>NZ_CP087168.1 GCF_024748615.1 Pseudomonas sp. B21-048 | reverse complement strand
GGATATCCCCTAAGTTGAAAGCCGGTGAGGCAAAAACAAGCGGTCATTGTAGCGACCAGACGTCCACTTATCCACATGCAGGTTGCGCACAGGGCATGATTTATCAATGCGTTAATCGTTGAAAAGAAGACCAACGGTATGTGCATAAGCTCTGTGGATAACCGCCCATGAGGGCACTGGACAAGTGGGGGCGAAACTCAGTGGATAACCTGCCTGTGGATAACTAGCCTTTTCACACACAGCTTATCCGACAGCGCAGCACAGGCTGACCACCGTTTTCCACTGTAGTTGTCATTCTCTGTACATCACGGTTTAGAAGGGCCAAAGGTAGTTATCCACAGATGAACGTGGCCCTAGCTTTTATAAGCTTTACAGAAAAGCTTTAAATAATTCCCTTCTTTATTTCTATATCTAGCGAACGACCTTCGGCGAGCAAATCGTCTGGAGATCTATTTATAAGGAAACGCTGGTTGGAAATTGACCTAGAGGCTTGCTTTCTCTAGAATCCCCGGTCTCTTAAAACGGGGGCCATTCCGGCCCGTTGTGGACGAACCAGGTAACACGACAATGAAACGTACTTTCCAACCAAGCACTATCAAACGCGCTCGTACCCACGGTTTCCGTGCTCGCATGGCTACCAAGAACGGTCGTGCCGTCCTGTCGCGTCGTCGCGCCAAAGGTCGTGCGCGTCTGGCAGTTTGATAATCCGGCACTGGAGGTGAGTCAGGACTTCAGTCGGGAAAAGCGTCTGCTTACTCCCCGGCATTTCAAGGCAGTCTTTGACTCCCCTACCGGCAAGGTTCCGGGGAAAAATCTCCTGCTCCTTGCGCGCAATAACGATCTTGATCACCCCCGTCTCGGGCTGGTTATCGGGAAAAAGAGCGTAAAGCTCTCCGTCGAGCGCAATCGCCTCAAACGTCTGATGCGCGAATCGTTTCGCCTGAACCAGGATTTACTGGTCGGCTGGGACATTGTTATCGTCGCGCGCAAAGGTTTGGGTGACGTAGAAAGCCCCGAATTGATTCAGCATTTCGGCAAACTCTGGAAACGTCTGGCACGCAGCAAGCCGGTACCAGCAGTCAAAACCGAAACTGTAGGGGTAGACAGTCCCGATGCGTAAACTGGCGCTCATTCCGATCCAGTTTTATCGCTACGCCATTAGTCCCCTGATGGCCAGTCACTGTCGTTTCTACCCCAGTTGTTCCTGCTACGCGTATGAAGCCATAGAAAATCATGGCCTTCTGCGCGGTGGCTGGCTGACCTTTCGTCGTTTAGGTCGCTGTCATCCGTGGAATCCCGGTGGTTATGACCCGGTTCCATCTATCCCTACCTCCCGTTCTTCTTCGATGGCCGAGTAATCATGGATATCAAACGCACGATCCTGATCGTCGCCCTGGCAATCGTGTCCTACGTTATGGTTCTTAAATGGAACCAGGACTATGGCCAGGCTGCCCTGCCGACTCAGAATGTTGCTTCCAGTACTACCGCACCGGGCCTACCGGATACGGCGACTGGCAATAATGCTTCTGTCAGTGACGACATTCCACGCGCCGCAAGCGATGCCAGTGCAACTGCACCTGCTGAAACACCAGTAGCTGCAAGCAAAGACCTCATCCAGATCAAAACGGATGTGCTCAACCTGGCCATCGATCCACAAGGTGGCGATGTTGCCCAGTTGACGTTGCCGCTGTATCCACGTCGCCAGGACCATCCGGAAATTCCATTCCAGCTGTTTGATAACGGCAACGAGCGGACTTATCTGGCTCAGAGCGGCCTGATCGGCACCAACGGTCCGGACGCAAGTCCTGCCGGTCGTCCGGTTTACTCCTCCGAGAAGAAGATTTATCAACTGGCTGACGGTCAAGACCAATTGGTCGCGGACCTGAAGTTCAGCAAGGACGGCGTCAACTACATCAAGCGTTTCACGCTGAAACGTGGCCTGTATGACGTAACGGTTTCCTACCTGATCGACAACCAGAGCGCTCAGCCCTGGTCCGGTGCAATGTTCGCGCAATTGAAGCGTGATGCCAGCTCCGATCCTTCTTCCAGCACCGCCACCGGCACCGCGACTTACCTGGGCGCCGCCCTGTGGACAAGTAACGAGCCGTACAAGAAAGTGTCGATGAGCGACATGGACAAGGCTCAGCTGAAAGAAACCGTCACCGGTGGTTGGGTTGCCTGGTTGCAGCACTATTTCGTGACTGCATGGATTCCGGTCAAGGGCGAAAACAATATCGTCCAGACCCGTAAAGACAGCAAAGGCAACTACATCATCGGCTATACCGCCCCGGCAATGACTGTCGCGCCAGGTTCAAAAGCCGAAACCAGCGCCGTTCTGTACGCCGGTCCGAAAAGCCAGGCTGTGCTCAAAGAGTTGTCCCCAGGTCTGGAACTGACTGTCGACTACGGCATTCTGTGGTTCATTGCCCAGCCAATCTTCTGGTTGCTGCAAAATATCCACGCACTGGTCGGTAACTGGGGCTGGTCGATCATCTTCCTGACCATGCTGATCAAGGGGATTTTCTTCCCGCTGTCGGCTGCCAGCTACAAATCCATGGCGCGCATGCGTGCAGTGGCACCGAAACTGGCCGCGCTGAAAGAGCAACATGGCGACGACCGGCAGAAAATGTCGCAATCCATGATGGAGCTGTACAAGAAAGAGAAGATCAATCCGCTGGGTGGCTGCTTGCCAATCCTCGTGCAGATGCCGGTTTTCCTTTCGCTGTACTGGGTTCTGCTGGAAAGCGTGGAAATGCGCCAGGCGCCGTTCATGCTGTGGATTACTGACCTGTCGATCAAGGATCCGTTCTTCATTCTGCCGATCATCATGGGCGCAACCATGTTCATCCAGCAGCAGTTGAACCCGACACCTCCGGATCCGATGCAGGCGAAGGTCATGAAAATGATGCCGATCATCTTCACCTTCTTCTTCCTGTGGTTCCCGGCGGGCCTGGTTCTGTACTGGGTTGTGAACAACGTGTTGTCCATCGCCCAACAGTGGTACATCACGCGTAAGATCGAAGCGGCTACCAAAAAAGCCGAGGCGTAACTTACTCTGTGGATAACCACTCAAAACGCCCCCTAGTGGGGCGTTTTGCTATCTGTCACTTTTGTCTGGATACCGGTTTATGAGCGTTCCTCGTGAAACCATCGCTGCCGTCGCCACCGCTCAAGGTCGCGGCGGTGTGGGCATCGTCCGTATTTCCGGGCCGCTGGCGAGTCTGGCGGCCAAAGCCATCAGCGGTCGCGAACTGAAACCGCGGTTTGCCCATTACGGCCCGTTCCTCAGTGCAAACGAAGAGGTGCTGGACGAAGGCATCGCCCTATATTTCCCGGGACCGAATTCGTTCACCGGCGAAGATGTGCTCGAGCTGCAGGGCCATGGCGGGCCAATCGTTCTGGATATGCTGCTCAAGCGTTGCCTGGAACTGGGCTGTCGTCTGGCGCGGCCGGGTGAATTCAGCGAGCGTGCCTTCCTCAACGACAAACTCGATCTGGCCCAGGCTGAAGCCATTGCCGACTTGATCGAGGCCAGTTCTGCACAGGCGGCACGAAATGCCCTGCGTTCGTTGCAGGGCGCGTTTTCCCAGCGTGTGCATAACCTCACCGAGCAACTGATAGGCCTGCGCATTTACGTCGAAGCCGCCATCGACTTCCCCGAAGAAGAAATCGACTTCCTCGCCGATGGCCATGTCCTGAGCATGCTCGACAAAGTGCGCGATGAATTATCCACAGTGCTGCGTGAAGCCGGGCAAGGGGCCTTGCTCCGCGACGGCATGACCGTGGTGATCGCTGGCCGGCCGAATGCAGGCAAGTCCAGCCTTCTGAATGCCTTGGCCGGACGTGAAGCTGCGATCGTGACTGAGATTGCCGGCACGACCCGGGACATTCTTCGTGAACATATCCACATCGATGGCATGCCGTTGCATGTGGTCGACACTGCCGGCCTGCGTAATACCGATGATCAGGTGGAAAAAATTGGCGTCGAACGGGCATTAAAAGCCATTGGCGAGGCAGATAGGGTCTTGCTGGTGGTCGATGCCACCGCTCCCGAGGCCCTTGATCCATTTGCCTTGTGGCCTGAATTCCTCGAAACCCGCCCGGATCCGGCAAAAGTGACGCTGATCCGTAACAAGGCTGACCTGACGGGCGAAGCGATTGCCTTGGAAGTCAGCAACGATGGCCACGTTACTATCAGCCTCAGTGCGAGGTCTGCCGGCGAAGGTCTGGAGTTGCTGCGTGAGCATCTCAAGGCCTGCATGGGTTACGAGCAGACCTCCGAAAGCAGCTTCAGTGCTCGCAGGCGTCATCTGGAGGCACTGCGTCATGCGAGTGCGTCCCTCGAGCATGGCCGTGCGCAGCTGACATTAGCGGGGGCTGGCGAACTATTGGCCGAAGATTTGCGGCAGGCGCAGCAGTCTTTGGGCGAAATCACTGGCGCATTCAGCTCCGACGATCTGCTGGGAAGGATCTTTTCCAGCTTCTGCATCGGTAAATAGTCCCTTCAGCAATTCACGGACAGGCCATTTTGGCCTGTCTGTTCTCTCCTTTTCTGAAATTTTTTCCTCAGTGCCGAGCAGATTCTTCGCTTGAGCGGATTTCCCTTGCCCGGGATTTGCTCATTCGGCGGCTTTTCTGTGGATTAAGCCCTGTGAATAAGTGCCGCTAAGGGCAGTTGATAACAAGGCCTAAAAACTGAAGATAACCACCTCTGTGGATAACCACCCCTTTCATCCACAGGCTTAAACCGGTTATCCAAGGGCCTCCATGGCACATGACCACAGGGTTTTGAATCCCTGTACACATTGAAAATAAAGGGCTGTACCAATCTATCCACAGAAAGGTGGCTCAGTAGAAATAAACATAAAAACAAAGATTTAATAAATTTCTCTCTTTTTAATTTCTATAACCTTGAGTTCTCCACAGCTGGTTAAATTTTGTGCAAAGGGTTCTTTAGGAAGGGCGAAGTCCCTATACTTGCCGACCAGGTCCAAAAACCTGAGCTCAAACTATTTCCGGATTACCTGACTGAAGCAGGCACGAGGTGCGTGGTGGATTTCCCTTCCCGTTTTGAAGTGATCGTCATCGGCGGCGGTCATGCCGGTACCGAGGCAGCACTGGCGTCAGCACGTATGGGGGCAAAAACCCTATTGCTGACGCATAACGTGGAAACCCTCGGTGCCATGAGTTGCAATCCAGCCATTGGCGGGATCGGCAAAAGCCATCTGGTTAAAGAAATCGATGCCCTGGGCGGCGCGATGGCCATGGCGACCGATAAAGGTGGTATTCAGTTTCGCGTATTGAACAGCCGCAAAGGCCCAGCCGTGCGTGCAACCCGCGCTCAGGCAGATCGGGTTCTGTACAAGGCCGCTGTCCGCGAAGCTTTGGAAAACCAGCCGAACCTGTGGATATTTCAACAGGCTGCTGACGACCTGATCGTCGAGCAGGAACAAGTGCGCGGTGTTGTCACCCAAATGGGCCTGCGTTTCTTCGCAGATTCCGTGGTGTTGACCACTGGCACCTTCCTCGGTGGACTTATCCACATCGGCATGCAGAATTATTCCGGGGGTCGTGCCGGTGATCCGCCGTCGATTGCGCTGGCTCATCGTCTGCGTGAATTGCCATTGCGTGTCGGTCGCCTGAAAACCGGTACACCGCCGCGCATCGACGGTCGTTCTGTGGATTTCTCGGTGATGACCGAGCAGGCAGGGGATACGCCGATTCCGGTGATGTCGTTCATGGGCTCCAAAGAGCAGCATCCGAAACAGGTCAGCTGCTGGATTACCCACACCAACGCCCGTACCCACGAAATCATTGCTTCGAACCTTGATCGTTCGCCGATGTATTCCGGTGTGATCGAAGGTATCGGCCCGCGTTATTGCCCATCGATCGAAGACAAGATCCACCGCTTTGCCGACAAGGAAAGCCACCAGGTCTTCATCGAGCCGGAAGGTTTGACCACCCACGAGTTGTACCCCAACGGGATATCCACTTCCCTGCCGTTCGACGTGCAACTGCAGATCGTGCAATCGATCCGCGGCATGGAAAACGCGCACATCGTTCGCCCGGGATACGCGATCGAATACGACTACTTCGACCCGCGTGACCTGAAATACAGCCTGGAAACCAAAGTGATCGGCGGTTTGTTCTTCGCCGGGCAAATCAACGGCACCACCGGTTACGAAGAAGCCGGCGCCCAAGGTTTGCTGGCCGGAGCCAACGCCGCACTGCGTGCTCAGGGCAAAGATGCCTGGTGCCCGCGTCGCGACGAGGCGTACATCGGCGTTTTGGTCGACGACCTGATTACCCTGGGTACCCAGGAACCGTATCGGATGTTCACGTCCCGCGCCGAATACCGTTTGATCCTGCGCGAAGACAACGCCGACCTGCGCTTGACCGAAAAAGGTCGCGAACTGGGTCTGGTGGATGACGTGCGTTGGGCGGCGTTCTGCAAGAAACGCGAAAGTATCGATCTGGAAGAGCAACGCCTGAAAAGTACCTGGGTTCGCCCGGGCACCGAGCAGGGCGATGCGATTTCCGAGAAGTTCGGTACGCCGCTGACCCACGAATACAATTTGCTCAACCTACTGAGCCGTCCGGAAATCGACTACGCGGGTCTGATCGCCGTGACCGGTGGGGGCGCAGAAGATCCACAGGTCGCCGAGCAGGTCGAAATCAAGACCAAATACGCCGGTTACATCGATCGTCAACAGGATGAAATCGCGCGTCTGCGGGCCAGCGAAGACACCAAACTGCCTGTGGATATCGATTACACCAACATCTCCGGTCTCTCGAAAGAGATCCAGAGCAAGCTCGGCGCGACCCGTCCAGAAACCTTGGGCCAGGCGTCGCGTATTCCGGGCGTGACCCCGGCAGCGATTTCGCTGTTGATGATTCATTTGAAAAAACGCGGCGCGGGCCGTCAGTTGGAGCAAAGCGCTTGAGTTCGTTGGTCACCTCGCAACACGCCGAAGAGTTATCCACAGGTGCTCGTCAGCTCGGTGTCAACCTGACGGAAGCCCAGCATGCACAGCTGCTGGGTTATCTGGCCCTGTTGATAAAATGGAACAAGGCCTACAACCTCACGGCAGTGCGTGATCCGGACGAAATGGTTTCACGGCATTTGCTCGACAGCCTGAGCGTTATGTCCTTCATCGAAAACGGCCGTTGGCTGGATGTGGGCAGTGGCGGCGGCATGCCAGGGATTCCCCTGGCGATCCTGTTTCCCGAGTCGCAAGTGACCTGCCTGGACAGCAACGGCAAGAAAACCCGCTTCCTGACCCAGGTCAAACTCGAACTCAAACTCGATAACCTGCAAGTTATCCACAGTCGCGTCGAAGCCTTTCTGCCGGAACTGCCATTCAACGGGATCATTTCCCGGGCATTCAGCAGCATGGAGAACTTCAGCAACTGGACTCGCCATTTGGGCGACGCCGATACACGTTGGCTGGCAATGAAGGGCGTTCATCCCGCCGATGAGCTGGTAGCATTGCCGGCAGACTTCCACCTCGATAGCGAACACGCCCTGGCCGTACCCGGTTGCCAAGGCCAACGCCATCTGCTGATACTGCGCCGCACGGCATGATTGGGAACACAAGCAAGAATGGCTAAGGTATTCGCGATAGCGAACCAAAAGGGTGGTGTGGGCAAGACCACCACTTGCATCAACCTCGCAGCTTCCCTGGTCGCTACCAAGCGTCGGGTGTTGTTGATCGATCTTGATCCACAGGGCAACGCCACCATGGGTAGCGGTGTGGATAAACACGGCCTGGAAAATTCGGTCTACGACCTTCTGATCGGTGAATGCGATCTGGCCCAGGCCATGCACTATTCCGAACACGGTGGTTACCAGTTGCTGCCAGCCAACCGCGACCTGACCGCGGCCGAAGTTGTTTTGCTGGAAATGCAGATGAAGGAAAGCCGTCTGCGCAGTGCGTTGGCGCCGATCCGTGAAAACTACGATTACATTTTGATCGACTGCCCGCCGTCGCTGTCGATGTTGACGCTCAACGCGCTGGTGGCCGCCGATGGGGTGATTATCCCCATGCAGTGCGAGTACTTCGCGCTAGAAGGGTTGAGCGACCTTGTGGATAACATCAAGCGCATTGCCGAACTGCTGAACCCGAACCTGAAAGTCGAAGGCCTGTTGCGGACCATGTACGACCCGCGTCTGAGCTTGATGAACGACGTCTCGGCGCAGCTCAAGGAACACTTCGGCGATCAACTCTACGACACCGTGATTCCGCGCAACATCCGTCTGGCCGAAGCGCCAAGCTATGGCATGCCGGCACTGGCGTACGACAAATCATCGCGGGGCGCGATTGCCTATCTGGCATTGGCGGGCGAGATGGTTCGCCGTCAGCGCAAAAACTCACGCACCGCCGCTGCTCAGGCAACTTAAGGAATCCCCATGGCCGTCAAGAAACGAGGTCTCGGACGTGGACTGGATGCACTGCTGAGTGGTCCGACTGTCAGCTCGCTAGAAGAGCAAGCGGTGCAGGCCGATCAGCGTGAACTGCAGCACCTGCCTCTGGACCTGATCCAGCGCG
This sequence comes from Pseudomonas sp. B21-048, assembly GCF_024748615.1. Classification (NCBI taxonomy): domain Bacteria; kingdom Pseudomonadati; phylum Pseudomonadota; class Gammaproteobacteria; order Pseudomonadales; family Pseudomonadaceae; genus Pseudomonas; species Pseudomonas sp. B21-048. The sequence goes on along the minus strand of NZ_CP087168.1, from coordinate 5,706,334 downwards.
GCAAGTACCAGCCCCGTCGGGACATGGATCCTCAAGCGCTGGAAGAGCTGGCGCAGTCGATCAAGGTCCAGGGCGTGATGCAACCGATCGTGGTTCGCCCGATCGGTAGCGGGCGCTTCGAAATCATCGCCGGCGAACGCCGCTGGCGCGCGAGTCAGCAGGCTGGCCAGGAAACCATCCCGGCGATGGTTCGCGATGTGCCGGATGAAACCGCCATCGCCATGGCACTGATCGAGAACATCCAGCGCGAAGACCTCAATCCGATCGAAGAAGCGGTGGCCTTGCAGCGTTTGCAGCAGGAATTCCAGCTGACTCAACAACAAGTGGCCGAGGCTGTGGGTAAGTCCCGCGTTACCGTGGCCAACCTGTTACGCCTGATCGCCTTGCCGGAAGTCATCAAGACCATGTTGTCTCACGGCGACCTGGAAATGGGTCATGCCCGTGCCTTGCTCGGTTTGCCGGAAAACCAACAAGTCGAAGGGGCGCGACATGTTGTCGCACGGGGGCTGACGGTGCGCCAGACTGAAGCACTGGTTCGCCAGTGGTTGAGTGGCAAACCGGAGCCTGTGGAACCTGCAAAACCGGACCCGGATATCGCCCGACTCGAGCAGCGTCTGGCCGAGCGCCTAGGCTCTGCGGTGCAGATCCGCCACGGAAAGAAGGGTAAAGGGCAGCTGGTGATCGGCTACAACTCTCTTGATGAGCTTCAAGGTGTGCTTGCACACATCCGCTGAAACAATTCCTCATGTAGCGTGAAGTCGGAAATCACTACCTGACAGTTGAATAGGGGCAGAACCGCCCCTATACTCTGCGCGCATTTTGTCGGCACAAATTATGCCAAGTTATTGAATTCTGGCAGCCGACCATTGGGGAGCAAAAGAGATGGAAAACCGCACGCCAGACCGCTTGCCGTTCCATCGCCTGGCAGTTTTTCCGGTGTTAATGGCTCAATTTGTCGTTTTGCTGATTGCCGCTTTGACGCTCTGGCAATCGCATGGAGTCGTTGCCGGGTACTCAGGACTCTGCGGAGGCCTGATAGCCTTGCTTCCCAATATTTATTTCGCTCACAGGGCATTTCGGTTTTCCGGCGCTCGAGCAGCTCAAGCCATCGTCCGGTCTTTTTATGCCGGCGAGGCGGGCAAACTGATTTTGACGGCAGTGCTGTTTGCATTGACGTTTGCAGGTGTGAAGCCATTGGCGCCGTTAGCAGTATTCGGCGTCTTCGTGCTGACCCAACTGGTTAGCTGGTTCGCTCCCCTGCTAATGAGAACAAGACTTTCGAGACCTTAGGGCGTTTGAGGCAACCATGGCAGAGACAACCGCTTCGGGCTATATCCAGCACCACTTGCAGAACCTGACCTTCGGTCAGCACCCAACTGGCGGGTGGGGTTTTGCCCACACCGCAGCAGAAGCCAAAGAAATGGGCTTTTGGGCTTTCCACGTCGATACTCTCGGCTGGTCGGTCGCGTTGGGTCTGATTTTCGTTCTTCTTTTCCGCATGGCGGCGAAAAAGGCGACTTCTGGTCAACCAGGCGCCCTGCAGAACTTCGTTGAAGTTCTGATCGAGTTCGTCGACGGCAGCGTGAAAGATACTTTCCACGGTCGTAATCCATTGATCGCGCCGTTGGCCCTGACGATTTTTGTCTGGGTATTCCTGATGAACGCCGTCGACCTGGTCCCGGTTGACTGGATTCCGAAGCTGGCTGCCATCATTTCCGGCGACCCGCATCTGGTTTTCCGTGCTGTTCCTACCACTGACCCGAATGCGACCCTGGGTATGTCCCTGTCGGTATTCGCGTTGATCATTTTCTACAGCATCAAGGTCAAGGGCATCAGCGGCTTCATTGGCGAACTGACCCTGCACCCGTTCGGCAGCAAGAACATCTTCGTTCAAGCCCTGCTGATTCCGGTGAACTTCCTGCTGGAGTTCGTGACGCTGGTGGCCAAGCCGATTTCCCTGGCACTGCGTCTGTTCGGCAACATGTACGCCGGCGAGCTGGTCTTCATTCTGATTGCTGTGATGTTCGGCAGCGGTCTGCTCTGGCTTAGCGGCCTGGGTGTAGTTCTGCAGTGGGCGTGGGCTGTGTTCCACATCCTGATCATCACCCTGCAGGCGTTTATCTTCATGATGCTGACCATCGTCTACCTGTCGATGGCGCACGAAGAGAACCATTAAGACCAGTCTCGACTAGTCTGATGTCCCTCTCGGTCAAACGAGAGGGGGCCCGAACAGGGCTATGAAACGATTTGTTTTACCGCTTTAAAATCTAAAAAACCTAAACCATACGACGTAAAAGTCGGGAGGAAAGATGGAAACTGTAGTTGGTCTAACCGCTATCGCTGTTGCACTGTTGATCGGCCTGGGCGCACTGGGTACCGCAATTGGTTTCGGCCTGTTGGGCGGCAAGTTCCTGGAAGGCGCAGCGCGTCAGCCAGAAATGGTTCCAATGCTGCAAGTCAAAATGTTCATCGTTGCCGGTCTGCTCGACGCCGTAACCATGATCGGTGTTGGTATCGCTTTGTTCTTCACCTTCGCGAACCCATTCGTTGGTCAACTCGCTGGCTAATCACTCGAACCTTCGAGTTGATTGGTGTGATGTGCAACGAACGAGCGAGGTGTTGGCGTGAACATTAATGCAACCCTGATTGGCCAGTCCGTTGCGTTCTTCATTTTTGTACTGTTTTGCATGAAGTTCGTGTGGCCTCCGGTCATCGCGGCTTTGCACGAACGTCAGAAGAAGATCGCGGATGGACTGGACGCTGCCAGCCGAGCAGCTCGCGACCTGGAGTTGGCCCATGAGAAAGTGGGTCAGCAACTGCGCGAAGCGAAAGCTCAGGCAGCTGAAATCATTGAGCAAGCCAAGAAACGCGGTAATCAGATCGTCGAAGAGGCCGTTGAAAAGGCCCGTATCGACGCTGACCGTGTGAAGGTTCAGGCTCAGGCCGAGATCGAGCAGGAACTGAACAGTGTCAAAGACGCGCTGCGTGCCCAACTGGGTGCACTGGCTGTCGGCGGCGCCGAGAAGATCCTGGGTGCCACAATCGATCAAAACGCGCACGCGGAGCTGGTAAACAAACTGGCTGCTGAAATTTAAGCGAGGGCGATCATGGCAGAATTGACCACGTTGGCCCGACCTTACGCTAAGGCAGCCTTCGAGCACGCCCAGGCCCACCAGCAACTGGCCTCTTGGTCAGCCATGCTCGGCCTGGCTGCAGCAGTGTCGCAAGACGACACCATGCAGCGCGTGCTCAAGGCCCCGCGACTGACGAGCGCAAACAAGGCCGCCACGTTTATTGACGTGTGCGGCGACAAGTTTGATGCCAAGGCACAGAACTTCATTAACGTCGTTGCCGAAAACGACCGTCTCCCGCTGTTGCCGGAGATCGCCGCTCTGTTTGACCTGTACAAGGCCGAACAAGAGAAGTCGGTAGACGTTGAAGTCACCAGTGCTTTTGCATTGAACCAAGAACAGCAAGACAAACTCGCCAAGGTTCTCAGTGCACGACTCAACCGGGAAGTGCGCCTGCAAGTTGCGGAGGATGCCGCCCTGATTGGTGGTGTCATCATTCGCGCCGGCGACCTGGTAATCGATGGCTCGATTCGCGGCAAACTCGCGAATCTTGCCGAAGCATTGAAATCTTGAGTTTGAAGGGGCAGCAGAGCAATGCAGCAACTCAATCCTTCCGAAATAAGTGAAATTATCAAGGGCCGCATCGACAAGCTCGATGTGACCTCCCAAGCCCGTAACGAAGGCACTGTCGTCAGCGTATCTGACGGTATCGTGCGGATTCACGGTCTGGCCGACGTCATGTACGGCGAGATGATCGAGTTTCCGGGCGGCGTCTTCGGTATGGCTCTCAACCTCGAGCAAGACTCTGTAGGTGCCGTTGTATTGGGCGCTTACCAGTCTCTGGCTGAAGGCATGAGCGCCAAGTGCACCGGCCGCATCCTCGAAGTTCCGGTGGGTAAGGAACTGCTGGGTCGCGTAGTCGACGCACTGGGTAACCCGGTTGACGGCAAAGGTCCGCTGAACAACACCTTGACCGATGCGGTCGAGAAAGTTGCTCCAGGCGTGATCTGGCGTAAGTCGGTAGACCAGCCTGTACAGACTGGCTACAAGGCTGTCGATGCCATGATTCCTGTCGGCCGTGGCCAGCGTGAGCTGATCATCGGTGACCGTCAGATCGGTAAAACCGCTCTGGCGATCGACGCGATCATCAACCAGAAAAACAGCGGCATTTTCTGCGTCTACGTAGCGATCGGTCAGAAACAATCGACCATCGCCAACGTGGTTCGCAAGCTGGAAGAAAACGGCGCTCTGGCGAACACGATCATCGTGGCTGCCAGTGCTTCGGAATCTCCTGCGCTGCAATTCCTGGCACCGTACTCCGGTTGCACCATGGGTGAATTCTTCCGCGACCGCGGTGAAGACGCGCTGATCGTTTATGACGATCTGTCCAAGCAAGCAGTGGCTTACCGCCAGATTTCCCTGCTGCTGCGCCGTCCACCAGGCCGTGAAGCTTACCCAGGCGACGTGTTCTATCTCCACTCCCGTCTGCTGGAGCGCGCATCCCGCGTTTCGGAAGAATACGTAGAGAAGTTCACCAATGGCGCAGTGACCGGCAAAACCGGTTCCCTGACCGCACTGCCGATCATCGAAACCCAGGCTGGCGACGTTTCCGCGTTCGTTCCGACCAACGTGATTTCCATCACCGACGGTCAGATCTTCCTGGAATCGGCCATGTTCAACTCCGGGATCCGTCCTGCTGTGAACGCCGGTGTTTCGGTATCCCGTGTGGGTGGTGCCGCTCAGACCAAGATCATCAAGAAGCTCTCCGGTGGTATCCGTACCGCTCTGGCTCAGTACCGTGAACTGGCGGCATTCGCCCAGTTCGCTTCTGACCTGGACGAAGCGACCCGTAAGCAACTTGAGCATGGTCAGCGCGTTACCGAGCTGATGAAGCAGAAGCAATACGCACCAATGTCGATCGCTGACATGGCGCTGTCGCTGTATGCCGCTGAGCGTGGGTTCCTGACTGACGTCGAAATCGCCAAGATCGGCAGCTTTGAACAAGCGCTGATTGCTTTCTTCAACCGCGATCACGCCGATTTGATGGCGAAGATCAACGTGAAGGGTGACTTCAATGACGAAATCGACGCTGGCATGAAAGCCGGTATCGAGAAGTTCAAGGCCACCCAAACCTGGTAAGCCGCAGCGGGAGCCGCAAGGCTCCCGCTTGCTAACCTGATAGGTGTTACATGGCAGGCGCAAAAGAGATTCGCAGTAAGATTGCGAGCATCAAAAGCACGCAAAAGATTACCAGCGCCATGGAAAAAGTGGCGGTCAGCAAAATGCGCAAGGCACAAATGCGCATGGCTGCTAGCCGTCCTTACGCGGAGCGCATCCGCCAGGTTATTGGCCATCTGGCCAACGCCAACCCGGAATATCGCCACCCATTCATGATCGACCGTGAAGTAAAGCGCGTCGGTTACGTCGTGGTGAGCAGTGACCGTGGTCTGTGTGGTGGCTTGAACACCAACCTGTTCAAGGCCCTGGTCAAGGACATGGCGGTAAACCGCGAAAACGGCGTCGAGATCGATCTGTGTGTTGTTGGTAGCAAGGGTGCGGCTTTCTTCCGCAACTTCGGCGGTAACGTCGTTGCAGCTATCAGCCACCTGGGTGAAGAGCCGTCGATCAATGACTTGATCGGCAGCGTCAAGGTGATGCTGGATGCCTACCTGGACGGCCGTATTGACCGCCTGTCCGTGGTGTCTAACAAGTTCATCAACACCATGACGCAACAGCCTACCGTGGAGCAGTTGATTCCACTGGTGGCAACCCCGGATCAAGAACTCAAGCACCACTGGGATTATCTGTACGAACCGGACGCCAAAGAGCTGCTTGACGGCTTGATGGTCCGCTACGTGGAGTCGCAGGTCTACCAGGCGGTGGTCGAGAACAACGCGGCTGAACAAGCTGCGCGGATGATCGCGATGAAGAACGCTACCGACAACGCCGGTGATTTGATCAGCGATTTGCAGCTGGTCTACAACAAGGCGCGTCAGGCTGCGATCACCCAAGAGATCTCGGAAATCGTCGGCGGCGCTGCCGCGGTTTAACGGTTCAAATATTCAGAGGATCCAGCTATGAGTAGCGGACGTATCGTTCAAATCATCGGCGCCGTTATCGACGTGGAATTTCCACGCGACAGCGTACCGAGCATCTACAACGCGCTGACAGTTCAGAGCGCGGCCGGGACCACCCTGGAAGTTCAGCAGCAGCTGGGCGACGGCGTGGTTCGTACCATTGCGATGGGTTCCACCGAAGGCTTGAAGCGCGGTCTGGACGTCATCGACTCCGGCGCAGCCATCTCCGTACCCGTCGGTAAAGCGACCCTGGGCCGGATCATGGACGTTCTGGGTAACCCGATCGACGAAGCTGGCCCGATCGACACCGAAGAGCGCTGGGGCATTCACCGTCCTGCACCATCCTTTGCTGAACAAGCAGGCGGCAACGACCTGCTGGAAACCGGCATCAAGGTTATCGACCTGGTTTGCCCGTTCGCCAAGGGCGGTAAAGTCGGTCTGTTCGGTGGTGCCGGTGTAGGCAAAACCGTAAACATGATGGAACTGATCCGTAACATCGCCATCGAGCACAGCGGTTATTCCGTGTTCGCCGGTGTGGGTGAGCGTACTCGTGAGGGTAACGACTTCTACCACGAGATGAAGGATTCCAACGTACTGGACAAAGTGGCACTGGTTTACGGTCAGATGAACGAGCCGCCGGGTAACCGTCTGCGCGTAGCACTGACCGGCCTGACCATGGCCGAGAAGTTCCGTGACGAAGGTAACGACGTTCTGCTGTTCGTCGACAACATCTATCGTTACACCCTGGCCGGTACTGAAGTATCCGCACTGCTGGGCCGTATGCCTTCGGCAGTAGGTTACCAGCCGACCCTGGCTGAAGAGATGGGCGTTCTGCAAGAACGTATCACTTCGACCAAGGAAGGTTCGATCACTTCGATCCAGGCGGTATACGTACCGGCGGATGACTTGACTGACCCGTCGCCAGCGACCACCTTCGCCCACTTGGACGCCACCGTCGTTCTGTCCCGTGACATCGCTTCCCTGGGTATCTACCCGGCTGTCGATCCACTCGACTCGACTTCGCGCCAGCTGGACCCGAACGTAATCGGCCAGGACCACTACGACACCGCTCGCGGCGTACAGTATGTTCTGCAGCGTTACAAAGAACTGAAGGACATCATTGCGATCCTGGGTATGGACGAGCTGTCGGAAGCCGACAAGCAGTTGGTAAACCGTGCTCGTAAGATCCAGCGTTTCTTGTCGCAGCCGTTCTTCGTGGCTGAAGTCTTCACCGGTGCTTCGGGTAAATACGTTTCCCTGAAAGACACCATTGCTGGCTTCAAAGGCATCCTCAACGGTGACTACGACCACCTGCCAGAACAAGCGTTCTACATGGTCGGCGGCATCGAAGAAGCGATCGAGAAAGCCAAGAAACTGTAATCCCGGCGCCCGGCAACGGGCGCTAATTTAGGTTGAGGCAATCAGATGGCTATGACAGTCCATTGCGATATCGTCAGCGCGGAAGGGGAAATCTTTTCCGGTCTGGTCGAGATGGTGATTGCGCACGGTGCACTGGGTGATCTTGGTATCGCTCTGGGTCACGCGCCGTTGATCACTAATCTCAAGCCGGGCCCGATCCGCCTGGTCAAGCAGGGCGGGGAAGAGGAGGTGTATTACATCTCCGGTGGTTTCCTCGAGGTTCAGCCGAACATGGTCAAGGTTCTTGCCGACACCGTGCAACGTGCTGCCGACCTGGACGAAGCCTCCGCTCAGGAAGCCGTAAAGGCTGCCGAGAAGGCACTGCATGAGCGGGGCGCGGAATTCGATTACGGTTCTGCTGCCGCACGTCTGGCCGAGGCTGCAGCTCAGCTGCGCACCGTCCAGCAGATCCGCAAGAAGTTCGGCCACTAATTGGCCATCGACTAATTGTGTGATTGATTAAAAAGGGTAGCCTCGGCTACCCTTTTTTCTTTTCCGACTTTCATCACCCGGTCGCAGTCGCTGACCTCCCAGGATTAGTAGCCTGTCATGTCTCTTGAAATCGTTATCCTCGCTGCCGGCCAAGGCACGCGCATGCGTTCGGCCTTGCCGAAAGTTCTGCACCCTGTTGCCGGTAATTCAATGCTTGGCCATGTTATCCACAGCGCCCGGCAACTTGATCCACAACGCATCCATGTGGTGATCGGTCATGGCGCTGAAGCCGTGCGCGAGCGTCTGGCGGCCGATGACCTGAATTTCGTCCTGCAGGATCAACAGCTGGGTACTGGACATGCGGTGGCCCAGGCTGTGCCGTTCATCGAGTCCGATACCGTGCTGATTCTGTACGGCGATGTACCCTTGATCGAAGTCGAAACCCTGCAACGGTTGCTCAAGCATGTCGTGCCAGGGCAAATGGGCCTGCTGACCGTCGAACTGGACGATGCGACTGGTTATGGCCGCATCGTGCGCGACACTGACGGTAATGTTGCAGCCATCGTTGAACACAAGGATGCCAACGAGGCTCAACGTGCTATCAACGAAGGCAATACTGGCATCCTTGCTGTTCCTGCCGATCGCTTGGCCGACTGGACGAGCCGTCTGTCGAACAACAATGTTCAGGGTGAGTACTACCTGACCGATGTCATCGAAATGGCGGTCAGCGATGGTCTGGTGGTGGCCACCGAGCAACCCCACGACCCTATGGAAGTGCAGGGCGCCAACGATCGCAAGCAACTGGCCGAGCTTGAGCGCCACTATCAGCTGCGCGCTGCCCGTCGTTTGATGGCTCAGGGCGTGACCTTGCGCGACCCGGCACGTTTCGATGTGCGTGGTGAGATCACTGTCGGTCGCGATGTACTGATCGACATCAACGTGATCCTCGAAGGCAAAGTGGTCATCGAGGACGACGTGGTGATCGGCCCGAACTGCGTGATCAAGGACAGTACCCTGCGCAAAGGCGTGGTGATCAAGGCCAACAGCCATATCGAAGGCGCAATACTCGGTGAAGACAGCGATGCTGGTCCGTTCGCTCGTTTGCGTCCGGGCACGGTGCTGGAAGCTCGCGCGCATGTGGGTAACTTCGTAGAGCTGAAGAACGCTCACCTGGGCGAAGGTGCCAAGGCCGGTCACCTGACGTATCTGGGCGACGCCGAAATCGGTGCGCGTACCAACATCGGCGCAGGCACCATCACCTGTAACTATGACGGGGCCAACAAGTGGAAAACCGTGTTGGGTGAAGATGTATTCATCGGTTCCAATAACTCGTTGGTGGCGCCTGTGGATATCTCGGCGGGTGCGACGACGGCGGCCGGTTCGACCATTACCCAGAATGTGGATAAGGCTCAGTTGGCCGTGGGTCGCGCTCGGCAGAAGAACATCGATGGCTGGAAACGGCCGGAGAAGATCAAGAAGAGCTGAGTTATCCACAGTAAGATCAAAAGATCGTCCGATCGCGGCCCGAGCCTTCGGGCGATCTTTTTTATGGGTTATCCACACATCTTTTTTTCTGATGCCGACTTGACGAAGTTTCGCTAATAGGTTTTGATTGCTTACGTTATCTTTCGAAACGAAACTTATCAAACCATGTCAAAGCGCAACACACCCCAACGCCGCCACAACATCCTTGCCTTACTCAATGAGCAGGGCGAAGTTAGTGTGGATGAATTGGCCAAGCGCTTCGAAACCTCGGAAGTTACGATTCGCAAGGACTTGGCGGCACTTGAAAGCAACGGTCTGTTGCTGCGTCGTTATGGCGGAGCGATCACCATGCCTCAGGAGTTGGTCGCCGACCTCGGCCAACCCGTTTCCAAATACAAGCAGGCCATTGCCCGCGCCGCCGTCACACGGATCCGCGAGCATGCGCGAATCATCATCGACAGCGGCAGCACCACCGCCGCGATGATTCCGGAACTCGGCCAACAACCGGGTCTGGTGGTGATGACCAACTCCCTGAATGTCGCCAACGCTTTGAGCGAACTCGAGCATGAGCCAGTGCTGTTGATGACCGGGGGGACCTGGGACCCGCATTCCGAGTCCTTCCAGGGTCAGGTGGCCGAGCAAGTACTACGCTCATATGACTTTGATCAGCTATTTATCGGTGCCGATGGCATCGATCTGGTGCGCGGGACCACCACCTTCAATGAATTGTTGGGCTTGAGCCGTGTCATGGCCGAAGTTGCCCGCGAAGTGATCGTGATGGTCGAGGCCGACAAGATCGGCCGCAAAATTCCCAATCTGGAGCTGCCATGGAGCAGTGTCCATACCCTCATTACCGATGATCGCCTGCCACTTGCGGCACGCGATCAGATTCAGGACCGCGGCATTAATTTGATCTGCGCCGCCGTCAGTCAGGAGAATTAGCATGTGTGGAATTGTCGGTGCAGTCGCAGAACGTAACATTACCGCCATCCTGCTCGAAGGCCTCAAGCGTCTGGAATATCGTGGCTATGACAGCGCCGGTGTGGCGGTGTACACCAACGATGAAAAACTCTTGCGCACGCGTCGTCCGGGCAAGGTCAGCGAACTGGAACAGGCGCTGATCGAAGAGCCTTTGGTCGGCCGTCTGGGCATTGCCCATACCCGCTGGGCGACTCACGGCGCGCCGTGTGAACGCAATGCTCACCCACATTTTTCCGGCGATCTGGCGGTGGTGCACAACGGCATCATCGAGAACCATGAAGCCCTGCGCGAGCAACTCAAGGCTCTGGGCCACGTGTTCACGTCGGACACTGACACTGAAGTGATCGCGCATTTGCTGCACGAAAAACTCAAGCTGCAACCCGACCTGACGGTGGCTCTGAAAGCGACCGTGCAAGAACTGCATGGTGCTTACGGTTTGGCGGTGATCAGCGCGCTTCAACCGGATCGCCTGGTGGCGGCCCGCAGTGGCAGCCCATTGGTGATCGGTCTGGGTATGGGGGAGAACTTCCTGGCTTCCGACCAATTGGCGCTACGTCAGGTGACCGACCGTTTCATGTACCTGGAAGAAGGCGATATCGCCGAAATCCGTCGCGACAGCGTGCAGATCTGGGACATCAATGGCGTGCTCGTCGAGCGTGAAAGCGTTCAATACCGCGACGGTGCCGAAGCGGCTGACAAGGGTGAATTTCGCCATTACATGCTTAAGGAAATTCACGAGCAACCGGCCGTGGTGCAGCGCACCCTTGAAGGTCGCCTGAGTCAGAACCAGGTGCTGGTTCAGGCATTCGGTCCGGAAGCTGCCGAGCTGTTCGCCAAGGTGCGCAATGTACAGATCGTCGCCTGCGGCACCAGCTATCACGCCGGCATGGTTGCCCGTTACTGGCTTGAAGAACTGGCTGGCATCCCGTGTCAGGTCGAAGTCGCCAGCGAATTCCGCTATCGCAAGGTAGTGGTGCAGCCGGACACCCTGTTCGTGAGCATCTCCCAGTCAGGTGAAACCGCCGACACTTTGGCCGCGCTGCGCAATGCCAAGGAGCTCGGTTTCCTCGCCAGCCTGGCCATCTGCAACGTCGGCATCAGCTCCCTGGTGCGTGAATCGGACCTGACCCTGTTGACCCAGGCCGGTCGCGAAATCGGCGTAGCCTCGACCAAAGCCTTCACCACTCAACTGGTTGGCCTGCTGTTGCTGACCCTGTCTCTGGGTCAGGTTCGCGGGACGTTGGCCGAAGGCGTCGAAGCCACACTGGTCGAAGAACTGCGTCGCCTGCCGACCCGTTTGGGCGAAGCGCTGGCCATGGATAGCACCGTGGAGAAAATCGCCGAGCTGTTCGCCGAGAAGAACCACACATTGTTCCTCGGTCGTGGCGCGCAATTCCCGGTGGCGATGGAAGGGGCCCTCAAGCTCAAGGAAATCTCCTACATTCACGCGGAAGCCTACCCGGCGGGCGAACTGAAACATGGCCCGTTGGCGCTTGTGGATAACGACATGCCGGTGGTCACCGTGGCGCCGAACAACGAGTTGCTGGAGAAGCTGAAGTCCAACCTCCAGGAAGTCCGCGCCCGTGGTGGTGAGCTGATCGTCTTCGCCGACGAGCAGGCCGGCATGACCAATGGCGAAGGCACGCATGTCGTCCAGATGCCGCATATCCACGACATCCTGTCGCCGATTCTCTACACCATTCCGTTGCAACTGCTTTCGTACTACGTGGCTGTATTGAAAGGTACTGACGTTGATCAGCCGCGTAACCTGGCGAAGTCGGTGACGGTGGAATAAGTTATCCACAGGTGATCGAAACAATAAAAATCGCAGCCTATGGTTGCGATTTTTTTTATCTGAATAAAGGGCATGCCCGATGGATCGCTTCCAGGAAATGCAAGTCTTCGCCACCGTCGCCCAGGAGCAAGGCTTCTCGGCGGCGGCGCGGCGGTTGGGGATGTCGGCGGCCAGTGTCACCCGCGCGGTGGCGGCGCTGGAGAAACGCATAGGCACCCAATTGCTGACGCGTACCACCCGCAGCGTGCACTTGAGCGAGGCGGGTCAGCGTTATCTGGAGGACTGTCGGAGAATTCTCACCGAGGTGCAGGAAGCCGAGGATTCGGCAGCCGGGAGCCACGCCCAACCCCGTGGGCAACTGACGATCACGGCGCCGGTATTGTTCGGTGAGTTATTCGTCACGCCGGTCATGGTCGGTTACCTGACTCAATTCCCTGAAGTCAGCATCAATGCCGTACTGGTCGACCGGGTGGTGAGCATGGTCGAGGAGGGCATCGATGTGGCCGTGCGCATCGGTGAGTTGCCTGACAGCAATCAGCATGCAATTCGCGTGGGCGAAGTGCGGCGGGTGATCTGCGCTTCCCCTGGATTCCTGAGTGACCATGGCCGGCCTCGGCATCCTGCAGATTTGAGCGCAGCCCCGATCATCGCTACCTCGTCCATTGGGCAGCACAGAAGCTGGCCGTTCCTTGACGGGGGAGAGCCGATCAGCGTTCGTCCGGAACCGCGTCTGGTGGTCACCGCCAATCAGGCGGCTATCACTGCCGCCGCCATGGGATTGGGACTGACCCGGGTGCTGTCGTATCAAGTGGCGAGCAAGGTCGCCGCCGGTGAGCTGGAAATCGTTCTGGCCGACTTCGAACTGCCGCCATTGCCCATTCATGTGGTCTACCAGGGTGGGCGCAAAGCCCCGGTGCGGGTTCGTAGTTTTGTGGACTTCGCGGTGAAGGTACTGCGCGAACACCCTGCCTTGCGTGGTTAAAGGGTTATTGCACTAGCTGAAATAATGGATTGCGTTTGCTGGCTATTCTGTTGTTTTGGTTGCGGATGGAAGATAGCCCCCTATCGGCGCTGATCTTTCTTGAACGGCGCCACCACCCAGCGGAGTCGACCATGCAAGCCATCAAGCTCTACAACTTCCCCCGTTCCGGCCACGCTCACCGTGTGGAGCTGATGCTGTCGCTGTTGCAACTGCCGACCGAGCTGATCTTCGTCGATTTGGCCAAGGGCGCGCACAAGCAACCGGACTTCCTGGCACTCAACCCGTTTGGTCAGGTTCCGGTGATTGATGATCAAGGCGTGGTGCTGGCCGATTCCAACGCGATCCTGGTCTACCTTGCGCTGAAATACGGCAACGGCCACTGGCTGCCAACCGATCCGGTCGGCGCGGCCAAGGTTCAGCGCTGGTTGTCGGTCGCCGCCGGGCCGATTGCCTTTGGCCCTGCCAGGGCAAGGCTGATCACGGTGTTTGGTGCGCCTTACAACGCGCAAGAGGTGATCGCATACGCCCATACCTGGCTCAAAGTGATCGATCAGGAACTGGGCGCAACTCCCTATCTGGCCGGTAGCGAGCCGACCATCGCCGACATCGCCGCGTACAGCTACATCGCCCATGCACCGGAAGGCAATGTGTCGCTGGATGACTACGCCAACATCCGCGCGTGGCTGGCGCGGATTGAAACCTTGCCAGGGTTTGTCGGCATGCCGCGCACCGTCGCCGGTTTGCAAAAAACTTCCTGATGCTCACGGCCCGACTCAGCCGGGCCGTTCTTATTGCGCGATGAGCGCAGGGGAGAAGCCGTTATGGAACGTTCACCTTGGCACGCAGGCGAGAAACAGTTGCAGGCTCACGTGGGTGTTGCCGAGCGAATGGACGCATTAGGTCGTAGGGTGATTCGCAGCGAGATGCCGGATCAGCACCGCGCGTTCTATCAGCAACTGCCGTTCATGCTGTACGGCGCGGTGGATGCCGACGGCAACCCTTGGGCCAGCATTCTTGAAGGAGCGCCGGGTTTTGCCCATTCTCCAGAGCCTACGCTGCTGCAGTTCGGCAGCCTGCCTGGCCGCGACGATCCTGCACAACTGCAAGACGGTGCGGCGATCGGTCTGCTCGGTATTGAGTTGCACACCCGACGTCGCAACCGTCTCAATGGTCGAGTCGGCGCTGTGACGGCGAGCGGCTTCGAGGTGAAGGTGGAGCAGTCTTTCGGCAATTGCCCGCAATACATTCAATTGCGCCAGTTTCGCTCGGTGCCCTTGGCGGATCCGGCGACCCGTATCGCGCAGCACCTCAACGGGCTGGATGACGCGGCCAAAGCCATGATCACCGGCGCCGATACCTTCTTTGTCGCCAGTTATGTGGACGTCGATGACCAACGTTCGGTGGACGTTTCTCACCGGGGTGGCCAGGCCGGTTTCGTCCAGGTGGAGGGCAATCGCCTGACCATCCCGGACTTCGCCGGCAATATGTTCTTCAACACGTTGGGCAACCTGCTGACCAATCCTCGAGCCGGTTTGCTGTTCATCGATTTCGATACGGGCGACCTGCTGCACCTCAGCGGTCGTACGCAAATCATCCTCGAAGGCCCGCAGGTCGAAGCCTTTCAAGGCGCCGAGCGGCTGTGGACATTCGAGGTGGAGCGCGTGGTGCGTCGACCCGCGGCGCTGGCCTTGCGCTGGCGCTTTGACGGCGTGTCACCCAAAAGTTTGCTGACCGGCACCTGGGCGCAGGCGAATTCGCGCCTGCAAGCTCAGGTTTAGAAAAAGATCGTCCGAACGCGGCCCGAGCCTTCGGCAGTTCCTACAGGGTGTAAACAAATCCTGCGTAGGAGCTGCCGAAGACTGCGATCTTTTGATCTTTAGGCAGTCCTACAGACGATGATTTTGGGGGGATGTTTCCGACAAGTTTTGACGGTTGTCGGTCGGAAATGGGGTGGATAGGCTTTGGGGGGCGCTGCAAATTCAGTGATCGGGTTTGGTCGCCCAGGTTTAGAATGGTGCACTTTTATGCTTGCTTCATGGCGAGCTGTGCGTGGGAGGGCTTAGGCCCTGCCGGGTTCCATTCCCTGGTCGACCAACCCGCGTACGGTTCGCCACCCCTCTGCTTGGTCGCAGTGTTGGCGAACTCCAGTCCTCGAATGGAGTTTCATCATGTTCAAAGCAACACCGAATCCCCCGGAAACTGATGACGTTTCCCCCTACGAATCCCTCGATTCAAAAAAACTCCACGAAGCCGCTAACCGCGCGCTCGATCACTACCTCAACCCCTCCGCCCTCAAATCCCCCGAGGCCCGCAAGCCGAGCACCATGTATATGGTTGCGCCGGATATCAAAGACGAAGACCTGTTGGCCCACACCTGTGAATCGTTGGCTCAGGCCAGTGTGATGGCGAGTGATTTTGCGGGGTATCTGGAAGGGCCGCACCGGCACACGGCGATGGCGATTCAACAGATCGTCATGCTGGCAGAACTGGCGGTGAACCGGATGCTGGATAACGTTGCCATACCAAAACCTGCGCCTCTGTAGGAGCGAGGCTTGCGTAGGACAGGGATTTCTCTTCCACCGAAAATTCAGGTGATCATTGCCCGCAAGCCAATGGCTGAGTAGGGTAACGAGCAGAGCGATAAAGGGCCTTGAGAGGCCCTTTTTGTATTTCAGGGATAAGGTTTTTCATGGTTTTTTTCACACGCTTGATCGTTTTGCTGGCAGCGGTGTTGCTCAACGGTTGCGAGCGACCGGACGCGCCACCGCTCGATCAGCAACTCTATGTCTGGCAACGGCAATGGACGTTGGCCCATGACGCCGCGCTGCGCGACAGCCGCGCCGATTTCTCGACCTTGCGCGTGCTGGCTTTGCAGGCGTTTCCTCAGGCTGGTTGGAGCCGGGCGCGGATCGATCCGGTGCTGCTCAAGCGTGATGGCCGACCGCTGATTGCGGTGATTCGTCTGGATGGCCAGCTCAAGGGGCTGGATCAGGACGAGGTCATCGCGCACATCCATCAGGTGCTCAGCGATTGGCAAGGGCAGGGGCTGATCCTCTCTGGCGTGGAAATCGACCACGATGCGGGTAACGCCCGGCTACCGGCCTACCACGAATTCCTCACGCATTTACGTGCTGTTCTGCCGGCGTCCTTGCCTCTGAGCATCACCGCGTTGCCGGCCTGGCTCGACAGCCCTGAATTGCCGGCGTTGCTGGCGACGGTCGACAGCAGCGTATTGCAGGTGCACGCGGTGAGCGATCCACGGCGTGGGCTGTTCGACCCGAATCAGGCACGGCAATGGGCCAGGGCCTGGAGCCGTATCACCTCGAAACCGTTTTATCTGGCGCTGCCGGCTTATGGCGTGGCGTTGTTGCCGGGGGCCAGTGGCGCGCCGATCGTGGAAAGCGAAGTGTCTATCGACCGGGGTGGCGATCGACGGGAGTTGCTGGCGGATCCGCTGCAACTGAGCAAACTCGGTGCCGAGTTACGCGCCGATCCTCCGGCTCATCTGGCCGGATTGATCTGGTTTCGTCTGCCGCTAGTCAATGATCGCAGGGCCTGGAGCCTGACGACGCTAATCGCTGTGGCGCGTGGCGATACGCTCGACAGCCGCGTGGGGCTGAAGCTCTTGGCGCAGGACGGCCTCTACGACATCGGCGTCAGCAACCAAGGCAACCTCGACAGCGCCTGGCCCGAACGCCTGACACTGGCGGTGCAGGGCTGCGATGGCGCCGATGCATTGGCCGGTTATGCATTGCAACAGCGCCCGGATCTGCTTACCTTCACCCGCCTGCGCGAGGGGCGAATCCCCGCCGGCGGGCAGCGCGCCATCGGTTGGGCACGCTGCGCAACTATTGATCAAGGAGGTTCGAATGTTCACCCGTAACTGGCCCCGCCATATGCTTTGCCTGAGCCTCAGCCTGCCGTTGGGTTCGGCGCTGGCCTGCGGGCCGGACTTCCCCATGCGGCTGCTGGACAACCGTGGGCAGTCGCTGACGGAACTGCCGGAAGGCAACTTCAACGTCGAGATCAACCGCCTCGGGCACGCCATCGCGGGACTGAAAAATGTCACCGCAGCCACCAACATTCCGGGGGACGGTTACGGCGATGCGCCTGATTACGCGGGTCAGCGGAACACCGCCGAACAGGCCGGCCTGACGCCTGAGCAGCAAGCGCTGGTGCAACAACTGCGTAGCCTCACAGATGCCCATCAGGTTGAAGAGCAAGGCGCGAGCCTGCCGACCGAGCATAGGTTCTATCTGGCGGGCGCTGTGGCGTTCAACGCCGGTGACCTTGGTTTGGCCGCGGAGTACTTTCAGAAGGTGCTGGCGCTGCCGGCGGATCAACGCGCGTTGCGCAGTACTTGGGCGGCTTACTCGTTGGGGCGGGCACTGTTTGCCATGAGTTCAGAGGCGGGCGCGGGTCCCGACCTGTTGGCTCAATCTCGAAAGGCTTTCGAGCAGACTCGTCAATTGAGCATCGACGGCTTCAGTGATCCGTTGGAGCTGGGAGTTGCCAGCCTCGGCGAAGAAGCGCGAGTGGCCCGCACCGCTGGCGATTGGGATAGCGCCATCGAACTCTACGCCACGCAGAACCTCCACGGTTCGGCGGTGGGCTACAGCTCGTTGAAGTTGTTGATGGCTGATCTGATGGCAGTGCCTGACGATCAACTGGCCGTATTGCTCAAGGGCAAAGCGGTGCAGCAATTGGTGACGGCGTCGTTGATCAGTCGACTGGGCTGGTCATTTGGTGATCAGCCGCCAAGCGAACAGAAACTGATCAAGTTGCTGCAAAACAGCACTCGCGGCAGCCTGGATAACGCGGATCGCCTGGCGGCGATGAATTATCAACAGGGCGATTACGCCAGTGCCAAAGCCTTCCTCGAACAGGCCGGTGACGGCGGTCTCGCTTGGTGGCTGCGGGCGAAACTGGCGTTGCGTGATGGCGACAAAGGCGCTGCCGCCGCGGCGTATGCCAAGGCAGCCCAGGCCTTCCCGCAGAACGAATCCTGGGGCGAACGACGGACCCCGGACTGGGATTACGAAACGGTGCAGCCCAAGTGCCGGGTCGACGGCGAAAGCGCGATCCTGGCCCTGCAACGCGGCGATTATCTGCAAGCCTTCGATCAGCTCTATCGCAGCCAAAACATCTACTGGTACGACGCGGCCACTGTTGCCGAGCGGGTGCTGACCCTCGATGAACTCAAGCAGTACGTCGACACTCAGGTGCCCGCACCGCCGCCGCTCAGCCAGCAGGATCGCGACAATTATGTGCCGTTGTCGGTAGCCGCGAACCTGCGCAATTTGCTCGGGCGGCGCCTGCTGCGTGAAGGGCGTTATGACGAAGCACCGGCTTACTTCGACAACGTCGATCTGCAGAACAAGGCCAAGGCGTACGGGCAGTTGCGTCAGGAGGCGGATGCTGCCTGGTGGCCGACCAAACGTGCCGCGGCGTTGTTCAACGCCGCTTCGACGGCACGCCAATGGGGCATGGAACTTCTCGGCTACGAAATGGCGCCGGATTACGCCACATTCGGTGGTAATTACAGCCTTGAGAGCCGTGAGCTAAAGGTCGGCCCGTTAGTGGCTGAAGATGAAGTCTTGCGTCAGCAAGCCAGCGCCGCTCAACCCGATCAGCGTTATCACTATCGTTATGTCGCAACGGCTTTGGCCAGTCGTGCTGCCGATAGTCTGCCTCATACCAGCCAGGCTTTTGCGGCGGTGTTGTGTGCGGCGGCGGGGTGGAACACCAGCCTTGAAGAAGAAAGTGCCTTCTATCAACGCTATGTGAAAGAAGGGCCGTACGTGGATTGGGCGGTGAACTTCGGTCACCAATGCCCTTATCCCGACTTTCAGAACGCCAGCAAACGTTATGTCACCCAGGCCACCGATGCTACGCGTTCGATGCTGCGGCCCTACAAGAAACCGGTGCAGGTAGGCGCTATTGTGGCGATCACGGCGGCGGCTTTGCTGTTGATCAGTCGCCGCCGTCGTAAAGCGCGGTAAAGCTCAGGCCTGCTGCACAAAGGTCAGCCGAACCGCGAAGCCGATCAGCAGGCTGCCGAACAACCACTGCTGCACCCGCTGGGCCGATGGACTGCGTTGCAGCCAGCGGCCCAGTGCGGCGCCGACCAGCGCGTAGGCGCTGTCGAACAACAACCCGACACCGACCAGCATCACGCCCAGCGTCGCAAATTGCGCGAGCACGGGCCCGGCGTGAGGTTCGATGAACTGCGGCAATAGCACCGAGCAGAACAGCAGCGCCTTGGGGTTGAGCAGGTTAGTCAGCAAACCGCGCTGGATCGCCTCGCGCCAATGCGGTTTCTCGGTGGTTGCGTCTGTCCCGTTCAAGCTCGGCAGCATCGTGGTGCGCAGACATTGAATGCCGATCCACAGCAGGTACGCAGCCCCGATCAGGCGCACCACGTCGAAGGTCCAGGGCGCCGTCTTGAACAGCGCCGCCAAACCCAACGCCGCCAAGGCCACATGACAACCACGCGCCACGCCCAGCCCCAACGCCGTGGCCAGCGCCGCGCCTTTGCCCTGACGTGCGCCGGTCTGCAACAGCAGAATCATGTCCGGGCCCGGCAACAGGTACACCACCGCCAGAGCCATGAAAAGCAGCCAGAGTCCTGCCATGTTGCACCCCATTCGTTGTCGATTTGGTGGGATCAGTCTATGGCTGAAGAGCAGGGCAGGTGGTTGCGTAGTCAGCTTCTAAAGCTTCAATATTTGGCATAACCTGCCACTTTATGATGATCTAACCATCGGGATCTGCCAAACCATGAAACTGGATGCCTACGACCGCAAGATTCTCGCGGCGCTGCAACGGGACGGTCGCCTGAGCAACGTGCAATTGGCTGACGAAATCGGTTTGTCCGCCTCGCCTTGTTTGCGTCGGGTACGGATGCTGGAAGAAGCAGGCGTGATTCGCGGCTATCAGGCCAATCTGGATCGAGATGAAGTGGGCCTTGGGCTGACAGTGTTTGTCGGGGTCAAAGTCGAACGACACAACGATGAACAGGCCGAAGCCTTTCGCCTGGCCGTGACGGCATTGCCTGAGGTGATTTCGGCGTTCCTGGTGTCAGGGGAATCGGATTTTCTGCTGCAAGTGGTGGTGCCGGATTTACGTGCTTACGACCGTTTTCTCACCGGCCGACTGCTGAAATTGCCGGGTGTGAGCGACATCCGCAGCAACTTTGCGATTCACACGGTGAAGACGCCGGGGGCATTGCCGTTGGAGCATTTGCCGCTTTAGACCGAGTTAGGATCGTTCCCATGCTCTGCGTGGGAATGCCTCTACGGACGCTCCGTGTTCGGCTCTTGATGTAACGCGGAGCGTCACGGGCTGCATTCCCACGCAGAGCGTGGGAACGATCAAGCGGTAGACCAGCTGCCGCCAATCTCCGGCCCTACATCTGCGTCGCCATTCCCTCCACATCCATTGCCGCCTGGCGCAAGGCTTCGGAGCGGGTCGGGTGGGGATGACAGGTCAGGGCGATGTCTTCGGCCGAGGCGCTGAACTCCATGGCCACGCAATATTCGCCAATCATTTCACTGACGCTCGGGCCCACAAGATGCACGCCGAGGACTTCGTCGGTGCGCTCATCGGCCAATACTTTGGCGAAGCCTTCGGTTTCGTGATTGATCTTCGCCCGGCTGTTGGCGGTGAAGGGAAATTTACCGACCTTGTAGGCGCGACCTTCGGCCTTCAGCTGTTCTTCGGTCTTGCCGACGCTGGCCAGCTCCGGTTTGGTGTAGATCACGCTGGGGATCAGGTTGTAATTGACCTCACCGGCCTTGCCGACGATCTGCTCGATGCAGGCCATGGCTTCGTCTTCGGCCTTGTGGGCGAGCATCGGCCCCGACGTGACATCACCGATCACCCAGACGCCCGCCGCTTCGGTGCGGTGGCCCTTGTTGGCGAGCATGCCGCGTTTGTCCGTGGCGAGGCCGACGTTTTCCAGTCCCAGGCCTTGGGTGTAAGGGCGTCGACCAATGGCCACCAACACGTAATCGGCTTCAAGTAACTCGGCGATGCCACCCGCGGCCGGTTCGACGCTGAGCTGGACACCGCTCGCCGACGTCGTGGCGCGGGTGACTTTCGAACTCAACTTGAAGCTGATGCCTTGCTTGCTCAATGAGCGCTGAAGAGTCTTGCCCGCTTCGCCATCTACACCGGGGCAGATCCGATCGAGAAATTCGACCACCGTCACCTGAGCACCTAGGCGCCGCCATACCGAGCCCAGCTCCAGGCCGATCACCCCGGCCCCGATCACCACCAGGTGCTTCGGTACTTCGCCCAGCGACAGCGCGCCCGTGGAGTCGAGGATGCGTTTGTTATCGATGTCCACGCCGGGCAGGGGAGTGGGTTCGGAACCGGTGGCGATAACGATGTCCTTGGTGCTCAGCTCGGTCTTGACGCCCTGGCTGTCGGTCACCGTGACTTTGCCCGGCCCGTCGATGTGGCCCCAGCCCTTGATCCAGTCGACTTTGTTTTTGCGAAATAGAAACTCGATGCCTTTGGTCAGCCCGGTAACGCTTTCATCCTTCTGTTTCATCATTTGAGCCAGGTTGAGGACAGGTTTGACCTCAATCCCCAGGTTGGCGAATTCCGCCCCCATGGCCGCGTCGTAGAGTTCGGAGGCATGCAGCAGGGCTTTGGACGGCATGCAGCCGACATTCAGGCAGGTCCCGCCCAAGGTGGCGCGGCCTTCCACGCACGCCGCTTTCAGACCCAGTTGGCCGGCGCGGATCGCTGCGTTATAACCGCCGGGGCCTGCGCCCAGAATCACGACGTCATAGGTGCTCATAGGTGGTACTCCTGGGAAAAAGGGAAGCCTTCGATAAAAATTACGAACGTAATATGTGCGTTTCGAGCCATTTCGGTCAAGGCTTCAGCGTGGCGACAGGTTCAGCGCTTTTAGATAGAGCGATTTACGACGAATATTTCACCACTTTCGTTATATCGTAACGAATTGTGATGTGAGCGATGGCTGGGGTGGTATGCAAGTCGATCTCGATGGCGATGGAGCACAGATAGCAGGGCTGCCGCGCTATCAGCAGGCGGTCGTTCAAGGACGTCGATTGCGACAATTGGCAATCGGTTTGGGTGCCTTGGCTGGCACAGGGTTGGTGCTGGCGTTTTTTGTCGGTCTGTTTGCGCCGCAGTCGCTTTGGCCGGCGTTGCTGGTCAATCAGAGCGCCGGTTTGTTGGTGCTGGTTGCCGGCCTGCAATCGGCCTGGTGGGTAACGCAGTGGCGCGCACGGGCGATGAATCCGGCCGTGTTAGTGCCGGTGGTTGTCGCTGAGGAAGTCGTTGCCGGTGAAGGCTGGTACGAGCGGTTGCTGGACCGGATCAGTCAGCGTTGGTTGCGCTTGCTGGGGCAGATCGGTGCACCGACGCTTTGGCTTGGCGGCTGGGCGTTGTTGACGTTGTACAGCATCGAGCAAGTCTGGAATCTGACCTTGCCGCCCGCTGCGCTGGGGTTGTCGGCCAGTATCGGCGCCGCGCTGTCGTTGCTGCTGGCTTTCGGTTTGCTGGTGCTGGAGCGGCAACTGGCGCAGGAAAACGCCGCCCAGTGGCCCGAAGCAGGGTCGTTGGCGCAGCTGACGCGGGTCGCGATTATTTGCCTGGTGCTCAGCGCCCTGTGTTTGTTGTTCGGCAGCGAATCATCGGTCTGGCCGGTGCGTCTGGCGGTGCTGATCGGCTTGCTGCCGGGGCTGGTCGCCATCGAGTGGCTGCTGCGTGCCGTGTTGTCGCTGTTCAGTCCCCGTCGTGAACAACTTGAACCGGCCTTGCTGGCACGAAGTTTTGTCGCCGACATGCTGCGCTGGCCGCCGCAACCTTTGCTCGCATTGCAGCACGAACTGCACAACCGCTTCGGTATCGATCTGCGGCAAATCTGGGCCTTCACCTACATGCGTCGGGCGTTTTTGCCGGTGCTGGCGGTGGTGGCAATCGTCGGTTGGTCGCTCACCGGCATTCACGAAATTGCGCTGCAAGGGCGCGGTATCTATGAGCGTTTCGGCAAACCGGTGGAAGTTTTCGGTCCCGGTTTGCACGCCGGTTTGCCGTGGCCACTGGGCCGCGTGCTGAGCGTCGAGAACGGCGTGGTCCACGAGTTGGCCACCAGCGTGGGCGAAACGTCGGCACCGCTCGCGGCCGAACCAGCCGAAGGCCCGGCACCGGCGATTGCCAATCGCTTATGGGACGCCAGCCATGTGAACGACAAATCCCAAGTCATCGCCAGCAGCCGCGCCGACAAGCAAAGCTTCCAGATCGTCAATATGGACGTGCGCTTCGTCTATCGCATCGGCCTGAGTGATCAGGCGGCGCTGGCAGCAACGTACAACAGCGCCGATGTGCCAACGCTAATCCGCAGCACCGCCAGCCGGATTCTGGTTCACTATTTCGCCTCGCGAACCCTCGATGGTTTACTCGGCGGGGACCGGGTAGGGCTCGCCGAAGAGATCGGTCGCGCGGTGCAGGCTGACCTGCAAACACTCGACAGCGGCGTGGAAATTCTTGCCACGGTGGTTGAAGCCATCCATCCGCCAGCGGGGGCCGCCAACGCTTATCACGGTGTGCAAGCGGCGCAGATTGGTGCTCAGGCATTGATTTCCCGTGAGCGCGGGGCCGCGGCGGAGGCGACCAACCAGGCACAGTTGCAGGCCAGCATCGCTCACGATCAAGCCACCGCCAGTGCTCATGAAATCAACTCGACCGCTCAGGCCGCCGACCTGAAATTTGCCGCCGAGCGAAAGGCTTACGCCAGCGCCGGCCAGGCTTTTGTGCTGGAGCAATACCTCAGCCAACTGACCCAAGGTTTGGCCAACGCCAAGCTGCTGGTTCTCGATCATCGTCTGGGCGGCAGCGGTAATGCGCCGACCATCGACCTACGTACATTCACGCTGCCGGCTGACCCTGCGCCGCCGCGTAATACCGTTCAGCCAGGAGCCGTCCATTGAGCCAGCCGACGCCTACACACAATCGCGATCACGATGACCACACCGGCCACGATCACGGCCATGGCGGGCATCACGGCCATCACCCTCATCACCACGGCGATCCACACGAAGCTGGCCCTTTCCCGTGGCGGCGAATGGGTTGGGCGGCGTTGCTGGTGGCGTTTGCTATTGCGGCGGCGAGCCTGGTGCAAGTGCGTTCGGGAGAAGCCACGGTCATCACTCGCTTCGGTAATCCATCGCGGGTATTGCTGGAACCGGGTCTTGGCTGGCGCTGGCCGGCACCATTCGAAGCGGCGATCCCGGTGGATCTGCGGCTGCGTACCACCTCCAGTGGTTTGCAGGATGTGGGCACACGCGATGGCCTGCGCATCATTGTGCAAGCCTACGTGGCCTGGCAGGTGCAGGGTGATCCAGACAACGTGCAACGCTTTATGCGCGCCGTACAGAACCAGCCGGATGAAGCCGCGCGGCAGATTCGCACTTTTGTCGGCTCGGCGCTGGAAACCACCGCCAGCAGTTTCGATCTGGCCAACCTGGTGAACACCGATGCCAACCAAGTGCGCATCGCCGATTTTGAAGCGCAGCTGCGTCAGCAGATCGATCAGCAGTTGCTTACCACCTATGGGGTACGAGTGCTGCAAGTCGGCATCGAGCGTTTGACCCTGCCGTCGGTGACGCTCACCGCGACTGTCGATCGTATGCGCGCCGAGCGTGAAACCATCGCCACTGAACGCACGGCCATCGGCAAGCGTGAAGCCGCGCAAATTCGCTCTGCAGCCGAGCGTGATGCGCGAATCGTGCAAGCCGATGCGACAGTGAAAGCTGCGGACATCGAAGCCCAATCCCGCGTCGAAGCCGCGCAGATTTACGGCCGTGCCTACGCCGGTTCATCTCAGCTCTACAACTTGCTGCGCTCTCTCGACACCTTGGGCACCATCGTCACGCCGGGCACTAAATTGATCTTACGTACCGATGCCGCGCCGTTCCGGGTATTGGTTGACGGTCCGCCGACGCTCGATAATAAGTCCGGGTCGCAGCCATGAATTTGGTTCCACGTGGAACACATGAGTTGAGTAGCCCCTGGATTCAGGCCGGACGCTTGGCTTTTTTGGCATTGTACGCCGTGACCGTGCTGGCTGCGCTGACGTGGGCATTTTCCAATGTGCGGCAAATCGACCCGCAAAATCGTGCCATGGTGCTGCACTTCAGCGCACTGGATCGCATTCAAAATGCCGGTTTATTGTTGGCATGGCCGCGCCCGTTCGAGCAGGTAATCTTGTTGCCGGCAGCCGATCGGGTGATCGAGCGTCGGGTGGAAAATCTGCTGCGCACGGATGCGGCATTGCAGGCGGATCGAGTCGCGAGTTTCGCCACGCCCATCAGCGATGCGCTCGCCGGCTCTGGTTATTTGTTGACCGGTGATGCAGGTGTCGTGCAACTGGATGTGCGGGTGTTCTACAAAGTCACCGAGCCCTATGCCTTCGTTCTTCAGGGTGAGCATGTACTGCCGGCGCTGGATCGGCTGGTGACGCGCAGTGCTGTGGCGCTCACCGCCGCACGAGATCTGGACACCATTCTGGTGGCTCGACCGGAACTGATCGGTGCCGACAATCAGGCCGCTGAGCGCCGCGAACGTCTACGCGGCGATCTGGTGCGGGGCATCAATCAGCGCTTGGCCGAACTGACGGCGACCGGGCAGGGGTTGGGCATCGAAGTGGCGCGGGTCGATGTGCAATCGAGTCTACCTGGCCCGGCGGTGAACGCGTTCAACGCAGTATTAACCGCCAGCCAACAGGCCGACAAAGCCGTGGCCAACGCGCGCACTGAAGCCGAGAAGCTGACTCAGTCCGCCAACGAACAAGCCGACCGCACGCTGCAAGTGGCTCACGCCCAAGCCAGCGAACGCCTGGCCAAAGCCTCTGCCGACACCGCCACGGTGCTGAGTTTGGCCAAGGCGGAACAGGAGGGCACCGACCCGCAGATGCTGCTGCGTATTTACCGTGAACGGATGCCGAAGATTCTCGGGCAGGCCGGCTCGGTGACAACGGTTGATCCGAAAGACGATTCCCGCCTGATCATTCAGGGAGCTGCGCAATGACTGCCCAAACCGCCGCCGCGCCGAGCATGTTGTCCTCGGCTGAACAACGTAGCGCCGCGCGCCAGTTGACCCTGGCTATGCTTGCACTGGGGTTGCTTGCGCTAGGCCTGGTCTGGCGCGGGTTGTCACCGGAGCAGACCGGTGTCAGCCAATTGCTGCTGGGTTTCGCTTCCTTGCTGGTGGCCGTGCCGGTCATGCGCTCGGCGTGGTACAGCTTGCGTTATCCGAGTCTGCACGGGATCACCGATCAGTTGATTGCCCTGGCCATGCTCGGCGCTTGGGCCACTGGTGATTTGCTCACTGCGGCACTGTTGCCGATCATCATGATCTTCGGTCACGTGCTGGAAGAGCGCAGCGTAATCGGATCGCAGGAGGCGATTCGTGCCCTCGGCAAACTGACTCGTAGCCATGCGCGCAAGATTCAGGCTGACGGTTGCGTCGTTGAAGTCGACAGCGGCACACTCAAGGCTGGTGACCTCGTGGAGGTGCGTGCCGGTGATCGAGTGCCGGCGGATGGTCGGGTGCTGTCCGGGCAGGCAAGCCTCGACACCGCGTCGATCACCGGTGAGTCGGTACCAATGGAGGTCGATGTGGGCATGTCGGTGTTCGGCGGGGCGATCAATCTTGATGGCCTGCTGCGCATTGAAGTGACCCGCACCGGTAACGAATCGACCTTGGGTAAAGTCATCGCGCTGATGCAAAGCGCCGAACGTTCCAAGCCGCCGATCACCCGTTTGCTCGAACGCTACGCCGGCAGCTACATGGTGTTGGTGTTGCTGCTGGCCGCCGTGACCTGGTTCGTTACCAATGATGCCCAAGCGATGCTCGCAGTGTTGGTAGCGGCTTGCCCTTGCGCACTGGTGTTGTCGGCACCGGCCACGGCCATCGCCGGGGTGGCGGTGGCGGCTCGGCACGGGATTCTGATTCGCAGCTCGGCGTTCCTCGAAGAGTTGGCTGACCTGACGTCGTTGGTGGTCGACAAGACCGGAACCCTGACATTCGGCACCTTGCGCCTGCAATCCATCGACAGCCCGCTGGAGGATCGCAGTCACGTACTGAAACTCGCCGCCAGCCTCGGTTCCGCCAGCAGTCACCCGGTCAGCCGCGCCTTGGCCGGGTTGGTCACTCAGGAACACTTTCTGCTGCTCTCTGACATTCACGAGCGTCAGGGGCTGGGTGTGGTGGCGATGACCGAGCAGGGCGAAGCGGCCCTCGGTCGTCCGGAGCTGTTCGCGCAATTGGGCATCGACACTTCAGCTGTTCCCGAACACGATGGCCCGATTGCCGGGCTGGCGCTCAACGGGGAATTTCTCGCCTGGTTGTTGCTCGCTGACAGTATCAAACCCGAGGCGCGGTTTGCCCTGAGCGAATTGCGTGAACTGGGTTTGGGTCGTCAGCTGTTGCTCACCGGGGATCGGCAAAGCGTTGCGCACACGCTGGCCCGGGATGTGGGCATCAGCGATGTCGAGGCCCAGGCCTTGCCCGAGGACAAACTCAATCGTGTGCTGAAAGAAATCGGCAGCGGATTCCGGCCGATGGTGGTGGGAGACGGCATCAACGATTCCCTGGCGCTCAAGGCCGGTGTGGTCGGCGTGGCCATGGGCGCAGGCGGTGCGGACATCGCGCTGGCCTCGGCCGATATCGTACTGATTGGCAGCGATCTGCGACGGCTCGGGACCTGCGTGCGCTTGAGTCGCCAATGCCGCCAGACCTTGCAGGTCAACGTGATTATCGGGTTGGGTTGGACCCTCGCCATCGTCGCGTTCGCCGCATTCGGCTGGCTCGGCGCAGCAGGGGCGATGATTGCCGCGCTGTTGCACAATTTGAGCACGTTATTGGTGCTCGGTAATGCCTGGCGTTTGCTACGCTTTCAGGAACCCCTACTCAAGCTTAAGGATGAGGTGTGAGCGTCTACAACTTTTCAGAACTGTGTGCCGGGTTTGTAGTCATCTAGGGTAAGGCGGTCATTTTCAACGATCGCCCGTTGGATGGTTTCAGTGTTGCAGGCAACACCGGGAATAGAAAAAGGCTATTAATTCGATAGCCTGCTATTTTTCAAGGATGGTCTACCCTCAGATTTGACGTCTGAAACAAGGGGGACTTTTCATGCTCGCGCAACTTCCACCGGCCTTACAGAATCTGCAATTACCGCTTCGCTTGCGACTCTGGGACGGCCATGAGTTCAATCTGGGGCCGACGCCCAGCGTCACCATTGTGGTCAAGGACCCCCACATGGTTACCCAGTTCACCCATCCCAGCCTGGACGCGTTGGGGGCGGCGTTTGTCGAAGGCAAGCTAGAGCTGGAAGGCTCCATCAGCGATGTGATTCGTGTCTGCGATGAATGGAGTCAGGCGCTGCTCAACGAAGACGCAGATGCGCAACCGGTGCGCACGGTTCATGACAAAGAAACCGATGCCAAAGCCATCTCCTACCACTACGACCTCTCCAACGCGTTTTACCAACTGTGGCTCGACAGCGACATGGCGTATTCCTGCGCCTATTTCGAGACCGGCAGTGAAACCCTCGAGCAAGCCCAACAGGCCAAGTTCCGCCACCTGTGCCGCAAGCTGCGGTTGCAACCAGGTGAATATCTGCTGGATGTCGGTTGCGGTTGGGGCGGGTTGGCGCGGTATGCTGCTCGGGAGTTCGGCGCCAAGGTGTTTGGGATCACGCTCAGTAAGGAGCAATTGGAACTGGCTCGCGAACGGGTGAAAGCCGAAGGTCTGGAGGATCAGATCGAACTGCAACTGCTCGACTACCGCGATTTGCCTCAGGACGGGCGCTTCGACAAGGTGGTCAGCGTCGGCATGTTCGAACACGTCGGCCACGCGAACCTGGCCGAGTACTGCAAAACCTTGTTCGGCGCGGTGAAAGAGGGCGGCCTGGTGATGAACCACGGGATCACTGCCAAACACATCGACGGTCGTCCGGTCGGGCGCGGTGCCGGTGAGTTCATCGAGAAGTACGTGTTTCCCAACGGCGAGTTGCCGCACTTGGCGATGATCTCGGCCGAGATCAGCGAAGCGGGTCTGGAGATCGTCGATGTCGAGAGTCTGCGTCTGCATTACGCGCGAACCCTGGACCACTGGAGCGAACGCCTGGAAGACAATCTGGAGGCTGCCGGCAAACTGGTGCCAGAACAGGCTCTACGCATCTGGCGGTTGTACCTGGCGGGATGCGCCTATGCGTTCGCAAGAGGCTGGATCAACCTGCATCAAATCCTCGCGGTGAAAGCCCATCCCGATGGCAGCCATGAACTGCCCTGGACCCGCGATGACATTTACAACCCTTAAAGAATTGGTGAAATAAGCCGGGCGATCCGCATGCCGATCTGTTGCAGGCGGTGGGTCTCCCGGCTTTCTTCTTTGGCGATTTCGTGAGCCTGGGCGAAGTCATCGTTGAGCATCTGTTCCACTTCGGCAGCAAACGCACTGTCGACCGTCAGCAACATCACTTCGAAATTCAGCCGGAACGAACGGTTGTCCAGGTTGGCGCTGCCAATGGCGCTGATTTCGCTGTCGATCAGCACCACTTTCTGATGCATGAACCCCGGCTGGTAACGGAACAAGCGCACGCCAGCACGTACCGCTTCGAAGGCGTAAAGGCTGGAAGCGGCGTAGACGACCCGGTGATCCGCCCGCGACGGCAACAAAATTCGTACATCCACACCACGCAACACTGCCAATCGCAACGCGGCGAACACCGCTTCGTCGGGGATGAAGTAAGGGGTGGTGATCCACACTCGTTCCGCTGCCGCATGGATGGCTTCGACGAAGAACAGCGAACAGGTTTCGTAGGAATCCGCCGGGCCGGTGGCTAGCAATTGGCAGAGCACGCCGTCATCCGGATAAACCTCCGGCAGGATCAGTGGCGGCAGCGAGCGGGCCGCCCAGAACCAGTCTTCGGCGAAGGATTCCTGCATGCAGGCCACCACCGGCCCGCGCACTTTAACGTGGGTGTCGCGCCAGGGTGCCAGGGGTGGTTTCTCGCCCATGTATTCGTCGCCGACGTTGAGCCCGCCGACAAAACCGACAATCCCGTCGACCACCACGATCTTGCGGTGGTTGCGGAAGTTGACCTGAAAGCGGTTGAGCCAGCCACTGCGGGTGGCGAAGACTTTGACTTCAATGCCGGCATCGCGCAACGGTTGCACATAAGCGTGGGGCAGGGAGTGGCTGCCGATACGGTCGTAGAGCAGGTAAATCGCCACGCCTTCGGCAGCTTTCTTGGTCAGCAAGGTGTGCAAGCGTTGGCCGAGGCGGTCATCGTGGATGATGAAGAACTGGATCAGCACCGCTTGCCGGGCGTTACTGATGGCGTCGAAAATCGCATCGAAGGTGGCTTGGCCATCAATCAATAGGTGTACTTCGTTATTCGCCAGACACGGCATGCGCCCCAGTTTCGGCATGGCCCTCAACGACGCGTAGGCGCTGGAGGCACGAGCAGCCAGCGCCTCTTCTACCCAGGGGCGCCAGTTCAGCTCGGAGATTGCCTTGCGCATTTCCTCGTTGGCCTGCCGCCGGGCCTTGATATAGCCATCGAAGGTGCTGCGGCCGAAGACCAGATAAGGGATAAGCGTGAGGTAGGGAATGAACAGCAGCGACAGCGCCCAGGCGATCGAGCCTTGAGCGGTCCGAACGGTCAATACGGCATGGATGGCGGCTATCGAGCCCAGCGTGTGCAGCAGAGCGATCAGATAACCGAAAACATGCGGTCCAAAATAATCCATGGGGCAGCCTTGCTCCTGAAGAATTCAATGCTTAACAGACCATGTTCCGGGCAGAATGTCGCTATTTAATTGGCCCATGAACCGAAGCCCGTGGCTGACGTCTAACGGCCACTAATGATCAGGAGTTACTCGATGAACGTTCGTCTGCTGGGTTTGGCCATTGCGTTTGGTTTGGCACTTCCTGTGGCTGCTCAGGCGCAGATGTTGCAACCGGGTTTGTGGGAAATGACTTCAAGCAACATGAAGGTCGATGACCAGAACCTGCCCGATCTGCAACTGATCCTCGGCCAGATACAGAGTCAGATGACCCCTGAACAGCGCGCGCAGCTGGAGAAGCAGGGCATCACCATGGGCGGCAAAGGGATTCGGGCGTGCCTGACGCCTGAGCAGGTGAAGACCGACAACATTCCACTGACGGACCCGCAATCGGGCTGCAAGCAGGAAATCACCGAGCGTACCGGCAACCAGTGGAAATTCCGTTT
This sequence comes from Pseudomonas sp. B21-048, assembly GCF_024748615.1. Classification (NCBI taxonomy): domain Bacteria; kingdom Pseudomonadati; phylum Pseudomonadota; class Gammaproteobacteria; order Pseudomonadales; family Pseudomonadaceae; genus Pseudomonas; species Pseudomonas sp. B21-048. The sequence goes on along the minus strand of NZ_CP087168.1, from coordinate 5,674,815 downwards.
CAGCTGTCCGAAAGCGCAAGGTGCGGGTGTCGCCACATTCCTCAGCGATCGTGAGTTCACCACCAAGGTCAACGGCACCTTCAACGCCACCGGCATTCAGCAGAAGGGTAGCCTCGATACTCGCGCTGTGTGGCTGGGACAGGATTGCGGGACGGTTAAACCAAGAGCTTAAAAGCTTCGCGGGCAAGCCCGCCGTCCTTTTTCCTTTGTCTATGGACGATTGGCGTGCGAGGCAATCTGATCAGAACTCGTTCTGCAGGGCTTTGTAGCCCCGCACCAGATCGACGTTGGTGCGTGCCACGTCTTCGGAAAACTCCGAGGCGCTGACGCTCACCGGTGGGAACTGCGACAGGTCAGTGTTGGGGCCGATGCGTGTGGTGGAGGGCACGTAGAAGTCTTCAGGCAGGTCACGACCGTCGACCACCGAGTTGTGCCGCACCACGCAACCGTCGCCCACTGCACAGTTGAACAGCACGCTGTTGAACCCGATGAACACGCGGTTACCGACAGTGCAGGGGCCATGCACGATGGAGCGGTGGGCAATGGAGCTGAACTCGCCGATGGTCACCGCCGCGCCGGACTTGGAGTGAATCACCACGCCGTCCTGAATGTTCGAATTGGCGCCGATGGTGATTGGCTCCATCTCGCCTGAGTCGTCCACTTCATCGGCGCGAATCACCGCGTACGGACCGACGAACACGTTCTCGCCAATCACCACTTTGCCGCAGATGATGGCGGTTTTATCCACGTACGCGGACTCCGCAATCGACGGCAGATCGCCTGAAGGATTCTTCCGGATCATGGTTTGCTCAACGCGTCGTACAAGGTGTTGAGGTTGTATTCGAACAACCCGGCGAACGTACTGGCCGGGCCGGTCGCCGCGAGGGCATCGGAGTACAGAATGCCGCCGATATGCGCGCCGCTTTCATCGGCAATTTGCTTGAGCAGGCGCGCGTCCTTGATGTTTTCCATGAACACCGCTTTGACCTTGGCCTGACGGATCTGCGTGATCAGCGCAGCGACGTCGGCGGCCGACGGTTCACGCTCGGTGGACAGACCTTGTGGCGCCATGAAGTCGATGCGGTAAGCCTGACCGAGATAGCCGAAGGCGTCATGGGAGGTCACGATTTTACGATTACCTGGCGGCAGAGAACCGAGCTTGGTTTTGGCCTCGGCGAGCAAGGTGTAGATCTTTTTCAGGTAGGCCTGGCTGTTGTGTTCGTAGTCGGCTTTGTTCGCAGGGTCGGCGGCGATCAGCGCTTTGGTGATGTTGCTGATGTACAGCTTGGTGTTCGCCAGGTTGTGCCAGGCGTGTGGGTCGGGAATGGTTTCGCCGTCTTCATCCAGCGAGCGTGGAATGACACCGTGGCTCGCGCTGATGACCGGAGCTTTGGTCTCGGTGCTGGTCACCAGACGGTCCAGCCATGGCTCGAAACCTAGCCCGTTCTTGATGATCAATCTGGCCTTGAGCAATGCCTTGGCATCGTCCGGAGTCGGCTCGTAGGTATGGGCATCGGCGTCCGGGCCGACCATGTTGGTGATCTGGATATGGTCGCCGCCGACCTGATGGGTCATGTCGGCGAGGATGCTGAAGCTGGTGACCACCTCGAGTTTTTCTGCGGCAGACAACGACATCGACAGCATCAAACTGAACAGCACGAGTAAAGCGCGCATCGGGCAACACCTCATTGGGATGTGAGCAACGGCGGGCGGCGCAGCAAACCGTGCACCGGACCGAACACCACGGACAGCAAATACAAAGCGCCAGCCACCAGCACGATCGCCGGGCCGCTGGGCAGTGAGCAGTAAAACGACAGCAACAATCCGAGCCAGACCGAGAGGCCGCCGAGCAGTGCGGCAATGACCATCAGTACCGGCAAGCGCCGGCTCCAGAAGCGAGAAGCCGCGGCTGGCAACATCATCAAACCGACCACCATCAACGCGCCGATGGCCTGGAAACCGATCACCAGGTTTAGCACCACCAGGGTCAGAAATATCCCGTGAGCCAGTGGCCCGAGGCGGCTGACGGTTTGCAAAAAAAGCGGGTCGAGGGTGTCCAGTAACAGGGGTTTGTAGATAAGGAGCATGGCGAGCAGGCTGAAGCCCGAGACCCATAGCATGCCGGTCAAGGTCGGCCCATCGACCGCTAGCGCGGAACCAAACAGCAGGTGCAACAGGTCCAGACGCTTGCCGGCGATGCCGAGGATCAGTACGCCGCTGGCCAGCGATATCGGGTAGATCGCGGCCAGGCTCGCGTCTTCCCGCAGGCCGGTGCGGCGGGTGATCCAGGCCGCCAGTCCAGCCATGCTCAACCCAGCGCCGAGACCGCCGATAGTCAACGCGGGCAAACTCAAACCGGCGAACCAGAAGCCCAATGCGGCGCCCGGTAAGATGCCGTGAGCCACCGCGTCGCCGATCAGGCTCATGCGCCGCAGGATTAGAAACACCCCAAGCGGAGCGGTGCTGCAGGCCAAAACTAGACCACCGAGCAACGCCCGGCGCATGAAGACGAATTCGTGGAACGGTTGCCAAAGCTGAGCGGTAGCGATCATCAAGCCACCTGCGTCTGGGGTTGTTGGCGAATCAGATCGGTACTGGGGCCGAGGATGCAGCCGCTACTTTTGATCAATAGGGCTTGAGGGATGTGTTGGCGCACGGCAGCCAGGTCATGACACACCACGACCAGCGTTCGGCCTTCGGCATGCCAGGCGTGGATGTGTTTCCAGAGCAGCGCCTGGCCGAGTTCGTCGAGCGCGGCGTGGGGTTCGTCGAGCAGCAACAAGGGGGCTTCGGCGAGACTCAGCCGGGCGAGCAGGGCACGCTGCAACTCACCCCCGGAGAGCGCCATCAATGGGCGATGTTCCAGGCCGCTCAGGCACCAGTCTTCCAGCGTGGACTTGAGGCGTTGGCTGCGAATCTCTGGAGTTTGCTTGCTGCCCCAGAAACCAGCAGCCACCAACTCTTGCAGGCTGATGGGGAATTGCCGGTCCAGGTGTTGTTGCTGAGGCAGGAACGAAAGGCCGCCTTTGCGTGGAACATCAATGATGACTTTTCCCGTCAGCGGCTTTTGCAGACCGGCGATGACTTTCAGCAGGCTGCTTTTACCCGAACCGTTGGCACCGATGACGGCGGTCAGACTTCCTTTGGGTAACTGGAAGTCCACCGACGGAGTGAGCGGTTGACCGGGAGCGCCCCAGCACAAGGCTTGGCATCGGATCATGCGGCCTCCCAATTCCAGCGACTTTCAGCGACAGCATCGTGGGCATGAAGACTTTCGGCGTGAACGACTCGCACATGAAAGGCGTTAATGCCCGGGGAGCGTTTCAGGGCCAGATTCAAGCGTCGAGCGGCGTCTTCACAGAACATCAGGTTCTGACCATTGGCGAGGGCGAAGGCTTGTTCATCGGCCCGTTTCACGGCGGTTTGCACTGCGGTGCCGAGGGCTGCTTCCGCATCGTTGATCGCGGCGATCAGCGGCAGGTCATCCAGATAGTCGTCCAGGCGCAACTGCAATTGCGCATTGCTGCGTTGGCTATGCGGCGTGGCGACGATGCCTTTCGTGGAACCTAACCAAGCCAGAATGTCGGCGTGTTGCAGTGACTTGTTGGCAAAGTCATCCACGAATTGCTGCTGAATCAGCTGCCGCGAAAGTGCCGCTGAGCATGGGCAGGTGGAGGAATAAGGAATGTCGACTTTTAGTTCCACGTGGAACATCGTGTTTTTCAAACTCGCTTCGACGCTCACCGGATAAGTTTTCCAACCGGCTAGCGGACTGATGAGCGCCGGTCTTTTGAGCAGTAGATCGGTATGAATTTTTAGATAAGCGTTGTGGGAAAGTCCCTCATGGCTCTGGAGAAAACTCTGCAGGACTCGCCGCAACAACGCGGATGAAAGGTGTTCCTGCTCAAGCATTTCCAGCGCCAGATACAGCCTCGACATATGGATGCCGCGCGCCTCTCCAGCGTCGAGGCTAACGCCAGCGTCGACCTTTGCGCTCAGTCGCTGGCCATCGAATAAAACAGGAAGAGCAATGCCGCACATGCCCACCCAATCGAGTGGCAGGGCTTGGCGTGAGGCCTGCGCGGCGATATCCGGCAGAGTCAGCGCATTCATGAGCAGGTCCATCGTGGGAGTTGATTTGGCATGTTATATTATAACAATCAAATCGACGATGCCTTTTTCGTGAGCGGGCTTTCACCATGCACAGACGTCACTTGCTCAACCTGATTCTGGCCAGCGTGGCCTTCGCATTTCCCTTTAGTGCGTCGGCCACGCAAATTCGCAATGCACGACTATGGCGCTCCGATGACAAGCTACGACTGGTCTTCGATCTGAGCGGGCCGGTGCAATACAAGACGTTTTCTCTGAGCGCTCCGGAACGGCTGATCATCGATCTGAGTGGCGCCAATCTCAGTGGCGACTTCAGTCAGTTGGCACTCAACAATACGGTGATTCGCGCAATTCGCTCCGGACATTTCGGTCAGGCCGATACGCGAGTCGTCCTTGACCTCAGCGGCCCGGTGCAGCTCAACAGTTTTCTGCTGCCGCCACAGGACGGGCAGGGGCACCGATTGGTACTCGATCTGAAGACCGATGCGCCGCCACAGATCGCAGCGGCGCCGATGGAAAAACCTGAACCCGTCACCGACAAGGCTCACCCCAAGCGCGACATCATCGTGGTGGTCGACCCTGGTCACGGCGGCAAAGATCCGGGCGCGGTCGGTGCCAAAGGTGAGCGGGAAAAAGATGTGGTGCTGTCGATCGCCCAGCTGCTGGCCAAACGGCTGAAACGTGAGAAGGGCTTCGACGTGAAACTGGTGCGCAATGACGACTTCTTCGTCCCGCTGCGCAAGCGCGTGGAGATTGCCCGCAAGCACAAGGCCGACATGTTCATCTCAGTCCATGCGGACGCGGCACCGCGTCTCACCGCTTCAGGTGCGTCGGTGTACTGTTTGTCCGAAGGCGGCGCGACCTCGGCCACGGCGCGCTTCATGGCGCAACGGGAGAACGGTGCAGACCTGCTAGGCGCCACCAGCCTGCTCAATCTCAAGGACAAGGATCCGATGCTCGCCGGGGTGATTCTCGACATGTCGATGAACGCCACCATCGCCGCCAGTTTGCAGTTGGGCAGTACGGTGCTCGGCAGCCTCGCGGGCATCACCACGCTGCATCAGAAGCGCGTGGAACAAGCGGGATTCGCCGTGTTGAAGTCGCCGGATGTGCCGTCGATTCTGGTGGAAACCGGCTTCATCTCCAACGCCCGCGACAGTCAGCGACTGGTGACTGCCCGCCATCAGCAAGCCGTGGCCGATGGTTTGTTCGAAGGGTTGCAGCGCTATTTTCAGAAGAACCCACCGATGAACAGCTACATCGCCTGGCAACAGGAACAGAAAAAGATGCAGGCCTAGCAGCCGGTCATCCGGCTACACGTGAACTTGCCGCTGCTGCCGCCGGAACTGGAAAACCGATTGATGGTTGTCCAGCCAACCCGGCGGTTGTAGCCGACCCAGGCTTCGCCATCGGACGCGATGCCCGTGAAGAACGTCAATTGCCCGTAGCGGCTATTGGTTTGCGCCCATTGGCGTTTGCCGGCCACTTCGAAGCCGCGCAAATAGATCGTGTTGCCGACGGTGTTAACGCTGTAGGCATTGCCGTCGGCATCCACGCAGGCCAGCAGATTGGCGCTGCGAGTGCAGTTGGCCAGGCTTGGGACTTGTCCCCTGGCATCGACCGCGATCAGCAACGAAAGGCTCAACAGCGAGAATCTCAGGGCGTTTCCCATGGCATTTCTCAAAGGGGCGGACGGGTTAAAGCATCGTGCCCTTTGTCGCAGCGAGCAAGAGGGGAGTGGCTTATTTGTATTGTTATGCTATAACATAAAAATACACCCGCTCTGATGATCCACCGCCATGACTGAACAAGAACTGCTCGCTCAACCCGCCGCCGATTACATGAACGATGCCCAGCAAGGCTTCTTTCGCGACCTGCTACTGGCTCAGCGCAGCGAGCTGCAGGAGCGCATTGCCGGCGAGTTCGACGTGTTGCGCGAGCAGGAACCCCACAGCGATCCCGCCGATATCGGCAGTGCCGAAGAACAGCGCCAGTGGCAACTGCGCCTGCTGGAGCGGGAAAAGAAGCTGCTGGACAAGATCGACGAAGCCCTCGAACACCTGGCTCGTGGCGAATACGGCTGGTGTCGCGAAACCGGTGAGCCGATCGGCCTCAAGCGCCTGCTGCTGCGACCCACCGCCACTCTGTGTATTGAAGCCAAAGAACGTGAAGAGCTGCGCGAACGCCATCAACGTGCGATTTGACCGGCCACATCCTGATGAGGAATACCTGATGCCCAATCGTCTCCCCGTGACCGTCCTGTCGGGCTTTCTCGGCGCCGGAAAAAGTACACTTCTTAATTACGTACTACGTAATCGCGATAATTTGCGGGTCGCGGTAATCGTCAATGACATGAGTGAGATCAACATTGATGGCAGTGAAGTTCAACGCGATGTGAGCTTGAACCGTGCCGAAGAAAAACTCGTGGAAATGAGTAACGGCTGCATCTGCTGCACCTTGCGCGAAGACCTGCTCGAAGAAGTCAGCAAACTCGCCAAGGACGGTCGTTTCGATTACCTGCTGATCGAGTCCACAGGGATTTCCGAGCCGCTACCCGTGGCGGAAACCTTCACGTTTCGCGATGAAGAAGGGCAGAGTCTGGCCGACATTGCACGGCTCGACACCATGGTCACCGTGGTCGACGGCATGAACTTCCTGCTCGACTATCAGGCCGCCGAATGCCTCGCTACCCGTGGCGAAACCCTGGGAGAGGAGGATGAACGCTCGATCACCGACCTGTTGATCGAGCAGATCGAATTCGCCGACGTGATCCTGATCAGCAAGATCGATTTGATCAGCAGTAGTGAGCGCCAGGAGTTGATCGCGATCCTCGAGCGGCTAAATTCCCAGGCCGAAATCATTCCGATGGTCATGGGCGAAGTGCCGCTCAAGAAAATCCTCAACACCGGGCGCTTCGACTTCGAAAAAGCCGCTCAGGCGCCGGGATGGTTGCAGGAATTGCGCGGTGAACACGTGCCGGAAACCGAGGAATATGGTATCGCCTCCACGGCTTATCGGGCGCGGCGACCGTTTCATCCACAGCGCTTCTTCAGCTTCATCGACCGTCCGTGGGTGAATGGCAAATTGCTGCGTTCCAAAGGCTTTTTCTGGTTGGCCAGCAAACACAGGGATGCTGGTAGCTGGTCCCAGGCTGGCGGCTTGATGCGTCACGGTTTTGCCGGACGCTGGTGGCGTTTCGTGCCGAAAAACCAGTGGCCGCAAGATGAAGAAAGCACTGCCGGGATCATGGAAAACTGGACGGCCGCCACCGGTGATTGCCGTCAGGAGCTGGTGTTTATCGGCCAGAACATCGATTTCGCGCAACTCACCGTCGAACTCGATAGCTGCCTGCTTACGGATGCTGAGATGGCCTTGGGTGTCGAGGGCTGGCAGTTACTGCCTGATCCGTTTGGTCCTTGGCACGAAGAGGCGGCTGCATGATGTTGGCGCCCAGTCTGAAGCTGCGACCGGCCATTCGCCAGGTTCAAGGTGATACGCCAAAAGCGCTGACCGGAATTCTGGACGACGGCGTGAACCTGGCCCTCTGGCAGCGCCAACTCCCAGCGCACATTGCCGATTTCGGTCGTTTGTTGTTGTCCCTGAACGAGCCGTTGGCCGAGGCGCTGTCCCTGGAAATGCCCGGCGATGACGCCGAACCCAATCTCCACGGTTTAGCCTCAGGCTTCAGCGACCTTGAAGGCTACGAAGGCTTTATCGCCGATGTTTCCTGGCTGGTCAGCGCCTTCGCCTGCCTGTTGGGCGCCCAGCGTATCGGCCTGCGTCTGCGGGTTCTGGACAAAGCCATGTGCCCGCGTTTCCACGTCGATCATGTGCCGGTGCGGTTGATCACCACCTACGCAGGTATTGGCAGCCAATGGCTGAAAGAAGGGGCGATGGATCGCCGGCAATTAGGCAAACCTGAGGCGGAACCACAGGACGGTTCGCTGATTCAACAAATCACCAGCGGCGAAGTGGCGTTGCTTAAAGGGGAGAAGTGGCACGGCAACGAAGGCTTCGGTTTGATCCACCGCTCGCCGCAGCCGGCGCCGGGCGAGCGTCGTTTGATTCTGACCCTGGACTGGCTGAGTTAGCGGCTCAAGGCTTGAGCCAGGTTCCCTGGCTCTGGGCTTCGCAAAATGGCTTCAAATACACCGCATCGGTGGCCACGCCGTAATAGTGAATATCCTGCCGGTAAGGCATATTGGCGACTTGAGCATTGCTGCACACCCCGAACGCGCCGGTAGGGCATTGGTCGACGTACTGCACCTCGACTTTCTGCCCGGGCAGATTCGGCTGGCAGAATCCGTCGGCGAACAGTTTTTCCGGGATACTGCGGTTTTGCTGGCAGACCTTCACGTCGAGCCGCTCAGCCGTGCTGTGCACCACGCAGGCCTGAGCCAGCGCTTCGCCCGATGTGAGCGCCAGTAGCAACGACCATCCCATCAACCGCATTCTTTACCTCCTCAGAAAACCTCGACCATGTTGCAGAACATTCCCACCCACGTCATTGCCGGCCCGCTGGGTGCCGGCAAGACCAGCCTGATCAAGCACCTGCTGGCGCAACGGCCCGTGGGTGAGCGCTGGGCGGTGTTGATCAACGAGTTCGGCCAGATCGGTCTGGATGCCGCTCTGTTGACCCAGGATGCCGATGGTATCGCACTGGGGGAAGTGGCCGGGGGCTGTTTGTGTTGCGTCAATGGTGCACCGTTTCAGATCGGCCTCGGGCGGTTGCTGCGCAAGGCACGACCGGATCGACTGTTCATCGAACCCTCCGGGCTGGGACATCCGGCGCAGTTGCTCAGGCAATTGAGTGAGGCGCCGTGGCAAGGCGTCCTGGCGGTGCAGCCGTGTGTGCTGGTGCTGGATGCTCAGGCGCTCGCGGCCGGAAAACCGCTGCCTGAGGCGCAACAGCAAGCCTTAAGCAGTGCCGGGTTGCTGTTGCTGAACAAGGCAGAAGGCCTCGACGACAGTGATCGCCAGCGAATCGCCACACAGTTGCCGATGCGTCCTTTGTACTGGACGCAGCAAGCCGTCTTGCCGTTGAGCGAGTTACCGGGGCTCGGGGCTCAGGCTGTCGCGGGTGTGGATAACTTTGTCGTGCCCAAGGGATTGGCGCAGATGCCGGCCATCTGGACTGACCCCACGTTGCCGATTTGCTTGAGTCAGGCACAGGAGGGTGGCTGGAGCGTTGGATGGCGGTGGCATCCGAGTCAGATATTCGATGCCGTATTGATCGGGAAGTGGCTTGAGCGCCTTGAATGGCGGCGGGCGAAGTTGGTTATCCACAGTGTCGAGGGTTGGGTGTCGGCGAATGCGCTGGATAACTCGTTACTGGATTGGCAGCCCAGCGAATGGCGTCGGGATTCGCGTATCGAGCTGATTTTCAGTGAGGCGCAGGTTGTTGAAGTGCTGCAGGAAGGTCTGGCGGGATGCAGGGTTCAAGCGAACTAGCTGATTTTTTTGCACAGTCTGTGAAGGCCTCTTCGCGAGCAAGCCCGCTCTCACAGGGGGGCTGTGGTGTGCATACAAGTTGTGCAGCACAACAGATCAAATGTGGGAGCGGGCTTGCTCGCGAATGGATTTAACCGACAACAACTACCTTCAAGGACGCCACTTCGTGTGTTCTTGCCGCCACTGACTCAGTTCAATCACCTCAGCTCTGGGCTTCGTGATGTCGACCACCGGCGGTGTGTCATCGAACGGCATCGGGTAAGGCGCGAGCTCGATCTGCGCGCTATGGGCGCCGAATTGGGTGATGGTGCCGGTGTGGCGGGTTTCGCCGGTCACGGTGAATTCGAAGTTATACACACGGGCCAGGCGCCGACGGCCATTGGCGTCTTTAATGAAAGCGATCTTCTTCAAGGCTACGTTGCCGTCCAGCAGCTCGATCCGCAGCTTGGCGCAATGCTGTATGACCCGCTCCAGCGCGCGTTCGCGCAAGCCGTGGTTGTGCCACAGCCACGCGCCACCGGTGGCGAGCAGCATCAGCACTAAGATATTTCCGAGGGTCAGCATCAACAGGGTGCTCCAACAAGATAGTGCCAGCTTAACTGCGTCGCCGGTCTGTCGTACAGGCTGCGTTTAGTCGCATACTGCGCGGCTCGAATTTCAATCGTTTGACGGAAAACTCACCGCATGAAACGTACGCCCCATGTGCTCGCCATCCAGTCCCACGTGGTGTTCGGCCACGCAGGCAACAGCGCCGCGGTTTTCCCGATGCAGCGGATCGGTGTGAACGTGTGGCCGCTCAATACCGTGCAGTTCTCCAATCACACGCAATATGGCCAGTGGGCCGGTGAAGTACTGGCCCCGCATCAGATTCCGGAACTGGTGGAAGGCATCGCGGCGATCGGCGAGCTGGGCAATTGCGATGCTGTGTTGTCCGGCTACCTCGGTAGCGCGGCCCAGGGCCGGGCGATTCTCGCGGGCGTGGAACGAATCAAATCGATCAATCCCAAAGCGCTATACCTCTGCGACCCGGTGATGGGCCATCCGGAGAAGGGCTGTACCGTTCCAGCCGAGGTCAGCGATTTTCTGCTGGAAGAGGCGGCGGCAATGGCCGACTTCATGTGCCCGAACCAGTTGGAGCTGAACAGCTTCTCGGGGCGCAAGGCGCAGTCATTGTTCGATTGCCTGGCCATGGCGCGGGCGCTGTTGGCGCGCGGTCCGAAGGCGGTGCTGGTCAAGCACCTGGACTATCCCGGCAAACCGGCGGAGGGCTTCGAGATGTTGCTGGTGACCGCTGAAGGCAGCTGGCACCTGCGTCGGCCGCTGTTGGCGTTTCCGCGTCAGCCGGTGGGCGTTGGCGATCTGACCGCCGGGATGTTCCTGGCGCGTGTGCTGCAGGGTGACAATCTGGTGAGCGCCTTCGAATTCACCGCGGCGGCAGTGCATGAAGTGATGCTGGAAACCCAGGCCTGCGCCAGCTATGAGCTGGAACTGGTGCGGGCGCAGGACCGGATCGCTCATCCGCGGGTGCGGTTCGAGGCGACAGCGATCAGCCTGTAATCGGGTGGTTGTCCCAATCGCGAGCAGGCTCGCTCCCACAAGGTTATCGCTGTACCTGTGGGAGCGAGCCTGCTCGCGATAGCGATCTGAAGAGCGCTGGATAACTGTCTGCTCAGGCGTCGCCCTTGATGTCCTGATAACGTTTTTCCAGTTCCTGACGAATCTGCCGACGCTGCTGGGCCTGCATGTACCGACGCTTGTCTTCACTGTTCTGCGGCTGCAGCGGCGGGACTGCGGCCGGTTTGCGCTGGTCATCCACCGCGACCATGGTGAAGAAGCAGCTGTTGGTGTGGCGCACCGAGCGCTCGCGGATGTTCTCGGTCACGACCTTGATGCCCACCTCCATCGAGGTGTTGCCGGTGTAGTTGACCGAGGCCAGAAAGGTCACCAGTTCACCGACGTGAATCGGCTCGCGGAAGATCACCTGATCCACCGACAGGGTTACCACATAGCGGCCGGCATAGCGGCTGGCGCAGGCGTAGGCCACTTCATCGAGGTATTTGAGCAGGGTGCCGCCGTGGACATTGCCAGAGAAATTGGCCATGTCGGGGGTCATCAATACCGTCATCGACAGCTGGGCGTTTCCGGGTTCCATAACGTACTCACGGGTTCAAGGCAGGATTCGGGGTTACACCTCTGCGGGCGCTTGGTTTTTCAAACCAACAGTTATCGGGACGCCGGGCGGGGGGCCGCCGTCACGCCGAATCTATCTGTTTCCATATATTGCACCCTCTTTCCGCCGGAAGTCGCGATGTTACCCTTCAAAAGCCCACCCCAAGGAGCCACACGCCATGCATGCCATCAGCTTCATTCAGGATTTGGCAGTGATCATGTTGATCGCGGGTGTGGTGACCGTGCTCTTTCATCGTCTCAAACAACCGGTGGTACTCGGTTATATCGTCGCCGGCTTCATTATCGGCCCGCATACGCCGCCGTTCAGCCTGATCCACGACGAAGCAACCATCAAAACCCTCGCCGAACTCGGGGTGATTTTCCTGATGTTCTGCCTGGGCCTGGAATTCAGCCTGCGCAAGCTGTTCAAGGTTGGCGCCACGGCGTTCATCGCAGCGTTCCTGGAAATCGTCCTGATGATCTGGATCGGCTATGAAATCGGTCGCTGGTTCGACTGGAACACCATGGACTCGCTGTTCCTCGGCGCGATCCTGGCGATTTCCTCGACCACCATCATCGTCAAGGCGCTCAACGACCTGAAGATGAAGAACGAGCGTTTTGCCCAACTGATCTTCGGCGTACTGATCGTCGAAGACATCCTCGGCATCGGCATCATCGCCTTGCTGTCGAGCATCGCGGTCAGCGGCACCGTCAGTTCCGGCGAAGTGTTTTCCACGGTCGGCAAGCTTTCACTGTTCATGATTGTCGCACTGGTTATAGGCATTCTGCTGGTGCCCCGACTGCTGGCCTACGTGGCGAAATTCGACAGCAACGAGATGCTGCTGATCACCGTGCTGGGCCTGTGTTTCGGCTTCTGCCTGTTGGTGGTCAAACTGGAATACAGCATGGTCCTCGGCGCGTTCCTGATTGGCGCGATCATGGCCGAATCGCGACAACTGCTGAAGATCGAGCAGTTGATCGAGCCGGTTCGCGACCTGTTCAGTGCGATTTTCTTCGTCGCCATCGGCCTGATGCTCGACCCGATGATCCTGCTGCAATACGCCTGGCCGATCGCGGTGATCACCGTGGCTGTGGTGCTGGGTAAGATGTTGTCCTGCGGTCTCGGTGCCTTTATCGCCGGCAATGACGGGCGCACCTCACTGCGCGTGGGGATGGGGCTTTCACAGATTGGCGAATTCTCTTTCATCATCGCGGCATTGGGCATGACGCTGCAGGTCACCAGCAACTTTCTCTATCCGGTGGCGGTGGCCGTCTCGGTGATCACCACGCTGTTGACGCCGTATCTGATTCGCGCGGCTGATCCGCTGTCGATCAAGCTTGCTGCAGTGATGCCGCAGCGTCTGGGCCGTGTGCTGGGGATGTATGGTGAATGGCTGCGCAGCATTCAGCCTCAGGGTGAGGGCGCACTGTTGGCGTCGATGATCCGGCGGATTCTGTTGCAGGTGGGGGTCAATCTGGCGCTGGTGATTGCGATCTTTTTATCGGGTGCCTTCTTCGCCGAGCGTATGTCCGTTTACCTGCAAGACTGGATCAGCGACCCGAGCTGGCAGAAAGCGTTGATCTGGGGCGGGGCGTTGCTGTTGTCACTGCCGTTCCTGATCGCCGCCTATCGCAAGCTCAAGGCACTGTCGATGCTGCTGGCAGAGATGGGTGTGAAGCCGGAAATGGCCGGCCGCCACACGCAGCGAGTGCGTCGGGTAATCGCCGAAGTGATCCCGATACTCTCGCTGTTAGTGATTTTCCTGCTGCTGGCAGCCTTGTCGGCCAGTATTCTGCCGACCAACAAGTTGCTGGTGCTGATCGTCATAGTCGCGGCCGCGGTGGCGGCGCTGCTCTGGCGCTGGTTCATTCGCGTGCATACGCGGATGCAGGTGGCCTTGCTGGAAACGCTGGACAACCACAACGAATCGTCCGGGCATTGACCACGCGATGCATCAGGGCGGATCAGCTTTCCAGCCAGACGTCCCGCGCCCAGTGCCATACCGATTCCCAGGTTTCTTCGGCGATCAGCTCTTCTTCGGCCAGCCACAGCACCACGGTGCCGTCTTCTTCGACTAGGTAGTAATTGTCACCGTCCTGGCAGATCGGAATCATGCTGCGATCGACGCCAGCGTCCCAAGCGTTGGCTGCAACGTCTGGCAGGTAGGTGTGGGACTGCGGATCGGTGACGGTCACCGGCTCCAGGCTGCCGTAGACCACGTCGCTGACGGTCAGCAAAAATTCTCTGAATACGAATGGAATATCGATGAACAATTGCTCTTCGATTTCCACAATCTGATCTTCGTCAGGCAACTCCAAGGGGACCGGTACCGGTTCGTTGGCTTCACGCAGTTGTTCGATGATTTCTTCCACGTCCGGGATCCTCTTGCTTGATGGCGCGGTTTAGTTGGGGCGGTTTATACAGTAGCTCGCTATAGATGCAACCGCGAAATAGAAAACCCCGGCCGAGGCCGGGGTTTTATTACAACAGGTGAACCGCTGGAAGTGATCAGCCGTTCTGGCGGATACCGGCCACCAGCCAAGGCTGGTTTTCGCCCTGTGGACGTTCCATGTTCCAGCTTTCGCTGAACACTTCGCCCTGGTCGAAACGCGAGGACTTCGACACGCCGCTGAAGGTCAGGGTGGCGATAGTCTTGTCCGCACGGTCGTCAACGCCATCCAGTTGTACCTGGAGGTTATCGATGTAGGTCGACTGGAAGCCGTCGCCCAGGTCGGCACGTTCGCGCTTGAGGAACTCCAGCAGTTGCGGAGTCACGAACTCGGCGATCTTGTCCATTTCGTTGGCGTCCCAGTGTTGCTGCAGGGACTGGAAGTGGTTGCGGGCCGCTTCAATGAAGTTGTGTTCATTGAACCAGGCTGGCGCGTTGATCACCGGACGAGCGGCAACCGGAGCTGCCGAGCCGCCGAAGATCGAACCCATGGCTGTTGGTTTCTGTTCGAACACTTCACGTTGCATCGGCGCGCCGGCTGGAGCCATGTGCTCCTGCTGCTTGCGACGACGGGCGGCGATGAAGCGGAAGACCAGGAAGGCGATGACCGCCATGATCAGGATGTCGAAGATCTGCATGCCCTGGAAGCCGCCACCCATGAACATGGAGGCCAGCAGGCCACCGGCAGCGATACCGGCCAGAGGGCCGAGCCAGCGCGAAGCACCGCCGGCCTTGGCGGCAGCGCCAGCGGCACCGGCCGCGCCCGCAGTAGCAGCAGCGCCGCCTGCAGGAGAAGAAGGCGCCATTTGGCTGGTCTGGTGAGTCGGCGCAGCGCCGGAGCTCTTGCCGCCACCAAAGCGCTTGGCGGCATTGGCGTCGAGGCTCATCGTCAGGCCAATGCACAACGCCATGGCGATGCTAAGAAAACGTTTCATAAAGGGAATTCCCATTTGTGGAAGGCACGCGCGCCATGTTGCACAGCTGAAGTGTTACTGGCTAGCGGCAGAGTGTTTCGGGCTTTTGCCTGACAGGTTGTGTTCAGCTTCAGTCAGCGCAATAAGGCCTGCTAGCTTTGGTCTGTAGGACGAGTGGATGGGGTCTGTAGGAAAGCGACCAGTGCCACTGCGAGATCAAACTGTGGGAGCGAGCCTGCTCGCGATAGCTGCACCGCGGAATAGCAGAAACACCGCGTCATCGTTCATCGCGAGCAGGCTCGCTCCCACAGAAACGCTCCCTGGCATCGCCTTTAGATGGCTTCCAGCTTGGCGTAACCCAGCATCAACCACTTGCTGCCTTCGCTGAAATTCACCTGCACCCGCGCCTGAGCACCCGCGCCTTCGAAGTTCAGGATCACCCCGTCGCCAAACACCGAATGCCGCACAGTCTGACCGAGGCTGAACCCGGTGTCCGGGATCTCGCTGCCGCCGAACAGGTTGCTGGAGCTCTGCTGCTGGCCGCCGCCGAACGGACGGCTGACGCTGTTGGACAGCCGCACTTCCTGGATCAGGCCTTTCGGCACTTCCCGTACGAAACGCGACACCTTGTTGTAGGTCTCGCTGCCGTACAGGCGTCGGGTTTCAGCATAAGTCAGCACCAGATTTTGCATCGCCCGGGTAATACCGACGTAGGCCAGACGGCGTTCCTCTTCAAGACGGCCGGGTTCTTCCAGGCTCATCTTGTGCGGAAACAGGCCTTCTTCCATGCCTACCAGGAACACGTAAGGGAATTCCAGACCCTTGGCGCTGTGCAGGGTCATCAACTGAATGCTGTCTTCGTGCTCGTCGGCCTGGGTGTCTCCGGCCTCTAGCGAGGCGTGACCGAGGAACGCCGCCAATGGCGTCTGCTCTTCATCCTCTTCCGGATTTTCGAAGTTACGCGCGGCGCTGACCAGTTCCTCAAGGTTTTCTACCCGGGCCTGGCCTTTCTCGCCTTTTTCCGCCTGGTGGTAGGCGATTAACCCCGACTGCTCGATCACGGTTTGGGTCATCAAGTGCAGCGGCATTTCCAGGCACTTGGCGGCGAGGTTCTCGATCAGCTCGATAAATGCGCCAAGAGCACCGGCAGCGCGACCGGTCAGGCCTTTGTTGGCCACCAGCTGACGCATGGCTTCCCACATTGACACATGGCTGTGGCGTGCATGATCGCGGATGGCTTCGACGGTTTTTTCGCCAATGCCACGGGCCGGAACGTTGATCACCCGCTCCAGGGCCGCATCGTTGCCACGGCCTTCCAGCAAACGCATGTACGCCATGGCGTTCTTGATTTCTGCCCGTTCGAAGAAGCGCTGACCGCCATAAATGCGGTACGGAATGCGTTCACGCAGCAAGGCTTCTTCCAAAACGCGCGATTGAGCGTTAGAGCGGTACAAAATCGCGATATCGCTACGAGCCAAGCCGGTTTTCAGCGCACTTTCAATGGTTTCAACCACGTAGCGTGCTTCGTCATGCTCGTTGAAGGCGGCGTACAGATTGATTGCTTCGCCTTCGCCGCCATCGGTCCACAACTCTTTGCCCATGCGCCCGGTGTTGTTGGCGATCAGGGCGTTGGCGGCCTTGAGGATCCCGGCTGTGGAGCGGTAGTTTTGCTCCAGACGAATGATCTGGGCATCCGGGAAGTCGTCGGAATACTGATAAATGTTCTCGATTTTCGCGCCACGCCAGCCATAGATCGACTGATCGTCGTCGCCGACCACCATCAGGCTGTCGCCACCCTTGGCCAGCAGACGCAACCAGGCGTACTGCACGGCGTTGGTGTCCTGGAACTCGTCCACCAGAATGTGCCGGAAGCGCTTCTGATAATGGGCGAGCAAGCCAGGATTATCGCGCCACAGATCGAGGGCGCGCAGCAGCAGTTCCGAGAAGTCGATGACGCCGGCGCGCAGGCAAGCTGCCTCATAGGCTTCATAAATGCTGCGCATGGTCGCCAGGAACAGATCGCCGCTGGCTTGAATATGTTGCGGACGCAGACCTTCGTCTTTCTGCCCGTTGATGAACCACTGGGCCTGCCGGACCGGCCAGCGTTGCTCATCCAGCCCCAACTCGCGGATTACCCGCTTGACCAGCCGTTGCTGGTCGTCACTGTCGAGAATCTGGAAGGTCTGGCTCAGGCCGGCTTCCTGCCAGTGCGCCCGCAGCAAGCGGTGCGCCAGGCCGTGGAAGGTGCCGACCCACATGCCGGCCGGGTTGATACCCATCAGCTGCTCGATGCGATGACGCATCTCGGCAGCGGCCTTGTTGGTGAAGGTCACCGAAAGAATGGAGTGGGGCGAGGCGTTTTCGACCTGGATCAACCAGGCGATACGGTGCACCAGCACTCGGGTTTTACCGGAGCCAGCACCGGCCAGGACCAACTGACGACCCACGGAGGCAGCTACGGCCTGACGTTGGGCATCGTTGAGGGAGTTCAGCAGAAGGGAGAGATCATCGCGCATCGGGGCATTCTAGGGTGCGCGGTCACACCGGGCAAACCGAGCTTTGCATTAGCCGATGAAAGAAGTACCGATGACGACCGGTCGGTCATCGGCTGTAAGCATTGGCAGAGCTTGTCTGGCGGCTTTTTTACCAAGATGGGCGGTTCAAACTTTCGTCTATTTTATGACCTTGGGCTGTTTGGTCCGGGCATTTGCTTGTGTATGCTCCGTTCACAAATTCGGGCTCCCATGCTCTCTATAAGAACAAGAACATTGCTTATGACCCTCAGCTCCGACCTGTCGGGCCCCTCCGTGGAGCCCCGGGTTATCCGCAAACAGTACGCCATGGAAATGGCGGTTGAACGCACGCGTCTGCTATACCAGGGTTCGCTGTTGCCTACGCTGTTCATGCTGATCAACGGTCTGGTGTGCGCCGGCTTGCTCTGGAGCCCGCAGCGTTACTTCATGGTCAGCGTCTGGCTGATCTGGTTATTGTCGCTGGTGGCGTTGCGGGTGATTCAGGTGGCGGCCTTCGATTCGGCGATTCCACACCGTCAGGCCCATCCGGTCTGGCGTCGTATGTTCTTCCTCGGCTCGGCGATGACAGGCCTGACCCTGGCTGGAGCCGGTATTGCGTTAGTGCCCGCTGACAACTTCATGCAACAAGCTTGGGTGTTCGGCCTGATCGGCGCCGCGGCACTCTCGGCCAGCGTTGCTTATGCCGTCAGCCTGCCGGCTTTTCTATCCTTTACCTTGCCCTGTCTGTTGCCGGCCATCGGCTATCTGTTCTGGGGCGGGGATGAGCAGGAACAGGGCTGGGGCTGGTTTGGCCTGATTTTGCTGGGTTCGTTGAGCGTGGTCGCCTGGCAGGTCAATCGGCTGATTGACCAAGGGCTGCTGCGACGCTTTCAAAATCAGGCCTTGATCGAGCATTTGCAGCAGGCGCAAAGTCGCAGCGATCAGCTCAACCACGAACTGGCCAAGGAAATCGAGCAGCGTCGCCGCGCCGAAGACGAATTACGTGAAACCCAGGTCGACCTCGAAAATCGAGTCGCACAACGCAGTCTGGAGCTGGACGCCGCCAACCAGGCCTTGAGCAAGAGCGAAGCTCGGTTGGCGCTGGCATTGAAGGCGAGCGAGCTCGGGTTGTGGGACTGGAACCTGCAGACAGACGAAGTCCATCACACCCAGCTTCAAGAGTTGTTCGGCCTGGAACCGGAATTCGTGACAGCGATGCTCCGCCACCTCAAGCCCAGGTTGCACCCCGACGATCTGCCATCGCTGAAGCGGGCGCTGGTCGAGCATTTGAAGGGGCGAAGCGAGGATTATCAGATCGAATATCGGGTGCGGCATGGCGATGGCCATTGGGTCTGGATCGAGGATCGTGGTCGAGCGGTTGAGCGCAGTGAAAACGGCCGGGTGATCCGCATGGTAGGCACCCGTCGCGACATCAGTGCCAGCAAGGGCCTGGAACAACAGCGACAACTGGCGGCGACGGTGTTTGAAGCCGCCAGCGAAGGCATTGTAATTCTGGACCCGAATTACGCGTTGATTGCCGTCAATCAGGCCTTCAGTCGGGTTACCGGCTATGACATCGACGACATGCTCGGATGTAACGTGGTTGAGTTGCCCTGTAGCCGCGACGCCCGTCGACATTACGCAGCGATTCGTCAGGCGCTGGAGCAGGACGGTAGCTGGCAGGGAGAGCTGGTCGAAACCCGCAAGAATGGTGAGTTGTATCCGCAATGGCTGCAACTGAATGCCGTGCGCGATACGCGGGGAAATGTGAGCCATATTGTCGGCTTTTTCGCCGATCTGTCCGCTCGGCGTGAATCCGAGGAGCGTATGCGTTACCTCGCGCATTACGATGAGCTCACAGGATTGGCCAATCGTTCATTGTTCCACGAACGGCTGCGTGTGGCCCATCAGCGGGTGCGTCAGGGCGGCCGGCGCAGCTTGGCGTTACTGCACATCAATCTGGATCGCTTCAAGCTGCTCAATGACAGTCTCGGTCACGAAATCGCTGATCAACTGTTACAGAAAATGGCCCGGCGCCTGGTCAATGCATTGCCAGAAGCGGACACCATCGCTCGATTGTCCGGCGATGAATTTGCGGTGTTATTCGACGCTTATGGCAACTTGTCGAGCCTGGCGCGGGTGGCGACCCGATTGTCCACCAAGCTGCGGTTGCCAATCACCGTCGAGGGTCATGAATTGGTGGTAAGCGTGTCGATGGGCATCAGCCTGTTGCCGGATACTGCGCGCGATATTTCCGCGCTGGTTAGCCAGTCGAACATGGCCATGCAGCATGCCAAACACTTGGGCGGCAACAACTTCCAGTTCTATACAGACAGCCTGCAAGCCAGCACGCTCGAGCGTTTGCAGCTCGAGAACCAGTTGCGCAAAGCCATCGAAGAAAAGCAGTTGAACGTGTTTTATCAACCGAAACTCTGCCTCGCCACCGGTCGGCTGAATGCCGCCGAGGCGTTGGTACGCTGGAGCCACCCGACCCTGGGCCAGGTACCGCCGGGGGACTTCATCGGTCTGGCCGAGGAAACCGGGCTGATCGGCGCTATCGGCGAGTTCGTTTTGCGTCAGGCCTGTTGGCAAGCGTGTGAGTGGCAGCGTCAGGGACTGGAGCCGATTCGCTTGTCGGTCAACCTGTCGGTGCATCAACTGCGTCAGGGAAAACTGGTTAGCCTGGTACGCCAGGTGCTGGAGGAAACCGGCCTGGCGCCGCATTACCTGGAACTGGAGCTCACCGAGAGCCAGCTGTTGGATAGCGTCGAGCACATCATTGCGACCTTCCAGCAGTTGCGTGATCTTGGGGTGAAGCTGGCGATCGATGATTTTGGTACCGGTTATTCGTCTCTGAGTTATCTCAAGCGCATCCCTGTGGACTACGTGAAGATCGATCAGGCATTTATCCGCAGTCTGGGGGAGAGCAGTGAGGATGCGGCGATCACCCGGGCGATTATTGCCATGGCGCACGGGTTGGCGCTGAAAGTGGTGGCTGAAGGGGTGGAGCGGCCGGAGCAGTTGGAGTTTCTGAAAGCCGAGCGCTGCGATGAAGTGCAGGGGTATTTGATCAGTCGTCCGGTCGATGCTGATGGCTTGGGTGGTCTGCTGCGAGAGCAATACTCTGAGTAAAGTCTCCCGCTAAGCCACCACGCAGTGTGGCGACCCGGCGAGAAGACTACCGCGTGTTAGTGGTAATCAAAGTACCGCCAACGATGTCACTGATCGTCTTTGTCTGGAAGATAGGTGAAAAAACCTTCTGTCCAATGATCTTTACCTAGCTGATAACCTTCAATAAAAAAGCCATCTTTGGCCTCAGAAAATCCAGCTTTAAGGCTTGCTCTTTTTACAGCGGCTTCAGCAGACTCCTGAGAGTCATAAATGCCTATAAATTTTATATCGTCGTGCCCGTCTGGCAACTCATGCCCGTGTGTGACTATGTAAACGACATTCATACTACTACCTCCGTCGTTTTGAGTTCTCGACTAAGCGATTACTCACCTTAAAGCGGTGCCATCAGGGTTTATAGCATCCTCATCTCTTCGATTTGGGTAATAGGCCTTCTTTTCATCGAACTCATAGAAAATAGTTCCATGAATACCTTGGGCTTGCGACTTCTGGAATGGACGACGCCATATATTACTAAATATCTTGTCTAGCTCGGTTTCATTCTCTCTTAAATAAACTTCATCAATAAAGGCAATATTTGTATCGCTAGGGAATATAATTTTAAACTCTTCTTCGGTAGCGGAAAATATGTCGTAGGCGCAGTTCATTGCGCTATCTATCACTTGGATATTTTTCATTATCATTGCCTATTACTGTTGTCGAGGTCGTACATTTTTATTTTTGCCACTTGGTGTTTTCACATCCGCTTGGGTGCATTGTGGTCATATGCATTCTCTGGTGGTTTTGCAAATACGCTGTTGGCTGATGAAGCCAACAGCACTGTCTGTTGCAGCTGTAGATCGATCCAGTGATCCAGTTTGGTCATATCTCCCTTGCTCTCCTGCTAACAGGATCCGCGCCGTAACTGCCCGGCAAGGTTGGTGGAGGGACGGCGGGAGATCGTCGAGGAGTCGCGCCGCAGAATTGTGGACGAGACGCTACAGCTTGAGGGCAAGTAGGCCGTAGCGCTCTATGTATTATATTTTGTGTGCTGGTGAGTCACCACCAAGATGGTGCATGTAGTGATGCATTGAAACCAAGGGCTTTTAACTTATTAAGTAGAGCAGTATCTTTAACCAAGATCATTCCTTCGTGACCTATTGTGCATGCTTGCCATTCAGGACTTTTAGGGCTGTAGATGCATAGACTGTCGCAGTTTTGCGATATGAAGTCTTTTTCTTGCGTGATTTTATTTATTAACATATCGGTTAGTTGAAGTCGTTGAGTACACCTTGCGACACCATCACTCTCGTAAGTTGTAACTGGAACTGCATTGACAATGGTTGATGCACAAATATTTTCGCCAATTATGCGGTCGATGCTCGACTCTGGATACAGCCAGATCACTAGCTCAAAGGGTTCCTGATTCACAAACTCAGAGATCAACTGTATCTGTCTCGCGAAGCTATTTTCTTCAATGTAAATCATTTTTTATTTCTCTTTGATTATTAGGTAATTTACGCTTGATATGAATTCTAACACTCTCTAGGCACGCCCTCCATTGGATCAGGGAGGCGGTATGGATTTATTCTTTCCAAAAATTCAGGAGAGAGGGGGATTAGTATTAAAGGGATTTTTAGATTCCAGTTGAACTTATTGTTTATCTTATTTTTTATTTGTTGTGGCGGTTCTTTACCGTGTCGTATTGATCCATCCTTATTTACCGCATTCTTCCGCGGATCGGACTTATCTCCCCAGTGAACATGTTCCTTGCCACCATTGTGTGATTCCACACCACTACCAAGATCGGGTTTGGCGAGGCCGTATGGGTCAATAAAGCTAATCGGATTTCCCTCAACATACCCATAGGTATTTAGTCCTCCACTCAGCCCAATCGGGTCACTTTCCACATACCGCCCTGTCTCCGGGTCGTAATCCCTAAAGTAGTTATAGTGCAACTCAGTCTCAACGTCATAGTACTGACCAGGGAAGCGGAGGTTTAGAGTCAAGGAACCACTGGCTTTCCCTATACCAAAGGCGTCGGGTTTCCATTCCCACACAATTTCCTGAGCGGCATTCGTTCCGATGCACGGTGTATTGAGGTGGTCGCTATGAAGATAGAACAGGGCGCTGCTGGCAAGTGCGCCTGTCGTATCGTAATTCACGCTCACACCGCCCAATGGCATACCTTCAAGCCAGATATAAAACTGACTCGTAAGCTTCATGCCGTGGCTGTCCAACAGAGTTTCGCCCAGCAATTCACCATCAAACCCATAGAGAAATGTGGTAACGCCTTGTGGAGTGATTTTCTGGATGCGTTGACCTAGAGCGTTATAGCGAAACTGAGCCCGGATCATCCCGTCAATCTTCACGCTGCTCAGGCGATTTTGCTCGTCGTACGAGAATTGGCGATTGGCGCGGTCTTTGATCAGGTTACCGGCCGCATCGGTGGTCACCAATTGGTCGCCTATTTTGATCAATCGATTGTTACTGGCGCCATACTGGTAGGTCGTGACTGTACTGTCTTGCACCTTGCCTTCGATCTGAGGAATAAGTGTTTTGTTGGTGCGGTTACCCACCGCGTCATAAGTAAAGGTTTGCTGTCGCTTGGCATTTTCTTCTTCTGTCAGGCGATCGAGCGCGTCATAGCTGTAGTTCAGATCACCGAGTGAACTGCTTTGTATTTTGGTGATGTTTCCGGTGGCATCGTAGGCATAAGTGCTGTTCCTGCCGGCGACTGTTTGTGCAGTTAGCCGATAGTCCAGATCGTAGGTACGTTGAAGCGTAGTCCCGTTGTTCCAGGTCAGGCTTTTGAGCGGGCCGAAGGGTAGATAAGCAAGGTCTCGCACGAAGGTGGTCGGCTCATCAACGCCACGCCGGATTTGCACGTGACTGACCTGACCAGCGGAATTGCGTAGGTAGTGGATGCTGAACCCGGTCGGGTAATCGATCCGATTGAGTCGATTTGCTCGATCGTAGCCGTAGCCAAGATTGTCAGATTGAGTGACTTCATTCACTAACGGCGTATGCAGTTGGGCTACGAGGTTTCCTTGTATGTCATAGACATAATTCAGCGTGCCATTGATATCTTCCACTGCAGTCAGTCTGCCGATACCTTTGTTGCTTGCGGCAATCGAATCGTAATGGAACCGGATATTAAGCTTCGGGTTTGCCGGATAACGTCGAGCGGTCAAACGATTAAGAGCATCGTAGGTGAGTGACGTAATTACGCCTCGCGCGTCGGTCTTTTGTGTGATGTTACCCGCGGCATCATATTCAAATTTACTGGTACCACTGTCGGAACTGTCCAACTGTGTCAAATTGCCTAAGCCATCGTACTTATATTGAGTGATCACTCCGCGTGAGTCACGAACTTGCGTGAGGTTGTCTTGAGCGTCGTATTCAAAATGAGTCGCGTTATTTAGTGGGTTCGTGTTCTTCACTAACCGATCGAGCGGATCATAGGCTCTTGTATGGTTGTCATTGCGAGGGTTGGTAATAGTGGTTGGATTGTTGTTCAGGTCGTACTGCGTGCGACTGGTCTGGCCAGCAGCTCCCACAGAGTGCAGTAAGCGACCGAGTTCGTCATATACCCACTGGTGTTGTTTCGTCAAACTACCTGTGACAGCTTTGAACCGTATTGCAATACGGTTACCCATTGGGTCGAGATCAAATTCGGCTTTTTCCTCCAAACTATTAGTAATGCGAATGAGCCGCCTTGCGTCGTCCCAAATGTAAGCTAACCAGCTACCATCGCCGCGAGTCAGCTTGGTAATGTCGCCGACAGCATTGTGTTCGAAGCGCGTAGTGTTATCGGCAGTACTTACTGACGTTAACCAGCCTTGTGGGGCAAAGGTCAGGTTTGTGATGACCCCATTGGGGTCAACAATCGTTTGCGGATTACCCATGACGTCGAAATTCGAAAGCGCAGTGATATGTCCGAGCGCATTGATCACACGCGTCAGATTTCCTTTGGTGTCGTATTCATAGCGAGTAATGTCGTTCACATCGGTGCGGGGGCCATCCGAGGTAGCAAGCAGGCCCTTAGCGTTGTAGGCGAACGACCAGCCGCGCTCCGCAGCTTGCAAAAATGGAGCGGTAATAATTGTTCCACCTAGAGCAAGTGTTAAAAGACCTACCCTCAATATAAGTATGTTCATGATCAGATCCTTCTGAGTCAGAGTGCAGTAATAGACTGAGTAAGTTGTCGTCCTTCAGCGTCGTAGGTGTATTGAATTGAACGGTTTGGTTGGGTGACGCGTACAGGAAGGGAAAGAGTCGGATGCCATTCGGTGGTGATGGTTCTCGAGTCGGTTGTTCCGCTGGCTTCGGTGCGGGAGGTTTCTAAACCACGATCATTGTGGGTATACGTTGTGATGTTTCCATTGCTATCAGTCTTCGACTTAAGCAGGCCGCGTTCGTCATAAATAAAGGTAGAGTTGCTACTTGGGCAATTAACCGTTGGTTCACCATCAATCGAGGTGATGCGCTTGATACCTTGGAAAAAACCAAATTTGTAATTTGTAATTTTACCGAGAGCATTCGTAACAGTGACTGACTCGTCGGGGTTGTATGTGATATTTGTTTTTTCCGCTCCGTTAGAGTGTTCGCTTGAGATGGCGCGGCCGTGATCGTCGTAACTCCATGATGCATAGGTGACGCCACGCTCGTCAGTCATCGATGTTAGTAACCTTCCGTCCCGAGGATCTTGGTAGAAAAACATTTTTTTATCTGACTTTCTGAAAAACGCTCTCGATACGGTCTTGAGTTGTCGATAGTCATCATAACCATATTCGATCTGAATATCTTCGGATGAGAAACTCAGAGGCTGTTTCTTAGTGTCTTCTGTAAATTTTATTGTAGTGCCGTAGCTATCGGTGACCGTAATATGGCTTTCGTCATATTTGATGTTTTGTAGTGCACCAAATTTCCGGATTTCAGAAATTCTGCCATTTTCATTAAAGGTGTAATAATGATTTTCTGGTGACTGATACGTCCATTGGGATTCCCCTTTTGTCAGGGATTCGCCAGTTGGTTTTTTCGGTTGATAGTTGTCCCCAACTTTATGAAATATCGATGTTTTTCCATTGGCAAGAGCAATCGATATAGAGGACTCATCGAAGAACATGCGGGATGCATAGTTGTGAGCCCATGTACCGTTTTTGCTGCTGTAGCTGCGTGAAAATTCAATTTCGTTGGGTTTGCGTATTTTTTTTGAGATAGGAAAATCAGTTTCCAATTCAACTTTATGGCCAGTCAGAAAATCAATCGGATTTCCGACGATGTTTGATGGGCAACTATTATCTATACTCTCAATTTCACACATTCCTGTCAGCTTGTTAAGTGATTGATTTTCTTTGCATGAATCTCCAGTAAGGAGTATTTCCTGAGTAAAAGTACCGGGATCCGGCCCGCCGTCTTCTTCGGCTATCTCGTCAGCTATATAATCTATTCTGCATAACCATTTCCAATCATAAGTTTCATGGGGTATGGCTGGGTGGTAGCCCAATATATGATCATATTCAATGCTGAGCTCTTTATGGAACGCTTGGCACGCGATGTCTGGAGAGTTATGCTGCGTTGGTTGATGGCGAAGATACCACGCTTTCCAGTTATATATTTCAGCTGTTGAATTTTGATGGAATGCTGCTATTAAAAGTAAGATGGCGATGCCGCAACTGTGTTTGATGTTCATTTGATCTTCCGTGATCATTCTTAATATTTTGGTGGTTGATTACCGCGAGTGCCCCTCCAGTTTATGAGCAGCAGTTGGCTGCTTTGCGGTACATATATATTGGATTTGTAAAATTGTGCGTCGCGTTGCCTGGCCAGAGTTGGGTCTTGGCCTTGGCCTTGGCCTTGGGCTGGGAGGGGCAGGGTTGAGAGGTATGGGCTTGTCAATAGCTTCTACGGCGTAGGTTCGAGCAGACCTTGACCGTAGGGCTACATGCAGCGCGTGTGCCTGAAATAGCGGGATCTTGTTACGCATTGAGCAGGCAAAATGCCGATTCATGTAGTATAACTACAAGCGTGCTACACCCCCGGCACCTGCCAATAACAAAGAGTCCGCCCCTTTGAATCTGCTGCAACACATCGCCCAGTCACGCCACCTATTACGCAAGTCGGAGCTCAAGGTCGCCGACCACGTGCTGCTTGACCCTGCGGCGGTGATGCACAGTTCCATGGCCGACCTGGCTCACAGCGTGGGCATCAGCGAGCCGACCATCGTACGGTTTTGCCGCGCCATCGGTTGCTCCGGGTTTCAGGATTTGAAGCTGAAACTCGCGCAGAGCCTGGCGGCCGGCGCGAGTTTCGGGCAGTTCGCGATCCATGAAGACGATTCGGTCGCCGATTACAGCCTGAAAATCTTCGACACCACCCTGCATACGCTAATGGAGGTTCGCGAGAAACTTGATCCGATGGCGTTGCAGAAAGCCGTGACGGCGATGTCCCAAGCCCAGCGCGTGGAGTTCTATGGCTTCGGCGCGTCCGGTGCGGTAGCGGCGGATGCCCAGCACAAATTCTTCCGTTTGCTGCTGACCGCTGCGGCGTATTCCGATCCGCACATGCAGGCGATGTCGGCGGTGACCCTGAAGCCAACCGACGTGGCGATCTGTATTTCCCAGTCGGGGCGTTCCAAGGACCTGTTGATCACGGCCAATCTGGTGCGTGAAAGCGGCGCTACATTGATCACTTTGTGCCCGAGCCAGACACCGTTGGCTGAGTTGTCGACTGTCAATCTGGCGATCGATGTACACGAAGACACCGAAATTTATACGCCGTTGACGTCGCGTATTGCCCACCTGGTGGTGATCGACGTGCTGGCGATGGGCGTGGCCATGGCTCGCGGGCCGAGTCTCGTCAATCACCTCAAAAGCGTCAAGCGCAGCCTGCGCAGCTTGAGGCTGTCACCAAAATCGGTGAAAGCGCTGGACGATTGATTCCTTGCCTTGAGATTGCCTTCGCGGGCAAGCCTGTAGCGGTCCAGTTTTTTTAGACCAATCTGTAGAGGCAAGGCTTGCCCGCGAAGGCGTCATCAAATTCGCTACATTTCATCTCACTGTCATCCCTTCGCCGCCAAACCGTCATCCCTCGCGCCTATCTTGAAACTCCCGTACTCGCCTTGGGAGACTCGAAATGGTTCAGCCCTACGAAGAACGCAATAGCGCCGTCAAAACCCGTCGTCAGCAAGAAGATCAGCGCCGCATGGAATTTCGCCGCGCCATCGAAGATCGCAGCGAACGCCGTCAGCTTATGGCGGAAATTGGCGAATTTCCTGACGGCCTGGAACTCAATTACTGGCAGGCAACTCCCGCAACTTCCCGTCGAAGCGCTCAACCAGGGCGCTGATTTGTATCCGCTCGCTGCGGATAAACGCAAGGAACGCGTGTGCCACGGGTGACAGCCGTTTGGCTTTGGCTTGTACCAGGCACCAGCTGCGGTACAGCGGCAGCTCTTCGACGGGCAACTCAATCAATCCGCCGGTTGCCAATTCAAGGTTCAGGGCATGGCGCGTCAACAGCGCCAGGCCCAGACCCGCTAGCACACATTCACGCTGGGCTTCGGCCGATGAGACCTCTTGTGTCTGGTTGAAGTGCACGCGCTTTTCTTTGAAATACTCCTCGCACGCCAATCGCGTACCAGAGCCGGATTCGCGCAATAGCAGTGTGTAGGGCTCCAGATCCTGTAAGCGCAGTGGGCCCATGTGGCACAGCGGATGATCCGGTGGTGCTACAGCGACAATCGGGTTGTTGAGAAATGGCAAGAACTCCAGCCCCATGTCCTGCGGCACCATGGACATGATCACCAGATCGTCGCGGTTATCGGAGAGACGCCGGATCACCTGCCCACGGTTGACCACCGTCAGTTGCAGATTCACCTCCGGGTGCTGACGCTTGAAGGCGGCAAACAGGTGCGGCACGAAATACTTGGCGCTGGATTCCACCGCCAGTTTCAGCTGACCCTGCAATGAGCCTTGCATGTCCGACAGTTGCATATCGAGGTTTTCCAGGCGCCCGAAAATGTCTCGGCTGGCGCGCTGCAATGCTTCGGCCGCCTCGGTCATGTAGAGTTTTTTGCCGACGTAATCGAATAAAGGTTGGCCGATCAGCTCTTCGAGTTGACGAATCTGTAGGCTCACGGCAGGTTGGGTGAGAGACATTTCGTCGGCCGCGCGGCTGTAGGACCTTAAGTCGCACACCTCATTGAAGATCTGCAATTGACGCAATGTCATACGCATCAATGACTTACGCATTTTTTGTGCATCCTGAGCGAAGAGCGATGACTCAACTATAAGTCTTTACTTATGCATGACCCAATTATTATTCATTTTTGTTAATCCCTTGCGAAGGCTAGTGTGGAGCTGCGACTGAATTGAAACATTTGGTCACGCGCCGACCTGGTCTGACAGGTCGTGGGTGCCACCGGCTCAAGGGAACCTCCAAGTGATAAAAAAGATCCTGATCGCCAACCGTGGTGAAATTGCCGTACGAATCGTGCGTGCCTGCGCCGAGATGGGCATTCGCTCGGTCGCGATCTATTCCGACGCCGATCGGCATGCCTTGCACGTGAAGCGTGCGGACGAGGCCCACAGCATCGGTGCCGAGCCTCTGGCCGGCTACCTGAACCCGCGCAAGCTGGTGAACCTGGCGGTGGAAACCGGTTGCGATGCGTTGCACCCCGGCTACGGCTTCCTTTCGGAAAACGCCGAGCTGGCAGACATCTGCGCCGAACGCGGTATCAAATTCATAGGTCCATCGGCTGAAGTGATTCGCCGCATGGGCGACAAGACCGAAGCGCGCCGCAGCATGATCAAGGCTGGCGTACCGGTCACCCCGGGCACCGAAGGCAACGTGTCGGGCATTGAAGAAGCCCTGACCGAAGGCGACCGCATCGGTTATCCGGTGATGCTCAAGGCCACCTCCGGTGGCGGCGGCCGTGGCATTCGTCGCTGCAACAGTCGCGAAGAACTCGAACAAGCCTTTCCACGGGTCATTTCCGAAGCCACCAAGGCTTTCGGTTCGGCGGAAGTGTTCCTGGAAAAATGCATCGTCAATCCGAAACACATCGAAGCGCAGATTCTCGGTGACAGCTTTGGCAACGTGGTGCACTTGTTCGAGCGGGATTGCTCGATCCAGCGTCGCAACCAGAAGCTGATCGAGATCGCTCCGAGCCCACAACTGACCCCGGAACAGCGCGCCTACATCGGCGACCTGTCGGTGCGTGCGGCCAAGGCTGTGGGTTACGAGAACGCCGGCACCGTGGAGTTCCTGCTCGCCGAGGGCGAGGTGTACTTCATGGAGATGAACACCCGGGTCCAGGTGGAACACACCATCACCGAAGAAATCACCGGCATCGACATTGTTCGCGAGCAAATTCGCATCGCGTCCGGCCTGCCGCTTTCGGTGAAACAGGAAGACATCCAGCACCGCGGTTTCGCGCTGCAGTTCCGGATCAACGCCGAAGACCCGAAAAACAACTTCCTGCCGAGCTTCGGCAAGATCACCCGGTACTACGCCCCCGGCGGCCCCGGCGTGCGCACCGATACGGCGATCTACACCGGTTACACTATTCCGCCGTTCTACGATTCCATGTGCTTGAAACTGGTGGTCTGGGCGCTGACCTGGGAAGAGGCGATGGACCGTGGCTTGCGAGCTCTGGACGACATGCGTCTGCAAGGGGTCAAGACCACCGCCGCGTACTACCAGGAAATCCTGCGTAACCCCGAATTCCGTAGCGGCCAGTTCAACACCAGCTTCGTTGAAAGCCACCCTGAACTGACCAACTACTCGATCAAGCGCAAACCCGAAGAGCTGGCCCTGGCCATCGCCGCCGCCATCGCCGCCCACGCAGGCCTGTGAGGAATAGAACAATGAGCAAACAAATCCACGTTACCGACACAATCCTGCGCGACGCCCACCAATCGCTGCTCGCCACCCGCATGCGCACCGAAGACATGCTGCCGATCTGCGACAAGCTCGACAAAGTCGGCTACTGGTCGCTGGAATGCTGGGGCGGCGCAACCTTCGACGCCTGCGTCCGCTTCCTGAAAGAAGACCCATGGGAGCGCCTGCGCCAACTGCGCGCAGCCTTGCCTAACACGCGTCTGCAAATGCTCCTGCGTGGCCAGAACCTGCTGGGTTACCGCCACTACAGCGACGACGTGGTCAAAGCGTTCGTCGCCAAGGCTGCGGTCAACGGCATCGACGTGTTCCGCATCTTCGACGCGATGAACGACGTGCGTAACCTGCGAGTTGCCATCGAAGCCGTAAAAGCAGCCGGCAAACACGCTCAAGGCACTATCGCTTACACCACCAGCCCAGTGCACACCATTGACGCGTTCGTGGCGCAAGCCAAGCAAATGGAAGCCATGGGTTGCGACTCCGTGGCGATCAAGGACATGGCCGGCCTGTTGACCCCGTACGCCACTGGCGAACTGGTCAAGGCATTGAAATCCGAGCAGTCGCTGCCTGTGTTCATTCACTCGCACGACACTGCTGGCATGGCCACCATGTGCCAACTCAAGGCCATCGAAAACGGTGCCGATCACATTGACACCGCGATCTCCAGTTTCGCTTCCGGCACTAGCCACCCAGGCACCGAATCAATGGTCGCCGCCCTTAAAGGCAGCGAATATGACACCGGCCTGAATCTGGAGCTGTTGCAGGAAATCGGTCTGTACTTCTACGCCGTGCGCAAGAAGTACCACCAGTTCGAAAGCGAGTTCACCGCCGTTGATACCCGCGTTCAAGTCAACCAGGTACCGGGCGGGATGATTTCCAACCTGGCCAACCAGTTGAAAGAGCAGGGCGCGCTGAACCGCATGAGCGAAGTGTTGGCGGAAATTCCGCGCGTTCGCGAAGACCTCGGCTTCCCGCCGCTGGTGACCCCGACTTCGCAGATCGTCGGCACCCAGGCGTTCTTCAACGTGCTGGCCGGCGAACGCTACAAGACCATCACCAACGAAGTGAAGCTCTACCTGCAAGGCGGCTATGGCAAAGCGCCGGGCACCGTGAACGAAAAACTGCGTCGTCAGGCGATCGGCAGCGAAGAAGTGATCGACGTCCGTCCAGCTGACCTGCTCAAGCCGGAAATGACCAAGTTGCGTGCCGAAATCGGCGCCGTGGCCAAGTCTGAAGAAGACGTGCTGACCTACGCCATGTTCCCGGACATTGGCCGCAAGTTCCTCGAAGAGCGCGCAGCCGGCACCCTCACGCCAGAAGTGTTGCTGCCGATTCCGGAAGCGGGCGGCGTGGCGTCGGCCGGCGGCGAAGGCGTACCGACCGAGTTTGTCATCGACGTTCACGGCGAAACCTACCGCGTCGACATCACCGGTGTCGGCGTCAAGTCGGAAGGCAAGCGCCACTTCTATCTGTCCATCGACGGCATGCCGGAAGAAGTGGTCTTCGAACCACTTAACGAATTCGTCAGCGGCGGTAGCAGCAAACGCAAGCAAGCCACTGCACCCGGCCACGTCAGTACCACCATGCCGGGCAACATCGTCGATGTGCTCGTCAAGGAAGGCGACACTGTGAAAGCCGGCCAAGCCGTGCTGATCACCGAAGCGATGAAGATGGAAACCGAAGTCCAGTCGGCCATCGCCGGTAAAGTCACCGCCATCCACGTGGCCAAGGGCGATCGGGTGAACCCGGGCGAGATACTGATCGAGATCGAAGGCTGAGTTACCAGCGTCGATAGACCGTTTTAAACCTCGGGGGGGCATGTGCTCCCCTTTTTTTTGGTTCTTCACGGAATCCCGGGAAACACAGAAACAAGAACGCCGATTTGATTGATGATGTTCGTGCGAGCAAACACATCTAACAAACCGGCGTTCTTATGCGCGATATTAATACTTTCCTTCCTTTTTGGGAGGGCTTTTCTGTTGTCACCATCAAGCCTGATGGCGATACGCTACAAATCGATCTAACCCCTCATGCCACCCGGTTCCCCTCCTGTGGCGGGTGCCAAAAGCCCTGTTCAACCACTCATGAGTATTGCGAGCGAACCGTTCGTGATTTACCCATCCTCGGCCGTGCGGTGCGTCTCAGTGTGTTGCTCAGACGTGTGGGCTGCCGTGATTGCGGTAAACGTATGGAGGCCGTCAGTTGGCTGGATCGCTATGCCCGCATGACGCGCCGCCTGGCTGAGGCCGTCATTCAAGCCTGCGAGCGCCTTCCCACGCTGCACGTGGCTCAACTGTTTGGGCTGCATTGGGACACCGTTCGGTTGCTGGAGCGTCGAGCCTTGCAAGCGGCGTTGAGTGTTTTGCCAAAGGCGCAGCCACGGCGCTTGGTAATGGACGAATTCGCGCTGTTCAAAGGTCATCGTTACGCCAGCGTTGTGCTGGACGCCGATACCCGGCGAGTGCTGTGGATTGGCGAAGGCCGCAGCCGTGCAGCGATCAGGCCGTTCTTCGAAGAGCTGGGGCCAGAGGGTTGCGCTCGAATAGAAGCGGTGGCGATGGACATGAACACTGCCTTTGACCTGGAGGTTCGTCAGCACTGCCCAAAAGCGCGAGTGGTCTACGACCTCTTCCATGTGGTGGCCAAATATGGAAGAGAGGTGATTGATCGGGTCCGCGTCGACGAAGCTAATCGGCTACGTCATGACAAGCCTGCACGAAAGGTCATCAAGCAAGCGCGATGGCTGCTTCTGCGCAACCCGGAGAACCTGAAAACGCCGGCGCAACAGGTCCGTTTGGAGGATCTGCTGGCGGCCAACCAAGCGTTGATGACGGTCTATTTGATGAAGGCTGAACTCAAAACGCTCTGGACGCCGAGTACCGCCTGGGGCTGGCGATCAGCCTGGAAGCAATGGCTGCGCCATGCTCATGAAAGCGGAATACCGGCGCTGATCCAGTTTGCAAAACGACTAAAGGGTTACTGGCGGGGCATCGTCAGCCGTGTTCGCTGGCCGATGCACACGGGGCAGCTGGAAGGCATAAACAATCGAATAAAGGTCATCAAGCGGATGGCGTACGGTTGCCGGGATAGCGAATTCTTTTTCATGAAGATCAAGAGCGTCTTTCCCGGTAATCCGTGAAGAACCTTTTTTTTTGCCCGGAGTTTTGGGCTTTCGTTCCCACAAGGTGTTGTGCTGAATCAGTGAATGACGGGTGAATCAGAACGCCATCCGCCACTGTCCCATCACGCTATGATTGCGACTGTCAGTGCCGATCTTCCCAGTGACGCCCACGCCCAGCGTGTGGTTGACCGAGAGCCCCAGGTCGAGCCCGGCATCAAGCGACAGGCTGTCGCGATCAAACGCTGCCCCGGCAATGTCGAAATGTTTCCCGCCCTTGACCAGCTGTTGGCGGGTTTCGCTGTCGAGCTCGCCGTAGGTGTGTTCCCAGCCGGCGCTGAATCGCGGAGTCAGGCGCATGCCGTTATCCAGTGTGTTCAGTTTCGCCGTGCGCAAGCCGAAGGTGCTACTGAAGTTGTCCTGGGTTTGCCCGTAGATTTTCAACGCCGCATCTCCACCTTTTTCGGTGTGACTGTCCCGTTGGTAGCGCTGATAACCCAGGCTGGCGAATGGCTCGATCGTCACATTGTTGCTGCCCAGGTTGAAGCCCACTTCGGCGACGGCTTGTTGGGTGTTGGCGTCATAACTGCCTTTGAGGCGGTCGCTGAATCCGTTGAACGCGACCCGACGTTTGCTGCTGCCTTCATGGTTGGCGAAGGTCGCACCGAGACGCAGCGTCAATGGGCCGTCCTGGCGCACTGCATAAGCACCCAGGTGCCAGCTGTCGAGATCGCCTTCGAATTGCCGGGCATCGAGTTTCGTCTGCGATTTTCCGCCCATCACCCCGACATACCATTGCTCGTCGAGCCGCCAGTCGGCGCCCAAAACCAAGCCATGGGTGGAATGTTTCAGCGTGTTGTCGGCGTCGCTCTCGACTTTGCCGCCATTGCCCAATGCCTGAAGCCATACGCGGCCGCTGTTTTCACTGCCAGTGGCAACGCGTGGAGCTTTGTCGGAAACATTGCCCGTGCCGTTATCCAGCTGACGCATGGCTGAGAGCATGCTGGTACTGACAGGGCTGACACTGCTTAAAGTGGCTTTTGCGAGGTTGGCGTTGCTACTTGCGGTCAATTGTTCAATGGCGACGGAGGCAGTGGCCTTGTTACTGGCCAGCAGCGCGCCGATGGCGGCGTTGGTGATCACGGTTTTGGGGGTGTCTACACTGCGGGCCAGGGCCTGCCCGCTGGCAGAGGTGGCAACCGTCTCAAGCGGCACATCGTTGCGGGTCAGCGCCACTTGAGTGTCACTATAGGAAGCCTCTGGCGTCATGAATGCCAGATTGCTGGTGACTTGTCCGAACTCACCTTCAACATTTCCGGCGTTCAGCACGGTGTGGACGGTGCTTTGGTCGTGGTTACCGGGAAGAGCAACAACATTCATGTCTGCGTTACTTGTTGTGGCCGTACCCTCGACCGTAGGCACTGAAGCGCTTACGGTGGGCTCTTCAAACACACTGCCAGCGGGGGCTACAGGTTTGGTGGCTTTTTTTCGGGTTTTGCTGGGCTTTGCGTCGGCGTCGACTTGAGGCTTCAGTTGCTGGGCCAGGGAGAACTCTGCACAACCAGCTGCAAGTGCAATGGCCAGGACAAGGTGATGGGGTATGTATTTATGTTGAATGGGCATCGAGTACAGCCTCTTTTGAGTAGAGGCCAAACTCTAAGAGGGAGGCTATAGGTGCCGATGTCAGCTGCTTCCGACGGGCTTGCGGGGAGTGTCAGATGGGTTGTGTAGAAAATGGCCAGTCGTTTGAGACCGGCTGATTTTATCTGTTCGCGCTGATGCTTTTTCTTACATCGAATCAAGATGCGGGGGCTATCGCATCTTCAAAAAAACGCATCTGCCACACGTTGAAGATCAAAAGATTGTCCGAGCGCGGCCCGAGCCTTCGGCAACGCCTACGTAGATTTTCGTACGCCCGTAGTTGCCGAAGGTTGGATTTCTCTGTTTTAAACCTAACTACGGCTCAAATACGCCTTCCCATAATGCCGCTCCATCCGCGCTTGAATCAGCTCCAATCCAATCGACATCACCCAATAAATAACCGCCGCCGTGGTCAGCATCTCGATATAGCGATAGCTCGAGCGCCCATACGACTGCGCCAAAAACATCACTTCCCAAACCCCCATCACCGAGATCAGTGATGAGTCCTTGAGCATGGAGATGAACTGGTTGGTGGTAGGCGGGATGATGGTGCGCATGGCTTGGGGCAGGGTGACGCGCCAGAAGATCACGGTTTCGCGCATGCCCAGGGCCAGCGACGCTTCACGTTGACCGTGGGGCACGCCGAGGATGCCGGCGCGGAAAATTTCACTCAGGTAGGCGCCGTAGTTCAGCGACAGGGCGATGATGCCGGCGGCGATGGCGCCTGGCACGATGCCGAGTTGTGGCAGGCCGAGGTAGATCAGCAGGATCTGGATCAGCAGCGGTGTACCGCGAAAGAATGAGGCATAGAAGCTCGCGATGCCGAACGCCACGGCGCTTTTCGACAGCCGCGCCAGGGCGGTGATGAATCCTAGCAGCGAAGACGTCACGATCGAGCACAGACACAAAAACAATGTCAGCGCCGCACCTTGCAGAAAGCCGTTGGGCGCCAGGTGCAGGCCGATCAGGTTCGGCAGTTTGTCGAGGATGATCGAGAACTTCAGGTCGAAGCTCAGGAAGAAACTCGCGAACAAGCCGAACATCGCCGCCCAGGTCAGGTACAGCCGCGTGCGGAAACCGAAAATCCGTTGCAGCAACGACTCAGCCACCGGTTGCGGTGGCTGAGGTGGTTTGGGGAAAGAAGTCATTTGCTGATGTCGGCGCCAATCCATTTTTGCGACAGTTTGCTCAGGGTTCCGTCTTGTTTCAACTGAGCGAAAACTTCACGCACTTTGCTGTTCCACTGCACGTCGCCTTTTTCGATGGCCACCGAGTTCGGTTCCGAGTACAGCGGCTGGCCGGCGAGTTTGAAACGCTTGTCTTCGTTCAGGCGTGGTTGGGCAGTGACAAGGTTGGTGAGGATCGCATCCAGACGCACGCCAGCGCCCAGGCCCAAATCCTGGAACGCGACGTTGTCGGTGTCATACGGGGCGATCTGCACATTCTCGAACGGGTACTGCAGTTGGGTGTCTTCGGCGCCTTCGATCACCAGGTTTTTGTTCAGGTAGCTTTCATAGCTGGAGGCGCTGGTGAGGCCGATTTTTTTGCCGCTCAGGTCCTTGGCGTTGTGAATGCTGTCATCCTTGGCGTTGACCACGATGACGGCAGGGGAGGCGTAGTACTCGACCGGGAAGTCGAAGACTTCGGCGCGAGCCTTGCTCGGCGTCATGGAGCAGATGCAGATATCGTAACGCCCGCTCCAGCGACCGGCGGCGATCACGTCCCAGGACGGCGTTTCGAGGCGCAGCTTGACGCCCAGTTTGTCCGCCACGGCCTTGGCCACGTCAACATCGAAACCGTCGAGCTGGTTTTGATCGTTGAGGAACGAGAAAGGTGGATAGCTTTCCATCAGCACGCCCACCAGTTCTTTCTTTTGCTCGATGCGATCCAGGGTGGCGCCTGCAAAGGCGTGAGTGGAGGCAGCCATAATTGTCAGGCCCAGGGCCAGCAGCGGTTGGAATTTCACAGTTGGATCCCTGAAAAAAAGAGGTTGTTATTAACCGAGTGGAGCGTATTAAATAGTTATAAGAACGACTCTGATAGTGAGTTATTTTCATAAGCTTATGAGTGAAAAGCATATGGGCGCAAATACGGTAATTCTGGATGGCGGCATGGGTCGTGAGCTGCAACGCCGCGGGGCACCGTTCAGGCAGCCCGAGTGGTCGGCGCTGGCCTTGAGCGAAGCGCCGCAAGCGGTGGAGGCGGTGCACGCAGCCTATATTGAAAGCGGTTCTAACGTCATCACCAGCAACAGTTATGCGGTGGTGCCGTTCCATATAGGCGAAGAGCGTTTTGCCGCTGAAGGCCAGGCCCTCGCGGCATTGGCCGGTGAGCTGGCCCGTCGTGCGGTCGATGCGGCGGGCAAACCGGTGCGTGTGGCCGGTTCATTGCCGCCGTTGTTCGGCTCCTATCGCCCGGACCTGTTCGACGCTGCGCGGGTAACTGAATTGCTGACCCCTCTGGTCAACGGTCTGGCGCCGCATGTCGACCTGTGGCTGGCGGAAACCCAGAGCTCGATCGTCGAGGCTCGGGCGATCCATGCGGGTCTGCCAAAGGACGGCAAACCATTCTGGCTGTCGTTTACCTTAAAGGATGAAGACACCGACGAAGTGCCGCGTTTGCGTTCCGGTGAGCCTGTGGCTGAGGCTGCCGCGGTGGCGGCTGAGTTGGGCGTCGAGACCTTGCTGTTTAACTGCAGCCAGCCCGAAGTGATCGGCGCTGCGATTGATGCGGCGCGGGAAACCTTTGAACGCCTGGGTGTGAAGATTTACATCGGCGCCTACGCCAATGCCTTCCCTCCGCAGCCGAAAGAGGCCACGGCCAATGACGGTCTGGACCCGTTGCGCGACGATCTCGACCCGCCGGGCTACCTGCAATGGGCGGCTGATTGGCAGAAGCGTGGGGCCAGCCATTTGGGCGGTTGCTGCGGGATCGGGCCGGAGCATATTGCGGTGCTCGCTCAGAAACTGGTTTGAAAGATCGTTCCCACGCGTAGCAAAGGAATGCATCCCGCGACGCTCTGCGTCGCCTTCCGGATCGAACGCAGAGCCGTGGCTGAATTCCCACGCAGGAGCGTGGGAACGATCATCAGGTGCGGCACTCCACCAACGTTTTCACCTGCCCCGATTCCGTCTGGTTTTCATCGGACAGCCACCGCTCGAACCCCGCGCCAATCGCTGGCCACTCCGAATCCAGAATCGAATACCACGCCGTGTCTCGGTTCTGTCCCTTGACCACCATGTGCTGGCGAAACACCCCTTCAAAACTGAACCCCAACCGCTCGGCCGCGTACTTGGAGCGGGCATTGCCGTTATTGCATTTCCATTCCAGACGCCGGTAACCCAAGGCAAAGGATTCCCTGGCCAGCAAGTAAACCGCCTCGGTGCTTCTTGGGGAGC
This sequence comes from Pseudomonas sp. B21-048, assembly GCF_024748615.1. Taxonomy (NCBI): domain Bacteria; kingdom Pseudomonadati; phylum Pseudomonadota; class Gammaproteobacteria; order Pseudomonadales; family Pseudomonadaceae; genus Pseudomonas; species Pseudomonas sp. B21-048. The sequence continues at coordinate 5,636,041 of NZ_CP087168.1, read as the reverse complement.
GTTGCATCGCTGCGCCGAAGGTCACATGGCCGATCTCGATGCGGCCCTGAGCAGGGACAATCGACATCAGGCTGAGGATGCCCTGCACGTCGCCGCTGGCCCGGTCGATCACCGTGAAGAAATACGGGTCGCTGTTGGCCGCATGGTTGTTCAGCCAATCGTTGAAAGCGCTGCGCTCCGGGAAAGGACCATAAGGCAAATAGTCCCAGAGTTTCGGATCAGAGCCCGGGCCCTCCAGGGCTTTCCACAGGCCATCGGCATGACGGGGCGGGTCAAGTTTTTCCAGGCGAATGAAACGCCCTTCGATCAGTTGAACCGAGGGTGGCGGAACGCCTTTCCAGTCCGCGAGTGAAATCGACATGCTGCTCTCCTTGAACCTTATAGGGCGTGGCAAAACTGGATGAAGCCGGGACGCTCGGCGATTCGCTCATAGAGCTGGATCGCGGTGGCGTTGGTTTCGTGGGTCAGCCAATGAACCTCGCAGCACCCATCGGCCTTGGCCGTGGCGTAGACGTATTCGATCAGTTGCCGGCCAACACCGGTGCCACGGGTTTCGGGCGTTACCAGCAAGTCTTGCAGATAACAGGAGTTTTCGATGCTCCAGTTCGAGCGGTGATAGATGAAATGCACCATGCCCACCGCTTTGCCATCGGCCCAGGCCAGCGCCGCGTGGGTCGGCTCGCTCGGATCGAGCAGGCGCTGCCAGGTGCTCTGGGTGACTGCATCGGGCAATTCGGTGTTGTAGAAGCGCAAGTAGGCTTGCCACAACGGCAGCCAGGCAGCGTGATCGTCGGCGGTGACCTGGCGGATGTCGATCTGACTCATGGGGGTTCCTTAATGCATCAAGTGGGCGAGGGCCTGGTCGTGCACATCAGGGCTGGTGGCCAGCCCCTCGCGCACACCGGCGATGTCTGCAGCATTGCGGTTCTGGCTGAGCTTGCGTTTGCCCTCCAGACGCTGGATCGGCAAGGCAAAACCGACGATGGCCTTGAGCATCCCGTCAATGTAATCGGTGGGGGCATCGGCGACTTTCCATGGATGGGCGCGACCCGCTTCATGACGATCAGTCAGAGCGCTGACCAGAGTGCGCAGGCGTTCCGCATCGGTGAAAACTTCGGCCTTGCCATAGGCATGCACGGCGACGTAGTTCCAGGTTGGCACGACTTTACCGTGCTCGGCTTTGCTCGGGTAAAGCCCCGGGCTGACGTAAGCATCCGCACCGGCAAGAATCACCAGCGCTTCGGCGCCGTTTTGCAATTCACGCCATTGCGGATTGGCCCGGGCGAGGTGGCCGTAAAGGGTGCCATTTGGGCCGTGGTCGACGTTCAGCAGCAATGGCAGATGACTGGCTTGCAGGCCTTGCTCACCGTGGGTGACCAAGACCGCGAGACGAGTCCCGAGAATCTGCTGATGCAGTTCGTTCAAATCATCGATGGCGAAAGTGCTGGGCGTGTACATGGAAATTTTCCTTGGCGAATGCCTGCATCCTAGGCAGGCTATTGGTCTGTTGTAAGAGCCATTAATGACCAATTTCATAGGTCCATTATCATGTCGAACATGCCGCTTCCTTCTTCATTCAACCCCGCGGGTATCGAACTTGACCGCCGTCAGGGCCTGAGTCGTCAGCTCTACCAAGCGCTGCGGGTGCGAGTGCTCGACGGACGATTGGCCAGCGGCACACGACTGCCAGCCAGTCGCGATCTGGCGGCGGCGTTATCGATATCCCGTAACAGCGTGGTCCGTGCCTACGATCAGCTTTACGCTGAGGGCTTCATCGAGGGACGTGTTGGCGACGGGACTTATGTCGCGCAATTGCCTCAAGCCGCGGTATCGGTAAAAAAATTATCCACAAAATTATCCACAAAAGTATCCACAGGGTTTTCAACAGGGTTACCCACAGCCTTATCCACAAATTGGCTGGATTTACCTGTGATTTCATCCAGTAAAGTTATCCACAGGGGTGCTTTGGGCAGGGTTGAAAAGAACCATTTGGCCTTGCCTCCCAGTGGTCCGCCTCGGGCATTTCGTGTCGGCGTTCCGGCGTTCGATCTGTTTCCTTTCGAGGTCTGGGCCAAGCTGAATGCGGCTTTCTGGCGTAAGCCGGATTTACAGCAACTGTGTTATGGCGATCCGGCTGGCGATGCTCGACTGCGTGGGCTGATTGCCGCTTATTTGCGCAGTTCGCGGGGCATGCAGTGCACCGCTGGACAAATAGTAATCACCAGTGGTGCACAGCAGGGAATCAGCCTTTGTGCACAGCTGCTGGTGGAACCAGGCGACACAGTGGCGATTGAAAATCCGGGGTACCAGGCGGCGGGTCATGCATTCGCAGTGGCCGGCGCGCGATTGCAGGGCGTGGCAGTGGACAGCGAAGGCATCGAGTGTGCGCAACTGGCGGAACTCGGCGATTGTCGGCTGACGTATGTCACACCGTCGCATCAGTACCCGACCGGGGTGGTTATGAGCCTGGCGCGACGCCTCGAATTATTGGCTTGGGCTGAACGCACCCAGGGCTGGATCGTCGAGGACGACTATGACGGCGAATACCGCTACAGCGGCGCACCGCTGGCCCCGTTGGCGGCACTCGACCGGCAGGGGCGAGTGCTGTATGTCGGAACATTCGGCAAGGTTGCGTTTCCGGCATTGCGTCTGGGCTATCTGGTTTTGCCGCCGAGCCTGGTGGACGCGTTCGCGCAACGTCGGGCGGTGGATATGCGACATTCCGAAGTCAGTACTCAAGCGATCATGGCCGAGTTCATGGCCGCCGGCCATTTCCAGCGGCATATCCGGCGCATGCGGCGCGCGGCGCTGAGCCGACGCAATTGTTTGTTGAACCATTGGCCGATGAGCATCGAGGGCGTTGGCAACCTGCCCGCGGTGATGGCCGGGTTGCACATGACTGTGCCGGTGAGCAGCGTGGCCCGCGAACGTGAGTTGATCGAATACGCCGAAAGTGTCGAGGTCGAGGTCAACGGATTGAGCAATTACTGGCTGCCCGACTCGCAGACCCCATTGGATCAGCGAGCCGGGCTGGTACTGGGTTTTGCCGCGGTACCAGAGCCCGCGATCGAAGCGGCCCTGGCCCGTTTGCGCAAGGTCTGGTGCGACTGATCAGGTGTGGCTTTTTACCGTTGCGTCATGCTTTCGGTTCGGGTTTCAGAAACAGGTCCCGCACTGTCGGATTGACGATACGGCGCAGCGCGTTATCCACCGCATCAAAGGTATCGAGTTCCTGTCGGGTCTTCGCGGGTTGTTCCTGTAGATAGGCATCAGCAAACTTGAGGTGCGCGACGGTAAACCGGTCATCCGGATCGGTGAGGTTGTCATAATGAAAATGCGCTACCCATAGCGCCTTGTCGTTGTGAGTCTTGTCGAGGATTTTATATTCCTGAAAGTAGTCGTTGCGCTGTTTGGTTCTGATGCGGCCGCGCTCATCCTTTACGATCTTTACCTGGTTGTTTTCGTCAAGCCATTGCAGATAGGTTTCCCGAGGTTTGCGTTTCATGAGCATGGCGCCGTAGACGCTGACGCCTTCGCGTCGCAGCTTGTTCGCCCCGTCATGCAGTTCTGCGGGCAAACTCGTGACACCGAACCTGGAGCTGTTGCGAACAAGAACTTCTTTAACGGTATCGGCGGCTTGATCAAGCCGGGTCGCCTGTTGATCAAACAGATCTTTCATGTCCGCCGGCACACGCGAGGAACGTTGAGCATCGGTGCGCGTACGGCTTATGAACTTGTTGAGATTGATGCTCAAATCGAGCCCGTTGGAGATGATGCCTTCATCACTCATGGTTGCCGCTTGTGCTTGGCTACCGCGCCTCGCTTTGACGATGGGGACTTTTTCGACAGATTCCAGACTTTCTGTAGAAGGGGTCTTTTGTGCGTCAACGACCCGTGGCCGGGATTTGCTGACTTTGCCGATGGCTCTTGAAGTCGAGGGTATCGGTTCAAGTCTGGACATCGCAGCGACCGGTACTGCTTCCGGTTCCGGAAGCAACTCGAGCAGGCGATTGCGCGCCACTTGATGCAATTGCGCGATCAGTTCCTGAACGCGCTTGAATCTCACCGGCTCCAGTTGATCGGACGAGCGGACTGACAGCTCCCGCAGACGCCGTTCGCAGTCCGCCAGACGGTCAACCAGGAGGGTCAGCTGTTCCACATCCTGTGTCTGGGTGTCAGCAGATTGCGCGGCTTCGCGCCGCTCGACGAGCATGTGACCCGCATCACCTGCATTATCGAAAATTTTTACGACTAGCTGACGTGTCTGACTGATGTCGCTGCCCGACACCTCACGCAGGCAGAGCTCGGTGGACATGCCGATTTCATTGGCATAAAGGTCATAGCGCGAAAATGAAGGCTGTAACCGTTTCAGGTCACTGGCGACCTTGCGGGCGGGACCTGTACGGCTCATTAGCTTTTCCAGTGAGCTGTCCAGGCGACCGAGACGGTCAACTATTTCATCGCTCACGGCAATGGCCTTTTGTGCGGTCTCCATCTGTTTGGCACGGGTCATCGTGGTCGAGGCCTCTGCCTGGAGAGGTACGACGTTTTTTGCGTACTCGCGCAACTTCATTCTCAGCCAGCCGTTGATGTAGCGGTGCTGTTCAACGGTGAAGCGCATTAACTGCGACTGGTAAAACACGCCGGCGCCTCCCGCTTCGTGCCATTTTTCGAGGTCTTGCAGTGCCTGGTCATATCCATTGGCCAAGTCATTGGCCGTCGAGGTGTAAGTGGCGATGGCTGCGTCGGAGGCCGTTGATATGTCGTCATCCTCCAAAAGTTTTAAGGCCACCTCCAGATTGGCCTTACGAGTGGGTTCCTGTGCGATGAACTGATGCAGCGCGGCCCACGCCTCTTCCTTTTTCTTGGCTCTTGCTTGCCGAAACGCCTGGATCCGGCCGGTTGGGCCACCGCCGCGCAAGCGCAATTTCAGATCCCACACCCATTGACCTTCGGCGGTGTCGAACCTGATTCCCAATCCGGGCCGCGAGGAATCGTCTGGATCAACGACGAAAACCGGTTCGTCCGTTTCGGCACTGACCTGAAACCAGCGCTCACCGACCTTGGCGTAGCGTTTGCCCGCGAATGGATGGAGATGATCGGAATCAGCTTGCGCACCTTCGGGCAGCTGCGGTTCCGGAACCATGAGTTGATTGATGTGCTGTAAAAATCTCGTTCCTTTGTCAGCGCGGGTCTGGGCGGCCGGTGCCAGGGCGGAGAGATGAGCCTCGGGCAATTCGGCGCCCAGCGGGCTTGGGTTCTGCGCGATCATCGACGGCTTTGTGAGCGGCGGCGTGACGTTTACAGGCTCGCCCTCCGACAGGCTTTTCGGCGGGGTATTTTCGCTTTCTGGGCTTGAGAACCGAATACGTCGTGTCGCGATCCTCTGGGTGAGCAATATGCCCAAGGTCAACAGGACATTGCCAATCGAAGACCACGCCATGCTCGTGTCGCCACGCTCATGGGCGTCCAGAGCCTGCTGGATCTGGCTGATGCTTTGCCAGACCCAGATTGCGGTGCCTGCCGGGCCACTGAGGAAATTGGTCGCCACGCTGAAAATCGCCCAACCACTGTCGGCCAGCAATGCCCAGCGACGCTCGGCATTTGAGGTCGATTGGCGGTCGGCGAGCTGAGTCATGGCCTGGCTGTTGTGGGTGAACAGGGTCGCGAGAATATCGCTGCTCAGAGGCGTATTTGCCAGCTCGACAGAGGCGGTGAGGTCGAGGTGGATAAAGGGTTCGAAGGCCAGGTCGGTAATGGTCCACGGCGAGGGGGTGCCAGTGGAAAACACATACTGGGCGTATTCGAAATTCAACGCATTGGTGGGCAGCCAGGCCAGTATCGAATCGCGCAGTTCGCTCGGCTGGTAAAACGCGTACAGCATGTTTTGCTCGGACGGGAACTGGCGCAACGTTTGATCCAGCAAGGGTCGATAAAGCAGGCAGGGCCCGCTCAAGCCTTTGCGAGGGCCGATGATGTACATATTCGCCACGGTGTCCGGTGTGCTGCCAAAACGAAAATGCGGCATAAACGCCAGCGGACGAATCTGCACTGGCCATTCGGTTACTGGCGTGTTGTTTTCGATCGACTCCATCAGTTGGCAAACCTGACGGTAACCTTGTTCATCGACCCCCCCTTCACCTTTGAGTTTGCACTCCAGCGCCCGCAACGGCAGGAGCAATGGCAGCTGACGGCAGTAGCGGGTTTTGTGACGCCGGGCCTGGACCGGGTCGTCGATGAGCGTGCGCTTGATCAACTGCGGATAGGTTTCGCCGATGTTGACCTCGTTGGCCATGCTTAACAAAAACGTGACCGTCATCCAGTCCGGTGCGGCGGTTCCATTGGCATAAGCCACCGTCGCGCTGTAGGGGCGGGTGTTTTGCAGGGCGAATTCGCCAAGGGTTTCGATGCTGCGGCTGCGCGGGTCGGGTAGGGTGAAGCCGCCAGCTTCGAAGCTGTGCGTGACGGTGATCCGAATATCATCCAGATGCAATTTCACTGGGTCTTCGTCAGCTTTTTCGGCGACGATGGCGTCACGCATTTGCTGTTGGGCATAGCTTTGAATGATCGGGATGTCTTCGACGTCGAAAGCGTCACTGTCCACACCGCCTCTGAGGATGCCCAAATCAGTCAGGTAGCCACTATAGGCCTGGATATCGTCGTGTGAGCCTGCCGAAAGCCACTTGGGTATTGCGTTCTTCAGCTGCTCGACGCGTGCGCTATCCCTGGCACTGAGCGTGTTGTTCACGATCTGTCTGGACGCGAGTCGGGCCAAGGGCGAACGGCTGGTCGGGTCGAGTGTATCGATGGCGTCGAGCTGACAGCCCACCAGTGCCCGGGCCATGGCATCGAAAATGTTGCCCTCGGGTTCGTAGAGGCGCCACTTGAGGCTGTAGCCGCTGAAGTCGATGTCGATCCGTTCGGGGAGGGCGGCACCCAGTTGCTCCATCGAACTGAACGATTCGTAGCCGTTGGAGATCGTGTACATCACGATCAGCTCACGGGTGCCTTGAGTCGCCGTCAGCACCAGAGCACCGGGCAGCATCAAGTGCCGGGTGACGCTGTCCTCGGCCATTTCGAAGGCATGATCGAGATCCAGCAGGCAGGCGCGGACATTCGACAATCCGCTACCAGCCACCGGGCGCGATGCCTTGTCGGGGTGTTGCGAAACCAGGCGCCCGAGGGTGCATTGATCCGAGTTCCAGCCATTGACCGACTGAACGTCGAGCGCCTCTTTGAGGGTGTCGGACAGCAATTGCCAGCGCGGCAGTGAGCCAACGGTTTTATTCCAGTAGTCGAGCTGGCTTTGTTCGAAAGCCACAAACAATGAAGGTGCGCATTCGTTCAGCACCGAGGTAATCGCGTCCATGCTGACCGGCAGATGAATAGGTTCGGCGATATGGGGTGTCTGGGTCAGAAAGTGTTCACCCTCGATGTAGTTGGCGGTCGCTTGGGTGAAAGCCTGACGCGCCAGTGCATGGGTCAACGATTCGTAATGGCTGCTGTTGGAGACGAGAACTTCGTTTCGCTGGCGCCATACGGGGGACACCAGCATGGCCTTGCCGGGATCGATGTTTTGGTCGCTATAACGTTTTTTCAACGCGTTTCGCAACAGCTGGGCAGCTGCGTCATGCAGGGTCGGGCCGCTGCTGGTCTGTTTCACCAGACGGCTTTTGTTCAACAGCAGGGAGGCGGTGTTCGTTCGGGTTTTCTCGCTCATGGGATCGGAACCGGTTGGATAATGTTAGGGCATTAATGCCGTTCCAAACCGACAGTAATCAGGTGCCAACCGGTCCAGGTGGTACATATGTATTGGGTACAAAAAAGCCCATCGTTTTCAGGTGCGCGGCAGTAAATGACGCCAAGGGATGGGTTGACGATTCAGCCGGGGGAGAGGGGGCGCAGATAAAAAAGCCCCGCACTGGCGCGCGGGTCTTTGGCCCGGATCGTGGGGAAAAGCGCTTGAGTCAGTTCATTTCTTCTAATGCCTCATTGGGCGCTTTCAAAACCTTCGAGAACGTTCACGGCATTGATGCCGATTTCTTCCACCGCGTAACCGCCTTCCATCACGAACAGCGTCGGTTTGCCGAGACCCGCGATGCGCGCGCCCATCGCCAGGTAATCGGGGCTGTCGAGTTTGAATTGGGAGATCGGGTCATCTTTGAAGGTATCGACGCCCAAGGACACGACGATGATGTCGGCGCCGTACTTTCCGATCGCTTTGCAGGCCTGCTCCAGCGCCGCGCTCCAACTGTCCCAGCCTGAACCGGCGGGCAACGGGTAGTTGAAGTTGAACCCTTCGCCTGCGCCTTCACCGCGTTCATCTTCGTAGCCCAGGAAGAATGGGAACTCGGCTTGCGGATGGCCATGGATCGAGGTGAATAGCACGTCGCTGCGCTCGTAGAAAATCGATTGGGTACCGTTGCCGTGGTGGTAATCGACATCGAGGATCGCGACCTTTTTGTGGCCCTGATCGAGGAATGCCTGAGCGGCGATGGCGGCGTTGTTGAGGTAGCAATAACCGCCCATCAAATCGCGGGCGGCATGATGCCCCGGTGGACGGCACAAGGCGAAAGCACTGCGGGCTCCGCGTTGGATCCCCGCTTGGGCCGTGAGGGCAACTTGCGCCGCGCTATACGCCGCTTGCCAGGTGCCGGCGGTAATCGGGGCGCTACCGTCAAAGCTGTAATAGCCGAGTTGGCCATGCAGGCTGGTGGGCATGATTCGGCGCAAGGTGCGGGCCGGCCAGGTATAGGGCAGCAAGTCGCCGTCGGTATTGAATTCGGTCCAGCGCGCCCAGGCCCCTTTGAAGAAGTCGAGGTAGTCGCGGCTGTGGATGCGCTCGATCGGCCCGAGACCGAAATCCTGCGGCGCCTCGACCGGGCCAAGGTTTTGGTTCTGCACGCGTTGCAGCACATGGTCGGCCCGCGAGGGCATTTCGAAGCAGGGCATCAATTGCCCGTCCATCAATTCACAACGGCCGTGATGCAGGTGGTGATCGTCCGAGTAGATCGTCAGCATTTTTTGCGCTCCGCAGGCTGATTCGGTTGCGCACAGTCTTGCGGCGGGGCGGCGTTTGGGAGAACGGCAGGAAAGGCCAAAAGGGGATTGATATGGCCAAAATATTTGACCGAAATTCGCCCCTCGCAGGGGTAGATCACGGCCGGAACTGACTCGGCGCCACGCCACTCCAGCGTACAAACGCATGTCGGAAACTTGCGGTCTCGCTGAAACCCAGCGCCTCGGCGATTCGATAGATCGGCATGTGGTCTTCACAGAGCATTCGCTTGGCCTGCTCGAATCGCAATTCATCGAGCAGTTCCTGATAACTGCACCCCAGATCCTTCAGGTGTCGACGCAGCGTGCGCGCCGAGCAGTTCAACTGTTCGGCCAGCCCCTCCAAGCCTGGTGCCGCGCTCAATTGTGCGGCGAGTAGTTGGCGAATCCGCCCGAGCCAGGCCTGACGCCCGGTGAATTCGGTGTTTTGCTTGCGACAGCGCTCGGCCATGGCTTGATGGGTAATGGTGTCGGCCAGCGGCAGAGGTTGTTCGAGCCAGCATTTATCGAAGGCAAAGGCGTTGGACACCGCATCGAACTGCAAGGGGCAGTCGAAACGCTCAGCGTAGCGCGCCTGATAATCCGGCGCCGGGTGTTCAAAGCGTGCGCCGAGTAGAGGCAGAGGGTGGCCGAGCAGGTCTTCGCAGGTGACTTTCATCGAGACCAGGCAAAACTCGACATTGAACGGCGCCAGCGCCGGATTTTCCCGATAGTCGCTGGCGGTGAGCCAGATGCGTTCGCCCGCTTCCTCCAGGCTCAACTCGAACAGTGTTCCCAATAGCGCCGGATAGTGCAGCGCCAACCGCAAGGCGTCACCTAAAGTGGCGCTGGTGAGTAAAGCGTACCCGAGCATGCCATAGGACGAGACATGCATCCGCCGACCCAGTTCCAGGCCGATATCGCGGCGTAACGCGACGGCGTTGGCGCAAACCAGCATCTCTTGATTGGTGGTGATGCGCGTGTCCGCCCGGCTCAGATCCGCCGCGCTGATGCCGCTGCCGGCCAGCAATGCTTCGCTGGACAGGCCTTCGGCCTTGAAGGTGTCAAGCACCAGGGAGACGGCGTTGAGGGTGGTGAGGTGAGAGTGGAGCATAGGTGGTTCCAGCGTTGGGCATGCTGGAAGAGGAGCAAGTTATATGCCCAATGACGACCCTGTGGGCTTTTGTGGCGAGGGGGCTTGTCTGAATGCCGCCTCGCCACAAAAGCCACAGGGATTGTGCTGTGTCAGCTGAGTTCGCCGCACAGGTCGAGTTCAACCAACCGCCGAACTTCAGCGATCTCAAGCCCTGCACCCAGCAGCCCATGCAACTTGCCAAACGCTGCCTCGCGAGTCATGCCACCACCAGACAACACACCGACATCCCGCAAGCGGCTACCCGCCTCGTACACGTCGAGCTGCACACCACCGTCATGGCACTGCGTAACCGCGACCACCACCACACCTTTGTCCCGCGCCCGTTCCAGGCTGGCGAGAAACTCGGGGTTGTCGCTTGGCCCAGTACCGCTGCCATAACATTCCAGTACCAGACCCTCAATACCGCTGTTGAGCAGGCCATCCAGTTGATCGGCACCGATGCCGGGGAACAGCGGCAGCACCGCGACCTTCGCCAGCTGTTTAGGCTGGTTGTAGTTCAGTCGCTCAGGTATCGAGGACGCTTTCACGCCGTCGCCCTGACGCTCCAGCCGTTTGAACGGATGACGACCGAAACTGCGAACCTTCGCGCAGCGGGTCGGATCGAGCAGTTCGCCGTGGAAGTACAGATGAACGCCCGGCGCCAGGCCCTGGCCTAGGGCAACCAACGCACCGCTGAGGTTTCCCCAGGCATCGCTGTCGGTCACGCCGGCCGGCAACATGGAGCCGGTGAACACAACGCGCGCATGCAGGCCGAGCAGCTGAAAGCTCATGGCCGCAGCGCTGTAGGCCAGGGTGTCGGTGCCATGCAGGATCAACACGCTGTCGCAGCCCTGGACATCAACGGCGTCGACCACCGCTTCACGCAGTTGTTGCCAGTAGGCGGGCGTCATGTTGGCGCTGTCGATCAGCGGCGCCATCTCGCGAAAGCGCCACTGCGGCACCACCAGCTCAGGCTGGCTGTGCAGATACTCGCGCATCCGTGCTTCGAAACCGGACGCCGGCGCCAAGCCGTGGGCACTGGCTTGCATGCCGATGGTGCCACCGGTGTACAACACCATGACGTGCTGGGCCGCAGGAAAAGTCGAGGAATTCATGGGTGTCTCCGAAAACTGTGGGGGCGGCGGTGCGGCGATCCGACTTGCTCGCGAAGGCCGCAATGCGGTCTTACAGGCTTGAACCCTGAACGGCAGCCTCATCAAGCTGCCACAGCGTCAGGCCGAGCATGACGCCGACCGAACGCTGTGTCACGCCGGGCGCAGGGGATGCGCCCGGTTTTTTACCGATCAGCGTTGCGCTGCGGTCACGCCTTGTGGCTCGGCTTCGGCCTTTGGAGCGGCGGCTTGCGGATTGGCTGGCCACGCTTTCAGGTCCAGGTCCAGATCCGGGAACTTGCTCGAATCGAATACTGGAGTCTTGATGCCGGCAGCGCGCTGGTCATCGTAGTCACGCAGGATGCGCATGCCGACCTTGAACAGCAGGAACAGCGCGATCAGGTTTACGAAGGCCAACAGGGTCATGGTGATGTCGGCGAACGCGAACACCGTGTTCAAGTTCTCGATGGCACCCCAGAAAATCAGTACCAATACCAGCGCGCGATAGCCAATCAGCGCCTTGCGGTTTTCACCGATCAGGAAGCGCAGGTTGTTCTCGCCCAGGTAGTAGTTGTAGAGAATCGAGGTGAACACGAACAACGCCAAGGCTACGGAAATGAACATCCGGCCCCATTCACCGACCACGGCAGCCAGGGAGTTCTGGGTCAGGGCAATGCCGTCGCCTTCGAAGCCCGGAGTGTAGAAGCCCGACAGCAGGATCAGCAACGCGGTGCAGGTGCAGATCACGAAGGTGTCGAGGAACACGCTGAACGCTTGAACCACGCCTTGCGCGACCGGGTGCTCGACCGAGGCCACAGCGGCCACGTTCGGCGCACTGCCCAGGCCTGCTTCGTTGGCGAACACGCCGCGCTTCACGCCCATGACGATGGCGCTGCCGATCAGGCCGCCGAACGCCTGGTCCAGACCGAAGGCGCTTTTGACGATGGTGATCAACATGCCCGGAACGTGGTCGAACTGCAGCACGATCACGTAGATGGTCACGCCGATGTACACCAGGGTTTTCACCGGTACCAGCAGGTCAGCGACCTTGGCGATTCGCTTGATCCCGCCGATGAACACCAGCCCCAGCAACACCGCCAGGGCCAGCCCGGTGTAAGTGGTGTCGAAGCCGAACGCGTTGTTCAGCGAGTGGGTCACGGCGTGGGCTTGCAGGCCGTTGAAAGCGAAGCCGAAGGTGATCAGCAGCAGGAACGCCATGATCATGCCCAGCCAGCGCTTCTGCAGGCCGTGCTGAATGTAGAAGGACGGGCCGCCACGGAACTGGCCTTCGGAGTCGCAGCGCTTGTAGAGCTGGCCGAGGGAGCATTCGAAGAAGCTGCTGGACATGCCGACCAACGCGGTCACCCACATCCAGAACACCGCACCGGGGCCGCCGAGGGTCACGGCGATGCCGACACCTGCGATGTTACCCGCACCGACGCGGCCGGCGAGGCTGAGCATCAGGGCCTGGAACGAGCTGAGTTGTTCGGAGCTGCTGCGCAGACTGTCACGGAACACCGCGAACATGTGAAAGAAATGACGGAACTGAACGAAACGCGAGCGGATCGTGAAGTAGCTACCGAGCCCGACAATGAGCACGATCAGTACTTTCCCTGAGAGGAAGTCGTTGATGACTTCGAGCATGGAGTTTTCCTCGCTGTTTTTTGTGTGTGCGAATACTGGATGGTCCGACACCTCGTGTTACACCGGCCTGCGCGTGGCACAGCAGGTGGATCGAAGGTTCGTCCCGTTCCCATATCGCGGGTTTTATTAGTTCGGGTTTCGCATGGGTTTGGGTCTCGTTATCGACGACCGCTCAAGCGAAGAGGGCCGGCACTATACATAAGGTGAGTGCCGTCCGTCTGCACGATTGTGGTGCAAGCGACGAAACGAGAGCGCTGCAAAATCAAAAAATCGCAGCCTTCGGCAGCTTCAATAGGGGGTCAAACCCTGTAGAAGCTGTCGAAGGCTGCGATCTTGGCGGCACTGAAAACACTCAACATGTTCGGAAAATCCGCAAGGGTTAAAAAAAGGGCTTGAGGGAACAAATCCCCAAGCCCTCAAAAGGTGAGAGGTGTCTAGTCCCTCGACCTGGTGAGCGGTGCTCTTCAAAAGAGCCTGCGTTCGGTTAAGCCTTCAGAGGCACCAGACGCGGAGCAATCATGTTTTCCGGGCGCAGGATGTCGGCGAGCATGTCTTCGTCGAGCAACCGTTCTTCGCGCACCAGTTCCAGCACGCCGCGGCCGCTTTCGAGGGCGATACGGGCAATGCGGGTGGCGTTTTCATAGCCGATGTACGGGTTCAGCGCAGTGACCAGGCCGATCGAGTGTTCAACCAGTTCACGGCAGCGCTCTTCGTTGGCGGTGATGCCGACGATGCAGTGCTCGCGCAGCATGTCCATGGCGCGTTGCAGCAGGCGGATCGAGTCGAAGATCTTGAACGCGATCAGCGGCTCCATCACGTTCAGTTGCAGCTGGCCGCCTTCGGCAGCGATGGTCAGGGCCAAGTCGTTGCCGATGATCTGGAACGCCACCTGGTTGACCGCTTCCGGAATAACCGGGTTGACCTTGCCTGGCATGATCGAGCTGCCTGGCTGACGCGCTGGCAGGTTGATTTCGTTGATGCCGGTGCGTGGGCCGCTGGACAGCAGACGCAGGTCGTTGCAGATCTTCGACAGCTTGACCGCGGTGCGCTTGAGCATGCCGGAGAACAGCACGAAGGCGCCCATGTCGGAGGTGGCTTCGATCAGGTCGGCGGCTGGCACCAGCGGTTGACCGCTGATCAGAGCCAGACGCTGAACGGCCAGGGCCTGGTAACGCGGGTCGGCGTTGATGCCGGTACCGATCGCGGTGCCGCCCAGGTTCACTTCGGTCAGCAATTCAGGCGCCAGGGTCTTCAGGCGCGCCAGGTCTTCGCTCAGGGTGGTGGCGAAGGCGCGGAATTCCTGGCCCAGGGTCATCGGCACAGCGTCTTGCAGCTGGGTACGACCCATCTTCAGAACGTGGCTGAATTCTTCACCTTTGGCGGCGAACGACTGGATCAGGCTGTCGAGGCTGGCCAGCAGCGCGTCGTGACCCAGCAGCAGACCCAGACGGATCGCGGTCGGGTAGGCGTCGTTGGTCGACTGCGCCATGTTCACGTCGTTGTTCGGGTGCAGGTACTGGTATTCGCCCTTGCTGTGGCCCATGGCCTCCAGCGCGATGTTGGCGATGACTTCGTTGGCATTCATGTTGGTTGAAGTGCCAGCGCCGCCTTGAATCATGTCCACCACGAATTCTTCGTGGAAATCGCCGCGGATCAATCGGGCACAGGCTTCGCTGATGGCCGCGTGCTTGGCTTCGCTCAGGTGACCCAACTCGCGGTTGGCGTCAGCGGCGGCCTGTTTGACCATTGCCAGACCGACAACCAGTTTCGGGTAATGCGAAATCGGAACACCGGAAAGGCGGAAGTTATTCACCGCTCGCAGGGTCTGGATGCCGTAATACGCTTGCGCAGGTACTTCGAGTACGCCAAGCAGGTCTTTTTCTGTGCGGAAAGATGCAGCGGAAGACATGATAGAAATCATCTCGATATGGACCCGGTCTATGCCGGAACGCATCAAATGCTAGGCTTGTGAAGAATTTTGGGCCAATGCTGTTAAACACTAGCCTATGCACATTCGGCATAATGCCCGTGTGACGCCGTATGCGCGGCGAGCGTGTGACCTAAATTGGTGCGTGTCCGGGAGGGCGTGATGAATCTGGAAAGCAAATGGCTCGAGGACTTTAGTGCTCTGGCCGCCACCCGCAGCTTCTCCCAAGCGGCTGAGCGACGCTTCGTGACCCAACCGGCATTCAGCCGACGGATCCGCAGCCTCGAAGCCGCGCTGGGGCTGACACTGGTCAATCGCTCCCGTACACCCGTCGAGTTGACAGCGGCGGGTCAGCTGTTTCTCGTTACTGCGCGTACGGTGGTCGAACAATTGGGTGAAGTGTTGCGCCACCTTCATCACCTGGAAGGCGGGCAGGGCGAGGTGATACAAATCGCCGCCGCTCACTCCCTGGCACTGGGTTTTTTCCCGCGCTGGATCGCAAAATTGCGCAACGAAGGATTGAATATCGCCACGCGACTGGTGGCCACCAACGTCGGTGATGCGGTGCATGCGCTGCGTGAAGGCGGATGTGATGTGATGCTGGCGTTCTATGATCCGGACTCGGCGATGCAAATGGACCCGGAGATTTTCCCGTCACTGCATCTGGGTGACACTGAAATGCTCCCGGTCTGCGCGGCCGATGCCGACGGCAAGCCGTTGTTCGACCTGGAAGGCGAGGCCAGCGTACCGCTATTGGCCTACAGCGCCGGTGCGTTTCTTGGGCGTTCCGTGAACTTGCTGTTGCGCCAGCGGGCCCTGCGATTCACCACTATTTACGAAACCGCCATGGCCGACAGCCTGAAAAGCATGGCGCTGGAAGGCCTAGGCATCGCTTGGGTACCGCAACTGAGTGTGCGCGCCGAACTGGCTCGCGGCGAATTGGTGGTCTGCGGCGGCCCGCAATGGCATGTGCCGTTGGAGATTCGTCTGTATCGCTGCGCGCTGGTGCGCAAGGCCAACGTGCGGTTGCTCTGGCGCAAACTTGAGGGCGGCGCTGCACAAACCACCACCGGTCAATAAGGTTTTGTCGGCGCCAGCCTTGCCAGTCAGTTAAGCGTGATACTGAACCTGTGGCGAGGGAGCTTGCTCCCGTTGGACCGGTCCGTGCTTGGGGCGAAGCAGTCCCCCTCTTTTTGGGGATAAAGGGGGCCGCTTCGCGGCCCAGCGGGAGCAAGCTCCCTCGCCACAGGTTACTCATCCCTTGTTCTATCTCTTAACTGACTGGCATTACAGGCAAGCCTGGCGCCCACAGGCCAGGTCGATTTGCAACGTTTTCGCCTGACCTTCGGGTCAATAAAACCGGCACTTTGCGTCGTATGACAGATGGTCGCATCGGGGGCTGTTTATCTGCTTCATTGAGGTATACTGCGCGGCCTTCGGCCGGTTCGTCCGGCCATTTTTCCTACAATCAAGCCACGCACTTCTGCGTGGCTTGTTGTTTTTTGACGCGCCTGCGGGCGCCCAGAGAGAAGAGGCACGACGATGAGCGCACTGGTTGGCGTGATCATGGGCTCCAAGTCCGATTGGTCCACCCTTAGCCACACCGCCGATATGCTGGAAAAGCTCGGCATCCCTTACGAGGTGAAAGTGGTCTCTGCCCACCGCACCCCGGACCTGCTGTTCCAGTATGCCGAAGAGGCCGAGGCCCGTGGCATCGAGGTGATCATCGCCGGTGCCGGTGGCGCGGCCCATCTGCCAGGCATGTGTGCGGCCAAGACCCACCTGCCAGTGCTGGGCGTGCCGGTACAGTCGTCGATGCTCTCGGGCGTCGATTCGCTGCTGTCTATCGTGCAAATGCCTGCAGGCATTCCGGTTGCCACCCTGGCCATCGGCAAGGCCGGCGCGATCAACGCAGCGCTGCTCTCGGCGAGCATCCTGGGCGCCAAGCATCCGCAATTTCATACCGTGTTGAAGAAATTCCGCGCTGAGCAGACAGACAGCGTCCTGGACAATCCAGACCCACGCATCGCCTGAGGTTGTTGACGATGAAGATCGGTGTAATCGGTGGCGGCCAATTGGGTCGCATGTTGGCGCTGGCGGGCACTCCGCTGGGCATGAACTTCGCTTTCCTCGATCCGGCGCCGGATGCTTGCGCAGCCGCATTGGGCGAACACCTGCGGGCCGATTACGGCGATCAGGATCACCTGCGTCAGTTGGCCGATGAAGTCGATCTGGTGACCTTCGAGTTCGAAAGCGTCCCGGCCGAAACCGTGGCATTCCTGTCGCAATTCGTCCCGGTGTACCCGAGCGCTGAAGCACTGCGCATCGCCCGCGATCGCTGGTTCGAAAAGAGCATGTTCAAGGACCTGGGGATTCCGACCCCCGCGTTCGCTGACATCCAGTCGCAAGCCGACCTGGACGCCGCCGTGGCTTCCATCGGTCTGCCGGCCGTGCTGAAAACCCGCACCCTGGGTTACGACGGCAAGGGCCAGAAAGTCCTGCGCAAGCCTGAAGACGTGGTCGGCACCTTTGCCGAGCTGGGCAGCGTCGCCTGCCTGCTGGAAGGTTTCGTGCCGTTCACTGGCGAAGTCTCGTTGATTGCCGTGCGTGCCCGCGATGGCGAAACGAAATTCTATCCTCTGGTTCACAACACCCACGACAGTGGCATCCTCAAGCTGTCCGTGGCCAGCACCGATCACCCGCTGCAAGCGTTGGCTGAAGATTACTCCAGCCGGGTACTCAAGCAGCTGGAGTACGTTGGCGTGATGGCGTTCGAGTTCTTCGAAGTCGACGGCGGCCTCAAGGCCAACGAAATCGCCCCGCGCGTGCACAACTCCGGGCACTGGACCACCGAAGGCGCCGAGTGCAGCCAGTTCGAAAACCACCTGCGGGCCGTCGCCGGTCTGCCGCTGGGTTCGACGGCCAAGGTCGGCGAGAGCGCGATGCTCAACTTCATCGGTGTCGTGCCGCCCGTAGAGAAAGTGATTGCGATCGACGACTGCCATTTGCATCACTACGGCAAGGCTTTCAAGGTCGGCCGCAAGGTCGGTCACGCCAATTTGCGCTGTGCAGACCGTGAGACGTTGGCTGTGCAGATCCTCAAGGTCGAAGCGCTCATCGCCGAATAGTTTCATGTGGCAGCGGCGGAACCTTCAGGGGCCGCCGTTCTCTGATGGCAGGATGCCAAGGTCTGTCTAGGCTTTTGACATATCCAAATCAATCAGAGGGAAATGCCATGGGAATTATCGGAACCATCTTTATCGGCTTGATCGTCGGCCTGCTGGCTCGGTTTTTGAAACCGGGCGATGACAGCATGGGCTGGATCATGACCATCCTGCTCGGTATCGGCGGTTCGCTGGCGGCCACGTACGGCGGCCAGGCCCTGGGTATCTACCATGCGGGTCAGGGCGCAGGTTTCCTCGGTGCGCTGGTAGGCGCAGTGGTGTTGTTGGTGATCTACGGCCTGATCAAAAAAAACAACTGATTGAAGCGACAAAGCCCTCTCTGCGTCATCGCTGGAGAGGGCTAGAATGCTCGGCGTTGTCATCGTCACATTGTCCTATCCTTTACTGAGCACTTTCATGCGCAGTCTTCTGTTGACTCTTCTCTTCCTGGGCAGTGGTTTGGCCCATGCCGGCGAACTGCCGGAAACCGACTGGCTCGAACTGATGCCCAAGTCGGACCAGAAAGCCCTCGAGGCAATGCCCGAAATCGATCACAACTCCCCGGAAGCCAACGGCACCTTTACCCAAAAGGGTGGCATGAAGCAGAGCAAGGGCTTGCCGGCGGTGATGTACTCGACCAAAACCGTGCCGTCGATGAACGACAAACACATCCGTATTGGCGGTTATCCGGTGCCGCTGGAATCCGACGCCAAGGGCCGCAGCACATTGTTTTTCCTTGTGCCGTACCCGGGCGCTTGCATCCACGTGCCGCCACCACCACCTAACCAGTTGGTGCTGGTGCGTTATCCCAAAGGCTTGAAGTTGAATGACATCTACACGCCGCTGTGGGTGACCGGCACGCTGAAGATCGAGACGGTCAATAACGATCTGGCGGATGCAGCGTATGCGCTGGATGCGGCGCAGGTGCGAGTGGTCAAAGAGTCGGATTTGTAATCGCGCATACCAAAAAAGATCGTCCGAACGCGGCCCGATCTTTTGATCTTAAAGCGGTTTGCTGGCGATGCTCACGCCCAGGGTATGACTCGCCCCGGTGCCAACGTCACCACATCCCCCATCACATTCGCCGTTTCAATGCACAGCATGCGCTGCCAGCCATCGTCAGCCATGTCGCTGAACGCTGCAGCGCGGTCGATCCAGGGGTTCCAGATCACCGCAGAGCGCGAACCGCTGCTGGTCAGTTCGATGCGTCGTTCCCAGTGCGGGTCAACAATGCTCAGCTTCGGCGGGGTATTGAGATAGATGCGGTCGGTCTCGCCGATAAAACGCAGATCACCGGTCTGAGTGATGGTTTTCCAGTCGTCCAGGGTTTCGATATAACTCAAGCCATCCAGCCCTTCAACGTGCACGTTGCGCACATCGCTAACCGCGAAATAGCTGTGCAATGCCTGGCTGATCGTGACGTGTTCGGCGCCCTTGTTTTCGCTCGTCAGGCTGATATGCAACTGCTCATCCAGACGAATGCTCAGTTTCAAGTCCACCTGATGCGGCCATCCCGGCAGACCGCCTTCGGGGTAGGGCAGGACGAATTCCATCTTCAGGCTTTCGCCTTCGGTTTCGATGCCACCCAGTTCCCAGTCCATTGCCCGCACCAGGCCATGGGCGGTCGACGGTTCCTGGCTGACGCGCATGGCCTGGACGCTCTGCGGGTTGCGCGACAGGTTGCCGAACCATGGCCAGCACACCGGCACGCCGGCTCGGATGCTCTTGCCAGTCTTGAATACCGCCTCGTCGTTGAGCCAGATCAGCGGCGGTTCACCAGCCAATTGATAACTGAGGATGTGCGCTCCTTGCTGGGCCACCAGCAATTCGGCCTGACCGTGGCGGATGCGCCAGCAGTTCAGTTCATCCAGTTTCACGGTTTCAACGTTGGGCGTGCTCATGGGGCAACTCTCGATCAGGAACAGGACTGCAATGGACCGCAAAACGGTCGCCGGGTTTAACGCACCGTTTTTTTACAGGCTCCGTTTTTACCAGCTCCGGTTTAACGAGCTCTAGGCGGAACCGAGCGAGTGCGGCCGCTGCCGTCGATGGCGACGAACACGAAGACGGCTTCGGTCACTTTACGCCATTCGCTGGACAGTGGATCGTCGCTCCAGACTTCGACCATCATCTGGATCGAGCTGCGGCCGATTTCCAGCGCCTGGGTATAAAAGGACAGCTGAGCACCCACCGCTACCGGCACCAGGAACGCCATGCGATCGATCGCCACGGTGGCCACGCGACCACCGGCGACCTTGCTGGCCATTGCGGTGCCAGCCAAATCCATCTGCGCCACCAGCCAGCCGCCGAAAATATCGCCAAAGCCATTGGTTTCACGCGGAAGCGCGGTGATTTGCAGGGCCAAGTCGCCTTGCGGGATTGGATCTTCTTGTTCGAGCTCTATCATGCCGGGGGTGCCTCTGACCCGTGACTCTTCGTAGGTGTAGCGGGTGAATAGCCGTCTCCAGGAAAAACGATTCAGCCCCGAACATACTACGTTCGTCACGTTTTTCGTAAGGCGCCTAAAGGGAAACTCTGCGAAATCGGCTGACGGATGCCAACGACGGTTTCGCACAGCAACCCCTTACAAGCCGTTGCAATGTTGCGAGTATATCGATCGGTAGACTCCGAGACGACCGTCCGGTTCTCATTTCGACCGTCAAATACGCGCCTCTATGTGCTTTTTCGAACAATTTGCTATCGTGCCGAACCTGCCCAAGCCTCCGCCAGCGTTGTTGAGGTTGCAGATCCGACTATAAGAGAAGCCCTTGCCATGACCACAGCGCCTTCGAGCATCGCGCAGCCCGCCCAATCCGCACGTCCGCTGACCCGCAACGACTATAAGACGTTATCGCTGTCTGCCCTGGGCGGCGCGCTGGAGTTTTACGACTTCATCATCTTTGTGTTCTTCGCCACAGTGGTCGGCAAACTGTTCTTCCCCGCCGACATGCCCGAATGGCTGCGCTTGATGCAGACATTTGGCATCTTCGCCGCCGGCTACCTGGCGCGGCCGCTGGGCGGCATTGTCATGGCGCACTTCGGTGATCTGTTGGGGCGAAAAAAAATGTTCACCTTGAGCATTTTCATGATGGCCGTGCCGACCCTGATCATGGGCTTGCTGCCGACTTATGCGCAGATTGGTATGTGGGCGCCGATTCTATTGCTGCTGATGCGGGTGATCCAGGGCGCGGCAATTGGCGGTGAGGTGCCGGGAGCCTGGGTATTCGTTTCCGAACACGTGCCGCAGCGGTACATCGGTTATGCCTGCGGCACGCTGACCAGCGGTCTGACCGTCGGTATTCTTTTGGGCTCGCTGGTCGCCACCGCGATCAACAGCATTTACACGCCGGTTGAAGTCTCGGATTACGCCTGGCGGATCCCGTTCCTGCTGGGCGGTGTGTTTGGCCTGTTCTCGGTTTACCTGCGCCGTTGGCTCCACGAAACCCCGGTATTCGCCGAACTGCAATTGCGCAAGGCCCTGGCCGAAGAAGTGCCGCTGCGCGCGGTGTTGCGTGATCATCGCGGTGCGATTCTGATTTCCATGCTGCTGACCTGGTTGCTGTCCGCCGGCATCATCGTGGTCATCCTCATGACCCCGACCGTGCTGCAGACCGTTTACCACTTCGCGCCCACTACCGCGTTGCAGGCCAACAGCCTGGCCATCGTGTTCCTGAGCCTGGGCTGTGTGACCTCCGGTGCATTGGCTGACCGCTTCGGCGCCGGTCGTGTGTTCGTATTCGGTAGCGGTTTGTTGCTATTAATGTCGTGGACCTTCTATCACAGCCTGTTCAACCATCCCGACTGGCTGTTCCCGATGTATGCGCTGACCGGTTTTCTGGTCGGGATAGTTGGCGCAGTGCCCTATGTGATGGTCAAGGCTTTTCCGGCGGTGGTGCGTTTTAGCGGGTTGTCGTTTTCCTACAATCTGGCCTACGCCATCTTCGGTGGCCTGACCCCGATGGTGGTGACGCTGCTTTTGAAGGAAAGCCCGATGGGACCTGCCTATTATGTGGCGATCATTTGTGGCGTCGGGATTCTGGTGGGTGGGTATCTTTGGAAGAGCGGGCGGTAACAGGCGCGGTTGGATGTCAAGGCTTCCGCCAGTGCGAAAGCCTTGCATCACATTCTCCAGACGGTAAACGTGCTCCATGTTCGAGCATGTTATCCAAAGCATCTGCAGCGTGCGCTGGTGGAACAACTTGATGCTCGACCATTAGGTCGAGTAGCCAGAGCGCCCCGTGAACTTGCAAACCATCTCGTTGAGCCTGGCGTCTAAGCTTGCCGTCTCCGGTCAGTAACGGTCGGCCCGTCTCCTGTGCGAGCAAATAGCAGGAGACATCCGCCAGTGAACTGTTGTTGTGCTCGACTTTAAGGCTGAAAAGTCGAGCGACTCCAAGGCCATCGAAAGACTCGACAATCAACCCATGGGCGAGTAATTCGTCATGGGGGAAGTCTTCCAGTTCATCCATCACGAAATCGGTGCAGCATAATGTGAACGGAAGTCTGAACATCTGTTCCAGCAATCCAGCGTTTCTGAAATCGATCCAGATATTTGTATCGCTGATGTAGATCAGACTCATGCACTCTCCAGTGAGCCCAGGAAGTTGGGGTCCAAGGCGCTCGCTGGTTTACGTAAAAGTTCGGCTGCGCGGGATTTGGTTATCAGTCCTTCTGCCAATCCCCAAAACACCAATGATTCAAAACGTTGCGGTGGCTTGCAGGGCATGGGTTCTGGTTCAGTCTTGCGCCAGCCGTTCGCGCTAAATTGGATGGTTAGAGATTTGTAACCCGCATCGCTAAGCAGGTTCAGATCCTTGAGGCGCCGTAGTGCTGCGTGCATCGAAATTCCGTATTGGCGCTTAGCGATGAGTAGCTCGCGAGGATGAACCCGTGAACGTGGGTGGCTGCCGAAGTCGCTAGTGACGCCTTTTGCCGGGTAAAGAAATGCCCCTGCAAACCGATGACAGCAGTTTTCCTTGTCTCTCTCAGGCATGTATTCAGGTAACTGCATGACCCAATGGCCAAGCTCATGGGCAGCGGTGAAGCGTATACGCTCACCTGGCCGCTCGGCATTTAATGCGATCAAAACATGGCGCCCATCCCCAGTAGCGGCGCAGGCCCCATCGAAATCATCCGGCCCCATGAGCATCGCCACCTTGATACTGTGCTCTTCCAGTTGCTCGGTCAGATTGGCGATAGGGTCACTACCAATTCCCCAGAAATCCCGAAGTAATTCGGCCGCGTGCTCGGCCTCTTCAATAGAAGAAACGGGCAGCATCTGAGAGGGAGTGCCTGGAGTCTGGATGTCCGCGGGGTCGAAACATTCTTCCAGAGCCATATAGCGCTCAAGGTATTCACGAATCTGTTCTTCGACTTGCACCTGACGGTATTTGGGCATTTTCGCAAGCTTGCGGAACTCCAGCGGTGCAAGCGGGATGGCGTCCGCACGGAAAAAGTACTCAGGATTGACTTCGAGTACTTTTGCCATTTGCAGCAGACGTGAGGAGTTCGGGGTGCTTAACCCTTTCTCGTATTTGCTGAGGGCTTGCTTGGTAATGTCACCAAGCTGGCACGCCAGCGCCTCCAGGGACATACCACGCAGAAGGCGAGCGCGGCGGATTCGATCATTAATCATGGGTTCCTCTCGTGGTTGACAAGCCTATATTTTAGTTTTTATTTGTCAACCTGCCACGAGGATTGGATTGTATCCGGCAATTGGATGCTGGCCTTTCATCCAATTGTCATATTTCGGCCATAGAGTGTTCACACGGCCTGCTGATACTTGGCCCCGACTTAACACACCTATCTGCTAGGAGTAAGGCATGAAACTGAAGCGTTTGATGGCGGCAATGACTTTTGTCGCTGCTGGCGTTGCGACTGCCAACGCGGTTGCCGCTGTTGACCCGTCGATCCCGAGCTACACCAAGACCACTGGTGTGTCGGGCAACCTGTCCAGCGTCGGCTCCGATACCCTGGCCAACCTCATGACCCTGTGGGCTGAGAACTACAAAAAAGAGTACCCGAACGTAAACATCCAGATTCAGGCCGCTGGCTCCGCCACTGCGCCACCTGCGTTGACTGAAGGCACCTCTAACCTGGGCCCGATGAGCCGCAAGATGAAGGACACCGAACTGGCTGCCTTCGAACAGAAATACGGCTACAAGCCAACCGCGATCCCGGTTGCCGTGGACGCCCTGGCTGTCTTCGTACACAAAGACAACCCGATCCAGCACCTGACCATGGAACAGGTCGACGCGATCTTCTCCTCGACGCGTCTGTGCGGCGCCAAAGCTGACGTGAAAACCTGGGGCGACCTGGGTGTGACCGGCGACCTGGCCAACAAGCCAGTGCAACTGTTCGGTCGTAACTCGGTATCCGGCACCTATGGCTACTTCAAAGAAGAAGCCCTGTGCAAAGGCGACTACAAGCCAAACGTCAACGAACAACCAGGCTCGGCTTCGGTCGTGCAGTCGATCAGCTCCTCGCTGAACGGTGTTGGTTACTCGGGCATCGGCTACAAGACCGCCAGCGTGAAAACCGTGGCCCTGGCCAAGAAAGGTACCACTGAGTTCATCGAAGACACCGAAGAGAACGCCCTGAACGGCAAGTATCCGCTGTCGCGTTTCCTCTACGTATACGTCAACAAGGCCCCGAACAAGCCTCTGGCCCCGCTGGAAGCCGAGTTCGTGAAACTGATTCTGTCCAAACAGGGTCAGGAAGTGGTTGTGAAAGACGGCTACATCCCGCTGCCAGCCAAGGTTGCTGCAAAAGCACTGGCTGACCTGGGTCTGCAAGAAGGCAACAACGTAGTAAAAAAGTAAAACCCTAGGTCCGGGGTAAACCCGGACCTGTGTAGGAGCTGCCTCGGTTCCCTCGACAGCTCCTACACACCCCCCAAATTTCCGATCCGCTGCCAGTTCCCACAGGCGGCGGATTTGTTGCGTCACTGCATTGTCATCTTTCTGTCATACAGGATCGCTAGGGTGTGCGCATGAATGATCTGGCCAATTCCACCATGACTACAAATCCCCCCAAGCGAATTGACTTCAATACGCCTGAGCTGCAACGCAAGCGCCGTATTCGTGCGCTAAAAGATCGCCTGACCCGCTGGTACGTCCTCGTCGGCGGCCTCGCCGTTCTGGGTGCGATCACCCTGATCTTTTTCTTCCTCGGTTACGTCGTCGCGCCGCTGTTCCAGGGGGCCGACCTGACCGCCAAAGACGCCATCACGCCCGCGTGGATGCAAGACGCCGGCAAACCGCTGATGATCTCTCTCGAAGAACAGAACCAGGTCGCCATGCGGGTTTCCGACAAGGGCCAGGCATTGTTCTTTGATATTGACACTGGCGCCGAGCTGCGCCGCGTCGACCTGCCGATTCCGGCCGGCACCAGCGTGACCTCCATCGGTGAAGATCAACCGGGCCAGCCATTAGTGGCAGTGGGCTTGTCCAACGGCCAGGCGCTGGTGTTCCGTCACACGTATAAAGTCAGCTACCCGGAAGGCAAGAAAACCATCTCGCCGGCCGTCGAGTACCCGTATGGTGAAACGCCGGTCGCGCTGAACGAGGCGGGCGGTGCTCTGGAGCATGTCAGCCTCAACGCTACCGATTCGACCCTGCTGCTGGCTGGTTCCACCGGTGCGCAGTTGCATGTCATGTCGCTGACCAGCGAAGAAAACATGATGACCGGCGAAGTCACCAGCGAGCAGAAGCGCATCGAACTGCCGCAGATGACCGAGCCGGTGAAGAACATCTTCGTCGACCCGCGTCAGCAATGGCTGTACGTGGTCAACGGTCGCGCTCAAGCCGACGTGTTCAGCCTGCGCGAGAAGAGCCTCAACGGGCGCTACAAGTTACTTGAAGACGGTAATGCCGAAGTGACCGCCAGCACTCAATTGCTGGGCGGCATCTCGCTGATCGTCGGCAACTCCAAGGGTGGTCTCGCCCAGTGGTTCATGGCCCGTGACCCGGATGGCGAGCTGCGTCTGAAGCAGATTCGTAGCTTCCAGATGGGTACCGCGCCGATCGTTGAAATCACCGCCGAAGAGCGTCGCAAAGGCTTCGTTGCCCTCGACGCGTCCGGCAAACTCGGCGTATTCCACAGCACCGCTCACCGCACTTTGCTGGTGGACCAGGTGGTTGATGGCCAAGGCCTGTTCGGCCTGTCGCCACGGGCCAACCGCGTGATTGTGGAGCAGGGCGGCAAGCTGCAACCGTTGCTGCTCGACAACCCGCACCCGGAAGTCTCGTGGAGCGCGTTGTGGAGCAAGGTCTGGTACGAGAACTACGACGAGCCTAAATACGTCTGGCAATCGACCGCCGCCAACACCGACTTCGAACCCAAGCTGAGCCTCTCACCGCTGACCTTCGGTACCCTGAAAGCCGCGTTCTACGCGATGCTGTTGGCCGCGCCACTGGCCGTGGCCGCTGCGATCTACACCGCGTACTTCATGGCTCCGGGCATGCGTCGCAAGGTCAAACCGGTGATCGAGCTGATGGAAGCGATGCCGACGGTGATCCTCGGCTTCTTCGCCGGCCTGTTCCTGGCACCGTATGTAGAAGGGCATTTGCCGGGCATCTTCAGCCTGCTGATGCTCCTGCCGATCGGCATTCTGGTGGCGGGTTTCGTCTTCAGTCGCCTGCCTGAGTCCATCCGCCTGAAAGTGCCGGACGGCTGGGAAAGCGCGATTCTGATCCCGGTGATTCTGTTTGTGGGCTGGTTGTCGCTGTACATGAGCCCGTACATGGAAACCTGGTTCTTCGGCGGCGACATGCGCATGTGGATCTCCCACGACCTAGGGATTACCTACGACCAGCGCAACGCTCTGGTGGTCGGTCTGGCCATGGGCTTCGCGGTCATTCCGAACATCTATTCCATCGCCGAAGACGCCGTGTTCAGCGTGCCTCGCGGCCTGACCCTGGGCTCCCTGGCCCTCGGTGCCACGCCGTGGCAGACCATGACCCGCGTGGTAATCCTTACCGCCAGCCCGGGCATTTTCTCGGCACTGATGATCGGCATGGGCCGTGCGGTCGGTGAAACCATGATCGTGCTGATGGCCACCGGTAACACCCCGGTCATGGAAATGAACCTGTTCGAAGGCCTGCGCACTCTGGCGGCCAACGTCGCGGTGGAAATGCCCGAATCGGAAGTCGGCGGCAGCCACTACCGCGTGCTGTTCCTCTCGGCGCTGGTGCTGTTGTTGTTCACCTTCATCATGAACACCCTCGCGGAACTGATTCGTCAGCGTCTGCGCAAGAAATACTCGTCGCTTTAACAAAGGTAGAAGTCTGTGAAACAGAACTCCCTGAATGGATGGTTCAAGAGCGGCGCCCCCGGCGTCTGGATCAGCGGCGGCGCGGTGTCCATTGCGGTCATCATGACCATTGGCCTGCTGGCGGTGATTGCCGTGCGCGGTCTGGGTCACTTCTGGCCGGCGGACCTGATCCACGCCAGTTACGACGTGCCGGGCCAGGCCAATCACCTCGTCATCGGCGAAGTGGTGCAAAAGGAAGAAGTGCCACGCGAGCGCCTGAAAAGCGCTGGCCTGCCGGTGCCCGATCAGGGCCCGGAGTTCATGACCCGCGAGCTGATCAAGGTCGGCAACCGTGATCTGAACGGCACCGACTTCACGTGGATCGTCGGCGAGTGGCTAACTAACCAGAAGACCCCGCCAGAGCTCATGACCATCGAGCGTCGCGAGTGGGGCAACTTTTACGGTTATCTGGTCAACGTCAAACAGGATGGCAAAGTCATCGCTGAAGGCGAGGCCGCATGGCCTGAGTTGCAGGCGCGTGTCGATCGTGTCAACCAGCTCGCCGCACAGCTCAAGACTCTGGAAAAGACTGACATCGGTGCGATCAACGCCGGTCTTGAGCGCGTGCGTCTGCGCGGTCGCAAACTGGAATTGGCCGGCCATCTCGATGCTGCCGCACAAGCAGATATGGAGTCCGAGCGCGCCGAGCTGAATGCCCGTTATCAGGAAATCGAGGCGCGTCTGAACGATCTGCACACGCAGTTCAATCGCGACAGCCTGACCGCTCGCGACGCGAACGGCAAAGAAGTCGAAATCGGCATCGGTAAAGTGGTTCACGCCTACCAGCCGAACGCCATGGGCACCTTCACCAAGATCGGCTTTTACTTCAGCAAGGCCTGGGAATTCCTCAGTGATGACCCGCGTGAAGCCAACACCGAAGGCGGGATTTTCCCGGCGATTTTCGGCACCGTGATGATGACCCTGATCATGGCGATGATCGTGACGCCGTTCGGCGTGCTGGCGGCGGTTTACCTGCGTGAATATGCAAGGCAAGGACCGATGACCCGGCTGATCCGCATCGCGGTGAACAACCTGGCGGGTGTTCCGGCCATCGTTTACGGCGTGTTCGGTCTGGGCTTCTTCGTCTACGTGCTCGGCGGTTCGGTCGACCGGTTGTTCTTCCCGGAAGCACTGCCGGCGCCGACCTTCGGTACGCCGGGCCTGCTCTGGGCGTCGCTGACCCTGGCGCTGCTGGCGGTGCCGGTGGTGATTGTGGCCACCGAAGAAGGCCTGGCGCGGATTCCTCGCACCGTGCGCGAAGGCTCGCTGGCTCTTGGCGCGACCAAGGCCGAGACTTTGTGGAAGATCGTGCTGCCAATGGCCAGCCCGGCAATGATGACCGGCATGATCCTCGCCGTGGCCCGTGCCGCCGGTGAAGTGGCGCCGCTGATGCTGGTGGGGGTGGTGAAACTGGCGCCGTCGCTGCCGCTGGATGGCAACTACCCGTACTTGCACCTGGACCAGAAGATCATGCACTTGGGCTTCCACATTTATGACGTCGGCTTCCAGAGCCCGAACGTCGAAGCCGCGCGGCCGCTGGTGTACGCCACTGCATTGCTGCTGGTGCTGGTGATTGCCACGTTGAACTTGTCGGCGGTATGGATTCGTAACCACCTGCGCGAAAAATACAAAGCACTGGATAGCTAAAGCCATTAGCCACAAGCGGCAAGCTACAAGCCGCTTTTGCTCAAAACTTGCAGCTTGCAGCTAGAAGCTTGCAGCTATGAACGGAGTGAGACCCATGCAGCACGAAGCACACACTCACGGCATCAACATGTCGGCCTTGGGCCGCAACAAACAGAGCCTGAGCCTCGAACAGGAAACCGTGGCCATCGAAGTGCCGGGCCTGAGCCTGTTCTACGGCGACAAACAAGCGCTGTTCGACGTCAGCATGAACATCCCGAAACAGCGCGTGACCGCCTTCATCGGCCCATCCGGCTGCGGCAAGTCCACGCTGTTGCGCACCTTCAACCGCATGAACGACCTGGTGGACGGCTGCCGCGTCGACGGCGCGATCAACCTCTATGGCAACAACATCTATCGCAAGGGCGAGGACGTGGCCGAGCTGCGTCGCCGGGTCGGGATGGTGTTCCAGAAGCCCAACCCATTCCCGAAAACCATCTACGAAAACGTGGTTTACGGTTTGCGCATCCAGGGCATCAACAAGAAACGCATCCTCGACGAAGCCGTTGAGTGGGCGTTGAAAGGCGCAGCGTTGTGGGATGAGGTCAAAGACCGTCTGCACGAGTCGGCCCTTGGCCTGTCCGGTGGTCAGCAGCAACGTCTGGTGATTGCCCGCACCATCGCCGTGGAGCCGGAAGTATTGCTGCTCGATGAACCGTGCTCGGCACTCGACCCGATCTCGACGCTGAAAGTCGAAGAGCTGATCTACGAACTGAAATCCAAGTTCACCATTGTTATCGTGACCCACAACATGCAACAGGCCGCGCGGGTTTCCGACTACACGGCGTTCATGTACATGGGCAAACTGGTGGAATTCGGCGACACCGATACGCTGTTCACCAATCCGGCGAAGAAGCAGACCGAAGACTACATCACAGGACGGTACGGCTAGCCATACAGCCGCAAGCGTCAAGCTGCAAGCGGCAAGAAAGAAGCGGTGCGATATCAGGACTTATACATAACTGCTTGAAGCTTGCGGCTTGAAGCTTGCAACTTTCGCGGAGCGAACAAGATGATTAGTAAAGAAGGCCTTACCCATCACATCTCCCAGCAGTTCAACGCTGAGCTCGAGGAAGTGCGCAGCCACCTCCTGGCCATGGGCGGGCTGGTCGAGAAGCAGGTCAACGACGCGGTCACCGCGTTGATCGAGGCTGACTCCGGCCTGGCCCAGCAGGTTCGCGAGATCGACGACCAGATCAACCAGATGGAACGCAACATCGACGAAGAATGCCTGCGCATCCTGGCCCGTCGTCAGCCGGCGGCGTCGGACTTGCGGTTGATCATCAGCATCTCCAAATCGGTGATCGATCTGGAGCGCATCGGCGACGAAGCCACCAAGATCGCCCGTCGTGCCATCCAGTTGTGCGAAGAAGGCGAAGCGCCGCGCGGTTACGTCGAGGTTCGCCACATCGGCGACCAGGTGCGCAATATGGTTCGCGATGCCTTGGATGCGTTTGCCCGCTTCGACGCCGACCTGGCGTTGTCGGTGGCGCAGTACGATAAGATCATCGACCGCGAATACAAGACCGCACTGCGTGAGCTGGCCACCTACATGATGGAAGACCCGCGCTCTATCTCACGGGTCTTGAGCATTATCTGGGTGCTGCGCTCGCTGGAGCGTATCGGCGACCACGCGCGCAATATCTCGGAACTGGTGATTTACCTGGTGCGCGGCACCGACGTGCGTCACTTGGGCCTCAAGCGCATGAAGGAAGAAGTTGAAGGCACAAGTGCCGAAACCGCTAATGTTCCGGGCAAAGCTGACGATAAGTAAGATTGCCCAAGAAAAGCGCCCGGCCCTTTTGGCCGGGCGTTTTTGTTTGCGTGAGGCTCTCGAATTGAAAAGCCGAATAGAAAAGCAGCACCCGCGAACGAAAAGTCCCGGCGTGACTGAAGAGTTTTGGCAAAGTGCCATCAGCCAGCGTTATGCTTGCCGGGATTTTTAAAGGGGTGTTGGATGAGCAAGATCAGTGTATTGGTCGTGGACGATGCGTCGTTCATTCGTGACCTGGTGAAGAAGTGCCTGCGCAACTACTTCCCGGGGATCCGGACCGAAGATGCAGTCAACGGCAAAAAAGCCCAGGCCATGCTGGCCAAAGAAGCGTTCGACCTGGTCCTGTGCGACTGGGAAATGCCGGAAATGTCCGGTCTTGAACTGCTGACCTGGTGCCGTGAGCAAGACAACCTCAAGACCATGCCGTTCGTGATGGTCACCAGCCGTGGCGACAAAGAGAACGTGGTCCAGGCTATCCAGGCCGGGGTTTCCGGTTATGTCAGCAAGCCGTTCACCAATGAGCAGTTGCTGACCAAGGTCAAGCAGGCGCTGAACAAGGTCGGCAAACTCGACACCTTGATGAACAGCGCGCCGACCAAAATGAACTCGGCGTTCGGCAATGATTCCCTCAGCGCGTTGACCGGCGGTAAAGCTGCCCTGGCTACCCCATCGGCAGCCGTCGTCAACCCGTTCGCCAAGCCTGTCGCTGCTGCGCCAACCCCGACCGCCGCACCGTCTCGCGGCCTGCTTAACAGCCCGCCGGTCAAGGCACCTGTTGCCTCCGCGGCATCCGCTGGTGGTCGTGGTCAGGGCCAACTGCGCCTGCCAAACGGTACTCAGCAGTGCGTGATCAAAGCCTTGAGCATCAAGGAAGCGCTGTTGGTGGTGAAACGCACCGATACGCTGCCGCAAGTCCTCGACAGCGCCGTGCTCGACCTGGAACAGGGCGACAACGCCGAAATCGCCCGCCTCAACGGCTACCTGCATGCCATTGTCGCCCACGAGCCGAAACCCGACAGCGAGTGGCTGCAACTGACCTTCCGCTTTGTCGACCAGGACGCACAGAAGCTCGACTACATCTCCCGCCTGATCGCCCGTGGCACGGCGCAGAAGCATTTCGTACCGGGCGCATAACGTTTACCGCTGATCGTTCCAACGCAGAGCGTGGGAACGATCAGCCACCCATCTTGAAACATCTGTCGACTACGCTGGTCCATTTCAGCTGCTAGGCTCCTTCCCAGGCCTTACTCGACAGAATCTTGCCCATGCTCGCGCGCCTGCTGTTTTTCTGTGGTCTGTTCATGGCCTCCACCTCGGTTGTGGCCATGACGATCTACAGGTCCACCAATGCCAGTGGCGTGGTCTCTTATAGTGACCGCCCCACCAAAGGCGCGAAGGTGTTCGTTTTTCGAGACCGGATGGTCGAGCGCCTTGAGCGGCAGGTGTACCTCGATATCAAGAAGCAGGGGGGCATGGACAGTGTGTTCGTGCGCAACGATCTATATGCGCCGGTCGAGATCGAGCTGAGTTTTTCCGGGCTGAATAACGTCAGCGGCGCGCCGAGCCGGCCGATCCGTCGGGTTCTGCCGGCGCGCAGTAACATCCGTCTGGCGCTGCTCAAGGCGACGAAGGCCGGAAGGCCGCTGGCGTATACCCCAAGGTTCGAATATTCCATGGGCGACCCCGCAGGGGCCGCTATGGCCTATCGATATCCATTGCCGTGGCGCGGCGGGCCGTTTCGGTTGAGTCAGGGCGCCAATGGCAAATACAGTCACTACGGGCCGAAGAACCGTTATGCGATGGACATCGCGATGCCCGAAGGTACGCCGATCATCGCGGCGCGCGGCGGGATGGTGGTTAAAACCGAGAATGGCCAGACCGGGCGCGGCAACGATCCGTCGGGCAATTTCGTGCGGGTATTGCACGATGACGGGACCATGGGCGTATACCTGCACCTCAAGAAAGGTTCGGTCAACGTGCGGGAAGGTCAGCGCGTGGTGGTGGGCAGTGCGCTGGCGCTGTCGGGCAACACCGGCAACAGCAGCGGCCCGCACCTGCACTTCGTGGTGCAGCGTAATACCGGCTTGGGGTTGGTGTCGATTCCGTACCAGTTCAATCAACCGGTAGGCGCGTTGCCCAACTTTGCGTTGGGCAAGAAATGAACGATGGAGATCTACTGTGGCGAGGGAGCTTGCTCCCACCGGCCGGTCCGCGTTTGGGCGCAGCAGTCGTAAACCGGTGAATGCGGTGTACCCGGGTAAGCGCGGTTGCAGGATTGGGGCCGCTTCGCGACCCAGCGGGAGCAAGAACCCGCTCGCCACCGGTATCACACCTAGTCGAGCATCAACACCTTGGCCAAAACAATCTTCGGCCCTTTCATCTTCTTGATGATGATCCGCAAGCCTTCGACCTCTAGCACTTCTTCCTCTTCCGGCACCCGTTTCAGGGTTTCGTAGACCAGCCCGGCGAGGGTTTCGGCTTCGATGTGGTCCAGGTCGATACCCAACAGGCGTTCCACCTTGAACAGCGGCGTATCGCCGCGCACCAACAGTTTGCCCGGCTGATACGCGAGGATCCCGCGTTCAGCCTTGCGGTGTTCATCCTGAATGTCGCCCACCAGCACTTCCAGCACGTCTTCCATGGTCAGGTAGCCGATGATGTTGCCGTCGGCTTCTTCGACCACAGCGAAATGCGAACCGCCCTTGCGAAACTGTTCTAGCAGCTGCGACAGCGGCATGTGACGCGATATGCGCTCCAGCGGCCGGGTCAGTTCGGCGAGGTTGAACGACTCGGGAATGTGATCCAGGGCCGCCAGTTCCAGCAACAGATCCTTGATGTGCAGCAGGCCGACGAACTCCTGGCGTTCGCTGTCGTACACCGGGTAGCGGCTGAACTTGTGGCGACGGAACAGCGCCAGGATTTCCTTGAGCGGCGCGTTGAACTCAAGTGTGACCAGGTCTTCCCGGGAGTTGGCCCAATCGACCACTTCCAGCTCGCCCATTTCCACCGCCGAGGCCAAAACGCGCATGCCTTGGTCGCTCGGGTCCTGGCCACGGCTGGAGTGCAGGATCAGTTTCAGTTCTTCACGGCTGTAATGGTGCTCGTGATGCGGGCCGGGTTCACCCTGGCCGGCGATCCGCAGGATCTGGTTGGCGCTGGCGTTGAGCAGGTAAATGGCCGGGTACATGGCCCAGTAGAACAGGTACAGCGGCACGGCCGTCCAGAGCGACAGCAGCTCGGGTTTGCGGATGGCCCAGGATTTCGGGGCCAGTTCGCCGACCACGATGTGCAGGTACGAAATGATAAAGAACGCGGTGAAGAACGACACGGCCTTGACCACTTCAGCGGACTGTACACCGACCGCTTCGAGCACTGGCTCGAGGAGGTGTGCGAACGCCGGTTCACCGACCCAGCCAAGGCCCAGGGAGGCGAGGGTGATACCCAATTGGCATGCTGACAGGTAAGCATCGAGCTGACTGTGCACGGTGCGCAGGATGTGCCCGCGCCAGCCGTGCTGTTCTGCGATGGCTTCGACCCGGGTCGAGCGCAATTTGACCATGGCAAATTCCGCCGCAACGAAAAAGCCGTTGAGCAAAACCAGGATCAGAGCAAAAAGAATCATGCCGAAATCGGCGAAGAGTGTCGCGAGAGTCAAGCCAGGGGAAGGGTCCATGATGGAGTTTTGCGGGTTCCGTAATTCAAAAGGAGAGAAAAAAGTGCGCCTGAAGGGCAGGCACAAGTCAGCCAATGTAGCGGCTGACTCTTGGCTTGCCTAGTGGCGAGTGCTGGCCGGTATCAATCGGCGGTGCTGATGACGCGGGATTTCGTCACTTGGGCCGGCGCAAAATGGCAGGTAAACGTGCTGCCATGCCCCGGCACACTGCTGATTTCCATACGTGCCCGGTGGCGCAGCAACACATGTTTGACGATGGCCAGCCCCAGCCCGGTGCCGCCGGTGTTGGAGTTGCGGCTGGAGTCGACGCGGTAGAAGCGCTCGGTCAGACGCGGCAAGTGTTTGCTGTCGATGCCGATCCCTGAATCCTGCACGCTCAAATGCGCGCCTTGATCATCACCCCACCAGCGGATGCGGATATTGCCTTCGGCCGGGGTGTATTTCACGGCATTGAACACCAGGTTGGAAAAGGCGCTGCGCAATTCGGCTTCGCTGCCCTTGAGCAGAATCGTTGGATCGGCTTCCAGGCTGATGTGCTGGTTTTTTTGGCCGGACAGTTGCTGAGCGTCGCCCTTGATCGATTGCAGCAGGCTGTCGATGGACACTGGTTGATTGTCCGACGGGTAATCGGTGGCTTCCAGTTTGGCCAGCAGCAGCAAATCGTTCAGCAAGGTCTGCATGCGCCCGCCTTGCTGCTGCATCTGCTGCAGTGCACGGGTCCAGCGCGGGTTCACTTCCTCGACGTTGTCGAGCAGGGTTTCCAGGTAGCCGCAGATCACCGTCAGCGGCGTGCGCAGCTCGTGGGACACGTTGGCGATGAAGTCTTTGCGCATCTGTTCCAGCTGATGGATACGCGTCACGTCGCGCACCAGCATCAAGTGTTCATTGTTGCCGTAGCGGGTGATGTACAACTGAATACGCAGGCGATCATTGATCGGCGAAGGAATTTCCAACGGCTCGGCGTAGCTGTCCTGTTCGAAGTATTCCTTGAAGCGCGGATGGCGCACCAGGTTGGTCACGGGCTGGCCGCTGTCCTGTGGAGTCTTGAGACCCAACAGGGTTTCGGCGGCACGGTTCCACCATTCCAGGTTGCCATCGCTGTCGAGCATGATCACCGCGTCTTTCAGCGCCGCGGTGGATTCCTGGACCCGGTCGATAACCGCTTGCAGGCGCCCGCGCACCCGTTGGTCGCGGCGTTGCAAGTGGTAGATGCTGTCGAACACTTCGCCCCACAGGCCATAGCCATCGGGCGGTGCTTCATCGGGTTTGTGCAGGCGCAGCCATTCGTGCAGGCGCAGCAGTTGTTTGAGGGTCCAGGCCAGATAAAGGCCCAGGCCCACGGCGAGGCTCCAGCCGTAGTAGCCGGAAATCAGGCCGATCACCAGGCAGGCGGTGACCAGCAGCAGCATGTGGCGAATCAGGGTGCCATGCCAGTTTTGGTTCACGGAAAAATGCGTCCTTGTCAGCGAGTCTGGCGCAGTCGGCTCAGGCCTTGGTGGAAAACCGGTAGCCAGTGCCGCGCACGGTTTGTACCAGATTTTCATAGGCATCGCCGAGGGCTTTGCGCAGGCGACGGATGTGGACATCGACGGTGCGCTCTTCGACATAGACATTGCCGCCCCAAACCTGATCCAGCAACTGGCCACGGGTGTAGGCACGTTCCTGGTGGGTCATGAAAAATTGCAGCAAACGGTACTCGGTCGGGCCCATCTCGGCAGGTTTGCCGTCAATGGTCACGCGGTGGCTGATCGGGTCCAGCAGCAGGCCGCCGACTTCGATCGGCGCTTCGCCATCGGTCGGGCCGGCGCGGCGCAGCACGGCTTTCAGGCGCGCCACCAGTTCGCGTGGGGAAAACGGTTTGGTGATGTAATCGTCGGCGCCGACTTCCAGGCCCTGGATCTTGTTGTCCTCTTCGCCCTTGGCAGTGAGCATGATGATCGGGATATCCCCGGTCAGCTCATCGCGCTTGAGGCGGCGGGCCAGTTCGATGCCGGAGGTGCCGGGCAGCATCCAGTCGAGCAGGATCAGGTCCGGTTTGCGGTCGACGATAATGGCATGGGCCTGCTGCGAGTTCTCCGCCTCCAGGCAGTCATAGCCGGCCATTTCCAACGCAACGGCGATCATTTCGCGAATGGGCGCTTCGTCGTCGACGATCAGAATGCTCCTGCCAACCATGCGTTAATCCTCTTGTCATTTAACTGTCTTGCGCCGCATTAGATAACGGAATTATTGCAGTCGTGTGACAGTATTTTAGTCGCCCGGCGATTGTCATGATCCTGAACTAAGCTCTAAGTCCGAATCCTGACAACCACAAAAGGAAGGTTTCCATGAAGCACATCGCTCAATCCTGGAAGTCGCTGCTGGTCACTGCTGCGCTAACGCTGCCGTCCCTGGTCTTTGCCGCCGATCCGGGCATGATGAAAGACGGCATGATGGTCGACCACAAGGGTATGACCTTGTATACCTTTGACAAGGACAAAGATGGCAAGTCGATGTGCACGGGCGAGTGTGCGACGAACTGGCCGCCGTTGATGGCGCCGACGGATGCCAAGCCCATGGGTAAGTGGATGCCGATCAAGCGTGACGACGGCACGATGCAATGGGCGTATGACGGCAAGCCAATGTATGGCTACAAAATGGACGCGAAGCCGGGGGATGTCATGGGTGACGGTAAAGGCGGCTTCTGGCACATGTATAGGCACTGATTGAGTCCCGAACGATCACAGTCTCGGCAGCGCCGTTATCGGTGAGCTGCCGAAGGCTGCGATCTATTCGGAACATCAGCGCAACGCGTAATCCAGCACAATCCCGACAAAAATCGCCAACCCCGCCCAATGGTTATGCAAAAACGCCTGGAAGCAGCGCATCCGGTCCTTGCTGCGGGTGTACCAGAACTCCCACGCAAAACAACCCGCCGCCGCCAGTAACCCGAGGTGGAACCATCCGCCGAGCTGGAATTTCGAACCCGCCAGCAGCAGGCATCCCAACGCCAACCCTTGCAAAGTCAGAATGATCACCCTGTCGGCGTCGCCAAACAGAATCGCTGTGGATTTCACCCCGATCTTCAGGTCATCGTCGCGATCGGTCATGGCGTAATAGGTGTCGTAGCCAACGGTCCACAGCAGATTGGCGATCCACAGCAACCAGGCTGTTGCCGGCAGTTCACCTGTTTCGGCGGTGAATGCCATCGGCATGCCCCAAGAGAACGCTGCGCCCAGCACCACCTGCGGGTAATAGGTGTAGCGCTTCATGAACGGGTAAGTGAAGGCCAAGGCCAAACCGCCCAGCGACAGCCAGACCGTCGTCGCGTTGGTGCACAACACCAGCAGAAAGCTCACACCCATCAGTACCGCGAAGAACATCAGGGCTTCTTTAGAGCTGATTTTGCCGCTCACCAGTGGCCGCTGTTCGGTGCGTTTCACGTGGCCATCGACCTTGCGGTCCGCCCAATCGTTGATCACGCAACCGCCGGCGCGGGTCAGCACCACGCCGAGCACGAAAATCACGATATTGGCCAATGATGGCGAGCCTTCACCGGCAATCCAGAGTGCCCACAACGTCGGCCATAGCAGTAAATAAATGCCGATCGGTTTGTCCATGCGGGTCAGCTGAATGAAATCCCAGGCCCGTGGATTCAAACGGTTCAGGGACTTGAGCAGGCTTTGGTACATCAGCAGTTCTCCGGATGGGCGCGGGTGGCGTTCCACAAGGTCGGCAGAAAGATCTCGGCCACCAGCACGCTCAAGGCGCCACGGTCGAAACGCGAGCGCCGGCCCCACAGTTCAGGCGCCTGAGCGTCCACCGGCAGCCATGCTTGAGGATAGTGACAAACTTCGATGGCCCGGCGCTGAAACGCCTGATCGCAAAACAGCAATTCGCCCAGTGAACGGCTGCCCAATTCGTCCATGTGCAGTCCATCGCCCTGCAATGCGCTACGCGCCGCCACGCTGCGGGCAAACACCCAGGCTTCACCGTGACCGCGCAGATACACCTCGCGTACCCAGCCTTCACTGCCTTCGGCCAGCTCCAGCGCAGCACATTCGTCGGCGCGCAGCGATTGCCAGCCTTCGAACAGCGGCGTGACGCTGAAACTGTCATTCGACAGGCGGGTCAAGCGGCGGGTCAGCGATCCTTCATCGAACAGCCAATCGAGCGTAGACGTGTCGGGGAGGGGCGTCAGTTGGCTTCGAGCGAGCCAGACCGATATCGCGGAGGGGGTTTTTGAGTGCGGCACAGTGAGTCATTATTGGCAGCAAATGAGGCGGCGAGCTTACCATGTCAGGCACCGATGTTGATTGACCGGCCTGCCGTTGCGCCGAACAGGCTTGCATCTGCCCGGCCCGATCAGTACAAAACGCCCCTGAGCCGGACGGCAACGCTTCACCTATCGACCGTGCGCGCCGGCAAAAGCCTGAATCCTGAGGAAGTACCTGAATGAAAAAGTGGCAATGTGTGGTCTGCGGCCTGATCTATAACGAAGCCGACGGCTGGCCGGACGAAGGCATTGCGCCGGGAACGTTGTGGCAGGATGTGCCGGAAGATTGGCTGTGCCCGGACTGCGGCGTGGGCAAGATGGATTTCGAAATGATCGAAATCAACTAAGAATCCAAGGAGTAAGGGAATGAACGCACCTGTCGTGATCGTCGGCACTGGGCTGGCTGGCTACAACCTGGCCCGGGAGTTTCGCAAACTCGATGGCGAAACCCCGCTGCTGTTGATTACTGCAGATGACGGACGCTCTTACTCCAAGCCGATGCTCTCCACCGGCTTCGGCAAGAATAAAGACGCCGACGGCCTGAGCATGGCCGAACCGGGCGCCATGGCCGAGCAGTTGAAAGCCGAAGTGCGCACCCACACGCGCATCAGCGGTATCGATCCGGGCCATAAACGCCTGTGGATCGGCGAAGAGGCGGTGATCTACCGCGACCTGATCCTGGCCTGGGGCGCGGAAACCGTGCGGGTGCCGATCGAAGGCGACGCGGCGGATGCCGTTTTCCCGATCAATGATCTTGAAGACTACGCACGCTTTCGCGCGGCCGCGGCCGGCAAGCGTCGGGTATTGCTGCTGGGCGCCGGTTTGATCGGCTGCGAATTCGCCAACGATCTCATCCTCGGTGGTTACGAGGTGCAACTGGTTGCACCGTGCGAACAGGTCATGCCGACCTTGCTGCACCCGGCGGCGGCCGCTGCGGTCCAGGCCGGCCTGGAAAGCCTGGGCGCGCGCTTCCACCTCGGGCCGGTGCTCAATCGCCTGCAACGAGTGGCAGATGGCCTTGAAGCGCATCTGTCCGATGGCCAGGTCATCCCGTGCGATGTGGTGGTGTCGGCTATCGGTCTGCGTCCGCGCATTGACCTGGCGGCCGCCGCCGGGCTGCAGGTCAACCGTGGCGTGGTGGTCGACCGTCACCTGAAAACCTCTCACGCCAACATCTATGCCTTGGGCGACTGCGCCGAGGTCGATGGGCTGAATCTGTTGTACGTCATGCCCCTCATGAGCTGTGCGAGAGCGCTGGCCCAAACCCTCGCCGCAAACCCTACAGCGGTGAGTTACGGGCCGATGCCAATCACCGTGAAAACCCCGGTCTGCCCATTGGTGGTTTCCCCGCCACCACGGGGCGCGGAGGGCGTCTGGACAGTCGAAGGACAGGGCGCGGACATCAAAGCCCTGTGCCGCGACAGCGCCGGCAAATTGCTGGGTTATGCCCTGACAGGCGCGGCGGTGATGGAAAAACTCGCTCTGAACAAAGAGCTTCCGGCCTTGCTGGCGTAAATACCGGTCGTTCTGTCGGAATCACCCCGCTTTTGCTCCCACAAAGGTCGCGGGGAGACTGGCGCCGCTCTAAAGCGCGTGCCATTCTCACTCCCGTCTGCCGCAGAGTAGAGCACCTGCGGCGCCTTAGGCGCTGTTCCAACGAGAACAGCACGGACATAACAACAAAAAACCGTCAAAGGGGCTTCACTAATGCGTAAACCAGAACTCGCCGCTGCAATCGCGGAAAAAGCAGACCTCACCAAAGAACAGGCCAACCGCGTTCTCAACGCCGTCCTCGAAGAAATCACCGGCGCTCTGCACCGCAAAGACAGCGTCACGCTGGTGGGCTTCGGGACCTTCCTGCAACGCCATCGCGGTGCACGTACGGGCAAAAACCCGCAGACCGGTGAGCCAGTCAAAATCAAAGCCAGCAACACTGTTGCGTTCAAGCCGGGCAAGTCGTTGAAAGACAGCGTTAATCCGTAACACGCACCGACTTCCCGCATAGCGGGTGAGCGGGATAAAAAATGGGCACGCCAACGAGGTTGGGCGCCCATTTTTTCTGTCTGGCGGATCAGCCGACTCGGCTTTGTTTCCTGGCGAGAATCGCTGCTATTTCCGGCTCATTCAGGTGATCCAGCGCTCGCTCCACCAACAAATGCACCCTATCGGCCATGCGGCTGAGCGCCAGGGCTACGGAGCGGCGTGAACCGTCCACATCGTCGGCGAGGTCGGCGGCGATGGCGCTGATGGACAAGAGGTCTTCCGAGGCGTTGGCGAGGAGGGCTTCAGTGTTGATGCCCGGGCAGACGCTGAAGAGTTGGCCGATGCGTTTCGGTGGCTTTGGTTCGGCTGACGGGAAGTGATGGTCGAGGGCGCGCTCGGCGGCGTCGTTGAGTTTTTTTGAATCGGGGCTTTCGTATGGGGAGACCGGATCGGTGTCCGGTGGGTTAGGCGTAACTTTGAACATGATCTTCAATTCCTTGAGTGATGCTGACACCACTTCGCCGACTAAACGAAGGGGTGGCAGCTGTACGCAGGTTAGTCGGACCGGGGAATTGAAGAAGCCGGCGCACCCAAAGGTGCCCTACGCACAGCTACCATCAAATGCAGGTAGGAAATACCTGTCTGACGGACACTTGTACAACTTCAATTACCAGCGGGCGACTAAACCCGACCACTGACGATCAGTGACACGAATGAAGTTACCGGCCGGCCCCAAAGCGCACAAGCCGGCGGATTCTGGCGTAGCCGTAGGCAACGACGCAAGGTGTTGTAGCTTTCACGGCGTTACCTACAAGGCTTTTAAACAAGCACTGTCAGGCATTGGAGTGGGACCGACTGGAAAACCTTTTTTGATCAGGACTGGGGTTGCCTACGTAATCGTCAGGCAGAAAGCATTAGTATTTCCTTGTTGATTTGGATAACAGCTCCCTCGCCACAGGGGATCCACGTTTCTAACCAAATCCGCCGCTTGTGCGGCGTTGGCTCTTTCATTCCTCGTCCAAATCTTCCTCATCGATCAGCCCTTGAACAAACCGGAGGAAATTCGAGCAGACCAGTTTTTCGGATTGAGCCTGATTCTCTTCAGGGCTTAGGTCGCTATCAAAGCTGTCAGTTGTGAAATAACTAACGGCCTCCGTATCAAGATTCAAGCAAAAGAAGTTGCCACCCCAGTCGTTCGCGAAAGGCAGGAGGTGTGCAGGAAGTACCTGTTTTTTCAGGATCAACTGATAGGTGGACAGCAGAGTGGAGTCGCCACCGGTAATCGGCTTGAACGCAGCCACTTCCAGTGGCTCGTCAAAATCTTCGCTGACCCAATAGGTCCGCACCGGTACGCCGCCGTTGTACTTGAGGTAATGGTTTCGAAAGGCGGACGGTAGTTTCTTTCCGATAGCGGACTCCAGATGGTCAAAGTCTGCTGGGGTAATGGCCGCTTCATCATCTGAGAATGTGTTTTCGATCATGACTCATCTCAAGGGGGGGATCAGTTTGTAGGCGCGACGTTGGCCGCCACTGAAACACATTGTGCAATGTGGCTTTTCCAGGAAAATCCACGCTCTGGCAATGCCTGAAAAACTTTATTCGGGCACTTGGTATTATCCTGCTGAATACAAATAAATTGCATTTTCCGATATGTATATTATTTTTCTGTTTGGATGTGCCTGAACTGGAGCGATTAATAACTCACGCAGATCGCCTGAAGTCACGGAATCATCAAGAAAACTCACGAGATCGTTTCTTTCTGTCTTATACAGTTCTCCCTTGAAAATTATTTTTTTGCCTTTGTAAGCAATCAGTTTGTGGGCCACATAATAGTAATCTGAAGTCATGTGAGGCCCCAGATCTCTAAGTGAGTCGACTGCTTGAATGAAATAACACTGAGAGTGTTGGCTGTAACATCAGTGAATAGATAGCTTCTCTGCTTTCATTCTGCCTAATTCAAACTTATTAAGTTTTTCCAACCGATAGTTATTTCTCATACTGGTTCGGTTGATACGGACTACTAAGCAAAGAGGAGGAGTCAGAAATATATATTTCATTTAAAATCAAGTCTAGAGGTATGTTTTCAGTGCTATCGGCTATCTCGTCGTAAGGAGCAGGTAATGCATAGGAAAAACCGAAGTCATCATCTAGAATTATTGAGCCATTAAAGATGCGTTGACGCTTTGTAAGCTTTTTTACTTGGCCAAAAGACATCCCTGTAGAAAGCACACCTCTGTAAAGTCCTTGGTAATGTACATTGCAGCCGATTGAGAATATTGCTCCGTCAGAAAGGGTTACTATGGTGATGGTGTCGTTTACCACATAGGCCACCCTTGTTTCGTCGTCCGGTAGATTGTGATTTTTCATTGTGATGTTATGTTTTTTATATAGCTCATCGATATGGCTGGAAATGTTTTCCCCTAATAGTACGTTTGCTGCTGAGTGCTTGGATTTGATATCTGCTGTGAAGTCAATAATATTTAAGCTTCATCATTCATTAACGTGCCATTAACGTAAACTGGAAAATCTTTTATTAGGTCGTAA
Organism: Pseudomonas sp. B21-048; assembly: GCF_024748615.1. Lineage (NCBI taxonomy): Bacteria > Pseudomonadati > Pseudomonadota > Gammaproteobacteria > Pseudomonadales > Pseudomonadaceae > Pseudomonas > Pseudomonas sp. B21-048. The sequence continues at coordinate 5,592,798 of NZ_CP087168.1, read as the reverse complement.
TTTTTGAAATCGCCATGTCCAACTCTACCGAATATTACATCTTTTTCAGATTTCTTGGCCTTGTGCACTTTCCAATAATCGTTTCCGTGAATGTTGGGCTGGGTGGAGCCGCCATATTGGATGGTAATAAATAACCCTGGAGTACGACCGCCTCTCGAATGCTCTGAGTCTTCAAGTGTGGGTAAATACTTGCTCGTCAAGAGTTTGATCTCGTCAATCATTCCTCAGGATAAATTTTCAGTTTACTATTGTCCGTAAGTATTTCAAAAATGGTTAGGGAATCACCTGCGTGATTGATCTCATAAAATCTTTCCGTGAAGGTGCTTCGCCATATTTTTTCAGTAATCGAAGTGATTTTATCGGCGTTGTATTTATAAAGGGTTTCGAAATATTCTCCCGTGTTGTTCAAGCTGTAATGCCCTGTAGCTTTATTATTCAAAAACTTAATAAGGGAAACCGAGTCAAGGTTGGCCTCTAGGTTGCCGTTTAGCTCACTGCCGAATGTAAGCTCAAGGATTTGATCGGCCTCATGCAAAAAAAACCTTCTATAAACAATCCATTGCTTTTTAATTGTTACGTATTTCGCAAATTTCAACTCACCTATTATGTTGTTATCTTTATTTAAGAAGTAACATTGCCTGTTTTTGTCTGGCTCGGAATCTTTTTTTAGAAAGCGTCCAGGCTTACATCCCTGGAGCTCCGACATATAGGGGGCCGGCGAATAGGAAGGCATGATCCCCATGCCCCAGATTGTCGTTTTGTAGTTTTTCTCCATAGACGATATAAGCTCTGAATATTTATCCTTATATTCATTGAGTCGTGCATATAAAAAGTCTTTCATGGGGCATCTCCTACTTTGCTAATGGGAAAACCTTTCCGCCGTTGAGCTCCAAGTTGAGTTTATTTAAACCCGACTCGAATCCAGATTTTGTGTTCGCCCCTTTTAGGGTTTCCCATACGTGTTGTTTATACGCATTGCCATGTACTCCTTCCCCGGCATGAGCGGTTGCTGTTGTATTTGGTAAACGGGACTGTGGGTTTACAGGCAGCCATATACCATTTTCTTTCTGATTTATGTCAATGCCAAGTCTGTCCATACGTCTTCTCAACCAGCGCATACGCACATCCTTCGAATTGGACATTACTATATGGTGGGCTCGATAGTTCGAGTTTGGCGCTTTACCCAAACGGCTTCCAAGAACTTTAGCATCGCTCGAGCAACTCAGGCCCAGAGCGTCTATCCAAGTGAATGGGTTAGGTGAGTATTGATAAAGATTGATTCCCCCCGCCAACCCAATCGGATCCGGCGTCGTAAACCGCCCCACATCCGGATCATAAAACCTGAACGTATTGAAATGCAGCCCCGTCTCCCGGTCCAGGTACTGCCCCTGAAACCGCAGGTTCTGCTCTTCAAGGTAATACGGCTCGCGCACCTCTTCTAACGTGTTGCCCCATACCCGATAAGTTGCCTGCCAGACGTTGTGGCCGTCCGCCTCGGTGAGCTGTTCCGGCAGACCGTTGAGGTCGTTGTGGTAATAGCGGATTTTTTGCAGCGGGCCGGTGCCGTCGACGCGGGCCAGGGGTTCGTAACCTTCGTCTTCGTAGAGGTAAAGGCTGGTCTGTTGATGGCGATGCTCCTGCAACAGGCGCAGGCCGTCCCAGGTGAAGCGGGTTTCGCCGAGGGGATAACCATTGCCATCCTGTTCGGTCTTTTTAATGCGTCGACCCAACGGGTCGTAGGTCATCCTGAGCACGCTGCCGTTTTCATTGCGCACTTCAATCAACCGGCTTTCGGCGTCGTAACCGAAGCGCTGCAGGCCCCGCTTAGCGCTGCGTTTTTCGATCATTCGGCCAAACGCGTCGTAGCGGTAACGCTTGTCCTCGTAGGTCAGCAGTTTGTTGTGCACCACCAGCCCGGCGCCGGGTTGCGGGCCGTCCTGCAGGTTGGCGGCGGCGTCGTAGGCGAAGGTTTCGCGCTGGCCGTGCAGGCTGTCCTGGCTGGCGATGATGCGGCCAGTGGCGTCGTAGTGCAGCAGTTGGCGGTGTTGCGCGGCGGGTTGCTGGTCGAGTTTGCCGATCAGGTTGTCGGCGGGGTCGTACTCGAAATGTTTCTGCACCGCTGCCGGCATCAGCGAGGGCTGGCTGCTGTGTCGGCGTTGGCGTGAGCGTAAACGGCCGCTGCGGTCGTAATCGCTGCGGGTGCTGATCTGGCCTTGGGTGCGCAGCACTTCGCGGTGCAGGCGATCGCGCTCGAAGTCGCTGATGACCTGGCCGTCGAGGTTGATCTGGTGCAGGTGGCCGCTGCCGTAGTACAGGCGATTGAGCCAGCGACCGTCGGGCAGTTGGGTCTGGATCAGGTTGCCGAGTTCGTCATAGTGATATTGCAGGCTGCCAGCCGCGCTTTGTTCTTCGAGCAACTGGCCGAGGGCGTCGTAGGCGAAGCTCAGGGTTTGTGCGTTGCCTTGCAGGTCGGTGAAGGTGACGGCGGTGAGCTGGTCCAGTGGGTCGTAGGTGTAGCCGGTGCGGCCATCGTCGGTGATTTTGGCGATCAGCCGGCCGACAGCGTCGCGTTCCAGTCGATGAACGATGGGAGCGGGGGGCGACTCGGGGACGACGGCCAAACCGTTGCCGTAAGGCGCCGGAACAGCCGTGACCGCCGCGACGTTATCCAGCAGGTCATAGGTGTAGCGCTTGGCGCTGCCGTCGAGGTCTTGTTGTTCGGTCAGTCGATCGGCGGCATCCCAGGCAAACCGATAACTTTCGCCATTCTCATTGGTCAGCACGTGCAGCCGCCCGTAGCTGTCATACCCGAACTGCACCTGCCGGCCATGGGCGTCAGTGCGCTGACGCACCTGGCCGCGACGGTTGTGTTGATAGAGCGTGGTGTGCCCGGCCGGGTCGGTATAACCGGTCAATTGGCCGCTGACGTCGCGCTGATATTGCTCGGTGCGCCCATCCGGCAATTGGCTGCTGAGCAACCGCCCCTGGGCGTCGTAGCTGAATTGGGTGCGCTCGCCGAGGGCATCGGTGATGGTTTGCAGATAGCCCCGGTTGTCGTAGCTGAACCGCGTCGGATAACCCGAGCAATCAATGTGTTCGATCAATTGGCCGAACGGGTTCCAGCGCAGCTTTTTGCTTTTGCCGGTGGCGTCGATGATCTCGAGGACCTGGCCGTGGGTGTCGTAGCGGTATCGGGTGATGTGGCCCAGCGGATCGGTTTCGGCGATGCAGTTGCCGCGCTGATCGTAGCGATACTGCCAGCTGTTGCCGGCGGCGTCGGTTTCCACCAGCGGCAAGGCCCAGAGCTCCAGCCACAAGGTCGAGTCACTGCGACCCAGCGGGTCAGTTTCGCCGATCAGGTTGCCGGCGTCGTCGTAGCTGTATTCGTAGCGACCGCCCTGTGGGTCGGTGGCGCTGAGCAATTGGCGTTCGTCATTCCACTCGAACTGCCAGGTCTGGCCGAGGTTGTCGGTGTACTCGGTGATCTGGTGCTGGCTGTTCCAGCGTCGTGTACTAATGCGCTGCAAACCATCGGTAATGCGCGTGACACCGGCGCCGAGGTCATAGTCGAACTGGTAAGCGTCGCCCTCGTCGGTCCAGTGCCGGACCACGCGCCATTCCAGGTCTTCGATCAACGCCCATTCATAGCAGCAACGCAGTCCCGTGGACAACTGATGCTCGACCATCCGCCGCCCGGCGTCGTAGGCGAAGCGCCGTTGTACTTGGCCGGTGGTGTCGCGCACTTCGGCCAGGTTGCCGGCTGCGTCGTAGCCATAGCTGGCGAGTATTTCGCGGTGTTGGTCGGGGTACAGGCGTTCTATCTGGGTCACGCGGTTGCGTTCGCGAATCAGCTCGACCTGCACCAGATCGAAGGTGTCCCGCAGCCGGACAAGTTGCCCGACGTCGTCATAGTCGAGATAGATGCGGTTGTCGTTGCGGTCGCCCAATTGATCAAGGCGCAGCAGCGCTGTATTGCCCGGCGTCGGATTGAACAAGCGGTACACACCGTCATCGCTTTCAATCAACAACTGCCCATTAACATGGCGTCGAACACTGAGCCCTTCACCCGCACTGAACACCGCGCCGCCCAAGGGAATCGAACCCATGTCGATGCGCCGACCCTGTTCATCGGTGTAGACCAGCGTTTCACCGCCCTCGGGGTGAGGCAGGATTTCAACCCGCACCTCATAAGGCACACTCCAACCCGCCCCGAACAACCCGTCGCGACGCTCGTCGCGGCTGTTGTAGAAGCGCTGCCAATCCATCGGCAAGATGCCAGGCAACACGAAATCCAACTCTTCATCGCCACCCAGCACCTTGGCCCCCGTGGCGGCGTGCACCGGGTTCGACGAGCCCATGGCGGCGGTGGCCATCGCGCCCATCGCGCTGCTGACGGCCATCGACGTCGCGCCGCCGATCAACATGCACGGCAATTTGCTGAAGAACTTCCCTTTGCCGCCCTTGAGCATCAGCAACGCGGTGACCGCCAGCCCCACGCCCGGGGTCTTGCCACTGCGGATCTCACGCACCACCACCGAACCGCCACCAATGGTCACGTTGGATGAGATCAGCCCGGAGCCCACCACCTTGGCATCGCAGGTGCTGCGGTCGCCGCTGCGCACGGCGGGTTGGCCGTTGATGGTGACTTTGTCCGAGCCCTCGGCCAGAAACTGCGGCGGCATCGGCGGATGCTTCATGCAGACGAGCAGGTCCAGCGGCTTGGGCACGGCGCCGGGTGCCGGGGTGGCAACGGTGGGGCGCCACATCTGCGAGAAGAAGCTTTCGGCCATGTCCAGGTAACTGGCTTCTGCTTCGGGCTCGGGTATTTCCAGCTCGGTACCGGCCGGTGCGACATGGGACGGAATCGCCCCGGCGGCGCGGGCGGCGGGAATGTTGTTGGTGAGGGTGTTGGTGGAACCGGTGAGAATGTTCGCCTGCACCGTGGGCGGAAACAGGGCGTTGCTGATCTTCTCGCACCAGTTGCTTAAGCCCTTGTCGGCTCCGGTCTTGCTCATGGCAAGGCCGACGACCGTGCCCACCACCAGGCCGAGCACGAAGCAACCTAGTCCGCCAGTGACGACCGTGATGCCCGTGGCCGCCACCACGGCGGCAGTGGCCAGCGCGGTAATCGCGATGTTGGCCGCCACCTCCAGCACACCGCCGAGGATATCGGCCATCATCGAGGTGTGGTTGAGTGCATCACCCAGCCGGGCGGCCCAGAGCGCGTCAGACATGTGGGATGTTCATCCGACATAAGCATCTGACGGCTGCGTAATCGTTGTGCTTGTGGCGCAATTCGATGCCTTCCATTGCACCTTTCTCCGTGTCGGTTACGGCATACTCATCAGCGCCATTCTCAGGCGTTTGATCAGCTTCGGATTCTTGAGGCAATCGGCCGGCCGTTTGTTACCGAGGGCGGGCACTTTCTGTTCGATCCACCACAATCCTTCCTCAAGCCCTCTTTTACCGTTGAGGACGACCGCCATATCGAGGTTGCCATCCAAGGCTTTCGCCAGCGTGCGGGCGTTGCCGTCAAGATAGTCCTCTTCATACAACCGTACAAAACTTTGCCAATCGGCATCGTCCATGTACTCGTCTTCCAGTTGTTCCATCTTCAAATATCCAATATTTGCGCACATGGACCGGCTCAGGACCATGACCTAAAGATCAACCATAAAAATAATCAAAAAACCGTTCGAAGTTTTCTTTCCCAAGTAGTGGGCTGACTTCCTTTGTGAGTAACTTCACAAACTTGCTAGAAAGTTCGTCATCATCGTTGTATATCTCAAAAATTTCGAACTGGCCGTGAACAACCTCAATCAGTTTGGCAAAAGCGAAAAAGAAATCGGCCAATGAATCAGCAATTTTGAAGGGCAAGACCACGTCATAGCTCGCAAATACAGGCGTACCATCGATGTCGGTAACGGCTATGACAGGCTTGCCGCCTCCGATGTCATCCATAAATACTACAAAACTGGTAGGCCAGTGGGTATTGAGCTGCGACTTGTTTGAATTGCCATCCCACTTGTAGCCTACCTGGGCATCCTCAAGAATGTTCAGCTCAAAAAAACGTATCGGAGTCAAACCTGTCTCTATTTCTACATCCACAGGCTCGTAGTTGTCATAGAAGAAGTCAGTTTCGCCGGAGCGTTCAAGCGTTTGTGGCCATGTGGTGTTGACCTGGCCATTCTTTTCGAAGCTGCCTTCCAACTGGAATTTTTTGTGGATACGACGCAGCTCTATCAGTGCCTTTTCTAACGCGCTCATGTTCGTTCTCCAAATAAAAAATCAAGTGCCGCATTTACCCTTGCCGGGCGTTCTAAGGCGGTCGATCAAGCGCCCCTTGCCAGCGTTGCCGTAATTACCGCGGTGCCCCCGAGGACTGTTCAAATGCTCGTCCACACCGCTTGGGTGTTGCGCGTTCTGCAAAAATACAATATTCCTTGGATCGCCTTTCCAGGCTTTACCCAATGTTCCGTTGCCTTCGACACTGTTGATATGGTGTCCGGTATAGCCTGCTTTAGACATTTTGGAGTTCAGTTGTGCGTTGCTCTTGGTGTCCAGAATCATATCGCGCTCGGCCGCGGTCCAATCCCTTGAGCCACCGCCACGTGAAACAAGCTCCCGTTCCTGACCCCAAGCACGGTTAATGGCTGTTCCTCGTCCACCAGGCTTCGGTTTGACGGTTTCTCTAGGCTTATAACGCACCAAGTCCTGCGGGTTTAACCCGAGCGGGTCTATCCACATTAATGGATTGGTTGCGTAGAGGTAGAGGTTAAGCCCTCCAGTGAGTCCTATGGGATCGGGTGTCGTAAATCGTCCAACATCCGGGTCGTAGAATCGGAAAGTGTTGTAGTGCAGCCCGATTTCCCGATCCAGATATTGTCCTTGGAATCTCAGGTTCTGCTCTTCTATGTAATAAGGCTCACGGATTTCTTCAACCGTATTGCCCCATACCTGATAGCGAGCCTGCCAGACCGTTTGACCGTTCGCCTCCGAAAGCTGCTCAGGCAGACCATTGAGGTCGTTGTGGTAATAGCGCACTTTCTGTTGCGCGCCTGTCCCATCAATTCGGGCTATAGGTTCGTGGCCTTGGTTCCCATAGATGTAAAGGCTGGTCTGGGAGTGCTTGTGCTCCTGTAGCAGGCGCAGGCCATCCCAAGTAAAGCGGGTTTCACTCAGGAGATACCCATTGCCGTCATAAGTGGCTTTGGTAACGCGCCTGCCTAGAGGGTCATAGGTCATCCGCACGATCGATGCGCGTCCAGCATGATCATTGCGCACTTCAATCAGACGGTGTTCGGCGTCGTATGCGAAGCGTTGCGTTCCGCGAAGGCTACTGCGCTTCTCGATCATTCGGCCGAAGCCGTCATAGCGATAGCGTTTGTCCTGATAGGTCAGCACCTGGTTATGCACCACTAGCCCAGAGCCTTGTTGCGGCCCGTCGAGTAGGTTCGCAGCATCATCGTACGCAAAGGTTTCGCGCTGCCCGTGCAGACTATCTTGGCTGGCGATAATTCTATCGGTGGCATCGTAATGAAATAACTGTCTGTTTTGGTCACCGGATTGCTGGTCAAGCTTGCCAATCAAATTATCTGTTGGGTCGTACTCGAATTGTTTTTGCGCAGTTGTGGTTAGCGGGCTATGCCCACGTTTAAGAGAGCGCAAGCGACCGCAGCGGTCATATTGGCTGCGAGTGGTGATATGGCCTTGGGTGCGAAGCACTTCACGGTGCAGTCGGTCGCGCTCGAAATCGCTGATGACCTGCCCGTCGACATTGATCTGGTGAAGGTGGCCACTTCCGTAATACAGCTGATTAAGCCAGCAACCGTCAGGTGTTTTTGTCTGTATCAGGTTGCCCAGTTCGTCGTAACGATACTGCAGACTGCCGGCCGAGCTTTGCTCTTCAACCAGTTGACCCAGTGCGTTGTAAACAAAACCCAATGATTGTTGCTGGCCAGCCTTATCGATAAAGCTGACAGCCGTAAGTTGATCCAACGGGCTATAGGTGTACTCGGTACGTCCATCATCGGTCACCTTCGCCACCAGACGCCCCATGGCGTCGCGTTCAAAACGATGGATGATCGGGGCTTCGGATGTTGTGGGCACCAAAGCCATGCCGTTGCCATAAGGCGCTGGAACAGTTTCCACCACCGCAATATTATTCAGCGCATCGTAGGTGTAACGACGAGAACTGCCATCAAGATCATGTTGCTCGGCTACACGGTCATTGGCATCCCAAGCGAAACAATAATGTTCGCCGTTTTCGTTGGTCAGGACTTGGAGACGCCCATAGCTGTCATAGACGAATTGCACCTGACGTCCATGAGTGTCGACACGCCGGCATACTTGGCCCCGGCGATTACGCTGGTAGTGCGTGGTGTGCCCGACCGGGTCGGTATAACCGGTCAATTGGCCGCTGCTATCGCGCTGGAGGCGTTCAACGCGTCCATCAGGTAATTGACTGGTCAGCAAGCGCCCCTGAGTGTCGTAACTGAACAGGGTGCGTTCGCCCATGGCGTCAGTGATGACCTGCAAATAACCCCGATCGTCGTAACGGAAGCGAGTTGGGTAGCCAGAACAGTCGATATGTTCGCTGAGTTGGCCGAAGACATTCCATTTAAGCCTTTTGCTTTTACCTGTGGCATCGATGATTTCTACCAGTTGCCCGCGGTCGTCATAACGGTACTGAGTCACTTGTCCCAGTGGGTCGGTTTCGCCAATGCAATTACCCCGCTGGTCATACCGTAGTTGCCAACTGTTGCCTGCACTGTCCGTTCCTGCGACGGGCAAGGCCCAGTGCTTGAGCCATAAGGTCGAGTCACTGCGGCCCAGCGGGTCGGTTTCGCCGATCAAGTTTCCGGCGTCGTCGTAGCTGTATTCGTAGCGCCCGCCCTGTGGGTCGGTGGCGCTGAGCAATTGGCGCTCGTCGTTCCACTCGAACTGCCAGGTCTGGCCGAGGTTGTCGGTGTATTCGGTGATCTGGTGCTGGGTGTTCCACCGCCGTGTGCTGACGCGCTGCAAACCATCGGTAATGCGCGTGACACCGGCGTCGAGGTCATAGTCGAACTGGTAAGTGTCGCCCTCATCGGTCCAGTGCCCGACCACGCGCCATTCACGATCTTCAATCAACGCCCATTCATAGAAGCAACGCAGCCCCGTGGGCAACTGATGCTCAGTCATCCGCCGATCACTGTCGTAAACGAAACGGCGCTGTACCTGACCTGCTGTATCGCGCACTTCTGTCAGGTTGCCTGACTGATCGTAGCCATAACTCACCAACACTTCGCGGTGTTGGTCAGGGTAGACCCGCTCCACCTGACTGACTCGTGCCTGGAGGTAGGTCAATTCCACCTGAACCAAGTCAAAGGTGTCGCGCAGTTTTACAAGGCGTCCGGCGGCGTCATAGTCGAGGTGAACCCGGTTGTCGTTACGATCACCCAGCTGGCTAAGGCGCAGTGCCGATGAATTTCCAGGTGTTGCATCGAACAGTCGATACAGTCCGCTGTCGCTTTCAATCAACAACTGCCCATTAACATGGCGTCGAACACTAAGCCCTTCACCCGCACTGAACACCGCGCCACCCAAGGGAATCGAACCCATGTCGATGCGCCGACCCTGTTCATCGGTGTAGACCAGCGTTTCACCGCCCTCCGGGTGAGGCAGGATTTCAACCTGCACCTCGTAGGACACACTCCAACCCGCCCCGAACAACCCGTCGCGACGCTCGTCGCGGCTGTTGTAGAAGCGCTGCCAATCCATCGGCAAGATGCCCGGTAACACGAAATCCAGCTCATCGTCACCACCCAGCACCTTGGCCCCGGTGGCGGCGTGCACCGGGTTCGACGAGCCCATGGCGGCGTTGGCCATCGCCCCCATCGCGCTGCTGACGGCCATCGACGTCGCGCCACCGACCAGCATGCACGGCAATTTGCTGAAGAACTTCCCCTTGCCACCCTTGAGCATCAGCAACGCGGTGACCGCCAGCCCCACGCCCGGAGTTTTGCCACTGCGGATCTCGCGCACCACCACCGAACCGCCACCAATGGTCACGTTGGAGGAAATCAGCCCGGAGCCCACCACCTTGGCATCGCAGGTGCTGCGGTCGCCGCTGCGCACGGCGGGTTGGCCGTTGATGGTGACTTTGTCCGAGCCCTCGGCCAGAAACTGCGGCGGCATCGGCGGATGCTTCATGCAGACGAGCAGGTCCAGCGGCTTGGGCACGGCGCCGGGTGCCGGGGTGGCAACGGTGGGGCGCCACATCTGCGAGAAGAAGCTTTCGGCCATGTCCAGGTAACTGGCTTCTGCTTCGGGCTCGGGTATTTCCAGCTCGGTACCGGCCGGCGCGACATGGGACGGAATCGCCCCGGCGGCGCGGGCGGCGGGAATGTTGTTGGTGAGGGTGTTGGTGGAACCGGTGAGAATGTTCGCCTGCACCGTGGGCGGAAACAGGGCGTTGCTAATCTTCTCGCACCAGTTGCTTAAGCCCTTGTCGGCTCCGGTCTTGCTCATGGCAAGGCCGACGACCGTGCCCACCACCAGGCCGAGCACGAAGCAACCTAGTCCGCCAGTGACGACCGTGATGCCCGTGGCCGCCACCACGGCGGCAGTGGCCAGCGCGGTAATCGCGATGTTGGCCGCCACCTCCAGCACACCGCCGAGGATATCGGCCATCATCGAGGTGTGGTTGAGTGCATCACCCAGCCGGGCGGCCCAGAGCGCGTCAGACATGCAAGGTGCTCATCAGGCCGGAACGTCGAACAGCAGCGAACTTTTGATCGTCGCCCAATGCGCGGCTTCGGCATCGCCGAGTTTCTCGGCCTTCACGTAGCTCAGGGCGAGCATTTTGCGGGTGCCGGGCAACACCAGTGCCAACTGATATTGGAAGACTTTGTCGTTGCCCTTGTTGAACTGGCTGCGCAACTCTATGCCTTCGACTTGCTGGTTGGCCCCCAGACGCACCGCGACGCCCGGTTGGAAACGCAAGTCTTGCACTTGCTTTTCCAGGCGCTTGAGCTGGTCGTCGAAGTTGCTCTGCAAGGTTTCGCCCTCGGCCAGCAAGCTGCGGCTGACAATCAGCGAAGTGCCCAGTTCAGGGAACTTGAGGATGTTGATCGTCGCGTCTTGCAGTTCGCCTGCTGGCAGTTGGAACTGGAATTCATTGATTCGGTAAGTCATGGAGCACAGATCTCGTGATTAGCCCTTGGGCTTGGGAAACGCGGCATTGATGTTGGCGTCGATGCTGGCCTTGACGCCCTGGCCATCAGGTGTGGCACCAGCGCCGCCGCCATTGTTCAGGTGCAGCACGCCGCCGGTGTTGAACTCGGCATCACCGCTGGCATAGAAGCTGATTTGCACGCCGGTCAGGTTGATCTGGCCGCTGGCATTGAGCTCCAGGATGCTTTCACCACAGACCAGCCGCAGGTTCTCGCCCACTTCAATGACGTAGCTCTGGCTGATGCTGTCGGTCTTGCGCTGGCCCACCGAAAGAATGTCTTCCTGTTTGACGATACGCAGGCGGTTATTGCCGATGGTCACCGTCTCGTTATGCCCGATGCTCTTGTTGCGGTCGTGGCCCACCGAGTGGCTTTCGTCCACCTCGACCACGATGTCTTGATTGCGCTCGGCATGGATGTACAGCTGCTCGGCGCCTTTCTTGTCTTCCATGCGGATTTCGTTGAAGTTCGCTGGTGTGCCGCCCTTGCTCGAACGGCTTTTCATGCCGCTTTGGGTGGCGTTTTCCGGCAAATCGTAAGGCACGGTCTGTTCCGCGTTGTAGACGCGGCCGGTGATGATCGGCCGGTCGGGATCGCCTTCAAGAAAACTGACGATCACTTCCTGGCCGATCCGTGGGATCTGCATCGAGCCCCAGTTTTTCCCGGCCCAGGATTGCGACACGCGAATCCAGCACGAACTGTTTTCGTTGGATTGGTCGTGACGGTCCCAATAGAAATGCACCTTCACCCGGCCAAACTGGTCGGTCCAGATTTCCTCGCCCTTGGGGCCGACCACCAGTGCGGTCTGCGGGCCTTTGACGATGGGGCGGTGGGTGTTGGGCAGGGGGCGGTAGCTTTGTTGGGCGTCGATGCAGGTCAGGCTGCTTTCGAATTGCGCCGAAGGCGCACCACCACCGGTTTCCCCACTTTCCTGGGAAATGTAATAGCGGGCGCCGACGATCAGGTATTCGCGGTTCTGGTCCTGGCGGCTGAAGCCGGTGAGACTGAACAAATGACCCGAGCCCAGGCCCCGGGCGTTGCCGGCCAGCTCGACTTGTTCGTGCAGGGTCTGCAAGGCTTCGATGCGGGTGCGGGCGTAATGTTCGCCGTCTGCGCTTTGCACATAGGTGCCGGGATAGTCGTACAGCGGATAGTCGCCGGCGGTGTGCGGACGCGGCATGGCCGAGCGCACGTCAATTCGCGCGCTGGGGCGCTGGAAGTCATAGTCGTTGAGCTCCAGCGAGCCCGGCTGGACTTCCTGGGCCAGGTGCCAATCGTGAATATGATCGCGTTCGCGCTGCTGCTCATTCTTGGGGTAGTAGGGCACCGAGCCGTAGCCGGGCGCGCTGGTGTGGGCGCCGTAGGCATCGGCCAACACCAACACATGACGACCCTGTTCGTGGCGGAAGAAGTAGTAGATGCCTTCCTGCTCCATCAGGCGGCTGACGAAATCGAAACTGGTTTCGCGATACTGCACGCAGTATTCCCACTCGCGATAAGGCCGGCTCAGGGCATCTTCGAAATCGGAAAAGCCCAGGTCGCGAAACACCTGCTTGATGATCTGCGGGAGGGTCAGGTTCTGGAAAATCCGGCAATCGGAGGTGCGGGTCAGCAGCCAAAGCCAAGGCCGCAGCGTGACCTGGTAGCTGGCGAACTGGCCCTGGTCGACGTTCTGGCTACAACGGGCCACGATGCCATGGAAATGACGCTCGCCACCGCCGTCCAGTTGCAGGCTCAGGCACATGGGTTTGCCGAGCAACTGGTTGAGGTCGATGGCATTGTCCAGCGAGTGCAGCTGCAACTCATAGTTGAACAGCCGCCCCAGCTCCTCGCCGCCGCCCATGTCCTTGAGCAGCAGCACCTCCGGCCCCAGGGGGCTGGTGATTTTTGCCAGGCGTGAGAGTTGCTCGAATAGCATCGGTTGTCCTTATCGCTGCCGCAGTCCATTTGACGCTGCGCAAGATTGCCGACTTTTGACGTTGAAGATCAAGAAATCGCGCCCTTTGACAGCTCGTGCACAGGCATGAAATCGCCCGAGTAGTGACGCTGATCGCATAATGTAGTTCGTTAGTTGGGGCAGAGGAACCCGGTTCTTGATTGTTACCAGGCATTACTTGAATATCTGCTCCTTCGCGCGTCACCTCATGTCCATGGAAAGCGATTACTGTGACCTCTTACCGCATTCAAGAAGCCGATCTCGAAATCCCCGATACCTGGCAGGACCAGAGCATCAATATTTTCAAGCTACCGGCAGTCGGTCCTGCTAAAGAAGCCAGTTTTGTGATCAGCCGCGATGCCACCCAGGGCGACGCTCCCTTTGCAGAGTACGTGGACCGCCAACTCAAAAGCGCGGAGCAGCAACTGCCGGGCTTCAAGCTGGTTCAGCGCTGGGACACGGTGCTGCAAGGGCACACCGCCACATTGCTGGATTACACCTGGCAACGCGAAGGTCGCGAACTGATGCTGCGTCAGGTGTTCATCGAGCGTAAGCCGTCCGTGCTGATCACAACCCTGACCACGACCCCGAACGACTTCGCCTATCACGAGCAAGCCTGGAAGCTGGCGATGCATTCGCTCAAGCCACAGCCTCCGATCGTCTGAGCATCGATACGTCCCACTGAGCAGTCATACGAATCAGTAAGGTAGATGCGCGCAATGGATGCACAGGCAGCAGCACGTCTGGGTGACGAAATAGCCCATGGGTTCGGGTTGGCCGCGATGGTCGCCGGTGCCGTGGCTGGCGCCTTGATCGGCGCGGCGGTCGTCGCCGCGACTGTCGCCACGGGCGGCGTGGCGCTGGCTATCATGGCGGGCTCGATTGCGGCCGGCGGCTTGTCGATGTTCCAGATCGTCAAGGGCCTCTCCACCCTCTTCAACCTGCCCGAGCCCACCACGGGGGCGTTGGTGATGGGCAGTTTCAATGTCTATATCAACGACCGCAATGCCATGAGGGCGGGCGAAGACATTGCGTCTTCCTGCACCGGGCTGCCGATGAATCATCCGATATGGCCTTTCCCGGTGCTGATCGCCGAAGGCAGCGCCACGGTATTCATCAACGGCAAACCGGCAGCGCGCTTGCACAGCAAGATGGTTTGCGGCGCTCACATCAAGAGCGGCAGCCCGAATACGTTTATCGGTGGGCCGACGGTTTCGGTGGCGTTTGTCCTGGATCTCGAAGGCTGGATGCACACCGGGTTGGAAGCGTTGGGGTTGTTGGCCATGGGAGGCGCAGCGATTCTCGCGGCCATGGCTGGCGTGGCTGCTTTAGTCGGTTTCGTGGTGATCGGCGGCACGATGATGGCTGGCATGGCGTTGCTGGGAGACCTGGGGGATCGCTTGGGGCCGGGGTACCGGGACCTGCTGCAGGGCGTCGCGGGATTGGCGCTTTTGGGCCTGGGCCCGAAAATAGCAAAAATCGGTACTGCGCCCAAGCCCCGCTCGGTGAGCTTCAAACCGGGCTACACGTCGGACGATATCGCTGCGATACCCAAGTTAAGCCGCCCGAATCCTGCCGATTACCTTGAGGCCTCCTATATCGACAAGCACCTCAAAGTCTTTCAGGATGAAGGCGGTGCGTTTCTGTTTACCCCCGATGACATTGCCAACCCGATGTACGGAACCTTTAGCGACACTAAGTACGTCATGGCCAAATCAGACCTGCACGGTGTGGTCGCCGAGTTTAAGAAAACCGGTGATCTTTCCATTCTGGAGACCGCCTTGGGCTATGAACCGGGCAGCTTTACCGGCAAAGAGATTTACATGATGAACCTGGACAATCCCAAGGTTGTCATGCCCTCCGGTAACGAGCGCGGAGCGAACCCGTTATGGCGTCCTGGTGGTCTGACCCATCCCGGTGGCATGCGCGAAGCGGTATTGGACAAGGTGGCTATCCCACACAATAACGACATCAATTTCCTGCTCGCGAACCCTGATGTAGTGAGAATCCAATGAGTGCCAATCTGGACAACGTATTGCTGCTGGCTCTGGCCAATGACGAGCTGGATAAATTCCTTGTAGGCGAGCCGTTTTATTTTCAAGAAGCCAAGAATGACAATGAAGAACCACAGAACATCGTCGCGGCTTTCGATTTGCTGGTGCTGCGTTACTGGCAACAGTCGCGCGACCCCCAGTTTCCTATGCGCTTCGTCGCGGCTTTGCTCAAGATTCTCGCGACCTACCCTGACCGTAATCGGGCGATTTATGTCGCAGCGGTGTGGCTCTGGTACTACCGGTTTTGCCTGAGCAAAAAGCAGGCACAACCCGAGGGGCTTTATGCCGACTTGTTCGAGATCGATATGGGGGCCGTGGCGCTGGCCCTTCAGAGGCAGCTTGAGATCAACAAGGCTGAGCTTGTCCAGGATACGCGTTGGGCGGGTGGCAGCTGGAACAGCCAGAACGGCCTGTGGGGGCCGCTAATGCGGACCGCCCTGGTCGTTCGGGATAAGCTGGGCGGCCCGGACTTCGTGCCGGTCAATCTCTGAGTGATTAATGATGTGCTGAAGGCCTACGTGGAAAGAGCCGACGGTGACTCGATTCGTGTTCGAATCATGGATAACCCGCTGGACTCGCCCCTACGCGCTATCGGGTTTTTGAAGGCGGCAGAGAAAGATATCTATGTTTTGCACGTCGCGGACGACAAGCAGAAGGCTAAGGTCTTCGATGAGCTACGTTCTTTGCGGGTGGCCTTTTCGGCGGGCAAGGAATGGTGTCCCTCCGAAGTTTTCGAATATCTTCGTGACGAGCAACTGCTGAGCGGTAAATTTTTGCGCGTCGCGTGGACGCAGCTCGGTCAATACGTGCTTGTGAACGCATGAAATTTCAGGAGGCTTTGGTCAGTCGTGAGCACATGTTCTCCGTGGGCATCGAACAGGACTCGGGTCGATTCTATGTCTCCATACCGGTCAGCAATGGCATGGCCGACTACGAGGAATACTATGAAATCGACCGTGCGACCTTTGAGCTGTTCAGGCATGACCCGGATGCCGCGCTGCCGTTCGTGGCACGTTGCAGAAAGCGCGAGCTGGACGAGTTGTTGATTGTCCAGCCGGGAACGAACCGCGGCACCGCCATCTGATCGTCGAAAGGCAAGGGTGGTGAGGCTGGCGTTATTCCTTGCGTGAACTCAGTGTTTGGCTTTTGCCGGGAACAACGCTTTTACCGCCGCATCGATAACGCCCTTGATGCCTTTGCCTTTGGGGTCCACGGCGCTGGCGCCTCCGGAGTTGAGGTCCAAACGGCCGCCGGTGTCGATGTTGCCATTGCCGCTGGCGTAGATATTGAACGCGGTGCCCGAGATATTGATCTCGCCACTGGCATTGAATTCCAGCACGCTTTTGCCACACACCAGTCGAATCTGCGAACCCGCCTCCACGAGGTATTGGGTCGCGATGCTGTCGCTCTTGGTTCCGCCGACGAGCAGAGCATCGTTGCGCTGCACGGCCCGCAGCCGGTCTTCGCCAATCCGTACGGTTTCGTTGCGGTCGATATTCTTGCGCCGATCGCGACCGACCCAGTGGCTTTCATCCACTTCCACGGCGATGTCCTGGTTGCGCTCGGCATGGATGTACAGCTGCTCGGCGCCTTTCTTGTCTTCCATCCGGATTTCGTTGAAATTCGCCGGCGTGCCGCCCTTGCTCGAACGGCTTTTGGTACCGCTCTGAGTGGCATTGGCGGGTAATGCATAGGGTACGGTTTGCTCGGCGTTATACACACGACCGGTGACGATGGGCCTGTCGGGATCCCCTTCAAGGAAGCTGACGATCACTTCCTGCCCAATGCGCGGGATCTGCACCGTCCCCCAGTTCTTGCCTGCCCAGGATTGCGACACGCGAATCCAGCACGAACTGTTTTCGTTGGACTGGTCGTGGCGGTCCCAATAGAAATGCACCTTCACCCGGCCGAACTGGTCGGTCCAGATTTCCTCGCCTTTGGGGCCAACCACCAGTGCGGTCTGCGGGCCCTTGACGATGGGGCGGTGGGTGTTGGGCAGGGGGCGGTAGCTTTGTTGGGCGTCGATGCAGGTCAGGCTGCTTTCGAACTGCGCCGAAGGCGCGCCACCACCGGTTTCCCCACTTTCCTGGGAAATGTAATAGCGGGCGCCGACAATCAGGTATTCGCGGTTCTGGTCCTGGCGGCTGAAGCCGGTGAGGCTGAACAAATGACCCGAGCCCAGGCCCCGGGCGTTGCCGGCCAGCTCGACTTGTTCGTGCAGGGTCTGCAAGGCTTCGATGCGGGTGCGGGCGTAATGTTCGCCGTCTGCGCTTTGCACATAGGTGCCGGGGTAGTCGTACAGCGGATAGTCGCCGGCGGTGTGCGGACGCGGCATGGCCGAGCGCACGTCAATTCGCGCGCTGGGGCGCTGGAAGTCATAGTCGTTGAGCTCCAGCGAGCCCGGCTGGACTTCCTGGGCCAGGTGCCAATCGTGAATATGATCGCGTTCGCGCTGCTGCTCATTCTTGGGGTAGTAGGGCACCGAGCCGTAGCCGGGCGCGCTGGTGTGGGCGCCGTAGGCATCGGCCAACACCAACACATGACGACCCTGTTCGTGGCGGAAGAAGTAGTAGATGCCTTCCTGCTCCATCAGGCGGCTGACGAAATCGAAACTGGTTTCGCGATACTGCACGCAGTATTCCCACTCGCGATAAGGCCGGCTCAGGGCATCTTCGAAATCGGAAAAGCCCAGGTCGCGAAACACCTGCTTGATGATCTGCGGGAGGGTCAGGTTCTGGAAAATCCGGCAATCGGAGGTGCGGGTCAGCAGCCAAAGCCAAGGCCGCAGCGTGACCTGGTAGCTGGCGAACTGGCCCTGGTCGACGTTCTGGCTACAACGGGCCACGATGCCATGGAAATGACGCTCGCCACCGCCGTCCAGTTGCAGGCTCAGGCACATGGGTTTGCCGAGCAACTGGTTGAGGTCGATGGCATTGTCCAGCGAGTGCAGCTGCAACTCATAGTTGAACAGCCGCCCCAGCTCCTCGCCGCCGCCCATGTCCTTGAGCAGCAGCACCTCCGGCCCCAGGGGACTGGTGATTTTTGCCAGGCGTGAGAGTTGCTCGAATAGCATCGGTTAATCCGTAAGTGTTGTAGTCGCCGTGCCGCTTTTTTCAGCAGAAACCGGATCAAAGGTGGGAGCTGGCTTGTCGGATCGCCGCACCGCTGCGATCCGACAAGCCAGCTCCCACACTGACCGCATTCCTCCAGGGGCTATGCCGCGTCGCTGAAGTCGTAGTGCAATTCGTTATCCCGGGCGCTGATCCGCACGCCAGCCAGTGCTTTGCCTTCGAGCATGCGGGTGAGGAACTCGCGGCTCATGTCCGGCAGCAGGCTGTTGGTCAGGATGGTGTCGATCATTCGCCCACCGCTTTCGGTTTCGGTGCAGCGGGAGACGATCAGGTCGATCACCGCGTCGTCGTAGTCGAAGGCCACTTTGTGGGTGCTCTCCACACGCTTTTTGATGCGGTTGAGTTGCAGGCGGGTGATGGCCTTGAGCATCTCGTCGCTGAGCGGGTAGTACGGAATGGTCACCAGGCGGCCTAGCAATGCCGGCGGGAAAATCTCCAGCAGCGGCTGGCGCAAGGCCTTGGCGATCTCTTCGGGCTCGGGCACGTTTTGCGGGTCTTTGCAGACACGGGCAATCAACTCGGTGCCAGCGTTGGTGGTCAGCAGGATCAAGGTGTTCTTGAAGTCGATCACCCGGCCTTCGCCGTCCTCCATCACGCCTTTGTCGAAGACCTGGAAGAAGATCTCGTGCACGTCCGGGTGGGCTTTTTCCACCTCGTCCAGCAGCACCACGCTGTACGGTTTGCGCCGCACGGCTTCGGTCAGCACGCCGCCTTCGCCGTAGCCGATGTAGCCCGGTGGCGCGCCCTTGAGGGTGGACACGGTGTGGGCTTCCTGGAATTCGCTCATGTTGATGGTGATGACGTTCTGCTCGCCGCCGTACATGGCTTCGGCCAGGGCCAGGGCGGTTTCGGTCTTGCCCACGCCGGAGGTGCCCGCGAGCATGAACACGCCAATCGGCTTGCTCGGGTTGTCGAGACCGGCACGGGAGGTCTGGATGCGTTTGGCGATCATCTGCAAGGCGTGGTCCTGGCCGATGATGCGTTTTTTTCAGGTGCTGGTCGAGGTTGAGCACGGTTTCCAGTTCGTTACGGGCCATGCGGCCCACCGGAATCCCGGTCCAGTCGGCGACCACCGAGGCCACGGCCTGGTAATCGACCGTGGGCAGAATCAGCGGGGTTTCGCCTTGAAGGGCGCTGAGGCGCTGTTGCAGGTCCACCAGTTTCTCGCGCAGGGCGTGGCTGTCGTCACTGCCAACGTCGCTGTCCACCACGCCAACGCGTTCGCGCAGGGTGGCGCGGGTGGCGAGCAGTTCGTCCACCAGGGTTTTCTCTTCGGCCCAGCGGCTTTCGAGTCCGGCCAGGCGTTCGCGCTCGGCGGCCAGCAGGTTTTCGCTGTTGCTCTGGCGGGCGCCGATGACGATGCCGATGGCGTGCTCGCGGGCGATGATTTGCAGTTCGGTTTCCAGCGCCTCGATGCGACGACGGCTGTCGTCCACTTCGGCCGGCACGGCGTGCAGACTGATGGCGACCCGGGCGCAGGCGGTGTCCAGCAGGCTCACGGATTTGTCCGGCAACTGGCGCGCCGGGATGTAGCGATGGGACAGCTTGACCGAGGCTTCCAGGGCTTCGTCAAGGATCTGCACCTGATGGTGTTTCTCCATGGTCGAGGCCACGCCGCGCATCATCAGCAGCGCCTTGTCTTCGGACGGCTCGGCGACTTGCACCACTTGGAAACGGCGGGTCAGGGCCGGGTCTTTCTCGATATGCTTTTTGTACTCGGCCCAGGTCGTGGCGGCCACGGTGCGCAGGGTTCCCCGGGCCAGGGCCGGTTTGAGCAGGTTGGCCGCGTCCCCGGTACCGGCGGCGCCACCGGCACCTACCAGCGTGTGGGCTTCGTCGATAAACAGGATGATCGGTTTTGGCGAGGCCTGGACGTCTTCGATGACCTGGCGCAGGCGCTGTTCGAATTCACCTTTCATGCTCGCGCCGGCCTGCAACAGGCCGACGTCGAGGCTGCGCAGTTCCACGTCCTTGAGCGCTGGCGGCACGTCACCGGCGACGATGCGCAGGGCAAAGCCTTCGACCACGGCGGTTTTACCGACGCCGGCTTCACCGGTCAGCATCGGATTGTTCTGCCGACGGCGCATGAGGATGTCCACCAGTTGGCGGATTTCTTCGTCACGCCCGACAATCGGATCAAGCTTGCCGCTGCGGGCCTGCTCGGTGAGGTCGACGGTAAAACGCTTGAGCGCTTCCTGCTTGCCCATGGCGCTTGGAGCCATGGCGCCGCTGGCTTCACCGGGCACGCTGCCTGCGTTGAAACCATCGCTGGCGCTGAGCGAATTTTCCGGCGAGTCACCGACGTATTCGTCAAAACGTTCGCTCAGGGCTTCGACCTTGATCTTGTCAAACTCTGCCGACAGCCCCAGTAGCCCATGGCGCAGGCTCGGCGTCTTGAGAATGCCCAGCACCAGGTAACCGGTACGCACCTGGCTTTCGCCGAACATCAGGCTGCCGTAGACCCAGCCACGTTCCACGGCTTCTTCCACATGGGAGGACAAGTCAGTGATTGAAGTCGAGCCGCGTGGCAAACGGTCCAGGGCTTCGGTCAGGTCACGGGCCAGGCGCGCCGGCTCGATGTTGAACTGACGGATGAGGCGGTGCAGGTCCGAATCCTGCAATTGCAGCAACTGATGAAACCAGTGGGCCAGTTCCACATAAGGGTTACCGCGCAACTTGCAGAACACGGTGGCGGCTTCGATGGCTTTGTAAGCCACGCTGTTGAGTTTACCGAACAACGCGGCGCGACTGATTTCACCCATGCTCTTGGCTCCTTGAGGTCTGTGAGGTGTTGGCTTGCTCGGCGTAATGCCGGGCCAGTATTAGATCGTTGGCATCTTTTTCAGGACGTCCCAGCCAGGTGTTGAAACCCAGACGGAAGCGGCCATTGAGTTGTAACGCCGGTACTTCAGGCTGTTTCAGAATCAGGTTCAGGTCCCAGTCCAGTTCATGGCCCAGGTATTCGGCCACCCAGGCCACCAGCTCATTGAAGGGTTGGCTGCCGGGCAACATGCCCATGTAGTCATCCAGCTTGAGTGGGCCCAGGCGAATGCGGAATTTGTGCTGGCGATCCCAGACGTAGCGACCCAGGCAAAAATCCACGCCCAATTGATGGGCGCTGATACCCACGCGGCTGCGTTCGGGCAGCTCCAGCCATTGGCCGACGTACTCTTCGATCTCCGCCGGCAGGCCGAAGTACTCGCTGAGAATGGCCTTCAAACCGTCCGGGTAGCGGGTTTGTGCCGACAGGTGACCGCTGTAATGCAACTTCGCCGTGTCGGGGATCAGCCCTTGTTTGAGCAGGCTCGGCATCCCCCGGCCGCTCAGTGCTGCCAGGCGTGCCGACCAGTAGTCATCGTCCGGGCGATCATGGCTGACCGTCGGCCGCGCTTCGGCCCAGGCCCGGTAAAACAGGCTCAGCAGGCGGTGATGGAACACATCCAGGAAACGTTTACTGGTGCTGTCGGCGTTGTTGCGCTGGCGTTCGCGCACGTATTCGGTGATGTGCAGCGGCAATGGGCCGTTGGGGCCGCCGAGGCCGAAAAAGAACTGCTCCAAGCGCGCCGGCGCACCGTCAATGCCCGGCTGTACCGACGCCAGGGTCGCTGGGGCGAAGGTGCAATCGGCTTGTTGCCCAAGACGCAGCGGATCATCGGCCAAGCGCAACGAATGGCCCAGGCGCGGCAGTTCAGGCGATTCGCACTCGATGCGCCGCAACGCCTGGAAGAAGTCGTATTCCCAGGGCTCCTGGTGCATCGCGTCCAGGGTACTCACAGGGTCGGACGACGTCCGGGCTTGGCTTTCCATCGCATGATCTCGCCGCGTTCGGTGGTACGGATCACCGTCTCGGTAAAGCTGTTGATCGACACGTAGCGTGCCAGGAAGCGCTCGAACACTGCACCGAGCAAGAAGACTCCAGTGCCGCGAAACGCGTTTTCATCGAATTCCAGAGTGATCTCCAGGCCACGACCAAACACGATCGGGCCCGGCATTGGCAAGCGTCGGGTGCAGGCCTTGCTGCTGACTTCGCGCAGGCCTTCGATCTGCAACTGCAACGCCGCATCGTTACTGTCGCCGTACAGGCGCAGCAGTTCGCGCAGGGCGGCGGCACCCTGGCCTTGTTCGCTGAGGGACAAATAATTCAGCGAAAGCTGGCTGATCAACCGCCATGCCTTGGCGTCATGGGCATGGCTGGCGCGTGGGCGGCTCGGGCCGGCCACGCAGCGCACCGCCGCTACCGGTGCGCTGTCGGCCAGGGTGAAATCGGTCTTGCTGTTGCCCACGCTCATGAACAGTGGCAGGTCGCGGTTGGTGCACAACGCCGTTACGCCCAGTTGACGCAGGTCGTGGCGATAAGGCGCCTGCTGGCTGTCCACCAGGCTGACGAAGGTTTCGCTGCCGATGTAAGTCGAGCGCGGGCCGTTGCGCCGCTGGCCGCTGGACAGCACGCGAGGTTCGCGCCGCACCGTGTACCAGGCCTGATCGCGGCCGTAGCGAGACGGATCGCGTACCGCATAGAACGGCAAAAAAGGTTGCTCCGACCCGGTGCCGTGGCCGGTGAGGGTGGTCAGGGAATGAATCTCGAAATCCATCGGCCGGGTGCGGTCGGCGATCACATGGTGTTCATTGACCCGTTCCGACAGGTGAATGCGATCCAGGCGCTTGGGAAACAAGTTGATTGCCGGCGTGCAGAACGGCAGGAACTGCGCGGCGCCGACGCTGCCTTCCAGGCTCGGATCGTGACGGTCGAACAGCACGATCAATTCCAGTTCCTGGCCGTCGCAGCGTTTGACCGCACGGCTCAACTGGGTGAAATCGACGAACAGAAAGCGGTGGGGCAGGGCGAAGTATTCCTGCAGCAGGCGATAGCCCTGGAAGGCTCGCGAGACCACTGGCAGCGCGGCGTCGGTATCGTCGAATCCCCGGGAGCGTAGTGCATCCTGCGGCAGGCGTTCCACCCAATCGCCGCCGGGCTGACGAGCGAACACGGCGCAGACATTGCCCAGCAGTTGTTCGTAGAGGCGGAAGGGTTGTTCGTCTGCGCCGCTGAGGTACAGCGGCAGGTTGTTCAGGGCCAGACTGTTGAACGGTAGTTCGGCGCCGGTGCGCAGGGTCAGGCGCAGACCGGCCTTGGCCTTGGGTTCGCTGGCGGCCAGGCGTCCGAGCACGGCGGACGGGTTGCCGAAGTACTCGGCCTGGCTGACCTGCAGTGGCCACAACGTCACCGCGTGGGCGGTGCGGTACTCGCAGCAGGTTTGGGTTTCGCGGCCCAGGGCGGCACGCAGGACCGTGTCCCGGGGCAGCGGGAAGCCGCTGCTCAGCGAGCCTTCATCGGGGTCGGCCTGCAATTGCACCACGGTCATCGACGGTGTCGGCGCCAGGTAATGGGGGTATGCGATTTCCAGCAGGTTATGAGTGAAGGTCGGGTATTCGGCATCCAGCTTGAGCTGTACCCGCGCCGTCAGATAAGCAAACCCCTCCAGCAAACGCTCGACGTACGGGTCGGCGCAGTCCATGCCGGACAACGTCAGCCGACTGGCGATTTTCGGGTATTCCTGGGCGAACTCCGCCGCGCTTTCGCGCACGTGGTGCAGCTCTTGGTTGTACAGTTCCAGCAGGCGCGGGTTCATGAGCGTCTCCGTTGTTCGGCGTTGATCACTCGCACATGGCCGGATTCCAGGTCCAGGTCGGTTTGCAGCATCAGGCGCAGCGGCACCGGCTGCGCCCAAAGGTCGCCTTCGATCTCGAAACTCAGGGCGTTGTGGTTCATCTCGGCGGATGCCCGGGCCCGCACGCGCAAAGTGTTACGCAGAATCCGCGGTTCGAAGGTGGCGATGGCTTGGTGGATCAGCGCTTCAAGCGCCGCGATATCGACGTTCGACGCACTGTTGCCGGCCAGCGCTGGCAGCCCGAAGTTGACCACCGACGTGCCAGCCTCGGTGTGCAACGTCGCGTCGGCGCTGAGCAACGAAGTGGTGTTGAGCAGCCACGCCAGGTCACGCAGCACCGAGGCTTTCAATTGGGTCAGGGAGAGCACGCGCTTGTCGGCGCTTTCCTTGAGGTTGTTCGGTTCGTCGTCGGTCAACCGGTCCAGCAGGGATGGTTGCAGGCGATCGCGGGTGGCGATTTCGGTTACCACCGGAATAGCGCCGTAAACATTTTCTGGTCTTGCTGGCCAAGCCCGCACATGGCGCTGGGGTTGACCGACGAAGCCTCTAGAAAGCCATTGATTTTGCGTACAGCCTGGGATTTTGTATCGCAGTCCCGACTGGGCGGTGGTTCGGGCATGCTCCGTTCGACTAGAAAGATCGGAACGCCTTTGAACATTTCTACCCGCAATTCACCCTTTGGGTTCAGGTTGAAATAGCACGGCCATTCCATACCCAGTTCCAGATGAGTCTGATCAGGTTTGAGGACCGCGCATTGACCATTCAGGTCGACCAACTTAAGTGTCTGGCCCGCGAATGTTCCTTGAGTGCGAGCAGGTGCGTCGAGTTGATCGGGGGCGGTTTCAGCGCAGGCATTCAAGCTGATCAACAGGCTGCACAGGAGTGTGGCCCGTAGCGTTGGTCCTATCATGTCAACTCCCAGAACCAGACCTGTCTGGAAAGGAAGTCACCATCAAAGAAGCCTTTGGTTCGGCCACGATTCCATAGATCGATGTGGTCGCCTGAACGTTGGCCTTCAGACTCTTGTGCACGGGCAAAGCAATCCTTGAAAAAGATGATCCCGGTCTTCTGGCTGAGTGTCAGCCGATCGGTTGCGCTACCACTCAGAATGGTCGGGCGCCCTAAATGATGCCGCCAGAGCCAGTTTGCCAGGGACTCGGCGCCACGGGCATGGTCATGCTTGCATTTGGGATCGGTGTAGGTCGAATTGTTGACCTTGATGCTCAACTCGCCATTCAACGCGACACTCATGCGAATCGCGCACTGGTTGCCCCAAGGCTGGTCGCAGGGATCCTTGACGGTGGGATAGCTGCTCCACAAATTAATAAACGAAGGCTTGGCCATGACTCAGACACCGGGTGGAAAAGGATTGGATTCGAGCAGGCACTAAAACACCCCCGGCGTGTAACGCCGGGGGCATGTTCGATTACACCTTGACGTTCTGGCGGATGTTCCAGCCGAACTTGACCGGCCCGCCTTCCTTGGTGCCATCGGCCTTTTGCGGCTGGTAGTCCACCAGCACCTTGGCGAAGTTCAGGGTGAGGTTTTCAGTCAGACGATCATCGCTACCCGAGCCGCCAGTGCTCAGGGAAGTGACCAGCACTTCTTCCAGGTTGATGATCATGTACTCGACCTGGCTTTCGCCGCCGGCCTTGCGCACGGTCAGCTTGACCTTGTCGATGTGCTTGCCGCTGGCACAGTGCATCATCAGGTTCGGTGAGGCTTTGTCGACGTACTTGGTCAGCGACAGGTCCTGGATGTTCACCTTGCCGGCACCACCGCCGCTGCCCACGTGCATGTTGCCGGACTGAGACATGCCCCAGCTCCAGTTCAAGACGTCGATTTCGTCCTTGTGGGCCTTGTCCATGGACTCGCCCTTGATGTCGCCGATCTTGATGAAAATATCAACAGCCATGTTTTCTCCGTGTGTGGTCTCTACCACATTGTGTTTTGTTGATCGCTCCCACGCTCTGCGTGGTAACGCATCTGGGGACGCTCCGCATCACTGGGACGCGGAGCGTCCCGGGCGGCATTCCCACGCTGAGCGTGGGAACGATCACATCAAGCTCGGTGTTACGCGCCTTTGGCCGAAGGCAGCTTGGATACCAGGCGCAGCGACACGGTCAGACCTTCGAGCTGATAGTGCGGGCGCAGGTAGAACCTGGAGTTGTAGTACCCCGGATTGCCTTCCACGTCCTCGACGATCACTTCGGCCGCCGCCAATGGATGCTGGGCCTTGGTGGTTTCGGTGGAGTGCGCAGGGTCGCCGTCGACGTAGTTGAGGATCCAGTCCTGCAACCAACGCTGCATTTCGTCCTTCTCTTTGAAGGAGCCGATCTTGTCGCGCACGATGCACTTCAAGTAATGGGCGAAACGGCAGGTGGCGAACAGGTACGGCAGGCGCGCGGCCAGATTGGCGTTGGCGGTGGCGTCCGGGTCATCGTATTCGGCCGGTTTTTGCAACGACTGGGCGCCGATGAACGCGGCGAAGTCGGTGTTTTTCTTGTGCAGCAGCGGCATGAAACCGTTCTTCGCCAATTCCGCTTCGCGGCGGTCCGAAATGGCGATTTCGGTCGGACACTTCATGTCCACGCCGCCATCGTCAGTCGGGAAGGTGTGCGCTGGCAGGTTTTCCACTTCACCGCCAGACTCCACGCCACGAATGCGCGAGCACCAGCCGAAGTGTTTGAACGAACGGTTGATGTTCACCGCCATCGCGTAAGCGGCGTTGGCCCAGGTGTACTTGGAACTGTCGGCGCCGTCGGTGTTTTCTTCGAAGGCGAAGGCTTCCACCGGATCGGTCTTGGCGCCATACGGCAGACGCGCGAGGAAACGCGGCATGGTCAGGCCGATGTAGCGCGAGTCTTCCGATTCGCGCAGCGAGCGCCAGCCGGCGTATTCCGGTGTGGTGAAGATTTTGGTCAGATCGCGCGGGTTCGACAGTTCCTGCCACGAGCCCATGCCCATCACGGTCGGCGATGCGGCTGCGATGAACGGCGAGTGCATGGCGGCGCAGACTTTCGACAGTTCGCCCAGCAGTTCTACGTCTGGAGGCGACTGGTCGAAGTAGTAATCGCCCACCAGGCAACCGTAAGGTTCGCCGCCGAACTGGCCGTATTCTTCTTCGTACATCTTCTTGAAGATCGGGCTCTGGTCCCACGCGGTGCCCTTGAATTTCTTCAGGGTCTTGTGCAGGTCGGTCTTGGAGATATTGAGCACGCGAATCTTCAGTTGCTCATCGCTCTCGGTGTTGTTGACCAGGTAGTGCAAGCCACGCCAGGCGCTTTCCAGTTGTTGGAATTCCGGGTGGTGGATGACCTGGTTGACCTGGGCGGTGAGCTTGGCGTCGATGGCGGCAATGATTGATTCGATCGACTTGATGGCGTCGTTGGACACCAGGTCGGTCTGCGCCAGGGCCTGTTCGGCCAGGGTGCGCACGGCGGTCTCGACGGCTTCGCGAGCGCGTTCGGTCTTGGGTTTGAATTCTTGCAGCAGCAGGGAGGCGAACTCGCTGGCTTCTTCGGTGGTGCCCAGTTTCTGAGCGTCTGCACGTACTGAATCGGTCATGATCATTCGTCCTGATTAAGCCTGAGGCTCGGCTGGCTTCGGCGCACTGGCAAGCGCCTGAAGCAGCGCCGGATCCTTGATGGCCTTCATGATGATTTCTTCGGCACCGGTCTTGCCGTCCATGTAGGTCAGCAAGTTGGCCAGTTGGGTGCGCGCTTCGAGCAGCTTGTTCAGCGAGTCGACCTTGCGCGCCACGGCGGCGGGGCTGAAGTCGTCCATGCTTTCAAAGGTGATGTCCAGGCTCAGGTTGCCTTCGCCGGTCAGCTCGTTGGGCACGTGAAACGCGACGCGTGGCTGCATGGCCTTGAGGCGCGAATCGAAGTTGTCGACATCCACCTCGAGGAATTTGCGATCGGCCACAGGCGCCAGAGGCTCGGCGGGCTTGCCGGCGAGGTCCGCCATGACGCCCATGACGAAGGGCAACTGGACCTTTTTCTCGGCGCCGTAGAGCTCGACGTCGTACTCGATCTGCACTCGAGGCGCGCGGTTGCGCGCGATGAATTTCTGAGAACTTTGCTTCGCCACGTTGCTGCTCCTGGTCGCTTGAGCGACGGTGTTGGCGTCATCGGTGGTACCGGTGACGTGACTGCGTGATCCGTTCGCTTTTATTCGCTGTCTGGTCCGCGCAGGTTTTCAAATTGGCTCATGCCGTCGGGAATCAGGTTGCGCACGATGGCCGCAAAGTCGGCGTGCACCAGATTCTTCGCCCGGTTCAACAGCACCGGTAGCGGGCTGGAGGGTTCATGGCGGGTGTAATACGCAAGAATCCGGTCCAGGCTGCGCAGCACATCGTCGCGGTTGTTGATTTCGCCGGTGCTGCGCGGTGTGCTCGGCGCGGCGGGGTGTTCAACCGGCGCGGCATTGTCGTCGCTGATGGAATCGGGCAGGGGGCTGTCGCCGCTCTGCGGGGCGAACTGGCCGAGAATCTGCAGGGCCATTTTTAGTGGTTGCTTCAATGGGCCAAGGTCAACGCCCTGGGCGGAACCGATGTGTTCGCTGATCTGTTGCTCGATGGCCTCGGCGACGCTGCGGGCCTCGTGCAAAGCTGCCCGGGTGATTTCCAACTGTTCGGGATCGCTGTCCAGGAACGCCCCAGCGAGCTGCTCGGCGCCGAGGTTTTCGTCAGGGAAACTTTGCAAGCCGCTGGCATTGGCGGCGGCGCGCAGGCTGACAACACCAAAGGTTCGCGAACGGGTCAGGATGCTTTCGCGCAACAGGCGAATGGTGGCATCGGACGTCAGGCCGGCGAGGGCATTGATGCGCACGGTGGGGTCGTTGTCGTCTTCGGCATCCAGGCGCGGATGCAGGTCGGCCCAGTACTGCTTGAGCAACTCGCTGATCAGCGTCAGGACGCGGGCCAGGCCGGTGACGCCTTCGAGGGCAAGGGAACTTTGCAAAAGGAAGTGGGTGATACGCAGGTCTTTGCTGCGTTGCAACAAATCCAGACTTTGCTGCTGGATGCTGCGCCATTCAGGGGGGGCGGCAGGCAATATCGAATCGCCCATGCTGCGCTCGGGCTGGCCTTGGGAATCGCGTTCCAGGCGCAAAAAATCCGCGTCGTATTCCAGATCTTCGCCACAGGGCGAAGTCGCGGAAACGGCGGCGAGCAATAAAGGCACTTCCACTGAATTTGATCTCCCTATCGCCCGACTGACAGAGTCGGGCAGTTCACACGTTAGCGCCAGGTGGAACTACGCATGTTTCCTTGAGTGTAATGGCCCTTTGGATACGCAGTGATCTCAAAGCGCCATCATCGTTATTCAAGAAGTTGTTATTTTTGGTGTAGTACTTATGGCTTGTCAAGGTAAGCTATTTCCCCTGTATGACAGATGTGAGGTGCTTAACAACCCGCGCGACCGATGGGTCGAGGCAGGCACTGATGCAGGTTTTTTGTCATTCAAGCCGGTTAAGATCAGCAAACATGCTGGCAAAAAGCCGTTTTTCGAGGTTG
Source organism: Pseudomonas sp. B21-048 (assembly GCF_024748615.1). NCBI lineage: Bacteria > Pseudomonadati > Pseudomonadota > Gammaproteobacteria > Pseudomonadales > Pseudomonadaceae > Pseudomonas > Pseudomonas sp. B21-048. The sequence continues at coordinate 5,563,274 of NZ_CP087168.1, read as the reverse complement.
TTTGCAAGGTCGTCGGACCGAGTCTGGCGGGAGTGAATCCCGATTCGTCCGCGCGCAAAGTGTTCAGCAAGGAGGCAAGATGTCGCTGTGTTTGACTATCACTAGTTATCACAAAATTACCCCTGGCCAGTGCCCTGAGAAATCCATGAATCAGGGTGTGATGGCGATAGGCCGAAACTCTGATAATGACTGGGTATTGCCCGACCCTGAACGCTTGGTTTCCGGCAAACATTGCAGTATTCAATATAAAGATGGTCGGTATTACTTAACCGATAACAGCACTAATGGTGTGGAATTGGTCAAGGCCGGTATTCGTCTGCGCAAGGGAAACAGCGAGCCGTTGCAAGATGGCGAAGTTATTCGCATCGGTGATTATGAAATCCAGGCGCGTATTGATTTCAGTCTGCCAGTGACCGACGGCAACCCTTTCGCTGATTCGTCCAGCAGCTTTGAGGCCCTGATGGGACGTCAGGGCGCCGTTGTGAATACGCCGACGTCGTTGCCCATGACCCCCCCTGCACATTTTCAGGGCGTATCGGCCATGGACACGATGCCGGACCTGTTCGACTTTTTGACACCGACCAGCGTTCCGCCGGCCACCCAGCCCGACCATGTCCCGGCCGAGCTGCACGATTTCCGCCCACCGACCCCGATCCCCGACCCAGCGCCCGTGGCCGGGCCTGAGCCATTGGCGTCGGCCCCGGTGATTCCGGAAGATTGGGACCTGTTCAGCGACAAGCCTGCGCCGGTGGCTGTTGCCCCTTTGCCTGTTGCAGAGGTTGCGCCGCCAGCCGTACCTCACATCAGCGCACCGATCGAACCGGCACCCCTTTGCGAACCGCCCGTGGCTATCGTCGAGCCCCTGATCAGCCCGGCCGACAATGCTCAACCCGACCTGTTGCAAGCCTTTCTACGCGGTGCCGGGCTGGATCAAGTGCGCCTGGACAAGGCCCAGGCCGAGGCGCAAATGGAAAGCATCGGTCGCAGTTATCGGCTGATGGTCGAAGGCCTGATCGATGTCTTGCGCGCCCGTAGCAGCCTCAAGGGCGAGTTCCGCATTCAGCAGACGATGATTCAGCCGGTGGAAAACAATCCGCTGAAATTCGCTCCCAATGTCGATGAAGCCTTGCTGTTGCTGTTGCGCCACAGCAATCAGGCGTTCATGGCGCCGGACCTGGCTGTGCGCGACAGCTTCGATGATTTGCGTGCCCACCAATTGGCGGTGATGGCCGGCGTGGAAGCTGCGATCAAGCATCTGCTGGCGCGCTTTGAACCGGCGCAGCTGGAAGAGCGCATGGGCAAGCCCGGTGGCCTGTCGAGCATTTTCCATGGCTCGCGACAGGCCCAGTACTGGCAGCAGTTCACCGAGCTCTACAGCAATATTTCCCGCGAGGCCCAGGAGGATTTCCAGGACCTGTTCGGTCGGGAATTCAGCCGCGCCTACGAAGAACACAGTACACGGCAGCGCCGCGGCTGAGCATCGCCATCGCATAGCGCCATTCATAGCAAAGAACGGAACAACGGATAGCTGAAACGTCATTGAGGACGCAGGATGATTCCCAGGTTTTTACTCGCAGTTGCCACCGCGCTTCTGCTGACCGCATGTGCCAAGGATGCGGCCAAACCCCAGCCCGAAGAGGCTGAGGCCGAGGCCGACACGGCCGCCGTCGAGTTGCACTTTCACGCCATTGCCGGGCTCAACCCCGGCGCCACTGGCCAGCCAGCCCCGGTCCGGGTGCGTATTTTCGAATTGAAAAACGCCGCCACCTTCGGCCGTTCCGATTATTTCGCACTGGCCGAACGGGCCCAGGCGACGCTCGGCGCAGACCTGATCGACCAGGACGAAGTGCTGATCCAGCCCGGCCAGCAGTTGAGCCTGCAGCGCGACCTCGACCCGGCCACCCGCCATATCGGCGTACTGGTGGGGTATCGCGAGCTGGATCAGTCGTTGTGGCGCACGGTGATGACCGTCCCGCCGCGCCAATACACCGAATACCAGATCAGCCTCGACGTGCGCGCCGTGCGCAGCGCCGTCGCGGTTTCCCCATCCAGCCCTGCCCAATAAATCGGAGCCCCCATGTCCTGGAACAATCGCGTGGTCTGGTCGGAAGGCATGTTCATTGGAACGCAGCACTTCCAGCAGCATGACCGTTACCTGGAGAACCTCATCGACGCCCGGAGCCGCCCATTGTCGGCCGGCGCCTGGGGTTTCTCCGAATTGCTGATCGACCAGGGTCTGCTGGCCCAGGGCAAACTGGCCATCGTCTCGGCGCGGGGCCTGTTGCCGGACGGCACGCCCTTCAACATTCCTCAGGATGACCTGGCGCCGAGCCCGCTGAATGTCGATGACAACCTGCGCGATGGTCTGGTGTACCTGGCCTTGCCGCTCAAGCGCGCCGGTGCGCGCGATACCGTTGACGAAGGCGAAGCCCTGGGCGCTGCGCGCTACGTGAGCCAGGTGCGCGAAGTGCGGGACGACAACGCGCCGTTCGAAAACCAGGTGCCGGTGGCCGTGGGTTCGAGGGCGCTGCGATTATTGGTTGCCCAGGATGGCATCAGCGACTACGCCGCCATCGGTCTGGTGCGTATCAAGGAAAAACGCGCCGACCGCGCCTTGGTGCTCGACAACACGTACATCCCGCCGCTGCTGGATGTGGTCGCCTCCAACCCCTTGGCGGCGTTTCGCAGCGAACTGCTGGGCCTGCTGCATCAGCGCGGCGAAGCCCTTGCCGGGCGCGTGGTGGCGTCCGGTGCCGGTGGTGCCTCGGAGATTGCCGATTTCATGCTGCTGCAACTGGTCAACCGTGCCCAGCCGTTGATCCAGCATTTGAGCCAGTTGAGCCCGTTGCACCCCGAGCGGTTTTACAGCGAGCTGGTGAGCCTGGCTGGGGAGTTCTCGACCTTTACCGCTTCCGGGCGGCGACCCCAGGAATACCCGCAGTACCAGCACGATGATCTGGCGCTGAGTTTCGCGCCGGTGATGCAGGCCTTGCGTGAGGCGCTGTCGATGTTGATCGACAGCAAGGCCACGCCGATTCCAATCGTCGAAAAAGCCTACGGCATTCATGTGGCCATGCTGGCTGACAAGACGCTACTCGAGAGCGCCAGCTTCATCCTGGTGGTGCGCGCCGACGTGCCCGCCGAGACCCTGCGCGGACGCTTCGGCCAGCAGAGCAAGGTTGGCTCGGTGGAACACATCCGCGATCTGGTCAACCTGCAATTGCCGGGCATCGGCCTGCTGCCGTTGCCGGTGGCACCACGGCAAATCCCATATCACACAGGCTCCACTTATTACGAACTGGACCGGGGCAGCGAGCATTGGCAGCAACTGGCCAACTCCGGCGGTTTTGCATTCCACATTGCGGGCCAATTCCCGGGGCTGAACCTGGCTTTCTGGGCGATCCGAGGATAAACCGCAATGAGCAACGACGATCGTACCCAATTCATGCCGACACCCGGTGGCCGTGGCGCCGACCCGCTCCGACCGCAGGCGGGTCGCGCCCAGGCCGCGCCGCTTTCGATGCCGGCCGCGCCGCTTTTGATCGGCACGGCCGAAGGTCTCAACCCCCTGGAGAGCGCCGCTGGCCCCTTGCTGGCGTTGCTGACCCGTTTGCGCAACACCATTGCTCACCCGGCGCCGGCGAGCCTGCGGGCGCAATTGCTGGCCTACCTGCGCCAGTTCGAGGAGCGCGCCGAGGCTGCCGGCGTATTGCGCAACGATGTGTTGCTGGCCCGTTATGCCTTGTGCACCGCCCTGGATGAAGCGGTGTTGAGTACGCCGTGGGGTGGTGCCAGCGATTGGGGCAAACAGAGCCTGCTAATCACCGTGCACAACGAAGCCTGGGGCGGCGAGAAGGTGTTCCAGCTGTTGGAACATTGCCTGCAAAGCCCCCGCGAACGTTTGTATCTGCTGGAGCTGTTGTACCTGTGCATGTGCCTGGGTTTCGAAGGGCGTTATCGGGTCATGAACGACGGTCGCAGCCAACTGGAAGCCTTGCGTGAGCGCACCAGTGCGGTCATCCGCGGCGCCCGTGGCGATTATGAGCGTGAACTGTCGCCCCATTGGCGTGGCGTTACCGTGGCCCGCGACCGGCTGGCGCAATTCATGCCGCCATGGATCGCCGTGGCCATCGGCGTGGCGTTGCTGCTGGCACTGCTGTTCGGGCTGCGCTTGAAACTGGCCGCCGATGCCGAGCCGGTGTTTAAAAATATCCATGCGCTGGGTGAGATCCCGGTGCAGGCCATCGACCGTCCGGTGGTGCAACCGAAACTGGTCGAGCGTCCACGCCTGGCGGGCTTTCTTGCCGATGAAATCAAGGCTGGGCGGATAGCGGTGGAAGACGCCGTTGACCGTTCAGTGGTGACCATCCGTGGCGATGAACTGTTCGCCTCGGGCAGTGCCAGCATCGTCGACAATTTTCAGCCGCTGATGCTGCGCATCGCCGATGCCATTCGTAAGGTCAAGGGCCAGGTCCGGGTGACTGGCCACAGTGACAATCGCCCGATTGCCACTTTGCGGTTTCCATCGAATTGGGCCTTGTCCGAGGCGCGGGCCACTTCGGTGCTGCAAATCCTTTCGGCCAAAACCGGCCAGCCTGAACGCTTCAGCGCCGAAGGCCGCAGCGACACCGAACCGTTGGCCTCGAACGCTACAACAGAGGGCCGCGCACGCAACCGTCGGGTCGAAATCACAGTGTTGGCGGAGGGGGTCGAGTGAAGGCGTTTTTCAGTTTTATCATCCGCTGGGTCATTCCGGTGCTGGGGCTGATCGCTCTGAGCCTGATCATCTGGTTTGTCGGGCCGCTGCTCGAATTCCTGGTGCCTGAAGGCCGGCGCTGGGCGCTGATCATTCTGCTGTTCGCGGTGTGGATCGCCTATCGAGTGTTTCGCATCATCCAGGCGCGCCGTCAGGCCGCTGAAGTGATGCGCAGCCTGGCGGCGCAAACCCCGCCGGACCCGACCAGTATCGCCACTGCTGAAGAACTCGAAACCCTGCGCCAGCGCATGGATGAAGCCCTGGCGTTGTTGAAGAAAGCCAAGCTGGGTGGTGACGAGCGACGTAACCTGTATGAACTCCCGTGGTACGTGATCATCGGCCCGCCGGGTTCGGGCAAGACCACGGCGCTGGTCAATTCCGGGCTGCATTTTCCGTTGGCGGCGCAGTTGGGCGCCGGTGCGGTCCGCGGCGTCGGTGGCACGCGCAATTGTGATTGGTGGTTTACCGACCAGGCCGTGCTGCTCGACACCGCCGGGCGCTACACCACCCAGGACAGCGACGCGACAGTCGATAAAGCCGCGTGGCTGGGTTTTCTCGGCCTGTTGAAAAAACAGCGGGCCCGACGTCCGATCGATGGCGCGTTTATCGCCATCAGCCTCTCCGATCTGCTGCTGGGCAGCGACACCGAGCGCGCGGCCCATGCCGCCGCGATCCGCCTGCGTATCCAGGAGCTGTATACGCAACTCGGCGTACGCTTTCCGATCTACCTGATGCTGACCAAGCTCGATCTGGTGCCAGGGTTCATGGAGTATTTCGATACCCTGAGCAAGGAAGAACGGACCCAGGTCTGGGGTATGACCTTTGCCCTGGACGACGGCAAAAACAATGACAGCCCGCTGGCCCATCTGCAAAGCGAATTCACCGGCCTGGAACAGCGCCTCAACGATCGTTTGGTGGAGCGTTTGCAACAGGAGCGCGACCCGGCGCGACGCGATCTGATCTACGGTTTTCCGCAACAGTTCGGCGCGTTGAAGGATTGCCTGCAAGGCTTCCTCGAGGGTGTGTTCAAACCCAACGCCTTCGAAGAGCGAGTGCTGTTGCGCGGGGTGTATTTCACCAGCGGCACCCAGGAAGGCAGCCCGATTGACCGGCTGATCGGCTCCATGGCCCAGAGCATGAACCTGGACCGCCAGCACCTGGCGCGCCAGAACGGCACCGGGCGCAGTTACTTCATTGAAAAACTCTTCAGCGCCGTGGCCTTTGCCGAGCGTGGGCTGGTGGGGGTCAATCCGAAAGTCGAACGTCGGCGCAAGTGGATCGCCCGGGGCGTGCTGGCCTCGACCGTGGCCCTGGTGCTGGTGGTCGGGACCTTGTGGTGGGTCAGCTACCGCGCCAACCAGGCATACATCGCGCAAGTCGATCAGAAAGTCGCGCCCCTGGGCCAGGCCGTGCAGAACCTCAGCCCGGCACAACGGGACGTGCTGGCGGTGTTGCCCTTGCTCAACGCGGTCAAGCATTTGGCCGACGACGCGCCGAGCTGGGCCGAAGGCCTGGGCCTGTATCAGGGCAACATGCTTGAAGCCGAGTCTGGCAGCGTCTATCGCAAGCTGTTGATCGCGGTCTTCGCGCCACGCTTGCTCACGCGCATCGAAGAGCAACTGCACGGTGGCGGCAATTCGGATTTCCTTTACGAAGGCTTGAAGGCCTACCTGATGCTCGCCGACAGCGAGCATTACGATGCCGACTTCATCAAGGCGTGGATCGCCCTGGACTGGGATCGCAGCCTGCCGCGCGACTTGCCGGGCGAGCAGCGCGCAGCCCTCGGGGAGCATTTGCAGGCACTGTTCGAGCGCCATCCGCCCACCGCACGTCTGGACACGCGCCTGATCGACGACCTGCGCCGACAGTTGCAGCAGCTGCCGGTGGCCCAGCGCGTCTATGACCGGGTCAAGCGGCAGAAACTGCCGGAAGGCATCCCGGACTTTCGTCTCAACGAAGCGGCCGGGCGCGATGCCGCGCTGGTGTTCAGCCGCAAGAGCGGCAAGCCACTGGGCGAACCCTTGAGCGGTTTCTTCACCGCCAAGGGTTACCGCCAAGGGTTTTTGCTCACCAGCCTGAGCCAGACCGGCACCTTGGCCGAGGAACAGTGGGTCCTCGGTAACGATCAGGCAGAACAACAGAACGTTGCAAGCCTGGCCGCCGACGTGCGCCGTCTGTATTTCCAGGATTACCAACGCCAGTGGGATGCCTTGCTGGCTGATATCGACTTTGTGCCGATCACTAGCGTGGCCCAGGCCGCCGATGTGCTGCGGGTGATTTCCGGCCCGACCTCGCCGTTGAAAAAACTGCTGGTGGCAGTGGCAAAAGAAACCGACTTGCAACAGGAAGAACGCCTGCTGGCCGCCAAGGGCGCACCGGTGGAGGGCGGGGTCGACAAGCTCAAGGAGCGTCTGGGCAGCTTGCTCGGCCAAGAGCAGGCGACACAAAACACGCCGGATGCCAGTGAAGATCCAATCACCGCGCATTTTGCCGGACTCAACAGCATCGTCAGCAAAAGCGAAGGCGAGCCGGCAGCCATCGACGGCCTTCTGGCCGACATGAACGCCCTGTATGTGCAGGTCAGCGCCATGGTCGGCGCCAGCGGCGACGCCTTGCTCGGCGAAGCCAAGAACCAGGCCACGGCGGCCGCGACACGGGTCAGCCTCAACGCCGAGCGTCAGCCGCCGCTGGTGCAGGGCCTGGTCAAGTCGGTGGTCAACTCCACCACCAACAGCATGATGGGCGGAGTACGCAATCAACTGAACGCGGCCTGGACCAGCGAAGTGGTGAACATCTATCGCCAGTCCCTGGCCGGGCGTTATCCGATGTCGCCGGGCAGTGCGCGGGACGCGACCCTGGACGACTTCGGCCAGTTCTTCGGCGTGGGCGGGGTGATGGACAACTACTTCCGCAAATACCTGCAGCCGTACGTGGATACCTCGACCCAGGCCTGGCGCTGGCAACCGGGCGCCGCGCAGAAGCTCGGCATCGCCCCGGGCGTGCTGCAAACCTTCCAGCGGGCAGCGACCATCCGGGATGCGTTTTTCCGTTCCGGCGGCACCCAGCCGATGGTGCGCTTCGAACTCAAGCCCGTGGCGATGGACGCCACCATCACCCAGTTTTTGCTCGACCTCGATGGCCAGCAATTGAGCTACGACCATGGTCCGAGCCGCCCCACCTCCATGCAATGGCCTAACCCCGGCAGCATCGGTGTGGTGCGGATTTCGATTATGCCGCCTTCGGCCAGCGGTCGTTCGGGCATTACCCTGGACGGGCCTTGGGCCTGGTTCCGCCTGCTGGAACAATCGGACCTGACCGCCGGCAACTCGCCGGATCGCTTCAATCTGCGGCTGCGGGTCGATGGCGCCAGCGTTTCTTATGAGCTGCGGGCCAACAGCGCCTTCAACCCATTCAAGAGTCGTGTGCTCAACGGTTTCAGCCTGCCGGAGCGGTTATGAGTACACCGGGCTTCTATGGAAAGCTGGCCAGTCGCGGGGACTTTGTCAGCCGTGGCTTGCCGAAGAGTTTTATCGACCCCTGGGATTCGTGGCTGGCGGCTGGCCTGCTCGCCAGCCAGACGAGCCTCGGCGAGCGTTGGCTGGACGCCTATCTGGTCAGTCCCTTGTGGCGCTTCATGGTCGCGCCTGGCGTGTGCGGGCCGGACGCTGCCGTCGGCGTGGTGATGCCGAGCATCGATCGAGTTGGCCGGTATTTTCCGTTGACCGTCGCAGTGCTGCTGGACCCGGATGCGGACCCGGCATCGGTGGTCGGCGGTGCGGATAATTGGTTTGAGCGGGTGGAGAACCTGTTGCTGAGTACGCTGAACGTGGAGGCCAGTTTCGAAGCCTTTGGCGCGCAGCTGGAGACCTTGGGCTACCCGATGTATCTGCCACGCACCCCGAGCAGCCGATTCGCCAGCCTGCATCGCTTCGATGCCACCGACCCGCAACGGCGGATGAATGCGCTCGCCGAGTCGGCCTGCGAAGGCTTCAGCCTGTGGTGGGGCCAGGGTTCGGAGCGCATCGCGCCCGGCTTGATGCGGTGCCAGGGCCTGCCGGCCGCCGCTGATTTTGCGCAATTTTTGCTCGGCCAAGAAGGTGTTGTGTAGATGTGTCCAAGCCTTGGAAAGACGTTCAAGTCTGCAAGCAAGAGCCATGTCGGCATGGTCCGCCAAGTGAACGAAGATGCTTGCCTGGACCGGCCGGAAAACGGTCTGTGGGTGGTCGCCGATGGCATGGGCGGGCACGCGGCGGGCGACTACGTCAGCAGTCTGATTGTCGACAGCCTGCGTAGCATTGCCGTGGGCCGCTCGCTGGATGAATACGTCTCTGCGCTGAAAACCGATCTGTTGCGGGTCAATGCCGCCGTGCGTGAAGAAACCGCCAACCGCGGCGTGACCATGATGGGCAGCACGGTGGTGGTGCTGGCGGCACGTGACTTGCGCGGGGTGTGCCTGTGGGCAGGTGACAGCCGCTTGTATCGCCTGCGTGACGGCCTGCTCGAAGGCATCTCGCGGGACCACAGTTACGTCCAGGATTTGCAGGACAGTGGCCTGCTCAGCGAAGCCGAAGCCCGGGTGCATCCGCGGTCCAATATTGTCACCCGCGCCATCGGGGTCCAGGCACAGCTGGAGCTGGCGAAGGTCGAGTTGCTGTTGAAGCCCGGCGACAGCTATCTGTTGTGCAGCGACGGGCTGACCAAGACCGTCGAGGACCATGAAATCGCCGAGGTGCTGGGCCACGACGACCCCGGGGAAATCGCCAGCAGCCTGGTGTCCCTGGGCCTGAGGCGCGACGCTCCGGACAACATCACCGTCATCGTCGTGAAGGTGCCTTCATGAACCTCACCGCGAACATTCTGATCCCGGGCTACGACATCGGCGATGAGATCGGCGAAGGCGCCATGGCCAGCGTTTACCTGGCGACCCAGCGCTCGCTGGAACGCAAGGTGGCATTGAAGGTCATGGCCGCCGCGCTGGCGGCCGACCCGAGTTTCTGCGAGCGCTTCCTGCGCGAAGGCAAAACCCTGGCGCGCCTGTCTCACCCGCATACGGTCACCATCCATGACATCGGCAATGTCGGTGAGCTGTATTACATGGCCATGGAATACCTGCCCAACGGCACGCTCAAGGAGCGTATAGCCGCTGGCCTGACACCAGAGCAAGGCCTGATCTACGTCCGCCAGATCGCCTCGGCCCTGGGCTATGCCCATGGGTTGGGGCTGGTGCATCGCGACGTCAAACCGGCGAATATTCTGTTTCGCGCCGATGGCACGGCGGTGCTGTCGGACTTCGGCATCGCCAAGTCTCTCGACGACCGCACTCAGTTCACCCAGGCCGGTTTCGCTGTCGGCACCCCCAGCTACATGAGCCCGGAACAGGCGCGCGGTCAGGACATTGACGGCCGGGCCGATCTGTATGCCCTGGGCGTGGTGCTCTACGAAATCCTCGTCGGCAAACTGCCGTATACCGGTAACGACGCACTCTCCACGGCCCTGGCGCATTTGACCGAACCGTTGCCGGAACTGCCAGTGCACCACGGTCGTTATCAAGAGGTACTGCGCAAGCTGTTGGCCAAGGATCCGGCCGAGCGTTACCCGGATGCAGCGGCGCTGTTGCAGGCGCTGGATAATTTGCCTAGGGAATCGGTTGAAGCGACCACCATCCGGCCATTGCCCATTCCGGTATTGCCGATTGCGGTGAGCAATGACCTGGCGGGACTGACGCCAGTGTCCATCGATATACCGACCGGCCCCGTGCAGCCACAACCTCGACCCAAGCCTGTTGCGCCAACGGTGAAGCCGACGCTGCACCCCACAGTCTCGGAGCCGCGCAAGGGGCCGGTGCTCGCACTCGCCGCCGTCGCGGTAGCCGTAGCGCTGGCCTTGGGCGGCGCGGGTTATTGGTGGCTGTCCGGTGACGTCGAAGCCGATGCCAAGGTGCCGGTGGTTTCACCGCCGGCCAGTGCGCCGCCGACCGTGGCGCCACCCGTAAAGCCCTTCGTGGCGACGGAGGTCGATGGCGGTCAGCGTCCGCTGCTGATGACCGGCAAAAAGACCTTGTTCCAGCGAGTACTCAGCAAGCCAGGGGCGAAACTCGCCAGCGACCCGGGGGCCACACCTGACAAGGCCTTGCCGGCGTTCTCGGTGCTTTACGTCTATCAGCGCAAAGAGGTGGATGGCAGCGCGTGGTTGCGTGTCGGCGCCGCCACCGACGGGCGCAGTGACGGCTGGTTGCCGGCCGCGCAAGTCAGCGACTGGAAGCAAAGCCTGGTACTTAAATTCACCGAACGCTCCGGCCGTGCGCCGGTGATGTTCCTGCGTCAGCCCGGTGACGTGGAGAAACTGCTGGCAGATCCGTCGACGGCAAAAAACCTGCTGCTCAAGGCCCAGCAGAATCGCGAAGACAACCAGCAGGTACTGGCCCTGGAACCGGCCGCCAGTGCGGTGCCGCAGAATCAGTTTTACCTGTTGCCAATTTTCGATTCGCGCGAGAGCTTCGATGAGAACGGCCAGTCGGTGCAGTTGCTGAACGTGGCGTCCATCGACCCTGGCAATGCGCCGAAGGTCACAGCCAACAACACGCCAATCACTACTGCTAACGCCGACGCGTTCCGCACCGCCGTGGTGTTGGTCGTTGATACCACCGTGTCCATGCAGCCCTACATCGATCAGGTCCGCGACGTCGTACACCAACTGCAAACCCGCATCGCCGAGCGGGGCGAGCAGGACAGTGTCAGCTTCGGCCTGGTAGGGTTTCGCAGCAGCACGCAGAAAACACCGGGTCTGGAATACGTCGCTAAAACCTTGATCACCCTGGAACAGGGCCGCGACCCACAGCGCTTCATGGACCTGGCGCGGCAGGTCAAAGCGTCCACGGTCTCTAGCCATTCGTTCAACGAAGATGCGTTTGCCGGTGTGATGGAAGCGGTCGAGGGCATGGACTGGTCCGGCTATGGCGGGCGCTTGATCCTGTTGGTCACCGATGCCGGTGCCTTGCGCAAAAACGACCCGTATGCCGCCACGCAAATGAACGAAGCCGAAGTGCGCCAGGCCGCGCAGGGCAAGCAGATCAAGATCTACGCCTTGCACCTGCTCAGCGATGCCGGCAAGAAAACCCATGGTGGTGCGCAAAGCCAATATCGCACCCTGACCGCCGACGCCAACCCGCAGATCGGCGACCTGTACATTCCGGTGCCGGGCGCCGATGTGCGCAAGTTCGGTGAGCGGGTCGACGAGATCGGTTCGGTGTTTGCCAATCTGGTGCATCAGGTGCGTGGCAACAAGCCGCAAACTGTGCCGCTGCTGAGCGCCGCGCCGAGCCTGACTGACAAATCGGCGGCCGTCGGCTACGCGATGCACATGGACTTCCTGGGGCGTAAAGCCGCCAGCCAGGCGCCGCAACTGGTCAGCGCCTGGACCGCCGACCGCGACCTGACCAACCCGGCACTGCCGGCGTTCCAGGTGTGCGTGATGCTGACCAAGTTGCAGCTCAACGACTTGCAGCAATCGCTGAAACTGATCGTCGATGCGGCCCGCAAAACCCAGACCTCGCCGAAGAATTTCTTCCAGGAAATCGCCAGCGCCAGTGCCTACATGAGCCGCGATCCCTCGGCCTTGCGCAAGGGTGGCAACCTGGCCGATGGCGGGGTTCTGGGTGAGTACCTGGAAGGGCTGCCTTACCGCAGCAAGTCGCTGAACATGACCCAGGATTTGTGGCTTTCGCTGAGCGTGGCCGAGCAAGAGGACTTTATTGACGAGCTGGATTCGAAGATCCGCCTCTACGAAACCTTCCACAACGACTTGGCTAACTGGGTGCGTTTCGGCGATGCCGAACCGGGTGATGCCTTGTATCGCGTTCCGTTGTCGACGCTGCCGTGATGCTGAACATGAGCGCAGTGCACAAACACCGGGGCGCCGGCCACCAACGCTACAGCCTGATGATTCCACGGCTGCAACTGCATGCCGGTGAACAATTGGCGGTGGTCGGTCCCAGTGGCTGCGGCAAAAGCACGTTGCTCGATTTGCTGGCGCTGGTACTGGCGCCGGATCAGGCCGGGCAGTTTGATTTTTCGCCCGGCCAAACCAGGACGGACATCACCCGGCTGTGGCGCGCTGATGCGCAAAGTGCCTTGGCGGACCTGCGTCGCCGGCACTTGGGCTACGTGCTGCAAACCGGTGGCCTGCTGGATTTTCTGGACGTGCGCGGCAACATCGACCTGTCGCGCAAACTGCTCGGCTTGAAAGACGACGGTAGCGTGGAACGCTTGGCCGGGGCGTTGGATATCGCCGATCAATTGGGCAAAAAGCCGGGTGATTTGTCTGTCGGCCAACGGCAACGGGTGAGTTGTGCTCGCGCCCTGGCCCATGGGCCACATCTGCTGCTGGCCGATGAACCGACCGCCGCCCTCGATCCGCTGAACGCGGAGCGCGTGATGCAGTTGCTGGTGACCCAGGCCCGCGAACATGGCGTGTGCTGCGTCGTCGCCACCCACGACGAGTCACTGGCCCGCGCCAGCGGTTTACAGGTGCGGCGCATCAGTTGTCATCGCGACATCGATGGCGGTGTCACCGCCGTTCTCGGGGAGGCCTGCTGATGCGCAGCGCGCTGGTGGCTTCTCTGGCCTGGCAGGATTACCGCAACGATGCGTGGCTGTCGGCTTGTTCGGTACTGGCGCTGGTGGCGGTGATCGCTCCGCTGCTGGTGCTGTTCGGCTTGAAATTCGGCCTGGTCAGCAGCTTGACCGAGCGCCTGGAAAACGACCCGGCCACCCGGGAAATCATTCCCTTGGGTGGCGGTCGGTTCAGTGCCGCGTTTATCGAACAGTTGAACCAGCGCAGTGACGTGGCTTTCGCCTTGCCGCGCACCCGGCAGATTGCCGCAACGACGGATTTGACCGCTGGCGCTTCGACCGTGACCGTCGAAATGATCCCCACCGCCGCCAACGATCCCTTGCTCGGCAGTCTGCCGGTGCCCCAGGGGCTGGGTCAGGTGCTGCTCAGCCAGACCACCGCCGAAAAACTCGGGGCCAAGGCCGGTGATTGGCTACAGGCCAGTTTTGGTCGGCAGGTCGCTGGTCGTGGCGAGGCTCAGCGCACTCGCGTCCAGGTGCTGCGTGTTCTGCCGCTGGAAGCCTTCGCCCGGGACGGATTGTTCGCGTCATTGGCGTTACTGGAAGCGGCTGAAGATTATCGGGACGGTCGCGCCGTGCCAGCGTTCGGTTGGCCAGGTGATGCGGTGGGCGTGACGGAGCAGCGGGTGTATCCGGCGTTTCGCCTGTACGCCAGTAGCCTCAAGGATGTCGAGCCGTTGCGTCAGTACTTCGCTGCACAGAATCTGCTGGTCTCGACCCAGGCCCAGACCATCGCCCAGGTGCAATCGCTGAGCCGCAACCTGTCGATCGTGTTCTGGATTATCGCCGGATTGGCCTTGGCGGGAGCGTTCGCGGCGATTTTTGCTGGCGCGTTGGCGGCGGTCGAGCGCAAGCGCCGAGCGTTGTCGGTGTTGCGCCTGCTGGGGTTTTCCACGGCGGCGTTGCTCTTGTTTGTGGTAGTGCAGGCACTGTACAGCGCCGGTCTTGCCGCCCTGTTGAGTGCCGTGCTGTATGGCCTGGCGCAATCGGGTCTGAACCATTTATTTGCGCAGGTGCCGGGCGAGTACGCCAGTCATCTGCTGGCGCGTCACTACGCGTTGGCCCTGGCGGCCGTGCTCGGCGTCAGCGCCGTGGCGGCCGTCTGTGGTGGCTGGCGAGTGGCGCGTATCCAAGCGTGTGAAGGAATCCGAGATGTATAAGTTACTGGGCGCCGCCGTGGCGCTGAGCCTGGCCAGCATGGTCTGGGCTGATGAAAGCACCGACAAACTGGACAACCCAAAGCCATTGCCCGATGACATCAGCCTGCCGCTGCCGTGCGAAGGGCAAATGGTGTTCCGTTACGTCTATATCCTGGCGCAGGGCACTCTGGACGACCGCGAGATCAGCCTCGGCTATCCATTCAGCGAGGGCGAGTCCGGTTATCAACAGTCGTTCATCTCCGGTTACCGCCGGGACTTTATCAACGGCCAGTTCACCCTCAAGGATCTGCCCAAGGATTGGGGCAAGACCATCACGCCGTTGATGCCCAAGACGGACGCCAAGACCCCGCTCAAACCGATGCTCTATTTCATCGGCAAATACGAAGTCACCGCCCGCCAATACGCCCAGGTCATGGCCCAGGCGCAATCGTTGGCCAGTGGCGAGCCGGCGCCGGCCTGCGAGGCATTGCAAGCCGAGGCCCCGCAAGGCATGGCCGGGCGTTTGCCCAAGGTGAAATTGTCGCGCTTCGAGGCCGAACGCTTCTCGGCGGTGTACAGCGCCTGGCTGATGAAATACCACAAAGACCTGCTACCGGTGAGCGGTCGCGGCACCTCGGCGGAAGAGGGCGGGCTGGGTTTTGTGCGCTTGCCGACCGAGGTCGAATGGGAGTTTGCTGCCCGTGGCGGGCAGGCCGTTAGCCGTCAGGACCTGGAAGGGCGTCTGTTTCCCCGGCGTCTGGAAGGCAGCGAAAGCGATGGACCACTGGCGGACTGGGCAGTCTTCAATCAGGTCGCCGGTGGCACCGGCCAGGCAGCGCGCCTGATGCCGATCGGTACCAAACTGCCAAACCCCATCGGCCTGTTCGACGTGATCGGCAACGCCGCCGAGATGGTCCAGGAGTCCTTCCAGCTCGTGCACGCCGGACGCCGCCAAGGCACCTACGGCGGCTTCGTGGTCAAGGGCGGCAATTACCTGGAAGGCGAGGGCACCTTGTTCTCCGGGATGCGCCGCGAGTACCCGCTGTTCGCCGCCGACGGCACCGAGCAAAACAACGAAACCACCGGCTTCCGGGTCGCGATTGGCGCGTTGTCGGCGCCACGTTCGCGCTACAAGGAACTGTTTGCCCAATGGCAGAAAGAAGGTCGGCTGGCTTCGCTGACCGATGCCATCGACGACGCCCAAGACCCGACCAAACGCCTGGACAGCATCATCGCCGCCAGCGTCGACCCGCGCCTGCAAGCCGAGTTGGGGCTGGTCAACGAAGAGCTCAAGCGCAACGTCTCGCTCATCGCCCAGCAGCGCGAGGAAGCGGCCGGCAACCTGATCCAGTCGGCGGCCCTGGTGGCCGAGACCATCAACAACTACAACATTCGCCTGACCAATTTACACAAGAGTCGCCAGCAGGCCGTGGATGCCAAGGACGAGGCCAGCGCCAAGCTGTTCGCTACCGCCATCGACAATGGCCGCAGCGCGCTGGACGGCGCGGTGGCGATCTACATCGACAACCTGGCGACCGGCACGCGCTACACCGATGCCGTGATTCAGGCGCAGTTGCAACGCATCAAGGAAGAGTTGGAGCGCAAGCCGGTACTGGGCAAAAGCCTGGTCACGCGCGCGACGTTATTCGTTCGCCATGTCGGTGATTATCGTCAGCAACGACGAGCCGACCCGGCGGCGATATTGAAGGAATTGCTCGCATCGAGCGCTCAGCGGTCTTGATCGTTCGTTGTACAGCGAGCTTGGAAGGGGCTCAGGCGGCGGTGGGCCGTGCTGAGCTGGTCAAACTTAAAAGAGAACACAACTATGCTTTCCTCCCGTAAACCTTTTGCTTCGCTTTCCAAGCGTCACTTGCTGCTGATGGCCGTCGGCTTCAGCACCGTACTGAGCGGTTGCGCCACGTCGCCGACCTCCAAGGTCGCCTCGAGCACCAAGGTCGAGTACTACCCCAACTGCTACGAGCCGGTGCAGCACCTGCGTGCCACTGATTCGAACATGACCAAGTCGGTCGTCACCGGCGCGGCCGTCGGCGCTGTCGGCGGAGCACTGCTGGGCGCCCTGACCGACTCCGAGAACCGTGGCCGCAACGCCGCCATCGGTGCGGCGGGTGGTGCCGTGGTGGGCGGCGCGGCCGGTTACTACACCGAGCGCCAGAAGCAGATCGCCGATGACAACCAGCGCATCGCGTCCTATGCCTCCGACGTCAACAAAAGTGCCGCCGATATCGACCGCAGCACCGTGTACGCCAAGACCTCGCAACAGTGCTACCAGACCGAGTTCACCAAACTGGTCGCCGACCGCAAGGCCAAGACCGTCAACGACACCGAAGGCCGCAAGCGCCTGGCGGAAATCGTCGCGGGCCTCAAAGAGTCCAACGACCTGATCGTCGCGGTAAACGGTAAAGCCAGCGAAGACCTGAACAACTACACCCAGGCCTACGAAAAAGACCTGCAACAAGTAGGCGTGCAGCGCACCGACGTGGTCACTGTGGCAACCGCCGACATCACGCCGGTCGTCGCGCCGACCAAGAGCAAGAAAGCAGTGAAACCGGCGAAAAAACCGGTGCTGCCAACCGTGCCGAAAGAAGCGGTGACCACCGAAAAAACCCTGCAGACCGCCAAGGCCAAACAGGATGAAAGCAAGCAGGTCGCCAGCGCCGGCACCACTCAGGTCAACAGCATGTGCAAGAACCCGGACCTGGGCGACTGGGCACCGGTGCCTTGCCCGAATGTTTGATTGAGTTTCTGTAGGTCTTTGATCATTCCCACGCTCTGCGTGGGAATGATCTGTACTGGCTACACCTTGGCGCTATGCGCCGCCATCTCCTGCGCTTGTGAATGATTCAGCGCTCGCGTCATCAACAATGCACCCCATCGGCCATGCGGCTGAGCGCCAAGTTGTCTGGCCAGCCTGCGGGCTTGCCCTTGTTGTCACTGGGAGTGTGTACCGAAGCAATCCCGGAGCCGGCTCTTCGTGAAACGCGCTTCTGGATATCCACGACGTCCGCTGTTTCAATCCAGGGCCAGTCAGGAAAACCGCATCCTTGTGGGAGCGAGCTTGCTCGCGATGGCAGCATTACATTCACATCAATGTTGACTGAACCTCCGCTATCGTGAGCAAGCTCGCTCCCACAGGTTTAGCACCTTAACTGACTGGCATTAGTGGCGAGGGTGTTTTTCATTGACCGCATCGTCAGTCGCGTTTGTATTTTCGTGTGGCGGATCAGCTGACTCGGTTCTGTTGTTTGGCGAGAATCGCCACCGTCTCCGGCTCATCCATAGTCAGCTAATACCATGTGGGCAAACTTTTTCTTACTTGGCTGAAGATCAGCGTGCTGCTCCAAGTGCGCGCGCCATGCGGATTCAAGCATGGGTCCATCGAAATCGCCGTCGGAAGCAATATAAGCGGCGGCATCGTCCTTCACCGCCTGGACGTAGTGTTTAGAGAGGCCATTCTTGGTGGCGTCCGACGTCGAAACAAACGGCCCGACCGTTGTGAAGAGCAACCCAAATCCAGTTGTTGCCGAGTAATCAAGGGGGCCGAATTCGCAGCGACCATAGCGGCAAAATTCAGCCCGAACAGAAGCGCTAGCTACGAGTGTGAGCATGGCGACCCAATAGCACCCAAATGCCACGGACCATTTTTTATTGTGTCGAGTAGCCATAATCTGATTGAACTCCCTGTTTATAGGCGCGCGCTGCCTTGAGCGATGTGCCGCACCAACTCAACATTGAGTGTGCCTGTGCAAGTAACGAGGCAGAAAGGTACTTCAAGACCAAGGAGACCAAATCAGACGCGTCCTACATGTGTTCCGGAAGCAGGGAAGATAACTGTGTTGGTTTCTATGCTCCCAACTGTGTGCTCGGGACGAGAAACCCCGATGGGGAGGAACACGCCATCAGGGTTATTTACTGCTTGGTGGGTTATCCGACCTGGTTCTCTTCTTACGATCAGTGATACGAACCAAGTTACCGACCGGCCCCAAGGCGCACAAGCCGGCGGATTCTGGCGTAACTGTAGACAACGGCACAAGGTGTTGTAGCTTGCAGGACGTAACTTTGAGGTGTTTTAAACAGGCGTTGTCGGGCGGTGTTTAACCATCGAAAATGTTTGCATGCCTACCAACTGCCATAGGGAATTCCGAACTTGTCGATGTAGGCTTTTGATTCTTCTGAAAGCGGGCGGTGTTTCCCGTTGGATGTGCCCCCGTAGGGGCCTTTGGGACTGATCGTGCCTTGGACTCGGGTGACTTCGGTCGATTGAAGACAGGCCCCACCCAACCACACTTTGGCGACTCCTCCTGGCGCCAAGCCGACAGTCAAAAACTTTCGGTAATCGGTTTTCCATTTGCCTACCGCACCGCAAAAAGCTGCTTCATCTTTAAGCATGGTGTTTCGCGCCGATTGGGGGATCTCGATGTAGGCCTCGTAGGTCTGCGGCTCTGCCATGGACTGCCAGCGCACATAGACCAAACGAGGCAGGTCAGCCCCCGTTACATATCGCCCCTTTCCTGTTGGATGCTCAAACCAGCCTTTTGCATCGCCCTTGAAGAGAGCGGGTATGCCTTTACTGAGCCCTCGGGGATAGCCAGTCGAGGGGATTCCGCTACCGGCACCCCGGAACACATGGTCATTGATGTCCACGACGTCAGCGGTTTCAATCCAGACCTCCATATAGTCTGGGTTAAAAAAATTGAGGCTCCACGCGTCGTAAGGTAATGATCTGCTTTCGTAAGAGGCACATCCTCCTAATAACGCGAATAGCAGCGCACAGCCGGTCTTAAGCATGTATGAGCGCTTACGCATCGGAATGCACCGCGCGCTTATAGTTTTCCGCAGGTCGATTAATAAACACGATGTTCAGATCGCTGTTGTTCCAGCCTTTGGCAGCATTCCAGTTGGCAGACAGATGGATGTAGCGGCGGTAGAGCAACTCCTCTTCGTCGAGGCTCAGGTTCGTGCGGCGAGTTTCGCCCAACGCATAAGCCATCAGTTTTTCGGCAATCGGTTTCAGCTCTGTCGGTAATGCGTACGTTTGATCCTCTTCGTCAATAACCTTGAACGGGACGTCGTGCGCGGCCCCCAACTCGCGCATGATTCGCAGGTAAACCAACGCCAGATCGTTGCGCACAGTTCGATGGCTGCGTACTGCTGCATACACATTTTTCGACCTGGATCTGTCGCCTTTTGCGTTGTTGGTTACCTCCACCGCCCAGGTTTGCACCTCCAGTGCAAGCCCATACAGGTTAAGTTGATCCTGAAGGCGACCTAGCTCTTGCTCAGCCCAACGATAGGCGGTTGACGCTGTGGAAGGCACGGAAAGTTCCATGTCGCGGCTGCAGCGCGGCTTGCTAAGCAGAACTCGTTCAATGAAGTTTGGTATATACCCTCCACCCAAGTCGGAGTGGACGCCGGGCAGCTCGATGTCGGCAGCACCGGCGTTGTTGAGCGAAAAGTTGTGGCGGCGCTCGTCCCGAGCCACCAAATGCACGACTTTTTTTGCGATGTCAGGTGCAAGGTACAAATTGACGCCGGGGTTGTTTGCATTGTGAGCGCTGACGTCGCCGTCGGAGATGCTTGCTATGGCGGCAACAGTGTCGAAGATGCCGATAAAGTTGATGGAGACATCGGTGTTGGTGCGCCAGGAAAAATCCTCGGTAAACAACGTCGCATTGGCGGGTAGCAGCGCTGCCAATGGATTCTTTTCTCCCTTTTGTACTTCATTGGCAAAATGCCGCGCAGCTGCGGCACCGCGACTGAAACCGAAGATATCGAACTCAACACGTTCAACTTTTCGATCAAGATTAGACAGTTTGAAATGCTCGACCCTTTCAAGAATTAGTGCTGGGCTCTGCGCAACACGCGCCAATACACCGTGTGCGCCGACGCCTGTTGCTAGCGAAAAACGTGAATCCCCTTCACCACTGCTAGTACCAATGCCATCCAGATAAACGGGGATGAAACCTATGGTTTCTTCATCATCCAATTGCCGCTGGCTGTCATCGGTATACAGCTTATACAACTTCGCCACATTACTCGCGTCATTCCCATAGCTGTTATCCGGCGTGTTCCCCAAACCGTCATACCCATGCGCCTGACAAAACCGCTGAATATCCTCAGCCTCATCCAGCAAATTCACATCCCGCGCATAACACCCTGCGACCTTCTCACTGTTGGACCGGTTATTCCCGGTCCCATCAAAAAACACCCCAATCCGCAAAGTAATCCCTTCCTCTTCGACTTCTTCCTCCTCTTCCTCCAGCTCATCCGTTTCATTTTCTTCTGATGGTGGTGGCTCAGGTGCGACGGATACCAACAACCCCGCTGCGGCCCCCTGCAGTAACGTATGTGCCGCAGAACCCGGCTTTGGAGCACTGCCGAGCTCAATCGCGTGACTGCTGAAAATACCGTCAGGGTTAAGCACGATGTGCTCACCGCCGACTTTTATGGAAATGCTCTCACCCGCTTCTATCACAAGGTGTGTGCCTGCCTTGATATGCACGTGCTCACCCGCTTCGACGACCAGCGTTTCATCGACTCTTGTGTGGCGGTCGCCTTCGACATGCAGGTAGTCGCTGGCGTTAACCTGAATCTTGCGATCCGACGTGACAGTGATGTGCTCTTCAGCCCCTACCACTCTAATGCTGTCGCCCTTGATGGTGACTCGACGTTCATTGCCTACTTCCAGCCGACTGTCGTTTCCAACCTTCTGCTCCATATCCCGCTGAGCACGCAGGTAGATCAACTCCTGCCCGGCGCGGTCTTCAATCGACAGTTCGTTGTAACCGCCTGTGCTGGGGGAGCTTTGGCTGCGCAGCACCGTTTTGGTTTTGTTCTCGGGCAAGGGGTAGGGCGCGGGCATGACCTTGTTGATCAGGCATCCGGTTATCAGCGGGTTATCGGGGTTGCCTTCGAGGTAGGTGACGAGGACTTCCATGCCAATACGCGGAATGGTCACCGCGCCGAAATTGTCCCCCGCCCAGCCGGACGCCACCCGCAGCCAGCAACTGCTTTTTTCGCTGTTGTACTCAGCTCTGTCCCAATGGAATTCGACTTTGACGCGACCGTATTCGTCGCAGTAGATCTCTTCACCGACAGGTCCGGTGACGCGAGCGGTCTGGCAGTTCAGCATCGGCCTCGGTGCGGGCATTGGTGGCCGATAAAACACGTCCCACGCAATCGCGCTAAAGCTGTTGCGGTAGCCCTGGGTAAAACCGTCCTCGGGTTCGGTGGCGTTTGTGATTGACTCTTCTAGCACCTGGGGGCTTTTTCCAGTGTGGGTAACACTGAGCAGCAGCCATAGATCGTTGTACGTTTCGTGTGGGTGTTCCCTCAGCCCGAAAAAGTGGCCACTGCGCAGCGTTGGCTCGTCGCTTTCACCTTCTGCCAACTGATAATCGACTCGGTGCCGTTCCAGTGCCTGTCGGGCCAGTTGTTTGCCGAGTTTTTCACTGCCGAAATAGAGCGGGTAACCATAGTCTTCAAGCTCGGGACTGAACCCAGCGGTAAAGCGAGTTTCCAGCAACCGACTGGGGCGGTTCAGGTCGTAGTCGCGGCGGGTGACTATGCTGGGGCGGGTGCTGAAACCCATGGATAACTGACTGACCACCGGATGCTCCGCCACCATGCCGGAGTCTTGCCGATACGGCGTTTCGCCCAACGTGGGGAAGCAGGTCTGGTCGTCGGTGAACACCAGCAAATGGCCTTCCCGAGAATGCTGGTGATGCCACGCAATGCCGTCCTCGGCGCACAACCTCCGGACGAACTCAAAATCAGTTTCGCGGTATTGGGTGCAGTATTCGCGCTCGGGACTCGTTTTGACGTGGAAGGTAAATGCATCGGCCTGGATGCCATGCCCCTCGAGTACTTGAGCAATGATTTGCGGCACCGTCTGGCCCTGGAAAATCCGCTGATCGTGGCAGAACTGCAAGTAGTACAGCGCCGGTACCAGGTTCACGCTATAGCGGGTCAGGCGTTTGCCGACATCGCCCACGGACACCGCTACGATGTGGCCATGAATACCTTCGCCGTTAAGGCCGAATTGCAAAAATGCAGGTTGGCTGAGCAGGCTCTCCAGATCGATATCCGGGTCCTCGCTGACCAGATCGACCTTAATGGAATACAAGGCGCTGATGGTTTCAGTGCCTTCAAAGGCCAGCACTTTAAAGTCGTTGTGAACCGTTGGGATCACAAGGGTGAATTGAGGGGCATTAGCTGGAGCGAACATGCGCTTATCCTTTTGCTTTTTTAGCTCGTCCTTAAGCTGAGAGAGGAAATGAATTGCGGTGCCCAAGCCATACGGGATCCGGGCAAGCGCGAATTACCGGGCACGCTAACAAGGCGTCAAAAGTATTGATGTAGGAAGGTTCTTGAGAACAAGTCCGAAATTTCCGCATTTCAAAATAATGCGACGGCGACCGAGAGGGGCGTGAAGTTATGTCGGAGTCATTAATAAAAACGTGAGAAGGCGCAGTTATGGGCCGGTCCGTTGCATTGGGGAGGTCAAATCCATACAAGTTCCGTCAATATGATGGCATTTTAATTGTCAGTTTCCCTTGGCGTTTTATTCGAAGATTTACGTACATTTCGGAATGATCCTACATTCACCCTATTATTTTTTTGGCATCCTTCGCACCTGCCTCAGGAGCGAATCGACAATGAATACGGCAATGATTATGCGTGCTTCGAAGAAACGGCTCTATTTCGATGGTTCTGGGCCGATTGGCTGGCTGGTGAACTAATAATCCGGTTTCAGGGATTATCCTTGCGCCATATAGGGAAATTTCCTACGACCAACAGAGAAGACGCTGTCTTGTTGTTAACGCCATTGTTGTGGTTGGGATGCGCGACTTTAAAGAGCACGAACTCAATTGGATGAGATTCATCGCAGCTCTTTAATACTGTCCCGCGTCATTGCAACTCCAATTGGCCGTCAAACTGTAATCCTAATTGAAGGCCACGGATGTCTTACTCCAGCAAACTTTCTGCCCATTACCTTGAACTCGTAAAAACCTCTGTTTCCACAGAGAATTTCGCGGGCGAGGACGTTCGTTTTTCGAGCGAATACGAGGCATTGGAAAGCGAGCTGGGCAAAGCCCGATCCATGCACGAAAGCGGTCAGATCGACTGGCAGAAAATCCGCGAAAACAGTGAAAACCTGCTGCGTAGCCAGTCCAAGGATTTGCGTGTCGGCGCCTGGCTGACCTGGGCGCTGTACCAGCGCGAATCTTTTCAGGGGCTGCTGGCCGGCCTCGGTTTGTTGCACCACCTCTGTGAAAACCACTGGGCCGAGATCCACCCGAACAAGGCCCGCACCCGCGCTGCCGCCATCAGCTGGTTGGTGCCGCGTCTTGAGCAGGTGTTGAACGAAAACGTCGCGATCAAAGAGCAACTGCCGCTGTTCCGCCGTCTGGTCGAACACCTCGAAGGCCTCGACGCCGCCTGCACTGAACACTTGGGCGACGACGCGCCATTGCTGCTGCCAATCTCCCGTCGCTTGAAGAACATGGTTCAGCGTGCCGCCGACAATCAGCCGGAGCCCGGCGTGGTGGGTGCCGCGGTGGCTCAGGTCAAGCAGGCCGCGACCCAGCTGTTCACCCCCGGCGCACCGATCGACAACGAGAAAGAAGCCCACAAGGCCCTGCGTGCCCAGCAGGAAAATGCTCGTCCGTTGTGCGCCTGGTGGCTCAAGCAGAAAGCCACCGACCTGCGCGCCCTGCGCCTGAATCGCACGCTGCTGTGGCTGCCCATCGATGCGGTGCCCGAGCGTAACGCCGAGCAGATCACCGTGCTGCGCGGGCTGCCGGCCGACAAACTCAAGGCCTGTCAGGACCGCTACGACCAAGGGAAATACGCTGATCTGCTGGTGGAGCTGGAGGCGAGCCTGGCCAAGGCGCCGTTCTGGTTCGATGGCCAGCGAATGGTCTGGGAATGCCTTCAGGGGCTGAACGCCGAGATGGCGATGCGCGAAGTGGAAATCCACTTCGCACTGTTGGTTCAGCGCCTGCCCGGCATCATCGAATTACGTTTCCATGACGGCGCGCCGTTTGCCGATCCGGCCACCCGCGTCTGGATCGGCGCCCATGTCATGCCGCATCTGCAAAGTGCCAATGCGCCGCGCAAGATCGCAGTCGCCGATACCCAGCCGGCCTGGGAACTGGCCCTGGAAGAAGTCTTGCCGATTCTGCGCAAGGATGGCCTCAAGGCCGCCGTGCAGATCCTCAAGCAGGGCCTGCAAAGTGCCCAAGGCGGGCGGGTCCGATTCTTCTGGCAGTTCGCCCTCGCGCGGCTGTGTTTCATGGCCAAAAAATACGAACTGGCCAAGACCCAACTCGAAACCCTCGACCAGACGTTACAGGACTCAGGCCTGTACGCCTGGGAGCCCGATCTTGCGCTGGAAGTACTGCATTTGCTGCATAGCTGCTGCGAGTTGTTACCGCAGAACCATGCAGTGCGTGAACGCAAGGAAGAGATTTATCGCAGGTTGTGCCACCTCGATCTCGAAGTGGTACTCGAATAGGCCGCAGGGCCACAACCGCAAGGAGAAAAGCCATGGCCAAAGAAGGCTCGGTAGCCCCCAAGGAACGCATCAACGTCACCTTCAAACCCGCCATCGGCGGTACTCAGGAAGAGATTGAACTGCCGCTGAAACTACTGGCAATCGGTGACTACACCCATCGCAAGGACGAACGCAAAGTCGAAGATCGCAAGCCGATCAGCATCGACAAGATGACTTTCGACGAAGTGCTGGCCAAGCAAGAGCTGAGCCTGACGCTGAGCGTGCCGAACCGTCTTCAGGAAGCAAGCGACACTGAAGAACTGGCCGTGCAGCTGCGCGTCAACTCGATGAAGGATTTCAACCCGGCCTCGCTGGTCGAGCAAGTGCCTGAACTGAAAAAACTGATGGAGCTGCGCGACGCGCTAGTGGCCCTCAAAGGCCCGCTGGGTAACGCGCCTGCGTTCCGCAAAGCCATCGAAGGCGTGCTCGCCGACGACGAATCTCGCGGTCGCGTACTGGGTGAGCTGGGCTTGAACGCCGCAGCCCAAGACGTCTGAGCCCTGATCAGCCAAGGAAGCCAACAATGAGCACTAGCGCAGCACAGCAAAAGAGCAACGAGAACGGCGAATACAGCATTCTCGACAGCATCATCGCCGAAACCCGCCTGACCCCGGATGACGAAGCCTACGACATTGCCAAACGTGGTGTGTCGGCGTTCATCGAAGAGCTGCTCAAGCCGCAGAACAATGGCGAGCCGGTCAAGAAGGCCATGGTCGACCGCATGATCGCCGAGATCGATGCCAAGCTCAGCCGTCAGATGGACGAAATCCTGCACCACCCAGACTTCCAGTCCCTGGAGTCGTCGTGGCGTGGCCTGCAGCTGCTGGTCGACCGCACCAACTTCCGAGAAAACATCAAGATCGAAATCCTCAACGTCTCCAAGGACGACCTCCTGGACGACTTCGAAGATTCGCCGGAAGTGATGCAGTCGGGCCTGTACAAGCACATTTACACCGCTGAATACGGTCAGTTCGGTGGTCAGCCTGTGGGCGCGATCATTGCCAACTACTATATGTCCCCAAGCTCGCCGGACGTGAAACTGATGCAGTACGTGTCCAGCGTTGCCTGCATGTCGCACGCACCGTTCATCGCGGCTGCCGGCCCGAAATTCTTCGGCCTGGAAAGCTTCACCGGTCTGCCGGACCTGAAGGATTTGAAAGATCACTTCGAAGGCCCGCATTTCGCCAAATGGCAGAGCTTCCGCCAGTCGGAAGACTCCCGCTACGTTGGCCTGACCGTGCCGCGATTCCTGCTGCGCAACCCATACGACCCGGAAGAAAACCCGGTCAAATCGTTCGTGTACAAAGAAACCGTCGCCAACAGCCACGAGCACTACCTGTGGGGCAATACCGCTTACGCGTTCGGCACCAAGCTGACCGACAGCTTTGCCAAATTCCGCTGGTGCCCGAACATCATCGGCCCACAGAGCGGTGGCGCAGTTGAAGACCTGCCGTTGCACCACTTCGAAAGCATGGGCGAAATCGAAACCAAGATCCCTACCGAGGTCCTGGTCAGCGACCGCCGTGAATACGAACTGGCCGAGGAGGGTTTCATCTCCCTGACCATGCGTAAAGGCTCCGACAACGCGGCGTTTTTCTCAGCCAGCTCGGTGCAGAAGCCCAAGTCCTTCGGCATCAGCGCCGAAGGCAAGGTCGCAGAGCTGAACTACAAGCTCGGCACCCAACTGCCGTACATGATGATCGTCAACCGCCTGGCTCACTACTTGAAAGTGCTGCAGCGCGAGCAACTCGGTTCGTGGAAAGAACGTACCGACCTTGAGCTGGAACTCAACAAGTGGATCCGCCAGTACGTGGCCGACCAGGAAAACCCAAGCGCCGAAGTCCGTGGCCGTCGTCCACTGCGCGCTGCCCAGATCATCGTCAGCGACGTTGAAGGCGAACCTGGCTGGTACCGCGTCAGCCTGAACGTGCGCCCGCACTTCAAGTACATGGGTGCCGATTTCACCCTGTCGCTGGTTGGCAAGCTGGACAAAGAGTAAACGGAGCGACTCATGACTGGATACGGCAGCCTTTTCGAACGCCTGGGTGGCGATGCGGACAAACGCGTCGGCTGGAGCCGTGAGGTTTGCGCCATGGCGTCGGTGGCTGCCCATCTGGCCAAGATGCTCAGCACCCGTGCGGGCAGCGTACAAACGCTGTCCGATTACGGGCTACCCGATCTCAATGACATGCGCCTGAGCCTGCACGACTCCCTGAGTCAGGCCCGCCAGGCCATCGAAAGCTTCATCAAAGCCTACGAACCGCGCCTGAGCAATGTGCGTGTCATCTCCCAGCCGCGTGACAACGATCAGCTTCGCCTGTCCTTCCGCATCGAAGGCCTGCTGGAAGTTGAGGGCTTCAAGCGCCAGGTCAGTTTCGCCGCGTGTCTGGATGGCAGCGGTCAAGTCAATGTCAGCTAACGACTTACAGGTAACCCCCCGTGTCCTTTAACCACTACTACCAAAGCGAGCTCACCGCACTTCGCCAGTTAGGTCGTCGATTCGCCGAGCGTAGTCCGGCGCTGGCGCCTTTCCTCGGTCAGGCCGGGCGGGATCCGGATGTGGAGCGGTTGCTGGAGGGCTTCGCGTTCCTGACCGGCCGCTTGCGCCAGAAGCTCGATGACGAGTTGCCGGAGCTGAGCCATTCGCTGATGCAGTTGCTGTGGCCGAACTATATGCGGCCATTGCCGGCGTTCAGTATTTTGCAGTTCGACCCGTTGGAGCGTTCCGGTCCTGCGTTGAGGGTCGAGCGTAATACGCCGGTGGAAAGTGTGCCGGTCGATGACATGCGTTGCCGTTTTCGCACATGCTATCCGACCGAGGTGTTGCCGCTGGATCTGACCGCGCTGACTTACTCGGTGAAGGGCGACGGTTCGCTGTTGAGCCTGCGCCTGGAAATGAGCGCTGATGGCCATCTCGGCGAACTGGAGTTGAGTCGCTTGCGTCTGCACTTTGCCGGTGAGCGCTACATCAGCCAGATGCTTTACCTGAGCCTGTTGCGCAACCTCGAAGGCATCGAGCTGATTCCGCTGGACGGCGCCGGCAAGGCCATTGACGGGGTGAACGGCCAGCCGATGGTGTTCAAGATGCCCGGCAGCCGCGTGCAGCCGGTGGGTTTTGCCGAAGAAGAAGCGTTGATCCCGTATCCGTTGAACACCTTCCGCGGCTATCGCTATTTGCAGGAATATTTCGCCTTCCAGGACAAATTTCTCTTCGTCGATGTCAATGGACTGGACCTGCTCAAGGCCTTGCCGGAAAACACTTTGAAGCAGATGCGCGGCCTGGAGTTGCGCTTCGATATTCGCAAGAGCGGCATCATGCGCATGCGTCCGACCCTGGACAACGTGAAGCTCTACTGCACGCCGATCGTGAACCTGTTCAAGCACGATGCGCTGCCCATTCGCCTCGATGGCAAACAGGACGAGTACCTGCTGCTACCGACCGAATACGATCTGGAAAACTGCGGCGTGTTCTCGGTGGAAACAGTGACCGGCTGGAAGCCGGGCGGTCTCGGTTATCAGGAATACGTGCCGTTCGAATCCTTCGAGCACGACCCGAGTTTCGACGTGCCCACCAGCCGCCCGTATTACAGCATCCGCCAGCGCTCGTCCTTGCTGCACGACGGCCTCGACACTTACCTGAGCTTCGGTATTCGCCACACCGAAGCCCACGAAACCTTGTCGATCGAGCTGATGTGCACCAACCAGAACCTGCCGCGCAAGCTCAAGCTCGGCGACATTTGCATGGCCTGTGAAAACACGCCGGAGTTTTTGAGCTTCCGCAACATCACCCCGGCTACTTCAAGTTTCGCGCCGCCGCTGAACCGTGACTTCCTCTGGAAGCTGATCAGCAATATGTCGCTCAACTATCTGTCGCTGGCCGACGTCAATGCGTTGAAAGTGATTCTCGAAACCTACGACCTGCCGCGTTACTACGACCAACACGCCGAAAAAGTCAGCAAGCGTCTGCTGGGCGGGCTCACGTCGATCAGGCACCAGCATGTCGACAGATTGCACCGAGGGTTGCCGGTTCGCGGGTTGCGCACCGATCTGACCATCGACCCGAAAGGGTATATCGGCGAGGGCGACCTGTTTGTGTTCGCTTCGGTTCTTAACGAGTTTTTCGCGCTTTACGCCAGTCTCAATTCGTACCACGAGCTGCGGGTAAAAAGCACACAGGGAGAGGTGTACCAATGGACACCCCGTATGGGCCTGCAGCCCCTGCTTTAAGCGGGCTGACCCGGGTAATACGCGAGTACTCGCTGTTTCAGGCCGTGCTGCTGGTCATTGACCGGCTGCGCGATGCACACCCGCACCTGAGCGAAGACGACCTGTACGACCAGCTGGAATTCCAGGCCAATCCGAGCCTGGGTTTCCCTGGCAGCGACGTTGATCGCGTGGAGTTTTTCAAAGAGCACGGGCAGATGCGTGCGCGTCTGCGTTTCAACCTGATCGGTCTGGTCGGTTCCGGTTCGCCGCTGCCGGCGTTCTATGGCGAACAGGCCCTGGGCGATAGCGAAGACGGCAACCCGACGCGCAATTTTCTCGACCTGTTTCACCATCGCCTGCAACGGTTGATGCTGCCGATCTGGCGTAAATACCGCTACTGCGCCAGCTTCCAGAGCGGTGCCCTCGATCCGTTTTCGGAGCAGCTGTTTGCCTTGATCGGCCTCGGTGGCGAAGAGATCCGCAAGGCTCAGGAGCTGAACTGGAAACGTCTGTTGCCCTACCTCGGCCTGCTCAGCTTGCGGGCGCACTCGGCGGCGTTGATCGAAGCGGTGCTGCGTTACTACTTCAAACACGCCGAATTGACTATCGAGCAATGCATCGAGCGCCGCGTCGAAATCCTCGACGAACAGCGCAATCGCCTGGGACGCGCCAATAGCCTGCTCGGCGAAGACCTGGTGCTGGGCGAACACGTGCGTGATCGCAGTGGCAAGTTCCGCATTCATATCCGTGAGCTCGACTGGCAATGCTTTCACGAATTCCTGCCGATCGGTTTCGGTTACCAGCCGCTGTGTGCGCTGGTGCGGTTCACCCTGCGTGATCCACTGGATTACGACATTCGCCTGGTATTGCGCCAGGAAGAAATCCGCGAACTGCGCATCGGTGAGCAGAACGCCTGTCACCTGGGCTGGACCAGTTGGCTTGGCCGCGAAAAAGCGGACGGCGTGGTGACCCTGGGTAGCAAAATCCATTAAGGACAGATGACACATGATCAACGTAGACCTGCAACAACTTATCCAGGCCCTGGACGCCGAAACCCGTCGTGACCTGGAAAGTTCTGCCGAACGTTGCGTCGCCCGTGGCGGCAGCAAGATCCTCGTCGAAGACTTGCTACTGGGCCTGTTGGAGCGCCCGCAAGGCCTGCTCGCACGGGCGCTGCAAGATGCCGAAGTGGATGCCGGTGAGCTGAACGTCGCGCTGCAATCGCGGGTCGAGCACAGCGCCTCGCGCAACCCGGTGTTCGCCCCGGAACTGGTGCAATGGCTGCAAGACGCCTTGCTGGTGGCCAACCTCGAATTGGGCCAGAGCCAAGTCGAGCATGCCGCGTTGATCCTCGCCCTGCTGCGTAACCCGATGCGTTACGCCGGCAGCCGCTATCTATCGTTGCTGGCCAAGCTAAACATCGAGCGCCTGAAAGAATTCGCCCTGTCGCAGAAAGAACAACCGGCCAACGGCAAACCCGCCGTACCCGGCGAATCGCTGCTGCAACGCTTCACTCACAACCTGACCCAACAGGCCCGCGACGGCAAACTCGACCCGGTGCTGTGCCGCGATGGCACGATCCGGCAGATGGTCGACATCCTCGCCCGTCGGCGTAAAAACAACCCGATTGTGGTCGGTGAAGCCGGCGTCGGTAAAACCGCGATCGTCGAAGGTCTGGCCTCGCGTATTTCGACCGGTGAAGTCCCACAGGTACTCAAAGGCGTCGAGTTGCTGTCGCTGGACATGGGTCTGCTGCAAGCTGGCGCCAGCGTCAAAGGTGAATTCGAACGTCGCCTCAAAGGCGTGATCGACGAAGTCAAAGCCTCGTCGAAACCAATCATCCTGTTTATCGACGAAGCCCACACCCTGATCGGCGCGGGTGGCAACGCCGGTGGTTCCGACGCAGCCAATTTGCTGAAACCGGCTCTGGCCCGTGGCGAGTTGCGCACCATCGCGGCCACCACGTGGGCGGAGTACAAGAAATACTTCGAGAAAGACCCGGCCCTGGCCCGTCGCTTCCAACCGGTGCAACTGCATGAACCGACCGCCAGCGAAGCAGTGACCATCCTGCGGGGCCTGGCTCAAGTCTACGAGAAGAGTCACGGCATCTACCTGCGCGATGACGCGGTGGTTGCGGCGGCCGAGTTGTCTGCCCGTTACCTGGCGGGTCGTCAGTTGCCAGACAAAGCCGTCGACGTACTCGATACCGCTTGCGCTCGAGTACGCATCAGCCTCGCCGCCGCCCCGGAAAGTCTGGAACGCCTGCGTGGCGAACTGGCCGAAGGTGGCCGTCAGCGTCAGGCCTTGCGTCGTGACGCCGAGGCCGGTCTGCTGATCGATCACGAAGCTCTCGACGCTCTGGAAGATCGCCTGGCCGGCGCCGAAGAAGAAATGGTCGCGCTGGAAACCCTCTGGACCGAGCAGAAAGCATTGGCCGAGCGTTTGCTGGACTTGCGTCAGCAACTGGCCAAGGCCCGTGAAGCCGCTATCGTCGAACCAACCATCACGGTTGAAGAAGACGCCGAAGGCGCTGTAATCGAAACCGTCGAAGCGACCGTGGATGAAGCGCAAAGCGTCGAGTCGCTGGAAGCCGCCCTCAACCAAACCCATTGCACCCTGACCGAGTTGCAAGTCAAAGAGCGTCTGGTGAGTTTCGAAGTCTGCCCGCGTCTGGTGGCCGAAGTGATCAGCGCCTGGACC
The DNA here is from genome assembly GCF_024748615.1 of Pseudomonas sp. B21-048. NCBI lineage: Bacteria > Pseudomonadati > Pseudomonadota > Gammaproteobacteria > Pseudomonadales > Pseudomonadaceae > Pseudomonas > Pseudomonas sp. B21-048. The sequence continues at coordinate 5,531,267 of NZ_CP087168.1, read as the reverse complement.
GGTGTCCCATTGGCGCAACTGGCCCGCGAACACAACGCCAAGGTCGCGAGTTTCGCCACCGACCTGCGCACCCGCATTCGTGGTCAGGAACAAGCGGTTCATGCCCTCGACCGTTCAATGCGCGCCACCGCTGCTGGCCTGAACAAGCCTGATGCACCGGTCGGTGTGTTCCTGCTGGTCGGCCCGAGCGGTGTGGGCAAAACCGAAACCGCACTGGCCCTCGCCGATTTGCTGTACGGCGGTGATCGCTTCATCACCACCATCAACATGTCCGAGTTCCAGGAGAAGCACACCGTCTCACGTCTGATCGGTGCGCCGCCGGGCTACGTCGGTTACGGCGAGGGTGGCATGCTCACCGAAGCGGTGCGTCAAAAGCCGTACTCGGTGGTGTTGCTCGATGAAGTCGAAAAAGCCGACCCGGACGTGCTGAACCTGTTCTACCAAATCTTCGACAAAGGCGTGGCCAACGACGGTGAAGGGCGCGAGATCGACTTCCGCAACACGCTGATCCTGATGACCTCGAACCTGGGCAGCGACCGCATCAGCGAACTCTGCGAAAACGGCGCGCGGCCAACCGCCGAAGTCCTCGAAGAAACTATTCGCCCGGTGCTCAGCCAGCACTTCAAACCGGCGCTGCTGGCACGCATGCTTGTGGTGCCTTACTACCCGGTCGGTGGCCCGGTGTTGCGCGAGCTCATCGAAATCAAACTCGGTCGTTTGGGCGAGCGGCTGAACCGTCGTCAGCTGGACTTCACCTACTCCCAGGACCTCGTCGATCACCTGGCCGAACGCTGCACCCAAAGCGATAGCGGCGCGCGCTTGATCGACCATTTGCTTGACCTGCACGTGCTGCCGTTGGTGGCTGACCGCTTGCTCGATGCAATGGCCACCGGTGAAAGCCTCAAGCGTGTGCATGCGACGCTCGACGGCGACGCCAGCGTAATGTGCGAGTTCGCCTGAGGTGGGTGTGATGTTCACTCAAGTGCCGCAACCACTGGCCTATGCCGAAGCCTTGCTGGCGCAATTCGCCACCCTGTCGCACGCAGCGGACGGTGCCGCGCTGCTGGGGCACTTCGTGCGCGGGTTGGCCGAACTCAGCGGTTGCGAGCTGACGCAATTGTATTTACTGGACGCTACCCATACCTGCCTGGGGATGAATGCCGAGTGCCTGGATGGCATTCTGCAACCCCGGGAAGGGGCGAGCCTGCCGACGGATTACAACGGTGAACAACTGCTGCAATTCGCCCTGTGCCAGAACCGTGTGGTGTGCCTTGGCGAGCTGAGCGGCAGCTTGTACGAAACCAGTTTCCTGCCACCGCAGGCCACGCCCTGGCAGTCGCTGCTGTGCGTGCCGCTGGTCAATCGGCAGAAGGCTGTCGAAGGTTTGTTGTTGTGCGCCAGTCGCCGCCACATCGACCTACACGGCTTTGCCGATTCCCTCGGTCAATTGGGCTCGTTCGTACACGGCCAATTGCACTTGCTGCAGCGTTTGCGTCAGCCGAGCGGCGATGTTCGACCGGCGCCGGTCAGTGTCCCGAGCGCCAGCGGTTATGGCTTGATTGGCAAGAGCGCGGCGATGCGCCAGACCTGTTCGCTGATCAGCAAAGTCCTGCACAGCCCGTACACCGTGCTGTTGCGCGGCGAAACCGGCACCGGCAAGGAAGTGGTCGCGCGGGCGATTCACGACTGCGGCCCGCGACGCTCCCAGTCATTCATCGTGCAGAATTGCGCGGCGTTCCCCGAGAACCTGCTGGAAAGCGAGCTGTTCGGCTACCGTAAAGGCGCCTTTACCGGTGCCGACCGTGACCGTGCCGGGCTGTTCGACGCGGCCAATGGCGGCACCTTGTTGCTCGATGAAATCGGCGACATGCCGTTGTCCCTGCAAGCCAAATTGCTGCGGGTGTTGCAGGAAGGCGAGATCCGTCCACTGGGCTCCAACGACACCCACAAGATCGACGTGCGCATCATTGCCGCGACTCACCGGGATTTGGCGGTGCTGGTCAACGAAGGCAAATTCCGTGAGGACTTGTACTACCGCCTCGTGCAGTTCCCGATCGAGCTACCGGCGCTGCGTCAGCGTGAAGGCGACATCCTCGACCTGGCGCGGCACTTCGCCGACAAGGCTTGCGCGTTTCTGCAACGTGATGCGGTGCGTTGGTCCGACGCGGCGCTGGATCACCTGTCCGGTTACGCTTTCCCCGGTAACGTTCGTGAACTCAAAGGTCTGGTCGAACGCGCGGTATTGCTGTGCGAAGACGGCGAGTTGCTGGTCGAGCACTTTTCCCTGCGCATGGAAGCCATGCCGGAAGACAACGGCGGTTTGAACCTGCGTAAACGCCTGGAGCAGGTCGAACGCAGTCTGTTGCTCGATTGCCTGCGCAAGAACGACGGCAACCAGACTCTCGCCGCCCGCGAACTAGGCCTGCCGCGCCGCACGCTGCTGTACCGCCTCGGACGCCTGAATATCAATTTGGGTGACTTCGATGGCTGACCCCATTTTTGAGCGGCGAAATCCTGTGGCGAGGGAGCTTGCTTCCTCGCCACAGAGTCCGGTGTCAAATCCCTGGACTAGAGCGCTCGACCTTACCCCATTCGCTTCTGATAGCGCCGCCCAAACGGGTCGGTGCTTCGTGCTTTGTCTACCCCTGGAGACCCTCTGATGTCTGTTCGTCACTGGCAAGCCGTCCTGCTGACCCTCGTCGTTCTATGCGGCCTCGGCGGCTGTAGCGGCAATTACAAATACAACGACAACACCTATCGCCCATTGGGTGATCCGCAGGCGGTCAATCGCGGCAAGTGACTGCAAGGAGCATCATCATGGAACTGGTTTTCGAAATGCTGAACACCAAGCAGTTCGTGCCCACGGATTTGTGCCAGAAGACCTTCAAAGAGGCCGGTGGCGTAATTGGCCGGGGCGAGGATTGTGACTGGATCATCCCCGACCGCAAGCGTCACCTGTCCAACCACCACGCGGCGATCAGCTACCGCGAAGGTACGTTTTTCCTGACCGATACCAGTAGCAACGGTATTCAGGACAGTGAAAGCGGCGCGCGCTTGCGCAAGGGCGAGCCGATGCGCATCGAGCACGGCAGCGTGTATGTGCTGGGTGACTTCGAGATCCGTGCGCAACTGGTGCGCGCCCCGGCGACCTTCGACGGCGAAGTCGGTCGTCCGCAAGCGGCGGGCAGCACTATTCCGGACGATGCGTTCCTCGACCTCGACCCGCTGAATGCCCTCGACCAGCAAGAGCGTGTGTACTCGGAAATCGACGAACTGATTTCCCCGAGCACCACTATCGAAGACCCCCGTCAGCGTGCCGACTACGCGCGCATCGACATGGAAAGCCTGATGGTCCCGGAGTTGATCGACGCTCCGGCAGAGCTAGCACCGACGCCGCAAGCGGTCGAACGTCAGAGCGAAGGTTTCTGGGAGCACTTCGGTGCAGGGCTGGGCGTGGACCTCAAAGGCCTGGACCACGACGCCCGCGAAGCCTTGGCGCTGAACGCTGCGCGCCTGCTCAAACAAAGCGTCGGTGGTTTGCAACAGAGCCTGCGTACCCGCAGTGAACTGAAAAATGAACTGCGCCTGGCCCAGACCACCGCGCAAGGCACCCACAAGAACCCGCTGAAGTTCGCTGTCGATGCCGGCGAAGCGCTGGGCATTCTGTTGCAGGGCAACAAGCCGGGTCAGTTGCCGGCCGAGCAAGCTCTCTCCCGTGCGTTCCGCGATTTGCAGGCGCATCAGGTGGCGTTACTGACCGCCAGTCGCGCCGCTGTTCGCGGCACCCTGGAGCACTTCTCGCCGCAACAGTTGACCCTGCGTTTCGAGCGCGACAACAAGCCGTTGCTCGTCACCTCTGGCAGTCGCTGGAGAGCTTACGGGCGTTATCACCAGGCCCTGCGTCAGGACGATGACTGGAGCGAACGCCTGCTGGCCCGCGACTTTGCCCAGGCCTACGAAGAACAGATCCGCCTGATTTCCACCCTTCACACCGACCACCAAGGATGATGCGCATGTCTCGCTGCTCGACCGCTTTTTTCAAGACGCTGACTGCGCTCACTGCCCTCGTGCTGTTGGCCGGTTGCTCATCGCTGTCGCCGTATTCCACCGTGACCAAGCTCAACCTGAAGCTGACCGCCAGCGATCAGCTGAACCCGGACCTCAACGGTCGTCCGTCGCCGATTGTCGTGCGCCTGTTCGAACTCAAGCACCCGGTGGCTTTCGAGAATGCCGATTTCTTCAGCCTCTACGAACGCGCCAAGGAGTCCCTGGCCCCGGACCTGGTGGCCAGCGAAGAACTCGAGCTGCGCCCGGGTGAAACCGTTGAGCTCAAACTCAGCGTGGAAGAGGGCAGCCGTTACGTCGGCGTGCTGGCGGCCTACCGCGACCTGCCGGAAACCAAATGGCGCTACACGGTGCAAATCACGCCGGTGGAAGTCGCCGCCGCTGACCTGACCCTCGATCAGGCCGGCATCCGCAACACCCACGATACGCTCGCCAAGGCGGATGACTGATCATGAATACCCATAAAGTCATTTGGCAGGAAGGCATGCTGCTGCGACCGCAGCACTTCCAGCACAACGATCGTTACTACGACCACCAGATGAAGATCCGCACCCAGTTGCTGGGCAGCTACACCTGGGGCTTCCTTAGCCTGGAAATCGACTTGCAGTTCCTCAACATGGGCAAACTGGTGATCAACCAGGCCTCGGGAATTTTGCCGGACGGCAGCCTGTTCGAACTCGGCGGTAACGCCGAACCGTTGGCGCTGGATGTGCCGCCGAACACGAGCAACACGCCAATCTACCTGGCGCTGCCACTGGTGACCGGTAACCACATCGAGTCTCGCCGCCCGGAGCAATCCGACGTGCTGGCGCGCTATACCGCGTACGAAGCAGAAGTGGCCGACTCCAACGCCGGCGACGATTTCGCCAGCCAGGTCAGCTGCGCCCGTCCGGACTTCAAGCTGTTGCTCGGCGAGCAGCTGAGCGATCAGGCCTACGTGAAGCTGAAGATCTGCGAAGTGCTCGACACCACGCCCGACGGCGTGATCAGCCTCGCCCCGGGCTTCGTGCCGACCTACATTCAGGCGCATTCGTCCAGTTACTTGCTGTCGTGTCTGAAAGAAGTGATCAGCATGCTCGGCCACCGGGGCGACACCATCGCCGACCGGATTCGTTCCAACGGCAAGGTCGGTGGCGCCGAAGTCGGCGACTTCATGATGCTGCAACTGATCAACCGCACCGAAATGCTGTTGCGCCACTATCTTGACCTGGAACAGGTTCACCCGGAAGCGTTGTACCGCACACTGCTGACCCTGCTCGGCGATCTGGCGACGTTTTCCAGCGACAGCAAACGCCCGCGTCTGGACAGCCATTACCAGCACAGCGACCAGGGCACGAGCTTCCGCAAACTGATGGAAGCGATTCGTCAGGTGCTGTCGATGGTGCTCGAACAGCACGCCATCGAACTGGTGCTGCAAGCGCGTCAGTACGGGATCATCGTGTCGCCGTTGCACGACCACAAACTGCTGGGCTCGGCCTCGTTCGTGCTCGCGGCCAGTGCCAACTGCGACTCCGAAGAACTGCGCCATCGCTTGCCGGCGCACCTCAAGGTCGGCCCGGTGGAGCGCATCCGCCAACTGGTCAATCTGCACCTGCCGGGCATCAAGGTCAAACCGTTGCCGGTGGCCCCGAGGCAGATCGCGTTCCACTCCAACAAAACCTATTTCATCCTCGAGCTCAGTTCCGAAGACCTGGCGCAACTCGAGCGCTCTGGCGGCTTTGCGTTCCACGTGTCCGGCGAATTCGCCGAGCTTGAATTGAAATTCTGGGCCATCAGGAACTGACCGACATGATCAAGGACATGGAGCACAACCTGGACGACAAAACTGTCCTGCTCGACCGTCAGGGCCACGGCCCGGCGTCGAGTCCACTGACTGACTTCGCTGCACCGCCGCGTTTCGAACAGCTGGAAGAACGGATGATCTACGCCGCGCGTTTGCGCCCGGCCGAAGCGTTCAATATCAGCCTCAACTCGCTGGTGGCGGCGGCGTCCGACTTGCTGTCGGAAGTGGTGCGGCTCAAGCACAGCGATACCCGCGAAGACCTGTACGCGCTGAACGAGCGACTAACCGCCGGGCTCAAGCTGTTTGAGGTGCGTGCGCTGCACAACGGCGCTGAAAACAGCCAGATGATGACCGCCCGTTACTTGCTCTGCACCGTGGTCGACGAAGCCGTTGTCACCACGCGGTGGGGCAATGAAAGCGAGTGGTCGCAGATGAGTCTGCTCAGCAGCTTCCACAACGAAACCTTCGGTGGCGAGAAGTTCTTCCAGCTACTGGATCGCCTGTCGAAAAACCCGGTCAAGCACCTGCCGATGCTGGAGCTGATGTACCTGTGCCTGTCCCTCGGTTTTGAAGGCAAATACCGGGTGCAAGCGCGCGGCATGCTCGAACTCGAAGGCATCCGAGACGCCTTGTACCGGCAGATTCGTCAACTGCGCGGCGACGTGCCTCGTGAGCTATCGCCGCATTGGGAAGGCTTGAACGATCAGCGCCGCAGTCTGGTGCGCATCGTGCCGGCGTGGATGGTGGTGCTGTTCACCTTGGTCTGCCTGGTGGTGATGTATTCGGGCTTCGCCTGGGTACTGGGTGAGCAACGCGAAACCGTTCTGCAACCTTATCCGCCGCTAGATCCGGCCGCGGTCCAGCCGCAGTCGCAGCCGTAAACAGGGACGTGTGATGAAAAAGTTATTCAAGAAAGTCGGCGCCTTCCTGCGCCAGACCTGGGTCTGGACCCTGCTGCTGGCGCTCTTTGTCGCGCTGCTGGTGTGGTTCGTCGGGCCGTTGCTGGCGGTCAATGACTACAAGTTCTGGGAAGGTTCGACCGCCCGCCTGCTGTGCATCAGTGTGCTGTTCCTGATCTGGGGCCTGGCCATGGTATTCGTCAGCTGGCGCGCCGGTGTGCGCAAAAAGGCCATCGAAGAAACCGAAGACGGCCAGGACCGTATCCGTCGTGAAGGGCTGATCGACGAAGAGCAGAAAGAGTTGAAGGTGCGTTTCAAGGACGCCCTGAAAACCCTGAAGACCTCGAGCCTGTATCGCGGTCGCAGCGAACGCTGGCGCAGTGATTTGCCGTGGTACTTGTTAATCGGCCCGCAGGGCAGCGGCAAAACCAGCCTGTTGGACTTCTCGGGTCTGGAGTTCCCGATCAACAAGATCGACCGCAAACTCACCCGTGACACCCTCGGCACTCGGCATTGCGACTGGTACTTCGCCGACCACGGCGTGCTGATCGACACCGCTGGACATTACCTGACCCAGCCGAATACCGAAGTCGATGGCAGCGCCTGGAGCACCTTGCTCGACCTGCTGCGCAAGCATCGCCGCAACCGTCCGTTGAACGGCGTGCTGGTGACCATTGCGGTGGAAACCCTCACCGGTGGCAGCGAGCAAGACATTGAGATTCTTGCCCGCCAGGTGCGTGCACGTCTGCAAGACGTGCATCAGAAACTCCACGTCGATGTGCCGATTTATCTGGTGTTGAGCAAGGCCGATCGCTTGCTCGGTTTCGACGAATTCTTCGATCAACTGACCCGCGAAGAAAGCGATCAGGTACTCGGCACCAGCTTCCGCAAAGAGCAGAGCGGTACTGACGTGGCCGTGCTGCGCGCCGAGTTCGAAGAGCTGCTGCGTCGCCTCAACAGCCAGGTGATCATGCGCATGCATCAGGAGCGCGACACCCAGCGACGTGGCCGCATCCTCGACTTCCCGCATCAATTAGGGCAGATCGGCGAGCGCCTGTGCCTGTTCGTCGACATGGCGTTCACCGGCAACCGCTACCAGCGTGTCAGCCAGTTGCGTGGTTTCTACCTGACCAGCGCACCGCATCTGATTCAAGAAATGGACCAGACCACAGCCGGCATCGGCGCGAACCTGGGCATGAACGCTGGCGTGCTGCCGACCCTGCGCAGCGGCCGTTCGCGCTTCATTCACCATGTGCTCAGCCGAGTGATTTTCCCCGAAGCCGATCTGGCCGGTCTGGACAAGCGCGAACGCAGTCGCATCCATTGGGGCCAACGTGCGTTGTACGTAGGTGCACTGGCGGCATTGGCGCTGTTCGGCATACTGTGGGCTGGCGGTTTCTCGGCCAACTATGAACGTCTGGAAAACCTGCGTTCCCTGACACAAAACTGGAATCAGCAACGCTCGGCCCTGACTGCGCGGGATGACTCCATGGCGGTGCTCAAAACCCTCGACATCCGCTATATGGCGACCCAGGTCTTCCCGAACAAAGGTGACGTGTCGTACCACGAGCGCGGCGGCCTGTACCAAGGTGAAGACGTCAATCCGGTGGTCAAGAGCGCCTATGAGCGTGAGCTCGAAGCGCAACTGCTGCCACGGGTAGCAACGCTGCTGGAAGGGCAAATCCGCGCCAACATGAGGGACCGCGAACGCTTGCTCAACAGCTTGCGTGCGTACCTGATGGTGAACATGAAAGATCGCCGCGATGCCGCTTGGCTCAAGGATTGGGTCGCCACTGATTGGTCCCTGCGCTACGCCGGCAATACGGCAGTGCAGAATGGCTTGAACATCCATTTCGAGCGTTTGCTCAAGCAGCCATTTATCTACCCGCTGAACGATCAACTGGTGGCTCAAGCGCGTCAGGTGTTGCGCAGCGAGTCGCTGGCCAACGTGGTTTACCGGATGCTGCGCGAGCAGGCTCGTCATCTGCCGGAGTACCGTTTAAGTCAACACCTGGGTTCACAGGGTGCACTGTTTGTCGGCACCGATTACGTGATTCCGGGGTTCTACACCCGACAGGGTTATCAGCAGTATTTCTCGGTCCAGGGCAATGCGCTGGTTACCGACATCCTGCGTGATAACTGGGTACTGGGCGAAGGTTCGGGCATCAGCGGCATGGACTTGCGTCGCCTGATGGTCGAACTGGAGCAGCTGTACTTTCGCGACTACGCCAACTTCTGGAGCGAAGCGGTCGGCCAGGTGGCATTGCCGCCGATCATCGATGCCGGTGAAGGCGCCGAGCAATTGGCTGGCCTGACTTCCGCCAACTCCCCCGTGCTGCAACTGCTGGTAGAAGTGCGCAAGAACACCCGTTTCCAGGTGATTGCAGACCGCGCTGATGAAACCGCCGCTGCGGCAGAGAAACTGGGCGAGAAGGGTGGCAAGCTCGGCAAACTCGCGGCGGCTGCCGCTGACAAAGCGTCGGATATGGCCAAGAACCTCCCGGACACCGCGAAAAAATCCCTGCAACGTCGCTTCGAACCGCTGCACCGTTTGCTGGATGACAACAACGGCCCGGCGGCTGATTTGACCCCGGCGCTGACAGCGCTCAACGACCTGCAACTGCAACTGTCGAGCCTGGCCCGTGCCAGCGCGCCGGAGCAGGCTGCGTTCGAAATGGCCAAGACTCGCATGAGCGGCCAGCGTGATGCGTTGAGCAACTTGCGCAACGCGTCGAACCGTCTGCCGCGTCCGGTGAGCGTGTGGTTCAACGTATTGGCTGAAGACACCTGGCGTCTGGTGCTCAACGATTCCTACCAGTACCTGAACCAGCGTTATCAGAGCGAGCTGTACAGCTTCTACGGCAAGGCGATCAACAAGCGTTACCCGTTCAGCGCCCACAGCAACAGTGACGTCGCGATCAGCGATTTCCGTGAGTTCTTCAAGGCCCAGGGCATCGCCGACCGCTTCTTCGAGAATTACTTGCGTCCGTTCGTCAGTGGCGATCCCGGCCACTACCGCCTGCGCAGCGTTGACGGTCACAGCATGCCGATCTCCAAGGTCTACCTCGACCAGATGGCCGCGGCAAAAGTGATCCGCCAGAGCTTCTTCTCGATCAACCCGGCCGAGCCGCAAGTGCAGTTCAAACTGGAGCCGTACACCCTCGACCCGGCCGTCAGCCGTTCCGAGTTCAAGTTTGGCGATAAGACCATCGAATACCGCCACGGCCCGATCGTGCCGGTGTCGTTCAAATGGCCGACCGACGCTGAAGACGGTCGCACCAGCCTGGTCCTCGACAAAATGGCTGGCCGCCCGATCGGCATCGAGAAGAACACCGGCCCATGGTCGCTGTTCCGTCTGTTCGACCTGATGCAGACCGAGTACCTGACCGGTCGCGACGTGCTGGTGCTGAAGGCTGACGTGGGTGGCCTGCGCGCCAACTACTTGCTGTCGAGCCAGCGCATGCCGAATCCGTTCGACATGGGCGTACTGCGTACTTTCCGTATGCCGGCGCAGCTCTGATGCGGGTTGCCAGTCCCTGGCGCAGCGCTGCGCGTACCGATCCGGGCAAGGTTCGGGCGCGCAACGAAGATGCTTTTCTCGACTGCCCGCAGCAGGGGCTGTGGGTGGTCGCGGACGGCATGGGCGGTCATCAGGGTGGCGACATCGCCAGCCAGTTGATCGTCGCCAGCCTGGCGCAATTGCCGGTACAGAATGACTTCGACGAACGACTCAAAGGTATTCGCCAGTGCCTGCACTGGCTCAACCGCCGCTTGGGTCAGGAGTTGACTGTCACCGCCGGGCGCCATGACAGCATCATGGGCAGCACCGTGGTGGCGCTGCTGGTGGAAGTCAATCGCGCGGCCTGCATCTGGGCCGGCGACAGCCGTTGCTACCTGTGGCGCGGCCAGCGTTTGTATCAGCTGTCCAAGGACCATTCGCTGCAACAGCAATTGATCGACGAGCAGAACATGAGTGTCGAAGACGCTCGTGCGCATCCTGCCGCTCATGCGCTGACCCGTGCGGTCGGCGCTGCCGAGCAACTGACGCTGGACGTGCTCGAACTCGAAGTCTATCCCGGCGATGCGTTTCTGTTGTGCAGCGACGGTTTGTATCAAGGGCTGAGCAGCGATGCCCTAGGCAACGCCTTGAGCCTGACCGCGCCACACGTTGCGCTGGAGCGTCTGTTCGACGGCGCGCTGCGTGGCTCGGCCCGGGACAACCTGACTGCCGTGGTGATCCGCCAATGACTGAATTCATGCCCCTAATCGACGACCTGCTGGTGGCCGAGGAAGAAGCCAATAACCTGACTTACTTCGCCTTCGCCAAGCCTTTAAACGGAAAGCCGCATAAGGCTGAGCCTGCGCTGGCCCCGACCAAGGCCAGCGTCGGTGAACTGCCCGACGTGCTGGCGGGGCGTTACCGCATCGAGCGCCTGCTCGGCGCCGGGGGCATGGGCGCGGTTTACCGTGCACGGGACTTGTTGAGCGAACAGTTCGGCGACCCCGACCCTTACCTCGCGCTGAAAATCCTCAGCGAAGAATTTGCCGAATCGCCGGACGCCAGTGCCTTGCTCTACAGCGAGTTCGCCCTGACCCGACGACTGCGCCATAACAATGTACTGCGTTTGCACACCTTTGAAGTGGACACCGACCGTCAGCGCGCCTTCATCACCATGGAACTCATGCGTGGGTTGACCCTGGATAAATTACTCTGCGAGCGGCCCCTGGGCCTGCCGTGGAAAGAACTGCGCGACATCGCGCTGCCGCTGCTCGATGCGCTGGCCTACGCCCACGCTCGCGGCGTGCTGCATGGCGACATGAAGCCGAGCAACGTCATGCTCAGCGAAGAAGGCGTGCGCCTGTTCGACTTCGGCCTCGGCCAGGTGGAAGAGGGCATCTTGCCCGGCCTGCCGCATCTGAGCCGCAACCGCTTCAACGCCTGGACCCCCGGCTACGCCGCCCCCGAACTGCTCGAAGGCCAGCTGCTGTCAGCCAGCGCGGACGTGTACGGCGTGGCCTGCGTGATCTACGAATTGGCGGGCGGCAAACACCCGTTCCGCCGCTTGCCCTCGACCGAGGCCCGCGATGCTCACCTCGATCGTGAGCTGCACCCACCCCGACACCTACCGAAACACTGCTGGCCAGCCCTGCGAACGGCGCTGGCTTTTGATGCCGCAGAGCGAACGATCACTGCCGCGCAATTACATGACACATTAGCGCGTGCCGCCATGGACGCCTGGCTGCAATGTTTGCGACTCCGGGCGTAATGGATGACTCCCAAACGGGGAACAGGCAATCGGAGAAGACGTCGGTGTTGGATGTGATGCGGAGTATCACGGGGGCATTCCCACGCGGAGCGTGGCAATGATCAGGTGGCAGGTAACGAATAAAACGTGACTTGGCGGTCATTATGCTGGAAAAGTGGTTCATCTTCTTCTAACGAAAGCCGATTGTGGCGTTTTTGCTTGAAGCCGCTACACTGCGCCGGTCGTTCATTTTCCTTTTGAGGCTGTGCGCATGAAATTTCGTTTTCTTCTGTGGATGCTGGGTTTGTTGATGGGTAAGGCCAGTCGCACGAACCCTGCGTTTCAGCAGCAGTTGGGTGAGAAGGAACTTGTATTCCAATTACAGACCCTGGACGGGAAAGTGGCGCGGCATTTCTTTGTGAAGGATCAGCGCATTACCAGCAAGTCGGGCGTGTATGCCGAGCCGGCGTTTGCGATTGCGTTTAAAGACGCGGCGTATGGCTTTGCCACGATGCAGGCGAAGAACAGACAATTGGCGTTTATGACGGGGATTCAGGACAAGTCGATTCAGATCAAGGGCAACCCGGCGCTGGTGATCTGGTTTCAGGGGTTGACCAAGTATTTGAAGCCGAGGAAGGCCAAGCCTAAGGCCTAGGTCTTTCAAGTGGCTCGCCGGGATTCATCGAGAGCAAGCTCGCCTCTTCAGCCATCCGACTCAGGAGGCGCAGGGGCGTCGAGCGGTTGGGCTCGGTATGTCTTGTAGATTTGCTGGACTCGCGGGTTGTCCAGGTTCTCGTATGTGATGTCTTCCTTGTCCAGGCCATCCAGACCTCTGATACCACTAATGGTCTCTGGCCATTCGTCACGACTGGATATATCGACTACGAACGGGTTGAGGTAGTTATCGAGATGCCTCTCGCGAGGCTCTCGGATCTCATCGCTGAGTGCCCGCAGGTAGTCGTCTTTGCTTGTCCTTGACCAGTCAATGGCGAACTCGGCCCGATAACAGAGTTCCATGAAGACTAATAGAATTGTGCGCCCATTGCCGTCCAGGAAGGGGTGTGCGAAAGCCAGCTGGCCCATTACTCCGCCGGGATGGGCTCTGAAGCGTTTCTTGTCTGCTGCCAGCTTTAGCGCATAGTCGACAGATATTTTGATGGAGTCCGGACGCTCGAAGACGGTGCTTCGGGGATCGTCGTAGGAGCCCTTGAAGACCGCGAGGTGAGGGACAAGCTCGTTCCGGTCTTTTCCTGCCCAGTGATAGAAGCCGGAGAACAGGATTTCGTGAACTTTGAGTACAGTCTTGTAATCGATTGGCTTTTTCTTGGCCAAATAGGCAAGTGCATCTTCGATACTCAATTCGAACGAAAGATGCTCTGACTCTTTTACTTCAGTGGGATCTTTCAGTTGCAGCGAATTTTGAAGATATCCAGCAGTTTCGAAGTCGCCGAATGGATCAAAAGTCATGCGCTACGTTTCTGTGCACGCCTTTCCTGAAGATAACGCCCTTGGAGCGCCAGGATTTCAGACTTGCTTAGAACGCCTTTTCTCTTGAGATTGACGAGCAACTGTTCGATGCCATCCAGCTCGACGACATCGCCAGCCAAACGGGTAATGCTCACGGCCATACGACTCATGCCGTCACGTCCAGCAGTGACCTTGTTTTCTTTAGCAAGCTTACGGACTTGGCTTGCAACACTGACAGCAGCTGTTTGGGTCATCGGAAAGCCCTCTATTTGCCGTCAAATCATAGCAGGGCGCTTGCTTCTTGTCGTCTTGGGTGCATAGCCGACGATCAGGGAAAGAGCGTGTCTTCCGAGCCGGCGTTTGAACCCTGTGAGAGCGAGCCGGCTCCGGGCGGCGATCCGACGAAGCTTTTCAGGACTGGCTGAATTGTGAAGCGAGTTCGCGCAACAGCACTTCAGCCTCAAGCACTTTGCTGACCACATCGTTGGCCTTGTCGCGGGTCAGGCCGACTCGCTCCAGCAACGCATCCGGAATGTCTTCATCCGGGCCAGACCCAATCCCACGACTGCGCAGCAGGCGCACGGCCAGGCAGACGAGGTTCGGGTATTCGGCATAGTCGCCGTCGTAGCTTGGGTCGTGCTGGAAGCGCAGGGCGGTGGCCAGTTCTTCGGGCATGTCCCAATAGCGCATCAGCCACGCGCCGATCTGTTCGCGGCTGATGCCCAGCAGGTGTTGTTCCACGTAGCTGTGGCACAGGTGCGGGTTGACCTCCAGGTGGCGGCAGATCAGCGAGAAGTGTGGCGGGAACACGTGAGCCAGCAGCAAGTAGCCGAAGTTGTGCAGCAGGCCGGCGAGGTAGGTCAGGCCGGCTTCCGGGCGCTGGGCGCGGGGCATGGCGCGGGTCAGACCTTCGATGACGGCGGCGGTGTAGATCGATTGCTGCCAGTACGGCGTGGTGTGTTGCGGGTGGTCTTTGGGCAGGCTCAGGGTTTTGCCCAGGGCCAGGCCCAGCGCCAGGTTGATCACCAGGTCGAAACCGAGCACGCGGACGATGGCGTCTTCCACTGAACGAATCTTGCCCGGCGAGGCGTAGTACGGCGACGCTGCCCAGCTGACGACTTGTGCGGCCAGGGCCGGGTCGGTTTCCACCACGCCGGTGATGTCGTCGATGGTGGCGTTGGGGTCGACCCGCAGTTTGATGATTTTCTGCGCGGTTTCGGCCAGCGGCGGAATCTCGATGGTCGCTTCCAGACGCTGCTGGATGCGCCGCGCGGTGAACGCTTGCACGGCCTGGGTGATTTCCTCGCGGTCATCGTCGGGGCGGTCGAGGTTCGGGCGGATGCTGGTCAGGGCTTCGCCGAAGTTGGCGGCGCTGGCCTTGGTGAGCATGGCTTTGAAATCGTCGCGGGTGATTTCCAGCAGCACGCCCGGCTCACCCGAGTTGATTAGCAACGTCGGTTCGCGCAGCAGGCTTTCTTCATACATACACGGCGAGCTGGTGAGTGCCGGCAGGCCGGGCAGCAGGCTCAGGCTGTGTTTGCCGAGCATTTTTACCAGACGTTCGGTGGATACCGCAGTCAACCGGCGGCCAGTGAGTTCGGCGAGGCGGTTGAGGTCGAGCAATTGGCTCTGGGGGAACAGCACCATAAGCGCGCCGACGGCATCGTCCAGCAAAACTGCCTGCACTTTACGCGCGGCGTTCAGGCCGTGATGATCGAGGACTTCTTCGTAGGCGATGCCCAGCTTGCCGAGCAGCAGCCGAATAACAGACGGAGCGTGCGGGGTTTCGGGGGCGAGGGCAGCTTCTGGCATGGTCTGTATCCGTTTGCAAACAATTGCGGGAGTATAACCAGCTTGTTTAAAGCCAGGGCCCAGAAACTGCGACAGTGCTCACACTTGGCCGTATTGCTGCCCATGGCGTAGCCAGCGGTCGAGCAGCGGGCTGACATGACCCGGCCAGCGTTCGAGCAAGGCCTGAGCGGCGTCGCGTACGGCGGGCAGCAGGTCGGCGTCGCGCATCAGGTCCGCGACTTTGAATTGCAGCAGGCCGGTCTGGCGCGTGCCGAGCATTTCGCCGGGGCCACGCAGTTCGAGGTCTTTTTCGGCGATGACAAACCCGTCGTTGGTTTCGCGCATGATGCCCAGCCGCTGACGGCCGATCTGCGACAGCGGCGGGTGGTAAAGCAGCACGCAGTGGCTGACGGCGCTGCCCCGTCCGACACGGCCACGCAGTTGGTGCAGTTGCGCGAGGCCGAGGCGCTCGGGGTTTTCGATGATCATCAGGCTGGCATTGGGCACGTCGACGCCGACTTCGATCACCGTGGTGGCAACCAGCAGTTGCAGGTTGCCGGCCTTGAACTCGGCCATCACCGCGGCTTTCTCGGCGGGCTTCATGCGGCCGTGGATCAGCCCGACCTTCAACTCGCCGAGGGCGGCGGTGAGGTCTTCAAAAGTGGTTTCGGCGGCCTGGCAAGTCAGCTCTTCAGACTCTTCGATCAGCGTGCACACCCAATAGGCCTGACGCCCTTCGGCACAGGCACCGCGCACCCGTTCGATCACTTCGACGCGCCGGGTGTCGGTGACCAGCACGGTGTTTACGGGCGTACGACCGGGCGGCAGTTCGTCGAGGATCGAGGTGTCGAGGTCGGCGTAGGCGCTCATGGCCAGCGTCCGGGGGATCGGTGTGGCGGTCATGATCAACTGATGCGGGCACATCCGCCCGCCGACGCCTTTCTGCCGCAATGCCAGGCGCTGCTGCACGCCGAAGCGGTGTTGTTCGTCGATGATCGCCAGCGCCAGGTTCTTGAACTGCACCTCTTCCTGAAACAGTGCGTGGGTGCCGACCACCATTGGCGTACCACTGGCGATTTGCTCCAGCGCGGCGACGCGGTTTTTACCCTTGAGCTTGCCGGCCAGCCAGGCGACTTCGATGCCTAGTGGCTCGAGCCAGCGCTTGAAGGTGATGAAGTGCTGCTCGGCGAGAATTTCTGTGGGCGCCATCAGTGCGACTTGGTAACCGGCCTCCAACGCCTGGAGCGCGGCGAGGGCGGCAACCACGGTTTTGCCGGCGCCCACGTCGCCCTGGATCAGCCGCAACATCGGTTCGTGCTGGCTGAGGTCGTAAGCGATTTCGTTACCGACCCGTTGCTGGGCGCCGGTCGGCGTGAAGCCGAGGTTGGCCAAATACTGTTCTGGCAGCTTCGTGGCTTTCGGCATCGCCGGGGCACGCAGCGAACGCATGCTTTCGCGCAGGCGCTGCTGGGACAGTTGATGGGTCAGCAGTTCTTCGAAGGCCAGCCGATGCTGCGCCCAGTGATGACCGAGGGCGAGTTCGTCGACGTCGGCATCGGCGGGCGGGTGATGCAGGTAGCGAATCGCATCAGCCAGCGGCGCCAGTTGATAGTCCCGGGCCAGTTCGGTCGGCAACCAGTCGGGCAGGCTGCTGGGGCCGAGCAGGGTCAGGGTTTGCATGCACAACTGGCGCAAGCGCTGCTGGGTCAGGCCTTCGGTGAGCGGGTAGACCGGGGTCAGGGTTTCATCCACCGGCGGCGGTTCGTCGCCGGTGATGGCACGGTATTCCGGGTGGTAGATTTCCAGCCCTGACGCACCGGGCCGCGCTTCGCCGTAACAACGAATGCGCGTGCCGCGTTTGAGGCCTTCTTTCTGGGCGTTGCTGAAATGGTAGAAGCGCAGGCTAAGCCCGCCGGTGCCGTCCTGCAGACGGACAACCAGGCTGCGGCGCCGGCCCATGACCACGTCGGCGCCGCTGACGGTGCCTTCGATCACGGCGTCTTGCCCGGGTCGCAAATGGCCGATCGGGACCACGCGGGTGCGGTCCTGATAACGTAGCGGCAGGTGAAACAGTACGTCCTGGAGATTCTCCAGGCCGACCTTGGCCAGTTTCTCGGCCATGGCTTCGCCGACACCCTTGAGTGCCGTCACCGACACTTGCGACAACTCGGTCATGGCCGCGACTTAACCGGCCACCACCGGCGCGGGCGGCTTGGCCACCGAGCACAGGCGAATGGAGTCGGCGAGGATTTCAATCGCCTTCGGCCGCGGAAAGCTCGCGCGCCAGGCGATGGCCACAGTGCGGAACGGCACGGGCGCGCTCAATGGGCGCACTTCGATCACGCCGGGAGCGTAGTGGTGGCTGTCGACCGCCGACAGCGGCAAGATCGAAATGCCCAGGCCGGAGGCGACCATGTGGCGAATGGTTTCCAGCGAACTGGATTCCACCGTGGTGTGTTTGGCGCCGTCGTTGCCTTTGGCCAGGGTTGGGCAGGCTTCCAGCACTTGATCGCGGAAGCAGTGGCCTTCGCCGAGCAGCAACAGGCTCTTGTCGTTGAGCAGGGCGGCGTCGATGGATTCTTTTTGCGTCCATGGGTGCTGGGCCGGCATCAAGACGTAGAACGGCTCGTCGTAGAGCTGCAAGGTCAGTACGTCGGCTTCGTTGAACGGCAGGGCGATGATGATCGCGTCGAGTTCGCCGTTGCGCAGTTTGTCGCGCAGCACGTGGGTGAAGTTTTCTTCGATGTACAACGGCATCTGCGGGGCGACCCGGTGCAGTTGTGGAATCAGGTGCGGGAACAGATACGGCCCGACGGTATAGATCGCGCCGACTTTCAGCGGTGCGGTCAGCTGGTTCTTGCCGGCCTGGGCCAGTTCGCGGATGCCTTGGGCCTGCTCCAGGACTTTCTGTGCCTGGGCGACAATGCCTTCGCCGACCGGGGTCAGGCGCACGGCGCTCTTGCTGCGCTCGAAAATCAGCACACCGAGTTCGTCTTCAAGCTTTTTCACGCCCACCGACAGGGTCGGCTGGCTGACGTGGCAACGCTCGGCCGCATGGCCGAAGTGCTGCTCTTGGGCGAGGGTAACGATGTAGCGTAATTCTGTCAGAGTCATAGCAAGCGTCCATGAAGTTGCGGGCCAAGCATACCGGCTGCAATCGATAGACGCACGTTATCAGACTGAGTGTGTTGAGTGACACAGGGCAATGCAGGTTTGGCGTTTGCGGATATGCAAAAGGCATCTTTCGATGCCTTTTCATAGGTGTTGTAGTCACCTTCGGCGGTGCCTTAACGGCGACGTTCCAGCGAGTAAACAAACGGTGCGGTAATTTCGATGGTGCCGTTGGTCAACATATCAGCCGGTGGCTTGGGCAGCGGCTGGGCCTTATGGATCATTTGCAAGGTGGCCCGATCCAGATCGGCTACGCCCGAGCGGTCCACCAGCTCGAATGACAAGACGTTACCTTCAGCATCCACCACGAAGCGCAGACGGTTCAAGCCGCCCTTGTTCCGCATCCGTGCACTGGCCGGGTACTCTTTGTATTTGGCGAGGTGCGCGAGCAGAGTGCCTTGCCAACTGGCCTTGGCCGCTTGCTGCGCTGGCGATGGGCCGGGTGCTGGCTGAGCGGATTTCTCCGTCGGTGCCTGGGTCGGTTGCGCGTCGCTCGGTTTTTCCTCGGAAGGCTTTTCCTTCGGCGGCTCCGGCTTTTTTTCCACAGGCTTGGGCGGTTGAGGCTTCGGCTTCGGCTTGGGTTTGACCGGTTTAGGCACAGCAATCTCGGCCTTCGGCGCTTCAGCGAGTTTGGGCAGCGGCAGTTCTTCCACTGGGGCTGGTGGCTGCGGCGGCGTGATCACCTTCGGCGGTGCGGGCGGTGGCGGGGCCGGAGCCGGTGCCAGCTCGACCATCATCGCTTGCGGCGGCAGCTCGATCGGCGGGCGCGACGTCCAGTTCAGCGCCAGCGCAATGGCCAGCGCATGGACGCCCAGCACCACGGCCAGGCTCGCGCTGTAACGCGTCAGCTTTTGGCGCGTGTTGATCATTTCTTGGCTGCCGTCTCGAGTCCGACCAGGCCGACCTTCAGATAACCGGCGGCACGCAGGGCGTCCATCACGCTCATCAGGTCGCCGTAGTCCACGCCTTTATCGGCCTGGAAGAAGATCGTCGTGTCTTTCTTGCCCTGGGTCTTGGCGTCGAGTGTGGCGCCGAGGGTCTCGGCCTTCACTTCATCTTCGCCGAGGAACAGGCGCTGGTCAGCTTTCACGCTGAGGAATACCGGTTTCTCTGGCCGTGGCGCCGGTTTGGCGGTGGAGGCAGGCAGGTCGACCTTGATGTCCACGGTGGCCAGCGGGGCCGCCACCATGAAGATGATCAACAGCACCAGCATCACGTCGATGAACGGCGTGACGTTGATTTCGTGGTTCTCGGCCAGATCGTCGTCTGCGCCTTCTTTCAAATGCAGGCCCATGGCCGATTACCCCACTTTCACCATGTGCGGTTGCGAGATACGCTCGGCCGGCAGGTGGTCGAGATCACGGCTGACCAGCAGCAGGACTTCTGCCGAGGCGTCGGACACTTGTGCTTTGTATCCGGCGATGGAGCGGGCGAAGACGTTGTAGATGACCACTGCCGGGATCGCTGCAACCAGGCCCAGCGCGGTTGCCAACAGAGCTTCAGCGATACCGGGCGCTACGACGGCGAGGTTGGTGGTTTGGGTTTTGGCGATGCCGATGAAGCTGTTCATGATGCCCCACACGGTGCCGAACAGGCCGACGAACGGCGCGGTGGAGCCGATGGTGGCGAGTACGCCGGTGCCGCTGCTCATGTTGCGACCGCAGGCAGCGACGAGGCGCTCGAGGCGGAAGCTCACACGTTCCTTGATGCCTTCCTTCTCGCGGCTGTTGGCCGACAGGCGCATTTCTTCCAGCGCGTCGTGGACCAGCAGGTTGGCGAGGGTGCCTTCCTTGGCCGCCGTGGTGCTGGCTTCTTTAAGGGTGGCGGCTTTTTTCAGGTGGGCGATTTCAGCGCGCAAACGACGCTTGGCGCCCATCAGTTCGAAGCCCTTGGCGATCCAGATGGTCCAGGTAATGATCGAGGCGATGGCCAGGCCGATCATCACAAGCTTCACGATGATGTCGGCGTTCTGGTACATGCCCCACGGCGACAGATCATGGGCCATGCCCAGCGAGTTATCGGCTTCGAGGACTTCCGGCGCGTCAGCGGTATCTACGGCCTGGACCGGGTTGGTCGCGGCAGGCGCGGCGGGTGTTTGAATGGCAGCAGGCTGTGTGGTCGGCGCTTGTGCATCGGCGAAGGCGGCGGTCGGCGCCAGCATCAGGCTGAGCAGCAGGGCGGCCACCGCGCTCCAGGCGCGAGGTCGTTTGGTTGGCGAAGCGGGGAATTGATTGCGTGTCATGCTGGCCGGACCTGAGAGGAAAAGACGATAAATGTTCTTCCAGGCCTCGTGAGGCCGAGAACAAAAGTGGCGTGCATTATTGCAAGTAATTCTTGTTAACAAAAGTAATAGAGTATCTTTTTTTCTTTCATTGCTAGCCGCATGTCCTTTGCCGACGCTAGTCTGTAGCTTTCCGATAGGAGTGTTCTAATGTCCGCGCCTTCTGTTTTGATCGCCGGCTGCGGTGATGTCGGCAGTCGTCTGGCCACGCAATTGCTGGTTTCGGGGTGGGAGGTTCACGGCTTGCGGCGTGACGTCTCACGTCTGCCCGAGGGTGTGATTGGCGTTGCCGGCGACTTGTTCAATAAAGACTGTCCGGCGACCTGGCCAATCGGTGCGGTGGATTACCTGGTGTATTGCGCGGCCGCGACCGATCACGATGAGGCAGGATACCGCGCCGCTTATATTCAGGGTTTGCGGCACGTGCTGGAATGGCTGGGCGACTACGGGCAAGTGCCCAATCGGCTGCTATTCGTTTCCAGCAGCAGCGTTTACGGCCAGCAAGAGGGCGAATGGGTCGACGAGAGCTCGCCGACCGTGGCGGCTGGCTATTCAGGGCGTGTGATGCTGGAGGCTGAACAAGTGGCGCGTGATAGCGGCATCCCGACCAGCATTGTGCGCTTGACCGGTATTTATGGCCCCGGTCGTGAGTGGCTGCTGACCCAGGTCCGTCGCGGTTATCGGGTGGCGATAGATCCACCGTTGTATGCCAATCGAATTCACGTCGACGACGCGGCTGGGTTACTGGCATTCCTGCTTGAGGCGGATCAGCGTGGGGTGACGCTGGATGATGACTATATAGGCGTCGACGATGCGCCCGCGTCATTGGCGGAGGTGGTGGGCTGGTTGCGTGAGTATCTGAGCGTGACCGAATGGGCCGAGGATGCGAGTGTGCGTCGTGCCGGCAGCAAGCGCTGCAGCAATGCCCGGGCGAAGGCGTTGGGTTGGGTGCCGAAGTATTCGAGTTTCCGCGAAGGTTATGCCGCGATCCTCGAAGGCCGCTGCTAACTTTCAGTCATCACCGATACTGTAGGAGCAGGGGGAGACGCCTGCTCCTACATCTGGTTCTGCATTGGCCTTAGGGCCGGGTTACTGCTTTTCCAGTAACCACTTGCGATTACCCGGCGTAAACGAAGGCATCTCGTCCGCCAACGCAGTGTTCACGGTCTGGAAAATCTCCAGTTCCTTGCCCTTGCGCGCAAAGATCCAGGTATTGCCCTGGCCATTCACCTGCAACCAGATGTTGTCGTTGCCGCCGCTCATCGACGCGCAATCGCCCGCCAGGCACAGGGCATAACGATCCGCACCGGGCAGGCCGGCAACCTGGCCATCGGCCTGGAATTGCACGGTATTGCCTTCGCCCGGGCCGCTGAGGATTTTCCAGCCGCCACCCATATAAGCCGAATACAGTGCCCGCTCGAAACTCGCGCCAATCGGTGCGCCTTCCGGCACTGGGACCAATGCACGGTCGAAGACTTGCTCCGGTTCGTTGTCATTGGCGGCCTGGCTCAGTTGCTTGCCATCACGCTTCAACTCGCTGGCTGAGCTGCCGTAAAAGTCGACTTTCCAGGCGCCGGACTCTTCACCCAGCAGCTTGCCTTCGACATTTTCAAAACCATTGGTGTAGCGGGCCTGACCGGCTCGGGTGTTGACGTCCCATTCCAGATTCGGGCCATAGGCCTGAAGCGCTTCCCGCAGGGGGCCGCCTTTGGATGCAGCATCGATCGCCGACTGATTGATCCAGGTACCGCTGATATCACGGTCGGCAGGGTCGCTGGCACAACCGCCCAAGAGAAGGGCGACCAGCGAGAGAGCTAGCGCAGTGCGCATGGTGGAATCCTTTCAAGACGCTTTTTATACATATGGCAGCGGCGCAGCTTTAGAGAGCTGCGCCGGACACATTACTCGATGACCAGAATGGCATCCATCTCAACCTGCGAACCCTTTGGCAGGGCTGCTACGCCGATGGCGGCGCGGGCTGGGTAAGGTTGCTCGAAGTATTTGCCCATGATCTCGTTGACCTTGGCGAAGTGGCTCAGGTCGGTGAGGAAGATGTTCAGTTTGACGATGTCCTTGAACGAGCCACCGGCCGCTTCCGCCACGGCTTTGAGGTTCTCGAACACCTGGACGGTCTGGGCTTCGAAGCCTTCGACCAGTTCCATGGTTTTTGGGTCCAGAGGAATCTGACCCGACATGTAAACAGTATTGCCAGCCTTGATCGCCTGGGAATAAGTACCGATGGCGGCCGGAGCCTTGTCGCTGTTGATAACGGTCTTGGTCATGTATGACTCCTTGTGAGGGATGGGCTACGCGCGCATGCGGGTGATGCGGATGACCCCGGTCAGGGCGCGCAGTTTCTTGATCACGCGGGCCAGGTGCACGCGGTCGTGCACACTGACCACCAGTTGGACCACGCTGATACGACCGTCGCGTTCGTCCATGCTGATTTTTTCGATATTGCCGTCGGCCGCATTGACGCTGCTGGCCAGCAGGGCGATCAAGCCACGCTGGTGTTCCAGCTCGACGCGCAGCTCGACGTTGAATTCGCCGGTGACATCCTTGGCCCACGAGAGCTGGATGCATTTTTCCGGGTTGTGGCGGATTTCGCTGATGTTGCGACAGTTGTCCAGGTGCACCACCATCCCTTTGCCTGCGGACAGGTGGCCGACAATCGGGTCGCCCGGGATCGGCGTGCAGCACTTGGCGTAACTGAGTACCAGGCCTTCGGTGCCACGAATCGCCAGCGGACCCTCCGGGCTCGGCAGTTGTTCGCCTTCGCCGAGCAAGCGGCGGGCGACTACATAAGCCATGCGATTGCCCAGGCCGATGTCTTCGAGCAGGTCTTCGATCAGTTCGAGACGGTATTCGTGGAGCATCAGCTGCACGCGCTCGGTCGGGACTTTTTCCAGGGAACTGTCGAAGCCGTTGAGCACCTTGTTCAGCAGGCGTTCGCCGAGGCTGATGGACTCGGAGCGACGTTGCAGTTTCAGCGCATGGCGGATGTGCGTCCGCGCTTTGCCAGTGACCACGAAGTTGAGCCATGCCGGATTCGGCCGCGCGCCCGGGGCGCTGACGATCTCGACCGTGGAGCCGCTTTGCAGCGGTTCGGACAGCGGCGCGAGACGACGATTGATCCGACAGGCAATGCAGCTGTTGCCAACGTCGGTGTGCACCGCGTAAGCGAAGTCGACCGCCGTGGAGCCTTTTGGCAGCTCCATGATCCGGCCTTTGGGCGTGAACACGTAGACCTCGTCCGGGAACAGGTCGATCTTCACACTCTCGATGAATTCCAGCGAATTGCCGGCCCGTTGCTGCATCTCCAGCACGCCTTTGACCCATTGGCGGGCGCGAGCGTGAGTGCCTTTGGGCTGCTCGTCGCCGCTGGATTTGTACAGCCAATGGGCGGCGATGCCATTGTTGGCCATCTCTTCCATTTCACGGGTGCGGATCTGGATCTCGATCGGTACACCGTGCATGCCGAACAGCGTGGTGTGCAGCGACTGGTAGCCGTTGGCCTTGGGGATCGCGATGTAATCCTTGAAGCGCCCCGGCAACGGTTTGTACAAATTATGTACAGCGCCTAGCACGCGGTAGCAGGTATCGACCTTGTCGACGATGATCCGGAACGCATACACGTCCATGATCTCGTTGAAGGCCCGACGCTTGCCGCGCATTTTCTTGTAGATGCCGTAGAGGTGTTTCTGCCGTCCGCTGACCTCGCCCTGAATGCCATCGATGGCCAGGCAGTGACTGAGGGACTCTTCGATCTTGTTGACGATTTCCTTGCGGTTGCCCCGGGCGCGCTTGACCGCCTGGTTGATCCGCGCGGAACGCATCGGGTGCATGGCCTTGAAGCCGAGGTCTTCGAACTCTATGCGGATGGCATGCATGCCCAGCCGGTTGGCGATGGGCGCATAGATTTCCAGGGTTTCCTTGGCGATCCGCCGGCGTTTTTCGCCGGAGAGCACTTCCAGGGTACGCATGTTGTGCAGGCGGTCGGCCAGCTTGACCAGGATCACGCGAATATCGCGCGCCATGGCCATGGCCATTTTCTGGAAGTTTTCGGCTTGGGCTTCGGCCTTGGTCTCGAAGTTCATCTGGGTCAGTTTGCTGACCCCGTCGACCAGTTCGGCCACGGTTTCGCCGAACTGCGCTTGCAGCGCTTCCTTGGCAATACCGGTGTCTTCGATCACGTCATGCAGCATGGCCGCCATCAGGCTCTGATGGTCCATATGCATGTCGGCAAGAATATTCGCCACTGCAAGAGGATGCGTGACGTACGCCTCACCGCTGCGGCGGCGTTGGCCGTCGTGGGCTTGTTCGGCGTAGAAGTACGCTCGGCGGACCAGATTGACCTGGTCCTTGCCGAGGTAGGCCGATAAGCGATCGGCGAGGGCGTCTATGCTCGGCATGATAATTCCTGCCGTTCGTTGTGACCCCGCGCCGTGCTACGTCGACCAGGCATAGGCTTATACTGCCTCGTTGGACTCGTCCTCGAACGCTGCGAACAGCGGTTCGTCTTCGACGATTTCAGCGTTGGCAATGAACTCGTAGCTCATCAGCCCTTCAGCGATTTCACGCAGCGCTACAACAGTAGGCTTGTCGTTTTCCCACTGAACCAGGGGCTCTTTGCCACCGGTGGCCAGTTGACGGGCACGCTTGGTAGAGAGCATGACCAGCTCAAAGCGGTTTTCCACGTGTTCTAGGCAGTCTTCAACGGTTACGCGGGCCATGGTATTCCTCGGAGCGAATGCAATATGCGCGCTGCCCGGTTGGGCGAGCGGACTCAACAGTTTAAAAAATCACCAGCGATTAGGGAAGCGCTGATTTTTTGACCAGGCTCTTCAACGCGCTATAAGTGCCAATGTAAAGCCCTTGCAGCGATTTTGGGAAGAGCTGTTTAGTCGAGCAATTCAGCCAATAATTTGCCATGACGCTGCTGCTGACGCTTCTGATGCAGCTGATTGGCGCGGAAAATCGCCTTCAGATCGTCCAGTGCATGGGCGAAATCGTCGTTGATAATCAGGTAGTCGTAGTCGACGTAGTGGCTCATCTCGCTGACGGCTTCGCGCATCCGGCCTTCGATGATCTCGTCGCTGTCCTGGCCACGATTGGTCAGGCGCTGGTGCAAGGCCTGCAAAGACGGCGGCAGGATGAAGATCGAGCGCGCCTGGGGCATCAACTTGCGCACCTGCTCGGCGCCCTGCCAGTCGATTTCCAGAATCAGGTCGTGGCCTTCATCCAGGGTCTGCTGCAGGTGGCTTTGCGAGGTGCCATAGAGATTGCCGAACACTTCGGCGCGCTCAAGGAAATCCCCGTGCTCGATCATCTTCACGAACTCGCTGCGTTCGACGAAGTGATAGTTCACGCCGTTCACTTCGCCGGGGCGCATGGCGCGAGTGGTGTGGGAGACCGAGACACGGATCTCCTGATCAGCGTCGGTCAGGGCCTTGACCAGGCTGCTCTTGCCCGCGCCCGAAGGGGCGGAAATGATGTACAGGGTGCCGGTGCTGTGGGTCATGTCGGGTTTGCCTTACTCAATATTCTGCACTTGTTCGCGCATCTGCTCGATCAACACTTTGAGGTTGACCGCCGCTGTCGTGCTGCGCGGGTCGAAGGCTTTGGAGCCCAGTGTGTTGGCTTCGCGGTTGAGTTCCTGCATCAGGAAGTCCAGGCGCCGACCGGCAGCGCCGCCGGATTTAAGCACCCGGCGAACTTCGATGATGTGAGTGCTCAGGCGATCCAGTTCTTCGGCGACGTCGCTCTTTTGCGCGAGCATGACCATTTCCTGTTCCAGGCGCTGCGGGTCGAGGTCGGCCTTCATGTCGGTGAAGCGGTCGAGGACTTTCTGGCGTTGGGTGGCGAGCATCTGCGGGACCAGCTCACGCAGGATCACCACATCGCCTTCAATGAAGGTCAGGCGCTCGTTGATCAACCGCGCCAGCTCTGCGCCTTCGCGCTCGCGACCGGCCTTGAGTTCTTTCAGGCCCTGATTGAACAGTGCCAGGGCTTCGGCATTCAGTGCTTGCGGGTCGGCGGCATCGGCCACCAGCACGCCGGGCCAGGCCAGGACTTCCAATGGGTTCAACGCGGCTGGGTTCTTGATCAGGCCGGCGACCGTCTCGGCGGCAGCGACCAGTTGCGCGGCGCGTTCGCGGTCCACTTGCAGCGGTTTGCCGATGCTTTCTTCGGTAAAGCGCAGGGTGCATTCGAGCTTACCCCGGGACAAACCCTGGCGCAGAGATTCGCGGACCGCGCCTTCGAGGTCGCGGAAAGACTCCGGCAGACGCAGGTGGGGTTCCAGGTAGCGGCTGTTGACCGAGCGCAGTTCCCAACTCAGGGTGCCCTGGACGCCAGCTTTCTCGACGCGGGCGAAGGCGGTCATGCTGTGCACCATGGAGGTACCTCGCAATGCAGGTCGGCGCGTAACCCATGGTTCGCGGACCCGCTATCTGTGAATTAAAGCCGACAGGCAGCAAAGGCGCAGGATTGTAGCGCAGTGGGGCGGATGCGCCCAAACACACGCTGTGACAAAGAGCTGCAGGCCGTCGGCTAAGCTCTATTCAGGGGCTTCAATCGTCGGGCGATTTTTTTAGAAGTGCCCACGGACGGTCCACGGCTCTATAATGCTCGGCAGTTTTCCGTCCCCCGTACAGGTAATCCCTATGAAACGTCCAAGTGGTCGCGCTGCCGATCAGCTCCGCTCGATCCGCATTACCCGCAACTACACCAAACACGCCGAGGGTTCTGTACTGGTCGAGTTCGGTGATACCAAAGTCATCTGCACCGTCAGTGTCGAGAACGGCGTGCCGCGTTTCCTCAAAGGTCAGGGCCAGGGTTGGTTGACCGCCGAATACGGCATGCTGCCGCGCGCCACTGGCGAACGTAACCAGCGTGAAGCGAGCCGCGGCAAGCAAGGCGGTCGTACTCTGGAAATCCAGCGTCTGATCGGCCGCTCCCTGCGCGCTGCGCTGGACATGACCAAGCTGGGCGACGTCACCCTGTACGTCGACTGCGATGTGATCCAGGCTGACGGCGGCACCCGCACCGCGTCCATCACCGGCGCCATGGTTGCCCTGATCGATGCCTTGAAAGTGATCAAGAAGCGCGGCGGCCTGAAAGGTGGCGACCCGCTCAAGCAAATGATCGCTGCCGTTTCGGTGGGCATGTACCAGGGCGAGCCTGTGCTTGACCTCGACTATCTGGAAGATTCGGCTGCCGAGACTGACCTCAACGTGGTGATGACCAGCACGGGTGGCTTCATCGAAGTTCAGGGCACTGCTGAAGGCGCGCCGTTCCAGCCGGAAGAGCTGAACGCAATGCTGGCGCTAGCGAAGAAAGGCATGATCGAGATTTTCGAACTACAGAAGGCTGCACTGGCCGACTGATTGTTTTGACGCCCGGCAAAGGAGAGCGCCATGAGTGATGAACAGCAGTTGCTTCCCACCCCGAGCCCCGAGGCTCGCCAGTGGGCGATGTTTTGTCACCTCTCGGCGTTTCTCGGTGTCTGGTTTCCATTCGGTCACCTGATCGGGCCGCTGATACTCTGGCAGTGGAAGCGTGAAACCGATCCGTTCATCGATGCCCAAGGCAAGGAAGCGCTGAACTTTCAGATCACCGTGGCCCTGGTCTCGGGTATCTGTTATCTGCTGATGCTGGTGTTGATTGGCTTTGCGCTGTTGCCGTTGGTGCTGATCGGGGCGATGGTGCTGTGCATCATTGCCGGGCTCAAGGCCAATGATGGGGTGCCTTATCGTTATCCCTTCACCTGGCGATTGATCAAGTAAGCGCCGCGTCCCTTGTAGGATCGCCGCACCGCTCGCTCCTGCAGGAATCAAGTGCGCACAAAAAAAGCCGACAGCGATGTCGGCTTTTTTGCATCTGCGAATAGACGCTTAGATGGTCAGCGTCCAATCGTAGTCCACGATCAGTGGTGCGTGCTGCGAGAACCGTGGCTGACGCGGCAGGCGTGCGCTGCGTACAAAACGCCGCAGACCCGGCGTCAGTATCTGGTAGTCGAAACGCCAGCCCAGGTTGAGCATCTCGGCCTGTTCGTTGTCCGGCCACCAGCTGTACTGGTCGCCTTCACGGCTGACTTCGCGCAGGGCATCGACATACCCCATGTTGCCGACAATCTCGTCCATCCAGGCACGCTCAGGCGCCAGGAAGCCCGGAGATTGCTGGCTGTCGCGCCAGTTCTTGATATCCAGCTTCTGTTGCGCCACGTACAGCGAGCCACAATAAATGTACTCGCGGCGTTTGCGTCGCTGCTTATCCAGATAACGGGCGAAGTCGTCCATTAGCTTGAACTTCTGGTTCAAGTCTTCATCGCCGTTCTGCCCCGAAGGGAGCAGTAAGGTCGCGATGCTGACCTTGTCGAAATCGGCTTGCAGGTAACGCCCGTAGCGGTCGGCCGTCTCGAAGCCGAGACCGCTGATGACTGCCTTCGGTTGCAACCGCGAGTACAAAGCCACGCCACCTTGGGCGGGAACTTCGGCTTCGCAGGCATAAAGGAAGTAGCCATCCAGTTGGAAGGCTGGATCGTCCAGTTCAAAGGCGGAGGCGCGGGTGTCCTGCAGGCAGATGACGTCGGCGTTCTGTGCTTGCAGCCAACTGAGCAAACCACGCTCGACTGCAGCCTGAATACCATTGACGTTCACACTGATGATCCGCATAAGTGGCCCCAAAAATCGCGTGCGGGTATGATACACGGCGTCTACCTAATTAGCTAAATCCGTGGTATTTGGGGTTTTTTTCATGCAAGCGTATCAGCGCGACTTCATTCGTTTTGCCATTGATCGTGGCGTTTTGCGCTTCGGTGAGTTCACCCTGAAGTCCGGACGCACCAGTCCTTACTTCTTCAATGCCGGCCTGTTCAACTCGGGTTCTGCCCTGGCGCAGCTGGGGCGTTTCTACGCAGCAGCCATCGTCGAGAGCGGTATTTCGTTCGACGTGCTGTTCGGCCCGGCCTACAAAGGCATCCCGTTGGCGGCGACCACCGCCGTGGCGCTGGCCGAACATCATGGCCGTGATCTGCCATGGTGCTTCAACCGCAAGGAAGCCAAGGCCCACGGTGAAGGCGGCAGCCTGGTCGGCGCGCCATTGACCGGCGACGTGCTGATCATCGACGACGTGATCACCGCGGGCACCGCCATCCGTGAAGTGATGCAGATCATCGCCTCCCAGGACGGCGCCAAGGCTGCCGGCGTGTTGATCGCCCTGAACCGTCAGGAGCGTGGCAACGGCGAATTGTCGGCCATCCAGGAAGTGGAGCGTGACTTTGGTATCCCGGTGATCAGCATTGTTTCGCTGAACCAGGTGCTGGAATTCCTGGCGGATGATCCGCAGCTCAAGCAACACCTGCCGGCAGTCGAAGCCTACCGCGCCCAATTCGGCGTCTGACGCCATCCCCTGGAGGAGCTCGCTCCTGCAAGGGATCGCAGGCAACAAAAGACCCCGCTCAGCAATCTGAGCGGGGTCTTTTGTTGATGCGTGGTTCGGTCTCCCAGGATTATTCTTTGCTGGTGCTGCTGAGTGTCTCGGCCTTTTTGATTCCCACGGGTTTACTGGCTTTCTCTGGGTACGGATCAACAGCGGCATCGCCCTGACCGGTAAGAATTTTCCAGCCATGACGGGTGTGTGGGGTTTTGCGGAGTTGCGGGCACGGCGGCATTGAGGTTTTGGCCTGGTTCGAATACTCATGACCGCAATCGACGCAGGCATAGGTGCCAGGTGAAACATCACTGCCGTATGGGGCATAGTCTTTTTGCATGGAGAGATCTCCTGTGGATTCAGGGACGATCCTATGCAGATTGATTCTTTTGCGATGTCGGACGTTTCGCCCAATCGGGTCAGGCATTTCCTGCGCGCATAAAAAAGATCGCAGACTTCGTCAGCTCCTACAGGGTTTTCGTACATCCGAAAATCCGCTGTCGTAGGCGCTGTCGAAGGCTGCGACCTTTCTAAGGTTTGAATCAGTGACGCTTGCGATTACTGATCAGCGTACCCACACCGGTATCGGTGAAGATTTCCAGCAGAATCGCGTTCGGCACCCGACCGTCGATGATCAACGAGCTACCCACGCCGCCCTGTACCGCTTCCAGTGCGCAACGAATCTTCGGCAGCATGCCGCCGTAGATAGTGCCGTCGGCGATCAGGTCGTCGACCTGTTGAGTCGTCAGGCCGGTCAGAACCGTGCCCGACTTGTCCATCAGGCCGGCGATGTTGGTCAGCAGCATCAGCTTCTCGGCCTTCAACGCTTCGGCGACCTTGCCGGCCACCAAATCGGCGTTGATGTTGTACGACTCGCCGTTGGCGCCGACGCCGATGGGCGCGATCACCGGGATGAAATCACCTTTGACCAGCAGGTTCAGCAGGTCGGTGTTGATCCCGACCACTTCGCCAACCTGGCCAATGTCGATGATTTCCGGCTGGGTCATTTCCGGCGTCTGACGGGTAACAGTGAGCTTTTTCGCGCGAATCAGCTCGGCGTCTTTGCCGGTCAGGCCGATGGCGCTGCCGCCATGACGGTTGATCAGGTTGACGATGTCCTTGTTGACCTGGCCACCGAGGACCATTTCCACCACGTCCATGGTTTGCGCATCAGTCACGCGCATACCATCGATGAAGTGGCTCTCGATCGACAGACGCTTGAGCAGGTCGCCGATTTGCGGGCCGCCACCGTGAACCACCACTGGGTTGATGCCAACGGCTTTCATCAGCACGATGTCGCGGGCGAAGCCGGTTTTCAGCTCCTCGCTTTCCATCGCGTTGCCGCCGTATTTGATCACCAGCGTCTTGCCGACATAGCGGCGAATGTAAGGCAGCGCTTCGGACAGGACCTTGGCGGTGTTGGCGGCGGCTTCGCGTTCGAGGGTCATTCAGGGCTCCGGGTGCTTCAGAAGATCAAAACGGTAATTGGAGATCAGGTGCAACGCGTTTCAGCTGGACGTGGAACACATCCTTGATGCGCTGCAGTTCAGCCTCGTCATCGGCCTCGAAGCGCAGCACCAGCACCGGTGTGGTGTTGGAGGCGCGAACCAGGCCCCAACCTTTGGCATAGTCGACTCGCACGCCGTCAATGGTGGTCAGGTCGGCGCCTTCACCCCATTGCGCATCGTGCAGTGCATCAATGATGCTGAATTTGCTCTCTTCGGTCACATGGATATTGATCTCTGGCGTAGAAATATCGTTCGGGAAGGTCGCGAACAGCTCTTCCGCGGTGGATTTTTCCTTGCTGAGGATCTCCAGCAGCCGCGCGGCGCTGTAAATACCATCGTCAAAACCGAACCAGCGCTCCTTGAAGAAGATGTGCCCGCTCATCTCGCCGGCCAACAGGGCGCCGGATTGTTTCATTTTCTTTTTGATCAGCGAGTGGCCGGTCTTCCACATTAGCGGACGACCGCCGTACTCCTTGATCAGCGGGATCAGGCGGCGGGTGCATTTAACATCGAAGATGATTTCTGCGTCGGGGTTGCGTGCTACCACATCCTTGGCGAACAGCATCAGCAGGCGGTCCGGGAAGACTACGCTGCCGGTGTTGGTTACCACGCCCACTCGGTCGCCGTCGCCATCGAAAGCCAGGCCCAGATCGGCGTTGGTTTCCTTGACCTTGGCGATCAGGTCTTCCAGGTTTTCCAGCTTGCCCGGATCTGGATGGTGGTTCGGGAAGTTGCCATCGACTTCGCAGAACAGCGGGATGACTTCGCAGTTCAGGGCTTCGATCAGCTGCGGGGCGATCACGCCCGCCGCGCCGTTGCCGCAATCGACCACCACTTTCAGGCGACGGGCCAGTTTGATGTCCTGGACGATTTCAGTGTTGTAGCGGTCGAGGATCTCGACCTGGGTAATGCTGCCCTTGCCGCTGCTCAGGTTGTTGGTCTTGAGGCGTTCGTGCAGGGCCTGGATCTGTTCGTTGGCCAGTGTGTCACCGGCAATGACGATCTTGAAGCCGTTGTAGTTCGACGGGTTGTGGCTGCCGGTGAGCATCACGCCGGATTTACCGGCCAATACGTTAGCGGCGTAATACAGCGCAGGGGTTGGCACCAGGCCGACGTCGCTGACATGGCAACCGCTGTCGGCCAGACCCTGGATCAGTTGTTCCACCAGTTCCGGGCCGGACAGACGACCGTCGCGGCCGACGGATACGTTGGGTTCGTTCTGGGCCAGGCTCTGGGAGCCGATGGCGCGACCAAGCCAATAAGCGGTTTCAGCGTTCAAGAATTCCGGGACGGTGCCACGAATGTCGTAGGCGCGGAAGATGCTGTCGGGGAACGTGGGTGCGACTTGGGCTGGGGTGCTCATCTGTAGGAATGCTCCATCTTGAAAGTGGCTGGACCTGCCTGCGAAAAACTCGTCGGCAGGCTCAAACTGAAGGGTATGACGGCGTTTTTCACCGAGAGTTCGTGGTGTGAAAAGGCCATGCCATCAGCATCGGCGAGCAATTGTCCGTTCAATGCCTCGATTTTCAGTGGTAAACCTTCCAGATGACGTCTTTGCAATTTGTGGTGAGGGAGCTTGCTCCCGCTTGAGTGCGTAGTACTCAGAGTTTGGGGTCGCTTCGCTGCCCAGCGGGGGGGGCAAGTCCCCTCGCCACAGGGTTGCCATCTTTCGGATCAGTGGCTGCCGGAGTGGCCGAACCCGCCGGTGCCGCGCTGGGTTTCGACGAACTCTTCGACCATTTCAAAATGCGCTTGAACCACCGGTACCAGCACCAATTGGGCCAGGCGTTCGCCTACCACCATGTTGAAATCGGTCTGGCCACGGTTCCAGCACGACACCATCAGCGGGCCCTGGTAATCGGAGTCGATCAAGCCGACCAGGTTACCCAGCACGATGCCATGCTTATGGCCCAGGCCGGAGCGCGGCAGAATCAGCGCGGCCAAACCGGGATCGCCAATGTAGACAGACAGACCAGTCGGAATCAGCAGGGTTTCGCCCGGCTTGATGACGGTGTCTTTTTCCAGCATGGCGCGCAGGTCGAGGCCGGCGGAGCCTGGCGTGGCGTACTGCGGCAGCGGGAATTCGGTACCGATGCGTGGGTCGAGGATCTTGGCTTGCAAAGCGTGCATGTAAATTAAACCTGGTTCAGACGTTCGGCGATAAAAGTGATCAGCTGGCGAGCGATTTTGCTCTTGCTGGTCTGGGCGAAGAGTGTGGCGTGCAGCTCACGGTCAATCACGCTGCAGGCGTTTTCTTCGCTGTTGAAGCCAATACTCGGGTTCGCGACGTCGTTGGCGACGATCAGATCGAGGTTCTTGTCTTTCAACTTGCGGGCAGCGTAATCGAGCAGGTGTTCGGTTTCGGCGGCGAAGCCGACACTGAACGGACGGTCGGGACGGGTGGCGATGGTGGCTAGGATGTCTGGGTTGCGCACCATCTGCAGCAACAAGCCGTCGCCGTTCGTAGGGTCTTTCTTGAGTTTCTGTGGGGCGACGACTTCCGGACGGTAGTCCGCGACCGCTGCCGAGGCGATGAACAGGTCGCAAGGGATCGCCGCTTCACAGGCAGCGAGCATGTCGCGGGCACTCACCACGTCGATGCGCGTGACGCGATCCGGGGTCGGCAGGTGCACGGGGCCTGTGATCAAGGTCACGCGGGCGCCGGCTTCTACCGCGGCTTCGGCCAGGGCAAAGCCCATTTTCCCGGAGCTGTGGTTGGTGATGTAGCGCACCGGGTCGATGTTTTCCTGAGTCGGTCCAGCAGTGATCAGTACGTGTTTGCCGGTCAGCGCCTGGCGCTGGAAGCAGTCTGCCGCGCACTGGGCGAGGTCGGTGGCTTCGAGCATGCGACCCATGCCGACGTCGCCGCAGGCCTGGCTGCCGGAGGCTGGGCCGAAGACTTTGAGGTCGCGGTTTTCGAGGGTTTGCAGGTTGGCCTGGGTCGCCGGGTCGCGCCACATGGCCTGGTTCATCGCCGGGGCCACCGCGACCACGGCGTCGGTGGCCAGCACCAGCGTGGTCAACAGGTCGTCGGCAATGCCTTGGGCCAGTCGGGCGATCAGGTCCGCGGTGGCGGGAGCGATCAGTACCAGATCGGCCCATTTGGCCAGCTCGATGTGGCCCATCGCGGCTTCGGCCGCCGGGTCCAGCAGGTCGAGGTGAACCGGATGCCCGGACAAGGCCTGCATGGTCAG
Source organism: Pseudomonas sp. B21-048 (assembly GCF_024748615.1). Lineage (NCBI taxonomy): Bacteria > Pseudomonadati > Pseudomonadota > Gammaproteobacteria > Pseudomonadales > Pseudomonadaceae > Pseudomonas > Pseudomonas sp. B21-048. The sequence goes on along the minus strand of NZ_CP087168.1, from coordinate 5,496,430 downwards.
CGGAGTAATGAATTCGCTGCCGCCACGGGTCATGACCACGCGCACTTCGGCACCCTGGTCGATCAGGCGACGAACCAGCTCGGCGCTTTTGTAGGCAGCGATGCCGCCGCCGACGCCCAGAACGATGCGTTTCCGATACAGCCGCTGCATAGGTCTGCCTTTCATTTCGTGGATGACTGCTTGGCGATACCCCCTCCCCAGGGATGAATTCGCCAGCAAAAAAGATGGGCTACGATATCACAGCGACCGCTACGGAACAGCGGCGCCCACATTCCAGGGAGGTGCTATGAGTATTCGCGATTGGCCGGCGGCCGAGCGGCCACGGGAGAGGTTGCTTGAGTTGGGCTCGGGGAGTCTTTCGGATGCCGAACTGCTGGCGATTTTTTTAAGGACCGGCGTGTCGGGTAAAAGCGCAGTTGATCTGGCGCGACACCTGTTGAGTCAGTTTGGCAGCCTGCGCTCACTGCTCGAAGCCGATCAGGCAGCATTCAGCAGGCAGTTGGGGCTCGGGCCGGCGAAATTCGCTCAGTTGCAAGCGGTCCAGGAAATGAGCCGGCGGCATTTGGCCGAACGTGCGCGCCAAAAATCGGCGCTGGAAAATCCGCAGGCGGTTCGTGATTACCTGAAGTCAATGTTGCGCCATGAGCCTCACGAGGTGTTCGGGTGTCTGTTTTTGGATTCCAAGCATCAAGTTTTGGCGTTTGAGGCACTGTTTCGCGGCTCTATCGACAACACGAGCGTCCATCCCAGGCAGGTAGTCAAGCGCGCCCTGGCCCATAACGCCGCAGCGCTGATTTTGTGCCACAACCATCCGTCGGGTAACACCGACCCCAGTCAGGCCGACCGGATGCTGACCAAGCGCCTGCAAGAGGCGCTGGACCTGATTGATGTGCGGGTACTCGACCATTTCATCGTGGGTGACGGCGATCCGCTGTCCATGGCCGAGTATGGGTGGATGTAGGAGAAGCAGCGGCAAGTTTCAAGCTGCAAGCTAGAGCAGTGCTCGGACTGCTTGAGCTTGCCGCTTGTGGCTTATGGCTTGAACCTGACCTTGGAATAATCCTGCCGCCCGAACGGGCTGACCGAGTAACCCTCGACGTCTTTGCGTGTCAGCGCAAAGGCGGTCGGGTGAGCCAGCGGTAACCACAGCGCCTGTTGCTGGATCTGCGCCTGAGCCTGTTCATAGAGCTTGGTGCGCACGCCTTGCTCGCCGGTGGTCTTGCCGGCGCTGATCAGCTTGTCCAGATCCTGATTGCAGTAGCGGGCGAAGTTGGTGCCGGATTTGAGCCCCGCGCAGGAAAACTGCGGCGTGAGGAAGTTGTCCGGGTCACCGCTGTCGCCGGCCCAGCCCATGAACAGCAGGTCGTGCTCGCCGGCCTTGGCGCGGCGAATCAGTTCGCCCCATTCGATCACGCGAATCTCGGCCTGAATGCCGATTTCCGCGAGGTCGGACTGAAGCAATTGTGCACCGAGGCTTGGATTGGGGTTCAGCAGGCTACCGGAAGGGCGGGTCCAGATGGTGGTCTGGAAACCATTCTTGAGCCCGGCCTTGGCCATCAATGCACGGGCCTTTTCAACGTCATGCGGGTAGCCCGGCAAGCCTTTGGCATAGCTCCAGGTGTTGGGCGGGTACGGACCGTTGGCGGGTTCGGCGGTGTCTTCGAACACGGCTTTGATGTAGTTGGTCTTGTCGAACGCGAGATTGATCGCCTGGCGCACTTCAGGTTTGTCCAGCGGCGGATGCTGGCTGTTGATGCCGACGAACGCGGTCATGAATGCGTCAGTCTTTTCCACCTTCAGGGTCGGTTCCTGTTTTGCAGCCTGTACGTCCAACGGTTTGGGCGACAGGGCGATCTGGCACTCGTTGCGGCGCAATTTCTGCAAGCGCACATTGGCGTCCGGGGTGATGGCGAAGATCAGCGGGTCAACCGATGGCTTGCCGCGGAAGTAATCCGGGTTGGCCTTGTAGCGAATCGAGGCGTCTTTCTGGAAGCGCGTGAAGATGAACGGGCCACTGCCGATCGGCTGGCTGTTGAGCTTTTCCGGAGTGCCAGACTTCATGAGTTGGTCGGCGTATTCGGCCGAATAGATCGAGGCAAAACCCATGCTCAGGGTGGGCAGGAACGTCGAGTCCGGGTGGTCGAGGGTGAAGCGAATGGTAAGCGGGTCCAGTGCGTCGATCTTCTTGATCAGCGCCGGTAACTGCATCGACTGGGCGTGCGGAAAGCCACTCTGGGCGACTTTGTGCCACGGGTTCGCCGGGTCGAGCATGCGGTCGAAGCTGAACTTCACGTCTTCGGCGGTCAGGTCACGCGTCGGAGTGAAGTATTCGGTGCGGTGAAATTTTACCTGCGGGTGCAGTTTGAAAACATAGATCAGGCCGTCGGGCGTGACTTCCCAACTGTCCGCAAGGCTGGGGACCACTTTGCCGCTGTCCGTGTCGAAATCCACCAGGCTGTTCATCAGCACGTCGGCTGAGGCGTTGGTGGTAGTCAGCGAGTTGTATTGCACCACATCGAACCCTTCCGGACTGGCCTCGGTGCAGACGCTCAGGGCGGCGGCATGGGCCAAAGGGCTCAGTAGAAGCGGGGCGAGCAGCAGCGGTAGGGCAGCGAGGCGCATGGTCGGATTCCTTTACAGATCGAAGGCCCATCTGCAAGTGCAGTCTGGAAAAGGCTTACCCTAGTGGGCTCTTTTGCAAATGACTATCCCCTTTTTCATTTTAGGGGGAGTATGGCGATAGTTTTCGGTGAGTGGCGGTTGAGGAAAACCCTGAATGGGCCCGTTGGCCGATTCTCTGCGACGAGCGGTCGTTCTCGGTGACAGCCTTTGTCCAAGGCGCCCGGCGCCCGGAAACCCGGGTTTTTATCAACTCAATCCACACCGGTTGTTGTTGCTCTCTAGTCTTTCTGGTATAAAGCAGCGCTCTTTTCTAGGGGCCCGGTTCCTTCACTGTAGGTGTAGCCGGTAAGACCTCTAAAGAAACGCGGCGCCTGGCGCCAAATGACTGAGAGATTAAGCGGCCAACCCATGCCGGGTTGGGCATGTGGTTTTAGAGGGCTGAGGCATGTCGAGAGTCTGTCAAGTTACCGGTAAGGGTCCGGTGACTGGGAATAACATTTCCCACGCAAACAACAAAACCCGTCGTCGTTTCCTGCCGAACCTGCAGCATCACCGCTTCTGGGTTGAAGAAGAGAAACGTTTCGTGCGTCTGCGCGTATCTGCCAAAGGCATGCGTATCATCGACAAGCGTGGCATCACTGTCGTGCTGGCCGAAATCCGCAAAGCCGGCAAGATCTAAGGGAGCTAATCATGCGTGAATTGATTCGTTTGATTTCGAGCGCCGGTACTGGTCACTTCTACACTACCGACAAGAACAAGCGCACTACTCCGGACAAAATCGAGATCAAGAAATTTGATCCGGTTGTTCGTAAGCACGTGATCTACAAAGAAGGCAAAATCAAGTAATTGATTTTTCCCTCTTACGAAAAAGGCCCATATCGCGAGATACGGGCCTTTTTTGTTGTCATTGTTTCGTCCTGAAAAGGCGAGACCCTGTTCAGCCGCAATACATATCGGTGATAAACAGGTCGAAATCCGTGAGGATTTGCAGGCGGTTGTATTCAACATCTCGCGCCACTCGATTGACCACAACACTGATCGCGTTCGCCTCAACGCGTGCTTGCTCCTTGATTACCCGTGTCAGGCGTTGGCCAATGAGATGCTTTGCATACCGTATATGACCGAAAGCGCTACAGGGTGCGGTATCTATATATCGCGCGTGTCAGGCCTTCTGTTCAAACACCACGTAGATCTTGCGACAAGGCTCCAATACCTCCCAGGTACCCTTGAATCCGGCCGGGATCACGAAGCGATCGCCCACGCGCAAAGTCTTGGCGTTGCCATCGTTGTCGCGCAGTACTGAAACCCCCTGAACGATTTCGCAGTATTCGTGCTCGGTATAGTTCACTAGCCACTGGCCGACTTGGCCTTCCCAGACACCTGTACTCATCTGGCCGCACGGGCTGTTGTAGTGGTTGTACACCGCTTGCTCTGGGGCGCCCTTGAGGACTTTTGCCGGGTCTGGCCGATAGCGATCAGGTAGGGTGTTGGCCTGGCTGAAATCAACGATGTCTTGGATGTTCATTCTTATCATTCCCCGTGATTGCGGCGCGAGTGGCTGGACAGATGCTGGAAAGCCTAAAGTCTATGTTTATTAAAATGAACACTTCAAGACCGTTTTCCGACCTTATGTCAAATATATTGAAACAAGTAGGGCCGCTGGTTTAGGGTGACGGTTGTCTAGGCCGAAAGGTAGGCTGGCCGGGCAGCATTCCTGACAGCGCCCGCATAGAACGCGGGGCACTCGTATTCAATAAGAGGAGGACACTCGTATGACCACCCTGACTCGTGCCGACTGGGAACAACGGGCTCGCGATCTGAAGATCGAAGGCCGCGCCTACATCAATGGCGAATACACCGATGCCGTCTCTGGCGATACCTTCGAGTGCATCAGCCCGGTCGATGGCCGTCTGCTGGGCAAGATTGCCAGCTGTGACGCCGCCGACGCCCAGCGTGCCGTGGACAACGCCCGCGCCACTTTCAATTCCGGCGCCTGGTCGCGCCTGGCGCCGACCAAACGCAAAGCCACCATGATTCGTTTCGCCGGCCTGCTGAAACAGCACGCCGAAGAGCTGGCCCTGCTCGAAACCCTGGACATGGGCAAGCCGATCAGCGATTCCCTGTACATCGACGTTCCCGGCGCGGCGCAAGCCCTGAGCTGGAGCGGTGAAGCTATCGACAAGATCTACGACGAAGTCGCCGCCACTGCGCACGATCAGCTGGGTCTGGTGACTCGCGAGCCGGTCGGGGTGGTTGGTGCGATCGTGCCGTGGAACTTCCCGTTGATGATGGCCTGCTGGAAACTCGGCCCGGCGCTGTCCACCGGTAACTCGGTGATCCTCAAGCCTTCCGAAAAATCGCCGCTGACCGCGATCCGCATTGCGGCGCTGGCGGTTGAAGCCGGTATTCCGAAAGGCGTGCTGAACGTGCTGCCGGGCTACGGTCACACCGTCGGCAAGGCCTTGGCCTTGCATAACGACGTCGACACCCTGGTGTTCACCGGTTCGACCAAGATCGCCAAGCAACTGCTGATCTACTCCGGCGAATCGAACATGAAGCGCGTCTGGCTCGAAGCTGGCGGCAAGAGCCCGAACATCGTGTTCGCTGATGCGCCGGACCTGCAAGCCGCCGCCGAAGCCGCTGCCGGTGCCATCGCCTTCAACCAGGGCGAAGTCTGCACCGCTGGCTCGCGCCTGCTGGTCGAGCGTTCGATCAAGGACAAATTCCTGCCGCTGGTGATCGAGGCCCTGAAAACCTGGAAGCCGGGCAACCCGCTGGACCCGGCAACCAATGTCGGTGCGCTGGTGGATACCCAGCAGATGAACACTGTGTTGTCCTACATCGAATCCGGTCACACCGACGGCGCCAAACTGGTGGCCGGCGGCAAGCGCATTCTTCAGGAAACCGGTGGCACCTACGTCGAGCCGACGATTTTCGATGGCGTGAGCAACGCGATGAAAATTGCTCAGGAAGAAATCTTCGGCCCGGTGTTGTCGGTGATCACCTTCGACAGCGCTGAAGAAGCCATCCAGATCGCCAACGACACGCCATACGGTCTGGCCGCTGCAGTCTGGACCGCCGACATCTCCAAGGCTCACCTGACCGCCAAGGCTTTGCGTGCCGGTAGCGTATGGGTCAATCAGTACGACGGCGGCGACATGACCGCACCGTTCGGTGGCTTCAAACAATCCGGCAATGGTCGTGACAAATCGCTGCACGCGTTCGACAAATACACCGAGCTGAAGGCGACCTGGATCAAGTTGTAATGTGTAGCGGGCCTCGGTTCATATCGAGGCCCGACGCAACATAGATCCCTTGTGGGAGCGAGCTTGCTCGCGATAGCGGTATGACAGTCGACGTCAATGTTGAATGTTGCTCCGTCATCGCGAGCAGGCTCGCTCCCACATTGCTTTGCGCTGCACATAAAATATCCACAGGAGTGTGGAATATGCGTTGGGCGACTTATTTCGCCGTTTTGGCGTCTGTCTTGAGTGTCGGCCTGGCCCTGGGGGTCAGCATGCCGTTGGTATCGCTGCGTCTGGAAGGCTGGGGTTACGGCTCGTTCGCGATCGGCGTGATGGCGGCGATGCCGGCCATTGGTGTGCTGCTGGGGGCGAAAATCTCCAGCCACCTCGCGGCCCGTCTTGGCACGGCCAATTTGATGCGCCTGTGCCTGTGGGCCGGTGCGGTATCCATCGGTTTGCTGGCAGTGTGGCCGAGCTATCCGGTCTGGCTGGCGCTGCGGTTGATGATCGGAGTGATCCTGACCCTCGTCTTCATCCTCGGTGAAAGCTGGATCAACCAACTGGTGGTCGAGCAATGGCGCGGTCGGCTGGTGGCACTGTATGGCAGCAGTTACGCGTTGAGTCAGCTGGCCGGGCCGTTACTGTTGGGTGCGTTGGGCACCGAGCACGATTACGGCTTCTGGGTCGGTGTCGGCTTGCTGATGACGTCTCCGTTGCTGCTGCTGGGGCGCGGCGGCGCACCTACCAGCGAAGCCTGCAGCGTCACCCTCGGTGACTTGTTGACCTTCTGCCGCGGCTTGCCGGCGATTGCCTGGGCGGTATCGCTGTTCGCGGCGTTCGAAGCGATGATCCTGACCTTGCTGCCGGTCTACTGTCTGCGTCAGGGCTTCACGACGGAAATCGCCTTGGCGATGGTCAGCACGGTGGTGGTGGGTGATGCTTTGCTGCAGTTGCCGATTGGCGCGCTGGCCGATCGCTTGTCGCGGCGTACGTTATTCACCGGCTGTGCGATGCTCTTGTTGCTGTCGAGCCTGGCGATTCCGTTGCTGATCGATACGCTGCTGATTTGGCCGCTGTGGGTGCTGTTTGGCGCCAGTGCCGGCGGATTGTTCACCTTGTCGCTGATCCTGATCGGAGAGCGTTATCGCGACGATGCCCTGGTGCGCGCTAATGCCCACATCGCGCAGCTCTGGGGCATTGGTTGCCTGATCGGGCCATTGGCGGCGGGTGCCGGCAGCCAATGGATCAGCGGGCATGCCTTGCCGTTGCTGATGGCGGCGGGCGCGCTGGGGTTGGTGATTCTAGTGTCGCGGCAAGGGGCGTTTGGCACCATTGCCGAACCGGCCTGAATGCCACAGGGCCGTGTTTACAGCATCTTCTCCAGGCCGACCACGCTGCCGAGCCATGAATTGAAACGCCGCCACCATCCCCCCGGTTCTTTGGTCAATGTGTGCGGCTTGCCGTCATCTTCGGTGACCCAGACGAGCTGACCCTTTTCCAGCCGTGCCTGATAGCTGAGGGGCGGTGCCATACCCTCCAGTGCCAGTTCGCGCACCCGTCCGGCGAGCTGCGGATTGTCTACCAGCACCCCGACTTCGGTGTTCCACAGGACCGAGCGCGGGTCGAAATTGAACGAGCCGATGAAGGCTTTCTGTTGGTCGAAAATCATCGCCTTGCTGTGCAGGCTGGAGTCGGAGCTGCGGTAACTGCTCCCGCTGTGAAACAGGCTCGGTCCGCTGCCGCTGCCGCTGCCGCCGTTATCGCCGGGCTGGCGGCGTAATTCGAACAGCTGCACACTATGCTCCAGCAAGGCTTTGCGATAAGGCGCATAACCACCGTGTGTGACCGGAACATCGGTGGCTTCCAGTGAATTGGTCAGCAACCTGACTGACACGCCGGCATCGGCGCGACCGGTCAGGTACACCAGCCCCGGTTGACCGGGCACAATGTAGGCCGAGACCATAATCAGCTCTTTGTTGACCCCATTGAGCTCGGGTGCCAACTGGGTGGTCAGCTGCAAGTGCGGAGCCGGCTCGCCCTTGGACAGCACCTTGCTCGGTGCGTCCCATAGCGCCTGGTTCCAGGCCCAGATCAGCTCTCGACGCCAGACATCCAGGCGCGGGTGAGTGGTGTAGGCCATCAATTGTTGATAGAGCGCATGATTCTGTTTGCGCGTTTCTTCGAGGGACTCATTCAGTCGGATTCGGGTATTTTTCAGATCCCTGGCTGTCGACCTGATCGAGAGAAACTGCTCGATCGGCTTGCTCAGAGCGCTGTTCCAGTACTGGTCGAAGCTATGCCCCAGCTGCTCTGCAACCGGGCCGACACTGAGCATATCAATGTCGGTGAAATTCATTTTTGGCTCGGCATCGAAATACTCATCCCCCAGGTTGCGCCCGCCAACGATCGCCGCGCTGTTGTCCGCCACCCACAGTTTGTTGTGCATGCGCCGGTGTTGCAGCGACAGGTTGAAGAATCGGCCCATGGTTCGCGTAACGACGGTGCTGCGGCCCAGGTGCAGCGGGTTGAACACGCGGATCTGAATCTTCGGGTGGGCGGCGAGGGTCGCGATGATCCGGTCCAGGCCATCGCTGGTGGTGTCGTCGAGCAGAATCCGCACCCGCACGCCGCGGTCGGCGGCATTGAGCAGTTCGCCCACCAGTATTCGTGTGCTGATGCCGTCGTGGACGATGTAGTACTGCAGATCCAGGCTGCTTTGGGCGTTGCGAATCAGCTCGGCGCGGGCGGTGAAGGCCTCGGCGCTGTCGGAGAGCAAGCGAAAGCCCGATTGGCCCTGATGGGGGGCGGCCTGGGCCTGGATGGAGCGGCCGAACGCCGAGTCTGCTGCCGGTAGGGCCTGACTCGGTTCGCGAGGAACGTCGAGCGTCGCACAGCCACCCAGGAACGAGGCGAGCAACAGAAGAGCAAGCAGGGGCTGTCTGATTCTCACGGAGCATGTTCCGTTGGCGGCCTTGTTAGTTATATGGACGCCGGATCCCGAAGAAAGGTCAGTCGGTTTCTGCCAGCAGTTTGATGGCTGCCGTGCCAACCTTGCGCACTGCTTCTTCAATCTGCGGTGTGGGTTTGGCCGCGTAGTTCATTCGCAGGCAATTGCGGTATTTACCCGAAGCGGAAAAGATACTGCCGACGGCGATCTGAACGCCTTGGTCATGCAGCGCCCGATTGAGTTTCAGCGTGTCAAAGCCCTCCGGCAGTTCGACCCATAGCATGAAGCTGCCCTGCGGACGGCTGGCCCGGGTGCCAGCGGGAAAATAGCGGGTTACCCAGTCGATCATTACGTCACGATTGCGTTGGTATTGCGTACGCATCCGCCGCAAATGCGGTTCGAAGTGCCCGGCCTTGAGAAAATCGGCAATCGCCATTTGCGGCTGCGTCGCGGTGGAGCCGGTGCTGATGTACTTCATATGCAGCACCCGTTCCAGATAACGGCCCGGTGCGACCCAGCCAATGCGCAGGCCTGGTGCCAAAGTCTTGGAAAAAGAACTGCAGAGCAGGACGCGGCCGTCTTCGTCGAATGATTTGATCGTGCGCGGGCGCGGGTAGGTGTAGGCCAGTTCGCCATACACATCGTCCTCGATAATCGCCACGTCGAAACGCTGTGCGAGTGTCAACAACGCACGTTTTCGCGCCTCCGGCATGATGTAGCCCAGCGGGTTGTTGCAGTTGGGGGTCAACTGTATGGCTTTGATCGGCCATTGCTCCAACGCCAGCTCCAAAGCCTCGAGGCTGATGCCGGTGAGCGGGTCGGTGGGGATTTCCAGGGCTTTCATGCCCAAGCCCTTGAGCGTTTGCATGGCACCGTGAAAGCTCGGCGAATCGACGGCGACGATATCCCCCGGCTCGCAGATGGCGCGGATGCTGGCGGACAATGCTTCATGGCAACCGGTGGTGATCACCAGATCGTTGGCGCTCAACTGGCAGCCGGAATCGAGCAGCAGGCGAGCGATCTGTTCGCGCAACTCGAGGGTGCCATAGATGTTGTCGTAATACAGGCCAGGCATGTCTTGCCGCCGGCTGATTCGCGCCAGGTTGCGCAGCAGCGGTTTCATGGTTGGCGTGGTGATGTCCGGCATGCCACGACCCAGTTGCACGACGTCCTTGCGCGGTACGGCGCGGATCAGTTCCAGCACTTGATCCCATTGCGAAATATCCACCGGCCGTTGGGCCGGCCGGCCCACCACGGGTAGCTCCGGCAGTTCACGACTCACCGGTACGAAATAGCCGGACTTGGGTTTTGGCATCGCAAGTCCCACGTCTTCCAGCACTCGATAAGCCTGCTGCACCGTGCTCAGGCTGACGCCGTGTTCGACACTCAGCGCTCGCACCGAAGGCAACCGGTCGCCGGGGCGATAGAAGCCCTGTTCGATACGCGTGCCGAGCAACTCGGCGAGGTTGACGTAAAGGGTCATGGCGCAGTCTCGGTGTGGGTGAGTCGGTTAACCAGTACAGATTTGGCAGAAATATGGGATTCAGAGGCTGAGCTGAAAATCTGTATGGAGTTAATACGCTTTCGTTGAATCTGTAATGATTTTCGCCGTCCGCGCATCATGAAAGCTCTGGCTTCCCAAGTAAACAGGAGCAACGAAAATGAACGGCTTGAGCGATGTGCGGCTGACGTTACACAGTCAGGAACTGGCGGCAGGGCAAGAAACCGGCGCACGCGAGGCGGTCATGCGCAACGCACCGTCCTGCCTGGGTCGCTGGGGTTTGTTCTGGCATCGTCTGCACACGCGCAAGGTCTTACTGCAATTGACCCCGGAGCAACTGAAGGACATCGGTTTGAGTCGGGAGCAGGCGCAGGACGAGGGGCTTCGACCTTTTTGGCGGATCTGATATTGCGGGATTCCGACTTGCCCATCAGGTGCGTGGCGTTCACCCCAGCACCTGGATCATCCTGATGCGTGCGTTTGAAAAAATTGACGGAGCATGAGCCGCCGCTTCGAACACAGGCAACACCGGTCGGTTGGCGCTGTCTGGATCGGGATTTTTGCGTCAGAATCCCGGTCTATTCCGCATTCGGTCACCGCTTCAATGAGCTGCAACAGTCAGAAAATTCGCACGTTGCGTCAGCAAATTCCCACCTTCGAGTGCGTCCCCGGCTGCCATGATTGCTGTGGGCCGGTGACCACCTCGCCCGAAGAAATGTCCCGCCTGCCACGCAAGACCCGGGCTGAGCAGGATGCGGCGATGGATGAACTCAATTGCGTCCATCTAGGGCCCAACGGCTGTACGGTGTATGACGAACGACCGCTGATCTGTCGGCTGTTCGGTACCACCCAGACGTTGCCATGCCCCAACGGGCGGCGGCCGGTGGAGTTGATCCATCCGCGGGTCGAAAAGCAGATTCATGAGTACATGGCCAGCACCCGGCAGGTCCTCGTTTGATCGTTCCCACGCTCTGCGTGGGAATGATCTGTCTAGGCTCAATCCGGAATCGGCAGATTCAAGCTCTCTTTCACTTCTTCCATCACGATATAGCTCTTGGATTCGCGCACATGCGGCAGCTTGAGCAGGATGTCGCCCAGCAGTTTGCGGTACGAGGCCATCTCGGAAATCCGTGCTTTCACCAGGTAGTCGAAGTCCCCTGACACCAAATGGCATTCCAGTACGTGGGGCAGTTTCAGCACCGCGCGTCGGAACTCTTCGAAAGTATCGCCGGATTTGTAGTCGAGGCTGATCTCGACGAATACCAGCAGGCTACCCTTGAGGTGCTGCGGATTCAGGCGGGCGTTGTAGCCCATGATGATCCCTTCGCGCTCCAGTCGCCGTACCCGTTCGGTGCAGGGCGTGGTGGAGAGACCGACCTTTTCCCCCAGTTCGGTGAAGGAAATGCGCCCGTCCGCTTGCAGGATCCGCAGGATATTGCGGTCGATCTTGTCCAGCTCACGTTTGGTCTGAGTGTTGGTCCGCATAGGGGATGCGCCTCCGTGAAAAGGGTTTTTACCGAGAATTGTCGCCAAATATAGGCACTTATATAGTGAAAAGCACTGGCTAATCTTTTTTAAACTGCCCACATCTTCGGTCTGCACAATAAACGTCAGCGGTAAGCCGCGATGAGGGATATGAAAATGCGCGTTCTGGTCTTGGGTAGCGGCGTCATCGGTACCGCCAGTGCCTATTATCTGGCACGGGCCGGCTTTGAAGTGACGGTGGTTGACCGTCAGCCAGCGCCGGCCATGGAAACCAGTTTCGCCAACGCCGGGCAGGTGTCGCCGGGTTATGCCTCGCCGTGGGCCGCGCCGGGCGTGCCGCTCAAGGCCATCAAGTGGCTGTTACAGCGTCACGCGCCATTGGCGATCAAGGCCACCGCCGACATCGACCAATACCTGTGGATGGCGCAGATGCTGCGCAACTGCACCGCCAGCCGTTATGCGGTGAACAAGGAGCGCATGGTGCGCCTGTCCGAGTACAGCCGTGACTGCCTCGACGAATTGCGCGCCGAAACCGGCATTGCCTACGAAGGCCGCAGCCTGGGGACTACCCAGCTGTTCCGCACCCAGGCGCAGCTTGATGGCGCCGCCAAAGACATCGCCGTGCTGAAAGAGTCCGGCGTGCCGTTCGAACTGCTCGACCGCGCCGGCATTGCCCGGGTCGAACCGGCCCTGGCCAGTGTCACCGACATCCTCGCCGGTGCCTTGCGCCTGCCGAACGACCAGACCGGCGATTGCCAGATCTTCACCACCCGCCTGGCTGAAATGGCCACGAAGCTGGGTGTGGAATTCCGTTTCGGCCAGGACATTCAGCGCCTCGACTTCGCCGGTGATCGCATCAACGGCGTGTGGATCGACGGCAAGCTGGAAACCGCCGACCGCTACGTGCTGGCGCTGGGCAGCTACTCGCCGCAATTGCTCAAGCCGTTGGGCATCCGGGCGCCGGTGTATCCGCTCAAGGGTTACTCGCTGACCGTGCCGATCATTAACCCGGCGATGGCCCCGACGTCGACCATTCTCGATGAGACCTACAAGGTCGCGATCACCCGTTTCGACAATCGCATTCGCGTCGGCGGCATGGCGGAAATCGCCGGTTTTGACCTGTCGTTGAACCCTCGTCGGCGCGAAACTCTGGAGATGATCGTCAACGACCTTTATCCTCAGGGCGGCGATCTGCCTCAGGCGAGTTTCTGGACCGGTTTGCGTCCGACCACCCCGGACGGTACCCCGATTGTTGGTGCCACGCCGTTCAAAAACCTGTTTCTGAATACGGGCCACGGTACGCTCGGCTGGACCATGGCCTGTGGTTCCGGTCGTTTGCTGGCTGACCTGATAGCCAGGAGAACGCCACAAATCAGTGCCGAAGGCCTCGATATTTCCCGTTATGGCAACAAACTTAAGGAGTCTGCAAAACATGTCAATCCAGCGCCAGCTCACCAATGAGCGCATGAGCCAGATCGTTGTCCATAACAGCACGGTGTATCTGGCAGGGCAGGTCGGTGACGACATGAACGCCGGGATTGAACAGCAGACCCGTGAAACCCTCGCCAACATCGAGCGTTTGCTGGATCTGGCCGGGACTGACAAGAGCCGTCTGCTGTCGGCGACGATTTACCTGAAAGACATCGATGCGCACTTCGAAGGCATGAACGTGGTGTGGGACCAGTGGCTGCCAAAAGGCGTCGCACCGGCTCGCGCGACGGTCGAATCGAAGCTGTGCGAACCGCAAATCCTGGTCGAGCTGTCGGTTGTTGCCGCGCTGCCATAACGCTCAGCCAGAAAGATCCCTCTCCCGGCGCTGTTGGCGGTTCACGCTGTCAACCGGCGCCGGTTTTTTTCCAATGACCGACTAGAAGTCTGCCGCCATGCGTCCAGCCCGTGCCCTGATCGACCTTCAAGCCCTGCGCCACAACTACCGGATCGCCCGTGAAGTCACGGGTGCCCGTGCCCTCGCGGTGATCAAGGCCGATGCCTATGGCCATGGCGCGGTACGCTGCGCCGAGGCACTGGAAGCCGAGGCGGACGGGTTTGCCGTGGCGTGCATCGAAGAGGCGCTGGAGCTGCGTGCGGCCGGCATTCGTGCGCCGGTGTTGTTGCTCGAAGGCTTTTTCGAAGCCGAAGAACTGTCGCTGATCGTTGAGCATGACTTCTGGTGCGTGGTGCATTCGCTGTGGCAACTCGACGCCATCGAAAAAGCCACGTTGAGCAAACCGATCACGGTATGGCTCAAGCTCGACTCGGGCATGCATCGGGTTGGCTTGCACCCGGCGGATTACCAGGCAGCCTATCAACGGCTTTTGGCCAGCGGCAAAGTGGCGAAGATCGTGCTGATGAGTCACTTCGCCCGTGCCGATGAACTGCACTGCCAGGCCAGCGCCGAGCAGGTTGCGGTGTTCGAGGCAGCGCGTCAGGGTTTGGCGGCCGAAATCAGTCTGCGTAACTCGCCGGCGGTGCTCGGTTGGCCGCAGATTCCGAGCGATTGGGTGCGCCCAGGCATCATGCTCTACGGCGCGACACCGTTCGAAGAGGCCAATGCCGTGGCGTCTCGCCTGCAACCGGTGATGACTCTGGAATCGAAAGTGATTTGCGTGCGTGAGCTGCCGGCCGGCGAGCCGATTGGTTACGGCGCGAAATTTGTCACCCCCAAGCCAATGCGCGTTGGCGTGGTGGCGATGGGGTATGCCGACGGCTATCCACGTCAGGCACCGACCGGTACGCCCGTGATGGTCGCCGGGCAGCGCAGCCAGTTGATTGGCCGCGTGTCGATGGACATGCTCTGCATCGACCTGACCGACGTGCCGCAAGCCGGCCTCGGCTCGCCCGTCGAGTTGTGGGGCAAAAATATCCTCGTCAGTGACGTCGCAACGGCCGCGGGCACGATTCCTTACCAGATCTTCTGCAACCTGCGTCGGGTGCCGCTGCTCTATTCCGGGGCCTGATGAAAAACGTTCCCGACCGAAAGTCGCTTCGCCAAACAGGATTCAGGTCCAAGTGTTGTAAATACTGAACGCTGTCGCCATGATAACGCTCAATATTCCTGCAACCCTGAATCCCTGGAGGCTCCAGCATTGGACGTCGGTGAACGACTGCAATCGATCCGTAAGCTCAAAGGTCTTTCCCAGCGTGAGCTCGCCAAACGTGCGGGTGTTACCAACAGCACCATTTCGATGATCGAGAAGAACAGCGTCAGCCCCTCGATCAGTTCGCTGAGGAAGGTGCTGGGCGGGATTCCCATGTCCATGGTCGAGTTCTTTTCCGAAGAAATCCTGCAGGAAAAACCGACTCAGATCGTCTACAAGGCCCACGAGCTGATCGATATTTCCGATGGGGCAGTGACCATGAAACTGGTCGGTCGGGCTCATCCGAGCCGGGCTATCGCGTTCCTCAACGAAATCTACCCGCCAGGCGCCGACACCGGTGACGAGATGCTCACCCATGAGGGTGAGGAAACCGGAATTCTGTTGGAAGGGCGGCTGGAACTGGTGGTCGGGCTCGAAACATTTGTGCTCGAAGCCGGCGACAGCTACTACTTTGAAAGTACCAAGCCGCACCGCTTCCGTAATCCGTTCGATGCCCCGGCGCGACTAATCAGCGCAGCCACACCAGCGAACTTCTAAGAGAAGAGGCGTCCTGTCCGGATTGCGCAGACGCCCATGCTGTATTTCCGCTCCACGATAAAACCCCTTCGACTTTGGGGTTGTTTCAGTGTGACGGGCTTACCGCTATACTTGCGCCCGCCTGCGAACCGTGGCCGTAGGCGTGACTAGCCACCATTGAGGGTGTACGCGTGAACCTAATTATGAAAATGCTGGCCGCACCAGCAACCGTATTGGCCCTTTGGGCAGTCAGCGCACAAGCAGCGACCAACGACGATATTGCTAAACGTCTTGAACCCGTCGGCCAGGTTTGTGTGCAGGGCAAAGAATGCAAGGGGATGGAAGTCGCAGCATCTGCTGGTGGCGGTGGTGGTGCCAAGACCCCTGACGAAGTGATTGCGAAACATTGCAACGCTTGCCACGGTACCGGCCTGTTGGGCGCACCGAAAATCGGTGATGCCGCAGCTTGGGGCGAGCGCGCCAAGAAAGAAGGCGGTGTTGATGGCTTGCTGGCGAAAGCCATCTCCGGCCTCAACGCAATGCCGCCAAAAGGCACTTGCGCCGATTGCGCAGACGCCGAACTCAAGGGCGCCATCCAGAAGATGTCCGGTCTGAAGTAAGCCCGGCCTTCAACGAAAAGCCGCTTTCGAGCGGCTTTTTTGTGTCTGCGATTTACCCCTGAGGCTATGCTTTGCAGCAAAGACCCGGCAAGCTCGGTCCATCCCCAATTCATGGAGCGGGCGGGAGGATCAGATGGTGCAGTTGTGTTCTATCGAGCAGGCGGTCGATGATGTTCTGGCGCGGTTGCCGGCGCATGTCCACATGGGGTTGCCGCTGGGGCTGGGCAAACCCAACCACTTCGTCAACGCACTGTATCAACGAATCGCGCAACGGCCCGAGCGGCAACTGACGATCTACACCGCCCTGTGCCTCGGCCGCCCGCCATTAGGCGATGGTTTGCAAAAACGCTTCCTCGAACCCTTCATCGAGCGGGTGTTCGGCGATTACCCGGAACTGGATTTTCTCGCCGACCTGCGTTGCGACAGCCTGCCTAGCAACATTCGCGTTCATCAATTTTTCTTGCAGCCGGGTAGCCTGCTGAACAGCGCATCGGCGCAGCAGAATTATGTCAGCAGCAATTACAGCCACGCCGCACGGGACATCAATGCTGCTGGTTTGAACCTGGTGGCGCAACTGGTGGCCAGCCATGCCGAGCATCCCGATCGCCTGAGCCTGAGCTGCAACCCGGACATCACCCTCGACCTATTGCCGATGATCGCCAAACGCCGGGCGGCGGGGGAAACGATCCTGATGGTGGGCCAGGTGCACAACGATTTGCCATACATGCCGGGGGACGCGGAAATCGACTTCGACACCTTCGACCTGCTGATCGACGAGAAGGACGAAACCACACTGTTTTCCACGCCGAACATGCCAGTGGGTTTTCAGGATCATTTCATCGGGCTGCACGCCAGCACGCTGGTGCGCGATGGCGGTACCTTGCAGATCGGCATCGGTTCCATGGGCGATGCCCTGACGGCCGCGTTGCTGGCGCGACAGGCTGACAGTGATGGTTACAAGGCGTTGTTGGCTGATCTGAATCTCAGCCAGTGGGCGCAGCTGATTGAGCGCGAAGGGGGTATCGAACCGTTCGCCAAGGGCCTTTACGGTTGCAGCGAAATGTTCGTCAACGGCTTATTGGTATTGGCCGACGCCGGGATCGTACGGCGCAAAGTTTACCCGGACGTGCCGACCCAGCAGCAGGCGAATGCCGGCACGCTGGATGAGGCCGTGCAAACCGATGGGATCTGCGTGCACGGCGGGTTTTTCCTCGGGCCGCGCAGTTTCTATGAGCGCCTGCGGGAAATGCCCCAAGGCAAACGGCTCGAATTCAACATGACCCGCATCAGCTACATCAACGAGCTCTACGGTCAGGAACAACTCAAACGCTTGCAGCGCCTCGATGCGCGCTTCATCAACACTGTCTTCACCATGACCTTGCTCGGCGCCGGCGTGGCCGATCAACTCGAAGACGGGCGGGTGCTGAGCGGTGTCGGCGGGCAATACAACTTCGTCGTCCAGGGCCATGCGCTGGAAGGCGCGCGTTCGATCTTGCTGCTACGCAGTTGGCGCGAGTCGGGTGGTGAAGTCAGTTCGAATATCGTCTGGGAATACGGTCACTGCACGATCCCACGGCATCTGCGGGACATCGTCGTCACCGAGTACGGCATCGCCGATTTGCGCGGCAAGACCGACGCGGCGGTGATCGAGGCGTTGCTGAACGTCAGCGACTCACGCTTCCAGCCAGGGTTGATCGAGCAGGCGCAGAGTGTTGGTAAATTGCCGAAGCACTTTCGCCTCGATCCACGTTTTGCCGACAACCACCCACAGCGTTTGCAGGCCATTCAGGGTCGGCATTCGAATCTGTTTGCGGAGTATCCGCTGGGCTGTGATTTCACCGCTGAGGAACGGGACTTGTTGCGGGCGCTGAACTGGTTGAAGAGCAAGTTCAAGCTCACGGAGATTCTGGAGTTGGGCAAGGCTGCGTTGGATGCACCAGCGGCTTCGGAATTTCCGGTGCATCTGGAAAGGATGCAGCTGACCAACCCGGAAGGGCTGAAGGAGGATGTGTTTCAGCGGTTACTGCTCACCGGCCTGAAGGCCACCGCACAGGTTTGATCGCTCCCACGCTCTGCATGGGAATGCAGCCCGGGACGTTCCGCGTCCCATTCGAAAGCTGGAACGCGGAGCGTCCCTTGAGGCATTCCCACGCGGAGCGTGGGAACGATCATTGGCGGGCGTTATTCGATGAAGGTCACAACACCGCCAGCCAGCGACTGCACCCGAGCCAACGATTCAACGCGATAGCCCTGAGCATCCAGTTCCGCACGCCCTCCCTGAAACGACTTCTCGATCACAATCCCCAAGCCTGCAACGGTCGCACCGGCCTGTTTGATGATCGAAATCAGCGCTTGCGACGCCTTACCGTTGGCCAAAAAGTCGTCGATGATCAGCACGCGGTCGCTGCTGGTCAGGTGGCGCGGGGAGATTGCCACGGTGCTTTCGGTCTGTTTCGTGAACGAGTAAACGGTCGCCGACAGCAGGTTTTCAGTCAGGGTCAGGGACTGATGCTTGCGGGCGAAAATCACCGGCACGCCGAGGTTCAGGCCGGTCATGATCGCCGGAGCAATGCCCGAGGCTTCGATGGTGACGATCTTGGTGATGCCCGAATCCTTGAACAGCGTGGCGAATTCGTCGCCGATCAGCTTCATCAGGGCCGGGTCGATCTGGTGGTTCAGAAAGGCGTCGACTTTCAGAACCTGGTCGGAAAGCACGATGCCTTCTTCGCGAATTTTCTTGTGCAGTGCTTCCATAAAGCGTTCCTCTTTTGGCGCCTTGTGGCCCCTGAATGCTTATAAAAGTGCTCGATTCTAGCGCTTTAACATCGCGCGTATATCCGCCAATGCGGTATTACCGCGAACCGCTTTGACTTCAACGGGAGTGTCGTCATTACCTTCCCAGGCGAGGTCGTCCGGTGGCAGTTCATCGAGGAAACGGCTAGGCGCGCAGTCGATGATCTCGCCGTACTGCTTACGCTTGGCGGCGAAGGTGAACGCCAACGTCTGACGCGCCCGGGTAATCCCGACGTAGGCCAGGCGACGTTCCTCTTCAATGGTGTCGGCTTCGATGCTGGAGCGGTGCGGAAGAATTTCCTCTTCCATGCCCATGATGAACACGTAGGGGAATTCCAGACCCTTGGAGGCGTGCAAGGTCATCATCTGCACGCCTTCGGCGCCGTCTTCCTCTTCCTGCTGACGCTCCAGCATGTCGCGCAGAACGAGTTTGCCGATGGCGTCTTCGACGGTCATCTCGCCTTCTTCGTCTTTCTCCAGCGTGTTCTTCAACGCCTCGATCAGGAACCAGACGTTACCCATGCGGTAATCGGCGGCCTTGTCGCTGGAGCTGTTGGTGCGCAGCCAGTTCTCGTAGTCGATGTCCATGACCATGCTGCGCAGGGCGCAGATCGGGTCTTCGCCGGCGCACTGCTCGCGGACCTTGTCCATGAAACGCTTGAAGCGTGACAGGCGATCGGTGAAGCGCGTGTCCAGATGCTCGCCCAAGCCGATTTCGTCGGTGGCAGCGTACATCGAGATTTTTCGTTCGGTGGCGTAGTTACCCAGCTTCTCCAGCGTGGTCGAACCGATTTCCCGGCGTGGGACATTGATCACTCGCAGGAAGGCGTTGTCATCGTCCGGGTTCACGATCAGCCGGAAGTAGGCCATCAGGTCTTTCACTTCCTGACGTCCGAAAAAGCTGTTGCCACCGGAAAGTCGGTAAGGCACCTGGTGATGCTGCAGCTTCAGCTCGATCAGCTTGGCCTGGTAGTTGCCGCGATACAGAATCGCGAAATCGCTGTAGGGGCGGTCAGTGCGCAAGTGCAGGCTGAGGATTTCCACAGCCACGCGCTCGGCTTCGGCGTCCTCGTTGCGGCAACGGATCACGCGGATTTCGTCGCCGTGGCCCATCTCACTCCACAGCTGTTTTTCGAACTCGTGCGGGTTGTTGGAGATCAGCACGTTGGCGCAGCGCAGGATGCGGCTGGTGGAACGGTAGTTTTGCTCGAGCATCACCACTTTCAGGGACGGGTAATCATCCTTGAGCAGCATCAGGTTTTCCGGGCGGGCGCCGCGCCAGGCGTAGATCGACTGGTCGTCGTCGCCCACCACGGTGAACTGGTTGCGTTTGCCGATCAGCAGTTTCACCAGCAAATACTGGCTGGCGTTGGTGTCCTGATATTCGTCCACCAACAGATAGCGGACCTTGTTCTGCCATTTTTCCAGGATGTCGGCGTGTTCCTGGAACAGTTTGACCGGCAGCAGGATCAGGTCGTCGAAGTCCACCGCATTGAACGCCTTGAGCGTGCGCTGATAGTGGGTGTAGACGATGGCGGCGGTCTGTTCCTTGGGATTGCGCGCGTTTTCCAGGGCTTCGGGCGGCAGAATCAGGTCGTTTTTCCACGAGCCGATCATGTTCTTGATCTCGTCGACGCCGTCGTCGCCCGAGTATTCCTTCTGCATGATGTCGGTCATCAGGGCTTTGACGTCGGTCTCGTCGAAGATCGAGAAGCCCGGTTTATAGCCCAGCCGCACGTGTTCCTTGCGGATGATGTTCAGGCCCAGGTTGTGGAAGGTGCAGACCGTCAGGCCGCGGCCTTCGCCGCCCTTGAGCAGCGTGCCGACCCGTTCCTTCATCTCCCGCGCGGCCTTGTTGGTAAAGGTCATGGCGACGATGTACTGGGCGCGAATGCCGCAACTCTGGATCAGATGCGCAATTTTTCGGGTGATCACGCTGGTCTTGCCGGAGCCTGCGCCGGCGAGCACCAAAAGAGGGCCGCCGACGTAGTTCACGGCTTCTTGCTGCCGGGGATTGAGTCGGGACATACGAAGTCAGGGAGTCATTAGCGAAATGGGCCGGCATTTTAACAGGCTCAGCGAATTGTGCTGCTCTCTCCGACTTGTGACGCAACACGCGATCTCTATTTGCCGGTTTTGTTACTTTCACGCAGGATGCGCAGTGAATTTACGTCTAATGTTCGTATTCAATACGCCCAAAGCCGTGTTTGATAACCGATGTCATTTGGTCATTGGTTACCCGCGCGGCATAATGCCCGCCGCCTACATCTTTGCAGAGTCTAGGAGCTAGCTTGTCTACGCCTGTCGAACCCTTGCGTTTGCTGTTACTGGCCGAAGAGCCGGCGTGGGCAGCGTTGTTGCGCGAGTGTCTGGCTCCGATGGGGAGTTCGGCTGTGCTGCTCAGCGCGCCGAGCTGGGAGTCAGTCAGCAACCTGTTTGATGACAACCGCAGCGCGGTGTTGTTGACGATTCCCGCGCTTCAGCCAGCACCCGGCCGTTGCAACTTGCCGACGGTGTTGCTGCTCGAACACGAGCCGCTGGCGCCGCCCGACGGTGTGAGCGACTGGCTGGTGCGCAATCTGCTGGAGCCCGGCATGTTGCGCCGCTGCCTGCGCCATGTGCGTGAACGCGGCGTGCTGGAAAACACCTTGCAGCGCCTGGCCGAGCAGGACCCGTTGACCGGTATCGCCAACCGTCAGGGCTTCCAGACCTTGTTGGCGGCGCGTCTGGCTGAAAACGAAGGTCGCGGCCTGGCCCTCGGTCACCTCGACCTCGATAACTTTCGACACGCCAACGACGCCCTCGGCCATCAGGCTGGCGATCGGTTGATCCTGCAAGTGGTCTCGCGGTTGAAAAGCCAACTGGAGGCCAGTGATCAACTGGCGCGGCTGGGCAGCGACGAGTTTGCCCTGCTGATCGACACCCGCCGCGCCCCTCAGCGCGCCGAATGGATGGCCGAACGCATTACCGAAGCCCTGTCCGAACCCTATTGGATCGATGGCGAAAGCCTGTTGATCGGTTCCAGCCTTGGCATCGCTCATGCACGAGCGCAGGCCGGCGCCGACCCGTTGATGTGGCACGCGCACATCGCCATGCAGCAAGCCAAGAGTACTCAGGGCTGTACCTTTCACATCTTCAACGAGCGGATCAATCGCAATGCCCGTAGCATCGCCGACCTCGAAAGCGAACTGCGCCGGGCCTTGCGCCGCGATGAGCTGGAGTTGCATTACCAGCCACGCCTGAACCTTGAGGACGGGCAGATCGTCGGCCTCGAAGCGTTGGTGCGCTGGCGTCATGGCGAACGCGGCCTGTTGCCCCCCAGCGAATTCGTGCCGTTGGCCGAGCAAAGTGGTTTGATCGTGCCGCTGGGTTACTGGGTGATTTCCCGGGCCCTGCGGGACATGCAGGCGTTGCGTGAGCGGGGGCTGCCAGCACTGCACATGGCAATCAACCTGTCGTTTCGACAGTTTCAGGACAGCCAGTTGCTGGCGACCCTGAGCCGGCTGATTGCCGAGCGAGGCGTCGAGGCACAATGGCTGGAATTTGAATTGACCGAAACCGCGGTGATGCGTCGCAGCGATCTGGTCAAGCAGACCATGGACGCCCTCGGACGTTTGGGCGTGCGCTTCTCGCTGGATGATTTCGGCACGGGGTTCTCTTCGTTCGTGCACCTCAACAGCCTGCCGATTGCATTGTTGAAGGTCGACAAGAGCTTTGTCGGCGGGATGGAAGAGCGGGAAGAGAATCGCAAACTGGTGCACGCCATGATCAATCTGGCGCACAACCTCAACCTCGAAGTGGTTGCCGAAGGGGTGGAAACACTGGAACAGCTGGATTTATTGCGCGGATTCGGTTGCGACCAGGTGCAAGGGTATCTGATCAGCAAGCCGTTGCCGTTGGTGGAGTTGGTGGAGTATTTGACCTTTGGCAGCAGTCAGCAGCCTGCACTGGAAGTTATGAGCTGACCACAATCAACTGTGGATGCTTTTGTGGCGAGGGAGCTTGTCGGATCGCCACACAGCCTCACTCCTACAGGGATCTCAATCTGGCTGGGCGACTTGGAAACTCGCCCCTGACGCCGGCTCCCGCCGAATCATCCGCTTCATCTTCCACTCAAACGCCAGCGTCAGGCTCACCGCCGCACACGCCAGTCCCAGCGCCAGGCCCCACCAGACCCCCGTCGGTCCCCACTTCAAATGGAACGCCATCCACCACGCGGCGGGTGCGCCGATCAGCCAATAACAACCCAAGCCCACCAGGAAGGTGGTCTTGGCATCCTTGAGCCCACGGATGCAGCCCATGGCGATGGTTTGCGTGCCGTCGAACAGTTCGAACCACGCCGCCACCGCCAGCAGGCTCACGGCCAGGTTGATGACTTCGCGGAACGCCGGGTCATTGTGGTCCAGGAACAAGCCGATCAACTGATGCGGCAACAGCCAGAAGACCATCGCGAAGCCGAGCATTGCCGCCGCACCAAAGGCAATTCCGACCCGTCCGGCCAGCCGCGCATCGAGTAATTGCCCGGCGCCGTAATGCTGACCGATGCGCATAGTGATCGCGTAAGAAAGCCCCGCCGGAATCATGAACGCCACCGAGACGATTTGCAGGGCGATCTGGTGGGCCGCCAGTTGCGTACTGCCCATGGTGCCGATACACAGCGCGGCGAAGGCAAACAGGCCGACCTCCACCGCATAGGTGCCGCCAATTGGCAGGCCCAGGCGCCACAACTCCTTCAAGTACTGGCGGTTGGGCTGCGACAAACCTTGACGCAATGGATAAGCGTCGTAGGCCGGATGCCGGCGAATGTGCAACGCGAGCGCCAGCGCCATGAGGTTGGCCACGATCGCCGTGACCAGGCCGATGCCCACCAGGCCCATTTTCGGCAGACCGAACAGGCCCGTGATCAATGCATAGTTGAGCAGGAAGTTGGCCACGGTGCCGGCGAGGCTGATGACCATCACCGGCGTCGCCCGGCCGATGGCGCTGGTGAAGCCGCGCAGCACCATGAAGCTCAGGTAGCCGGGCAGGGCGAACGGCAGGATCAACAGAAACTGACCAGCCGCCCGGACGTTGGTTTCGGTCTGGCCGAACAGCAGCAATACCGGTTTCAGGTTCCACAGCACTAACCCCGCCACCAGCGCCATCAACCATGCCAGCCACAACCCGGCCTGGGTCAGCCGCGCCGCGCCGATGATGTCGCCCGCGCCCTGACGAATCGCCACCAGGGTGCCGACGGCGGCGATCACCCCGATGCAGAAAATCGACACGAACGAATACGTCGCCGCACCCAGACCGCCGCCCGCCAGCGCTTCGGGGCTCAGGCGCGCCATCATCAATGTGTCGGTGAGGACCATCAGCATGTGCGCCAACTGCGAGGCAATCAACGGCCCCGCCAGCCGCAGAATGGCCCAGAGTTCAATACGCGCTGGATGCTGCATGATCATCACGCTCGAGTGTCAGAATGAACAGGAAGCGTCGATTCTCGGCGCTCTGCGGCCTTTCCACAAAGGGATAAAAAGGATGGGTGGCATGATTAAAACTCATGTATGGGGCTTTCTGATAAGTTGATGCAACCGCGCTATAGGAGCTTTCCCGATGTCCCGTCGTCTTCCTCCCTTGTATGCCCTTCGAGCTTTCGAAGCGGCGGCGCGGCATAGCTCGTTTACCCGCGCCGCCGAAGAACTGTCGATCACGCAAAGTGCGGTCAGTCGGCACATTCGTACGCTCGAAGAGCATTTTGCCTGTCGGCTGTTTCATCGCAGCGGGCGCAACCTGCAACTGACTGAGTCGGCGCGGCTGATCCTGCCCGGCATTCGCGAAGGCTTCACCGCCCTCGAGCGGGCCTGCAATACCTTGCGCGCCGAGGACGACATCTTGCGCATGAAAGCCCCGTCGACCCTGACCATGCGTTGGCTGTTGGCGCGGCTCAGCCGTTTTCGGCACCTGCGACCCGGGAACGAGGTGCAATTGACCAGCGCCTGGATGGACATCGATACGGTGGACTTCAACCACGAACCCTTCGACTGCGCTGTCATCCTCAGCAACGGGCATTTTCCACCGGACTGGGAGACGACTCTCCTGTTCCCCGAAGAGCTGATTCCGGTGGGCGCGCCAAATCTTCGCAAGGATCAACCGTGGGACGTTGCGCGCCTGGCCAGTGCCGAGTTGCTGCACCCGACGCCGGACCGTCGTGACTGGCGCAACTGGCTGGAGCGAATGGGCCTGACCGATCAAGTCTCGCTCAAGGGCGGGCAGGTGTTCGACACGCTGGAACTGGGCATGATCGCCGCTGCCCGAGGTTACGGCGTGTCCATGGGCGACTTGCTGATGGTGGCGGAGGATGTTGCGCAGGGGCGTCTGAGTTTGCCGTGGCCGACGGCTGTCGCCAGTGGGGAGCATTATTACCTGGTCTGGCCGAAAACCCGCCCCGGCGGTGAGCGTTTGCGCCGCCTCAGCGATTTCCTGCAAGGCGAAGTCCGGGCCATGGAATTACCGGAT
This sequence comes from Pseudomonas sp. B21-048, assembly GCF_024748615.1. Classification (NCBI taxonomy): domain Bacteria; kingdom Pseudomonadati; phylum Pseudomonadota; class Gammaproteobacteria; order Pseudomonadales; family Pseudomonadaceae; genus Pseudomonas; species Pseudomonas sp. B21-048. The sequence continues at coordinate 5,471,105 of NZ_CP087168.1, read as the reverse complement.
GTCGAACGTCTGGGCTGACCGCCGCCATGGCGGTGAATCAATTACCTCACCGGTTGCCTGGTCGTCTTTCTTGGCATTTGCCACCGTAGTTGGCATTTTTAAGCTTGCTGAAACGTTTCTTCAGGTCTATAAAATTGGCACAACTCCAAGAAAGGCTGCTGCCATGACTCCGCTTAAACTTTTCGTCACTCTCAGCGCACTGTCCGCTGCTTCCCACGCCATGGCTTGGGATTACGTCCTGCTCGACACCGACAAAGCCGCCCAGAACTGGCAAATCACCAGCCAGCAACTCGGGGCAAAAACCGACAAACCCTTCAGCGTGACCCTGCGCACCTTGCATGGCGGTCGGCAGGAGGGCGTCAGTATCGTCGACATCGATAACGGCACGATGAAACTCTCGGTGGTGCCGACTCGCGGTATGAACGTCCTGCAAGCCTCGGTTGGCGATGTGCGCATGGGTTGGGATTCGCCGGTCAAGGAAGTGGTCAATCCATCCTTCATCGAACTCAACGGCCGTGGTGGTTTGGGCTGGCTGGAAGGTTTCAATGAACTGGTCACCCGCTGCGGCTACGAATGGGTCGGCCACCCTGGCATGGACAACGGCGAACTGCTGACCCTGCACGGTCGCGCCGCTAATATCCCGGCGAACAAAGTCATCCTGCACATCGATGAGAAACCGCCGTACGCAATCACCCTGCGCGGCGAATTGAAAGAGCAGGCATTCAAGAAAGTCGACTTCTCCGTCGCGACCGAACTCGTCACCGAACCCGGCAGCGTAGCGTTCGCCCTCAACGATACCCTGACCAACAACGGCGACTATCCGAAGGAATATCAGGCGCTGTATCACAGCAACTTCAGTACGCCATTCCTGGAGCAGGGCGCTCGTTTCGCCGCGCCGGTGAAACAGGTGTCGCCGTTCAACGATAAGGCCAAGGGCGATCTGCCCGACTGGCAAACCTACCGCGCACCGACCAAGGACTACGACGAAACGGTCTACAACGTGGTGCCGTATGCCGATGCCAAAGGCGATACGCTGACCGTGCTGCATAACAAGGCCGGCAGCCTGGGCGTCTCGGTCGGCTTCAATACGCAAACACTGCCCGTGTTCTCCCTGTGGAAAAACACCGATACCCAAGGGCAGGGCTATGTCACGGGGCTGGAACCGGGAACGAGTTTTTCCTACAACCGCCGGTATCAGCGGCCACTGAACCTGGTGCCGACAATTGGGCCGAAGGAACAGAAGCAGTTCCGCATCAACTACAGCTTGCTGGCGGATAAGGCGGCTGTGGATAAGGCATTGAAGCAGGTGAGCGAGATTCAGGATGGTCGGGAGACCGAGGTGCGGCAGACGCCGTTGGTTGATCTCACCAAGGGATGATGCTGATTAGAGCATTGTCGGCCGATATTGTAGCGCTTCGGCCAGGTGTTCACCGGTAATGCCGTCGATTTGCTCAAGGTTCGCCAGGGTGCGAGCAACCTTGAGCAGTCGATGGGCCGCGCGCAGCGACAAGTCAGCCGTTCACACGCCGTTTCCAGCCAGGTTTGGTCAGCAATGACGGGAATCGCGCGAGCCCTCCCAAAATGCCCTACCGGGTTTTCAGTGCATTGGCCAGGCGCAGCATGGCCGCTTCGATTTCATAAGCGGTCAGGGACGAGTAACCCAATAACCAGCCTTGTTTCTTCTCCTTGCCGGCGTACAACCGGCTCAGGCCGGAAAGCTGTACGCCCGCGCTGGCCGCTTGGCGGATGGTTTTTTCTTCAGACCAGCCATCGTGCAGCAGGCAGGGAATTTGTAGCCCGCCGGGAGGGCGCAAGGCGGTAACGATGCCATCCAAGTGCTTGCCGATTGTGTCGAGCATGATGGAGCGGCGTCCGGCATACAGCTTGCGCATGGCTCGGACGTGGGCGTTGTAATGGCCGTCCTCCATGAAGCGCGCCAGGGTCAGTTGCAGGATTTGTGGCGTGTGGCCGTCCATCATGCTGCGCGCGTAGGTGAAGGCTTTGATCAGCTCGTGGGGCAATACCATGTAACCCATTCGCAACCCAGGGTAGAGGGTCTTGCTGAAGGTGCCGATGTAGAGCGTACGCTGATACTTGTCCAGGCCCTGTACGCAGGCGGTCGGTTGCCCGTCGTAGTGAAACTCGCTGTCGTAGTCATCTTCGATGACCCATTTGCCCTTCTCCGCTGCCCAGTTGATCAACTCAAGACGACGTTCCAGCGGCAAGGTCGCGCCGGTGGGGTATTGATGAGACGGTGTGACATAAACGCAATTGGCGCCGCTGCGGTCGGCGTACAGCAGGTCGGTACGTATGCCCAGTTCATCGACATCGATGGGCAGAACCTTGGTCTCGGCGGTTTCAAAGGCCTTTTTGGCGCCATAGTAACCGGGGTTTTCCAACAGGATCGGTTTGCCGGCGTCCACTAGCAATTGCGCACACAGAAAGAGGGCCTGGCGAGTGCTGCTCAGCACCATGATCTGGTCGGGAGAGCATTTGGCCCCGCGCTCGAGGTTCAAGTAGGTGGCAATCGCCTTGCGCAGCGGCTCGGCACCTTGCGGATCGCCGTGCAACAGCACGTTGGCGCGATAGTCCTTCATGACCTGGCGTTGCAGGCGCTCCCAGACATCGGTGGGGAAGGTGCGGGTTTCCGGCAGGCCGGTCGCGAATGCCTTGATTACCTGCTGATCGTTCACGCCGCCACTGTCGAAGATCATCCGCCCGCGCTGGCTCAATCCCGCCCCCGCTGCCGCCTGACTGCTTTTGATTTCCTGCGCCTTGATGCGTCGGCGCGCTGCGCCGCGTAATTCGGTGCCCAGCGTTTCGCAGACATAACTGCCAGCCCCCTCGCGCCGCACGATAAAACCGTCGCGGTGCAGTTGCACGTAGGCGTTTTCAACAGTGTCGCGGGCAACCCCGAGTGACTTGGCCAGAACCCGGGTCGCGGGCAGCTTCAAGCCTGGGTCAAGGGCGCCATCGAGGATCAATGCACGCAGTGCGCGCTGAATCCGCTGATGCAGATTCAACAGCTGAAACTCAACATCGTTGAGGCGCATTTTCAGCGTTTCCAGCTCGAACGTTTTCGCCATGCGGTCTGCCTGATCCTAGTAAATTGGCCTGCAAAGGCAGGCCAGTCTATCCGTAGAATCCGCCCCTCGTCACTGCCTTTGCGCTCGGTGATCGGTCGATGCATTGACCGACTTCATGAAGAGTTTTGCCCGCGCGTATGGCTGAGGTAGGGATCGCTTTTCAGTCACAGCAAGCGGTCTGGCCCTCTACGACAAAGTGTCAGGGAGAAACATGCCATTTCAGCACTATAAATCCCCTCGCCCGGGGCAGTTTTGCAAGGAGCAAAGCCATCATGTCGTCTTCAGTATTGTCATCGCCCCTGCGTCTACGGGACCTTCTGCATCCGATTGTCGCCGGGATGATTTCAGTCATCGTCAACTATGGCGGCACGTTCATCCTGGTCTTTCAGGCCGCCAAGGTGGCCGGGCTCAGCCCCGAGCTGACGGCGTCGTGGGTATGGTCGGTGTCGATTGGCGTGGGCATTACCGGGCTGTTTCTCAGTTGGGTGAGCCGTGAGCCGATCATTACCGCCTGGTCGACACCCGCCGCGGCTTTTCTGGTCGTCGCGCTGTCCACCACGCCCTACGCCGAGGCGGTGGGTGCGTACATCATTTCGGCCGCCGCCTTCGTGCTGCTGGGGTTGTCCGGTTGCTTCGAAAAACTCATCCGCCTGATTCCGTCGGGTGTGGCTGCGGGCCTGCTGGCCGGTATCTTGCTGCAGTTCGGGATCGGCGCGTTTGGTGGCATGAGTCTTGACCCAATGTTGGTCGGGTTGCTGATTGCCATTTACGTTGTGCTCAAGCGTTTTACCGCGCGCTATGCGGTGGTGGGCATTCTGGTGCTGGGGCTGGCATTTCTACTGACGCAGGGCCGTGTAGAACTGTCGGGGCTGGCGCTGCAATTCGCGGCACCGGTATTCACCCAGCCTGAGTTTTCGATCAATGCGCTGCTCAGTGTGGCACTGCCGCTGTTCCTGATCACCCTCACCGGCCAGTACATGCCGGGCATGCTGGTGCTGCGCAACGATGGCTTCAGCACCAGCGCTAATCCTGTCCTGACTGTCACAGGGCTGGGCTCCTTGCTAATGGCGCCCTTCGGTTCTCACGCCTTCAATATCGCGGCCATCACGGCGGCCATCTGCACCGGCAAAGAAGCCTCGGAGGATCCGTCCAAGCGCTGGATCGCCGGGGTTGCCGCGGGCGTGTTCTACATGCTTGTCGGGATTTTCGGGGTGACCCTCGCCGCGGTATTCATGGCGTTCCCGCCCACCTTCATTACGACGCTGGCCGGGCTGGCCCTGCTCGGCACTATCGGCGCCAGCCTGGCCAGCGCCATGGCTGACGTCAAAACCCGCGAAGCCTCGCTGATCACCTTTCTCGCGTCCGCCGCGAACATCACTTTGCTGGGGATCGGTGGGGCGTTCTGGGGGTTGCTGATCGGTCTGGCGGCCTACGCCTTACTCAATGGGCGCTTGCCGCGTCGCGAGACGTTGGTCATTCCGGCTGCCGACGCTGTTGTGACGACCAAAGGAGCCACCCACTGATGCTCGATCAACTGGAAGAAACTGTCACCTTGCACGAGCGTCATGGCCGTTACCCACAGGCCACCAGCGTCGAGGACTTTTGCCGCAACCTGGCAGCCGTGCAGCAGCGAATCGCCAATGCCTGTCAGCGGGTCGGACGTGATCCGGCGAGTGTGCGTCTGCTGCCGGTCAGCAAGACCTTTGACGAAGCTCATCTGCGTCTGGCCTACGCCGCCGGCTGTCGCCTGTTCGGTGAGAACAAGGTGCAGGAAGCGCAGCGCAAATGGCAGGCCATGACCGACCTTGCCGACCTGCAATGGTCGGTTATTGGCCACCTGCAAACCAACAAGGCCAAGCAGGTGGCGTGTTTTGCCAGTGAGTTTCAGGCGCTGGACAGCCTGCGATTGGCCGAGGCCCTGGATCGTCGCCTGCACATCGAGGGGCGCCAACTGGATGTGTTCGTTCAGGTCAACACCTCCGGCGAAGCCAGCAAATACGGCTTGGCGCCCGAAGCCGTCGCGGACTTTTTGTACGCCCTGCCGGCGTTCTCGGCGTTACGGGTGCGTGGGCTGATGACGCTGGCGCTGTTTTCGGCCGACGTGGTCCGTGTCCGCCCTTGCTTTGTACGGCTGCGCGAACTGCGCGAGCGCTTGCGCCAGCACGCCCCGGCGGGCGTCGGGCTGGAGGAACTGTCCATGGGCATGTCCGGTGATTTTGAAGTCGCTATTGAAGAAGGGGCCACCGTGGTGCGTGTCGGTCAGGCCATCTTCGGCGCACGTGCCATGCCGGATGCCTACTACTGGCCGACCGCGGATGCCCGTCCGGAACGTGATGAATAGTCGCCGCTGATACCTCCCTTAACATCTTGATCCAGCTCTACAGGAAGCCAACCCGATGTACGACTCAACGCTGACCCTTAAAGCATTCGACGCCGAGCTGTGTGAGGCGATTCATAACGAAGAACATCGTCAGGAAGACCACGTCGAACTGATCGCTTCCGAAAATTACGCCAGCCCTCTGGTGATGAAAATCCAGAGCACCGTGCTCACCAATAAATACGCCGAAGGCTATCCAGGCAAGCGCTACTACAGCGGCTGCGAGTATGTCGATGTGGCCGAGCGCCTGGCCATCGAGCGGGTCAAGACCCTGTTCAACTGCGACTACGCCAACGTGCAGCCGCATGCGGGGGCACAGGCGAACGCCGCGGTATTCCTGGCATTGATCAATCCCGGCGATACGGTGATGGGCATGAACCTGGCCCAAGGCGGGCACCTGACCCACGGTAACCCTTCAAACTTCTCGGGCCGTCATTACAAGATCGTTCCTTATGGCCTTGACCCGAAGACGGGCCTTCTCGACTACGACGAGATGGAACGTATCGCCCTGGAAACCCGGCCGAAGATGCTGATCGGTGGTTTTTCTGCCTACTCCCGGTACAAAGACTGGGCGCGCATGCGAGCCATTGCCGACAAGGTCGGGGCCATGTTCTGGGTCGACATGGCCCACGTCGCAGGCCTGGTCGCCGCTGGCGAATACCCGGACCCATTGCCGCACGCCCATGTGGTCACCAGCACCACGCACAAGACCCTGCGGGGCCCACGGGGTGGCTTGATTTTGTCCAAGGGACAAGATGAAGCATTCTACAAAAAGCTCGACTCTGCGGTATTCCCGGGTGTCCAGGGCGGCCCATTGATGCACCAGATCGCCGCCAAGGCCGTCGCCTTCAAGGAAGCACTGAAGCCAGAGTTCAAAACCTATCAGGCCCAGGTGGTGATCAACGCCCGGGCCATGGCGGCCGTGCTGCAAGAGCGGGGTTACAAGATCGTCTCCGGTGGCACCGATAACCACATGATGCTAATCGACCTGTCCGACAGGCCTTATACCGGCAAGGAAGCCGACGCGGCCCTGAGCAATGCCTACATCACCGCCAACAAAAACTCGGTGCCCAACGACCCGCGCTCACCGTTCGTGACCTCCGGGCTGCGTATCGGTACCCCGGCCATCACCACCCGTGGTTTCGGCGTGATCGAATGTGAACAATTGGCGGGCTGGTTGTGCGACGTGCTGGACGCCCTGGAAAACGGCGACAGCGAGAGGGTCGGGCACCACGTGCGCGAGCAGGTGGTGGAGCTCTGCCGTCGTCATCCTGTCTATCGTTAACCCTGTTACTCCGGGCTATTACCAGGCTGATGTCATCATTGGGCGAAAAACCAGGCGCCCGGGACGACCGGGCGCACTCGATGCCAATCTGTTGAGTTTCTAGCTGGATGCGGATGGCCGATACTGCAGTGCTTCGGCGACGTGGCTGCGACCGATAGCGTCTACTTGTTCCAGATCTGCCAGGGTACGGGCGACTTTCAGTAGGCGGTGAGCGGCACGAAGCGAAAGGGTTAGTCGCTCGCAGGCGCTTTCCAGCCAGCCTTCATCTGCTTTGGATAACGCGCAATGCTGGCGCAGCCCTGGCAGGTCGAGAAAGGCGTTGGCGCAGCCCTGGCGTTGTTGCTGGCGCTCCCTGGCCTGGGCGACCAGGGCAGAAGCGCTGGCTGTGTCGTCACCGGTTTTGATCGGGTTCAGCGCCGTGCTTTCCCGGGCTACGGTTAGATGCAGGTCAATGCGGTCCAGCAAGGGCCCGGACAACTTGTTGCGATAGCGCTGAACCATGTCCGGCGTACAGGAACAACGGCCACTTGGCTCGCCAAGATATCCACAGGGGCAGGGATTCATCGCGGCGACCAGTTGAAAGCGCGCCGGGAAGCGTACGCGGTCCTTGGCGCGGGAAATCACAATATGGCCGGATTCCAGTGGCTCTCTCAGTACCTCCAATACCTTGCGATCAAATTCCGGGAGTTCATCGAGGAATAGCACGCCATGGTGGGCGAGGGTGATTTCGCCGGGTTGCGGTTTCGAGCCGCCGCCTACCAGTGCCGGGCCGGAGGCAGAGTGATGAGGTTGGCGAAACGGTCGTTGCGGCCAATGGCTCAACGGCACACAGCTGGCGACCGATTGAATCGCCGCCACTTCCAACGCCTCGCTCTCGATCAATGGCGGTAGCAGCCCCGGCAAACGACTCGCCAATAACGTTTTCCCCGTCCCCGGCGGTCCGCTGAACAGCAAGTTATGAGCCCCCGCGGCCGCAATCAGCAACGCGCGCTTGGCCGCGAGTTGCCCCTGCACTTCATTCAAATCGGGGTAGGGTTTGTTGGCGTAGAGCAAACCATTGGAAGCATAGGGCGCGATGGGCGTGTGGCCATTGAAATGCGCGACCGCCTCCAGCAAATGATCCACCGCAATCACCTTCAGCCCTGAAGCCAGACAGGCCTCCTCGGCATTCGCTCGCGGCACCACCAGCGTGCGTCCGGCTTTGCGCGCCGCCAGCGCAGCGGGCAACACACCACGGACGGCCCGAACCGCACCCGAAAGCGCCAACTCACCCAGGCACTCCACGTCATCCAGCGTCAACGTTGGCACCTGCACGCTGGCCGAGAGAATCCCCAGGGCAATCGCCAGATCGAACCGTCCGCCGTCCTTTGGTAAATCGGCCGGGGCGAGATTCAAGGTGATACGCCGTGCCGGAAATTGCAGACCTGAATTGATGATCGCGCTGCGTACCCGGTCCTTGCTTTCCTTCACGGCGGCTTCGGGCAGCCCGACCATCGTCAATGATGGCAAGCCGTTGGCCAGATGGACCTCGACGGTGACGGCAGGCGCTTCGACACCAACCTGGGCACGGCTGTGGACGATAGACAGAGACATGATCGTTCCTTGAGCTGAAAGAACCGCTTCCTGCGGTTTTTTGAAGGGTAGTCGTGGGTTGGCGTTTTGGCGGTGCGGTCGATAGGCCAAACCTTCGCAAGATGTTGCGAGTGCCCGAAATCAGATTTCAGGCGCAAAAAAACCGCCAGTACAGGCGGTTCTTTTGAACGGATCACGGGCCTTTCAGTTAATTCAAGGTTTGATCAGCAGGCCTTGGCCGGTCGGTAAACTGGCGATCGATATATCGTTTTTCGCAGCCCATTCATCCATGCCTTCCTTTTGCGGTTGATAGCCGAAGTAGGCGTAATCATCCAGGAGGACAAATGCACCCGGCACCAGACGATCCCACAAGTAATCAAGGGCCGCTACTTCTGGAATAGTGCAGTTCAAGTCGATATGCAAAAACGCGATTCGGTCTGAGTCAATCTGGGAAAGAGTATCCGGAATGCTGCCCTGAATGATTTTTGCATTGGGCCACTCTGCAAAGTTTTGTTTCACGGAGTCGAGATTGGTTGTGTAGAAGCCCGAGTCAATTTCGCGGAGATTACGATCGAAGGCGCCCGCCGATTTTTCGTCATCTGACAAGTAGCGTTCATCAAGACCGGCAAACGTGTCCAAAAGATAAAAGGTTCTGCCGGTGTTGTTCCAATCCAGGTCATGCATGATCGCGGAGCTCAGGAAGCCACGATTAACGCCGCACTCGACGAAGTCACCGGTGTATTTTGCGGCGGACCTGGCGGCCCAAAGCCCCAGGTGGACGCGCCAGAACCATTTGTAATCACCGCCTGCAGCGACGACGCCACGACCATAGGCCGCCATGAAGGCGGGATCAATCATGAAGTCATGATTGTGTTTGGAGGCCAGACTGTCGTATTGATAAGTGCCGTCGATCTTCGGGTGCAGCGGATTGTATTCTTTCTGCACGACGTAACGAGAGTCCCCCTTGTAAGCCCGCCCTTCAGCCACACCGTAGTTCAAGTAATGCAGTGCCGGATCAAGTCTTGCCTGGCGGACATCTGGGTGCAGCTCTAAATATCTCTCAGTGGAAAAATCTTCAGGTAACGTCATTTAAGCTCCACTTTTTTCTTTTTGAGATTCCACGGCGCTCACAGCGGCGATCACCCACGACCACTGAGTGCCCGATGACTGATCCGCTGTATTGGCTGGGGGGGTTAAATTGGGAAACTTTCTTAAACACAAATCTTGTGCAACTCGTGCGCCGAAACTTCAACGATCGCTCCCGCGCGCGCAGCGATCAGTTAATCGCCAGGCGGGGTGAGTCTGGCTTCCAGCTCAGCCACTTTTGCCTCAAGGCTCTCCAACCGTGCCCGGGTCCGTGCCAGCACAACCATCTGGCTATCAAACTCCTCCCGACTCACCAGATCCAGCTTGCTGAAGCCGCTCTGCAACAGCGCCTTGAACTGGCTTTCGATTTCGCTTTTTGGCAGTGGGGTGTCGCCGCTGAAGAGGCGGGAGGCGGTGCCGCTCAGGGCGTCGAGGAAGTCTTTGGGCGCGAGCATGGGAAATGTCCTGTCAACAATGGCGGGCAGTGTATCACGCAGTGTCTATAGTCAATCTCGGCAGCTGCGATGCACGCTTTTCGCGCATAGGGATGGACGGTGGCGCACTGTTATTGTGCGTATCCGTTGCGTCAATGGCGTGAAAGAGTTGGCGGCGGTAGCCAAGGGCTTGAAATCAATGGGTTTTGGATAGATGGCAAGCTTTCTGCTTAGTCGCTGGTGACCCATGCACTGATGCAGTCGCTGTGACGAATGCAGTGCGCCAAGCGGAACGGGGGAAGTTTCGTGCGGAGTGGTTCGCTGGCGTCGGACGGGCAGGTAAGGCCGACGATGCGTTACAAAGCCAGGCACTGCGCTTAGACTTGAGTCGGGTTTGTTTTCCTGGGGCAAGTCCACCAATTCGGGAGAGAGTTTTCATGAAGCTAGTCACTGCCATCATCAAGCCGTTCAAACTGGACGACGTGCGCGAATCGTTGTCCGAGATCGGCGTGCAGGGCATTACCGTTACTGAAGTCAAAGGCTTCGGTCGGCAGAAGGGTCACACCGAGCTGTATCGCGGCGCGGAGTACGTGGTCGATTTTCTGCCCAAGGTGAAGATCGATGTCGCCATTGACGACAAGGATCTGGACCGGGTTATCGAGGCGATAACCAAGGCCGCCAACACCGGCAAGATCGGTGACGGCAAGATCTTCGTGGTCAATCTGGAACAGGCGATTCGCATCCGTACCGGCGAAACCGATACCGACGCCATCTAAGCCGCCACAAACCCAACGCCCCAGGAGAAAACAATATGACTCTGCGTAAATTCGCAGGGCTAGGAGCCCTGTTGTCCCTCGTCATGCCCGGCCTGGCCATGGCGGCAGACGAAGTGGCGGCCCCTGTCCTCAATTCCGGCGATACCGCCTGGATGATGACCTCGACAGCCCTTGTGCTGTTCATGACCATTCCCGGACTCGCGCTGTTCTACGGCGGCATGGTTCGTTCGAAAAACATTCTTTCCGTGATGATGCAGTGTTTCGCCATTACCGGTCTGATCAGCATTCTGTGGGTCATTTATGGCTACAGCATTGCGTTCGACACCACCGGCATGGAGCAGGGCGTCGTCAACTTCAACTCGTTCTTCGGCGGCATGGGCAAGGCGTTCCTCGCCGGTGTCACGCCTTCGAGCCTGACCGGCCCCGCGGCGCTGTTCCCTGAGGCGGTCTTCATTACCTTCCAGATGACTTTTGCCATCATCACCCCAGCGTTGATCGTCGGTGCTTTCGCCGAGCGGATGAAGTTCTCCGCCATGCTGATCTTCATGGGCATCTGGTTCACTCTGGTTTATGCACCGATCGCGCACATGGTCTGGTCTGGCAACGGCGGCCTGATGTGGGACTGGGGCGTGCTCGACTTCGCCGGCGGCACCGTGGTGCACATCAACGCCGGTGTGGCCGGTTTGATTGCCTGCCTGGTATTGGGCAAGCGTAAAGGCTTCCCGACCACTCCGATGGCCCCGCATAACCTCGGCTACACCCTGATGGGCGCCGCGATGCTGTGGATCGGCTGGTTCGGCTTCAACGCCGGTTCCGCCGCCGCCGCCAACGGCACTGCCGGCATGGCGATGCTGGTCACCCAGATCGCCACCGCTGCTGCGGCGCTGGGCTGGATGTTTGCCGAGTGGATCACCCACGGCAAACCAAGCGCACTGGGTATTGCTTCGGGTGTGGTGGCCGGTCTGGTTGCAATCACGCCGGCGGCAGGCACCGTGGGCCCGATGGGCGCCTTGGTGATCGGTCTGGCGGCGGGCGTGGTGTGCTTCTTCTGCGCAACCACCCTGAAACGCAAACTCGGTTATGACGACTCCCTGGATGCCTTCGGCGTGCATGGTATCGGCGGTATCCTCGGCGCGATCCTGACCGGTGTGTTCGCGGCACCGGCACTCGGTGGCTTCGGCACCGTGACCGACATCGGTGCACAAGTCTGGATTCAGTGCAAAGGCGTGGGCTTCACGGTGATCTACACCGCGATCGTCACGTTCATCATCCTCAAGGTCCTGGACGCTGTCATGGGTCTGCGTGTCACCGAGGAAGAAGAAGCTGTCGGCATCGATCTGGCGCTTCACAACGAACGCGGCTACAACTTGTAAGCACGCGCATGAAAAATTTGCCCGGCTTGCCGGGCATTTTTTTGTCCGGGATTTGTCAGTGAAGGAAGGGCTGAAAGGTTTTTTCTGACACGTTCAGTCGCGTTTGCGACGGGCGTTTTTCTGCGGCCAATGGCTTACACGATTGAAGGAATATTAGGGCCTTTGTTTTTTTCCAGAGCGCGCTAGAATGCGCCCCGAACGTGCGGAGAACAGTATGTGGCAACAGACTCTGATCACCTTGCGAGCACGGCCCCGAGGGTTTCATCTGGTAACGGACGAATTACTCGCCGGCTTGCCTGAACTCAAAGCGTGTCGGGTCGGTCTGTTGCATTTGTGGCTACAGCATACCTCGGCCTCGTTGACCATCAACGAGAACGCCGATCCGGCGGTACGTCGCGACTTCGAACGATTTTTCAATCGTCTGATCCCACAAGGAACAGACGGCTATGAGCATAACGACGAAGGCCTGGACGACCTCCCGGCGCATTTCAAGGCCAGCGTGCTTGGCTGTCAGCTCAGTTTGCCGATCTCGGCGGGCCGACTGGCGTTGGGGACCTGGCAAGGTGTTTATCTGGGCGAGCACCGTGATCATGGCGGTGCCCGTAAAGTCCTCGCCACCGTGCACGGTGAAGGGGCATAAAACCGCTGGTTACCAGCGGTGGTTGATTTTTTTCCGGCAGCCGTCGACAGACGGCAAAGCTGGGCTATAACTAATCTGCTTTTCGCAAGTCATGAGGTAGAACATGAGCGACGATGATCTGGAAAACGACGACCTCGAAGTAGGCGACGAAGACGAAACCGAAGAAGGCCTTGAAGCAGCGGCAGAAGACGTTGCTGAAGATGACGGCGGTGATACGCCCGTTCCGACTGCCAAAGGCAAAGCCAAGGCTGCGGTATCGGTCGATGAACTGCCGAGCGTCGAAGCCAAGAACAAGGAACGCGATGCCCTGGCCAAGGCCATGGAAGAGTTTCTTGCACGGGGCGGCAAGGTGCAGGAAGTGGAGGCCAATGTGGTCGCCGATCCTCCCAAGAAGCCTGATAACAAGTACGGCAGCCGGCCTATCTAAGCGCCTGCTTCCTGCTTGCTGAAAAAGCCCGCCGTCGCTGCGGGCTTTTTCATGGGTGAAGATAAGTGGGCCGACTTGCCCGTGAAGGCGATCTCGAAGCCGTTACGAAACCGAATTCCACCGCGCCAACAACCCCGGCAACTCGGTCAAACTGCGAATCTCTGCATCCGGCGCCTTCTCGGCTTCCCACACTTTGGCTGCCGGGTTAAACCAGATTGCCCGCAGCCCCGCCTGCTGGGCGCCGGCAATGTCATCGCCGGGATGATCACCGATATGCACGGCGGTCTCGGCGGTCGCGCCGCCCCGGCGCAGTGCTTCATGAAACAGTCGCACATCGGGCTTGGCGATGCCGATGTCTTCGGCGCACAGGGCAAACTTGAAGTAATCCGCCAGCCCCAATCGACGCACATCGGCATTGCCGTTGGTCACCACACCAAGCGCATAGTGATTGGCCAGAATTTCCAGGGTCGGTTGCACCTCCGGGAAGATATCCAGTTGGTGCCGTGCATGCAGAAACACTTCGAAACCCTGATCAGCCAGGTCGAACGCTTCGGTATGTCCGTAACCGGCTTCTTCCAGCGCATGGAACAACACCTGCCGACGCAGGGCACTGATGCGGTGTTTTAGGCTCGGTTCGTTGCTTAGCACTCGCTCGCGAATCGACCACAGATGCTCCACCGGCACCGCGCCCAGGTTCGGTGCATGCCCGGTCAGCCATTCACGCAATACGACTTCGGCACTGGCAATCACCGGGGCGGTGTCCCACAGGGTGTCGTCGAGGTCGAAGGTGATCAATTGGAGGGTCATGAATCATCGCCTTTAATGCGTTTGGCCCGTGGATGGGCGCTGTCGTAGACCGTCGCCAGGTGCTGGAAGTCCAGGTGGGTATAGATCTGGGTGGTCTTGATGTCTGAGTGGCCGAGCAGTTCCTGCACCGCCCGCAAGTCCTGAGAGGACTCCAGCAAATGGCTGGCGAAGGAGTGTCGTAGCATGTGCGGGTGCAGGTTCTGCCCTAGCTCGCGTTCGCCGGCAGCCTTGACCCGCACCTGAATCGCCCGAGGGCCGAGGCGCCGGCCTTGCTGGCTGACAAACACCGCGTCGTCCGCCGGGTTGGTCATGGCTCGCAGTGGCAGCCACAACTCCAGCGCTTCGCGAGCCTTTTTGCCCACTGGTAACAGTCGAGTCTTGCTGCCCTTGCCGAGCACCTGGACCATGCCGTCAGCCAGGTCCAGCTGATCAAGGTTGAGCCCGGTCAGTTCGGAGAGGCGCAGGCCGGAGGAATAGAACAGTTCCAGAATCGCCTGATCCCGACGCGCGAGAAAATCATCCTCTACCGCACCCTCAAGCAGTTGTAGCGCGCGATCGGTGTCGAGGGTCTTCGGCAGGCGACGTTCGCCCTTGGGCGGTGCCAGGCCATTGGCCGGGTCGTGATCGCACAGACCTTCGCGGTTCAGATAGTGATAGAGCCCGCGCACTGCCGACAGCAATCGCGCCAGGCTGCGGGACGATTGGCCTTGAGCATGCAGGCGAGCGATCAGGCTGCGCAGGCGCTGGATGTCCAGCGCTGCCCAGCTGTCGATGTTCTGTTTGACGCACCAGCCCAGTACTTTGTCGAGGTCGCGGCGGTAGGCGTTCAGCGTGTGTGGCGACACCTGCCGCTCACTGCGCAGGTGTTCGCAGTAAGCGTCGAGTTGTCGTTCCATGGTCAGCGTACCGAGCGCAGGGAGCTGTTGACCCGTGGCAACACGCGGCCCATGACTTCAGCGATGTAACTCAGGAACAGCGTGCCCACCGAACTCTTGTAGTGCTGTGGATCACGGCTGGCGATGGCCAGGACGCCGTGGATGCCCTGGTGGCTGATAGCGACGACGGCAGTGGAGCCGATCTGTTTGCGCTGTTCTTCGCCGAACAGGAAATCCAGTTCATGCTCGCGCAGGCTGCCGCTGACGCTTTTGTCTTCCGAGAGCAAGCCGCCGATGGCTGTTTGCGCCTCGGCATGCGTCACCCAACGGCCTACCGGCATTGGGTTGTCGCCCAGCAGGATCAGGCTGACGAAGGGCACCTGGAAGTCTTGCCGCAAGCTGTCTTCGACGGCGATCACCACGTCTTCCAGGCTGGTGGCGTCCATCAGCGCCAGAATCAGGCGGCGGGTCTTGTCGAACAGTCGATCGTTGTCGCGGGCCACGTCCATCAAGTGCGAGAGACGATGACGCAACTCGATGTTGCGGTCGCGCAGGATGGTCATCTGGCGCTCGACCAGCGAAATGGTGTCGCCGCGCTGGTGCGGAATGCGTAGCGCCGGGAGCAGTTCTTCGTGTTCGATGAAGAAATCCGGATGAGCCTCCAGATACGCGGCAATCGCTGCCGCCTCAAGGCTTTCGGAAGGCGATTCGTCGGGCTGCAGGACGGGAACCTGGGGCTTGTCGGTCATGGATTTCGCTCACTCAAAGACGCACTTGTCCTTCGTATACGCGTACTGCCGGGCCGGTCATCATGACCGGTTGGCCAGGGCCTGCCCATTCTATGGACAGACGCCCGCCGGGCAGGTCGATCAATAGCGGCGAATCCATCCACCCCTGGCTGATCGCGGCCACTGCGGCAGCACAGGCGCCGGTTCCGCAAGCTTGGGTTTCCCCGGCGCCACGTTCCCAAACGCGTAACTGTGCGCGATTGCGGTCGATGATCTGGAGAAAACCGACATTGACTCGCGCCGGGAAGCGCGGGTGATGCTCGATTTTCGGCCCCAGTTCATGCACCGGTGCATTGTTGATGTCGCTGACCCGCAACACGGCATGGGGGTTGCCCATGGACACTGCGGCCAGTTCGACCGTGGTGCCGTCGACGTCGACTTGATAGCTCAGGGCCTGGCTCGGGGCTTGGAACGGAATCTCGGCCGGCACCAGGCGCGGGGCGCCCATGTTGACGCTGATCTGGCCATCGTTGCGGATGTCCAGTTCGATGATGCCGCTTTTGGTCTCGACGCGAATCAGCCGCTTGGCGGTCAGGCGCTTGTCGAGCACGAAGCGGGCGAAACAGCGCGCACCGTTGCCGCACTGTTCCACTTCGGAGCCGTCGGCGTTGAAGATCCGGTAGCGGAAATCCACGTCCGGGTTGCTCGGCGCTTCGACGATCAGCAACTGGTCGAAACCGATCCCCGTGTGCCGATCGCCCCATTGCTTGGCGTGTTTTGGCAGGATGTGCGCGTGCTGGCTGACCAGGTCGAGGACCATGAAATCATTGCCCAGGCCGTGCATCTTGGTAAAACGCAGCAGCATGGTTTTACTCCGGCAGCAGGCTTTCGCCAGCAAACAACTCGGCTACCGTCTCACGGCGACGCACTTCAAATGCCTGATCACCGTCCACCAACACTTCAGCGGCACGGCCGCGGGTGTTGTAGTTGGAACTCATGACAAACCCATAGGCACCGGCCGAATGCACGGCCAGCAGGTCGCCTTCTTCCAGGGCCAGCTGACGATCCTTGGCCAGGAAGTCGCCGGTTTCGCAGATCGGGCCGACGATGTCGTAGGCGCGAGCGGCGCTGTTGCGCGGGCGTACGGCGGTGACGTCCATCCAGGCTTGATACAGCGCCGGGCGGATCAGGTCATTCATGGCCGCGTCGACGATGGCGAAATCTTTGTGCTCGGTATGCTTGAGGTACTCGACCTGGGTCAGCAGCACGCCAGCGTTGGCGACGATGAAGCGGCCCGGCTCGAACACCAGCGCCAGGTCACGACCGTCGAGACGCTCGCGCACGGCTTTGATGTAGTCGGCAGCCGATGGCGGATCTTCATCACGATAACGCACGCCCAAACCACCACCGAGATCGATGTGGCGCAGGTAGATGCCGCAATCGCCGAGGCGGTCGACCAGGCCCAGCAGGCGGTCGAGGGCGTCGATGAATGGCGGCAGGGTGGTCAGTTGCGAACCGATGTGGCAATCGACGCCGACCACTTCCAGGTTAGGCAGTTGTGCGGCACGGACGTACACGTCTTCGGCGTCGGCAATGGCGATGCCGAACTTGTTTTCCTTGAGACCGGTGGAGATGTACGGGTGAGTGCCAGCATCGACGTCCGGGTTCACGCGCAACGAGATCGGCGCGCGAACGCCCAGCTCGGCGGCCACCACTTGCAGACGTTCGAGCTCATCGGTGGACTCGACGTTGAAGCAGTGCACGCCGACTTCCAGCGCCCGACGCATGTCGTCACGGGTCTTGCCGACGCCGGAGAACACGATCTTGTCGGCACTGCCGCCTGCGGCCAGTACACGTTCCAGCTCGCCACGGGAAACGATGTCGAAGCCGGCGCCCAAACGCGCCAGGACATTCAGTACGCCCAGGCTGGAGTTGGCCTTGACCGCAAAGCAGACCAGGTGCGGCATGCCGGCCAGCGCATTGGCGTAGGCCAGATACTGGGCTTCGATGTGGGCACGGGAGTAGATATAAGTCGGTGTACCAAAACGTTCGGCGATGGCGGACAGGGCAACCCCTTCCGCGAACAGCTCGCCGTCACGGTAATTAAAAGCGTCCATAGCGTTCCCTTAGTAGACGTCGTGCTTGTGAGCTTTCGACGGAGTCTGCTGCGACGATTTGGCTTGCTCTGCAGGGTCCTGATTTTCATCAGGCAGGTACAGCGGGCCTTTTTGACCACAGGCCGATACAAGGCAGGCAACCGCGAGGAGCGCAGCAAGGGAAGAGATCAGGCGCTTCATGGCGAAATCCTTGAAAATGCGTTAATTGCGCCGGAGTATACCGGCCACCCGGCAGCTTGCCTATGCGACGCGGCTCCCGTCCGGCGGGGCTTGTGCCGATGCCCGTCAGTAATGTGCAATCCCTGTGGACGCGAGCCTGCTCGCGAAAGCAGTGTGTCAGGCAACGAATAGGTTGAATGTACCGGCCATTCGCGAGCAGGTGGTTATTCTTTGCATTCGCCGGGGCTCGCCCGTATCTTGCGGCGCTTGAGCGTGAGTAGACACTTTTTGAGGTTCCCGCAATGAGTTTGACCGAAGCACGTTTTCACGACCTGGTCGATGCAACCCAGCAGACGCTGGAGGATATTTTTGACGAGAGTGGCCTGGATATCGACCTTGAGAGCTCGGCCGGTGTGCTCACCGTCAAGTTCGAAAACGGCAGCCAATTGATCTTCAGTCGTCAGGAACCGCTGCGTCAGCTGTGGCTGGCGGCGGCATCCGGCGGTTTCCACTTCGATTACGACGCAGAGAGCGAGCGCTGGATGTGTGACAAGAGTGAAGAGCAGCTTGGTGAGATGCTTGAGCGCATCGTCAAGCAGCAAGCCGACGTTGAACTCGATTTCGAAGGTCTGTGAGATCGTGACCCAACCTGCGCCCGTTCGTCCGCCCAAACCGCTTTACAGCAATGTCAGCCCGGCGGTGCCTTCTCCGTGCAGCGGTGTGTGTCGGCTGAATGAACAGAAGGTCTGCCTGGGGTGTTTCCGCCATGTCGAAGATATTCGCGAATGGCGCTCGGCGGATGATGAACGACGGCGAGTGATTTGTGCGCAGGCTGCCCAACGCCAAGTCTTGGCTTAAGGGCTTAAGGGCTTAAGGGCTTAAGGGCTTTTGTGGCGAGGGAGCTTGCTCCCGCTCGGTTGCGAAGCAGCCGCAAGGTTTTTAGGGCCGCTCCGCGCCCCAGCGGGACGGTGCGGCGTTCCGACAAGCTCCCTCGCCACAATGGTCAGCGCAGGGCCGTGATCGCCCCTCACTTGTATATTTATTGAGCTGTGATAGTGTCCGGAGACGCCTCAACCCATCGAGGCTCGTGAAAACCCCGCCTTTTTCTGGCGGGGTTTTGCTTTTTTCGTGCAGAAGAAAGGAGTCTGCCCTGATCATGACCGCACCTTCCATCACCCTTACCCGTCTGGACGTACAACGTCTGGAGCGCCTGATCGACAGCCTGGATGACACGCTGCCGGGCGTTATCGCGCTGCAAACCGAACTGGATCGCGCCGATACCCTGGTCGGTCACGATGAAGTGCCCGCCGATGTCGTGACCATGAATTCCCGTGTGCATTGCCGTGAAGAGAGCAGCGGCAAGGACTATCACCTGACCCTGGTTTACCCCAAGGATGCCAACGCCGACGAAGGCCGGATTTCCATTCTGGCGCCGGTGGGCAGTGCCTTGCTCGGCCTGAAGGTTGGCCAGCACATCGACTGGCCGGCACCTGGCGGCAAAACTCTGAAACTAACGTTGCTGGAAGTCGAATCGCAGCCGGCCAATGGCGGCGCCTTCCCGGAATGACATCCCTTCAGGCCTGTTCGAGCGCCTCGTTCAATGCGCGCTCCAGCTCGGCCTTGTAGCGCAGATACAGATGGCTTGAACCCTGACCATCACCGAGTAGGCCCGACAGGTCCAGGTCGGTGATGTAGCAGCGGTAGCGTTCTGTCTCGCGACGCTGCTCGAAGATTTCCCCCGCGACTACGCTGAACAATTGATCGCCATGTTCCAGCTCGGAAAATTCCCGCTGATTGCAATACAAGGTGACCTGCACCTGCCCCGGTGCGGCTTTGCCGATGATGGCCTGCACGTCATAGAACGGTTTGTTGAGCGGGGTTTGCGGTGTCGGCCGGGCTTCGACCCGACGCGCCCGCGCGGGACCTGAAGGCAACAACTGGTAATACAAAGTCTCCAGGCTCAGTGGCTGGGCGGCGTCTATCGGCAGCAAGGCATCGCGCCGGTACTGGATCGATTGCAGGAAGCGTTGCAGCGGCACCAACAGGCTCTGTTCGTCGTGATAGGGCAAACGCTGCTGCCACAAGGCATTGAATTCATCCAGTACATACACATCGGCCTGGTGTTCACTGATCCGGTAGAACACCTGAACGCAGTCGGGTTGCCCCATGGGCAGGATCAGCGCCAGGTCGTGGTCTTCCAGTGCCATCGAGTCCAGATGCAAGGGGCTGTAGCTCGCCAGTTCTTCGCCGAGGTAGTCGAACAGCGCCGGCAGGGTGGCGAGGGCAACGTGATTGACCTGCCCGGGCACCAGTTCCAGCACGTGGTAATGCTGCTGGACCTGAATCAGGTAACGATGATTGAGTTTGCTCAGCAGCAGGTTCTGCGCAGTGTCGAGAATTTCTTCGACCCGCCGGGCAATGAACTGCGCGCGGTTGTGGCAGAAGCAGCGCACCCGCAGCTTGGGCTGTTGTGGCCCGTCCGGCAGGTTGTTGAGGTAATCGCGCAGGCAGTCGAGCAGGGCGTGGGGACCGTCAAAACGGCTGACCAGCACCTCGTTCCAGCTATTGAGCGTGACTTGGTCCAGGGTCAACACCAGGTTTTCCCGCACGCCGGCGTAGCTCAGGGAGTCGGTGCGCTCGGTGGTCATCAGAATGTTCAGGTCGCGATGGTGCCTGAGCGGATCGACGCCGACGTTCACCAGAATCAGTATTTCACTCGGCACACTGGCGCGTAGCAAAGGCTCTTCGGCGACAGTGGTCAGGGGCAGGGCGATGCTTTGTTGCAGGCTGCCGAGCAGGTTGAACAGTTCGAACTCGCTCAAGTCACTGGTGCCGGGGTGCAAGGCCAGGCGGGTACTGCTGTCGATCACGCCGTTGCGGTGGCACCAGGTGAGCAGTTCCAGCAGCTGGCGGCTGCGCTTGATCGGCGCGAAATGCTCCCACTCGTGGGCGGCCAGGCTGCCGTTGTACAAACCCCATTGGGTTTGCCCCGACTCTTTCTTGTTGGGTGCCTGCACCAGCGTCAGGGTGTCTTCGGCCAGATCGGGGGCGATGCCCGGGTTGATGAATTCGACTTTGTCGGCCTTGCGCTCAAAGGCCGCGTACAGCCGCCGACCCAGCACATTGAGGTCGCGCTTGTTGATCAGGCTGACGGTCTGCTCGTTGCGGGCAAACTGCGTCAGGAAGCGGTAGCTGTAATTCAGCTCGCCGACCAAGGCTCGGCGTTCGGCGCTGACCTGACGGACTTTCCACTGGCTGCGGCTGTCGAGCAATGCAAGCTGACGCTGATCCCAGTGCCATTCGTGGGCCAGGCGTTCGAGCAACGAGCGCTGCCAGCTCTGAGTGCGACCGCTGCTGCCGGTGAGTTTGCGATTGACCTTCAGGTACAGCGCGCGGCGTACCAGCTCCAGCCGTTCCGGTTCGCCCCGGGCCGTGAGGTATTCCTCGATTCGCCGGTATACCACCACGTATGGATCCAGTTCGTCGAGGTCCAGTCGATTGGCAAACACCGCCTGCTTGAAACGTAGGCTCAGACACTGGACCTTGGGGTATTCGCTGGCGTAAACCTCGGTCAGCAGCAGTTTGAGCACTGATTTGTACGGTGACTCGATGCCTTTGAACAATTGCCAGAGCCCCGCACCGATGAATTCCCCGGGTGGGATATGCGCCAGATGCCCCAGGTCCAGAGTCTCGTCGGCACGGATGAAGCGCTTGGATAACAGCGTGTGGGTATAGCGGTCGTACGCCGCTTCTTCATAAATCGGCACCAGCCACCAGATGGGTGTGCGGCCGACCAGCCAGATCGCGGTGCGGTAGAACTCGTCCAGCAGCAGATAGTGCTGGGTGGTGCCACAGTCTTCCGAGCTCAGTTGGGTATCGCGCTCGCCGAGCACGAAGCGAGCCGGGTCGATCAGGAAAAAATGCGCCTCGGCACCCTGGCTGGCGGCCCATATTTCAAGTAACTGGCATTTCTTGCGCAGCTCAGTGAGCTCGCTTTCGCTCAAGTCCGGCCCGTGACAGACCCATACATCCATATCGCTCTGGTCGGCCTGGGCAAGGGTGCCGAGGCTGCCCATCAGGAACAGACCGTGGATCGGTCGCGGCGGATTGCTGCCGTGGCGCGGCTTGTAGGAAAACGAGCGGGTCAGGCGCTGGGCTTCGGCGAGAGCATTGGCGTCAGGTTCGAAATTCGACAGTCCGGCCGGGGTGCTACCCGAAACGTAACCCGGCAACAGCGGATGATTGACATGGAAAAACAGCGGCAGCAGGGTCAGAACCGTTTGCTGGCGCGTCGATAACCCTTCCATGGCACGGGCCATGCGGCCCTCGTTGAGCTTCAGAAAACGGGCGCGCAGCTGGCTGAGAACCTTGCGGTCGATTCCCTCGTCCAGATCGGGGCGGATTTCATGGGTGCGGGTCATGTCAGCTCAATCCGGCTCGCGGGGCTCGGACGTGGAGGGCTCGGGATGAGGGGCAGTTTAGCGCCTCGGCCCCGGGACTTTTAAGCTGATTTTATTTTCCAGGCGCCAGATGTCTATTACATGGCGACGGCGGGCACCAGAGTGTGCCCGCGGAAATCCCGTAACAGAGCTTTCCGTGGGCGATGCGGTGCTACTCAGGCTGTTTCGCGTACGGACAGAATGGTTAGAACAGTTTGCACATTTTGTGCGGCGTCACGACCCAGGCTAGTCAGATAACCGCCATCGGGCTGGGTGATCAATTCTTTGTCGAACAGTCTTTGGGCGGCGGCAATGGCTTTCGGGGCAGCGGTCTGATGAATTTTCAAACCTTCCTGGGAACTGTCCAGGTTGAAGAGGGCGAGGATTTCCAGTTCGGCAACCAACTCAGGGGTAAGCGACATAAGGACTCCAGACTTTCTAGGAATTAGACGATAGCGCTCCTAAGGTGAACTCGCTGGTGCGGCATGTCCAGTGCTCGTAACAGGGTTTTTTCGCCTTGGGGTGGTTTCCAGTTTAGTCAGCGTCTGGGGCAAGGCGGTATTGATTGGTGACAATCTATGTGGAGGCGGGCTTCTATGGCGAAAGGGCTTGTCTGTGGCGAGGGAGCTTGCTCCCGTTGGGTCACGAAGCGGCCCCAAAAGCTTTGCGACTGCTACGCAGCCGAACGGGTGCAAGCTCCCTCGCCACAAAAGCCCCGTGACAGGGCTGGCCTATTTCTTTTCCGGCGGCAATTCTGGCAGAGCGCGCAGCGCCGCTTCGTACCATTGGGTGTTGAACGCGCGGTCTTCTTCGAGGATCGCGTCGATTTCCACCGCCAGCACGTGGGCCATCAAGTTGAGGATTTCTTCACGCTCGTAACCCACCAGGGTCAGCTTGTTGAAGGTCGCCTTGGCCGCTGGCGGGTTATCGCTTTCGATCTGGTTCTCGATCGCTTCGATCAGCGTCGTTTCGGTGAACGCTTCTTCGTCGTTGTCGATGTCGTTTTGCTCGCTCATGGCAGGCTCCTCAAGGAAAGGCGGCCAGTTTACCTGCATTCAGCGCTGTGATGCTGCTGGCAAGAAGTGCCCGGGCGTTCTATAACGGGCGCTGCCAACCCCCTGCACGGCCTGGAGGCTATGTAATGCTCAAACTTTATGGATTTTGCGTCAGCAACTACTACAGCATGGTCAAGCTGGCGTTACTGGAGAAGGGACTGCCGTTTGAAGAGGTGCCGTTTTACCCAGGCACTACCCCCGAGGCGCTAGCGATCAGCCCGCGTGGAAAGGTTCCGGTGCTGGGCGTCGAACAAGGTTTCATCAATGAAACCAGCGTGATTCTCGAGTACCTCGAGCAGAGCCAGAAAGGCACGCCGCTGCTGCCAAGCGACCCCTTCGAACGAGCGCAGGTCCTGGCCTTGGCCAAGGAAATCGAGCTGTACATCGAACTGCCCGGACGCGCCTGTTACCCCGCGGCGTTTTTCGGCATGACGGTGCCGGAGGCTATCCAGGAAAAGACCAAGGCAGAGTTACTGCTGGGGTTTGCCTCGCTGGGCAGACACGGCAAGTTTGCCCCTTATGTGGCAGGTGACAGCCTGAGCGTGGCCGATCTGTATTTCTTCTACAGCGTGCCGTTGGCGCGTGCCGTGGCGCAGAAACTGTTCGATATCGATCTGTTGGCCGAGATGCCGGCGGCCAGGGCGCTACTGGAGCGTCTGGAGCAGAATCCGCATGTGCAGCGGATCGCAAAGGACAAGGACGCGGCGATGCCTGCGTTTCTGGAGATGATCGCGTCCAAAAAGTAGACGTGTAACGATCTTGAAAATGCCTTCGCGGGCAAGTCGGAACGCCGCCCGCTCGCTCATACACCGAAATCTGTAGGAGCGAGCGGTGCGGCGATCCGACTTGCCCGCGAAGCTTTTAGCGGCTGGCGAGCAACGCCTGACCGCGAGCAACAGCCTTCTTGACCTGCGCCGGCGCAGTCCCGCCGATGTGGTCACGGGCATTCACCGAGCCTTCCAGGGTCAGCACGGCAAACACGTCCTGCTCGATCTGGTCGCTGAACTTGCGCAGTTCTTCCAGGCTCATTTCCGCCAGGTCCTTGCCGCTGTCCACGCCGTACTTCACCGCGTGGCCAACGATTTCGTGGCAATCACGGAACGGCAGGCCACGCCGAACCAGATAGTCAGCCAGGTCGGTGGCGGTGGAGAAACCGCGCAGAGCCGCTTCGCGCATTATCGCGTGCTTGGGCTTGATCGCCGGGATCATGTCGGCAAAGGCCCGCAGCGAATCGCGCAGGGTGTCGGCGGCGTCGAACAGCGGTTCCTTGTCTTCCTGGTTGTCCTTGTTGTAGGCCAGTGGCTGGCCTTTCATCAGGGTCAGCAGGCCCATCAGCGCGCCGAATACCCGGCCAGTCTTGCCGCGAACCAGCTCTGGGACGTCCGGGTTTTTCTTTTGCGGCATGATCGAGCTGCCGGTGCAGAAACGGTCCGGCAGATCGATGAACTGGAACTGCGCGCTCGTCCACAACACCAACTCTTCGGAGAACCGCGACAAGTGCATCATCGCGATGCTCGCGGCCGAGCAGAACTCGATGGCGAAGTCGCGATCGGACACGTTGTCCAGCGAGTTGCCGCCGACCGCGTCGAAGCCCAGCAGTTGAGCGGTGTATTCGCGATCGATCGGGTAAGTGGTGCCGGCCAGCGCGGCGCTGCCCAGCGGCATGCGGTTGGTGCGCTTGCGGCAGTCCACCAGACGCTCGTAGTCACGGCTGAGCATTTCGAACCAGGCCAGCATATGGTGCCCGAAAGTCACCGGCTGCGCGGTTTGCAGGTGAGTGAAGCCCGGCATGATGCTGCCGGCTTCGCGCTCGGCCTGCTCCAGCAAGCCTTGTTGCAAACGGGTGATTTCGCTGAGGATCAGGTCAATCTCGTCACGCAGCCATAAGCGGATGTCAGTGGCGACTTGGTCGTTACGGCTGCGACCGGTGTGCAACTTTTTACCGGTCACGCCGATGCGGTCGGTCAGACGCGCCTCGATGTTCATGTGCACGTCTTCGAGGTCAATGCGCCAGTCGAACTGGCCGGCCTCGATTTCACTCTGGATGGTTTTCAGCCCATCGATGATGCTGTCACGCTCGGCATCGGTCAGCACGCCGACCTTGGCCAGCATGGTGGCGTGGGCGATCGAGCCCATGATGTCGTGGCGATACAGGCGCTGGTCGAAAGTGACGGAGGCGGTGAAGCGGGCGACGAAGGCGTCGACGGGTTCACTGAAGCGGCCGCCCCAGGACTGATTGGTCTTGTCAGTGCTCATGAATTCGCTCGTATCGGCTTGAAGAAAGATGGCGTGGAACGCTGATGCGGATAATAACAGGGTTGCCAATCCTGTCGCTGACACTGGTCGACAGGTTTTTTTTCATCGTGCACCCCCTGCTCGAAGCAAGCGATACGGAAATTGCGCAACGATATTTTTCAATTGAGCAATATCGTCCCGGCAACCGTCTACAGTTGGACAGAGGATCAGCGCATTTCTCGAGGCTGCAGCTGACTACAGAAAGAAGAGGGGTGTTCATATTGTGTATCAGCAAACCCTATGGCGATGCCTCGCCAGTGCGGGCCTGGGCCGTCAGTCACGCGGCAGATGAAAATTTAGCCGCCGGTCTCGCGGCACTTTTTGGCCCTCGCACTAGTCTTAGCGTGGATCGCGGTGACGGACGTCACTTCACCTGTCTACGCTATCCTTGTGCGAGACTCACGCAGGAATCCAGCGCAATATGAATGTCCTGATCGTCGATGACGAACCCTTGGCCCGCGAGCGCCTGAGCCGGATGGTCGGCGAACTCGAGGGATACAATGTCCTGGAGCCCAGCGCTACGAATGGCGAAGAGGCGTTGGCACTGATCGACAGTCACAAGCCGGATATCGTGTTGCTCGATATTCGCATGCCGGGTCTCGATGGCCTGCAAGTGGCTGCACGATTGTGCGAACGCGAAACCCCGCCCGCCGTGGTGTTTTGCACGGGGCCCGATGAATTTGCCGTGGAAGCCCTACAGGCCAGCGCCGTGGGTTATCTGGTGAAGCCAGTGCGCACAGAACAGTTACACGAAGCATTAAAGAAGGCCGAGCGACCCAATCGCGTTCAGCTCGCGGCCTTGACTCGCCCCGCGGCCGAAACCGGTAGCGGTCCGCGTAGCCACATCAGCGCCCGCACCCGAAAAGGCATCGAACTGATTCCGTTGGGTCAGGTGGTCTACTTCATCGCCGACCACAAGTACGTCACCTTGCGTCATGAAGGCGGTGAAGTGCTGCTCGACGAACCACTCAAGGCCCTCGAAGACGAATTTGGCGACCGTTTCGTTCGCATCCACCGCAACGCATTGGTTGCCCGCGAACGCATCGAGCGGCTGCAACGCACGCCTCTGGGGCATTTCCAGCTGTTTCTCAAAGGTCTGAACGGCGATGCCCTGATCGTCAGCCGACGCCATGTGGCCGGCGTGCGCAAAATGATGCAACAGCTTTAAAGCGACAACCCGGCGGGGAAATTAATTGAGAACGTCCCCTAATCCGCCATTCACGGCGGATTTCTACCTTATTGCAGGGCATTGAGGGCCAGGAGGCGATGCAGTTCTGATACAAATCAAAGCGGATTTGGCTGAGCTGTTATTATCCGTCGTATCTACTCAGTACGGATTGAACCATGTCCTCTCGCGAAATCCGCATCGCCACCCGCAAAAGTGCACTCGCCTTGTGGCAGGCCGAATACGTCAAGGCCCGTCTGGAAGAGGCCCATCCGGGCCTGCTCGTGACGCTGGTACCCATGGTCAGTCGCGGCGACAAGCTGCTCGATTCGCCGCTGTCGAAAATCGGCGGCAAGGGCCTATTCGTCAAGGAACTGGAAACCGCGCTGCTGGAAAACGAAGCTGACATCGCCGTGCACTCCATGAAAGATGTGCCGATGGACTTCCCCGAAGGCCTCGGTCTGTTTTGCATCTGCGAGCGTGAAGACCCGCGCGATGCCTTCGTTTCCAACACTTACGCCAGCCTGGATGAGTTGCCAAAAGGCAGCATTGTCGGGACTTCCAGTCTGCGCCGTCAGGCTCAACTGCTGACTCGTCGCCCGGACCTGGAAATCCGCTTCCTGCGCGGCAACGTCAACACTCGCCTGGCCAAGCTCGATGCTGGCGAATACGACGCCATCATCCTCGCCGCGGCAGGCTTGATTCGCCTGGGCTTCGAAGGCCGCATCACCTCGGCCATCAGCGTCGAAGACAGTCTGCCGGCTGGTGGCCAAGGCGCGGTCGGTATCGAATGCCGTAGCGCCGACACTGAAATCCACGCATTACTGGCGCCGCTGCATCATCAGGACACGGCCACTCGTGTGACTGCCGAACGTGCTCTCAACAAACATTTGAATGGCGGCTGCCAGGTGCCAATCGCCTGCTACGCCGTGCTTGAAGGCGAGCAGATCTGGTTGCGTGGTTTGGTGGGTGATCCGGGCGGCGGCCTGCTGCTCAGTGCTGAGGCTCGTGCGCCACGTGGCGATGCCGAGGCTTTGGGAGTGCAAGTGGCCGAAGACCTGCTGAGCCAGGGCGCCGGCGCCATTCTGAAAGCAGTTTATGGTGAGGCAGGTCACGAGTGACTGGCTGGCGCCTGCTGCTGACGCGCCCTGCGGATGAGTCGGCGGCGCTTGCCCGTGTGCTGGCCGACGCGGGGGTTTTCAGCAGCAGCTTGCCGCTTTTGGATATCGAGCCGATGCCTGCTTCTGACACAATGCGCGAAATGATTCAGAACCTGGATCGCTATTGCGCGGTGATCGTGGTCAGCAAACCGGCCGCCCGAATCGCTGTCGATCTGCTCAACCAGTACTGGCCGCAATCACCGGTTCTGCGGTGGTTCAGCGTAGGCGCGGCGACGGCGCAGATCCTCGGGGATAACGGGCTGGATGTGAGTTTCCCGGTCGCTGGCGACGACAGTGAAGCGTTGCTTGAGCTTGCGCCGTTGCGCGAAGCTGTCGCCGGCCCCGATCCGCGGGTACTGATCATGCGCGGGGAGGGTGGGCGCGAGCTGCTGGCTGAGCGTTTACGCGAGCTTGGTGCTAGTGTCGAGTATCTGGAGTTGTACCGACGCGGCTTGCCGCAGTACCCGTCGGCAACGCTGCCTGACCGGATCGAAGCGGAACACTTGAACG
Organism: Pseudomonas sp. B21-048; assembly: GCF_024748615.1. Lineage (NCBI taxonomy): Bacteria > Pseudomonadati > Pseudomonadota > Gammaproteobacteria > Pseudomonadales > Pseudomonadaceae > Pseudomonas > Pseudomonas sp. B21-048. The sequence continues at coordinate 5,442,739 of NZ_CP087168.1, read as the reverse complement.
GGCTGGTGGTCAGCAGTGGACAGGGTTTTGAGCACCTGCATCAGTTGGCTGGCGATGCCTGGCTGCAGTTGTCGCAGCTGCCGTTGTTTGTTCCAAGCCCCAGGGTAGCCGAGCTGGCACGTGCCGCCGGGGCCCAAACAGTTGTGGATTGTCGTGGCGCCAGCGCCGCGGCCTTGCTGACGGCGTTACGGGAGCATCCCGGACCCGTTCTCTAATGCAAAGGATGGATACGTGAGCGAAACAGCCCTGCCTAAAGATGACGTCCGGCCTGTGCTTGATGCACCGGTTGATGCACCGGTTGAAACTGCGCCACCTGCTGTTGAGCAGCGCCGAGGCAATGGGTTGGCAATCATCGCGCTGCTGTTGGGCGCGGCCGGTGTTGCCGTGGGCGGTTGGGGAGTCTGGCAGGTGCGTCACCTGCAAGCCAATAACCAGCAACAGTTGAGTCAGGTTCAGGCGCTGAACGATCAGGCCCAGAGCTTGAAACTCAACGAGCAACGCCTGACGGCTCGCCTCGAGCAAATGCCGGCCGCCGAGGAACTCGACGCGCGCAGTCGCTTGGTCACTCAACTCCAAGGCGATCAGCAACGCCTGAATCAACGTTTGGAAACCGTCCTCGGTGCCAGCCGCAAGGACTGGCGTTTGGCCGAAGCCGAGCACTTGCTGCGTCTGGCCAGCCTGCGTCTGTCGGCGTTGCAGGACATCAGCAGCGCCCAGGCCCTGGTGCAGGGTGCCGATGAAATTCTCCGTGAACAGAACGACCCGGGGGCTTTTTCCGCTCGCGAGCAAGTGGCCAAAACCCTGGTGGCCCTGCGCAGTACCGAACAGCCGGATCGCACCGGGTTGTTCCTGCGTCTGGGGGCCTTGCGCGATCAGGTGATCAGCCTCACCGAGCTGGCGCCCGAGTACAAGGACCGTGGCGAATCCCTGCTGGGCCTGACCGCCGATGGCGACGGTGCCAGTCGCTGGGCGCAATGGTGGGATCAAATCTCGCGTTATATCCGCATTGATTTCAACGCCGACAAGAATGTTCGTCCGTTGCTGGCAGGCCAGAGCCTGAGCCAGGTGCGTCTGGCTCTCAGCCTGGCGCTGGAGCAGGCGCAGTGGGCCGCGCTCAATGGCCAGGCCGCGGTTTACACCCAGGCGTTGGCCGAGGCGCGGGACGTGCTCAAGGGTAACTTCAACCCGGACAACCCTCAGAGCAAGATCATGCTGGAGCAGGTGGCCGAGTTGAGCAAGCAGCCGGTCACGGTGGTCACGCCAGATCTGACGGGCACGTTGAGCGCCGTCCAGGCCTACCTTGAGCGGCGCAACGTCAACGCCGAAGACTCGGTCAAACCTTTTGCAAAACCCGCCTCGAACACTGCGCAGGAGGCCACGCCATGAAGCGCCTCTATGTGATCGTGTTTGTGGTCATCGCCGCTGCCGCCGCGCTGGGCCTGGCGATTGCCGAGCATTCCGGCTACGTACTGATCGCCTACAAAACTTTCCGTTACGAATCGAGCCTGTGGGCAACCCTGGCCTTGGTAACCGTGCTGTGGCTGGTGTTTTGGGGCATCAAGGCGTTGATCGAACTGGTGATGACTTCCGGAGGGGTGGTCAATCCATGGTCACGGCGCAATCGCAGTCGACGAGTGCAAGTGGCGATCGAGCACGGTCAGCTGGATTTGGCCGAGGGTCGCTGGGCCAGTGCGCAGCGTCATCTGTATCGCGCGGCGGAAGCCGAGCGCCAGCCGTTGCTCTACTACCTAGGGGCTGCCCGCGCCGCGAACGAACAAGGTCATTATGAGGAAAGCGATAACCTGCTGGAGCGCGCCCTCGAGCGCCAGCCCCAGGCCGAGTTGGCGATTGCCTTGAGCCATGCCCAATTGCAGACTGATCGCGGTGACACTGACGGCGCGCTGGTGACCCTGCAAGCGATGCACGAGCGTCATCCTCATAACGTCCAGACCTTACGCCAGTTGCAGCGCCTGCTTCAGCAGCGGGGCGACTGGTCGGCCGTGATTCGCTTGTTGCCGGAATTGCGTAAGGACAAGGTATTGCCACCGGCCGAGCTGGCTGAACTGGAGCGCCGCGCCTGGGGTGAGAATCTTTCGTTGGCGGCGCACCAGGAAGAGGACGGAACTGTCGGTTTGCAATCGCTCAATCGCGCGTGGCAACAACTCACCGCTGCCCAGCGTCAGGAGCCGCCACTGGTACTGGCCTATGCCGAGCAATTGCGGCAACTGGGCGCGCAGGTCGAGGCCGAAGAGCTCCTGCGTACGGCCCTCAAACGTCAATACGACAGTCATCTGGCACGCTTGTACGGACTCGTTCGCGGCAGCGATCCGGCCAGGCAACTGCACATCGCCGAAAGTTGGCTCAAGGATCATCCGGCCGATTCAAGCCTGTTACTGACTTTGGGCCGTTTGTGTCTGCAAAGCAGTCTGTGGGGCAAGGCCCGGGATTATCTGGAAAGCAGCCTGCGCGTGCAGCGTAACCCTGAAGCCTGCGCCGAACTGGCGCGATTGCTGGCGCAACTGGGTGACACCGAACGCAGTAATCAGCTGTTCCAGGAAGGTTTGGGTCTATTGGATGAGCGCTTGTTGGCGGCACCGCTGCCGGTGCCGGCTCACGCCTGATTACGGCGCGAACCTATGTAGCAGCTGCCAAAGGCTTGGGCCGCGTTCGGACGATCTTTTGATCTTCTTGTAAGAGCGCGGTCGCTTCGAATCCACCACTGTTTTAGCGTTGTAGTCCTTCGCCGGCAAAGTCCTACAGTGGACTACATCAAATCCTCTCGACCCTGTCGGGAATTCCCTACGCTTTTGGTGAAGTGTCCGTGCTGAGCTGCCTTGAAAGGCTGCCGTGCTTTCCTCTACCGTAACCGTCTGTCTCTACAGTTACGGAAAAGCCATGTCTTTGGCCTGCTCACGCTCCTTGTTTTTCATGGTTTTCATTGCAGGTGCCCTGGCCTTGGGCGTTTCCTATCACTTGGAATACGTGGTCGGCCTCAAGCCTTGCGGGTTGTGCCTGTTGCAACGAGTTTGCCTGGCACTGCTCACGGCTGTATGCCTGGCGGCTTCAGTGCAGGGACCTGGCCGCTTTGGATCCTTCCTGTATTGGTTGCTGGGTCTGCTTTGCAGTCTGGGGGGGACCGTCACGGCGTGGCGGCAAGTGGTGTTGCAGAGCGATCCGGAACATCAGTTATCGGCCTGTTTGCCTGATCTGGTCGCCAGTACGCCCTGGTTGTGTTTCCTGCAACGAATATTCAAAGGAACCGCCGACTGCACGGAAATTTCCTGGACGCTGTTCGACCTGAGCATTCCGGAATGGAGTTTGCTGTTCTTCGTTGCGATGACGATTCTGGGTGGCTATCAGTTGCTGCGCCTTGCCTGGATCAGGTGTCAGCGACCGCTCAGCGGCGAGTCGTCACACCGGCTACTGGCGGGCGATTAAACACTTGTATGAACTTTATCTCCTGCGTACCTTGAAGCGATAAGCGCGCGGGCATAATCTGGCCCGCACGTGTCATTGGATTTATGTTGCTCGAATGACGCTCTGCCTGGTCGATTCTTGATCCTCAAGTGTGCGACAGGTGTAGAGCAGCATGACCCACAAGGGAAGAGAGAATCACCATGCTTGAAAGTTGTCAGAATGCTCAGGAACGCTGGGGTGGAGTGCATCTGCTGATCGATCGCTGGTTGCAGGAGCGTCACGAACTGGTTCGGGCCTATGACGCTCTCGGCGCCAAGCCAGAAGCTTTGGGCGAGAACCGAAAACCGTTGCAGGAATTCTGCGGTGTGCTGGTCGACTACGTGTCTGCCGGGCATTTCGAGATTTACGAACAGCTGACCGGCGAAGCCAAGGCGTTCGGTGATACTCGCGGTCTGGAGTTGGCCGAGACGATTTACCCGCGCATCGACGTCATCACCGAGAAGCTGCTGGCGTTCAACGACCTGTGTGATGCAGGCAAATGTGTCGCGGAGAAATTCAAGGAGCTGGGAGGCTTGTTGCATGAACGCTTCGAACTGGAAGATTGCCTGATCGAAGTGTTGCATACCGCCCACAAGGAAGAAGATTCGGTTCAGGCCTGAACCTTGCGCAAGACCCTTCCCAAGAAACCAGAAACGGTGCGCAATGCGCGCCGTTTTTCGTTTCCGGCTTTCAGCTTGTAGCACCGCGCAATTCGACTTCGAATACCAGCGGCGTGAACGGCGCGATCACGTCACCGGCACCGTCGGCGCCATAGGCTTGGGCCGATGGAATGACCAGGCGCCATTTTGCGCCAACCGGCATGTTTTGCAGCGCATTGCGCCAGCCCGCGATCACACTGTCCAGACTGAACCACTGCGGTTGACTGTTCTGGTCGAACACTGAGCCATCTGGCAAGCGTCCGATATACAGCACCTGAACCCTGCCATTCGGTCCTGCCTTGGCACCGGTGCCCGGCGCCAGTTCTGTCAGCAATATTCCATCTGTCAGTTCGCGAACGCCGGGTTTGGCTTTTTCCTCAGCAAGAAAACGTTGCTCATTTTCCAAAGCCAATTCGCTTTGCGGCACAGGCGATTGCATGGCAATTCGGGCTTCATGCTCGGACAGTATCTGTTCAATCCGCTCATCTCTCAGGGCCAGCGGCTTGCCTTGATACGCTTGCTGCAAACCTTCGAGCAATGCCTGAAGTTGCAGGTCCGGAGCTTCCTGGCGCAAGCGTTCGCCAAGGCTTGCGCCCAAGCTGTAAGCGAGATCGTGAGCGTCATTTACGGCAGTTTTTTCGCCGGCCTGAGCCACGGAAAAACACACGAACAGCGATAAAAAAAGGTAACGCGACATAGGCACTCTCCGACCTGAGATGCGCAGGATTATGCCAGTGTGGATGCACTCGAAGGTGAACTGGTTTTGTGCTGGCGCCGAACATTTTTGCGCCGTTGCAACAGAGCGCTTGCAATACTGTCAACATGCCCTAGCGGCGGTAGCAGCAGAGGTCTAGTATGAGCCGCATTAACGCCAGCCAGGAGGTAAACCATGTCGGCCACCAAGAAGCCTGTAAATACTCCGTTGCACTTACTCCAACAACTCTCGGGCAGCTTGCTTGAGCATTTGGAAAACGCTTGTTCCCAAGCCCTGGCTGACGCTGAAAAACTGCTCGCCAAACTGGAAAAGCAGCGCGGAAAAGCGCAGGAAAAGTTGCACAAATCCCGCACCAAATTGCAGGACGCTGCGGCGGCCGGCAAAGCCAAGGCACAGGCCAAGGCCAAAGACGCGGTGAAAGAACTTGAGGGTCTGCTCGACGCCCTCAAGGATCGTCAGTCCGAAACTCGCAGCTACATCCTGCAACTCAAACGCGACGCTCAAGAAAGCCTGAAACTGGCCCAGGGTGTCGGTCGTGTCCAAGAGGCTGTCGGCAAGGCGTTGTCCCTGCGTGCGGCCAAGCCAGCTGCAGCACCTGCGAAGAAAGCGGCGGCCAAACCGGCTGCTGCAAAAGCGCCGGCCAAGCCTGCTGCCAAAACTCCGGTGAAAGCCGCAGCCAAGCCAGCCGCAAAACCTGCGGCGAAAAAACCAGTTGCTGGCAGCGCTGCAAAACCGGCGGCTAAAACGACGGCTGCAAAACCTGCCGCCAAGCCAGTTGCTGCCAAAACAGCTGCGGCTAAACCGGCAGCAAGAACCACGGCTGCCAAACCCGCCGCGGCGAAAACTGCAGCGGCAAAACCAGCGGCTAAATCTGCTGCCAAACCAGCCGCTAGAACTGCCGCCGCGAAACCGGCTGCCAAGCTTGCCGCCAAACCCGCCGCGAAACCGGCTGCCAAAACGGCTGCCAAAACGGCTGCTGCGAAACCGGCTGCCGCTGCCAAGCCAGCCACTGCTGCCAAACCAGCCACCGCAAAACCGGCTGCAAAACCAGTAGCCAAAACCGCAGCCAAGACAGCAGCAAAACCGGCCGTGAAAAAGCCAGTCGTCGCTGCCAAGCCGGCTGCTGCGCCAGCGATCAAGCCAGCAACTCCGGCCCCGGTCTCCTCGGCTTCGCCCGCGCCTGCAGCAACCACCTCGACCACCACGTCTGCGCCAACGCCAGCCGCGTCGTCGAGCACCGGCACCACCCCAACCAGCGCTTCCTAAGTGCCGGTTACCGCGACGCGCAACTGATGCAGCGCGTCGCGGTTCAGGTTGGCGGCGCCTGCCGCCACACCTTCGAGCCAGGCCGTTCGTTCGGTCTCCTCACACTGCGGCCAACTCTGTGCCAATCGTTCCAGCCGTGACAAGAGATGTCGTTCGGCTTCCAACTCCAGTGATTTTACTTGTTCGCGCAAATCATCCAGCCCGGCATCCTCGCTAGCGCCGGCTTTCCATTGCAGGCGCAAGGCGCGCAACGGTTGCACGACATCCGCGTCCCAAGGCCCGGCGACATCACGAAGCAGTTGCAAGCGTTGTTTGTTGCAGGTGACTCCACGTTCTTCCAGCCACAACCCGCACAGCAGCAGGCACACATTCACGCCTGCCGACTGCAATTGCAGGCACGCACCTTCTACTCCGCGACGGGAGTAAGTGATAACGGAAAAGCTCCACAGGTCAGAGGACATAGTGCTACTCGCGCCAGTTGCGAGCGAAGCTGGTAGACTCCGCCGCCATTATGATTCGACTTCAGAACCTGACTTTACAGCGTGGCCCGCAACGTCTGCTAGAAGACGCCGAGCTGACCCTGCACGCCGGCCACAAAGCCGGCCTCATCGGTGCCAACGGCGCCGGCAAATCGAGCCTGTTCGCCTTGATCCGGGGCGAACTGCACCCCGACTCGGGTGATTGCTTCCTGCCGGCCGACTGGCGCATCGCCCACATGCGCCAGGAAATCGAGACGCTCGAACGCATCGCGGTCGACTACGTGCTCGATGGTGACCTGCGCCTGCGCGAGGTGCAACGCGACCTCGCCGCAGCCGAAGCGGCCCATGACGGTGCCGCTCAGGCCCGCTTGCACTCGGAACTCGATAGCGCCGACGGCTACACCGCCGATGCCCGGGCTCGAAAGCTGCTGGCCGGCCTTGGGTTCACCAATGAGCAGATGGATCGGCAAGTAGGAGATTTCTCCGGTGGCTGGAGGATGCGTCTGAACCTGGCGCAGGCTTTGATGTGCCCCTCGGACCTGTTGCTGCTCGACGAACCGACCAACCACTTGGACCTCGATGCCATCATCTGGCTCGAAGAGTGGCTTAAAAGCTACCCCGGCACCTTGATGCTGATTTCCCACGACCGGGACTTCCTCGATGCCGTGGTCGATCACGTAGCCCATGTCGATCAACGCAAGATCACCCTGTATCGCGGTGGTTATAGCGCTTTCGAGCGCGCCCGTGCCGAACGTCTGGCCCAGCAACAACAGGCTTACGAGAAGCAACAGGCGCAACGTGCGCACATGGAAAGCTACATCGCCCGCTTCAAGGCCCAGGCCACCAAGGCCCGTCAGGCCCAGAGCCGGATCAAGGCGCTGGAGCGGATGGAAGAGTTGTCCGCCGCGCACGTCGATTCGCCGTTCGACTTCGTCTTCCGTGAATCGACGAAAATTTCCAGCCCGTTGATCGATCTGTCGGATGCCCGACTGGGTTACGGCGACAAAGCCGTGCTGGAGAAGGTCAAGCTACAACTGACCCCAGGCGCGCGGATCGGCTTGCTCGGCCCCAACGGCGCGGGTAAATCGACCCTGATCAAAAACCTCGCCGGTGAGCTTGAGCCGTTGGCCGGTCGCCTGACGCGCGGTGAAAACACCGTCGTTGGCTACTTCGCCCAGCATCAGCTCGATTCCCTCGACGCCAAGGCCAGTCCGTTGCTGCACTTGCAGCGCCTGGCGCCGACCGAGCGTGAGCAGACCCTGCGCGACTTCCTCGGTGGTTTCGATTTCCGCGGCGCGCGTATCGATGAGCCGGTACTGAATTTCTCCGGCGGTGAGAAGGCGCGTCTGGCCTTGGCATTGATCGCTTGGGATCGACCGAACTTGTTGCTGCTCGACGAACCGACCAACCACCTGGATCTGGAAATGCGTCTGGCGCTGACCATGGCGTTGCAGGAGTTCAGTGGCGCGGTACTGGTGGTCTCCCACGATCGTCATCTGCTCAAAAGCACCACCGATAATTTCTATCTGGTGGCAGACGGCAAGGTCGAGGAGTTCGACGGCGACCTGGAAGACTACGCCCGTTGGCTGGTCGACTACCGTCAACGCAATGCCCCGGTCAGCAATACCCCGGTCAATCCGGACAAGACTGACAAGAAGGCTCAGCGCCAGGCCGCTGCCGCATTGCGTCAGCAGTTGGCACCGCACAAGCGCGAGGCCGACAAGCTTGAAGCCGAACTGGGCAAGCTGCACGAGAAACTGGCGAAGATCGATACCAGCCTTGGCGACAGCGACATTTACGAGCCGATGCGCAAGAACGATTTGCGTGATCTGCTGGCTGAACAAGCCAAGCTGAAGGTGCGTGAAGCCGAACTGGAAGAAGCCTGGATGGAAGCGCTGGAACTGCTGGAAAGCATGCAGGCGGAGCTGGAGGCACTGTCCTGATGGAAGCCTTCAAGCTGCCTTTACCGGCTGGGTGGGGCGAGCCGCTCTGGCTGGTCATGCAAATCCTGCTGATCCTGCTGGCCGGTTATATCGCCCAGCGGGTGGTCGCTAAATGTCTGACTCGTCTGGGTGAGCGCTACCCGTTTCCGCCACAGTTTTTCATGCCACTGCGCGGCGGTTTGCGCTGGCTGATCATGGGCAGTGCGCTGATTTTTGTGCTGGAGCGTCTTGGCGTGTCGGCCACTGTGCTCTGGACCGCATTGTCCGGTTTCGTAGCGGTAGCGGCGGTGGCGTTCTTCGCCATGTGGAGCGTGCTGTCCAATCTGCTGTGCGCGATCCTGATCTTCACCGTCGGCCCGTTCCGCATCGGCGATGTGGTCGAGTTGGTGGACACCACCGACAAGCCCGGCGTCAAAGGCCGGGTGGTGGCGATCAATCTGCTCTATACCACGCTGATCGAAGCCGAAGAACTCGGCACCGGCAGCGCCATGGTGCAAGTGCCCAATAGCCTGTTCTTCCAGCGCTCGGTTCGGCGTTGGCGTGGTACGGATGTGTTTCCGTCCAGCGGGTTTGAAAAATAGGCTCTGAATTCCTGCATCGATCTCGCGATGAGGCCTTACAGCCGTAAACGCTGGTCGGCAGTCGCTCTGTCCGACAAAAAATCGGTAGTCATCGGCCCAAAGGCGCATTAGCTTAGACGTCTGTCACGAGTCTGAGTCGAGGTGTGCGATGGTGCTTCAAACATGGCTGGCGTTTTTTGCCGCCTGCTGGGTGATCAGTCTTTCTCCCGGTGCTGGCGCCATTGCGTCGATGTCCAGCGGTTTGCGCTACGGTTTCTGGCGCGGTTACTGGAACGCCCTGGGCCTGCAATTGGGCCTGGCGTTGCAGATTGCGATTGTTGCTGCCGGTGTCGGTGCGATCCTCGCGGCCTCCGCCACGGCTTTCTATGCGATCAAATGGTTTGGCGTGGCCTACCTGGTCTACCTCGCGGTCAAGCAATGGCGCGCGCTGCCCAACGAGATGAACGACGATGCTGCCATCCGGCAGATCGGTAAGCCGATGGCGCTGGTGTTTCGCGGTTTTCTGGTGAACGTCAGCAACCCCAAGGCCCTGGTGTTCATGCTCGCGGTGCTGCCGCAATTCATCGACCCCCACGTGCCGCTGGTGGCCCAGTACCTGATCCTCGGCGTGACCATGATCTGTGTCGACCTGATCGTCATGGCTGGTTACACCGGGCTGGCGGCCAAGGTGCTGCGTTTGCTGCGCACACCCAAGCAGCAAAAACGCATGAACCGCACCTTTGCCGGGCTGTTCATCGGCGCGGCGGCGTTCATGGCGACCCTGCGCAAAGCCGCGGTGTAAAACCTTCAGGCACAAAAAAGGCGACTCTTACAGGTCGCCTGATCGTTCCCATGCTCTGCGTGGGAATGCCTCAACGGAGGCTCCGCGTTCGGCTCTTTGGGACGCAAAGCGTCCCTGGCTGCATTCCCACACAGAGCATGGGAACGATCAAAGCCTGCTCAGTGCAGAATCACCGGTGCCGTATCCCGTGGCAGGTTATTGCGCAGCGGCGCTTGCCCCGGCTGCTCATAGCCACCGCCACCGAGCTGTTGGCTCAATTGCCCAGCCACATCCTCGCCCAACGCCTTGGACACATCACGCACCACCCGTGGGCGGTTCAGCGAAATCTTGATATCCCGGCCATTCACCAGTTTGGTGTCCTGACCTTCGCCCATCGCTGTGAAGGCCGAGGTGATTTCAAAGGTCTTGGTGTTGATCAGACTGAAATCCGCCACCAGCGTCAGCCCCAGCACCGCCGAATAGCTGTCGGTGTTGGCCAGTTCGTTCATGTCGCGGGTGAAGTCGATGTCTGACACGGTGCCGAACAGCACGTAGTCGGCACCCTTGAAGCTACCGGCCTTGATGCGCTTGATCACGTCATACACGTCACCTTTGGACGATGCCGTGTAAGGCGTGCCCTGCACCAACTGAAACATGCCGGTGCGAAGAATCTCGCCCTTGATGTCGCCGGTGAATTTACGCAGCTCACCTTGCTCGATGTAGCTGCTGGTTGCTTCGTACTCTTCGTAACTGGACGAACCACTGGCGCTGTAATAGCTCTGGCTGTGGTTGCTCTGGGCCGAAACAGTGTGGACGTATTGCTCCACCCGTTCCTGATACGCCAGGTCCGCTACGGCGACTTTCGGGGCCGCTTGCACGCTGAACGCGCAAGCCAGGGCCATCATGCCAATCCATGTGCGCATCGATTAACGCTCCGTGGTTTTGCGGATCTCTTTTTCGTCCATCCATTCGGCCAGACCGCTTTCAACGTCGATCAATTGCAGGCTGAACTTGTAGAAGACATCCTTGTAATCGCTGCTGCGCTTGACGATCGAGCTGATCGAACCTTCGATGCGATACTGGGCTGCGATCATGTTGCCAGTCTTGGCAACGGTGCTTTTCTTGTACAGGCCGCTCTGGTTTTGCAACTTCAGCTGGTCAACCTGGCTTTGCATGGCGGTGTTATCGCTGGCGAAGCGGGCGACGCCGGTCTTCATCAACTGGGTCTTGATGCTGGTGGTGATTTCGCGGGTATCGATGTACTCGCTGGTCTTGTTCTTCACGTCGTAAACCTGAACCACCGGACGGCCTTGCAGGATGCCGGACTGCGCCAGGGAGCGGGTCATGGATTCGGCGATCATCTGCAGGTCGGTGGAGCCGAACTCGTTGGTCACGGTTTCCACGGCTTTGGTGTCGCCGTAGCTGATGTTTTTGCTGCCCAAGGTTGGCGAAGTGTTGGCGCAACCGCTGGCCAGAAGGGCGATGACGGCGATGAACGAAAAGCGTGCAAACATGGGAATGCTCTCTAGAACTGAACGAATAGGGTGTGGGGCTTAAGGCGTTTTGATTTCGAGACGGAAATCCACGGCTTTGGCGGTTGGCGCAATGGCCTGGATGAAACTGGTCTGCTCGCCGTACATCATCTGGCTTTTCCAGGTTTCTTCCTCGGCAACCGGGAAACCTTCAGGGCCGAGCCAGGCAAAACGGTAGTAGAACGTCTTGTTGTTGTAGCTGGTGTTGCTCAGCTGCGCATTGACCGTCATGAAGCCGTTTTCCCGGGCCACGCGCATGGCACCGACCACGATGTTCTTGAGCTTGCCCATGGCCACGACCTTGCTGGCAGCGCTGCCTGGCTCAGGTGGTGGCGGGGTGGCGCAGCCGGCCAGCAAGGCCAGGGCGACGACAGCGATGAATTTGAAACGCATGCAAAGACTCCGTTCTTAAGGTTGTTTGAGGCTGGCCACGGTGGTCGGGTTGGCGCTCGGGATCACGTGCGCCGCCACGCCGCTGGCGAATACTTGATTGCCCACGGCGCGCAGGGTGATGACCTGAAAGCGCTGATCGACAGTGACCTTGATCACCGAGCCGCCCACGGCGCTCGGCAGCGAGACATGGTGCTCGCCTTTCTTCAAGCGCAGACGCACTACCTGAGTGTTGTCCGGCAGCGTACGCCACGTACGGGTATCGGCACCTTCGAGCACGGCTGAAGTGATGCCGACCGCAAGACCCGCCAACGGGTTGGTTTCGTTGATCTGCTTCTGTGCCACGCCACGGGTGATCGCCCGCACGGTGGTGCGCAGGATGATGCCCGGCATGTCATCACGCAGCGCGCGACGGGACATGGCGGTGGTGCTGTTGAGTTGAGTCAGGTTCAGTTGCTGACCGTCCACGCCAATCTGGGCGAAGGTGGCGGTAGAGGTATCCGGTTTGATGATCGGGAACGACAGCGGCGTGATCACCACGTTGTTGCTGATTGGCAACGGCAACGGAATGCGGATCGAGTCGCGGGATGGCGCCAGACCGCTTTGCACGACGATCAGGATGTCGCTGTCCTCATCCTTGGCGGGTTTGTCGAGACTCACCAGCGCCTGTTCCAGCAGCGGTGTGTTCGGACGCAGTTCGGCGGCCTTGCGATAACCCGGCGCCGCCAGATCTTTCTCGCCCAGGGCTTCATAAACGAAGCCGGCCAGATAATGGCTGAACGCGCTCTGGTAGCTGTTTTTCAGGCTGACCACGTCTGGCGCGTCGAGGCTGGCCACCGGGTAACCCTGAAGATCCTTGTACTGGGTTTTGACGCCTTCTTTCTCGGCTTGCTCTTCGCTCTTGAGGTATTCCTTGTCGCGCAGCTCGGCGATCACCGCTTCACGCTCGTGGGTCTTCTTGATCGCGGTGCGCGCCCCATCGAAGTCGTTCATCGCCAGCAGGTTGAGGGCCATCTGAGTCGTCAGCAGAACTTTTTCGTAGTCATAACCTTCGTAACGACGGACCTTGTCGTTGACCAGGAAACTGCCGAACTGGGCCAGGTATTTGTCGGTGTCGAGCTTGACCGCGTCTTCCCACTTTCCCACTACCTGATCGGCGCGGGTCCAGGCGTTCTGGCTGCCGGACAAATCGCCCTTGGCGCGCAGCAGTTCACCCTTCTCGAAGTAATAGAGCAGGTCTTTGTCGGCACCCGTGTTGTTTTTTTCCAACAGAGTCAACGCGGCGTCGACGTTGCCGGAAGCCAGTTGCTGATTGGTTTGTGCAAGTTCCGAATCGTAGTTACGAAAGGCCGAGCAGCCGGAAAGTAACATGACAGCGCTGAGCGCGATCAAGGTGGGGGCGCGGAATGCCATAGGGGTACGTCTTCCCTGAATAAAAGCAGCCGCGTGCTGGTCGGGCTGTTGGGACCCATCGACAGAACGGTTGGCGTCCTGCCAATTCCTCATAAAAAAAGGAGCATAAATGCCATATCGCAATAACGACGGCGCGGCATTATAAACAGGGATGCTGGCTATGTAATGGCTTTTTGGCGTCATATTTGAAGGGTTGTGCCATTATTTATTGCAACGGGAGTTCAATGCGGCGGCTGGTCAATACAAAAACCAAACACAACAAAGCTTGAGTGAAACTCATTGGAAGTGAACAATGTGTTACTTCGTATTTCCATTTGAGATTTATTCATGACTGGCTCCTCTCGTTTTCTGGCGTGGCTCCTGCTGCCGATGATCGCGCTCTGCGGCTTCAATGCGCTGGCCGAAACCACAGAAGGTGCGCCCAAGGCCCTGCATTTGCTCGATTACATTGGCGCCGATTACCCGGCGACGGTCGAGGCGGGCAAAGTCATCGATGAGTCTGAATACCGCGAGCAGCAGGAATTCTTGAAGGTGTTGCAAGGTTTGATCGCCGATTTACCGGCCAAACCCGAGCGCGCAGAACTGGAACAGGGGGTCAGCAGCCTTCGCGCTGCGATCGCCGCACGCAAGGACGGCGCGGATGTTGCCCGTCAGGCGCGGCAACTGGGGGCAAAACTGGCAGTGACCTACGAGGTCAGCCAGGCCCCGGTCATCACCCCGGACCCGACCCGCGGCGCACCGCTGTATGCCCAGCAATGCTCGGTGTGTCATGGCGACGCGGGCGCCGGTGATGGCCCGGCAGGCGTCGGCATGACGCCGCCGCCGGCCAATCTGCGCGATGCCGTGCGACTGGACCGTCTGAGCCTCTACGCGATCTACAACACACTGGGCATGGGCGTCGAAGGCACCGACATGCCGGCTTTCGCCGATCAGCTGGATGATCGCCAGCGTTGGGACCTGGCGACCTACATCGCCAGCTTCAGCGCCGATCCGGCCACGGCAACGTCCGAGAAAACCTACAACATCGCCGACCTGGCGCGTCAGACACCCGCCGAAGTGCAGGCCGCCGAAGGTCCGCAAGCCGCCGCGACCTTCCGCGCGCAACGAGCGCAACCGCCGCAGGTCAAGCGTGGCCCGGGGCAGTTGCTGGATTACACCGCAGCCACCTTGGACAAAAGCATCTCAGCCTACCGCGCCGGCGATCACGATCAGGCCTACGACCTGTCGGTGGCCGCGTACCTGGAAGGCTTCGAGTTGGTCGAAAGTTCTCTGGACAATGTCGATGCCAACGTGCGCAAAGACACCGAGAAGTCCCTGATGGCTTACCGTCAGTCGTTGCAGGATGGTTTGCCGGTGGCCCAGGCCGAGCAGCGTCTGGAGACGGTCAAGGCCAAGTTGAAAGAGTCCGCTGGCCTGCTCGGCAGCGATGGCTTGAGCTGGTCGCTGAGCTACATTTCTGGCCTGTTGATTCTGTTGCGAGAAGGCCTGGAAGCGATTCTGGTGCTCGCGGCGATCCTCGCATTCCTGCGCAACACCGGTCAGCAATCGGCGGTGCGCAGCGTCAATATCGGTTGGGGCCTGGCGCTGCTGGCCGGGTTGGCGACCTGGGCGGTGGCGGCGTATGTGATCGACGTCAGCGGTGCCCAGCGTGAACTGCTGGAAGGCGCGACGGCGTTGTTTGCCAGTGTCATGGTGCTCTGGCTTGGCGTGTGGATGCATGACCGTCGCCACGCAGCGGCCTGGCAGGATTACATCAAGAGCAGCCTGGTGAGCGGCGGCGGGCGTTTCGGGTTTGCGATCCTGGCATTCTTCTCGGTGTATCGCGAGCTGTTCGAAGTGATCCTGTTTTACGAAACCCTGTGGTTGCAGGCAGGGCCAGCAGGGCACAACGCCGTAATGGCGGGCGGGGCGACGGCGCTGGTATTGCTGATCGGTCTGGCCTGGGTGATTCTGCGCGGTTCGGCGAAACTGCCGCTGGCGTTGTTCTTCGGCATCAATGCCGGGCTGCTGTGCGCGTTGTCGGTGGTGTTTGCCGGCCATGGTGTGAAGGCGTTGCAGGAAGCCGGGGTCTTCGGCACGCGGCCAGTGCCGTTCTTTGATTTCGACTGGCTGGGGATCCACGCTGATGCCTATTCGCTGAGTGCTCAGGCCGTGGCGATCATTGCAATCATCGTGCTGTACAGCCGTAGCCGGATGGCTGAGAAGCGGCGGGTGTCGGTTTCCTGATCGAGTGATCCTTTAAAAGATCGTCCGAACGCGGCCCGAGCCTTCGGACGATCTTTTGCTTTCAAGAGGTGAAAAACATGCGCGTGTGGATCGATGCCGACGCCTGCCCGCGGGCAGCCAAGGATCTGGTGGTGAAGTTCGCCCTCAAACGCCAGTTCGAAGTGGTGCTGGTGGCCGGTCAGCCGCAGATCAAACCGGGCCTCGCCCTGGTGAAGCTGATCGTGGTGCCCAGCGGTCCGGATGCCGCCGATGATTACCTGGTGGAATACGCGGTGCCGGGTGAACTGGTGATTTGCAGCGATGTGCCGCTGGCGGACCGGCTGGTAAAGAAGGGCGTAGCGGCGCTGGATCCACGGGGCAAGGAGTTCGATGCGCAGAACATGGGGGATCGATTGGCGGTGCGTAACCTGTTCACCGATCTGCGCGAGCAGGGCCAGATGAGTGGTGGACCGGCCCCGTTTGGCGAGCGTGAGAAGCAGGCGTTCGCCAATGCGCTGGATCGGATACTCACGCGGCTGTCGCGTAGGTAATGATCGTTCCCACGCTCTGCGTGGGAATGCCTCAATGGACGCTCTGCGTCCGCTTTGGGACGCAGAGCGTCCCGGGCTGCATTCCCACGCAGAGCGTGGGAACGATCACAGTGTTATTCGTCGTTTTCGTGGGTCAGTTCCAGCACCCGGTCGACCAGTTTATTGATGCCGGAAGCGGCCTCGCTGATCGATTGCGCCAGCATGTACGCCGGAGTGCTCACCAGCTTGCGCGCCTTGTCTTCGACGATGTCGGTCACTGCGCACTCGGCATGGGTGGCGCCCATCTTGTTCATCGCGGCGGCGGTTTCGGCATCGTTGCCGATGGTGCAAGTCACACCCGGGCCGTAGATCTTGGCCGCCAGGGCCGGTGAGATGCAGATCAGCCCCACCGGTTTGCCGGCTTCGGCGAACGCTTCGGTCAACGCCAGGACGTCAGCCTGAACGCTGCAACCGGCGCCGTCGACGGCAAAGTTCGACAGGTTCTTGGCCGATCCAAATCCGCCAGGAACGATCAGCGCATCGAAGTCTTCGACGCTGGCCTCGCGGATGTCCTTGATGTTGCCCCGAGCGATTCGCGCCGACTCCACCAGCACGTTGCGCGCCTCGGGCATTTCTTCGCCGGTCAGGTGGTTGATCACCTGCAATTGCGAGATATCGGGTGCGAAACACTGCACCTGGGCACCGCGCTGATCCAGCCGCAGCAGAGTGATCACGCTTTCGTGGATCTCGGCGCCGTCGTACACGCCGCAGCCGGAAAGGATCACTGCAATTTTTTTGCTCATGGGCTTTTCTCCAGATTCATGGCGTTAAATGTCCACTAATTTGTCACTCGTTGCCATAGGGTTTATGGATCGCAACTACAGTGGGGTGTTCATTATTTGGGGCCGTCTGTTCGGCTCGTTCCAGGAAGAGGACGACAACGAACCGGTGATTTTCGGCATGACCACACTGCTGGCGAGCTGGAACCCGTAGGGGCGAACGTGCAGTTCCATGTGCCGCTGTGGGACGGCGCCCGGCGCGCCGAAAGCGGGTGGGACGCGCTGCGGATCGGGTTCATTCGCACCGGTTGGTGGCCGGCGGAGGTGGCGACCCAATATCCGATGAACAAACCGGACCTGAGCCAGTTCCGCAAATTCGAGGCGCCAATGGTCGGGCCATGGCCGGGCAGCGTGGTGGGCTGGGTGGGGCTGCTCAGCTACAGCCTGCTCAGCGGAATCGGTCTCTACTGTTGTAGAAACCGCTTCACTCGATGGGCGTCGTCGGTTCGCTGGACTTGGCCTGTTCGGCTTTCAATGCCTGCTCGTCGGCGTAGATCTGCTTTGCCAGGCGGGCATTCTTGAAGCGCCGCCGCAGCCACAGAACAAAGCCCAGTATCAGCAGGGCGCCCAGCACCCACAGCTCGTATTTCTTGATACTGCCCAGCATGCCTTCGAGCACCGCGCCGAAGTGATAAGAGGCTGCGGCCAGCGCCGTGGCCCAGATCGCGGCGCCAATCCCGTTGAGTAGCAGATAACGTCCCGGCGGATAGCCCGACAGCCCGATCGCCACTGGCATCACGGTGCGCAGGCCATAGACAAAACGGAAGCTCAACACCCAGATGTCCGGGTGCTTGCGGATATGTTCCAGCGCCCGATCACCCATCAGTTGCCAGCGCGGTTTACGTGCGAGCAATTTGCGCCCGTGCTTGCGCCCCAGGAAGTACCACAGCTGATCGCCGGCATAACTGCCGAAGAACGCCACGACGACTACCAGATTGATGTCCATGTATCCGCGGAACGCGAGGAAGCCTGCGAGCACCAGAATGGTTTCGCCTTCGAAAAACGTGCCGAGGAACAGGGCAAAGTAGCCGAAGTCATGCAGAAATTGTTGGAGCATTGTCTGGGTGCTGGCGAAATGAACGCGCAGCCTAACCCCTCGGACACATTCAGGAAAGTGTCAAAATGTGTCTCGACGTGAACATTTCCTACAAGGACAATGGAATGCGGCTACCTGTCACAGGGGGCACGGGTGTCTCGTCCTGAAGTCAGGTTCAAGCCGCCACTGCAGTTGAACAGTGACTTCAAGACAAGACACTTATGTCATGCGTTCGTCATAATGGCCGCTTATAACTGTCATGCTCGCCCGCCAGCGCGGGCTCAGGAGTCTGCCGTGAGCTTCACCCCCGCCAACCGTTTGTTTCCTGCAACCCGCCTGCGCCGCAACCGTCGTGATGATTTCTCGCGTCGACTGGTCCGTGAAAACGTGTTGACCGCCGATGACCTAATCCTGCCGGTGTTCGTGCTGGACGGTGAAAATCGTCGCGAAGCGGTGGCCTCCATGCCGGGCGTCGAACGCTTGACCATCGACCTTTTGCTGGAAGAAGCGGCCAAGTGGGTCGAGCTGGGGATTCCGGCGCTGGCCTTGTTCCCGGTGACGCCACCGGAGCTCAAATCCCTGGACGCCGCCGAAGCCTGGAACCCCAACGGTATCGCCCAGCGCGCCACCCGAGCACTGCGTGACCGGTTCCCGGAGTTGGGTGTGATCACCGACGTCGCTCTGGACCCGTTCACCACCCACGGTCAGGACGGCATTCTCGACGAAGAAGGCTACGTGCAGAACGACATTACCGTCGACGCACTGGTTAAACAGGCCCTGTCCCACGCCGAAGCCGGCGCTCAGGTGGTGGCCCCGTCGGACATGATGGACGGTCGCATCCAGGCGATCCGCGAAGCGCTGGAACTGGCCGATCACGTCAACGTGCGGATCATGGCCTACTCGGCGAAGTACGCCAGCGCCTATTACGGCCCGTTCCGCGATGCGGTCGGTTCGGCGCTGAACCTGGGCAAGGCCAACAAGGCCTCCTATCAGATGGACCCGGCCAACAGCAACGAAGCCCTGCACGAAGTGGCGGCGGACTTGTCAGAAGGCGCGGACATGGTCATGGTCAAGCCAGGCATGCCGTATCTGGATATCCTTTACCGGGTCAAGAAAGAATTCAAAGTGCCGACCTTTGTCTATCAGGTCAGCGGCGAGTACGCCATGCACATGGCGGCGATCCAGAATGGCTGGTTGAGCGAAGGGGTTATCCTCGAATCCCTGACCGCTTTTAAACGTGCAGGCGCTGATGGCATTCTGACTTACTTTGCCGTCCGCGCTGCTCAATTGTTACGAGAGCAAAAATAGCCCTCCCAGGAACATTCGATGAATACCGAAGGACTCACTGAAGTTGCCGTAAAAGACGCTCAACCTGTGGTGGAGCAAATCGCCGAAACCCCGCCGGAGCTGGAGCCTGCTCCACCCGCGGTGGTGGCCGAGCCCGCTGTGGCGGCGCCAGCGATTGCCATTCCCGGTCTGGATGACAGCAGCCTGTACATCCATCGTGAGCTCTCGCAACTGCAGTTCAACATTCGCGTGCTGGAACAGGCGCTGGATGAGTCCTACCCATTGCTGGAGCGGCTGAAGTTTCTGCTGATTTTCTCCAGCAACCTGGACGAATTCTTCGAGATTCGGGTGGCCGGCCTGAAGAAGCAGATCACCTTCGCCCGTGAGCAGGCCGGCGCCGATGGCCTGCAACCGCACCAGGCCCTGGCTCGCATCAGCGAATTGGTGCACGGCCACGTCGATCGCCAATACGCGATCCTCAACGACATTCTGTTGCCGGAACTGGAAAAACATCAGGTCCGCTTCATTCGTCGTCGCTACTGGACCACCAAGCTCAAGACCTGGGTTCGCCGTTATTTTCGCGACGAGATCGCGCCGATCATCACCCCGATCGGCCTCGACCCGACGCACCCGTTTCCGTTGTTGGTGAACAAGAGCCTGAACTTCATCGTCGAACTCGAAGGCATCGATGCCTTCGGTCGCGACTCCGGTCTGGCGATCATCCCGGCACCGCGCCTGCTGCCCCGGATCATCAAGGTTCCGGAAGAAGTGGGTGGCCAAGGCGATAATTACGTGTTCCTGTCGTCGATGATCCACGCCCACGCCGATGACCTGTTCCAAGGCATGAAGGTCAAGGGCTGCTACCAGTTCCGCCTGACCCGAAACGCCGACCTTGCGGTCGATACCGAAGACGTCGAAGACCTGGCGCGCGCCCTGCGCGGCGAGTTGTTCTCCCGTCGCTACGGTGACGCGGTGCGGCTGGAAGTGGCCGACACCTGCCCGAAACACCTGTCCGATTACCTGCTCAAGCAGTTCAACCTGCACGAGACCGAGTTGTATCAGGTCAACGGTCCGGTGAACCTGACCCGGCTGTTCAGCATCACTGGTCTGGACAGTCATCCGGAGCTGCAATACACCCCCTTCACCCCCCAGATCCCGAAACTGCTGCAAAACAGCGAGAACATTTTCAGTGTGATCAGCAAGCAGGACATCCTGCTGCTGCACCCGTTCGAGTCGTTCACCCCGGTGGTCGACTTGCTGCGCCAGGCGGCCAAGGATCCGCATGTGTTGGCGGTTCGTCAGACGTTGTATCGCAGCGGCGCCAACTCGGAGATCGTCGATGCGCTGGTGGACGCGGCGCGTAACGGCAAGGAAGTGACGGCGGTAATCGAATTGCGCGCGCGGTTCGACGAGGAATCCAACCTGCAACTGGCCAGCCGTCTGCAAGCGGCCGGTGCGGTGGTGATTTACGGCGTGGTCGGTTTCAAGACCCACGCCAAGATGATGCTGATTTTGCGCCGCGAAGCGGGCGAGATTGTCCGTTACGCTCACTTGGGTACCGGCAACTACCACGCGGCCAACGCTCGTCTGTACACCGACTACAGCCTGCTGACTTCCGACGATGCCTTGTGCGAAGACGTCGGCAAACTGTTCAGCCAGTTGATCGGCATGGGTAAAACCCTGCGCATGAAGAAACTGCTGCACGCGCCGTTCACGTTGAAGAAGGGCATGCTCGACATGATTGCCCGGGAGACGCAGTTCGCCCTCGACGGCAAACCGGCGCACATCATCGCCAAGTTCAACTCGCTGACCGATCCGAAAGTCATCCGCGCGTTGTACAAGGCCAGTCAGTCCGGTGTGCGTATCGATCTGGTGGTGCGCGGCATGTGCTGTCTGCGACCGGGTATCGCCGGCGTATCCCACAACATCCACGTGCGCTCGATCATCGGTCGCTTCCTGGAGCACACCCGGGTCTTCTACTTCCTGAACGGCGGTGAAGAGCAGATGTTCCTGTCCAGTGCCGACTGGATGGAGCGCAACCTCGACAAGCGCGTCGAGACTTGCTTCCCGGTCGAGGGCAAGAAGCTGATTTTGCGGGTCAAGAAAGAGCTGGAGCTTTATCTGACCGATAACACCCACAGCTGGAGCCTGCAGGCGGACGGTCGCTACATCCGCAACACACCGACCGGCAACCAGAACCCGCGCAGTGCCCAGGCAACCTTGCTTGAGCGTTTGGGCAGCCCGATTCTGGCTGTGCGTTAACCTCGGCGTAGCATAAAAAAATGGCGATCCCTGCGGATCGCCATTTTTGTTTTCACCGGACGTTGATGTCGAACCTGTTCCGTGTAGGGATTTTCGGCAGCCTTCTGATTAGCGCACGTTCAGCACGAAGCCGACGCGGGTCAGCCATTCCGCTTCCAGGGCGAAATCGGCCTGGGTCAGCTGGTTGTCCTCCAGCCAGTGTTCCGGGAATAACACATCCAGGCTGTCGCCGTTGGCGTGCAGCACCACTTGTGGCATTTCCTGGGTGCCGCGGATGTGATGGAACAGAATCGCAAAACGCAGCAGCGCGCACAGGCGAATCAGTTTGATGCCGTCGTCGCCGAATTCGGCGAACTTGTCCTTGGGAATATTGCGTCGATGGCCGCGCACCAGCAGCGCGAGCATTTGCTGGTCTTCGCGGGAGAATCCGGCCAGGTCCGAGTGCTCGATCAGATAGGCGCCGTGCTTGTGGTACTGATAGTGCGCGATGTCCAGGCCCACTTCATGGACCTTGGCCGCCCAGCTCAGCAGTTCGCGCCAGACACCGTCATCCAGCTGCCAATCCTCGGCCACCTGATCGAAGGCATGCAGCGCCTTGCGTTCGACCCGCACGGCTTGTTCCAGGTCGACGTGGTAACGCTCCATCAGCGAGCTGAGTGTGCGCTCACGGACGTCTTCGTGATGATGACGGCCCAGCAGGTCATAGAGCACGCCTTCGCGCAGGGCACCTTCACAGTGATCCATGCGTTGCAGTTCGAGGGCATCGAAGATCGCTTCGAGAATCGCCAACCCGGCGGGGAAGATCGCCCGGCGGTCGGGCTTGATGCCTTCGAAATCGATTTTCTCGGCGTCGCCGAGTTTGAACAGCTTGCGCTTGAGCCAGGCCAGGCCTTCGGCATTCACTTCGCCAGTGCCATGCCCGCCGGCCTTCAGCGCCAGGCCGATGGCGCGAATGGTGCCCGAGGAGCCGATGGCTTCATCCCAAGTCAGGCGGTGCAGAGCGTGTTCGATGCTCATGATCTCCAGCCGCGCAGCGGTGTACGCCTGGGCGTAACGGGCCGGCGTAATCTTGCCGTCCTTGAAATAGCGCTGAGTGAAGCTCACGCAGCCCATTTGCAGGCTTTCGCGCAACAATGGCTCGAATCTCTGCCCGATGATGAATTCAGTACTGCCGCCACCGATATCGGCCACCAGGCGCTTGCCCGGCGTGTCGGCGAGGGTGTGGGAGACGCCGAGGTAAATCAGGCGCGCTTCTTCTCGGCCGGAGATGACTTCTACCGGATGGCCGAGAATTTCTTCGGCGCGACGGATGAATTCGCCGCGGTTACGGGCTTCGCGCAGGGCGTTGGTGCCGACGATCCGCACGGCGCCGGGCGGCATACCGCTGATCAGTTGGGCGAAACGCTTCAGGCAATCGAGCCCGCGCTGCATGGATTCTTCGCTGAGTTGACGCTCTTCGTCGATGCCGGCGGCCAACTGAACCTTCTCCCCGAGACGTTCGAGAATACGGATTTCGTCATTCTGGGCCTTGGCCACGACCATGTGAAAGCTGTTGGAGCCCAGGTCGATTGCGGCGATCAGGGACAGATTCTTGGCTTGGGATTGCGGCATGGTCAGGGGGTCTCGGTCGATAACCTCGACATCCTGCCACGATCAAACGCTGCCGCCAACGCGTAGTGTTCAAAGCATTGATCCAGCACACCCTGTCTGCCCTGATCGTTCCCACGCTCCGCGTGGGAATGCCTCAATGGACGCTCCGCGTCCGCTTCTGGGACGCGGAGCGTCCCGGGCTGCATTCCCACGCGGAGCGTGGGAACGATCAGTTGGCGTGTTCAACCGTCCCAATGAAATTCGCCAGCTCCGCCGTCTGCGGGTTGGCAAACAGAATCTTCGGATCCCCCACCTCATGCACCTTGCCATGGTGCATGAACACCAATTTGTCCCCAACCTCCCGGGCAAAGCGCATTTCATGGGTGACCATGATCAGTGTCATGCCCTCCTTGGCCAGTTGCCGGACCACGTTGAGCACTTCGTTGACCAGTTCCGGGTCCAGCGCCGAGGTGATCTCGTCGCATAACAACACCTTCGGCGACATCGCCAAGGCACGAGCAATCGCCACCCGCTGTTGCTGGCCGCCGGACAATCGATCCGGGAACGCATCAAACTTCTCCCCCAGCCCGACCCGTTCCAGCATCTGTCGCGCCAGTTCGGCGGCTTTGGCTTTCGGCACTTTCTGCACCACTTGCGGCGCGAGCATGACGTTTTCGCCCACGGTCAGGTGTGGGAACAGGTTGAACTGCTGGAACACCATCCCGACTTTCTGCCGCAGGCTACGCAGGTCGGCGCGGGCGGCGTCGAGGTATTCGCCATCGACTTCGATCACGCCGTCATTGATCGATTCCAGACCGTTAAGGGTGCGCAACAAGGTGGATTTGCCCGAACCGCTGCGGCCGATGATCGCCACCACCTGACCTTCATCGACGCTCAGGTTGATGCCTTTGAGCACATGGTGGTCGCCGTAATATTTATGCAGGGCGGAAATTCTAAGCAGAGGCATGCAGTCTCCTTTCCAGGTAGCGCGCGCTGAGGGACAAGGGGTAGCAGAGCAGGAAGTAACCGAGCGCCACCAGGCCGTAGACCATGAAGGGCTCGAAGGTCGCGTTGGCGAGCATGCCGCCGGTCTTGGTCAGTTCGGTGAAGCCGATGATCGAGGTGACGGCGGTGCCTTTGACCACTTGCACCGAGAAGCCCACGGTTGGCGCCACGGCGATGCGCAGGGCTTGCGGCAGGATCACGTAGCGCAGTTGCTCCAGCGGATTGAGCGCCAGGCTCGACGAGGCTTCCCACTGGCCATTAGGGATCGAGTCGACGCAACCGCGCCAGATCTCCGCCAGATAAGCGCTGGTGAACAGCGTCAAGGCAATCGCCGCCGCCATCCACGGTGAAATTTCTACCCCGGCCAACGCCACACCGAAGAACACCAGAAACAGCTGCATCAATAGCGGCGTGCCCTGGAACAGTTCGATGTAGGTGCGGGCGAAGTGGCTGGGGAGGGATTTTTTTGAAATCCGCATCACCATGATCAACAAACCGATCAGCCCGCCGCCGATAAACGCCACCAGCGACAAGGCCAGGGTCCATTGCAGGCCCGTGAGCAGGTTGCGCAGGATGTCCCAGAAGGTGAAATCGCTCATTGGCTGCTGCTCCTTGCTATGTAGCGCCGGCCGATCCAGTTCAGCAATTGGCGGATCAACAGCGCCATGCACAGGTAGACCAGCGTGGTCAGGGCATAGGTTTCAAAGGCGCGGAAGTTGCGCGATTGAATGAAGTTGGCGGCGAAGCTCAGCTCTTCGGTGGCAA
The DNA here is from genome assembly GCF_024748615.1 of Pseudomonas sp. B21-048. NCBI lineage: Bacteria > Pseudomonadati > Pseudomonadota > Gammaproteobacteria > Pseudomonadales > Pseudomonadaceae > Pseudomonas > Pseudomonas sp. B21-048. The sequence continues at coordinate 5,418,026 of NZ_CP087168.1, read as the reverse complement.
TCTGCGAACAGACCGCCGAGCCGAGCATCACGATGATGATCTGGCTGCTCAGGGCCGGCCAGACCTTGCCCAGCGCCGGCAACAGAACCACGTGGCGGAAGGCTTCGGAGCGCGTCATCGCCAAGGCGGCTGCGGCTTCCAGCTGCCCGCGGGGGATCGCTTGAATGCCGGCACGGATGATCTCGGTCGAATAGGCGCCCAGGTTGATCACCATCGCCAGCACCGCCGCCTGCCATTCGGAAATCTGCAGGCCCAGCGACGGCAAACCGAAGAAGATGAAAAACAACTGCACCAGGAATGGCGTGTTGCGGATCAACTCGACGTAAACCCCGAAAATGCCGGCGAACGGGCGGATGTTCCACGCCCGCACCAGTGCCCCGACGATACCCAGACCGACCCCGAGCACCGCGCCAATGGCTGTCAACTCAAGGGTGAACAGCGCACCGCGCAGCAGCAGGTCGGTGTTTTCCACCACCGGCAAGAAATCGAACTGATAAGCCATTAATCGTCTCCCGCGCGAACGATCAGAGATCGGCCGGCAGCGGCTCTTTCAGCCAGGTTTGCGAGTTCTTTTCCAACGCACCGTCAGCCTTGGCCGAGGTGAGGATGTCGTTGACCTTGCCCAGCAGCGCCGACTCGTTCTTGTTCACGCCAACGTAAACCGGCGAGTCCTTGAGTTTCACTTTCAGCGCCGGCACGCGTTTCGGGTTTTTCTCACTGATTGCCACCATCACCACGTTACCGCTGGCGATCAGGTCGACTTGGCCGGCGAGGTAAGCGGCGATCGTCGAGTTGTTGTCTTCGAAGCGTTTGATGGTCGCGCCTTCGGGGGCGACTTTGGTCAGCTCGATGTCTTCGATGGCGCCACGGGTGACGCTGATGGTTTTGCCCTTGAGATCATCCAGGCTCTTGATGGCGGCGTCTGGCGGACCGAACACGGCGAGGTAGAACGGTGCGTAGGCACGGGAGAAGTCGATGACTTTTTCGCGCTCAGGGTTTTTGCCGAGGCTGGAAATCACCAGGTCGACTTTGCCGGTGGTCAGGAACGGGATGCGGTTGGTGCTGTTGACCGGGGTCAGCTCGAGTTTGACCTTGAGTTGGTCGGCCAGCAGTTTGGCGGTGTCGATGTCCAGGCCGCGAGGTTTCATGTCCGGGCCGACCGAACCGAACGGCGGGAAGTCCTGCGGCACGGCGACCTTGAGGGTACCGCGCTTGACCACATCCTCCAGACCGTCGGCGTGGGCGGGTGCCTGGCTCAGCATCAGGCTGGCGAACAGGGCTTTGATGAGGACGCTGTAACGCATGGTCATGGCAAATCTCCGAATCGGCGGGAAGTGATTTCTGCGGATCGACAGAGCACGGGCCATGCCAAGATTAGGTTTTGGGGGGCGCAGGCCACGGTTTTGCTGGGGGCGTTCGGTCTTACTGGTCTGAACAGTTGGGTGGCCTTTCGCACCCTGATGGCGCACCCGTTAAAAGTCCCGAACCCCCATGGGGCACGACTTGTCGGATGTCGCGAATAGCTTTACAACTAGCCGCTCATTGGCCTGGCTCGTCTGAAAAAAACCATGAACTCGATCTCCCGCGCCGTACCTGAAGTGGCGCTGCAAGCCATCCGCAAACTGATCACCGAGCAAGGCTTCGGGGCGGGGGATGCCTTGCCTTCGCAACGGGATCTGGCGGTGCAATTGGGGGTCAGTCGGGCGTCATTGCGTGAGGCGTTATCGTCCCTGAGTGCGCTGGGCGTGATCAGTATCCAGCCAGGCAAGGGCGTGTTCGTGCAGTCACCGGTCGATCTGCCCCGTGGCGATGCGGCGCCGGGCTGGCCGTTCGCGGCCCAGGCATCTCCGCTGGACATCTTTCAGTTGCGCTACGCGCTGGAAGGTTTTGCCGCCGGGCTGGCGGCCGTGACCCTGAGCACCGATGAGCTCGATGCCCTGGAAGACAATGTCGCCGCCATGCGCAATGAACTGCGCGCCGCCGACTTCGAGGCGGCGGCGCGACTGGATTTCGAGTTTCACCGACGCATCCTCCTGGCCAGTGGCAATCAGGCGATGCTGAGCATTCTGACGGCCAGCGCCGACATCTTCCTGGAGAGCCAGAAGCTACCGTTCATCCGGGCCGAACGGGCGATGGAAACCTGGCAGGAGCACCGCAAAATCCTCCGTGCGCTGGCGCGTCGGGCCTCTGGCGCCGCGCAGAAGGCCATGCAAGAGCATGTGCGCAACGCCGCCCTGCGTACCGGAATCGCTTTCGTCGCTCCCGCCACCTCATGACTTGAGCTATACCCAAACTCATGGGCCACCATAGCGAGACTCAATCATCTGCGGCTTCCTGAACACGGGAAGGGCGGCTATGATGGGCCACGTTTTTTATTGCTTACAACCCGGAGACATCCATGAGCAGCGATCTTATCAAGCACGTCACCGACGCTAACTTCGAAGAAGAAGTACTGAAGGCTGCTGGCCCTGTGCTTGTTGACTACTGGGCTGAGTGGTGCGGCCCTTGCAAAATGATCGCCCCGGTTTTGGACGAGATCGCTGGCACCTACGCTGGCAAGCTGACCGTTGCCAAGCTGAACATCGACGAAAACCAGGAAACCCCGGCCAAGCATGGCGTGCGTGGTATCCCGACGCTGATGCTGTTCAAGAACGGCAACGTCGAAGCCACCAAGGTTGGCGCGCTGTCGAAGTCGCAACTGGCTGCTTTCCTCGACGCCAACATCTAAGCGTTGTTATAAAGCGTCATGAAAAGGCCCCGTATAATGCGGGGCCTTTTCGTTATTGAGGGCTAGACGCTCCGAAACTCAGGTGGTACATTCGGCCCCGCACTGGTTTCTCCACTGCCCCCTGCTAGCCGTCGCCGACGCACTCCTTTTCGAATAAGTACGCGATCCTGTCGCCTTCTCTGCGGCGCGGCCTCATTAAGCCAAAAGCTTAATTTCCCCCCTCCATAAATGATTACGTCATTCCTATATGAATCTGACTGAACTCAAGCAAAAGCCGATTACCGAACTGCTCGAATTGGCCGAACAGATGGGCATAGAAAATATGGCCCGTTCGCGCAAGCAGGACGTGATTTTCTCCCTGCTCAAAAAGCACGCGAAAAGCGGCGAGGAAATCTCCGGTGATGGCGTGCTGGAGATTCTCCAGGACGGCTTCGGCTTCCTGCGCTCCGCTGACGCTTCCTATCTCGCCGGCCCGGACGATATTTACGTCTCGCCGAGCCAGATCCGCCGCTTCAACTTGCGCACCGGTGACACCATCGTTGGCAAGATCCGCCCTCCAAAGGAAGGCGAGCGTTATTTCGCGCTGCTCAAGGTCGACACGATCAACTACGATCGTCCCGAGAACGCGAAAAACAAGATTCTCTTCGAGAACCTGACCCCGCTGTTCCCGACCGTGCGCATGAAGATGGAAGCCGGCAACGGTTCCACCGAAGACTTGACCGGTCGTGTCATTGACCTGTGCGCCCCGATCGGCAAAGGCCAGCGCGGCCTTATCGTTGCACCGCCGAAAGCCGGTAAAACGATCATGCTGCAGAACATCGCGGCGAACATCGCACGTAACAATCCTGAAGTTCATCTGATCGTATTGCTGATCGACGAACGTCCGGAAGAAGTAACCGAAATGCAGCGCACCGTGCGCGGCGAAGTAGTTGCCTCGACGTTCGACGAGCCGCCAACCCGCCACGTGCAGGTTGCCGAAATGGTGATCGAGAAGGCCAAGCGCCTGGTCGAACACAAAAAAGACGTGGTGATCCTGCTCGACTCCATCACCCGTCTGGCGCGTGCCTACAACACCGTGATCCCGAGCTCCGGCAAGGTACTGACCGGTGGTGTCGATGCCCACGCCCTGGAGAAACCGAAACGTTTCTTCGGCGCTGCACGGAACATCGAAGAAGGCGGCTCGCTGACCATCATCGCTACCGCGCTGGTTGAAACCGGTTCGAAGATGGACGAAGTGATCTACGAAGAATTCAAAGGCACCGGCAACATGGAACTGCCTCTGGATCGCAAGATCGCCGAAAAGCGTGTGTTCCCGGCCATCAACATCAACCGTTCCGGTACTCGCCGCGAAGAGTTGCTGACGGCCGACGACGAACTGCAGCGTATGTGGATTCTGCGCAAGCTGCTGCACCCGATGGACGAAGTCTCTGCCATCGAGTTCCTGGTCGACAAGCTGAAACAGACCAAGACCAACGACGAGTTCTTCCTGTCGATGAAGCGCAAGTAAATCGCAGAAAGTCAGCAAAAGCCGGGGAAACCCGGCTTTTTGCTATCTGATTTTTGATGAACCGGCAGTTCGTGGTTCTGAATAGAGGGGTTCGGCGCTAAACTGCCTGCCCCGAACGCCACGGCCAACACGAGGCTCACGCATGCAGTATCGCGACTTGCGCGACTTTATCAGCGGCCTGGAAAAGCGCGGCGAACTCAAGCGCATCCAGGTTCCAGTGTCCCCAGTGCTCGAAATGACCGAGGTCTGTGATCGCACGCTGCGGGCCAAGGGCCCGGCGCTGCTTTTCGAAAACCCTACCGGCTATGACATTCCAGTACTCGGCAACCTGTTCGGCACCCCAGAGCGCGTGGCGCTGGGCATGGGCGCGGAAGCGGTCAGCGAGTTGCGCGAAATCGGCAAGCTGTTGGCGTTCCTCAAGGAGCCCGAGCCGCCGAAGGGCCTGAAGGATGCCTGGTCCAAGCTGCCGATCTTCCGCAAAATCATCGCCATGGCGCCGAAAGTCGTCAAAGACGCGGTGTGCCAGGAAGTGGTCATCGAAGGCGACGATGTCGATCTGGCGATGTTGCCGGTACAGACCTGCTGGCCGGGCGACGTCGGTCCGCTGATCACCTGGGGCCTGACCGTCACCAAAGGTCCGAACAAGGATCGCCAGAACCTCGGCATCTACCGTCAGCAAGTGATCGGCCGCAACAAGGTGATCATGCGCTGGTTGAGCCACCGTGGCGGCGCGCTGGATTACCGTGAGTGGTGCGAGAAACACCCCGGCCAGCCGTTCCCGGTTTCCGTGGCCCTGGGCGCTGACCCGGCCACCATTCTGGGCGCCGTGACGCCGGTGCCGGACAGCCTCTCTGAATACGCTTTCGCCGGTCTGTTGCGCGGCAATCGCACCGAACTGGTGAAGTGCCGTGGCAACGACCTGCAAGTGCCGGCCACCGCCGAGATCATCCTCGAAGGCGTGATCCATCCGGGCGAAATGGCCGATGAAGGTCCATACGGCGACCACACCGGTTACTACAACGAAGTCGACAGCTTCCCGGTGTTCACCGTCGAGCGCATCACCCACCGGATCAAACCGATCTACCACAGCACCTACACCGGCCGTCCACCGGATGAGCCGGCGATTCTCGGCGTGGCGCTGAACGAAGTGTTCGTGCCGATCCTGCAAAAGCAGTTTCCGGAGATCACCGACTTCTACCTGCCGCCCGAAGGCTGTTCGTACCGCATGGCCATCGTGACCATGAAGAAGTCATATCCTGGGCATGCCAAGCGGGTAATGCTCGGTGTCTGGTCGTTTTTGCGACAGTTCATGTACACCAAGTTCGTTATCGTCACTGACGACGATATCAACGCACGGGACTGGAACGACGTGATCTGGGCCATCACCACACGCATGGACCCCAAGCGTGACACGGTGATGATCGACAACACGCCGATCGACTACCTGGACTTCGCCTCGCCGGTCTCCGGCCTGGGTTCGAAGATGGGGCTCGATGCCACGCATAAATGGCCGGGCGAAACCACTCGCGAGTGGGGCCGGGTCATCGTCAAGGATGAAGCCGTTACCCAACGGATCGATGCCATCTGGAATCAGTTAGGAATAGATTGATGCGTGTAACCTTGCAGCCCTCCGGAGCAGTGCTAGAGATTCTGCCCGGCGAGCGTATTCTCGATGGCGCGCGGCGCCTGGGCTATGAATGCCCGCAAAGCTGTCGCAACGGCAATTGCCATGTGTGCGGCGCGTTACTGGTGGAAGGGCGGGTCGAACAAGCCGGCGATGTGCGCGACCATGGCGAGTTCTACACTTGCATTGCAGAGCCGCTGGAAGACTGCATCGTGCTGTGGGATGGCGTGCTCGCGCTGGGAGAATTGCCGGTGCGCAGCGTGTCGTGTCAGGTCATTGAATGCAGGGACGTCGGCGGCGATACCTGGCGTGTGCGCCTGCGTGCGCCGGCGGGCAAGCCGCCGCGCTATCACGCCGGCCAGTACTTGATGATCGAGCGTGAGAACGGCGAGAAATCCGCCTTCTCCCTGGCCTCTGCACCGCATTCCGGACGCGATCTGGAGATTCATGTGCTGGCGCGCGAAAGCAGTGCGCTGAGCCTGATCGAACAGCTTCAGCGCAACCTGATGGTGCGCATCGAGATGCCGTTCGGCGACACCCATCTGGCGGAACTGCCGGACGGTCCATTGGTACTGATTGCTGCCGGTACCGGCATGGGCCAGATCCACAGCCTGATCGAACATTGCCGGGCCACGGGTTTCAAGTATCCGGTGCATTTGTATTGGGGCGTGCGTCGTCCCGAAGACTTTTATCAGATCGAGCATTGGGATGAATGGTTGAAGTTGCCCAATCTGTTCCTGCATAAAGTCGTCAGCGATCAATGTGGCTGGGGCGGGCGTTGCGGCATGTTGCATGAGGCGGTGTGTGAAGATTTCCCTGATCTGAAAGCCCTGCACGTCTACGCCAGCGGCTCTCCGGCGATGGTCTATGGCACGCTGGATGCGCTGGTTGAAGCGGGGATGGATGCCCATCAAATGCGCGCGGACGTTTTCGCTTACGCGCCGCGATCTTGATCCGCCCCCCCCCCCGATTTTAAATCGTTATAACTCTCCATATAGCCGATCGGTATTTATAGATTTATATAAATGCCGGTAGGTTATATCTCATTCAGGCAATAAGTTTTAGAGCGCCGCCATGGCACTTAAATTGCCTTAAAACATATGTGCCTTATTGTTACAACGGTGCGTTCTATTAAGTAATTCTTCACTCGCGGGGAGCTGAACGCTATTCGCCATGAGCGCCATTGAATCTGCTTTTTTGAATCTGGCTTACCCTCCACGGCTCGATCTGGGGCCGCAGCTTACGCACGAACAATTACTCGGCTCAATGCAGGCGACCATGGCACGCCACAAGGGTGGGCCGGTCTGGTTGTTCGCTTATGGTTCGCTGATCTGGCGTCCAGAATGCGCGGCGGTTGAGCGAGTGCGCGGTCGCGTGCATGGCTACCATCGCGGTTTATACCTGTGGTCCCACGAACATCGCGGTACACCGGAAGTGCCTGGGCTGGTGTTTGGCCTGGATCGCGGCGGCTCATGCAGCGGGTTTGCCTATCGCTTGCCAGAAGAACAACTCGACGCTTCGCTTTATGCACTCTGGCAGCGTGAAATGCCATTCCCGTCCTATCGCCCCCACTGGCTCAACTGCCGTCTTGAAGATGGGAGCCAGGTTCAGGCATTGGGGTTTGTATTGGAACGGCACCTGCCCAGCTATGCCGGCAACTTGCCGGATCATGTGCTGAGCCAGGTGTTCGAAAGCGCTTGCGGACGTTACGGCACCACTCGCGAGTATGTCGAGCAGACTGCGCACGCCCTGCGTAGCCACGCCATGCCTGACCGGAATCTGGAAGCGCGGCTCAAGCGCTGTAAATCAAAGGCTGATCAGGTGGTCGCTTCGCGGCTCTGACTGGCGACGTTCTTGTGGCCCAGAGTGGTGCAAGGAGCGCCATCGTCACCAGAAGCCTCAACGGACCTGACGCGAGCGATGCTGAAGGCGGCGGCAGTGTTGAAGTCCATCGACGGTGGAATTGGCAGCACGTTGTAGCCCGGCCCCACGACCTGTTCGGCGAAGCTGCCCCAGCCAGTCAGAGCCATGACCCGGTCACCGACCTTGAGGTGGCTGACCTTTTCGCCTACTGCGCTGATCACCCCGGCCGCTTCGCCCCCCGGTGAAAAAGGGAAGGGCGGTTTGAACTGGTACTTGCCCTCGATGATCAACGTGTCCGGGAAATTTACCCCGGCCGCGTGCACGTCCAGCAGGATTTCGTTCTTCTTCGCGACAGGACTGGCGACGTCTTCCAGCACCAGCGATTCGGCAGGGCCGAAGGCTTTGCACAGCACGGCTTTCATCAGGGCTATTCCTTTGGGAGTGATGGCCGATAAGTGTAGGTGTGTGAGTCGATGGGGCAACGAGTATGCCCGACTCTGATAGTCAGCCATAAGCGTGTGCTTGAGCGGCGGGCCGTTATGCTTGGCCGCAAACCGGATAAGGAGCGAATTGTGAAAGCGTGGATCATGTTGATGCTGGCCCTGTCTCTGCCTGTGGCAGCGATGGCCGAAGAAGCCAAAGAAGGTGAAGCCCCGAAGGTCAACTACATCACCCTGAGCCCGCCATTCGTGGGCAATTATGGGCTGGACGGTACGCCGAAGCTCAAGGTCTACAAGGCCGATGTGGCGTTGCGGGTGACCGGTGAAGAGGCGACCAAAGCCGTGAAGGCCAATGAGCCATTGATCCGTAATCAGCTGGTGGCGTTGTTTTCGCAGCAGACCACTGAAGCCATGAACAATGTCGAAGCCAAGGAAAAGCTGCGTCAGGAAGCCTTGAAGCAGACCCAGCAAGTGATGAATGACGAAACCGGCAAACCGGTGGTTGAGGATTTGTTGTTCAACAACCTGATCATTCAGTAAATTTTTCGCTGTCCGAATGGGCCTCATCGCGGGCAAGCCCGCGATTACGGCTTGAGCGCAATCACCGCCGCCCACTGCTCAGCCGTCACCGGCATCACCGACAGTCGCGAGCCTTTTTGCACAAGTGGCATCTCGGCCAGCGCCGTTTGCTGTTTCAGATAATCGAGCTTCAGCACCTTGGGAAACGTCTCGACATGAGCAACATCAATCGCGCTCCAGGCGTTTTTCTCGGCAGTGGCCTTCGGGTCGAAGTAATGACTCTCAGGCTCCCGCGCCGTCGGGTCCGGATAGGCGGCCTCGACAATTTTGCCGATCCCGGCAATTCCCGGTTCCGGGCAACTGGAGTGATAGAAGAAAAATTTGTCACCTACCGCCATCGCTCGCAAGAAGTTACGCGCCTGGTAGTTGCGAACCCCGTCCCAGCGTGCTCGGCCAAGCTTCTCCAGGTCTTTGATCGAGAGTTCGTCGGGCTCGGATTTCATCAGCCAGTAGGCCATGGTTTTTGCTCCTTGCGAGGTGTGCGGACAAGTGGTGGGTCAATTTTATGACAAACCGACAGTCGGTTGACGCCAGCGTTTGCGTGTCGGTTCACGTTGTCGCAAAATGCCGGCCTTCCAAGCTTGACGCTGCTGCACGGCCTACACCTAAAACGGAAACCGCTGCTGTCATCGTGTTGATGTGCCTTGAGGGGGGCAATCGATGAAACGCAAACCGGATTTACTATGGATATTGGTTATTTTGTTCGGTTTGGGCGTCGTGACCACCGGCTATGCCCAAAGCCTGTGGGCCAACAAGACCGATGCTCCCGTCGAGATCGCGCAGCAACAACCGTCAGCCTTCAAGCGCTGAAGCTGTCTTTTTGACGCCGCTGATTTCAGTGGCGTCTAATCCGCGAAATACCACGCCTTGTCCGTGACCGTTCCCTGCAGCGGTACATCCCAGCTCGCCTGAGCCAATCGTTGAACCTTCTGACATTCATGGGCCAGGCCCAGCAGCGTCGGCTTGCGCCAGTTTTTGCGGCGAGCGAGATAGGCCAGGCTCCGGTCGTAGAAACCACCGCCCATCCCCAGGCGTCCGCCGACATCGTCAAACCCCACCAACGGCAGCAACACCAGATCCAGCGCCCAGACCTTGCGTTGTCGGGCGATGTTGTGCCGAGGTTCAGGGATGCGAAAGCGGTTGGGTTTAAGCTTTTCGCCGGGACGAATCCGCTGGAACGCCATTTTTGTTCGCGGCCACGCACTGAGCACCGGCAGATACGTCACCTTGCCCCGACGTTGCGCGGCACGCATCAGCAGGTGCGGATCGATTTCACCGTCCATGGGCAGGTACAGGGAGATGTGTTTTGCGCGGCGGAACAGCGGGTGCTGGGCCAATTGCTTATACAGCCCGCGAGCGGCCTCGCGCTGCTGACAGGGTGTCAGTGCGCGGCGGGCCTTGCGCAGCATGCGTCGAAGTTGCGGGCGGGGCAGCAGCGCAGGTTCGGTCATGGATTCAGGCTTCGAAGTGCGAGTACGTAAAGCGTACCCGTAAAAAAGCCGATGCCGGTATGAAAACCGGCATCGGACTGGAATCAGGCTCCCCGGATGAACCGCTGTCGACTTAGCCCTTGAACCCGAAAGTTCAAGGTGGAAGATGCAGTAGGCTTTAAGGCTTTCCGTCTAGCGGACATGCACACCAGCCCAACGTGCAACCTCCAGGGTAGTGCGAATCGGCTCAGGGACGTCGTCAACTGGCAAGCACCCCAGGGAGTGATGCGAGTATAACCCAAGCGATCACGCGAATCAGCCCTTGGTGACATCCGGATCGGTCGACAGCGCCAGATCGACGCGGTCCAGCAAATCGCGAACCTGCTCGCGGGTCGAGCCGCTGGCCTGTACATCCGGGCGTTCTTCTTTATGCAGAAGATCGTGCGTGATGTTCAGTGCGGCCATCACGGCGATGCGGTCGGCGCCGATGACTTTGCCGCTGCTGCGAATTTCGCGCATCTTGCCATCCAGATAACGGGCGGCGCTGATCAGGTTGCTGCGTTCTTCCTGGGGGCAGATGATCGAATATTCTTTGTCGAGGATCTGCACGGTAACGCTATTGCTTGAACTCATGAGTCTTGCTCCAGGGCCTTGAGGCGCGAAATCATCGATTCGACCTTACGCCGGGCGATTTCATTTTTTTCAATGAGGTGCGCGCGTTCCTCGCGCCAGCTCTTTTCCTGAGCTAATAGGAGTCCATTCTGGCTCTTTAGTTGCTCGACTCGAGTAATTAGCAGTTCGAGTCTGGCCATCAGCGCTTGCAGGTCGGTGTCTTCCATTGGGTCCACTGGGTTTGTGTCTGATGGTAGGTAACAGGCGGACAGCCTTTAATAGTCTTGGCGAGTCTGTCGATGTAGGATACAAGGCCTTCATTCTAGACATAGCGCCGTCTGGCGCCTAGCTGCCCATGCCCATTCAGAATTCACCGTACCAAGCCTTCGCCACCCTGCTGAACACCAGCGGCCACCCCGTCTCGCCTGCCGAACTGCACGGTCTGTTGCTCGGCCGCAGTTGCGCCGGTGCCGGCTTCGAAGCCGACAGCTGGTTGGCTGACGCCGCCGAGCTGCTCGAAGGCGAGCCGCAAGACAACGTTCGCAACGCCTTGATCGGCTTGCAAGAGATGGTCAAGGGCGAGCTGACCAGCGACGACATGACCGTGGTTCTGCTGTTGCCGACCGACGACGCGCCGCTCACCGAGCGCGCGGCTGCACTGGGCCAGTGGTGCCAGGGCTTCCTTACCGGCTTCGGTCTGACCCGCCGCGAATATGCCTTGAGCACTGAGGCCACCGAAGTGCTGCAGGATCTCGCCGCCATTGCCCAGGTGCAAGACGCGCTGGAAGAGTCCGACGACGGCGAAAGCGACTACATGGAAGTGATGGAGTACCTGCGCGTCGCGCCGTTGCTGCTGTTCACCGAAACCAAGAAAACCGACGAAGCGGCTGCCAAACCGTCGTTGCATTAATCGCGTGCCAGGGAAAGCCATCTGCCCATGATTCATATCCCGAAATCGGAATACAGCCGTCGCCGCAAGGCGCTGATGGCGCAGATGGAACCCAACAGCATCGCCATCCTGCCCGCCGCCGCGGTGGCCATCCGCAACCGCGATGTCGAGCACGTCTACCGTCAGGACAGCGACTTTCAGTACCTCAGCGGTTTCCCCGAGCCTCAAGCCGTCATCGTCTTGATGCCCGGTCGTGAGCACGGCGAATACGTGCTGTTTTGCCGGGAACGTAATGCCGAGCGCGAGTTGTGGGACGGCCTGCGCGCCGGCCAGGAAGGCGCGATCCGCGACTTTGGTGCTGACGACGCTTTCCCGATCACCGACATCGACGACATCCTGCCGGGCCTGATCGAAGGGCGTGACCGGGTGTACTCGGCCATGGGCAGCAATCCTGAATTCGATCGGCACCTGATGGACTGGATCAACGTGATCCGCTCTAAAGCGCACCTCGGCGCCCAGCCGCCGAACGAATTCGTTGCCCTGGATCATCTGCTTCACGACATGCGCCTGTATAAATCGGCGGCAGAAGTGAAGGTGATGCGCGAAGCCGCGCGGATTTCCGCCCAGGCACATATTCGTGCGATGCAGGCCAGCCGTGCCGGTTTGCATGAGTTCAGCCTCGAAGCTGAGCTCGATTACGAGTTCCGCAAGGGCGGGGCGAAGATGCCGGCTTATGGGTCGATCGTCGCGGCGGGGCGCAACAGCTGCATCCTGCATTACCAGCAGAATGACGCGGTGCTCAAGGACGGCGATCTGGTGCTGATCGACGCCGGTTGTGAAATCGACTGCTACGCCAGCGACATCACCCGCACCTGGCCGGTCAACGGCAAGTATTCACCGGAGCAGAAGGCGATTTACGAGTTGGTGCTGGCTTCCCAGGAAGCAGCGTTTGCCGAGATCGCGCCGAACAAACACTGGAATCAGGCGCACGAGGCCACGGTCCGGGTGATTACCACCGGTCTGGTGAAGTTGGGCCTGTTGCAGGGCGACGTTGACGAGTTGATCGCCAGCGAAGCCTATAAAGCGTTTTACATGCACCGCGCTGGCCACTGGCTGGGTATGGATGTGCACGATGTCGGCGAATACAAGGTCGGCGGCGAATGGCGCGTATTGGAAGTCGGCATGGCGCTGACGGTTGAACCGGGCATTTACATCGCCCCAGACAACCAGAACGTGGCGAAGAAATGGCGCGGTATTGGCGTGCGCATCGAGGACGACGTGGTAGTGACCAAAACCGGTTGTGAAATCCTGACTAACGGCGTGCCGAAAACGGTCGCCGAAATCGAGGCCTTGATGGCCGCCGCACGGGCACAAGCGGCATGAGTCGAATCAATCTGGCAATCATCGGCGGTGGCCTGGTCGGCGCCAGTCTGGCGTTGGCGTTGCAGGCTGGAGCCAAGGCCCGTGGCTGGAAGATCGTGCTGATCGAACCGTTTGCCCCCGGCCACACCTATCAGCCGAGCTATGACGCCCGCTCTTCGGCGCTGTCCTTCGGTGCCCGGCAGATTTATCAACGGTTGGGTGTGTGGCAGGAAATCTCCCGCCGCGCCGAGCCGATCAAGCAGATTCATGTCTCCGACCGTGGACGTTTCTCCACCGCCCGGCTGTCGGCGATGGAAGAGGGCGTTCCGGCGCTGGGTTATGTGGTGGAAAACGCCTGGCTTGGCCAATGCCTCTGGCAAGGTCTGGACAAGGACGTGATCAGTTGGCGCTGCCCGGCGGAAGTCACCCGCATGGAACCGCTGACCGACGGCTATCGCCTGACGCTCGACGATGAAACCATCCTGGAATGCGACCTTGCGGTGCTCGCCGATGGCGGCCGTTCCGGCTTGCGTGAGCAACTGGGGATCGGCATCAAGAAACGCCCTTACAACCAGAGCGCGCTGATCGCCAACATCACCACCAGCGAAGCGCACAACGGCATGGCCTTCGAGCGTTTCACCGACGATGGTCCAATGGCTTTGCTGCCGCTGCCGGAAAACCGCTGCGCTTTGGTCTGGACCCGTTTGGGCATGGACGCGCAGCGGCTGGCAGCCCTGGATGACCGCAGCTTTCTCGCCGAGTTGCAGGGCATCTTCGGTTATCGCCTCGGCACGCTGAAACAGGTCGGCGCACGGCATTTGTATCCGCTGTCGCTGATCGAAGCCGAGGAACAAGTCCGCCCGCATCTGGCAATTCTCGGCAACGCTGCTCATAGCCTGCATCCGATCGCCGGGCAGGGTTTCAACCTGTCGTTGCGTGACGCCCAGGCGCTGGCCGACAGTTTGTTGGGTAGCGAGACCGGGCCCGGCGACTTCGCTACCTTGCAGGCCTATCGCGAGCGTCAGCGAATGGATCAGAACCTGACCGTGGGCTTTTCCGATCAGGTCACCCGGTTATTTGGCAGCACTCAGCCGCTGGTTTCCCTGGGGCGCAACATCGGCCTGCTTGGCCTCGATCTGCTGCCGCCGGCCAAGCGCTGGTTCGCCCGACAGGCCATGGGTTTGGGTACGCGTCCTGATGTTTGAGCCTACGCACTGGCAAGTCGATATTCATGACAGCGCGAGCACTTTGCTGACACGCGTTGAAGAAACCCTTTACCTGCGGCTCAAACCGCAAGCGAGACAGGCTTAAAGCATGGAAATGCGCGCAGATCTGCTGATTGTCGGAGCCGGAATGGTCGGCAGTGCCCTGGCGCTGGCGTTACAAAACAGTGGGCTTGAAGTCCTGCTGTTGGACGGTAGCCCCCTGAGCGTCAAACCCTTCTATGGGCAGGCTCCGTTCGAACCACGGGTGAGCGCCTTGTCGGCGGCCAGCCAGCGAATACTCGAACGTCTGGGCGTCTGGGATGGCATTGCCAGTCGGCGCAGTAGTCCGTACACCGACATGCACGTCTGGGACGGCAGCGGCACCGGGCAGATCCATTTCTCGGCGACCAGTGTGCATGCCGACGTGCTCGGGCATATTGTCGAGAACCGCGTGGTTCAGGACGCCTTGCTCGACCGGCTGCACGACTGCGATCTCGGGATGCTGGCCAATGCGCGTCTGGAGCAGATGCGCCGCTCCGGTGACGATTGGCTGCTGACCCTGGCCGACGGTCGCACCTTGCGGGCGCCTTTGGTAATTGCGGCGGATGGTGCCAACTCGGCGGTGCGGCGTCTGACCGGTGTCGCGACCCGCGAATGGGATTACATGCACCACGCGATCGTCACCAGTGTGCGCAGTGCAAAACCTCATCAAATGACGGCGTGGCAGCGATTCACCGACAACGGCCCTCTGGCGTTTCTGCCGCTGGAACGGGACGGCCGGCAGGATTGGTGCTCGATCGTCTGGTCGACCACGCCGAGCGAAGCCGAACGCCTGATGGCGCTGGACGACGAAGGCTTCTGCAAGGCGCTGGAACGGGCCTTCGAAGGCTGCCTCGGCACAGTGCTCAGCGCTGACCCGCGCCTGTGCGTGCCGCTGCGTCAGCGTCATGCCAAGCGGTATGTGGCTGAAGGCCTGGCGCTGATCGGCGATGCGGCCCACACCATCCATCCGTTGGCGGGGCAGGGCGTGAACCTCGGTTTCCTCGATGCCGCAGTGCTGGCCGAAGTGCTGCTGCAAGCGGCCGCGCGGGGTGAGCGGTTGGCGGACGTGAAAGTGCTCAGTCGCTATGAGCGTCGGCGCATGCCTCACAACCTGGCGTTGATGGCGGCGATGGAAGGGTTCGAGCGACTGTTCCAGGCCGATCCGTTACCAGTGCGCTGGTTGCGTAATACCGGATTGAAGATGGTCGATCAGATGCCCGAGGCCAAGGCGTTGTTCGTGCGTGAGGCGCTTGGGTTGATCGGGGATCTGCCGGCGCTTGCCAAGGCTTGAAATTTTCGCTGCGGTAGCTTGCCCGCGATGGCGGCAGATCAGCCACCTCATATCCTTACCCGTGCAACATTTGGTAACTTCTCCGCAAACTGTTCGATTGAGAAGCTAAATGTGAGTCCTTATCATTTGCGCTCACTTCCCCATTCGAGAGACCGCTTCCATGTTGGCACCCAAGCGTCTACTGACCGCACTGGCCCTGACCCTGATTGGCAGCACCGCCGTCCAGGCCGCCGACGAGGTGGTGGTTTACTCCTCGCGTATCGATGAGCTGATCAAACCGGTCTTCGATGCCTACACCCAGAAAACCGGCGTGCAGGTGAAGTTCATCACCGACAAGGAAGCGCCGCTGATGCAGCGGATCAAGGCCGAGGGCGAAAATGCCACCGCCGATCTGCTGCTGACCGTCGATGCCGGCAACCTCTGGCAGGCCGAGCAGATGGGCATCCTCCAGCCGTTCACTTCCAAGGTGATCGACGCCAACATCCCACTGCAATACCGCGCTTCCTCCCATGCCTGGACCGGCCTGAGCCTGCGGGCGCGGACCATCGCCTACTCCACCGACCGGGTGAAACCGGGCGAGCTGAGCACCTACGAAGCGCTGGCCGACAAGCAGTGGGAAGGCCGTCTGTGCCTGCGCACGGCGAAGAAGGTCTACAACCAGTCCCTGACCGCCACCCTGATCGAAGTCCATGGCGCCGAGAAAACCGAGAAGATCCTCAATGGCTGGGTCAACAACCTGTCCACTGATGTGTTCTCCGATGACATTGCCGTGCTGGAGGCGATCAACGCCGGCCAATGCGACGTTGGCATCGTCAATACTTACTACTACGGTCGTCTGCACAAACAGAAGCCGGACCTGCCGGTGAAGCTGTTCTGGCCGAATCAGGGTGACCGTGGCGTACATGTCAACCTGTCGGGCATCGGCCTGACCAAACATGCGCCGCACCCGCAAGCTGCCAAGGCGCTGGTGGAGTGGATGACCACGCCTGAAGCACAGAAGATTTTCGCTGACGTGAACCAGGAATTCCCGGCCAACCCTGTCGTTCAGCCTTCAGCTGAAGTAGCGGCCTGGGGCAAGTTCGTTGCCGATACCCTGCCGGTGGAAGTGGCTGGCAAGCGTCAGGCAGAAGCGATCCGGATGATGGATCGGGCTGGCTGGAACTGAGTCTGTCGATATACTGCGCCACAGAATGAAGTCGGCGGCGTCCCTGCCGACCTGATCGTTCCCACGCTCTGCGTGGGAACGCATCCACCGACGCTCCGCGTCGAGGCGTGACGCAGAGCGTCACAAGATGTGTGCCCACGCAGAGCGTGGGCACAATCATTTAAACGAGAGCTTTCCTTGGCCCACCCCGCTCAACGCCGCTGGTATCCCCTGGTCTTCGCCATTGCTGCGCTGGTCCTGCTGCCCCTGAGCGTCCTGCTTCTTTCCTGGCAAACCATCGATCAGCAGATCTGGTCCCACCTGTGGGACACCCAGATGCCGCGACTGCTGGGCAATACCCTCACGCTGGTCCTCGGTGTCGGTTTCGGCGTAACGCTGCTGGGCGTCAGCCTGGCCTGGCTCACCAGCCTTTGCGAATTCCCTGGGCGGCGTTGGCTGGATTGGGCGCTGATGCTGCCCTTTGCGATTCCTGCCTACGTGCTGGCCTTCGTCTTTGTCGGCCTGCTGGATTTTGCCGGCCCCGTGCAAACCTTGTTGCGTGAATGGTTCGGCAGCGGTCTGAGGCTGCCGCGAGTGCGCTCCACCGGCGGTGTGATTCTGGTGCTGGTGCTGGTTTTCTATCCGTACGTTTACCTGTTGGCGCGTACCGCTTTCCTGGCTCAGGGCAAAGGCTTGATGGAAGCAGCGCGAGTCCTTGGGCAATCCCCATGGCAGGCGTTCTGGCGTGTGGCGTTGCCCATGGCACGTCCGGCCATCGGCGCGGGGGTGGCGTTGGCGCTGATGGAAACCCTGGCGGATTTTGGTGCGGTGTCGGTGTTCAACTTCGATACGTTCACCACCGCTATCTACAAAACCTGGTACGGCTTCTTCAGCCTTTCCACCGCGGCGCAACTGGCCAGCCTGTTGCTGTTGGTGGTGATGGTCGTGCTGTATGGCGAGCGCCGTGCCCGCGGGGCCAACCGGGCGAGCAACGAACGGCCACGGGTCAAGGCGTTGTATCACCTGCGCGGGGTCAAGGCGCTGGCGGCCATGAGCTGGTGTGGTCTGGTATTCGCCTGCGCCTTCGTCATTCCCGTGCTGCAACTGATGGTGTGGTTCTGGCAACGCGGGCGCTTCGATCTGGATGAGCGCTATGCCGGATTGATCGTGCATACCCTGTACCTGGGCGGTATGGCGGCGTTGATCACCGTCAGTGTCGCTCTGGTGCTCGCCTTTGCCCGTCGATTGGCGCCGACCCGGGCGATCCGTTCCGGCATCAGTCTGGCTAACCTTGGTTATGCGTTGCCAGGCTCCGTACTGGCGGTGTCGATCATGCTGGCGTTCAGTTACCTGGATCGCGAACTGGTGATCCCGTTGTCAGGCTGGCTTGGCGGCGCGGGCAAACCGTTACTGCTGGGCAGTCTGTCGGCGTTGTTGCTGGCCTATCTGGTGCGATTCATCGCCGTGGCTTACGGACCGCTGGAAAGCAGCCTGGCGCGAATACGGCCATCATTGCCCGAAGCAGCACGTAGCCTTGGCGTCAGTGGGCCACGACTGTTTTTCAAAGTGTATCTGCCGCTGCTGCTGCCGGGCACGTTGAGTGCTGCGTTGCTGGTGTTCGTCGACGTGCTCAAGGAAATGCCGGCGACCCTGCTGATGCGCCCGTTCGGCTGGGACACGCTGGCGGTGCGCATCTTTGAAATGACCAGCGAGGGCGAGTGGGCGAGGGCCTCGTTGCCGGCACTGACCCTGGTTTTGGTTGGGCTGTTACCGGTCATCGGACTGATCAGAAGGTCGGCGCATCGAAACACCTAGGTGTCAGTCCTACACCTTGCGGCTACAATGCGCGGCATTCGGTGCGGTCCGTCCTTCAGACCGGGTCGCTGAAATCGGCTGAAAGCCTTTATTTACAGGTATTTCACCCCGTGCAGCGCCCGTCCGCACCTTCGCCACGCCCGGAAGGAGAAACCCATGGGACAGCGTACGCCTCTGTATGACCTTCATCTCGCCCTCGGCGCGAAGATGGTCGATTTTGGCGGTTGGGACATGCCTCTGCATTACGGCTCTCAGGTCGAGGAACACCATCAGGTGCGCCGCGATTGCGGGGTTTTCGATGTATCCCACATGACCGTGATCGATGTTGACGGCCCTCAGGCCAAGGCCTGGCTTCAGTATTTACTGGCCAATGACGTCGAACGTCTGCACAGCCCCGGCCGTGCCTTTTACAGCGCCATGCTCAACGAGCACGGCGGCATCGTCGACGACATGATCGTCTATCGTCTCGAGGACGGTTATCGCCTGGTGGTCAATGCCTCCACCCGCAATCAGGATCTGGCCTGGATGCAAGCTCATCTCGGCGACTTCGATGTGCAGCTCAACGAGCGCTCCGAGTTGGCGATGCTGGCCATTCAAGGGCCTCACGCCCGGCACAAGATTGCCGAACTGGTGACTCAGTCCCGTGGCACGCTGATTCAGCAGCTCAAATATTTCGAAGGTCAAACCGACGGTGACTGGTTCATCGCGCGCACCGGTTACACCGGTGAGGATGGTCTGGAAATCGTGCTGCCGGCCGATCAGGCGCCGGGGTTCTTCAATGATCTGGTGGGTGCGGGCATTTCCCCGATCGGCCTCGGTGCCCGCGATACCTTGCGGGTCGAAGCCGGCATGAACCTCTACGGTCAGGATATTCATCAAGACGTTTCGCCATTAGCCTCCAACATGGCCTGGAGCATTGCCTGGGAACCGGCCACGCGCCCGTTCATCGGCCGCACTGCCCTGGAAGCCGAACTGGCTGCCGGCGTGCAGCACAAACTGGTCGGTCTGGTCCTTGAAGAACGGGGAGTTTTGCGTGCGCATCAGGTGGTTCGCATCGCCGATGTTGGCGAAGGGGAGATCACCAGTGGTAGTTTCTCTCCTACGCTTAGCAAGTCGATAGCACTGGCGCGCGTGCCGGTGGCCACCGCTGACCGCGCTGAAGTGGAAATCCGTGGCAAGTGGTACCCGGTTCGAGTGGTCAAACCGACCTTCGTACGCCACGGCAAAACCTTGATCTAACTTTTTCTGGCGGGCAATGACCGCTGACATTTTTCTTGAGGACACAGAACATGAGCGAAATCCCTGTCGACCTGCGTTTTGCCGAAAGTCACGAATGGGCCCGTCTAGACCATGATGGCGGCGTGAAAGTGGGTATTTCAGACCATGCTCAGGAAGCCTTGGGTGACGTAGTGTTCGTTGAGCTGCCGGAAATCGGCAAAGTGTTCGCTGCCGGTGAGGCTGCGGGTGTCGTCGAGTCGGTCAAGGCTGCGTCGGATATCTACTCGCCAGTTTCCGGCACCGTCATTGCCGTTAACGAAGAGTTGGCCAACAATCCGGAACTGGTCAACAGCGCGCCTTATGACAGCTGGTTCTTCAAACTCGAGCCGAGCGATACCTCCGAGCTGAACAACCTGCTCGACCCGGTGGCCTACAAGGCTGCTATCGGCGAGTAATGCTCGCCCCGTAGGAGCTGCCGAACGCGGCCCCAGCCTTCGGCAGCTCCTACATCGTTTACATACGACTCCTTCTTCAAGGCACTGTGACAGCGACTGCTATGCTGGTTTGACCGCATTGCATCGACGCCGAGCGCCAGTCAAGAGAGAGCCCGTCATGTCCCAGTTGCCGTCCTTGAGCCAGTTACGCGACCCCAATACCTTTCTGCGCCGCCACTTGGGCCCCGATGCCGCCGAGCAGCAGGCGATGCTCGACAGCCTTGGTCTTGGCAGCCGGGTCGAACTGATCGAGCAGACGGTGCCGCCGGGAATCCGCCTCAACCGGCCGTTGGATCTACCGCCGGCCCTCGACGAGGAAGCCGCACTGGCCAAGCTGCGGGGCTACGCCGAGCAGAACCAGGTCTGGACCAGCCTGATCGGAATGGGGTACCACGGCACCCTCACGCCGGCCGTCATCCTGCGCAACGTGCTGGAAAATCCCGGTTGGTACACCGCCTATACCCCCTATCAACCAGAGATCGCCCAAGGCCGGCTCGAAGCGTTGTTGAATTTCCAGCAGTTGACCATCGACCTGACCGGCCTGGAACTGGCCAACGCCTCGCTGCTGGATGAAGCCACGGCGGCAGCCGAGGCCATGGCTCTGGCCAAGCGCGTGGCCAAGTCCAGGAGCAACCTGTTTTTCGTCGATGAGAATTGCCACCCGCAGACCATTTCCGTAGTGCGGACCCGGGCCGAAGGGTTCGGTTTCAAGCTGATCGTCGACGCTGTGGATAACTTGAAACAACATCAGGTGTTCGGCGCGCTG
Organism: Pseudomonas sp. B21-048; assembly: GCF_024748615.1. Taxonomy (NCBI): domain Bacteria; kingdom Pseudomonadati; phylum Pseudomonadota; class Gammaproteobacteria; order Pseudomonadales; family Pseudomonadaceae; genus Pseudomonas; species Pseudomonas sp. B21-048. The sequence continues at coordinate 5,397,017 of NZ_CP087168.1, read as the reverse complement.
CTGCAATATCCCGACACCCATGGCGAAGTGCGTGATCTGCGCCCATTGATCGATCATTTGCATGCCCAGCAAGCTCTGGCCTGTGTAGCGACCGATCTGCTAAGCCTGCTGATGCTGACTCCGCCGGGGGAGCTGGGTGCCGACGTGGTATTCGGTTCGTCCCAGCGCTTTGGTGTGCCCATGGGTTACGGCGGCCCGCACGCGGCGTTTTTTGCCAGCCGCGACGAATACAAACGGGCAATTCCCGGGCGGATTATCGGCGTGTCGAAAGATGCGCGTGGCAACGTCGCCCTGCGCATGGCCCTGCAAACCCGCGAGCAACATATTCGCCGGGAGAAAGCTAACTCCAACATCTGCACCGCTCAGGTGCTGCTGGCCAATATCGCCAGTTTCTACGCGGTCTACCATGGCCCGGAAGGGCTCAAACGGATTGCCCAGCGCGTCCATCGGCTGACCTGCATCCTCGCTGCTGGCCTGGAGCGTCACGGCATTACACGTCTCAACCAACACTTCTTCGACACCCTGACCCTGGAGGTCGGTGGCACTCAGACTGCGATCATCGAAAGTGCCCAGGTGGCGCAGATCAATTTGCGCATTCTCGGCCGTGGACAGCTCGGCCTCAGCCTCGACGAAACCTGTGACGAAACCACCGTGGCGAAGCTGTTCAATGTGTTTCTCGGTGCCGATCATGGGCTCAACATCGACGACCTGGACGCTGAAGCACTGGCATCCGGCATTCCTGCCGGGTTGCAGCGCAGTACGCCGTATCTGCGTCATCCCGTGTTCAACGCTCATCACAGCGAAACCGAAATGCTGCGTTATCTGAAGCAGCTGGAGAACAAGGACCTGGCGCTCAACCAATCGATGATTCCGCTGGGCTCCTGCACCATGAAGCTCAACGCGACCAGCGAGATGATCCCCATCACCTGGCCGCAGTTCGCCAACCTGCATCCGTTCGTGCCGAAAGAGCAGGGGGTGGGTTATTCCTTGATGATCGAGGAATTGGAGCGCTGGCTCTGCGCGATCACCGGTTTCGATGCGATCTGCATGCAACCCAATTCGGGCGCTCAGGGTGAGTACGCCGGGTTGTTGGCGATTCGCAAATATCACGAGAGCCGCCATCAGGGCGCGCGGGATATCTGCCTGATCCCGTCCTCGGCCCACGGCACCAACCCGGCTTCGGCGCAAATGGCCGGAATGCGGGTAGTGATCGTCGAGTGCGACGAGGGGGGTAATGTCGATCTGAATGATCTGAAGGAAAAAGCCACGGAGGCGGGGGACAAACTCGCCTGCCTGATGGCGACTTATCCGTCGACTCACGGGGTCTACGAGGAAGGCATCAGCGAGATCTGTGAAGTTATCCACAATCACGGCGGTCAGGTGTACATGGATGGCGCCAACCTTAATGCGCAGGTTGGATTGGCACGGCCGGCCGACATCGGTGCCGACGTATCGCACATGAACCTGCACAAAACCTTCTGCATTCCCCACGGCGGTGGCGGACCGGGGATGGGCCCGATCGGCGTTCGGGCGCACCTGGCGCCATTCGTCGCCAATCACCCGGTGGTGCCAATCGAAGGTCCGCTGCCGGAGAACGGCGCGGTGAGCGCGGCACCTTGGGGCAGCGCAAGCATTCTGCCCATCAGCTGGATGTACATCGCGATGATGGGGCCGCAACTGGCGGATGCGAGCGAAGTGGCGATTCTCGCCGCGAATTACCTGGCGCAGCATTTGGCGGGTGCATTTCCAGTGCTCTACACCGGGCGCAACGAGCGAGTGGCCCACGAATGCATCCTCGACTTGCGACCGCTCAAGGCGCTGACCGGAATCAGTGAAGAGGACGTTGCCAAGCGCCTGATGGACTACGGCTTCCATGCGCCGACCATGTCATTCCCGGTGCCGGGGACGTTGATGGTCGAACCGACCGAGAGTGAGTCGAAGGCGGAGCTGGACCGTTTTATCGGCGCGATGCTGAGTATTCGCGCGGAAATCACCGAGGTGCAGAACGGCAACTGGCCGGCGGAGGACAACCCGCTGAAACGCTCACCGCATACCTTGGCCGACATCACCGGGGTTTGGGAGCGGCCGTACAGCATCGCGCAGGCGGTAACGCCGGATGCGCATACCAAGGCCCATAAGTATTGGCCGGTGGTGAACCGTGTGGACAATGTTTACGGTGACCGCAATCTGTTTTGCGCGTGTGTGCCGGTGGACGAATACCGCTGACAGGGGGAGGCTGATCGTTCCCACGCTCTGCGTGGGAATGCATCCCGGGACGCTCCGCGTCCCAAGAGCGGACGCAGAGCGTCCATGGCGGTGCTACCACGCGGAGCGTGGGAGCGATCATCAAATGGATCGCATTTTTTGTTCAGCAACGAACCTTATTTCGAGGCGATGGCATTCTTCGCCAGGATTGCGTTCGCCAGTTCCATGTCCGTGGCTTGCAGGCCAGGGTTGTCGGCGCGGACTTTCTGCATGGCGGCTTCCAGGTACGGGCCGCGAATGGCGCCGTCACTGGCGACAAAGCTGCCGGCGTCGTCCTGGGCAGCGACGACCAGCTTATGATCCCTGGAGGTCAGGTAGGACGTACCGGTGGTGGCACCGGACGTAAGAACGTTACGCAAAAAGCTGTCATCAGCCATCGCCGAACCGACTGGGAGGGACAACACGGCGAAGGTAGCGACAGCAAGTTTGAGACGCATAAAAGGTGACTCCACTGGGTTTTAACTGCGGGCTTTGATTGCCAATATCCCAATCGAGTTCCGTGACGTTAGTCGGCTCGCCGCAGGCTGCGATCTTTTGATTTTCGCTTTTAAAAACAAGATAAAAGGATCGCAACCTGCGGCAGCGCCTACCAGCATCAGGCCTATTTCTGCTCGCTCTGCGGCGTCACTCGCAACACCTCTTCGATCGTGGTCAAACCCGCCGCCACTTTCTGCGCCCCCGACAAGCGCAAACTGCGCATGCCTTCCTTGAAAGCCTGACGGCGGACCGCCAGCAAATCGGTATCAGGGTTGATCAGCGCTTTAATGCCGTCAGTCAGCTGCATGATTTCGTACACCCCGGCGCGGCCGCGATAGCCGGTTTCGCGGCATTCCAGGCAGCCGATGGCGCGTTGTGCGTTGCCTGGCAGTGGCGCTTGCCAAGGCCGGGTCAGGGTTTGCCAGTCGTCCTCGCCCAACGTTAATGGTGCCTTGCAGTGAGGGCATAGCGTACGGACCAGACGCTGAGCCATGACCCCGAGCACCGTGGCCTTGATCAGGTAATGCGGCACGCCGAGTTCCAGCAGGCGGCTGATGGCGCTCGGGGCGTCGTTGGTGTGCAACGTCGACAACACCAAGTGGCCGGTGAGTGCGGCCTGAATCGCCATCTCGGCGGTTTCGAGGTCGCGGATCTCGCCGATCATGATGATGTCCGGGTCTTGGCGCATCAGCGCGCGCACGCCGGCGGCAAAGGTCAGGTCGATGTTGTGCTGGACCTGCATCTGATTGAACGCCGGTTCGACCATTTCGATCGGGTCTTCAATGGTGCAGAGGTTGACCTCCGGCGTCGCCAGTTTCTTCAGGGTGGTATACAGCGTGGTGGTCTTGCCCGAACCGGTCGGCCCGGTCACCAGAATGATGCCATTGGGCTGGCGGGTCATGTCTTGCCAGCGGCGCAGGTCATCGGCGGAAAAACCCAGCTGATCGAAGTCCTTGAGCAGCACTTCCGGGTCGAAGATCCGCATGACCATTTTTTCGCCGAATGCAGTCGGTAATGTCGACAGCCGCAGTTCGACTTCGCCGCCATCCGGGGTCTTGGTTTTGACCCGGCCGTCCTGGGGTTTGCGCTTTTCCGCGACGTTCATCCGCCCCAGGCTTTTCAGGCGGCTGACGATGGCCATGGTCACCTGCGGCGGGAATTGATAGACGTTGTGCAGCACGCCATCGATGCGAAAACGTACCGTGCCTTGCTCGCGCCGGGGTTCGATGTGGATATCGCTGGCCCGCTGCTGGAACGCGTACTGGAACAGCCAATCGACGATATTGACGATGTGCGCATCGTTGGCGTCCGGCTCCTGGTCGCTGGCGCCGAGGTTGAGCAACTGTTCGAAGTTGCCCAGAGTGCTTGTTTGCTGATCAGCGTTGGTGGCGCCCGTGACCGATTTGGCCAGGCGGAAAAATTCCACGCTGAAGCGCTGGATGTCCACCGGGTTGGCCACTACGCGCTTGATTGGCAGCTTCAATACGTGGGTCAGGTCGGCTTCCCAACTGCTGACGAAGGGCTGGGCGCTGGCCACGGTGACGGCGTCGCGGTCGATAGACACTGCCAGAATCTTGTGGCGTTGGGCGAAGGCATAGGACATCAACGGCGTAATGGCCGCGACATTGATTTTCAGCGGGTCGATGCGCAAGTAAGGCTGACCGGCCTGCTGAGACAGCCAGAGCGTCAGGCTTTCCAGATCGAGGTGTTTGCCGGGACGGCTGAGGTCGTCCAGGTGTTGGCTGGCGATGAGCTCCAGCGGGTGCTGCTGACCAGTGGTGGCGTGACGGCGGCGGGCGTTGAGTGCGTGTTCGGCCGAGTCCTGGCTGATAAAGCCCTGGGCGACCAGTTCACGCAGCAAATCGTTAAGGTCCAGCCAGCGGTCCTGAGTGGCGAGTAGAACGGACATGCGGGCTCCTTATGAACAACCGTTTGCAAAGGATAGCTGCGTGCCCGCAGACCGTTGGGCCACTACCGGACCAACACGTGTCGGGTTTTTTCAGCCGGCTGCCTGAGCCGGCCCTTGCCACGCAGAATCCGCCGCTTGCAGGTTCACCGAGCAGACGCTGATCAGGTTACGTAATTTTTCCGCGATCACCTGAGCACGGTGCCAGCTCAGGCCGTCCATGACGATGTCGACCGATAGCAAATCGTCCATGCGCTGCACGTTGACCTGCTGCGGCGTCAGAAACTGCAAGGCGAACAGGTTGAGCGCCCGGCACAGCAAATCCGGCTCGGCCTCGGCCAGTAATTGATAGTGAACGCGGCAGTGGGCGTTGCTGACGTTCCAGACATCGGCGCGGGCAGGCGGGGTGTTCACGGCTTCTAAATGCGGCATGGGTCGGTCTCCAAAATCACTGGAGGAATTTTTACATTCGGTGCCGGGCATTTCTTATCTATGATGGGGCTTATTGACCGTTTATCGAATCGATCAATTCGATTTAGTACCAACTATAGGTTTTTTTATGCACAGCGAGCTGGATGGCTACGACCGCAAGATTCTCGCGTTGCTGCAAGAGGACGCTTCGCTCTCCAGCGCGCAGATCGCCGAACAGGTAGGGCTCTCACAGTCGCCGTGCTGGCGGCGGATTCAGCGGATGAAGGAAGAGGGGATCATTCGCGCTCAGGTGACGTTGCTTGACCGGAAGAAAATCGGTCTTAACACGCAGATCTTCGCCGAGATCAAACTCAACGCCCACGGACGTTCGAACTTCAACGAATTCACCGAAGCGATTCGCGGTTTTCCCGAAGTACTGGAATGTTATGTGCTGATGGGGTCGGTGGATTTCTTGCTGCGGATTGTCACGGCAGACATCGAGGCTTATGAGCGCTTCTTCTTCGAGAAGCTGTCGATGGTGCCGGGGATTCAGGAGGTCAACTCGATCGTGGCGTTGTCGGAAATCAAATCCACGACGAGTTTGCCGGTGTTGCGCTGACCCGACACTGATCGTTCCCACGCTCTGCGTGGTAATACCTCAAGGGACGCTCCGCGTCCAGGTGACGCGGAGCGTCACCGGCTGCATTCCCACGCGGGAGCGTGGGAACGATCACCATCGCGAGATTACATACGCAGAAGCATCTTCCAGGCACGATTCTGATACACCGCAATCGCCTGCTGCTTGCGCGCATCCAGCGATTCATCAGTGATCGGCTCGTTCGCTAGCAGAGCAAGCTGTTTCAGCTCACCGTACAGGCGATCCATTTCCGGGATGTCCAGTACGTTACGGGCATGGTGTAGCCAGGCCTGGATGCGCTCGATACGCGGCAGCTGCTCGGCCAAGTCTTCCGGCTGTTGCTGATAACGCTGCAATTGCAGCGAGTTGGCTTCTTCGCCCAGCATGCGCGGCAGCCAGCTGCCCAGTTGTGCAGCGCCCTGGCGATTGCCACGGACGTTACGATCAGTCGTCCAGGTGCGGGCCAGCAACCAGCGCGAAGTGTTCAGGGAGAACAGGCCCCAGCGTGGGTCTTCCAGTTCTTCAAGGAACTGTTCCGGCGCGGCTTTGCGCACGTCTTCGTCGTCCAGGCCGGCTTGTACCAGCGGACGCCAGTCTTCTAGCAGGGCATCCAGCGCGACCCGCAGATCGTGAGTCGACTGACGCGGTGCGGCCTGACCGAGGCTGCTGATCAGCGCGCGCATTTCAGCGAGGTTCTCGACCCAGTCCTGCAACAGGCGCCAGTGGCCATTGAAGCGATATTGCTCGGCCAGACGCTGGCTGCTGCTCAGCAAATGCCAGCTCAGGGCGGCGAACGCATCGTCCAGCGGCATTTCGGCGGTGATCTGCGGCGCCGGCAAGCTCAGCGAGTAGCTGTTGGCGTCGAACAAGCGATAACCGCGTTCGGCCTTGCTGATGTCACATGGCATCAGCGCCAGGGTTGCAGCCAGTTCGGCGGCCAGTTCCAGCAGCGCGGCCGGTTCGCCTTCGCGCAGTTCCAGTTCCAGCTCGCAGATTTCTTCTTTCTGCTTGCCGACCACCACGTGGCCCAGGTCCAGCGCGGCTTCGATGACCACTTTGGTCTTGCCACGGCCCCAAGCGATTTCGGCGCGTTCGCGAACGAAATCGGTGGTGAAGATGGCTTTCAGGGTTTTCTTGTCCAGCTCGGCCAGCTCTTCGGGCCAGCATTCACCGTCGAGTTTCTTCACGTCGAGCTTGGCTTTGGGCAGGGACCAGTCGTACTCGTGACGCTCGGACAGACCGGCGATACTCTGGCCACGGGTCTTGAGGGTCTGAATCACTTCTTCGCCATCGCGACGCAGGCGCAGGGCAACCTTGGCGCGGGCCAGGTCGCGCTCAGGCGTGTCGAAGTACTGGTTCATCAATTCACGGCGTTCCCAGCCACTTTTGTTGCGTTTTTTCAGTAACGGGTGCTCGCGCAGGGCGGCGAGGGTTTCGCGGCTGACGCGGAGTTTGATTTCGGTTTCTTTCTGCATGGCCGGAAAATCCAGGATCGGGAGCGCAGCCGGGGGAATGTGTGGCTGCCAAGGTCGTGCAGTGTACAGGACTCATCCGTGATAGGCCGCGACGGTTTATTCCTGTCGCCGGATGGTTCTATGATGGACTTCAATTCGGGAGTGTTGGGAGTCAGCGATGTCTTTGCCGTCCATGAAAGATCAGTTTGCTGCGCTGATCGCTGCGCCATCTGTCAGCTGTACCCAACCCAGCCTGGATCAAACCAATCGGCCGGTCATCGACTTGTTGGCGACATGGCTCGGGGACTTGGGTTTCGCCTGCGATATCCAACAGGTCAGCCCCGGCAAATTCAATCTGCTGGCCAGTTTTGGCTCCGGCCCCGGCGGCCTGGTGCTGGCCGGTCACAGCGATACGGTGCCGTACGACGAGGTGTTGTGGCAGACCGACCCGCTGAAGCTGACGGAAGTGGACGGTCGCTGGGTCGGCTTGGGCAGTTGCGACATGAAGGGCTTTTTCGCCCTGGCCATCGAAGCCGTCAAACCCTTGCTTGATCAACCGTTCAAGCAACCCTTGTTGATCCTCGCCACCTGCGATGAAGAAAGCTCGATGTCTGGCGCTCGCGCTCTGGCCGAAGCCGGGCGGCCATTAGGTCGCGCGGCGGTGATCGGCGAGCCGACCGGGCTGAAGCCGGTGCGGATGCACAAAGGCATCATGATGGAGCGCATCGACATCCTCGGCCAGAGCGGCCATTCCTCCGACCCGCGTCTGGGCCACAGTGCCCTCGAGGCCATGCACGATGCCATCGGCGAACTGCGCGGCTTGCGCCTGGCGTGGCAGCGCGAATTCCGTAACCTGCAGTTCAGCGTGCCGCAGCCGACGATGAATTTCGGCTGCATTCACGGCGGCGATAACCCCAACCGCATCTGTGGCCAGTGCTCGCTGGAGTTCGACTTGCGTCCGTTGCCGGGCATGGACCCCAAAGCCCTGCGCGCGGCGATTTTGCAGAAGCTTAATCCGATCGCCGAACGGCATCAGGTGAAGATCGATTACGCGCCGTTGTTCCCCGAAGTACCGCCGTTCGAGCAGGCCGAGGACTCGGAATTGGTGAGGATCGCTGAAAAGCTCACCGGCCATCGCGCCGAAGCAGTGGCATTCGGCACAGAAGCGCCTTATCTTCAGCGACTTGGCTGTGAAACACTGGTATTGGGACCGGGTGATATCGCCTGCGCCCACCAACCGGGGGAATACCTCGAAATGTCACGTTTGCAGCCTACCGTGCATCTATTACGTCAACTGATTGAACATTACTGCCTGACGCCGGCCAAAACGACGATGCCAGTGTAGGAGCGTGTATAAATTGCCGATGTCCCAACCCGTATTCATGAGGAGAGCGCGCGTGTCGCCAAGCCTGTTCCGACGATAACCATCAGCCCGCTGTGCGTTTACTGCTTTACCCTTTTTTCGGCTGCTATTTATTACAGGCCCAGGTTCATGCCCGAATACGTCAATTGGCTTCGTCACGCTTCGCCTTACATCAACGCCCACCGCGATTGCACCTTCGTCGTCATGCTGCCCGGCGACGGCGTGGAGCACCCGAACTTCGGCAATATCGTCCACGATCTGGTGCTGCTGCACAGCCTGGGCGTGCGTCTGGTGCTGGTTCACGGTTCGCGTCCGCAAATTGAAACCCGTCTCGCCGCTCGCGGCCTGACCCCGCATTACCACCATGGCATGCGCATCACCGATGCGGCGACGCTTGAGTGTGTGATCGATGCGGTCGGCCAACTGCGCATCGCTATCGAAGCGCGGCTGTCCATGGACATGGCCTCGTCGCCGATGCAGGGCTCACGCCTGCGGGTGGCCGGCGGCAATCTGGTTACTGCGCGGCCAATCGGCGTACTTGAAGGTGTCGACTATCACCACACCGGCGAAGTGCGCCGGGTCGATCGCAAGGGCATCAATCGCCTGTTGGACGAGCGCTCCATCGTGCTGTTGTCGCCGTTGGGTTACTCGCCGACCGGTGAGATCTTCAACCTCGCTTGCGAAGATGTCGCCACCCGCGCAGCTATTGATCTGGGGGCGGACAAGCTGCTGCTGTTCGGCGCCGATCTGGGCTTGATCGATGAAAATGGTCGTCTGGTTCGCGAATTGCGCCCGCAGCAAGTGCCGGCGCATTTGCAACGTCTGGGCAACAATTATCAGTCCGAGCTGCTGGACGCTGCCGCTGAAGCGTGCCGGGGCGGGGTGGCGCGCAGTCACATCGTCAGTTACGCCGAAGATGGTGCGCTGCTGACCGAACTGTTCACCCGTGACGGTGGCGGTACGCTGGTGGCGCAGGAGCAATTCGAAGTTGTGCGCGAGGCAGCCATCGAAGACGTCGGTGGTTTGCTGGACTTGATCAGCCCGCTGGAAGAGCAGGGGATTCTGGTGCGCCGTTCCCGTGAGGTGCTGGAGCGTGAGATCGAGCAGTTCAGCGTGGTCGAACGCGAAGGCATGATCATCGCCTGCGCGGCGCTGTATCAGATTGCCGATTCGGATGCTGGGGAGTTGGCGTGTCTGGCGGTGAACCCGGAGTACCGCCATGGCGGTCGCGGCGATGAACTGCTGGAGCGCATCGAAACCCGTGCCCGGGCTCAGGGGCTGAAAACCTTGTTCGTGCTGACCACCCGGACGGCTCACTGGTTTCGTGAGCGGGGCTTCGTGCCGAGCAGCGTCGAACGCCTGCCGTCGGCGCGAGCGTCGCTTTACAACTACCAGCGAAATTCGAAGATCTTCGAAAAAGCCCTCTGACTGGGTGGCTGTCCGTGTTGGCTTTTGTGGCGAGGGAGCTTGCTCCCGCTGGGCTGCGAAGCGGCCCCAAAACCAATAAACGCGTTATGACTGATTTACCGCGTTGTCGGGTTTGGGAGTCCTCCGGCCTGGAGCGCCAGCCCGGTCCAGCGGGAGCAAGCTCCCTCGCCACAGGTTCTGCGTGTTACTCAGTGACGAATTTCGCGCTGACGTACGGCGAATAATCCGGCAGCACCGTCTCGACCTTCCCTTGCTCCGGCACCGGTCAGTTTGGCGATTTTCTGCACCGGTACTGAATCGACGTAGTGGGATCAATTTTCTGGCCAAGGGTTTTCTCGTAAACACCATCAGCCTGAGGGACTTTACTGGGGTCGATACCGGTTTGATAACCGACGGTGAGCGTGTCTGCTTGGGCGGAAAAAGAAAATATCAGCGATACACAAACTGTAACAAATTGACTGGATAGTGCGCGTCTGGTCATGATGGCGTCGCCTTTTCGAAAGTGATTGACGTATAGGGGATGCGTCGAAAGCTAATCGATCTAAAAAATGGCGAACAAATACCATTTAGGAATTAGCTTATGAGCCGATACCTTGTGTCCAGGCTCGGATCATCAGTAGCGAGCTATATTCCTAAATGGCATTAAAAAGAATTAAACAATTCTTTTTGGGTTTATGAGGAGCTCATTACCCTGCAGGGACCAAATCACTGCGGTTAGACCTTAGTCGTATCACACAGGGTTACGATTGAGTCGTGGTCTGGCGCTAATCGCGCATCTGTGGATCCGGGCGTTAGACCCGAGACCAAAGAACACAAAAATTAGAACGAGAGGAGCGAAACAATGAAGAAGTCCACCTTGGCCCTGGCTGTGGCCGTAGGGGTTTTGGCGCAGCAGGCAGGCGCCGCTGGTTTCATCGAAGACAGCAAGGCTACATTGGGGCTGCGTAACTTCTACATCAACACCGATAACCGTGATTCCGCTGCGAGCACGGCTTCTGGCGTTCAAAACAAGAACGAAGAATGGGGTCAAGGTTTCGACCTGCGCTTCACTTCCGGCTACACCCAAGGCACTGTCGGCTTCGGTATCGATGCCATCGGCCTGCTGGGCGTGCGTCTGGACTCGGGCGGCGGTACCAACGGTGCCACTTCGACTTCTTACGGCGGCACTGTTTTCCCAAGCAAATCCAACGGCGAAGCGGTTGATAACTTCTCCAGCCTGGGCCTGACAGCCAAAGCCAAGATTTCCCAGACCGAACTGAAATTGGGCACCCTGCAGCCAAAACTGCCAGTGATCGTGACCAACGACGGTCGTCTGCTGCCGCAAACCTTCCAGGGCGGTCAGATCACCTCGAACGACATCAAAGACCTGACACTGGTCGGCGGTCAGATCGAGCACGCCAAGGGCCGTAACTCCAGCAACAACGAAGAGTTGTCGATCGCTGGTGCAAACGCTCACACCGCTGCCGGTCGTGACAGCAACAAGTTCATTTACGGTGGTGGTGACTACAAAATCACCAAAGACCTGACTGCCCAGTACTACTACGGCAACCTGGAAGACTTTTACAAGCAACACTTCCTGGGCCTGGTTCACAACTGGTCGATCGGTCCTGGAGTGTTGAAGTCTGACTTGCGTTACTTCAACAGCTCCGATGATGGTGCCAACGGCCATGACTCGGCTTACTACAGCTCCGGTAACTATCAGGGCTTCCGTGGTGGTAAAGGCAAGGTCGACAACAACCTGTATAGCGGCCTATTCCTGTACACCGTTGCCGGTCACACTTTCGGTGGCGGTTATCAGGTCAGCAACGGCAGCAGCGACTTCCCTTGGCTGAACCAGGGTGACGGCTCGTCGGCTTACCTGACTACCGACATGCAGATCGCCAAGTTCGCCCGTGCCGGCGAACGTACCTGGCAAGCTCGCTACTCGTATGACTTCGCCAAGGTTGGTCTGCCGGGCGCTACTGCCGGTATCGTTTACCTACGTGGTGACAACATCGATACCATCAGCAGCACCAGCACTGCTGTCGCCGGTTCCGGCCGTTCGGAGTGGGAACGTGACCTGACCCTGGCTTACGTAGTGCCAGAAGGTCCGCTGAAAAACCTGGGCCTCACCTGGAAAAACGCCATGTGGCGCAACGACGTTCCAGGTCAGCGCGACCAGGACGAAAACCGTCTTATCGTCAGCTACTCGATCCCGCTGTTGTAACAGCACTCGCGTAACCGAACGTAAAAAAAGCCCCGCCCGGCATCACGCCGGGCGGGGCTTTTGCGTTTTCAAGGTGGGCTCACCCCCGTAAACCCTCCTTGAAATTCCCCTTTTTTGCAGCAACTCAAGGCCTTCTCGAACCTTGTGATCGATGTTCGTATCGATGGCTATTCAGGTCCAGTGAACAGATATTTAATATTCACTTGTGATCTAAATAAATCGATATTTATTCTTTTTAATCTCTAAGGAATGCAGGCAAAGTTCAGCTCAAACAAGCACTCCCAAGGAGCAGCACCATGAGCCTCAGACTCGGCGATATCGCCCCCGATTTCGAACAGGATTCCAGCGCCGGCACCCTCCGTCCGTGACGCTCTGCGTCATAGTGGGCGCGGAGCGTCCATGGATGCATTCCCACGCAGAGCGTGGGAACGATAAGTCCACCAAAGCAGGAGATTTCGGGCCGTTTCGACGGCCTATTTTTTTGCCTGAAAAAAGCCAATTCTTATATTCATTTAAGATATAACCAAATGAATAAATATGATTTATGGATATATAAATCACCTGTTAAGGTCACTCCATCAACGCGAAATTGCAAGCCGCGAATCGCCAACACCGCTCAAGGAATTGTCTGAATGCTGGTCGTCTCACTCGGTGGCAGTCCCAGCCCGCGCTCCCGTTCCGGGGTTTTGCTGGAGCGCTCGCGACGCTGGTTGCAAGAACAAGGGGTGGAAGTGGTGAATTACCAGGTACGGGATTTCCCGGCCGAAGATTTGCTATACGCACGCTTCGACAGCCCGAAGGTGATCGACCTGTTGCAACAGATTGAAAACGCCGATGGCTTGCTGATTGCCACACCGGTTTACAAAGCGTCGTTCTCTGGCGCGCTGAAAACGGTACTCGATCTGCTGCCCGAACGCGCCCTGAGCCATAAGGTTGTTCTGCCGATGGCTACTGGCGGCAGCATCGCCCACATGCTGGCGGTGGATTACGCGCTCAAGCCGGTGCTGTCGGCACTGAAAGCCCAGGAAATGCTCCAGGGAATTTTCGCCGTGGACAGCCAGATCGCTTATGGCGAAGGCAGCGCCCAGGCGCAGTTGGCGCCGGAACTAGCGCAACGATTGTTTGAAGCGCTGGAGCAGTTTTTCAGCGCCATGGCTCGTCGGCCCAAGCCGCTCGATCCGAACCTGTTGAACGAACGTTTGTTGAGTGCTCGCTGGGGCATTTAAGCCAGCACTCAAGCCACGCCCATATTTGATGTACTCCACCTTACTGGCCCGCTAACGGGCAAGCAGGTGCAGCCAAAACCCAACTGCAAAAAAGGAGAGCGCCATGCGCCCTGTCATTTTGCGTCGTGGTCTGGTCGCTCTGTTTGCTGCGGCTGTGTCCTTCGGCGTCATTACCCAAGCTCAAGCCGAGACCTTAAGAATCGGCTATCAAAAATATGGCACCCTGGTGCTGGTCAAAGCCAAAGGCACACTCGAAAAACGCCTCGCCGCCCAAGGCGTAGACGTGCAATGGACTGAATTCCCCGGTGGCCCGCAACTGCTCGAAGGCCTGAACGTCGGCTCCATCGATTTTGGTGTCACCGGTGAAACGCCGCCCGTGTTCGCTCAGGCGGCCGGTGCCGATCTGCTCTATGTCGCCTATGAGCCACCAGCGCCCCACAGCGAAGCGATCCTGGTGCCGAAGGGTTCGCCGATCCAATCGGTGCAGGACCTCAAGGGCAAAAAAATCGTGCTCAACAAAGGCTCCAACGTGCACTACTTGCTGGTGCGTGCGCTTGAAGACGACGGCCTCAAATACACCGACATCCAGACCGTGTTCCTGCCCCCCGCCGATGCCCGCGCCGCGTTCGAGCGTGGCAGTGTCGATGCCTGGGTGATCTGGGACCCGTATCAGGCCGCCGCCGAACAGCAATTGCAAGCGCGCACCCTGCGCGATGGCAAGGGCCTCGTCGACAACCACCAGTTCTACCTGGCGACCAAACCCTACGCGCAGAAAAACCCTGAAGTGATCAAGGCGCTGGTGGAAGAAGTGCGCGCGGTTGGCGAGTGGTCCAAGGCCAATCCCATCGAGGTGACCCAACAAGTTTCGCCACTGCTCGGCCTGCCAGCGGACATCACCCTGACCTCGGTGAAACGCCAGGGTTATGGCGCGCTGTTCCTTACGCCGGAAGTCGTCGCGGCCCAGCAAAAAATCGCCGACAGCTTCTACCAGCTCAAGTTGATTCCCAACCCCTTGAGCATCAAAGACGTGATCTGGACGCCACCGGCCGCCGTTGCCAAAGCGCCGTAATTCGACTTCCCAAGGAGACCACTCCATGAGCCTCAATATCTTCTGGTTCCTGCCTACCCACGGCGATGGCCATTACCTTGGCACCGCCGAAGGCGCTCGCGCCGTCGACCACGGTTACCTGCAACAGGTCGCGCAAGCGGCGGATCGTCTGGGCTTCGGCGGGGTACTTATTCCAACCGGTCGCTCTTGCGAAGACTCATGGCTGGTGGCGGCATCGCTGATCCCGGTGACCCAGCGTTTGAAATTCCTTGTCGCCTTGCGCCCCGGGATCATTTCCCCGACGGTGGCGGCACGTCAGGCCGCGACACTGGATCGCTTGTCTGGCGGTCGTGCGCTGTTCAACCTGGTTACCGGTGGCGATCCGGAAGAACTGGCCGGCGACGGTTTGTTCCTCAGTCACGAAGAGCGCTATCAGGCCTCGGTGGAGTTCACCCGCATCTGGCGCCGGGTACTGGAAGGTGAAACCGTCGACTATGACGGTCAGCACATCAGCGTGAAGGGCGCCAAATTACTCTATCCTCCGATCCAGCAACCGCGTCCGCCGCTGTATTTCGGCGGCTCGTCGGAAGCCGCGCAAGACCTCGCGGCAGAACAGGTCGAAATGGTCCTGACCTGGGGCGAGCCACCGGCCGCCGTGGCAGAAAAAATCGCGCAGGTTCGTGCCAAAGCCGCGAAGCTCGGGCGCACCGTGCGCTTCGGTATTCGCTTGCACGTGATCGTGCGTGAAACCAATGCCGAGGCCTGGCAAGCGTCGGATCGACTGATCTCGCATCTGGATGATGAAACCATCGCCCGTGCCCAGGCTTCTTTGGGGCGTTTCGATTCAGTTGGCCAACAACGCATGGCCGCCTTGCATGGCGGCAGCCGCGATAACCTGGAAGTCAGCCCCAACCTCTGGGCCGGTGTCGGTCTGGTGCGCGGCGGGGCCGGTACGGCGCTGGTTGGCGATGGTCCGACCGTGGCTGCTCGGGTCAAGGAATATGCGGACCTGGGCATCGACACGTTCATCTTCTCCGGTTATCCACACCTGGAAGAATCCTATCGGGTGGCCGAGTTGCTGTTCCCTCACCTGGACATCGAGCGCCCGGAGCTGCCGAAAAGTGCCGGTTACGTCAGCCCGTTCGGCGAGATGGTGGCCAACGACATTCTTCCCAAAGCAGCGTCCCAGAGCTGAGGAGCTGTCATGAAGAAACTCCTCCACAACCTTGCACCCTGGGCGTTGCCGGTCTTGTTGCTGGCGGTATGGCAGTTGTCGGTGTCGGCGGGCTGGTTGTCGACGCGGATTCTGCCGGCGCCCATCGCGGTGATCGAGGCCGGTGTGAGCCTGGTCAGCAGCGGTGAAATCTGGACCCACCTGGCCATCAGCGGCTGGCGTGCGGCGCTCGGTTTCGCCATTGGCGGCGGCATCGGCCTGACCTTGGGTTTCATCACCGGCTTGTCGACATGGGGCGAACGCCTGCTCGACAGTTCGGTGCAGATGATCCGCAACGTACCGCACCTGGCGCTGATTCCACTGGTGATCCTGTGGTTCGGCATCGACGAGTCGGCGAAGGTATTTCTGGTGGCGTTAGGCACGGTGTTCCCGATCTACCTCAACACGTATCACGGTATCCGCAACGTCGATCCGGCGCTGGTGGAGATGGCGCGCAGTTATGGCTTGTCCGGTTTCAGCCTGTTTCGCCAAGTGATCTTGCCGGGTGCATTGCCTTCGATTCTGGTCGGTGTGCGTTTCGCGTTGGGCTTTATGTGGCTGACATTGATCGTGGCGGAAACCATTTCCGCGAGCTCGGGCATCGGCTACCTGGCGATGAATGCCCGAGAGTTCTTGCAGACCGACGTGGTGGTGCTGGCGATTCTTTTGTACGCGGTGCTCGGCAAGCTGGCCGATCTTGCGGCGCGTGGGCTTGAACGTGTGTGGCTGCGCTGGCATCCGGCCTATCAGGTTGCCAAGGGAGGTGCCGCATGACGGCTCAACAACCTCCACGCTTGCTGCACGGCATTCCGCTGGTGGTGCGCAAGCTGCAAAAAACCTTCGGTTCGCGGCAAGTGTTGCGTGAAATCGATCTGCACATTCCGGCCGGGCAGTTTGTGGCGGTGGTCGGGCGTAGTGGCTGCGGCAAAAGCACCTTGCTGCGCTTGCTCGCCGGTCTCGACAAGCCCACGGGAGGTGAGCTGCTTGCAGGCGCAGCGCCACTCAGTGATGCGCGGGAAGACACTCGGCTGATGTTCCAGGAAGCACGTCTGCTGCCGTGGAA
The DNA here is from genome assembly GCF_024748615.1 of Pseudomonas sp. B21-048. Classification (NCBI taxonomy): domain Bacteria; kingdom Pseudomonadati; phylum Pseudomonadota; class Gammaproteobacteria; order Pseudomonadales; family Pseudomonadaceae; genus Pseudomonas; species Pseudomonas sp. B21-048. The sequence goes on along the minus strand of NZ_CP087168.1, from coordinate 5,380,320 downwards.
AAAGATCATCGACAACGTCGGTCTCGGGCTTAAAGGCGACTGGCGGCCGCAAGCATTGCAAGCGCTGGAAACGGTCGGCCTGGCGGATCGCGCCAATGAGTGGCCGGCAGCGTTGTCTGGCGGACAAAAACAGCGTGTGGCCCTGGCTCGCGCGCTGATTCATCAACCACGCTTGTTGTTGCTCGACGAACCCTTGGGCGCATTGGATGCCCTGACCCGAATTGAAATGCAGCAACTGATCGAACGGCTCTGGCAACAGCATGGCTTCACCGTGTTGCTGGTGACCCACGACGTCAGCGAAGCGGTGGCGATTGCCGATCGGGTGATCCTGATTGAAGAGGGCGAAGTCGGCCTCGACCTGCATGTGGAACTGCCGCGCCCTCGGGTCCGTGGCTCCCATCGGCTGGCGGCGCTGGAAACCGAAGTGCTTAACCGTGTGCTGTCCCTGCCTGGCCAACCGCCGGAACCGGAACCTGTTTCACCACTGCCTACGCAATTGCGCTGGGCGCAATAGAAGCAGCGGCAAGTTGCAAGCTTCAAGCGGCAAGGGGAAGCAGAGCGCTTTTACTTGCAGCTTGTCGCTTGCCACTTGCAGCTCATTTCGACCTCAGGAGAAATATCATGACTATCAAAGCCATCAACGTCCGCAACCAGTTCAAAGGCTCGATCAAGGAAATCGTGCTGGGTGACGTGCTGTCGGAAATCGACGTGCAGACCGCCTCCGGCATCGTCACTTCGGTGATTACCACCCGTTCGGTGAAAGAGCTGGAACTGGTGGTCGGCAGTGAAGTGATCGCGTTTGTGAAATCCACCGAGGTGTCGATCGCCAAGTTGTAAGCGCGTGCGCAAACGGTGTGAGCCCTGATCGTTCCCACGCAGAGCGTGGGAACGATCAAAGCACTTCGCGCTTGGGCAGGTAGGGCGGCAAATACAGCCCAAGATAAGCATCAAACACGCGCATCCCTTCTTCAGCCATTCTCGGCGTGATCTGCCCATGCTGCTGCACCGAGCGTGCATACACTCGGTCCCCCAGTTCCATGGCCAGCGCAAACACATCGACATCACCCGGCAGTCTCGGCAGCTCGAAGTGATGATCGAACAGCTTGTGCATCAGGTCGCCGAGTTCGATGTCGTGCTGGCGGTCAGCCTGGGTGACTTCGGTCAGGCCATGCTGGGCGAGGATCAGTTGGCGGGCGGCGGCATCTTCGTCGTAGATGGCGAGCATGCGTTGTTCCACCAGTCGCGACAGATCGCGCCAGCCGTTGAGGGCATGGTGGTCGATGGGCGCTTGCAAGCAGGCGCGGAACGCGGCGTGGACGTCGGCGGTCAGGGCTTCAAGCAGGGCCGGGACGCTGGCGAAAAAATGGTAGACGGAGGAGGGCGGGATCTCCGCGCGTTCGGCGACGCTGTAAATCGACAGGCTGGCCACGCCCTCGGCGGCCAGCAGCGTGCGGGCGGCATCGAGTATCGAATCGATCCGGGCCTGGCTGCGGGCGCGGGGTTTGCGAATGGTGGCGGTGCGCGTCATTGAAGTCTCCTGCGGGCAGCGGGCATTGTACGAGTCGAGTTGTGTGTTGTCTTCTCGGCCGCCATCGCGGGCAAGTTGATCGTTCCCACGCTCTGCGTGGGAATGCAGCCCGTGACGCTCCGCGTCACATCGATGTCAGGCAAGACATCATCGGTGAGACTGGAACGCGGAGCGTCCCTTGATGCATTCCCACGCAGGAGCGTGGGAACGATCGATGCACAAAAAAACGCCGCAAGCTGTGAGGCCGGCGGCGTTGTTTTTACTGCAACCGCTTACACGGTATGCAGGTACCAGTTGTACTCAAGGTCGGAGATGGAGTGTTCGAACTCCTCCAGCTCGCTCTCTTTACAGGCGACAAAAATGTCGATGTATTTCGGATCGATGTACTTGGCCATGACTTCGCTGTCGTCCAGCTCACGAAGTGCATCACGCAGGTTGTTCGGCAGGCTTTGCTCGTTCTGCTCGTAGGAGTTGCCTTCCACGGGCGCGCCCGGTTCGATCTTGTTGGTCAGGCCGTGGTGCACGCCCGCCAACACCGAAGCCATCAACAGATACGGGTTGGCGTCGGCGCCGGCGACACGATGCTCGATGCGCACGGCATCGGAGGAACCGGTCGGTACGCGGATCGCGACGGTGCGGTTGTCCAGGCCCCAGCACGGCGAATTCGGCACGTAGAACTGTGCGCCGAAACGACGGTAGGAGTTAACGTTCGGGCAGAGGAAAGCCATCTGCGCCGGCAGGGTCTCGAGCACACCGCCGATCGCGTGACGCAGTGCGGCGTTCTGCTCGGGATCCTCGCTGGCAAAAATGTTTTTGCCATCTTTATCAAGAATCGAGATATGGACGTGCAGACCGTTACCTGCCTGGCCTGGATAAGGCTTGGCCATGAAGGTGGTGTCCATCTCATGGTCGTAGGCGATGTTTTTGATCAGACGCTTGAGCAGGACCGCATAGTCGCAAGCCTTGATCGGGTCGGCCACGTGGTGCAGGTTCACTTCGAACTGTGCCGGGGCGCTTTCCTTGACGATCGCGTCGGCAGGGATACCTTGCTCTTTCGCACCTTCCAGAATGTCCTGGAGGCAGTCGACGTATTCGTCGAGGTCGTCGATCAGGTAAACCTGTGTCGAATGCGGGCGTTTGCCGGAGATCGGCGAGCGCGGCGGTTGCGGGCGACCGTTCACGTTCTCCTGGTCGATCAGGTAGAACTCCAGTTCGAACGCAGCGCAGATGGTCAGGCCCATCTCGTCAAACTTGGCTACGACTTGTCGCAGGACTTCGCGCGGGTCGGCGAAGAAAGGATCACCTTCGAGTTCGTGCATGGTCATCAACAGCTGCGCGGTCGGGCGCTTCTGCCAGGGCTCATTGCACAGGGTGTCTGGGATTGGATAACAGATTCGGTCAGCATCGCCGATGTCCAGGCCCAGGCCGGTGCTTTCCACCGTCGAGCCATTGATATCCAGAGCAAATAGAGAGGCCGGCAGGTTGATGCCTTTCTCGTAAACCTTGTGGAGGCTGGTGCGTTCAATGCGCTTGCCGCGCACCACACCATTCATATCCGCAATCAGAAGGTCAACGTACAGAACCTCAGGATGTTCCTTAAGGAACGCGTTCGCTTCGTTAAGCTGAACGGCACGCGGGGGTACCGACATGATGCAACACCTTTGTTGTTAAAAATATCAATCATTGATCTCTTCGGATTCCAGTCAACCCGAACGGCATGCCGAAGTCAAGCGAGGCCTTTTTTGCTCTAAAAAAGCACGTGAAGGGCTTTTTTGAGGCACTTTGTGGCGTTTTTTTGCCTTCAGCCTTCTTGGCATCCGCGAGCTTGAGCGGGCCGTGTTGTATTTTTTACGGGGGTGTTGTGTAAAAAAATGAACAAGGCTAAGCTCGATTCAAACCCATAACAGCAATAATTACCGGGGTGCTTCATGTCTCGCCTGCCGTTAATCGGCGTCACCGCCTGCTCAAAGCAGATCGGTCTGCATGCTTATCACATCAGTGGCGACAAATACGTACGCGCCGTGGCATCAGCTGCCAAGGGCCTGCCGTTGATTCTTCCATCCCTGGCGGATCGACTGGCGCCGTCCGATATTCTCGACGCTCTGGACGGCATTCTCTTTACAGGCTCTCCCTCTAATATAGAACCGTTTCACTATAACGGCCCGGCCAGTGCGCCGGGTACTGCTCATGATTCTGCACGCGATGCCACCACTCTCCCGCTGATCCGCGCCGCTGTCGAGGCCGGTGTTCCCGTGCTCGGCATTTGCCGCGGCTTCCAGGAAATGAATGTGGCGTTCGGCGGCAGTCTGCATCAGAAGGTTCACGAGGCCGGTCCATTCATGGATCACCGTGAAGACGACAGCCTGCCGCTGGAAGGGCAGTACGCGCCAAGTCACCCGGTGCACGTCCAACCGGGTGGCGTGCTGGCCGGCCTGGGCCTGGCGAGCGAGATTCAAGTCAACTCAATTCATGGTCAGGGTATCGAGCGTCTGGCACCGGGCCTTCGTATGGAAGCCGTGGCACCCGACGGGTTGATCGAAGCCGTCTCTGTTATCGAAGGCAAGGCTTTTGCTTTGGGCGTGCAATGGCATCCCGAATGGCAGGTAAGCTTGAATCCTGACTACCTTGCGATTTTCCAGGCATTTGGTGATGCCTGTCGCAAGCGCGCATTACAACGCGACGCCGATGCGTCAAACAACGCCTGACTTATAAGAGTCAGGAAACTCAGCCTAAGAGGCATTTATGAGTAACAACCTCGACCAGCTCACCGATTGGTTGAAAGACCACAAGATCACAGAAGTCGAATGCATGATTGGCGACCTGACCGGCATCACCCGGGGCAAGATTTCGCCGACCAACAAGTTCATCGCCGAAAAAGGCATGCGCCTGCCCGAAAGCGTCCTGTTGCAGACCGTGACTGGCGACTACGTCGAAGACGACATCTATTACGAACTGCTCGACCCGGCCGACATCGACATGATCTGTCGCCCCGACCATAACGCCGTATTCCTGGTGCCCTGGGCCATCGAGCCCACCGCCCAGGTGATCCACGACACCTACGACAAGCAGGGCAACCCGATTGAGCTGTCCCCGCGCAACGTGCTCAAAAAGGTGCTGAAACTCTACGCCGACCACGGCTGGCAGCCGATCGTGGCGCCGGAGATGGAGTTCTACCTCACCAAGCGCAGTGATGACCCGGATTACCCGCTGCAACCGCCGATCGGCCGCTCTGGTCGTCCGGAAACCGGTCGCCAGTCCTTCTCGATTGAAGCGGCGAACGAATTCGATCCGTTGTTCGAAGACGTCTACGACTGGTGCGAACTGCAAGAGCTGGACCTCGACACGCTGATCCACGAGGACGGCACCGCGCAGATGGAAATCAACTTCCGTCATGGCGATGCCCTGTCCCTGGCGGACCAGATTCTGGTGTTCAAACGCACCATGCGTGAAGCCGCGCTCAAGCACAACGTGGCGGCGACCTTCATGGCCAAGCCCATGACCGGCGAGCCGGGCAGCGCCATGCACTTGCACCAGAGCATTATCAGCATCGAGACCGGCAAAAACGTCTTCTCCAATGAAGACGGGACCATGAGTCAACTGTTCCTGAACCACATCGGCGGATTGCAGAAATTCATTCCTGAGCTGCTGCCGTTGTTCGCCCCCAACGTCAATTCGTTCCGCCGCTTCCTGCCGGATACCTCGGCACCGGTGAACGTGGAGTGGGGTGAAGAGAACCGCACCGTTGGCCTGCGGGTGCCGGATGCCGGGCCGCAGAACCGTCGGGTGGAAAACCGTTTGCCGGGCGCCGATGCCAACCCTTACCTGGCCATCGCCGCCAGCCTGTTGTGCGGCTTTATCGGCATGGTCGAAGGGCATAACCCGAGTGCTCCGGTCGTGGGTCGTGGTTACGAGCGGCGCAACCTGCGCCTGCCTCTGACTATTGAAGACGCCCTGGATCGCATGGAAAACAGCAAGACCATCGAAAAGTACCTGGGCAAGAAATTCATCACCGGCTACATCGCGGTCAAGCGGGCCGAGCATGAAAACTTCAAGCGCGTGATCAGTTCGTGGGAACGGGAATTCCTGCTCTTCGCCGTCTGATGCGCCCTTCACTGCAATCCAAGGAGAATTCGCATGACCAGCAACAACCCGCAAACCCGTGAGTGGCAAGCCCTGAGCAGCGATCACCACCTGGCCCCGTTCAGCGACTTCAAGCAGCTCAAAGAGAAAGGCCCGCGGATCATCACCCATGCCAAGGGCGTTTACCTGTGGGACAGCGAAGGCAACAAGATCCTCGACGGCATGGCTGGCCTGTGGTGTGTAGCGATCGGCTACGGTCGCGATGAACTGGCCGATGCCGCCAGCAAGCAGATGCGCGAGCTGCCTTATTACAACCTGTTCTTCCAGACGGCTCACCCGCCGGTGCTAGAGTTGGCCAAGGTCATTGCCGACGTTGCGCCTGAAGGTATGAATCACGTGTTCTTCACCGGTTCCGGTTCCGAAGGCAACGACACCATGCTGCGAATGGTTCGCCACTACTGGGCGATCAAGGGCCAGCCGAAGAAGAAAGTCATCATCAGTCGCAAGAACGGCTATCACGGTTCCACCGTGGCCGGCGCGAGCCTGGGTGGCATGACGTACATGCACGAACAGGGCGACTTGCCGATCCCGGGCATCGTCCACATTGCCCAGCCGTACTGGTTCGGCGAAGGCGGCGACATGACCCCGAACGAGTTCGGTATCTGGGCGGCCAATCAGCTGGAAGAGAAGATCCTGGAAGTCGGCGTCGATAACGTCGGTGCCTTTATTGCCGAGCCGATCCAGGGCGCCGGCGGCGTGATCATTGCGCCAGACAGCTACTGGCCGCGGATCAAGGAAATCCTCGCCAAGTACGACATTCTGTTCGTGGCCGACGAAGTGATTTGCGGTTTCGGCCGTACGGGTGAGTGGTTCGGTACCGATTTCTACGACCTCAAACCTCACATGATGACCATCGCCAAAGGCCTGACGTCCGGCTACATCCCGATGGGCGGCCTGATCGTGCATGACGACGTGGTCGAGGTGCTCAACGAAGGTGGTGATTTCAACCACGGTTTCACTTATTCCGGGCACCCGGTGGCCGCGGCGGTGGCGCTGGAAAACATCCGCATCCTGCGCGACGAGAAAATTGTCGAGCGCGTACGTGCAGAAACGGCACCTTATTTGCAAAAGCGTCTACGGGAACTGAGCGATCACCCGTTGGTGGGGGAAGTGCGTGGGGTCGGTCTGTTGGGGGCCATCGAACTGGTTCAGGACAAAGCCACCCGCAAACGTTACGAAGGCAAGGGCGTTGGCATGATTTGCCGCACCTTCTGCTTCGACAACGGCCTGATCATGCGCGCCGTCGGCGACACCATGATCATTGCTCCGCCACTGGTGATTACACCGGCTGAAATCGATGAGCTGGTAACAAAAGCACGCAAGTGCCTGGACCTGACCCTGAGTGCGTTACAGGGCTAAGTGCTAGGCTCTGAGCGAGGTGTGAAGTGTGCACTTCGCTCAGTGCAAACAAAGGATGGGTCTTTCCTTGAAAGCCTGCCTTGGATCTTGCCAGACTAACGGTTGTTCGGATGCCCGCTAAAAGGCCACCGAGCACGTGCTTAAAAAGAAAAAACTGGAGCATTACCCATGAAGGCATTAGGTATGAAGATAGCTGGCAAGACCCTCCTCGCCATGTCCCTGATGGGCGTGATGGCGGGCGCCGTTCAGGCGGACGACAAGGTGCTGCACGTGTACAACTGGTCCGATTACATCGCACCGGATACCGTCAAGAAGTTCGAGGCCGAGTCGGGTATCAAAGTCGTCTACGACGTGTTTGACAGTAACGAAACCCTTGAAGCCAAGTTGCTGGCGGGCAAGTCCGGCTACGACATCGTCGTGCCGTCGAACAACTTCCTGGCCAAGCAGATCAAGGCCGGCGTTTACCAGAAGCTGGACAAGTCCAAGCTGCCTAACTGGAAAAACCTGAACCCGGATCTGCTTAAAGCGGTAACGGTGAGCGACCCGGGCAACGAACATGCGTTCCCTTACATGTGGGGTTCGCTCGGTATCGGTTTCAACGCCGAGAAGGTCAAGGCTGCACTGGGTGCCGATGCGCCAACCAACTCCTGGGACTTGCTGTTCAAACCTGAAAACGCTGCCAAGTTGAAGTCGTGCGGTATCAGTTTCCTCGATTCGCCAACCGAGATGATTCCGGCGGCGTTGCATTACCTGGGCTATCCGACCGACAGCCAGGACAAGAAACAACTGGCTGAAGCCGAAGCATTGTTCCTGAAGATTCGTCCTTCGGTGAGCTACTTCCACTCGTCCAAGTACATCTCCGACCTGGCCAACGGCAACATCTGCGTCGCCGTGGGTTACTCGGGTGACATGTACCAGGCCAAGGCTCGCGCCGCTGAAGCCGGTGACAAGGTGAAAGTCAGCTACAACATTCCGAAAGAAGGTGCCGGCAGCTTCTACGACATGGTCGCCATCCCTAAAGATGCCGAAAACGTCGAAGGCGCCTACAAGTTCATGACCTTCCTGCAGAAGCCGGAAATCATGGCCGAGATCACCAACGCCGTGCGTTTCCCGAACGGTAACGCGGCATCGACTCCACTGGTCGATAAAGAAATCACCAGCGACCCAGGCATCTACCCGCCAGCGGAAGTCCTGGCCAAGCTGTACGCGATTGCCGACTTGCCGGCCGCCACCCAGCGGATCCTGACGCGCAGCTGGACCAAGATCAAATCCGGTAAATAAGCCGGTTTGAAGCAACGTCCTGTTGTTCGTCGTCTGCGCGACGGCGGCAACAGGAACCAGTAAATGACAGAAAGTTTTGCTGGAACGGTTTTTCGAGGGTAAGTTGCGCGCCGGTTTGGTTGCCAGGCAGCCATGGCTTTCATGTAACGCGGGGCAACTTGAGCCCAACTCATTTTAGAGGACCTCCACTTGCCTATTTTTTCTTTGTTGCGCAACGTCCTGCTGGTCGGCGCCGGGCTGGCACTGGCTGTCAGTGTTCAGGCCGCTGGCACAGTGCATATTTATAACTGGTCGGACTACATCGGTGAAACCACCCTGGCCGACTTCCAGAAAGAAACCGGCATCAAGCCGGTGTATGACGTATTCGATTCCAACGAAACCCTGGAAGGCAAGTTGTTGGCAGGCCGTACCGGTTATGACGTGGTCGTGCCGTCCAACCATTTCCTTGGCAAGCAGATCAAGGCTGGCGCTTTCCAGAAGCTCGACAAGTCGAAGCTGAGCAATTATTCCAATCTCGATCCGGTGCTGCTCAAGCGGCTGGAGCAGAACGATCCGGGCAACCTGTACGCCGTGCCGTATCTGTGGGGCACCAACGGCATCGGTTACAACATCGACAAGGTCAAGGCCGTGTTGGGCCTCGACAAGATCGACTCCTGGGATGCGGTGTTCGAGCCGCAGAACATCAAGAAGCTGCACAGCTGTGGTGTGGCGTTTCTCGACTCCGCCGATGAAATGATGCCCACGGTCCTCAACTACATGGGCCTGAACCCCAACAGCACCAACCCTGAAGACTACAAAAAGGCTGAAGCCAAGTTGCTGGCGGTGCGGCCTTACGTGACGTATTTCCACTCCTCCAAATACATCGCAGACCTGGCCAACGGTGATATCTGTGTGGCGATCGGTTTCTCCGGCGATATATTCCAGGCCAAGGCCCGCGCGGCTGAAGCCGGCAAAGGCATGAACATCGCCTATTCGATTCCGAAAGAGGGCGGCGCGCTCTGGTTCGACATGCTGGCGATACCCAAAGATGCGGCCAACGCCAAAGAAGCTCATGCCTTCATCAACTATGTGCTCAAGCCTGAGGTGATCGCCCAGGTCAGCGATTCCGTAGGCTACGCCAACCCGACCCCCGGGTCGGACAAACTGATGGAACAGTCCATACGCACTGACGCATCGGTTTATCCACCGCAAGCGGTCCTCGACAAGACATACGTATCCATCGAGTTGCCACCGAACATTCAACGGTTGATGACGCGCAGCTGGACCAAGGTCAAGTCGGGCAAATAGCTTCAAATTATCCAGGTTCGCCACATGAGCGAACTGCACATTCTGTTGGGAGTTTCGTAAATGGCAGTTGCCTCCGGCGCCTATAAGAAAGCCCTCGAGGGCGACCAGACACCTAAACAGGTGTTGGTCAAAATCGACCGGGTCACGAAAAAGTTCGACGAGACGATTGCCGTGGACGACGTGTCCCTGGAAATCAGGAAAGGCGAAATCTTCGCCCTGCTCGGCGGCTCGGGTTCGGGCAAATCCACCTTGCTGCGGATGCTGGCAGGTTTCGAACGGCCCACGGAGGGGCGCATTTACCTCGATGGCGTCGACATCACAGAGATGCCGCCGTACGAGCGACCGATCAACATGATGTTCCAGTCCTATGCCTTGTTTCCGCACATGACCGTGGCGCAGAACATTGCCTTCGGCCTCAAGCAGGACAAGATCCCGGCGGCTGAAGTCAATGCTCGCGTGGCCGAGATGCTCAAACTGGTGCAGATGAGCCAGTACGCCAAACGCAAACCGCATCAATTGTCCGGTGGCCAGCGTCAGCGCGTGGCGCTGGCGCGCTCCTTGGCCAAGCGGCCGAAGCTCTTGCTGCTCGACGAACCCATGGGCGCGCTGGACAAGAAACTGCGCTCGCAAATGCAACTGGAACTGGTCGAGATTATCGAGCGGGTCGGCGTGACCTGCGTGATGGTGACCCACGACCAGGAAGAGGCCATGACCATGGCCGAGCGCATCGCGATCATGCACCTGGGCTGGATCGCCCAGATCGGCAGCCCGATCGACATCTACGAAACCCCGACCAGTCGTCTGGTCTGCGAATTCATCGGCAACGTCAACATTTTCGACGGTGAAGTGATCGACGACGCCGAAGGCCACGCGACCATCACCTGCAAGGACCTGGACCGGCAGATTTATGTGGGCCACGGCATCAGCACGTCGGTGCAGGACAAGTCCGTGACCTACGCGATCCGTCCGGAAAAACTGCTGGTGACGCCGACCATGCCGACCTGCGAATACAACTGGTCCAGCGGCAAAGTGCATGACATCGCCTACCTCGGCGGCCACTCGGTGTTCTACGTCGAACTGCCGAGCGGCAAGCTGGTGCAGTCCTTCGTCGCTAACGCCGAACGTCGCGGTCAGCGCCCAACCTGGGGTGACCAGGTTTACGTGTACTGGGAAGACGACAGCGGCGTGGTACTTCGCTCATGAACATGCGCAAATTCAAACGCCGGCTCAATCGAATAATTCCCGGTGGCCGTCAGCTGGTCATCGGGGTTCCGTTCATTTGGCTGTTCATGTTCTTCATGCTGCCGTTCTTCATCGTCTTGAAGATCAGCTTCGCCGAAGCCGACGTGGCCATTCCGCCGTACACCGAGATCTACAGTTTCATTGACCAGAAGCTCCAGGTGCTGCTTAACCTCGGCAACTACGCGATGCTCGGCGACGACGAGTTGTACATCGCTGCTTACCTTGGCTCGTTGAAGATGGCGCTGATCAGCACCGTCCTCTGTTTGCTGATCGGCTATCCAATGGCCTACGCCATTGCCAGCGCCCGCAAAGAGCTGCAAACGGTGCTGGTGCTGCTGATCATGATGCCGACCTGGACTGCGATCCTGATCCGCGTTTATGCGTGGATGGGCATCCTCAGCAACAACGGTCTGCTTAACGGTTTTTTGATGAGCATGGGCTGGATCGACGAGCCGCTGCAGATTCTCAACACCAACCTCGCGGTTTATATCGGAGTTGTTTACTCCTATCTGCCGTTCATGATCCTGCCGCTCTACGCCAACCTGGTCAAACACGATACCAGCCTGCTGGAAGCCGCATCGGACCTCGGTTCGAGCACCTTCAACAGCTTCTGGAAAATCACCGTGCCGCTGTCGAAAAACGGCATCATCGCAGGCTGCATGCTGGTGTTCATCCCGGTGGTGGGTGAGTTCGTGATCCCGGAACTGCTGGGCGGGCCGGAAACCCTGATGATCGGTAAAGTGCTCTGGCAAGAATTCTTCAACAACCGTGACTGGCCGGTGGCATCAGCGCTTGCGGTGGTGATGCTGGCGATCCTGATTGTGCCGATCATTCTGTTCAACCGCAGTCAGGCCAAAGAAATGGAGGGCAAGGAATGAAGCGCTTCCGTTTCTCAAGTTTCATGCTGGTAGCGGGTTTGCTGTTCATCTACGCGCCGATGCTGATCCTGGTGATCTACTCGTTCAACGCCTCGAAACTGGTGACGGTGTGGGGCGGCTGGTCGATCAAGTGGTACGTGGGGTTGATGGACAACACGCAACTGATGGGCTCGGTGGTGCGCTCGCTGGAAATCGCCTGCTACACCGCGATTGCTGCCGTGGCACTGGGGACGCTGGCGGCCTTCGTGCTGACGCGTATTACCCACTTCAAGGGCCGTACGCTGTTCGGTGGTCTGGTCACCGCGCCGCTGGTGATGCCGGAAGTGATCACCGGTCTGTCGCTGTTGCTGCTGTTCGTGGCTATGGCGCAGATGATCGGTTGGCCACAGGAGCGTGGCATCGTCACCATCTGGATCGCCCACACCACGTTCTGTGCGGCGTATGTGGCGGTGGTGGTCTCGGCGCGTCTGCGTGAGCTGGATCTGTCGATCGAAGAAGCGGCCATGGATCTCGGTGCGCGGCCGTGGAAGGTGTTCTTCCTGATCACCATCCCGATGATCGCGCCGTCACTGGCGGCGGGGGGCATGATGTCGTTTGCCTTGTCGCTGGATGACCTGGTGCTGGCGAGCTTCGTGTCCGGTCCGGGTTCCACGACCTTGCCGATGGAAGTGTTCTCGGCGGTGCGCCTGGGCGTGAAGCCCGAGATCAACGCCGTGGCCAGCCTGATTCTGCTGGCGGTGTCGCTGGTGACGTTCCTGGTCTGGTACTTCAGCCGTCGTGCCGAAGAGATTCGCAAGCGTGCGATCCAGCAAGCCATCGAAGAAGGCGCTGCCGACTCCTGGAAACAACCGGACGTGCGCCGGGCGCAGGCGTCGGAAGCGGCTTGAGCCTGATGCCGGGTTGACCACCGTTGCGTGGTCAACCCGAATCCCTGTAGGAGCGGGCCTTTACTGACTGGCATTAAGGCTTGCCCGCGATGGCCATGGGTATCTACATATCTTCCCTCGCTTGATGGTGTACATATCCGTTTCTGCGGTCACGGCCGCTGGCGGTTTCGCTTTTACAGCGAGTCACTTGGAAGAGCCCCAAGTAACCAAGGGCTCTTGCCCCTTTCGTTCGGTGCCTCGCTTAGGCTCGGCATGCCCTCGCTCCGGTCCTGCTCCGTGGGCCCGCCGCGATCGGCCATCCATGGCCGTGCGCGGCTAACCCGGCATCCATGCCGGGTTGCCCACTGCGCAGAACCTCCACTCGGCCTCTCGATGGGGCGGTGCATCAAGATCAAGAGCTGCAGGCGAGCTAACGCTCGGCCTGTTGAGTGGTGAGAAGCGCAGTCGTATGCCGATCCATTGTGGGATGCTGATTCATTGTGGGAGCGAACCTGCTCGCGAAGCTGTTGATCTGCCGTTGCCGTTGCCGTTGCCGTTGCCGTTGCCGTTGCCGTTGCCGTTGTTTTGGCTTTTGATCTTGATCTATCTGCCCCTTTCCCAGAGGCCGAACGCAGGCGTTGCGCAGGGGGCACCGCGGCAAGGATGCCGCGGCGGGCCCCCGGAGCAATGCCGGAGTGAGGGCATGCCGAGCCTAAGCGAGGCACCGAATGGCGGGGCAAAGCCTTTTGGTTCCTTTTCGGCGTTTGGAAAAGGGACTCGCTGTAAAAGCGAAACCGCCAGCGGCCGTTACCGCAGAAACGGATATGTACTCCAAAAACACCAAGCCCCGGCAGTGAATCTGTAGCTCAAGAGATATGCAGATACCCATGCCGCGAAAGCGTCAGCCCGGCCAACAAAAATCTACTGCGCAACCCGCGCCGGCAACAGCTTCAGCGTGCTACGGGTATTGGCCGTCACTTCTTCATCATTGAAATACGCCTGGTTATAAACCCCTTCGATATACGCCTCGGCCTGATCGGCATAGTGGCTGTCGAACGGCACGCCGCTCTGGCCGACCGGGTTGATGGTCAGGCTGTGGGCCGGGTCGGCGAAGTCGATCAGCCGTCGTGTCGACGGGCCGTAAGTCACGGGCCACGGCGCCGGGCCGATCTTGGCCGAGAGGTTGTTCGGCACTTCGTGGGTGCCGGGCGCCGCGAATGGCCCGACGTTGAAGATCCGCTCCAGCGGTTTCTGCGTCCCCAGCGGATGGCCGTGAGTCAGGGTGTGCGCCTTGCCCCACTTCCATTGTGTCGAATCAGCGCCAAGGGTGGTTTTGAGGTGAGCCATGCTCGCTTGCCAGGCAACCTTGACCGTATCGGCGCGGGTTTCCTTGCCGGGGGTGTTGCGGTTGTCCCACCACGGTGAATCGGCCGAAGCCGCCAGGCGCGGCAGCGCGGCATCGATCACCCGGGTCGGGAGCAGCGTTTCGAAAAAGTCATTGCCCAATTCATCGCGCATCGCCGCGTCGGCAAGGTTGAACAAAAACTGGTTGAACAGCGTGGCGCTGATGGAGTCCAGCGGGTAATCGCCGCTCCACTGCGCCAGTTGCTCCACCCATTTGAGCTCGGCGGGATCACTCACCACTTCACGCAGCACCGGCAGCAACGGCGCCAGCAAACGCGGGCCATAAGCGGTGATGGTGCCCAGCTGCAGCTTCTGGTTGGCCTCGTTGTCCCACTTCATATTTTTGTCGCTGAGTTGACGATTGAGCTGCTGACCGCGATCGGCGAGGTTGTAGTAACCGGGAATTTCCATGCCGGTCGGCGACACCGGTTGGAAGTTGGCCGAGACGATATAGCCCCGCCCCGGGTTCTCTTCCTGTGGGTTGGCGCTGAACGGGTAAAAACCTTCCTTGTCCGCCTGAGGAGTGCTGCCGTCGAGGATGAAACCTGGCTTCACTCCGGCCGGGCGCTTGGGCAGCAGCGCCGAGGCCCACCAGCCGATGTCGCCCTTGGCGTTGGCGTAGACGATGTTCAGCCCCGGAGCCTGAACCTTGGCCGACGCGGCACGGGCCTTGGCCAGGGTGTCGGCGCGGTTGAGCTGGTAGAAGCCGTCGAGGATCGGATTCGGGGTCTCGAGGAAGGCCCACCACATGGCGACCGGCGTCTTGCCGGCGGCGGTGCCGAGTGCATCGTTGATGATCGGGCCGTGGGGCGACTGGCGCAGGGTCAGCGTGACCGGTGACTGGCCTTTGACCGCGATCTGTTGTTCGGTGTTGACCATGTCGACCCACTGGCCGCGATACCAGACCTGGTTCGGGCTGTCCGGGTTGACCTTCTCGGCGATCAGGTCCAGATCGTCGTTCTGGAACATCGTCAGGCTCCAGCCGAAGTCCAGGTTGTGGCCAAGAAACGCAAACGGCACCAGCGCCTGATGGTAGCCATAAAGCTCGAAGCCCGGCGCCGACAGGTGCGCTTCGTACCACACCGACGGCACCGAGAAGCGAATATGCGGGTCACCGGCCAGCAGGGGCTTGCCGCTTTTGCTGCGGTTGCCGGCAATCACCCAGGCATTGCTGCCTTCGAATTGCGGCAGGCCATTGTCGGCCAGGGCCTGCTCACTCAAACGGGCGAGGGCGTTCAGATCCTGCCAGTCACTGGCGGCGAGGGCCGGCGCAGGGTTAGCGCGCCCTTTGACCAACACGCCCTGAGGCTGCCAGTCGAGATCGAAGATGTTCAGGTATTCGGCGCCCAGTTGATCGCGCACGTAAGTCAGCAACGGCTCGGTGCGAAATGCCGCGGCAAAGCTGTAGGCCATGTAGCCGGCGATGCTGATGCTGTCTTCGGCGGTGAAAGGGCGCTTGGGGATCCCCAGCACGTCGAACTCTACTGGCGCTGCGTGGCTGTCCTGATATTGATTGATGCCATCCAGATAGGCTTGCAAGGCTTTCCATGCCGGAGACTGATGATCCAGCGCGGCCACGTAACGGTCAGCCCGTTCGCGGATGCGCAGGCTGCGAAACAGTTTGTCGGTGTCGAGCAGTTTCGGGCCGAGGACTTCGGCCAGTTCCCCACGGGCCAGACGCCGCACGGCTTCCATCTGGAACAATCGGTCCTGGGCCTGCACATAGCCGAGGGCGCGGTAGAGGTCGGTTTCGTTTTCGGCACGGATATGCGGCACGCCACGCTCGTCGTAGCGTACGGTCACCGAACCCTGCAGGTGCTGCAATTTCACCTGGCCCTGACGCGTCGGTTGCTTGCTGTACACATACCAGCCGCCCCCGGCGACGAGCACGACGATCAGCAAGGCAAGTACGGTCAGGACGCGTTTCATGGTGACTCCTTGTTCTTTCGGGATTGCCGCCCGTGTGGGCTGAAAACGTGTAGCACAGACCTCCTGTGCCGGGCATCGCGGGCCTGGAAAAGTCAGGAATGCCTTACTTCACCTTGGCAGGCCACGGGCAGTAGCAACCCACCGCCAGCGTGTGGGTAGCGTTTACCGCCCGGCCTTCATTCAGCGCTTGCAGGATGGGCTCGATAAAACTGTTGCTCGAATTGCAGGTCAGGCCTTCGCTGTAAGGACCGAAATACGCCAGCCTGCCACTGCGGTCCCAGATCGCCACTGCCGGGCTGGCAGGGATCTGTTCGGAACCTGGCAGGACAGTGATGGTTTTAAGACGACTCAAAGTACCGGGCAACTGGCCGTGGCTGCCGGGCTTTTGGACTGCATAGAACTCGACGCCCTGCGGTACATACTGCTCAACCAGTTCGCTCAGGTGTTGTTGGTTGCCGACATTGCACGGGCAGGCCGGGTCCCAGAAATGCACCAGGCGGATGGCGCCGGGGCCGGCAAGTTCGCCTGGCAGGCGCAACGGGTCGCCGGAGAACACCGCCGTGTGCGAACTGAAAGCGCGCAAGTAGCGCCCCTGAAACCAGTCATAGGCGGCCCACAGCACGCCGGCACACACAAGGGCGAGCAGGCTGGCAAGCAGTGTGGTGTGGTAGGCCGGACGCATGGGTTTCAATCCTCGAAGGTCGGCTAGCTTGCCATGCTTGCCGCGACAGATGAATATCGCAGGCCCATAAAGTCCGTTTCGCGCTCTGGAATAGCCCATGTCCGCCACTTTCGATCCCGATCATTTGCGTGCCAGCCTGCGGCCATTGGCCGAGTGGCAGCCGCTGTCGACGGAAGCCATGGCCTATCAGCATTTTTATCGGCTGGATTTCCCGCAGCGAAACCTGCGCAGTGGCCTGGGGCGTTTTGAGGTCGAGGGCTATGAAGTGGTCAGCCAGCTCTGGTGGCCCGAGCGGGCGAAGGCGACGCTGTTTTTGTTTCACGGCTTCTACGATCACACCGGGCTCTATCGGCACGTGATCGAGTGGGCGCTGGGCCAGGGTTTTGCGGTGATTGCCTGTGACCTGCCGGGGCATGGCCTGTCCAGCGGCGAACGGGCGAGCATTAAGGATTTCGCCGAGTATCAGAACACCCTGCAAGGGCTGTTGGCTGAGGCGCAGTCGCTGGGCCTTCCGCAGCCCTGGCACTTGTGCGGGCAAAGCACCGGCGGGGCGATTGTGATCGATCATGTGCTCAATCAGGGCGCGAACAGCCCGGCCCAGGGGCAAGTGATTCTGCTGTCGCCCCTGGTGCGGCCACGCGCCTGGGGCTGGTCGAAGCTCAGTTATTATCTGCTCAAGCCATTCGTCAAAGGCATCGCCCGGCGCTTCAGCGAGAACTCCAACGACCTTGACTTCCTGGCATTCCTGCAAGCCGATCCGCTGCAGCCGCTGCGCCTGCCCACGGCTTGGGTCGGTGCGTTGGGGCGGTGGATCAAGCGTATCGAAGCAGCGCCGAGCAGCCGGCGGCGACCGCTGATCGTGCAGGGGCAGGCGGACATGACCGTGGATTGGCAGCACAACCTTGAGGTGTTGCGGAGCAAGTTTGATCGGCCTCAGGTGCTGATGCTGCCTGAGGCGCGGCATCATCTGGCGAATGAGACGTCGGCGTTGCGTGGGGAGTATTTCGGGTTTTTGACCAGGCGGATGAGTCGTCAGAACCGATGAGGCAAGATCAAAAGATCGCAGCCTTCGGCAGCGCCTACAAAAGCATGTCGTGCACCCTGGAGCTGCCGAAGGCTGCGATCTTTTCGGGAGCGGCGCTATTTCACTGGGCAAGGCTCGACGTACTTTGCCCCACCGCAAGTCCCGCCCGAATCGCCGCCAATGCCGCTTGGTAGTAAGCCTTGCCTTCCATGGACTCGGCAAAGGTCGCGAACTCTTCCAGCTCGTCATCCGACAGGTCGCGATAGACATACAGCAACGTGTTGTTCAGGTCCGCGCCAATCTGCTCCATCAAGCGCTGGCGCTGACCGTTCAACATGCCTTGCGCCTGACCGCCGCCGAGCAGACCGGGGATCATCGAACTCAGGCTGTCGGCCGCCACGCCCGCGATCGCCAGGCTGACTTCAGCGCCGGCCTCGCGGGCGGGCAGGGCCTGGGCCAGGTGACCGATGATGAGTTGACGGGTATCGCTGGCCTGCATTTTCGGCAAGCCCTTGGCGTTTTTCGCCAATTGATCGCGACGGGTCGCCAGCAGTTCGGCGGCGACGATTTTCTTGCCCAGCGCCGATTGAAAGAAGGTCAAGGCAGGCTTTGGATCGACAAGCTTTTTGCGCAATTGCGCTTCGGCACGCTGGTCCATGGCCTTGGGCGCAAAGCGCTGATTGCTGTTACTGACCAGGGCCTGGAACACTGCCGGCGGCAGGCTGTTCTGATAGCGCTGCTGAGCGACAGAGAGAGCATCGTTGAAATGCGCGCGTTGTTCTGGCCAGCCGGCGACCTTGTACAACTGGTCGTGGCCGTCCGCCCAGGCGGGCAAAACGCAGAACATCAACAGTGAGAAAAGCAAGCGACGCATAGGGACTCCTGTCAGCAGGCGACCATTCTCCGTGCGGCATACGTACTTGTCGAGAATTCGTATCAGGTTGAGTGCCTTATCCGACCAATCCTCCGCTGCGCGGCGCTGTCGGATTTGCGGGCACAGGAATACTATGCGCGCCATGCACATACCCTCTGATCATCCGCTGCTGTTACGTATCGTCGACGACTTGGCTGCACGCGGCTGGTCGCGGCAGAATATTTTCCTGCCTCTGGATCTGACCCAGGCGCTGGCGGCCGAGTGCCGCAAACGTGCGGCCGAGGGCGAACTTGCCCCGGCCGCCGTGGGGCGCGGGCCGTTTTCGGAAATTCGCGAGGGCATCCGTGGTGACCATATCCAGTGGATCGAACCCGGTCAGGTCGAGGCCTGCGACCGTTATCTGGGGTTGATGGACAGCCTGCGTGAGGCGATGAATCGCGGTTTGTTTCTGGGCCTGGAAGATTTCGAAAGCCATTTCGCCCTGTACCCGCCTGGCGCTTTCTACCTAAAGCATGTCGACCGTTTCCGCGACGACGACCGGCGCATGGTCTCGGCGGTGATCTACCTCAATGACGGCTGGCTGCCCGAGCATGGCGGTCAGCTGCGCATGTACCTGGACAAAGGCGTCGAACACGATGTGGTGCCTACCGGCGGATGCCTGGTAGTGTTCCTGTCGGGCGAAGTCCCCCACGAAGTCCTGCCCGCGACCCGAGATCGCCTGTCGTTGACAGGCTGGTTCCGCCGTCGTGGCAACGAGCCGTTCTGATCATGCAAAAGATTCTGGTAAGCCGCTGTTTGCTGGGGCACCGCGTCCGTTACGACGGTGGGGCCAGTGGGCCGTTTGATCTGTTGGAGCAGTGGATTGCCGAAGGCCGAGTGGTGCCCTTGTGCCCGGAAGTCGCCGGTGGCTTACCGACGCCAAGGGCTGCGGCGGAGATTGCGGGCGGGCAGGGCGCTGAAGTGCTTGATGGCCTTGCATCGGTCATCACCACCGAGGGCGAGGACGTCAGTGCCGAGTTTCTTTCGGGGGCTTATCAGGCGCTGGAACTGGTGCAGCAGCACGGCATCCGCATTGCCGTGCTCAAGGCCAACAGCCCGTCCTGCGGGAATCTATTAACCTATGACGGGACGTTCAGTGGCGTGAAGGTCCGTGGTGAGGGTGTGACGGCGGCGTTGCTCAAGCGCAATGGCGTGCAGGTTTTCAGTGAGCTGGAGCTGGTTGAAGCCGCTACAGCCCTGGCAACCCTGAATTAACGACCTGCCCAAAACCCATTGTGGGAACGGCGGTGCGTCGATCCCACATAAAATCTTCAGTGCCTTATGGTTTCGGCGCCACACTCGTATCCGCCCCGAACCACTTCTGCGACAACGCTTCCAATCGCCCATCTCCCTTGATCCGCTGCAAGGCGTTTTCGAGGCTGGCGTGAAACGCCGGGTTACCCTTCTGAAACGGAATCGCCAGGCTCACAGCAGAGGCGGCTTTCGGCTTTTCCTCTGTCAGCGACTGCACCAGCAATATTGAGCGCGGTGGTTCTTCTTTCTGCGCGATCAAGTGTGCATTGGTTTGAATGTAAGGTTCGCTGAAGTCGAAACGCGCCATGAGCGCCGGGGTCTCTGTGATGTGATTGATGGCCACGTCGTACTTGCCGCTTTCAACGCCAGTCAACAAATCGCCGGAATCGGTGACGACGAAATCGGCCCGTACATCCAGTTCATTGGCCAGCAGTTGACCCAACTCGACTTCGAAGCCGGTCAGTTTGTCGTCCTCCTTGAAGTTGAAGGGCGGTGTATTAGCCTCAAGAGCAATGCGCAATTCGCCGCGATCGTTTACATCGTCAATCAGTTCGGCATGAGCCAAAGGGCTCAAAAGGGGTAGCAGGCAGATCAGGCCAGGCAAAAAGCGCATGGTCACTCCTTGGAATTTATTTATCGCGATGCGCTGTTCAGGCTCGCTTTGCTATGGTTGTCGTGTGCCTTCGACAACGAATGGCCGTGAAGTTGTCTCGGCCGCGCGAATTTTACGGAAAAACTGGAGAAGAGAATGAAAACCTTTATGTCACGTGTTGCTTTGGCTGGCCTGTTGATGGGCGTTTCGGTGCTGGCGAGTGCTGCCACGCCGGCCCCCAAAGGCGCCGAAGCGTCCATCGTTTCTCCTGAGGACGGCGCCACGGTTCCCCAGACCTTCACCGTCAAATTCGCTGTGAAGAACATCGCGCTGGCGCCTGCCGGCGATGTCACCAAGAACACGGGGCATCATCACTTGCTGATCGATGTCGACAAACTGCCCTCCGCCGGTGCGCCGATCCCGATGGATGCCAACCACATGCACTTCGGCAAAGCGCAGACCCAGGCTGAAATCAAACTGGCACCGGGCAAGCACACCTTGCAGCTCGAGCTGGGCGACAGCGGTCACATGCCGTTCGATCCGCCGATCGTTTCGAAGAAAATCACCGTGACGGTGAAGTAACGTTTTCCACTGGCATGGACACAGCCATGAAAAAGGGAGCTCCGAGGAGCTCCCTTTTTTGTCGCTCAAAACGCGATCAGAACAACACCCGGCTACGGATAGTGCCTTTGATGTGCTGTAGCTTCTCTTGCGCCAGGTCCGAGTATTCGGCGTCTACGTCGATAACCACATAACCGACTTTTTCGTTGGTCTGCAGGAACTGACCGGAAATGTTGATGCCGTTTTCGGCGAAGACCTTGTTGATCTCGCTCATCACACCCGGAATGTTCTCGTGGATGTGCAGCAGGCGGTGCTTGCCAGGGTGAGCCGGCAAAGCCACTTCCGGGAAGTTCACGGACGATACCGACGTACCGTTGTCGCTGTACTTGACCAGCTTTTCCGCCACTTCCAGACCGATGTTGGCTTGTGCCTCAGCGGTGGAACCACCGATGTGCGGGGTCAGGATCACGTTGTCCAGGCCGCGCAGCGGGCTTTCGAACTCTTCTTCGTTGGAGCGCGGCTCTACCGGGAATACGTCGATGGCCGCACCGATCAGGTGCTTGTCCTTTATCGCGTCCGCCAGGGCGTCCAGTTCTACAACGGTGCCGCGAGCAGCGTTGATCAGGATGCCGCCCTTCTTGATGGCGCGGATTTCCTTCTCGCCGATCATCCACTGGGTGGCTGCGGTTTCCGGAACGTGCAGGGTCACGATGTCGGACATACCCAGCAATTCGTGCAGGTTGCCGACCTGGGTGGCGTTACCCAGTGGCAACTTGGTCACGGTGTCATAGAAGTACACCTGCATCCCCAGGCCTTCTGCCAGGACCGACAGTTGGGTACCGATCGAGCCGTAACCGACGATGCCCAGCTTCTTGCCGCGGATTTCGAAGGAGTTGGCTGCGCTCTTGATCCAGCCGCCACGGTGGCAGGAAGCGTTCTTCTCAGGAATGCCGCGCAGCAACAGGATCGCTTCGGCCAGTACCAGCTCGGCAACGGAACGGGTGTTGGAGTACGGTGCGTTGAACACGGCGATACCGCGTTCGCGGGCCGCGCCCAGATCGACCTGATTGGTGCCGATGCAGAAACAGCCGACAGCCACCAGTTTCTTCGCGTGATCGAAGATCTCTTCGGTCAGTTGAGTGCGGGAGCGAATGCCGATGAAGTGAGCATCAGCGATCTTTTCCTTGAGCTGGGCTTCCGGCAGAGAACCTGTGAGGTACTCGATGCTGGTGTAGCCCGCCGCCTTGAGGACGTCGACAGCCGATTGGTGGACGCCTTCGAGAAGAAGGAACTTGATCTTGCTCTTATCGAGAGAAGTCTTGCTCATCTGCGTAAACCTGTGTCCCGGAGAAAAAAATGGCAGGGAAGGGAGCGAGTGCTCTGAGCACTGGAGCTGACCCGGACGGCAAGAAAGCCGCGACCGCAGCACAGCCTTTGGGCACTATCCTGCGGGGTCGGTATGCTAGCATATGCACCCCGCTAAACACTCATTCCTGCGACGTGAAGCGTTCTCAGGATGACCATGAATTGTTCGAGAGTTCTGTCGATGACCAATCCTGCGCTGATTGATGAGCTGAAGACCCTGGTTGAGCCTGGCAAGGTGCTGACCGACGCCGACTCCCTGAATGCTTACGGTAAGGATTGGACCAAGCATTTCGCTCCGGCCCCGACGGCCATTGTGTTTCCCAAGACCACTGAGCAGGTCCAGGCCATTGTTCGTTGGGCCAACGAACACAAGGTGGCGCTGGTGCCGTCCGGCGGTCGTACCGGGCTTTCGGCTGCGGCCGTGGCAGCCAATGGCGAAGTGGTCGTGTCCTTCGACTACATGAACCAGATCCTCGACGTGAACCTGACTGACCGCACGGCCGTTTGTCAGCCAGGCGTGGTCACCCAGCAATTGCAGAACACGGCCGAAGAGCACGGTCTGTACTACCCCGTAGACTTCGCGTCGGCAGGTTCCAGCCAGATTGGCGGCAATATCGGCACCAATGCCGGCGGGATCAAGGTGATTCGCTACGGCATGACCCGCAACTGGGTGGCTGGCATGAAAGTCGTCACCGGCAAGGGCGATGTACTGGAACTGAACAAAGACCTGATCAAGAACGCTACTGGCTACGACCTGCGTCAGTTGTTCATCGGTGCCGAAGGCACCCTCGGTTTCGTGGTCGAAGCGACCATGCGTCTGGACCGTGCGCCGAAAAACCTCACCGCGATGGTCCTCGGTACCACCGATTTCGATTCGATCATGCCGGTGTTGCACGCGTTCCAGAGCAAACTTGACCTGACCGCCTTCGAATTCTTCTCTGATAAAGCCTTGGCCAAGGTCATGGCGCGCGGCGATGTGCCGGCACCGTTTGAATCCGATTGCCCGTTCTACGCGCTGCTGGAATTCGAAGCGACCACTGAGGAAGTGGCCAACCACGCCCTGGAAACCTTCGAGCACTGCGTCGAGCAGGGCTGGGTGCTGGACGGCGTGATGAGCCAGAGCGAAACCCAGTTGCAGAACCTGTGGAAATTGCGCGAGTACATCTCTGAAACCATTTCCCACTGGACGCCGTATAAGAACGACATTTCGGTCACTGTGTCGAAAGTCCCGGCATTCCTCAAAGAAATCGACGCGATTGTCGGCGAACACTACCCGGATTTCGAAATCGTCTGGTTTGGCCACATCGGTGACGGCAACCTGCACTTGAACATCCTCAAGCCGGATAACCTGAGCAAGGACGAGTTCTTCGCCAAATGCGCCACCGTCAACAAGTGGGTGTTCGAAACCGTCGAGAAGTACAACGGTTCGATTTCCGCCGAACACGGCGTGGGCATGACTAAGCGTGATTACTTGACCTACAGTCGCTCGCCGGTTGAGATCGAGTACATGAAAGCCGTCAAAGCGGTGTTCGACCCGAACGGCATCATGAACCCGGGCAAGATTTTCGCTGTTTGATTCTTCGAACTTTAAGAGCACGAAGCAGGAGTCGGTAATGAGCTATCAGCACCAGTATGTCGACGGTACGCGTATTCATTTCCCGTTGGGGAAAGTGGTATGCATCGGCCGCAACTACGCCGAACACGCCAAGGAACTGGACAATCCGGTGCCTACCGAGCCATTGCTGTTCATCAAGCCGGGCAGTTGCGTAGTCCCACTGGAAGGCGGTTTCAGCATTCCGACCGAGCGTGGCTCGGTGCATTACGAAGCGGAAATCGCCGTGTTGATCGGTAAGCCGTTGTCGACCAAACCGAGTCGTGAAGAAGTGCTGGATGCCATCTCCGGCATCGCCCCGGCCCTGGACCTGACCCTGCGCGACAAGCAGGCCGAGCTGAAAGCCAAGGGCCTGCCTTGGGAAATCGCCAAGTCCTTCGACGGTGCGGCGGTAATTGCGCCATTCGTGGCGGGCAGTACCTTCGCTGATCTGACTGATATCGGCATTCGCCTGACCATCAATGGCGAAGTCCGCCAGGATGGCAACAGCAAGGACATGCTCAATCCGATCGTGCCGATGATCCAGTACATGGCCGGCTGCTTCTCGCTGCAGGCCGGTGATGTGATCCTCACGGGTACGCCGGTGGGCGTTGGTCCGCTGAATGTCGGCGATGAACTGGTGCTGGAACTGCCGGGCGCTAGCCGCTTCACCAGCAGCGTGCGCTAAAAAAGCAAAAGATCGTCCGAACGCGGCCCGAGCCTTCGGACGATCTTTTGATCTTGACTGCCCGTACAGGGCAATCCCGCCATTTCCCGTTTTTTTCACATCATCTCTGGATAATTCCTGGGCTTCTGGCGTCTGAGCCAGCCCCAATGTGCTATTACCCATAGCCTGAATTTCTGGAAAGCATCCCTGCATGGCCACCCAACCGCTGCCCAAGCTGAAAACTGCCCGCCGCTCGCGCTTTGTCATGCGGTGGTATTCCTGGCTTTTGCTGGTGGCGGCCGCTGTGTATGGCCTCGTGCATGCGATGCACTGGGATGATCGCGGCGTGCTCTGGGTGAAGGAGCGGTTCGAAAGTCCGGCCGAGCGTCAGGAGAGTGTCTGGCTGCCGGATTACCGGGCGGTGATCGACGCCAAGCTGCTGCCGGGCATGGAGAAGGATGAAGCATCAGACGTCTCTTATGATCCGCAGACCAAAACCCTGTTTGCGGTGATGGGCAAGAACCCGTTCCTGGTCGAGCTGACTTTGCAGGGTGATGTGTTGCGCAAAATGCCGCTGGTGGGCTGGAGCAACCCGGAAGGGGTGACGGTCATGGGCAACGGTTTGCTGGCGATCACCGATGAGCGCGAACATTTGCTCTCCATCGTCAAGGTCGATGCCGATACTCGCGAACTGAATATCGCCCATTTCCCGAAATACGACCTGGGCCCGTCGAAAGACCAGAATAAAGCCTTCGAGGCGATCGTCTGGGATGCGCGTAACCAGCAACTGCTGCTGGGTGAAGAGCGTCCACCGGCGTTGTTCAGCTGGAAAAGCGACGGCAGCCAAATCCTCAAGGGCGACAAACGAAAGCTGTCCAGCGACGAACTGGATATCCGTAACCTGTCGGCCTTGGCCATTGATCCGCGCTCCGGCCATACCCTGGTGCTGTCCGCCGATTCCCACTTGTTGCTGGAATTGGACGAGAAAGGCGAGCAGGTCAGCTTCATGACGTTGCTTGGGGGGTTCAATGGTCTGAAGAAAACCATTCCCCGTGCCGAAGGCGTAACCATGGACGAAGCGGGCACGCTGTACATGGTGAGCGAGCCGAACCTGTTCTATCGCTTCGAAAAACAACGCTGACCTGTAGGAGCTGCCGCAGGTTGTGGTGTCAGGCCAGTGGCCATTAAGCTTGAATTCATACTGCCGTGGTATTTCATCTGCCCGTCTTGTTGCCGAGCTCGCCTGAATGCGCCGACTTGCCCGTCCCAAACCCCTGATGCTGATCCTGTCGGTAATTGCGCTGATCGTGCTGATTGCCATCGGCCAGTACCTGCGCCTGTTCGAGCGCGCCTGGTTTAATGTTCAGGCGTTCTGGCAGCCGATAAATGCGCAGTCCATCGGCCTGGATCAATATCAGGTCGCGATCGAGGCGCAGGTCATTGAGGGTCTGGACGATGATGTTTCGGCGCTGACCTTCGATCCCGTGCGCAAAAGCCTGTTCACCGTCACCAACAAAAACGCTGAACTGATCGAATTGTCCCTGGAGGGCAACATTCTGCGGCGTGTGGCGCTGGTCGGGTTTGGCGACCCGGAAGCGGTGGAATTCGTCAGCGCCGACACTTACGTGATCACTGACGAGCGCCAGCAACGGTTGATCAAGATTCATCTGGAGAAGGACGCGACATTCCTCGATGCCGCGGATGCCGAACAGATGACCCTCGGCGTGCACATGAGCGGCAACAAGGGTTTCGAAGGGTTGGCCTATGACTCGGTGGGCAAGCGCTTGTTTGTCGCCAAGGAGCGCGATCCGATGCTGATTTACGAAGTGCAGGGCTTTCCGCATTACAACCCGGAGAAGTCCTACGCGGTGCATGTGGTGAACAACCCCAAACGCGATGCCGGGATGTTCGTGCGAGACCTGTCGAGCCTGCAGTACGACGAGCGTAGCGGCCATTTGCTGGCGCTGTCCGATGAATCGCGACTGATTCTGGAGCTGGATGTCGATGGGCGACCGCTGACTACCCTGTCACTGAGCAAGGGCCGCCAGGGATTGCAGAAGACTGTGCCGCAAGCGGAAGGCATCGCCATGGACGACGACGGCACCCTGTACCTCGTCAGCGAGCCGAATCTGTTCTACGTCTTCAAAAAACCGGCACAACCCTGACAACACCCCAAAACCAATTGTAGGAGCGAAGCTTCGCTCCTACAGGAGGACGAGGCGTCAGGCTTTGAGGGTTTTCACGCCTTCACTCGTCCCCAGCAGCAGCAAATCAGCCGGGCGGGCTGCGAACAAGCCGTTGGTGACCACACCGACGATCGCATTGATCTGTGTTTCCAGCTCCACCGGGTTGGTGATCTGCATGTTGAACACATCGAGGATGATGTTGCCGTTGTCGGTCAGCACGCCTTCACGGTAAACCGGATCGCCGCCGAGCTTCACCAATTGGCGGGCGACGTGGCTGCGGGCCATCGGGATCACTTCCACCGGTAGCGGGAACGCACCGAGCACCGGCACCAGTTTGCTGGCGTCGGCGATGCAGATGAAGGTCTTGGCCACGGCCGCGACAATCTTCTCGCGGGTCAGGGCCGCGCCACCGCCCTTGATCAGGTGCAGGTGCTCGTCGCTTTCGTCGGCACCGTCGACGTAGAACTCCAGGTCGCTGACGGTATTGAGCTCATACACCGGAATGCCGTGGCCCTTGAGGCGGGCGGCGGTGGCTTCGGAACTGGCAACCGCGCCATCGAACGCACCCTTGTGTTTGGCCAAGGCATCGATGAAGCAGTTGGCGGTGGAGCCGGTGCCGACGCCGACGATGCTCTTGTCGTCGAGTTTCGGAAGGATGAAGTCGACGGCGGCCTGGGCTACGGCCTGTTTGAGTTGATCCTGGGTCATGCGGGCTCCGGAAGCGGGCAAGGGGAGAACAGAAAGGCCGGCATTATAGCCCCATGCCGGGCTAAAACCTCTTGATTCGTGTGGTCGCCCGCCCGAAAGCCGGGTTAGACTCCTTGACCCTGCCCAACCCGCTCAGTGATGCTTTCCGATGCTCGAACAGTACGTCAAAAAGATTCTCACCTCGCGCGTTTATGACGTTGCCGTAG
The DNA here is from genome assembly GCF_024748615.1 of Pseudomonas sp. B21-048. Taxonomy (NCBI): domain Bacteria; kingdom Pseudomonadati; phylum Pseudomonadota; class Gammaproteobacteria; order Pseudomonadales; family Pseudomonadaceae; genus Pseudomonas; species Pseudomonas sp. B21-048. Next base: position 5,352,657 of record NZ_CP087168.1, on the reverse strand, counting down.
AAACCCCATTGCAGACGGCCCGCCAGCTCTCCGAGCGGCTGGGCAACGATATCTTGCTCAAGCGTGAAGACTTGCAGCCGGTGTTCTCGTTCAAGATTCGCGGCGCCTACAACAAGTTGACGCAGCTGAGCGATGAAGAGCGCGCTCGCGGCGTGGTCACCGCGTCGGCGGGCAATCATGCGCAAGGCCTGGCCCTGGCTGCCAAGGTTCTGGGCGTGAAAGCGACCATCGTGATGCCCAAGACCACCCCGGAGATCAAGGTTGAAGGCGTGCGTTCGCGCGGCGGCAAAGTGGTGCTGCACGGGGATTCGTTCCCGGAAGCCCTGGCCTACTCGCTGAAACTGGTCGACGAAAAAGGCTACGTTTACATTCACCCTTACGACGATCCCCACACCATTGCCGGGCAGGGCACGGTGGCCATGGAGATTCTGCGCCAGCAGCCGGGGCGTCTGGACGCGATCTTCGTTCCGGTGGGCGGCGGCGGGTTGATCGCCGGGATTGCGGCGTACGTGAAATACCTGCGCCCGGACATCAAAATCATCGGCGTCGAACCGGATGACTCCAACTGCCTGCAAGCCGCCATGGCGGCCGGCGAGCGGGTGGTGCTGCCGACCGTGGGTCTCTTCGCCGACGGCGTCGCGGTGGCCCAGATCGGTCAGCACACTTTCGATATCTGCAAAGACTACGTAGATGAAGTCATCACTGTCAGCACCGACGAGATCTGCGCAGCAATCAAGGATATCTACGACGATACCCGCTCGATCACTGAGCCTGCTGGCGCCTTGGGCGTGGCCGGGATCAAGAAGTACGTCGAGCAACGCGGTGTCACGGGGCATACGTTTGTGGCCATTGATTCCGGTGCCAACGTCAACTTCGACCGCTTGCGCCACGTGGCCGAGCGCGCTGAACTGGGCGAAGGTCGCGAAGCCATCATCGCCGTGACCATTCCCGAGAAACCGGGCAGCTTCAAGGCGTTCTGCGAAGCCATCGGCAAGCGCCAGATCACCGAGTTCAACTACCGCTACAACACCGGCAGCGAAGCGCACATCTTTGTCGGCGTGCAGACGCACCCGGAAAACGATCCGCGCAGTGCGCTGCTCGCCAGCCTCACCGAGCAGGGTTTCCCGGTGCTCGACCTGACCGACAACGAACTGGCCAAGTTGCACATCCGTCATATGGTTGGCGGGCGCGCCGCCCAGGTTGTCGATGAAGTGGTGCTGCGCTTCGAGTTCCCGGAGCGCCCGGGTGCGTTGTTCAATTTCCTCAACAAACTCGGCGGGCGCTGGAACATTTCGATGTTCCACTACCGCAACCACGGTGCGGCCGATGGCCGTGTGGTCGCGGGCCTGCAGGTGCCGCACGACGAACGTCATCTGGTACCGGCCGCGCTGGAAGAAATCGGCTATCCGTACTGGGACGAAAGCGACAACCCGGCCTATCAGCTGTTTCTCGGCTGAGCGGCTACGCTGATCGGCAGGCCATAAGGAAATCGAACAATGGAAACGTTAACCGCCCTCAAAATCGCTCATAGCGTGGCGACGGTGTTGCTGTTGATCAGCGCGCTGGGGCTGGCGATCTGGGTCTGGCGCACACGCCGTAACGGCGACGCGACGGCTCACACTCGTACCTTGCAACGACCGCTGGTGTTCATCTGGCTATTGATGGGCCTGGCACTGCTGAGCATGCCGTTCACTGGTTGGTGGATGGTGCATCTGGTGGGCTGGCCATTGGGGCAGACCTGGCTGCTGGCTTCCAGTGTGCTGTACACCTTGGCGGCGTTGGGGTGGTTCTGGTTGCTGGTGCGACTGAACAAGTTGCGCAAGGCGCCGGCGGGGAACGGCAAATTCACCTTTGCCATCGCACTGTTCAGCTTTGTTTGTTTCATCGCGATTGCGGGTTTGATGGGCGCCAAGCCGGTTTAAGGCTACAGACCGAGTCGGCCCCTTCGCGAGCAAGCCCGCTCCCACATTGATCTCGGCTGTACACAAATCCTGTGTCCACTGAAGATCAATTGTGGGAGCGGGCTTGCTCGCGAAGGCGATATCAGCCGCGCAACGAAATCACCGGCCAACCCCGCTTCTCGGCCTCGGCGCGCAAGTTAGGATCCGGATCGACCGCGATCGCATTCGTCACTTGCTCCAGCAGCGCCAAGTCATTCATCGAATCGCTGTAGAAATAGCTGTCTTCCAGAGTGTGGCCAGTCTCTTCCAGCCAACGAATCAACCGGGTCACCTTGCCTTCACGGAAGCACGGAACATCGGTGCTACGCCCGCTGTAGCGGCCATCCACCATTTCACACTCGGTGGCAATCAGGGTTTCAACGCCTAAGCGTGCTGCAATCGGCCCGGTCACAAAGCGATTGGTGGCGGTGATGATCACCAGCTTGTCGCCGGCCTTACGGTGCTTGGCCAGCAGTTCGATAGCCTTGGGCAGCACGATCGGTTCGATGCAGTCGCGCATGTAATCCAGGTGCCATTGATCCAGCGTGGCCATCTCGGTGCGGCCGAGGACTTCCAGGCAGAAGTTCAGGTACGCGTCGTTATCCAGCTTGCCGGCCAGGTAGTCCTGATAGAACTCGTCGTTGCGTGCCTTATAGGCGACGGCGTCGAGGAAACCGCGTTCACACAGGTAATCGCCCCAGGCGTGGTCACTGTCACCGCCCAGAAGCGTGTTGTCCAAGTCGAATAAAGCCAGGCGCATTGCAGTTACTCGCTGAAAAGACTGTAGAAAGGTGTCCAGAATACGGACTTTTCACAAGAGTGCACATAAGGTAGGTCGGCTCGTTGCTGCTTTCACAACCTTTGTGGAACAATGCCCCGACATGCGTTTGCGAGGTTGTTGCCGTGATCGACCCCGATGGTTTCCGCCCCAATGTCGGGATCATTCTGACGAATGATGCCGGCCAGGTGCTATGGGCTCGCCGTATCAATCAAGATGCCTGGCAGTTTCCACAGGGAGGGATCAATCCCCAGGAGACGCCGGAAGACGCCTTGTACCGCGAGCTGAACGAAGAAGTGGGCCTGGAGCGCGAAGATGTTGAAATACTCGCCTGCACCCGGGGCTGGTTGCGCTATCGTTTGCCGCAACGTCTGGTCAGGACACACAGCCAACCGCTGTGCATCGGCCAGAAGCAGAAATGGTTTCTCCTGCGCCTGATCTCCAACGAGCAGCGGGTGCGGATGGATTTGACCGGTAAACCGGAATTCGATGGCTGGCGCTGGGTCAGTTATTGGTATCCGTTGGGCCAGGTGGTGACATTCAAGCGCGAGGTGTATCGCCGCGCTCTCAAAGAGCTTGCCCCGCGCCTTTTAGCGCGCGACTGACGACGGAGTTCGACCCCGAGCCATGCTCAATACGCTGCGCAAGATCGTCCAGGAAGTTAACTCCGCCAAGGATCTCAAGACGGCGTTGGGGATTATTGTGTTGCGCGTCAAAGAGGCCATGGGCAGCCAGGTCTGCTCGGTCTATCTGCTTGACCCTGAGACCAACCGCTTCGTGCTGATGGCCACCGAGGGCTTGAACAAGCGCTCGATCGGCAAAGTCAGCATGGCACCCAACGAAGGTCTGGTCGGCCTGGTCGGCACGCGTGAAGAACCCTTGAACCTCGAGAACGCCGCGGATCACCCGCGCTACCGTTACTTCGCCGAGACCGGTGAAGAGCGCTACGCCTCGTTCCTTGGTGCGCCGATCATTCACCACCGTCGCGTCGTCGGCGTGTTGGTCATTCAGCAAAAAGAGCGTCGCCAGTTCGATGAAGGTGAAGAAGCTTTCCTCGTGACGATGAGCGCGCAACTTGCCGGCGTTATCGCCCACGCCGAGGCCACTGGCTCGATCCGTGGCCTGGGTCGTCAGGGCAAGGGCATCCAGGAAGCAAAGTTCGTCGGTGTACCGGGTTCGCCGGGCGCGGCGGTCGGCACCGCGGTCGTCATGTTGCCACCGGCCGATCTGGACGTGGTGCCGGACAAGACCATCACCGACATCGACGCTGAACTGAAACTGTTCAAAACCGCCATCGAAGGCGTGCGCGCCGACATGCGTGCCTTGTCCGCCAAGTTGGCGACCCAGCTGCGGCCTGAAGAACGGGCGCTGTTCGACGTTTACCTGATGATGCTCGACGATGCCTCGCTCGGCAGCGAAATCACCACGGTGATCAAAACCGGTCAGTGGGCCCAGGGCGCGTTGCGCCAGGTGGTCACCGAACACGTCAACCGTTTCGAATTGATGGACGACGCCTACCTGCGTGAGCGCGCCTCGGACGTCAAAGACCTCGGTCGCCGCTTGCTCGCCTATTTACAGGAAGAGCGGCAGCAGACGCTGGTCTACCCCGACAACACCATTCTGGTCAGCGAAGAACTGACGCCGGCGATGCTCGGCGAGGTGCCGGAAGGCAAGCTGGTCGGTCTGGTGTCGGTACTCGGTTCCGGCAACTCCCACGTGGCGATCCTGGCGCGCGCCATGGGTATTCCGACGGTGATGGGCCTGGTCGACTTGCCGTACTCCAAGGTCGACGGGATCCAGATGATCGTCGATGGCTACCACGGTGAGGTCTATACCAACCCGAGTGACGTGCTGCGCAAGCAGTTCGCCGAGGTGGTCGAGGAAGAGAAACAGCTGGCCCTGGGGCTGGATGCACTGCGGGACCTGCCGTGCATCACGGTCGACGGTCACCGCATGCCGCTGTGGGTCAACACTGGCCTGCTGGCGGACGTGGCGCGGGCGCAGAAGCGCGGTGCCGAGGGGGTGGGGCTGTACCGCACCGAAGTGCCGTTTATGATCAATCAGCGCTTCCCGAGCGAAAAAGAGCAGCTGGCAATTTATCGCGAGCAGCTCGCCGCATTCCATCCGCAACCGGTGACCATGCGCAGCCTGGACATCGGCGGCGACAAGGCGCTGTCGTACTTCCCGATCAAGGAAGACAACCCGTTCCTCGGCTGGCGCGGCATTCGCGTGACCCTCGACCACCCGGAAATCTTCCTGGTGCAGACCCGCGCCATGCTCAAGGCCAGCGAAGGCTTGAACAACCTGCGCATCCTGTTGCCGATGATTTCCGGCACCCATGAACTCGAAGAAGCCCTGCACCTGATCCATCGGGCCTGGGGCGAAGTCCGCGACGAAGGCACCGATGTGCCGATGCCGCCGATTGGCGTAATGATCGAGATTCCGGCGGCGGTGTATCAGACCAAGGAGCTGGCGCGGCAAGTGGACTTCCTGTCGGTCGGCTCCAACGACCTGACCCAGTATCTGCTGGCCGTGGACCGTAACAACCCGCGAGTAGCCGACCTCTACGACTACCTGCACCCGGCCGTGTTGCAGGCCTTGCAGAGCGTGGTGCGCGATGCCCATGCCGAAGGCAAGCCCGTGAGTATCTGCGGCGAAATGGCCGGTGATCCGGCGGCAGCGGTGTTGTTGATGGCGATGGGTTTCGACAGCCTGTCGATGAACGCTACCAACTTGCCGAAAGTGAAGTGGATGCTGCGTCAGATCAATCTGAGCAAAGCCAAGGAGTTGCTGGCGGAACTGATGACCATCGATAACCCGCAAGTTATCCACAGCTCGCTGCAACTGGCGCTGAAAAACCTTGGTTTGGCGCGGATGATTAATCCGGCTTCGGTTAAAACCCTCTGAAACGCTGAGGGCCTCTTCGCGGGCAAGCCTCGCTCCTACAGATTGATCGCATTCCCCTGTAGGAGCGAGGCTTGCCCGCGAAGGCGTCCGCAAACACACCACATCTTCAAATCCTGATCTCTACCTCCCCCAAATGCCCTCCATACGGCCCGAAACTCCTTTCGACCATATGCCGCCCCCCATCTGCCTGAACAATCAACGCCGTGCTTGCCCGTGTCCCATAAGTCGGGCTCTTGATAAACACGCTCGACAACAACGTCTCCGTAGCCTGTCCCACGCCAGTGTCCGGCAATTCGGCAAGCGGCGCTGTCTGCGAGTCGCTGAGCAAGGCTAACAGCGCCTGCGGCTGCGGATCGCCCAACACCTCGCTCAAGGCTGCCTTGGCCTTGAGCACTTTCGGCCACGGCGTATCCAGCCCCGCGTTCGATAACCCATGAATGCCTGGTGGGAGCATGACCGCCTCCGTCTCCCGAGCGTTGAAGTGCCATAGCTCGTGGGTATTGCCGACCAACAGATTAAACCCGGCATATTCAGGCGAACGTCCGACAACGTCCTTTAAATAGTCATCAATCGACAGGTCGCCGCTGAGAAACTGCGCAACCAGTTCACCCCGCGACTTGCGCGCCGGCGGTTGAAGGGAGTCACGGATGTTGGTCAGCGCGGCGAAGCGCCCGTTGGCGCCGACACCGAGCCACGTACCGCCGGCCTCAAGGTCGCGACCGGCATACACGTGCGGGGCATGCGGCCATTGCGCCAGGGGCAGGCTGGGTCGGGCATAGAATTCGTCGCGGTTGGCCGCCACGATCAACGGCTGGGCGTGACCCGGCCGCCAGGCAAAAACAATCAGGCACATAAGGGGATCCTTGTGTGTTTTTTGCTCACTCTACGCAGACATCGCTCATCGATCCATCGCCATCACAGTGGAGCCCGAGGCCATGCATCCGTTACCATGCCGCTCCTGATTCGGGATGCTTGGGGATGTGGCCATGGAATTTCTGCTCTATCTGGCGCTGGGCGCCTGCGCGGGCGTGCTGGCCGGGCTGTTCGGGGTAGGCGGCGGGATCATTATTGTCCCGGTGCTGGTGTTCAGTTTCACCTTGCAGGGATTTGATGCCTCGATCCTGACGCATCTGGCAGTCGGCACCTCGCTGGCGACGATCATCTTTACGTCGGTCAATGCGATTCGCGAGCACCATCGCCGCGGCGCCGTGCGTTGGCCGATTTTTGCCTGGATGACCCTCGGCATTCTGATCGGTGCCGGTTTCGGCGCGCTGACGGCCGAAGCGATTTCCGGGCCGAATTTACAGAAGATCATCGGCGTATTCGCGCTGATCATCGCCGTTCAACTCGCTTTGGACGTCAAACCCAAGGCCAGCCGAACGGTGCCCGGTAAAGTCGGTCTGACCGTGGCCGGCAGCATCATTGGCTGGGCCTCGGCGATTTTCGGAATTGGCGGCGGCTCGTTGACCGTGCCGTTCCTGACCTGGCGCAGCGTGCCGATGCAGCAAGCGGTGGCCACTTCGTCGGCCTGCGGCCTGCCCATCGCCTTGGCCAGTGCATTAAGTTTCATGATTCTGGGCTGGCACGATCCACTGCTGCCGGCCCATAGTCTCGGTTTTGTGTATTTGCCGGCGCTGCTGGGGATCGCCCTGACCAGCATGGTCTTCGCCCGCCTCGGTGCGCGACTGGCCCACAGGCTGTCGCCGCGCTTGTTGAAAAGACTGTTTGCCGCTTTGCTGTTTTGCGTCGGCTTGAGCTTCCTGCTCTGACGCATCGCGCAATCCTGGCTTAATCCTGGCGTGACAGCGTGGCCCGGGAATTTTGAAGGTTTCAACTCTAACGAGGAGTCGCAATGCTGCCTTACCCGCAGATCGACCCGGTGGCCCTGGCCATCGGTCCGCTGAAAATCCACTGGTACGGCCTGATGTACCTGATCGGCATCGGCGGCGCATGGTGGCTGGCGTCTCGTCGGCTGAACCGCTTCGATCCGACCTGGAGCAAAGAGAAACTCTCCGACATGGTGTTCTGGATGTCGATGGGCGTTATCGTCGGCGGCCGCTTGGGTTATGTGCTGTTCTACGACCTGAGCGCCTACATCGCCAACCCACTGCTGATTTTCGAAGTGTGGAAGGGCGGCATGTCGTTCCACGGCGGCTTAATCGGCGTGATGCTGGCGGCGTTGTGGTTCGGTAAAAAGAACAACAAGTCGTTCTTCCAGCTGATGGACTTCGTTGCGCCCATGGTGCCGATTGGCCTGGGAGCCGGGCGCATTGGCAACTTCATCAACGCTGAATTGTGGGGCAAGGCGACCGACGTGCCGTGGGCGATGGTCTTCCCGACCGATCCGGCGCAGCTGGCGCGTCATCCGTCGCAGCTGTACCAGTTCGCGCTGGAAGGCGTGGCGCTGTTCGTGATCCTCTGGCTGTTCTCGCGCAAGCCGCGGCCGACCATGGCGGTGTCCGGGATGTTCGCGCTGTTCTATGGCCTCTTCCGTTTCATCGTCGAATTCGTTCGCGTGCCGGACGCGCAACTGGGTTATCTGGCCTGGAACTGGCTGACCATGGGTCAGGTGCTATGTGTACCGATGATCGTCTGCGGGCTGTTCCTGATCTGGCTGGCTTATCGACGCGCTCCGGCGACCCCGGCGGCCGCTGTATAAGAAACAGGCGTTAAATTCGAACCCCGGGGCGACGCTTCCGGGTTCAAGGACACAGGTAATTCATGAAGCAATATCTCGAACTGGTCGCCCACGTCATCAAGAACGGCACCAAACAGGCCAACCGTACCGGCGTGAACACCATCAGTTTTCCGGGCGCGATGCTGCGCTTCGATCTGCAGGAAGGTTTCCCGGCGATCACCACTCGCAAGATGGCCTTCAAATCCGCCATCGGCGAAATGTGCGGATTTCTACGCGGGGTGAACAACGCCGCCGAATTCCGTGCGCTGGGCTGCAAGGTCTGGGACCAGAACGCCAACGAAAACGCTCAGTGGCTGGCCAACCCGTTCCGTCAGGGTGAAGACGACCTCGGCGAGATCTATGGCGTGCAATGGCGCAAATGGCCGGCGTACAAGCAGATCCCGGTCAGCAATCAGGCCGCCATCGAGCAGACGTTGAGCCAGGGTTATCGTCAGATTGCCGAAGGCTCCGAGGCTGGTCAGGCCTACGTGGTGCTGTACAAGGCGATCGACCAGATCCGCCAGTGCGTCGACACCATCATCAAGGACCCGGGCAGCCGTCGCATTCTGTTCCACGGCTGGAACGTCGCCCAGCTCGACGAAATGGCCCTGCCACCGTGCCACTTGCTGTATCAGTTCCACCCGAACGTTGAGACCAAAGAGATCTCTTTGACCCTCTACATTCGCTCCAACGACCTGGGGCTGGGCACGCCGTTCAACCTCACCGAAGGTGCCGCGCTGCTGAGCCTGATCGGTCGCCTGACCGGTTACACGCCGCGCTGGTTCACCTATTTCATCGGCGACGCCCACGTCTACGAAAACCATCTGGACATGCTCAACGAACAGCTCAAGCGCGAGCCGTTCCCGATGCCGAAACTGGTGATCAGTGATCGTGTGCCGGAGTTTGCCAAGACTGGTGTTTATCAGCCGGAATGGCTGGAGTTGATCGAACCAAGTGATTTCTCGCTGGAAGGCTATGAACACCACGCGCCGATGACCGCGCCGATGGCGGTCTAGTCCCTCCTGATCGTTCCCACGCAAGCGTGGGAACGATCAGGAGCTGCTAATGCCCGTGACTGCGCCCAACATGGGAATGCTCAACCTCCGTCGCCACAACCCCGCCGCTCACTTCCAGCCGCTGCAAAATCCCGCACTGATCGATATCCGGCCCTTCGCTGCAGCGTTGGCGCAGGTCGAGCAGTTGTGTCTGCAAGGCCAGCAAACCATCGATCCGAGCTTTCACATGGTGGATATGTTCATCGATCAACGCATTGACGTTTTCGCATTGATCCTGCGGGCTGTCGCGCAGGGCCAGCAGGCTGCGGATTTCCTCGAGGGTCATGTCCAGAGTGCGGCAGTTGCGGATGAAGGTCAGGCGCTCGGCGTGGGCCTGGGTGTAGACGCGGTAGTTGCCGTCGCTGCGGGCCGGCTCCGGCAGCAGGTTTTCGCGCTCGTAGTAGCGAATGGTTTCCACGGCGCAGTCGGTGAGTTTCGCCAGTTCTCCGATTTTCATCGCGACAATCTCCAAAAGGATGCTTGACCCTATAGTGGCTACAGGGTCTTTACTTGGCAACAGGCACTTTCATGGACGCGACCGATGAGCGATTCTCTTCACACCCACAAACCCGAAGCCGGGCACGATCACAGCCACAAACTGAAGCCTGTCATCCGGCATGAGCATGGAAACCACGGGGATTCCTGCTGTGCCTCCAAAGCCGCGGCACCTTCGCGGATTGTGTTGAGCGAGACGCCGACCGCCGGCGCGCGGTTGAGCAGTTTCCGCATCGAAGCCATGGACTGCCCGACCGAGCAAACGCTGATCCAGAACAAACTCGGGAAGCTTGCAGGTGTGCGGCAACTGGAATTCAACCTGATCAATCGGGTGTTGGGCGTGACCCATGACCTGCCAAGCACTACGCCGATCATCGACGCGATCAAGTCCCTCGGCATGCACGCCGAACCGATGGAGCAGGGCGCTGAAACGCCAGTGTCGAGCCCTGCACCTGCGAAAAAGCCCTGGTGGCCGCTGGCCCTGTCCGGCGTCGGGGCGCTGGCTGCCGAGCTTCTCCACTTCACCAATGCGGCGCCAAACTGGGTGGTGGCGGTTATCGCGCTGATCTCGATCCTCAGCGGTGGCCTCAGCACTTACAAGAAGGGCTGGATTGCCCTGAAAAACCTCAACCTGAACATCAACGCGCTGATGAGCATCGCGGTGACCGGGGCGATTCTGATCGGCCAATGGCCGGAAGCGGCGATGGTGATGTTCCTGTTCACCGTGGCTGAGTTGATCGAAGCCAGGTCTCTGGACCGGGCGCGCAACGCCATCGGCGGGCTGATGCAGATGGCTCCCGAGCAGGCCACGGTGCAGCAGGCGGATGGCAGTTGGATCGCCCAACCGGTTAAAAACATCGAACTGGGTGCGCGGGTGCGGGTGCGTCCCGGCGAACGGATTGGCCTGGACGGCGAAGTGCTGTCCGGCAACTCGACCATCGATCAGGCGCCGATCACCGGTGAAAGCCTGCCGGTGGAGAAAACCATTGGCGACAAGGTGTTCGCCGGCACCATCAACCAGTCCGGTTCGCTGGAATACACGGTAACCGCTGCGGCGAACAATTCGACCCTGGCGCGGATTATCCACGCCGTGGAACAGGCTCAGGGGGCACGCGCTCCGACCCAGCGTTTCGTCGACGCCTTCTCGAAAATCTACACCCCGGCGGTGTTCATCCTGGCCCTGGCCGTGGCGGTGATCCCGCCGCTGTTCATGGACGCGTTGTGGTTCGACTGGATCTACCGGGCACTGGTGTTGCTGGTGGTCGCCTGCCCATGTGCGCTGGTGATTTCCACCCCGGTGACTATCGTCAGCGGCCTTGCGGCGGCGGCGCGCAAAGGGATTCTGGTCAAGGGTGGCGTTTACCTGGAGCACGGCCACAAACTCGATTACCTGGCCCTCGACAAGACCGGCACCCTCACTCACGGCAAACCGGTGCAGACCGACTATTTGTCCCTCGACCCAACCGCTGATGGAACAGCACCGGCCATAGCGGCGGCACTGGCCGGTCGCTCGGATCACCCGGTGTCGCTGGCCATCGCCAATGCGGCTGTGGATGCAGTTGTGGATAGCCAACTAGCGCCGCTGACTGTGGATAACTTCGAAGCCCTGGCGGGGCGTGGTGTACGCGGCGAGATCAACGGTGAGCTCTATCACTTGGGCAACCACCGTCTGGTGGAAGACTTGGGCCTGTGTTCACCCGCGCTGGAAGAGCAGCTGTTTGCACTGGAGAAACAGGGCAAATCCGTGGTGCTGTTGCTCGACAAGTCAGGTCCACTGGCATTGTTTGCCGTGGCAGACACCGTGAAAGCGTCCAGCCGCGAAGCGATCCAGCAATTGCATGAGCTGGGCATCAAAACCCTGATGCTGACCGGCGACAACGTTCACACCGCTCAGGTCATCGCCGCCCACGTGGGCATCGATCAGGCGCAGGGCGATCTGTTGCCGACCGATAAGCTGCAAGCCATTGAAAGGCTGTATATCCAGGGCCATCGGGTCGGAATGGTCGGCGACGGTATCAACGACGCTCCGGCGCTGGCGCGGGCCGAGATCGGTTTCGCCATGGCGGCCGCCGGTACCGACACCGCCATTGAAACCGCCGATGTCGCCCTGATGGACGACGATCTGCGCAAGATCCCGGCCTTCATCCGCCTGTCGCGGCAGACCTCGAATATCCTCAAACAGAACATCGCCCTGGCATTGGTCATCAAGGCGATCTTTCTTGGGGTAACCTTCGCCGGGCTCGCCACCATGTGGATGGCGGTGTTCGCCGACATGGGCGTGAGCCTGTTGGTGGTGTTCAACGGTTTACGCCTGTTGCACAAATAGACGATGAGGGACGGGTGTGCTGAGGCGCAGTAAATGGCCTCGGTTGAAGAACTGCGGCGATCCGACTTGCCCGCGAAGGCGTACTTAACTATCAACCACCTTCCCAGCCAACACCTCAACCTGCTCTTGGCGCTCCGCCTGACTCAACTTCGAATGAGGATTGAGCGACGACCATTGCGGATGCGCCCGCGCCTTGTTCAGCGCATCCGGCAGTTTGCCTTCGCGCCAGGTTTTATCCTGCGGCGTGGCGACCTGAATGCTGTCCATCGCCGCATGCCCACGGGAATTCAGAGCCTGCAGCAATTGTCGCTGGCGCAAGGCCAACAGCCGTAACACGCCGTCGTCGACAGTCAGTTCTCGCTGCCCTTTGATTTTTCCCAGCAGGCGGCCGCCGTAACTGCGGGCGGTTTGCAGGGCGCCGCCGGCAATCGCTCCGGCCAGCGCCGCAGCGCCGAGGGTCAGGCCGCCCACCAGCAAATCAACCCCGGCCCCGGCCGCCGCGCCGGCCGCGATACCGCCGCCGACCCGCACACCGAGCTGCTTCAGGGTTTCCGGGTTGAACAGATCATCGCCCCAGCGGCCATCAAGCAACGGCAAGTCACTGGCCGCCGCATCTTGTGGGCGGAAAGCGTAGAGCTTGAGCAAGGCCTCGACGCAGCGTTGTTCGCGCTGACGCACGGCTTTGCGCAGTTCGCTGATCGCTTGCTGTTCCTGCGCCGCCTCGCTGACCACACTGCGGCGGCAGGCGGCGCAATCGATCAATAAATCGGCAATCAGCCGCGCTGCACTTTGCTGACGGGCCAGGCGTTGGGCCTGCTGGTCGGCAATCAAACGCTCAAGCTGTTCGCGGGAGTTTTCCAGCAGCAGCGCGAGGCTTTCATAGAGTCGACGCTCGCCATCTTCCGGTGGCGCGACGCTGTCGAAGCGCACCAAGGCATGCAAGCCCAACCGCGCCAGTGCTTCGCGCCAATCAGGTTCGCGATGCTGGGCGCTGCTGACAAAATTCAACACCGGCAGCAGCGGTTTGCCGCAACTGGCCAACACTTCCAGTTCGTCGCGGTACTTGGCCAGCACCGGCTCTCGGGCGTCGATCACATAGAGGCCGGCGTCCGAGGCGAGCAATTGCCGCAGCACTTTGGCTTCCTGTTCGAAGCGCTGCCGGGCTTCGCTGCTCTCCAGAAAACGCGCCAATCGTGCCGGGCCGTCGAGGCGTTCGCCAGGTCGTTCCAGGCGTTCGAGGTAGTCGAGTAGGGCGATGGCGTCTTCCAGGCCCGGAGTGTCGAAGAGATCAAGCAATGGCTCGCCGTCTACCGACAATCGTGCGCCTTCGACGTGGCGAGTGGTGCTGGGACGATGGGACACTTCGCCGAAGCCGACGTCTCGTGTCAGCGTTCGCAGCAACGAAGTTTTGCCGACATTGGTGTGACCGACCACGGCGAGCTTTAAGGGATTAGTCATGACCCGTCTCCAGCCAGTTCAACGGCGCGCAATCGGCGAATGGCAGGTCCAGTTGTTGTAGCGCAACATGCCAGTCGCCCAGGCGTTCGGCATCCAGCGCTTCGCCGGGCGGCGCTTGCAACAACCACACGCGGGTGGCGCTGGCGCTGCGGGCCAGTTCGGCAATCAGCGCCAGGCTGCCACGGTCCGGCGAACGCCGTGGGTCACAGGCGATGGCCAGACGGGCCGGAGGAAAACGACTCAGTTGTTCGAGCAGTTTGTGCCGCGATTCACGGCTGTCGAGGACGCCGGCGTTGTTGACGGTTTTCGGCAATTGCGGCGGCCAGGGGCGTTGCTCGTCCAGTTCGATGGCCACCAACAGCGCGCCATCGCTTTGCAGGTCGCTGGCGGCGCTTTCCACCCGATGAAGTTGTTCTGGCGCGGCATCGCTGATGCCCAGGCGTTCGCTGGTGGGCATCAGCCGTTCGCGCAGTTGGGCGTAGCCGGGCAGGTTCAAATCCAGATGCAGGGCTGCTTGACCGGTTTTCCAGCGCCACAGGCAGAACAATGCGAGCAACAATCGCGGCAAAACGCCGTACACCAACAGCACCCCAACCAGCCACGCCGCCCAGGCCTGGCGGGCGCTTTCGATGTTCAGCGCGGCATCGCCGCTGGCGCGGATCATCTCCACGCTGGGCACGCTGAAACCGAGCAAGGCCGGCAGGGCGCCGAGGGCTTGGGTCATGGCGACGAAGGTGTCGCCGCCGAGAATGGTGGTTTCCCAGACGAAGCCGTAGCGCCGGGTCGCCATCAGCGTCAGCACCATCACTAAAGCGCTGAGCATTGCCAACAACCACAATCCATTGACCAGTAGGCCAAGTGCCCAACGATTGAGTTTCTGCCGTTGCAGCAACAGCAGCAGGGCCGGCGCCAGTTGCGCGGCGTTGGCATCGCGGGCGAGTTTTTCACTGAGCCACAGCCACAAGCGTCCGAGGGCGGCACCCTGTTCGCCGGCAAACACCAGGCCCAAGGCCCAGCTCAGCAATAGAATCAGGTTCAACCCGAGCAGGCTGCCCAACGCCCAGAACACATTGACCGGGATTTGGCCGTCGCCCAGCGCGGCAAACGCCAGGCCGGCGCCACTGATCACGGCCAGAGTGGCCAGCACGATCAGCGCCAGTCGCGCGCCTTGCAGCCAATGTTTGAGGGCGTGGGCCTGTCCGTCGCGCTCAGCCAGCCACAGGGCGCGGCGTTGAATGCGCGTCGGCAGATCGCCGCCGGCGCTACGGGCGATTCGATTGGCTTCCAGGTCGTCCAGGGGACCCGCGTGTTCTTCACGCAGGCGTATGGTTTCTGTCAGCCAGAGGTTATTCAGTTCAGTCACGCGGCATCCCGTCGCTTAATTGAGCGATGAGCATAACCGCTGTGACGCTTATCGGGGTAAGGGAGGCTCTGGTATCCTCGCCGACATGACTAAATCACTCCCCCTCAGCCTGATCGCAGCCCTCGGTGAAAACCGTGTGATCGGCGTCGACAACAGCATGCCCTGGCACTTGCCGGGGGACTTCAAATACTTCAAGGCCACCACCCTCGGCAAGCCGATCATCATGGGTCGCAAGACCTGGGATTCCCTCGGTCGTCCGCTGCCGGGCCGGTTGAACATCGTGGTCAGCCGTCAGGCGGATCTGCAACTGGAAGGCGCGGAGGTTTATCCGTCGCTGGAGGCAGCAGTGGTTCGCGCGCAGCAATGGGCGAACGAGCAGGGCGTCGATGAGGTGATGTTGATTGGCGGGGCGCAGCTGTATGCGCAAGGGTTGGCACAGGCTGATCGGCTGTACCTGACCCGCGTGGCACTGAGCCCGGAAGGAGATGCGTGGTTTCCGGAGTTTGATTTGAACCAGTGGAAACTGGTGTCGAATGTTCCGAACCCGGCGGAGGGTGACAAACCGGCGTATAGCTTCGAGGTGTGGGAGCGCACATAGATCGTTCCCACGCTCTGCGTGGGAATGCAGCCCATGACGCTCCGCGTCACTGGACGCGGAGCGTCCCTTGAGGCATTCCCACGCGGGAGCGTGGGAACGATCGGTACGGCTTAAGCGGGGGGTGTACGGGATTCTGTGTAAACGGCGTTGCTGTTAATCCTGCAAAAGCCGGTCTTCGAACTGGATACTGAACCGGTTCAAGGCCCCCGCCCAGTCCCTGATTGGCATTGTCCACTTCTTGCTGATGTTATTCAGCGCCAGATAAAAGAGCTTCATAACCGCGTCATCAGTCGGGAATGAGGCTCTGCTTTTGGTGACCTTGCGCAAGCTCATGTTGATCGACTCGATGGCGTTGGTGGTATAGATCACCGTCCGTATCTCAGGTGGATAATCGAATAGAGGTATGACCCTCGCCCAGTTTTTGCGCCATGACTGGCTGATCAGAGGGTATCGATCATCCCATTTGGCCTCGAAATCGGTCAGCTTTTGCTCGGCCATTTCAACCGTCGTCGAGCGGTAAATAAGCTTGAGGTCGGCAGCGGCTTCGCGTTGATGCTTCCACGATACGAACTTCAAGCTGTTGCGCACCATATGCACGATGCACAGTTGAACCGAGGCTTGCGGATAGACCACTTCGATCGCCTCAGGAAAGCCCTTGAGCCCATCCACGCAGGCGATAAAGATGTCTTTTACCCCGCGTGTTTTAAGCTCTGTGACTACTTGCAGCCAGAATTTGGCACCTTCAGTCTGTGCGATCCACAATCCTAGAACTTCTTTTCGACCGTCCATATTGACGCCAATGGCCAAGTAAACCGCCTTGGTTCTGACCGCGCCACTGTCGCGCACTTTGACGTGAATGCAATCGAGGTAGAGGATCGGATAGAGCTCGTCCAGAGGACGCGATTGCCAGACTTTGACCTCTTCGCTAACGGCGTCGGTAATCGCCGAGATGAGGCTAGGAGAGACCTCTGTGCCGTACATCTCCTGCAGGTGCCCCTGAATTTCCCGAACAGTCATCCCTCGGGCGTACAGCGAAATGACCTTGTCATCGAAGCCGGTCCAACGCGTCTGGTGCTTGGAAACTAGCTGGGGCTCGAACATTCCCTGGCGATCACGGGGAATCTCCAGCGGTAGCTCGCCAAAGTCGCCCTTGAGCGTCTTACCGCTATGGCCGTTGCGAGCATTTCCTTCGGCATTGGTAACGGCTGCGCTTTTGTCATGCCCCAGGTGCTCGGTCATTTCAGCTTCCAGCGCTCGTTCGACGAGCATCTTGGTGAGCTGCTTGAGCAGGCCATTTTCGCCGATCAGATCTTCGGGTTTTCGGTAGTTGGTCAACAGGCTGTCGGCCAGCTTTACCAGTTCAGGATCGGGTTTGACTCGTTTAGTGCGCTTGGGCTCGGTCATTGAGACTCCTTGGGAAAGGCAGTGTGCGCCTAATGACCGTTTACACAAACCTCAGGACACCCTCCTTAAGCGTGAGCCAACTCCGAATGCTCATCCGCCTCCAGCAACGCTTTATCCGTCTGCTGCATCATCTGGCTGGTAATCGCCCCCGCCGTAATCGAACCACTCACGTTCAACGCCGTACGCCCCATATCAATCAACGGCTCAACCGAAATCAACAACGCCACCAGTGACACCGGCAAACCCATGGCCGGTAGCACGATCAGCGCGGCGAAGGTCGCGCCGCCACCGACCCCGGCCTTCCGGGGCTTGCCGCGAACGGGGAAGCCTAACAGCTTGAAAACTAATGAATTAATATCAAAAAAATATGGTTTCCGTCGTTTTTGGAATAAGGGAGTGTCGCTGTCGGAGATGCAGTTGGCGCAATAGGAACGCGGGCGGTCGCTGACAGACGAGGACTGTCACACTTATTTGTTAGCGTCGATTTCTTTGAATCAGGGAGAAGCGCCGATGAAGCTCGCACCGAAATTTCTGGCTGTCGCACTTGGATTGAGTTTGGGCTTTGGCCTTGCCGGCCAGGCGTTCGCTACGGACCTGAAGCACTGGCCTGCCGATCAGGCCAAGGCGCTGGATGCGATGATCGCGGCCAACGCCAACAAGGGTAACTTCGCGGTGTTCGACATGGACAACACCAGCTACCGCTATGACCTCGAAGAGTCCTTGTTGCCGTTCATGGAAAACAAGGGCCTGATCACGCGCGAGAGCCTTGATCCCTCCCTGAAACTGATCCCGTTCAAGGACACGGCCGACCATAAGGAAAGCCTGTTCAGCTATTACTATCGCCTCTGCGAAATTGACGACATGGTTTGCTATCCATGGGTCGCCCAAGTGTTTTCCGGGTTCACGCTTCAGGAGCTCAAGGGTAACGTCGATGAGCTGATGGCGTCTGGCAAACCGGTGCCGAGCACTTATTACGAAGGCGATGTGGTCAAGACCATCGACGTCAACCCGCCGAAAATCTTCACCGGTCAGAAAGAGCTCTACAACAAGCTGATGGAGAACGGCATTGAGGTCTACGTGATGACCGCTGCCTCCGAAGAATTGGTGCGCATGGTCGCTGCCGATCCGAAGTACGGCTACAACGTCAAACCACAGAACGTGATTGGCGTGACCACGATGCTCAAGGACCGCAAGACTGGCGAACTGACCACGGCGCGTAAGCAGATCACTGCCGGCAAGTATGACGAGAAGGCCAACCTTGGCCTCGAACTGACCCCGTACCTGTGGACCCCGGCAACCTGGATGGCCGGCAAGCAGGCAGCGATTCTGACTTACATTGATGAATGGAAAAAACCGGTCCTGGTGGGCGGCGATACCCCGACCAGCGATGGCTACATGCTGTTCCACAGCGTCGACGCATCCAAGGGCGGCATCCATTTGTGGGTCAATCGCAAAGACAAATACATGACTCAGATTAACGGCATGATGGCCAAAAACGCAGCAGCCCAGGCGAAAGAAGGCTTGGCGGTGACGGCGGACAAGAACTGGGTGATCGTTAAACCGGAAGAGATTCAGTAAGACCGAGTCGCACCCATCGCGGGCAAGCCTCGCGGATCTTCGGTGATGATCGTTCCCACGCTCTGCGTGGGAATGCAGCCCGTGACGCTCCGCGTCACTAGACGCGGAGCGTCCCTTGAGGCATTCCCACGCGGGAGCGTGGGAACGATCTGCCCCGCACTTGGCGGGGCATTTTTGTTTCTGCGACTGAGGCTTACAGCCCGTCGAGCATCGCCTTGTTACGTACCGCACCCTTGTCGGCGCTGGTGGCCAACAGGGCATAGGCTTTCAGCGCAGTGGTCACTTTGCGTGGACGCACTTCCACCGGTTTCCAACCTTTCTTGTCCTGCTCGACACGGCGTGCGGCCATTTCTTCATCGCTGATCAACAGGTTGATCGAGCGGTTCGGAATGTCGATCAGTACCTTGTCGCCATCCTGCACCAGGCCGATCGCGCCGCCAGCAGCGGCTTCTGGCGAAGCGTGGCCAATGGACAGGCCCGAAGTACCGCCAGAGAAACGGCCGTCGGTGAGCAGGGCGCAGGCTTTGCCCAGGCCTTTGGATTTCAGGTAAGACGTCGGGTAGAGCATTTCCTGCATGCCCGGGCCGCCTTTCGGGCCTTCGTAACGAATGATCACGATGTCGCCGGCCTTCACTTCGTCGGCGAGGATGCCGCGTACGGCGCTGTCCTGGCTTTCGAAGATCTTCGCGTTGCCTTCGAAGACGTGGATCGACTCGTCGACGCCGGCGGTTTTTACCACGCAGCCATCCAGAGCGATGTTGCCGTACAGAACGGCCAGGCCGCCTTCTTTCGAGTAAGCGTGTTCGACACTGCGGATGCAGCCGTTTTCACGGTCGTCGTCCAGGGTTTCCCAACGGGTCGACTGGCTGAACGCGGTTTGCGTCGGAATGCCCGCCGGGCCGGCCTTGAAGAAGTGATGCACGGCTTCGTCGGTGGTCTGGGTGATGTCCCACTTGGCGATGCCTTCAGCCAGGGATTTGCTGTGCACGGTCGGCAGGTCGGTGTGCAATAGACCGCCACGGGCCAGGGAACCGAGGATGCTGAAGATCCCGCCGGCACGGTGCACATCTTCCATGTGGTACTTCTGGATGTTCGGCGCGACTTTGCACAGTTGCGGCACATGACGGGAGAGACGGTCGATGTCGCGCAGGTCGAAATCGATCTCGGCTTCCTGGGCTGCGGCCAGCAAGTGCAGGATGGTGTTGGTGGAACCGCCCATGGCGATGTCCAGGGTCATGGCGTTTTCGAACGCCTTGAAGTTGGCGATGTTGCGCGGCAACACCGACTCATCGTTCTCGCCGTAGTAACGCTTGCACAGCTCGACGATGGTGCGGCCGGCCTGCAGGAACAGCTGTTCGCGGTCGCTGTGGGTGGCCAGGGTCGAACCGTTGCCCGGCAATGCCAGACCCAGGGCTTCAACCAGGCAGTTCATCGAGTTGGCGGTGAACATGCCGGAGCACGAACCGCAGGTCGGGCAAGCGCTACGCTCGTACTCGGCGACTTTCTCGTCGGATGCGCTGGAGTCGGCGGCGATCACCATGGCGTCGACCAGATCGAGACCGTGGCTGGCCAGTTTGGTCTTGCCGGCTTCCATCGGCCCGCCGGACACGAAGATCACCGGGATGTTCAGGCGCAGGGCGGCCATCAACATGCCCGGGGTGATCTTGTCGCAGTTGGAGATGCAGACGATGGCGTCGGCGCAGTGGGCGTTGACCATGTATTCGACGGAGTCGGCGATGATCTCGCGGCTCGGCAGCGAATAGAGCATGCCGTCGTGGCCCATGGCGATGCCATCATCCACGGCGATGGTGTTGAATTCCTTGGCGACGCCGCCGGCCCGTTCGATTTCGCGAGCGACCAGTTGTCCCAGATCCTTGAGGTGCACATGGCCCGGTACGAACTGGGTAAAGGAGTTGGCAATGGCGATGATCGGCTTCTTGAAGTCGTCATCTTTCATCCCCGTGGCGCGCCACAGTGCGCGGGCACCGGCCATGTTGCGGCCGTGGGTGGATGTTTTCGAGCGGTAATCAGGCATGAAGCACTCCGGGCGGCTAATCAGGTATCAAAAGGGAAGTGAGCTTCTATTGACGTCTGGAACACTCAGAAATGGCCGTGTGTCCGGAAGTTGCCGATAACTTTGCGGGATCGCCGCGCGCTTCAGCTTGAGCTCATAAACCCGCCGGGGGATGAATGGCGATGAATCTCGCGATTCTACACCGGTGGCGTCAAGAGGGAATGCCGGAAAGTGTTGAACCAGCGCTGATGGCGCGTGTGGGGTGACGATCGGCCGGATTATTCGGTGCTTGGGCTGGCTCTTGGGCTTTTGGCTCGACGATTGATACGACTGTTCAGCGCCAGCGCCGCGCTGCTCAAAATGATGAAACTGTATCCAAGAGTGGATTGCAGATTGGCCGGGCTCAGGCTGATGAGCGCACTGATCAATCCACCGCAGATGAAAGTCACCGTGCTGCCGGCCGACGCGGAGGTTCCCGCATTTTCAGGGAACAGGCTCATGGCTTTGGAACTGGCGGCCGGTCGAGTGATGGTGGTGCCGGCGGTACAGATAAGCATCGGTATCAGGACGGTGATCGGGGACAGCGCAAAGTGGCTCGCGAGGTAAAGCATGATGAGGCCAGACAGCAGGATCAGGCTCAACCCGCTGATGATTTGATGGCCGGGACTGATGCGTTTACCCAAGAGAGTCGCCACCATGCCTCCGACAATGTAGGCGCCGCCGTACATCAACAGAATCAGCGAGAAGTCATAGGCCGATAGCTGGAGTTGATCCATGAAAATCAGCGGCGAAATGACGATGAACGAAAAATGGCAGGCGAAAGCAAAGGCAGAGATCAACCAGTAGGGCAAGAAGTCGGCATCACGCAGGACCCGACCATAAGACTGGAGGATATTCGGCCGGGCTCCAGTTACCACCGGACGGGTGTTTTCGAGAAACAGACAGGCTTTGAGCAGTACCACGCCAGCCACTGCGATAAACATCCCAAAGCTGCCCTGCCAGCCCAGCGTGGCTTGCAGGAATGTTCCGGCCAATGGCGAGACCGAGATGAAAATGCCGCTGGCGGTGACCATCAGGACCCGCAACCGGGTACGTTCCTCACCCTCGAACAGATCCTGCACCAGCGCTTGTGACAGCACGAAACACCCGCAGCCCAAGGCTTGAATGACACGGAACAGCAGGAAGTAGCCATAGTCCGTGGTCAATAGGCAGCCCACTGCGCCCAGCATCGAAACGGTTATTCCGGCGAGCAACAGTCCTTTGCGCCCGATCACATCGGACAGCGGCCCGAGCAGCAGTTGAGAGGCCGCTATGCCGATGGCAAATAGACTGACCGACAGCGCAATATCGGCCCGCGTGTTGCGAAAGTGTTCGGCGAGCGCAGGGAACGAGGGAAGCAGGACATCCAGCGGGAACACGCCAAGCAGCACCATTGCCAACAACAGGCTGACCTTTCCTCGGCGGTGTCTGGAGGTTGCAGCAGAGTGGCCTTCATCCATCGATCAGTCCTGCCTTCATGAATAGTTGCCGGTTGTAAGCCAGATCGAAGAAACCGGCCTTCTTCAGAGCCTGAAGCATTGCCTCGGCGCCGGATCGCGCACGGACAAGGGTGGCTTGGGGGCTGGTCAGCTCGCCGAGAACTTCCGTGACGGCTGTCTCGCCGACCCCCGCGCTGTGCAGGCTTTCCCGCAGCCAGCGCTCATCGGCTTCGAAGAAAATCCGGATGCAGTCCATCAACAGCCTGGCGGCGAATAGGCGTTGGCGGCTGTTCAGCGTCAGCCACAGGTAATGGAACACTTCAGAGAAATAGCGACTGTGGCGCGCCTCATCCGCAAGATGATCCCTGAGCATTGCCTGGACGCTGGACACCAGGTCGTCACGGCAGGCGTCGAGCAGTTCCCTGGCAATGATCGTCTCCGACACGAACCCGACGAGAAACCAGGCCAGCGCTCGGTGCTTGTCAGGTGTGCGCTCGAGCAGGGTGTTCAATCGCGTGATGCGCTGCGGCATGACCGGGCGCAAGTTGATCCCGTAGAACCCGGCAATCTGCTCGGCAAGGCTATTGGAGAACAGCGCGTGATAACCCTCGTCGGTATAAAGCTGAAGCGCGGCAGTTTTCATCCGCGAAGGAATGTTGACCTTCAGTTCGCCGTGGATGATGGTTTCCACGGAACGGTTGACGATGCGATGTTCGAGCACGGTGGTGTAGTCGAGGAAGTACACCAGATGATTGGCCGACAGCCGATGGATGACGGTTGGACCTAGCGCCTTGATAGCCGGGTGATTCAGGTAAGCCAGGAAACCTGGGGGAAACCAGTGACGTGTTTCCAGTTGCTGTTCCAGGTCTGGCGGTAATAGATAGTCATGCTCGCTGGTTCGCACCGACGCGCGGGTATTCCAGTCGCCGAGGGTGAAACAATGAGCCCATGAAACGGGGCGGTCCAACGGGTCAATGGTGGGATGAGTCATTGTTGCGGCTCCCGACTGCTCAGCAGTTCTTTTAATTCCTTACACATCACTTGCCCTTCGCTCTGCCCGCAGCCAACAAAAAACAAGGGTTGTTCCGCGCTGTTCTCGAGCCCCAGTAACATTTCGACCTGATCGTCCGTCAGCGCTCCGGTCAGCCACGTGTTCAACCCCAGAGCAGTGGCCACCAACTGGAACGTCTGGGAAATGTGCCCCGCCTCCACGAAGGCCATGCGGTAGGCTCGCGAGTGTTCATATTTCCACCACAACTTGTCGAAGCGAGCGGTAATGAACAGGCCCACCGGCAGGTTATTGATGAAATGTTGCCCACACAGCAACTGCCCCAAGGGCGAGGAAGGTATCGGGTTGACAAAGCTCAGTGCATGATCGATGGGATGGTAGGCGTAGAGCCCGGGATTCAGGCCGTTGACGTTTTGTACAAGAAGAAAACCTTCGCAAGCATTCAGTCCGCCACCGGACGGGCTGCTGCGCCGGGCACCGAGACCTTCGACGATGGTTTCGTCGATGTCGTTGTCACGCTCATGTAAATAGCCCAGGGACAGGTAAAGCAGTGTGCTGACATCCTTCAGTGAAACCGCTGCATCCGTGAAAGTGCGGCAGGTTTTTCGACTGACCAGGACATTGGCAAGAGCACCTTCGGGTGGGCAGGCAGGTTTTGGCAGGGCAATCAACTCACCTGCATGGCGTTCTGTAAGCCTGGCGTGCGGCGCGGGAGCGGCCAGTACTTCGGTGCAATGGTCCAGATAGTGTCGGGACCATTCATGGATATTCTGAGGAATATGTACGCAGGGGATGTTCTTGGTGCCGATATGAAATATTTTCGACAGTTCATCCCAGCCCCATTCAAGAGTGTCTTGTATTGAAGTGGTCAGTATTCCAGCGTTAAAAAGTTGAGTGTCGACTATGTTGCTGTCGTTATACAGTTCGGGGTCGCTGATAAGTTGTGCGAGCCGGGTTGAATATTCAAGATTGAGTTCAAATTGTTTGTGATTTTTGTAATCCCAGACTATTTGTCCGGGCGTACGGGGAAGTATGAACAGGTATGGATTTATCTGCATGATGGGCCGTTCGCTCTGGGCTGTGCCATAGAAAACGCTGGGTAGCCGGCACTCCCCAGCGTCTCATTTACTTAACGGGCTTTTGGCGCAACCAGAAAAGCCAGATTAGCGATCTTGTTAGCTTCCAGAGTAATTGCTTTCATGTTTTGAACTCCTTGTTATTGATAGTGAGTGTCACTTCGTGGTGACAACTTAATCATAGGCCGTAATGAGTTCTTATCAAGGGGATATTAAGTAGGAATATTCCAGTAATTTTGTCGGAGCGATCTTGGGTTTGGAGGAAGTTTGTAAGTCGTATTCTTTAAAGTAGGATCTGCAGGGAAACGTCCTGCAAGCCAGTAGGACTGCAAGAGTAAGACGTTGAGGGCGAAAAGTAGATTTTGTGGGAGCAAAACGGCTGACGGAGAGCCTGTTGGCTCCCCGTCAAACCAGCACACTCAGCTGTTTGGCAACAAACGGCAGGTAATGCTCTTGATGTAGCGGGTCTCGGCAATGGCCGGGTGTACCGGGTGATCCGGGCCCTGACCGCCGCGCTCCAGCATCTGGATGTTGCGGTCCAGGTGACGGGCACTGGTCAGCAGGATGTTCTGCAGATCATCTTCCGGCAGGTGCATCGAGCATGAAGCGCTGACCAGGATGCCGTCCTTGCTGAGCAGGCGCATGGCTTGCTCGTTCAGACGACGGTAAGCACCTTCACCGTTTTTCATGTCTTTCTTGCGTTTGATGAAGGCAGGAGGGTCGGCCACGATGACGTCGAAACGTTCTTCGCTGGCTTTCAGTTCCTTCAGGGCTTCGAACACGTCGCCTTCGATGCAGGTCATTTTTTCGGCGACGCCGTTCAGTGCGGCGTTGCGCTCGACCCCGTCGAGGGCGAAGGCCGAAGCGTCGACGCAGAACACTTCACTGGCGCCGAAGGCAGCCGCTTGAACGCCCCAGCCGCCGATGTAGCTGTACAAGTCCAGTACGCGTTTACCTTTGGCGTAAGGGGCCAGACGCGCGCGGTTCATGCGGTGGTCGTAGAACCAGCCGGTTTTCTGCCCCTGGATGACGGGCGCTTCGAATTTCACGCCGTTTTCTTCCAGCGCGACCCACTCCGGCACCAGGCCGAACACGGTTTCGACGTAGCGGTTGAGGCCTTCGGCATCACGGGCGGCGGAGTCGTTCTTGAACAGAATGCCGCTTGGCTTGAGCACTTGGGTCAGTGCCGCGATCACGTCATCTTTGTGAGCTTCCATGGTCGCCGAGGCGATCTGCACCACCAGGATGTCGCCGAAACGGTCGACCACCAGGCCTGGCAGCAGGTCGGAGTCGCCGTAGACCAGGCGATAGAACGGCTTGTCGAACAGGCGATCGCGCAGGGACAGGGCCACGTTCAGGCGATGCACCAGCAGCGACTTGTCCAGCGGCAACTTGATGTCGCGTGACAGCAAGCGGGCGCAGATCAGGTTGTTCGGGCTCATGGCAACGATGCCCAGCG
Source organism: Pseudomonas sp. B21-048 (assembly GCF_024748615.1). Lineage (NCBI taxonomy): Bacteria > Pseudomonadati > Pseudomonadota > Gammaproteobacteria > Pseudomonadales > Pseudomonadaceae > Pseudomonas > Pseudomonas sp. B21-048. The sequence goes on along the minus strand of NZ_CP087168.1, from coordinate 5,327,042 downwards.
GCTTGCCGCTGGCGGCTTCGAGGATCGCTTGGTCGCCGGCCTTGAAACCGTGCAAAGGCGTAGCGGCTACATCGATTTCGTTGCTGTAAACCCACAAGTGGCCGTTTCGCAGGCGACGGTCGGCGTTGGCTTTGAGGCGCAGGCTAGGCAGGGACATGACGTCGCTCCGGAAAAAAGAGCGGGAGTATAGCGTGTTGAGATCCAGGATAGGCCGGCGACTGGACATGTGGCGAGGGAGCTTGCGCTGTGCCCGGAAGAGGGCCTGAGCATTTGCGGATGAAACTTCAAGTGATCTACCGGCCAATGTGTCGGATCGAACTTTATAAAGGTTAGAATCCCCGCCTGACCCGGAGTGCGTACTGATGTCCCAAGAACTGACGACCGAACAGATTCAACAGTCCCTGCAAGGCATCAGCGTGCCGGCCCAGCCGCAGATCATGGTGGATCTGCAGATGGAGCAATACATGCCCGACCCGGACCTGGAGGTGATCGCGAAGCTGATCTCCCAGGACCCAGGCCTTTCCGGCGCCTTGCTGAAAATCGTCAACTCGCCGTACTACGGCTTGAGCAACAAAATCACCGCGATCCAGCGGGCAGTGAACCTGTTGGGCAGCCGTTCGATCATCAACCTGATCAATGCGCAATCGATCAAGGGTGAGCTCAACGACGACGCCATCGTCACCCTCAACCGTTTCTGGGACACGGCACAGGACGTAGCGATGACGTGCCTGACCCTGGCCAAACGCGTCGGTGTCCAGGCCGGTGATGAAGCCTATGCGCTGGGCCTGTTCCACGATTGCGGCATCCCGTTGATGCTCAAGAAATTCCCCGATTACATGAAAGTGCTGGAGCAGGCCTATGGCACCGCCAGCGCCGAATGCCGCGTGGTGGATACCGAGAACAAAAATTACAACACCAACCATGCGGTGGTCGGGTATTACACCGCCAAGTCCTGGCGCCTGCCGGAACACGTCACCCAGGCCATTGCCAACCATCACAATGCCCTGGCCATTTTCAGTGATGAATCGTCGCGCAACACACCACTGAAAAACTTGCTGGCGCTCCTGAAGATGGCCGAGCACATTTGCGCCTCCTTCCGGGTGCTGGGCAACCAGTCCGAAGACCATGAATGGAACAGTGTCGGGCCTCTGGTGCTCGATTACATCGGTCTGTCGGAATACGATTTTGAAACCCAGAAACAAGAGATTCGCGACCTCGCCACTCGTTGAGTGTCGAACCTCGCCTGATTCGAGAGCCCCATGCCTGAACTGCCGGAAGTCGAAACCACCCGCCGCGGGATAGCGCCGCACCTGGAAGGCCAGCGCGTCAGCCGGGTGATTGTGCGTGAGCGCCGTCTGCGCTGGCCGATCCCCGAAGACCTGGATGTGCGGTTGTCCGGCCAGCGCATCGTGCTGGTGGAACGGCGCGCCAAGTACCTGTTGATCAACGCCGAAGTCGGCACGCTGATCAGTCATTTGGGGATGTCGGGGAATTTGCGGCTGGTAGAAGCCGGCATGCCGGCGGCCAAGCATGAGCATGTGGACATTGAACTGGAATCGGGCCTGGCCCTGCGTTACACCGACCCGCGACGTTTTGGCGCGATGCTCTGGAGCCTGGACCCGCTCAACCATGAATTACTGATTCGCCTCGGGCCGGAGCCATTGACCGACCTGTTTGACGGCGAGCGTTTGTTTCAGCAATCGCGCGGACGTTCCATGGCGGTCAAGCCGTTCATCATGGACAACGCGGTGGTCGTCGGCGTCGGCAATATCTATGCGACCGAAGCGCTGTTCGCCGCCGGTATCGATCCCCGGCGCGAAGCCAAGAGCATTTCCCGGGCTCGCTATTTGAAGCTGGGAATCGAGATCAAACGCATCCTGGCCGCCGCTATCGAACGCGGCGGCACCACGCTACGGGACTTTATCGGTGGTGACGGTCAACCGGGTTACTTCCAGCAGGAACTGTTCGTGTACGGCCGTGGTGGTGAACACTGCAAGGTCTGTGGCACAGCACTGCGGGAGGTCAAGCTGGGGCAGCGCGCCAGCGTCTTTTGTCCGCGCTGTCAGAGCTGATCCTGCCTACGGTCTATAGTCAGTGTTCTGACTGCCTAGCCGAAGGACCGTGCCATGAATCTGTTTCGAACCCTTGTCGTTACGCTGCTGCTGAGCGTCGGTGCGTCCGCGCTGGCGGCTGAAAACGGCAGCGGCGATCCGCGTTACACCATCCAGAACCCACCGGCCTACGCCATGCTTGGCGATTTACTGATTGCCCGACCATTGTTGGTGGTGGCGACCGTGATCGGTGCCGGCGCGTTTGTGCTGTCGTTGCCGTTTACCGCACTGGGTGGCGGCATTGGCGATGCGGGGCAGGCGTTGGTGGTCGACCCGGCGAAAGCCGCATTTGTGCGGTGTCTGGGGTGTATCGGGGAAGGGTTTGAGCAGCGAGAGTGAGCTCTAAGAGCTTCGGCGCCCTGACAGGCGCCGAATGACTCAAGCCTTACCGGTGATCTTGCGGTACTTCTCCATCAACTGCTCTTCAGTCTCCGGATGAGCCTCGTCCAGCGGGATGCAATCCACCGGGCAGACCTGCTGGCACTGCGGTTCGTCGTAGTGGCCAACACATTGTGTGCACAGATTCGGGTCGATCACATAGATCTCTTCGCCCTGGGAGATGGCGGCGTTCGGACACTCGGGTTCGCAGACGTCGCAGTTGATGCAATCGTCGGTGATGATCAGGGACATGCTAACTCCAGCCGGGGCGGCAGGCCCGGGCGCAATAAATCAATGCGCACAATTGTGCCGCATTGGCGCCCGCAGTGCACGCGGGCGCGATCAAGTGCAGCGATCGAAGATTGCGGCAGCCGTAAAAGATCGTCCGAACGCGGCCCGAACCTTCGGTAGCTCCTACTTTTTAAAGCGTAGGGTAAGGGCGTCGGCCACCACCGGGTGGACGAACTTGGTGATATCGCCGCCCAGGGCTGCGATTTCACGGACCAGCGTCGAGGAAATGAACGAATAACGCTCGGATGGGGTAAGAAACAGGCTTTCCACGTCCGGTGCCAGTTGGCGGTTCATGTTGGCCAGCTGGAATTCGTATTCGAAGTCCGACACCGCGCGCAAACCACGCAGGAACACGTTGGCATTCTTCTCTTTGGCGAAGTGCGCGAGCAGCGTCGAGAAACCGACGACTTCAACGTTCGGCAAATGTTTGGTGACCTCGCGGGCCAGCTCCACGCGTTGTTCCAGGGGAAACAGCGGGTTTTTTTTTGGGCTGGCGGCGACGGCGATGATCACGTGATCGAACAGGCGCGAGGCGCGTTCGACCAGATCGCCATGGCCCTTGGTAATAGGGTCGAAGGTACCTGGGTACAACACTCGGTTCATCGCGTCGTCCTGGCGGGAATCCGTTGGGGAGTCGGATGGTATCGCAGCCTTCCCGGTCGGCCAAGTCGCCTGTTGGGTAAGAAAGCACTATAGACGATGGGAATATTCCGCGTTTTCATGGATTTTTCAAACGTCGGGCCAGCAAAGTGGCCAATTGCGCCGTCAGCCGAAGAGCAGCCGCTGAGGCTCGCGCCTGATCCGGCCGGGGCCATAAACGCACGGGCGCCGAGGCTGAATTTAAGCAGGTCGCGCGGTGACAGCACGAGATCGTTAGCGGATAAACAGCTTCTGGATCAGTTTCTGAATGGATTTGCCATAGGGTGGATAGATCAGTTTTGCCGCATTGAAGCGCTGTTTGATCAACACGCCTTTGGCCTTGCTGAAGGTCAGAAAACCCTCGTGGCCGTGGTAGTGGCCCATGCCCGAGGCACCGATGCCGCCAAACGGCATGTCGTCCTGAGCCACGTGCAGCAAGGTGTCATTGAGGCAAACACCGCCGGAATGGGTTTCGTGGAGGACGCGGTTTTGCTCGCGCTTGTCGTAGCCGAAGTAATACAGCGCGAGCGGACGAGGGCGTTGGTTGATGTAGGCAAATGCTTCGTCGAGATCCTTGTACGGCACGATCGGCAGCAGCGGGCCGAAAATTTCGTCCTGCATCACCGTCATGTCGTCGCTGACGTTGAGCAGCAGGCTATGACTCATGCGCCGCCCCTGGCCCTGATCGAACAGCGGAATCAGCAGCGCGCCCTTGCTGGTGGCGTCGCTGAGGTAGCCGTTGAGCCGCGCCAGCTGCCGGTCATTGATGATGGCGGTGTAGTCCGGGTTGTCGGCCAGCGTCGGATAAAACCCGCGAACCGCCTGACGATAGGCTTCGACGAAAGAGCCGACGCGGTCTTCCGGCACCAACACGTAGTCCGGGGCGACACAGGTTTGCCCGGCGTTGAGGGTCTTGCCGAAAGCGATGCGTTCGGCGGCGTCCTTGAGTGGCACATCGCGGGAAACGATGGCCGGGGACTTGCCGCCCAGTTCGAGGGTCACCGGCGTCAGGTTCTCGGCTGCCGCGCGCATCACGTGTCTGCCGATGCTGGTGGCGCCCGTGAACAGCAAGTGATCGAACCGCAGCCGCGAGAACGCCACACCGATATCGGCCTCACCCAGCACCACGCAGACCAGGTCCTGGGGGAAAACCCTCCCCAATAATTCCTTGAGCAGCAAACCGGTGGCCGGGGTCGATTCGCTGAGTTTGAGCATCACCCGGTTGCCCGCTGACAACGCACCCACCAACGGCCCGATGGCCAGGTAAAGCGGGTAGTTCCACGGCACGATCACGCCGACCACGCCCAACGGCTGATAAACCACTTTGGCCGACGCGGGTTGAAAGGCGAGACCGACTTTGCGTCGCGAGGTTTTCATCCAGTCTTTGAGGTGCCGGCTGGCGTAGTGAATGCCGTGCAGGCTGGGCATCAGTTCGGCGAGCAGGGTTTCATCGGCGCTGCGGTGACCGAAGTCCTGGTTGATGGCGTCGATCAGGGCCTGACGCTCATTGCTCAGCAGGTCCTGCAACGAGTTTAGCCATTGCTGGCGCTGAGCCGCCGGGGGCATTGGGTTGCCTGAATATGCCGCGCGTTGCGCATCGAATAGCGTTTGAAGATCGTCCAGAGGCTGCTGCGGATTTTTCAGGTAGGCGATGTCAGCAGGCATGGTCGGCTCCGGGTTTATTCAGCGACTTTTTTAGAGTCTATGCTCTAAGGTGTCAAATACTCTTCTGGTGCAGCTTTGTTTTATCCCTTCGCGGATAGGTCGTAAGATGCCTCTCACCGCACTCTGAATTAAAGCTCAAGCCATGGCCCCTCGGATCAAAACCAGCGAGCGCATCGTGCAGAACAGCCTGGAGCTGTTCAATCAACAGGGCGAGCGCAGCATCAGCACCAACCATATCGCTGCCCACATGGAGATTTCCCCGGGCAACCTGTACTACCACTTCCCCAACAAGCAGGCGATCATCGCCGTGTTGTTCAGTGAGTACGAAAACCTGGTGGACAGCTTCCTGCGCCCACCTCAGGGGCGCGCCGCGACGGTCGACGACAAGCGCTTCTACCTCAAGGAATTGCTCTCCGCCATGTGGCGCTACCGCTTCCTGCATCGCGACCTCGAGCATTTGCTCGACAGCGACCCCGAGTTGGCCGCCCGTTACCGGCGCTTTTCCCAGCGCTGCCTGATCCAGGGCACGCACATCTACGCGGGCTTCGTCGAGGCGGGCATTCTGTGCATGGACAAGGTTCAGATCGAATCCCTGACCCTCAATGCCTGGATCATCCTTACCTCATGGGTGCGCTTTCTGTGCACCACGCGGGAAAACTCCAACCATCTGAGCGAACAGGCCATCAAACGAGGGGTGTATCAGGTGTTGGTGCTGGAGGCCGGTTTTGTCACGGATCAATCTCGCGATGCGGTGAATGCGCTGTTCGAAGAGTTTTACGTGCCGCTGGCCCAGGCGCTGGAAGAAGTGGGATAAAGAGTGCAGTAGGATTGTAGACAGACAACCTCACAGGAGCCCGTTATGCCCATTGCGCAACTGATCAGCCCGCAAGCGTTGGACCGGAAAAAGGAGGCGCCGGGGCTGGTGATTCTGGATTGTCGTTCTGCCCTCGAAGACCCTGATTACGGTCAGCGCAGCTACGCCGAAGGGCACATTGCCGGGTCGAGCTTTGCCGATCTGGGGCGTGATTTGAGTGGTGCGGTGGTCAAGGGGGTGACTGGGCGTCATCCGTTACCTGAGTCCGCCGACTTGATCGAACGCTTTCAAGCCTGGGGCATCAACGCCGACAGCGAAGTGGTTTTGTACGATGACGGTCCCGGTGCCTACGCGGCGCGGGCCTGGTGGTTGCTGGCGTGGCTGGGCAAGCGCGATGGCGTGTTCATTCTCGATGGTGGGCTGAAAGCGTGGCACGCCGCCGGATTGCCCCTGAGTCTTGATCCGCCGTCGGTTACCCGTGGCACCTTCACCGGCACGCCGGATGCTTCGTTGGTGCTCAGTGCCGAACAACTCCAGCAACGTCTCGGCCAGCCCGCATTGACCTTGCTCGACGCCCGCGGCTTACCGCGCTTCAAGGGCGAAGTGGAGCCGATCGATCCAATTGCCGGGCACATCCCCGGCGCACAATGTGCCGCGTTCACCGATAACCTGGGCAGCGACGGTCGGTTCCTGCCGGCCGAACAGCTCAAGCAACGGTTTGCCGCAAAGCTCGGTGATCGTTCACCGACGGAGCTGGTCGCGTATTGCGGTTCCGGGGTGACCGCCTGCCACAACCTGTTTGCCTTGTGCCTGGCGGGTTATCCGTTGGGGTCGTTGTATGCCGGGTCGTGGAGCGAATGGATCAACGATCCCGCGCGAGGCGTCGCCAAGGGCGAGTAAACGCCAAACCCTGTCGGAGCGAGCCTTTGTGGCGAGGGGGCTTGCCCCCGTTGGAGTGCGAAGCACTCACGAAGCGAGCGGATGCGGTGCTTCAGTTAGACCTCGTCGTCCGATCTGCGACTGCTTCGCAGCCCAACGGGGCGATGCGGCGTTCCGACAAGCCCTCTCGCCACAAAGGCTCGCTCCCATATGGTTAATAAGGTGCTCTTGAGATTTCACAGCTGCCGCGCGCTGCGATACGCCCCCGGTCCTACCCCGTAAACCTGTTTGAATTGCCGACTCAGATGGCTTTGATCGGCAAAACCCAGCTGCGTCGCGACCTCCAGCGGCAGGCAGCCGCGCTGTAACAGCGCTCGTGCCCGGGCGATACGCTGTTGCATCAACCAAGTGTGTGGCGGCATACCGGTGGCTCTGCGGAATACTCGGGCGAAGTGGAAGGGCGACAGGTTCACCGTCGCCGCCAGTTCTTCCAGCGAGGGCGGCGCCGCCAAGCGTGATTGCAGCAGTTCCTTGGCCAGGGTTACCGCCCGGTGTTCCTTGCCAGGGTTGTTGGCGATCGGAACGGCTGCGTGACGTTGCAACAGCGACAGCATCATTTCCCGCCAGACCGTTTGCTGCTGCAGCGCCATGGACGGACTCTCCAGCAAGCAATGCAGTTGGCAGAATCCCTTCACCAGATCCGGATCGCGATACAGCGTGGCGCCAAACGCCGGCAAGGTATCGGTCGGCAGTTCGAGCTCGTCCAGCAGTGAAAGAATCTGCCCGCTGTCGGGATAAAACGCCCGATACAACCAACCACCTTCCGTTCCTTTGTGGCCGGTGTGCAGTTCATCCGGGTTGATCAACACCAGTGTGCCGCTGCCGGCCAGATGCTCGGCGCCTCGATAGCGATAACGCTGGGCGCCGGCCATGATCATGCCGATCACATAGCCGTCGTGCACGTGGGGGGTGAAGCGTTGTTCGATGTAGCGTGCGGACAACAACTCGACCCCAGCCAACGGCGCCGTTTGCCAGAAGTGAATCGATTCGCCCTGATCCAAATCCATGGGTTACTTGCGTCCTGTGGTGGCTAGCCATTGGGGAATGCGCCGTTCCAGGTAGTAACCCGGTTGCCGAAACGAGCCCTCGACGAAGCCGACATGCCCACCCTTGGCCTGCAACTCGAATTGAGTGGAGGCAGACAATTCGTCGGCATGCGGCAGGCTATGAGGAAACACAAACGGATCATCGGCCGCCTGGATAATCAGGGTCGGTGTGCGAATCTCCCCAAGGAAATAACGACTCGACGCGCGGCGATAATAATCCGCGGCATCGGCGAAACCATTCAGCGGCGCGGTCACCCGGCCATCGAAATCCCAAAAGGTGCGCATATTCTCCAGCGAGCCCAGCGCCGCCAATGCCGCCAAGCCATCCTGATGCCCTTCATGCTGAAACCTGCGCTGCTTGTTCTTGATGTAGGCGACCATCTCCCGCATGAAATGCGCCTGATAGAACTTGGAAAAACCCTGGCTGATCCGATCGGCGCAGTGATCGAGGCGAAACGGCACGGACACCGCTACTGCGCCAAGCACACCGCTGTTGCTGCCGGTTTCGCCCAGATGCTTGAGTAACACGTTACCGCCCATGGAATAACCGACCGCGTACAGGGGCGCGAGGGGGCGCTGGGTCCGCAGGTGTTTGATGGTTTCCGCCAGATCTTCACTGGCCCCGGAATGGTAACTGCGCGGCAACAGATTGGGTTCGCCGGAACAGCCTCGCCAGTTCAGCGCGACGCTGGCCCAACCTTGGGCGCCCAGAGCCTTTTGCATGCCCGCCACGTAAGGCGAATTCGATGAGCCGGTCAGGCCGTGCAGCACTAACACCAGTGGCACATTCGCGCTGTGGGGGCCGTGCCAGTCCAGGTCAAGGAAGTCGCCGTCTTCGAGCCATAAACGTTCGCGCTCGCGGTCCAGGTGAGTGGTTTTGCGCCATAGCGGTCCCCACAGGGTTTGTAAGTGCGGATTGCCCAGGCCGTAGGCGGGCGTGAAGGCGGGGTTGAAGCGTTCTGGCAGATGGGACACGATTGCTCTCGATGCAGCGGTGCTTACCCGCAGCGTTAACTGACTGAGCTTCGCACCGTTTCTACAGGCCGGACTAACCGGCGATCCCTGCCATACGTTGCCACAACGCGTAGTACACCCGTCCTGATTTTTGCTCCCGATGCAGGCGCCAATTTTCTGGCAAACCCAATATCGACGGTGCCGTTTCGCTTTCAGTGTAGACCCACGCATCGTCACTCAGCCAATGACGCTCTTCGAGCAACGTGCAAACGGCCGGCAACAGATTCTGATTAAACGGCGGGTCGAGAAACACCAGATCGAATGCCGTTGCCGGTTGGGTTTCCAGATAGCGCAAGGCGTCGGCAGTCTGTACCTGACCAGTCGTGCAGCGCAGGGTGCCCAGATGTTCCTTGATGCTCGCTACCGCGATGTTGCTGGCATCCAGCGCCTGGCCCATTGCTGCGCCACGGGACAAAGCCTCGAGAAACAACGCGCCGCTACCGGCAAAGGGGTCGAGCACCTTGGCCCCGGCGACATAAGGCGCGAGCCAGTTGAACAGGGTTTCACGGACTCGGTCCGGTGTTGGACGCAAGCCTGGCGCATCGGGGAAGCTCAGCTTTCGGCTGCCCCATTGGCCGCCAATGATGCGCAGTTGATTCACACCGTTATGCACGTTGTGAACAGGTTTTTTTGGACGCGATGGACTGGCCATTAATGCTCCGGAACCCCGAGCGGTTGCTCGGCAGGTTTGTCTGTGGGGGCCGGCAAAGGCTTTTGTGGCACGGTCGGGCCAACGCTGACGATGACCAGTTTGTCCGTGCTCAGGTGTTTGTTCAGTGCAGCTTTGACTTGCTCGACGGTCAGGCTCTGGGACTGCTGCATGAAGTCTTCCAGATAGCTCAACGGCAAGTTGTAGAAACCCATGGCGCCAAGCTGACCGACGATATCGGCGTTACTGGCGGTGGACAGCGGAAAGCTGCCGGCCAGTTCACGCTTGGCGTCGTCGAGTTCTTTCTCGGTGGGGCCGGTTTTAAGGTAGTCGGCGAGCACATCCTGCACCAGTTTCAGCGTACCTTCGCTCATCTCGGCACGGGTTTGCAGGTTGATCATGAATGGGCCGCGAACCTGCATCGGGCTGAAACCCGAATACACGCCGTAAGCCAGGCCGCGCTTCTCGCGCACTTCGCTCATCAACCGGGTACCGAAGCCACCGCCGCCAAGGATCTGATTGCCCAGCGACAGCGCCGCGTAATCCGGATCGTCACGGTCGATGCCCAGTTGCGCGATCATCAGGTTGGTCTGCTTGGACGGAAACTCGATGTGGCCGATGCTGGGCTTGGGGTCGGTCGGTTGTTCGATTTTTGCCAAGGCCGGCCCTTTGGGCAGGTCGGCGGAGACTTGTGCGGCAACCGCCTCGGCCTCGGCGCGCGACAAGTCGCCCACCAACGCAATCACCACGTTGCCAGCAGCGTAGGCTTTCTGATGGAAGGCCCGCAGCTGCGCCAGGGTGATCGGTGGAATGCTTTTCGCCGTGCCATCGCTGGAATGCGCGTACGGGTGATCGCCATACAAGCGGTTCATCAGCTCCAGGCTGGCGAGTTTGCCGGGGTTCTGTTTCTGGTATTCGAAGCCGGCCAGCATCTGGTTCTTGATGCGGGCAAACGAATCGGCGGGGAAGGTCGGTTTACCGACGACTTCAGCGAACAGCTTCAAGGCCGGCGCGCGTTTGTCCGCGGCACTGAGACTGCGCAGCGAGGCAATCGCCATGTCTTTATAGGCGCCGTTACCGAAATCGGCCCCCAGCCCTTCGAAGCCCTGGGCGATAGCGCCGACGTCTTTGCCAGCCACACCTTCGTTGAGCATGGCGTTGGTCAACAGTGCCAGGCCGGATGCATCGCCGTCCTGGCTGCTGCCAGCGGCGAAAGTCAGGCGCATGTCGAACATCGGCAGCTCACGGGCTTCGACGAACAGCACCTTGGCACCTTCGGCGGTGTTCCAGGTCTGCACGTTCAGTGAGCGATGGCTTGGGGCCTTGCCGTCGAGCTCCGTCAACGATTGCAGTTTCTGGCTCGCCTTGGCTTTGTCGAGGGCTTCGCTGGCGCTGGTTTCATCAGGCTTGGAAAAATAGAAGGCGGCGGACCCGAGCAGTGCAATGACGATCAGGCCGATCAGGGCCAGGCGCGGTTTTTTACGCTCACTCATGAGTCGTCTCCTGTGGCAGTACATGGGCGACGCTGAGACGTGCGCGAGTGAAATACAGCTTGGCGGCCTTCTGGATGTCATGCGGGGTCACGCTTTCCAGATCGGCGAGTTCGGTGTCCATCAGTTTCCAGGACAGCCCGACGGTTTCCAGTTGGCCGATGGCGGTGGCCTGGCTGGTGATCGAGTCACGCTCGTAGACCAGGCCGGCAATGACCTGCGCTCGCACGCGCTCCAGTTCTTCAGTGGATGGCGCGGTGGTTTTCAGCTGTTCGAGCAGTTTCCACAGGCCGGCTTCCGCCTGGGCCATGGTTTTCTTCTTCTGGGTGTTCGGCGTGGCCGACAAAGTGAACAGGCTGTCGCCACGGGTATAGGCGTCGTAGCTCGACGAACCGCCGGACACCAGTTCTTCGCCGCGTTCCAGTTGCGTCGGGATCCGGCCGCTGTAGCCGCCGTCGAGCAGTGCGGAGATCAGGCGCAGGGCATTCACCGATCGCTTGTCTTCGGCGGTGGCGATGCTCGGCACGTTGAAGGCCAGCATCAGGCTCGGCAATTGAGTCTGCACATGCAGGATGATTTTCCGTTCGCCGGGCTCGGCCAGTTCCAGCGGGATTTTCGCGGATGGCACGTCGCGCTTGGCGATTGGGCCGAAGTAACGCTGGGCCAGGGTTTTGACTTCGTCCGGGGTCACGTCACCGACCACTACCAGGGTAGCGTTGTTCGGCACATACCAGGATTGATACCAGTGGCGCAGTTCTTCGATCTTCATGCGGTCGAGGTCCGCCATCCAGCCGATGGTCGGCGTGTGATAACCGCTGGCAGGGTAGGCCATGGCCATGAAGCGTTCGTAGGCCTTGGACATCGGCTTGTCGTCGGTGCGCAGGCGACGTTCTTCCTTGATCACCTCGATCTCGCGGGTGAACTCGTCGGCTGGCAGGCGCAGGTTGGCCATGCGGTCGGCTTCCAGCTCGAAGGCCACGCCCAGACGATCACGGGCCAGCACTTGGTAATAAGCGGTGAAGTCATCGCTGGTGAAGGCGTTCTCTTCGGCACCGAGGTCGCGCAAGATCAGCGACGCTTCGCCGGGGCCGACTTTCTCGCTGCCCTTGAACATCATGTGTTCCAGCGCGTGGGACAGCCCGGTCTGGCCCGGGGTCTCATAGCTTGAGCCAACCTTGTACCAGACCTGGGAAACGACGACCGGTGCACGATGGTCTTCGCGCACGACAACCTTCAGGCCGTTGTCGAGGGTGAATTCGTGGGTGGGTTGTGGATCGGCAGCCAGGGCTGAAAGGGGCAGACAAACTGTGCTGAACAGCAGGCCTGCAGCGCGGCGGGCTAGAGCATTCATTCGTTTTTAAACCTGTTGGGCTGCCCGCTTGGTCTTAGCGTCGGCGGGCGAGAGGGTGCTAGGATACTGATCCGTTTTACTGGCGGCCACGCCTATCAGGCCTTTGTGTTTGATCAGGCTGTATAGGTTTGCGACGGAAGGCATGTGTTTAGCAGCTAAACTCTGCTTTTTCGCCGATTTTGCCGGTCTAGTCCTTCGTGAAATCGTATCTTTGAGGTGCCGTTCGTACCTCGACAAAATGTTGCGCGCGAACAAGCTGGATGAATCGCAGTCTGTTCTGCATCGAATTATTTATTGCCGAGGCGCCCTTTGGCGCGTCGCTACTGTGAGATAGCCGTCCTCCATGTTTGGTTCCAACGACGACAAGAAGACCCCAGCTGCGGCTGGCGAAAAGAAAAGCCTGTTCGGATGGCTGCGCAAAAAGCCGCAGGAACCCGTTATCGAACAGCCACAGCCACTTCCTGAGCCAACACCTGCGCCGGTCATGGAACAAGTGCCTGCGCCGATTGCCCTGCCGATCGCCGAGCCGGTGCTGCAACCCGCGGCCGAGCCTGCGCCTGAGCCTGAAACCGTAGTCGTGGCCCCGTTGCCACTGACGCCAGCCGCCGAGCCATGGCTGACGTTGCCGGTGGCGGAAGAGCCGGTGGCGTTGGTCGAAGATGAGCAAGCGGTTCACATCACGCCACCGATTCCGGCCCAGGCCGCATTTGCTCCTGAGCCGGTTCAGGCGCCAGTGGTTGAGCCGGTCGTTGAACCTGTGTTCGTGGCCGAGCCTGCACCGGTTGTTCCAGAACCAGAAGTGCCGGTATTTGTTGCTCCCGCTCCGGTTACTCCGATTGTTCAAGCACCAGAGCCTGCACCTGCACCTGCACCGGTCATCGTTCCTGTTGTCGCCACGCCCGTTGCTCCCGTCGAAACACCGGTCGAGCCTGTGCGTACCGAAGAGTCCAAGGCCGGTTTCTTCGCCCGCCTCAAGCAAGGCCTGTCCAAGACCAGCGCCAGCATTGGCGAGGGCATGGCCAGCCTGTTCCTCGGCAAGAAAATCATCGATGACGAGTTGCTCGAAGACATCGAAACCCGTCTGCTGACCGCCGATGTCGGCGTCGAAGCAACGTCGGTAATCATTCAACGCCTGACCCAGAAAGTCGCCCGCAAAGAACTGGCCGACGCCGACGCCTTGTACAAATCCCTGCAAGCCGAACTGGCAGCGATGCTCAAGCCCGTCGAACAGCCGTTGAAAATCACCTCGCAGAACAAGCCGTTCGTGATTCTGGTGGTGGGCGTCAACGGCGCCGGTAAAACCACGACCATTGGCAAACTGGCGAAGAAACTGCAACTGGACGGCAAGAAAGTCATGCTTGCCGCCGGTGACACCTTTCGCGCCGCAGCGGTCGAGCAATTGCAGGTCTGGGGTGAGCGCAACAAGATTCCGGTCATCGCCCAGCACACCGGCGCCGACTCGGCTTCGGTCATCTTCGATGCCGTGCAGGCCGCCAAGGCCCGGGGTATTGACGTGCTGATCGCCGACACCGCCGGTCGTTTGCACACCAAAGACAACCTGATGGAAGAACTGAAAAAAGTTCGCCGGGTAATCGGCAAGCTCGACGCCGATGCGCCGCACGAGGTGCTGTTGGTGCTCGACGCCGGTACCGGCCAGAACGCCATCAATCAGGCCAAGCAATTCAACCAGACCGTCGAACTGACCGGCCTGGCACTGACTAAACTCGACGGCACCGCCAAGGGCGGGGTGATTTTCGCCCTGGCCAAGCAGTTTGGCTTGCCGATTCGCTACATCGGCGTCGGTGAAGGCATCGATGATTTGCGTACTTTTGAAGCAGAACCCTTTGTCCAGGCATTGTTTGCCGAGCGGGAGCGTTCATGATTCGTTTCGAACAGGTCGGTAAACGCTACCCGAACGGTCACGTCGGCTTGCATGAGCTGAGCTTTCGAGTCCGTCGGGGCGAATTCTTGTTTGTCACCGGCCATTCCGGCGCTGGCAAAAGCACCTTGTTGCGGCTGTTGCTGGCCATGGAGCGTCCGACCACCGGCAAATTGCTGCTGGCAGGGCAAGACCTGAGCACCATCAGCAATGCGCAGATTCCGTTCCTGCGCAGGCAGATTGGCGTGGTGTTCCAGAATCACCAGTTGCTGTTCGATCGCACGGTGTTCAATAACGTCGCGTTGCCGTTGCAGATCCTTGGCCTGTCAAAGGCCGAAGTCGCCAAGCGCGTGGACTCGGCCCTGGAGCGCGTGGCGCTCTCGGACAAGACCGATCTTTACCCCGGCGACCTGTCCACGGGTCAGCAACAACGCGTCGGCATCGCCCGCGCCATCGTTCATCGTCCGGCCTTGCTGCTGGCGGACGAGCCCACCGGTAACCTCGACCCGCGTCTGGCGGCAGAAATCATGGGCGTGTTTGAAGACATCAACCGTCTGGGCACCAGTGTGCTGATCGCCAGTCACGACCTGGCCCTGATTGCCCGCATGCGTCATCGCATGCTCACCCTGCAGCGTGGCCGATTGATCGGCGACGGGGAGGCTGGCGTATGAGTGCGACACGGAGCCCCAAGGTTTCCGAGCGCGTGGCCCCGAAGGCTGCCGATCCACAACCGCAGCAGCAGAAGAAAAAGCGCGACGATGACGATGGCCCGGATTTCTCTACGCTGTTCCGTGCCTGGGTCGAAAGCCATCGTGCCAGTCTGCTGGACAGCTTGCGCCGCTTGGGTAAACACCCGATCGGCAGCTTTTTCACCTGCATGGTGATGGCAGTGGCCCTCAGCTTGCCGATGGGCCTGTCACTTTTGCTAAGTAACGTCGAGCGTCTCGGCGGTTCCTGGCAGCGTGCTGCGCAGATTTCCCTGTACCTGCAACTCGATGCCAGCCCTGAACAGGGCGAATCGTTGCGTGAGCAGATCAAGGGCATGCCGGGCGTGGCCGACGCCGAATACGTGGGTCGTGATCAGGCACTGGAAGAGTTCCAGCAACAGTCCGGACTGGGCGAAGCGCTCAAGGAACTCCCGGAAAACCCGCTGCCGGGCGTGGTCCTGGTGACCCCGGATGAGGTCGACAAGCCCACGCTTGAAGCATTGAGACAAAAACTTTCCGAATTGCCGAAGGTACAACAGGCACAACTTGATCTAGTCTGGGTCGAGCGTCTGGCAGCCATCCTCAAGCTGGGTGACCGTTTTGTCTTTGGTCTGACCGTGCTTTTGGTTTCTGCATTACTTTTGGTGATAGGCAATACCATTCGTCTTCATATTGAAAACCGCCGCACAGAGATAGAAGTGATTAAACTCGTCGGCGGCACTGACAGCTATGTGCGCAGGCCCTTTCTGTATATGGGCGCGCTTTATGGCTTCGGTGCGGGGATTCTTTCCTGGGGTGTACTGGCGTTCGGCCTGAACTGGCTGAACGACGCGGTGGTTGGACTGGCCGGGTTGTACGGCAGTGATTTTGCGCTGGCCGGAGTGCCTGTTGCCGACGGTCTGTCGCTCTTGCTTGGCGCGGTGCTGTTGGGGTATATCGGTGCATGGATTGCAGTCGCACGCCACCTGCGGGAGCTTGCGCCAAAGTAATATCATTTTGCTCGTATTGACCTTTCAGCGTTTATGGGAACTTGTCTTTTGGTTTCCGGTCAATTTTCGCAGTGCTGAACTGCACGAGTTAGGTAAGTCGGAGGTTTTTTCGTATGACCAATTCTTTGCAACCTGCATATGCTCTGGTCCCGGGTGCGAACCTGGAGGCCTATGTGCACACGGTGAACAGCATTCCATTGCTGACGCCGGAGCAGGAGCGTGAACTGGCCGAGAGTCTCTATTATGAGCAGGATTTGGGGGCGGCTCGGCAGATGGTGCTCGCCCACCTGCGTTTTGTCGTACACATTGCCCGTAGCTATTCCGGCTACGGCCTGGCCCAGGCTGACCTGATCCAGGAAGGCAACGTCGGCCTGATGAAAGCGGTCAAGCGTTTCAACCCGGAAATGGGTGTTCGCCTGGTGTCCTTTGCGGTGCACTGGATCAAGGCAGAAATCCACGAGTTCATCCTGCGCAACTGGCGGATCGTGAAAGTCGCGACCACCAAGGCTCAGCGCAAGTTGTTCTTCAACCTGCGCAGCCAGAAAAAACGTCTGGCCTGGCTGAACAACGAGGAAGTCCATCGCGTGGCGGAAAGCCTCGGCGTAGAGCCGCGGGAAGTGCGCGAGATGGAAAGTCGCCTGACCGGCCATGACATGGCCTTCGATCCGGCCGCGGAAGCGGACGACGACAGTGCATTCCAATCGCCGGCCAATTATCTGGAAGACCACCGGTACGACCCGGCCCGTCAACTGGAAGATGCCGACTGGAGCGACAACTCGAACCACAACCTGCACGAAGCGCTTGAAGTGCTGGACGACCGCAGCCGCGATATTCTCTATCAGCGCTGGCTGGCAGAAGAAAAAGCTACGCTGCACGACCTGGCGCAGAAGTACAACGTCTCGGCCGAGCGTATTCGTCAGCTCGAGAAGAGTGCGATGAACAAGCTCAAGTTGTCGATCGCCGCGTAACCCGCGCACCGGCAATAAAAAACGCCCCGATCATTGATCGGGGCGTTTTTGTTGGTGCCCAATATTTCACTGTTCTGCGTCACGTCATTGAGACCAAGGCGCCCGACGCGAATCATTGAGCCCGAGCAGATAACTGTCCCCGCCCAACTGACTCATCTGCTGGCGAATCCACCCGGCCCGTCTTGCAACGTAAGAGGTTGGATGGCTGGCGCTCCACACCCGCGGGTTCGGCAGTACCGCAGCCAGCAAACTCGCCTGCTGTCGGGATATCGAGCGAGCGCCCACACCGAAGTGATGCCGAGCCGCTGCTTCGGCGCCAAACACCCCTTCATCCCACTCGACGCTGTTGAGGTATACCTCAAGAATCCGCTGCTTGGGCCAGAACACCTCGATCAGCCCGGTAAACCAGACTTCCAGGCCTTTGCGCAGCCAGCTGCGGCCAGACCACAGAAACAGATTCTTCGACACTTGCTGGCTCAGAGTGCTGGCACCACGAATCGAGCCACCGCGTTCGTTATGCGCAAACGCCGCCTGAATCGCGCCGATATCAAAGCCCCAATGCTCGGGAAATTTCTGATCCTCACCCGCAATCACCGCAACTTTCAGGTCGTCGGAGATTTCATCCCAGGGTTTCCAGGTGCGTTGCACGTCGATCGGTTCGCCGTCGAACCAGGATTCGATCTTGCGCTCGACCATCAGCGCCGTTCCCGGTGGTGGCACCACTCGAAACAGCAACACCAGCAATACGCTGCCGCCCGCGAACCAGAGCAGGGCCTTCGTGAAACGACGGAAAATTAAACGCAGCATAGAGATGGCTTGGCCGAACCCGTTGAGCCGGCCATTATACAGACCCTGTTGATCGAGTCTGACTGGAGTTCTTCATGTTGCGTGGCTTCCTGATGCTGGCTGCTTTTTTTGGCTTCACCGGTGTCGCCTTGGGCGCATTCGCCGCTCATGGCCTGAAAAGCCGCCTGAGCGCCGAGTACCTGGCGATTTTCCATACGGGCGTCACCTATCAACTGGTGCACACCCTGGCGTTGCTGGGTGTAGCGCTGCTCGCCACGCAAATGCCCGGTCGACTGATCACCTGGGCCGGCGCATCATTTGCTATTGGCATTCTGTTGTTTTCCGGCAGCCTGTACCTGCTGACGATAACGGGCATCAGCAAGCTCGGGATCGTTACGCCCTTCGGTGGCCTGGCATTCCTGATCGGTTGGGTTTGCCTGGGGCTTGCCGCCTGGCGCTTGCAGCTTACCGCTTGACGCTTGTTGCTGACCTTTAGGTCATGATCGGGCTAGAATGCCAGCCCCTAGAAATGATGGCGGCATTCGGTATGCGCATTCAATTGAACGGCGAATCCCTTGAACTGCCCGACGGTGAAACCGTTGCGGCCCTGCTGACCCGTCTGGAACTGACCGGACGCCGGGTGGCGGTCGAACTCAATCTGGATATCGTCCCGCGCAGTCAACATGCCGGCACCACGCTGAACGACGGCGATTCTGTCGAAGTCGTTCACGCCATCGGCGGCGGCTAGCCGTGCAGCCCGCAAGGGCACAGAATTCTGCAAGAACCTCACCCCTACAGAGGATTTCCCATGAGCATCGTTCGTAGCGACAAGCCCTTCGTCCTGGCCGGTCGTACTTACCAGTCGCGTTTGCTGGTAGGCACCGGCAAGTACCGCGACATGGAAGAAACCCGCCTGGCCATCGAAGCCTCCGGCGCCGAGATCGTGACCTTCGCCGTGCGCCGCACCAACCTCGGCCAGAACCCGGGCGAACCGAACCTGCTCGAAGTCCTGTCGCCGGATCGCTACACCTTCCTGCCTAACACCGCCGGCTGCTTCGACGCTACCGAGGCTGTGCGCACCTGCCGCCTGGCCCGTGAGCTGCTCGGCGGCCACAACCTGGTGAAGCTGGAAGTGCTGGCGGACCAGAAAACCCTGTTCCCTAACGTGATCGAAACCCTCAAGGCCGCCGAAGTGCTGGTCAAGGAAGGTTTCGACGTGATGGTGTACACCAGCGATGATCCGATCATTGCCCGTCAACTGGCGGAAATCGGCTGCATCGCGGTCATGCCGCTGGCCGGCCTGATCGGCACAGGCCTGGGGATCTGCAACCCGTACAACCTGCAGATCATCCTCGAAGAAGCCAAGATTCCCGTGCTGGTAGATGCCGGTGTCGGCACCGCTTCCGACGCCACCATCGCCATGGAACTGGGTTGCGAAGCGGTGCTGATGAACTCGGCCATCGCCCATGCCCAGCAGCCGATCATGATGGCCGAAGCCATGAAACACGCCATCGTGGCAGGTCGCTTGGCCTACCTCGCCGGCCGCATGCCGAAAAAACTTTATGCCAGCGCCTCCTCGCCGCTGGATGGTCTGATCAAGTAAGAGCCATTGATGACTGAATCAAACGACACGCCTATCCAGACGGAAGAAGGCGAAGAGCGCCAACACCGCCGCATCAAGAGTTTCGTGATGCGCGCCGGGCGAATGACTGAAGGCCAGCAAAAAGGTCTGGAGCAGGGCACGCCGCTGTTCGTACTGCCTTTGGCCGATGCGCCGGTGGACTTCGATCAGGTGTTCGGTCGCTCGGCACCGCGCTCGCTGGAAATCGGCTTCGGCATGGGCCATTCGCTGCTGGAAATGGCCGCGGCCTCGCCGGAGCAGGATTTCATTGGCGTTGAGGTTCACCGTCCGGGTGTCGGCGCGCTGCTCAATGGTGTGCTGACTCAGGGCCTGACCAACCTGCGCGTCTACGATTGCGATGCGATCGAAGTGCTCAACCGTTGCATCGCCGACAACAGCCTCGATCGCCTGATGCTGTTTTTCCCGGACCCGTGGCACAAGAGCCGCCACCACAAGCGTCGTATCGTTCAGGCGTCGTTCGCTGAGCTGGTGCGCAGCAAGTTGAAAGTCGGCGGTGTGTTGCACATGGCCACCGACTGGGAACCGTACGCCGAGTACATGCTGGAAGTGATGAACGTCGCGCCGGGCTATCGCAACCTCGCCGAAGACGGCAAATGCGTCCCACGCCCGACTGAACGCCCGATCACCAAGTTCGAACGCCGCGGCGAACGCCTTGGGCATGGCGTGTGGGATTTGAAGTTCGAAAAACAGTCTTAAGCGATGCGCAATGATCGTTCCCACGCTCCGCGTGGGAATGCCTCAACGGACGCTCCGCGTTCGGCTCTGAATGGGACGCGGAGCGTCCCTGGCTGCATTCCCATGCAGAGCGTGGGAACGATCGTCAGTCCTCAGCGGCGGTCGGCTACGACACCGATGAGCACCAGCACCACCAATAGCACCGGTGCCAGGCTGTAGTTGTTGAACTGGCTCAGGCCTTTGATGATCCATGGCGTGGCATAGATCAGCGCCACGCCGCTGCCGACCATGCACAGCAGGGCCATCAGCGGGACGCGCAAGGCGCCGGCGATGCTGCCCAAGCGTTGGTCGACCCAGCCTTTGATGTCGGCGCCAAACAGCACCAGCAAGCATCCCACCAGCGCCAGAGAGATTTCCGACAGGTTGCTACGGCTCCAGCGGGACACGGTGGCGAGCAGGTCGAGTACCAGATCCATTCGATTTCCTTATGTCAGAAAATTCTGCAGCAAGTCATTGAGAAAGAGTTGTCCGCGCAGCGTGGCCGCCAGACGTGACGGTTCGACCTGCAACAAGCCACTTTGTTCGGCTTCGCGGCGGCCTTCGGCGAGGCTTTCCAGGGGCAGCCCGGTACGCTCTGGATACAATCGCGCTTCGACGCCCTCGGTCAGGCGCAAGGCGTTCATCAGGAACTCGAACGGCAGCTCTTCGTTGGTCAGGGCTTTCTCGCCGGCCTGAAAGCTTTTGGCCGGGTTGAGGTAGTCCTTCGGCAGGCGGGTCTTCCAGGTGCGCACGATGCGCCCATCCGGATGGCTGAGCTTGCCGTGAGCCCCGGCACCGATGCCGATGAAGTCGCCGAAACTCCAGTAATTGAGGTTATGCCGTGCCGGACGACCGGGCAGGGCATAGGCCGAGACTTCGTATTGTGCGTAACCGTGTTCGGCCAACAGCGCCTGACCGGCCTCTTGAATATCCCACAGGGTGTCGTCTTCCGGCAGCGTCGGCGGCTGGTTCCAGAACACCGTGTTCGGTTCCAGCGTCAGCTGATACCAGGACAGGTGCGTCGGCTTCAGGGCAATGGCCTGGCGCAGGTCGTTCAGGGCATCGTCCAAGGACTGATCGGGCAAACCATGCATCAGGTCCAGATTGAAGTTGTCGAAGCCGGCCTGACGGGCCATGCCGGCGGCACGCACGGCTTCATCACCGTTGTGAATCCGTCCCAGGGCCTTGAGTTTCTCTTCCTGAAAGCTCTGGGTGCCGATCGACAGGCGATTGATGCCCAGTGCCCGGTAGGCACGAAATTTTTCCTGCTCAAACGTTCCGGGGTTGGCTTCCAGGGTGATTTCAATGTCACTGGCAAACGGAATACGTTGCTCGACGCCCTTGAGCAAACGGCCCAGCGCATCAGCACTGAACAGGCTCGGCGTACCGCCACCGAAGAAGATCGAACTCAGTTTGCGGCCATAGACCGCATGCAGGTCCTGATCGAGGTCGGCCAGCAAGGCGTCGACATATTCTTCTTCCGGCAATACGGGGCTGGCGGTGTGGGAGTTGAAGTCGCAATAAGGGCATTTGCGTACACACCACGGGATGTGGATGTACAGCGCCAGAGGCGGCAGCACGGGCAAGGGCGCTCGAGGTGATTGTGCGGCGCCGCCGAAGATCAGCGGCGACGCGGACGAGTCATGGGTCATTTCAGGCCCAGACGCTGGCGCAGCAGATCCGTTGCACGGGCGCGGTGGCTGATCTGGTTCTTTTCGCTCGGGCTCAGTTCGGCGCTGGAGCATTCGCGTTCCGGCACCCAGAACAGCGGATCGTAGCCAAAACCATGCTCACCGCTGGCCTGGGTCAGGATGCGCCCATGCCACAGGCCTTCGCAGAGGATCGGCAACGGATCGTCGGCATGACGCACCAATGCCAGCACGCAGACGAACTGCGCGCCGCGCTCGGCTTCGGGCACGTCTTTCAAGACGTCGAGCAGTTTGGCGTTGTTCGCCGCATCGCCGTTGCCGTCGGCATAACGCGCCGAATAGATACCCGGTGCACCGCCGAGGAAATCCACCGCCAGCCCGGAATCGTCGGCCAAGGCCGGCAGGCCGGAAATGCGCGAGGCATTGCGGGCCTTGAGAATGGCGTTCTCGACGAACGACAAGCCGGTTTCTTCAGGCTCGACGCTGCTGAACTCGCCGATCGAGCGCAAGTGCACCGATTCGCCGAGCATGGCCTGGAGTTCCTTGAGTTTGCCGGCGTTATGGCTGGCCAGTACGAGTTGGGTGAAATTCATCATTGGCCGGGGAAAAGCTCTTGCTGGAAATTGATGGTGTTGGTTTTGTCGCCGGTTTTAACATCGATCTTGAAGGTGCGGATTTCCTGCTGATCCACCGGGAACTGGGCGATGTAGTACACCGCGCCTGTTTCAGTGATCTGTTTGAACTTCAGCGGGATGCTTTGGCTGGTCAGGTCTTTGACCGTACCGCTGACTTGGGCCGTCTGTGGTTTACCTTCCTTGAGTACCGAGACGTTGATCACGCCCTGATTTTTGCTGCGGTTCAACTCGGCCGCTTTAGCGATCTCCGGTGTCAGGAAGGTGGAATTGAAGGTGTTGTAATGCACCGTCACATCGCCAAAGGTTTCCTTGCGCTCGCCCTTGATGACATCGGCGGCCATGGCGGTGACGCTCAGGCAGGCAGTAAGTAAAAACAGCGCTAGACGACCCATGATCGTTCTCCTCGAAGTGTCGTGATTCAGACCGCGACCTTGTGGTCCGGCAGACCGGGGCTGCTGACGCGATAGATACCGATCTCACCTAACAGATTAGGCCATAGCTTACTGGCCCACCCGTGCCGATGCTGTTGATCCACGGCAAGTCGATCAATGACCTTGGCTTCACGTTCGCGACACAGCGCTTCAAAGTCTTCGAAGGTGCAGAAGTGGATGTTCGGCGTGTTGTACCAGGTGTACGGCAGAAACTCCGAAACCGGCATCCGGCCCTTGCTCGCCAGGTACCAGCGGCAGCGCCAGTGACCGAAGTTGGGGAAGGTGATGATGCACTGGCGACCAACCCGCAGCATTTCGTCGAGGATCTTGTCCGGGTAATGCACCGCTTGCAGGGCCTGGGTCATGACCACGATGTCGAAGCTGTTGCTGGCGAAGTTGCCCAGGCCCTTGTCCAGGTCCTGCTCGATGACGTTGATGCCCTTGGCCACGCACTCGGCAATATTGTCCGGGTCGTTTTCCAGGCCATAGCCGGTGACCTGTTTGTGGTCACGCAGCCAGGTCAGCAGCTCGCCGTCACCGCAACCGAGGTCGAGCACGCGGCTGCCGGCGGGGATCCATTCCTGGATGATTTCCAGATCGGCTCTCATGTCTTCCTCAAAACGCTATACGGTTCATGTAATTGCTGAAAGCCTGCAAATAACGCGGGATCGGAATCAGGAAGGCGTCGTGGCCTTGCGGGGCATCGATCTCCAGGTAGCAGACATCTTTTCTGGCCGCCATCAGCGCGTCGACCAGTTCCCGCGAGCGGGCAGGGGAGAAGCGCCAGTCCGTGGTGAAAGACATCACGCAGAACCTGGCCGTGGCGCCGGCGAAGGTTTTCGCCAGGTCATCGTCGAAGTTCGCCGCCGGGTCGAAGTAGTCCAGCGCCTTGGTCATCAGCAGGTAGGTGTTGGCGTCGAAACGTCCGGAAAACTCCTCGCCCTGATACCGCAGGTAGCTTTCGACCTGGAACTCGACGCTGTGGAAGTCGTAGTTAAGCTTTTCGCTCTTCAGGCCGCGACCGAATTTCTCGCCCATGGAGTCGTCGGACAGGTACGTGATGTGCCCGACCATTCGCGCCAGCATCAGCCCGCGCTTGGGGATCACGCCCGCTTCCTGGAACGAGCCGCCGTGGAATTCCGGGTCGGTGAGGATTGCCTGGCGGGCGACTTCGTTGAACGCGATGTTCTGTGCCGACAGTTTCGGTGCCGAAGCGATCGCCAGGCAGTGCCGTACGCGGTCCGGGTAGGTGATGGTCCACTGCAAGGCTTGCATGCCGCCGAGGCTGCCGCCGATCACCGCCGCCCATTGGCGAATGCCGAGCAAGTCGGCGAGACGCGCCTGGCTGTGCACCCAGTCTTCCACGGTCAGGACCGGGAAATCGGCACCGAATGGCTTGCCGGTTTCCGGATTGATGCTGCTGGGGCCGGTGGAACCGTTGCATCCGCCGAGATTATTCAGGCTGACCACGAAGAACTTGTTGGTGTCGATCGGCTTGCCGGGGCCGATGCAGCTGTCCCACCAACCGGGTTTGCGGTCGTTGGGGCTGTGGAAGCCGGCGGCGTGATGGTGACCGGACAAGGCGTGGCAGATCAGCACGGCGTTGCTCGCCGTAGTGTTCAGCGTGCCGTAGGTTTCGTAGATCAGGTCATAAGCGGGCAGCGAACGTCCGCAGGCCAAGGCCAGGGGTTCACTGAAGTGCGCCACTTGCGGCGTCACTAGACCAACAGAATCGGGGGGGAAGGCAGCTGGCATCGACCCTGCTCTCATTGAAATGAGGCGTAAGTCTAAAGACCGCTGCCCGTAGCAGCAAGCGACGACCTATGATCGTTACCACGCTCCGCGTGGGAATGCCTCAATGGACGCTCTGCGTCCGCTTGGGCAGGGACGCGGAGCGTCCCGGACTGCATTCCCACGCGAAGCGTGGGAACGATCATAGGTCAACCTGATGGGCGCACCAGATCGGGCAAATCCGGCAGCTTCTTCGGCGAACAAATCCGCACCCGCTTCTGCCGGTTCAGCTCTCCGCTGATCAAACTCACCTGACTCTTGGAAACCCCGAACGCCTTGGCCAAAAATGCCATCAGGTACGCATTGGCCTTGCCTTCAACCGGTGGCGCCGTCAGGCGAATCTTTAATCGATCGCCATGCAGCCCGCAGAAATCATCGCTGCGGGCCGCCGGTTGCAGGTGACATTCCAGAATCAGATCATCACCGTCCCAGCGAAAGTAGCTCATCAGATCAGCCCGAGCAGTCCCTGAGGCATGAGGGCATAGTACGCAAGACGTGGGATCAGCCAGCTTTGCACCAGCTGGATCGCGATAAACGCGAAGATCGGCGAGATGTCGAGGCCGCCCAGGTTTGGAATGATCCGGCGGAACGGGGCGAGTACCGGTTCAGTAATCTGCGCGACCAGTTCTGCGCCCGGATTGTGGCTGCCCGGGGCGACCCAGGACAGAATCACACTGATGATCATTGCGTAGAACAGCACACTCAGAAACAGCGAGAAGATTGCGATCAATGCCCAAGGCACCAAAAGCAGCAAATCGACCTCGAAGCCTTTGAGCAGCAGGATGACGGCTATTAGCACCATCTGCACGATCAGCGCCAGTACCAGTGACGACATGTCCAGCCCGAACATGCTCGGGATTACCCGGCGCAGAGGCTTGAGCAGCGGTTGAGTGGCCTTCACGATGAACTGGCAGAGCGGGTTGTAAAAATTCGCCCGAACCAATTGCAGAATGAAGCGCAACAGCACGATCAGCAGGTACAGGCTGCCCAAGGTCTTGATTATGAAAATGGCAGCGTCATTGAGTCCGAGCATCGTTGAATTCCTTTGTAAGAGCTGATTAGCGACCCAGTTGCTCGGCCATTTCGGCCGAGCGGTGCGCAGCGGCGCCGAGTGCTTTTTCGACCAGGGCTTCGAATCCGTCGGCCTGGAAGGACTTGATCGCCGCTTCGGTGGTGCCCGCAGGCGAGGTCACGCGGCGACGCAATTCTGCCGCGTCGACATCACTGGCGACCGCCATGTGTGCTGCGCCCAACGCGGTTTGCACGGTCAGTTGTGCGGCAATGTCCGCTGGCAGACCGAGCTTCACGCCAGCGGCGGTCATGGCTTCGATCAGCAGGAAGAAATACGCAGGGCCCGAGCCGGAAACGGCGGTGACCGCGTCCAGTTGCTGTTCTTCGTCCAGCCACAGGGCGATGCCAACCGCCGACAGCAGCTCTTCCGCTTGCTGGCGCTGTGCGGCGCTCACTTCGCGGGTGGCGAACAAACCGCTCACGCCCTGACGCAGCAGCGCCGGGGTGTTGGGCATGCAGCGCACAATAGGCTGGGCGCCAAGCCAGTTGTTCATGCTGGCGCAGGTGATGCCGGCCGCAATCGAGACCACCAGTTGATTCGGCTTGAGGCTTGGGCGAATGGCTTCACAAACGGTTTTCATCGCCTGGGGTTTGACCGCCAGCACGATCACGTCCACGCCCTCAATGGCTTGGGCGTTGTCGGCAAACATTTCGATGCCGTGTTCGGCGCTCACGCGGGCACGGGTTTCTTCACCCGGATCGCTGGCGCGGATCTGCGCGGCGTCCAGACCTTTGGCGCGCAGGCCGCCGATCAGGCTGGCGGCCATGTTGCCGGCACCGATAAAGGCAATACGAGTCTTGCTCATGTCAGGTCCTTGTAAAGAGTGGTGTCAGCCATTGTTTCAAGGCTGGTGGTAGTCGCGGGCACCAAACAGGGCCGTACCGATACGGACCCAAGTGGCGCCCATGGCAATGGCCGACTCGAGGTCGTGGCTCATGCCCATGGAAAGTGTGTCGAGTGGCAGATTCAGGCTGGCTTGCAGGCTCTGCACGGCAGCAAAGGCTGCATCCTGGGCGGCGCGATCTTCAGTCGGCTCAGGAATCGCCATCAGCCCGCGCAATTTCAGATGCGGTAGAGCGCTGATGGCAGTGGCCAGTGCGGGCAAATCGGCCGGGGTGCAGCCGGACTTGCTGGCTTCACCACTGACGTTGACCTGGATGCAGATGTTCAATGGAGGCAAATCGGCAGGGCGTTGTTCGGACAGGCGTTGTGCGATTTTCAAGCGATCCACGGAATGCACCCAGTCGAAATGCTCGGCGATAGCGCGAGTCTTGTTCGATTGAATGGGGCCGATGAAGTGCCAGATCAAGGGCAGGTCGGCCAATTCGAGCTGTTTGCTCAGCGCTTCCTGCAGGTAGTTCTCGCCAAAATCGCGCAGGCCGGCGGCATACGCTTCACGCAAGGCCTCGGCGGGTTTGGTCTTGCTCACGGCCAGTAGCTGGATGGTGTGTTCGTCGCGACGGGCAGCTTTGGCCGCTGCCTGGATGCGCGAACTAACCTGAAGGATGTTGTCTGCTATCGTGGACATCAAGAGGCGCCAGCGGTCTGAAGGTTCGCGGCATTCTACTGGAATTGAGGAGCGCTATGGATATCACTGAGCTGCTGGCTTTCAGCGCCAAACAGGGCGCGTCCGACCTGCACCTGTCTGCCGGCCTGCCACCGATGATCCGTGTCGACGGCGATGTGCGGCGTATCAACCTGCCGGCTCTGGACCACAAGGAGGTGCATGAGCTGATCTACGACATCATGAACGACCTCCAGCGAGTGGACTTCGAGAAGCATCTTGAAACCGACTTTTCCTTCGAAGTGCCCGGCGTGGCGCGTTTTCGGGTCAATGCCTTCAACCAGAATCGTGGTGCGGGGGCGGTATTCCGGACCATCCCGTCCAAGGTCCTGAGCATGGACGACCTGGGCATGGGGGAAGTGTTTCGCAAGATAACCGAAGCGCCCCGGGGCTTGGTGCTGGTGACCGGCCCGACCGGTTCAGGCAAGTCCACCACGCTGGCGGCGATGATCGATTACCTGAACAACCATCGCCATCACCACATTCTCACCATCGAAGACCCCATCGAGTTCGTCCACGAATCGCGCAAATGCCTGATCAATCAGCGCGAAGTCCATCGCGATACCCGCAGCTTCGCCACGGCCCTGCGCTCGGCCCTTCGCGAAGACCCGGACGTGATTCTGGTAGGGGAAATGCGTGACCTGGAGACGATTCGGCTGGCATTGACCGCCGCCGAAACGGGTCACCTGGTATTCGGCACGTTGCACACCACGTCGGCGGCGAAAACCATCGATCGCGTGGTGGACGTGTTTCCGGGCGACGAGAAATCGATGGTGCGTTCAATGCTCTCCGAGTCGTTGCTGGCGGTGGTGTCGCAGACGTTGATCAAGAAAATCGGCGGCGGGCGGATTGCCGCGCACGAAATCATGCTCGGCACTTCGGCGATCCGTAACCTGATCCGCGAAGACAAGGTGGCGCAGATGTATTCGTCGATTCAGACCGGAGGGTCGCTGGGGATGCAGACACTGGATATGTGCCTGAAGGAGCTGGTGACCAAGGGCGTGATCAGCCGCGAACACGCGCGGGAAAAAGCCCGGTCGCCGGATAACTTCTGACAGGAAGTTGATCGTTCCCACGCTCTGCGTGGGAATGCCTCAATGGACGCTCCGCGTCCGCTTTGGCAGGGGACGCGGAGCGTCCCGGGCTGCATTCCCACGCAGAGCGTGGGAATGATCAGTGTCGAATCAACGCTGAACAACCCGCAATGCGTTCTGTTCTTTCGGCAGGACCCGCTTGGCAACCACGTAATGGCTTTCCCAGTACGGTTTCTTCAGGGTATCGATGGTCACCGACTTGCCACGGCGTGGTGCGTGGATGAAGCGGTCGTTGCCCAGGTAGATGGCAACGTGATTGACCCGACGGCTCTTGATGTTGAAGAAAATCAGGTCGCCTGGTTTCAGATCGTTGCGATCGACTTTCTCGCCATGACCACTGGCCATGGCGTTCGAGGTACGGGGCAAGTCAAACGTGGCGTCGTTGAACGCGTATTTCACCAGACCGCTGCAATCGAACCCTTTACTTGGGCTGCTGCCACCCCAACGATAAGGTGTACCGAGCACGTTTACCGCGCGGCTCAGCACGTTGCTGCTTTCCTTGGTCGCCATCGGCGGGACTAGCTTGCTGTTTACGCTGCTCAGTTGGCTGGAGCGTTTTACTGTTTGTTTGTTTTTGCTCGAAGTAGCAGAAACATGGGATTTTGGGGTGTAACCATTAACGTTAGGAAGACGTTGCTCACGATTGGTGGCGTGGGCGGCCAGGGGCAATAATAGGCAAATGGTTAGCCATGTCTTGAAAAATGGACGCATTAGGCAAGGCTCATATGGGTGAACGCGCAACTTTATAACAGCTTTTTTGGCCCTTCCGAGGCCATTGGTCGATTCAGACTGAGGGCCGCGGAACTAAAAAGCAGCAAAATTGACCTGAGTTGTCTGACAAAAGTCAGGCATTACAAGGCTTTGACAGAAGTGAAGGTAGCATTTGCCGTATGTCGGTCATCTGTAAAAAAGTCACAAAGAATTCAAGAATATTTCTCTATCGTGTGATTCGAGGTCATCCATGAACACCTATCGACATCCCATTTCAGAGCAAGACACACACAGCAAAGTGATCGGTTACCTGCTGTGGATTTTCGGTTTTACCGGGGCGCATCGCTTCTATTACGGCAAACCGGTGACCGGGACGATCTGGTTTTTTACCCTCGGTTTACTGGGTATTGGCTGGCTGATCGACGTGTTCCTGATCCCGGCCATGGATCGTGAAGCGGACCTGCGCTTTACCGCCGGCCCCATCGAATACAACATTGCGTGGATTCTGCTGACGTTTCTCGGGGTGTTCGGTGTGCACCGGATGTATCAGGGAAAATGGATCAGCGGGTTGCTGTACCTGGTGACGGGCGGGGTGTTCTTTCTGGGAGTGTTATATGACTTCTGGACGTTGAATGACCAGGTGTCGATTCGCAACGCGCAGAACCGCTGATGATCGTTCCCACGCTCTGCGTGGGAATGCCTCAAATGGACGCTCCGCGTCCGCTTCGGAAGGGACGCGGAGCGTCCCGGGCTGCATTCCCACGCAGAGCGTGGGAATGATCAACGGGGCGGTGCGGCGTTCCGACAAGCCTCCTCGCCACAGGTTTTACACCTGGTAGCTGATCCGCCCATCCACCAACGTATAGCGCACCACACCCGGCAAGCTATGGCCAATGAACGGGCAGTTTTCGCCCTTGGACAGCCAGGTTTCACCGACCACAGTCGAGGCCGCTGGGTCGAACAGTACGATATCTGCAGGCCCCCCCACCGCCAGCTTGCCCGCTGGCAGACGCAACGCTTCGGCAGGACCTGCGCCCAAGCGTGCGAGCAGCGTCGGCAAGTCGAGCAAACCGTCTTCCACCAAGGTCATCGCCAGCGGCAGCAGCAGTTCAACGCTGCTGATGCCCGGTTCGGTAGCACCGAACGGCGCCAGTTTGGCATCGCGTTCATGGGGCTGGTGATGGCTGGAGATGGCTGACACCACCCCCGACTTCACCGCTGCCCGCAGGCCATCGCGGTCCGCACGAGTGCGCAGCGGCGGCTGGACGTGATAGAGGCTGCTGAAGTCGATCAGCGCTTCGTCGGTGAGGATCAGCTGATACAACGCCACGTCCGCCGTGACCTTCAGGCCACGGGCTTGGGCCTGAGCGATCAGCGCCACACCGCGGGCGCTGGTGAGCTGGCTGAAGTGCGCACGCACGCCGCTTTGCTCGACCAGCAGCAGATCCCGGGCCAGGGCCACGGTTTCGGCGGTTTCCGGAATGCCCGGCAAACCGAGGAAACTCGCAGTCGGACCTTCGTGAGCCAGGCCGCCTTCGGCCAGATCATGGTCCTGCGAATTGAAAATCACCGTCAGGTCGAACGTCGCCGCGTATTCCAGCGCCCGGCACAGGGTGCGGGTGTTGCGAAAGCTCTCCAGACCGTTGCCGAAGGCCACACAACCGGCATCGCGCAAGGCGACCAGTTCGGCCAACTGTTCGCCGTCCAGGCCTTTGCTCAAGGCGCCGATCGGGAAGACTTTGGTGTTGCCGGCTTCGCGGGCGCGGTCGAGGATCAGTTCGGCCACAGCCGAGGTGTCCAACACCGGTTTGGTTTTCGGTGGGCAGCACAGGCTGGTCACACCACCGGCAGCAGCGGCGCGGGTTTCGCTGGCGATCGAGCCTTTGCGGCTGTAGCCCGGCTCGCGCAGGGCGACGTTCAGGTCAACCAGACCCGGGGCCGCCACCAGACCCTTGGCGTCGATGGTGTCTACTGCAACGAAACCGGCCGGAGCGGCGCCAAAGGCGACGATCTTGCAGGCTTCAACGTGGATATCAGTCACTTGATCCAGGCCGCTGGCCGGATCGATCACGCGTGCGCCGAGAATGCTGAGCTTCACTGGGCGTTCTCCTGCTCGAATTGGCGCTGGGCAGTTTGCCCGCTCATGGCCATGGACAACACGGCCATACGAATGGCGATGCCGTAGGTCACCTGGTTGAGGATCACCGAGTGCGGACCGTCGGCCACCGCCGACTCAATTTCCACCCCACGGTTGATCGGCCCCGGGTGCATGACGATGCAATCCGGTTTGGCTCCGGCCAGACGCGCGGTGGTCAGGCCGAACAGGCGGTAGAACTCACCTTCGCTCGGCAGCAGGCCACCGGTCATACGCTCACGCTGCAGGCGCAGCATGATCACCACGTCGACGTCTTTCAGGCCTTCGGTCATGTCGGTGTAGACCTTCACGCCGTATTGCTCGATGCCGATCGGCAGCAGGGTTTTCGGCGCGATCACGCGGATGTCCGGGCAGCCGAGGGTTTTCAGGGCCAGCATGTTCGAGCGCGCCACCCGCGAGTGCAGGATGTCGCCGACGATAGCCACCGAGAGATTCTCGAAGCCGCCCTTGTGCCGACGGATGGTGAGCATGTCGAGCATGCCCTGGGTCGGGTGGGCATGACGGCCGTCGCCACCGTTGATGATCGCCACTTGCGGGCAGACATGCTCGGCGATGAAGTGCGCCGCGCCGGAATCACCGTGGCGCACGACGAACATGTCGGCGGCCATGGCTTCCAGGTTGCGCAGGGTGTCGAGCAGGGTTTCGCCCTTGCTCGCCGACGACGTGGACACGTTCAGGGTGATCACGTCCGCCGACAGCCGCTGGGCTGCCAGTTCGAAGGTGGTGCGGGTGCGGGTGGAGTTCTCGAAGAACACGTTGCACACGGTCTTGCCGCGCAGCAACGGGACTTTCTTCACCGCCCGGGCGCCGACTTCGAGGAACGAGTCGGCGGTGTCGAGGATTTCCGTCAGCAGCTCGCGGCGCAAACCGTCGAGCGAGAGGAAGTGGCGCAGCTGGCCCTGATCATTGAGCTGCAGCGGGCGCTTGGTTTCTAGAGGCGTCATCGCGAGGGGGACTCTCAATAGGGCAAATTAAAGGGCGAGGTCTTGAAGTTCGAGCTTGAGTTCCGGGCCGGACAGTTTCACTCGTTCGTGGGCCGCCAGCGACAGGGTCGCGCCGACCACGTTCGGGCGGATCGGCAACTCACCGGCGTCCAGGTCCAGCAGGCACACCAGCGTCACGCTCGCCGGGCGGCCGTAGTCGAAGAGTTCGTTCATCGCGGCGCGGATGGTCCGACCGCTCATCAACACGTCATCGATCAGCACCAGATGCTGGCCTTCGATCTCGAACGGCAGCGCCGATGGGCGTACTTGTGGGTGCAGGCCATTCTGGCTGAAGTCATCGCGGTAGAACGAAACGTCCAGGGTGCCCAAGGGCGAATCGCTGCCCAGTTCATCGAGCAACGCCTGCGCGACCCAGACGCCACCGGTCCGAATGCCGATGTAGCGTGGTTCGGTGATGCCACGGTTTTCCAGATAAGCCTTGAGACGGATCGCCATCTGGCTGATCAGTTCGGCGGGATTGGGCAGGCTCATGGTTTGCTCCTTTCTTTGTCCCGAGCCGGATGCTGCTTGAGTGGTGGCTCGGGTTGTCGCCAAGGGAGACGCCGCAGCGGCTCTTCAGAATTAAATGCGGTCAGGATTCGAACAGCGCGGTGTTTTCGTCGAGCCAGCCTTGCAACAGCAGCGCGGCGGCGATGGCATCGACCGGGTTGTCGCGGTAACTGCCTTTCTGGCCGCCACGGACCAGGCGTTCACCCTTGGCCTCGAAGGTGGTCAGGCGCTCGTCGTGAGTATAGAAAGGCAGGTTGTAACGGCCGTTCAGGCGCCGGGCAAACTTCTCGGCGCGCAGGCACATGTCGCTCGGCGTGCCGTCCATGTTCAGCGGCAGACCGACTACCACAGCGTCGGGTTTCCACTCTTTAATCAGGGCTTCGACCTGATTCCAGTCGGGAATACCGTTTTGCGCTTTCAAGGTGCACAGCTCGCGGGCCTGGCCGGTAATCACCTGGCCGACCGCAACGCCGATCTGTTTAGTGCCGTAGTCGAAACCCAAAATCAGCCGCAGGGCCATCAGGCGTGCCCCGCCTGACTGGTGAGCAAACTGAGATTGATACCCAGATGTCTGGCCGCCGCTTCAAGGCGCAATTCGCTGCTGGTGTTGAACAGGATGTCGGCGTGGAACGGGCAAGTCAGCCAGGCGTTGTCAGCCAGTTCGGCTTCCAGTTGCCCGGCTTCCCAACCGGCGTAACCGAGGGTGATCACACTTTTCGCGGGGCCGACGCCATCGGCGATGGCGAACAGCACGTCCTGGGAGGTCGACAGGGATAACTCGCCGTCCAGATCAACGGTCGCCTGATAGGTTTTTCCCGACGGGTGCAGGACAAAACCGCGATCGGTTTGCACCGGGCCACCGATAAAGATCGGCACATGCTGGCAGAGCACCGGCGGCTCGATATCGGGGCGCAATTGCTCGAGGATGTCGGCCAGGTTCAGGTCCTGCGGACGGTTGACCACCAGCCCCATGGCACCATTGGCCGTGTGCTCGACGATGTAGGTCAAGGTGTGCGCAAAGTTCGGGTCGGCCATATGAGGCATGGCGATCAGGAAGTGATGCTTGAGGTAGCTGGGGCTGACGTTCTTCATGAGCGCTAGTGTGGCGTTGGAGGGGCGAACTGACAAGCCGGGGATGCACAGGAAATGGCTGGGTGAGTGTCTTTTTGATGTGGTTTTGCTTGAGGGCCTCTTCGCGGGCAAGTCGGATCGCCGCCCGCTCGCTCCTACAGGTTTGGTATGCACTTTGAAAATGGCGCATGACCTGTAGGAGCGAGGCTTGCCCGCGAAGGCGGCGGCTCAATCACCACAAACCAATCGGTCAATTACTGGATAACCGGTCCCCACGCGCAAACTTCCAGGTGCGGATGATTTCCAGGCGGTCAATGTCCGACAGATCCCCGGTGAACGGTGAAAACGGCGCCGCCAGCCTTACGATGCGCTGCGCCGCCTGGTCCAGCAGCGGCTGGCCGGACGATTCCAGCACCAGCACTTCATACAGCGAGCCGTCGCGGTTGATCGAGACCATCAGGCGCAAATTACCGTAAATCTGTTTGCGCCGAGCCTCGTCGGGGTAGTTGAGGTTGCCGATGCGCTCGACCTTCTTGCGCCATTCATCTTTGTACCAGGCGCCTTTGTCGCGCATGGTCGATGCGGCGCTCAAACGGTGAATGCGCGGGCGCTTGGCGTACAGCTGTTGTTCGCTGGCCAGTTCCGCTTCCAGGCTGGCGATGTCGCTGGACAGTTGCGCGCTGTCGAACGTCGGTGCCGCCACTTGGGGTTTGGTCAGGGGCTTGGGTTCTTCAGTCTTGGTTGCGGCTTTTTTCGGCTTCGGCGCGACGGTGGTCACAGACGCCTTGGGCGCGGCTTCCTGCACTTGAGGTTTGGCAGCGGGCGGCGGGGTGACCTTCTGTACCTTGTTGTCCTGGAAGGGCGCGACCTCGGTGGTCTTGGGAATCGCCTTTTTCTCCAGGGTGCCGCTGCCTTGCTGATTTTCCTGGGCGAGAAAGTCAGCTTTTTCCGGCTTCTTTTCGCTTTTGAAAGTGGCGAGGGTGATTTCCAGGGTTTTGCTGATTTGCTGGGGTTCGACCATGGAGAACCCGACGCCCAACAGCAAGGCCAGGTGA
The DNA here is from genome assembly GCF_024748615.1 of Pseudomonas sp. B21-048. Lineage (NCBI taxonomy): Bacteria > Pseudomonadati > Pseudomonadota > Gammaproteobacteria > Pseudomonadales > Pseudomonadaceae > Pseudomonas > Pseudomonas sp. B21-048. Next base: position 5,292,249 of record NZ_CP087168.1, on the reverse strand, counting down.
ATCAGCGCCGCCAGAAACAGAGTAAAACCGAGGCGATCAGCTGGACGCACGCCATGATGGGCGAGTTCAGGGGGCAGATCGGACGGGAGTGTCATAACAAGAAAACCAACATCGCGTTTTTTACAAGCCGGGGATGATAACGCAATGTTGGTTGCTTCTTGGCTGTTCTCGATCAACGAGTCTTGAGCTTCTGATCGATGGCATCCATCAGAAGGCCACCAATGTCGGTGCCGAACGCGTTATCGATCTCGCGAATGCAGGTCGGGCTGGTGACGTTGATCTCGGTCAGATGCTCACCGATCACGTCGAGACCGACGAACAGCAAACCCTTCTCGCGCAGGGTCGGGCCGACTTGCGCGGCGATCCAGCGATCTTTCTCGGTCAGCGGTCGGGCTTCGCCACGGCCACCGGCGGCGAGGTTGCCACGGGTTTCACCGAGCGCGGGAATCCGGGCCAAGCAGTAATCCACCGGCTCGCCGTCGATCATCAGGATGCGTTTGTCGCCATCAATGATCGCCGGCAAGTAACCCTGGATCATGATCTGCTGACGGCCATGCAAGGTCAGGGTTTCGAGGATCACCGACAGGTTCGGGTGGCCAGCGGTGTGACGGAAGATCGACGAGCCGCCCATGCCGTCCAGCGGCTTGAGGATCACGTCACCGTGATGGTCGGCGAACTCACGCAACACGTCCGGGCGACGGCTGACGATGGTCGGCGGCGTGCACTGCGGGAACAGCGTGGCGAACAGCTTTTCGTTGCAGTCACGCAGGCTTTGCGGCTTGTTGACCACCAGTACGCCGGCATTTTCCGCTTGTTCCAGCAAATACGTGGAATAGACGAATTCCATGTCGAACGGCGGATCCTTGCGCATCAGGATCACGTCCAGGTCGCTCAGCAGCGCGTCGCTTTCGGCGCCCAGTTCAAACCATTTTTCCGGGTTGGCGAACACCTTCAGCGGACGCATCCGCCCGCGAGCCTCGCCTTCGGCCTGATACAAGTCGCGCTGTTCCATATAGAACAGTTCCCAGCCACGCTTTTGCGCGGCCAGCAGCATGGCCAGCGAGCTATCCTTTTTATAGGAGATGCTGGCGATAGGGTCCATGACAATCCCGACGCGAACGCTCATGGGGTTTTCCTCGAAATTGGGGTGGAAAGTGTGGTGAAAAAGTGGCGTCAGAGTGGCGCTGAGCGTGTTCCCGGTCAAGGAAAAACCTCCGCCAGGGTCGTCCGATAGATTGGAGGGGGAGACTGTGCTAAAAAGGCTCGGCCCTTGATCAATAAGGGTTTCGAGCCATCAATGAGCCGTAAACAGACAAATTGATTCACAAAGGCGACGGTAGAGCCCCTATGGAACAGCATTCCAGCGCCTTGAAGGTCATGGTGATCGATGATTCGAAAACGATTCGTCGCACCGCCGAAACGCTGTTGAAAAATGTGGGCTGTGAAGTCATCACCGCAATCGATGGTTTTGATGCCCTGGCCAAGATTGCCGACAATCACCCCGGCATCATCTTTGTCGACATCATGATGCCGCGTCTGGATGGCTATCAGACCTGCGCTTTAATCAAGAACAACAGTGCGTTCAAGTCCACGCCAGTGATTATGCTGTCGTCCAGGGACGGGTTGTTCGACAAGGCCAAGGGGCGGATCGTTGGCTCCGACCAGTTTTTGACCAAGCCTTTCAGCAAGGAAGAGCTGTTGAACGCGATTCGGGCTCATGTACCGGGCTTCGCCGCTGTTTCGCCGCAGTAGGACACGCACAGTGACGCTCGGCCATGGGGCCCGGTGTCGACAAGAATGGGGAAGACCATGGCACGTATTCTGATCGTCGATGACTCGCCGACTGAAATGTACAAACTGACCGGCATGCTCGAAAAGCACGGTCATGAGGTGTTGAAAGCCGAAAACGGCGCCGACGGCGTTGCCCTGGCCCGCCAGGAAAAACCCGACGCGGTGCTGATGGATATCGTCATGCCCGGCCTCAATGGTTTCCAGGCGACCCGTCAGCTGACCAAAGACCCGGAAACCGGGCACATTCCGGTGATTATCATCACCACCAAGGATCAAGAAACCGACAAAGTCTGGGGCACGCGCCAGGGCGCCAAGGACTACCTGACCAAACCGGTCGATGAAGACACCCTGATCAAAACCCTGAACAACGTGTTGGCCGGTTGATCGTCCGGCCATGACCGAGTCGCTGACGGCTTTCGAACTGCTGCTGCAGATTGACCAGCGCTGTCGTCTGCTGGCGGCGGACCTGCCGTCCCAGCCGACCCGACAGGCCAGCTGGAGCGGCATCGGCTTTCGCTTGGGCGAGCATTGGTACGTCGCGTCCATGGGCGAAGTCAGCGAAGTGCTGCACGAACCGCGCGTTACCCAATTGCCAGGGGTCAAACCTTGGGTCAAGGGCGTGGCCAACCTGCGCGGGCGACTGCTGCCGATCGTGGATTTGCATGGCTTTTTTTATGGTTATGAGCCCGGCCATGAACTGCCTGCCTTGCGCAAGCAACGGCGGATATTGGTGGTGGAGCACAAAGACGTGTTTGCAGGGTTGATGGTCGATGAGGTCTTCGGCTTGCAGCACTTTGCCCAGGACAGCCTGGAGCCGGTGCCGGCCGATGACGTGCAAGGGCCGATGACGGCGTTCGTCAAAGGCCGGTTTCAGCGTGAGCAGAAGTGGCAGGTGTTCAGCCCGTTTGCGTTGGCGCAGTCGCAAGGATTCATGAACGTAGCGCTGTAAACGCGGCGCCGGCGATCCTGAGCGAGGCTTGCCCGCGAAGAACGAAAACGCGGTGTTCCTGAAAGACCGCAGCGCCTGCTTCGCGGGCAAGTCGGATCGCCGCACCGCTCGTTCCTACAAGGGCATAGAGTGAATTGGGCAGGACAGGCGAGGACCGATGATAAAAGCAAACACAGGCAAGCCAGAAGGGTCGCGCAGCCGGTCGCAGATCATCGTGCTGTTCATCGCGCTGATTGTCTTCATCATGCTGCTGTTCGCCAACTTCGCGTACCTCAACACCCAGGCCAATTACGACAAACAGTACATCGGCCATGCCGGTGAGCTGCGCGTGTTGTCCCAACGCATCGCCAAGAATGCCACCGAAGCCGCCGCCGGCAAGGCCGCGGCGTTCAAATTGCTCAGTGATGCGCGCAACGACTTTGCCCAGCGTTGGGGCTATCTGAAGAAAGGCGATTCTTCCACCGGCCTGCCGCCGGCACCGTCCATCGTGCGCCCGGAAATGCGCGCCGTGCAGCTGGATTGGGAGCGTCTGCTGAAAAATACCGACGCCATCCTTTCCAGCGAGCAGACCGTGCTGTCCTTGCATCAAGTCGCCGCCACCCTGGCCGAAACCGTGCCGCAGTTGCAGGTCGAGTATGAAAAAGTCGTCGAAACCCTCCTGCAACGTGGCGCCCCGGCCGCTCAGGTGGCGATGGCTCAGCGTCAGTCGCTGCTGGCCGAGCGGATTCTCGGTGCGGTGAACACCGTGCTGTCGGGCGATGAAAATTCGCAGCAGGCGGCCGACGCTTTCGGTCGCGACGCGGCGCGTTTCGGTCAGGTGCTCAACGGCATGCTTCAGGGGAATGCGGCACTGAAAATCAGCCAGGTCGAAGACCGTGATGCGCGCGCGCGGTTGAGCGATATTTCCGAACTGTTCGAATTCGTATCGGGTTCGGTGGACGAAATCCTCGAAACCTCGCCGCAGCTGTTCAAGGTCCGCGAATCGGCCAGCAACATCTTTACTCTGTCGCAAACCCTGCTCGATGAAGCCTCGCAACTGGCCAGCCGTTTCGAAAACCTCGCCGGCGGGCGCAACACCGATACCATCGGCGGCTATGTGCTGGGCTTGCTGGCATTGATGTCGATCATCCTGATCGGCCTGGTGATGGTGCGCGAAACCAACCGTCAACTGCGTGAAACCGCCGAGAAGAATGAGCGTAACCAGAACGCGATCATGCGTTTGCTGGACGAAATCGAAGACCTCGCCGACGGCGACCTGACCGTGACCGCCTCGGTGACCGAAGACTTCACAGGCACCATTGCGGACTCGATCAACTATTCCGTCGACCAACTGCGCGATCTGGTGGCGACCATCAACCTCACTGCCGGCCAGGTCGCCGCCGCCGTGCAGGAAACCCAAGCCACCGCCATGCACTTGGCCCAAGCCTCGGAGCATCAGGCGCAGCAAATATCCGAAGCCTCCACGGCGATCAATGACATGGCCCAGTCCATCGATCAGGTCTCGGCCAACGCCGCTGAATCCTCTGCGGTGGCCGAGCGCTCGGTGGAAATCGCCAACAAGGGCAACGAAGTGGTGCACAACACCATTCATGGCATGGACAATATTCGCGAACAGATTCAAGACACGGCCAAGCGCATCAAACGCCTCGGAGAGTCTTCTCAGGAAATCGGTGACATTGTCAGCCTGATCGATGACATTGCCGATCAGACCAACATCCTCGCCCTCAACGCGGCGATTCAGGCCTCCATGGCCGGTGATGCCGGGCGTGGTTTTGCGGTGGTGGCCGATGAAGTACAGCGTCTGGCCGAGCGTTCGTCCGCGGCGACCCGGCAGATCGAAACGCTGGTGCGGGCGATTCAGGCCGACACCAACGAAGCGGTGATTTCCATGGAACAGACCACCACCGAAGTGGTGCGCGGCGCGCGTCTGGCGCAGGATGCTGGAGTGGCCCTGGAAGAAATCGAAGGCGTATCGAAGACCCTCGCGGCACTGATCCAGAGTATTTCCAACGCCGCGCAGCAACAGACTTCGTCGGCCGGCCAGATTTCCCTGACGATGAACGTGATCCAGCAGATCACCACGCAGACCTCGTCCGGCTCCACCGCCACCGCCGAGAGTATTGGCAACCTGGCGAAAATGGCCAGCCAGCTGCGGCGTTCAGTGTCAGGGTTCACCTTGCCGGCCAAGTCTGCGGACAACGTTTGACCGCCCCCGGGCGGATTGCATCTTGATTGGAGTAGTTATGGGTGATCGGCACGACTATGTGGCCCTCGAATGGGTCAAAGGCGAGATTGCCGAAACGCTGAAACAGGCTCATCAGGCGATCGAAACCCTGATCGACGACCCGCAGGCGACACACACGCTGGGTGAGTGTCTGGCCTGTGTCCATCAGGTTCACGGTAGCTTGCAGATGGTCGAGTTTTACGGCGCGGCCCTGCTCGCCGAAGAAATCGAGCAGCTGACCAGCACCTTGCAGCAAAACCGCATCAGCCATCGCGACGAGGCGATCCATCTGTTGCTGCACGCCCTGGGGCAATTGCCGACTTACCTCGACCGGGTGCAAGGTGCCCGTCATGATTTGCCGTTAGTCGTGTTGCCGTTGATCAACGACTTGCGCAGTGCCCGCGGCGAAAGCCTGTTGTCGGAAACCAGCCTGTTCAGCCCGCAACTGCCGGAGCTGCCGCCTCTGAGCCCGCAAGCCCTGGCGCTGCTGGAGCCGTCCGACTTGCCGAATGTGCTGCGCAAGTTGCGGCAGATGTTGCAGATGGCCCTGGTCGGTTTGCTGCGCGAGCAGGATGACGAAACCCACTTCGGTTATCTGGCCAGGGTGTTTGCGCACCTTGAAGCGCTGTGCGGCAATGCGCCCCTGAGCCCGTTATGGCAAGTCGCTTCGGCGCTGGTCGAAGGCATGCGAAATGGCTCGATTGCCAACAGCCCGGCGTTGCGCAGCCTGTTCAGGGACGCCGACAAAGAGCTCAAACGTCTGCTCGAACACGGCATGCGCGCCATCAATCAACCGGCACCGCCGGAGCTGCTCAAGAGTTTGTTGTTCTATATTGCCAAGGCCGAACACCACACCGGGCAGATGCTGACCATGAAAGATCGCTACTCACTTGACGATGCGCTACCCGACGGCGCGATGGTCGATGAAGAAGGCGCAAGGCTGGCCGGCCCCGACCGCGACGCCATGCGTTCGGTATTGTCGGCGCTGTGCGAAGAGCTGGTGCGGGTCAAGGAGCGCCTGGACCTGTTCGTGCGCAGCGACCGCCAGCACACCTCGGACCTCGAAAGCCTGCTGGCGCCCCTGCGGCAAATCGCCGATACCCTGGCGGTCCTCGGTTTCGGCCAGCCGCGCAAAGTCATCATCGATCAACTGGCGGTGGTGCTGAGCCTTGCCCAAGGCCAGCGCGAACCCAACGACGCCACCCTGATGGACGTCGCCGGGGCCTTGCTCTACGTCGAAGCGACCCTGGCCGGCATGGTCGGCACCGTTGAACCGGAAAGCCAGGAAGACAACCGTCTGCCGACCATCGACCTGACGCAGATCCATCAGATCGTGATCAAGGAAGCGCGCATTTGCCTGCAACAGGCCAAGGACATGATCGTCGACTACATCGACGCCGACTGGAATCGCCAGCATTTGCAACCCTTGCCGGCGTTGCTGACCCAGGTGCGCGGTGCGTTGGCGATGATTCCGCTGGCCCGCGCAGCGAGCCTGGTCGAGGCCTGCAACGGTTTCATCCGCGAGCATTTGCTGGTGGACCCGGGCCAGCCCGGCTGGCGGCAACTGGACAGCCTGGCCGACGTCATCACCAGCATCGAGTATTACCTGGAGCGCCTCAGCGACGACCCCGAAGCACCGGGGGAACACCTGCTCGACGTCGCCGAAAAAGGCCTGGTCTCACTCGGCTTCTTCCCCAGCGAACAGCAAGTGCCGATGCTCAAGGATGTGCTCAGCCCCAATGAAGCACTGGTCATGCAGGACATGCAGGAACTCGACGATCCCGAAACCGTTCAGTCTCTGGCCGATGTGTTGGCCAGCCCGGTGTCGTCCGTCAACCCGCCAGCCCTGACCATGCCGGGTAGCCTGTTGCCGCCGCCCGCCGGGGAAGAACCGGTGGACGATGAGCTGCGGGACGTCTTCCTCGAAGAGACTGACGAGGTGCTGGAAATCCTCGAGGAGTATCTGCCGCGCTGGTCGGCCAACCCCGACAGCACATCGGTTTTGAGTGAATTACGCCGCGCCTTCCACACCCTCAAAGGCAGTGGCCGGATGGTCCGTGCGCTGGTGCTGGGTGAGTTGGCCTGGGCGGTGGAAAACCTGCTCAATCGCGTGCTTGAACACAGCGTCACCCCAGGGCCTGCGGTGCAACAACTGGTGGGAGATGCGCTGAAGCTGCTGCCGGAACTGGTGGCCGAGTTCGCCGCCAATGCCCAGCGCCAGCGCAACGATGTCGATCAGTTGGCCGCTCGCGCCCATGCCCTCGCCAAGGGTGATGAGCCGGTGGCGGATGAGGACACGCAGGATGTCGCGGCGCTCGATCCACTGTTGCTGAAGATCTTCCGCAACGAGGCGCAAACCCATCTAAGCAGCCTTAATCGTTTCCTCGATCAAGCCGCCGAGCACGTGCCGCTCCAGGCCAGTGACGAGTTGCAGCGTGCCTTGCATACGCTCAAGGGCAGCGCGTCCATGGCCGGCGTGCTGCCGATTGCCGAGCTGGCGGCACCCCTGGATCAACTGGCCCGGGAATACAAGGCACACCGGATTGCCTTCGATCTGGACGAAGTCGAATTGCTATTGGAAGCCGAAGGGCTGTTCCGCCTTGGCCTGCGACAACTCAAGAGTGATCCGCTGGCCGAAATTCCCGACGCCCGCTCGTTGATCGAGCGAACCCAGGCATTGCTGGCCGAACGTCTGCAAAGCCTGTTGAACGCACCGAGTACGAAGCAGCGCATCAAGCGCGATCCGCAACTGATCAACAACTTCCTCGCCCAGGGCATGGACATCCTGCTGGACGCCGAAAGCCTGTTGCAGCGCTGGCAGCAGCATCCCGGCGAGCGGCAGGAACTGAGCGCGCTGCTGGACGAATTGACCACCCTCGGCGAAGGCGCGCACCTGGCCGATCTGCATCCGGTGGATGAGCTCTGCGAAGCATTGCTCGACCTGTATGGCGCGGTGGAAGAAAGCAGCCTGGCGGTCAGCGACAGGTTTTTCCACGAGGCGCAAAGTGCCCATGAAGCGCTGATCAACATGCTCGACGAACTGGCGGCCGGCCAGGAAGTCACTGCGCAACCGGAGCGCGTTCGGGCCTTGCGCGGCTTGCTCGATGAGAGTCTCGATCCATCCTCCATGGGCCTGATCCGCAGTGACGGCAGCCGCACCCTGAGCATCCGGGAACTGGGCAGCGCCACCGCCGAGCTGGAGCAGAGCGCGACGCAGGTGGAGCTGGACGACGAAATCGTTTCGATCTTCCTTGAAGAAGCGGTGGATATCCTCGAGAGCGCCGGCCAGGCCTTGCAGCGTTGGCTGAGTGACCCGGACAACGCCGCGCCGCTGTTGTCCTTGCAGCGCGACCTGCACACCCTCAAGGGCGGTGCGCGGATGGCCGAGGTCGAGCCGGTCGGCGATCTGGCCCATGAACTGGAAAGCCTTTACGAAGGCCTGGTGGACCGCCGTTACAGCCACAGCGAAGCGCTGGCGCAGTTGCTGCAACAGAGCCATGACCGACTGGCCATGTTCCTTGATCAGTTGCAGCACAATCGTCCGCTGGGTGACCCGGGCGAGTTGATCGCGGCCATTCGTGAGTTTCGCCAGGGCAATGCCGGCAGCGCCGAGGTAGTCGAGCCGGCGGTCAGCAATGACTCGGCGGGCCATGATTCCGAGCTTCTGGAGATCTTCCTCGAGGAAGGTTTCGACATCATTGAAAACTCTGGTGCGGCACTGTTGCGCTGGCAGGCCGAACCGTCGAATCGCCAGGAAGTGGAAACCCTGCTGCGCGACCTGCACACCCTCAAGGGTGGCGCGCGAATGGTGGAGATTGTGCCGATTGGCGACCTGGTCCATGAACTGGAATTCCTCTACGAAGGCTTGTCGGCTGGCGTGCTGCAACCCACCGCCGAGCTATTCTCGTTGTTGCAACGCAGCCATGACCGACTGGCGCAGATGCTCGACGCCACCCGCGCCGGCCAGCCATTACCGCCAGCCGATCGGTTGATCGATGCGATCAAGAATTTCAGCCATCCGGCGGTGCCTGAAACATCGGCACCCGTGACGCTGCCCGTAGCGCCCAAAGCCGATCCAACCGCACCACAAGCCGAAGGCACCGACACGGTCAAGGTCTCGGCGGAGTTGCTCGACGACCTGGTCAACCTGGCCGGGGAAACTTCAATCTTCCGTGGCCGCATTGAACAACAGGTCAACGACGCACGGGTGGCCCTGAGCGAGATGGAAACCACCATCGAGCGCATGCGCGACCAGTTGCGCCGCCTCGATACCGAAACCCAGGGGCGGATTCTCAGCCGTCAGCAAGTCGAAGCCGAACGCCTGGGCTATGAGGAATTCGACCCGCTGGAGATGGACCGTCACTCGCAGCTGCAACAACTGTCACGGGCGCTGTTCGAGTCTGCCTCCGACCTGCTCGACCTCAAGGAAACCCTCGAACGGCGTAATCATGACGCGGAAAACCTGCTGCAACAGCAGGGCCGCATCAACACCGAATTGCAAGAAGGCCTGATGCGTACGCGCATGGTGCCTTTCGAGCGGATGTTGCCGCGGTTGAAGCGCATTGTTCGGCAGGTCGCCAGCGAACTGGGCAAGGACGTGGACTTCATTGTGGGCAACGCCGAAGGCGAGATGGACCGCAATGTCCTTGAACGCATGGCCGCGCCGCTGGAACACATGCTGCGCAACGCCGTCGACCACGGGCTGGAATCGGCCGAGGTGCGTATTGCGGCCGGCAAACCGGCTCAGGGCAAGATCACCCTCGACCTGTCGAGAGAGGGCGGCGACATCATTTTCGACATTCGCGATGACGGTGCCGGCGTGCCTTTGGACGCCGTGCGGCGCAAGGCAATCAAGCGCGGGTTGCTCGACCCGGACAGCGACATCAGCGACCGCGACGTGCTGCAATTCATCCTGCAACCGGGGTTCTCCACCGCCGAGAAAATCACCCAGATCTCCGGGCGTGGCGTGGGCATGGACGTGGTTCACGAAGAAGTCCGGCAGCTCGGCGGCAGCATGGTCATCGACTCTGTGCCAGGGCAGGGCGTGCATTTCCGGATTCGCCTGCCGTTCACCGTGTCGGTCAACCGCGCGCTGATGGTGCAGTGTGGGGAGGATCAATACGCGATCCCTTTGAACACCATTGACGGCATTGTTCGGGTGTTGCCCAACGAACTCGAAGGGCATTACCGGCTCGATCCGCCGACCTACGAATACGCCGGGCAACGTTATGAGTTGTGCTATCTCGGTGAGCTGCTGAAAACCAGCCCCCGCCCGAAACTGCTGGGCCAGAGCCTACCGTTGCCGGTGTTACTGGTGCAGTGCAATGAGCGACACGTCGCGGTGCAAGTGGATGCCATGGCCGGCACCCGGGAAATCGTGGTCAAAAGCCTCGGCCCGCAGTTCGCCGCGGTGCAGGGTTTGTCCGGCGCGACGATTCTCGGTGATGGCCGGGTGGTGCTGATTCTCGACTTGCTGGCGCCGATCCGCGCCATGCAAGCGCAGGTGCCGTCACGGCCTGTGACGCAGGACGTAGAGCCTGAATCGCAACGACCGTTGCTGGTGCTGGTGGTCGACGATTCGGTCACCGTGCGCAAGGTCACCAGCCGTTTGCTGGAACGCCACGGCATGAACGTGCTGACCGCCAAGGACGGTGTCGACGCCATGTTGCTGCTCGAAGAACACATGCCCGACCTGATGCTGCTGGACATCGAAATGCCGCGCATGGACGGCTTCGAAGTGGCGACCCAGGTACGCGCCGACGAACGCTTGCAGCATCTGCCGATCATCATGATCACCTCCCGTACCGGCCAAAAACACCGCGACCGCGCCATGACCATTGGCGTCAACGACTACCTCGGCAAGCCGTATCAGGAATCGGTGCTGCTCGACAGCATCGCCCGGTGGAGCAAAACCCATGCATGAACACCGCTCCAGCAATCTTACCGGCCTGCTGCTGCCCCTGGCTGACCGCAACCTGATCCTGCCCAACGTCGCTGTCGCTGAACTGATCGACTATCAGCCGGGGGCATTCGATCTCGATACACCGCCGTGGTACCTGGGGTTGGTGAAGTGGCGGGATCGGCAGATTCCGTTGCTAAGTTTCGAGTCGGCGTGTGGCAACAAAGTGGTGATCGGTGATCGGGCGCGGATCGTCATCCTCAACGCCCTCGGCGGGCGGCCTGAGCTGAAGTTCATTGCGCTGCTGGTGCAGGGGATTCCGCGGTCTTACAAGCTGGATAGCCAGTTGAGCTATGTCGATGTGCCGTTGTGTGCGCTGGAAAAGGCGGCGGTGCAGGTGGGGGAGCAAGTGGCCAAAGTGCCGGATTTGTTGGCGCTGGAGGAGCTGCTTGTAAGCGCGGGCCTGGTCTGACCGGATCGCCTGTGGCGAGGGAGCAAGCTCCCTCGCCACAGGGGGGCTGCGCTAAACCCCGGCCTGAGCCTTCATCTGCAACGACTCATGATGATCCAGCACCCGCTCCACCAACAACTGCACGCCATCTGCCAAACGGCTGAGCGCCAAGGCGATAGAGCGGCGTGAGCCCTCCACATCGTCCGCCAGATCGGCCGCAATGGCGCTGATGGACAGCAGGTCTTCGGAGGCATTGGCCAGAAGGGCTTCGGTGTCGATATCGGGGGAGACGGTGAAGAGCTGGGACTTGCGGCGTTTGGCCGGTTTTTCGTGGGGTGACGGGAAGTAATGGGAGAAGGCGCGGTCGGCGGCTTCCTTGAATTTCTCGGCTTCGAGGGATGCTTGGGAATCGACGCCGGTTTCCGGGGGATTGGGAGTAGCTTTGAACATAGTGAAGCTCCATTTAATGAGTTTCAGCTGCTCCATCGGGTTCCAATCGAAGGGGTGGCAGCTGTACGCGGGCTGGAACCCGGGCAAACGGACAAAACCCGACAGACACTAAGGTCTCCCGCGCACAGCCGCCATAACGGAGTGCACACATTAAAGGTGCGCAAGCATACGTTATGAAAGGCGCTTTTGCCTCGTTAACACCACGGGGTTCCAATCCCGGTCGCTGAGTTTGCAGCGACCTCCAAACGATAAAGATCAACGCAAAACCGCACCAGTCGGCGGGTTCCGGCATTGCTGTAGGCAGCGCCGCCAGATTGCGTAGCCTCTCACCGTGTCTGCGGACAAACTTTTAAACACAAAACCCCAGGCTGTCGGCCCCCCCTGTGGCGAGGGAGCTTGCCCCGTTGGGTTGCGCAGCAGCCCCAAAACCTGCAATCAAGGTGTATCAGGTACGCAGAGAACAATGGTTTACGCTGCGTCAGGTTGAAGATTCCCAAAAAGGGACCTATCGTTCCTTTTTTGGGACTTATCGGTCGTTGCCGTGAAAAACCTGTCACTGAGCGAAGCCTTGTTCACCACCACCCAGCAAAAAGTGCTCGGCCTGCTGTTTGGTAAATCCGACCGAAGTTTTTACGCCAACGAGATCGCCCGCTGGGCTCAAGTGGGTAAAGGCAGCCTCATGCGCGAGCTGGATCGGTTGCAGCGGGCAGGCGTGCTGACCATGACCCGTCAGGGTAACCAGACCCACTATCAAGCCAATCCCGACTGCCCCATCTATGCCGAACTGCTGGGCATCGCCCGCAAAACCTTTGGTATTGCCGAGCCTCTGCGTCAGGCGCTCCAACCCTTTGCCGAACAGATCGCCTGGGCATTTGTGTACGGCTCTATCGCCAAGGATCAGGCAAACGCATCCAGTGACATTGATCTCATGCTGATCGGCGAGGGCCTGCACTACAGTGAAGTGATGGAGCGGCTTATCCCGATGGAAGAACTGTTGGGCCGCGTCCTCAACCCGACGCTCTACACCCCCGACGACTGGGCCGCAAAACTGGCGGCCGAAAATAGTTTTGTCGTGCGGGTAGCGCAGCAGGACAAGATCAATCTGATGGGGGGAAACCCTTTGGAGTCCAAGGATGGGCAGCAACGAGAACCTGGAAAACCTGTTACGTAGCGGTGGACTGAAAGCTGAGCCGCCGGACCGCAAGGAATGCGAAGGGCTGATGCGTTCGGCTGTGGATCGATTGAAAGACGCGCAAACGCCTTCGCTTTCCTTCGCGAGTCGTTTCGACCTGGCTTACAACGCTGCCCATGCCCTTGCACTGACGGCTCTTCGCTTGTGCGGCTACCGTTCAGACAAGCGATATCTGGTGTTTCAGTGCCTGGTTCATACCGCTGATATTGGCAAAGTACAGGTTCGGCTATTCGCCCTGTGTCATGAGCGACGAAACCTGGCGGAGTACGAAGGTTATATGGATGAAGATCCGGCGTTGTTGGCGCAACTATTGGAAAGCACCGCGCAGCTGCAGATTCGTGTGCAGCAGTTGACCGGACTGTAATGCTCCGCCATTGAAAACTGCGGGGATTATTTCTGGCCTCTTCGCGGGCAAGTCGGATCGCCGCACCGCTCGCTCCTACGGATTGGTGTGATATGCGGTTTCTGTGAACGACATATACCTGGAGCGAGACTTGCCCGCGATGCAGGCGACATGGCCGAAAATCAAAATCAAAAGATCGCAGCCTTCGGCAACTCCTACGGGGGTGTCGTGTTCTGAAACATTGCGCTTTTACGCTTGAGGCCTGAGCCTTGCGCGATGCGGTAACGAATTTTGAGGTGAGCAACACATGTATCACGGGGAAAGATTGAACGCCTGGACGCATTTGGTCGGGGCGGTGGCGGCGTTTGTCGGGGGCGTGTGGCTGCTGGTGATCGCCAGTATGGACGGCAGTCCGTGGAAGATCGTCAGCGTGGCGATTTACGCGTTCACCTTGCTGGTGCTCTACAGCGCCTCGACCGTTTACCACAGCGTGCGCGGGCGCAAGAAAGCGATCATGCAGAAGGTCGATCACTTTTCGATCTACCTGCTGATTGCCGGCAGTTACACGCCGTTCTGCCTGGTGACCCTGCGTGGGCCGTGGGGTTGGACGTTGTTCGGGATTGTCTGGGGGCTGGCGCTGATCGGCATCCTGCAAGAAATCAAGCCGCGTTCGGAAGCGCGGATTTTGTCGATCGTGATTTACGCGGTGATGGGCTGGATCGTGCTGGTGGCGGTCAAGCCGTTACTGGCGGCACTGGGGCCAGTCGGCTTTACCTGGTTGGCGTCGGGCGGGGTGTTGTACACCGTGGGGATTATCTTTTTTGCCCTCGACCATCGTTTGCGCCATGCCCACGGGGTCTGGCATCTGTTTGTGATTGCCGGGAGCTTGCTGCACTTTGTGGCGATTCTGTTTTATGTCATTTGAGGCTTCTAAGGGATCAAGCGATCCAATTGCGCCTGTGCCCGTCGGCTGAACACCTGCAACAAATCGCTCAAGGTGTGTGGCGGCGGTTCGTCGGCGCGGGTTACCGCGTACAGGGTGATCGGTAGCGCCGGGGCCAAGGGACGAATCGCCGTGGCAGCGGGGGACGCGCCGAGTGCGGTGAACGGGTCGATCACTGCTAGCCCGGCCCCGGATTCAACCATCGCCCGCGCCAGCGAATAGGTCTGCACCGCGATGCGTACCTTTGGCGGCGGATCGACCGCCTCGAGGTAGCTGTCGAGTCTGGCGGCCAGCGGATCGGAGCTGGACAGACCGATCAGCGGTGCGCCGGCCAGTTCGATCAACGGCAGCGGTTTACCGTGAGTGCCCTCGACCCAAAAGCCCTTCGGCGCCAGCGCCACCAGCATTCCACAGGCCAAGGCCTGCGCCTTCAGGCCCGGATGATCGGGCAGTTGCAGCGTCAGGGCGACATCCACCTCGCGCATCAACAGGTTCTGCATCAGCTCGCGGCTGTGGGCGCTGGACAGTTCGCAGGCAATTTCCGGGTAGCGTTGCGTCCATTCGTTGATCGCCGGCGGCAGCAGCGACAAGGCCAGCGCCGGGATCGCGCCGATCCGTACACTGTGGCCCGGCTCGCGACGCAGGCTCTGGGCCAGACGTCGCACGCCTTGCAGGCTCTCTGTGACCTTGTCGACTTCGCGCTCAAGCTCCAGGGCTTCGGGCGTCGGCTGCAATTTACCGCGAACCCGCAGGAATAATGGAAAGCCCAGTTGCTGTTCGGCGTGTTGCAGCACTTTGCTCACCGCCGGCTGCGACACGTGCAGCAACTGGGCGGCGCCACTGACTGAACCGGTCTGGCGAATGGCCTGAAAAATCTCGATGTGTCGCAGTCGCATGGCAAGTCCATAACCTTTGTTTATGGGGCAAGCATCTTTATGCATTGTTCAACGGCTGTCACCTGGTCCTAACCTGAAGCACGTTCCAACAACGCTTAAGGACAGACATGGCTCAGCGGATTTGCATCATCGGTGGTGGCGTCATCGGGCTGACGACGGCTTACGCACTGGTTCGCGACGGCATCGACGTAACGCTGATCGAGGCCCGGGATTCGTTTGCCAGCGAGACCAGTTTCGCCAACGGCGGCCAGTTGTCCTACCGCTATGTCGCGCCACTGGCCGATGCCGGCGTACCGTTGCAGGCGCTGGGCTGGATGTTGCGCGGTGATTCGCCGTTGAAGCTGCGCCCGCGCCTGGACCCAGCCCAGTGGCGCTGGATGGCGTCCTTTCTGGCGGCTTGCCGTCGTTCGGTGAATCAGCGCAACGGCGCACATCTGCTGCGCCTGGCGTTGCTGAGCCAGGCCACGCTGCAAGGCTGGCGCGACGAAGACCGCCTCGACGGTTTCGACTGGCGGCGCAACGGCAAACTGGTGACGTTTCGTGAAACGGCGAGTTTCGAGCATGCGCGCCAAGGGCTGGCCGATCCGCGACAGCAACAGGTGTTGTCCCGGGCCGAGTGCGCTCAGCTGGAGCCGGCACTCGCCGAGGCGCCGTTCGTGGGCGCGATCTACACGCCCGATGAAGAAGTCGCCGATTGCCATGCGTTCTGCCAGCAACTGGTGGCCCGGCTCAAGGCGTCGGGGCGTTGCGAGTTTTTGCTGGGCCGCACGGTTACCGGCATTCGTCACGGAGACGGCGCGGTACAGGCCATCGAAATGGGCGCGCAGGTATTGCCGGTTGAGCAATTGGTGATCGCTGCCGGTCATCGCAGTCCGGCGCTGGCGTTGCCGGGCATGAGCCTGCCGCTGTATCCACTCAAGGGCTATAGCCTGACCCTGCCGATCCGCGCCGAACATCGCGCGCCAGAGCTGAGCATCACCGATTACAACCGCAAGATCGTTTACGCCCGGATCGGGGCACAACTGCGCATAGCGGCGATGGTCGACATTGTCGGTTTCGACCCGGCACTCGATCCCAAGCGTCTGGCGCTGATCAAGCGCCAGGCGCAGGAAACACTGCCCATTGCCGGCGATTACGACGCCGCCATCGAATGGGCCGGCATGCGCCCGGCGACTCCCAGCGGCGTGCCGTTGATTGGTGCCACGACGTACCGCAACCTCTGGCTCAACCTCGGCCATGGCGCCTTGGGTTTTACGTTGGCCTGCGGTAGCGCGCGGCTGCTGAGTGAGTTGATTGCCCGGCGCGCACCCTCGATCGAAATGCAGGGCCTCGCACCCCGCGTCGCCTGACTGGAAAAGGAACAACCGATGAGCGTCAAGCGTTTCAACAGCAACAGTCGACTCTCTGGCGCCGTGACCTTTGGCGAGCTGGTGTTTCTATCGGGACAGGTACCGGGTGACAGCTGCGACGCCGCCGGCCAAACCGCAGAGGTGCTGGCGAAAATCGATGGGTTGCTGGCCGAGGCTGGCAGCGACAAGGATCACTTGCTCAGCGCGACCATTTACTTGAGCGACATTGGCCGCGATTTCGCCGCCATGAACGAGGTCTGGTCACAATGGCTGTCGCCGGACATGGCACCGACCCGCACCACGTTGCAGGCGCAACTGGCCCGTCCAGAGGTTTTGGTGGAAATCACCGTGATCGCCGCCCGCCGTTAATTCGATCTACCCACAACGGAGAATAACAATGCAAAAAATCACGTTGATCGGCTGCACCCTCGGCCTGCTGCTCGGCAGTCAGGTCCAGGCCAATGAAGCGCCGCTGACCGGCACGCTGAACAAGGTCGCCAATGCCAAGAGCATCACGCTGGGTTATCGCGACGCGTCAGTGCCGTTCTCTTACGTGGGTGATCACACGGGGCAGCCGATGGGTTATTCGGTGGATCTGGCGAGCAAGATTGTCGAGCGCATCAAGCAAAAACTCGAGCTGCCGGATCTGCAGGTGAAGTACAACCTGGTGACCTCGCAAACACGCATACCGCTGGTGCAGAACGGCACGGTCGACCTTGAATGCGGCTCCACCGGCGTGACCGCCGAGCGCATGCAGCAAGTGGCGTTTTCCTATGGGTTCATCTACGTGAAGGGGCAGCTGCTCACGGCGAAAGACAGCGGCATCAAGCGCTTCGCCGACCTGCGCGGCAAGAACGTCGTGACCACCGCCGGCACCACCAATGAGCGGTTTCTGAAGAGCTACAACGTCGATCACAAGATCGATATGTTCGTGATCAGCGCCAAGGACCACGGCGAAGCATTCCAGATGCTGCAGTCAGGGCGGGCAGCGGCGTTTTATATGGATGACGCGCTGCTCTACGGTGAGCGCGCCAAGGCTCGCGATCCGCATAAGTGGGTCGTGGTGGGCGAGGAGCAATCGCGGGAAATCTACAGCTGCATGGTGCGCAAGGGCGATCCGCAATTTCTCGAGTTGGTGAATTCGACGCTTGCTGATTTGTACAGCTCAGGGGAAATCAATGGCATCTACAACCGCTGGTTCCAGCAGCCGATTCCGCCTAAAGGTTTGAACCTTGAGTTTCCGATGACCAGCGAACTCAAGGCGATCATTGCAAAGCCGGTGAGTGATCCGGTGCAGTAGTTCCTGAAAGATCGTTCCCACGCTCTGCGTGGGAATGCCTCTACGGACGCTCCGCGTTCGGCTTTTGATGGGACGCGGAGCGTCCCGGGCTGCATTCCCACGCAGAGCGTGGGAACGATCATGGGGTTAGAAGTCGCCCCACAACTGCTGGGCTACCGCCAACGCCACCACTGGCGCGGTTTCGGTGCGCAGTACGCGAGGGCCGAGGCGGGCGGCTTGAAAACCGCCAGCCTTGGCCTGCTCGACTTCAGCGTCGGACAACCCGCCTTCCGGGCCAATCAAAAACGCCAGCGTCGCCGGTTTCGCATGACTCACCAGCGGCTCGGCCACCGGGTGCAGCACCAGTTTCAATTCGGCCTCAGTCTGTTTCAGCCAATCGGCCAACAGCAGCGGCGGATGAATCACCGGCACCGATGAGCGCCCACACTGCTCGCAAGCGCTGATCGCCACCTGACGCCAGTGCATCAGGCGTTTGTCGGCGCGCTCGTCCTTGAGGCGGACTTCGCAGCGGTCGGTGAAGATCGGGGTGATTTCGCTGACACCCAGTTCGGTGGCTTTCTGAATCGCCCAGTCCATCCGCTCACCACGGGACAAGCCCTGGCCGAGATGGACCGCCAGCGACGACTCGACCTGCCCGGCGAAGCTTTCATCGATGCGCACCGAGACGCGCTTCTTGCCGACTTCCGCCAGCCTGCCGCGAAACTCATGGCCCGAGCCGTCGAACAATTGCACCGCATCACCCTCGGCCATGCGCAGCACGCGGCTGATGTAATGGGCCTGGGCCTCGGGAAGCTCGTGTTCGCCGATGCTCAAGGGGGCGTCGATAAAGAAGCGGGACAGTCTCATCAATGGTCTCTGTAAAAGTGTGGAAGTCTGGCGGCCCCATCGCGGGCAAGCCCGCTCCCACAGGTTTTGCGCCGATCCTGTGGGAGCGGGCTTGCCCGCGATGACGGTAGTCCGGTCACCGCTGAAGCTTAGGTGAAGTCAATCAGCCCGGATCACGGTAGCCCGGATGAAAGTCCTTCGGCACTGCCACGCTGATGCTGTCACGGGTGGCGATGTCGATGCCTTCACTGGCCACTTCGGCCAGAAAATCGATCTGCTCCGGGGTAATCACGTACGGCGGCAGGAAATACACCACGCTGCCCAACGGCCGCAATAAAGCACCACGCTCCAGCGCATGCTGGAACACCTTCAAACCGCGACGTTCCTGCCACGGATAAGCAGTCTTGCTGGCTTTGTCCTTGACCATCTCGATGGCCAGGACCATGCCGGTCTGGCGCACTTCGGCAACGTTCGGGTGATCGGCCAGGTGCGCGGTGGAGGAGGCCATGCGTTGGGCCAGGGCCTTATTGTTCTCGATAACGTTGTCTTCTTCGAAGATATCCAGCGTCGCCAATGCCGCCGCGCACGCCAGCGGATTGCCGGTGTAACTATGTGAATGCAGGAAGGCGCGCAGGGTCGGGTAGTCGTCGTAGAAAGCGCTGTAGACCTCATCGGTGGTCAGGCAGGCCGCCAACGGCAGGTAACCGCCGGTCAGGGCCTTGGACAGGCAGAGGAAATCCGGGCGGATGCCGGCCTGTTCGCAGGCGAACATCGTACCGGTGCGGCCGAAACCGACGGCGATTTCATCGTGGATCAGGTGCACGCCATAACGATCACAGGCTTCGCGCAGCAACTTGAGGTACACCGGGTGATACATGCGCATCCCGCCGGCGCCCTGAATCAGCGGCTCCAGAATCACGGCGGCCACGGTGTCGTGGTTGTCGGCCAGCGTCTGCTCCATGGCGGCGAACATATTGCGCGAGTGTTCTTCCCAGCTCATGCCCTCGGGGCGCAGGTAGCAATCGGGGCTCGGCACCTTGATGGTGTCCATCAGCAGGGCTTTGTAGGTTTCGGTGAACAGCGGCACGTCGCCCACCGCCATCGCCGCCATGGTCTCGCCGTGGTAACCGTTGGTGAGGGTGACGAAGCGCTTCTTGTTCGGCTGGCCGCGGTTGAGCCAGTAGTGAAAGCTCATTTTCAGCGCGACTTCGATGCACGACGAACCGTTATCGGCGTAGAAGCACCGGGTCAGGCCTTCAGGCGTCATCTTCACCAGACGCTCCGACAGTTCGATCACCGGCTGATGGCTGAAACCGGCGAGGATCACGTGTTCCAGCTGATCGACCTGATCCTTGATGCGCTGGTTGATCCGCGGGTTGGCGTGACCGAACACGTTGACCCACCAGGAGCTGACCGCGTCGAGATAGCGTTTGCCTTCGAAGTCTTCCAGCCAGACGCCTTCGCCGCGCTTGATCGGGATCAGCGGCAGCTGTTCGTGGTCTTTCATCTGGGTGCAGGGATGCCACAACACCGCGAGATCGCGTTGCATCCACTGATTATTCAGGCCCATGTTCAGTCTCCTCGAGGCGGCTCGCTGGGTGCGCGGGCAAACAATCGCGCAAGCCTATGCAATGCGCGTCATCGGGACAACCCATTGTGTCGATTGAGCTACTTTGTATAGGTGGATAGACGTCGCTGGCGGCCTTTTGATGGCTGACGTATTCTTCGCGGTTCTTTGAGTCGTCTGACTCGTAAAACCGCTATTTCCTCGTGTATTTCCGGAGTTCGCTGAATGTCTGCTGGTTGGCTGCGCGCCTGTGCGCTGGTGATGTTGGGGCTGTTCAGCGTTTCGGCGCTGGCCAAGGATAAAACGGTGATCGTGGTCGGCGGCGGGCTTTCGGGCCTCACCGCGGCGTACGAACTGCAGAACAAAGGCTGGCAGGTCACCCTGCTGGAAGCCAAACCGACTTTGGGCGGTCGCTCCGGCATGGCCACCAGTGAGTGGATCGGCAACGACAAGACCCAGCCGGTGCTGAACAAGTACATCTCGACGTTCAAGCTGACCACCACGCCAGCCCCTGAATTCGTACGCACCCCAGGCTATCTGATCGATGGTGAATACTTCACCGCCGCCGATCTGGCGACTAAACAGCCAGCCACTGCCGAAGCGCTGAAACGCTACGAAAAGACTTTGGATGATCTGGCGCGTTCGATCGAAGACCCGCAAAACCCGGCCGCCAACAGCACGCTGTTTGCCCTGGACCAGATCAACGTGTCCAACTGGCTCGATCGTCTGAATCTGCCGACCACTGCGCGTCAGTTGGTGAATCAGCAGATTCGTACCCGCTATGACGAACCTTCGCGCCTGTCGCTGCTGTACTTCGCACAACAGAGCCGCGTCTACCGTGGCATTGCCGACCGTGACCTTCGCGCCTCGCGTCTGCCTGGCGGCAGCCAGGTGCTGGCCCAGGCGTTCGTCAAACAACTGAAAACCATCAAGACCAGCTCCCCGGTTTCGGCCATTACTCAGGACAAGGATGGCGTGACCGTCAAGGTCGGCAGCGTTGGCTATCAGGCGGACTACGTAGTGCTGGCCGTGCCATTGCGCGCACTGAACAAGATCCAGATGACCCCGGCGCTGGATGCCCAGCATCTGGGCGCCATCAAAGGCACCAACTACGGCTGGCGTGACCAGATCATGCTGAAGTTCAAGACGCCTGTGTGGGAAAGCAAGGCGCGCATGTCCGGGGAGATCTACAGCAACACTGGTCTGGGCATGTTGTGGATCGAGCCGGCCTTGAAGGGCGGCGCCAATGTGGTGCTCAACATTTCCGGCGACAACGCACGGTTGATGCAGGCCTTTGGCGACAAGCAGATGGTCGATCAGGTACTGATTCGTCTGCACGCGTTTTATCCGCAGGCGCGTGGCTCGTTCACCGGTTATGAAATCCGCCGCTACAGCACCGACCCGTCGATGGGCGGCGCTTACCTGGCCTTCGGCCCGGGCCAGATGAGCAAGTACTGGCGTTTGTGGGAACGTCCGCTGCAACGTGTAGCCTTTGCCGGCGAACACACCGACACCTTGTACCCTGGCACTCTGGAAGGCGCATTGCGCACCGGTCAGCGCGCAGCCAGTCAGGTAGAAGACCTGGCGGCAGGCAAATCGTTTGAACCGGCGAAGGTTGTGCCGGCGGCGACCGCAGCGGCGGCAGGCGCAGCAGTGGCGAAGAAAGGCAACTTCTTCAGCAATCTGTTCGGTGGTTCTTCCGATAAAGCGGCCAACAAGCCAGAGCCGGCCAAGGTTGAAGCGATAGCGCAAGAATCGAAACCTGGCTTCTTCTCGCGGATGTTTGGCGGCGGCGCGGACAAGACCCCGGCCAAGGCGGTGGAACCCGTGGTCCCGGTAGCTCCTGCACCCGTCCCGGTACCTGCGCCAGCCCCAGTGTCTGCGCCGGTTGAGGCACCGAAGCCAGCGGTGCCGGTGAAGGCCGAGCCGGTGAAGAAAGCACCTGTGAAAAAGCCTGCTGCTAAAACCGACGCCAAAAAAGCGCCAGTCAAGGCGGCGGGGAAAAAGACTGAGCCAGCGAAGAAACCAGCGGTCAGTACGGCTGCGAAAACCCCTGCGACGACTGAAACCAAGACGCAGTAAGTCCTGGAATCAAAAAAGCGCGGCAGTGATGCCGCGCTTTTTTTATGCCACGGGTATATCGCCCCGACGCGGGTTGCTGTGGGCATGACGCTAAGCTAGATCGACACTGTGTACTTCGTCGCTTTGATAGTCGCTGATATAGGCACGGTTATGTTGATCAAGCACCATGTCATATGGTTCGAAAGCACCGGGAATGGGAACCCGGCGAATAATTCCATACGTGGTGGTATTAATTTCCACGACCTCTTTTTTGGCTTGATCAACGGCATAAGCGTTTTTCTCGCCGAACACTATTTTTCCTTCGCAAGTCACAAAGTCGAAATGCCGGATGCTCGATGATCCCGTGTCCAGCACGGTCAGTTTTCGAGCGTCCAGACACACGATATACACTTTTCTGCCGTCGGGACTGACGGTAACCGCTGAGGGATATTTTTCGGTCTGGAAGATATTGAGAACTTCGAAAGTCTTGCTGCTGATAACCGTGAGTGCGTCTTGATACGGGCCGGCAGGAGAGTTGGTGCTGGAAATATAAAGACGCGAATTGTCCTGGCTGATATCCACGCTGATGGACGGTGAGGGTAATCCTAGAACTCTGCTCACCGCATAAGTGCGGGTATCAATAATTGCCAACCACTCTTTACCTTGTCGAACGGTGACGTAAACATACTTTCCGTCCCGGCTGACTACAATCCCCCAAGGATGCCTTCCCACTGTAACGTGGCCCACGTCGTAAGTTTTAGTGTCAATAACGGAAACCGAACCTGAACCGTAGTTGGTCACGTAAGCTCTCTTCCCTCTATGGGCAAGAACAATGCTTTGGGGATAACGCTCGACAGCGATGGTGCGGATGACTTTTCTGTTCCGGGTGTTGATCACTGACACATTGCCCGAAATGTAATTGCAAACGAAAACCCGTGATCCATCCTCGCTGATGGCTATCCCACGGGGTCCTTCTCCTACAGGTATCGAAATGGATTGATTGTCCATTCCCACCAGTGATGAACTTGAATCGTGACGCATTATAGAACTCCTGTTCAGACGCTCGGACAAACGCCCGAGCTAAAGTCCATCAACCACCATCAATTATAGCTACTGTCAGATATGACAGTTCAGACGAGCGGTAAGCTCCGCTGGACAGGTAGAAAGGGGAGGCGTCTGAAAATTTTTCATCGGGTTAACACTCTCTTAACGTCTCGACTCCAAGGTCTGTATCGTATTTTTCGATATTTCAGAGCAAAATTTTCCGCTTTAAATCGATAGATAACTCGATAGTCTTGGGCGCAGTTCTTACAGGATTTGGGCAATGCAGCTACGTAACTCTTCTTCCCGCTACGGTGGGGTCAGCATTTTCATGCACTGGGGCGTGGCGCTCGCGGTCTTTGGCCTGTTCGCACTAGGGCTGTGGATGGTCGGTCTCGATTACTACAGTTCGTGGCGCAAAGATGCGCCGGATCTGCACAAGAGCATTGGCCTGGTGTTATTCGCCGTCATGTTGCTGCGGGTGTTGTGGCGCTTCATCAGCCCACCGCCGCCGCCCCTGCAGAGTTACAGCCGCATGACGCGTCTTGGCGCTGTGTTCGGCCACGCCTTCCTGTATCTCGGTCTGTTCGCCGTGATGATTGCCGGTTACCTGATTTCCACCGCAGACGGTGTCGGGATCCCGGTGTTTGGCCTGTTTGAAATTCCTGCGCTGGTTTCCGGACTACCGGACCAGGCAGATACCGCGGGTGTGATCCATTTGTACCTGGCGTGGGCGCTGGTCATTTTTTCCGGCCTCCATGCGTTGGCAGCATTGAAACACCACTTTATTGACCGTGATGCGACCCTGGCGCGAATGCTGGGACGCAAAGCCTGATGTTCAAACTCGACTCCCAAGGAATAGAAAGCATGTTGAAAAAGACGCTCGCCGCTCTGGCAATCGGTTCTGCTGTACTGTCCGCTAACGTGATGGCGGCCGATTATGTGGTCGACAAAGAAGGCCAGCACGCCTTCGTTGACTTCAAGATCAGCCATCTGGGTTACAGCTACATTACTGGTACCTTCAAGGATATCGACGGCAAGTTCAGCTTCGACGCTGCCAAACCTGAAGACAGCAAGATCGAGTTCAATGTGCGCACCGCCAGCGTGTTCACCAACCACGCCGAACGTGATAAGCATATCGCCAGCGGTGACTTCCTGAACGTGGGCAAATTCGCCGACGCCAAGTTCGTTTCCACCAGCGTCAAATCCACCGGCAAAAACGCCGCTGGCAAAGACACCGCCGACGTAGCCGGTAACTTGACCTTGCTGGGTGTGACCAAGCCAATCGTGGTCAAAGCCACCTTCCTGGGTGAGGGCAAGGATCCGTGGGGCGGCTACCGTGCTGGCTTTGAAGGCACCACCAGCATCAAGCGTTCAGATTTCGGCAAGCAGAAAGACCTGGGCCCAGCGTCTGATGCTGTTGAGCTGTACGTGACGTTTGAAGGTGTGAAAGCGAAATAACTTTCGCGCCGACCATAAAAAATGCCCCTGATCTTGCGATCCGGGGCATTTTTCATATCAGCGATAAATCAGCGATTGCGAGTCAGCAAGGCTGGTTTTTCGCCGCGCGGACGGCCTGGGAGTTGATCCAGTTGCTCAGGTGTCGGGAAGCGATCGCTTTTCGACTCCTTGTGAATGATCTTCGGTGCCGGACCACGCGGGTTCTGCACGGCTGGTTCCGAACGAGGTTGTTCGTCACGGGCCGGGCGGCGGTTGCGGGACTCTTCGCGACGGGCCTGGCCGTCACGTGGCGCACCATTGCGTGGGCCGCTGCGCTTGGCCGGCGGAGTGCCGGTGGTTGCGCCGCTGCTGCTGCGCGGACCGTTCTGGCGACCTTGTGGCTGACTGGTGCGCGGAGCACCTGCACCTGCGCCTTGTGCCGGAGCGCCCGGACGGCGGCCACGGCCCTGAGCAGGTTTGGCTTGAGGCACGTAGTCGACGCGGTTACCGAAGTTATCGACATCGTCGTCCAGGAACTCATCCGGAGCACGGTCAGCGGCGGCGCGAGGTGCCGGACGCTGTTGCTCGCGGGCCGGGGTGCCTTCGCGAGGTTTGTGTTCGCGGGCCGGGCGATCGCCACGGCCAGTGGTGGCAGGTTTTTCCTTGCCGCCCTTGTCCTTGCCTTTGTCTTTACGACCGCCACCACCGCCGCTGCCGTTCGGACCGTCGCCGCGTGGGCCACGTGGGTTGCGCGGGTTACGCACATCCGGACGCTCGCGAACTTCCGGTTTCTCGGCTTCCACAGCGCTGGAATCGAAGCCCATCAGGTCGCCGTCGGCGATTTTCTGCTTGGTCATGCGTTCGATGCTTTTCAGCAGCTTTTCTTCGTCCGGAGCCACCAGCGAGATCGCCTCACCCGAACGACCGGCACGGCCGGTACGACCGATACGGTGCACGTAATCTTCGTCGACGTTCGGCAGCTCGAAGTTGACCACGTGAGGCAACTGATCGATGTCCAGGCCGCGAGCGGCGATGTCGGTGGCGACCAGGATGCGCACTTCACCGGCCTTGAAGTCGGCCAGGGCTTTGGTGCGGGCGTTCTGGCTCTTGTTACCGTGGATGGCGACGGCGGTGAGGCCGTGTTTGTCCAGGTACTCGGCCAGGCGGTTGGCGCCATGCTTGGTTCGGGTGAACACCAACACCTGTTCCCAGGCGCCGGCAGTGATCAGGTGCGCGAGCAACGAGCGCTTATGGCTGGCAGCCAGGCGGAATACGCGCTGTTCGATCCGCTCGACCGTGGTGTTCGGCGGCGTGACTTCAATGCGTTCCGGGTTGTGCAGGAGCTTGCCGGCAAGATCGGTGATGTCTTTGGAAAAAGTCGCCGAGAACAACAGGTTCTGGCGTTTGGCTGGCAGACGGGCCAGAACCTTTTTCACGTCATGGACAAAGCCCATGTCGAGCATGCGATCGGCTTCATCCAGCACGAGGATTTCCACGTGGGACAG
This sequence comes from Pseudomonas sp. B21-048, assembly GCF_024748615.1. Classification (NCBI taxonomy): domain Bacteria; kingdom Pseudomonadati; phylum Pseudomonadota; class Gammaproteobacteria; order Pseudomonadales; family Pseudomonadaceae; genus Pseudomonas; species Pseudomonas sp. B21-048. Next base: position 5,266,023 of record NZ_CP087168.1, on the reverse strand, counting down.
GTCGACGCTGCCTTGGCCGGCGAGGTCGAGCAGGCGACCGGGGCAAGCCACCAGCACGTCGACACCACGGGACATCGCCTGAACCTGGGGGTTCATGCCGACGCCACCGAAGATGCAGGCGCTGACGAACTTCAAGTCGCGAGCATAGACCTTGAAGCTCTCGTGTACCTGGGCCGCGAGTTCGCGGGTTGGAGTCAGGACCAGGACGCGTGGTTGGCGCGGGCCGTGACGCTGGGATTTGTCCGGGTGACCGTTGGGAAACAACCGCTCCAGAATCGGAAGGGCGAAGCCGCCGGTTTTACCAGTACCTGTCTGCGCTGCAACCATCAGGTCGCGACCTTGCAACACGGCGGGAATGGCCCGCTGTTGCACCGGAGTAGGCTCGGTATAGCCCGCTGCCTCGATGGCGCGGACTAAAGCCTCGGAGAGACCGAGGGAAGCAAAGGACATGAGTAATCCTGTTTTAGTTAGGGCTTGGCCCAATGGGAGTCTTGCCTGGCGCGAATCGCGTTTAAGAGGACGCAATCCCGTCCGGTCCTGCTGGGCCTCGAAGGCTCGTCTGGAGCGCTCGCGCGGGCTGAAAAGCTGCGCTGTAGCGTGATCGAGATGCCTTGAACGAGTCCGAGCGTCCGGGCGTGAGCCTGGCGGGAAGGCCGGAGTATAACAGAGCAATCACTGCGCGCCGCTTTCCTGCTGCTCAACGGTTTTTCTGCTGGTTGTGGTGGCGTTGGTGGTCCGTGCGTCGGTGGCCGGGCTGGCGCCATAGCGGGCGCTCAGTTCGGCATAGGCCGGCTCGCGCTTGAAACGTTTGAGTTCGGCACCGAAACGCTGCACCAACAAATCCATCCCGGCATTGCGCCGTACCGCTAGAAACTGGCTCTGCTGGCTGATGACGGTCGGGTTCTCGGTGATCTTGTCGCGAATGTTCAGATGATCGAGCAAATGCTGGCCGACCCGGCGATCGGTGATCAGCAGGTCGATGCGACCGCGCTCCAGTTTGCCGAAGTTGGCTTCATGGGTGGGTGCCGGCTCCCGGGTGAATAGTGTCGATTCGCTGAAGTCCTTGCTATACAGGTAGCCCGGCGAGGTGCCGATGGTCAGGCCTTTCAGATCGCCCAGCGTGTGAAACGGATACGGTCGCTCGTTGGTGTAGAACATCACGAATTCCACTTGCGAGAGCGGTTCGCTGGGATAAAGCAGGGTCGCGTTGCGTTCATCGCTGTAGAAAATATCCAGCACGCCATCCGCTTGGCCTTGCTCGAGCATCGACAGACAACGCTTCCATGGGAGGAACTGCCATTCCACGTCGATCCCCAGGCGCTTGAAGACAATGGCCGTGGTTTCGTAGTCCAGCCCCAGCGATTTGCCATTTTCCTCATACACGTAAGGCGCCCAGGGTTCGGTGACAATACGCAGCTTCTCGCCCCGAGCGGTGAGGCTCAGGCAAGTGAACAGAAGCACGGTCAGTAACTGAGCGATCAGGGGCATGGGTTGAGATTACGACGAGAAATCATAAAGAGCCAGAAAGCGGATCCAGAAGCACGGGTTCAGCGTATGGCTGCACAATAAAGGGGCGCTGGAAAGCAACAGGTCGCAGCTTCCGGCATTTCCTACAGGCACGTAGGAGACGCCGAAGGCTCGGGCCGCGCTCGGACGATCCTTTGACTTTTGCTTGCGCTTTTCTTAACGCGGCAACTTCAGGTTATTCCACACCGCCAGACTCGGCTCAGCCTGGTTCAGCGTGTAGAAATGCAGCCCTGGCGCACCACCTTGCAACAAGCGTTCGCACATCTCGGTGATGACTTGCTCCCCGAAGCCTTGGATGCTTTGGGTGTCGTCGCCGTAAGCTTCCAGTTGCTTGCGGATCCAGCGCGGAATTTCCGCACCGCAAGCGTCGGAAAAACGTGCCAACTTGCTGTAGTTGGTGATCGGCATGATCCCCGGCACTATCGGGATGTTCACACCCTTCGCTCGTACACGCTCGACAAAATAGAAGTAGCTGTCGGCGTTGAAGAAGTACTGGGTGATCGCACTGTTGGCGCCGGCGTTGGCCTTGCGCACGAAGTTGTTGAGATCGTCTTCAAAATTGCGCGCTTGCGGATGCATTTCCGGGTAAGCGGCGACTTCGATGTGGAAATGATCGCCGGTTTCTTCACGAATGAATTCAACCAGGTCATTAGCGTGACGCATCTCGCCGCTGGCTATGCCCATACCCGAGGGCAGGTCACCGCGAAGCGCAACGATACGTTTGATGCCGGCTGCCTTGTACTGGCTCAGCAGACCGCGCAGGTCGGCCTTGCTGTCGCCCACGCAAGACAGATGCGGCGCGGCAGGGACTTTGACTTCGCTTTCAAGCTGCAACACGGTGTTGAGCGTGCGATCACGAGTCGAGCCGCCAGCGCCGTAGGTGCAGGAGAAGAAGTCGGGATTGTAGGTTGCCAGCTGACGGGCAGTGGCGATCAGTTTTTCATGTCCAGCATCGGTCTTCGTAGGGAAGAACTCGAAGCTGTAGCGACAGTCTTGGGACATGGAGGGGGCCTCCAGCTGCAAGCTGCAAGCTGCAAGCTGCAAGAGGGCGGTGCGCCGACTCTTACGCTTGAAGCTCACAGCTCAGGGCTGCGTAATAGCGATGAAGAAGCGAGCTTCAAGCCTCAAATCACAAGTAAACGAATCGCCGTTACTTGTCGCTTGGAGCTTGTAGCTCGCAGCTGCTGTCAGTACCGATAAGCGTGCGGCTTGAACGGGCCTTCGACGGTCACGCCGATGTAGTCAGCCTGTTGCTTGGTCAGTTGAGTGACCACGCCACCGAAACCGCGGACCATTTCCAGGGCCACTTCTTCGTCGAGTTTCTTCGGCAGTACTTCAACGGTCAGGCGCTCGGCTTTCTGGGCTGGCGACAGGTCGGCGTACTTCTGGCCGAACAGGAAGATCTGAGCCAGCACCTGGTTGGCGAACGAGCCGTCCATGATGCGGCTTGGGTGGCCAGTGGCGTTGCCCAGGTTAACCAGACGGCCTTCGGCCAGCAGGATCAGGTAGTCGTCGTTCTGAGCGTCGAAAGCGCCCGGGCCGGTACGGTGAACCTTGTGAACCTGTGGCTTCACTTCTTCCCATGCCCAGTTCTTGCGCATGAAAGCAGTGTCAATTTCGTTGTCGAAGTGACCGATGTTGCAGACAACAGCGCGCTTCTTCAGGGCTTTGAGCATGTTCGCGTCGCAAACATTGACGTTGCCGGTGGTGGTCACGATCAGGTCGATCTTGCCCAGCAGCGCTTTGTCGATGCTCGCTTCGGTACCGTTGTTGATACCGTCGATGAACGGCGAAACCAGTTCGAAACCGTCCATGCAGGCTTGCATGGCGCAGATCGGGTCGACTTCGGACACTTTAACGATCATGCCTTCCTGGCGCAGGGACTGGGCCGAGCCCTTGCCCACGTCACCGTAACCGATGACCAGCGCTTGCTTGCCGGACAGCAGGTGGTCGGTGCCGCGCTTGATCGCGTCGTTCAGGCTGTGACGGCAGCCGTACTTGTTGTCGTTCTTGCTCTTGGTCACCGAGTCGTTGACGTTGATGGCCGGGATTTTCAGCTCGCCCTTGGCCAGCATGTCCAGCAGGCGGTGAACGCCGGTGGTGGTTTCTTCGGTGACGCCGTGGACGCGGTCCAGGATCGCCGGGTATTTCTTGTGCAGCAGCTCGGTCAGGTCGCCGCCGTCGTCGAGGATCATGTTGGCATCCCAAGGCGCGCCATCTTTGAGGATGGTTTGCTCCAGGCACCACTCGTACTCTTCTTCAGTCTCGCCCTTCCAGGCAAAAACCGGGATACCGGCAGCAGCGATCGCGGCAGCGGCCTGGTCTTGAGTCGAGAAAATGTTGCAGGACGACCAACGTACTTCGGCACCCAGGGCAACCAGGGTTTCGATCAGCACGGCAGTCTGAATGGTCATGTGGATGCAGCCGAGAATCTTCGCGCCTTTGAGCGGTTGCTCGGCGGAATATTTGCGGCGCAGACCCATCAGGGCTGGCATTTCGGATTCAGCGATGATGGTTTCGCGACGGCCCCAGGCCGCCAGGGACATGTCGGCGACTTTGTAATCGTTAAAATCTACAGGCGTGATAACAGCGCTCATGATGAGCCTCCATTCGTAATGTATGCGAATGGGCGCCGTTGTGCGTTTAGTGTCTGGCCATGGCCAGTCAACGCCCCATCCGAGCCTGACAGGTCGAACCTGCTGCAGCGCCCCTCGGACAGGTGGCGGGAAAACGGTATCAATCGAAGATGACCGTTTTGAAACGGTGGCGATTATAGCTTTCTTTGAGCGACAAGTTGCAAGCTGCAAGCGATAAGCGAGAGCAGGTCGGTTTTTCTTGCAGCTTGTAGCTTGAAACTTGAAGCTGGGGGGGCATCCACCACCATCGCTCAAACACCCCGGAGCCCCCCATGAATTTCCACACCCGCAAATGGGTAAAACCCGAAGACCTCAACCCCAATGGCACGCTGTTCGGCGGCAGCCTGTTGCGCTGGATCGATGAAGAAGCGGCGATCTACGCCATCGTCCAGCTGGGCAATCAGCGTGTGGTCACCAAGTACATTTCCGAAATCAACTTTGTCAGCGCTTCGCGCCAGGGCGACATCATCGAACTGGGCATCACCGCCACCGAGTTCGGTCGCACCTCGATCACGCTGACCTGCGAAGTGCGCAACAAGATCACCCGCAAGAGCATCCTGACGGTGGAGAAGATGGTTTTCGTGAACCTGGGCGAAGACGGCCTGCCCGCGCCGCACGGCCGGACCGAGATCAGATATGTCAAAGACCAGTTCAAGGATGATGAAATCGGCAGGTAATGGCCGCTTCTGTGGCGAGGGAGCTTGCTCCCGTTGGGCCGGGCTGGCGCTCCAGCGCGAAGCGGCCCGGAAATCTCTCATCGGGTTCTTTCAGGCAGACTTCACGTCATCTTACGACTGCTTCGCAGCCGAGCGGGAGCAAGTTCCCTCGCCACAGGGTTTGCTTCGTTTTGTCGGGTAGTGAACAGCTCCGAACCCCGCGTGTCGTAATTAAACGACACGCCACCGGCTCAGGAGATTTATGGACACGCCCAAAGACGGCAAGACCCCGGACCTCTCGGCGCAAGAGCAGCGCGAGGTCGACAAGAACCAGCCACCGCGCGCGGCGGTGCTGCACGAAATCATTCGCACCCAAGGTAATCAGGAACTCGAGCGTAGCGTTGCGGCGTTGTGGTGGTCGGCCCTGGCTGCGGGTCTGACCATGGGCTTGTCACTGATGGGCATGGGGCTGCTCAGCTCGCGTCTGCCGGACGGTGAAGGCTTCAAGGTGATTGCCAGCTTTGGTTACTGCGCAGGTTTTCTAGCGGTGATCCTCGCCCGTCAGCAACTCTTCACCGAGAACACCCTGACTGCCGTATTGCCGATCATGAGCAAGCCTACGCTGGGTAATTTCGGTCGGTTGTTTCGGCTGTGGTCGGTAGTGTTGGTGGGCAACCTCTGCGGCACCTTGCTGGTGGCGTACGTGATGCTGCACCTGCCGATTTTCGACACCAAGACCGATCTGGCCTTCCTCGATATCGGGCGCAAGGTCATGGAGAACGATGCGAGCAAGATGTTCGCCAAAGGCATCATCTCCGGCTGGATGATCGCCACCATGGTCTGGATGATTCCGTCCATGGAAAGCGCCAAGATGTGGATCATCATCCTCATCACCTATTTCATGGCGCTGGGCGATTTCACCCACATTGTGGTTGGGTCGGTCGAGGTCTCGTACCTGGTGTTTGCCGGTGAGTTGCCTTGGAAGGATTTTTGGCTGGTATTCGCTGGGCCGACGCTGGTGGGGAACATCATCGGTGGCAGTTTTATCTTCGCGCTGATCAGTCATGCGCAGATTCGCAGCGAAAGCGGACCGCCGAAGACATCTGCGCAGCAGGGGCAGGAATCCGAATGGCAGAAAATCAAGAAATGATCATGTAGGAGCATGGCTTGCTGGCGATGGCGATCTGAAGAGCGATATCGCCGGCAAGCCGTGCTCCTGCCAGGGGAGAGGCGGGCAACAAAAGGAGTGTGCCGTGCTTGCGACGGTTCTGGTGTTGGTGGCGGCGCTGTTGCACGCGGCGTGGAATACCCTGATCAAATTCAGCGCGGAGCGCCTGTTGGTGGTGGCCTGCATGGACAGTGTGGCGATGCTGTTTGTCGCGCTGATGCTGCCGTTCGTGGCGTCGCCGCCACTGGAGATGTGGCCATGGATTCTGGCTTCAGCGGCATTTGAGTTGCTCTATCGCTACCTGTTGATCCAGGCCTATCGGGTTGGCGATCTCGGTCTGGTCTATCCCTTGATGCGTGGCCTGTCGCCGCTGGTGGTGCTGGCACTGACGCTGATTTTCGCCGGGGAAGTGCTGACGGCTCAGCAGATCTTCGGCATTTTGCTGATCCCGTTCGGCATGTTGTGCCTGCTCTGGCAGGGCGGTGGCGGGGTGCGTCTGCCGTGGTCAATGCTGCCGGTGGTGGCGCTGATCGGATTGTGCATCGGTTGCTACACCTTCATCGATGGCCAGGCCTTGCGGCACTGGTCGCACCCGCTGGATTACCTGGTGTGGGTCACCTTGCTCAGCGCCTGGCCGTTCCCGGTGCTGGCGCTGGTAGGCAAGCGGCCGGCGTTCATGCTGTTCTGGCGAGAGCAGTGGCGGTTAGGGTTGGCGGTCGGGTGTTGCGTGCTGTTCAGTTACGCTCTGGTGCTGTGGGCCATGCAACTCGGTTCGATTGCCGAAGCGGCGGCGCTGCGCGAAATCAGTGTGATTCTGGTGGTGCTGTTCGGTATGCGCTACCTGAAAGAACCTTTCGGCAGGTCTCGGCTCTTAGCTTGTGGGCTGGTGCTGATTGGCATGTTGGTGATGAAGTTTTAGTCGCCTCTGATGGAATTCGATTCTCTATAACTTAAAAAAAGGGACTGCGTTATGACGGTTGCTCTGTGGTGCATTTTGATTGCGATCTGCTTGCCGTATCTATGCACAGGTGTCGCCAAGTTCAGCGGTGGCAAGTTCGGGCTGAAACAGAATCACGACCCGAGGGCGTTTCTGGATTCGCTCGAAGGCGTGGCCAGGCGTGCACATTCGGCGCAGTTGAACAGCTTCGAAGTGACCCCGGCGTTCGCGGCGGCGGTAATCGTCGCTCACCTGGCCGGCAATGCCGAGCTGGTGACGATCAATGTGCTCTCGGTGTTGTTTATTACCAGTCGACTGCTCTACATCATTTGCTATCTGGCGGACTGGGCGATTCTGCGGTCGCTGGTATGGACCATTGGCATGGGGCTGATTGTCAGTTTCTTTGTGGTGTCGGTCTGACACTGCTTCAGTGTTTTTACCGACCTCATCGCGGGCAAGCCTACAGGTTATGCACAATCCCTGTGGGAGCGGCGGTGCGACGATTCGACTTGCCCGCGATTGCTATCTATACAATCGCCGCAGAATTCAAGGGCTGGCTTTAGCCGCATCGGCAACTTGAGGTACTTGCGGTAACGCCGCCCCTTTAGGCCAAAGCATCCAGATCTGTCCTTGCTGTTTCATGTCGCCGGCCAATTGCCCGGCCGCCTCGCCTGTGCCCCAGAACAGGTCCGCACGGACCTCGCCGACAATCGCGCCGCCAGTATCTTGCGCGGCCACCGGACGTACCAGTGCGCTGCCATCCGGGCGTGTGGTCGATAACCACAACAGGCTGCCGAGCGGAATCACCTTGCGGTCCACCGCCGCGCTATAACCTGCGGTCAGCGGCACATTCAGCGAGCCGCGCGGCCCTTCGTTGCTATCCGGGTTGCGATTGAAGAAGACATAGCTGGGGTTGCTGCCGAGCAGTTCGGGAATGCGCGTCGGATTGGCTTTGGCCCAGGTGCTGATAGCGCCCATGGTCACGTTTTCTTTCTTCAACTCACCTTGGTCCACCAGCCAGCGGCCGATGGGTCGATATGGGTGGCCATTCTGGTCGGCGTAACCGATGCGCAACTGACGACCGTCATCAAGCTGGATGCGACCCGAGCCCTGGATTTGCAGAAACTGCAGGTTCATCGGGTCGGTCAGCCAGGCAATCACCGGCGCCTTTATGCCTTGGGTTTCAATGGTTGCCGCATCGTCGTATGGCTTGAGCACGCGACCTTCGAGTCGCCCGCGCAGGCGTTTGCCTTTGAGTTCCGGGTAGATACTGTCCAGCGAGACGATGATCATATCCTCGGGTACACCGTACACCGGGATGTTGGCGTCTTCGGTCTGGGTCAGGCTGCCGGGGTATACCGGTTCGTAGTAACCGGTAATCAGGCCGTTGGGATTGTCATTAGCGGCACGCAGACCGTAGACGTCCAGGTTCTGTTTGAGGAAACCGCGAATGTCATTGGCGGTTGGTTGCACATTGGCGGAAGCCGCACAGGTGCCGCCCCAGACCGGGTCGGCCTTGAGTCGGGTGCAGGCGCTGCGCCACGAGCCGAAGCCGGCGACGAGGTCGTTGTCCGACACCGCCGGAAGCGCTTCCCAAGTAGCGCTGGTGTAGGTCGCCAGTGCGTGGGTTTTCGGTTTGCTGCTGTCGCCGCCGGTGCAACCCGCTAGCACGGCCACCATCGGAAGGGACCAGGCCAGGTTGTGACGCCATGCCTTGAAACGGCTGTTCATGGAGTAATTCCTTTGCCGGTTGCCTGAGTGCTCCATGCGCTCAAACAACCCATATTGATAATAGGGCTATTGGTCTTTGCCGGTGACGCGAGGATACTGGCCGCCGTTTCCAGTGACCTGAAGCCACCATGACTCTTAAAAGACTTTCTGTTGTATTGCTGGCCTGCCTGACCTTGTCCGCCTGCGGTGGTGTCGACCCGAATTCGCCGCTGGGTCTGCGCAAGGCGATCTTCAAGCAGATGCTCAAGACTGGCGAAGACCTGGGCGGCATGTTGCGTGGGCGTATTCCGTTCGATGGCCCGAAATTCGCCGATGGCGCGGTGAAGCTCGATACGTTGTCCCGTGAGCCTTGGAAACATTTCCCGCAGGTGCGCGAAGAGGATCACACCAGCGCCAAGGATGATGTCTGGCAGAAGCAGGCACGCTTCCAGGAAATGGCCCGCACCCTTGAAGGCGCCACCGGTGAACTGGTGATTGCCAGCAAGGTTCAGCCCTACAAGGCCAGTAATCTGGGGCCGGCGGTGCAGAAAGTCGAAGATGCCTGTAGTGCGTGCCATAAGGAGTTTCGGGATCATTGACCGTGGCTTGCCAGCGAATGGTTCTTGAGACCGCCAGAAGCTTCGCTGGCAAGCCAGCTCCTACTTGTCCAGCTCATCCAGTGCTTCCTGCAATTCCTTGCGCGATTGCGCCAGTTTTTCTTTGCGTTTGTTGATCTTCTCGGCGTCGCCTTTTTTCATTGCCTTGTCGAGGTCGGCCTGCCGCGTGCTGACTTCGTGCTTGGCGTCGAGCACCTTGTTTTCCCGTTCTTTCTTCAAGGAGGCGTCGGTGCAATGGGCAGTGACTTCGCTCAGGGCGGTTTCCAGGCTGGCCTGTTGGTCGGCGTTGCCACGGGACTTGGTTTGTTCGATCTGGTTGATGATGCCTTGTTTTTTTGCGGCGCAGCCGGTGAGGCCCGGGGCATCTTCGGCGGCCATCAATGGAGCGGCCATCACGCTGCACAGGGTCAACAAGGCGAGCGGTGAAAGAAGTTTCATAAAAGCTCCAGATGAAAAAATCGATGTGGCGATGGGCTGTTTGAGCGCATCGGCCCCTTTTGGGTTCCCGGTGCTGAGACAGCGCTGGCGTTTAGAAACCGTCAACTCCGGCAATACGTAATGTCTCACTCAAGGCCATGACCTGCGGGTCGCGGAAAAATGCGCTCAATTGCGCTGCGCGCCCCGGGCCGATGCCGGCCTCGGCCTGCCACTGTTCGGTGTTTCGTTGCGCCAGCGCCTGCCATGAGTCGGCGAGGTTTGCCTGACCGGTCGGCGGCAAGCCCAAGGCTTTGAGCCAACGAACGAACGGACGTTGCCGGGCACTATTGAAGCTGTTCAAAAGATGAGCACTGCTGCGCTCGCCGAAGCCGTCAATGTTAGCAAGCTCTTGCTCATCGAGGGTTAACCAATCGAGCAGGCTGTCGAGGCGTTCGGCCTTTAGCAGTTTCTCCCAGGTACCGGGTCCGACATGAGGCAAGCCAAGCCCCTGTTTGCCGCTAAGCCAGGTCAACCGTGCGAGAAATTGGCTCTCGCAGCCAGGTGTTGCCTGCCAGCAGCTTAAAGAATGAAAGTCTGCCGCCAGCGGTACATTCAATTCCGCACGTTCAGTGCTGCGCAATACGATGCCATCTAGTCTGGGGACGGTCAGCCCCGCCAGGCTGATGGCGACCTGATCGCCGGGGCGAATGTCCAGTCCCTCCCAGCGTTGCAGGGAGCCGACACTCACACGCTTGATCTGCCGGTCATCGAGCATCACCGGTACCAGATCCAGCACGGGTGTGATCCGGCCGGTTCGCCCGATCTTGAAGTGGACCTTGCGTACCTCGGCCAGTGCCTGGGCAAAGGGGTATTTCCAGGCGACGCTCCAATAAGGCGTTTTCGCCTGCCAGCGCTCGGCCGGTGGGCGTGGGCTCTGACGCAAAACGATGCCATCGCTGGCAAAGGGCAGGGGGGAGCGATACCAGTGATCGCGCCAACGTTCGGCATCGGCAAATGCCTTGATCGGCTGACTGTAGGGCGTCGTGCTCGCAAACCCCAATTCATCCAGCGCCGCCACCCGGGCTGGCAGGTTTTTCGGGCCTTGCGGCCAGTCCCAGACAAACAACCCGATACCGGCAGCTTGCTCGGTGCTAAGCGCCTTGCGCGCCATCAACCCGGCCACCGTGGCGCGGGCATTGAGGCTGCCGGCTTGGGCTTGCACGTGTTCGGTGAGGCGCCAATAGAGTTCGCCTTGCAACAGCAAGTCCAGCGGCTGCGGAAGTTTTTGAGGGATGGCGGCGATCTGGCGCGCCGAGGCCGTCCAGTCCTGGCCGTTTACTCCATCCCCCCGACTGATCGCTTGGTGCAGCCAGCCGTTGCGATAGATCAGCGTCACCGCCACCCCGTCGACCTTGGGCTGTATCCAGACCTCCTCCCGGTCTTTTAGCCAGGCTTCGACGGCGCGTCCATCGGGCAGTTTTTCCAGGCCGGTGTGGGCGATGGGGTGAGCAACCGTGCCGCCGGCCGTACGCAATGGTTCGGCGGAGAGCCCTGAATCAAAACACTCGCGCCATTCGGTCAGTCGCGCACGGGACTGATCATAGAGTTCATCGGCGATCAGCGATTGGCCTTCACGGTGGTAGCTGTCATCCCAATGATCAATTTGCTGTTGCAGGGTGATGATTTCCTCCTGCGCGCGGGCCGGTGGCCAGTCGGGGCATTCGGCGGCATTGGTGATCAGGCAGGTGAAGGTCAGGAGAAAACCGAAAAACGGGCGCAGGTTGGGCAGCATCGAGAGCGTCCTTGCCAAGTGGGATGCTTGAAGGCTAGGACGGATTTCCATAATGACGAGGCTGACTGTTTTTCAGTGTGTGTCGATGGATCCTGTAGGAGCGAGGCTTGCCCGCGATGAAGGCACAGTGGCGTTTCTGAAACTCCACGGTGAAGCTATCGCGGGCAAGCCTCGCTCCTACAAAAGACACGGGCAATAAAAAGCCCCGCACGGCGAACCGTGCGGGGCTTTGGGTGCCGCAGGAAAAGTCTTACAGGCCGGCCGCGACACGCAGGTCGTCGGCGCGGTCGGTTTTTTCCCAAGTGAAGGTGGTGAACGTATCGTCGCCCACAGTCTTGGTTGCCGGAGTGCGACCGAAGTGGCCGTACGCAGCGGTTTCCTGGTACATCGGATGCAGCAGGTCGAGCATGGTGGTGATCGCGTATGGACGCAGGTCGAACACTTCGCGAACCAGTTTGACGATTTTGTCGTCGCTGATTTTGCCGGTGCCGAAGGTGTTCAACGAAATCGACGTAGGCTGGGCAACACCGATCGCGTAGGAAACCTGAATCTCGCAACGCTCGGCCAGGCCGGCAGCGACGATGTTCTTGGCCACGTAACGACCGGCGTAGGCCGCCGAACGGTCAACCTTCGATGGATCCTTGCCGGAGAACGCGCCACCGCCGTGACGGGCCATGCCGCCGTAGCTGTCGACAATGATCTTGCGACCGGTCAGGCCGCAGTCGCCCACCGGGCCACCGATGATGAATTGACCAGTCGGGTTGATGTGGAACTGGGTGTCCTTGGACAGCAGCTCGGCAGGCAGTACGTGCTTGACGATCAGTTCCATCACGCCTTCGCGCAGGTCTTTGTAGGACACTTCAGGGTTGTGCTGGGTCGACAGTACAACGGCGTCGATACCGACAACCTTGCCGCCTTCGTAGCGGCAAGTCACTTGCGACTTGGCGTCCGGGCGCAGCCAAGGCAGCAGGCCGGATTTACGGGCTTCGGCCTGACGCTGAACCAGCTGGTGCGAGAAGGTGATCGGTGCTGGCATCAGCACGTCGGTTTCGTTGCTGGCGTAGCCGAACATCAGGCCCTGGTCGCCGGCGCCCTGGTCTTCAGGCTTGGCACGATCGACGCCCTGATTGATGTCAGGGGACTGCTTGCCGATGATGTTCATCACGCCGCAAGTTGCACCGTCGAAGCCGACATTGGAGCTGTTGTAGCCGATGTCGAGAATCACGTTACGGACGATGTCTTCCAGGTCGACCCAGGCCGACGTGGTGACTTCACCTGCGATGATTGCCACGCCGGTTTTCACCAGCGTCTCGCACGCCACGCGGGCGAACTTGTCTTCAGCAATGATGGCGTCCAGCACCGCATCGGAAATCTGGTCGGCGATTTTGTCCGGGTGCCCTTCGGACACGGACTCGGAGGTGAAGAGGGAGTATTCGCTCATCTCGATTTTTTCCTGAATTTACCGATGGTGAGTGTCGCCAGCCGGTCGCTGAAAATGGCGGACCTGAATCTGGAAACCATTACGTAAGCCTACATAGAGGCTTTCCCCGGGAACGAGTCCCGCAGCGGTGGCCCAACGGGCCAGATCGTCCTGTTCAAACCCCAACCAGAGATCACCGCAGGCCTCCCTGGCCCAACTCTGGTTGTGGCTACATAACTCTGTCACGAGCAGGCTACCGCCCGGTTGCAGCAAGTCGGCCATGTGCTTGAGCGCTTCGGCCGGCGCGGCGAAATGATGCAGTACCATGTTCAGTACAACGCAATCAGCCTTGAGGCTTACACCGTTCAATGCATCGGCCAATTGCAGGCAGACGTTAGCCAGCGTTTCACGCTCACAGACCTGACGGGCCAGATCGAGCATCGCCGGGCTGTTGTCCAGCGCCGTGACCTGAGTGAAGCGACGTGCCAGCTCTGGCAGAAAACCGCCGTCGCCAGGGCCCACTTCGATGGCCGTGGCGCCCGGGCCGAAACCCAGTTTGTCGAGCAATGCCACCACGCTTTCGCGGTACTGCGGCAGGCCGGCGATCAGGTCTTGCTGGGCGCGAAACTTCTCCGCGACCCGTGAGAAAAAGTCCTGGCTGGCCGCTGCCCGTTGCCCATGAACCTGACCGATCCGCGACTGAACGTCAGTCGGCAGGGTCAGGTTATCTACTTCGTCCAACAGTGCGGCATGCAACTTGCCGCCCAGCAGATCAGTGTGGGGCAGGGCGCGGCGGTAGAAAATCGCATTGCCTTCACGGCGGGTCGCCACCAGATCGGCCTGGGCCAATACCTTGAGGTGATGACTCATGCCGGACTGACCGATGCCGAAGATCTGCGCCAGTTCCAGTACGCCGAACGAATCGTTGGCCAGCGCGCGCAATACATTCAGCCGCAGAGGATCGCCACCGGCCTTGCACAGGGCCGCCAGCTCATCGCAATCGTCATGTTGAATGGAAGGCACGCGTAGATTCATAGGGCCAGCAGTCTAGTGACGGTCGGAAATCACCGCAAGAGCAATATCAAAAAGTTTTGATATTGCTCGATAGATGGCACTTCTCAGCGTTAGGTTTTGTCAGGAAACAAACAGCGGAAAGGTTTCACTCGTCGAATACGTCGTTATCCATGGGAAAAACGCCTTCGAATGACTATCTGTCATTGCCCCGAGGGCGGTCGGTGAGGGAAAATGCTCGCCTTTTTTCCGTTTCGTTTTATTCACTCTCAATTCAGAACCCGCAGGAGATCAGCGATGCCCAGCCGTCGTGAGCGTGCCAACGCCATTCGTGCCCTCAGCATGGATGCCGTGCAAAAAGCCAACAGCGGCCATCCCGGTGCCCCTATGGGTATGGCGGATATCGCCGAGGTACTTTGGCGTGACTACCTGAAGCACAACCCGAGCAATCCATCGTTCGCCGACCGTGACCGCTTCGTGCTGTCCAACGGTCACGGTTCGATGCTGATCTACTCGCTGCTGCACCTGACCGGCTACGACCTGTCGATCGATGACCTGAAAAGCTTCCGCCAGCTGCACAGCCGCACTCCGGGTCACCCGGAATTCGGTTACACCCCGGGCGTCGAGACCACCACCGGTCCACTGGGCCAAGGCCTGGCCAACGCCGTGGGTTTCGCCCTGGCGGAAAAAGTCCTGGCGGCGCAGTTCAACCGTCCCGGCCATGACGTCGTCGATCACCACACCTACGTGTTCCTGGGTGATGGCTGCATGATGGAAGGCATTTCCCATGAAGTCAGTTCCCTGGCCGGTACATTGGGCCTGGGCAAACTGATCGCCTTCTACGATGACAACGGTATCTCCATCGACGGCGAAGTCGAAGGCTGGTTCACCGACGACACGCCGAAGCGTTTCGAGGCCTACAACTGGCAAGTGATCCGCAACGTCGACGGTCATGACCCGGAAGAAATCAAGATCGCCATCGACACTGCGCGCAAAAGCGAGCAGCCGACGCTGATCTGCTGCAAGACCACCATCGGCTTCGGTTCGCCGAACAAGCAAGGCAAGGAAGACTGCCACGGCGCCCCATTGGGTGACGCGGAAATCGCTCTGACCCGTGAAGCACTGAAGTGGAACCACGGCCCGTTCGAAATCCCGGCCAACATCTATGCCGAGTGGGACGCCAAGGAAGCCGGTCGCGCTGCCGAAGCCGAGTGGGATCAGCGTTTCGCTGCTTACTCCGCTGCTTTCCCGGAGCTGGCCAACGAACTGGTTCGTCGTCTGAGCGGTGATCTGCCGACTGACTTCACTGAAAAAGCCTCGGCGTATATCGCTGAAGTCGCGGCCAAAGGCGAAACCATCGCCAGCCGTAAAGCCAGCCAGAACGCCCTGAACGCGTTCGGCCCGCTGCTGCCGGAACTGCTCGGCGGTTCGGCTGACCTGGCCGGTTCCAACCTGACCCTGTGGAAAGGTTGCAAAGGCGTCACCGGCGAAGACGCCAGCGGCAACTACATGTACTACGGTGTTCGCGAGTTCGGCATGAGCGCGATCATGAACGGCGTAGCCCTGCACGGTGGCCTGGTGCCTTACGGCGCGACCTTCCTGATGTTCATGGAATACGCCCGCAACGCAGTGCGCATGTCGGCGTTGATGAAGAAACGCATCATCTATGTGTTCACCCACGACTCCATCGGTCTGGGCGAAGACGGCCCGACTCACCAGCCAATCGAGCAACTGGCCAGCCTGCGCTGCACGCCGAACCTCGACACTTGGCGTCCAGCCGATGCCGTTGAATCGGCGGTGGCCTGGAAGTCTGCTCTGGAGCGCGACGACGGTCCGTCGGCACTGATCTTCTCCCGTCAGAACCTGCAGCACCAGACCCGCAATGCGATTCAGATCGAAGAGATCGCGCGTGGCGGTTACGTGCTGAAAGACTGCGCGGGCGAACCTGAGCTGATCCTGATCGCCACCGGTTCGGAAGTCTGTCTGGCCGTTCAAGCCTTTGACAAACTGACCGAGCAAGGCCGCAAGGTGCGTGTTGTTTCGATGCCATGCACCAGCGTCTTCGAAGCTCAGGACGCTGGTTACAAGCAAACGGTTCTGCCGTTGCAGGTCAGCGCGCGTATCGCCATCGAGGCCGCCCACGCGGACTACTGGTACAAGTACGTGGGCCTGGAAGGCCGCGTAATCGGCATGACCACCTACGGCGAGTCGGCGCCTGCGCCTGCCTTGTTCGAAGAGTTCGGCTTCACCCTGGAAAACATCCTGGGTCAGGCTGAAGAGCTGCTGGAAGACTAAAACACGACGCGGCGGCCCTGGCTGCCGCGATCCCCCGTAGGAGCTGCCTGCGGCAGCTCCTACGGGGGATTGTGCTGTTAAGAAGAATTCGTCTGCCCCGCGTCTATCGAGAACCCCATGCCTCAACCGCGTCCTTACAAAGTTGCACTCAACGGCTACGGCCGGATTGGTCGTTGCGTCTTGCGTGCGTTGTTTGAGCGAGGCTCGACGGCCGGGTTTGAAATTGTCGCGATCAACGATCTGGCCGACATGGCCAGCATCGAATACCTGACACGCTTCGACTCCACTCACGGGCGGTTTCCCGGCGAAGTGAAGGTCGAGGGCGATTGTCTGCATATTAATGGCGACTGCGTGAAGGTCCTGCGCAGTGCCACCCCCGAAGGCATCGATTGGGCGTCCCTGGGCGTCGATCTGGTGCTGGAGTGCTCCGGCGCTTACCACACCCGTCAGGATGGCCAGCGTTTCCTCGACGCCGGTGCGCCCCGGGTGCTGTTTTCCCAGCCGATGGCCAGCGAGGCGGATGTCGACGCCACCATCGTCTACGGCGTGAATCAGGATTGCCTGACCGGCGACGAGCTGCTGGTGTCCAACGCCTCCTGCACCACCAACTGCGGCGTGCCGTTGTTGCGCCTGCTGGATCAGGCCATTGGTCTGGAATATGTGTCGATCACCACCATCCATTCGGCGATGAATGATCAGCCGGTGATCGATGCCTATCACCACGAAGACCTGCGCCGCACCCGGTCAGCGTTCCAGTCGGTGATTCCGGTGTCCACGGGTCTGGCGCGAGGCATTGAACGCCTGCTGCCGGAACTTGCCGGGCGAATTCAGGCCAAAGCCGTGCGGGTGCCGACGGTTAACGTGTCCTGCCTCGACATTACGATGCAGACCGTAAGTGATACCGACGCCACCGAGGTCAACCGGATTCTGCGCGAGGCCGCCACCCATGGCCCGCTCAAGGGCCTTCTGGCCTACACCGAGTTGCCTCACGCCAGTTGTGATTTCAATCATGACCCACATTCGGCCATCGTCGATGCCAGTCAGACCCGCGTTTCCGGCCCACGGCTTGTGAATATCCTGGCCTGGTTCGACAACGAATGGGGTTTTGCCAATCGAATGCTGGACGTTGCAGAACACTATTTGCAAACAGCCGCACCCCAACCAAAACCTGCTCTCTAAAACAGCTATCCAGGAATTGCGACCCATGACTGTGTTGAAGATGACCGACCTCGATCTGCAAGGTAAGCGCGTACTGATCCGCGAAGACCTCAACGTCCCAGTCAAGGACGGTGTTGTCACCAGCGATGCGCGAATCCTGGCCTCGCTGCCGACCATCAAGCTGGCCCTGGAAAAAGGCGCAGCCGTGATGGTCTGCTCGCACCTTGGTCGTCCGACCGAAGGCGAGTTCTCTGCCGAGAACAGCCTCAAGCCAGTCGCTGACTACCTGAGCAAGGCGCTGGGCCGCGAAGTGCCGCTGGTGTCCGATTACCTGGGCGGCGTCGACGTGAAAGCCGGCGACATCGTGCTGTTCGAAAACGTGCGCTTCAACAAGGGCGAGAAAAAGAACGCTGACGAACTGGCCAAGCAATACGCCGCCCTGTGCGACGTATTTGTGATGGACGCCTTCGGCACCGCTCACCGCGCTGAGGGTTCGACCCATGGCGTGGCCAAGTTCGCCAAAGTCGCCGCCGCTGGTCCGTTGCTGGCCGCTGAACTGGATGCACTGGGCAAAGCTCTGGGCGCCCCGGCGCAGCCAATGGCGGCTATCGTTGCCGGCTCCAAAGTGTCGACCAAACTCGACGTGCTCAACAGCCTGAGCCAGATCTGCAACCAGCTGATCGTCGGCGGCGGCATTGCCAACACTTTCCTGGCCGCTGCCGGTCACCCGGTCGGAAAATCCTTGTACGAGCCGGACCTGCTGGACACTGCCCGTGAAATCGCCGCCAAAGTCAGCGTGCCACTGCCGGTGGACGTGGTGGTTGCCAAGGAATTCGCTGAAAGCGCGACCGCAACCGTCAAGCTGATTGCCGACGTGGCAGCAGACGACATGATCCTGGACATCGGTCCACAGACCGCGGCGAATTTTGCCGAGCTGCTGAAGTCGTCCAAGACCATTCTGTGGAACGGCCCGGTGGGCGTGTTCGAATTCGACCAGTTCGGTAACGGCACCAAAGTGCTGGCCCAAGCCATCGCCGAAAGTTCGGCGTTCTCCATCGCTGGCGGCGGCGACACCCTGGCAGCCATCGATAAATATGGCGTTGCCGAGCAGATCTCCTACATTTCTACCGGCGGCGGCGCGTTCCTCGAGTTCGTCGAAGGCAAAGTCCTGCCGGCCGTTGAAGTCCTGGAAAGCCGGGCCAAGGCCTGAGGCCGCGCATTTGACCAGGCAAAGGAGTGTTCACATGGTCAGGACCTTCGTGTTGTTGATCGCTGCGGGTTTGCTGGCGGCTTGCGGGAGTAATCCGAAAGCCACGCCGGAACCCGCGCCGCAAACACAGGAAAAAGGCTGCTACCAGGCCGACTGGCAAGCGGAAACCAACCCGGTGATCAACAAGCGTTCCGGGCCCGATGGCCTGGACAAATACGAGACACAGGCCCCCGCCAAGGAACATGGTTGCCCTTGAGGGGTCTGACTCTTTACTCAAGGCGGGCGGCGTGCGCCGTCAGCCGAGGAACACGGATGAAACGCTTTATCGCCGTTGCGGCACTGGCATTGCTGGCAGGTTGCGCCAATCTGAACCTGTTCAACGCTGCCGAGCCTGCGGACAGTTGGACCACCTGGACCTGTGACAGTCAGGCCAAAGTGCTCTGGCGCTACACTGACGTCAGCCGCAAGGAAGTCGACGTTCGCCTGGGCGGCGCCGATCAGGTCTACCGCTTGAAGCTTGAACCGGGCGCCGAAGGTTCGCTGTACAGCAACGACATGCTGGCGTTTCACGTAAAAGGTGAGGAAGGCCTGGTGTACTGGGTCGCCACCAATGATTTGATCGGCCGCGGTTGTAAGGCCGAGTAATTGACCGAATTCGCAGCCCGGGCCAACCCCCGATCTGCAATAACTTGAATAGCCGCCGCCGCTACGGCAGGCTGGCACGATTAACGACCCTCAACCGGGAGAGACACACACAATGGCACTTATCAGCATGCGCCAGATGCTGGACCACGCAGCCGAGTTCGGCTACGGCGTTCCAGCCTTCAACGTCAACAACCTTGAGCAGATGCGCGCCATCATGGAAGCCGCTGACAAGACTGACTCCCCGGTGATCGTCCAGGCTTCGGCCGGTGCTCGCAAATACGCAGGCGCCCCGTTCCTGCGTCACCTGATCCTGGCGGCCATCGAAGAATTCCCGCACATCCCGGTGTGCATGCACCAGGACCACGGCACCAGCCCTGACGTCTGCCAGCGTTCCATTCAACTGGGCTTCAGCTCGGTAATGATGGACGGTTCCCTCGGCGAAGACGGCAAGACCCCGACCGACTACGACTACAACGTCCGTGTTACCCAACAAACCGTAGCCATGGCTCACGCCTGCGGCGTATCGGTAGAAGGCGAGCTGGGCTGCCTGGGTTCGCTGGAAACCGGCATGGCCGGTGAAGAAGACGGCATCGGCGCCGAAGGCGTTCTGGATCACAGCCAAATGCTGACCGACCCTGAGGAAGCCGCTGACTTCGTCAAACGCACCCAGGTCGACGCCTTGGCCATCGCCATCGGCACCAGCCACGGCGCCTATAAGTTCACCAAGCCACCTACCGGCGACGTGCTGGCCATCGACCGCATCAAAGAAATCCACAAACGCATCCCGAACACCCACCTGGTAATGCACGGTTCGTCTTCGGTTCCGCAAGAATGGCTGGCGATCATCAACCAGTACGGTGGCGACATCAAAGAAACCTACGGCGTACCGGTTGAAGAAATCGTCGAAGGCATCAAACACGGCGTGCGCAAGGTCAACATTGATACTGACCTGCGTTTGGCGTCTACCGGTGCGATGCGTCGTTTGATGGCTACCAACCCGAGCGAGTTCGATCCGCGTAAGTTCTTCGGTGCGACTGTTACTGCGATGCGTGATGTGTGTATCGCGCGTTATGAAGCGTTTGGTACGGCGGGTAATGCTTCGAAGATCAAGGCGATCTCGTTGGAAGGGATGTATCAGCGTTATTTGAAGGGTGAGTTGAACGCTAAGGTTAACTAAGTCGAAAGCGTTTTAGTTGCATAAAAACCCGCCGAAAGGCGGGTTTTTTGTCGTTAAAAATTTAAGTAGATTTTTCGATTGTCGATAGAGTTTAACTTGTACGGCCGCCATTTTTATAATGGTCCCAGATCCATTGAGGTGTGTCATCTCCATCTGGCTTCTTGATATAAGCTGGTGGGGGGGGAAGTATTAACAGATTCTGGGTTACATTCGAACTTAATGTTTTCTTTTATTGATTCCTCAAGCATCCGGCTTGATTTATCGTCGAGGCGACCATAATAGGAATCAAAGTTTTCTCGGTTTATTATGAAATTGTATGGTTCGTAGTTTCCAAAGTCGATTGGTGATACATGGTTGTTTTCAATTAGCTGAATAATGTCGGATGCAAACAGTTTGTCAAGATCAATAGTGGAATTCATTTTTTCTCCATTACCGTTCGGTTTTCAGAAAAGAAGAAAATGGGACGGATTTATTTAATATATTTAATAGCTATCCCCTTACCTTTATCTCTTCGACTTAGTTGGCTGGTCTGCCTCGCGCCCGTTGCGATACTCGCACGCCGGTGATGCGTTCTATCTCGTCCGTGAATCGAGAATTCCCCGTCAGTTGGCCTCTCTGAAGCGCGTCCCTTATTAGTCGTAGTTCTGAGGGTTGGGTGGCCTGGTCCACAAAAGCGTTATAGCGAGCGAGTCGTTCGGGATATGTCGTGCCTAGCTTGTGGAAGCAAGGATCTTCGTCCAGCCAGCGACTTTCTATCTTTTCGTTGTGGCGAAAGTGCAAGCTCGACCAGGGATAGTCCTGTGCATGTTCAACCATTTGCGCTCGCACCGGGTTGAGCTCGATGTACCGACTACAGGCCAACAGGTAAGTGTCCGTTTGCACGAGGCTGGATTTGTAGCGGCTCTCCCATAGGGTTCCCGAGCGTCCTTCCAGCTTGTTGCGGTAACGCGTTGTGCGCCCTGCGAGGCTTTTCATCAACTGACCAAGCCCCGCCGCATTGTCTCCTGGTGCCAGCAACAGATGGACATGATTGGTCATCAGGCAAAAGGCATACACCTTTACACCCAGTGCAGTTTTGAGTTCTTGCAGATCGGCGAGGTAGCGCTCGAAATCCTCCGGATGGGCGAACACAACCTGCTTGTTGTGACCTCGCTGTACGACATGGTGGGGATAGTGGGGTAATACGACACGTGCCATTCTGGGCATATAGCTTCCTACATCCTTGTAGTGATGGAGGAAGCTTAGCAGCAGATCGCAAATTAAATAGATCTGTCCCTATTAATCCTAGCGAGTTTGATCCGCGTAAGTTCTTCGGTGCGACTGTTACTGCGATGCGTGATGTGTGTATTGCTCGTTACGAAGCCTTTGGTACTGCGGGTAATGCTTCGAAGATCAAGCCGATCTCGTTGGAAGCGATGTATCAGCGGTATTTGAAGGGTGAGTTGAACGCTAAGGTTAACTAAGTCGAAAGCGTTTTAGTTGCATAGAAACCCGCCGAAAGGCGGGTTTTTTTGTCGTTAAAAATTTAAGTAGATTTTTCGATTGTCGATAGAGTTTAACTTGTACGGCCGCCATTTTTATAATGGTCCCAGATCCATTGAGGTGTGTCATCTCCATCTGGCTTCTTGATATAAGCTGGTGGGGGAGAGGTATTAACAGATTCTGGGTTGCATTCGAACTTAATGTTTTCTTTTATTGATTCCTCAAGCATCCAGCTTGATTTATCGTCGAGGCGACCATAATAGGAATCCAAGTTTTCTCGGTTTATTATGAAATGGTATGGTTCGTAGTTTTCAAAGTCGATTGGTGATACATGGTTGTTTTTAATTAGCTGAATAATGTCGGATGCAAACAGTTTGTCAAGATCAATAGTGGAATTCATTTTTTCTCCATTACCGTTCGGTTTTCAGAAAAGGGGGCCAGAAAAAGGGGACGGATTCATTTATGTGCCCTGTTCTTCTTTTTTGTGTTTCGTAGATAAGGCTAGTTCTGTGAGGATGCACGGTCACCTGTAATAAATGACAGTTTTTAATATCTTTTTGCGATAAGTTTTATCTATATCTAGCGAAAAGGCGAAAAGCCAGCCTAAAAGGGGACACCCATTAGCCGGTCTCAAGTCAAGGCTAAAAGCCCACTCGCCCTGCAGCTCGGCGCGGACAGCGACTCCGGTGGCGAGTCACGCCAACGCCAAAGTGCTCGCTTTTTACATCCCTGAAGCCTTCTTCTATCTGCAAACGCTGCTTGTAAATGGCCACGATTCTCGATGGATTCCATTGATTCTCCGGTAGGTTGCTGGCCAATAACCAAGGCTCTCGTTCACGATTGGCTGATTGCCTGCTGAGTTTGTTTTTGGCGATTGAACCGGTGACACGCTGATGTTTTCGCCCCTTTGCCGAATGCCTGATGCAGTACAAATGGGGAGAAAAGGGGACGGATTTATTTAATATATTTAATAGCTATCCCCTTACCTTTATCTCTTCGACTTAGTTGGCTGGTCTGCCTCGCGCCCGTTGCGATACTCGCACGCCGGTGATGCGTTCTATCTCGTCCGTGAATCGAGAATTCCCCGTCAGTTGGCCTCTCTGAAGCGCGTCCCTTATCAGTCGTAGTTCTGAGGGTTGGGTGGCCTGGTCCACAAAAACGTTATAGCGAGCGAGTCGTTCGGCATATGTCGCGCCTAGCTCATGGAAGCAAGGATCTTCGTCCAGCCAGCGACTTTCTATCTTTTCGCTGCGGCGCAGGTGCAAGCTCGACCAGGGGTAGTCCTGTGCATGCTCAACCATTTGCGCTCGCACCGGGTTGAGTTCGATGTACCGACTACAGGCCAACAGGTAAGTATCCGTTTGCACGAGGCTGGATTTGTAGCGGCTCTCCCATAAGGTTCCCGAGCGTCTTTCCAGCTTGTTGCGATAACGCGTCATGCGGCCTGCGAGGCTTTTCATCAACTGACCAAGCCCCGCCGCATTGTCTCCTGGTGCCAGCAACAGATGGACATGATTGGTCATCAGGCAAAAGGCATACACCTTTACACCCAGTGCAGTTTTGAGTTCTTGCAGATCGGCGAGGTAGCGCTCGAAATCCTCCGGATGGGCGAACACAACCTGCTTGTTGTGACCTCGCTGTACGACATGGTGGGGATAGTGGGGTAATACGACACGTGCCATTCTGGGCATATAGCTTCCTACATCCTTGTAGTGATGGAGGAAGCTTAGCAGCAGATCGCAAATTAAATAGATCTGTCCCTCTCTATTACTCTCTATTAATCTCTTTATTGCGCTTGTTGTGATATGGGATGAACCCAAGATCATCGAATTGTCTCGTCCTTTGTTTGCGGCGTTATCGCAAATGTATATAAATGACTGTCAGATCTGATAGTAGACAGCCTGTGTCGATTCTCTCAGGATAAAAACTCCACCCTGTAATGGAGTACGTAATCATGAGCACCAAGGATGTAAAACCAAAAGCGAAAGGCCCTGCGCCTGCCACTATTCCAGTTGTCCCACAGCAGAAATCGGGAAGTATCCAAAACTCTAAAGGGCCTGCACCTTTCACGCTTCCGAAAGAGTCGGAATAACAAATAAAAAACCCGCAGAAATGCGGGTTTTTTATCGCATGAGGCTGATTACTGATCTTTAGGTGTATCAAACCCGCGCTGCTCAATCACCCCAAACACATCAGCAATGTCCTGGACCATGATCCGGGCGATGTTGGTGAGACGGTGTTGATATCGTTCTCGGCGTAGTCAGGCAGGCTGGTGCAGGCCATCAGGTTGAGGTATTTGAGGACGGCGTTGAGGCGTTCGCTGACGCAGTTATGGAGTTCGCGTAGCGGAGCGTCGCTGTCGATGAGCAGGACGGGATAGTCGGTGGCGAATTGGGACATAGGGGTGAAGCGGCGGGGCGGGTGTTGATTGATCATGGAAAATCCTTAACTCAAGAAAAGAATTCGCCACCGTTTGCTGCGAAACAAATGGGGTGGCAGCTGTGCGCGGGTTCGCAGACCGAGGAGTTAAGACCCGGCAGACCCGAAGGTCTCCCACGCACAGCCGCCATAAAAAACGAGTACGGGCAAACGCTGCCCGTGTCGTATTTTGACGGTTGTGGTTCTAACTCGGTAGGGCTGCGAAACCCTATCGCCGACTGTTGCCGGCGACGGGGCGAACTATAAGCGGCGACTTTGGTGACTGCAACCGGGGTGTAGGACGGGTTGCGTAGCTTGAGATCAAAAGATCGCAGCCTTCCGCGGGTCCTACAGAGGGCGGTGGGGATGCCACTTTTTGTGGCTAGGGGCTTGCCTCGTTTGACGGCGCGGCCGTCGTGAACCGGGCGGTGCGGTATGTCTGGGGAATTGGGTGGCAGGGTTTGGGGCTGCTTCGCCGACCAGCGGGAGCAAGCTCCCTCGCCACAGTCGGAGCAGTCCTACGAGTTTTGCGGATGCCCGGTTTGTTGTGGTGTCCCGTAGCAGCTGTCGAGCCTGCGTTCGGCTGCGCAGCAGTCGCAAAATCAGACTCTGCGTTTTTTCAGGTAAACGCATGCACCGGACTGCGACCGCTTCGCGGCCGAACGCAGCCTCGCGGGCTCGGCAGCTGCTACAGAGGATCGAGTCGCCCTTACGTATCGTGATCAATATCCAGCTTGCTGAACGTCACTTCCCCACCCTCGCTGGTATATCCGGTGTTGTCCTGCACATAGACGCCGGCCTTGAAGTACAACGGTTTATCACGCCACATTGTGCTGATGTCGGTGTCCCACTGGTAACCCGCCGCACTGATGCCCAATGCGCCGCCAGGGCTGAGGTGGATGAGGTAGGAGAATTCCTGATTGAGTTTCACGCCGGTGGCGATGGTGATAATCCTGGGGGTGTCGTCGTCGGGGTGCATGCGGACTTTGGCGACGATGTTGCCGGTCGAGCTGTAGGTTTTGTATTGGAATTCGACCTTCACCATGGGCTTCTGGCTGTTATAGGCGTGGATCTGGCCAATGACGATCTTGCCCGAGCTGGGTACCTGGCTGACCGAAAGGGTCGCGCGCAGGGAGTTGTCCGCGTCGGGGTAGTACCAGTTTTTCAACGTACCGTTGCTGTAGGTTTCGCGCAGTTCAGTGCGAGGGTAGATCGCGTTTTCAGTGCGAGTGCCGGTTACCGGAGACCAGAAAAACAGTGTGCCGGTGTCGGAGTGGAAGTATTGATCCTTGAAGCCGTCCACCAGCTTGGCTGTTTCGACGGTGTACGGCGGACTGCCGACAGGAACGCTGAGGTTCCAGGTTGCGAGATCGATCATATTCAAGCTTCCACATTTTTTTGTTGCACACACGTACCAGAAGCTCTGGCGCGCGCCTTCGGGCCGTCTTTATAAGCGTAGAACGGTTCTTTGTTAACGCCCGTCTGGCAGATGGTTGACGTCAACAACCTGTCGAAACGCCACCTTTCCCTGTTTATGTGGCCTGTAGGACTGACCGTTAGTCGGCTTCTGAAACTTTGCTTGAATGATGGCTCACCGGCAGCTTCTGCTTTCGCGGATCCGGGGCTAGAGTGAAGTCGCACTATGTGTCCGGTTTTCACAAGAGACCGGCCTGAAGTCCCGAACAAGAGATGCAGCATGGAATGCGCACAACCTACGCCAGCTGAAGGCAGCTCAATCCTATTAATTGTCGATGATTACCCTGAAAATCTGATCAGCATGCGCGCGTTGTTACAGCGCCAGGACTGGCAGGTCTTCACCGCGGCTTCCGGCTTTGAAGCGCTCAGTCTGTTACTCGAACACGACGTCGACCTGGTGCTGCTGGATGTACAGATGCCGGGCATGGACGGTTTCGAAGTGGCGCGTTTGATGCGTGGCAGCCAGCGAACCCGCCTCACGCCAATCATTTTCCTTACCGCCAACGAACAATCCCAGGACGCCGTGATCAAGGGGTATGCCAGTGGCGCGGTGGATTACTTGTTCAAGCCGTTCGACCCGCAAATTCTCAAACCCAAAGTCCAGGCCCTGCTCGAGCATCAGCGTAATCGCCGTGCCTTGCAGCGGTTGAGCCATGACCTGGAAGTCGCCCGGGCCTTCAACGCCTCGGTGCTGGATAACGCCGCCGAAGGCATTCTGGTGGTGGGTGAGGATGGGTTGATTCGCTTTGCCAACCCGGCGATGTCTCGCCTGCTCAATGCCACGGTGCACGAACTGCAAGGCAAAGAGTTTCTGGATTTCCTGCAAAAACCGCACATCCCGATCTGGGCCGACTCCGAATTGTTTACCGGCTACAAGCGCGGTGAGACCCTGCGTCTGCACGATGCATTGCTGCGTACGGCGCCCGGTCAGCAAGTGCCGGTGGCGTTGTCTTGCGCGCCGTTACCCGCCGAACAACAGGCCATGGTGGTGACGGTGCTGGACATGTCGGTGGTGCGCCATCTGCATCAACAGCTGGAGTTCCAGGCGGTGACCGACCCGCTGACCGGGCTGCTCAATCGCCGGGGGTTTTACCAGACCGTTGAAAACCTGTTGCTGCGTGGCGAACGCTCCGACAGCAGCTGGGTGCTGTTGTACCTGGACCTCGACGGCTTCAAGCGGGTCAATGATTCCCTCGGCCACGATGCCGGCGACCGGGTGCTGCGTTGGGTGTCCGAGCAGCTGAAGGCGTGTCTACGGCCTTTCGATATTCTGGCGCGGATGGGCGGCGATGAGTTCACCGCGCTGCTGGATCTTGAGCTTCCCGAGCAGGCGGCAAAGATTGCCGAGAAACTCATCGAGCGGGTGTCGATCTGTCAGCAGATCGACGGCATGGACATCGTCCTGGGGGCCAGCATCGGCATTGCCACTTACCCCGATTGCGGGGCCAATCTGGACGGATTGATGCGCGCCTCCGACATTGCAATGTACGAAGCCAAACGTGCCGGGCGTCAGCAATATCGCTTCTACGATCACGAAATGAACGGGCGGGCGCGCTCGCGGCTGATGCTCGAAGAAAGCGTGCGCACGGCCATCGAAAACCGCGATTTCAACTTGGTGTATCAGCCTCAGGTGGCCATTGCCGACGGGCAGATTCGTGGTTTTGAGGCGTTGTTGCGCTGGCAGCATCCGAGTGTCGGCGATGTTCCACCGGGGCTGTTTTTGCCGTTGCTGGAAGAGGCGCGGTTGATCAGTCGCCTGGGCAGCTGGATTTACCATCGAGGGGCCAAACAGCGAAAAGCCTGGGAAACCTTGTTTGCCGAAGATCTGGTGTTGGGCGTCAGTTTGAGCAGTACCCAGTTCGGATTGCCCAACCTGGTCACTGAGTTGCGTCAGGTGCTGGAGCGCCATGGTTTGAAGCCACGGCAAATGGAGGTCGAGGTTACCGAAGAGGCCTTGATGCTTAACCCCGATGAAACCCGCAAGCAATTACGTTTGCTGCGCAATCTGGGGGTTCGGGTGGCGCTGGATGACTTTGGCTCCGGGGCTTGTTCGCTGGCACACCTGCGAGACCTGGAACTGGACACGCTCAAACTCGACCGGCACTTGATCGCCCGGCTGCCGGGATCCGAACGGGATGCAGCGCTGGCTCGCAGTGTCATCGATTTGTGCAAACAGTTCGGTCTGTTGGTCATTGCCGAAGGGGTGGAGACGGTGGCGCAATATGAATGGCTGCAAGCCAACGGTTGCCAGTATGTGCAAGGATTTTTGGTCGCGCGGCCGTTGATGGCCGAAGACACTCGACACTTTGTGGAACCGTTCGACTGGAACGCACTGACGGGTTGAATTCGCTACACTGGCGATCTTTCCGTGATGTGTGTTGCCGCCCCAATGACTGCGTTGAAATACCTCCAGGCCTATCCCGCTGCGTTGCAGGACCAGGTGCGCCAGCTGATTGCCGAAGGCCGGCTGGGCGATTACCTGAGCCAGCGTTATCCGCAAAAGCACGGGGTGCAGAGCGACAAGGCGCTGTACGCCTATTCCCTGGACCTCAAGCAGGAATACCTGCGTAACGCCCCGGCCATCGACAAGGTGTTATTCGACAACCGTCTGGACCTGACCCATCGCGCGCTCGGCCTGCACACTGCGATTTCCCGGGTGCAAGGCGGCAAACTCAAGGCCAAGAAAGAAATTCGTGTCGCCTCGCTGTTCAAGGAAGCGCCTTCCGAGTTCCTGAAAATGATCGTGGTGCATGAGTTGGCGCATTTCAAAGAGTCGGATCACAACAAGGCGTTCTACAAGCTGTGCGAACACATGTTGCCGGGGTATCACCAAGTGGAGTTCGATTTGCGGGTGTACCTGACTTGGCGGGAGATGCACTGAAAAGATCTTTTCAAGTCGGGGATATTTAGATGGACGTGAGCAAGACCAAAAGCAGCTTCTACCGCCGGTTGTACGTGGCGTACCTGATCGACAGCGGGTTGGCCAGCAGCGTCCCGGCGTTGACCGAAGTGACCGGCATGCCCCGGCGCACGGCCCAGGACACCATTGCGGCATTGGCGGATCTGGATATCGTTTGTGAATTCGAGCAGGAAGAAGGCGCGCGCAACCATGCGGGGCGCTATCGGATACGCGAGTGGGGGGCGATTGACCGGGGGTGGATCGAACGTAATCTGCGGCAGATTAAAGCGGTGTTGGAATATCCCTGAGTTTTGCTGTGGTGACGGGGCTGATGCCTTCGCGGGCGAGCCTCGCTCCTACAGCCTGTAGAAGCAAGGCTTGCCCGCGAAGAGACCCTTATGGGCGACGCATCCCGATATGCGGAATCTCACCCTCCAGATACTCCTCACCCACCGCCACAAACCCGTACCGCCCGTAGTACCCCTGCAAATGTGCCTGGGCCGAAAGATAGATTGGCATTTCAGGCCAGTGCTTCCCGGCCTGTTCCAACGCCTGGCTCATCATTTCATGCCCAAGCCCGCTGCCGCGTGCGGCGGGAGCAATGATCACCCGGCCGATCACCACGTCGCCGCCCTGTAACTCCGGGTCGAGCAAACGCAGATAGGCCACCAGTTGATCCCCATCCCAGCCCATCAAATGGCAGGTGTCACCTTCCAGGTCCTGGCCATCGATATCCTGATAAAGGCATTTCTGTTCGACAACGAACACTTCGACGCGCAGCTGCAGAATGGCATACAGCTGCTCTTTCCCCAGATCGCTGTGATGTTTGCAGACCCAATCGATTGTCATCTTC
This sequence comes from Pseudomonas sp. B21-048, assembly GCF_024748615.1. Taxonomy (NCBI): domain Bacteria; kingdom Pseudomonadati; phylum Pseudomonadota; class Gammaproteobacteria; order Pseudomonadales; family Pseudomonadaceae; genus Pseudomonas; species Pseudomonas sp. B21-048. Next base: position 5,236,519 of record NZ_CP087168.1, on the reverse strand, counting down.
AGATTCCTTGAACAACGTTGCTCCGATACTAAGCGTCCTGACGCGGGATGTCTTGATGGCAGAGAAATCTGTGACAAAGGCCAAAATGCCATCATTCATTTCTCGCGAGATTGTCTTCTTTGTGTAATCTGCGATGAAGCGCTGTGCAATGTTGTCGATAAGCTAATGTTAGGACCTGGGTTTCGCCAGTAGAGGGGCCTTGGATTTTTGGCTGAGAAACACGTCGGGCAGCCTGCCCGCTAAGGAATTTCTGGCATGCCGCGATTGCATCGAGCGTTGGCTTTGATTGGGTTGCTGTTGTTGACACAGAGTGCGGCAGCGGAAAAGCTGCGCCTGGTCGCTGACGCCTGGCCACCCTTTACTGACGCCACGCTGGTCAATGGCGGATTGGCCACGGACATCGTCAGTACAGCGCTGGCCCGGGCGGGTTATGCCAGTGATTTTGAACAGGTGCCTTGGGCACGAGCCTTGTTTGGGGTGGGCGAGGGGCGTTATGACGTGCTGGTCAACGCCTGGTACAACGACGAGCGTACGAAGCTGGGGCAGTTTTCCGGCGAGTACCTGCTTAATCGCGTGCGCTTTCTCAAGCGCAAGGACGCGGCGATCGAGTTCAACAGCCTGCAACAACTGCACACTTTTCCGATAGCCGTGGTGCGCGGTTATGCCTATTCGCCAGCATTCGACGACGATGTGTCGCTGCAGAAAGTCCCGGTGCATAACTTCGCCATGGCCGTTCGCATGGTTGCGGCCGACCGGGTCAAGCTGACCCTGGAAGACGAGTTCGTCGCCCGGTATTACCTCGCTCGCGAGTCATCCAGGATACGCAATGCCGTGGAGTTTTTGCCCAAGCCATTGAGCGAGAACAGCCTGCATATTCTGGTGAGCCTGAAGAACCCGCAGCATGAGCAGATCGTCGCCGGTTTCGACCGAGCGATTGCGGCGATGAAGGCTGATGGGAGTTATGAGAAGTTGCTCAAACAGCATGGGATGTGATCTGAAAGGCCTGCGGTGTCTGAGCTGACGCCTTCGCGGGCAAGTCACTACAAATCTCAGGCTTCGCTAGTGTCTTTAATGAGATGCGCCGCCAGCGTCCGCAATGGCCCCAGCTGCCGGCAGATCAACGCCAGTTGCGTCTGCACCAGGCGCTGCCCTTCATCGATCTCATCCGGCATCTGCTCAAGTCCGTTGGCCAGCGCCTCTTCCTCATCGCTCTGAATCGCAATGGTCTTTTTGTTCGACAGGCCTTGGGCGATGTCGTCGAGGCTGGCGGCCAGGTTCACACCGGCACCGTTGATCAAATACTCGCGCACGTCCGACGGGAGCTGGGTTTCGCGATGTGCCCCCAGCCCCGACAAATAGCTGAGCAAGGTGTGCGACAGCACCAGGAAACGGAACCCGACATCCGCTTCCTTACGGAAGTGCCCCGGCTCCATCAGCATGTTGGCCAGCGTCGTCGACAGCGCGGCATCCGCATTGTGCGCATTGCGTCGGGCCAGGCGATAAGCCAGGTCATCGCTTTTACCCACGGCGTATTGCTGCATGATCTGGCGCAGGTAAATGCTGTTGCAGGTCAGAGTATTGGCCAGCACCTTGTTCAAGCGTCGACCCTGCCAGTCCGGCAGGAACAGAAACACCGACAACCCGGCGATCAGGCTGCCAAGCAAGGTATCGAGCAGGCGCGGCAGGAACAGCCCGTAGCCATCGCCGACCTGATTGAAACAGAACAGCACCATCAAGGTGATCGCTGCGGTCGCCAGTGTGTAACGGGTGGTGCGGTTGGTAAAAAACACCACGCCGGCGGCAATGGCGAATAGTGACTGCACCAACGGGCTCGGAAACAGATCGAACAGCGCCCAGGCCACGGTCAGGCCGATGGCAGTGCCGATGATCCGCTGCCCGAGTTTGCGGCGGGTGGCGCCGTAATTCGGCTGACAGACAAACAGCGTGGTGAGGATGATCCAGTAACCCTGCGACGGGTGGATCAAATGCACCATCGCGTAACCGATGCTCAATGCCAGGGGCAAGCGCAGGGCGTGGCGGAACAGCAAGGACGTCGGCGTCAGCTGTGTGCGCAAACGTATCCAGACATCCTTGAGGCTGCGAGGCGAACGGTCGAGCAGGCTGCTATCGGTGGCATCTGCGAGCGCATCAGGGTTGCTGGCGTCGCTGAGCAAGCGGTCAAGGGTGCCGAGGTTGGCGGCCAACGCTCGCAACGAACGCAGCAGGCCACGCCAGGCCGGATTGCTCTGGATACGCAGGTGTTCGAGGGAGGCGTGCAGGTCGCTCAAGGCTTCGGCGAAGCTTGCATCATAGATGAACGACTGACGCATCTGGATCGATTCGGCCAGCGCGCGACAAGCCTTGCCTTGCTGACGCAGCAGGCGCTGGCAGCGGAACAGCACATCGCTATGAAAGAACGCCTCGGCCAGCGCGTTGTAGGGGTAGTGCGAGGAACTGGCGCGCTCGTGGATGTCCTGGGCGAGGAAGTACAGCTTCAGGTAACGGCTGAGTTTCGAGCCCGGCCGGCCATCGCCGACGCGGTGCAGAATGATTTCCTTGGCGGCGTTCAGGGCCGCCACCACCCGACCGTTCTGTTGGGCCAGCTCCAGCCGCTGCGCTTCCACGTCCATCTGTCGGATCGGTTCGAACAGCGACGATTTCAGCTTCAGGTAATAACCCAGTTCACGGAACAGCCGGGCCAGGCTCTGCTGCACCGGCTGGTTGGAAAACAGCGCCTGCCACAGCACCGAGAGCAAGCCGTACCAGGCCGCACCGGCCACCAGCAGCACCGGTTCGTGCCAGAAATCAGTGACCGCGCCGCCGCGCTGATCCACGCCGATCATGGTGTAGACCGACAGAATCAGTGTTGCCGAAGCAATCGCGCCATAACGTTCGCCCAGCGCGCCGAGCATGGTCAGGCAGAAGCTGGCCAGTGCGAAAGCGATGATAAAGAGCACGGGGTAGGGAAAGAGCAGTTCGACGGACAGGGCAGCGACCATAAAGCACATTAGCGTCACTGCGAGCGCATTGAGGCGACCCTGCCAACTGTCGTCGGTTTCAGCCAGGGCGCTGGCGATGATCCCCAGGAACAACGGGATCAGCAGCCCCATTTCATCCTGATACCAACACAGCGCCATGCTGCCGGTCAGGGCGATGAATACCCGCACGCTGTAGCTGAATTTATCCAGGGCCCAGAGGCGACGCAGAGACTGCCGAAATGTGGTCGATGACATGAAGTGCGAAGGCCTTCCGGGGCAATGACGCTAAATTGAGCCACTAATGACGCCGACGCAATGGCGCCGATCACATCTGATAGCAAAATCTGTTCCTTGCGCGTTCTGTGTTGCCTGCGAAGAACGATAACGCGGTCGGTCAGACGAATTGCGCGGCGGCGTAACCGGAGGCCCAGGCCCACTGAAAGTTGAAGCCACCCAAATGCCCGGTAACGTCGAGTACTTCACCGATGAAATACAGACCCGGGCTTTTCAGCGATTCCATAGTCTTGGACGACACTTCGCGAGTGTCGACGCCGCCCAGGGTCACCTCAGCAGTGCGATAGCCTTCAGTGCCGGCCGGCACGATTTTCCAGCTCGCCAGTTTTTCGGCGATGTCCGACAGTTCCGCATGGGTGTACTGCTTCATCGGTTTGGAGACGAACCAGTTGTCCGCCAACAGGTTAGCCATCTTCTTGGTGAAGATTTCACCGAGCAGGGTTTTCAGCTCGCTGTTGGGGCGTTCGGCCTGCTGCTGTTGCAGCCAGCTCGGCACGTCGTGATCCGGCATCAGATTGATTTCCACCGTGTCGCCGGATTCCCAGAACGACGAAATCTGCAAGATCGCCGGCCCGCTGAGGCCGCGATGGGTGAACAGGATGTTCTCGCGGAAACTCTGGTCATTGCAGCTCACCAGGCAATCCACCGACGTACCGGACAGCTCGGTGCAAAGCGTCTTGAGCTGATCGGTGATGGTGAACGGCACGAGGCCGGCGCGAGTCGGCAGTAGGGCGTGGCCGAACTGTTTGGCGACCTGATAGCCGAAACCGGTAGCACCCAGCGTCGGGATCGACAGGCCGCCGGTGGCGATGACCAGTGATTCACAGGTGATTTGCCCCAGCGTGGTGTCCAGCAGGTAACCGCTTTCGAGCTTCTCGATGGTCTGAATCGAGGTGTCCAGGTGCAGGCTGACGCCGACCTGGTCGCACTCGTTGAGCAGCATTTCGAGGATGTCGCTGGATTTGTTATCGCAGAACAACTGGCCGAGTTTCTTCTCGTGGTACGGCACGTCGTGCTTGGCCACCATGCCAATGAAATCCCACTGGGTGTAGCGCGCCAGGGCGGATTTGCAAAAGTGCTCGTTCTGCGAGAGAAAATTGCCTGGTTCGGTGTACATGTTGGTGAAATTGCAGCGTCCACCGCCCGACATCAGGATTTTCTTGCCGGCCTTGTTCGCATGGTCGAGCAATATCACCTTGCGCCCGCGCCCGGCGGCGGTCAGCGCACACATCAACCCTGCGGCGCCAGCGCCAATGATCACGACTTCGGTAGAGCGCAAAACAGTGTCCTCACACAATGATTGTTCCCACGCTCTGCGTGGGAATGCCGCCATGGACGCTCTGCGTCTGCCGTTATGTGACGCGGAGCGTCACGGGATGCATTCCCACGCAGAGCGTGGGAACGATCAGGTTCAGAGGATGCGCACGCGCAACGAGCGGCCTTTGATCTTGCCGTCGTTCAAACGCTGCAAGGCTTGCTTGGCGATCCCGCGTTCCACGGCCACGTAAGCCTGGAAGTCGAAAATAGCAATCTTGCCGACCTGAGCGCCCGGAATGCCGGCATCGCCGGTCAGTGCGCCGAGAATGTCGCCCGGGCGAACCTTGTCTTTACGACCGGCGCCGATGCACAGCGTGCTCATCACCGGCAACAGCGGACCACCGCCCTGGGACGTGAGGCTGTCCAGCTGATCCCAGCTCAACGGTGACTTCTGCAACTGCTCGATGGCCTGGGCGCGGTGGGCTTCGGACGGTGCAACCAGACTGATCGCGATGCCTTTCTCACCGGCACGACCGGTACGGCCAACACGGTGAATGTGGATTTCCGAATCACGGGCCAGTTCGACGTTGATCACCATGTCCAGCGCATCGATGTCCAGGCCGCGAGCGGCGACGTCGGTGGCGACCAATACCGAAGTACTGCGGTTGGCGAACATCGCCAATACCTGGTCGCGGTCACGCTGTTCCAGATCGCCGTGCAGGCCGACGGCTGAGATGCCTTTGGCGGTCAGGTGATCGACGGTTTCCTGAACCTGCTGCTTGGTGAAGCAGAACGCTACGCAGGACGCCGGGCGGAAGTGGCCGAGCACCTTGGTTACCGCGCTCATGCGCTCTTCCGGAGAGATCTCGTAGAAACGTTGTTCGATCTGTGTATCGTCGTGGAACGCCTCGGCCTTCACCTGCTGCGGGTTGCGCATGAATTTCGACGCCAGTTGCTTGATGCCCACCGGGTACGTGGCGGAGAACAGCAGGGTCTGGCGACGCTCCGGGGTCTGCATGATGATTTCTTCGATGGAATCGTAGAAACCCATGTCGAGCATGCGGTCGGCTTCGTCGAGGATCAGCGTGTTCAGACCATGGAGCACCAGCGAACCCTTGCGCAGGTGCTGCTGAATGCGCCCCGGGGTGCCGACGATGATGTGCGCGCCGTGCTCCAGCGAGCCGATCTGCGGGCCGAAGGACACGCCGCCACACAGGGTCAGCACCTTGATGTTGTCTTCGGCACGGGCCAGACGACGGATTTCCTTGGCGACCTGGTCAGCCAACTCGCGAGTCGGGCAAATGACCAGCGCCTGGCAACCGAAGAAGCGCGGATTGATCGGGTTCAACAGGCCGATACCGAAGGCGGCGGTCTTGCCGCTGCCGGTCTTGGCCTGGGCGATCAGGTCCATCCCCTTGAGGATCACCGGCAAGCTTTGCGCCTGGATCGGCGTCATCTGGGCATAACCGAGGGAGTCGAGGTTAGCCAGCATGGCGGCGGACAGCGGCAAAGTATTAAAAGCGGTGGCGATGGTGGTCACGGGACTGGCCTGCAAAACAAAATGTCGCGCAGTGTACCAGCCCGATGGCTATTCGCCCTAAGGCTCGATGTGTTCTTCCGGATGCCTGACGCGCCGTCCGTCAGTTCCAGACAGCTGCGAGAAGATCGTTGCAGCCAGCATCGCCATGATTCCGACCGTCACGAACGTCAGCTGGAACGCGCCCAGAACCGTGTCCACGCCGTCATTGCCGATCTCTGCCGTGAAGCCGCCGAGCAGGGCGCCGGCGCAGGCCACGCCGAGGCTCAGGGACAATTGCGCGACCACCGACAGCAAACTGTTGCCGCTGCTGGCGCTGGCGTCGTCGAGGTCGATCAGGGTGACGGTGTTCATTGCGGTGAACTGCAAGGAGTTGATCGCCCCCAGAATCGCCAACTGAACCAGCAGCAGCCAATACGGCGTCTGCTCGCTGACCAGGCCCATGCTTGCCAGCATGATCCCCAGTGCCAGTGTGTTGCCGGTCAGCACGGTACGGTAGCCGAAACGTTCGATCAGCGGACGCGCCACCGACTTGGCGACCATCGCGGCCGCCGCCAGGGGCAGCATGCTCATCCCGGCCTGTGACGGCGAGTAACCCAGCGCCACCTGCAGCAGCAATGGCACCAGAAACGGCAAGGCGCCACTGCCCAGGCGGGCGAACAGGTTGCCGAGGATGCCCACGGCGAAAGTCCGGGTCTTGAATAACGATGGCGCAAACAGTGGATTATCGACGTGCCCGGCCCGCAGCCAATACGCCGCCAGACAGGCCATGCCGCCAAACAGCAGCAACATCACTCGCAGGTGCGGCAGGTGCAGTTCGCCGAGCCCCTCCATGGCGATGGTGATCAGCACCATCGCCGCGCCGAACAGCAAAAAGCCCAGGCTGTCGAAGCGGGTGCGTTCGCTGCCGCGCAGGTCGGGAATGAATTTCCATACCGCGTAGCAACCGAGGACGCCCACCGGCAGGTTAATCAGGAAGATCCAGTGCCAGGTCAGGTATTGCACCATCCATCCGCCCATCGTCGGACCGATCAGCGGGCCAAGCAGGCCAGGAATGGTAATGAACCCCATGATCCGCACCAGATCCGAGCGCGGATACGCGCGCAGCACCACCAACCGACCAACCGGCAGCATCAGCGCACCACCGAGGCCCTGAATCACTCGCGCACCGATGAGCATGCTCAAGGTGCTGGACAAGGCGCAGAGCAATGAGCCAAAGCTGAACAGGAGAATCGCGCCGAAGAAGATTTTCCGGGTGCCGAAGCGGTCGGCGATCCAGCCGGAGGCGGGGATCAGCAGTGCGACGGTAAGCATGTAGGCGATGATGACGCCCTGCATGCGCAGCGGGTCTTCGGCCAAGTCCCGGGCCATGGCGGGGAGGGCGGTGTTGAGGATTGTCCCGTCGAGGGATTGCATGAAGAAGGCAATGGCCACCACCCACGGTACCCAGCGGGCGGTGACAGCGTCGAGAGGTGGGCGGTTGGGCATGGGACCTCTTGTTGGCGGAGATGATCGTTCCCACGCTCCGCGTGGGAATGCATCCTGTGACGCTCTGTGTCAGAGCGTCAACGTCAGTCGGCTGACGAGCGCGCCCGGCAACAACGCCGAAGCAGTCGCCCGCTGACTGTAGGTGCTGGCCGACAACATCAGCTCGCGTTCCTCGGTCAACGCTTCCAGCTGCGAACCGAGCAGGCTGTAGACGCTGTCATCAAACCGCATGGTGCTGACCGGCGCCTGAATCTCGCCGTTCTCGACCCAGAAAGTCGCAAACCGGGTCATGCCGGTCAGGCGCGCCGCCGGTTGGTCCGAGTAGTTCAGGTACCACAGGTTGCTGATGTAGAGCCCGGTGCCGAGGCGCTTGAGGATGTCCGCCTGCTCCAGGTTGCCGCCTTGCATGACCAGCGCCGTCGGGTATTCATGACTGCTGGCGCCGTTGGCAGTGAGGTTGTATTCAGCGGCGCTGCGCGAATTGATCAGTCGGGCATTGGCCATGCCTTTGGCGATCAACCCCAGATCATCGCGAGGATAACCTTCGTCGGAAAATGCCGGGCTCAAGGAGCCGCTGACCTGCTCACTCAACCCTACGTTGGGGCTGAAGCAGGTTTCGTTGGCGTAGAACTTCTGCAACGGGCTCTGTTTACTGGCAATCGCCTGGGCCGAAAACCCGCCCCAGCTCAACATGCCCATGATTTCTTCCAGCGCTGCCGGCGCCAGGTAGGCGCGGTATTCGCCGGGCGGCAGCGTGCGCAATGGCCGCCCCAGAAACGCCAACTGCTCGCGCGCTTGCGCAAAGCGTCTGGCAAACCCTTCGCTGTTCCAGTCGTGCCCGGCATAGCTGGCTTTCACCGCCTGACCGTTTTCATGGAACAGGCTGAAATCGAAGTTGAAGCTGTTGGCCTGATGCCAGCCGAACGCGCCCGAGGAACTGGCGAAACCACGACTGATAGGCCCGGCGGCATAGAAGCCGACCAGATCCAATCCTTCGGTAGCTTGAGTGATTTCAGCGACCACTTGCTCGGTGTCCGGTAGCGGATGCTCCTGCACGTTGTTGCTCTGCCAGTCGTTATGGTTGAGCAGCAGGTACGGGTCCTGAGGCAACAGTGGCAGGGTTTCGCGCAACTGTTGCAGCCCTTCGGCCAGACGCTGAAGGTCGATTTCGGGGTCGCCCGACAGCGTGATATTCAGATCCGCATGACGACCATCGTTGATCAGTTTGAACCCGACGCTCGCCTGCTGCACCTGCCCGGCCTGACGGACCTTGGCGTGGTTGAAGCGCACGAAGGCCGACGATTCGGCGGCATAGCTGAGGGTGAATTGCTCAGGCCCACGAATTGCCTCGCGCAGCCAATTGACCAAGTCCTTGAATGACTCAGCCTGACTCGTGGAAGTACTCATCAGGCGTCTCCTCCAAACACATCAACATTGCTGAACACACAGGCCGGCGACGCGTGACCGACGCGGATCACCTGGTTCGGCTCGCCCTTGCCACAGTTCGGCGTGCCTAGCACTTTGACGGTGTTGGCATCGCCGACAGCGCTGAGGCTTTTCCAGAATTGTGCGGAAATCGCCCGGTAGTTCGGGTTCTTCACCACACCCTTGAGTTCGCCGTTTTCGATCAACTGGCCCCATTCGCAACCGAACTGGAACTTGTTGCGCGCATCGTCGATGGACCACGAACGGTTGGTGCTCATCAAAATGCCGTGCTCGATGTTGCCGATCAGTTGCTCCAGCGGCTGATCGCCGTGCTCGATGTTGAGGTTGGCCATGCGGTCGATCGGCGGACGGTTCCAGCCGCAGGCGCGGCTGTTGGCAACGCCATCCATGCCGGCGCGAAATTGCGAGAGTGCGCCGCCCAATGGCCGCAGCAGCAAACCTTCCTTAATCAAGAATTGCTTGCTGGCGGCGCTGCCGTCGTCGTCATGGCCGTAGCTGGCGAGCTGCTCGGGGATGTCCGGGTCGAACGTCACGTTGAGCAGTTCGGAGCCGTATTGCAGGCTGCCGAAGTCTTCTGCCTTGACGAAACTGGTGCCAGCGTAATTGCGCTCATCGCCCAGGATGCGGTCCAGTTCCAGCGGGTGACCGATGGACTCGTGGATCTGCAGCATCATTTGGTCAGGCATCAACAACAGATCGCGCGGGCCTTGCGGGGTATTGGGCGCCAGCAGCAATTGCAGCGCCTGGTCGGCGACTTTCGGGCCGGCACCGATCAGGCCGCAACGGCTGATCACATCAAAGCCGCCCTGCTGGCCGAAGTTCTCGCGGCCCAGGGTGCGGGTCTGGCTGTCGCTGCCGTCGTAGGCGGTGACGTCCATGCTCGGGTAGACGAAGCGCTGGGCTTGGCGCAGCTCGGCGCCGGCGCTGTTGAGGTAGATTTGCTCGACGTTGGTGATGCCGATGCTCGCCTGCCAGTTCACCAGTCGCTCGTCCTTGGGCACGGCGGCGGATTCGGCGCCGAGCAATTGGTAGCAATCGCTCAGGGACGGAAAGGGCTGGTCGACGTTGGGCGAGAAATAGTCGGCGCGGTCGCTGGAGACGGCTTGCTCGCGTAGGTCGAGCAGGGCGTGAGGCTTGAGTCGACGGGCTTGTTGCTCAGCTTTCTCCAGCGCGGTCTGCAGGCCGGATTGGGACAAGTCGTTGGTGGCGGCATAGGCTTCGACGCCGTTGACCCGAACGGTCAGCATCGCGCCTTCGTCACGGCTCAGGCTCGGCGGTTCGGCGACGTTCTTGCGCACCGACAGATACTGGCCGGACTCGCGCACATAACGCAGCGAAAAGAATTCAGCGCCCGTGCGCAAGGCAGCAAAACGCTGCTTGAGCTGGGGGTGGAAATCGAACATTCGGGAACCTCCTTGGTATGGAGTGGCGGTGCATCGATGTTGCGAGGGGGGTGAAGCATTTGCGTGGCGCTAGATTAGGCCTGGGCGGGGGGTAGATCAAGGGCGGAGCGGTGTGGGGAGGGATTGCCCGGTGTATGGCATGAAGTAATGTGTTGTTTGGTCGGGCCCCTTCGCGAGCAAGTCGAGTCGTCGCACCGCCGCTCCCACATTAGATCGGTAGTGAACACAGATTTTGTGAACATCGGAGATCAAATGTGGGAGCGGCGGAGCGACGACTCGACTTGCTCGCGAAGGCCGCGCCTCGGTGTAACGGTCTTACTGAGCAGCCAGGCTCACATCCCGCAACGGCTTGCCACGCACAGGTGCATCACCGGCCACGAAGTAGGCGGCCTTGCTACGCGGTAATGGCTTGCGACCGCGGATCTTGTCGGCGATTTTCTCGGCCATCATGATCGTTGGCGCGTTCAGGTTGCCGGTGGTGATGATCGGCATGATCGAGGCATCGACCACGCGCAGGGCTTGCATGCCGTGCACACGGCCTTCGCCATCGACCACGGCCATCTCGTCGGTGCCCATCTTGCACGAGCAGGACGGGTGGAACGCGGTTTCGGCGTGCTCGCGGATGAACTTGTCCAGCTGCTCGTCGGTTTGCACGTCGATGCCCGGGCTGATTTCACGACCACGGAAGGCGTCCAGTGCAGGCTGTTGCATGATTTCACGGGTCAGGCGGATGCCATCGCGAAATTCCTGCCAGTCCTGCTCGGTGGCCATGTAGTTGAACAGGATGCTCGGGTACTCGCGCGGATCCTTGGACTTGGCCTGGATGCGACCACGGCTTGGCGAACGCATGGAGCCCATGTGCGCCTGGAAGCCGTGCTCTTTCACACCGTTGCTGCCGTTGTAGTTAATCGCCACCGGCAGGAAGTGGTACTGAATGTTCGGCCAATCAAATTCCGGACGAGTGCGGATGAAACCACCGGCCTCGAACTGGTTGCTGGCGCCGATGCCGGTGCCCTTGAACAACCACTCGGCACCGATGGCCGGCTGGTTGTGCAGCAGCAGCGACGGGTACAGCGAGACCGGTTGAGTGCAGGCGTATTGCAGGTACAGCTCAAGGTGATCCTGCAGGTTTTCACCAACGCCCGGCAGGTCGTGGACCACCGGAATGTCGAGTTTCTTCAGCAGTTCGGCCGGGCCGACGCCGGAGCGTTGCAGAATCTGCGGCGACGCGATGGCGCCGGAGCACAGCAGCACTTCCTTGCGGGCGCGGGCTTCAACGCGCTCTTCAGCGGCGCCGATCAGGTAACGCACGCCGACCGCACGCTTGCCTTCGAACAGGATCTTGTCGGTCAGGGCGTGGGTGACGATGGTCAGGGTCGAGCGCTTCTTGGCGACGTCCAGGTAACCGCGCGCGGTGCTGGCGCGACGGCCGTTCGGCGTCACGGTGCGGTCCATCGGGCCGAAACCTTCTTGCTGGTAGCCGTTCAGGTCTTCGGTACGCGGGTAACCGGCTTGCACGCCTGCTTCAACCATCGCGTGGAACAGAGGGTTGTTGCCGGCTTTCGGCGTGGTCACGCTGACCGGACCGTCGCCACCGTGGTAATCGTTCGGGCCGATGTCACGGGTTTCGGCCTTGCGGAAATATGGCAGGCAGTCGAGGTAGGTCCAGTCTTCCAGGCCGGGCAGTTTGGCCCAGCCGTCATAGTCCATGGCGTTGCCGCGGATGTAGCACATGCCGTTGATCAGCGAAGAACCACCCAGGCCCTTGCCGCGACCGCATTCCATCCGGCGGCCGTCCATGTGTGGTTCTGGATCGGTTTCATACGCCCAGTTGTAGCGACGACCTTGCAGCGGGAACGCCAGCGCGGCCGGCATTTGCGTGCGGAAGTCGAGACGGTAATCCGGGCCGCCCGCTTCGAGCAGCAGGACGGTGACGCCTTTGTCTTCAGTCAGACGGGTCGCCAGGGTGTTACCGGCCGAGCCGGCACCGATGATGATGTAATCGAACTCTTGGGACATGGGCCCTCCGGGGGGCTTCAAGCTGCAAGCTTCAAGCTGCAAGAAAGAGCAGCGAGCGGTGCTGAGATAGAGCGGCAAACCAAACTGCTTTTACCTGCAGCTTGAAGCTTGCCGCTTGTAGCTGGATCAGCTAATCAAAATACCGAAACGTACTCACCTAGTTCGACTTGCACGGACTTGATGCGCGTGAAGTTATTGAGAGAGCTGATCCCGTTCTCACGGCCCACGCCCGACTGCTTGTAGCCGCCGACCGGCATCTTGGCGTCGGACTCGCCCCAGGCGTTGATCCAGCAGATACCGGCTTCCAGTTGATGGATCACACGGTGAGCGCGGTTCAGGTCTTTGGTGACGACGCCAGCGGCCAAACCGAACTCGGTGTCGTTGGCACGACGGATCACTTCTTCTTCGGTTTCGTAAGTCAGGATGCTCATCACCGGGCCGAAGATTTCTTCGCGAACGATGGTCATCTCGTCGGTGCAATCGGTGAACACGGTCGGAGCCACGAACGCACCTTTGGCGAATTCACCGTCGGTCAGACGATCGCCGCCGCACAGGACGCGAGCGCCTTCTTCCTTACCTTTGGCGATGTAACCCAGCACGCTTTCCATGTGGGCGAAGCTGACCAGCGGACCGAAGTTGGTGTTTTCGTCTTCCGGGTTGCCGACGCGAATGCGCGCAACGCGCTCAACGATCTTGGCTTCGAACGCGGCTTTCAGGTGGCTCGGTACGAACACGCGAGTGCCGTTGGTGCAGACCTGACCGGAGCTGTAGAAGTTGGCCATCATCGCGGTGTTGGCGGCGCGATCCAGGTCGGCGTCGTCGAAAATGATCAGCGGGGATTTGCCGCCCAGTTCCATGGTCACGTCTTTCAACGACGAGGCGGAAGCGCTGGCCATGACCTTCTTGCCGGTGTCGGTGCCGCCGGTGAAGGAGATTTTTTCGATGCGTGGGTGTTCGGTCAACCAGGTGCCGACTTCACGGCCGCTGCCGGTCAGAACGTTGAACACGCCAGCCGGAACGCCGGCCTCGGTGTAGATCTCGGCCAGTTTCAGGGTAGTTAGGGAGGTGACTTCGCTTGGCTTGAAGATCATCGCGTTACCGGCCGCCAAGGCAGGTGCGGATTTCCACAAAGCGATCTGGATCGGGTAGTTCCAGGCGCCGATACCGGCCACCACGCCCAGCGGCTCGCGACGGGTGTAAACGAAAGACGTGGTGCGCAGCGGAATCTGCTCGCCTTCGATGGCCGGCACCAGGCCCGCGTAGTATTCCAGCACGTCAGCGCCGGTAACGATGTCGACGTAACGGGTTTCGGAGTACGCCTTGCCGGTGTCCAGGGTTTCCAGGGCGGCCAGTTCGTCGTTGCGCTCGCGCAGGATGTCGACGGCGCGACGCAGGATGCGCGAACGCTCCATGGCGGTCATGGCAGCCCAGATTTTCTGGCCCTTTTCGGCGCTGACCACAGCGCGCTCAACGTCTGACTGGGTCGCACGTTGTACGGTTGCGAGGACTTCACCGTTAGCCGGGTTGATGGCTTCGAAAGTGGCGTCGCTGCTGGCGTCACTGTAGCCGCCATCGATGTAGAGTTTTTGCAGTTCGAAACGGGCCATAAAGTCCTCGCAAGAGCATAAGTGGGTTGGCGTTAACCACTGGGGCGTGCCGTGTAGCGTTGGCGACGCTGGTCAGTGGCGGTTCAGGGGCTGAGCGCTTTTATGTGTGCTCTAACTCACCTGCTTGGCCAATTGGAAATCCATGTATTCGTACGCGATCTGGTGCGCTTGCCCGGTGTCGAAAGCATCTCCCGACAGCGCGCCGCGCAACCACAAACCGTCAATGAGGGCTGCCAGGCCGCGGGCGGCGCTGCGCGCTTGATCAAGCGGCAACACACGGCGGAACTGGCAGCACAGGTTGGAATACAGACGGTGATCGTTGATCCGCTGCAACCGGTGCAAAGACGGGTGGTGCATGCTGGTGGCCCAGAAGGCCAGCCAGGTTTTCATTGCCGGGCCATTGACCTGGCTGGCGTCGAAGTTGCCTTCGATAATCACCTGAAGATGAGCCCGTGGGCTGGCGTCCTCCAACGCCTGACGGCGCGCGGTGACGTTCTCGCTGAGGACGCTCATCAGATACTGCGCCGTGGCGGCGATCAGGCCGTTCTTGTCCTTAAAGTAGTGACTGATGATGCCATTCGAGACACCGGCCAAACGGGCGATCAGCGCAATGCTGGCGTCCCCCATGCCGACCTGATCGACGGCCTGCATCGTGGCTTCGATCAATTGCTGGCGGCGGATGGGTTGCATACCGACCTTGGGCATCTTGCACATCTCCTTAGGCCTTCCGGTGGACGAAAAACGGCTACCGGGTTGAGGGCCAGTCTATTTTGTTTTGATTGAACGTTCAATCAACAAAGAATAAGATCTGCGACAAATCGTCGCTACCTACAGGTTTTTCCTACGTGTAGTTGGCGGAAAAACGACATCCAAAAATGCTCGAAACCTATGCGCACAGGCGTTCCAAGGGTTTCTGGCTTTTTTCGGGGTGTCTTTATATCACCCGCCGGTCGGCTGTTCGCCGGTAACTTCGAAGCCATGCAAACCATGGTGGTGCTGGCGGGGCTGCCGTTCTCGGTAGTGCTGGTGTTCTTCATGTTTGGCTTGCACAAGGCCATGCGCCAGGACGTGCAAATCGAACAGGAGCAAGCGGAACTGGCAGCGCGTGGTCGTCGTGGTTTCAGCGAGCGTTTGACCCAGCTTGACCTGCAACCGAACCAGTCGATCGTTCAGCGCTTCATGGACAAGCACGTCAGCCCGGCGCTGGAAGATGCGGCAGTGCAATTACGTGCTCAGGGTCTGGATGTGCAGCTGTTGGGCAAGTCGAAACGCTGCATGGGCGTACGGATCGAGAGGGAAGAGGGCAACCCTTTTGTCTATGAAGTGAGCCTGGACGGTTATCTGGCGGCGGCGAGTGACACGGTGTCTGCTGAAAGCGCTGATGAACCGCGCGCACGTTACTACCGCACCGAGGTGTACCTGCATAACGGCAGCCAGGATTACGACCTGATGGGCTTCACTCAGGATCAGATCACCCGTGACGTGCTCGATCAGTTTGAAAGCCATCGGCAGCTGCTTGGTCGGGTTTATAGCTGAGGTGTGATTCAAGATCGTTCCCACGCTCTGCGTGGGAATGCCTCCTGTGACGCTCCGCGTCACGCGGCTAGGGACGCAGAGCGTCCCGGGCTGCATTCCCACGCAGAGCGTGGGAACGATCAATGCCCCAATATCCCGCAAACAAAAACGCCGCGATCTCTCGCGGCGTTTTTGTGTTTGCTGCTTCTTACCCCAGGTTCTTGCCGAGCAGCGCGTGGTACAGCTCGCTGTCACCGAGAATCCCGACCACCTTGTTGTTGTCGTGCAGCACCAGTTTGTTGCCAGTCTGGTAACGAATCTGCAGCGCATCGCGCATGCCGATGTTGGAATCCACCAATGTTGGGCGACGACTCAAGCCTTCAACCGCTTGGCCCGGTATCCAGTTCTGCAGGTCCAGGCTCGAGCCATTCTGGCGTGCGCCTTTGATGGTGTTGCCTTCGGCCAGGTCCAGCCACGAATCGCCGCCCGGATCCAGGCACACCGAACCGTTGATGCGTTTGCACTTGTCCAGGGTGCGCATCAGGCTGCGACCGCACAACACGTTCAGCGGGTTGGTGTGAGCAACGAAGGTGCGCACGTAATCGTCCGCAGGGTTCAGGACGATTTCTTCCGGTTTGCTGTACTGGATGATCCGGCCGTCTTTCATGATCGCGATACGGCTGCCGAGCTTCAGGGCTTCATCGAGGTCGTGGCTCACGAAAACGATGGTCTTGCTCAGTTTGCGTTGCAGCTCCAGCAGTTCGTCTTGCAGGCCTTGGCGAATCAGCGGGTCGAGGGCCGAGAATGGTTCGTCCATCAGCAGAATGTCGGCGTCCATCGCCAGCGCTCGGGCCAGGCCCACACGTTGCTGCATACCACCGGAAAGCTCGTCGGGTTTCTTGTTGCGCCACTGGGTCAGGCCCACCAGCTCAAGCTTCTCGTCTACCAGCTTACGGCGTTCTTTCTCCGGCCGGCCCTGCATCTCCAGACCGAAGCTGATGTTCTCGCGCACGGTCAGCCAAGGCATCAGCGCAAACTTCTGGAACACCATCGCAATGCGCTTGGTGCGCATCATTTTCAGTTCCGCCGGGGTGCAGGAGGCGATGTCGATCTGCTTGCCTTCGTGCTCGACGAACAACTTGCCACGGCTGACGGTATTGAGACCGTTGATGCAGCGCAACAGGCTGGATTTGCCGGAGCCGGACAGGCCCATCAGCACGCAGATTTCACCTTTTTCGATGTCCAGGCTGGCTTTTTCGACGCCGACAATCTGCCCGGTTTTTTTCAGGATCTGGTCGCGGGTCATGCCCTGGTCGAGGAGTTTAAGGGCCTCGCGCGGGTCTTTGGAGAAGATCACGTCCACGTCTTCGAAGCGAATAATGCTCATGCGTCACCCCCTACTTTAGCGTCGGGTTGTTTGCAGATACGGTCGAGCATGATCGCCAGCAGTACGATCGCCAGGCCTGCTTCGAAGCCCAGTGCGATATCAGCAGTGTTCAGTGCGTTGACCACGGGTTTGCCCAGGCCGTCGGCGCCCACCAGTGCCGCAATCACCACCATCGACAACGACAGCATGATGCACTGGGTGATACCGGCCGCGATGCTTGGCATGGCGTGGGGCAGTTCGATTCGCGAGAGCAGCTGACGGCGCGAGCAGCCAAAGGCCTTGCCGGCGTCCATCAATTCTTGCGGAACATCGCGGATGCCCAGGTAGGTCAGGCGGATGGGCGCGGCAATCGCGAACACCACCGTCGAAATCAGACCCGGAACCACACCCAGACCGAAGAGGGTCAGGGTAGGAATGAGGTACACGAAGGTCGGCACGGTCTGCATCAGATCGAGCACCGGTCGCATCATGGTGTAGAACATCGGTTTGTGCGCGGCGACGATGCCCAACGGCACGCCGATCAGCACGCACACCAGGGTGGCGAACAACACCTGGGCGAGGGTTTCCATGGTTTCCTGCCAATAACCCAGGTTGAGGATCAGCAGAAAGGAGGCGACGACGAAAACGGTCAGGCCCCATTTGCGTTGGATGAAGTGTGCCAGTAGCGCGATGAGGCCGATCAATGCCAGCGGGTTGAACCAGGTCAGCGCAAAAGTCACGCCGTGGATCATCGTTTCCAGTGACACGGCGATTGCGTCGAAGGTGCTGGCGCCGTTTTGCGTCAACCATTCAACGAAGCCCGCGATGTACTGGCCTAAAGGTATTTTCTGATCAATCAGCATGGTAGTGAACGTCCGCATGCAAGGAAATAAACAGCCCGGACGGCCGAAGCCGCCCGGCGTAAGCGATTTTACTGTGCGAGCTTGGCTTTCACGGCCTCCAGGCCAGGTTTACCGTCAATGGTGGTCACGCCAGCGAGCCAGGTATCGAGCACCTGTGGATTCTTTTTCAGCCAGGCCTTGGCGGCCGCGTCAGGCTTCATTTTGTCGTCCAGGACGTTGCCCATCAGCGTGCTTTCCATGTCGAGGGTAAAGACCAGGTTTTTCAGCAACTGACCGACGTTGCTGCATTCCTGTGCGTAACCCTTGCGGGTGTTGGTGTAGATGGTCGCCTGGCCGAAGTTCGGGCCGAAGTATTCGTCGCCACCGGTCAGGTACTTCATCTTGAATCGAGTGTTCATCGGGTGCGGTTCCCAGCCCAGGAACACCACGGCGGTGTTGCGGCGCTGGGCGCGATCGACTTGCGAGAGCATGCCTGCCTCGCTGGACTCGACCACCTTGAAGCCGGCTTCTTTCAGGCCGAAGGCGTTCTTGTCGATCATGCTCTGGATCAGGCGGTTGCCGTCGTTACCCGGTTCGATGCCATAGATCTTGCCGTCGAGTTCTTTCTTGAACTTGGCGATGTCGGCGAAATCTTTCAGACCTTTGTTATACAACTCTTCGGGGACGGCGAGTGTGTATTTTGCGTTTTCCAGATTAGCGCGCACCGTGTCCACGGTGCCGGCATCGCGGTAGGCCTTGATGTCGTTTTCCATGGTCGGCATCCAGTTACCGAGGAATACGTCCATGTTCTTGCCGTCGGCCAGCGACTTGTAGGTCACCGGCACGGAAATCATCGTGGTTTTGGTCTTGTAGCCCAAGGCATCGAGAACGACGCTGGTGGTGGCGGTGGTGACGGTAATGTCCGTCCAGCCGACATCGGAGAAGTTTACGGTGCTGCATTGGGCCGGTTCTGCGGCTTGAGCCAGAAACGGCAGACTCAGCATGGCGGCCAACAACAACGACGGGGAACCTTTCATAGGGGCGACTCCTTGGTGTTTTTTTTGGCAGTGTTCCGACTGGGACCACCGCACTTATCTGTTGCGGTTGGATGGCGTTTTGGAGACAGCTCTACCACGGCGCCGTGCAATCGAGTCGATACGATCATGTACCAGTGAAAATCTGACGCCTACAGGGTGCGTCGTAACCAGTACAGGGATGGTCGCATCCAGTGTCGGTGACGTCGTTTACAGCTTTTTTCAGCCCCGTTTGCCCCTCTGATCCGCAAAAAAACGGCGAAAACATTGCGTGAGAGACCTGCGGCGCTGGTGGGCATGAGTGCGTCGGTGTGAGACGTCGAACGGCATGGCAAAAGCCTGATGATGCGGCCATCTCGGCGGATTGCAGCTTCAGCGTAGCAGCTCCGTCACTGGGCGTTTTTGCGCCTGGAGCAGGCACATCCAGGAGTTCAGCAGTAATGGCTATCAGCGTTTTCGACCTGTTCAAAATCGGCATCGGCCCTTCCAGTTCACACACCGTGGGGCCTATGCGCGCCGCGGCGCTGTTCGTGCAAGACATGCGCGAGCGGGGACTTCTAGAGCAGGTGTGTCGCGTCGAAGTTCAGCTTTATGGATCGCTCTCGGCCACCGGCATCGGTCACGGCAGCGACAACGCGGTGATCATGGGCCTGATGGGCGAGTGGCCCGACGCGATCGATCCGTCGCAAATCGGCGTCCGTATAGAAGCCTTGTGTGAAACCCAAACGCTATTGCTCGACGGCCGCTTGTCGGTCCCGTTCATCTGGGCCCGGGACATGCGCCTGATCGACGAGAACCTGCCGTTCCATCCCAACGCCATGACCCTGGTTGCCGAAGGCGATCACGGCGAGCTGCATCGCGACACCTACTATTCCATCGGCGGCGGTTTTGTCGTCGATGAGGCACAGGCTTCCAGCGGCGTGGTGGATCTGGATCGCACTGTGTTGCCTTACGATTTCTCCAGTGCCGTCGAGCTGCTCAGTCTCTGCAAGCAGCACAACCTGCGCGTTGCAGAGCTGATGATGGCCAACGAGAAAGTCTGGCGCAGCGAAGAGGAAATTCGCGCTGGCCTGATGAGGCTTTGGCGCGCGATGCAAGATTGCGTGGAGCAAGGCCTCAAGCACGAAGGCATCCTGCCTGGCGGGCTCAATGTGCGTCGTCGCGCAGCCAAATTGCACCGTAGTCTGCAGGAGCTGAACAAGCCCAACGTAATCGGCTCGACCCTGAGCGCCATGGAGTGGGTGAACTTGTTCGCCCTAGCGGTCAACGAAGAAAACGCTGCCGGCGGGCGCATGGTTACGGCTCCGACCAATGGCGCGGCGGGGATCATTCCGGCGGTGTTGCATTACTTTATGAAATTCAGCGAGGCAGTGACCGACGCCAACGTGGTCGACTACTTCCTGAGTGCCGCGGCAGTAGGGATTCTGTGCAAGAAGAACGCCTCGATTTCCGGTGCCGAAGTCGGTTGCCAGGGTGAAGTCGGTTCGGCCTGCGCCATGGCGGCGGCCGGGTTGGCGGAGATTCTCGGTGCCACCCCGGAGCAGCTGTGCAACGCGGCGGAAATCGGTCTTGAGCATAACCTCGGCCTGACCTGCGATCCCGTGGGTGGGCTGGTGCAGGTGCCGTGCATCGAGCGCAATGCGATTGCCGCGGTGAAAGCGATCAACGCGGCGCAGATGGCGCTGCGCGGCGACGGTCAGCACTTTATCTCGCTGGACCGGGTGATCCGCACCATGCGTGATACCGGTGCCGACATGCACGACAAATATAAAGAGACATCGCGCGGTGGGTTGGCGGTTAGCGCGGTGGAGTGTTGAGACCGAATTGACCTGTGGCGAGGGGCTTTTGTGGCGAGGGGGGCTTGTCGGAACGCCGCATCGCCCCGTTCGGCTGCGCAGCAGTCGTAAAGATTTCAGGGCCGCTGCGCGACCCAACGGGGCGAGATGCGGCGTTTCGACAAGCCCCCTCGCCACAAAGACCTCATTTGGGCCAGACCAGTCAAAACTGCGCACCAAATGAGCACCCGATTCAAAACGCGCCACCTTTTAGCGCGTCGCAAACAGGCAAGTCTGTCTCCCCTGATCGGGGATCCAATTCAAGCCTGACCGTCCGTCATCCGTGCCTGCGGTGACACTCGTTCCCGGCACGTCGCAGCCCTGTTCCCACAAGTGCTACCGATTTGCTCACAGGCAACGGGGTAGCGGGTTTGCAGCCCTTGATGGCACTTATGACCTCTTATCTCTGCGCGCCATATCCAGACACATCGCGACGTCGTTTTCAGGAGTTATTGAACACGCATTCAATTTTAGGCATGGCAATTGCTCTGTCATTACAAAGCCCGTCTCCCACGCGAGAACGATGGCAATAAAAAGAGCCTCCGCCTGAGGCCATCACCCGCTTTGTGTGAGGAGATACCGCGATGACGACGTTCAACTCCGGGGCCCAACCCCAGAACCGTGCGCCCCAATCCATCGGCTTTTTGCTGCTGGACAACTTCACGCTGATTTCTCTGGCCTCAGCAGTAGAACCCCTGCGCATGGCCAACCAACTGTCCGGTCGCGAGCTGTATCGCTGGACCACACTCACCGTCGATGGCGGTCAGGTCTGGGCCAGTGATGGTCTGCAGATCACCCCCGACGCCGCGATGCACAAAGCGCCTCCCCTGGACACCGTGATTGTCTGCGGCGGTATCGGCATTCAGCGCACCGTGACTCGCGAACACGTATCGTGGCTGCAAAGTCAGGCGCGTCAGCATCGTCGTCTTGGGGCGGTTTGCACCGGCAGCTGGGCCCTGGCGTGCGCCGGTCTGCTGGACGGCTTCGATTGCAGCGTGCACTGGGAATGCCTGGCGTCGATGCAGGAAGCTTTCCCGCGGGTGGCAATGAGCACCCGGCTGTTCACCCTCGACCGTAACCGTTTCACCAGCTCCGGTGGCACCGCGCCGCTGGACATGATGCTGCACCTGATCAGCCGCGATCACGGCCGTGAACTGTCGGCCGCGATCTCGGAGATGTTCGTCTACGAGCGCATCCGCAATGAGCAGGATCACCAGCGCGTGCCGCTCAAGCACATGCTCGGCACCAACCAGCCGAAGCTGCAGGAAATCGTGGCGCTGATGGAAGCCAACCTCGAAGAGCCAATCGATCTCGACGAACTGGCGGTGTACGTCGCCGTGTCGCGTCGTCAGCTGGAGCGGCTGTTCCAGAAATACCTGCACTGCTCGCCGTCTCGTTACTACCTGAAACTGCGCCTGATCCGCGCTCGGCAATTGCTCAAGCAAACGCCGATGTCGATCATCGAAGTCGCGTCGGTGTGTGGTTTTGTGTCCACGCCGCACTTCTCCAAGTGCTACCGCGAATACTTCGGCATTCCGCCGCGTGACGAGCGCGTGGGTTCCAACACCACGCAACAAGTGGCGATGATGCCGCTGCCGCAGGCACTGGTGCTGTCGCCGCTGTCCGGGCCGCTGTCGGCGTTGAGTCAGGCGCGTAATGAATCGACGTTTGCCAGCGTTCGTCTCTAGTCATAGCGGGCGTTTGAAAAATACGACGCGCTCGGTTTCTTCGAAGCCGAGCGCCTTGTGCGTCTCCTGGCTCGGCAGGTTGTCGAGGCTTGTGTCGGAGGCCATCTCCACGCAGCCCTGTGCTCGTCCCCAGTGCGCCACCTGTTCGATCAGTCGTGCCGCCACTCCGTGCCGGCGCAGCGGCGGCACCACGTAGATACCCTCCAGATACACCACCGGCGAGCTGTCAGTGCCATTGACGTAGTCGTGGCGCAACGAGGCTTCGGCCAGACCGACGGGTTGCTCCTGGCGGTCGTAGGCAACAAAGTTGATATAGCGTTGCGGCTCGCGTAGCTGCTGGGCGATTTCGTCCCGATGCTCCTGTTCCGAAGCATCGGGCCAGAGCGCCTGGCGCAAAGGCAGCCAGCCCGCTTGCTCGTCGGACTGGCAGTGTTGGATACGGAACATCAGCGCTCGCTCGTGGTAGGCAGGAAGGCCGCTACTCTAGCAAACCCTCGACACCTCAGACGCGACTCTGCTGATACTCCGCCAATGCCGGCAGCAACTGCTTGTCGATGGCCGAACGCACGGCCGGCAGAATGGTCGCGCTGCTGGTGTACATCTGCTTGACCATTGTCCGCAGTGTCATCGCCCGCTCATCGTTCAATCCTCGCACCGCACACTCGCAAGCCTGTTCGGCTGTAGAGCCATTCGGCACTTGAAAACCCAACGATTTCAGCTGGCCCAACAGGTCTTCCTGGTCTATCAAATCGGCGTGCATCATGACGCAATCCTTCTTCAGGGAACGGTGGCGTGGTTCGATTCTGGTTGGGGCATGGAGTGGCGGCAAGGGCGATTTATCGCAATGGCCGCATTGGCTATGAACAGGTCGTTTTCGGCTAACTTGCCAGAGGGAAGAGGGGGCACACTGGACTCAGCTGGCTTCACGAAGGTTTGGTCACCCTCGCGCAACAGCTCCTCAACAGTACCCTCCTCAGCTCCGATCCTGTCACGGCTTGATCGGGGTTTTTTTTTGCCTGTGAATCAGTCATGAAAGTGTCACTGCACTTGAATGCGGTCCGCCAGGTATGCACGGCGGTCAACGCGCTGATCAACGGGTAGGTGCGGAAATCGGCAAAAGCGGCGGCAGTGTTCATGACGAGCTCCTTATTATTTTTCGGGCGGTAAGGCGATCACTCGGCCGATGAAGGCGGGTGCGGGCAGGTCGGCTTGCTCGGCAACAATGGCTTGCAGTTTGCTCAAGGTTTCTTCGCTGAACGGTGCGGATCGCGGCCCGGCGAGGTCGACGTGCAGCAGCATTTGTTCATTGCCCGCCAGCTCCTTGTCACCGCCCACCAGATGCAGGCTGTGGTAGAGGTGCAGGCGCTTGCGGTCATGGCCGATGATCTGGGTGTGCACTTCGACGTCGGCATCGAGCTTCACTTCGTGCAGGTAGTTAAGGTGCAGTTCGAGGGTGAACAGCGAATTGCCGCTGGCTTCGCGGTTATTGCTGTCCATGCCCAGTCGATCCATCAGCGCGTCGGTGGCGTAGCTGAAAATCAGCAGATAGAAGGCATCGCGCAGGTGGCCGTTGTAGTCGACCCAGTCGGGGATGATTTTGGTTTGGTAGGTGGTGAGGGTGGGCATCTTGCTCTCCAGAGATGATCGTTCCCACGCTCCGCGTGGTAATACAGCCCGGGACGCTCCGCGTCCCAAGAGCGGACGCAGAGCGTCCATTGAGGCATTCCCACGCAGAGCGTGGGAACGATCAGTGTTACGGGTTACTCGCTAAACGCCATCCCATGCTTCTCTTTGGTGGTTTTCACTGCCTCCAGCACCGCCAGCAAGCAATCATCACGATAGCGCTCCAGCGCCGAGATGCTGTGCTGGCCCAACTGCTCGCGGGTGCCGTCCACCACGTCATCGATCAATTTGTCGGTCAGCTCTGGTGCCGGCAGATACGTCCAAGGCAACTGCAACGCCGGCCCGAATTGCGCCATGAAGTGCCGCATGCCCGCATCGCCGCCCGCTAAGGTGTAAGTCAGAAAGGTGCCCATGAACGACCAGCGCAGGCCCGCGCCAAAGCGAATCGCATCGTCGATTTCGCCAGTGGTCGCCACGCCATCGTTAACCAGATGCAGCGCCTCACGCCACAACGCTTCAAGCAAACGGTCGGCGATAAACCCCGGCACTTCCTTGCGCACATGCAGCGGACGCATGCCTAAGGATTCGTAGACGTTCATTGCTGCTTGAACCGCTTCTGGCGCAGTGTTTTTGCCGCCGACCACTTCCACCAATGGCAGTAGGTAAACCGGGTTGAACGGGTGCCCGACCACGCAGCGTTCCGGGTGCGTCGAGCTCTCGTAAAACTCGCTCGGCAACAGCCCCGAAGTACTCGAACCGATCAAGGCATTGGGCTTGGCCGCCGCGCTGATTTTACTGTGCAGTTCCAGTTTCAGTTCCAGTCGTTCTGGTGCACTTTCCTGAATGAAATCCGCATCGCGAACGCATTCTTCAATAGTGGCGACAAAGCGCAGACGATCCTGCGACGCGCCGGGTGCCAAGCCTTGTTTCTCCAGTGCGCCCCAGGCATTGGCGACGCGTTTGCGCAAGGCCGCTTCGGCACCGGGCGCCGGGTCCCAGGCCACCACGTCGAGGCCGTGGGCGAGGACGCGAGCCACCCAGCCGCTGCCGATGACACCGCTGCCTAGCGCAGCGAAGGTTTTGATATCAGTGATAAAGCTCATGGCGGCATCCTAAAAAGGTTGGTTATCCCTGTAGGAGCGAGGCTTGCCCGCGAAGAGGCCGGTACATCCGATGGATCTCTTACGGCGGGAATACCGCCTTCGCGGGCAAGCCTCGCTCCTACAGGTATTGTGTGTGGGGGTTAACCGCGCTGGGTCAGGCCCATTTTTGCCCGGCCTTCAGCTGGGGTCAGAACGCGCGCGCCGAGGCGGCTGAGGATTTGCGAGGCGCGTTCGACCAGTTGGCCGTTGGTCGCCAATACGCCCTTGTCCAGCCACAGGTTGTCTTCCAGGCCGACCCGCACGTTGCCGCCGAGCAGCACCGCTTGCGCCGCCATGGGCATCTGCATGCGACCGATGCCGAACCCGGCCCAGACCGCGTCGGCGGGCAGGTTGTCGACCATGGCTTTCATGGTGGTGGTGTCGGCCGGCGCGCCCCACGGGATGCCCAGGCACAACTGGAACAACGGGTTATCGAGCAGGCCTTCCTTGATCATCTGCTTGGCAAACCACAAGTGGCCGGTGTCGAAGATTTCCAGCTCGGCCTTCACGCCCAGCTCTTGGATGCGTTTGGCGCCAGCACGTAGCTGCGCCGGGGTGGAGACGTAAATGGTGTCGCCGTCGCCGAAGTTCAGGGTGCCGCAATCCAGCGTGCAGATTTCCGGCAGCAGTTCTTCGACGTGGGCCAGACGGGTCAGCGGGCCGACCAGGTCGGTGTTCGGGCCGAACTCCAGCGGGTTCTCGCCCGCGCCGATTTCCAGGTCGCCGCCCATGCCGGCCGTAAGGTTGACGATGATGTCGACGTCGGCCTCGCGGATGCGCTCCATCACTTCGCGGTACAGCGCCACGTCACGGCTGAACTTGCCGGTTTCGGGGTCGCGAACGTGGCAATGGACCACGGTGGCGCCAGCCTTGGCGGCTTCCACGGCGGCCGCGGCGATTTGTTTCGGGGTGACCGGCACGTGTGGGCTTCTGGCGGTCGTGTCGCCAGCACCGGTGAGTGCGCAGGTGATGATGACGTCGTGGTTCATGAGGCGGTTCCTTACAGGCGTGATTTTTGGGTGTGGCTCAGGGCGTGACGGTTCCGTTCGCAGCCCGGTCGGGCTGCGAATCGGTGATTCATTTCAGGTCTATTTACTGGTCAGTTTCAGGTTTTCAGCCGCCGGTTTGCCGTCGAAGGTGGTCACGCCTTCGAGCCAGCGCTGCTTGTCTTGCGGGTGATCCTTGAGCCATTGCTTCGCCGATTCGAAGGCGTCTTTGTGATCGAGCAGCGGCTGCATCATCCGGCTCTCGTCTTCGGCGGTGTAGGTCAGGTTGCTCAATAAACGTCCAATGTTCGGGCATTGCTCGGCGTATTTCGGCGCGGTTACCGTCCATACGGTGGCCATGCCTTCGTTCGGGCCGAGGGCGTCTTCACTGCCAGTGAGGTAGGTCATTTGCACGTTGACGTTCATCGGGTGTGGCGCCCAGCCGAAGAACACCACGGCTTCCTTGCGCCGCACGGCACGATCCACCGTCGCAAGCATGCCGGCCTCGCTGGACTCGACCAGCTGGAACTTGCCCAGGCCAAACTGGTTCTTGGCGATCATCGCCTTAATCTGAGTGTTGGCGCCTGAGCCAGGCTCGATGCCATAAATTTTGCCGCCCAGTTCTTTCTCGAATTTGGCGATGTCGGCGAAGGTTTTCAGGCCTTTGTCGGCGAGGTAAGTCGGAACGGCGAGGGTGGCTCGGGCGTCTTTCAGGCTGGGTGCTTCAAGGACCTTGACCTGATTGGCCTCGACGAAGGGCGTAATGGTCTGGGTCATCAGCGGGTTCCAGTAACCGAGGAACAAGTCCAGGCGCTGGTCGCGAATCCCGGCGAAGATGATTTGCTGGGAGGCGCTGGTCTGTTTGGTGTTGTAGCCGAGGCCGTCGAGCAATACTTGGGTCATGGCGCTGGTGGCGATCACGTCGGTCCAGTTCACTACACCCATGCGCACGTTCTGGCACGACGCGGGTTCGGCCGCCATGACGCTGGCGCTCAAGAAAGCGGTACCGCTGAGTGCAAGAACGCAGCTGCTGATCAGTCGTTTCATGTCGGGTTCCTCGGCAGGTCGTTATTGTGGGTTCCGGCGTCTGATGCGCCGGTGATGCCAAGTTACGCAGCTGAGCCCCCGTAAAAACGCACTGCGGCGACCAGCTCTTGCACTGCAGCGACCTGCGCGCTTGAATGCCGCCGGCAAGTGGCGTATCAACGTCCACACGCTTCCCGCCCTTTCGCTACCTGCCATCGAGTGCGCTCCATGTCCCAGGATTTCTACTTCTTGTTGATGCCGGGTTTTTCGGCGATCGGTTTTATCTCAGCGATCGAGCCGCTGCGGGTCGCCAATCGCTTTCGCGGCGAGTTGTATCGCTGGCATGTGTTGAGCACCGATGGCGGGGCGGTGTTGGCCAGCAACGGCATGTCGGTCAACGCGGATGCGGCGCTGGAACCCCTGAAGAAAGGCGCGACGTTGCTGGTGGTCGCCGGTTTCGAGCCACTGAAATTCACCACCCCGGCGCTGGAGCACTGGCTACGTCGCTTGGACAACGAAGGCGTGACGCTCGGCGCTATCGATACTGGCAGCTTCGTCCTCGCCGAAGCTGGCCTGCTCGACGGCCACCGCCTGACCCTGCACTGGGAAGCCATCGATGCCTTCAAGGAGTCTTATCCACAGCTCAGCGTCACTCAGGAGCTGTTCGAGATCGACCGTCGTCGCATCACCTCCGCCGGCGGCACGGCCTCTATCGATTTGATGCTCGACCTCATCGGCCAGGCCCACGGCCCGGAACTGGCGATCCAGGTCAGCGAACAATTCGTACTCGGGCGCATCCGCCCGCGCAAAGACCACCAGCGCATGGAAGTCGCCACGCGGTATGGCATCAGCAACAAGAAATTGGTGCAGGTGATCGGGGAGATGGAACAGCACAGCGAACCGCCGCTGAGTACGCTGGCGCTGGCGGAATCGATCAAAGTGACCCGGCGTCAGCTGGAGCGCCTGTTTCGCCTGCATCTGAACGACACGCCGAGCAATTTCTACCTGCGGTTAAGGCTGGAGAAGGCGCGGCAGTTGCTGCGTCAGACGAACATGAGTGTGTTGGAGGTGAGTATCGCGTGTGGATTTGAATCGCCGTCGTATTTCACCCGCAGTTATCGGGCGAGATTTGAGCGGTGCCCGCGTGAAGACAGGCGTACCGCCAAGGCATGATCGTTCCCACGCAGAGCGTGGGAACGATCGGTGGAGGGCGTTACTTCTTAATCAGCGCTGAACACGCCGCTTTGTAAGCCTCATGCTGATACTTGTTCAGCGTATCCGGCAGCGCAAAATCGAACTTCTTGTTCTGCGCATTGATGGTCTGCGGCGACAGCAGCGTCACCTCGCAATTTTCCAGCAGCTGGAAAATCCCCTCGATCTTGAACGTAGTCGGCCCACCGGCGAACTCACCTTTCTTGCTGCGTTTCTTGATCGCGATCCGGTCGATGGAATTCTCGCGAACAAACGACGCCACCTGAGCGGCGAAGACTTTGACGTTGGCGGCTTCGTCGTCCTCGTCGAGGGCGATTTTCTTGGTGGCGAGGGCGACGTGACTGAGCGCCTGACCGTCGAGCGAGGCCACGGCGATGATCGCTTCACTGCCTTTGATTTCGATGCCGCAGATTTTCATTTCAATCCCTTTTCCTGATGCTGGCGTTCAGCTTACAACTCTAGTTGGTTGGCGGTGATGCCAAAAGCTGCGGCAATTTTTTCACGGGTTGCCTTGCGGGGCTTGGCGACCGTCTCTTGCTGGGCGAAAGCCGGTTGGGAAATGCCCATGCGCTTGGCAACTTCATCCTGCGTAAGGTTCAGGTGTTCGCGCCAGGCGCGAATGGGCGTCGCGCCATCGACGATGCGACTGACCACTTCGTGGGGAATCAGATCGGGCTCGATCTTCTGCGCCACATACTGCGCGTATGGAATGACCACGAACGCCGGTTTTCCCTCCGCGTCGTTGATGATTTGAATCTCAGTAGGTGCGTTCATCGCGTTTTTTGACCTCTTGAATAGTGACCACTTTGATCGCGCCATCCCAGTCGAACATGACCCGATAACTACCGACTCGCAGTCGATAGGCGTAGTCATGACCAACCAGTGCTTTGACGTTGCCTACATCAGGCATGCCAGCTAGCGCCGTGATGGCATCACGAACCTGGATCTGATGAACGGAATGCAATTTCAAGAGCTGCTTAACGGCCTTTCGAGTCCAGTGAATGCTGTTCATGGGAGAATATAAGTCTTTTATAAGATTTGCGAATCTTTACTTATATTTTTCAGGTGGCCAACAAACGAAATTTGTCGGGATATTGCTCGAAAAACCGCTTTAAACCTTTACTCAGCGGGAGTTGTAGGCTTGCTCAGTGAAGCCTGTGGGAAAGGTCTTTATTGAAGGTAAAAGCTGGTAGGGCTACCAGCTTTCGACGGACGATTCAGGATCACTCCTGCCCAATCGACTCCAAAAACTCCGACCGCTCGTCACTCATGCGCGCCACGCAATCGTTCTGCGCAATGGTGAACGCTTTGCTACCGCTGGTCGCCGGAAATGCGTCCACTGCGCAATCGGCGTCCCGGGTTTTCAGCCATTGCTGTTGCGCGGTTTTGATTTTGGCGGTGATGTCGGTCAGTTGCGCCTTGTTGTTGCCGTAAAGCGTTTGCATGCGCTCGGTCAGGCTCTGATAGTTGTCGCTCAGCAGCTGTTCGGCGGTGGTTCTGCTGTAGGCCGAGCATTCCAGGGTCTGGATTTCGTTTTCGACGGCGTCGCAGGGGTTGTCGTCGGCCTCTTCAGCTGCTTGTACGCCAGTCGCTATCAGTGCCAAAGCCAGGAAGATCGATTTCATTGCGCCGCCGCCCCTTAATCCAGTCATGCATTCAGTAAAACATCCAGTGATGCGGCGAATTCTGGCCCAAGCGGGCGGCGTTGGATAGGTAGGCAATGACGCCTGTTGACGACCCTTTGTCGCGGATTGACGCTTTCGGCAATTCCCCTGTCGTTTTTGCACCCGGCTGCCCCGGCCCTCAGGCATATGCTGGCCCCAAAGCGCCGGCACACGATTCGGCGCATGAATCGCTAATAGGGGACAGCCTGATGAGCCCAGCCGAATTGCACGCCGACAGCATCGTTATCGACGGGCTGATTATTGCCAAGTGGAACCGCGAGCTGTTTGAAGACATGCGCAAGGGCGGTCTGACCGCGGCCAACTGCACCGTGTCGGTGTGGGAGGGCTTCCAGGCCACTGTCAACAACATCGCCGCCAGCCAGAAGCTGATCCGCGAGAACAGCGACCTGGTGATTCCGGTGCGCACCACCGCCGATATCCGCAAGGCCAAGGAGCAGGGCAAGACCGGCATCCTCTTTGGCTTCCAGAATGCTCACGCGTTTGAAGACCAGATCGGCTATGTCGAGGTGTTCAAGCAGCTCGGCGTCGGTATCGTGCAGATGTGCTACAACACCCAAAATCTGGTCGGTACCGGTTGCTACGAGCGCGATGGCGGCCTGTCGGGTTTCGGTCGTGAAATCGTCGCCGAGATGAACCGTGTCGGCGTCATGTGCGACCTGTCCCACGTCGGCTCGAAAACCTCCGAAGAAGTCATCCTCGAATCCAAGAAGCCGGTCTGCTACTCCCACTGCCTGCCGTCGGGTCTGAAAGTGCACCCGCGCAACAAATCCGACGAAGAGTTGAAGTTCATCGCCGATCACGGCGGTTTCGTCGGTGTGACCATGTTCGCGCCGTTCCTGGCCAAGGGCATCGATTCGACCATCGACGACTACGCCGAAGCCATTGAATACACCATGAACATCGTCGGCGAAGACGCCATCGGCATCGGCACCGACTTCACCCAGGGCCATGGCCAGGACTTCTTCGAATACCTGACCCATGACAA
The DNA here is from genome assembly GCF_024748615.1 of Pseudomonas sp. B21-048. NCBI lineage: Bacteria > Pseudomonadati > Pseudomonadota > Gammaproteobacteria > Pseudomonadales > Pseudomonadaceae > Pseudomonas > Pseudomonas sp. B21-048. The sequence goes on along the minus strand of NZ_CP087168.1, from coordinate 5,205,551 downwards.
GGGCTACGCCCGCCGTCTGACCAGCTTCGGCAAGATCATCAACCCGCTGGGCATCCGCACCGTGGGCGAGTTCCCGAACCTGACCGAGACCCTGCTCAAACGCGGCCATTCCGAGCGGGTGGTGCGCAAGATCATGGGCGAGAACTGGGTGAACGTCCTCAAAGACGTTTGGGGCGAATAAGCCACCGCACCTCTGAATCCTTTCCCTCGGCCGTCCGTGCCGGGGGCAACACAACGAATTTTCTGGAGTTAAGTTTCCATGGCCAAGATCGCCCCGCAATTGCCAATCGAAGTCGACAGCGAAACCGGTATCTGGACTTCCGACGCCCTGCCGATGCTGTACGTACCGCGTCACTTCTTCGTCAACAACCACATGGGAATCGAGGAAGTGCTGGGCGCCGAAGCCTACGCCGAAATCCTCTACAAGGCCGGCTACAAGTCCGCCTGGCACTGGTGTGAAAAAGAAGCTGAATGCCACGGCCTGGAAGGCGTTGCGGTGTTCGAGCACTACATGAAACGTCTGTCGCAACGCGGCTGGGGCCTGTTCAAGATTCAGGACATCGACCTCGACAAAGGCACCGCCAGCGTCAAGCTCGAACACTCCGCATTTGTCTACGTGTACGGCAAGGTCGGGCGCAAGGTCGACTACATGTTCACTGGCTGGTTCGCCGGCGCCATGGACCAGATCCTGGCCGCTCGCGGCAGCAAGATCCGTACAGTCGCCGAACAAGTCTACGGTGGCTCCGAAGAAGGCCACGACGACGGTTTGTTCACCGTCAAGCCGTTGTAAGTCGAGGACCCCGCCATGGCTTTCGAAGCAATGTTCCAGCCGATCCAGATCGGCAAACTGACCATCCGCAACCGCGTGCTCAGCACCGCGCACGCCGAGGTCTACGCCACCGACGGCGGCATGACCACCGACCGGTACGTCAAGTATTACGAAGAGAAAGCCAAGGGCGGGATCGGCCTGGCGATTTGCGGCGGTTCCTCCAGCGTGGCCATCGACAGCCCGCAAGGCTGGTGGAAGTCGGTCAACCTGGCCGACGACCGGATCATTCCGCACTTCCAGAACCTGGCCGACGCCATGCACAAGCATGGCGCCAAGATCATGATTCAGATTACCCACATGGGCCGTCGTTCGCGCTGGGATGGCGAGCATTGGCCAACCCTGCTGTCGCCGTCGGGCATCCGTGAGCCGGTGCACCGTGCGACCTGCAAAACCATCGAGCCGGAAGAAATCTGGCGGGTGATCGGCAACTACGCCAGCGCAGCCGCGCGGGCCAAGGCCGGTGGCCTGGACGGCGTCGAATTGTCTGCCGTGCACCAGCACATGATCGACCAGTTCTGGAGCCCGCGCGTCAACAAGCGTACCGACGAATGGGGCGGCAGCTTCGAAAACCGCATGCGTTTCGGCCTGGAAGTGATCAAGGCTGTGCGCAAGGAAGTCGGTCCGGATTTCTGCGTCGGCATCCGTCTGTGCGGTGACGAATTCCACCCGGATGGCTTGTCCCACGAGGACATGAAACAGATCGCCAAGTACTACGACGACACCGGCATGATCGACTTCATCGGCGTCGTGGGTTCGGGTTGCGACACCCACAACACCTTGGCCAACGTTATTCCGAACATGAGTTATCCACCGGAGCCATTCCTGCATTTGGCCGCCGGTATCAAAGAAGTGGTGAAGGCCCCTGTGCTGCACGCGCAGAACATCAAGGACCCCAACCAGGCGACCCGTATTCTGGAAGGCGGTTACGTCGACATGGTCGGCATGACGCGCGCTCACATCGCCGACCCGCACCTGATCGCCAAGATCAAAATGGGCCAGGTCGACCAGATCAAACAGTGTGTCGGCGCCAACTATTGCATCGACCGTCAGTACCAGGGCCTGGACGTCTTGTGCATCCAGAACGCCGCGACTTCCCGTGAATACATGGGCGTGCCGCACATCATCGAGAAATCGACCGGTGTGAAGCGCAAAGTTGTGGTGGTCGGTGCCGGTCCTGCCGGGATGGAAGCGGCTCGCGTGTCGGCCGAACGTGGCCACGATGTGACCCTGTTCGAGAAGAAAGAATTTATCGGCGGGCAGATCACTACCGCGTCGAAAGCTCCACAACGGGACCAGATCGCCGGTATCACTCGCTGGTTCCAGCTTGAGCTAGCGAGGTTGAAAGTCGACCTGCGCCTGGGCGTGGCGGCGGATGCGGCGACCATTCTCGACCTGCGTCCGGACGTGGTGGTACTCGCCGTCGGCGGCCATCCGTTCCTGGAGCAGAACGAACACTGGGGCGCGGCTGAAGGCTTGGTGGTCAGCAGCTGGGACATCCTCGATGGCAAGGTTGCGCCGGGCAAGAACGTGCTGGTCTACGACACCATTTGCGAGTTCACCGGGATGTCGGCGGCTGACTTCCTCGCCGACAAGGGCAGCCAGGTCGAGATCGTCACCGACGACATCAAACCGGGCGTGGCCATCGGCGGTACGTCGTTCCCGACTTACTACCGCAGCATGTACCCGAAAGAAGTGATCATGACCGGCGACATGATGCTGGAGAAGGTCTACCGCGAAGGCGACAAGCTGGTGGCGGTGCTGGAAAACGAATACACCGGCGCCAAAGAGGAGCGGGTGGTGGACCAGGTGGTCGTCGAGAACGGCGTGCGTCCGGACGAAGAAATCTACTACGCGCTGAAGGAAGGCTCGCGCAACAAAGGCCAGATGGACATCGAAGCCCTGTTCGCGATCAAGCCTCAGCCTTCGCTGAGCCAGGCGGGCGACGGCTACTTGCTGTTCCGCATCGGCGACTGCGTGGCCCAGCGCAACACCCACGCGGCGATCTACGACGCGTTGCGGTTGTGCAAGGATTTCTAAGAGCTTGTGGAAACCTTAGTGGGAGCGGGCTTGCTCGCGAATGCAATCTGTCAGCCGACATTGATGTCGACTGACCCACCGCTTTCGCGAGCAAGCCCGCTCCCACAGGAATCGAGCAAGGCATCCAGGTAGTTTGGCCTGCAAGACCCTGCGGTCTTTGGGAGCTCCACATGTTGAACACCCTTCTTCCAATCCTGTTGTTCGCTGCCCTGGGCCTGGCTGTCCTGGGCGCGTTGCGGCGGGTGGCTATGTGGCGTCAGGGCCGGGCTTCGAAAGTCGACCTGATCGGTGGCCTGTTCGCCATGCCCAAGCGTTACATGGTCGATTTGCACCACGTCGTCGCGCGGGACAAATACATCGCCAACACCCACGTCGCCACAGCTGGTGGTGCGGTGGCGTCCATTGTGCTGGCGATTCTGGTTCATGGCTTCGGCCTGCATAACCGCATCCTCGGTTATGCACTGTTGCTGATGTCGGCGGTGATGTTTGTTGGCGCGATCTTTATGTTTCTGCGCCGTCGCAACCCACCGGCCCGCTTGTCCAAAGGCCCGTGGATGCGCCTGCCGAAAAGCCTGATGGCGTTCTCGGCATCGTTCTTCCTGCTGACCCTGCCGGTTGCCGGTATCCTGCCGGAAAACTTCGGTGGTTGGGTGGTGGCTGCGATCCTCGGCGTCGGTGTGCTGTGGGGCGTTAGCGAACTGTTCTTCGGCATGACCTGGGGCGGGCCGATGAAGCACGCCTTCGCCGGTGCCTTGCACCTGGCCTGGCACCGTCGCGCCGAACGTTTTGGTGGCGGTCGTTCCACCGGTTTGAAGCCGCTGGATCTGAATGACCCGAATGCGCCACTGGGCGTGGAAAAACCCAAGGATTTCACCTGGAACCAACTGCTCGGCTTCGACGCCTGCGTGCAGTGCGGTAAATGCGAAGCCGCGTGCCCGGCGTTCGCCGCAGGCCAGCCGCTGAACCCGAAAAAACTGATTCAGGACATGGTCGTTGGTTTGGCTGGCGGTACTGACGCCAAATTCGCTGGCAGCCCCTATCCAGGCAAAGCCATCGGCGAACACGCCGGCAATCCGCATCAACCGATCGTCAACGGTCTGGTGGACGCTGAAACCCTGTGGTCCTGCACCACTTGCCGTGCCTGCGTCGAGGAGTGCCCGATGATGATCGAGCACGTCGACGCCATCGTCGACATGCGTCGCCATCTGACTCTGGAAAAAGGCGCGACCCCGAACAAGGGCGCCGAAGTTCTGGAAAACCTGATCGCCACCGATAACCCGGGCGGCTTCGCGCCAGGCGGGCGGATGAACTGGGCGGCGGATTTGAACCTGAACCTGCTCAGCGAGAAGAAATCCACCGACGTGCTGTTCTGGGTCGGCGACGGTGCTTTCGACATGCGCAACCAGCGCACCCTGCGCGCCTTCGTCAAAGTGCTGAAAGCGGCCAAGGTCGACTTCGCGGTGCTGGGTCTTGAAGAACGCGACAGCGGTGACGTGGCCCGACGCTTGGGCGACGAAGCGACCTTCCAGCTGTTGGCCAAACGCAACATCCAGACCCTGGCGAAATACAGCTTCAACCGCATCGTTACCTGCGACCCGCACAGCTTCCACGTGCTGAAAAACGAATATGGCGCCTTCGACGGCAACTACCTCGTGCAGCACCACAGCACCTACATGGCGGAAATCATTGGCGAAGGCGCTCTGAACCTCGGCCAGCACAAAGGCAGCAGCGTGACCTATCACGACCCGTGCTACCTCGGTCGCTACAACGGCGAATACGAGGCACCGCGTGAAGTGCTGCGCGCCCTGGGCATCGAGATCAAGGAAATGCAACGCTCCGGTTTCCGCTCACGCTGCTGCGGCGGCGGTGGCGGAGCGCCGATCACTGACATTCCGGGCAAGCAACGGATCCCCGACATGCGCATGGAAGACATCCGCGAAACCGGCGCCGAACTGGTGGCCGTGGGTTGTCCACAGTGCACTGCGATGCTCGAAGGCGTGGTCGAACCGCGTCCGATGATCAAGGACATCGCCGAACTGGTAGCCGATGCGTTGCTCGAAGACGCAACGCCGGGAAAGCCTTCGGCACCGGCCAAACGTGAACCTGCGGAGGTGCATTGATGAGCGACATTATCCGCCGCGACCCACGCGCCGAATGGATCGCCCGCAACCGTCTGCACCCGCTGCACGCGGCCATGCAACCGGCGCAACACAGCTGGATGGGGCCTAACGGTCTTATCCGCAAGAATCCTCACGGGATCGGTTTTATCGGCCCCAATGGCATTAAACGGATTGACCGCAGCGGCGCTCAGCAGGGCGGGGCGACCAAACGCTCGGCCGCGGTTGAAGTGCAATTGCCGCTGCATCAAGTGGCCGCACCTGCGTTCTACATCAGCGTGGTGCCGGACATGGTCGGCGGCCGCTTGAGCAGCCACGACCGTGACTTGCTCGGCCTGGCTCATCAGTTGGCCGGCAAGGACGGCGCGGTATTGGCCGTGGTCTTCGGTGAGCACAAGGAAAACGCCTTCGCCACCGCTGGCGTTGATCGTTTGTTGGTACTGGAAGGCGACGAATTCAGCGGTTATGCACCGGAACAACGCGTCCAGGGTCTGCGGGCTGTGGATAACCAGTTCAGCCCACGTCACTGGTTGCTGCCGGACAGCCGCAGCGGTGGTGGCGAACTGGGTCGACGCTTTGCCGCTGCATTGGGCGAACGCCCGGCCACTCGGGTCTGGCAGGTCAAGGATCAGGAGTGCATCGGCCGCGCAGGTGCTGGTTTGCAGGATCTTGCACGTCCGGTCGCCCGCTTGATTCTGGCTGCTGCCGAATGCGCCGAACCGGTCAACGAAACCCGTCATGAGGCCTTGCCGGTGGAGTTATCCACAGCGGTCGCACGCAGCCTGTCGCGGATCGAAGATCTGGGCGCGGTGGCGGTGGACCCGGCAGCGATTCCGATGGCCGAAGCGGAGTTCATTTTCTCCGGCGGCAACGGGGTCAAGGACTGGGGACTTTTCCACAGGACGGCCGAGGCGTTGGGCGCGACCGAAGGCGCATCGCGAGTGGCGGTGGACGACGGCTTCATGGCCCGCGACCGTCAGGTCGGTGCGTCCGGCACTTGGGTTACGGCACGGGTTTACGTGGCGGTGGGCATTTCCGGGGCGATCCAGCACCTGCAAGGCATCGGTGCCTGCGACAAGGTGGTGGCGATCAACCTCGATCCGGGTTGCGACATGATCAAACGGGCCGACCTGTCGGTGATCGGTGAGAGCGCCGAGATTCTTCAAGCCTTGATCGATGCGGTAGAGGCTTACCGCAATGAAGCCAAGCGCGATGCGGCTTAAGGAAAGGAAAGGGTTATGAGCACGAAAATCATCAGCCTGGTGTCCATCGGCGCCCACCCGACCTCCGGCCGGCCACGCCGCGCCGAGCAGGATGCGCGAGCGGTTGAACTGGGTTTGCAACTGGCTGGGGATAACCTGCAAGTACTGCATGCCGGCGACGTCGCGGAACCGGCACTGCGCGCTTATCTGGGCATGGGCCTGGAACAATTGCATGTGCTGGAGCAACCGGAAGGTGCCGACGCGCTGCCGGCGTTGACCGCGTATTTGCGCGATGCCGGGGCGCAAGTGGTGCTGACCGGCAGTCAGGCGGAAACCGGTGAAGGCTCGGGCATGTTGCCGTTCCTGTTGGCGGAAAGCCTTGGCTGGCCGCTGGTGGTGGGGTTGGCGCAGGTCGAATCCATCGACGGTGGTTCGGCGCTGGTGCTGCAGGCGTTGCCGCGCGGGCAGCGTCGCCGCTTGAAAGTACGCTTGCCGTTTCTGGCGACTGTGGATAACGCGGCGCCCAAGCCTCGGCAGAGCGCTTACGGCCCGGCCCGGCGCGGCGTGTTGCAGGCGGATGAAGTCGAAGTGATTGACGATGAACTGCTGGCGGTGGCCACGCTGCAACCGGCCAAGCCACGGCCTAAACGCTTGAAAGTGATCAAGGCCAAGAGCGGTGCAGACCGCATGAAGGCCGCGACGGCCAAGGCGAGTGGCGGAGGCGGGCAGGTACTCAAGGGCGTCACCGCGCAGGCGGGCGCCGAAGCCATTCTCAAGTTACTGATTGAAGAAGGTGTGGTTCGCTAACGGTCCTGTGGAGCCCGGTAAATGGCAGTTGAGTTTCGTTCGGCCCTGCGCGCGGATGCGCGGGAGATTGCTCGCTTGTTTCAGATTTCATCAGAAGGTGCGGCGGATTACATCTGGAGCCAACTGGCGCAGCCTGGCCAGGACCTGCTGGAGGTCGGTGCCAGTCGTTACGCACGTGAAGACGTTGATTTCTCCTATCAGAACTGCCTGATCGCGCAGGCCGAGGGAAAGGTCATCGGCATGCTGCACAGCTACGCGATGCGCCACGATCCGCAGGCCGCTCTCGTGACCGATCCGGTCCTGGCGCCGTATGCCACGATGGAGATCCCCGACACCCTTTATATTTCGAGCCTGGCCCTGCATGAGGGCTGGCGCAATCAGGGGTTGGGCAAACAATTTCTCGCCTATGCCTACGACCGTGCCAACCAGTTGGGACTCAACGGCTTGAGCCTGATCGACTATGCGGCGAACACCGGCGCCCGGCGGTTTTATGAGCGCCATGGCTTCCGGATCGTCGATACCTGCCAGATCACGCCCCACCCAATGATTCGGGTTACGGGGGAAGCCTATTTGATGTATCGGCCTTAAGGCCTGAACCCAATCCGTGTGGGCGATCCCCACGGGTTCGATGTCGATCACAGATTGTATGGGCACCAACAATCCACGGTGGTTACCCACAATCCCTGTTAGTGCTTCTGTGGATAACATGTTCGCCCCTCGCTACACCCCATGCCCATCAAGCCCTCCAGCCTTCCGTACAAAAAACAACCAACCTACGCCACGGTTTTTTCGAGCTTTTTCTACAGAACAACTTCGCTCATAAGCCGATACTTGCCCCCAATCTCTGTTGGCGCTTCTGTGGATAAGATGTTCGCTGTCCGCTACAGGCTATATAAACCGTGGCTTTCAGTGGGTTGGTTAAATAATGTTCAATTCATCCTTTTCCCTCACTAATCCTTCCGCAAACCCTGAATTCTCACGACGTTCAGCGGTTTTCCACAGAGCCTGCAAAGTTGCCCCCAAAGTCTGTTGGCGCTTCTGTGGATAAGGTGTTCGCCATCCTCTACACCTCATATAAACCGTGGCTTGCAGGCTTCTGATCAAAAAACGATCAATGCTTGGGTAAAACCCTGCTTCTGGATAAGTCACGGTTTTTCTTGGTTTTTTGTGAATAAATTTGTTCGTCATCCACAGTTGTCCCCATTAGCTGTGGGTGGATATGTGGATAACTTGTTCGCTAAACCCTGCAAGCCACGGCCTCTATAGGCCGCAACGCGATAGATCAGATTTCATACAGGTCTAAGGCGCTTCCTTGACTTCGATCTGTCGCCTGTCTTCACTCTCAGGGCACAAGGACAGCCGTCACTTATCCACATCTGGTTCAGGGAGAACGCGTGATGGATAGCCAGCTACATCGCTCGCCGCCACATTCGCATCCCAGCCCCTGCATAACCTGTGTACCGACACCCGCCACCTTGCTGCGTAAACGGATTCACCGTCGCGCCGCCAATCAGCGCGCTCGCCTATAGCGCCTGAGCCCCCTTTCCCCATGCCATAACGCCGTTGCCATTGAGGCCCGACCGTGCCTGGTGACCAGGCGTTCGTTCGTCGATCGATTGCAGGCAACCACAGAGTTGCCCATCTGCCTGAGAGGAAATGACCCATGACACGGATCGCCACGCCCATCAGCGACATCAAGGAACATTACGACGTGATCGTCATCGGCTCCGGCTACGGCGGCGGGATCGCGGCGTCGCGCCTGTCCCGGGCCGGCAAGCGGGTGTGCCTGCTGGAGCGAGGCCGGGAAATCCAGCCCGGCGAATACCCCAATACGATGCTGGCGGCCACTGAAGAGCTGCAAGTCCATGACCCAGACGGGCACATCGGTTCGCGCACCGGGCTGTTCGACTTGCACGTCAATGCCCAGCAGAACGTGGTGGTCGGTTGCGGCCTGGGCGGCACGTCGCTGATCAATGCCAACGTCGCACTGGAGCCGGAGCCCGGCGTGTTCGACGACCCGCGCTGGCCGCTGGCGGTGCGTGAACACCGCGACACGCTGCTCAAGGACGGTTATGCCCGGGCTCGGGAGATGCTCAAACCCAATCCGTATCCGAACACCGCGCCGAACCTGCCCAAGCTGGACGCCAACAAAAAGTCCGCGGACTACCTCAAGCAAGGTGCACATTTCTACAAGCCGCCGATCAACGTGACCTTCGACAAACTGCCGAACAACCTCAACCACGTCGGTGTCGAGCAGTTACCGTGCAACCACTGCGGCGATTGCGTGTCGGGCTGTAACAACAAGGCCAAGAACACCACGCTGATGAATTACCTGCCGGATGCCTGGAACCACGGCGCGGAAATTTTCTGCCAGGCCGAAGTGCGGCATCTGGAGCGCGACGCCGATGGCGACGGCTGGATCGTGCATTTCCAGTATCTGGACAGCGGCCGCGAGAAGTTCTCGGCGCCGACGCTGTTCGTCAAGGCTGACGTCGTCGTGGTGTCGGCGGGGACCTTGGGCTCCACCGAAATCCTCCTGCGTTCTCGGGACAAAGGTCTGGCGACGTCCGATCAGCTCGGCGAGAACATGAGCGGCAACGGCGACATTCTCGGTTTCGGCCACAACTGCGACCAAGCGATCAACGGCATCGGTTTCGGCGCGCACCCGGCCAATGAAATGAAACCGGTCGGCCCGTGCATCACCTCGATCATCGACATGCGCACCGAAGGCGACTGGCGCAGCCGCATGGTGATCGAAGAAGGCTCGATCCCTGGTGCCCTCGGCCGGCCCATGGTGCCGAGCATGGCCGCGTTCGCCGGGTTGATTGGCAAGCCCACCGATGACAGTTTCAGCGGCAAGCTCAAGTACGCGGCGCGCGAATCCGAAAGCTTCCTGCGCGGCCCCTATCACGGCGCCCTGCATAACATGCAGACCTACCTGATCATGAGTCACGATGACGGCAAAGGTCGCATGGTGCTCGACAGCAAGGATCAGCTGCGCATCGACTGGCCGGGCGTTGGCGAGCAGGAAAACGTCAAACTCGGTAACGAGCGACTGCACCAGAGCACCAAGGCATTAGGTGGGATCTGGGTCGAGAACCCGATCTGGACCGAGCTGCTCAAACACAGCATCGTTTCCGTCCACCCGTTGGGCGGCTGCGTGATGGGCGAGGACGCGGAGCAGGGCGTGGTCAATCACAAGGGCCAGGTGTTCAGCGGCGCCAGTGGCACTAATGTCTATGCCGGGTTGTACGTGACGGACGGCGCGGTGATTCCGACCTCCCTGGCGGTTAATCCGCTGCTGACCATCTCCGCCGTAAGCGAGCGCAACATGGGCCTGCTGGCGGCCGATCGCGGTTGGCACATCGACTACACGCTACCCTCGGCGCCGCGCAAGCAGGTGGCGCCGCCGACCCTCGGCGTGCAGTTCACCGAAACCATGAAGGGCTATTTCTCCAAGGACTTCACCCAGCCTCAAGGCACCGATCTCAAACTCTACGAGGCGGCGGCCAAACGCGGCGAGTCGGAGAACTCGCCGATCGAGTTCACTCTGACCATCACCGCCAACGACCTCAACCGCATGATCAAGGAGCCGCAACACGCCGCGACGCTGGTCGGCACGCTCAATGCGCCGGGCCTGTCGCGGGAACCGCTGACCGCCAGCAATGGCGTGTTCAACCTGTTCGAGGAATATCAGGAACAGGTCGGCGTGCGGCACATGAAATACGACATGAAACTGACTGCCGAGGACGGCAGCGATTATTACTTCAGCGCGTTCAAGACCGTGCCCGAAGACAACGGTGTGCTGAACGTCTGGCACGACACCAGCACTCTTTACGTAACGCTGTATCGCGGGTCGGACAAGACCGGTGAGGTGATGGGTTCGGGTGTGATGCACATCCATCCAGCCGATTTCGCCAAGCAGATGACCACCATGAAGGTGCTCAATGCGCGCAACGAACGCGAGCGTATCGATGGGCTGGCACGCTTTGGCAAGTTCTTCGCCGGCATCTTGTGGGAGAGTTACGGCGGGGTGTTCGCCGGGGACATCTACTTCAACCCTGATGCACCGCCCCGGCAGAAACGCCCGCTGGATGCGCCGACCCCGAGTGTGCAGTTCTTCCAGACCGAAGACAGCGTTCAGCTACGCCTGACCCGGTATCAGGGCGGCAGCAAAGGGCCGGTGATGCTGGTGCATGGTTTGGGGGTAGGCTCGAATATTTTCTCCACCGACACCATCCAGACCAACCTGCTGGAGTACCTGTGCAAGCACGAATACGACGTCTGGCTGCTGGATTTGCGGGTGAGCATTCTGCTGCCGGCTAGCAAGCACGAATGGAACGGCGACCAGGTTGCGCAGTACGACTTCAAGGCTGCCATCGCGCAGATCCAGCAGGCAACCAAGGCCGCGGACGTGCAATGCGTGGTGCATTGCTACGGCGCGACGACCTTCTTCATGTCGCTGCTGGCCGGGTTGCAGGGCGTGCGTTCGGTGGTGTGTTCGCAGATCGCCGCGGATACGGTGGTCGCCACGGCAACGGGGCTCAAGGCCGGTCTGCACCTTCCGGGAATGCTCGACGCCATCGGCATCAAATCCCTCACCGCCTACGCCGACAACAAGGAGAGCTGGTTCAACAAGCTCTACGACAAGGCCCTCAACATCTACGCACGCATCGAGGCTCAGGGCTACTGCACCAACCCGGTGTGCCATCGCATCACCTTCATGTACGCGTCGCTGTACCGCCACGACACGCTCAACGAGACCCTGCACGACAACCTGCACGAGCTGTTCGGCGAATCGAACATGCAGACCTTCGAACACTTGGCGCTGATCCTGCGCAAAGGCCATCTGGTGGACTTCAAGGGCCAGGACGTCTACATGCCGCACTTCGACCGGCTGACCATGCCGATCTGCTTCATCAGCGGCGAAGACAACCAGTGCTACCTGCCGGAAAGCACGCTCAAGACTTATGAGCGCGTATGCAAAGCCCATGGACCGGAGCGCTACAGCCGCCATGTGGTGCCGGGTTACGGGCATATCGACTGCATGTTCGGCAAGAATGCGGTGCTCGATGTGTACCCGATCATCCTGCAACACCTGGAGAAAACGGCCCTCGGCTAGGTGATCGTTCCCACGCTCCGCGTGGGAATGCCGCCATGGGAATGGCTGTACGGCACGCAGTTGTCGGAACTCGATAAGCGGGCGCTCATCGAGTTCATGAAAACCCTGTGATTCCACTGCGGATGGAGGAAGACGACATGTCATTGGTCAGTCATTGGGAACACGAGTACGACAAGGTCAAAGTGCGGCTGCATGGTTTGTTCACGCGGGTGGAAATGGCCTGGATGAAACTCGTCAGCGAACTCGAACCCCAGGAGTTCGAAGCCATCATTGCGCTGCTAAAACGCGGCCACGATCAGGCGCAGTACGTGCTCGAGCACGGCGAGTTGCCGGACGATCAGCCGGGCGTGCCGTGGGAATTGTCCCACGGCTTGTCGATCCTGCGCATCGGCAATGCCAGCCCGTTGCCGCAATCGGTGGATGAGCTACAAACCCGGGTGCTGAAGGACGGCAGTCTGCTCGGTTGCCGCAAATGGGAACTGCTCGACCTGTTATGGAGCGAGGCCCTGCTGAAGTGGATCGAAAACCTGCGGCATCACGCGCCGTTCGCCACGGACCCGGCACTGGTGAAAATGGAGCGCGACGTGACCCTGGCAATTGCCGGCGACTGGGGCACCGGACCGTTCGACAGCCATGCCCCGGCGGTGGCGGTGGCGAATCAGATGCAACTGGCCCGGGCCAATTTCACCATTCACCTGGGGGATGTGTATTACGCCGGCACTCATTCCCAGGAAGACGTGGACATGGCCGGTTGGCCGATGGGCACGCAGGGCTCGTTCACTCTTAATTCCAACCATGAGATGTACAACGGCGCCCACGGCTATTTCAAGGAACTGGCCAAGCGTTTTCCGGCGCAGCAGGGCACCAGTTACTTCGCGCTGTACAACGACGATTGGCTGGTGATCGGCCTCGACACGGCGTATGCCTCGGACGCCATGAATCTGTACATGGATGGCACCCTGAACCAACCGCAGATCGACTGGATGAAAAGCCTGCCCCAGCGCAAGAAAATCATGGTGCTCAGTCATCACCAGGGCTTCGACATTTCCGGGCACAACAAGACGGCGTTGTATCAACCGGTGTGCGACGCCCTCGGGCGCGAGCCGGATTACTGGTATTGGGGGCATTTGCACAACGGCATCTGCTACGCCGCTCAAGGCGGGTTGCATGCGCGTTGCGCTGGGCACGGGGCGATTCCCTATGGCAATGCCAGCGAACTGAACGGACATTCGCGGGTGCTGTGGTCGGAAACGCAAAATGCGCGGGATGCGGCATACCCGGATCGGGTGTTGAATGGTTATGTGAAGGTGCGGCTGGTGGGGGAGAACATCGAAGAGACGTTTATTGGCGAGGATGGGTCGGTGCGGTGGAGGAGCTAGCTACAAGCTACAAGCTACAGGCGTAAACCTGCGTTCGCTTGAAGCTTGTAGCTCGAAGCTGCTTCTCTAGCCTTGTACCGGCACCCCTTTGAGGTACGGCGCAGGCTCGGCCCCAAGGTTGTTCAGCAACCGCTCGCTGTACCAATCCACGAAGTTCACCACACCGAACTCATAGGTCTTGGAGTAAGGCCCTGGTTGGTACGCGGTGGAGTTGATCCCGCGCTGGTTTTCTTCGGCCAGGCGACGGTCCTGGTCGTTGGTCGCATCCCAGACCTGGCGCATGCGCTCCACGTCGTAGTCCACGCCTTCGACCGCGTCCTTGTGGACGATCCACTTGGTGGTGACCATGGTTTCCTGAGCGCTGATCGGCCACACGGTGAACACGATGATGTGGTCGCCCATGCAATGGTTCCACGAGTGCGGCAGGTGCAGGATGCGCATCGAACCCAGGTCCGGGTTTTTGATGCGGCCCATGAGTTTGGCGCAGCCTTGTTTGCCGTCCAGGGTCATCGACACGGTGCCCTTGAGCAGCGGCATGCGCACGATGCGGTTACGCAGGCCGAAGCTGGCGTGGGCGTAAGGGATCTTCTCGGCTTCCCAGGCAGCGGCCGAAGCAGCGACGTGGTCCTTGAAGGCCTGGTCGGCACGCGGGTCGGTGACGTCGTCCCATTCCAGCAGGGTTTTCAGCAGTTCCGGGTGCGACGCGTTGCAGTGGTAGCACTCGCGGTTGTTTTCCAGCACCAGTTTCCAGTTGGCTTTTTCGAACAAGGTGGTCTGGATCGCCACCTTGGTGTTCTCCATGTCGTACGGTTCCATGTAATGGTTCAGCGTCGACAGGAAGTCATCAATGGCCGGCGGGTTTTCCGACAGGCTGATGAAGATGTAACCGCCAGCGGTTTTCACGTTCACAGGCTTCAAGCCGTACTGCTTCATGTCGAAGTCGGCGCCCATTTCGGTGCCGGCGAACAGCAGGCGGCCGTCCAGCTCATACGTCCACTGGTGGTAGTGGCAGACCAGTTTGGCGACTTTGCCTTTTTCACTGGTGCACAGCCGTGAACCGCGGTGGCGGCAGACGTTGTGGAACGCATGCACCACGCCGTCGGCGCCACGAATCACGATGATCGGGTTCTTGCCGACTTGCAGGGTCAGGTAGTTGCCCTTGGTCGGGATTTCGCAGGTCATGCCGGCGATCAACCACTCTTTCTGAAAGATTTCCTGCATGTCGATATCAAACAGCCGCTCGTCAGAGTAAAACGGCTGCGGCAGCGAGAACGTGCGCTCGCGCTCTTGCAGCATCTGGGCGGTGGCCTTGCGTGCGGGTTCCAGCGGATCGCCCAAGCTCAGGGTAGTGGTGACGTCCATCATTTAATCCTCAAGGCCATTCTGTGTGGCCGGCGAATAGTGGCTACGGTTGTGCGACGCAAGACAAAAAACAGCAGTTATCTGTTGAGGCGAGTGTGGGGCCGGCGCTGCCCGGAACCTTATCCATGGGCGACATAGCCCAATCTGTTCCCGACGCGCAACCCCCGGTAATTGGGGGCTGGTCGCGATAAGTATGTGAATGTCGCAGATAGGTAAATGGAAGGTTCGCGCTATACGCAGAATCGCCAACATGAAGGCCGACAGTCGGCCGTGGAGATCAGCATGTCCAACAGCTTCCTGAACCCGGTAACCACCCAGACCTGGGCCAATGGTCGACACATTGTCCGTTGCGTCAAAGTCATCCAGGAAACCTGGGATGTGCGTACCTTCTGCTTCATGGCCGACCAGCCGATCCTGTTCTTTTTCAAGCCCGGGCAATTCGTCACCCTGGAGCTGGAAATCGACGGCGTGCCGATCATGCGCTCCTACACCATTTCCAGCTCGCCATCGGTGCCGTACAGCTTTTCGGTGACGATCAAGCGCGTGCCGGGGGGCAAGGTGTCCAACTGGCTGCACGACACCCTGCATGAAGGCCAGGAGCTGGCGGTGCACGGGCCGGTCGGACTGTTCAACGCCATGGATTTCACCGCGCCGAAAGTGCTGTACCTCAGCGGTGGCGTCGGCATCACGCCCGTTATGTCGATGGCTCGCTGGTTCTACGACACCAACGGCAACGTCGACATGGTGTTTATCCACAGCGCCCGTTCGCCCAAAGACATCATTTACCACCGCGAACTGGAACACATGGCTTCGCGGATCGAGAACTTCAGCCTGCACCTGATTTGCGAGAAGCATGGCATGGGTGAGCCCTGGGCCGGTTATCGCGGTTACCTGAACCACAGAATGCTTGAATTGATGGCGCCGGACTTCCTTGAGCGCGAAGTGTTCTGCTGCGGCCCGACACCGTATATGAACGCGGTCAAACGCTTGCTGGAAGCCGCTGGCTTCGACATGTCGCGTTACCACGAAGAATCCTTCGGCGCGACGCCGCCAGAGGCCCGCGCCGACGCCGTGGAACACGCTGAACAAGCGGCCGACGCCCCGGAAGTCGACGTGGCGGATCTGCATCAGGTGGAGTTCACTGCTTCGGGCAAGAGCATTCGCGTGGCACCGGGGGAAACCGTGCATGCGGCGGCAGCCAAGCTTGGCTTGCTGATCCCCAAAGCCTGCGGGATGGGGATTTGCGGGACCTGCAAGGTGATGAAGCTCGGTGGTGAAGTCGACATGGAACACAACGGCGGGATTACCGAGGAAGACGAAGCCGAGGGTTACATCCTGTCGTGCTGCAGCGTGCCGAAGGGTGATGTGCGGATTGAGTTTTAAGCAATATTGATGGGCGGGTGAACGCCCTCTCGGAGCTGCCGAAAGCTCGGGCCGCGTTCGGCAGTTCCTGCAGGAGGGCGCCGCCCAAGCGCCCTCCTGCAGGATCGTGTTTTAACCTGCCATCACTTCGCGGATGTCCCGCGCCAACTCCCGCACGCGTTCTTCTTCGGTGTCCCACGAGCACATGAACCGTGCGCCGCCGTTGCCGATGAAGGTGTAGAAGCGCCAGCTCTTGGCGGTCAGTGCGGCAATGGCCGGTTCCGACAGTTGCAAGAACACGCCATTGGCCTGTACCGGGAACATCAGTTCCACGCCCGGAATGTCGCTCACCAGTTCGGCCAGCAGCTGCGCGCAGTGGTTGGCGTGGCGGGCGTATTTGAGCCAGGCGTCGTTTTCCAGAATCCCGACCCAAGGTGCGGAGAGGAAGCGCATTTTCGAGGCCAGTTGCCCGGCCTGTTTGCAGCGGTAGTCGAAGTCTTCAGCCAGTTTGTGGTTGAAAAACAGAATCGCTTCGCCCACCGCCATGCCGTTTTTCGTGCCGCCGAAACACAACACGTCAACCCCGGCCTTCCAGGTCAGGTCCGCTGGCGAGCAGCCAAGAAATGCGCAAGCATTGGAGAAACGCGCGCCGTCCATGTGCAGGTTCAGGCCCAGTTCTTTGCAGGTGGCGCTGATGGCGCGGATTTCGGCCGGGGTGTACACGCTGCCGACTTCGGTGGCCTGGGTCAGGGTCACGACACGCGGTTTCGGGTAGTGGATATCCTGGCGCTTAAGGGCGATTTCACGGATTGATTCCGGCGTCAGCTTGCCATTTTCGGTGCGGGCGATGAGCAGTTTGGAGCCGTTGGAGAAAAACTCCGGCGCGCCGCATTCATCGGTTTCGACGTGGGCGGTTTCCGAGCAGATCACGCTGTGGTAACTCTGGCACAGCGACGACAGGGCCAGCGAGTTGGCCGCGGTGCCGTTGAAGGCGAAGAACACTTCACAGTCGGTTTCGAACAGTTTGCGAAATTGATCGGCCGCGCGGGCGGTCCACTCATCGTCGCCATAAGCGCGCTGGTGGCCGTGGTTGGCCTGTTCCATGGCAGCCCAGGCTTCAGGGCAGATACCGGAGTAGTTGTCGCTGGCGAATTGTTGGCTCTTGTCGGTCATGGCCTGCTTCCGTGATCGAGGCGCTTGTGGCGCTTCGTTGGTCAATGATGATGCACACTTTACCGAAGATCGTCCGGGGAGCACACGGGGTGACTCTGTCAGAAATATACAAACGCCTTGGGCAATTATGCACATGACGCAGAGGGACGGTGCACTGGACCTGCTCAAGTGGCTGGCACTGCTGAGCATGGTGCTCGATCACCTGCGATATGTCGGTTACTCCATCGATCTGCTGTATGTGCCGGGTAGATTGGCGTTCCCATGGTTCTGTCTGGTGATGGCTGTGAACCTGTCGCGTACACATGCAATGACGACCGACGGCCAATGGCGCTACCTTGGTTGGTTGTCGCTGTTTAGCGTTCTGAGCGAAATCCCCTACCGGATGTACGTTCCTGCGCCCGACACCTTGAATGTCTTGCCCACGTTGGCGCTGGGCTTGCTGGTGGCCGGTGGCTGGCAGCACCGAACGCCGCAGTCGCAATGCCTGGCAACGGCTGCCTTGGTGCTGGCGGCGCTGTTCCCGGAGCGACTGATGTTCGGATTCTTCGGCGTGCTGTTGCCGCTGGCGATGTTGCTGGTGATCAGGCGGCCCTGGTATTTCAGCCTGCTGCCGGGGCTGTTCTGTCTGGCGGCCAATCAGTGGCAAGTGCTGTATGACGCCGTTCGATTGGGTAATAGCCTGGCAGTGGCAGCTATCGCCACTTGTCTGATTGCGCCATGGCTGGGGCTATTCTTGTTGCGACACGCCCATGGCGTAAAACCACCACCTATGCGCCGTTGGACATATGCCCTCTATCCCGTGCATTTCCTCATATTGTTGGCGCTACGCAAGCTCATCGGCTGACATTTAACCTGTGGCGAGGGAGCTTGCTCCCGCTGGGCTGCGCAGCAGCCCCAATGCCGGCATCAGCGGTTTGTCAGTTGGACTGAGTTTGTCGGTTTTACGACTGCTTCGCAGTCGAGCGGGAGCAAGCTCCCTCGCCACAGGATATCTACAAGCCCAGTCATTTCAGCCCATGTCGTAAACGCACCTTTGCGTGGCGTCCATAGGCATTTGACCACTCGAAGCCGGTCATACCATCGCATCCAAAGGGCACTGCCGTAACGCCAGTGCCTTACCGAGACGAATGGCGCATAGATGCCGCTGGGAGAGACGCGATGTTCAGCAAGCAAGACCAGATCAAAGGCTACGACGATGCACTGCTGGCGGCGATGAATGCCGAGGAGCAACGTCAGGAAGATCACATCGAGCTGATCGCGTCAGAGAACTACACCAGCAAGCGCGTGATGGAAGCGCAAGGCAGTGGCCTGACCAACAAATACGCCGAAGGTTATCCGGGCAAGCGCTACTACGGTGGCTGCGAGCACGTCGACAAGGTAGAGGCCCTGGCCATCGAGCGCGCCAAGCAACTGTTCGGTGCCGATTACGCCAACGTCCAGCCACACTCCGGTTCCTCGGCCAACAGCGCCGTGTACCTGGCCCTGCTGCAAGCCGGCGATACCATCCTCGGCATGAGCCTGGCCCACGGCGGTCACCTGACCCACGGTGCCAAAGTGTCGTCTTCGGGCAAGCTGTACAACGCCGTGCAGTACGGCATCGACACCAAGACCGGGCTGATCGATTACGACGAAGTCGAGCGCCTGGCCGTCGAGTGCAAGCCGAAAATGATCGTCGCCGGCTTCTCGGCTTACTCCAAGACCCTCGACTTCCCGCGCTTCCGTCAGATCGCCGACAAGGTCGGTGCGCTGCTGTTCGTCGACATGGCCCACGTTGCCGGTCTGGTCGCTGCCGGCCTGTACCCGAATCCGCTGCCGTATGCCGATGTGGTCACCACCACCACCCACAAGACCCTGCGCGGTCCTCGTGGCGGCCTGATCCTGTGCAAGTCCAACGAAGAAATCGAGAAGAAGCTCAACGCGGCAGTCTTCCCGGGTGCCCAGGGCGGCCCGCTGATGCACGTGATCGCCGGTAAGGCGGTGTGCTTCAAGGAAGCGTTGGAGCCTGGCTTCAAGGTTTACCAGCAGCAAGTGATCGACAACGCCCAGGCGATGGCCGGCGTATTTATCAAACGCGGCTACGATGTAGTGTCCGGCGGCACCGATAACCACCTGTTTCTGGTCAGCCTGATCCGTCAGGGCCTCACCGGCAAAGAGGCGGATGCAGCACTCGGTCGCGCCCACATCACCGTGAACAAGAACGCTGTCCCGAATGATCCACAGTCGCCGTTCGTGACCTCCGGCCTGCGTATCGGCACCCCGGCGGTGACCACTCGCGGCTTCAAGGTTACCCAGTGCATCACGCTGGCCGGCTGGATCTGCGACATCCTCGACAACCTCGGCGATGCCGATGTCGAAGCGAATGTCGCGCAGCAAGTGGCAGCCCTGTGCGCGGACTTCCCGGTTTATCGCTGAGCGCGGTTTTGGAGTAAATGACTATGCAACGCTATTCGGGCTTCGGCCTCTTCAAACACTCCCTCAGCCATCACGAAAACTGGCAGAAGATGTGGCGCACGCCGACCCCGAAAAAGGTCTATGACGTGGTCATCGTCGGCGGTGGCGGGCATGGTCTGGCGACCGCCTACTACCTGGCCAAGGAACACGGCATCACCAACGTGGCCGTGGTCGAGAAAGGCTGGCTGGGCGGCGGTAACACCGCGCGCAACACCACCATCGTTCGCTCCAACTACCTGTGGGACGAGTCGGCGCACCTGTACGAACACGCGATGAAACTGTGGGAAGGCCTGTCTCAGGACCTGAACTACAACGTGATGTTCTCCCAGCGCGGCGTTTACAACCTGTGCCACACGCTTCAAGACATTCGTGATTCTGAGCGTCGGGTCAGCGCCAACCGCCTCAACGGCGTGGACGGCGAACTGCTCGATGCCAAACAAGTGGCTGACGAGATTCCGTACCTCGACTGCTCCAAGAACACTCGCTACCCGGTGATGGGCGCAACCGTCCAGCGTCGCGGCGGCGTGGCCCGTCACGATGCCGTGGCGTGGGGCTTTGCCCGTGCCGCCGACGCCTTGGGCGTGGACCTGATCCAGCAGACCGAAGTAATTGGCTTCCGCAAGGAAAACGGCGTGTGCATCGGTGTTGAAACCAACAAGGGCTTCATCGGCGCCAAGCGCGTTGGTGTGGTCACTGCCGGTAACTCCGGGCACATGGCCAAGCTCGCCGGTTTCCGTCTGCCGATCGAATCGCACCCGCTGCAAGCGCTGGTGTCCGAGCCGATCAAGCCGATTATCGACAGCGTGATCATGTCCAACGCCGTACACGGTTACATCAGCCAGTCCGACAAGGGCGACCTGGTGATCGGCGCCGGTATCGACGGCTACAACGGCTACGGCCAGCGTGGTTCGTACCCGGTGATCGAGCACACCGTTCAGGCCATCGTCGAGATGTTCCCGGTGTTGTCCCGCGTGCGCATGAACCGTCAGTGGGGCGGCATCGTCGACACCACGCCGGATGCGTGCCCGATCATTTCGAAAACACCGGTACCGAACATGTTCTTCAACTGCGGTTGGGGCACCGGTGGCTTCAAGGCAACACCTGGCTCGGGCAACGTATTTGCCGCCAGCCTGGCCAAGGGTGAAATGCACCCATTGGCTGCACCTTTCTCCATCGACCGTTTCCACAACGGTGCGTTGATCGACGAACACGGCGCTGCTGCGGTTGCCCACTAACAGGAGAAATCCCCATGTTGCATATCTTCTGTCCTCACTGCGGCGAGTTGCGCTCCGAAGAGGAATTCCACGCATCCGGCCAGGCGCACATCCCGCGTCCACTGGATCCGAACAGCTGCACCGACGAGGAGTGGGGCGACTACATGTTCTTCCGCGATAACCCTCGCGGTCTGCACCACGAGCTGTGGGATCACGTTGCCGGTTGCCGTCAGTACTTCAACGTCACCCGTGACACCGTGACCTACGAGATTCTCGAAACCTACAAGATCGGCGCCAAGCCGCAGTTCACCGACAAGACCGACAGCCCGAAAGCGGCCGCCACGGCTCTGGGAGAGAAGGTATGAGCCAGATCAATCGCCTGTCCAACGGCGGACGCATCGACCGCAACAAAGTGCTGAGCTTCACTTTCAACGGCCAGGTCTACAAAGGCTTTGAAGGCGATACCCTCGCTGCCGCCTTGCTGGCCAACGGTGTCGACATCATCGGCCGCAGCTTCAAGTACTCGCGCCCGCGCGGCATCTTCGCCGCCGGTGCCGAAGAGCCGAACGCTGTGCTGCAGATCGGTGCGACCGAAGCCACGCAGATCCCGAACGTGCGCGCCACGCAACAAGCGCTGTATCAAGGCCTGGTCGCCACCAGCACCAACGGCTGGCCGAGCGTGAACAACGACATGATGGGGATTCTCGGCAAGGTCGGCGGCAAGCTGATGCCGCCGGGCTTCTACTACAAAACCTTCATGTACCCGCAATCGTTCTGGATGACCTACGAGAAGTACATTCGTAAGGCTGCCGGCCTTGGCCGCTCGCCGACCGAGAACGATCCGGACACCTACGACTACATGAACCAGCACTGCGACGTGCTGATCGTCGGCGCTGGCCCTGCGGGTCTGGCGGCTGCACTGGCGGCTGCCCGTAGCGGTGCGCGCGTGATCCTGGCCGATGAGCAGGAAGAGTTCGGCGGCAGCCTGCTCGATTCCCGCGAAAGCCTCGACGGCAAACCTGCTACCGAATGGGTCGCCAGCGTCATCGCCGAGCTGAAAAACACCCCGGACGTGCTGCTGTTGCCGCGCGCCACGGTCAACGGTTACCACGACCATAACTTCCTGACCATTCACGAGCGCCTCACCGATCACCTCGGCGACCGCGCCCCGATTGGCCAGGTGCGTCAGCGCATCCACCGGGTTCGCGCCAAGCGTGTGGTACTGGCGACCGGTACTCACGAGCGTCCACTGGTTTATGGCAACAACGACGTGCCGGGCAACATGCTCGCCGGCGCCGTGTCGACTTATGTACGTCGTTACGGCGTGGCACCGGGCAAGAAACTGGTGCTGTCGACCAACAACGATCATGCCTACCGCGTCGCCCTGGATTGGCTCGATGCCAGTCTGCAAGTGGTGGCGATCGCCGATGCCCGCAGCAACCCTCGCGGTGCGCTGGTGGAAGAAGCTCGCGCCAAAGGTATCCGCATCCTGACCGGCAGCGCCGTGATCGAGGCCCGTGGCAGCAAGCACGTCACCGCCGCTCGCGTTGCCGCGATTGACGTAAAAGCACACACCGTGACCAGCCCTGGCGAGTGGCTCGATTGCGACCTGGTCGCCAGTTCCGGCGGTTACAGCCCGGTGGTTCACCTGGCGTCGCACTTGGGTGGCAAACCGATCTGGCGTGAAGACATCCTCGGTTTCGTACCGGGCGAGGCACCGCAGAAACGCGTGTGCGTCGGCGGCATCAACGGCATCTACGGTCTCGGCGATTCGTTGGCCGACGGTTTTGAAGGCGGCGCTCGCGCGGCCAGCGAAGCCGGTTTCAGCGGTGTAGAAGGCACCTTGCCGAAAGCCCTGAGCCGTCTGGAAGAGCCGACGCTGGCGCTGTTCCAGGTGCCGCACGAAAAAGCCACTGCCCGTGCGCCGAAGCAATTCGTCGACCTGCAAAACGACGTCACCGCTGCCGCCATCGAACTGGCGACCCGCGAAGGCTTCGAGTCGGTCGAGCACGTCAAACGCTACACCGCATTGGGCTTCGGCACCGATCAGGGCAAGCTCGGCAACGTCAACGGTCTGGCCATCGCCGCCCGTTCGCTGAACGTGACCATCCCGCAGATGGGCACCACCATGTTCCGCCCGAACTACACGCCGGTGACCTTCGGCGCCGTGGCCGGCCGTCACTGTGGGCACATCTTCGAACCGGTTCGTTTCACCGCGCTGCATCACTGGCACGTGAAGAACGGCGCCGAATTTGAAGACGTCGGTCAGTGGAAGCGTCCATGGTACTTCCCGAAAAACGGTGAAGACCTGCATGCCGCCGTGAAGCGCGAATGCAAAGCCGTGCGCGACAGCGTCGGCCTGCTGGATGCTTCGACCCTGGGCAAGATCGACATCCAGGGCCCGGACACCCGCGAGTTCCTCAACCGCATCTACACCAACACCTGGACCAAGCTCGACGTGGGCAAGGCGCGTTACGGCCTGATGTGTAAAGAAGACGGCATGGTGTTCGACGACGGCGTGACTGCATGCCTGGCCGACAACCATTTCGTGATGACCACCACCACCGGCGGCGCTGCACGCGTGCTGCAATGGCTGGAAATCTACCATCAGACCGAATGGCCAGACCTGAAGGTGTACTTCACCTCCGTGACTGACCATTGGGCGACCATGACCCTGTCCGGGCCGAACAGCCGCAAACTGCTCAGCGAAGTCACCGACGTCGATCTGGCCAATGAAGCTTTCCCGTTCATGACCTGGAAAGAAGCTCTAGTTGGCGGCGTACCGGCGCGGATATTCCGGATTTCGTTTACCGGCGAGCTGTCGTACGAAGTCAACGTGCAGGCCGACTACGCCATGGGCGTGCTCGAGAAAATCGTCGAGGCCGGCAAGAAGTACAACCTGACTCCGTACGGCACTGAAACCATGCACGTACTGCGGGCAGAGAAGGGCTTCATCATCGTTGGTCAGGACACTGACAGCTCGATGACCCCGGACGACCTGAACATGGGCTGGTGTGTCGGTCGCACCAAACCGTTCTCGTGGATCGGCTGGCGTGGCATGAACCGCGAAGACTGCGTGCGTGATCAGCGCAAACAGCTGGTCGGTCTGAAGCCGATCGATCCGACCAAATGGCTGCCGGAAGGTGCGCAACTGGTGTTCAACACCAAGCAAACCATCCCGATGACCATGGTCGGTCACGTGACTTCCAGCTACTTGCACAACTCCCTCGGCTATTCGTTTGCCATGGGTGTGGTCAAGGGCGGCCTGAAGCGCATGGGTGAGCGGGTGTTCGCACCGCTGGCCGACGGCAGCGTGATCGAGGCGGAAATCGTTTCTTCGGTGTTCTTCGATCCGAAAGGCGATCGCCAGAACGTGTAATCGATCGCTCCCGCGCCTGGCGCGGGAGCGACACAGAATTCAGGACAGGTGCTTTATGACCGCAGCCAATGTTTACCAACAACGCCCAACCACCGGGGCCAAGGCCGAGTCGTCGCTGCATCACGCCGACCTCGCCAGCCTGGTGGGCAAGGGCCGCAAGAACGCCGGCGTGATCGTGCGTGAGAAAAAACTCCTCGGTCACCTGACCATTCGTGGCGATGGCCATGATCCAGCGTTCGCTGCCGGCGTGCACAAGGCCCTGGGTCTGGAGCTGCCAGCCGCGTTGACCGTGGTGATCAAAGGTGAAACCAGCCTGCAATGGATGGGGCCGGATGAATGGCTGCTGATCGTGCCGACCGGCGAAGAATTCGCCGCCGAGCAGAAATTGCGCAAAGCCCTGGGCGACCTGCACATCCAGATCGTCAACGTCAGCGGTGGCCAACAGATCCTCGAACTCAGCGGCCCGAACGTACGTCAGGTGCTGATGAAATCCACCAGCTACGACGTGCATCCCAACAACTTCCCGGTGGGCAAGGCTGTCGGCACGGTGTTCGCCAAGTCGCAACTGATGATCCGCCACACTGCCGAAGACACCTGGGAACTGCTGATCCGCCGCAGCTTCTCGGATTACTGGTGGTTGTGGTTGCAGGATGCGGCCGCCGAATACGGGCTTAGCGTCCAGGCGTAATGATCGTTCCCACGCTCTGCGTGGGAACGATCAGACAGTTTCGCTACAGGAGTCACCGCACTATGAGCCGCGCCCCAGACACATGGATTCTGACTGCCGACTGCCCCAGCGTCCTTGGCACCGTGGATGCGGTGACCCGCTTTCTGTTCGAGCAGGGCTGCTACGTCACCGAGCACCATTCTTTCGATGACCGGCTCTCGGGCCGTTTCTTCATTCGCGTGGAATTCCGTCAGCCCGATGGCTTCGATGAACAAGCCTTTCGCGCCGGTTTGGCGGAACGTGGTGAAGCCTTTGGCATGATCTTCGAGCTGACCCCGCCGCACCACCGGCCAAAAGTGGTGATCATGGTCTCCAAGGCCGATCACTGCCTCAACGACTTGCTCTACCGCCAGCGCATCGGCCAGTTGTCGATGGACGTGGTCGCCGTGGTCTCCAACCACCCGGACCTCAAGCCGTTGGCCGACTGGCACCAGATTCCGTACTACCATTTCCCGCTGGACCCGAACGACAAACCGTCGCAGGAGCGTCAGGTCTGGCAGGTGATTGAAGAGTCCGGCGCTGAACTGGTGGTCCTTGCGCGCTACATGCAAGTCCTGTCGCCAGAGCTGTGCCGCAAACTCGATGGCAAGGCGATCAACATTCATCACTCCCTGCTGCCGGGTTTCAAAGGCGCCAAGCCGTATCACCAGGCCTACAACAAGGGCGTGAAACTGGTCGGCGCCACGGCGCACTACATCAACAACGACCTGGACGAAGGCCCGATCATCGCCCAGGGCGTGGAGGCTGTGGATCACAGTCATTACCCAGAAGATTTGATCGCCAAGGGGCGGGATGTCGAAGGGCTGACCCTGGCGCGGGCGGTGGGTTATCACATTGAAAGACGCGTGTTCCTTAACGCTAACAGGACAGTTGTGCTCTAACGTTTTTACTGCCTGAAAAGATCGTAGCCTTCGGCAGCTCCTACGCCGATTGCATGTCTCTGCAGGAGCTGCCGAAGGCTGCGATCTTTTGACTTACCGAGCAATCAACGCGCCGCCGGTCCATGGCGACGCGACCGCTACATAAAAACAACAGCGAGGTGAAAGCATGTCTGGTAATCGTGGTGTCGTGTATCTCGGCGCAGGCAAGGTCGAGGTACAGAAAATCGACTATCCCAAAATGCAGGACCCACGCGGCAGGAAGATCGAGCACGGTGTCATCCTGCGCGTAGTTTCCACCAATATTTGTGGTTCCGATCAGCACATGGTGCGCGGTCGCACCACCGCTCAGACCGGTCTGGTGCTGGGCCACGAGATCACGGGTGAAGTGATCGAGAAGGGCAGCGGTGTCGAGAACCTGCAGATCGGCGACTTGGTGTCGGTACCTTTCAACGTTGCCTGTGGCCGTTGCCGTTCGTGCAAAGAGCAACATACTGGCGTCTGCCTGAGCGTTAACCCGGCGCGTCCGGGCGGTGCCTATGGTTATGTCGACATGGGTGACTGGACCGGTGGCCAAGCCGAATACGCGTTTGTGCCGTATGCCGACTTCAACCTGCTGAAACTCCCGGATCGCGATCGCGCGATGGAGAAAATCCGTGACCTGACCTGCCTCTCCGACATTCTGCCGACCGGTTACCACGGCGCAGTGACTGCCGGCGTTGGCCCAGGTAGCACCGTATACATCGCGGGCGCTGGTCCGGTGGGTCTGGCCGCTGCCGCTTCCGCTCGCCTGTTGGGCGCTGCAGTGGTGATCATCGGTGACGTCAACCCGATCCGCCTGGCTCACGCCAAGGCTCAGGGTTTCGAAATTGCCGACCTGTCGACAGACACCCCACTGCACGAACAGATCGCCGCGCTGCTGGGTGAACCAGAAGTGGATTGTGCCGTCGACGCCGTAGGTTTCGAAGCCCGCGGCCACGGCCATGCCGGCGTGAAACACGAAGCCCCGGCAACCGTGCTCAACTCCCTGATGGGCGTGGTTCGCGTTGCCGGCAAAATCGGCATCCCTGGCCTGTACGTAACCGAAGATCCAGGTGCTGTGGACGCGGCCGCGAAAATGGGCAGCCTGAGCATTCGCTTCGGTCTGGGCTGGGCCAAATCCCACAGCTTCCACACCGGCCAGACGCCAGTGATGAAGTACAACCGCCAACTGATGCAGGCGATCATGTGGGACCGCATCAAGATTGCCGACATCGTGGGTGTTGAAGTCATCAGCCTGGATGACGCTCCACGTGGTTATGGGGAGTTCGATGCGGGCGTGCCGAAGAAGTTTGTGATCGATCCGCACAAGTTGTTCAGCGCGGCGTAAGGGCTTCACGCAAAGCAAAACGGCGACCCTCGGGTCGCCGTTTTTTTTGGGGTTCACATTACCCCCCGGCACAAAAGCTCGCCTCATTTCTTCCGCCAGATCCGCGTGCCCCATGTGCCATTCATCGCGTGAGTCCGCTCATCGACGTGACGGGGGAACATGCCACCGGATACCCGGTCAAATCGGCAGTTTTTCCGCCTCGTTACCGGGCGGTTTTCATGGCAATCGAGGATGTCTGGATGAAAGTTTCACGCGGTTTTGCACTGGCCTCGCTCATGGCTGTCGCTTCGTTGACGACACTGGTCGCCAGCCCGGCCTTTGCACAGTTCAGCCTCGTTGATGCGGCCAAAGCGGTTTCGGCGATGCAGGGCAACGAAGGCGGCGAGGACGATGATGGAGGCGATGAGGCCGATGGCATCGTGGCGGCGGCGCCCAAGGCCGCCGGTTTGCTCAATACCCTGGGCTCGCAGCTCGACATCACCCCGGAGCAGGCCATCGGCGGTGCCGGTGCGATGCTGGGGCTGGCGAGAAATCAGCTCAGCGGCCAGGACTTCTCCGAGCTGAGTAAAAACGTGCCGGGTCTCAGTCAAATCGCTGGCAACAGCGCCATCGGTGGCCTGAACGGTCTGGGCGGGCTGCTCGGGGCGGGCTCGGACAAAAATGCGTTACTCGATGGCTTGCTGGGTAACGTCAAAGACACCAACGACCTGAACAACGCCTTCGGTGCCCTGGGCATGGACACCGGGATGATCGGCATGTTTGCCCCGGTGATTCTGCAATATCTCGGCCAGCAAGGCGTGGCCGGTTCGTTGCTGCAAAATCTCGGCGGGATCTGGGGTGCAGGCACCGGCAGCTGAGTCAGCCTTCGGCGCGTAATGCCTTGATGCGCCGGTCCTTATCGATCCAGAGCTGGTTGACCCAGTTCTGGATTGTTTCGCGAAACGCTGGATCGTTTTCGTAATCGCCTTGCCACAGCGCCGGGTCCAGTTCGCGGGTCTGGATATCGATGATCACCCTTGGCACGCGACCGCTGATCAAATCCCAGAACCCTGGAATCTGCTGCTGTGGATACACCACGGTCACATCGAGAATGGCATCCAGTTGTTCGCCCATCGCCGCCAGCACAAATGCCACGCCGCCCGCCTTGGGCTTGAGCAGGTGGGTGAACGGTGACTGCTGCTGGGCGCTTTTCGCCCTGGTGTAGCGGGTGCCTTCCAGATAATTGACCACCGTCACTGGCTGACGCTTGTACAACGCGCAGGCTTGTTTGGTGATCTCCAGGTCCTGGCCGGCCAGCTCCGGGTTCTTTGCCAGAAACGCCTTGGTGTAGCGCTTCATGAACGGATAGTCCAAAGCCCACCAGGCCAGGCCCAGGAACGGCACCCAGATCAGTTCTTTCTTGAGGAAGAATTTGAAGAACGGCGTGCGCCGGTTAAGGGCCTGGATCAGCGCCGGTATATCGACCCAGGATTGATGGTTGCCGATTACCAGATACGAAGTGTCGCGGCGTAGATCATTGCCACCGCGAATGTCCCACTGGGTGGGAATGCACAGACGAAAAATCAGTTTGTCGATTTCGGCCCAGGTTTCGGCAATCCACATCACCGTCCAGGAGGCGGCATCGCGAAAACGTCCGGGCAGAACCAGTTTGAGCAGGGCGAACACCATCAACGGTCCGAACAGCATCAGGGTGTTAAGCAACAACAGCAGGGTAACGAAACAGCCGGTGAGCAGGCGGCGCATAGGTAACTCTTGAAAACGTGTGGGCGCGCCATGATAAGCAGCTTCAGGCGACAGGCCAAATGGGTGGTGACGAATGTTTCATGTTTGTGGCGGTATGCTTCCAGCGTTATGAGATCCCTGTGGCGAGGGAGCTTGCTCCCGCTGGGCTGCGAAGCGGCCCCAAAACCAGACGCCGCGATTTTTCAGGTATACCGCATGCAGCGGTTTTTACGAGCGCTGCGCACTCGAACAGGAGCTGGCTCCCTCGCCACAGAGGTGTGAGGCGGTCCAACTATCGCTGTTTTCTGCGGTCTAGAATTCGGCCATGTGTCCACATCCCTAAGGAAGCCCATTACGTGAAATCTCTCCTTGCACTGCTTTCCCTCATGGCCCTGCCGGTCTTGGCCGCCGAGCCGACCTTGTATGGGCGTTACGAATACATCGCGCTGCCGGAAATCGGCGGCGAAGTCCTCAAGGCCAAAATGGACACCGGCGCCCTGACCGCGTCGCTGTCGGCCAAGGACATCGAAACCTTCACCCGCGACGGCGACGAGTGGGTGCGCTTCCGCCTCGCCACCAAAGGCGCGAGCAACAAGGTCTATGAGCACAAGGTCGCGCGGATCAGCAAGATCAAGACCCGTTCCGAAGAAGACGAGGATGACAAGGAAACGATCGAACCCACCAAGCGGCCGGTGGTCGATCTGGAATTGTGCCTGGGCAACATCAAGCGCACCGTCGAGGTCAACCTCACCGACCGCAGCAGCTTCAATTACCCGCTGTTGATCGGCGCCAAGGCTCTGCGTGAATTCGGTGCGGCGGTGAACCCGGCTCGGCGCTTCACGGCAGACAAACCCGACTGCTGATTGACGGCGAATCAGCGTCGAGCACCGTTTGGCAAGTGCTCGGATGTTCGGCCGCCCTGGAGAGACTTCGATGTTCGACCACCGACGCGAAAGTCACGAGGCTGGATAGAGGATTCATGGTGTTCTCCGGAACGGCCAAACCGACATGGCTCAGGGCTTGCGTTTTGGCGACAGGACAAAAGCAAACAGACAGAGCAGGGCGATTCCTCCCCAGACTTCAGCCCAGGAGAAACTGCGCAGCAACACCGGGATCAACGCCGGTGTTGCGAACGCGGCGGCGAACACTGCGGTGTTCTCGATTCCCAGGGCCGTCCCGACCCTTGCCGCACCGGCCATCACCGCGATCTCGGTGTAGGCCACCCCGTGCCACGCGGAGCCGAACACGCCAGCCGCAATCAGCAGCAGCACACTGAGGGCCGGTGCGTTGAACGTCAGGATGTTCAATTGCAGCAGCACCAAAGACACTGCAGCGAGTAGGGCGATACCCCGCACGAACGCGCGACGATTATTGTGTTTGTCAGTCCAGCGACCGCTCCAGACCCGAGCGACGGCGCCGAGTAGCTGCACCGCGAAGATCACCGCCGAGGTCACTGCAATACCCAGATGAAACTCGTTGATCAAGTAAATCGCGGAAAAGGTCAGCACTGCGAACTGCGGTACGGTGAGCAGGCTGCTGGTCAGGAACAGGCGCCACATGTGCGGGTCATTGAGTGTGCTCTTGGGGCTGGCAACCGGATTGACCCGTGGTGCCGGTTGTACCGGTGCCGGCGTGAGCCAGGTCCAGGCGGCCATTGCAGCGAGCAGGCTGGTCACGGCCAGCGTACTGAAGACGCTGATGAAACCAAAGTGCAGCGCGACCCAGGGCAGGATGGCTGCACCGATTCCGCCGCCGACCGGCACTGCAGTCTGGCGGATGCTCATGGCGAAACCACGTTCACCGTCCTGGAACCAGGACATCACCGCCTTGCCACTGGAGCCGTTGATACTGCCGCCCAGGATGCCCAGCGCCAGCAGGCCACTGCCCAGTAGCAAGACTCCCGGAATGGAACCGACCCTGGGGGTGCCGAACATCGCCAGCAGGGCAAAGATCAGGCTCGTGCTCAGAAGACCGGTCAGCAAGACAAAGCGGTCGCCCAACTTGTCGGTCAGCAAGCCCCAAATGACTTCCGAGGCGGCAATACCCAAGGCAATCGCACCGAGTATCAGGCCCAACTGATCAAGGGTCAGGCCGTAAGCGTCCTGCAGTAACGGGCCAGTGGCCGGGATGCCCTGAAAACCCAGCGAGAAGCTTGCTTGTGCCGCCACCCCGACAGCGAGTACGACCCATCGATGGCGATTTATACTCGCGGTGGGCGCGGCAATGGTGCTGGTTTTAGTGTGGCTCATGCGCAAATTTCCTCATCGGCATCAATCGGTGTGACCGGGTGTTCCCAGATCACCAGTAGCGAACAGCCCTTTTCGCTGAATGGCGCGAGCTCAACCAATCTCCCGTGTTCAGACGCTTTTGTGAGCCATTCCGGGCGGATGGTGGCAAGGGCTGGGAGGGTTGTAAATTTATGATAGGATATATCTGTAATAACCAATGGTTATCTCTGAATGACAACTCATCTCGATCTATCGACTGTTGAAGCGTTTGTACTGACCACCGACATGCGCAGTTTTACCCAAGCGGCGGAAGTACTAGGGCTGACCCAGGCCGCTGTCAGTCTCAAGGTCTCGCGGTTGGAGCGCACCCTGCGTCGACGCTTACTCAATCGCACCCCGCGCTCGATCAAGCTGTCACCCGATGGCGAAGCGTTTCTGCCGCGGGCCCGTACGTTATTGGCCGCGCAACAATTAGCACTCTCTGAAGTCGCCTACACACCTCGTAAACTGCGGCTGGGCATCAGCGATCATGTGGCTGGCCCCGAACTGCCGAGGGTGCTGGAAAAAATAAAGTCCTACGATCCAACGCTGGACATCAGCGTGCGAGTGGGGGCGTCGCACGAATTATTGACGGAGTTCGATCGCGAGGAAATTGACGTGGCGATCGTGCGCAACGAAAAACATCGACGAGACGCCGAGAGTCTCTTCGAAGACCGCTACGGCTGGTTCGCCGATCTCTCTATGCGCACCCGTGGCGATCCGATGCCGCTGGTGACCGTGGATGACTCCTGCGGGATACGCGCAATCGCAATCCGTTTACTGGCGCAGGAAGGTATTCAGTGGTCGGATGCGTTTATCGGCGGCGGCGTCTCTACTGCGCTGTACGCGGCGGCGGCGGGTATCGGCGTCGCGCCGCTGCCAACGCGTCTGGCTTCGTCCCGATTGATCGATGTTGGCGAGCTGTTTGGATTGCCGCCATTACCGCCCGTGGAAATGGTCATGTACTCCCGTTGGCTGGACGTGCATACCCGCGAGAGTCTGCGCATTCTGGCTGGAGCATTTCGTGGGGTAGCCGTCACTCACCTCGCCTGAAGGCCTGATGTAGAGCGTCGCCCCGGACATAACCCATTCACTGACAAGGTAAAGACTTATGGTTAATTGGGCCGCGGTGCTGGCGGTTTTTTCAGTGTATTGCGCAGGGGTGGTCATACCTGGGCCGAACTTTGTCGCAGTGGCACACAAAGCAGCGTCATCGACGATCACCGAAGCGTTCATGCTGGTCGCTGGCATCGTGGTGGTGAATCTGTTCTGGGCTACCTGCGCCATTCTGGGGATCGGCATGGTGTTTACATGGCTCCCATGGCTGGCGGTGGTCATCAAGTTTCTGGGCGCTGCCTACCTGATCTGGTTCGGCGCGCGACTGATCGTGTTGCGAGGCGCTGGTCTGAGCCGCGACCCCTGCACCACTACCATAACTCGCCGCAAAGCGTTCCTGCAGGGCGTTGCTACCAACATTGCGAACCCCAAGTCCATCGCGTTCTATGCCGCCATTTTTTCCGCGGCCACGCCTCCCCACGTCAGCATCGAAACCTTAGCCGCCATGCTGGCGGTTGTCGCCATTGTTGCCTCTTTCTGGTACGGCTTTGTCGCCTTGGCGCTGTCACACCAGCGCGTTGCCGACGTGTACAGAAAACAGAAGCGCTGGATCGATTCTGTCTGTGGCGGCGTAATCATTCTGTTGGGCGTGCGGCAGATGCTGCGCTGAGGTCGTTCAACCGCGCTGCAATAGCCTTCCAATGGCGAGGACGGCGGGAATGCCCCGCCCGAGCAGGTCAAAGACGTGCCAAAACGGGCGCTGTAAAACTTAAAAAGAGGGCGCGCGCTGTCTGCGCTTCCACTGACTCAGCCGCTGCTGCAAATTCAACGGGCTAAGAATCTGCTGCTGCCGCGCCCGGCTGAACAAAATCAGCATCAGCTCCGCCGTCGCCAAGGCATCGGCACTGGCGTTATGCCGTTCGAAGAGCTCCAGCTTGAACCAGTCGGTCCACTCGTCCAGCCCGGCCTCGCGAAAGTGCGCCTGCGGGCACAACAGCGGCGCGATGTCTGCGACATCCAGAAACGGATGCTGCAACTTGTAGCCCAGATGTTCTTTCAGCGCGCGCCCCAGCATGTGCTGGTCGAACGGCGCATGAAAGGCCAACACTGGACTGTCACCGACAAACTCCATGAATTCGAGCAAGGCCTGCGCGGGATCGCTGCCGGCGGCAATGGCGCTCGGGCCCAGACCATGAATCAACACGCTGGGGCCAAGTTTGAGTTCGGTGCATTGCAGCGTGCGTTCGAATGGCTGACTGAAATCGATCGCCCCGTCCTCGATCACCACCGCGCCGATGGACAGCAGCCGATCCTTGTTCAGGTTCAGCCCGGTGGTTTCCAGGTCGAGTACCACCCAGCGTTGTTCGCGCAGGCTGCAATCGCCCAGCTCGGCCACGGCAGGCAAGCGCTCCAGACGTTGTTGCAGTTCGCCGGGCAAAATAGGGCTGACCGGGCGCAGCCATGAAAACAGGTTCATAACTGATACCGCAGGGTCAGGCTGCTTTGCAGGCGTTGGGCCTGGCGCAGGGATTCACGCAGGATGCGTCGGTCCAGATGATTGAGGCTGTCAGGATCGACACGGTTGGAGTAGGGCAAATTCTCCCGAGTCTGTAGTTGATGTTGCTGCATGCGGGTTTGCTGGATGAAGTGATACGCCTCTTCGTACGCCGCGCCGTCGAGCCGTTCGATGATCTCTTTGTCCACCAACTGACGAAAGCGCTCCAAGGTATTGTTGGTGTCGATGCCGTGGGCCAAGGCCAGCACTCGAGCGCCGTCGACGAATGGGGTGAGACCTTGGAGTTTCAGGTCGAGCGTGGCTTTCTCGCCATTTTTGCGAGCCAGCACGAATTCGCGGAAACGGCCCACGGGCGGACGGTTGCGCAGGGCGTTCTCGGCCATCATCCGCTGGAACAAGCGGTTGTCGCCGACCTGATCGAGGATGCCTTGGCGCAGTTGCTCGCAGCCTCGCTCGTCGCCCCAGACCACACGCAGGTCGAAATAGATGCTCGATCCCAGCAGGTTTTCCGGTGTCGCCTCACGGATAAACGCCGCGAAGCGTCGCGCCCATTCGGCCCGGGACAAACACAGCTCGGGATTGCCGGCCATGATGTTGCCCTTGCACAGGGTGAAGCCGCACAGCGCCAGGTTCTGATTGATCTGCTGGGCGATGGGTAGCAACTTGCCACGAATCTCAGCGGCGTGGGCCGCGTCGCGGGCTTCGAACAGAATGCCGTTGTCCTGATCGGTGTGCAGCGTTTGCTCGCGACGGCCTTCGCTGCCGAAACACAGCCAACTGAACCGTACGCCTGGGTCACCTTTCTCGGCGAGCACCAGTTCGATCACCCGGCACACGGTGTGGTCGTTGAGCAGGGTGATGATGTGAGTGATCTGGGTCGAGGACGCGCCGTGAGCCAGCATCCGCTCCACCAATTGGCCGATTTCGCCGCGCATCGCCACCAGGTTTTCCAGCTTCTGGGCACTGCGAATAGTCCGCGCCAGATGCACCAGATCGACCCGTTGCAGGGAAAACAGGTCACGCTCCGAGACCACGCCGCACAGGCGCTGGTCCTTGACCAGACAGACGTGGGCGATATGCCGCTCGGTCATGGCAATCGCGGCGTCGAAGGCACTGTGGTCCGGCGTCAGGTAAAACGGCGCCCGGGTCATGTGCCCTTCAATGGCTTCACTGAAATCGCTGGTGCCGTTGGCCACCACATGCCGCAAGTCGCGCAGGGTGAAAATGCCCAGCGGCGCCTTTTGCTCATCGATCACCACAATGCTGCCGACTTGCTGATCGTGCATCAGCGTCACGGCTTCGCGCAGAGGCGTGATCGGGCTGCAGGTCACCGGGTGACGCATGGCCAGTTCGCCCAGCCGGGTATTGAGCGAGTACTGGGTACCGAGAGTTTCCACGGCTTTTTGCTGGACTTGTTGATTGACCTGATCCAGCAAACTGCTGACACCGCGTAGGGCAAAGTCGCGAAACGGGCTGGAAAGTGCGAACAGTTTGATGAACGCCAGCTTATTCAGCTGTAGGCAAAAGGTATCTTCGGCCGCCAGATGTTCGGTACGAGTCGCCCGTTCCCCCAGTAGCGCGGCGAGGGGGAAACACTCGCCGGTGGTGATTTCGAAGGTGGTTTCGGTCCCGCCCTTGGCCGTGTGCGGACGTTCGCCCACGACCCGGCCCTGTTTGACGATGTAGAAATGCTCAACCGGGCCATCGGCAGGCTTGATGATGCTTTCGCCGGGTGCATAAAAACGCAGCTGACATTGCTCGACCAGATAGGCCAAGTGGGCGTTTTCCATCTGATTGAACGGCGGGAAGCGCTGTAGGAATTGCACAGTGCCCTGGATGTTCTGCAACACCGCGGTTTTCCCTGCCTGGGTGAAGGCGTCCGCTTTACTCATAACCATTACCGCAGTCTTTTTAGAATTGTTGTGTCGGATCTTTCCCTGCCATGGTCCGCCCCTACGGGCAGAGTGCCCATTGGACGTAAGTCTAGGTAGGCAGTACCGCGGCCTGAATATGGGAAATGTCTGACACAACGGTGGGAAAAACCTCCTACATTGTCTATTGGAAAAGTTTCCGACGACGTGCACATTGAAGTCTGCTGAGCGATGTCTGACCCTTGTGTCAGGGATCGAACCGAAAACGTAGAGAAAGCCATGTCCGACCACGATATTTTGAGTGATGCCGAGCGCGAAGCGCTCAGTGCCGTCATGTTGGAACCAGACTTGCCGCCGCAGCGGGTACTGATCGTCGATGACGATAAGGACTCCAGGGAATTGCTGTCGGAAATTCTGGGACTGGACGGCATTCACTGCATGACGGCGGCCAGTGGCGAAACGGCGCTCAAATTGCTGGAGACGAAGTCATCGATCGGGCTGGTGATTACCGACCTGCGGATGAGACATGTCGATGGCCTGGAACTGATCCGCCAGGTGCGAGACTCGGCGCGTGCGGCGTTGCCGATCATCATCGTTTCCGGCGACGCCGACGTGAAGGATGCAATTGAAGCCATGCATTTGCACGTAGTGGACTTTCTGCTCAAACCCATCGATAGCGGCAAACTGCTTGAATTGGTCAAGCATGAGCTGGGGATGGAGTCTTTGCCGTGATCGTTCCCATGCTCCGCGTGGGCATGCCTCCATGGACGCTCTGCGTCCCGGGCTGCATTCCCACGCGGAGCGTGGGAACGATCAATCTGAAGCAAAAAAGCCCCGATCTTTCGATCAGGGCTTTTTCATATCCGGCGTCAGCGTTTAATCAAAGGCCATTGGCAGCCTTGAACTCGCGGCGACGACGGTGCAGAACCGGCTCGGTGTAGCCGTTCGGCTGTTGGGTGCCTTCGACCACCAGTTCGACCGCCGCCTGAAAGGCGATGTTGCTGTCGAAGTTCGGTGCCAGCGGACGGTACAGCGGGTCGCTGGCGTTCTGACGGTCAACCACCGGCGCCATGCGCTTGAGGCTTTTCATCACCTGATCTTCCGTGACGATGCCGTGGCGCAGCCAGTTGGCGATGTGCTGGCTGGAGATACGCAGCGTTGCACGGTCTTCCATCAGGCCGACGTCATTGATGTCCGGCACTTTCGAGCAGCCCACGCCCTGGTCGATCCAGCGCACCACGTAACCGAGAATGCCCTGGGCATTGTTGTCCAGTTCGTTTTTGATCTGCTCTGCGGTCCAGTCTGGATTGACGGCCAACGGGATGGTCAGGATGTCGTCCACCGAAGCACGCGCACGTTTGGCCAGTTCGGCTTGACGGGCGAACACGTCGACCTTGTGGTAATGCAACGCATGCAGCGCGGC
Source organism: Pseudomonas sp. B21-048 (assembly GCF_024748615.1). Lineage (NCBI taxonomy): Bacteria > Pseudomonadati > Pseudomonadota > Gammaproteobacteria > Pseudomonadales > Pseudomonadaceae > Pseudomonas > Pseudomonas sp. B21-048. The sequence goes on along the minus strand of NZ_CP087168.1, from coordinate 5,168,288 downwards.
GGCGGTCGGCGATGGAACCCAGGCGGTATTGGCGCCGGCCATCGGGTGAGCGATTTTCTGTTCGAGCATCGCCGCCATCAGGTCCGGCATGGCCCACATGCCTTTACCGATCTGGGCGCGACCTTGCAGGCCAGTGCTCAGCCCGATGTCGACGTTCCAGTTCTCGTACGCGCCGATCCACTTCTCGGCCTTCATGTCCGCTTTGCGCACCATCGGGCCGGCTTCCATGGAGGTGTGGATTTCATCGCCTGTGCGGTCGAGGAAACCGGTGTTGATGAACACCACGCGCTCGCTGGCGGCCTTGATGCAGGCCTTGAGGTTGACCGTGGTACGGCGTTCCTCGTCCATGATCCCGACTTTGAGGGTGTTGCGCGGCAAGTCGAGGACGTCTTCGATGCGGCCGAACAGCTCGTTGGTGAATGCAGCTTCTTCCGGGCCGTGCATCTTCGGCTTCACGATATAGACCGAGCCGGTACGGCTGTTCTTGCGCGAGCTATTGCCGTTGAGGCTGTGAATCGCCGCGAGGCAAGTCACCAGGCCATCGAGAATACCTTCCGGAACTTCGTTGCCGTCTTTATCGAGGATCGCGTCGGTGGTCATCAGGTGACCCACGTTGCGCACGAACAACAGCGAGCGACCGTGCAGGCTCAGTTCGCTGCCATCGAGGGCAGTGTACGTGCGATCGGCGTTCATGGTGCGGGTAAAGGTCTGACCGCCCTTGGAGACTTCTTCCGACAGATCGCCCTTCATCAGGCCGAGCCAGTTGCGGTAGATCACCACTTTGTCATCGGCATCGACCGCGGCGACGGAGTCTTCGCAGTCCATGATGGTGGTCAGCGCGGCTTCCATCAGGATGTCTTTGACGCCGGCCGCGTCGGTCTGGCCGACCGGGGTGCTGGCATCGATCTGGATTTCGAAGTGCAGGCCATTGTTCTTCAGCAGGATCGCGGTTGGAGCCGCTGTATCGCCGTGGAAACCGATCAGTTGCGCATCGTTGCGCAGGCCAGAGCTCTTCAAAACCGAGTTGCTGCCGCCTTTGAGGGCGACCACCAGTTTGCCGTCAACGATCTTGTAGCCGGTGGAGTCGACGTGGGAGCCGGCAGCCAGTGGCACGGCTTCGTCGAGGAAGGCGCGGGCGAAGGCGATGACCTTGTCGCCGCGAACCTTGTTGTAGCCTTTGCCTTTTTCCGCGCCGTCCGCTTCGCTGATGGCGTCGGTGCCGTAGAGTGCGTCATACAGCGAACCCCAGCGAGCGTTCGAGGCGTTGAGCGCGAAGCGCGCGTTCATCACCGGCACCACCAGCTGTGGACCGGCCATGCGGGCGATTTCGTCATCGACGTTTTGTGTCGTTGCCTGGAAATCAGCCGCTTCTGGCAGCAGATAACCGATGTCTTGCAGGAAGGCTTTGTAGGCCACCGCATCGTGCGCAACACCTGCACGAGCCTGGTGCCAGGCATCGATACGTGCCTGGAAATCATCGCGTTTGGCGAGTAGGGCTTTGTTCTTCGGTGCCAGGTCATGGATGACCTTGTCGGCACCGGCCCAGAACGTGTCGGCGGTGAGGCCGGTACCGGGAATGGCTTCGTTGTTCACGAAGTCGAACAGGACTTTGGCGACCTGCAGGCCACCGACTTGAACGTGTTCAGTCATTGCTTGCCTCACTCTGCTCAGCTATTTCGCTTTTCAGCTCTTCAATTTGACAATGAAGCCTCTGGCCATTTAAACCACAAACCCATCTACCAGTACATGCCATTGCTGGCGGCCGGGTTCGATCCGATCAACGGCTTTGCGGCCGTGCTGACAGGGCTTTCAGGGGTTGCGACGGCACCTGCGGCAGACATCGATCCAGCGTTATGTAGTGCTTGCTGCGGCATACTACATGATGAATTGCGGTTGTGAAAATTAGACTAATTACGTCGTTCTGCGACCACATGACGTATTGCGGTCATGTCGGGGGCCGTGATGTTCTCAAAAAACTATTGGATTGTTCCAGTTAAATATAAAAACTTGTACACGATTTGTGGTTTGGCAGGATTGTGGGTGGTGCCCCATTCGCGGGCAAGTCGGATCGCCGCACCGCTCGCTCCTACAGGTCCGCGTCGTTCATGCCAACGCGGTACACGCCGACCTTGTAGGAGCGAGGCTTGCCCGCGAAGACGTCAGCCGATTCAGCGCAAGATCAACCCTTGCCTATACTTGTTTTTCTATAACAAAAGTCATGACCAGAGGGCTGCGCCATGGACCATCTCGTACTCACTGTAATTGCTCCAGACAAGCCCGGGCAGGTCGAGCGCATTGCTCAATGCATTGCCGAGCACGGCGGTAACTGGCTGGAGAGCCGCATGTCGCGGATGGCCGGACAGTTTGCCGGGATTCTTCGGGTGGGTGTGCCGGCCGAGGCCTACGACGAATTGGTAGACGCCCTGCAGGGATTGTCGACCCAAGGGATTCGCGTGCTGATCGCCGAGAGCGGCATCGAACAGTCCTGCACCTGGAAGCCGATTGCCATGGAACTGGTGGGCAATGATCGTCCCGGCATTGTGCGAGACATTACGCGTCTGCTGAGTGAACAGGGCGTGAACCTGGAGCAGTTGGTGACCGACGTTCGACCGGCGCCGATGAGCAGCGAGCCGCTGTTTCATGCCGAGGCGATTCTTGCGGTGCCACTGACCTTGTCGCTGGAGGTGCTGCAATCGCGCCTGGAAACCCTGGCGGACGATCTGATGGTCGAATTGGTGCTGCGCAGCGAACCTTGAAAAGGTTATCCAAGTTATACGTGCACCTGCCTGTGGATAACCTGTAGAGATACCTCGCCAGGCCACGCTGATCGGGGCTCTTCAGGATCTGATCAAAAAACCAGCAGTTTCAGTGACTTGCGCACAAACGCCGGGGATCACACTGTGGATAACCTTGGGAAGGATGGATGCAGGCCTCGAGAGACGTGGCCTGTAGAGGTTTGTACGTTTTCTGATCAGCGGCGGCGCAGACTTATCCACGCATCGATGCTGTAAACCGCCAAACCGGCCCAGATAAAGATGAACGCCACCAGCGTGCTGGACGACAAGTGCTCGCCAAACAGCAGAACGGCTTGCAACAACACCAGCGTCGGCGCCAGGTACTGGAGAAATCCGAGGGTGGTATAGGGCAAGTGCCGGGCGGCGGCGTTGAAACACACCAGCGGCACCAGCGTCACCGGACCGGCCGCCACCAGCCACCAGGCTTCAGAGGTGGTCCAGAATTCGGCTTGCGCACTGCTCGCCGTCGGATTGAACAGCAGCCAGGCGACGGCAATCGGCACCAGCATCCAGGTTTCCACCACCAGCCCCGGCAGCGCCTTGACCGGTGCCTGTTTGCGGATCAGTCCGTAGAAGCCGAAGGTCAATGCCAGTACCAGTGACACCCACGGCAGGCTGCCGACTTGCCACACTTGTTGCGCAACACCGACCGCTGCCAGGCCCACGGCGATCCATTGCATACGCCGCAGCCGTTCGCCGAGGATCAGCATCCCCAACAGCACGTTGACCAGCGGGTTGATGTAGTAACCGAGGCTGGCTTCGAGCATGCGTCCGTTGTTCACCGACCAGACGTAGGTCAGCCAGTTGGCCGCGATCAGCGTACCGCTCAGGGCCAGAATCGCCAGTCGCCTTGGGTTCTCACGCAGTTCGCGCCACCAGCCGGGATGCTTCCAGACCAGCAGCAGCAAAGCGCCGAACAGCGCGGACCACAGCACTCGGTGGATGATGATCTCCACGGCGGGCACGCTGGCGATGGCTTTGAAGTAGAGCGGGAACAGTCCCCAGATGATGTAGGCACTCAGGCCCAGGATGTACCCGCGACGCGGGTTGGCGGCTTGCATGAGAATCCTTGCTTAGGCAGCTAACAAAGAGGGGATTGTATAGATGTGTTGTGATTTTTGTAGGCGCGAGGCTTGCCCGCGAAGAACGATAACGCGGTTTGTCTGACGAACCGCATCATCGTTCTTCGCGGGCAAGCCTCGCTCCTACAGGTCTGGTGTGTTTAGAAGAGCTTCAGTGGTTCTTCGTTGAGTGCGGCGAGTTGTTCACGCAGCGCCAGCACTTGATCGCCCCAATACCGCTCGGTGCCGAACCACGGAAAGCTGCGAGGGAAGGCCGGGTCATCCCAGCGACGGGCGAGCCAGGCGCTGTAGTGCATCAGGCGCAAGGCGCGCAGCGGTTCGATCAGCGCCAGTTCCCGGGGGTCGAAGTCGTGGAATTCGTTGTAGCCGTCCATCAATTCCGACAACTGCCCCAGACATTCCTGACGATCGCCCGCCAACATCATCCAGATATCCTGCACCGCCGGGCCCATGCGGCAGTCGTCGAGGTCGACGATGTGGAACATCTCATCGCGGCACATCATGTTGCCGGGGTGGCAATCGCCGTGCATGCGGATGTTCTGGTGCGGCGTGGCCTTGTAGACCTCTTCGACACGCTTGAGCAGGTCGCGGGCCACGGACTCGTAGGCCGGTAGCAAACTTTTGGGTACGAAATTGCCTTCGAGCAATGTCGTCAGCGAGTCCTGACCGAAGTTCTTCACTCCCAGCGCTTCGCGGTGTTCGAACGGTTTTGTAGCACCGACCGCGTGCAGCCGACCGAGCAGTTGCCCCAGGCGATACAGCTGGTCGAGATTGCCCGGCTCCGGCGCACGGCCGCCACGACGGGGAAACAGAGTGAAACGGAAACCGTTGTGTTCGTGCAGGCTGGCACCGTTGTGGATCATCGGCGCGACCACCGGTACGTCGCACTCGGCGAGTTCGAAGGTGAATTGGTGTTCTTCGAGAATCGCTTCGTTGGTCCAGCGTTGCGGGCGGTAGAACTTGGCGATCAGCGGCTCGGAGTCTTCGATGCCGACCTGATAGACACGGTTCTCGTAGCTGTTGAGCGCCAGAATGCGGGCGTCGCTGAGAAAGCCGATGCTTTCGACGGCATCGAGCACGAGGTCTGGGGTGAGCGTTGCAAACGGGTGGGCCATGCTGACTCCTGCGCGCAGCAGGCTGCCGCGTCGGGCCAAACATGGTAGCGCAGACAGGGCTTCTTTAGGTGGATCGTTCCCATTGGATCGTTCCCACGCTCTGCGTGGGAATGCCTCACCGGACGCTTCGCGTCCGATTTTGGGAGGCAGAGCGTCCCGGGCTGCATTCCCACGCAGAGCGTGGGAACGATCATGAAGGGGGCGTTTATCAGGCGCCGACGATCCCGCCATCCTCGCGGGAAATCGCCATTACCGAAGACCGCGGCTTGCCGTTAAGCAGATGCTCCGGGAAGGTCGAGCCACCGTTTTCCCCCGGATGCTGAATCCCGACGAACAAGGTTTTCTGATCCGGCGAGAAGCTGATCCCCGTCACCTCGCAGCCCACCGGCCCGACCATGAAGCGGCGAATCTCGCCCGTCACCGGGTCGGCACAGAGCATCTGGTTATTGCCCATGCCCGCGAAGTCACCGGCGTTGCTCGAATCGCCATCCGTGAGAATCCACAGACGTCCGGCCTTGTCGAAGCCCAGGCCGTCCGGGCTGTTGAACATGTTCTGCGGGGTGATGTTCGACGAACCGCCCTTCGGCGTGCCGGCGTGGACGCCCGGGTTGCCGGCAACCACAAACAGGTCCCAGGCAAAGCTTTTCGAGCCGTGATCGTCGCGATCGGTGCGCCAGCGCAGGATCTGCCCGTAGACGTTCTTCGTGCGCGGGTTCGGCCCGCCCACCGGCTGGCCTTCTTCGCCACGTTTGGCGTTGTTGGTCAGGGTGCAATAAACCTGGCCATCCTTGGGGCTGACAACGATCCATTCCGGACGGTCCATACGCGTGGCGCTCGCAACGCTGGCGGCGAGGCGGGCATGAATCAGCACTTCGGCCTGATCGGCAAAGCCGCTGCTGGCATCGATGCCATTCTTGCCGTGGGTCAGTTCGATCCACTGGCCCTGGCCTTTCGGGTGGTCGGCATTGCTGTCGCCCGCGTCGAAACGCGCCACGTACAAGGTGCCGTGATCCAGCAGGTCGCGGTTGGCCTTGGGGGTTTTGTGGTTGATCTTGTCGCGGCTGACGAATTTATAGATGAACTCGCCACGTTCGTCGTCGCCCATGTACACCACGGCGCGACCGTCGTTGGTTTCGGCCAGGGCGGCGTTTTCATGTTTGAAGCGGCCCAGTGCGGTGCGTTTGACCGGCGTCGATTGCGGATCGAACGGGTCGATTTCCACCACCCAGCCATGACGATTGAGTTCGTTGGGGTTCTTCGCCAGGTCGAAGCGCGGATCGTGTTGATGCCAGTTGATCTCTTTGCTGGCGGCCACCGCGCCGTAGCGTTTCTGCGCGGCGTCGAACTTCTGCTCGGCATTGCTGCTGCCGAAGCAGTCGGTGAAGTTCTCTTCGCAGGTGAGGTAAGTGCCCCACGGCGTCTTGCCATTGGCGCAATTCTGGAAGGTGCCGAGGACGTTCTTGCCGTGTTTGTCGGCGCTGGTTTTCATCAACTCGTGACCGGCCGCCGGACCGCTCAGGCTGATCGGCGCGTTACCGTGAATGCGCCGGTTGTAGCGCGAGCCCTGGACGAACTGCCATTGGCCGTTCCTGCGCTGCACTTCGATCACCGACACCCCTTCACAGGCCAGGGCCTTGCGCACATCTTCTGCCGATTGCGGCGTGCCGCCGTGGGGGTAGAGGTAACGGTAGTTGGTGTATTCGTTGTTGATCGCCATCAGCGCCCGGTCTTTGTCACCGGGGAATTCGAACAGGCTCATGCCGTCGTTATTGTCGCCGAACTGGACTTCCTGATGCTCGGCGGTGCCGTTACCGCTCGGGTCGAACGCCGGGCCATTCTTTTGCAGTGGCTGGCCCCAGCTGATCAATACCGAAGACTTGTAGCCCGGCGGCAGGGTAATGGTGTCGGTCGTGGCGGCGGCGATGCTGTCGAAACCCAACAGTTTGCTGGATCCCGCGCTGACGCTGGCGGCCAGCACGCTGCGACTCAGCAGGTTGCCACCGAGAAACATCGCTGCACCGCAGAGGGCGCCGGCGCTGATAAAACCACGACGGCTGAGACCGACCATCTTTTCGAGGTCGGTCGGTTGGTTGTCTTCTAATAGGCTCACATCAGGCTCCCTGCGGGTTTTTGCAGTCACCATAATGGTGACTGATGAAGGTTTTGTTGCAGCGCTGATCAGAGCGGTGTCCCGAGAAGAATATTGGACGGCGCGAATTGCACAAGAACGGGTTTGCCAGCGGTGAGTTCGAGGGTTTTCAGGTGCGGTTGCTCGGCCAGGGCGCAGAGTGTCTGGCCATTGGGCAGGCCGATGCGCACTTCGCTGGGACCGTCTTCGGCGTCGAGGATTTCTTCAATCGTGCCCTTCAGGCAATTGTTGCCGGGCGTCGCGGCTTGATCGATACCCAGCAATTCCAGCCAACCGGCCTTGATCAGTGCCACCACTTCGGTGCCGGTTTGCAGTTCCAGGCGCAGAGTGCTGTCGTGAGTGATCTGCGCATCGATACGCAAGCCTTCGGCCAGTTCAAGACGGATGCGGTCGTTGCGCCCTTGTGTATCGATCGCCACGACCTTGCCGTGCAGTTGGTTGCGTGCGCTGGTTCTGAGCATCAGTCGCCCGAGCAAGCCCAGGTCACTGGCCTCTTCAGCAGCTTCCAGCACCTGGGCCTGCAAGGCTTGCAGCTTTTGATACAGACGCAACACGCGTTCGCCTTCGCTGGACAGTTTGGCGCCCCCGCCGCCCTTGCCACCGACGCTACGCTCCACCAGCGGTTTCTGCGCGAGGTTGTTCATCTCATCAATGGCGTCCCACGCGGCTTTGTAACTCAGGCCTGCGCTTTTCGCGGCGCGGGTGATGGAGCCTTGTTCGGCGATGTGTTGCAGCAACGCGATGCGCTGCGGGCGGCGGACAATGTGCTGGGACAACAACGTAGGCAAGGACATGGCGAGACGCTTTGGGCTATGACAATGGGGAAGACGTTGGCGGCTTGGCGTACGAGAGTCAAGTCAGACCCCATCGCCAGGTTTGGGGGTGCGGGCCAGGCAGTAGACATCGACTCGCGCGGCGCCCGCCTCCATCAACAAGCGAGCCAGGGCCTGGGCGGTGGCGCCGGTGGTTAGCACATCGTCGACCAATGCGAAGTGGCGACCCTTGATCGAGGCCGCGGGGGCCAAGGCAAAGGCGTGGCGCAGGTTCTTTTTACGGGCGTCGGCATTCAGCTCTTGTTGCGCGCTGGTGTCCTGAATCCTCAGCAACAGCGTTTCATCACAAGGAATGTCGAGGCTGACGCTGAGCCAGCGAGCGAGCATCGCCGCCTGGTTGAAACCCCGCTTGTGCAGACGTTTGGTGGCCAGCGGCACCGGGATCAGCGCATCGGGCCGGTCCAGATCCTCATCGAAGCGATGTTGCAGGAATTGAGCGAGAAGTTCGGCGAGCAGGCGGCCGAACGGCCACTTCGCGCTGTGTTTGAAACGGGTGATCAAACTGTCGACGGGAAAGCTGTAAGTCCAGGGTGCTGCGACCCGCTCGAAGGCTGGCGGATGTTTCAAGCATTGGCCGCACGTCAGGCCCATGGCAGGCAAGGGCAGGGCGCAGGTTCGACAGTGGTCGCCCAGCCAAGGCAACTCGGTTTCGCAGGCCATGCAGATTGGCGTGGTGTCGTCCGCCGCTTCTGCACAGAGCAAACAGCTTTGTTTGTTTTTTAACCAGATGTAAACCTGGTCTTCGTATCGTGGTTGACAGCGCATCGCTCTTCCTTAAATATGCCGAACATCCGTGTCGCGTCTGTGGGTATTCCATTCCCCAGCCGCTTGCCAAGCATAAACAAGGAAACGCCCATGAGCGCCAGCACCACTGCAACCCTGCGTCATGACTGGTCTTTGGCCGAAGTCAAAGCACTCTTCGTTCAGCCATTCAACGACCTGTTGTTCCAGGCGCAGACGGTGCACCGCGCGCACTTCGACGCCAACCGCGTCCAGGTCTCGACGCTGCTGTCGATCAAAACCGGTGCTTGCCCAGAAGATTGCAAATATTGTCCGCAGTCCGGTCACTACAACACCGGCCTGGAAAAAGAAAAACTGATGGAAGTGCAGAAGGTCCTCGAAGAGGCCGCTCGCGCCAAGGCCATCGGTTCGACCCGTTTCTGCATGGGCGCGGCGTGGAAACACCCGTCGGCCAAAGACATGCCTTACGTGCTGAAGATGGTCGAAGGCGTGAAAGCGCTGGGTCTGGAAACCTGCATGACCCTCGGTCGCCTGGATCAGGATCAGACCGAAGCACTGGCCAAGGCCGGTCTCGACTACTACAACCACAACCTCGACACCTCGCCTGAATTCTACGGCAGCATCATCACCACCCGTACGTACAGCGAACGCCTGCAAACCCTGGCCTATGTGCGTGATTCTGGAATGAAGATCTGCTCCGGCGGCATTCTTGGCATGGGTGAGTCCCTCGACGACCGCGCCAACCTGCTGATCCAGCTGGCCAACCTGCCCGAGCATCCAGAATCGGTGCCGATCAACATGCTGGTGAAAGTTGCCGGTACGCCGCTGGAAAATGCCGATGACGTCGACCCGTTCGACTTCATCCGCATGCTCGCGGTCGCCCGCATCCTGATGCCGAAATCCCACGTGCGTCTGTCCGCCGGCCGCGAAGCGATGAACGAGCAGATGCAGGCCTTGGCGTTCTTTGCCGGCGCCAACTCGATTTTCTACGGCGAAAAACTGCTGACCACCGCCAACCCGCAGGCGGACAAGGACATGCAATTGTTCTCGCGTCTGGGCATCCTGCCGGAAGCCCGCGAAGAGCACGCCGACGAAGTGCATCAGGCCGCCATCGAGCAGGCACTGGTGGAGCAGAAGAGCAGCGAGCAGTTCTATAACGCTGCTGTCTGACCCCGCTCAGGCTTCTTTGTAGGAGCTGCCGAAGGCTGCGACCTTTTGATTTTGTTTTTAAGGGCAAGATCAAAAGATCGCAGCCTTCGGCAGCTCCTACAGGGCTCGTCGTTTCTTCCTACTCGCGAGGTCTGCATGTCTTTCGATCTCAGCGCGCGCCTTGCTGCCCGTCGTGCCGAAAACCTTTATCGCCAGCGCCCATTACTCGAGAGTCCTCAGGGCCCGGAAGTGGTGGTCGATGGTCAGCCGTTGCTGGCGTTCTGTAACAACGATTACCTGGGCCTGGCCAATCACCCGCTAGTGATCGAGGCCTGGCGCGCTGGCGCTTCGAAATGGGGCGTAGGCGGTGGGGCCTCGCATTTGGTCATCGGCCACAGCGGCCCGCATCACGCACTGGAAGAAGCCCTCGCCGAGTTCACCGGCCGCCCGCGAGCGTTGCTGTTCACCACCGGTTACATGGCCAACCTCGGCGCGGTCACCGCATTGGTCGGGCAGGGCGATACGGTGCTGGAAGACCGGCTCAATCATGCGTCGTTGCTGGATGCTGGGTTGTTGTCCGGAGCGCGTTTCAATCGCTATCTGCATAACGACGCGGCCAGTCTGGCCAAGCGCCTAGAGAAGGCCACTGGCAATACGCTGGTGGTCACCGATGGCGTGTTCAGCATGGACGGTGACATCGCCGACCTGCCGGCGCTGGCGCGGGAAGCCAAGGCCAAAGGCGCTTGGCTGATGGTCGACGACGCTCACGGCTTTGGTCCGCTGGGTGCCAATGGCGGCGGGATCGTCGAGCATTTCGGGCTGAGTCAGGACGATGTGCCGGTACTGGTCGGCACCCTCGGCAAGGCGTTCGGTACGGCAGGTGCTTTTGTCGCCGGCAGCGAAGAGTTGATCGAAAGTCTGATCCAGTTTGCTCGCCCTTATATCTACACCACCAGCCAACCGCCAGCGCTGGCCTGCGCGACGCTGAAAAGCCTGGAGCTGTTGCGCAGCGAACACTGGCGACGTGAGCATCTGCAGACGCTGATTCGGCAGTTCCGCCAAGGCGCCGAACAGATTGGCCTGGAGTTGATGGACAGTTTCACGCCGATCCAGCCGATCATGATCGGCGACGCCGGGCGTGCGGTTCGACTGTCACAGATGCTGCGCGAACGCGGGCTGATGGTGACTGCGATTCGTCCACCGACCGTGCCTGCCGGCAGTGCTCGTCTGCGGGTGACCCTGACCGCCGCACACAGCGAGGCGCAGGTACAGCTATTGTTAAATGGACTGGCCGATTGTTTTCAACAACTGGGACCGGAGCCAAGCCATGCGTGATCGTCTGATTCTGCTGCCGGGTTGGGGTCTCGGGATTTCGCCGCTGGAACCCTTGGCGGCCGCGTTGCAGGGTTTGGATGAGCATCTGCGCGTCGAGATCGAGCCGTTGCCGGAACTGGAATCGAGCGACCTTGAAGAATGGCTCGATGAGTTGGACTCGACACTGCCCCAGGATGCCTGGCTCGGTGGCTGGTCGTTGGGTGGAATGCTCGCGTCCGAGTTGGCGGCGCGACGCGGTGACCGCTGCTGCGGCTTGGTGACCCTGGCGAGCAATCCTTCTTTTGTCGCCCATGAGCAGTGGCCGAGCGCGATGCTCGGTGAGACCTTCGATGCGTTTCTGGCCGGCTGCAAGGCTGACTCGCGCATGACGTTGAAACGTTTTTCGCTGCTGTGCGCCCAAGGTGCCGCAGACCCGCGCGGGATGTCGCGACTGTTGCTCGCTGGCGCACCGCATACGTCTTCGCCGGTGCTGATGAGCGGCCTGGAGTTACTCGCACAATTGGATACCCGACAAGCGTTGCAAGCGTTTCGCGGCCCGCAATTGCATCTGTTCGCCGGTCTCGACGGGCTGGTCCCGGCCGAAGCGGCGGGGGACTTGCTGGCACTGTTGCCGGATGTCGAAATCGGTCTGATTGAACAGGCCAGTCACGCGTTTCTTCTGGAGGACCCCCACGGTGTGGCGGGGGCGATTCAGGCCTTTTTGCATGAGTTCGGTGATGACTGATTTATCCCTTCCCAACCTGCCCGGCGGCTTGCCCGACAAACGCCAGGTGGCGGCATCCTTTTCCCGTGCGGCGGCGAGCTACGACAGCGTGGCCGAATTACAGCGCGACGTGGGCAGCGAGTTGTTGCATCGGTTACCGGAAGATTTTGTTCCTGCTCGTTGGCTGGATATGGGCTGCGGCACCGGGTATTTCAGCCGTGCCTTGGGTGAGCGTTTTCCTGCCGCTAACGGGCTGGCCCTTGATATTGCAGAAGGCATGCTCAATCACGCCCGTCCCTTGGGCGGCGCCACACATTTCATCGCGGGCGATGCCGAGCGCTTGCCGTTGCAGGATTCGACCTGCGACCTGGTCTTCTCCAGCCTGGCGGTGCAATGGTGCGCGGATTTCGCCTCGGTGCTCAATGAAGCGTATCGCGTGCTGAAACCGGGCGGCATTTTCGCGTTTGCTAGTCTGTGTGTAGGCACGCTGTACGAATTGCGCGACAGCTGGCGTCAGGTGGACGGCATGGTGCACGTCAACCGCTTCCGTGAGTTCGGTGTTTACCAACAGCTTTGCGCGGGCAGCGGCTTGAAGGTCGTCAGCCTCGAAACGCAGCCGCATGTGTTGCATTACCCCGATGTCCGCAGCCTGACCCATGAGCTCAAGGCACTTGGGGCGCATAACCTGAACCCCGGTCGGCCGGGCGGTTTGACCGGCAGGGCGCGGATCCTCGGCTTGATCGAGGCTTATGAGCAATTTCGTCAGGCACAGGGACTGCCGGCGACTTATCAAGTGGTTTACGCCGTGTTGGAGAAACCCTTATGAGCGCAGCCTATTTCATCACCGGTACTGACACCGATGTCGGCAAAACCACCGTCGCCGCAGGGTTGCTGCATGCTGCGCGGTTGGCGGGTTTGAGCACGGCGGCGGGCAAGCCGGTGGCCTCCGGTTGCGACCTGACGCCCAAGGGTTTGCGCAACGCCGATGCGCTGGCCCTGTTGGCCGAGTGCTCGATACCGTTGACCTACGATCAGGTCAATCCGGTCGCGTTCGAACCGGCGATTGCACCGCATCTGGCGGCGCGGGAGGCTGGCGTGGCATTGACCGTGCAATCCCTGTTGACACCGATGCGACAGATTCTCGATATGCAGGCGGACTTCACCTTGATCGAAGGCGCTGGTGGCTGGCGAGTGCCGTTGGCGGATCAGGACAATCTGTCGGACCTGGCCATGGCGTTGGGTCTGCCGGTGATCCTGGTGGTCGGCGTACGGTTGGGTTGCATCAATCATGCACTGCTGACAGCCGAGGCGATAGCCCGGGATGGTTTGCAGTTGGCCGGGTGGGTGGCCAACATCATCGATCCGAAGACCTCACGCCTGGAAGAGAACCTCGCGACGCTGGCCGAGCGCATTCCCGCGCCGTGTCTGGGGAGGGTGCCGAAACTCAAGTCGGTGACAGCCGATGCAGTAGCCGAATATCTGCAGCTGGATCTTTTGGACTGATTGTTGGCTTGGGGTTTTACCTATGACAAGGCACTGTGCCATTAGTGTTTTTGTCGGGCCTTTTGTCGGCGTGTCTGGTTCAATGGCCGCTGTTGATCCTTTGTCGGACGGGTTCCCCCATGGAAATCTCAGGAAACACTGCTTTTTATGCTGGTCTGAGCACCATTCAGACAGGGCAGAACCGTGTCGATCAGGCTTCGGGTCAGATCGCCAACAACACCATCGAGCGTTCAGTCACCAGTCAATCCTCTGAGGTTCAGGTCGATCGCCTGCGCTCGGTAGACCGCAGCCAGCAATCGGATCTGGCCAGCAACATGGTCGAGATGTCCCAAGGCAAGTTCCAAGTGGAACTGGGCGTCAAAGTTGCCAAGGCATCCGATGAAATGCTCGGTACGCTGATCGATACGTTCGCCTGATCCATCGCTGAATCCGCTACTCCAACGCCGCGCCTGTTCGCGGCGCTTTTCTGCGTAAGTCCTTCTGCCTCAACTAATCTCTCCTACAAGGGCGTGTTGCTCAGTCAACGGCGTCGTGCAACTGCGTGGCCGAGATTTTCATGGTGCGATGACGAACGGCAAAAGATCGGCGCTTGACAAGATTTGGGCGTAAACGTATGTTTCAAACAGCTGTTTGACCGCCACAACAAATCAACGCGGTCGTTCATTCCCCGGTTACATCAGCAGAGGTTTATCGCTATGCCTGACTACAAGGCCCCCTTGCGTGATATTCGCTTCGTTCGTGACGAACTGCTCGGTTATGAAGCGCACTATCAGAGCCTTCCGGCTTGTGCAGACGCAACTCCGGATATGGTTGACGCCATTCTCGAAGAAGGCGCCAAGTTTTGTGAGCAGGTGCTGGCTCCGCTGAACCGCGTGGGTGACACCGAAGGCTGCACCTGGAGCGAGTCTGGCGTTAAAACCCCGACCGGTTTCAAAGAAGCCTACAAACAATTTGTCGAAGGTGGCTGGCCAAGCCTGGCTCACGACGTAGAGCACGGCGGCCAAGGCCTGCCAGAGTCTCTGGGCCTGGCCGTCAGCGAAATGGTTGGCGAAGCCAACTGGTCGTGGGGCATGTACCCAGGCCTGTCCCACGGCGCGATGAACACCATTTCCGAACACGGTACGCCTGAGCAACAAGAGGCTTACCTGACCAAACTGGTTTCCGGCGAATGGACCGGCACCATGTGCCTGACCGAACCACACTGCGGCACTGACCTGGGCATGCTGCGCACCAAGGCCGAGCCTCAAGCCGATGGCTCCTACAAAGTGTCCGGCACCAAGATCTTCATCTCGGCCGGTGAACACGACATGGCCGACAACATCGTCCACATCGTTCTGGCACGTCTGCCGGATGCGCCGGCCGGCACCAAAGGCATTTCCCTGTTCATCGTTCCGAAATTCCTGCCAAACGCAGACGGCTCGATCGGTGAACGCAACGCTGTGACCTGCGGTTCCCTGGAACACAAGATGGGCATCCACGGTAACGCCACCTGCGTGATGAACTTCGACGCGGCCACCGGTTACTTGATCGGCCCGGCGAACAAGGGCCTGAACTGCATGTTCACCTTTATGAATACCGCACGTCTGGGGACTGCGCTGCAAGGTCTGGCGCACGCCGAGATCGGCTTCCAGGGCGGTTTGAAATACGCTCGCGATCGTCTGCAAATGCGCTCCCTGACTGGCCCGAAAGCGCCGGACAAAGCCGCTGACCCGATCATCGTTCACCCAGACGTACGTCGCATGCTGTTGACCATGAAGGCTTTCGCCGAAGGCAACCGTGCGATGGTTTACTTCACCGCCAAGCAAGTCGACATCGTCAAGTACGGCATCGATGAAGAAGAGAAGAAGAAAGCCGACGCACTGCTGGCCTTCATGACGCCGATCGCCAAAGCCTTCATGACTGAAGTCGGTTTCGAATCCGCTAACCACGGCGTACAAATCTACGGCGGCCACGGTTTCATCGCCGAGTGGGGCATGGAGCAGAACGTGCGCGACAGCCGCATTTCGATGCTGTACGAAGGCACCACCGGTATCCAGGCACTCGACCTGCTGGGCCGTAAAGTGCTGATGACCCAAGGCGAAGCGCTCAAAGGCTTCACCAAGATCGTCCACAAGTTCTGCCAGACCAACGAAGGCAACGACGCAGTCAAAGAGTTCGTCGAACCCTTGGCTGCGCTGAACAAAGAGTGGGGCGAGCTGACCATGAAGGTCGGTATGGCCGCCATGAAAGACCGCGAAGAAGTCGGTGCCGCGTCGGTGGACTACCTGATGTACTCCGGTTATGCCTGCCTCGCCTACTTCTGGGCTGACATGGCGCGTCTGGCTGCCGAGAAGCTGGCTGCCGGCACCACCGAAGAGGCGTTCTACACCGCCAAGCTGCAGACTGCGCGCTTCTACTTCCAGCGTATCCTGCCGCGTACCCGCACTCACGTTGTCACCATGCTGTCGGGCGCCAACAACCTGATGGACATGAAAGAAGAAGACTTCGCACTGGGTTACTAAGTCCTACGCTGTCTCTTCACAAGGCCGCTGCTTCTTCGGAAGCAGCGGTTTTTTTGTACCTGCCGCAAGTGATTGTGCTTGTAAATATTCCTGACTGAAACGCTAAGAATCACGACTTCGCTGCCGTTAAAGAGGATGGCGATGTGACACACGTCATATCGCATGTGCTTAATTGCCCCAGGCGCAGGCACAATGCCATCACTGTTTGCCGGGTCGGAGCTTTACCCTTGCTGCGTTCTTCCGCTGTACGTTTCAGTCATTTTTTGCCATCGCAGCTGTTGCTACTTGCGGGGCTTGCGGCTGCCTACGTCAAGGATCTAAACGTCTTTTTCACGTCGCTTTTCAACGTGCTCCCCACTCTGGTGCTATTGCTCGGCGGCGCGTATTGCGCGGTTTACCGACGTCAGCGTGAACTGTTTCTAATGGTCACGGTGTACATCGCCTACTTCCTGCTCGACACCCAGACCGACTACTATCGCGACAACGGTAAAGTTCGTGAAGATGCCGCCGTGGTCTTCCATCTATGCTGTTTGTTGCTGCCGTTGCTCTTTGGTTTGTTCGCCGCCTGGCAGGAACGCACCCATCTGTTTCAGGACATGGTGGCGCGCTTCGCCGTATTGCTGGCGTTCGGCAGCGTGACGTTGGGGCTGGAACAGAGTTACCCACATGCACTGCTGATGTGGCTGTCGGAGATCCGCTGGCCAGCGCTGCATGGCGCCTGGATGAGTCTGATCCAGTTGTCCTATCCGGTATTCATCGCCTCGTTCCTGTTATTGACCTGGCAATACTGGCGCCACCCAAGACCCTTGCACGCCGCACAATTGGTGGGGCTGTTGGGGTTGTTCTGGATGTTGCCGAGAACCTTCATCCTGCCCTTCACCCTGAACATCATGTGCAGCCAGGTGATGTTGATGATTGCTGCGGCGGTTGCCCATGAGGCCTATCAAATGGCCTTCCGCGACGAACTCACCGGCCTGCCGGGTCGTCGCGCCCTGAACGAACGCATGCAACGGCTGGGGCGCAATTACGTGCTGGCCATGGGCGACGTCGATCACTTCAAGAAATTCAACGACACCCATGGCCACGATGTCGGCGATCAGGTGCTGCGCCTGGTTGCCAGCAAGCTGTCGAAAATCAGCGGAGGCGGCAGGGCCTATCGCTACGGCGGTGAAGAATTTGCGCTGGTGTTCGCAGGCAAGACGCTCGAAGAATGCCTGCCGCACCTGGAAGTCATCCGCGAATCCATCGCCACCTACAACATCCAACTGCGCAATCAGGACAACCGCCCTCAGGATGACCAACAGGGACGCCAGCGCCGCGCAGGCTCGGGTACCTCGAGTGTATCGGTCACCGTCAGCATTGGTGTCGCCGAACGGTTGGAGCAGCGTACGCCAGAACAAGTGCTCAAATCCGCTGACCAGGCGCTCTACAGCGCCAAAGGCGCGGGGCGAAACTGTGTGATGGCTTTCGGTCAGAACCGCCGTGGCGCGGTGCGCATGGACATCGCTGCGGGTTGAGTGATGATGGCGCATTCAGCGTCTGGACTGTGATAGTGAGACAGGGTGTGCGGCAGCAGGCTCTGACGAATATTGAAAAACTTCGCGGGCAACCCTCGCTCCTACGGTGCTATGTCGTTCACGTGATGCGTGCGACATGACCTGTAGAGCGAGCGGTGCGGCGATCCGACTTGCCCGCGAATGCGTTCTGGCAGGCGAGAACGATCTGAAATTCTCATGACTAAAAATTACAAATTGGTCATGAGTTGACCCTATGTGTCGTAAAAGTTGTTGAGGTACACTCGGACACAGCGAAATCACTATTCTACGAACCACCTGTTTAGATCTTGCGAGGTTTGCCATGGCTGACTACAAAGCGCCCCTGCGCGATATGCGCTTCGTCCTCAATGAAGTTTTCGAGGTCGCCAAACTCTGGGCCGAACTGCCTGCGCTGGCCGAGACCGTCGATGCGGAAACGGTTGAAGCCATTCTCGAAGAAGCCGGCAAGGTCACCAGCAAAAGCATCGCGCCGCTGAGCCGTGCAGCTGACGAAGAAGGTTGCCACTGGGCCGATGGTGCCGTCACCACCCCGGCCGGTTTCCCACAGTCTTATCAGACCTACGCTGAAGGCGGTTGGGTCGGTGTCGGTGGCGATCCGACCTACGGCGGCATGGGCATGCCCAAGGCGGTTTCGGCGCAGGTCGAAGAAATGGTCAACTCCGCGAGCCTGTCGTTCGGTCTGTACCCGATGCTGACCGCCGGCGCCTGCCTGTCGATCAACGCCCACGCCAGCGAAGAGCTGAAAGCGGCGTACCTGCCAAACATGTACGCCGGTGTCTGGGCCGGTTCCATGTGCCTGACCGAGCCGCACGCCGGTACTGACCTGGGGATTATCCGTACCAAGGCCGAGCCTCAGGCCGATGGTTCCTACAAAGTCAGCGGCACCAAAATCTTCATCACCGGCGGTGAACACGACCTGACCGAGAACATCATCCACCTGGTATTGGCCAAACTGCCCGACGCACCGGCGGGGCCGAAAGGCATTTCGCTGTTCCTGGTGCCCAAGTTCATGGTCAATGCCGATGGCAGCCTGGGCGTGCGCAACCCGGCGAATTGCGGTTCGATCGAACACAAGATGGGCATCCAGGCCTCCGCGACCTGCGTGATGAACTTCGATGAAGCCGTGGGTTACCTGGTCGGTGAACCGAACAAAGGCCTGGCGGCAATGTTCACCATGATGAACTACGAGCGTCTGGGTGTCGGCATCCAGGGTCTGGCCACTGGCGAACGTTCCTACCAGAACGCTATCGAATACGCTCGCGACCGCTTGCAAAGCCGCTCGCCGACCGGCGCGCAGAACAAGGACAAGGTGGCTGACCCGATCATCGTCCATCCGGACGTGCGTCGCATGCTGCTGACCATGAAAGCCTCGAACGAAGGCGGCCGTGCCTTCTCCACTTACGTGGCGATGCAGCTAGACACCGCCAAATTCAGCGAAGACGCCACCACCCGCAAGCGCGCAGAAGATCTGGTTGCACTGCTGACGCCGGTGGCCAAGGCGTTCCTGACCGATCTGGGTCTGGAAACCACGGTTCACGGCCAGCAGGTTTTTGGCGGTCACGGCTACATCCGTGAGTGGGGCCAGGAGCAACTGGTGCGCGACGTACGCATCACTCAGATCTACGAAGGCACCAACGGTATTCAGGCGCTGGACCTTGTAGGGCGCAAGATCGTTGGTAGCGGCGGGGCGTTTTACAACCTGTTCGCTGACGAGATTCGTCATTTCACCGCGACGGCCAGCGCTGACCTGGCGGAGTTCACCCAGCCACTGAATGATGCGGTGGACACCCTTGACGAACTGACCGCGTGGTTGCTGGACCGGGCGAAAAACAACCCGAACGAGATCGGTGCGGCGTCGGTCGAGTACCTGCAAGCATTCGGTTACATGGCCTACGCCTACATGTGGGCACTGATGGCCAAGGCAGCCTTCGGTAAAGAAGCGCAGGACGATTTCTATGCGAGCAAACTCGGTACGGCGCGGTTCTATTTCGCACGTCTGCTGCCGCGTATTCACTCGTTGAGCGCGTCGGTAAAGGCAGGTAGCGAATCGTTGTTCCTGCTGGATGCAGGACAATTCTGACTCGTTAACGGTATGTAAGCATTCTCCTACATTCCGTGCTGCTGTTTTCCGATAGGCGAAGATTGGATCCAGAGCTAATCTACTTCACATGGACGTCGCGCAGGACGCGCAAAGCAACAACACGGACACGTAAGGATTCTGCCAGGATGGCGGAGTGAAATGGATGTCAGGGAAACAGTCTGCAAAGCCCCGCTTCGGCGGGGTTTTCTTTTGGGCGCAGAAACTGCTGACGTTGTGCGGTTACATTCCAGGGATCGTGCATGCGGTGTACATCATCGCCAAGCGCTGACATTCGCTGCGTTAGATAGATCGCGAATGGGGCACTACATTGTGTCGAACGCCGACTTTAGTCTGCCAAGTCCATCACCCTCCGATAAAACATCCACTCCTGCTCCAGCGCATGGGCCTGATTGCCGGCCTTGCGAAAGCCATGGCGCTCGTCGGCGTAGTAATGTGCTTCGACCAGAATGCCGTTGTCCTGCAACGCCTTGACCATGTCGCGGGTCTGTTGCGGCACCACAACGGCGTCCAGTTCACCTTGAAAGAAAACCACCGGAACGCTGATGTTGTTCGCGTGCAGCAATGGCGTGCGCGCGGCGTAGCGTTCAGCATCCTGCACCGGATCGCCAATCAACCAATCCAGATAATCGCCTTCGAACTTGTGGGTGGCGCGGCCAAGCGCAACGGGATCGCTGACGCCATACAGGCTAGCGCCCGCACGAAAGACCTTGTGAAAGGCCAGTGCACACAACGTGGTGTAGCCACCGGCGCTGCCTCCACGGATAAACGCCTTGTTGCCGTCGATCAGCCCCCGATCGGCGAGGTAGGCCACCACCGCACAGGCATCTTCCACATCCACATCGCCCCAGCTCAAATGCAGCGCCTGGCGATAAGCGCGGCCATAGCCGCTGCTGCCTCGGTAGTTGAGGTCGGCCACGGCGAAGCCGCGCTGCGCCCAATACTGGATTCGCGGGTCGAACATCGGGTAGCAGGCCGAAGTCGGGCCGCCGTGAATGAACACCACCAACGGCGGTTTCGTGTCGCCGGTCATCGCCGGGTAGAAGAAACCGTGGGCCTCACCCGAACCGCTCGGATAGCGCAGGGTTTGCGGGCGGCTGATCCGTTCGGCGGGTAAGGGTGCAGCACCGCCGGCGAGTGTCTTCACCTGCCGATTCTCGCGGTCAATGGCAATCACCGCCGACGAACTGACCGGCGAAGCGGCGATGCAGTAGATGAACTGTTCATCCTGTGCGAGATGGCGGAAACGGCTGTAGTCGCCCGTGAAATCGTCACGGGAACCATCGCCATGACAAAACTCCAGTCGACCAAAACCACCTTCGGTCCAACTCGCGAGATAACTGTCTTCGCCCAACGGCAACCACGTGCAACCACCCAGTTGCCAAGGCGCCGGTCCATGGTCGGCGGCAGCACTTGGCAGTGGGCTCAGACCGTTGCCCGATTCCATCCACGGCTGCCAGAAACCGCCTCGATCCGTCAGACAAAACAGACGGCTGCTATCATCGAATCGAGGTTGTTGCAGAGACTCCTGGGCCCCATCACCCGCCACACAGCGCGGTTGCGCAAAGGTGTGATCGCTCTGGCGCTCGGCAACCATCAGGCGAGTCGCGGTCCAGGGTTGATCCGGGCGATTCCACTCGATCCAGGCCAGACGTCGACCGTCAGGGCTCAGGGTCGGTGCCGCGTAGAAATCGGCGCCTTCGGCCAGCAGGTGACGTTGGCCGTCAGCCAGATCGATAGCCACCAGACGATGTCGATCGCGGTTCTCTTCTATCGCCAGCACTTGCCCGTTGGCGAAGTGCAAATCGCCGTAACGGCATTCACTTGAAGTCAGCACCTCTGGCGCCTCCCCCGTCAGCGATTGCCGATACAACTGCTGATCGGCCTCGTTGACGAAAACAAGCCCGTCGTCGGTCAGACAAAACGCGCCGCCGCCATATTCGTACACCCGGCTGCGCACACTGAAGGTGGGCGGTGTCAGGCAATGAGCCTGGCCATCGCGCCACTGCCAGATCCGGCAGGCGGCATCCTCGGGCCGATATTCGTTCCAGAACAGGCCATGCTTGCCGATTTGCAACTCGGCGAAGTCGATGCCGGCCGCGACAGCCCTGGCGGCGCTTAAGGGTTCAGCTTTTGGCGATGAGGCGTGAGTTTCGTTCATTGCGAAAGGCCAGTTGTTCGATGGTCTGAGTCGCGTGTTCGGCTTCTTCGCGGGCCTTGAGAATCACGCCGTGATGTTGCGACTTGCTGCACACCGGGTCGGCGTTGCTCGCGTCACCCGTGAGCATGAACGCCTGACAGCGGCAGCCGCCGAAATCCTTTTCTTTCTCGTCGCAGGAACGGCACGGCTCGGGCATCCAGTCGTAGCCGCGAAAGCGGTTGAAGCCGAACGAGTCGTACCAGATGTGCTGCATGCTGTGGTCGCGTACGTTGGGAAACTGCACCGGCATCTGTCGGGCTCCATGACAAGGCAGGGCGGTTCCGTCCGGCGTGACTGTCAGAAAAATACTGCCCCAGCCATTCATACAGGCTTTCGGGCGTTCTTCGTAATAGTCCGGCGTGACGAAAATAAGCTTGCATGGATGCCCTTCGGCTTCCAGTTTGGCGCGGTATTCATTGGTGATGCGTTCGGCGCGAACCAATTGTTCTTTGGTCGGCAACAGGCCAATACGATTGAGCTGCGCCCAGCCGTAGAACTGGCACGTCGCGAGTTCGACGAAGTCCGCTTCAAGGGCGATGCACAGCTCGATGATGCGGTCGATCTTGTCGATGTTGTGCCGATGGGTGACGAAGTTCAGCACCATCGGATAACCGTGAGCCTTCACCGCGCGAGCCATTTCGAGCTTTTGCGCGAAGGCCTTTTTTGAGCCGGCCAGCAGGTTGTTCACCTGCTCGTCGCTGGCCTGAAAACTGATCTGGATGTGGTCCAGACCGGCCTTCTTGAAGTCGCTGATTTTCTGCTCGGTGAGACCGATGCCAGAGGTGATCAGGTTGGTATAAAAACCCAGCTTGCGCGCCTCGGCGATCAGCTCGGCGAGGTCTTGGCGCACCAGCGGCTCACCGCCGGAAAAACCCAACTGCGCCGCGCCCATCTCCCGGGCTTCGCGAAAGACTTTGATCCACTGTTCGGTGGACAACTCTTTGCCTTGCTCGGCGAAATCCAGCGGATTGGAGCAGTATGGGCATTGCAGCGGGCAGCGATAGGTCAGCTCGGCCAGCAACCACAGTGGCAGGCCGATTTCGGGCTTGGGCGGTAACTTGTCTGACACGGAATCAGGCAAGTTCGATCCAGTGCTGAGCACGGGCGACCTCCATGAATTGCTCGATGTCATCACCGAGCTCAGGCACGTCGGGAAACTGCGCG
Source organism: Pseudomonas sp. B21-048 (assembly GCF_024748615.1). Classification (NCBI taxonomy): domain Bacteria; kingdom Pseudomonadati; phylum Pseudomonadota; class Gammaproteobacteria; order Pseudomonadales; family Pseudomonadaceae; genus Pseudomonas; species Pseudomonas sp. B21-048. The sequence continues at coordinate 5,145,364 of NZ_CP087168.1, read as the reverse complement.
CCCAGTTCGGCGATGATCGCCGCGACATCCCGCTGACCATCAATCAAGCCGCCAATCAACGCGGCGCTTTCATTGAGTTTGATCATGCCTTCCGGGTAGAGCAGCACATGGCCTTTTTGCGCCGGTTCGTACTGGAAGCGATAGCCGGTGCGCCATGTCGGGGTTTTGCTGCGATCGAAACTCATACGATGATTCCTTTATGCCAGACCCGCTGTTCGGTCACGCTGTGGTACGGCGGGCGGTTCAGTTCGTAGGCCATGCTCATGGCATCGAGCATGCTCCAAAGAATGTCCAGTTTGAACTGGAGAATTTCCAGCATGCGCTCCTGGCCTTCGCGCGTAGTGTAGTGCTGCAAAGTGATCGCCAGACCATGCTCCACATCCCGGCGTGCTTGCCCCAGGCGAGTGCGGAAATATTCGTAACCGGCCGGGTCGATCCACGGGTAATGCCGCGGCCAACTGTCGAGGCGCGATTGGTGGATCTGCGGCGCGAACAGCTCGGTCAGCGAACTGCTCGCAGCTTCCTGCCAACGGGCCCGGCGGGCGAAGTTGACGTAGGCATCCACGGCGAAACGCACGCCAGGCAGCACCAGTTCTTGAGAGCGCAGTTGATCCGGGTCGAGGCCGACCGCTTGGCCAAGACGCAGCCAGGCTTCGATGCCGCCCTCTTCGCCGGGGGCGCCGTCGTGGTCCAGCAGGCGCTGAATCCATTCGCGACGAATCTCGCGGTCCGGGCAATTGGCCAGGATAGCGGCGTCCTTGAGTGGAATGTTCACCTGGTAATAGAAACGGTTGGCGACCCAACCCTGAATCTGCTCGCGGGTTGCCCGGCCTTCATACATCGCCACGTGATACGGGTGATAGATATGGTAGTAGGCGCCCTTGGCGCGCAGGGCCGCTTCGAATTCGGCGGGGGACATTGCGGTGTCAGTCATTGCGGTTCTCCGGGGGAACAACCGGTGGATTCTTTGGTGTCTGGTCGGACGTCTTCGCGGGCAAGCCTCGCTCCTACAGGGGATAGCGCTATCTCTGTAGGAGCGAGGCTTGCCCGCGAAAGGGCCATCCGCTACAACACAATACTCATGCCGTCATACGCCACTTCAACCTCGCGCCGAACCAGCTCCGCACGCTCCGGCGAATCCTCATCAAGGATCGGGTTGGTGTTGTTGATGTGGATAAGCACTTTGCGCTGTTTGGGCAGCTGCTCCAGCACTTCGAGCATGCCGCCGGGGCCGTTCTGCGCCAAGTGGCCCATCTCCCGGCCGGTACGCGTGCCGACGCCACGACGCTGCATTTCGTCGTCGTCCCACATCGTGCCATCCACCAACAGGCAATCGCTGCTGGCCATGATCTTCATCAGCGCTGCGTCGACCTTGCCCAGGCCCGGTGCATAGAACAGTTTGCCGCCGGTGCCCAGGTCTTCGACGATCAGGCCGATGTTGTCGCCCGGATGCGGGTCGAAGCGATGCGGCGAGTACGGTGGGGCGGCGCTACGCAGGGGCAGCGGAGTGAAGCGCAGGTTCGGGCAGGCTGGGACGGTGAAGCTCTGATCGAGTTCTATGCGGTTCCAGTTCAACCCGCCGTTCCAGTGAGTCAGCATGGTGAACAGCGGGAAACCGGTGCTCAGGTCTTCGTGGACCATGTCGGTGCACCAGACCTGATGCGGGCAGCCTTCGCGCAGACTGAGCAGGCCAGTCGTGTGATCGATCTGGCTGTCCATCAGGATGATTGCGCTGATGCCGGTATCACGCAGTGCGCGACCTGGTTGCATCGGCGCGAAGTTCTGGAGCTGGGCGCGGATGTCCGGAGACGCATTGCACAGCACCCAGTTCACGCCGTCATCGGAAATCGCGATGGACGACTGGGTACGTGCCTCGGCCCGCAGGCTGCCGTCGCGAAAACCTGCGCAGTTCACGCAGTTGCAGTTCCACTGGGGGAAACCGCCGCCGGCGGCGGAACCTAGAATCTGGACAAACATGGCCGCTCCATCATTGAAAGCTGAAAATAAAAACGCCCCGGCGAGCCGAGGCGTAGCACTGCATTCTCTACCAGACGGCAGAGCTTAGCGGCTTGCGAAGTACATGGTGACTTCGAAGCCGATACGCAGGTCGGTGTAAGCAGGTTTGGACCAGGACATAGAAGCGCTCCTTCAGGTGGATGGGACAGTCGAGACCTATACATATAGTCCACCTCCAGCTGGAGATGTTCAGATAGTTAGGCGGCTATGTTACTCAAAATTACAGAACGATTGGCCACGAATCTTTGAGAAAGCTAATTGCAGCACCGGTAATGATCATTTTGCCACTTGCCAAGGCGCCCCGGAACAAGTCCCGCTGGCCAGACAGCGCCATCCACCATCGGCCCGATTCAGTCGTTGTGCCGCCGCCAGCAAGGCTTCACGGTCAATAATCAGAATTGCCTGAGGCAGACGCTTCAGGTAATCAGACGAATGGCCGGCCAATTTGCCCTGCCAGAGCAGTTCGGCGGCTTGGGCGTTGGGCAGAGCAGTGCTGTCGAATTGATCGGCCAAGGCTTGGCGCTGAGCGATGAAGGTCGCGTCATCGATGCTTTCGATCATCCCTTCCAATTCGCTGAGGAACTGTTTGATGTGCTCCAGCAAATCCAGAGGCGCGACGCTCGGCGATTGCACGCCAAACAGCAACCCGGTCTGACCGTTTATCTGGCGTAGTCCGCTGAATACGGCGTAACCGAGCTGCAGCTCCACCCGCAGGCGCTGGTAGAACGGCGTCTGGCATACGTGTGCGAGCAAACGCCAGGCGGCCTCATCGGCGATGTCATGGGTTGCTGTCGGACAAAAGAGTAACAGCGCGTGTTCGCTGGAGCCGGTATCGACGGAGTTCCACAGATGCAGCGACCGAATCGACGGAGGCGGCGTCAGTTGACTGTCCGCAGTGCCGGGAATACGACTCAAGGCAAGCCCCATTGCTGCTTGAGTCTGGGCAGACAGGCCTATCGTCAGGCCATCCCAGCGTGCGCCCGACCAGAGTTGCTGCAACTCATCTGAGGCTTCGGTGTGCTCAAGGCGTAGATCGGGCAGTGCCTTGAGCAATTGTCGAATCGGCATCAACGCAATGGACGCCGGCTCTTCCTGTGAGAAATCGGCATCAGGTTTTGTCAGTTCTTTCAGCGCATGTTCGAGGACTGTCGGCATCGGTTCCTGCAGGCCCGTCATTTTCAACAGCCATTCATTACCCGAAGCGCTGAAGGAAAAGTCGACACCGGCCTGGCGTGCATCTTCGCGCAACAGCCGCAGGCTGTTTTCCAGATTCGACTGAAGGCGGCTGTGAGGTGCGAACTCCAGACGCCAGCGCAGATAAACCGCACCTTCATCCGTGTTATCCGGCAACGCCTGACTGAACTGCATCGGCGATCGTTCGCGGCGACTGCGTGAGCGATCCTGGGCAAAAGTCCGCAGGCCGCGATGGGCGCTGGTCTGGCCGCGAATCAATCCGGCATTCGAGGCTGGAGTCTCGGCGCGCAAAAACGGGTTGGGTGTCGGTAGTTGCCACTGGCCGGTGAAGTTATCCACAGCGCCGATTTGTTTGAGGATTGCCTTGAGAGCGACAACGCCCTGTTCGGACAGCCCGGCTTCAAGCTGTTCGCTGTCTCGTCGGGCCCGTTGCAAGGCGTTGCTGACTTGCTGTTGGCGCCGCAGCAGAGCTGCATATTCTTCGCGCAGCTCGACCCAATCCTGATGAGAGGCAAAAAAGCCCAGCCAATCCAGGAGCCGTTCGCGGATCATGTTGTCCGGTTGCGTAGCGTGGGCGGGCCGTGTGAATTCGATGTGCAGCAAGGCTTGGCCGGCGTAGTGATAGAGCGGCGCGGCTTTCAGGTTGTCCGCCAGCCCATGCTCTCGTAGCTGCGCCAACAGGCCACCGGGTTTTTCGGCGTTCAGCCAATGGCACAGGAACGCCAGCGCTTCCGGCGATGAGTCGGGCAGCGCTTCGAAGGCGAACAGCAGATCCAGCCGACGCTCTCCAGCCTGTTGATAACTATTGTCTGAAGAATCCATCAACAGGGTGGGATTTGTCTGAGAGATTTTTTCGCCGGGGGTAATAGCAGCGGCAAACGCCTGAGCCATCTCTTTCAATTCATCGAGACTCTGTGGCCCGGCCAAACTCAGCGTCATTTGTCCGGTCTGGTAAAACCGCTGATAGAAGTCCTTCAATGCTTGCTGAAATTCGAGTTGTGGCACCGGCAGGCTGTAGCGGTTTCCAGCATGAAATGCCCGCAATGGGTGAGCTGCCGACAGTCCATCAAACAATGCAAATTGTTGCTGGGCTGTCGCATCCCGCGACCAGGCGACAAATTCGGCGTGCAGCACTTCCCGTTCCCGTCGCTGATCGTCCGGATTCATACGCGGATGAGCGAGCATGTCTGACAGACGCTCCAGCCCATCCCTAAACGCCTGAGACGGCAGCTCGAAAAAGAAGTCCGTCGTACGTTCGCTGGTGCGCGCATTCACCTGCCCGCCATGACCTTGTACGTAGGCCATCAGCCCTTGCTCTGCGGGAAAGCGCTCTGTACCCAGGAACAGCAAATGCTCAAGAAAGTGCGCCAGCCCCGGCCAGGCCAATGGCACGTCGTGACTGCCGGCAGCGACCCGCAACGCGGCGGCGCAGCGCTTCAATTCCGGAGCATGACGCAGCGTCACCCGCAGGCCATTGGCGAGGGTTTCAGTGTGGAGGCGAGGGTGATTCGGCGCAGGCATGAGCACTTCCAGAGCAGAGAAGCGCTCATGCTAGCGGATTAGGCCTTGTTCAGCTCGCCGTATAGCTCGGGACGGCGATCGAGGAAGTAGCGATTGGCGGCGCGGGAATCGATCATCAGCTGACGATCCAGTTCACCGACAATCAGCGCTTCATCAAGTCCGGCCTGGGCGATGCGGCTGCCATCCGGCGCGGCGATGCTGCTCTGGCCGCAATACTGGATATCGCCTTCGTGCCCGCAGTAGTTGGCGTAAGCCACATAACACTGGTTTTCGAAGGCGCGTGCGCGGACGGTGACGTCGGCGATGAAATCGTAGGGAATCATGTTCGCCGTCGGCACCAGAATCAGTTCGGCACCGGCCAAGGCCAGACGCCGGGCGTTTTCCGGGAACTCCAGGTCGTAGCAGATCAAAAAGCCAAGCTTCCAGCCGTTGAGTTCAACCAGCGGAAACTCATCCGGCCCGGGGCTGAACATCGAGTGATCGAGGTCGCCGAACAAGTGAGTCTTGCGGTAGTTGCACAACCGCTCGCCCTTGGCGTCGATCAACTGCACAGCGTTGTAGATCTGCCCGTCTTCGGTGCGCTCCGGGTAGCCATACAAAATGGCGATCCCCGTCGCTTTGGCAATGCGCGCGATGTGCTGCGCCGATTCACCGTTGTGCACCTCCGCCAGTACGCTGACGGCATCGATGCCGATGTTGTAGCCGGTCAGGAACATCTCCGGCAGCACCAGCAAGTCTGCGCCCTTGGCCTCCAGCGCCAGTTGATGCAGGCGTTGCAGATTACCTGCGACATCCAGGGGCAGCGGTGGACATTGGTAAAGGGCTACGCGCATTTCGGATTCCTCTTACTCGGGCAGGGCGATCGGGCCGATCTCGTTGAACACATCTCCTGGACCCGGGTTTTCGGCGTGAGTTTCACCGCCGAAGTGTTTCATGATCCCCCACACCGCGTTGAGCGAGGTCTGCACCGCGCCTTCGACCCAGGCCGGCGTCCACGAAACGTCGTCGCCGGCGATGAAAATTCCGCGTTGCTCGGCCGGCATGTCGTCCTGCATGAAGTGCGCGTACATGCGCTGATTGTAGCGGTAGTGGCCGGGCAGGGCGCCTTTGAAGGCCCCAAGGAAATGCGGGTCGGCTTCCCACGACACGGTGATCGGATCGCCGATGATCCGCGCGGCGATATCGACTTTCGGATAGATCTTCTTCAATGCGTCCAGCGCCAGCTTCACGCGTTTTTCCACCGGGTGCGGGAGCATTTTCAGCGCATCGCTCATCCACGAGTACGACAGGCAAATCACCCCGGGCTTGTCATCGCCGTTGTCGAACAGATAAGTGCCACGAGTCAGGCGATCGGTGAGGGTCATGCTCATCAGGTCGCGACCGGTTTGCGGGTCCTTGTCCTTCCAGAATGGGCGATCGACCATCACGAACGTCTTCGACGATTGCATGTAGCGGGTGCGGTCCAGGGCCATCCACATCTTTTGCGAGAACAGGCTTTCGTCGCATTCGATCTGGGTGGTCAGCAGCCAGCTCTGGCAGGTGGTCAGTACTGCCGCGTATTCGCGTGTGTCGCCATAGTTATCGGTAACGGTAAAACGCCCGTTTGGTGCATGGGCAATTTTTTTCACGCCGGAGCGCGGCGCGCCGCTGTGCAGCGAACTGAGACTGGTGCCTTCAGGCCAATGCACGCAACGCTCCGGCACATGGCGCCAGATGCCCAGCGGCACCTGCTCCACGCCGCCGACTACCAAGTGCTGGTGATCGTCGCAGTTGGTCATCACCACGCGGAAGATTTCCAGCATCGAGTTGGGGAAGTCCGAGTCCCAGCCGCCGGTGCCGAAACCGACTTGGCCAAACACTTCGCGGTGATGGAACGAGAGCTTGGCGAAGGCTTCGGAGGTGGCGACGAAATCATAGAACGTGCGGTCGTCCCACAGCGGCACCAGGGTGTTCCACAGTTCCTTGAGGCGCGGCACGTCGCGGTCACGGATCGCTTGCTGGATATCGGAGAACTGCGAGCCGGCTTCCAGAGCATCCGCCCAGGCGTCAGCGACTTCCTGGAACAGTGCAGGAAGATCCGCCAGTTTCTGTGCGTAATGAGTTTTGCCTTCCAGATCGATTACCGTGCTGCCCGACGCAGGTGTCAGCGGGTTCGGGAAGGGTTTGGTCTGCAGGCCAAGCTTGTCGACGTAGTGATAAAACGCAGTGGACGACACTGGGAAACGCATACCGCCGAGCTCGGCGATGATGCCTTCCGCGCCGTTGAACGCCTGGGAGCGCAGACGGCCACCCATCTTCGAGGCTTCGTAGACGACAGGTTTGAGGCCCAGCTTCATCAATTCGTAGGCGGCCACCAGGCCTGCAATACCAGCCCCGACAATCGCCACTTCGGCGCCGTGATTGTGCGCCGGAATACTGCCCAGCCCGGCCGGGTGCTCGATCCAGTCGTCGAAGGCGAAAGGAAAATCCGGGCCGAAAACGGTGACCGGTTTTTTACCGTCTGCAGGATGGCGATTGTTCTTGTTCATGGCTGACCTTGCTGGCGACCTGACGCAGAGTGCGCGTCTGAGTATAGGAAAAGATGGCAGCCATTCTAGAGAGCGTAGAACACGTTAATAAGACGCAATGTGTCGTCGTTTTGCTAATTGCTTGAACAATATGACGATCGAGTGATACACAGTGTAGGAGCGAGGCTTGCCCACGAAGAGGCCAGACCAGACACCCAAGACCTATTGGCGGAAACTCAAACCGGTTGGCCCCGATCAATCTTGCTGCTCAAGATGATCGAAGTCGTCGTCTTCTCCACGCCATCCACACTGCCAATTTGATCCAGCAACTGATCCAGCTGCTCCGGCGAGTCGGTGCGCAACCACGCCACATAATCAAATTCGCCACTCACCGCGCACAACTGCTGAACCTGCGCCATGGCGCTAAGACGACGCAGCACTTCCTTGCCGGAGCGCGGTTGCACGGTTATCCCGACGTACGCCTGTAATCCGCCATCCACTACACGCTGACCTAAACGCACGCCATAACCGGTGATAACCCTGGCCTTTTCCAGCCGAGCCAACCTCGATGTAACCGTAGTGCGGGCGATCCCCAGCTGCCGGGCGAGCATGGCCACGCTTTCGCGGGCATTGATCTGCAGGGCCGCGATCAATTGGCGGTCGATTTCGTCAAGAGCGGGGGGGCGGGTGTTAGGCAAAGGTCGTCTCCAGCACGGATCAATGGGCAGGCATGTTACAGGCACTCCTCGTCAATTGGATGGACACAAGCGGTCACTCGTAGTCGAATGCGTAACCAAGGGCAGTGAAGCGAGGGAGTCGGAATGAAGAGCATGTCTGCGGCTCTGCGAGACTATGCACTGCAGATTGCGAATCATGAAATGGGGCACTACGTAATTGCTCGGGCCTTGGGCTTTGAAACGGGTGATGTGACCCTGAAAGTCACCATGGACTTGAGGCATCAGGCCGGGTCTTCCATTGTCCTGACGCGGTCAATCTCCTCGATAGAAGAAATGAAGAAACACCTGGAAGGTCGTCTGATCGTCCTCTTTGCTGGCGCTATGAGTCAGACCTTGCCTGCAAAGCATTCGGCCAGGAAACTCGTCGATAAATCGAAAGCGACAGCCATCCTGAATGAAGCGCTTGGGGCGGAACAGGATTACGCAAAAATCAGGGAGCTACGGCACTTGCTGCGAAATATCGCCTATCCCGATACGGATCCAGCGTCGTCCGAGTGCATAACTGCCGAGCTTAAAGAGATTACTGATCGCGTGTGGCTGCGGACTCAACAAATCGTAGAGGCATTGGCCGATACGATTACCGGATTGGGCGCGACGCTGGTAGATGGCATGGTCATCGTGGAGCAATGGGGGAGGCCGGCGGATACGTATGAGGTCGTGTTGACGGGTGAAATGCTTGAACGGTTGCGGTCAGTGCAGGCCATTCCATTGTTGAGTGTCTGGGCATAAGTAATGCAGGTCTCGCCAGACGCAGTGGCGGTCGGGCATTGCAGCCCCAGGAAACCGGCACGCCCGAGGGCATCCCACGCACCGCAGCCGCGCTGGCGCTCGTGACCTTTGTTGCTGTTGTCTTGGTGGTTCGGCTGGATACCCAGCTGCTGCTGATCACTGGGCACGTCGAAAGCACCGAAAGATGACTCTGACAACCCAAACTAAGCTTCATGAATTAGGCATTTTTTTTTGCGTATCCCAAAGCGATGACAGCCATGCTCCAAGGTGCTCGAAGGCTCCGCAGAGACGCCAGCAGCGTATAGATATTGAATGGCCATCATTACCTGTGTTTAACTTACTGCTCGTAGGCGTGCATCTACCATGAAAAATCGCGGTGGATCGCCGAAAAGGATGGGGTGGAGCCCGTAGTAACGTCCGGCTTCGCCTAATCAAAGGCCGCAATCTGCTGCCACATCCATTCAGGAAGATCTAAGGAAAGTTATGCTAGCCAGCTTCAACATGTCGGATGAACGGGCGATCATCGGTGGTTACAAGTCGCAAGGCCTGAAAGATGCTGACGCGATCTACTCGCAGAAGCAAATGTTGATCAAAACCTTCAAGTTTACCAAAGTGTTCGCTTGGTTCTTCATCGTAATCGGTCTCCCACTTCTAATCTTCATCATTCCAGGCATCTTGTTTATTGGTGTCGGTATTTTCATGCTGTTGCGCGCCAACAAGAAGATCAAATTGATCGAACAGGCAACTGAGACATATTGCCGCGAAATCGGCGTACAACCGGTCTAATAATTTACACCACTCTAGCGCACCTTAGTATTCGTATAGCTTCCAAGCCACATGCCTGCCGTATTGCGGGCATGTGAGTGCGGCTGCCTCCTAACTAAAAAACGTCTACAACCACTGTGACACTTTTCAGGAATTTCTCAGATGCGCTTCAAAACGCTCTCTGTATTGGCATTGGCTATCACCCTCGCTGCCTGCTCGGAAAAAGAAGACGAACACCCAAAATCCGCCGCGCATTCGCCTTCCCAGCCCATGACTCAAGCGGAAATAAGCAAAGAGAAAGCCCGAAGAGTATATAACCCTACTCCCGAAGAGCGCGCTCAAGACGAAGCTGAGCGTATGCAGCGGGAGGCGAAGTTGCATGCGGATGACCCCGTAAGCTGGACGCTGCCATCGCCGAGCAGCCAGCCCGACTTCAGTCAGTACGTAACTCTGAAGTCTGGGACACAAATGCTTTACATCTACAACGGCAACAAAGAAACTCCGGACGATGCGCTGACCCTCGCCAACTCCTTTCGCTACGATCTGCGCACGCAATACGACTTGGGCGACGAAACTCTCAGCAGTTTTTTGCAGAAGTTCGCCAGTACAAACGATCAGTTCAGCCAACGCGACATCGCTAAAAGCCTAGAGCCAATTTTCACCAAACATATTCACGATAATCTCAACACCCGTTACGTCATGCTCGACATGCCACAAGCAATTCCGCTGTCGCAGTATGATTTCGACAAAAAGGGATTCAGCTACGCGCCAAGTGCATTTAACGCCGTCAACACACAAACGGCACATGAGCAATCCAGTTCCTACGCTTACGGCCACGAAGTAAAGAACAGAGGCGATATAAAGTTCGGAGATAACTCCTCCTACGCCCTAACTTTCAGCAATGGTCCGCAATTCAACTTCATCCCGGTTGAAGACGAAGCCGCCGCGCGAGTGCTCGAAAGCTATGTGAAGCAACGCAAACCTTACACGGTCAAGGTGTACGGCTACGTCGATTCATTGATTCAAGGTAATGACAAAAAAACCGATCGCCAACGCACGACTGTTGTAGCTATTCAAAAGCTAGTGGTTGTAGATGCGGAGCATCCGAGTACTGTGTTAGCGACTTTGAGTCACTGAGTCATGCGCTGACGCCTAAATCAGGCGCCTGTGGCGCATGCTGGTTTGGGCGGGCGATCTGAGATCGCACTCTTGCCCTGTTACAGAGGCCTTCGTATAAGAGTAATATTTGAGGATTCTTCGGCTGCCATCACACTGCCCCAGGTATCGAGTCCTTATTTCCCACTAACGCCTGTCCTTCGATTTTCTTCGGCAACGTGTCATTGAAAAATGATAGATCTCGAAATGCCGCTTTTAACAACTGACGTCCAAACAGGGTTAAGTCAGCGGCGAATGCATCCATTAAAAGCCGGTGATTTATGTTGGTGCCATTGCTGTGCCACAGCTGGTGTGGTGAAGTCAAATCAATTGTGAGTTCAGCTAATTAATTCGTGCCAGACGGATCTATTCAATTCCGTACTAACTTAGTTAGCTTGACCTTAAGATGCATTTTTCTTCGAGCTCAACTTAATACAGATGTTTTGCTGAAGTACTCAACCTACGATTTCGGAGGCGCGACTTTCGCGCAGCATGGATGATTTTACCAAAAAGTTCGTTCCGACTAGCTGGTCTCGGTCTTGTCGCAATTCTTGGTCTCGCTTCACCGCTTGCCCAAGCTGAAGGTCTCGGCAGCTTCCTTTCTGAACTGACCCAGCCACCGGTCCCCAAGCCGGCCCCTCAATTTCGGTTTTATCGGGATGCCCTGGGCACGCTGACGACAGAAGATTATATCTCCTTCAGTCCATCCAATCCCAAGGCATACGTCTATGTGTTTGCTGACGCCACCTGTCCGTATACTCGTGAACTGCATAAGTCGGTACAGGAGATCAACGCCCGGGGTGTTGAGGTGCGTTACCTCGCTGCGCCGGCGGGGGAACTTAATGGTCCGGCCTGGATGCTTTACAAGAACATCTGGTGCAGCGACAACCCGAAGCAGGCGTTCGATGACGCTATGAAGGGTAAGCCTGTGAGAGCGCAGACTTGCAGCAAAAACGACTTGCGCACACTAGGTGCCCAGGATGACGCCCGTAGGACTATTAACATTGCCAAAACGCCAACGACTTTCTTCCAAGATGGTGTTTGGTCGATAGGCTCAGAGGCCGCCAAAGGTTTACCAGAACGTGCCATCCTGGGGGCCAGGATACTGGCAAACCAGCGCTAACTCGGCTAAGCCTTAAAGGATGCGCGCAAGGGTGACGTGCTGCTGGTCGAGTCGATAGACCGTCTCTCCCACCTGCCGGTGGAGGACTGGCAGAAGCTCAGGGCCGCAATCGATTCCAAGGGCTTGCGCATCGTCGCACTCGACCTGCCAACCATTCACCCAGGAATGCAGGACACCAAGGGCGACGAGTTCACCGGACGAATGCTGACGCTATCAACTCAATGCTGGTGGAAATGATGGCCGCCATCGCGCGCAAGGATTACGAGCAGAGGCGCGTGCGCCAGGCTCAGGGCATCGAGAAGGCCAAGGCCGCCGGAAAATACCAGGGCCGGCCGGTCGACGTCGATCTGCACAAGCGCGTGAGTGAGCTGCTGGGCGATGGCCTCGGCATCTGCGCGACAGCTCGACATGCCGACTGCTCGACAACCACCGTGCTGCGCATCAGTGATAGCAAGTCATCAATAACTAACCAGGATCTCGGTTTTGTTTCTCAATCAGCTTTTTGGCTTTGGAGGCTTCGCCATGCTGGGTGGTAGGTTTTTTGGTGGGGGGTGACATCGCTCAAATAGTGCTTCAGGGCAGATTCGAGCGTCATCCGTTCTGAACCACTGCGCTGGATGTAAATGCCCCTGGCCATTTCGTCTTCGGTGCGTCTTGCCCAGTCTTCAGCATCGCGTTTTGTGCGGAAAGTTTTGGAAACGGTTGGCCAGCCATTTTTGCGAATGACCGCTTTCCATGTGTCTGAGGGGGTTTTTACGAGAGTTGCCATACGTTCTCCGAGGGAAGATCGGTATGGACTGTACCGAAACTATAACTCGGGAACATCTGATTGCGGAGTCAAAACCTGCAGCTGAGCTGCAGGCCTTGATTCATATGGTGGGCCCAGTAGGACTCGAACCTACGACCAAGGGATTATGAGTCCCCTGCTCTAACCAACTGAGCTATAGGCCCTCAGTAGGCCGCGGATTATAGCGATGGTTTCTCCGCTGTGCTATCCGAAAAATCCAATATGGCTGTACGAAGAAACGTCGCGGCGAATTCGTCCGCTGGTAAGGGCAGGCTGACGATGTAACCCTGGATCTGTTCACAGCCCTCCGCCGTCAGGAATTGCTGCTGCGCCTGGGTTTCGACGCCCTCTGCGATAACCGTGAATTGCATGCTGCGGCCCAGGGCAATGATTGCGCGAACAATGGCCGCGTCGTGCGGGTCGTCCGGCAGGCCGCGGACGAAGGATTGGTCGATCTTGAGGATGTCCAGCGGCAGGCGTTTGAGGTAACTCAGGGACGAATAGCCGGTGCCGAAATCGTCGATTGCCAGTTGCACGCCCAGGCGTTTGAGTTGGTGCAGCACCGTCAGCGCTTCCTCGGCCTGGCTCATGATGAAGTTTTCAGTGATCTCCAGTTGCAGGAAACCGGGGTTGAGGTGGTTGTCCTTGAGCAGTTGTTCGATTCGGCCGAGCAGGTTCGGCTGACGCAGTTGAGCACCGGCCAGATTGACCGAGAGTGGGCCCAGGCACTCATAGACCTGATTCCACTCGTACATCTGTCGGCAGGCGGTCTCAAGCACCCAGTCGCCAATTTGCAGAATCATGCCATTTTCTTCGGCCAGGGGAATGAAGTGCTCGGGAGGCACATCGCCGAAGGTCGGGTGATGCCAGCGAATCAGCGCTTCGGCGCCCACCACTCGATGATCGTCCAGACTGATTTTTGGCTGATAGTACAAAAGCAGCTCATTGCGTTCGATAGCGCGCCGCAGTTCATGTTCCAGCGCCACGCGCTCGCTGGCTTGGGCGGTGAGGTCGCAGGTGTAGCTTTCAACCCGGTTACGGCCCTTGGCCTTGGAGCGATACATCGCGGCATCGGCGTTCTTGACCAGTGTGGCAACGTCGCAGCCGTCTTTGGGGTACAGGCTGGTGCCGATGCTGGCGCTGATGAAAAACTCGTGCTCGCCGGCCTGGAAAGGGGCAGCGAAGCAATTGAGCAGCTTGGTGGCAATGTTGTCGGCATCGCTGGATTGTTGCAGGCCAGGGAGCAGGATGATGAATTCGTCGCCACCCAGCCGCGCCACGGTATCGATATCGCGCAGCTGTTCCTTGAGGCGCACGGCAATGCCTTTGAGCAGCAGGTCGCCAACCGGGTGACCGAGGCTGTCGTTGATGTGTTTGAAGCGGTCCAGATCGAGGAACAACACCGCGCCCTGGCCACCGTTTTCCTGCTGGCTGTTCAGGGCGGTCAATAGCCTGCTTTCGAACAGCGTGCGGTTTGGCAGGCCCGTCAGCGGATCGTGGTGCGCTTGGTAATCGAGTTTGGCTTGAGCGTGCTTGAGGCTGGAAATGTCCGCGAACACCGCAACAAAATGGGTGATGAATTTATCCCGGTTGCGCACTGCGCTGATGGTCAGCCAGCTCGGGTAGAGCTCGCCGTTCTTGCGCCGGTTGGAAATCTCGCCTTGCCAATGTCCATCGGCGGTCAACTGATGCCACATCGCCGCATAAAATGCACTGTCGTGCAGGCCCGAGGCGAGCAGGCGAGGGGTGTGGCCCAGCGCTTCGCTCTCGCTGTAGCCGGTAATTTCGGTGAACGCACGATTGACCGCGCTGATGTGCTGTTGGGTGTCGGTGATCAATACGCCCTCGGCAGTGCTCTCGAACACGGTGGCGGCCTGCTGCAGTTTCTCCTGCATCAGATGTCGCTCGGTAATGTCCCGGGCGATGGTCAACATGCAGTCTTCATCGCCAATAGGCAACGGACGGCTTGAGACCTCACAGAGCCGGATCTGCCCGTCTTTGCGGCGGATGTGGCAACTGAAGTCGCGGACGAAACCATCCCGGTGCAAGAGTTCGAGCATCTGCTTGCGCTCGTTGAGGTTGACCCAGATCCCCAGATCCAGAGCCGATCTATCCACGGACATCGCACTGTTGAAACCGGTAATACGGCTGAAACCTTCGTTGACTTCCAACAACAAACCGTCGCTTTGCCGGGACAGCAGCAAGCCATCGGGGGAAGCATGAAAGGCTTTGGCGAATTTCTCTTCGGAGGTTTGCAACTGTTGCTGGGTTTCCTTGAGCTGGCTGATGTCCCGTACGACGACCACCAGGGCCAGGGTCGTATCGAGATCGAAAGGCTCGGCGGAGATCAGGCCGGTAAACACCTGGCCATTGCTGCGGCGAAAGGGCATTTCCAGATTGCGGATGCTGCCGGCCTGTAACCGCTGCAACAAACCCGGCCCCACGCCGGGTACGCCCCAGATGTTCAGGTCGGTGGCAGTTTGGCCTATGACATCTTCAGCCTTGAGGCCGATCTGTTCTTCGAACGCTTCGTTGACCTCCAGCAGACAGCCGTCGGAAAGCCGCGCGATCACCAGAATATCCGGGCATTGCTGGAACACCGAAGCGAACTTCTGCTCCGACAGGCGCAGCGCCTCTTCGGTACGCTTGGCTTCGCTGATATCGATCATCAGCCCGCGCAGTACCGGTTCATGGGCGTGCTCAATCAGGCTGACGATGTCGCGGACCCACAGGCAGCGGCCGTCAGCGGTGATGACCCGGTAATCGACGCTGTGATCACGTCCGGCTGCTACTTCGCGGTCGCAAAAGGTCTGGGCCCGGGTCAGATCCGCAGGGTGGATGATGTTGCGCCAGAAGCCCGGAATCAGCCAGTGGGACAGAGGGTAACCTAGGAGGTCCTGAGCGTGGGGTGACACGTAGCTGTAGGTGAAATCGCTGATCTGCGCTTCCCAGGCGATGGCGGAAAGACTCTCCACCAGTCCGCGGTAATGGTATTCGCTACTGCGCAGTTCCTGTTCCAGAGCGACCCGACGGGCAATTTCCGAACTGAGTCGGCGGTTGATCCGGATAACCGCTGCCAGCACGATCATCAGCAATAGTAATCCCGGCAGGCCGTAACTCAGCACGTCGAACCAGAAAGTTCGATGGTCCAGGACGTTACCGACCCAATGTTCCTGGATGGCACTGATTTCACTCGAGGTCATGTCCGCCAGGACTTTGTCCAGGATGCTGACCAGCAGTTGGTTGTTTGGGGGCACGGCCATTGCCAATTGGTAGCGATAGGGTGTTTCACCGCTGACATAGAGCCCGTCGAGCTTGAGCTGGCGCAGGCTCCAGACACTGGAGGCTAGATCGCCCACTACAGCGTCCACTGCGTCGGTGGCCAGTGCCTGCAGCGCTGAGCTGACGTTGGGCATCGCCACCAGATTCAGGTCGGGATGGTGGGTGCGCAATAGTTCATGGGGGGCATAGTTTTCCACCACGGCGATCTTCAGCCCGTACAGGTCTTCGAGTTTGCGCGGTTGGGGGCCTCCGACGTGAGCCAGGATGACGATCGGAAAATCGAGATAGGGGCGGGTGAACGACAGATACGTCTGGCGCTCGGGGGTCGACATGATGCCGGGCAAGATGTCCAGCTTGCCTTGTTTGGCCTGCTTCAGGACTTCGGTCCAGCTGACCGGCTCGATGGGCGTGAGTTTGATGGCCAGTCGTTGACGAATGACGTTGATGTAGTCCGCTGCCAGGCCCTGATAGCGCCCATGTTCGTCGCGAAATTCAAACGGCGGCCAGGACGCGTCCACGCCCAGGCGCAATTCCGGGTGAGCCGTCAGCCAGCTACGTTCTTCGTCGGTAAGAGTCAACGCGCCAGCCGTTGCGGTCCAGGTCATCAGCGACAGCAAAAAAAGCACGGTCGGCCATCTGGGCATAACGGTCTCGTTATGGCTTGGGGGAATGTTTCGAGTGTAGACGGGCTATGCGGCGGGGGGGATGTACGGGGCATTAAATCTGAATAAAGCAAAACCCCCGGCCTGGGCCGGGGGTTCTGTGGATCACTCGTCGAGGAAGGAGCGCAAATGCTCGCTTCTCGTCGGGTGGCGCAGCTTGCGCAGCGCCTTGGCTTCGATTTGGCGAATCCGTTCACGGGTCACGTCGAACTGCTTACCAACCTCCTCGAGGGTGTGGTCGGTATTCATGTCGATACCGAAGCGCATGCGCAGAACCTTGGCTTCACGGGCAGTGAGGCCGGACAGGACTTCGCGAGTCGCTTCTTTAAGGCTCTCAACGGTGGCGACATCGATTGGCGACTGCATGGTCGAGTCTTCGATGAAGTCACCCAGATGAGAATCTTCGTCATCACCGATCGGGGTTTCCATGGAGATCGGCTCTTTAGCGATCTTCAATACCTTGCGGATCTTGTCCTCAGGCATTTCCATGCGTTCGCCCAGCTCTTCCGGGGTCGGTTCGCGACCCATTTCCTGCAACATCTGCCGGGAAATACGGTTGAGCTTGTTGATCGTCTCGATCATGTGCACCGGAATACGGATGGTGCGGGCCTGGTCGGCGATCGAGCGAGTGATCGCTTGACGGATCCACCAGGTGGCATAAGTCGAGAATTTGTAGCCGCGGCGGTATTCGAACTTGTCTACCGCTTTCATCAGACCGATGTTGCCTTCCTGGATCAGATCGAGGAACTGCAGACCACGGTTGGTGTACTTCTTGGCGATGGAGATCACCAGACGCAAGTTCGCTTCAACCATCTCTTTCTTCGCGCGGCGGGCCTTGGCCTCACCGATCGACATGCGACGGTTGATGTCCTTGATCTCAGCGATCGTCAAACCGGTTTCGGTTTCCAGTGCGGTCAGCTTCTGCTGGCAACGAATGATGTCCGGTTGCAGGCGACCAATGGCTTCAGCGTATTTGCTTTTGCCTTTGGCCAGTGCGTCGGTCCAGCTTTCGTCGACTTCATTGCCCGGGAACTGGCGCAGGAAGTCGGCACGCGGCATACGGGCATCACGAACGCACAATTGCATGATCGCGCGCTCTTGCTGACGCAGACGATCCAGGGCGCTACGAACACGCTCGACCAGGCCTTCGAATTGCTTCGGCACCAGTTTGATCGGCATGAACAGCTCAGCCAGGGCGATCAGCTCGGCGATTGCCAGCTTGTTGCCACGACCGTGCTTTTTCAGGGCCTTGCGGGTGATTTCCATCTGATCGGCGACAGCACCAAAGCGCTGTGCGGCGATGACCGGATCCGGACCGCTTTCGGCTTCTTCTTCGTCATCGCTCGCATCGGCGTCATCGTCGTCGGTGTCGTCGGCCGCTGGAGCGGCTTTCGGGTCGACTGGCGGTGGCACTTCGGCTGCAGGCGGCGCAATGCCGTCGTCCGGGTCGATATAACCGCTCAGGACGTCGGACAGGCGGCCACCTTCGGTGGTGACGCGAGTGTACTCGGAGAGAATATGGTCAACCGTGCCAGGGAAGTGCGCGATTGCGCCCATCACTTCGCGGATGCCCTCCTCAATACGTTTGGCGATTTCGATTTCGCCTTCACGTGTGAGGAGCTCTACCGTACCCATTTCACGCATGTACATGCGCACTGGGTCGGTGGTGCGACCAATGTCGGTCTCGACCGCTGCCAACGCTGCTGCTGCCTCTTCGGCCGCGGCTTCGTCGGTATCGGCGTCGGCCAGCATAAGGGAATCCTTATCTGGCGCAACCTCGAATACGTTGATCCCCATGTCATTAATCATGCGGATGATGTCTTCCACCTGTTCCGGATCTGAAATATCCTCCGGCAGGTGGTCGTTGACCTCCGCGTAAGTCAGGTAGCCCTGCTCACGACCCAGTGTGATCAACTCTTTGATACGAGACTGCTGTTGCGCTTTTCCGGACATAACACCCTATCCACTGAAGGTCTTGGCGGGCAAAAAACAAGCCGAGGATTATACCTGAGCTATGACCTCACGCGCCAGTTGAGGTCGGGCTTGATGCGGAAACATTGCGACTTAAAAGGTCGCGCAGTTGATTTTTCTCTTCGGTGCTCAATTCACTTTGACGTGCTTTTCGAAGAAGTTGTTCCAGGTTTCGCTCGCGTTGGCGGGCTGACAAGCTAGTAATGGTGTCGAAAAACTGTTGTTCAAGGTTATCTCCATCAATCAGCCATTCCTTTTCTGCCAGCGCTTTGAGCAGTCGGCCTTGTTCGG
The DNA here is from genome assembly GCF_024748615.1 of Pseudomonas sp. B21-048. Lineage (NCBI taxonomy): Bacteria > Pseudomonadati > Pseudomonadota > Gammaproteobacteria > Pseudomonadales > Pseudomonadaceae > Pseudomonas > Pseudomonas sp. B21-048. The sequence continues at coordinate 5,126,624 of NZ_CP087168.1, read as the reverse complement.
TGCCGTGCCAACGCGCAATCAGTTGAAATGAGTTTAGCTTGGGATTCTTCTGTACGGCTTCGAGCAGGGCGACCAACAGTTGTGTGTTGGTGTGGTCTTCGGCGGCAAAGTGCCCGGCATCCTCGACTTTTTCGGCCAGTTGCGGGTGATGCAGCAGCGTGCGCAAGGCTGCCAGGGTGGGCGGTTCCACGGCGGCTGGTACCCGTGGCGCGCGCGGCTGATCGCGATCGCCGCCGCGTTTGCCGTTCTTGTCCCACGGTTTTTTGTCCCATTTCTTGCCGCCGGCGCCAGGTTTTTTCGGCGTCCATTCTTGCTGCGGCACGTACATCTCTTGCGCCTGCGGCTGATGGTAGTCGCTGTAATCCGGCATAGCATCGTAATCGATGCCCGGATCGTAAGCGGGTGGCGCTTCCTGAGGCTGTGGCGTGCTTTGCACCAGTTGGCTCATGGCTTCACCGCTAAGTCCGGTAATTTCGCTCAGGCGCTGGCGCATCAGGATGCGCAGGTTGGCGCCCGGGACTTTGTCGATCAGCGGCGCGGCGAGGGTGGCCATGTGGGCCTTGCCTTCGAGGGAGCGCGGATCCGATTCCTCGGTCAGCTGTTGGAAAAAGTAATCGGCCAATGGCTGGGCATGCTGATTGATTCGCGCGCGGAACGCGTCGGTGCCCTCGGAGCGGACCAGAGTATCCGGGTCCTCGCCCTCGGGCAGGAACAGAAAGCGTGCCCGGCGCCCATCCTGCAAACATGGCAGGGTTGCCTCCAGAGCCCGCCAGGCGGCATTTCGGCCCGCCTGGTCGCCGTCGAAGCAGAACAGCACATTGGGCACGACGCGAAACAGCCGCTTCAAGTGCTCTTCGCTGGTGGCGGTGCCCAGGGTTGCGACGGCATTGCGCAGGCCTTGCTGGGCGAGGGCGATGACGTCCATATAGCCTTCGACGACGATGATTTCGTCGAGATTGCGATTGTTCTTGCGTGCTTCATAAAGGCCGTAGAGTTCCTGGCCCTTATGGAAAACCGGGGTTTCCGGTGAGTTCAGGTATTTCGGCTTGTCATCGCCCAGCACCCGGCCGCCAAAGGCGATGATGCGCCCGCGACTGTCGCGGATCGGGAACATCACGCGATCGCGGAAGCGGTCATAGCGCTTGCCGGTTTCGGCGTTCTCGATCAGCAGGCCGGCATCGATCATGGCCTTTTGCTGCAGGGTGTCGCTGCTCAAGTGCTTGAACAGATTGTCCCAGCCGGGCGGGGCAAAACCGAGCCCGAAGTCCCGGGCGATTTCTCCCGTTAGTCCGCGACCCTTCAAGTAATCCACGGCGGCTTTGCGCGACGGATGGCTTTTCAGGGCTTGACGATAAAAATCGGCGGCGGCGGTGAGCAACGGATACAGCGGCGAATCGGTGGGTTGCCGCGGTTTGTGCGGTCGGCCACTTTCTTCGCGGGGAATTTCCATGCCGGCGGCTTTGGCCAGTTCTTCGACAGCCTGGACGAAATCCAGATTGTCATGGTCCATCATGAAGCCGAGGGCGTTACCGCCAGCGCCGCAGCCGAAGCAGTAATAGAACTGTTTGTCGGGGCTGACGCTGAAGGACGGGGTTTTCTCTTTGTGAAACGGGCAGCAGGCAGTGTAGTTCTTGCCGGCTTTTTTCATTTGCAGGCGCGAGCTGACCACGTCGACGATGTCGGTGCGGTTCAGAAGGTCGTCAATGAAGCTCTGGGGAATTAGCCCGGCCATGGCGTTCTCGTCATCTGCGCTGAAATGGACCCAAAACGAAGGGCGGCCGAACGCGGGTCGTTGTTTGAGGCGCGCAGGGTGTGCGGCTCGACCGGTGTCGTCTGCGTATCGCTGTCGGGAAGTGTATCTGCCGAAAATCCACTGACGTTAGTACAATCAGCATTCGACTATTTGAAAGTGTTTCGCTGAATCCGGCGACGGCCAGTCATTGGCCTCGGATAGCTCATAAGCGGGCACGCAAGAAGGTGCCTTGGGCTGATCGTCGTGAGAGGAATCAGTGGGTGTGCTCGTCAGTAGCCTTGGAAGGCTCGTCAGAAAAGACGTGCACCGCTGGCAAAAGAGCCAGGTCTGACGTTGTGAAGCAGATTTGTCTCGGTCGCGTCTGCGGCTTTGACGGTGAAGCATCAAGCGTTGTCCGCAAATGCCATTAGCCCGGCTGAGGGCCGGGCTTGGCAGAAGCTTGCTACGATCGTCTGTGTATTAGTACAGACGAACGGCGCGGCGCTGTTCGCGCTGAACTTTCTTGGCGTGGCGCTTAACAGCGGCTGCTGCTTTACGCTTACGCTCAGAAGTTGGCTTCTCGTAAAATTCGCGGCTACGAACTTCAGCCAGTACACCGGCTTTTTCGCAGGAGCGCTTGAAACGACGCAGAGCTACGTCGAAGGGTTCGTTCTCTTTTACTTTGACGGCTGGCATCCAGAGCTACCTTCATTCATTACCGGGGTCAACATCCTCGCGGCAAAAGAGCACTTGAAGACGTCGGTTTTTAAGGGTTGCGGATGTTAACCCCTCATCGCTCGGAATGCAAAGCCTCTGATCGAAAACCGCTGGTCGGGGCATCACGCGACGACTATTATGCGCGCCTTCGAATTCAGCCTCTACAAGGCGCAAACCCATGCTAGTACTGGGATTAGAAACCTCTTGCGACGAAACCGGTGTCGCACTTTACGACAGTGAGCGCGGGTTGTTGGCCGACGCGCTATTCAGTCAGATCGATCTGCATCGTGCCTATGGCGGCGTGGTGCCGGAGCTGGCTTCGCGCGATCACGTCAAGCGCATGCTGCCCTTGATTCGTCAGGTCCTGGCCGAGGCCGATTGTGTGCCGACCGAGATCGACGCCATCGCTTATACCGCGGGTCCTGGCCTGGTCGGAGCCTTGCTGGTGGGGGCTTCGTGCGCCCAGGCGCTGGCCTTTGCCTGGGGTATTCCGGCCTTGGGCGTGCACCACATGGAAGGTCACTTGCTGGCGCCGATGCTGGAGTCGCAACCTCCGGAGTTTCCGTTCGTCGCTTTGTTGGTGTCGGGTGGTCATACGCAGTTGGTTCAGGTCGACGGGATCGGCCAATACACACTCTTGGGCGAGACCCTCGACGACGCTGCCGGCGAAGCGTTCGACAAGACCGCGAAGATGATGGGCCTGAATTATCCGGGCGGCCCGGAAATCGCGCGTCTGGCGGAGCAGGGCGTTGCAGGACGATTCATTTTTCCGCGTCCGATGTGCGACCGTCCAGGCCTGGCGTTCAGCTTCAGTGGCTTGAAAACCTTCGCGTTGAACACCTGGCAGCAGAGCGTCAGCGCCGGGGACGACAGCGAGCAAGCCCGTTGCGACATCTCGCTGGCGTTCCAGCAGGCCGTGGTGGAGACTTTGACCATCAAGTGCAAGCGTGCCCTGAAGCAGGCGGGCATGAAGCGTCTAGTGATCGCAGGGGGCGTCAGCGCCAACAAGGCGTTGCGTACTTCTTTGGAGAAGATGCTCGGCGACATGAAGGGCGACGTGTTTTACGCCCGTCCCGAGTTCTGCACCGACAATGGCGCGATGATTGCGTTTGCCGGCTGTCAGCGCTTGCAGGCCGGCCAGCATGAAAGCCTGGCGATCAGCGTGCAGGCGCGCTGGCCGATGGAGCAGTTGTCGGCGCTGTGATGAGCGACACTCATGTGCGGTATTTAAAAATGCCGTTCGCGCCCGGCAAACAGGTCGCGTAGATTGCCGCGATGACGCCAGACGATCAGGCCCGTGAGCGCGCTCATGGGCAGTAAGGCCGCCGGTTCTTGCCAGGCAAGCAGCGGCAGGGTCAGTGGTGTGGCAATCAGGGCGGCGAGCGAGCTGGTGCGGGTCAGGTAGAACGTCAGCGACCAGGCGCAGACCGCCAGCAGCGCGGCGGGCGGGTAGAGTCCCAGCAGCATGCCGGCCGCAGTGGCGACACCCTTGCCACCGCGAAAGCGGAAGTACAACGGAAACAGGTGGCCGATAACGGCACAGATGCCGATCCAGGCCTGGTCCTGTAGCGAAAAACCTGCTGCACTCGCGATCAACACGGGCAGCAGGCCTTTGTTCAGGTCGCCGAGCAAGGTCAGGATGGCGAGTTTTTTGCCGGCCAGGCGCAGCATGTTGGTGGCACCGGCATTGCCCGAGCCACTCATTCGCGGATCGGGGTTACCGGTCAGGCGGCTGAGCAAAATGGCGAAGGACAGAGAGCCGAGCAGGTAGGCGAGGATCGCCAGTAACCAAAACATGCTAACTATTCCGGGCGAGGACGCCCTGATTCTAACGGCGCATTGCGCCCTTGTCGTGCAGTGGAGAGAAGTGCTTGGACAGAGTGTTTATCGAGGGCCTGGAAGTCGACACCGTGATCGGTGCCTACGACTGGGAACGAGGCATCCGACAGTGTCTTCGACTTGATCTGAGCTTCGCCTGGGACAATCGTCCGGCCGCCGCCGGTGATGACCTGACGTTGGCGCTCGACTACGCGAGCGTTTCGTCGCGCATCCAGGCGTTCGCCGAGCAGGCGCAGTTCCAGCTGGTCGAGACTTTTGCCGAGCGTCTGGTTGAAGTGCTGATGAGCGAATTCAAGATCACCTGGATGCACCTCAAGCTGACCAAGCCAGGTGCCGTCCCGGCGGCCACGGGTGTGGGCGTGGAGATCGAGCGCGGATGTCGCTGACTCAGGTGTACCTCGGGCTCGGTAGCAATATCGAGCGCGAATCCCATTTGCAGGCTGGCCTGGACGCCCTGGCGGGTTTCCTGGTGGATATGCGCTGCTCGGCGGTATTCGAAAGCCAGCCGGTGGGGATCAAGAGCGGGCCGTTTTTCAACTTTGTGGTCTCGGCCTTCACCGATCTGCCGCTGATGGAGCTGGATCGACGGTTGAAATTCATCGAGGCGGATAACGGCCGTTACGCGCCGGACCGCAAGGGCTTGCCGCTGGATATCGACGTGCTTCTGTTCGGCGACCTAGTGGGTAATTTTGATGGCTTGATCTTGCCGCGGACAGAGATTCTGAAAAATGCCTTCGTGCTGTGGCCATTGTCGCTGATTGCGCCGGATCGTGTGCATCCGGACGTAGGCAAAAGCTTTGCGGTTCTGTGGGGGGAGGCGCAGATCGATCAGGTGTTGGCGCCGGTAGCTTTTGAGTGGCGCGGTGAGCAGTTGACTCCTTCCGAGATGCTGTAAAGCAAAAGATCGCAGCCTGCCAGACTGTGTGAAAACGCAGTAATCGCGGCCCAAGCAAACGCCACGGCTTGTTCGGGGCGTTTGCTCTTTGCGGGAAGCAGACGAAAAAAGGCTATTCAGCCCATTAACGCCATCAGTTGACGTGCTCCCAGCACATTAATCACTCTTTTGAGGTTGTAGGCGTTTATCGCCAGCGCCATTTCCGCTCTCGCGCCTTCCAATTGACGCAGCAGGAAGCGGCCGTTGCCGAACAGCCATTGTTTGAGGTTGCCGAAAGGGTGTTCAACGATGGATCTTCGGCTGACCATCATCTCTGGATGTGCCCGCATCCGTTGCCCCATGCGCTCAAAGGCATCTTCGTTTGCATGCCGCGAGACATACCGACGAGGCGCATCGGTGCACTGTGCTTTTAATGCACAGGAGGTGCAATCCTTGATGGCCTGGTACTCACGATTGCCGTTGTGCAATTGCTTGAGTGTCAGTAATTGGCCGGCAGGGCATTGGTAATGGTCGTGCTCTACGTCGTAAACAAAGTCTTTTCGGTCGAAAAAATCCTTACCTTTGCGGCTGGAGTTCTTTGATCGGCTGGGCGGCACATAAGCCGTGATGTTGGCGTCTTCACATGCCTGGAATTGCTGGCCATTGGAGTAGCCGGCGTCAGCCGTCACGGTCAGCTCTGGCTGCTGCAACTGTTCTTTGGCCTCCTTGGCCATCGGCTCCAACTGACGCCGATCGTCGCCATCCTGAGTCACTGCATGGTGCAGGATCAGGCAGTGTTCAGCGTCCACCGCCGTTTGCACGTTGTAAGCAACTCGCGGACCTTTGGCGGTGCGCATCATTCGAGCATCGCTTTCGTGAGCGTTGAACTGCTCCAGATCCATAGACTTCATCAAAGCCTGGCAAGTCCGGTTATTCGACTGCTTGTCTTCAAGTCGCGCCAGCGCGGTTTTGATCGCGCTGCGATCAACCGTTTCACCCGCCTCGTCCTTGTCGGCCTCATCCAGCTGCACCAGATACTGGGCAATGCGCTTGTCCAGCTTTTCCTCCTGGAGCTTGAGCTGTTTGAGATTCAGATGCCGTCGTGCAGACGCCACCGTCCGAAATTTACTGCCATCGATGGCAACCAGGTCGCCCGCAATCAAACCGACCGCGCGGCAGAATTGGACAAAGGCCCGGCACGTGGCAATGAACGCGGTTTTGTTGTCCCGACGAAAGTCGGCAATGGTTTTAAAGTCGGGCTTGAGTCGATTGATCAGCCACATGACTTCGACGTTGCGTTGGCACTCGGCTTCAAGTCGGCGCGAGGAGCGAATCCGCTGGAAATAGCCGTAGAGATACAGTTTGAGCTGGTCGGCAGGATCGTAAGAGGGACGTCCTGTGCCTTTGGGAGTTGCCCTGCCGAAGCCCAATTGAACAAGATCCAGTCCTGCGACATAGGCGTCAATCACGCGAACGAGATGATCTTCAGGTATTAAATCTTCCAGAGAAACCGGGAATAGACTGGTCTGGTTTCGTGGTTCACCTTGGATATACGCCACAGCAAAAATGCCCCGTATCTTTCAATGATGGGGCATTTTCTTGAATCGCTGCGCAAATGGCTAGGTTTTCACACAGTCTGCTTCGGCAGCTCCTGCAGGGTTCACCATTAGGAGCTGCCGAAGGCTGCGATCTTTTGATCTGGCTTATGCTTGATCTTTGTAAGCCTTCAAGGCTTTGAGCCGCTCGCCCTTGATCGCCTCGCCCAACTCCGGTCCCTTGAATCCCTTCTCCAGCAACGGCTGAACGGCAACGCTTCGCGCCGCCGTTGCCGCGCCACGTAAATAATCCGCCTGTGGATAACTTCTCTGCTCCAGGCCTTTGCGCCCCCGAGCGTCCATCTCGCACGCTGCGATAAATTCCTCAAAGCGCTGAGGTCGACGATAAACGTCGAAACGCTGCAGCAACTCCAGCAAGGTCGACGGCTTAAGCTCCAGAGCACGATGGCCATGGGTGTGATACTCGCCCACCAGCAGCGCCAGTTCCTGACAGTCTCTCGGTGCCTTGAAGCGCTCGTTGACCGCATTGATCAGCTTCAGGCCTTTGTGCTTGTGGGCAATGTGGCGGGGCCATTCTTCCTCGGGTGTCAATCCTTTGCCCAGGTCATGCAGCAAGCAGGCCCAGCGTACGGTCAGCGGTTGTTTGTGCAGCGCCGCTTGCTCCAGCACGCTCAGGGTATGCACGCCTGTGTCGATTTCCGGGTGATGGGCTTCGGGTTGCGGTACACCGAACAGTGCGTCGACTTCCGGCATCAGTGCCTTGAGCGCGCCGCAATCGCGCAGCACCTCGATGAATACCTGGGGTTGGTCTTCCATCAGCGCGCGGGCGATTTCTTTCCAGCTGCGTTCGGGAGTCAATGCCTCCAATTCACCTGATTCGCTGAGTTGACGCATCAGCTCCAATGTCTCGGGGGCGACGGTGAAACCCAGTTCCGCATAACGCGCGGCAAAACGGGCAACGCGCAAAACACGGAGTGGATCTTCGGCGAATGCGGGCGAAACGTGACGAAGCAGGCGAGCCTCGAGATCCCGCTGGCCATGGTAGGGGTCGGTCAGGTTTTGCTGGTCGTCTTCGGCCATGGCGTTGATTGTCAGGTCGCGACGAATCAGATCTTCTTCAAGCGTGACGTCGGGGCTGGCGTGAAAGATGAAGCCGCCGTAGCCGCGTCCGTTTTTGCGTTCGGTGCGGGCGAGGGCGTATTCCTCACCGCTTTTAGGGTGAAGAAACACCGGGAAGTCCGCGCCCACTGGGCGAAAGCCCTTGGCGAGCATTTCTTCGGTGGTGGCGCCCACAACGACCCAGTCGATATCGGTGACAGGTTTGCCCAGCAGGCGATCGCGGACCGCTCCACCGACTTTATAAATCTGCATAAAAACCTCCGTTAGCCCGACAGAATAACCTTTGCGTCGAACTTCCGGAGGCAGAAAACAGGATCAAAGATGAATGACTGCCAAGTCCAGCCGGCCGTAATCCCCCTCGCCATGTTCGCTTCTGGGCGGAACATGGTGGGTTTTCATCACCTGATCCCCTTGCAGGGTTTCCAGGTGAATGTCGAAGCCCCAGAGGCGGTGCAGGTGCTTGAGCACTTCGTCGGTGGAATCGCCCAGCGGCTTGCGGTCGTGTTGCTGGTGACGCAAGGTCAGGGAGCGGTCGCCGCGCCGGTCAATGCTGTAAATCTGTATGTTGGGTTCGCGATTGCCCAGGTTGTATTGCGCCGCCAGGGTTTCACGAATGGTTCGATAGCCGTCTTCGTCGTGTATCGCCGGAACCAGCAGATCGTCTTTCTGGTCGTCATCGAGGATGCTGAACAGCTTGAGGTCGCGGATCACCTTGGGTGACAGGTACTGCAGGATGAAACTCTCATCCTTGAAGCTGCTCATGGCGAATTTGATGCTGGACAGCCAGTCGGTACCGGCGATTTCCGGGAACCAGCGGTAGTCCTCTTCGGTGGGCTGTTCGCATATCCGGCGAATATCGCGATACATGGCAAAACCCAGGGTGTAGGGGTTGATGCCGCTGTAGTAGGGGCTGTCGAAACCGGGTTGAAAAACCACGCTGGTATGGGAAGTCAGGAATTCCATCATGAAGCCTTCGGTGACCAGGCCTTCGTCATACAAGTCGTTCATCAAGGTGTAGTGCCAGAACGTGGCCCAGCCTTCGTTCATCACCTGGGTCTGGCGCTGTGGATAAAAATACTGGGCGATCTTGCGCACAATCCGCACGATTTCGCGCTGCCAAGGCTCCAGCAGCGGGGCGTGTTTTTCGATGAAGTACAGGATATTTTCCTGAGGTTCGGCGGGGAAGCGTGCGTTATCCTTGTCGCTGTACTTGTCCGCGCCTTTTGGAATGGTCCGCCACAAATCGTTGATCTGCTTCTGCAGATGCTCTTCCCGATCCTTCTGTCGACGGCGTTCTTCTTCGGCGGAAATCGGATAAGGGCGTTTGTAACGGTCGACACCGTAATTCATCAGCGCATGGCAGGAATCGAGCAAGTCCTCTACCGCGTCGATGCCATGGCGTTCTTCGCACTGCATGATGTACTGCTTGGCGAACACCAGGTAATCGATGATCGAGCTGGCATCGGTCCAGGTGCGGAACAAGTAGTTGCCTTTGAAGAAACTGTTATGGCCATAGCAGGCGTGAGCCACCACCAGCGCCTGCATGCAGATAGTGTTTTCTTCCATCAGATAGGCAATGCAAGGGTCCGAATTGATCACAATCTCGTAGGCCAGCCCCATCTGGCCACGGCTGTAGGACTTTTCGGTGCTGAGGAAGTGTTTACCATAGGACCAATGGTGATAACCCAACGGCATACCCACAGAGGCGTAGGCGTCCATCATCTGCTCGGCGGTGATCACTTCGATCTGGTTGGGGTACGTATCCAGCGCGTAGCGGGCCGCGAGACGACTGATTTCGCGGTCGTAGGCCTGGATCAGCTCGAATGTCCATTCGGAGCCGGTGGAAATGGGTTGGCGCTTCTGCTCTTTGGCGGTCATGTCACTAACCTGCGCTGGAAGAGTTCACGGAAGACCGGATAGATATCCCCGGCCGAGACCAGTTGTTGCTGGGCAAAAGTGTCAGAGTAGGCTTCGGCGATGCGTTCGTACTCGAACCACAGGGCCTGGTGTTCGCGCGGGGTAATCTCAACATAAGTGTAGTACTGCACGAACGGCATGATCTGATTGATCAGGATGTCGCGGCAGATCGGCGAATCGTCGTTCCAGTTGTCGCCGTCGGACGCCTGGGCGGCATAGATGTTCCATTCGTTGCTCGGATAACGCTCGGCCATGATCTCCTGCATCAGTTTCAGGGCGCTGGAGACGATGGTGCCGCCGGTTTCCCGGGAGTAGAAAAACTCCTCCTCATCCACTTCGCGGGCGCTGGTGTGGTGACGGATGAATACGACATCGATTTTGTCGTAGTTCCGCTTGAGGAACAGGTACAGCAGGATGAAGAAGCGTTTGGCGATGTCCTTGGTCGCCTGGGTCATGGAGCCGGACACATCCATCAGGCAGAACATCACCGCCTTGGAGCTGGGGTTCGGCTGTTTGATCAGCAGGTTGTACTTGAGGTCGAAGGTGTCGAGAAATGGTACGCGGTGAATGCGTGCGCTGAGCTTCTCGATTTCTGCTTCGAGGTCCTGGATATCGCCGAAGTTATCCGGTTCCTCACGTTTAAGTCGCAGCAGTTCCTCTTTGACTTCGCGCAATTTCGCCCGGCTGCTGCCAGACAAAGCAATGCGCCGGGCATGGGCTGAACGCAACGTGCGGATAATGTTGATCCGCGATGGGTTGCCCTCGTTGCTGATGCCCGCGCGTACAGTTTTGAACGTGTCGGTGCCGGTCAGGTGGCGTTTGACCAAATTTGGCAGCTCAAGGTCCTCGAACATGAATTCGAGGAATTCCTCCTGGGTAATCTGAAAGACGAACTCGTCCATCCCTTCACCCGAATTACCAGCCTTGCCGGGGCCTCTGCCGCCGCCACCTCCGGGCGGACGGGCAATGTGCTCGCCGCTGGTGAACTCCTTGTTGCCCGGGTGCACGATGGTTTGCTTGCCGCCACGACCGTGATGAAGCACCGGCTCGTCGATGTCGCGGCCGGGAATACTGATCTGCTCGCCGTGTTCCATATCGGTAATGGAACGCCGACTGACCGCTTCTTCGACAGCTTTTTTGATGTGATCACGGTAGCGCCGCAGAAACCGCTGGCGGTTTACCGTGCTCTTGTTCTTGCCATTGAGACGTCGGTCGATCACATAGCTCATGACTGCTCCTTAGAAGCTGTCCTGAAAGGGGCGAGCGTTAACGCAGCATAAAACCAGTGCCGGAGGATGTACACGCTGCCCCCAAGCGCTTTGATGCTGCCTGAACCTCACTACCGCATTTCGGACACCTCCAGAGGCCTGTGTAACAGAAAAAGCGTAAACAGGCCTCGGGCTAACGACAACCGGTCTGACCGGCAGCGGGTTACTGTGATTTTCTGACCCGCAGGTACCACTCGGACAGCAGTCGTACCTGTTTGTCGGTATAGCCCCGCTCGACCATCCGTGTGACAAAGTCGTTGTGCTTCTGCTGGTCCTCTTTGCTGGCCTTGGCGTTGAAGCTGATGACCGGCAGCAAGTCCTCGGTGTTGGAAAACATCTTCTTCTCGATGACCACCCGCAGTTTTTCGTAGCTGAGCCAGGTTGGGTTCTTGCCGTTATTGTTGGCTCGGGCGCGCAGTACGAAGTTGACGATTTCATTGCGGAAATCTTTCGGATTGCTGATGCCGGCCGGTTTTTCGATTTTCTCCAGTTCCTCGTTCAGGGCGACACGGTTGAGGATCTCGCCGGTTTCCGGATCGCGATATTCCTGATCCTGAATCCAGAAGTCGGCGTACAGCACGTAGCGATCGAAGATGTTCTGACCGTACTCGCTGTAAGACTCAAGGTAAGCAGTCTGGATCTCCTTGCCGATGAATTCGATATAACGCGGCGCCAGGTATTCTTTCAGGAAGCGCAGATAGCGTTCGCGGGTCTCCGCCTGGAACTGCTCCTGTTCGATCTGTTGTTCCAGCACGTAGAGCAGGTGCACCGGGTTGGCGGCGATTTCGTGCGGATCGAAGTTGAAGACCTTCGACAGAATCTTGAAGGCGAAGCGGGTCGACAGCCCGTTCATGCCTTCATCGACACCCGCTGCGTCGCGGTATTCCTGGATCGACTTGGCCTTCGGATCGGTGTCCTTGAGATTTTCACCGTCGTACACGCGCATCTTGGAGTAGATATTGGAGTTTTCCGGCTCCTTGAGGCGCGAGAGCACGGTGAACTGAGCGAGCATTTTCAGGGTGTCGGGCGCGCAATGGGCCTTGGCCAGCGAGCTGTTGAACAGGAGCTTGTCGTAGATCTTCACCTCGTCGCTGACGCGTAGGCAGTACGGCACTTTGACGATATAGATCCGGTCGATGAAAGCTTCGTTGTTCTTGTTGTTACGGAAGGTGTGCCACTCCGATTCGTTGGAGTGGGCCAGCAGGATCCCGGTAAACGGAATCGCGCCCAAGCCTTCGGTACTGTTGTAGTTGCCTTCCTGGGTGGCCGTCAGCAATGGGTGCAGCACCTTGATCGGTGCCTTGAACATTTCGACGAACTCCATCAGGCCCTGGTTGGCCCGGCACAGCGCCCCCGAATAGCTGTAGGCATCGGCGTCGTTCTGCGGGAACTCTTCCAGTTTACGAATATCGACCTTGCCCACCAGGGCCGAGATGTCCTGGTTGTTCTCATCTCCCGGCTCGGTTTTCGCGACCGCGATCTGGTTGAGGATCGACGGATAGAGTTTCACCACGCGGAACTGGCTGATGTCGCCGCCGAATTCGGCCAGGCGCTTGGTGGCCCATGGCGACATGATGGTATTGAGATAGCGCCGGGGAATGCCGAAATCTTCTTCGAGGATCGCGCCATCTTCGGTGGCGTTGAACAGACCCAGAGGCGACTCGAAAACCGGCGAGCCCTTGATGGCATAGAACGGCACTTTCTCGATCAGTTGTTTGAGCTTTTCGGCCAGGGACGATTTACCGCCACCGACAGGGCCCAGCAGGTAGAGGATCTGTTTCTTTTCTTCCAGACCCTGAGCGGCATGGCGGAAGTACGACACGATCTGATCGATGCATTCTTCCATCCCGTGGAAGTCTTCAAAGGCCGGATAGCGGCGGATCACCTTGTTGGAAAAGATTCGAGACAGCCTCGAGTTGGTCGAGGTGTCGAGCAGCTCCGGTTCGCCGATGGCCAGCAAAAGACGCTCAGCTGCGGAAACGTAAGCGCTGCGGTCCTTTTTGCACAGCTCCAGGTACTCCTGCAGCGAGAGTTCTTCCTGGCGTGTGGACTCGAAGCGTTGTTGGAAGTGGCTAAAGATACTCATGACGTCACCTCGCTCGATACGTGGAGCCGACGCCGGATCAGTCAGTCGATGCTGGCAAGCAACTGAATATGCAGTTGCTGTTTACCCCCCAGAACACCTTCAGGGTATCAACCCCGAAAGCTACTCCCGATGACCCGCGCGCCGGTGTACCGGCTCTCCCCTGTATTGGATGGCCTGCGCTTAAGGATAGTTCGGAATCTTGAAGGTAAAGGCGCAATAAGTAATTAGTTGTGGCAGACCGTTCGTCTGCCAGTGCCCGAACCCACGGGGGCCGGGGCTTACGCGCCTTGAAAAAAATTATTCGGAAGTGCCTTGCGCCGTTTCCGAAGGATAGGTCGTACGCCACAGCTCAAAACCGCCGTCCATGCTGTAGACGTCGGAGAAGCCCTGGCTGATCAAATAGGCAGCCGCGCCTTGGCTGGAATTGCCGTGATAGCAGACCACGACAGTCGGTGCATCCAGATCGGCGCCCTGAATGAAAGCGTGTAAAGAATGGTTGTCCAGATGCTTCGAACCGGCGATGTGCAGCGCGGCAAACGTTGCCGGGTCGCGGACATCGACCACCACCGCGCCTTGTTCGCGCAGTGCCTGGGCCTGTTCTGGGGGGATACGTTTGAATTCGCTCATGGCGGGCTCCTGTGGCTCGGCTGAAAGCGCAGTCTAGCGCGGGGCGCTGGCTGACGTTTGTTCGGGAATAGAGGCGGCGACAGCCGGCCGAGTGTGGCCATGGGCGTCGCATTTACATTGCAGGCGCTCGCCAGTGTCAACGTTCATCAGGGTCATGGCGCCACCCCACACGCAACCGGTGTCGAGCGCAAACAGACCTGGCTCGTTGCACTGGCCTTCGAGCGCCGCCCAATGGCCGAAGATGATCTTCAGGCCTTTGGTCTTGCGCTCCTTGTGGGTGAACCACGGCGCATAACCCGGCGGTGCGGTGTCGATGCCTTCCTTGCCCTTGAGATCAAGCTGGCCGTCGCTGGTGCAGAAACGCATCCGGGTGAAATAGTTGGTGATGACTCGCAAGCGCGCCGCACCTTTGAGGTCGTTGTCCCATTTCACCGGTTCATTGCCGTACATACCGTCAAGGTAAGGCGCGAAGCGGTTGTCGTCGCGCAGGGCTTCTTCGACTTCGGCGGCGCACTTCAAGGCTTTGCGCAGCGACCATTGCGGCGGGATGCCGGCATGGACCAGGGCGATATCGCGCTGTTCGTCGTAATGCATGAGCTTTTGCTGTCGGACCCACTCCAGCAGCTCCGAGCAATCGGGTGCTTCAAGAATCTCGCGCAGGGTGTCGGCCTTCTTCAGGCGTTCGATGTTTTGCCCGACGGCCAGCAAGTGCAGGTCATGGTTGCCGAGTACGCACACCAGTGATTCGCGGATGCTATAGAGGAAGCGCAAGGTTTCCAGCGACTGTGGGCCGCGGTTGATGAGATCACCCACCAGCCACAGACGGTCCCGCGCAGGGTCGAAGGCAACTTGCCTGAGCAGGCATTGCAGTGGCTCAAGGCAACCTTGCAAATCGCCGACGGCATACGTCGCCATCAGTGCAGGGCTCCGGGCACCGCCAGACGGAACGGTGCGATGATGGCATCGAAGTGTTTACCGTCATCGGCGAGCATCTGGTAGGTGCCCTGCATAGTGCCGACCTTGGACATCATCACTGTGCCGCTGCTGTAAGTGTGGCTCTGGCCCACGTCGATCAACGGCTGCTGACCGACGACGCCTGCACCGCGAACCTCCTCGACGTGCCCGTCGCCATCGGTAATCACCCAGTGCCGGGACAACAGCTTGGCCGCTAGCTCGCCATTGTTGTGCACGGTGATGGTGTAGGCGAAGGCAAAGCGATTGTGCTCGGGTTGCGATTGTTCTGCCAGATAGCGGGTGACGACGCTGACGTCGACCTGATAACGAGGATCGGACATGCAAAAGGCCTTAGAAACGAAGCGGGACGCGGGGCGTAGCTGATTGAACTCAGTCTAGGCCAAGTATCGGGTAGTAGACCAGAGTGGCGTCCTACCCGATAGCGCTCATCGCCTGTCAGTCGGTAACAGGCTTTTGTAGGACTTGTTCGCTGAGCTTGTCGGCCAGGCGCACGAAGGCAGCCAGATCGAGCTGCTCGGGACGCAGGCTGCCATCGACGCCGGCGGCTTCGATTTCGGCGTTGCTCAGCAACAATTTCAGCGTGTTGCGCAGGGTTTTACGGCGCTGGTTGAAGGCTTCGCGCACGACGCGCTCCAGCAGTTTGTGATCTTTGGCTGGATGCGGGAGTACCGCGTGAGGCACCAGACGCACGATGGCCGAATCGACTTTCGGCGGCGGATTGAATGCGCCCGGGCCGACATTGAACAGATGTTCGACCCGGCAATGGTACTGAACCATGATCGACAGGCGACCCCAGTCACCACCACCAGGACCGGCCGCCATACGCTCGACCACTTCCTTTTGCAGCATGAAGTGCATGTCGCGGATCAGGCTGGCGTTATGCAGCAGGTGGAAAATAAGCGGCGTGGAGATGTTGTACGGCAGGTTGCCGACTACCCGAAGACTGCCCGGTGCTGCGTTCAGGCTGGTGAAGTCGAACTTCAGCGCATCGCCCTGATGCAGGTTGAAATTGCTCCTGCCGGCGAACTGCTGATTGAGGATCGGAACCAGGTCCTTGTCCAGCTCCACCACGTCCAGCTGGGCGCCGCTGTTAAGCAGGCCTTGGGTCAGCGCACCCTGGCCCGGGCCGATTTCCAGCAGACGGTCTTCAGGTTTGGCATGGATGGAGCGCAGGATGCGGTCGATAACGCCGGCATCGTGCAGGAAATTCTGGCCAAAGCGTTTGCGCGCCTTGTGTTGGTAATGCTCGGTCATAAACGGGTCTCGGCCATCTGGTAAGCGGTTTCCAGGGCGACTTGCAGGCTGCCGGTATCGATTTTGCCGCTGCCAGCCAGATCCAGGGCGGTGCCGTGGTCGACTGACGTGCGGATGATCGGCAAGCCGAGGGTCACGTTGACTGCCGCGCCGAAGCCTTTGTATTTCAGCACGGGCAGACCCTGGTCGTGGTACATCGCCAGCACCGCATCGCAGTGCTCCAGATATTTGGGGGTAAACAGAGTGTCGGCGGGCAGGGGACCGCGAAGGTCCATGCCCTCGCCGCGCAGGCGCTCTAATGTAGGTTCGATGATGTCGATTTCTTCATGGCCCAGATGACCGCCTTCACCGGCGTGCGGGTTAAGCCCGCAAACCAGGATGCGTGGCTGGGCGATGCCGAATTTTTCTTGCAGGTCGGCGTGCAGAATCCGTGTGACCCGCTCCAGCCGCTCCGGCGTGATTGCATCGGCAATCTCGCGAAGGGGCAGGTGAGTGGTGACCAGTGCCACGCGCAAGCCGCGGGTGGCGAGCATCATCACCACTTGCGCGGTGTGGGTCAGGTCAGCGAGAAATTCCGTGTGCCCGGAAAAGGCGATCCCGGATTCATTGATTACGCCCTTGTGCACAGGGGCGGTGATCATGCCGGCGAAATGCCCGTCCAGGCAGCCTTGGCCAGCGCGAGTCAGGGTTTCCAGGACGAAAGCAGCATTGGCTTTGTCCAGTTGCCCGGCGATGACCTTGGCGTTGAGCGGCGTATCCCACACATACAGGCTGTTGGCAGGTGCGGGAGCATCTGGCCAGCTGTCTGGCGTTACCGCCAGCAGATCGACAACCACGCCCAGCTGCGCAGCCCGCTCGATGAGCAGGTCGCGGCTGGTAATGGCAATCAAAGGGTGTGGCTGGGCTTGCGAGGCGAGCAGCAGGCACAGGTCGGGACCTATGCCGGCCGGTTCGCCGGGGGTCAACGCGAAACGCTTGGGTTTCACTGCGTTGCCTGGTCTGCACCAGGGAGCTTGATTTCTACATACGCTTCGTCACGGATCTGACGCAGCCAGGTTTGCAACTCTTCGTCGTATTTGCGGTTACGCAGCACGGTCATTGCCTGCTGCTCACGGGCCTGGGTAGTGCTGTCAGTGGCGCGGCGGCCAAGGACTTCCAGAACGTGCCAGCCATATTGGGTCTGGAATGGCTTGGACAGCTGACCTTGTGGGGTCTTGGACATCACTTCGCGGAATTCAGGCACCAGTGCATTCGGGTCGATCCAGTTAAGGTCGCCACCGTTGAGGGCGGAACCCGGGTCTTCCGAGAAGCTTTTCGCCAGCTCACCGAAATCTTCGCCCGCTTCGATACGGGAGTAGAGCGATTGAGCCAGGGCTTTGGTTTTTTCTTCGTCGCGGATCGGGCTTGGTTTGACCAGGATGTGACGCACGTGAACTTCGTCACGCACCTGGGCTTCGCCGCCACGCTTGTCGAGAATCTTCAAAATGATGAAGCCGCCCGGTGTACGCATTGGCTGGGTCACGTCACCCACTGCCATGGTGCCCAGCAGGCGATCGAACGGAGGGGGCAGTTGGGCGGCTTTACGCCAGCCCATGTCGCCGCCTTCCAGTGCGGTTTCGCTGGCGGATTTGGCGATCGCCAACTGACCGAAGTCAGCGCCTTGCTTGAGCTGCTGGTAAACCGCGTCCGCTTGTTTGGCTGCATTCTGAATCGCGTCGGAGTTGGCGCTTTCCGGCGTAGGAATCAGGATGTTGGCCAGACGGAACTCTTCGGACAGCTGCATCTTGCCCAGGTCGGACGCCAGGAAGTTCTTCACTTCCTGCTCGGACACCTGAATGCGTTCCGCGACACGGCGCTGACGCACACGGCTGATGATCATTTCGCGGCGGATCTGGTCACGGGCGTCGTCATAAGACAGGCCGTCGCGAGCCAGGGCGGCGCGAAATTGTTCGATCGACATATTGTTGCGCTGGGCAATGGTGCCGACAGCCTGGTTCAGTTCTTCATCGGTAATGCGGATACCGGAACGCTCGCCGATCTGCAGTTGCAGGTTTTCGACGATCAGACGCTCGAGCACCTGCTGATCCAGTACGCCTGCAGGCGGTACGGCAGCACCGCGTTTGGCGATAGTTTGCTGAACTTCGTGAACGCGCTGGTCCAGTTGGCTCTGCATGACCACGTCGTTGTCGACGATGGCCACCACTTTATCGATGGACTGTACCGCGGCGTTGGCCGCGGTACCCAGGAACAGCGCGCCCAGCATCAGCGGGCGCAGACAATCAGAAAGCTTGGTCTTCACGTTCACGATAACCTTGGATGCCTTTGTCGAGGAAGCTCTCTACCTTGGCGCCGGTGAGGCCGCCGAGTCCCTTCAGAACAATTTGGAGGAAGATGCCGTGGTCGCCTTTTTCGTTTTCCGGGGCGTTCTGACTGAACTCGTCATAGCTGACCCAGTAACGGTTGATCAGGCGCAATTTCCAGCAGCAGTTGTCGTATTCGAAACCACCGAAAGCTTCCAGAGTACGGTTGCGGTTGTAGTCATACTGCCAGCGGCTGATAGCGTTCCACTGCGGCACGATCGGCCAGATCACCGAGAAGTCGTGCTGCTGGATCTTGTAGTAGTCTTTCACGTAGCCAGGAGTGCCAGGAGTACCGTAGTCACCGCCGCCTACCGACCATTTGCCGGTGTTCTGGTCATAACGAACCTGGTCATTGCGATAGCGATAACCGGCGTTGATGACCTTGTTCGGATTGTCTTCAGGCTGGTAGTGGAACATCGCGCTGCCCGAGCGAGGGCTACGGCTGTCCGGGTCCCAGTTGTAGTCGGCCGTGGTGCGCCAATCGCGGTTCCAGCGATATTCGTATTCGAGCGCGTACGGTGAAACGTTGGACTTGGCGTCGTCACGATCATCGAAAGCGATACCTGGCAGTTGTACTTCACGGTCCTTGAAGTACAAGGCCTGGCCGACGCTGATGCGTTGACGTTCGAAGCCGTTGTCTTCGATCCAGCGGTTGGTGATGCCCAGCGACAGTTTGTTTTCATCGCCGACACGGTCGGAACCGGAGAAACGGTTATCACGGAACAGCGACGCATAGTTGAAGGTGTATTCGCCGGTGTCAAAGATTGGAATATCAGTCTGATCCTTCTCTGGAACATAAAGATAGAACAGACGCGGTTCCAGAGTTTGCCGATAGTTCTTGCCGAACCATTGAGTATTGCGATCGAAATACAGGCCGCTGTCGATGCTTGCAATCGGTACGCCACGGTTCTGGTTGCGGCTATAGCTCTCATCTGCAAGCAGAGTGTTTTTGCCCTGCTGATCCAGATCCAGGTCGTATTGCGTGTACTGGTACTTCAACGATGGTTTCAAGAAACCATAAGTCCAGTCTAGCGGCAGGCTGACACCCGGCTTGAGGTTCAAACGGTTGCCGTTGGCACGCGCCAGGCCGCTCACGTTGTTATCAAGTCGCCGCTCGACGCTGCCATCTTCGTTTACGAAGTTGCCATTTTCCAAATCACGGTCGAACCGGACGGCTTCAGTCTCGTAATCGAAATTCAAACCTTCCGGATGATAAGGCAGCTGTCCATTGAAGGTGATCTGCGGCAAACGATCATACGGTGTGATGTTCGAAACGGTCGCCAGCTGATAAGCCTGAGCATTCAAACGAGCGGTATAGCTGTCGCCCCGATAGGTAACGGAACCCTGCTGATTCACGTAATCGGCGCTTTTCACGCCAATCTGGTCAGTCTGCAGATCCTGGAAGTAATACGGATCGCTGATCTTGGTGTAATCGACCTGCGTGAAGACGCGCGAATCGAGGCCACCTTTGTGCTGCCAGTTGTACATGTAGCGGTTTTTTTCGTAATCGGTCTGCTTGCTGCGCTCGGTTTCCTCGTCATTGAGGTACGCGGCGCCGAACTGACCTTCGCTGGACTCGGTGAGGTAGCGGAATTCGCCTTCCATCAACAGGCCGTGCTTGGCCATGTAGCGCGGGTACAACGTGGCATCGTAGTTCGGTGCCAGGTTGAAGTAGTACGGAGTGACCAGCATGAAGCCGGTATCGCTGCCGGTGCCGACAGTCGGGGGCAGGAAGCCGGACTGGCGACGGTCGTCGATCGGGAAATAAATGTACGGCGTGTACAGAACCGGAATGTCCTTGACCCGCAGCGTCACGTTGGTCGCGGTGCCGAAACCGGTCGCCGGATTCAAGGTAATGTTGTTGCCCTTGAGCTGCCAGGCGTTGCTGTTCGGTTCGCACGTGGTGTACGTACCATCCTTGAGGCGGATGATCGCGTTCTCGGCCCGTTTGGCATACAACGCGTTACCGCGGATGCGCGACTTGTGCATCACGTATTCAGCGTTGTCGACCTTGGCTTCACCCGTGTCCAGCTGCACATCGGCGTGGTCACCCACGATCAGTGCGCCGTTGTCGCGAATGCGTACGTTGCCGCTCAGTTCGCCACGGCTTTCGGCCTGGTACAGGTTCGCTTCGTCGGCTTCGGCCTGCATGCTGCCTTGACGCATGACCACGTCACCGGCCAGGGTCGCGACTTGCTCCTCCTGCTTGTAACGGGAGGCCTTGGCGCCGATAAAGGTGGGCGCGTCACTTTTATTCGTCTTGTCATTCATGCCAGGACGAATCGGTTCGATATAGGAACCAGAGCAGTAAGGACCGGTTTCGGCCAATTGCGCTGCGGTGAGCTTCTCGCGCGGAACCCAGTCGAGATGGCTGTAGTCTTCACTACGCGACTTCAGGCCGCGGCCCTTGGATTCGGTAACCAGCACCGGTTGGGCGCTGGTGTCTGCGCTGGAGCCGGTGGCAGCCGCAGCTTCGCCAGTGGTGGAAACGGCGCTGCCGTCATGGACGGGGCGTGGCGGCAATGCAGCGGCCGGTGCTTTTGGCGCACAGTCCCAGGCACCCGAAGCAGAGACTGAGCAGTCATACTGTTCCGCGGCGACCACGAACGAAGTGGCTAGTGGTTGCAGGGCCAGCAGACTGCCGGTGACCAACAACGGAAATTTTTTACGAAACGCGGGGGATTTCAATGCCATCTTATTAGTCCGGGCTTCCTGCGTGCCATCTGCCCGCGGTGTGGGCCGCACGCCTCTCGATGGTCTGAAAAAGATGCTGGATAATAAAGCATGACCCGCTTGACGGCTAGCGCCGTCGGAGACCCTTGCAATGCCTGATCAAGATGTACGCTTGCAACACCTGAAAGTTTGGCTCGATGAACAGTTGGCTACCCTCTTTGCTGAACAAGGTTGGGGCTCCGTGCCCCCGGCCACGTTGACCGCGGCCAGTAGCGATGCGAGTTTTCGGCGCTATTTTCGCTGGGAAGGCGCAGGCAGAAGTTTCGTCGTGATGGACGCGCCACCGCCCCAGGAAAACTGCAAGCCCTTCGTGGATATTGCTTTTCTGCTGGCGAAATCCGGAATAAACGTGCCGAAAATTTATGCCGAAGACCTTGAGCGTGGTTTTCTTTTGCTCAATGACTTGGGCAACAAGACTTACCTGGACGTGATCGACAGCGAAAATGCCGACAACTTGTTCAAGGATGCCCTGCAAGCACTGCTGGCTTTCCAGCAGTTGCCGATGGTGGCGCCGTTGCCGAGTTATGACGTGGCGCTGCTGCGTCGCGAGCTGGAATTGTTCCCCGAATGGTACGTGAAGCGCGAACTGGGCATCGAGTTTGACTCGGCGCAGCAAACGCTCTGGCAGCAAGTCAGCGAACTGCTGATCGACAGCGCCCTGGCTCAGCCCAAAGTCCTGGTGCATCGCGATTACATGCCGCGCAACCTGATGCTCAGCGAGCCGAATCCCGGCGTGCTGGATTTTCAGGACGCGGTTTACGGCCCTGTGACTTATGACGTGACCTGCCTGTTCAAGGACGCCTTCCTCAGCTGGCCTGAAGAACGCGTGCGCGGTTGGCTGGAAGATTACTGGCAGCAAGCCGGCGCGCTCGACATCCCGGTTCAGCCAGATTTTGAAGACTTCCTGCGCGCCAGCGACCTGATGGGCGTGCAGCGCCACTTGAAAGTCATCGGCATTTTCGCCCGCATCTGTCATCGCGACGGCAAGCCACGCTACCTCGAGGATGTGCCGCGCTTTTTTGCATATATAGACGCGGTCATCGCCCGTCGCCCTGAACTGGCAGAGCTGGGTGAATTGCTGGCCAGTCTGCGTGCCGGAGCGACTGCATGAAAGCGATGATTCTGGCGGCGGGCAAAGGCGAGCGCATGCGCCCGCTGACCCTGACCACGCCAAAACCGCTGGTTCAAGCCGGCGGAGTGCCCCTGATCGAATATCACCTGCGCGCATTGGCGGCTGCGGGGTTTACCGAAATCGTGATCAACCATGCCTGGCTCGGTCAGCAGATCGAGGATTATCTGGGCGATGGTTCGCGGTACGGCGTGAGCATTCAGTACTCGGCGGAAGGTGAACCACTGGAGACCGGTGGCGGTATTTTCCGTGCGTTGCCGTTGTTGGGGGACGAGGCCTTTGTGGTGGTCAACGGTGACATCTGGACCGACTACGATTTCAGTGTGTTGCATCAGCCCATTGTCGGGCTCGCTCATCTGGTATTGGCGGACAACCCGGCGCATCACCCGAGCGGAGATTTCACCTTGGTCGATGGCCATGTGCAGGACGGTCGGCCGGATGCATCGACCCTGACCTACAGCGGCATCGCCGTGCTGCATCCGCAGTTGTTTGATGGCTGCTCGACCGGTGCCTTCAAACTTGCGCCATTGCTGCGCAAAGCCATGGCTGACGGGCAAGTGACCGGCGAACGTCTGAATGGGCATTGGGTGGATGTCGGCACTCACGAGCGCCTGGCGGAAGTCGAAACTCTGATAGAAGCGAGACGCTGACATGTTGTGGCCAGGGACTCTGATCGGAGCCGGAGCGGGCTTTGCCATAGCCAGCATTCCGGGGGCCATGCTCGGCGCTTTATTGGGACAGGCGCTGGATCGGCGCTTGCACCTGCAGAGCTGGGCGCATTTATGGGAAAAATTCGGTGGTCGCTCGGTGCTGCGCAACGATGAACTGCTGTTCGTGTTGCTGGGCCGATTGGCCAAGAGCGATGGGCGGGTAGTGGATGGGCACATCCAGCAGGCGCGGCAGGAAATGCGTTCGCTGGAAATGACCGAATCGGCGCAACGTCGGGCGATTGCGGCATTCAATCGCGGTAAGTCGGGACATGACCGGTTGCGCGGTTATCTGCGACGCCTGAGTACTCAACCCTATGCGGCGGAAGGTGTGTTGCGTGCCTGTTGGCGGATGGTCTGGGCCGATGGTCGCGCCGGTAGCAGTGAGCGTGAGCTGATTGCCCAGTGGGGCAAATGGCTGGGATGGACGCGGCAACAGGTGCAGGCCTTGGCGACTGACTATGAGCCGCACAAACGCCCATCGGTCAGCAGCGCTGTAACTTATCAAGACGCCTTGCGGCTATTGGGCGTGTCGGCGACCAGTGAGCCGGCGCAAATCAAGCGCGCCTATCGACGCCTGCTCAGCCGTCATCACCCCGACAAGATTGCCGGCAGCGGTGCAACGGCGTTGCAGGTTCGCGAGGCCACGGACAAGACTCGTGAATTGCACACGGCCTACACGTTGATTCGTGAGCAGCGGGATTTTCGTTAGCAGGGCTGAGTTGTATCGCCAGTGATTCCGACTTGCTCGCGAATGGGCCAACCCGGTCTATCAGTCCGCCGCAGGTTGCGGATTCAACCAACCCCGCACCCGACGGAACAACTGCTCTTGCTCCGCCTTGGCATTCCCCGGCAAAGCCTTGAGCGAAACCTGACTGAACCCTGAAGTTTTCAAGCGCTTGCTGGCCTGTAGACGTTCCAGCGCTGCGTTACGATCCACCGGCTTATCCATATAGAAGATATCTGCGGTAGGCAGCTTCAAGGTGGGTGTGAGCTCAGCCAGTTCGGGCTTCGCCGTAACGGGCGTCTGGGCGGCGACCATCACCAACTTCTCGACTTGCGATGGCTGTTTCTCGCTCAGATAACGCGCGGCCCAATAAGCACCGGTGCCATGGCCCAGCACAACGATGCTGTGAGCGCTTTGCTGTTCGGCGTAGGCGATGGCTGCATCGATGCGCGCGAAGATTCGCTCCGCGTCTGCTTTAGCCTGTTCTTCGGTGGTTTCGGCGATGGCCTTGTCAGCCACCTCCGCTTCGCCGCCGGCCGCCTGTTCGATGGGCGCCGCAGTCGTGGAGTCTTTGCTGCCGGCATCAGGCGTTTTGGGCGCTGGCGCCACTTCAACGATACGTGGCGCAATGGCTTCGCTTTGCAGGTCCGGCAAGGTGATACTCAGGCTGCTCCACTCGGCGTCCGGCAACTTGCGCCGCAATGGGCTGATCGCTTGCGGCCAGTCAGCGGTTTCGCCGGCGCCCGGGATGATAATCACCGCGCCTTTGGGTTCGGCGGTATTGGCCGGTTTCCACAAGGCGAGGAAGCTGTTGGTGCCGGCTTGCAGTTGCTGCTGTTCCTGCGCAGGGATTTTTCGCTCAAGTGCGCTCGCTTCTTCCTGACTACGCTCTAGCAACGGCTGACGTTCGACCGGTTTTTCTTCGGCGGGTTTTTCCGCAGCGGCAGGTGCCGGGTCGGCCGCCTCGGAAAACGCGCAAGGCAGGATCAACGACAGGCACAATGCTGGCAGTGCCAGACGGTAGACAGGGGGCATCGGATATTCCAGGCCAGAAGTTAATCCGGCAGCCTAATGGGTTGGTCAGTATTTGTCAGTGTGAGACTTCGATGATGCATTTTCGCTGCCTGTGGGTTATCGGCTGTTTGTGGTTTCCCTTGATGGGCTGGGCGGCGCCCGCGCCACCGGCGCACGTCGTGCACCTGTCGCCAGCGCAACAGCAATGGCTGGTGCAGCATGGCGAGTTGCGGGTCGGAGTGGTGTTGCAAACGCCCTATGCCCAATACGATCGCCGCTTGCAGCGCCTGTCCGGGGTTAACGTCGAGCTGATGAAGTGGCTGGCCAAGGCGCTCAAGATCGAACTGAGCTGGCGCAATTATCCTGATCTTGCTCAACTGGAAGCGGCGGCGCGTGAAGGCGACATCGATATCGCGCCGGGGCTGACGCAAACCCCTGCGGGTCTGCGACTTTGGCAATTTTCCGACCCGTACATGCGGGTGCCGCAACTGGTGGTCAGCGACCAGAAGAGCACTGGTGCGGTAGAGCTGGAAAAGCTCGACAGCCAGACCCGCGTCGCCGTACGTATGCCTAGCGTCACCGCCGATTATCTGCGCAGCACTTATCCCCACCTGAACCTGCAAGGCGTGCCGCTGGAGCGCCAGGCACTGCAACTGTTGTTGAGTCAGCAGGCCGGTTACGCCGTGGTCGATGAAGCGCAGTTCGGGCGTCTGTCTGCCGAGACTGAGTTCTCCGGGCTGGCCGTGGTGGGCGATATCGGTTTCCCGCAACTGTTGCGAGTGGCCACGCGCCGGGACTGGCCGCAGTTAGCCGGCATCGTTGAAAGTGCACTGCGGGCGATTCCGGCCAAGGACCTCGAACAACTGCACAATCAATGGCTGCAACCCAAGTATCCGCGGCTGTCCGAGTCGCCGGGTTTCTGGCAAAACCTCAGCTTGCTCTTGGTGGTGTTGCTATTGAGCAGCATGGCCATTGTGTTTTGGCAGCGTCGCCAACAACGCAGTCTGGAGCAGCGATTGCTGGCGGCGCGCGAAGACATTGCCCTTCGCGAGGCCAGCGAAGAGGCCTTGCGCCTCACGCAGTTTTCCATCGATCAGAGCACCGTCGGTATCCTCTGGGTCAACTGGGACAGCCATGTGCGCTATGCCAACCGAGCGGCCGAAACCATGCTCGGCTATCCGGCGGGCGGGATCGTTGATCGGCCATTGATCGACTTCGAACCCGGTTTGCACATGGACCGCTGGCTGAACCTGTGGAAACGCGCCAGGGCCAGTGAAGAAGGGCCGCAAAGTTTCGAAACCCATTGCGTGCGAGCGGACGGCAGTATTCTGCCAGCGGATGTTTCGTTGAGCTTCTTGCGCTTTCGCGATGGTGAATACCTGGTGGTTTACCTCAATGACGTCACCGAGCGTCGTCGCGCCCTGGCCGCATTGCAGGAAAGCGAAGCGCGGCTGCAAGGGATCGCCGCCAACGTCCCCGGCCTTGTTTTCCGGCTGGAGCGCGCGCCGATGACCGGGCAGATCGACTTTGCCTACATCAGTGAAGGCAGTGAGAGCCTGGTAGGGTACTCGCCGGCCACCCTGGCCCATCGGGACAAAGGCCTGCGCAGTCTGGTGCATCCGGACGACAAGGTCAGTTACCACCAGACCCAGGATCACGCGCTGGACACCGACAGCGACTGGTCGTGGCAGGGACGGATTCTGACCCGTCAGGGCGAGCAGCGCTGGGCCGAGATCAAAGCCATCACTCGCCGCCTCGAAGACGGCGCCTGTGTCTGGGACGGGATCGTCTGGGACATCACCGAGAGCAAGCGCATCGAACTGGAACTGGCCAGCTCCCGCGAGCAATTGCGCGAGTTGTCCGCGCACCTGGAGAGCGTACGGGAAGAGGAAAAGGCTCGCATTGCCCGGGAAGTTCACGACGAGCTGGGTCAGATGTTGACCGTGCTGAAGCTGGAAACGTCCATGTGCGAATTGGCCTACGCCCAGCTTGATCCGGGCCTGCACGAGCGCTTGAACAGCATGAAGCGTTTGATCGCTCAGCTGTTTCAACTGGTGCGCGATGTGGCTACGGCGCTACGGCCGCCGATTCTGGATGCCGGGATTGCCTCGGCTATCGAATGGCAGGCGCGGCGGTTCGAAGCGCGCACGCAGATTCCGTGCCTGGTGCAGGTGCCGGATAACTTGCCGATGCTCAGCGATGCCAAGGCCATCGGGCTATTCCGGATCCTTCAGGAAGCGCTGACCAATGTCATGCGCCACGCCCAGGCGCATACTGTTGAACTGACGCTGGCCCTTGAGGGCGATGAACTCTGTCTGACCGTTAGCGATGATGGCGTAGGATTCGTCGCCGCCACTGGCAGGCCGACATCCTTCGGCGTGGTCGGCATGCGCGAACGGGTGTTGATCATGGGTGGGCAGTTGTTGCTTGAGAGTGAGCCGGGGGAGGGCACGACCCTGACGGTGCGAGTGCCGTTGGACCGTTAAAAGATCGGACGATCTTTTCCGGCGCTCAACCCATCAATGAGGAGAGGCAAGTGATCCGTGTACTGGTAGCCGAAGACCACACCATCGTTCGCGAAGGCATCAAGCAATTGATCGGCCTGGCCAAGGACTTGCTGGTGGTAGGGGAGGCGAGCAATGGCGAGCAGTTACTCGAGACCTTGCGCCATGTTCCCTGCGAAGTAGTGTTGCTGGATATCTCCATGCCCGGGGTCAATGGCCTGGAAGCGATCCCGCGGATTCGCGCGCTGAGCAATCCCCCGGCGATTCTGGTGTTGTCGATGCACGACGAAGCGCAAATGGCCGCTCGGGCATTGAAGGTCGGCGCCGCAGGCTATGCGACCAAGGACAGCGATCCGGCTTTGCTGCTGACGGCAATCCGCAAAGTCGCGGCGGGGGGGCGCTACATCGACCCGGAGCTGGCCGACCGCATGGTCTTCGAAGTCGGCCTGACGGATTCGCGGCCGTTGCACTCATTGCTGTCGGAGCGTGAATTCTCGGTGTTCGAACGCCTGGCCCAAGGCGCCAACGTCAACGACATCGCCCAGCAACTGGCCTTGAGCAGCAAAACCATCAGCACCCACAAGGCGCGGCTGATGCAGAAACTCAACATCACCTCCCTGGCCGAACTGGTGAAGTATGCGATGGAGCACAAACTCCTCTGAGTCTTTACGCAGTCAATGTAGGCACGAGGCTTTCCCGCGAAACTTTTAGCGTCAGTGAGGACGCCTTCGCGGGCAAGTCGGATCGCCGCACCGCTCGCTCCGACAAAAATCTCGTGGTCATATCCATTTGCGACATCCCTCCAACACTGCTTTTGCCTGTTCTTGCGGCTTGTAGCTTGCAACTTGCCGCTGCCCTATCGAATCCCGCCATCCTTGTAGGGCAATCCCTACCCACAACCTTCCATCCGGCTGAGGCGATTCTCTCCTGCGCCCCGATTTGCGTGGCTCCCAGCGTCCACTAGGCTTAATCCACAGCAGTCATCAATAACAAAGGTGTGGGTATGAGCCAGGTTGATTCAAGCGCAGGGGCCAGCGATATTCTGGTCAGCTTTCGTGGAGTGCAAAAGAGCTACGACGGCGAGAACCTGATCGTCAAAGACCTCAACCTGGATATTCGCAAAGGCGAATTCCTCACCTTGCTCGGGCCGTCCGGCTCCGGCAAGACCACCAGTCTGATGATGCTCGCCGGTTTCGAAACGCCGACCGCCGGCGAAATCCAACTGGCCGGGCGTTCCATCAACAACGTGCCGCCGCATAAGCGCGACATCGGTATGGTGTTCCAGAACTATGCATTGTTTCCGCACATGACGGTCGCCGAGAACCTGGCGTTTCCGCTGACTGTGCGCGGCTTGAACAAAAGCGACGTCAGTGACCGGGTCAAGCGTGTTTTGAGCATGGTTCAGCTCGACACCTTCGCCCAGCGTTATCCGGCGCAACTGTCCGGCGGTCAGCAGCAGCGTGTGGCCCTGGCTCGCGCCCTAGTGTTCGAACCGCAACTGGTGCTGATGGACGAGCCTCTCGGCGCACTGGACAAACAACTGCGCGAACACATGCAGATGGAAATCAAACACCTGCACCAGCGCCTCGGTGTGACCGTGGTCTACGTGACCCACGACCAGGGCGAAGCCCTGACCATGTCCGACCGTGTAGCGGTGTTCCACCAGGGCGAGATTCAGCAGATCGCGCCACCGCGCTCCCTCTATGAAGAACCGAAAAACACCTTCGTCGCCAACTTCATCGGCGAGAACAACCGTCTCAATGGCCGCTTGCACAGCCACACCGGCGACCGCTGCGTAGTTGAGCTCGGTCGCGGCGAAAAGGTTGAAGCCCTGGCGGTCAATGTTGGCAAGACCGGCGAGCCCGTCACGTTGTCGATTCGCCCGGAGCGCGTGAGCCTCAATGGTTCGAGCGAGTCCTGCGTCAACCGCTTCTCAGGGAGGGTGGCGGAATTCATCTATCTGGGCGACCACGTCCGGGTTCGCCTGGAAGTCTGCGGCAAGACCGACTTCTTTGTGAAACAACCGATTGCCGAGCTCGATCCCGCGCTCGCTGTCGGCGATGTGGTACCGCTTGGCTGGCAGGTCGAACACGTTCGCGCGCTCGACCCACTTTTAGAGGCGCATTGATCGCCCCCCCGCTTCACCAACACTAACCCTGCAGTTGGAGAACAATAAATGTTGAGATCCCTGAAATTCACAGCCCTGGTCGTGGGCATGATGGGTGCGGCGCACGCGATGGCGGCGGGCCCGGACCTGACCGTGGTGTCCTTTGGCGGGGCGAACAAGGCGGCGCAGGTCAAAGCCTTCTACGCACCGTGGGAAGCGGCGGGCAACGGCAAAATCGTCGCTGGCGAGTACAACGGCGAGATGGCCAAGGTCAAAGCCATGGTCGACACCAAGAGCGTGTCCTGGGACCTGGTGGAAGTTGAATCGCCAGAACTGTCCCGTGGTTGCGACGAAGACATGTTCGAGCAACTCGACCCTGCGCTGTTCGGCAAGACTGAAGACTACGTCAAAGGCGCTATCCAGCCGTGCGGCGTGGGCTTCTTCGTGTGGTCGACCGTGCTGGCCTACAACGCCGACAAACTGAAAACCGCTCCGACCAGTTGGGTCGATTTCTGGGACACCAAGAAATTCCCGGGCAAACGCGGCCTGCGTAAAGGCGCCAAGTACACCCTGGAATTCGCACTGATGGCTGACGGCGTTGCGCCGAAAGACGTCTACAAAGTACTGGCTGGCAAGGATGGTCAGGACCGTGCGTTCAAGAAACTTGATGAGCTCAAGCCAAGCATTCAGTGGTGGGAAGCCGGTGCACAACCGCCGCAATACCTCGCCTCCGGTGACGTGGTCATGAGCTCGGCCTACAACGGCCGGATCGCGGCGGTACAGAAAGAAAGCAACCTGAAGGTGGTGTGGAACGGCGGTATCTACGACTTCGACGCATGGGCGATTCCAAAAGGCCTGGATAAAACCCGTGCTGAAGCGGCGAAGAAATTCATCGCGTTCTCGGTGGCTCCGCAGCAGCAGAAGACCTACTCGGAAAACATTGCCTACGGCCCGGCCAACACCCAAGCCGTGCCTTTGCTGTCCAAGGATGTCTTGAAAGACATGCCGACCACCCCGGAAAACATCGCCAACCAAGTGCAGATCGACGTCAGCTTCTGGGCTGACAACGGCGAGCAACTGGAGCAGCGCTTCAATTCCTGGGCTGCGAAGTAAGCAAGTCACACGGGACGACGGTTCACTGGATGCGTTCCCACGCACAGCGTGGGAACGATCAGCACCAAAAGTTCGAGGCGGCGTTTGCCACCTTTGCAATGACCAAAGATTTCCGGAGTACGCCATGGCCACCGCCATTCCCCTGAACGCGGGCACTGACCCCACCTTGAAGCAGCGGCTCAAGCACGCCGAGCGGATCAACCGCTGGAAAGCACAAGCCTTGATCGCGCCGTTGGTGCTGTTTCTGTTGCTGGTGTTCCTGGTGCCGATCGTGGCGCTGCTCTACAAAAGCGTCGGTAACCCGGAAGTGGTCGGCGCCATGCCGCGCACCGTGGCTGCCATCGCCAGTTGGGATGGCCGAGGCCTGCCGGCAGAGCCTGTGTACAAGGCCGCCAGCGAAGACCTCGCCGAAGCCCGCAAGAATCAGACCTTGGGTGACTTGTCCAAGCGCTTGAACATGGAGTTGGCCGGCTACCGCAGCCTGCTGACCAAAACCGCACGCGCCTTGCCGTTCGCCACGGAGCCGGCTTCTTATAAAGAAGCGCTGGAAGCGCTGGACGAGCGTTGGGGCGACCCGGCCTATTGGCAGGTCGTGCGTCGCAACACCAGTAACATCACGCCTTATTACCTGCTGGCCGCCGTCGACCACCGTATCGACGACCTCGGCGAAGTGGCCCCGGCCACCCCCGATCAGGCGATCTACCTCGATATCTTTGCCCGGACCTTCTGGATGGGCCTGATCATCACCGTGATCTGTCTGGTGCTGGCCTACCCGTTGGCTTACCTGCTGGCGAACCTGCCATCGCGGCAAAGCAACCTGTTGATGATTCTGGTGCTGTTGCCGTTCTGGACCTCGATTCTGGTGCGAGTCGCCGCGTGGATCGTATTGCTGCAATCGGGCGGCTTGATCAACAGCGGTCTGATGGCCATGGGCATTATCGATAAGCCGCTGGAGTTGGTGTTCAACCGCACCGGGGTCTACATCTCGATGGTGCACATCCTGCTGCCGTTCATGATTCTGCCGATCTACAGCGTGATGAAAGGCATCTCGCCGACCTACATGCGGGCAGCGATTTCCCTCGGCTGCCACCCGTTCGCCAGTTTCTGGCGGGTGTATTTCCCGCAGACCTATGCCGGTGTCGGCGCCGGCTGCCTGTTGGTGTTCATCCTCGCCATCGGCTACTACATCACCCCTGCGTTGCTGGGCAGTCCGAACGATCAGATGGTCAGCTATTTCGTCGCCTTCTACACCAATACCAGCATCAACTGGGGCATGGCGACCGCACTCGGTGGGCTGTTGCTGTTGGCGACCGTGGTGCTTTATCTGATTTACAGCTGGCTGGTGGGCGCCAGTCGCCTGCGCCTGAGCTAAGGGGAGAATGAAATGCTGAGTCCTTATATGTCGCCCATCGAACGGGTGTGGTTCTACAGTTTGCGGATTCTCTGCGGCTTGATTCTGTTGTTCCTGATCTTGCCGGTGCTGGTGATCATTCCGCTGTCGTTCAATTCGGGGAGTTTTCTGGTTTATCCGCTGCAAGGCTTCTCGCTGCACTGGTACCAGGACTTCTTTGCTTCGGCTGAATGGATGCGTTCGTTGAAGAACAGCATGATCGTGGCCCCGGCAGCGACGGTACTGGCGATGATCTTCGGCACGCTGGCGGCGATCGGTCTGACCCGGGGCGATTTTCCGGGCAAACCGCTGGTGATGGCGCTGGTGATTTCGCCGATGGTGGTGCCGGTAGTAATCATTGGTGTGGCCAGTTACCTGACCTTTGCCCCATTGGGGTTCGGCAACAGCTATCTCTCACTGATCGTTGTGCACGCCGTGCTGGGCGTGCCGTTCGTGATCATCACGGTGTCGGCGACCTTGCAGGGGTTTAACCAGAACCTGGTGCGGGCCGCTGCAAGCCTGGGGGCTTCGCCGCTGACCGCGTTTCGTCGGGTGACCTTGCCGTTGATTGCGCCGGGCGTGATTTCCGGTGCGCTGTTTGCCTTTGCCACCTCGTTCGATGAAGTGGTGGTGACGCTGTTCCTCGCCGGTCCCGAACAAGCGACCTTGCCTCGGCAGATGTTCAGCGGCATCCGCGAAAACCTCAGCCCGACCATCGCCGCCGCCGCGACGCTGTTGATTGCTTTCTCGGTGATCCTGTTGCTGACGCTGGAATGGCTGCGCGGGCGCAGCGAAAAACTGCGCACCGCGCAGGTATAAAGCAGCGCCCCGATCAACCTGTGAATGATCGTTCCCACGCTCCGCGTGGGAATGCAGCCCGGGACGCTCTGCGTCCCTTCTAAAGCTGGAACGCGGAGCGTCCCTTGAGGCATTCCCACGCAGAGCGTGGGAACGATCGGTCAGGGAGTCTTCGGTCATTTATGATCTGAATAACAGACAAACCCCAATCCCCAGCTACTCTTGTGCCCAGCTCCCCTATCTATAAGAGGTTGCGCACATGAGTCTTTCCTCTTTCAAAATCGCTCACAAACTGATCACCGGCGCCGGGGCCATCGAGCAACTGGCGGCTGAACTCACACGCCTGGACATCGACAACCCGCTGATCGTCACCGACGCCGCGCTGGTCAAGTCCGGCACGGTAGAGCTGGCGCTGGCGCAGTTGGGCGAGCGCAGTTACGAAATTTTCGACCGGGTGTTGCCGGACCCGGAAATCGCCATCGTCGAAGATTGCATGCGGGTTTACCGTGAAGGCGGGCATGACGGACTGATCGGCCTCGGTGGCGGCAGTGCCATCGACATCGCCAAGAGTGTTGCAGCCTATGCCGGTTACCACGGCGCCCTGGAGGACTTGTTCGGCGTCGATCAGGTGCCGCGCAAAGGCCCGCCGCTGATTGCCATCCCGACCACTGCCGGCACGGGGTCGGAAGTGACCAACGTGGCCATCCTCTCCGACAAGGTCGCGCAGCTGAAGAAAGGCATTATCAGCGATTACCTGTTGCCGGACGTGGCGCTGGTCAGCCCGCAAATGACCCTGACTTGCCCGCGCAGTGTCACCGCTGCCAGCGGCGTCGATGCGCTGGTGCACGCCATCGAGTCCTACCTGTCGCTCAATGCCTCGCCAATCACCGACGCCCTGGCCATTGGCGCGATCAAGTTGATTACCAAGGCGCTGCCCAAGGCCTACGCCAATCCCTCCCATCTGCAAGCCCGCGAAGACATGGCCACCGCCAGTCTCATGGCCGGCATGGCATTCGGCAATGCCGGGGTCGGCGCGGTGCATGCGTTGGCGTATCCGCTGGGCGGGCGTTTCAACATTGCCCATGGCGTCAGTAATGCCTTGTTGCTGCCGTATGTCATGACCTGGAACAAGATGGCTTGCGTGGAACGCATGCAGGATATTGCCGAGGCCATGGGGGTGAAGACTGCTCATCTGAGCGCCAATGAAGCGGCGGAAAAAGCCGTTGAGGCGATGACTGAGCTGTGCGCCGCCGTGGAAATCCCGCTGGGCCTGCGCAGTTTCGGGGTGCCCGAGGATGCGATTCCGGCCATGGCCGTGGAAGCCGCTGGCATCGAGCGCTTGATGCGCAACAATCCGCGCAAGTTGAGCGCTACCGATATCGAGAAGATCTATCGAACGGCCTATTAGAGCCCAATCATCGCAGCACGGTGCGCGCGTCAAAGCATGAGGTATACAATGCGCGCCATCGTGATTCTGCTCAAAAAAGGTGCGTCATGCAGCCCTTCGTCATTGCTCCGTCGATTCTCTCCGCTGACTTCGCCCGCCTGGGCGAGGAAGTGGACAACGTCCTGGCCGCCGGTGCCGACTTCGTGCACTTCGATGTCATGGACAACCACTACGTGCCAAACCTGACCATCGGCCCGATGGTCTGCTCCGCGCTGCGCAAGTATGGCGTGACCGCGCCGATCGACGCGCACCTGATGGTCAGCCCGGTGGACCGCATCGTCGGTGACTTCATCGAAGCCGGTGCGACCTACATTACCTTCCACCCGGAAGCCACGCAGCACGTCGACCGTTCCCTGCAACTGATCCGCGAAGGCGGCTGCAAGGCGGGCCTGGTGTTCAACCCGGCGACCCCGCTGGACGTGCTCAAGTACGTGATGGACAAGGTCGACATGATCCTGCTGATGAGCGTCAACCCAGGCTTTGGCGGGCAGAAGTTCATTCCCGGAACTCTCGACAAGCTGCGTGAAGCGCGGGCACTGATCGATGCTTCCGGTCGTGACATTCGCCTGGAAATCGACGGTGGGGTGAACGTGAACAATATTCGCGAAATCGCTGCGGCTGGCGCAGACACCTTCGTGGCCGGGTCGGCGATCTTCAATGCGCCGAATTACCAGGAAGTGATTAAAAAAATGCGCTCCGAACTGGCGCTGGCTCGCCCATGAGTGGTTTTGAGCAGCTGTTCCCCGGGCGTCTGCCGCGGCTGGTGATGTTCGATCTGGATGGCACGCTGGTCGACTCGGTCCCCGACCTCGCGGCGGCTGTGGATAACATGCTGCTCAAACTCGGGCGTCAACCTGCCGGTATCGAACCGGTGCGAGAGTGGGTTGGCAACGGCGTGCACATGCTGGTGCGCCGGGCCTTGGCCAACCACATCGACGCCGAGGGTGTCGATGAGGTCGAGGCTGAGCATGCCCTGGAATTGTTCAACGGTTTTTATGAGGACGGTCACGCGCTGACGGTGGTTTACCCCGGCGTGCGTGACACCCTCAAGTGGCTGAATAAGCAAGGCGTCGAAATGGCGCTGATCACCAACAAGCCGGAGCGCTTCGTCGCGCCGCTGCTGGATCAGATGAAGATCGGCCGTTACTTCAAATGGATCATCGGTGGCGACACCCTGCCAAATAAGAAGCCTGACCCGGCCGCGCTGTTTTTCGTGATGAAAATGGCCAACATCCCGGCATCGCAGTCGTTGTTCGTCGGCGACTCGCGCAGCGATGTGCTGGCGGCGAAAGCGGCGGGGGTCAAATGCGTGGCCCTCAGTTACGGCTATAACCACGGTCGGCCGATTGCTGAAGAATCGCCGGCGCTGGTGATCGATGATCTGCGCAAGCTAATTCCCGGTTGCCTGGATCCGGCCGCTGAGATAACGTTGCCCGACGCTGTTCAATCCCCTCCTGGAAACGCCATCGTGGTGGTCACTCGCAAACTCTGGATGAAAGTCATCAAGGCCCTGGCCCGCTGGCGTTGGCGCGCCTGACTTGTTCCTGGCCGGCGTACCGGCGCGTTTGCACACCTGACCGTTAGACCCTCAAGCCACGAGGCACCTCATGATCCGCGAAGAATTCCTGCGTTTGGCCGCTGCCGGCTACAACCGCATCCCGCTTGCCTGCGAAACCCTGGCCGACTTCGACACGCCGCTGTCGATCTACCTGAAACTGGCCGATGAGCCCAACTCCTACCTGCTGGAGTCGGTGCAGGGCGGTGAGAAGTGGGGCCGTTATTCGATCATCGGCCTGCCATGCCGCACCGTGCTGCGGGTTCACGATCACCACGTCAGCGTGACCCACGACGGCGTAGAGATCGAAAGCCACGACGTTGAAGATCCGCTGGTCTTTGTCGAAGCCTTCAAGGCACGCTACAACGTGCCGACCATCGCCGGTCTGCCGCGCTTCAATGGCGGTCTGGTGGGCTACTTTGGTTATGACTGCGTGCGCTATGTGGAGAAGCGTCTGGGCAAATGCCCGAACCCGGATCCGCTGGGCGTACCGGACATTCTGCTGATGGTGTCCGATGCGGTGGTGGTGTTCGACAACCTTGCCGACAAAATGCACGCGATCGTCCTGGCCGATCCGGCGCAGGAAGATGCCTTCGAGCAAGGTCAGGCGCGTCTGCAAACGCTGCTGGAACAACTCCGTCAGCCGATCACTCCGCGCCGTGGCCTGGACTTCAGCAAACAACAATCGGTTGATCCGGTGTTCCGTTCGAGCTTCACCCAGAACGATTACGAAAAAGCCGTCGACACCATCAAGGAATACATCCTGGCCGGTGACTGTATGCAGGTTGTGCCGTCCCAGCGCATGTCGATCGACTTCAAGGCTGCGCCTATCGACCTGTATCGGGCGCTGCGCTGCTTCAATCCGACGCCTTACATGTACTTCTTCAACTTTGGCGACTTCCATGTCGTCGGCAGTTCGCCGGAAGTACTGGTACGGGTCGAAGACAACCTGATCACCGTACGCCCGATTGCCGGCACCCGTCCGCGAGGCGCCAACGAAGAGGCTGATCTGGCGCTGGAGAAAGACCTGCTGTCGGACGACAAGGAAATCGCCGAGCACTTGATGCTGATCGATCTGGGCCGCAACGACACCGGTCGCGTTTCGGAAATCGGTTCGGTGAAACTCACCGAGAAGATGGTCATCGAGCGTTACTCCAACGTGATGCACATCGTGTCCAACGTTACCGGCCAATTGAAGGCCGGGCTGACGGCGATGGATGCACTGCGCGCGATTCTGCCGGCGGGCACCTTGTCGGGCGCGCCGAAGATTCGCGCGATGGAAATCATCGACGAGCTGGAACCGGTCAAGCGTGGCGTCTACGGCGGCGCGGTCGGTTACTTCGCCTGGAACGGCAACATGGACACCGCGATTGCGATCCGTACCGCCGTGATCAAGAACGGCGAACTGCACGTACAGGCGGGTGGCGGTATCGTCGCCGACTCGGTGCCGGCGCTGGAATGGGAAGAAACCCTGAACAAGCGCCGCGCCATGTTCCGCGCGGTGGCCCTCGCCGAGCAGACGCCTGACACCTGAGTTCACGCAATACCTGTGGGAGCGAGCCTGCTCGCGATGGGGCCTGCACAGCTAATATTGATGTTGCCTGACCCATCGCTATCGCGAGCAGGCTCGCTCCCACATGGACCTCCACCATAAAAAAACGCGACACCTGCAAGGGCGTCGCATTTTTGTGCCTGCTGTTTGCTGGTTTAGAAATCCAGCGTCACCCCAACGTTGATGCCCTGCTGGGTAAAGTCATCATCCTTGCGGAACGTGTAACCACCACGCAACGCCAGGTCGGCGGTCAACTTATGGCTGACTCCCAGGCTCACACGGTTCAAGTGACTCTGCGGCGTATAACCTTCCAGCGTAAAGTCATTCGCCGGCAGGCTGTTGAGGGCGATGTTTACCTTCTGAACGTCATCTTCGTATTCACGCTCGTAGGCATATTCGCCAAACACTTGGGTCTGACGGGTGAAGTTGTATTTGCCTTGCAAACCGACACCCAGGCGTTTCGAGTCTCGGGTCTGATCATCAAAGGTCAGCGCCGTGGCACGATTGCTGTTTTCCGAGTAGCCGTCGACTTCCACTTTGGCGTAATCGGCGCTGATGAACGGTGACAGGTGCCATACGCTGCCCGGTTGGGCAATGTCATAGCCAAGGCGAGTGCTGAAGGCCCAGAGATGGCCATCGGTATCACCCTTTTCCGCGCCTTCGCTGACACCCAGGTCGAATTTGCGTTCGAGATTGTCGTAATCCAGTTTGCCACCGGTCAACGCGGCATCGGCCCACCAGCGATTCTGCTGGAACTGGGCGAAAGCGGTCGCCAGATAGCTATTGAGTTTGTAGTCCGAATCGTTACTACCGGCGTCCAGGTTCTGACGATAGAAGCCTGCAGCCAC
Organism: Pseudomonas sp. B21-048; assembly: GCF_024748615.1. Lineage (NCBI taxonomy): Bacteria > Pseudomonadati > Pseudomonadota > Gammaproteobacteria > Pseudomonadales > Pseudomonadaceae > Pseudomonas > Pseudomonas sp. B21-048. The sequence goes on along the minus strand of NZ_CP087168.1, from coordinate 5,088,676 downwards.
ACCGACGCGCCAGGCTTCATTGAGGCGATAGCTGCCGCCGATATTCAGGTTGTAGCCGCTGCCGTCGGCGCTGGCGCCACTGCTTTGGCTATCGACGTCCAGATGCTGACCACCGCCGGCGACGATCGCGCGCCATTGGCCGACGGCCTGCCAGTTCTCCCAGTCGGATTGCCACTGGCTGCGCAGTTCGTCCTGGTGGGCGCGCAAAGTGGCGTGGGCCATTTCCGGCAGCAGCGTCAGTTCCCACGGTGCCGCCAGCAAGGAATAGGCGTAATCGGCTATCAGCTTTTGCCCGGTTTCAGTGGGGTGAACCGAGTCGTTGTAGATCAGCTTGCTCGGGTCCGGAGTGGCGCTGTTGATGCCGTACGTAGCGTTTTCCGTACAACCGTTGCCGCTGAAACAGGTCGCCGTCAGGTTCTGACCGGTGGCGAGGCCAAAGCGCGCCGGGTCGGCGAAGGTTTCCCGCAGCAGCAATGGAATGTTCAGCGGAATGATTTCGGCATTGATTCCCGCGAGGCGTATGACCAACCGCTGGTTGAATTCGGTGCTCAGCTGTGAGATCGATGGCTGTAGTGAGGTGCCATTGACGGCGGCGTCAGTCCCAGGTCGGGCAACAGCCAGACCACGATGTATTTGGCGCCGGCGGTTTGCAGGGTCTGTACGCTGTCGGCCAGTTGATTCGCCGCGGCGTTGGCCTGGGTGGTACTGAGCACGCGGCCCTGAAGGAAGTCGTTGCCGCCCCCGGAAATGTAATACAGCGCATTCGGATCGGCGCGGAAGTTGTTCGCCGGCAAATAACCTGCCCGAGTGCGTTCGCCCGTGGCGGATTCGGTGGTGATCGAGTCCAGAATCTGGTCGGTGCGGTAACCGCCGACGGCCCAGTTGTTGCCATCTGCCAGTCCTTCATTCGCGCGCACAGCCGAAGTCGAGGCGGCGGTCTGGTCAGGTGAGAATCCGAGACGTCCACCCAACAGTTGCGTGGCGTTCAGCGAGCGTAATTCACCACTGCCATCCAGGTAGACCGGCCCGGTCCGGTTGGTAAAACGCTGGGTCGCACCGGCAGGGCCGCCCGTGTCGGTAAACTGCCCGGCATCGTTGAGGCTGTCGCCGAAGACGACGAAATTCGAATAAGGGTTGGGCGCGGCGATCGCCTGAGCGCAGGCAGCAGCGAGCAGGCATCCAGCGAGTGGTACAAATAACGTCTGTTTGATCATGAGCAAGTCCGTTTTATTTATTGTTGTAGCGAACGAAACGACAGTACCAAAAACTTTTGGCCTTTTGCCATCTGTCGCGACCCCCTCGATTGTTTCGCCAGCTGTCGCTCCGGCCATATTGCACGCTCTGCCCAGCTACGTTACTGTGCCGAGACGTATGAATGAGACCTTCCCCGTGTTGATCGTCAGCAAACTCCTGGATCAAGTCATCAAGGCACACGCCCGTTGGCGTTGGCGCGCCTGAATCTTTTCTGCCGGCCTGGCCGGACCTGTACCGTTTTGCCTTCTTTACCTGTATGAAAGCCGCTTTGCTGGCGCCACTCCAGCACCTGACAAAGCGCAGCGCGCTGCGGGTAAATCATTCGAAGGCCGTATTAAAAGTCAGTGAATTCAAGAGGTTTTTAACGCCATGTTGCTGATGATCGATAACTACGACTCTTTTACTTACAACGTTGTGCAATACCTTGGCGAGCTAGGCTCCGAGGTTAAAGTCGTGCGCAACGATGAACTCACCATTGCCGAAATCGAAGCCCTCAACCCTGAGCGCATCGTCGTGTCTCCCGGTCCTTGCACCCCAACCGAAGCCGGTATTTCCATCGAAGCGATCAAGCATTTCGCCGGCAAGCTGCCGATTCTCGGCGTTTGCCTGGGCCACCAGTCCATCGGCCAAGCCTTTGGGGGCGATGTGGTCCGGGCCCGTCAAGTCATGCACGGTAAGACTAGCCCGGTGTTCCACGAGGATAAGGGCGTATTCGAAGGTCTTAATCGCCCGCTGACGGTGACCCGCTATCACTCGCTGATCGTCAAGCGCGAAACTCTGCCCGATTGCCTGGAACTGACCGCCTGGACCCAGCTCGAAGACGGCTCGGTCGACGAGATCATGGGCTTGCGCCACAAGACACTGAACATTGAAGGTGTGCAATTTCACCCTGAGTCTATCCTCACCGAACAGGGTCACGAGCTGTTCGCCAATTTTCTCAAACAAACCGGCGGCACGCGCTAAGGACTTTCCATGGATATCAAGACAGCCCTGAGCCGTATCGTCGGCCACCTCGACCTCAGTACCGATGAGATGCGCGATGTCATGCGCGAAATCATGACCGGGCAATGCACGGATGCGCAGATCGGCGCGTTCATGATGGCCATGCGCATGAAGAGCGAAAGCATCGACGAAATCGTCGGTGCCGTGACGGCGATGCGCGAGTTGGCGGACAAGGTTGAACTCAACACCCTTGACGGCGTGGTCGATGTGGCTGGCACCGGCGGCGATGGGGCGAACATTTTCAACGTGTCCACCGCGTCCTCGTTCGTGGTCGCGGCGGCCGGTTGCACCGTGGCCAAGCACGGTAACCGTGCGGTATCGGGCAAAAGCGGCAGCGCCGACTTGCTGGAAGCGGCGGGTATCTACCTCAACCTGACCCCGGCCCAGGTGGCGCGCTGCATCGACAACGTCGGTATCGGTTTCATGTTTGCCCAGACCCACCACAGTGCCATGAAGCACACCGCCGGTCCGCGCCGGGAGTTGGGCCTGCGCACGCTGTTCAACATGCTCGGCCCGCTTACGAATCCGGCCGGTGTGAAACATCAGGTGGTGGGTGTGTTCAGTCAGGCGTTGTGCCGGCCATTGGCCGAAGTTTTGCAGCGTCTGGGCAGCAAACATGTGCTGGTGGTGCACTCCAAGGATGGCCTGGACGAGTTCAGTCTGGCGGCACCGACTTTCGTGGCGGAATTGAAGAATGACCAGATCACCGAGTATTGGGTCGAACCCGAAGACTTGGGGATGAAGAGTCAGAGCCTGCACGGCCTAGCGGTGGACAGCCCGGCGGCCTCCCTTGAGCTGATTCACGATGCCTTGGGCAAGCGCAAGACCGAGAACGGTCAGAAAGCCGCGGAGATGATCATGCTCAATGCCGGTGCCGCGCTGTACGCCGCCGACCATGCCAGCAGTTTGAAAGAAGGCGTTGCCCTGGCGCACGATGCGCTGCACACAGGCCTCGCTCGAGAAAAACTTGAGGAATTGGGTGCATTTACCGCGGTATTCAAAGTGGAGAATGAGGGATGAGTGTACCGACGGTTCTGGAAAAAATTCTGGCCCGCAAAGTTCAGGAAGTCGCCGAGCGTAGCGCTCGCGTATGTCTGGCGGAGCTGGAAAACCTGGCCAAGGCGGCCGATACACCCCGTGGTTTTGCCAAGGCATTGATCGATCAGGCCAAGACGAAACACCCCGCGGTCATTGCTGAAATCAAGAAAGCTTCACCGAGCAAAGGCGTGATTCGCGAGAACTTCATGCCTGCCGACATCGCCAGAAGTTACGAAAAGGGCGGGGCGACTTGCCTGTCGGTGCTCACCGACATCGATTTCTTTCAGGGCGCCGATGCGTATCTGCAGCAGGCTCGGGCGGCGTGCAAGTTGCCGGTGATCCGCAAGGACTTCATGATCGATCCTTATCAGATCGTCGAAGCCCGAGCACTGGGCGCTGACTGCGTGCTGTTGATCGTCTCCGCACTGGACGACGTGAAGATGGCCGAGTTGGCGGCGGTGGCCAAAAGCGTCGGTCTCGATGTGTTGGTAGAAGTTCACGACGGTGACGAACTGGAGCGGGCCTTGAAAACCCTCGACACGCCGCTGGTTGGCGTGAACAACCGTAACCTGCACACCTTCGACGTCAATCTGGAAACCACCCTCGACCTGTTGCCGCGCATTCCGCGTGATCGCCTGGTGATTACTGAAAGCGGCATTCTTAACCGGGCCGATGTCGAGCTGATGGAAATCAGCGATGTGTATGCATTTCTGGTCGGCGAAGCGTTCATGCGCGCCGAAAGCCCGGGTACTGAACTGCAGCGTCTGTTCTTTCCCGAGCGTGGTGTTCCAGTGAGCGGTTCTTCGCTCGACTGAACACCGCTTCGCGAGCAGGCTCGCTCCGACAGGACCCGGTACCGATCACAAAATATGGCCGCCGGGATCAAATGTAGGAGCGAGCCTGCTCGCGAAGGCGGCAAGGAATGCAACATAGACTGATCGCCTTACGGATTACCTTATGACCCCAACCCCCCTGACCATCGAAGCCGGCCTGCTCGCCGAACAGAATCTGCTGGCCCATGTGTGCACCGGTGAGTCGGAGTTCGGTCTGCTGTTCTGGCAACCCACTGACCGCGCATTGGTCATGCCCCGTCGCTTGAATCGCCTGCCACAATTCGAAGCAGCATGCGAAATATCCGCTGCTGCCGGCTGGCCGGTACTGCTGCGTGAAACCGGCGGTGAGCCGGTGCCGCAATCGGCATCGACCATCAACATCGCACTGGTTTATGCCCCGCCACGCAGCGAAGGCGATCTGAACCGCATCGAAACCGGCTACCGGCGTCTGTGCGATCCGATCTGTCAGCTACTGGATGAATTGGGCGGTACTTCGTCGCTGGGCGAAATCGAGGGCGCGTTCTGCGACGGCCGTTTCAACGTCAATCTCGATGGCCGAAAAATGGTCGGCACTGCCCAGCGTTGGCGCCAGAGCAAGGGCGGTCAGCGTCCGGTCGGGCTGGTGCACGGGGCAATGTTGGTCGATAACGAGCGAGAGTCGATGGCGGCGGCGGTCAATCACTTCAACGAAGCCTGCGGCCTGGAACAGCGGGTTCGTGCTGAAAGCCACATCGCCATGCATGAGAAGTTTGCCGCTCCCGAGGCACTGGAACGGCTCGATGCGCTATACCGACAGTTGCTGGCAGAAATGCTCGGGGCTTAAGTTATCTGAGTTTGGTTTTCGGAGCTTTAATTTTCGAGCTTAGCGCGTACCGAAGACCACCATGGTCTTGCCTTTGACGTCGACCAGGTTGCGCTCTTCCAGATCCTTGAGCACGCGGCCAACCATCTCACGGGAACACCCGACAATCCGGCCGATTTCCTGACGGGTCACCTTGATTTGCATGCCGTCCGGGTGGGTCATGGCGTCTGGCTGCTTGCACAGTTCCAGCAGGCAGCGCGCAACGCGACCGGTCACGTCGAAGAACGCCAGGTCGCCGACCTTGCGCGTGGTATTGCGCAGGCGTTGTGCGATTTGTCCGCTGAGCACGTAAAGAATGTCCGGATCCTGTTGGGACAGCTCGCGGAATTTCGCGTAGCTGATTTCCGCAACGTCGCATTCGGCCTTGGCACGTACCCAGGCGCTGCGCTCCTGTTCCAGGCCGGCTTGCTCAAACAGACCCAGCTCACCGAAAAAGTCGCCGGAATTGAGGTAGGCAATGATCATTTCACGGCCGTCGTCATCCTCGATCAGGATAGTCACAGAACCTTTGATGATGAAAAACAGCGTGTCCGAGCGGTCGCCGGCACAGATGATGTTGCTCTTGGCTGTGTAGCGACGGCGCTGGCAGTGCATCAACAGTTTGTCGAGGTTCTTGATTTTGGGTGTGGGGGTAATAGCAACCATGGTTGTATCCCGAAAAGACTGCACGGTATGTTGGTTTTTTTGTAGGCGCTGGCAAGCTTGCGATTTTTTTATCCGCTACAAAACTGGCTATGTGCCATTGAATTGGCGCCAGCTTAACAGACGCATTCCTTCAAGATTCGAGAATTTGCCTACAGCGCATATAGTTATGTCCTTGGAAGGCGACGCGCTGTCATTCAAGGGGCCTGTGCTAAGCTGGCGACCCTTTTTTATACAGTGGAGTCTTGGCGATGAAGGCACGCATCCAATGGGCTGGCGAAGCCATGTTCCTCGGCGAATCCGGCAGCGGTCATGTCGTGGTCATGGACGGTCCGCCCGATGCCGGCGGTCGTAACCTGGGTGTCCGGCCGATGGAAATGCTCCTGCTGGGTGTTGGTGGGTGCAGCAATTTCGATGTGGTCAGCATCCTCAAGAAGTCCCGTCAGGCCGTTGAAAGCTGCGAAGCCTTCCTTGAAGCCGAGCGTGCGACCGAAGATCCGAAGGTGTTCACCAAGATCCATATGCACTTCGTGGTCAAGGGCCGCGGGCTGAAGGAAGCCCAGGTCAAGCGCGCCATCGAGCTGTCGGCCGAGAAATATTGCTCGGCCTCGATCATGCTCGGCGCGGCTGGTGTGGCGATTACCCATGACTACGAAATCATCGAGCTCGGTTGAATCGACATTCAACTATCATAAAAGCAGTGCAGACTCTGGCGATCCATAGCTGACGTCTGCATAATGCGCCACTTTTTTCAGGGCGGTGATCGGTCAGCGGACAGGTCGCTTGCCTGAACAGACAACCAAAATCGCCATCGCGAAGAGGTGTTAACCGTCCTACGCAGATGCGTCGTTTGCATCTGACGGGCATGCTTGATCACGCGGCCAGCCCGCAATACATAGAGAGTTTTTAACGGTGAAAAGCAAACTCAAGCTCCACGGGTTCAATAACCTGACAAAGACCTTGAGCTTCAACATCTATGACATCTGCTACGCGGAAACCCCGCAAGACCAACAGGCTTACGTCGAGTACATCAATAAAGAGTACAACGCCAAACGCCTGACGCAGATCCTCACAGAAGTTGTCGATATCATTGGTGCCAATATCCTGAACATCGCCAGTCAGGACTATGAACCTCAGGGCGCCAGCGTGACGATTCTGATCTCTGAAGAGCCGGTGACCCCGACCGACAGTCAGATCGAAGAGTCTCCGGGTCCGTTGCCCGAAATCATTCTGGCTCACCTCGACAAGAGCCACATCACGGTGCATACCTACCCGGAGATCCATCCGGTGGACGGTATCGCGACGTTCCGTGTGGACATCGACGTGTCGACCTGTGGCGTCATTTCACCGCTCAAAGCGCTCAATTTCCTGATTCACCAGTTCGATTCGGACATCGTGACCGTGGATTATCGCGTGCGCGGCTTCACTCGTGACGTTGAAGGCAAGAAGCACTTCATCGACCACGAGATCAACTCGATCCAGAACTACCTGTCCGAAGACACACGCGACGCGTACCAGATGACCGACGTGAACGTGTACCAGGAAAACCTGTTCCACACAAAAATGCTGTTGAAGAACTTCGAACTGGATAACTACCTGTTCGGCGACGCCACCAGCAACCTTTCCTCTGAGCAACGTGCTCAGGTGACTGATCGTGTGAAACACGAAATGCTCGAAATCTTCTACGCGCGCAACATGCCAAGTTAAGAGTTCCGAGTACAAAAAAGGCGACTACCTTGCGGTAATCGCCTTTTTTATTGCTGGTGCGATATGGCCCTTGTAGGAGCGAGCGGTGCGGCGACCCGACTTGCCCACGAAGAGGCCCTGTTTTACAACCTGATCCTCAGATCCGATAAGTACTCTTGGTCATCACCTTGGCCAACAAGCTCATCCCGAACTTCACCGGCGCCGGAAAACGAAATCCACCGGCCTCCAGCGCGCTTTCAGCGTGGTGCTCTTCATCGATGCGCATCTGCTCAAGGATCGCCCGGGATTTTTCGTCCTCGGCTGGCAGTTGCTCAAGGTGTTCGTTCAAGTGTTTGCAGACCTGATGCTCGGTGGCAGCAACGAAACCCAGGCTGACTTTGTCGCTGATTAACCCAGCCACCGCGCCAATCCCGAATGACATTCCATAGAACAGCGGATTGAGGATGCTGGTGTGGCTGCCCAACTGATGAATGCGTTGTTCGCACCACACCAGATGGTCGATTTCCTCTTCGGCGGCGTGCTCCATGGCGGCGCGCACGTTCGGCAGCCTGGCGGTCAGGGCCTGACCTTGATACAACGCCTGGGCGCAGACTTCTCCAGTGTGGTTGATGCGCATCAGACCGGCGACGTGCCGGGTTTCTTCGTCGCTCATTTGTGCATCCGGCTGCACAATGGCAGGCGAGGGACGGTACGGCTGGCCACTGAAGGGCAGCAAAGTCCGCATCGCGGCATCGGCTTGCAGCAGAAGACGGTCAATCGGCGAGTAGTGACGTTGGGTAGTCATGCTGACCTCCGGGAAGAATCTCGGCGGCCAGTTTAACCCAATCGGCCAGGGGAGGGTTTGCGCTGGGTCATTTCCGGTGGGGCGACACCAATCCTGTAGGAGCGAGCGGTGCGGCGATCCTACAGGGGACGGATGGTGAATCAGCCCGGCGGCCAGTGCATCTGGCGCTGACCCAACACATGCATATGAATGTGATAAACGGTCTGCCCGCCCAATTCATTGCAGTTCATGACTACGCGGAAACCTTCTTCACAACCCAATTCCAGCGCCAGACGCTGGGCCGTGAACAGAATATGCCCGGCCAAAGCCTTGTCGTCCTCGGTGAGGTCGTTGAGGGTGCGCACCGGTTTCTTCGGGACCACCAGGAAATGCACGGGGGCCTGTGGCGCGATGTCGTGGAAGGCCAGTACCTGGTCGTCCTCATAAATGATCTTCGCCGGGATTTCCCGGTTGATGATCTTGGTGAACAGAGTATCCACAGCTGTTTTCTCCGTTGTTTGGGCTGGCCTGAGTGTAACCATGGGTTATCTCAGCGCCCAGTCTTTTGCCTTAAGGATGGATCAGCGCGGGCAATAGGCTTTGTTCACCATGCCCGCGATCGTCCGGGTCAGCCAGCGTGAGCCTAGCCGCGGCAGGAAGGCGCGCCAGCGGTTGCGTCGACCCGGAATAATGATGGCGCGATTTTTCTCCAGAGCCCGCACGGTATAGAGCGCGACTTCTTCAGGACTCATCAGCATTTTGCTGTCGACCAGTTTGCCAGCGTCCAATTGCGCGGTGCGGAAAAACGCCGTGCGGGTCGGGCCGGGGCAGAGTACCGATACCTTGACCGCGCACTTCTTCAGTTCGACGCGTAAACCTTCGGAAAAATGCAGTACGTAAGCCTTGCTGGCGTAGTAAGTGCTCATCCAGGGACCGGGATGGAACGCCGCCACCGAGGCGACGTTTAGAATCTGCCCGCCGCCTTGCAAGGCCATGCTGTTACCGATGGCATGACACAAGCGAGTGAGGGCCAGGATGTTCACTTCGATCAAGTCCTGCTCGGTCATCCAGTCTTGCGCCAGGAACGGACCGCAGGTGCCGATGCCGGCACAGTTGACCAGCAGATCGATTTGCCGGTCGCCTTCTTCCAGCTCCAGCAAAAATCCGGACAGCCTCAGCGGCTCGCCCAGGTCACAGGCACGAAACAGCACCTCCACGCCAAAACGTTGAGTCAGTTCAATCGCAATGCTTTCCAGCTGATCACGCTGTCGGGCCACCAAAATCAGGCTGCGGCCGCGCCGGGCCAGGGCTTCGGCCATCGCCAGGCCGATGCCGCTGGAAGCGCCAGTGATCAGAGCGTAACGGGTCATGCGGTTCTCCATCGCAACGGCTCCGCGCCGGCGACGCAGGTGTCACGGGCGGGGAGCGCTGTTCATTCTTTCGCAGAGTCTACAGGGGGCTCGGCTGCTTCGGCTGCCTCATCGGCTGAATTTACTGCTTGTTCGGCCACTTCGGCCGGCTCGACTTCAACTTCGTCGGTGATCACCGAGCTGCTTTGATAGGCGCTCTCGGTGGCACTTTCATACTCATCCTGGATCGCGGTGAGGCCGCCAGTCAGCCCGCCGACAAACATGATCGCGATAAACACCAGCCACAGCGAAGCCAGCACCCTGACGGCGTTGCTGTTGGGCGGTGGTGGTGCGCCATATCGGTTGGCGGTGATATTGCCCGGCACGATCATTATTACAAACGGAAAAACGCTGCCCACGAACGGCACAAGGTTCAGCAGCCAGAGCCAGCCGGACCAGCCGATATCGTGCAGGCGCTGCACGCTGAACTGGATGCTGATGAATGCGAGCACCACGACCAGGACAAAGGCCAGCAGACCCGCGAGAATCAAGCCAGCAGTCGAGTCGGTGCTGATGAGGGCGAGGCCGAACACAGCCAGCACGGCGCCAACACCAAGCGTCACCAGCGTAAGCGCCATTGTCCAGGCCAGAAAGCGCAAGCGGCCGATGCGACCAACGAAGCTGAATGCCTTGAGTGCAGAAAACTCCGGCAATGTTTCGCCGACAGAGGCTCGGGGTGGCGCATAGGGAGAATCGGGATCTGCCGTGACAGGCTGGTTGTTGGCGGAGGCGTGTTCGTGAACATCGGACAGGTTCAGCTCGATCGAGGGTTCTGTTTCGATTCGGGCATCGATGCCGGTTTTCGTCAGTGCCTGAAGATAAGTCTGCGCATCGGCGTGTGACAGGTCGCGTTTGAGCGCAACCTTCCGGCCACTGAACAAGCGCTCGATGGCCGCGACATCGCTTTTGAACAGCTCGGCGAGATTGAGCTTCGCGGTGGCGGCGTCAGCACCTGGCAGCAGAGCGCCATCGAAGACGATCTTGAAACGGTTTTCACTCATGGCCGAGGCATCCTTGTCGCGAGAGTTTGTAATAGACGATGTTGCAAGTATGGAGTGTAGGGTCAGCCGGATTAGGCTGGCCAAGTTTTTCTGTCAGCGCGGCCAGCGCTTGGCCAGCGCCGCCGCCAGTTCCAGCGTCTTGCGGTATTCGGTATCGAGACGTGCGACCCGTTGATCGACACACGGGTCGAAAAAAAAAGGATCTAAAACGGCCGAACGACGACCAGAATTACGATAGCCAGCAATATCAGCACCGGCACTTCATTGAACCAGCGATAAAAGACATGGCTGCGGGTGTTTTCGCCACGGGCAAAACGTTTTACCTGTGCGCCACACATGTGGTGATAGCCGATCAGGATTACCACAAGGGTCAATTTGGCATGCATCCACGCACCTTGGGTGAAGTAGGCGCTTGGGTTGAGGCTGATCAGCCAGATGCCGAACACCAGGGTGGCGATCATCGCCGGGCCCATGATGCCCCGGTAGAGCTTGCGCTCCATGATACTGAAGCGTTCCTTGCTGACGGTGTCTTCGCTTTGGGCGTGATAGACGAACAGGCGCGGCAGGTAAAACAGGCCGGCAAACCAGCAGACCATGCTGACGATATGAAGCGCTTTGAGCCACAGATAAAGCATTTTTAGTTATTCCCAGGTTCACGGTAGCCCGAATAGTAGAGGCTTGAGCCGCCACACGTCACCTTGACGGTTGTCGCAGCGCCGCGCGGCCCCTATTATCGACGGCTTTCCAGTGGGTTCGTTGAGGGCAGGTTTATGGTCAAGGTCGGTATCGTCGGCGGCACGGGTTACACCGGTGTCGAACTGCTGCGTCTGTTGGCACAGCATCCGCAAGCTGAAGTGGTAGTGATCACTTCCCGATCCGAGGCCGGCCTGGCCGTGGCCGATATGTACCCGAACCTGCGAGGCCATTACGACGGGCTGGCGTTCAGCGTTCCGGACATCAAGACCCTCGGGGCCTGCGACGTGGTGTTCTTCGCCACGCCGCACGGTGTCGCCCATGCTCTGGCGGGAGAGTTACTGGCGGCTGGGACCAAGGTCATCGACCTGTCGGCAGACTTCCGTCTGCAAGACGCCGAGGAGTGGGCCAAATGGTACGGCCAGCCGCACGGCGCGCCGGAACTGCTGGGGGAGGCGGTCTACGGCTTGCCGGAAGTCAATCGCGAGCAAATCAAGCAAGCGCGCCTGATTGCTGTGCCGGGTTGCTACCCGACTGCCACGCAATTGGGTTTCCTGCCATTGCTTGAAGCCGGTCTGGCCGATACCACTCGTTTGATCGCAGACTGCAAATCCGGCGTCAGCGGCGCCGGTCGTGGCGCTTCTGTAGGTTCGCTGTACTCCGAGACGTCGGAAAGCATGAAGGCTTACGCCGTCAAAGGGCACCGTCACTTGCCGGAAATCCGTCAGGGTCTGCGTCGTGCAGCGGGCAAGGACGTGGGGCTGACCTTCGTTCCGCACCTGACGCCAATGATTCGCGGTATTCATTCGACGCTCTACGCGACGGTCGTGGATCGCTCGGTGGATCTGCAAGCGTTGTTCGAAAAGCGCTATGCCAACGAACCGTTCGTCGATGTAATGCCTCCCGGCAGCCATCCGGAAACCCGTAGCGTGCGCGGCGCCAACGTGTGCCGTATCGCCGTGCATCGTCCGCAGGATGGTGATCTGGTGGTGGTGTTGTCGGTGATCGACAACCTGGTCAAAGGCGCGTCGGGTCAGGCGGTGCAGAACCTCAATATCCTGTTCGGTCTGGATGAGCGTCTGGGTCTGTCTCATGCGGGCATGTTGCCATAAGGGTTTATCCCGCTCAGCAAAAAGGCCCGTCGAACGGGCCTTTTTGCATTGTGGTCTGGCAATTGGGTTGATTGATATACCGTAACAATAGTTGACCGATTTTCTGGGAGAAGCGGATAATGCGCGTCATCACGCATTATGGCGGCGTAACGCCGGGAGATAGTCAGCATGAGCGTCGAATCCTTCACCCCCACGGCTTTGCAATTCACCCACGGTGCCGCACACAAGGTGAAGAGCCTGGTCGATGAAGAGGGGAATGATCGCTTGAAGCTGCGCGTATTCGTTACGGGCGGCGGTTGTTCAGGGTTTCAATACGGCTTCACCTTCGATGAAGAAGTGGCCGATGACGACACCATCGTCGAGCGCGAAGGCGTCAGCCTGGTGGTCGATCCGATGAGCTTCCAGTACCTGGCAGGTGCCGAAGTGGATTACCAGGAAGGTCTGGAAGGTTCGCGTTTCGTGATCAAGAACCCGAACGCTACCACCACGTGTGGCTGCGGCTCTTCGTTTTCGATCTGATCGCACCTCACCGCATTACCAAACGCCGCGGAGTCTCAGGACTCTGCGGCGTTTTGCTGTCTGGGGTTCAGGTTCAGGCGGGGTAGATGGCGCCGAGTACGCGTAGGCCGCAGGCACCGGTGACACTCGGACGGTTGGCCGCGATACCTTCCAGGCAGCAATGGGCCAGCCAGGCGAAGGCCATGGCTTCGACCCAGTCCGGGTCTACGCCGTAAGCGGCAGTGCTGCTGACTTGCGCATTCGGCAACAGACTGGCCAGGCGCTTCATCAGCGTGGCGTTGTGCGCGCCGCCACCACAAACCAGCAGCTCCCGTGTATCCGATTGGGCGCTTTGCAATGACTCGACAATGGTCAGCGCAGTCAGCTCAAGCAGCGTGGCCTGTACGTCTTCGGCAGCGAAGGTCGGTAGCTGCGACAGATGCTGCATCAGCCACGGCAGATTGAACACTTCGCGGCCAGTGCTTTTCGGGCCTTGGGTCACAAAGAATGGATCACTGAGCAGCTCGTTCAACAGAACCGGTTCAACCTTGCCGCTGGCGGCCCATAGGCCGTCACGATCAAAGTTGTCGCCGCGTTGCTGGTGAATCCAGGCATCCAGCAGAACGTTCCCGGGGCCGCAGTCAAACCCGGCCACAGGCTTGCCGGGTTCGATCAGGCTGAGGTTGCTGAACCCGCCGACGTTCAATACCGCGCGGTTGCCAGGTCGTTCTTCAAACAGGGCTTCGTGAAAGGCTGGAACCAGTGGCGCGCCTTGCCCGCCTGCGGCTACATCGCGGCTGCGGAAATCGCTGACGACGGTGATGCCGGTCAGCTCGGTGAGTAAGGCCGGGTTGCCGATTTGCACCGTGAACCCGCGCGCCGGCTCATGGCGAATGGTCTGGCCATGGCTGCCGATCGCGCGAATGTCGTCGGGTTTCAGATTTTGTTGGTTGAGGAGGGTGTGAATGCCCTGTGCGGCCAGTTTCACCCAGTTCTGCTGGGCAATGGCGGAGCGGGCAATCTCGTCCGGGCCGCTGGCGCACAAGCCAAGTAGCTCGGCGCGCAGGGAATCAGGCATAGGGATGTAATGAGTGGCGATCAGCTTGATCGCCGGGGCGTGTTCGATCAACGCAATGTCCAGGCCATCAAGGCTGGTCCCGGACATCACACCTATATAGAGCGCCATGGCTTAGCGTTTACTCGAAGCCAGCTGGGTGGTTTTCTCTTGATCCATGCGCGCCATCAGCGGTTGGCTTTGCGCGAGGAAGCGTGAGCGTTCAGCTTTGGAGATCGGATCGGCCATCGCTACTTTCTGGCCCAGCGGATCGACGTGCACGCCATTGACCTGGAATTCGTAGTGCAAGTGCGGGCCGGTGGAGAGACCGGTGGTACCGATGTAACCAATCACCTGACCTTGCTTGACGCTGCCGCCAGTCTTGATGCCTTTGGCGAAGCCCTGCATATGGCCGTACAGCGTGCGGTAGGTATTACCGTGCTGGATGATCACAGTGTTGCCGTAACCGCCGCGACGACCTGCCAACAATACTTTGCCGTCACCGGCAGCCTTGATCGGCGTACCGCGTGGTGCCGCGTAATCGACACCCTTGTGGGCGCGGATCTTGTTCAGGATCGGGTGCTTGCGGCCCATGGAGAATTTCGAACTGATGCGGGCGAAGTCTACCGGGGTACGGATAAACGCCTTGCGCATGCTGTTGCCGTCAGCCGTGTAGTAGCTGCTGTTGCCTTGTTTGTTGGTGTAGCGCACCGCGGTGTAAGTCTTGCCGCGGTTGGTGAAGCGTGCGGAGAGGATCGGGCCGTTGCCGACAGCTTTGCCGTTGACGACCTTCTGTTCATAGATCACATCGAACTCGTCACCCTGGCGAATATCCTGGGCGAAGTCGACGTCATAGCCAAACACACTGGCCATATCCATGGTCAGGCTGTGGGACAAACCGGCTCGGGCGGCAGATTGCGACAGCGAACTGTTGATCACGCCATGGACGTAGGCGGAGCGAACGGTAGGCTTGGCAGTAATGCGATTGAACGCATAACCCTTGTCGTTCCTGGTCAGGCTGATGCTTTCCATGTCGCTGACTTTACTGTGCAAGTTCGTCAGCTGGCCATCCGGGCTCAGTTCGAACTCAAGCTTCTGCCCATGCTTGAGTTGGCTGAACTGCTTGGCTTGCTTGTCGCTGGCCAGTACTTCATGCACCGAAGTGGCCGGAAGACCGACTTTCTCGAACAAAGTCGAAAGAGTGTCGCCTTTGGCAACGATCACTTCCCTGTGGCCTGGCGCCTTCTTTTCTTCGATGACTGGCGCGGGGGCGGCCTGGGCGGTTTTCTGGGTGTCTTCGACGCTATTTTCGATCTGCGCGAAAGGGGAGGCTACCGGTTCATTTGTGGCTTGAACGGCGTCGGCGGCGTCTTGATCTTGTGTCAGTTGTTCTGCAGGGTTTTCCAGTTCAAGGCTCAGTGTCGTCTTTTTGGCTTCAACATCACTGGAAGGGAATACCAGAAGCGCCAGGCTGAGAAGGGCGGCGATGCCACTTGCTGCGAGCAGGTGGGTCTTCGGGTAAAGCGGTGGCGCTTTAGACGGTTTTGTGGTCATAGGTAATTTTGACTTTGAAAAAATGAATTGGAAAAGATGAATAACTGATGAAGACGAAATAACTGTATAAAATATAACCAAATCATCTCTGAAGCAAGTCTGCGAACGCGCTGTCCGTGGATTGGCGTCCGTGCGCCGGGCAAAACTTGTATTTGGTGTGCGATCTTGTATGGTTGTTCCCCTTTGAATTCGAGCCTTGCGGGTCTGTTATGAAGTCGGTTGAAGAGCAGCTAGCGCTGATCAAACGTGGTGCAGAAGAACTGTTGGTCGAGTCCGAGCTGATCGAAAAGCTCAAGCGTGGCCAGCCACTGCGTATTAAGGCAGGCTTCGATCCGACAGCGCCGGATTTGCACCTGGGTCACACTGTGCTTATTAATAAGCTGCGCCAGTTCCAGGAGCTGGGTCACCAGGTGATCTTCCTTATAGGTGACTTCACCGGGATGATCGGTGATCCAAGCGGCAAGAGCGCGACACGTCCTCCGCTCACCCGTGAGCAGGTTCTCGAGAATGCCGAGACCTACAAGACTCAGGTCTTCAAGATTCTTGATCCGGCCAAGACCGAAGTGGCGTTCAACTCCACCTGGATGGATCAGATGAAGCCGGCCGACTTCATTCGCCTGACTTCGCAATACACCGTGGCTCGCATGCTTGAACGCGACGATTTCGACAAGCGCTACACCACCAATCAGCCAATTGCCATTCACGAATTCCTCTATCCGCTGGTTCAGGGTTATGACTCGGTCGCGTTGCGCGCGGATGTCGAGCTGGGGGGTACCGATCAGAAGTTCAACCTGTTGATGGGGCGCGAACTGCAGCGTAGTTATGGTCAAGAGGCTCAATGCATTCTGACCATGCCGTTGCTCGAAGGTCTGGATGGCGTGAAGAAGATGTCCAAGTCCTTGGGCAACTACGTCGGTATCCAGGAGGCGCCGGGTGTCATGTACGGCAAGCTGGTCTCTATTCCGGATGCGCTGATGTGGCGTTACTTCGAATTGCTCAGCTTCCGCTCCATGGAAGAGATTAATGCCTTCCGGGCTGATGTCGAGGCAGGTGCGAATCCGCGTGACATCAAGATCAAGTTGGCCGAAGAGATCGTTGCGCGCTTCCATGGTGAAGAGGCGGCGGCGAATGCTCATCGTGCGGCGGGCAATCGTATGAAAGAGGGTGAGTTGCCGGATGATCTGCCGGAAATCGAGTTGACCGCTGCCGAGGATATGCCGATTGCTGCTGTCCTTAATAAAGCGGGCTTGGTGAAGAACTCCGCTGTGGCGCGCGACCTTCTCGGTTCTGGTGGTGTGCGTATAGATGGTGAGGTTGTCGATCGCACCTTTATATACGTACTGGGATCGACCCATGTTTGCCAGGCCGGGAAGAAGGCGTTTGCGCGTATTACGCTCAAATCTGAATAAAGCTCAAATCAGGGGTTGACGGCAGATTCTGAAAGCCTATAATTCGCCCCACTTCCGGCGCAGTCGAAACGGAAAACTCCTTGGTAAACAAAGAGTTACGCAGTTTTCGACAGTGGTTACGCTTCAGTTCATCGAAGCTAGAAGGAGTTGAAAGGGCGGTGTTGTTTGGCTCTTTTGACGGTTCGATCTTCTCGGTCGAAAGCGGAAAAAGAGGTGTTGACAGCGGCGAGTAACGCTGTAGAATTCGCCTCCCGCTAACGAGAGATCGAAAGCGCAAGTGGTTGAAGTTGTTAAGGAAAACCTTGAAAACTTCTGAAAATAACCGCTTGACAGCAACAGAGGCTGCTGTAGAATGCGCGCCTCGGTTGAGACGAAAGATCTTAACCAACCGCTCTTTAACAACTGAATCAAGCAATTCGTGTGGGTGCTTGTGGAGTCAGACTGATAGTCAACAAGATTATCAGCATCACAAGTTACTCCGCGAGAAATCAAAGATGTAACCAACGATTGCTGAGCCAAGTTTAGGGTTTCTTAAAAACCCAAAGATGTTTGAACTGAAGAGTTTGATCATGGCTCAGATTGAACGCTGGCGGCAGGCCTAACACATGCAAGTCGAGCGGTAGAGAGGTGCTTGCACCTCTTGAGAGCGGCGGACGGGTGAGTAATGCCTAGGAATCTGCCTGGTAGTGGGGGATAACGCTCGGAAACGGACGCTAATACCGCATACGTCCTACGGGAGAAAGCAGGGGACCTTCGGGCCTTGCGCTATCAGATGAGCCTAGGTCGGATTAGCTAGTTGGTGAGGTAATGGCTCACCAAGGCGACGATCCGTAACTGGTCTGAGAGGATGATCAGTCACACTGGAACTGAGACACGGTCCAGACTCCTACGGGAGGCAGCAGTGGGGAATATTGGACAATGGGCGAAAGCCTGATCCAGCCATGCCGCGTGTGTGAAGAAGGTCTTCGGATTGTAAAGCACTTTAAGTTGGGAGGAAGGGCAGTTACCTAATACGTAATTGTTTTGACGTTACCGACAGAATAAGCACCGGCTAACTCTGTGCCAGCAGCCGCGGTAATACAGAGGGTGCAAGCGTTAATCGGAATTACTGGGCGTAAAGCGCGCGTAGGTGGTTCGTTAAGTTGGATGTGAAATCCCCGGGCTCAACCTGGGAACTGCATTCAAAACTGACGAGCTAGAGTATGGTAGAGGGTGGTGGAATTTCCTGTGTAGCGGTGAAATGCGTAGATATAGGAAGGAACACCAGTGGCGAAGGCGACCACCTGGACTGATACTGACACTGAGGTGCGAAAGCGTGGGGAGCAAACAGGATTAGATACCCTGGTAGTCCACGCCGTAAACGATGTCAACTAGCCGTTGGGAGCCTTGAGCTCTTAGTGGCGCAGCTAACGCATTAAGTTGACCGCCTGGGGAGTACGGCCGCAAGGTTAAAACTCAAATGAATTGACGGGGGCCCGCACAAGCGGTGGAGCATGTGGTTTAATTCGAAGCAACGCGAAGAACCTTACCAGGCCTTGACATCCAATGAACTTTCCAGAGATGGAAGGGTGCCTTCGGGAACATTGAGACAGGTGCTGCATGGCTGTCGTCAGCTCGTGTCGTGAGATGTTGGGTTAAGTCCCGTAACGAGCGCAACCCTTGTCCTTAGTTACCAGCACGTCATGGTGGGCACTCTAAGGAGACTGCCGGTGACAAACCGGAGGAAGGTGGGGATGACGTCAAGTCATCATGGCCCTTACGGCCTGGGCTACACACGTGCTACAATGGTCGGTACAGAGGGTTGCCAAGCCGCGAGGTGGAGCTAATCCCATAAAACCGATCGTAGTCCGGATCGCAGTCTGCAACTCGACTGCGTGAAGTCGGAATCGCTAGTAATCGCGAATCAGAATGTCGCGGTGAATACGTTCCCGGGCCTTGTACACACCGCCCGTCACACCATGGGAGTGGGTTGCACCAGAAGTAGCTAGTCTAACCTTCGGGAGGACGGTTACCACGGTGTGATTCATGACTGGGGTGAAGTCGTAACAAGGTAGCCGTAGGGGAACCTGCGGCTGGATCACCTCCTTAATCGACGACATCAGCTGCTCCATAAGTTCCCACACGAATTGCTTGATTCATTGAAGAAGACGATAAGAAGCAGCCCGAAATTGGGTCTGTAGCTCAGTTGGTTAGAGCGCACCCCTGATAAGGGTGAGGTCGGCAGTTCGAATCTGCCCAGACCCACCAATTTTGTGTGGGAAACGCCTGTAGAAATACGGGGCCATAGCTCAGCTGGGAGAGCGCCTGCCTTGCACGCAGGAGGTCAACGGTTCGATCCCGTTTGGCTCCACCACTACTGCTTCTGTTTGTTGAAAGCTTAGAAATGAGCATTCCACCAAGACGGTGTTGAATGTTGATTTCTAGTCTTTGATTAGATCGTTCTTTAAAAATTTGGGTATGTGATAGAAAGATAGACTGGATGGCACTTTCACTGGTGTTGTTCAGGCTAAGGTAAAATTTGTGAGTTTAATCGCGAATTTTCGGCGAATGTCGTCTTCACAGTATAACCAGATTGCTTGGGGTTATATGGTCAAGTGAAGAAGCGCATACGGTGGATGCCTTGGCAGTCAGAGGCGATGAAAGACGTGGTAGCCTGCGAAAAGCTTCGGGGAGTCGGCAAACAGACTTTGATCCGGAGATGTCTGAATGGGGGAACCCACCTAACATAAGTTAGGTATCTTAAGCTGAATACATAGGCTTAAGAAGCGAACCAGGGG
The DNA here is from genome assembly GCF_024748615.1 of Pseudomonas sp. B21-048. NCBI lineage: Bacteria > Pseudomonadati > Pseudomonadota > Gammaproteobacteria > Pseudomonadales > Pseudomonadaceae > Pseudomonas > Pseudomonas sp. B21-048. Next base: position 5,069,068 of record NZ_CP087168.1, on the reverse strand, counting down.
AACTGAAACATCTAAGTACCCTGAGGAAAAGAAATCAACCGAGATTCCCTTAGTAGTGGCGAGCGAACGGGGACTAGCCCTTAAGTGGCTTTGAGATTAGCGGAACGCTCTGGAAAGTGCGGCCATAGTGGGTGATAGCCCTGTACGCGAAAATCTCTTAGTCATGAAATCGAGTAGGACGGAGCACGAGAAACTTTGTCTGAATATGGGGGGACCATCCTCCAAGGCTAAATACTACTGACTGACCGATAGTGAACTAGTACCGTGAGGGAAAGGCGAAAAGAACCCCGGAGAGGGGAGTGAAATAGATCCTGAAACCGTATGCGTACAAGCAGTGGGAGCCCACTTTGTTGGGTGACTGCGTACCTTTTGTATAATGGGTCAGCGACTTATTTTCAGTGGCGAGCTTAACCGAATAGGGGAGGCGTAGCGAAAGCGAGTCTTAATAGGGCGTCTAGTCGCTGGGAATAGACCCGAAACCGGGCGATCTATCCATGGGCAGGTTGAAGGTTGGGTAACACTAACTGGAGGACCGAACCGACTACCGTTGAAAAGTTAGCGGATGACCTGTGGATCGGAGTGAAAGGCTAATCAAGCTCGGAGATAGCTGGTTCTCCTCGAAAGCTATTTAGGTAGCGCCTCATGTATCACTGTAGGGGGTAGAGCACTGTTTCGGCTAGGGGGTCATCCCGACTTACCAAACCGATGCAAACTCCGAATACCTACAAGTGCCGAGCATGGGAGACACACGGCGGGTGCTAACGTCCGTCGTGAAAAGGGAAACAACCCAGACCGTCAGCTAAGGTCCCAAAGTTATGGTTAAGTGGGAAACGATGTGGGAAGGCTTAGACAGCTAGGAGGTTGGCTTAGAAGCAGCCACCCTTTAAAGAAAGCGTAATAGCTCACTAGTCGAGTCGGCCTGCGCGGAAGATGTAACGGGGCTCAAACCATACACCGAAGCTACGGGTATCACTTAGGTGATGCGGTAGAGGAGCGTTCTGTAAGCCTGTGAAGGTGAGTTGAGAAGCTTGCTGGAGGTATCAGAAGTGCGAATGCTGACATGAGTAACGACAATGGGTGTGAAAAACACCCACGCCGAAAGACCAAGGTTTCCTGCGCAACGTTAATCGACGCAGGGTTAGTCGGTCCCTAAGGCGAGGCTGAAAAGCGTAGTCGATGGAAAACAGGTTAATATTCCTGTACTTCTGGTTATTGCGATGGAGGGACGGAGAAGGCTAGGCCAGCTTGGCGTTGGTTGTCCAAGTTTAAGGTGGTAGGCTGGAATCTTAGGTAAATCCGGGATTCTAAGGCCGAGAGCTGATGACGAGTGTTCTTTTAGAACACGAAGTGGTTGATGCCATGCTTCCAAGAAAAGCTTCTAAGCTTCAGGTAACCAGGAACCGTACCCCAAACCGACACAGGTGGTTGGGTAGAGAATACCAAGGCGCTTGAGAGAACTCGGGTGAAGGAACTAGGCAAAATGGCACCGTAACTTCGGGAGAAGGTGCGCCGGTGAGGGTGAAGCATTTACTGCGTAAGCCCATGCCGGTCGAAGATACCAGGCCGCTGCGACTGTTTATTAAAAACACAGCACTCTGCAAACACGAAAGTGGACGTATAGGGTGTGACGCCTGCCCGGTGCCGGAAGGTTAATTGATGGGGTTAGCTAACGCGAAGCTCTTGATCGAAGCCCCGGTAAACGGCGGCCGTAACTATAACGGTCCTAAGGTAGCGAAATTCCTTGTCGGGTAAGTTCCGACCTGCACGAATGGCGTAACGATGGCGGCGCTGTCTCCACCCGAGACTCAGTGAAATTGAAATCGCTGTGAAGATGCAGTGTATCCGCGGCTAGACGGAAAGACCCCGTGAACCTTTACTATAGCTTTGCACTGGACTTTGAATTTGCTTGTGTAGGATAGGTGGGAGGCTTTGAAGCGTGGACGCCAGTTCGCGTGGAGCCAACCTTGAAATACCACCCTGGCAACTTTGAGGTTCTAACTCAGGTCCGTTATCCGGATCGAGGACAGTGTATGGTGGGTAGTTTGACTGGGGCGGTCTCCTCCTAAAGAGTAACGGAGGAGTACGAAGGTGCGCTCAGACCGGTCGGAAATCGGTCGTAGAGTATAAAGGCAAAAGCGCGCTTGACTGCGAGACAGACACGTCGAGCAGGTACGAAAGTAGGTCTTAGTGATCCGGTGGTTCTGTATGGAAGGGCCATCGCTCAACGGATAAAAGGTACTCCGGGGATAACAGGCTGATACCGCCCAAGAGTTCATATCGACGGCGGTGTTTGGCACCTCGATGTCGGCTCATCACATCCTGGGGCTGAAGCCGGTCCCAAGGGTATGGCTGTTCGCCATTTAAAGTGGTACGCGAGCTGGGTTTAGAACGTCGTGAGACAGTTCGGTCCCTATCTGCCGTGGACGTTTGAGATTTGAGAGGGGCTGCTCCTAGTACGAGAGGACCGGAGTGGACGAACCTCTGGTGTTCCGGTTGTCACGCCAGTGGCATTGCCGGGTAGCTATGTTCGGAATAGATAACCGCTGAAAGCATCTAAGCGGGAAACTAGCCTCAAGATGAGATCTCACTGGGACCTTGAGTCCCCTGAAGGGCCGTCGAAGACTACGACGTTGATAGGTTGGGTGTGTAAGCGCTGTGAGGCGTTGAGCTAACCAATACTAATTGCCCGTGAGGCTTGACCATATAACACCCAAGCAATTTGCGTCGAAAGGCCAGATTGCGGTGTGTGAAGACGCAACGAACCGAAAGTTCGAGAAACAAACACACAAATCTATTACATACCCAATTTGCTGAAGCGAGGCCAGCTGGTCACGACTCAGTACCCGAATTTCTTGACGACCATAGAGCATTGGAACCACCTGATCCCATCCCGAACTCAGCAGTGAAACGATGCATCGCCGATGGTAGTGTGGGGTTTCCCCATGTGAGAGTAGGTCATCGTCAAGATTGAATTCCGAAACCCCTATCTGCGTCTGCAGGTAGGGGTTTTGTTTTGTCCGCAGGAAAATCTCGCTTGTAGGGTTTCTATGCAACAGCCCGGGGCATGGCTATTATGCGGGCCTCATTGTGAGGCGGGACTTGCATGCTGACGTTGTTAAAGCTTCTTAAGGATGGTCGATTCCATTCGGGCCAAGCCCTGGGTGCTGCCTTGGGCGTCAGTCGTAGCGCTGTATGGAAGCAGCTTCAGCACTTGGAAGCCGAGCTCGGTTTATCCATTCACAAAGTGCGCGGTCGCGGCTATCAACTGGCTGTGCCATTGACACTGCTTGATCCTGCGGAAATAAGCGTGCGGGCGCCTTCTTGTGAGTGGCCCATTCTGGTCTTCGATTCAATTGACTCCACCAATGCTGAAGCCTTGCGCGCTATCGAGCGTGGCCAGCCTGCGCCATTTCTGGTGCTCGCTGAGCGGCAGACGGCTGGTCGTGGGCGGCGTGGACGTAAATGGGTGAGCCCGTTCGCGGAAAACATCTATTACAGTCTCGTACTGCGCATTGATGGTGGGATGCGACAGCTGGAAGGCTTGAGTCTTGTTGTCGGGCTTGCCGTAATGCAAGCCTTGCGAGGGCTTGGTATTTCAGGTGTGGGGTTGAAGTGGCCGAATGATGTTCTGGTGGGGCAGCAAAAGATTGCGGGAATACTGCTCGAATTAGTGGGGGATCCTGCTGATGTGTGTCACGTGGTGATCGGTGTCGGAATAAATGTGAACATGCAGATGACCGATGAGGTTGATCAGCAATGGACGTCCATGCGCCTCGAGTCAGGTAAGGCCGTTGATCGCAATCATCTGGTTGCGGAGTTAGGGTTGACGCTCCAGGCCTATTTAAATCGCCACCAGGTCGGCGGATTTCCAGCTATCCAGGCGGAGTGGGAGCAAAATCATCTATGGCAAGGGCGGGCAGTGTCGTTGATTGCCGGTGTGAGTCAAATAGATGGAGAGGTGCTGGGTATCGATAGTCAGGGTGCCTTGCGCTTGAAGGTGAATGGTGTGGAGAAGGTCTTTAGTGGTGGCGAGCTCAGCCTGAGGCTGCGTGATGATTCTTGAGCTCGATTGTGGAAACAGTTTCATCAAGTGGCGTGTGCTCGGCGAGGATGTCCGGCGGGTGGTTGGCGAGGGGGTCGTTGATGCGGATCTCGCATTGCTGGAGAGCTTGAAGGGGCTCAAGGGGCTCGCTCTCATGCACTGTCGTTTAGTCAGTGTCAGAACCGCCGAAGAAACCAGTGCGCTGATTTCTCTGCTGACAGAGGCTTTCAGCGTTTCCGTAGTGTGCGCGGCGCCAGCTCGGGAGATGTCCGGGGTTCGAAATGGCTATGAGGAGTTCGAACGGCTAGGGCTTGATCGCTGGCTTGCCGTGCTCGGAGGATTTCATCTGGCTTCGGGTGCTTGTCTGGTGCTCGACTTTGGTACCGCTGTTACGGCTGACTTTATTGCAGGGGATGGTGAGCATCTCGGAGGATTTATCTGTCCGGGAATGCCTTTGATGCGCAACCAGCTACGTACCCATACCCGTAGAATTCGCTATGGAGATCTTGCTGGCGAGCGCGCTTTGGAGAGTCTGGTTCCTGGGCGTACAACCGTCGAGGCGGTCGAGCGAGGTTGTTTGCTAATGTTGAGAGGGTTTGTCCTGACTCAGCTAGAGTTGGCGCGCAGCTATTGGGGGGATGATTTCGCAGTCTTCCTGACTGGAGGGGATGCTGATCTGGTCTCCGAGATTGTGCCCGAGGCCAGGGTGGTTCCAGACCTGGTATTTGTAGGTTTGGCGATGGCGTGTCCCTTGTCCTGAGGTTTTTATGCGTTGGTTGTTCCTGCTGTTGCTTGTTCTCAATATGTTCTATTACGTCTGGCACCAGCAGGAGGCTCCGCTTCGCGCGAAAGATGTAACCCCTTTGAGTTTGTATCGCGGCTCGCAGCAGGATATTCGTTTGTTGAGCGAGGCAACTGATGCTACTCGAGACAAAGGAAAATCTACGCAGGCGGATAGCAGTTGTCTCTATCTGGGAGGTTCTGCTCGACCGGAAATCGCCCAGATAATCGAGCGTCGATTGAGTGACATGGATATCAAGTTTCAGTCCCTGCCGAAGGATCTCCCCGAATATGCTGGTTACTGGGTGCGCATAGCCCCGGAGAGCCAGCGTTTGCTGGGTGACTCGCAGTTGCAAAACCTTTCTAAAGAATTCAATGAGTTAAAACATAAAATAATGCCGTGCGAGGGGGTTGCACCCGTCGAATAGTTTGCATAGAATGGCGCCCGCTCCGCAGTGAAGATCTTTAACGGTTAGCAATGCGAAGCGAGGTCAACGCAGCTAAGCTCAGGTTTTTAATGAGAAAAATGCTTGACAGAAGGCTGGCATGATGTAGAATGCCGGCTCGCTTAGGAGGGGTTCCCGAGCGGCCAAAGGGATCAGACTGTAAATCTGACGTCTACGACTTCGAAGGTTCGAATCCTTCCCCCTCCACCATTTTTAGCGAGAGCTGCAAGCCTCGCGGGTATAGTTTAGTGGTAGAACCTCAGCCTTCCAAGCTGATGATGCGGGTTCGATTCCCGCTACCCGCTCCAAGTTTGCAGGTTTTGCAAAGTGTTGCGCTCTTGTAGCTCAGTTGGTAGAGCACACCCTTGGTAAGGGTGAGGTCAGCGGTTCAAATCCGCTCAAGAGCTCCATATAACAAGGCAGATATGAAAATATCTGCCTTTGTTTTAATGGCTTGTGGTTGTTTCGTGCTGTTCGCGAGGGTCGTTGTTTGCTCTGGTGTCGGTGGGATGGTCGAGGTCGTTGAGTAAGTTGTTGTAAAGTCTTTTTCAGATCGGCATAATGGTCGGCCTGATTTCGTTTTAGGTCAGTAGCTCAATTGGCAGAGCGACGGTCTCCAAAACCGTAGGTTGGGGGTTCGATTCCCTCCTGACCTGCCAGATTCACCAGGTGTGTCTGGCTTTCTTTTCACAGGATCTTCATAGATGACTCCTAAAGCTGAAGCTCAAGGCTCTCGCTTCGATCTGCTCAAGTGGCTAGTAGTAGTCGCTTTGGTGGTTGTTGGCGTTGTTGGCAATCAGTATTATTCTGCTTCGCCGATCCTGTACCGTGTACTCGCTTTGCTCGTGATTGCTGCTGTAGCTGCCTTTGTAGGCCTGCAGACAATCAAGGGCAGGTCTTTCTTTGTGCTTGTCAAAGAGGCGCGCACCGAGATTCGTAAAGTCGTATGGCCAACTCGCCAGGAAACCACGCAGACCACGTTGATCGTTGTGGCTGTTGTTCTGGTTATGGCGTTGCTGTTGTGGGGGCTTGATTCCCTGCTCGGCTGGCTTGTTTCTTTGATTGTCGGCTAAGGGTGTCCCGTGGCTAAGCGTTGGTACGTTGTGCATGCTTACTCCGGTTACGAGAAGCATGTAATGCGCTCGCTCGTCGAGCGCGTAAAGCTGGCTGGCATGGAAGATGGCTTCGGCGAGATTCTGGTCCCCACTGAAGAAGTGGTTGAAATGCGCAATGGCCAGAAGCGCAAAAGCGAGCGCAAATTCTTCCCGGGTTATGTGCTGGTTCAGATGGACATGAATGAGGGTACTTGGCACTTGGTCAAGGATACTCCTCGGGTAATGGGTTTTATCGGCGGTACTGCTGATAAGCCTGCGCCGATCACAGATAAAGAGGCGGAAGCGATTCTGCGTCGCGTTGCTGATGGTAGCGACAAGCCGAAGCCGAAGACATTATTCGAGCCGGGCGAGTCGGTACGTGTGAATGACGGACCGTTTGCTGATTTTACCGGCACGGTTGAAGAAGTTAACTACGAAAAGAGCCGGATCCAAGTGGCAGTGCTCATTTTCGGTCGCTCTACTCCGGTAGAGTTAGAGTTCAGTCAGGTCGAAAAGGTCTAGCTGGGCAAGCATCCCAACCCCGCAGCCCTAGGCTGTGGGGTTTTGTCGTCACTGGGATAAACGCGCAAGTAACCGGGGAGCCTTTCGAGGCGTTCGAACCCGTAATTGGAGTGCCTCATGGCCAAGAAGATTACCGCTTACATCAAGCTGCAAGTGAAGGCCGCTCAGGCTAACCCAAGCCCACCTGTTGGTCCTGCTCTGGGTCAGCATGGCGTGAACATCATGGAATTCTGCAAGGCTTTCAACGCCCGTACTCAGGGTCTTGAGCCAGGTCTGCCGACTCCAGTGATCATCACTGTCTACAGCGACCGTAGCTTCACTTTCGAAACCAAATCCACACCTGCTTCGGTTCTGCTGAAGAAGGCTGCGGGTCTGACTAGCGGTTCCGCTCGTCCGAACACCGTTAAGGTTGGCACTGTGACCCGTGCTCAGCTGGAAGAAATCGCGAAAACCAAAAACGCGGATCTGACTGCAGCTGATATGGAAGCAGCCGTGCGTACTATCGCCGGTTCTGCTCGTAGCATGGGCCTTAACGTGGAGGGTGTGTAATGGCTAAGTTGACCAAGCGTCAAAAGGCTATCGCCGGCAAAATCGAAGCAGGCAAGTCCTACAACTTTGTAGACGCTGCTGCTCTGCTGGCTGAGCTGTCGACTGTCAAGTTCAGCGAGTCGTTCGACGTTGCTGTGAACCTGGGTGTTGACCCGCGTAAATCCGACCAGGTCGTTCGTAGCGCTACCGTGCTGCCACACGGCACTGGCAAGACTGTTCGCGTTGCTGTGTTCACCCAGGGTCCAGCTGCCGAGGCTGCTCTGGCTGCCGGCGCTGACCGTGTAGGTATGGACGACCTAGCTGCCGAAATGAAAGGCGGCGACCTGAACTATGACGTAGTTATCGCATCCCCGGATGCCATGCGCGTTGTTGGTCAGTTGGGTCAGATCCTTGGTCCACGTGGTCTGATGCCTAACCCTAAAGTTGGCACTGTAACTCCAGACGTAGCTACCGCGGTTAAAAACGCCAAGGCTGGTCAGGTTCGTTATCGCACCGACAAAAACGGCATCATCCACACCTCCGTTGGCAAAGTCGGCTTCGATGCCGTCAAGCTGAAGGAAAACGTTGAAGCCCTGATCGCTGATCTGAAGCGTATCAAGCCAGCTTCCTCGAAAGGTATTTACGTCAAGCGCGTTACCCTGAGCACCACCATGGGTCCAGGTCTGGTCATCGACCAAGGCTCGCTCGACGCGTAAGACAAAGGCTGGCGCAAGCGATTGCGCCAATCGAAAGATTGGGGTCCCTGCCTGGCGGGGGCTATCCAAGACCGTAGGCGACGCAAGTCTTAAACCACAAGCCTACGCAGATGGTGCTCCCGGTTCCTTACCGAATCAGACACCAAAACGACATCCGGCTTCGGCCAGATGAAACGGTAACAAGCAGGAGTTAAACCCGTGGCAATTAAACTCGAAGACAAGAAGGCCATCGTCGCTGAAGTCAACGAGGCTGCCAAAGTCGCTCTGTCCGCTGTCGTGGCTGATGCCCGTGGCGTAACAGTAGGCGCAATGACCGGACTCCGTAAAGAGGCTCGTGAAGCTGGCGTTTACGTACGTGTCGTACGTAACACCCTGCTCAAGCGCGCTGTTGCTGACACTGAATACAGTGTTCTCAACGACGTGTTCACTGGCCCGACCTTGATTGCATTCTCCAAGGAACATCCGGGCGCTGCTGCTCGTATCTTCAAAGAGTTCGCAAAAGGTCAGGACAAGTTCGAGATCAAGGCAGCTGCGTTCGAGGGCAAGTTCCTCGCAGCTAATCAGATCGACGTACTGGCAACTCTGCCGACCCGTAACGAAGCTATTTCTCAGCTGATGAGCGTGATTCAAGGCGCAACCAGCAAGTTGGCTCGTACACTGGCGGCCGTTCGCGACCAGAAAGAAGCTGCCGCAGCCTAAGGCTCGTCATCTCCTCGCGTTTTTTGTTTATTTCGATGGTCGCGAAGGCCGTCCCCAATATCAGGAATTAGATTCATGTCTATCTCTCAGAACGATATCCTTGAAGCAGTTGGCAACATGTCCGTAATGGAAGTTGTTGAGCTGATCAAAGCTTTCGAAGAAAAATTCGGTGTTACCGCTGCTGCTGCATCGGCTGGTCCAGCTGCTGCTGCCGCTGTTGTTGAAGAGCAAACCGAATTCAACGTCATGCTGACCGAAGCTGGCGAGAAGAAAGTTAACGTGATCAAGGCAGTACGTGAACTGACCGGTCTGGGCCTGAAAGAAGCCAAGGCTGTAGTTGACGGCGCTCCTGCCATGGTTCTGGAAGCTGTTTCGAAAGACGCAGCTGACAAAGCCAAGGCAACTCTGGAAGAAGCAGGCGCTAAAGTCGAGCTGAAGTAAGCATCGACTTTGCACCTCCAGCCCGAGCGTTAAGCGAAAGGCTGATGGCTGGTGGCTCTTGCCACCGGCCTTTTTCCGTTATTGGCAGCCGGCTGGGTCGGCGCTGGTAACGAGCTGTAACCACCCGATGCGGTGGCGCAAACCATGGGGTTTGCACGATTTTCTGGCTGCTCCCGTCGGGAGGGGCCAAACAAGCAGGTGACCAAGCTGGGGAACGCTGATGGCTTACTCATATACTGAGAAAAAACGTATCCGCAAGGACTTTAGCAAGTTGCCGGACGTCATGGATGTGCCGTATCTCCTGGCAATCCAGCTGGATTCGTATCGTGAATTCTTGCAGGCGGGAGCGACTAAAGATCAGTTCCGCGACGTGGGCCTGCATGCGGCCTTCAAATCCGTTTTCCCGATCATCAGCTACTCCGGCAATGCTGCGCTGGAGTACGTCGGTTATCGCCTGGGCGAACCGGCATTTGATGTCAAAGAATGCGTATTGCGCGGTGTAACTTACGCCGTACCTTTGCGGGTAAAAGTGCGCCTGATCATTTTCGACAAAGAATCGTCGAACAAAGCGATCAAGGACATTAAAGAGCAAGAAGTCTACATGGGTGAAATCCCCCTGATGACTGAAAACGGTACCTTTGTAATCAATGGTACCGAGCGTGTAATCGTTTCCCAGCTGCACCGTTCCCCGGGCGTGTTCTTCGACCACGACCGTGGCAAGACGCACAGCTCCGGCAAACTGCTGTACTCCGCGCGCATCATTCCTTACCGCGGTTCGTGGCTGGACTTCGAGTTCGACCCGAAAGACTGCGTGTTCGTGCGTATCGACCGTCGTCGCAAGCTGCCTGCATCGGTACTGCTGCGCGCGCTGGGCTATACCACTGAAGAAGTGCTGGACGCGTTCTACACCACCAACGTCTTCCACGTGCAAGGTGAAAACCTCAGCCTGGAACTGGTGCCTCAGCGCCTGCGTGGTGAAATTGCTGTCCTGGATATCCTGGATGACAAAGGCAAGGTTATTGTCGAGCAAGGTCGTCGTATCACCGCTCGCCACATCAACCAGCTGGAAAAAGCAGGGATCAAAGAGCTGCAAGTGCCTCTGGACTACGTCCTGGGCCGCACTACCGCCAAGGTCATCGTGCATCCGGCAACCGGCGAAATCCTGGCAGAGTGCAACACCGAGCTGAACACCGAGATCCTGGCAAAAATCGCCAAGTCCCAGGTTGTTCGCATCGAAACGCTCTACACCAACGATATCGACTGCGGTCCGTTCGTCTCCGACACTCTGAAGATCGACTCCACCAGCAACCAATTGGAAGCGCTGGTCGAGATCTATCGCATGATGCGTCCAGGCGAGCCGCCAACCAAAGACGCTGCCGAAACCCTGTTCAACAACCTGTTCTTCAGCCCTGAGCGCTACGACCTGTCTGCGGTCGGCCGGATGAAGTTCAACCGTCGTATCGGTCGTACCGAGATCGAAGGTTCGGGCGTGTTGTGCAAAGAAGACATCGTCGCGGTACTGAAGACTCTGGTCGACATCCGTAACGGTAAAGGCATCGTCGATGACATCGACCACTTGGGTAACCGTCGTGTTCGCTGCGTAGGCGAAATGGCCGAGAACCAGTTCCGCGTTGGCCTGGTACGTGTTGAGCGTGCGGTCAAAGAGCGTCTGTCGATGGCTGAAAGCGAAGGCCTGATGCCGCAAGACCTGATCAACGCCAAGCCAGTGGCTGCGGCGGTGAAAGAGTTCTTCGGTTCCAGCCAGCTTTCCCAGTTCATGGACCAGAACAACCCGCTGTCCGAGATCACCCACAAGCGTCGTGTTTCTGCACTCGGCCCTGGCGGTTTGACTCGTGAGCGTGCTGGCTTTGAGGTGCGTGACGTACACCCGACTCACTACGGTCGTGTATGCCCGATTGAAACGCCGGAAGGTCCGAACATCGGTCTGATCAACTCCTTGGCAGCCTATGCGCGCACTAACCAGTATGGCTTCCTCGAGAGCCCGTACCGTGTGGTGAAAGACGCTCTGGTCACCGACGAGATCGTGTTCCTGTCCGCCATCGAAGAAGCTGATCACGTGATCGCTCAGGCTTCGGCCACGATGAACGACAAGAAAATGCTGATCGACGAGCTGGTAGCTGTTCGTCACTTGAACGAGTTCACCGTCAAGGCGCCGGAAGACGTCACCTTGATGGACGTTTCTCCGAAGCAGGTAGTTTCGGTTGCCGCGTCGCTGATCCCGTTCCTCGAGCACGATGACGCCAACCGTGCGTTGATGGGTTCGAACATGCAGCGTCAAGCTGTACCCACCCTGCGCGCTGACAAGCCGCTGGTCGGTACCGGCATGGAGCGTAACGTAGCTCGTGACTCCGGCGTTTGCGTCGTGGCTCGTCGTGGTGGCGTTATCGATTCTGTCGACGCCAGCCGTATCGTGGTTCGTGTTGCTGATGATGAAGTTGAAACCGGTGAAGCTGGTGTCGACATCTATAACCTGACCAAATATACCCGCTCCAACCAGAACACCTGCATCAACCAGCGTCCGCTGGTGAGCAAGGGTGATCGGGTTCAGCGCAGCGACATCATGGCTGACGGTCCGTCCACCGATATGGGTGAACTGGCGCTGGGTCAGAACATGCGCATCGCGTTCATGGCCTGGAACGGTTACAACTTCGAAGACTCCATCTGCCTGTCGGAACGAGTTGTTCAAGAAGATCGCTTTACCACGATCCACATTCAGGAACTGACCTGTGTGGCGCGTGACACCAAGCTTGGGCCAGAGGAAATCACTGCAGACATCCCGAACGTGGGTGAAGCTGCACTGAACAAGCTGGACGAAGCCGGTATCGTTTACGTAGGTGCTGAAGTTGGCGCAGGCGACATCCTGGTGGGTAAGGTCACTCCGAAAGGCGAGACCCAACTGACTCCGGAAGAAAAACTGCTGCGTGCCATCTTCGGTGAAAAAGCCAGCGACGTTAAAGACACTTCCCTGCGTGTGCCTACCGGCACCAAGGGTACTGTCATCGACGTACAGGTCTTCACCCGCGACGGCGTTGAGCGTGATGCTCGTGCACTGTCGATCGAGAAGACTCAACTCGACGAGATCCGCAAGGATCTGAACGAAGAGTTCCGTATCGTTGAAGGCGCCACTTTCGAACGTCTGCGTTCCGCTCTGGTCGGCCACAAAGCCGAAGGCGGCGCCGGTCTGAAGAAAGGTCAGGAAATCACCGACGAAGTTCTCGACGGTCTTGAGCATGGTCAGTGGTTCAAACTGCGCATGGCCGAAGATGCTCTGAACGAGCAGCTCGAGAAGGCTCAGGCCTACATCGTTGATCGCCGCCGTCTGCTGGATGACAAGTTCGAAGACAAGAAGCGCAAACTGCAGCAGGGCGATGACCTGGCTCCAGGCGTGCTGAAAATCGTCAAGGTTTACCTGGCAATCCGTCGTCGCATCCAGCCGGGCGACAAGATGGCCGGTCGTCACGGTAACAAAGGTGTGGTCTCCGTGATCATGCCGGTTGAAGACATGCCGCACGATGCCAATGGCACCCCGGTCGACGTCGTCCTCAACCCGTTGGGCGTACCTTCGCGTATGAACGTTGGTCAGATCCTTGAAACCCACCTGGGCCTCGCGGCCAAAGGTCTGGGCGAGAAGATCAACCGGATGGTCGAAGAGCAGCGTAAGGTTGCTGAACTTCGCACCTTCCTGGACGAGATCTACAACCAGATCGGCGGTCGTAACGAAGATCTGGATAGCTTCTCCGACCAGGAAATCCTGGATCTGGCGAAGAACCTGCGTGGCGGCGTACCAATGGCCACTCCAGTGTTCGACGGCGCCAAGGAAAGCGAAATCAAGGCCATGCTGAAACTGGCAGACCTGCCAGAAAGCGGCCAGATGCAGCTGACTGACGGCCGTACCGGCAACAAGTTCGAGCGCCCGGTTACTGTTGGCTACATGTACATGCTGAAGCTGAACCACTTGGTAGACGACAAGATGCACGCTCGTTCTACCGGTTCGTACAGCCTGGTTACCCAGCAGCCGCTGGGTGGTAAGGCGCAGTTCGGTGGTCAGCGTTTCGGGGAGATGGAGGTCTGGGCACTGGAAGCATACGGTGCTGCTTACACTCTGCAAGAAATGCTCACAGTGAAGTCGGACGATGTGAACGGTCGGACCAAGATGTACAAAAACATCGTGGACGGCGATCACCGTATGGAGCCGGGCATGCCCGAGTCCTTCAACGTGTTGATCAAAGAAATTCGTTCCCTCGGCATCGATATCGATCTGGAAACCGAATAACACGTGACGCGAATCGAGAGCGGGGCAGGATTGCCCGCTCTCTGCTCCGCCAGGAGGAAAGGCCTTGAAAGACCTACTGAATTTGCTGAAAAACCAGGGTCAAGTCGAAGAGTTCGACGCCATCCGTATTGGATTGGCATCGCCTGAGATGATCCGTTCGTGGTCGTTCGGTGAAGTTAAAAAGCCGGAAACCATCAACTACCGTACGTTCAAACCTGAGCGTGACGGCCTGTTCTGCGCCAAGATCTTTGGCCCGGTAAAGGATTACGAGTGCCTGTGCGGTAAGTACAAGCGCTTGAAGCACCGTGGTGTGATCTGCGAGAAGTGCGGCGTTGAAGTCGCGCTGGCAAAAGTTCGTCGTGAGCGCATGGCGCACATCGAACTGGCCTCGCCAGTTGCCCATATCTGGTTCCTGAAATCGCTGCCGTCGCGTATCGGCTTGCTGATGGACATGACCCTGCGTGATATCGAACGCGTTCTCTACTTCGAGAGCTATGTCGTTATCGATCCAGGCATGACCACCCTTGAAAAAGGTCAGCTGCTCAACGACGAGCAGTACTTCGAAGCGCTGGAAGAGTTCGGCGACGATTTCGATGCCCGTATGGGTGCTGAAGCTGTCCGTGAACTGCTGCACGCTATCGACCTGGAACACGAGATTGGCCGTCTGCGTGAAGAAATTCCGCAAACCAACTCCGAAACCAAGATCAAGAAGCTGTCCAAGCGTCTGAAGTTGATGGAAGCCTTCCAGGGTTCCGGCAACCTGCCAGAGTGGATGGTGCTGACCGTTCTGCCGGTTCTGCCGCCAGATCTGCGTCCACTGGTCCCGCTGGATGGCGGTCGCTTCGCGACTTCCGACCTCAACGATCTGTATCGTCGAGTGATCAACCGTAACAACCGCTTGAAGCGTCTGCTTGATCTGTCCGCTCCGGACATCATCGTGCGCAACGAAAAGCGTATGTTGCAGGAAGCTGTCGACGCACTGCTCGACAACGGTCGTCGTGGTCGCGCTATCACCGGTTCCAACAAACGTCCTCTGAAATCCCTGGCTGACATGATCAAGGGTAAGCAGGGTCGTTTCCGTCAGAACTTGCTCGGTAAGCGTGTTGACTACTCTGGTCGTTCGGTAATTACCGTTGGCCCGACCCTGCGTCTGCACCAGTGCGGTCTGCCGAAGAAGATGGCTCTCGAGCTGTTCAAGCCGTTCATTTTCGGCAAGCTGGAAATGCGTGGTCTTGCTACCACCATCAAAGCTGCCAAGAAGATGGTCGAGCGCGAGCTGCCAGAGGTTTGGGACGTTCTCGCTGAAGTGATTCGCGAACACCCGGTTCTCCTCAACCGTGCACCGACCCTTCACCGTCTGGGTATCCAGGCGTTTGAACCGGTACTGATCGAAGGTAAGGCTATCCAGCTGCACCCTCTGGTCTGCGCCGCGTACAACGCCGACTTCGACGGCGACCAAATGGCCGTGCACGTACCGCTGACACTGGAAGCCCAGTTGGAAGCGCGTGCGTTGATGATGTCGACCAACAACATTCTGTCGCCAGCCAACGGTGAGCCAATCATCGTTCCTTCGCAGGACGTTGTATTGGGTCTGTACTACATGACCCGTGAAGCGATCAACGCCAAGGGCGAAGGTCGTGTGTTCGCGGATCTGCAGGAAGTTGACCGTGTGTTCCGTGCCGGCGAAGCCGCACTGCACGCCAAGGTCAAAGTGCGGATCCACGAAACCGTCAACGACCGTGACGGCGGCAGCGTGAGCAACACCCGTATCGTCGACACCACTGTCGGCCGTGCGCTGTTGTACCAGGTTGTGCCAAAAGGTCTGTCGTACGACGTCGTCAACCTGCCGATGAAGAAAAAGGCGATCTCCAAGCTGATCAACCAGTGCTACCGCGTGGTTGGTTTGAAAGAGACCGTGATCTTCGCTGACCAGTTGATGTACACCGGTTTTGCTTATTCGACCATTTCCGGCGTTTCCATCGGTGTTAACGACTTCGTTATCCCGGATGAAAAAGCCCGCATCATCAGTGCTGCCACTGACGAAGTGAAAGAGATCGAAAGTCAGTACGCCTCCGGCCTGGTAACCCAGGGCGAGAAGTACAACAAAGTGATCGACCTTTGGTCCAAGGCGAACGACGAAGTTTCCAAGGCGATGATGGCCAATCTCTCGAAAGAGAAAGTCATCGATCGTCATGGCGTCGAAGTCGACCAAGAGTCTTTCAACTCGATGTACATGATGGCCGACTCGGGCGCACGGGGTTCTGCTGCGCAGATCCGTCAGCTCGCCGGTATGCGTGGCCTGATGGCCAAGCCGGACGGCTCCATCATCGAAACGCCGATTACTGCGAACTTCCGTGAAGGTTTGAGCGTACTTCAGTACTTCATCTCCACTCACGGTGCTCGTAAAGGTTTGGCGGATACCGCGTTGAAAACTGCGAACTCCGGTTACCTGACTCGTCGTCTGGTAGACGTCGCGCAGGATCTGGTTGTGACCGAGATCGATTGCGGCACCGAACATGGCCTGGTAATGACTCCGCACATTGAAGGCGGTGACGTTGTTGAGCCGTTGGGTGAGCGCGTATTGGGTCGTGTCATCGCTCGTGACGTATTCAAGCCAGGTACTGAGGAAGTTATCGTTCCTGCCGGCACTCTGGTAGACGAGAAGTGGGTCGAGTTCATCGAGCTGAACAGCATCGACGAAGTGATCGTGCGTTCGCCGATCAGCTGCGAAACCCGCTACGGCATTTGCGCCAAGTGCTACGGCCGTGACTTGGCTCGTGGTCATCAGGTGAACATTGGTGAAGCGGTCGGCGTTATCGCTGCCCAGTCCATCGGTGAGCCGGGTACCCAGCTGACCATGCGTACGTTCCACATCGGTGGTGCGGCAAGCCGGACCTCCGCGGCTGATAGCGTTCAGGTGAAGAATGGCGGTACCGTCCGTCTGCATAACCTGAAGCACGTTGAGCGAGTGGATGGTTGCCTGGTTGCTGTGTCCCGTTCCGGTGAGCTGGCGATCGCTGATGACTTCGGTCGTGAGCGTGAGCGTTACAAGCTGCCGTACGGTGCTGTGATTTCGGTTAAAGAAGGTGACAAGGTCGACGCTGGCGCAATCGTGGCCAAGTGGGATCCGCACACTCACCCAATCGTTACCGAAATGAAAGGTACCGTGACCTACGTGGGCATGGAAGAAGGCATCACGATCAAGCGTCAGACTGACGAATTGACCGGTATGACCAACATTGAAGTACTCGACGCCAAAGACCGTCCAGCTGCCGGTAAAGATATCCGTCCTGCTGTGAAGATGGTTGATGACAACGGCAAGGATCTCTTGCTGCCGGGCACCGATGTAATCGCTCAGTACTTCCTGCCTGCCAACGCCCTGGTCGGTGTAGCGGACGGTGCGAAAATCGCGATCGGTGATGTTATCGCTCGTATTCCGCAAGAGACTTCGAAAACCCGTGACATCACCGGTGGTCTGCCGCGTGTTGCCGACTTGTTCGAAGCTCGTCGTCCGAAAGAAGCCTCGATTCTGGCTGAAGTCAGCGGCACCATCGCGTTCGGTAAAGAGACCAAAGGCAAGCGCCGTCTGGTTATCACCCCGAATGACGGTAGTGATCCGTACGAAGAGCTGATTCCGAAGTGGCGTCATCTGAACGTCTTCGAAGGCGAACAGGTAAACCGCGGCGAAGTTATCTCCGACGGCCCGAGCGATCCACACGACATCCTGCGTCTGCTGGGTGTGAGTGCGCTGGCCAAGTACATCGTGAACGAGATCCAGGACGTTTATCGTCTGCAAGGCGTGAAGATCAACGATAAGCACATCGAGACCATCCTGCGTCAGATGCTGCGTAAAGTTGAAATCGCTGAATCCGGCGATTCCAGTTTCATCAAGGGCGACCAGATGGAATTGACTCACGTTCTGGTAGAGAACGAGCGTCTGGCTGGCGACGAGAAATTCGTTTCCAAGTTCACTCGCGTACTGCTGGGTATCACCAAGGCGTCGTTGTCCACCGAATCGTTCATCTCGGCGGCTTCCTTCCAGGAAACCACTCGCGTACTGACCGAGGCGGCGGTAACCGGCAAGCGCGATTACCTGCGCGGCCTGAAAGAAAACGTAGTCGTGGGTCGTTTGATCCCGGCCGGTACCGGTCTGGCTTATCACAGCGAGCGTAAGCGCCGCCGTGATGCTGACAAACCGTTGCGCGTAAGCGCCAGTGAAGTGGAAGCTGCACTGACCGAAGCGCTGAACTCGAGCGGTAACTGAGTTCTGCGATAAATGAGGGTAGGGCCCTGGCCGTTCCGTTCATCGAATCGAGACAATTTGTCGAGGTTGGATGAGTGGGGAGGTCGGGGCCTTGCCTTGACTGGGGGCAAGATCCTCTTTAGACTCTTGTACCCCTAAATTTGGCGGGAATTCGTTCCTGCCATTTTGCTTTTCTTGCAAGACAATAGCGTCGCAAGACAACAGTGGAGCTAGTAGATGGCAACTATCAACCAGCTGGTACGTCAGCCGCGTAAGCGTATCGTCGAGAAATCCGACGTGCCTGCGCTGCAGAACTGCCCGCAACGTCGTGGCGTATGCACCCGTGTGTATACCACCACGCCGAAAAAACCTAACTCGGCACTGCGTAAAGTATGCCGTGTGCGTCTGACCAACGGTTTCGAGGTTTCCTCGTACATCGGCGGTGAAGGCCACAACCTGCAAGAGCACAGCGTGGTACTGATCCGCGGCGGTCGTGTAAAAGACTTGCCAGGTGTTCGTTACCACACCGTACGCGGTTCTTTGGATACTTCCGGCGTTAAAGGTCGTAACCAGGGTCGTTCGAAGTACGGTACCAAGAAGCCTAAGTAGTAGTGGCTTTTTGTAAAAACTGATTTTCTATTTTTCTGAGTCGATAAGAGTAAGGTCGGAGGCGTCCCGAAAGGGCACCGATTCCGAGCGAACCTGAAGACCGTTTGAGGGCTTATCCATGCCAAGAAGACGCGTAGCAGCCAAGCGCGAAGTGCTTGACGATCCAAAATACGGCAGCCAGATCCTGGCCAAGTTCATGAACCACGTAATGGAAAGCGGCAAGAAAGCCGTTGCCGAGCGTATCGTTTATGGCGCGCTGGAAAAGGTTAAAGAACGCAAGAACAGCGATCCCCTGGAAATCTTCGAGAAAGCTCTCGACGCCATCGCTCCGCTGGTCGAAGTAAAGTCGCGCCGTGTAGGCGGTGCTACTTACCAGGTTCCGGTCGAAGTTCGTCCGTCCCGTCGTAACGCTCTGGCAATGCGCTGGTTGGTAGACTTCGCCCGCAAGCGCGGCGAGAAGTCTATGGCTCTGCGTTTGGCTGGCGAGCTGTTGGACGCCGCTGAAGGCAAAGGTGCTGCAGTTAAGAAGCGTGAAGACGTGCACCGTATGGCTGAAGCCAACAAGGCTTTCTCGCACTACCGCTTCTAATTTTAGCGTCACTCATTTTGCGAGGGCTTTATGGCTCGTACTACACCGATTAACCGCTACCGTAACATTGGTATCGTTGCTCACGTGGATGCTGGTAAAACCACCACCACCGAGCGCGTCCTTTTTTACACTGGCAAAAGTCACAAGATGGGCGAGGTGCATGACGGCGCCGCGACCACAGACTGGATGGTTCAGGAGCAGGAGCGTGGTATTACCATTACTTCTGCTGCCATTACCGCCTTCTGGCAGGGTTCCGAGAAGCAGCACAAGGACCAATACCGCTTTAACGTCATCGACACCCCGGGCCACGTTGACTTCACTATTGAAGTTGAGCGTTCCCTGCGTGTTCTCGATGGCGCGGTCGTTGTGTTCTGCGGCACCTCGGGTGTTGAGCCTCAGTCGGAAACCGTTTGGCGTCAAGCCAACAAATACGGTGTTCCACGTCTTGTTTACGTAAACAAGATGGACCGTGCTGGTGCCAACTTCCTGCGCGTGATCGGTCAGATCAAGCAGCGTCTGGGTCACACTCCGGTGCCAATCCAGTTGGCCATCGGTTCCGAAGACAACTTCCAGGGTCAGATCGACCTGTTGTCCATGGAAGCTGTTTACTGGAACGACGCTGACAAAGGCATGACTCCGCGTCGCGAGCCTATCCCTGCTGAACTGCAGGAACTGGCTGACGAGTGGCGCGGCAACATGGTTGAGGCTGCGGCCGAAGCCAGCGAAGAGCTGATGAACAAATACCTCGAAGGTGAAGAACTCACCAACGCGGAGATCAAGGCGGCTCTGCGTCAGCGTACTATCGCTGGTGAGATCGTTCTGGCTGTTTGCGGTTCTTCCTTCAAGAACAAGGGTGTTCCCCTGGTTCTCGACGCCGTGATCGACTATCTGCCGGCTCCTACCGACATTCCTGCCATCAAGGGTACTGACCCGGATGACGAGAGCAAGGAAATGGAGCGTCACGCAGACGACAGCGAGCCGTTCTCGGCTCTGGCGTTCAAGATCGCTACCGACCCATTCGTGGGTACCTTGACCTTTGTTCGAGTTTACTCGGGCGTGTTGGCCTCCGGCGACGGCGTGATCAACTCGGTCAAAGGCAAGAAAGAGCGCGTGGGTCGTATGGTGCAAATGCACGCAAACGCCCGTGAAGAAATCAAGGAAGTACGCGCTGGTGACATCGCGGCCTTGATCGGCATGAAGGACGTCACCACTGGTGAGACTTTGTGTAACGCTGACAAGCCAATCATTCTGGTTCGCATGGACTTCCCGGAGCCGGTTATTTCGGTTGCCGTTGAGCCAAAGACCAAGGATGACCAGGAAAAAATGGGTATCGCTCTGGGCAAGCTTGCTCAGGAAGACCCGTCTTTCCGCGTCAAAACTGATGAAGAGACTGGTCAAACGATCATCTCCGGCATGGGCGAGCTGCACCTGGACATCCTGGTTGACCGGATGCGCCGTGAGTTCAACGTCGAAGCCAACATCGGTAAGCCTCAGGTTTCCTATCGTGAGCGCATCACGAAGAACTGTGAAATCGAAGGCAAGTTCGTTCGTCAGTCCGGCGGTCGTGGCCAGTTCGGTCACTGCTGGATCCGTTTTGCTCCTGCTGACGAAGGTCAGGAAGGTCTGCAATTCGTGAACGAAGTAGTGGGTGGTGTGGTTCCTAAGGAATACATCCCGGCTATCCAGAAGGGTATCGAAGAGCAGATGAAGAACGGTGTTGTTGCCGGCTATCCGCTGATCGGCCTGAAGGCTACCGTGTTTGATGGTTCCTACCACGACGTCGACTCGAACGAGATGGCGTTTAAGGTGGCTGCTTCCATGGCGACCAAGCAACTGGCCCAAAAGGGCGGTGGTGAGCTGCTTGAGCCGATCATGGCAGTAGAGGTTGTTACGCCTGAAGACTATATGGGTGACGTGATGGGCGACCTTAACCGTCGTCGCGGCATGATTCTGGGTATGGAAGATACGGTCTCCGGTAAGGTGATTCGTGCTGAAGTGCCGTTGGGCGAGATGTTCGGTTATGCGACCGACGTTCGTTCGATGTCCCAGGGTCGCGCAAGCTACTCTATGGAATTCAAAAAATACAATACAGCTCCGTCGCACATCGTCGAAACTGTTACCAAAAAACAAGGCTGATTCAGCCCCTTTAGGCTAGGAGTTAATTGTCGTGGCTAAAGAAAAATTTGATCGTTCCCTTCCGCACGTCAACGTTGGCACTATCGGTCACGTTGACCACGGTAAAACCACTCTGACCGCTGCTCTGACTCGCGTCTGCTCCGAGGTTTTCGGTTCGGCTGTAGTTGAATTCGACAAGATCGACAGCGCGCCAGAAGAAAAAGCTCGTGGTATCACCATCAACACCGCGCACGTCGAGTACAACTCGAAGATCCGTCACTACGCTCACGTTGACTGCCCAGGTCACGCTGACTATGTGAAGAACATGATCACCGGTGCTGCCCAGATGGACGGCGCGATCCTGGTTTGCTCGGCCGCTGATGGTCCGATGCCGCAAACCCGTGAACACATCCTGCTGTCCCGTCAGGTAGGCGTTCCGTACATCGTGGTTTTCCTGAACAAGGCTGACCTGGTAGACGACGCTGAGCTGCTGGAACTGGTTGAGATGGAAGTGCGCGACCTGCTGAGCACTTACGACTTCCCAGGTGATGACACTCCAATCATCATCGGTTCCGCGCGTATGGCGCTGGAAGGCAAAGACGACAACGAAATGGGCACTACTGCCGTTCGTAAACTGGTTGAAACTCTGGACAGCTACATCCCAGAACCAGTACGTCTGACCGACAAGCCATTCCTGATGCCAATCGAAGACGTATTCTCGATCTCTGGTCGCGGTACTGTTGTGACTGGTCGTATCGAGCGCGGTATCGTTCGCGTTCAAGATCCGCTGGAAATCGTTGGTCTGCGTGACACCACCGTTAGCACCTGCACCGGTGTTGAAATGTTCCGCAAGCTGCTCGACGAAGGTCGTGCTGGCGAGAACTGCGGCGTTCTGCTGCGTGGTACCAAGCGTGACGACGTTGAGCGTGGTCAGGTTCTGGTTAAGCCGGGTTCGGTTAAGCCGCACACCAAGTTCACCGCAGAAGTTTACGTTCTGAGCAAGGAAGAAGGCGGTCGTCATACTCCGTTCTTCAAAGGCTACCGTCCACAGTTCTACTTCCGTACTACTGACGTGACTGGTAACTGCGAGCTGCCAGAAGGCGTTGAAATGGTAATGCCAGGTGACAACATTCAGATGACTGTTACCCTGATCAAAACCATCGCGATGGAAGATGGTCTGCGTTTCGCTATTCGTGAAGGCGGTCGTACCGTCGGCGCTGGCGTCGTAGCCAAAATCATCGAGTAAGCTCTTTTTTGAGTAAGCTTCGATGAGTTGAAAAAGCCCCCGCTTAGCGGGGGCTTTTTTATTGGGTTGACACCTATATGGGGCGTCTATAGAATTGCGCCTCCTTTTAACGGGCGTATTGCGCTCGGTGGGAATAGCAGCCGGAGTCTGAAATCCAATGCAAAATCAGCAAATCCGTATCAGGTTGAAGGCTTTTGACCATCGCCTGATCGACCAATCCACCCAGGAAATCGTGGAAACCGCGAAACGTACTGGTGCTCAAGTGCGTGGTCCAATTCCACTGCCTACCCGTAAAGAGCGGTTCACCGTTCTGGTCTCTCCGCACGTCAACAAAGACGCGCGTGACCAGTACGAGATCCGTACTCATAAGCGCGTTCTGGACATCGTCCAGCCAACGGATAAAACCGTTGATGCACTTATGAAGCTTGATCTTGCGGCCGGTGTGGAAGTGCAGATCAGCCTCGGCTAAGACTCGGTCTTAGTCGTGTAACGCTCTGAAATGGGCGGCCATAGCGGGTGAAAGCCCCGTACACTCATGAGGTTTACAACATGACTATTGGTGTAGTCGGTCGTAAATGCGGTATGACCCGTATTTTCACCGAAGAAGGTGTCTCCATTCCGGTCACGGTCATTGAGATCGAGCCGAATCGCGTCACCCAGTTCAAAACTGAAGAAACCGATGGCTATCGTGCAGTGCAAGTCACTGTCGGCGAGCGTCGTGCTTCGCGTGTTACAGCTGCTCAGGCTGGCCACTTCGCTAAAGCGAACGTTGCCGCTGGTCGTACCGTAATGGAATTCCGCCTTGAAGAAGGCGAGTACCAGGCCGGCGATCTGATCAACGCTGAAATCTTTGCCGCTGGTCAACTGGTTGATGTAACCGGTCAGTCCAAAGGTAAAGGCTTCCAGGGTACGATCAAGCGTTGGAATTTCCGCGGGCAAGATAATACCCACGGTAACTCCGTGTCCCACCGCGTTCCAGGCTCTATCGGCCAGTGCCAGACTCCTGGTCGTGTATTCAAGGGCAAAAAAATGTCCGGTCATATGGGCGCTGAGCGCGTGACCGTGCAGTCCCTCGAAGTAGTGCGCGTGGACGCTGAACGCAATCTGTTGTTGGTCAAGGGCGCTGTTCCTGGCGCTACTGGCGGCAACTTGGTTGTACGTCCAGCAGCCAAGGCTCGCGGTTAAGGGGAAGCTGACATGCAATTAAATGTAAATGACGCTCAAGCGATCGAAGTTTCCGAACTGACATTTGGCGGCGAATTCAACGAGACGCTGGTTCACCAAGCAGTCGTGGCCTACATGGCTGGCGGCCGTCAAGGTAGCAAGCAGCAAAAGACCCGTTCCGACGTTCGTGGTGGCGGTAAGCGCCCATGGCGTCAGAAAGGTACTGGCCGTGCTCGTGCCGGTACTATCCGTAGCCCAATCTGGCGTGGCGGCGGTACCACTTTCGCAGCTCGTCCTCAGGATCACACCCAGAAGCTGAACAAGAAGATGTATCGCGCAGCAATGCGTTCCATCCTTGCTGAGCTGGTGCGTACTGATCGTCTGGTTGTGGTTCAGGACTTCGCTGTTGATGCACCGAAGACCAAAGATCTGCTGAACAAACTGACCGGCATGGGCCTGACTGACGTCTTGATCGTGTCTGAAGTGGTTGATCAGAACCTGTACCTGGCTGCTCGCAACCTGCCACACGTTGATGTGCGTGACGTGCAAGGTTCCGATCCAGTTAGTCTGATCGCATACGACAAGGTGTTGATCACCGTGTCGGCCGTGAAGAAATTCGAGGAGCTGCTGGGATGAACCAGGAACGCGTATTTAAAGTTCTGCTTGGCCCGCACGTTTCCGAGAAGGCTACGGTTCTGGCTGACAAGAAAGGCCAGTTCGTTTTCAAGGTTGCAACTGACGCAACCAAGCTGGAAATCAAGAAGGCCGTCGAAAGCCTGTTCAGCGTGAAAGTAGAGCGTGTTACTACCCTGAATGTTCTGGGTAAGAGCAAGCGCACTGCTCGCGGTCTGGGCAAGCGTAATGACTGGAAGAAGGCAGTTATCTCCCTTCAGCCAGGCCAAGATCTCGATTTCAGCAGCAGTGCTGAGTAAGGAAGGGGTGCATCATGGCAATCGTTAAATGCAAACCGACTTCCCCTGGCCGCCGTTTTGTGGTCAAGGTGGTCAACCAGGAGCTGCATAAAGGCGCTCCTCACGCACCGCTGCTCGAGAAAAAATCGAAGACTGGTGGTCGTAACAACAATGGTCGCATTACCACTCGTCACATCGGTGGTGGCCATAAGCAGCATTATCGTCTGGTCGATTTCCGTCGCAACGACAAAGATGGCATCTCTGCCACTGTCGAGCGTATTGAATACGATCCAAACCGTACTGCTCACATCGCTCTGCTGCTGTATGCAGATGGCGAGCGTCGCTACATCATCGCCCCTAAAGGCGTAAGTGCTGGTGACCAGCTGATCGCAGGTGCTCTGGCGCCGATCAAGCCGGGCAACGCTCTGCAACTGCGTAACATTCCAGTTGGTAGCACCGTACACGGCATCGAATTGAAGCCAGGTAAAGGCGCGCAAATCGCTCGTTCCGCTGGTGCTTCGGCTCAGCTGATCGCTCGTGAAGGTGTCTACGTGACCCTGCGTCTGCGCTCTGGTGAGATGCGTAAAGTGCTGGCTGAATGCCGCGCGACCTTGGGTGAAGTCTCGAACTCCGAGCACAGCCTGCGTTCGCTGGGTAAAGCTGGTGCCAAACGCTGGCGTGGCGTTCGCCCAACCGTTCGTGGTGTTGCCATGAACCCGGTTGACCACCCACATGGTGGTGGTGAAGGTCGTACCTCTGGTGGTCGTCATCCGGTATCGCCATGGGGCTTCCCGACTAAGGGCGCGAAGACTCGTGGTAATAAGCGTACCGACAAAATGATCGTCCGTCGTCGCAAGTAAATAGAGGGATACGACAGTGCCACGTTCTCTGAAAAAAGGTCCTTTTATCGATCTTCACCTACTGAAGAAGATCGAAGTGGCGGCGGAAAAGAATGATCGCAAACCGGTGAAAACCTGGTCGCGTCGTTCGATGATCCTGCCACAAATGGTCGGTTTGACCATCGCAGTACACAACGGTCGTCAACACGTCCCAGTTCTCGTTAACGAAGACATGGTCGGCCACAAACTGGGCGAGTTCGCCGGTACCCGCACTTATCGTGGGCACGTGGCAGACAAGAAAGCCAAGCGTTAAGGGGTTAGGAAATGGAAGTAGCCGCTAAGTTGTCGGGCGCTCGAATCTCCGCCCAGAAAGCCCGCTTGGTCGCCGACCAGATCCGCGGGAAGAAGGTGGGCGAAGCGCTCAACTTGTTGGCTTTCAGCAGTAAGAAAGCCGCCGAGATCATGAAAAAAGTGCTGGAGTCGGCCGTAGCCAACGCCGAGCATAACGAAGGCGCAGACGTTGATGACCTTAAAGTCAGCACCGTTTTCGTCAACGAAGGGCGTTCGCTGAAGCGCATCATGCCACGTGCCAAAGGCCGTGCTGATCGCATCGTCAAGCGGTCTTGCCATATCACTGTCAAGGTTGCTGACAAGTAACGGAGTCGAAGAGATGGGTCAGAAAGTACATCCCATTGGCATTCGCCTGGGAATCGTCAAGGAGCACACCTCCGTCTGGTACGCAGACGGTCGGACTTATGCGGACTACTTGTTCGCTGATCTGAAGGTGCGTGAGTATCTCCAAGACAAACTAAAAAGCGCGTCCGTAAGCCGTATCGATATCCATCGTCCGGCTCAGACTGCACGTATCACCATCCACACCGCTCGTCCAGGTATCGTTATCGGGAAGAAAGGTGAGGATGTTGAGAAACTGCGTCAGGACCTGACCAAGCAAATGGGTGTGCCTGTGCACATCAATATCGAAGAGATCCGCAAGCCGGAGCTCGACGGTATGCTGGTTGCGCAGAGCGTAGCTCAGCAGCTGGAGCGTCGCGTAATGTTCCGTCGCGCTATGAAGCGCGCTGTTCAGAACGCCATGCGCATTGGTGCCAAAGGCATCAAAATCCAAGTGAGCGGTCGTCTCGGCGGTGCTGAAATCGCACGTACTGAATGGTATCGCGAAGGTCGTGTGCCACTGCACACCCTGCGTGCCGACATCGACTATGCCAACTACGAAGCTCACACCACTTACGGTGTGATCGGTGTAAAGGTTTGGATCTTCAAAGGCGAAGTAATTGGTGGTCGCCAAGAAGAACTGAAACCACAAGCACCAGCGCCTCGTAAAAAAGCTGCTAAGTAAGGGGTACGCCAAATGTTGCAACCAAAGCGTACGAAGTTCCGCAAGCAGATGACAGGCCACAACCGTGGTCTGGCTCAGCGCGGTAGCAAAGTCAGCTTCGGCGAATATGCGCTGAAGTCTGTAGCTCGTGGTCGTCTCACCGCTCGTCAGATCGAGTCAGCGCGTCGTGCTCTGACCCGTCACGTTAAACGTGGCGGCAAGATCTGGATCCGTGTATTCCCGGACAAGCCTATTTCCAAAAAGCCCCTCGAAGTTCGGATGGGTAAAGGTAAGGGTAGCGTGGAGTACTGGGTTGCCCAGATTCAGCCAGGCAAAGTCCTGTATGAAATCGAGGGTGTTTCTGAAGAGCTGGCGCGTGAGGCTTTTGCCCTGGCTGCTGCAAAGCTGCCGCTCGCCACCGCCTTTGTTAAACGGACGGTGATGTGATGAAAGCGAATGAACTTCGTGAAAAATCCGCACAGCAGCTGAACGAGCAACTGCTCGGCTTGCTGCGCGACCAGTTCAATCTGCGTATGCAGAAAGCAACTGGCCAGTTGGGGCAGTCTCATCTGCTCTCGCAAGTTAAGCGTGACATCGCTCGCGTGAAGACTGTGCTCAACCAGCAGGCAGGTAAGTAATCATGGCTGAAGCCGAAAAAACTGTCCGTACGCTGACTGGCCGTGTTGTCAGCGACAAGATGGACAAAACCATCACCGTACTGATCGAGCGTCGCGTTAAGCACCCGATCTACGGTAAATACGTTAAGCGTTCGACTAAGCTGCACGCGCACGACGAAACCAATCAGTGCCACATCGGCGACAAAGTCACTATTCGTGAAACTCGTCCTTTGGCCAAGACCAAGTCTTGGGCGCTGGTTGATGTTCTCGAACGCGCTGTGGAAGTCTAAGGACTAGGGGTCGGAGAAATTATATGATTCAGACTCAATCCATGCTCGATGTGGCCGATAACAGCGGCGCTCGCCGTGTTATGTGCATCAAGGTGCTGGGTGGCTCCCATCGTCGTTACGCTGGTATCGGTGACATCATCAAGGTTACCGTGAAGGAAGCAATTCCTCGCGGTAAAGTGAAAAAAGGCCAAGTGATGACTGCTGTTGTAGTCCGCACTCGTCACGGCGTACGTCGTGCTGATGGCTCCATTATCCGCTTTGATGGCAACGCTGCTGTTCTTCTGAACAACAAGCAAGAGCCGATCGGCACCCGTATCTTTGGGCCAGTGACCCGTGAACTTCGTACTGAGAAGTTCATGAAGATCGTCTCGCTCGCCCCAGAAGTGCTGTAAGGAGATCCGACATGCAAAAGATTCGTCGTGACGACGAGATCATCGTGATCGCCGGCAAAGACAAAGGTAAGCGCGGTAAGGTGCTTAAGGTTCTCGCTAATAACCGTCTGGTTATTGGCGGTCTGAACCTGGTTAAGCGTCATACCAAGCCTAACCCGATGTCGGGCGTACAAGGCGGTATCGTCGAAAAAGAAGCTCCACTGGACGCTTCTAACGTCGCCATTTTCAACGGCGAAACCAACAAGGCTGACCGCGTTGGTTTCAAAGTAGAAGACGGCAAGAAAATTCGTGTCTTCAAGTCGACCCAAAAAGCGGTTGATGCTTGAACACTGCTAGGTAGAAGACCATGGCACGACTAAAAGAGATTTACTGGAAGGAAATCGCACCGAAGCTTAAGGAAGAACTTAAGCTTTCGAACGTGATGGAAGTTCCACGCGTTACAAAAATCACCCTGAACATGGGTCTGGGCGAAGCAGTCGGTGACAAAAAAGTCATCGAGCACGCTGTTGCCGACCTGGAAAAGATCACCGGCCAGAAAGTCGTTGTGACCTACGCTCGGAAATCCATTGCTGGCTTTAAAGTCCGTGAAGGTTGGCCGATCGGCGTCAAGGTGACTCTGCGCCGTGAGCGTATGTATGAGTTCCTGGATCGTCTGCTGTCGATCTCCCTGCCTCGGGTTCGCGACTTCCGCGGCCTGAATGCCAAGTCCTTCGATGGTCGTGGTAATTACAGCATGGGCGTTAAAGAGCAGATCATCTTCCCGGAAATCGACTACGACAAGATCGATGCTCTCCGCGGTCTGGACATTACCCTGACCACCACTGCCAAGAACGATGATGAAGGTCGCGCCCTGTTGCGTGCTTTCAAATTCCCGTTCCGCAACTGATTGGAGTAGGAAAATGGCCAAGATGAGCATGAAAAACCGCGAGCTGAAACGTCAGCTCACGGTTGCCAAGTACGCCAAAAAGCGTGCAGCACTGAAAGCTATCATCGTTGATCTGAACGCAAGTCCAGAAGCGCGTTGGGAAGCTACAGTAGCTCTGCAGAAGCAGCCACGTGACGCAAGCGCTTCGCGCATGCGTAACCGCTGCCGCCTGACCGGTCGTCCACACGGCGTTTACCGCAAGTTCGGCCTCGGCCGTAACAAACTGCGTGAAGCTGCAATGCGTGGTGACGTGCCTGGTCTGGTTAAAGCCAGCTGGTAAGCACTATCAAAGTCTCGGCGTTCGGAGTCGCAAGATACTGACCGCTGGTGACCTTGAACTTGAATCAAGCCCCTTTTGGGGCTTGATTCATTTGTGGGGTGTGTCTAGAATACCCGGCTCGCCTGAGCCCGTGCTTTTTTCGCATGGATGAACTCGGCGACACGTAGTAGCCGCAAGGCTAATTTTTTTGTATTAGGAGCGTCTAGCCCATGAGTATGCAGGACCCGTTAGCGGACATGCTAACTCGAATCCGTAATGCCCAGATGGCTGAAAAGTCCGTCGTAAGCATGCCATCTTCTACTTTGAAGGTAGCTGTTGCCAAAGTCCTGAAGGACGAAGGTTACATTGCGGGTTATCAGATCAGCAGCGAAATCAAACCACTGCTGTCCATCGAGCTGAAGTACTTTGAAGGCCGTCCGGTCATCGAAGAAGTGAAGCGCGTTAGCCGTCCAGGCCTGCGTCAGTACAAGTCCGTCGATGATCTGCCAAAAGTTCGTGGCGGTCTCGGTGTGTCTATCGTCTCCACCAACAAAGGTGTGATGACGGATCGTGCTGCGCGCGCTGCCGGTGTCGGCGGCGAAGTTCTTTGCACTGTGTTCTAAGGGGGGATAAGCATGTCACGCGTCGCTAAGAACCCCGTTAAGCTGCCAGCCGGTGTCGAAGTCAAATTCGCAGGCCAACAGCTTTCGGTGAAGGGTGCCAAGGGTACTCTCGAACTGAACATCCATTCGTCCGTTGAGATTGTTGAAGAGGCTGGTGAGCTGCGTTTTGCTGCTCGCAATGGCGATCAACAGACTCGCGCAATGGCTGGTACCACTCGTGCGTTGGTTAACAACATGGTCCAAGGCGTAAGCCAAGGCTTCGAGCGCAAGCTCCAGCTGGTCGGTGTTGGTTACAAAGCGCAAGCAAAAGGCACAGTGCTGAACCTGGCTCTTGGCTTCTCGCACCCAGTGGATTATGAACTGCCGGAAGGCATCACCGCTGAGACTCCTAGCCAGACCGATATCCTGATCAAGGGCATCGATAAGCAGCTGGTAGGTCAAGTGGCCGCCGAGATCCGCGACTTCCGTCCACCAGAGCCGTACAAAGGCAAAGGTGTGCGCTACGCGGACGAAGTCGTCCGTCGTAAAGAAGCCAAGAAGAAGTAGGGCATAGCAAATGACCGACAAAAAAGTTACTCGACTGCGTCGCGCTCGCAAAGCACGCCTGAAAATGCACGAACTCGAAGTCGTGCGTCTCTGCGTGTTCCGCTCGTCGCAGCACATCTACGCCCAGGTCATTTCGGCCGACGGCAACAAAGTCCTGGCAAGTGCCTCGACTTTGGATAAAGAACTGCGTGATGGCGCCACTGGCAACATCGACGCGGCCACTAAGGTTGGCCAGCTGGTCGCTACGCGTGCTAAAGCCGCTGGCGTCTCGCAGGTGGCTTTCGACCGCTCTGGCTTCAAGTACCACGGCCGCGTCAAGGCGCTGGCTGATGCTGCTCGTGAAGCTGGGCTGGAGTTCTAAGTTATGTCAAATAACGACCAAAAGCGCGACGAAGGCTACATCGAGAAGCTGGTTCAAGTTAACCGCGTAGCCAAAACCGTTAAAGGCGGCCGTATCTTCACTTTTACCGCGTTGACCGTGGTTGGTGATGGTAAAGGGCGTGTTGGCTTCGGCCGTGGCAAGTCGCGTGAAGTGCCTGCTGCGATCCAGAAGGCAATGGAAGCTGCTCGCCGCAACATGATCCAAGTTGATCTGAACGGCACCACTCTGCAGTACGCAATGAAGTCCGCCCATGGCGCTTCGAAGGTGTACATGCAGCCTGCTTCTGAGGGTACCGGTATCATCGCTGGCGGCGCTATGCGTGCTGTCCTCGAAGTTGCTGGCGTTCAGAACGTTCTGGCCAAGTGCTACGGCTCGACTAACCCGGTAAACGTGGTTCACGCCACTTTCAAAGGTTTGAAAGCTATGCAGTCTCCTGAATCCATTGCCGCCAAGCGTGGCAAAAGCGTCAAGGAGATTTTCTGATCATGGCTACCGTTAAAGTTACGCTGATCAAAAGCATGACCGGCCGCATCCCTAACCACAAACTGTGCGTTAAGGGTCTGGGTCTGCGTCGCATCGGTCACACTGTAGAAGTACTTGATACTCCCGAGAATCGCGGGATGATCAACAAGGCTTACTACATGCTGCGTGTCGAGGGTTAATCGATGAAACTCAATGATCTGAGTCCAGCGCCGGGTTCCCGTCGCGAAAAGCATCGTCCGGGCCGTGGTATCGGTAGTGGTTTGGGCAAGACCGGTGGCCGTGGCCACAAAGGTCAGTCCTCCCGCTCCGGTGGCACCATTGCTCCAGGCTTTGAAGGCGGTCAACAGCCGCTGCATCGTCGCCTGCCGAAGTTCGGTTTCGTTTCCCTGAAGGCCATGGATCGCGCAGAAGTGCGTTTGTCCGAGCTGGCTAAAGTGGAAGGCGACATCGTCACCGTGCAGTCCCTGAAAGATGCCAACGTGATCAACGTCAACGTACAGCGTGTGAAAATCATGCTGTCCGGCGAAGTTACTCGCGCTGTTACCATCGGAAAGGGAATCGGCGCCACCAAAGGTGCGCGTGCGGCTATCGAAGCAGCTGGCGGCAAGTTCGAGGAATAAATGGCTAAGCAAGGTGCTCTCTCTGCGCTCGGCAAAGGCGGTATGTCTGAACTCTGGGCTCGTCTGCGTTTTCTATTCTTGGCGATTATCGTCTACCGAATAGGCGCACACATCCCGGTTCCAGGTATCAACCCGGACCGACTCGCGGACCTGTTTCGACAGAATGAGGGGACCATTCTTAGCTTGTTCAACATGTTTTCCGGCGGCGCGCTGGAACGGATGAGTATCTTTGCACTGGGGATCATGCCGTACATTTCGGCATCGATCATCATGCAGCTGATGACCGCCGTCAGCCCGCAGTTGGAGCAGTTGAAGAAGGAAGGTGAAGCTGGGCGTCGCAAGATCGCTCAGTACACCCGCTACGGCACTGTCGTTCTCGCTCTCGTTCAGGCAATTGGCATGTCCATTGGTCTGGCAGGGCAGGGCGTTGCGTTCACTGGTGACTTTGGCTTCCATTTCGTCGCGGTATCCACTTTTGTGGCTGGTGCGATGTTCATGATGTGGCTGGGTGAGCAGATTACTGAGCGTGGTGTTGGCAACGGTATCTCGATGTTGATTTTCGCAGGTATCGTCGCCGGTCTTCCGAGAGCGATCGGGCAGTCTTTCGAGTCTGCGCGTCAGGGTGATATCAACATTTTTGCCTTGGTTGCCATCGGTTTGCTGGCAGTAGCGATTATCGGTTTCGTGGTGTTCATTGAGCGTGGTCAGCGTCGTATTGCTGTTCATTACGCCAAGCGTCAGCAGGGCCGTAAGGTCTTTGCTGCGCAGACTAGCCACTTGCCGTTGAAGGTGAACATGGCTGGTGTTATTCCAGCCATTTTCGCGAGCAGCATTTTGCTGTTCCCGGCTTCGTTGGGTACCTGGTTTGGTCAGTCTGAAGGTATGGGCTGGCTGCAGGACATCTCGCAGTCGATCGCTCCTGGTCAGCCGTTGAATATTCTGCTGTTTAGTGCAGGGATTATTTTCTTCTGCTTCTTCTATACGGCGTTGATGTTCAATCCGAAAGACGTAGCGGAAAACCTGAAGAAGTCCGGTGCCTTTATTCCGGGCATCCGTCCAGGTGAGCAGTCTGCGCGCTACATTGATGGCGTTCTGACTCGTTTGACCCTGTTCGGTGCTCTATATATGACGGCCGTGTGCCTGTTGCCCCAGTTCCTGGTGGTTGCAGCAAACGTACCGTTCTACCTTGGCGGGACCTCGTTGCTGATCGTGGTCGTGGTTGTGATGGACTTCATGTCTCAAGTACAATCGCACCTCGTTTCGCACCAGTACGAATCCCTGATGAAGAAAGCCAACCTGAAGGGTTACGGCAGCGGCATGTTGCGCTGAGTACCCATAAGGTTCGAGGAGTTGGTGATGAAAGTTCGTGCATCGGTGAAAAAGCTGTGCCGTAACTGCAAGATTATTCGCCGCGAAGGTGTTGTTCGAGTAATTTGCAGCGCGGAACCGCGTCACAAACAGCGCCAAGGCTGAGTGTGATTGTGCTTCAAGCCCGGCAGCTAGTGCGCTGCCGGGTTGATTATTTGTTATTACAGCGATATTATCTCGCGCCCTATTTCTTGGCTTCCGGGGCGTAGGTAGCTGTCAATTGGAGTCCCACTGAATGGCCCGTATTGCAGGCGTTAACATTCCAGATAACAAGCATACTGTTATCTCGCTGACCTACATCTATGGTGTTGGTCGCACTACTGCGCAGAAAATTTGTGCAGTGACTGGGGTAAACCCAGCCGCAAAGATCAAAGATCTGAGCGACGAGCAGATTGAACAGCTGCGTGGCGAAGTGGCGAAGTTCACCACTGAAGGTGACCTGCGTCGCGAAATCAACATGAAAATCAAGCGTTTGATGGACCTCGGTTGCTATCGCGGTCTGCGTCATCGTCGTGGTCTTCCAGTGCGCGGTCAGCGTACCAAGACTAACGCGCGTACCCGTAAAGGTCCGCGTAAGCCGATCCGCAAGTAATCGCCCCAGCGAATCGACAGGAAATTAATCATGGCTAAACCTGCTGCTCGTCCTCGTAAAAAAGTTAAAAAGACAGTGGTTGATGGCATCGCCCACATCCATGCTTCTTTTAACAACACAATCGTGACCATCACCGACCGTCAAGGCAACGCTCTTTCCTGGGCTACCTCCGGTGGTTCGGGTTTCCGCGGTTCCCGCAAGTCCACCCCGTTTGCTGCTCAAGTAGCTGCTGAACGTGCTGGTCAAGCTGCGCTGGAATACGGCCTGAAAAACCTCGACGTTAACGTCAAAGGTCCAGGTCCGGGTCGTGAATCCGCAGTCCGCGCTTTGAACGGCTGTGGCTACAAGATCGCCAGCATCACCGACGTGACGCCAATCCCGCACAACGGGTGCCGTCCGCCGAAGAAGCGCCGCGTGTAATCCAGGAGATTGTAAAGAATGGCTCGTTACATTGGTCCAAAATGCAAACTCGCTCGTCGCGAAGGCACCGATCTCTTTCTGAAGAGCGGCGTGCGCGCGATCGAATCGAAGTGCAACATCGAAGCAGCACCTGGTATCCACGGCCAACGCCGCGGTCGCCAGTCCGATTACGGCACCCAACTGCGTGAAAAGCAGAAGGTCCGTCGTATCTATGGCGTTCTCGAGCGTCAATTCAGCGGCTACTACAAAGAAGCTGCTGGCAAGAAAGGCGCAACTGGCGAAAACCTGTTGCAACTGCTCGAATGCCGTCTGGACAACGTTGTATACCGTATGGGTTTTGGCTCTACTCGTGCCGAATCCCGTCAGCTGGTATCGCACAAGTCGATCAGCGTTAACGGTCAGACCGTAAACGTTCCGTCTTACCAGGTTCGTGCTGGTGACGTGGTCGCAGTTCGCGAGAAAGCAAAGAACCAACTTCGCATTGTCCAAGCTCTCGATCTGTGTGCCCAACGTGGCCGCGTAGAATGGGTAGAAGTAGACACTGAGAAGAAGTCGGGCGTTTTCAAGAACGTTCCTGCTCGCAGTGATCTGTCCGCCGACATCAACGAAAGCCTGATTGTCGAGCTCTACTCCAAGTAAGGGCTAGAAAATAGGTGCATCCATGCAGATTTCGGTAAATGAGTTCCTGACACCCCGCCATATTGATGTGCAGGTTGTCAGTCCAACCCGCGCCAAGATCACTCTCGAGCCTCTCGAGCGTGGTTTCGGCCACACCCTGGGCAACGCGCTGCGCCGCATCCTGTTGTCCTCAATGCCCGGCTGTGCAGTAGTCGAGGCCGAGATTGACGGTGTGCTCCATGAGTACAGCGCCATCGAAGGTGTACAGGAAGACGTAATTGAAATCCTGTTGAACCTTAAAGGTCTGGCTATCAAGCTGCACGGTCGAGACGAAGTTACGCTGACCTTGTCGAAGAAGGGTTCGGGGGTGGTTACCGCTGCCGATATTCAGCTGGATCATGATGTCGAGATCGTTAACCCCGATCACGTAATCGCTAACCTGGCGTCTAACGGCGCCTTGAACATGAAGCTCACCGTAGCTCGTGGTCGTGGTTATGAACCGGCAGACTCGCGTCAGAGCGATGAAGACGAAAGCCGCAGCATCGGTCGCTTGCAGCTTGACTCTTCGTTCAGCCCGGTTCGCCGTATCGCATACGTGGTGGAAAACGCCCGTGTCGAGCAGCGTACTAACCTGGACAAGCTGGTTATTGATCTGGAAACCAACGGTACCCTGGATCCTGAAGAGGCTATCCGCCGTGCTGCAACCATTCTGCAACAGCAGTTGGCTGCGTTCGTCGATCTCAAAGGTGACAGTGAGCCAGTGGTTGTCGAGCAGGAAGACGAGATCGATCCGATCCTGCTTCGCCCGGTTGACGATCTGGAACTGACTGTACGTTCGGCTAACTGCCTTAAGGCGGAAAACATCTACTACATCGGTGACCTGATTCAGCGTACCGAAGTAGAGCTGTTGAAGACTCCGAACCTTGGCAAGAAATCCTTGACTGAAATCAAGGACGTTCTGGCCTCCCGCGGTCTGTCCCTCGGCATGCGCCTCGACAACTGGCCGCCTGCAAGTCTTAAGAAGGACGACAAGGCGACTGCCTGATCGTCGTAATCACCGAACGTAGTGTTTGGTAAGGAATGAACCATGCGTCATCGTAAAAGTGGTCGTCACCTGAGCCGCACCAGCTCGCACCGCAAGGCCATGTTTCAAAACATGGCGGTGTCGCTGTTCGAGCACGAGCTGATCAAAACTACACTGCCGAAAGCCAAAGAACTGCGTCGCGTTGCTGAGCCGCTGATCACTTTGGCCAAGACAGACAGCCTGGCTAACCGCCGTCTGGCTTTCGATCGTACTCGTTCGAAAGCTATCGTTGGTAAGCTCTTCAACGACCTGGGCAAGCGTTACGCTACCCGTGAGGGTGGCTACCTGCGCATCCTCAAGTGCGGTTTCCGCGCTGGCGACAACGCGCCTATGGCGTATGTCGAGTTGGTTGATCGTGCTGTCGGCGGTGAAGCTGTATCCGCTGAGTAAGACGTCAGTCTGAACAAGAAACCGGGCCTAGTGCTCGGTTTTTTGTGTCTGTAAGAAACGCGCTATATGTGCAAGCTTCAAACCTTTTCCTTTCTGCACTATAGGTGTGGGTTGATAATTAGTGATTTTCTATTGATGGCTGCAAGTTAATTAATTTGTGGCTGTCATATTGATGATCAATACTTCCCGCCAAGCCGATTAGCCGGCAGTTTCAAGACTGACAGAGGAAGAGATCGCATGAGCCAGAATAAAACGCTTACTACCGCCAGTGGCGCTCCTGTCGCCGACAACCAGAATTCCCGCTCCGCCGGCCCTCGTGGTCCTTTGCTGCTCGACGATTTCCATCTGATCGAGAAGCTTGCACACTTCAACCGTGAAAACATCCCTGAGCGTCGTGTACACGCCAAAGGCTCGGGTGCTTACGGTACGTTCACCGTGACTCGCGACATCACCGAATACACCAGCGCCAAGCTGTTTGAGTCCATCGGCAAGCAAACTCCGACCTTCCTACGGTTTTCCACCGTGGGCGGCGAGCGCGGTTCGGCTGACACCGAGCGTGACCCACGTGGTTTTGCCCTGAAGTTTTACACCGAAGAAGGCAACTGGGACATCGTCGGTAATAACACGCCGGTGTTTTTTATCCGTGATCCGCTGAAATTCCCTGACTTCATCCATACCCAGAAGCGTCTGCCGCAAAGCAACCTGAAAAGCGCTCAGATGATGTGGGATTTCTGGTCGCATTCGCCTGAGGCATTGCACCAGGTCACCATTCTGTTCTCGGATCGCGGTATCCCTGACGGTTATCGCCACATGCATGGCTTCGGCAGCCACACCTATAGCCTGATCAACGCCAATGGCGAGCGTCACTGGGTGAAGTGGCACTACAAAACCAAACAAGGGATCAAGAACCTCGCCCCGGCTGAAGCGGCACGCCTGGCGGGTACCGATCCGGATTACGCGCAGCGTGACCTGTTCGGCGCCATTGAGCGCGGTGACTTTCCGAAATGGAGTGTCAATATCCAGGTCATGACCGAGGCCCAGGCCGCGGCTCATTACGAGAACCCGTTTGACGTCACCAAGACTTGGTCGCAGAAAGAATTTCCGCTGATCGAAGTGGGCGAGCTGGAGCTTAACCGTAATCCGTTGAACTACTTCGCTGAAGTCGAGCAGGCGGCGTTCGGTCCGAGCAATATGGTCCCGGGTGTCGGTCTGTCGCCTGACCGCATGTTGCAAGGTCGCGTATTCGCCTACGCTGATGCTCACCGCTACCGCGTGGGGACCAATCATCAGCAACTGCCGGTGAATGCGCCTCGCAGCCCGGTCAACAGCTATCAGCGCGACGGCTCCATGGCGTTTGGCGCCAATGGCGGCGCAGCACCGAACTATGAGCCGAACAGCTATGTAGAGTTACCGAAACAGGCACCGCGCTACGCGGAACCTGCTTTGGCCTTGAGCGGCGCGGCTGATCGTTACGATCATCGCGAAGATACCGACTACTACAGCCATGCAGGTGCGCTGTTCCGCCTGATGAATGATGAGCAGAAAACGCTGCTGATCAATAACATTGCCGGCGCAATGGCTGGTGTTTCCAGTGATGTGGTGGATCGCCAATTGCAGCACTTTTTCAAGGCTGACCCGGCGTATGGAGAAGCAATCGCAAAGGCACTCAACGTACAGCTTAACTAAGTCTAAACGATAAGCAGAACCGCCCTCATTTGGGCGGTTTTTGCGTTATTTAAACCGCTTTTCTCAGAGTATCTTCGCTTTTGTTGTGTCGGACGAGTGACCTTCCGGTCAGGTTGGTTCAAACTGCAGACTTTCAAGCAGGGAGATGTAGGGCGATGCAAGGTCACCCAGACGTAATCGATTACCTCAACACGTTGCTGACAGGCGAGCTGGCTGCCCGTGATCAATATTTCATCCATTCGCGGATGTACGAGGACTGGGGTTTCACCGAGCTCTACGAACGTATCAATCACGAGATGGAAGAAGAAGCGCAGCACGCTGATGCGCTGATGCGTCGGATCCTCATGCTCGAAGGCACCCCTCGTATGCGTCCGGACGATCTGGATGTCGGCACCACCGTGCCTGACATGCTCGCCGCTGACCTGCGTCTGGAGTACAAAGTTCGCGCAGCTCTGTGTAAGGGCATCGAACTTTGCGAGCTGCACAAGGATTACGTCAGCCGCGAGATCCTGCGCATTCAGTTGGCCGATACCGAAGAAGATCATACCTACTGGCTCGAGAAGCAGTTGGGTCTGATCAAACTGATTGGTCTGGAAAATTACCTGCAATCGCAGTTCTGATGCTGTTGTAGGAGCAGGGGGGGGGCGCCTAGCCCTTGCCCGCGAAGGGATCACCGCGATGCATCAGCCCGACCGAGGTGAGACCTTCGCGGGCAAGCCTCGCTCCTACAGAAACGTACAAAAAAGCCCCTGTCACTGGTGAAGTGACAGGGGCTTTTTCGTGGGGCTGATTCACGCCCTGTCGCGAGCCAGCAGCGGTTTGAGATAGAAGCCAGTGTGAGACTGCTTCATCTCGGACACTTCCTCCGGTGTACCGACGGCAATGATCTGTCCGCCTTTGGAACCACCTTCCGGCCCCAGGTCCACCAACCAGTCAGCTGTCTTGATCACGTCCAGATTGTGCTCGATCACTACCACGGTGTTGCCGTGGTCGCGCAGACGATGCAATACGTCGAGCAGTTGCTGAATATCCGCAAAGTGCAGGCCGGTGGTCGGCTCATCGAGGATGTACAAGGTCTTGCCGGTATCACGCTTGGACAGCTCGCGAGACAGTTTCACCCGCTGGGCTTCACCGCCGGACAGCGTCGTCGCCGATTGCCCCAGCTTGATGTACGAAAGGCCGACGTCCATCAACGTCTGAAGCTTGCGCGCCAAGGCTGGAACCGCGTCGAAGAACACCCGGGCTTCCTCGATGGTCATCTCGAGGGTTTCGTGGATGCTCTTGCCCTTGTACTTGATCTCCAGCGTTTCGCGGTTGTAACGCTTGCTCTTGCAGACGTCGCACGGGACATAGATGTCCGGCAGGAAGTGCATTTCCACCTTGATCAGGCCATCGCCCTGACAAGCTTCGCAGCGTCCACCCTTCACGTTGAAGGAGAAACGTCCCGGCCCGTAACCGCGGGATCGGGATTCCGGCACGCCGGCGAACAATTCGCGAATCGGCGTGAACAGCCCCGTATAGGTCGCCGGGTTGGAGCGAGGCGTGCGACCGATCGGGCTCTGATCGATGTCGACGACTTTATCCAGATGCTCAAGACCCTTGATGTTGTCGTGAGCCGCCGCTTCTAGGGTCGTGGCGCCGTTGAGTGCGGTAGCGCTCAAGGGAAACAGCGTGTTGTTGATCAGTGTCGACTTGCCAGAACCGGACACTCCGGTCACGCAGGTCAGCAGGCCGATCGGAATCTCCAGATCGACATTGCGCAAGTTGTTGCCGCGAGCGCCTTTGAGGGCCAGCGACATCTTCTTGTTACGCGGCGTGCGTTTGGCTGGAACTTCGATCTTCACTCGCCCCGACAAATACTTGCCGGTCAGCGAATCAGGGTGAGCCATGACCTCGGCCGGCGTCCCTTCGGCGACGATATGCCCACCGTGCACACCCGCGCCCGGGCCGATATCCACCACATAGTCGGCCAGACGAATCGCATCTTCGTCGTGCTCGACCACGATCACCGTGTTGCCAATGTCGCGCAGGTGCTTGAGGGTGCCCAACAATCGGTCGTTGTCCCGTTGATGCAGACCGATCGACGGTTCATCGAGAATGTACAGAACCCCCACCAGGCCGGCGCCAATCTGACTGGCCAGACGAATCCGCTGAGCTTCACCGCCCGACAGCGTGTCGGCACTGCGGTCCAGCGACAAATAGTCCAGGCCGACGTTGACCAGAAACTGCAGCCGCTCGCGGATTTCCTTGAGAATCTTGTCGGCGATCTCACCACGGCGGCCGGTCAGTTTCAGCACGCCGAAATATTCACAGGCGTCGCCGATCGGCAGATTGGTCACCGCCGGCAAGGTCTTCTCGCCAACCCACACGTGCCGCGCCTCGCGACGCAGACGGGTGCCGCGGCAATCCGGGCAGGGTTGGGTGCTGAGGAACTTGGCCAGTTCTTCACGCACCGAAGCCGATTCGGTTTCGCGGTAGCGGCGTTCCAGGTTCGGTACGATGCCTTCGAACGGGTGCGAACGTTTGACGATGTCGCCACGGTCGTTCAGGTATTTGAAGTCAACATTTTGCGAGCCGCTGCCATGCAGGATGAATTTCTGCTGATCGGCCGGCAGGTCGTTGAACGGTACTTCAAGGCTGAACTTGTAGTGCGAGGCCAGCGACCCGAGCATCTGGAAGTAATAGACGTTGCGTCGGTCCCAGCCGCGAATCGCGCCTTCGGCCAGGGTCAGTTCACCGTTCACCAGTCGTTTGATGTCGAAGAACTGTTTAACCCCCAGACCATCGCAGGTCGGGCAAGCGCCGGCCGGGTTGTTGAAGGAAAACAGCTTGGGTTCCAGCTCGCTGATGGCGTGGCCGCAGATCGGGCAGGCGAAGCGGGCGGAGAAGATGATTTCTTCGCCGGGCTCGTCGTCCATTGGCGCCACAAGAGCGATACCGTCCGCCAGTTTGAGCGCGGTCTCGAACGATTCGGCCAAGCGTTGTTGCAGATCGGCACGGACCTTGAAACGGTCGACCACGACATCGATCGAGTGCTTCTTCTGTTTATCCAGCTTCGGCAACTCGTCCAGCTCACAGAGTCGGCCGTTGACCCGGGCCCGCACAAAACCCTGAGCGCGCAGTTCTTCGAAGACCGAGAGGTGCTCGCCCTTGCGCTCGCGGATCACCGGGGCCAGCAGCATCAGTTTGCTGCCCTCCGGTTGTGCCAGCACCAGGTCGACCATTTGGCTGACGGTCTGGGCTTCCAGCGGAATGTCGTGGTCCGGGCAGCGAGGAATACCGACGCGAGCGTAGAGCAGGCGCAGGTAGTCGTAGATTTCGGTAATGGTGCCAACCGTCGAGCGAGGGTTGTGCGAGGTCGACTTCTGTTCGATGGAGATCGCTGGCGACAGACCTTCAATGGTGTCGACGTCAGGTTTTTCCATCATCGACAGGAATTGCCGGGCGTAAGCCGACAGCGATTCGACATAGCGGCGCTGGCCTTCGGCGTACAACGTGTCGAAGGCCAGGGACGACTTGCCGGATCCGGACAGGCCGGTGATGACGATCAGTTTGTCCCGTGGCAGGGTCAGGTCGATGTTCTTCAGGTTGTGGGTTCGGGCCCCACGAATCAGGATCTTGTCCAAAGTGGCCTCGCTCGGCGGGCGTCGAAAACGTAGGAGTATACGGCCAAATACTGGATGGATGCACACTATCGAATGAGGGCATTGCAGTCATACATGAAAGCTGCGCGTCAAAGCGTCGCGATGTACCCCGTCAATCGATGGGACTGGTAGAATCGCCGCCGGTTCACATGAGGTTTTTCCATGCACGATCCCCACAGCGAACGCATGAGTGGCAGTGAGACCCGCGCAGCAAGCGGTCTGGCCCTGGTGTTCGCCTTCCGTATGCTTGGCATGTTCATGGTGTTGCCGGTTCTGGCGACCTATGGGATGGACCTGGCAGGAGCGACCCCGGCCCTCATCGGGTTGGCGATTGGCGCTTACGGCCTGACCCAGGCGATCTTTCAGATTCCTTTTGGCTTCATTTCCGACCGCATCGGTCGTCGTCCGGTGATTTACCTGGGGCTGATCATCTTCGCCCTGGGGAGTGTGCTGGCGGCCAATGCCGATTCGATCTGGGGTGTCATCGCCGGACGCATCCTGCAAGGCGCCGGGGCGATTTCCGCGGCGGTCATGGCGTTGCTGTCAGACCTGACCCGGGAACAGCATCGGACCAAAGCCATGGCCATGATCGGCATGACGATTGGTCTGTCGTTCGCTGTCGCCATGGTTGTAGGACCGTTGTTGACCCGAGCCTTCGGCCTGTCGGGATTGTTCTTCGCCACCGGTGGCATGGCGCTGGTCGGCATCGTCATCGTGATGTTCATGGTGCCGCGTGCAACCGGGCCGTTGCAGCACCGCGAGTCCGGCGTCGCGCGTCAGGCGCTGATACCGACACTCAAACATCCGGACCTGCTGCGCCTGGACCTGGGCATTTTTGTGTTGCACGCGATGTTGATGTCGAGCTTCGTTGCATTGCCCCTGGCCCTGGTCGAAAAAGCCGGGCTGCCCAAGGAGCAGCACTGGTGGGTGTACCTGACCGCGCTGCTGATTTCCTTCTTCGCCATGATCCCGTTCATTATCTACGGCGAGAAGCGACGCAAAATGAAACGAGTTTTGCTCGGCGCCGTCGTGACGCTGATGCTCACTGAGCTATTCTTCTGGCAATTCGGCGATAGCTTGCGGGCTCTGGTGATTGGTACGGTGGTGTTCTTCACTGCGTTCAATCTGCTGGAAGCCTCCTTGCCATCGCTGATCAGCAAGGTTTCACCGGCGGGCGGCAAGGGCACGGCAATGGGGGTTTATTCCACCAGCCAGTTCCTCGGTTCGGCGCTGGGCGGGATCCTCGGCGGCTGGATGTTCCAGCACGGCGGTTTGTCGGTTGTATTCCTCGGATGCGCCGGCCTGGCTGCCCTCTGGCTGGCCTTTGCTGTTACCATGCGCGAACCACCTTACGTCACGAGCCTGCGCTTGCCGTTGTCGCCCGAGGCGATCCGCGAAGCGGGTCTGGTCGAGCGCCTGAAGGCCGTCGTAGGGGTAACAGATGCAGTGATCGTCGAAGATGAAGCGGCGATTTACATCAAATTGGACACAGAACTATTGGATCGCACGACCCTTGAGCGCCTGGTGAACAACCCGGCCGAGGCAGCGTGCGTAGCCTAGGAGAACGTTATGGCCCGTGGGGTTAACAAAGTCATATTGGTCGGCACTTGCGGCCAGGATCCCGAAGTTCGCTACCTGCCTAACGGTAACGCCGTGACCAACCTGAGTCTGGCGACCAGCGAACAGTGGACCGACAAGCAAACCGGTCAGAAGGTCGAGAAGACCGAATGGCACCGTGTGTCTATGTTCGGCAAGGTGGCCGAAATTGCCGGCGAATACCTGCGCAAAGGTTCGCAGGTGTACATCGAAGGCAAGCTGCAGACCCGCGAGTGGGAAAAAGACGGTATCAAGCGTTACACCACTGAAATCGTGGTCGACATGCAAGGCACCATGCAACTGTTGGGCGGCCGTCCACAGCAGGGCGACCAACAAGGCGGGGGCAATAACTACCAGCAGTCCGCCCCGGCTCCACGCCAACAGGCTCCGCGTCCGCAGCAGTCGGCACCGCAACAGTCGCGCCCGGCTCCACAGCAGCAGGCCGCTCCTCAGCCGGCTCCGGATTTCGACAGCTTTGATGACGATATTCCGTTCTAAAAAGCAGCTATCCAGTCAGTAATAAAAAAGGCGAAGCCAGTGATCTGGCTTCGCTTTTTTGTGGGCGCTGTTAATTGAATAAAGTGGCTACATTGGCCCGTGCCGAGTGCAGTTTCTTGTAGCTGTCGATCAACCGCAGATGCCTGTCGAGCCCCTCCAGTTTCATGCTGGTCGGCGTCAAGCCATGGAAGCGCACGCTGCCGTCCACCGATCCGATCGCTGCATCCGTCCGCTCGTTGCCAAACATCCGGCGGAAATTGGCCTCGTAGTCTTCCAGTTCCAGGTCTTCGTCCAGCTTCATCTCCAGCACCACATTGACGGCCTGGTAGAACAAGCCACGCTCAACCGTGTTGTCGTTGTACTGCAGGAACATTTCCACCGCCTCTTTTGCCTCTTCAAACCGTTGCAAGGCGAGATAAATCAGCAGCTTCAACTCCAGGATCGTCAGCTGACCCCAAGCCGTATTGTCGTCAAATTCGATGCCGATCAAGGAGGTGATGTCGGTGTAGTCGTCCAGCTCACTTTCCACCAGGCGCTCAACCAGCGCTTGCAGTTCGTCTTCGTCCAGGCGATGCAGGTTCAGGATGTCGGCACGGAAAAACAGCGCTTTGTTGGTGTTATCCCAGATCAGATCGTCCGCGGGATAGATT
Source organism: Pseudomonas sp. B21-048 (assembly GCF_024748615.1). Classification (NCBI taxonomy): domain Bacteria; kingdom Pseudomonadati; phylum Pseudomonadota; class Gammaproteobacteria; order Pseudomonadales; family Pseudomonadaceae; genus Pseudomonas; species Pseudomonas sp. B21-048. The sequence goes on along the minus strand of NZ_CP087168.1, from coordinate 5,024,771 downwards.
TCCGAATAGTTAGGCACCAGGATGCGGCACGCCTTCGCGCCGATATGCTCGTAGACCGCCATGTACACTTCCTTGCCCATGCCTTCGAGAATGCCGAACAAGGTCGCGGCTTCCTCGGTATTCGAGTTTTCACCCTGGCCGGAGAAGTCCCACTCCACGAATTCGTAATCCGATTTGGCACTGAAGAAGCGCCACGACACCACGCCGCTGGAGTCGATAAAGTGCTCGACGAAGTTATTCGGCTCGGTCACTGCATGACCTTCAAACGTCGGCTGGGGCAAGTCGTTGAGGCCTTCGAAGCTGCGGCCCTGCAGCAATTCGGTCAGGCTGCGTTCCAGCGCCACTTCCAGGCTCGGGTGCGCGCCGAACGAGGCGAACACACCGCCGGTACGCGGGTTCATCAACGTGACGCACATCACCGGGAATTCACCACCCAGGGACGCATCCTTCACCAACACGGGGAACCCTTGCTCTTCCAGCGCCTGAATACCGGCCAGTATCCCGGGGTACTTCGCCAGTACATCGGCTGGCACATCCGGCAGTGCAAATTCACCTTCGATGATTTCGCGTTTTACCGCGCGCTCAAAGATCTCCGACAGGCACTGCACCTGGGCTTCGGCCAGCGTGTTACCGGCACTCATGCCGTTGCTCAGGAACAGGTTTTCAATCAGGTTGGACGGGAAATACACCACCTCGCCGTCCGACTGGCGCACGTACGGCAGCGAGCAGATGCCGCGCTCTTCATTGCCCGAGTTGGTATCGATCAGATGGGAGCCACGCAACTCGCCGTCGCGGTTGTAAATCTTCAGGCAGTACTCGTCGAGAATTTCAGTTGGCAGCTCATCTTTTCGGCCAGGCTTGAACCAGCGTTCGTCCGGATAGTGCACAAACGCTGCGTTGGCGATGTCTTCGCCCCAGAACTGGTCGTTGTAGAAGAAGTTGCAGTTGAGTCGCTCGATAAACTCGCCCAACGCCGACGCCAACGCGCCTTCCTTGGTCGCGCCCTTGCCGTTGGTAAAGCACATCGGCGAGTGCGCATCGCGGATATGCAGCGACCATACATTGGGCACGATATTGCGCCATGAGGCGATTTCAATCTTCATGCCCAGGTCCGCCAGAATGGCCGACATATTGGCGATGGTCTGCTCCAGCGGCAGGTCCTTGCCCGCAATATAAGTGTGCGCCTCTGAATTAGAAGCGGGCATCAGCAACGCTTGGGCATCGGCGTCGAGGTTTTCGACTTCTTCGATCACAAACTCAGGCCCGGCTTGCACCACTTTTTTCACGGTGCAACGGTCGATGGAGCGCAGGATGCCCTGACGATCCTTGTCGGAGATGTCCGCCGGCAACTCGACCTGAATCTTGAAAATCTGGTTGTAGCGGTTTTCCGGGTCAACAATATTGTTCTGTGACAGACGGATGTTATCCGTGGGGATATTGCGCGTGCTGCAGTACAACTTCACAAAATACGCCGCACACAACGCCGACGAAGCCAGGAAGTAGTCGAATGGACCAGGTGCCGAGCCATCGCCCTTATAGCGGATAGGTTGATCGGCCACCACCGTGAAGTCATCGAACTTGGCTTCAAGTCGAAGGTTATCGAGAAAGTTGACCTTGATTTCCATGGGGGATTACCAGAATAACGGGCTAGACGATTTGGCCGCCATTATCCGGTATTTCAGCCGTAAGTCTTGCGGGCATCGTACTTATGTCCACACCGGCGATGGATGGATCAGTCGAGTATCAGGTGCGGCAAGAAACGGCTCGAATCCTTGGTGATCAAACTGTTGTCTTCTCGCACGCCAATACCGGCCGCCTGATCGCCGATCACCCAAGAGCCAACCAGCGTAAAGCTGTCGCCAAATTTCGGCAGCGGGGCGAATTCCTGAAGGATAAACGGCGCGTCGGTGTAGGGGCCGTCCTCTTTCACGATCAGACCGTCGGCGGTTTGCAGCTCGATGTTGGCACCTTCCCGGGAGAAGAACGGCTTGCGCACCCAACCTTTGGGTACCGCTTTGCCCGGGTCGGTATCCAGGTGCGCCGCGAGCAGATTCGGATGACCTTTGTTGAACTCCCACAGCAGCGGCAAGATGCCCTTGTTGGAAATGATCGATTTCCAGGCCGGTTCGAAAAACTGTGTATCGCTCTGAGCAATCGCTGCACCAAAGGGTTCGTGGAAGATGAACTCCCAGGCATGCAGCTTGAACAGGTGAGGAATCCAGCGATCCTCTAAATCGACGAAACGTCCTTCGTTGGTGAGGCCGATGTCCTCGATATCGATGTGTCGCGATTCGATGCCGACCTTTTCCGCGATCAGGCGCAAGTAGTCGGTGGTGCCTTTGTCTTCGACCGAGCCTTTCATTGAGGCGAAATAGAAGGGTTGTTTGAGTTGCAGTTGCGCAAAGGCCCGATGCAGCTTGGTGTCGATGCTGTTGAACTGATCGACGTGCCCGGGTAGCAAGCCGCGTTCGATGCATTGCTCCAGCCAGCCCCACTGAAACGCCGCCGCCTCATACAGGCTGGTCGGCGTATCGTAGTTGAGTTCCAGCAACTTGGCCGGCCCGCTGCCGTTGTAGGAGAAATCCATGCGCCCATACAGGTGCGGATGGCCTTCGAGCCATGAAGTGCGAACCATGTCGTAGAAGGGCGCGGGAATGCTCAGGCGCTCCAGCAGCTCCTCGCTCTGAACCACGCGGGCCACCAGGTCCATGCACATCTCATGAAGCTCGGTGGTTGGGTCTTCAAGATCGTTCTCGATCTGTTTGAGCGTGAACTGGTAATACGCGCTCTCGTCCCAATAGGGTTCGTCGTCGATGGTATGGAACAGAAAGCCGAGGCTTTCGGCGGTCTGTTTCCAGTCATGACGCTCGGCGCAAAGGATTTTCTTCATGGCCCTGTTTCCTTAACTGCTCGAACCGCCAAAACTCTTGCTTGATCCACCCCAGCCACTGCGTGCACTGGCCTGGCTGCCGAAGCCGCCGCGAGAGGTGGCCGAGGCAACAGACGCCGCCTTGCTGCGGGTGATGGTGTCGCTGTAGTTGCTGGTGCCGTACCGCACCTGATTGGACCTGTTGAAGGTCGAGCCCGTCGAGACCCGTTGGCTGAGTGTCGAGGACGAGTAGTCACCGCGATCATCGCGATAGCGGTAGACCGGTTCGGAGTAAAAACTGTTGCGGTTGTTGCTGAGCATGTTGCCGATCAGCAGTCCGGTCAGCAGGCTGCTACCGGAGAATCCCGAACCGGCGGCAGCCGCTTCCGAAGCGGGCAATTGAGCTTTGGCGGCGTTCACCTGGGATTGCGTCACCTCACCATCGGCGTTCAGTTCGAAACCGCCGAGTTTGGGGATGAATTTGCCAGCGGAATCCTGCTGGCACCAGTCGGCGACAAAGTCGGCGTCGCAATCGGTCTTGTTGTCGTACACCGGCGCAATGCGGCGATGCTCGGCCATGGCCTTCATGTAGGCGTCGGAACAGATATCGACCGGGAGCTTTTCGTCCGCGCACTGCTGAACAGACTGGAAGTTGTATTTTTTGTGTATCTCGTAGGTTTTTTCCGTTGGCCCGCAGCCTGAGATCGCCATGGCGACCGACGCGGCCAAGGAGAGCTGAACGTACTTGCTTCGTTTCATCGGGATCTCCGTGGCGCAATCAGTTCTGGGAAGGGGTCATGCACGCGGCGTTCAACATGCCGACGCTGATGGCCACTGCCGCGACATAGATACCCGCAGCGATTTCGCCCTTTTTAATGCGCTCAGAGGCGCCTTTGAGCACCAGGCTGGTCACCAGGAACGCCAGCAGTTGTACGAACGCGGCGATCACTGCCCAGACGACGAAATCCAGAAGGCTGATCGAATAGGCAATCACATTGCTGGCCGGAATGGCGAAACCGATGATGGCGCCGCCCAGCGCGATTGCGGCCGCAACGTTGCCCGAGCGGATCAGTTCGAACTCTCTGTGCGGGGTGATTCGGGTGTAGATGAACTGGAACAGCGCGAACAGCACGGCGGCACCGAGGATGTACGAAACGAACCCGAGCACGGCGGCTTTGTTCAGGGAGATGGAGAGCGCTTCAAGCATGGACTTCTTCCTTTTTAAAAAGTGTTCAGGTCAGTGGTGTACAGCGAAATGCCCAGCGAAGTGCTCAAGCTGATGGTGCCTTCGGCGTCTTCCTCGACGGAAAACAGCAGGAATTCCCGGCGATCGGTCAGGCCGGTTTCGCGGGCGTACAGCATCGAACGGTGCTCGATGCGGTAAGACTCATCCGGGTTTTTCAGCTGTTCGCTCAGTGCCACCAGTTCTGTCTGGCCGCTCTCGGTGCCCCATTCGCGGGTGTATTCGACACCGTTGTGGGTGTAGGTCGGCAGGCCGATCAGGTTTTGAGGACCGGCCAGCCGACGCAGCTCCGATTCACTGTTGATGGTGACGTAACTGAGGTAATTGAACAGGATCACCGATTCGACCTGGCCGGCGATGTCGCCAGTGGTGTGCACTTGCAGCCAGTAGTCTTCGTCGTTCATGTAATAGCGTGACAGCCAGTTCGACTGCCCGAGATCAACAGTGCCAGCGCTCCAGATCTGTTGGGAGCCAGGGATGACCACGGTGGTGTTACCGTCGAGCAACAACTTCAGGGTGCTGTCGAACATCACCTCTTTGCCCAATGTCAGGCCCAGCGGACCGATGGCGGGCAGGGTTTGGTTGGCTGTCCATTTCGATTCTGTATTCGCTTTCGGGGCCTCAAGCCCCATCAACTGTTTAAACCATCCCATTGGTGATTTCCTTGAGGCGAGTGGAGGCGATATAGAAGAGTTCGCCGCCCTCAACGCGAGTGGCGCCGGGCGGGTTGATCGAAGGCTGTCGGGCGCCTTTGGCGCGGTAGCCGATAAGGGTAGCGTTGTGGCGCTCTTTCATCTGTGTGTACAGATCGCCGAACGTTGCTTCAAAGGTCTCGGGCAGTCTCATCAGGTATTGGGTGGCGCCTTGACCCACGCACAGCAATTCATTGATGACCACGGATGAGCCCGGATCCTGAGAGGCACGCACTAACATCTCGATGGCCATGCTTGAAGTGCATTCCAGGCTGGGCGCGTAGGCGCTGGCGAGCGCGGCGATTTCACTTTCATTGAAGTGGGCGACCACATGCCCGACAGGGCTCAGTTGATTGACCGCCAGCACGGTGGCCAGGGTCAGATCGTCTGATTGGGTTCGCACCAGGACGCGTTCGGCACCGGGAACGCCGGCCCGCAGCAAAAGCGCGGCAGAGGACAGGCTTTCACCTTTGATAAAGGCCGCTTTGCCCGGCATGGGGTTTTCTTCGAGGTCGCAATCGCAAATGACGATCAGGTTGTCATTGGACGTTTCGTCCTGCAGCAATAATTCAATGACCCGCTCGCTGGACGCGCCTTCCCAGCCGATGAGAACGGTGTGACCGACCTTGCCGGTGAAATCACCTTTGCCCTTCATGCTTTTTCTCCATACATCAATGACGCTGCTGGTGGTTTTGCCGATGGCTGCCGTCAGCAGCGCAATGCCCCCGAGCATGACCCAGGTCGCCACGAAAATTCGTCCCGCCGATGTCTGTGGCGCGAGATCGCCATAGCCGACGGTGAGCGTGGTGGTGAGATAGAAGTAGGTAAACGTGGCGGGGGCGGTGAGGTGTTGTTCGCCCAGAAGCACCAGGCCGATATAGGCCGTGCTCAGGTGTATGCCCAGCGCGATGGCCAGGCCGGCCCAGCCGAAACGATGGAAGAAGGACGCGGCGTACGTGCGCAATAAAAGGAAAATCGACATTACATCCCTGGCTCCATGGGGGCTCATTCCTGGCGACGTAATCGCTCTGGCGTCTGAGTGCTCAAATGCGGTTACCGGGCGGCATTAAACCTGCTGCGCGGCATAGATAACAGTACCTTGGCGGCAATAAATCCGGCGATCGCACCAAAGATATGCCCTTCGAAGGACACGCCCTGGCGAGGAAAGAAGCCAAAAATCAGGCCGCCATAGAGCAGAACCACGACACTGGCCGTGATCAGGTTGCGCCAGCTCCTCTGGAACCAGGCGCGCGACAGGAGGTACGCCCACAGCCCGAATACCCAACCGCTGGCACCGATGTGTACGCCTGCAAATCCGAACAGCCAGATCAGCGAACCGCCCAGCAGAATAATGATGGCGCTGACAGCGATGAACCGGTTGAGCCCTTCGACAATGACCAGGGTACCGAGAATCAAAAAGGCAATCAGGTTGGTGCTCAGGTGCGCAAAGGACCCGTGCAGGAAAGGCGAGGTGATGATGCCGAGCAGTCCGTGCAGTGTTCTCGGCACCAGGCCGAAGGCAACAAGGCTGTAGCCGGTCGCCACATTGAGCAGTTGCAGCGCGACCATGAAGAGGGCCACGCCTGCGATTGTCTTGAAACCCTTCAGGGCATCCATCCGTGACCTCGACTCGGCAAAAAGAAGGGCATTGAATTAATGCCTGTCAGTTAAGAGATAGAACGAGCGCTGAGTAAAATGGTGGCGAGGGAGCTTGCTCCCGCTGGACTGCGCAGCAGTCCTTTTTTTGGGACCGCTTCGCGGCCCAGCGGGAGCAAGCTCCCTCGCCACAGGTTCAGTGCGCTTGACTGACTGACATCAAGGCAATGAATGCCCTTTCTTCTGCGCAGTAACCGGGTTACTCAGCCGATTTTTTCTTCAGACGTTCCAGAATCGCATTGGCGCTGCCTTCGTTCGGCGTGATGCCGGCTTCACGCAGCTTGCGCTCCAGGTCGGTGCCGGTCGACGCATCGGCCAGTTGGTCTTGGGCTTCCAGTTCCGCGGCGCGTTGCTGTTGCTTGGCTTGCAAGCGGTTCAGCGTACCGACGGCGGTTTCCAGCTTGCCGTTGGCGCCGCCACTGGCGATCGAAGCACTGACCTGGGCTTTCTGTACGCTTTCACGCGCCTTGGCCATGTCCACTTGCTGACGCAGGCTTTTGATGCGGCTTTCAGCCTTGGTGATGTCTTTGCGCATGTTGTCCGCGTAACCGCCGAATTCGGTGGCCTGCTTTTGCTCGACATCCAGTTCATTGGTCAGGGTCGAAATGGCTTCGGCCACTTCCAGTGCCAGGTCTTCGCGGTTGGCCTGGATCGCGGCCAGGGCCTTGGATTCCAGGTCCTTGATCTTGGCGTTGTACTCGCTGACGCGATCGGCCGACAGTTTGTGCTTGGCCATGATGGTGACCAGCTCACGCTTGGCGTTGGCCAGCGCGCTGTCAGCATCGCGAATTTCCTGGTCGAGAATGCGCAGGGCCTGTTGGTCGACGATCGATTCGCCAACTTCGTTGGCACCGCCACGCAGCGCGGTGAACAATTTGCTCCAGATGGACTGAGTCATTGGATATTTCCTGTTCCCGAAAAATTAGATGAAGAAACGTTCAAAGGCTTCGCTGGCGCGCTGGACGTTGTCGACGAGGGTTTTGACCTCGGTCACGACGTTGGTCAGGCTGGAGTCTGCGCTCAGTGCACCGAACATGTTGTAAACGACCTGCCCGTTAGGCATGGACTCGATACCGATCGAGGACAGCGGGAACATTTCCCGGCTGCGCAGCACGGCATCATTGAATGCCGGCACGTCGTTGATGGACTCGACATCGACCAGAACGGTATCGACGATGACCTGATCGCCCACCACGGCGATGTAAATTGGCAAGCCACCGAAATCGTTCATTTCCAGCTTGATGCTGGACTCGGAGCCTTGAACGAGGGAGAGGGTGATGTCGTTTGAAACCACTTCGTCGAGGGCCTGAAGGGCGCTGTAGAGGCGATCGATGTTCCAGTTATTACCTGCGCTCATGTAATTCTCCGACATGAATGAGCCAGCCAGAATCGGTTGGCGTAGCTGTTTCTCCATTTGCTTGAGCAGGCTTCGGTTTTCGGGAAGCACCCAAGTCTCGTGTTTCACATAACCGGCGGCACCCAGGCCTGCGCGCATCTGCTTCATGTAGAAGCTGGATGGTTTTTTCGCGGTGGGTTTCGAGCGCTCTCCCTTGCGGCTCGCTGAATCGGTAACAGACCCGGCAGGCGGATCTGATGGAGAGCTGCTGTTCATGATGCTGACTCCGTTGTGAAAAACTCACGCGTGAGAAACACTACAGGCAATTTTTGCGGACCTCAATAGCTCACGCGTGAGATTTTTCGACTGGCGAGAGTCGGAATCGAGCCTTTAGTCACGCCCACCCCTTCAAGTCTAAACATACAAGCGAGCCTGCTCGCGAAAGCGATGTTTCAGGCCACATCAGTATCGATTGTGCCGCCGCCTTCGCGAGCAGACTCGCTCCCACAGGTTGTTCATGTTAACCAGCCAGAAAGTCGTCAGTGGACACCACGCTGGCATAAGCAAAACCCAGGGCCGACATGAAGGCGGCATGCACGTGGGCTGCCGGAACCGTCAGGCCGTTGAACTCAAGATCACGGGTGGCGCAGGCATCGTGGACGACGGTAACGGTATAGCCCAGGTCGGCCGCGGCGCGAGTGATGCCGTCGATGCACATGTGGCTCATGCTTCCGACGACCACCAGGTGCTCGATGCCTTGCTGGTCGAGGATGGCCTTGAGTTCGGTTTCGCGGAACGAGTTGGTGAAGTGCTTGAGTACTACCGGTTCATCGGCGCGGTTCAGGACTTTGGGGTGCAACTTCGCGCCGTCGGAGCCCGGTGTGAAGAACGGAGCGGCGTCGGAGGTGAATTCGTGGCGGATATGCACCACCGGATCACCGGCCTCGCGAAACGCCTGAATCATCCGTGCGGCGTTGTCCGCTGCGGCGTCGGCGCCCACCAGCGGCCATTTGCCTTGGGGGAAGTAGTCGTTCTGGATATCGACTACGATGAGTGCTTGCTTGGCCATGAGTGTTTCCTCGAAGTGTGTGTTGGGTGTGGAATCAAGTATTGGGTTTAGCGGGCGGTCCGAGGATTGGCCGCACCGACAATAGAAGGGGGAAAACTGACAATGGCTGTAGAAAGGGCAATCGCCGAACTGGGAGTGCTGATCTATCCCGGTGCGCAGATGGCGGCGGTGCATGGGCTGACGGACCTGTTCGGCGTGGCCAACCGGATCGCCGCCGAGCATCAGGCGGCGCAGCTGCCGTTGCTGCGGATCAGTCATTGGCGGGTCGAGGGCGATCAGGCGCCCGAGCGGGTCTACGACAGTCATCCCGGCCCGGCTGGCGCGTTGGTCGCCGTGTTGATCCCACCCTCGATCGGCGGTTTTTCCAAGGGCCAGGCATCCCAGGGGCTGATTCGCTGGATTCTTCAGCAACACGCCAACGGTGCGACCCTTGGCGGGGTCTGCGTGGGCTCTATTCTGTTGGCCGAAAGCGGTCTGCTCGACGGTCGTAGAGCCACGACCCACTGGACTTCGGCCAAGGCCTTCGCCGAGCGTTACCCGGCGATCAAGCTCAAGGCCGACACGCCGATTGTCGACGATGGTGACCTGATCACTACTGCTGGGTTAATGGCCTGGTCGGAACTGGGATTGCGGTTGGTGAACCGCTTGCTCGGGCCGAGCATTGCCACCGGCACGGCGCGGTTTCTGGTGGTGGAACACAGCGACAGCGCGAGCGAGTGCGGCAGCAATTTTTCACCGATTCTCAACCATGGCGATGCGTCGATTCTCAAGGTCCAGCATTGGTTGCAAAGCACCGGCGCGACCGATGTCTCGTTGACGGCAATGGCCGAGCGGGCGGGGCTGGAAGAACGCACCTTCCTGCGGCGTTTTCGTGCGGCGACCGGGTTGAAACCCACCGAGTACTGCCAGCACCTGCGGGTCGGCAAGGCGCGGGAAATGCTCGAATTCACTAACGGCACCATTGATCACATTGCCTGGACCGTGGGTTATCAGGATCCGAGTGCGTTTCGGGCAACGTTCAAAAAGATTACCGGGCTGGCGCCGAGTGATTACCGGGGGCGGTTTGGTGTGTCGGCTACCGCAGCCGTGGCTCGATAGCGAACATCACCGCGGCTCTATGCCAGACTTTGGTCGTGCAAAATGCCGGGAGTATTGAAAGGTGTCGTGCAGAATAAAACAGGCCTTGTGCTATCGCGTATTTCGCAACCGGCTGATTTGAAACCCGTTTCACTCCAGCCGCCGTTGGCCTGATCTCTGCACCGCCTTCAGCTACATTTATCAAGCGCAGATTGAAGGGGAACGCATGACCCCAACAAACCGCAAGAAACGGGTGCTCGCCCATTCGGTGCGCCCCGACGCCTCGCTGCACGAAGTCGAAACCAATCGCGCGCTGGCCCGTTGGCTGGCGCAGGTCCTCGGGCTCGAATACGGCGGCAGTTATGACTTGGATCTGCATAGCGGCCGTGATGTTTATCTGCTGCCGACCCAGACGCTGGTGGGCGTTGCTGCCGCCCGGCAGCTGGGCGTCAAAGGGCCGGAGGATTTGTGGGGCGGTTACGTCGACCACGATTTCATTTGCACCAAAGCCATTAGCCATGGGCTGTTGAATCGCTATGCGTTCGCGCCCGAAGGTTGGTCGCCGTTGTTTTCAGAACGGGTGCGTAGCGTCGTGCTCGATGGCCTCAGCGTGTTCTCCCTGGACGATGCTCGCCCGGCGGCGGAGCACCTGCTCTACAGCGGTCCGATCCGCATGAAACCTATTCATGCCTGCGCCGGACGCGGTCAGGAAGTGATCAAAAGCCTCGACCAGTTCGACGCCATTCTCGCTCGCCCCGATGCCAAAACACTCTTCACCGAAGGCGTGGTGCTGGAGCAGGACTTGACCGAAGTGGTCACCCACAGCGTCGGCCAAAGCTTCATCGGCGATAACGTGCTGAGTTATTGCGGTGATCAATACTTGACCGAGGACAGTCAGGGCGAACAGGTTTATGGAGGGTCCAACCTGTTGGTCGTACGAGGTTATTACGAGGACCTGCTGGCGCTGGAACTGGCGGACGACACGCGGCTGGCGATCCAGCAGGCGCAGGTATTCGACAGCGCGGCCGATGAAGCCTATCCCGGTTTCTACGCCTCGCGGCGCAACTACGACATCGCCCAGGGGCTGGATTGCGATGGCAAACAACGCAGCGGCGTGCTCGAACAATCCTGGCGCCTGGGCGGTGCCAGCAGTGCTGAAGTCGCGGCACTGCAGAGCTTCGTCAACAACCCCGGCTTGCGCGCGATTCGCGTGTCGTCGGTCGAAACCTATACCGAGCAACCGCTGCCGGCCAACGCCATTGAGGTCTACCGCGGGCCAGCGGAACACGGGGACTTTCTTCTCAAGTACGTAACGGTCAAATCCTATGACGGCTAGAAGCGAAACCATTGCGATCGACATCGACGATGAACAGATGAGCGGAACCTTCCTCAGCCCCAAATCGAAAGTCCCGGGTGTGCTTTTCGTTCACGGCTGGGGCGGCAGTCAGGAGCGTGATCTGGAGCGCGCCAAAGGCATCGCCGGGTTGGGTTGCGTGTGCCTGACCTTCGACTTGCGCGGCCACACCGGCGGGACCGGTATTCCGTTGTCGCGGATAACCCGCGAAGACAATCTGCGCGACCTGCTGGCAGCCTACGACCGCTTGCTCGCGCACCCGGCGCTCGACACATCTGCGATCGCTGTGGTGGGTACCAGTTATGGCGGTTATCTGGCGGCGATCCTGACCTCCTTGCGCCCGGTGCGTTGGCTGGCGCTGCGGGTGCCGGCGTTGTATCGCGACGACTTCTGGCACACGCCCAAGCGTGAGCTGGACAAGCTCGATTTGCGCGATTACCGCAGCACGCGGGTCAGCGCCGACAGCAATCGCGCGCTGCATGCCTGTTCGCAATTTACCGGGGATGTGTTGCTGGTGGAGTCCGAGACTGATGCCTATGTGCCCCACGCGACCATCATGAGTTACCGCGCGGCGTGTCAGCAGACCCACTCATTGACTCACCGGATCATCGACGGTGCCGATCACGCCTTGAGCGAGCCTGTCTCGCAACAGGCGTACACCTCGATCCTCGTGGGCTGGATCACGGAAATGGTGGTGGGCGAGCGGTTGAGCATCATTCAGTCGAGTTGAGGTTTGCGGTGTTCTCGCGATGGAGGCATCCGCTTCGCCATCATTCTCAAGAAGATTTCTTCGAAATCCGCAACGACTTCGCCTTGGCCTCCACCACCAGGTACATCACCACGGTAATCAGCAGCGGCAGGAGGAAATAGATCGCCCGATAAGCAAGCAACCCCGCCACCAGACTTCCCCGCGAGGCCTCATGTTGCAGCAGCGCCACGAACACCGCCTCCAGCACCCCGAGCCCGGCCGGAATGTGGGTGATAACCCCGGCAAAGGCGCTGATCAACAACACGCCAAGCACCAGCGGATAGTCCAGCTTGCTCGGCAGCAGAGTGAAAATCACTGCCGCCATCAGCGACCAGTTCAGCGCGCCGAGGGCCAGTTGCAGGACCGCCATGTGCAGCGACGGCAGGTTGATTTCCACGCCGCGAATCGACCACTCCCGCCGCCTGGAAAACCGGCAGGCCGCCAGATACCCCGCGCTCAACAGCAGCAATAACACGCCTACGCCTTGCAGGGCATCGCTGCTCAGTTTCCAGCTTGGCGGCATTCGTACCAGGCCGCTGCTGAACACCGTGCCGGCAATCACCATGTAGCCGAACCAATTGGTCGCCAGGCTCAGCCCGAGGATTTTCGCGATGTTGCTTTTGCTCACGCCAAGCCGCGAATACAGCCGATAACGCATGGCGACCCCGCCGACCCAGGCGCTCAGGTTCAGGTTAAAGGCATAGCTGATGACACCCACTGGGAGGATCTGTCGCCAGGTCAGGTCCTGCCGGATGTAGGTGCGGCCGATCAGGTCAAAACAGGCGTAGACCAGAAAACTCATCAGCGTCAGACCCGACGCGATGATTAGCGTGTGCACTTTGAAATCGGCGAGGGTATCGAACACTTCACCCCATTCGATGCGTTGGGCGAGCATCGTGAACAGTACGATCAACGCCAGAAAAAACAGCATCGTCAGCGGCTTTTTCCAGCGGTGCCAGTGGGATCTTCGCGGCGTGTCGGAGTGAGGGGCAGGCTGCGCATCAGAATGCCTCATGCCTTATCGCTCCCGGTCGGATGGATGAAGGGTTTCAGGCGCGGTTTATGTGCCGGCAGCCAACCGGCCCACGCCGGGAAATGCCGCAGGAAGTGGAACACCAGAAAACCGATGGTCATGTGCCAGATCCGCCCGCGAGGCGCCTTGTCCGCCGACATGACCTTGCAGTGGTTGCTGCTCAACTCGTCGAGACGCTCGAACAAGTCACGGTTGAAGGCACGGTCGCGGATCAACACGTTGGCTTCCAGGTTCAGGGACAGGCTCAGCGGGTCGAGGTTGCTTGAACCGACGGTGCTCCAGTCCTCATCGACCAGGGCGACTTTGCCATGCAGGGGGCGGTCGCAATATTCGTAAATCGCTACACCGGCCCGCAGCAGATAGTCGTAGGTCATGCGCGCGGCGAGTCTGGCTACCCGCAAATCCGGCTGCCCTTGAAGAATCAGACGCACCTCGACTCCGCGCCGCGCCGCGTTGCGGATCTCGCGCAGCAGCCGATAGCCTGGAAAGAAGTAGGCGTTGGCGATGATCGCGCGATGCCGGGCGCCGCGCAGTACCCGCAAGTACACCTCTTCGATATCGCCCTGGTGTTCGGCATTGTCGCGATACACCAGCCGTACCTGACCATCATGATCGCTGACCGCCAGTTCCGCGCGCCGCTGTCTGCGGCGTTGCCACCAGTATTTGGCCCGGGCCGGACGACCGCTTTGCAGCAAGGCGAAATGATGAATATCGGCCACCGCCGGGCCTTGCACTTCAACCGAGTAATCCTGTTTGGCCTCGGGACCGAAGTCGGCCAAGTGGTCGGCGGAAAAGTTGATGCCGCCGAGGAACGCAATCGTCCCGTCGACCACCACAATCTTGCGGTGCAGACGGCGGAACCAGTTGGTGCGGATGCCGAAGTGACGCGGGGCGGGATCGAATATCTGCAGGCGCACACCGGCATTGCTCAGGGCGGCGAGGTACTCCGTGGTCAGTTCGCCACAGCCAAAACCGTCGAGGCTGACGGTGATGCGCACGCCGCGTTGAGCCGCTTCAATCAGGATTTTTTGCAGCTCATTGCCGACCTTGTCTTCGAACACAATGAAGGTTTCCAGCAGGATTTCACTCTGGGCCTGGCGCAGCACTTCAAACACCCGTGGAAAGTATTCCTCACCGTTCTCCAGCAATTGGACCCGGTTGTTACCGTGCCAACCGTATTCGACGTTAACGACCGCCGGCTCACGCACGGGCGGAGGTGTGGAGACGTGTTCGATCGTGGTTTTTTCCATCGATGGGCCGGTCATAGCTCGATCTCCACCGACAGTGGTGCATGGTCGGAAAGGTGTGACCAGGGTCGTGCCGCGAGTACTTGCGGATGGCTGGCCTTGAGGTTGCGCACGTAGATGCGGTCCAGGCGCAACGCTGGCAGACGCGCCGGGAAACTGCGCGCCGGTTTACCATGCAGCTCGGCGAACACTTCACGCAAACCGCAGGGCTTGAGCAGCGCATCGGCGCGCAGGCGCCAGTCGTTGAAGTCGCCGGCGACCACCACCGGGGCATCCTGCGGCAACTCTTCCATGCGTTGGGTCAGCAGTTTGAGTTGTGCCATCCGGTGACTTTCGAGCAGTCCCAGATGGACGCAAATGGCATGCACTTCCCGGCCATCACCGGGCATGCGCAGCACGCAATGCAGGATTCCACGGTTCTCATGGCCGCTGATGGAAACGTCGAGGTTATCGTGACGAATGATTTGGAATTTCGACAACAGCGCGTTGCCGTGATCGCCCGCCGGATAAACCGCGTTGCGCCCGTAGGCAAATTGCGGCCACAGGGTATCGGCCAGAAATTCATACTGGGGCATCGCCGGCCAATTGTTGTAGCGCTGGGGGTGATGCTCGTGGGTGCCATGGACCTCCTGCAGAAACACCACGTCGGCGGACACCGTGCGCACCGCCTCACGCAACTCGGGCAGGATGAAGCGCCGGTTGAGCGCGGTGAAACCCTTGTGGGTGTTGACCGTCAGCACGGTGAAGCGGGTCACCGTGCTGATAATGGGCTGCTGTTCATCCGTCGTGCCGACCGGTTCGGAAATGCTCATGGCAGCACTCCTTCGGCAGCGGGTTCGCCGGGGGCCGTGGCAAGGTCTTTGTCGAGATGGAAACGCTCAAGCAAGCGGCGGGCATCGAAGGGCGCACGGACTTTGATGTCGTTATCGAAATAGCAGAACACTTCCCGGGATTTGCGTGTCTTGGGTTTTTGCCGGGGCGCGATCAATTGCGGATCCGCCGGTTGTTGTCCGTGGTACCAGGCCTCAATCCGGTCGCCCCAGCGTTTCAGTGCTTGTGGGGTATAACCGCTGGCATAGAGTTCCTCGGCGCCGTGCAAGCGCAGGTAAACGAAGTCGCTGGTGAGGTCTTCGCGATACGGCCATTTGCCGGCGGTGTCGGCGATAACCAGCGCAGTGCTGTAGCGTTTGAGCAGACGGACAAAGGCGGGATCGACGAAGCTGTCGTGGCGAATTTCCACGGCATGGCGCAGTGGTTTTTTGCCGTAGGCCTTCATGCTGGCGTGACCGTTCAGGCGCGGCTCATGCTGGCGGGCGAGGGCGGCGGCCTGTTCCGTGTCGTGGGGTAATTGTTCGAGAAAGCTTTCGAACACCTCCGGGTCGAATTTGAAGTTGGGTGGAAACTGCCAGAGGATCGGGCCGAGTTTTTCCTTGAGTTCCAGCACCCCGGAGGCGAAGAAATTCGCCAAGGGTTTATGGATGTCCCGCAGGCGCTTGATGTGGGTGATGAAGCGCGGCGCCTTGACGCTGAACACGAAGCCCGCCGGGGTTTCTTCGTACCACTGGGCGTAACGTTCGGGCCGTTGCAGGGCGTAGAACGATCCATTGATTTCGATGCTGTTCACTGCCCGTGAAGCGAATTGCAATTCGCGCTTCTGGGTCAGCCCCTTCGGGTAGAACTCCCCCCGCCAAGGCGTGTAGCGCCAGCCTGAAATACCAATATGAATCGCCGCCATGTCGCCTCCCGTCTGTGTAGCCCTCGGACAGCCTCTGTCTTTTGATGACTGCCGGGCGCGCGAGAAAGTTTCGACGGGGCTACGGACGGTAAAGCGAAGAGTTTGGCGGGCAAGTCGGATCGCCGCACCGCTCGCGCCTACAGGGAACTATGGCAGGTCAGCTTATTGCGTAGTTCGGCACTGGCCTGCTGATCCAGCTCCAGCCAGAATTGCTGCTTGCCGGCAATCTCGGCGGCGGCCGGTAAACCGTCGCGATACACCAGTCGATTGCTCGCCAGTGCCGGTACTTTCGCGCCTGGCAACAAGGTGCCAGCGAGGTTCAGCGGATCCACTCCACACACTGCGATCAGATTCCCATCGTGCGGTCGCCGTCTGACTTCGCGCAGCAATGGAATCGCTTCAGGCAACGCAAATTGCTCCCCCGCCAGACCACTGACAAACCGCCCGCCACGAATCTCGCCCCGGGCCTCGAGCCGATGAAATGTGCGCAGCAATTCTCGCCAACTCGGCAACCAGTCCGCTTCACGCTCCAGCACGCGCCAGAACACCACGCCGTAACGGCGCAACAAGGTCATGGCGATATGTTCCAGGGTTTCGCTGGGCGTAGGCGCTGGCCGTTGTTTATCCACAACCGGTGCAGCAGCACCGCGGCGCAGCAAGGCCCAGCGTCCGGCATCGTCCATCCCGCCGGAAAAGGCTCCGCGCCCGCGTCGGCTGCTGCGATTCTGGCGTTTGCTGGCCGGGGTAATCAGCGCTCGCAGGCCGGCGAAGCTGTCAGCGTTTACCAGCCCGGCACCGACCAGTTCCTGCAAGGCGATTTCCAGTTCCGAGCGCAGCAGATGGGCTTCGTGAATCAGTTCATCGAAAAACAGTGCGCCGTGCTGGCTGAGCGCTTCATGGACTTTTTGGGTTTTGGGCGACAGTTCGTTGACCGGCGTCTGCTCGGTCAAGCCACTCCATAACCCGACCTGGCTGCGTGGCAGCAGCAGAATCGGCGTGCTGCGCAATGCCGTGCTGGCGCTCTTGTTGCGCGCGGTCAGGCGGGTCCACACCAGTTTGCCGCTGCGACACAAATCATCCAGCCAGCTCGCCGAATAGTCTTTGAGCCGCGCCGGCAGAATGTCGCTGTCCCACGCCGAAGCGGCGGCGGGGTAGCCTTCGAACTGGCTGATGATCGCCGGTAACACCGCGCGGCCCTGACCTTGGCTCGCGGTGGAAAGATGCTGCCAGTCGAACAGGAATCGCATGAAATCCTGCAACGCCACCGGCTCGATTTCCCGTCGCAGACGCTTGACCGTATACCGATGAATCCGCGCCAGCAGATGCCGTTCACACCATTCTTCTTCACGGGCGCCCGGGGTGAATTGCCCACGCAGCACATAGCCTTCGCGCTCCAATTGCACCAAGGCCTGAGTGACGTGAATCGCCGGTAATCCAAGCGGCTCGGCAATGGCCTTCAGCGGTAACGGACCAAATGCGCTGAGCCGCGCGCGGATCACTTCCAGCACCGCTTCATCCGGCTCCCAGGTTTCATCGAAACCGGGCAACGCCTCCAACGGTGTAACCAATGTGGCCTGTGGATAAATCGCCCGCAGGCAGGTCAGGCGTTCCAGCGCCAACCATAGCGATTGTTCGGTATTGATTTGCAAACGGCTGGCCCGGCCACTGTCGGACAAGGCATTCAGCCACTCGAGCCAATTCGGGTTGGCCTGGGCCTCGGCATCGGCGATGCACGCCAGGCTCATCAGCGCTTCATGCATTTCATCAATGCCGGTGGGCGTTGGCCAGGCTTCATCACGCACCGCGGCAATCGCCTCGGCGTCCAGCGCACCGAGATCATCGGTGG
This sequence comes from Pseudomonas sp. B21-048, assembly GCF_024748615.1. Classification (NCBI taxonomy): domain Bacteria; kingdom Pseudomonadati; phylum Pseudomonadota; class Gammaproteobacteria; order Pseudomonadales; family Pseudomonadaceae; genus Pseudomonas; species Pseudomonas sp. B21-048. The sequence continues at coordinate 5,006,866 of NZ_CP087168.1, read as the reverse complement.
ACTGCGGATCGCTCCAGCGGCGGTTGAGCACCGCCTGAGTACGGCGCTCTTCCAGCGGCGCGTCGTCGAGAAAGGTGTAGGGGCGGGCGCTGAGAATCTCCGCCGCCAGCGGCGAGGGCGCTGGCAAGTCGCGGCTGATCAGGCGGATGTCGCCCTGTTCCATGCGCCGCAACAACGCCAGCCAGCCTTCGCAGTCCATGGCCTCATGGAGGCAATCGTCGAGGGTTTGTTCAACCAAGGGATGGTCGGGAATCTCGCGCTCGCCGGCGAGGTTTTCCACGCAGGCGATCTGATCGGGAAACACGCTGGCGATCAGGTCTTCGCTTTTCATCCGCTGGATCTGCGGCGGTACTTTGCGTCCGCCGCTGTAGCGCGGCAGCGCCAGGGCGACCCCGGCATTCCAGCGCCAGCGCACGCCGAACAGTGGGGCCTCGAGTACTGCTTGAATCAAGGTATGTTCGGCGCTGTTGCTGTGCAGATAACGCCAGACCTCCTCCAGCTCGAAGCTATGACCGGAGGACAGCGACAGCACGATGGCGTCCTCGCTGGCGGCGGCCTGCAATTCGAAGTTGAAGGTGCGGCAGAAACGCTTGCGCAGGGCCAGGCCCCAGGCGCGGTTGATGCGGCTGCCGAACGGCGAGTGGATTATCAGCTGAGTACCGCCGGACTCGTCGAAAAACCGCTCCATCAGCAGCGTGTCTTGCGACGGCAAGGCGCCGAGGGTCTGGCGCGCCCGGGCCAGGTAATCCACCAGTTGTTCGGCACTGGCGAGGTTCAAGCCGAGTACGTCGGTCAGCCAGTCGACGGCTGGCTGCAAGTTGCCGGGCGTGGCACCGAGCCGCTCATCGAGTTGCGCTTGCAGGCGGGCCACGGCGAACGACAATTCATCACTGCGACCCGGTGCTTCGCCGAGCCAGAACGGAATGGTCGGTGGTTGCCCCTGAGCGTCTTCGACCCGGACTTTGCCGGTTTCGACCCGCAGGATTCGATACGACGTATTGCCCAACTGAAAGATATCCCCGGCGATGCTTTCCACTGCGAAGTCTTCGTTGACGCTGCCGATGTTCAGCCCTTGAGGCTCCAGCAAAACGCTGTAGTCGGCGTTGTCCGGAATCGTCCCGCCGCTGGTCACGGCAGTCAGCTTGGCGCCTCGACGGCCGCGAAGTGTGCGGCTTACGGCGTCCCGGTGCAGGTAAGCGCTGCGAATACCCAGGCGACCGCTGTAACCCTCGGCGAGCATTTGCAGCAGTGCCTGATAGTGCTTTTCGTCGAGCCTGGCGTAAGGCGAAGCGTTGCGCAGCATTTCGAGCAGTGCCTGTTCCTGCCATTCCTGGCAGCTGACCTCGGCGATGATCTGTTGGGCCAGCACGTCCAGTGGTGCTTCTGGGATCTGCAACGTGTCGAGTTCGCCACGGCGGACGCAATCGAGCAGGGCGGCGCATTCGATCAGGTCGTCGCGGGTGGTGGCGAATAGCCGGCCCTTGGGCATGCCGCCGACCTGGTGCCCGGAGCGGCCGACCCGTTGCACAAATCCGGCAATCGAGCGTGGCGACGCGATCTGGCACACCAGGTCGACGTCACCGATGTCGATCCCCAATTCCAGCGAAGCAGTGGCGATCAGCACTTGCAGCTCGCCGCGCTTGAGCCGTTGCTCGGCGTCCAGGCGAAACTCCTTGGCCAAGCTGCCATGGTGGGCCGCTACCGCGTCTTTGCCGAGGCGTCCGCTCAAGTGTCGACTCAGGCGTTCGGCCAGGCGCCGGGTGTTGACGAAAATCAGCGTGGTCCGGTGTTCACGGGCGAGGGCGGCGAGTCGGTCATAGACCAGTTCCCAGACATCGTTGGCCATTACCGCCGACAACGGCACGGGCGGCACCTCTATATCGAGATCCCGTGGACGGGCGTGGCCGATGTCGATGATTTCGCAGTCGCGATCACGGCCGACCAAAAAGCGCGACACCGCTTCGATGGGTTTTTGCGTGGCAGACAGGCCGATACGCACCAGCGGTTGCGAGCGCGATTTATTTAAGGTCAGTGCCTGCAGACGCTCCAGGCTCAGGGCCAGGTGGCTACCGCGTTTGCTGGCGGCAATGGCGTGGATTTCGTCGACGATCACCGTTTGCGTGGTGCCGAGCATTTGCCGGCCGGAGTCGGAGCCGAGCAGCACGTAAAGGGATTCCGGAGTGGTCACCAGAATGTGCGGCGCGGTTTTGCGCATGGCCGAACGCTCTTTTTGCGGCGTATCGCCGGTGCGCACGGCGGTGCTGATCGGCACATCGGGCAGGCCCATTACCCGCAACTGTTCGGTGATGCCGGCCAGCGGGTTTTGCAGGTTGATCTGGATGTCGTTGGACAGCGCCTTGAGCGGCGAAACGTAGACCACCAGGGTTTCGTCCGGCAGGCCGTCCGGGCTCTCCAGGCCACGATGGACCAGATCGTCGAGCACGGCCAGAAACGCAGTGAGGGTCTTGCCGGAGCCGGTGGGCGCGGCGATCAGGGTTGAGCGGCGCTGACGGATCAATGGCCACGCCCGGGCTTGGGCGGCGGTGGCCGTCGCGAACGTGTTGCTGAACCAGGCGCTGACGGCGGGGTGAAAGCCTGCCAGGGCAGCGTCCGTGGGGATGGGCAGATTCATGAAGTCATTTATGCGGGTGGGGGCGGGAAGTTGCAAGTACCGCTCAGGATCTGTGTCGGTGCTGAGGGCCGCACAGGCACCACAAATCCCCGGGATCTACACTTTACGGATGACGGTTGCGCACTAAACCCGCAAAATGCAACGATTCCGGCAATTATTGAGGACATCGCCCGCGGGCGCTGTCGATAAAGCCATCGTTCCAATCAGACTGGGCCTGCTGACTCTATGCGAATGCGCCTTATGTTACTGGGCGGCGGAAATGCCCTTGGGCAGGCGCTGATTCGCCTCGGTGCGGAGGAAGACATCGGTTTCCTCGCCCCCCGCCCACCGCAAGACGGCTGGGATGCCGCGAGCCTGACGCAACTGCTCGACGATACCCGTCCGGATGCGTTGATCAATCTCGCCTACTACTTTGACTGGTTCCAGGCGGAGACTGTCAGCGAACAGCGTCTGGCCGGGCAGGAGCGAGCCGTCGAACGGCTGGCCGAGCTGTGCCAACATCACAACATTGTGCTGATGCAACCGTCGAGTTATCGCGTGTTCGATGGCTCTCGGGCGACCGCCTATAGCGAAAAAGACGAACCGGTACCGCTGGGCCTGCGTGGTCAGGCCTTGTGGCGAATCGAGCAAAGCGTACGCGCCACTTGTCCACAGCACGTACTGCTGCGTTTCGGCTGGCTGCTCGACGACAGCCCTGATGGCTCTCTCGGGCGATTCCTGAGCCGGGCCGAGAAAGCTGAAGAACTGTTGATGGCCGATGATCGTCGCGGTAATCCGACCCCGGTGGACGATGCCGCCCGGGTGATCATTTCGGTGCTCAAGCAACTCGATTGCTCCGCGCCGCTGTGGGGCACTTACCACTACGCCGGGCATGAGGCGACCACGCCGCTGGCACTGGGGCAGGCTATCCTTACCGAAGCACGCGCCCTGCACCCGCTGGCCATCGAAGCACCGACCGCCCAGGCTCACGCCGCGCGGCCCGACGCCGCTGAAGAACCGCAACACGCGGTGCTGGCCTGCAAGAAAATTCTGCACACTTTCGGGATCAAGCCCCGCGCCTGGCGCGCGGCACTCCCGGGCTTACTGGATAGGTTTTATCGCCATGGCTGACGGCCCTGTTTTAATCACCGGCGGCGCCGGTTTCATCGGCTCGCACCTGACCGACGCCTTGCTCGCCAAGGGGCACTCGGTGCGGATTCTCGATGACCTCTCCACCGGCAAGCGCAGCAACCTGCCGCTGGACAATCCCCTCGTCGAACTGATCGTGGGCGACGTCGCCGACGCCGCACTGGTGGCGCAGGTGATGGTCGGTTGCAGCGCCGTGGCGCACTTGGCCGCAGTGGCTTCGGTGCAGGCTTCGGTGGATGATCCGGTGAAGACCCATCAGAGCAATTTCATCGGCTCGCTGAATGTCTGCGAAGCCATGCGTCAGACCGGCGTCAAGCGGGTGCTGTACGCGTCCAGTGCGGCGGTCTATGGCAACAATGGCGAAGGTGAGTCGATCGACGAAGACACGCCCAAGGCACCGTTGACGCCGTACGCGGCAGACAAGTTGGCGAGCGAACATTACTTCGATTTCTATCGCCGCCAGCATGGCCTGGAACCGGTGGTTTTCCGCTTCTTCAACATCTTCGGCCCGCGCCAGGATCCGTCCTCACCGTATTCCGGGGTGATCAGTATTTTCAGCGAGCGCGCGCAGAAAGGTTTGCCAATCACCGTGTTTGGCGATGGCGAGCAGACTCGGGATTTTGTCTATGTCGAGGACTTGGTGGACGTGTTGGTGCAAGCCATCGAGAAGCCGCAGGTGGAAGTCGGTGCGGTGAATGTCGGCTGGAATCAGGCTACGACCCTCAAGCAAATGCTGGCAGCCCTTGAAGCAGTGGTCGGCAAGCTGCCGCCTGTGAGCTACGGCCCGGCGCGTTCCGGTGACATCCGCCATTCACGCGCGAATAACCGGCGTTTGCTGGAGCGGTTTACCTACCCGCAGCAGACACCGATGAGTGTCGGCCTGGCGCGGTTGCTGGGGCACTGATCAAAAAAGGCGCCTTACGAGGCTAATGGCAGTCAATTAAAACTGAACCTGTGGCGAGGGAGCTTGCTCCCTCGCCACAAAAGCCGATCAAATGTTGCTTAAAACTTGTAACCCAAACCCACCATGTAAATGAACGGGTCCACATCGACGTCGACCTTGGCTCGGGTGCCCGGCGCGACGGCGTTGTTTTCCACGGTCGCGGTGGTATCGATGTCGATGTAGCGCACCTGGGCGTTGATCATTATGTTGTCGGTCAGCATGTAGTCGGCACCGACTTCCCAGGCCAGGCCCCAGGAGTTTTCCGCCTTGAAGTTGCTGAAGCCGTTGGCGCTGGCTTCACTGCCGACGTGTTCGTCGTAGATCCAGGTGTAGTTGATACCGCCGCCGATGTACGGTTGGAACGCGGACTTGGCGTCCATCGGGTAGTAGACCAGGCTCAGGGTTGGCGGCAGGTGTTTGAGAGTGCCGAGTTTGCCGTTGGCGGCACCGAGGGCGGTGCCTTTGAGTTTCACGTCGTGTTCGAACGGCGAGGCTGCCAGCAGTTCGATCCCCAGATGGTCGGTGATCATGTAGGCGAAGTTCAGACCCAATTGCGTGTCGCTGCTCATGGTGGCCTTGCCACCCAGATCGGCACCCTTCAACGGGCCTTGATCGACCTTGACGCTGGAGCTGTCGGCCTCCGGGTTGACGGTGATCGCACCGGCCCGAACGATGATGTCACCGCCGGTGTGAGCATGAGCGAGCGGGGCTGCGAGCGCGAGAGCGAACAGCGAAGCGCAGAGCGCGGACTTGTGCATGGGGGCTCCAAAGGACGTTAAATATGTTCGATGTCCAATGGTAGGGATCCGACTGATACGGTCTTTTGACTCAGCTCAATGAAACAGTGAAGGTCCCGATTTTTGCCCCCGTCGCGACACACAATTGCCGGACTCACTCCTGCAATTCATACACATAAATCTTGTCCGCCTCCATCTGATACCCCGCGTCCGCCAACTCGCTGGTGGACGCCTTGACCTGCAACGCACCTTCGATCCAGTACGGTTGATACAGCTCATCAAGCTTCACGCCGACTTCGCTTTTGACATGCACGATCTGGTTCGACGGTGGAGGCGGTACGTGGATGCAGGCACCAAAATACGGCACCAGCAGAAACTCCGTGGTGCGACCTTCTTCACTGACTTCCAGCGGCACGATGTACCCCGGTAAACGAATATTCTTGCCGTCGAGGCTTTTCACCACTGGTGCGTTCGGCATGTCCTGCTTGGCCGCTGGAGCCGACTCCGCGGACAGCGCATCGCTCATCTTCGACAGGTCGTGCAGTGGCGTCATGTTCGGCACTTCCGGTGCAGCGTCCGGCGGGATCATTTCCGACCAGGTCAGGTCTTTTGGCTCGGCCGCCCACAGAGGCAGGGCGACCAACATCAACAGCGCGAGCAGGGCGCGGGGCATTTTCAACGTCCTCATAGTCGGATCGACAGACCATCGGCCAAGGATTGGCGATAAGCACGCCAGGCCGGCACGCTGCCCATCAGCAGCGCGGCGATCAGGATGCCACCGAGCAGCGTCCATTCATATTCACTCGGCCAGGCCAGCGGCAAATACAAGCCGTAATTCGCCTGCACGTAACCCTGAGCCGCGGCAATGCACACGTACAACAGCGCCACACCGGCAATCACCCCCGACAACGCCAGGGCAAAGGCTTCCAGCACCAACAAGGTCGCGATGTGCCACGGCCGCGCGCCGACCGAACGCAGAATCGCCATCTCTCGGCGCCGTTCGTTGAGGCTGGTGAGGATCGCCGTGAGCATACCGATCAACCCGGTCAGCACCACGAACAGCGAGACGACGAACAAGGCTTTTTCCGCCGTGCTCATCAAACTCCACAGCTCTTGCAATGCCACACCCGGCAGGATCGCCAGCATCGGCTCGCCACGGAATTCATTGATCTCCCGTTGCAGCGCAAACGTTGAAATCTTGCTGTTGAGGCCGAGCATGAACGCTGTGATCGCTTGCGGCTTCAGGTCCATGTTGCGCGCTTGGTCGGCACTGATCCGGCCGTTACCGCGCGCCGGCACGCCGTTGTGCCAGTCGACGTGAATGGCTTCCATCCCGCCGAGGCTGATGTGCAGCGTGCGGTCCACCGGGGTGCCGGTGCGTTTGAGAATGCCGACCACGGTGAACGGTTTGTCGTCGTGTTTGACCAGGCTGATCACCGCCACGCCATGGGCCAACACCAGTTTGTCGCCGAGCTTGTAATGCAGCGCATCGGCCACTTCGGCGCCGAGCACCACTTCGAACGGATCGCTGGCGAAGGCGCGGCCATCGGCGAGTTCGAGGTGCTGTTGATGGCCATACTGATAATGCTCGAAGTACGCCTCGGTGGTGCCCATCACCCGATAACCGCGATGGGAGTCACCGAGGGACATCGGGATCGCCCACTTCACTTTCGGGTTGTTGGCGAAATGTTCAAAGCTGTCCCAACGGATGTTGTTGGTGGCGTTGCCGATGCGGAACACCGAGTACAGCAACAGGTTCACTGAACCGGAACGCGCGCCGACGATCAGGTCGGTGCCGCTGATGGTGCTGGCAAAACTGGCCTTGGCCTCGGTGCGCACCCGCTCCACCGCCAGCAGCAAGCAGACCGACAGGGCGATGGCGAACGCGGTGAGGATCGCGGTGAAGCGACGGTTAGCCAGACTGGCCATGGCTAGACGAAACAAATACATCTCAGACCTCGGACGGGGTGGCGGCGCGATTGAGATCGGCCAGCGACAGGTGGCGATCGAACAGCGGCGCGAGACTCTGGTCATGGCTGACAAACAACAGGCTCGACCCGGCTTCGCGGCATTCGGCGAACAGCAGGCGAATGAAGTTCTCGCGGGCGTCGTAGTCCAGCGCCGAGGTCGGTTCGTCGGCGATCACCAGTTCCGGCTGACCAATCAACGCACGCGCGGCGGCGACCCGTTGCTGCTGGCCGATGGACAGAGAATCGGCGCGGCGGCTGAGCAAGTTTTGATCGGTCAAACCCAGGTGGGCAAGCAGGGTGGCGGCCGCCTGATCGACGCTGCCGTGGCGCTGTTTCGCCCGTTCGGCACGTAGTTTGGAAAAGTGGCAGGGCAGCTCAACGTTCTCACGCACTGAGAGAAATGGCAGCAAGTTGAACTGCTGGAAGATGTAGCCGGTGTGATCGACGCGGAAGTGGTCGCGAGCACCGGCAGAGAGTTCGGTCAGCTCCTGGCCGAGCAGGCGAATGCTGCCGCGATCGGGCTTTTGCACGCCACCGAGTAGGCCCAGTAGGGTGGTCTTGCCACTGCCACTGGGGCCTTTGAGGAACAGGGTTTCACCCGGCATAAGGCGAAACGCCGGGATGTCCAGCAGCGGCGGATGACCGGGCCAACTGAAGCCCAGGTCGGACAGTTCGATGAGTGCTTGGGTCATTTAACCGGTTTCATGAGTGCTGATGGTCGGGGTGGGTTTAGAACTTGAGGGCGGCAGCCTTGGTTGTTACTTCAACCCCTTGCTGGCCACTCGGGCTGATCAGTTGTACCTGAATCTTCTGGGTGGCCGGGAATGTGTTGAAGATAGTCGCCAGGTCCAGGGTCTTCAGCGCGCCCGGGGCCGAGCAGCTGAATTGGTAATGGGCATGGATCTCGCTATGGTCCTGGTGATGCTCGTGACCGTCTTTGGCGTCTTCTTCGTCATGGTCATCGGCATCCGGCTTGTCACCGAACAACGGGCTTTCCAGTTCCTGAGTCGCGACCACGCAACCGGCGGCTTTCGGCAGGTTGAACAGCACCAACGGTTTTTCCAGCTGCGCGCGGACGGTGGCGACTTTGGCCTTGTCGGCGTCGGTGCTGGCGGCGTGTTCGAAACCCACCAGATTCATCGCCGGGCTTTCCAGTTCCAGCTCCAGCGTCTGGCCGTCCAGCGCCGCGTTCAGGCGACCGACGCCATGTTCGTGGGCGCTGAGGCTGCCGTGCTCATCATGATCATGTTCGACAGCGGCGTGGGCGAGAGCCAGCGGCAACAAGGCAAACGGCAAAGCGAGCAGCAGACGGCGCATGGTGGGTCTCCGAAAAGTAAAATGAAAGATTTGTTATGTAATCTTATAACGGAAGTGCCGAGAGTTTGACCGTCTGCTTGGCGTTGTGCAAGGCCCATGGGAGCATGCGAGTCAGGTATGGGCAGGAGCAGACTTATGTTGCGAATACGCGGAAGCATCGGCGACTGGCCGGTGGATTTGACGCTGGAGCTGGATGAAGGCGACTGGGCACAGCTGGGTGCGCAGTTGCAGACAGCAAAACCAGAGGCGAGTGCTACGCCCGCCAAACCGGTGAATCAGGACGATGCGCTGTGGCAGATCGCCCAGGAATTGTTGCGCAAGGCCGGGCAATTGAGCGGGCCGGATTTGCTGGAGCAACTGGAAGGGCTGACTGGCAGCGCAGCAGCGGGCAAGCGCTTGCTGGTGCGCTTGCGCCACTGCGCAGATGTCAAAGTGATGAGCGGCGGGGATACGCCGCTGTACAGCTGGTGTAAGCCAGCGTAGGAGCCTGCGGCCGCTCCTACGGGATCGGGTTCACATGGCCCGATCCACTTAATAAAGCGCGGCAAACAACTTGCGACGGTACGTGGTCACCAGCGGGTGATCATTGCCCAGCAGTTCGAACACCTGCAGCAAGGTCTTGTGCGGCAAGCCTTCGCTGTAGCTGCGATTGCGGATGAACAGTTTCAGCAGGGCATCCAGTGCCGCGTCGTATTGCTGACGGGCCAGTTGCTGGATCGCCAGTTGATAGACTGCCTCATCGTCCTGCGGATTTTTCGCCAGACGTGCTTTCAGGTCTGCCGCATCCGGCAAATCCCTGGCCTGACCGAGGAACTGGATCTGCGCCTTGGCGCCGGCCAGCGCGGCCTTGTGCTCATCGGTCTTGACCGCGTCGAGCACGACTTGCGCTTCACCCAGCTCGCCGCGCTCAGTCAGGCAGCGGGCGTAGAGGATCAGCGCCTTGGCGTTGGTGTTGTCTTCAGCCAGCAGTACTTTGAGCGTGGCTTCGGCGTCGGCATAGCGGCCCTCATCGAACAGCGCCTGAGCCTGTTCGAACGGGTCGGTCGCAGCGGGCGGCGGCATTTGCACGTGGGGTTCGAGCATCGTGCGCACAGCCGATTCCGGTTGTGCACCGGCAAAACCGTCCACCGGCTGACCGTCCTTGAACAGCACCACGGTCGGCAGGCTGCGTATACCGAAGCGCGCAACAATATCCTGCTCGATGTCGCAATTGACCTTGGCCAGCAGCAACTCGCCCTGATAGCTCTCGGCAATGGTTTGCAGCATCGGCATCAAGGCCTTGCACGGCGCACACCATTCGGCCCAGAAATCCACCAGCACCGGTTTGTGAAAAGAGCTCTCGATCACCGACTGGTCGAAATCGGCAGTCGTGGCGTCGAAAATGTACGGCGTTTCCTGACTCATGGGGGATCTCGTAAAAGCGTGAATGTGGTCACTATAAGGCTTCGCGAGGGGCTACTGAAAGCCGTAACACTGATCGTTCCCATGCTCCGCGTGGGAATGCAGCCCGGGACGCTCCGCGTCCCTTCGTACCGCGTAACGCAGAGCGTCACTGGAGGCATTCCCACGCGGAGCGTGGGAACGATCATGTCCGGGTGGCGTGGTAGAGGCTCACATACCGAAACTCTTCGGGCTCGGCCAGATCCGGCAAGGTCATCGCTTCCAGCATTTCAATGCGCCGATACAAGGGATGGCAAAAATCCCTCACGCGCGAATCCGCCACCAAGGCTTCCTGGCCACGGCTGAGAAACTCGTCAAGTAGCGGCAGATTCGCCCGGTCGTACAACACATCGGCCACCAGAATCAGATCAAACCGATCCGCCTCGGCGAAAAAGTCTGTCGAGTAGCTGAGCTGCACGCCATTGAGTTCGGCATTCGCCCGACACGCGGCAATCGCCAGCGGGTCCAGGTCACAGGCCACCACTTCCAGTGCCCCGGCTTTCACCGCCGCAATCCCGGCCACCCCTGAGCCGGCGCCGAAATCCAGCACCCGTTTACCTTCGACCCATTGCGGGTGCTCGGCGAGATAGCGAGCCACGGCCAGCCCACTGGCCCAGCAGAAACTCCAGTACGGCGGCTCGTGGAGAATCCGCCGGGTTTCTTCCGGGCTGAAGGCACGGTCCATATTGTCGCCGTCGATCAGCCAGAGTTTCAGCTCGGTGTCTGGCAACTCACAGGCGACAAGCTGTGCATCGCCGAGCAGTTCGCTTAACGCCTGTTGCAGGTCGAGCGGTGCAATCATGGTGCTTTGACGAATTGCAGCTGACCCAATGCCTGGGTGGTTGGCTGTGTGATCATTTGCGCCGGCAGATGCAGGATCAACTGCCCTGACTGACTGGCGCGGCCGCGAAGCTCGACGCGGGCGCCGGCCGGAAAGGATTCAGGGTTGAAGCGCAGGCGAAACGGCAAAGCTTGATTGGTACCGATCAGGTTGGAACTGGCGAGCAATAGTTGTGGACGATCCTTTTCGTCGATCACCAGCAACGCCAGTTCGACTTCGGCACCGGCCGGCACGCCCTGCAGTGTGCCGCTCAATTCACGTTGATAAGCCGGCAGGGGGCCGAGCTCGGTCGATGCCTTGGCTTTCTTCTGCGCCTGTTGTGGTGCAGGGCCGGGCGTTGGCGGCTGGGGCTTGGGCGCATCGCTGCCACAGGCCACCAACAGGCTGAAAAGACTGAGCAAAATGAGGGGGCGTAAAGACATTGGCGGCTCCAGCAAGTGAAATCCATATACAGCCAGTCTGTATACCGCAAACCCTATGGCTTGTCTTGCCACGGGGATGCGCTACCATGGCCCTCCCATTTTTTGTTGCCTGCCACCATGCACTGTCCCTTCTGCGGTGCCAACGACACCAAGGTCATCGACTCGCGTCTGGTCGCCGAGGGCGAACAGGTGCGCCGCCGGCGTGAATGCCTGGCCTGCGGCGAACGTTTCACGACGTTCGAAACCGCTGAACTGGTGTTGCCGCGCCTGATCAAAACCGACGGCAGTCGCCAGCCGTTCGACGAAGAAAAACTGCGCGCCGGCATGCAGCGGGCGCTGGAGAAGCGTCCGGTGAGTGTCGAGCGCCTCGAGTCGTCGCTGGTGCACATCAAACATAAGCTGCGTGCCACCGGCGAACGCGAGGTTAAGTCTCTCGTGGTCGGCGAACTGGTGATGGAGGAGCTGAAGAAGCTTGATGAAGTCGCCTATATCCGCTTCGCTTCGGTGTACCGACGCTTCCAGGACCTCAACGAGTTCCGCGAAGAGATCGATCGCCTCGCCCGTGAACCGGTGAAAGAATGACCACTTCTTCCGAACAAGCCATCCTCGACGCGCATTACATGGCCCGGGCCCTGGAACTGGCACGCAAAGGTCATTACACAACCCACCCCAACCCCCGGGTTGGCTGCGTGGTGGTGCGTGACGGGCAGATTGTCGGCGAAGGCTGGCATGTGCGTACCGGCGAGCCCCACGCCGAAGTCCACGCGTTGCTCGCCGCTGGCGACAAGGCGCGGGGCGCCACGGCTTACGTGACGCTTGAGCCTTGCAGCCACCACGGCCGTACGCCGCCCTGCGCCGATGCGCTGGTGAATGCCGGTGTGGCGCGCGTCGTTGCGGCGATGCAGGACCCAAACCCGGAAGTCGCCGGTCGCGGTTTGCAACGTCTGGCTCAGGCTGGTATCGCCACCGACAGCGGTGTGCTGGAAGGCGAGGCACGCAAGCTCAATCAAGGCTTCCTCAAACGCATGGAACACGGCTTGCCGTTCGTGCGGGTCAAGTTGGCGATGAGCCTCGACGGTCGCACGGCGATGGAAAGCGGCGAGAGCCAGTGGATCACCGGGCCGGCGGCGCGTTCGGCGGTACAGCGTTTGCGCGCCGAGGCCAGCGTGGTGCTGACTGGCGCCGACACGGTACTGGCGGACAATGCGCGTTTGACCGTGCGTGCCGACGAATTGGGTCTGGACGCTGAGCAAACCGCGCTGGTCATGAGTCGCCCGCCGCTTCGCGTGCTGATCGACGGTCGCCTGCGGGTGCCGCTGGATGTACCGTTCTTCAAGGCCGGTCCCGCACTGGTCGCCACGTGTGTGGCGGTGGAAGAACAGTACGCCAACGGGCCGGAATGCCTGATTGTGCCGGGCGATGACGGTCAGGTCGATCTGCATCAGTTGCTGGTCGAACTCGCCAACCGTGGCGTCAATGACGTGCTGGTCGAAGCCGGCCCGCGACTGGCTGGCGCGTTTGCCCAGCTAGGGCTGGTGGACGAATTCCAGATATTCATCGCCGGCACGTTTCTCGGCTCCTCGGCCCGCCCCTTGCTGGACTGGCCACTGGCACAGATGAAAGACGCACCCGAGCTCAAAATCACCGAAATCCGCGCGGTTGGCGATGACTGGCGAGTCACTGCCATCCCTGTGCCATCGGCGAGCGTATAATTCCTGGCCATTGCTCTAGCGCTGGCTCTGTTCTCGAGGAGGACTCCATGTTTACCGGCATCATCGAATCCATCGGCAGTATTCGTGCATTGACCCCAAAAGGCGGAGATGTGCGGGTTTACGTAGAAACCGGCAAGCTCGACCTGAGCGACGTAAAGCTGGGCGACAGCATTGCGGTCAACGGCGTGTGCTTGACCGCGGTTGAATTGCCGGGCAATGGCTTTGCGGCGGACGTCAGTCGCGAAACCCTCGACTGCACCGCAATGAATGACCTCAAAAGCGGCAGCCCGGTGAATCTGGAAAAAGCCCTGACCCCGACCACCCGTCTCGGCGGGCATCTGGTCAGCGGTCATGTCGATGGCGTAGGCGAAGTGGTTGCCCGCACCGAAAATGCCCGCGCCGTGGAATTTCGCATCCGTGCCCCGAAAGACCTGGCCAAGTACATTGCCCATAAAGGCTCGATCACCGTCGACGGCACCAGCCTGACCGTGAACGCGGTCGATGGCGCCGAGTTCTTGCTGACCATCATTCCGCACACCCTGAGCGAAACCATCATGGCGTCGTACCAGCCTGGTCGTCGGGTGAACCTGGAAGTCGACTTGCTGGCACGTTATCTGGAGCGCCTTCTGCTCGGCGACAAGGCCGCAGAGCCAAGCGACTCTTCGCAACGGCCTGGCAGCACCATTACTGAAAGCTTTCTGGCCCAAAACGGCTACCTCAAATCCTGAAGCTCAAATTTCGAAAGAAGGGGGGTGCCTTGTGGCGCTCAATAGCATCGAAGAACTGGTTGAAGACATCCGCCAAGGCAAGATGGTCATCCTCATGGATGACGAAGACCGCGAGAACGAAGGCGACCTGATCATGGCCGCCGAGTGCTGCCAGCCTGAACACATCAATTTCATGGCCAAGCACGCCCGTGGCCTGATCTGCATGCCGATGAGCCGCGAGCGCTGCGAACTGCTCAAGCTGCCGTTGATGGCACCACGAAACGGTTCCGGTTTCGGCACCAAGTTCACCGTGTCCATCGAAGCCGCCGAAGGCGTGACCACCGGTATCTCCGCGGCCGACCGTGCGCGCACCGTGCAAGCCGCTGCCGCCAAAGACGCCAAGGCTGAAGACATCGTTAGCCCCGGCCACATCTTCCCGCTGATGGCCCAGGCCGGCGGTACGCTGGCCCGCGCCGGTCACACCGAAGCGGCCTGCGACCTGGCGCGCATGGCCGGTTTCGAGCCGAGCGGTGTGATCTGCGAAGTGATGAACGACGATGGCACCATGTCCCGTCGCGCCGAACTCGAAGCGTTTGCCGCCGAACACAACATCAAGATCGGCACCATCGCCGACCTGATTCACTACCGGATGATCCACGAACGTACCGTTCAGCGGATTGCCGAGCAGCCGCTGGACAGCGAACTGGGCCAGTTCAACCTGGTGACCTATCGTGATTCGGTGGAAGGCGACGTGCACATGGCCCTGACCCTGGGCACCGTGTGCGCCGAAGAGCCGACGCTGGTCCGGGTGCACAACATGGACCCGCTGCGTGACCTGTTGATGGTCAAACAACCGGGCCGCTGGAGCCTGCGCGCCGCCATGGCTGCGGTTGCCGAGGCTGGCAGCGGCGTGGTGCTGTTGCTCGGTCACCCGCTCGATGGCGACGTGTTGCTGGCGCATATCCGCGAAACCGCGGATCACAGCGCAGTGAAAAAACCGACCACCTACAGCATCGTCGGTGCCGGTTCGCAGATCCTACGGGACCTGGGCGTGCGCAAAATGCGCCTGATGAGTGCGCCGATGAAATTTAATGCGATATCCGGTTTCGATCTGGAAGTTGTAGAATACGTGCCCTCCGAATAATGACCGGCAATTTGCGGGCCTGTATTCGCGGTTAACACATCACTGAGGGACGCGTAGAAAACGCGTCCCGGCTCTTTAAGAGATCTAACGAATGACCCTGAAGACCATCGAAGGTACCTTCATCGCCCCTAAAGGCCGCTACGCTTTGGTAGTGGGCCGTTTCAACAGCTTCGTCGTTGAAAGCCTGGTCAGCGGTGCAGTTGATGCCCTGGTTCGCCATGGCGTGAGCGAAAGCGACATCACCATCATCCGTGCGCCTGGCGCCTTCGAAATCCCGCTGGTTGCGCAGAAAGTCGCTCAGAAGGGCGAGTTCGCGGCAATCATCGCCTTGGGCGCAGTCATTCGTGGCGGTACTCCGCACTTCGAATACGTGGCTGGCGAATGCACCAAGGGCCTGGCCCAGGTGTCCATGGAGTTCGGCGTACCGGTCGCTTTCGGCGTACTGACCGTTGATTCCATCGAACAAGCCATCGAACGTTCCGGCACCAAGGCCGGTAACAAAGGTGCTGAAGCTGCCCTGTCCGCCCTGGAAATGGTCAGCCTGCTGGCGCAGTTGGAGGCCAAGTGATTAGCGACGATAGCGATCGTTTCAACCCGCGCGATCCAAAGCCTGCGGATGCCGGCAAGCCATCGAAAAGCGTCAAGCGTCGCGAAGCCCGTCAGCTCGCGACTCAGGCGCTGTACCAATGGCATATGGCCAAGCAATCGCTGAACGAGATCGAAGCGCAGTTTCGGGTCGATAACGATTTCAGCGATGTCGACGGCGCCTACTTCCGCGAAATCCTGCATGGGGTTCCGGCTCAGAAGGACCGGATCGACGCCGCACTGGCGCCATGCCTGGACATCACCATCGAAGAGCTGGACCCGGTTGAACTGGCGGTTCTGCGCCTGTCTACCTGGGAGCTGCTCGAGCGCGTTGATGTGCCGTACCGCGTTGTGATCAACGAAGGTATCGAACTGGCCAAGGTCTTCGGTTCCACCGATGGCCACAAGTTCGTCAACGGTGTGCTCGACAAGCTGGCCCCGCGTCTGCGTGAAGCTGAAGTGAAGGCGTTCAAGCGCTAACCAGCGCTTGAGTTTGCGATGGGCGAGTTTGAGCTGATCCGCAATTTCTTCGCCGCCGCGCCTTGTGCGCAAGGCGGCGAAGGCGTTGCTCTGGGGATTGGCGACGACTGCGCCTTGCTGACTGTTCCCCCTGGGGAGCAGTTGGCGATTTCCACCGACACACTCGTGGCCGGTGTGCATTTCGCAGACCCCTGCGACCCGTTTCTGCTCGGTCAGCGCTCGCTGGCTGTGGCGGTCAGTGATCTGGCCGCCATGGGCGCCGCTCCCATTGCCTTTACCCTTGCCCTGACCTTGCCGACGGTGACCACTGATTGGCTGGAAGCCTTCGCCCGTGGTTTGAACCTCATGGCGCAAAATTGCGGTGTGGCGCTGGTGGGTGGCGATACCACTCGTGGGCCGTTGAGCCTGACCATGACCGTATTCGGTCGGGTGCCAACCGGCTTGGCGTTGACCCGCAGCGGCGCACAGCCGGGCGATTTGCTCTGCGTGGGCGGTGAGCTGGGGAACGGCGCGGGTGCATTGCCGTTGGTGCTCGGCCAGCGGATGGCTGAACCGGCCATTGCTGATCCGTTGCGGGCTCATTACTGGTCGCCGCAACCGCAGCTGGGTCTGGGCATGGCATTGCGCGGCAGAGCCACTGCGGCGCTGGACATCTCCGACGGCCTGCTCGCCGACTGCGGGCATATTGCCCTGGCGTCGAAAGTCGGGATTCAGGTGGAGAGGAGTAAGCTGCCGTTGTCGAAGGCGCTGTTGGCCTTCCTTGGTCAGTCCGATGCTGAGCAAGCCGCCTTGAGCGGCGGTGACGATTACGTGCTGGCCTTCACCTTGCCGCCCGCCGAGTTGCCATCGTTGCTGGCGGACGGCTGGCCGATCCATGTGCTTGGGCAGGTCATAGCAGGGCAGGGCGTGACACTTCTGGATGCCGACGGACACGACATCACCCCGCCAATCCGGGGTTATCAACATTTTCGGGAGACACCGTGACAGATCATCCCAAACAGGTCCCGGCGGAGTTCGTACCGCCGTCGGTCTGGCGCAACCCTTGGCATTTTCTGGCGTTCGGCTTCGGCTCGGGCACCCTGCCAAAAGCGCCGGGTACCTGGGGTTCGTTAGTGGCGTTACCCTTTATTCCGTTGTGGCAGATGCTGCCCGATTGGGGCTATTGGCTGATGCTCGGCATCACCATGTTGTTCGGCTTCTGGCTGTGCGGTAAGGTCGCCGATGATTTACGCGTGCACGACCACGAAGGCATCGTCTGGGACGAAATGGTCGGGATGTGGATCACCCTGTGGCTGGTGCCCGAAGGCTGGTATTGGTTGCTGGCGGGGTTCCTGATGTTCCGTTTCTTCGACATTCTCAAGCCTTGGCCGATTCGTTGGATCGATCGGCACGTGCACGGTGGCGTCGGGATCATGCTCGACGACGTGCTGGCAGGGGTGTTTGCGTGGTTGGGGATGCAAGGGCTGGTGTGGCTTTTTGCCTGAGGAGTCAAGTGAGAGAACTACGGATGGTGCGAAGCGGGTTGCTGTTAATGGTTTTTGCGGTGTTTTGCTCGCTCGCCCGGGCCGGGGATGCGCCGACGACGCCGTCTGTGATTCATCTGGCCAGCGAAGCCTGGGAAGACTTCACCAACGCCGATGGTCGTGGTTTGGGTTGGGATGTGCTGCGCGAAGTGTTTGAGCCGGCTGGCGTCAAACTGGATATTCGAACCGAACCCTACACGCGCTCCACGGGCCTGGCACAGCGCGGCGAAGTGGACGCCTGTGTCGGTGCTTATCGGGATGAAGTGAGCGATGTGCTCTATCCGCGCTGGCATTTCGATACCGATCCGATCTATGCATTGGGCTTGGCCAGCAGTCCGGCGCCGACTCTGGAAACCCTGGGCAGCTATCGATTGGCCTGGGTGCGCGGCTACAAATTCCAGGATTATTTACCCAATGTGCAGAGCTACAACGAAATCGTGCGGCGTACCGGGATTCTTTCGATGCTGATTCACAACCGCATCGATTACTACATCGACGCGCTGGACGAGGTTAACTCCATCGTCAACCGAGCCAAGGCCCCGTCGCAATTTCGCCGCACGCACATTGTGGATTTGCCGCTTTATCTGTGCTTTGCCGACACACCGAATGCCCGCAAATTGATGGTGCTGTTCGACCAGCGGATGGAATTGCTGGTAAAAAGCGGTCAGCTGAAACCGATCTTCAAACGCTGGAAGCAACCCTATCCGTTCGCCTCGAACTGATCATGCGGACTGGCGAGGACTCCCCTGAGAGAGCGAGCAGGCTCGTTTCCACAAGGGAGCAGGCGGGTTCGATATCAAACTTTTTGATCGTTATAGCCAATAATTCAGCCTAAGCGTGTGCAGGAGCGTGCTGTTACAATGCCGCCTCTGCGAATCCTCAGTACTTATAGAACAGGAGCACATCGGTGCCTGTCGTTTTTGTCGCCGCTTCCAAGCTGCCAACGCCTTTTGCGCAATTCACCATGCATGGCTTTCTCGATGAAGAGAACGGGCGCGAGCACGTGGTGCTGAGCCTGGGTGAGTTCGCCGACGGTGCTCCGGTACTCGGCCGGTTGCACTCCGAATGCCTGACCGGCGATGCCTTGTTCAGTCAGCGTTGCGACTGCGGTTCGCAACTCGAGGCAGCCTTGCAGGCGATCGCCCGTGAAGGCCGTGGTGTGTTGCTCTACTTGCGTCAGGAAGGTCGTGGTATTGGCCTGTTGAACAAGATCCGCGCCTATGAATTGCAGGACGGCGGCGCCGACACCGTTGAAGCCAACGAGCGTCTGGGTTTCGCCGCTGATCAGCGCGACTACGCCATGTGCCTGCCGATGCTGGAGCACCTGGGCGTGAAGTCCCTGCGTCTGATGACCAACAACCCGCGCAAGGTCAAAGCCTTGACCGACATGGGCATCGTCGTCGCCGAGCGCGTGCCGTTGCACACGGGGCACAACCCGCACAACAAACTCTATCTGGCCACCAAGGCCAGCAAGCTCGACCACATGATGGGCAATGAGCATCAGGGCGAGGTTGATCGGGCGTGACCCGCGGTCAGGTACGGCGACGATTGTCCGTCAATTGGTGGCAATACCTGGCGCTGGCCTTGCTGCCGCTGTTGGTGATCAACGGCGTATTTGGCCAAAGCGAGGCGATTCTGCCGGTGCTGGCCATGCCATTGTTCATCGCCGGTGTGGCCTCGATGTTTGTCAGTCTGAAGTTCTTTGGCGACTACAAGCACGCGCTGATCGCCACCCAAAAAGCCCTCGATACCCCTGAAGAACCCGCCGCCTGGATCGCCCTGGCTACAAAACGCCGCGCCGCGTTTCTGGTCGCCGGCCTGCCTGCCTGGATCGGTGCGCTGGCGGTATTCGTCGGTCTTGAAGCCGTTCCATTGGTGCTGCTGGCGCTGTCGACCACCGTGCTGTTCTACCTCTACTGTATTCCGCGCCAACTGGGCTGATGCGTCGCGTTTGAAGGTATCGGCCAGGGCGTTGGCCGTAGAAGGAAGCGTGAGAGAAAAACCATGCAGGCGTTGCCGAAGGCTGTGATCTTTTGATTTTGCTTTTAGGCGGGTCGGAGCCGCCGAAGAGCTAGATCAAAAGATCAAAGCCTTCGACAGCTCCCGCACAGGGATCGGGTTTACAGGTTGAGCAGTCGCAGGCGCTCACGTACCGATTCTTCGATCCCCGCTTCATCCAGCCCACATTCGGCCAGCATTTGCGCAGGCTTGGCGTGTTCCACATAGGTATCCGGCAAGCCCAGGTGCAGCATCGATTTGAGGATGTTTTCCCGGGCGAGGAACTCGCTGACCGCGCCACCGGCACCGCCCATGATTGCGTTTTCTTCGACGGTCACCAGCAATTCATGGCTGCCGGCGATTTCGCGAACCAGTGCTTCGTCGAGCGGTTTGACGAAACGCATGTCGATCACGGTCGCATCCAGCGTCTCGGCGACTTTCAGCGCCTCGGCCAGTTGCACGCCGAACACCAGCAGGGCGACTTTGTTGCCCTGGCGGCGGACGACACCCTTGCCGATTTCAATCGGTTCGAGGTCTTTCGCGATCGGCGCATTCGGGCCGGTGCCGCGCGGATAACGCACCGCCGCCGGGCCATTGTACAGGTGGCCGGTGCTGAGCATTTTGCGCAGTTCGTTTTCGTCGCTCGGGGTCATCACCAGCATCCCGGGGATGCAACGCAGGAACGACAGGTCGAAGCTGCCCGCGTGTGTCGGGCCGTCTTCACCCACCAGGCCTGCGCGGTCGATGGCGAACAGCACGTCGAGGTTCTGCACCGCCACATCGTGAACAAGTTGGTCGTAACCACGCTGCAGGAAAGTCGAATAGATCGCCACCACTGGTTTGGCGCCTTCGCAGGCCATGCCGGCGGCGAAGGTCACGGCGTGTTGCTCGGCAATCGCCACGTCGAAATAGCGCTGCGGGAAACGCTCGCTGAAGGCCACCAGGTCGGAGCCTTCCTTCATTGCCGGGGTGATTCCGACCAGACGCGGATCGGCCGCGGCCATGTCGCACAGCCATTCACCGAACACGCCGGAATACTTCGGCCCGCCGGCTTTCTTCGGCGCGGCGGCCGGTGCGTCCACAGGTTCGAGTTTGGTGATGGCGTGGTAGCCGATCGGGTCGACTTCCGCTGGAGCGAAGCCTTTGCCTTTCTTGGTGACCACGTGCAGGAATTGCGGGCCCTTGAGGTCGCGCATGTTGCGCAACGTGGCGATCAGGGTCGGCAGATCGTGGCCATCGATCGGGCCGATGTAGTTCCAGCCCAGCTCTTCGAACAGCGTGCCGGGGACCAGCATGCCTTTGGCGTATTCTTCGGTACGACGGGCGATTTCCCAAGCGCCGGGCAGGCGCGAGAGGACCTTTTTGCTGCCTTCACGCATGCTCGCGTAAGTGCGGCTGGAAAGGATTTTCGCCAGATAGTTCGACAGCCCGCCGACGTTGCGCGAGATCGACATGTCGTTGTCGTTGAGGATCACCAGCATGTTGGCGTCCACTTCCGGCGCGTGGTTCAACGCCTCGAAGGCCATGCCGGCGGTCAGTGCGCCGTCGCCGATCACGGCAATCGCCTTGCGATCGCTGTTTTGCAGGCGGGCGGCAATTGCCATGCCCAGCGCGGCGCTGATCGAGGTGCTGGAGTGGCCGACGCCAAAGGTGTCGTACTCGCTCTCGGAGCGACGCGGGAAGGCGGCAATGCCGTCCTTCTGGCGCAGGGTGCTCATGCGCTCGCGACGGCCGGTGAGGATTTTGTGCGGGTAGGCCTGATGACCCACGTCCCACACCAGCCGGTCGTCCGGGGTGTCGAAGACGTAATGCAACGCGATGGTCAGCTCGATGACGCCCAGGCCGGCACCGAAATGCCCACCGGTCTGACCGACCGTGTAGAGCAATTCCAGGCGCAACTCATCGGCCAGGGTTTCCAGCTCGGCTTCGCCTAACCGGCGCAGGCCGTCCGGCGTGTTGGCACGGTCGAGCAGGGGCGTGGTCGGGCGCTTGCGGGGAATCTCATGAAACGTCGTGGGCATCAGGCGAATCGTTATAGGTATAAAAGATGCAGCAGTTTACCTGATGCATCGCCCCCTGCCCACGCGTTGGTTTTTTTTTGGCGGATACGCCGTCAGCTGCGGCGATCGACGATATACCGGGCCAGATCGCGCAATGGCTCGGCCGCCGCGTCAAACGGTCGCAGCGTGTGCAGCGCCTGGTCGCGCAATTCCAGGGCATAGGCCTTGGCCGCGTCGAGACCGAGCAGGGCCGGGTAGGTCGGCTTGTCCCGGGCGATATCGGCGCCCTGGCGTTTGCCGAGGGTTTCGGTGTCACTTTCAACGTCGAGAATGTCGTCCTGGACCTGAAATGCCAGGCCAATGGCCTGTGCATAACTCTGCAGGGACTTCAGTTCGTCCTTCGCGGCATGACCGCTGGCCAGGGCACCGAGCTTGACGCTGACTTCGATCAGCGCGCCGGTCTTGTGCCGGTGCATGTATTCAAGGGCTTTTTGATCGAGCTTGAGGCCCACCGAACCGAGATCGATGGCTTGGCCGCCGACCATGCCCGCCGGGCCCGCCGCCAATGCCAGGGCGCTGACCATCTGCAGACGGGTTTCGGCGTCGCAATTGCTCAGGCGCGGGTCGAGCAGGGCGCTGAAGGCCAGACTCTGCAAACCGTCACCGGCGAGGATTGCACAGGCTTCATCGAATTTTTTATGCGTAGTCGGCTGGCCGCGACGCAGATCGTCGTCGTCCATGGCCGGCAAATCATCGTGCACCAGCGAATAGGCGTGGATCAGTTCCACCGCGCAAGCCGCACCGTTGGCTTGCTCGGCCTTGCCGCCCAGCGCCTCACACGCGGCGTAGGCCAGCAACGGGCGTACGCGCTTGCCGCCATTCATCACGCTGTAGCGCATGGCTTCGTAGAGGCGGGCGAGTTCAGGGCCGGGCGGATTGAACAGGGTTTCCAGTACCGCATTGACGCGGGCCTGGCTGGTCGCCGAATACGCTGCAATCATTCTGGTTGATCCGCGTCGAAGGGTTCCTCGGCCAACTCGCCATCACGCTCGAGCAGCACTTGAACCTTCTGCTCGGCCTGAGCCAGCGCCGCCTGGCAATCACGGGTCAGCCCGATGCCCTGCTCGAAAGCGGTCAGCGAGTCTTCCAGCGACAATTCGCCGTTCTCCAGACGCTCTACCAGCGTTTGCAGGTCAGCGAGGGATTGTTCGAAATCCAGTGCAGCTTTTTTGCGGGCCATGGCGGCTATTTCCGGTTGACGTTAAACCGGCGCGACACTAGCAGACATAGGGGGTATGGGCAAATGAGCGAGGCGTTTCGGTCAATGGTTTTGGGAGTCAATTCGCCTCTGTGGTGATCATGATTAATGTGTTGAGTCATCGGGATAGCTGATTTGATATCGAGTGCTGCGCCCGCCGCCGGGCAACCGTTTCAGGCAGCCCTTCTCTAGCAGTTCGGCCAGATGACGGGTTGCGGTGGCTTTGGAAACCTTTGCCACTGCCTGGTACTGAGCGGCGCTGATGCCATTATCGAAACCTCGTTCCCCGCCATCGAGCAAGCGATTCAGTACTTTGCTCTGCTCGGCCGACAGTTCGGATTCCCGATGCGCCTGCCAGAAACGCGCCTTGCCCAGCACCGACTCGATCCGCGTCATGGCTTGCTGCAAACTGCGCAACAAGGTTTGCAGGAACCACTCCAGCCACTCGGTGATATCCAGCGTGGCTTTCTGGCTGGTTTCTAGCACTCGGTAATAGCCTGAACGATCATCCAGAATACTCGCCGACATAGCGTAGAAACGGATGGCCTGAGCTTCACCCTGAGCCAGGGCCAGATCAGTGATCGTTCGCGTCAGGCGACCATTGCCATCGTCGAAAGGATGCAACGTCACGAACCAGAAGTGCGCGACGCCGGCCCGCAGCAAAGGGTCGAGGCCAACTTGATTTCGACTGGCTTCAAACCAGGTGAGGAAGGTTTCGAGCTGTCGCTCAAGACCAAGGCGAGGCGACGCTTCGAAGTGAACGGTCGGCCTGTCGAGTCGCCCCGAAACCACTTGCATGGGCTCGTCGCCGCGCAGGGCACCGACACGGATCGACCGGGCGGCGAGATCCATGTCTTGCTCAGGAAACAGCCATTGATGCCAATCCAGCAATCGAACCAATGTCAGTGGCTCAGCGAAATGCCGGGTCGCGTCGAACATCAATTGCGCAAGGCCTTCACTGCGCTGGCTCACCTTTTCGCCATTTGCCAGGTCCAACCCCAACCGTCGCGCCAGAGAAGAGCGTACGGAGCCAACATTTAACTGTTCACCCTCGATAGCGGATGAGGTCACGATGTTCTGCAACAACGCATCCAGTTCGTTTTGCGTGCTCAACGAACTGCCTACCGAACTGGCCATCCCCATCAACCGACCTTGCGCCTGAACGCAGTCGCGCAAAAGTGGCGTCAAGCGCTCGGCTTTCCATTGGAAATTCGGCCAATCAGGCTGCTGCCAGATCCAATGTGGTGTCATGGGGGCGGTACTCTTGGAGTGAGGTGAGCCGATTAGAAATGATATTCGGCTCATGTGATGAGCCGAATATGGCGTCTATTCGGCTCACTGTCCAGCAATCACCCTGTTCTCACCGCTAAACTGGAATCCCCGGGAAAAACCATTAAAAAGCCGGCAGCCCTCATCCGCGCGCGCGCCCGTCACAAATAAAATCAATGAACGCCCGCAGCTTCGGCGTGAGGTGCCGGCTCGATGGCCACACCACCTGTATGTTCAGTGTGCGCTGCACCCGATCGGGCAGAATCGACACCAGTTCACCGTTGTCCAAAGCCTCACGCACCGCGAATTCGGGGACACAGGCGATGCCCAGTCCTTGTCTGGCCATGTGGATCAGCATTTCCAGGTTATTGCAGGCCATCGTCGCCGGCACCTTCACCTCTGTGCCTTGCGCGAGCCCCGACAGCGGCCATTTTTCCAGTTTGCCCGTCGAAGGCAGTTTGTAATGAAGGCAGTGGTGCTCTTGCAGTTGCTCTACATTGGCCGGATAGCCGTTGCTGGCAAAGTAGCTTGGAGCGCCCACCAGGTAGTAGCCGAAGCTGTCCAGTTTCCTTGCCACTAATCGGGAGTCGTGCAACTGGCCGGTGCGCACCACCGCGTCGAAGCCTTCCTCGATCACATCCACCAGCCGATCGGTGAAGTCCAGCTCTAGCTGTATCTCTGGATAACACTGCATGAACCGTGACAGTTGCATGAACAATACGTTGCCGAGCAGCGGCAGGCTGATGCGCAGTTTGCCGCGTGGTGTCTCGCTGGCGCTGGAGAGTTCCTGCTCCGCGGCTTCCAGCTCGTTGAGCACTCTGCGGCAGCGCTCCAGAAACAGCGAGCCCTCGCCGGTCAGATTGATGCTGCGGGTATTGCGATGAAACAGACGCGCGCCGAGTTTCTCTTCCATGCGTGCAATGCTCTTGCCCACTGCCGAGGCGGAGATCCCGAGCAAACGGCCGGCCCCTACAAAACTGCGGCTTTCGGCGGCTTGCACGAACACCGTGATGCCATTGAGCTTATCCAACGCTCACTCCTCTGATTGCGGACAAAAAGGTCCGTGGACCCCGGAAGTGTAACCTCTGTTTCTCCGCAATGGCCGGCTCTACCATCGCCCCAACCAGATAATCCATTCAGCTATTTCGGGGCCAGACATGTCAGTCAACCAACCGCTTCGCCCATTACAGTCTCTTCGCTCGTTCGAGCCCGATCAGTTGGGTTTACGAATCGACGCCGTGCTCGAACAGACGCTGTACGACCAACGCCTGGTCGGCGCCGTGGTGCTGGTGGCTCACCGGGGCACGCTTATCTATCGCCGAGCGGCCGGCCTAGCCGATCGTGAAGCGCAATTGCCGATGCGCGAGGATGCCTTGTTTCGGCTGTCTTCGGTATCCAAGCCGATCGTTTCGGTGGCGGCGCTGGTACTGGTCGCCCAAGGCAAAATCCAGTTGGACGATGACATCAAGCACTGGTTGCCTTACTTCAAACCGACCCTGGGTGACGGCCAGCCCGCGACCATCACTGTGCGTGAGTTGCTGTGTCATACCGCCGGTTTGACTTATGGCTTCCTGGAAAGCGAGCAAGGCGGCCCTTATCGCGATGCCGGGGTGTCCGACGGTATGGAGTGCAGCAGCCTTACGCTGGAAGAAAACCTGCGCCGTCTGAGCCATGCCCCTTTGTTGTACAAACCCGGCAGCGGATGGGGTTATTCGATCGCCACTGATGTACTAGGCGGGTTGATTGCCGCGGTAAACGGCACGTCCCTCGCCGTGGCCATCGACGAGCTGATTTCCCGGCCACTGGCGTTGCGCGATACCGGCTTCAGTGTTTCAGAGGTCAGCCGCCTGAGTCCGGCGTACCTGAACGATCAGCCACAGCCACGGCGCATGAAAGCGCTGGAAGTGATTCCAGTCTTCGAAGGGAATGCTGGCATCAAGCTGGAGCCGGCCCGGGCGCTGGACCCACAGGCTTATAACTCCGGCGGTTCCGGCTTGGTCGGTAGCGCGGGTGAATTTCTTCAGTTGCTCGAAACCTTGCGCAAGGGCGGCGCGCCGTTACTGCCCAAGGCACTGGTCGATGAAATGGGCAGCAACCAGACCGGCGAACTGGAACTGGACAACTGGCCCGGGCGCGGCTTCGGTCTGGGCTTCACGGTACTCAAGGACCCGGCAGCGGCCCAAACCGCCGAGTCGGTTGGCAGTTGGCGGCTGGGCGGAGCCTATGGGCATTCGTGGTTTGTCGACCCGGCAGAGCAACTGACAGTGGTCGCCTTCACCAACACCGCATTCGAAGGCATGTTCGGGCAGTTCACCGTAGACCTTTGCAACGCCGTCTACGGGCAATGACCACACGCCGGTCTCGAAAAGGGGGCGCTAGCCCGATCATTGCGAAAACCTTTGTGTTCGGCCGGATCGTTGCCGCCCACCGTTATCTGGATGCGGGCGAGCAGTTCGGAAAAATCGTGGTCCCGCTGGAGTCTGACTCATGAAAATGCTCCATCCGATCTACTTCCTGGCATTGGGCCTGTTTGGTGTTTACACCATCGAGTTCGGTGTCGTCGGGATTCTTCCGGTGATTATCGAGCGCTTCTCGATCAGTGCGTCGCAGGCGGGCCTGTTGGTTGGGCTGTTCGCACTGATCATTGCAATGTTCGGCCCGATCATGGTGTTGCTGCTTTCGCGCTTCAACCGCAAGAAGGTCCTCACGATTGCCCTGTTCATTTTTGCCGGGACCAGTGTGCTGTCGGCCTATGCACCCAACTTTGAATCGCTGATGGTGCTGCGCATCATCCCGGCGCTGTTCCACCCCGTGTATTTTTCCCTGGCATTTGTTGCGGCTACTTCGCTCTACCCGCCAGGTGAATCAACCCGCGCCGCTGCCAAGGCTTTTGTCGGCACCAGCATGGGTATGGTGCTTGGGGTGCCACTGACGACACTTATCGCTGCACAATTTTCCTACGAAGCCTCGTTTCTGTTTTGCGCTGCGGTCAACTGCATTGCGGGCCTGGGGATCATTGTCAGGCTGCCGGATGCGCCCGGGAAACTCGGTATTTCCTATAAGGAACAGTTGGCAATTCTGCGTAAATTCCCGCTCTGGCTGAACATTGCCGCTTCGACCCTGATTTTCGCCGCGATGTTTTCCGTGTACAGCTACTCGACCGAGTACCTGGCCAAAGAAACTGGCATGAGCGCGCAATTGATCAGTGTTCTGCTGGTGGTCTTCGGTATCGGTGGTGTTGCCGGCAATCTGTATGCCGGCAAACTGATCGGTCAGAACATGGTCAGGACAACGATCCTGCACCCGGTCCTGCTGGCCGCAGCCTATGGGTTGTTGTATCTGTTCGCCAGCCCGTCCGTGATGACAATGCTGTTGATCGTGGTGATCTGGGGCGCGACCCATACCAGCGGGCTGATCGTTACGCAGATATGGTTGACCTCCGAAGCGCCGCACGCGCCGGAGTTCGCCACCGGCATCTACATATCGTTCATCAATCTGGGCGTGACGATTGGTTCTACCACCGGTGGTTGGTTCCTGACACGCATGGGATTGCAGGGCACCCTTTACAGTGGTTTGCTGTTTGCCGCCCTGGCCGTGTTGGTCATCGTGGTAAAAGTTCTGCTTTTCAGTGCGGTGCCGCGCAAGGGAGGCGCGCAAGTCGCAGTAGATTGAGATGCAGGATAGGATTCGCTCCACCTATGGGGCGGCAGCTGCGCAATCGCATTCGCCCGCTGCGTTGGCAGCCGCATGAGGGTGTCCTTCAAAAGAGCGGGCGTCAGTGCTATGCGTGATTAACGGTTTTCTATCCTGGCGCCACCTTTTTCAGGTGAAGCCAGGCTGTACTCACCTTCATCACAATGACCCCCAACAGCAGCAAGCCGGTGAGCGTCATGGCGAGCCCTTCCAGCAAGATGTTTGCCGGTACCTTATCGGCCACGACGCCTGTCAGCATGACCGAAACAAGAAAGGCCGCGCCTGTGCCGGTATCCAGCAATGCAATCACACGGGCATAGAAATCCCCAGCAACCTGTTGATAGATGCGCAACAGGCTCAGGGTAATGACCAGCCCCTCCGCCAGCCCCGTCACAGCCACCAACGGCAATGCCAAACCGAGGCTGTCGACTTGCGATACAACCCAGATAGAGGCACATATCAGGGTCAGACTGATCAACATCCATGCGCCATATTGCTGTACGACACGGGACCATGACGACAAAGCAAGTCCAGCCAACATGCCGACACCATAGGCGCCGAATAGCAACCCGACATCGGCCGGTGGACGTTCCAGCACCTGGACCACATAGACAAGCGCAAGAATCTCAAAACTGCCAAGGGCCAGCATCACCAGCATACTGGCCGTCATGGGCAGTATCAGGCTGGCTCCATAGCGTGAAACCGCCGTGCGCAAATCGCGCCAGATACCTGCTTCATCGGCCTGCTCCCGCTTGGCATGGGGCGAGGGCAACAACACACACAAGACACTGGCGATGAGCAGCAGCACGCCAATTACCACAACCGCCACCACATGCCCGTAGTGACTGGCCAGCACGCCAGCCAACAGCGTACCGATGGCCATCCCTGACATGCGCGCGGCCATGATGATGGCGTTGGCAGCGGGTAGCCGATCAGCCGAAACCAGGCTGGGTAATAAGGCACTGGCACCCGGCACGAAGAACCGGTTGCATGTCGCCGCCAGGGCAGCAATGGCAAGGATAGGGATAAGCTGCCCACGCATCGCCGGCAGCAAGAGTGCCAGGATGATGAACAGACGCGCCACACAGGCCCAGACCAGTACCCGTTTGAGATCGGTGCGATCGGCCACTGCACCGGCCCATGCGCCGAACAGCAGCATCGGGATCAACTCGCAAATGACCAGCAACATGATGTTGAATGCCGACTGGGTCAGATCGAATACCACGATCTGCAGCAGCACGATCAGCATCCAATCCGCCACCGAAATCACCCACTGCAGACCGGTCAAGAGCAAAAGACCGGCGCCATGCTTGTGTAGCAGCCGCTTCACCGCTGGTCTTCCACAGTCAGGTTTTCCAGCGCGAGCTTGTCCTGGTCGTGCTTGAGCACAAATCGATGCAGGAGCATGCGAAGCAGTCGTCCGAGCCACTTGGGATTGGCTTGCATCCAGGCGTAACAGGCTTGCAGGCGACAGCCCATTTCGACTTTTCCCTGCTCGTTGGAAATACCAAAGTTAATGCTGCGCAATCCTTTGCCGATGGCGTGGCGAACGATCTGGTAGCCCATTGCGCGGTGGATGGACAGGCGACTCGTTGCCTCCAGATCCACGCCGCAATAGGTGGACTCCAGATGGTCGCCCAGAACAAAACAGAGGTCGAACGCATCAATACGTCCTTCCTTGCGCAGCAGCAACCACACCGCATGGTCGAGCTGGCTCATTTGCAGAAAGAAATCTTCGGTGACCATGATTTGGTCAGGCGAGTGATGTTTGCGATACAGCTGTAACCATAAGGCGTGCAAGCGCTGCGCTTCATCAATCGACAGTGCCTGACCCTCGCGAATTTCAAGACGGTAGCCTGCCTTTTCAAGCGATCGCATATCACGGCGTATGCTTTTGCGCTTGGAGTGCTGCTCCAGATACTGCTCAAAGTCTGTCCAGGGCAGCTCCAAATGCGCGCAGCTGTAGAGCTTGTCGAGCGCCTGCTTGTGGAGGTAGTCGGATGTCGGAAAATCCCGCCCGACAAACAATCGGATGCCGCGCTTGATTGAAGCCCGCTCCAGCGCAGTCACCAGACCATATCGCAGGCTTATGGAATTCGCAGTGACCGCTAACATCAGCGGCAACCCAGTATTGACCGGCGTTCCCAGGGTCGTGATGCGCAACGACATCCCATATGGCAGATGAATCCGCCATAGGGTGGCTACAGCAGCGCCGACCAGTTCACCGTTTGAAATGGCCAGCGCATAAAGGTACTGGCATTCCAGACCGCTGGCCTCCAGGGCAGCCATATACTCATGGCTGCAAAACTGATGAGGCTTGCACAGTTGATTCCAGGACGTTCGGTCAATCGTCGCAATCGAGTCCTTGATTTCAATATGTTCCGCCGCCCAAGTGGTGTCATTTGTGCAGGCCGGCAAGCCGATCCGCACCACCTGTTCCATGCGTGTCATATGCGACTTCCTGACCTAGTTCGCTGCCGCTAGCATACGCTCGCCCAATCGACTGGATGAGTCATCGCAACCGAGCAGATTTTCCAGACTATGGGCGAACCTCTCGATTTCCGCGTCGGTGTGGTGCCGGTGCAGGATCAGCCGTATCAGTGCCTGATTGGGCTTGACCGCCGGATAGCGGAAGATCGGCACGCAGAAGCCTTGTTGCTCCAACTGCTCCCGAACTTGCTCGGCCTTGCTGTCCTTGCCGATCAACACGGAGGTGATGTAAGACGGTGCGCTATTGAGCTGCAGGCCACTGTCAAGCAATCGCATGCGAAACGCCAAGCTTCTGCGCAGGAAGTCATCCATGATGGAAGGGTCGCGCTTGAGGTGCTCGATGATGGATGCCGCTGCGTCTGCCGTTGGCGGTTGAATGGCTGCAGTGAAGATCGACGTTCCACTCAGTACTTCAAAGGCGTCGATGTACTCCGCTTTGGCGCTGATCGCGCCGCCTTCCAGGCCTACTGATTTCGATAATGAGATCATGATGAAATCGGCGCGGCGAAGGTGCTGGAACTCTTCATAGAAATTGCGCTGCGGCTCGCCATACACCATGAAGCCATTGGCGTCGTCGATATAGCTCAGGGCATTGAATCGTTCACACACATCCAGGATCGTACCGATAGGCGCCACACTCCCATCGGAGGAGTAGACACTTTCGAAAACCACAATGGCCTTTCGATCTCCGATATTTTGCAGAACACGCTCAAGGTCGGCCACATCGTTATGCTTGAACGACAGCAGCGATTCGCCGTACTTAAGGTGCCCGGCTGCTTTCCAGAGACTCCAGTGGCAATCACGGTCAAAGATCAGCACGGCATCGCGGTTGTCAATGCCGCTGCTGGGGGAGAAATTAAACTTCGCCGTCATGGCATTGATGAAGCCAAGGTTGGCCAGCATGCCTGAGGCAAACGTGAGTGTTTTGTCTTTGCCATGATGCTCGCTGAGCAACGTTTCCAATCGGAAATGTGGCTCGCAGACACCCTGCGTCGCCCGCGACCCTCCGGTGGAAAGCCCATAGCGCTTGACCGACTCACAGAACGCATCGAGCACTTGCGGGTCCTGTTGCCAGCCAAGGTAGTTGATCCCCGAGAAATTCACATACGGCAGGCCATTGCGCGTGATACGCGAACCAGACATTCCTTCCATAATGACCGGCTCGCGCAGGAACCCTTCGGACACCGACGACTCAACGAAGCGCTGAAAGCCCCAGCGATCTACATTTGGTGATATTTCCATATGTCCCCCTCCATTCATCCTGATTGCCAGCATTGATAAATCTTGACAAATGACTAAAAATAAGATTGTCGATTCGCTTTCCATTAACAGCAGTTAGTCATCTCAACGATTTGCCACCGCATTCAGAAGCGCAATGATCGTTACACCGCAATATCAAGTAACGATCAACAATCCATCAAGATCGCATGAAGGAGTGACCTGTGAGTTTAGGACGAGTACTGATCGTCGAGGATGATTTCGATGGGGCTGAAGTACTGGAGGCCTATCTTGGCCGGGATGGATTCCAGACGCGACATGCAGCAGATGGTCATAAAGCCCTGGACTACCACGCGCGTTGGCGGCCGGATCTGGTGCTGCTGGACATCATGTTGCCGGGACTCAGCGGCAACGAGGTTTTGACTGCCATTCGCCAACACTCAGCGACCCCAGTCATTATGGTGACCGCTGTTGGGCACGAACCCAGCCGCATCAACTCCCTGCTGTACGGTGCTGATGACTATGTGGTCAAACCCTACAACCCAGGGGAAGTGGTTGCTCGCGTGCATGCGGTGCTGCGGCGTTGGCGTGGGGGTGGCCAGGGTCAGTCGACCTTGCTACGGTATAATCACCTGGTCATTGATTTGAACGCGGCACTGGCGACCATTGAAATCAATGGCACGAGTCAACCCCTGGAGTTGACTCGCACCGAGTTCAATCTACTGTCCATGATGATGGCAGCGCCATCGCGCATGTACACACGTGCCGAGCTGCTCGCCAACTGCCAGCCCGAAAGTGATGCGATGGAGCGAGTGATCGATGCCCACCTGTACAACCTGCGACGCAAGCTGGAACGTGCAGGCATTCACGATGTCGTTCTGACGGTGCGGGGGCTGGGGTATCGCTTCAGCAATCCGGCATGAGCACGGCAAAGAAAGGACTCTCCCGCCAACTCTGGTACTGGATCAGCCTGCGCATGACCGGCCTGGCACTGGCGGCCATACTGGTGGTGGGTGCTGGCATGTGGCTACGCTTCTTCTCGTGGGAAACCAAGCTGCGGAACGCACTGCCCGAGGCCGTGCGCCAGGAACTCAAGGTCCTGGAAGTCGACCATGCCGCCAATGCCGAGCGCCTGCGTGAAATCTATGGGCAATACCTCTATGGCGATTACTTCACGCCAGAGGTCCTCCGGGCGGATCTGCTGTGGTTCAGCGGGTTGGCACTGATTGCGCTCCCCCTGATTATCGGCGGCGGCATCTGGGTCTCGTTGCGCCTGTCGCGCCAACTCAGCGCCGTTGCGATCTCGGCAATGCACATCGCCGGCGGAGACTTCCGGTCACGAGCAGGCAACGTGCGCGATGCACCCGCAGCGCTGCATAGCCTGATGGCCGATTTCAACCACATGGCTGAGCGCCTGGAGCGGCAGGAGCGGGAATTACAGGCATCCAGCGCCGCCATCGCCCACGAGCTGCGCACGCCCCTCACCGCTGCCAAGGGGCGGCTACAGGGTCTGATCGATGGCGTATTCGACGCCTCACCACAACAGTTGGCCATGATCATGCGACAGCTTGATCAGCTCAATCGGCTCATTGATGATCTGTACTTATTGTCGCTGGCCACAGCAGACCAGTTGCAGTTGACGCTCTCAAGCTTTGCGCTCAAGCCCCTGATGGAAGAGCGAGTGGCTTGGGCGGCACCACGCTTGCAACAGCAACCGGTGAACATCGTCCTCGACTGTCCGGACGGTTTGATGTTGATCGCCGATCGCGACCGCTTAGGCCAGGTACTGTCTATCCTGCTCGACAATGCCCTGTGCTACGCAGCATCCGGGGGCTATCTGGCGCTGCGGGCCAGCAAGCGGCAAGACCGGTTGCTGCTCGACGTCGAGGATGCTGGCCCGGGCTTCGCACCGGAGCATATCGAGCGCTCGTGCGACCGCTTCTGGCGTGCCGAACATTCGCGCTCTCGCCATGCAGGTGGCAGCGGGCTGGGGCTGTCGGTGGCAGTAGCTATCTGCCAAGCCCATGGTGGCAAGCTGAGTGTCCATAATCGTGCCGAGGGCGGCGGTCGCATCCATATCGAGTTGCCTGGCTGATTCAAGGCAAAGGCTGCGTCAGCCTGAAAGCGGGCACAGGCAAAACCTGGCCCGCTGTCCTTGACGAAGTCTTCATCGTTTCTTGGCACGACCTTGTATCGAGGGCGGCTCACTACCGGGGTACTAAACCTCAAAGGATGAACCGCCATGAGCAAGCCCGTTTCTCGATACAAACACAAGTGGCACATGACCAGCGCTGTCTCGGTCTTCATTGCCGGCAGCCTCTGCTTGCTAATGCCGCTGAAAAGCCAGGCCCAGCAGCAAGTCGCTGACGTACCCACCAGCTTGTTTGGCGAAAAAACCGAGGTCACGGTGGGACTGGGTGCCGCCTACACCCCCCGCTATCTGGGCGCAAAAGAATCGCGAGACATGCTGGTGCCGACACTGAGTATTTATCGCGGCATTTTCTTTGCCGATTCCGTGCGCGGCCTTGGCGCGGAATACCTGACTCAGAGCGGGTTTTACTCCAGCGTGGCAATCGGCTACGACTTTGGCCGTACTGATGAAGACAGCGATTGGCGTCCTGGCTCCAAGCGACTCCAGGGGATGGGTGAAGTCACAGGCGCGACCACTGCCACGTTTCTGCTGGCACAGGATTTGACCTCCTGGCTGTCGATCAATGGTGAAGCAGAGCTGCGCGTTGCCGGTCATAAGCGTGGTAATCGTTACCGGTTGGGCCTGGAAAGCACCGTACTGGAAACGGCAGGTGATGTGATTACCCTTGGCATGAACGTGCATGCCGGGGATAAGCGCTACAACCAAACCTACTTCGGGGTGAGCGATGCCCAGGCCCAGGCTTCCCGGTTCTCTCGTTTCGATGCCGAGTCCGGCGTCTATGCCTACTCGTTGTCAGCGGACTGGCAACATAATTTCAATAAGCATTGGGCGATGTTGGTCGGGGTGAATGTCATGGAGTTCCGCGAAGAGGCGGACAAAAGTCCTGTGGTGGAAGAAAAAACGGGCGTCACCAGTTTTGCCTCATTGCACTATTCATTCTGAGGCGAATAGACATCCACAGTGCGCGCACGTAGACAGTCCATCCCGGCACGGGGCCCATGGAGCCGGAAACTGATTTGGTTGGCCTGTACCGTGGCGGCAGTCTTGTTATTGGTGGCGGGCGCTTGGCTGCTCATGAGCGAGCCGCCCGTTTCAGTGCTGACACCGCTACAGCCCCCAAAATAATCTCAGACGCTCAAGGCAAGGCTGCGCCGTGGGCGTCTGTTCCGCAGACCGGCACTTTGGCCGCACTTGATGAAATCTTGATAAAACCTTGAAAGACGATTGACGCGTGAAGAGCACACTTCCCTCCATGCCTCCTATGGATCGGAAACTTCACATCATGTCACGACAGTGCAATGCAGCATTTGTGATGGTGCTGCTATCAGGCTGCACTACGCTAATACCGCCGTATACAACACCCAACAACAGCACCTTGCCTGCGCATTACCAGCAAGGGAGCGGTAAAAGATTCGAGGATGCCGCACTGACCTCGGCGGCCGATAAAACCTGGCAGAGCTATTTTCCCGATCCTCATTTACAGGCTCTGATCCGCCAGGCGCTGCTTCACAACCACGACCTGCGCAGTGCCGCTTTGCGGGTTCGGCAAGCACAGGCTGCCTACCGCATCGAGCGCAGCTCCCTGACGCCCACTGTTGCCCTGGGAGTCGATGCGCAACGCACGCGCACGCCTGCGGATCTGTCGAAAACCGATCAGATCTTGACTGGCAACGAATTCAAGGCAGGTGTGGGTATCAGCAGTTGGGAGATCGACTTCTGGGGGCGTATCGCCAGCCTGAACGAAGAAGCCTTGCAGCAATTCCTGGCGACCCAGGCCGGGCATCGGGCAGTGACGATCAGCCTGGTGGCGCAGGTGGCCGACGCCTGGATTGGCCTCCACGAGCTGGATGAGCGCCTGCGCCTGGCTAACGCCGCTCAGGCCAACCAGAGCGAATCGCTGCGCATCTTCACACATCGGTTTGAGATGGGGTCAGTGACCAAGCTGGAACTGACCCAGGTGCAGACGCTGCTGACCCAGGCCGAGGCATTGGCGCTGCAACTGCAACAGCAACGCGACCTGCAATGCAATGCAGTGAATCTGCTGGTCGGACAGGTTGACCTCGTCGATGCCAACTACAGGCCTGTCGCCGATCAGACCCTGGTCCAGCCCCTGGATGCCGGCCTGCCATCCGACCTGCTGATCAACCGCCCGGACATCGTCGCGGCAGAGCATCGCCTGCGTGCCGCCAACGCCCATATCGGCGCGGCCCGCGCGGCCTTCTTCCCGCGCATCAGCTTGACCGCTTTCGGCGGCCTGGCCAGCGCAGAACTGAGCGACTTGTTCAACGCAAGCAGCCGTGCCTGGAACTTCGCACCAAGCCTGTCGTTGCCGGTCTTCGATGGGGGACTGAACCAGGCCAACCTGGATTTGGCGAATGTGCGCAAACACCTTGCCGTCGTTGAGTACGAGCAAATCATCCAGAGCGCCTTTCGCGACGTAGCGGATGCCCTGGCCAGCCAGCACTGGCTGCAACAGCAATTATCAGTGCAGCAGCAAGCCGTCGAGATCCAGGAAGAACGCAGTCGGCTGGCGCGTCTGAGCCATGACCGTGGCCGGTCCAGTTTCCTGGAGGTGCTTGACGCCGAACGTGATCGTCTGCAGACCCAGCAACAAGTGGTACAAGCGCAACACGCACTGCTACGCAACCGGGTGGTGCTGTATGCCGCACTGGGTGGCGGCTCACGGCATGTGCCGAGCGCCCCGTTACTCGATCAGCCGCCATCCATCCTGTTTTCAGATATCGCAGAGGAATAACCCAGCCATGAGCGCCCCCATCAAGAAGAAAATCACCGCAGTTGCCATCGTGGCGGCCATTGCCGGTGCAGCCTGGATCGGCTGGGACTGGTTCGATCAACGCGCCATGCCGGACGGTCTGATGGTCAGCAATGGACGCATTGAAGCCACGGAGGTGGACGTGGCCGCCAAATTTGGCGGTCGCGTCGCGCAGATCCTGGCCGATGAAGGTGACGAGGTGCAGGCTGGGCAGGTGTTGGCACACATGTATATCGATTCGCTGCTGGCCCAGATGCGCGAGGCCCAGGCGCAATTGCAACGGGCAGAACATGCCGTGAAGGCCACTCAGGCGCAGGCGAACATGCGCCGCAGCGAGCAGGCGGCCGCCGAGGCTGTCGTGGTTCAGCGCCATACGGAACTGAATGCCGCCCAGCGTCGACTGGTGCGCACCGAGGTATTGGTCAAGGACGGCGCCACAACAGGCCAGGAGTGGGACGATGACCGCGCCAGCGTGGCGAATACCGGGGCCGCGCTCAATGCCGCGCGCGCGCAGGCTAACGCCGCCAGATCGGCCATCGAAGCCACCGACGCCGAAGTCACCGGCGCAACATCGACCGTCGCTGCAGCGCAGGCCACGGTCGAGCGCATCCAGTCCGAGTTGGACGACAGCACTCTCAAGGCCCCGCGCACTGGCCGCGTGCAGTATCGCCTGGCCCAGCCCGGCGAAATGCTCGGCGATGGCGGCAAGGTGCTTAACCTGATCGACCTGTCAGATGTCTACATGAGCTTCTTCTTGCCCACCGAAGCCGCCGGGCAAGTGGCCCTGGGCAGTGAAGTGCGCATCGTGCTGGACACCGCGCCGCACTTGCCGATACCAGCCAAGGTCACCTTTGTCTCGCGCCAGGCCCAGTTCACCCCCAAATTCGTGGAGACCGCCAATGAGCGGCAGAAGCTGATGTTCCGGGTCAAGGCTCGGATCGACAAAGCATTGCTGCGCAAGTACCAGGATTACGTAAAGTCCGGCCTGCCCGGCGTTGCCTGGATCAGGACCGATCCACAGGCCCAATGGCCTGAAGCCTTACAGCTTAGGGACTTGCCATGAACAGCCACGCTGAACCCGTGGTTCGCTTGCGGGACGTAAGCCTGCATTACGGCAAGACCCAGGCGCTGGCGGGCATCACCCAGGACATCCCTGGCGGTTGCATGGTAGGGCTGATCGGCCCGGATGGCGTAGGCAAGTCCAGTCTGCTGTCGTTGCTCTCCGGCGCGCGTCGGGTACAGCAAGGCACAGTAGAGGTGCTGGGCGCCGACATCGCCAGCAAGGCCCACCGTGACCAGATCTGCCCGCGTATTGCCTACATGCCCCAAGGCTTGGGCAAGAACCTGTACCCCACACTGTCAGTGGAGGAAAACCTGCAGTTCATCGCACGGTTGTTCAGTCAAAACGCCAGCGAACGGCGCCGACGCATCGACGATTTGACCCATAGCACCGGCATGTATCCATTTCTTGCGCGACCCGCCGGGAAGCTTTCGGGAGGCATGAAGCAGAAACTTAGCCTGTGCTGCGCTCTGATCCATGATCCCGACCTGCTGATCCTCGACGAACCCACTACGGGTGTCGATCCGCTGGCGCGCGCGCAGTTCTGGGAACTGATCGCCCGTATCCGTCGCCAGCGAGTCGGCATGAGCGTGATCGTCGCCACCGCCTACATGGATGAAGCACAAGGCTTTGACTGGCTGGCAGTCATGGACGAAGGTCGGGTGCGGGCCACCGGCACGCCTGCCGAACTGCTGGCACGCACCAATTGCGATTCGTTGGAGTCGGCCTTCATCAGTTTGTTGCCGGACGAGAAAAAGCAAGACCACGAGCCTGTGGTCATTCCTCCCTTGCAGACCGACCCGGACGATATCGCCATCCAAGCCCAGGGACTGACAATGCGCTTTGGCGACTTCACGGCCGTGGATCACGTGAGCTTTCGCATCCGTCGCGGAGAAATCTTCGGGTTTCTCGGCTCCAACGGCTGCGGCAAGAGCACCACGATGAAAATGCTCACCGGCCTGCTACCCGCCAGCGAAGGCCGTGCCTGGCTGTTCGGCAAGGAGATCGACTCTCACGACCTTGCCACACGCAGTCGCGTAGGCTACATGTCGCAATCGTTCTCGCTCTATAACGAATTGACGGTAAAGCAGAACCTGGTCCTGCATGCCAAGCTATTCCATGTGCCCGCCACAGAGATCGACGCTCGCGTGCAGCAAATGGCCGGGCGTTTTGAATTGCTGGACGTCATGGATAGCCTGCCGCCCAGCATCCCCATGGGCATGCGCCAGCGCCTATCGCTGGCCGTGGCGATGGTTCACAAGCCCGAACTGCTTATTCTGGACGAGCCGACTTCGGGCGTCGATCCGGTGGCGCG
The DNA here is from genome assembly GCF_024748615.1 of Pseudomonas sp. B21-048. Lineage (NCBI taxonomy): Bacteria > Pseudomonadati > Pseudomonadota > Gammaproteobacteria > Pseudomonadales > Pseudomonadaceae > Pseudomonas > Pseudomonas sp. B21-048. Next base: position 4,968,059 of record NZ_CP087168.1, on the reverse strand, counting down.
CGACAAGTTCTGGCGCTTGTTGGTGCAACTGTCGCGGCGCGACCACGTGACCATCTTCATCTCCACCCACTTCATGAACGAGGCCGAGCGCTGCGACCGCATGTCGATGATGCATGCGGGCAAGGTGCTCGACAGTGATGCACCGATGCAGTTGGTGGAAAAACGCGGTGCCGCCAGCCTGGAAGAGGCTTTTATCGGTTATCTGATCGAGGCCGATAACAATACCGCGCATGTGCCGGATGAGAGCGCTCCCACACAGCACGGCACGGCCACAACAGCACCCGAACAGGCTCAGTCTTTCAGCCTGCAGCGTCTACTCAGCTACGCCTGGCGCGAGTCGCTGGAACTGCGGCGCGATCCGGTACGCGCCACACTGGCGCTACTGGGATCGCTGCTGCTGATGTTTGTTATCGGCTATGGCATCAGCACCGACGTCAATGACCTGCGCTACGCCGTGCTTGACCGTGATCAGACCGGCCTGAGCCATGACTACACCCTGGCGCTCTCCGGTTCGCCGTATTTTCTTGAGCGCCCGCCGTTGCACAGTTACGCAGAGCTGGACCGACGCATGCAGACCGGCGAACTGAGTCTGGTCATCGAGATCCCGTCCGGCTTTGCCCGCGACACCACGCTGGGGCGCAACGCCCAGGTCGGTGCCTGGATCAACGGCGCCATGCCCAGCCGCGCCGAAACCGTGCAAGGCTATGTGCAGGGCATGCACCTGCTCTGGCTGACGCAAAAATCCCAGCAATTGAACGGCGAAACCTACACCAACCCGGTCGAAGTGCAGACGCGCTTTCGCTACAACCCGGACATCAAGAGCCTGCCCGCCATCGTCCCGGCGGTGGTGCCATTGCTGCTGTTGATGCTGCCGGCGATGCTGACCGCGCTAGCCGTGGTGCGCGAGAAGGAACTGGGCGCGATCATCAACTTCTACGTCACCCCTGTCACCCGCACCGAGTTCCTGCTTGGCAAGCAACTGCCCTATGTGGCGCTGGGAATGCTGAACTTCCTGTTGATGAGCGTGATGGCGGTGACCGTACTGGATGTGCCCATGAAGGGCAGCTTTGCCACCCTGGCGCTGGCCACCCTGGTGTTTCTGGTGATCTCCACCAGCATGGGGCTGGTCGCATCGGCCGTCACACGCAGTCAGATCGCCGCGATGTTCGCCGCGCTGATCGGCACGCTGGTGCCTGCCACCCAGTTCGCCGGGCTGACTACACCCGTTTCCTCGTTGGAGGGCATTGGCAAGCTGATCGGCGAAGCCTACCCAGCCACCCATATGTTTCTCATCAGCCGTGGCGTATTCGCGAAGGCTTTGGGGCTGGCTGATCTGCAGCAGTCCTTCATTGCCTTGTTGGTGGCCGTACCGCTGGTGATGGGTCTGTCGATTGCGATGCTGCACAAACAGGAGCGCTGAGATGAAACGCACTTTTTCCAACATCTGGCAACTGAGCGTCAAGGAGCTTCGCAGCCTGTGGCGCGATCCGGTCATGCTGCTGCTGATCGTCTTCAGCTTCACGGCGATGGTCTACACGGCCGCCTCGGCCATTCCAGACACCCTGAACAACGCACCGATCGCCTTCGTCGACGAAGATGATTCGCCCCTGTCGCAGCGCATCGCCACCGCTTTCTACCCACCTCAGTTCACGCAACCAGAGCACATCAGTGTTGCCGAGATGGACGCCGGTCTGGACTCCGGCCGCTATACCTTCGTGCTGCACATGCCGCCCAACCTGCAGCGCGATGTTCTGGCGGGTCGTCCCGCGCAGGTGCAGCTCAACGTCGATGCCACACGCATGGATCAAGCCTTCAGCGGCAGCGCCTATGTCGAGCAGATCGTCACCGATGAGGTCCAGACCTTCGTGCAGCGTTATCGCGGCAATTCGGCCCTGTCGGTGGAACTGGCGCTGCGCGCACGCTTCAACCCGGCGTTGGACAAGACTTGGTTCAGCAGCCTGCTGCAGATCATCGACAACATCACCATGCTGGCGATCATTCTGACCGGAGCCGCGCTGATCCGCGAACGCGAGCACGGCACTATCGAACACCTGCTGGTGATGCCGGTCACCCCCACGCAGATCATGCTGGCCAAGGTCTTGGCGATGGGCACGGTGGTGCTGGTGGCGGCGGCGTTGTCGTTGCAGTTCGTGGTACGCGGGTTGCTCGCCGTACCCATCGAAGGCTCGGTCTGGCTGTTCCTGGTCGGCGCCGCGCTGAGCTTATTCGCCAACACCGCCCTGGGCATCTATCTCGCCACCGTGGCCCGCAGCATGCCGCAGTTCGGCCTGTTGCTGATGCTGGTGCTGTTGCCGTTGATCCTGCTCTCCGGCGGCGCCACTCCGCGCGAAAGCATGCCCACGCTGGTGCAGTACCTGATGCTGGCCGCGCCCACCACCCACTTGGTGCAGTTGGGAGAAGGCGTGCTGTACCGCGGCGCGGGGCTGGACGTCGTGTGGGTTCAACTTCTTGCGCTACTACTCATCGGCAGCGTGCTGTTCGCACTTTCGTTGCAGCGTTTTCGCCGGATGCTTGCGCAGATGGATGGAGGCTGATTGATGCCTGGCCCTTCATGGCGCCAATGTGTCATTGCTGGAGATTTAAGCGGCTAGCTCGGCATCCTACGCAATGCCTGCGTTCGGCCTGCTGGAAGGGGCAGGAAGATCAAGAGCCAAAGCGCGTTTTACGCGCTTCTTGTAGCCGCTGCCGAAGGCTGCGAACGGGCTGCGCGGTATTCCGACGAGGCGTACGCCAAACCTGGCGACGCGGTACATCAGGAACATTGGGGAGGCAGGTTTAGCGTCTCCTTCGGAGTCGTACGCAGCCTTCGGCAGCGGCTACAGGGACCGCGAAAGGTGCCGTAGAAGTGATCTTACAAGGGCATGCCGAGCCTAGGCGAGGCACCGAGTGGAGGGGCAAAGCCCTTTGGTTACTTTGGAGTGGCCGGCATTCCGAGCTCCAAAGTGACTCGCTGTAAAAGCCAGCCCTTTCAGGGTCTTCGTTTAAACTCCCCCAAAACTCTAGTCAGGGTGACGAAAACGATGTGGGCAGAAGTTCTAGCGCGGTTTGAAAAAAAGGCACCGGCCAGTGTCATGGTCAAGTTGGCACTGGAGCACACCATTCCTGCTGAGTGGGTGGATCAGGTATTTGAAGAGCATCGTCAACGCCAGTACCCGCGTGAGCTTTTGTTTTCGACCATCGTTGAGCTGATGTCCCTTGTTTCATTGGGTCTACGGCCTTCCTTACATGCCGCTGCGCGCCAGATGGATGCTCTACCGGTTACCTTGGCGGCGTTCTATGACAAGGTCAGCCGTACCGAACCGGCATTGCTGCGAGCCTTGGTCACCGGTAGTGCAGAGCGCCTGGCTCCGACGATAAAAGAGTTGGGCTGTTCAGCCATTTTGCCCGGCTGGCAGTTGCGCATCGTTGACGGTAATCACCTGCCGTCTACCGAAAAACGCTTGGGGGCTTTGCGGCGTGAACGAGGCGCGGCTCGGCCGGGGTTTCGGTGGTGGTTTACGATCCTGACCTGGATCAGGTCGTTGACTTGCAGCCTTGCGAGGATGCCTACGCCAGTGAGCGCGTCAGCGTGCTGCCGTTGTTAGCCCGGGCCAGTGCGGGACAGCTGTGGATGGCCGATCGGCTTTATTGCACGCTGCCCGTCATGCAGGTCTGCGAGGAAACGGGCGCTTCGTTCATTATTCGCCAGCAAAGCAAGCATCCACGGCTGATTTGGGAAAGCGACTGGCAAGAACCGGTGCCTGTCGACGCCGGAACAGTACGCGAACAAATTATCGAACTCAAAGGCGGCCACCGCTGGCGCCGAGTTGAACTGAGCCTGCAAACACCTACCGAATCAGGCGACTGCGTGATGTGGTTCTGGAGCAACTTGCCCGACACCATCAGCGCTGAGCAAATCGCCGATTTATACCGTCGTCGCTGGAGTATCGAAGGGATGTTCCAGCGTCTTGAATCGGTGCTGGACAGTGAAATCGAAAGCCTCGGCTCTCCCCGGGCGGCCTTGCTGGGTTTTGCCTCGGCGATCTTGGCCTACAACGTTCTGGCGGTTCTCAAGCGGAGTGTGGAGCAGGCTCACCGCGAGACGCAGCCTGAAAGTTGGGACGCTTCGACCTTCCATCTGGCGGTGCAAGTGCGTAGCGGTTATGAGGGCATGCAGATCGCGTTGCCCTCGGATTACCTGTCATTTCAATCAACCTCAGAAACGCTGGCAAAGCGGCTGTTGGCACTGGCCAGGAACATCAAGCTCAAGCAGGTCGCCAAAAGCATACGCGGTCCCAAAATCGCCAAGCCCAAGGAATGGCTGGAGGGAAAGGCTGCCAATGCTCATGTGTCGACCGACCGGGTGCTTAAGGCCCATAAAGGGAAGACACCTTGAAAGGGCTGGCTGTAAGAGCGAAACCGTCAGTAGCCGCAACCGCAACAACGGATATGTACCCCCAAAAAACCTCAGATTTCACGACCGCTGCGCGCCCGAGCGGGAGCAATCTCCCAGGCACACAGGGCTTATCTATTGCCATGAATGATTTCACTTTTACAGCACAGGGACGGATCCATATCCCCTAGTCAAATCTCAACCCCAACGCCCCCAACTGCCGCCGCGTCTCTCCCGCCGACACATGATGAATCGCCTGCCACCCCAACTCCATGGCCGCCACAATATTCGGCGCATGATCATCGATAAACACCAACTCCTGCGGCGCAACCTCCGGCAGATGGGCGCGAATGCGCCGCAAGGCCGTGTGATAAATTGGGGCATCCGGTTTGTAGTGGTCTAATGAAACCGGACACCCATTTATCCCCCCATCACATCGCCGGATGAGGTTAGGTGGCGTTAAACACCATTGGACAGAGAAATGCCTTATGGCCCCTGAATAGAGAGGCTATCAGTTGATTTCTCAGAATGGATAGGATTATTTCGGACAATTAAAAAGCCGGCTTGTGGCCGGCTTCTCGGGGACTGGCTTGATTTATTTTTGGTAAACCGCGCCAGCCTTCAAAACGTACACCCGGATCTTGCGTCCGGCTGTGGGACTTGGCGAGAAAGTCATCTGCCTTGTCGGTGCGATCTGAGCCTGAAGAAGGGTCGATGCGCAAATGTGGGGCGCAGCATACTGATTTTTTTGAGGAATTCCCAGCTTGGCGTGCGGAGTAGAGCGATTGTGCTGAGGTGTAGCAGCTGCCGAAGGTTGTGTTCGACCGCCGCACCGCTCGCTCCTACACAGGGGCAAGCCCCCCGCCATGGCTTACAGGAAGGGCACGGACGGCCGACGTTTGTTGAGCGTCGACCACCAGAATACCCATCCCAATACTCTGATGTTTTGCTTGTCGATCTGCTCGGCATTGAAGATCTCATCTGGATATTCGGTTTTGTTATAGCTGCGCAATCGCAACGCATTCCCCGGCATTCGATGCAGGTATTTGATCCGCAACATGCCGTCATGCTCTATCGCATAAATCTCCCCATCGATCACCTGGGTCAACCCGCGGTCGATCGCGAGCGTCGAACCGTCTTCAATCTTTTCGGCCATGCTGTTGCCGATCATGTGGATGCAGATGGCATCAGCGTGATTGATTTCCAGGGAGTCGAGGTGGGTGCGGGGCAGGCGGATGGATTGGCTGAGGTCTTCGACGACGTGGGTTCTGTTGGAGCCTGGCGCGGTGGCTGCTTCTTTGTAGAAGGACAGCTCGACGTCAATGGGCTCGATCACGGTGTAGATGCCGCGAATGGCCTGAGCGTCGAAGGTGTTGCCGGACTCGTCGAGCACACGCAGGCGCGAGGACTCTTTCGGGCCTTCACCGGTTTTCAGCCAGTCGCTATTTACAGACAGTAGTCTGGCGACTTCTTCCATGCGGTAGGCGGGCACACCTCGGGTGTACCAGTTATGGATATTTTGCGGCTCCGTGTCGAAGAAAGCGGCAAATCCTGTCGTTGTGATTTTCGCTGCTTCGAGCAGCGCTTTAAACCGTGGGCCGCTAGTGTTCTTTTTCATAAACACGAGTTTACGGGCGCAGGCTGGGGGTTTGAATAAACGACCCGTTCAAAATTCGAGGGAAATTTGAGACCGGATGTAAGACGCTTTTTGTAAGAATTAAACAAGCAAAAACCCGAGCCAAGAAGCTGCAAACGCACTGTTAAAGGCGTATTTCCAGGCGCCCATAAAAAACCCCGGATCAACCGGGGTTCTTTTTGAAGCTGGCAGCTAGAAGCTTATCGCAGCGACTCAGCCTTTATAGGCAGCAACCGACTTGGTGATCGCGTCGCGGGCGGCATCTGCGCCGGCCCAGCCTTCGATCTTCACCCATTTGCCTTTTTCGAGATCTTTGTAGTTCGCGAAGAAGTGCTCGATCTGCTGAATCAGCAGCGCAGGCAAATCGGTGTATTCCTTCACATCGACGTACAGCTGGGACAGCTTGTCGTGTGGAACCGCGATCACTTTGGCATCGCCGCCGCCGTCGTCGGTCATGTTCAGGATGCCGACTGGACGCGCGCGGATTACCGAACCTGGAGCCACCGGGTAAGGGGTCACGACCAGCACGTCGAGGGGGTCGCCGTCGTCGGCCAGGGTGTTCGGGATGTAACCGTAGTTGGCCGGGTAGAACATCGGGGTGGCCATGAAACGGTCAACGAACAGGCAGTCGCTGTCTTTGTCGATTTCGTATTTGATCGGCGCGTGGTTGGCCGGGATCTCGATCGCGACGTAGATGTCGTTCGGCAGGTCTTTGCCAGCCGGAATCTTGCTGTAGCTCATTGGGCGGTGCCCCCGTTAGTTGACCAAAAACACTTGGCCGGATTGACCAAAAAGTGGCGGCGATTATAGGCCTATTCCGCCGCCGTTGCCATGCGCCAGAGGTCGTAGAGACCCAGGTGCCCGCTAGTCGTGTGCCTGATAGACCGGGTTCTCGGCCAGAAGTTGCCGCAGACGTGCCAGTGGATCCTGCCGATAAAACAGCTTCAATTGCTCATAGACTTGTGGATAAGCGTCATGTAGCAAATCCGGGGCGCTGAAGAAATATTCGCTGGTGACGGCGAAGAATTCGGCGGGGTTTTCCGCTGCGTATGGGTCGATGGCGGTTTGCGCGTCAGGGTTGCGATCCAATTGCCGATCGAGGTCGTCATAGGCCTCTTGCATGACTCTTGCCCAATCACTGACGCGCATATCGGCATGCAGCGGCGGCAGGCCATTGGCGTCGCCGTTGAGCATGTCGAGCTTGTGCGCGAGTTCGTGGATGACAAGGTTGTAGCCTTCCCAGCCACCGCTGGCCATCACGCCGGGCCAGGCAAGGATGACCGGGCCTTGCTGCCAGGCTTCGCCGCTGTGTTCGCCGTCCCATTGGTGCTCGACGCCGCTGGCATCGCGATGGCGCTGCGGGCTGAGGAAGTCGTCGGGATAGAGGATGATTTCGTGAAAGCCCTGATACCAGTTCAGATCACCCAGATGCAGCAACGGCAATTGGGCCTGGGCGGCGAGCAGCAGGCGTTGCTCCAGGTGGAGTTCGACGCCGGGCAGGGCGGTCAGGTGTTTGTCTTGCAGGAACAGCACGCAGGCTTCGCGCAGCCACTGGTCTTCGGTTGCGCTGAGGCCATCGAGAAAACTCAAGTGATGGCGCACCCGTTGCCACATGTCGTCGGCAATCGGATGCCTGGCCAGGGTGCGCTGGCGTCGCCAGGCGCTAAGGGACCACATCGTGAGTCAGCGGGGTTCGGCTTTGGACGCAGCATGACCGAGGCGGCTGCGGATCACGCTGATGATCATCGGCAGCAGCGACAGCAGGATGATGCCCACTACCAGCAGCGACAGGTTTTTCTTGATGAACGGTACGTTGCCGAAGAAGTAACCGAGGGTGACCAGGCCACCCACCCAGAGAATGGTGCCGAGGACGCTGAAGGCAAAGAATCGTGGGTAAGGCATTTTGCCAATGCCTGCGACGAAGGGGGCAAAGGTACGGATGATTGGCATGAAGCGCGCCAGGGTCACGGTTTTGCCGCCGTGCTTGTCGTAGAAGTCGTGAGTCTGTTGCAGGTAGTCGCGGCGGAAAATTTTCGAGTTCGGGTTGCGAAACAACCGTTCGCCAACGGTGCGGCCGATCACGTAGTTGGTGCTGTCACCGAGAATCGCCGCCAGCATCAGCAGGCCGCCCAGCAGCACCGGGTCCATGCCGCCGCCGGCCGCCACGGCGCCGGCGATGAACAGCAGAGAATCGCCCGGCAGGAATGGCGTCACCACCAGACCGGTTTCGCAGAAGATCACCAGAAACAGAATGGCGTAAATCCATGCCCCATAGTTAGTCACCAGCAGGTCGAGGTAAACATCGAGATGCAGGATAAGGTCGATCGGGTTGAAATCCATGGAAAGCACCTGTGGTGATGGCCCGACTCGGCGGGCCTGTGCGGTTGGCTTCGCGTAAGACTACAGCCAAGTGTGATTTTTCTTACGAGCCGGAAGAATGGGCATTATACGGAGGGATAAGTGAAAAGCGCGTCGAGTTTGTAGCGGGGGATGTCGATGGGTCGACCCGCAGTCTGTTGGCCTTGCCCAATTCTTTGTGGCGAGGGAGCTTGCTCCCGCTGGAGTGCGAAGCGCTCCTGGTCCGACTACGCGATGTATCAGGACAATCGCTCTGGTTGGTTTACGACTGCTGCGCCCGAGCGCGGACCGAACGGGAGCAAACTCCCTCGCCACAAAGGCCCAGTGAGTTACAGCTCTTCACTGATCGGTAACACGTAGTTCTTGAACTCGGTATCTTCCTTGAACCCGATGGATTCGTAGGTTTTCTGCGCGACTTCGTTATTGCTGCTGGTGGAAACGCGCATGCGCACGGCGTTGGTTTCCTTGGCCATTTTCTTCGCGGTGCGGATCAGGTTGTCGGCCACTAACTGGCGGCGGGCATCTTCAGTGACGTAGATGTCATTGAGAATCCACACGCGTTTAAGCGAAAGAGATGAAAAGCTTGGGTACAACTGACAGAAACCCATCAGTTTGTTGCTGTCGTCATCGGCCAGGGCCAGGTAGATCACCGACTCCTTGCGCCGCAGGCGTTTCTCGAGGAACGCCCGGGACGAGTCCGGATACGGCAGGGAACCGTAAAACTCGCGATATTTGACGAACAACGGGGTCAGCAGGTCGAGGTGTTCGAGGGTCGCTTGAATAATCCGCATGTCAGGTCTCGTCTTCAAGTGGCTGTCTTACGTGGTGACGGCGATGGGAAATCCCCTGGCGGCCGTGCATCGATCCTGCCTGAAACCCGAAGAGAAACGCAATGCGGAAACGGTTCAGGCATTCGACGGGCTCAGTAGGAAATTACCTATCATGTCTGCACCAGAGTCCGACTCCAGCGTCTGAACCTGGGCTTCGTCCTTCAGACTGACCCCCGATAACTGCCGCCGGCAGGCTTCGCGCATCAAATACAGCAAACGGTGGGCCGCCATGCCATAACTCAAGCCTTCGAGCCGGACATTCGAGATGCAGTTGCGATGGGCGTCCGTCAGTCCGATTTTTGGATTATAGGTGAAATACAACCCGAGGCTGTCTGGCGAGCTCAAGCCGGGGCGTTCTCCGATCAATATGACCACCATTTTCGCGCCTAGCAGCTCGCCAATCTCGTCGGCCACCGCGACTCGGCCCTGTTCCACCAGAATCACCGGCGACAAGGACCATCCCTCAGGGGCTGTCTGTTCTTCCAGGCGCGCCAGAAACGGTACGGTGTGCCGATGAACGGCCAATGCCGAGAGGCCATCGGCTACCACAACGGCCAAATCGATCTCGCCAGGATGGCTCAGCGCATAGTCGCGCAGGGTCTGCGCCGACTGATCACTCAGCTTGCGCCCCAAATCAGGGCGCTGCAGGTAGCTGTTCCGGTCCGTGGCGGCGCTGTGCAGCAACAAGCTCTCACGTCCACGCTCGGCCAGTTGCGAACTGAGCCCCTTGTGATCGAACGGCAGGTGCACCGCATCCCGGGCCTGTGCATGGGCGTACTGAAAATCCAGCTGTGCGCTGGTCGGCATACTGGTGCCTGTACGACCGAGGGCAATACGTGCCGGGGTCAGGCGACGCAGTTCCAGCAATGGGTTTTGCGGATCGACAGGTGGTTTATCCATCTCAATACTCATCCCAGTTGCGCCATGGCCTGACGGAAGGCCGGCGGCAGGTTGTCGCCGAAGTGAATTTTGCCGTCTGCCTGGGTGAAGATGCCCATGTTCGCCAGCCACTGTTCAAACTCCGGTGCCGGTTTCAGGCCCAAGGTTTTCCGGGCGTAGAGGGCGTCGTGGAACGACGTGGTCTGGTAATTGAGCATGATGTCGTCGGAACCGGGAATGCCCATGATGAAGTTGATCCCGGCCACGCCCAGCAGGGTCAGCAGGGTGTCCATGTCGTCCTGATCGGCCTCGGCGTGATTGGTGTAACAGATGTCGCAACCCATGGGCACACCCAGCAGCTTGCCGCAGAAGTGGTCTTCGAGGCCGGCGCGGATGATCTGTTTGCCGTTGTAGAGGTATTCCGGGCCGATGAAGCCTACGACGGTGTTCACCAGAAACGGTTTGAAATGGCGCGCCACGGCGTAGGCGCGGGTTTCGCAGGTCTGTTGATCGATGCCGTGGTGGGCGTTGGCCGACAAGGCGCTGCCCTGGCCGGTCTCGAAATACATCAGATTCTGGCCCAGCGTGCCGCGATTCAGGCTCAAGCCCGCCTCATAGCCTTCCTGCAAAACGTTGAGGTTGATACCGAAACTGGCGTTGGCCGCTTCAGTGCCGGCGATCGACTGGAACACCAGGTCCAGCGGAACACCGCGATTCACCGCCTCGATGGAGGTGGTGACGTGGGTCAGCACGCAGGCCTGTGTAGGAATTTCGTAACGCTGGATGATCGCATCGAGCATTTCCAGCATGGCGCAGATCGAGGCGATGCTGTCGGTGGCCGGGTTAATGCCGATCATTGCGTCCCCGTTGCCGTACAGCAGGCCGTCGAGAATGCTCGCGGCGATGCCGGCCGGTTCGTCGGTGGGGTGATTGGGTTGCAGGCGTGTCGAGAGCCGGCCGTGCAGGCCCAGCGTGCCGCGGAATTTCGTGATCACGCGGATTTTCTGCGCCACCAGCACCAAGTCCTGCACGCGCATGATCTTCGACACGGCCGCAGCCATTTCCGGGATCAGGCCCGGTGCGAGGGCGCGCAGGCTCTGTTCGTCGGCGGCGTCGCTGAGCAGCCAATCGCGAAAGCCACCGACAGTGAGGTGGCTGACCGCTTTAAAAGCCTGTTTATCGTGAGTGTCGATGATCAGTCGGGTGACTTCATCGGTCTCGTAAGGAATCAGTACTTCCTGCAGGAAGTGAGTCAGCGGGATGTCAGCCAGGGCCATCTGCGCGGCCACCCGCTCGCCATCGTTGAGGGCGGCAACGCCGGCCAGAAAATCCCCGGAGCGCGCCGGGCTGGCTTTGGCCATGACGTCTTTGAGGCTGTCGAAACGGTAGGTCTGGGCGCCGACGGTATGGGCAAATACGGCCATGGTGTCCTCCTGAATAAATGACGACCTGTAGGAGCGGGTTACCGACCCCAAATAGGGCGGGCGCCGGGCAACTGGCCCGGCGCCGGTGCAACTCAGACGCCTTCGAGCATCGCATCCGCCGGCGCGTCGAAACGCTGCTTGGCAGTCAGTTGGAAATACAGGTAACCGGCCGCCATGAACCCGAGGAACACACACCCGATCAAGGTGTTGAACCACGCCATCGCCACCAGGCACACCACCGCCAGAAACAGCGCGATGCCCGGTACGATCGGGTAACCCGGGGCGCGGAAGGTGCGTTCCAGGTTCGGCTCGGTTTTACGCAATTTGAACAGGCTCAGCATACTGATGATGTACATCACGATGGCGCCGAATACCGACATGGTGATCATTGCCGCCGTCAGCGTCATGCCCTGCAGATTGACCAGGCCATCGCTGTAGATCGCCGCGATGCCGATCACGCCGCCCGCCAGAATCGCCCGGTGCGGCGTCTGGAAGCGCGAGAGTTTGGCCAGCCCTTTGGGCAGGTAACCGGCGCGAGCCAGGGCAAAGAACTGTCGGGAGTAGCCAAGAATGATCCCGTGGAAACTCGCCACCAGGCCGAACAGGCCGATCCACACCAGCATGTGCATCCAGGTCGAATTATTGCCGACCACGGCTTTCATCGCCTGAGGCAGCGGATCGTTGATGTTCGACAGTTGACGCCAGTCACCGACGCCGCCAGCCATCACCATCACGCCGATGGCCAGGAACACCAGGGTCAGAATGCCACTGACGTAAGCCCTGGGAATCGTGCGTTTCGGATCCTTGGCTTCCTCGGCGGCCATGGCGGCGCCTTCAATGGCGAGGAAGAACCAGATCGCGAAAGGTATCGCCGCAAAGATGCCAGGGATCGAGGCCAGGGTGAATTCGTTGGAACCCGACCAACCATTGAGTACGAAATTGCTGAAGCTGAAGCCCGGGGCGACCACGCCCATGAACACCAACAACTCGGCGACCGCCAGCACAGTGACCACCAGTTCGAACGTGGCTGCGATGCTCACGCCGAGGATATTCAAGCCCATGAACACGAAATAGGCGCCAACAGCGGCGATCTTCGGGTCCAGTTCCGGGTATTGCACGTTGAGGTAGGCGCCGATGGCCATGGCAATGGCCGGTGGCGCAAAGACGAATTCGATCAGGGTGGCAATGCCGGCGATCAGTCCGCCTTTTTCACCGAAGGCCCGACGGCTGTAGGCAAACGGCCCGCCAGCGTGGGGAATAGCGGTGGTCAATTCGGTGAAACTGAAAATGAAGCAGGTGTACATCGTCGCCACCATCAGGGCGGTGACGAGAAAGCCCAGGGTCCCTGCGGTGCCCCAGCCGTAACTCCAGCCGAAGTACTCGCCGGAAATCACCAAACCAACGGCAATGCCCCATAGATGCAGAGTGCCGAGTGTGGGTTTGAGCTGTGTCGTAGAAGTCATAAGTCCTCTCTGTCTTTTTTATTGTTTGATCTGTTGGACTTTCGGGTATGGCGTTTATGTGTGGAGCAGGCACGCAAAGCCCATGCCAGACCAGCAGGGCGATGATTAACGGTGCGTTTAAGGACGCCACCGCGGGCTTGCCCGCGATGGCTATCTGAAGGGCGATACAGAACTGCCTGCATCGCCCCCGGTTTTTAGAAGAAACCCAACGGATTGATGTCGTAGCTCACCAGCAGGTTTTTGGTTTGCTGATAGTGATCGAGCATCATTTTGTGGGTTTCACGGCCGACGCCGGACTTTTTGTAGCCGCCGAACGCGGCGTGCGCCGGGTACAGGTGGTAGCAGTTGGTCCACACGCGACCGGCCTTGATCGCCCGGCCCACTCGGTAGGCGCGGTTGATGTCGCGGGTCCAGAGGCCGGCGCCCAGGCCGAACTCGGTGTCGTTGGCGATGGCCAGGGCTTCGGCTTCGTCCTTGAAGGTGGTGATGCTCACCACCGGGCCAAAGATTTCTTCCTGGAACACGCGCATTTTGTTGGTGCCCTTGAGCAGGGTCGGCTGGATGTAATACCCGGTCGCCAGGCTGCCCTCGAGTTTTTCTACCTTGCCGCCGGTCAGCAGTTCGGCGCCTTCGCCCTTGGCGATGTCCAGGTACGAAAGGATTTTGTCGAATTGCTGCTCGGACGCCTGGGCGCCGACCATGGTGTCGGTGTCCAGCGGGTCGCCACGTTTGATTTGCAGGACTTTGTTCATGACCACTTTCATGAATTCATCGTAGATCGACTCTTGCACCAAGGCGCGGGACGGGCAGGTGCAGACTTCGCCCTGGTTGAAGAATGCCAGCACCAGGCCTTCGGCGGCTTTCTCGATGAAAGTCGGTTCGGCTTGCATGATGTCGGCGAAGAAGATGTTCGGCGACTTGCCACCCAGCTCCACGGTGGACGGAATGATGTTTTCGGCGGCGCATTTCATGATGTGCGAGCCGACCGGGGTCGAGCCGGTGAAGGCAATCTTGGCGATGCGTTTGCTGGTGGCCAGGGCTTCCCCGGCTTCTTTGCCGAAGCCTTGCACCACGTTGAGTACGCCAGGCGGCAGCAGGTCGCCAATCAGCTCCATCAGCACGGTAATGCCCAGCGGAGTTTGCTCGGCCGGTTTAAGGACCACGCAGTTACCGGCGGCCAGGGCCGGGGCGAGTTTCCAGGCGGCCATCAGAATCGGGAAGTTCCACGGAATGATCTGCCCGACCACGCCCAGCGGTTCATGGATGTGATAGGCCACGGTGTTGCCGTCGATCTCGGCGGCGCTGCCTTCCTGAGCGCGGATGCAACCGGCGAAGTAGCGGAAATGGTCGGCGGCCAGCGGGATGTCGGCGTTGAGGGTTTCGCGAACGGCCTTGCCGTTGTCCCAGGATTCGGTGATCGCCAGCACTTCCAGGTTCTGTTCGATGCGATCGGCGATTTTCAGCAGCACCAGCGAGCGTGCCTGGGCGGACGTGGCGCCCCAGGCATCGGCGGCGGCATGGGCAGCGTCCAGGGCCTTTTCGATGTCTTCGGCTGTGGAACGCGGGAATTGGGCAATAGGTTGGCCGTTGACCGGTGAGGTATTGGTGAAGTACTGACCTTTGACCGGCGCGACGAACTCGCCGCCGATGTAGTTACCGTATTGGCTCTTGAACGAAACGATAGCGCCTTCAGTACCGGGGTGAGCGTAACGCATGATGGTTTCTCCTTGGCTTTTGTGCTTATAAGGGAGGACGCGCTAAAGCGCCGTACAAGCGTAGAGCAAAGGTCGGGCCAGTGCCTTGCAAGTCAGGTAAATCAAGGTCTTGTGTGTTTTTTGTGGGGTGGATGGGCGGCGTTTGTGACGCTTGCGGTACAGCCCCTGTGACACTTTGTACCGTTTATGGCGCAGGCTGTGACTGGCGGGTCTTGCCAGCATTGCAATGCGTCGATGGCTGGAGGATGCTGGGCCTCAAATTGCCACACAGGTAATCCTCTGTGGCGAGGTTTGTTTGTGAGGGGCTTGTGTGGCGAGGGAGCTCGTCGGAACGCCGCACCGTCCCGCTGGGCTGCGAAGCGGCCCCAAAAATGTCTGCCGGTCATGATTTTTTGGCGAGCGCTTCGCACTCGAGCGGGAGCAAGCTCCCTCGCCACAAGGTGTGTGCCAGCCTCTTAATGGGGCAGCACAGCTATCGGGGAGAATAATAAGAAATGCACGACAACCATTTGAGTCGCCATGCCCAGCAAGTGTTGACCGTGACCCAGGGTAAATCCCACCTTCACGGTCCCGGCAGCGATCCGTCCATTGCCCGTTCCTGGCTGCGTTGTCTTGAGGACTATCACCTCGACCCGGCCCTGACCATGGCGCCGACGGTGCTGGAACATGGCCGCGTGCTGGAAAGCCGCGAACGTTTGCAGCAAGTGCTGCAGATCGCCGGCAACGAAATGACCAGTCTCCATCAGCAACTTTCCGGCGCCGGTCACGCGGTGCTGCTGACCGACGCCCGCGGGGTAATCCTCAACTGCGTCACTGCGCCCACCGAACGGAAGATTTTCGAGCGCGCCGGTCTTTGGCTGGGCGCCGACTGGAGCGAAGCCTGCGAAGGCACCAATGGCATCGGCACCTGCCTGGTGGAGCGTCAGTCCCTGACCATCCATCAAGACGAACATTTTCGTGGCCGTCACACCGGCCTGACCTGCTCGGCGAGCCCGGTGTTCGATCCGCACGGCGAGCTGCTGGCGGTGCTCGACGTGTCTTCGGCGCGCCACGAGGTTTCGCGTCAGAGCCAGTTCCACACCATGGCACTGGTCAATCTGTCGGCGAAGATGATCGAGAGCTGCTATTTCCTGCGTTATTTCGACAATCAATGGCTGCTGCGTTTTCACTTGCAGGCCGAATCCGTCGGGCTGTTCAGCGAAGGGTTGCTGGCGTTTGACGGGGAAGGGCGGATCTGTGCGGTGAACCAGAGTGCGCTGAATTTGCTGGGGCATATTCGTGGCGGGCTGTTGGGTAAACCGGTGGAGGCGTTTTTCGACTGTTCGCTGGATGAATTGCTCGGCCGCGCGAGCCCAGGTGCCAGCGCCAGTTGGCCGTTGCGCACCCGTGACGGGCGGCAGCTGTTTGCTGTCTTGCGCGGGCAGCCGCGCAGCGTTCCGGTGCCGGTGGTGCAAAGCCCGAGGGTTGCCGAGCGTCCGCGCTTGTCGGGCATTTGCCTGGGTGATGCTGCGTTGCAGGAGGATTTCCGCAAGGCCTTGCGGGTATTTGAGCGGGACGTGCCGTTGCTGATCAACGGCGAAACCGGTTCCGGCAAGGAAGCCTTCGCCAAAGCCGTGCATCAGGCCAGTCAACGGGCAGCAAAATCTTTCGTTGCTCTCAATTGCGCGGCGATTCCCGAAAGCCTGATCGAAAGCGAGCTGTTCGGCTATCGCGGCGGTAGCTTCACCGGTGCCCGCAAGGAAGGCATGCGCGGCAAGTTGCAGCAGGCCGATGGCGGGACGTTGTTCCTCGATGAAATCGGTGACATGCCGCTGAGCATGCAAACCCGGCTATTAAGGGTGCTGGAAGACCGGCAGGTGGTGCCGATTGGCGGTGAGCCGGAATCGGTCAATGTGCGGATCATCAGCGCCACCCACCGCAATCTGCTTGAGCGGGTGCAGGACGGCAGTTTTCGCGAGGATTTGTATTACCGGCTCAATGGGCTGGAGATCGCATTGCCGGCGCTGCGTGAGCGCGCTGACAAATCACAGTTGCTCGACTTTTTGCTGGCCGAAGAGGCGGGCGGGGAGACGGTATTGATCAACGGGCCGGCGCGGCAGGCCTTGCTGGATTTTTCCTGGCCGGGGAATGTTCGGCAGTTGCGCAATGTGCTGCGAACCCTGGCGGCGCTGTGTGACGGCGGTCGGATCGGGCTGGAGGATTTGCCGGCAATGATTCGCCAGGCCCGACCGCTGACGGCATCGGCAGTTGAAGAGCCGTCCGAGTATCCGCTGGACGATGCCGAGCGGTTGGCGTTGCTGACGGTGTTGGAGCAGCAGCGCTGGCACATGACGCACACCGCCGAACAACTGGGTGTCAGTCGCAATACCCTCTACAGAAAGTTGCGCAAACACGGTATCGCCCGCTAGGTTGTGACTGATCGTTCCCACGCTCTGCGTGGGAATGCCTCCCCGGACGCTCTGCGTCCGCTTTTGGGACGCAGAGCGTCCCTTGCTGCATTCCCACGCAGAGCGTGGGAACGAGCGTGGTTACAGCTAAAGAGTGCGATTTTCCCCTCCCTACGCTAACCTGCGGCCATGTTTTACGAGGTCGACTATGCACATTCATATTCTTGGTATCTGCGGCACTTTCATGGGTTCGATGGCGGTTCTGGCCAAAGAGCTGGGCCATCACGTGACGGGCTCCGATGCCAACGTCTATCCGCCAATGAGCACTCAGCTGCAAGCCCAGGGCATTGAGTTGACCCAAGGTTACGACCCGGCGCAGCTCGATCCGGCCCCGGACCTGGTGGTGATCGGCAACGCCATGTCCCGCGGCAACCCGGCCGTCGAATATGTGTTGAACAAAGGCCTGCCATACGTCTCCGGCCCGCAATGGCTGGCCGATCACGTACTGCAAGGTCGCTGGGTGCTGGCGGTTGCCGGCACTCACGGCAAAACCACCACTAGCAGCATGCTCGCCTGGGTCCTGGAACATGCCGGTATGAGCCCGGGTTTCCTGATCGGCGGTGTTCCGCAGAACTTCTCGGTGTCGGCACGTTTGGGTGATACGCCGTTCTTCGTGATCGAAGCCGACGAATACGACAGCGCGTTCTTCGACAAGCGCTCGAAATTCGTTCACTACCGTCCGCGCACGGCGATCCTGAACAATCTTGAGTTCGATCACGCCGACATCTTCCCCGATCTGCCGGCGATCGAGCGTCAGTTCCATCATTTGGTGCGGACTATCCCGAGCGAAGGCCTGGTGATCCATCCGACCACCGAACCGGCCTTGCAGCGTGTTATCGACATGGGCTGCTGGACCCCGGTGCAAACCACCGGTGCCGGCGGTCAGTGGCAGGTCAAACTGCTCAGTGAAGACGGCTCGAAGTTCGAAGTGATGTTTGAAGGCGTCGCCCAAGGCGTAGTCGAGTGGGACATGACCGGTCAGCACAACGTCGCCAACGCCTTGGCCACCTTGGCCGCCGCGCGTCACGTCGGCGTAGTACCGTCGATGGGCATCGCTGCATTGAGCGCGTTCAAAAGCGTGAAGCGGCGGATGGAAAAAGTCGCGGAAGTGCGTGGCATCACCATTTACGACGACTTCGCTCACCACCCGACCGCCATCGCCACCACCCTCGACGGTCTGCGCAAGCGCATTGGCGACGCGCCGTTGATCGCGATCATCGAGCCGCGCTCCAACTCCATGAAGCTCGGCGCTCACCGCGATGGTTTGCCGGAAAGTGTGGTCGATGCCGATCAGGTGATCTGGTATTCGCCGGCCAACCTCGGTTGGGACCTGGGCGCCACCGCCGCGTTGTGCACGGTGCCGTCGATTGTCAGCGATTCGCTGGAAGGCATCATCGAGCGCGTGAAGAGCCAGGCCCAGCCCGGCACGCACGTGGTGATCATGAGCAACGGCGGCTTCGGTGGCCTGCACGGCAAACTGGCCGAGGCGCTGCAATGAACAACGGTCCGGAACGCATCACGCTGGCAATGACCGGCGCTTCGGGCGCCCAGTATGGCTTGCGCCTGCTCGACTGCTTGGTGCGTGAAGACCGCGAGGTGCACTTCCTGATTTCCAAGGCTGCGCAACTGGTGATGGCCACCGAGACCGATGTCTCGCTGCCGTCCAAGCCGCAGATGATGCAAGCCTTCCTCACGGAATACACCGGCGCCGCCGCCGGGCAGATTCGGGTGTATGGCAAGGAAGACTGGATGTCGCCGGTGGCGTCGGGCTCTGGCTCGCCAGCGGCGATGGTGGTGGTGCCGTGCTCCACCGGAACCTTGTCGGCTATCGCGACCGGGGCCTGCAACAACTTGATCGAACGGGCCGCCGACGTCACCTTGAAGGAGCGCCGCCAGCTGATTCTGGTACCGCGCGAGGCGCCGTATTCGAGCATTCATCTGGAAAACATGCTCAAGCTGTCGAACATGGGCGTGACCATTCTGCCGGCGTCACCGGGCTTCTATCACCAGCCGCAGACCATCGATGACTTGATCGACTTCGTCGTGGCGCGAATTCTCAATCTGCTGAACATTCCGCAAGACATGCTGCCGCGCTGGGGCGAACACCATTTGAGCAGCGATGAATAAGTTGCTGATGATCCTGCTGGCTTTGCAATTGGCGGGCTGCGCCACGGCGCGCACGCTCGATGCCGCCAAGCCTGGAGCGCCGGTGGTGTATTCGGGGACGCGCCTGGATTTGTATGCAATGAACGGCGGGTGCTGCGCCATGGACCGATTCGGTGCAGAAGCGCCGAGCTATCCGGGTGTTGACCTGCCGGCCAGCGCCTTGCTCGACACGTTGCTGTTGCCGCTGTCGTTATTGACGGTGTTGGGAGTGAATTTTCAGGCGACGGGTGGATTGTAGGAACGAGCGCGGCGCTTGTGGCGAGGGAGCAAGCTCCCTCGCCACAGGTCGGCGCGTTATTTACCGAGCTTGCGCAACTCATCCGACTCGACAATCCGTACGCCATCCTGCTCTTCCAGCGCCAGGCGCCACATGGCGCGGGCCAATTGGCAGGCTTCGATGCCGTGGTATTTGCCCGGAATCAATTTCGACAATGGGCCGGCAACCCGCTCGGCCAGTCGCGGCTCGACGCGATCACCCAACAACAGCGAAGGCCGGCAAATGGTCAGTTGCGGCCAATTCTGCGCGCGCAATGCGTGTTCCATCTCGCCTTTGATCCGGTTGTAGAAAATCGAGGATCTGCGGTCGGCGCCCAAGGCGCTGATCACGATCAAGTGTCGCGCGCCCATTTCCCGTGCACGTTTGGCGAAGGCCACCACCATGTCCAGGTCCACCGCGCGAAACGCTTCCTCGGAGCCGGCCTGCTTGATCGTGGTGCCCAGGCAGCAATAGGCGATATCGACGCGACCGTTCAATTGCGGCAAAAACACCGCCGGGTCGCCGACCGGGTTTTCCAGGTGAGGGTGCTCGGCCAGTGGCCGGCGTGAGGGGGCCAATACGCGTGTAATCGTTGGCTCGTTGAGTAGACGGTCAAGCAAATGTTCACCGGTTAAACCGGTGGCTCCGGCAAGCAATACATGCTGAGGCGTCAAGTACATAATTATTCCCCCTTGATACTGTTCAGCTTAGTTGCTCTTTTCATCCTTGCTGATAGAGACACTTTGCAGTGCTTTTCGTGCCTGCTGTTTGCGTAACGATTGCCAGTGGGCGAGAACGCTTTTCGGGGCCCAGATTTGCGGTTCGGAGGCCTCGAAGTTGTCGGCCAGTTCACGCTCGGCCACGGTGGCGCTGGCCAGTTTGAAGGCTTGCTCCAGATCGTCGGTCTGGTTCAGCGCCTGGGCGAACAGCGCGTCGCCGAAATAAGTGAAGTTGGCTTCTTCCGAGCACCCGAAGGACACCCGGTCGGCGCGCGAAGCGGTCATGATCAAGGTACGTTCGTCCTTGAGGGCTGGGATGAAGCCGCCGGAATAACAAGACGAAATCACAATGATCTTGTCGCGCTTTTTCAGGGGGGCGAGAACCGCGGCGAGTTCGTCGGCCGGCAGGTCGGCCAGCTCCATGCGTGGCTGGTCGAGCACCAGCTCGTGCTCACTGGAACCATGACTGGTCAGGTAAATGAACAGCAAGTCTTCCGGGCCACTGCGCTCTGCCAGGGTCTGGGCGGCGCGGCGCAGGTTTTCCCGGGTGGCCATTGGCCGGTCGCCGAGGTGGTCGCGATGGTTGACCAGGCGGATCTGGCCAAAGGCGCCGAAACGGCTGGCGAGCATGTTGGCGACGTAGTCGGACTCGCGCAGGAACACGCTCTGCTTGCCGTCGCCGCCCAGGGTCAGGGTGTACAGCTCGACCGCCGGGGTCGAGGCCGGGACGTTGGCCAGTGCATCGTCGAGCAAACGACCCTGAGCCAGCAAGCCGAGTTCGAGTGGGTCGGGCAACAGCTTGCCGTTGGCGTCGCGCACGCGTTGACTATTGACCCAGGTGCCGCTCTGCACCGTGCCATCGGTCAGCACCAAAGTGCCTTGGCCCTGATAATTGTCGCCATCGAACTGGCCGACATAGAAACTGCCATCGGCCAGGTTCAAGCGACCCAGGCCGGTAAAACGCCAGTCGCTGAACTGGCCGATATAGTGACTGCCGTCGGCGCCGACCAACTCGCCTTTGCCGCTGAGCACGCCTTCTTTGAACTGACCCAGCCAGACATCGCCATCGGCGTTCTCGTAGCGGCCCTTGCCGTGCAGTTGATTGTTCTTGAAACCGCCGACATAGATATCGCCATCGGCGCTGTTGAAGGTGCCGTTGCCTTCCAGTTGACCGTCAGCGAAATGCCCGGTGAACTGATTGCCGCTGGCATCGCTGCGCTGGCCTTCGCCGTTGGGTTTGCCGTGGGCGAATTGACCCTGATACTGGCTGCCGTCTTCGAGTTCCAGGCGACCGAGCCCTGAATATTGATCGGCCTTGAATTCGCCGCGGTAGGTCATGGCGTTTTCTTTGAGGGTACCTTCACCGTCGCGTCTACCTGCCTTGAAACCGCCGGTATAGCTGCTGCCCGTGGTGGTCAGCGTGCCTTGGCCGTCGAATAGCCCTTGCTGGAATTGCCCGCGATAGACCTCACCATTGCTGCCGTGCCATTCGCCCTGGCCATGCCATTGGCCTTTGTCGAACTGCCCGGCGTACCAGCTGCCGTTCGGGTAATCGATGCGGCCCTCGCCTTGCAGCAAGCCATTGACCAGTTCACCGCGATAGCGTCCGCCGTCCGGCAGGCGGGCATCGGGGGGCAACAGCGATTCGCCGTCGCCGCAAGCGGTGAGCAACAGGGTCAGAGCAAGGAGTGCAAGTGAGCGCATAGCGGGATCCGGGCAATTAGGCGACGGAGTATGCCGCAGCTATGTGTCGCATTTATAGAGACACGGCGCAGACACGGCGCGAAACAGCGTGAGCTGCTTCGCATCCGGGATGCTTTACACGAAGCAGAGGGACAGTGGCTCGGCGATATACGCCGGTTTGTCCGACCCTTCGATTTCAAGCGTGGCGGTGGCCTTGAGCAACCATTGGCCGGGTTTCTTCTCGGTGACCTCGTTCATGTCGACCTTGAGTCGAACCCTGGAATTGACCTTTACAGGCTGGATGAAACGCACGCTGTCCAGACCGTAGTTGACCACCATCTTCGCGCCCTCGGGCAGGATGAGGATGTCTTCCATCAGTTTGGGGATCAGCGACAACGACAGGAAACCATGGGCGATGGTGCTGCCAAAAGGTGTTTGCGCAGCTTTGACCGGGTCGACATGGATGAACTGATAATCGCCTGTGGCTTCTGCGAACAGGTTGATGCGTTCCTGATCGATGGTGAGCCATTGGGAACGTCCGAGCTCCTTGCCGACATAATCTTTGAGCTCCGCAACTGGAACATAGGGCATTGAGACTCTCCTTGGGTTCATCGGTTTTATTGGTTTTCCGAGCGGGGGGATGACCTCCCTTGCGAACCACTTTAGATCAACATGGCAAATTGTTCCGGTCAACTCACCATGCTGTTGGCGAATGCCGATTCATAGCGTGGGCGTGCTTATAATGCTCGGCCCCTTCTTTGTGGGGAGAAAGCGCGGGAGAGGATGGATGTTGTTACGTGGCCTGACCTGGCTGGTGCTGTTTCAATTGCTCGGTACCGCCCTCAACCATCTGATATTACCGGTGCTGCCGGGGCCGATCGTTGGCTTGCTGTTGCTGCTGGGGTATTTGATTATCCGCGGTCAAGTCGGCGAGCCGCTGAACCTTGCGGCCAGTAGCCTGCTGCGTTATTTGCCGTTGCTGCTGGTGCCGCCGGCCGTGGGCGTGATGGTTTACGCCACCGACATTGCCGCGGATTTCTGGGCGATCACCGGTGCGCTGGTATTGTCGCTGGTGTTGTCGATGGCCTTTGCCGGCGTGCTGATGGACCGTTTGGTCAAGCGTCACGCCCATCGCGAGGACGGCCAATGATGTTCGATTGGCACGGCGCCTGGGCGTCGGTGATTCATCATCCATTGTTCGGCATTGGCGTGACGCTGGGGGCGTATCAGTTGGTGCTGGCGGCATTCGAGAAAACCCGCTGGGTTTTTCTGCAGCCGGTGCTGGTTTCCATGTTGCTGGTCATCGCTGTACTGGTCAGTTGCGGCCTGAGCTATGCCGAATACCGCAAGAGCACCGAGATCCTGAGTATCTTGCTCGGGCCGGCCACTGTTGCACTGGCAGTGCCGCTGTACCTCAATCTGCGGCGGATCCGGCAATTGTTCTGGCCGATATTTACTACGCTGGTGATAGGTGGGGTGGTCGCCACTAGCATGGTTGTGCTGCTGGGCTGGTGGTTCGGCGCCGACCACATGATCCTGATGACCATGGCCCCCAAATCGGTGACCTCGCCGATTGCCATGCTGGTGGCTGAGCAGATCGGTGGTGTCGCCGCGCTGGCGGCGGTGTTCGTGTTGATTACCGGTGTGATCGGGGCGATCTTCGGGCCGAGTCTTTTGACCCGTCTCGGTGTCCACAGTCCAGAGGCCCGCGGCATGGCCCTGGGCATGACGGCCCATGCGGTCGGCACGTCAGTGGCCCTGCAGGAAAGTGAAGAGTGCGGCGCCTTCGCGGCGCTGGCAATGAGTCTGATGGGCGTGGCCACGGCGGTGTTCCTGCCGTTGGCGGTGTCGATGGTGGTGTAAGGAAATGTCTATGAGCTTGCCGCTTTTTCCGCTGAACACGGTGCTGTTTCCGGGCTGCATCCTTGACTTGCAGATCTTCGAGGCGCGTTACCTGGACATGATCGGTCGCTGCATGAAACAGGGCGGCGGCTTCGGCGTAGTGTGCATTCTCGACGGTGAAGAAGTCGGCATCGCCCCCGAAGGCTACGCACGGGTGGGGTGCGAGGCGCTGATCACCGATTTCCATCAGCAGGACAACGGCCTGCTGGGCATTCGGGTGAAGGGCTGGCGGCGTTTTCACGTTGTGCGCACCGAGGTACAGCGCAACCAGTTGATCGTCGCCGAAGTCGAGTGGCTGGAAGACGAGCCCGAGCAACCGCTACAGGATGAGGACGCCGACCTGGTCGCGCTGCTCAAGGCTTTGGCGGAACACCCGATGGTCGAAGCGCTGAGCATGGGCGCCGAAGCGACGGGGCAGCAGTCGCTGGCCAATCAGTTGGCGTACTTGTTGCCGTTTTCCGAGGTAGACAAGATTGATCTGTTGCAACTGGATGATCCGCAGCAACGGCTGGATGCGATTCAGGCATTGCTGGATAAGTTGCAGGGTGAGTTGTTTGCCTGACGATCTTTTGATCTTTTCAGTACGCGTATCTCAACATCGCATGTGGCATGTGCCTCAACACAAAGAAGCCGAACAACGCCACCAATGATGGCAACACCAGCCACCAGATTTTCGGCGGCATGGCGGTGAGTGAAGTCTGGCGTTGAGTCAGCCAAAGGCTGGCCGCACACACACACGCCGCCAGCATCGCACCCGCCAGCACATCGGTCGGCCAGTGCGCCCCCAGATACACCCGTGACAGGGAAATCGTCAGCGCCGGCAAGCAGCCCACCAGTAACCAGGTCAAGCGCATTCGCGGTGGTTGTCCGCGACCCGCCAGTACCGCGAGCGTCAGGAACAGCGCGAAAGAGCCCGAGGCATGGCCGCTGGGCATGCTGTAGCTGGTCAGCGGATCGCTCAGCACTTCCGGGCGCACGCGGGTGAAAAAGTGCTTGGTCACGGTATTGCCCAGCGCGGTGAAAAGCAAAGTACTGCCAGCAAAAATTGCGTGCCGCCACTGGCGTGTGAGCAACAGCAAGGCTGTCAGCAAGGCGCTGAACATGAACATGTTGCGCAATTCACCGATCAGCGTGAACACCACGGCCACTTCATCGAGGATCGGGCTGCGGTGTTCCTGGATCAGGGTCATCAGTCCCTGGTCGAGCGCGGTCAAGTAGGGGTAGCCGATGAACAGGCCGAGCAGGATCAACAGGCTCATGCTGCTGATCCATATCGTCGCCCGGCGGTGGCGACGCAGACTGCTGGTCGCACTCAGGCCGACCATCACCGCGATACTGCCCACGACGATCCCGGCCTCGGGCCAAAAACCCTCCGGCAACGGCAAGCGAATCGCCGCGCCCGTGGCCCAGCCGGGCAGCACATAGGCAATGCTCCAGCCCGCGGCAGCCAACAGGCTGACGACGGCGAAGCGCGGGAACGGCATGTCGAACATCCCGGCAACCATGGGCAGCATTGGCCGCAGCGGGCCGATAAAGCGTCCGACCAACAAACTGGCAATGCCATAACGCTGAAAATACGCTTCGGCCCCGGCCATCCATTCCGGATGATGGCGCAACCCCGGCAGGCGCCGGATGTTCTGGTGGAAATGTCGGCCCAGGAAATACGAAGCGATGTCGCCCAGCGCACCGCCGAGCAAGCCCAGCAGCAGCGTTTCACCCAACGGCAGTGCGCCACTGCCGGCCAGCACCGTCACGGCAAACAACAACACCGTGCCGGGCACGATCAGTCCGACAATTGCCAGGCATTCCAAACAAGCCACTACGAACACTGCCGCGGCCAGCCATTGCGGATTGACCGTCAGCCAACCGGTCACGCTCTCGAGCCATGGGCCCATAAAAACAACTCCATCGAGTAATCAATCGACCCAAAGGGACGAATGCAAGCTTCAAAGCACTACAGATCCCACAAGGGATTTTCCAACACTCAGGACAGCAACAAATAATCGCGACCTTCGACTTGCCCCCGACGCAATGGGTTGCGCGTGCAATACGGCGCATAAGCCGCGTCGATGAAGCGGTACATCAAGTGTTCGTCGCGCCCGTGGGGAATGCCCAGGCGTGTGGTCTGGATGATATGGCCGGGCGCCGGTCCGAGGTCTTCCACCAGCAATATTTCGTGGTCGAAGCGCTTGGCGTCCCAGACCGGCACCTTCAGGCCCAGCGCCTTGCAGAGCAACGTCTGTCCGGCACACAGCTTTTGCGAGGGGCGAGGGCGGCCCTGAGCATCAGGATTGTTCAAAAGCATCTGCGCCAGGCTTGCCGGCCCGCTCAATTCATCGACCCATGGATAGGCGGATTTGATCAATACCGCATTGCCCGGCCCCTGAGCGCTGAAGTTCAACGAATCGCCGCCCCTGGCGTAATACATATAAATGTGGCCGCCATCCAGAAACAAAGCTTTACGCTTTTCTGTGTAGCCCAAGGAGGCGTGGCTGCCTTTTTCTTCGCAGTAATAGGCTTCGGTCTCGATGATCCGGGCACTGAGCCACAGGTCGCCAACACGATGACGGATGATTTTGCCCAGTAAATCCCGGGCCAGCGTTTGGGCATCGCGGTCGAAAAATGCATCCGGCAGCCCCTTGGGCTGACGCGTAGTGGATGCAGAAACAGGCAGGTTGGTCATGATGAACAGCGTTTGTCAGGGCTGATTGAGTTGTGATGATAACAATATGCAGCTTAATCCCGGCTGAACGGCGGCCAATTGCGCTCCATTTCGACCATCCGCCCGTCACCGCTGTTAGTCCCGGGACGCGACAGCTATAATCTGCCGCTTTACTCTTTACCAAGACCTTAGCAAAGACCATTGCAGACCATGACTGAGTCCGTTCTTGACTACATGACCCGTTTGGGTCACGCCGCCCGCGAAGCTTCCCGCGTGATCGGCCGTGCCAGCACCGCGCAGAAAAACCGCGCCCTGCAGGCGGCTGCCAATGCGCTGGATGCCGCACGCGCCGAGCTGACCACGGCCAATGAACTGGATTTGGCCGCTGGCCGCGCCAACGGTCTGGAACCTGCTTTGCTGGAACGCCTGGCCCTGACCCCGGCGCGCATCGACGGCATGATTGTCGGTTTGCGTCAGGTCGCGGCATTGCCGGACCCGGTCGGTGCGATTCGTGATATGAGCTATCGGCCGTCGGGCATCCAGGTCGGCAAGATGCGCGTGCCGTTGGGCGTGATCGGGATCATCTACGAATCACGGCCGAACGTGACCATCGATGCCGCCAGCCTGTGCCTGAAGTCCGGCAACGCCACTATCCTGCGTGGCGGCTCCGAGGCGATTCATTCCAACCGTGCCATTGCCGCTTGCATTCAGCGCGGCCTGGCCGAGGCCGGTCTGCCGGCCGCCGTGGTGCAAGTGGTCGAAACCACCGACCGTGCCGCCGTTGGCGCGCTGATCACCATGCCGGAATACGTCGACGTCATCGTGCCCCGTGGTGGCCGTGGCCTGATCGAACGGGTCAGTCGTGATGCCCGCGTGCCCGTCATCAAGCACCTGGACGGCATCTGCCATGTCTACGTCAGTGCCCACGCCGATCTGCCAAAGGCCCAGCGCATTGCGTTCAACGCCAAGACTTACCGTTACGGTATCTGTGGCGCCATGGAAACTTTGCTGGTAGATCAAGCGGTCGCCAGGGAGTTCCTGCCATCGATGGCTGCCCAGTTCCGCGAAAAAGGCGTCGAGCTGCGCGGTTGCGAGCGCACCCGGGCGATCATCGAGGCCGTGGCGGCCACTGAAGAAGACTGGCACACCGAATACCTGGCGCCGATCCTCTCGATCCGCGTGGTCGACGGGCTGGATCAGGCCATCGAGCACATTAACAAGTACGGCTCCCATCACACCGATTCGATCGTCAGCGAAAACCTGGCCGACACCCGGCGTTTCGTGGCTGAAGTCGATTCGTCTTCGGTGATGATCAACACCCCGACGTGCTTCGCCGATGGCTTCGAATACGGATTGGGTGCCGAGATTGGCATTTCTACTGATAAGCTGCACGCCCGCGGCCCGGTGGGCCTCGAAGGTCTGACCTGCGAGAAGTACATCGTGGTCGGTGACGGTCAGTTGCGCGGCCAGGAGTCGGTCTGACTTGGGCGACCTCGACCCATCAACCCAAGTGACCGCCAGCGAGCCTCGGCCTCGACGCATTGGCGTGCTGGGCGGGACCTTCGACCCGGTGCACATCGGCCATTTGCGCGGTGCGCTGGAAGTCGCCGAATCGCTGGAGCTCGACGAGTTGCGTCTGACCCCCAGTGCCAGGCCACCTCATCGCGGGACGCCGCAGGTGTCGGCGAAGGACCGTTTGGCGATGGTCAAGTGCGCGGTGGCCGGTGTGCCACCGTTGGTAGTGGACGCCCGCGAATTGCAGCGGGACAAACCGTCCTACACCATCGACACCCTGGAACTGATGCGCGCCGAACTGGCCGCCCCAGACCAGGTTTTTCTACTTTTGGGCTGGGACGCATTTTGCGGCCTGCCCACTTGGCACCGCTGGGAAGAGTTGCTCCAGCATTGCCACATCCTGGTGTTGCAACGCCCGGATGCCGACAGCGAACCGCCGGATGCCTTGCGCAACCTGCTGGCAGCGCGCTCGGTGAGCGACCCGCTGGCCCTCAAAGGGCCGAGCGGACAGATTGCATTCGTCTGGCAGACGCCGCTCGCGGTATCCGCCACCCAGATCCGTCAACTGCTGGCCAGCGGTAAGTCGGTACGTTTCCTGGTGCCCGACGCGGTCCTGGCCTACATCGATGCGCACGGACTCTACCGTGCGTCGAACTGAAAAAGGGTGCGCTTCAAAGCACGTGAATGCGTGTATCGAAGCGCCCGAACATACGAGCAAAACGAGTTTTATATGACTGACAAAGACGTAAGCAAAGTAAAGCGCAAGGGCACGTTCAAGAGCGCTCCGCTGCCGGTAGTGGCTCCAACAGGCGTGGCACTTGTCGGCGAAGCGCTGGTCAAGGTTGCCGTAGCGGCCCTGGAAGATGTCAAGGCCCAGGACATTCAGGTGATCGACGTTCGCGAAAAGCAGAGCATCACTGATTTCATGATCATCGCTACAGGTACTTCCAACCGCCAGATCGGCGCGATGCTCGATAAGGTCCGCGAAGCCGTCAAAGCCCAAGGCGTCAAGCCACTGGGTGAAGAAGGCAAGGGCGACAGCGACTGGGTCCTGTTGGACATGGATGATGTCATCGTGCACATGATGACCGCCTCGGCACGCCAGTTCTACGACCTGGAACGCCTGTGGGCCGGTGCCGAGCAAAGCCGTTCGGCCAGCGCTGCACATCACAGCCCGGAAAACACCCATGAGCATTTCACCAAGCTCAACAAAGACCAGCAATAAGGGGACGCTGTGCGACTGCGACTGATCGCCGTCGGTTCACGCATGCCCAAATGGGTGGAAGAAGGCTGGCATGAATATGCCAAGCGTCTTCCGTCCGAGCTGGCGCTGGAACTGGTGGAAATTCCGCTCAATACCCGCGGCAAGAACGCCGACGTGGCGCGCTTTATCCGTCAGGAAGGCGAAGCCATGCTGGCCAAGGTCGGGCCGAACGAGCGCATTGTCACCCTCGAAGTCCACGGCAAGCCCTGGAGCACCGAGCAACTGGCGGTCGAACTCGATCGCTGGCGGCTGGACTCGCGCACGGTGAATTTCATGGTCGGCGGCCCCGAGGGGCTGGCGCCGGAAGTCTGTGCGCGGGCGGATCAACGCTGGTCGTTGTCGCCGTTGACGTTGCCGCACCCATTGGTGCGGATTCTGATCGGCGAACAGCTGTATCGTGCCTGGACAGTGCTGTCCGGCCACCCTTACCACAAGTAGTTCTGCCCTCATGCCCCAGCCGATCCGCATCAAGGACCACGAAAAAGACGCCCGTCTGGTGCGTGGCCGCGTCGTGTTCGGGGCCATTGCAGTGGTGACGCTGATTGGCGTGCTGATCGCGCGGCTGTATTTCCTTCAGGTGATCCAGTACGAGTACCACTCGACCCTGTCGGAAAACAATCGCGTTCATGTGCAGCCAATTCCGCCGACTCGCGGGTTGATCTTCGACCGCAATGGCGTGGTGGTGGCCGACAACCGGCCCAGTTTCAGCCTGAGCATGACCCGCGAACGTTCCGGCGACTGGCAGCAAGTACTCGATGTGATCGTCGAAGTGCTGGGGCTGACGCCCGAGGATCGGGTGATCTTCGAGAAGCGCATGCGTCAGGGGCGCCGGCCGTTTGAGCCGGTCCCGATCCTGTTCGAGCTGACCGAAGAGCAAATTGCCCGCATCGCCGTAAACCAGTTCCGTCTGCCCGGAGTGGAAGTGGTCGCGCAGCTGGTGCGGCATTACCCGCAGGGCGCGCACTTTGCGCACTCGGTGGGTTATATGGGGCGGATCAACGAGAAAGAGCTGAAGACCCTGGATCCGGTGGGTTACAGCGGCACCCATCAAATTGGCAAAACCGGCATCGAGCGTTTCTATGAGCCCGAGTTGCACGGTCAGGTGGGTTACGAAGAAGTCGAGACCAACGCCCGCGGCCGTGTGCTGCGAGTACTCAAACGTACCGAACCGATTTCCGGCAAGGACATTGTCCTGAGCCTGGACATCAAATTGCAGGAAGCCGCCGAAGCCGCGCTTGGCGGTCGCCGTGGCGCGGTCGTGGCGCTGGACCCGAACACCGGCGAAGTATTGGCGATGGTCAGCCAGCCGAGTTTCGACCCGAACCTGTTCGTCACCGGCATCAGCTTCAAGGCCTATGCCGAATTGCGCGATTCCATCGACCGGCCGCTGTTCAACCGCGTATTGCGCGGTCTATACCCGCCGGGCTCGACGATTAAACCGGCGGTGGCGATCGCCGGCCTGGATGCGGGCGTGGTCACGGCATCGACCCGGGTCTACGACCCTGGTTACTACCAACTGCCCAACTACGATCACAAATACCGTAACTGGAACCGTACCGGCGACGGTTACGTGGACCTGGACACGGCAATCATGCGCTCCAACGACACCTACTTCTATGACTTGGCGCACAAGCTGGGGATTGATCGGTTGTCGGCCTACCTGAGCAAATTCGGCATTGGCCAGAAGGTCTCCCTCGACATGTTCGAAGAGTCGCCGGGGCTGATGCCGACCCGGGAGTGGAAACGCGCAACCCGTCGTCAGGCCTGGTTCCCGGGAGAGACGCTGATTCTCGGGATCGGTCAGGGCTACATGCAGTCCACTCCGTTGCAGTTGGCGCAGGCTACGGCGTTGGTGGCCAACAAGGGCGTCTGGAATCGTCCGCACCTGGCCAAGACGCTCGAAGGTGCGAAGCCGGTGGACGAAAATCCGATGCCGGACATCATCCTGCGCGACCCGTCGGACTGGAACAAGGTCAACCACGGCATGCAGCAGGTGATGCACGGTGCTCGCGGCACCGCGCGCAAGGCGTCGATCGGCGCGCAATACCGAATCGCCGGCAAGTCGGGTACGGCCCAGGTGGTCGCGATCAAGCAGGGCGAGAAATACGACCGTTCCAAGGTTCAGGAGCGTCACCGCGACCATGCCTTGTTCGTCGGCTTCGCACCGGCCGACAATCCGAAAATCGTGGTATCGGTGATGGTCGAGAACGGCGAGTCCGGTTCTGGCGTCG
This sequence comes from Pseudomonas sp. B21-048, assembly GCF_024748615.1. Lineage (NCBI taxonomy): Bacteria > Pseudomonadati > Pseudomonadota > Gammaproteobacteria > Pseudomonadales > Pseudomonadaceae > Pseudomonas > Pseudomonas sp. B21-048. Next base: position 4,936,516 of record NZ_CP087168.1, on the reverse strand, counting down.
CCGCGCCGGTGGTGCGTCAAGTCATGGACGCCTGGCTCCTGGACCAGGACGGCCGTCTGAAAGCCGAATACGCCAGCCCTATCAGTGCGGAGGCTACGGCCCGTGAAGAATAATTTCGATCGCATGCTCTCCAGCGAGGATGTGATGCGTCGCCGCGCAACGCTGCTGCAACGCCTGCACATTGATGGCCCGTTGCTGATCCTGCTGTTGACCCTCGCGGCCGGCAGCCTGTTCGTGCTGTATTCGGCCAGCGGCAAGAGCTGGGATTTGTTGGCCAAGCAAGCCACTTCCTTCGGCATCGGCCTGGTGTCAATGATTGTCATCGCCCAGTTCGAACCACGCTTCATGGCCCGTTGGGTGCCGGTCGGTTATGTGATCGGCGTGCTGTTGCTGGTGGTGGTGGATGTCATGGGCCACAACGCCATGGGCGCCACGCGCTGGATCAACATTCCCGGGGTGATCCGCTTCCAGCCCTCGGAATTCATGAAGATTCTGATGCCGGCGACCATCGCCTGGTACCTGTCCAAACGCACCTTGCCGCCGCAGCTCAAGCATGTGGGCGTCAGTCTGTTTCTGATCGGGCTGCCATTCATCCTGATCGTGCGTCAGCCTGACCTCGGCACTTCGCTGCTTATTCTGGCCGGTGGCGCGTTCGTGCTGTTCATGGGCGGCCTGCGCTGGCGCTGGATTCTCAGCGTGATTGCCGCGGCTGTGCCGGTGGCGGTCGGCATGTGGTACTTCATCATGCACGACTACCAGAAGCAGCGAATCCTGACTTTCCTCGACCCTGAGAGTGATCCGCTGGGCACGGGCTGGAACATTATTCAGTCGAAAGCGGCCATCGGTTCCGGCGGTGTGTTCGGCAAAGGCTGGTTGCTTGGCACTCAGTCGCACCTGGACTTCCTGCCGGAAAGCCACACCGACTTCATTATTGCGGTGATGGGCGAAGAGTTCGGCCTGGTGGGCATCTGCGCATTGTTGCTGATTTACCTGCTGTTGATCGGTCGCGGGCTGGTGATTACCGCCCAAGCTCAGACATTGTTCGGCAAATTGCTCGCGGGCAGCCTGACCATGACGTTTTTTGTTTATGTTTTCGTCAACATCGGTATGGTCAGTGGCCTGTTGCCGGTTGTGGGGGTGCCGTTGCCATTCATTAGCTACGGAGGAACTTCGCTGGTGACGCTACTGTCAGCGTTTGGGGTTTTGATGTCGATCCATACCCATCGCAAGTGGATCGCACAGGTTTGAATAAGGTGAAGATTTCAATGCAAGCAATGCGTGGCTGGGCGACTCGATACGCACCGTGGATCGGCCTGGTAAGCATCCTTGGGGCTGCGCAGCAAGCGTTGGCCGGCGATTACGAAGGCTCACCCCAGGTGGCCGAGTTCGTTGGTGAAATGACCCGCGACTATGGCTTTGCCGGTGAACAGCTGATGGGCGTGTTCCGCGAAGCCGAACGCAAGCAGTCAATTCTGGACGCGATCTCCAAACCCGCCGAACGGGTCAAGCAGTGGAAAGAATATCGCCCGATGTTCATCACCGACGCGCGCATCGCCCGGGGTGTGGACTTCTGGCGTCAGCACGAAGCGCTATTGGCTCGTGCCGAGCAGGAATATGGCGTACCGGCGCAGGTTATTGTTTCGATCATCGGCGTCGAGACCTTTTTCGGTCGCAATACCGGTAATTTTCGGGTGATCGATGCCTTGTCGACCCTGGGTTTCGACTATCCTCCCCGTGCCGAATTCTTCCGCAAGGAATTGCGTGAATTCCTGCTGCTGGCCCGTGAGGAGCAGGTCGACCCATTGACTCTGAAAGGCTCCTACGCCGGCGCCATGGGCTTGCCGCAGTTCATGCCGAGCAGTTTTCGCGCCTATGCGGTGGATTTCGACGGTGACGGCCACATTAATATCTGGACCAATCCGGATGATGCAATTGGCAGTGTCGCCAGTTATTTCAAGCGCCACGGCTGGGGCGCCGGCGAACCGGTGGTCAGCCGCGCCGATGTGCGTGGCGATCAGGTAGACGAGGGTTTGACCGCAGGCATCGAACCGACGAAAACCGTCGGGGAGTTGCGGGCGCTGGGCTGGTCGAGTCATGATGCGCTGCGCGATGATATGCCGGTCACGGCGTTCCGTCTGGAAGGCGACAATGGGCCGGAATACTGGATGGGCCTGACGAATTTTTACGCGATCACGCGTTATAACCGCAGCGTGATGTACGCCATGGCCGTACATCAACTGTCTGAACAGCTGGTCCAAGCACGGGGCGTCAAGTAATGCGGGCATTGCCTATGAATAAACCCCTGAAGCTCATGGCATTCGCCGCGTTGGCGGTACTGGTCGCCAGTTGTTCGACCAGTCGCTCGCCGACTCAAAAGTCTTCGACCGCCGTTCGTTCGGCACCTGGCCTGGATATCAACCGGGCACACAAGGATGGCGCACCCTGGTGGGACGTCGACGTATCGCGCATCCCGGATGCCACGCCGACCCTGCACTCAGGCCCTTATAAAGCCAACCCGTACACCGTGCTGGGCAAGACTTACTTCCCGCTCCAGGAATCCAGGACCTACGTGGCCTCGGGCACTGCCTCCTGGTATGGCACCAAGTTCCACGGTCAGAACACCGCCAATGGCGAGGTGTATGACTTGTACGGCATGAGCGCCGCGCACAAGACCTTGCCACTGCCCAGTTACGTTCGGGTGACTAACCTGGACAACAACAAGACAGTTATCCTGCGGGTCAACGACCGTGGGCCGTTCTACTCGGACCGGATCATCGACTTGTCCTACGCGGCGGCCAAGAAGCTCGGCTATGCCGAAACCGGTACGGCGCGGGTCAAAGTCGAAGGCATCGACCCGCAGCAATGGTGGGCTGCCAAAGGCCGTCCGGCACCTTTGATGCTCAACGAGCCGCAAGTTGCACAGAATAGCGCCCCGGTCATAACGGCTTCGGCCGGCACTGTCGAGCAATGGACGCCGCCGCCGCAGCAACACGCGGCGGCCGTTGTGCCTGTGCAGATCGATGCAAAAAAAAACGCTTCTGTACCAGCCTCTGGCCAGTATCTGCAGGTGGGCGCGTTCGCCAACCCGGACGCTGCAGAACTCCTGAGATCGAAGCTCAGCGGGATGGTGAGCGCTCCGGTGTTCATCAGCTCGATCGTGCGTAACCAGCAGACACTGCATCGGGTGCGCCTGGGGCCAATCGGCTCGCCGGGTGAAATCCAGCAAGTGCAGAACAGCGTGCGCGTGGCCAACCTCGGTTCGCCGAGTGTGGTCACCGCCGAGTAATACGTAGTACTTGATTGACGGTTCGCTTGCGGTTTTGGGGGGCGAACCGGGTTGTTGGCTCGTTGAAGAACAAAAGCCCGGCAAGGGTTACAGAGTGAGCAACTGAACACGCGACAGCTTTTTAGAGTTGTCTGATTAGTTTTGCCCTAGGGCAGTTTCCATTAGCGATTTCGAGAGACGGATGAACATCACCACCTTTGCCAAACGCCTGTGCCTGCTAGTCCCGCTGCTCCTCTCGCCTGCCGCTTTCGCGGTCGAGATGATGCCGTCGCCACCGCAACTGGCCGCCAAAGCCTATGTACTCATGGACGCCAGCAGCGGCAACGTGCTGGTCGAGAACAACGGTGACCAGCGTCTGCCGCCGGCCAGCCTGACCAAGCTGATGACCGCGTACATCGCGACCCTGGAAATCCGTCGTGGCCAGATCGGCGAAAACGATCCGGTGACCGTCAGTGAAAACGCCTGGCGTACCGGCGGTTCGCGGATGTTCATCAAGGTCGGCTCGCAAGTCACTGTCAGCGACCTGCTGCACGGCATCATCATTCAGTCGGGTAACGACGCCAGTGTTGCGCTCTCCGAGCACATCGCCGGCAGCGAAGACGCCTTCGCCGACATGATGAACAAAACCGTGGCCGACCTGGGCATGACCAACAGCCACTTCATGAACCCGACCGGTCTGCCGAACCCGGAGCACTACTCGTCGGCTCACGACATGGCCGTACTGGCTCGCGCGATCATCCACGAAGACCCGGCTCACTACGCGATCTACTCGCAGAAAGAGTTCTTCTGGAACGGCATCAAGCAACCTAACCGCAACCTGCTGCTGTGGCGCGACAAGACCGTCGACGGCCTGAAAACCGGTCACACCGATGAAGCCGGCTACTGCATGGTGTCTTCGGCCGTACGTGATGGCATGCGCCTGATCGCCGTGGTGTTTGGCACCAATAGCGAAGTGGCTCGCGCCTCCGAAACCCAGAAGCTGCTGACCTACGGTTTCCGCTTCTTCGAAACCCAGACCTTCTATCAAAAAGGCGCCGAGCTGGCTCAGTCGCCTGTCTGGAAAGGCACCACCAATCAAGTCAAGGCCGGCCTGGCTGAAGACCTGACCATGACCCTGCCAAAAGGCCAGCTGAAAAAGCTCGCCGCCAGCATGACCATGACCCCGCAACTGGTCGCGCCCATCGCCAAGGGCGATGTGATCGGTAAAGTCGAAGTGAAGCTGGACGACAAAGTGGTGCACAGCGCCGACCTGATCGCGCTGGACGCGGTCGACGAGGGTGGTATCTTCCGCCGCATGTGGGATAGCATCCGTCTATTCTTCTACGGCTTGTTCAACTGATAGTGTGCTCCTGCATGGCCCCACGCTGATCCGGCGTGGGGCCTTGCTGTCGCCACGGCTTACGCTTACGAGGCCGTTACGCCATGACCGATACCGAAGTAAAGGCGCCTAAGATCGAATTTCCCAACGTTGATTACCCGGTTAAGGTGATCAGCGATACGGGTGTAGGCAACAAAGACAAGATCATCGAGATCGTCAAAAAACACGCGACGATCAACCATGATCGCGTCGACGAGCGCCAAAGCACCAACGGCAAGTACACCACGATTCAGTTACACATCGTCGCCACCGACCAGGATCAGCTGTACAACATCAACAGCGAACTGCGCGCCACCGGTTTCGTGCACATGGTGTTGTGATGTCTGGCACGCTGGGTTTTCGCGAGCTCGGCCAGATGGCTTACGAGCCGGTCTGGCATGCCATGCAGCGCTTCACCAACGAACGCGGCAGCGATGCCGCCGACGAAATCTGGCTGGTCGAGCACCCTCCGGTGTTCACCCAGGGCCAGGCCGGCAAGGCTGAACACCTGTTACTGCCCGGGGATATTCCGGTGGTGAAGGTCGATCGCGGCGGGCAAGTGACTTACCACGGTCCCGGTCAATTGGTCGCCTACCTGTTGCTGGACGTGCGCAAGCTGGGTTTCGGCGTGCGTGACCTGGTCAGCCGCATGGAGCAATGCCTGATCGAGCTGCTGGCCAGCTACGGCGTGACCGCGGTGGCCAAGCCGGATGCGCCGGGTGTCTATGTCGATGGCGCGAAAATCGCTTCTCTGGGTCTGCGGATCCGCCACGGTTGCTCCTTTCATGGCCTGGCCTTGAACGTGGATATGAACCTGGAACCGTTTCGACGGATTAATCCCTGCGGCTACGCCGGGCTGGCAATGACCCAGCTGTGCGATCACGCAGGATCGATTGAATTTGCCGAGGTAAGTGCCCGGCTGCGCGCGCAGCTCGTCAAGCACCTCGACTATGCTGAGCAGACGACCCTAACGGGCGGAATCGACTGATATGACTACTGATGCAGTGCAAACCATGATCCCGACGCTCGATGTCACCGAGCGTCCGGCCCCGCGTGCCAAGGTTGAAGCCGGCGTCAAGCTGCGCGGCGCCGAGAAGGTTGCACGCATCCCGGTGAAGATCATCCCGACCACCGAACTGCCGAAGAAACCCGACTGGATTCGCGTGCGCATCCCGGTGTCCCCGGAAGTCGACCGCATCAAGGCCCTGCTGCGTAAACACAAGCTGCACAGCGTGTGCGAAGAGGCATCCTGCCCGAACCTGGGCGAATGCTTCTCTGGTGGCACCGCGACCTTCATGATCATGGGTGACATCTGCACCCGTCGCTGCCCGTTCTGCGACGTTGGCCATGGTCGTCCGAAGCCACTGGACGTCAATGAGCCGGAAAGCCTGGCCATTGCCATCGCCGACCTGAAACTCAAGTACGTCGTCATCACCTCGGTAGACCGCGACGACCTGCGTGACGGCGGTGCCCAGCACTTTGCCGACTGCATCCGCGAAATCCGCAAGCTGTCGCCGAACGTGCAGCTCGAGACCCTGGTTCCGGACTACCGTGGTCGCATGGATGTCGCGCTGGAAATCACCGCCGCCGAGCCGCCGGATGTATTCAACCACAACCTGGAAACCGTACCGCGCCTGTACAAGGCTGCGCGTCCGGGTTCGGATTACCAGTGGTCGCTGACCCTGCTGCAACGTTTCAAGCAGATGATGCCGCACATTCCGACCAAGTCCGGTTTGATGCTGGGCCTGGGTGAAACCGACGAAGAAGTCATCGAAGTCATGAAGCGCATGCGCGAACATGACATCGACATGCTGACCCTGGGCCAGTACCTGCAACCGTCCCGCAGCCACTTGCCGGTGCAACGCTTCGTGCACCCGGACACCTTCGCCTGGTTCGCCGAGGAAGGTTACAAGATGGGCTTCAAGAACGTTGCTTCCGGCCCTCTGGTACGTTCCTCGTACCACGCTGACGAGCAGGCGAAGCTGGTCAAGGCTGAGCTGATGTCGTCCTGATCCCGCTGTGAGAAAACGCCCGCAAGGATTTTTACCCTTGCGGGCGTTTTCATTGGCGTTGCCTACGGCCATTACCGCCTTTTCGTGCAAGCCGTGGTACGACTGGCCCTCTTCTGTTTATTCCCGTTCCTGACTACTGTGTGCTGAAGTATTCACGCAGGGAGAATCATGGATGACTGCTCGACCGACCCACACCCTTTGTCCTCACGCCCCCGTTCCGGCCTTGCCGCCTACAGGGCTGATCGGCGTGATCGCGCCCGCCGGCCCCGCTGCGCTGGACACCGATAAAGCCATTGCCTGGATGCGCGCTCGCGGCTATTCGCTGCGGGTGTTTCCCGGTGTTTATGAGAAAGATGGCTACCTGGCCGGCAGCGATGATATGCGGCTCAATGACTTGCATGGCGCATTCGCCGACAGCGAGGTCGATGCCATCATCTGTCTGCGTGGCGGTTACGGTACGCCGCGTTTGCTCGATCGCATCGATTTCGAATTGCTGCGCAACAACGCCAAGCCGTTTATCGGCTACAGCGACATCACTGCACTGCATTCGGCGATCAGTCGTTATGCAGGGTTCGTGACCTTTCATGGCCCGATGCTCAACGCTGACCTGTTGGGTGACAAGCAGCAACCCACCGAGTTCTCGTTTTTCAACATGCTGCGCGGGCAGGTAAAGGCGGGCAGTGTGCTTTCTCACCCGGTGGCCTGGCCGTTGACCACCCTCTCGCCCGGCATCGCTCACGGACGTTTGCTGGGGGGCAATCTGTCGATGATTGCCGCGACCATGGGCACGCCTTACGAGCTCGATGCCGAGGGCGTCATTCTGTTCATCGAGGACATTAACGAACCGCTGTATCGCATTGACCGGCTGCTGACGCATTTGCGCCTGGCCGGCACGTTGCACAAACTGCGCGGCGTTCTGGTGGGGGATGTGGCGGGGGTTGATGTTGCTGCGCTTGAGCGCTTGCTCAAGCAAGTCTTCGCACCGTTGCGCATACCCGTGCTGGCCGGATGGCGCAGCGGGCATTGTGATCCGAATTTGACGTTGCCGATGGGCGCGCTGGTCAGGCTGGATGCGGGGGACAAGACGTTGGTGCTGGAGCAGGATGTGGTGATCAGGCGGTAGTTCGTTAGCGCCTGTTAGTCAGTCTTCACGGGCAAGTCGCGATCCGAGTTGCCCGCGAAGCTTTTAGCGGCTACGCAACCCTTCCAGCAACTTGTGCGTCGGATAACCATCCGCCGGCCAGCCAAACGACTGCTGGGCACTGCGGATCGCTTTGCGGGTATTGGCGCCGATAATCCCGTCGGCGGTCCCTGCGTCATAGTTCTGGGCGCTCAGCAGGTTTTGCAGCTCGATTCGCTCGGTACGGCTCAGCGGCAAGTCATCTTTTGGCCATAGACCGCTGATCAAGCCGCCGCCGTTGAAGCGCTCGGACAACAGGCTCACGGCCAAGGCGTAGGACGAAGAGTTGTTGTACTTGAGAATCGCGCGGAAGTTATCGAGGACCAGGAACGCCGGGCCGCGATAGCCTGCCGGCAGCAGCAGGGCGGCCGACAGATGTTCGGAACCTGCTGGAACCTGACCGCCATTGGGTAGGGTCACCCCCAGTTGCCGCCACTCGGCAACGCTCTTGCGAATCGAGCCATCGGCCAGGGCGTAATTGAAGCTGCTCGGCAGTTGCGCTTCGAAGCCCCAGGGCTGGCCTTTCTGCCAGCCGGAGCTTTGCAGGTAGTGCGCGGTCGAGGCCAGTGCATCGGCAGAGCTGTTCCAGATGTCTCGGCGGCCATCACCGTCGAAGTCCACGGCATGGGTGTTGTAGGTGGTCGGGATGAACTGGGTCTGGCCCATGGCGCCGGCCCAGGAGCCGAGCATTTTCTCAGGTTCGATATCGCCCTGTTGCAGGATTTGCAGGGCAGCGATCAGTTGCGCGTGAGCAAAGCCCGGACGTCGACCTTCATAAGCCAGCGTCGCAAGGGAGTTGATCACCGACTTGCTGCCCTGGAACTGACCAAAGTTACTTTCCATGCCCCACACCGCGACCAATGCCTGACGGTCGACGCCGTAGCGCTGCTCGATGCTTTGCAGGATGTCGGCGTACTGGCTTACCAGCGCCTGACCTTTGCGCACCCGCAGCGGCGACAGTGCGCCGTCGAGGTACTCCCACACCGGGCGAGTAAATTCCGGTTGGCTGCGATCGGCACGGATCACGCTGTCGTCCACGCTGACATTGGCAAAAGCACGATCGAACAGGTCGGCGCGAATACCGGCGGCGAGGGCGTCTTTGCGAAAACCCGCCTGCCATTCGGCAAAGGTCTGAGTAGGCTGGATGTCGAGATTCTCACCAGTTGGAACCACCGGCGGAATGATCGCGGGGGCCGTCGCAACGGTGCGGGTCTGAAGCGGTTGGGCGTCGGCGGCGGTGGGTTTTTCCGCGCAGGCGACAAGCAGAACGAGGCTGGAGGCAGCTATCAGTTGGCGAAGGTGCCAACGACGGGAAAGACAAAGGGGCATGCACAGGTCCAGAGGATACGAATCAGGTGCAGACCTTAACATGTTGAGCGATGGCTTGCCTTTCAGGCCGCCAGAAAGTAAGAAGCCTCCCAGCTATCAGACTGGAAGGCTTCGCGGCGGTAGCTGCCTTTGCCCTTGGTGGGACGTTCCTGACGGCTGCGGAACAGGGGCTGGGCGATGATGGATTTGGCCTTGTTGGGGCCATGCTTTGATGGCTTTTTGCTCATGATGAACTCTCGCAAGTGATTGGGTTTTGCGGGGGGAATAATCTGCCGAAGTAGGGGGTCTGTCTAGTCCCTACATTGTGTAGGAAATGATACCTGTGACGAGGGAGCTTGCTCCCGCTCGGCTGCGTAGCAGTCGTGAAACGGGTAATCGAGGAACATCTGAAGACGCGCGGTGACTGGTTTTAAAGGGGCGCTTCGCAACCCAGCGGGAGCAAGCTCCCTCGCCACAAAAGCCTTACTCGGCAGGCAACGACAATCTCTGACCGGCCATCAACAGCGTCAACCGACTCAAACTCATCCATGGCGAACCCGCCGCCTGGCCTTTGATCTGCGCATCAATGCGTTGTGCTTCGAGCAGCAACTGCGCCCAGCGTTGCGCCGAGTAGCGTTGCAGCGCCTTGCTCATCAGCGGTTTGCGTTTGTCCCAGATCGGCGGTCGGGCCTGGCTGAAGGCTTTGTCCAGCGGCACGCCCTGGCTGTATTGCAACGACAGGTTGGCCAGCAGACGCAGCTCTCGGGCCAGTGCCCAGAGAATCACCGGCGGCTCGACGCCTTCGCCCCGCAACCCTTCGAGCATGCGCAGTGCGTGAGCAGCCTCGCCATTAAGGATCGCGTCGGTCAGGCCGAAGACATCGAAACGCGCGCTGTCGGCCACCGCCGCTTGCACGGTTTCGACGGTGATCTGGCCACCCTCGGCCATCAGCTTGAGTTTTTCGATCTCCTGGGCGGCGGCCAATAGGTTGCCTTCGACTCGAGCGGCGATCAGTTCGACGGCGTCCTGGCTGGCGGAAAGCCCGGCCTGGGACAGGCGTTGACGGATCCAGCTCGGCAACTGGTGGGTGTCCACCGGCCAGATCTGCACGAACTGGGTTTGCGGACCTTCGATCAGTGCCTTGCCCCACTTGGTCTTCTGCGCGCTGCCGTCAAGCTTGGGCAGGCTGATCAGCAGCACCGTGTCGTCGGCCGGGCGCGAGCAATACTCAATGAATGCCGCGGCGCCTTTGTCTCCGGGTTTGCCGGAGGGCAGACGCAGTTCCAGAAGACGCTTTTCGGCGAACAGCGACATGCTGGCGCCGGCCTGCAGTAGCGTACCCCAGTCGAAACTGGCGTCGGCGGCAAAGACCTGGCGTTCATCGAAACCTTGCTGGCGGGCAGCCGCGCGAATGGCGTCGGCGGCTTCCTGACACAACAGTGGGTCATCGCCACTGATGACGTAGACCGGCGCGAGGGCGCCTTGCAGGTGTTTGCCGAGTTGGGCGGGGGCGAGTTTCATAAGAAGAGGCAAACGGGGCGCTTGAGCGCCCCGTAAGGCTTATTGCTGCGGCAGTTCGACGGGCGACTGACGCGGCGTCTGCGCTTCAGCCTTTTGCGCCGCTTCCAGCGCGTCGGTTTCAGCCTTGGCACGAGCGTTGGCGGTCTGCTGCAGCTGATCCAGTTGCCCCGGAGTCAGCTGTTGCAGGCGCAGCATCATGCGTTGCACCAGTTCGCGACGGATCTCGCGGCGGGCATCGTTGGCTTCCTGATCGGAGCCTACCAGATTGTTGCCGTCGTGGATGAACACCTTCTGCACTTCAAGCTTGTCGCTCAGCAGTGGCAGATTACCCTCGCCACGGATGTCGTAGTTAAGCACGGTGTTCACTTGGTACTCGCCAGTACGGCCGGCGCCTGCATAACTGAGGATGCGCTGATTTTCCTGCTCGTCAGCCAGGTACAGCTTGTAAGGTGCGCCGCTGTAGACCTTGACGCCGCTGCTTTCCAGTACCTGATGCAGTTGCGTCACGGTTTCGCCGTAGGCATTGCGGGCGCTCAGGTCGAGTTCCTTGATCGCCAGTTCGGTGGTGCCGGTGCCGCGCAGCTGGAAACCGCAGGCGCTCAACAGGACTGCAAGGCCCATCACCAGCAAATTGCGTTTGATCATCTTGTTGCTCCCCTTGAAACCATGTGGGCCGATCAGGCGGCCCGAAAGGTTACTTGGCGCCAGGCATGACCTGGCGCCCGATCCCATTTAGCTGGCGACGATATTGACCAGTTTTCCGGGCACTACGATCACTTTGCGAATAGTCAGGCCATCGACGAAGCGCAGGACATTTTCGTTGGCCCGTGCGGCCGCTTCGACTTCTTCGCGGCTGGCGCTGGCCGGCATTTCGATGTGACCACGCAGCTTGCCGTTGACTTGAATGACCAACTGCAGGTTGTCCTGTACCAAGGCGCTTTCGTCCAGCACCGGCCAACTGGCATCGATAACCGGATCTGCGTGACCCAGGCGATGCCAGAGCTCGTGGCTGATGTGCGGCGTGATCGGAGCCAGCAGCAGAGTTACGGTTTCCAGGCCTTCGTGAATCAGTGCGCGATCCTGCTCGGTGCCTTGCGAGACTTTTTCCAGTACGTTCATCAGCGTCATCACCTGGGCGATGGCGGTGTTGAATTTGTGGTGCTGGCCGACGTCCTGGCTGGCCTGCTTGATGGCCAGGTGGATCGAACGACGAACGGCTTTCTGCTCGTCGTTCAGGCTGGTGACGTCCAGTTTGCCCGGCAGGCCCTGAGTGACGTGCGCTTGAGCCAGACGCCAGACGCGCTTGAGGAAGCGGTGCGAACCCTCTACTCCGGAGTCGGACCATTCCGCGCTCATGTCAGGTGGCGAGGCAAACATCATGAACAGGCGGCAGGTGTCTGCGCCGAACTGGTCAATCATCGACTGTGGGTCAACGCCGTTGTTTTTCGACTTGGCCATCTTCTCGGTACCACCGATTTCCACCGGCAGGCCGTCTGCGATCAGCTTGGCGCTAATGACCTTGGCCTTGCTGTCGCGTTCGAGTTCGACGTCCGCCGGGTTGAACCATGTGTAAGCACCATTGGCTTCGCGACGATAGTAAGTCTCGGCGATCACCATGCCCTGGGTCAGCAGGTTCTTGAACGGCTCGTTGGAACTCACCAGGCCTTCGTCGCGCATCAGCTTGTGGAAGAAGCGCGCGTAGAGCAGGTGAAGAATGGCGTGTTCGATACCACCGATGTATTGATCCACCGGCAGCCAGTGGTCGGCCGCCGCTTTGTCCACCAGACCACCTTCATAGTGCGGCGAGGCGTAGCGGGCGTAGTACCACGAGGACTCGACGAAGGTGTCCATGGTGTCAGTTTCACGCTTGGCCGGGGCGCCGCATTTCGGGCAGCTGCACTCGTAGAACTCGGGCATGCGTGCCAGTGGCGAACCGGCACCGTCCGGTACGACGTCTTCCGGCAGTACCACGGGCAGTTGATCTTCCGGGACCGGCACATCACCGCAGGTGTTGCAGTGGATGATCGGGATCGGGCAGCCCCAGTAGCGCTGACGGCTGATGCCCCAGTCGCGCAGGCGGAATTGGGTACGCGAGGCGCCGAGGTTTTTCTTGATCAGCGCCACTTCGATGGCGTCGAAGGCGCCGGCGAAGTCCAGGCCGTCAAATTCGCCGGAGTTGATCAGCGTGCCGTGCTCGCCGTACGCGTCCTGCCAAGGGGCCGGGTTGGTGTCACCGGCACTGGTGCGCACCACCGACTTGATCGGCAAGTTGTACTTGTGGGCGAACTCGAAATCACGTTCATCGTGCGCCGGAACGGCCATCACCGCGCCATCGCCGTAATGCATCAGTACGTAGTTGGCGATCCATACCGGGAGTTTCTCGCCGGTCAGTGGATGCTCGACGAACAGCGAGGTCGGCAGGCCTTTTTTCTCTTGAGTGGCGACGTCGGCTTCGGCGACGCTGCCGCCCTTGCATTCAGCGATGAACGCTTGCAGCTCAGGGTTGTTCTGCGCGGCCAGGGCAGCCAGATGGTGTTCGGCGGCCACTGCAACGTAGGTTGCGCCCATCAGGGTGTCTGGACGGGTAGTGAAAACTTTCAGCGCGCCGGTTTCGCCGATGGAGGCGACGTCGTACGGGAACTGCACTTCCATGCCGCGGGACTTGCCGATCCAGTTGCGCTGCATGGTCTTGACCTGCTCAGGCCAGCCCGTCAGTTCGTCGAGGCTGTCCAGCAGCTCATCCGCGTAAGCGGTGATCTTGAAGTAGTACATCGGGATTTCGCGCTTTTCGATCAGCGCGCCGGAACGCCAGCCGCGACCGTCGATCACTTGCTCGTTGGCCAGAACGGTCTGGTCGACCGGGTCCCAGTTCACGGTGCCGCTTTTTTTGTAAATCACGCCTTTTTCGAACAGGCGAGTGAACAGCCATTGTTCCCAGCGGTAGTAATCGGGCTTGCAGGTGGTCACTTCGCGCGACCAGTCCACCGCCAGGCCCAGGCTGCGCAGCTGGGTTTTCATGTAGGCGATGTTTTCGTAGGTCCACTTGGCGGGCGCTACGTTGTTTTTCATCGCGGCGTTTTCCGCCGGCATGCCGAAGGCGTCCCAACCCATGGGTTGCAGGACGTTCTTGCCTTGCATGCGCTGGTAGCGGGAGATCACGTCGCCGATGGTGTAGTTGCGCACGTGCCCCATGTGTAGCTTGCCGCTGGGGTAAGGGAACATCGACAGGCAGTAGAAGGTCTCCTTGCCTGGCTGTTCACTGACTTCAAAGGACTTTTGCTCGTCCCAGAACGACTGGGCAGCATTTTCGATTTCGCGGGGCTGATAGTGTTCGTGCATGGCTACTTTTGAACTGAATAGGGGTGGCCTAATCCTCTTCAATGCAACGCTGGACGGTGATCACGCCAAATCGACGTTTCGGTGCCCAGGCGAGCTGGAAGTGGAGTTACAGGAAGCGCCGTAGCATACATGACCGCACTCTACCGAGGGAAACCCTGATTACAGGCAAGGACGCGGCCAATGATCGCTTCGAGGGCCGTTGGTCGCGGCGCTCAGCCGGTTTTTTCAACGAAGCTAAGCTCTAAAAGGGGAGTGAGTCTTATCTTCAATGAGGTGATGGATGGTTGAGTCACAGCAAAAAGCTACAAAACCGGAGCTGTACGAAAAACTGATAGACCGTCTCGCAATGGCTTTGGATGTGGCCAAAACCGCCGGTCGGCTTCGTGATGAGCGTCCCCTGGAGCTGGAGCTGCGTGGTTTGAGTCCTGCGGAGTTTGAACTGGTCAAGGCCTATCTGGATCGCAGTGAGCGTGAGGCGCACGGATGCTTGTCAACAGCAGTGAAGCAACTCGAAGCACCACGTTCGGCCAAGATCATCTGGCTCAAGGACAAGGCCCCCGGCAAAGGCGCGGTAAAGGTCCGGTCTTTGCAATTCAAGTAAGGGCACTTGAAGTCGTGGGATATGCTTTTTTGAAGCAAAGTCCTTCCACATTTGTTGTCGCATTGCGTCAATCCACTTAGGCTTCGGGCATCTATGGAGATGCCCGATGCCTTTTCGTTATTTCATTAAACAACTTCTATTGCCGCCCGGCATTTTATTGCTGTTGCTGGTGCTTGCCTGGTGGTGGCGCCGCTCAAGGCCGAGGCTGGCGGGGTTGTGTTTCGTCCTGGGCGTGGGCGGTTTCTGGTTGATGAGCTTGCCGGTGATGGTGCAGTGGAGCGCCAAGGCCCTGGAGCGCGAACCGCCGCTGGCGCGCGAGGAATGGGCAACCCTGGGCCAACGCGCCGATGCCATCGTGGTGCTGGGTTCTGGGCGTGAGCGTGGTGACCCGGCCTGGGGTGTCGACCAGCCGACCGGCGTCGGCCTGGGGCGCGAACGCTACGCCGCACGCCTGGCCAAGGCGTCCGGTTTGCCGATTCTGACCAGTGGCGGCCTGCATTACGGCACGCCACCATCAGAAGCGAAGCTGATGGCAGACTCATTGCTCGATGATTTCGGCGTGACGGTGCGCTGGCAGGAAGGGCGCAGCCGCACGACCTGGGAAAACGCGCAACTCAGTGCCCAGGTGTTGTTGCCAGAGGGGATCAAGCGCGTAGTGGTTGTGACCCAGGCCTGGCACATGCCGCGGGCGGTCTGGAGTTTCCGGCAGGCCGGATTTGAGGTGGTGCCCGCGCCAGTGGGGTTTTTAGGCGTGGACAATGCCCGGCCGTTGGGCGGCTGGATGCCGGAATTCAAATCGATCTGGCAGAGCGGGCAGTTGATGAATGAGGCGGTGGGGCAGCTCGGGTATTCGTTGTTTTATCGAGGCGATGTTGACCCTGATTGATATCGTGCCTGTGATGCCGTCTTCGCGAGCAAGCCCGCTCCCACATTTAATCTCTGTCGTTCACACATTATGTGTTCACAGAAGATCAAATGTGGGAGCGGGCTTGCTCGCGAAGCTTTTAAACGGTCTTCGCCATTCGGTTCGCAACCAACGCCCAACCAAACAACAACCCGCAAATGATGATCAACGGCCACGAACGCCATTCCAGGTACGGCGTCAGGTTGTGCATCGGCACCACTTCGCCATACAGAATGCCTTGTTCGAACTGCGGGATCTGCGCAGTGATCTGACCAAACGGGTTGATCAGGCCGGTCACGCCGTTGTTGGTGGCGCGGATCATCCAGCGGCCGGCTTCAAGTGCGCGCATCTGTGCCATCTGCAAATGTTGCAGAGGGCCGATCGAGGTGCCGAACCAGGTGTCATTGCTGATGGTCAGCAGCAAATCGCTGCGGGCGGCGAGGCCGGCGGCGAATTCCGGGTAGACCACTTCGTAGCAGATGAACGGCGCAATCTGATAACCCTTGGCTTGCAGCAGCGCCTGATCGGCCGGCCCACGGGCAAAGTCGGACATCGGCAGGTCGAAGAAAGCGATCAGGCCGCGCAACACTTCCTGCAATGGAACGTATTCGCCGAACGGCACCAGTTTCTGCTTCAGATAAGTGCCATCGCCTTCACCGACAACGGTAATGCCGTTGAAAAAGCGCTTCTCATGATGGACTTCCTGGCGAATCGGTACGCCGGTAATCAGCGCCGATTTACGCTCGGCGGCGAAGCTGCCCATCATGTTCAGGTAGCCCTCGGCGGACTCCTTGAGCACCGGGACCGCCGTCTCCGGCCAGATCAGCAGGTCGACGCGTTTGGAGCTGAAACTCATATCGCGGTACAGCGCCAACTGCGCATTGAGCTGCGAGGGGTCCCACTTCATGCTTTGTTCGATATTGCCCTGAATCGCCGCGACGCTCAGGGGGTCGCCCGCCGGGCTGGTCCAGGCATGTTCCTTGAGCGCCATGCCGGCCACCCATGGGCCAGCCAGCAGTAGCACGCCGACAGCGATGAAGCCTTTACGGCCAGTGCGCACCAATCGTGCAGCGTTGTAGATCAGCGCAGCCGTCAGGGCCAGGGTGAAGGAAATCAGCCACATGCCGCCGACAGGCGCGAGCCCGGTCAGTGGACCATTGAGCTGGCTATAACCGGAATAGAGCCATGGGAAACCGGTAAGGAACCAGCCGCGAAAGGCTTCCTGGCCCACCCACAACGCCGCAAATGCCAAGGCATCGGCCAGCGGCGCTTCGTTACGGCGCAACCAGCGCGCCCAAATCCAGGCGGGCAGGGCGAAGAACCAGGCGATTGCCGCGGTGAAGAGCAGCATCAAGAACCCGGCCAGCAACACCGAGGCGCCGCCGAAGTTGTGAATGCTGTAGTAGATCCAGCTGGTGCCTGCGGCAAACAGGCCGAAACCGAAACACCAGCCACGGCCCAAGGCCTGGCGGGGGCTCAGTTCGCGCAGCCCGGCGTAAAAGAAACCGACCGCCAGCAATGCCAGCGGCCAGATATCGAACGGCGCCAGGGCCAGGGTGGTGAGTGCACCGGCCGCCACGGCCAGCAGGTTACCGGGCCAGCCGGGGCGGGTGATACGGAGCATTTCAGTCCTTAGAATTACCGGGCGATAGGTGTCAAACGCAGCAAGTGAATCCGACGGCTGTCGGCGTTCAGGATGCGGAAGCGATAGGCGCCGATTTCAGTGATTTCGTTACGTTTTGGCAAGTGCCCGAACGCGCTCATCACCAAACCGCCGACGGTGTCGAATTCATCGTCCGAGAATTCGCTGTCGAAGAACTCGTTGAAGTTATCGATCGGCGTCAGGGCCTTGATCAGGAAGTCACCGCTGGGCAGCGGCTTGATGTAGCTGTCTTCTTCGACGTCGTGCTCGTCTTCAATGTCGCCGACGATCTGCTCCAGCACGTCTTCGATGGTCACCAGACCGGCCACACCGCCGTATTCGTCAATGACGATGGCCATGTGGTTATGGTTGGCGCGAAACTCGCGCAGCAGCACATTCAGGCGCTTGGACTCGGGCACGAACGTGGCCGGGCGCAGCAGGTCCTTGATGTTGAAGCTGTCGCCGTTCTCCTTGAGGATCAACGGCAGCAAGTCCTTGGCCAGCAACACGCCCATCACGTCATCGTGGCTTTCGCCGATCACCGGGTAGCGGGAGTGGGCCGAGTCGACCACGGCCGGCAGGAACTCGCGGGGTGTCTGGGTCGCCTTGATGCTGATCATCTGCGAGCGCGGGACCATGATGTCCCGCACTTGCAGGTCTGCAACCTGGATGGCGCCTTCGACGATGGCCAGCGCTTCGCTGTCCAGCAACTTGTTTTGATGTGCGTCGCGCAGCAGCTCCAGCAGCTCCTGGCGGTTCTTCGGCTCGTGGGCAAAAGCCTGGGTGAGCTTACCCAGCCATGACTTCTGCCCGTTGCTCGATCGATCTTCGCTCATAGCGATTACTCTGAATCCTTTGTTGTTACGATTGGGGATGTGTCTGTTTCGTCGTCCGCATAAGGGTCCGGATGACCCAGCTCTGCAAGCAACGTTCGTTCCAGTGCTTCCATTTCTTCGGCTTCGTCGTCATCTATATGGTCGTAACCAAGCAGATGCAAGCAGCCGTGAATGACCAGATGCGCCCAGTGGGCCTTTAATTCCTTGCCTTGTTCCGCCGCTTCGCGCTCGACTACTGCTACGCAGATCACCAGATCGCCCAGCAGTGGAATGTCGAGAAACTCGTCGGGCACATCGGCCGGGAACGACAAAACGTTGGTGGCATAGTCTTTCTGCCGCCAGGTGAAGTTCAGTTCGCGGGCTTCCTCTGCGTCGACCAGACGGATGGTCATTTCGGAGTCGGCAGTACGCTGGCGCAGGGCCAGTTCGCACCATTGACGGAATTCGGCTTCGCTTGGGGCAGACGCTTCGGTAGCCAGTTGCAGATCAAGCTCAAGCATCGGGGCGAGTGTCCTTGGGAGAGAGCTTCGCCGGTTCGTCGGCTGTGCGATTTTCGAAGCGCTCGTAGGCTTCGACAATGCGCTGCACCAGCGGATGGCGCACCACGTCCTTGGGCATGAAGTGGGTGAAGCTGATACCCGGCACGTCTTTCAGCACCTCGATCACGTGATGCAACCCGGACTTGGTGCCTTTCGGCAGGTCGACCTGGGTGATGTCACCCGTGATGACGGCGGTGGAGCCGAAACCGATCCGGGTCAGGAACATCTTCATCTGCTCGACGGTGGTGTTCTGGCTTTCGTCGAGGATGATGAAACTGTTGTTCAGCGTACGACCGCGCATGTAGGCCAGCGGCGCAACTTCGATCACCTGACGCTCGATCAGCTTGGCGACGTATTCGAAACCGAGCATTTCGTAGAGCGCGTCATAAAGCGGGCGCAGGTATGGGTCGATTTTCTGGGACAGGTCGCCGGGCAGGAAGCCGAGCTTTTCGCCCGCTTCAACCGCCGGACGGACCAGCAGAATGCGGCGAATCTGCTCGCGCTCCAGCGCGTCTACCGCGCAGGCAACGGCCAGATAGGTCTTGCCGGTACCGGCCGGACCGATGCCGAAGTTGATGTCGTTACCGAGGATTTCCTTCACGTAGCGCACCTGATTCAAGCCGCGAGGGCGAATCATGCCTTTCTTGGTGCGCAAGGCGACGGACGGTTCGGCGGGGGAGTGGTTGTCCAGTTCCTCGACGGCCGATTCCTGCAGGAACAGGTGAACCATGTCCGGCGACAGCTCGGTACCTTTGGTTTCCCGGTACAAGCGGCGCAGCAGGTTTTCCGCGGAGGTGGTGTGCTTGGGCTCGCCGATCAGTTCGAACTGGTTTCCACGGTTGCGGATCTCGATAGCGAGGCGCTGTTCGATCAAGCGCAGATGCTCGTCGAATTGCCCGCACAAATTGGCGAAGCGGCGAGCTTCAAAAGGCTCGAGGATGAAACGATGTGGTTCTATGGGTGCGTTCAAGGTCGTATTTAGCCGCCCAGGGGCAATTATGATGAATCAAGGATAGCGCCAGTCGCCTGGGTGCGAAAGCTCTTAAACAGCCCAATCACTAACGGACACTTCATGTCTGTGGCGAGGGAGCTTGCTCCCGTTGGAGTGCGAAGCACTCCCTTCCCGGTCTCTGCAGTTTACAGGGTTGCATCGAGTCGCTTGGTTTACGACTGCTTCGCCCGGGCGCGGATCGGCCGACGGGAGCAAGCTCCCTCGCCACACAAACCCGCTCCCTGAGGGGGCAATACGGTGTTACTGGATCAGCGAGCCCCGCAGCGAGTGCGGTTGCGCGGCGTCGATGTGCACGTCGGCGAACTGGCCGATCAGCGTCGGATTGTCGCAGCGGAAGTTGACGATACGGTTATTCTCGGTCCGGCCTTGCAGTTCGCCGGGATCTTTTTTCGAATAATCGGTGACCAGAATCCGCTGAATGGAGCCCACCATTTGTCGGCTGATCTCGAAACCTTGTTGGTTCAGGCGATGTTGCAGGGCGTTCAGGCGTTCTTTTTTCAGCTCTTCCGGCGTTTCGTCGGCCAGATCGGCGGCCGGCGTGCCTGGGCGCTGGCTATAGACGAACGAGTAGGAAAAGTCGAAACCGACGTCTTCGATCAACTTCATGGTCTGTTCGAAGTCTTTCTCGGTCTCGCCCGGGAAGCCCACGATAAAGTCAGAACTGATGCAGATTCCTGGCACGGCGGCCCGCAACTTGCGTAGTTTGGATTTGTACTCCAGCGCGGTGTGATTGCGTTTCATCGCCGCGAGGATCCGGTCGGAACCCGATTGCACCGGT
Organism: Pseudomonas sp. B21-048; assembly: GCF_024748615.1. Lineage (NCBI taxonomy): Bacteria > Pseudomonadati > Pseudomonadota > Gammaproteobacteria > Pseudomonadales > Pseudomonadaceae > Pseudomonas > Pseudomonas sp. B21-048. The sequence goes on along the minus strand of NZ_CP087168.1, from coordinate 4,916,201 downwards.
AAATGCAGGTGTTTCACCAGTTCCGGTACGTCGGCGTGGGCCTGGATCAGGCTGTCGGAGAACTCCAGCGGGTGCGAAGTGGTGTAGCGAATCCGGTCGATGCCATCGACGGCTGCCACTACGCGGATCAGTTCCGCCAGATCGGCCAGTCTGCCATCGTGAGTGGCGCCGCGATAACCGTTGACGTTCTGCCCCAGCAAGGTCACTTCGCGCACGCCGTTTTCGGCCAGGTGAATGATCTCGGCAATCACGTCGTCGAACGGTCGGCTGACTTCTTCACCGCGCGTATAAGGCACTACGCAAAAGGTGCAGTACTTGCTGCAGCCTTCCATGACCGACACATAGGCGCTCGGCCCATCGATGCGCGGCTCGGGCAGGTGGTCGAATTTTTCGATTTCCGGGAACGAGACGTCGACTTGCGGCAACTTGGTCAGGCGCGCGGCGTCGATCATTTCCGGCAGGCGGTGCAGGGTCTGCGGGCCGAATACCACGTCCACGTACGGAGCGCGATCACGGATGGCCGCGCCTTCCTGGCTGGCCACGCAACCGCCGACGGCGATGACCATGTCCGGGTTGGCCAGTTTCAGTTCGCGCCAGCGGCCCAGCTGGGAATACACCCGGTCCTGGGCGCGTTCGCGGATCGAGCAGGTGTTGAGCAAGATCACGTCGGCGTCTTCAGCGCGAGCGGTGACTTCCAGGGCCTGATGTTCACCCAGCAGATCGACCATGCGCGAGCTGTCGTACTCGTTCATCTGGCAACCGTGGGTTTCGATGTAAAGCTTCTTGGCCATGGATAGGGTCATCACGTGATTCAAAGAACCGCGCATTATAGGGAACATGCACCAAGGTTCCTACCGTTGCGCGTTCGGCGGCTATGCTATAGTTCGCGCCCTCATTTTTATCCCCGATGTGTTACCCGCCCACCATGACCAAACGTGAAGCTCCAATCTACAAGGTGATTTTCCTCAATCAGGGCCAAGTGTACGAAATGTACGCCAAGCAGATCTATCAAAGTGATTTGTGGGGCTTCCTGGAAGTGGAAGAGTTCGTCTTTGGCGAGCGCACGCAAGTGGTCGTCGATCCGAGCGAAGAGAAGCTCAAGGCTCAGTTCGAAGGCGTTGTGCGCAGTTTTGTGCCGATGCATTCGATCGTGCGCATCGACGAGGTCGAGCGCCTCGGCACGCCGAAAATCAGCGAAGCCCGTGGCGCGGTCGGCAATGTCATGCCGTTTCCGATGCCGATGCCTGAGAAGTAAGCTTCAAGACCGAGCTGCCCCCATTCGCGAGCAAGCCCGCTCCCACATTTAATCTCTGGTGCTCACATATTGTGTTCACCGAAGATCTAATGTGGGAGCGGGCTTGCTCGCGAAGGGGCCAGAAAGATCGATACAGAATTCAGGGCAGTGGCGAAAACGGCGTACGCCCATCGGCGCTTTGCAATTCCATCAAGTATTTACGGAAAATTTGCCCCAGCACCTGGGTCGCGACTTCCAGATCTTCGCGAGGCATTTTCTCGGCGACTTCGTCGGCAGTGTCCAGCGCCTCTTCCGCACCGTTGACGGCGGCCATTTTCAGCACGATATACGCCTGAACGTTATTGGCCGGTACGCCTTCGCCATGAAAGAACATGGTGCCGAGTTTGAATTGCGCCTGGGCATGGCCTTGCAGCGAAGCCTTTTCGAAGTAGCTCAGGGCTTGATTGAGGTCGCGCGGCGCGTTTTTGCCGTCGTAGTAGAACTCACCCAACTCGTATTGCGCTTGCGCATCCCCTGCATCCGACGCTTTCTGGCAGGCGGCGAGCGCTTGCGTCAGGTCTTGCGGCTGTGTATTGAGGGTGCAGCGGCCCATCGCCGGGATCAACAACGAGTTGCCGCCTGCTTGTGCGAACGCGAGCAGGGGCTGAAGGAGCAACAGGCAGCCCAGTGCAAGGGTGCGGCCGGTGCGGTTCATGGGAATCGACTTACCTCTGAGGGGCGCGTGGACCCATCGAGGGATCCAATAAGCGCGCATTATGAAATAAGCAGGACCAACCTTACAAAGTCTTTACTCGTTTTTCTGCTGTGCGGGGGATATATCGGCCACTTTGCGCAGATTATTAGCAGATGAGTAGGAAATAGGGCGGGAATGCAGGTGAAAGCTGACGCTGGCAATCGCCAACGTCAGCGTGGCAGTTTTATTTCAACGCGGCGAATGCACGCTCGGCGGCGTCCAGCGTCAGTTTCAATTCTGTCTCGCCATGGGCGATCGAGGTGAAACCGGCTTCGAAGGCGCTTGGCGCCAAGTACACACCACCTTCGAGCATCAGGTGGAAGAAGCGACCAAACAGGCCGGCATCGCTGGCCATCACATCATCGAAAGTCACGATGTCGTCGGCGCCGCTGAAGTACAGGCCAAACATGCCGCCAGCCTGAGTGGTCACGAACGCAATGCCGGCGGCGTCGGCACGCTGTTGCAGGCCATCGAGCAGACGGCTGGTGTAGTCGCTCAGCTCTGCGTGGAAACCCGGACGACTGATCAGGCGAAGGGTGGTCAGGCCCGCCGCCATCGCCAGTGGGTTACCCGATAAAGTACCCGCCTGGTAGACCGGCCCCAGTGGCGCGATCTGCTCCATGATCTTGCGTTTGCCACCGAAGCAGCCCACCGGCATGCCGCCACCGATGATCTTGCCGAAGGTGCTCAGGTCTGGCGTGACCCCGTAATGAGCTTGAGCACCACCTAGGGCGACACGGAAACCGGTCATCACTTCGTCGAAAATCAATACCACGCCATGCTTGTCGCACAGGGTCCGCAGGCCTTCGAGGAAACCCGGGGCTGGCGGTACGCAGTTCATGTTGCCGGCCACTGGCTCGACAATGATGCAGGCCACGTCCTGGCCGACTTCGGCGAGCAGGGTTTCTACCGCGTTGATGTCGTTGAACGGCAGGGTCAGGGTGTGCTTGGCGAATGCTGCCGGCACACCGGCCGAACTCGGCACGCCTTGGGTCAGGGCGCCGGAACCGGCCTTGACCAGCAGGCTGTCGGAGTGGCCGTGGTAGCAGCCTTCGAACTTGATGATGCTGTCACGGCCGGTGAAACCACGGGCCAGACGGATGGCACTCATGGTCGCTTCGGTGCCGGAGCTGACCATGCGCACCATTTCCATCGACGGCACGATCGAGCAGACCAGATCGGCCATCTCGGTTTCCATCGCGGTCGGGGCGCCGTAGGACAATCCGTGCTCAAGCTGTTTGCGCACCGCGTCCAGCACTTCCGGATGGCTATGGCCGAGAATCATCGGCCCCCAGGAACCGACGTAATCCACATAACGCTTGTCGTCTTCGTCGGTGACGTAGGCGCCTTCGGCGTGTTTGAAGAACAGCGGCGTGCCGCCAACACTCTTGAACGCACGAACAGGCGAGTTCACGCCTCCGGGGATGTGTTTCTGGGCATTGGCAAACAGGGTTTCGGAACGAGACATTATTTGGCTCTCAACATCAGGATTTGAACAATTCGTTAAAGGCGCGGGCGCGGCGCGTTACTTCAGCCGTGCTGTCGGCACCAAACAAACCATGGACCACCGCCAGCAGATCGACTCCGTGGGCCACCAGCGGCGCAGCGTTATCCAGGGTGATGCCGCCAATCGCGCAGATCGGCAGGTGCACTTTGCTGCGGGCCTGATCGAGCAGATCGAGGCTGCAGGCCGGTGCGCCGGGCTTGGTGTTGGAGTTGAAGAAACGGCCGAAGGCAACGTAGCTGGCGCCTTCTTTGGCGGCTTGCTCGGCGAGTTCGAGTTGCGCGTGGCAGGTCGAGCCGATGATTGCCTGACGACCGAGCAGTGCGCGAACCGGCATCAGTGGGCCATCGGTCTGGCCCAGGTGCACGCCGACATTCAGGCGCGCGGCCAGTTCGGCGTCATCGTTGATGATCAGCTGAGTCTTGTAGCGTTCGCACAGGTCGCGCAGGGCTTCGGCCTCACGCAGGCGGCGGGCCTCGTCGCTGCTTTTGTCGCGGTATTGCAGCAGGGTGACGCCGCCTTCGAGCGCCGCCTCCACGTACGAAAGAAATTTACCGGCCAGTAACTGGCTGTCGGTAATGGCGTACAGGCCACGTAGTTTCATCGGACAAGCCTCTGCGCTTCACGCATAGAAAATTACGAACAAAAGTCCAGGGGCAGGCGGCGCGGCACGAACTGGCCTTTGCCCAGTTGCTCTGCGTCACGCAGGGTGCGCCAAGTGTAGTCAAGCGCGCTCTGTACGGCACTGGCGAGGTGTTCTCCCTGGGCCAGGCGACCGGCGAGGGCGCTGGCCAGTGTGCAACCGGAACCGTGATAACTGCCGGGCAGGCGCTGGCAAATAAAGGTTTCGCGGCGACCGTCGCGGCTGTACAGGCGATTGTGTATTTCGTGTTCGTCGCCATGGCCGCCGGTGATCAGCAGGTGTTTGACGAACGGCAGGAGTTTTTCAGCGCATTCGTCCGCGGTGCCTTCGGGCAGTTCGGCGAGGATGCGGGCTTCGGGAAGGTTGGGGGTGGCAATGATCGACAGCGGCAGCAGGCGTTCGCGCATGGCGTAGCCGACTTCGTCCTTGCCCAGTCGTCCGCCGCCACCGGCGCGCAGCACCGGGTCGCAGACCACCGGCAAATGCGGGTGTGCTGAAAGCAGTTCGACCACGGTGTCGACCATTTCCAGGGAGCCGAGCATGCCCAGTTTGACGGCGGCGACTTCGCAGTCGTTGAGCACGGCGTTGGCCTGGGCCAGCACCCACTCGCGGTCCAGGACACGGAAGTCAGTGACGTTGACGGTGTCTTGTACCGTCAGGGCGGTGACGGCCGGAGCCGCATGACAACCCTGAGCGAGCAGGGCTTCGATATCTGCCTGCAAGCCGGCGCCACCACTTGGGTCGTGGCCGGAGAGACAGAGGACAACGGGGCGAGAGCTGTAGATATTCATGGTGCGCGAGCTTACCACCAAACCTGTTTTCTCGGGTGTTCCGACAAGCCCCCTCACCACAGATGTTCACTACCCGCCGGGACATTGTCACAACCTGGCCAAGCCAACAGCTCTAACTCAATGCATAGCGCTGGAACGCCCGTCCTAGAGCTATGTAGGGGAAAATTTCAATGGTGCTCAATGGCCATCAACGGCTATGCTAGAGTGGATCCAAACTAATAACAGGTAATACCGGTTTTACGTCTACTCAAAAGGAATGGGGGGCTTCCTGACAGAACCGGAGAGGCCACGCTGGGGCTTAAATGCGCTATTTGCTGATGTTGCTGTTGTGCTTGCCCCTCTTGGCGAGCGCCGTCGAATTCGACGAGTTCACCCAGAGCCTTCCCCTGGGCCGAACGATGCAGGTTTATGAAGACACGGGCGGTCAGGCGACCATCGCCGATGTCCGTGCGCAAGCGGCGGCCGGGCAGTTCAAACCCCACGATAAAGCCACCCTCAATGCCGGTTATTCGCGTTCGGCGTTCTGGCTGAAAATCGACCTGCTGTACCGTCCCACTAACCCGGCGGCACAACGAACCTGGTGGCTGGAACTGGCTTATCCGCCCCTTGATCACCTTGATCTCTACTTGCCCGCTGCTGACGGTGACTATCAATTAGTTCGACAGACTGGCGATGCATTGCCGTTTGCCACTCGCGAGATTCGCCAGAACAACTATCTGTTCGACCTGAACTTTATGCCTGAGCAGACGCAAACCGTGTACCTGCGCCTGCAAAGCGAAGGGTCGGTTCAGGCGCCTGTCACCTTGTGGTCGAGCACCGCTTACCTTGAGGAGCAGCCGGTCCGGCTCTATGTGCTGGGGCTGATTTACGGCGTGTTGCTGGGGATGCTGGTCTACAACCTGTTCATCTTTCTCAGCGTGCGCGATACCAACTACCTCTATTACATCGTCTATATCGCTTCGTTCGGCTTATATCAGCTGTCGGTAAATGGCGCGGCCGTGGAGTATTTCTGGCCGAACAACCCCTGGTGGGCCAACGCCGCGACGCCGTTCTTCATCGGCTGTTCAGGATTGTTCGGCAGCCAGTTCGCCCGCCGCTTCTTGCAGACGGCCACCTACAGTCGCTGGCTTGACCGATTGTTGCTGGCCTTGATTGCGTTCAGTGCGCTGGTGGTCGGGTTGTCATTGATGACCAGTTACGCCCTGGCCCTGCGTCTGGCGACGCTGCTGGCGCTGGTCTTTACCGTGGTGATTTTCGCCGCCGGGATTTTCGCCTGGTGGCGTGGCCTGCGGGTCGCGCGGTATTTCATCATTGCCTGGTCGGCGTTCCTGCTCGGTGGCATCGTCAACACGATGATGGTGCTGGGTTATTTGCCCAACGTATTCCTGACCATGTACGCCAGTCAGATCGGCTCGGCGATCGAAGTGGCGCTGCTATCCCTGGCCTTGGCCGATCGCATCAACGCCATGCGCGAGCAACAGGCACAGACGTTGTTCGATTCCGGCCAAAAGCTCGAAGTGCTGAACCAGCAACTGGCTCACAGTAACAAGCTCAAGGACGAATTCCTCGCCACCCTGACCCATGAATTGCGCACGCCCATGAATGGTGTGATCGGTTCGCTGGAGCTGATGCAGACCGTCGAGATGAACCCTGAACTGGAGCAATATCAGCAAACGGCCGCCGGGTCGGCGCGGGACATGATGCGCATGGTCAACGGCATCCTCACCCTGACCGAATTGCAGGCCGGCAAGCTCAAGGTCTATCCGGACACGTTCAGTTTGCGCAGTGTGATCGAGGCCTTGCGCCTGCAGTTCGATGGCCATGCGTCGGGCAAGTCGCTGGACTTCAAGGTCGAGGTTGCGCTGGGGCTGCCGGACCGCTTGCACGGCGACAGCACCAAGTTGATGCAATGCCTGGAATGCCTGCTGGATAACGCGATCAAATTCACCCGGGTCGGTGGGTTGGCGCTGCGGGTAACCGGCAAACCGGTGGCGCCCGATCGGCTCGCGCTGTCCTTTGCGGTGATCGACACCGGCATTGGCTTTACCGATTTGGGGGAGGCAACGCTGTACCAGCGCTTCTTCCAGCTCGATGGTTCGATGACCCGTGAATACGGTGGTTTGGGCGTTGGCCTGGCTATTTGTCGGCAGTTGGTCGAATTGCTCGACGGGCGCCTGAGCCACCGCTCGGAGCCGGGGCGCGGCAGTCGCTTTCAACTGGACGTCGAATTCGAGCTGCCGGAGCTGAAACCTGCGCCCTTGAGGCAAACCTCTCGCCTGCGTTTGCCTCAGGACTGCACGGTGTTGCTGGTCGATGGCGACGGCATCAATCAATGGGTGCTGCGTGGCATGTTGCTCAAGCTTGGGTTCCGCGTACACACCGCCGACAGTGGCGTTGCCGCACTCGATCACTTGCAGCGCGGGGCCGTTGATGCCGTGCTGCTCGACGCTCAGCTGCCGCCACTGGATGGCGCCTCGATCTGCTGCCGGATCCGCGCCTTGTCAGGTTGCACCGAATTACCCCTGTTCATGATTGCCCTGGACGTGGGCCGAGCTTGTTGCGCGAGCGACGCCTTGGTCGACCACCTGAGCAAACCGGTGAAATTCGAGGATTTGCAGGTGGCGCTCTATCGACGGGTGCTCTGTCCGGGGCAAGGCGAAAGCGCCGACAGTTAGGCGGATATACCACTTTGTTCAGTCTCGGGGCAGTGCTTAACTGAAAGTCCCTTGGTTGACCAAAGGAGCCCCGTCATGAACCTGCATCAGTTCGCCGAAACCCACGAAGTCACCAACCAGCCCCCATCGCTGGACGGCATCAACCTCTATCGCATCGACCTGCCTTTGCAGGAGTGGTCGCGGCGTTTCGATGCCGGTTGGGCCGAGTCTCGGATCGACGTTTACGGCGCATTGGCCGGCGGGCCGCTGATGGCGGCGGGGTTTGCGGCCAATCAGAACAAGCCGGTGTTCGTCAGTCATGACCGCTACGGCCATCGCATTGACCTGGTGGAGTTTCACCCGGCTTACCACGAGTTGATGCGCACGGCGGTGGAGCATGGCCTGACGGGCTTGCCGTGGACCGATCCGCAACCGGGCGCCCACGTTGCCCGTGCATCCATGACCTACTTACACAGTCAGGCTGAAGCCGGCAGCGGTTGCCCGCTGACCATGACCTTCGCCAGCGTCCCGGCGATGCGCCTGCAACCGGATCTGGCCGAACAGTGGTTGCCGAAAATTCTTGCCACCGAATACGACCCGCGCAACGTCGGCATGCCCCACAAGGCCGGGGTCACTATCGGCATGGCCATGACCGAGAAGCAGGGCGGCACCGACGTGCGGGCCAACACCACCAAGGCTTATCCGGTCGGCGCCAGTGGTCCCGGTCAGGCCTATGAGCTGGTGGGCCACAAGTGGTTCTGCTCGGCGCCGATGTGCGATGCCTTCCTGACCCTGGCCCAGACCGACAAAGGCTTGACCTGTTTCCTGCTGCCGCGTCATCGCCCGGACGACACACGCAATCAGTTCTATATACAGCGTCTGAAGAACAAACTTGGCAACTGGTCCAATGCCTCAAGCGAAGTGGAATTGCGTGGCGCCCTGGCCTGGATGGTCGGTGAAGAGGGCCGGGGCGTTGCGACCATCATCGAAATGGTTGCCATGACCCGCTTCGATTGCATGGTCGGCTCCAGTGCGCTGATGCGCCAGGCGCTGACCCAGGCCAGTCATCACTGCGCGCACCGCAAGGTCGGGGGCAAGTTGCTCAGCGAACAACCGTTGATGCAGAACGTGTTGGCGGATCTGGCCCTGGAAAGCGAAGCGGCGTTGGCCTTGAGTTTGCGCATGGGCCGGGCGCTGGATCATCTGGATAACGAGCACGAAGCAAAATTTGCCCGACTGGTGACGGCGGTGGGCAAGTACTGGATCTGCAAACGCGCGCCCGCGATGATCAATGAGGCTGCCGAATGCATGGGCGGCGCCGGGTATGTCGAGGAAAGCATCCTGCCACGGCTGTACCGTGAGGCACCGGTCAACTCGACATGGGAAGGTTCCGGCAACGTGCAATGCCTCGACGTATTGCGTGCCTTGTCGAAAGAGCCGTGTGTGCTTGATGTGCTGTTCAGCGAGTTGGGCGACGGTCATGGCGACAAACGTCTGGCCGCGCACATCAGCCAATTGCAGGCCGCGTTCAAGGACACCGCCGACATTCAATACCGCGCCCGCCAGCTCACCGAAGACATCGCCTTGGGGCTTCAGGCCAAGCTGTTGCTGGAGGCGGGGAATGCGGCGGTCAGTGATGCTTTCATCGCCAGTCGCCTCGGTTCGGCGGGTCGGGTGTATGGGACGTTGCCGCGCGGGCTGAATGTGGAAGCGATTGTCGCCCGGTCGACTCCGCAAGGTTTCTGATCGACACCGAGCCAATGTGTGAGCGAGCCTGCTCGCGATAGCGCCGTGATAGTCGACTTCAATGTCGGATGTTGCTCGAAACGATCGCAACCTTCGGCAGCTCCTTGTACTGGTGTACGACGAACCTATGGAGCTGCCGAAGGCTGCGATCTTTTTTCACTGTTCCCGTGAAGCGACGATGCAGGCAAGATGAAGGTCTGCAAGTCAGAACACAGGAAGCTGATCGTGACCGAAGCGTTTATTGTCGTTCAAACCGCCGAGCAAGCCGTGGATCGGCTTGCTGCCTTGCACGAGCGTGCAACCACAGCGCTGAATCAGGCGCTCAAGCGTTATCTCAAGGATCGCGTCGAGCCGGACGCTGAGCAGCGTGCTCTGTTTCGTTATCCCGAGTTGCGTCTGACCTACCTTTGCCAGGGCGAAGTCCCACAGACCACTCGCGCCTATGCCAAGGTTCAATTGCCGGGGACCTACAGCGTCACCGTCACTCATCCGGCAGCCTTCCGCAAATACCTGCTGGAACAACTTGTCCCGTTGATGCACGACTTCACCGTGACCGTGGAAGTCGGCGTCAGTCAGCAGAACATTCCTTATCCGTACGTGGTCGAGCAGGGCGATGAGCTGGCCGGCTCCGGCGTCACGGCGGCGGTGCTGGCGCGAGTGTTCCCGAGTACGGATTTGTCGGCCGCGACCGATGGCATCGCCGATGGCTTGTACGATTGGGAAAACACCGATCCGCTGCCGCTGGCCCTGTTTGACGCCGCGCGGGTGGATTTCTCCCTGCGCCGACTGGTGCATTACACCGGCAGCGACTGGCGCCATGTGCAGCCGTGGATTCTGCTGACCAACTATCACCGCTACGTCGACCAATTCATCGTTCATGGTCTTGAGCAACTGCGCAACGATCCGCGTTTTGTGCGCATGGTGTTGCCGGGCAACGTGATCATCGAAAAGGGCATGGACCACGGCGAGGCGTCGGCGATTGCCGCGGGCGTGGTCTGGCATCGTTACCAGATGCCGGCCTATCACCTGATCGCCAGCGACGGTCATGGCGTGACCTTGGTGAACATCGGCGTCGGCCCGTCCAACGCCAAGAACATCACCGACCACCTGGCCGTGCTGCGTCCGCATTGCTGGCTGATGATCGGCCACTGCGGCGGCTTGCGTCAGTCGCAAACCATTGGCGACTACGTGCTGGCCCACGCCTACATGCGCCGCGACGGGATTCTCGACCGGGTTGTGCCGCCGAACATTCCGATTCCGGCCCTGGCCGAAGTGCAAATGGCGTTGCAGCAAGCGGCGGCCAACATCACCGGTGAGAAGGGCGACGAGCTGAAGAAGCGTCTGCGTACCGGCACCGTGTTGACCTACGACGACCGTAACTGGGAACTGCGCTGGGCGCAGGAGCGTCCGCTGATCAACCTGTCCCGCGCCGTGGCGGTGGACATGGAAAGCGGCACCATCGCCGCGCAAGGTTATCGCTTGCGGGTGCCGTACGGCACGTTGCTCTGTGTGTCGGATAAACCGTTGCACAGCGAAATCAAACTGCCGGGTTCGGCCAACGCCTTCTATGAACGCGCGGTCAGCCAGCACTTGAAAATCGGCATCGAAGCGGTGGATCTGTTGCGCACCGAGCTCAATTCGCTGCACTCGCGAAAACTGCGCAGCTTCGACGAACCGCCGTTCCGCTGATTGTTCTCATGGTCATTTGGCGGTCAGGGCACTAGCATTAGCAGCCCTGACCGTTAGATGTTCCTTTTCCCATGTCTCGTCCTCCACGTCCCGTTTCCCGCCGCCCTGGCGTGAGGCCTGCGCCATCCTCTTCAGCCTCGCGCCGTGTCGCCAAAGCGCCGCCGGCCGAGCCGAAGCTGATTCTGTTCAACAAACCTTTCGATGTGTTGACGCAATTCAGCGACGGCGAAGGGCGGGCGACGCTCAAGGACTTCATCGAGATTCCGGGAATCTACCCGGCAGGACGGCTGGACCGCGACAGTGAAGGCTTGCTGCTGCTGACCAATGACGGCCAGCTTCAGGCGCGAATTGCCGACCCGAAACACAAACTGGCCAAGACTTACTGGGTGCAAGTGGAAGGTGAGCCAACCGCTGAGCAGTTGCAGCGCTTGCGCGATGGCGTCGAGCTGAACGACGGCATGACGTTGCCGGCCGAAGCGCGACAGCTGGATGAGCCTGAGCTGTGGCCACGTAACCCGCCCGTGCGCTTTCGTAAAAGCGTGCCGACCAGTTGGCTGGAACTGGTGATTCGCGAAGGCCGCAACCGTCAGGTACGGCGCATGACCGCGGCGGTCGGCTTGCCGACGTTGCGTCTGGTACGGGTCAGGATCGGTGACTGGTCGATCGAAGGGCTCGATCAGGGCCAGTGGAAGGAAGTGCCGGCGCGCTTATAAAGTGCCGGATTCGATCAGGCCGATCACTACGCTTTTGATCACGAATGCGGCCACGCCCAGCCCCAGTACGAAGAACAAAATGAACGAGCCGAAGCGCCCTGCCTTGGATTTTTTCGCCAGATCCCAGACGATGAAACCCATGAAAATGATCAAGATGCTGACCAGGCCAGTCATCATCCACTCTTCGAGTACTGCAGGATCCATTGAACATCTCCAGCGTGGGCGGGGCTAAAAGGCGCTGGAGTATACGCCATGGGGGATTGGCGGGGCATTGACCTGCGGCAGTGTGTCGCGGCTATTCGTCGCCCGCGAAGGCATTCTCAGCTGCGCAGGTGAGTCAGCGGCAACTCGGTGCTGTTGAGCACCTGATTCAACACAAAACTCGACCGCACGCTGGTCACCCCTTCAATCCGGGTCAGATGCCCCAGCAGCAGTTTCTGATAGTGATCCATGTCCGGCACTACCACTTTGAGCTGATAATCCGCATCCATCCCCGTCACCAGGCTGCATTCCAGCACCTGCGGCAAGGTGCGAATGGCGGCTTCGAAGTTCTCGAAACGCTCGGGAGTATGGCGGTCCATGCCGATCAGCACATAGGCTGTCAGGCTCAGCCCGAGCATCTTGCGGTCCAGCAGGGCGACCTGGCGGGTGATGTAACCATCGTCTTCCAGTTGCTTGACCCGTCGCGAGCAAGGCGAAGGCGACAGGCCGATGCGTTCGGCCAGCTCCTGATTGGAGATGCGCGCATCGCGCTGTAATTCCGCCAAAATGCTCAGGTCGTATCGGTCGAGTTTGCTCATCAATCAGGCCTTTGTCATAACTATTGCGGCGGATTATCTATCCTGAGTTAAAAATTGCGCAAGTGATGTTTATTTGAGCAATCTTCGCAATCCTCTGTCGCCACTTCGGGCCTATTCTTATCACCAGAATCACTGCTCGGACAAACAGTCCAGTGCGGCTCGCCCAATCAAGCCAGCTGCGGTCGCCACCCCCACCGGGGATGTGCCGGCCCCCGAGCTACACACTGTCCAGAAGACGGCGTGAGGTGAGCCGACGTCATAAGCGTCGAGCACGGACGAAGTTCTCAAGGGGAGGCCGACGGGTCTCCCTTTTTTCTTGCCCGCAATTTGCCGGCAACCCTCAATAAATAAGTTGTGCGACTGATAACCTGTTGCAGAACCCGGCTTGCACTTTCCCAGTCTTACGTACAGGCCCTAACCCGCAGTGAGGAAAAGCATGAAGTCGCGCATCTGGCGTTTGGCCGGTGTTGGTTTGCTATGTGTGAGTGTCACTGCGCTAACGCTTGCCGATGAGCCGCAAAACCGTGGGTCTGATGGCGGGCAACGCGGGCCGGATCATCGGGGGGATGAGCAGGGCCATCGCGGTAACAATCAGCCACGTCCGCAGAACAACGAAATCATTCGTGGCGACAACAGCCGCCAGTTCGAACTCCACGACCAGAATCAGGGTGGCGAGCGTCAGAACCGTCCCCCGCACGATCCCAATACTCAGGGCCGACCGTTGCATGATGCCAATGCTCAGGACCGGCCGCCGCAACAACCCAGTAACAATCTGCCGATCCAGGGCCGGCCCGACACCGTGCGCCAGACCCAGGAACCCCGGCGTGGTTACTATCAGGACGAGCAGCCGCGCAATTATGACAACCAGCGCTGGCAGACCGGCGGTTCGGGCTCGCGTCACGACCAGCGCTGGCCTGGTCGCCCGGATGGACGCGGCAGTGGCTGGGGGCCCGGTCCGCAGTATCGTCCGGGCTACGTGATCGACCGCTTCCCGGATCGCAGTTATCGCGTGCCGTATCGTGGCCGGGATTACTTCTATTCCGGTGGTTACTGGTACCGCCCGCAAGGCCCGCGTTACGTGGTGGTTCAGCCGCCTCGCGGGATTCGTGTCAGTTACCTGCCCGATTACGCCCGCGAAGTGTGGATCGGCGGCACGTTGCTGTTCCTGGCAGCCGGCGCGTATTACGCCTATCAGGAGAGCACTCGGGATTACATCGTGGTCGAACCACCCGTGCAGCCGCAACCGGTCGGCAGTGGTTATGACGTGGTGGCGTATCCAGCCAACGGCCAGTCGCCAGAGGAGGTCAGTCGGGACGGTTACGAATGCTATCGCTGGGCCGTGGAACAGAGCGGTTTCGATCCCCGCGCCGTCACCTATCAACCGGATCCGTCGGTGGTGCAAGCCTATCGACAGGCCCAGGGCAACTGCCTGAGCAGTCGCGGTTATCAGGTGAGTTACTGAGCCCTGGCGGCGTTCACCACTTCTTGCGGGTCGGCGTGCACCAGCACTTCGGCTCGCGGATAAGCGGTGTGAATCGCATCGGCGGCTTGATCGCTGATGCCGTGGGCGACCGACAGGGTCAAGTTCCCCGGCAATTCCAGATGCAGCTGCACGAACCACTGGTTACCGGAAATCCGTGTGCGCAAGTCGTGAGCCCCCAAAACCCCCGGTACGCTGCAGGCCAGTTCAAGCATGTGCTGACTGACTTCCAGCGGCAGCTCTTCATCCATCAGCACCGCAAAACTTTCCCGGGCGATATGAATGGCGCTCCAGAGGATGTAGGCGGCGATCCCCAATCCGAACCAAGGGTCGACTTGATGCCAGCCAAACCCGGCCAGCACCAGCGCCACCAGAATGCTGCCGTTGAGCAGCAGGTCTGAGCGGTAATGCAAGGAGTCGGCACTCACGACGTTGGAACCGGTTGCCTTGATTACCCGATGCTGCAACATCAGCAGGGCCACGGTCAGGGCGAGGGAGAACACAATCACCCCGATGCTGAGCCACGCCGCGCCTATCGGCTCCGGATGTTTCAACCGTTCGATCGCCTGCAAGGCAATCAGCACCGCACTGCCGCCAATGAACAGCGCCTGAGCCATGCCCGCCAATGATTCGGCCTTGCCATGCCCGTAACGATGATCGTCGTCGGCCGGGCGCAAGGCGTAATGCACGGCCAGCAGATTGAGCAGCGAGCTGACGCCATCGAGTGCTGAGTCAGTCAGCCCGGCGAGCATGCTCACTGAACCGCTCAGCCACCAGGCGATGGCTTTGGCGACGATCAATGTGCACGCGACCGCCACCGAGGCGCGCGTCGCCAGCCGCAGCAGGCGGGCGTGTTCGGTACTGGTGGTCATAAGTGCGGCTTTTCCTTTAAGTGTTCCTTCGAGCGCACGAATTATGCGGCCGGTTGCAGGCCGAACATGGCCAGTTGCTGGGTGCTGCCCTTGTGCTGGATCAGGCGTGGATCATCCAGTGGGAAGCTGCGGCCCAGTTCACTTTCCAAAATAGTCTGCAACTTGTGGTTATCGACCTTGCCGTCGGCACCAATGGCTTCCTTGAGTTTTTCGGGAGCCACCTGAGCCGTCCGGCCGGGTTCGAAGTAAATGGCACCCGTGGCGAAGTCCACCGCGAAGGCAATCAGGCCAGGGATGATGTAGAACAGCAGACCCACGGCATCCAGCGCGGCGATGGCCGGGTCGATCTTGCCGTCGATCTGACCGCGACGATCGGGGTAGAAAATCGAGCCGCAGGCGGTCATTTGGGTCAGCAAGGTCGCGACCAGTACACCGCCGATCAAGCGAATGGGAGCACGCATGTGAAATCTCCTGAGTTATCTGGAAACGAAGGGCCGTCGATATGAATTAGGACCGCGACGAACGCCGTTATACTCGCCCCGGCAGGGCGTGCCCACAGTAAATTGCGGCCGCGTCTCACCCCCACTGGGATAGTTGAGGATTGATGTTGTTTTTTCCAGATCGACAACGCGTGACGGCTGAAGGATTTTATCGGGGTTCGGCCCTCCGGGCTGAAGCTGTGAGCGCACCATGCTGCGTTGCGGGACTTGGTAAGGAAACGACCCTTACCGGCATCCCGCGTCTTGCCTGGCACGCCCACAACTTCAACGCGACTCGCAATTTACTGTGGGCACGCCCTGGGGAGCCAGCATGATTTCTTTGCCGATTGATGAAGTTTTACCCGCCTTGCGTGAAGCCCTCGCTACACGCCACGAAGCCGTGCTCGAAGCGCCGCCCGGTGCCGGTAAAACCACCCGTGTACCCTTGGCCTTGCTCGATGAGCCGTGGCTGGCCGGGCAGACCATTCTGATGCTCGAACCGCGCCGCTTGGCAGCGCGGGCGGCAGCGGAGCGCTTGGCCAGTGAACTGGGTGAGAAGGTCGGCGAAACCGTTGGCTACCGCATTCGTCTCGACAGCAAAGTCGGTCCCAACACCCGCATCGAAGTGGTCACCGAAGGCATCCTCACCCGGCGCTTGCAGGATGATCCGGCGCTTGAAGGTGTGGGTTTGCTGATTTTCGATGAGTTCCACGAACGCAGCCTCGACGCCGACCTGGCGCTGGCCCTGAGTCTGAGTGGCCGGGAGCTGTTTCGTGACGATCAGCCACTGAAAATCCTTTTGATGTCGGCAACCCTGGAAGGCGAACGCCTGGCCGGGTTGCTGGACGATGCGCCGATTCTGCGCAGCGAAGGTCGCATGTACCCGGTGGCGATGCGCTGGGGCCGACCGTTTCAGCCCGGTGAATTTATCGAGCCAAGGGTGGTACAGACAATCCTCGACGCGCTGAACGATGAAACCGGCAGCCTGCTGGTGTTCCTGCCAGGGCAGGCAGAGATTCGTCGGGTGCATCAACAATTGGCCGATGCGCTGGGCGAGAGCACGTCTGTATTGCTTTGCCCATTGCACGGCGAACTGGATCTGGCGGCCCAGCGTGCGGCGATTGATCCGGCGCCCGCCGGCAAACGCAAAGTGGTGCTGGCGACCAACATCGCCGAGACCAGCCTGACCATCAACGGTGTGCGCGTGGTGATCGATGCGGGGTTGGCGCGTGTGCCGCGTTTCGATCCCGGCAGCGGCATGACTCGCCTCGATACTCAACGCATTTCCAAAGCGAGTGCCACGCAGCGCGCGGGCCGGGCCGGGCGCCTGGAGCCCGGCGTGTGTTATCGGTTGTGGTCGCAGGATCAGCACGAACAACTGGCGGCTTACGCCAGTGCGGAAATTCTCTCGGCGGATCTGGCCGGGCTGGCCTTGCAACTGGGGCGTTGGGGCGTGACGCCAGGTCAGTTGGTTTGGCTGGACATCCCGCCCGCAGCGGCTTATGCACAGGCTCAAGATCTGCTTGAACGTTTGGGCGCGCTGGAGGGCGAGGCGCTGACCCGTCATGGTCAGGCGATGGCTGAACTGCCGGCGCATCCACGGATCGCGCATTTGCTGTTACGTGGTCAGGCGCTCGGCTTGGCCGACATGGCCTGTGATGTTGCGGCCTTGCTCGGCGAGCGGGATATTTTGCGTGGCGCCGGAGCGGATCTGCACAGCCGATTGGTGCTGTTGTCCGGCGAAGAACGGGCCGCACGCGGCGCTCAGGGTGGCGTGCAACGTGCTCGGCAACTGGCGCGGCAGTATCGCGGTTACCTGCGGGGCAAAGCGTCGGAGCCGGTCGGCGATCCGGATCATCCGCGCTGGCTTGGTGCGTTGCTGGCGTTGGCTTATCCCGATCGAGTCGCCCAACAGCGGCGGGCCGGTGGCGCTGAATATCGATTGGCCAACGGTCGTGCGGCGCTGTTTGCTGAAGCGGACAGCTTGATGAAGCAACCGTGGCTGGTGATCGCCGATCTGGGCAGTCGTCAGGGCCAGCGTGAAGAACGGATTTATCTGGCGACGGATTTCGATCCGGTGCTGTTTGATTCGGTGCTGGCCGAGCAAGTGCGCGTGGTCGATCAATTGGATTGGGATGAGCGCGAAGGCGTGCTGCGAGCCGAGCGTCAGCGCAAGGTCGGCGAATTGATCCTCAGCCGTGAGCCGTTGACCGGACTCGATGAAACCGCCCGCAGTCAGGCGTTGGTGAATCTGGTGCGACGCAAAGGTCTGGAACTTTTGCCCTGGACGCCAGAGCTGCGTCAGTGGCAGGCGCGGGTGGCGTTGTTGCGTCAGTTGGATCTCAGCGGTCAGGACCAGAGCGAATGGCCGGATGTCAGCGACGCTGCACTGCTCAAAAATCTCGAATACTGGTTGATGCCGTATCTGGGCAAAGTCTCGCGGCTCAGTCATTTCGCCAATCTGGACCTGTCGAGCATCGTTCACAACCTGCTGCCGTGGCCGTTGCCGCAACGGCTCGAAGAGCTGGCGCCACATCATTTGAGCGTGCCGTCGGGCTCATCGATTCGTCTGGATTACAGCGAACAGCCGCCGATTCTGGCGGTGCGTTTGCAGGAGCTGTTCGGCTTGGCCGAGACGCCGCGCATTGCCGGTGGCCGGCAAGTGGTGAAACTGCATCTGCTGTCCCCGGCGCGGCGACCGGTGCAGGTGACGCAGGATCTGGCGAACTTCTGGCGCAGTACGTATGCCGAGGTGAAGAAGGATCTGAAGGGGCGGTATCCGAAACACTACTGGCCGGACGATCCGCTGGTGGCCGAGGCGACGGCGCGGATCAAACCGCGTAAATAGTCAGTTGCATCGGTGTTGCTCGCGAAGCTTTTGACCTAAGGCGCAGCCGGCAACAGAAACCGCGCAATCACCGGCAAGTGATCGGAAGTTCGTAACGTATCGTCCTGCCTCACCCGCGCTTCGACCCGTTTGAGGTGCGGGCTGTAAAACAGGTAGTCGACGGTCCGGTCGGGGCCGTTCAAGCCCGGGTCGTTCGGGTAATGGGTCAGCCATTGCGCCCGGTCGATACCGCTGGCTTCGTTGTTGGTGGGAATCATCGGGTATTTGTCCCACAGCACATGCAGCGCGCTGTCGGCGGAGTAGGGCATGCGTTGCTCGGCGCTCAGGCGTCGATACTGGCCCAACGGCAACAGGTTGAAATCACCACCCATCAGCCACGGCGTGCCGCGGCTTTCATACTTGTCGAGGACCTTGGCCACGGCGGTCACCTGGCTTTGCAAGGTTTCGTCGGGCGGCGTGGCGCGGTCCAGATGGGTATTGAGCACGGCCATCTGGCCGCCGTTGTTCAATGGCAGGTAAGTGACCAGCAAGGCGTTTTTCGGCGTGAACTGACGGCTGATGACATTGGCCGGTGCGACCGGTAATTGCAGTCGTTCGGCGTGTTCGATCTGATAGCGGCTCAGGGTTGCCAATTGCCGGCCAACGCTGCCGAAGATGTGCGGTTCAGGCACGAAGTCGGCTTTCCAGTCGAAGGCCTGGGTGGTGCATGGATACAGGTCGGTGACTCGATCCTGAAGCAGTTTGAATTGGTTCTGATAATCGCTGGCCTTGGCGCCGTCATCGAGTTCCTGCAGCAGCACGATGTCCGGTTGCTCGTCGCGAATAACTCGTGCCACTTCGTCGAGGCTGAAGGCCATGTCTTCAGGTGTAGGGCGCTCGTCGTCCCCTGCGGCCAGATCATTCCAGAACACATAGCGCTTGCCTGCCAGGTACTGGACGTTCCAGGTCATCACCTTCAGCGCCTGGCCGGGCACCAGCGTCGGCGCCTGGGCGTTGCAACTGACCGGCAGCACTTCCTTGACCTGGGGGCGCCAGGTCAGGCTATAGATCAGCAATGCAATCAGACCGATGGCAATCAGCAGGCCCAGCAGGGTGTAGCGCAGTAGACGGGTCATGGCTCGGCTTATCGCGTTACAAAATTGACCCCGAGCATAACCGAGAGCAGCGCCCAAGCCCAAGGGTAGAGCGCTCAGAGCGTTCCGTCAGCTTTCTCGGGCGCATCGGCGATCAGCATGAACAAGCGGAATAGCACCACGCTGGTGAACAGTTGCAGAAAGCTGTGAGCGCTGTCGATCAGTAGCGAGATGGCCGGGTTCTGCGGGTCAGGATAAGCCGCCAGCGTCGCCCCCTTGAGCACCCACAACGGGCCCATCACGCACAGAATGCACACCAGAATGCGCAGGAAATGCCCGCGGGTCAGGCGCAGGCTTTCCTTCATCGCCGCCAGCGGTGCAAATCCTCGCAGCACTAACAGGTACTCGCCGAATGCCAGCATCACCATCAACCAGATCCCCGGCAGGAAATACAGCGACAGGCCGATCAGGATCAGCAGTGTATTGAGGGCGGTCAACACGGCGAAACGCGGCCACAAGGTTGCAGAGGTTGCCAGCAAATCGCGGATGCGCGGCGATTCGCCACGGCTGCGGGCATCGAGAAACAGGATCAGCGCGGCGGTGTACAGCGGGTACACCAACAGGCCGACAATCACACTGATGCCGGGAAAGCTGTCCGGTTCGGTGGAGTGGTCGACCACTTGTTGCAGCACTGCCTCGACAATCACCAGCGGCAGGCACAACTGCACGATCTGGCGCAGATTGCGCTTGAAGAAATACAGAGAGTCACGCAGTACATCGAACGGATTCATCAGTCGGTATCGCAGGTTGAAAGCAGTGCCTCACTTTAACCGATGAAACCCTTTGGGGCGCAAACGTAAACGTTCGGTAAAGATCATTGAAACATCCTGTATCAGTCTCCATTACGGGTGAGCACCTTATCCACCGTGGATGAGGGCAACGATATTCCCGGCAATCTACGAGGTCGCCATGAACAGCGAAGAACAAACCCTGATCGATGGACTGTTTTCCCGGCTGCAACAGGCCGAAACGGATTCAGCCCCGCGCGATGCCCAAGCCGAGGCGCGGATCAAGGAACACCTGACGCGCCAGCCAGCGGCGGGCTATTTCATGACCCAGGCGATTCTGGTGCAAGAGGCCGCCATCAAGAGCCTCGACGAACAGAGCAAGCAGCTCACCGCGCAAGTGCAGCAATTGCAGGCCGAACTGCAACAGGCCAAGGCGCAGACAGCCGCCCCGGCATCCGGCAGCGGCGGCTTTTTGTCGAGCATCTTTGGTGGCGCTTCCCGTGATCCGCAACCAGCGCCGACGCAAAGCGCCGCCCCCTCGAACGGCGGCTGGCGTGAACCGGGACGACCATCGTTCAACTCGCAGCCGCCCCAGCAAAACTTTGGTGCGCCGGCTGCTCAGCAGAACTTCGGAGCGCCGCCTCAGCAGAACTACGCGCCACAACAACCTGCCGGCAGCGGTTTCCTCGGTGGTGCATTGAAAACGGCAGCGGGTGTGGCCGGTGGCGTGATGCTGGCACAAGGCATCAGCAGTCTGTTCCACCACAATCAACAGCCGGAAGTGGTTGAAGTCATCAAGGAAGAACCGGCTCAGGTCAGCGATCAAAGCGACAGCAGCAGTGGTTGGGGCAATGATCAGCGTGTGGCTGACAACTCCAATGATCAGGGCGGTTTTACCGACGCCGACTACAGCGATGACAGCTCATCGTTCTTCGGCGACGACGATTCCTTCGTCTAATACATCCGTGGCGAGGGAGCGTGCTCCCGCTGGACTGCGTAGCAGGCCCCTTGGGTTTTAAAGCAAGGGCGCCACTTCGCACCCCAACGGGAGCAAGCTCCCTCGCCACACGGCCGATTATTCGCGGAACAATCCTTCGGGCTGGCATACTGGGCAACTTTTCGGGCCTAGTGCCTGATCCTGCCCGCGCTTCGGCACGCTAATGAGGATGTACGGTGAAAAAAATCGCAGTGTTCGCCGATGTCCAGAACCTCTATTACACCGTGCGTCAGGCTTATGGTTGCCACTTCAACTACGCCGCGTTGTGGGCGGACGTCAGTAAAGAAGGGCAGATCGTCGAGGCCTATGCCTATGCGATCGATCGTGGCGACAGCAAGCAGCAGCAGTTTCAGCAGATCCTGCGCAATCTCGGCTTCATCGTGAAGCTCAAGCCCTACATCCAGCGCAGCGACGGTTCGGCCAAAGGCGACTGGGACGTGGGCATCACCCTCGATATCATGGACGCCGCCGACCATGTCGACGAAGTGGTGCTGGCCTCCGGTGACGGGGATTTCGACATGCTGCTGGAGCGCATCATCAGCAAGCACGGTGTGCAAGCGGTGGCCTATGGCGTACCCGGTCTCACCGCCAATTCGCTGATCCGCGCTGCCAGTCGTTATGTGCCGATCGAAGGCGCATTGCTGCTCAAGAATTGATTTTTACGGAGTTGAAACAGGTTTGGAACGCATAGCAGTCATCGACTTTGAAACCACCGGACTCTCCCCGAGCAGCAGCTGCCGGGCCACGGAAATTGCCGTGGTGATTCTTGAACAGGGGCGCATCGTCGAGCGTTATCAAAGCCTGATGAACGCTGGCGTGCGAGTGCCGGCCTTCATTGAGCAACTCACCGGCATCAGCAACGCCATGCTGCGCACCGCGCCCTCGGCCGAGCAGGTGATGAACGAGGTCAATGAATTCGTCGGCATCACCCCGCTGCTGGCCCACAACGCTGCGTTCGACCAGAAATTCTGGGACTACGAGCTCGGACGGATCAAACGCACACGCTTGCAGAACTTTGCCTGCTCGCTGTTACTCGCCCGCCGCCTGATGCCCGCCGCGCCAGACCACAAACTCGGCACCCTCACCGCGTTCGCCAGCCTGCCCAATACCGGCAAGGCTCACCGGGCCATGGCCGATGCGGAAATGGCGGCCAACCTGACGGCGCACTTGGCCGAAGAGTTGCGGCGCAAGCATGGGTTGCGGGAGTTGTCCCATGATCTGCTCGTCAGTTTGCAGAAAGTGCCGGCGGCGAAGATCAATGAGCATTTGAAGCGGTATCGTGGGTTCTGAGTACGCCGCAGATTGAGTGTGGGAGCGGTGACATTAGATCTACTTCCCTTCCAACTGCCCCAACGGCACCCGCTTCTCGATGGCGCTGGACAGCACGATCGAGGTCTTGCTGAACCCGAACGTGGCGATCCGGTTGATCAACTCTTCCAGCTCCGGCATCGAGCCCACCGCCGCTTGCATGATCACGCACGGGTCGCCGGTGACGCGATGGCATTCGGTGAGCTGTGGGATTTTGATCAGTTCGTCGTAGGTTTTCTGGTTGCCGTGCTGGTTCAGGCGCAGTTCGATCACGCACTGGATCGGCAGGCCGAGTTTGGCCATGTCGACTTTCGCCTGGTAGCCGGTGATCACCCCGCAGGCCTCAAGTTTGGCCACGCGCTCGGCCACCGCCGGAGCGGACAGGTTCACCTTGCGTGCCAGTTCGGCGTAGGACGCACGACCGTTTTCCAACAGGGCGCTGAGGAGCATGCGGTCGTATTTGTCCATCATGGCATTCCTGAAAAAATACTGACTTTCGAAAGCACGGTTTATAGCGCTGAACTCCGTGTTTTGAAAAGTGTACCGGCGCTATAAACAGGTTTTGTAACTTATTTTCCGCCGCTGGCCTTTCTAGAATAGCTGCTCTCTTTGTCTTGTTCTCGAGCTGCTCATGCCTGGCATACGCCGTTTTTCCTTACCGCTGATCGCCGCTTTTTTCGCGCTGTACGTGATTTGGGGATCGACCTACCTGGTGATTCGAATCGGCGTGCAGTACTGGCCGCCGTTATTGCTCGCCGGTATCCGCTTCGTGATCGCCGGGACGTTGATGTACGCGTTCCTGCGCTGGCGCGGGGCACCGGCACCGACGTGGGCGCAATGGAAAGCGGCGGGGATCATCGGGATTTTGCTGCTGACGTGCGGTAACGGTGCGGTGAGCGTGGCTGAACACATTGGTGTCGCCTCCGGCGTTGCTGCGTTGGCGGTCGCGACGGTGCCGTTGTTTACCTTGCTATGTGGATATTTCTGGGGCACGCGTAATACCCGTCTCGAATGGGCCGGGATTGTGCTCGGGCTGATCGGTATCGCCATGCTCAACCTCGGTTCCAATCTGCAATCGAGCCCGTTGGGTGCGGCGTTGCTGGTATTCGCGGCTGCGTCCTGGGCTTTCGGCTCGGTGTGGAGCAAACACTTGCCGTTGCCACAGGGCGCGATGGCCAGTGCCGTGGAAATGCTGGTGGGTGGCGTGGTGTTGTTGATCGGCAGCGCGGTGAGTGGCGAGCATCTGGAGAGCATGCCGCCGATCGAAGGGTGGGCGGCGCTGGCGTACTTGACCGTCTTCGGTTCGATCATCGCCTTCAACGCCTACATGTACCTGCTCAAACATGTGCGTCCGGCGGCGGCCACCAGTTATGCCTACGTCAACCCTGCGGTGGCAGTGTTGCTGGGGATCGTGTTTGTTGGCGAGACCATTGGTATTGAAGAAGCGTTGGCCATGACAGTGATCATCAGTGCCGTGGTGTTGATCGGGTTGCCGCAGTGGCGCCGAGGTGCCGATCGGCCTGCCGTAGTGGTGCCGACAGAATCCCGAGCGAATTAGGGTAAACTGCGCGCCATTGCACACTCGTTTTGCACAACCGCGCTGAATTTTCCTACGGTACTCCCATGACTTTCGCCACCCTTGGCCTGATCGAACCCTTGCTGCGCGCTCTCGAGACGCTCGGCTACCAGACCCCTACGCCGGTGCAGACACAAGCGATTCCGGCGGTGCTGGCCGGTCGTGACCTGATGGCCGCAGCCCAGACCGGCACCGGCAAAACTGCCGGTTTCGCCTTGCCGCTGCTGCAATTGCTGGCCATGGAAGGGCCGAAAGTCAGCGCCAACTCCGTGCGCGCACTGATCCTGGTGCCGACCCGCGAACTGGCTGAGCAGGTTCACGAAAGCGTGCGTCAGTACGCCGAGAATTTGCCGTTGAGCACGTACGCGGTGTACGGCGGCGTCAGCATCAACCCGCAAATGATGAAGCTGCGCAAAGGCGTCGACCTGTTGGTGGCGACTCCGGGCCGTTTGCTCGACCTGTTCCGTCAGAACGCGCTCAAGTTCAACCAGTTGCAAACCCTGGTGCTGGACGAAGCCGATCGCATGCTCGATCTGGGCTTTTCCGAAGAACTGGGGAATATCTATAAAGCGCTGCCGAAAAAGCGTCAGACGCTGTTGTTCTCCGCGACCTTCTCCGACGCCATCCGCACGCTGGCCGGGCAAATGCTCAACGACCCGCTGAGCATCGAAGTCAGCCCGCGCAACGTCGCTGCCAACACCGTCAAGCAATGGGTGGTGACGGTGGACAAGAAGCGCAAACCGGAGCTGTTCGTTCATTTGATGCGCAAAGGCAAGTGGAAGCAGGTGCTGGTGTTCGCCAAGACCCGTAACGGCGTAGACGCGCTGGTGGAAAAACTCCAGGGCCTGGGCATCAATGCCGACGGCATCCACGGCGACAAACCTCAGGCGACCCGTCAGCGGGCACTGGATCGTTTCAAGGCCAGCGAAGTGCAGATCCTTGTAGCCACCGACGTAGCGGCCCGTGGTCTGGATATCGAAGATTTGCCATTGGTGGTCAATTTCGACCTGCCGATCGTGGCGGAGGACTACATCCACCGTATCGGTCGTACTGGCCGTGCGGGCGCAACCGGGCAGGCTATTTCGCTGGTGTGTGCTGATGAGGTGAATCAGCTGTCAGCCATCGAGATGTTGACCCGTCAGACGTTGACCCGCCAGATGGAACAAGACTTCGAGCCTGAACACCGCGTGCCGGATACCGACGCCAGCGGTCAGGTGGTCAAGAAGCCGAAAAAGCCGAAGAAGCCCAAGACCTCCAGTGGCGGCAAGCGCAATTTGGGCAAGTGGGTCGAGAGCGGGGATGCTTCGGCGCCGGAGCCTTCGATCAAGCCTGTGCGTAAAGTGCCGGTGTTTAATACCGGGCCTCGTAAGCGCAAGCCTTGATCCTCTGAAGATCGTTCCCACGCTCTGCGTGGGAATGCCTCAATGGACGCTCTGCGTCCGCTTCGGTAGGGACGCGGAGCGTCCCGGGCTGCATTCCCACGCAGAGCGTGGGAACGATCAATGAAGAAGCAGCGTCAAGCTGTCAGCTGCAAGCGGCAAGCTGAAATGCGCCCGTCTTGAGCTTGCAGCTTATAGCTTGTCGCTGGTCTTGAACCACTCCACCATCCCCAACCCCGCCGCTCGCCCACTGGCGAAACACGCGGTTAGCAGATAGCCACCGGTCGGCGCTTCCCAATCGAGCATTTCTCCCGCGCAGAACACGCCAGGCAGTTGCTTGAGCATCAATCGTTCATCCATCGACTCGAACATCACGCCCCCCGCGCTGCTGATGGCCTCGTCCAATGGCCGGGTTTTCACCAGCGTCAGCGGCAATGCCTTGATCGCTTTGGCCAGCAATGCCGGATCGGCAAAGCAGTCGGCCGGTGTCAGCTCGCGCAACAACGCCGCTTTCACGCCATCAAGACCAAGCTGACTGTGCAGGTGTTTGGACATGGAACGGGAGCCGCGCGGTTTGCTCAGCGCTGCCTGAATTTTATCCACAGGCTTGCCCGGCAACAGATCGAGGTGAATGGTTGCCGAGCCGTGTTGATTGATCGCTTCGCGGATCGGTGCCGACAGGGCGTAGATCAAACTGCCTTCAATCCCCGTGGCAGTGATCACGCATTCTCCGAGTCGCGGCACATCGTCATTGAGACCAATGGCGATGTTTTTCAGCGGGCTGCCTGCGAATTTGCTGACCATCAATTCGCTCCAGGCCTGCACCTCGAAGCCGCAATTGCTCGGTTGCAACGGCGCCAGTCCTACACCGCGCTGTTCCAGCGGCAGCATCCAGGCACCGTCCGAACCGAGGCGCGACCAGCTGCCGCCGCCGAGGGCCAACAGGGTGGCGTCGGATTGAATGGTTTTTTCGCCTTCGGGGCTGTCGATGCGCAAGTCACCGTTGCCATCCCAACCGAGCCAGCGATGGCGGGTGTGGATAACTACGCCGGCATCGCGCAGGCGTTTGAGCCAGGCCCGCAACAGGGGCGCGGCTTTCATGTCGGTAGGAAACACCCGGCCGGAGCTGCCGACAAAGGTTTCGATGCCCAGGTCATGAATCCATTGGCACAGGGCTTCGGCTCCGAAGGACCGTAACAGCGGTGCAATCTGTGGCGCCCGTTCGGCATAGCGTGAGAGAAACGCCGGGTAGGCTTCGGAATGGGTGATGTTCATGCCACCGACCCCGGCGAGGAGGAATTTTCGCCCCACAGAAGGCATGCCGTCGTACAGGTCGACTTTGATCCCGGCCTGGCTCAGCACTTCAGCCGCCATCAAACCGGCGGGGCCGCCGCCGATGATGGCGACGTGAGGGGGGAGGGAAGTGGAGGGCTGGGTCATGGCGAGAGCTGCGGTATGGCGGAGTAGCCGCGCATTCTAGCAGTACACAATAACTGTGGGAGCGGCGGTGCGGCGATCCGACTTGCCCGCGATAGCGGACTGTCAGGCAACAATGATGTTGAATGTACCGGCCTCATCGCGGGCAAGCCCGCTCCCACAGGGATTATTGGTGTGTTCAAGAGCTGATCAAAAAACAACCACTCCGTTGCACGCCATAGGCAGCATGGCCTGCAGCCCCTTTCACTCAGGTTATCCACAGGCGGTTCCACAGGCATTGTGGGTAAAGACCCATAGATCAATGACAACCTGATGACTGCCAGACCCGTTGGGCGCTGTGATGGAGGATTCCATGGCGGCGCGCCAGGGCCTTGCGGTCCTTGCTGTAGCCGCCGCCGATCACGCCGACCACCGGAATATCCCGGCCCAGGCAATGACGCATCACGCTTTCATCGCGAGCGGCGACGCCTTCGTCTGTCAGCTTCAGATAACCCAGTGCGTCATCCTTATGCACATCGACGCCAGCGTCGTACAGCACCAGATCCGGTTGGTAGAGCGGCAGCAAATAGTTGAGCGCGTCATCCACCACCTTCAGGTAATCGGCATCGCCCATGCCCATCGGCAATGGAATGTCCCAGTCACTTTCGGCTTTGCGTGCAGGAAAATTCTTTTCGCAGTGTAGGGAAACGGTCACTGCCTGCGGAGTGTTGTGCAGAATCCGTGCAGTCCCGTCACCCTGATGCACGTCGCAGTCGAAGATCAGCACCCGATTCACTCGGCCACTTTCCAGCAGGTAATGGCTGATCACCGCCAGGTCATTGAAGATGCAGAACCCTGCGGGATGATCGTAATGTGCGTGATGAGTGCCACCGGCCAGGTGACAGGCCAAACCATGCTCCAGTGCCTGTTCTGCCGCCAACAGCGAACCGCCGACCGCTCGCACCGTGCGCCGGGCCAGCGCTTCGCTCCAGGGCAAGCCGAGGCGTCGCTGGTCTTCGCGGGACAAATCGCCGCCCATGTAGCGTTCGATGTACGCAGGGTCATGGGCGAGGGCGAGAATCTCTGGCGGGCAGAGGTCCGGGCGCAGCAGATCGGTGTCGCGGGTCAGGCCACTGTCCACCAAGTGATCGCGCAGCAGGCGAAACTTGTCCATCGGGAAGCGGTGATCCGCCGGGAACTCAGGGCTGTAGTCTTCGTGGTAGATCAATGGCAGGGGCATGGCTGATTTATACACAAAGGCCTGTAGGAATGAGTGAAGGATCCTACCAGCGATGTAGACTTGGCGGCATGAAAACGGAGGAGCGGGGCACAATGGAGCCAATACTGGAACTCGAAAGCGCACGACTGTTGTTACGGCAGTGGCGTGATGAGGATTTGCCGGCGTTTGCGGCGATGTGCGCCGATCCACAGGTGATGCGTTATTTTCCGGCACCCTTGAGTCGACTGGAAAGTGCCGCGCTGATCGGACGGGTTCGCGGGCATTTTGCCGAGCATGGTTTCGGCCTCTGGGCACTGGAGCGCAAGGACACCGGGGCATTCATCGGGTTTACCGGGTTGGGTGTGGTCGGCTTCGACGCGCCGTTTACACCGGCCACTGAAATCGGCTGGCGCTTGGCCCGCGAGCACTGGGGGCTGGGTTATGCCAGCGAAGCGGCGTGGACCGCTCTGCGCTGCGGGTTTGATCGATTGCCGCTGAAAGAAGTGGTGTCCTTTACCGCCGAAACCAACTTGCCGTCGCAGAAAGTCATACAGGCCATTGGCATGCACCATGATCCGGCAAATGACTTCGACCACCCACGACTCGATGCCGATCACCCGTTGCGTCGGCACGTGTTGTACCGCATCACCCGTGAGCAATGGCTGCAAACCTTGCATGGATAAGCAGGCGCGGACGTTTACAATGACCCTTATGTTGAACCGGGCCATACACTGAATCGACCGCCGCAGCCCAGACTGCGCGGCATTGCGTTATGTGAGGAGAGTCTGAATGAGCCAAGTGTTGGAAGATCTGGTAGACCTGCTGACCCTGGAACCGATTGAAGAAAACCTGTTCCGTGGCCGCAGCCAGGACTTGGGTTTCCGTCAGCTGTTCGGCGGCCAGGTACTCGGCCAGTCCCTGTCGGCGGCCAGTCAGACTGTCGAGCCGGCGCGCCATGTGCATTCGATGCACGGTTATTTCCTGCGCCCGGGCGATGCTAAATTACCGGTGGTGTATCAGGTCGATCGGGTGCGCGATGGCGGCAGTTTCAGCACACGCCGGGTAACGGCGATTCAGAAGGGCAACCCGATCTTCACTTGCAGTGCTTCGTTCCAGTACGACGAAGAAGGCTTCCAGCACCAGAGCGAAATGCCGCAAGTGGTCGGCCCGGAAAACCTGCCGTCTGAGCTGGAGCTCACCCAGCAGCGTGCGCACCTGATCCCTGAGCACATGCGCGAAAAACTGCTGTGCCCGAAACCGATTGAATTCCGACCGGTGACTGAAAAAGATCCCTACAACCCGCAGCCTGCCGACCCAGTCAAATACGTCTGGTTCCGTGCCGATGGTGCGTTGGCCGATATCCCGGCGCTGCACAAATACCTGCTGGCCTACGCGTCGGACTTCGGTCTGCTGACCACCTCGATGCTGCCCCACGGCAAATCGGTCTGGCAGAAAGACATGCAGGTCGCCAGCCTCGATCACGCCTTGTGGTTCCACGCCGACCTGCGCGCCGATGACTGGTTGCTGTATGCGATGGACAGCCCATGGGCCGGCAACTCGCGCGGATTCTCCCGTGGCAGCGTGTTCAACCGTGCCGGGCGACTGGTGGCCTCGGTCACCCAGGAAGGCCTGATTCGTCATCGCAAGGATTGGATATGAGCCTGGCCGAGGTGCGGCACTGGGTGTTCGACATGGACGGCACCCTGACCGTGGCCGTGCATGATTTCGCGGCGATCCGCGTGGCGTTGGCGATTCCCGCCGAACACGACATCCTGACCCACCTTGCTACATTGCCAGCCGATGAAGCCGCGGCCAAACACGCGTGGCTACTGGAGCACGAGCGGGATCTGGCGTTGGGTTCGAAGCCGGCGCCGGGTGCGGTGGAATTGGTGCGTGAGTTGGCCGGGCGCGGTTATCGTCTGGGTATTCTCACGCGCAATGCTCGCGAGTTGGCGCATGTCACGCTGGAGGCCATCGGCCTGGCTGACTGCTTTGCGGTAGAGGATGTACTGGGCCGCGATGAAGCGCCGCCCAAGCCGCATCCTGGTGGATTACTGAAACTGGCCGAAGCCTGGAAAGTGCCGGCGAGCGAAATGGTAATGGTGGGTGATTACCGCTTCGATCTGGATTGCGGGCGTGCGGCGGGGACGCGGACGGTGCTGGTGAATCTGCCGGATAATCCGTGGCCGGAGTTAGCCGATTGGCATGCAGTCGATTGCGTGGCGTTGCAGCAGTTGTTGTTGGCTTGAAGGCCCCGTCGCGAGCAGGCCCCACAAAACTCACTGACCAAACAACACCTTCTGCCCCTCAGGCGATGTAAATATCCCGTCCCCATCATGCCCGACCCCGGGCACTTCGATCAGCTGCTGACTCAACCCCTGAGGATGACGTCGCTGCAGATAATTGAAATAGTTGCGCCCGCGAATCAATCGAGACGCGCCCTGAGCCTTGGCTTCACAACTTTTATCCAGCGCCGGATGATTCGGGTCGATGTCCTGCTGCCCGAGTAAATAAACGATGTCACGTTTGACATAGTTTTCTTCGAGTTGCGCAGGCGTTTGCCCATCGGCATAAGCGGGCAAATCCGCCAGTCCATACTTCCAGCGATTGAAGTTCGGACACCCTGCGTGACTGAACGCCACCGGACGTTGTTCATTGAAGTAGGCGTACGAGGAAGGATTGGCGATCACGTAGCGCACTTTTATGCCCTCCGTATCGAGGGCTGGCTGAGGGTGACTTAGCAAGGCATAACGCTGAACCACTTGAGCGCCGCCGGAATGCCCGGCGATGACGATTTGCTTCACGTCCGGAAACTGTCGCCGGTCACTCAGTCGAGCGACTATTTCATCGAGCGCCGCATAGGAGCTCAGCGTAAACGGCGCGGTGGATAAGCCGCCGGCCATCCAGTCATTGCCTTGCCAACGTAAAACGCTGTCAGGCACCGGATGGCTCGCGATGTCGGTTTCATTGAGAAACTGCGGGGCGAGCACCAACGTGTTCGCGCTTTGCCCGGCCTGTTCGGCGGCGTGTTCGGCGCTTTGGCGGTAGGTTTCAGCATTGCGCAAACGGCCATGGACGATGATCAGCACGCGTTCGATCTTCGTCGGCGTCGGGCCAATGCTCACTGCAATTTCTCCGGCGCTCAACAGCAAGCGTCCGGAACTGATCGCCACCACCTGCTCGGCAGCCTGGGTGCTTGCGCAGGTGATTAACAGAGCCAGCAGCCACTTACGCATCACAGATTCTTCGCGGCAAAGGTATCGCACTCGCCGACTTGGCCTTGTGCGAATCCGGCCTTGAACCAGCGCACTCGCTGAGCCGAAGTGCCATGGGTGAAGGAGTCCGGCACCACGCGGCCCTGACCTTGCTGTTGCAAGCGGTCGTCGCCGATGGCGTTGGCGGCATTCAAGGCTTCTTCGATGTCACCGGGTTCCAGCCAGTTCAGACGCTTTTGCGCGTTGTTGGCCCAGACGCCAGCCAGGCAATCGGCCTGCAGTTCTTGACGTACCAGCAAACCATTGTCGCCTTCCATCTGCCGGCCCTGTTGGCGAGCAGTCTGAATCTTCGCTGAAACACCGAGCAAGGTCTGCACATGGTGTCCGATTTCGTGAGCGATCACGTAAGCCTGGGCGAAATCGCCTGCGGCGGAAAAGCGTTGGGACATTTCCTGAAAGAAACTCATGTCCAGATAAACCTTCTGGTCAGCCGGGCAATAGAACGGACCGGTTGCCGACGTTGCCAGGCCACAGGCCGAATTGACGCGGTTGCTGAACAGCACCAGGGTCGGGTCTTTGTACTGTCGACCGGCCTGCTGGAAAATCTGGCCCCACGTGTCTTCGGTATCGCCGAGGATCGAGCGCACGAATTCGGCCCCTTCATCGGTAGCCGGTGGCGCCTTTCGGGTTTGAGTGGGTGCCGGGGCCGACTGTTCGCTCATTTGCCCAGTCAATTGGCCGAGGATCTGCATCGGGTCCTGGCCGGTGATCCAGCCGATCCCGACGATCAACAGGATCGCCGTCAGGCTTAGGCCCTTGCCTCCACCAAAGCGCATCCCTCCACCGACATCATCGCCACGGGCATCGACCACGTTGTCGCTGCGTCGGCCTTTTTTCCAAAGCATGGGGGATCCTCTTTTTTTGCTGGTGAAGAAGCATGATGAACAAGCCTGTGATGAGTGTTGCCGGTGAGTAGGCGTGACGCCAGTCCGGTCGTCCATCTTTTAGCACGCACGAAACATTTCAGACTTGTATTGAACATCGATAGCCCATCGAATTCCGTCAGACGATGGTTTTTTATCGATTGGGCGACGCATCTCATCGAATACCGGCGCTGATCGAACATTATTTGCCGTAACGCCTGTGAGAATCTGGAACCAGGTTCTAAATTGTCGGAGTTCATCCCCAGGTGCGGTGATCCGACTTGCCCGCGACGCTTTTGATCTCAAGACCCCCAAAGGGAGACCCATGACCCTCAGCACTCCGCTTTCCGGTGTCAATCAGCCCTTCAAAGGGATTCTGCTGATCGTCGTCGCCACTTTCCTGTTCTCCAGTCATGACGCTTTGTCGAAATACCTCTCGGGTTTCTACCCGGTAATCATGGTGGTGTGGGCCCGCTATGTGGTTCACACGTTACTGATGGCGGGGATTTTTCTGCCGCAGTCCGGGTTGCGTGTCCTACGGACCAAACGGCCATTGCTGCAACTGTTGCGGGCGTTGTGCCTGCTAGGGACCAGTTTGCTATTCACCACGGGGCTGCTGTTCATCCCTTTGGCCGAAGCCACGGCGGTCAACTTTCTCGCACCGGTATTGGTGACGGCGCTGTCGGTGCCGCTGCTCGGTGAACAGGTGACGCGTGGCCAATGGCTGGCGGTGGTGTGTGGGTTTATCGGGGTGTTGATCATCGTCCATCCCGGTGGCGAACTGTTCACGCCGGCGGTGTTGCTGCCGTTCTGCTCGGCACTGTTTTTCTGTTTCTATCAATTGCTCACCCGCAAGCTCAGCGAAATCGACAGCCCGACCACCAGCAACTTTTTTGCCGGGCTCTGCAACACCTTGGTGATGAGCACGCTGGTGCCGTTCTTCTGGCAAGTCCCAAGCCTGGGTCATGGTTTTATGATGGTGGCGCTGGGGGCGTGCGGGATGACGGCGCATCTGTTTCTGACTCAGGCCTTCCGCCACGCCGCGCCCGCGCTGTTGGCGCCGTTCGGCTATTGCCAGATCGTCTTTGCCGGTTTGCTGGGTTGGTTACTGTTTTCTCACACGCCGACCCTGACCACGGTGGTCGGGATCACGGTGATTTGTTGCAGCGGGTTGGCGGCAGTGTGGCAACAGCGTGGGCAGTAAGAGAGCGCAGGCCTGGAATCAGGCCTGCCGGAGGAAGGGATTTTACTCGGTGACGGTAGGAATCTTGCGCGGTGCCATGAAGTACATCCAGATCAGCGCGATGAAGTACATCGCCGGAATCATGGTGAACAGCACGGTGTAGTTGTTGTGGGTGACCGTCAGAATATGGCCCACCAATTGGGTCATGAACATCCCGCCGATGGCCGCGCACATCCCGCCGAAACCGAACACCGTACTCATCATGTGCTTGGGCGTGTAGTCCATCACCAGGCTCCAGATATTCGCGGTCCAGGCCTGGTGCGCACCGATGGCCAGGGAGATGGCAAACACCGCGACCCACAGGCTGCTTGAGCCGGCGGCCATGACCACGCCAATGATGCAGCAGGCGAACAGGAACATGGACATCAGTCGTGCTTTGATCGGGTTGATCCCGCGACCGATCAGGAATGAAGACAGGATCCCGCCACCGACACTGCCGAAGTCAGCGGTGAGGTAGATGATGATCAGCGGGATACCCATCTGAGTCACGTTGATCCCCAGGTTGTATTGCTGATTGAGGAACGGCGGCAGCCAGTACAGGTAAAACCAGAACACCGGCGCGGTCATCGAGTAGGCGAGGGCGAAGGCCCAGGTGCCACGCATGCGCAGGATTCGCGAGAACGGTACGCGGGACTGTTCCGGCTCGACTTCCCGCTGGATGTAGTCCAGTTCCGATTGTTTGACGCTCGGGTGATCTTCCGGGTTGAAGTACTTCAGCCCCCAGAACAGCAACCAGATGCCGCCCAGTGCCGACATGCACAGGAACGCGGCTTGCCAGCCCCAGACGTGGAGGATCAGCGGCAGCAGCATCGGCGTGAACATCGCGCCGACGTTGGTCCCGGCGTTGAAGATGCCAGTTGCTACGGCGCGCTCGCCAGCGGGGAACCACAACCGGGTGGTTTTCACACAGGCTGGGTAATTCGCCGCTTCGGTCAAACCGAGAATGAACCGGCAGACCATGAAGCCCACTGCCGACGTGGCCAGGCCATGAGCGCCGGTGGCCAGGCTCCAGAGCAGCACCGCGCAGAAGAACACGCGTTTAACGCCGACCCGATCGATCAATCGGCCCTGCAGCACAAAGCCGATGGCGTAGCCGACCTGAAACCAGAAGTTGATGTTGGCGTAATCCATCGCCGTCCAGCTCATCTCCTTGGCCAGGATTGGCTGCATCACGCCCAGGGCAGCGCGGTCGATGTAATTCAGGGTGGTGGCGAAAAACACCAGCGCCAGCATCCCCCAACGGGTTTTGCCCACGGCCATGGCGCCGCGGATTTTGTCGCCGATACCGCCAGTGGCGACGCCTATGGCCGGAGCCACGCGAGAGCTTTCCGTTTGAGAGCTTTGAGAAGGAAACATGTAGGTGCCATCCGTTCAATGACTGACAAGCGAGGCTTGTCGGGACTTCAAGGGCGCGTGATCAATCGACGGCGACAGACGCGGGTGTGATTGATCGGCTGAGGTGTTTTCGTCGGACAGACGACAACGGTTATTCAGCGAGCGGCACGGTTCGGCCGAGAGGGCGCAAGGTTCGGATGGATGCCAGGTACGGCGTGAGGTCGGTGGAGCAAGCAAACAAGGCGTTGAATGAGCGCATGAGCGTGTACCCGTTTTTTGAAATTTTTATGTGGTGTTCAGGGTCTTTGGTAACCGAGTCCATGGGGTTGTGACCGGACTCAATGTGGTGTCGATGTTGCGCAGTGGACAAAAAATCGTCAATTCGCCAACCGCCATTGTGTTCGATAATCGCCCGCAAAACTAACCGGGTAGTACACTTTGAATTGCTGTGTGGATTCGTCAAGCCAATAATTTGCCCAACAAGAATGTCCCCACCACCGGGAGTCGACACATGCAGCGTTCCATTGCCACCGTTTCCTTGAGCGGCACCCTGCCGGAAAAACTCGAAGCCATCGCCGCCGCCGGTTTTGACGGGGTGGAGATTTTCGAAAACGACCTGCTCTACTACGACGGCAGCCCGCGGGAAATCAGACAGATGTGCGCCGATCTCGGAATCGCCATCACGCTGTTTCAGCCCTTTCGGGATTTCGAAGGTTGCCGCCGCGATCGCTTGCCACGCCATCTGGAGCGGGCCGAGCGCAAGTTCGATTTGATGCAGGAACTGGGCACTGACCTGGTGCTGGTGTGCAGCAACGCCTCGGCCGACTCCATTGGTGATGAGCAGATCCTGATTGATGATTTGCACCAGCTCGCAGAGCGGGCCAGCATTCGTGGCCTGCGGATCGGTTACGAAGCGCTGGCTTGGGGCCGGCATGTGAACACCTGGCAACAGGTATGGAACATCGTTCGCCAGGCCAATCATCCAAGCCTCGGTGTATTGCTGGACAGTTTTCATACGCTGTCGCTCAAGGGCGACCCAAGCGCCATCGCCGAGATTCCCGGCGACAGGATCTTCTTCGTGCAAATGGCCGACGCGCCGATCCTGGCCATGGACGTGCTGGAGTGGAGCCGGCACTTCCGCTGTTTCCCGGGCCAGGGCGAATTCGATCTGCCGGGGTTCCTCGCGCCGATCATCAAGAGTGGCTACACCGGGCCGCTGTCGCTGGAGATCTTCAACGACGGCTTCCGCGCCGCGCCGTCACGGGCCAACGCCGCCGACGGTTTGCGTTCGTTGCTGTATCTGGAAGAGAAAACTCGCCAACGTCTGGAACAGGAAGCCACGCCCGCAACCCATCGCGACATTCTGTTCGACACCCCCAGCGCCAGCGAATACAACGGCATCGAGTTTCTTGAATTCGCAGTAGATGAAAGCCTCGGTGCCAAGCTGTCCCATTGGCTGGAGCGGCTGGGTTTCGTCAAGGCTGGGCAGCACCGTTCCAAGAGCGTCAGCCTGTTGCGTCAGGGCGATATCAACCTGATCCTCAACTCTGAGCCTTATTCTTTCGCCCACAGTTTTTTCGAGGCGCACGGCCCATCGCTGTGCGCCACCGCCGTGCGGGTCAAGGACAGCGCCAGTGCGCTGGCGCGTGCCGTTGCGTACAAGGGGCAGCCCTATCGCGGGCTCGTGGGTCCCAATGAGCTTGAACTGGCCGCGGTGCGTGCGCCGGACGGCAGCCTGATTTACCTGGTGGACAAGGACGCCGATGTCTACGGCACCGACTTCAATCTGCAACCGACGGCTGTGGCCAGCGGTGGTCTCAAGCGCATCGACCACATGGCGATGGCACTGCCGGCCGACAGCCTCGACAGTTGGGTGCTGTTCTATAAGAGCCTGCTGGATTTCGAAGCCGATGATGAAGTGGTGCTGCCCGACCCGTATGGCTTGGTGAAGAGTCGCGCATTGCGCAGCCGTTGCAGTTCAATCCGCCTGCCGCTGAACATCTCCGAGAACCGCAACACCGCCATCTCACACGCGCTGTCGAGTTATCGCGGTTCTGGCGTGCATCACATTGCCTTCGATTGCGACGACATTTTTGCTGAAGTCAGTCGCGCCAAGGAAGCGGGCGTGCCGCTGCTGGATATTCCGCTCAACTACTACGATGACCTCGCCGCGCGGTTCGATTTCGACGATGAGTTCCTCAGCGAACTGGCCTATTTCAACGTGCTCTACGACCGCGATGCTCAGGGCGGCGAGCTGTTTCATGTCTACACCGAGCCGTTCGAAGGACGGTTCTTCTTTGAAATCATCCAGCGCAAAAACGGCTACGCGGGTTACGGCGCGGCCAATGTCGCCGTACGACTGGCGGCCATGGCTAAATCGCGAAATGGTGGCGTACGTCAGGCAAAGTTGTAGGAAAATCGTAAACTCGGGTACCAAACTGCTGTCGCGCGACTTCCTTCATTGTGCGCGGCAGCCCATAATCGCCAGCTTGTGCAGTGATGGCCGTGAGCCCGCAATGACAATAATTTCAGAACGCTCCGCAGCACCCGAAAAGCCAATGGCCGAGCCTCGCAAGAGTCGCAAGAACAACCCGGAAAAGACCCGCGAGAACATCCTTCAAGAGGCCATTGTCGAGTTCGTTCAGCAGGGGCTTTCCGGTGCGCGCGTCGATGCGATCGCCGAGCGCATCCACACCTCCAAACGCATGATCTATTACTACTTCGGCAGTAAGGAACAACTCTACGTCGAAGTGCTGGAGAAACTCTACGGAGATATCCGCAGCACCGAAAACCGTTTGCACCTGGCTGAACTGGCTCCGGTGGAAGCGATTCGGCGCTTGGTGGAATTCACCTTCGATCACCATGATCGCAATGTCGATTTCGTGCGTATCGTCAGCGTCGAGAACATTCACAACGCCGAGTATGTGAAGCGCTCCGATGCGATCAAGGCGATGAACAACACCATCCTCGATTCACTGGGCGAGATCTTGCGGCGCGGAGCCGCAGCGGGCGTATTTCGTACCGGCCTCGATCCGCTGGATGTGCATCTGCTGATCAGCTCGTTTTGCTTCTATCGGGTGTCGAACCGTCATACGCTCAGTGAGATCTTTCAGATCGACTTGCCGGACGAAAACATCAAGCAGCGTCATCGGGAGATGATTTGCGAGTCGGTGTTGCGATACCTGCAGGCCTGACGTCTTCGCGGGCAAGTCGGATCGCCGCACCGCTCGCGCCTACACAGGTCACGTGATCTGTGTAGGAGCGAGCGGTGCGGCGATCCGACTTGCCCGCAAAGGCTTTTCAACCATTCATGCTCTGAAAATGCGCCAGCATCCGCTGAGCGTCCGGCACCACGCCGCTGAACAGTTCAAACGCTTTCACCGCCTGAAACACCGCCATGTTGCCGCCGTCCAAAGTGCGACAACCCAACGCGCGAGCGTTGCGCAGCAGTTCGGTTTCCAGCGGAAAGTAAACGATCTCAGCGACCCACAATTGCGCCCGAAGCAGCTCTGCTGGCACTGGCATGCCTGGCAGCTTTTTCATGCCCATCGGCGTGGTATTCACCAGCCCGTTTGCCTGGCCCAACGTGCCTGGCAAATCATGCCCGGCCACGGCACGACCGAAACCAAAATGCTGATTGAGGTTGTTCGCCAGCGACTGAGCGCGATTTTGATCCACATCGAAAATGCTCAGCAGCTGTACGCCTTCGCTCAATAGCGCGTGGGCCACTGCCGCGCCTGCGCCACCGGCGCCCATTTGCACCACACGCTCACGGGCAACGTCCTTCAAACCACGGCGAAAGCCTTCGGCAAAACCCAGGCAATCGGTGTTGTGGCCGATGCGTTTACCGTCCTTCAGCGCCACCGTGTTCACCGCGCCAATGCCGCGAGCTTCCGGGGACAACTCGTCGAGCAACGGGATGATCGTCTGCTTGCACGGGAAGGTGATGTTCAGCCCGGTGAAGTTCATCCGTTCGGCGGCCATCAGCAGGTCGGGCAGGGCGCTGCTGTCGAGTTTCAATTGATCCAGATCGATCAACCGATACAGGTAACGCAAACCCTGCGCATCGCCTTCATGCTCGTGCAGCGCGGGGGTGCGGGAAGCCTGAATGCCGGCACCGATCAGCCCGGCCAATACCACGGTGTTCTGTGTCATGACGCTTAACCTTCCAAACGTTGGCTGAAGTGCTCCAGCGCCAAACGATAGCCGTGGCTGCCGAAACCGCACATGACCGCCGTGGCGATGGAGGAAACAAAGGAGTGATGCCGGAACGGTTCGCGGGCATGGACATTGGACAGGTGGACTTCGATCACCGGCAGTTCGCTGGCGACCAAGGCATCGCGGATGGCGACCGAGGTGTGAGTCCACGCAGCCGGATTGATGACGATCCCGGCGCAACGGCCACGGGCGGCGTGAATCCAGTCGAGCAGTTCGCCTTCATGGTTGGTCTGGCGAAACTCCACTGTCAGGCCGAATTCTTCGGCAGCACGACCGCACAGCGCCGAAATATCCGCCAAGGCTTCGTGGCCATAAGTCGCCGGCTCACGGGTGCCGAGCAGGTTCAGGTTCGGGCCGTTAAGCACCAGAACGATAGGGGACATCGGGTCTCTCCACATATTATTGTTGGCATTGGCTGAGTGTTTTAGCCTGTGGGTGAAAATTGTACCAACTGGTTAACAAGGTCAATTGAAGAGGGCGTCAGGCCTGGATTATTTGTGCGGTGATCGGACAGATACAAAAAGATCGTCCGAACGCGGCCCGAGCCTTCGGCAGCTCCTTGTGCGATCTTTTCAGTGCGGCAGATGTTCTAGCAAAAAATCGATAAACGCTCTTAGCCGCAACGGCACATGGCGGCTTTGCGGGTACAGCAGAGTGAAGGGGCGGGAGCGTCCGCCATAGGGTTTGAGCACTTCCACCAGCGAACCGTCCGCCAGTTCGTTTTCGACGATGAAGCGATAGGTTTGAAAGATCCCCGCGCCGCTTTTTGCCAGCGTTACGCCGCCCAATACGTCATCGGAGCAGCAGTAGTTGCCCTCGGCAAGAATCTCCAGCGGCACACCGTTGTCGTTGAACAGCCAGGCAATCCGCCTGCCGCTGCTGGGCAGTTCGTACTGAATGCATTCGTGCTGAGCCAAGTCATCCAGTGTTTGCGGGGTGTCGGCGCGCTTCAGGTAATCAGGGCTGGCAATCATCACCAGCGCGGCGTCTTCCAAGGGCCGGGCAATCAACCCGGAGTCGGGAATGGCCCGCACACGGATTGCCATGTCATAGCCTTCGCCGACGAAATCAATGTTGCGATTGCTGATATGCGCCTCGACCTTCACGGCAGGGAAGCGCGCCCGAAACGCAGGCAGCAAGGGCAGGATTCGATGATGGGCATAGGTCGTGGGAATGCTGATGCGCAACGTGCCAGAGGGTTCTTGCTGCTGCCCCATCACCTCGCGCTGGGCCTCGACCAGCTGGGCAAGAGCCTCGCGACACTCCTCGAAATAACGCCGGCCACTATCAGTCAGCTTGACGCTGCGGGTGGTACGCGCAAACAACCGCACACCCAAACGTTCTTCCATGCGCGACACCGAGCGGCTGACGGCGGCCGGGGTTACGCCTGCTACAAGTGCTGCTGCGGTAAAGCTGCCCGCTTCGGCGGCCAGGCAAAACAGTTCGATGCTGCCCAGCTGAAGATCGTCGAAATGTCGCTGCATGATTGATTACACCGGGAATCAAATGAAGTATCTGAGTCTGTGTTTATCAAATAAGAGCGCACAAATACAGGGCCAGATTCAGCACTGGCCAAGTGTTGGCAATGAAAGGATTGCTTACTCTTTTTTGCCTTGATCGGCAGCGCCCGATCAGCCTGGAACGCTAGGCTCAAACGTGGCCGGTTGATCAATCGATCAGTGCCAGTTATCGGATTCTTCAAGGAATGGCGAATCTTCGAACTCTATAACCTAACGGATGGGTTAGCATGAACGTATGCCGCTACAAAGGGTTTTCACTGGTGGTCATGTTGCGTGATGAGCATTGCCCGCCATACGTTCACGTCGACGCAGGCACATGGAGCGCGCGCTTCAGGTTCAGCTTCTGGCACAACGGCGTCGAGCTCTGGATGTCGTCCCTCATTCGCATCGACCTCCTCTGGCTGTGCTGGAGGGATTGCGTCAGGCGCTCAGGCAACCCGCCAGTTTACGGCGAGCTCGTGGCATCTGGTGGAACAAATTGCAGACGGCCTGCCTCGACAACCAGTTATGGGATTGGCAGGGCAATGAAGTGGTCGTGATGAAGTGGATTGGCAGCACGACTTACATGATTGGTTCGGCTCGCTATGAGCCGGAGAGCAACAAGACCCTGCTGAGCCTGATGGGAGCATCAGAAGGCGTGGAGATCGAATTATGAAAACGATAAGCGCAAAAATGCAGGTTGATCACCCCGTGACCGAAGGCGCTCTGGACGAAGCGATCGAGCGTGGTGAGGCACGCCGTCGTGCCGGATTGAATGCGACGACGGTGATCTTTCTTGATCCATGTCTCGCCGTCGGTTTCGAGGATGGCAGCGGTGTGTTGTTGCCAGTAAAAAACTATCCGGAGTTCGATGGTTTTGAGACCGAGGATTTCGCCGGGCTGAAAGTCGGTTTCGCCGGAGCCGCGCTTTGTCATGAAGACAAGGAATTGCAGGTGTCCATCGCCGGTTTGATTTCGGCGAGTAAACCTCTTATGGATATGGCAGCCTCGGTGATCGCCTCGCGAAATGGTCGTCAGAGCAGCGCGGCGAAGGCCGAGGCTGCGCGGGCCAACGGCAAGAAGGGTGGTCGCCCGCGCAAGGTCGATGCGACTCGTTGACCGCCCACAAAAAAGCCGTCCTGTGGACGGCTGATTTGTATATGGAGGCTGCGATCAACGACGGGTCAACAACACCCCGGATTCCATGTGATGGGTCCACGGAAACTGGTCGAACATCGCGCATTGGGTAATGCGGTGGGTGTCGTGCAGTTGGGCGATGTTGGCCGCGAGGGTTTCCGGGTTGCAGGAAATGTAGAGGATGTTGTCGAAGCGCCGGGTCAGTTCGCAAGTGTCCGGGTCCATGCCGGCGCGGGGCGGATCGACGAATACGCTACCGAACTCGTAGCTCTTGAGGTCGATGCCGTGCAGGCGACGGAACGGGCGAACCTCGTTCAGGGCTTCGGTCAGTTCTTCGGCAGACAAACGCACCAGCGTGACGTTATCCACCGCGTTTTCACTCAGGTTGCTGAGTGCTGCGTTGACCGAGGTCTTGCTGATTTCGGTGGCCAGCACTTTGCGCACGCGGGTCGCGAGTGGCAGGGTGAAGTTGCCGTTGCCGCAATACAGTTCCAGCAAATCGTCGGAACGATCACCGAGGGCGTCGTACGCCCAGTTGAGCATTTTCTGGTTCACCGTGCCGTTGGGTTGGGTGAACGCGCCTTCCGGCTGGCGATAGCTGAAGGTGCGGCCGCCCACTTCGAGTTTCTCGACCACGTAATCGTGGCCGATCACTTCGCGCTTGCCCTTCGAGCGACCGATGATGCTGACGTTCAGGTCGGCTGCCAGTTTCGACGCCGCTGCGTGCCAGTGCTCGTCCAGCGGGCGGTGGTAGCACAGGGTGATCATCGCATCGCCGGCCAGGGTGGTGAGGAACTCCACCTGAAACAGCTTGTGGCTCAGCGCCGCACTCGCTTGCCAGGCCGCCTTGAGTTGCGGCATCAACTGGTTGATGCGCAGGCTTGCGATCGGGAACTCTTCGATCAGGATCGGCGTGCGTTTGTCTTCCTGGGAAAACATCGCGTAATGGCGCTCGCCGGCTTCGCGCCACAGGCGGAATTCGGCACGCAGACGGAAGTTTTTCAGCGGCGAATCGAACACTGCGGGTTCGGGCGCACCGAACGGGGCCAGTAGGTCGCGCAGGCGCGTAACCTTTTCTTCAAGCTGAATGGCGTAGGCCTGGGAGTCAAAAGTCATGCGTTGAACCAACCCAATTTGATCACGAACAGAATCGACAGAATCACCAGCGCCGAATTCAACTCACGGCCGCGACCGGACAACAACTTGATGGCAGTCCAGGAGATGAAACCGAAGGCGATGCCGTTGGCGATGGAATAAGTGAATGGCATGGCCAGGGCGGTGACCACGACCGGTGCGGCGACGGTAATATCGTCCCAGTCTATTTCGGCCAGGCCGGATGTCATCAGTACGGCGACGAACAGCAACGCAGGTGCGGTGGCGAAGGCTGGAACACTGGCCGCCAATGGCGAGAAAAACAGCGCCAGCAGAAACAGAATCGCGACCACGATGGCGGTCAGGCCAGTGCGGCCACCGGCACTCACGCCGGCTGCGGATTCGATGTAGCTGGTGGTGGTCGAGGTGCCCAGCAAGGAACCGGCCATGGCCGCGGTGCTGTCGGCGATCAGGGCGCGGCCCATTTTCGGCATATGGCCGTCCTTGCCCATCAGACCGGCGCGCTTGGCGACGCCGATCAGCGTGCCGGAGTTGTCGAACAGATCGACGAACAGGAAGGCGAAGATCACGCTGACCAGACCGATGTCCAGTGCACCTTTGATGTCCAGTTGCAGGAAGGTCGGGGCGAGGGACGGTGGCATCGACATCACGCCACCGAACGGGCTGAAGCCCATCAGGATCGAAACAATGGTCACCGCCAGAATACCGATCAGCACCGCACCGCGTACTGCAAGCGCTTCGAGAGCAACGATCAGGGCAAAACCAAGGGTCGCGAGAATCGGCGCCGGTTGCTTCAGATCGCCGAGGCCGACCATGGTCGCCGGGTTGCTGACCACGATGCCGGCGTTATGCAGAGCGATCAGCGCCAGAAACAGGCCGATACCGGCGGCAATCGCCGAGCGCAGCGCCAGCGGGATGCTGTTGATGATCCATTCGCGGATGCGGAAGATCGACAGCAGGAAAAACATCACAGCCGAGAGGAACACCGCCCCCAGTGCCACTTGCCAGGTGTGGCCCAAGTGCAGGACCACGGTGTAGGTGAAGAAGGCGTTCAGGCCCATGCCTGGTGCCAGGGCGATCGGGTAATTGGCGATCAGGCCCATGGTCGCCGAGCCGATAGCGGCGGCCAGACAGGTGGCGACGAACACCGCGCCTTTGTCCATCCCGGTCTCGCCGAGGATGCTTGGGTTGACGAACAGAATGTAGGCCATGGCCAAAAAGGTCGTGACGCCCGCCAGAATTTCGGTCCTCACGTTGGTATTGTGTGCCTTGAGTTGAAACAGCCTTTCCAGCATGTCCGCTCCCCGTGGCGCGCCCGGCGCCGTGAATGTATCGACCTCAACAGCAAAGCACAGACCGCTGCAGGCGCCTGGGTATTTTCTGTGGGGTCGGAAAAAGCCGCGCATCATACCAGCAGCGTGGGACTATGGCTGCTTATGGCTGCGATCGTCGTCGATGTTTTGTACAAAAGGGAACTGCGCCATACTGCGCGCTGTTTTTTTGGGGGAGGGAGGGGGTAGATATGTATTGCATTGATAAGCGTGTGATTACGGCATTTGGATTGCTGCTCTCCTGTTTCATCGGAGCGCAAACGGCCATTGCAGCCACGGCGCCACCGTTGAGCCAGGTGAAGGTGCTCAAGGTCGAATCGCCATCCTGTGGATTTGAAGATATTGCGGCCGGTCAGGACCAGACGCGCTGCGACCACAGTGGTCCGAACATCAAGGTCTACGTGTTGGAGGTCGGTTACGGTCGCGAGCCTCATGTTGCGCTGGACGGTTTTAAAGTGGACGGCACCCGAACCCCTGTCTGTGCTTTTGATACCGGCAACCTGACCGAGTGCTCCGCCGGGAAAAAAACCGTCGGCTATCTGTACGTCTTCAACCTGGCAGGCAAGCAGGACGGCACCTTCACCTTCAGCAACACTTCGGTCAACGCCCCCGGCAACACGCTGTCGACGCAGCTTTACATCAAGTAACGGCTGGGCTCGAACAAGGGTCAGGAAAGCTGACTACGCTTTAAAGATTATCCTGTGGACCGCGCCCATGACCTTTAGAGCCCTGATTACCCTCGCCGAGGGCATCGACGATCTGCAAACCGTGACCCTGA
Organism: Pseudomonas sp. B21-048; assembly: GCF_024748615.1. NCBI lineage: Bacteria > Pseudomonadati > Pseudomonadota > Gammaproteobacteria > Pseudomonadales > Pseudomonadaceae > Pseudomonas > Pseudomonas sp. B21-048. The sequence goes on along the minus strand of NZ_CP087168.1, from coordinate 4,871,446 downwards.
TCGATGTGCTGCGCCGCGCCAAGGTTGAAGTGGTGGTGGCCAGCATCGAGGCACGGCGCATGCTCACCTGCGCTCGCGGCTCCCGCTTGACCGCCGATGCGATGTTGGTGGATTTGCTCGCCCAATCCTTCGACCTGATCGTGCTGCCCGGCGGTGCTGTGGGGGCGCAGCATTTGGCGGCCCACCAACCCCTGCAACAATTGATCAAGGACCAGGTCGCCGCCGGGCGCCTGTTCTCCGGTATTGCCGAATCTCCGGCGCTGGCGCTGCAAACCTTTGGCGTTTTGCGTCAGCGACGCATGACTTGCCTGCCTACGGTCAGCAATCAACTGTCGGGTTGTAACTTCGTTGATCAACCGGTGGTGGTCGATGGCAACTGCATCACCGCCCAAGGCTCGGGCGCCGCGTTGCAGTTTGCGCTGACGCTGGTGGAGCAACTCTGCGGCAAAGCCACGCGGTCGGCGGTGGCGGGGGAGTTGGTGGTCTAGTGAATATCAGGCGTGGATAGCAATCGGTTCGATGAAGGGTTGCTCACGCTGCTCCGCTTGCCAGAGATCGTAGTCAGTCTGAACTCCTAACCACATCCGGGCCTTACCGATTCCAGCCCGCTCCAGACGTACCGCCAGGTCCGGACTGATGGGCGCATGGCCGTGCAGCACTCGCGAAAGATGCGGGCGGGCGAATCCAAGGTGCCTGGCCAGTTCGGTGACACTGATACCAAGCTCGGGCAATACATCCATCAAGAGTGTTTCGCCAGGGTGTGGCGGGTTGTGCATGGGCATGGTCCTGCCTCCTGTCAGTGATAGTCCAGATAGTCGACCAATTCGATATCCGAACCAATAAAACGAAAAATAACCCGCCAGTTCCCCGAAACGCTGAGTGACCAATATTCAATCAGATCACCCTTGAGCGGGTGTAATCGCCATCCCGGAAGGTCGAGGTCGTCAGAGGCCACTGCGCGATCCATGAACTGCAGCATGCGAGCCAGACGTTTCGCATGATCTGCCCGAATCCCACGAGTCGAACCTGTTTCGTAGAAGCCACGAAGGCCTTTGTGCTGAAAGGATTTGATCATGCATCAAGTGTAAGGCGATACATTACACTTGATGCACTATCTATGTATTGCACTTGGTCGGAGAATTTATGCTTTGTGCTGATTTCCAGTCTTTTGGAAGCAGGTACGGGACCTCCGTATCCTGAGCTACGTCAGGCCCTGACCTCTTCCTTCGGCACATGCATACGGTCGCGGTTGGCCAGGGTCGGGAACAGTTTGATCCAGGCCCCGGTCACCATCAGCGTGCCGATGCCGCCCATGACCACTGCCGGCACCGTGCCGAACCAGTGGGCCGTCAGGCCGGATTCGAACTCGCCGAGCTGATTCGAAGCGCCGATGAACAAGCCATTCACAGCGCTGACCCGGCCGCGCATTTCGTCGGTGGTTTCCAGCTGCACGAATGAGGCGCGGATCACCATGCTGATCATGTCCGCTGCGCCCAACACCACCAGCACGGCGAGAGAGAACCAGAACGAAGTCGACAGGCCGAAAGCAATGGTCGCCACGCCGAATACACCCACGGCCGTGAACATCACCCGCCCGACGTTGCGCTCCACGGCAAATCGCGCCAGAAACAGCGACATCAGCAGCGCCCCCACCGCCGGTGCCGACCGCAGCAGGCCCAAGCCCCATGGGCCGGTCAGCAGAATATCTTTGGCGAACACCGGCAGCAGCGCGGTCGCGCCACCCAGCAGGACAGCAAACAGATCCAGGGAAATAGCCCCGAGAATGTCCGGGCGACTGCGAATAAAGCGGATACCCGCCAGCAGCGAATCCAGGGTGGCCTTGCCCTTGTTCAGCGGTGTCTGCCGGGCCGGGAGGTTGAGCATCAGCGCACAAGCGATGAGGTAAAGGATCACCGTCGGGCCATACACCCAGACGCTGCCGAAGGCGTACAACAGACCGCCCAGCGCCGGGGCAACGATGGTCGCTGATTGTTGGGCCGATTGGGCGGCGGCAACGGCACGGGGGAATAACGCGCTGGGCACGATGCTCGGCAGCAGTGCCTGAGTCGTCGGCATTTCGAAGGAGCGGGCGGCACCGAGCAGGAATGCGAGGATGAAGATCATCTCCCGGGTGACATGGTCGGTCGCGCTGCCGATGGCCAGCGACAGGGCGATCAGCGCTTGCAGGGACTGACAAATCGCCGCGACCTTGCGCCGGTCATAGCGGTCCGCGACATGCCCGGTGTGCAGCATGAACAATACCCGCGGAGCAAATTCCACCAGCCCCACTAACCCCAGATCGAGCACGTTGCCAGTCAGTTGATACAGGTTCCAGCCGATGGCCACCGTGAGCATCTGAAAACCGCTGGCGGTAAACACCCGAGCCAGCCAGAACGCGATGAACGGGCGGTGATGACGTAACAGCAGGGGCGCTTGGATGGGCATCTGAAGGCGGGTCTGGGCGAGGGGAAGGGCGAGGTTATCACCAAGCTGTAACACGAAGTTGCAAGGCGAGGAAATTTAGTTAGCTAGGCACCGATCTATGCAGCCTCGCCATGGGAATGTACCGCCGCTCATGACCAAACTCATGAGGCAACCTGTCACGCGGCAAAAGACCACACCGTCCATCGGTAAAAATGCGACTACTCTTTCAACGTTGCTTGATCCAGATCAAGACCCTTCGTGGAATTGTTCCGGCGGCCAGACGGCCAGATTCCCTACGTTGTGATGATGGTAAAAAAAGAACGAATCCGAATTCGCCATAATCCGTGGGGGCAGTGGGTGTAGGCCGCAAGCCTTCAGCCGGTATTACCTGACAGAGGAAGACTTATGTTCGGTTTGGAGGCACTTGATCTCGCCCGGATTCAGTTCGCATTCACCATTTCGTTTCACATCCTGTTCCCGGCCATCACCATTGGCCTGGCGAGTTACCTGGCGGTGCTCGAAGGCTTGTGGCTGAAGACGCACAACGACACTTACCGCGATCTGTATCATTTCTGGTCGAAGATCTTTGCCGTCAACTTCGGCATGGGCGTGGTGTCCGGTTTGGTCATGGCCTATCAGTTCGGCACCAACTGGAGCCGCTTCTCGGACTTCGCCGGTTCGGTGACCGGGCCATTGCTGACCTATGAAGTGCTCACTGCTTTCTTCCTCGAGGCCGGTTTCCTCGGCGTCATGCTGTTCGGCTGGAACAAGGTTGGGCGCAAGCTGCACTTTTTCTCGACGGTCATGGTGGCCATTGGCACCCTTATTTCGACCTTCTGGATTCTGGCCTCCAACAGTTGGATGCAGACTCCGCAAGGTTACGAAATCGTCAATGGCCAGGTCATTCCGGTGGACTGGCTGGCGATTATTTTCAACCCGTCATTCCCTTACCGCCTGATGCACATGGCCACGGCGGCGTTCGTGGCGACCGCCTTCTTCGTCGGTTCATCGGCGGCCTGGCACTTGCTGCGCGGCAAGGACAACCCGGCAATCCGCACCATGCTCTCGATGGCGATGTGGATGGCACTGATCGTTGCCCCGATTCAGGCGGTTATCGGCGACTTCCACGGCGTTAATACGCTCAAGCATCAACCGGCGAAAATCGCCGCGATCGAAGGCCACTGGGAAAACGTCGGCGATGAGCCGACCCCGCTGATCCTGTTCGGCTGGCCGGACATGAAAGCCGAGAAGACCAAATTCGCGGTAGAAATTCCGTACCTCGGCAGCTTGATCCTGACCCACAGCCTGGACAAGCAAGTGCCGGCACTCAAGGAGTTCGCGCCTGAAGACCGGCCGAACTCGACCATCGTCTTCTGGTCATTCCGGACGATGGTCGGCCTGGGCGTGCTGATGATTTTCACTGGATTGTGGAGCCTGTGGCTGCGCAAGCGCGACAGGCTGTATACCTCGCGGCCGTTCCTGTACCTGGCGCTGTGGATGGGCCCGTCCGGCCTGATTGCGATTCTCGCCGGCTGGTTCACTACTGAAATCGGCCGTCAGCCATGGGTGGTCTACGGCTTGATGCGCACGGCAGATGCGTCCTCCGGGCACAGCTTCGTGCAGATGAGCATCACCTTGATCATGTTCGTTGTGGTGTATTTCGCCCTGTTCGGCGCCGGTCTTGGCTACATGATGCGCCTGGTGCGCAAAGGGCCGAAGATCGACGAAGGCAAGGGAACCAACGAAGGTGGTCCTGGCCAGCAACGCACACCGGCCCGTCCGCTTTCCGCAGCCGATGACAACGGTGATCACAACCACAGCCTGAACAAGGAGATTTGAATCATGGGTATTGATCTTCCGCTGATCTGGGCCGTGATCATCATCTTCGGCATCATGATGTACGTGGTCATGGACGGCTTTGACCTGGGAATCGGAATTCTCTTCCCATTCATCAAGGGCAAGACCGACCGTGACGTCATGATGAACACCGTCGCCCCTGTCTGGGACGGCAACGAGACCTGGTTGGTGTTGGGCGGCGCAGCCTTGTTCGGCGCCTTTCCGCTGGCCTATTCGGTGGTGCTCTCGGCGCTGTACCTGCCGCTGATCTTTATGCTGATCGGGTTGATTTTCCGCGGTGTGGCCTTCGAGTTTCGCTTCAAGGCCAAGGACGACAAGCGTCACCTCTGGGACAAGGCATTCATCGGTGGCTCGATCGCCGCAACGTTCTTTCAGGGCGTGGCGTTGGGTGCATTCATCGATGGGCTGCCGGTGGTCAATCGTCAATTTGCCGGTGGCTCCCTCGACTGGCTGACGCCGTTCACGATGTTCTGCGGTGCGGCGCTGGTGGTGGCTTACGCGCTGCTCGGTTGCACCTGGCTGATCATGAAAACCGAAGGAAAATTGCAGGAGCAGATGCATGACCTGGCGCGACCATTGGCCTTCGTGTTACTGGCGGTGATTGGCATCGTCAGCATCTGGACGCCGTTGGCCCACGCCGAGATCGCTGCACGCTGGTTCACCCTGCCGAACCTGTTCTGGTTCTTGCCGGTGCCGATTCTGGTGCTGGTGACCCTGTACGGTCTGATTCGCGCGGTGGCCCGCAATGCGCATTACACGCCATTCCTGCTGACCCTGGTGCTGATCTTCCTCGGTTACAGCGGCTTGGGTATCAGCCTGTGGCCGAACATCGTGCCGCCGTCGATTTCGATCTGGGACGCCGCCGCACCGCCGCAAAGCCAAGGCTTCATGCTGGTGGGCACGCTGTTTATCATCCCGTTCATCCTGGGTTACACCTTCTGGAGCTACTACGTGTTCCGCGGCAAAGTCACCCACGAAGATGGTTACCACTAGCCCACACGACTACGGCGCTGGATTGATACCGGCGCCATTCCAGAGGAGAAAGCGATGATGGCTGGCAAACCTACGTTGCAGGAAATCGAAGCGGCCGAGAAAAAGCCGCTCTGGCAGCGACTCGGCTGGTTGGCGATGATCTGGGCTGGCAGCGTCGTGGCACTGTTCATTGTGGCCACCCTGATGCGCATGTTCATGAATGCCGCCGGTTTGAGCACCCACTGAAATTCCCATCCCGTCGCCTTGCGGCACGGATTTATAACCCTCCCGATGGAGGGTTTTTTTTCGCTTTTATTTACGTGCTTTGAGAATCACGAACTTGGGGGTGGCAGCTACTTGCTCGACGCCGCGGAACAACCGCGCCAGCTTGCTGTGATAACCCAGATGACGGTTGCCGACGATGTACAGCGCGCCGCCCACCATCAACGATTCACGCGCCTGCTGGAACATCCGCCAGGCCAGGAAATCGCCGACCACTTGCTGTTGGTGAAACGGCGGATTGCACAGCACCACATCCAGTGATTGAGGTTCCTGCTCTGCCAAACCATCGCCGGCCCGCACGATCACGTCACGATCACCCAGCGCCGCGCGCCAGTTTTCAGCGGCCGATTGCACCGCCATGAACGATTCGTCCACCAGCGTGTAGTGGGCCTCAGGGTTTTGCAGGGCACTGGCAATCGCCAACACGCCGTTGCCACATCCGAGGTCGGCAACTCGCGCTGCGCCGAGGTTCTTCGGCAAGTGCGGCAAAAAGGCCCGCGTACCGATATCCAGCCCTTCGCGGCAGAACACATTGGCGTGATTGAGCAGTTCGATAGCAGGCGAGTCGAGTCGATAGCGAGTCGGGTACGGGGAGACAGCAGGCGCTTTGGCTTCGGGCGTGGCGATTAACAGCCGGGCCTTCTTCACGGCCAGCGAGGCTTGCACCGGGCCGATGTAACGCTCCAGCAGATCGCCCGCAGCGCGTGGCAAATGCTTCACCATCGCCGCCGCAATCACTTGAGCGCCGGGAGCCAGTTGCCCTTGTAGCCGGATCAGTTGATCTTCCAGCAGGGCGAGGGTTTTCGGTACCCGGATCAATACCCGGTCGAACGGCCCGATGAACGCTTCGCTGGCAGGCACCTTCGGCACTGCGTCAAACGCCTGGCCGTTGCGTATCAGGTTTTTTTCCAGCCCCTGAAAAGCCAGAAACGAATCGCCGCTGCTGATCACCTGAACCTTGCCCGCCAGGCTGGCGGCCAAAGCACCGAAGCTGTCGTTGAGCACCAGCACTCGGGTATCGGCTGCCGGTTGTTGCTCGGCCAGATGAGTGAGCAGGTATTCGTCTGCGGCATCAAACGCTTGCAACGGTTCATTCTGCTGTTCTGGCTGGCGGATCAGATCGAGTTGAGCGAAAGGGGTTTCGAGCAGAGGCATGAGGCGGGGGGCTCTGGGTGGTCAACGGAGAATAATCAACGAGTGGCTCGCCGCTCAGGGGCTTGTAGCGGGCGAGCCATTCCGAGTGGACTACGTCGTGGAATCTCACACGGCATCACTCAGGATTGGATCGCAGATGGTACGTTTTTTTCGCTTGGATTACTCGCGAGGATTCGCGGGATTCAAACAGATTCAGATCACGCCCGCTCTCGCGGCTCTGATCACGGCCGCAATCTTGTTGTTAACGCCGAATTTTCGGATGGCGCCCCGTATATGGAAATTAACCGTGCTTTCACTCAGGTTGAGGATGATCGCGATCTCGCATGCTGTCTTGCCGTCGGCTGAATATTTCAATACCTCGACTTCTCGGATTGATAAATGCACTGCGCCCGGTTTCGGGGGGGTAGGCAGATCTTTCGCAACAAGCCCGTGCAGGTGACGGCTAATGAACATCGCATAGCCCAGATTTTTGTACAGATCATGCGTAGTAATCGGGCAGTGGCTTCTGGCCAGGCTCAGCATGCTGCAGAGCCCGTTCTGATCATGAACGGATTGGGACCAGCCATAGCGCAAACCTTGCTGTTTTTGTGCTTGCCACAACGTAGGTGTCTTGGAGAAGACCTCTTCCTGCCAAAGAATCGGTAATTCGCAATGATTGCAATGGGCTAGTATCGGGTCGACTTCACTGAAGTGCTCTTGTTCATATTTCGTGTTCCATTCGATGGGGTAATTATTCAGGCTGGTCGTATGGCGATGTATCCCTCTTGTTTGGGATGTTATTGAAAATGCACAGAAATTAAAGCCGAGAGTCTTAACGAGACTGAGAGAAATCTCATACGCGGTCTCTATTTTCTGAGCGTAAGAAAGCTGCGTTAACTGTGATTCCTTCCACACTTTCATTGGGTAACTCCATGCGGACTTACTTGAGTTGGTGCTGATTGGATCCAGGACCCGGCACGCACCGAGTGTAGGAGTATTCCTACATATATGCTGGATTATTTTGCTCTTGAAAAATCTGCCAACTGCATAACCGGTTCTTAGATCTGAAACGGAGAAAGAATCAGCTGCCTATCATTTGTATTTCTACTGTTTAGTGAGTGAGGCTAAAGCCATTACAAATCACCGGTGTTTATGCCACTTGCTTTGCGGGACACTGACGTTATCTGTTGAATGGAGCGACCCATGACCGCCAGTGCAGAAAAATTCATGCGCCAGACACTGTTTGACGTCCAGACTTTGACTCCAAACCTGTTCACCCTGCGAACCACCAGGGATCCGGGCTTTCGTTTTCGCGCAGGGCAATTCGCCCGGCTGGGCGTTACCAAGGCGGACGGCAGTACGGTGTGGCGGGCCTATTCGATGGTCTCGTCACCCTATGACGAGTTCCTGGAGTTCTTCTCCATTGTCGTGCCGGGAGGGGAGTTCACCAGTGAACTGAATCGGCTGGAAGTCGGCGATACGCTGCTGGTCGACCGGCAGGCCTTTGGTTATCTGACCCTGGATCGCTTCGTCGATGGCCGTGACCTCTGGTTGTTATCCACAGGCACCGGGCTGGCGCCTTTTTTGTCGATCTTGCAGGACTTCGAGGTTTGGGAAAGATTCGAACGAATCATCCTTGTCTACAGCGTGCGCGAAGCGCGGGAGCTGGCGTACCAGGAGCTGATCGCGGGGCTGGCGCAACGCGACTATCTGGCCGAATACGCGCACAAGCTGCAGTTCATCGCCACCGTCACCCGCGAGCAGCATCCGGGTGCCTTGAATGGGCGGATCACGACACTCATGGAAAGTGGCGAGCTAGAGCGCACGGCCGGTGTAGCGCTGACAGCCGAGCATTCGCGGGTAATGCTCTGCGGCAATCCACAGATGATCGATGACACGCGCAAGTTGCTCAAGCAACGGGACATGCACCTGAGCCTCAGTCGACGACCCGGCCAGGTGGCGGTGGAAAACTATTGGTAAACAAACGGCGCCCGAAGGCGCCGTTTCTTGGGGCAATCAGTCATCAGGGCCGATTGTTCTGGGCCTTGAGCAGATCGCGAATCTCTTCCAGCAGCTCTTCTTCCTTGGTCGGAACCGGCGGCAGGGTTGGCGCAACGGCCTCTTCGCGTTTCAGACGGTTGATGGCCTTGACGCCCATGAAGATCGCGAAGGCGACGATGATGAAGTCGATCAAACTCTGGATGAACTTACCGTACGCCAGCACCACCGCCGGGACATCCCCGTTGGCAGCCTTGAGCGTTACGGCCAGGTCACTGAAGTCCACCCCACCGATCAACAAGCCGATTGGCGGCATTACCACGTCACCGACAAACGAAGAAACGATTTTGCCGAAGGCTGCGCCGATGATGATACCGACGGCCATGTCGACCACATTACCTTTGACCGCGAAGGCCTTGAACTCACTTATCACGCCCATAGGTTATTTCCTTGTTACAGATGAGGTTGGTGAACGCAGTGTAAATCAGCAAAACGGTTCGTGCTCGAAACACCGCCTTACAATGCTCGCTCCTATGACACATCTGGCAATTAGTTTATAAAGTGCCACCATTCGCGCGCGACTACCCGCTCTAGACCGGGCTTTCCAGAACCTTTTCGCTATGGGCTCGGTATGGGATTTCTATTTATGTTTTGGCCTTTGGGTCACTAGCCTCTGTGGGGCGCACCTGGATGCGCCTTATAAAATCAGAGGAAACTTTCATGACAACTTCCCTTGGCTTCGGGGCTTTTCCCCTCCATCGTACGTTTGGCGTTTTGACCGTCAGCCTGCTGTCCTTCTCCATTAATGCTGCAACCTTGACCCGTGATAACGGTGCCGCTGTCGGCGACAATCAAAATTCGCAAACCGCTGGCGCGACCGGGCCGGTGCTGTTGCAAGACGTGCAACTGATCCAGAAACTCCAGCGTTTTGACCGTGAACGCATTCCCGAGCGCGTGGTGCATGCCCGTGGCACTGGCGCCCATGGCACGTTCACGGTGACCGACGATCTCAGTGACCTGACCAAGGCCAAGGTATTTGCCGGGGGCCAGAGCACGCCGGTCTTCGTGCGTTTTTCCGCTGTGGTCCATGGCAATCATTCGCCGGAAACCTTGCGTGATCCGCGCGGGTTCGCCACCAAGTTCTACACCGCAGACGGCAATTGGGACCTGGTCGGCAATAATTTCCCGACCTTCTTCATTCGTGACGCGATCAAGTTTCCGGACATGGTCCACGCCTTCAAGCCAGACCCGCGCACTAACCTTGACGACGATTCCCGTCGTTTCGACTTTTTCTCCCATGTTCCAGAAGCCACGCGTACCTTGACCGAGCTGTATTCCAACTCTGGCACGCCTGCCAGTTATCGGGAGATGGATGGCAACGGTGTGCATGCCTACAAGTTAGTTAATGCAAAAGGTGATGTGCACTATGTAAAGTTTCACTGGAAAAGTTTGCAGGGGATAAAAAATCTTGACCCTAAAGAGGTAGCGGGTGTTCAAGGTCAAGATTACAGTCATATGACAAATGACCTGGTGTCACATATTAACAAGGGTGACTTCCCGAAATGGGACTTGTACATCCAGATTGTAAATCCGCAAGACGTGTCCAAGTTTGATTTCGATCCATTGGACGCGACCAAGATCTGGCCAGGTGTGCCTGAACGAAAAGTTGGACAAATGGTGTTGAACCGTAATCCAGCGAATGTGTTCCAGGAAACCGAGCAAGTGGCCATGGCTCCGGCTAATTTAGTTCCGGGTATCGAACCTTCGGAAGATCGTTTATTGCAAGGACGAGTGTTCTCGTATGCCGACACCCAACTGTATCGTCTGGGGGCCAACGCTCTGCAGCTGCCGATCAACGCACCCAAAGTCGCCGTGAATAACGGTAATCAGGATGGCGCAATGAACATCGGCACCAGCAGCACGGGCGTGAATTACCAGCCAAGTCGCCTGCTGTCCCGCGAAGAACCGCAAATTGCGCGTTATAGCCAGTCGGCCCTGTCGGGCAGTACGCAGCAGGCGAAGATTCAGCGTGAGCAGAACTTCAAACAGGCCGGCGATCTGTATCGCTCGTTCAACCCGAAGGAACGTCAGGACCTGATCGACAGCTTCGGTGGCTCACTGGCCACCACCGATGACGAGAGCAAGCACATCATTCTGTCCTTCCTTTACAAGGCCGACCCGGATTACGGGACCGGGGTGACCAAAGTCGCCAAGGGTGATCTGGCTCGGGTCAAGGCGCTGGCGGCCAAACTGGTCGACTGATCCATCCGCCTGAAGCGGGACCTCATGCGAGGTCTCGTCTGATCAAGGAGCTCTGCCATGCGTTTTTATCTGTCTGTGATTCTGGCGTGCTGGTCGCTCAGTGTGTTCGCCGGGGCTGAACCGCAAGTATCAAAGGCCCCTGAAGCGCTGAAGGCGCAATTACAGAATTACTATTTTGATGCCGCTCGACGGGGTGATGTGCCCATGCTCGATACCTTCATCGAGGCCGGCTATTCCCTCGACACCCGCGACAGCAAGGGTTACACCGCACTGATTCTGGCCGCCTATCATGGCCAGAGCGCCGCAGTGGAACGTTTGCTCGCTGCCGGGGCGGACGCCTGTGCTCAGGATCGACGTGGCAATACGGCGTTGATGGGGGCGATCTTCAAAGGCGAAGTGCAGATTGCCAAGACCCTGCTGGCGGCCAATTGCAATCCCGACCAACGCAACGGTGCGGGACAGACCGCCGCGATGTATGCCGGCTTGTTCAAGCGCGTCGAGTTGCTGGACGCACTCAAGGCCAAAGGCGCGGACATGAACGCCGAAGATCCGCTGGGCAATAGTGCCGCGCGTCTGGCCGGCGGTGAAATCCGCACGGCGGCGCCGCGCTGATCCGCGCCAGCTGAGCTATCATCGCGGTTTTTGCCGGGAGTTCAGATGGCCAAGGCCAAGCGCATGTACGGCTGCACCGAGTGCGGCTCAACCTTCCCCAAGTGGGCCGGCCAGTGCGGCGAGTGCGGAGCCTGGAACACCCTGACCGAAACCATGGTGGAGAGTGGCGGCGCTGCAGCTCCCAGTGGTCGCACCGGGTGGACCGGCCAGCAGGCGCAGATCAAAACCCTGGCCGAAGTCAGCGTTGAAGAGATTCCGCGGTTCTCCACGGCATCCAGCGAGCTGGATCGCGTTCTCGGCGGCGGCCTGGTGGATGGCTCCGTGGTGTTGATCGGTGGTGATCCCGGCATCGGCAAGTCGACCATTTTGTTGCAAACCTTGTGCAACCTCGCCAAGAGCATGCCGGCGCTGTATGTCACCGGCGAAGAGTCCCAGCAACAGGTGGCCATGCGCGCCCGGCGGCTGGGCTTGCCTCAGGATCAGCTGCGGGTAATGACCGAAACCTGCATCGAAACCATTATCGCCACGGCCCGGCAGGAAAAGCCCAAGGTGATGGTGATCGACTCGATTCAGACGATTTTCACCGAGCAGCTGCAATCGGCACCGGGTGGCGTCTCTCAGGTTCGCGAAAGTGCAGCATTGCTGGTGCGTTACGCCAAACAAAGCGGCACGGCGATTTTCCTCGTGGGCCATGTCACCAAAGAAGGCGCACTGGCCGGTCCCCGAGTGCTGGAGCACATGGTCGACACCGTTCTGTATTTCGAAGGCGAGTCCGATGGGCGCCTGCGTTTGTTGCGGGCGGTGAAAAACCGTTTCGGCGCGGTGAATGAATTGGGTGTGTTCGGCATGACCGACAAGGGCCTGAAAGAAGTCTCTAACCCGTCGGCGATTTTTCTGACCCGCGCTCAGGAAGAAGTCCCGGGCAGCGTGGTCATGGCAACGTGGGAAGGCACTCGGCCGATGCTGGTGGAAGTCCAGGCGTTGGTGGATGACAGTCATTTGGCCAACCCGCGCCGGGTAACGCTCGGTCTGGATCAGAATCGCTTGGCCATGTTGTTGGCGGTTTTGCATCGCCATGGCGGCATTCCGACTCACGATCAGGACGTATTCCTCAACGTGGTTGGCGGAGTGAAGGTACTGGAAACAGCATCTGACCTGGCGCTGATGGCGGCGGTCATGTCCAGTTTACGCAACCGGCCGCTGCCCCATGATCTGCTGGTGTTCGGCGAAGTCGGCTTGTCCGGTGAAGTGCGCCCGGTGCCGAGTGGCCAGGAACGTTTGAAAGAGGCGGCCAAGCACGGCTTCAAGCGCGCCATCGTGCCCAAGGGCAACGCGCCGAAAGAGGCGCCGTTGGGGTTGCAGATTATTGCCGTGACGCGCTTGGAACAGGCGCTCGACGCTCTATTCGAATAAACGCCGATCCCTGTAGGAGCAGCCTTCGGCAGCTCCTACAAAAGCGGTCAGATTTCGATCAGTGCACCCAGTTCACGTTCCAGCTCTTGCGGATCCCCCAGATTGAACTCGATCAACCGCCGCAGGCGCTCAATGGACTCCAGACTGATGTGTTTGCAGACAAACCCGAGTTGACCATGGTCATCGTGGGTCAACATCACATCCATCTTGATCTCTACGTCTTCGTTAAGATGAATATCAACCAGGAAATGCCAGTCTGGATTACCCAGCCATGGCTCGGGCTTCTCGATAAGTAGCCCCTTGAGTGACAGGTCAATCAACTTCACCGGCCAGATGAATTCCCCTTGGCTCAGTTCGGTTCGGGCATCGAACGCAATACGTTTGAAGCGGCGGCGATCAGCAGGGTGGTCACTCATGGCGCAATCCTCTGAATGTCCGCTGACTATAGACCCGCATTGTTAAAGCCTGCCAGCAAGACAGGGTCTAGACCAACGTTGGGGTGGCCTTTGAGGCCAGTAGCGCTAAACTCGGGATGGCTGTCTTTCTTGTCCACTCTGGCTGGAATCATAAAATGAAAAATAATAATAGCCTGCTACGCCACTTACCCTGGCTGCTGCTGGCAATCCTGGGAGCGTGCGCCCTGGGCGTAGTGGCATTGCGCCGAGGCGAGGCGATCAACGCCTTGTGGATTGTGGTCGCCGCCGTGGCCATTTATCTGGTCGCGTACCGCTACTACAGCCTGTTCATCGCTAACAATGTGATGCAACTCGATCCGCGTCGGGCTACACCTGCTGTGCTCAACAATGACGGTCTGGACTACGTGCCGACCAACAAACACATCCTCTTCGGTCACCACTTCGCGGCCATCGCCGGCGCGGGGCCGCTGGTCGGTCCGGTATTGGCGGCGCAGATGGGCTACTTGCCCGGTACGCTGTGGCTGATTGCCGGGGTGGTGCTGGCCGGTGCGGTGCAGGACTTCATGGTGCTGTTCATGTCCACCCGCCGCAATGGCCGCTCCCTGGGCGACATGGTCCGTGAAGAAATGGGCCGCATCCCCGGGACCATCGCGCTGTTTGGCTGCTTCCTGATCATGATCATCATCCTCGCGGTGCTGGCGCTGATCGTGGTCAAGGCCCTGGCCGAAAGCCCGTGGGGGATTTTCACGGTGATGGCGACCATCCCGATCGCAATGTTCATGGGCATTTACATGCGCTACATCCGCCCGGGTCGCATCGGTGAAATCTCGGTAATCGGCGTGGCGTTGCTGCTGGGTTCGATCTGGCTGGGCGGGCAGATTGCCGCTGACCCGGTGTGGGCCAAAGCGTTCAGCTTCACCGGGATTCAGATCACCTGGATGCTGATCGGCTACGGTTTCGTCGCCGCAGTACTGCCGGTATGGCTGATCCTCGCCCCCCGCGATTACCTGTCGACCTTCCTCAAGATCGGCACCATCGTTGCGCTGGCGATCGGCATCCTGATCACCATGCCCGAGCTGAAAATGCCGGCATTGACCCAGTTCATCGATGGCACGGGACCGGTGTGGAAGGGCGGTCTGTTCCCGTTCCTGTTCATCACCATTGCCTGTGGCGCGGTGTCGGGTTTCCACGCACTGATATCCTCCGGCACCACGCCGAAGTTGCTGGATAACGAGGTTAACGCCCGTTACATCGGTTATGGCGGCATGCTGATGGAATCCTTCGTGGCGATCATGGCCATGGTGGCCGCTTCGGTGATCGAGCCAGGCGTGTACTTCGCCATGAACAGCCCGGCGGCGGTCGTCGGCGGTGACGTGGTGGCTGTGGCACAAGCTGTCAGCGGCTGGGGGTTCGCGATTACCCCGGAAGCGCTGCAAGCGGTGGCCAAGGATATCGGTGAAACCACCATCCTGGCCCGTGCCGGCGGTGCGCCGACCCTGGCGGTCGGTATCGCGCAGATCCTGCACAGTGTCCTGCCGGGTGAAAACACCATGGCGTTCTGGTACCACTTCGCAATCCTGTTCGAAGCGCTGTTCATCCTGACCGCGGTCGACGCCGGTACCCGTGCCGGGCGTTTCATGCTGCAGGACTTGCTCGGCTCCTTTGTGCCGGCGCTCAAACGCACCGAATCCTGGACCGCCAACCTGATCGCCACCGCCGGTTGTGTGGCGATGTGGGGTTACCTGCTGTACCAAGGCGTGATCGACCCGCTGGGCGGGATCAACACCTTGTGGCCGTTGTTCGGCATCTCCAACCAGATGCTGGCGGGTATCGCGCTGATGCTGGCAACCGTTGTGCTGATCAAAATGAAACGCCAACGCTATGTCTGGGTGACCCTGCTGCCAGCCGTGTGGTTGCTGATCTGCACCACCACCGCAGGCTTCATCAAGTTGTTCGACGCTAATCCGGCCATCGGCTTCCTGTCGCTGGCGAAGAAATACAGCGATGCGTTGGCCAATGGGCAAATCCTGGCTCCGGCCAAGAGCATCGAGCAGATGCAGCATGTAATCTATAACGCCTACACCAACGCAACGCTGACCGCGCTGTTCCTGTTCGTGGTGTTCAGCATCCTGTTCTATGCGCTCAAGGTCGGCATTGCCGCCTGGGGTACCAAAGAACGCACGGATAAAGAATCGCCGTTCCAGGCTCAGCCGGATGCGTAACCTGAGGATTGCACCATGTTCAATGACCTGAGTCGCCTCGGTAAATACCTCGGTCAGGCTGCGCGCCTGATGGTCGGCATGCCCGACTACGACAACTACGTCGAGCATATGCAAACCAGACACCCGGACAAACCGGTGATGAGCTACGAGATGTTCTTTCGCGAACGTCAGGAAGCCCGTTACGGTGGCAAGGGTGGGCCGAAGTGCTGTTGACCCGACAGCCAGGTTGATGCAATCCCTGTGGGAGCGGCGGTGCGGCGCTCCCACATTTGTTTTGTGTTGTTTCTTAATTTTGTGAAACAGGAGAACCCGTTTGTCCTCTCCCATTCCAGTAACAATCCTCAGCGGCTTCCTCGGCGCCGGCAAAACCACGCTGCTGCGCCATCTGCTCAAAGCCGAGCACGGCCTGAAAATCGCCGTGATCGAAAACGAATTCAGCGACTCCGGTATCGATACCCAACTGTTGGGCTTTGATCCGGTGCAAGTGATGACGCTGTCCAACGGCTGCGTCTGTTGCACCATCCATACCGATTTGACCAAAGCGCTGTACCTCCTGCTTGAACGCCTGGACAGCGGCGAAATCGCCTTTGATCGTCTGGTCATCGAATGCACCGGTCTGGCCGACCCGGCCCCGGTGGCGCAAACCTTTTTCATCGACGAAGAACTGCGTGAGCGCTACATCCTCGACGGCATCATCACCCTGGTGGACGCCGCCCATGCTGACCTGCATCTGACCCAGACCATAGCCCAGGCGCAGATCGGTTTTGCCGACCGTTTGCTGGTGAGCAAGCGGGATCTGGTGGACGAGCCGACCTTCACGGCGTTGAGCGAACGTCTGACCCGAATCAACCGTCGCGCACCGATCCGTGTAGTCGACCACGGCAAGATCGACTTGGCAGAACTGCTCGACGTGCGCGGTTTCAATCTCAATGCCGATCTCGGCGGTGGGGTAAGTCTGCGTCCAGCGAGCAAGGCACCGTCCATCGACCGTATCTCCAGCCTGGTGTTGCGCACCGACAAGCCGCTGGATATCGATAAACTCAGCGAGTTCATGAACGAACTGCTGGAAGACCATGGCAAGCAATTGCTGCGCTACAAAGGTGTTTTGAACATCTTGGGCGAACCGCGGCGGATGGTGTTTCAGGGGGTCTTGAAGTTGTACGGATTCGATTGGGATACGGAATGGGCCGATGCTGAAACACGCGAAAGCGTAATCGTGTTCATTGCCGATGATTTGCCGGAAGAGAAAATTCGCGAGGGGTTTGCGCGGGTTGCGGCGGAGTAAGCCCCTCGACATTTTCAGCGGGTCTGATGCCGCCATCGCGAGCAGGCTCGCTCCCACCGTTGATCTCAGGTGTTCACAAATTCTGTGTTCACCTTCGATCCAATGAGCGAGCCTGCTCGCGATGGTGATCTAATCGGCAACACGATTTTTGGCTGACTGCCGATCCAGGGTGCAGCACGCCTCCTCAAGGCGATCCAGATGCCGGGTCATCAACCTCTCGGCCGCCGTAACATCCCCACGCTCCACTGCATCGACAATCTCCGCGTGCTCCCGCCACCCGCAATAATCACCTGCCAGCGCGTCATACCGCGCGATAGCCAGCGAAGTCATTGGCACCAGGCTGCCAAGAAAATGTGCCAACGGAAAATTGGCATGACCGGTCTGACCAGTGGTGGTGATCATGCGTCCACCTGTGCTCAGGCATGCGTTCCTTGTGAGCGCATGCGCGTTAAGTCAGATACTCGTGAAGAGCATTTATGGCGAGGCGCATAAAGTGTTGGGAGGAAGGACTTTCAATTCCGCGCCCTTAATAAGGTACATTGCGCTGGAGGATGTTAAGTTTGAAGTCGAGAATGCCTGAACTGCGAGTTTGGCTGGTGCGAACGAATGTGCCAACTTTAGAATCATATGGGTTGCGGCTGAGTCCTGCTCGTAGCAGGTTACCACCTCGTGTTTGTATTCTTACAGTAGGCGTGTCGTTGTCGAGTTGGTCCAGTGTGATGATTTTTCCGTTGGCATCCAGCAGGTTGAATGTCGTCTGATTTCCATCGTTGGGTGTATAGGCATTTAAAAAATCGTCGCTCTCTTTGCTCAGCGTCATGTAGTAATACACGCCGTGGGTAAAGATATACAGTGTGTAGTAGTCGTTCAGGCACCTGAAGTAGAAGGTTAGTGCGTCGGGGGGGACTTCTGGTTTTAAGAAAAGGTAGTCCGAAACATCCATGTAGTGATCGAAACCGAAAAAATCGTAGTCCGGTTTTGGTGTGCGGGTGATTTTACCGTATGTCAACTTTGGGAAGTGGGGATAGCCAAAGCGTGTACTCAAAGTCGCAGTAAAGGATTTTTCCTGATCGGTGCTCATGTGTGTACCTTGAAGGTTGGGGGATCAACAGGCGATCGCTGTGGTGCCTGTGTGAAGATGCCGCAGGAGCTGTTCCCGGCGGCCTGTCAGATTTCGTTAGGGTTGCTCAGGAAGGAGGCGTTCCGCTCGATAATGCGCAGCTTGAACACCACGCCTTGCTCCTCGATCTCGGCTAGATAGCTGTAGGGCGCGCCCTTGCGAAGAAGACCGCCGATGTGTCCCGAGTTTCGAGCCTTGAGCCGGACTCTGTGAATATCATTCGGCATGTTTTCCAGCGTCATGATGTTGTTTTGACTGCCCAGGATATTGAAAGAAGTGGTGTCGCTGCCTGCAGGAAGGAATGCGCCAAGCACTCTCGCGGAATCCTTGCTTATACAATGCCCTGTGTAGGGTCCGTGAGAGCGGATGTATAAGGTGTAATAGTCGTTAGTGCATCGAAAATAGATGGTTAATGGCGCAATGGCCTCTATTTCTTCTTGTGCGCGACTGCCCAGTAAGTGAGAGTCGTTGCGTGTTGTTGGGGTGCCCGTATAGAAACCGCCACTGGCGAATGTGTCGAATCGAATGGCTGGATTCCCATGCAATGTTTGCAGAAACTCTACATGTCGGTTATCCAGCTCCAGTGTTGCAATGAATGATTTTTGTCGGTTGGTAGTCATAGTCGTCCTTGGCTGTATTGATGTGATTGCAGTCGGATAGTAATTGTTTTTGCAGGGTTGAAGTGGTTGTTATGTATTTCTGTATGTTGGTTGTTTTATTGTTGTTATAGGCTGGCGTAGGTGTTTTAAATAAGTGATTAATCAGTAATCAAGAGGGCGAATGTTTAATAACACGACGTGTCCGGTAAAATTGCAGGCGAAAAAAAACCCGGCTGATTAGCCGGGTTTCTTTATGTCACGAGTTGCAATCAGGCGCCGTACACCGGCAATTTCTTGCAGATGGCCTTGACCTTCTCACGAACGGCGTCGATCACCGCTTCGTTGGAAAGGTCTGCCAGGATGTCGCAGATCCAGCCGGCCAGCTCTTTGCACTCTGCTTCCTTGAAGCCGCGAGTGGTCACTGCCGGTGTGCCGAAACGCAGACCGGAGGTGACGAACGGGGAGCGTGGATCGTTCGGTACCGAGTTTTTGTTCACGGTGATGAACGCTTTGCCCAGTGCGGCGTCGGCGTCTTTACCGGAAATTTCCTGCTTGATCAGCGACAGCAGGAACAGGTGGTTCTGAGTACCGCCCGACACCACGTCGAAACCGCGCTCGATGAACACGCCGGCCATGGCCTGCGCGTTTTTCACCACTTGCTGCTGGTAGGCCTTGAACTCTGGCTGCAGGGCTTCCTTGAAGCAGATCGCCTTGGCAGCGATCACGTGCTCCAGCGGGCCACCTTGGGCGCCCGGGAATACCGCGGAGTTCAGCTTCTTCTCGATGTCGGCGTTGGCGCGAGCCAGGATCAGGCCACCACGTGGACCGCGCAGGGTCTTGTGCGTGGTGGTGGTGACCACGTCAGCGAATGGAACCGGGTTTGGGTAGACGCCAGCGGCGACCAGGCCGGCCACGTGAGCCATGTCGACGAACAGGTAGGCGCCAACCTTGTCGGCGATTTCGCGGAAACGCGGGAAGTCCAGAATCTGCGAGTAGGCAGAGAAACCGGCCACGATCATTTTTGGCTTGTGCTCAACCGCCAAGCGCTCAACTTCGTCGTAGTCGATCAGGCCATTGGCGTCGATGCCGTACTGAACAGCGTTGTACAGCTTGCCGGAGGACGAAACGCTGGCACCGTGGGTCAGGTGACCGCCGTGGGCCAGGCTCATGCCCAGAATGGTGTCGCCAGCTTGCAGCAGGGCCAGGTAAACGGCGCTGTTGGCTTGCGAACCGGCGTGTGGCTGAACGTTGGCGTAATCGGCGCCGAACAGTTCTTTGGCTCGATCAATTGCAAGCTGCTCAACCACGTCGACGAACTCGCAACCACCGTAGTAGCGCTTGCCCGGGTAACCTTCGGCGTACTTGTTGGTCAGTACCGAGCCTTGAGCTTCCATCACCGCAGGGCTGGTGTAGTTTTCCGAAGCGATCAGCTCAATGTGTTCTTCCTGGCGCTGAGCTTCTTGCTCCATGGCGGCAAAAAGGTCGGCGTCGTACTTGGCAATAGTCAAATCACGGCTGAACATGGCGGTCCTCAAGGATCGGGGCAGAAAAGGGGGGCATTCTAACCCAATGGGTTTTAGATGGCATATGAAAGGACATCATGTCGCAGACAAGTGGTGTTCATGCGGGGATCAGCGGTGATCGTGCCGGCCTCATCGCGAGCAGGCTCGCTCCCACAGGGGAACGCATTCCAAATGTGGGAGCGAGCCTGCTCGCGATGGCGTCATCTGAGGCACCAAAAAACTCAGTCAAACATGAACAACGCATCATTGCTGAACTGCGCCTCAAACCGACTCGCCGGCATTGGCCGGCCAAACAGATACCCCTGAACCTCATCGCAACCA
Source organism: Pseudomonas sp. B21-048 (assembly GCF_024748615.1). Lineage (NCBI taxonomy): Bacteria > Pseudomonadati > Pseudomonadota > Gammaproteobacteria > Pseudomonadales > Pseudomonadaceae > Pseudomonas > Pseudomonas sp. B21-048. The sequence goes on along the minus strand of NZ_CP087168.1, from coordinate 4,851,006 downwards.
TGCTCACGCAGGAAGTCGAGTTGCTCGTGGGTTTCCACGCCTTCGGCGATCACCGCCAGATTCAGGCTGTGGGCCATGGCGATGATCGCCCGGGCAATTTGCGCATCCTGTTCACCCGAGGGCAGGCCATCGACGAAGGTGCGGTCGATTTTCAGCACGTCGATCGGGAATTGCTTGAGGTAATTGAGCGATGAATAACCGGTGCCGAAGTCGTCGACCGCAATGCTCAGGCCGAGGTTTTTCAGGCCATCGAGGATCTGCATCGCCTCGCTGACTTCGCGCATCAGGATACTTTCGGTCAGTTCCAGTTCCAGGCACGCCGGCGGCAGGCCGGTTTCCTTGAGGATGGTGGCGATTCGTGTGCCGAGTTGTCCGTCGGAGAACTGCCGCGCTGAAATGTTCACCGAGACCTTCGGCACTCGCACCTTGGCCTGGTGCCAGGTCTTGAGCTGACGGCAGGCTTCGCTGATCACCCAGTCGCCGACATCCACCACCAGCCCGAGCTCCTCGAGCACCGGAATGAAATCCCCCGGCGGCACCAGGCCGCGTCGTGGGTGGCGCCAGCGCAGCAGGGCTTCGGCGCCGGTCAGGCGTTTGCCGTCGCCGCTGAATTGCGGCTGGTAGTACAGCACGAATTCGTTTTGTTCCAATGCATGGCGCAAGTCGCTTTCCAGCTCCAGACGCTCCAGGGCGCTGGCATTCATGTCAGCCTGATAGAACTGGAAGTTGTTCTTGCCGCGCTCCTTGGCGTGGTACATCGCGGTGTCGGCGTTCTTCATCAGCTGACTGAGTTCGCTGCCGTCCTGAGGGCTCAGGGCGATGCCGATACTGGCGGTGACAAAGAACTCGCGGCCTTCCAGCACGAACGGTTTCACCAGGCTGGCGAGGATCTGTTCGGCCACATGAATCGCCCGGTTCAGCGCGATCTCCCGGTTGACCCGCGGTTGCAGCAGCAACGTGAACTCATCACCGCCCATGCGCGCCACGGTGTCGTCATCGTCGACGCAACCGAGCAGGCGCGTGGCCATTTCCTTGAGCATGCGGTCGCCGGCGGCGTGGCCCAGAGAGTCATTGATCGGCTTGAACCGGTCCAGGTCGAGGAACATCAGCACCACCCAAGCCTTCTGCCGTTCAGCCGATTGCAGCGCGGTGTGCAGGCGATCCTGGAACAGCGTGCGGTTGGGCAGGTGAGTCAGGGCGTCGTAATAGGCGAGACGGTGAATCCGTTGCTCACTGGCCTTGCGTTCGCTGATGTCGCTGAAGAAACACACGTAGCTGGCCAGATCGCCTTCGTCGTCGAGCACCGCGGTAATCCCGACCCAGGCTGGGTAATGCTCGCCACTGCGTCGTTTGAGCCAGACTTCGCCTTCCCAGGTGCTGTGCTGATGCAATTGCTTGAGCACATAGCGCAGATGGGCTTCCTGCTGCTCATCGACGGTGAGCATATTCGGCAACTGGTCGAGGACCTGGGCCACCGCATAACCGCTGACGCGACTGAAAGCCTCGTTGGCCTGGACGATGTAGCCGGCCGGGTCAGTGATCAGAATCGCCGAGGTCGAGTGCTCGAATACCGTGGCCGCCATGCGCAGGTCTTTCTCGGCCCGACGTTGCTGGCTGATGTCGCGACCGACCCCGAGCACACCTTCGAAGGCACCGTGTTCGTCCCAGACCAGCACCAGGCGCAACTCGATAGGGATCTTGCGTCCATCGGCCCGCAGGCAGTCGAACAGAAACAGCTGGGTCTGCACCTGACTGCGCAGCAGCGCCAGTTGTTCGGGTTTATCCAGCGCTTTGCTGACCCGGTCCATCAGGCTGTAAATGCCGGTCAGTTGTTGCGGGTTGGCGATGGTCGATTGCCAGCCATTCTGGAATATCCAGTCGGCGTCGAAGCCCAGCACAGCTTGCACCGAGGGGCTGACGTAGTTGAGCGCCAGCTTGCTGTCGGTGGAGAAAATCACGTCGCTGATGCTTTCGGCGAGCATCCGGTAGCGTTGCTCGCTGTCGCGCAGGGACTCACTGGCTTCGATCTGCTCGGTGATGTCCTTGGCCACGCCGATGATACGCGTGACCTGATCGTATTTGTCCCGCGCCAAGGCCTGTTCGCGAATATCGAAACGCCGCCATTTGCCATCGCGATGACGGAAGCGCAACTGGCATTGCATCAGTTGGGTGTAACCCGCGTGACGTTGCGACTGGCGTGAGCGGTGGTAATAGTCGGCATCCTCGGGGTGCAACAGGATTTCCCAGAAATACTCGCCCATCTGATGCAGATCGGTGCGGTTATAACCCAGTGTTTGCCCCAGGTGATGGTTGCTGAAGATCATCCGCTGGCTGACCACATCCTGCACATACAGATGATCCGGCACGGTGCGCACCACGTCGGACCAGAACCCTTCACGCTCCAGCAGCGACAATTCGATGAGCTTGCGACTGGTGATGTCGCTGATGCTCAGGATCACTGCCTTGTAGTCGGCCTGATCTTCCGGCAGACGCAGCACCAGCCACAAATGCTGGTCGCGGCCATTGGCGTCCTGAAGCTTGATTTCCAGTTCAAGCTGTTTCTGCTGATTGAGCACTGCTTCGAGCACTTGATTGCCAATGGCTGTGCAGTCCAGAGGGCTGCCGTCGACCAGCAGTTTCCAGGCCTGATCGCAGGAATTGACATTGAGCAGTTGCAGGGCGACCTGGTTGACTTCGGTGATGCGCAGTTCCTGCAGCAATTGCTGGCGGTGCTCCGGTGTCTCGAGCCAGGCCTTCAACTGCCCACTGCTGTTGAGTTGAGCCTTGTCGAAGATACTTTTGAGCCCGGACAGATCGAGCACGCACAGCGCAACGCCGGTGCCTTCAAAAATGTCTTGATAGCGTCGGCGGTCCTCATGCAGTTGCCGTTGACGGCGACGAATGCTCAGCAGAGCAATGAACGGCAACAGTGAAAAGACCAGCCCCAGCAGGCATTTGCCGATGAACGCCGGCAGCAGTTGTTCGATCACCTGTTGCCGGTCGAACAGCCCGCGCAGTTGCCAGTCGCTGTTGCTCAGGGGGACTGTCAGCACACTGTTGGCCAGTTCGTCGGTTGTCAGCACGGCCGGTTTGGCCGATGGCTGGGCGTCATCGCGGCTGATGATTCGATGATTGATGCGGTTTTCCGCCAACCACTGGGGGCGGATGCCGACGTCGCCCTGTTTGGTCAGAGAGGAGAAAAACGTCGGCGTCAGGCGCAGGAGCCAATAGTCGCGGCTGCTGCCGCTGGCCTGATGCAGGAGCAGGTGCACCACCGAACCGTCATCGGTGTTGCTGAAATAGTGGGCCTGGGCACGGCTGCGCTGAACCAATTCGCTCAGGTAATGGGCGTCCGGGCTGTCGGCGGCACTGTCGCTGAGGATTTTGCCGGAGGGGCTGAGCAGCGCCAGGCTGCGCAGGTCGGGCAGCGATTGTTGCAGTTTGCGCAGCAACGCCTGCTGCTCGTCGGGGCTTTGTGGTTGTTCGATGAACGGTAGCAGATTAAGGGCGATCTGGGCGTTGAGGGCCATGTTGAGGCTGATTTGCGCAGCCAGGTCGGCGGAGTAGTCGATGGTGTACTGGCGCTGGTTTTTCTGGGTTTCGCGAAGCTGATCCAGCAGCTGCCAGAGCAGCAGTGCGAGCAGCAACAGCACGAGGGTCGCCAGCGCGCCCTTCAAGGTTCCGCGCAGGGGCGAGCCGGTCGCAGGATTATGTGCGCTCACGGACGGTGGCGGAGAGACATTGGACAAACTGTAATCCTGGGGTTTGGCTGGACTGGCGCGACGAGCACTATAAGCCGGACGCCCGAAGGGCGGCTAGCATGCCTTGAGTTGTGGCGAAGTGCCAGTCCCGCTCGGCTGGACTGCCTTCTATCAATGAGGTAGCTTTGCCGGTTACGCGGGAGCGTTCCAGCTCCCAGGTTTTTTTCAGCGCGCACGCCTTGATACCCATCAATTGAACGACGCGCATGGCCTGGCCGGGCATCGCCTGCGCTCCAATCATTCATCAGTCACTGACCCAAGGTTCTCCATGGCTCAATACGTCTTCACCATGCATCGGCTGGGCAAAGTTGTTCCGCCGAAGCGGGAAATCCTGAAAAACATTTCGCTGTCGTTCTTCCCTGGCGCCAAGATCGGCGTACTCGGTCTCAACGGTTCGGGTAAATCCACGCTGCTGAAAATCATGGCTGGCGTCGATACCGAGTTCGACGGTGAAGCCCGTCCGATGCCGGACCTGAACATTGGCTACCTGCCGCAAGAACCGATCCTGGACCCGACCAAAACCGTTCGTGAAGTGGTCGAGGAAGCAGTCAGCGTAATCAAGGACGCTCAGGCGCGCCTGGACGAGGTTTACGCGGCCTACGCTGAACCGGATGCCGACTTCGACAAGCTGGCCGCCGAACAGGCCAAGCTTGAAGCCATCCTGCAAGCCAGCGATGGTCACAACCTGGATCGCCAACTGGAAGTCGCCGCCGATGCGCTGCGTCTACCCGCGTGGGATGCCAAGGTCGAATTCCTGTCCGGTGGTGAAAAGCGTCGTGTGGCCCTGTGCCGCCTGCTGCTGTCCGCGCCAGACATGTTGCTGCTCGACGAACCGACCAACCACCTGGACGCCGATTCCGTCGCCTGGCTGGAGCACTTCCTGCACGATTTTCCGGGCACCGTGGTTGCGATCACGCACGACCGTTACTTCCTGGACAACGTCGCCGGCTGGATCCTCGAGCTCGACCGCGGCGCCGGTATCCCGTACGAGGGCAACTATTCGGGTTGGCTCGAAGCCAAGTCCGATCGTCTGGCGGCCGAATCCAAGCAGCAGTCGGCCCACGAAAAGGCCATGAAGGAAGAACTGGAGTGGGTGCGCAAAGGCGCCAAGGCCCGCCAGTCCAAATCCAAGGCTCGTCTGCAACGCTTCGAAGAAATGCAATCGCAGGAATTCCAGAAGCGCAGCGAAACCAACGAGATCTACATCCCGGCCGGTCCGCGCCTGGGCGATAAGGTCATCGAGTTCAAGAACGTCAGCAAGGGCTACGGCGATCGCGTGTTGATCGACAACCTGTCGTTCTCCATGCCTAAAGGCGCCATCGTTGGCGTGATCGGCGGTAACGGTGCCGGTAAGTCGACCCTGTTCCGCATGCTGATGGGCAAGGAAACACCGGATTCGGGCAGCATCGAAGTTGGCGAAACCGTGCAACTTGCGTGCGTCGATCAGAGCCGTGAAGACCTGGATGGCAGCAAGACTGTGTTCCAGCAGGTCTCCGACGGTTCCGACCAGATTCGCATCGGCAACTACGAGATCCCGTCGCGCACCTACGTGGGGCGCTTCAACTTCAAGGGCGGCGATCAGCAGAAGTTCGTCAAGGACCTGTCCGGTGGTGAGCGTGGTCGCTTGCACCTGGCCCTGACCCTGAAAGAGGGCGGCAACGTCCTGCTGCTCGACGAACCGTCCAACGACCTCGACGTTGAAACCCTGCGTTCCCTGGAAGAAGCCTTGCTGGACTTCCCGGGCGCCGCCATTGTGATCTCTCACGATCGGTGGTTCCTTGACCGCGTCGCGACTCACATCCTGGCGTACGAAGACGACTCGCAAGCGGTGTTCTTCGAAGGTAACTACACCGAGTACGAAGCCGATCGCAAGAAACGCCTCGGCGAAGCGGCTTCCCAGCCACACCGCGTACGGCACAAGAAACTGGCCTGATTTCAGGTTGGCAGGATAAAAAAAACGGAGCCTTCGGGGCTCCGTTTTTTTGTTCCTCTGCAGGAGCTCCTACAGGCGAGATTGCGGCGTCATCGAATTCACCCGATTTCTATGGTCAACACCTCAATCACCAAATCCCCCGCCGGTCGTTTCCACAACACTTCATCGCCCACCTGCGCCCCGAGCAACGCCCTCCCCAGCGGCGAGCTCCAATTGATCAAGCCATGGGCGGCATTCGCCTGGTCTTCTCCGACCAATTGCACGCGTTGCTGATGATCGTGTTCGTCGGCAAACGTCACCCAATTGCCAATCTGCACTTTATTGGCCGAGGAGGCCGGTGCGACCACTTGGGCGCTTTGCAGGCGATGCTTGAAGTAGCGCCAGTCGCGATCGAGGTCGGCCTGGCGCTGCTTATCCGCCAGTTCGCCTTTGGCGCTTTCCTGATCAAGCAGCGTTTGCAGCTCGGCGACTTTCGCCTGAAGCTGCGCCAGACCGGCGGGCGTGACGTAATTGGGCTGCGCGCTGACCTGCCGTTCGACTGGCAGATCGGCTTGCTCGGCAGCGTTATCTTCATTGACGAAGGCACGGCTCATGCTGTTCTCCCGTTATAGGATTTGGGCCATGGTCACAGGCTTTAAGTTTCGACGAATGTCTGTAAACGACTTATTGCGAGCGATAGGCTCGCGCGGCGTCCCGGTCTTTCTCTTGTTGCCAGTCCGGTTCGCGCTCGCCCCAATGGACTGCACTGACGCAAGCCATTAGCCGAGCCGGTCTATAAGAGAAGTCTAGAAGTAGATTCGTCGGGTGTGTGAAAGGCTTGTGATTAATCTGCCGGGTAGCGCAGATCCCTTGTGGGAGCGAGCCTGCTCGCGATGGCGGTGGAACAGGCAACACGGATGTTGAAGGTGATGGCCTCATCGCGAGCAGGCTCGTTCCCACAGGTAGTGATGTGTCAGATCAATAGTGATACCACTTCACCTCAAGCATCACTTCGTTTTCGGGCGAAGCCAGGTGGCTGAATTCGCGCTGGGCGCTCAGGCGCAAACCGAGGTTGCGCGACAATTCCCATTGTTGATTCAGGCTCACAATACGGCGCACCTCGCCATTGGTGAAGTAATCGCCCTTGGCTTCCAGGCTGAAATTGCCCAGCGGGTTTTTCCATAGCAAGCCGCTGTTAAAGCCCGCCGCCGGGGCAATGAAGGCCGCGAAGTCGTTGTTATGCTCGACACGCACGGTGCCCAAGGCGAAACCGAGCATATCCTCACCCAGTTGCCAGGTCCCGCCGCCGCCACCGTTGACATGGCTGACCAGGGTTTCGTCATCATGCTTGCCCGGTACGCGCTCAAGGCCACCAGTGACTTGCCACGACAGCGGCTGCAACAATTGATTGCGAGGCGTCAGCGAGCGGATGGTCGCCAGATCCAGTTGCTGCAGCTGCCAGTGATTGCCTTCGTATTGGCGCAGCTTCATCTGCAAAATTTCGATCTGTGCGCCGAGGGGGAAGCTTTCGGCGTTGTCATTGAGGTCGTGATAGGCCATGCGCAGGCCATATTCACCGAAAGCTTTGTCGCCTCGGGTGCCGAGGCCGGCCTGCCAGGTGCGGGACTCGTGTCCGTCCTCGGGCAAGCCGGGTTGCGGAATGTCCAGCTCCGGGGGCGGGTTTTGATTGATTGCGCGCAGCAATTCGAAACTGCGTTGAGCCCGTTGCGGGTCACGCTCCTGACCGTTGGCGCGATAACGCTCCAGACGATAAGCCGCATCGATGATCAACGCTTGTCGGTCGCGAGGCTGAGCCTTGAACGCCGGAGTCTGCAATTGCTTTTGATCGGCGCTGACTTTTAGCACCCACTCCTGCTCTTCAAAGGTTAATGGCTCGGCACGGCTTAGCAGTTCGCGCTCACGGGACGGGCGATACTCGATCGACTCCACCAGCCCGGCTTCTTTCACTGCTTTGACCGTGTCGGTGGGGATGGCCGTCAACGGGAACTGCTCGGTCAAATGTAGGCTCGGCCGCGCTACTTGAAGCAGTTCAAGCAGGCGGTAGGAGCAGTTTTCGTCGAAGAAGAAGTAGTCGAACTGGATCTGCTTGAGTTCCCAGACGTGCTCGACCATGCGCTCGGTTTCCTGCTGGGTCAGGTTCAGGCGGTACTCCCACAGGTCGCGGTTCTCGAGGCTGCGGTATTCCGAGAGTTTTTCCTGATACGGCACCAGCGCAAACAGCCCGGGATAGCCGCCCATCAAGCCTTTCCAGGCGTACAGAAGGCTGTTGTCCGAACCTTCGATGTAAGCGCCGAAGTTGATTGCGTAACTGAGCAGCGAGGTCTTGTCGCTCTGCACATTGGCCTGATCGATGCGCAGCAAGGTGTGGCCGAACATCGACGACGGGCTGTTCAGGTAGGCCGCCGGGAAAATCATCACCGTGCTGTGGGGCGAAACATCCTTGAACCATTGCTTGAACTCAGCACAGTCCGGTGTCGGCAGATCGCCCAGTTCTAGTTGCGCCTTGAGCCAGCGGGTGCGGGCCGGATAGACGCATTGTGCATGCTGCTCGCCGGCACTGGCCGGGGCATACAGTGCCTGCACGGTCGCCGCCAGTTCGCGGTCGGGGTGTTCGTTGCCATCGGGGGCGAGAAAGAATTTCTTGTCGCTGACATAGCTGCGCCAGCCACCGAGCTTGGCGGTTTCGTAATGCCCCAGGGAAATCCAGAAGGGCTCGTTGGCCAGTTGCTGCAAACGTTGATTGTCGATGTGTGGCGCGGCGGACAGCGGGGCGCAGACACAGAGCGCCAGCCAGGCAAGGCGTTTGAGCATAGTGGGCAACTTAAGCCGAAAGAAACAAAAACCCGAAAGGGCAGGCCAAAAGGGCCAGGTTCAAAAAATAAAACCCGCTCCCCAACGAGAGCGGGCCGGTCGAGCTTAAGCTTGAGTGGCGTACTTGGCCAGACGAGGGTCGCTTTTCAGCACGGCCAGGGTGTTGGTATGCACGTCATCAGCGGTCACGTCAGCTTTGCTGAAGATTTGCTGGAAGTGCTGATGAGTCACAGCGGCGAAGTGCGCACGGTCTTCCGGCGCCACGCCCAGTACCACGGCGTAAGTGGTCAGCGCTTCGCCCTGACCTTTGGCCATGTCTTCAGACAGCTCGTTCATCATGCCATTCATGGCAATCCAGGATTTGCCGCCGTAGGTCAGCGACGCATTGGTCGAGCAACCGTTGGTGCCGGAGGTCATACCAAACGTTGCGTTACCGGAAGTGCCGTTGGTGGTGGATGCCAGGAAGTGTGCCGGGGTGCCACGCTGACCTTCAAACAGCATGTTGCCCCAACCGCAGTCCGGACCGCCTGGCGCCTGCGCCATGGCGTTGATGGATACAGCGGTGAAGAGAGTACCGAGAAGAATCCGTTTCATAGCTATGTTCTCTTTGTGTGCATTCCAATGGACAGGGTGCTGGCCCTTAATGGTGCCAGTGGGCCGGTTATTAGTTCCAGCCGCGCAGCATGGAGTTTAGGCATGTTCCGGGGGTTCCGTAATCTTTTGCGAAACATTCCTTGAAACACTGATTTTGACCCGCTCGGCCCGGGGCTGACGCTTTGTCTAAACTTTGGTTATAGGCGCGCCTTGCCAGTGAGGTATGGGCAGCGCCAGAATGCCGCTATCTGCCCCGCCTGATGTAAGGAAGCCCGATGCCTGATCCTGTTGCTGCCAGCTTGCGTTTAGCGCCTGAAGCGCTGACCCGTCCGTTTTCCGCTGAACAGTTCAGCTTCTCTACCACCAATGATCTGGAACCCTTTCGCGGTGTGCTTGGCCAGGAACGCGCGGTCGAAGCCTTGCAGTTCGGCGTGGCCATGCCGCGCCCCGGTTACAACGTATTTGTCATGGGCGAGCCCGGCACTGGCCGGTTTTCGTTCGTCAAACGCTACCTCAAGGCCGAAGGCAAGCGCCTGCAGACCCCGGCGGACTGGGTCTATGTCAATAATTTTGATGAACCGCGCGAGCCTCGAGCGTTGGAGTTGCCGTCGGGCACCGCCGGCGCCTTCATAGGCGATATCAGCGGTTTGATCGACAACCTGCTGGCGACCTTTCCGGCGGTGTTCGAGCACCCGTCCTATCAGCAGAAGAAAAGCGCCATCGACCGCGCTTTCAACCAGCGTTATGACCGTGCCCTGGATGTGATCGAGCGTCTGGCGCTGGAGAAAGAGGTTGCGCTCTACCGCGACAGCAGCAACATCGCCTTCACGCCGATGAGCGAAGGCAAGGCATTGGATGAGGCTGAATTCGCCCAATTGCCTGAAGCCGAGCGTGAACGTTTTCATGACGACATTTCCGGGCTGGAAGAGCGGCTGAACGAAGAACTCGCCAGCCTGCCGCAATGGAAGCGCGAGTCGAGCAATCAACTGCGTCAGCTCAACGAAGAAACGATTACCCTGGCCTTGCAGCCATTGCTCGCGCCGCTGTCGGAAAAGTACGCGGAAAACGCAGGCGTTTGCGGTTACCTGCAAGCGATGCAGGTGTACCTGCTCAAGACGGTGGTCGAGCAACTGGTGGACGACAGCAAGACCGACGCCATCGCCCGCAAAATGCTCGAAGAGCAATACGCCCCCAGCCTGGTGGTCGGTCATCCGTTCAGCGGCGGTGCGCCAGTGGTCTTTGAGCCGCACCCGACTTACGAAAACTTGTTCGGCCGCATCGAGTACACCACCGATCAGGGCGCGCTCTACACCACGTATCGACAGTTGCGTCCGGGTGCGCTGCACCGCGCCAACGGCGGCTTCTTGATTCTTGAAGCGGAAAAAATGCTCAGCGAGCCGTTCGTGTGGGATGCGCTCAAACGCGCGCTGCAATCGCGCAAACTGAAAATGGAATCGCCGCTGGGCGAAATGGGCCGTTTCGCCACGGTGACCCTTACTCCGCAACACATTCCGTTGCAGGTCAAAGTCGTCATCATCGGCGCCCGGCAGCTCTACTACACGCTGCAAGACCTCGATCCGGACTTCCAGGAGATGTTCCGTGTCCTGGTGGATTTCGACGAAGACATCCCAATGGTCGACGAAAGCCTGGAGCAGTTCGCCCAGTTGCTCAAAACCCGTACGTCCGAGGAAGGCATGGCGCCGCTGACCGCCGATGCGGTGGCGCGTCTGGCGACTTACAGCGCGCGTCTGGCTGAGCACCAAGGGCGTTTGTCGGCGCGGATCGGCGATCTGTTCCAACTGGTCAGCGAGGCGGATTTCATTCGTGACCTGGCGGGTGACGACATGACCGATGCCGGGCACATCGAGCGTGCGCTCAAGGCCAAGGCCACCCGTACCGGGCGCGTTTCGGCGCGGATTCTCGATGACATGCTGGCGGGGATCATTCTGATCGACACCAATGGAGCAGCTGTCGGAAAGTGCAACGGGCTGACAGTGCTGGAAGTCGGCGATTCGGCCTTCGGGATACCGGCGCGGATTTCCGCCACGGTTTATCCGGGCGGCAGCGGCATCGTCGACATCGAACGCGAGGTCAACCTCGGCCAGCCGATCCACTCCAAAGGCGTGATGATCCTCACCGGGTATCTGGGCAGTCGTTATGCCCAGGAATTCCCGCTGGCAATTTCCGCGAGTATCGCCCTGGAGCAGTCCTACGGTTATGTCGACGGCGACAGCGCTTCCCTGGGTGAGGCGTGCACGCTGATCTCGGCCTTGTCGAAAACCCCGCTCAAGCAGTGCTTTGCGATTACCGGCTCGATCAACCAGTTCGGTGAAGTGCAGGCGGTGGGTGGGGTTAACGAGAAGATCGAAGGCTTCTTCCGACTTTGCGAAGCCCGTGGTCTGACGGGTGAGCAAGGGGCGATCATTCCTCAGGCCAACGTCGCCACGCTGATGCTCGACGAGAAGGTGCTGGCGGCGGTGCGGGCGGGGCAGTTCCATGTCTACGCAGTGCGCCAGGCCGACGAGGCCCTGAGCCTGTTGGTCGGCGAGCCGGCCGGTGCGCCGGATGAGAATGGCGAATTCCCTGAAGGCAGCGTCAACGCACGGGTAGTGGAACGCTTGCGAGTGATCGCGGAAATGATCAGCGAGGAAGACCTCAAGGAAGCGGAAAAGGAGTTGGCGCAGGAAGCGATGCTGGAAATCAAACCGGCTTGATGTGAAGCAAAAGATCGTCCGAACGCGGCCCGAGCCTTCGGCAGCTCCTACATGGAAAACGCATTCGGCGTAGGAGCTACCGCAGGCTGCGATCTTTTCAGCTAACTCAATCGTGGGTGTTAGTATTTCGCCACAATTCTGGCGTCAATATTCACGCAGTGACCACTCGGCACCTTCTGGTCTCGGTTCGCGTACGAGTCACACTTTTCTTCTATTATCTGCTCAAGGATATCGACAGTTATCACTGGATCGAGACAGCCTTCCCGTGGAGGCTGAATACCGGATCTACCGAGGGTCGCCGCCATGTCGCGCAACCTCTGCCTCACCCGTCAATGCCTGGGCCTTGTGACCCGTATCGAATGTGCCATCCGTCCGTTGGCAGGAGATACGGGCATGTGGACCTTACTCTTCGCCGCCGGAATGGCCGGCGAGCAGCCTTCAGCCATCAAAGCCCAAGGCCCGTTCCGTGGGCCGGTCGCGGCTGAATCAATCCTCGACACCATCGTTGAAAGTCTGACCTTGCATGGCTACGAATTGGCCGACGACCCGCAAATCTGGTGCCTGCATCTGCAAGCCCAGTTGCGAGAGATCAATGGTGGTCGTTACCGCAATCTCAGCGGTCCGGAGTTTCGGCCCGAGCACTGAACAGGCTATCGATCAAGAGTGCTCGGCTCAGCTGGGTCGAGTTTGACCTCAAATCCATATTGCACGGTGGTGAGGTTGGTTCGCTGATAAGTTTCCAGACGTGTGGGTTGGCCATAGAAGTAATGCACTGCGAATAACGCCGGGCCTTGCGCGCTCGCGTCATGACTGACCGAAAGCATCTCTTTCAGATAATTGCCGCTGTCGTCCTTGGCGAAAAAGCGCCAGTCCTGGGCGGGAAACAGCTTCAGATCAACCACCAACGCGTTCCCTTTCAACTCCAGGCCTTTGGGCAATTGGTGGGCGTCGTGCGTTTGCTGAGCGACAGTTGCCAGGAACAGCGGCATGGAGCCCACAACGTAGGCCGGGGTTTCCGGAAACAGGTTCAGATCATAGGTGATATCGCCGCGTAGCGGATCGACCTGATACGCCTCCGGTGGCAGCTCGATCGGCCCGTCGCGCTGGCCCTTGCGGTCTTGGGTGAAGAACGTCACCGGGCTTTCACCGGGATTGAAGGACGTGCCGAGCATCTCGTCATTGAAGCTTCTGGGATGATCGAATTCGATGCGTACGGTGCTAGGGTCATCGACCGACTGACTGATGCTGATGCTTTTTTTCAGTTGCTCCTCGCCCAGCGTTGCGCCTTTGAGCCAAGTCGCGGCCTGGTCGTCATACACCACCACGGGCAAGGTCAGTGGCTGGATGGTTTTTTCCGTGGTGTGCGGGTCGAAACGGCGTATAGGCAGGTCCAGGTTCTTGTGGGTTACCGTGACTGCCGAAAAGTCCAGCAGGCTGACTTCGACGGTATCGATCGGCCCGTTGAAGTACACCTTGGTGTAATGCCGGGTCTGTTGTTTTTCAAACGCGCGCTGCTCGTCATCGAGCTGTTTTTCGAACGCTTCGCTCCAGGCCTTCTGCTGTTGCATCTGCGTCAGTTGTTTCTGATAAAACTTGATCTGCTCGGCGGTTTCATTGATCGCACCCGAGCGAGAGATAAATTGCCCGGTGGCGTCCCTGGCCTGAACGATCACCGGGTTGAGTGTTGTGTCACGAACCTCGGGGGCCAACGGCGCGCTGTTGCTGAATTCGATTTCGGCATGGTTTTTTTCAAGCTTCAGCAGGGTGACACTGAGATTGTCGTTGGCGCGAGTCTGGCCAACATCCTTTTTCGTCAGGTCGAAACTGTAGAGCCGGCGCGGGGCGATGACTTCCACTTTGCCTTGCAGGCTCACCGGTTGTGGCTGGTTTTTCTTGTCCACATCCAGGCCTTCGATGAAGGGGTAGGTCACCGTCAAATCATCCGAGTTGGTCAGGTTGGCGCTCGACGGGCTCAGCTGAATGCCGGGATCAGTTTCCGACCATTCGGGCTGGAATGCGATGACGCGCTTGTTGCTCAGCGTCACCGATTGCCATTCCAGGCTATGAGGGAACAGGAAAGCGCCCGGAATGTTGAAATTGAACGGGAATACCGGCTGCAGGTCAGTCAGGTAATCCGAGCTGGACTCCTTGTGCAGCACGAACAGACCGTTGATATAGGTGTCGACCAGCGCCTGGGGTGTGGGGTAGTGCTTGAGCGTGGCGAGGGCGTCTTCGCTGTATTCGGTCACCACGGGTTTGCTGTCGAGCTTGAGCTGCGCACGCTCGAGTAATAACAGTGAGCCGCCGAGCTCGGCCACGGCGTCCTTGAGTTCTGGATCCTTGATCGCCTCCAGGGATTGTTCGAATTGCGCGGTCTTTTCTTCGAGGCTGGCCTGGCGCTTCTCATCGCTGGGGGAGCAACCACCGAGCAACAACGCGAGGAAAAGTCCGGCACTCGTTAAACGCAATCGCACATCCATTTTCAGTCTTCCTGTCCGACGTCGCTGACCTGTCAATGAGCTGGACACTAGCAGAAAAACTTTGTCACACACACGCAGGTTACGGATTTTTTGACGGTTTCTGGGTGTAACAGGTGGCTGTTATACTCGCCGCCATTTCCAGCCCCTTGTGTGAGATTCAATGGAACGCTTTATCGAAAATGCAATGTACGCCTCCCGCTGGTTACTGGCGCCGATCTATTTCGGTTTGTCCCTGGGCTTGTTGGCGTTGGCACTGAAATTCTTCCAGGAAGTCTTCCACGTCATCCCTAACGTGTTCTCGATGGCCGAGTCGGATCTGATTCTGGTACTGCTGTCGTTGATCGATATGGCGCTGGTGGGCGGCCTGCTGGTGATGGTGATGATCTCCGGTTACGAGAACTTCGTTTCTCAGCTGGATATCGACGACAGCAAGGAAAAGCTCAACTGGCTGGGCACCATGGATTCGTCTTCGTTGAAGATGAAGGTCGCGGCGTCCATCGTCGCGATTTCGTCCATCCACCTGCTACGGATCTTCATGGACGCCAAGAACGTCGATCCCGAGCATTTGAAGTGGTACGTGGTCATCCACATGACTTTCGTGGTGTCGGCGTTCGCGATGGGCTATCTGGACAAGCTGACCAAGCACTGATCGACTGATCCTTGTGGGAACGTGGCTTGCCCGCTCCCACAGAGTTGCCAAAACAGACGGGCGGTGTCGCTTGTAGCTTGTACTTTGGCCCGTCGAGGCATATCCATGTAGAGATCCTGGCTCGCCACAGCGTGAGGTGCGCTCATGACTTTGCAAGAATTGAATGCGTATGCCGTCGCCGGAAAGATCGATGAACTGAACCTGATCTCGATGGAAGGCGTGTTCTACCTGCTGGAAGCTCGGATGCATGGCGCGGCGTATCCATTGCTCGATGCCCACGGCGAGATATTGCAGCTGCGCTCGGTCGAGCATGCGCGTGAAGTGCTTCACGCCTGTCCCAAGTCATTCAACGTTGTACATACCCCGGCTCATGACGAAATGTGCGGTGCCAGCGCCGAGGAAAGCCCGAAAGTACCGAGCACCTTCCGTTCTGTGTAACAGCGCTGACGCAGCTCAAACGTGGCGGCATCTGTGCTAGTCTGCTCGCCCTTTTGATTCCGGGCGCTCCGGGATGCGCTGTGCACGCCACGGCAAGTTCCAGGGCCGTCCGCACAGCGGAGCAGTGTCATGTCCGAAGTAAATCTGTCCACCGACGAAACCCGCGTCAGCTACGGCATTGGCCGTCAGTTGGGCGACCAGCTGCGTGACAACCCGCCACCGGGCGTTAGCCTGGACGCAATCCTGGCTGGCCTGACCGACGCGTTCGCCGGCAAGCCAAGCCGCGTGGGTCAGGACGAAATGTCCGCCAGCTTCAAGGTGATCCGCGAAATCATGCAAGCAGAAGCTGCCGCCCAGGCTGAAGCGGCTGCTGGCGAAGGTTTGGCATTCCTGGCTGAAAACGCCAAGCGCGAAGGCATCACCACCCTGGCTTCCGGCCTGCAATTCGAAGTGCTGACCCAGGGCGAAGGCGCCAAGCCAACCCGTGAAGATCAAGTGCGCACTCACTACCACGGCACCCTGATCGACGGCACTGTGTTCGACAGCTCCTACGATCGTGGTCAACCTGCAGAATTCCCGGTTGGTGGCGTTATCGCAGGCTGGACCGAAGCTCTGCAACTGATGAATGCCGGCAGCAAATGGCGTCTGTACGTGCCGAGCGAACTGGCTTACGGCGCTCAAGGCGTTGGCAGCATTCCGCCGCACAGCGTTCTGGTATTCGACGTCGAACTGCTCGACGTTCTGTAATCCCGTGATCCTGTAGGAGCGGGCGGTGCGGCGATCCGACTTGCTCGCGAAGCAGGCAACTCGGTTTGAGCTTGAAACCGAGTTGATGCCTTCGTGGGCAAGTCGGATCGCCGCACCGCTCGCTCCTACAGAGATTTGCAGTGTTACTCATATTTCGATCTTGTGATGCAGCTCATTCGTCGGGCGCAACGCCCGGGCATAGCAGAACAGAAACAGATTGCGCACCAGTTCCTTGAGCACCACCGGCTCGCTGGAACTCAGGCCATTGACGTCCAGATCACCCTGATCCTGCAGCTCGTTCAAGGCTTCTTCTTCAAGCACCGCACAGACTTCACCGGTTTCCCGATGCAGGATTCTGAGGTAGGGCTGTGGGCGGTCCAGCCAGGCATCGATCAAATAAGTCATGACGCTCATCTCCTTTGAGGGGTTTCAATGAGAATAATTCTTATTCGTCAAATAGCAAGGGTCTATTGGCGGTTTGTGTTTTTTCTGCGGTGAATTGCTGAGCGTCAAAACGATTGGTGTTTGGCTACTGTGCAGGAATGCTGGGTGGTGCGGGGAAGGGCGAAGCACCATCCCACACTGGGCGTGGGATGGGATACAGCAGGATCAGACTTTTCTGACGAACTCGGATTTGAGTTTCATCGGACCGATGCCGTCGATCTTGCAGTCAATGTCGTGGTCGCCATCGCACAGGCGGATGTTCTTGACCTTGGTGCCGACCTTGACCACCAGCGACGTGCCTTTGACCTTGAGGTCCTTGATCACGGTGATGGTATCGCCGTCCTGCAGGACATTGCCGACCGAATCCTTTTTCACGGTGTCATCGGAGGCCGCTTCGGCTTCGCCGCTGACGGACCACTCATGGGCGCACTCCGGGCAGATCAGCTGTGCGCCGTCTTCGTAAGTGTATTCGGAATTGCATTTCGGGCAGGGTGGCAACGTGCTCACTAAAGCTCCTTGGATTCAGGATGGCTAAAAAGCGCACATTATATAGGGTTTATACGGGGGAGGGGTGACACATGATTTTGTAGGAGCGAGCGGTGCGGCGATCAGACTTGCCCGCGAACGCGGTGTGCCAGTCGACATCCATGTGACTGATATACCGCATTCGCGGGCAAGCCTCGTTCCTACAGGGCGCGTGTTAGTGTGTGCGGGCGACCGCAAACTCGCTCAGTTCCACCAATGCATCGCGGTATTCGCTGGAGGGCAGGGCGTCGAGGCACTTGATCGCACGGGTCACGTAATCGCGGGCCAGTTGCGCGGTGTAGTCCAGCGAGCCGGAAGCTTCAACAGCTTCGCGAATGCTTTCCAGGTCTTCGATGCCACCTTTCTGGATCGCCTTGCGCACCAGTGCAGCCTGCTCCGGAGTGCCTTCGCGCATGGTGTAGATCAGCGGCAGAGTTGGTTTACCTTCGGCCAGATCGTCACCGACGTTCTTGCCCAGGGTTTCGGCGTCGCCACGGTAATCCAGCAGGTCGTCGACCAATTGGAACGCCACCCCCAGGTGATCGCCGAAGGTGCGCAGCGCTTCGCTCTGTTCCGGCGAGGCACCGGCCAGGGCTGCGGCACTGTGGGTCGAGGCTTCGAAGAGCATCGCGGTTTTGCCGCGGATGACTTCCATGTAGGTTTCTTCGGTGGTGCTGGCGTCGCGGACCTTCGACAGCTGCAACACTTCGCCTTCAGCGATGATGCGCGTGGCTTGCGAAAGGATCTTCATCACCGGCATGGAGCCCAGTTCGACCATCATTTCGAAAGATCGCGAATACAGGAAATCGCCCACCAGCACGCTCGGTGCGTTGCCCCACATGGCGTTGGCGGTCGAGCGGCCACGGCGCATGCCGGACATGTCGACGACGTCGTCGTGCAGCAGGGTGGCGGTGTGCAGGAACTCGATGGTCGCGGCCAACAGGCGCAGGTCATCGCCTTCGCGGCCCAGCGCCTTGCCGCATAACAGCACAAGCAAAGGACGCAGGCGTTTGCCGCCAGCCGAAGTGATGTAGTCGCCGATTTTCGATACCAGCGGCACTCGGGAAGTCAGCTGTTTCTTGATGATGCCGTCGACGGCGCTAAAATCGTCCGCCACCGCGCGGTAGAAAGCTTGGGGTTGCATCAGCGACAGTTGCTCCAGAAGGGGTGCGCGGCATGCTAGGACCCACGTCGGCGGGTGTCAAGGCGCGATAGACGACCACTTGCAACGCCCCGGCAGCTTGCGTACAATCGCGCACCCTGAACTTCCTGGGCAGCACCTGCCTTACGCAATTGCAAACAGGCCTCCAGCCTTATGCAGCCATGCCAGCCAATACCTCTTCTTATAAAGAGCTGGGTGAGCAGGATTATCGGAGAAATACCATGTCTTATGCAGTAATCGTTACTGGTGGCAAGCAGTACAAAGTTGCTCCAGGTGAATACCTGAAGATCGAAAAACTGGAAATCGCTACCGGCGAATCCGTTACTTTTGATCGCGTTCTGTTGGTTGCCAATGGCGACGACGTGAATATCGGCGCTCCAGTTGTTGCTGGCGCTACCGTTGTGGCTGAAGTGATCTCCCAAGGTCGTCACGATAAAGTCCGCATCATCAAGTTCCGTCGCCGTAAGCACCACATGAAGCGTATGGGCCACCGCCAGTGGTACACCGAGATCAAAATCACCGGTATTCAGGCTTAATTTCAGCCTAATTCCTCACTAGGAGAATTGAACTCATGGCACACAAAAAAGCTGGTGGTAGTACCCGTAACGGTCGCGACTCAGAAGCCAAACGCCTTGGCGTGAAGATGTATGGCGGCCAGGTTATCATTCCGGGCAACATCATCGTGCGTCAGCGCGGCACCCAATTCCACGCTGGCTACGGCGTTGGCATGGGCAAGGATCACACTCTGTTCGCTAAAATCGACGGCGTGATCAAGTTCGAAGTAAAAGGCGCCTTCGGTCGTCGTTACGTAAGCATTGTCCCGAAGACTGACGTCGTCGCGGCATAATTACGTAGTTGCTGGAAAAGCCCTGTCTTGCGACGGGGCTTTTTCGTTTGTGGGGTGAGTCTCTTGCAAAGCTGTTTGTGATGGGCTCCAGCGCTGTATTGGCGGTCGTTGATTGAGGTCGCTGCGCTCATTTTTGCAAGAGTCTTATGTCTAGGTTTTTTCGGCTCGTCCGTATGGCGAGAGGCGTTCTGTTATGAAGTTTGTTGATGAAGTATCGATTCGAGTAAAGGCCGGGGACGGCGGCAACGGTTGCATGAGCTTCCGTCGCGAAAAATTCATTGAAAACGGCGGCCCGAACGGCGGTGACGGTGGTGATGGCGGCTCGGTCTACATGATCGCCGACGAAAACCTCAACACCCTGGTGGACTACCGTTACACCCGGCACTTCGATGCCGAGCGTGGTTCCAATGGCGGCAGTACCGACTGCACCGGCAAGAAAGGTGAGGAGTTGGTGCTGCGCGTTCCGGTCGGCACTACCGTCATCGATTCCGCGACTCAGGAAGTGATCGGCGACCTGACCAAGGCCGGTCAGAAGCTGTTGGTGGCTCACGGTGGCTGGCACGGTTTGGGTAACACCCGTTTCAAATCCAGTACCAACCGGGCGCCGCGCCAGACCACGCCGGGCAAGCCGGGTGAGCAGCGCGACCTGAAGCTGGAAATGAAAGTATTGGCGGACGTCGGTCTGCTCGGTTTGCCGAACGCCGGCAAAAGTACCTTTATTCGCTCGGTATCGGCCGCCAAGCCGAAAGTCGCCGACTACCCGTTCACTACGCTGGTGCCGAACCTGGGTGTGGTCAGCGTCGATCGCTGGAAAAGCTTCGTGGTGGCGGACATTCCGGGCCTGATCGAAGGTGCTTCCGACGGCGCGGGTCTGGGGATTCGTTTCCTCAAGCACTTGTCGCGTACCCGTCTGCTGCTGCACCTCGTCGACATGGCGCCGCTGGATGACACCAGTGCTCCGGATGCCGCTGAAGTCATCGTCAGCGAGCTGACCAAGTTCAGTCCGTCCCTGGCTGAGCGCGATCGTTGGCTGGTGCTGAACAAGTGCGATCAGATTCTTGAAGAAGAGCACGATGATCGCGTCAAGGAAATCGTTGATCGTCTGGAGTGGACTGGTCCGGTCTATGTGATCTCTGCGATCGCCAAGCAAGGCACTGAGCGTCTTTGCCATGACATCATGCGTTATCTGGAAGATCGCGCCGATCGTCTGGCTAACGACCCAGCCTACAAGGAAGAGCTGGCCGAGCTCGATCAGCGCATCGAAGATGAGGCACGTGCCCAGTTGCAGGCGCTGGATGATCAGCGTGCGCTGCGTCGCAGTGGCGTGAAGTCGGTCCATGACATCGGTGACGACGATTGGGATGAAGAAGATGTGGATGATGAAGACGGTCCGGAAATCATTTACGTGCGTGACTGATTCGTTGCGATAAACTTAAGCGCCGCTCACCAGAGCGGCGTTTTAGTATCTGGAAATCGGTAGTCACGAATAACGTTACGGGCAGCGCTGAGTCGTGCTGTCCTCAAGCTAAGGTTGAAGATGATGCGGAGCAAGGTGACAGGTGCGCAGCGTTGGGTCGTGAAAATCGGCAGTGCTTTGCTGACGGCGGACGGCAAAGGCCTGGATCGCGCGGCAATGGGTGTCTGGGTTGAGCAGATGGTTGCCCTGCACGAGGCGGGCGTCGAACTGGTGCTGGTATCCTCCGGGGCGGTGGCGGCGGGTATGAGTCGTCTGGGCTGGACCGTACGACCCAGTGCGATGCACGAGTTGCAAGCGGCTGCCGCCATTGGTCAGATGGGGTTGGTGCAGGCTTGGGAGTCGAGCTTCGCCGAGCATGGTCGGCATACCGCGCAGATTCTCCTGACGCACGACGATTTGTCCGACCGCAAGCGCTACCTGAATGCTCGCAGCACGCTGCGCGCGTTGGTCGAGCTCAAGGTGATCCCGGTGATCAACGAGAACGACACCGTGGTCACTGACGAAATCCGTTTCGGCGACAACGACACATTGGCGGCGTTGGTGGCGAATCTGGTCGAAGCTGATTTGCTGGTGATCCTCACTGATCGCGATGGCATGTTCGATGCTGATCCGCGCAACAATCCCGACGCCAAGCTGATTTACGAGGCGCGTGCCGATGATCCGGCGCTGGATGCGGTGGCTGGCGGCACGGGCGGTGCGCTGGGGCGTGGCGGTATGCAGACCAAGTTGCGCGCTGCGCGTCTGGCGGCGCGTTCCGGTGCGCACACCATCATTGTCGGTGGGCGCATTGAGCGGGTGCTGGATCGTCTCAAGGCGGGCGATCGCATCGGCACCTTGCTGTCACCTGAGCGCGGCATGCTGGCGGCACGCAAGCAATGGTTGGCCGGCCATCTGCAAACCCGCGGCACGCTGGTGCTGGATGCGGGGGCGGTGACGGCGTTGTCCCAAGGCAACAAAAGTTTGCTGCCGGTGGGCGTCAAACTGGTCCAGGGCAGTTTTCGTCGCGGCGAAATGGTGGTCTGCGTGGCGCCGGACGGTCGTGAAATCGCCCGTGGCTTGGCCAACTACAGTGCTTTGGAAGCGCAAAAAATCATCGGTCGGTCGTCTGAGGCGATTGTCGGTCTGCTGGGTTACATGGCGGAGCCGGAACTGGTTCACCGCGATAACCTGATTCTGGTCTAAAGGAATACCTGAATGCGTGTGGCAAAAGGATTATTGGGCTTGTTGTTGGCGATGCCGCTACTGGCCTCGGCCGATGAAATTGGCCAGGTGTCGACGGTGTTCAAATTTGTTGGCCCGAACGACCGTATCGTTGTTGAGGCGTTTGATGATCCGGAAGTGGATGGCGTGACCTGCTACCTGTCGCGCGCCAAGACCGGCGGCGTAAAGGGTGGGTTGGGTCTGGCCGAGGATCGCGCTGAGGCCTCTATTGCGTGTCGTCAGGTTGGGCCGATCAACTTCAAGGGTGAGCTCAAGGATGGCGAGGAGGTGTTCAAGGAGCGCACGTCCTTGGTGTTCAAGACCATGCAGGTGGTGCGATTCCTCGACAAGAAGCGCAATACGCTGGTGTACCTGGTTTATAGCGATCGTTTGATCGAAGGCAGCCCGCAGAATGCGGTGACGGCGATTCCGATTCTGCCGTGGACGCACGCTCAATAAGCTAGCGAAGATGCAAAATGTGGGAGCGGGCTTGCTCGCGAAGACTGGCTGACATGCGGCATTTATGCTGACTGTTGCGCCGCCTTCGCGAGCAAGCCCGCTCCCGCATTTTTTTGCGTGGCGTTTGCCAGGTCGCAGGCAATAAAAAACCGACCCTGAGGTCGGTTTTTTAATGAGCGTGTCGCTTAGGCAGCAGCGGCAACGTTCAGGGCCTTTACGTGGCCATTCAGGCGGCTCTTATGACGAGCAGCTTTGTTCTTGTGGATGATGCCTTTATCGGCCATACGGTCGATAACTGGCACAGCCAGAACGTAAGCAGCTTGAGCTTTGGCAGCGTCTTTTGCGTCGATGGCCTTAACTACATTCTTGATGTAGGTACGAACCATGGAACGCAGGCTGGCGTTGTGGCTGCGACGCTTCTCAGCCTGTTTTGCACGTTTTTTGGCGGAAGGTGTGTTGGCCACCGTCGAGCTCCTCGAAAGACTTTTTAGGAAATAGCAAACAAAATAGGCCGCGAATCATGCCGATGAGTTGATGTCTTGTCAAGGGCGGGAGAAACGTTCCGCTAAGTGGCCGGTTCCGGCCCCCATGAAAACTACTGCGCTCGGCAATACAGCGTTGAAAACAGACTCGAAATGCTCATTGACTAACGTCAACTGCGCTTTCTCGCCTGCTTTCGCCTTGTCTTGCCTTCGCTCGCTACGTTTTCAAGGGGACGGTGAGCTGGATATTTCTTTCCGGCGTGCGACCTGTAAACTCGCGAGCTTTGGCTCTGTGCTGTTGCGGCGCGGAGTATCGCATAAGTGGGCGCGTTGTTCGCCTGCTGTTTATCGACAGGCAAAAACTCTTTCAATGAATCTGCTCAAATCGTTGGCCGCTGTCAGCTCTATCACGATGCTTTCCCGGGTGTTGGGGTTTGTTCGTGACACCCTTGTCGCGCGTGCATTTGGTGCCGGAATGGCGACCGACGCCTTCTTTATCGCCTTCAAACTGCCCAATCTGCTGCGGCGGATCTTCGCTGAAGGGGCTTTTTCCCAGGCATTCGTGCCGATTCTCGCTGAGTACAAAAGCCAGAAGGGCGAGGAGGCGACGCGAACGTTCATTGCCTATGTCTCGGGCCTGTTGACGTTGGTGCTGGCGCTGGTCACCGCGCTGGGCATGCTCGCTGCGCCTTGGGTCATCTGGGCCACAGCGCCGGGTTTCGCCACTACCCCGGAAAAATTCGCGCTGACCACCGATCTGCTACGGGTCACTTTTCCTTATATATTGCTGATCTCCCTGTCTTCATTGGCCGGAGCGATCCTCAACACCTGGAACCGCTTTTCGGTGCCGGCCTTCGTGCCGACCCTGCTCAATGTCAGCATGATCATCTTTGCGGTGTTCCTGACGCCGTATTTCGATCCGCCGGTAATGGCGCTGGGCTGGGCCGTTCTGGTAGGCGGTCTGGCGCAGTTGCTGTTTCAGCTGCCGCACCTGAAAAAGATCGGCATGCTGGTGCTGCCGCGCCTGAATCTGCGCGATAGCGGCGTCTGGCGGGTCATGAAACAGATGCTGCCAGCGATCATCGGCGTTTCGGTGAGTCAGATTTCGCTGATCATCAACACCATATTTGCGTCGTTTCTGGTGGCCGGTTCCGTGTCCTGGATGTATTACGCCGATCGCCTGATGGAATTGCCATCCGGTGTGCTGGGGGTGGCGCTGGGTACGATTCTGCTGCCGACCCTGGCCAGGACTTATGCCAGCCAGGATCGTCATGAGTACTCGCGGATCCTCGATTGGGGTCTGCGTCTATGCTTCAT
Organism: Pseudomonas sp. B21-048; assembly: GCF_024748615.1. Lineage (NCBI taxonomy): Bacteria > Pseudomonadati > Pseudomonadota > Gammaproteobacteria > Pseudomonadales > Pseudomonadaceae > Pseudomonas > Pseudomonas sp. B21-048. Next base: position 4,826,966 of record NZ_CP087168.1, on the reverse strand, counting down.
GCTGGTATTGCCGTGCGCCCTGGCGTTGGGGATTCTGGCTGAGCCGTTGACGGTTTCGCTGTTCCAGTACGGACAGTTCAGCGCTTTCGATGCGGCCATGACTCAGCGCGCGTTGATTGCTTATTCCGTCGGCTTGCTGGGGATTATTGTGATCAAAGTGCTGGCGCCGGGCTTTTATGCGCAACAAAACATCCGCACTCCGGTAAAAATCGCGATTTTTACCCTGATCGTCACTCAACTGTTCAACCTGGTCCTGATCGGTCCGCTGGCTCATGCCGGTCTGGCCCTGGCCATCAGCGCGGGTGCCTGCCTCAACGCCGGGCTGCTGTTTTATCAACTGCGCAAGCAGCAGATGTATCAGCCACAGCCGGGCTGGGCGAAGTTCGGGCTTAAACTGTTGGTGGCGGTCGCCGTGATGTCCGCTGTATTGCTGGGTGCAATGCACTTCATGCCGGCCTGGGGGGAAGGGCATATGCTGGAGCGCTTGTTGCGTCTGGGCGCATTGGTGATCGCTGGCGTGGTGGTCTACTTCGGCATGTTGCTGTTGATGGGCTTCCGTTTGCGCGACTTCAATCGCAAGGCCTTGAACTGAGGCTTTTGTCTCGATAAACACGGGCGGGCCGGCGGTTTTGTCGGCTCGATCACTTTGGGTTACGGTGTTGCCTGTCGTCGGCCGCCGGGTGTGGTTATAATCGACCACTTTATGAGCAAGAAGCGCGTTATGCAGCTGGTTCGAGGCCTCCACAACCTGCGCCCCCAGCATCGGGGCTGTGTCGCCACTATTGGCAACTTTGACGGTGTTCACCGTGGTCACCAGGCTATCCTGGCCCGGCTGCGTGAGCGTGCGCTCGAGTTGGGCGTGCCCAGCTGCGTGGTGATTTTCGAGCCGCAGCCGCGAGAATTCTTCGCCCCGGACACCGCTCCAGCCCGTCTGGCCCGCCTGCGAGACAAGCTGCAACTGCTGGCCGAAGAAGGCGTCGACCGGGTGCTGTGCCTGGCGTTCAATCAGCGGCTGAGCAAGCTCAGTGCCAGCGAGTTCGTCGATGCCATTCTGGTGGACGGTCTGGGCGTGCAGCATCTGGAAGTCGGCGACGATTTCCGTTTTGGTTGTGACCGGCTAGGGGATTTCGATTTCCTGCAACAAGCTGGCGTCCTTCAGGGGTTTACCGTCGAAGCGGCGCAGACCGTCGAGCTGGACGGCATTCGTGTCAGCAGCACTCAGGTGCGTAATGCCCTGGCAGCTGCCGATTTTGCCTTGGCCGAGCGGCTGCTCGGTCATCCGTACCGGATTGCCGGGCGGGTGCTGCACGGCCAGAAGCTGGCGCGCCAGTTGGGTACGCCCACGGCCAACGTGCAGCTCAAGCGTCGTCGTGTGCCGCTGAGCGGGGTTTACCTGGTCAACGTCGACATCGACGGCAAGACCTGGCCAGGCGTCGCCAATATCGGCGTGCGGCCAACGGTCGAAGGGGATGGCAAAGCCCACCTCGAAGTACACCTTTTAGATTTTGCCGGCGATCTGTATGACCGGCGTTTGACGGTGGTTTTCCACCACAAGCTGCGTGAAGAGCAGCGTTTCGCCTCTCTGGAGGCGCTTAAGACGGCGATCAATGCGGATGTCGCCGCCGCCCGTGCCCTGTCGCACCTAGCGCCAATCGCTAATGAAGAGCCTTAAATGACCGACTATAAAGCCACGCTAAACCTTCCGGACACCGCCTTCCCAATGAAGGCCGGCCTGCCTCAGCGCGAACCGCAGATTCTGCAGCGCTGGGACAGCATTGGCCTGTACGGTAAGTTGCGCGAGATTGGCAAGGATCGTCCGAAGTTCGTGCTTCACGACGGTCCTCCGTACGCCAACGGCACGATTCACATCGGTCATGCACTGAACAAGATTCTCAAGGACATGATCATCCGCTCGAAAACCCTGTCGGGTTTCGACGCGCCTTATGTGCCGGGCTGGGACTGCCACGGTCTGCCGATCGAGCACAAAGTCGAAGTGACCCACGGCAAGAACCTGGGCGCGGACAAGACCCGCGAGCTATGCCGTGCCTACGCCACCGAGCAGATCGAAGGCCAGAAGTCCGAATTCATCCGTCTGGGCGTGTTGGGCGACTTCGCCAACCCGTACAAGACCATGGACTTCAAAAACGAAGCCGGTGAAATCCGTGCCCTGGCGGAAATCGTCAAGGGTGGCTTCGTGTTCAAAGGCCTGAAGCCTGTGAACTGGTGCTTTGACTGCGGTTCGGCCCTGGCTGAAGCGGAAGTCGAGTACGAGAACAAAAAATCCGCGACCATCGACGTGGCGTTCCCGATCGCCGACGAAGCCAAGCTGGCCACCGCGTTCGGTCTGCCATCGCTGGGCAAACCCGCCTCGATCGTGATCTGGACTACCACCCCGTGGACCATCCCGGCCAACCAGGCGCTGAACGTTCACCCAGAGTTCAACTACGCCCTGGTCGACGTCGGCGACAAACTGCTGGTGCTGGCTGAAGAGCTGGTCGAGTCGTGCCTTGCCCGTTACAGCCTGGAAGGTTCGGTCATTGCGACCACCACCGGTAAAGCACTGGAACTGATCAACTTCCGTCACCCGTTCTACGATCGCCTGTCGCCGGTTTACCTGGCTGACTACGTCGAACTGGGCGCCGGCACCGGCGTGGTTCACTCCGCGCCAGCCTATGGCGTAGACGACTTCGTGACCTGCAAAGCCTACGGCATGGTCAACGATGACATCCTCAATCCGGTGCAAAGCAATGGCGTGTACGCGACATCGCTGGAGTTCTTCGGCGGCCAGTTCATCTGGAAGGCCAACCCGGCCATTGTCGACAAACTGACCGAAGTCGGCGCGCTGCTGCACACCACCATCATCGAACACAGCTACATGCATTGCTGGCGTCACAAGACTCCGCTGATCTACCGCGCCACCGCACAGTGGTTCATCGGCATGGACAAAGAACCTGCGACCGGCGAAACCCTGCGCAAGCGGGCGATCAAAGCCATCGAAGACACCAGGTTCGTTCCGGCCTGGGGCCAGGCGCGTCTGCACTCGATGATCGCCAACCGTCCTGACTGGTGCATCTCCCGTCAGCGCAACTGGGGCGTGCCGATCCCGTTCTTCCTGAACAAGGAAAGCGGTGAGCTGCACCCGCGCACCGTCGAGCTGATGGAAATCGTCGCCCAGCGCGTCGAAGTCGAAGGCATCGAAGCCTGGTTCAAGATGGACGCCGCCGAGTTGCTCGGTGAAGAAGCGCCGCTGTACGACAAGATCAGCGACACCCTGGACGTCTGGTTCGACTCGGGCACCACGCACTGGCACGTCCTGCGCGGTTCGCACTCGATGGGCCACGAGACCGGTCCACGCGCCGACCTGTACCTGGAAGGTTCGGACCAACACCGCGGCTGGTTCCACTCGTCGTTGCTGACCGGTTGCGCCATCGACGACCACGCCCCGTACCGCGAGCTGCTGACCCACGGTTTCACCGTTGACGAGTCCGGTCGCAAAATGTCGAAGTCCTTGGGCAACGTCATCGCGCCGCAGAAGGTCAACGACACACTGGGCGCCGATATCATGCGTCTGTGGGTCGCTTCTACCGACTACTCGGGTGAAATGGCGGTTTCCGAGCAGATCCTGCAACGCAGTGCGGACGCCTACCGGCGCATCCGTAACACCGCGCGCTTCCTGCTTTCCAACCTGACCGGTTTCAACCCGGCCACCGACATCCTGCCGGCCGAAGAAATGCTGGCGCTGGACCGTTGGGCCGTGGATCGTACCCTGCTGCTGCAACGCGAGCTGCAAGAGCACTACGGCGAATACCGCTTCTGGAACGTCTACTCCAAAATCCACAACTTCTGCGTGCAGGAGCTGGGCGGTTTCTACCTCGACATCATCAAGGACCGTCAGTACACCACTGGCGCCAACAGCAAGGCCCGTCGTTCGGCGCAAACCGCGCTGTACCACATCAGCGAAGCGCTGGTGCGCTGGATCGCGCCGATCCTGGCGTTCACCGCCGACGAGCTGTGGCAGTACCTGCCGGGCGAGCGTAACGAGTCTGTGATGCTCAACACCTGGTACGAAGGCCTGACCGAATTGCCGGAAGGCTTCGAGCTGGACCGCGCCTACTGGGAGCGGATCATGGCGGTGAAGGTGGCGGTCAACAAGGAAATGGAGATCCAGCGCGCGGCGAAGGCCGTCGGTGGCAACCTGCAAGCCGAAGTGACGCTGTTCGCCGAAGACGCGCTGAGCGCCGACCTGGCCAAGCTGAGCAACGAACTGCGCTTCGTGTTGATCACCTCGACTGCCACCGTTGCGCCGTTCGTTCAGGCGCCGGGCGATGCCGTAGTCACCGAAGTTGGCGGTTTGAAACTGCAAGTGGTCAAGTCGAGCCATGCCAAGTGCGCCCGTTGCTGGCACTGCCGTGAAGACGTCGGCGTGAACCCGGAGCATCCGGAAATCTGCGGTCGTTGCGTCGACAACATCAGCGGCGCTGGCGAGGTTCGTCACTATGCCTAATGCAGTTGGCCGTTTCGGACGGTTGAGCTGGCTCTGGTTGAGTTTGCTGGTCCTGGTCATCGACCAGGCCAGCAAGTTCTACTTCGAAGGCTCGCTGAGCATGTACCAGCAAATCGTGGTGATCCCCGATTACTTCAGCTGGACTCTGGCCTACAACACTGGCGCGGCGTTCAGTTTCCTGGCTGACAGCTCGGGCTGGCAGCGCTGGCTGTTCGCCCTGATCGCAGTGGTGGTCAGTGCGGTGCTGGTGATCTGGCTCAAGCGCCTGGGGCGCAACGAAACCTGGCTGGCAGTCGCCTTGGCGCTGGTGCTGGGTGGCGCGTTGGGTAACCTGTACGACCGCATTGCCCTGGGCCATGTGATCGATTTCATTCTGGTGCATTGGCAGAACCGCTGGTATTTCCCGGCGTTCAACTTTGCCGACAGCGCAATTTCTGTCGGTGCCGTGATGCTTGCACTGGATATGTTCAAAAGTAAAAAGACCGGAGAAACCGTTCATGACTGAACAGGTATTGGCTGAGCAACGCATCGGCCAGAACACGGAAGTCACCTTGCACTTTGCATTGCGTCTGGAGAACGGCGATACCGTCGACAGTACCTTCGACAAAGCCCCGGCGACCTTCAAGGTTGGCGACGGCAGCCTGTTGCCAGGTTTCGAAGCAGCGCTGTTCGGCTTCAAAGCCGGCGACAAACGTACCCTGACCATCGAGCCGGAAAACGCCTTTGGTCAGCCGAACCCGCAAAACGTGCAGATCATCCCGCGCTCGCAGTTCAAGGATATGGAGTTGTCGCCAGGATTGCTGGTGATCTTCAATGATGCGGCCAATACCGAGCTGCCCGGTGTGGTGAAAGAATTCGATGACGCCCAGGTGACCATCGACTTCAACCACCCGCTGGCCGGTAAAACCTTGACCTTTGACGTCGAGATCTTCAACGTCAAAGCGCTGTAATACCGTGTAGGAGCAGAGCTTGCTCGCGAAGACGTCATCACATTCAGCATCAATGTTGACTGACACACCGCCTTCGCGAGCAAGCTCTGCTCCTACAGGGATTGCAATGATCTAACTTCCCTGCGCGCAAGACACGAGGCACAGCATGCAAATCAAACTCGCCAACCCCCGTGGCTTCTGCGCCGGTGTGGACCGGGCGATCGAAATCGTCAATCGCGCCCTGGAAGTCTTCGGGCCGCCGATCTACGTGCGCCACGAAGTGGTTCACAATAAATTCGTCGTCGAAGACCTGCGCGCCCGTGGGGCGATCTTCGTCGAGGAACTGGATCAGGTGCCGGACGACGTGATCGTGATCTTCAGCGCCCATGGCGTTTCCCAGGCCGTGCGCACCGAAGCCGCTGGCCGTGGCCTGAAGGTGTTCGATGCGACCTGCCCGCTGGTAACCAAGGTGCACATCGAAGTGGCGCGTTACAGCCGCGATGGCCGTGAATGCATCCTCATCGGCCACGCCGGTCACCCGGAAGTCGAAGGCACCATGGGCCAGTACGATGGCAGCAATGGTGGCGCGATTTATCTGGTCGAGGACGAGAAAGACGTCGCCGCGTTGCAGGTGAACAACCCTGAAAAACTCGCCTTCGTCACCCAGACCACCCTGTCCATGGACGATACCAGTCGCGTGATCGACGCCCTGCGTGCCCGGTTCCCGGCGATCGGAGGTCCGCGCAAGGACGACATCTGCTACGCCACGCAAAACCGTCAAGACGCCGTCAAGCAACTGGCAGACGAATGCGACGTGGTGTTGGTGGTCGGCAGCCCGAACAGCTCCAACTCCAATCGTCTGCGTGAACTGGCCGAACGTATGGCCACCCCGGCCTATCTGATTGACGGTGCCGAAGACCTGCAAAAGAGTTGGTTCGACGGTGTCGAGCGGATTGGCATCACTGCCGGAGCCTCCGCTCCGGAAGTGCTGGTGCGTGGCGTGATCCAGCAATTGCAGGCCTGGGGCGCCACCGGGGCCGATGAACTGGCCGGCCGCGAAGAGAACATCACGTTCTCCATGCCTAAAGAGCTGCGCGTGCGTTCGTTGCTGTAACGCTTTTCGCCTTTCGACACAGCGCCTGCTCAGCCTTTTCGTTGGCCAGGCGCACTCGACCGCTCGCGGCCAGCACTACCTGGAGCAGGCTGACCGGCTCGCGAGCCGAACAAATATGTAGCGTCCCTGCCTGAAACGCTCCTTCGGGCATCTGCGGTTCCCCCAGACTACTGAACCGCACAAAACGCCTGACCCACCAATTACCGACAATCGGCGTCCGTGCATCGCTCGCGCGCTCGACCAGCAGCGGGTTGCTGCTGTCCTCCGGCCCTTTGCCGCTGATGTCCAGAATGATTCGCCAGCCTTGGCTCCAATCGCCATTGATGCCATGGATGACTACGCTCTGGTTGCGGGTGATGGCCAGGGTTCTGGCGTGACGGATCCCGCCCACCAGCGACTCGGCCGCTTGCTCCCGATGGTTCGATTCTGTGAAGGCAGCGAACGCCGGGCTGACCAGTTGCAGAACAATCCCGACAATTGTCAGTCCCATGAGCAGTTCGATCAGGCTGAAACCTTGCTGATGCATGTCATTTCCTTCCCTGGAGTGCTGCGGCCCGCGTGATCCCTGCGCGAGTAATGGCAAAACAACCGTACATCCGCCGGTCGAATGTTCTAGCGTGTAGAAGCAGGTATAGCCGACGGCAACGGAGGGCACCGATGGATCATCGTACAAAAGGTTTCACGCTGATCGAGCTGCTGATCACGCTCGCCGTGTTTCTGATCCTGATCAGCCTGGCTGTTCCGGCGTTTACCCGCTCGGTGCAAAGCACCAAGGCCGACACCGAGATCGGCGACCTGCAACGCGCGCTCAATTACGCCCGGCTTGAGGCGATCGACCGGGGCATTACCACCCGGGTTCGCCCGACAGCAGGCGGGAGTGTCTGGACCGGCGATCTGACCGTTTATGACGGTACCGGCAACCCGGCCAATGTATTGCGGGTTGTTCCAGCGATGAGCAGTGGCGCCACTCTGACGCTAACCTCAGGAGTGACCGCAATTGATTTCAACAATCTGGGCGGTTTGTCGGCGCCGTCCACGGCCGTCGTGATCAGTTATGTACTGGGGGCACAGAGCAGGACGCTGAATGTGTGTTTGAACGGACGAATTCTATTGGGTGGAAGTTGCGGATGAGGGGTTGGAGCAAGCGTGCACAGGAAGGCATGACGCTGATCGAGGTACTGGTCGCGTTGTTGGTTCTGGCCGTGGGGTTGTTGGGCGCGGCGGCGATTCAGCTCAATGCGCTGAAATACACCGATAGCTCGCGGATGACCAGTCAGGCGAGTTTTATCGCCTACGACATGATGGACCGCATTCGCGCCAACTCCGGCGCCGATTACACCGTTACGCCACCGACCTCGGGCAATTTGAGCGTGGCCCGGGATCAGGACCTTTTCGACTTCACCCGCAACATCGCCAGTTTCGGCGGCGCCACGGCGACCGGCAGCATCACCCGCAACCAGCGGGTGTACACCATTACCATTACCTGGGACGACTCGCGGGCTGCCAATAACGCCGACTCGCGCCGCAGTTTCGTCGTTGTCAGCCGCGCCACCGTTGATCCGGCGACGACACCATGATCAGAGCCAATAGAGGTTTCGGCCTGATCGAATTGCTGATCGCTCTGGCGTTGAGCCTGGTGGTGATTCTGGGTGTGGCACAGATTTTCATCGCGGCTAAAAACACCTACGTCAGCCAGAACACTGCCGCCGGCATGCAGGAAGATGCACGGTTTGTCCTGAGTAAAATGATTCAGGAAATCCGCATGGTCGGTATGTTTGGTTGTCTGGGTACGATTACCGATGCCAGCACGGCAGGGAGTTTCAATGCCAGTCAAATCACGCCGATCAGTTGGGACAATGCCAACCTCAAATTGACTCTGGTCACCGCCGATGTCGGCGGCAGTGGCGGGGTGCCAACCTGGACGGTATTTTCCGACTGCCGCAACACCGCGACGGCTTACTCCGGTGCGCCTGCGCCGCCGTCGGGACAGTTGGCGTTTCCGATCCGGCGTCTGGTCTACAGCTTCAGTAACGATCAACTGCTGATGGGCTCTGGTGCCGGCACGCCGACGCAGCAGGTGTTGGTGAACAATGTCAGCGCCTTCAATGTGAGCTTCGGCCTCGCCAGTTCGGCCACGGATACGGCCGCCTCCAGCTACAGCAGCAACCCGTCCGATCCGGCGCGAATCCGCAGTGTGCGGCTCACGCTGACGCTGAGGGACCCGAACGACCGGGTACACAGTCAAACCTTCAACGTGGTTGCCGCCTTGCGCAACCGGTTGCCATGAGGGAGGGCCGATGAATATTTCTCCCATGACCCCTCACGCCCAGCGCGGCATGGCGCTGTTGGTCAGCCTGGTATTTCTGCTGGTGCTGACATTGATCGGTCTTTCGTCAATGCAAAGCGCTACGTTGCAGGAAAAAATGGCCGGCAGCGTGATCCTGCGCAATCAGTCGTTCCAGGGCGCGGAAGCGGCGTTGCGCGTAGGTGAAAGCGCGGTGCAACTGAATAGCTATTCATTGCCGGTTTGCAGCGGTACCAGCCAATGCGCGCCGCCAGCCGAGGCGTCGGTCATTACCGCCCCCGGGTTCAATTCCACCTCGGGGGTGACCTGGATCGCCTCCGGCAGCGGCTTTTATGGTGTGCAGAACATCGGCACCACCCTGACGGCCGTGAACGTACCAAGCAACACGTCGGCAACGCTATACCGGGTGACCGCCGTGGGCATCGCGGGCAACTCGCGCAGTGTGGTGGAGAGTATCTATGCGAAGTACTGAAACCCGCACAGGCTGGCGCTGTTGGTTGTTGCAGGTGTTCTGCGGCGCGGCGTTGAGTCTTTATCTGACGGCACCGGCTTACGCCTTCACGCCCTCGGATTCGCCGCTGTTGAACACCGCTGCCGTGGCGCCCAATGTGATGTTGTTGCTCGATGACTCGAAGGGTATGAACAGCATTATCTGGGCGGCAGGCTTCGACCCGACGGTCGCACGTACCCCGGTGACTATTTGCCTCTCCAATGGTTCGTGCAACAAAGGCCGCGACCTTGACATGACCGATACCAATATTTCTTTGTCGCGTTTGAATCATGGGACGTGTTCGAAGGCCGGATGGTACGGTTTTTATACGAACAGCGTTTCCGGTCTGGATTCGCTTTGCCTGAAGCTTCCTGATCCGGTGGGGAGCGAGGACACCCTATATACGGCGAATTACCTGTCCTATCTGATAAGCCTGGCGAACAATGCTGACCGGGATTTCACTGATGGTTCGATCCCCAATGATTACCGGATGAATGTGGCGCGCAGCGTCTCCAGGACGTTAGTGACCAGCAACCGCTCGCTGCGCATCGGCCTGGCAACGTTCAACCTGGCTGTCGGCAACCATAAGGATGACGGTGCTTACATCGTCCGTTCGATCAGTGATTTGTCGGCAGTCAGCGGCACCGTGACTCAGGCTCAGGCGGATACCAACTACAACGCATTGATCACCGGAATTGATGACCTGAGCGCACAGGCCAATGTGCCGCTGGCTGAAGCCTATTACGAGGTCACCCGCTATTTCCGTGGCATGGCGCCCTACAACAACTCGACGGTCACCACCTACACCAGTCCGATTCAGTATCGCTGCCAGAGAAATTACGGGGTGGTGATCACCGGTGGTCTGCCGACCTACGACCACACCTTTCCCACCGACGATCCGCTGGGTGACAACCGCTTACCGAACTGGGACGGTATCAGCAGTAACGATGGCGCCAACCCCGTCGGCGACAAAGAGGGCGACACCTTTTATCTGGATGACATCGCCAAGTTCGCCTTCGATATTGACCTGCGATCCACGGGAACTGACTCCACAGGAAAAAGCTGGAACGCCTTGGATTTTCCCAAGCAGAACCTCAACACCTATACCGTGGGTTTCACCGTGGCAAACCAGATGTTGTCGGATGCCGCCAGCTATGGGCAGGGTAAGTACTATCAGGCGACCGATAGCGAGGGGCTCAACAGCGCGTTGTCTTCAGCCTTGAGCGATATCACTTCCAAGGCAGGCTCCGGTGGCAGCGGCGTGACCAGTGGCACGACCCTGACCAGCAACTCGAGCTACTTCCAGAGCAGCTATGACCCCAAGGACTGGCGGGGCACCATAAAGTCCTTTGGTTTCACATCGGCGGGAATAGTCAATACGGCCACAGTGCTGTGGACCACCGATACCACCATCGTGCCTGGTGCCACCGCGCCGACCTACCAGTCCTGGAACACGCAGACCAACGCGGCTGTCACCTTGGCCTACAGCAATTTCTCATCGGCCCAGCAGACATCCCTCAGCCAGGGGCTGCCTACCGGCATTACCGGCAGCGATCTGGTGGAGTGGAGCAAGGGCACCAACAAAACCGGGTTGAAAGCGCGCAGTGTATTGCTCGGCGATATCATCAATTCGCCGCTCGTGCTGGCCGCGCCCACGGACCAAACCGCGTCCGATCTGGTGGGCGACACCAGTTACAGCACTTATCTCACCACCAAAGCCGCCAATATGAACTCCAGCCTGGTGGTGAATGCAAACGACGGTTTTGTAAACATCATCAATTCCACCAACGGGGCCAGACGCTACGCCTATATGCCCGCCAGTGTGCTGCCATCATTGCGCTACATTGCTGACCCCACTTACATCAATGGTGTGAGCCACAAATATCTGGTCGACGGCCAAGTCGGTGTGTTTGATACCCAACTCAACGGCGCCTGGAAAACCCTGGCGATTGGCGGAACAGGGGCGGGCGGCAAAACCTTCTATGCGCTGCAACTGTTCGACGCCTCGGCCGGTAACGTGACCAAAGCGCTGTGGGAAATCAGTGCACCGGCCACGGCCAGTACTGCGAACGTTTTCAATGATCTGGGTTATGCCTATGCGCGTCCCGAAGTGGCACGCTTGGCCGATGGTCGCTGGGCGGCGTTTATCTCCAATGGTTATGGCAGCAATTCCGGGGTGGCGGCACTGTATGTGGTGGATATCCGTGACGGCTCGCTGATCAAGAAAATCGTGGTCGATGGTACGGAAACCACTAATGGTCTGTCGTCGGTAAAGCTCCGGGTCAACTCACAGAATGTGGTCCAGGCCGCCTATGGTGGCGACCTGAAAGGACAGTTGTGGAAGTTCGATTTGAGCGGCACCAGCCCCGACACCTGGGGTGTGGCGTTTTCCGGCAAGCCGTTGTTTACCACGGCCGGCGGCGCGACCCAGCCAATCACTGTGCAGCCATTGCTGGCTGATCACGCATTGGGCGGCAAAGAAGTGTTTTTCGGTACCGGCAAACTCAATGAGGCCGGCGACAAGACCAACAAGGACGTGCAGGCGTTCTACGCGGTATGGGATGCGGAGGGGGGCGCCGGCCAAATTACCGCGTCCAGCTTGCAGGCGCAGGCGGTGACTGGCGTATTTTCGGGCAGCACCGGACAATTCATCACTACCAGCCAGAATGAAGTGACCTACCCGGCAAAGAAAGGCTGGTACTTGCCCTTGGTGTACAACAACGTGCTGACGGGGGAGCGGGTACTCAATCAGGCCAGTCTGGTGTCAGGGCGAATCGTCTTTACCACCGCCAGTATGGATACCATAGACCCCTGTACCAGCTTCGGCACTGGCAAACTGGTCGAGCTCGATGCGTTCAGCGGTAAGATGCTCAATTACGCGGTGCTCGATACCAATGGCGACGGGACGGTCGACAGCACTGACACGATTTCCAGCGGGGTGATCTTCACGGGCGGTATTCCGACTTTGAACGCGGTCGTCAATGACGCAACCCGCAAAGTGGTGAACGATTCCGGTGGTGGCGTGACCACTCTGGTGGAAGAGTCCGGTGGCGACAGCGGCCGTCGCATCATGTGGCGACAAATACAGTAAGTGAGAGTTGAGGCATGCGCAGATCCAACCTAGGTTTTACCCTGATCGAAATCATGATCGTGATAGCGATCATCGGGATCGTCATCACCATTGGCTATCCGAGCCTCACTGAGTACGTAAAAAAGGGCCGCCGCACTGAAGTGGCAGGGCTACTTTCCGAGCAGGCGCAGATTCTTGAGCGCTTCTATTCGAAGAATAATTATGTCTACACCAATGCCACCGGCCTGAGTGCCGGCAATGATTTCTATACCATCACCCCGACCCTTACCGATCAGACTTTCCTGCTGACGGCAACACGCAAGGCCGGTTCGACCATGGCGAGCGACAAGTGCGGTGATTTCACCCTTACCAACACCGGCGTCAGAAGCATGGTCAATGCAGCGTCCGGCCTGACCACCAGGGATTGCTGGGGTCGCTGAGTTTCTTTATTCGGGCGCCCTTTGCGCCTTCTGCCTATTGAACGGTTGGATCAGAACATGAGCAAGCAACAGCAAGTGGTGATTGTCGGCGGCGGGGTGATTGGCCTGCTGACGGCGTTCAATCTCGCGTCCGAAGTGCAGAGGGTTGTGCTGCTGGATCGCTCGAATGTCGGTCAGGAAGCCTCCTGGGCCGGTGGCGGGATCGTCTCGCCGCTCTACCCGTGGCGCTACAGTCCGGCCGTCACCGCGTTGGCTCATTGGTCCCAGGACTTTTATCCACAACTGGCCGAGCGCCTGTATGCGGCCACCGGGATCGATCCTGAAGTCCACACCACCGGGTTGTACTGGCTGGACCTGCCTGACGAGGCCGAAGCGCTCGCTTGGGCCAAACGGGAAAACCGTCCGCTACGGGCTGTGGATATCTCTGCGGCACATGATGCGGTGCCAGTGTTGGGCGGCGGTTTTTCGCGGGCGATCTACATGGCCGATGTGGCCAATGTGCGTAATCCACGGTTGGTGAAGTCCCTTAAGGCAGCGTTGCTGGCGCTGCCAAACGTCACGATTCATGAGCAGTGCGAAGTCAGCGGGTTTATCCGCGAAGGCGCTGCGGTGGTCGGGGTACAGACCTCAATGGGGGCGATCACGGGTGATCAGGTGGTTTTGACAGCGGGGGCCTGGAGCGGGGCGTTGCTGAAAGGCCTGGACTTGGAACTGCCGGTCGAGCCGGTCAAAGGCCAGATGATTCTCTACAAGTGCGCGGCGGATTTCCTTTCGAGTATGGTCCTGGCCAAAAGACGTTATGCCATTCCTCGGCGCGATGGACACATTCTGATCGGCAGTACGCTGGAACACGAAGGCTTCGATAAAACGCCGACCGATACTGCGCTGAAGAGCCTGAAGGCCTCGGCGGTGGAGTTGATTCCGGCGCTGGCGGACGCCGAGGTGGTGGGGCATTGGGCCGGGTTGCGGCCGGGGTCGCCGGAAGGGATTCCCTATATTGGCCAGGTGCCGGGTTTTGACGGGCTCTGGCTCAATTGCGGGCATTACCGCAATGGGCTGGTGCTGGCGCCGGCATCGTGTCAGTTGTTTGCGGATGTGATGCTGGGGCGGTCGCCGATTATCGACCCGGCGCCGTATGCGCCAGTCGGACGGATCTGATCGTGCGATCTTTGTTGTCGGTTTAGATCGCCTTCGCGGGCAAGTCGGATCGCCCGTGAAAGGGTCCTCAATCCAAACCCAATTTCTTAAGTCGATAACGCATCGACCGAAACGACAGATTCAGCCGCTGAGCCGCAGCCGTGCGGTTCCAGCGGGTTTCTTCCAGGGCCTGTAGGATGAGTTTGCGTTCGACGTTTTCCAGATAGGCTTCCAGATTGTCGATCTGCGTCAGGTCCGGCACACCGCCGTCCGGGTTGCAGTTACCTTCGGCCAGTCGAAGGTCGCTGGCTTCGATTTGTTTGTTCTCGCACAAGGTGTACGCCCGCTCAAGCATGTTTTCCAATTCCCGCACGTTCCCTGGAAAGCGATAGCTTTTCATGGCTTCGAGGGCTTGCGGGTGGAGTTTTGCGACGGGTTGGCCGGTACTGGCGGCCAATCGATTGAGCATGTTGTTGGCCAGAAGCTCAATGTCGTCGCGGCGTTCGCGCAAGGGCGGCACCCGCAGTTCGATCACGTTGAGTCGGTAGTACAAGTCCTGGCGAAAGCGTTCGGCAGCGACTTCGGCATCAAGGTCTTTGTGGGTGGCACAGAGAATGCGCACATCGACTACGGTTTCCTGCTGCCCACCGATGCTGCGAACGGCTTTCTCCTGAATCGCCCGCAGCAGTTTGACCTGCATCGCCAGCGGCAAGTCTGCCACTTCGTCGAGGAACAACGTGCCACCATGGGCGGCCTGGAACAGACCGGGTTTGTCTTCGATCGCACCGCTGAAACTGCCTTTACGATGGCCGAAAAACTCGCTTTCCATCAATTCCGACGGGATCGCTCCACAGTTCACCGGAATGAACGCTTGGGTGGCGCGTGGTCCTTGGTCGTGGATCAATCTGGCGACCAACTCCTTGCCACTGCCGGACTCGCCGCTGATGTACACCGGAGCCTGGCTGCGGGCCAGTTTGTCGATTTGTTTGCGCAGGTTGCGCATCGGCAGTGAGGCGCCCAGTAGCCGTCGATCGATAGCGACATGGGTGCCGCCTGGTGCAGGCAAACTCAATGCGCTGATGACCAGTTCGCGCAGGCGGGTGAGGTCTACCGGTTTAGTCAGAAAATCGAAGGCGCCGGCCTTGAGGGCGTTGATTGCCGTCTCCAGGCTGCCGTAGGCGGTAATCATCGCTACCGGCACTTGCGCATAGCACTGCTGGATGTGCTGAACCAGGGCAAGACCGGTGCCGTCGGGCAGGCGCATGTCGGTCAGGCACAGGTCGAACGTCTCCCGTGCCAGCAGTGCTTGCGCTTCTGCGAGGTTGCGGGCGCTGAAGGTGTCGAGTTTCATCCGTCCCAGGGTGATTTCCAGGAGTTCGCGGATATCCGGCTCGTCGTCGACAATCAGGATTTTTTGCCGTGGGCTCATGTTCAACTTTGTTTCCGTCCGTGAGCAAAGGTGATGCGAAAGCAGCCGCCTTGGCGTGGTTTGAAGTCTAGGCGGGCTTGATTGCTTTCGCACAGCTCACGGGACAGATAAAGCCCCAGGCCAGTACCCTGGCTGCTGGTGGTGAAAAACGGTTCGAACAAGTGCGAGCGCTGGTCCGGTGCTACGCCGGGGCCATCGTCCAGGACTTCAAGGGTGGGCAACTGGCTGTCCGGGTCGATGTACAACTCAAGCCAGGCCTGCGCCTGATTGTGCATCAGTGCGCTATGGCGCCAGGCATTTCGTAAGAGATTGTCAAGAATCTGGGTCAGCTGATTTGGATCCATCAGGGTTTTGAAGTCCCCCAGACTGATGCGCAGGTGAATGTGCTGACATTTGCTCGCGCTTTCGCGGGTTTCGACGACGAAGTGCTCCAGCCATGGTTTCAAATCGAGCCGTTGCGGCACGCTTTGCTGGCGACGGGAAAGTTGCAGGACGTTTTCGATTACCCGATTCATGCGCTGAGAGTGGTCTTGAATAATCTGCGTCAGACGCCGATCCGTGGTGTTCAGTTCCTCGGATTCCTGCAGTAACTGTGCGGCATGACTAATGGCGCCCAGTGGATTGCGGATCTCATGGGCAATACCGGCGGTCAGGCGACCGAGGGCGGCGAGTTTCAGTTGCTGGGCCTGTTGGGCGATTTGGGCGAGGTCTTCGAGAAAGACCAGTGTCTGGTGGTGCGGACTTTGGTCCAGGGCAATGAAGCTCGGTTGCAGCTCCAGGCCATTGCTGGCGATTTTCAGGCTTTGTGGGCGTAAAGTCGGATTGTTGAGCCACAGTTGGAGCCGCTCGACCAACGGTATCGAATGATCGTCGATCAACTGCCCATCCAGTTTTTCCCGCCCCAGCAAGGTCAGGGCGCTGTGATTGGCCAGTTGTACCCGTCGCTGCTCGTCGAGCACCAGAATGCCGGTGCGCATGCGTTGCAGGATCAGTGCGTTGAGGGCTTCGAGGCCGAGTACTTCGCTGGCCCGCTGTTCGGCCAGGGTTTCGCTGACTTCCAGTCGTCGGATCAAGCCTTGCACCAGCAATGCCGCGGCAAAACACAAAGCGCCGAGGGTGCCGACTTGCAGGTAATCGCTGGCGCTGGCAGGGTGGTTGAAGCTCAGCAGGAAGCTCAAACCCACGATGCCGAGGGCGCCGACTGCTGCGATCAGCAGGCCGATTCGTCCGCGCAGCAAGGTATTGCCGATGGCCACCGACACGATCAACAAGTTGCCGATGGCGCTGGCCACGCCGCCGGCGGCATAGAACAGGCCGCACAGCAGCAAGATATCGACCAGCACCAGGCTGAACAACTGCGCCGGGCGCCGGGTGTTCGCCAGAAAGACTACCAGCAAGATATTCAGCACCAGGTACAACCAACTGCCATTGCGCAGCAGATCGTCATTGGCGAATGTCAGCAACTGGTTGTCCATGTTGCTGGAGATCAACAGCACCAAGGTAATGCCGATGCTTAAACGGTAGAGGTGATAGAGACGCAGCAGTCGCTGGGTCTGTTTGTTACCGGGACTGGACGTCTCAGTGATCACTGGAGCCCGGGCCTTGCTCGAGGTGAGCCTGGCTGCAATACCACTGTTTTTCCAGTTTCAGCGCCCGGTCGCGAGGCAGGTGTACGCCGCAATGAGCACAGCGGACCATGGGTGGAGCATCTTGCTCGCGCGGCGTGTTGGCGACCGATGCCGAGCCCTTGAACTTGCGCCAGAACCATACCGCAGCGGCAATCAGGACGATCCAGAACAATAAACGAAGCATGGTGGGCTGCTTTTTGAGTGGTGAACGGGCAGTTTAGCCAAGGACGGGTCAGGCGCACAGCGCAATACGCCCACCACTAAAATCCGGCAATAAAAAAGGCGCCTCGAAAGGCGCCTTTTCGGCACATTACCTCAGCGTCAGTCGAACACGCCGAAGGTCATGTAGCTGAACCACGAGCGGTCGGTGTTGTTGGCTTCGGACTCGTGCTGCTCTTCTTCGATCACATCGCCGTTTTCATCTTTAGGCTTGAGCTCGTTCGGAATCGCGTCCTTGGCATCCTGGAACTGCCTCTGCACGTCCTGGTTGGCGCGGGTTTGGCCCGGCGGCAGCGGCGGACGGGATTCGATCAGGCCCAGGGTGGCCTTGCTCAGCCACGAACGGTTGTCGGCTTCATCCCTCGATGGCACAAATTGACCGTCCACCAGGCTTGGGTGGTTCGGGTAGTTGAGCTTCAGGGTTTCGAGGCTGGTTGCGGCCAGTTCGTCCAGGTGCAGACGCTGATAGGCTTCGGTCATCACCGCCAGGCCGTCACCGACCGAAGGCGTTTCCTGGAAGTTTTCCACCACGTAACGACCCCGGTTCGCGGCGGCGACATAGGCCTGACGGGTCAGGTAATAGTCGGCAACGTGAATTTCGTAGGAAGCCAACAGGTTGCGCAGATAGATCATGCGCTGCTTGGCATCCGGCGAGTAGCGGCTGTTCGGAAAGCGGCTGGTCAGCTGGGCGAACTCATTGTAAGAGTCGCGAGCGGCGCCCGGGTCACGCTTGGTCATGTCCAGCGGCAGGAAGCGCGCCAGCAGGCCAACGTCCTGGTCGAAAGAGGTCAGCCCCTTGAGGTAGTAGGCGTAATCGACGTTCGGGTGCTGTGGGTGCAGACGAATGAAACGCTCGGCGGCGGACTTCGCAGCCTCAGGCTCGGTGTTCTTGTAGTTGGCGTAGATGAGCTCGAGTTGAGCCTGGTCGGCGTAGCGACCGAACGGATAACGCGACTCCAGGGCCTTCAGCTTGGCTGTGGCGCTGGTGTAGCTATTATTGTCCAGGTCGTGCTGAGCCTGCTGGTACAGCTCGACTTCGCTCAGGTTTTCGTCTACGACTTCCTTCGATGAGCAAGCAGCGGTCAATGCGAGGATGGCGATCAGCAGCAGGTGTTTCACTTGCATGGCGGCTTGCGTCCCTATGACGGCCGCTGTCTTGGGCGGGGCCGTCCTGTTATGATGAGCGCCCCGTTGAAAAGCCTCGGGGCAAAAGACGCCGTATTTAACCACAAGCGCGCAGCCGAAACCAAAAGCTGTGCCGACGCCTAGTCTGAGCATGTCCGATAAAATTGAACTTCGCGCAGAGGTGCCGTCCGAATTGGGCGGCCAACGCCTCGATCAAGTCGCCGCACAATTATTCGCTGAGCACTCGCGCTCGCGCCTTTCCGCCTGGATCAAAGACGGCCGCCTGACTGTGGATGGGGCGGTGATCCGCCCGCGAGACATCGTCCATGGTGGCGCCATCCTCGAGCTCACTGCCGAGCAGGAAGCTCAAGGCGAGTGGATCGCTCAAGACATTGCCCTGGACATCGTTTATGAAGACGACGACATCCTGGTGATCAACAAGCCTGCGGGCCTGGTGGTGCATCCTGCCGCCGGTCACGCCGATGGCACCTTGCTCAACGCCTTGCTGCACCACGTGCCGGACATTATCAATGTGCCCCGCGCCGGTATCGTGCATCGCCTGGACAAGGACACCACCGGTCTGATGGTGGTGGCCAAGACCATTCAGGCGCAGACACAGCTTGTCACGCAATTGCAGAGCCGTAGCGTCAGCCGGATCTACGAATGCATCGTGATCGGTGTGGTAACGGCCGGCGGCAAGATCAATGCGCCGATCGGTCGACATGGCCAGCAACGCCAGCGCATGGCTGTGATGGAAGGTGGCAAGCAAGCCGTCAGCCATTACCGCGTACTCGAGCGTTTCCGCTCCCACACTCACGTGCGGGTGAAACTGGAAACCGGTCGTACGCACCAGATTCGCGTGCACATGGCGCACATCAACTACCCGTTGGTCGGAGACCCTGCCTATGGCGGTCGCTTCCGTATTCCGCCGGCCGCCAGCGTGACCATGGTCGAATCCCTGAAGAATTTCCCGCGTCAGGCGCTGCATGCGCGGTTTCTGGAACTGGATCATCCGACCACCGGTAAACGCATGAGCTGGGAATCGCCATTGCCGGATGACTTTGTCTGGTTGCTGTCGCTGCTCAAGCAAGACCGCGAGGCGTTCATCGGATGAGTGACTGGCTGATTCCCGACTGGCCTGCGCCTGCCGGGGTGAAAGCCTGCGTCACCACCCGTGCGGGCGGCGTCAGTCTGGCGCCGTTCGACAGCCTCAACCTGGGCGATCACGTCGACGACAGTCCTGAAGCTGTCGCCGAAAACCGCCGTCGCCTCACCGATCATTTCTCTATTCAGCCAGCCTGGTTAAAGCAGGTACACGGCATTGTCGTGGCCCATGCTGACCCAGGCATTACGGCCACCGCTGACGCCAGCTGGACGGCAACACCCGGTATCGCCTGCGCGGCGATGACCGCTGATTGCCTGCCAGCACTGTTTTGCGACCGTGCCGGCACCCGCGTTGCGGCGGCCCATGCCGGTTGGCGTGGATTGGCGGCAGGTGTGCTCGAAGCGACCCTCGACAGCCTGGCTGTGCCGCCTGAAAACGTGCTGGTCTGGCTCGGCCCGGCCATTGGCCCGCAAGCCTTTGAAGTCGGCCCGGAAGTGCGCGAAACCTTCGTCCAGCAATTGCCTGAAGCCGCCAAAGCCTTTGTGCCGAGCCAGAATGCCGGCAAGTTCATGGCCGACATCTATGCGCTGGCGCGTTTGCGGCTGGCCGCTCGCGGTGTAACGGCTGTCTACGGCGGCGGGTTTTGCACTGTGACCGATCCACGTTTCTTTTCTTACCGCCGCAGTCCACGCACCGGCCGGTTTGCCTCTTTAGTCTGGATCGAACGCTAGACTTCTCTGATCTACATCAACTGTACGACGCTTGAATCTTCCAGAATTGACCACATCTAGTGAGGTATCTGGCAGGCTTCTTCATTCAGGATGTTTATAGGTCCGGCCTGCTCAAAAGGAAGGTGACCCATGCGTATAGACCGTTTAACCAGCAAGTTGCAGTTAGCCTTGTCCGACGCCCAATCCCTGGCCGTCGGCCTCGATCATCCGGCCATTGAACCGGCGCATTTGATGCAGGCCATGCTTGAGCAACAGGGGGGGTCGATCAAACCCCTGCTGATGCAGGTGGGTTTCGACGTCAACAGCCTGCGTAAAGAACTGACCAAAGCACTCGATCAGCTACCGAAAATCCAGAATCCCACCGGCGACGTGAACATGTCGCAGGATCTGGCGCGCCTGCTCAATCAGGCCGATCGTCTGGCCCAGCAGAAGGGCGACCAGTTCATCTCCAGCGAACTGGTGCTGCTCGCCGCGATGGACGAGAACAGCAAGCTCGGCAAATTGTTGCTGGGCCAGGGCGTGAGCAAGAAAGCCCTGGAAAACGCGATCAATAACCTGCGCGGTGGTGAGGCAGTCAATGATGCCAACCACGAAGAGTCACGTCAGGCGCTCGACAAGTACACCATCGACCTGACCAAGCGCGCTGAAGAGGGCAAACTCGATCCGGTGATCGGTCGGGACGACGAAATTCGCCGCACCATTCAGGTCCTGCAACGCCGTACCAAGAATAACCCGGTACTGATCGGCGAGCCTGGCGTGGGCAAAACCGCCATCGCCGAAGGCCTGGCCCAGCGCATCATCAACGGTGAAGTGCCGGACGGCCTGAAAGGCAAGCGTCTGTTGTCCCTGGACATGGGCTCGCTGATTGCCGGGGCCAAATACCGCGGCGAGTTCGAAGAGCGCCTCAAATCCCTGCTCAACGAACTATCGAAGCAGGAAGGGCAGATCATTCTGTTCATCGACGAATTGCACACCATGGTCGGCGCCGGTAAAGGCGAAGGCTCGATGGATGCGGGCAACATGCTCAAGCCGGCGTTGGCTCGCGGTGAACTGCATTGTGTGGGCGCGACCACGCTCAACGAGTACCGCCAATATATAGAGAAGGACGCGGCCCTTGAGCGGCGCTTCCAGAAAGTATTGGTGGATGAGCCGAGCGAAGAAGACACCATCGCCATCCTGCGTGGCCTGAAAGAGCGTTACGAGGTTCACCACAAGGTGGCGATCACCGACGGCGCGATCATCGCCGCGGCCAAGCTCAGTCATCGCTACATCACCGACCGTCAGCTGCCGGACAAAGCCATCGACCTGATCGATGAAGCCGCCAGCCGCATCCGCATGGAAATCGACTCCAAGCCGGAAGTGCTGGACCGCCTGGAACGTCGCTTGATTCAGCTGAAGGTGGAGTCCCAGGCGCTGAAGAAAGAAAGCGACGACGCGGCGAAGAAACGTCTGGAAAAACTGCAGGAAGAAATCGACCGTCACGAGCGTGAATACTCGGACCTCGAAGAGATCTGGAATTCGGAAAAAGCCGAAGTCCAGGGTTCGGCACAGATCCAGCAGAAGATCGAACAGTCCCGTCAGGAACTGGAAGCCGCGCGCCGTAAAGGCGACTTGAACCGCATGGCCGAGCTGCAATACGGAGTGATCCCGGACCTGGAGCGCAGCCTGCAAATGGTCGACCAGCATGGCAAAAGCGAAAACCAGTTGCTGCGCAGCAAGGTGACTGAAGAAGAGATCGCAGAAGTCGTGTCGAAGTGGACCGGTATCCCCGTGGCGAAAATGCTCGAGGGCGAGCGCGAAAAACTGATGAAGATGGAAAGCCTGTTGCACCAGCGTGTGATTGGCCAGGACGAAGCGGTGATCGCCGTCTCCAACGCGGTGCGGCGCTCTCGGGCCGGGTTGTCCGACCCGAATCGCCCGAGCGGCTCGTTCATGTTCCTCGGCCCGACCGGTGTCGGTAAAACCGAGCTGTGCAAGGCGCTGGCCGAGTTTCTGTTCGATACCGAAGAGGCGATGGTGCGAATCGACATGTCCGAGTTCATGGAGAAACATTCCGTGGCTCGACTGATCGGCGCGCCACCGGGCTATGTGGGCTATGAAGAGGGCGGCTACCTGACCGAGGCGGTGCGTCGCAAGCCTTATTCGGTGATTCTCCTGGACGAAGTCGAGAAGGCCCACCCGGACGTGTTCAACATCCTGCTGCAAGTGCTTGAAGATGGACGCCTGACCGACAGCCATGGCCGCACGGTAGATTTCAAAAATACCGTGATCGTCATGACCTCCAACCTGGGCTCGGTGCAGATCCAGGAACTGACAGGGGATCGCGAGGCGCAACGAGCAGCAGTGATGGATGCGATTTCCACGCACTTCCGGCCGGAGTTCATCAACCGAGTCGACGAAGTGGTGATTTTCGAGCCGCTGGCTCGGGATCAGATCGCTGGCATTACCGAGATCCAGTTGGGCCGCCTGCGTAGCCGCCTCACCGAGCGCGAGCTGAAGCTGGAACTCAGCCCTGAAGCGATGGATAAGCTGATCGCCGTCGGTTACGACCCGGTCTATGGCGCACGGCCACTCAAACGGGCGATCCAGCGCTGGATCGAGAACCCGCTGGCACAGCTGATTCTGTCGGGTAGATTCATGCCGGGCGAGACGGCCAAGGGCACCGTGGAAAACGACGAAATCGTTTTCGTCTGACGCTCAGCGGCAGTGCAATGAAGGAGGCCTCGCATCGCGAGGCCTTTTTTTCGCCAGGCTGTTGAACTTAAAGGAAAAGGCTTGTAAAGTGCGCCCCGCAGTAAGTCGCCCTGAAGGGTTTCTGCTCCCCAAGCAGGAATCTGAAATAAGTTGCAAATCATTAACTTGAAAGCAATTTAGGGGGTTGACAGAGGTGTTTAAGATTGTAGAATAGCGCGCCTCAGACACACGAACGCAGCGATGCGAACGAGTCGAAGAGAGTGCAGTAAGTTTCAAATGTTGTAATTGAAATATGTAGTTCCGTGATAGCTCAGTCGGTAGAGCAAATGACTGTTAATCATTGGGTCCCAGGTTCGAGTCCTGGTCACGGAGCCAATTTCAAACCGGGGTATAGCGCAGTCCGGTAGCGCGCCTGCTTTGGGAGCAGGATGTCAGGAGTTCGAATCCCCTTACCCCGACCATTTTTGGGTCGTTAGCTCAGTTGGTAGAGCAGTTGGCTTTTAACCAATTGGTCGTAGGTTCGAATCCCACACGACCCACCATTTTTGAAACCAGTTAACGCTGGAATCGAATCTTAAGATCAGACGCCAAAAGCGCTGATCGAAGAAGGCGCCTTTCAAAGGTGCCTTTTTTTTACCGGGGTATAGCGCAGTCCGGTAGCGCGCCTGCTTTGGGAGCAGGATGTCAGGAGTTCGAATCCCCTTACCCCGACCATATTGAAAATCCTCGTATTGAAAGATACGGGGATTTTTTTTGCCTGCAGTAAATGCAAAAAAGCCCTACTTCTCGATGGAGAGGCAGGGCTTGGGCCTTCAGAGCTTAACTATTGTCTTTCAGGTGCTCGAACAAGCCCTTGGTTGCACGACACAACCGCTCGATAAAGGACGCCACGCAAGTGCGGCGATGACCGAAGCAGGCAGTGCCTTGCTCGGGTGTGGCCATTTAGCGGGCGTGGTGTATCGCTCTGTGTCGCGCGAAGAGGCCCTAAGCAACGCCGAAATCTTAATGCAGCTTCAGCCGCGGCTCAGTTCCGCGCCCAATCTTGCTACCCAGCATCAACATCGCCGTGCGGAACGCGCCATACAACGCCATCTGGTGCATGCGGTACAGCGACACGTAAAACATCCGCGCCAGCCAGCCCTCAAGCATCACGCTGCCGGTGAGGTTGCCCATCAAGTTACCCACAGCCGAAAAGCGCGACAGCGAGATCAGCGAACCGTAGTCGGTGTACTTGTACTCCGGCAGGGATTTGCCTTCGATCCGCAGTTTCAGCGATTTGGCCAGCAACGAAGCTTGCTGGTGCGCAGCCTGCGCGCGCGGCGGTACATTGCGATCGGTGCCCGGTTGTGGGCAGGCCGCGCAGTCACCGAAGGCGAAGATGTTTTCGTCGCGGGTGGTTTGCAGGGTCGGTAACACTTGCAGCTGATGGATGCGGTTGGTTTCCAGGCCATCGATGTCTTTGAGGAAGGCCGGAGCACGAATTCCGGCGGCCCAGACTTTCAGGCTGGCGTTGATCATTTTGCCATCGGCGGTAATCAGGCTGTCTGCCGTCACTTCGCTGACTGCAGCGTTAGTCATCACGTTGACCCCGAGTTTCTCCAGGGTTTTATGCACAGGCCCGCCGATTCGTTCCGGCAGAGCTGGCAGCACCCGTGGCCCGGCTTCGATCAGGGTGATGTGCATGTTTTCCGGTTTGATCCGGTCCAGGCCGTAGGCCGCGAGTTCATGGGCGGCGTTGTGCAGTTCCGCTGCCAGTTCGACCCCGGTGGCACCGGCGCCGACGATCGCTACGCTGATCTGCTGCACTGCGTCAGTTTGCCCGGCGTGGGCGCGCAGGTAGTGATTGAGCAGTTGCTGATGGAAGCGCTCGGCCTGTTTGCGGGTGTCGAGGAACAGACAGTGTTGCGCCGCGCCTTGAGTGCCGAAGTCGTTGGTGGTGCTGCCGACGGCAATCACCAGCGAGTCGTAAGGCACTTCGCGCGCCGGCACCAGCTCCAGGCCGGCATCGTCGTAGGTGGCGGCCAACTGGATTTTTTTCTGCGTACGATCGAGCCCACTCATGCGCCCCAGCTGGAACTCGAAGTGGTTCCATTTTGCCTGGGCGACATAGTTGAGTTCGTCTTCGGAGGAGTTCAGAGAACCTGCCGCCACTTCGTGCAACAGCGGTTTCCAGATGTGGGTCAGGTTCGCGTCGACCAGCATCACACTGGCCGTGCCGCGCTTGCCCAGAGTCTTACCCAGACGGGTAGCCAACTCCAGACCGCCGGCGCCGCCGCCGACGATGACAATACGATGAGTCATGGGGATATCTCGCAAGGCTAAAGGAAATCGGTGGCAATACCTTCGCGAGTGCAAGGCAACTCATAGCGTCAGGTAACTGATAAGGCGGCTCAACAGGCCTAAACCAATGGTCACTGCCAACACCATCACCAGGAGCATCCACGGCCGGAAAGGCCGGCGCTCGACTTGGTGCTGGGACAGGCGCAGGTACTCTTCGACATGCTTCTGGTCGTCCGGGTTCAGGCGGCTGGTCATATTGGGCCTCGTCGGGTAGACGTTACTGAATGTGAAGAAGCTACAGAGGCTTTTACCCTGGGTTGAATGACACATAACCACTGTCCGGGATCGGCTCGACGTTCACTGTATCGTCCAGGCGAACGATGCCACTTTGTAACACTCGAGCAGTGATTGCGCCATGTCCGCAACGGACTCACAGGCTGATCCCGACATCGAAAACGATGCTGCGCCCCAGATTGCCGCGCAGGAAGTCCGGGGCTTCGGGGTGGGCGAAGAGCACTCGGGCGAAAGTCGGGCCGACCAGCGACAGCGAGCGCCAACCCTGACGCAAGTATTCGGTGGGCGGCGGAAAGTGGCTGTTGAGGTCCAGCACTTCGCGCTTGAGGCTGGCGAAGGCAATGATGTCCAGCTCCCCCAGGTCCATGCCGCGCTCTTTGTAGTTGTGGGCTTTTTTGCGCAAAGTCGGCGCCAGCCTCAGTAGAAATTCATTGGCCGGGATCCGCCGGGGCTTGGCCTCGCGGCGCACCAGTTGGCTCAGGGAAAACGCGCTGCGTCGACGTTGCAGCTCGTCGCGCCATTCGTCGTTGAGGCGTCGGCCTTCGTCGAGCACGAAAAACACCTCGAAATTCGCGTCGCGGAACAACACGTCCGGCGGCTCCCCGGCGGGGGCAAATTCGTCGGCGCGATAGGGAATGTTCAGGCCTTGCAGCAGGCGCTGGCAAACCCAACGCTCGCGCTCCCATTTGCGGGCATTGGACAGGAACGTGTTGGCTTGCTCGGCCGCAATGGTCAGCAGGCGTAAATAATCTGAGTCATCCATAGGCCCAAGCTTAGCGTTCATTTGCGACAAGCAGAAAGCGTGAAACGGTAAACGGAGGCGCTGGGCACTCGGAACGGACGGTGTAGACTGGCGGGCATTACGCATATGCGCTCAAACAAGGAGTAGAACGTGAAATATTGGCCGGTGTTATTGCTCAGTCTTTTGCCTCTTTGGGCCCAGGCACTGGAGGTTGGCGAGCGCCTGGCGCCGTGGACCTTACTTGATCAGTTCGATCAGGCCTTCACGCTCGATAACCAGACTCAGACGCTACTGGTGGCGCGCAGCATGGACGCCGCCAAACTAATCGGCGCCGCTCTGCAGGACCAGCCCAAGGGCTACCTGGAGGCTAGGCACACGGTATTTGTCGCAGACATCCAGCGCATGCCTCGACTGATCGCGAAGATGTTCGCAGTACCGGCTATGCGCGATTATTCCTATCGAGTGATGCTTGACCGTGATGGTCGCGTGGCGCCGCGCTACCCCGGGTCCGTGGATAAAGTGCTGTGGCTGCAGCTCAAGGACGGCCAATTGGTGGGGCAGCACGAATACGCCACGGCGGCACAATTGCGTGAGGCGCTGGAGAAGGCCCTGCCATGATCGGTGCATGCCTACGGGCGTTAACGCTGCTGTAGCCTTTCCATGTTGTGTTTTATGACATCCATCACCGCAGCGGTCATCACTGAGGTGGAGACACCAAACATCAGGATTCCGTTGGCTGCCTCCAATGGGCCAAGCAGACGCCAGCGAGAGGACATGACGATGTCTCCGTAGCCCAGCGTGGCGAAGTTGACCGCCGAGTGATACAGCGCGATGGCGAATTCGTCGAACTCATCAAGCAGCGTGAACAGCGCGGCCCAGATGGCAATCTGCACGAAATTACTCAGCAACATCAGCAGCATGACCATTGATAACAACAGGATATTCAGCCATTGCGTTTCAGGCGGTTTGGAATGCCTGAAATGCACGTATTGACGCAGGCATATGGTCACGAAAACGGCTTGCATCAGCAGGCAGAACAACATTACGGGGAGGCCGGCCAGCAGGTTTAACAGCATGGGGATATCCTCGGCCGCCGTGTCAGGTCTGCCCCTGGTTGTCTGGCCCGGGTTCTTGCGCTTGATCCACCCATTCCCAGAACAGCTGATAACCGACCGCGAGTATCACAGGGCCGATAAACAAGCCGAGGATACCGCCCGTGACCATGCCGCCCAAGGCACCGATCAGCACCACAGGCATCGGTACATCGACACCACGGCCTAGCAACAGTGGTTTGAGGACGTTATCGACCAATCCTGCGATGAAGACATAGATGGCAAACACAATGGTCGCCGTGCTGGCACCTTCGCTCATGAAAACAAAGGCGATGACCGGAAGGGTAATCAGGCTCGCCGGTAATTGCATGATGCCAAGAAGCAGCACCGCCAAAGCGAGAAGACCGGCGCCGGGGACGCCCATGAGCACAAAGCCGATGCCCACCAACAGCATCTGGATGAAGGCGATACCGACCACCCCCAACGCCACTGCCCGGATGGTGGCGGTGCACAGATCAGCGATTTTCGGCCCATTGATCGGACCGCTGAAGCGCGAAACGATTCGCACCGCGCTGCGGTGACCGCTTTCGCCATACGCTAAAAAAATACCGGCAATAATCAGGGCGACGATGAATAAAAGGAGCCCCATGCTGACACCCGCAAGCTTGCTCAGCAGGGAGAGGCTGACACCTTTGATCTGCGGTATGAACTTCTGTGCCAGATCGGGCAGGTCAGTGGTGGCTTGCGCCCACAAGTTATAAAGAGGTTTTCCCACGAGTGGCCAGCTGGCTACCGTATCGGACGGTGGCGGAATATGGAAGCTGTCGGTTTTGACCATGGTCATGACCTTCTCCACGGATTCCGCAAGCGAGGCTCCCAACAAATAAACAGGCACCATAAGAATACTGATGGCGATCAATACGATCAGCGTCGCGGTGAGCCCGTCTTTGTTCCCCAGCTTGCCTTTGAACCTGACTTGCAAGGGGTAGAGGGTGATTGCCAGGATCACCGACCAGAGCATCAGGTCGAGGAACGGGCTGAATATCTGAAAGCAGAACATCACCAGAACGGCAATCACTCCGGCACGAATCAGCACATCGAGCAGATCCCGGGAAAAAATCTTTTCGAGCATGGGCGTGGGAACCATTGATTACCTCCAGTAGAGAGTTACAAAGGCTGCGATCGGTAAGTCCAGCATAGACGCGCTGGCAATCTGCGTGCTGGTCGCGGGTATCTTCGATGCTACTCAGTGATCCTGGTCCTCCCAATCCACCGGATGAATCATCAGATAGCTGTCGACTGCAGTGCCTATTGTTGGAAAGAACGCCGTTTCGCCAAGTCGCGCGAAAAGCCCGAATCGCTTCAGCTTGTCCTTGACCGGATCCTTCATCTCGGCCACGCACAACTTGATACCCGCCGCGTGCAAGGTTTCGTCCAGCTCCGCCAACATGTCGGCGGAGGTCACGTCCACGCTGGTGACAGGTTCCGCCGCAACGACCAACCAGCGCACTGGCGTAGGCGATGCCGCCACGGCGTCGAGCACTCGGTCGTGGAACAACTCGGCGTTGGCGAAAAACAACGGCGCATCCCAGCGAAACAGTACTAGACCGGGTACAAGGCGCGCGTCGGGATAGCGCTTGATGTCGTGATAACCCTTGACGCCTTCCGCGCGTCCCAGAACGGCAGAGTAAGGGCGCCAGCCATCCCACAGAAATTCGATGACGGCGATCACGATGGCCAGGCCGATGCCTTCAATCGCCCCCAGCACGGCCACGCCGACGGTGCAGACGATTGACAGCCAGAACTCCCAACGCTGGATTCGATAAATTCGTCGCAGGTCGCTGACCTCGATCAGGCCGATGGCGGAGGCGATCACCACCGCAGCCAGTGCGCTGGTAGGTAAATCCTTCAACAGGTCCGGTGCCACCACCAGCAGTAAGGCAACCGCAAGCGCGCCGATGACTCCGGTCAACTGGGTTTTGGCGCCTGCGGCCTCGGCCACGGGCGTACGTGACGAACTGCTGCTGATTGCAAAACCCTGAAAAAATCCGGCGGCCAGGTTGGCGACGCCGAGGCCCACCATTTCCTGGTTCGGGTCGACATAGGTACGGGTCCGCGCCGCATAGACACGCGAGAGCACGCTGGTATCGGCAAACGAAACCAGGGCAACGGCACAACCGCCGATCAGGACGGGGACGATATCGTCACGAGTGATCCAGGGGATGGCGAACGCAGGCAAGCCTTGTGGAAGAGAGCCGAGGACCGATATTCCGGACCGCGCTGCAAGGTCCAGCATGCCCACAACGACGGTCGCCCCTGCCACGGCAATCAGAATGCCCGGCACGCGCTTGTTGCCCTTGAGCAGCATAATCACGGCCAAGGTGCCTGCGCCGACCATGAACGCGGTCCAGTTGGTTTTCCCCTCCATTACAGCTGTAGCGATCGCCCACAGGTTTCTTAGCGGGCCGTCGGATTCAATCGAAAAACCGAAA
The DNA here is from genome assembly GCF_024748615.1 of Pseudomonas sp. B21-048. Taxonomy (NCBI): domain Bacteria; kingdom Pseudomonadati; phylum Pseudomonadota; class Gammaproteobacteria; order Pseudomonadales; family Pseudomonadaceae; genus Pseudomonas; species Pseudomonas sp. B21-048. The sequence continues at coordinate 4,797,186 of NZ_CP087168.1, read as the reverse complement.
AATTTGGGCAGTTGGCTGATCAATACCGTCAGCGCGATCCCGTTCATGTACCCGTAGCGGATCGGTTTGGAAAGCAGCTCCGTGACAAAACCCAGGCGCGCTATGCCGGCCAGGATGCACACAACCCCCGATACGATCGCCATCATGCTCGCAAGGGCGATGGCACGATGCGGATCACCGCCGGACAGTGGCAGCACGACGGCGAGAATGACGGCCGCCAGCGAGGAATCCGGCCCCAGCACCAGAATCCGGCTGGGTCCGAACAGCGCATAAGCGAGCAGCGGAACGATGGTCGCGTAAAGGCCATAGATGCCGGGTACGCCCGACGCCACTGCGTAGGCGATGCCGACAGGCACCAGCATCGTGGTCAGTACCAAACCGGCCACAAGGTCGTGCCTCAACCAGGCAATTTTGTATCCGCGTAGCGTGCGCAGTCCCGGTAGCCAGCGATCCCAACCGGCCTTGTCGCCGCCGGTATCCCGATGGGCAATCCGGCCCGGTTCCGGGACGGGAGGCGAAGCATCCGAATGGCTCATAGGACTGTGGCCCTCTGGTATACAGCGCAGATCCGCTTGAACGTGCCGGTCAGAATTTTTCTGGAATTCGCCGCAGCGGATGATTCGGTTCACGATAGCCGCCTGGTTTCTGCCGTTTGGGCAAAATCACCTTCTCGCGCGGTACATTCTTGTACGGAATGCGGCTGAGCAAATCAGAGATGATGTTGAGGCGGGCCCGCTTTTTGTCGTTCGAGTTGGCCACAAGCCAGGGAGCATGATCGGTGTCGGTCGCCTTGAACATGTCGTCGCGTGCGCGCGAGTAGTCATACCAGCGGCTGTATGACTTGAGATCCATTGGCGTCAGTTTCCAGATTTTGCGGCCATCCTTGATCCGCGCCTCGAGCCGGCGGGTCTGCTCCTCTTCGCTGACTTCCAGCCAGTACTTGAACAGCATTACGCCCGAGTCGACCATCATGCGTTCCATGAGGGGAGCCAAGGCCAGGAAACGGGTCGTCTGTTCATCGGTACAAAATCCCATCACCCGTTCGACCCCTGCGCGGTTGTACCAACTGCGATCGAAGATCACCACTTCGCCGGCCGCTGGCATGTGCGACATGTAGCGCTGCATGTACATCTGGCTCTTCTCGCGATCGGTCGGTGCAGGTAGCGCGACCACCCGAAAGACACGCGGGCTCACCCTCTCAGTGAGCGCCTTGATCGTGCCGCCCTTGCCGGCACCGTCGCGCCCCTCGAAGACGATACAAATCTTGATGCCTTTCTGTTTCACCCATTCCTGCAACTTGACCATTTCGATGTGCAGCCGGCGTAACTGCTCAAGATAGTCTTTGTTCGTCAGTTTCAAGGGTTCAGCGGCGTTACTTTTAACAGCGGGTTTCTTCTTATCCTTTGCCATGACCAAAGCCTCACAGATGCCAGTCGCATTGCTTCGAGCAAAACTGGCGTCAGTCGTGGACGGCCCTCTGCTCTTGACGTTCAACTTCATACCAACCGCGTGAGTCTAGTTCATTGTTCAACCTCCATTTCCTTGCCGTCACCGAACAGTGAAGAATTCGGATAAACCTCTACCTTGACCTCGGATTCTCTACTCGCCGGGGTAAACGCGCGACACGGCCAGTCAGAAACGCCGGTATAGACTGAGAGCAATCACGACGGGAGAGACGCGTGAAATATAGAACAGTGTTGCTGCTCAGTCTTTTGCTTCGGGGAGCCCCGGCGCCTAGGAATGCACGCCCATGATTGGCGCTGAACTGCTGTCACCGCAAAGCCTCACAGTCGGCTGGCTGATTTACCTGCCGGCGGTGATCTGGGCTGTCTGTCGAGCGCCCTGGGTTGAATTGTTCAGCGATAGCCGCCGTCAGCATCTGTTGTTCGGCACGGTGTTCGCGCTGTTCATGCTTTGGCTGGTGCGACGGGACTTTGATACTGGCGTGTCCTATCACTTCATCGGCATGACGGCGGTGACGTTACTGCTGGATTGGCCGTTGGCGATTGTCGGCGGGTTGGTCGCGCAAACGGGATTGGTGCTGCTCGGGCGGCAGGACATGGCGGCCATGGGGGTCAACGGCGCGCTGCTGATTCTGCTGCCGGTGCTGATTACCGAGTGCTGCGCCATCCTGGTCGAGCGCGCGCAGCCGCGTAATCCCTTTGTGTACATCTTCTGTTCCGGCTTTTTTGCCGCTGCGTTGTCGGCCCTGTTGTGTTTGATTCTGGCGCTCACGCTGCTGTGGTACGACGAACGTTTCGCCATGCCCTATTGGCTGGAAGATTTTGTCGGTTACCTGTGGCTGCTGATTTTCCCGGAAGCGTTTATCAACGGCATGGTGGTCAGCGCATTGGTGGTGTTCTGCCCCGAATGGTTGGAGACGTTCAATCGCACGCGCTACCTTTCGGCCCCCTGGAAAGATGACGACCCCAAATCTTGATCCACATCAAATCCAAAAAACGTTGCCGAATCCATGCTCTGGAAAACCTTCAGGAGCAACGGCATGAGTGTGTACGAGTGGGCCAGACAGGAATTGCGTCAGAGTGTGGATATGGCGCAAGAGGTGGGCTTCGATCCGGGATTGAGCCTGCGCGCCTTGCTCAGTGCGGTAGTGCAGCAGAGCAAGGCGGTACGCAATATCGAAGACCTGGCCGATGAGTTGCGGTTTCTCGCCGAGAACCTCGACGAAGGCCAGGACTACGGCTTTATGCGGCCCTGAGGGTCGGGATCAGTGACGCGGGTCGAAGTCTTCGCTGAACAGTTCGTCTTCGGCATCCGGGCTCACCGGGATCTTGTGTTCTTCCGACGCCCAGGCGCCCAGGTCGATCAGTTTGCAACGGTCCGAACAGAACGGCCGGAACGTATTTTCGGGGCTCCATTCGACAGGGGCGCCACAGGTTGGGCAATCGACGGTTGGGGTTTGGCTCATGACTGGCCTCCACGCAAAGTAAGGTAAAAGTGATGCAGGCGTTCGACCTCGCTGTGCAGCCAGGCGAGGTCGCGGTCGTTGACCACCACATCGTCGGCATGGCTCACGCGGTCCTGTCGGCTGGACTGGGCCTTGAGGATCGCCTGGACCTGCTGTTCGCTGGTCTGGTCACGCTGCAGGGTGCGTTCGATCTGTAACTGTTCCGGGGCATCGATCACCAGGACCCGTTGGGTCATGGCGTACTGCCCGGACTCGATCAGCAGCGGCGAAACCAGAATCGCGTAAGACGATTGTGCCTTGGCCAGATGGTGGGTGATTTCTTCGGCGATCAGCGGATGCAGCAGCGCTTCGAGCCAGCGGCGTTCATCCGGCACTTCGAAGATCAGCTTGCGCAGCGCCGCGCGATCCAGTTGGCCGTCGACTTGCAGCACGCCGGGGCCAAAGTGCTCGGTAATCTTCGCCAGTGCCGGGCGACCGGGTTCGACCACCCAGCGAGCTGCATGATCAGCGTCCACCACGTGCACGCCCAGATCGATGAAGTGCTGGGCTGCCGCGCTTTTGCCGCTGCCGATGCCGCCGGTCAGGCCGAGAATCCAGGGTTTTTCCACAGGGGTATTCATTTCAAACCGACAAACTGCCAATAGAAGCCGGTTATTTGACCACCCCAGAGCAAGGCAATCCAGCCGGCAATCGCCAGATAAGGGCCAAAGGGCAGCGGCGTCGAGGTTTTCGCGTCCCGCAGGCGCAGTAAAATCACCCCGATGATGGCGCCCAGCAGCGATGACAGCAGGATGGTCATGGGCAGTATCTGCCAGCCGCCCCAGGCGCCGAGCATCGCCAAGAGCTTGAAGTCACCGTAGCCAATGCCGTCCTTGCCGGTGATCAGCTTGAACAGCCAGAACACCGTCCACAAAGCCATGTAGCCGGCCACCGCACCCCAGAGCGCATCATGCAGTGAGACGAAGAGCCCGAAGCTGTTGACGATCAACCCCAACCATATCAACGGCAGCACCAGCACGTCCGGCAACAGCTGATGCTCGGCATCGATCAGGCTCATCGCCAAAAGGCCCCAGCTCAGGACCAGCACCATGCAGGCCTGCCAACCGAAGCCGAAATGCCAGGCGACGAACGCCGACAGCACGCCACAGGCCAGTTCGGTCAGCGGGTAACGTTTGCTGATCGGCGCCGCACAGTTGGAGCATCGCCCGCGTAAAAACAGGTAACTGAGCACGGGAATGTTTTCCCACGCTCGAATCCGATGGCCGCAGTCGGGGCACTCGGAGTGAGGAAGTATCAGGTTGTAAGCCGGGCCGGGGGCTTCGGGTGGCAAATCCAGTACGTCATGGGCCTGCAGGCGCCATTCACGCTCAAGCATTTTCGGCAAGCGCCAGACCACCACGTTGAGGAAACTGCCGATCAGCAAACCGATCACCAATGCCGTGATCGTGAAGGCCAGCGGGTTGAGACTCAGAAATTCGTTCAAGGACATATCAGATCGCTGAGCCAAGTTGGAAGATGGGCAGGTACATCGCAACCACCAGGCCGCCGACGATAACCCCCAGCACCACCATGATGAAAGGCTCCATCAGACTGGTCAGGTTATCGACCATGTTGTCCACCTCAGCCTCGTAGAAACTCGCGACCTTGTCGAGCATGTCGTCCAGAGCGCCGGACTCTTCGCCAATGGCCGTCATCTGAATCGCCATGTTCGGAAAGATGCCAGAGGTGCGCATGGCAAAATTCAGCTGCATGCCGGTGGAAACGTCCTGCTTGATACGTAACACCGCGCGCTTGAACACGATATTGCCGGTTGCGCCCGCCACTGAATCCAGAGCTTCGACCAATGGCACCCCGGCGGCAAATGTGGTCGACAAGGTGCGGGCGTAACGGGCCACGGCGGACTTGTACATGAGCGCGCCCACCAACGGCAGTTTCAGCAGCCAGGTGTCCATCCGGTCACGAAAGCCCGGGGACTTTTTAAAGGCGTGACGCACGCCGAAGAATGCTCCAGCCAGCACGCCGAGCAGCATCCACCACCAGGCCTGCATGAACTCCGACAAGCCGATGACCATCACGGTGAATGCCGGCAACTCGGCACCAAACCCGGAGAACACCGACTCGAATTGCGGCACCACCTTGACCAGTAGAATCCCGGTCACAATGATCGCGACGAATACCACGGCCAGTGGGTAGGTCATGGCTTTCTTGATCTTGGCCTTGAGGCTTTCGCTCTTTTCCTTGTAGGTCGCCACCCGTTCCAGCAACGTATCCAGAGCGCCGGCCTGCTCGCCGGCATCCACCAGGTTGCAGTACAGCTCATCGAAATACTGGGGTTTCTTGCGCAGGGCCGCGGCGAAACTGTTGCCGGCCGCGACTTCCTGTTTCACCTCGTCCACCAGCTTGCGCATGTTCGGGTTGTCGAAGCCCTCGCCGATAATGTCGAACGATTGCAGCAACGGTACGCCGGCTTTCATCATGGTCGCCATCTGCCGGGTAAACAGAGCAATGTCCAAGGGCTTGATACGTTTGCCGGCACTGAAAATGGACGCGGTTTTTTTTCGAACCTTGCCCGGGTTGATGCCTTGCTTGCGCAACTGCGCCTTGATCAGCGCGGGATTCTGGCCGGTCAATTCGCCGGTCATTCTTGTGCCTTTTTTGTCTTTGCCTTCCCAGGCATATACGCTGATTTTCGCTGCTTTGACCGCCATGTTCAGTCCTTGGTGACCCGGTTGATTTCTTCAAGGCTGGTGATGCCTTGCATGGCCTTGAGCAGGCCCGAAGTACGCAGGTCATTGAAGCCGTCCTTGCGCATCTGGATATCGATTTCCAGTGAATTGCCTTCGGCCATGATCAGCCGTTGCAGGTCCGGAGTATTTTTTACCACTTCATAAATCCCTACGCGCCCTTTGTAACCGCCGTTGCATTGATCGCAACCGACCGGTTCATAGATCGTGAACGAGCCGATCCGTTCCTCGGGAAAGCCTTCTTTGAGCAACGCCTCGCGGGGAATCTCGATGGGTTTCTTGCAATGGCTGCACAGTTTGCGCGCCAGGCGCTGGGCGATGATCAGGCTGACCGAGGTCGCGATGTTGAACCCCTGAATCCCCATGTTGTGCAAGCGGGTCAGGGTTTGCGCGGCGCTGTTGGTGTGCAGGGTGGAAAGCACCATGTGCCCGGTCTGGGCGGCCTTGATGGCAATTTCGGCGGTTTCGAGGTCGCGGATTTCGCCGACCATGATCACGTCCGGGTCCTGACGCAGAAACGAGCGCAGCGCCTGGGCGAAATCCAGTCCTTGCCGGGCATTGACGTTGACCTGGTTGATGCCTTCGATGTTGATTTCTACCGGGTCTTCGGCAGTGGAAATATTGATGTCGACGGTGTTGAGTATGTTCAGCCCGGTATAAAGCGACACCGTCTTGCCCGAACCGGTGGGGCCGGTTACCAGGATCATCCCCTGTGGCTGCTTGAGGGCGGCCATGTACAGGTCTTTTTGCTCGGGTTCGTAACCGAGGGCATCGATGCCCATTTGTGCACTGGACGGGTCGAGGATCCGGATCACCACCTTCTCGCCCCACAGGGTCGGCAGGGTATTGACCCGGAAGTCGATGGATTTGCTTTTGGACAGATGCATCTTGATTCGCCCGTCCTGGGGTTTGCGCCGCTCGGAGATGTCGAGACTGGCCATGACCTTCAGCCGGGAAGCAATGCGGTTGGCCAGTTGCGTCGGCGGCCTGGCGACCTCCCGCAGCATGCCGTCGGTGCGCATCCGCACGCGGTAGATTTTTTCATAGGGCTCGAAATGCAGGTCGGAAGAGCCGCTCTTGATCGCATCGAGTAGCATCTTGTGGACGAAGCGAACCACGGGCGCGTCATCGGTATCTTGCCCTGCAATGGGGTCCTGTTTCTGCTCATCGACCGACTCGATGTCCAGCCCGTCGAGCTCGACATCGGCCATGTCTTCGAGGCCGGTGGAGTGGTTGTCGAAGAATTTTTCGATGGCGTCGCTGAGCTTGTCTTCCTCGACCAGAATGGCTTCGGTGTTCAGCCCGGAGCTGAACTGGATGTCGTTGATGGCTTGATGATTGGTCGGGTCGGAAATCCCCACGAATAGCTTGTTACCTCGCCGCCAGAGGGGCAGGGCATGGTGCTGACGGATCAGCTTCTCACTGACCAGTCCTCGGGGTTGGGTGTCCTTATCCAGGCAGTTGAGGTCCAGCAGGGCCATGCCGAAATGCTCCGAAGCCACCTCGGCGACCTGCCAGCTTTTCAGCAGTTTGTTTTGCACCAGATAGCTGACCAGCGAGATTCGATTGCGTTGGGCTTGCTGATGCGCCTGTTGCGCACTTTGATCAGTGATGAGTTCGGCCAGCACCAATTGCTTGGCCAGACCGCTAAGGGCAATGTCATTCATTGGGACACCGGACGCAGACAGTTAATGACTTATAGCCTAGTCAAGCAGTGGAACCAAACCAGCCGGGGTGAGGTGACAAAAAGTGTCAGATAGTGCGGATCCTTGGAGTAGGAAAGATCTTTACCGCGCGCTTTTGGCCCGCAGGCAGGGGGGCGCGCGGCTTGGCATGACCTGTGCTGTGCCTTGTTCAGATCATGAGATTTCGACTCATGCATGGAGCCTGTCTATGAAAAATCAAAATGGTTTTACTCTGATCGAACTGCTGATCGTGGTGGCGATCATCGGGATTTTGGCGACGTTTGCATTGCCGCAGTATTCGAAGTACCAGTCGCGGGCGAAAGTCACTGCTGCGCTTGCAGAAATTTCGGCACTGAAAGTGCCTTTCGAAGACATCATCAACCAGGGCACTAACCCCACCCTCGCACTGATCGGCGGTACGCTGACCACCGGTAATTGCACGATTACGGCATCGGGTACCGCCTCTGACGGTGCAGGTACAATTGGTTGCACGATTCTCAACGCTCCAGGGCCGGTACTCAGCAAAACCATCACACTTACGCGCACGCTCGCCGGTGGGTGGACTTGCGCCACGACGGCTGCACAGGAATACGCGCCTAAAGGCTGCACTGGCGCCTGATCCATTTTCATCCTTCAAAGGCCCCGCGTTCCACGACGCGGGGCATTTTTTTGCTCGGCATTTAAGGGCGATTTAGATAATCAAGAAAATCCCGACAATTCATGGCCTTAGGCCTGCGTTAAAACCCGCAAGTTGCATGTAGATAATTTCGTAGTCATGCAATTTGCATGATTTCGAAAGTTGCCTTTTTTTATAAGCTATTGATTTACGGTGTTTATTTTTTATCGAGTCGTTGGCACAGCGTTCGCACTATCTCCTGTAACCCTGCTGACAAGACACGCAGCAGACTTTCCAGAAATACAGGAGTTACTCGTATGAAGAAGTTCGCTATCGCTGCCGCTACTGCTACCGCGTTGACCCTGACTATGGCCAACGCCGCATTTGCAGAGACCACCCAAGCGACTCAGGCACCCATGATGCTGGCCGCCGGTGAAGTTACTGAAGCGAAAGAGGATGTTTCCGATACCTGGATCACCACCAAAGTCAAAGCAGACCTGGTCACCGAAAAAGGCATCCCAGGCACCGACATCAAAGTCGAAACCAACAAAGGCGTTGTTTCCCTGTCTTCCATGACCGTTCTGACAGACGCTCAGAAAACAACCGCCGTGGCGATCGCCAAGAACATCAAAGGTGTCAAAGCGGTGTCCGCTGACGGCCTGAAGTCCGAGTAAAACAAGGCTTCTCGCCTGGACCGGGAGAAGGTGCGGTAGACGGGCCGGGTCATACGTCTGCCGCGACTTGAGAGTTCATGCGAAGGCCACAAGGATGTGGCCATTACAGGCCCCGGCATTCGTGTCGGGGCCTGTTCTATTGGGAGCAACGCAAAAACAACTGTGGGAGCGGGCTGGTACCCACATTGGATTGTGGTGGATTCAATTCCCACGCTTGCTGGTGATTCGAACCAACCGGTTTCCTTCAAAGCGCAGGTACTGATACATCCCGCTGTTGGGCCCGTAGGTCCATTCCTCGACCTGAAACTCTTCGCGCCGATTGGCGCTGCGCTTGTAGCCCAACGCGTCGCGGGCCACGGGCTCTCCACATTTGTGCAGCACTTCGCCGGCCCTGTCCCCCACGCTGATCAATTGACTGCCGCAGCGCAGGGTATCGGCCGCCGCTGCCTGGCCGGCAATCAGCATCAGGCCCAGACACCATCGCAGGCTCATCACTCGGCATCCAGGTGCAGAGGGGTTACGACGCGACCATCGCTTTCAGCCTCACCGAGGCTGGCGTCGACGAAGTACACGCGGTCATCGGCCAATTGCCCCTTGTCCACCAGATAATCCTTGATGCTGCTGGCCCGTTCTTGCCCCAGTTGACGCAACAGTACCTCACTGGAACTCCAGAAGCCGATCACGCTTTCGCGCATTTTTTTGCTGCGTTCTTCCTTGCCAAGATCCTTCCATTCGGCGGGCGGCTGGGTCTTCAGGCGGGTGCGGTAGATCCCTTCAAGCAGCGGGCCTTTCTCGTTGTCCGGAACATCCAGCAACGAGGCCTGGGCCGGCACCTTGTCACCGCGGCGCTGGAGCATTTTGTAGTAGTTGTACTGGTATTCCCGCTCCAGTCGTTGCTCGGCAATCAGCGGGCCATCGCTGCGCTTGGCGGCGGTGCCTTCGATTTCCAGGCGCAGCGCCGGACGTTCCTTGAGCGCCTGAGACAGTTTGACCAGCGCCGCTTCGGCGTCTTTGCTCAGGTCGCTTGAACCCGGTGCGAACGCCACGGTGCCCAAGTCTTGCGAACCACCACCGCTGACCAGCCCGCCAATCATTTTGAAGGGCGCTGCGGCGGCTTTGACGATCAGATTACGCAGGGTCTGCCAGATAATCGGCATGACACTGAACTGCGGGTTGTTCAGGTCGCCGCTCACCGGCAGCTCGATGGAAATCTTGCCATCGACATCCTTGAGCAAGGCAATCGCCAGCTTCAGCGGCAGGCTCACGGCATCTGGGCTGTCGACTTTCTCACCCAGTTGCAACTGCTCGACCACCACTTTGTTTTCGGCCAGCAGCTGACCGTTGGTGATCTTGTAATGCAGGTCGAGATTGAGTCGGCCCTTGCGGATTCGGTAACCGGCGAACTTGCCGGAATAAGGTGTCAGGGTGGTCAGTTCCACCCGTTTGAAACTGGTGGCGATGTCCAGGCTGGCCATCGGATCGAACGGGTTGACCGAACCCTTGATGGTCACCGGCGCATAGCGGTCGACCTTGCCTTTGACGTCGACGCTAGCCGGTTTTGCATGGCGGCTGTCGATGGTGCCGATCTTCCCGTTGAGCTGTTGAATGGCGGTGGCGAAGTTCGGGGTCAGGCTGAAGTCGGCGAAGTTTGCCGAACCGTCATTGATGGCAATGCCGCCGATGTGAATGCCCAGCGGTTTTTCTTTACCGGTTGCCGGTTTGGCCGCGACGGTTTTGGTGCCGGAGTCGGCCGGTTGCGGGATCAGCAGGTCATCGATATTGGTGGTGCGGTCATCGTTGATCATGAAGCGTGCATAGGGCTGGAACAGGTTGACCTTGTCGATCGACAGGCTATCGCCATGCTGGTAGTTCAGGCCTTCGAGCACCAGTTGCTGCCACTTGAGGAAGTCGCGGGTTTTCAGGGTGTCGAGGGTGTGCAGTTGATCGACCTGGGCACGGCCGGTGACGCTGAACGCCAACGGCTCGGTGCTTTTCAGGTCGACCGCCAGATCACTGCCCAGCATGCCGCTTCGCAGTTCGAGACGAATGAACGGGTTGATGTAGGACTGCGCAACGCGCAGGTCGATGTCTTGGGTCTGCACGTTCAACTTCGCGCTGATCGGGGCCAGATTGACCACACCGTCCGCGGTGATCTTGCCTTGTTTGCCCACGCCGGCGTCGAGCTTGAGATTGAAAGGGGAACCATTGAGGCTGTCGAAATTCTGCAGGTCCAGGTTCAGCGGGCCCAGCTCCAGCGCCACCGCCGGTTGTGCCTTGCGGTCGGCCAGGTGCACCTGATAATCACGTAGCTGCACGTCTTTGAGCAGCACCTGCCAAGGCTTACTCGGCGCAGGCTTCGGCGAATCGGCCGCTGCTGGTGCACTGATCGGTTCGGCATTGGCCTTGGCGGCTGCTTTGGACGGCTGACTGGCGAACAGTTTTTGCCAATCGAGTTGCCCATCGGCCTCGAGGGCGGCCCAGGTTTCCAGTTTCTGGCTGCGGATCTTGCCGACCACCACTTGCTGTTTGGCCAGATCCACGGTGGTTTCGCTGATCTCTAGCCGCTCGAGCTTCGCCAGTGGTCGACCGTCCGGAGTCTGGATGGCGAAAGGGGCGACGCTGACGGCAACGTTGCTCAACAGCAGTTCGGTTTCCTTGGCCAGGTTGAGTTTGTAGTCGGTGCTAAGGCTGACGACCCCATCTTTGAGTGCGAGTGGCACAGCATCGCGCACATAGGGCCAAAAGGATTTCATCTTGCCATCGGTGATTTTCAGCTTACCTTCGGACGCGATCGGGATCAGGCTGAAGTTACCGGTCCAGTCGATCTGTCCTCCTGCCGGGCCGACGGCCACCAGCGTCATGTCGGCGCTGTCTTCGGGTAGGGTGCTGAGGTTTTTCAGTTCGAAGTCGAGTTTGTCGTAGAGGAATTCGATGGGTTCGCTGGGCCGTGCATCCTCGAAATGGACGGAGCCGCTGGCCAGTTTGATCCGCTCCACGCGCAGCGGGAATGGTTTGGCGTCCGGATCGACCGGAGTCGGTTCGCTGGCGGGGATGTTGAACAGGCCGAGCAGGTTGAGTTTGCCGTCCTTGCCGAAAAGGATTTCGGTCTTGGGTTTGTCCAGTTCGATATCGGACAGGTGCAACGCCTTGGTCCAGAGACTGTCAATCTGCAGGTTGGCATACAGGCGCTCGAAGCCCACTTGTTCCTTGCCCGGCTCGCCGATGACCAAGCCCCAAAGAGTGACTTCAAGGCTGAACGGGTTGAGTTCGATCCGCTGAATCGTCGCGGGTATGGTGGCGTAGTTGGCCAATTGTTGGTTGGCAACCCGCAACGCGATGCCCGGCAAAATCAAAAAACCCAGCAGGCTATAAAGCGCCAGGGCAGTCAACAAGGCGCCGATAGCGCGAATCAATCCTTTGGGCATGTGTGGCTTCATCTGTCGGAATCGGAGAGCCTTGGAGTATGGCATGCGTTAGCGGTTCCGAAGCAATTGCCCTTTATAGGAATTGTCTGATTATCGGCGCGGATTTTCAGAGTTGCAGGATCAGCGTTTTCAACGGCGGCTGTTGATCCATCGACGGGAAATCGCTGCCCGGTGTCAGCGCCGTCCACTCGCGCACTGGGCGCCCTGCCTTCTCTGCGCAGCGCAGAACCTGTTCGCGCCAGTCGTCCATGCTGACCTTCGCCAGGTTGTTGCAGCAAATCAGTACGCCATCGTCGGCGGTGGTCAGCAGCGCCGGTTTGAGCAGGCTCTGATAGTCGCGCAACAGGTCGACCGTGCCGAAAGCGCTCTTGGCCCATGCCGGAGGATCAAGCAGCACCAGATCGTACTGACGCGGGTCCATGCGTTGATAGTTCGGCAGTTTCTGGCCGCGACGCTGGCTGATCGGCAGACCGGCCAGTTGGCGGATCGCCGGGAAATAATCGGACTGAATGAATTCCATCGTCGGCAATTGTGGGTTGAGCAAACCGTTCTCACGGCCGACCGCCAGATTGCCTTCGGCAAAGTCCAGGTTACACACCTCGCTCGCACCACCCGCCGCAGCGCTGAGGCCGACGCCACAGGTGTAGGCAAACAGGTTCAGCACACTTTTGTTTTTGCTGTGCGCCTTGACCCAGCCACGAGCGTTGCGCAGGTCGAGAAACAGCAATGGGTCCTGGCCGGCATGACGCCCGCGAACCCGGTAGTTCAGTCCCCATTCGTGGCCGATCAAATCTTGCAGGGCGGCTTCGTCGGCGCGGTAGACGGTGTCTTCGCGGTCGATGCGCGAGTTGCCACGGGAACGGTCGTTGTAGACCAGCAGGGTGTCGAGGCCCAGCTGTTGATTGACGGTCTCGTGCAGTTGCAGCAGGGCGTCACGCTCCAGTGCCTGATGAAAACTCTGCACCAACAGTTGCGGGCCGTAGCGGTCGATGGTCAGGCCGCCAGCGCCTTCCTGGCTGCCGTGGAACAGGCGATAGCAATCGGTGCCTTGCTGATGCAGCTCGGCAAGCAGGTCTTGACGATGATCGAGGGCGGCGCGCAGCGCCTGATTCAAGGAAGACATGCTGGGCGCCTTGCAGGAGGGAATTGGGGGCGCGGGAGTTTAACAGCTTGGACGATGAAGAACCTGTACCTGTAGCGAGGCTTGCCCGCGAAGAGCGATAACTCGGTGCAGCAGATAAACCGCGTCATCGTTCTTCGCGGGCAAGTCGGATCGCCGCAGCGCTCGCGCCTACAAGGATGTGATTAGCGCTCACACGGGCTCATTGGTTCAGGCGTTGATCGATCAGCCCTTGTACCACGCTCGGATCGGCGAGAGTCGAGGTGTCACCGAGGCTGTCCAGCTCGTTGCAGGCGATCTTGCGCAGAATTCGTCGCATGATCTTGCCCGAACGGGTTTTCGGCAGGGCCGGAGCCCACTGGATCAAGTCCGGTTTGGCGAAACTGCCGATTTCCTTGCTGACATGCGCCAGCAATTGTTTCTTCAATTCGTCGTTGGGTTCGGTGCCATTCATGGGCGTGACGAAGGCATAGATGCCCTGGCCTTTTATGTCATGGGGGTAACCGACCACGGCGGCCTCGGCAATGCTGTCGTGCAGCACCAGCGCGCTTTCCACTTCGGCCGTGCCGATGCGGTGCCCGGAGACGTTGATCACGTCGTCGATGCGCCCGGTGATCCAGTAGTCGCCGTCCTCGTCGCGACGTGCGCCGTCGCCGGTGAAGTAATAGCCGGGGTAGGGTTTGAAGTAAGTTTCGATCATCCGTTTCGGGTCGCCGTAGACGCTGCGGATCTGCGCCGGCCAGCTGGACTTGATGGCCAGTATGCCGCTGCCCGCGCCTTTGATTTCCTTGCCGTGTTCGTCGAGCAATACCGGTCGCACGCCGAACATCGGTTGGGTGGCGCAACCGGGTTTGATCCGTTGGGTGCTGACCAGCGGACTCAGCATGATTCCGCCGGTTTCGGTCTGCCACCAGGTATCGACAATCGGGCAGCGCTGCTCGCCGACCGTATTGAAATACCACTCCCAGGCTTCCGGGTTGATGGGTTCACCGACGGTGCCGAGTAATCGCAGGCTCTCGCGGGACGTTTCCTTCAACGGTTCGGGGCCTTCACGCATCAGCGCACGTAACGCGGTCGGAGCGGTGTAGAAGATGTTCACGTGGTGCTTGTCGATCACCTGCCAGAAGCGCGAGGTGCTGGGGTAACTCGGCACGCCTTCGAAGATCAGCGTGGTCGCCCCGTTGGCCAGCGGCCCGTAGACGATGTAGCTATGGCCGGTGACCCAGCCGACATCGGCGGTGCACCAGAAGACTTCACCGTCGCGATAGTCGAGGACGTACTTGAAGGTCATGGCGGCCTGCAGCAGGTAGCCGCCGGTGGTGTGCAGCACGCCTTTGGGTTTACCGGTGCTGCCGGAGGTGTAGAGGATGAACAGCGGGTCTTCGGCGTCCATCGGCTCTGGCGGGCAGTCGTCGCTGACGTCGCGCAAAGCCTGGTGGTACCAGATGTCCCGATCGTCGACCCAGTTAACCTTGCCTTGGGTACGTTCGACCACGATCACAGTGCTCACGTCCGGGCAGCTTTGCAGCGCCGTGTCGACGTTCTGTTTGAGCGGCACGAATTTACCGCCGCGCACGCCTTCGTCGGCAGTGATCACGGTGCGGCAATCGGCGTCGAGAATCCGGTCACGTAGCGAGTCAGGGGAGAAGCCGCCGAACACCACCGAATGAATCGCGCCGATCCGCGCGCAGGCGAGCATGGCGTAGGCGGCTTCGGGAATCATCGGCATGTAGATGCACACGCGGTCGCCTTTCTTCACGCCACGGCTTTTGAGCACGTTGGCCAGTCGACAGACGTTGTGATGGAGTTTTTTGTAGGTGATCTGGGCGGATTCGGCGGGGTCATCGCCTTCCCAGATGATCGCGGTTTGATCGCCGCGTTTTTCCAGGTGACGGTCGATGCAGTTGTAACTGACGTTTAACTGTCCACCCGCGAACCAGCTCGCCTCACCGGTTTTCAGGTCGTAACGCTGGACGGTTTGCCACGGTGCGCTCCAGTCGAGAAAGCGTGTGGCCTGTTCGGCCCAGAAGGTGCTGGGGTGTTCGACGGATTGGCGGTACAGGCGTTGGTAGTCGTCTTGACTTAACTGTGCAGCCCGGCGAACGGCATCGGCTTTGGGGAACGTGCTGATATCGAACATGACGGTTCCTTATTCTTGTTTTGCGACAAGAGGGGAGCTGCGCGACCCTCGTAGGAACTGCCGAAGGCTGCGATCTTTTGATCTTGTTTTTTACAATCAAGATCAAAAGATCGCAGCCTTCGGCAGCTCCTACACAGTGATAGCGCACGCCACCGATTTTGCGGTAAACCCGGTGCCGTGGAACTGTCGGTGCTACAAATTGAAGGAGCGGGTGAACTGCCCCTTCAGCCTATCATCCGCGGTGACGACCGCGGAAGTAGTTGATCAAGCCTTGGGTGGAGGCATCGTCGGCCGGGGTTTCTTCGCTGCCGACCAGGCGGTTGTAGACGCCTTTGCCCAGTTCCTTGCCCAGTTCCACACCCCATTGGTCGAAGGCATTGATACCCCAGACCACGCTTTGCACGAAGACTTTGTGTTCGTACAGCGCCACCAGCGCGCCAAGGCGACGCGGGCTGATGCGTTCGACCACCAATGTGTTGCTCGGACGGTTGCCCGGGATCACCTTGTGTGCCGCCAGCTTCTGCACTTCGTCCTCGCTCATGCCCTTGTCACGCAGCTCGGCTTCGGCCTCGGCGCGGGTCTTACCGAGCATCAGCGCCTGGCTTTGCGACAGGCAGTTGGCATACAGCCACTGGTGGTGGTCGGACACCGGGTTGAAGCTGACGATCGGCACGATAAAGTCGGCCGGAATCAGCTGGGTGCCCTGGTGCAGCAACTGGTGGTAAGCGTGCTGACCGTTGCAGCCGACGCCGCCCCAGATCACCGGGCCAGTGTCGGTGGACACTGGCGTGCCGTCCTGACGCACGCTCTTGCCGTTGGATTCCATGTCCAGCTGTTGCAAGTGTTTGGTGATGTTGCGCAGGTAATGGTCGTACGGCAGGATCGCGTGGCTTTGCGCGCCCCAGAAGTTGCCGTACCAGACACCGAGCAGCGCCAGCAGCACCGGCATGTTTTGTTCGAATGGCGCGCTCTGGAAATGCTGGTCCATGGTGTAGGCACCGGACAGCAGCTCCTTGAAGTTCGACATGCCAATGGCCAGGGCAATCGGCAGACCGATAGCCGACCACAGCGAGTAACGCCCGCCGACCCAGTCCCACATCGGGAAGATGTTTTCTTCACGAATACCGAATGCCACCGCCGCAGCATTGTTGCTGGAAACGGCGATGAAGTGGCGATACAGCTCGGCTTCCGAACCGCCCTGAGCCAGGTACCAGGCGCGTGCGGCCTGGGCGTTTTTCAGGGTTTCGAGGGTGTTGAAGGATTTCGACGAGACGATGAACAGCGTGGTCTCGGCGCGCAGCTTCATGGTCAGTTCGTGGAATTCGCTGCCGTCGATGTTCGCCAGGTAATGGCAGCGCACGCCTTTCTGGGCGTAGGACAGCAATGCTTCGGACACCAGCTCGGGACCGAGGAACGAGCCGCCGATGCCGATGTTCACCACGTCAGTGATCGGCTTCTCGGTGTAACCGCGCCACAGACCGTCATGAATGCGGCCCACGAGGTCGGTGATCTGGTTTAGCACCTTGTGCACATCGGGCATCACATTGACGCCGTTGACCGACAGCTTGTCGCCCACCGGTCGACGCAATGCGGTGTGCAGGGCCGGGCGCCCTTCGGAAGAGTTGACGATTTCGCCCTCGAACAACGCTTTGATCGCGCCCTTGAGGTCGACTTCGTTGGCCAGGCCCACCAGCAGATTGCGGGTCTCGGCGTTGATCAGGTTCTTCGAGTAGTCGAGAAACAGGCCGCAGCTGCTAAGGGTGAATTGGGTAAAGCGCTGCGGATCGGCATTAAAGGCTTCGCGCATGCTGAAATCCTGCATGGCTTGGCGGTGGTCATTCAACGCTTGCCAGGCGGGCAGAGCGGTAACGTCGTGGGGAGTGCGGTAATACGCCATCGCTGCGGTTTTCCTTTTTACTTGAACGGCCTTTTGAACACTAAAAATCCCGGAGAGCCACGGGGGGGCGTCCGGTCAGCTGCGTCGACACGATTTATGGCGCAGGGCGAATACAGTAAACCTCGCGCTGCAATCTGTCTTGACTTTGTCTGACCTGCTCCCGGTACTTTTTTAACATTTAAACCGGGAGCGGCCCGACAAACGGAAGGCTGACAGAGGAAACGGCTCGATCAGGCGACCTGAACCGGAATGGCATTGGTGGTGTGGCTCAGCTCGTTACCTGGCGCCATGTAGAGCATGCGCGGCTTGAAGTTGAGCAGTTCGGCTTCGCTGTAGTGGGCGTAAGCGCAGATGATCACGCGGTCGCCGACCTTGGCCTTGTGCGCCGCGGCACCATTGACCGAAATCATGCGCGAACCTTCCTCGCCACGAATCGCGTAGGTAGTGAAGCGTTCGCCGTTGTCGATATT
This sequence comes from Pseudomonas sp. B21-048, assembly GCF_024748615.1. Taxonomy (NCBI): domain Bacteria; kingdom Pseudomonadati; phylum Pseudomonadota; class Gammaproteobacteria; order Pseudomonadales; family Pseudomonadaceae; genus Pseudomonas; species Pseudomonas sp. B21-048. The sequence continues at coordinate 4,779,486 of NZ_CP087168.1, read as the reverse complement.
GTAGATCTGGATCTGTTCGTACTCACGGATGCCGGACAGGTCCAGCCATTCGCCGTCGATGGCGCAGGAACCTTCGTAATCGAGTACAGCGTGGGTGACTTCGGCGCGATGCAGCTTGGCCTTGAGCATGATGGCGTGCATGAGTATTTCCCCAGGTCGGAATCGAACGGCGGGCAGTTTGCCCGAAGGCTTTGTGGGCGGCAATACGATGTGGGAATTGACAAAGGCCAATGTAGAAGCGGGCTTGCCCGCGATGGCGCGCTAACAGTCAACATCTATGTCGACTTCTAAATCGCTATCGCGGGCAAGCCCGCTCCCACAGGGTTTGTGTTCAGACGGAGGTGTCGAGGTTCAGATGCAGGTTGTCGATCAACCGCGTCGTGCCCAGGAACGCCGCCACCAGAATCACCAGATCCCGATCTTCGGCCGTCGCCGGACGCAAGGTCAGCGCATGGCGAATTTCCAGATAATCCGCACGCAGGCCAGCGGCTTCAAGCTGTTTGATCTGCTCATTGATCAACGCCGGATAATCGCGCTCACCCTGTTTAATCGCATCGGCAATTTGGGTAAGGGTGCGATAGACCACTGGCGCTACGGCACGCTGTTCTTCGCTGAGGAAACCATTGCGCGACGACAACGCCAGACCGTCGGCGGCACGCACGGTGGGTTCGCCGATGATCTGGATCGGCATGTTCAGGTCATGCACCAGGGCGCGAATCACTGCCAGTTGCTGGAAGTCTTTCTGGCCGAAGATCGCCAGGTCCGGCTGGACCATGTTGAACAGCTTGCTGACGACGGTTGCCACCCCTTCGAAATGCCCCGGACGGCTGGCGCCGCACAAGCCTTCGCAGAGTTGTGGCACGCTGACACGGGTCTGGTCGGCCATGCCGTCGGGGTACATTTCTTCGACGGTGGGTGCGAACAGCAGATGGCAACCGGCCTCGAGCAGTTTCTCCTGATCGGCAGCCAGGGTTCGCGGATATTTGTCGAGGTCTTCACCGGCGCCGAATTGCAGCGGGTTGACGAAAATGCTCGCGACCACGAAATCCACCCGTTGGGTGGCCTTGGTAATCAGCGCGATATGCCCGCTGTGCAGGTTGCCCATGGTCGGCACGAAGCCGATGCGCTTGCCTTCGTTACGGGCACGGGCTACGGCGGCCCGCAGTTCGCGTACGGTTTTTACGGTGTTCATGCAGAGAATCCGTGTTCGATACCTGGGAAAGTCGCCGCTTTGACTTCAGTGACGTAAGCGCTCAAGGCGGCTTGAATGCTGGTCTGGCCAGTCATGAAGTTCTTCACGAACTTCGGCACACGGCCGGTAATGGACAAGCCCAGCATGTCATGCAGAACCAGTACCTGGCCGTCGGTGCCACTGCCGGCACCGATGCCGATCACCGGGATACCCACCGCCTGGGTGATTTCTTCGGCCAGTTCGCTGGGCACGCATTCGAGCAGCAGCATGGCCGCTCCGGCCTGTTCCAGGGCAATCGCGTCGGCACGCATCTGCCGCGCCTGGTTCTCATTGCGGCCCTGGACTTTATAGCCGCCGAGGATGTTGACCGATTGCGGTGTCAGCCCCATGTGCGCGCACACCGGGATGCCACGTTCGGCCAGCAGACGGATCGAGTCCGCGAGCCACAATGCCCCTTCAACCTTGACCATGTTGGCACCGGCCTGCATTAACAGGGCGCTGTTGGTCATGGTTTGTTCAATGGTGGCGTAGGCCATGAAGGGCAGGTCGGCGAGGATCAGGGCATCGGCGTTGCCACGTTTGACGGCTGCCACGTGGTAGGCCATTTCAGCGGTGGTCACCGGCAGGGTGCTGTCGTGACCTTGCAAAACCATGCCGAGGGAGTCGCCCACCAGCAGCACTTCAACCCCGGCCTCGTTGCAGGCATGGGCGAAGGTCGCGTCATAGCAGGTCAACATGGTGATCTTTTCACCTTTCTGCTTGAGGCTCTGGAGCGTAGTCAGGGTGATGGCTGGCATGAAAAAATCCTCATTACAGGCGCTGTGAAAACTACTGCGAGTAACGCGCGTGATTCGTCATTTATGCAGGCGCACCTTCTTTCGTGGTGCTTGTAAGGCCTGGATTGCGCCCTTTGGCGCCGCGTTGGCGGCAGCGGGACGCCTATAGTCGTGAGGAGAACCCGGGAAGTCAATTGCATGTGTTACCGCATTGTTACGCATGGGGTGTTACCGGCGTTACTGATGCGGTTCAGCAGGTTTTATGGGCGGGGCGTGCTGCAGATGTGGCATCTGGCACCAAACCGCCGCTACCACAGGGGGATTTGCGTTAAATCGGCGGGTGCCGTTCCAACCCGACGAACGGGCAGGCAGCGAGCAATTCTGTGAGGGTGCGGCCATCGGCCAGGCGCAGATTAGCCGGTGCCAGCTCGGCCAGCGGATAGAGCACAAAGGCCCGTTCCTGCAGGTGGTAGTGGGGGACTTTGAGGCGGGGTTCGTCGATCAGTCGATCGCCGAACAGCACGATGTCCAAATCCAGTGTGCGCGGGCCCCAGCGTTCAAGGCGCTCGCGGCCTTGGCCATGCTCGATGGCTTGCAGCGCATCCAGCAGCTCCAGCGGCGCGAGATTGCTATCGAGCGCGGCAACTGCGTTGGTGTAACGCGGTTGGCCGGGCAGCAGCGAATCGCTTTGATAAAAACCGGAAACCCCGATCAGTTCGGTTTGCGGCAACTGCGCCAGCGCTTCGACAGCGCTGCGCAACTGTTCAGCGGGGTCAGCCAGATTGCTGCCCATGCCGATGTAAATGCGTTCCATGGCTTATTCGCCTGTAGCGCTCGGTGCGCCGGCCGCGCGTTTGCGCTTGGCACCGCCGCTACGGCGACGTTTGCGTGGAGCACCAGTACCGTCGTCCTTGCCGCTGAGGTCGCGGATCATGTCCCGGCGTTCGCTGTCGTTGGCGTCCTGATAGTCGGTCCACCATTCGCCCAGGCCATCGGTCTGCTCACCGGCGCTTTCGCGCAGCAGCAGGAAGTCGTAACCGGCACGGAATCGCGGGTTGTCCAGCAACAGGTCGGCGCGTTTGCCACTGCGCCGTGGCAGACGCTCCTGCATGTCCCAGATCTCGCGGATCGGCATGGTGAAGCGTTTTGGAATGGCGATGCGTTGGCACTGTTCGGCGATCAACTCGTGAGCGGCTTCCTGCATCGCTGGAATCGGCGGCATGCCGCGTTCTTGCAGACGCAATACACGGGCCGGCAGGGCAGGCCAGAGCAGGGCGGCAAACAGGAACGCCGGGGTGACCGGTTTGTTCTGCTTGATTCGCAGGTCCGTGTTGATCAGTGCTTCACTGATCAGCGTATGCGTGTAGGTCGGGTTGTGCTCCAACGCTGCCGCACTGGCCGGGAACAACGGATCGAACAACTGCAGGTCGACCAGCATTTCGAAGGTGTCCGCGGCATGGCCGGAGAGGAACAGCTTGAGCACTTCTTCGAACAGACGGGCCGACGGGATCTCGCGTAGCATCGGCGCCAGTTCGCGGATAGGTGTGGCGCTATGTTTTTCGATGCCAAAATTCAGCTTGGCGGCGAAACGCACGGCCCGCAGCATCCGCACCGGGTCTTCCTGGTAGCGTTGCTTCGGATCGCCAATCAGGCGGATCAGGTGATTGCGGATGTCGTGTACGCCGTTGGCGTAGTCGAGAATGCGTTCGCTGACCGGATCGTAATACAAGGCGTTGATGGTGAAGTCGCGGCGTTGCGCGTCTTCTTCCAGGGTGCCATAGACGTTGTCACGCAAAATGCGCCCGCTTTCATTACGAGACGATTGATTGCTGTCTTCGTCCTCGTCGTTTTGCGGGTGATTGGCGCGGAAGGTCGCGACTTCAATGATTTCGCGGCCAAAGTGGATATGCACCAGTTTGAAACGCCGACCGATAATCCGTGCGTTGCGAAATTCGGCGCGTACCTGTTCAGGCGTGGCGCTGGTGGCGACGTCGAAATCTTTCGGCGTGATGCCGAGCAGCATGTCACGCACACAGCCGCCGACCAGGTAAGCCTGGTAGCCGGCGTTCTGCAAACGTTCGACGATGTTGACCGCATAACGGCTGAATTGTGCTTTTTGCAGCGAATGTTGGCCGCTGTTGAGCACTTCAGGCGTACTGCGAATGTGTTGCGTATGACGCTTGGGAGAACGGAATGACTGGAACAACTTCTTCAGCATGGGATGCACTGTTTGAAGGAATGTTCGGCCATAACGAAGAATGACCGCATGATGGGCGGGGATTCTAGCATTTAGTCGGGGGATGGTGTAGGAAGCTGCGCAAGCGTGTGAAGGGGATGTCGCGTGGCGTGCCCAAACGGCAGAAACCACAAGGGGAGCCGAAGCTCCCCAAGAAGTAGTTGCGTGCTCTATTTTTATTATTGGTTTCGGGCTTCTTGTTTTTGTTGAGTGCCCTCGTCATGAAGTTTTCCTTCATGACCCTCCCAATCGGGAGCCAAGAGCAAACGGATTGCTTTGGTCGCTGTGTTGCTGTGATCCTTCGATCCAACCAGTTCAGGCACTGTCTTGGGACAGTTTTTTATTATTCTCAGCCTGGTCGTGGGGCAAGCCCCAAATGCAACGCCTCTCCAAAAGAATCAGTTAGCTACGCCTCTCGCCGTCTTGTTTTTATTGTGCGTGAGTCGATTCGTCTTATTTTTATTGTCTTATGCATTACTTGTTATTGTTCTTGTACCAATCATATAGCAGGGGGCGTGCCAACTTTTGTGAAGCCCAGTAAAACAAGGGGTTAGGCGGGCTAATGGTGTTTTTCGAGGCCCAAAAAAACCGGGGCTTCGTTACCGTAAGCCCCGGCTTCTGTTACGTGAAAAAGTTGAGGTAACAGTTTTTTCACAATGTCATGTGTTACCCGCACATCCGATAGGTGCGGTTCAGCTCTCGCTGGCCACCCCGGTCTTGCGCCGCGGAATGCCCAGGCGCTGACGGCGTTCCCACAGGCATTTGCGGCTGACCCCGAGTTTGCGGGCCAGTTCGGTTTCGGTCATGTGGTCCTGATGCTCAAGAACGAAGTGCTGGAAGTAGTCTTCCAGGGACAAATCTTCGGTCGGTTCGTGGCTGGTGTTACCGGCGCCATTGCCCTGCTGGGGCGCCAGGCCAATGAAGTCGTCGTCATCCAGATCGCTCAGTTCGATGTCGATGCCCAGCAGTTCTGCGGAAATCTCCGGGCTTTCGCACAGGATCACCGCGCGCTCGACTGCGTTTTCCAGTTCGCGAACGTTACCCGGCCAGGAGTAATGCCGAATCGCCTGTTCTGCATCCAGGGCGAATTTCAGATCTGTACGGTTGACCCGTGCGCTCTGCCGCGCGAGGAATGCAGTGGCAATTTCATTGACGTCGGCGCCGCGCTCGCGAAGGGCCGGCAGCTTCAGGGCGATCACGTGCAGGCGGTAATACAAGTCTTCACGGAACTGACCAATCTTCGCCAGGCTCTTGAGGTCGCGGTGGGTCGCGGCGATCAAGCGTACATCGACCTTCTGCGACTGCACCGAACCGACCCGGCGGATTTCGCCTTCCTGCAACACACGCAACAGGCGGGCCTGGGCTTCCAGTGGCAGTTCGCCGATTTCATCGAGGAACAAGGTGCCGCCGTCCGCCGCTTCCACCAACCCGGCACGCCCGGCACTGGCGCCGGTAAACGCGCCTTTTTCGTGGCCGAACAGTTCTGACTCGATCAGGCTTTCCGGAATGGCTGCGCAGTTCACCGAAATCATCGGTGCCTTGGCACGTTTGGACAAGTTGTGCAGCGCGCGGGCCACCAGTTCTTTACCGGTACCGGATTCACCCTGGATCAGGACATTGGAATCGGTCGGCGCGACTTTGCGGATCTTGCTGTAGAGGTCCAGCATCGGCGGACATGAACCGATAATGCCGATTTCGCCGTTACTGTTATCAACAGCGTTTTTCGCGGCGCCATTGCCCGTTTTACCGACGAGCGGTTCACCGCTGGCTTGCGCCGATTGCCGGTCACGCAGGATTCGCGCGACGGCCTGGAGCATTTCGTCGTGATCGAAAGGCTTGGCGATGTAATCCACCGCGCCCATCTTCATTGAGTCGACGGCCGAACGCAGGCTGGCGTAACTGGTCATGATCAGCACCGGAGTGCCCTGGCCAAGTTTGATCAACTCGGTACCCGGTGCGCCCGGCAGACGCAGGTCGCTGACGATCAGGTCAAATGTGGGGATGCTGAAACGCTCTTGTGCTTCCTGCACGGATCCGGCTTCGCTGACCTGGTACTGGTTACGTTCCAGCAGACGGCGCAAGGCGGAGCGGATAATTGTTTCGTCTTCGACGATCAAAATGTGCGGCATTGATTCGATACTCTCGACGGTCTCAGTTCACAGCGGACGTCGCTTCGACATGACGCGGCAAGGTGACCCGGATCCGGGTGCCGCGTTGGCTTTGAACATCAGCCGGGCTGTCGATGGTGATTTGTCCATAATGCTCTTCAACGATGGAATAGACCAGTGCAAGGCCCAGACCGGTGCCTTCGCCAGGATCCTTGGTGGTGAAGAAGGGTTCGAACAATCGGTCCATGATGCTCGAGGGAATACCGCTGCCTTCGTCTTCGACGATCAGATCGACCGTGTGTTCGCCGGCTTCGCTTTTGACTCGTACCGCACTGCCTGGAGGCGAGGCGTCGCGGGCGTTTGAAAGCAGGTTGATCAATACCTGGGCGAGCCGCTGCGGGTCGCCTTCGACCCAATGATCAGGGTCGCACAGGTTGTAGAACTGTACTTCGAAATTACGCCGGTTCAGGGCCAGCAGGCCAATGGCATCCTGGGCCACTTCCGCCAGACAGACGGGCTCGTCACTGTGCTGATAACTGCCGGCGTGGGCGAAGCTCATCAGCGACTGGACGATGCGTGACACGCGTTTGGTCTGCTCGAGGATCTGCCCGCTGATTTCTGTGAGTTCGGCGTCTTCCTCACGCTCTTCACGCAAGTTTTGCGCGAGACAGGCAATGCCGGTGATCGGGTTGCCGATTTCATGGGCCACGCCGGCCGCCAATCGACCGATGCTGGCCAGGCGCTCGGAGTGCACCAGTTTGTCTTCGAGCATCTGGGTTTCGGTCAGGTCTTCCACCAGCAGCACCAGGCCGCTGTTACCCGGCGCCAACGGTTCATCGATCGCCGCTTTGTGCAGGTTCAGCCAGCGTGTCTGACCGTCGAGGGCCAGGTGCTGTTTGTGCAAATGCTCATCCGGCAGATTGATGAAGCCTTGCAGCAGTTCTCTCCACGGATCACCAATGGTGCTCAGGCGCGAACCGACCACACGCTGCGCGGCAATCCCGGTCAGTTCCTCCATGGCCTTGTTCCACATAAGGATTTCCTGATCCTTGGCCAGCGAGCACACGCCCATCGGCAATTCCTGCAAGGTCTGGCGGTGGTAGCGGCGCAGGGCATCGAGTTCGGCGGCAAGGCCGGTGAGACGCGAGTGGTAGTCCTCAAGGCGGCTTTCGATGAAGTGGATGTCTTCGGTGACGTAGTTTTCGCCGCCAGCCTTGTAGGGCAGAAAGGTTTCGACCATGTCCTGCGCCACGCTCGGCCCCATCAGGCCGGAGAGGTTGGCTTCGATACGGTCACGCAGGCGGCGCAAGGCGTATGGCCGGCGTTCATCGAACGGCAGATAGAGGTCACGCAGCGCCTGTTCGACTTCTTTCTGCGCGGCCTTGGCGCCCAGCGGCTTTGCCAATTGCGTGGCAAATTCCTGAGGCGAGGCGGCATGCAGTTCGCGGCGTTGCGGGCGGCGAACGTTGTCCACCGCGCAGGCTTCGGCGGCGCTGGCCTCTTCGGGGCTGGCGTTGGTGAACAACGAAATCAGGGTGAACATCAGCACGTTGGCGGCCAGCGAGGCGATTGCTGCCATGTGCCAACTGGTGTCGTCCAGCACGTAAATCATGTTCAACAGTGGAATGTAGAAGCCTTGCAGATTGCCGACCAGCGGCAGCAGCATGGTCACCAGCCACACCAGAATCCCCGCCAGTAAACCTGCGATGAAGCCGCGACGGTTGGCGGTCGGCCAGTACAGCACGGACAACACCCCCGGCAGGAACTGCAACGTGGCAACGAAGGCAACGATGCCGAGGTTGGCCAAATCCTGCTCGGCGCCCAGCAGCAGGTAAAAACCGTAACCGGCCATGATGATCGCGACGATCAGCGCCCGGCGGGTCCATTTCAGCCAACGGTAAATATTGCCTTCGGCCGGCGGCTGATAGAGCGGCAGCACCAGATGGTTCAGCGCCATCCCGGACAGCGCCAGCGTGGTGACGATGATCAGTCCGCTGGCCGCTGATAATCCGCCGACATACGCCAGTAGCGCCAGGGCTTTGCTGTTGGCAGCGATGCCGATCCCTAGGGTGAAATATTCCGGATTGGTCGTGGCCCCGAGTTTCAGCCCGGCCCAGAGAATCAGCGGCACCGCCAGGCTCATCAACAGCAGAAACAGCGGTAAACCCCAACTCGCACTGACCAGCGAGCGCGGGTTGAGGTTTTCGGTAAAGGTCATGTGGTACATGTGCGGCATCACAATCGCCGAGGCGAAGAACACCAGCAGCAGCGTGCGCCACGGGCCTTCCTGCAATGGCGTGTGCAAGGCGGCGAGGGCGGTCTGGTTTTGCAGCAGCCACAGTTCCAGCTGCTGCGGGCCGTCGAACACGCCATACAGCGCATACAGACCGACGCCGCCAATCGCGATCAGTTTGATCACCGACTCGAAGGCAATCGCGAACACCAGGCCTTCATGTTTCTCGCGGGTAGCGATGTGGCGTGAGCCGAAGAAAATCGTGAACAGCGTAATCAGTGCGCAGAAGCTCAGGGCCACGCGATGCTGCACCGGCTCGCGGGTGAGGATGCTGATGGAGTCGGCCACTGCCTGAATCTGCAACGCCAGTAACGGCAGTACGCCGATCAGCATGAAAATCGTCGTCAGCGCACCGGCCCAGGTGCTGCGGAAACGAAACGCAAACAAGTCGGCCAGGGACGAGAGTTGATAGGTGCGGGTGATTTTCAGGATCGGGTACAACAGCACCGGCGCGAGCAGAAAGGCCCCGGAAACCCCAAGGTAGCTGGAGAGAAAACCGTAGCCGTACTGATAGGCCAGGCCCACCGTGCCATAAAACGCCCAGGCACTGGCGTAGACGCCCAGCGACAGGGTGTACGTCAGCGGGTGGCGAATGATCGCCCGGGGGATCATGCCCCGTTCGCTGACCCAGGCCACGCCGAACAGCACCGCCAGGTACGCGGCGCTGATCAGGATCATCTGGGTCAGGCTAAAGCTCATCGGCATCTTTTTGGCTCTGCAGGATGAAGGTCACGACAATCAGAATCAGCCAGAGCAAATAAGGGCGATACCAAGCGCCCGTGGCGTCGATCCACCAATCCATGATGGCCGGGGAGAACAGATAAATCCCCACTACCAGGAGCAGGACCAAGCGATAGATGTACATCCCGGCCTCTCTTTTTTATGCGCGTGCCCGAAAACGTGCGGCGATGGTAACGGATGGGCGCGCCACTGCAAGTGGCATCACTGCAGTTGCGCTTCGGGCAACGTCAGTGTGCGCGGGATCAGCGAGGCATCCCAGTGGGCAATTCCCCAGTTCAGCACTTCCCGTGGCGTGGCGTCATTCAGTTCGGTCGCAGGTTTGTGCCCCAGCGCCCGCAATGCGCGCAGCAACAGCGGTGTGGCCTGATCTTCGGTCAGCGGCGGCGAGCGATAGGATTTGCCGAGCTTGTGGCCGTCCGGCTGGGTAATCAGCGGGATGTGCAGGTAGCGCGGTTGCGGCAGGCCGAGCAGTTCTTGCAGATAGAGCTGGCGCGGCGTGGAATCCAGCAAGTCGGCCCCGCGCACGATATCGGTGATGCCTTGCCAGGCGTCGTCCAGCACCACCGCCAATTGATAGGCGTAGAGCCCGTCGCGGCGGCGGATCACGAAATCACCGACCTCCCGGCCCAGGTGTTGACGGAATTCGCCCTGCACCCGGTCGATGAAGTGGTATTCCAGCTCCGGTACACGCAGGCGGATGGCCGCGTTCTCTGCGCCGTGCCCCGCGTTGCGGCAGAATCCGGGATAGATGCCGTGATACGGCTCCAGTTGCTTGCGCGAACAGGTACAAGCGTAGGCCAGGCCCTGATTGAACAGGCGACTGATGACTTCGTCATAGGCTGCGTGCCGCTCACTCTGTCGGACCATGTCGCCATCCCACTCGAACCCGTAGCTTTCCAGCGCCTTGAGAATTGCCGCCTGAGCACCGGGCTCTTCCCGTGGCGGATCGAGATCTTCCATGCGCACCAGCCAGCGGCCACCGACCGAACGGGCATCGAGGTAGGAGGCCAGTGCTGCGACCAGCGAACCGAAGTGCAAATGGCCACTGGGCGTAGGGGCGAAGCGTCCGATGTAGGCGGGGGGTGCGATGGCGGTCATAAGGGCGATGTCAGGGTCTGTTCAATCGTTTTGAGCATGGCTTGAAGCCGCCTTCGTCGGATCGGCGCCAATCCGACGAAGGCGATTTTAAAGACGCAACAAATCAGCAAATGTCAGAAACAAAAAACGGAGCGTTCGCACGCTCCGTTCTTCGTTCAAGTCGCAAAGATTACTTGCCGACTTGCTTTTCCTTGATTTCCGCCAGGGTCTTGCAGTCAACGCACATATCGGCGGTAGGGCGGGCTTCCAGTCGCTTGACGCCGATTTCGACGCCACAGGACTCGCACCAGCCGTATTCTTCGTCTTCGATCAATTGCAGGGTTTTGTCGATTTTCTTGATCAACTTGCGCTCGCGGTCGCGGGCGCGCAATTCGAGGCTGAATTCTTCTTCCTGGCTGGCACGATCTGCCGGGTCCGGGAAGTTGGCCGCTTCGTCTTTCATGTGATCAACAGTGCGGTCGACTTCCTGCATCAAGTCCTGTTTCCACTTGTTCAGGATCTTGGTGAAGTGAGCGCGCATGGGCTTGCCCATGTACTCTTCGCCCTTCACTTCTTTGTAGGGTTCGAAGCCGCTGATCGACTGGTTCTGTTGTTGCTTTGCTTGGGTGGGCATGAAATGGACCGCCTCTACTCTTGTAATCCATTGCGCAGGATTGCTCCATCACCGACACCTGCCGGCCCTGCGGCTGCAAGCGGGCGAACTTACCAGATCAAATCGGGCCGCGCCACTCCCGGATATCGAGCCTGCGGCCCGAGGCGCTTGCAAAAGATTGCAAAGCCTTGCCTGGTGGCTCTGGAGACCTGATCAATTATTGATTTTAGTCAAACCTGGGGCCTACGCTTGAATCGTTTGAAACCCGCGTTATATGGGCTCTGACCGCTTTAGGTTCTCGCTCGTTCCTGCGCTTGGGTAGAATCGATTTTTCCCCGTCGTAAGGAAGGCTAAATGGCTCAGTCCTACAGTGCGCGCAGTCGCGCTATCGAACCGTTTCACGTTATGGCCCTGCTGGCGCGCGCCAATGAGCTGCAAGCGGCCGGCCACGACGTGATTCACCTGGAAATCGGCGAGCCGGACTTCACCACCGCCGAGCCGATCATCCAGGCCGGCCAGGCCGCGCTGACGGCGGGGAAGACCCGTTACACCGCCGCTCGCGGCATTCCCGAGCTGCGCGAAGCCATTTCGGCGTTTTATCAGCAGCGTTACGGGTTGAACATCGATCCACAACGCATCCTCATCACGCCCGGTGGTTCAGGCGCGTTGCTGTTGGCCAGTGCCTTGCTGGTAGACCCAGGCAAACACTGGCTGCTGGCAGACCCGGGTTACCCGTGCAACCGGCACTTCCTGCGGCTGGTGGAAGGCGCGGCGCAGCTTGTTCCTGTAGGTCCGGACGTGCGTTATCAACTGACCCCGGACCTGGTCGCGCGTCATTGGGATCACGACAGCGTCGGTGCCCTGGTGGCCTCGCCGGCCAACCCGACCGGGACCATCCTGACCCACGACGAATTGGCCGGGCTCTCTGCCGCGATCAAGGCCCGTCACGGCCATTTGGTGGTCGACGAGATCTACCATGGCCTGACTTACGGCACGGAGGCGGCCAGCGTGCTGGAAGTCGATGACAGCGCCTTCGTTCTCAATAGTTTTTCCAAGTATTTCGGCATGACCGGCTGGCGTCTCGGTTGGCTGGTAGCGCCAGAAGCGGCGGTCGGTGAGCTGGAGAAACTCGCCCAAAACCTCTATATCAGCGCGCCGAGCATGGCCCAGCACGCCGCATTGGCGTGCTTCGAACCCGCCACCATCCAAATTTTCGAGGAGCGTCGCGCCGAGTTCGGCCGACGTCGTGATTTCCTGCTGCCAGCCTTGAGGGAGTTGGGCTTCGGTATCGCCGTGGAACCGGAAGGTGCGTTCTATTTATACGCCGATATCAGCAAGTTCGGCGGCGATGCCTTCGCGTTCTGCCGACATTTTCTCGAAACCGAACACGTTGCGATCACCCCGGGCCTGGATTTTGGGCGTTATCAGGCCGGGCATCATGTGCGGTTTGCCTACACACAAAGTCTTTCACGCTTGCAAGAAGCGGTTGAGCGGATCGCTCGCGGTTTGAAGAGCTGGCAAGGCTGATGCGCTTTCATCCTCCCCTCGAAGAAGGTCGCTTGATTCGTCGCTATAAACGTTTTCTCGCCGATATCGAAACCGTTGGCGGCGAATTGTTGACCATTCACTGCCCGAACACCGGCTCGATGCTTAATTGCCAAGTCGAAGGCGGGCAGGTCTGGTTCAGCCGTTCCAGTGACCCCAAGCGTAAGTTGCCCGGCACTTGGGAAGTCGGGGAAACCCCGCAAGGGCGGTTGTTTTGCGTAAACACCGGGCGTGCCAACGGTTTAATCGAAGAGGCGTTGCGGGCCAATGTCATCACCGAGCTGAACGGCTTTACCGAACTGAGGCGCGAAGTGGCCTACGGTCAGGAGAGCAGCCGCATCGATTTCCGTCTCGATTACCCGAGTGGGCCCGCGTATGTGGAAGTCAAAAGCGTCACCCTGGGCTTCGATGGCTCGTTGGTGGCGGCGTTTCCCGACGCGGTGACCCAGCGCGGGGCCAAGCATTTGCGGGAGTTGGCGCATTTGGCCCGGGACGGGATTCGTGCAGTGCAGTTGTATTGTGTGAACCTGACCGGCATCGACTCCGTGCGTCCTGCGGAAGAAATCGATTCGGCCTACGCGGCGGCGTTACGCGAAGCGGTGGCGTGCGGGGTCGAAGTGCTGGCGTATGGCGTGCACTTGACCCATGAAGAGATGGTGGTCGATCGGCGGCTGGAAGTGCTGTTAAACAGTTAGAGCGTGACCCAAATCCCTTGCTCGTCTTCATGGCAGGGGATGGTGGTCAGGGATTGCCCGGCGCATGGCCCGGCGACACATTCGCCGTCTTCGATCAAAAACAGTGCGCCGTGGGTGGCGCACTGGATCAGGCTATTGCTGGGGTCGAGAAACTGGTCCGGCTGCCACTCCAGTCCGACGCCCCGGTGCGGGCAGCGATTTTCATACACATACACCTGGCCACCCCGACGCACGGCCAGAAGTTTCTGACCGTCGACGTTGAAACCGCGACTGCTGGCGTCAGCCAATTCGGCGCCTGTGCAAAGAAGCTTCATGTTTATCCCTCAAGTCCTGCAGACCGATATGTCCGAGCGTTCAAATTCAGGTAATTATCAAATGGCCGCTCACCCACGGGGCGATTTGCCTGATGCCGAGGATACTTGGCCTGTCCTCTCGATGCGGGGAAAACCTTTTAAGGAAGTCGTTTATGCGCCTGGACGTTCCGGTCGACATACTGTTGAGCATCGCCCTCAGAGGTGTTTAGGGATGAAAACACGTGTGATGGTTTTTCTGGCTGCGCTATTACTGAGTGGCTGTCAGCGTGTATCGGCACCGCCGCCGGTCAGCGGAGAGATCCTGGACCTGCGCAGTGGTCAAGCCCTGACAGCGCAGGAACTGCTTGCACGGTTAGCCAAACCTTCGCGGTTGATCGTCGGCGAGCAGCATGACAATCGTGATCATCATCAACTGCAATTGTGGTTATTACAGGCGCTGGGTAAGCGGCGGCCTCAAGGCAGTTTGCTGCTGGAAATGCTCAGGCCGGATCAGCAAGCGCGCGTCGATCACGTCAGGCATGCTTCACCGCTACCTGCTGACTTGCCCAATGCATTGGCCTGGCAATCGGGTTGGGACTGGAATCTGTATGGGCCAATCGTTGGTTTTGCCCTGACTCAGCCGTACCCGTTGCTGGCGGCCAATCTGGATACGCTTGAAATCCGTACTGTCTATGCCAAACCGCCGACATTGAGCGGTTCGCGCTCCAACGCCCCGATGGTTAAAGAGACATTGCTGGCACAAATCAGCGATTCCCACTGCGGCTTGCTGCCCACATCGCAAATGCCCGCGATGCTGGCCGTCCAGCAGCAGCGTGACCGGCGGATGGCCGAGCGATTACTGGCCGCACCGACGCCTTCACTGCTGATTGCCGGCGCGTACCACGCACGCAAGGATGTCGGGGTGCCGATCCATGTGCTGGATCTGGGTGAGCCTGAAGCGCCGATGGTATTGATGCTGGCGGAGCAGGGCGCTGAGGTCACGCCGGCCATGGCCGATTACGTCTGGTATGCGCCCGCCACGCCGCCCCAGGATGACTGCGCGCAGATGCGTAAACAGTTCGGCAAGCCGTCAGGTCAGTAACCGTGGCGAGTTTTCCACAGGCAAAAAAGACCCGGCAAAAGCCGGGTCAAATAACCGTGATTAGCCTGATGAGGAGATAATCTGAGAGTCCGAACCAAGGGCTTTTCAGAATATCGACCAGTCTCGCGACCAGTTGTGATAATAATAGCGATTCTCATTACTAAGTCAACCGCTGATTCTTGATTTCTGTGAAGCCCACCAGTTTCCTTGGTAAGGGCCCAGCAATCATTGGTCTTCAAGCTGTGTAGGCAAGCGTAATTACCCATTCAAATCTTGTGGCGTGACGAGATAGCATCCAGCTGTTTGTTCAAAGCTTCCTTGCGCTCGGCGGGAATGTCGTTCCAGTGAACATCCATTAGCGCGCCTTCGATCGCATACAACAACACCTTGGACGCCCGAAAACCGCGTGTGCGCACGGCTCGATAAGCATCCACAGCTCCCAACCGACGCAAGTCCGAGGCACTGTGGATGCCCACGGCATGCAGCCATTGCGCCGACGTCTTGCCAAGATTTTTCAGGTGTTGCAGTTCATCATTCATCAAGCCTCCTTGCGACAGCCGAACGGTGCGTGGGCGAGCCTCTCAGGAGTGTAGCCATCAGTAGGAAAAGCGTGATTGTTTGGTCGGTTTCGACGCAAAAGCTTCTAAGAGGCGGGCTCAAGAAGGTGTGTGAAAAGGCTGCGAGTGCCGTCGGAAGTCGGGCGGAGGATTGAGTTTCAGAGTAAAAAAGTACAGAGTCCAGCGCAGGGCAGGGGCGCCGGACTTGGCAGAACGTCGTTTTAGCGGGTGCGATAACGCAGTCGGGTCCCGAAATTCATCGACATCAGAATCTCATCGGCACTCAGCTCTGGCGGGAAATAGGTGCCGGAGATCTGCGCGTGGGCCAGGCTCGCGCCTTCCAGGGAAGCGTTGCGTAAGTCAATGCCGCGCAAGTCGGCAGAGCGGAAATAGGCATCGGTGAAGTCAATGCCGTCGGCATTCAGTTCACGCAGATCGAGACCACGGAAGTCGCCACCGACCATGTCGATAGGTCCATCCTTCGGGCGTTCGTTGTTGAAGGCTGTGATGTCGTCTTTGTGCAGCAAGGCATAAAGCGGGGTATCGAGAAGTTTCGGCTGGCTCATGTCGCATCACCTGATGGTTTTGTGACGCCAGTATAGTGCCACTATTCGGCAGCCGTGAAGCCGGTGAAGGCTTCACGGTTGAAATAGTTTTTTACAGACCTGGAAGACGTTGGCGAATCTGCGCCACGACAATATCGAGCGTGCCACTTTCATTGGTCTGGACGCGTTTGCTGCACAGAATTTCTGCTGGCGTCAGGGCCTCGCGTCTGGCTTGCTGGGCGGCGATAACGGTCAGGTTGGCGTCGGATGGATCGTTATTGTCTGCCTGACGTTGCTTCAACCAGCTCTCGATCACTGCTTGCGGTGCGTCGCAGTCGAGAATCAGGAATGGCGCCCCCGTGGCTTCGGCGATTTTTGCCGCGCCGTCGCGTTGGTCGCGCTTGAGGTACGTGGCATCGACCACTACCGGGAAACCGGCATGCAAAATTACACCGGCAATTTCATGCAGACGGCTGTAAGTAGCGGCGCTGGCATCGGCACTATAAATGCCGGCCTGCAGGGCGTTTGGTACGGCTTGCTCGCCGAACAGACGCTTGCGCTCGACATCGGAGCGCAGACGAATGGCGCCCAGCGCTTCCACCAGGCGCATGGCCACGTGACTCTTGCCGACGGCGGAAACACCGTGGGTAATCGCCAGGAAGCGCGAAGGGATAGTGCTGTAGCTTTCCGCCAGGTTGGCGTAGTTGCGGTACTGGCGCAGCGTAGTAGCACGCTGCACCGGATCGGCCTCGGCGGGCATGCTGAACAGGCTGACCTTGGCGCGAACCAGTGCGCGGTAAGCTTTATAGAAATTCAGCAGCTCCAGGCCCTGATAGTCGCCGGTCAGCTCCAGGTATTGGCTGATGAAACGGCGCGCCAGGCTCTTCAGGCCACGGTCTTCCAGGTCCATCGCCAGGAAACCGGTGTCGGCGTAAACGTCGGTGAAGCGGAACGGTTCGTTGAACTCGATGCAGTCGAAGATCACAACCTTGCCATCGATCACGGTGGCGTTGCCCAAGTGAATGTCACCGTGGCATTCACGGATGAAACCATCGGCCTTGCGTTGGACGAACAGCGGCTTGAGGCGTTCGAAGCTGCTTTCGGCCCAGGCTTGCAGCGCCTCGAGTTGCAGCAGGTCAGCCTTGTCGCTGAGGAACGGATGGATCTGTTCGAAGTTCTGCCGTACCGGCGCCATGACGCTGTCCGGTGTGCCAGCTTCATGTTCAGCAGGTACTTTCGGCGCGCTGAGGTGGAATTGAGCGATCTGCGCGGCCATCTCATCGATGTGTGCAGTAGTCAATTCGCCGTTGGCTTGCAAGGTGCTGAGCAATTGGCTTTGTGGGAACTGACGCATTTTCAGGGCGTAATCGACAACCGGTCCCTCGCCACCCAGTTGTGGTGCCTCGGCGCTGCCAGTAATCGGCAACACTTCAAGATACAAATCATGGGTCAGGCGCTGGTTCAGGCGTAGCTCTTCAGCGCAGAAATGCTCGCGAGCCTTGAGGCTGGTGAAGTCGAGGAAACCGAAATTCACCGGCTTCTTCACTTTATAGGCGTAGGGGCCAGTGAGCAGCACCCAGGAGATATGGGTCTCGATGACCTGGAACCCTTCGACGGGATGCGGGTAGAGGGCCGGGTTTTGCAGGGCAGCGATCAGGGACTGGCTCACAGGCGATCCTTCAGAGTCTGGGGAAAATTCAAGGCCGCCATTATGGCCGCAAGTCCGCCCGACGCAAACCTCGGCGGGCGCCTGTTGAGGATGAATAAAGTGCGTATAATCCGCCGCCATGACTCGTACTCGATCCCCCCGCACCCCCAAAAAACCACCTTCCAGGGGCATGCGCCCGTGGCTGGGCTGGGCCCTTAAACTCAGCCTGGTCGGCCTTGTGGTGCTCGCCGGATTCGCGGTTTACCTCGACGCTGTGGTCCAGGAGAAGTTCTCCGGCAAGCGCTGGACCATCCCGGCCAAGGTGTACGCGCGCCCGCTCGAGCTGTTCACTGGCCAGAAACTGAGCAAGGAAGACTTCCTCACCGAGCTCGATGCCCTGGGCTACCGACGCGAAGCCGTCAGCAACGGCCCCGGCGCGGCGGCGGTCAATGGCAATACCGTCGATTTGAATACCCGAGGTTTCCAGTTCTATGAAGGCATGGAACAGGCCCAGCCCGTGCGTGTGCGCTTCTCCGGCGATTACGTGGCCGAGCTCTCGGCGACCAACGGTTCGAAGCTTTCTGTGGTGCGACTGGAACCGCTGCTGATCGGCGGGATTTACCCGAAAAACCTCGAAGACCGCATCCTGATCAAGATCGATCAGGTTCCGCCGTATCTGCTTGAAACCCTGGTTGCCGTAGAAGACCGGGATTTCTACAGCCACTGGGGCGTGTCGCCGAAGTCAATTGCCCGAGCCATCTACGTCAACACCTCGGGCGGCAAGATGACGCAGGGCGGCAGTACGCTGACGCAACAGTTGGTCAAGAACTTCTACCTCACCAGCGAACGCAGCCTGACCCGTAAGCTCACCGAAGCCATGATGGCGTTGTTGCTTGAGCTGCATTACGACAAGCGCGAAATTCTTGAGGCTTACCTCAATGAAGTGTTCGTCGGCCAGGATGGTCAGCGCGCGGTGCACGGTTTTGGCCTGGCCAGCCAGTTCTTCTTCGGGCAGCCATTGTCCGAGCTGAAACTGCATCAAGTCGCTTTGTTGGTGGGCATGGTCAAGGGGCCGTCCTATTACAACCCGCGGCGCAACCCTGAGCGGGCGCTGGAACGGCGCAATCTGGTGCTCGATGTTCTGAAGGAACAAGGCGTTGCCACCGACGAGCAGGTTGAGGCGGCGAAAAAAATGCCGTTGGGTGTGACCACTCGCGGCAAATTGGCCGACAGTTCGTTTCCGGGCTTCCTGGACTTGGTAAAGCGTCAATTGCGCGAAGACTACCGCGACGAAGACTTGACCGAAGAAGGCCTGCGGATTTTCACCAGTTTCGACCCGATCCTGCAGATGAAAGCCGAGGCGTCGGTCAACGACACCTTCAAACGCCTGTCCGGACGCAAGGGTTCCGATGAGGTTGAGGCGGCCATGGTCGTGACCAACCCGGAAACCGGCGAAGTCCAGGCCATGATCGGTAGCCGTCAGGCGAGCTTTGCCGGTTTCAACCGGGCGCTGGACGCGGTACGACCGATCGGCTCGTTGATCAAGCCGGCGGTTTATCTGACTGCCCTTGAGAAACCGAGCCAATACACGCTGACCAGTTGGCTGTCAGACGACTACTTCTCGGTAAAAGGCGCGGACGGTCAGGTCTGGAAACCGCAGAACTATGATCGCCGTTCCCACGGTACGGTGTTCCTTTATCAAGGGTTGGCGCATTCCTACAACCTGTCCACCGCGCGTCTCGGGTTGGCGGTGGGTGTGCCGAATGTCTTGAAGACCTTGGCGCGTCTGGGAGTGAGTCGCGAATTCCCGGCGTTCCCGTCGATGTTGCTCGGTGCGGGCGGTATGACCCCGATCGAAGTGGCGACCATGTACCAGACGCTGGCCAACGGCGGATTCAATACGCCTATGCGCGGGATTCGCAGCGTGCTGACTGCCGAGGGCGAGCCACTCAAGCGTTATCCGTTCCAGATTCAGCAGCAATTCGACCCGGCCTCTATTTATCTGATCCAGAGCGCCATGCAACGGGTCATGCGTGAAGGTACGGGCAGTTCGGTTTACAACGTGTTACCAAAAACCCTGACCCTGGCCGGTAAAACCGGTACCAGTAACGATTCGCGGGACAGTTGGTTCGCCGGTTTCAGTCAGGATCTGCTGGCGGTGGTCTGGCTGGGGCGCGATGATAACGGCAAGACACCATTCACCGGTGCCACCGGTGCGTTGCAGGTCTGGACCAGTTTCATGCGCAAGGCCGATCCGCTGCCGCTGGACATGCCGCAGCCGGACAATATTGTTCAGGCCTGGGTCGATTCGCGCACCGGGCAAGGTTCTGAAGGCAGCTGCCCAGGCGCGGTGCAGATGCCGTATATTCGCGGCAGCGAACCGCCTCCCGGTGCTGCTTGCGGTGGCGAAAACCCTGCAGAATCGGTGATGGATTGGGTCAAGGGCTGGATGAATTAAGCAAAGAGGGTTTCAAGTGAACAAGTGGTTGATTCCAGCAGTGACCGCCGTGGCTTTGCTCAGCGGCTGCTCCACCGTACAACGTGGTTCGATTCCGGTTGTGGATTCCGGTAGCGCGGTTTCGAACAGTGAACGGATACAGGCGAATGGCGGTTACCGTCAGACGACGGTAAAGCGTCCTGTGCAAGGCCAGACTCAGGCAATCCCGCAAGGTGACACTGGCGTTGTGGTGATGGTGCCGGGTGGTGGCGCTGTTTCTTCCGCACCGATCAGCACTTCGCCGATTACCCCAGGCCCGATCACTCCGGGGCCGATCGATACCTCGCCGGTCCAATCGGCACCGATTAACCAGGGCAGCTACAGCATGCCATCGACGCCCAGCGGAATTCCTTCGGCGAGCGTCGGCGGCCTGTCTGCCGATGAGCAACTGGACGGTCCGGTCCTGGCGTTGTTGACCACTGCCCAGCAGCAACAGGCCAGCGGCGACCTTAATGGTGCGTCCTCTAGTCTCGAGCGCGCCCAGCGTGTTGCGCCGCGTGAGCCGCAAGTGCTTTATCGCCTGGCCCAGGTGCGTATGGCTCAAGGCGATGCGGCACAGGCCGAGCAATTCGCCCGTCGTGGTTTGACGTTCGCCAGTGGTCGTCCGGCCCTTCAGGCCAGCCTGTGGGAGTTGATCGCCCAGGCTCGTGAGAAGCAGGGTGACTCCGCCGGTGCCGCGTTGGCTCGTCAGAAGGCCAAGGTCTCGCTGTGATGGATGCACGCTTCCCGAAGATTGCCGAACAGTTGCTGTTGATCGAACGCGAACTGCGCGTCCAGGGCTGGTGGGACGAAGTTTCGCCATCCGCTGAAGCGCTATCCAGTGTCGAGCCGTTTTCGGTGGATACGCTGGATTTCGAGCAATGGCTGCAATGGATCTTCCTGCCAACAATGAAGTCGATCCTGGAGCAAAACCTGCCATTGCCCAACGCGTCGGGGATCCAGGAGATGGCCGAAATGGTCTTCGCCGCCCGCAACGTCCAGGGCAAGGATCGGCAGCTTCAGGTCTTGCTCAAAGAGTTCGACCTGTTGATCACCGCCACTCGCTAACTACTGGCAATTTTTCGCAATCTGTTTCTGGGCTTCGGTCATGCGCTCCTGACGTTGTTGGTCGGTCAGGCGGCGCGTCTCACCGTCGACCTCCTCCCGTAGTCGCGGATTATTCTGCAGTTGAGCCAGGTTCGTTCGGGCCTGTTCGCAGAATACTTTTAGCTGGGTTTGCTGCTCGGCGACCTGCTTTTTCACTTTGTTGTCGATGGCCCGTTGATCGCCTATCACGTTGCTGCGCGTTGGTGTACTTGGTCTGCCGACGGGCGGGGCGGGCGTCACCACGAGGGTGGGCTCCTGGCCTGGGGGCGGTTGCGCATCAAAATGGGTAACGCCCTGGGCATCGACCCATTTATAGATCTGACCCGCCATGCACAAAGGGCTCAGACTGATCAGCAAGCCAGCGGTGAAGAGGAGCGTTCGCATGCCATTTCCTTGTCATGGGTGCGCAATCGAAGCTAACACAGTTGCGGTTTAAAGGTTTTTTCTTGCGTTCTCATGCGCTTAGTTCGAATAAAGCACATTGACGGCTTGACTTGCGATGGGCGAAACAGAAGAATCCAAAGTCCGCTGTAGAGGGACTGCCAGAAGCAGACCCACTCGGTAGATCATGAGGCGCACACCCGCGCCGACCTGTTACACCCGCAACGCGTTACCTCGCGCTGGGTGGGAAAGGCCCGCAACACTTGGGACGATCCCAATACTTGCTCAGTCAGTGCTGACGTAGTCGGCGACCACCGTCGCTCATGCTCTGCCGAGAAGTAAACCTATTAAGACCCGTCCTCTGTGTATGTGGGCGGTATTCTGGCGTTTTAGAGGTGAACAACGTGGAGCTTTTATCTGGCGGTGAGATGCTCGTCCGCTTTTTGCGTGACGAAGGCGTCAAATATATCTACGGGTACCCGGGCGGTGCTCTTCTTCATGTCTACGATGCCCTGTTCAAAGAACCGGAAGTGACCCACATCCTGGTTCGTCACGAGCAGGCTGCGACCCATATGGCAGACGGTTATGCCCGTGCCACCGGTAAAGCCGGTGTGGTACTGGTAACCTCCGGCCCGGGCGCAACCAACGCCATCACCGGTATTGCCACGGCCTACATGGACTCCATTCCGATGGTGATCATTTCCGGCCAGGTGCCTAGCACCCTGGTAGGCACCGATGCATTCCAGGAAACCGACATGATCGGTATCTCCCGGCCAATCGTGAAGCACAGCTTCATGATCAAGCATGCGTCGGAAATCCCGGAAGTCATGAAGAAAGCGTTCTACCTGGCGCAATCCGGTCGTCCTGGTCCGGTCGTTGTCGATATCCCGAAAGACATGACCAATCCGGCCGAAAAGTTCGAATACATCTTCCCGAAAAAAGCCAAGCTGCGTTCCTACAGCCCGGCCGTTCGCGGTCACTCCGGGCAAATCCGCAAGGCAGCTGAAATGCTCCTGGCGGCCAAGCGTCCTGTGCTTTATGCAGGCGGCGGCGTGATCCTCGGTGGTGGCTCCGCGCCGCTGACCGAACTGGCGAAGATGCTCAACCTGCCAGTAACCAATACCCTGATGGGCCTGGGTGCCTACCCTGGCACCGACCGTCAGTTCATTGGCATGCTCGGCATGCACGGCAGCTACACCGCCAACCTGGCGATGCACCATGCCGATGTGATCCTTGCAGTCGGCGCGCGCTTCGATGACCGCGTGATCAACGGCCCGGCCAAGTTCTGTCCGAATGCCAAGATCATTCACATCGACATCGACCCGGCTTCGATCTCCAAGACCATCAAGGCAGACGTGCCTATCGTCGGCCCGGTCGAGAGTGTCCTGACCGAAATGGTCGCGATCCTCAAGGAAATCGGCGAGACCCCGGACAAGGACTCCGTTGCCAGCTGGTGGAAGCAAGTCGATGAGTGGCGCGGTGACCGCGGCCTGTTCCCTTATGACAAGGGCGACGGCAGTGTGATCAAGCCGCAGACTGTGATCGAAACCCTGTGCGAAGTGACCAAGGGCGACGCCTTTGTGACCTCCGACGTGGGTCAGCACCAAATGTTCGCTGCGCAGTACTACACGTTCAATAAGCCGAACCGTTGGATCAACTCCGGTGGCCTGGGCACCATGGGCTTCGGTTTTCCGGCGGCCATGGGCATCAAGCTGAGTTTTCCGGATGACGACGTCGCCTGCGTAACGGGTGAGGGCAGCATCCAGATGAACATTCAGGAACTGTCGACCTGCCTGCAATACGGTTTGCCGGTAAAAATCGTCATTCTGAATAACGGTGTGCTGGGTATGGTTCGCCAGTGGCAGGACATGAGTTATGGCAGCCGCCACTCGCACTCCTACATGGAATCATTGCCTGACTTCGTCAAGCTGGCCGAGGCGTATGGTCACGTTGGCGTGCGCATCACCGAATCGAAAGATTTGAAGTCGAAGATGGAAGAGGCGTTCGCCATGAAAGATCGCCTGGTGGTTATCGATATTTCGGTCGACACCAGCGAGCACGTCTACCCGATGCAGATCAAAGACGGCTCCATGCGCGATATGTGGCTGAGCAAGACGGAGCGTACTTAATCATGCGGCACATTATTTCCTTGCTTCTGGAAAACGAACCGGGCGCTCTGTCTCGTGTAGTCGGCCTGTTCTCACAGCGCAACTACAACATCGAAAGCTTGACCGTGGCACCCACCGAAGACCCGACCCTGTCGCGTCTGACGCTGACCACTGTCGGCCATGATGAAGTCATCGAACAGATCACCAAGAACCTGAACAAGCTGATCGAAGTGGTAAAACTGGTCGACCTGTCGGAGAGTGCTCATATCGAGCGCGAACTGATGCTGGTCAAGGTCAAGGCCACCGGCGCCCAGCGCGCCGAGATCAAACGCACTACCGATATTTATCGTGGGCAGATCGTTGATGTCAGCGCTAGCGTGTATACCGTTCAATTGACCGGTACCAGCGATAAGCTCGACAGCTTCATTCAATCGATCGGGACTGCCTCGATTCTGGAAACCGTACGCAGTGGCGTCACCGGGATTGCCCGCGGCGACAAAGTACTGAGCATCTAAACCAAATTAGCGAATGGCCTGAACGGCCAGGATATAGAGGGGAATTTCATGAAAGTTTATTACGAAAAAGACTGCGACCTGTCGATCATCCAGGGCAAGAAAGTTGCCATCATCGGTTACGGTTCCCAGGGCCACGCTCAAGCGTGCAACCTGAAAGACTCCGGCGTTGACGTTACTGTTGGTCTGCGTAAAGGTTCGGCCACTGTTGCCAAAGCTGAAGCCCACGGCTTGAAAGTGACTGACGTTGCTTCCGCCGTAGCGGCTGCCGACCTGGTCATGATCCTGACCCCGGACGAGTTCCAGTCTGCCCTGTACAAGAACGAAATCGAGCCGAACATCAAGAAAGGCGCTACCCTGGCCTTCTCCCACGGTTTCGCGATTCACTACAACCAGGTTGTGCCACGTGCTGACCTCGACGTGATCATGATCGCGCCGAAAGCTCCGGGCCACACCGTGCGTTCCGAGTTCGTCAAAGGCGGCGGTATCCCTGACCTGATCGCTATCTACCAGGATGCTTCGGGCAACGCCAAAAATGTTGCACTGTCCTACGCCGCTGGCGTTGGTGGCGGTCGTACCGGCATCATTGAAACCACCTTCAAGGACGAGACCGAAACCGACCTGTTCGGCGAACAA
The DNA here is from genome assembly GCF_024748615.1 of Pseudomonas sp. B21-048. Taxonomy (NCBI): domain Bacteria; kingdom Pseudomonadati; phylum Pseudomonadota; class Gammaproteobacteria; order Pseudomonadales; family Pseudomonadaceae; genus Pseudomonas; species Pseudomonas sp. B21-048. The sequence continues at coordinate 4,754,845 of NZ_CP087168.1, read as the reverse complement.
GCCGTTCTGTGCGGCGGTACTGTTGAGCTGGTAAAAGCCGGTTTCGAAACCCTGGTTGAAGCTGGCTACGCGCCGGAAATGGCCTACTTCGAATGCCTGCACGAACTGAAGCTGATCGTTGACCTCATGTACGAAGGCGGTATCGCCAACATGAACTACTCGATCTCCAACAACGCTGAGTACGGCGAGTACGTGACCGGTCCGGAAGTGATCAACGCCGAATCCCGTCAGGCCATGCGCAACGCCCTGAAACGTATTCAGGACGGCGAATACGCCAAGATGTTCATCAGCGAAGGCGCCACCGGCTATCCTTCGATGACCGCCAAGCGTCGTAACAACGCCGCTCACGGTATCGAAATCATCGGTGAGCAACTGCGCTCCATGATGCCGTGGATCGGTGCCAACAAGATCGTCGACAAAGCCAAGAACTAAGTCCCGAGCTTGTACGGAAAACGCGGCCTAGGCCGCGTTTTTTCGTTTGGATCCGCCGGTTCTGGTATAAAGCTGCATTGTTTGCGGCCGAACCGTCGTCCCAGACACCTGTCGAAACTTTCCACCCCGTTGCAAGGTAAATGTCCATGAGCGAACGTCCCGAAGAGCCAAAGCAGGCTTCTGACGCCGAAAGCCTTCTGCCTATCGATGAACACATCGAAGAAGGGCATGACGCTGAAGGTCGTAAAGTCCGGCATCGTGGTATCTATCTTCTGCCGAATCTGTTCACCACTGCGAACCTCTTCGCAGGGTTCTATTCCATCATCAACTCGATGAGCGCCCAGAGTGCCTTGAGTGCCGGTGATGCGATCGGCGCGAGCAAATATTTTGCGTTTGCCGCGATCGCGATTTTCGTCGCCATGGTACTCGACGGCCTCGACGGTCGTGTTGCCCGTATGACCAATACCCAAAGTGCTTTCGGTGCCGAGTACGACTCGCTGTCGGACATGGTTGCCTTTGGTGTGGCGCCGGCATTGCTGGCATTCGGATGGGCCCTGGGTGACATGGGCAAGGTCGGCTGGATGGTGGCCTTCATCTATGTAGCGGGGGCGGCATTACGTCTGGCTCGTTTCAACACTCAGGTCGGTACCGCAGACAAACGTTACTTCATCGGTCTGGCCAGCCCGGCTGCCGCCGGTGTGGTTGCGGGCATTGTCTGGGCATTCAGCGACTACGGCATTCAGGGTTCCAAGATGTCGTTCCTGGTTGCACTGATGGTTGCCGCCGCTGGCATGCTGATGGTCAGTAACATCAAGTACAACAGCTTCAAGGAGCTGGACTTGAAAGGGCGCGTTCCCTTCGTCGCGATCCTTGCTGTGGTATTGGTATTCGCCGTTGTGTTCAGTGATCCGCCGCGCATCCTGCTGCTGGTTTTCCTCGGCTATGCGGCTTCTGGGCCGGTGCAGTACCTGTTACGCCTTCGTCGGCACAAAAAAGCCGAGTGATGTAATTTCCCTCATACTCCGCAGTCTATGGGTGCATCTGTCCTCCAAAGCTGCGGAGTTGTCATGCTGATCAAAGTCCCCAAAGCGTCTGACTGTCATGAGTCGGACGTCACGCCTGAATCCCTCTACCTTTCTCGTCGCAGTGTAGTAGGTGCCGCCGTCGCCAGTTTGGCGGTGAGCAGTCTGCCGCGTTGGGCGAGTGCCGACGATGTTGCGCGTTATGCTGATGTCGAGCCTGGCAAGGCGCCGTCTTGGTTTGCCGAAAAGCTTCCTTTCACCAAATGGGGGGCGGTCAACGTCAAGGACGAGGCGATCACACCTTTCAAGGATGCGACTCACTACAACAACTTCTATGAGTTCGGTACCGATAAAGGTGATCCCGCGGCCAACGCTGGTGCGCTGAAAACCGAACCGTGGAGCGTAGTGGTGGACGGGGAGGTGGGTAAGCCGGGGCGGTATGCGCTGGAAGACTTCATGAAGCCTTATCAACTGGAGGAGCGCATCTATCGTCTTCGCTGTGTGGAAGCCTGGTCGATGGTCATTCCGTGGATCGGTTTTCCTCTTTCGGCCTTGCTCAAGGAGGTCGAGCCAACCTCCAAAGCCAAGTTCATTCGCTTCGAAACCTTGCAGGATCCCAAAACTATGCCCGGGCAGCGTTCCGGTTTTGCCCTGATTGACTGGCCTTATGTAGAAGGGCTGCGTCTGGATGAGGCGATGAATCCGTTGGCGATTCTTGCTGTGGGCATGTACGGGCGTGAGCTGCCGAATCAGAACGGTGCGCCGCTGCGTCTGGTGGTGCCTTGGAAGTACGGCTTCAAGAGCATTAAATCCATCGTGCGGATCAGCTTGGTCAGCGAGCAGCCGAAAACTACCTGGCAGAGTATCGCCTCGGATGAGTATGGTTTTTATGCGAACGTGAACCCGACAGTCGATCATCCGCGTTGGACCCAGGCACGGGAGCGGCGTTTGCCGAGCGGTCTGTTCAAACCCAATGTGCGGGACACGCAAATGTTCAATGGTTACTCGGATGAAGTCGCTTCTCTATATACAGGGCTCGATCTGCGGAAGAATTACTGATGCGATATCCGTTCTGGCGTATTGGCGTCTTCATCGCTGCAGCGATTTGGCCGCTGCTTTGGTTGTATCAGGCCTGGGAGGATGTGTTGGGGCCAGATCCGGGCAAGGTACTGGTTGATCGGCTGGGATTGGGGGCGCTTGTCCTGCTGCTCATTACATTAAGCATGACGCCTTTGCAGAAGCTCACCGGTTGGCCGGGGTGGATAGCGGTTCGGCGGCAGTTGGGGTTGTGGTGCTTCGCTTATGTGGTTTTGCATTTGAGCGGTTACACGGCGTTCATCCTCGGCTTTGATTGGTCGCAGCTGGGTATCGAGTTGCGCAAGCGGCCGTACATTATTGTCGGGGTCCTGGGGTTTCTCGGTTTGTTGGCATTGGCGGTTACCTCCAATCGCTACAGTCAGCGGCGTTTAGGTTCTCGCTGGAAGAAGTTGCATCGATTGGTCTATGGGGTTCTCGGGCTCGGATTGCTGCATATGTTGTGGATTGTGCGTGCCGATCTCAAGGAGTGGGTGATCTATGCTTTTATAGGTGCGTTGTTGTTGGTGTTGAGATTGCCGCCTGTAACCCGCCGGATTCAACGTTTAACAGCCCAAAAGGCACCTTCTGCAAGAAAGGCGTAATTAGAGGTTGACGGCAGATTCTGAAAGCCTATAATTCGCCCCACTTCCGGCGCAGTCGAAACGGAAAATTCCTTGGTAAACAAAGAGTTACGCAGTTTTCGACAGTGGTTACGCTTCAGTTTATCGAAGCCAGAAGGAGTTGAAAGGGCAGTGTTGGTTGGCTCTTTTGACGGTTCGATCTTCTCGGTCGAAAGCGGAGAAAAAGAGGTGTTGACAGCAGCGAGTAACGCTGTAGAATTCGCCTCCCGCTAACGAGAGATCGAAAGCGCAAGTGGTTGAAGTTGTTAAGGAAAACCTTGAAAACTTCTGAAAATAACCGCTTGACAGCAACAGAGGCTGCTGTAGAATGCGCGCCTCGGTTGAGACGAAAGATCTTAACCAACCGCTCTTTAACAACTGAATCAAGCAATTCGTGTGGGTGCTTGTGGAGTCAGACTGATAGTCAACAAGATTATCAGCATCACAAGTTACTCCGCGAGAAATCAAAGATGTAACCAACGATTGCTGAGCCAAGTTTAGGGTTTCTTAAAAACCCAAAGATGTTTGAACTGAAGAGTTTGATCATGGCTCAGATTGAACGCTGGCGGCAGGCCTAACACATGCAAGTCGAGCGGTAGAGAGGTGCTTGCACCTCTTGAGAGCGGCGGACGGGTGAGTAATGCCTAGGAATCTGCCTGGTAGTGGGGGATAACGCTCGGAAACGGACGCTAATACCGCATACGTCCTACGGGAGAAAGCAGGGGACCTTCGGGCCTTGCGCTATCAGATGAGCCTAGGTCGGATTAGCTAGTTGGTGAGGTAATGGCTCACCAAGGCGACGATCCGTAACTGGTCTGAGAGGATGATCAGTCACACTGGAACTGAGACACGGTCCAGACTCCTACGGGAGGCAGCAGTGGGGAATATTGGACAATGGGCGAAAGCCTGATCCAGCCATGCCGCGTGTGTGAAGAAGGTCTTCGGATTGTAAAGCACTTTAAGTTGGGAGGAAGGGCAGTTACCTAATACGTAATTGTTTTGACGTTACCGACAGAATAAGCACCGGCTAACTCTGTGCCAGCAGCCGCGGTAATACAGAGGGTGCAAGCGTTAATCGGAATTACTGGGCGTAAAGCGCGCGTAGGTGGTTCGTTAAGTTGGATGTGAAATCCCCGGGCTCAACCTGGGAACTGCATTCAAAACTGACGAGCTAGAGTATGGTAGAGGGTGGTGGAATTTCCTGTGTAGCGGTGAAATGCGTAGATATAGGAAGGAACACCAGTGGCGAAGGCGACCACCTGGACTGATACTGACACTGAGGTGCGAAAGCGTGGGGAGCAAACAGGATTAGATACCCTGGTAGTCCACGCCGTAAACGATGTCAACTAGCCGTTGGGAGCCTTGAGCTCTTAGTGGCGCAGCTAACGCATTAAGTTGACCGCCTGGGGAGTACGGCCGCAAGGTTAAAACTCAAATGAATTGACGGGGGCCCGCACAAGCGGTGGAGCATGTGGTTTAATTCGAAGCAACGCGAAGAACCTTACCAGGCCTTGACATCCAATGAACTTTCCAGAGATGGAAGGGTGCCTTCGGGAACATTGAGACAGGTGCTGCATGGCTGTCGTCAGCTCGTGTCGTGAGATGTTGGGTTAAGTCCCGTAACGAGCGCAACCCTTGTCCTTAGTTACCAGCACGTCATGGTGGGCACTCTAAGGAGACTGCCGGTGACAAACCGGAGGAAGGTGGGGATGACGTCAAGTCATCATGGCCCTTACGGCCTGGGCTACACACGTGCTACAATGGTCGGTACAGAGGGTTGCCAAGCCGCGAGGTGGAGCTAATCCCATAAAACCGATCGTAGTCCGGATCGCAGTCTGCAACTCGACTGCGTGAAGTCGGAATCGCTAGTAATCGCGAATCAGAATGTCGCGGTGAATACGTTCCCGGGCCTTGTACACACCGCCCGTCACACCATGGGAGTGGGTTGCACCAGAAGTAGCTAGTCTAACCTTCGGGAGGACGGTTACCACGGTGTGATTCATGACTGGGGTGAAGTCGTAACAAGGTAGCCGTAGGGGAACCTGCGGCTGGATCACCTCCTTAATCGACGACATCAGCTGCTCCATAAGTTCCCACACGAATTGCTTGATTCATTGAAGAAGACGATAAGAAGCAGCCCGAAATTGGGTCTGTAGCTCAGTTGGTTAGAGCGCACCCCTGATAAGGGTGAGGTCGGCAGTTCGAATCTGCCCAGACCCACCAATTTTGTGTGGGAAACGCCTGTAGAAATACGGGGCCATAGCTCAGCTGGGAGAGCGCCTGCCTTGCACGCAGGAGGTCAACGGTTCGATCCCGTTTGGCTCCACCACTACTGCTTCTGTTTGTTGAAAGCTTAGAAATGAGCATTCCACCAAGACGGTGTTGAATGTTGATTTCTAGTCTTTGATTAGATCGTTCTTTAAAAATTTGGGTATGTGATAGAAAGATAGACTGGATGGCACTTTCACTGGTGTTGTTCAGGCTAAGGTAAAATTTGTGAGTTTAATCGCGAATTTTCGGCGAATGTCGTCTTCACAGTATAACCAGATTGCTTGGGGTTATATGGTCAAGTGAAGAAGCGCATACGGTGGATGCCTTGGCAGTCAGAGGCGATGAAAGACGTGGTAGCCTGCGAAAAGCTTCGGGGAGTCGGCAAACAGACTTTGATCCGGAGATGTCTGAATGGGGGAACCCACCTAACATAAGTTAGGTATCTTAAGCTGAATACATAGGCTTAAGAAGCGAACCAGGGGAACTGAAACATCTAAGTACCCTGAGGAAAAGAAATCAACCGAGATTCCCTTAGTAGTGGCGAGCGAACGGGGACTAGCCCTTAAGTGGCTTTGAGATTAGCGGAACGCTCTGGAAAGTGCGGCCATAGTGGGTGATAGCCCTGTACGCGAAAATCTCTTAGTCATGAAATCGAGTAGGACGGAGCACGAGAAACTTTGTCTGAATATGGGGGGACCATCCTCCAAGGCTAAATACTACTGACTGACCGATAGTGAACTAGTACCGTGAGGGAAAGGCGAAAAGAACCCCGGAGAGGGGAGTGAAATAGATCCTGAAACCGTATGCGTACAAGCAGTGGGAGCCCACTTTGTTGGGTGACTGCGTACCTTTTGTATAATGGGTCAGCGACTTATTTTCAGTGGCGAGCTTAACCGAATAGGGGAGGCGTAGCGAAAGCGAGTCTTAATAGGGCGTCTAGTCGCTGGGAATAGACCCGAAACCGGGCGATCTATCCATGGGCAGGTTGAAGGTTGGGTAACACTAACTGGAGGACCGAACCGACTACCGTTGAAAAGTTAGCGGATGACCTGTGGATCGGAGTGAAAGGCTAATCAAGCTCGGAGATAGCTGGTTCTCCTCGAAAGCTATTTAGGTAGCGCCTCATGTATCACTGTAGGGGGTAGAGCACTGTTTCGGCTAGGGGGTCATCCCGACTTACCAAACCGATGCAAACTCCGAATACCTACAAGTGCCGAGCATGGGAGACACACGGCGGGTGCTAACGTCCGTCGTGAAAAGGGAAACAACCCAGACCGTCAGCTAAGGTCCCAAAGTTATGGTTAAGTGGGAAACGATGTGGGAAGGCTTAGACAGCTAGGAGGTTGGCTTAGAAGCAGCCACCCTTTAAAGAAAGCGTAATAGCTCACTAGTCGAGTCGGCCTGCGCGGAAGATGTAACGGGGCTCAAACCATACACCGAAGCTACGGGTATCACTTAGGTGATGCGGTAGAGGAGCGTTCTGTAAGCCTGTGAAGGTGAGTTGAGAAGCTTGCTGGAGGTATCAGAAGTGCGAATGCTGACATGAGTAACGACAATGGGTGTGAAAAACACCCACGCCGAAAGACCAAGGTTTCCTGCGCAACGTTAATCGACGCAGGGTTAGTCGGTCCCTAAGGCGAGGCTGAAAAGCGTAGTCGATGGAAAACAGGTTAATATTCCTGTACTTCTGGTTATTGCGATGGAGGGACGGAGAAGGCTAGGCCAGCTTGGCGTTGGTTGTCCAAGTTTAAGGTGGTAGGCTGGAATCTTAGGTAAATCCGGGATTCTAAGGCCGAGAGCTGATGACGAGTGTTCTTTTAGAACACGAAGTGGTTGATGCCATGCTTCCAAGAAAAGCTTCTAAGCTTCAGGTAACCAGGAACCGTACCCCAAACCGACACAGGTGGTTGGGTAGAGAATACCAAGGCGCTTGAGAGAACTCGGGTGAAGGAACTAGGCAAAATGGCACCGTAACTTCGGGAGAAGGTGCGCCGGTGAGGGTGAAGCATTTACTGCGTAAGCCCATGCCGGTCGAAGATACCAGGCCGCTGCGACTGTTTATTAAAAACACAGCACTCTGCAAACACGAAAGTGGACGTATAGGGTGTGACGCCTGCCCGGTGCCGGAAGGTTAATTGATGGGGTTAGCTAACGCGAAGCTCTTGATCGAAGCCCCGGTAAACGGCGGCCGTAACTATAACGGTCCTAAGGTAGCGAAATTCCTTGTCGGGTAAGTTCCGACCTGCACGAATGGCGTAACGATGGCGGCGCTGTCTCCACCCGAGACTCAGTGAAATTGAAATCGCTGTGAAGATGCAGTGTATCCGCGGCTAGACGGAAAGACCCCGTGAACCTTTACTATAGCTTTGCACTGGACTTTGAATTTGCTTGTGTAGGATAGGTGGGAGGCTTTGAAGCGTGGACGCCAGTTCGCGTGGAGCCAACCTTGAAATACCACCCTGGCAACTTTGAGGTTCTAACTCAGGTCCGTTATCCGGATCGAGGACAGTGTATGGTGGGTAGTTTGACTGGGGCGGTCTCCTCCTAAAGAGTAACGGAGGAGTACGAAGGTGCGCTCAGACCGGTCGGAAATCGGTCGTAGAGTATAAAGGCAAAAGCGCGCTTGACTGCGAGACAGACACGTCGAGCAGGTACGAAAGTAGGTCTTAGTGATCCGGTGGTTCTGTATGGAAGGGCCATCGCTCAACGGATAAAAGGTACTCCGGGGATAACAGGCTGATACCGCCCAAGAGTTCATATCGACGGCGGTGTTTGGCACCTCGATGTCGGCTCATCACATCCTGGGGCTGAAGCCGGTCCCAAGGGTATGGCTGTTCGCCATTTAAAGTGGTACGCGAGCTGGGTTTAGAACGTCGTGAGACAGTTCGGTCCCTATCTGCCGTGGACGTTTGAGATTTGAGAGGGGCTGCTCCTAGTACGAGAGGACCGGAGTGGACGAACCTCTGGTGTTCCGGTTGTCACGCCAGTGGCATTGCCGGGTAGCTATGTTCGGAATAGATAACCGCTGAAAGCATCTAAGCGGGAAACTAGCCTCAAGATGAGATCTCACTGGGACCTTGAGTCCCCTGAAGGGCCGTCGAAGACTACGACGTTGATAGGTTGGGTGTGTAAGCGCTGTGAGGCGTTGAGCTAACCAATACTAATTGCCCGTGAGGCTTGACCATATAACACCCAAGCAATTTGCGTCGAAAGGCCAGATTGCGGTGTGTGAAGACGCAACGAACCGAAAGTTCGAGAAACAAACACACAAATCTATTACATACCCAATTTGCTGAAGCGAGGCCAGCTGGTCACGACTCAGTACCCGAATTTCTTGACGACCATAGAGCATTGGAACCACCTGATCCCATCCCGAACTCAGCAGTGAAACGATGCATCGCCGATGGTAGTGTGGGGTTTCCCCATGTGAGAGTAGGTCATCGTCAAGATTGAATTCCGAAACCCCTATCTGCGTCTGCAGGTAGGGGTTTTGTTTTGTCCGCAGGAAAAGAACGCGTCGGCGATAGCACAAAATTGCACAGTTATTTTCGAGTCAGGCCACTAGAATAGGTCCAACTTTTTTGGAGCCAGAGCCTTTATGCCAGATCCGGTTGACGCCCCTGGGTTGTCAGATTTACCGCTGGATGACTTGGTAGCGTGTCATGAGTGCGACTTGCTGATGCGCAAGCCTGAGCTTGCTCTTGGTGAGAAAGCCATCTGTGTACGCTGCGGTTATGAGCTGTATGCCCATCGACACAATGTCGTGCAGCGCAGTCTCGCCTTGGTCATTGCCGCACTGTTGTTGTTCATCCCAGCGAACTTTTTACCCATCATGCAGCTCCATCTACTCGGACAGTCATCGCACGACACTGTCTGGACTGGCGTTGTCGGCCTGTTCGATACCGGTATGCGAGGCGTAGCGGCAGTGGTATTTCTTTGCAGCATGGGAATACCACTGCTCAAGCTGCTTTGCCAACTATTCGTATTGCTGAGTATTCGCTTCGATATCGGACGCAGTTACGGCTTGTTGCTCTACCGTATTTATCACCATCTACGAGACTGGGGGATGCTCGAGGTTTACCTCATGGGCGTACTGGTTGCGATCGTCAAATTGGCCGACATGGCGGCTATCACCGTAGGTCTTGGTCTGGCGTGCTTCATCAGTCTGTTGTTGGTTCAGGTCTGGCTGGAAGTGGTGATGTCACCGCACCAGATTTGGCAGGCGCTATCAGGAGAAGATGCCCATGCGGGCGATTGATGCAGGCATTTTGATTTGTGCCGAATGCCATGAGTTGAACAAGCAGGAAACCGATGCCGAGGAGCAGGTTTGCACCCGCTGCGGTGCGCTGGTTCACGCCCGCCGCCCGAACAGCCTGATGCGCACCTGGGCGTTATTGATCACAGGCGCGATTCTCTACATCCCGGCCAACGTGCTGCCGATCATGACCGTCAGTTCCCTGGGGCAGGGCGATCCGAGCACTATCATGTCTGGGGTGATCCAACTGGTTCAGCACGGCATGATTCCAATCGCCGCCGTGGTTTTTATCGCCAGCATTCTGGTACCTACGTTCAAGCTGGTAGGCATCGCACTGTTGCTCTTTTCGGTGCAGCGCCGCCAGCCGCTCTCGGCACGCCAGCGCATTTGGATGTACCGCTTTATCGAGTTCATCGGCCGGTGGTCGATGCTGGATATCTTTGTGATCGCCATCCTGGTGGCGGTTGTGAATTTTGGACGGCTTGCCAGCGTCGAAGCCAATCTTGGCGCCATCGCCTTCGCCAGTGTGGTGATTCTGACGATGCTTGCCGCAGTAACTTTCGATCCCCGACTGATTTGGGATAACACGGAGTCGGACGACGACCATGACTGATTTGCCTAAAGCGAAAACCCGACCGGCCTCGAACTGGTCAGCCATTTGGGTGTTGCCCCTGATCGCCTTGATCATCGGTGGCTGGCTCGGCTGGCGTGCCTATAGCGAGACGGGCATTGAGATTCAGGTGCGCTTCGAAAGCGGTGAAGGCATTCAGGCCAATAAAACCGAAGTCGTCTACAAAGGCATGTCGGTCGGCAAGGTGAAAGCTCTGAAACTCGATGACGAAGGAAGCTCCAAAGGAGTCATCGCTACCATCGAGATGAATAAGGACGTGGAGCAATACCTCAGGACCAGCACGCGTTTCTGGCTGGTCAAACCGAGCGTGAGCCTGGCCGGTATCACGGGCCTGGAGACGCTGGTTTCGGGGAATTACGTTGCCGTCAGCCCTGGCGAAGGCGAGCCGACACGCAAGTTCAAGGCCTTGGCCCAAGAGCCTCCGCTATCAGACGCTCAACCCGGCCTCCACCTGACCATCAAGGCGGATCGCCTCGGCTCGCTGAATCGTGGAAGCCCGGTATTCTACAAACAGATCCAGGTCGGTCAGATCAAAAGCTACGTGCTGTCCGCAGACCAGAATACTGTCGAGCTCAAAGTCTTTATCGAGCCAACCTACGCCAACCTGGTGCGTAAACACACGCGTTTCTGGAATGCCAGCGGCATCAGTATCGACGCCAACCTCTCTGGTGTGAAAGTACGTAGCGAGTCCCTTGCCAGCATCGTCGCCGGTGGTATTGCATTTGCCACTCCGGAAAATCGCAAGGACAGCCCGCCTACCGATCCAAGTCTGCCGTTCCGGCTCTATGAAGACTTTGATGCAGCCGCCGCCGGTATTCGTGTCAAGGTCAAACTCAGCGATTTCGAAGGCCTGCAGGCCGGTCGTACACCGGTGATGTACAAAGGCATCCAGGTCGGTAATTTGAAGGCGCTCAAGGTTGACCCGGACCTGTCCAGTGCGACTGCTGAATTGACCCTCGATCCGCTGGCTGAGGAATACCTGGTCACCGGCACCCAGTTCTGGGTGGTCAAACCATCGATTTCGCTCGCCGGCATAACCGGCCTGGAAGCGCTGGTCAAAGGTAACTACATCGCCGTGCGCCCCGGCGACAAGGGCGGTGCACCGCAGCGTGAGTTCGAAGCCCGAGCCAAGGCGCCGCCGCTGGATCTGCGTTCGCCTGGCCTGCACCTCGTGTTGTTCACCGACAACCTTGGTTCTCTGGAGGTCGGCAGTCCGATTCTCTACAAACAGGTCAAGGTCGGTTCGGTTCAGAGCTATCAATTCTCCCGCACCAAAAAGCAGTTGGTGATCGGGGTGCATATCGAGAAGGAATACGAAGGGCTGGTCAACGCCTCGACACGTTTCTGGAATGCTAGCGGCATTACGCTCACCGGTGGGTTGACCGGCGGCATCCAGGTCAAAAGTGAGTCGTTGCAAAGCTTGATGGCCGGCGGGATTGCCTTCGAAACCCCGGAAGCCAAAGCGCCGTTGCAGAAGCGTATTCCACGTTTCCGCCTGCATGCGAGCCATGACGATGCAACGCAGAAAGGCACTGTGATCACGATCAAGGTCGATCGCGCCGATGGCCTGCGCAGTGGCACGCCGGTTCGATTCAAAGGCTTGGACGTTGGCAAGATTGAGGACGTCGACCTCACTGATGACCTGCAATCAGTGCTGCTGACCGCGCGGATCATAGAAGTGCCGGAGCGTATCGCTCGGGTCGGCAGTCAGTTCTGGGTGGTCAAACCTGAGCTAGGTCTGATTAAAACTTCGAACCTCGAAACGTTGGTCACCGGGCAATACATCGAAGTGCAACCGGCGCCGAAAAACCTCGGCCCGCAGAAGAACTTCGTGGCCCTGACCACCCCCCCCGAAATCGCCAAGGAAGAGGCAGGTTTGAGTCTGGTATTGAGTGCTGCTCGTCGGGGTTCGCTGAAGATAGGCGTCCCCGTCACCTATCGTGAAATCACCGTAGGCAAAGTGACCGGCTATGAACTGGGCCAGACGGCTGATCGAGTGTTGGTGCACATCCTGATCGAGCCGAAGTACGCGCCGCTGGTGCGCAGTGGTACGCGATTCTGGAACACCAGTGGTTTTGGTTTTGACTATGGCTTGTTCAAAGGCGCGACAATACGCACTGAATCGCTGGAGACGCTGGTTCAGGGCGGTATCGCCTTTGCCACTCCGGATGGCGACCGCATGGGGGGGCCGGCGCGGCCCGAGCAAACCTTCCCGTTGTTCGACCAGTTCGAAGATGAGTGGCTGACCTGGGCGCCGAAGATTTCGATCGGTAAGTAATCTGTCGGCGCCTGTACTGCCTTCGCGGGCAAGGGCTAGGCGCCCCCCTGCTCCTACAATGAAAAGATAAAAAAAGGCCGCGATCCATTGGATCGCGGCCTTTTTGTTGGCTTGGATTAAGTCAAATCAGACCGCATCCAGCTCTGGCTCATCAGCTTGTACAACAACGGTTGCCTTCACTTCATCATGGCGACGGATGTACTTCCAGTCCGCCTCGTCGATGTAGATGCCGTTCGGGCCACTGCCGCCTTCCAGATCGATGGCGACACTGGCGCAAACTTGCGGCTTCACACTCGCCAGAATCGGCACGAAGCCCAATTGCAGGCTGGTTTCCAGCAGCGCTGCCTGGTTCTTCTCGTCGATGTCCGCCGCCTCGTCGAGGTAGTACGGCAGGCGCACGCGACCGGCCAGGTCGCGGTCCATCAAGTGCAGCAACAAGTACATGTTGGTCAGCGCCTTGATGGTCATGGTGGTGCCGTTGGACGCCGCGCCGTCGATGTCGGTGTGGATCACCGGCTGGCCGTTGACCTTGGTGATCTCGAACGCCAGCTCGAACAGATCCTTGAGACCGAGTTGGTTGTGGTTCGCCGCCACCAGCCGCGCCAGGTATTCCTTGGCTTCTTCGTTCTTGTTGTCCTGATCGGCGCTTTGGCTCAGGTCGAAGACGGAAAGGGTTTCGCCTTCTTCGTACTGACCGGCGCTGTGGATGATCTGGTCAATGTGCTTGAGCGCTTCCTTGTTCGGCGCGAGCACGATGCGGAAGCTTTGCAGGTTGGAGACCTGACGCTTGTTGATCTCGCGGTTGAACAGCGCCAGTTGGTGTTCGAGGCTGTCATAGTCGCTGCGGATGTTACGCAGGGTCCGGGCGATGTCGGTAACTGCGGCACGGCGGGCCTTGCCGAGGGTCAGCGCTTCATCGGTGCGGTGAGCGTACGCGTTGATCAGCAGTTGCAGACGACGCTCCATATCGTCTTCGCTGTCGAATTTGGCCACGCCCTTGAGGCGAACCTGAGCGTACAGCGCGTCGATCTGCCCGTCGCTGCGCAGCAATCCTTGCCAGCTGTCCTGATAGTCATTGAGCAACGGCAGCAGGTTATCCATGGAATCGTCGATCGGGTCCATGAACGGCGTGCCGAATGGCAGGTCCGCTGGCAACAGCTGACGACGGCGCAGGGCGTCGTCGAGGGTGCGTTGCTTGGCTTCCATGTCGCCGATCTGCCGGCCGACCAGTTGCAGCTTGGCCGACAGTTGCTGGACGCGCTCGGTGAAGGCATCGCTGGAACGTTTCAATTCGTCCTGAGCGGCTTCCATCTGCGCCAGTTGTTCCAGCTTGTCGCCTTCCTCGGCGCTCAGGGTTTGCGCGCGGCGGAAGTCTTCCAGGGCTTTCTGCGCATCCAGCACTTGCTGGTACAGCGCTTCGGTCTGGGTCTTGCTGGCCGCGCGGTCGGCTGCCACGGCAGCTTGAGTTTTCAGCTGCTTGAGTTCTTTTTCCAGGCGGTCTTTCTGATCGCGCAACGCTGCGCGGTCAGCCAAGGCTTGCAGGGCTGGTGGCTCGATGTGCGAGATGTCGATGGACAGGCCCGGCACTTCGAAACGCTCGCCTTTGAAGCCATCAAGGATCAGCTCCATGGATTTGACCCACTGACCATCCTCGTCCAGCGTAATGCCATGCTCGCCCAGCGGGAGGCTGAACAACGCGCTGTTGAACAGGCGCATCAGGCGCTCGACGTCCTGCTGCGAGAATTCTTCGCGCAAACGGGCGTAGCTGTTGTTGTCGGCATGATCGAGTTGTTGCTTGACCGACTTCAGGCGTTTTTCCAGATCCCGCAGGCGCTCTTCCAGGTCTTCGGCGCTGAACTGCCGCGACTGGGCCAGTGCACCGGCCAGTTCGTCGTGCGCGTCCTTGGCGGCCAGCAGTTGCTGCTCGAGGACTTTGACGTCATCGACCAGCGCGAAGCGATGCTTGAGCACCGACAACTCGCCGAGCCATCGCTGGATACCGGTGATTTCCCGCTCCAGACGCATCAGCTCCTGAGTGCCACCACGCTGATCGTTTTGCAGCGCGTCCTGCTCGTTGCGGTAGTGCTCGGCCTGAATCGTCAGTTCTTCCTTGCGCGCACTGGCGTAGTCCGACCAGGTGCCGAGCAAGGAATCGAGCAGCGGCGAGATCCGGTGCAGTTTACCGCGCAGGATATTGCGCTGGGCCACGCCAGCGGCCAGTGCTTCAACCAGCGGGCCAGCGGTGACCAGCGAGTTGTAATCCTGCTCCATGCGACGTACATCGCGGAACGCTTCTTCACACGCTGCGATGTAATCGACGCTACCGGAACGCAGGCTGTGTTCGAAAGCATCGAGGAACAACTGCTTGAGTTTGGCCGCGGTGATTTCGCGCATGTGCAGCAAGTTGATAAACAGGGCCCGGAAGGTCTTCAGGCTCTGCTCGCTGGTGGAGCGCAGCGGGATCAACGTCAGGTCCAGCGGAATCGAAGTGTGGCCGCCAACCAGCAAACGACGCAGTTCATCCGGCTTGAGTTCGTAGGCTTTCAGGCCTTCGCGTTCGAGGTTGTTGAACAGCTCTTTCTGCCGCAGGCAGGTGTCGTCTTTCTGGTAATGGGCCAGATCGAGTTTGCCGGCATAGGCAAAGAACTGGTGACCGAAACCGCCGCCCGGGCCGCGGCCGACCACGCCGATTACGTGCGGGCCGTGGGGCAGGGAGACTTCCACCAGGATGTAACTGGTGTCCGAAGCGAAGTAGAACCGACGGGATTGCTCCAGGCTGTACTTGCCGAAACTCATGTCCGACATGCGCGCCAGAATCGGGAACTGTAAGGCGTTGATCGAAGCGGATTTACCGAGGTTGTTCGCGCCGTAAACCGACAGCGGCTCTTCCAGCGGGAACAGGCCGAGGCTGTAACCGGCGGTGTTCAAAAGGGCAAAGCGGCGAATGCCGTAGCGTTCCTTGCTCATGCGTCAGTCTCCTGTTCTTCGGCAATGGCGCGGGCCATGGCGTCTTCTTCGCTTTCTTCCTCGAAGTCGCTGAGGTCTAGCGGATCATCGGTTTGCAGCAGCTTCTCGTCGCTGTCGTCATCGATCAATACCGGAACTGGCAATGGCAGCACGCTGTGCAGGCTGGCCGCCAGATCGCGGTCCTGCTGAACCGACAGGCAAACATCGAGGAAGCGGTGCATCGGCGGCAGGAAGCGGTAGATGCCAGGCTCTTCGCTGGCGAAACCGAGTTGGGTCATGCGACGCATGATCTTTTCTTCCAGTTCGTCCTGAGTCTGGACCTCGGCCTGGATGAACAGGTCGCGGTACTTTTCCAGCAACGATGGCAGTTCATCTCGGCCGAGACTGCCGCCGTCGAGCACGGAGATCGGGTCGCGGCCCTGGTCGGCCAAGTGCTCGACAAGGATGAAGGTGAACAGCGCCAGACGTTGCGCGGTCTTGTTTACTGCCGCCGCAGCGAGGTCCGGCACAAAGTAGTAGAAACCCCGGGTGTCGCAGACCAGTTCAAAGCCCAGTGCCTTGAACAGCGTGCGGTACTGGTCCTGGAAGTTCGACAGTTGCGCGTACAGCTCCGGATCGCGGCGGCTGACGTGGTAGCCCTTGAACAGCTCGCGAAAGATCGGTGCCAGATGGGACAGTTCGGATAGATCAAGATGCATTTGGAATGCTCGCAGAATTCTCGGCGGCGGTGTCACCGGACGAGAGCAGGGCGAAGGAGCGCAGGCTGACCTGATGCTCGTGAGTGTGGTAATCGCGGCGTTCCAGACGCTCGCGTTTGAAGCGTTTTTCCCGCGACAGACGCGAGAACCAGTAGAGCAATTCGTCGGTGGCGCCGTCCGGCTCCTGCTCCAGCAGCCAGGTCATCAGGTCCGGCATCGGCAGGGCGTCTTCGCAGCGTTCGAGCATTTCCCGAACCGTGCGTGGCGCGCGTGGGGCTTCGCCTTTCTGAGTCTTGTGAGCCTTGGGAAAGCGCGCCGGTTTCGGCTCGAAACGGGCCAGGGCGTACACGTAGGCTTCGACCTGACTGGCGCTGCCGAGGAAGGTGCTTTGCGGCCGGGTGAACATCGGCATCGCGGCTTGCGGTACCGCATCGATACCTTTACGACGAATGGCCGACAAGGCCAGCGCCGCGCCACGGGTCACGGCGTTGTGCCGGCGCGCTTCTTCACGCAACGGCAGCAGCAGTTCACGGGCATGACGCAAGGTCAGTTGGGCACTGGTCTGCATTTCGAGAATGCGCGCGTGGGTGCGCAGCAGCATGTCGTCGTCGACCAGATGGCCGAGGCGCTGCTGTTCAGTGAGCATCTTCAGCAGGACGTTTTCGACCTTGCGCACGCCTTGTTCGAAGGCGCCGTCAGCGTTCACCAACTGGATCATCGGCTCGACGTATTCATCCCAGGTCGCCAGTACTTCAGCGTAGCGTTGACGCAATGGGATCTGCCGGTCGCTGGTCTTGGCCCGCTCGGCGACGGCCACCAAGGCCTGTTCGTCGTTGGCAAGCTTCTTCAAAACGTCTCGCACGCGCATGTCGAGCAGACGCAACTGGCGCGCCAGATCGTTGCCGTCGCGAATCTCGAAGGCGTCCTGAATGTAACCGGCCAGGCGCTCGAGATGGCGCAAATAGGCTTCGATTTCCAGACACAGGCCCAGACGGTGCTCACGGCGCAGGTAAGCGAGGAAATCGTGGATCTGCGCATTGAGCTCGAAACGGTTCGGGCTTTTCGCCACGGGAACCAGAATATCGAGGCGGATCCACACGTCCAGAAGGCTGGTGATGTCCTGCGGTGTACTGTCGAGTTGCTGGGCGGCCAGTTGCGTGCGCAGTTCGTTGAGGCTCAGGGTGCCTTGGTCGAAGTGCTCGCACAGTGGCTCCAGAAGTGCCCAGTGTTCAGCGAGGGCGCGCAAGACGCGCTTGGGTTCGATCATCGGAATGGCCGGCTGGTTGGCGATTAAAAGCCGCGATTGTACTGCATCGCAGCCGTGTCGATTCACTCTCGGGATGGGCTGTCGCCATTTTTCATAGGTGGAAAGACTATCGGTGAAGTCTATCGATCAACAGCGCGGGCGATCTTGAGCGAAGGGCGGTAGAATCACTGCACTTTAGTTATCCACAAGTGGCCGACCTTTGCTTATCGAGTCCCGTCGCCGCGCTTATTTGACCGCCATGCAGGTGGTCAACTGGCTGCCGCGCACCGAATTGCCCTTTGCTGCGCCCTCGCGGCCTGAACTGCTGGAGATGCCCGAGCCGTTGGTCATCGCCAAGGTTGTACACGCTCCTGTGGCTGAGACGCCCGTGGAACCGGTGGTCAAACCTGCTGAACGGGTAAAGATCGAGGTGCCACGGCCATCGTTGGCCAGCACGCGCACGAACGCCAAGGTCGAAGAAGAGGAAGCCCCGGTCGCGGTTAGGGCGCCGGTCGTTCCGCCACCGCGCTTCGCCCTGCAATTACTGCGTGCAGGTCGTTGCCTGTTGCTGGTGGAGTTACCCACAGGCGAAAGCTTCCAGACCCGCGATCCGGCCTATCTGTTGCTCAAAGACATGCTGCGCGCCGCCGGCCTGCCAGACAGCCCGCAAATCATCGGCGAGCCGGTGCGCTGGCCGCTGCTGGCACGCGGCACCATGGATCAAGGGCCGGAAGCGGCTCGGGATTTCGTACAAGGCTTTCTGTCGGCCCGTCTGGAAGACGCTCCATGCGTCTGCCTGTGGCTGATCGGACTGCCGGCGGTGCGTTTTGCCGGTGAGGCCAACGCCGAATCCTTCAACCGTGAACTTCAGGTCGAAGGCCTGGGGTCGGTCTGGGCCCTGCCGGGTCTGGAATTATTAATGGAAGAGCCACAGCGTAAGGCTGATGTCTGGCAAGCCATGCGTCGGCTGATGGCGCGCTGGAAAGAATCGAATGAGTGACGCTGTATCGTTCCGCCCGATGATCGAGGCGGACCTGGACACTGTACTGAAAATTGAATACGCGGCTTACAGCCATCCCTGGACCCGCGGGATTTTTCTCGATGGCCTGGGCAAGTACCAGATCTGGCTGATGTTCGAAGGGCAGCAACAGGTCGGTCATGGCGTGGTGCAGATCATTCTCGATGAGGCGCATCTGCTGAACATCACCGTCAAACCGGAAAATCAGGGACGAGGCCTGGGTTTGACGCTTCTGGAGCATTTGATGTCGATTGCCTACAAGGCAGAGGCGCGGGAATGTTTTCTGGAAGTGCGCGACAGCAACCGGGCGGCGTTTCGGTTGTATGAGCGGTATGGGTTCAACGAAATCGGACGTCGGCGGGATTACTACCCGGCGGTTGGCGGGCGCGAAGATGCCGTGGTAATGGCCTGCACTTTGGTTGACTGAAACACTTTGAGCTGCCGAAGGCTGCGATCTTTTGATCTTTCCATGTCGCGGCAACAAAAGATCGAAAGATCGCAGCCTTCGGCAGCTCCTACGTTGGAATCCGGTCAGACCTGTAGATCAACGCTTGCCATCCATTGGATCGCGCCGCGCCATCTCTGCCTCGTCCAGCCCATTGCCCCCGCCGATATCGTCTTCATCGACAATGCTCAAATCCCAGTCTGCCTGGTCGCCTTCTCCCGCTTCGTGGGCATCTCGGGCACCATCTTCACGGATCAGGTTTTCCGGGCTCATGTCGTCGTCGGTGGGCTCGTGGTCATCGGTCGAGGCCCCGGTCATGCCGGCTTCACGGACGCGCTCGCTGGGCATCTTCTGCGTCCGTTCGTGTTCAGGGATCAGGTCGCCAATTCTGGCGCCAGACTCTTCCTCGTCGAAATCCAGTTCATGCACCGAACCCATGCGGTCTTCGTCGTCGATGGGCTCGGGTTGCACTGTATCGGACGGCCGTCGTGAATCAGTCATGGCAATACCTCATACTGTAGGCCTTACTACGGTTGACCCTATTGTACTCCTGAGAATTCCGCCGGCATGGACTCCGGGTATCTGCATCTCGCGCGTGACCCCGACAGGCGGTTGTCTGTCAAAGCAGCGCATCATTCTCGAGGCTTCATTGCATGAACGAATTACAAGATCTGATTGATAACAACGAGCGCTGGGCTGACGCGATCACCAAAGAAGATCCTGACTTCTTCGCCAAACTGGCCCGTCAGCAAACGCCAGAATTCCTGTGGATCGGCTGTTCCGATGCGCGTGTGCCGGCCAATGAAATCGTCGGCATGCTGCCGGGCGATCTGTTCGTGCACCGCAATGTGGCTAACGTTGTATTGCACACCGACCTCAACTGCCTGTCGGTGATTCAGTACGCGGTTGACGTACTCAAGGTCAAACACATCCTGGTCACCGGCCACTATGGTTGCGGCGGGGTACGCGCCTCGATGCAGGACCGTCAGTTGGGTCTGATCGACGGCTGGCTGCGCTCGATTCGCGATCTCTATTATGAAAAGCGCGACGAACTGGCCAAGTTGTCCACTGAAGAAGAACGGGTCGACCGCCTCTGCGAACTCAACGTGATCCAGCAAGTGGCCAACGTCGGTCATACCAGCATTGTGCAAAACGCCTGGCACCGCGGGCAGAGTCTGTCGATTCATGGTTGCATTTATGGCATCAAGGACGGTCGCTGGAAAAGCCTGAACGCCACCATCAGCGGTTTCGAACAGTTGCCACCACAGTATCGTTTGCGTCCGGTCGAAACCTTGTAAAACTTTTTCAGCGTCGACTTCGTCGACGCCACTGTTGAAAAAACTGTTCTCCACTGGCGTTCGGCGACTCGTCATAGCCGATGATCCAGCCACGGCAGCACGGGCAACCGCAGCGGCAGGCGAACTGCCGCAGCAGTTTGTCTTCTGTGGTGGCGAAGTCCATTGTCAATCGATCACCCTTTTTGATGTCTTTGAGCGCCCATAACCACAGCTCGCTCATGTCGAGAAAGACGTTGGGGTCGCAGGAGTGGCTCAGCAAGCTGCAGAAGCGCGGATCGTAGACATGGATTTCGGGTGCCAGCTGCCGGGTGTGTTGGTTGCGGTAGGGCAATAGATGCCCGGAAACCCGGCAGATTCGGCTGATGCGGGGGAACTCGCGCAGCGCCATGACAGCTATTGCGGATCCCTCTGCGTTGTTGAGAATTTCAAAGTCATCGCTGGAGGGGAATCCAAGGCGAAGGGGCAATTCTTCAAAGGGATAGATGCCATTGGATGGCGGTGGGGGTATTTTTTGTTGGTTGTGGGCTCTCATAACAATCCTTGTCAGCTGGGTGCTACAACCTCCGTCAACTGACCTCCGGTCAGCTTTGCAGCACATGGGTACGCCCCAAGCCTCTCCCAAATGAAACAACCGGTCTACTGTCAGATATGACAGGCGTAAAAGGCTCTTTCCCGCGTCAGCCATGGCTGACACGGGAAAGGCGTTCATCGTTTACAAGTGTGGCGCAGGAGCAGAGGTCGCAAGGGATGGGGTCTTCAGTTGTTTCAACTGAGATTTGACTGTCGTTGTTGCGCATTTGGCCACAGCTTGTTCGGGCGTCAGGTTGCGGATCGAGGTGTAGAACAGTTCGCAGGTTTTTTCTTTCTGGGTCACTTGCCAGGTCTGAGTACAGCTTTTCAGCTGAACGGTAGGGTCAGTACCCGGTTTGCTACCCATCCCCGCCTGCCAGCACGCGGCGCTCAAATCCTGCCCCATGACTTTCAACCCTGCGGCATCGGCTTTGGCCTGGGCATCGCTGCCGCTATAAGCCTCGGGGTCGGCGGCGTACCAGATGTAGCTCGGATGATTGGAACCCAGTACTGGCACCTTCACACCCTCGCTCGGGCTGATGGTTGCCAGGCCCAGTATGTCCACGGTCTGCCCGTATTGTTGCTTGATCCAGTTACGCACCGGTGCGCCGAAGGCAACCATTGGCAACGCCGCGCCGCTGGCGTTCTGGCTGACTTCCTTGACCATGGTGGTCTGGTAGTCCGTGAAGTAGCCGTAGACGCCTTCCAGGTCCTTGCCGGCACTGGCCGGCGCGGCAATCGGCGCGATGTCGATGATGGTTTGATAGGCCGGTGTCTGGTCGACGGGGATGCCGTTGACGGTCAACAACGTGGCCCAACGGTCGGTGGTCTTGGACTCCAGGTAATCCTGGGCCTGGGTCAGCGAGTAATCCGGCGGGAAGTGCAGCAACTCGACACTTTTGCGGTTTTCCAGCGCCATGCCCAGCGGCAGGAACAGGTACCAGTTATAGGTCCATTTACCATCGGTCCTCAACTTGCTGGCGCCGTTGTAGGCCAGATCCCCAGCCTTGAGCAAGGCGGTCAATGGCTTGTCATAACCTTTGGGCACGCCGCTGATATTGGCGTAGAGCTGCTTATTATCGGTTTTGACCAGCACTTTTGCGGTTTTGTAGCCATCGCGTTGTACGCTTTGAGTCAGGTAGTGCTCGACTGTCTGTTCCAGTGTCCAATTGCGATAGCAGATGACATTGCAGTTATTGGGATAGGCGAACAACTGGGTGACACGTTCGGTACTGCCCAGATTCAGATCGACATCGGCTTGGGCGGTGGCACTCAGGGTGAGTGCGGCGAGGGTGAGTCCTGCGAGTTTGAACATGCTCAGATCCTTTTCAGCGTGAGCCCTCGGAGGCGGGGCGAGTACATACTGAAACTACTTGTGTCGAGCGGTCCAGTGCCCTTGTGAAAAGAGTGCCAGTCAGAGCGCATCTACGGTAGGAGGCTGTCATACCGCCACTATTTTTGTAGGACAACCCTGCAAGGCTCTTAAGAAAATATCTCCAAGGCCGATGGTTAGGCTGTAAGCCGCTTTCTACCTACTGTCCATCGGTACTTTCCCATGTTCAACAAACGCTTGAAGCAGGAGCTGTCGGCTCTTCGCGAAGAACTCTTCAGCCTTCAGCAAGTCAAGGAGAGCCTGGACAGCGAGATGCTGGTCCTGACCCTTGACCCCGATGGCCGAATTCAATCGGCCAACCGGAATTTCATGGGTGAAATGTTCTACAAGGGCAACGATCTGGTCGGCAGGCACATCGAAGACATCGTCCCGGTCCATGTTAAATCGGACGAATTTCACCATCGCTTCAAGGCTGCATTGACCCGTGGCGAGCACTTTGCCGGCGCGATCCGCTTGTTGCGCGGCAATGGTGCCGAAGCCTGGTTGCGGTCGATCATACAGCCGGTGCGGTCCTCGGATGGTCGAATCAGGCACTTCGCGATTTTCTCCAGCGACCTGACCCGTACCATCGAGGCGTCCCGTGAACATGAGAACCTGATCGGCGCACTGGTACGCTCGACGGCGGTCATCGAGTTCGATCTCAATGGCAACGTACTGACGGCCAACGACCGGTTTCTCAATGGCATGGGTTACAGCCTGGCGCAGATTCAGGGTAAACATCACCGCACCTTCTGCGCGCCAGAGGAACACCACAGCGACGAGTATCAGAATTTCTGGCGCCGTCTGAACGCTGGCGAGTTCGTGGCCGACCGTTTCAAACGTATCGACAGCCATGGTCGTGTGGTCTGGCTGGAGGCGACCTATAATCCGGTGACCGATGCCAACAATAAGCTCTACAAAGTGGTGAAATTCGCCACGGTGATTACCGATCAGGTCAATCGGGAGCAGGCTGTCGCTGAAGCCGCCGACATTGCCTACAGCACCTCGCAGCAAACCGACAATAGCGCCCAGCGCGGTACCACTGTTGTCACTCAAGCGGTAAACGTCATGCGTGATCTGGCCAGGCATATGCAAACCGCTGGCGAAGGCATCGAAGCGCTGAACGAGCAATCATTGGTCATTGGTACCATCGTCAAAACCATTAGAGGCATCGCGGAGCAAACTAATCTTCTGGCGCTCAATGCGGCCATCGAAGCGGCTCGCGCGGGTGAACAGGGTCGAGGTTTTGCCGTGGTGGCTGACGAAGTCCGGCAATTGGCCTCGCGCACCAGTCAGGCGACCGACGAAATTGTCGGCGTCGTACGCCAGAACCAGGACATGGCGCGCAATGCGGTGGCCCTGATGACCGATGGCAAACTCCAGGCGGAACAGGGGCTGGCGCTGGCGGCGGAGGCGGGCACGGTGATTGTCGAGATCCAGGACGGGGCGCAGAAAGTGGTGAACGCGGTTGGGCAGTTTGCCAATCAGTTGGCGATTTAGTGCTATCTGTCCGGCTGCATAGCCCTAAAAAGGTCAGGCCTGCTTCTGCGGCTTGATCAGGCTTTCAGCGGGTATCCCGAATAGATCATGAAGCTTCCAGATCATCGGAAGCGTCAACGCGCGCTTACCGTTGAGCACTTCATAAACCCGGTTTGTCCGGCCAATGGCTGGTGCTAGATCAGCTGCGGACAGGCCGGACTGCTCCATGCGAAATTTGATCGCGTCGATAAAAACGGTTTTCATACTCTATCTAAGGGGTAGCAATTTGAGGGTAGGAAAAGGCTGCGCGAGATACCTGATCGAGATTGTTCGCTAATAAAAAAGGCCTACCTCCCGGTAAGCCGTTTCTCATTCCTGCGTACGACTCAATCCCCCAACGCTTCTCCCTCACGTCGCGGATCAGCCCCACCGTCCAATGCCCTTTTCCCTTGCGCATCCTTGACCTGAACAATTGCCTGGGTTCCGCTGGTCATGTCGATCTCGTTTACGCGGTGCCCTTTTTCCTTCAGTGCCTGAATCAGCGTCGGGCTGAACTGCCCTTGTTCCAGTTCCGTCGGGCCGTTGCGGCTGCCGAAGTTGGGCAGGTTGATGGCCGCTTGCGGGTCGAGGTTCCAGTCGAGCAGGCCAATGGTGGATTTGGCCACGTATTCGATGATCTGCGAGCCGCCGGGGGAGCCGACGGTGGCCAGGAACTCGCCGTTCTGCCGGTCGAAGATCAGCGTGGGCGCCATGGACGAGCGCGGGCGTTTACCCGGTCCGACGCGGTTGGCGACTTTTTGTCCGTTCTCTTCGGGGATGAACGAGAAGTCGGTCATTTGATTGTTGAGCAGAAAGCCCTGGACCATCAGGTGCGAGCCAAACGCTGCTTCCACGGTGGTGGTCATGGACACAGCGCCGCCTGCGTCATCGACCGCCACCACTTGTGACGTGGAAATGCGCAGCGGCGAGCGGTCGGGCGCATAAGCAACCTGAATGCCCGGCGGGGTGCCAGGTTTGGCCTGGCCCATGCTGCGCTCGCCAATCAAGGCGGCGCGGCTGCTCAGATAAGACGGGTCGATCAGACCTTTTACCGGCACGGGCACGAAGTCGGTGTCGGCGACGTACTGCGCGCGATCGGCATAAGCCAGGCGCTCGGCTTCGGCGATCAGGTGCACGGCTTCGGGGGCTGGTTCCAGGCCCGCCGGTTTTCCGGTCCTGACCGGTTTGAGCGGCGCCAGGGCAAAGCGCGGGTCGCGGGTTTCCAGGGCCTGCAAGGTGCCGAGGATTTGCGCCACGGCGATCCCGCCCGATGACGGTGGCGGCATGCCACAGACTTGCCAGCGTTTGTAGTCAGTGCACAGCGGCGTGCGTTCCATGGCCTTGTAGCCTTGGAGGTCGTTCAGCGACAGGCTGCCGGGGTTGGTATGGCCCTGAACCCTGGCGACGATCTCTTTTGCGATCGGTCCTTTGTACAGGGCATCGGGACCTTCCTTGGCGATGCGCTTGAATACTGCGGCGAGTGCCGGGTTTCTCAACGACGTACCGATGTCTTTCGGGCTGCCATCGGCATTCAGAAAATAGGCGGCCATGTCCGGTGAGCGCGGTATGAACGCGTCTGCCGCGATCAACTGATGCAGTCGTGGCGAAATGGCGAAGCCTTGTTCCGCAAGCTTGATGGCGGGCTCGAACAACTTCGCCCACGGCAGGCGACCGTGCTTCTGATGGGCCAGTTCCAGCACTCGCAACACACCCGGCGTCCCCACCGAGCGCCCGCCGATCTGTGCCTGGGTGAACGGCATCGGTTTGCCATCGGTTTGCAGAAACAGTTTCTCGGTGGCGCCGGCCGGAGCGGTTTCGCGACCGTCGTAGGTGTGCACAGTCTTGCCATCCCACAGCACAATCAACGCGCCACCGCCGATACCCGACGATTGCGGCTCGACCAGCGTCAACACCGCTTGCATGGCAATGGCTGCATCCATCGCCGAGCCGCCCTCACGCAACATCTCGCGCCCGGCTTCGGCTGCCAGCGAGTTGGCGGCTGCGGCCATGTGTTTGGAGGCGTGCCGGGTCTGCAGGTTGATGCGATAACCAGAGACAATTTCCGGCGCGGCCGGCAGGGTTGGGAGCGAAGGCGAAGAGGGCGGGGCATTACAGGCGACGAGAGTTAAAGCGGTGGCGATCAGCGAAAAAGCTGACAGGCGATAGCGACTCAAGTGGGAGGCTGAGAACACGCGGGGCACTCCGTCCATGGGATAAAAGGTCTGGGGACTTTATCGGCCGATGGAGTGGTGCGCAAATCAGGGATTTCCCATCACTCTCCTCAAGGCATAAAAAAACGGCCTACCTTTCGGTAAGCCGTTTTTAGTACTGGGTAGCTATTTTAATAGAGTTTATACGTACATATGGGCATGTACAGTGGCTTCCCTTGCCCCTCCCAAGCGTTCGATAGGGCTTCAGCCATTCGAGGTTGACCTACTCGCTCGTGTGGCATCGATTGGAGCAGTGGTAGCCTCCGATGGTTGTTCGCCTCAAGAAAGCTGCGCCAGGCGTGCAGCCGTATGCGACAGACGCCTAAGGATTCTACGAAAAATCAAACTGCGCTTCTCACTCGTGCGGCCAGGAAATAGGATTGACTGCATGATGAAGGAGATATCTGATGAAACTTATTGGCATGTTGGATTCCCCCTATGTCCGCCGTGTGGCCATCTCGCTTGATCTGATGGGCGTCTCGTTCGAGCATGCCGCACTGTCGGTATTCAGTGCGTTCGAGATGTTTTCCGCGATCAACCCGGCAGTGAAGGCACCAAGCCTGGTCCTGGATGACGGTACGGTGTTGATGGATTCGACCCTAATCATCGACTACTTCGAGGCGTTAATCCCTCCTGGTAAAAAGCTGATGCCACAGCAGGCCGTGCCCCTGGCAGCTTCGCTGCGAATTTTGGGGTTGGCTTTGGCTGCCTGCGAGAAGACGGTGCAGATCGTCTACGAATACAAGTTGCGACCTGAGGAAAAACGTCACCAGCCATGGCTGGAGCGGGTAACGGGGCAATTGCTGGCAGCGTGCCGCGAGTGGGAAATACAGCTGGTGCGGGGGCAGCCCGACGTAAAAAGCAGGCCGGATCAGGCCGACATCACCAGTGCAGTCGCCTGGTCGTTCATTCAGTTGATGGTCGCCGATGTCGTCAGGGCGGACGATTTTCAGACGTTGCATGCTCATGCGGCACGGTTGGAAGGCACCGAGTTGTTTAAACGCTATCCCCAGGTTTGAGGGCAGCGTGGCGCGCTCAGCACTCCCGGGACGATCCCCAGGGAGTGCTGTTTTTAGCTATCGGCGCATGCGTTGAGTATTAGTTGAAAATGCCTCGCTCAACATGTAACACACCGACCACTTGATGATGCTGGAAGACCCGGACGGTTTTGCGCAACGTGTGGCCGGGATCCTCGTGCAACTCGAACAACAGTCGACGCTGGCCTAGCGAACTTTGGGTGCGGGCATCAACTGCAGAGTGCTTTTCGTGTACCGGGCAATGTCCGTCGGTGAAAAGTGCAGTGCTTGATATTCGCCTTGCACGAAGGGCAGGGCCTGGTCCTGATAGTGGCTGTTGAACGGAACACCGCTTTGACCCACTGGAAGTATCCCCACCGCCTTGTCCGGCATCGCCAGGTCAATCACCCGGCGCGTCGAGGGACCGTAGGTGACCGACCAGGGCGCCGCGCTCAGCGGTGCGGAAAAATTGTTCGGAACTTCGTGGCTCCCTGGCACTGAGTAAGGGCCTACGTTGAGCAGCGGTGCCAATAGCTTTTGACTGCCCAGCGGGTGCATCTGTGTCAGGTGATGCGCCTTGCCCCATTGCCACTGCGCGGAGTCGTTGCCCAGGGTGTCGCGCAGATGCGCGATGCTGGTGTTCCAGGCACGAACGACGACATCAGCCCGCTGCTGCACCCCGGGTTGTGTCCTGTCCTTCCACCAGGGCGAATGCTCGTCGGCAGCCAGACGCGGCAACGCAGCGTCCAGCACGCGGGTGGCCAGCAGGTTCTGGAACATCACATCGCCCAGTTCATCGTGCAAGGCGCCATAGTTGAGATCATAGAGGAACTGGTTGAACAGCGTGGCGTTGATCGAGTCCAGCGGGTAATCGCCTTGCCATTTCGCAAGCCCCTCCAACCACTGTCGTTGTTGCGGATCTTCAATCGCAGTGCGCAGGATCGGTAGCAGAGGTTGCAACACGCGCTGGGCATAGCCGGTCCGGGTATCAAGCTGCAACTGCTTACTCTTTTCGATACTCCACTGACCGTCCAGGCCCAATTGCTGGTTCAGGCGTTGGCCGCGGTCGGACAAGTTGTAGTAGCCCGGTATCACCGCGCCGTCGGGTGAGACGGGCTGGGCGTTGGCGGAGACGATGTAACCCCTGGCCGGGTTTTCTTCATGGGGGTTGGCACTGAACGGGTAGTAGCCGAACTTATCAGCCTGGTCGGTGCTGCCATCGAGGATGAAGTCCGGGGTGACTTGCGGGCCACGCTTGGGCAATCCCGCGGCGGCCCACCAGGCAATGTCGCCTTGGGCATTGGCATACACAACATTGAGCCCGGGGGCCTTGATCAGGGAGGCCGCCGCGCGGGCCTTGTCCAGTGTGTTGGCGCGGTTGAGTTGATAGAACGCATCCACCACAGGGTTGGCGCCGTCCAGGTACGACCACCAGAGCGCGATGGGCCGGCCGGGGGCATTCTCGCCCAGCGCATCGTTGATGATCGGGCCGTGGGGGGAGCGCCGCAGGCGCAGCACGACGGATTCGGCATCACGCACGTCAATCCGCTGCTGTTCTTCCTTCAGGGCTACCCAGTGACCCTGATACCAGACTTCATCGGGATTGTCGGGGTTGGTGGTTTCGGCAATCAGGTCGATGTCGTCGTTCTGGAACATGGTGAGGGTCCAGGCGAAATCGTTGTTGTGTCCCAGCAAGGCGAACGGCACCAGGCTTTCATAGTCGCCGTAGAGTTCGAAACCGGGTGCGTTGAGGTGGGCTTCGTACCACACCGACGGCACGGAAAAGCGGATGTGCGGGTCACCCGCCAACAGCGGCTTGCCACTTTGCGTGCGCTGGCCGGAAATGGCCCAGGCGTTGCTGCCTTCCATTTGCGGCAACCCGGCATTGCTCACGGCCTGTTCGCTAAGCCGCGCCAGCGCGGCCATCGACTTCCAGTCGGCAGCGTTCAGTGTCTGGCTGGCAAGGGCGCCGTTGGGATTCCAACTGCGATCAAAAATGGCCAGGTAGGGCTCACCCAGAGTATCCCTGACGTAGGTCAGCAAGGGTTCGGTACGAAACGCCGCGGCAAAACTGTAGGCCATATAGCCGACCACGCTATAAACGTCCTGTGCAGTGAACGGTCTCTTTTCAATACCAAGCAGGTCGAATTCAACGGGGCCTGGGGCCTGCAGCTGATAGGCGTTGATGCCTTCCAGATAGGCCTGCAAGGCTTGCCACGCGGGGCTGTTGTGATCGGCGTGCGTCACCTGCCAGTCCGCCTGCTCACGGATACGCAGGGTCCGAAAGAGTTTGTCGGTGGGTAGCAGCTTACTGCCCAGTACCGCGGCCAGTTCGCCGCGGGCCAGACGGCGCAGCATCTCCATCTGGAACAAGCGGTCCTGGGCATGCACGTAACCCAAGGCACGGTATGCATCCGGCTCGCTGCCCGCAGCGATATGGGGTACGCCACGCTCATCGAAATGCACGTTTACCGGCGACTGTAGCCCTGGCAGATTGGCCAGGCCTTGGCGCTGCGGTTGTTTGCCGTAGAGGTAGATGGCGACGCCGGCAGCGCAGATCAGCAACACTGCAATAAGAAAAACGCCAATACGTTTGAACATGCGTGACCTTACAGCGGGAGCGGGGGGTAACGAAACGTTGATGGCTGTCATTGCATGTCCAGCCTTTGGCGAGCGAGACGCAGCCTGTCCAGCACATTGAGCAAGGGGCCGGTCATGACCGTCGTCACGACGGTCATGATGACAAAGAGGGTAAAGAGCTCCTTGCCGATGATCCCCAGGTCGAGGCCAATTTTCAGCACCACCAGTTCCATCAGGCCTCTGGCGTTCATCAGCACCCCGACACGCATGGCAACCGGTGTCGAATAACCGGCGAAGCGAGCACCCAGTGCACCGCCCAGCAGTTTCCCGATAATTGCCACCAGCAGCACCAGGCCCAGCAGGTTGACACCGACCCCGGAGAACGTTGCGGCGGTGGTATTGAGCCCGGCCAAGGCGAAGAAGCTGGGC
Source organism: Pseudomonas sp. B21-048 (assembly GCF_024748615.1). Lineage (NCBI taxonomy): Bacteria > Pseudomonadati > Pseudomonadota > Gammaproteobacteria > Pseudomonadales > Pseudomonadaceae > Pseudomonas > Pseudomonas sp. B21-048. Next base: position 4,724,892 of record NZ_CP087168.1, on the reverse strand, counting down.
ATCAGCACGATGACCGCGATGTGCTCCACGCGTTCGACCAACATGTTCAGCAGCCGTTGGTCCCGCGGCAAGCAAGCACCGAAGAGGAAGGCGCCGAACACCGCATGTACTTGCAACCATTCGGTGATGCTGCCGTAGATCAGGGCGCCACACAGCAGTACCGCCAGCAAGGTCAGGGTGTTCGTGCCCTCAAGATGGGCGATCCACCGACTCAGCAGTGGGCGGACGCACCAGAAAGAGGCTGCGCACAACGCCACCAGGCCACACAGCCTCAAGGCCAGATCCTGCCATTGGCGATCAAGTTGCAAGCTCATCGCCGTGATGGCCAGCAACACCCAGGCGCAGACATCACTTACGGCGGCGGCCATCAGCGAGAGGGCGCCGACTTCGCTGTCGAGCATCTGCCGCTCCTTGAGAATGCGCGCCAGTACCGGAAATGCAGTGACCGAGAATACCGTCGCAATGAACAGGTTGAAGCCCAGGTGGGGGGTGCCGACAGGCGCGAAGGTGCTGTAGAGAAGGGGGGTGATCGCGATCCCCAGAGCGAAGGGCAGGGCAATGGCGCAACCGGCAACCAGCAACACTTTGCCCTGAGCGAAAGGGGTGCGCTGTTCGGGCATTCGGAATTCGGCGCCGACGACAAACATAAACAAGAGAATGCCCAAGTCACTGAGTACTTTCAGTTGTGTAACAGCGTCGCCCTGAAACAGTGCATGGTGAGCGCCGGGAAAGAAGAAGCCGAGAACTAAGGGGCCCAATACAAAACCGGCGATCATTTCGCCAACCACTTCCGGCTGCCCTAACTTTTTGAGACAGGCACCCGCAACCTTGGCCGTTAATATTATAAAAACGATTTGCAGGAAAAGCATGTGGTTACCTTGTTCAGGGAGTTGAAGGTGCGCTGCCACAAGCGTCTATTTATCGCGTGCTTGCTGGTTGGCGTTGGATCTTAGCGGAGCGCTCGGCGTTAAAAAACTACCTGATCTGATAGTTTTTTTTGTCGAGATGGACCTGTTAGATTTTGCTCACTACCGTTGTGGCACGGCTTTTAACCGCGCCCGACTCACGCTGAGTAATAATCCGGAAGGTCGATTATGAGAGACGCGATATTTACCATCATTCATACAGCGTTGATTGAAGTTAATGCCACGCGTAAAGAAAAGATTGATTTGCACAGTGTCGACATATTGGCACTTTATGGTGCCACGGGTGTATTCGACTCTATGCAACTGGTTAGTTTTCTCGCCGCGGTGGAAGAGGGGCTGGATGATGAACTTGGAATTGAAATTTCGTTGACCTCGGAAAAGGCAGTGTCACAAACCATCAGCCCGTTCAGCAGTGTGGCCTGTTTGATTGACTTTATTGTCGCCGAGCAACAGGCGCCGCTGTTGGCATCTGCCTGAACGAGCGCCACGCAGGGAGCAATAACGTGAACGTGACCGTTCGTAGAGCGCTTAGCGGTGATATGTACCCCGTGTGCAAGTTGTTGCGCGAGTCCACATTGAACTCCAACTGGATTGGCGTAAATGTGCGCAAGCGTATGTTTGCCGATGTGTGGTCTGGCGGTGAGGATTACTTCGGCTATGTGATGCTTGATGGCGACACGGTGGTCGGCTTTCTCGGTTTGCTGTTTACCACCCAGCCTTGTAACGGCCAGCAGCGTTTTTGCGAACTGCACAGTTGGTATGTGCAGGCCGAGTACCGCAAGGAAAGCCTGAAGTTGCTGCTGCCGGTATTGTCGATGCGCAAAGTGACGTTGCTCAACTACACGCCCACACCCGATGTGTATGAGATCAGCAAGAAGTTCGGTTTTACCGATCTGGAAACCGAGTTGTTGCTGATGTACCCGTTTCCCAACCCACTGAAAATGCGCCGGCGCTATCGCCTGGAAACCGACATTCATCGGGTCGGTGGCTGGTTGAATGAGCAAGAAGCCGTGATCTTCCAGGACCACGCCGAGCTTGAGTGCCGGCACCTGATGATTGTCGATTCGCAGACCTCAGAGTCCTGCTACCTGATTGTGAAGCGTATGACTCGGCGCTGGTTCGAGCCGCTCGGTCGGGTGCTCTATATCGGCAACCCTGCGTTGTTTGCGCGCAGCCTCGACAGCTGGCGATTGTCCTTGTGCCTGCGTATGCGGGTGCAATGCCTGGTGAGCAATGCCGAGGAATTGGCCGGGTTCTCCCTGAGCGGCACGCGGGTGATCAAGCGCGAAGTACCGTCGCTGGTAAAACCCGCCTCGGGCAGTTTGGCAACAACACGGATCAAACCACTTTATAGCCTGCCGTTACTCATCGGATATAAGTTGCATTGACATGATTATATTGCTGACAGGCACCCGCAAAGGTGTGGGTAAAGAAGCGGCGCTGTACTTTCTCGAACAGGGCCATGTGGTCGTGGGCTGTAGTCGTGGCGAAGGCTCAATAGAGCATGAACGGTACACGCACTTCTGCCTTGATCTGAATGATGCCAGTGCAGTAAGGAAGATGATCAAACATATCCGCTTAAACCATGCACAGTTGGATGTGCTGATCAATAACGCGGGTGAGGCGAATATGGCGCCGTTCCAGTTGACCCCGGCCGAAACGGTTCAGGGAATATTTTCCAGTAATGTTTTCGGGCTGATGAATGTTACCCGTGAAGCCGTCAAGTTGATGCAAAAGAACGAGTGCCCCGGTGTCATCGTGAACATCTCCACTGTGGCGACGCACTGGGCCATTCCTGGCCAGTCGATATATGCCGCCAGCAAGGCCGCCGTCGAACAACTGACACGGACATTGAGCAAGGAACTTTCCGGCTTTGGCATTCGCGTCAATAACTTGGTGCTGCCGCTGTACCGGAGCTCCTTGACTCGCACACTTCCTCAAGAGATCAAACAGAAGATGATTGAGCGCCAGACAATTGCCAGGCCGTGTGTGTTTGCCGACCTGATCGGGCCATTGAAGTTTCTCATCTCCAGCCAGTCGGCATTTGTGACCGGCGAAACCCTTTGCCTGGGCGGTGTGCAATGAGCCGCGAAGCCTTGCTGGCAACGCTGGCTGAATCTGCACAGCGCACGGCCTTGCTGTACGGCGAACAACGGTGCACTTACGGCGAACTGCATGCCAAGGTGCAACAGTGCCTTGCCTGGCTGGTCGATCAAGGTATTAAGCCGGGCGATGCCGTGATTCTCAACAGCGATTACGGCGTGTCTGCTGTCGCCGCGTTGCTGGCCATGTACCTGAATCGCAACATTGTCGCGCCGCTGGTGGATCTCAGTGAGCGTGCCCTGCTGACCTTGCAAGGCGCCGCACGCTGTCAGCACCGCGTCGAGATTGTCGACGATGCCTGGGTCCATCACGCGTGGGCACCGCAGGCAGCCGATGATAGCCCCGCGTACTACAACGCCCTGCGTGAGAAAGGCCGGGCAGGCCTGGTGCTGCTGAGCAGCGGCAGCACCGGCGCGCCCAAAGCGATCCTGCACGACCTGGATGACCTGATCGACACCAAGCTGGGCAAGGAGCGCAAGAAGCCTATGTCGATTTTGATGTTCCTGCTGTTCGACCACATTGGCGGGTTGAACTCGCTGTTCAACACTCTGGCAGTCGGTGGGTGCGCGGTGATGCCGGTTGATCGGGCCCCCGAGGCAATCTGCGCGCTGATCGCGCGGCATGGGGTCAAGGTGGTGCCGGTCAGCCCGACTTTTCTCAACCTGATCCTCATGGGGCGGCATCACGAACAGCACGATCTGTCGTCGGTGCGGCTGATTACCTATGGCACGGAAAGCATGCAGCAAAGCCTGCTCAAGAGGGTCCAGCAGGCGTTCCCCAAAGCCAAGATGCTGCAAACTTTCGGCACCAGCGAAACCGGTATCAGTGCGACGGTCAGCCAGTCCTCGGCCAGCACCTTCTTCAAGCTGGCCGATGCGAACACCGAATTTCGTATTGTCGACGGCGAGTTGCAGCTCAAGACCCGCAGCCAGTTCGTCGGCTACCTGAACCAGGACACCGATAACGTCACCGAAGACGGCTGGTTTCGCACCGGCGACCTGGTGGAGCAGAACGAAGAAGGCTACCTGCGCATCCAGGGGCGGCAAAAGGAGCTCATCAACGTGGGGGGGCTCAAGGTTCTGCCCACCGAGATCGAGGACGTGATGCTGCGCAGTGCGCTGATTGACGATTGCGTCGTGTACGGCATGCCCAACGCCATCACCGGCCAGGCTGTGCACATGGATGTGAAGGCCACAGGGTTCGAGTGCAAGAAGGCCCTCAAGCAGCATGTCCTTGAGCATCTGGCCAGTTGCTTGGAGGCCTACAAATTACCCGTCAAAGTTAACAAGGTCGATGAGATCGCCTTCTCCAACCGCTTCAAGAAAACCCGTGCGGTGGCTTCATGAGCGATATCGTCATCCTCGGTGCCGGGCGCTTTGCGCTGGAACTCGCCACCTACCTGCAAGACATCGAGCCGTCGGCAGTGGTGCGCCATCTGGCGGTGCAGGGGGAGGCCGAGGGCAGCGCCGCCCCCGCCCGGTCGTGGCCCGCGCAGGGCCTGGAAAGCCGATACCGCTATGTTCTGGGTGTTACCGATATTGCCTTGCGCCAAACACTGATTGACGCGTATTTCAGCGATGGTCGCTTGTCGGCACCCAACTTCATTCACCCCTCCGTCCGCCATCGGCTGGACCTGCGCGCCAGTCGCGGCAATGTCATCGCCGCCGATTGCCATGTGGGTATTAATACCCGAATCGGCTCCTGGAACATGATCAATTACCACTGCAGCGTGGGTCACCACTCGCAGTTGGGCGACAACAACTTCCTGTCACCACATTTCAATGCCGGCAACAGCATCACGCTCGGCAGTCGCTGTTTCATCGGGCTCAGTACGGTGGTCACGCCCGAAACGGTGATTGAAGACGATGTCACGGTTCAAGCCGGATGCACCCTCAGCGAGTGCATCCCGGCACATTCGCATTGCACATCTACAGCCCGCCAGAAAATCCTTCAACTGGTCTAAAGGAGTAGTACCCGCATGAACAAGTCTGCACACGTCATTATCATGGGCGGTGGTCCAGCTGGCAGCATCGCCGCGTTGACCTTGCAAAAGCTTGGGCACCAGGTGACGGTGTTCGAGAAAGAGAAGTTCCCCCGCTATCGCGTGGGCGAGTCTTTCCTGCCTGGCACATTGTCGATCCTGCATCGCCTGGGGTTGAGCGACAAGATCGAGCAAGCGGGCTATGTCCTCAAGCCTTCGGCCACCTTCCTGTGGGGCAAGACCGAAGCGCCGTGGACCTTCTCCTTCAATACGCCCAAGACCGAAGATTGGGTGTTTGACCACGCCATCCAGGTGCTGCGCTCGGACTTTGACCAGATGCTGCTCGACACCTGTCGCGAGCGCGGCGTGCGCGTGTTCGAGGAGGCCGCTGTCATCGACGTAGACACCGAGCATGCCGACAAGGTCAGTGTGACGGTACGGCACAAGGACGAGATCAGCGAGTTCACCGGCGATTATGTGATCGACGCCTCGGGCAGCAACAGCCCGCTGGTGCGCAAGCTGGAGTTGCGCGAGTACGACGAGTTCTACAAAAGTGTGGCTTTGTGGTCGTACTTCAAGACGCCTGACCCGTTCAAGAACGACCTCAATGGCACCACTTTCTCGATTACTTTCGAAGATGGCTGGATCTGGATGATCCCGCTCAAGGACGGTATTTACAGCGTGGGTACCATTGTCGATCAGAGCAAGCTGGCCGACATCAAGACCATGGGGCTGAACGCGTTCTATGACAAGACCCTGGCCAAAAGTGAACGCGCCCTGTCGATCCTCAACGGTGTAGAGCGTTCGGAGGACGTGAAGCTGGTGCGTGACTGGTCCTACGAGACCAAATGCTTCTCCCGCAACCGCTTTTTCCTCTGCGGCGATTCGGCCTGCTTCACCGACCCACTGTTCTCACAGGGCGTGCACCTGGCCTCGCAGTCGGCAGTCAGCGCCGCCAGCAGCATCGACTACCTGATGCAGCACCCCGAGCAGAGCGAAAAGGTGCATGCCTGGTACAACCGCAGCTACAGCGAGACCTACAACCAGTACCACGAGTTTCTGGCGTCCTTCTACACCTTTGCCTCGTTCACTGAACCAGCGTCCGAGTTCTGGACCAAGCGCCGCATCAGCGAGTCGGCTGACGAGCGCTTGAAGCGCAAAGAATGGTTTGAGCAACTGGTCAATGGCGAAAAACAGAATCGCCCTCAGATTGGTGATTTCAAGGACCGCGCCTCGACCATGATCGCCATCGGCCGGCACCAGCGCGATGGGTTGACCGACGAGTTCATGGACGCCGAGCTGAACCCGGCCCGCGTTCGCTGGATCTCCGACTTGACCAAGCAATTGAACCGCATTGTCAGTTTCAGCTGGTTAGGCGATCAGGTCGAGACCGCCGACTATTTCAAGATCGAGCCACTGAGCTTCAAGCTGAGCCTCAAGCAGATCCTCTCCAACGGTGCTGGCAAGGACATGACCAAGTACACCGTGAGCGGCGCCCTGGTGCAGTTGTTCAAGGACCTTAACGAACAACGCTTCGGCTACAAGGAGTTGATGGTGCGCCTCAATGAAGTGGGTGAAGTGAACTCGTCGCAGTTCGTTATCCGCCTGATGGAGGCCGGGTTGCTCGATGGCTTTGACAAGCAAGGGCAGAAAGTGTTGGTGCAGGATCGTCTGCGTTTCGATGGGGTAGGTGTCGAATATGAAGTGTGACGAGGCATTCGATTGGTTGTTCCTGGCGGGTGTCGGCAACTCCGGCGACACCCATTGGCAGCGACACTGGAGGGCCGAGCATCCTGAATCATTGTGGCTGGAGCACCGCGACTGGGATCACCCCGACTGCGAGGAGTGGGTAGTCGACTTGCAGTCGCTGCTGTCCCGCCAGCAGCGGCCGGTAATAGTCGTCGCCCACAGCCTGGGTTGTCTGCTGCTGCTGGAGTGGGCGGCGCGCTATCGCTCGGACCTTGTTTGGGGGGCGTTTCTGGTAGCCGTGCCGGACCCCGAGAGTGCCCAGTTCCCGGCAGAGGCTCGGGGCTTTCGACCGGCGGACCAACTGGCGATTGATTTTCCGATCACGATAATCACCAGCGAGAACGACCCCTACGGTGACCTTTCCTACGCACAACGCAGTGCGCGCAAGTTGGGGTGCGCATGCGCGAACCTCGGCGACTTGGGTCACATCAATGGTAAGTCACAGTTGGGCTATTGGGACCAGGGCTACAACCTCCTGCAATCCTTCGCGCGGTCACTGAGCCATTGAGTGACGATTGCACACGGGTCGCCCATGGCGGCCTGTGTTTCGTTTATCCATTAGGACGATGCTATGTCAGCGAATACTGCGTCTATGCTGCCGGGCGATGAGCTTGGCGCCACATTATCGCCGTTGATTCAAGGGGTAGCGCAGGGGCAGTGTCACCGCATACCAGTGCATGCCCGATTTGAGGGGCGCAGTGTGCCGGCCATGTTGGCGGTTCAGGGTGAGACACATTGCGTGCTTGAGTTGCCGGCGGGGGCGTACGGTTTCAGCCCCGAGCCGGTCACCGTGGCGCTGTATTTCCAGCAGTGCCTGCATCGCCCGGTCGTGCCGGTGAAAATGCAGGGGCGGTGGACGAGCACTGGCCGTCCTTGCCTGGAACTGGTGAGCAGCGGTGCCAGGCCCAGCCATCTGGACGAGCGGGAGCGCGCCGCAGGGTCACTCATGGCCTCGGCGCGAAGCCCCGTGCTGTTCAATCGTCGCCTGACCGTACAACTGCATTACCTCAGCCCGCTCAAGGGCGTGTTCGAGGTACTGGATCGGGATGTTGTAATCGTGCCCGGCATGGACCTTGAGCTGCAATTCAACTGCTCGTGGAGTGGCCTGGCCATCGTGCGGGTACAGGTGCTAGGGCGTTTCGAGGAGCAGGGTCACTTCCTGTGTAATTTCCGTGTGCTGGACAAACCATCGAGCAACTCCATTGCCTTGATGCTGTTGTGTCAGCATCGGCACTTCACGTTTGACCGCCTGCCGGCCTCGCTGCGCAAGTGTTCGGCGGTCGATCGCTTGATCAATGTCGCTATTGTCGAAGGGGCCAATGCACTGGACGAGGTGCTGGCCTGTCGCTTGGCCGCCAACCGACACTATGGACGTCTGGAGGACGTGCAGGATCCGCAAGCCTTGTGGGACGAGTGGGACCCCTATGCCATTCAGGTCTGCGCGCGTCTGGGCAACAAGTGTGTGGGGGCCGGGCGTGTGGTTGTCAACAGCAGCCACCGGGAGCGGTGCGAAATCGAAATGTCGACGCCGTTGCCAGACTGGTTGTGGGCGGCGGGGTTCGTCGAGATGTCCCGGGTTGCCGTTTTGCCCGAGTACGCCGGGCACCGCGTGATGTTGGCATTGCTACGCGAGCTGGGCAGGATCACCCTGCACCTGCAAAGCCGGTACATCGTGCTGGATGCCATCGAGATCCTGGTGCCGGTTTATACACGGCTAGGTGCGCAATGCCTGCCAATAACCAAAAAACATCCGTACAGCGGTGAAACCGTGCGCGTGATGTATTTCGATGTGGGCCATCTGCTCAGCAGCCTGAACTGGCACTTGCCCCAGTGGCTGTATGTTTTTGGGCCCGCCATCGAGCACAGTGTTCATCGTCACCAGATAACCGGCCTCGCAGCTCAATTTCGCGTGTCGTCCATGCGTATGCGGGTCAAATGGGGGATTGCGCGTGCGCTCAAGAAATTCATGGGTTAGCCCTTCGGTTGTGAGGCTTGTCAGCTCCATCGCGTCCGCCACCCTGTACGCCGGTTGGGTGGCCTTCTGTGCACGTCACCTGCCCTGGACGGCCATGGCGCAATCAGCCCTTGCGCAGTGGCTGCTCAGCTTCGCGGCGACCTTCGCGTTCTCGGCATTCATCAGTCGCCGGATCGGCAGCAGCCTCCGCCAGGCGGTTGCAGTGCGCGTAGCAGGGGGAGCGATTCTGATCTATGCGGTCGTACTGCTGAGCGTACACATCATGATTGGCACGCCAGCCCCGGTGCTGACCCTGCTCCCTGTGTTGAGCCTGGCGGGGGCTTACGCGTTGTTGTTCGCACGACTGCAAGTGCGTCATAACCTGCGTGAACAATCTGCGTGAGCGCATCGCGGCTGGTTATCTTCCCTGTGCATGCACAGGCTGATGCCGTTTGGCATTCACTGTTGGAAGCGGGGCAGCTTCAGCATGCCGCGACATTGTGCGAGCGTCGACGTGCCCGCTATATCAATGCTCGCGTTGCCTTGCGCCTGACGATAGCCGAGCTTCTGCACTGTGACCTGCAGCAGGTGGTTATCGAGCAGGAGGCAACGGGGCAGTTGCGCGTTTGTACCGAGCCGCCGCTGTTCGCCAGCGTAACTTACGCGCAACATCTCGGCCTGTTGGTTGTGGGGTCGTCCCGTTTGGGCCTTGATTATGAGGACGGCGTCGCCCCGGTATTCTGGCGCAGTGTTGTGCGCCGATACTTCTGCGACAGCGAACGCCACTGGCTCCAAGGCCGCGACAACCGCTCGCAAGAAGCCGACTTTGTCTGGCTGTGGACACGGCGCGAGAGCCATCTCAAGTACCGCGGTTCCGGGATTCGCGGGGATACGCGGTGCTTATGCCGCCTTGACGGTGCCGCCCCGCCTTACCAGCACAGCTTCAATCTGGCAGGCGGGGTGGGCACACTCACAGGTGAGGCGATGACAGTCGATCTGTCGCCCTCATTGTTGGCATTGTGTGGTGAGTGGTCGTTTGACCCTGATTTCAGTTGGCGCAAAGCGCCTGGCGGGATGGTTTGCTGCGTCAGATCTGAATGAGCTGCATAGACAGAGCCTGCACAACGGCCGCGCTACGCGTCGTCACACTGAACTTGCGTCGAATATTCTTGAAGTGAAAGTCCACATTGGCTTCCGAGCAGCAGCAGATATTCGAGATCTCCCAGCTGGTTTTGCCAAATGCACTCCAGCGCAGTACCTCCTTTTCACGTTGTGTCAGCTTGATCAGGGTAGGGGGCACCACCGGCACCACCGGCACCACCGGCATCACCAAGGTCAAGGCTGCTTGCAGGGCAGCGTCCCTGAGCATCAACAGTGTTCCCATCTGACGCCTGATCAGCGATTGGGCTTGGTCAATGTCACTCGCCTGGAGATTGAGGTTCAGTGTGCCGAACTCGCCCTGTGGGCCGTGCAGTGCGAAGGTCACGCCATATTCGAGGCCGTGCGTCAGGGCCAGCACACGCAAGCTGTGGTGCTGCGGTGAACTGTACAGCTGCTCGGTCCAGACAATCGGCGTGACATTCTGCATACAGTGCAGCAGCACGGGGTCGATCTTGGCGTAGTCGGCGTGTTCATAAGCGTCGCGCCAGGCTTGTGGGTAATCGCCAATGACCAGCTCGTTGCGCACGTGTGCGTTTTTGCTTGGGCTCAGGCACAACTGAAAGCGGCTGAAGCCTAGCTGCAGCACGCGTTCTTTCAAACAATCCATCAGATCATTGCTGGTAGTAATGCAAAGCAGGTCCAGGAAGGGCTCAAGCGCTTGCGAAATCATCTTTCATTCCTTATCAGTGATTGCCAGCTCAGCCCGGAAGGTGCTGATCAACGATTCATCAGCCATATCGAAGCCGCGACCAGCCCCCCCCCAAAACATTGCCAAATGGAGAGTTGGGTGTTCAGTACGACCCAGGACAACAGCACCGCGAACAATGGCGTCAGGAACAGAAAGCCACTAGCGCTGGCTGCATCTGCTCGTTTCAATGCAACGAACCACAGCCCGAACGAGCCGGTTGAAGCCGGTATGGCAAGCCAAACAAACCAGCCCCCCTGTTGCGCCGTGATGTGGGCTGGCCACTGTTCGCCGGTCAGGGCGGCGCAGGCGAGCGCTCCCAGGGCGCCGATGAGCATTTGCCAGAAACTTAAGGCCCACGTGCCGACCGGCAGAGGGTTACGCTTGTTGATCAGGGTCGCGGCGGCCCAGCTCAGGGCCGCACCCAGCGCCAGGATCACACCGATCCACGCACCAGGCTGCGAGCCCTGCGCAAGGTCGGCGCCAACGGCCAGCGATACTCCGATCACGCCCATGACCAGGCCGAACAGGCGAATGACCTTGAGCGGCTGCGCGTAGAGCAGCCGATTGCCCACGGCAACCCACACGGGGTTAGTAAAAAGCAGGATCGCGGCAGTGGAGGCTGAAACGTGGCGCATCGCCAGGAACAGCAGGCTCATCACGGCGGCGGTCTGGGTGAGGCCAATGACGGCGATCACCAGCATTTGTCGGGCATTCAGATGGCGGGGAAGCAGAGCGGCCCAGGAACGACCTTCCAGCATCACCAATGGCAAGGTCGCCAGCGCAGCCAAGAGGAACCGCGCGCCCACCAGCATCAAGGGTTCGAAACCCTGATTGAGCAGCACCTTGCCTGACACGAAGCTTGAACCCATCAGAAACGTGGATGCCAGGATCGTGACGGCAAAGCCCAAGTGGTTGCGGGCGCCGGTCGCGCCGGCAGTCATTGACAAGGCCATCAGCGGATTTCAATCCGCAATGGTTGGGCGTAACTTGGCAGGAACGGCGCGATCCATTTTCCCAAGCGTCTGACTGACTCCTCAGGCGCTGAAGCCAGGGCGATCTCCAAGACACCGGCGCCATCGATCAGTGCTGTGCCAGCGGTCAACCTGAGGGTCTGGTTCTGCTCCAGAAACAGGTCGCAACCTTCCCAGCTCACCCAATGACTGCCGCTTAGCGAGCGAGCAATGATGTCCTGACTGAAGCGCAACGACATCAGCTCTGCCGGGCTCAGATGGATGTAAACCCAATCCGGCTCGCAGTCTGGAGGATTGGTGCTGAAGGATACCGATAACGTACGCATCCTGATTTCCTTCTGGAAAAGTCGATGGGATGCGTTCGATACCTGAAAACTGTGGTGAATGCACCTGCGCTTACATTAAATTGGCATACGATTTTAATATATCGGTCATTTTTTTTAGTATTTGTTAGAAGGGCTTACATGTCGGTCATTCCCCCCCTTAGCTGTCTGCGCAGCTTTGAAGCCGTCAGTCGCTTGTCCAGTGTCACCCTGGCGGCGACGGAACTGCACGTCACTCATTCGGCTGTCAGCCAGCAGCTCAAGGTGCTGGAAGAGCTGTTGGGGGTGACGCTATTCGTGCGTGAGGGACGCACCTTGCGTGTCTCTGAAGACGGTCGGTTGTACTCACTGCAAGTGCGTGAGTCGTTGAAGAACATCGCTGATGCGACACGTCAGGTTAAAGCGCAGCCCAAGGCCTCGGAGTTGGTGGTTGCGGTCATGCCTTCCTTCGGCTTCTCCTGGATGCTGCCGCGCATTGGTCGATTTCAGGCGCGTTACCCGCATATCACGGTGCGTTTGCAGGCCAGTCTCGCCGTGACCAACCTGGCTCAGGAGGCAATTGACATCGGCGTACGCATGGGGCGTGGCGATTGGGATAACGTGCAACAGTTCATGATGTTCCACGACGAGATGATTGTTGTTGCAGCCCCAGGTTTCAACGGTGGGCAGTTGCCTGAAACGCCAGCACAGATCGTCGCGAGCCCGATCATTTTCACCATGGACTCGTGGCAGCCCTGGTGTGAGGCAGCGGGGCTGGACATCGAGGTCACGCGTAAAGGGTTGTGCAGCAACGATTCGAACCTGGTGCTGGAGGCCGTGCGACTCAAGCAGGGTATTGCATTGGTGCGCCGCAGTCTGGTGCATGACGCTATCGGGCGCGGTGAGCTGGTGCAGTTGAGCGAGTACGCGGTGCCGTATGCTTATCCGTACTGGCTACTGCTGCCAGACCGCGAACGCGTCGAGGCCAAGAGGCAGCAGTTTGCCGAATGGCTGGGCGAGGAGGTGGAACTGTATCTGCAAGAGGTCGAGCAGGTGCGTCAGCGGTCTGCGTACTGATTGGCAAGTGTTGATGGATTTCCAGATACAAGAAAGCCCGCACTAGGCGGGCTTCTTGAGGTGATTTATAGACATCCGTAGATCTCTATAAATCGGTACTTGGTGGCTACACAGGGACTTGAACCCCGGACCCCAGCATTATGAATGCTATGCTCTAACCAACTGAGCTATGTAGCCAAGTGGCGCGCATTATTCACCTGGAACGAAGATGCGTCAAGCGTAAATTAAAAATATTTCTCCACACTTTCAACCGCTTATCCCGCTGGCCCGAAAAATCGGGCCAGCGGATGGCGTCAACTGAGCTGAAATCTTCCGGTATTCGCACTCAAGGCCTTGCTGCCCTGGCTCAAGGTGTCCGCCGCCAGGTTCACCGCCCGTGCGCCTTCAAGCAAGCGTACCGCCGCCTGATCGACTTGCTGGATGTTGCCGCTGACTTCATCGGCGGTGCTCGCTTGCTCTTCGACAGCGGTGGCGATCTGCGCCAGGGTGTCGGTGACGCTCTGCACCGCGCTGGCGATTTCCCCCAGTCGCTCGCCGAGACCGGTGACGGCTTGCGCGTCCGATTGTGCCTGGTCGCAGGCGGCTTCCATCAGGCTTACGGCTTCGTTGACGGTGCTGCGCAGGCTGTCGACGGTGCCGGCGATTTGCGCGGTGGAGGACTGGGTACGTTGCGACAGGCTGCGCACTTCATCGGCCACCACGGCAAAGCCACGACCCTGTTCGCCGGCCCGTGCGGCCTCGATGGCGGCGTTGAGGGCCAGCAGGTTGGTCTGCTCGGCGACGCCGCGAATGGTATCGACCACCAATTGAATCTGCTGCCCTTGTTCGCTGACCCGACCCAATGCCGCTGCTGTGTCGTTCAAGCGCTGATTGAGCTGCTGAATGCTCGCTGTCGTGCGTTGACTGTCGCGGCTGCTGTCGGCGGCGATGCGCTGGGTGTGCTGAGCGCTGCCTGAGGCCTGTTCGCAACTTTGGGCGACCCCTTGAGAGGTCGCGGCCAATTGCGTGGCCGCAGCGGCAATCTGGCTGATCTGCAACTGCTGAGCCTCGACTTCGCCAAGCGCGCCGCTGGAGTGATCGTTGAGGGTGCGCACCGCATTGCTCAGTTGCAGGGTTTCGTGATCGACCCCCTGCAGGCTATTGCGCAATTGCACCACGGCGACATTCAGGGCGGTGCTGATCGCCGCCAGTTCATCGCGGCCCTGCACTGGTACTTGCAGGCTCAGGTTGCCGTCACGCAGTGCTTCGGCCAACAGCGTGATGCCGCTGGCGCTGCGACGGATCGAGGCCTGCAAACAGATGAACAGATACAACGCGGCCAGTAGCAGGCAGCCAAAAACTGTCGCCACCAGGATGAATTGGCGGATGGCCGAGCCGTGGTAGTAATCCAGCCGTTGATCCAGAGAAACCAACGATTGCTGACGCAACGAGGCGAGGTCGCCGAGGAGGGCGTCGAGACTGCGTTCAAAGTCTTCCGGCTTGAGGTTGATGCTGCCGCCGAAGACGCCGTCGTCCAGCACTTTCAAACTGGTGTCCAGGTGCTTGAGGCTGTCGTGGTATTGCCCGGCCCAGGTCAGTAACGCGCTGGGCAGACGCGCTTCCAGCAGGCCAGCCGTTTTAACAAGCTGTTCCCGGGCATCGCCGATGCGGCTGCGCAAGTCCCGCAGCTGCAGACGGCTTTGCAGGGTGAACTGCCCGGACACTACTGAGGCCTGACCGACCGCGGCGAGGCGACCGACCCGTTCGATCAGGTCCGGTGCATGCTGGGTGGAAATCTGCGTCAGCAGCCAGGTTTCCAGCCATGGGGCGAGGGTCAGGCGATTGTCCATCGCGATCTGTTCGCGCAAGGCTTGCAGGGTACTCAAGGCATGGGTGAAGCGATCGTAACCGTCCGGCCACCAACCAACGCTGCTCAGGCTCTTCGAGTCCAGGCCGGTGAGGGCGGTTTGCAGGGCTTGATAGCGGCTGAGGACTTGATCCTCGGCGCCTTCGGTTTTCAGGGCATTACCCAACTCCGTGATGGCTTGGACGACGGCCGGTTGAACCGCATCGAATGCTGCCATCGCCGCGATGGTTGCGGGTGTCGGCTGGCGATTGGTTTCGGTGGCGCGCCAACGAGCGGCGCGGTCACGCTGGGCGGCGAGCAGGTTGTCGAGCGCGTCGAGGGCGAGCAATTGACGAACCCCGGCGCGTTCGCCCGAGATCAGATTCAACTTGTCACGATAATCTTGACCGATCATCCACAGACTGCCCGCGAGTGGCAGGATAAACAGCAGAAACAGCAGCTGAAATTTGCGCGCGAAGCCGAAACGCCCCAGCAGCCCGATCCCTGGTGATAAAAAAGCCAGCATGCCCCATGACTCCTCTGGACACCACGCACCATTGGCGTGCGTCGAGATCATTGCGACCGCGACTCGTGCCCTTCTAAAAGGCCTCGAAAGTTCACCTTGGTCCGCTCTGTAGGCTGACTCTGTAGCGAAACTTCCCATTCTCGGTTCCCTTTGTAAGGGGCCGCGTTGAAGTGGATAAGCAAGGCAAGATTCAGACCATGGCGTTGCGCTACCACCCTTCTTTTCTTGAAGTCGTTAGCAGGCTAAGGGGATGGCGCAACTGCACCGAAAAATGGCACATTGACCGACCCGCCAGTGCGCCCCCATCCGCAGTACGGAAACTCTCATGGCCATCAGCAACGTTCAGTCCGCCGCAACAAAGGCGCCCGCCACTTCACAAAGCAGCCCGCTGGTCATGCGCATCATCGGCGCGGTGGCGCTGGCGCATTTGATCAACGACTTGATTCAGGCGGTATTGCCCTCGATCTATCCGATGCTCAAGGCCAGTTATGGCCTGACCTTCACCCAGATCGGTCTGATCACACTGACCTTTCAACTGACGGCCTCGCTGTTGCAGCCATGGGTCGGTTACCACACTGATCGTCATCCAAAACCCTGGCTGTTGCCAGCCGGTACTGTCTGCACATTGATCGGCATTCTGATGATGTCCGTGGTCGGTAGCTTCTCGATGATTCTGCTGGCGGCGGGGTTGATCGGTGTCGGCTCATCGACCTTTCACCCGGAAGCTTCTCGTGTGGCGCGACTGGCCTCGGGTGGGCGCTTCGGCTTGGCACAGTCGACCTTTCAGATCGGCGGCAATGCGGGCTCGGCTTTTGGGCCGTTGCTGGCGGCGGCGATCATCATTCCCTACGGTCAGAGGCATGTGGCCTGGTTCGGATTGTTCGCGCTGTTTGCGCTGTTCGTGCTATATCGGATCAGTCGTTGGTACGCCAACCACCTGAACCTGTTCAAGCTCAAACAAGGTCAGGCAGCGACTCATGGCTTGTCGAAAGGCCGGGTGATCAGCGCACTGGTGGTACTAGGGTTACTGGTGTTCTCCAAGTATTTCTACATGGCCAGCCTCACCAGTTACTTCACGTTCTACCTGATTGAAAAATTCGACCTGTCGGTGGCCAGCTCGCAGCTGCACCTGTTCCTGTTTCTCGGTGCGGTAACGGCGGGGACTTTCTTCGGTGGGCCGATCGGCGACAAGATCGGGCGCAAGGCAGTGATTTGGGTCTCGATCCTCGGTGTGGCGCCGTTCACGCTGCTGCTGCCCCATGTGGACCTGTTCTGGACCAGTGTGTTGAGCGTGGTGATTGGTTTCATCCTGGCTTCGGCGTTCTCGGCCATTGTGGTGTATGCGCAAGAACTGGTGCCGGGGAATGTCGGGATGATTGCCGGGGTGTTCTTCGGCCTGATGTTCGGCTTCGGCGGGATTGGCGCGGCGTTGCTCGGGCATCTGGCGGATATTCACGGCATTGAGTACGTGTACTTCCTGTGTTCGTTCTTGCCGCTGCTTGGGGTGTTGGCGATCTTTCTGCCACGCACGGCGGCATCGGACCGCAACGCTCGGTGTCATCCATGAATCATCAAGTCCCAAGGAATATAGGCCCATGAGCCTCTACAGTCAGTATGCGTTGGCCTGCGTGGGAATGATGCTGCTGTACATTTGCGTAAGAAGCTACGTACTCAGGAAATGGCTGGGTATTGCTCTGGTCGGTTTGGGCTTTGGCGTGATGTTTGTGCTGCCGCCCTACATTGGCGGCATCGATGTCGGGATCTTTGCAATCGCTGGAGTGGGGGCGGGATCTTCGATGTTCTTCAATCGGAGTAAGTCCCGAGTGTGAACATAGCGGTGGCGGTTCCTGATAAAGGAGCCGCCATAGCATTTGTTGTGCTGGTTTTACCCATAGGTTCAGGCGCCCGTAACCACCGAAACATCAGCCGAGGACGATGAGTGAAAACCGTAGAACAATGCCATCAGGGCCCCGACGGTGCCCATGATGACGCAATAGCCTACGCAAACCCAAGGGCTCCATGGCATCAGCCCGATCAGCAGCAGCGGCGTGGTACTGGCCCAGAGTGCATAGGCAATATTGTAAGTAAACGAGATGCCGGACACCCGGATCCGAGTCGCAAACAACCCCACCATTACCGAGGGTACGGCGCCCACCACGCCGCAGGTCAGGCCAGCCAAGGCATAGGCCCCGCCGATCCAGTAGCCGCCATTGATCAGGCTGGCGTAGAGCACCGCCGTCCCTACCGGCAGCAGCAGGCTATAAACCAGCACCGCGCGCCAGGCGCCGATTCGATCAACCAGTAATCCCGCCAGCACACAGCCGATATTCAGGAACACAATGCCCAGGCTGCTCAGCGCGAATGTATGGCTGGCACTCATGCCGAAGCTTTTCTGCATGACGGTCGGGGTAATCACCACCAGCACCACCACCGCCGAGGTCAGCACACAGGTCAAAAGCATCGCCGGCAGGATGGACTTGCGGTGATCGCGCAACACCGTCAGCAATGGCAACTCCGCATCCATCTCGCGTCGCGCCTGCAAGGCTATGAACACCGGAGTTTCGCTCAACCAGCGCCGTAACCAGACCCCGATCACCCCGAATACTCCGCCGAGCAAGAAGGGGAAACGCCAGGCAAAGTCGAGGATTTCGGCGGGGCTGTAGATCCGCGCGAGGAGGGTCGCGGTCAGTGCTCCCAGTAAATAGCCGAACGTCAAACCGGCCTGCAATACACCCAGTGCATAGCCACGATGGCCGTCCGGGGCATGCTCGGCCACGAACACCCAGGCGCTCGGCACTTCACCCCCCACCGCGGCACCTTGCAGCACCCGCAATAGCAGCAGGATCAAGGGCGCCCAGTAACCGATCTGATCATAGGTCGGCATGATTCCGATCAACAGGCAGGGCAAAGCCATCATCAGAATGCTCAGG
The DNA here is from genome assembly GCF_024748615.1 of Pseudomonas sp. B21-048. Classification (NCBI taxonomy): domain Bacteria; kingdom Pseudomonadati; phylum Pseudomonadota; class Gammaproteobacteria; order Pseudomonadales; family Pseudomonadaceae; genus Pseudomonas; species Pseudomonas sp. B21-048. The sequence continues at coordinate 4,706,699 of NZ_CP087168.1, read as the reverse complement.
CTGAACACCCGCTTGCGACCCACCCGATCAGCGAAATGGGCCATCAGAATGCCGCCCAGCGGGCGTGCCAGATAGCCGGTAACGAAAATCCCGAAGCTTTGCAGCAAGCGCAGCCACTCAGGCATCTCTGGCGGAAAGAACAACTGGCTGAGGGTCAGGGCAAAGAACACAAAGATGATGAAATCATAGATTTCCAGCGCACCACCCAATGCCGCCAGTCCCTGGGTCTTGTAATCAGCCCGGGAAAAGCGACCGGGTTGTGGATAAATATGGGCTGTCATAAAAGGACTCTAAACAGGTAATCATTAAAACGCTCGACTAAACAGCATGCGGCATCACTGAGAATCGATGCGGGTGCGTTGCTTGTTCGGCCAACGAGGATGCTGGTCATCGATGACATAGGGATGTCGATGATCGGTGCCACCGTACTCCCTCAGGTGTATGTGATTGTCCGGGAGGTCCTCATGGGTATGTTTGATTGATTCCAGATCATGCGCTGGACGCCAGATCACCATGCTGACCAACAATGCGCTACCTGCTAACAGGGCGAGCCCGATAAACGATGCAGTCAGGCTGATATCGGCGCCCAGCCATCCCGCCAATGGGTAGGTAATCAACCAACAAGCGTGGGACAAGGAAAATTGGGCGGCAAACAGTGCAGGGCGGTCCTCGGCATGCGCCGAGCGACGCAACAGGCGACCGCTCGGGGTCTGGGCCAGCGAATAGCCTATGCCCAGCAGCACCCACAACGGCAGCAGAAAGTTGTAGGTGGTCAGGTTGATGCCAATGGCCAGGCCGACAACCAGTATCCCTGCGCCAAACAGCATTGCCGTTCGGTCCTTGATGCCTTTCAACAAACGAGGCAACACCAGGGCAGCGATCATGGAGCCACCGCCGAACGCGGCCAGCGCCAGTGCTGTGAAGCTCTGAGGCAAAGCGAAGCGCGATTGGACCAGCACCACCGTATTGACGATGACCATGGCACTGGCGGCCGCTACCGTCAGGTTCAGCGCCAACAATCCACGCAAACGAGGCGTCGCCAGGAAGATGCGCATGCCGCGGGTCGTTCGCTCGTAAATACTGCGCCGTGGCGTCTGCTTCGCCTTCGGCAGCAGCACTGTCGAGACCAGCGCTGCCGAGGCAAGAAAACCGATGACCGTGCCGACGAACAGGCTATGGAAGCTGACCACGGTCAGCAACGCAGCGGCAAGCATTGGACTGGCGACGCTCTCGAGATCGTAGGCCAGGCGCGACAGTGACAGTGCTCGGGTGTAGTCGTCCTCATCCGGCAGTATGTCCGGAATGGTCGCTTGAAATGTCGGGGTGAACGAGGCCGAGGCCGATTGCAGGACGAAAATCAGCACGTAGACCTGCCAGATCTCTGTCACGAACGGCAGAGCAAGCGCGACCAGGGCCCGTACCAAGTCCAGTGAGACCAACATCGCCTTGCGTGGCAAGCGCTCTGCAAAAGCCGCGGCGATCGGCGCAACGCCGATATAGGCCGTCATTTTGATCGCTAGCGCTGTGCCGAGGACTGCACCCGCTTGGGCGCCTGCAAGGTCGAAGGCCAGCAGCCCCAATGCGACGGTCGCAAGGCCTGTACCTACCAACGCAATCACTTGGGCGAGGAAAAGATGACGGTAGGTTTGGTTGGTGAGGATTTTCAGCATGGCATCTCATATGGCAAGGCGTTTGATCACTTGGTTGTCGAATGTTTCTTGAAGAAAGAGAGTGACTCGTTTGCAGGTGATCTGATATCCCCCCAGGGGGGTGTTGGATCAGCCTAAACCAGGGCAGTGGCAGCTCAAGAAATAGGCGCGCAGGCTTTCATCGAATGGTGGGGAGATCACTGACTGCTTGCTGGATAAAGGCAGCGCCCTAACGCAGCAGATGCACCGCCAAACCGACGAGCGCGCAGGCCATCAGTACCTGAATCACGCCGCGCTTGAAGCGGAACAAGGCAATCGCCGCCGCAATCGCTATCAGGGCGGAAGGCCAGTCCAGACCGCCGCTGAAACCTGTTGGCCACAGCACATGGTAGCCGAAGAAACACGCCAAATTGAGGATTACCCCGACCACCGCAGCCGTAATCCCGGTCAGCGGCGCGGTGAACTTGAGTTCATTGTGGGTCGACTCCACCAGCGGGCCGCCGGCGAGAATGAACAGGAATGAAGGCAGGAAGGTGAACCAGGTCACCAGGCTGGCCGCAATGGCACCGGCCAGGAACACTTGATCGGCGCCGAACACTTGCGAGACATAGGCCCCGACAAAACCGACGAAAGCCACCACCATGATCAGCGGCCCTGGAGTGGTTTCCCCCAGTGCCAGGCCGTCGATCATCTGGGTCGGGGTCAACCAGCCATAGTGGCCGACGGCGCCCTGATAAACGTAAGGCAGCACGGCATATGCGCCGCCGAACGTCAGCAACGCGGCCTTGGTAAAGAACCAGCCCATCTGGGTCAAGGTACCTTCCCAACCAAAGAGCGCGGTCAGGGCCCCATCGGCAAGGCCCACAGCACTGCGCCGATGAGTGCCAACAGCACCAGTTTCAGCCAGCTGAAGCGGGCATGTTCGGGAGAGGGGGGGCGTCATCGATCAAGGCCGGGCCGAAGGATTTTTTGGCGGCATTATGCCCCCCGACTGTGAACTTCTCCGGCGCCAGGCGTCCGCCGACATAACCGATCAAAGCTGCTCCCAGCACGATCAGCGGGAACGGGACATTGAAGGCGAAGATGGCGGTAAACGACGCCGCCGGCATGGCCCACAGCCAGTTGTTCTTCAGCGCCCGTGAGCCAATTCGATGAGCCGCCTGCACGACGATGGCCGTCACCGCAGGCTTGATGCCATAGAAGAGTCCGGCCACAACAGGCACTTCGCCGAAGGCAATGTACATCCAGGATAAAGCGATCAGGATGAACAGCGAGGGCAACACGAACAGCGCTCCGGCGATCAGGCCACCCCGGGTTCGATGCATCAGCCAGCCAATGTAGGTCGCCAACTGCTGGGCCTCGGGCCCAGGCAGCAACATGCAGTAATTGAGGGCGTGTAGAAAGCGCCGCTCGGAAATCCAGCGCCGGCGTTCCACCAGCTCTTGATGCATGATCGAAATCTGCCCCGCTGGCCCGCCGAAGCTGATGAAGCCGAGCTTCAGCCAGAACCAGAACGCCTCACGCAAACTGATCGCTTCGGGCCTCGACAGATCCACTTCAACCGCTGATTCGCAAACCTTACTCATTGGGTTGTTCCTCTTTTACAAACTCGGCGAGCAGGCCGTCGAAGATGGCGCTTGCAGCGGCCAACAAGGTGATCGTCATGGGTAGTGGTTTTGCGCAATTCTGCCAGACCTAAAAACGGTCTGCCCAAGAATCATATACACCGGTGTAGTCGTTTTTTTCTGCATGCTGCTGCAATCTCATGCATGCCATAGAAACGCGAAAGCCCCCATAAATGGGGGCTTTCGGGATGATTAAAGGACTGTCTCGCAACCCTAAGCAATCACCTGCAATGCCAGCTACAAGTTAGACGTTGAAACGGAAGTGCATCACGTCGCCATCTTTAACGATGTAGTCCTTGCCTTCCAGGCGCCATTTACCGGCTTCTTTGGTGCCGGCTTCGCCCTTGTACTGAATGAAGTCGTCGTAGGCGATGACCTCAGCGCGGATGAAGCCTTTTTCGAAGTCGGTGTGGATCACGCCGGCGGCTTGTGGTGCGGTGGCACCGACGCGGACGGTCCAGGCGCGGACTTCTTCGACACCGGCGGTGAAGTAGGTCTGCAGGTGCAGCATGTCGTAGCCGGCGCGGATTACGCGGTTCAGGCCAGGCTCTTCGAGGCCCAGGGCTTCGAGAAACATGTCTTTCTCTTCGCCGTCTTCCAGTTCGGCGATTTCAGCTTCGATCTTGTTGCAGACCGGAACCACCATGGCGCCTTCTTCTTCGGCGATGGCTTTGACGATGTCCAGCAGCGGGTTGTTCTCGAAACCGTCTTCAGCGACGTTGGCGATGTACATGACCGGCTTGGTGGTCAGCAGGTGGAAGCCACGAATCACCGCTTTGTCGTCGGCGCCCATGTTCTTCATTAGCGTGCGCGCTGGCTTGCCGAGGGTGAAGTGAGCGATCAGCTGTTCCAGCAGGCCTTTCTGGACTACGGCGTCCTTGTCACCACCCTTGGCGTTGCGGGCAACTTTCTGCAGCTGCTTCTCGCAGCTGTCGAGGTCGGCGAAGATCAGTTCCAGGTCGATGATTTCGATGTCGCGTTTCGGGTCGACGCTGTTGGAGACGTGAATCACGTTCTCGTCTTCGAAGCAGCGGACCACGTGGGCGATGGCATCGGTCTCGCGGATGTTGGCGAGGAATTTGTTGCCCAGGCCTTCACCTTTCGAAGCGCCAGCAACGAGGCCAGCGATGTCGACGAATTCCATGGTGGTCGGCAGGATGCGCTTGGGATTGACGATGACCGCCAGGGCATCCAGGCGCGGATCCGGCATCGGCACGATACCGGTGTTCGGCTCAATGGTGCAGAAGGGAAAGTTTTCGGCCGCGATCCCGGATTTGGTCAGGGCGTTGAACAGGGTGGACTTGCCGACGTTAGGCAGGCCGACGATGCCGCAATTGAATCCCATGGTGTTTCCCCTCGGGTAAAAGTCAGGCCTTCTGGCTGTGCAGGTTTTTCATCGCGCGGTTCCATTCACCGGCGAGGATATCCGGCAGCACGCCGAGGGCAAAGTCGATGCTGGCATCGAGTTTTTCCTGTTCGGCGCGTGGCGCACGACCCAGGACGAAATTTGAAACCATACTGGCAACGCCCGGGTGGCCAATGCCAAGCCGCAAGCGGTGAAAGGTATTCTGATTGCCCAGTTGCGCGATGATGTCGCGCAACCCATTGTGACCGCCATGGCCGCCGCCCTGTTTGAGCTTGGCAACGCCCGGGGGCAGATCGAGTTCGTCATGCGCCACCAGGATTTCTTCAGGCTTGATGCGGAAGAAGCCGGCAAGTGCCGCGACGGCCTGGCCGCTGCGGTTCATGTAGGTGGTGGGAATCAACAGACGAACATCCTGACCCTGATGCGAATAGCGCCCGGTCAGGCCGAAATATTTGCGATCGGCCACAAGGTTGACACCCTGCGCGTGCGCGATGCGCTCAACAAAAAGGGCCCCTGCGTTATGCCGGGTCTGTTCGTATTCAGCACCTGGATTTCCCAGGCCAACGATCAGTTTGATGGCAGTCACGATAGGGGCCCTTCCTTGGAGTGGTGGATAACGTCGCCGCAATCAGGGAGTGCGGCGAAAGTGGACGACAAGTGCTCATTTACCATTATGTAAACTCCGCGTTCTCGCCCGCTTTCTCGCTACGCTCTAGTCCGCGATGTTTCCGGTCACTCCGGCGAACAGAGTGAAATTACTCTGCTGCGCCTTCAGTAGCTTCTGGAGCAACACGTGGAGCGTGAACGTTGGCAACAGCCAGGTCGTTACCGTGAGCCAGAGCAACAAACTCAACGCCTTTAGGGGCGGTGATGTCGGACAAGTGAATGATCGCGCCGACTTCGGCGTTAGCCAGGTCAACTTCGATGAATTCAGGCAGGTCTTTTGGCAGGCAAGACACTTCGATCTCAGCAACAACGTGCGAAATCTCGCCGCCTTTCTTCACCGGAGCAGCTTCGTTGATGAAGTGCACTGGAACGATAGCGGTCAGCTTTTGGCCGGCAACTACACGTACGAAGTCAGCGTGCATCACGTGGCCTTTGGCCGGGTGACGCTGCAGAGCCTTGATGATTACGTTTTGCTTGGTGCCGCCAACGTTCAGCTCGATGATGTGGCTGTAAGCCGCTTCGTTTTCGAGCAGTTTGGCAACTTCTTTAGCCAGCATGCTGATGGATTCAGGGGCTTTTTCGCCACCGTAAACTACAGCTGGAACCAGGCTTGCGAGACGACGCAGGCGGCGGCTCGCACCTTTCCCCAGGTCGGAACGCACTTCAGCATTCAGAGTAAAATCGTTCATGTTGTATCTCCAAAATAACCACATTCGCCCCAGCGTTTGCGACCAGCGCTAAAGGCGATATGGGCAAAAAAGCCCCGCCCCGACAGGAATGCCGGGGCGGGGCGCTTTTCGTCAACGAGATGTAATGAAAAGGGCAGGGCCCTTAACGGAACATCGCGCTGATCGATTCTTCATTGCTGATGCGGCGGACCGCCTCGGCAACTACCGGTGCGATATCCAGTTGACGGATACGTGCACAGGCTTGTGCTGCAGCGGACAGCGGGATGGTGTTCGTCACCACCAGCTCATCCAGCACGGAATTTTCAATGTTTTCGATCGCCCGACCCGACAGCACAGGGTGCGTGCAGTAGGCGAAAACCTTGGCAGCGCCATGCTCTTTCAGGGCCTTCGCCGCGTGGCACAGAGTGCCGGCGGTATCGACCATGTCATCGACCAGAATACAGGTACGCCCTTCGACATCACCGATGATATGCATCACTTCAGAGTGATTGGCTTTCTCACGGCGTTTGTCGATGATCCCGAGATCCACGCCCAGGGATTTGGCAACAGCCCGTGCACGCACGACGCCGCCAATGTCCGGGGACACGATCATCAGGTTTTCGAAGCGCTGATCTTCAATGTCATCCACCAGTACCGGGGAGCCGTAGATGTTATCTACCGGAATATCGAAGAAACCCTGAATCTGGTCAGCATGCAGATCAACCGTGAGAACACGGTCGATGCCGACTACGGTAAGCATGTCAGCGACAACCTTCGCGCTGATAGCCACACGTGCGGAACGCGGACGGCGATCCTGACGGGCATAACCAAAGTAAGGAATAACAGCAGTGATACGAGTAGCCGAGGAGCGGCGGAAGGCATCAGCCATCACTACCAGTTCCATCAGATTATCGTTGGTCGGAGCGCAAGTCGGCTGAATAATGAAGACGTCTTTACCGCGGACGTTTTCATTGATCTCGGCTGTAATTTCGCCGTCGGAGAATTTACCGACAGAGATGTCACCGAGAGGGATATGCAGCTGACGTACAACACGCCGAGCCAGATCGGGGTTAGCGTTCCCCGTAAAGACCATCATCTTGGACACGCGCAGTACCTGAAGGCTGAGGGTAACCTGGATGAGTATAGGAAAATGGCAGGGGCGGCTGGATTCGAACCAACGCATGGCAGGATCAAAACCTGCTGCCTTACCGCTTGGCGACGCCCCTGTATCTGTTGCAACGAGTACCCAGTACTCGATTCCTTTTAGAGCAGACTTTGCAGCTTGCGATGCAACATCGAAATGTTGCTTCCTTTTGCTACAAACCCTGTAAGGGTCTCTGTCAGAAGGGCCGAGACTTTATCAGCTTCAGCTTTGCTTGGGAAGCCCCCAAACACACAACTTCCAGTTCCGGTGAGTTTTGCTTCGGTAAATTTACCTAACAAATCCAATGCGTTACGTACATCTGGATAACGCCTTGCGACTACCGGTAAGCAGTCATTTCGACTGTTTCCCTTGGGAACGGGGCGCACTTTAATGGGAGGAGTGTTGCGTGTCAACAGTGGATCTGAAAAAATTTCTGCTGTACTTACAGATACTTGCGGCACCAGCACGAGATACCACGGCTCGATGGGCTCTACAGGGGTGAGTTTCTCCCCCACGCCCTCGGCGAAAGCCGCGTGACCGCGCACGAAAACCGGGACGTCGGCGCCAAGTGTAAGGCCCAGTGCGGCCAGCCGATCCTCATCCCAGCCCAGTTGCCAAAGATGATTGAGGCCCAGCAATGTGGTCGCCGCATTCGAGCTGCCGCCACCGATTCCACCGCCCATGGGCAGGATTTTTTCGATCCAGATGTCGACACCCAGCGAACAGCCGGATTGTTCCTGAAGTTTTTTTGCGGCTTTGACGATCAGGTTGCTGTCGTGAGGGACGTCGGCGAATTCGGTGTGCAACCGAATCACACCATCGTCGCGAACGGCGAAGGTGATTTCATCGCCGTAATCGAGGAACTGAAAAATCGTCTGCAACTCGTGGTAACCGTCTTCACGGCGACCCAGGATATGCAGCATCAGATTGAGCTTGGCGGGCGAGGGCAATGTCAGGCGTGGCGCAGTCATGTTCATTGCCCCAGTTTGCGTGGTTGCCATTCCTTGATCACCAGCGTGACATCAAGGTCGGTGCCATGCAGTTTGATTCGCTCGGGCAACCAGTAGCCGTTTTGCTCGGCATAACTGAGGTATTCGACCTTCCATCCGTCCTGTTCGAGATTGGCCAGGCGGCTGTCGACGTCGAGGGTCAGGCGACTTTTGCTGTCCGGGGCCGGGAGCCCGCGAACCCACCACGCCAAATGGGACACCGGCAATTTCCAGCCCAGTTGTTCTTCAACCAGGGCTTCCGGGGTTCGCGCGTCATAGCGGCCCTGATTGGCCACTTCCAGCGAGACTTTGCCGGGGCGACCGGTCAAGCGGGCCGCGCCACGGCCCAGTGGTCCGGAGAGGCGGATGTCGTAGTAATCCTGGCGTTGCAACCAGAACAACGTGCCGCTGCCCGAATCTTTTGGCGCGCGGATGCCGATCTTGCCGTTGATCTGCCAGCCGTCGAGGCCGGTCAGTTGCTGTTTGTGCTCGCGCCATTGGGCCGTGTTGCCTTGGCCCTGGACCGACTCACGGGCGCCAAAACCCGCGCAACCGGCGAGCAAGGCGATGAAACTGAAAATGATGAAGTGGCGCAAAAACATAATCTTAAAGAGTCTCTGATCCGGTCAGGCGCTTAATGGTGCCGCGCAGGGTAGGGCTGTCGGGCTGTTCCTTGAGGAACTTGCTCCAGATTTTCTTGGCTTCGCGCTGTTTGCCATTGGCCCACAGGACTTCACCCAAGTGAGCGGCGACTTCCTGATCGGGGAAGCGTTCCAGCGCCTGGCGCAAATACCGTTCGGCTTCATCGAGGTTGCCCAGGCGGAAATTCACCCAGCCGAGGCTGTCGAGCACTGCCGGGTCTTCCGGGTTGAGCTGGTGCGCCTGTTCGATCAAGGCCTTGGCTTCGGCGTAGCGCGTAGTGCGGTCGGACAACGTGTAGCCAAGGGCATTCAATGCCATTGCGTTGTCCGGGTCGCGTTTGATGATCAGTCGCAGGTCTTTTTCCATCTGCGCCAGATCATTGCGTTTTTCTGCCAGCATGGCCCGGGTGTACAGCAGATTCAGATCATCCGGGTATTGTTGCAGCGCTTGCTGCAAGACTTTCCAGGACTGGTCGCCTTGTTTATTGGCAGACAAGGTTTCGGCTTCGATCAGGTACAACTGGATCGCGTAATCGGGTTGCTCGCCGCGCTCGGCGGCCAGGCGCTTTTGGGCTTCGGCGGTCTTGCCATTGCTCATCAGGATATCGGCCTGACGCAATTGCGCCGGCAGGTAATCGTTGCCCGACCCGACCCGGGCATATTCGATCAGCGCGCCTTGGGGATCGTTACGCTCCTCCGCAATGCGCCCCAGGTTCAGGTGTGCCGAATCGACATGGCTTTCCCGGGCGATCAAGTCTTCGAGGTAACCTTTGGCCTCATCCCAGGCCTTGGCTTCCAGGCAGACCAGGGCCAGGGAATAACGCAGTTCGTCATCTTCGGGGTATTGCTGCACCAGGCTCGAGAACTCGACTTTGGCGTCGTCCATGCGATCCTGCTCAACCAGCATGCGCGCATAGGTCAGGCGCAGACGTTTGTCGTCCGGGTATTTCTTGATGCTTTTTTGCAGCAGCGGCAAGGCTTCATCGCCACGGTTCAGCCCTTGCAGCAGGCGCGCGCGCAGCAGGATCGGCGCTATTTCACCCTCGTCTGGCGGGTTGTCTTCGAGCAGGCCCAAGGCGCTCTTGGCATCGCCGTCCTGTTGCAGCAGCAAGGCCTTGCCGAAAATCAGCTGATTGTTATGCGGGTGGCGCTGCAACAGCCGGTCAAAACCTTTCATCAGACCGTTGCGGGTTTCCTGGTCGGTATCGGCTGCCGACAGGGCGAGGAAGTCGAAATGCGTGTCGCCTTTGCCTTGCAGGACCTTCTCCATATAAACCATGGACTCGTCGTAACGTCCGCCGCGGGCGAGTTGCACGGCAGCCGCTCGTTGCGCCTCGAGATCGTCCGGGGCGTTTTTCGCCCAGGCCAGTGCGGTGTCGAGGGCGGCCTGATCGGCGCCCAGGTACTCGGCAATGCGAAATGCCCGCTCGGAGATGCCCGGATCCTGGGTGTTGATGGCCTGGGTCACGTAGTTGTCCAGGGCAATGTCGTAACGATTGCGCTGGCCAGCCAGTTCGGCGCTCAACAGGCTGAAGATGGTTTCTTCACTGAACGAGCTGTAAACCTTGGGCTTTTCAGGGGCCGGAGTGCTGTCTTCGACCGGCGGCGTACCGTCCGACGAAACGGGTGCCAAGGCCTGGCAGCCGCTGAGGAAGACTAAAGCGAGGAGCAACGCGGAAGATCTATTCATATAGGAGGAGGACGACTAACCTGCGGTCGGATCATCATGACACAAGCCTTCGGCCAAACATAACCGCCCGGCCAATTTACCCGTGCGGGCAATCCCCATAGGTCCGGCGCTCTTGTAAACGAGAACGGATCGCAGCCTTCGGCAGTTCTTATAGAAACGATAGAGATCGAGTGGTTGTTCTGGCTCTGTCGAAGTAGGACAATTACCGGCTTCACGTCACCATCAGCGACTTTGAATGGCCTTCCTTGCACTCGGTATTAACCACAAGACTGCTTCAGTAGACGTCCGCGAGCGCGTGGCCTTTACCCCTGAGCAGCTGGTTGAGGCCTTGCAGCAGCTCTGCCGACTCACCGACAGCCGCGAAGCTGCGATCCTCTCCACCTGCAATCGCAGTGAACTGTACATAGAACAGGATCATCTTTCGGCTGACATCATATTGCGCTGGCTGGCCGATTATCATCATTTGAGCCTCGATGAGCTGCGCGCGAGCGCTTATGTGCACGAAGATGATGCGGCAGTTCGTCACATGATGCGGGTCGCCTCCGGGCTCGATTCGCTGGTGTTGGGCGAACCGCAGATTCTCGGTCAGATGAAGTCGGCCTACGCCGTAGCGCGAGAAGCCGGCACCATCGGCCCACTGCTCGGGCGGCTGTTCCAGGCCACATTCAATGCGGCCAAACAGGTGCGAACCGACACCGCCATCGGTGAGAACCCGGTGTCCGTGGCGTTTGCCGCGGTCAGCCTGGCGAAACAGATTTTCAGTGATTTGCAACGCAGCCAGGCTTTGCTGATCGGCGCCGGCGAGACCATCACCCTGGTCGCCCGCCATCTGCATGAGCTGGGAGTGAAGCGAATCGTGGTCGCCAACCGCACCCTGGAGCGCGCGAGCATTCTGGCCGAGCAGTTCGGCGCCCACGCGGTGCTGCTCTCGGACATTCCGGCAGAACTGGTGCGCAGCGACATCGTCATCAGTTCCACCGCCAGCCAGTTGCCGATTCTCGGTAAAGGCGCGGTGGAAAGTGCCTTGAAATTGCGCAAGCACAAGCCGATTTTCATGGTGGATATCGCCGTTCCTCGGGATATCGAGCCGGAAGTCGGCGAGTTGGACGACGTTTACCTGTATAGCGTCGACGATCTCCACGAAGTGGTCGCCGAGAACCTCAAGAGCCGTCAGGGCGCAGCCCAGGCCGCCGAAGAGATGGTGTCGATTGGCGCCGAAGATTTCATGGTTCGCCTGCGCGAACTGGCGGCGGTGGATGTGCTCAAGGCCTATCGTCAACAAAGCGAGCGTCTGCGCGACGAAGAATTGCAGAAAGCCCAGCGTATGCTTGCCAATGGCAGCAGCGCTGAAGACGTATTGGTGCAGTTGGCCCGCGGCCTGACCAACAAACTCTTGCATGCTCCGAGCGTGCAATTGAAAAAGCTCTCTGCCGAAGGCCGCCTCGATGCGCTGGCCATGGCCCAGGAACTCTTTGCCCTCGGTGAGGGCTCATCGGATAGCTTTTCGGATAAAAAACCGCAATGAAAGCGTCACTGCTCAATAAGCTGGACATCCTCCAGGACCGTTTCGAGGAATTGACCGCCCTGCTTGGCGACGGCGAGGTCATTTCCGATCAAAACAAGTTCCGCACCTATTCCAAGGAATACGCGGAAGTCGAGCCGATCGTCGGCACCTATAAACAGCTGCTTAAAGTGCAGGGCGACCTCGAAGGGGCTCAGGCGCTGCTCAAGGACAGCGACCCGGACATGCGCGAAATGGCCGTGGAAGAAGTCCGCGAAGCCAAAGAGCAGTTGATCGAAATCGAAGCCAGCCTGCAACGCATGCTGCTGCCCAAAGATCCCAACGACGGGCGCAACGTATTCCTCGAAATCCGTGCCGGCACCGGCGGCGATGAAGCGGCGATTTTCTCCGGCGACCTGTTTCGCATGTATTCGCGTTACGCCGAGCGACGTGGTTGGCGGGTAGAGATTCTCTCGGAGAACGAAGGCGAACACGGCGGCTATAAAGAAGTCATTGCCCGGGTCGAAGGCGAGAACGTTTACGGCAAGCTGAAGTTCGAATCCGGTGCGCACCGCGTACAGCGGGTTCCGGCCACTGAATCCCAGGGCCGCATCCACACCTCGGCCTGCACCGTGGCCGTGTTACCCGAGCCGGACGAGCAGGAAGCGATCGAGATCAACCCGGCGGATCTGCGAGTCGACACCTACCGCTCCTCCGGTGCCGGTGGTCAGCACGTCAACAAGACCGATTCGGCGATTCGTATCACGCACTTGCCGTCCGGTATTGTCGTCGAGTGCCAGGAAGAACGTTCCCAGCACAAGAACCGCGCCCGGGCGATGTCCTGGCTGTCGGCCAAGCTCAACGACCAGCAGACCAGCGCCGCCGCGAACGCTATCGCGAGCGAGCGTAAATTGCTGGTAGGTTCAGGGGACCGCTCCGAGCGGATTCGTACGTATAACTTTGCCCAGGGCCGGGTTACCGACCACCGGGTCAACCTGACCCTGTATTCCCTCGACGAAATTCTCGCCGGTGGCGTGGATGCGGTGATCGAACCGTTGCTGGCCGAGTACCAGGCCGATCAACTGGCGGCGATAGGTGAGTAAATGACGATTATCGCCAGTTTGCTGCGCGCAGCCGATTTGCCCGACTCGCCCACCGCGCGTCTGGATGCCGAATTGTTGCTGGCGGCGGCCTTGGGCAAATCCCGCAGCTTTCTGCACACCTGGCCCGAGCGTATCGTCCCGAGCGAAGCGGCACTGAAGTTTGCCGAGTACCTACAGCGCCGCCGTAGCGGTGAGCCGGTGGCCTACATTCTGGGGCAGCAAGGCTTCTGGAAACTCGACCTGGAGGTCGCACCCCACACGCTGATTCCGCGTCCCGATACCGAATTGCTGGTAGAGACCGCGCTGGAACTGTTGCCGGCCACACAGGCCTTGGTGCTCGATTTGGGCACCGGCAGTGGCGCCATCGCCTTGGCCTTGGCCAGCGAACGTCCGGCCTGGAAAGTCACCGCCGTGGATCGCGTGTTGGAAGCCGTAGCCCTGGCCGAGCGCAATCGCCAGCGGCTGCACCTGAACAACGCCACAGTGCTGAGTAGCCATTGGTTCAGCGCTTTGGAAGGTCAACGCTTTCAATTGATCATCAGCAATCCGCCCTACATTGCTTCGACCGATCCGCATCTGGCGGAGGGCGACGTGCGCTTCGAGCCAGCCAGTGCCTTGGTGGCCGGTGTCGATGGGCTCGACGATTTACGTCTGATCGTCGATCAGGCACCGGATCATCTTGAGGCGGGTGGCTGGTTGATGCTCGAACATGGTTACGATCAAGCCGAGGCCGTGCGCGATTTGCTGCTGACCCGCGGCTTTGAAGAGGTCCACAGCCGCACCGATCTGGGCGGTCACGAACGCATCAGTCTGGGGCGCTTGCCGTGCTGAATGATCAGGAATTACTGCGCTATAGCCGGCAGATTCTGCTGCAACACGTCGACATCGATGGCCAGTTACGGCTCAAAGAAAGCCGCGTGCTGATTGTCGGCCTCGGTGGTCTCGGCTCACCGGTTGCGCTGTACCTGGCGGCGGCCGGTATCGGTGAGTTGCATCTGGCGGACTTCGACACGGTTGACCTGACCAATCTGCAACGCCAGATCGTTCACGACACCGACAGCGTCGGCCTGAGCAAGGTCGATTCGGCGATCCGTCGCCTGACCGCGATCAATCCCGAGATTCAGCTGATTGCCCATCGCACCGCCCTGGATGAAGATTCCCTGGCGGCAGCCGTTGCGGCGGTGGATCTGGTGCTGGACTGTTCCGATAATTTTTCCACCCGCGAGGCGGTCAACGCCGCGTGTGTGGCTGCGCGCAAACCGCTGGTCAGCGGTGCGGCGATTCGGCTGGAAGGGCAATTGTCGGTCTTCGACCCTCGTCGTCCGGAAAGCCCGTGCTACCACTGTTTATATGGGCACGGCAGCGAAGCCGAGCTGACCTGCAGCGAGGCCGGTGTACTGGGTCCGTTGGTGGGCCTGGTCGGTAGCTTGCAAGCCCTCGAAGCGCTGAAATTGCTGGTGGGATTCGGTGAACCGCTGGTGGGGCGTCTGTTATTGATCGATGCCTTGGGCACACGCTTCCGTGAATTGCGGGTCAAGCGTGATCCGGGTTGCAGCGTCTGCGGGTCAAGCCATGCGTGAAGCGCCGATTGGAGTGTTCGATTCCGGTGTCGGTGGGCTGTCGGTGCTGGCCGAGATCCAGCAGTTGCTGCCCAACGAATCTTTGTTGTACCTCGGCGATTGCGGGAATATTCCCTACGGTGAGAAATCCCCGGCATTCATCAGTCAGCGTTGCAGTGTCATGGCGCAGTTCTTTCAGCAGCAGGGCGCCAAGGCGCTGGTGCTCGCTTGCAACACCGCGACCGTCGCGGGTGTTGCGGACTTGCGGCGCGATTTCCCCGAGTGGCCCATCGTCGGCATGGAGCCCGCGGTCAAGCCGGCTGCAGCGGCGACGCGCAGCGGTGTAGTTGGCGTACTCGCCACCACCGGCACATTACAGAGTGCCAAGTTCGCCGCCTTGCTCGACCGTTTCGCCGCCGATGTGCGAGTCATCACTCAGCCATGCCCTGGGTTGGTGGAGCTGATTGAAAATGGCGATTTGCACAGCGAGGCATTGCGTCAGTTGCTGCAAGGGTATGTCGATCCGCTGCTGGCTGCAGGTGCAGACACGATCATTCTTGGCTGCACGCATTATCCCTTTCTAAAACCGCTGCTTAAGCAGATGCTCCCCCCGAGCATCAGCCTGATCGATACCGGTGCCGCTGTGGCCCGGCAGCTTCAACGATTGTTGGCAGAGCGTGAGTTGCTAGCCGAGGGACCTGCTCGCGCTGCCCGGTTCTGGACGAGTGCGGATCCGGAGCGTTTCAGAAATATCTTGCCGGTTTTATGGCATTCGACGGGTGTTGTGCAAAGCTTCGACTTGTAGATAAAAAAGAGATCACACGAATAATTGAGCTGAGCTTCTGATCAAGCTTCAACTTCTATAGCTTTGTCTGTTGGGCAGCATAAAAACCATACGAAATTGTTCGGAAAAGGATGTTTCTAATGAAGCGACTATTCTGCTTGGCCGCGATTGCGACCGCATTGATGGGGTACAGTTTTACCGCGCAGGCAGCAGGGGTGGAATTCGGGGTTGGCCAGACCAGCGATTCGACCATGACTTACCGATTGGGCATGCAATTCGACTGGGACAAGAGCTGGTTGCAGAGTGATATCGGTCGCTTGACCGGCTACTGGAGCGGCGCTTACACCTATTGGGAGGGCGATGAAACGTCGAGCAATCACAGTTTGTCATTCTCGCCGGTGCTGGTGTACGAGTTTGCCGGTCAGACCATCAAACCCTACGTTGAAGCGGGTATCGGTATCGCGGTGTTTGCCAACACCGAAGTCGAAGACAACAAACTGGGTAGTGCCTTTCAGTTCGAAGACCGTTTCGGGTTTGGTCTGCGCTTTACCGGCGGACATGAAGTCGGGATTCGCGCCACGCACTATTCCAATGGCGGGATCAGCAGCCCGAACGATGGTGTAGAGAGTTACTCGCTGCATTACACGATGCCGTTGTAACGTCAAAAATCGTGGCGAGGGAGCTTGCTCCCGCTGGGTCGCGAAGCGGCCCCACTCTCTTCCTAAAAGAACGGGACTGCTGCGCAGTCCAGCGGGAGCAAGCTCCCTCGCCACAGGTTCAGTGTTTTGACTTGCTACCTGAAATGCATCGATGCGGATTACCGATACGCCGTCGCAATCCCCTGGCGTTCGGCGATGCATTCCGGTGCGCCCATTTCGAACTCCCGGCAGATCAGCGGACGTTTTTCGTAGATGGTGCACATCATGCTGTTGCGATCCAGCGCAGCGCACCAGCCGTCATCCAGTCGCAGCATGACTTCCCCACCCCAATCATCGGTATCGATAAAACGCTCGGGCACACCGGTGTCGGTGATCAGCATGACCTCAAGCTGACAGCAGCAGGCAGCGCACGTCGAGCAGGTGACCGCAGGTTCGGCAATTTGCGTATGGGGAATGGTTTTCATGGAGCGCAGTGTAAGGCAGTGGGTCTGCGCTGTGTGAAAGGTCTGACGGACGCTCAGACTCTATGGCAAGTCTTCGATCGGCGGAATGCTCGCCCGTTCGTCGATTGCCAGACCTGTCTGGTCGAGCAGTGGCGACAAGGGCCAAAGGACGGGCATGAGTAGCTCCGGTAAAGGAAGCTCCAGTGGACGATGCTTTAACATATCGAAGAGGTATCGTGCGGCGTCGTCTGCCGACCAGTCGAGGTATTCTGAAATTCTGTTGCTCAGGGGCATATCAATAAGCCCTGGACTGACCACGGTCATTTCGATGTTTTCCGGCGCCACTTCGCTGCGCAAGGATTCGAATAGATGATGCAACCCGGCCTTGGAGTTGCCATAGGATTCGGCCCATGGCAGGGGCAACCAGGTCACCGAGCTGGCCATGCCCACCAGATGTGGCGCAGTGCCTGCTCGCAATAGAGGCCGAGCAGCTTCGATGCAATAGCTACTGACCAGCAGGTTGGTACGCACGATGTGCTCGATGATTGATGCGTCGAACTGATGGGTTTCGACGTATTCGCAGGTGCCAGCGTTGAGGATTATGGTATCTAGAGAACCCCATTCCAGGGCAATCTGCTCGCCGATTTCGCGCACCCGTTGGCCGTTGGTCAAATCGCCCGCGAGCACCAGCACTTGTCCGGGATAACGCTCAGACAAGGCTTTCAATGGCGCCAATGAGCGGGAACTGACAGCCAGATGGGCACCGGCTTTCAGTATTTCTTCGGCCAGCGCGGCACCAATACCGTTGCTGGCGCCGGTCAACCAGTATCGCCTTGGAGGTGTGTGACTCATGCCGATCCCCTTGTTAACCCGATAATTTTTCCGGGCAATACCGTGTTCATTGCGATAAACCTCGTCGTGATGGCAGGTTCTTGAAGGCGGCCAAGGCTCGTTCGCGCGAAGCGCTCAGGTTGACGATCGGCAATGGATAATCCGTCATACCGAACAATCCGTCGAGTCTCGCGGGATAGTGCAGGTCTTTTTTGTTCATTTCATTGATCTGCGGCAACCAATGCTTGATGAAAACCCCTTCGGCATCGAACTTTTCCGACTGGCTCAGTGGGTTGAAAATCCGGAAGTAGGGTGCCGAATCGGTGCCGGTGGACGCACTCCACTGCCAACCACCGTTGTTCGCCGCCAGATCGCCGTCAATCAAGTGCCGCATGAAGAAACGCTCGCCTTCACGCCAGTCGATCAGCAGGTTTTTGGTCAGGAACATTGCCACGACCATGCGCAAGCGGTTGTGCATCCAGCCGGTCTCCAGCAATTGGCGCATGGCGGCATCAATGATCGGCAGGCCGGTACGGGCTTGCTGCCAGGCTTTGAGGTCTTCCGGGGCGTCACGCCAGGCGAGGGCTTCGGTTTCCGGGCGAAAGGCGCGGTGCCGAGAGACCCGTGGGTAGCCCACCAGAATGTGCTTATAGAATTCGCGCCACAGCAACTCGTTGATCCAGGTGACGGCACCGACCTTGCCGCTTTCGAACTCCCCCTGATTGCTTCGCAACGCAGCGTGCAGACACTGACGAGGGGAGATGACCCCGGCGGTGAGATAGGCCGAGAGCTGGCTGGTGCCGGGTTTTGCCGGGAAATCGCGCTCGCTGTGGTAATAGTCGATCTGTGCGTCGGTAAAGGTCTCGAGGCGGCGTCGGGCTTCGGTTTCGCCGGCCGGCCAGAGAGCACGTAAACTGTCGCTGGGCGTGTCGAAACCCTCGACACGGGAGGGCGGTTCGTCGCTGGCGATACCCAGTGGAGCCTGGACGGCGGGGGCGGTAACCAATCTCGGCAATGATGCATGCAAGCGTTCGTAGCAGACCTTGCGGAACTGGCTGAAAACCTGGAAATAGGTGCCGGTTCTGGTCAGCACGGTGCCGGGCTTGAACAGCAGTTGATCGAGGTAGCGGTAAAAGTCGATGCCTTGGGCTTTCAGGGCTTGGGCCACCGCGACATCACGACGGGTTTCATGAATGCCGTATTCCTCGTTGGCATGCACTGCGTCGATCTTCAATTGCTGGCACAACTCGAGCAGGACCTTCGGTGCCTCATCCCAGCGGGACGCCTTGCGAATCAGCAGCGGGATGTTCAGGGCGCCCAGCGCATGGCGCAATTCTTTCAGGTTGCGCAACCAGAAATCCACTTTGCACGGCGCATCGTCATGCGCCAGCCATTGCTGCGGACTCAGCAAATACACCGCCACACTCGGGCCGCGGGCTGCGGCGGCCGAGAGGGCGGTGTTGTCGTGTAGACGCAAGTCGCTGCGCAGCCAGATCAATTGCATGGTGGTATCCGCACGATCCATTAAAAATGTGCCATTAAATAAGCCCACGCTGAATCAGGCCCTGATGGGCCGACAACGGGTCTTCGGCCAGGGACAAGTCAGCAATGGCGGCGGTTCTTGCGGACAACTCGGTGTGGTGAATACGCACCGTTGATCCGGCAATCATTTTTGGGCAGCTGACACCATTCAAAAGTTTCGTCAGCTGCGAAAGATTCATGGCTTTGCTGGAATACAGCAGTACGCCGCGGGCTTGCAGGTGATCGACCGCCAGCGCAAGTTCGCCAGCGGGGAGTGGCCAGTCGAAGACTTCCACTGGGCAATCGACGCTGCTGATCAGCCAGGCGGTGAGCCATAAATGAGGCTCCAGCGGCAGGTCCGAATGATTGATCAGCAGCAGCGGCGCGGTGCGCAACTGACGATTGTTAAGGTAGACTCTCGCGCCGAATTTGCTGCGCAGCCAGGAATAAACAAACACCCGCTCCATCTGTGCGCCGAACTGGCCTTGCCAGCGCTGCTCCAGTTCTGCCAGCAACGGCATCAACAATCGTTCACACAAGGTGCGTGGCGGATACAGCGCCATCGCCTGGTTCACCGTGTCATCGAGGGTGCGTTCGGCCAGCTGAGTGACCGCCTGCAGCAGTGTCTGGCGCAGCACCAGCCAATCGTTCCCGACGGGGTCGGTAAGCCCCTGAGGCGTGTCGAGCAGTTGTTTGACCTGGCTGACAGCCACGCCGCGATTGAGCCAGGTAAGGATGGTCAGAATCCGTTGAACGTGTTCGGCACAGAACAGTCGATGCCCCTTGGGCGTACGCTGAGGCACGATCAACCCATAGCGCCGTTCCCAGGCGCGTAAGGTGACGGCATTGACCCCGGTCTGCCGGGACACTTCACGAATGGGCAGCCAGCCAGCGTCGAGGGCCTTCTTGAAGTCGATGCCGAGGTCTTCGCTGGCGCTGGTATCCGGTGGATTTTTCATTAAATCGCGTTTCGCAGGCTGAGGTTTTCCGGGTGCGGTTGCAGGTAAACCTGTTGCGCAATGTACGGGTCCGGGTGTTGGCGAAAGTAGTGTTTGAGCAATGTCAGTGGTACGACCAGCGGCACGATGCCATGGCGGTACTGCCCGATGACGTGCTGCACTTCCTGTTTGTCTTCAGCGCTGACGGCGTGTTTGAGATAGCCGCTGAGGTGTTGCAGTACGTTGCTGTGGGTGCCGCGTGTGGCGCATTTTTTCAGGGCCGCCATCAGTTCGCTGAAATAGCGCGGGCCCAGCACTTCGGGATCGATCTGGCCCATATTGCCCAACAAATTGCCCAGGGTTTTGTATTGCACCGGGTTGTGGGCCATCAACAGGTATTTGTAGCGCGAGTGAAAGTCAGTGAGGCCGCGCGGGGTCAGGCCTGTGTGCAGCAACTGCTGCCAGGCGCTGTAGACGAACACACGGGTGAGGAAATTTTCTCGCAGCACCGGGTCGTTGAGGCGGCCGTCTTCTTCCACCGGTAGATCAGGGTGCAACGCGCAGAAGGCCTGGGCGTAGATACCACGGCTACCGCCGTCCACTGGCGCGCCGTTGGCGTGGTAGACCTTGACTCGCTCCAGCCCGCACGAAGGGGATTTCTGCATGAAGATATAGCCGCAGATGTCGCCCAGTTCCACCGCCATTTTCTGAGCATAGTCGGCCAGCGGCCGGGTGACGTTGATCTCAGGGTGGAGGGAGCCGACAGCCTCCGGCTGTTCGGGGTTGCCGACCAGACGGATCGGTTCGCGAGGGATACCCAGGCCAATGGCGACTTCCGGACATACCGGGACGAAATCGAAATAATCGGTGAGGGTAATGCTGCACAGCCGCGAGGCTTTGTGCCCGCCGTTGTAACGCACTTCGGCTCCCATCAGGCAGGCGCTGATGGCGATTTTGGGTTTCATGGCTGTGTGGGGCATCGGAGCGCCTCGAATCCAGACCTGTACAGATTACTAGATCTGTACAACATGACTTCATCATAGATTCAAAGGCGTACAAGTCAATTTTTTTGTATAAGTTTTTGCGGGGCTGCTGCCCATGTCGACAGCAGCGATGGGCTGGACTTGAATCAATTCACTGCAGGTGTTCATGCAACCGGCGGGCTGCTTCCTGACCACTGAGCCAAGCACCTTCGACACGGCCAGACAGGCACCAGTCACCGCACACATACAGGCCCAGATCGGCATCGGCCAGGGCACCCCATTCATGGCTGCTGGCCGGCCGGGCGTACAGCCAGCGGTGAGCGAGGCTAAAGGTCGGAGCAGGCATGGCGTCGTGCAGCAGTTCGGCAAAGGCACCGTGCAATTGCTCGATCACCGCTTCCTTGGGCAGGTCGATGTGCTGCCGGCTCCAGGCACTGGTAGCGTGCAGCACCCAGGTATCGAGGGTGGTGTCGCGTCCCGGCTTACTGCGGTTGCGCGCAAGCCAGTCGAGGGGGCTGTCCTGCACAAAGCAACCTTCGATGGGGGTTTCCAGTGGTGTGTCGAACGCCAGCGCGACAGCCCAGGTAGGTTCCATTTTTACCCCGGCGGCGGCACCGGCGAGTTTCGGTGCGGCCGCCAGCAGCGCGGTCGCCTGAGGGGCGGGCGTGGCAATGACGACATGACTGAACGGACCATGGGTGAAGCCTTCGGCGTCTTGCAGATGCCAGTGCTCTTCACCGCGATAGACCTCGGTGATGCGGCAAGCGAAATGCACTTTCAGATCACCGAGCAGGCCGCGCGTGATCGCGCTCATGCGGGGTGTGCCGACCCAGCGTGTCTGTTCGTCCGGTGACAAATTGAGTTGGCCACCGTGGAAGGTATAGAGCTGTGGCGTCCACTCAGCGACCCAGCCGTTGGTTTGCCAGCGCTGGACTTCGGTGACGAAGCGGCGATCGCGAGCAGTGAAATACTGCGCGCCCATGTCCAGAGCACCCGCATCGCTGCGCTTACTCGACATGCGTCCGCCACTGCCACGGCTTTTATCGAAAAGTTGAACGACATGCCCCGCTTCCGTAAGGGCCTGGGCGGCTGAGAGTCCGGCGATGCCGGTGCCGATGATTGCGATAGGTACAGTCATAGGGGCCTCGTTTACCTGTCTGTACAGACTACGCCGTGGTTCAAACCTGTACAATATTGTTTTTTGGTATAACTTTTAGCGTCCTCGTTCTGACAGCTTGGCCTATTGTTAAGCACAGAGCCTGCCCAATACCAAAGATCCCTGCTTATAAAAATAGACTAGTGATCAGGGTAAAACGCCACGCGAGGAAGAAGTCATGCACATATTGCTGACCGGCGGTACTGGTTTGATAGGACGTCAACTCTGCCGACACTGGTTGAGCCAGGGGCATCACCTGACGGTATGGAGTCGCACGCCTGCCAAGGTCACCGATGTCTGTGGCACTCAGGTACGGGGAATCGCACGGCTTGAGGACCTGGGTCAAGAACCGGTGGATGCCATTATCAACCTCGCGGGGGCACCGATTGCCGATCGGCTCTGGACCCACAAACGCAAAGCGTTGTTGTGGAGCAGCCGGATCACCCTGACCGAAACCCTGCTGGCCTGGCTCGAAAGTCGGGAGCAGAAGCCTCAGGTGCTGATCTCCGGCTCAGCCATAGGTTGGTACGGCGACGGTGGCGAGCGAGAGTTGACTGAAAAGTCTCCACCGGTCATCGATGATTTCGCCAGTCAGTTGTGTATTGCCTGGGAAGAAACCGCGCAGCGCGCCGAGGCTTTGGGCATACGCGTGATCCTCATTCGTACCGGATTGGTGCTGTCCGCCGAGGGCGGCTTTTTGTCGCGGTTGCTGTTGCCGTTCAAACTGGGGCTGGGCGGGCCGATCGGCAATGGTCGGCAGTGGATGCCGTGGATTCATATCAAGGATCAAGTCGCCCTGATTGATTTTCTTCTGCATCGCAATGAAGCCAGCGGTCCCTATAATGCCTGCGGGCCCAAACCTGTGCGCAATCGCGAATTCGCCCAAACGTTGGGTAGCGTGTTGCATCGTCCGGCGTTCATGCCGATGCCGACTCTGGTGTTGAAGGTGTGCCTGGGTGAGTTGTCATTGTTGCTGCTGGGTGGCCAGAAGGCCATGCCGGCTCGCTTGCTGGAAGCGGGCTTCACTTTCCAGTTCACTGATTTGCGCGCGGCATTGGACGATCTGTCCAGCCGCCTTTGAAATAGGATGTTGCATGACCGATCACGCGTTGCTTCTGGTCAACCTGGGTTCACCTGCTTCCACCTCGGTGGCGGATGTGCGCAGCTACCTCAATCAATTTCTGATGGACCCGTATGTGATCGACCTGCCATGGCCGGTGCGGCGTTTGCTGGTGTCGTTGATTCTGATCAAGCGCCCGGAGCAATCGGCTCACGCTTACGCGTCAATCTGGTGGGAGGAGGGTTCGCCGCTGGTGGTGCTCAGCCGTCGTCTGCAACAGGCCATGACCGCGCAGTGGACCCACGGGCCGGTGGAACTGGCGATGCGTTACGGCGAGCCGTCGATTGAATCGATGTTGGTTCGTCTGGCGGCTCAGGGCCACAAAAAAGTCACTCTTGCGCCACTCTATCCGCAGTTTGCCGACAGCACCGTGACCACGGTGATCGAAGAAGCCAAGCGAGTGGTGCGGGAGAAGAAGCTTGATCTGCAGTTCTCGATTCTCCAGCCATTCTACGATCAACCGGAATACCTCGAGGCCCTGGTGGCCAGCGCCAAACCTTATCTGCTGCAGGATTACGATCACCTGCTGCTGAGCTTCCACGGTTTACCGGAACGGCACCTGAAGAAGCTCAACCCGGGTCACAGCTTCGAAGGTGGCGGCGATTGCTGCGCCGGGGCGCCGCCGGAAGTGGTCGCGACCTGTTATCGCGGTCAGTGCCTGCGCACCGCCGCAGAGTTTGCCAAGCGCGTGGGCTTGCCGGACGGCAAGTGGTCGGTGTCGTTCCAGTCGCGTTTGGGCCGGGCCAAGTGGATCGAACCCTACACCGAAGCGCGCCTTGATGAGTTGGCCAAAAGTGGCGTGAAGAAAGTCCTGGTGATGTGCCCGGCGTTTGTCGCCGATTGCATCGAAACACTGGAAGAGATCGGTGATCGCGGGAAGGAGCAATTCCGCGAAGCGGGAGGGGAGGAGTTGGTGCTGGTGCCGTGCCTCAACGAGGATCCGCAGTGGGCGCGGGCGTTGAGTGCCTTGTGCGAAAGAGCGCCGATAGCCCTGTAGTCATGATCAGTTCACTCAGAGCAGCGATTCATCCGCCTTCTTGTGCTTCGAGCTGTTTGCCGGGCAACAACAGGTTCAGCACAATCGCCACCACCGCCCACAGCGCGGTACCCTTGAGGCCGCTACCGGAACAATGAACAGAATCGCCTGCCAATTGAATTCCGGCGCGGTGAAGTTTGGAATCGCTCAAGCGTCCTTCTGCTTGGTGCCGAAGATCTTGTCACCGGCATCGCCCAAGCCTGGGATGATGTAACCGTGTTCGTTCAGTTTCTGATCAATGGAGGCGGTATAGATCATCACGTCCGGGTGAGCCTTCGCAACGGCGGCGATGCCTTCAGGAGCGGCTACCAGCACCATGGCGCGGATGTCCTTGCAGCCGGCCTTTTTCAGCAGGTCGATGGTGGCGACCATCGAACCACCGGTGGCGAGCATCGGGTCGATGATCATTGCCAGGCGCTCGTCGATTTCCGGCACCAGTTTTTCCAGGTAGGTATGGGCTTCGAGAGTTTCTTCGTTGCGGGCCACGCCCACGGCGCTGACTTTGGCGCCCGGGATCAGGCTCAGCACACCTTCGAGCATGCCGATACCGGCACGCAGGATCGGCACCACGGTAATTTTCTTGCCGGCGATTTTCTCCACCGACACCGTGCCGCACCAGCCTTCGATGTCGTAGCTTTCCAGCGGCAGGTCTTTGGTGGCTTCATAGGTCAGCAAGGCACCGACTTCCTGAGCGAGCTCACGGAAATTCTTTGTGCTGATGTCGGCGCGGCGCATAAGGCCAAGTTTATGGCGGATCAGCGGATGGCGGATCTCGAGAATGGGCATGGAAAGGCTCCGGGGGCGGGCAAAAAACGGCCCAGATTAATCTGTCCGAGAGTGTTGTCCTATAGACATATAGAACGTTAGTCCACAAACGCTTGATCTGGTCGTGCGGGATGCGTACCTTTGCCCGCTTTTCCCTTTTCCTCTGTCCGTCCCCCTTGGAGAGCGCCATGTCCGCTGATCTCGAGCATATCCGTCAAATCATGCGAGAGGCTGACTGCCTGTACACCGAAGCTGAAGTCGAGGCGGCCATCGCCCGCGTCGGTGCACAAATCAACGATCAGCTGGCCGAGAGCAATCCGGTAGTGTTCTGCGTGATGAACGGTGGGCTGATTTTCTCCGGCAAGCTGCTGACGTATCTGAATTTCCCGCTGGAAGCGTCCTACCTGCATGCCACCCGTTATCGCAACGAAACCAGCGGCGGCGACCTGTTCTGGAAAGCCAAGCCGGAAGTCTCGTTCATCGACCGTGACGTGCTGATCATCGACGATATTCTCGATGAAGGTCACACCTTGGGCGCGATTATCGACTTCTGCAAACACGCTGGCGCCCGCGCCGTGCACACCGCCGTGCTGATCGACAAGGACCACGACCGAAAGGCTCGCCCGGACCTGAAAGCCGATTTCGTCGGCCTGCCGTGCATCGACCGTTACATCTTCGGTTACGGCATGGACTACAAAGGCTACTGGCGTAACGCCAACGGGATTTTTGCCGTTAAAGGCATGTAACCAGGATGACTGTCTCGGGGCGATTGGCCGTCAGGCACGTTGAGGCTTGAATGCAAGGCCTCACCTCGGGATGCGTGCGCAGTTTGCTTGAACTACGTGCTCAGTTCTGTCCGGCAAGCCAGCGTTCGCTTTTGCGTCGAGCCTGTTCCAGGTTATTCACGTAGGCCAACTTGCGCTGTTCCCGATGGATGCCCGCCCGCCTGAGTTTCAGGCGTACCCGTGGAGCGGTTCCGACCAGAATCAGGCCGATGCCGTCGGTAAGGTAATCCCTGAGGATATTGTCGAAGGCAGCCAGCGCTGTCATGTCCAGCATGGGCACGGCGCTCATCTCGACGATCACCACTTTGACCTCGGGGCTGAATTTGCGCAGTACGCCCAGGGCTTTTTCCGCCGCGCCAAAAAACAGCGGCCCACGTATCGCATAGCAACGAACATGCTCCGGCATATCCTGCAAGGCTTGATGGAACTCGCGAGGCAGTTCGGCGGTGTCCGTGAGGTCGCTCATGCGTTTGATGAACAAGCCGGCGGCCAGCAACAGGCCGACGGCGACGGCCAGCACCATATCGAACAGCACCGTCAGGCTCAGGCAAGTCAGCAAGACCAGTACATCGCTGCGTGGTGCGATGCGCAGGGTATGCACGACGTGCCGGGCCTCGCTCATGTTCCATGCCACCATCACCAGCAATGCCGCCAGCGCCGCCATCGGCAAGTAGCTGAACAGGGGCGCGAGGGCGAGTATCGCCAGCAATACCACTGCGCTGTGGATAATCGCCGCCAATGGTGAAAACGCCCCGCTGCGCACATTGGTGGCGCTGCGGGCGATCGCCGCGGTGGCGGTAATGCCGCCGAACAGCGGTGCGACCAGGTTACCCAGGCCTTGACCCAGGAGTTCGGCATTGGGGTCGTGTTTGCTGCCCGTCATGCCATCGGCCACCACCGCGCACAATAACGATTCGATGGCGCCGAGCATGGCAATGGCGAAGGCTGGTGCCATTAATTGGCGGATCAAGTCGTAAGACAAGTGCAGCGGCTGGCCGTAGGGCCCCGGCAGATTCCACGGCCAGTCGAAGCTCGGCAGAAACGGCGGTATGCCGGGATGGCTGACGCCATCGACGATATAGCTGAAGCGCTCCCCCAGCGTCGCAACCGGTAACCCGCCGCTTTCCAGCGCCACCCCCAGCAATGCGCCGACGGCCAGCGCCACCAAATGCCCCGGAATCCTCGGCACAAAACGCGGCCAGACGATCAGAACCGCCAGGCACATGGCACCGATGATCCCGTCCCCCAGACGAGCGCTGGGTAACGCCTGGAGCAGTCCGCCTAATTGCTCGATGTAATGTTCGGCATGCCCGGTGGTACTCAGGCCCAGCAAATCCTTTAATTGAAGGGTGGCGATAACAATGCCGATCCCGGCGGTAAAGCCCAAGGTCACTGGATAAGGGATGTACTGAATCAGCCGTCCGGCCCGAATCAGCCCCAAGGCAATCAGGATTGCCCCGGCTAGCATGGTGCAGAGCAGCAGGCCACCCAGACCATATTGTTGGGTGATCGGCAGCAGTATCACTACGAATGCGGCTGTCGGCCCGCTGACATTGAAGCGCGAGCCTCCCGTCAGGGCGATCAGGGGCGCGGCGATCAGCACCGTATACAGACCTTGCTGGGGCGCTACCCCCACCGCAATCGCCAGGGCCATGGCCAGAGGGATGGCGATAATCCCGACCGTCACTCCGGCACTGATGTCGCCGCGCAAGCGTCTGAGGCTGTAACCTGCGCGCCAGGTCTGGCGCCAGGCGGCGAACAACGGGGGCATGGAGAATGACATGGGTACTCCACAATAGAAGGCGCACTGTTGAAATAGGGCTGAAAGCTCTTTCAGTATGCCCAGCCTTGTCTTCCAGAGTATTGACCTGGATCGGTTATTCGCCCGGTTGATCCTCATGCTAGAGTGCTCGGCCCCGCCCCCGGAGCCATCCATGAGCCTATTGATCCGCAGCTGCGCCGCCCTGTTGCTGACCGTCAGCCTGCCCCTGGCCGCCGCCCCGTCGCCGATGCACGCGCAGTTTTTGCCTCCGGACGACCTGACCCTGCGTGACGCCGAGCCCGAGCAGCAGCAACTGTTGCAGATCACCGAGTACTCAGTGGTGATCGGCAGCCAGCGCCAGTCCAACCAACAGCCGATCCCGGTCACATCGCCATTGCTGATCCGCCTCAAGGGCAAATCCTTGAACAAGGGCGCGACCATCAGCCAGGTACTGGTCAACTTCGATGGCGAAAGCAAAAGCCTGAAAAAGCCGATCTACGACGAAAAAAGCAAAACCCTGACCCTCTATTACCCGCTGGCTCAGTACCGGGTGGTGATCGATTTGCTGCGCAATGACACGGTGTATTGCCAGTTCCTCAGTTACGCCAACGGCCATATCTGGGCCGATTTGCACACAGGCAGCGTTCGTCCGCGTTGAGCCTGGCGCCTGCGCAGGGGTAAACTGCCCGCCCCGTGAAATGTCTGCGAGCTGGAGTCGGCAATGCGTAAAGATAAGAAGCAAGTAATTGGTGACGAGATCGGCGATGCGCAAATCAAACTGTTCCTCGATTTCGAACCGGTTGACGCCACTTCACCGTCGCTGCACAAACTGATCAAGGCGTACCGTGGTCTGCGTATCGATGACTTCGAGCGTTTTCTGATGTTTTTTGTCGAGGCCGGCTACGATCTGAACGGCAAGGATGAGCACGGCAATGACTTCGTCGCCCTGATCAAGGATCAGCGCAATGCCCCGGATTACATTGAGCTGATCGAAAAAGCTCGTGGCTGACCGCCTGCGCGGCATGTGAACGCCGCGTACCTTGTAGGAGCTGGCTTGCCAGCGAAGGCGGTGTCATTGGCACACCACGACGTCCCCTTCGCTGGCAAGCCAGCTCCTACGACGGTCATAAAAAAACGCCCCGCCCTCAATGAGGACGGGGCGTTTTTTATGTCACCGAATCAAGCGTAGCTTTCGGTCTCGTTACTGGCTTCAACCAGTTCCAGCGCGACGTTGTTGTGCGCGTTGATCTTGCGATACAGCGCAGCATCGGTTTCCAGGACCTTTTCCCGAGCCGGGAAGATTTCCGCGAGCTTGGCAGCCCACTCGCCATGGGCTTTGTTCGGGAAACATTTCTCGATCAGCTCAAGCATGATCGAAACAGTCACCGAAGCGCCTGGCGAGGCGCCGAGCAGGGCGGCAAGGGAACCGTCCTTGGCCGCGACGAGTTCGGTACCGAACTGCAGAACGCCACCTTTCTTCGGGTCTTTCTTGATGATCTGCACCCGTTGGCCGGCCACTTCCAGGCGCCAGTCTTCGGCTTTCGCCTGTGGATAGAAGCGACGCAAGGATTCCAGGCGCTGTTCCATCGACTGCATCACTTCGCTGACCAGGTACTTGGTCAGGTCCATGTTGTTTTTGGCCACGGCCAGCATCGGGCCGATGTTGCCGGCGCGAACCGACATCGGCAGGTCCATGAAGGAGCCATACTTGAGGAACTTGGTGGTGAAACCGGCGTAAGGTCCGAACAGCAGGGACTTCTTGCCATCGACCACGCGGGTGTCCAGGTGCGGCACGGACATCGGTGGCGAACCTACCGCAGCCTGGCTGTAGACCTTGGCCTGGTGGTGCTTGACCACTTCCGGGTTGTCGCAACGCAGCCATTGGCCACTGATCGGGAAACCGCCGAAGCCTTTGCTTTCTTCGATGCCCGAAGCTTGCAGCAGTGGCAGTGCCGCACCGCCGGCGCCGAGGAATACGAATTTCGCATCGACGTCACGGGTATTGCCGCTGTTGACGTCCTTGATGCTGACAGTCCAGCCACCGTTGTTACGCTTCAGCCCCGTCACACGCTTGCAGTACTTGACCTGGGCATCGGGTGCGCTGGTCAGGTGCTGGAGCAATTGGTTGGTCAGGGCGCCGAAGTTGACGTCGGTGCCGTTCATCACACGGGTGGCGGCGATGACTTCGTCAGCCGGGCGGCCTGGCATCATCAGCGGCATCCACTCGGCCATTTTGGCTTTGTCTTCGGTGTATTCCATGTCGGCGAAGGCGTGGTGTTTGCTCAGCGTCTTGAAACGTTCCTTGAGGAAGGAGACGCCGTCGTCGCCCTGCACGAAGCTCAGGTGCGGCACCGGGCTGATGAACGACTTGCACGAGCCGAACGTGCCTTTCTTGGTCAGGTAGGACCAGAATTGCTTCGACACCTCGAACTGGGTGTTGATGTGCACGGCTTTCTTGATGTCGACGGTGCCGTCGGCGGCCTGTGGCGTGTAGTTCAGCTCACACAGCCCGGCGTGACCGGTACCGGCGTTGTTCCACGGATTGGAACTCTCCGCGGCACCGGAATCCATCAGCTCGACGACTTCCAGCTTGATCGCGGGGTCGAGCTCTTTGAGCAGTACAGCCAGGGTGGCACTCATG
This sequence comes from Pseudomonas sp. B21-048, assembly GCF_024748615.1. NCBI lineage: Bacteria > Pseudomonadati > Pseudomonadota > Gammaproteobacteria > Pseudomonadales > Pseudomonadaceae > Pseudomonas > Pseudomonas sp. B21-048. The sequence continues at coordinate 4,676,674 of NZ_CP087168.1, read as the reverse complement.
ATGCCGGCCCCAACCAGTACTACGTCGACTGCTTCGTTATGCGCCATTTAACGCGTCTCCAAAATCTGCAGCACCAAATTGTCGGCATGGCTGCCAGGCGTTCCGGGGCGTGTCAGTGATGCCCCAGGTACCCATGGCCAGGATCGCCATGTCCGAATCTTCGCAATTTTTTGCAACTTCGACGGATGCATGCGGCCTGGCCTCAAGAGTCACATGAACTCATTTCGGCACCCGGCTGGCAATTCGACTTATGGTCGAGACATCCGTTCGTGCAACCAAATCCGTAGCGGACAGGCTTCAGGCTCCGGTGTTCGAGGAATACTCGGTCCTGTGTCGTTGGGCTGTTGTAGACGCTAATGGTGCATGTTCAGACGCAAAACTATTCATTTGCTCGCCACACTCTTGTGAAGTTGTGAAAACCCGTTTTTTTCACGCTCTTTTGAAGACGTGAACCTCAAAAAAGGGCTGTCCCAGCCTGGCACCGTGCCCGAATGGATTGCCGCCATGGGGACATGGCAGGCAAAACGGGCAAACAGCTCAGTGACCGAGCGTAATGACAGCTCTGCAGATTCGCGAGAAGTGGGGTTTTGCTTAAAGAAACAGCAAGCGCGCCAGCCTCACTCGATCTGTGTGGGCGGCTCTCTGTGGGCGGTGCGGGGTGTCAATACCGAGGCATTGACGATGCTGCGAGGCCCGATCAGGAGACGTCCTTATAATCGGGGGGAGATTGTAACGAAGAAACGCAGGGAAATGGTCGTGTTTAATGACTTTTATTAGGCGTCCGGTCAGGTGGCCAACAGTTGTTGTGCGCGCGCACGTGGCTGGCGCTGGTTGATACGGGCACTGGCGGGCAGGGGATGGTGCAGCCAGTTGAGGCGGATTTCTTCGATTTCGACCCAACCATCGCCCATTGGCTGCAGGCTGCACTGTTTGAACGCCTGGCAGCAGCCATTGCGGTCGAGCAAGGCAAAGCAGCGATGCAGTGGGCGTGGCGCGAACAGCGAGATGAGAAAACGCATGGCAAAGTACCTTGTGGGGTGACTGCTGTGCAGGTTGCCAGAGAGCCATGACGTGCATGTGTATGGGCGGTGACAGATGTGTGACAGGAACCGCGCTGCGCCGGGTTTGTCAGAGATTTCAGTAATCGTTGCGCGACGCTAGTTCGCCGCAGTGGCGCACCGCTATACTGCGGGTCTGTTTGTGCCTGATTCTGGAGAGAAGAGCATGTTGCAACGCCTGTTGTTCGGTTTGATCACTGTGACCAGTTTGACCCTCGTCGGCTGTGCCCACAGCCCGCAACAACTGAACCCGGAACCCAAGCTGACGGCTCAGCTGGCGCCGGTCGGTCGCGGTCAGCCGGTGGTGGTGCGTGTGGTGGACGGTCGTCCGTCGCCAACCCTGGGGACTCGTGGTGGTCTGTATCCGGAGACCAGTGCAATCACCGTGCAGGGCGCGCAGATTCTGCCGAAGTTGCAGGCTCAGGCTGAGGCGGCCGTGCGCTTGTTGGGCTTTACCCCGACGACCAATGCGCTGAATGCACCGCAATTGACGGTGACCCTGGCCGAACTGAAGTATCAGTCGCCCAAGGAAGGCCTGTATGTGACTGAGGCGACGATTGGCGCGACGTTCCGTTCGGATGTGCAGAATGCCAACCGTCGTTACAGCGGTCGTTACGGTGCGTCGCTGGATCAGCGTTTTGGCATGGCGCCGAATCAGGAAACCAATACCAAGCTGGTCAGTGATGTGTTGAGTGACGCGTTGACTCGCTTGTTCAAGGACCCGACGATTGGTCAGGTGCTGGCCGAGTAACGGTTTGCTTCTTGTTTAAGGAACCCGGTGTCAGTGATGGCACCGGGTTTTTTGTGCCTGCCGCTTGTAGGCTCGAGGCTTGCCCGCGAAAGTGGCGTGTCAGACGACAATGTTGAATGTGAAATCGCCTTCGCGGGCAAGTCGGATCGCCGCACCGCTCGCTCCTACAAAGGAAATCAAGCCGCCTCTGAATAAAAATCCAGAACACTCACCCCCGTCAGCAAGTCTGTTTCCGGCAAATCCGCATGTTGATGCCCTCCCAGCGCGCAATACACCAGCCAGTGGCGGTCCTGAACGTTGAAGGCGAGGCTGCCGACTAAGGTTTGTTGTTCGTCGCTCTGGGCAATGAGGTAGAGGCGGTCCTGGTTTTCGGCGTGGAGCATGACGGGGTCCGTGTCGGTTTCGAGGGGCGACAGACTGGCGGATTTCAGATGACGGCACCGTGACACAGGACAGTCATCAGCCAAATGGTTTCGTTATTTGTCGGAAAGCCGGGGCAGGTCGGAGCGCTTTCGGTAGAATCCGCGCCGTGGTCGTCGGTCCGGCGTCTGCTATACCGGTTTGCCTGAGGTTTGTGATGTCGCTGCATTTGATTTCGCTCTTTACCGCTCATCCCGCCAAATTGATCAATTTGCTGGCCTTGCTGTTCGCCTTCCCGGGCGGCTGGTTACTGCACGCCACCCGTCGTCGCGAACAACGCGCCCTGGCCAGTATCGAGGCGCAGCGCCAAAGTCGCCCCAGTGAAGAGCCAACGCTGGATTGGGCAACCCTGCGCATGAACCGGTTTTTCTACCGTTTCGGTTTCGCCTGCCTCGGGATGGCCTTGCTGGTGTCGTGGATCAGCACCCGCGTCTGAAGATCTGACACAAGCCCCTGTGGCGAGGGAGCTTGCTCCCGCTGGGCTGCGCAGCGGCCCCAACCGGCCACCCCTTGTTGTGTCAGACACACCGCGAGCGCTGGCTTTACGACTGCTGCGTCCGGGCGCGGATCGGCCGACGGGAGCAAGCTCCCTCGCCACAGGTACAGTGCCTGACTGTCTTACCGCATCAAGACAAACAAAAACGGCGCCCCGAAAGCGCCGTTGTCGTATCCAGCCAAAATCGCTTACAGCGGCAACCGGGCCTTCACCCGATACTGATTGCGCACCGGCGTCGCATATTGCAGCACCAAAAACGGACGGTGCTCCTCAGGGCAAGCCTCCAGTCGACGCTGCCATTCTTCCTGAGCCTTGGCCAGTTCGTCAGCCGCAAACACCTCGGCCGCTTTCGGCACCTGCAGTTGCGGGTCGGCGTCTGTCCACTGCGCGTACGCCAGGTAGTGCACTGGGAACAACCGGTAACCACCAAGGATCTGCTTGTCCATTTCGATCGCCAATTGCTTGGTGTCGTCGAACAGCTCGGTGATCGGCGCGGCGAAGTTCACGTGGACCCGGCCTTTGTAACCGGTGATGCCCTTGGCGATGCTGACGTCATCCTCGCCCGGCGCTTTGGTGTAGCTGCCGGTGGTGGCGCGGATGTACAACTCGCGGGCCTTGGCCTGGTCGCACGGGTCATATTCATAGCTGATCGACACCGGGGTGAGGTTCAGCGAGCGAATGACTTCGCCGAATGGCTCGTCCTTGCGACTCATGTGGAACATCTTGAGGATCGCCGACTCGGTGCGGTCGTCGCCGTCCTTGGCTCGGCCTTCCGCCTGGGCGATCCAGATCGAGGCGCAGTCGTTGCGGATCGAGTGGTTGATGTACGCTGACAGCAGCTGATACGCCGCCATTTTTTCCCGGCGACCGGTGATCGAACGGTGCACGATGAAGCTCTTGTTCAGGCGCATCAGATCGCTGACAAAAGGCTTTTGCAGCAGGTTGTCGCCAATGGCGATGCGCGGGGTCGGCAGGCCGGCGTGGTACACGGCATAGTTGACGAAAGCCGGGTCCATCACGATGTCGCGGTGGTTGGCGATGAACAGGTAGGCGCTACCGGATTTGAATTGCTCCACGCCGGTGTAGGTCACCCCGTCCGTAGCCCGCTCAATGGTATGGTCGACGTAAAACTCGACTTTGTCCTGCAAGGTGGCCACCGACGTGATGCCGGCGAACTCACGGCGCAGCCGATGCGCTATAAGAGGTTTGAGCATCCAGCCGAGGGCACCGGCATAGCGCGGGAAACGGAAGTGGATGAGGGTATCTAGAAACGCCTTGTCGCCGAGCAGCCGGTTCAGCACTGCCGGGACTTCGCTGTCGTCGTAAGGTCGGATGGCATCGAATTCGCCCATCATGCTCTCTTGTTAGAAACGGCTAGGGTAAGTAAAGGTTTTGATCGAAAACCAACGGGGCACGGTCTGAACAGGTAGTCAGACGAAAATAGCCCTGCAAATAGACCGGCGATTATACGCACAAGTCACCTGGGAGGCCGCGATGCTCGAAACTGCGCAGTATGAATGTCCGTATTGTGGTGAAGTGGTTGAGACTTCTGTAGACCTGTCAGGAGGCGATCAGACCTATATCGAGGACTGTCAGGTGTGTTGTCGGCCGATTACGTTTGTATTGCAGGTTCACGGCGAGGAATGGCATCTCGAAGTGTTCAGTGAAAACGAGTGAGGGTCTATGCAGCGCATCTACGAACCGGAAAACCTGATGGAAGGCGAACTGCTTCAAAGCATGCTCGCCAGCGAGGGTATCGAGGCGCATTTGGCAGGTCGGGATTTGATCGGCGGTACCGGGGAGTTACCGATCTTCGGCCTGCTGGGCTTATCGGTCGATAACGATCAGGCTGAATACGCCCGGGAGCTGATCACCGCGTACAATGCCGCGCTGCCGTTGTCGGGCGATGAATCGGACAGTTTTCCCGGCACGCTGGTCTGTTAGGCTGACGTTCGTTTGATCAAGAGTCGTATTGCCCCATGTGTGGACGTTATGCCCTGTTTCGCTGGAACCCCGCCTTTGCGGCCCTGCCCGGATTCCCCGCCGATCAGCAGGCCCAGTGGAATATCTCCCCCAACGATTCGGTGTTGATGCTGCGTGCCGGCGCAGACGGGCAACGTGAGTTGGCCCGCGCCCGCTGGGGGCTGACGCCGCCGTGGCTGACCGACCTGTCCCGCACCCCGGCCCATGCCCGCGCCGAAACCGTTGCCGAACAGCCTATGTTTCGCGAAGCGTTACGCCTGCGTCGTTGCCTGCTGCCGGCCAATGGTTTCTACGAATGGCGCGGCACCACCCGCAAACGTCCGTACTGGCTGACCCCGGGGGAGGGTTCGGCGCTGTTCTTTGCGGCGATCTGGGAGGCGTATCCGGTGCAGGAGCAGGTGTGGCTGAGCACGGCGGTGATCACCCAGCCGGCTTCGAGTCAGCGTCGACCGTTGATTCTGGATGCGGCGGGGCAGGAAGCCTGGCTCAACCCGCAAACGCCGTTGCATGCCTTGCAGGCGTTGCTGGCCAGCGAGCCTGCGGCGTTGCGCGAGCGGGTGCTGGCGAACCTGGTGAATGATCCGAAGCTCAATGGGCCGGAGTGTTTGACGCCTGGTTGAGCGCGTAATGATCGTTCCCACGCAGAGCGTAGGAACGATCATTGAACCCTAAACCTTGAACTGATTGATCAACCGCCGCTGCTGTTCGGCCAACTGGGTCAAATCCGCACTGGCCGCGCTCGACTCATCCGCCCCACCGGCCACTTCGTTGGCCACTTGCCCGATGTTGATCACGTTGCGGTTGATGTCGTCCGCCACCGCGCTCTGTTCCTCGGCCGCGCTGGCGATCTGGGTGTTCATGTCGTTGATCACCGACACCGCCTGCGTAATGGTCTCCAGCGCCTCGGCCGCTTTCGCGGCGTGCTGCACGCTTTCGTCGGTGCGGTTCTGGCTGTCTTCCATGACCCGCACCACATCGCGGGTGCCTTGCTGCAGATGTTGGATCATGGTCTGGATTTCTTCAGTGGCCTTCTGGGTTTTCTGCGCCAGGTTGCGCACTTCATCGGCCACCACCGCAAAGCCACGGCCCTGTTCACCGGCCCGCGCCGCTTCGATGGCCGCGTTCAAGGCCAGCAGGTTGGTCTGCTCGGCGATGCCGCGAATGGCCGTCAGGATCGCGTTGATGTTTTCGCTGTCCTTGGCCAGGGTCTGCACCACGCCGACGGCTTTGCCGATTTCGATGGCCAAAACGCCAATCGAGTTCGACGTATCCCGGACGATTTGCATGCCTTGCGCCGCTGCCTGATCCGCATGGCTGGCGGCTTGCGCGGCCTGGGTCGCGTTGCGCGCGACATCCTGGGCGGTAGCGGTCATTTCATGCACGGCGGTCGCGACCTGATCGATCTCGGCCATTTGTTTGTGCACGCCGATGTTGGTGCGGATGGCGATGTCGGCGGTGTGTTCCGAGGAATCGCTGACGCTCTGCACCGACGTCACCACCTGAGTAATCATCGCCTGCAACTTGGCGAGGAAGGTGTTGAAGCCTTTGGCAATCGAGCCCAGTTCGTCGGTGCGGTCACTGGTCAGACGGCGAGTCAGGTCGCCTTCGCCCTGGGCAATATCGTCGAGCATCGCGACCATTTGTTTGAGTGGGCGAGCAATGCCATGGCCCACCAGCCAGATCACCAACAAACCGATAGCGGCAATCAACAGGCCGACCATGGCCATGCCAAAGGTATCGGATTTGCGCTGTGCGTCCAGATCACCCTGAAGTTTTTGCAGATCGGCCATCACCGCGTTCAGCGGCAATTGCAGCATCAAGGTCCAGCGGGCATCGGTTTGGCCAATGCCGAAGGGCAGGTACAACTCGATTCGGCCCTGGGCCTTGTCGACGGTGTAAGTGACTTCGCCGCGCTTGAGGTTGGCCATGTTGGCAATTTGTTTGCTGTCGAGAATGTCGCTGACTTTCTCGCCGAATTTACTCGGGTCTTTGGTATAGGCGACGATCCGGCCGTTACTCCCGATCAACGTCATATCCCCGGCGCCGCTGTACAGTTTCTGATTCGCCGCCAGGAGCATTTCCTGGATGAAGTTCACCGACAGGTCGGCGCCGACAACGCCCTGGAACGCGCCGTTGAGCATGATCGGTTCTATGAAGGAGGCGAGCATGACGATTTTGTCGCCGACCTTGTAGGGCGCCGGATCGATCACGCAGGATTTTTTGGTTTCCTTGGCGCACAGGTAGTACTCGCTGGCGCGCACACCGGTGGACAGGGTTTTCTGGTCGTCGACGTCCACCAGTTTGTCCAGGCCCAGGCTGCCGTCTTCGTTGCGGAACCACCACGGCAGGAAGCGCCCGTTGCTGGCGTCGATGCCGACCACTGGGGTATCGACGTAGGCCGCATCGTTGTGGTCGAGTGCGTTTTTTTCCCAGGCGATGTAGGTGCCGAGAATTTTCGGGTTGCGGGCGACGTTTTCCTTGATCAGGCTGATCAGTTGCTCACGGCTCAGGCTCAGTTGCGGCTGGCCGTCGGCACCGGGGGTACCGATCAATGCGTTGACACGAACCAGGCCGCCGGCAATCAGCAGCGGTGCTTCGAGTTCGCGCTGGATCTGGCTGACCTGGGTTTGCGCCAGCGACGTCAGGCGCTGTTCGATGACTTGCTCGAACTGCGCCTGAGTCCGTTGCTGAACCATGTCTTGGGTCCGGGCACCGGAAAACAGTGCGTACAGCACCAGGGCGGCGACGACGCTGAGCACAATGGCACCGGCCAGGGCGGCAACGGAAAACTGGATCGATTTGAATTTCATGGGTGCTCCGCACGCAAGAGAACATCTGCGGTGCTGTATCGGCAGGGCGGTGCAGGGTCATGAGCGCGGTGTCACGAATTGGCTGTTCTGGAGTGCTGGATGTCGCAAATGAACCATCGCTGCCCTGTTCGGTCGTGGCGTGCGGCGAGAAATGAAATTTTTCTTACGCGTTGAAGGGATTTATCTGAAAGTGCGTGCTGCACGTCTGTTGTATCTGGCGCCGATACCTTTCACCGCCTAGGATACGCGGCATGTTTCCAGGGAGCTTTTTGATGAATAAGACATTGGTTTTGTGTGCACTGAGCGCAGGTCTGCTGCTCGCCGGTTGTCAGTCGGTCAACACCACCAGCGGTGGCGCCGTGGGCGTTGAACGCAAGCAATATATGTTCAGCATGTTGTCGACTGCCGAGGTCAACCAGATGTACGCCCAGTCTTATCAACAGACCATCGGGGAGGCGAGCACCAAAGGCGTGCTGGACAAAACCAGTAACGATGCGAAACGCGTCCAGGCGATCTCCAGTCGGCTGATTGCCCAGGCACCCGTGTTCCGTCCGGACTCAGCCCAGTGGCAATGGGAAGTGAACCTGATCAAGAGCGACGAGCTGAATGCCTCCTGCGGGCCTGGCGGCAAGATCATTTTCTATAGCGGGCTGATCGACACCCTGCAACTCACCGACGACGAAATCGCTGCCATCATCGGCCATGAAATCGCTCACGCCTTGCGCGAGCACGGTCGTGAAGCGATGTCCAAGGCTTACGGTATCGAAATGGCCAAGCAGGGCGCCGGTGCGTTGCTCGGTCTGGGTCAGGACAGCCTGGTCCTCGCGGACACCGTGGCCAAATACGGCATGACCTTGCCCAACAGTCGCGGCAATGAAAACGAGGCAGACCTGATCGGCCTCGAACTGGCGGCCCGCGCCGGCTACAACCCGAACGCGGCGATCACCCTGTGGAACAAAATGAGCAAAGCCTCGAATGGCGCGCCGCCAGAGTTCTTGAGCACGCACCCGGCGTCGGCCAGTCGGATTGCTGCCTTGCAGGCGGCGATTCCGAAGGTGATGCCGCTTTACAACAGTAGCAAGCACTAAGCTGCAAGCGTGAAGCAAGGCACACTCTGCTTCAGCTTGCGGCTGATCACTTGCAGCTTGCCGCTGCTTTAAACCCATCCACTACTCTGCATCGCCTTGTACACCGCGACCATCGCCAGGACGAAGAACGCCGACGCCGCCAGGCGACGGATCAGGGTCAAGGGCAGCTTTTCCGCCGCAAAATTACCTGCCAGTACCACCGGCACGTTGGCAATCAACATCCCGGCGGTAGTACCGATAATCACCAGCCACAGATCGGGGTATTGCGCGGCGAGCATTACGGTGGCGACTTGGGTCTTGTCGCCCATTTCCGCAAGGAAGAACGCAATCAGCGTGGTCAGGAACGGCCCGAACTTGCGGGCGGTGCTGGCTTCGTCTTCGTCCATCTTGTCCGGCACCAGCGTCCACAACGCGGTGGCGGTGAAGCTCGCGGCGAGGATCCAGTGCAACATCGCATTCGAGAAGAAACTGCCGAACCAGGCGCCTACCGCACCGGCTGCCGCGTGATTGGCCAGGGTCGCGGCGACGATGCCGGCGATGATCGGCCAGGGTTTGCGAAAGCGGGCTGCGAGAATGAGCGCGAGCAGTTGCGTCTTGTCGCCGATTTCGGCCAAGGCAACGATTGCGGTAGGAACGAGCAGAGAGTCCAGCATCATCAGGGTTTTCCTAAGGGGCGGGTCGACACGGCTATGACACGTACAGCCTTCCCGCCCCGGGTAAGGTGTTCGTGTCATAGGTCTTGTCAAACCCTGCGATCCGTCTGGTGCGGACGCTTGGGTCGCATACGCCATGGTCTGAGGACCAAGTATGTTGACGTATGCCGGACGAGCATGGCGCTCGTGGGAGACTACTCCCCTAGGACGGAGCGGATTCTGCCTAGGCAAATCCGATTGGGCAAGCCCCATGAGCCGTTTTTCGTAGGAGCCAGCGGTGCGGCGATCCGACTTGCCCTTCAAAAATATCTTCAGCCGCGCTTGGCCCGATAGATTCGGAAACCCTGTCCTTCAGCCTTGATCGCGCACACGCCCAAGTGCTCTTCGATCAGCGGTTGATACTTCAGGAAGCTGTTCGCTACCAAGCGCAGTTCCCCGCCGTTTTTCAGATGTTTGGCCGCTTTTCGCAGCAGGTTCTCGGTGGCGAAGTAGTCGGTGTGTACGCCGACATGGAACGGTGGATTACTCAGGATCGCGCTCAAACCCATAGGCGCGGCATCGATGCCATCTCCGGTCATCACTTCCGCGTCCAGACCATTGGCGGCCAAGGTCAGGCGACTGCTGGCGGCGGCAAACGCGTCGACATCGAGCAGGGTGACCTGGTTGTGTGGATAACGCCGCTTGACCGCCGCCCCCAACAGACCCGCGCCGCAACCGAAGTCCAGCAAGTGGCCGCTCGGCAGTTTGTCCAGATGCTCCAGCAGCAGGGCGCTGCCGCGATCCAGGCGACCGTGGCTGAACACGCCCGGCAGGCTGATGACTTTCAACGGGCCTTCGGCCAGTGGCAGTTCATATTCCTGGGCCAGGCTTTCCAGCGACTTGGCTTCTGGTGCATTGGCCACGGTGACCTGCCAGAGCTGGCAATGCCGTGCGCTGTCGAGCTTGCGTGGTTTACCGAAGGGGTTCAGCTGTTTGGCTGCGCCTTCGATGCCACTGCGTTTTTCGCCCACCAGGTACAACTCACGGCCGGCCAAACGAGAGGCGAGGGCGTTGAGGATGTAGTCGGTCAGGTCTTTGGATTTGGGCAGAAACACCACGGCGCTGTCGAACTCGCGCTCCGGTGCATTCACGCCGAAATGGCTGCGCTCGGCGAAACGGGCGTCCAGTGCCGCTTGATCGCCGGCGTGCCAGCACCAGCCGTGGGCATCGGGCAAGCGGCCCAGCAAATCATCGGCGGGCAAACCGGCCAGCAGCACCGAACCCTGGAATAACTCAGCCTGACGAAGCAGTACTTCACTGCGCGGATCCATACTCTGCTCCTGGAAAAAAAGTGCCGCAGTTTATCAACTGACGACTCGCAGCGCTTGACCGCTGAAGTAGCCTTGGGCGTTTTCGGTCAACTGGCCAACGATTCGCTGCCGCGCCTCGCGACTGCCCCAGGCGTTGTGCGGCGTCACGATCAACCGGGGGATATCCTGGGCCAGCAGCGGGTTGCCGGCGCTCGGTGGTTCGACGCTCAACACGTCAGTGGCCGCGCCGCCCAAGTGACCGTTGCGCAGGGCGTCGGCCAATGCTTGCTCGTCAATCAAACCACCGCGCGCGGTGTTGACCACGAAAGCACCGGGTCTCATCGAGGCCAGTTCGCGGGCGCCGATCAAGTGGCGGGTGTGTTCGTTGAGCGGGCAGTGCAGGGTCAGGGCGTCGATTTGCGGCAGCAGTTCATTCAGCGGCAAGCGATCCGGCCGGGCAGGGCGCCCCGGAATCTGCCCCAGCAACACGCGCATACCGAACGCCTCGGCCAACCGCGCCACGGCACTGCCCAGTTCACCGTGGCCAAGCAGGCCGAGGGTTTTGCCTTCGAGTTCGACGATCGGGTAATCGAGCAGGCAGAACTGTTTCGCCTGCTGCCAGCGACCTTCGGCGACAGCTTTTTGATAATCGGCCAGGCGCGTCGCCAGGTTCAGCAACAACATGATCGTGTGCTGAGCCACCGACGGTGTGCCGTAACCCTGGCAGTTGCAAACGGTGATCCCGTGAGCACGGGCAGCGGCGAGATCGATGTTGTTGGTGCCGGTGGCGGTGATCAGGATCAGCTTCAACTCGGGGCTGGCCGCCATGGCCGCCGCATTGATCAGGATTTTGTTGCTGATGGCGACAGTGGCGCCCTTGAGGTGTTCGACCACCTGATCCGGCGTGGTCTGGGCGAACAGCTGCAAGTCGCTGAAGCACTCGCGTAGCGGGTCGAGGTCGAGATCGCCGAGGTCCAGGGACGGATGGTCGAGAAAAACGGCGCGGCGAGAGTTCGTCATCAACTGTACCTTTTGTGCAGTGAACTGAAGGCGTAATCTGTCGAGCCTACCAGATGAAACAAATAGCTACTTACTGCTTGGTCTGGCCCAAAACCTGTGGCGAGGGAGCTTGCTCCCGCTGGGTTGCGCAGCGGCCCCAACCCAGGCGACCGTGTATTTTCAGACATACGTGTCATGCGGTTTACGACTGCTTCGCCCGGGCGCGGATCGGCCGACGGGAGCAAGCTCCCTCGCCACAGAGGTGAAGTCGGCCTCAGAATTTTTTATTGATCGGCCTGCACAAAAGGAGCCCCAATGTACTGGACAGAGTTCTTGACCGTTGCCCTGATTCACCTGCTGGCCGTCGCCAGCCCAGGCCCGGATTTCGCCGTGGTGGTGCGTGAGAGCGTGACCCACGGTCGCCGTGCCGGGACCTGGACGGCGCTGGGTGTCGGCTCGGCGATTTTCCTGCACGTCGGTTATTCGCTGCTGGGAATCGGGCTGATCGTGTCTCAGTCGATCGTGCTGTTCAACGCCTTGAAGTGGGCCGCCGCTGCGTACCTGCTGTATATCGGCTACAAAGCCCTGCGCGCGCAACCGGCCAAACCGGTGGCGGATGATCTGCACCAGGAAGCCGGCGAACGCACCGCGCGCGGTGCCTTCACCTCGGGCTTCGTTACCAATGGTTTGAACCCGAAAGCCACCCTGTTTTTTCTGTCGCTGTTCACCGTGGTGATCAACCCGCAAACACCTTTGGCGGTACAGGCCGGTTACGGGATTTATCTGGCCGCAGCGACGGCGGCCTGGTTTTGCCTCGTGGCGATGCTGTTCAGCCAGCAGCGCGTGCGCGCCGGTTTTGCCCGCATGGGCCACTGGTTCGACCGGACCATGGGCGCGGTGCTGATCGCCATCGGCGTGAAACTTGCGTTCACCGAAATGCATTGATCGCGCTGAACGCCTACGGGGGATTGAGTTTGCTCAATGTGTTCAACGCGCTCAGGTATTCCCGAGGGTTTTCCCCGAGTAAACGGCGAAACATCGCGCTAAACGCCCGAGCACTGCCATAGCCCAGATTACACGCCACGCTCTGCACGCTTTCTCCGGCGAGCAGGCGTGGCAGGGCTTCCATCAGGCGCAGTTGCTGACGCCAGGCATTGAAATTCATCTTCAATTGTTGCTGAAACAACCGCGCCAAGGTTCGAGAGCTGGCGCCGACTTGCTGTGCCCAGTCTTCCAGGGTATTGGAATGGTCCGGTGCGCGCAGCAGCGCCAGGCAGATGCCCAGCACGCGTCGGTCCTCGGGCATCGGAATGTGTAGCGGAAGGTTTTCCAGGCTGGCGATCTCTTCCAGCATCAACTGCTGAATCAATGAATTTTCCGCGTGTTGCGGACCTTGCACCGCGCGCAGGATCAGCTCGCGCAGCAACGGCGTGACGGCCAGCACGCAGCACTGCTGCAGCGTTGGCGGCGACAGTTCGGCGGCAATGAACAGCGACCGCATGCGTACCTCGCCCGACATGAAAATCTCATGCGCCACCCAGGGCGGAATCCACACGGCTCGGGTCGGCGGAATGACCCAGGCACCTTGTGCCGTGACCACTCGCATGGTGCCGCGAACGGCGTACAGCAACTGCGCTTCGCGGTGTTGATGCAATTGCTGGTGAGCACCGTCCACGTAATCTCGCGGGTAGGCGCTGACCGGCCCGTGCAGGAAATGGCTGATTAACATGTCAGATCCAATGACTTTTTTGTCAGGAATACGCTTTTTCGCCAACTTAGCATAAGCCGCTCACTACAACGTAAAGCGTGCCGCGATGAACCAGTCCAGAAATGTCCTCCGCTACATAAACGCAGCCCATGTGATCGATCACATGTTCATGCTTATTTTTCCCGCCGCCATTCTCGGCATGACCCAGGCCTTCGCGCTGGACTATGCCGCGCTGATCAGCCTGTCCCTCGGCGGTTTCATTGCCTTTGGCGGTTGTTCGCTGCCTGCCGGTTGGCTGGGGGATCACTGGAGCCGACGGAAAATGATGCTGGTGTTTTTTTTCGGCATTGGCGCCTCGGCGATCTTTACCGGCGTGAGCAGCAGCGCACCGATGTTGGTACTCGGCCTGACGCTGATCGGGGTTTTCGCCGCGATCTATCACCCGGTGGGCACAGCGATGCTGGTGGCTTATGCACAGAACCGGGGCCGGGAAATCGGTATCAACGGCATGTGGGGCAACCTCGGCGTGGCGTTTTCGGCGCTGATCACCGGGTTGCTGGTGACGCAGCTCGGCTGGCGCTCGGCGTTCATTTTGCCGGGCGTGGTGGCGATTGTGCTAGGCATCGGTTTCGCGCTTCAGGTGCGTGAAGAGCCCATCCCGAAGCGCCCGCACACACCGCTCAAAGGTGCGGCTGGCCAGCGGATTTCCATGGTCGTGGTGTTCGGCGTATTGGCCTTGGCTACCGCCACCGGCGGTGTGGTGTTCAACGCCACGACCATGACCTACCCGAAACTGTTTCAGGAACGCCTGCACGATTTGTTCGCTTCGCCGCAAATCCTTGGCGTCGTGGTCAGCCTGGCGTATGCCTTCGGCGCCGTGGCGCAGTTGAGCATCGGCCGGGTCTTGCATTGTTTCAGTCTGAAATGGCCGTTCATCGTGTTGACGCTGTGCCAGGCGCCGCTGTTGTTCGGGTTGGCCTATGTCGAGGGCTGGGCTGTGATAGCGCTGGGCGCGGCGTTCATGTTCGTGGTGTTTGGCCAGGTCACGGTGAATGATGCGATGGTCGCTAACTTCGTCGCACCGCAATGGCAATCCCGAGTCTTCGCGCTGCGTTACTGTTTATCGTTCGGTGCCAGTGCCAGTGCGATTCCGCTGATTTCGTTCGTCGAACCGCGCCAAGGTTTTGTAGGCCTTTACCTGATATTGGCGGGTTTTGCAGCGTTGACCTTCGTAGCCGCAGTGTTTTTCCCCCGAACGCCATCCGAGGCTGTCGTAGGAAAAACGGCGTAACGGCTGACGAATTCCTGCAAATGCTGGCGCAACGCTAGCATTTGTACGGCTGTGCAAATCATCCCTTTGGCTGATTTGACTGGCGTTCAAGGGCTCTAGAGTGCTTAGCTTTAAAAGCCAAGACCGTGCAGTCAGAAAAGGGACTCTTATGTTGCAGACTCGCGTTATTCCTCCAGCCGAGGGCGCTTACCGGTATCCGCTGTTGATTAAACGGCTGCTGATGTCCGGCGCTCGTTATGAAAAAACCCGCGAAATTATCTACCGCGATCAATTGCGCTATGGCTATCCGACCCTGATCGAGCGGGTCGCGCGGCTGGCCAACGTGCTGACGGCGGCCGGCGTGAAGGCCGGGGATACCGTGGCGGTGATGGACTGGGACAGCCATCGTTACCTGGAATGCATGTTTGCCATCCCGATGATCGGCGCGGTGATCCACACCATCAACGTGCGCCTGTCGCCAGAACAGATTCTTTACACCATGAACCACGCCGAGGACCGCTTCGTGCTGGTCAACAGCGAGTTCGTCGGGCTGTACAAGGCGATAGCCGGGCACCTGACCACCGTGGAGAAAACCCTGCTGTTGACGGACTTGCCGGAAAAAACCGCCGACCTGCCGAACCTTATTGGCGAGTACGAGCAATTGCTGGCCGCGGCGAGCCCGCGGTACGACTTTGAAGATTTTGACGAAAACTCGGTCGCCACCACGTTCTACACCACTGGTACCACCGGTAATCCCAAAGGCGTGTATTTCACCCACCGGCAACTGGTACTGCACACCATGGGCGTGTCGACCATCATGGGTTCCATCGACAGCGTACGTCTGCTGGGCACCAACGACGTGTACATGCCGATCACCCCGATGTTCCATGTGCACGCCTGGGGGTTGCCGTATGTGGCGACCATGCTCGGGCTCAAGCAGGTCTATCCCGGCCGTTACGACCCCGAATACCTGGTGGAATTGTGGCGCAAGGAGAAGGTGAGCTTTTCCCATTGCGTGCCGACCATTCTGCAGATGATCCTCAATGCCAAGTCGGCGCAAAATACCGATTTCGGCGGTTGGAAAATTGTCATCGGCGGCAGTGCGCTCAACCGCGCGCTGTACGAAGCGGCCAAAGCCAAGGGCATTCAGTTGACCGCCGCTTACGGCATGTCGGAAACCGGGCCATTGGTATCGTGCGCGCACCTTAACGATGAGTTGATGGCCGGCACCGAAGACGAACGCACAACCTATCGGATCAAGGCGGGTGTACCAGGGCCGTTGGTCGAGGCGGCGATCATCGACACCGAGGGCAATTTCCTGCCTGCCGATGGCGAGACTCAGGGCGAACTGGTACTGCGCGCACCGTGGCTCACCGAGGGTTATTACAACGAGCCGCAGAAGGGCGCCGAGCTCTGGGCCGGGGGCTGGCTGCACACCGGCGACGTGGCGACCCTGGACAGCATGGGTGTGATCGACATTCGCGATCGGATCAAGGACGTGATCAAGACCGGTGGCGAGTGGATTTCCTCCCTGGACCTGGAAGACCTGATCAGCCGCCATCCGGCGGTACGCGAAGTAGCAGTGGTGGGCATCGCCGATCCGCAGTGGGGCGAGCGGCCATTTGCGCTGCTGATAGTCAGGGAAGGGCATGAGATCGGGGCCAAGGAACTCAAGGAGCACCTTAAGCCATTCGTTGAACAGGGGCACCTGAGCAAGTGGGCCATCCCGAGCCAGATCGCCATTGTTACTGAAATTCCCAAGACCAGTGTCGGCAAGCTCGACAAGAAGCGTATCCGCGTCGACATCACCGAATGGCAGGCTAACAACAGTACCTTCCTCTCGACGCTTTAAGCGTTCGCTGGCGCGCCGAAAACGGCGCGCCAGACCCACCAAGCAAGCGCTTGACTTGTGAAATCCGAATTTTCAGCCATCCTTGCCGGGCCGACGTGTGTCGGACTGGCGAAGGACTGTTCCAGAGTGGCCGGCAGCTGCAAATCACACTTTAGAGGGATCAAGCACTACTACCTGCTGGCTATAGTCCGCTCAAGGATTTTTAAGAACGGAGCGCACGCACAAAACGGGGCGATGCAATTTTGGCGTGACGTCGGAACCACTTGGCTTGCGGTCACCCACAACGTTTTTAAAAGTACTCAGCCATAACAATAATGCACATGGAGTAGCGTCGATGACATCAGTAAACCAGTTCTGGCGCCGGGCAAAATTGCCTTTGGCGGTCAGTCTCGCCTCTTCGCTCGCCGGGCCTGCATTCGGCGTCAGTTTCAACGTCGGTGAGATCGAAGGTCAATTCGATTCATCCCTGTCGATCGGCGCCAGTTGGTCTACTCAGAGTCCCAACAAGAACCTCATCGGCGTCAATAACGGGGGCCACGGCCTGTCCCAGACGTCCGATGACGGTCACAACAACTTCAAGAGCGGCGAAACCTTTTCGAAGATCTTCAAGGGCATCCATGACCTTGAATTGAAATACGGCGATACCGGTGTCTTCGTCCGCGGCAAATACTGGTACGACTTTGAACTCAAGGATGAAAGCCGCGAGTTCAAGGACATCAGCGACAACAACCGCAAGGAAGGCGCCAAGTCCTCCGGCGGCCAGATCCTCGATGCCTTCGTCTACCACAACTACGCCATTGCCGATCAGCCGGGTTCCGTGCGTCTGGGCAAACAGGTTGTGAGCTGGGGTGAAAGTACTTTCATCGGCGGTGGCATCAACTCGATCAACCCGATCGACGTGTCCGCATTCCGTCGTCCCGGTGCCGAGGTCAAGGAAGGTCTGATCCCGGTCAACATGTTCTACGTGTCCCAGAGCCTCACCGACAATCTGTCGGCCGAAGCCTTTTATCAACTGGAATGGGACCAGACGGTTGTCGATAACTGCGGTACCTTTTTCTCCCAGCCAGACATCATTGCCGACGGTTGCGACAACAACCTGCGCGTGCTGAACAAGCGCTCGACCATTCCGGCCGCGGCATTGCCTACATTGGGCAGGCTGGGCGTCGACGTAAACGAGGAAGGTGTGCTGGTACGCCGTGGTCCGGATCGCGATGCGCGGGACAGCGGCCAGTGGGGCGCGTCCTTGAAGTACATGTTCGATCCGCTCGATACCGAGTTTGGCGCGTACTTCATGAACTACCACAGCCGGGCGCCGATCTTCAGTGCCACCGGGGCTCCACAATCGGTCTACAACGGCGTGGCGGCTTTGCCGGCGGCGTTCCGCGCGCTGGGGCCACTGGTGGTCGCGGGTAATTCCCAGTACTTCGTCGAGTACCCGGAAGACATCCGCCTCTATGGCTTGAGCTTCTCCACCACCTTGCCTACCGGTACGGCGTGGAGCGGTGAGCTCAGCTACCGTCCGAACGCGCCGGTGCAGCTCAATTCCACCGATATCCTGTTCGCTGGCGTGCGCCCATTGGGCGGTGCCCTCACCAACGCTTCGTTGCTCCCCGGTGTACCGGGTCAGGATCTGCACGGCTATCGCCGTAAGGAAATCACCCAGTTCCAGACCACCCTGACGCACTTCTTCGATCAGGTCATGGGCGCCAGCCGTATGACCCTGGTGGGTGAAGTGGGCGTGACCCATGTCGGCGGCCTGGAAAGCAGTTCCGACATCCGTTATGGCCGTGACCCTGTCTACGGGCCTGGTGAACTGCCGTCTACCGGCGGCCTCAACACCTGCTCGGCGATCCTCAACACCGGCACCATCAACGGTGCCGGCGCAGGTACGGCTACCAACAACCGCAGCCGCAATTGTGAAGACGACGGCTTTACTACGGCCACTTCGTGGGGTTATCGCGCTCGTGCCATCTGGGATTACAACGACGTATTTGCCGGTGTGAACCTCAAGCCGAACGTGGCCTGGTCCCACGACGTGAGCGGTTACTCGCCTGGCCCTGGTGGCAATTTCGAGGAAGGTCGTAAGGCGGTGAGCCTGGGTCTGGATGCCGAATATCAGAACACCTATACCGCGAGCCTGGCGTACACCAACTTCTTCGACGGCAAGTACACCACCGTGGATGATCGCGACTTCGTTGCGCTCAGCTTTGGCGTGAACTTCTAAGCATTGCATTTTCAGGACGAACACATTTATGAAACTAACAAAGAGTCTGTTCCACGTTGGCGTTCTGGGGCTTTCGATGCTGGCGACCGGTGTCATGGCAGCGGTCCCTGCGGCCGAAGCGGACAAGCTGGGCAAGAGCCTGACCCCGATGGGCGCCGAGATGGCAGGCAACGCCGACGGTTCGATCCCGGCCTGGAAACCCATGCCGAAAAACGCCGGTGCCGTAGACAGCAAAGGCTTCCTGGCTGACCCGTTCCCGAATGAAAAACCGCTGCTCACCATCACCGCGCAGAACGTCGACCAGTACAAGGACAAGCTCGCGCCGGGTCAGTACGCGATGTTCAAGCGCTACCCGGAAACCTTCAAGATGCCGGTCTACCCGTCTCATCGCGGCGCCACCGTGCCGGATGAGGTGTTTGCCTCGATCAAGAAGAACGCCACCAACACCAATCTGGTATCCGGCGGCAACGGTCTGGAAAATTTCGAAACCGCGATCCCGTTCCCGATTCCGAAAAGCGGCGTTGAAGTCATCTGGAACCATATCACCCGTTATCGCGGCGGCAGTGTGACCCGTCTGCTAACCCAGGCCACGCCACAGCCGAACGGCTCGTTCAGCCTGGTGTACTTCGAGGACCAGTTCGTGTTCCGCGACAAGATGAAGGATTACGACCCGAAGAACCCGGGCAACATCCTGTTCTACTTCAAGCAAAAAGTGACCGCGCCGGCTCGTCTGGCCGGTGGCGTGCTGCTGGTACACGAAACCCTGGACCAGGTTAAAGAGCCGCGTTCGGCATGGGTCTATAACGCCGGGCAACGCCGTGTACGTCGTGCGCCGCAGGTGTCCTATGACGGGCCAGGTACCGCGGCCGATGGCCTGCGTACCTCTGACAACCTGGACATGTACAACGGCGCGCCGGATCGTTACGACTGGAAGCTCGAAGGCAAGAAAGAGATGTACATCGCCTCCGACAGCCACAAGCTCGATTCGCCACAACTGAAGTACGCCGACATCATCAAGGCCGGTCACATCAACCAGGACCTGGCTCGCTATGAACTGCGTCGGGTCTGGCATGTGGTCGCGACCCTGAAGGAAGGTCAGCGTCACATCTACGCCAAGCGTGACTTCTATATCGACGAAGACACCTGGCAAGCGGCTGTAGTCGACCACTACGACGGTCGCGGGCAACTGTGGCGGGTCGCCGAGGCTCACGCCGAGAACTACTATGACAAGCAAGTGCCGTGGTACGCCCTCGAAACCCTGTACGACCTGCAATCGGGCCGCTACCTGGCCCTGGGCATGAAGAACGAAGAGAAGTCGGCGTATAACTTCGGCTTCACTGCCAGCACCGCAGACTTCACCCCGGCAGCTTTGCGTCAGGAAGGCGTTCGCTAATACGTTGTAAACCGAGGCCGCATCCTCGAAAGAACGCCCCGACTGGTTCGGGGCTTTTTTTTTTGGAATTGTGTATCAGGGTGCACTTGACGCGGGGCGACACGGTCTGTCGGAGAAAACTGAACCTCTGACTTGGCAACTTCTGCGCGTAGTCTTTTTGTAGCCATTTGTAGCAACAACCTTCAATAGCTCTTCGTTTACCGCTAGGCTGCGGACAGCTGTAACGCCGCCATCATGCATTTCAAACAAGAGCCGGCCATGACTGATCTGTCCCCATTTTCGGGCCCTGCAAGCGTTGCCGTCGCCGCATTGGACGGGCGCTTTTTCCGGCCTCCGCTGCCCGACGGCCATGTGCTGCGGCCGCGTTTGTGCGAGCGCCTGAGCGCCGGCCTCGGTGGCAGGCTGTTGCTGGTCAGCGCACCGGCGGGGTTCGGCAAGAGTTCATTGGCGGTGGAGTTTTGCCAGGGGTTGCCGGATCACTGGCAAAGTCTGTGGCTAGGGTTGAGCCCTCGGGACAGCGATCCCGGTCGTTTTCTTGAACGCCTGCTTGAAGGACTTCAAGAGTATTTTCCGCAACTGGGCAGCCAGGCGCTGGGGTTGCTGAAAATGCGCCAACGTCATCAGCCATTTGCCTTCGAAGAATGGCTGGACGGTTTGCTCGATGAACTGGCTGTGCACCTTTCACCCGTTACACCGCTGTTGCTGGTACTTGATGATTATCATCTGGCCCAGGGCCCGGTGCTTGATCGTTGCCTGCAGTTTTTCCTCAATCATTTACCCGATGGCCTGCTGGTCATGGTCACCAGCCGGCAACGTCCCGACTGGCATCTGGCACGCCTGCGACTGTCGCGGCAACTGCTCGAGTTGCATGAGCAGGATCTTCGGCTGACCCATGATGAAGCTCTGACCCTACTCGATCGGCACAGCATTTCATTGCGTGGCGAGGCGCTGGAGAGTTTGATCCAGCGCAGCGAAGGCTGGGTGGCAGGGCTGCGTTTCTGGCTGCTGGCGGCCTCCGAAGCGGGTAGCGAAGGCGCAATGCCCCAATCGTTGTACGGTGGGGAAGGGCTGATTCGCGACTATCTGCTCGAGGAAGTGATCGATTGCCTGCCTGCCGAGGTGCAGTCATTCCTTTACGACACCGCCCCTCAAGAGCGCTTTTGCAGCGAATTGTGCGACGCCGTGCGCGAAGCCCATGACAGCGCCGAGATCCTGCGCTTCCTGCTGGCGCATCAGGTGTTTCTGGTGCCGCTGGACGAACACGGTCATTGGTATCGCTATCATCATCTGTTTTCCGACCTGTTGCGCAGCCGGCCCACCGCCCAGGCGATGGTACCCACGGCCAGCCTGCATCTGCGTGCCTGCCGCTGGTTCAATGCCCAAGGGTTACTCGATGAGGCGGTAGAGCAGGCGTTACGTGCCGGGCATCTGGACGTTGCAGCGAATCTGGTACAAAACCTCTCTGAAGAACAGCTGCTGGCCGAGCAGAACGTTGGCATGCTGTTGCGCTGGAAAATGGACTTGCCCGACAGCCTGCTGATCAGCACGCCAAGGCTGATCGTGCTCTACAGTTGGGCATTGGGGCTGGCCTGCCAACTGGACGCCGCCGAGGAACTGGCCAACCACTTGAGCCGCTTCTTGCCAGCCCCGTCGGCCACCGCGCAAAAATCCATGTTGGCGCAATGGCTGGCCCTGAGCGGCATCATCGCCCGGGGGCGAGGCAATCGCGAGCTGACGTTGCGCTATTGCACCGAAGCGCTGGAAAGCCTGCCGGCCAAACGCTATGGACAGCGCCTGATATGCCTCTCGACCTTGTCCAATCTGGCCATTGCCGACAGTGATCTCTGGCGTGCACGGGGGTTGAATCGTGAATCCCTTGAGCTGGCACAACGGGTCGGCAATCCGCTGTTCGAGGCGCTGGCCCATTACGACCGCGCCCGCGTGCTGCAAGCGCGCGGGGAGATTCTTCGCTCACTGGACGAAGTCCGCCAAGGGCTGCAACGCCTGCAAGGCTTATCCCCGCAACGGCTTTATGCGGTGCGCGCACGGTTGACCTTATACGAGGGATTTTTGCTGGCGCTGCGCTTGCAACCCCAAGCCGCACGGGCACGTTTGCTCGCGGGTCTGGGCGAAGCGCGGGCCTGTCGCGACATCAGCGTGCTGATCGGCCACTGCGTGATTGCCCGTCTGGAGGGCAGCAGCGGCGAGTTCGCCAAAGCCTTCGCCGAACTCGCCGAGGCCGAACGCCTGATGCACATCTGGGACGTCCCGCCGATTTATTACCTGGCGATGATCACCCAGGTCAAATGCGAACTCTGGCTGGCCCAGGGCCGCACCGACCTGGCCGAAGCCTGGCTCGCGCGCCTGGGCCAGACCTACAACGGAGAAAAACCGGCAGCCCCCCCGGAATTCCATCCACAACTGCCGCTGCACATTGAACTGCAACAAGCCGTGCTGGACATGATGAAGGGGCAGCCGATGCTCGCCGAAGGACGCTTGAACGCGTTGCTTGAACACGGTCAGCGTAGCGGCCGACAGATGCTCAGCGTGATGGCGCTGAGTCAGAAAATCAGGCTGTTGCTGGCGGGCGGGCGCGAATCCGAGGCCCGCAAGGCGCTGGCCCAGGCTTTGGAAGCGGCCGCCGGTGGTGTCCTGCAACCGTTTGACCCATTGTTGACCGAACATCCGGATTGGCTACGCGGGCAACTTCAACTCTGTGCGTCGACGGCCGTTTCGCAGAGTCTCTCGGAAAAACTTCCGGTCATGGCCTCTCGACCGGTGATGGAGTCGTCTCCTGCCGCCGAACAACTCAGTACGCGTGAACTGGCCGTTCTGCGACTGATCGCCCAAGGGTGTTCGAACCAGGAAATCAGCGATCAGTTGTTTATTTCGCTGCACACGGTGAAGACCCATGCCAGTCATATCAACAGCAAGCTTGGGGTGGAACGGCGAACGCAAGCGGTCGCCAAGGCGAAAGAATTGGGTGTGTTGCAGTAATCGCCGTTTGAAGACCTCCAATTCAATGCGGGGTTTGTGATCAGAAGGTTTTCGGTCATTTTTTCTCGGAGACAGTCATACCGGGTGTGAACCCCCATCGATGGAGTGCTTCAGGATCGACAGTAATCCTATGGAGCAATCATCGCCGGTTTTAGTGGCGATGGACTGTTGAAGGTTGTCGCCCAACACGGTTCTCATTTTTTTTCTGGGTAACGTTGCATTCCATTCCAGCAGCTTTTGGATCGCCGGAGCGGGGACGCCGCTGGATTTGTGGTAGAGGCTTTCTGCGGTGCCGTCGCTCATGATCGCAAAGCCTGTCGTGGCTTCAATCTGTCCACGATATAGCCTGAGCCGCGACGCCGCTTTATGGTCGGTCAGAAACAGCGTGGTGTTGGCGAACTCGCCGTTTTCCGGATGAGAAAGGGCCTGAAGTTGTCCGTCCACATTAACGCTTGCGATGACTCCGTCGCCCAGGTGGCCTGCCAGATAGCGGCCATGAGAGTGAGCGACGAACGACAAGGTACAGGCCAGATCGTTGAGGTCGCAGCCAAGCTTTTCAGATTTGCGTCTGAACGCGTCCAGACAACGATTAACCAGTCGCTGCGCTGCCTTCGCGTTGTGTTTGTCCATGTTTTGCCAGAGGCTTTCAAAGTTTTTGCAGACAAAGGCTAGGGTCGCAGTGACCGCGATTTGGGCGCCGATTTCGGATCTGGCTCTGGAGCCAGCCCCATCGGCCAATGAAATGCAGGTCACCTCGTTCGACTCTCTGGCCGCGACATAGTCCTGGCAAGGCGTTTGAGTTTTGAGGTGTGAGCGTCCTGTCACAAAGGCGCAAGCCGTTTTACAGCGCAAGTCTACCGGGATGTCAGGCATGGCTCAGACCTGTCCCCAGGCTTCGATACCTTTAATATCCAGTGCCACCGCATCACCCGGTGTCGATTGAGATGCGCGCGAAACACTTCGGCTCAGCCAGTCAAAGAACTCATTGAAGCGCAGGCCTTTGAGGCGCAGAGGCGGGCGCGACGGGGAAAACCGGGCTAGCGATTGCACGTTCGCTGCCTCACCGATCGCGATCGGGAAAACAGTCAGTTTTCGGTTGTTGATCATGCTGGTTGCGCGAGCGGCCGCCTCACCAATGTCGTCGGTCGGCTCCCCGTCGGTCATGAGAACCATCCAGGGTTGGAAATAATCAACGCCGGCACGTTGATAATCTTCCTTGCGTGCTTCCAGCAAGTCCAAAGCGATGCCCACGGCGTGCCCCATGGGTGTCATGCCTGATGCCACCAGCGGGGGGACGTCCTGACGACTGATGGAACTGAAATCCAGCACTTTTTGCGCCGTCCCGCCGAAGGTCACGATGCAAATTTCAGCGGCATATTGCGCCACCTCATCGTCACGAATCGCCTCGAAAAACATCTGAACGCCTGAATGCAGTTCCGCAATAGGCTCGCCTTCCATTGATCCGCTGACGTCTAGCACCAGGCAAACCGGCACGCGTGTGGTCGGGTTTTCCGCGAGGTCTTCCTGACGAAGGAGAAAGTCGTCTTGCATGGGATTATCCTTTTGAGTTGAGCATTACAAAAAATGCTTCAAGAGTCGTTTGAACCAGCGCACCACCATGCCCTCTTGGTTGGGCGCGTGCGTTGGCATGGATCTATAAGGTTGTGGTCGGGCGGAAGTCGGCTGCTGTTGCTGCGGTCTTGTCGATGCCTGGCGTACGGTGGCAGTGGCCGGCGCAGTGCGTCTAGGTGCAGGTGCAGGTGCCGCTATATTACGTACCGGCGTTGGATTCGGCTGAGGCGTGGTGGCCGCCGGAGGTGGCGCCGCACGCTGTTCTGCCAGCTTGGTTTTCTTTTGGCTTTCACGGGCCAGTTTTTTCAGTTTGGATGCCTTCTGACAGTCTGCGCATTGAGTTGATCCACCCACGGCTTGTCTTTTCTTAAGCCAGGCCTTGGATTCGGTGTAAGTTTTTTTGCAACTACCGCAGACAGCCTCGACCGGGTTGTTGATATGGAAAGCGGCGGGGAACAACTCATCGCTATGCTTGCCCTTGAGCAACTCTTCGCCGTACTGAGTCAGTAGCGTCAACCAATCACCGATCGGTTGTCGCTGATTATCTTCGAACGTGTTGCTGAAGGCCTGCTTGAGCGGATACGGCAAATGACTCCAAATGTGCTGCCAAGCACCCACCGGCGTGACGCTTACCTTGCCTTTGCCACTGTCTTTTTTAAATCGATAAGGGAAATTCATGTTCTTGATGTTGTCGGCCGCCGTTCCGCCACCCTGTTGGGAATAGGGTGGTTTACCTGGCAGCATGATCATGAACAGCATGGTGGCAATGGCAAACAACTCGTGATCTTTGGTACGCAGGTAGTTGCCGTACTTTTCTCCCTGGATCTCTGGAGCGGTGAAAGGCACGGTGCCAACTTCGCAGGGAAAATGATCGATCTGAAAGCTGTCTGTATCGACCATCCAGACCTTAGTACTGTCGGGTGTCACAAGCAGGTTGTTCGGGTTGATGTCGCCCACAATGATGTTCAGCGAATGCAGGTATTGCACCTGTTTCAGAAACGCAACCGCGACATTCACCAGATCTCGTCGCGTCCAGCGCGGAAACGTTCTTGCCAACAAGGGTTTGACAAATACCGTGGCCTGAAGGGTTTTCCCCTCCGCACGAGGCATGACATAGCCGACGAACTCTTTCTGCGTATTGAAAACCAGCTCATTCGGCCAACAAATACCAGGCTCAACGACTCGGCGCGTCACCATAAGCTCGACCTTCTTGCGGCGGCGTTCAGTGAGCTTCTCCGGGTGATAGATCTTGCATACTTCTGCATTTCCTGCCACTGCGTAGATCGTTCCTTCGCCACCGGAGCTGATGGATTTGTTCAGGGTCAACCGGCGGCCGCTAGACGTCGTTACCACCGAACTTTCCGTGACGCTTGCGCCTTTGTTATGGATACGACTGTCGGCGGTAGTGAGAGGCTTTTGGGGGAGTTCGAAAGGCATGATCGGCGGCAAAGTGCCTTCCCCGTTTTTTTCCGCACGGCCGATCCAGCGTTGAGCTCTGGCGTCAGTGGCTTTGCACTGAGTAAGTTGCGCCTCATCGCAAGTCAGTAACAACAGGTCGTAGTGACGGCAAAAATCGACGGCATCACCGGAAGGAGTCTGGTCCTGTGGCTCTGTCGTTCGCTTTAGGAAGAAGATCGGATGGCCATCAAACGCGCATTCAGCCAGCAAATCACCGGGACGCAGTGCTGTACCTTTAGGGAGTGCGCGGTGCGATCGGGAAGGCTGACTGGCGAAGAATTGGAAAAACTGTCGAGCGTTTTTGTGGACCTGCTCAAGCCCTTTGGTCAGGGACTGAAGCTCTAGAAGATCGGAGTGGGAGATAAAAGGCAGTCCATTTTTGCCGCGAATGCGGTTGATAATGTCCGGGTCCAGGAAAAGGACGCTTTTATCGACAAGTACGTGTTCCATTGGAGGGGGCATTGGCTTCCTGCCATCTTGTTTCAAAATAGGCTCGACGCGAGCATAACCTACCATTTTTGCGGATCACAACCGCAGTACAGAGCCTTGGCAGTAGGATTTAACCCATGGAAACCCCGAATACGGTCCTCATCCGCGAAACCTTCCCCGTCGGCCCTTTGCAGTGCAACTGCACAATCATCGGCGACCCCATCACCAAGAAGGCCATCGTCGTCGATCCAGGCGGCAACCATGAACTGATCCTCGCGCGCCTCGACGCCCTGGGCCTGAAGGTGGTCAGCATCATTCATACTCACGCACACCTCGATCACTTTCTGGCCTCTGGTCAGTTGAAGGAAAAGACCGGCGCGACCCTGCACCTGCATAAAGAAGATCAATTCCTCTGGGACAATCTGGAGATGCAATGCCAGATGTTCGGCGTGCCTTACACGCCGGTGCCATCGCCGGATCGCTGGTTGGCCGACGACGAAGAGCTGGCTTGCGGGTGTGGCGTGGCGTTGCACACGCCGGGTCATACGCCGGGTTCCATGAGCTTTTGGTTTTCAGAGGCTAAGCTGCTGATTGCCGGTGATACGCTGTTCAAGCGCGGGGTAGGGCGCACAGATTTATGGGGCGGCGATCAGGCGACACTCGTGCGTTCGATCAAACAACGGTTGTATACCCTCGATGAAGAGGCAACGGTGGTGACCGGTCATGGTCCAGACACGCGTCTGGGCGATGAAATGCGCGGTAACCCCTTTGTGCGAGCCTGAGGATGCAGTTGTGAAGGCACGACGGAATTTTTGGCGTTGCGGATGATCCAACACCCGCAAAGGTTCATTGCTTAAGTCCGCTGCACCACAGAATGCAAAAAAAGTAGGAGCTCTCCATGTTCACCTCGCGTCGTTTGATTATTGTCGCTACTGCTGTGGCTCTGCTGTCCGGTTGCGCATCGCCGAACCCTTATGACAACCAGGGGCAGGCTGATAGCGGCTCTACGGGTATGAGCAAAACCGCCAAATACGGTGGCCTTGGCGCCTTGGCCGGTGCGCTGGCCGGTGCTGCCATTGGTCACGATAACCGTGGCAAGGGCGCGCTGATTGGCGCCGCCGTGGTGGGAGCTTCCGCCGCCGGTTACGGTTACTACGCCGATCAGCAGGAGAAAAAACTGCGAGCCAGCATGGCCAATACCGGGGTTGAAGTGCAGCGCCAGGGTGATCAGATCAAGCTGATCATGCCGGGCAACATCACGTTCGCTACCGATTCGGCGAACATCGCGTCGAGCTTCTACCAGCCGCTGAACAACCTGGCGGGCTCGCTCAAGGAGTTCAACCAGAACCAGATCGAGATCGTCGGCTACACCGACAGCACCGGCAGTCGTCAGCACAACATGGACCTGTCCCAACGTCGTGCCCAGAGCGTAGCGACTTACCTGACCTCCCAGGGTGTCAGCGGCGCCAACCTGTCGGCACGTGGTGCCGGGCCGGATAACCCGATTGCCAGCAATGGTGATGTGAATGGCCGGGCGCAGAATCGTCGCGTCGAGGTCAACCTGAAGCCGATTCCGGGTCAGGAATATCAGCAGCAGGGCCAGGTTCAGCAGTATCCGTAAGCGTCTGATTGAACCCCTGGATGTAAAAAAAACGCCCGGTCCTCACATGATCGGGCGTTTTTTTATGTCGCCTGTTCTGACGCCTTCGCGAGCAAGCCCTGACAGCCACCAGAGATACCGATGAGAAACAAAAAAGCCCTCGAACAGTCGCTTGTCCGAGGGCTTTTTGTGTCGCGCGAAACCTGATTACTTCTTCAGGCCGTAATGCTCATCGAGCATGCCCGGCGCGTTCGGCATTTTAGGGGCGTAGTCGCGAGGCGGTTCCTGATCGCGCGGTGGCGTCAGGCGTTCCCGTGGAGACTGCGCCGCGTCGGCGTGCAGGGCCGCCAGCAAGCGTTGGCGAGTCTGCTCGTCCAGGGCCAGACGGTTGGCGCCCTCGGCGAGATGATCCTGCACTTCCTGATAGCTCTGAGTCAGCTTCTTGACCAGTGTTGCAGTGCTGTTGAAGTGGGTGACCACTTCGTTCTGATAACTGTCGAAACGTTCCTGAATGTCATCCAGCTGACGTTGCGTGCGGTTAGGCGCGGCATTCGGCACCAGGCGAGCGATCAGGAATCCAATGGCGACACCCACAACCAGGGCAAGAGTCGGCAACAACCAAACTAAGAGCGAGTGTTCCACGAGTCCTTCCTCTATAAACGGCTTTGCTTTACGTTAACGGCTCGAACCTGCGCTGTATACCGCGATTCACTCGCAATAGAATTGGCACAGACAATTGGCTAGACGAATCGACCCGATTCGAGGTCACGGAGTTCCTTCCTTGCTTATGCGCGAAACCCCTGTAGTGATTGATGGCCCGGTCGGCCAGTTGGAAGCCCTTTACCTGGATAACGACCAGCCCCGCAGCCTGGCGCTGATCTGCCACCCGAACCCGGTGCAGGGCGGCACCATGCTCAACAAAGTCGTTTCGACTCTTCAGCGCACCGCGCGCGACGCCGGTTTGATTACCTTGCGTTTCAACTACCGTGGCGTCGGTGCCAGCGAAGGCACGCATGACATGGGCACTGGCGAAGTCGACGATGCCCAGGCGGCGGCCGAGTGGCTGCGAGCCAAACATCCTGACTTGCCCCTGACCCTGTTCGGTTTCTCCTTCGGCGGATTTGTTGCAGCAAGTCTCGGCGGGCGTCTGGAAGCCAAGGGCGAGCAGCTCAAGCATTTGTTCATGGTCGCCCCGGCCGTCATGCGCTTGGGCGAACAGGATCAACTGCCGCAGCATGGCGAACTGACCCTGATCCAGCCAGAAACCGACGAAGTCATCGATCCGCAGCTGGTTTACGAGTGGTCCGACGTACTCGATCGCCCCCATGAGCTGCTGAAAGTGGCAGAATGCGGACACTTTTTTCATGGCAAGCTGACCGATCTCAAGGATCTGATCCTGCCGCGTCTTTCGAATTGATTGCAGTCTGACAAGCGATTACCCATGACGACTCGTACCCGTATCCTCACCGGCATCACCACCACCGGCACGCCGCACCTGGGCAACTACGCCGGTGCTATCCGTCCGGCGATCATCGCCAGCCGTGACAGCAATGCCGATTCGTTCTACTTCCTGGCCGACTACCACGCCCTGATCAAATGCGATGACCCGCTGCGCATCCAGCGCTCGCGTCTGGAAATCGCCGCGACCTGGCTGGCCGGTGGCCTGGACGTAGATCGCGTGACGTTCTATCGCCAGTCCGACATCCCGGAAATCCCTGAACTGACCTGGCTGCTGACCTGCGTGGCCGCCAAGGGCCTGCTCAACCGCGCCCATGCCTACAAGGCCTCGGTGGACAAGAACGTCGAAACCGGCGAAGACCCGGACGCCGGCATCACCATGGGCTTGTATAGCTACCCGGTGCTGATGGCAGCGGACATTCTGATGTTCAACGCCCACAAGGTGCCGGTCGGTCGTGACCAGATCCAGCACGTGGAAATGGCCCGTGACATCGGCCAGCGCTTCAATCACTTGTTCGGCCAGGGCAAAGAGTTCTTCACCATGCCCGAAGCGCTGATCGAAGAAAGCGTCGCCACCTTGCCGGGCCTCGACGGTCGCAAGATGTCGAAGAGCTACGACAACACCATTCCGTTGTTCAGCAGCGCCAAAGAGATGAAAGACGCGATTTCGCGGATCGTTACCGACTCCCGTGCCCCGGGCGAAGCCAAAGATCCGGACAATTCGCACCTGTTCACCTTGTTCCAGGCCTTCGCTACACCGGCACAATCCGATGAATTCCGCAGCGAATTGCTCCAGGGCCTGGGTTGGGGCGAGGCGAAGAATCGTCTGTTCCAACTGCTCGACTGCGAATTGGGCGAATCCCGCGAGCGTTATCACCAGCTGATCGAACGTCCGGCGGATCTGGAAGACATGCTGCAGATTGGCGCCAAAAAGGCCCGTTCGGTTGCGACGCCGTTCCTCCACGAACTGCGCGAGGCGGTCGGCCTGCGTTCTTTCGTCGCTCAGACCCAAGTCGCAGCAACCACCAAGAAGAAAGCTGCGAAAGCCGCGCGCTTCGTCAGCTTCCGTGAAGACGACGGCAGTTTCCGCTTCCGTCTGCTGGCCGCCGATGGCGAACAACTGCTGCTGTCGCGCAACTTCGCCGATGGCAAAACCGCAGGGCAAGTGACCAAGCAACTGCAATCCGGTCAAGCCTTGGACGTGCGCAGCGAAGACTTGAGCTTCAGCGTCTGGCTGGAAGGCGAGTGCGTTGCCGACAGCCCGGCCTTCGCCGACACCGCGGCTCGCGATGCTGCCATCGACGCGCTGCGGGTTGCCCTGACACCGGCTCAGGAATAAACAACGGTTCGGTCCGACCAAGGGCCGATTGCCATTCCCACGGGCCGTCGCTACAGTGACGGCCCGTTTTTGTTGCCTTGCTAACGAATTATGACGCCCCTAGAACGATATCAAGCTGATCTGAAACGCCCGGAATTCTTCCACGATGCTGCCCAGGAAACGGCGGTGCGTCATTTGCAGCGCCTGTACGACGATCTGGTCGTTGCCTCGCAGAACAAACCGGGCCTGCTCGGCAAACTGTTTGGCAAGAAGGATCAGACACCAGTCAAGGGCCTGTACTTCTGGGGCGGCGTGGGTCGCGGCAAGACTTACCTGGTCGACACCTTCTTCGAAGCGCTGCCGTTCAAGGAAAAGACTCGCACTCACTTCCACCGCTTCATGAAGCGCGTGCATGAAGAGATGAAGACTCTGGGCGGTGAGAAAAACCCGTTGACCATCATTGCCAAGCGCTTCTCCAACGAGTCGCGAGTGATATGTTTCGATGAGTTCTTCGTCTCCGACATCACCGACGCCATGATTCTTGGCACGCTGATGGAAGAGCTGTTCAAGAACGGCGTGACCCTGGTCGCGACCTCGAACATCGTGCCGGACGGCCTGTACAAGGACGGCCTGCAGCGTGCGCGTTTCCTGCCGGCGATTGCGCTGATCAAGCAGAACACCGAGATCGTTAACGTCGACAGCGGCGTCGATTACCGTCTGCGTCACCTTGAGCAAGCGGAACTGTTCCACTTTCCGCTGGATGACGCTGCCCAGGAAAGCCTGCGCAAGAGCTTCCGGGCCCTGACGCCGGAATGCACGGCAGCCATCGAGAACGATGTACTGGTGATCGAGAACCGTGAAATCCGTGCCGTGCGCACTTGCGATGACGTGGCCTGGTTCGACTTCCGCGAACTCTGTGACGGCCCACGCAGCCAGAACGATTACATCGAACTGGGTAAAATCTTCCACGCGGTGTTGCTCAGTAATGTCGAGCAAATGAGCGTCACCACCGACGATATCGCCCGACGCTTTATCAACATGGTCGACGAGTTCTACGACCGTAACGTGAAGCTGATCATTTCTGCTGAAGTCGAGCTCAAAGACCTCTATACCGGCGGTCGCCTGAACTTCGAGTTCCAGCGCACGCTTAGCCGCTTGCTCGAAATGCAGTCACACGAATTCCTGGCCCGGGCGCATAAGCCGTAGGGCGATTCGGAAAATAAAAAAGGGCCTGCATATGCAGGCCCTTTTTTGTGCACCGTATGATCGTTCCCACGCTTCGCGTGGGAATGCCATCCCGGGACGCTCCGCGTCACATTCAGAAGCGGAAGCAGAGCGTCCATGGCGGCATTCCCACGCGGAGCGTGGGAAAGATCATTAGGAGCGGATTACGCCGCTTGCTGAAACTGCTGCCGATACTGGTTCGGCGATAACTCTGTGTGCTGGCGGAACAGCCGCGCGAAGAAGCTCGCGTCGTCGTAACCGACTTCATAGCTGATGGTCTTGATGCTCTTGCGGCTGCCGGACAACAAGCCCTTGGCGGTTTCGATGCGCAGTCGCTGCAGGTAATGCAGCGGTTTGTCGCCAGTGGCAGTCTGGAAACGACGCATGAAGTTGCGGATGCTCATGCCGTGCTCGCGGGCCACGTCTTCGAAGCGGAACTTGTCAGCAAAGTGCTCTTCGAGCCAATGCTGGATCTGCAGAATGATCACGTCTTGGTGCAACTTCTGCCCGCCGAAACCGATCCGCCCCGGCGTATAGCTGCGCTGCACTTCGTAAAGAATGTCGCGGGCCACGGCCTGGGCCACGTTGGCGCCGCAAAAGCGCTCGATCAGGTAAATGTAGAGGTCGCAGGCCGAGGTGGTGCCGCCGGCGCAATACAAGTTGTCGGCATCGGTCAGGTGTTTGTCCTGATTGAGCTGCACTTGCGGGAAACGCTCGGCAAACGCATTGAAGAAGCGCCAGTAGGTCGTCGCTTCCTTGCCATCGAGCAGCCCTGCCTCGGCCAGCCAGAACACACCGGTGGCCTCGCCGCATAACACGGTGCCGCGTGCATGCTGCTGACGCAGCCACGGCAGAACCTGTGGATAACGTTTGCAGAGGGTGTCGAAATCGTCCCAGAAGGCGGGAAGGATGATGATGTCGGCGTTTTCCAGGCCGCCGTCCACCGGCATGATCACATCGCTGAAGCTGTTCACCGGTTTGCCGTCGGGGCTGACCAGTCGGGTTTCAAACGCCGGTGTCAGGCCGTGGCCCAGTTGTTTGCCATAGCGCAGGCTGGCCAGATGGAAGAAATCCTTGGCTTGCATGAGGGTGGAAGCGAAAACCCGGTCGATAGCCAGGATGCTGACGCGCCGCAAGGGCGTGGAGACTTGGTTAGACATAATTCAACTTTATTCTTATAGGGGAAAGTGGTCACCAGACGGCTGGATCGTCTTATTTTTTGTCGGGTGTGTCCAGTGTCCTGTATCGGAAGCGAGGCTTAGTCTCTAGAGGTCAATTCCGCCTAACAATAACCACAGGTGTCGCATGATCCCCAGAACCTTGTTCAGCCCCGAGCACGAACTTTTTCGCGACAGCGTGCGAACGTTCCTCGAAAAAGAGGCCGTGCCGTTCCATGGGCAATGGGAAAAACAAGGCTATATCGACCGCAAACTCTGGAACAAGGCGGGGGAGGCGGGGATGCTCTGTTCGCATTTGCCGGAAGAATACGGCGGGCTGGGGGCCGACTTTCTCTACAGTGCAGTGGTGATCGAGGAAATCGGTCGTTTGGGGCTGACCGGCATTGGTTTTTCCCTTCATTCGGACATTGTGGCGCCTTACATCCTGCATTACGGCAGTGAAGCGCTGAAACACAAATACCTGCCAAAACTGGTGTCTGGTGAGAGGGTCACCGCGATTGCCATGACCGAGCCGGGTGCCGGTTCCGACCTGCAAGGGGTAAAAACCACTGCCGTGCTGGAGGGCGACGAATACGTGATCAACGGTTCGAAGACCTTCATCACCAATGGCTTTCTGGCTGACCTGGTGATCGTCGTGGCCAAGACCGATCCGAAGGCCGGGGCGAAGGGCATCAGTCTGTTTCTGGTCGAGGCCAACACGCCAGGCTTCGCCAAGGGCAAGCGTCTGGAAAAGGTCGGCATGAAGGCTCAGGACACCTCGGAGCTATTCTTCCAGGACGTTCGGGTGCCAAAGGAAAACCTGCTGGGCCAGGCCGGGATGGGCTTCGCTTACCTGATGCAGGAATTGCCGCAGGAGCGTCTGACGGTCGCGGTGGGGGGCTTGGCGTCAGCCGAAGCGGCGTTGCAATGGACGCTGGATTACACCCGTGAGCGCAAGGCGTTCGGCAAGGCCATCGCCGACTTCCAGAACACCCGCTTCAAACTCGCTGAAATGGCGACCGAAATCCAGATCGGCCGGGTCTTTGTCGATCGCTGTCTGGAACTGCATCTGCAAGGCAAACTCGACGTGCCAACTGCGGCGATGGCCAAGTACTGGGGCACCGACCTGCAATGCAAGGTGCTCGATGAATGCGTGCAACTACATGGCGGTTACGGATTCATGTGGGAATACCCGATCGCCCGGGCGTGGGCAGATGCGCGGGTGCAGCGGATTTATGCCGGGACCAATGAGATCATGAAGGAGATTATTGCGCGGTCACTGTAATTTGCAGGGACTGGGTGGACGCCATCGCGGGCAAGCCACAGGTTTGTGATTTCCCTATGGGAGTGTTGCTTGCCCGCGATTGGGCCTTGAATCAATCAGGGGGCAGGATTCGGCTGATCCTGGTGAATCGCCTCGATCCCCGCCAACACTTCATCGGAAAGTTTCAGGTCGAAGCTCGCTAAATTGCTTTCAAGCTGCTCAAGCGTGGTGGCGCCAATGATGTTGCTGGTGACGAACGGTTGCTGTGTGACGAATGCCAGTGCCATCTGTGCCGGATCCAGGCCATGTTCACGAGCCAGTGCCACATAACGGCTGCACGCGGCTTCCGATTGCGGATTGAAATAGCGGCTGAATCGGCTATAGAGACTCAGTCGCCCTTTGGGCGGACGCGCGCCACCTTCGTACTTGCCCGACAGGAAGCCGAACGCCAGTGGCGAGTAGGCGAGCAGACCGCACTGTTCGCGGATGGCAATTTCCGCCAGGCCGACTTCGAAGCTGCGATTGAGCAGGTTGTAGGGGTTCTGGATCGACACCGCCCGCGGCCAGCCACGGGCTTCGGCGAGGGCGAGGAAACGCATGGTGCCCCACGGAGTTTCGTTGGACAGGCCGATGTGGCGGATCTTGCCGGCCTTGACCTGTTCGTCCAGTGCTTCGAGGGTGTCTTCCAGCGGGGTGAGGTTGACTTCGCTCCTGTGCTTGTAACCCAGTTGGCCGAAGAAATTGGTGCTGCGTTCCGGCCAGTGCAATTGATAGAGGTCGATATATTCGGTCTGCAAGCGCTTGAGGCTCGCATCTACGGCCTGGACGATGTGCTCGCGGTTGTGCTTGAGGTTTTTGTCGCGGATGTAGTCGATGGTATTGCCCGGGCCGGCGATCTTGCTCGCCAGGATCCAGTCGGCGCGATCGCCGCGGCTTTTGAAGTAATTGCCGATGTAACGCTCGGTGGTGGCGTAGGTTTCGGCCTTGGGCGGCACCGGGTACATTTCGGCGGTGTCGATGAAATTGATCCCGGCGCTCTTGGCCCGTTCGATCTGGGCGAAGGCTTCAGCCTCGCTGTTTTGCTCACCCCAGGTCATGGTGCCGAGGCAGATTGCACTCACGTTCAGATCGGTACGGCCTAGCTGGCGATAGTCCATCGGGTGCTCCTTGGGCAAAACAATCATAAAAGCAGGTTGAAATATTTTTCGCAATCTGCATAATTGCGCACCTCTTTCTGCAGTGGAAGTGATGCGCCGCCGCCGAAGAATCTTGCCGTTGAACGGACGCGCCGACCCGAGCCCCCGAAAGCGTCTGTATCCGGCTGCCTTTGACTTGTCAAAGTACGCACTATTCAGTAAGATCCGCCGTCTAATTTACAGGGCGGCCCCTGAGGCTATAAAGAATGAAAACTTTTACTGCTAAACCGGAAACAGTACAGCGCGACTGGTTTGTCGTCGACGCTGCAGGTCAGACCCTGGGTCGTCTGGCCACCGAAATCGCGAGCCGTCTGCGTGGCAAGCATAAAGCTGAGTACACTCCTCACGTTGACACCGGCGATTACATCGTCGTTATCAATGCCGAGCAGATTCGTGTAACCGGTGCTAAAACCACCGACAAAATCTACTACTCCCACTCCGGTTTCCCGGGCGGCATCAAGTCGATCAACTTCGAAAAGCTGATCGCTAAAGCCCCTGAGCGCGTGATCGAGACCGCGGTCAAAGGCATGCTGCCTAAGAACCCGCTGGGTCGCGACATGTATCGTAAGCTGAAAGTCTATGCGGGCGCTGTACACCCTCATACTGCTCAGCAGCCCCAAGAACTGAAGTTTTAACGGAATAGTTCATTATGTCGGCGACTCAAAATTACGGCACTGGCCGTCGCAAGACCGCAACCGCACGCGTTTTCCTGCGTCCGGGTACTGGTAACATCTCCATCAACAACCGCTCGCTGGATAATTTCTTCGGCCGCGAAACTGCCCGCATGGTAGTTCGTCAGCCGTTGGAATTGACTGAGACTGTCGAGAAGTTCGACATCTACGTCACCGTGATCGGCGGTGGTGTAAGTGGTCAAGCTGGCGCAATCCGCCACGGTATCACTCGCGCACTGATGCAGTACGACGAAACCCTGCGTGGCGCTCTGCGCAAAGCTGGCTTCGTTACTCGCGATGCTCGTGAAGTTGAACGTAAGAAAGTGGGTCTGCGTAAAGCGCGTAAGCGTCCGCAATACTCGAAGCGTTAATTCGCTTTCACGTTCAAAAAAAACGCCCAGTTTCCTCACGGAGCTGGGCGTTTTTTTATGGGCGCGATTTATCAGAGAATTGTGCTGTGACAACTTGCCACATCCGCAGAGCCCCTATACTGCAAGGCTTGGCAGTGGAGCCCCTCGGTAATTACCTTGTCAGAATTGGGGCTTTTCATTACCATTCGGCAAAATTTTTATAAGTTCAGATTTTTACTTAGTAGACGCCTGATTTAACAGGCCACAAAGCTGATGGGAGAGGACTGAATGAGCAATGACGGCGTGAATGCAGGCCGGCGTCGCTTCTTGGTAGCAGCCACATCCGTGGTGGGTGCTGCAGGAGCGGTGGGGGCTGCGGTCCCGTTCGTGGGGTCATGGTTTCCCAGTGCCAAGGCGAAAGCTGCAGGTGCACCGGTGAAAGTGAATGTCAGCAAAATCGAGCCAGGTCAGCAAATGATTGCTGAGTGGCGCGGTCAGCCGGTGTTCATTGTCCGCCGTACCGAGGAAATCCTGGGGAATCTGAAAAAGATCGAGGGCCAGTTGTCTGACCCGACCTCCAAGAACTCGACGCAACCCACCTATGTCGATCCGGAAACGCGCTCGATCAAGCCAGAAGTTCTGCTGCTGATCGGTATCTGCACTCACCTGGGATGCTCACCGACCTTTCGCCCGGAAGTGGCGCCCGCGGATCTGGGCAAGGATTGGGTCGGGGGTTATTTCTGCCCTTGCCACGGTTCTCACTACGATTTGGCTGGCCGCGTCTACAAGTCGCAACCCGCGCCTTTGAACCTGCCAGTTCCCCCGCATTCCTATGAGACCAATGACATCATTGTCATTGGCGTCGATACGGAGAAAGCGTGATGAGCAAGTTCATGGATTGGGTTGATGCGCGCTTCCCAGCGACCAAAATGTGGGAAGACCATCTCAGCAAGTACTACGCCCCGAAGAACTTCAACTTCTTCTATTTCTTTGGCTCCCTGGCGCTGCTCGTTCTGGTCAACCAGATCGTTACCGGTGTCTGGCTGACCATGAGCTACACCCCGTCGGCGGAAGAAGCGTTTGCTTCCGTCGAATACATCATGCGCGACGTCGAGTACGGCTCGATCCTGCGTCTGCTGCATTCCACCGGCGCTTCGGCGTTCTTCATCGTGGTCTATCTGCACATGTTCCGTGGCCTGCTCTACGGTTCGTACCAAAAGCCGCGCGAACTGGTGTGGGTGTTCGGCATGCTGATCTACCTGGCGCTGATGGCTGAAGCGTTCATGGGGTATCTGCTGCCGTGGGGCCAGATGTCCTACTGGGGTGCCCAGGTGATCATCTCGCTGTTCGGTGCGATCCCGGTCATCGGCAACGACCTGACCCAG
Organism: Pseudomonas sp. B21-048; assembly: GCF_024748615.1. NCBI lineage: Bacteria > Pseudomonadati > Pseudomonadota > Gammaproteobacteria > Pseudomonadales > Pseudomonadaceae > Pseudomonas > Pseudomonas sp. B21-048. Next base: position 4,638,601 of record NZ_CP087168.1, on the reverse strand, counting down.
TGGATTCGTGGTGACTACCTGATTTCCGGTATTACCCTGAACCGCTTCTTCGCCTTGCATGTGGTTGCCCTGCCGATCGTGATTCTCGGTCTGGTGGTGGTGCATATTCTGGCGCTGCACGAAGTCGGTTCGAACAATCCGGATGGCGTCGACATCAAGAAGCACAAAGACGAAAACGGTATACCGCTGGACGGCATTGCCTTCCACCCGTACTACACCGTGAAAGATATCGTCGGCGTGGTGGTGTTCCTGTTCATCTTCTGCTCGATCGTGTTCTTCTTCCCTGAAATGGGCGGCTACTTCCTCGAGAAGCCGAACTTTGAAGTGGCGAACGCCTTCAAGACCCCTGAGCACATCGCTCCGGTCTGGTACTTCACACCGTTCTACGCGATTCTGCGGGCGATTCCGGACAAGCTCCTGGGCGTTATCGCCATGGGCGCGGCCATCGCTGTGCTGTTCGTCCTGCCATGGCTGGATCGCAGCCCGGTCAAGTCGATGCGCTACAAAGGCTGGCTGAGCAAGATCTGGCTCTGGGTGTTCTGCATCTCGTTCGTGATCCTGGGTGTGCTGGGTGTTCTGGCTCCAACTCCAGGCCGTACGTTGCTGTCGCAGGTATGTACCTTCCTGTACTTCGCCTACTTCATTCTGATGCCGTTCTACACCAGGCTCGAGAAGACCAAACCGGTTCCGGAAAGGGTGACTGGCTGATGAAAAAGCTATTTGCTGTACTGATTCTTGCGGCGATGCCTGTGCTGTCTTTCGCATCGACATCGAGTGGCCCGGAGCTGGAAAAGGTCGATATCGACGTTTCTGACAAGGCTGCCATGCAGGACGGCGCACGTACGTTCGCCAACTATTGCATGGGCTGCCACAGCGCCAAGTTCCAACGCTACGAGCGTGTCGCCGATGACTTGGGCATTCCTCATGAGTTGATGCTCGAGAAGCTGGTGTTCACTGGAGCGAAGATTGGCGATCACATGAGTATCGGCATGGAGCCGGCTGATGCCAAGACCTGGTTCGGTGCGGCACCGCCCGACCTGACGCTGGTGGCTCGTGTTCGTGGCACCGACTGGCTCTATGGTTACCTGCGTTCGTTCTATGAAGACCCATCGCGTCCTTGGGGCGTGAACAATAAGGTGTTCCCGAACGTCGGCATGCCTAACGTTCTGGTCGGCCTGCAGGGTCGTCAGGTGGTAGGCTGTAAACAAGTTCAAATCGTTGAAGACGGCAAGAAGCAATATGATCCGCTGACCGGTACGGGTTTGACCCATGAAGCCTGCGATCAACTGACTGTATTGCCGAAAACCGGCACGCTGAACGAAGAGCAGTTCGACGAGAAGGTCAAGAACCTGGTGACCTTCCTGGCCTACTCGGCCAACCCGGTGAAGCTGCAGCATCAGCGCATCGGTACCTATGTGTTGCTGTACCTGGCGTTCTTCTTTGTATTCGCTTACTTGCTCAAGCGTGAATACTGGAAAGACGTCCATTGATAAAGCTGTAAGCCATTGCTGTTAATCGCGCGCGCCCAGGGGCGTCTCTGAAGGTGTAACGAGTCTGGTGACCCAGGCGTTACGGGAGGCGCCCTCTGGGCGCGCGTGTTTTTCTGTTTCCGATAATTTCAACAAGCGAGGAGGACCGCCATGGGCGTGACCAATCGGTTGGCCTGTTACTCCGACCCCGCCGACCACTATTCCCACCGAGTGCGCATCGTACTTGCAGAGAAGGGTGTCAGCGCCGAGATCATTTACGTGGAGGCTGGTCGCCAGCCGCCTAAACTGATTGAGGTGAACCCTTACGGAAGCCTGCCCACCCTGGTCGATCGTGATCTGGCGTTGTGGGAGTCGACCGTGGTGATGGAATATCTGGATGAGCGTTACCCGCACCCGCCATTGCTGCCGGTTTATCCTGTGGCGCGTGCCAACAGTCGTCTGCTGATTCATCGTATTCAGCGCGACTGGTGTGGCCTGGTGGATCTGATTCTGGATTCGCGGACCAAGGAGGCCGCCCGTGTCGTGGCTCGTAAAGAGCTGCGCGAAAGCCTGACCGGCGTGTCGCCGTTGTTCGCCGACAAGCCGTTTTTCCTCAGTGAGGAACAAAGTCTGGTGGATTGCTGCCTATTGCCAATACTCTGGCGATTGCCGATTTTGGGTATTGAACTGCCGCGGCCTGCCAAGCCGCTGCTTGATTACATGGAGCGCTCGTTTGCGCGTGAGGCTTTCCAGGCGAGTCTGTCTGGTGTCGAACGCGATATGCGCTAAGGCTTAAGGAGCCGCTATGAACTCCAGTCGACCTTATCTGGTCCGTGCGCTCTATGAGTGGATTGTGGACAACGATTGCACCCCGCACATGCTGGTCAATTCCGAGTATCCATCGGTGCAGGTGCCTCAGGGTTTTGCCAGTGACGGACAGATTGTTCTGAACGTTTCCCCGGCGGCCGTGCGTCATCTGCACATGGACAACGAAGCGGTTAGCTTCGAGGGGCGCTTCGGTGGCGTGCCGCACACCCTGTACGTGCCTATCGCCTCGATCCTGGGCATTTACGCTCGGGAGAACGGTCAGGGCATGGTGTTCGATATGGAATCGCCTCTAGAGGACGAGGAAGAGATCGAGCCGGATGATGATGTTCCGCCACCCGACAGCGAGCCGCCGCGTCCCAGCGGTCGGCCGAGTTTGAAGGTGGTGAAGTAATAAAAAAGGCGATCCGGATGGATCGCCTTTTTTATTGCTGGAGCCAGGCTTGCCGGCGAAGGCGATCTCAAGGACGCCACCGCCAGCAAGGAAGTATCAGTCAATGTACTCAAACAACTTCACAATCTTCTGAACCCCGGAAACACCCTGCACCAGATTGGTCGCCTGGGCCGCTTCCTGTTTGGTCAAAAGACCCAGCAAGTAGACGATGCCGTTTTCAGTCACGACTTTGATGCGCGAGCCCGGAATGGAGGGGTCGGTGAGCATCTGGGTTTTGATCTTGGTGGTCAGCCAGGTGTCATTCTGGCGTGCCAGCAGCGAGGACGGTTGCAGTACTTGCAGCTCGTTGTGCACCTTCTTTACCCGCTGAACGGCGGAGGCAACCTGTTCGGCCTTGGCCTTGAGGTCGGCGCGAGGGGTTTGTCCGGCGAGCAGTACCACGCCGTTGAAGCTGGTGACAACGATGTGCGAGTTGTTGTCCAGGTCCGGATCGGCCTTGGCGATGTTTACACCCGCCTTGGTTTCGATCAGGGAGTCGTCGATCTTGCTGCCGAAGGTGCGGGTACCACGGTCATCGTCGATCGGTGCTTCACGGCTGGCGTTAACCACCGAGGTGCAGCCGCTGATGCCAAGGCACAGGGTCAAGGCCAGAAGGGCTAGGCGATTAGGGGTCATTCTTCACTCCCGAACAGTTGGCTGTCGATCAAATCGCAAAGGCAATGGATCGCCAGCAGGTGGACTTCCTGAATACGTGCAGTGACGTTGGCCGGTACGCGCATTTCGACGTCCTCAGGCAATAGCAATGACGCCATGCCGCCGCCATCACGACCCGTCAATGCTACGACAATCATTTCGCGATCATGTGCGGCCTGGATCGCTTGAATTAAGTTTGCCGAGTTGCCGCTGGTGGAAATCGCCAGCAATACGTCACCCGGCTGGCCGAGGGCGCGGATCTGTTTGGAGAAAATCTCGTTGTAGCTGTAATCGTTGGCGATCGAGGTGATCGTCGAGCTGTCGGTGGTCAGCGCGACGGCCGGCAGGCTCGGGCGCTCGCGCTCGAAGCGGTTGAGCAGCTCGGACGAGAAGCGCTGTGCGTCACTGGCGGAACCGCCGTTGCCGCAGGACAGTATTTTGCCCTCGTTGAGCAGGGCGTTGACCATGACCTGGCTGGCTTGCTCGATGTGCGGTGCAAGTACGTCCATCGCCTGTTGCTTGGTGTCGATACTGGCCTGAAAAAGCTGGCGAATTCGCGATTGCATGTCCATCTGTGTGACCTTAATTAGCGCGGCTACTCGGCACATGAATGTGCAGCCCGCAAAGCAAAGAGCAAAAGTGTTGGGTGAAGGTGTCCGGTTCGGGGTGCAAGCGATCAGCTGTCGAAGGCATTCTGCAACCAGTTCAGCTGATCAAGGTTGCTGTCGATGGCAACCACGTCGAAGCGGCAGGGGGAGTTGGCCCAACGCGACTCGCGCTGAAGAAAATACTGCGCGGCAAAAATCAGTTTCTGCCGTTTGCGCCCATCGATGCTATCGAGCGCACCACCCCATTGGGTGTTTTTTCTGTAGCGGACTTCGACGAATACTACTGTATCGCCATCAAGCATGACCAGATCAAGCTCGCCGCGTTTACACAACCAGTTCTGCGCCAGCAGGCGCAGACCTTGTTGCTGAAGATGCTCGAGCGCATGACGCTCGGCATCTTTACCGCTTTGCTGGCGTGACCTGTCAGGCATCAGCGCGAGGTGTCCGGCAGGCGTTGAACCTGGCCGTTGGCGAACTCTGCCCATGGCAGCTGACGCTCGACCCGTTGATTGCGATTCATGCCCAGGCTGCCCGATTGACCCTGGATGCGGCTGTCCGGCAGGGCCTTGAGTTGACCAAGGCGCGGTGCCAGACGATAGGCGTCGACGCCCATCGCGTACAGGCGGCCCAGGCTGCCGCCGGCTTGTGGCCATTGTGCAGTGACCTGTTTACGCAGCGGGTCGTTGGCATCCAGCAGCCATGGGGTTTCGCAGAAGCGAATACCGTTCATGTCGTTGTACTGGTTCTGGTCGCCGCTGGCGCTGAACACGTGGGAGGTGGCGTAAACCGGCACGTCACCCGCGTACTGGAAGTTCAGGGTTGGTTTAATCTGTTGAGCCTGTTGCGGTGTCGCGGCCAGGAAGATGAACTCGATGTCCTGACGACGCGAAGGTTGTGCGGCCACCTGTGAGCCGACGGTGCTTTGCAAGCTCTTGGCGCGGCCTTCGCTCTGGCGCAGCTGGAACATGTCGGCAATCTGTTGGGCCAATTGGACCGGTTGGTCGACGCGTTGAGTCGCAACGATGCTGCCACCATTGGCTTGCCAATCCTGACTGAACGCTCTGAGTACACGGTCGCCCCATTCGCCTTTTGGCACCATGATGGCGGCGCGGTGCAGGCCATCGGCGCGTGCACGACGGGACACTTCGCGGGCTTCGTCTTCAGCGGCAAGGCCGAACTGGAACAGCTGGGCCGGACCTTGTTCGCCTTCGCTATAGTTCAGCGCCAGGGTCGTGATCGGCAGTTGCGGGCGCGCGCTGAGCTGTTTGACCAGCGGCTTTTCCAGCGGGCCGACCACCAGTTGCACGCCATCGGCCTGGGCCTTGCGATAGAACTCGTCGAGAGAGGTCAGGCGCGAGCTGTCATAGAACTCGATGGCTGGCGGCTTCTGCCCGGCTTGTTGCGCCTGGTAGTGAGCGGCCATGAAGCCTTCGCGCAGTGCTTTGCCAACCGTCCCCAGCGGGCCGTCTTGCGGCAGCAGCAGGGCGATCTTGCTCAGGGGCTGGCTGGCCAGTTCCTTGAGTTTGGTCAGTGGCAACGGCAGCTGGATGGCAGCCGGGTGCTTTGGATTCTGTTCGCGCCAGGTGTCGATCGCGGCTTGCTGCTGTTCCAGGGTGCCGGCTGTTTTCACTGCCAGCGCCAGACGTATCCAGCCGCCGAGGTCGTCGTCGGTGGTCGGCTGCAATTGATCGGTCGGCAGCGAAGCGATCAGGGTCCAGATCGCTTCGTGGTTTTTGCTGGCTGCTTCACCTTCAAGCATCGGGGCAATAAAGATGCGCTCCCGTGCGGCGGCCAGGGTCTGGCCGTCGGCCTCAAGGGCGCGAGCATGAACGGTGCCGGTGCGAACCTGTTGTTCGACGGGCAGTTCGCTCAGGCGTTGCAGGCTCGGATGGCTCAGGGCAGTCAGCGCCGCTTTGGGCTGATTGCGGGTCATGGCCAGTTCAGCCGCCAGGGTGTTGGCGAAAACTTGTTGGCCAGGCTTGAGTTGTTCCATTGGTACTTGTTGCAGGATTTGCGCGGACTGGCCGGCATTGCCCTGACGATAAGCCAGGTCTGCCGCGCTCAAGCGCAGTAGAGCGGCTTTTTCCGGATCCTTGCTTTGAGTGGCCTGTTCGAGCAATTGCTCGATACTGGCGTCCGGGGTCCGTGGAAGTTCGCCAAGGCTGGAGGAGGGCGAGCTGGCGCAAGCCGCCAGCAAGGCAGCGAGGCAGAGGGCAGTGAGCAGCCGCAGGCAAGCGATCATGTAAGTGTTCCTGATACTCGATCAAATTAGCGTGGAATTGTACCCAAGCACTGGCCGGGGCGCGATGTTACTGGCGTGAATCGATCAATTTAGCTCGTACAAATGTTGCAGCACTGCACAAACGGCTGGAAAACCCGGGCAAGTCGAGGCGTATCGCAAGCGCTGCTACGCGCTACAATGTCGCCTTTTACCGATCATGAGGTGTGCGCTTTGACTGCTCCAGGTGCTTTGAATTCCGCTGCTGGCTCGCTTTATGTGGTGGCGACGCCCATCGGCAACCTGGACGATATCAGTGCGCGTGCACTGAAGATCCTGCGCGAGGTCGCCTTGATCGCGGCCGAAGACACGCGCCATTCCCAGCGATTAATGCAGCATTTCGGCATTTCCACGCCGCTGGCGGCCTGCCATGAACACAACGAGCGGGAGGAGGGTAACCGCTTTATCACGCGTCTGCTGGCGGGCGACGATGTGGCGTTGATCTCCGACGCCGGGACGCCGCTGATTTCCGATCCGGGTTATCACCTGGTGCGTCAGGCCCGTGCCGCGGGGGTCAATGTCGTGCCAGTTCCCGGCGCCTGTGCATTGATCGCGGCGTTGTCGGCGGCGGGACTTCCATCCGACCGTTTCATCTTCGAAGGTTTTTTGCCGGCCAAGGCTGTCGGTCGACGTGCTCGTCTGGAGCTCGTAAAAGAAGAGCCGCGCACGCTGATTTTCTATGAGGCACCGCACCGCATCCTCGAATGCCTGCAAGACATGGAGCTGGTATTGGGTGCCGAGCGTCCGGCATTACTGGCGCGGGAACTGACCAAGACCTTCGAAACCCTCAAAGGCTTGCCGTTGGCCGAGTTGCGCGAGTTCGTCGAATCAGACAGCAATCAGCAACGTGGCGAGTGTGTGGTGCTGGTGGCGGGCTGGTCCGCCCCTGAGACCGAAGACGCTGTCAGCAGTGAAGCCATGCGTATTCTCAACTTATTACTCGAAGAGATGCCGCTCAAGCGTGCGGCGGCATTGGCCGCGCAAATTACCGGCGAGCGCAAGAATGTGCTCTATCAGATCGCGCTGGATAAACAGAAGGGCGAGTAAACCGACATGCAGCGCCGGCCAGAGGCTTTTAACGCTTGTTCTTCGCTCGCTCTACCGTTAACCTTCGCGGCGGAGAGTCGATCGGACAGTCGCTGCCCTCTATGAAAATTAGGGGGGGGAGGAAAGTCCGGGCTCCATAGGGCGAAGTGCCAGGTAATGCCTGGGAGGCGTGAGCCTACGGAAAGTGCCACAGAAAATAACCGCCTAAGCGCTTCGGCGCCGGTAAGGGTGAAAAGGTGCGGTAAGAGCGCACCGCACGTCTGGCAACAGTTCGTGGCTAGGTAAACCCCACTTGGAGCAAGACCAAATAGGGTCCCAAGGCGTGGCCCGCGCTGGGACCGGGTAGGTTGCTAAAGATGTCCAGTGATGGCCATCGTAGACGAATGACTGTTCAAGACAGAACCCGGCTTACAGATCGACTCTCCACCTTTTTTTCTCTCTGCTGAATCCTTGGCTGCGATGTGTGCAAGGGCAAATTCCCTCCCTGCTAAATCAATAGCAGAAGCGTTTTTGTAATACCGAAAAAATCTTACTCTTAACAAACTACTTTAACTTCTGAGCGCAGCCTTCTGTGCTGATTCAAGTTATTGAGCGAACTCATCCGTCAGATTCTCGTTAACCCTCCTTTTACGCTCCTAAATCTCCGTTCTGTAAGGCTTTTCCTTTAATCCGCGCCTTGACGGTGTGGTGGGCGCATTCCTATAGTGTGCACAAGTGGCGGAAAGTGGCATGAAGTGGGTTTTTTGAACGCAAAACGCTAATATTTGGAGAAACGCTGACGTGTTTCGCGGAGCTAACGCTATCAGTCTCGATGCAAAAGGCCGTCTCGCCATGCCGAGCCGGTATCGTGACGAGCTTGTTTCGCGAAGTTCCGGTCAATTAATCGTCACCATCGATGCCGTTGATCCGTGTTTGTGTGTTTATCCCCTCGATGAGTGGGAAATTATTGAAACCAAACTGCGCGCACTGCCTTCGCTTCGCGAAGAGAACCGCCGCTTGCAACGTTTACTGATTGGTAATGCCGTCGACCTCGAGCTCGATGGCAGTGGTCGTTTTCTGGTTCCACCACGTCTTCGCGAATATGCCAGGTTGGATAAGCGCGCAATGTTGGTAGGCCAACTGAACAAGTTCCAATTGTGGGACGAGGATGCCTGGAATGCGGTTTCTGCCGCTGACCTAGCTGCTATTCAACAACCGGGCGCCATGCCTGATGAACTGCGTGATTTGATCCTGTGACTATTGATAGCGGCTTTAACCACATCACCGTATTGCTTGACGAAGCCGTCGAGGCTCTCGCCGTACGTCCTGATGGCTGCTATCTGGACGGTACGTTCGGACGTGGCGGACACAGTCGGTTGATCCTCAGCCAGCTCGGGCCTGAGGGTCGGCTGCTCGGATTCGACAAAGATCCCCAAGCGATTGCCACCGGGCAAACGCTAGCGGCCGAAGACGGCCGCTTTGTCATTGTGCAGCGCAGCTTTGCCGAGCTCGGTTCGGAAGTCGCTGAACGTGGTCTGACCGGTAAGGTCAGCGGTATTCTGCTTGACCTCGGCGTGTCTTCCCCGCAACTCGATGACCCGGAGCGCGGTTTCAGTTTTCTCAACGACGGTCCGCTGGACATGCGCATGGACCCGTCCCGCGGGATCAGTGCAGCCGAGTTCGTCAACACCGCGCCGGTGGAAGAAATCGCCCGTGTGTTCAAGGAATATGGCGAAGAGCGGTTCTCCGGTCGCATGGCGCGTGCCGTGGCCGAGCGTCGCGACATCAGGCCGTTCGAGCGCACTGGCGATCTGGCTGAAGTGCTGAAAGTTGCCAACCCGGCATGGGAAAAGGGCAAGAACCCGGCCACCCGTGCGTTCCAGGGGCTGCGTATCCACGTCAACAACGAACTGGGCGATCTGGAAGCCGGTCTCGAAGCCGCGCTGGAATGCCTGGAAGTGGGCGGCCGTCTGGTCGTCATCAGCTTCCACTCGCTGGAAGATCGCATCGTCAAACTGTTCATGCGCAAACTGGTGAAAGGCGAAGCCGACAACCTGCCGCGCAACCTACCGGTCCGTCACGTTGCTTTCGAACCGATCATCAAAATCCATGGCAAAGCGCAGACGGCCTCCGACGCCGAACTGAAGGCCAACCCGCGTTCCCGTAGCGCTGTCATGCGCGTTGCGGAGAAGCTGCGGTGAGTAAACTTTTCGCCAAGCCACTTCCCGGCGGAAGTTTTTTCATGCTGCTGCTGTTTATCGGCGTTCTCGTGTCGGCCATCGGCGTGTCTTATAGCGCACACTGGAACCGCCAGTTGTTGAATTCGCTGTACAGCGAATTGAGCGTGCGCGACAAGGCGCAGGCAGAGTGGGGTCGGTTGATTCTCGAACAGAGCACCTGGACTGCCCACAGCCGTATCGAAGTCCTGGCCAGCGAACAACTGAAGATGCGCATTCCCGGCGCCGCTGAAGTGCAGATGGTGGCGCCATGATGAAACTCGAAGGCGCGCTCTTCCCATGGCGGTTCCGTTTGGTGGTGGGTTTACTCGGTATCATGGTGGCGGCGATCTCTTGGCGCATCATCGATTTGCAAGTGGTCGACCGTGCCTTCCTTAAAGGTCAGGGCGATGCGCGCAGCGTTCGTCATATTCCAATTCCGGCTCACCGAGGTCTGATCACCGACCGTAACGGCGAGCCTTTGGCCGTGAGTACGCCGGTCACGACCCTGTGGGCCAACGCCAAGGAAATGCAAACGGCCAAAGAGAAATGGCCGGCACTGGCGGCTGCCCTGGGGCAGGACCCGAAAGCCCTGGCCGAGCGTCTCGAGGCCCAGGCCAATAAAGAATTCATTTATCTGGTGCGCGGGCTGACCCCCGAGCAAGGCCAGGCTGTGCTCGACCTGAAAGTGCCGGGCGTTTATGGCATCGAAGAGTTCCGGCGTTTCTACCCGGCCGGCGAAGTCACCGCCCACATGGTCGGCTTTACCGACATCGACGATCACGGGCGCGAAGGCGTCGAACTGGCCTACGATGAATGGCTGGCCGGCGTGCCCGGCAAGCGGCAGGTGATCAAGGACCGGCGCGGCCGGCTGATCAAAGATGTCCAGGTCACCAAAAACGCCAAGGCCGGCAAGCCCTTGGCGTTGTCCATTGACCTGCGTTTGCAATACCTGGCTAACCGTGAACTGCGCAACGCGATCATCGAGAACGGCGCCAAGGCTGGCAGCCTGGTGATCATGGACGTGAAGACCGGCGAGATCCTCGCCATGGTCAACCAGCCGACCTACAACCCGAACAACCGTCGCAACCTGCAACCGGCGATGATGCGCAACCGTGCGATGATCGACGTGTTCGAGCCGGGTTCGACCATGAAAGCGATTTCCATGAGCGCCGCGATTGAAACCGGTCGCTGGAAGCCCACCGATACCGTCGAGGTGTATCCAGGCACCTTGCAGATTGGCAAGTACACCATCAAGGACGTATCGAAGACCGAAGGCCCGGTGCTCGACCTGACCGGCATTCTGATCAATTCCAGTAACGTCGGCATGAGTAAGGTCGCGTTCGATATTGGCGGCGAAACGATTTTCCGTCTGGCGCAGAAAGTCGGCCTCGGCCAGGACACCGGCCTCGGCTTTCCGGGGGAGCGCGTCGGCAACCTGCCGAATTACCGCGAATGGCGCAAAGCTGAAACCGCCACGCTGTCCTATGGCTACGGTATTTCCGTGACCGCGATCCAGCTGGTTCACGCCTTCTCGGCCCTGGCCAACAATGGTCGCCTCGCGCCGCTGACCCTGATCAAAACCGACAAGGCGCCGCAAACCACACAGGTATTGCCGGAAGCCGTCGCAAAAACCATGCAAACCATGCTGCAACAAGTGATCGAGGCTCCGCGCGGTGTATTCCGTGCGCAGGTGCCGGCGTATCACGTGGGCGGCAAGTCGGGTACTGCACGTAAAACGTCGGTCGGCACCAAGGGCTACGCCGAGAATTCCTACCGCTCGCTGTTCGCCGGCTTCGGCCCGATGAGCGATCCGCGTTACGCAATCGTGGTGGTGATCGATGAACCGACCAAGGCCGGTTACTTCGGCGGTCTGGTCTCGGCGCCAGTGTTCAGCAAAGTGATGTCCGGGACTCTGCGCCTGATGAACATCACCCCGGACAACCTGCCAGCCACTCAACAAGCGAACACCGCACCGGTCGTTCCGCTGAAAGCTAATGGAGGGCGCGGCTGATGTCGCTGAGCCTGAACAAGATTTTCGCCCACGCCGGTCGCGATCTGTTGATCCGCGAATTGGCGCTGGACAGTCGCAATGTACGGGCAGGCGATCTGTTTCTCGCGGTCCCGGGTGGCAAGTTCGATGGGCGTGCGCACATCGCCGATGCCTTGCAACGCGGCGCGGCTGCCGTGGCTTATGAAGTCGAAGGCGCGACCGTGCTGCCGATTACCGACGTGCCGTTGATTCCGGTCAAAGGCCTGGCGGCGCAGCTGTCGGACATTGCCGGGCGTTTTTATGGTGAACCGAGCCGTCACTTGAATCTGATTGGCGTGACCGGTACCAACGGCAAGACCAGCGTGACCCAATTGGTCGCCCAGGCACTCGACCTGCTCGGTCAACACTGCGGCATCGTCGGCACCTTGGGCGCCGGCTTCTACGGCGCGCTGGAAAGCGGCCTGCACACCACGCCGAACCCGATTGCGGTGCAAGCGACCCTCGCCGACCTGAAAAAGGCCGGCGCCAAAGCCGTGGCCATGGAAGTCTCCTCCCACGGCCTGGATCAGGGCCGCGTGACTGCGTTGGCGTTCAATGTGGCGGTGATGACCAATCTGTCACGCGATCATCTGGATTACCACGGCACCATGCAGGCCTATGGCGAAACCAAGGCCAAGTTGTTTGCCTGGAATGATCTGAAGTGCCGGGTGGTCAACCTCGACGACGATTTCGGCCGGCAATTGGCTGCTGATAAAGGCGAGTCGCGGTTGATCACTTACAGCCTGGAAGATTCCAGCGCCTACCTGTATTGCCGCGAGGCGCAGTTCGACGACGAAGGCGTGCGCGCCACATTGGTCACGCCGCAAGGCGAGCACCATTTGCGTAGCACCTTGCTCGGTCGTTTCAACTTGAGCAACGTGTTGGCTGCGGTCGGCGCCTTGCTCGGGCTGGACTACGCGCTGGACGAAATCCTCAAAGTGCTGCCGAAACTCGAAGGCCCGGCCGGTCGCATGCAGCGCCTGGGCGGCGGTAGTCAGCCGTTGGTGGTGGTCGATTATGCCCACACGCCGGATGCGCTGGAAAAAGTCTTGATGGCCCTGCGTCCTCACGCTAAAGGTCGGTTGCTGTGCCTGTTCGGTTGTGGCGGTGATCGCGATCGGGGCAAGCGTCCGCTGATGGCGGAAGTGGTCGAGCGTCTGGCCGATGGCGTATTGGTCACCGATGACAATCCGCGCACCGAAGACCCGATTGTGATTTTCGATGACATCCGCGCCGGTTTCACCGCTGTGGATAAAGTTGCCTTCGTCGCCGGCCGTGGCCAGGCGATTGCCCAATTGATCGCCAGCGCTTCGGCGGATGACGTGATTGTCCTAGCCGGTAAAGGTCACGAGGACTATCAGGAAATCAACGGCGAGCGCCACGCTTTCTCCGATCTGGTCGAGGCTGATTACGCCCTGACCGCGTGGGAGGTGGCCCATGCTTAAAGCCTTGAAGCTGAGCGAACTGACCAGCGCATTGAATGGCCGTCTGATTGCCAGCGACGCCAGCTTCAACGGCGTCAGCATCGACAGCCGCGCGATCAAGCCAGGCCAGCTGTTTATCGCTCTGGCCGGCCCGCGTTTTGATGGACATGACTACCTCAATGACGTCGCCGCCAAAGGCGCCGTGGGTGCCTTGGTCGAGCGCGAAGTTACCGACAGCGCGCTGCCACAACTGCTGGTCAAGGACACCCGCCAGGCCCTCGGCCAATTGGGCGCGATAAACCGTGCGGCATTCACTCAGCCAGTCGTGGCCATCACCGGTTCCAGCGGCAAGACCACGGTCAAGGAAATGCTCGCGAGCATCCTGCGCACGCGCGGTCCGGTGCTGGCGACCCGTGGCAACCTGAACAATGACCTGGGCGCTCCGCTGACCCTGCTCGAACTGGCGCCGGAACATACCGCGGCCGTGATCGAACTCGGTGCTTCGCGGCTCGGCGAGATTGCTTACACCGTCGCCATGACCAAGCCGCACGTGGCTGTCATCAATAACGCCGGGACCGCCCATGTCGGCGAGTTCGGCGGACCGGAAAAAATCGTTGAAGCCAAGGGCGAGATTCTCGAAGGGCTGGATGCCGATGGCGTCGCCGTGCTGAATCTCGACGACAAGGCGTTTGAAATCTGGAAAACCCGAGCCGCCGGTCGCCACGTGCTGACGTTTGCCCTGAGCAACCTCAGCGCCGACTTCTACGCCAGCGATCTGGATCGCGATGCTCGCGGTTGCCCGGCGTTCAACCTGCACAGCCCTGAAGGTGTGGAACGGGTTCAACTGAACCTGCTCGGCACCCATAACGTCGCCAATGCCATGGCCGCCGCCGCTGCAGCTCATGCTTTGGGCGTGTCGCTGCCCGGCATCGCCACTGGTCTCGGCGCGGTGCAACCGGTGAAGGGCCGCACCGTCGCGCAACTGGCGACTAACGGCATGCGCGTGATTGATGACACATACAACGCAAACCCCACCTCTATGTGCGCCGCCGTTGATATACTCGCCGGCTTTTCCGGTCGCACCGTTTTGGTGCTCGGAGATATCGGCGAGTTGGGCGATTGGGCGGAGCAGGGGCACCGCGATGTGGGTGAGTACGCCCGCGGCAAGGTATCCGCGCTTTACGCGGTCGGGCCAATGATGGCGCACGCCGTGAACGCTTTCGGCGAACAGGCTTTTCACTTCAGTACTCAGGCTGAGCTGATCAAGGCCCTGGAAGCCGAGCAGGACACAAACACCACCATTTTGATCAAGGGCTCGCGCAGCGCCGCGATGGAAAACATCGTCGCCGCTTTGTGCGGGCCCCGTCTGGAGAAACATTAATGCTGCTGCTGCTAGCGGAGTATCTGCAACAGTTCTACAAAGGCTTCGCGGTCTTTCAGTACCTGACCCTGCGCGGGATTCTCGGTGTGCTGACCGCGCTGGTCTTGTCGCTGTGCTATGGCCCGTGGATGATCCGCACCTTGCAGAACCGTCAGATCGGTCAATCCGTTCGCAACGACGGCCCGCAATCGCACCTGTCCAAGTCGGGCACCCCGACCATGGGCGGCGCGCTGATTCTTTCGTCCATCGGTGTCAGCACCTTGCTCTGGGCCGACCTGAGCAACCGTTACGTGTGGGTCGTGTTGTTGGTAACCCTGCTGTTCGGTGCCATCGGCTGGGTCGACGATTACCGCAAAGTCATCGAGAAAAACTCCCGCGGCCTTCCGAGCCGCTGGAAGTATTTCTGGCAGTCGGTGTTCGGTCTGGGCGCGGCGATCTTCCTTTATATGACTGCCTCGACGCCGGTGGAAACCACCCTGATCCTGCCGATGCTCAAGGACTACAGCATTCCATTGGGCGCGGGTTTCATCGTCCTGACCTATTTCGTGATTGTCGGTTCGAGCAACGCGGTCAACCTGACCGACGGCCTCGACGGTCTGGCGATCATGCCTACCGTGATGGTCGGCGGTGGCTTGGGGATCTTCTGCTACCTGTCGGGTAACGTGAAATTCGCCGAATACCTGCTGATTCCTTACGTACCGGGCGCGGGTGAGTTGATCGTGTTTTGCGGCGCGTTGATCGGCGCGGGCCTGGGGTTCCTCTGGTTCAACACCTATCCGGCCCAAGTATTCATGGGCGACGTCGGCGCACTGGCGCTGGGCGCAGCCTTGGGCACCATCGCGGTGATCGTCCGTCAGGAAATCGTCCTGTTCATCATGGGCGGTGTGTTCGTGATGGAGACCCTGTCAGTCGTCATTCAGGTTGCCTCCTTTAAGTTGACCGGTCGCCGTGTATTCCGCATGGCACCGATACACCACCACTTTGAACTCAAGGGCTGGCCCGAGCCGCGTGTGATCGTCCGTTTCTGGATCATCACCGTGATTCTGGTCCTGGTCGGCCTTGCCACCCTGAAGCTGAGGTAGAACGAGTGTCTCTGATCGCTTCTGACCACTTCCGCATCGTTGTCGGCCTCGGCAAGAGCGGCATGTCCCTGGTTCGCTTCCTGGCGAACCGGGGCGTGTCATTTGCGGTCGCCGATACGCGGGAAAATCCACCGGAACTGGCCACGCTCAAGCGTGACTATCCGCACGTGGAAGTGCGTTGTGGCGAGCTGGACGTCGAATTCCTGTGCCGTGCCGACGAGCTCTACGTGAGCCCCGGCCTGGCTCTGGCGACCCCGGCCCTGCAGGCTGCCGCCGCCCGTGGCGTGAAGTTGTCCGGCGACATCGAGCTGTTCGCGCGTAACGCGAAGGCGCCGATTGTCGCCATCAGCGGTTCCAACGCAAAAAGCACCGTCACCACCCTGGTCGGCGAGATGGCGGCTGCGGCCGGCAAGCGTGTGGCCGTCGGCGGCAACCTCGGCACGCCGGCGCTGGACTTGCTCAGCGACGACGTCGAGCTGTACGTGATGGAGTTGTCGAGTTTCCAACTGGAAACCACCGATCAACTCAACGCCGAAGTGGCGACCGTGCTCAACATCAGCGAAGACCACATGGACCGCTACAGCGGTCTGCCGGCCTATCATCTGGCCAAGCACCGGATCTTCCGGGGTGCCAAACAATTTGTGGTCAACCGTCAGGACGCCCTGAGCCGTCCGTTGATGGGTGAAGGTCAGCCATGCTGGACCTTCGGCCTGAGCAAACCCGATTTCAAGGCCTTCGGTATCCGTGAAGAAGGCGGCGAGAAATACCTGGCCTTCGAATTCCAGAACCTGATGCCGGTGCGCGAATTGAAGATTCGTGGCGCCCATAACCAGTCCAACGCTCTGGCGGCATTGGCGTTGGGCCATGCTGTCGGCTTGCCGTTCGACACCATGCTTTCGGCCCTGCGCAGTTTCGCCGGGCTCGAGCACCGCTGCCAGTGGGTGCGCGACCTGAATGGCGTGAGCTACTACAACGATTCAAAAGCCACCAACGTCGGCGCCGCACTGGCTGCCATCGAAGGTTTGGGCGCGGACATCGACGGCAAGATCGTGCTGATCGCCGGTGGTGACGGCAAGGGTGCCGAGTTCAAGGATCTGCGTGATCCAGTCGCGGCCAACTGCCGTGCCGTGATCCTGATGGGCCGCGACTCCGACAAGATTGGTGAGGCCATCGGTGACGGCGTGCCGCTGATCCGCGTCGGCTCGCTCGTCGAAGCCGTCGAACAATGCCGCGCCACTGCCGAGCCGGGCGACGCGGTGCTGTTGTCGCCAGCCTGCGCCAGTTTCGACATGTTCAAGAACTACGAAGATCGCGGTCACCAGTTTGTCCGCGCCGTGGAGGACTTGGCATGAGCCTCCTGAATATCATCAAGCCGTATCCGTCGCCGATCATCACCGGGCGCGGCATCGACCTCGATTTCCCGATGCTCGCCGGCTGCCTGGCGCTGCTGGGTCTTGGGCTGGTGATGATTGCATCGGCCTCGACCGAGGTGGGGGCGGTGCAATCGGGCAGTGCCCTGTACTACATGATTCGCCACCTGATCTACGTAGTACTGGGCCTTGGTGCCTGCGTCGTCACCATGATGATTCCGATCGCGACCTGGCAACGCCTGGGCTGGCTGATGCTGATTGGTGCGTTCGGTTTGCTGGTGATGGTGATCGTCCCCGGGATCGGCCGTGAAGTGAACGGTTCGATGCGCTGGATCGGCTTCAGTTTCTTCAACGTCCAGCCTTCCGAGATCGCCAAGGTGTTCGTGGTGATCTACCTCGCCGGTTATCTGGTGCGGCGCCAGAAAGAAGTGCGTGAAAGCTGGATGGGCTTCTTCAAGCCGTTCATCGTTCTGCTGCCAATGGCGGGTCTGTTGCTGATGGAGCCGGACTTCGGTGCCACCGTCGTGATGATGGGAGCGGCTGCGGCGATGCTGTTCCTCGGCGGGGTCGGGCTGTTCCGTTTTTCCTTGATGGTTGTCCTGGCTGTCGCCGCGGTGGTGCTGTTGATTCAAATGCAGCCGTATCGAATGGCGCGTCTGACCAACTTTGCGGACCCGTGGGCCGACCAGTTCGGTGCTGGCTATCAGTTGTCTCAGGCCTTGATCGCTTTCGGTCGCGGCGAATGGCTGGGCGTTGGCCTGGGCAACAGCGTGCAGAAACAGTTCTACCTGCCGGAAGCGCACACCGACTTCGTGTTCTCGGTCCTGGCCGAAGAGCTGGGTGCCGTGGGTTCTTTGTGCACCGTAGCGCTGTTCGTCTTTGTCTGTATTCGTGGCATGTACATCGGTTACTGGGCCGAGAAGGCCAAGCAATTTTTCGCCGCCTACATCGCGTACGGCTTGTCGTTCCTGTGGATTGGTCAGTTCCTGATCAACATCGGGGTGAACGTCGGTCTGCTGCCGACCAAAGGTCTGACCCTGCCATTTCTCAGTTATGGCGGCAGTTCGTTGGTGATCTGCTGTGCCTGTCTTGGCTTGTTGCTGCGCATCGAGTGGGAGAGTCGAACCCACTTGGGCAGCGAAGAGATGGAGTTCCATGAGAGCGACTTCGCCGAGGAGCCGAACCATGGGCGCTAATGTATTGATCATGGCTGGCGGCACCGGGGGGCATGTGTTCCCGGCGCTGGCCTGCGCTCGGGAGTTCCAGGCCCGCGGTTATACCGTGCACTGGCTCGGCACGCCGCGCGGGATCGAAAACGATCTGGTGCCGGCGGCCGGTCTTGAATTGCATCGGATCAACGCCAGCGGTTTGCGCGGCAAGGGCAAATTGTCCCTGCTCAAGGCACCGTTCATGGTGCTCAAGTCGATCTGGCAGGCGCGGGCGATCATTCGTCAGCTGCAGCCAGTCTGCGTGGTCGGCTTCGGCGGTTATGTGACTGGCCCCGGCGGCGTTGCAGCCAAGTTGGCCGGCGTGCCGGTGATCGTTCACGAGCAGAACGCCGTGGCCGGTACCGCCAATCGGTTGCTGGTGCCGTTGGCCGCCCGAGTCTGTGAAGCGTTCCCCGACACCTTTACCCTGTCGAACAGCCGTCGCACCACCGGTAACCCGGTGCGCACCGAGCTGTTCCTCGAAACACCGCGACCTGCCCTGGCCGGTCGCAAGGCACGTTTGCTGATCCTGGGCGGAAGCCTGGGCGCAGAGCCGTTGAACAAGTTGCTGCCTGAAGCCCTGTCGCAAGTCGCCCCCGACCTGCGCCCGGACGTGTTTCATCAGGCCGGCAAAAACCACGATGAAGTGACTACAGAGCGCTATCGCGCAGCTGGTGTCGAGGCGCAAGTGCAGCCTTTCATCAAAGACATGGCCCAAGCCTATGGTTGGGCCGACCTAGTGGTGTGCCGCGCAGGCGCACTGACCATCAGTGAACTGGCGGCTGCCGGTCTGCCCTCGATGCTGGTGCCTTTGCCCCACGCGATCGACGATCACCAGACCCGCAACGCTGATTATTTGGCCCGTGAAGGCGCTGCCTTCCTGATGCCGCAAAGAACGACCGGCGCAGCGGATCTTGCCGCTCGCCTGACAGAGGTCTTGATGCAACCGCAACGACTCAACGACATGGCCACCGCGGCACGCCGCCTGGCCAAACCCGATGCCACTCGTAACGTGGTCGATACCTGCCTGGAGGTGGCCCATGGTTGAGAACAAGAAAGCCATGCCGCACCCGGAAATGCGCCGCATCCGTCGCATCCACTTCGTCGGCATCGGCGGCGTGGGCATGTGCGGTATTGCCGAAGTGTTGCTGAACCTGGGCTATGAAGTGTCCGGTTCCGACCTCAAAGCATCGCCGGTGACCGAGCGCCTGGAATCCTTCGGTGCCCACATCTATATCGGCCACCGTGCCGAGAACGCCGCGAACGCCGATGTGCTGGTCACCTCCAGCGCCGTGAACACGTCCAACCCGGAAGTCGCCACCGCCCTGGAACGTCGGATTCCGGTGGTGCCGCGTGCCGAGATGCTGGCCGAGCTGATGCGCTACCGCCACGGCATCGCCGTCGCCGGTACCCACGGCAAAACCACCACCACCAGCCTGATCGCTTCGGTGTTCGCGGCCGGTGGCCTGGACCCGACATTCGTGATCGGTGGTCGTCTGAATGCCGCGGGCACCAATGCCCAGCTCGGCACCAGCCGTTACCTGATTGCCGAAGCCGACGAAAGCGATGCCAGCTTCCTGCACTTGCAGCCGCTGGTGGCCGTGGTCACCAACATCGACGCCGACCACATGGCGACCTACGACGGTGACTTCAACAAACTGAAGAAAACCTTCGTCGAGTTTCTGCACAACCTGCCGTTCTACGGTCTGGCGGTGGTGTGCCTGGACGATCCGATGGTGCGTGAAATCCTGCCGCTGGTGAAACGTCCGACGGTCACTTATGGCTTTGGCGACGATGCCGACGTCCGTGCCATCAATGTACGTCAGCAGGGCATGCAAACTTTCTTCACCGTGCTGCGCCCTGAACGCGAGCCGCTGGATGTGTCGGTGAACATGCCGGGCAACCACAACGTGCTGAACGCGCTGGCGACCATTTGCATTGCCACCGACGAAGGCGTCAGCGATGAAGCCATCGTCCAGGGCCTGTCCGGGTTCCAGGGTGTCGGTCGGCGCTTCCAGGTGTACGGCGAACTGCCGGTTGAAGGCGGCAACGTGATGCTGGTGGACGACTACGGTCACCACCCGACCGAAGTCGCGGCCGTGATCAAAGCCGTGCGCGGTGGCTGGCCGGAGCGTCGTCTGGTGATGGTTTACCAGCCGCACCGTTACAGCCGCACCCGCGACCTGTACGACGATTTCGTCAATGTACTGGCCGACGCCAATGTGCTGCTACTGATGGAGGTCTACCCGGCCGGCGAAGAGCCAATCCCGGGTGCCGACAGCCGCAAGCTGTGCAACAGCATCCGCCAGCGCGGTCAGCTCGACCCGATCTACATCGAGCGCGGCATCGACCTCGCACCGATCGTCAAGCCGCTGCTGCGTGCCGGCGACATTCTGCTGTGCCAGGGCGCCGGTGATATCGGCGGTCTTGCACCGAAACTGTTGAACAGTCCGTTGTTTGCCGGAGCCGTTGCTGCTCCGGTAGAGGGGAAGTTGAAATGACTGCTGCTTACGCCAACCTCGTCTCCACTATTGCGCCGAAAGATTTCGGTCGCGTCGCCGTGCTGTTCGGCGGCAAGAGTGCCGAGCGTGAAGTGTCCCTGAAGTCGGGTAACGCAGTGCTCGAAGCACTGCAAAGCGCCGGTGTGGACGCCTTCGGTCTTGATGTGGGCGATGACCTGCTGCAGCGTCTGCTGAACGAAAAAATCGACCGCGCCTTCATCATCCTCCACGGTCGTGGCGGTGAAGACGGCAGCATGCAGGGCCTGCTCGAATGCGCAGGGATTCCGTACACCGGCAGCGGCATTCTGGCCTCCGCCCTGGCCATGGACAAACTGCGCACCAAGCAGGTCTGGCACAGCCTCGGCATTCCGACGCCACGCCACGCGGTACTGAGCTCTGAGGCCGATTGTATTTCGGCGGCCACGGAACTGGGCTTCCCTTTGATCGTCAAACCGGCCCATGAAGGTTCCAGTATCGGGATGGCCAAAGTGACTTCCACGTCTGAATTGATCGACGCGTGGAAAGCGGCCAGTACCTACGATTCACAAGTGTTGGTCGAGCAATGGATTCAAGGTCCGGAGTTCACCATCGCCACCCTGCGTGACCAGGTGTTGCCACCGATTGCCCTGGGCACGACGCACAGTTTCTACGACTACGACGCCAAGTACGTGGCTTCCGATACCCAGTACCGGATTCCGTGTGGCCTGGACAGCGATAAAGAAAAAGAACTCATGGACCTCACGGCCAAAGCCTGTGAGGCGCTGGGTATTGCTGGTTGGGGCAGGGCAGACGTGATGCAGGACGCCGCCGGCCAGTTCTGGTTCCTGGAAGTCAACACCGCACCGGGCATGACCGATCACAGTCTGGTGCCAATGGCAGCCCGTGCTGCCGGTCTGGATTTCCAGCAACTGGTTCTGGCGATTCTCGCCGCCAGTATTGAAGAAACTAGAGGTTAAGACGATGCAAGGCGCACAGCTTAGACATCAGCCCTCCGCACCCGGCCGCAAACCGGTGCCGCGGGGTGCCAGCCGAATGGTGGCCAAAGAGCCGATGTCCGCGCGCCTGCCGAAAGCCAACTTTGGTTTTCTGAAAAGCCTGTTCTGGCCCGTGCTGCTGGTTGCGCTGGGGTTCGGCACTTATGAAGGCGCACAGCGTTTGCTGCCGTACGCCGACCGGCCGGTCACCAAAATCGCGGTGCAGGGCGACTTGAGTTACATCAGCCAGCAAGCGGTGCAGCAGCGGATCGCCCCCTACGTGGCGTCGAGCTTCTTCACTATCGACCTGGAGAGCATGCGCACCGAGCTTGAACAGATGCCATGGATTGCCCACGCCGAAGTGCGCAGGGTATGGCCGGATCAAGTAGTGATTCGCCTGGAAGAACAACTGCCGGTGGCCCGTTGGGGCGATGAGTCGCTGTTGAACAACCAGGGGCAGGCGTTCACCCCGCGTGAGCTGGCGAACTACGAACACTTGCCACAGCTGTTCGGCCCGCAGCGGGCCCAGCAGCAAGTGATGCAGCAATATCAGGTGCTGAGCCAGATGCTCAGGCCATTGGGCTTCTCGATTGCACGCCTGGAATTGCGTGAACGAGGCAGCTGGTTCCTGACCACCGGCGCCGGCAGCGCGGGCCCGGGGATCGAACTGCTGCTGGGACGCGGCAACCTGGTGGAAAAGATGCGCCGCTTCATCGCCATCTACGACAAGACGCTTAAAGAACAGATTACGAACATTGCGCGCATCGATCTGCGCTACGCCAACGGCCTCGCCGTTGGCTGGCGGGAACCTGTAGCGCCGACGACAGCCCAACCCGCTGTCGCGAAGAATTAAGAAGAGGCAGGACCCATGGCAAACGTGCAAAGCGGCAAAATGATCGTCGGTCTCGATATCGGCACCTCCAAGGTGGTGGCGCTGGTAGGCGAGGTCGCGGACGACGGCACGCTCGAAATCGTCGGGATCGGTACTCATCCGTCCCGCGGCCTGAAAAAAGGCGTGGTGGTGAACATTGAGTCCACCGTCCAGTCGATCCAGCGCGCGATCGAAGAAGCGCAGCTGATGGCCGGTTGCCGAATCCACTCGGCGTTTGTCGGCGTGGCCGGCAATCACATCCGCAGCCTGAACTCCCACGGCATCGTGGCGATTCGTGATCGCGAAGTCAGCTCCGCCGACCTTGAGCGCGTTCTCGACGCTGCCCAGGCTGTGGCGATCCCGGCTGACCAGCGCGTGCTGCACACCCTGCCGCAGGATTACGTGATCGATAACCAGGAAGGCGTTCGCGAGCCGCTGGGTATGTCCGGTGTGCGTCTGGAAGCCAAGGTTCACGTGGTCACCTGCGCCGTGAACGCTGCACAGAACATTGAAAAATGCGTGCGCCGCTGCGGTCTGGAAATCGACGACATCATTCTCGAGCAGTTGGCCTCGGCCTACTCGGTCCTGACCGATGACGAGAAAGAGCTGGGCGTATGCCTGGTGGACATCGGCGGCGGAACCACCGACATCGCGATCTTCACCGAAGGTGCGATCCGTCACACCGCGGTCATCCCGATAGCGGGCGATCAGGTGACCAACGACATCGCCATGGCGCTGCGCACCCCGACCCAGTACGCCGAAGAAATCAAGATTCGCTACGCCTGTGCCCTGGCCAAACTGGCCGGTGCCGGCGAAACCATCAAGGTGCCAAGCGTCGGCGACCGTCCACCGCGCGAGCTGTCCCGTCAGGCCCTGGCCGAAGTGGTCGAGCCGCGTTACGACGAACTGTTCACCCTGATCCAGGCTGAACTGCGTCGCAGTGGCTACGAAGACCTGATCCCGGCCGGCATCGTGCTGACCGGCGGTACGTCGAAGATGGAAGGCGCGGTCGAACTGGCCGAAGAGATCTTCCACATGCCGGTTCGCCTGGGCGTGCCGCATGGCGTCAAGGGCCTGGACGACGTGGTCCGCAACCCGATTTATTCCACCGGCGTTGGCCTGTTGATGTACGGCCTGCAGAAGCAGTCCGACGGGATTTCGTTCTCGGGCATCGGCAGCCGCGACAGCTACAGCAATGACGAGCCGAAAGCCGCTTTGCTCGATCGCATCAAGAGCTGGGTACAAGGCAACTTCTGACGAAGCAGTTTCAAGCTACAAGCAGTAAAGCAGCAAAACGCAGTAGGCGAAAAAAACTAGAGAATGTAAGGAGAGGGAAAATGTTTGAACTCGTAGACAACATCCCCGCAAGCCCGGTAATTAAAGTTATCGGTGTTGGCGGTGGCGGCGGCAACGCTGTCAATCACATGGTCAAGAGCAACATTGAAGGCGTTGAATTCATCTGCGCCAACACTGATGCCCAAGCGCTGAAAAGCATCGGCGCGCGGACCATCCTGCAACTGGGTACCGGCGTGACCAAAGGCCTGGGCGCCGGCGCCAACCCTGAAGTAGGTCGTCAGGCCGCTCTCGAAGACCGTGAGCGCATTGCCGAAGTCCTGCAGGGCACCAATATGGTGTTCATCACCACCGGCATGGGCGGTGGTACCGGTACCGGTGCTGCGCCGATCATCGCCGAAGTGGCCAAGGAAATGGGGATCCTCACCGTTGCGGTGGTGACCCGTCCGTTCCCGTTCGAAGGTCGCAAGCGTATGCAGATCGCCGACGAAGGTATTCGTCTGCTGTCTGAAAGCGTCGACTCGTTGATCACCATTCCCAACGAGAAGCTGCTGACCATCCTCGGTAAAGACGCCAGCTTGCTGTCGGCTTTCGCCAAGGCCGACGATGTACTGGCCGGTGCCGTTCGCGGTATCTCCGACATCATCAAGCGTCCGGGCATGATCAACGTCGACTTTGCCGACGTGCGTACCGTGATGAGCGAAATGGGCATGGCGATGATGGGCACTGGCTGCGCCAGCGGTCCGAACCGTGCGCGTGAGGCCACCGAAGCGGCCATTCGCAACCCGTTGCTCGAAGACGTGAACCTGCAAGGCGCACGCGGCATCCTGGTGAACATCACCGCCGGTCCTGACCTGTCCCTGGGTGAGTACTCCGACGTGGGTAGCATCATCGAAGCCTTCGCTTCCGAGCACGCGATGGTCAAGGTCGGTACCGTTATCGATCCAGACATGCGCGACGAGCTGCACGTGACTGTTGTTGCCACCGGTTTAGGCGCTAAAATCGAGAAGCCTGTGAAGGTCATCGACAATACCGTTCACACCTCGATGGCCTCCCAGCCACAACAACAAGCCCCTGTTCGTCAGGAACAGCCTGCGGTGAACTACCGTGACCTGGACCGTCCGACCGTCATGCGCAACCAGGCTCAGGCCGGTGCTGCGACTGCCGCGAAGATGAACCCGCAAGATGACCTGGACTATCTGGACATCCCGGCTTTCCTGCGTCGTCAGGCCGATTGATGAAATGTATCAGGGGTATTCGGGTGATTGGTGTTCAGCAAAGGTCTGGTCTGCTATTATCGCCAGCCTTTGTTGATACCAGTTCGCAATTTGCGCTGAAGCGGCCCATGCCATGATAAAACAACGCACCCTGAAGAATATTATCCGTGCCACAGGTGTCGGCCTGCACTCCGGGGAGAAGGTCTACCTGACCCTCAAGCCAGCGCCCGTCGACACCGGCATTGTGTTTTGTCGTGCTGACCTCGACCCTGTGGTGCAGATCCCTGCCCGCGCGGAAAACGTTGGCGAAACCACTATGTCGACCACGCTTGTTAACGGTGACGTCAAAGTGGACACGGTGGAGCACCTGCTCTCGGCCATGGCTGGCCTGGGCATCGATAACGCCTACGTCGAGCTCTCCGCGTCCGAAGTCCCGATCATGGATGGTAGCGCTGGACCCTTCGTATTCCTGATTCAATCGGCCGGCCTGGAAGAACAGGACGCCGCCAAGAAGTTCATCCGGATCTTGCGGGAAGTGACAGTGGAAGACGGCGACAAGCGCGCCACTTTCGTCCCTTTCGAAGGTTTCAAAGTGAGCTTCGAGATCGATTTTGATCACCCGGTTTTCCGTGACCGCACACAAAGTGCAAGCGTGGATTTTTCCAGCACTTCGTTCGTAAAAGAAGTCAGCCGCGCCCGTACCTTTGGTTTCATGAGTGACATCGAGTACCTGCGCAAGCACAACCTCGCACTCGGCGGCAGCGTTGAAAACGCTATTGTGGTCGACGCGGATGGTGTACTGAACGAAGACGGCCTTCGCTATGAAGACGAATTCGTGAAGCACAAGATCCTCGATGCAATTGGTGACCTCTACCTGCTGGGCAATAGCCTGATTGGTGAGTTCAAGGGCTTCAAGTCCGGACATGCATTGAACAACCAGCTGCTGCGCAAGTTGATTGAGCAGACAGATGCCTGGGAAGTCGTGACTTTCGAAGACGCCAGCACTGCACCGATCTCTTACATGCGTCCTGTTGCGGCCGTGTAAGCAAAAAACCTCTCTAGTTTTTTAAAGGCTACCTTCGGGTGGCCTTTTTTTATGCTCGTATGATCGTTCCCACGCTCTGCGTGGGAATGCAGCTCGGGACGCTCCGCGTCCTGCCAAAACGGACGCGGAGCGTCCGGGGAGGCATTCCCACGCGGAGCGTGGGAACGATCAATCCGCTGCAACCACCCGATTCCGCCCACTTTCCTTGGCCTGATACAACGCCTTGTCCGCCACAAACAGCAATTGCTCCAGGCCGATATCAGACGCCGTCGTCCAGGTACTGATACCGATACTGACAGTAATTGGCGACTTATCTTTCCCCTCCAACGGCAACTGCTCCACCGCTGCCCGGATGTTCTCGGCAATCTGTTGCGCGCCGGCGCAGTCGGTTTCAGCCAGAATCACCGAAAACTCCTCGCCACCATAACGGGCGACAAGGTCTGCCGGCCGTCGGACACGGGCGCTGATCACTTTGGCTACCGAGCGCAAGGCATCGTCGCCACCCTGGTGGCCATGGCGATCGTTGAACGCCTTGAAGTGGTCGACATCGATCATCAGCACCGACAATGGCAGGCCGGAACGTTGGGCACGAAACCATTCGTGGCGCAGGGCCTGATCCAGGCTTCGACGGTTGGCCAGTCCGGTCAAGGGGTCGGTAGCGGCCAGTTGTGCCAGTTCCTGCTCGGCACTTTGGCGCCGACGCAATTCCCGGCAGAGCAACCAGGTCAACCACAGCAGGCTCACGCACAGCGCAATGGTCGCAAAGCTGACCACCACCGCCGTGCGCTTCCAGGTCGCAAAGACCTCATCACTGGACAGCGCAACGATGACGATCAACGGCAAGTTTCCGACCTTGGAGAAGGTGTACAAGCGTTTGTCTTTGTATCGGCTGGAGATGCCAGTGAAGCTGCCGTTGCCTTCCTTGACGATGCGCTGGAAATTGGGACGATTACTGAAGTCCTTGCCGATCAGTTCTTCGGCCAGGCGTGGTTGCTGGGCCAGAAGAATCCCGTCCTTGCTGATCAGATTGACTGTACTGTCACGACCGATGCTCAAACTGTTGAACAACTGATCGAAGTAACTCAAACGCATGGCGGCTTCGGCCACGCCCAGGAACTCACCCTGAGAGCCGTTCACCCGGCGGCTGAAACTGATACGCCAATCCTGCTCTGGCGACCTGCTCCTGAAGGGGCGGCTGATGAACATGCCCGGGTCCGGGTTGTTCACGTGAGACTGGAAGTATTCGCGGTCGGTATAGTTGCCTTGCCTGGGCTCCACCGAGGCCGAGTCGGCGATCACGTCGCCCTTGTTGTCGAGCAACAAAATGTTGCCCTTGTACGGCGCGGCAGTGGCGCGGTCGAAATAGGCCAGATGTCGAATAGCTGGAGAAACGCTCTTGAGGTCTTCTCGCTGGGAAGCCGCGATCAAACCCTGCAGGGATACATCATAGAGTTCGACATTGCGCAGTACATCGGCGTCGATCAATTGCACGATATTGTTGGCGGCGCGCGCGGCGGACAATTCGGCATTGGCGCGTTCACGGATCAGCAGGAACGCCACGATGCTCAGTATCGCAATCACCAACAACACACTGCCGAGAACCAGAAGCCGTTCCGAGCGCGTCGAGCGGCGCGGATGGCGAGATTTCGTACTGCTCACACTCATGGTTCTGACTTCTGCAAATAAGGCGTTATGAAAGTTCTTTTACAACAATCGGGCAGAGTCCTAGAAACCGCTTGTGTTCAGAGCGCCTATATAAATGCCGGATAAAAAAAAGGCCAGCAAAACATGCTGGCCTTTTGCTAATGGAAGCTTAGAAGACATTCGGCGGGTAGTCGATAACTACCCTGTCGGATGGTCTGGTTTTTTTGTGGCGAGGGTTCTGTGTGATCAGACCGGGAGGTGGATGCCGAACGTATTCATCCCTGATCACTGCGCACAAACACATTCCCGCCGTGCATCAGCGCAATCGCCTTGACGATTGCCAGCCCCAGGCCATGGTTGTTGCCGCTGTTACTGCGCGATGCATCAACTCGGTAGAAGCGCTCGAACTATCGCGGTAGATGCCCGCCTCAGTCTGTGGTCGTCAGCGCCGATATCGGTGCCGGCTTAGGTCGATGGAATAGCCGTTCAAGCCACAAGTATATGACCGGCGTGGTGAACAGCGTCAGCGCCTGGCTCACCAACAAACCGCCGACCACCGCGATGCCCAATGGCTGGCGCAGTTCGGCGCCGGTGCCGTAGCCGAGCATCAGCGGCAGAGCACCAAGCAGGGCGGCGAGGGTGGTCATGATGATGGGCCGGAACCGCGTCATACAGGCCTCATAGATCGCCTCTTCTGGCGGCAAGCCACGGTTGCGCTGGGCGTCCAGTGCGAAGTCGATCATCAGAATGCCGTTCTTCTTGACGATGCCGATCAGCAACACCAGCCCGATCAGCGCCATGATCGAAAAGTCCTGGCCGCAGATCCACAGCATGATCACCGCCCCGAGCCCCGCCGAGGGCAGGGTCGAGATGATCGTCAGCGGGTGTACGAAGCTTTCGTACAGCACGCCAAGAATGATGTACACCGCCACCAGCGCTGCCAGAATCAGCCACGGCTGGCTGGCCAGCGAACTCTGGAAGGCCTGGGCCGCGCCCTGGAAATTACCGCTGATGGCTACCGGCATGCCGATGTCGGTCTTGGCCTGATTGAGCATGATCACCGCATCACCCAACGCAACGCCGGGCGCCAAGTTGAACGACAGGTTGGCTGCCGGGAACATCCCGTCGTGAGCGATGGACAACGGACCGATAGTTGGCGCAGTGAATTTCGCCAAGGCCGACAGCGGCACCATTTCCCCGCTCAGCGGCGAGCGCAGGTAGAAATAGTTGAGGCTTTCGGCCCTGCCACGCTGTTTGGTGTCCAGCTCTAGAATCACGTTGTACTGGTTGGTCTGGGTCTGGAATTCGTTGATCTGCCGCTGGCCGAAGGCGTCGTACAGCGCTTCATCAACATCGCTGGCCGTCAGGCCGAAACGCGCCGCAGCGCTGCGGTCGATGCTGATGTGGGTAATGCTGCCGCCCAGTTGCAGGTCGTTGGAAATGTCGCGGAACGCCGGGTTGCTGCGCAGTTTTTCCGTCAGGCGCTGGGTCCAGGTGCTCAGGAGTGCGCCGTCGTTGCTCTTGAGCACGTATTGATACTGCGCGCGGCTCGGGCCGGAGCTGAGGTTGATGTCTTGCCCGGCACGCAGATACAGCGCGATGCCCGGGACTT
Organism: Pseudomonas sp. B21-048; assembly: GCF_024748615.1. Taxonomy (NCBI): domain Bacteria; kingdom Pseudomonadati; phylum Pseudomonadota; class Gammaproteobacteria; order Pseudomonadales; family Pseudomonadaceae; genus Pseudomonas; species Pseudomonas sp. B21-048. The sequence continues at coordinate 4,609,438 of NZ_CP087168.1, read as the reverse complement.
TCATCAGCTGTGGGCGAATCCGGTCGATGAACTGACTGGCGGACACATCGCGGTCGCCGCGCTTTTTCAGCGAAATCCAGAACCGTCCGTTGGCGATGGTCTGGTTGCTGCCCGCAACGCCGACCGAGTGCGAGAACGTCTCGACGGCAGGATCGGCGGCGACGATTTCGGCCATCGCCAAGTGTTTTTTCACCATGTCGCCGTAGGAAATGTCCGCCGCCGCTTCGGTGGTGCCGAGGACGAAACCGGTGTCCTGCACCGGGAAGAAACCCTTCGGAATGAAAATGTACCCGGCGACCGCCAGGCCGAGGGACAGGCCGAACACACCGATCATCAATGTCTGATGGGCGAGGGCGCGGCGCAGGCCTTTCTCATACAGCGCCAGCAAGCGTTCGCCGAAACCCGGTTTGCCGTGGGCGTGATGCACCGGCGCGCGCATGAATAGCGCGGCCAGGGTCGGCGCCAGCGTCAGGGACACCACCACGGAAATCATGATGGTCGAGGTGGCGGTCAGGGCGAATTCCTTGAACAGCCGCCCGACCACACCGCCCATGAACAGCAGCGGAATGAACGCCGCCACCAGCGAGAAACTGATCGAGACCACGGTAAAACCGATCTCGCCGGCGCCCTTGATCGCCGCCTCGCGCATGCCGTCGCCGGCCTCCAGGTGGCGGTGAATGTTTTCCACCACCACAATCGCATCGTCCACCACAAACCCGACGGACACCACGATCGCCACCAGCGTCAGGTTATTCAGGCTGAAGCCCATGATGTACATCAGGGCAAAACTGGCGATCAACGACACACCGAGCACCGACGCCACGATCAGGGTCGCCGACAACTGCCGCAGGAACAGCGCCATCACCGCCACCACCAGCAGGATCGCGATCAGCAGGGTGACTTCCACTTCATGCAACGAAGCGCGGATGGTCTGGGTGCGGTCGACCAACACGTTGACCTGCACTGAGGCCGGCAGCATGGCCTCCAGCGTCGGCAGTGCCGCTTGGATACGGTCGACGGTCGCGACGATGTTGGCTCCCGGTTGCCGGAAAATCACCAGGTTCACCCCCGGCTGACCGTCAGCCCAGGCCTGGATGTAGGCGTCTTCCGAACCGTTGACGACTTTGGCCACATCCTTGAGATGAACCGGTGCGCCGTCCTTGTAGGAAACAATCAGCTGACCGTATTCCTGGGGGTGGAACAATTGGTCGTTGGTGGACAAGGTCGAAATGCTCGACTCGCCGTACAACGCACCCTTGGCCAGGTTGAGGCTGGTCTGCTGGATCGCCAGGCGGATGTCTGCCAGGGTCAGGCCGATGGCGGCGAGTTTGTCCGCCGAGGCCTGCACGCGAATCGCCGGACGTTGCTGACCGGTGATATTGATATTGCCTACGCCGTCGATCTGGCTGATCTGACGGGCGAGCAGGGTTTCCACCAAGTCACTGACTTCGGTGCCGGGCATTTGCGGTGAGTGGATGCTGAGGATCAGCACCGGGCTGTCGGCCGGGTTGACCTTCCTCCAGTTCGGCAGGTTCGGCATGTCTTTGGGCAGTTTGCCGGCGGCAGTATTGATCGCGGCCTGGACTTCCTGCGCGGCGGTGTCGATGCTTTTGTCGAGGGTGAATTGCAGGGTCAGGATGGTCGAGCCCAGGGCGCTGCTCGAGGTCATTTGGGTCACGCCGGGGATGGCGCTAAATTGCACTTCAAGCGGCGTGGCCACCGACGAGGCCATGGTCTCGGGGTTGGCGCCGGGCAGTTGCGCAGCCACCTGGATGGTCGGGAATTCCGCTTCGGGCAGCGGGGCAATTGGCAGTCGCGGAAAGGCAATAACACCGAGCAGCACCAAGGCAAAAGTCAGCAGGACCGTCGCCACCGGATGATCGATGCACCACGCGGAAACCGAGCCATGACCCTTCATGGTTTCGGCTCCGATTGCACCACTTGCGGCGGGTCGGTCACTACCTGCACGGTCGAGCCAGGTTTGAGCCGCGACTGGCCGTCGCTGACCAGCACATCGCCCGGTTTCACGCCTTTGATGATGTCCTGGCCGCTGCCTTGATAAACCATCTGCACCTGAACGGCTTCAGCCTTGTCGCCGTTGACCCGGTAGACGAAATGTTGATCGAGGCCACGTTGTACGACGGTGGGCGGCACCACCAGCGCATTTTTATCCAGCGCTGTCTGAATTTTTACCGTTACCAGCAGGCCCGGCCAGAGTTTCTGTGCGGGGTTGGCGAATTCGGCCTTGGCGCGGATGGTCCCGGTGTTGGCGTTGATCTGGTTGTCGATCAGGGTCAGGTGGCCTTCGCCCAGCAGGTTGCCGGTTTCGCCGTCGGTGTCGGCACCGATGTAAGCCTTGACCGGCGTGTGCTGGGGATCGTTGATCAGGCCTTGCAGGGTCGGCAGCATTTGTTGTGGCAGGGAAAACTCCACGGCGATCGGGTCGATCTGGGTCACCGTGAACAACCCTTGAGTGTCAGTCATGCGCAGGAAGTTGCCTTCATCCACTGTGCGAATACCGACGCGACCGGTGACCGGGGAGCGAATCTGTGTGTAGGAAAGCTGCACCAGAGCGGCGTCGATTGATGCCTGATTGCCTTGGGCAGTGGCTTTGAGTTGGTTGACCAGGGCTTGTTGCTGGTCATAGGTCTGCTTGGACACGCCGTCGTCGACGCTCAGCAGTTTGTAGCGCTTGAGATCGACCTGTGCCACTTGCAGTAGCGCCTGACTTTCGCCCAGTTGCGCCCGTGCCTGATCGAGGCTGGCGCGGATCGAGCGGTCGTCGAGGGTGGCCAGCAGGTCACCTTTGTTCACGCGTTGGCCTTCCTTGACCAGCAATTGGGTGAGAATGCCGTCGATCTGCGGACGTATGACCACACTGTGCAGCGACAGCACCGAGCCGATGCCGCTGACGTAGCGGGGCACGTCTTTTTCGGCGACGCTGACCACTCGCACGGGGATGGCGGTGGAGGTGGCCAGTTTGGTCGTGGCGGGCTTGGCGACGTACCACACGCCCAGCGCTGCCAGGACGATCAGAAGGGCGGCGAACAACGCGGTTTTTTTCTGAGTTCGCATGCGAGTGGGGCGCCGGGCAGAGTGGTCGGAGTTTTGTCAGGTTTATACCTTCCTTTATAAACCTGTTCGGCCGTCAGTAGAGTGACGGGTAACTGACGGCGCTGTCAGTTTGGACCTCTTTGGGTTGATGCTGATTCCCTGGTAGGCACTGCCTCGTTTCACTCGACGGCTCCTACAGTCATCCGTGTCAGGCGAGCATTCGGTGTCAGACGTGGGATTGATCGTTCCCACGCTCCCGCGTGGGAATGCCGCCAGGGACGCTCCGCGTTCCGCTTTTGAATGTTTAACGGGTGTGTCAGAACGCAGACCTTTCCCACGCATTTTTCAGGTTGTCGGTCGGACGCGGGCCCAATAACCTTTGGCTGTCGCTGACAACTCAGCGACCGGGCGTGAGATCCCCGGCAATTGCTATGCATCTAGCGCCAACACCACCATAATTGGCGCCAGCTTATCCGCTGCCTGTAAATGCGTTATGGCAGCTGTGTGCGGGCAGACTTCGGTCTGGCCGGTTGCCTGCTCCGGTGGATCTCACTCTGCACATAGCTGCCACCTCCTCGTCGCTTGAGATCCGGCGAGTGGTGGCACCCATTTCAGCAGGAGTTTGTATGGATAAGTTAATCCCCGACCCACCCTTCAATACCACCACCCCCAACGCCGAAGCCTCGCGCACCGAAGAATTACTCAAAGACCGCGAAGCCATAAAACGCGCCCTCGACTACTACCTCGATCCCCCGGCGCAATACACCGAAAAGCCCCGTCGCCCCAGCACCATGTTCATGGTCGCCCCGGGTGCCGGCACCGAAAGCCTGCTGGCCCACGCCTACGAATCGTTGGCCTCAGCGAGTGTCCTGGCCACCGATTTCGCCAACAACCTGATCGGCCCGCAGCGCCATACGGCGTTGGCGATTCAGCAGGTCATCATGCTGGCGGAGTTGGCGGTGAGTCGGGCGCTGGATAACGTCGATCCGGCGTAGACCGCGTTATCGTTCATCGTCGTTCGCAGATTCGGTGTACGACACTATGCACCTGAGCGAGGCTTGCCCGCGAAAGCGGTTGGTCAGTCAATACAAAACCCAACTGACCAACTGCAGCTTGCGGCTCCCGACACAGGTATACTGCCCGCCTTTCGCGGCTCGCCTACCGGGCCCGACTCTTTGAGCATCACCCGGAGCTTTCATGACTTCCCCGACACAACCGCCGGTTGCCGACGCTTTGAGCGACGACCAGGCAGATCTGCCAGACAGCGTCGACTCCAGCGCAGACAGCGAAACCAAAGCGGCGATTCCAGTGTTCAAATTTCCGTTCAAACCGGGTGAACTGGCCGCGGCGAAGAATGCCAGCCAGCCTTGGTATAAGAACGGCGCCAAGAATGGTCACACCAAGACCCCGGGTGCAGCGCCTCCTGGCACCCGTCGTTCGATGGGTAAGCGCTGAGTTTTTACCTCTACGGTGCCTGATCTATCGTCATCGTCGGAACGCCGCCCGGAGCAGGCTCGCTCCCACATGATCTTCATGAGACACAGATGTTGTGTACGACGAAATCCACTGTGGGAGCGAGCCGGCTCCGGGCGGCGTTCCGACGATGAGGCCAGCCCATCATCTGGCTCAGACCGCCCGCAACGAAATAAACGCATAGTTCAGCGGCGCTTCAGTCGCCACTTGCGCCCCGGCTGCCAGCACTTGCCCGGCGATATCATCGCCCGACACATGAAAGGCCCATTCACCGCCCGACGCCGCCAGCGGCTGTTGCGCCACCTGATCAATGACCATGGCAAACGCCGTCATGTCCGGCAAATAGGCAGTAAATCCATCGCCCTTCAGTGCTGTCGTCCGAATCCCCAATAACGCGCAAATCGCCTCCTTGGTCTGAATCTCATCGCGATCCGCCTGACGCGAACGCTGAATTAATCCTGCCAGTTCCTGATCCACCAGCTCACCCCCAATGATCAAGTCCGGCCCTGTTTCCCAGGACTCAGGCGGGCATTCTTTGATCGCCGGGTTGAGCGGGATGTGCGGATTGATTTCCATCGGGTAGATGCGGCACACCAACGGTCGGCGTTCGTAGATGCGGCAGAGGTTGTCGTCGTCAAGATTCCGGCAGGGACCGACGTTGTAGGCGGCGAAGGTAATCGCTACGTGGGCCTCGCAGGCGCCGCTTCGAACCATCACCGAACGGCGTTCGGCGTGTTCGCGTTGCTGCGCGGGCAGGCCCAGGCCATTGGCGAGAAAGGCTTCCACCAGCACGATCACCTGACCGCCATCGGCCGCCCACATCCGGGCTTCTGTCAGTGTCAGGGGCACGTGGTGGTCGTTGCAGCATTTGCCACAACCTACGCAGGAAAACGTTGTATTCATCGAACGGCCAGTCACCTGTGGGGGCATGAAATGGCGACAAAAAGCCACCGCAAAGGCCTGTGCCGAAGCAAGTTATGCGCCATTCACTGCGTTTTTGCTGTTGAGCGGATGGAGTCCCACTCGGTCACGTAGGCGGTTTTGCTTTTCTTGTTGTACAGGCACAACTCGGTGCCTTGTTGGCCTTTCATGTGCTTTTGCGGGTACTGGCCTTGCAGCAGGAGCGCGGTATAGCCGACCCGGTCATCGAACTGCGCGGCGTTGCCGACGGGTTTGACGTTCTTCAGGCCGCTGGTTTTGGTGCAACTGGCGAGTACGGCTTTGTCGTAGGCGGCCCAGGCGTCGGGGCTGGAGGCGTGGGCTTGGGTGGCGAGGGTGGTGAGGCAGAGGAAGGTCAGGGTGATGGCTTTCATGGTTTGGGCATCCTTGGCGTGTAGTGGCCGAGGTCAGGAGTATGCCTGATGGTTTTGGATTGTTTAGGCGGCCTCTTCGCGGGCAAGCCTCGCTCCTACAGGGTTCGGTGTGCCCGCGAAAGCGGTGTCAGGTTGGAACCGGCTCTCGGCGGACCACATACATCCCGGCACTTTCATACAAACGTTGTGCCCGAAGGTTGTTTTCCAAGACTTTCAAATCCACAAATCCTTCGCGGCGTTGCTGAAACACATTGAAAGCATTTAGCAGCAGAGCACGGCCAAGTCCGAGGCCTTGAGCGCGCGGGTGCACCACCAGGCTCTTGATGTAAGCGCTGGTCCAGCACTGGGCGACGCCGACGATTCCTTCGGCATCCAAGGCAATAAAGCATAGGGCCGGATCGTATTCAGGATCGGTTTCGAAACGCTGCTGCCAGACTTCCCGCGCCGGTACGCGACCGCTACCTTCCAGATAGCCAAGTTCCATCAATTGATGAACGGCTTCGGCGAGTTCAGGACGGTACTCGGTCAACTCAATGCCATTTGGCCAAGCGCAAGGCGGCACAGCCTCAGCGAGGTTGCGCCGCATCAGAAAACAAAAAACCTCAGCCACAACTCAGTGACCTTGTTCGGCGATGGCCCTGGCCGCCGCGATCAGGCATTTGGTCAGTTCCGGCGAGGAGAATTTGGTCAGCACCGCGTTGGCCCCGGCCAGTCGAGCCTTCTCGCTGTTCATCGCGCTGTCCAATGATGTATGCAGCAACACGTAGAGGTGCGAGAAGTCCGGCGTTTCGCGCAATGTGCGGGTAAGGGCATAGCCGTCCATTTCCGACATTTCGATGTCCGAGACGATCAGGTTGATTTGTTGGGCGGTGCCTTGCAGGTCCAGCAGGCAGTCGATGGCTTCCCTGGCGCTGCGAGCGGTGTGGCACTGCAGGCCGAGGTTACGCAGGGTGTGCACCGATTGTTGCAGGGCGACCTGGCTGTCATCGACCACCAGGATCCGCGCGTTGCCGAGTACTTCGGCGTCTTCCATGCTCAGTTCGGTCGGAGCCGTTTCGATCTGCGCTGGCGCGATGCCGTGGATGACCTTTTCGATGTCCAGCACTTGCACCAGCGTGCCGTCGACGGAGGTCACGCCGGTGATGTATGAGCGCACGCCGCCGGAACCGAAGGGCGGTGGTCGGATGTCGGTGGTCAGGCAATGGACGATCTTGCTCACCGCCTGAACGTGCAAACCCTGTTTGGAGCGGCTGACGTCGGTGACGATCAGGCAGCCACCGTTCGGGTCTTCCAGCGGTCGCTCGCCAATGGCGCGGCTCAGGTCGATCACCGACAACGACGCGCCGCGCAGGGTGGCGATGCCTTTGACGTGGGGGTGCGACTCCGGCAGCTTGGTCAGCGGCGGGCAGGGAATGATTTCACTGACCTTCAGCAGGTTGATCGCCATCAGCTTGCCGCTGCGCAAGGTAAACAGCAGAAGCGAAAGTGAATCTGCGCGGGCTTTGTTGGAAGACATAAAAACCTTCTGTGGAGAAAGGTGATGGGCGATTGTGAAGATCGCCAACAGCTATCGATGTCGGGTTATCGACTTGTCGGGGGCAGGCTTTAGGCGTAATCCCCATTGCCACCCAAACGGTGAACCCCTGTGGCGAGGGAGCTTGCCTGTGGCGAGGGAGCTTGCTCCCGTTTTTTTCAAGACTAACCTCATCGCTGGTTTCACGCCGCTTCGCGGCCGAACGGGGTGATGCGGCGTTCCGACAAGCCCCCCTCGCCACAGAAATACCGAACTGATGATATCGGGCTTACTTCATACCCAACCGCTTAGCCATTCGCCCAAGGTTCGCCCGATCCAGACCCAGCTCCCGCGCCGCGCTGGCCCAGTTGTTCTGGTGCCGTTCCAGGCAAGCGCTGATCAGTTGGCGCTGATAATGCTCGGTGGCCTCACGCAAATCCCCTGCAATTAATGCAGCCGCCGGCGCAGCCACCACCGGTTCTGGCGCGGGTTCAACGCCGCCATTGGGCAAATCCAGATCCGCCGCGCTCAAACTGAGAATCTTCGGCCGTTGTTTGCAGTTGCCCAACGCCTTCAGCGCGCTGCGGCCAATCAAATGCTCCAGCTCTCGTACGTTACCCGGCCAGTCATACGCCAACAATGCCGCTTGCGCATCGCCGGACAGGCGCAGGCTGTTGAGGCCCATGCGTGAGCGGTTTTGTTCCAGGAAGTAGCCGCTGAGCAGCAGCACATCCCGACCGCGATCGCGCAGTGCGGGGACCAGCAGCGGGTAAACGCTGAGGCGATGATAAAAGTCGGCACGGTAGCGACCGCTACGCACTTCTTCGGCCAGGTCGCGGTTGGTCGCTGCAATCAATCGCACGTCGACCTGATGTTCCTTGTCCGACCCCAGGCGCTGCAGTTGACCGCTTTGTAGCACTCTCAACAATTTAGCCTGAACCGTCAGCGACAGTTCACCGACTTCATCGAGGAACAAGGTGCCGCCATTGGCCAGTTCGAACTTGCCGAGACGATCATTCGTCGCGCCGGTGAAAGCACCGCGCACATGGCCGAACAATTCGCTCTCCACCAGTGTGTCTGGCAGGGCTGCGCAATTGAGGCTGATGATCGGTTTGTCGGCCCGTGGGGACGCCGCGTGGATAGCCTGAGCCACCAACTCTTTGCCGACCCCGGTTTCCCCGGTGATCAGCACCGTCAGATCGCTGCCGCCCACCAGGTTGATCTCTTCCACCAGTCGTTTGTGCGCCTTGCTCTGGCCGATCATTTCGCGGCTCTGCTGGCCGCTGACCTGACGGTAAACCTCGGCGCGCTGATGTTCGTCTTCGACGCGATTGGCCAGCCGTTCAATGCGCTCGGCGGCGTTGACCGTGGCGGCGGCGAGGCTGGCGAAGGCTTGCAGGGCGTCCAGTTCGATCGGTTCGAAGCGTTCAGGGTCGAGCGCGTCGAGGGTCAGCAAACCCCATGGACGCTCGTCGATAAACAGCGGGCAGCCCATGCAGTCGTGGACTTCCAGGTGATCGTGAAGACCCTCGACCAGACCGTCATAAGGATCGGGCAAATCGCTGTCGGCGGCGAAGCGAGTCGGGCCGGGACTGCTGAGCAGCGCTTCGAAGCGCGGGTGTTCGCTGATTTTGAAACGTCGGCCGAGGGTATCAGTGCTCAATCCGTCCACGGCCAGCGGCACCAGCCATTCGCCATCGAGTCTCAGCAGGGCCGCGGCGTCGCAAGGGAGCAGGGCGCGCATGGCTTCGAGCAGGCGTCGGTAGCGCTCGCCTTCGGGTAATTCGCGGGACAGGTCGGAGACCAGGGGCAGCAGGGTCGTGAGCAGTAATTTTGCAGTCATAATGACTCCGTGTAGTCGGTGAGACTATAAATCGTCGTATGTCGATATGACTACTATGTTTTTAACTATCTGATTTATAAGGATTTAATTGTTGGCATGGAAACTGATATGTATAGGTCATTCATATAAAGCCCAGGAGTCGCTCTTATGCTTAGCGTTCAAGACCGTGCCATCGTCAAGTCCACCGTGCCATTGTTGGAAAGTGGCGGCGAAGCGTTGATCACTCACTTCTACCGCATGATGCTCTCTGAATACCCGGAAGTCCGTCCGCTGTTCAACCAGGCCCACCAGGCCAGTGGCGATCAGCCTCGCGCCCTGGCCAACGGTGTATTGATGTATGCGCGGCACATCGACCAGCTCGATCAGTTGGGCGACCTGGTGGCCAAGATCATCAACAAGCACGTGGCCCTGCAAATCCTTCCGGAGCATTACCCGATCGTGGGTAGCTGCCTGTTGCGAGCGATCTCAGAAGTGCTGGGCGAAGAGATTGCCACGCCTGAAGTGATGAGTGCCTGGGGCGCGGCCTACGGTCAATTGGCCGAGATCCTGATCGGCGCCGAAGCCAGCATCTACGACCAGAAAGCGCAGGCACCGGGTGGCTGGCGTGGTGCGCGGGAGTTCATCGTGGCGGCCAAGGTCGAGGAGAGCGCGGAAATCACCTCGTTTTATTTCGAACCGGCGGACAAGGGGCCGATTCTGGCGGCAGAGCCTGGCCAGTACATCGGCATGAAACTGATCCTCGAGGGCGAAGAAATTCGCCGTAACTATTCGCTGTCGGCGCTGGCCAGCAAGGGCCAGTACCGCATCAGCGTCAAGCGCGAAATCGGCGGCCGCGCTTCCAACCATTTGCACGATCAACTGAATGTGGGCGCGAGCATTATGCTGTTCCCGCCAGCGGGCGACTTCACCCTGACCGCCAGCGACAAACCGCTGGTGCTGATCAGCGGCGGCGTCGGCATCACTCCGACGCTGGCGATGCTCGAAGCGGCGCTGGCGACTGAGCGGCCGGTGCACTTTATCCACTGCGCGCGCAACGGTAGCGTGCATGCTTTCCGTGACTGGATCGATGGCCTGGCCGAGCGTCATCCGCAGCTCAAGCGTTTTTATTGCTACGCCGAAGACGATGGTGTCAGCCCGGCGGCGGACAAGGTTGGCCTGTTGAGCCAGGAGCAACTTTGCGAGTGGATGCCGGAACAGCGCGATGTGGATGCGTACTTCCTGGGGCCTAAAGGCTTCATGGCAGTGATCAAGCGTCACCTCAAGGCCTTGGGTGTGCCAGAGAAGCAAAGCCGTTACGAGTTCTTCGGGCCGGCTGCCGCGCTGGAATAACTGTCTGCGGTAGTTCCTGAGGGCCGGGTTGGTGTTTCGCTTGTTCGCGAAGCACCGACCCGGCCTTTTTTTGCATTCGGCTAGCACCCGACCAAGGGCCGCCTATGAACCTGTTTACCCAATTGACGGGTAATACGTAAAAGTCCAGTATGGAATTATAAGTACAAAAAATGCTTTTCCTGTTTCAGCTTCTTCTGTCTTGCCAAACCAACAACAACCCGCGAGAGAACGAATATGAAGAAATTCCCCCTCATCACCGGTCTGGCCTTGAGCCTGTTGGCGTGCAGTAGCCTGTTCGCCGCCGAGAAAAACCTGCGCATCGGCATCGAAGCGGCTTATCCGCCGTTCGCGTCCAAAACCGAAGAAGGCAAAATAGTCGGTTTCGACTACGACATCGGCAATGCGCTGTGCGCGCAGATGAAGGTCAAGTGTGAGTGGGTCGAAGGCGAGTTCGACGGTCTGATTCCTTCCCTGAAAGTGAAGAAAATCGACATGGCGCTGTCGTCCATGACCATCAACGAAGACCGTAAGAAATCGGTGGATTTCACTCACAAGTATTACTTCACCTCATCGCGTCTGGTGATGAAGGACGGCGCCGTGGTGGATGACCAGTACGCCAGCCTCAAGGGCAAGAATATCGGCGTGCAGCGCGCAACCACCACCGACCGTTACGCCACCGAGGTTTTCGAGCCCAAGGGCATCAACGTCAAGCGCTACGGTAACAACGAAGAAATCTACATGGATCTGGCAGCCGGTCGCCTCGATGCGATTTTTGCCGATACCATTCCATTGAATGACTTCCTGTCGATGCCGCGTGGCGCCGGTTACGCTTTTGTCGGGCCGGAACTCAAGGATCCGAAATACGTGGGCGAGGGCGCCGGGATTGCCGTGCGCAAGGGCAACACGCAGTTGGTGGCGGATCTGAACAAGGCGATCGACGACATTCGCGCCAACGGCGAGTATCAGAAAATTTCGCAGAAGTATTTCAAGTCGGATATCTACGGCGACTGATTGATCGCTTTCGCGGGCAAGCCTCGCTCCTACAGGTTTCGCGTCGTTCACCCGATTTGTAAACAACGTTGGACTGTCGGAGCGAGCGCTGCGGCGATCCGACTTGCCCGCGAAGGGGTCCTCTCAGACAGCACAAATCTCAGGGCCTAGCCCTTCAATTCCTTCAAATGCTTGTACACCGTCGCCCGCCCCATGTTCAGCACATTGGCCACATAGTTGGAGGCGCTTTTGCCTTTGAAGGCGCCTTCGGCGTGCAGCGCCAGCACCAGTTCGCGTTTGTGGTCGCGGGTCAGCACGTTCAGGCTCAACTGACGCTCGCGCAGCCAGGCGTGCAGAAAGGTATTGATCCGTTCCTGCCAGTCATCGCGAAACAGTGAGTCCGGTTGCGGGATCAGCTTGGTCGGCGACAGGAACAAATCCAGTGCTGCTTTCGCGTTCTCGAACAACGAAATATTAAGGTTGATGCATAGCACCGCCAACGGACGACCCTCGCTGTCGCGCAGTACGCTGCTGAGGCTGCGAATCTTCTGGCCGTCCCAGTTGAGCTTTTCGTACGGCCCGATGTTTCGCTCACTGACCTCTTCGCTGAGCATGTCTTCCAACGACGAGTCATCGCCGATTTCCCGTTTGGACAGGTTGTTGGCGATGTAATCGACCTTTTGCGTGCGCAGGTCATGCAGCACCACCTCGGCGTGAGGAAAGAACAACGTGGCGATCGCATCGGCAATCGCGCGGAAGTTGTCCATGGACGCAGTGTCCAGGGCCGAGTCTTTTTCGGGTGCGTTCATACAGTGGAACTCCAGGCAGCGTCAGCGCCCCCGTTAAAAAGGGACGCTGGAAGTTTGCCGCAATCGCGTGGACACGTCACCTGAGAGGCAGGATCAGGGTCAGCTCAGACGGGCGGGAGAGAGCATCTCGGCATCCAGGCCGAAACGGGTGAGCTGCTCGGGCAAGGCTTCACCGCGTACCAGTGCCGCGCTGGCCTGGCCCATGGCCGGCGACGTCTGGATGCCATAGCCACCTTGCGCCGCGACCCAGAACAGCCCTGGCACCTGCTGATCGAAGCCGGACAGCAAATCCCCGTCGCGTACGAAACTGCGCAGGCCGGCCCAGGTGCGGGTCGGGCGGCGGATGGTCAGGGTGGTGGCTTCTTCGATCTGGTAGATGCCCATGGCGATGTCGAGCTCTTCGGGCTGCACGTCGTGAGGTTCGACCGGGTCGGCGTTGGCCGGTGAACCGAGGAACATGCCGGCGTCGGGCTTCATGTAGAAGGATTCATCGAGGCTGACCAGCATTGGCCAGTCATGGATATCCAGGCCCTCGGGGCCGGCAAAGATAAAGGCTGCTCGGCGCTTGGGTTGTAAGCCTAGAGGTCTGGCGCCAGCCAACTCGCCAATTTTGTCGGCCCAGGCACCGGCGGCATTGATGATGATCGGAGCGCTGAAGGTCTGAGTCGCGGTTTGAGCTTGCCACAGCCCTGCGGTATCCCGGGTCAGGCTCAACACTTCGCTGTCGGTATGGACTTCACCTTTATTGCGCCGGATACCGCGCAGATAGCCCTGATGCAGGGCGTCGGTATCGATGTCGCTGGCGGTCGGGTCGTAGATTGCGCCATGGACTTTTTCCCGACGCAGGATTGGCAGACGCGCACAGGCCTCGTCGGCGCTGAGCCGTTGCATTTGCGGCACGGTGGCTTTGGCACTCAGGTATTGATTGCTCAGCTCGGCCGGATCGCCGGTGAAGTCGACGGTCATCTCACCGCGCGGGGTCAGCAGCGGGTGTTCGCAGAAACCGGGCGGCGGTGCGTCGAAGAAGTCGCGGCTGGCCTGAGTCAATGCCCGAACCTGCGGTGTGCCGTAGGCGGCGGTGAACAGCGCCGCCGAGCGTCCGGTGGAGTGATAGGCCGGATGGGATTCGCGTTCAAGCACAATCACCCGCCCGTGCGGCGACAGCCAGAAACCGGTGGAAGCGCCGGCAATCCCGCCGCCGATAATGATGAAATCTGCCTGGCTCATGAACGTCTCCTGTGGGGGCGCAAATGCCGAAATTGTTAGAGATCCCCTGTGAGCTGCCGAGTGAAACGAGGCTGCGATCTTTTGACTTTGCTTTTAAAGGCAAGATCAAAAGATCGCAGCCTCGTTTCACTCGACAGCTCCTACGGGGGGCGTGGTGTTAGCGCTGTAGTTGGTAAAGGGCATTGGCCAGTGCAATGTCTTCCAGGCCCAGGCCGATGGAGCGGAAGAACACCGGGCGATCGTATTCAGGGCGCTGCACTTTCTCGCTGAGCAAGTCGGGCAGGTCGCCGACAATCGAACGCTTGTCCCAGCCATGCTGCTCACCGGCGATCAGCATTTCACCGGCCGAGCCCGGAGTGGTCTGACGATAGTCGCAGAACACCTGCATGTCATGGAGGTTCTGCGGCGGCACTTCATGAGCGCGTGGGGCATTGGTGCTGATGGAAGTGATCAGCGCCGGTTTGGTCAAAATTGACGGGTCGATCACTGGCCCGGCGGACGAGGTGCAGAGCATGATCACGTCGGCGTCCTGAATCGCCGCTTCGCAACTGTCGGCGAGGGTCAGCCGTGGATCGAGGCTTTTGAGCTGTGCCAACGCTTCGGGATTCTTGTCGCTCAGGCTCGGTGAGTAGAGGCTGATGCTTTGCCAGTCTCGCAGATCCTTGACGTAATGCAGGTGCGCCTGGGCCACCTTGCCGCTGCCGATGATCGCCAGACGCTGAGCCTTCAGCGGCGCGAGGGCATCGACTGCCACCGCCGTCGTGGCGGCGGTGCGTGCCGTGGTCAGTTCACCAGCATCGCAGAGCAGCAGCGGCTGGCCGGTCTGCATCGACATCAGCAGCGTCCAGGCAGTCACCAGTGGGCCTTGCTCGCGCACGATGTAAGGCGACGTCTTGACGCCATATACCCCGTCTTCGGCCAGCACACCCAAGAAGTTGATGAAATCCCCAGCACCCTTCGGGAATTCCACCCGCTGTTGCGCCGGTTGTACGGCTTGCCCGGTGGCCAGGTCGCGAAACAACTTGCGCAGGATCTGCGGCACGTCGATTTGCGCCAACAGTTCGCGGGTCTGGGATTGGGTGATCACGTAAGGCGTGCTGGGCATGGTCGGTTCCGGGCGCTGGATGTAAACTAATTTGTCCATTATGGACTTTTAGTTATCTCTAGCAAGCGCCTGTTGAAAAAAGCCGGACGAAAAAAAAGCGCAGTCCGTTGCCGGCTGCGCCTCTTTCTGAAAGGCCCGCGTTATGGGCGCTTGCGTTCAACCGCCCGCAGCAGATGCGTCGGTGGTGTTTCACAACTGATCTTGCGACCCAGCAGCGCCTCGATGGACGGTAGCTGGTAGGAGTCATCTTCACCGGCAAAACTGATGGACACGCCATCCGCGCCGGCACGGCCAGTACGACCGATGCGGTGCACGTAGTCGTCCGGGACTTCCGGCAGGGTGAAGTTGATCACGTGGCTGATGCCGTCGATGTGAATGCCGCGACCGGCAACATCGGTAGCCACCAGCACGCGGATCTTGCCTTCGCGGAAACCTTCGAGGGTCTTGATGCGCTTGTGCTGCGGCACATCGCCAGACAATTGCGCCGCGTTGACGCCATCGCGTACCAGGCGTTCTTCGATGCGCCGCACTTCGTCCTTGCGGTTGGCGAAGACCATCACCCGTTCCCAGCCGTTATCGTTGACCAGGTTGTAGAGCAATTTGTATTTGTCGGCACCGGCCACCGCGTAGATGTGTTGCTCGACGTTTTCGCTGGCCACGTTCTGTGCTTCGATCTCGACGATCGACGGGTCGGTGGTCCATTGCTTGGCGAGGTTCATCACGTCTTCGGTGAAGGTCGCGGAGAACAGCAGCGTCTGACGCTCGTTCTTCGGCGGAGTCTGGCGAATGATCTGACGCACTTGTGGGATGAAACCCATGTCGAGCATCCGGTCGGCTTCGTCCAGCACCATCACTTCGACCATGTCCAGGTGCACATCGCCGCGCTGGTTGAAGTCGAGCAAGCGGCCCGGTGTCGCAACGAGAATGTCGCAGTGACGGGCTTCGAGGTGCTTGAGTTGCTTGTCGAAGTCCATGCCGCCGACAAATGTCATGACGTTGAGGCCGGTGTACTTGGTCAGGTCGGCTGCGTCCTTGGCGATCTGCACCACCAGTTCCCGGGTCGGGGCGATGATCAGTGCCCGCGGTTCACCCATGTAGCGCTCTTTGGGCGGCGGGGTTTGCAGCAGCTGAGTGATGATCGAAATCAGGAAGGCGGCGGTTTTGCCGGTGCCGGTCTGGGCGCGACCGATGGCGTCTTTGCCCGCGAGGGTGAAGCCAAGCACCTGCGCCTGGATCGGCGTGCAATACGGAAAGCCCAGGTCCTGAATGGCGTGCATCAGTTCGGGGGCAAGTTTGAAATCGTGGAAGCGGGTTTTGCCTTCCTGGGGTTCGACCACGAAGTCTTCGAGTTTCCAGGGAATAACCGGCGCTTTTGGCTTTGGTTCGCGACGCGGTTTTGCCGGTTTCGGGGCTTCGCTGCGCGGCTGCTCAGAGGCGATGGCCGGGGCTGCGGGGGCGGTCGGTGTGGTCACCGGCTCGTGTTTCGGTGCCGCTACGGTTGCGGTCCGGCCAGGCTGATTACCGTCGGTGCGGTGGCTGGGAGTATGAGAAGGAGCGCTGGAGACTGGCGCGAGCTGCTCAGTCTCGCTTTTACCGAACATTTTCTTGAGTGCTTTGAGCACGGTCATCTCATCAATTGGTTAAGGAATATACGCCGGCCAGTGTAATGCAAGAATCGGGCGCGGCGTAGTGGGATGGATCAATGGGTAGCTTTTAACGCAAACGCTCGGCGAGCCAGGCGCCGATGTCACGAATTTCTTCGGGTAACACTTCGTGGCCCATTGGGTATTCCTGCCATGTCACGGTGACACCACGCTGCTTTAAATACTCATAGGCGGTCCGACCCATGGAATTTTGCACAACCTCATCGTACTGGCCGTGCAATGAAAGCACGGGAATGCGCTGCTGGCTGGCGGAAAGCTCGAGTTCATCGCTGAAGGTCGGCGCATAAGTAGAGAGGGCAAGTACGCCACCCAGCGGTCCCTGCCATTTCAGAAAGGCCGTGTGCAATACCACGGCGCCGCCTTGGGAAAAACCGGCGAGAAATATCCGCGAGGCGTCTATTCCGCTGGCCTTCTGCTCTTCGATCAAATCAAAGATGCGTTGCGCGGACGTTTCCAGCTGCTCGCGGCTGATCGCCCGCGCCGGGCTCATGGCCAATATGTCGTACCAGCTCGGCATCTCGTAGCCACCATTAATGGTGACGGCGCGAGTCGGTGCCTGGGGCAGTACGAAGCGAGTGGTCAGCAAGCTTTCCTGCAGCGCTTCAGCCACCGGCAAAAAGTCGTAGCGGTCGGCGCCCAGCCCGTGCAGCCAGATGACGCAGGCGTCTGCGGGCTTGACGGGTTGCAGAATCAAGGGGTCGGTCATGGGTGCTCCATATGTGTGCATGCGCTCTCATTTCAGTGCGAGGTTGGAGTGCGCAACAGGTTGATCAGTTAAGAAGATGTCGCAAGGTTGAAAGTTTTTCTATTGACCTGACGCTGAATCACTTTAGCGAGCGCTCTGGTACGGGCTTTGCTATGTGAAGACCTGTGCAAGCAATCTCGGGCTAAGCGGTAACACTATCAGTGTACTGCCGGCGGTGGGATAGCAAAGAATCCGGTGATGGATGTTCGCCAGTGGCCGTTACGGGTTTCGCGAACGTGAAAGGGCTACCGCCCGTTCGGCCGATTGGTGAAAAGGGAGTTGTCCAGGACGTGGATTTTCTCCTACTAGACTCATAGCGACGGTCTTACGTCGGTTGACCCTAAAAAAAACCAACAAGGGTCGACTACGCCTCATAAGGGTGCGACAGGACTCAAGCTCCGACAC
Source organism: Pseudomonas sp. B21-048 (assembly GCF_024748615.1). Lineage (NCBI taxonomy): Bacteria > Pseudomonadati > Pseudomonadota > Gammaproteobacteria > Pseudomonadales > Pseudomonadaceae > Pseudomonas > Pseudomonas sp. B21-048. The sequence continues at coordinate 4,591,968 of NZ_CP087168.1, read as the reverse complement.
AACAAGAGCAAAACTGGAGGTTTGAATGAAGATGTTGAAATCCACCCTGGCCATCGTGACTGCAGCCGCAGTGCTCGGTGTCAGTGGGTTCGCTCAGGCGGGTGCAACCCTGGATGCAGTGCAGAAAAAAGGTTTCGTACAGTGTGGTGTGAGTGATGGTTTGCCGGGCTTCTCGGTTCCGGACTCCACCGGCAAGATCGTGGGTATCGATGCTGACTTCTGCCGCGCTGTGGCGGCTGCCGTATTCGGCGACGCGACCAAGGTCAAATTCAGCCAGTTGAATGCCAAGGAGCGTTTCACTGCTCTGCAATCCGGCGAAATCGACATGCTGTCGCGCAACTCCACCATGACCAGTTCCCGTGACGCGGGCATGGGCCTGAAGTTTCCTGGCTTCATTACTTATTACGACGGCGTTGGCTTCCTGGCCAACAGCAAGCTGGGCGTGAAGAGTGCCAAGGAACTGGATGGCGCGACCATCTGTATTCAAGCCGGTACCACCACCGAGCTGAACGTATCCGACTACTTCCGTGCCAACAACCTGAAGTACACCCCGATCACCTTCGACACCTCCGATGAAAGCGCCAAGTCGCTGGAATCCGGTCGTTGCGACGTGCTGACTTCCGACAAGTCTCAGCTGTATGCACAGCGCAGCAAACTGGCCTCGCCGAAAGACTACGTCGTTCTGCCGGAAACCATCTCCAAGGAACCTCTGGGTCCGGTCGTGCGTAATGGCGACGACGAGTGGCTGGCCATCGTGCGCTGGACGGGTTTCGCCATGCTCAACGCTGAAGAAGCAGGCATCACTTCGAAGAACGTCGAAGCCGAAGCCAAGGCCACCAAGAACCCGGACGTTGCTCGTCTGTTGGGGGGCGACGGTGAATACGGCAAAGATCTGAAACTGCCGAAAGACTGGGTAGTTAAAATCGTCAAACAAGTGGGTAACTACGGCGAAGTCTTCGAGAGAAACCTCGGCAAGAGCACTCCGCTGGAAATCGACCGTGGCTTGAACGCCCTGTGGACCAACGGCGGCATTCAATACGCACCACCAGTGCGCTGATGGTTCTATCGCCCGGTGGGCCAACCACCGGGTGATGTTCTGTTCCATTATTTGCGGGGCCCTTCATGCAAAATTCAATCGGCGCACCAAAGCAGAGGCTCAGCCTCAGCGATCCACGAGTGCGTGCGTGGCTGTTTCAGATCATCACGGTTATCGCCGTGGTCGGGATGGGTTGGTACCTGTTCGACAACACTCAAACAAACCTGCAACACCGGGGCATTACCTCCGGTTTCAGTTTTCTGGAGCGCAGCGCCGGTTTCGGCATCGCTCAGCATTTGATCGACTACACCGAATCGGACAGTTATGCCCGGGTGTTTGTCATCGGCCTGCTCAACACTCTGTTGGTGACCTTCATCGGCGTGATCCTGGCGACGATCCTCGGTTTCATCGTCGGCGTGTCACGGCTGTCGCACAACTGGATCATCAGCAAACTGGCGACCGTCTACGTCGAGGTCTTCCGTAACATTCCACCGCTGCTGCAAATCCTGTTTTGGTACTTCGCGGTCTTCCTGACCATGCCTGGGCCGCGCAACAGCCATAACTTCGGTGACACCTTCTTCGTCAGCAGCCGTGGTCTTAATATGCCGGCAGCAATGATCGCGGATGGTTTCTGGCAGTTTGTGGCGGGCATCGTCGTGGCCATCGTCGCGATCGTGCTGATGTGCCGCTGGGCCAACAAGCGTTTCGAAGCGACCGGCGTCCCGTTCCACAAGTTCTGGGTGGGCCTGGCGCTGTTCTTCGTCATCCCTGCATTGTGCGCCCTGGTTTTCGGCGCGCCGTTGCACTGGGAGCTGCCGAAGCTGCAAGGCTTCAACTTCGTGGGTGGCTGGGTGTTGATCCCGGAACTGTTGGCGCTGACCCTGGCCCTGACGGTGTACACCGCGGCGTTCATCGCCGAAATCGTGCGTTCGGGGATCAAGTCGGTCAGCCATGGCCAGACCGAAGCGGCCCGCTCGTTGGGATTGCGTAACGGTCCGACCCTGCGCAAGGTGATCATCCCGCAAGCCCTGCGCGTGATCATTCCGCCGCTGACCAGCCAATACCTGAACCTGGCGAAAAACTCCTCGCTGGCGGCCGGTATCGGTTATCCGGAGATGGTCTCGTTGTTTGCCGGTACGGTGCTGAACCAGACTGGGCAGGCCATCGAGGTGATTGCCATTACCATGAGTGTGTACCTGGCGATCAGTATCAGCATTTCCCTGCTGATGAACTGGTACAACAAGCGCATTGCGCTGATCGAGCGGTAAGGAAAAGCGCATGACGACTCATACTTTCAAACCCGACATGCCACCACCGAGCAGTAGCATTGGTGTCGTGGCGTGGATGCGGGCGCACATGTTCTCCAGCTGGATCAACACCCTGCTGACGCTGTTCGCGTTCTATCTGATTTATCTGATAATTCCGCCTATCTTGAGCTGGGCGATTCTCGACGCCAACTGGGTCGGGACTACTCGCGCCGATTGCACGAAGGAAGGCGCCTGCTGGGTGTTCATCCAGCAACGCTTTGGCCAGTTCATGTACGGCTACTACCCGACAGACTTGCGCTGGCGCGTGGACCTGACCGTGTGGCTGGCGGTGATTGGCGTGGCGCCGTTGTTCATCTCGCGCTTCCCGCGCAAGGCGGTCTACGGGCTGAGCTTTCTGGTGCTTTATCCGATCATTTCCTACACCTTGTTGCACGGTGGCTGGTTCGGTCTGACCGAAGTGGCGACCAGCCAGTGGGGTGGCCTGATGCTGACCCTGGTGATCGCTACCGTCGGTATCGTCGGCGCATTGCCGCTGGGTATCGTTCTGGCCTTGGGCCGTCGTTCGAACATGCCGGCGATTCGTGTGGTCTGCGTGACCTTCATCGAATTCTGGCGCGGCGTGCCGTTGATCACGGTGCTGTTCATGTCTTCGGTGATGTTGCCGTTGTTCCTGCCCGAAGGCATGAACTTCGACAAACTGCTGCGGGCGCTGATCGGCGTGATCCTGTTCCAGTCGGCGTACATCGCTGAAGTGGTGCGTGGCGGTCTGCAAGCGATCCCTAAAGGTCAGTACGAAGCGGCAGCGGCGATGGGCCTCGGTTACTGGCGCAGCATGGGCCTGGTGATTTTGCCGCAAGCCCTGAAGCTGGTGATCCCTGGCATCGTCAACACCTTCATTGCGCTGTTCAAGGACACGAGCCTGGTGATCATCATCGGCCTGTTCGACCTGCTCAACAGCGTCAAGCAAGCCGCCGCCGACCCGAAATGGTTGGGCATGGCCACTGAAGGCTATGTGTTCGCGGCCTTGGTGTTCTGGATTTTCTGTTTTGGTATGTCCCGCTACTCCATGCATTTGGAACGTAAGCTGGACACTGGCCACAAGCGTTAGGAGCGTAGTTTATGAGTGAAGCGATCAAACAGCCTGTGAGCCCTGAAGGCATTATTCAGATGCAGGGCGTGAACAAGTGGTACGGCCAGTTCCACGTGTTGAAAGACATCAACCTGAACGTCAAGCAAGGCGAGCGTATCGTTTTGTGCGGCCCGTCGGGTTCCGGCAAATCCACCACCATCCGTTGCCTCAATCGTCTGGAAGAACACCAGCAAGGCCGCATCGTGGTCGATGGCGTGGAGTTGACCAACGACCTCAAGCAGATCGAAGCGATCCGCCGCGAAGTCGGCATGGTATTCCAGCACTTCAACCTGTTTCCGCACCTGACCATCCTGCAGAACTGCACGCTGGCACCGATGTGGGTGCGCAAGATGCCCAAGCGCAAGGCCGAAGAAATCGCCATGCATTACCTGGAACGCGTACGCATTCCGGAGCAGGCGCATAAATTCCCGGGGCAATTGTCCGGTGGCCAGCAACAGCGTGTGGCGATTGCCCGTGCCCTGTGCATGAAACCGAAAATCATGCTGTTCGACGAACCGACTTCGGCACTCGACCCAGAGATGGTGAAAGAGGTTCTGGACACCATGATCGGCCTGGCCGAAGACGGCATGACCATGCTCTGCGTAACCCACGAAATGGGCTTCGCCCGTACCGTGGCCAACCGCGTGATCTTCATGGACAAGGGTGAAATCGTCGAACAGGCTGCGCCGAACGACTTCTTCGACAACCCGCAGAATGAGCGTACGAAGCTGTTCCTGAGCCAGATTCTGCATTGATACCGGACTGACTCGCAAAAACAAACCCGGCCTCGCGCCGGGTTTGTTTTATGTGGCTCAGGAAACGGTGAGGGTTTCATGTTCCTTATGCTCGGTATATTTGAACCCCCCCCTCAAATCTGCCCCTTCGCCCAAGGTTTTCGCATCGGCGAGCAAGTGCGGGTAGCGATCCAGCAGGCGCATTAGCAGCATCAACGCCTTCGGCGCAAGCACTTCGCCGCGCTCGTACCGTGAAAACGCGTTGTGCCCGCCGCCTGACAGCAGTTGCACCGTTTCTTTTTGCGTAAGGTGCAACTTGCGGCGGATGCGCTTCATCTCGGCGCCGATCATTTGCTTGGCAGCGATGACCAGCGCATCACCTGCTTCCCCATAACGCTCTGCACTATCGGGGGCCCACTCGATTTCCCCGCACTGCTGGCATTCCCAGCCAGAAAGATCATCTACACGGCGCTCCATGCCTTGACACTCAGGGTTTCACCGCGCCCTTCGAAATGCCTCATTCCCTCACGTGCACCGCAGCTGAAACATTGCTGGGTTTTCATGGGTTTTTCTCCTTGAAGGAGATTACGGGTGGGCCGCCGGCAGGGCGGTACGTCACCTTGATGTAAATCTCCAGATCTTGTGAATTGATGTGATACACGTCCTGCCAGACTCGATGATCGTCATGGGGGGGGCATCGATTTGTACAACATCTTGTTTTGCAACTCGAAAACGACCTCTTGCATCTCTCTGAGGCTAAAGCCGAGATCCATGCCGTTTTTTTCTGCGGTCTTGGTGAATGCTTTTCTTCCAAGTCGCCTGACATCTGCCTTGATCACCGCCAAGTTGTAGTGGGGTGTGTTCTTTTCCATAAGAAACTGTGAATCCCATCCCTAAAATTACCCTTAAAGGGTAATTTTGACCAATCGAAAATCCCGCTCCATTCCTCTCACTTGACCCTAGGCGGTTGTCGTCCTACATGGAGCTGACTAACATGTCAGAAAATTCATCCTATGATTGGATGAAAGGGCGAATCCTATGTCAGACATTTCTCCATTAATTAAACGATCCCTGGTCGATCAGGCCTTGGATCAGTTACGCCTGCGCATCACCGAAGGCGTCTGGACGGTCGGCCAGCGCTTGCCCACCGAGCCGGAACTGGCGTCTGAGTTGGGCATCAGCCGCAACACGGTGCGCGAAGCCATGCGCGTGTTGGCGTTTTCCGGGTTAATCGAGATTCGCCAGGGCGACGGCAGTTATCTGCGGGCGGTGATTGATCCGCTGGACACCATGAAGGCGCTGTCCCGTTGTACTCAGGAACAGGCTCGGGAAACCCGGCACATTCTGGAAGTCGAAGCCATCGGCCTCGCGGCGTTACGCCGCACCGATGAAGACCTGGTGGCATTGCGCGAGGCGCTAGGTGTCAGTGGCAGTCATTACCACGGCGATCTCGACACCTACATCGCCTGCGATCTGGTGTTTCACCGTCGACTGGTGGATGCGGCGCACAACCCGACACTCAGCGAGCTGTATCGCTATTTCTCCAGCATCGTCGGCGCGCACTTGCGCCAGACCCTGAACATCTCACCCCGACGCCAAGCGGTGTTCGACCTTCATGTCGAACTGCTCGATGCCGTCGAGCAACGCGACCCGGAACGGGCCAAAGCCCTGTCGAGGCAGTTGATCAATGAACCTTGAAACCGAGAACCCCATGTCCACCCAGCAGGTCAGCAGCATCACTGAGCTCAAGCGTACGGCGGAGCTCGAAGAGCTGTTGATCGACGCCGAGGCCGATGACGAACAGGTTCAGCAAACTCACCCGGTCCTGCGGCGGCCATGGCTGTTGTTGCTCGGCCTGATTCTGGTGGCGCTGAACCTGCGTCCGGCGTTGTCGAGCATGGCGCCGATGCTCAGCGAAATCTCGAAGACGCTGGGGCTATCGGCCGCCCAAGCCGGGTTGCTGACGACCTTGCCGGTACTCTGCCTCGGTCTGTTCGCGCCATTGGCGCCGGTGCTGGCACGACGTTTTGGTGCCGAGCGAGTGGTGTTGGGGATTCTTCTGATGCTGGCCGGCGGGATCATTTTGCGCAGTTCATTCGGCGAGGTCGGCCTGTTCGCCGGCAGCGTGCTGGCCGGCGCCAGCATCGGGGTGATCGGCGTGTTGCTACCCGGCATTGTCAAACGCGACTTCCCGAAACAGGCCGGCACCATGACCGGTGTCTACACCATGGCACTGTGCCTGGGCGCGGCCATGGCGGCAGGGGCAACCGTGCCGTTGAGCGAACATTTCGACAAAAGCTGGCCCTTGGGTCTCGGCTTCTGGGTGGTTCCAGCGTTGGTCGCGGCGATTTTCTGGCTGCCGCAAGTCGGTCAGAAGCACGGCGCGCATCATGTTGCCTATCGGGTCCGAGGCCTGCTGCGTGATTCGCTGGCCTGGCAAGTGACCTTGTACATGGGTCTGCAATCGTCTTTGGCCTACATCGTGTTTGGCTGGCTGCCGTCGATTCTGATCGGCCGCGGTCTGACGCCAACCCAGGCTGGGCTGGTGTTGTCGGGTTCGGTGATTGTCCAGTTGATCAGCTCGCTGGCAGCACCCTGGCTGGCGACGCGCGGCAAGGATCAGCGGCTGGCAATCGTGATCGTCATGGCAATGACCCTCGGCGGTTTGTTCGGTTGCCTTTATGCGCCGATTGATGGCTTGTGGGGCTGGGCGATCCTGCTGGGGTTGGGGCAGGGCGCCACGTTCAGCCTGGCGTTGACCCTGATCGTGCTGCGCTCGCGGGATGCTCATGTCGCGGCCAATCTGTCGAGCATGGCTCAGGGCTTCGGTTACACCCTGGCGTCCATGGGGCCGTTCGCGGTCGGCGTGGTGCATGACTGGACCGGCGGCTGGAGTTCCCTGGGCTGGATCTTCGGCGTCATCGGCCTCGGCGCGATCATCGCCGGCCTCGGTGCCGGGCGTTCGTTGTACGTTCAGGTTCAAAGCGAGAAAGTCTGACGTTCTGCGCACTGTCGGTATTCGGGCCACGAATGCCGATAGTGTTCTGCGCATTTGTTGACTATCGTGCAGGCAATCTTTCGACGCCACTTTGCAACCCAGAGAGCCTGCCCATGAGTGATGCCCACAACGCCTTGATCACCCGGTTCTACCAAGCCTTCCAGCGCCTGGATGCCGAGGCCATGAGCGCCTGCTACACCGACGACGTGGTGTTCAGTGATCCGGCATTCGGCGAACTGCGCGGGCGCGACGCCGGCGACATGTGGCGCATGCTGACCACCCGAGCGAAGGATTTCTCCCTGACCTTCGACAATGTGCGCAGCGACGAGCGCACCGGTGGGGCTCATTGGGTCGCGACTTATTTGTTCAGTCAGACCGGCAACACCGTGGTCAATGATATTCAAGCGCGTTTCGTCTTTCGCGACGGCAAGATCTGCGAGCATCACGACAGCTTTGATCTGTGGCGCTGGTCGCGTCAGGCGCTGGGTTTCAAAGGGTTGTTGTTGGGCTGGACGCCGGTGGTGAGAAACGCCGTTCGTGCTCAGGCGCTGAAGGGGCTGAAGGCATTCCAGGCCAGTCGCTGATAAGATCACGGCTTGTTTCCTACAAGCCTTGATCGTCACGTGAACACCTCGAGCGAATCTTCCGTCATTGCCGCCGAACCGCCGCTGCCCGTCAGCAAACCCTGGTTCGTCTACCTCGTTCGCGCGGCCAATGGTTCGCTCTACTGCGGGATCAGCGACGACCCCGTCCGCCGTTTCGCCACCCACCAAAGTGGCAAAGGCGCACGCTTCTTCCTGTCCAGCCCGGCTGTGGCATTGGTCTACACCGAAATCTGCCGCGATAAAAGCGAAGCACTGCGCCAGGAACGACTGATCAAAAAACTCAAGAAAAGCGCCAAGGAATGTCTGGTCGCGAGCGCGGCTGCGGGCTTATCAATCTGACTGATAAGCGCCCATCAGGCAGATGGGTAGGCTGCTTGTGGATTGCGCGTTAAGCTGCGAGCTCCTTATCCGAGCGGCGGAGCCGAGCATGTCCGAGTTGATTCTTCATCACTACCCGACGTCCCCTTTCGCCGAAAAGGCCCGCTTGCTGCTGGGCTTCAAGGGGCTGTCCTGGCGCTCGGTGAACATCTCGCCAGTGATGCCAAAACCCGATCTGACTGCCCTGACCGGCGGCTACCGCAAGACGCCGGTGTTGCAGATTGGTGCTGATGTCTATTGCGACACCGCGCTGATGGCTCGTCGTCTGGAGCAGGAAAAAGCCTTGCCGGCGTTCTTCCCGGAAGGTCAGGAAATGATTACCGCAACCTTCGCGGCGTGGGCCGATTCGGTGGTGTTCCAGCATGCGGTCAGCCTGGTGTTCCAGCCGGCGTCGGTGGCGGTGCGCTTTGGCAAGTTGTCACCGGAAGCGATCAAGGCCTTCCTGGCCGATCGCGCCGGATTATTCAGCGGTGGCAGTGCCACACGGCCGTCTGCCGAACAGGCTCGGCATCAATGGCCAACGATCATGGCGCGTCTGGAGCAGCAACTTCAGCGTGAGCAGGGGGACTTCCTGTTCGGTGAGCCATCGATTGCCGACTTTGCCCTGGCCCACTCGTTGTGGTTCCTCAAAGCGACGCACGTGACATCACCGTTGGTGGATGCTTATCCGGCGGTTTTGGCGTGGTTTGGCCGTGTGATGGGGTTTGGTCATGGCGCGTTCAGCGAGATGACTTCTGAGGAAGCGCTTGAAGTCGCGCGCAACGCCACACCGGCTGCGTTGCCGGATGAGCAGTTTGAGGAGCCGAACGGGTTCGAGGTTGGTCAGCAGGTGGTGATTGCCGCGACTGATTATGGGGTTGATCCGGTGGCGGGTGAATTGTTGTTTGCGGGTAGCGAAGAATTGATTTTGCGTCGCGAGGACGAGCGGGCCGGCGTGGTGCATGTGCACTTTCCGCGGTTCGGGTTTCGCATCGAAGCGCTCTAGGTGCTAACCACTGATTTTCTGGCCATGCACTAACCTGTGGGAGCTGGCTTGCCTGCGATGAGGTCAGCCCAGCAATATTGATGTTGCCTGACACTGCGCTATCGCAGGCAAGCCAGCTCCCACAAGGGACGGGGTCGGGCCTGAAGAGCTATTCCAGCGCCGCAAGAACCTTGTCCGGGTCATACCCGCGTATCAACGTTCCGTTGACATCGATCAGCGGAATCCCGCGTCCTCCCAGCGCCTCATAGGCCGTGCGCGCCTGCGCATCTTTCTCGATATCGAATTCCTTGTACGGAATGCCCTTCTGGTCGAGAAAGCGTCGGGTCAGCTTGCAGTAGCCGCACCAATCGGTGGCGTAGAGCACGACATTGGCCTTGGCCTGAGTCTGCTCGGACACCACTTGCGAGGGGTGAAACACGCGCTCGATCTTGCCCCAGTTCTGGTAAACCACGACCACCAGCAAGATCAGCAGGCATTTCTTCAATACGCCGCCGAGCATCAGTTGCGTCGCTTGAGCTGGTCGGTCAATTGGGTCGGCAGGCCTTTGATGATCAACGTGCCGGCTTCTTCGTCGTATTCGATCTTCGAGCCCAGCAGGTGGGCTTCGAAGCTGATGGACAAGCCCTCGGCACGGCCGGTGAAACGGCGGAACTGGTTCAGGGTGCGCTTGTCCGCCGGGATCTCAGGCGACAGGCCGTAGTCTTTATTGCGGATGTGATCGTAAAAGGCTTTCGGGCGTTCTTCGTCAATCAGTCCGGACAATTCTTCCAGGCCCATGGGCTCGCCCATTTTTGCCTGGCTGCTGGCGTAATCCACCAAGGTCTTGGTCTTTTCGCGCGCGGACTCTTCCGGCAGGTCTTCGCTTTCGACGAAGTCACTGAAGGCCTTGAGCAGGGTGCGGGTTTCGCCGGGGCCGTCGACGCCTTCCTGGCAGCCGATGAAGTCGCGGAAGTACTCCGAAACCTTTTTGCCGTTCTTGCCTTTGATAAACGAAATGTACTGCTTGGACTGCTTGTTGTTCTGCCACTCGGAGACGTTGATCCGCGCTGCCAAGTGCAGTTGGCCAAGGTCCAGGTGTCGTGAAGGGGTCACGTCCAGCTGATCGGTCACTGCCACGCCTTCACTGTGGTGCAGCAGGGCGATGGCCAGGTAATCGGTCATGCCCTGTTGGTAATGCGCAAACAGCACGTGGCCGCCCACAGAGAGGTTCGACTCTTCCATCAGCTTTTGCAGATGTTCCACCGCCACCCGGCTGAAGGCTGTGAAGTCCTTCCCGCCGTCGAGGTATTCCTTCAGCCAGCCGCTGAACGGATGCGCCCCGGACTCGGCATGGAAGAAACCCCAGGCCTTGCCTTGTTTGGCGTTGTAGCTCTCGTTGAGATCGGCAAGCATGTACTCGATGGCGCTGGACTCGGCCAGTTCGGAATCGCGGGCATGAAGAACTGCGGGTGTGCCGTCGGGTTTTTTGTCGATCAGGTGGACGATGCAATGACGGATCGGCATGGGCTTCTCGGCTGATTGAAGAGAGGAGGGCGTGCTCCTCCGAAAAAGCGCTCAGTGTACCGCAACCACTGGTTTTGGCGTGGTGCCAAGGGCAATTTGCAGCCGTCCGCCGGCCCTTATGCAGTTTTTTGCCGATTTAGAGCAATAAAGCTGACCAAATGGGTAGCTAGAGGCGGATATTTCCCCGTCTCTGTGCTAGTTTTGCCCGGTCTTACGCGAAGTCACTGCGTTAAGCGTGCATTCAGCATTTGTCAGGTCGAACCAAACCCTGATTTCGGTATCTATAACCCCGACTCGTCGTGGTTATGGCCGAGGGTGCCAGATCCAGAAGATCGGGCTCGATGGCTGACACTGCACTCTGCAATCCATATGAATTTGATAGGGAAGGAACATTACATGGCTCTTACTAAAGACCAACTGATCGCCGACATCGCTGAAGCTATCGACGCGCCAAAAACCACCGCGCGTAACGCTCTGGACCAACTGGGCCAAATCGTTGCCGATCAGCTGGAAAACGGCGGCGAAATCACCCTGCCAGGTATCGGCAAGCTGAAAGTGACTGAGCGTCCTGCCCGTACCGGCCGCAACCCTTCGACTGGCGCTGCCATCGAAATCGCTGCCAAGAAAGTTATCAAGCTGGTTGTGGCCAAAGGCCTGACCGACGCTGTTAACAAGTAAGACTTGTTAAAAAAAAACCGTGCTCCGGAGTAATCCGGGCACGGTTTTTTTGTGCCATAAATTCTTCAAACACCGCCGATCCTTGTGGGAGCGGGCTTGCCCGCGATGGCGGCGTGTCAGTCGCCTTCTTTGACGCCTGGCACACTGCTTTCGCGGGCAAGTCGAATCGTCGCACCGCCGCTCCCACAGGGATTTCAGCACTCAGTAATTTGGCTTGTCAGCAATTACTCAGCTTTTACGCGCCCAACGTTCGCGCCAGACCTGCTGCTCGCTTTTAGTCTGGAACGTCCAGGCGACGAAGCGGCTTTGCTTCTGCCCTTGCGACATTTCCACGACCTGGCTTTCCAGCACGCCAGCCTTTTTCAGCGCCGTCTGGATCGCAGGCAGGTTTGAGGCTTTCGAGACCAGGGTGCTGAACCAAAGCACTTTGTGTTGAAAATGCGCGCTCTCGGCGATCAGTTGCGTCACAAACCGTGCTTCCCCGCCTTCGCACCACAGTTCGGCCGATTGACCGCCAAAGTTCAGCACCGGCAGTTTGCGTTTCGGATCGGCGCGGCCCAGTGCGCGCCATTTACGCTCACTGCCCTTGGTTGCCTCGTCCATCGAGGCGTGGAACGGTGGGTTGCACATGGTCAGGTCAAAGCGTTCGCCGGGCTCAAGCAGGCCCAGCAGAATGTGCTTGGGATTGCTTTGCTGGCGCAGCTGGATCGCTTTGTTCAGCCCGTTGGATTGCACGATGGCTTTGGCGGCGGCCACCGCCGTTGGGTCGATTTCCGAGCCGAGGAAGTGCCAGCGGTAGTCACTGTAGCCGATCAACGGATAGACGCAGTTGGCACCCATGCCGATATCGAGCACCTTGACCGGTGCACCGCGAGGAATCTCGCCGTCGTTGACGCTGGCCAGCAGGTCGGCCAGGAAGTGCACGTAGTCAGCGCGGCCCGGCACCGGTGGGCACAGGTAATCAGCCGGAATGTCCCAATGGGCGATGCCGTAGAACGACTTGAGCAGCGCCCGGTTGAACACCCGAACCGCGTCCGGACTGGCGAAGTCGATGCTTTCCTTGCCATACGGGTTGATGATCACGAACTGCGCCAGTTCCGGCGTGGTTTTGATCAGCGCCGGGAAGTCATAACGACCCTGGTGGCGATTGCGCGGGTGCAGGCTGGCCTTCTCGCGGGGCTCCACGGCTTTGGCCGGGGTAGCGGAGTCAGGCTTCTTGCGCGCAGGTCTTGGTGTGCGGGGGGCGTTCATGGGCGTTGTCGATTCGGGTATGGCTAAAAGTGGCGGGTATTGTCCCACAGACAATGGCAGCGCGGGGGATCCTACAAAAAGCGGGTTTTGGTGTTTGGCGTGTCATAAAAAAGGGAGACCGCACGGGCCTCCCTCTTTCATTACGATTTACCCGTTACAAACTGGCAATCCGCGCATGTTGCTCGGCCAGCTTGCCCAAAGCCTGTTCAGCTTCAGCCAGTTTGGCACGTTCCTTCTCGATGACTTCGGCCGGGGCCTTGTCAACGAAACCGGCGTTGGACAGCTTGCCGCCGACGCGCTGAACTTCGCCCTGCAGACGCAGGATTTCCTTGTCCAGACGGGCCAGTTCGGCGTCCTTGTCGATCAGGCCAGCCATTGGCACCAGCACTTCCATCTCGCCGACCAGTGCGGTGGCGGACAGCGGTGCTTCTTCACCGGCCTTCAGAACGGTGATCGATTCCAGACGCGCCAGCTTCTTCAGCAGCGCTTCGTTCTCGGTGAGACGACGCTGGTCTTCGGCGCTGACGTTTTTCAGGAACAGGTTCAGCGGCTTGCCCGGACCGATGTTCATTTCGCCACGGATGTTACGCGTGCCGAGCATCAGGCCCTTGAGCCATTCGATGTCGTCTTCGGCGCCCTGATCGATGCGTGCCTCAACGGCCACTGGCCAAGGTTGCAGCATGATCGTCTTGCCTTCGATACCGGCCAGCGGCGCGACGCGCTGCCAGATTTCTTCGGTGATGAACGGCATGAACGGGTGCGCCAGACGCAGCGCGACTTCCAGCACTCGAACCAGGGTACGGCGGGTGCCGCGCTGACGTTCAACAGGTGCATTTTCGTCCCACAACACAGGCTTGGACAGTTCCAGGTACCAGTCGCAATACTGGTTCCAGATGAACTCGTACAAGGCTTGTGCGGCCAGGTCGAAACGGAACTGATCGAGCTGACGAGTCACTTCGGCTTCGGTGCGTTGCAACTGCGAAATGATCCAGCGATCCGCCAGGGACAGCTCGTAGGCTTCACCGTTCTGACCGCAATCTTCGCCTTTATCCAGCACGTAGCGCGCAGCGTTCCAGATCTTGTTGCAGAAGTTGCGATAGCCTTCGACGCGGCCCATGTCGAACTTGATGTCGCGACCGGTCGATGCCAGCGAGCAGAACGTGAAGCGCAGAGCGTCGGTGCCGTAGCTGGCGATGCCGTCGGCGAACTCGTCGCGGGTCTGCTTCTCGATCTTCTTCGCCAGTTTTGGCTGCATCATGCCGGAGGTGCGTTTCTGCACCAGCTCTTCCAGCTCGATGCCGTCGATGATGTCCAGCGGGTCCAGGACGTTGCCCTTGGACTTGGACATCTTCTGGCCCTGGCCATCACGCACCAGACCATGCACGTAAACGGTCTTGAACGGAACCTGCGGTGTACCGTCTTCATTTTTCACCAAGTGCATGGTGAGCATGATCATCCGGGCAACCCAGAAGAAAATGATGTCGAAACCGGTCACCAGCACGTCGGTGGAGTGGAATTTCTTCAGGAATTCGGTCTGCTCCGGCCAGCCGAGCGTGGAGAAAGTCCACAGGCCCGAACTGAACCAGGTGTCGAGAACGTCGTTGTCCTGTTGCAGCGCAACGTCCGGGCCGAGGTTGTTCTTGGCACGCACTTCGGCTTCGTCGCGACCGACATAGACCTTGCCCGACTCGTCGTACCAGGCCGGAATCCGGTGGCCCCACCACAGCTGACGGCTGATGCACCAATCCTGGATGTCGCGCATCCATGAGAAGTACATGTTTTCGTATTGCTTTGGCACGAACTGAATACGGCCGTCTTCAACGGCGGCGATGGCCGGCTCGGCCAATGGCTTGGTGGAGACGTACCACTGGTCGGTCAGCCATGGCTCGATGATGGTGCCGGAGCGGTCGCCTTTTGGCACTTTCAGGGCGTGATCGTCGACGCTGACCAGCAGGCCGGCGGCTTCGAACGCTGCCACAATTTCCTTGCGGGCCTGGAAGCGGTTGAGGCCGACGAACTCGGCAGGCAGCGTGCCGTCGATTTGCTCGTTGACGCTGCCATCTAGGTTGAACACTTGGGCCGCTGGCAGTACGTCAGCATTCTTGTCGAAGATGTTCAGCAGTGGCAGGTTGTGGCGCTTGCCGACTTCGTAGTCGTTGAAATCATGGGCCGGGGTGATTTTCACGCAACCGGTGCCGAACTCAGGGTCGCAGTAATCGTCGGCGATGATCGGAATGCGGCGGCCAACCAGCGGCAACTCGACAAATTTGCCGATCAGGGCTTTGTAGCGTTCATCGTTCGGGTTAACCGCCACGGCGGCGTCGCCGAGCATGGTTTCCGGGCGAGTGGTCGCGACGATCAGGTAATCGTTGCCTTCAGCGGTTTTGGCGCCGTCGGCCAGCGGGTACTTCAGGTTCCACAGGAAACCTTTCTCGTCGTGGTTTTCCACTTCGAGGTCGGAAATCGCCGTGTGCAGCTTGGTGTCCCAGTTGACCAGACGCTTGCCGCGGTAGATCAGGCCGTCTTCGTGCAGGCGCACGAACGCTTCTTTAACCGCTTCCGAGAGGCCGTCGTCCATGGTGAAGCGCTCACGGCTCCAGTCCACGGACGAGCCGAGGCGGCGGATCTGACGGCTGATGTTGCCGCCGGACTGATCCTTCCACTCCCAGACTTTCTCGAGGAATTTTTCGCGGCCCAGATCATGGCGATTCTGGCCTTGGGCTTCGAGTTGGCGTTCCACCAGCATTTGCGTGGCGATACCGGCGTGGTCGGTACCCGGCTGCCACAGGGTGTTGCGACCCTGCATGCGGCGGAAACGGATCAGGGCGTCCATGATCGCGTTGTTGAAGCCGTGACCCATGTGCAGGCTGCCGGTGACGTTCGGCGGCGGGATCATGATGGTGTAGGACTCGCCCGCGCCTTGCGGGGCGAAGTAATTCTCAGACTCCCAGGTGTTGTACCAGGAAGTTTCAATGGCGTGCGGCTGGTAGGTCTTATCCATGCGCGGCGGGACCCTATTGGCATTTGCTGAAGAAAAGCCGGCAAGTATAGCGGAGGGGGGCAGCTACAAGCCACAAGTCACAAGCCACAAGAAGTACGCGTCGGCTTTGCTTTTACTTGCAGCTTAAGGCTTGCCGCTTGTAGCTGCGGCGAGTAGCCGCTCCATCCGCGCATCAAGACGGCGTTTGATTTCAGTTTCGATGTGCGGGGCGAAGTCGTCGATCACGTCTTGCATGATCAATTGCGCGGCGGCGCGCAGTTCGCTGTCCAGGTGCAGCAGGGCGTCGGGACCTTTGCTGGCCGCAGGCGACGGTTGCGCAGCCGGGGCGGGTGGTGGTGTCGTTTCGACCGGCTGCGGCGCATTACCGACCGTGTCGAACAGCATGGGAATCTGTTCCTGATCACTTTCAATGACCGTGTCGGTCAGCAAGGGCGGTTGCAGGTTGTCATCGCCGAGCAGTTGGCGGATCGACTCGAGGTCATCCAGCAGGTGCGCGGACTTTTGCGGCAGTTTTGGAGTGTCCATCGGAAGGCTCAGAGTCGCTGTAAACGGTGATCTTGCAGAGGATAGCCCTGTTCGCGGTAGAAACGGAAACTCTCCCGCGCAGCCGAACGAATCGTCGGATCTTCCACCACCACTTCCGCCACGCGGGCGAACTGTTTGGCAAATACCGGCACCTTGAGGTCGAGATTGACCAACAGGTCCTGATGCTGGCCGCAGTCATCGCCAAGACCCAGGACAATCAAACCCTCCGGCTCGCTTTCGGCGGGGCCGTGGGGCACGAAGCTTTCGCCCTTGAAGGCCCACAAACGCGCATCGAGGTCATCACGCTGGGCGGCATCGCCGCAGTGCAGGTAAATACGGTGGCCCATGCGCCAGGCTTTTTCCGTGAGTTTGCAGGCGAAATTCAGCCGTGCCGAAGGGTCGGCGCTGGGCAGGATGTAGAAGTCGACTTTGGTCATTGCGGTTCCTGAGCCTTGAGCGGCGTTACCCGAAAGCAACGCCACCCCAGGTCATCGGTTTCAGGCTTTGGCGCGGTCCAGCAGGTATTGGGTCAGCAGGGGAACCGGACGGCCAGTGGCGCCCTTGTCCTTGCCGCCGCTGGTCCAGGCCGTGCCGGCGATGTCCAGGTGCGCCCAGTTCAGGTTTTTGGTGAAACGTGACAGGAAGCAGGCAGCGGTGATAGCACCGGCTTTCGGGCCACCAATGTTGGCGATGTCGGCGAACGGGCTGTCCAGCTGCTCTTGATATTCATCGAACAGCGGCAGTTGCCAAGCGCGGTCGTCGGCGGATTGCCCGGCGCTCAGCAGTTGGCCGATCAGCTCGTCGTTGTTGCCCAGCAGGCCCGAGGTGTGAGAACCCAGCGCGACGATACAAGCACCGGTCAGGGTGGCGATGTCGATCACCGCTTGCGGCTTGAAGCGTTCGGAGTAGGTCAGGGCATCGCACAGCACCAGACGGCCTTCGGCATCGGTGTTGAGGATCTCCACGGTCTGGCCGCTCATGGTAGTCACGATGTCGCCTGGACGCGAAGCATTGCCGCTCGGCATGTTCTCGGCGCAGGCCAGGATGCACACCAGGTTGATCGGCAGTTTCAGCTCAAGCACGGCACGCAGGGTACCGAACACGCTGGCGGCGCCGCCCATGTCGTACTTCATTTCATCCATGCCGGCGCCCGGCTTGAGGCTGATGCCGCCGGTGTCGAAGGTGATGCCTTTGCCGACCAGTGCGTACGGCTTCTCGGATTTCTTGCCACCGTTGTATTGCATGACGATCAAGCGCGGTGGCTGGGCGCTGCCCTGGCCGACGGCGTAGAAAGAACCCATGCCCAGGTCCTTGATCTTCTTCTCATCGAGGACTTCGACTTTCAGGCTCTTGAATTCTTTGCCCAGGTTCTTGGCTTGCTCGCCCAGGAACGTCGGGTGGCAGATGTTTGGCGGCAGGTTGCCCAGGTTACGGGTAAAGGCCATGCCGTTGGCGATCGCGGTGGCGTGGGCCACGGCGCGTTCGATTTCAGCCTGTGCTGCCTTGATGGTCACCAAGGTAACTTTCTTCAGCGAGAGCGGGTCGGCTTTCTGGCTCTTGAACTGGTCGAAGGTGTACTCGCCATCCACCAGGGTTTCGGTCAACAGGCGGGTCTTGCCATAGCTGTCGCGGCCTTTGACCACGACTTCGTCCAGGGCCAGCACTGCATCGCTGCCGCCCAGGCCTTTAAGGGTGTTGAGGATACCGGCGATGATTTTGCGGAACGGGCGATCGCCCAGCTCGTCGTCCTTGCCCACGCCCACCAGCAATACGCGTTCGGCCTTGAGGTTAGGCAGGCTGTGCAGCAACAGGCTCTGGCCGACTTTGCCAGCCAGGTCGCCGCGCTTGAGTACTGCGCTGATGGCGCCACCGCTCAGCTCATCGAGTTGTTTGGCAACGACGCCGAGCTTGCGGCCTTCACCGACGGCGACCACCAGCGTGGCGGTCTTCAACGTTTCCGGGCTAACACTTTTTACAACCAGTTCCATGTCCGGGTCCCTGAATTAATGGTCAAAATGCGCGACGCGCAGAGGGCTTGCTTAATAAAATAAGTAGAAAGACGCCGGAGCAGTGCCAGCGACAAAGGCCGCAGTTTGAACCTCGCTACTGGCGCCTGACAACCCTCGGTCGTGCGAACTTCGGTGGTTCAGGTGTCTGCTTGAGCATGCGCAGTGACAGGCGCACCCAATCACAGGATAATGCGCCATCTTTCTCGGCGGCTCTGCCCTGCGGGCCGACCGATACGTTTGTTTGTTTGGCCGCTTAGCCTGACAACCCTGGAGTGTCTGGTTTGATTGTCTTCCGTTATCTATCCCGCGAAGTCCTGTTGACCTTGAGCGCCGTCAGCGCCGTGCTGCTGGTCATCATCATGAGCGGACGCTTCATCAAATACCTCGCCCAAGCAGCCGCTGGCGCCCTGGATCCGGGCTCGCTGTTCCTGATCATGGGTTTTCGTCTGCCAGGTTTCCTGCAGTTGATCCTGCCTTTGGGGCTGTTTCTCGGCATCCTGCTGGCCTACGGTCGTCTGTACCTCGACAGCGAAATGACCGTGTTGTCGGCCACCGGCATGAGCCAGCAGCGGCTGTTTCGGATCACCCTGTTTCCGGCCACGCTGGTTGCGCTGGTGGTGGCTTGGCTGAGCCTGAGCCTGGCGCCACAAGGTGCCAACCAGTTCCAGCTGCTGCTGAACAAACAGGACGCACTGACTGAGTTCGATACCCTCGAACCAGGCCGCTTCCAGGCTTTGCGCGACGGTACCCGGGTGACCTACACCGAACAATTGTCGGATGACCGCATCAATCTGGGCGGCGTGTTCATTTCGCAAAAAAATGTTAATTCCGACAAAAAGGATCGGGGGATTTCCGTACTGGTGGCCGAGAAGGGCCGTCAGGAAATTCGCCCAGACGGCAATCGGTATCTGATCCTCGACAACGGCTACCGCTACGATGGTAATCCAGGTCAGGCCGATTACCGCGCCATCAAATACGAGGAATACGGCGTATTGCTACCCAAGCCTGATGTCAGCGACGAAGTGACCGACCGCGACGCGATGACCACTGGCTCCTTGCTGGGCAGCGACGACATCCGCTCGCGCACCGAACTGCAATGGCGTCTGTCTCTGCCGTTGCTGGTCTTCATCGTGACCCTGATGGCGGTGCCGCTGTCGCGGGTTAATCCGCGACAGGGCCGTTTCCTCAAGCTGCTGCCGGCGATTCTTCTTTATATGGCTTACCTGACCATCCTGATTGCCGCTCGCGGTGCCCTCGAAAAGGGCAAGATCCCGCCGGCATTGGGCTTGTGGTGGGTGCATGCGATCTTCCTGGTCATTGGCCTGGGCTTGCTCTATTGGGAGCCGCTGCGCTTGAAGATGGCGAGTCGCCGCAGTGCGTTGGAGGTGGCCCGTGGATAAGCTCGACCGCTACATTGGTAGCAGCGTATTCATCGCGATCCTGGCCGTACTCGGAATCATCCTCGGTCTGGCCACGCTGTTTGCCTTCATCGATGAGATGAGCGAAGTCAGCGATACCTACACCTTGATGGACGTTTTGAGCTACGTCTTGCTGACTGCACCACGCCGTCTGTACGACATGTTGCCGATGGCGGCGCTGATCGGTTGTCTGATCGGCCTCGGCAGCCTGGCCAGCCACAGCGAGCTGACCATCATGCGCGCCGCGGGCGTGTCGCTCGGTCGAATCGTCTGGGCCGTCATGAAGCCGATGCTGCTTTTGATGGCGGTGGGGCTGTTGATCGGCGAATACGTCGCGCCAGCCACGGAAGTTACCGCTCAGGCAAACCGTTCACTGGCCCAGGGCAGTGGTGACGCGCAAAGCGCCAAGCACGGTCTGTGGCACCGTCAGGGTGACGAGTTCATTCACGTCAACTCCGTACAACCCAATGGTCTGCTGTACGGCGTGACCCGTTATCGCTTCGACGATCAACGCCACATGCTGTCTTCGAGCTTCGCCAAGCGCGCGGAATTCGACACGGATCACTGGCAACTGAGCGACGTCACGACCACGTTGTTCCATGACAAGAGCACCGAAGTGGTGACAGCCCCGGTCGAGCGCTGGGAGGTGGCCCTGAGCCCGCAACTGCTGAGCACTGTGGTGATGGCGCCTGAGTCTCTCTCGATCACCGGTCTGTGGAGTTACATCCACTACCTGGCTGACCAGGGCCTGAGCAACGGTCGTTACTGGCTGGCGTTTTGGGTCAAGGTGTTGCAGCCACTGGTGACCGCTGCATTGGTGTTGATGGCGATTTCCTTCATCTTCGGCCCGCTGCGGTCGGTGACCCTCGGTCAGCGGGTCTTTACCGGTGTGCTGGTGGGCTTCACCTTCCGCATCGTCCAGGATTTGTTGGGGCCATCGAGCCTGGTATTCGGTTTCTCGCCGCTGTTTGCGGTGCTGGTACCGGCTGGAGTCTGTGCCCTGGCCGGGGTCTGGTTGTTGCGCCGGGCCGGTTGATCGCGGGTTATTCCCGACATTGCTTGTCACTCAAAACGCCCCTGTCGCAAGACCGGGGCGTTTTTGTACGCGCCGTCTGACCTGCGAACGTGACGCTTGCGCCGTGGATCAGGTACAATTCCCGGCTATTTTTCGGCGGGCTATGCCTGCAGCCTTTTTGAGTGTTGATCCGTGAGTGATTTGAGTCATATCCGCAATTTCTCCATCATCGCCCACATTGACCATGGCAAGTCGACGCTGGCCGATCGCTTCATCCAGATGTGCGGCGGCCTTGCCGAGCGCGAAATGGAAGCCCAGGTACTGGACTCCATGGACCTGGAGCGTGAACGCGGGATCACCATCAAGGCCCACAGCGTTACCCTTTATTACACCGCTCGCGATGGCATCAAATACCAGCTGAACTTCATTGACACCCCCGGCCACGTTGACTTCACCTACGAAGTCAGCCGGTCGCTGGCGGCCTGTGAAGGTGCGTTGCTGGTGGTCGATGCCGGTCAGGGCGTTGAGGCGCAGTCGGTTGCCAACTGCTACACGGCGATTGAGCAGGGCCTGGAAGTCATGCCAGTCCTGAACAAGATCGACCTGCCACAGGCCGATCCAGAGCGCGTCAAAGAAGAAATCGAAAAAATCATCGGCATCGATGCCACTGACGCGGTCGAGTGCTCCGCCAAGACCGGTCTGGGCGTCGACGAAGTGCTCGAGCGTCTGGTGACCACCATTCCCGCGCCGACCGGCAACATCGAAGATCCGCTGCAAGCGTTGATCATCGACTCCTGGTTCGACAACTACCTGGGCGTTGTTTCCCTGGTACGCGTGCGTCACGGTCGCGTAAAGAAGGGCGACAAGATTCTGGTCAAGTCCACCGGCAAGATCCACCTGGTGGACAGCGTCGGCGTTTTCAACCCGAAACACACCGCCACCGTTGACCTGAAGGCCGGCGAAGTGGGCTTTATCATTGCCGGTATCAAGGACATTCACGGTGCACCGGTCGGTGACACCCTGACCTTGAGCTCCACGCCAGACGTTGATGTGCTTCCAGGCTTCAAACGCATTCAGCCGCAGGTGTACGCCGGTCTGTTCCCGGTCAGCTCCGACGACTTCGAAGATTTCCGTGAAGCGCTGCAAAAGCTCACCCTCAACGACTCGTCTCTGCAGTACACCCCGGAAAGCTCCGACGCACTGGGCTTCGGCTTCCGTTGCGGGTTCCTCGGCATGCTGCACATGGAAATCATCCAGGAGCGCCTGGAGCGCGAGTACGACCTGGACCTGATTACCACTGCGCCGACGGTAATTTTCGAGTTGTTGCTGAAAACCGGTGAAACGATTTACGTCGACAACCCGTCGAAGCTCCCGGACCTGTCGTCGATCGAAGACATGCGTGAACCGATCGTGCGGGCCAATATCCTTGTACCGCAAGAACACCTGGGTAACGTCATTACCCTGTGTATCGAAAAGCGTGGCGTGCAGCACGACATGCTGTTCCTCGGTACGCAAGTTCAAGTGACCTACGATTTGCCGATGAACGAAGTGGTCCTCGACTTCTTCGACCGTCTGAAGTCCACCAGCCGTGGCTACGCTTCGCTGGATTACCATTTCGATCGTTATCAATCAGCTAATCTTGTGAAACTGGATGTGCTGATTAACGGTGACAAGGTCGACGCCCTGGCGCTGATCGTGCACCGCGACAATGCGCACTACAAAGGTCGCCAGTTGACCGAGAAGATGAAAGAACTGATTCCGCGCCAGATGTTCGACGTGGCAATCCAGGCCGCCATTGGCGGTCAGATTGTGGCGCGTACAACCGTCAAGGCACTCAGAAAGAACGTATTGGCCAAATGCTACGGTGGTGACGTCAGCCGTAAGAAAAAGCTGCTGGAAAAGCAAAAGGCCGGTAAAAAACGCATGAAGCAGGTCGGTAACGTGGAGATTCCACAAGAAGCCTTCCTTGCAGTGCTCAGGTTGGATAGTTAGGTCCTATGTCACTAAATTTCCCGCTGTTGCTGGTCATCGCCGTGTTCGTCTGCGGCCTGCTGGCGTTGCTCGATCTGCTGTTCCTGGCGCCACGGCGCCGGGCTGCCATTAACTCTTACCAGGGTAGCGTCAGCCAGGCTGACATGGTGGTGGTCGAGAAACTGAACAAAGAGCCGTTGCTGGTCGAATACGGCAAGTCGTTCTTCCCGGTGTTGTTCATCGTGCTGGTGCTGCGTTCGTTCCTGGTGGAACCGTTCCAGATTCCTTCCGGTTCGATGAAACCGACCCTGGACGTCGGCGACTTCATTCTGGTGAACAAATTTTCTTACGGGATCCGCCTGCCGGTGATCGACAAGAAAGTCATCGAAATCGGTGATCCGCGGCGCGGCGATGTCATGGTGTTCCGCTACCCGAGCGACCCGAACGTCAATTACATCAAGCGTGTGGTCGGCCTGCCGGGTGACCAGATTCGCTATACCGCGGACAAGCGTCTGTTCGTCAACGGTGAGTCGATTGCCGAACAACTGGTCGGCTCCGAGCCGGGCACGTTGGGCAGTGCCGAGCTCTACAAGGAAAAACTCGGCGCCGCCGAGCACCTTATCCGCAAGGAAATGAGCCGCTACCGCGCAACGCCGGATCATTCGTGGACCGTGCCTGCCGGGCACTATTTCATGATGGGCGACAACCGCGACAACTCGAACGACAGTCGCTACTGGGATGATCCGAGTATTCCCAAGGATCTGCTGGGCATGGTTCCCGACAAGAACATTGTCGGCAAGGCCTTCGCAGTCTGGATGAGCTGGCCGGAACCCAAACTCAGTCACCTGCCGAATTTCTCGCGGGTTGGCCTGATCAAGTAATCACCCACGGCGCTGTTGAACACAGCGCCGAATGCATTTCTGGAACCGGCATAATCGGCGACAGAAGCATGAAAACAACGATATTCAGGACGTTATTTTTGAACACAGCGTTAATTGTCCCAAGCCTGCGCCGCACCACGGCGATGGCGGTGGAATCCAGCCACGAACTCAGCGTGGGTAAACCGTGAGCGTTTCCTTAAGCCGTCTAGAGCGTCAGCTCGGCTACACCTTCAAAGACCAGGAGCTGATGGTCCTGGCCTTGACTCACCGCAGCTTTGCCGGGCGCAACAATGAACGCCTGGAGTTCCTCGGTGATGCCATCCTCAACTTCGTCGCTGGCGAGGCGCTGTTCGATCGCTTCCCGCTGGCCCGCGAAGGCCAGTTGTCGCGTTTGCGCGCACGCCTGGTGAAAGGTGAGACTCTGGCCGTACTGGCCCGTGGTTTCGACCTGGGTGAATACCTGCGCCTGGGCTCCGGCGAATTGAAAAGCGGCGGTTTCCGTCGCGAGTCGATTCTGGCCGATGCCCTGGAAGCGCTGATTGGTGCGATTTATCTGGACGCCGGCATGGACATGGCGCGCGAGCGCGTGCTGGCCTGGCTGGCCGGAGAGTTCGAAGGCCTGACACTGGTCGACACCAACAAAGATCCGAAAACCCGCCTGCAGGAATTCCTGCAGTCGCGTGGTTGTGAGCTGCCGCGTTACGAAGTGGTGGATATCCAGGGTGAGCCGCATTGCCGAACGTTCTTCGTCGAATGTGAAATCATCTTACTGAATGAAAAAAGCCGAGGTCAGGGTGTGAGTCGTCGTATTGCCGAACAGGTAGCGGCCGCCGCAGCACTGATTGCCCTGGGTGTGGAGAATGGCAATGACTGAAACAACCGCAACGCGCTGTGGCTATGTTGCCATCGTCGGCCGTCCCAACGTGGGCAAGTCCACGCTGCTGAACCACATCCTCGGCCAGAAGCTGGCGATCACCTCGCGCAAGCCGCAGACCACCCGTCACAACATGCTCGGCATCAAGACCGAAGGCACCGTGCAGGCGATCTACGTCGACACCCCGGGCATGCACAAGGGCGGCGAAAAGGCCCTGAACCGTTACATGAACAAGACCGCTTCGGCGGCGTTGAAAGACGTTGACGTAGTGATTTTCGTGGTCGACCGCACCAAGTGGACCGACGAAGACCAGATGGTCCTCGAGCGCGTTCAGTACGTGACCGGCCCGCTGATCGTGGCGCTGAACAAGACCGACCGCATCGAAGACAAAGCCGAGCTGATGCCGCACCTGACCTGGTTGCAGGAGCAGCTGCCGAACGCGCAGATCATGCCGATCTCGGCCCAGCACGGGCATAACCTGGACACGCTGGAACGAGTGATCGCCGAGCACCTGCCGGAAAACGATCACTTCTTCCCGGAAGATCAGATCACTGACCGCAGCAGCCGCTTCCTCGCCGCCGAACTGGTGCGCGAGAAAATCATGCGCCAGTTGGGCGCCGAGCTGCCGTACCAGATCACTGTGGAAATCGAAGAGTTCAAGCAGCAGGGCAAAACCCTGCACATCCATGCCTTGATCCTCGTCGAACGTGACGGCCAGAAGAAAATCATCATTGGCGACAAGGGCGAGCGCATCAAACGCATCGGCACCGAGGCGCGCAAAGACATGGAGCTGCTGTTCGACTCCAAGATCATGCTTAACCTGTGGGTCAAGGTTAAGGGCGGCTGGTCCGATGACGAGCGTGCGTTGCGTTCGCTGGGTTACGGCGACCTGTAAACCCGGTCTGCGCTGCACCGTCGAACCCTGTGGGAGCGGGCTTGCCCGCGATGAGGATGTAGCATTCAGCAGAGATGTTGAATGTAAGTCCGCCATCGCGGGCAAGCCCGCTCCCACATTGGTTTTGGTTGTTTGTAGAACTGCGCTCCTTCATTGAGAACTGCGATTTCCATGTCCCCAACCCAACCCATCGGCCAACCCGCGTACGTCCTTCACTCCCGCGCCTACCGCGAAAGCAGCGCGCTAGTGGATTTCCTTACGCCGCAAGGTCGGCTGCGAGCGGTGTTGCGTAGCGCGCGGGGCAAGGCCGGGACGTTGGCACGGCCGTTCGTGCCGCTCGAAGTCGAGTTTCGGGGGCGGGGTGAACTGAAGAATGTCGGTCGCATGGAAAGCGCCGGTGTTTCCACCTGGCTCAACGGCGAGGCGCTGTTCAGCGGCCTCTACCTCAATGAATTGCTGATTCGCCTGTTGCCCGCTGAAGACCCTCATCCCGCGGTCTTCGATCACTACGCCGCGACCTTGCTCGCCCTGGCCGAAGGCCGTCCGCTGGAGCCGTTGCTGCGCTCCTTCGAATGGCGTCTGCTTGACGACCTTGGTTACGGTTTCGCGCTGAACGCCGACATCCACGGCGACCCCATTGCGCCGGATGGCCTCTATCGCTTGCAAGTGGATGCAGGCCTGGAGCGGGTCTATCTGCTGCAACCGGGTCTGTTCAACGGCTCTGAACTGCTGGCCATGGCCGATGCCGACTGGTCCGCGCCCGGTGCGTTGTCCGCTGCCAAGCGCCTAATGCGTCAGGCATTGGCCGTTCATCTGGGCGGGCGCCCTCTCGTCAGTCGCGAGTTGTTTCGCAAGCCGTAGAACTGTTGATGCTTGCGTCAACAGACCCTGTCTCCCCGTGTATGCTGTGCACCGAACTTTCCCTTCTTCAGGAGCGCTTCCGTGACCACCAGCAATCGCATTCTTCTTGGCGTGAACATCGACCACGTTGCCACCCTGCGTCAGGCCCGGGGCACTCGCTACCCGGATCCGGTCAAGGCAGCGCTGGATGCGGAAGAGGCGGGCGCTGATGGCATCACCGTGCATCTGCGCGAAGACCGCCGACACATTCAGGAGCGCGATGTACTGCTGCTCAAGGACGTGCTGCAAACCCGCATGAACTTCGAAATGGGCGTTACCGAAGAAATGATGGCGTTCGCCGAACGCATTCGCCCGGCGCACATTTGCCTGGTGCCGGAAACCCGTCAGGAACTGACCACCGAAGGCGGTCTGGACGTGGCAGGGCAGGAGGCGCGAATCAAGGCAGCGGTGGATCGCCTGGCGAAGATCGGCTGTGAGGTGTCGCTGTTCATCGACGCGGACGAGCGGCAGATCGAAGCCTCCCGCCGCGTCGGTGCGCCAGCCATTGAATTGCACACTGGACGTTATGCGGATGCCGACACGCCGACTGCAGTGGCCGAGGAGCTGAAGCGCGTGGCCGATGGCGTGGCATTCGGCCTGGCCCAAGGCCTGATCGTTAACGCCGGTCACGGTCTGCATTACCACAACGTCGAGGCTGTTGCGGCGATCAAGGGCATCAACGAACTGAACATCGGCCATGCATTGGTGGCTCATGCGTTGTTCGTCGGGTTCAAGTCGGCGGTGTCGGAGATGAAGGCGCTGATTCTGGCTGCCGCTTCCAAGGCTTAAGATCTTTTGCTTTAAAGCGGTGGGGTTTCCTGGCTCGGCTTGGTCTTGTCGACCCCCGGCACATGCAGGTTGCCCTCCGCGATCTGATTGCCTTCCAGCTGCGGCTGCGTGACCCAGGTCAGGATGTCGTAGTAACGGCGGATGTTCGCCACGAAATGCACCGGCTCGCCGCCCCGGGCGTAGCCGTAACGGGTTTTGCTGAACCACTTTTTCTCGGAAAGACGCGGCAGGATTTTCTTCACGTCCAGCCACTTGTCCGGGTTCAGTCCTTCCTTGGCCGCCAGTTTGCGTGCGTCATCCAGGTGGCCGCTGCCGACGTTGTAGGCTGCCAGTGCGAACCACGTACGATCCGGCTCCTGGATCGACTCGTCCAATTGATCCTTCATGTAGGCCAAGTACTTCGCACCACCCATGATGCTTTGTTTGGGGTCAAGGCGATTGGATACGCCCATTGCTTGCGCCGTGTTCTGGGTCAGCATCATCAATCCGCGTACGCCGGTCTTGGACGTGACCGCCGCTTGCCACAGTGATTCCTGATAGCCGATCGCCGCCAGCAGGCGCCAGTCGACTTTTTCTTTCTTGGCGTACGCCTTGAAGTGCTGTTCGTATTTTGGCAGCCGTTGCTGCAAGTGCTGGGCGAAGGTGGTAGCGCCCATGTAACCGAGTACATCGACGTGGCCGTAGTAACGATCTTTCAGACGTTGCAGGGTGCCGTTTTTCTTCACCTTGTCGAGGTAGGTGTTGATCTCGTTGAGCAGGCTGTTGTCTTCGCCAGCAGCCACGGCCCAGCTCTGATTGCTGGCGTCACCAAGATCGAAGGCGACCCGCACGTTGGGGAAGTAGACTTGGTTCATCGCGACTTCGTTGGAATCGACCAAGGTCAGATCGATCTGGGCTTCGTCGACCATGCGCAGCAAGTCGACCACTTCAACCGCGTCGGACTCTTCGTATTCAATGCCGGGATATTTCTTTTTCAGCTCTGCCAATTGCTCGGCGTGAGTGCTGCCCTTGAGCACCATGATCTTCTTGCCGACCAGATCGCCCGCGTCGGTCGGCCGTGACTGGCCGTTGCGGTAGATGATCTGTGGGGTGACTTCGAGGTAGGAGTGGGAAAATCGCACCTGTTTTTTGCGTTGCTCGCTGCTGACCAGGCCGGCAGCCGCCAGCACCGGGCCATTGGGCTTGCCCACCTGACTGAACAGGTCGTCGAGGTTGTCGGCGGTTTCGATCTTGAGTTCGACCCCCAGATCGTCGGCGAAGTGCTTCACCAGCTCATATTCGAAGCCGGTCTCACCGTTGCGATCCTGAAAGTAGGTTGCGGGACTGTTACGGGTAACCACCCGCAGCACGCCATCCTCCTTTACGCGCTCCAGCGTGTTGGGTTTATCAACACAGCCACTGAGCATCAGGAAGAGTCCGGTTGCGATCAGCCATTTGGCGTACCGCGGACGCAAAGCCGTTGGGGAAAACATCTGCGCAGTATACGCAAAGGACCACGAGCGCCATATCTCGACAGTGAAGGGGTTGTCTGATAGGCAACTGAAAACCGCTTCAGAGCCCGCAGGAATGGGCCCGAACAGCATTTTGTGACAGAAAAAATAACCCTCGGCGCGCACCTGTTCAAGGCCCGAATACCCGGCCCGACGTTCGGGTGCAGCCATGCGTAGCGTTTCGGGTGATGTCGCGGGCAGTTTAGGCTAGAATGCACGGCCTCAAAGCACACCCCTTCCCGAGGCTGTCCCGAAGATGTTGATCCTGCGCGGCGCTCCTGCCCTTTCTGCCTTTCGCCACAGCAAACTCCTTGAGCAACTGAGCCAGAAGGTCCCGGCTGTCAGCAGCCTGTATGCTGAATTCGCTCACTTCGCCGAAGTGACCGGCGTCCTGACCGGCGACGAACAGCAGGTGCTCGCGCGCCTTCTGAAGTACGGCCCAAGCGTTCCAGTACAAGAGCCAACCGGTCGTCTGTTTCTGGTGTTGCCACGTTTTGGCACCATCTCGCCGTGGTCCAGTAAAGCCAGCGATATCGCTCGCAACTGCGGCCTGACCAAGATCCAGCGCCTGGAGCGCGGTATCGCGTTCTACGTCGCCGGCCAGTTCAGCGACGCCGAAGCGCAGCTGATCTCGGACGCGCTGCATGACCGTATGACCCAGATCGTCCTCGGTAACCTCGAACAAGCCGCCGGCCTGTTCAGCCACGCCGAACCCAAGCCCCTGACCGCGATCGACGTGTTGGGGGGCGGCCGCGCCGCGCTGGAAAAAGCCAACACCGAGCTGGGCCTGGCCCTGGCCGAAGACGAGATCGACTATCTGGTCGCAGCCTTCGTCGGCTTGAAGCGCAACCCGCACGACATCGAACTGATGATGTTTGCCCAGGCGAACTCCGAGCACTGCCGTCACAAGATCTTCAACGCCAGTTGGGACATCGACGGTCAGAGCCAGGAAAAAAGCCTGTTCGGCATGATCAAGAACACCTACGTGATGCACAGCGAAGGCGTTCTGTCGGCTTATAAGGACAACGCTTCGGTGATCGTCGGTAACGTCGCCGGCCGTTTCTTCCCGGACCCTGAAACCCGCCAGTACGGCGCGGTACAGGAGCCGGTGCACATCCTGATGAAAGTCGAAACTCACAACCACCCGACCGCGATTGCCCCGTTCCCGGGCGCGTCCACCGGTTCTGGTGGCGAGATTCGCGACGAAGGCGCAACCGGTCGCGGCGCCAAGCCAAAGGCTGGCCTGACGGGTTTCACCGTGTCCAACCTGCAAATCCCGGGCTTCGAACAGCCGTGGGAAGTGCCGTACGGCAAGCCTGAGCGCATCGTTACCGCGCTGGACATCATGATCGAAGGCCCACTGGGTGGCGCCGCGTTCAACAACGAATTCGGCCGTCCGGCCCTGACCGGCTACTTCCGTACCTTCGAACAATCGATCACCACCCCGCGTGGCGACGAAGTTCGCGGTTACCACAAGCCGATCATGCTGGCTGGCGGTATGGGTAACATCCGTGCCGAACACGTGCAGAAAGGCGAGATCACCGTTGGCTCCAAGCTGATCGTGCTCGGCGGCCCGGCCATGCTCATCGGCCTGGGCGGCGGCGCGGCTTCCTCCATGGCCACCGGCACCAGTTCGGCGGATCTGGACTTTGCATCCGTACAGCGCGAAAACCCGGAAATGGAACGTCGCTGCCAGGAAGTCATCGACCGTTGCTGGCAGTTGGGTGAACACAACCCGATCAGCTTCATCCATGACGTTGGCGCGGGCGGTCTGTCCAACGCCTTCCCGGAACTGGTCAACGACGGCAATCGTGGCGGTCGCTTCGAACTGCGCAACATTCCAAACGACGAACCGGGCATGGCCCCGCACGAAATCTGGAGTAACGAATCCCAGGAACGCTACGTTCTGGCAGTCGGCCCGGCGGACTTCGAGCGCTTCCAGGCGATCTGCGAACGTGAGCGTTGCCCGTTTGCCGTGGTCGGCGAAGCCACTGCCGAACCGCAACTGACCGTGACCGATAGCCACTTCGGCAACAGCCCGGTGGACATGCCGCTCGAAGTGCTGCTGGGCAAAGCCCCGCGCATGCACCGTTCGGCCGTTCGCGAAAACGAGCTGGGCGACGATTTCGATCCGTCGACCCTTGAGATCGCCGACTGCGTCGAGCGCGTTCTGCATCACCCGGCCGTGGCCAGCAAAAGCTTCCTGATCACCATCGGCGACCGCACCATCACCGGCCTCGTGGCCCGTGATCAGATGGTCGGCCCGTGGCAGGTTCCGGTGGCCGACGTTGCCGTCACCGCCACCAGCTTCGACGTCTACACCGGCGAAGCCATGGCCATGGGCGAGCGGACTCCGCTGGCACTGCTGAACGCTCCGGCGTCGGGCCGCATGGCCATCGGCGAAACCCTGACCAACATCGCCGCCTCGCGCATCGCCAAGATCTCCGACATCAAACTGTCGGCGAACTGGATGTCCGCCGCCGGTCACCCGGGTGAAGACGCGCGTCTGTACGACACCGTGAAAGCGGTCGGCATGGAACTGTGCCCTGAGCTGGGCATCACCATTCCGGTGGGCAAGGACTCGATGTCCATGGCCACCCGCTGGAGCGACGAAGGCGTCGACAAGACTGTGACTTCGCCGATGTCGCTGATCGTGACCGGCTTTGCGCCGGTGGCGGACATCCGTCAGACCCTGACCCCGCAACTGCGCATGGACAAAGGCACCACCGACCTGATCCTGATCGACCTCGGTCGTGGCCAGAACCGTATGGGCGCTTCGATCCTCGCTCAGGTTCACGGCAAGCTCGGCAAGCAGGCACCGGACGTCGATGACGCCGAAGACCTGAAAGCCTTCTTCGCCGTGATCCAGGGTCTCAACGCCGACGGTCACTTGCTGGCTTACCATGACCGTTCCGACGGTGGTCTGCTGACCAGCGTGGTGGAAATGGCCTTTGCCGGCCACTGCGGTCTGAGCCTGAGCCTCGACGGTCTGGCAGAAACCTCCGCCGACATCGCCGCGATCCTGTTCAACGAAGAGCTGGGTGCCGTGATCCAGGTTCGCCAGGACGCCACTCCAGACATCCTCGCGCAGTTCAGCGCTGCCGGTTTGGGCGACTGCGTGTCGGTGATCGGTCAGCCAATGAACAACGGCGAGATCAGCATCACTTTCAACGGCGATACCGTGTTTGAAGGTCAGCGTCGTCTGCTGCAACGTCAGTGGGCCGAGACCAGCTACCAGATCCAGCGTCTGCGTGATAATGCCGACTGCGCCGAACAAGAGTTCGACGTGCTGCTGGAAGAAGACAACCCGGGCCTGAGCGTCAAGCTCAGCTACGACGTCAATCAGGACGTCGCCGCGCCTTACATCAAGAAAGGCATTCGCCCACAGGTTGCCGTACTGCGTGAGCAGGGCGTCAACGGTCAGGTGGAAATGGCGGCCGCGTTCGATCGCGCCGGTTTCAACGCGATCGACGTGCACATGAGCGACATTCTGGCCGGCCGTGTCGACCTGAACGAGTTCAAAGGTCTGGTGGCTTGCGGCGGTTTCTCGTACGGCGACGTACTGGGTGCCGGCGAAGGCTGGGCCAAGTCCGCGCTGTTCAACAGCCGCGCTCGCGATGCTTTCCAGGGTTTCTTCGAGCGTAACGACAGCTTCACCCTCGGCGTGTGCAACGGTTGCCAGATGATGTCCAACCTGCACGAACTGATCCCGGGCAGCGAGTTCTGGCCGCACTTCGTGCGTAACCGTTCCGAGCAGTTCGAAGCTCGCGTGGCGATGGTACAGATCCAGGAGTCGAACTCGATCTTCCTGCAAGGCATGGCCGGTTCGCGCATGCCGATCGCCATCGCGCACGGTGAAGGCCATGCCGAATTCGCTAGCGAAGAAGCGCTGCTGGAAGCCGATCTGTCGGGTTGCGTGGCGATGCGTTTCGTCGACAACCACGGCAAGGTCACCGAAAACTACCCGGCCAACCCGAACGGCTCGCCGCGCGGGATCACCGGTTTGACCAGCCGTGACGGTCGCGTGACCATCATGATGCCGCACCCGGAGCGTGTATTCCGCGCCGTGCAGAACTCGTGGCGTTCGGAAGACTGGAACGAAGACGCACCTTGGATGCGTATGTTCCGTAATGCTCGCGTGTGGGTTAACTAAGCGCCGTGTACAAGCTCAGTTTTTTTGTTCCGGCCAGTCATGTCGAGGTGGTCAAGAGTGCTGTGTTCGCTGCCGGTGGCGGGCGGATCGGGGCTTATGATCACTGTGCGTGGCAGGTGTTCGGGTTGGGTCAGTTTCGTCCACTGGATGGCAGTCAGCCGTTTATTGGTGAAGCGGGGCAGGTCGAGCAGGTTGAGGAATGGAAGGTTGAGCTTGTGGTCAGCGATGAGTTGATTCGGGCGGTGGTGGTGGCTCTCAAAGAGAGCCATCCCTATGAGACGCCGGCTTACGAGGTGTGGCGGTTGGAGGATTTCTGATCTTTCTGGACCGCTGAAATGAAAAACCCGCTGAAAGTGATTTCAGCGGGTTTTTTGTTGTGCTGGATTTGCCCCCCGTAAGAGCTGCCGAAGGCTGCGATCTTTTGATCCTGGCTCCATTTGTAGGAGCGAGGCTTGCCCGCGAAGACTGACTCTCAGCCGCCAAAAATCCAAACCTTGGCACTCACCCCAGAGCGTGGGAACGATCAACGAATCTGGGAGATTTACGGACGAATCTCGATCATCGTCCCATCCGGTACCAACCCCCAAACCTCGCGCATGTCCATGTTGCGCATGGCGATGCAGCCGTCAGTCCAGTCCAGCGTATGGAACAAGTCTTCGGGGTTGTCTTCAGTGTCCGGTGTGCCATGGATCATGATCATGCCGCCAGGCTCGACGCCTTCGCGCCGGGCGCGGGCGGAGTCGCTGATATTAGGGTAGGAAATGTGCATCGCCAGGTTGAAACGGTCGCTGATCTTGCGCCAGTCCACCCAATAGAAGCCTTCGGGGGTGCGTTTGTCGCCCTCCATCAGCTTCGGCCCCTTGGGGCGTTTGCCCAGGGAAATGCGATAGGTCTTGATCGGCTTGCCATCATTGATCAATTGCAATTGATGGGCTGATTTGAGAACCAGAACTTTTTCGATGACCCTGCCGTCCAGCGTTTCCGCGGAGGAAGCCTGGGTGACAGCGACGAACGATAAGCAAAAAAGAGCAAGCAACCAGCGCATTGAAACGATATCCCTAAGAGGTGTCGCGACTATTTATTTTATAGGTGCTTTTATGGGGAGGAGCTTTAAATGATGGCAGGCTGGACCAGCGGCGGGATCGATTCGGACCGCACGGGGTAGACCTCGGTCCGCCGGTCTGCGAAGAAGTATTCTAAGGTACGGCCCACTGTACGGAAAGCCAGTTCGCTCCAAGGAATATCGGCTTCTTCGAACAGCTGCACTTCCAGGCTCTCGGGGCCCGCGGAAAAATCCAGGTCCACCAGCTCTGCGCGAAAAAATACATGCACCTGGCTGATGTGTGGCACGTCGATCAGCGTATAGATGCTCAGGTTGCGGACCCGGGCGCAGGCTTCTTCGGCAGTCTCGCGAATGGCGGCCTGCTCGATGGTCTCACCGTTTTCCATGAACCCGGCGGGCAGGGTCCAGTAACCGAGCCGTGGCTCGATGGCGCGACGGCACAGCAACACCTTCGAACCCCAGGTCGGCACACAACCGGCGACAATATTGGGGTTCTGGTAATGGATGGTATGACAGCTATCGCAGACAAAACGCAGGCGCGAATCGCCTTCGGGAATGCGCTGGGTCACCGGGTTGCCGCATTGGCTGCAAAATTTCATGCTTGGGTTCCTGAATGCTGCGCCTATCTTGGCGTGCAGCGGTGTCGGTCGGCAAGTTGTCGTTTCGCGACATGAGGCTGTTCGGGGCTTGGGCGGCCGATGCGATTGGTGCATGATGCAGGGTAAGGCACAGATCGAGAAGACTCATGCTGGACGAGCTACTGCACCGGGTAAGCAATCACACGCCGCGTACGCTGGAAACCGACCGACGTTTCCCCGAGGCCGCGGTATTGTTGCCCATCACGCGCAGTGACGAACCGGAGCTGGTCCTGACCCTTCGCGCCAGCGGGCTCTCGACCCATGGCGGCGAAGTCGCCTTCCCCGGCGGTCGACGCGACCCCGAAGACCCTGACCTGATTTTTACCGCCCTGCGCGAAGCCGAAGAAGAAATCGGCCTGCCGCCGGGGCTGGTCGAAGTGATCGGCCCGCTGAGCCCGCTGATCTCCCTGCACGGCATCAAGGTCACGCCCTATGTTGGCGTCATTCCGGATTTCGTCGAATACCAAGCCAACGATGCCGAGATCGCCGCGGTGTTCAGCGTGCCGCTGGAGTTCTTTCGCAAGGACCCGCGCGAGCACACCCACCGCATCGATTACCAGGGCCACAGTTGGTACGTGCCGAGCTACCGCTATGGCGAGTACAAGATCTGGGGGCTGACGGCGATCATGATCGTCGAATTGATCAACCTGCTCTATGACACGAAAATCAGTCTGCATCAGCCGCCCAAAAGTTTTATCAAAACTTGAAGCCATCGCGCGTATGGCATGAACCCGTGAACCCACGGCAGTCTGAGCCCTGAGGACAATAAGATGAAATACCGCCTGGGCGACGCCCGCGTCGACACCCATCCGCAGAGTTGGGTTGCACCCAATGCCGTGCTAGTGGGCAAGGTCAAGCTGGAAGAGGGCGCCAACGTCTGGTTCAGCGCCGTGTTGCGTGGCGACAACGAATTGATCCTGATCGGCAAGAACAGCAACGTGCAGGACGGCACCGTGATGCACACCGACATGGGCTACCCGCTGACCATTGGCACTGGCGTGACCATCGGCCACAACGCCATGCTCCACGGCTGCACGGTGGGCGATTACAGCCTGATCGGTATCAACGCGGTGATTCTCAACGGCGCGAAAATCGGCAAGAACTGCATTATCGGCGCCAACTCGCTGATCGGCGAGGGCAAGGAGATTCCGGATGGTTCGCTGGTCATGGGCTCACCGGGCAAAGTCGTACGTGAGTTGACCGAGCCGCAAAAGAAGATGCTCGAAGCCAGCGCTGCGCACTATGTGCATAACTCGCAGCGTTATGCCCGCGATCTGGTCGAGCAGGAAGAATGAGCATCATTGAACGACCCGTCCCGTCGCCGTGCGTGAGCATTTGTGCGCTGGATGAGGATGACATTTGCACCGGGTGTCAGCGCACGGTGGAAGAAATCACCCGTTGGAGCCGGATGGACAACGCAGAGCGGCGCAAGGTGTTGGGGTTGTGTCATGAGCGGGCGAAGTCGAGTGGGTTGATCTGGATGTTGCCTTCCAAGTCCGATTCCTGAATTTTTGTGGTTAGCGCGGCTTTTGTGGCGAGGGGGCTTGCCCCCGTTGCGTTGCGAGGCGGCGCTAAACCTGCGACCTCATTCTTTCAGTCGTATGGCGTTTGGCGATTTTACGACTGCTGCGCAGCCGAACGGGGCGATGCGGCGTTCCGACAAGCCCCCTCGCCACAAAACTCCCTCGCCACAGGTGATCTGTGTGCTGAAGATGAAGTACCCTGAGCCCCAAATTGACAGGTATCCCCCGCCCCATGTTCTTCCTGATCGCCTACATCAGCAGCGTCGTGCTGATCAACTACGCTTTTTCCTCCGCCCCGCACCTGGACATCATCTGGTCGGCCTGGGGTGGTCTGGTGTTCGTGCTGCGCGACATGGTGCAAACCCGCTTTGGCCACGGCGCGATCGCGGCGATGTTGGTGGCGTTGATACTGTCCTACGTCACTTCCGACCCGTCCATCGCACTGGCCAGTGCCATCGCATTCGCCGTGTCCGAGGGCATCGACTGGCTGGTGTTCAGCATTTCCAAGCGTCCATTGCATGATCGCCTGTGGATAAGTTCGGCGCTGAGCATCCCGCTGGACACCTTCATCTTCTTCGGCATGATCGATGCATTCACTCCGGCCGTGATCCTCACCGCCATGGGCTCGAAGTTCGCCGGTGTGACAGTCGTATGGTTGATCATGGCCTGGCGCTTGCGTAATCAGGCCGTCGTCAGCTGAAGCCAAACCCTCAGGTTCATGTAAAATGCCGCGCTTTCTCCCCCATGGGAAGCGCGCTTCCCTCGATGATCCGCTTCTTTGAGGACCTGAGATGACCCGTATCGGAACTCCATTGTCGCCAACCGCGACCCGCGTATTGCTGTGTGGCTGTGGTGAGTTGGGCAAGGAGGTGGTGATCGAGTTGCAACGCTTGGGCGTTGAAGTGATTGCCGTCGATCGCTACGCCAATGCGCCGGCCATGCAAGTCGCCCATCGCAGCCATGTGATCAACATGCTCGACGGCGCAGCCCTGCGTGCCGTGATCGAAGCCGAGAAACCGCACTTCATCGTGCCGGAAATCGAAGCCATCGCCACCGTGACCCTGGTGGAGCTGGAGTCCGAAGGCTTCACTGTGATCCCGACCGCTCGCGCCGCACAGCTGACCATGAACCGCGAAGGCATCCGTCGCCTGGCCGCTGAAGAGCTGGGCCTGCCGACGTCGCCGTACTACTTCGCCGACACCTTCGAGGACTACAACAAGGCTGTCGAAGATCTGGGGTTCCCATGCGTGGTCAAACCGGTCATGAGTTCCTCGGGCAAAGGCCAGAGCCTGCTGCGCAGCGTCGATGACGTTCAGAAGGCCTGGGATTACGCTCAAGAAGGTGGCCGCGCCGGTAAAGGCCGCGTGATCATCGAAGGCTTCATCGACTTCGACTACGAAATTACCCTGCTGACCGTGCGTCACGTTGGCGGTACCACGTTCTGCGCACCGGTTGGCCATCGCCAGGAAAAAGGTGACTACCAGGAATCCTGGCAGCCACAAGCCATGAGCCCGGTTGCGCTGGCTGAATCCGAGCGCGTTGCCAAAGCGGTGACCGAAGCCTTGGGTGGCCGTGGTTTGTTTGGCGTCGAACTGTTCATCAAAGGTGATCAGGTCTGGTTCAGCGAAGTATCGCCGCGCCCGCATGACACCGGTCTAGTGACCCTGATTTCCCAGGACCTGTCGCAGTTCGCGCTGCACGCACGGGCAATCCTGGGCCTGCCGATCCCATTGATTCGTCAGTTCGGGTCTTCGGCTTCGGCGGTGATTCTGGTGGAAGGGCAGTCGACTCAGACCGCATTCGCCAATTTAGGCGCTGCGCTGAGCGAGCCGGATACGGCGTTGCGTCTGTTCGGCAAGCCTGAGGTCAATGGCCAGCGCCGGATGGGTGTGGCGTTGGCGCGTGATGAGTCGATCGAGGCCGCACGGGCGAAAGCGACCCGTGCTTCTCAGGCTGTTGTTGTAGAGCTGTAAACTTCCTCTCTGATCGTTCCCACGCTCTGCGTGGGAATGCAGCCCGGGACGCTCTGCGTCCCCAAAGCGGACGCGGAGCGTCCGTTGAGGCATTCCCACGCAGAGCGCGGGAACGAGCTTATGAGACTCGATTCAAATCGTTATGCCGCGTCTCCTTCAGGCACAGCACCGCGATCAAACTCAACACTGCCGCTCCCGAAACATACCCGCCGACATAACTCAAACCGCCCATCGCCACCAGTTTTTGCGCAAAGAACGGCGCGGCCGAGGCCCCAACAATACCGCCCAGGTTGTAGGCGGCCGATGCGCCGGTATAGCGCACGTGGGTCGGAAACAGCTCTGGCAGCAGCGCGCCCATCGGCGCAAACGTCACGCCCATCAAAAACAGTTCGATGCACAGGAACAGCGCCACGCCCCAGGTCGAGCCTTGGGTCAGCAGCGGCTCCATCAGGAATCCGGACAGAATCGCCAACGCGCCACCGATGATCAGCACCGGTTTACGCCCGAAACGATCACTCGCCCAAGCTGACAACGGTGTTGCGGCCGCCATGAACAGCACGGCGAAACACAGCAGGGCGAGGAAGGTTTCGCGGGTGTAGCCGAGCGTCGACACACCGTAGCTCAGCGAAAACACCGTCGAGATGTAGAACAGCGCATAACACACCACCATCGCCCCGGCACCCAGCAACATAGGCGCCCAGTATTGGCTGAACAGCTCGACCAACGGAATCTTCACCCGTTCCTGGCGAGCCATGGCGTTGGCGAACACCGGGGTTTCGTGGAGCTTGAGGCGCACATACAGGCCGACCATTACCAGAGCGGCACTGAGCAGGAACGGAATCCGCCAGCCCCACGAACGGAATTGCTCGTCGTTCAGGCTCATGGCCAGGATCAGAAACAGGCCGTTGGCCGCTAGAAACCCGATCGATGGACCGAGTTGCGGGAACATGCCGTACCAGGCGCGCTTGCCTTTGGGCGCGTTCTCCGTGGCCAGCAATGCGGCGCCGCCCCATTCACCGCCGAGCCCCAAGCCTTGGCCGAAGCGCAGCACGCAAAGCAGGATCGGCGCCCAGGCGCCAATGCTGTCGTAACCCGGCAGCACGCCAATCAGCGTGGTACACACGCCCATCAATAGCAGGGAAGCGACCAGTGTCGATTTACGCCCGATGCGGTCACCGAAGTGGCCGAACAGCGCCGAACCCAGTGGCCGCGCAAGGAAGGCGATACCGAAGGTGAGGAACGCCGACAGCATCTGGGCGGTGCCGGAGGTTTGCGGAAAAAACACCGGCCCGATCACCAGCGCTGCCGCAGTGGCATAGACGTAGAAGTCGTAGAACTCGATAGCCGTGCCGATGAAGCTCGCGGTGGCGACTCGGGTGGCGGAGTTGGTCGGTTGTGCAGGCGTGGTTTCGGTATACGTCGTGCTGGTCGTCATGCGGTAATCCCTGACAGTCATGTGCCCCAGTGGAGCGAATTATTATGGTCGAATACCCAGGGATGTGGGTGGAGACACGGTCGCTGTTCAAGGTAGGAACAGTCGTCGCAATGGTGCGGATATTGTCGATGAACTAGCCGGAACCTGCTGCATGCGGGGTAAGCACGTGATTCGGCCGGGAGCTTGGGTAAGCGACTTGATTATAGGAAGGCGGCTAATGATTCAACAAGCAACTTGAAGGATGCGATGGCTTTTGTGGCGCGGGAGCTTGCTCCCGCTCGGGCGCGTAGCGGCCGCAAACGGCTGAATGCATTCTTTCAGGATAATCGCGATGTCTGTGATCGGGCCTGCTTCGCAGCCCAGCGGGAGCAAGCTCGCTCGCCACAGCGATCGTGTCAGATTTTGGAAAGGGCAGGCGCTGAGCTGGTATGCCAGATCAGCACCCGCGTGACGCGATTGTCTTCCGTCTCCAAAATCTCCAGCCGATAACGCCCGATCTTCAGGCACACCGCGCTGTCCGGAATTGTTTCCAGCGCCTCGGTCACTAACCCGTTGAGGGTTTTCGGGCCATCGCTGGGCAGGTGCCAGCCAAGGCTTTTGTTCAGCTCGCGAATCGACGCCGCACCCTCGATGACCAAACGCCCATCGGCCAGCGGGTGGATGTGCGGGTTATCCAGGCTGTGCTGGCTTTCGAACTCGCCGACGATTTCTTCGAGAATGTCTTCCAGGGTCACGATGCCCAGCACTTCGCCGTATTCGTCGACCACCATGCCCAAACGCCGCTGCTGTTTGTGGAAGTTCAACAATTGCAGTTGCAACGGCGTGCTTTCCGGTACGAAGTACGGTTCGTGACTGGCTGCCAGCAGCGCTTCCAGGGTCAGGCTTGAATCCGGCAGCAAATGACGGATCTGCCGGGTGTTGAGCACCGCTTCGACCTGGTTGATGTCGCTGTGAAAGACCGGCAGGCGGGTGCGCCTGTTGTGGCGCAGTTGCTCGATGATTTCTTCGAGGGGGTCGTCCAGGTTGATTCCAGCGACCTCACTGCGCGGCACCAGAATATCGTTGACCGTGATGTTATCCAGCGCGTGGATACCTGACAGCGAATGCGGGCGGCAAGCCGCGTGTTCGTGATCGTCGTGCCGATTTGCCGGTGCCTCGTCTTCGCTTTGCTGCACCACATTGATTTTGCGGGCGAATGGTCGCATCAGCAGTTGGCTGATGGCATTGAGGAGCCAGGCAGCCGGGTAGACAATCTTCAAGGGTATGCCGAGCAGTGTATTACCCAGGGTCAGGACGGCATCCGGATAGCGCACGGCAAGGGTGCGCGGCAGATAGTCGGCGAACACCAGCAGCACCGCGCTGGCACCGAGGCAGGCAATCCATGGACCGTTTTGTGCCCAGGTGAAAATCGCCAGCAAGGTGCTGATGACCACCACCAGTGCGCGGCACAGGGTGTTGCAGAGGATCAGGCTGCTGAGTGGGAAACTCAGTTTGACCACGGGTTTGTCGCTCGAGCGCGAGGCTGTTCGCTGGGCCAGCAAGTGCTGATGCGCAACTTCGATGGCGGTAAACAGCCCTGACCATAAAATCAGCAGGGCCAGCACCGCGAGCATCGGCCCTATGGGCAAGTCGTCCATTAATGCCGCCCGTCAGATATGCAGAATGTATTCGCGGACCAGCTTACTGCCGAAATACGCCAGCATCAGCAGGCAGAAACCGGCAAGGGTCCAGCGGATGGCTTTGTGTCCGCGCCAGCCGAGGCGGTTGCGCCCCCAAAGCAGCACGCTGAATACGATCCAGGCCAGGCACGCCAGCAGGGTTTTATGCACCAGGTGCTGGGCGAACAGGTTCTCGACGAACAGCCAGCCGGAGATCAACGACAACGACAGCAGGCTCCAGCCGGCCCAGAGAAAGCCAAACAGCAGGCTCTCCATGGTTTGCAGCGGCGGGAAGTTCTTGATCAGCCCGGACGGATGCTTGTGCTTGAGCTGATGGTCCTGAACCAGCAGCAACAACGCCTGGAACACCGCGATGGTAAACATGCCGTAAGCGAGGATCGACAAGAGGATGTGGGCGAGAATGCCCGGCTCTTCATCAATGATCTGCACCGTGCCGGCGGGGGCGAACTGTGCCAGCAGCACGGTGGCGGCGCCCAGCGGGAACAGTAATAGCAGCAGGTTTTCCACCGGAATCCGCGAGCAGGCCAGCAGGGTCAGGGCAATGACCGCCGCGGCGATCAGGCTGGCGGCGCTGAAAAAGTCCAGGGCCAGGCCGATCGGTGTCAGCAGATAGCTAATCAGGCTGGCGCTATGGGCCAGCAAGGCCAGCACGCCGAGCGTGACCAGCAGGCGCTTGTTCGCCTTGGCGCCGGTGGCCAGACGAGTGCCCTGATAGAGGGTCGCAGCGGCATATAAGCAGGCGGCGGCGAGGGTGGTAAGCAAACTGGGTGACAAGGGGAGCATAAATCCTGTTAGGCAAGCCCGAAAGGCGCTGAGTTTGGCATAGAACCCCCACGGCACGAAAGACCATGCAACCTGACGGCGAGGTGTCCGCCAGGCGCAGTCTTCGCTATAATCCGCGACCTGCCCACGCCGCAGGCTCGCCGAGCACATGTTTATTCCGGTCTGGGCCGCCATTATCCCGGTCTACACAGGGCCTGAAAGGATCGCGCAATGTTTGAAAACTTAACCGACCGTCTCTCGCAGACGCTGCGCCATGTCACCGGCAAGGCCAAGCTGACCGAAGACAACATCAAAGACACCCTGCGCGAAGTGCGCATGGCGTTGCTCGAAGCCGACGTCGCCTTGCCGGTGGTCAAAGACTTCGTCAACTCGGTCAAGGAACGCGCTGTTGGCACCGAGGTGTCGCGCAGCCTGACGCCGGGCCAGGCCTTCGTGAAAATCGTCCAGGCCGAACTCGAAAGCCTGATGGGCGCGGCCAACGAAGACTTGAACCTGAGCGCCGTTCCTCCTGCTGTCGTATTGATGGCCGGTTTGCAGGGTGCGGGTAAAACCACCACCGCCGGCAAGCTCGCGCGCTTCCTTAAAGAGCGCAAGAAGAAGTCGGTCATGGTCGTGTCCGCGGACGTTTACCGTCCAGCGGCGATCAAGCAGCTGGAAACCCTGGCCAACGACATCGGCGTGACGTTCTTCCCGTCCGACCTGAGCCAGAAGCCGGTCGACATCGCGCAAGCCGCTATTAAAGAAGCCAAACTGAAATTCATCGACGTGGTCATCGTCGATACCGCCGGTCGTCTGCACATCGACGAAGAGATGATGGGCGAGATCAAGGCGCTGCACGCCGCGATCAACCCGGTCGAAACCCTGTTCGTGGTTGATGCCATGACCGGCCAGGACGCCGCCAATACGGCCAAGGCGTTCGGCGATGCACTGCCGCTGACCGGTGTGATTTTGACCAAGGTCGACGGCGATGCCCGTGGCGGTGCCGCGCTGTCGGTACGTGCCATCACCGGCAAACCGATCAAGTTCATCGGTATGGGCGAGAAGAGCGAAGCGCTCGAACCGTTCCACCCTGAGCGTATTGCTTCGCGCATCCTCGGCATGGGCGATGTGCTCAGCCTGATCGAGCAGGCCGAAGCGACGCTCGACAAGGACAAAGCCGACAAGCTTGCTAAAAAGTTGAAGAAGGGCAAGGGCTTCGATCTCGAAGACTTCCGCGATCAGCTGCAACAGATGAAGAACATGGGCGGCCTCGGCGGCCTCATGGACAAACTGCCTAACATCGGCGGCGTGAACCTGGCGCAAATGGGCAGCGCCCAGGGTGCGGCAGAGAAGCAGTTCAAGCAGATGGAAGCCATCATCAACTCCATGACCCCGGCCGAGCGCCGCGACCCTGAGCTGATCAGTGGTTCGCGCAAGCGTCGGATCGCCATGGGTTCCGGCACTCAGGTGCAGGACATCGGTCGCTTGATCAAGCAGCACAAGCAGATGCAGAAGATGATGAAGAAATTCTCCGCGAAAGGCGGAATGGCCAAAATGATGCGCGGCATGGGCGGTATGTTGCCCGGCGGCGGCATGCCGAAAATGTAAAGTATTCACGCAAGGGCTTGCCCTTGCATCTCCCACATGGAAGTGGGATCTCCAGCAAACCCGCACTTGGCGGGAGCTGACTGGCCGTTTTCAACGACGGCTCTATAGCAAATCTGGATGGCGACTGAAAGGTCGCCGGAAAAAGACATTTGCAAAAGTCCGG
The DNA here is from genome assembly GCF_024748615.1 of Pseudomonas sp. B21-048. Lineage (NCBI taxonomy): Bacteria > Pseudomonadati > Pseudomonadota > Gammaproteobacteria > Pseudomonadales > Pseudomonadaceae > Pseudomonas > Pseudomonas sp. B21-048. Next base: position 4,548,638 of record NZ_CP087168.1, on the reverse strand, counting down.
ATATTCCTTAGAATATGCGGCCTTTCGGGCACCTATGCCCGCTGTGCCTTTAGATTTGCAGCACCGACTACAGGAACGATGTTCACATGCTAACAATCCGTCTTGCCCTTGGCGGCTCCAAAAAGCGCCCGTTTTACCACTTGACCGTAACCGACAGCCGCAACCCGCGCGACGGTTCGCACAAGGAACAGGTTGGTTTCTTCAACCCTGTTGCTCGTGGTCAGGAAGTTCGTCTGTCCGTGAACCAAGAGCGCGTAGCCTACTGGCTGAGCGTTGGTGCACAACCTTCTGAGCGTGTTGCTCAGTTGTTGAAGGACGCGGCTAAGGCTGCGGCCTGAGCAATATGAACGCGACGCCAGCTGTTGCTGATGATTTGATCGTTATCGGCAAAATTTATTCGGTTCATGGCGTTCGCGGCGAAGTGAAGGTGTATTCCTTTACTGATCCGACTGAAAACCTGTTGCAGTACAAAACCTGGACGCTCAAGCGCGAAGGCAACGTGAAACAGGTCGAGCTGGTCAGCGGGCGTGGGAACGACAAGTTCCTGGTCGCAAAGCTCAAGGGTCTTGATGATCGTGAAGAAGCACGTCTTCTGGCTGGTTATGAGATCTGTGTGCCGCGCAACCTGTTCCCTGAATTGACTGACGGCGAGTACTACTGGTACCAGCTGGAAGGTCTGAAGGTTATTGATCAACTCGGGCAATTGCTCGGGAAAATCGATCATCTTCTGGAAACCGGCGCCAATGATGTAATGGTGGTCAAGCCTTGCGCTGGCAGCCTGGATGATCGCGAACGCCTGTTGCCCTATACGGAGCAATGCGTGTTGGCTGTCGGCCTTGCCGCGGGCGAGATGAAGGTGGAATGGGATGCGGACTTCTAAACGTGGCTAACCTGCGCGTAGAAGTGATCAGTTTGTTTCCCGAGATGTTCTCCGCCATCAGCGAGTACGGCATCACCAGTCGTGCGGTGAAGCAGGGGCTGTTACAGCTCACCTGTTGGAATCCGCGAGACTACACGACGGATCGACATCACACTGTGGACGATCGCCCATTTGGCGGTGGTCCGGGCATGGTGATGAAGATCAAGCCCCTGGAAGATGCTCTGGTTCAGGCCAAGGCAGCAGTCGGGGAGGCGGCGAAGGTAATTTACCTGTCCCCCCAAGGCCGTCAACTGACTCAGTCGGCGGTGCGCGAGTTGGCGAATCTGGATGCATTGATCCTGATTGCCGGCCGCTATGAAGGCATTGACGAGCGTTTTATTGATGCTCATGTCGATGAAGAGTGGTCGATTGGCGACTATGTACTGTCTGGCGGCGAGCTGCCGGCGATGGTCCTGATCGATGCGGTTACACGACTGCTGCCTGGAGCTTTAGGGCATGCGGACTCCGCCGAGGAAGATTCCTTTACGGATGGTTTGCTGGATTGCCCGCACTACACCCGACCGGAGGTGTATGCGGATCAGCGTGTTCCCGACGTATTGCTAAGTGGCAATCACGCGCACATCCGGCGTTGGCGTTTACAGCAGTCCCTTGGTAGGACCTTTGAACGACGCGCCGATCTTCTGGAAAGCCGCTCGCTTTCTGGAGAAGAGAAGAAGCTGCTCGAGGAATACATCCGCGAGCGGGACGATAGTTAACAACGTATCGATGGTAGATCCGACGATCTACCTTAGGAGCACAGCATGACTAACAAAATCATCCTTGCACTCGAAGCAGAGCAGATGACCAAAGAGATCCCTACCTTTGCCCCGGGCGACACCATTGTCGTTCAGGTGAAAGTGAAGGAAGGCGATCGTTCGCGTCTGCAAGCGTTCGAAGGCGTCGTTATCGCCAAGCGTAACCGCGGCGTAAACAGTGCTTTCACCGTTCGTAAAATCTCCAACGGTGTTGGCGTAGAGCGTACTTTCCAGACCTACAGCCCGCAAATCGACAGCATGGCCGTTAAGCGTCGCGGTGACGTGCGTAAAGCCAAGCTGTACTACCTGCGTGATCTGTCCGGTAAAGCAGCTCGCATCAAGGAAAAACTGGCTTAAGTCCAGCTTCCGATGCCGAATCGCCAGCCTGTTCAGGTTGGTGATTCAAGAAAATGCCTCGTATCGAAAGATACGGGGCATTTTTCGTTATGGGTGCATCTAAAAGGCGGTCGATCAATGCCGGTCAGTCAGTGCGACGTTGGGGGATTTTTTCTGCACACAAAAAAACGCCCCGAACAAGTCGGGGCGTTTTCTTGAGGTGCTTTTGCGTTTAGCGCTTCAGCGAAGCCGGCAGGTGCGGCTGGATCGCCGTCAGTACTGCTTTGAAGCACTTGGTGTTGCCGGCGACGATGTGGCCTTTCTCAAGGAAGTCGTGACCGCCGGTGAAGTCGCTCACCAGGCCGCCAGCTTCCTGGATCAGCAGGGCGCCTGCAGCCATGTCCCACTCGGACAGGCCCGATTCCCAGAAAGCATCGAAACGGCCGGCAGCCACGTAGGCCAAGTCCAGGCTCGCTGCGCCAGCGCGGCGGATGCCGGCGGTCTGGCCAACCAGGGCGCGGAACATACCCAGGTAGTTGTCGAGGTTGTCCATCTGGTCGTCGCGGAACGGGAAGCCGGTACCCAGCAGGGCGCCGTCCAGGCTGGTGCGGCCGCTGACGCGCAGGCGACGACCGTTCAGTTGGGCGCCGCGACCACGGCTGGCGGTGAATTCTTCCTGGCGAACCGGGTCCAGAACAACAGCGTGCTCCAGGCGGCCACGGTATTTGCAGGCAATGCTGACAGCGAAGTGAGGAATACCGCGCAGGAAGTTGGTGGTGCCGTCCAGCGGATCGATGATCCACAGGTATTCTTCGCCTTCGATGCCGCTACCGGCGTGCATGCCGGTTTCTTCACCCATGATCGAGTGATTAGGGTAGGCCTTGCGCAGCGCATCGATGATTTTCTGTTCGGCGGCGCGATCCACCTCGGATACGTAATCCTTGGCGTCTTTTTCGTCGACCTTGATGGTATCCAGGCGCTCGATGGAGCGGAAAATCAATTCACTGGCGCTGCGGGCGGCGCGCAGCGCGATATTCAGCATGGGCTGCATGGATGTGTCACCTAAGGTTGTTAAAGAAAGCCGGGCATTCTATCAGAAAGTTTCTACAGGTGAAGGTCGGTGTTCGCTTTCATAGCTTAACGGTAGGTAGAGCTGTAAGATTCTGCTCCCTATTAAAGTGTTCGAGAGCGCCTCCCTTGCTGCAAAACATTCGTGTCGTCCTGGTCAATACCAGCCACCCCGGAAATATCGGCGGGGCTGCGCGTGCCATGAAGAACATGGGGCTGTCGCGGCTGGTGCTGGTCGAGCCGCGGTTGTTCCCGCATCACGAGGCCGATGCGCGTGCGTCCGGCGCGGGTGACATCCTTGAAAACGCTCAGGTCGTCGCCACTCTGGAAGATGCCTTGGTCGGCTGCAATCTGGTGCTCGGTACCAGTGCCCGTGATCGTCGTATTCCCTGGCCATTGCTCGATCCCCGCGAATGCGGTGTAAAGGTGGTCGAGGAGGCGGAGCAGGGTGCCGAGATCGCATTGGTGTTCGGTCGTGAAGACTCCGGCCTGACCAACGAAGAGCTGCAGCGATGTCATTATCACGTGCACATCCCATCAGACCCTGAGTTCAGTTCGTTGAATCTTGGGGCGGCGGTGCAGGTGTTGAGCTATGAAGTGCGCATGTCCTGGCTGGCGGCTGCAGGTCAGCCGAGCAAGGTCGAGAAGGAAGAAGTGGCGTCCACCAAAAGTGGTGAGCTGGCGACCATGGATGAGCTGGAGCGATTCTATGAGCACCTGGAGCAAACCCTGGTGGCCATCGAATTCCTCGACCCGGAAAAGCCACGGCACTTGATGGCGCGCCTTCGCCGGTTGTACGGGCGCAGCTCGGTCAGTCGGGCGGAAATGAATATATTGCGTGGCATCCTCACGGAAACCCAGAAAGCGGCCCGTGGCGAGCTTCTAAAACGGAAGGATTAATGATGTTCGAGCGTTTGCGTGAAGATATCCAAAGTGTTTTCCATCGTGACCCGGCGGCGCGCAATGCTTTTGAGGTTCTGACGTGCTACCCGGGCATGCATGCCATCTGGATCCATCGCCTGTCGTCAGCGTTGTGGGGTATGGGCTGGAAATGGCTGGCGCGGATGGTGTCGAACTTCGGTCGCTGGTTGACCGGGATCGAGATTCATCCGGGTGCCAAGGTTGGTCGTCGCTTCTTTATCGACCATGGCATGGGCATCGTTATTGGTGAGACCGCCGAGATCGGCGACGACGTCACCCTGTATCAAGGCGTGACCCTTGGCGGCACCAGCTGGAACAAGGGCAAGCGTCACCCGACTCTGGAAGACGGCGTGGTGGTCGGGGCGGGCGCCAAGGTGCTCGGTCCGTTTACGGTGGGTGCCGGGGCCAAGGTGGGTTCCAATGCCGTGGTCACCAAGGCGGTTCCACCCGGGGCAACAGTGGTGGGGATTCCAGGGCGGATCATCGTCAAGTCCGACGATGAGCAGGATGCCAGGCGCAAGGCCATGGCCGAGAAAATCGGTTTCGATGCCTATGGTGTTGGCGAAGACATGCCAGACCCGGTGGCCCGAGCCATTAACCAATTGCTCGATCATCTGCAGGCTGTAGATGGTCGGCTTGAAGGGATGTGCGGGGCGCTGAAGGACCTGGGTAGCAATTACTGTGCGAAAGATCTGCCTGAGCTGCGCGAAGAAGACTTTGCCTGTGTGAAGGACAAGGATCAGAGCCAGGCCAGCTAGGTCGTGCAACGATAACGTGCAATTGCTGGCTGTACATGGCCGGCCTTTGTTATGATGCGCGCGCTCGTTTGCGGGTAAACCTGAGTAAAGCACTAGGTCTTATAGTTGACTTAAATACTCGGGAATTGCATACTCGCCCCATTCCGAACTCCGTGGTAATTGTCCATGCGACTGACTACAAAAGGCCGATACGCCGTGACCGCCATGCTTGATCTGGCATTGCACGCGCAGCACGGGCCGGTGTCCCTGGCCGATATCTCCGAGCGCCAAGGCATCTCCCTGTCCTACCTCGAACAGCTGTTCGCCAAATTGCGCCGCAGCAATCTGGTCTCCAGCGTCCGTGGCCCGGGCGGCGGCTACCAGCTGTCCCGCGACATGCAGGGCATCCAGGTCGCCCAGGTAATCGATGCGGTAAACGAATCGGTCGATGCTACCAAGTGCCAGGGCCAGGGCGATTGCCATCAAGGCGACACCTGCCTGACTCACCACTTGTGGTGCGATCTGAGCCTGCAGATTCACGAATTTCTGAGCGGTATCAGCTTGGCTGATCTTGTCACTCGCCGTGAGGTACAAGAAGTAGCCCAGCGTCAGGACCAGCGTCGTTGCAACAGCAAGGCGCCACGCCTGGACAAGATTGAAGCGTCCGCCGTCGAATGACAGCCAAAGAGCTAGCGGCACGCCAGCCAGCCTGATTTAGGAGATAGTCCATGAAATTGCCGATTTACCTTGATTACTCTGCGACGACCCCGGTTGATCCACGTGTCGCGCAAAAGATGAGTGAATGCCTGTTGGTCGACGGAAACTTCGGTAACCCGGCGTCCCGTTCCCACGTATTCGGCTGGAAAGCTGAAGAGTCTGTCGAGAACGCTCGTCGTCAGGTCGCTGACCTGGTTAACGCCGACCCGCGTGAAATCGTCTGGACCTCCGGTGCCACCGAGTCCGACAACCTGGCAATCAAGGGTGCGGCGCATTTCTACTCCACCAAAGGCAAGCATCTGATCACCACCAAGATTGAGCACAAGGCTGTCCTCGACACCATGCGCCAACTGGAGCGTGAAGGTTTCGAAGTGACCTACCTCGATCCTCGCGAAGATGGTCTGGTCACGCCAGAGATGGTCGAAGCTGCCCTGCGCGACGACACCATCCTGGTGTCGATCATGCATGTGAACAACGAAATCGGCACCATCAACGACATCGCAGCCATCGGCGAACTGACCCGCTCCAAGGGTATTCTGTTCCACGTTGACGCTGCTCAGTCCACCGGCAAGGTCGAGATCGACCTGTCGAAACTGAAAGTCGACATGATGTCGTTCTCTGCCCACAAGACCTACGGCCCTAAAGGCATCGGCGCGTTGTACGTCAGCCGCAAGCCGCGTGTTCGCATCGAAGCGACCATGCACGGCGGCGGTCACGAACGTGGCATGCGTTCCGGCACCCTGGCGACCCACCAGATTGTTGGCATGGGTGAAGCTTTCCGTGTAGCCAAGGAAGACATGGCTGCCGAGAACGTCCGCATCAAAGCCTTGAGCGACCGTTTCTTCAAGCAGGTTGAAGGCCTGGAAGAGCTGTACGTCAATGGCAGCATGACCGCCCGCGTACCGCATAACCTGAACCTGAGCTTCAACTACGTTGAAGGCGAGTCGCTGATTATGGCGCTCAAGGATCTGGCGGTTTCGTCCGGTTCGGCCTGCACCTCGGCCTCGCTTGAGCCTTCGTATGTCCTGCGCGCCTTGGGCCGCAACGACGAACTGGCACACAGCTCGATTCGCTTCACCTTCGGCCGCTTCACCACCGAAGAAGAAATCGACTACGCCGCGCAGAAAGTCTGCGAGGCCGTTACCAAGCTGCGCACTCTCTCGCCGCTGTGGGACATGTACAAAGATGGCGTCGACATTTCGAAAATCGAGTGGGCGGCGCACTGATATTCAAGTCGCCGCAACCGGGCCCTGCGAATCCACGATTGGCAGGGCTTCAAGAGCGACTCCTGATGAGTGAGGATTAAGAATCATGGCTTACAGCGAAAAGGTCATCGACCACTACGAGAACCCGCGCAACGTCGGCAAGATGGACGCGGAAGATCCTGATGTCGGCACCGGCATGGTCGGCGCTCCGGCGTGCGGCGACGTGATGCGCCTGCAGATCAAGGTCAACGAGCAAGGCATCATCGAAGACGCCAAGTTCAAGACTTACGGTTGCGGTTCGGCGATCGCCTCCAGCTCCCTGGCGACCGAGTGGATGAAAGGCAAGACTCTGGATGAAGCAGAGACCATCAAGAACACCCAGCTGGCCGAAGAACTGGCCCTGCCGCCAGTGAAAATTCACTGCTCCGTACTCGCTGAAGACGCTATCAAAGCGGCCGTTCGCGACTACAAGCAGAAGAAAGGCTTGATCTGACTTTCAAGATTTGGCGACGAGTAAGGAGTCACCGATGGCTATCAGCATGACAGAAGCGGCTGCTCAACACGTGCGACGCTCCCTCAACGGGCGCGGCAAAGGTGAAGGGATTCGTCTGGGTGTTCGCACCACAGGCTGTTCCGGCCTTGCCTACGTGCTGGAGTTTGTCGACGAGGTGGTGGCAGAGGATCAAGTGTTCGAAAGTCACGGCGAGAAAGTGATCATCGACCCGAAAAGCCTGGCCTACCTGGACGGCACCGAACTCGATTTCGTCAAGGAAGGGTTGAACGAAGGCTTCAAGTTCAACAATCCCAACGTACGCGGTGAATGTGGCTGCGGCGAAAGCTTCAACATCTGAGGCTTCTTGTGGGTACTCCTTGTCATTTCGCTTTATTTGAGCTGCGACCGAGTTTCAATCTGGATCTCGATCAGCTGGCCACGCGCTACCGTGAGTTGGCGCGCGGTGTTCATCCGGACCGCTTTGCCGACGCTTCCGAGCGTGAGCAGCGGCTGGCGCTCGAGCAATCCGCGAGCCTCAACGAGGCCTACCAGACGCTCAAAAGCCCCCCCAAACGCGCGCGATATTTGCTCGCCATGGGCGGTCGCGAGCTGCCGCTGGAGGTCACGGTGCATGATCCGGAGTTTCTTCTGCAGCAGATGGAGCTGCGTGAAGAGCTCGAAGACCTGCAAGACAGCGCCGACCTGGCGGGTGTCGCAGTGTTCAAGCGTCGCCTGAAGACTGCGCAGGATGAACTGAACGAAAGCTTCGCAGCCTGTTGGAATGATGCTGCGCAACGTGAGCAGGCCGAACGCCTGATGCGGCGCATGCAGTTCCTCGACAAGCTCACCTACGAAGTGCGCCAGTTAGAAGAGCGCCTCGACGATTAACCCAGTGCCGCTCCGGTCGCACGCCTGATATACAGATAAGTCCTGATCACGATGGCCCTACTGCAGATCGCCGAACCCGGCCAAAGTCCTCAACCGCACCAGCGTCGTCTGGCTGTGGGGATCGACTTGGGCACTACCAATTCGCTGGTCGCTGCGTTGCGCAGTGGTCTTTCCGAGCCTCTGGCCGACGCGCAAGGGCAGGTCATCCTGCCGTCTGCCGTGCGTTATCACGCCGATCGCGTCGAAGTTGGCGAGTCGGCCAAACTGGCTGCCGCCTCCGATCCTTTGAATACTGTGCTGTCGGTCAAGCGCTTGATGGGTCGTGGTCTGTCCGACGTCAAGCAATTGGGCGATCAGCTGCCGTACCGTTTTGTCGACGGCGAATCGCACATGCCGTTCATCGACACGGTGCAAGGCCCGAAAAGCCCGGTCGAAGTCTCCGCCGATATCCTCAAGGTACTGCGTCAGCGCGCTGAAGCGACTTTGGGTGGCGAATTGGTTGGCGCAGTGATTACCGTTCCGGCCTATTTCGATGATGCCCAGCGTCAAGCCACCAAGGATGCGGCCAAGCTGGCCGGTCTGAACGTGCTGCGTTTGCTCAATGAGCCAACCGCCGCCGCGGTCGCATATGGTCTGGATCAGCACGCCGAAGGCCTGGTCGCGATTTATGACCTGGGCGGCGGCACCTTCGATATTTCGATTCTGCGCCTGACCGGCGGTGTCTTCGAAGTGCTGGCTACCGGGGGCGACAGCGCCCTGGGTGGCGATGACTTTGACCATGCTATTGCTGGCTGGATCATCGAGAGCGCCGGTTTGTCGGCCGACCTCGATCCGGGTACGCAACGTAATCTGCTGCAAACCGCGTGTGCGGCCAAAGAAGCCCTGACCCATTGCTCGTCCGTCGAAGTTGCTTATGGCGACTGGAAGGCCGAGTTGACCCGTGAAGCCTTCAATGCGCTGATCGAGCCGATGGTTGCTCGCAGCCTGAAAGCCTGCCGCCGCGCGGTGCGTGATTCCGGCGTCGAGCTGGAAGACGTACACGCCGTGGTCATGGTCGGCGGCTCGACGCGCGTGCCTCGCGTCCGCGAAGCCGTTGCGCACGCCTTCGGTCGCGAACCGCTGACTGAAATCGATCCGGACCAAGTCGTGGCCATCGGTGCCGCGATCCAGGCCGATACCCTGGCCGGCAACAAGCGTGACGGCGGCGAGCTGCTGTTGCTCGACGTGATTCCGTTGTCCCTGGGGCTGGAAACCATGGGCGGCCTGATGGAGAAGGTGATTCCACGCAACACCACCATCCCCGTCGCCCGGGCCCAGGACTTCACGACTTATAAAGATGGCCAGTCGGCCATGGCGATTCATGTATTGCAGGGCGAGCGTGAGTTGATCAGCGACTGCCGCTCCCTGGCGCGCTTCGAATTGCGTGGTATTCCGGCGATGGTGGCCGGCGCGGCGAAGATTCGCGTGACCTTCCAGGTCGACGCCGACGGTCTGCTCAGTGTCTCGGCCCGCGAATTGGGTTCGGGCGTCGAAGCCAGCATCCAGGTCAAACCGTCCTACGGCCTGACCGACGGCGAAATTGCCAAAATGCTCAAGGATTCGTTCCAGCATGCCAACGACGACAAAGTCGCCCGCGTATTGCGTGAGCAGCAAGTCGATGCCCAGCGCCTGATCGAGGCGGTGCAGGGCGCTCTGGAAGTTGACGGCGAACGCCTGCTCGACGCCGAAGAGCGCATGGTCATCGAATTGCAGATGCAGGAACTGACCGAATTGATGAAAGGCACCGATGGTTACGCCATCGAGCAGCAGACCAAGCGTTTGTCGCAGGTGACCGATGCCTTTGCTGCCCGCCGCCTGAATTCGACGGTGAAAGCCGCTCTGGCGGGGCGCAACCTGAATGAAATCGAGGATAACTGATGCCGCAGGTCATTTTTCTGCCACACGAGAAGTTCTGCCCGGAAGGCATGGTTGTAGAGGCTGAGCCCGGTATTTCCATTCTCGAACTGGCCCACGAACACCATATCGAGATGGAAAGCGCCTGTGGCGGCGTCTGCGCCTGCACTACCTGCCATTGCATCATCCGCGAAGGTTTTGATTCGCTGGAAGAGGCGGATGAGCTGGAAGAAGACTTTCTTGATCGGGCCTGGGGTCTGGAAGCGCAATCGCGTCTAGGCTGTCAGGCGATCGTCGGGACTGAAGACCTGACCGTCGAAATTCCGAAATACTCGCTCAACCATGCAGCCGAAGCGCCGCACTGATTCAAGGAATCGACATGAGTCTGAAATGGGTTGATGTGCTTGAAATCGCGATCCAGCTGGCTGAAACCAAGCCAGATGTGGACCCGCGTTACGTGAACTTCGTCGATCTGCACAAATGGGTGCTGGCATTGCCGGAGTTCAGTGATGATCCGACCCGCGGTGGCGAGAAGGTGCTTGAAGCCATTCAGGCCGCCTGGATCGAAGAAGCAGACTGAGTCTGCGCCGTACGCAGTTAGGCAATACCCAAGAACCCGCGTATAATTCGCGGGTTTAATTTTTCGCAAATTACCGTTTCTGGAGTTACACCATGGCTGTTCAACGTACTTTCTCCATCATCAAGCCTGACGCTGTTGCAAAAAACGTTATCGGCGAGATCACCACTCGTTTCGAAAAAGCTGGCCTGCGCGTTGTAGCTTCGAAACTGAAGCAACTGTCCAAAGCTGAAGCTGAAGGCTTCTACGCTGAGCACAGCGCCCGTGGTTTCTTCGGCGACCTGGTTGCTTTCATGATCTCCGGTCCGGTTGTCGTTCAGGTTCTGGAAGGCGAAAACGCTATCGCTCTGAACCGTGAGCTGATGGGCGCTACCAACCCTAAAGAAGCTGCTGCCGGCACCATCCGCGCTGACTTCGCTGATTCCATCGACGCCAACGCTGTACACGGTTCGGACTCCGAAGCCGCTGCTGCTCGCGAAATCTCGTACTTCTTCGCAGCTACTGAAGTAACCACTCGCTAAGCATTGGCTTAAGAGTGAAGGTGAATCCATGACTACATCGACTGTAAAAACCAACCTGCTGGGTCTGACTCAACAGGAAATGGAAAAATTCTTCGACTCAATCGGGGAGAAGCGTTTCCGTGCCGGTCAGGTAATGAAATGGATTCACCACCTTGGCGTTGATGATTTCGACGCCATGACGAACGTCAGCAAGGCCTTGCGCGACAAGCTCAAGGCCATTGCTGAAGTCCGCGGCCCCGAAGTGGTCAGCGAGGACATTTCCACCGATGGCACCCGTAAGTGGGTGGTGCGCGTGGCGTCCGGTAGCTGCGTCGAGACCGTGTACATTCCCCAGGGCAAACGCGGCACTCTGTGCGTTTCGTCCCAGGCAGGCTGTGCCCTGGATTGCAGTTTCTGCTCCACCGGCAAGCAAGGTTTCAACAGCAACCTCACCGCCGCCGAAGTGATCGGTCAGGTGTGGATTGCCAATAAATCGTTTGGCAGCATCCCGGCGACCGCCGACCGTGCCATCACCAACGTGGTGATGATGGGCATGGGTGAGCCGCTGCTTAACTTCGACAACGTCGTGGCCGCCATGCATCTGATGATGGATGACCTGGGCTACGGGATCTCCAAGCGCCGCGTGACCCTGTCCACTTCGGGCGTGGTGCCGATGATCGATGAGCTGTCCAAGCACATCGACGTGTCCCTGGCGTTGTCGCTGCACGCACCCAATGACGCATTGCGTAACCAATTGGTGCCGATCAACAAGAAATATCCGCTTAAGATGCTGCTCGAGTCGTGCCAGCGCTATATGTCGTCCCTGGGCGAAAAGCGCGTGCTGACTATCGAGTACACCTTGCTCAAGGACATCAACGACAAGGTTGAACATGCCGTTGAGATGATCGAGTTGCTCAAGAACATCCCGTGCAAGATCAACCTGATTCCGTTCAACCCGTTCCCGCATTCCGGTTACGAGCGCCCGAGCAACAACGCGATTCGCCGGTTCCAGGATCAGCTTCACCATGCAGGCTTCAACGTCACCGTACGCACCACCCGCGGTGAAGACATCGATGCCGCGTGTGGCCAATTGGTAGGGCAGGTGCTGGATCGCACCCGTCGCAGCGAACGTTATATCGCCGTGCGCGAGTTGAGCGCCGAAAACGATATCGCCACAAACGCCGCGAACAATAATTAAGAGAGGATCTCTATGTCCCTGCGCTTCGCGCTGCTTGTGCTGTTGGCCAGCCTTTGTGCTGGTTGTGTCCTGTCGGGCGATTTCAATCCGATGAAGACCAGCAAGGGCCGTGATGAAGCGCGTGCCGCCTACGTGCAGCTGGGCCTGGGGTATCTGCAGCAAGGCATGACCGAGCGCGCCAAAGTCCCGCTGAAGAAGGCTTTGGACCTGGACAGCTCGGATCCTGACGCCAACGCGGCACTGGGGCTGGTGTTCCAGGCCGAGATGGAGCCGGAACTGGCCGATCAGCATTTTCGCAAGGCGCTGTCTTCTCGCCCCGCCGATGCACGAATCCTGAATAACTACGGCAGTTTTCTTTTCGAAGAGAAACGTTACAAAGAGGCGTACGAACGCTTCGAACAGGCCGCCGGCGATACCCTGTATCCTGAGCGTTCGCGGGTTTTCGAAAACCTGGGCATGACCGCTTCAAAGCTTGGCCAGCGTGATCTGGCCCGCCAGCAACTGGAAAAAGCCCTGCGTTTGAATCGCCAACAGCCACGTGCATTGCTGGAAATGGCTGAGTTGTCTTACGAAGACAGGCATTATGTGCCAGCGCGTGACTATTACGACCGTTTTAGCCTGCTCACCGAACAAAATGCACGTAGTCTATTGCTCGGCGTTCGGCTGGCAAAAGTGTTCGAAGATCGCGACAAGGCCGCCAGTTTTGGCCTGCAATTAAAACGACTCTATCCCGGTACGCCGGAATATCAGCAATACCTGTCGGAGCAATGATGAAAGCGGCGCATCCCGAAGTTGTAGCAGCGAATCGCGTTAACCCCGGTGAGACTTTGCGCCAGGCCCGCGAAAGCAATGGCTGGTCGCTGGCCGAAGTGGCCCTCAAGCTCAACCTCACCGTCAATTCCCTGAATCATCTGGAAGCCGGCGCTTTCGACAAGCTGCCTGGGCACACCTTTGCTCGTGGCTATATTCGCGCGTATGCCAAATTGCTCGGCATGGACCAGGCCGTTCTGGTCCAGCAGTTCGACCAATCCACCGGCACCGACTCCCAGGGCAGCAACGTTCACAGCCTGGGGCGTATCGAAGAGCCGGTTCGGGTTTCCCACACCATTTTGCGAATTGTCAGCCTGTTGTTGCTGCTCGCGGTGATTGGCGGTGGTTTTGTCTGGTGGCAGGATCAAACTTCCTCGCGTACCAAGGACCTGGTCGGCCTGAGCCCGGAACACGTTGAAGTCGAAGGTGCCGACGGCACCACCCAGATCCATCCGCTGGACGAGCCGGAAGATCAGGCCGTCGCCCAGGGGCAGGCTGAAGGTGAAACACCTCTTGCGCTGCCTCAGGCCGAGTCTTCGACCGAGGAGCCAGTCAGTGCCGAAACGAGCGCACCGGTTCCAGCGCCAGCGGCTCCAGCTGTAACGCCTGCGGCTGCGGCCCACAGCACTGCTCCGGTGGTCGCGACACTGGCGACACCAGCCCCGGCTGTTCCCGCTGTACCGGCACCGGTTATCACTGCTCCGATTGCTCCGACCGCCCCGGCTTCAGCTCCAGCAACTCCGGTGGCCGGCCAAGGCCAGGTTCAACTGCAATTCACCGCCGATTGCTGGACGCAAGTGACCGATGGCACGGGTAAGGTGCTGTTGAGTGGTCTCAAGCGTAAAGGCGAAAATGTTACTGTCAGCGGCAAACCGCCTTTTTCCGTGCGTCTGGGCTTCGCCCGTGGCGCGCAGGTCAGCTACAACGGGCAGGTGGTTGATGTCGCTCCGTTCACCAGTGGCGAGACTGCTCGCCTGAAGTTGGGTCAATAAGTCATGCACGGCGAATCTCCAATCAAACGTCGCGAATCTCGCAAGATCTGGGTCGGCAACGTGCCCGTGGGCGGCGATGCGCCTATCGCTGTGCAGAGCATGACCAACAGCGACACCAATGACGTGGCCGCCACCGTGGCCCAGATCAATCGTCTGGAAGCCGCTGGCGTCGATATCGTGCGGATTTCCGTGCCGGACATGGACGCCGCCGAAGCCTTCGGCAAGATCAAGCAATTGGTCAAAGTACCATTGGTGGCCGACATCCACTTCGACTACAAGATCGCTTTGCGCGTCGCCGAGCTGGGTGTGGATTGCCTGCGGATCAACCCAGGCAACATCGGTCGTGAAGATCGCGTGCGTGCGGTGGTCGATGCTGCCCGTGATCGCGGGATTCCGATCCGCATCGGCGTCAACGCCGGTTCCCTGGAAAAAGACCTGCAAAAGAAATATGGCGAGCCGACTCCCGCTGCGCTGGTCGAGTCCGCCTTGCGTCACGTTGAACACCTTGAGCGCCTGAATTTCCAGGACTTCAAGGTCAGCGTGAAAGCCTCCGACGTGTTCATGGCCGTCGCCGCCTACCGCCTGCTGGCCAAGGAAATCGTCCAGCCGCTGCACTTGGGCATCACTGAAGCCGGTGGTTTGCGTTCAGGCACGGTGAAATCCGCCGTGGGCCTCGGTATGCTGCTCGCCGAAGGGATTGGCGATACTATTCGCATCTCGTTGGCGGCCGACCCGGTCGAGGAAGTGAAAGTCGGCTACGACATTCTCAAATCCCTGCACCTGCGTTCCCGTGGCATCAACTTCATCGCCTGCCCGAGCTGCTCGCGGCAGAACTTCGATGTGGTCAAAACCATGAACGAGCTGGAAGGGCGCCTCGAAGACCTGCTGGTGCCGCTGGATGTCGCGGTAATCGGTTGCGTAGTCAACGGGCCGGGCGAAGCCAAGGAAGCCCATATCGGCTTGACCGGCGGCACGCCAAACCTGATTTACATCGACGGCAAGCCGTCGCAGAAACTGACGAATGACAATCTGGTGGATGAGCTTGAACGTTTGATCCGCCAGAAAGCGGCCGAAAAGGTCGAAGCCGACGCAGCTGTAATCGCTCGCGGCTGACTCTGACTAAAGAGCCGAATGAATTTAAGGATTTAAAGTGAGCAAGTCTCTGCAAGCCATTCGTGGCATGAACGACATCCTGCCCGAGCAGACCCCCCTGTGGCGTCATTTCGAGGGCACTGTTTCGCGTCTGCTGGATAACTACGGTTACAAGCAGATTCGCATGCCAATCGTCGAGTTCACCGAGCTGTTCAAACGCTCCATCGGTGAAGTGACCGACATCGTCGAAAAAGAGATGTACACCTTCGACGACCGCAACGGCGATTCCCTGACCCTGCGCCCTGAAGGCACGGCGGCCTGCGTGCGCGCGGTGCTCGAACACGGCATCACCGGCGGCGGCCAAGTGCAGAAACTCTGGTACATCGGTCCGATGTTCCGTCACGAACGTCCGCAGAAAGGTCGTTATCGCCAGTTTCACCAGATCGGCTGCGAAGTCTTCAATCTCGACGGTCCGGACATCGACGCCGAGTTGATTGTGCTGACCTGGCGCCTCTGGGGCGAGCTGGGTATCCGCGATGCGGTCAAGCTCGAACTCAACAGCTTGGGCACCAGCGAGTCCCGTGGTCGTTATCGTGAAGCCCTGGTCGAATACCTGTCTGCTCGCCTGGATCAACTGGACGAAGACAGCCAACGCCGCCTGAAGACCAACCCGCTGCGGGTTCTGGATACCAAGAACCCCGACACTCAAGCGGCGTTGGCCGACGCGCCAAAAATGGCCGACTACCTCGACGAGGAATCCCGCGCGCACTTCGACGGCCTCAAGGCTCGTCTGGACGCCGCCGGCATTCCTTACGTGATCAATCCGAAGCTGGTTCGCGGGCTGGATTACTACAGCAAGACCGTTTTCGAATGGGTCACCGACAAGCTGGGCGCCCAGGGCACCGTCTGTGCCGGCGGTCGTTACGACGGTCTGGTGGAGCAGATGGGCGGCAAGCCGACCACGGGCGTTGGCTTCGCCATGGGCATCGAGCGTCTGGTGCTGCTGCTTGAAACCCTGGAACAGATTCCCGAAGAAATCTCCCGTCAGGTCGATGTCTACCTCTGCGCCTTCGGTGAAGCCGCCGAACTCGCCGGTCTGGCCCTGAGCGAGCGTGTTCGTGATCAGTTGCCCAACCTGCGCCTGCAGGTCAATGCCGGTGCCGGCAGCTTCAAAAGCCAGTTCAAGAAAGCCGACAAGAGCGGTGCGCTGTACGCATTGATTCTCGGTGAGGACGAAATGGCCCAGCAAGTGGTAGGTTTCAAACCCCTGCGTGGCCAGGGCGAACAACAAAGCATTGCCTGGGATGCGCTTGCTGCACACCTGGCCACCTGCGTCGTGCAGGGTTGAAGCTGTCAAACAGCCGATTTAGCGATTAAGGAGTATTGGGGTGTCGAGTACCGAAGACGAACATCTGGCGGAGTTGAAGGACTGGTGGACACGCAACGGCAAGCCCCTGGTCACTGGCGGCCTGTTGGCGCTGGTCATCGTGTTCGGCTGGCAGGCCTTTCAGAAGTATCAGAGCAATCAGTCGCAAGGCGCCTCGATTCTCTATCAACAATTGCTCGAAACCACGCTGACGCCTGATGGCAAGCCTGATGCCGCACGTGTTTCGGATCTGGCTGGCAAGCTCAACAGCGAATTCGGCGGCACCGCTTACGCACAATATGGCAGCCTGTTCGTGGCGAAAGTTGCGGTCGACAGCGCCAAGCTGGACGACGCAGTCAGCGAGCTGAAAGCCATTGTCGCCAAACCGGCCAACCCGGCACTCGGCGAAATTGCCCGTCAGCGCCTGGCGCAGGTACTGGCCGCGCAGAACAAGGTCGACGAAGCCCTGAAACTGCTTGAAGGCGATGCCGACAAAGCTTTCCTGGCCACTCGCGAAGAACTCAAAGGCGACCTGCTGGTGCAGTTGGGTCGTACCGACGAAGCGAACACGGCGTATCAAAAAGCCAAGGCGGCACTGTCGGATGAAGCGGCGGTCGGTGGCCTACAAATCAAGCTGGACGACCTGGCCAAAGGGGATGCGTGACGTGATCCGTTGGAAACATGCAGCATTGCTGGCTCTGGCCATAATGGCCGCGGGTTGCAGCAGCAACAGCAAAAAAGAATTGCCACCGGCCGAGTTGACCGACTTCAAAGAAGAAGTGGTTCTGCAAAAGCAGTGGAGTCGTTCGGTCGGTAACGGTCAGGGCGAAACCTACAACATGCTGGTTCCGGCGATCGATGGCGATACCATCTATGCCGCCGACGTCACCGGCGTGGTGATGGCGATGGATCGCAGCAATGGCGACGTCAAATGGAAGAAGGATCTCGAACTGCCTGTCTCCGGCGCCGTTGGCGTGGGGTACGGTCTGGTCATGATCGGCACGCTCAAGGGCGAAATCGTTGCCCTGGATGCCAGCAGCGGTGAAGAGAAATGGCGCGCCCGCGTGACCAGTGAAGTGCTCGCGCCGCCGGCCACCAACGGTGACGTTGTTGTGGTTCAGACCCAGGATGACCGTCTGATCGGTCTGGATGCCGCTACCGGCAACCAGCGCTGGTTGTATGACAGCACGCCAGCGGTTCTGACCCTGCGCGGCACCAGCGCACCGATCGTCACCAACCGCCTCGCGGTGGCTGGCCTGTCGACTGGTAAAGTGGTCGCTCTGGATGTTTCCAACGGCGTGCCGGTATGGGAACAACGCGTAGCGATTCCACAAGGTCGTTCGGAGCTGGAGCGTGTGGTCGATATCGACGGTGGCTTGCTGCTGTCCGGCGGTACACTGTATGTCGCCAGCTACCAGGGGCGTGTCGCGGCACTGGACCTGGAAAGCGGTCGTCAGCTCTGGCAGCGTGATGCTTCCAGCTATGCCGGCGTTGCTCAGGGTTTTGGCAGCGTCTACGTGAGCCTGTCCGCAGGCACCGTTGAAGGCGTCGACGAACGTTCTACCACTGCGTTGTGGAGCAACGATTCGCTGGCCCGCCGTCAACTGTCGGCTCCGGAAGTGTTTTCCAGCTATGTTGCAGTCGGTGATATGGAAGGTTACCTGCACCTGCTGAGTCAGGTGGACGGTCGTTTCGTCGGCCGCGAGCGCATCGACAGCGACGGCCTGCGCGCCCGTCCGCTGGTGGTGGGTGACACGATTTATCTGTATGGCAACAGTGGCAAACTGGAAGCCCTGACCATTAAGTAAAGACTATGCTTGGGGTTTAACCCCCAAGCGGCCCCGTTCTGCGGGGCTCGCAGTGCTTACAGGCGCTGCCCCGAGCACCAGCCGCTGCCTCGCAGCGGCTTTTGTATTTTCTGAAATAACGAAGTGGAGAGCCGCATGGTTCCCGTAATCGCCCTGGTGGGCCGACCGAACGTCGGCAAGTCCACCTTGTTCAACCGCCTGACCAGGACTCGCGACGCCATCGTCGGCGACTTGTCTGGTCTGACCCGTGATCGCCAGTACGGTGAGGCCAAGTGGCAAGGGCGTTCCTACATTCTGGTCGACACCGGTGGTATCTCCGGTGACGAGCACGGTATGGACGAAAAAATGGCCGAGCAGTCGCTGCTGGCCATTGAAGAAGCGGATGTCGTTCTGTTTCTGGTAGATGCCAAGGCCGGTTTCACCGCGGCCGACCAGATGATCGCCGAGCACTTGCGCAAGCGTAACAAGCGTTCATACGTGGTTGCCAACAAGGTCGACAACATCGACCCTGAAATGGCCCGCGCCGAATTCGCCCCGTTGGGCATGGGCCACGCGATCCCGATCGCCGGTGCTCATGGTCGTGGCATCACCCAGATGCTGGAAATCGCCCTGAGCGACTTCCCGAAAGACGAAGAAGAACCGGAAGAAGGCGAAGAAGAGATCGTTGCCGAAGGTGAGGAAGCCAAGCGCATTCCTGGCCCGAGCGAAAAAGACGGTATCAAGATCGCCATTATCGGCCGTCCGAACGTTGGCAAATCGACCTTGGTCAACCGCATGCTCGGTGAAGACCGGGTAATCGTTTATGACCAGCCCGGCACCACCCGCGACAGTATCTACATCCCGTTCGAGCGTAACGACGAGAAGTACACGCTGATCGACACCGCCGGTGTGCGCAAGCGCGGCAAGATCCACGAAGAAGTCGAAAAGTTCTCCGTGGTCAAAACCCTGCAGGCGATCAAAGACGCCAACGTGGTGATCTTCGTGATGGATGCCCGCGAAGGCGTGGTGGACCACGACCTCAACCTGCTGGGCTTCGCCATTGAATCGGGTCGTGCGCTGGTCATCGCGATCAACAAGTGGGACGGCATGACGCCGAGCGAGCGCGACTTCGTGAAGGTCGAGCTGCAACGTCGACTGTTCTTCGTTGACTACGCCGACATCCACTTCATCTCGGCGCTGCACGGCACCGGCGTAGGCAACCTCTACGCGTCGGTACAGAACTCGTTCAAGTCCGCGGTCACCCGCTGGCCGACCAACCGCCTGACCCAGATTCTGGAAGATGCGGTCGGCGAGCACGCGCCACCGATGGTCAACAACCGCCGGATCAAACTGCGTTATGCCCACTTGGGTGGTGCCAACCCGCCGATCATCGTGATCCACGGTAACCAGATCGAGAAGGTGCCGAAGTCTTACGTCCGTTACCTGGAAAACACCTACCGTCGTGTGCTCAAGCTGGTCGGTACGCCGATCCGCATCGAGTTCAAGGGCGGCGAGAACCCGTACGAAGGCAACAAGAACTCGCTCACCGACCGTCAGGTCAACAAGAAGCGCCGCATGATGTCACACCACAAAAAGGCCGACAAAAAGCGCCGCGACAAGCGCTGATTCAGGTGGATATTGATCGTTCCCACGCTCTGCGTGGGAATGCTGCCATGGACGCTCTGCGTCCACCGCGAATGTGACGCAGAGCGTCACGGGATGCATTCCCACGCCGGAGCGTGGGAACGATCAAATTAAAGAAGGGTGCCCATGGGCGCCCTTTTTTTATGGGCGCCGTTTGGGCTATCCTCGGGCTCTCCCGTGCCGCCGTTAGAGCCGGGTGTAGCGCAGGGAATCACCGATGATCACCAGTAAGCTGCCGAATGTCGGCATCACCATCTTCACGCAGATGTCTCAGCTCGCGGCGCAAACCGGGGCGATCAATCTGTCTCAGGGGTTTCCCGATTTCGACGGCCCTCAGGCCCTGCGCGATGCGGTCGGTCGGCATATCGCCATTGGCCACAACCAGTATTCGCCGATGACTGGTCTGCCGGTGTTGCGTCAGCAGATTGCGGCGAAGATCGCTCGCAGCTACGGCGCCCATGTCGATGCCGACAGCGAAGTGACGGTCACCCCCGGCGCAACTCAGGCGATCTTCTGCGCCATTCAGGCGGTGATCCACAGCGGTGACGAAGTCATCGTGTTTGATCCGGCCTATGACAGTTATGAACCTTCGGTGGAGCTGGCCGGTGGTCGTTGCGTGCATGTGCAACTGGGCCTCAACGATTTCAGCATCGACTTCCAGAAGCTTGCCGATGCGCTGAGCCCGCGTACGCGGATGATCATTCTTAACACCCCGCACAACCCCAGCGGCGCACTGGTCAGCCGTGCCGAGCTGGATCAACTGGCGGCGTTGATCCGCGACCGCGACATCTATGTGATCAGTGATGAGGTCTACGAGCACCTGGTGTTCGACGGTGTGCCTCACGTCAGCGTATTGGCCCACGAAGAACTCTATCAGCGCGCATTTGTGGTCAGTTCATTTGGCAAGACTTACCACGTCACCGGTTGGAAAACCGGTTACGTGGTGGCTCCGCCAGCCCTTACCGCCGAGCTGCGCAAGGTTCACCAGTACGTCAGTTTCTGCGGCGTGACGCCGTTGCAATACGCGTTGGCCGATTACATGGCCGAGCACCCGGAACACGTCGAAGAGTTGCCGGACTTCTATCAGGCCAAGCGCGATCTGTTCTGCGATCTGCTGACACCATCGCGCTTCCGTTTCACCCGGGTGGCCGGTACGTATTTCCAGCTGGTCGATTATTCGCAGATTCGCCCGGACCTCAATGACGTCGAGATGGCGCTGTGGATGACCCGCGAACATGGCGTCGCGAGCATTCCGATCTCGGTGTTCTACCAGACGCCACCCGCAGGCCAGCGCCTGGTGCGTCTGTGCTTTGCCAAACGCGAGGAGACCCTGCGTGAAGCAGCGGCAAAACTATGCGTGATCTGAGTACTCTGCCCAATCTGAATGTTGCGCTGATCCAGACCACCTTGGCCTGGCATGATCGTCAGGCCAATCTGCAGCATTTCGAGCCCTTGCTGGAGCAGGCTCGCGGCGCGGACCTGATCATCCTGCCGGAGATGTTCACCACCGGTTTCTCCATGGAATCGGAAACCCTTGCCGAGCCGGAAAATGGCCCCACCAGTAAATGGTTGCGGGTTCAGGCGGCGAAACTGGATGCGGTGATCACCGGCAGCATCATCGTTCAGGTGCCTGACGGTAGCCATCGCAATCGTCTGTTGTGGGCGCGGCCAGACGGGGAGGTGTGGCACTACGACAAGCGTCATCTGTTCCGAATGGCGGGCGAGCACAACCATTTCACCCCGGGCGAGCGTCAAGTGCAGTTCGAATTGAAGGGTTGGCGAGTACGGCCGCTGATTTGCTACGACCTGCGTTTCCCGGTCTGGAGCCGCGACCCGCAAGATACCGATTTGCTGTTGTACACCGCCAATTGGCCGGGCGCCCGGCGCCAGCACTGGAACCGTTTGCTGCCTGCCCGGGCGATTGAAAACCTCTGCTATGTGGCGGCGGTGAACCGCATCGGTATCGATGGCAAAGGCTTTGCGTATACCGGAGACAGTCAGGTGCTGGATTTTCAGGGTGAGACATTGCTCAGCGCAGGCGATGCCGATGGGGTCTTCAAGGTCGTTCTGGACGCGGCGGAACTGGCGGCTTATCGCGCACGGTTCCCGGCAAATCTGGATGCGGATACCTTCGAGTTCACGTAACCGATCGTTCCCACGCTCTGCGTGGGAATGCCTCAAGGGACGCTCCGCGTCCAGTGACGCGGAGCGTCACGGGCTGCATTCCCACGCAGAGCGTGGGAACGATCAGGCCCCGTGGTTCACACCCCGGGGCCTTTTGCATTACAGCGCAGGGCTCTTTACGCCGCTTTTGCTTCCGGCTGGCTCAGGGAGCGGTTCAGCGCGCTGAACAGAGCCTTGAAGCTGGCGGTGGTGATGTTTTCATCGATACCGACGCCGTGCACCGCACGCTCACCATTCACCCGCAGTTCAATATAGGCCGCAGCCTTGGCATTGGTGCCCGCGCCGATGGCGTGTTCGTTGTAGTCCATGATTTCCACCGGAATCGGCAGACCGGCCACCAGCGCTTCCAGCGCGCCGTTGCCCTTGCCACGCCAGTGCAGGTTGGTTTCGCCCTGGCCTTTACTGGAGACTTCCACTTCCACGGCGCTGTGACCGTTTTCTTCCTGCAAGCGATGGCTGACCAGCGCGTACGGGGTGTTGGCCTGCAAGTACTCGCTGTGCAGCAGCGCGTGGATTTGCTGGGCTGTCATCTCCAGGCCCAGACGATCGGTTTCACGCTGCACGACCTGGCTGAACTCGATCTGCATGCGGCGCGGCAAGTTGATGCCGTATTCCTGTTCCAGCAGGTAAGCGATACCGCCCTTGCCCGACTGGCTGTTGACGCGAATCACCGCCTCGTAGCTGCGGCCGATGTCGGCCGGGTCGATCGGCAAGTATGGCACTTCCCACAGGGCGTCCGGTTGCTGCTGGGCGAAGCCTTTGCGGATCGCGTCCTGGTGGGAGCCGGAGAACGCGGTGTGAACCAGGTCGCCGACGTACGGGTGACGTGGGTGCACCGGAATCTGGTTGCACTCTTCGACGACTTTGCGCACGCCGTCGATGTCGGAGAAGTCCAGCTCAGGGTTGACGCCCTGGGTGTAGAGGTTCAACGCCACAGTCACCAGATCGACGTTACCGGTACGCTCACCGTTGCCGAACAGGCAGCCTTCGACACGGTCGGCGCCGGCCATCAGGCCCAGTTCGGTGGCGGCTACGCCAGTGCCACGGTCGTTGTGGGTGTGCAGGCTGATGATCACGCTGTCACGACGATTGATGTGGCGGCCGAACCATTCGATCTGGTCGGCATAGATGTTCGGGGTGGCGCATTCAACGGTGGCAGGCAGGTTGAGGATCACCTTGTGCTCAGGCGTCGGGTTCCACACTTCGATCACTGCGTCGCAGACTTCCTTGGCGAACTCCAGTTCGGTGGCGCTGAAGGTTTCTGGCGAGTATTCAAAAGTCCACTCGGTTTCCGGCTGCTGGGCGGCGTATTTGACGAACAGCTTGGCGGCGTTCACGGCGATGGCCTTGACCCCGTCTTTGTCCTGATTGAAGACAATGCGGCGGAAGGAAGGGGAGGTCGCGTTGTACAAGTGAACGATGGCTTTCTTGGCACCGCGCAGGGATTCGAAGGTGCGCGCGATCAAATCTTCACGGCCCTGGGTCAGCACCTGAATGGTGGTGTCGTCCGGGATGTGGCCGTCTTCGATCAGGGTACGCACGAAGTCGAAGTCAGTCTGCGAAGCGGCCGGGAACGAGGCTTCGATTTCTTTCACGCCGACTTGCACCAGGGTTTTCCAGAAACGCAGCTTCTTGACCGCGTCCATTGGCTCGATCAGCGACTGGTTGCCGTCACGAAGGTCCGAGCTGCACCAGATCGGCGCTGCGGTGATGGTCTTCGATGGCCAGGTGCGATCCGGGATGTCGATGGTCGGGAACGCGCGGTATTTCGAAGACGGGTCTTTGAGCATGCTCATCGGAAAATCCTTATTGTGTGGGCCGAAAAAAGGCGGCCTGCCGGTGGATCAAATGTTCTGGGGATAAAGCGTAAGACGAGGCACCGCGATTCAGCCTGGCAGTCGTGCGCTGACGAGGCACAGGCTGCGGTGCTGGCGAAGCTGAATGAGGGTGTGAGAGGTTTTCATGCCTTCAACCCTAACCGCGGGGGGAAAGGATGGCAAGCAGTCGAAAAAAATTGAGAGGAATACTCGAAAAGTGGAGTTTATTGAGATTTTGTTGCGGTGAATGGCAGAGATTGTATTGATGTTTGCGCGAGGTTTGAGCGATGCGCAATTGAAGGTTGGCGATTGCAGTTCGGTCGACGCAGCTATTCTTAAAGCCTCAACCAGGCGACCAGAAAGCAGGAGTCGGCAATGAACGAGTCGGATTGGAAGCTCTATAGCGCACTGCGTCCGGTAGCCCATGAGCGGATGTGTATTCGGATCATGGAGGAGGTCGAGCGTACGGTGCTGGATAAAAGCCTGGCGCCTTATGAACGTATTGAAGCCAGTGAAGAACTGCTGAAGGCCGGGCAAAAAGAGCTGTATTGGGCGTTTGGCGTTTTCGGTCATTCACGCAATGAAGCGCCTGCTCATTTGCTGGGCCTGTGTACTCATGAGCTAATCACACCTGAAGAGTTGGCTGGTTTCTCGGAGGAAACCCAGGCCTGGATCAAAGAGTGTCTGGCGCACACGGAGGTCCACGGGATTGAGGACCTTGAGGCGGAATAAGCGGCGCCAATGAGGCCGCCTTCGCGAGCAAGCCCGCTCCCACATTTGATCGGCGTGAACACATTTCTGTGCACGCCGAAAATCTAATGTGGAGCGGGCTTGCTCGCGAAGGGGCCATCAGCCTCAACAACTATCTATGGCTGAAACGCCCCAATAAAAATCGCCGGATCCACCCGCGCATCATTCAGGCTGATGTTCCAGTGCATATGCGGCCCGGTCGCGCGCCCGGTGGAGCCGACTTTGCCGACCACGCCACCACGGGCCAGTTGCTGGCCGACCTTCACGTCGATCTTCGACATGTGGCAGAACATGCTGATAAAACCCTGGCCGTGGTCGACGAACACCGTGTTGCCGTTGAAGAAGTAATTACCGATCAGGATCACCTTGCCGGCGGCCGGGGTCTTGATCGGCGTGCCGGCAGGCACCGCGAAGTCGAGGCCCGCGTGGGGATTGCGTTCTTCTCCATTGAAAAAGCGGCGCACGCCAAACTTGCTCGACAGCGGCCCGTTGACCGGTTTGTCCAGCAGCAGATTGCTCGGGGTGTTCGGGCTGAAGCTGCGGTAGGCCTGGATCTGTTCCGCCAGCTCACCCTCGATACGCTTGAGATTCTCCGGGTTCGGATTGACCTGCTGAGTGTTTTTCAGGGTGATGTGCTGTTCCGGGTATTGCTTGCCGCCGACGGTGAAGTTCAGGTTGCGACCACCGCTGCTAAGCGACTGGCTGCCCGGTTTGACAGTCAGCGGCACGCCGACAATGGCCAGCCAGTTGTTCTGTTCCTTGACCACCAATACCGGTTTGCCTTGATAGCTGGCTTTCGGCGCCTGGGCGGAGTTGCCCAGATCCACCACCGCCACGCCACCCGGTACCGGCTTGTTCAACAAGCGAGTGATGTAACTGTCGGCGTGGGCATTGAAAGTCAGGCACAGCAACAGCAGCGGAGCTAAAAAGCGCGGCATGGATCAATCCAGTAAAGAAAGGGTGACGGGCGTCAGGTGATTGTCTTCGACCCGCACGTGCAGTTCACCTTCGCCCAGTTTGGCTTTCAGGCGCTGGCCGGTGTGGGTCTGCGCGGCGCTGCGGATTGCGTTGCCGCGCTCGTCCAGCAGAATGCTGTAGCCACGCGCGAGGGTCGCCAACGGGCTGACCACATGCAGCGTCTGCATCTGACTTTGCAGTTGCAGGCGACGGGACTTAAGCCCTTCACGCATGGCTCGGGGCAGGCGCTCGGCGAGGCTGTCGAGGCGCTGGCGAAGCATCGCCAGTTGTCGCCCCGGATGTTGCCCGGCGAGGCGGGTTTCCAGGCGGATCAAGCGTTCGCGACGGGTATTGAGGCTGCGTTCGAACGCGCGGCGCATGCGCATGTCCAGATCATCCAGACGTTGTGCCTGCTGACGCAGACGTTCCCCTGGGTGGCGCAGACGACGGGCCATGCCTTCCAGGCGCAGCCGGTCACGCATCAAACGGTCGCGGATGCGCATCACCAGGCGTCGGTGCAGACTTTCGACGCGCCGCACCAGATCGTTGGAGTCCGGCGCGAGCAGCTCGGCCGCGGCGGACGGTGTCGGGGCGCGGACGTCGGCGACAAAGTCACTGATCGACACATCGGTTTCGTGGCCGACAGCGCTGACAATCGGCGTCACGCAGGCATCTACGGCGCGGGCCACGGCTTCTTCGTTAAAACACCAGAGGTCTTCCAGAGAACCGCCGCCACGGGCCAGGATCAACGCGTCGAAACCGCGGGCGTCCGCCAGTTTCAGCGCGCGGACAATCTGCGCGGTGGCTTCGCGGCCTTGCACGGCGGTGGGGATCAGCGTCAGTTGGATCTGCGGCGCGCGGCGGCGGAACACACTGATGATGTCGCGGATCACCGCGCCGGTGGGCGAGCTGATGATGCCGATGCGTTGCGGGTGCGCCGGCAGCGGCACTTTGCGCTCGGCGCTGAACAGGCCTTCGGCGCTGAGTTTTTCCTTCAACGCATCGAAGGCCAGACGCAGGGCGCCGTCACCGGCCGGTTCCACGGTGTCGAGAATCAGCTGGTAGTCGCCACGACCTTCAAACAGCGAAACCTTGCCGCGAACCTTGACCGCCAAACCGTCCTTCAGCGCCTGGCGAACCCGCGCGGCGTTCTGTCGAAACAGCGCGCAACGCACCTGGGCGCCGCTGTCCTTGAGGGTGAAATACACATGGCCGGACGCCGGGCGGGCGAGGTTGGAGATTTCGCCTTCGACCCAGATGTTGCTGAACACGTCTTCGAGCAACACCCGCGCGCGGCCGTTGAGCTGGCTGACAGTCAGGACTTCCCGGTCCAGGCCGAGTCTTGCAAAGGGATCTTTAATCATGGGGCGCAGTTTAAAGGCATTCGGCGATCAATCTCCATGAGTCAGCGTAAATCCATTGTGGGAGCGAGCAAGCTCGCTCCCACAATGATCTGCGCAGGATTTGATGAAGTGTTGGACCAGTGCCGTGGGATGTTGCCGACAGGCGAGGGCGACGGTGCTGTGGCAATCGGGATCGGCCAAGGGCAGAAAGTGGATATCCGGCGGCGCGATGTCTTGCATCGATTCCGGCAACAGCGCGATGCCGAACCCGGCCAGGATCAATTGCAGTTGCGTGGTTTTGCGTGACACCACCCGAGCCGCTTGGGGAAAGAACCCCTGGCGCATGCACAACTCGGCGGACAGATAACTCAGGCCGCCACGCTGTGGATGAGGGATGGAAATAAACGCTTCATTCTTCAACTGCGCCAGATCGATGCCTTGCGCGAACTTATCCACAGCCAGCCGATGATTCGGCGGTACCGCCAGTAATAGACGCTCGCTGTACAGCGGAACAATCTGCACCCCTTCACGCTGACGTAATACCGGCAGGCGCAACAGACCCACATCGAGGCGACCTTCGGCTAGTTCTTCCAGTTGCGTCTCGGAGGACAGCTTGACGATGTCCACGGACACACCGGCGTGCCGATCCAGATAGACGCTGATGCCTCGCAGCAGCCGACCGCTCATGGGCACGGTACTGGAATGGCTGAGGCGCAAAGTGCCGAGTTGACCGTTTCCCACCTGAGTGGCCATTTCGCTGGCCTTGGTCAGTTCGTTCAGCAGGTTTCTGGCCCGAGGCAAAAAGGCCTCGCCCGCCGCCGTCAAACGGGGCTGGCGCGCGGTGCGTTCGAACAGCGGGGTTTGCAGCCGGGTTTCCATGTCCTTGATCTGCCGGCTCAAGGCAGATTGAGCAATAAACAGTCGTTCGGCCGCAGCGCTGAAGCTGCCGCTCTCGGCGATTTCCACGAAGTAACGCAATTGACGGGTTGAAAGCACAAGGCATGCCTTTTCGAGATAGGTAGTCGATGTTGAAGATATTAGTCGCAACGCTCGGCGCTGGCTAAAGTCAGCACTGGAATAAAAGGAAGCCGTGTCGATGAATGTGCTGGAGCTGTTAAACCAATGGCCGTGGGGTACGGTGGATTGGCTGGTGATCGGGTTGGGCGTTGCCCTGGCCTACATCGTGTTCGGCATCGCCGGTTTTGGCACCGCGCTGGTGGCGGGGCCGATTCTGATCCTGTTCATGCCGCTGTCGAAAATCGTGCCGCTGCTGGTGTTGCTGGATTTCGTCGCGGCATTCGGCAATCTGCTGCCCTCGCGACGGGATGTAGCGAGGCCCGAATTGCTGCGGCTGCTGCCATGCATGGCAGTGGGCTGCACGTTGGGAGTGATTTTTCTGTTGAACCTGAAATCCGATGTTTTGCTGCTGTTGATGGGGCTGTTTATCAGCGCCTATGCGATTTACAGCCTGTGGATTAAAACCCGTCCGGCGCAATTGTCCGCCGGGTGGGCGGTGCCGATGGGCACGGTGGGCGGGATGTTCGGGGCGCTGTTTGGCAGTGGCGGCTTTTTATATGCGATCTATTTGAACAGTCGGCTGCCCAAGGACGCGGCCCGGGCGACCCAGAGTGCGCTGATCAGTTGCAGCACCGTGGTGCGTTTGAGCCTGTTTGCCATCGCCGGTGTGTATGCCGAGCTACCCTTGTTGGTACTGGCGCTGTGTTTGTTGCCGGCGATGGCGCTGGGGTTGTGGATCGGCCGGCGGTTGACCCTGAAATTGTCCCGCGAGGCATTCGTGCGGCTGGTGACCTGGCTGGTGCTGGCCAGCGGGATTGCCTTGATCGGGCGCTATTTGAGTACTTGACCGGATTTCGTCAGGGATTAAGCTGCCGGCCGACTTGGCGCCATCGCAGAACATCCATTTGACGCAGTAGGCTTGCACCATGAACTCCCAAAGCATCATCGTCCCGAAAATCTCCACCCTGCCGGTACACGAACCCCGGGCCCGGGCGGTCGTGCGTTGGCTGGTGCGCAAGAACATTATTAAAGAAGAACTGACCACCTGTGGCCGCACCGGCAATCGCATGGCCCACGCCATCGCCGACGGTGCCCGCGCGGTGGTCCTGCACCCTGACGCGCTGCCGTTCGGCGAGCCGATCAATGGCCTGGAGATCATCACCAAGCGCTGCATCTATACACCGGCCAAGGGGTTTCTCGAAGAAGCCGGCTGCGCCGAGTGCCGCAAGGAAATCGGCGAAGCGCTGTTTGAAAGCCTGGAAGAGTGGATGCCGGGGCGCACCGATAATTTCACGTGCCCTGAATGCGGACATGAGGATGACATCAACGGGTTTCTGTTCTTGCAGGAATGCGGCTTTTCCAACCTGGGGTTTATCTTCAACAACTGGCTCGAGGCCGGGTTCAAGCAGAGCTTTATCGACGAATTTGCCGATTGGCTGGATCAGCCTGTGAGTTGGGTAAAAGTCGAACTGTAGGAGCGAGCGGTGCGGCGATCCGACTTGCCCGCGAAAGCATCGATTCGGTCTACCTGATGTACCGCGGTGAGGCCTTCGCGGGCAAGCCTCGCTCCTACGGGATTTGTGTGCCAAAACCTCCGTCGATCACTGCGTCGATAATAGACAGAGTTTTACATTGAACCCGAGGGGGTGTCTGACTATAATGGCGCGCTTCCATTTTCCCGCTCGGGAGCCCCCGCGATGCTGCGTATCAGCCAAGAAGCTCTGACCTTCGACGACATTCTTTTAGTGCCCGGTTATTCCGAGGTTCTTCCTAACGAAGTCAGTCTCAAGACCCGCCTTACCCGTGGCATCGAGCTGAACATTCCACTGGTTTCTGCTGCCATGGACACCGTTACTGAAGCCCGTTTGGCAATTGCCATGGCTCAGGAAGGTGGCATCGGTATCATCCACAAGAACATGACCATCGAGCAGCAAGCTGCCGAAGTGCGTAAGGTCAAGCGTTACGAAGCCGGCGTGGTCAAGGACCCGATCACCATCGAGGCTGACGCCACGGTTCGTGAACTGTTCGAATTGACTCGCCAGCACAACATCTCCGGCGTTCCGGTACTGCACGATGGCGACCTGGTCGGCATCGTCACGTCCCGTGACGTGCGCTTCGAAAACCGCATGGACGCTAGCGTCCGTGAAGTGATGACGCCCAAAGAGCGTCTGGTCACGGTCAAGGAAGGCGCCAACAAGAACGACGTCCGAGAATTGTTGCACAAGCACCGCATCGAACGCGTACTGATCGTCGACGACAAATTCGCCCTCAAAGGCATGATGACCGTCAACGACATCGAAAAAGCCAAGGCTTACCCGCTGGCCAGCAAGGACGATCAAGGTCGTCTGCGTGTTGGCGCTGCAGTCGGTACCGGTAAAGACACCGGTGACCGCGTCGCTGCCCTGGTCCTCGCGGGTGTAGACGTGGTGGTGGTCGACACTGCCCACGGTCACTCCAAAGGCGTGATCGATCGCGTTCGCTGGGTCAAACAGAACTTCCCTGAAGTGCAGGTCATCGGCGGCAACATCGCCACCGGCGCTGCCGCCAAGGCCCTGGCCGAAGCCGGCGCTGACGCAGTCAAGGTCGGTATCGGCCCTGGTTCGATCTGCACCACCCGTATCGTCGCCGGTGTCGGCGTTCCGCAAATCAGTGCCATCGCCAACGTCGCCGCTGCCCTTGAAGGCACAGGCGTTCCGTTGATCGCCGACGGCGGCATCCGTTTCTCCGGTGACCTGTCCAAGGCCATCGTTGCCGGTGCCTCCTGCGTGATGATGGGCTCGATGTTTGCCGGTACCGAAGAAGCACCAGGCGAGATCGAACTGTTCCAGGGCCGTTCGTACAAGGCTTATCGTGGCATGGGTTCGCTGGGCGCCATGTCCCAGGCTCAAGGTTCCTCCGACCGTTACTTCCAGGACTCTTCGGCAGGCGCCGAGAAGCTTGTACCTGAAGGGATCGAAGGGCGTGTTCCGTACAAGGGCACCCTGAGCGCCATCATCCATCAACTGATGGGCGGCCTGCGTTCTTCCATGGGCTACACCGGTAGCGCCAACATCGAAGAAATGCGCACCAAGCCTGAGTTCGTGCGGATCACCGGCGCGGGCATGGCCGAGTCCCACGTTCACGACGTGCAAATCACCAAAGAAGCGCCAAACTACCGCGTAGGTTGAGGCTTCCAGCAATAAGTTAAGTAACCGGGGCTGTTTTCAGCCCCGAGTTGTTTCTGATTTTCTTCACCGAACTGCATAGACGAGACTGACCACATGGCCCTCGACATTCACGCCCACCGCATCCTGATCCTCGACTTCGGTTCCCAGTACACCCAGCTGATTGCCCGCCGCGTGCGTGAAATCGGCGTGTACTGCGAACTGCATCCGTTCGACATGGACGACGAAGCGATTCGCGAATTCGCTCCAAAAGGCGTCATTCTCGCCGGCGGCCCCGAGTCCGTGCACGTAGCCGACAGCCCGCGCTGCCCGCAAGCGGTGTTTGACTTGGGCGTACCGGTCTTCGGTATCTGCTACGGCATGCAGACCATGGCTGAACAGCTGGGTGGCAAGGTCGAAGGTTCCGAGCTGCGTGAGTTCGGTTACGCCCGCGTTGACGTGGTCGGCAAGAGCCGTCTGCTCGATGGCATCGAAGACCACATCGACGCCGATGGCCTGTTCGGCCTCGACGTATGGATGAGCCACGGTGACAAGGTCACCAAGTTGCCGGAAGACTTCCACATCCTGGCCAGCACCCCGAGCTGCCCGATTGCCGGCATGTTCAACGATGCTCTCGGCTATTACGGCGTGCAGTTCCACCCGGAAGTGACCCACACCAAGCAGGGCGGTCGCATCCTCTCGCGCTTCATCCTCGATATCTGCGGCTGCGAAGCCCTGTGGACGCCTTCGAAGATTGCTGAAGACGCCATTGCCCAGGTCCGCGCCCAGGTTGGCACCGACAACGTGTTGCTCGGCTTGTCCGGCGGCGTTGATTCCTCGGTGGTTGCCGCGCTGCTGCACAAGGCTATCGGCGACCAGTTGACCTGCGTCTTCGTCGACAACGGCCTGCTGCGCCTGCACGAAGGCGAGCAAGTGATGGCCATGTTCGCCGAGAACATGGGCGTCAAGGTGATTCGCGCCAACGCCGAGGACCAGTTCCTCGACAATCTGGCAGGCGAAAGCGACCCAGAGAAGAAGCGCAAGATCATCGGCCGTACCTTCATCGACGTTTTCGATGCCCAGTCCAACAAACTGGATAACATCAAGTACCTCGCCCAAGGCACCATCTACCCGGACGTGATCGAGTCGGCTGGCGCCAAAAGCGGCAAGGCGCACGTGATCAAGTCGCACCACAACGTGGGCGGCCTGCCGGAAGAAATGAACCTTAAGCTGGTTGAACCCCTGCGCGAGCTGTTCAAGGACGAAGTCCGTCGTCTGGGTCTGGAACTCGGCCTGCCGTACGACATGGTCTACCGTCACCCGTTCCCGGGCCCGGGCCTGGGTGTGCGGATCCTCGGCGAAGTGAAGAAGGAATACGCCGACCTGCTGCGTCGCGCCGACCACATTTTCATCGAAGAGCTGCGTAAAGCCGACTGGTACCACAAGGTCAGCCAGGCATTCGTGGTGTTCCAACCGGTGAAATCGGTTGGCGTGGTGGGCGATGGCCGTCGTTACGCCTGGGTCGTTGCCCTGCGTGCCGTGGAAACCATCGACTTCATGACCGCGCGTTGGGCTCACCTGCCTTACGAACTGCTGGAAACCGTCAGCGGCCGCATTATCAATGAAATCGAAGGCATCTCCCGCGTCACCTATGACGTGTCGAGCAAGCCGCCAGCGACGATTGAGTGGGAGTGATCGTGATTGAGCCTGTGAACCCAGGCTCGAGACGATAGTGGCAAAAGAAGCCCCCGATCGAGAGATCGGGGGCTTTTTGCGTTTCAGGGGATGTGTACCTTGTAGAAACGGATGATGAATTAAAGCGGCAGGCGGCCTTCAAGGTTCATGCCCATACGGCTCAGGGCCCAGGACAGTTCGACAATGTTGGCATACGGCACCTGGTGCACTTCGGTCCATGAGGGGCGATTGATCAGATACTTGCCGTCAACTGTACGCTCGACCAGGGTTCGTATAATTCGGGTGTCCCTGGCGCGATGAATCAGCGTCCAGCTACCGTTCGACTTCTCGAAAGTGAACATGCCTTGGCGGAACAGCAGCCGCTCGAGCTCCTCCTGCGTCCTTTCGAGCAAGGGCAGTGGCGTCTTCAGACTCAGGTCGGCAAGCAGAGTGTCGGAATCTCCGTTTGTGCCTTCGGGCTGCGAGGCAAAACCGCGTCCTACATCGATCCCTTGATCCGTTTCGATCAGCAGTTTTTCTTCCGGTAGCACCTCTTCGATGCGCAAACCGATACCCCCCTGCATTTCGCTGATACCAGCCATGCCCCGAAAGGTATTGGTGTTTTCCTGGTCCGTCAGCACCACCCATTTACCGGCTCCGTTGAGCGATTGGTCAGCCTGCATGATGGTGTGGGTGAGGTAGGTTTTTATCGCTTGTTCATGCATGTCGGGAAGTGGCGAGGCGGGATAGCGGTAGCTCGCCAGACAGTCCGTTGCCTGAATTCGAATACCATTGAGTCGTGCAGCCTTGACCACTTCAAGGGGAGTGAATTGTCCCGAAGGATCGCTTTTCAGCTTTTGCAGAGACATCTCAAGATCGTCGGACAATTCTCCGGAGCTGAAGAATTGATTGAGATCCAGTTGACTGAAATCATTGAGCAGGCGTTGGAAGTAGAGCGTCCTGACACCCTGTCGGGCCAGGGTCGGCATGTTCTCGATGAGAAACCGCATGCTGGCAATGCGATCCTGGCTTTCGCCGATGACCATGCCGGGTGTGGCTTCAAACACTTTCTGAATCAGTTCCGCGGCAGTGGTCGATGGTGTTACGGCAGGAATCGCCGGGCGCGGAGGCAATGAGGGAGTGAAGTTACTTCGGGAAAAGAACTGACGGGCGTCCCGTGACAGCTTGACGCGAGGGGCTGCGATGTATTCGTCGTAAGTGGATATCCCGCGCAGACTTCCGTTGGGCTGACGCATGACTTTGATGTGGTTTTCTCTTATACCCAGTGCCAGTTTTCTGAGGCGGAATCCGCCAGGTGCATCGTATTGTGTGGAGGGGCTTCGCAGAGTGACCTGCGGTGGGATTTGAGCAGGGACCTGCGGTGGGATTTGAACAGGGACTCGCGACGGTCCTGGCTGGGTGTTGCCGCCGCCCTTGAGTCCGGCTCGGGGTGCCAGCTCCCAGTCGCCCTGAGCATTGAGGCGTACCGGTATTGATCCTGAAAACGCTTTCGGGTGCTCGGGATCAATGATGGCCCACGTACCGCCTCCGTTGGCATCGGCTTCGTAGCGCACGTAATAGGCCGTGTCATCGAGCATGATCGCGGTGGAAGGGTTGGAATCGAGTTGATAGATGCCCTGGAATTTTCCGGAATCGGTGCCGGGTGTTTTTCCCTCCAGCAGTTCGTTGGCTTGCCAGTTGTCCGGAATGTCTGGTCGCTGTATTTCGGGCTGCGCCTGGGGAAGGTCTTCGATCAGCGATGCAGCGCCGTCAGCCTCGCCAGCCACTTCCGGCCAGCCCATGGGCTTCATACCCTTTGCAATCAATGCTTCTTTCAGTTCGTCGAGGTTATCCACCGTCATGGACTCGTAAGCGGGCCGAAGCGGAGTATCCAGATTGAGCCTCCCGCCGGGTGTCATCCTGATGACGCTGTCCGCCATTCGACCCTCGGCGTTGCGATAAACCACCAGGATGCTGCTTGTATAGCGTTGAAAGGTGAACATCCCCGGTTCCGGCAACAGTGCTTTCAGTTCTCGTGGGGTTCTGTAGGCCCATGGGGTTTCCATCTGAACGCGCCAGTCGCCTTTGATCAGGTCATGGATGTTGTCGAATTCAGTTCCGTCTGACACGTCATAAACAGGGGAGTCCGGAAAGTCTGCGTACTCCACCGCTAACCCGGGATCGGAGGCGATTGATTGCGCCTGCCCGGCTGCAACATCGTCGATGCGGATGCTCAGGGCGTCGGTCTGTTCGCTGATGCCCCGGTAGCCTCGGAACGTCGCCATGTTCTCCTGATTGACCAGGGCCACCCATTTGGCCAGCTCTTTTAACTCTTCATTGAATTGAATGACCTCGCTGGCAAAAAAACTCCTGGCCATCTGGTAATCCGATTCCCAGGCGAAACCTTCTTTGTTGATGTTGTAGGTCGTCGACATGTCGAGCGCTTGAACCCGGATCCGTTGGGCATTGGCGGCTTTCACCAGTGTCAGCAGATTGAATTTTCCATCGGGATCGTTGCCGGCCTTGATATCGAGTTTCTTCAGGTAGCTTTCCAGTTCTTCCGGCATTTCGCCGGTTCGCGCGAAGGTATCCAGTTCAAGCTGGTTGACGTTCGCCAGCAGCTCCTGGAGATACAGGGTTTTCACTGCGCGTTGGGCCAACGCGGGCATGTTTTCGATCAGGAACTGTTTGCTGCCGATACTGCCTCGGCTCTCGCCGACGACCAGCCCCGGTTTTTCCGTGAGTGCCGCATCGAGCAGATCGGTGGAAGTTTCGATCGGTTGTACCGTAGATATCGGTAGACGAGGATTGGGTGGGTTCAGCTCGTAGTATGCCTTAGCGTCACTGACCAGGTTGCTGCGAGGTTCTTCCTGAGCCAAGTCGAACTCACTCAAGGATTCTGTGAGTTCGTCGAGAGGGGACATGAGTACACTACGGGCGCCGACTGTATCTACATCGGACATGAGCACACTGCGCATGTCTATTGAGCCGATTGTCCATACCCTTCTGAACAGAGCGCGAACGTCTGCCCCACCGAGTGCCCAGGCCCTCATTTCGGGGTCTTCGAGCCCGGGGACATGAACGCCCGGCGTTCGCGCCCATCCTTCGACAACGGGTTCAACTGATGGGCCAGCGGTCGCAATGGGCGGTATGTCCATGCCGCCCCTCAGACCCAACTTGGGAACGACTTCCCATTCTTCAGCGGCAGTCAAAAAACGCACTGGAATCGAGCCTGAGAACGAGTCGGGGTTGGCCGGGTCAACGATTGCCCAATGACTACGGCCATTGAGGTTGTTTTCGTAGCGCGCGTAATAGGCATTGCCCTTTAGCTTGATAGCACTGGAGGGATTGGATGGCAGTCGATGGATCCCCTGGAACTTGCCAGGCTCACGGACCAGTGTTTCATCATCCAGAAGCACATCGATCTTGTAGGCGTCCGGTACGGATGACGGTGAGGCGCTCGTCCCGGTGGTGTCGGGTGAGCCTGTTGCAGGTTCAGACGGCTCCGCCGGTTCTGCCGGCTCGCTAACTGACTCGCGGCTTTCGTCTGGCGTTAATCCTTCGCGATATTCGGCCATTTCACTCGCTTCAGCGGCATCGATCTCGGGGCCGATTTCTTCCATCGAGCCCGGTCCCTTGAGTACGAGCAGGTTGAACAGCACATCGATACTGGCGAACACCGCGCCAAGGACACCGGCCTTGCGCTCTTCGGCCGTCTTCGCATTGACCGCCTGATCGATGTTCAAACCCAGGTTGGCGATGCTGGCCCCGACCAAGGGCAGTGCAATGGGCCAGCCGACGACCGCCATCGGGCCGAATACTTTTACGCCCGCGCTGAGGTAACCGATCCAGAGTTTTTTGCGCAGATCGCCATTGGAGGTCAGCGAGAGATCGGCTTCGGCGAACATCGCGGCTTTGGTCGAGTCGCGCAGCCAACTGAAGGCATCACTGCTGATGATCCGGTTTGTCTTGTTGATCAGGTGATGGTCGTACTTGCCCCAGGTGCTGACCAGCCGGTTCATGAGGTCGGTGATGTTCTCGGCGATGGTCTGGCGATCGGCCAGGGAAAAGTGCGTCATGAACGCCTGGCGCGCAGCGTCCTTGTTCATTTGGAGCAGTATCCAGTAGTGCATGTCCGTCGCAGTTTCCAGCACCTTGAAGGCGACGGTTTCACCGGGCAGGTAAACAATCTGCCGGCCTTTGGGCGCGACAAAACGAAGGATGTTGGTGGCGACGTAGCCGTCGACATCCAGAGCCCGAACGTTATCGGCGCAAGGGTGCTGTGCTTGCAGCAACTGCAGGTTGACGGGCCAGGTGATCGGACCGATGACGGCGTTGGTGACGAACTGGAAGTCATCGTCGCTCAACTGGCGTTTGTCCCGGGCCTTCACCGCCGCAATGAGGAAATTGCACTTGGCCAGGGTGCGGAAGTCAGCGGCGGATGCGTTCCAGTAGGTCGTCAGACGGTCGCGGTACTTCGCGCTGAAATCGATGCTCCAGAATTCCTTCAGCACCTCGTTGCCGTGCAGGCGCACTTCGTTGGTTTCATTGAAGGTCCCGGCGTTCGGCCCGGCGCTGTAGAAGCCCGCATAGACGTCCAGCAGGTCGGCGTTGTCCTGGTCGGCAGTGCGGAAGCGATGGATCACCAGCTGCGTCAGGGTCATGGAACTGGTGGGTGTTGCGTCGACGTGCTCCCAACCGGTGAAGGCTTTCGAGCTGCTTTGGGACGCATCGAATCGGTGGAAGTACACCTGATCCGGATCGAGGCCGGCGATGCCGTATTTTTTCAGCAGGTCGCTGGCAACTTCGTGCGCCGTGTCTTGCAGGCTGGGGCATGTCTGGATGACGGTGGTGGCGATTGCCTTGAGCGCGGCCTTGTCGGCGGCATTGGGCAATGGGCGTGTTTCGGTCGGGTTCATGCTCTCTGTCCTTGAGAAATGGACGTCGAGGATGACCCGTTCGCTCAAGGAATGTGCACTACATAGTTATGCCCATTGTCGATTCAGTACCGTGTAGTGTCAGCGCCGGGCCACATCCGAAAAGTAGAACTTGTCCAGGGTATGTCGCGATTCGGTGTACTCGAACTGCCTGCCATCCTGCAAAAACGTCTGGTTACTAACCACGATCACATGGCTTTGCCCATCGAGGTCCAGGTGTTGCTGGTCGTCCTTGCTGCGTGCGCCTGCCCCACTGCTACCCGCTGACCTTCTTCCACCAACCGGGTGAAACCCTTGCCGGCCAGGTTCACTCGCGCGGGCCTTCGGTTTGCCGGCGATCTGTGGCCTGTCGGTTCAGGTGCTGACACTGATCAATGGCACCCGGGTTTTGCTCGATGCCGACAAGGGCGAGTTGCAGCTGGATCCTGAGCTGGCTGCCATTGAGCAGTTGCAAGCCAATCGTCAGCGACAAAAGAAGCGCCAACAATACGAGCTGGAAAATGCAGGAATGGCCGCCTGTACCCGCGATGGGCATCACTTTGAAATCACCGCCAATATCGCTTCTCTGGCCGAAGCCGAACAGGCCATGACGCTGGGCGGCGAGGGCGTCGGTCTGTTGCGTTCGGAGTTTCTTTATCTGGATCGCAATCATGCGCCAAGCCATGACGAGCAAGCCTCCACCTACAGCGCCATCGCCCGTGCCTTGGGCCCGGCGCGCAATCTGGTGGTGCGAACCCTGGATGTCGGCGGTGACAAACGCGCCCGAGGTGGATTTCTTCTCCATCGGCACCAACGACCTGATCCAATACACCCTGGCCATTGACCGCGATCATCCACGGCTGGCCAGTCAGGCCGATAGTTTTCATCCGGCGGTGCTGCGCCTGATCGCCAACACCGTGAAAGCCGCTCATGCCCATGGCAAATGGGTCGGCGTGTGCGGCGCCCTGGCGTCGGAAAAACTGGCGGTGCCGCTGTTGTTGGGGCTTGGGGTGGATGAACTGTCGGTGAGCGTGCCGTTGATTCCAGCGATCAAGACGACGGTTCGCGAAGTGGACCTGCTGGATTGCCAGACCATCGCCCAGCAGGTGCTGGGGCTGGAAAGTGCCGAGCAGGTACGCGAGGCACTGCGGCTGCACCACGAGGCGACGGTCGATACTTCACTGGTTCTGGAGAACTGAGCATGTTCGAGAAAATGCAGCGGGCGTTCTGGAAAGCGTTGACGCCGGACCTGGTGGTGGATGAGCCGAAAGTGGAGGCTCAGCCTGTTTTCGGCTTGGCCGCGAATGTCGTGGCTGCGCTGGGGGGTGTGGATAACCTCAAGTCGCAACAGCACATGGCGTTGACCCGAGTGCGGGTCGAACTGCGAGATGCGGCGCAGATAGATCGGCAGGCATTGACGGCGGCGGGGGTGCCGGGGGTGATGATGCTGAAGGATGGGGTGGCGCATCTGATCACCGGCCTTCAGCCATAATCGGACCTTTGTGGTGAGGGGCTTGCCTGTGGCGAGGGAGCTTGCTCCCGCTGGGCTGCGGACAATCCTGATGTCGCCACTCTACACAGTGATCGTTCCCACGCTCCGCGTGGGAATGCCTCAAGGGACGCTCCGCGTTCCAGCCACACCGCCGCTGTCGAGCCAGACACCGATGTGACGCAGAGCGTCACGGGCTGCATTCCCACGCAGAGCGTGGGAACGATCATTCAGCAACGTTAGTCCGAAGGCCGAGCCCGCAACCGCCGCCCCATCACATCCAGCACATCGCACCCATCCCGTAACGGAATGGCGCAGAGCAAGGCAAAGTCACTGAGAATCATCGAATCACACTCGACTGAGCCGCGCATGGATATGTTCTCAAGCACCTGGGTTACGGCACGAATTCGATAGCTGGCAGCGTCAGTCAAAATATCGAGCGGCGCGTGGGTATCGACGAACAGGGTGGGCATGTCGGTGCAGTTGCTGGTGAGCGCCATGAAGCGGCTTTTGGGGTGGGGAATGAGTTGCCAGAGAGGGCTCCTACACCCTGCCACTGCATTCGCAGTGACAGCCAAAGACTATCGATGGAACGCATTTCACACCAGTTCATGGAAACCGCTACGACTTGAAGGAAACTTCCGACGATCTTGCCCAGAAATTTCGCCGACTGTAAGACCGCCTTCGCGGGCAAGCCTCGCTCCTACGGAAGCGAGGCAGACCGCTAAATATGGGAACGACGTTAATCCTGTGGGAGCGAGCTCCCACAGGGGCTGTGGTGTTCAACTCCTTAACTGACTGGCATTGGGGCAAGTTCCCCTCACCACACGTGCATTGCCAACCATGATTTGACTGCGTCCATCCGCCGCGCTGCCCTTACTGTTTCTCAACCGCAGGTGTATCGTATTCGCCTTTTGCAGGCCCCTCGCCTGTGGCTGATACGTGAGGTAGTTGAGTTCATGTCCTTTACCCGTCGCCAAATCCTCGGTGGCCTGGCCGGTCTTGTTGTCGTTGGTGTCGGAGCCGGTGGCGCGTCGCGTTACTGGCTGGGCAAAATGGCCGACGCTGACGCCGGCCACGACTATGAGCTGATCGCCGCCCCGCTGGACGTCGAACTGGTGGCCGGGCACAAGACGCCTGCCTGGGCCTTTGGCCCGTCGGCGCCGGGCACTGAGTTGCGCGTGCGTCAGGGCGAATGGCTGCGGGTGCGCTTCATCAACCATCTGCCGGTAGCGACCACCATTCACTGGCACGGCATCCGCCTGCCGCTGGAAATGGATGGCGTGCCGTACGTCTCGCAGCTTCCGGTATTGCCGGGCGAATACTTCGACTATAAGTTCCGCGTGCCTGACGCCGGCAGCTACTGGTATCACCCGCACGTGAACAGCAGCGAAGAGCTCGGTCGCGGATTGGTCGGCCCGCTGATCATCGAAGAGCGCGAGCCCACCGGTTTCAAATACGAAAAAACCTTGAGCCTCAAGAGCTGGCACGTTGATGAAGAGGGCGCTTTCGTAGCGTTCAGCATTCCTCGTGAAGCGGCCCGTGGCGGCACGGCGGGGGGCTTGTCGACCATCAACGGCGTCTCGCAAGCGGTGATCGACTTGCCCGCCGGGCAGATCACTCGCGTACGGTTGCTCAACCTCGACAACACGCTGACGTACCGTCTCAACATCCCCGGCGTCGAAGCGCAGATCTACGCGCTGGACGGCAACCCGATCGAACCGCGCCCACTGGGCAAGGAATACTGGCTGGGTCCTGGCATGCGCATTTGCCTGGCGATCAAAGCACCGCCGGCCGGCGAAGAATTGTCCCTGCGCAATGGCCCGGTACGTCTGGGCACCTTCCGCTCAGTGGCCAATACCGATGCGCCGACCGAGTGGCCGCCAGCGCTGCCCGCCAACCCGGTGGCCGAGCCGGACCTGGCCAATGCCCAGAAACTCAACTTCAATTTTGAATGGGTAGGCTCGGTGTCGGTCAATGTCGACAACGGCAAGCCGCCTAGCCTGTGGCAGATCAACGGCAAGGCTTGGGACATCACCGACAAGACCTGCGCCGATCGACCGATTGCCAAGCTCGAAAAGGGCAAAAGCTATATTTTCGAATTGAAGAACATGACTCAGTATCAACACCCGATCCACCTGCATGGCATGAGTTTCAAGGTCATTGCCTCGAACCGACACAAGGTCATCCCGTACTTCACCGACACGTACCTGTTGGGCAAGAACGAGCGTGCGCAAGTGGCGCTGGTGGCGGATAACCCTGGTATCTGGATGTTCCACTGCCATGTGATCGACCACATGGAAACCGGCCTGATGGCCGCCATCGAGGTGGCGTGATGCGTCAGATTCGCCCCGCAGCGATTATCGACCGCAGCCGTGATCGTGATTTCATGCGCGAAGCTCTGGCCTTGGCCGCTCAAGGCGCGGCGCTGGGTGAAGTGCCGGTGGGCGCGGTGCTGGTGCAGGACGGTGAGATCATCGGTCGCGGTTTCAATTGCCCGATCAGCGGCAACGACCCCAGCGCCCACGCCGAGATGGTCGCGATCCGCGCCGCGGCTCAGGCCGCCAGTAACTATCGTCTGCCGGGCAGTACGCTTTACGTGACGCTTGAGCCGTGCAGCATGTGCGCCGGGCTGATCGTGCATTCGCGGATTGCGCGGGTGGTGTATGGCGCGCTGGAGCCCAAGGCCGGGATTGTGCAGAGCCAGGGGCAGTTTTTTACCCAGGGCTTTTTGAATCATCGGGTGTTGTATGAGGGCGGGGTGTTGGCAGAGGAGTGTGGCGCGGTGTTGAGCGAGTTTTTCAAGGCCCGTAGAGCCAAACCAGCAGATTAGGTGGCGACAGGTAGGCCGCCTTCGCGGGCAAGCCTCGCAGGCTTGCCCGCGAAGCTTTTACTTGCGGGCGACGATGACGGCACGCATCGGTGCCGGCAGCCCTTCAATCGTTTTGCTGTGATCTTGCGGGTCAAGGAAGTCGCTCAACGACTGATACTTCATCCACTCCGTCCCGCGTTGTTCCTCGACCGTGGTCACGCTCACATCCACGCAACGCACGTCGCTGAACCCGGCGCGGCGCAGCCACAGTTCCAGCGCCGGCACCGATGGCAGGAACCACACGTTGCGCATCTGCGCGTAACGGTCTTCCGGCACCAATACCTGCTGCTGATCGCCTTCGATCACCAGCGTCTCCAGCACCAGTTCACCGCCCTTGACCAGGCAATCCTTCAGCGCCAGCAAATGCTCGATCGGCGAGCGGCGGTGATAGAACACGCCCATGGAAAACACCGTGTCGAAGCCTTCCAGATTGGGAGGTAGGTCTTCAAAGGGAAATGGCAAGTGCCAGGCATTGGGCTCGGACAGGTACCGCTGCACGGCCTGGAACTGGCAGAAGAACAGCCAGTTCGGGTCGACGCCGATCACGCTGTCGGCGCCGGCGCCGAGCATGCGCCACATGTAGTAGCCATTGCCGCAGCCGACATCGAGGATGCGTTTGCCTTTCAGGTCCAGGTGCGGAGCTACCCGGGACCACTTCCAGTCCGAACGCCATTCAGTGTCGACATGCACGCCGAACAAATCGAACGGGCCTTTGCGCCAAGGCGACAAACCCATCAGTGCGGTGCGCATTTGGGCGCGGGTCTCAAAGTCGCAATCGGTGTCCAGTGTCAGACCATTCAACAAGTCGACTTCGCTAGGCTGAATCTTCGGCAGCGCGTCCAGCGCACTCTGCCAGCGTTCCAGGTCGCCGTGACCTTTTTCCATTTTCTTGTCGAGTTGTGCTTGCAGGGTGTTGGCCCATTCGGCCAGCGGGGTACCGGCCAGGCGGCGGGCGAGGGGGGACAGATCAATCATGGCAAGGCAATCAACGAGGCAAAGTTAAGACACTGGAACCACGGCACGACTTTCGAGAACCCGGCGGCCAACAGGCGCTCGCGGTGTTCTTCGAGGCTGTCGGGCTTCATGACGTTTTCGATGGCGCTGCGTTTCTGAGCGATTTCCAGTTCGCTGTAGCCGTTGGCGCGTTTGAAGGCCACGTGCAGGTCGGTGAGCAGCGCGTGTTCTTCGGGATCGTTGAAGCGCAGCTTCTCCGAGAGGATCAGCGCACCACCGGGTAACAACGATTGGCGGATGCGCGAGAGCAGCGCGGTGCGCTGGTCCGGGGCGATGAATTGCAGGGTGAAGTTCAGCGCCACCACCGAGGCAGGCTGAAATTGCAGGGCGAGGATGTCGCCCTCAATCACTTCCACCGGCAGCAACTCCTGGAA
The DNA here is from genome assembly GCF_024748615.1 of Pseudomonas sp. B21-048. Taxonomy (NCBI): domain Bacteria; kingdom Pseudomonadati; phylum Pseudomonadota; class Gammaproteobacteria; order Pseudomonadales; family Pseudomonadaceae; genus Pseudomonas; species Pseudomonas sp. B21-048. The sequence continues at coordinate 4,505,190 of NZ_CP087168.1, read as the reverse complement.
CATCGAGTCCTGGCCGTTGAGGTATTCGCGGCAACGCTCGACCATGGCGGCGGAGTTATCCACAGCGATCACCCGGCAGCCGTCGGTGCGCACGTGCCGGCGCAGGGCCTGAGTCACCGCGCCGAGGGACGAGCCCAGGTCGTAGAGCACGCTGTTGGGCTGGGCAAACTGCGCGGCGAGCACGCCGAGGTTTTCCACGATGGTCGGATAACCCGGCACCGAGCGCTTGATCATGTCCGGGAACACCCGCACCACGTCCTCGTTAAAGGCGAAGTCAGGCACCTGGGTCAAAGGCTGGGCGAAAAGGCGATCGGATTCTTTGCTCACGGCGGTTCCAGCGGCGTAGGTGGAAAAGGCCGGCATTTTAGCCAAATTGACGGGGGGATGCGCGGGTTGTCTGATAAAGCGCGTTTACCCCATGATCGTTCCCACGCTCTATAGAGGACGGTGAACGGATTGAGAAAAAGTCGACGCCGCAATCCCCCATTGCCCCAGCCAGTAGCTGAGGATGATCACGTAAGGCGCGGCATGGAATGGCATCACAAACCGGTTAATGCCAATCACACTGTCAGAAAACACAAACGCCACCGCCCCCGCCGCCGCCAGCAGCGCCGAGCGTTTGGGCACGTCGGTGCCGAGTCGGGCCAGGGCGCGCCAGAGCATGGCGCTGATGGCCAGCCCATAGACGATCACCGGGATCAGCAGCGGTCCCAAGTCATTGGCAATCAGAATCCCCAGCAGCACCGCGCCCACGCTCAACGCGAGGATCAACGGCAACAGCGCCAGACGCCGGCAATCGCTCAAATAAGCCTTCAGATACGCCAAATGCGCGACCAAAAATGCCCCAAGGCCAAACACGAACAAATCCCCCGGCCATGCCAGCAACACGTCGCCGACCAGGGAGAAAATCAAACCCAGGCTGATCCAGCGCCGATAGTCACTGGGCGGTGCATCGTGCAACCAGCCAAGCAAGGCCCACCGCGCCCATCAGCGCCAGAATCAGCCAACCCACGATCAGTTAACCGCGATGGCGCAGTCGAAGGTTTCCACTGCCGGCACTTCGGGTGCCCACGGCTGTGAATAGGTCAGGCGCAAACGGCCAGTGCCGGTGGCGAAGGCCTGGAAGCGCCAGGTCGAAAGGCCGGCGCTGCCGACGACCCCGGCATCTTCCGGGTTGCTATAGACCTCGGGGCTGAGCGCACGCAACACGCCACCGGCCGAATCCTGGATCGTCCAGCGGTAACCCGTGGTCGGGTTGCTTGGCAGGGTCAGGATCAGGTTTTGCCCGTTATGCAGTTTCGCCGGGCATTCGCTTTGTTTTTCCACGGTCACGTTCTGTTTCGATTGCGTGGCGCAAGCGCTCAGCAGGGCGAGGGCGAGGGGAATCAACAGGCGGGTGGGGGACATAAGATCAGCAGCTCCGGCGTTCACGACGAACGGCGAGCATAACTGAAGATGAGACAAAGTGTGACGGTCGAACCGGGGCAGGCTAAGGTTGATCGTTCCCACGCTCTGCGTGGGAATGCATCCTGTGACGCTCCGCGTCACGCTTGTGATGGGACGCGGAGCGTCCCGGGCGGCATCCCACGCAGAGCGTGGGAACGATCAACGACAGGCGCTACATTTCTGTCAGAAAAGAATCTTCGCCACATCCGCAAAGCGCTTGGCAAAGTGCACGGTAATCCCTTCCTTCAGATAATCCGGCAGTTCTTCAAAGCTTCCACGGTTTGGCTCCGGCAGGATCAACTCGAAAATCTTCTGCCGCCGCGCTGCAATCACCTTCTCGCGCACGCCACCAATCGGCAGTACATGCCCGGTCAGCGTCAGTTCACCGGTCATGGCCACGCCTTTTTTCGGCGACTGGTTGCGGGCCAGGGACAGCAGGGCGCTGGCCATGGTCACACCAGCGCTCGGGCCGTCTTTCGGCGTGGCGCCTTCCGGTACGTGAAGGTGCACGAAGGCTTCGTCGAAGAACGTCGGATCGCCGCCAAATTGCTTCAGATGGGAGCTGACGTAGCTGTAGGCAATTTCCGCCGACTCTTTCATCACCTCTCCCAGTTGCCCAGTGAGTTTGAAGCCCCGGTTGAGGGTGTGAATGCGCGTGGCTTCGATCGGCAGGGTCGCGCCGCCCATGCTGGTCCAGGCCAGCCCGGTGATCACGCCGATGCCGGACAGCACTTGTTCGTTGCGGAACACCGGCCGGCCGAGTGAGGTTTCGAGGTCTTTCGGGCCGAGTTTGATCACTGCTTTCGGTTCGTCGAGCAGCTTCATCACCGCTTTGCGCACCAATTTGCCAAGGTTCTTTTCCAGTTGGCGCACCCCCGCTTCACGGGCATAACCGTCGATCAACGCTCTGAGGGCGTTGTCGCTGATGCTCAGGCTGCCTTTGGACACGCCGGCCTTTTCCAGCTGTTTCGGCCACAGGTGACGCTTGGCGATCGCGACTTTCTCTTCGGTGATGTAACCCGACAGGCGAATCACTTCCATCCGGTCCAGCAACGGGCCGGGAATCGAATCCAGGGTGTTGGCGGTGCAGACGAACAGCACTTTCGACAGGTCCAGGCGCAAATCCAGATAGTGATCAAGGAATTCGACGTTCTGTTCCGGGTCGAGGGTTTCCAGCAGCGCCGAGGCGGGGTCGCCCTGATAGCTCTGGCCCATTTTGTCGATCTCGTCGAGCATGATCACCGGGTTCATCACTTCGACGTCTTTCAACGCGTGGACGAGTTTGCCCGGTTGCGCGCCGATGTAGGTGCGGCGGTGGCCCTTGATCTCGGCTTCGTCGCGCATGCCGCCAACGCTGAAGCGATAGAACGGCCGGCCGAGGGATTCGGCGATGGACTTGCCGACGCTGGTCTTGCCCACGCCCGGCGGGCCCACCAGCAGGACGATGGAGCCGCTGATCTCGCCTTTATAAGCGCCGACCGCGAGGAATTCGAGGATGCGGTCCTTGATGTCATCGAGGCCGGCGTGGTGTTTGTCCAGCACCTTGCGCGCGTGTTTGAGGTCGAGTTTGTCCTCGCCGTACACGCCCCAAGGCACCGAGGTCGCCCAGTCGAGGTAGTTGCGGGTCACCGCGTATTCCGGCGAACCGGTCTCGAGGATCGACAGCTTGTTCATTTCCTCTTCGATGCGTTTCTGCGCCTGAGGCGGCAACACCTTGCCCGTCAGACGTTGCTCGAACTGCTCGACGTCGGCGCTGCGGTCGTCCTTGGTCAGGCCCAGCTCTTGCTGAATAACCTTGAGCTGTTCCTTGAGGAAGAACTCGCGCTGATGCTCGCCGATCTTGCGGTTAACTTCGGCCGAGATTTCTTTCTGCAGGCGCGCGACCTCGACTTCCTTGCGCAGCATCGGCAGGACTTTTTCCATGCGCTTGAGCATCGGCACGCAGTCGAGCACTTCTTGCAGCTCGCTGCCCGTGGCCGAGGTCAGGGCGGCGGCGAAGTCGGTCAGCGGTGACGGATCGTTGGGGCTGAAGCGGTTGAGGTAGTTCTTCAACTCTTCGCTGTACAGGGGGTTGAGCGGCAGCAGTTCCTTGATCGCGTTGATCAGCGCCATGCCGTAGGCCTTGACCTCGTCGGTCGGCTCGGTGGGCTGGTGCGGGTATTCGACTTCCACCAGGTACGGTGGGCGATGGTGTTTGAGCCAGGCTTTGATGCGCACCCGGGTCAGGCCTTGAGCGACGAATTGCAGTTTGCCGTTTTCGCGACTGGCGTGGTGCACTTTGACCAGGGTGCCGTATTCCGGCAGGGCTTTGGTGTCGAAGTGGCGCGGGTCTTCCTGGGGCGTGTCCATGAAGAACAGGGCCAGGGAGTGGTGATCGGATTGGCTGACCAGTTCGAGGGTTTCGGCCCACGGCTCTTCGTTGACGATCACCGGCAGTACTTGCGCCGGGAAGAAGGGCCGGTTGTGGATCGGGATGATGTAGACCTTGTCCGGCAGGTTCTGGCCAGGCAGGGCGAGGCCTTTGCCGGTGGTGTGGTGTTCGGCGTTGTCTGTTTCGGCGTATTCGCTCGGGTCTTCGGGGAATTCTTGCTGGTCGGTCATGGGGCACCTGCGCAATAGGGTATGGGTCTTAGATGGGGCAGGCTTTTGGTGGTTTCAATGGCTCTGGATATTTCAGCGTGTGTGTTCAGGGTTTTGACAGGTGCTTGGACTTGGCGGCCTGACAGTCGACCAATCTCTCGAAGATGTACACGATTCAATTGTAGGAGCGAGGCTTGCCCGCGAAGGTGGTGTGCCAGCCGACATCAATGTTGAATGTGAGAAAGCCTTCGCGGGCAAGCCTCGCTCCTACAGGGGGATGTGCAAGTTACCCACAAAAAAGGCGACCCCCTCACAGGAGTCGCCTTTGTTTTAACTGCCGCTACCGCTTATTCCGACAGTTTGTACGCAATCACATAGTCACCTTGCTTGGTGCCCAGCGACCCGTGACCGCCAGCAACAACGAGCACGTATTGCTTGCCGTCTTTACCGGTGTAGGTCATCGGTGTGGTTTGCGCGCCGGCTGGCAGGCGTGCTTCCCACAGTTGCTTGCCGTTTTTCACGTCGTAGGCGCGCAGGTACTGGTCGAGGGTGCCGCTCAGGAAGGCCACGCCACCGGCGGTGGTGAAGGTGCCGCCCAGGCTGGGTACGCCCATGCTCAGAGGGATTGGAACAGGCGCGCTGTCGCGCACGGTGCCGTTCTTGTGCTTCCAGATGATTTTGCTGGTGGTCAAATCGACCGCTGTCACGTAACCCCAGGCTGGCGCCTGGCACGGCAGGCCCATGGGTGAGAGCAGGGGTTCGAGGATGACGCCGTATGGCGCGCCTTTGTTTGGCTGCACGCCTTCGGTTTCGCTTTTACGCGGGCCTTGGGCAGCGATTTCGGCGGCCGGGATCATTTTCGATTTGAACGCCATGTAGTCCGGGTTCATGAAAGCGATCTGGCGCACCGGGTCAACCGAGATACCGCCCCAGTCGAACACGCCGAAGTTGCCTGGGTACACGATCGAACCTTGCAGCGATGGCGGGGTAAACGGGCCATCGTAGCGCAGAGATTTGAAGTTGATCCGGCAGATCAGTTGGTCGAACGGGGTGACGCCCCACATGTCGCGTTCTTTCAACGGAGGCGGCATCAGGTTGAGGTCGGATTTCGGTTGGGTCGGCGAGGTGTGATCACCTTCGACAGCGCCCTGTGGCACTGGCACTTCGTTGATCGGCACGATCGCTTTACCGGTGCGGCGGTCCAGCACGTAGATGCTGCCTTGCTTGGTGGACGCGAGCACTGCCGGTTTCACACCGTCTGCGGTTTTCAGGTCCATCAGGGTTGGCTGGCCGCCCACGTCCATGTCCCACAGGTCATGGTGGGTGAACTGGAAGTGCCAGCGCACCTTGCCGGTGGCGATGTCCAGCGCGGTCAGGCCGGCGGCATGCAATTCCGATTCAGGGGTACGCGCGCCACCGAACTGATCCGGGGTCTGGTTGCCCATCGGCAGGTAGAGCATGCCGAGTTTTTCGTCGACGCTGAACATGGACCACATGTTCGGCGAGTTGCGGGTGTAGGTTTTGCCTTCGGCAATCGGCGAGGTGTCGTCCGGGTTGCCGCTGTCCCAATTCCACACCAGTTTGCCGGTGTGCACGTCGAACGCGCGGATCACGCCGCTTGGTTCGTCGGTAGAAACGTTGTCGGTGACGTGGCCGCCAATCACCACCAGGTCTTTGGTGACCGCCGGTGGCGAAGTGGAGTAGTAACCGCCAGCGGTGAAGCCGCCGATGTTGGCTGTCAGGTCAACCTGGCCACCGTTGCCGAAGTCTTCGCACATTTTGCCGGTGTCGGCGTTCAGGGCGATCAAACGGGTGTCGGCGGTCGGCAGGAAGATCCGGCGCGGGCAGACGCTGGCCACTGGCGCGTTGGCCGTGCCGGTTGGGCTCTGCTCGGAGGCGTAGGCAGCGTCATCGTGATAGGTCACGCCACGGCAGGTCATGTGCGCCCAACCCTTGAAGTTCGCCGCGTTCTGCGTGGAGAGCTTCGGATCGAAACGCCAGAGTTCCTTGCCGGTGTCCGGGTCCAGCGCGATCACCTGGCTGTGCGGCGTGCAGACATAGAGCATGCCGTTGGCTTTGAGCGGGGTGTTTTCGGCGGTGGTTTCGCCCGGGTCGTTCGGGCCCGGCAGGTCGCCGGTGCGGTAGGTCCAGGCGGGCACCAGTTTGCTGACGTTCTGCGGCGTGATCTGCGCCAGTGGCGAGTAACGATCACCATGGGCGCTGCGGCCGTAGGAGTTCCAGTCACCATCGGGCATGGCCGGAGCGGTGTTGGTCATGCCAGGCACGGCGTCACGATCCAGTTCGCCTTTGATTTCACCGGGGTTGGTGAACAGGCTGGCCAGCGCGGCGATACCGGCGATGACCACGGCAGCGCTCAGCACGCCGGTGCCGATCGGGTTGAATTCGCCGGTACGCAATGGGCGACGAAACCATGGCAGCAGCATGACGATGCCGAGGGCAAAGAGCAGCGCCAGACGTGGCACCAGTTGCCACCAGTCCAGGCCGACTTCCCACAGTGCCCAGACGGTACTGGTGAACAGTATCACCGCGTACAGGCTCAGCGCCGCATAACGGTCGGCCAGCAGCAGCCCGCCGGTCAGCATCAGCCCTATACCGGCCAGCAGGTAATACAGCGAGCCGCCGAGCATGCTCAGCTTGATCCCCCCAGCCAGCAAGGCCAGGCCCATTAGTAGAAGCACGATACCGAGCAGGCTCGGCAGCAGACGGCTTCGACTGAAAGCACCATCAGCGCTCATAGTGTGATTCTCCGTGACGTTTTAAGTAGTCCCGCGCAAGTTCACTGTAGATGACGATCTGGCGCGGGCATGGTTCAGGTTGAAAAGTGTTCAGTGGAAGCGATCCCTGCGCGTCTAATCAGAACGACGACTGGATCTTGATCCCGCCAATCAGCGCGTCATCGACCTTGTCCACGCCACCGGGGTGGCGGATGTATTGCAGGTTCGGGCGCACGGTCAGCCAGTTCGTGACGTGCACGCCGTAATAGAGCTCGGCGCTGTATTCGGTGTCTTGCGGCGGCAGGAACGATGGGTCGTCGTAGTCGAAGACGGCGCGGGCCTGATTGGTGGCCTCGGCGTTCTTGCGGTAGGCCGGGTTGACGTGCACACGGGCCAGGGCAAAACCGATATCGTCCCTGGCGCGGGCGTCGAACAAGCCTTTGTAGACGACACCAGCCTGGACGTAGTTATCGACGGCGTTGGTCTTCTTGTCGTGCATCGTGCCGTTGGCGAACACGCTCAGGCCGCGAGAGTTGTCACTGGCGCGGCTGGTCAGCTGCTGCTGAATACCGAGCCACACGCCGTGCTTGCTCGATGCGCTGCGGTAAGCCTCGCCGCTCAGCGCGGCTGGCTGGCCGTTGCTGTCCTTATAGACATCGGTGGCCTTGGCATTGCTGTAGTAATAACCGGCACGGTATTCACCCGGCAGGCCATTGAATTTCGGAGTCCAGACCAGTTCCACCGGCAGGATCGCGCCCTGAGTGCCGCTGCCGCTGAGTTTGAATCCGTTGTCGCGATCAAGGTTGGACGGGTTTTGCTCGTAAGCCCCAACTTGCGCGTAGAGCTCCGGCGTCAAGTGATATTTGACCCGCATCGCCCACTGGCTGACCGGCCAGTTGTACCAGATGCCGCCGACCCAGTTGCCGACCTGCGAGCCGCAAAACGCCAGGTTCTGAAAGTCGCAGGGGAAGCTGTTGAAGTCTTCGCCCTCGCCGAAGCGGCCGACTTTGATGTCGAGCTTCTGATCGAAGAATTTTTGCTGATACCACATCTGCGTCAGGCGCCAGGTCTGGCCACGGCCCCAAACTTCCTGAGCCGAGGTGAAACCACCGACCCGCGGATCGTTGATCCGGTCGTTGCTGATGTTGTTGCCGTTGCGCTCGGTGATGGTCAGCTGAAATTCAGCGTCGTCCCAGCCAAGAATCTTCTGCAAGTCCAGATGGCTGCCAAAGGCGAACTGATCGCTATAGCGCGCGGTGCGGTCGTTGTCGTAGCCACCGTGCAGATTGCTGCCCATTTCACCGGTGTAATCGACCTTGAAGTCGTAGCCCTTTTCCGAAAGTTCGGTACGAGTGCCGTTCCAGTCGCCGAGCATCCACGGCGAATCGCTATCGAAAGCAGGCGCAGCCTGGGTGCAAGTAGCGAGGCTCAACGCGGTGAGCCCGCCGATCAGGTTCAGGGCTTTTCGACTGGCCACAGGGGTAAGACAGCGCTGTCTCGCGAGGTATGAAAATCAGGCATAGAGAAGAAATTCTTGGTCTTTTTCTAAAGGGAGTGAACTGAACGCAGTAGGAGTGAACGGGGGAGAAGCGTTTCAGCAGGACAGGCGTAAGGATAATGTTCTGTAACACATAGAGAAAGGGCTTTTACTGACATGGATCATTTCGGATTTGGTAATAGTCGGCTGCAACTTGTCGCCGCAGTATCTGGCCGTGAAAAAAAGGGCGGACTAAAGCGTCCGCCCCCGGCATGTTTCGTTGCCGTTAAGTCAATAGATAGACCGGGAAGCACTCACACAAATGCATTACCCGTTGGCGGACTTTTTCCAGCAGTGCCACATGGGTCGGTTGCTCAAGCAGATCGGCAATCAGGTTGGCCACTTCGGCGCATTCGGCTTCACCGAAGCCCCGTGTGGTCAGGGCAGGTGTGCCAATGCGAATGCCGCTGGTGATCGCAGGTTTTTGCAGATCGTCGGGGATCGCGTTCTTGTTCAAGGTGATGTGGGCACTTTCGAGCAACGCCTCGGCCTCTTTGCCGGTGATGTTCATCGCGCGCAGATCGAGCAGGAACATGTGGCAGTCGGTGCCCCCTGATACCACCCGCAGGCCTCGCCGCGTAAGGATGTCCGCCATGGTCCTGGCGTTATTGATCACGCGTTGCTGATAGTGCTTGAACTCATCGCCGAGGGCTTCGTTGAACGCCACGGCCTTGGCGGCGATGACGTGCATCAGAGGCCCGCCCTGATAGAACGGGAATATCGTCTTGTCGAGCAGCGCCGCGTATTCGCGTTTGGCCAAAATCAGGCCGCCCCGTGGGCCGCGCAGGGTTTTGTGCGTGGTCGACGTGACGAAGTCGGCAATGCCAACCGGCGAGGGATACAGGCCGGCTGCGACCAGCCCGGCGTAGTGCGCCATGTCGACCATCAAGTAGGCCCCGATTTCATCGCAGATGGCGCGAAAACGCTGGAAGTCGATGGTCCTGGAATACGCCGAGGCACCCGCAATGATCATCTTCGGCCGGTGTTCCCGGGCCAGGGCTTCCATCTGCGCGTAGTCGAGGGTTTCGCCGGATTTTTCCAGGCCGTAAGCGTGCGCGGTGTAGAACTTGCCAGAGAAGTTCACCGAGGCGCCATGGGTCAGGTGCCCGCCATGGGCCAGGGACATGCCCAGGAGGGTGTCGCCGGGGTTCAGCACCGCAAGAAACACCGCCTGATTGGCTTGTGAGCCGGAGTGCGGCTGGACGTTGGCGTAGTCGCTCCCAAACAGTTTGCAGGCGCGTTCGATGGCGAGGCTTTCAATTTCGTCGACCACTTTACAGCCACCGTAATAGCGCTTGCCCGGGTAGCCTTCGGCGTACTTGTTGGTCAGTACCGAACCCTGTGCTTCCAGCACTTCTTTGCTGACATAGTTTTCCGAAGCGATCAGCTCCAGATGGGTTTCCTGACGGTTGCGTTCACTTCTGATCAGGCGGGCGATGGCAGGGTCGAAATTCTGCAGGCTCATGGAGTCATTCCTTGGATAAGTGCTTCGGCCACGAGGGCTGGAGCGAGATGCGGTGACGCGTGTGACAGTCCGCCGCCGACCACAATGGAGTCGTAACGAGCGATCATGGTCGGCTGCCCTCGGTGACGGCGGTGGCTTTGCTTTCTCTGGTGTAGGTCAGTACGAAATGTGCCACGAGTCCGAAGATCAGCCCCCAGAATGCAGCGGCCAACCCCAGGAAACTCATGCCCGAGGCGGTGACCAGGAAGGTGATCAGCGCCGCTTCACGCTGTTTTTCGTCAGCCATGGCGCCGGTCAGCCCGGCGCTGATCGCCCCGAACAGGGCCAGGCCGGCGAGGGAGGCGATCAGCTCTTTGGGCAAGGCAGAAAATACCGACGCCAGGGTCGCGCCGAAGGTGCCCATCAGAATGTAAAACACCCCGCAAGCAATCCCGGCGATGTAACGCTTGTCGCGATCTTCATGGGCTTCGCGGCCGGTGCAGATCGCGGCGGTAATGGCCGCGAGATTGAGACCATGGGAGCCGAATGGCGCCATCAAGATTGAACCGATGGCCGTGACCGAAATAATCGAGCGCGCCGGGGTGTTGTAGCCCGAGGTGCGCATCACCGCCATGCCCGGCACGTATTGCCCGGTCAGGGTGACCAGGGCCAGCGGCAAGCCGATATTGATGATCGCGTACCAGCTCCACTCCGGGGCGATGAAGATCGGGTGGGCGACATCGATGCTGATCGATCCGCTGTTGAGTTCGCCGAACGAGGCCGCCACGGCGCAGCCGACAATCAATACCGACAGGATGGCGTAGCACGGTGAAAAGCGTTTGAAGATCAGGTACGCCGCGATCATCGACAGCACCAGCGCCGGCTGCAGCTTGATTGAGGTGAAGAGTTCGGCGCCGAAGCGAAACAGGATGCCGGCGAGCATGGCGGCGGCGATGGCTTTGGGCAGGCGACTCATCAGTTTGTCGAACGCGCCGGACAGGCCGACCACCGCAATAATCACCGAAGCCACCACATAGGCGCCGATAGCCTGGGGCAGGGAGACCGTGGGCAACATCGACACCAGCAACGCTGCGCCCGGTGTCGACCAAGCCGTAATCACCGGAACCCGCAGACGCCAGCTCAACAACAGGCCGGTTACGCCGCTGCCGATGGAAATGGCCCAGATCCAGGACGACACCTGATCATTGGGCAGGTGCGCTTCCCGAGCCGCCTGAAACACGATGATCAGCGGGCCGGCATAGGAAATGATCACGGCGATTAAGCCTGCGATGATCGCTGACAGGGATAGATCCTTTCTGAGTGTGTCCATGATGTCTCGACTTGGCGTGGCTGGCACGTGGTGATTCAGGCGTGAGATTGAGTCGATTGATTCGATTCGAGATGAGTGTATTTGAATGAATTGAGTTGATTCAATAGGGCGAGAGGCTGTGAGGAGATGTTTTTTTGTTGTCTACGTTCGTTTACTCGCTTTTTTTAATATAACTATTTGATTTTTAAGCAAATATTTTTTGTGCAGAAGTCTCGTGTGAAAAGTGTTGCTCGATTCAATCGCCATATCAATCGACTCAATTTTCCGATTGGGTCGATTTATAAGTTGCCTAACTTCCCTGTGATATGCTCGGATATTCATCATTTCTACGATGGGCAGCGATATTCATGTGGGTTCCTCAGCTAAACGAGTTCGGCCAGCCGATGTATTTGTCGATTGCCGACGCGTTGGCGCGCGATATCAGCAATGGCGTGTTGAACGAAGGTGATCGTCTGCCGACCTTGCGGGAATTGGCCACCACGTTGAATGTCACGCCGGGTACCATCAGCCGGGCCTATAGCGAAGCCCAACGGCGGCGTCTGGTGCAGGGGGAAGTGGGGCGTGGCACTTATGTGCTCAACCAGAAGCAACTGGAATTGCCGGCCAGCAACAATGCCGCCCCGCTGAATCTGGGGCAGTCCGAGTTATTGGATCTTTCGATCATCAAGCCTTACAGCGAAACCCTGGAATACTGGTTGCGCGACGCATTGGTGGGCATGGCCAAGAGCACGGATTTTGCCCGTGCCCTCGATTACGCCCCCGATGGCGGGCATCCGGCTCATCGCGAGGCGGGTGCGCAGTGGCTGCGCCATTCATTGCCCGATGCGCAATGGCAGCAAGTGGTGATCACCGCAGGCGCGCAGCATGGTTTGATGGTCGCGATGAGTGCGCTGACCAACGCCGGTGATCTGGTGCTCTGCGAGGCGCTTTGTTACCCCGGCATCATTTCCCTGGCCCATGGTCTGGAACGACGTCTGCGTGGCGTGCCGATGGACGATGAAGGCATCATTCCCGAAGCGCTGCGCGAACTGTGCCAACGTGAGAAACCGGCGATGCTGGTCTGTGTGGCGACCTGCCAGAACCCGACGGCCGCGATCATGTCGCAAAAGCGTCGGGCGCAAATCGCGGCGCTGGCCGAAGAGTTCGACTTCATCATCCTGGACGATGACATCTACGGTTTTCTGGCCACCGACCCGTCGATCAAACCGCTGTCGGCGTTCGCGCCGGATCGTTCGGTGTACCTGACCAGTCTGTCGAAGTCGATCATGCCGGCCTTGCGGATCGGCTATCTCTATAGCCCGCCGAAACTGTTGTCGCGCCTGACCTCGATGGTGCGCAGCAGCGTCTGGATGCCGTCGCCGTTGACCGCCCAGTTGGCCAGCAACGTGATCACGCAAGGGTTGGATAAAAAGCTGATCCGTATTCAGCGCAGCGAAGCCGCCGGGCGGCAGGCGATCGCTCAGGAAATATTCGCCAAATTTGAACTCAAGACCCAGCCGTACTCCTACCACGTCTGGTTGACGCTGCCCGAGCCCTGGACCAGCGACGAATTCACCATGCTGGCCCGTGCCAATGGCGTATTGGTTCTCAGTGGTACCCAGTTCCAGGCTGAACGTAGCGCAATGACCCGCTGCGTGCGTTTGGTCTTGATGTCGCCCACCAGTCAGGAGGAATTGAGATTTGCCCTGACCAAGCTGGCCAGCCTGATTGATTCGGACCCGCGACGTTATTACTGAGCCGACGGCGCTATCGCCTGAGGTTTGTCCTCAGAGGCTGTCCAACTCGCCTACAGTTAATTCAGCCTCTGACGAATGCCCTTGTCCGTGGCCCTTCCACTGCACGAAGGCCTCCGCTAAGGTGCGCGGCTTCCAATCCTTTCATCGCTCGAAGGCCCGGCATGACCGAACAGAACACCAACCCGCTGCACGGCGTAACGCTGGAACAGATCCTCAACGCCCTGGTTGAACACTACGAATGGTCAGGGCTGGCCGAGCGTATCGATATTCGCTGCTTCAAGAGTGACCCGAGCATCAAGTCGAGCCTGACGTTCCTGCGCAAAACCCCGTGGGCCCGGGAGAAAGTTGAACGCCTGTACGTGAAGTTGATGCGCACCAAGCGACCGGTCTGAGCATGGTCATACCCTCGACGCCAGGTTCTGCCGCGAGGCGTCGTTGTGTTGCCGTGGCTGCGGTTTTGGGCTGGGCGGGTTTGAGCATTCAGATGTACCTGATTCTCTACGCACGCTGGAGTATTGCGGCCAGTCTGTTGGGTGGCCTAGTGAGTTTTTTCAGCTTTTTCACCGTGCTGACCAATACGCTGGTGGCGGTGGTGCTGACCTGTGAACTGACGTCCCGCGAGTCGGCGGCGCGGCGCTGGTTTTTGCAGCCGTGGGTGAGTAGCGGGATTGCCGTCAGCGTCGCCGTCGTCGGTGTAGCGTACAGTCTGTTGTTGCGCCATTTATGGCATCCCGAAGGCTGGCAGTGGCTGGCCGATGAGCTGATGCATGACGTCATGCCGCTGCTGTTTCTGGTTTATTGGTGGTGCTGCGTGCCCAAAGGTACGTTGCGACTGCGGCACATTGCGAGTTGGGTGATCTATCCGCTGGTGTACTTCGGCTATGCATTATGGCGCGGGCATCTGCTGGCGGTTTATCCCTATCCGTTCATTGATGTGGACACGCTGGGTTATCCACAGGTGTTCATCAATGCCGGCGGATTATTGCTAGGGTTTGTGCTGATTGCGCTGCTGGTGATTGGATTGGATCGGTGGCGCGCAGGTCTGAAGTGAACACTGACTGTGGCGAGGGAGCTTGCTCCCTCACCACAAAAAGCATGCAACCACAGTGTTGTGGTTACTCCTCGTCGCTGTCATCCAGTCGCCAGTAACCGACAGCCTTCACAAATTGCTCGTTCAGACCATGCTCATCAAGCAATACCCGGCGAACCTGCCGCGACACCTTGGATTCGGTCGCCACCCACGCATACAGATTGCCAGTAGGCACCTTGATCTGTTGCACGGTGGTCAACAGGTTGTTTCTGCCACCTTCACGCAATACCCAGATCACATCGACCTGGGCGGCGCTTTCCAGGCGTTGTTGTTCGGCGCCGTTTTCCACTTCCACAATCACCAGGGCACGGCGGTTGGCCGGCAGGCCTTCAAGGCGGCGGGCTATGGCGGGCAGGGCGGTTTCGTCGCCGATCAGCAAATAGCTGTCGAAGATGTCTGGCACGATCATCGAGCCCCGCGGCCCGCCAATATGCAGGAACTGGCCGGGTTTGGCCTGCTCGGCCCAGGTCGAGGCAGGGCCATCGCCGTGCAGCACGAAGTCGATGTCCAGCTCCAGCGTGTCCAGGTCGTAACGACGCGGCGTGTAGTCGCGCATCGCGGGCATCGCCCCGTTGTCCTTGCCTGCCCCGAGTACCAGGGTGTCCAGTGCCGCGTGTTCCGCAGCGTTCTGGGGGAACAGCAGTTTGACGTGGTCGTCCGTTCCGAGGCTGACGAAGCCCGCAAGCTCAGGACCGCCCAGCGTAATCCGGCGCATACGCGGGGTAAGGTCGACGACTCGCAGTACTTCCAGACGACGACGCTTGATCTCGTGGCTGACACGGTGAATGGATTGGGATGGCACGATAACGTCGATCATTCGGCGTTCTCCTGAACGGCTTGAGCGGCGGGTTGAGTGGGGGGGCCGTCGACAATGGCTTTGGCGGTATTGTTGAGCAGGTCGCGTACCCGCAGGATTTCTTCCGGGCTCCAGCGACCATGGTGCATTTGCAAGGCATGACGCAGGTTGTGCACCGCTTCGTGAATTTCGGCCGGGCGGTCGTGACCGCGCAATGAACGCTTGCTGACGTCGATGCGCATGCGCACGCCGTCCAGGGCAATCGCTTGTTCACTTAAAGACAGACGTCCGGCGTCGGTGATGCTGTAGCGTTTTTTTTCCGCCCTCGGCGTCGCCCAGGATCATTTCGCTTTCTTCAAGGAAGGTCAGGGTCGGGTAGATCACGCCGGGGCTGGGGCTGTAGGCGCCGTCGAACATGCTTTCGATCTGGCGGATCAGGTCGTAGCCGTGGCACGGCTGCTCGGCGATCAGCGCCAGCAGCAGCAATTTCAGGTCGCCAGGGGCGAATACTCGCGGCCCGCGTCCACCGCGTTCGCGCCCGGGGCCTGGGCGTTTCTCGAAGCCGTCGCGGCCATCGCCGTGTTCGCGGTGAGGGGAATGATGGTCTCTCATTTTTTGCGTTCTCTCTGTCGTGTTTAGATACAACTTAAGATATATCTTAAGCAAATGGAAAGGATCTCCGACCAACGGTACGGAGCGCCGAATCACAGCGGCGATGTCTGAAAAAGCCATTCCTGGAGAAAAAATGGGGGTTTTAGTCCGCGTGAAAAAGTTGAAATTAGTGTTAATTCTCTAAAGTTCCTGTTTCGTCCTTAGTTTGCGACTTGTGTGGTATCGGTCTTACAGACGTTGCAGTGATATGGCCAATTTGTTATTGCCTGTTTTGTCCTGTTTGTAGTCTGTCTCTTACAGCTGTACAGCGACTTTATAACTATTTCAGGTTTTTTCTTTCCGGGGTGATGGCGTTCTGGCTACGTGTTTGTCGGAACTTGCCTGCTTACTTTCCGGATGTATTGCTTGATCATGATCCGGCGTTGAAAGTTCGAGGAGCACAAGGCTGCTCGTGACGGTTTTTGTTCTTCTGGAACTTTCAGTGATCTCGATTCTTTTATAAATAAGGTACTGAAAGATGTTCAAGAAACTCGCAATCGCTGCTCCATTGGCTGTTCTGGCACTGACCTCTTCCGCTGTGTTCGCAGCCGGTGAAGCCCGCCACTCGATCAGCCTCATCGCCCACGTGCCAACCAACGGTTTCTATGTGGTACCGACCGACCCTGATCTGGTCAACAAGGATCAGGACATGAGCTTCAGGCCCGCCACCGGCACCATGGGTGAGGTCAACGGTTTCTTCGACGTGCGCAACAACAACGGTTCGGTACATGCCAGCCTCGAAAGCGTGCCGAAGCTGATTGCCGGTGCCACCACGATCGACCTGCAAGTGCAATTCAACAACAAGGTATTGACTACCACCCCGCAAATGGTGGTGGGTGAAGCCGAGTCCGACGCCAACTACCGTGCCCCACTGAGCATTAAAGCGGTTGGCACTTCCTTTGCGCCTGGTGATTACACCGGTGCCGTCACCATGATGTTCGATGCTGTTCCTCCCATTGCTCTTTGAGTGATCTGAGGCACTAAACGCTTACTTGCATAAGTAACGTAAACCGGT
The DNA here is from genome assembly GCF_024748615.1 of Pseudomonas sp. B21-048. NCBI lineage: Bacteria > Pseudomonadati > Pseudomonadota > Gammaproteobacteria > Pseudomonadales > Pseudomonadaceae > Pseudomonas > Pseudomonas sp. B21-048. Next base: position 4,488,830 of record NZ_CP087168.1, on the reverse strand, counting down.
CGGTAACTCATGGTTGTCGGCCGGGTTTTGACTCCTTTGTAATTAGAGTATTCGTTCATGTTCCCGATGACGCCCATCGCGGCAGCGCTTGCGTTGCTGTTATGTAGCAGTGCATTTTCGGCGCCCACTTCTATTGATAATACGCCCAGAAGTTTGTTGGCCCAGGCCAAAGGCTTGCCGGCGGATTTCGAGGAGCATTTTTTCGATGTTCCGTTGGCGGTGCGGGTTGAACTCGATCAGCAACCGCTCGGCGAGGCGATGATTGTGTTGTCTCGCGATGACCGGGTAACGTTGCTCGATTTCACCGATACCAGCGAAAGCCATTTCGGTGCTGGCGTGCGCGAGACCTGGGCCAGTGTCCTCAAGCCCGGCGTGGCGCTGGGCGCCTGCACCGGCCAGTGCCCGGAACAGATGCTGGCGGTTCACTACAACCTTGAAAATTCATTGCTGTCGATCGTCACCGAAAATGCCGAGCGCGACAGCGAAGCCAAGCGTTTTTACGACCAGCCTGAAGGTGGTAGCAGCGGCCTGATGCTGCGCAATCAACTCAACCTCAACGGCGGCCAGGATCAAGATCTGGGCGGTCGGTTTGGCCTGGAAGCCAGTGGCAGCCTGGGCAACTGGAGCCAGACTTTCAACATGCAACTGGCGCGCCTTGGCGGGCCGGACGACAAGCTCTATCACGCCGTGTATGACCTTTACACCCAGCGCGAACTGCAAGGCAGTTTTTTCCGGCTGGGCTATTTCACCCCCAATTCCGAAGGGCTGACCCGTCAGCCTCGTTCGTTCGGCACCAGCCCCGACATCGCCGTGGGCGTGATGTATGGCAGTTCCGACAGCCTGGCGATCGACAGTCCGAAACCCAGCGTTTATCCGGTCTATGTCACCGCCAATCGGCAGGCATCGGTGGAGATTTTTCGAGATGGTTTGCTGATCAACACCCAGTCAGTGCCCGCGGGTTTGCAGACCCTCGACACGCGCCCCTTGCCCGGTGGCATCTATGAAGTGGAAGTAAGACTGATTGAAGACGGCCAAATCACTTCGACCACGCAAGAACTGATTTACAAGCCTAACAACTGGCGTAACCTCGATGAGCGTTGGCGCTACAACCTGTTCGCTGGGCAGGAAAGCAAATTGCTCAGCAATTGGGATCAGCAGGACAGCGGCGACATGACGGCGGGCGCCGCCTTCAACTATTTACTGCATCCAAGGGTCATTCTCGGCCTGTCGGCACGACAGGTGCGCGACAAGCTTCAGTACGGCAGTTCCATCGACTGGAGTCTGGGCAACAGCACCAGTTTCTTCGCCAACCTGTACCAGACCGAAGACCACGGCACCGGCGCCGACCTGCAAGGTCTTTACAACTATGGCGCCGGCAGCCTGGTGATCAGCCACAATCGCAGCTGGCTCGACACTCGCAATACCTACGACACTTTGCCCGACGGTACCCGCGTGCGCCAACGCAACGTGTTCACCGGCCAGACCAGCAACTCATCGCTGGCGCTGAACCACCGGATCAGCCGCAAGAGTTCGCTCAATGCCCGAGTGTCCCACAGCGAGGGCAACGTCGAAGGCACGGGCGTCGATTTGGGCTGGACGCAGCGTACGGTGGTGTTCGGCAGCGATGCCAACTGGCGTCTGTCGCTGTTCGACCGCCCCGGCAGCTACAGCAGCGGCGATGCGCGCAATCGCGGGGTCGACCTGAGCATCAGCGTGGCACTGGGCGGACCGGGCCAACAGATCTCCGGCAGCATCGGCAGCCGCACCGCCCGAGATGGGAGCCGTGACAACAACGGCTCACTCGGTTATCGCAAGGATTTACAGGACCACGTATTGCAGAGCGTCTCGGTGACCGCGCTTACCGATACCTATGGCGTCGGGTTGTCGAGCCTGGCGAACTTTCGCACCGACGCCGTCAATGGCGACGGTTTTATCCAGCGCTCGTCGTTCAACGACAACCTCACCGGCGGCCTGAACCTGGACAGCACACTGGTGGTCGGCGCCCAACGCATGGCGTTGACCAGTCAGCATCAAGGACGGGGAGCGGGAATGATCGTCGACGTCGAGTCCGACATCGACGGCATCGCCTTGCGCGCCGATGACTTGAGTGGTGGCAGCGCGGCCCTGCATCCGGGGCGCAATTTCATTCCGCTCACGGCCTACAAGAACAGTTCGGTGAGCTTTGACTTCGAAGGCAATCACGTGCCGGCGGCCAGCATCGAACCGGCACGCACCCGCTATCACCTGAACAAGGGTGGCGTTGAATACCGCAAGGTGCGGGTGATGAAAACCCTGACGGTGCTTGGTCGTTTGCTTGACCCGCAGGGGCGGCCGCTCAAAGGGCATCACGTGATCAACCACGCCAGTCGTGGGGTCAGTGAGGTCGATGGCTTCTTCTCGATGGAAATGAACGCCGGCTCGCCGACCCTGGAAGTGCGCCATGCCGACCAGTTGCTGTGCCAATTCCGGCTCGATATCGACAAGCACCGAAATGAGAACAATGTGTTGATGATCGGTGACTTGCGTTGCAGCCCCGATACCTTGGCCGATGCAACGTTTATGGTGGAGAGGGCAGGTTGATGAGCGTGTTAAGTCTGAGGGGGGGAAAGAATATCTCTCAAACAGCGCTGATGCTGTTAGGCGGGTTGTGCTGGATACCGGCGGGTGGAGCGACGCTGGACATCGAGGCTGTGTTCACCGCCGATTCCGCTGCCCCGCAAAAAAATGAATTCGTGAACAAAACGCCCTCTCGGGGTTTTTGTGAACTTCTCCCTAAGGTGTGCAGGCAAGAGGGTGTTTTCAGTCTGAGGGCGCCTATTGAATTCGTGGCCAGTGCGCCGGTCCGTGCCCACCATGCCGATCCGCGTCAAGGGGGAATGGCCAAGGTTCCCTCAGCATGGCGAGACGTGACTGTCACCCATTCTTCAGGGGAAACCAGGGTCGTAAAAGTCCGAATCGCCGGTATTGCACATGACGCTCGCATACCCGTGTCTATTGAAGAGTTGACGGGACAAGGAGGCATTCGGGGGTGGGACAGCTTGTGGCAAGGAGGGGGATGGGCCAATGCACCAGCACCGTGCCAAGGGATTGGTCCGTACACCATTACATCGACTCACAGCTACCGCAGTTACTGGAAAGTGCCCGTGGCAGCCGGCATGTGTTCCAAGCAGGCGTTGTTTGATATCCCGATGTCCTTTCAATACAGGGACATTGAATTTGGATATCAGTTGATAACGCCAGATCCTTTAAGCATGCAGTCTGGCAAGTACCACGGATCGATCACATTCAGTGTCGGGCCGGGTCAGGATTTCGATATGGGTGATGTCATGCAACCCAGTGACCCGCTGCTGACCTTGAACTTCGCACTGGACGTTCAGCACACCCTCAAGGTCGATATTCCTCCCGGGGGTGAAAGACTCGAACTGGTTCCGGCCGGCGGCTGGCAAAGCTGGTTGCAGGCGGGACGCAAACCCGTTCGGTTGTTTCGCGATCAGACCTTCCATATCTCCGCGTCGTCACGTTTCAAGATGTATTACGAGTGCGAGGCGTGGGTGACCTTCGATTGCACGATCAAGGACGCTGTTGGCAGGCGCCAGGTCGAGTTGCAGGTCGGCGTCAGTCTGCCCGGTGGCTTGACTGATCTGTCCGGACAGCCGGTCAAGCATCAGCGACTGCGGGCGGGTCCAGAAAATGCGCAGGTATTTCAACCCGGCTTCTATGTGGATAGAGCACCTGGCGTTCTGCACTTTGAAGTGTCGAAGGATGAGGTGGACTGGATGCTCAGTTCCAACGTACAGAGCCCGTATTCCGGCAGGGTCACGGTGATCTGGGATTCGGAAGTCTGATGGGCCGGGCATCGATGAATAGCGGCCGGGAAGTATTCAACGTTATGAGGTTCAAGGAAATGAAACGACTGTTGCTGTTGATGGGATTGAGCGGATTTTCCCTGGGCCTTCAGGCCGGACCGCAGATCAACGTGGGAACGGTGTACGACTATCTGGACAGCGACAAGAGCACCTACCTCAAGCGCGTGTTCAACAGCGGCGACAGCACGGCGTTCGTCAAGGTCAACATCCTGGAGATCATTTACGACGCCGATGGCGGCCACCGTGAAGTACCGGTCAAGGCTCAAGCGGACGGCAGCGGCCGCGATGGCTTGATGGCCAGTCCCGCGCGGCTGATCGTGCCGGCCAACGGTATGCAAGGCACTCGCTTGTTGCACATGGGCGAGCGTGACACCGAGCGCTATTTTCGCGTGCGTTTCGTGCCGGTGGTGCCGGAAAAGGAAGACGAATTCGCCGTGTCGAATGAAGACCGGGAGTCCTATAAGGAGAACCTCTCGGCCGGGGTCAACGTGATGACCGGTTTTGGCACGGTGTTCTTTGTCAGACCAAAAAACAGTCGCTTCGACAGTGTGATCGATGACAGTGCCGGTGTTTACCGGCTGCGCAACAACGGCAACACGGTGGTGGTGATCGATGAATTTCGCAACTGCTCGCTGAAAAACGAAACCGAGTGCGAGCCGACTACCAAGCATCACATTCTGGCGGGAAAAACCTTCGAGTTTGAAAAGAAACCCGGCCGGGAATACCGCTTCAATCTGGTGGAAGGCGCATCCAAAAAGGCACTGCGTATTGCCAGCCAGTAAGTCGGTACGGGTGAGTCACCATGGGGGCTCGCGGTATTTCTTGACGTAACAGGTAACCGAAATGATCAAGCAATCGGCCCTTGCCGTATGGATGGGCGTGATGGCGCTGATGAGTGCCCAGGCATTCGCGGCGCGGGAAGAGCACACCTTCGAGGTGTCGGTGGATATCCCGACCCTGGGCTTTTATGTGATACCGGCCGAGATGAACTGGATACATCTCGAACAGACGTTACCCTGGAATATCCAAACGTCGACGCTGGAGGGACTGCGCAAGAATTTCGACGTCAAGCATGACACCAGCGCGATTCAGGCGCGACTGGAAGCAGAGCCCTATCTGTCCAACGGTCGTGACGATCAGAACATCTATTTGCGTGTCAGCTTCAACGGTAAAGAACTGACCCATGACCCTCAGCCACAAGAGGTGGTGTCTGCCGCGCAGGCTGTTGCGGGTGGGCGTTTTCCTCTGGAAATTCAACCAAGAGTGCCTGCTGGTGGCTACAAGCCGGGCACCTATCATGGAAGCGTTCACTTGGTCTTCAATGCGGCAGCGCCCTGAACCTCAAGATCTCTCATACGAGTGCACTTTATGAACACCGGAACGTATTTGTCTGGTTGGCTGCGCCGTGGCCGCTCACTGGCGTTTCTGACGCTCTTGATTGCGCCGTCCGCCGGGGCGGTAACCCAGGAAATCAGGGCGCTGTTTACGCCTGACTCGGCCAATCCGCAACGCAATCAATTCATCAACAAGACCCCGCTCAGCGGATACTGCGAGCATTACCCCGATGAGTGCCGGGCCAATAATATGTTCAGCATCCGGCTGCCCCTGCGTTTTGAGTCTGTAAAGGCAATGCAGCCCGATGACTCAGAGCGTAACAGCGCGATGTTCAGGATACCGGCACAATGGCGCGCATTGACGGTTACGCACGCTGAGACAGGGCAATCGGAGAAAGTTGAGGTACGTATTGCGGGGTTTGGTTCCCAATACGTTCTCAGTGATACAGCGGTCAATTTGACCGGCGCTCCGAACGTGCTGCTAGGTCACCAGAGTTTGTGGGGAAGCAGCAGTTGGGTGTATGCCGCGCCGCCTTGCGTATACAGCGGTGTCGGTTTGTATGGGGATTCACATTACGCTTTTTTCTGGAAAACTCCGGTTGACGGCACCTGTGTCAAAACAGCACGTTTTCCAATTCCGGCCATGTCCTACAGCTATCTGGATTTTGCCTACGAACTGCGCACGCCTAACCCGCTGGGTATGTCATCAGGGCTGTACAACGGTGCCTTGAGTTATAGCATCGGCCCCGGTGCAGATTTTGACTTCGGCGACATCATGCAGCCGAGCGACTCCGACCTGACCCTGGATTTCGTACTGGATGTGCAACACACGTTAAAAGTCGACATTCCCCCGGGTGGTGAAAAAGTCCGGATGGTGCCCGCCGGCGGCTGGCAGAGCTGGTTGCAAGGGGGGCGCAAGCCGACGCGGATCTTCCGTGATCAGACGTTCAACATTTCCGCCAGTTCTCGTTTCAAGATGTACCTGGAATGTCAGTTCGGACCGGGCAGGTATTGCTACATGAGTGACGGCAACAACGTCTCCGTTCCGATAGAGGTCAGCGTCAGTTTGCCTGCCGGCCTGACGGATACCAGTGGCCGGCCGGTCAATCGGCAGGAACTGAAAACAGGGCCCGCCGCCGGGGTGGTGTTTCAACCCGGTCAGTACGTGGATCGAAAACCCGGAACCTTGCACTTTGAGTTGCACAAAGAGGCGATTGATGCAGTGCTCTTACCGAGCACCGGTAAGCACTATCGTGGAACCGTGGTGGTTGTCTGGGATTCGGAAGTCTGATGGCGAGGGCAATGATGAATTGCCCCGGGCCTGAAATCCGCAGCAGATCCTGCGAGCCGGGATTTCAGGTGCCAGGACAAAAATACACGGCTACGGGTACTGCCCCGCTTTCCTCAGCGCCGCCCGAGTCAAACGCCTCGATAACTCTTTTTCATCGTCCGCCAGGTCAACCAGCAGCCTGTTGTAGTTGTCCTCGCTCATGGGCTTATCGGCAAACACCACGGTTTCCGGCACCGGCAAATCGTTCATGAGCTCCCTGAGCCGATTGCGCAGTTCGGCTCTTTGAGGGGCTGTCAGAGCTGCCGAGGCCGCCCATTCCTGCTGGGTGGAACGCAACGTTTCCAGCTGATCGAGCAGACCCAGATAGCGCTGTTTGTTCGCATTGATTCGGACCGGGTACTGTTCGCCGAGGTAAGTTTCCCAAAAGTCCTGCTCGAGCATTTTGTTCACCAGGCCATCACCTTCGCCCAGGGCCAGTACGGTGTCATAGGCTTGATCGATCATCGCATCGGTGACCCCGGATACGGGCCTGAACAGCATGCCTTCCGATTGCCAGGGCAAACCTAAACGCGTCGCCAGACCCGTCTGGTAAGCCAGGTAGATTTCCACATCGTCGGGGTTGCCACCTCGGCTGGCAACGTCGGCCCGGGCAATGTCGTTCACTTGCGCAAGTTGTGCCGCGCCTTTGGCCAGTGTCACCAGTTTCTGCTCAAGTTGCGCCGGGTCGGTGGAATAGGAATAGGCTTCGGAGGCGAGCACTTTGATGCCCATGTTGTTGAACAACTGCGCACCGGCATCGGCACAGTCCACCGGCGCGATGGCCATGGTGAACAGCTCCTGGCGCAAACGGGTGTCGATTTGCACGGCATCGAGCATGCGCCAGACCCGCTGCAACAACTGATCCCTGGCCGGGCCACCGGCCCGATAGTCCGCGGAGTGCTGGGTATCGAGCAGTACTGCCATGAATCTTTGGGACTCGGGTTCGTCGATCAGGTCCGACCAGAGGTTGGCGCGGTCGACTCCCCAACCGGGCGCATCGTTCCAGTGGTCGATGCTGTAATTGGTGCTGATCGCCGATTCTATCTGGCTGTTCGAAGGCACGACGGGCTCAGGGGGCAAGGCCATCGAGCGACGGATTGCCTGGTAGCGCACCTGATTGATCTCCGACAGATTACCGACATCCAGTCGGGTACGCGCCACTACCCAGGCTTGTGGCGAACCGGGAACCACCTCGGGAATCTGGCCAATGGGATTGTCCCGCATGTCGAGTAAAAATCCGCGCGGTCTGGGCCGGCTCAGGGTCCCTTTGGGCCATGTCGTGATCACGGTGTCTTTCAATCCCAAGACCTTCAGGCGCGGCATATGGGTGATGTCGATGGACCTGCCCAACGGGTTCTCATCAAGTCTGAGTATCTCCAGGTAGGTCAGACGCTTGAGGCGTTCGACGGCAGTGGCGTCCAGCACGATCTCGTTGTGACTCAACCGTAGACGTTCCAGGCTGTGCATGGAGTCGATGGTTTCGGGCAGACCGGTCAGTTCGCAGCCTTTGGCGCTGAGTTCGCGAAGGTTGGGGAAGTCTTTCAGCAAGCCGGTCGGTTTACTCGAAAAGCGTGTGTTGTCGAGTTTCAGCACCGTGACTTTGTCCAGAAATTTCCTCAGTTCCGGTGGTTTCGGCCACTCGGCTTCCAGGTCCAGAGGTAGTAGCTCTCTTGAGAGATCCAGCGCATAGCCATCCGGATCGGTACGATTGCCGAGTTCGGTGTTTTTTCGCTGAAAACAGTCGAGCAGCCGTTCGGCGATGTGTCTGCGACCACCACGCAAAGGAAGCGGGTTATCCGCATCCAGACCGGCGGATTGGAATTCCCACTGATCGATAATATTGCGCAGTTCAACCAGATCGTTTTCCTCTGCCTCCAGGACCTTCGTCGGTTCTCCCTTTTCGATCAGTGCATCGGCAAAGGCATCGACTTCGCTGTCGCTGAAATGCGGGTGTAGGTCGTGAATCCGCTCGTGCAAGGTTTGCCCGTCCCTGCTCAGTCCACCACCACGAACCAACAGCATCGTTTCATGCTCGGCAATCGGGCGAATGGGCGGCATGGCCAGGACTGTTCGACGTTCGCTCGGTGGTGCGGACTTGGCGATGATCCATTGCCTGAAAAAATCGCTGTCGCCGGGCCTGTAGCCCAACGCGGTTTGTCCCTGCTTGCCCATGGCATGGAGCAGGGAGGTCAGAAAACCGTCGGCGTTATGGATTGGCTGATTCGAACCATCGCGCACCTGGTATTTTCCGGCATCGTCTCGAATCATTACCCGAGTCCGCGTTGCATCCTCCGGCCCTGTGCCGCAACGAAGTTCGCCATCGAATGCACCCTGACGGATCTCGATACGCAGGTCGCCGAAGGTGTCGGTGTTGATTCGCAAGGTTCCGAGTACCAGGCGTTCGGTATCGATGTTGCTTAATGTGTTGTGGTACAAGCCTTGCGCGGCGCGGACCGTTTGCGTTTCGAATTGCAGTTCGCGTGCGCGATTTTTCAGACGCAGGGGCAGGCGATTGTTCTGCGCAATCTGCTGGCGTTCAGCCGCTGTCGCGTGGGCCAGAATTTTGTCAGCAATGTTTTGCGGTAAATCGGGATATTCGGCGAACAGTGCATCGGTGACGGGAGGTAACCCTACCTCGGCGTTTGCAGGCGATCCCAGGCGTTGCAGGGTATCAGTCAGCAGCGGTGGCGGTGGGGTGTTCTCTACGTGCATCCGGCGTAGCTCTGCTTCATCCGTGCCGCTGATCTGGCGGGCCGCTTCCAGTTGCGCGTCGCTGAAACCATCGGTGGCATGGCCGAGACGGCGCATCTGTGTCGTACCTTCCCAGTCCCGCGGGTTTTCCGTTTCGCTGATCCACGCACCCTTGCCGTTGTGCCGCAGGGCAGGGGCGTAGGCGTCGGGTCGTTGTGGATGCCGGATGCGGTGCTGTTTGGTGACCGGGTCTTGCTGCACTTCGAAGTGCTGATCGTCCAGTCGGATGATTTGCTGACCTTGATGCTGATAAATACCCTGTTCATCGGGCTTGACGCTTTTTGGCAAGACCAGGTCCGGCTGTTTGTAGGGGGTGAGGTCGGGGTTCCACAATCGCGTCTGGCCATTGGTCATTTGCACCGGTTTCAACCCTTCGAAAAACGGCGAAAGTTTTGCCCGTACCGCATTGCCGATCGCAGCCCCGGCCGCGAAAGCAGCCAACTGGGCAATGCTCTCCAACACGTTGACGATCTGTTCGCCGGCCTCGGCAAAGCGGCCTTCGGTCAGGTCGACAATGCCTTCGATCACTTCATCGGTCAGTTGGCAGACGGTGTAGACCAGCATTGCTTCGCCCAGGACGGGCACAAAGGGGGTCACTACCAGCAAGGCAACATTGAGGATGTCCGAGAGCATTTTTTCCAGGTTGTCCCACCAGGCCCAACGTGCCATGCGGTCGGCGTATTCGGTAGAAATTGCGATGTCCCGTGCATCGTTGAATATTTTGTTGAGCCGCTGACGGTAGAGGTAATTCCACAAGTCACCGCGGAACGGGGTCTCGCGATCGACCCTGATGCTCGACACACTGAATTGCAGATTGGGGTTGTCCACTGGCATTTCGCGCCAGGTGGGCAGGTCAGAACCTGGCGGCACCGGTTGCCACTTCACTTTGCTCAGGCGGTCATTCAAACCGGCAAAGAAATGTCCGCGTTGCTGATGGGGTACGAACTGGCTGAAGAACTGTTGATAGTGGGTAGCGGATGTCCCGTCACGTAACTGACGTGTGAGTTCGGACATGAATTCCAGGGACGATGCGTATTGCCTGAGCGGATGCTCCGGGTCGTTGGGAACATACGCAATCACCGGGATGGGGCCGGTGGCGGTGGATGTATCGGGAGCGATCAGGACAATGCCGGTCAGGCGCGTGTCCATCATCTGCAGGTTGTAATAACTGACAGGCCGACCGTTCCATCTCAGTGAGGCGCGATCATCCAGCATGCCTAGCACGACATCATAAGCCGGCCGGGCGATGTCGTTTTTCATCAGGGCCATTTGCGCCGCGACTTTCAGCGCGTTTTTCTGGCTGAGCGTGACGATGTGGTGCAGGTAGTCACTGGCCACCGGATTGCTCGACAGCAGATACTCGTTCAGGCGCTGTTGGTATCGGGCGCCGATATCCAGTTCGCGACACAGCGATTTGAACTGATCGACGCTCAATTTGTGTGTGAGGTGTATTGCCCCGAAATGCCCGCGTTCGTCGGGGCGGGTGATGAACCCTGAGTCTTGGGTAAACGTCTCGTCGCGGGAAAAGTTGTGCAGGGCGGCATCCAGCAGTGAAACGGTTCGGCTGGTCTTTGCGCCTGAAAAATCATGCACCCACCATGACGTTTTCACGGGCATGTACAGCCGCAGCCAAGTCTCCTCGACGTCATTTTCGATGCCGAAGCGCTCCTTCAACGCCTGTTGCAGCAAGGGTTTGGCAAAGGCACGGACATCTTGCAGATTGCCAAGCGCCCGATCGACTTTGTTTTGAGCATCCCAACTGCGCTCGATGTCTTTTTTCAGTTCCAGCTGCGCGTCGGGGGAAGCCGTCCTGTACCCATCAGGAATTTTCAGCGGGTGCGCCTTCAACTCACCGACTCTTCGCGCCGAAGTGCTCGCGAGCCAAAGGGGAATGGCGTTTTTGATCAAGTCGTGGTGAATGCTTTTATCGGGGAAGATGAGTGACGCCTGGTCTGACTGTTGTCGAGTCAGGGGAAGAATGGTCATTGCTGGATCGTCCATGATCGAAAGTGGAGCGACCAGACTAGGTAAACGCATTGCTCAAAAAAAGCTCAAGAATTCATTCGATACGGCCCCGGTTGCGACTCGAATCCCCCAAAAACCAGAAGTGAAAAATATAGGATTACCGCCACACTCGGTACTTAACGGCCAACCGTCGTCTCGGTTGTCTGGCACATCGTGTGGGTGCCTGGTTGCAGGTATGGCGTAAGAATCGGCGCCATCCCCTTGAGCACTTGTACCGGTAACGCCGAGGTGAACTTGAAGTTCTCCGCCGAGCGCCCGGGCACATAAGCGGTCAGGGTACCGAAATGGCGATCGCCGATGTAGAACACGAAGGTTGCCGTGCGGTTGATCGATTTTGAACTGAGAATCCGCCCGCCAGAACCGATGGCCTCAATGCGGTTGTCGCCGGTACCGGTTTTGCCGCCCATGCCCAACGGGCTGCCGTCAGCCAGTTTGAAACTGCCCGCCACGCGTTTGGCCGTACCGGCATCCACCACTTGCGACAAAGCCTCGCGCATGGCCGTTGCCACCTCGGAAGGCATCACTCGTTTGCCGACGACCGGGTCATTGATCAGGCGGGTTTCATAGGGCGTATCGGCCGCAAAGTGCACGCTGTCAATACGTAGCGTCGGCATGCGCACACCGTCGTTGAGGATAGTGCCGATCAACTCCGCCAATGCCGCCGGGCGGTCACCGGAACTGCCGATGGCGGTGGCCAGCGAGGGCACCAGGTGATCGAACGGATAACCGACTTTCTGCCAGCGCTGGTGAATGTCGAGGAACGCCTCGATCTCCAGCATGGTGCGGATCCGGCTGTCGCGGGCACCCTTGTGCCGGCTCTTGAACAGCCAGCTATAGACTTCCTGACGCTCGAACTGGCTGGCTTTGACGATCTGGCTGAACTTGGCGTCGGGGTTGTTCAGCAAGTAGCCGATCAACCACAGGTCCAGCGGATGAACCTTGGCGATGAAGCCTTGATCCGGCAGGTCATAGCTGCCAGGGCCATAACTCAGATAGAGGCGTTCGAGGCGTTCATCGGTCAGTTTTTCATTGAGCTTGACGCCTTTGAGGTGCGAGCGAACGAAGGTGTTGAAGCTTTCCTGGTCGGCCTGGGGGAATAGATAACGATGCACGGCGGCCATGCGAATCGGGGTCGGGCGCATGCCGTCGAGAAAGGTTTCGAGCCGCGCCTGGGTGTCTTTGTTGCGGTATTTTTTCCAGAACTTCAGCAGGAACGAGGTGCCTTCCTTGTCGGCGAATGAGGCCAGGTATTCCTGACGCCGAGGGTCGCGATCGTCCTTGAGCAATTCGGCGCTGTTGTTGGGACCGGAATAGGTGGTGTAGCGCACCAGGTCACGCATCAGCCGAATGAACGGCAGGTTGATCGACTCACGAATGGCATCACGCAGGGTCGGCAGGCGGCCGTTGTCTTCCTTGCGAAAGTTATTGAAGGTATGCAGCCCGCCACCCGTGAAAAAGGCCTCGCCAGGGCTGGCGGAGTATTTGCGATCCAGCGCGGCATTCAGCATGTTCGGCAGGTTTCGGTCTTTGTTCTGAATCAGGTAATCGACGGCCCAGAGGCTTAGACGGTCCTGGTCCGGGACCTCGACTTTTTTCAATTCAGGGACGGTCATCGCTGCGTACTTATCGTGCAGCTCGGCGATGATTTGCAGGTAGGTGGTGAGCACGCGCATTTTTGCCGTGGAGCCCAGTTCCAGCTTGCTGCCTTCATTGATGTCGAACGGCTGGTCGGTGCTGTCGGTCTGCACCCGTACCCGCGAGCCGTCCGGTGTCAGTTCGAACAGGGTGAAGCTGTAGCGCACCTGCGCGGTGCTGGTGGGTGTGAGCAGACGTTCGCCAATCAGGCCGATTTCCGCTGCATAAGTGGGGTCGGCCAGATGCTTGAGGTACGCGGTGGCCTGGGATTGCAACTCGCCTTGCAGGGTACTGGTGGCTGACAGGTCGAGGCGGTCGAGGTCATACAGCGGACGATTGAGCAACCCGCCCAGACGGCTGCGCGCCACGCTGATGCCTTTGTTGGTTTCGATCGGTTGAATGGTGGGCTGGGTGGCCCAGTCGCGGTAAATCACTTTGCTGGCCAATGCTGCTGTCGCGAGAGGCGCATCGATCACGCCATTTTGTGCCAGCAGGCGAATATGGCTGTCGGTGAGACTGGCCAATTCATCACGGCCCTTGGTCAAGTAATGGGAAGGGCGACGCTGGGCAATCATCAATGACAGCATTTCACGCAGGGCCAGGCCTTTTTCCGAGAGACTTTTCGGGTCTGTCTCGCTACTGGCCAGTTGTTCGTTGGCCTTGTTGAAATCAGCGCCATACCAGACGCGCAGGCCCTCGGCCATGCCATGCACTTCGCCGTGACCCGGCACCGCCGACAGCGGAACACTGTTGAGGTAGTCGCGAACGACATTCTGCCGGGCCTGGAGGGTTTCCGGGCCCGCCTGATAGGCCCGCACGCTGGCGGAAATCATTTGCCGGATTTTCTCCGCGCCCGACATTGTCAAGCCATCGGGCGAGTGTCGATATTTCTCCAGCTGTGTCGCCAGCGTACTGCCGCCCGCCGACTGCCCGGGCAGGCGCAACAGCTTGGCGACCTGGGACCATGCCGCCATGCCGAACCGTGGCCAGTCCACGGCGGGGTTGGCCAAGGGTTGACGGGGATCGAGCAAAAAGCGGTTTTCGATAAACAGCAAGCTGTTGACCACCACTGGAGGAATCGCCGCGAAGCTTGAATAGAGCTGCTGGGGGTACTTGAACTGGTACAGAGGTGCCGCGCGGCAATCGGTGATCGACAGCCCGGCCTGGATTTTCTCGGCATAGGGCACGAAAAAGCCCTTGTCGCTGTACTTCATCAGTGCCGGCGAAAAGCGGGTTTGTGCCGCCACCACGTAATCGCGCTTGAGCAGACGCGGCAGAAACTCACCCATGGCGCTGTAACCCAGGCGTTGATCGAACGGGCCTGCACCAGGGTAGCGAATCGCGTCGCTGGGGCCGGGGTGCAGTTCGTACTTCAGCGAAGCGGCATATTGGCTGATTTCCCGGGCCTGAAACTTGGAGGTGCGCATTTCCTTGGCCGCAGCGAGGCCCAGGACAATCAGGATAATCAGCAGCAACAACCAGAATGCCCCCCAGCCGTGTCGGGAACGACGGGGTTTTTCAGGTAAAGGCGCTTCATCCTCTCGTTCAGTCGGAACCACGGTTTTACTCGAATCGGTTTGCCACAAAGCGCCCATAGTCGACTGATCCATTCACGCAGATTGATCGGACTTGTTTGAAGCTTAGACGGTGGTTGGCGTTGGTGAAAAAATTGTGAATAACCAAATGTCGAGTACGCACTATTCCTTGTGGCGAGGGAGCTTGCTTCGGCCAGGAGGCTTGCTGTGGCCAAAGGGTTTCCTGTGACGAGGGGCTTGTCGGAACGCCGCAACAGCCCCTCATCACAAGGGGGATGTTGTCTGTAATAGCCGAGCTAGACGTATCAAAGAGGTAAATGCTGCCTAGGTAGGGGCATGACGATGCACCCTTGCTGTGCAATACTCGGCGCCGTTTCAGTGGCGAATAAATCCTACGTAAGTCAGGTAATGCCCCTCCGAAAACCGCGCTTTTGCCGAGAGTTCTGGCTGAATGTTGTGGTTTATAGAGTGAAAAACCCTATCGGAAGCTTTTTATACTGCACGCCCCGCTGATTTTGCAGGTGTTGTCCTGCAAGACGCGTCTGCTCACGAAGCAGGTTCGGTTTCGCAGAAGCGCTGGCCTATCGGTCGGCGCTTCAACACTCGGCGGGTCACATCCAATAACAAGACGAGGTTGTACCTATGCCAGTCGGCAATCACCTGCCTCACGGCGAGACCGCTCAGGGCGGCCCGCTTAAACGCGAACTCGGCGAACGGCATATTCGCTTGATGGCGCTCGGTGCCTGTATCGGCGTCGGCCTGTTCCTGGGTTCGGCCAAGGCCATTGAAATGGCCGGACCGGCCATCATGCTCTCCTACATCATTGGCGGTCTGGCGATCCTGGTGATCATGCGCGCCCTCGGCGAGATGGCCGTGCACAACCCGGTCGCCGGTTCATTCAGCCGTTATGCACAAGATTACCTCGGCCCATTGGCAGGCTTTCTGACCGGCTGGAACTATTGGTTCCTGTGGCTGGTGACCTGCGTCGCGGAAATCACCGCGGTGGCAGTGTACATGGGCGTCTGGTTCCCCGACGTGCCGCGCTGGATCTGGGCACTGGCGGCATTGATCAGCATGGGCTCGATCAACCTGATCGCGGTGAAAGCCTTTGGTGAATTCGAATTCTGGTTCGCCCTGATCAAGATCGTCACCATCATTGCGATGGTGCTCGGCGGCATCGGCATCATCGCTTTCGGTTTCGGCAATGACGGCGTGGCGTTGGGGATTTCCAATCTCTGGGCTCACGGCGGCTTCATGCCCAACGGCGTGCAAGGCGTGTTGATGTCCTTGCAAATGGTGATGTTCGCCTACCTCGGCGTCGAGATGATCGGCCTGACTGCCGGTGAAGCGAAGAACCCGCAGAAGACCATTCCCAATGCGATCGGCTCGGTGTTCTGGCGGATTCTGCTGTTCTACGTCGGTGCCTTGTTCGTGATCCTGTCGATCTACCCGTGGAATGAAATCGGCACTCAGGGCAGCCCGTTTGTGATGACCTTCGAGCGTCTGGGCATCAAGACCGCCGCCGGCATCATCAACTTCGTGGTGATCACCGCTGCGCTGTCGTCCTGCAACGGCGGTATCTTCAGCACCGGGCGCATGCTTTACAGCCTGGCGCAGAACGGCCAGGCCCCGGCCGGTTTCGCCAAGACCTCGAACAACGGCGTGCCGCGTCGTGCTTTGCTGCTGTCGATCGGTGCCTTGCTGCTGGGCGTGTTGCTCAACTATCTGGTGCCAGAGAAAGTCTTCGTCTGGGTCACCGCGATTGCCACCTTCGGCGCGATCTGGACCTGGGCGATGATCCTGCTGGCCCAGCTCAAGTTCCGCAAAGGCCTGAGCGCCAGCGAACGTGCCGGCCTGAAATACCGCATGTGGCTGTACCCGGTCAGTTCTTATCTGGCACTGGCATTTTTGGTGCTGGTGGTCGGCCTGATGGCGTACTTCCCGGACACTCGGGTGGCACTGTATGTCGGGCCTGCTTTCCTGGTGCTGCTGACGGTATTGTTCTACATGTTCAAGCTGCAACCGACCCATGTGTCGCAAGGTGCGGTGCGTTCGGCTTCGTAAGTCGTAACGCCAGAAATGCCAAAGCCCCGGTCGAGATGACCGGGGCTTTTGCATTGTGGAAGGTGGCGTGATCCGTGGGCCATTGCAAAAGGCTGGATATTACCGAATGTCTCAGTGGTCTATAGCGAATGAACGGGAGGGCGTGGCCGCTGGTCTGCCGGGCAGCTCGCGCGCCAGAACGCCCCCTGATGGCGGTCTGGTGAACATCTACACTTCGATTTTCAGGAGTGTGAAACGTGAAGGTTTCGCTGATTGTCCCGGTGTTCAATGAAGAGCAGGCGATCAGTCTGTTCCATCAGGCGGTGCGTCGCGAATTGAAACTTGACGCGTGCGAAGTCGAGATCGTGTTCATCAACGATGGCAGTACCGATCGAACAGCTGAGCAAGCCCAGGCGCTGGCACAGGTTGATGAACAGGTATTGCTGATCAACTTTTCGCGCAACTTTGGCAAGGAGCCGGCGTTGTTTGCGGGGTTGGAATACGCCACCGGCGATGCAGTGATCCCCATGGACGTCGACCTGCAGGATCCGATCAGCGTCATCCCGCGGTTGATTACCGAGTGGCAAAAGGGCGCCGATGTGGTGCTCGCCAAACGCCGCAATCGTGACAGTGACAGTTATTTGAAACGCCACAGCGCATCGCTCTTCTATCATTTGCTGAACAGAATTTCCTACACCCGGATCGAAGAAAACGTCGGGGATTTCCGGCTCATGGACCGCAAGGTGGTCAATGTGATTCGCGCGCTTCCCGAGCATCAGTTGTTCATGAAGGGCGTTCTGTCCTGGGCCGGGTTCACCACGGCGGTGGTCGAATACGAACGGGCCCGGCGAGTGGCAGGACGCAGCAAGTTCAATGGCTGGAAACTGTGGAACCTGGCGCTGGAAGGCATTACCTCGTTCAGTACTGTGCCATTGCGGTTGTGGACTTACATCGGTGGCGGCATTTCGATCTTCGCGGTGCTGTATGCGGTGTACATGGTGCTGGACAAGATTTTCTTCGGCAACAACGTCCCCGGTTACCCCTCGCTGATGACGGCCATTCTGTTTCTTGGCGGTGTCCAACTGATCGGAATCGGCATCCTCGGTGAGTACGTCGGCCGCATCTACATCGAAGCCAAGCACCGGCCCCGTTATGTGGTCAAAGACGTCATTGGCGGCAAAGACCGGATCGGGCTTTAGCATGGGCAGACTCGGCGACTTTTTCAGCAAAGAACTCGGGCGTCGTCGGGTCTGGCTGTTTTTTCTGGTCGCGACCCTGATTTATGTCATTCCGCTGATCCTCGCGGACTATCCCTACATCGATGACAACTGGCGCTCGCTGTCGGCGGGTACTGCCTGGGCGGGGCAGGGGCGGTTATTCACCGAGCTGTTCTACAACCTGCTGACCTTCAGCAATGCCGCGCCGAACATCTTTCCGTTGCCGCTGTTGATCGCCACGCTGGCCATGGCTTTTGCGTTGACCAGCCTGACATTCCATTACTACCCGCAGCCGACGATGTCTTGCTGCCTGGTGCTGTTGCCGCTCTGGTACAACCCGTTTTTTTTGCAGAATTTGTCTTATCAATACGACGGACCGGCCAACGCGTTGAGTCTGGTGGCAATGATCTACGCGATCACTTTTCGTCATCCCTCGCGCATTCTGCAATGGCTGGTGCCGGCCTTCCTGATTGCTCTGGCGCTGGGGCTTTATCAAGTGAGCCTCAATGTGTTTCTGGGCCTGTGTTGCCTGGAACTGCTCAGGGGCGCGAATGACAGATGGGCCTGGCGGCAGTGGTACGAATTGATCGGCTGGAAATTCGCCCAGGCAGGACTCGGCGGGTTGATCTACAGCGTCACGGCTTATCCGTACATGAACCACGATCGCGCGTTATTGCTGAACTGGGCAGCCGAGCCTTTGCTGCAACTTGAAATCAACATCGGTCGGGTGCTGGAAA
Organism: Pseudomonas sp. B21-048; assembly: GCF_024748615.1. Classification (NCBI taxonomy): domain Bacteria; kingdom Pseudomonadati; phylum Pseudomonadota; class Gammaproteobacteria; order Pseudomonadales; family Pseudomonadaceae; genus Pseudomonas; species Pseudomonas sp. B21-048. Next base: position 4,470,357 of record NZ_CP087168.1, on the reverse strand, counting down.
AAGTCACGCTGCTGTTTCACGGTGGATTCACTTGGGTGTTCGCCGTGCTGCTGTTGTGTGCCCTCGTGGGTAGCGCACGGTTAGCCAGCAATGTGATGGAGCGCCACGACACCGGGCTGAGAAAAATCGTGATGGGGCTGGTGTGCGTGCTGACAGTGCCGGTCGTGACCTTGCTGGTGTCGGGGGCTGCGCTGTTTTTCCGGGATTTCAATGAAGGTGCCAGAACCTTGATGGGTTTCGCGGTGTTGCTGGTGCTGTTGTTTTATTTGAGCCATCTGGCGCTGGCGCCCATTCATGAGCGGCTGACGCTGCTGTTGGCGGTGCCTCTGCTGGCCATGCTTTCGTTGTCTTACGCCTATGGCCGCGTGCTGACGGTGCAGAACACCTTTGCCTCCAGCGCGTTGTTTTCCCTGGGGCATGACATTGCGGCCCAGCGGCAACTGTACGAGGCCAAGCGCATTTACCTGTCGGTGAGTTATTCCGATCACTGGCTGGTGGGGGCCGCGGGTTCGTTCAAGCAGATGCCGGTCTTGCATTATCTGCTGAACATCAACTTCTTCATGTTGGCCGAAAACCTGCCGAAGGCGGGCATCACCAACGTGGAGGTAGAGAGGGAACGGCGTAACGCGACCCTGGTGGGTTACCAGGGTTATCCGCCGCTGGTGGAGAGCAAGTTCTATCGCATCTATCTGCTGGGCGATTACGGTTTTATCGTCATGAAAGAGCCGACCCCGGTCACCACGCTGCAGTGGTGAGCCTGGTGATTACCTCTTCGATCCCCCCCGAAAGTTTTTCATCCCGGATGGCCGACAGGGCAGGTCTGGTGGCGGTGATCGTCCTCGCGTTGTTCGCAAGGTTTCATTCCATCACCGTGCCGGTCATCTGGTATGACGAGGCCTACAGTCTGCTGCTGGCCGAGGGTTCGCCTGCGTATATCTGGGCTACGACGGCGCGGGATGTTCATCCGCCGCTTTACTACGTTTTGCTTCATTTCTGGATGTTACTGTTCGGTAATGGTGTGTTGGCTGCGCGGTCTCTGAGCGCACTGGCCGATGTCGGCACGCTGTTGCTGTGCATTAAATTGATGAGCCTGGTGGCAACGCGAAAGGCGACCTGGATAGCGGCAGTGTTGTTGGCATTGCTGCCGATAGCGGTGCGCTACAGCCAGGAAGTGCGAATGTACACCTTGCTCGGCTTCTGGCTGATGGGCGCGACCGTGGCGTTGGTGTGCTGGCTCAAGGCACCGGAGCAAAAGCGTTGGCCGATCTTTTACGGGCTGCTGATGACAGCTGCTTTCTATACGCATTACTTCGCCGCGCTGTGCGTTTTGGTGCATTGGCTGTGTTGGTGGCGAGCGCGAGATGGCGGTCGGTCTGCGGCAATACCGTTTCGTGCGTGGGTCGTGGCCAATAGCGCAATCGTTGTTTTGTTTCTGCCATGGATACCTCATTTCATCGATCAATTGCTGCGAATGGACGGGCTCGAGTGGATACCGCCGCTCACCTGGCAAACAGCGCTGACCTTCGTTTGGCAACTGGTGATGATGGGGGATTCGGCCAGTTATTCATTCTTATGGCGCGTCCTGCCCTCGGTGTTGATTGTTGTTTGCGCCGCGGCGGCGGTGCTCAAGACACGCGATGAGCGACCTTTCAGCATTTTGCTGGTGGGCTATTTCTTTGTGCCGGTGCTGACCGTTTTTCTGGTGTCGCTGATCGTGCCGGTATTCAATGCCAGATACCTGGTGTTTGCCGCCGCCGCGTTGCCTCTTATCGTTGCGCTCGCGCTGGACAGGTGGAGTGAACGCCATAGCGCTCTTGCCGCTGTCGCCATGGCTTTGGTTTTATTGGCAGAAGGCCACGGGCTTTCGGCGGTCTACGCGCAAACGGATGAGATGAACGGGACAAGCATTCGCAAGGACGCAAAACTGGACGCCGTGGTCGCAGGTCTTGGTCGCGAAGTCCATCCGGGTGACGAGATTGTGGTGGATAACCTGTATTGGTACTTGCCGTTCACGTACTACAACTCGACCGGTATTCAGCCGAGGTTATACGTGGTCAAAACACCGACAGGCACCCTTTGGGGAACCGCCGAATACGGTGGTTGGGCACTCATTCCCCGTCATTTGCGTTCGATTCTCTTCGACGATTTTTCAACCTTGAAACCGAATGCCAAACGGATCTGGTGGGTAACGGGCTACGCGCGTCCTGAGCATGACGCGTTATTCCCCAGCCACTGGAAACAAGTGCAGAGGTTAAAGGAAGGGGACAGCGAAGCTCGTCTGTTCATCCTCGACGCAGCACCAGCCCCCCTTGAGGTTGACGTCAGAACGCATCCATCAGCACAACAATACAATCCCTCGCCTGGTAACCGTTGATCTGCGGCACCAGACGCCGAAAATGCTCAGACTGGCAATGAGCATCCAGCGCCGCCTTATTCGGCCATTGTTCAACGAAGATAAAGTGCCCGGGGCTTTCTGATCGATGAACAGGTCGTAAGCAATGCAATCAGGTTCCAGTCGAGTCTTCTCGACCAGTTCGGCGTACCACGGGCGAACGGTTTCAATGTATTCGGGTTTGATGAAATCTTGAGCGATTACTTTAAGCAAGATCCTTCCTTGGTGTTAAGCCCACCTCCCGATGAGGTGGGCGTTCAAACAATGGTTACGCGGCAGGCATTCTGCGCCTGGAGAAAAATCGAAAACAACCCGTATTGTGATTAATTCCTTGCTCGGCTGGTCAGACAGCTATTTTCGATTGCCGTACCGGTAACTCAACTCGAAAGGTGCTGCCCACCCCGACTTTGCTACGCACCGAAATATCGCCCTGGTGTTTTTTCACGATGCCATAGGACAGGGACAACCCGAGCCCTGTCCCCTGGCCCACCGGTTTGGTGGTGTAGAACGGGTCGAATATTTTCTGCAGATTGTCCGGCTCGATGCCTATTCCCGTGTCCGCGACCTCGATCGACACCGTTTCACCTTCAAGCCCGGTGCGTAGCGTGATGGTGCCCCGTTCCGGCCCCATCGCCTGAGAGGCGTTGACGATCAGGTTCATGATCACCTGATTGATTTGCGATGGCAGGCATTCGATGTCGGGCAGGTCTTGAAACTCTTTCACCACATCGGCCTTGTACTTCAGTTCATTGGCAACGATGTTCAGAGTCGACTCGATACCTTGTTGCAGATTGGTCCATTGCCATTCCTGATTGGCGTCCGCGCGGGAGAAGTCTTTCAGATCCTTGACGATCCGCCCGACCCGGCCGATGCCTTCCTTGGACTCCTTGATCAGCAGCGGAATGTCTTCGCGCAGAAAGTCCAGTTCCACCCGTTCACGTAATTGACCGAGACGTTCGATGACCTCGCTTGAACCAATGGCGTTCTCCGCCTCCCGATAGGCATCAAGCATTTCCTGCAGTTGCTTGAAGTAGCCATCGAGGGCGCCGAGGTTGGAGGAAATGAAGCCGATGGGATTATTGATTTCATGGGCGACGCCTGCCGCCAGTTGCCCCAGCGAGGCGAGTTTTTCCGACTGCACCAGTTGGCTTTCCAGTTGCTTGCGCTCGTCGATTTCCCGCTGCAACGCCTCGCTGGCCTGCTTGAACTGGTCCGTGCGCTGATCCACCAGATGCTCCAGATGGCTCATTTGAATAGACGCTCGTTCGGTCATTTCCCATTTGGTGAGCAGAGTGTTGGCCATCTGCTGGACTTCAATATTATCGAACGGTTTTTTCAGGATCAGCAGGCGGTCATGGGCGTGCAAGCGCTCCAGCAGTTCATCCCACGAATAGTCGGAATAGGCGGTACACACCACCACTTGCAGTTGTGGGTCTTCTTGCCACAGGTGTTCGATGGTCTGTGCGCCGTCCCAACCCTCGGGCATGCGCATGTCGACGAAGGCCAGGGCGTAGGGACGTTTTTCCTTCAATGCCTGAACGAGTTTGCCCAGGCCCTCTTGGCCGCCATAAGCAGAATCCAGCTCGTACAGAGCGTCGGCGGACTTCACTTCACTGCCAAACAGCGCGGCCTCCATTTCGTCCAGCTCTGCATGCTGCGCTGATGTCGGGGTGAGGATCTTGCGAAAGTCTTCGTGGATGGATGGCGTGTCGTCGATCAGCAGAATACGTCGGTTCGAAAGATCGCTCATGCTTCCTCCATGACGGGTTTCAACGGGATCTGCAAAGTGAACAGTGCACCTTTGCCCGGCCCATCGCTGTGGGCGGTGAGATGGCCATTCATCTCGATCGCGGCCAGGGCACAGCTGTGCAGGCCGAAGCCGTGACCTTCCTTGCGGGTGGTAAAACCGTGGGCAAAGATCCGCGTCATGTTCTCTGGCTCGATGCCTTCGCCGTCATCCTTGACGCTGATTTGCAGGATCGTGTCTTCGACGACTTTCACCCCAAGGGTCATTTGCCGCGGGCGATTGCTGAGGTCAGTCATGGCGTATTTGGCGTTGCTGATCAGGTTGATCAGGATCAGCAATAACCGGTGCTTGTCGCCCATGACCTGTGGGACGTCGCCGTACTCCTTGACCACCGTGACGTGATGCCGGGTCAGGGCGCCGGCGTTCATCCGCAGGGCGTCCTCCAGCAATTCGCTGATGTGCAGCGGTTCCATCAGGCTGTTGGCGCCTGCGTAGGACTGCTGGGTGGCGACGATGTCCTTGATGTGATCGACGCTTTTGCTCAGTTGCGCGAGTTCGTCGGCCATGCCCTGTTGTTCAAGGGCAATGGCATCCACCAATTGGTTCAGGTAACCGGGCAGCAGTTTTCCTTTCTCGTCCTGGGTCAAAAAAGCGCCCAGGTCGTCTTTATGTGTATTGATCAGCTGCATCGCCTTGCCCAATCCCTGGGTCTTGCTGCCACGCAGCTTACGGGTGACCAGGTCGGCCGAGATGTTCACGCTGTTGAGTACGTTGCCGACGTTGTGCAGCACGTTAGTGGCGATTTCAGCCATGCCGGCTTGGCGCGCGGTGTCGAGCAGTTCGCTCTGGGTATCCTTGAGTTCGCGGGTGCGCTCTTCGACCCGTTGTTCGAGGACGTCGTTGGCGGTTTGCAGTTCCTTGTTGACCCGGTTGATCTCCCCGAAACTGCGCATCAAGCGGATTGCCAGGTACACCAGCACCAATACCAGCAACGTCGAAAACACCAGCATGTAGAAGTGGTAGCGCCGGTTGGCTGCATCGGTTTGCTGCTGATCCTGGTTCAGCAGAGCAGTAATGTCGTCCAGTCGTGCGGCCACAGGAACGGCTTCGATGTTTTCCAGCAGCCGATTGACCACGGGTTGTTCGCGCAGGATCAGCGCGATGTGATTGCTCAGAACATCGATCGGGCTATGAAACTGCTCCGGTAATCGCTCCTTGTTCACCCCCAGTTTGTTCAGCCCGACCAGGATGTCGGCCGCTCTTTCGTCGGAGGTGACCTGGGCGAACTCCAGACTGCTGAGCAGCAAGTCGTAGGTGTCGGTGGCAATGTTCTGGAGTTGCAGTTTGTCTTCGTCGAGCAACCGGGTAAGCGGCTCCTGGATGTCGTCTTCGGCGGTGGGCAAAAACGCCAGTGAGTTGCGCAGCACCGCGTTGTGGGATTTGAACTGCTCCACCAGCCGGGTTTTTTCCTGAACGGCGGTGCGGTATGCGTCATGGCCGGAATGCCAGATGGGGTCATTGCGGCCGTGATTGGACTCCATGGTCTCGAATTGCTCCCACAACTGGGTCATCTCGTTCAGCGGTGCAACCAGCGGATCGTAATTGTGGCTGATGGCAATTCTGGCCTTGAGAATCTCGGTTTCCCACTGCGCATTGAGCTGTTTGATCTGGCCGATCAGTCCCCGGGACTCGGCGTACGTCGAGGTCTGGTCGGAGCTTGATTTGAGGTACAGAAACAGCAGTGTCGAGGCCAATAGCAAGGCCACGCCACTGAGCAATGCCAGGTTGCGACGGTGGTATGTTTTCATAAAGGTTTGCCTCCCCACTCACCGGTCAGGGTCTTGAGGAATTTGATGATCAAGGTCTTGTCCTGGTCGGAAGGCACGCGCCCCAGCTGGAACTTGAACATCACGTCTACCGCTTCTTCGAGCGTCTTGGCCGAGCCGTCGTGAAAGTACGGCGCGGTCACGGCGACGTTGCGCAGGCTCGGAACCTTGAATACGTTGCGGTCTTCTTCCGCCTTGGTCACCAGATAGCGCCCCAGATCGGCTTCAGTGGGGTTGCCTCGAATCTGGAAGTAATCGCCCATGACCCCGAATTTCTGGAACATGTTGCCGCCGATATTCACCCCCTGATGGCAGGCGATGCAGCCGTAGTCCTTGAAGCGTTGGTAACCGTACTTTTCATCGATCGTCAGAATCTCGGTATTGCCCAGCAGGTATTGGTCGAAACGCGAGTTGGCGCTGATCAGCGTGCGCTCGTAGGTGGCCAAGGCATTTTGCACATTGTTCATGGTCACGCCGTCCGGGTAGGCCTTGGCGAACGCGCTTTTGTAAGCCGGGTCGGCGACCAGTGTCTGAACGACATGCTCCCAATGACTGCCCATTTCGCTGGGGCTCTGCACCACTTCGTGGGCCTGTGTTTCCAGGGTGTCGGCGCGGCCGTTCCAGAATTGCCGGAAATTCAGACTGGCGTTGAACACGCTCGGGGTGTTGATCGTCAGGGGATCGCCTTTGAAGCCGATAGACAACGCCTTGTCGTCGGCGCCTCCGCTTTCCAGGCGATGGCAACTGGCGCAGGACAGGCTGTTGTTGACCGACAGGCGTGGTTCGTTGAACAACCGACGACCGAGTTCGACTTGCAATGGATTCAGCTCAGGCACCGCGGGCAAGGGTTTGAGCGGTTCGTCCAGCGGTGCTCCGTTGGCTATCAGACAACATCCGAGTAGAGGCGCGAAAAACAGGGAGTAGAAGGGGCTCGACATCTTATGATTCCTTGCGCAGGGAGCCTGGGTGTCGTTGCACATCGTTCATTTGGTGCTGGATGGAGCGGACTGCACAAATCTCAGGTATTGCACGAAGGCCTCCGGCTCCACGGCTTTGCTGAAGTAGTAACCCTGGCCTTCTTCACACTGAAGGGCCTTGAGAAAATTCAACTGTTCGAGGGTTTCCACCCCTTCGGCAATGACGGTCAGTTTGAGGCTCTTGCCCAGGCTGATGATGGCGCTGACCAAGGCGGCGTCATTGCTGTCGCGGCTCAAGCCACGAATGAATGACTGGTCGATTTTCAACACGTCGATGGGAAACCGTTGCAGGTAACTCAGGCTGGAATAGCCGGTGCCGAAGTCATCGATGGCCAGCCGTACGCCCAATGCCTTGAGCCGATTCAGCGCGACCATTGTGGCATCGACGTTCTGCATCAATACGCCTTCGGTAATTTCCAGCTCCAGCAAGGCAGGTTCCATACCGGTTTGTTTGAGTATCTGTTCGATACCTTCGACAAAATCCCGTTGTCGGAAATCGATGGCCGACACATTCACCGACATATACAGCCTGGGCAGACCATTCGCTTGCCAGGCTCGGGCTTGTCGACAGGCTTGGGTCAGCACCCATTTGCTCAACGGTACGATCAAGCCACTGTCTTCGGCCACACCAATGAAATTTGTCGGGTAAATCCAGCCATGCCCAGGCTTTTGCCAGCGGATCAATGCCTCGGCACCGACTACCTTACCGCTGCCCAGGTCGAGTTTGGGCTGGTAGTGCAGGACAAACTCGTTGCGCTCCAGTGCCAGACGAATGCCCGACTCGATGCTCTGCTGTTCCCGTGCGCGCTGGTTCATCTCATCAATGAAAAAGCTGAAATCGTTCGGGCCGCTTTCCTTGACGTTGCGCATGGCGGTTTCGGCTTTCTTGATCAGTGCGATGGCGTCGAAACCGTCCTCGGGATAGATGCTGATGCCCAGGCTGGCCGTCACGCTCAGGTCGTGGCCGGCAATGTGTTGAGGCGCGCGGATGGCGTTCAAGAGCTTTTCGGCGATGCCCTTGGTCTGTTGGGGGTGATGGATGTCAGCCAGGATCACCACAAACTCATCGGAGCCGTAGCGAAACACCGAGTCGGACGCGCGCACGCAAGCCACCAGGTTTTGCCCGACGCGTTTGAGCATCTCATCACCCGTGGGGTGACCCAAGGCATTGTTGATGCGCTTGAAGCGATCGAGCCCCAGAAACATCACGGCCAGCTGTTTGTCATGGCGTCTGGACAAGGCCAGTGACTGGTTCAGCCGGTCGCCCAGCAAGGTGCTGTTGGGCAGCTCGGTCAATACGTCGTACTGCAACAAGTGCGATACCTTGAGCAGCTCATGGACCCGGGCCTCGATGGTTTGCTCCAGGGTCAGCACTTTCATGGCCGCGTCCTGCGCCATCTGCCACTTCCAGGTCAGGGCGCTGGCCATCTGGCGGATTTCCAGGCTGTCGAAAGGTTTTTTCAGCACCAGCAATTGATCGCCGAATTCCAGTCGTTCGTCCATGGCTTCCCAGGTGTAATCGGAGAACGCCGTGCACAGGGCGATTTGCAGATGCGGATCGGCCTTCCAGAGCTGTTCGATGGTTTCCAGACCGTCCCAGCCAGGCGGCATGCGCATGTCGGTGAACGCCATGGCGTAAGGGCGACCTTGTGCCTGGGCACGCTTGACCAGTTCGAGCGCTTCCTGGCCTTGATAGGCGGAGTCGAGCTGGAATACCAGCCGTGCCGACTGCTGGCTGCCGAACAGCGCTGCTTCAGTGTTGGCGAGTGTGTGTTCGTCGTCTGTATCCGGACCGAGAATCTTGCGAAAGTCCTGATGAATTGAAGGCGTGTCGTCGATGATCAGAATGCGCCGGTTAGCCTGGACGAACGGATTTTTCATTCCTTGTCCTCCGTGGCACGCCGCGGGTCGTCGGGCATCGTTCCGGTTCCGTGGTTGACGTGCACGATGCTCCCGGCCTTCAGCAACTCGGCGGCCTGCTGGCTGCTGACTGCTTGGCTGAAGTAGTAGCCCTGTGCGTTCATCGGTGAGCCGGTGGCCATCAACGAACTGCGTTGCTCCTGGGTCTCGACGCCCTCGGCGATAATGCCGATCCCTACTTCGCGGGCAAAGTTGATGATGGCCCGCAAGGTGGTTGCACTGGCCGGGTCGCGTGCGGCCATGTCGATGAAGGTCTGGGCGAGTTTCAGGTGATTGACCTGATAAGTCTTTAGGTAATCGAACGAGGAGTATTCGGTGCCGAAGTCGTCGATGGCGATTTTCACCCCCAGCTCACGCAGGCGCGGCAGTACATCGTTGTGCGTCCACTTGGTCTGGGCCAGGGTCGCTTCGGTGACGTCGAAACGCAGGTCCCACGGGCACAGTTCCCAGCGCGCGGTGGTGCGCAACACGTCATAGATCAGCTCGGGACCGCTCTTGAGCTGGGCCAGGGACAATTTTATCGCCACCACCGGTGGCGCCATGCCTTCGTCTCGCCACTGGCGCATTTGCCGACAGGCGCCTTCCAGCACCCAGTGACCGAGGCCGATGATGATGCCGGTTTTCTCCGCCGCGGGCAGGAACGCCGGGGCTTCCAGCAACCCGCGCTGGGGGTGGTTCCAGCTGACCTGCGCTTCCATGCCGAGGATTTTGCCACTGCTCAGGTCCACTTCCGGCCAGTAACGCAGTTCGAGTTCGTCGTGCTCGATGGCCTTTTTCAGGTCGTTGGCAATGGTCATGCGCTCGACCACTTCCTGATTGATCTCCTCGGAATGGAAGTGGTACTGGTTGCGGCCCTTTTCCTTGGAGCGATACAGCGCCATGTCGGCCTGGGTCAACAGGCTGTCGGCGCTGAGGCTGACTGGCGCGTAGCTGCTGATGCCGATGCTGACCGAGACCCGCACATCATTGCCGGCCAGGGAGTAGGGCAGCACCAGTGCATCGCGGACCTTGGCGGCCAGGGCCGCTGATTGGGTCGGGTCGCCGACGTCCAGTTGCAGTATCGCGAACTCGTCGCCACCCAGGCGGGCGACCACGTCGTTTTCGCGCACGCAGTTTTTGATGCGACTGGCGACCTCCTGCAACAACAGGTCGCCCACCGGGTGGCCCAGGGTGTCGTTGATGCGTTTGAAGTGATCAAGGTCCAGGTAAAACATGGCGAAGGGGGTGGCCCCGCGCCGGGCGGCGGCGAAAGCCTGGTGCAGCCGCTCGATCAGTGTCGCGCGGTTGGCCAGCCCTGTGAGCCCGTCGGTGCGGGCCAGCAGGGCGATTTTTTCCTCGGCCAGTTTGCGTTCGGTGACGTCGATGATGATGCCTTCGACTTCCAGCAAGCGGCCTTCATCGTCACGCACCGGGATATAGCGGTTTTCGACCCAGCGCCAGTCGCCGTCGCCGGTGCGCATCCGGAATTCGATGGAAGCACCTGCCGCATGGCGGTCCAGCACCCGGGCCATGGCCGTATCGACTTTTGATTGATCGTCGGGATGGATCAGCTCCTGCGCCCAGTTGGAGGACGCTACCAGGGCCGCCGCAACGTGGCCGTATTTGGTGATGTTGTGGGAGATGTACATCAACGGAAACGACGGTTCGCCCCGCAACCGATACAGAATGGTCGGGCTGTTCTGCACGATGATGTTAGCGTCGGACAGCTCCCGGGTGCGCTCTTCGACCGCGTTCTCCAGCAAGGACATTTTCAGTGCTGCGTCTTCGGTCATTTGCCACTTGGCGGTCAATGCACTGGCCATCTGGCGGATCTCGATGGCATCGAAGGGTTTTTTCAGGATAAGCAGGCGATCGCCCAGCTCCAGGCGCTCGGCGATGTCTTCCCAGGAATAGTCGGAATACGCGGTGCAGAGCGCCACCTGCAGCTTGGGATCGACTTGCCACAAGCGTTCGATGGTTTCCAGACCGTCCCAGCCCGGCGGCATGCGCATGTCGATGAAGGCCATCGCGTAGGGCGAGTCATTCGCCAGCGCGGTCTCGACCTTGTCCAGCGCTTCGCGGCCCTGAAATGCGGAATCGATGACGAAACTCTGCATTGATACCGACGCCGGGGTACCGAACAAGGCGTTTTCGGCGCTGATCAGGCTGTCGTCTTCGATCGATGGCGGGCTGAGAATCTTGGCAAAATCCTCATGGATCGACGCGGTGTCATCGACGATGAGAATCCGACGATTGATTCGCGCAAGCAGCGTATTCACTGACATGCGCCTGGACCGACAGCAGGTTGGTGCAATGAGCTCATAGAGGGTATCCCTTCCCTGATCGCTGGATGGAGCGAGTATCGTTCTGGATCCGAGTGATCTGAGCATAGTCGTCCGGCCGGCACTTCGCCCGGTTGACTGAAACGAATCATTTCCTGGGTCGGGCCGAAAATCATCTAGCCTGTAGGTCAGGCTCGGGGAACGTCAGGATGTTGGCCCCATGCGCGCGACAAAGACACCCGTTTTGACTTGAGGTAATGCCATGGAAGCGCAACTCCCCACGACTGTGACCGATAAACCCAAGTTATTGCTGGTCGACGATGAGGAGTCGATTCTCAACAGCCTGCGCCGCCTGCTGCGTGGTCAGCCTTACGAGGTACTGCTGGCCACCAGCGGTGCCCAGGCCCTGGAGATCATGGCGCAGCAGCCGGTCGATCTGGTGATGACGGATGCGCGCATGCCTAATATGGACGGCGCCACGCTGCTGGCTCACGTCCACCAGCGCTATCCCGACACCACCCGGATCATGCTGACCGGTTATGCCGATCCGTCGGCCATTATCAAAGCCATCAATGAAGGGCAGATTCACCGTTACATCAGCAAACCCTGGCACGATGAAGAAATGCTGCTGACCTTGCGACAATCACTTGCCTATCAACATTCCGAGCGTGAACGCTTGCGTCTGGTGCAGGAGACGTGGGATCAGAACGAGAAACTGAAGCAGCTCAACGCCACCCTGGAAAAACACGTCGCGGCCCGCACCAGCGAGCTGCAACAGACCGCCGACATGCTGGACCTGGCCTACGAAGAGCTCAAACGCAGCTATGTCACCGGCACCGAAGTGTTTTCGTTGCTGGCCAACCTGCGCCTGCCGCCCGCCAAACAGACTAACCGGCAGATCATCGAACTGGTGCGGGTGTACTGCAAACTGCATGGCCTGGACGAAGGCAGCAGTCGAGACCTGACCATGGCGGCGGCGCTCTACAACATCGGCAAGTTGAGCTGGACCGACAGCATGATGAGCACGCCCTCGGACCTGCTGCATCACAACGACCGCGAGCGCTATCGGGGTTATCCGAAGCAGAGTGAGTCGCTGCTGATGACGCTCGACCCAATGAAGGACGCTGCTCGGCTAATCCTGCATCATCAAGAGCGTTGGGATGGCAGCGGTTTTCCTGATCGGCTCAAGGGCGAAGCGATTCCGTTTGGTTCGCGGTTGCTGAAACTGGCGGTGGATTTCATCGAGTTGCAGCGCGGGTTGATCCTTGAACGGCAGATGAACAGTGACGAAGCCCTGGTGTATATCCGCCAATACGCCGGTCGTTTCTACGACCCGGAACTGGTCGAGGATTTCATTCAGGTCTGCGCCACTTATCTGAGCGACGTGACGCTGGCCGATCCGACAGTCAAGGTGCTGACCACCCGGGGTCTGGTGGCAGGCATGATCCTGGCGCGTAATCTCAATGCCGACAACGGCATGCTGCTGCTCAATGCCGGCAAGGTGTTGAATGGGCCTCTGGTGGAGAAGTTGATCGCTTTCGAAGCGATGGAAGGTGCCAAGTACAGCATTTTCGTGAAAGTGCCGGATGAAGTGGAGGGCGCACTTCTGGAGACGAGTTGAGCTTCCTGGCCTTTGCACGGACCCAATGTGGGAGCCCCCTCGCCACACAAGCCCCTCCCACATTTGACACCTGGCAGATAAGTTTTCGGCGTGACGAATAACCGGCGCGCATGTGATCCTTGCTGTTTTTACCCAAGGCCAGTCTGATCCATGACGCTTTCATCCGACGCTTCGCCCCGCCTCATCCGCATTGCCGCTGCCTTGCTGATCGGCCCCGACGGTCGCACCCTGCTGGTGCGCAAGCGCGGTACCCAGGCGTTCATGCAGCCGGGAGGCAAGATCGAAGTTCATGAGCAACCGGTCCATGCCCTCGCCCGTGAACTGGAAGAGGAACTGGGGCTGGTCATCGATCCGGCGCATGCCGCCTACCTGGGGCAGTTCTCGGCACCGGCCGCCAATGAGCCGGGTCATGTCGTACAGGCCGAACTCTTTCAGCTGACCATCGATTCGCACGTTTGCCCGGCGGCGGAGATCGAAGAGGTGCGCTGGATCGATCCGGCCACTGACGGCGAAATCACGCTGGCGCCATTGACACGGGACCTGATCTTGCCGTTTTATCGAGCCTCACTGATCGAAACTGCCTGATCGTACAAGGACGGAGGATGCCCATGATCCCGCTTCAAGACTTGCTGATTTTTGCCGCCGCGGCGCTGCTGATGGTGCTCACGCCCGGGCCGAACATGATCTACCTGATCTCGCGCTCGATCTGCCAGGGGCGCAAGGCCGGAGTGACCTCGTTGCTGGGCGTGGTCGCGGGGTTTTTAGTGCACCTGTTCGCCGCCGCCGCGGGTTTGACCGCGGTATTCCTGGCCGTTCCGGTGGCCTATGAAGTATTGAAGTGGGCCGGCGCCCTGTACTTGCTGTGGCTGGCCTGGCAGGCGGTCAAGCCCGGTGCGCGCTCGCCGTTCGAGGCGCAGCAGCTGCCGGCGGATTCGTCGCGCAAGTTGATCACCATGGGCTTTCTTACTAGCGCGCTGAACCCGAAGATCGCGGTGTTTTACCTGTCGGTGTTTCCGCAGTTCATCTCGCCTGAGCATGGCTCGGTGTTCACCCAAAGCATCATCCTCGGCCTGACCCAGATCAGCGTGAGCTTCAGCGTCAATCTGCTGATCGCGCTGTTTGCCGCGGGCATCGCGTCCTGGTTCGTCAACAACCCGAACTGGCTGGCGATGCAGCGTTATTTTATGGGGTTTGTGCTGTCCGGGCTGGCGTTGCGCTTGATGCTTGAGCAGCGGCGAGCCGTGTGAAGACGTGGATTCAACGGCTTGATGCCAGCCATGCCCTGGATTATCGGGCGCTGATGCTTGAAGCCTATGAGGTGCATCCCCAGGCATTCACTTCCAGCGTGCGCGAGCGCGCGGTGATGCCGTTGGGTTGGTGGGAATCGCGCCTGACCAGCACGTTGGATGTTGTGCTCGGTGCGTTCGAGGACAGCCAATTGGCGGGCATTGTCGGCCTGGCCTTTGAGTCTCGGGAGAAGGCCCGGCACAAGGCAACGTTGTTTGGCATGTACGTGACCAGCAAGGTTCGGCAGCGCGGGCTCGGTTATCAACTGGTCCAGGCCGCGTTGGCTGAAGCGCAGACCCATCAGGGCCTGCGGGTGATCCAGCTGACCGTCACCGCCGGCAATGAAGCCGCGTTCAAGCTGTATCAGCGTTGCGGCTTCGTGCAATTCGGCCTTGAGCCGCTGGCGGTGCGGGTCGGCGAAGACTACTTCGACAAGATCCATATGTGGCGCGAGCTCACCCCTGAGCCTTGATCGTTCCCACGCTCTGCGTGGGAATGCAGCCCGGGACGCTCCGCGTCCCTTCCAGAGCCGAACGCAGAGCGTCCGTTGAGGCATTCCCACGCGGAGCATGGGAACGATCATCCTAGACTTGTCGCTGCTCGCTCCTAAAGGGAATAGGTTGCTCTATCGGACGGCACTCACCCCATCCAGCGTCGAAAACGACGTGTCCTTGGCCGTCAGCAAAAAGTCGCGCATGTACGGCGCGTCCAGCATGTCGGCGCGAATCCCGGCATACAGCGTCGCGAACAAGCCTTTCTCGCCCAGTCGCTTGGCCTTCACATAACCCCGTGAGCTGTATTCATGCAGTGCCCAATGAGGCATGCCGCAGACGCCGCGACCACTGGCCACCAATTGCATCATCATCACCGTCAGTTCCGAGGTGCGCACCTGCGCCGGTTCGATGTCAGCCGGCTCCAGAAAGCGGGTGAAGATGTCCAGCCGATCGCGCTCAACCGGGTAGGTGATCAAGGTTTCGGTGAGCAAGTCTTCGGGCACGATGTACGGCTTGCTCGCCAAGCGATGCTGGTTGGCTACCGCGAGCATGGCTTCGTAGGTGAACAGCGGCACATAGGTGATCCCGGCCAGTTCCAGCGGATCGGAAGTCACCACCAGATCCAGATCGCCTCGCGCCAATGCCGGTAGCGGGGCGAAGGAGAAGCCCGAAGCCAGGTCCAGCTCGACTTCCGGCCAGGCATCGCGGAACTGGTCGATGGTCGGCATCAACCACTGAAAGCAACTGTGGCACTCGATCGCCATGTGCAAACGCCCCGCCGTGCCGCCGGCCAGCCGCGCAATGTCACGCTCGGCGCCGCGCAGCAACGGCAGGGTGGCGTCGGCCAGTTGCAGCAGCCGCAGACCGGCACTGGTGAAACGCACCGGTTTGGTCTTACGCACGAACAGCGGCATGCCCATGCGTTCTTCCAGCTCCTTGAACTGGTGGGACAGCGCCGACTGGGTCAGGTGCAAGCGGTCGGCCGCATCCACCAGGCTATCGGCCTCGCGCAAGGCGTGCAGGGTTTTCAGGTGACGGATTTCAAGCACTGATGACTCCATGAGTAAAATTTGTGATCAACACGAAAAAGTTGAGTTTGTCTCATGTTGGGTGAGCTGTCGACAATAGCACCATGTTTTGTAGCGTCCTTTATAGAGAGAACTCTTACCATGGCCTTGGCCCACACACTTGGTTTCCCGCGCATTGGCGCAGACCGCGAACTGAAAAAAGCCCTCGAATCCTACTGGAAGGGCGACCTCGATCAGGACGCATTGAAAAGCGTCGGCCGCCAATTGCGCGCCACTCACTGGCAATTGCAGAAAGATGCAGGCATCGACCTGCTGCCGGTGGGCGACTTCGCCTGGTACGACCAAGTACTGACTCATTCTCTGACCTTCGGTGTCATCCCCGAGCGTTTCGACAGTGCCAAAGATTCCCGTGGCCTGCCGACACTCGACACCTTGTTCGCCATGGCCCGTGGCGCTACCGCGGCTTGCTGCGGCGGTGAACACACGAAGGCGCAATACGCACAAGAACTGACCAAATGGTTCGACACCAACTACCACTATCTGGTCCCGGAATTCAGCGCGGATCAACAGTTCAAACTGAGCTGGGAACAGCTGTTCGATGAGGTCGAAGAAGCCAAAGCCCTGGGCCACAACGTCAAACCGGTAATCATCGGCCCACTGACTTACCTATGGCTGGGCAAGGCGAAAGGCAACGACTTCGACAGGCTGGATCTGCTGGAGCGCCTGCTGCCGATCTACGGCGAAATCCTCGGTCGCCTCGCGGCCCAAGGCGTGGAGTGGGTGCAGATCGACGAACCGATCCTCACCCTGGACCTGCCACAAGCCTGGAAAAACGCCTTCGAACGCGCCTATCACATCCTTCAATACTCGCCGCTGAAAAAACTTGTGGCGACCTACTTCAGTGGCTTGGAAGACAACCTCGGCCTGGCGGTCGGCCTACCGGTGCAAGGCTTGCACATTGACGCGGTGCGCGCACCGGATCAGCTTGGCCAGATTCTGGATCGTCTGCCGACCTACAAGATTCTTTCGGTGGGCCTGGTTAACGGCCGCAATGTCTGGCGCTGCGAACTGGAGCAAGCGCTCGCGCAGCTGCAACCAGCCCAGGAGCGTTTTGGCGATAACTTGTGGGTCAGCAGCTCCTGCTCGCTGCTGCACAGCCCGGTGGACCTGGCCCGTGAAGACAAACTCGACCCGGAACTAAAAAGCTGGCTGGCGTTTGCCGTGCAGAAGTGCGGTGAAATCGCCGTGCTGCGTGATGCCCTCAACGATCCGCAATCGCCCAAGGTGCAAACCGCACTGGCTGAAAGCCGTGCGATTCAGGCCGGTCGCGCCCAATCGCCGCGTATCCACAAAGCCGAGGTGCAAGCGCGGATAGAAGCGATCAGTGCTAAAGACAGCCAGCGTCACTCGCCGTTTGCCAAACGCATCGAACAACAACAGGCACGGCTGAAACTGCCGGCGTTCCCGACCACCACCATCGGCTCATTCCCGCAGACCGCCTCGATCCGTCTGGCGCGTCAGGCCTTCAAACAAGGCAAGCTGTCGGCCAACGATTACACCGATGCCATGCACAGCGAAATCCGCCACGCCGTGCAAATCCAGGAACGCCTGGGCCTGGACGTGCTGGTGCACGGTGAGGCCGAACGCAACGACATGGTCGAGTACTTCGCCGAACAGCTTGAGGGGTATGCCTTCACCCGGTTTGGCTGGGTCCAGAGCTACGGTTCGCGCTGCGTCAAACCGGCGATCATTTATGGCGACCTGAGCCGTCCGCAGCCGATGACGGTCAACTGGATCAGCTATGCCCAGAGCCTCACCGACAAGGTCATGAAAGGCATGCTCACCGGTCCCGTGACCATGCTGATGTGGTCGTTCCCGCGCGAAGATGTCTCGCGCAAAATTCAGGCGCAGCAACTGGCCCTGGCCTTGCGCGATGAAGTGGTGGACCTGGAAAACGCCGGGATCAAAATTGTGCAGATCGACGAAGCCGCATTCCGCGAAGGGCTGCCGCTACGCCGGGCGCAATGGCAGGAATACCTCGATTGGGCGGTGGAAGCCTTCCGCCTGAGTGCATCGGGCGTGCGCGACGAAACCCAGATTCACACCCATATGTGCTACAGCGAATTCAACGATGTGATCCAGTCCATCGCCGCCATGGACGCCGACGTGATCACCATCGAAACCTCGCGCTCGGACATGGAACTGCTGGAGGCTTTCGAAGCCTTTGACTACCCGAATGATATTGGGCCGGGTGTCTACGACATTCACTCACCACGGGTGCCCGACACCGCCGAGATGGTGAAGTTGATGAGCAAAGCAGTGAAGCGGATTCCGGCCGAGCGATTGTGGGTCAATCCCGATTGCGGGTTGAAGACCCGTGCCTGGCCGGAAACAGAAGCCGCACTGGTGAACATGGTCGCGGCGGCACGCCTGCTGCGTAGTCAACTGGCCTGACATCTGACTGACAACGGAGCGCTTCGGGCGCTCCGTTGTCGTTCTTCACAGCAACGGAAAATGTTTGAGCGCCAGCGGTTTGCCGATGTCGCCCCGCCAGATCGACTCCACCTGAGCGCCGCTGCTGGCTTGGGCCTGTTGCCATTGCAGGCCCAGGTTACGTTGTTCAGGCAATTTCAGATGACCTTTGACGAATTCGTTGAACGGCGACTTCGCCGAGGGGTAATGAAAGTGCGCATACCATAGCGGTTGTGACGGCTGGCGGGTCAAATCGCGAACTTCATATTCCTGCAGAAAATCCCGTCGACCGTCCGGGCGCTTGCCCAGGTCCCGCAATCCGCCTTCCTTGCGAATGTCCACTACCCGTTGCTCCAGCAGGTAGTCCAGATAACCCTCGGTGGGGGTTTTGCTGTTCATGGACTGTTCAATGCGCAAGGTGCGTCCGGCACGCGCCAGATCCCGGGCTTGATCGGACAATTGCAGCACCAGCGGATCATGGGGCGAGAGACGTTCGATGGCTTGGGCGCGTATCGACAATTCGGTGGCCTCGAAGCTCATCATGTGCTCCAGATCCACTGGCAGCATGTCTTGCCGGGCATAACCTTCGACTTTGCTTTTATAGGCGGGCACCGCCGCGAGTCTTTTTCTGGCTTCGGCCAGCAACGGTTGAACATCCGAGGACAGAGGCGGTTGTACCGTCGCGACAGGCTCACTGAGGTGGTATTTGCCGCTGGAGCGCGGTAGCCAGGTTTCCGTGCGACCGTCGATACCGTCGATGGTGAAGCGCTTTTGTCGTGTGGCAGTGTCCGTGTGCTCGACACCGATCAGCAATCGATTGTCTTCGGTCTCAAAAAGTTTCTTGCCGGTTTTTCCCTCCGTTGGTGTGATCGAGGCTCGATGCCTGAGGGCGTTACGCGCGTACTCTTCGATCTTCGCCAGACTGTCCAGAAAGGGTGCGAGTTGCTCCAGATCCAGGTGTTGCGGGTAGGTCAGTGTCCAGGCATTCAGGTTGCGACGGAACTCGGCGTAGGTCGCCAGGCAGTTCTCGAATATACGGTGACGCTGGGTCAGGCTGGCGCGCACTTCCGGCAGGTTGTGTTGGGTGAAGAGTGCACGCCCGACCTCGGTGCGGGCCTGTTTCAATTGCACGTGAAAATAGACCCAGGTGGTGTCATCGACGGCATCGACGCGACTGATGATCTCCAGAAGATGAGCGGCTTTCAGGTAGCGATAGTTGGTCTCGCTTAACGTCTCGTTCACTGTCGCCACGTCAGCCGCCATCCTGGCTTTGTGTTCCCGGTGGGTGATTCGACGATTCCAGAGATTGACCTGCTCCACCGCGGCATGCATTTGATCAAATTCCTGGAGGAAGGCTTTGCGCACGTTCTTACGTTGTTCCATCAGGCGCAAGTGGGTGCCGATATCGCTGCCGGGGGTGGTGTCTGAACGGGCGAGCAGTTCATCGATGCGGTCGAGGTGCTCCAGCAGGCGTTCTTTGCCGAACTGTATCCGGTGCACCGTCCGATCGACTACCACCCAGGCACTGCGGCTTTGCAAATCTTCGATCCGAGTGCGTTTTCTGCCATGGCTCAAGGGCAACAAATCAGCCAGGTTCCGGTAGCTGTTTTGGGCGATATCGATGTCAGTTACACAAGCGCTTTCCAGAGGCGCGCGCAAGGTCTGACGCTGGTTCGGTGCGCTGGCGTAGTAGCGTTCCATGGCAACATTGGTGCTGCGGGTCTGGGTATCGAGGCGCCGGGTGTAGGCGTCGGCGGTATGGGTCAGGGTCAGTTGGCGGCGCACGTTGCGATCAGTCCACCAGCGGGGCAGCCAACGCCTGATGGCGGCTGGCCAGAGCGGCTCCATGCCGTCGGCCAGATGCCCGAGCGCCGCGCCGCCGCCCACGCCGCCGCCCTCCATCAACGTGCCGTATACCGCATAGTGAGTGTTCCAGTTACCGGCCTCATCGAGGGCGATTGGCTGTTTATAGGCGCGAGCCCAGGTGCCGTGCAAGCGCCAGCCACGAGGGGCATCGCTCAGCTCGATCCGGTAGATGCGCCCCTGGCTGATCATGAAATCGCCCTCGGCATGCCGGTAGACATTACGGTAGATGCCGTGTGTGGCGGGTTGCAGTCCCGCCAGAGAAATTTCGTGTTCATATTCGTAGCCGTGGAAGTAATCAAGGACGCGGCGAGCCTGTCGACGCGAGGTCATCTGCAAGGCGCCCGCTTTTCTGGCCATTGTTTGTAACTGACGATGGCGCGTTATCGCACGGGCAGCAGCGGGAGCCGCGTGGGCACCCGGAAGAGTGTCCATGGCTGCGTCGATCAACGACAACAACACCGCCTCCACTTCGGCCAGACCATGACCGGCATCGCCACGCAGGAAAGCAGCGACCGCCAGATTGGCGCTGCCCCAGGCGTCATACAAGGCAATGGCCGTGCCCACGAATGGCACCATGCCCAGGGCCATTTTCAGATAGTTGAACATCGCGCCGGACTTCAGTGCGCAGTGCTCCAGGTACAAGGCGTCATTGGAGCGTGAGGTACTTCGATGGGCTTCCAGCAAACGCCCCATATGTACATTGAGCAGCTGCGCCGCCAGAGACGTGCTGGCCGGCCACGCCATGCCGACCCCGATCAGCGCATTGAAGTTTCGCAGCAAGGCCTGATTGATCCGACTGACGTGAAGGGCGAAGTCGCCATGCAACGCACGTCCGGCCAGATAGTTGACCATGTTGGTGTGCAGGCACAGGTTGAACAGGTTTTGGCGCGCCCGTTCAAGGGTGTCGTACTGGCGCAGATAGATACCGTCCGGGCTGTCCGGTAGATAGAGCAGTGTCAGGCCGCTGATCTGTTCCACGATGAAGGTGACACCGGACAAGGTGCTCGGGCCCTGATGCGGTGTATCCGCACCGCCGACTGTCAGGTGGGCCGGCAGCAGCACGATTCGCTTGCCTTGGGCAGCAAAGGCTTGCGGGGTATTGGCGTCAATGGCGATATCCAGCACTTGCTGTCCAAGGGCATCGATCTGTTGTTGCAACAGGGCAAACTCGCCTTGCAGTTTCAACATAAGGCGCCATGGCTCGGTGAGGCTTTCACGGCGATATTCAAGGTCGAAAGCCGAGGCGGTGGGGGCACCGAGAAAAGCGTGGCGGATCTGTGTCTCATAATGTCCGGCCAGATCAAGCTCGGTGATCAGCCTGCGCAGATAGGGTTGTGTGAGGCCGGTTTTCAGCGTCTTGCGTTCTGTTTCGTCATCTGTAGAGATCTCGACCCGCATGAGCGACAGTCGCCACCACAGCGCCTGATCGATATTGGTTTGGGCCAGTTCGACGAGGGACAGCTGGCTGCGGTTTTTACTGGCTACCAGCACATTCTCCTGGGGCGTTCCCGGTGCCGCGCCATCGGTCACAACCTTCTGCCAGGTGGTTGAATCGGGCAGATCCAGCATGACCTCAAAGCCTTGCTTGAGGGCGAAGTCCTGACGCAGGCGCGTGTCGATGCGTTTTTTGCTGAAATCATCCCGTGGCGGCAGATCCCGTTCGAGTAACTCATGGGAGCGCTTCATGGCCGCAATGTAAGCCTTGAACAGACGCTTGAACTGCACTCGCCGAGCATCGGACAACGTGCCGAGCCACTGCGGCAGCACTTTAGCCAGGGTGCTGCTGTGGTTTTGCTCGAGGCGTTGGGCGAAGGCCAGTTCCCGGGCGGCAGGCATCGGCACGGTCAGACAGGCGAGGGTGTGTTCCCGCAGTTTTTCCAGCGCCACGGTACGTTGCTGGAGCTGGGCTGGCACGGAGTTATCGGCAATCAATCGCGCAGCCTGCTGTTCGCAGCGGTAGAGCTGATTTTGCAGGGCATATTCGAATGGGTCGCCGCCCAGCTCGCTCAGATGCAAGGCCAACACGTCATCGTTGGTACTCAGTTTGAACAGTGCTTGTTCCAGTGTTCGCCGAGAGGCGAAACGCTGCAAACCACCGAACCGGCCGGGCCAGTACAACAATAGACTGTGGGACGCGACACCGCGCAGCACGGAGGGGTGCGTGATCAGCAGTACGCCGTCCAGTGCCTCGGTTTGAGCGCTGCCGTCGCCTTCGGTGGCCGACAGGGTCAGCTGCGCGACCGCAACGTCTGCATTGCGCGGCGCAGCTGGCGTATCGAGAACCGCTAGAACCCAGCGGTGTTCTTCAGGGCTGAGCTGATTCAGGGTCAATTGAATCTCTGCCTCGCTGCGCAACCCCGCTAGCCGTGCCTGATACAGCGCGGTGTATTGCGGGTTCGATGTATGGCGCAGTTCCAGCATCTTCAGCGCGTTGCGGGTGTCCAGCAAGGCGGATGCGGCGGTGTGGCTGGCCTGTTCGGCTATCGCCAGGGCATCGAGGTGTTTTTTCAGGTTCTGCAGGCGCGAGTCATGATCACCCGCGAAGTCTTTGCCAAGCAGGGTTTCGAGGGCTGCGCGGTGATACGCCAGGGCACTCTGGCGGGTGTCCAGCGCAATATCGGGGGTGAGCAAGCCGAACTGCGGAACGCTGTCACCGGTCTCTCCCTCGCTGATGATATCCGCTGGCAATTGGGCAGGCTCGGCAAAAGCAGCTTCCTGGCGGTATTGCCGATCCAGTCGGTCGGCGGCGTCCAGCGCAGTGGCGCCGTGCTCGGCGATATCACTGCCGTTGCCCTGACGGATACTGTTCATCCAGGCCACCGATACACGTGAAATCAGCTGTTCGGCGGCTACCTCCAGCGGCGTGGTTTGGAGGCGGGTGTATTCGAGGCTGACGTCGTCGAGCCGAGACATCCCGATAGCGTTTTGCGGGTGTGCGATCAGCCAGTTTTCCATTTGATGACGGTGCTGGAAGTGCCTCCATGCCGGTTGCTGCTCTGGCAGGTACAGTAACTGTGCGGCCGGTTGTTCGGTGCTGATGAGTAAAACCCCGGGCAACTCGACACGGTAACTGTCAGTCCTGAGCGCCAGTTGCTTGATAGTCATCAGGGGGGCGCCGACAGCCGCGTTAGCGCTGGGGGCATCGATCAGCGTCAGCAGGGACTTCATCTGTTCGGCCGTCAAGGTGCGCTGGGCATGGGCCACTTGGCTGGAGGCTTCGAAGTGCTGGCGATACAGCTGGATAGCCAGTGCTCTGTGCGACACCGCCGTCCCGGGTGCCCGGGCTTTCCACCAACGCTCCCATTCGTGATTGAGCAGGCGCTCCGGGTTCAGGGTTTTCAGCTGTTCGAGCAGTTCGAAAGGGGACTTGCCGTAGAGGCGGTGTTCCCGTGCAAGACCGATCACCACGCAATGCGTGTTGAGTGAAACCTCAATCGTGGGCTGTTGCAGCACAAAGGCGCAGGCATGGGTCAGGCTGACAAAGTGTTCTGGCCGGGTGCTGGTGGTGAAGACTCCCAGACCGACCCGATTTCCGTCCAGATCCCAGTGGTCCTTGAGCAAGCGGGTAATCGAGGCGCGCGCCTGCGGGCTTTGCTCCATGAGTTCGAGCCACTGTCGGCGACAGTCGCGCCAGCGTTCGGAGGCTGTCAGCAACAGGCTCTGATCGGGGTTGGGTGCAAGCGGGTAGGTAAAGCCGAAATCGGCCAGTAGGGGCTTGGTGGCGTCGGGCATGGCGACTGATCTCCAAAGGACAAGAGGGCTGGGTTGTACCGGCGTGGCCATTAGAGGTCAGTTGAGAAGGGGGATGGTGGTACATAGTTATAGGGTTGTGTGGTTTATCAAACGCCAGGTTACGGGCCATTTTTATAGCGATGATCGACGGTCGAACGCGCTCGAACGTGCGGGTTGATGACCGCTCGGCAATCTTCATCAAACTGTCACGTAACTGTGGCAGCGCGCTTGAACAAACTTCATCAGACTCGCGCTCTACTGGAGTTCTGCGTTTCGGTGTTTTTCATGCGTGCTTTATTTTTATCGGCGGCCACTTTTCTGGCCGCTTTATTGTTCAGCCTGTCGTCCCTGGCGGCTACGCGGTGCGATGTCAATGTTCCGACCGAGCGGGTCGATCTGAAGCAGGTGAGCCTGGCGTACCAGAGCATTGGCCGTGCCTCGGACCCTGCGTTGTTGTTGGTGATGGGCCTGGGTGGGCAGCTGATTCACTGGCCGGACGAGGTGGTGGTTGCGCTGTGTCAGCAGGGTTTTCGGGTGATCCGCTATGACAATCGCGATGTGGGCCTCTCCACTTGGCGGCAGACGCCTGTCGACGCCAACCTGACCTTTGAAGTGCTGCGCTACAAACTCGGTTTGCCGGTATCGGCGCCGTACACCCTGACCGACATGGCCGACGATGCCTTTGGACTGATGGATGCCTTGCACGTCGAGCAATTCCACGTACTGGGCGCGAGCATGGGCGGGATGATCGCCCAGCATATGGCGGCCATGGCTCCGCAACGGGTCGAGAGCCTGACGTTGCTGATGACCAGCTCGGGTGCCGAAGGTTTGCCGGCACCGAGTGCGGCGCTGGTGCAGTTACTCGCGCGACGCAGCGCGCCGAATCGCGAGGTGGCGCTGGAGCAACAGGCCGATTTGCTCGCGGCGCTGGGCAGTCCCTCGGTCACTGATGATCGGCAGGCGCTGCTGCATCAAGCGGCGCTGTCTTATGACCGGGCGTTCAACCCTGAAGGCGTCAAGCGCCAGATCATGGCGATCCTCGCCGAGCGCAGTCGTGTGGACCTGCTCAACCAACTGCGGGTGCCGACGCTGGTGGTGCACGGCACTGCCGATCCGCTGTTGCCGGTGATGCACGGCGTGCATCTGGCGGCGCATATCCGTGGCAGTCAGTTGAAGCTGATCCCGGGGTTGGCGCATCGTTTTCAAGAGGCGTTCAAGGCGCCGTTGTTGGCGGCGGTGTTGCCGTACTTGCAGGCCCATCGCGAAGACACTTCACACTGGGCGCAGATCGATCCAGTGGCCGAACACAATCTTCTGTAACCCCCCAATCCAATTGTGAGAGCGGGCTCTTGTGGCGAGGGAGCAAGCTCCCTCGCCACAAGAGCGCCTCAATTACAGTAGAGGCTGTTTTACGTTGGAACGAAGTTATCAAGCATCCGGTTCACCGCCAGTTCACCCAACATGATGGAGTGCTGGATGCCGAGCAGGGTGTTGCGCTGCGGGCCGTTCAGCAGCCCCGCGAAATCACTCAACATCACGCTCGCCGCCGCCAGCGATTCGCAGGCATTGACCAGCAGGGTTTCGTTATCGGCGTCGGGGGCGACGAAGTAAAGGGTGCTGGGTTTGCGTGGGGTGTCTTTGGGAATGATCGGTTTGAGGTAGTAATCGAGGGCGCGGTCGGCGGCTTCGTTGAGCTTTTTGGAGCCTGGGGTTTCGTACGGGGAAACGTCGTCTGTTTCCGGTGGGTTTGGAGTGATTTTGAACATTGAGGGATATACCTTTTAGTAGAGCTACAACCCGTCTCGCTACTAAACGGATGGGTGGCAGCTGTGCGCAAGTTAGTAGACCGGAGTTACCCCTCAAACCCGGCGCACCCGAGGGTGCCATGCGCACAGCCACCATCAAGTACAGGTGAAAACCTGACTAAATGACGCTTGTGCAACCGTCTTGAGGGGTAATCCAGGCTACTAAACCCGATCACTGGGAATCAGTGACACGAACCAAGTTACCGACGGGCCTCCAGGCGCACAAGCCGGCGGATTCTGACGTGGTTGTAGGCGACGGCGCAAGGCGCTGTAGCTTTCAGGAAGTAACGCTAAACAGAACTAAACACACCCTCTCATACACCCCAAAATCCAGTGTGTGCGAGCCTGCTCGCGATAGCGGTCTGTCAGCCACACCAATGCCGATTGTGCCGACATCATCGCGAGCAGGCTCGCTCCCCACACGGGCGGCGCCTTCCGCCCCATATTACTGGGGCTTCTCGGGCAAAGCCCGGTTGTGTTTGTTCAAGTAATCGAATCGATGTCGAGGGTATGCGGCGCCCCTATGGTATGCCCGTAGATCGACGTCAATAGCGCGTCTTCGTTTACGCCCTTCGGCGCCATGGCCCACTGCTCAACGACTTGATTTTCTGCATGGGCAAGCCAGCGTTGCAGGTTTTCTGCCAGCCGCTCAGGCTGAGTCGACAGCGATCCGTAGACCTTTTTTTCGGTGACGCGCTCGTACCGCAATTTTTTCAGTCGATCGAGCGTCACGTGTATTTTGTCGATCTCAAGAATGAAGGCGTTGATTTGCGCTTCGTGAGTTTGTTGATATTTCAGGGTTTGGTTCGATAAATGACCTCGCCTGGCTCGCAACTGAGCGGTAATTCTTTGGAGTGCCTGCTCGACCCATGCAAACTCCAGGTCGGTGACGAGGGAGCGTTTTGCCCCCAGTGCTTCCTGCGAACGCTTGAGTGAGGCCCAACAGGCAGGAATGTAGCTGCCGACCATCGAGTGGTTACCGGCATTAAACAGTTGGGTCAGCAGCGAAGGTCGATCCGGGAGGCCATTTTTTTGCTGGATGGCCACCGAGCAGGCGGCATGCTGGGCAATGGTGTCGCAGCCGGGCTCCCACAGGATCATGGACATTTCCTTGCGGCTGAACTGCACCGGCATCGCGTGATGCAGGGTGCCGTGGTGTTCGTAGGGTTCGCCGTTCCAGTTAGTGATGCCGGCGACAAATACCGAGAGGCCAACGGGTACGTTGACGAAGGTCAGCGCCGCCCCGGTCCCGAAAACGTCAACCTTGGTGTCCATCCAGGTGCCGGGCACGCTCGGCACCGGGTCGTTGTGGGCGACCATGCGGTAATGCACCAGACCCTTGGCACCTTTTACGAAATTGGCATCGCCGGCGCGGGGGGCGCCGTAGGTGTAGAGCTGGATGTTGTAGGCTTCCGGCCTGCGACGCAGCATTTCTGAGAGCAGTAACGCCACTGCGCCCCCCAGGCTGTGGCCGCAGATCAGTAGTTTTTGACCAGCGTAAAATCTGTCGAGGTATTCCACGACGAAGTTATAAGCACTCTGCGCTGCCTGGTAAAAACCACGGTGCACCTTGCTGTCTGTGTCTTCAAACGGCGCTTGAAATGCATCGACGTCGCGCAGGCCATCCGCGACGATTTCATAGGTGCCACGTACCGAAATCAGGATCAGCTCGTCGTGATGGGCGATGAAGGCCTGGGTATCGGTGGATTCCGAGCCAAGTTTCCTGTCGTCTAAGAAGTGAATTTTGGCGGGATGTTCCTGGTCACCTTCGAGCTCTGGCTTGTTTACTGGATAGAGATCTGGGTCGAAGGGCACGATCTCCAGTCGCTTGGAATACGGCACATCCTCGTACAGTGGGTAGTACGCTTTTGTTTGCGCTGCATCGACTTTCCAAAGTTCATCAGATTTGGCCAGTGCATCCCCGAACCAGTTACCGACGCTTGGTTGCAGGGGGAAGCTCACGGTCCTGGTTCTGACGGGTTGATTATCGGGCTGCTGACCAAAGGGGCAATAGCTCAAGGTGGCCATTAGCGCCAGTTGGTACAGGTTGAGCGCACAGAATTCAGGGTCGGTCGAGAGCATGGGCCGCAAGGCCCGCAGCGGGCGCACTTCCAGCACGGTGTGTTGCAACGGCAACAGGGCAATGCCAAGTGCGCCATGTTTACCCATGAGTTTCTCCCGCCCCGTACCGTGTGGGTAATGGCGATAGACCTCAGGAGGCAGGTGCGAGACATGCTTGACCAGATGGCGCACTTCCACCTGGAAATACTCATCCGCGCAGACTTGTGCAGGGTTTTCTTTGGTGCGGGTGGAGTTTTGGTTCAGGTAGCGGGTTTGTTCGGCTCGGACCTGGAGTTCAGTGATTTTTAGGGGGTAATGAGGTCTTTCGATCGCACGCACATAAACCATCTCCTCCCCTTGGTAATTCTGATCAAAGATGAGTGCGATGGGGCCTGCGAAGTGATTAGTAATCTTGCCGGTGCCGGTAGCATCCAGACTACCTTCGTAGGTTTTTCCTTCCGAATCGGTTACGATGTAGGCCAATCCGGCATAGGGTTCGCCTGAACCAAACTCGTCAACCAACTGAAAACTGCTCCACTTACCTTGCACGGGACAGGCGAGTACGCGACTGCTTAACCGTGATTGCAGCTCTTTCTCCAATGACGTCATTTTGAACGCTCCTTATTCGGTACAGCCGGGATAAATGGTGCAAACACGCCCATCCACCATTGTGAAAGTGCTGAACTCTGTGTAATTGCCATTGCAGTAAGCATCTTGGTCCTCAAAGCTTTTGCCCATGCAGCGCTTCCAGCCGTTCGGCACTTTGACCCAGGTGTCTCCCCAGCCAGGCCGTTCCTCATCGGCGAGCTTGATGTGCATCTTCACGGTTTTTCCCGGCAATTGGTCCGGGGTGTACGCCGCGAAGGGCTGGCCACGTCCGCGCTCGCCCTGTGCGTTGATTGTTTTGCAATTGAGGAGTTTTCTGAGGATGCGAGGCTTACCTGAGGTGCGAAATAGCTGTTGGCATTCACCATAGAAGGTGCTTTCGCCGGCTTCGTTGACGACGCTTTTGTACTGATCTTCCACCTCTTCACGAATGAACACGCTGGCGATATCCGCACCAAAGTCTCCCCGGGCTTTACCGTAAGTCCCATAGATTTCCAGCTCGATACGGCTAATGACCAGTGGGCACCCACTGACCGTTCGGCGCAGGGCGATCTCAGCGTTTGGCTGGTAGTTTCCACGCCATTTCATGTTGTATCCGACTGCGGTATTGCGCCCGCCGGGCACGGTGCAGGTTTCGCCTTTGGCGGGCACATACACGGCAATGGCCTGGTAGGTGAAGTCGGGCGGTAAATCGGCGGTGAAGGTGAATGTGTTCGGCTGGCTGGTGGCACAGCCTGCGGTTAATACGAGACAACAGCCTAAAACGGGGCTTTTAAACAGCGACTTCACCAGTGGATACGACGTTTTCATGGGGGAGATGTCCTTATTCAGTGCAGCCTGGGTAAATGGTGCATTGCTTTCCATCGGGCATCTGAAAACCACTGAAGTCCTTGTAGTTGCCAAAGCAATACGCATCCTGATCTTCAAAGCCCTTGCCCATGCAACGCTTCCAGCCATTCGGCACTTTGACCCACGTGTCTCCCCAACCAGGCCTTTCCTCATCCGCCAACTTGATGCGCATCCTCACGGTTTTCCCCGGCAGTTGGTCCGGGGTGTACGCAGCGAAGGGCTGGCCACGTCCGCGCTCGCCCTGTGCGTTGATTGTTTTGCAGTTGAGGAGTTTTACGATGCGTCGTTGTGGCCCGACGGTGCGGAATAGCCGTTGGCATTCACCATCGAAGGTGCTTTCGCCGGCGTCGTTAACGACACTTTTGTACTGATTTTCCACCTCGTCGCGAATGAACACGCTGGCGATATCCGCGCCAAAATCTCCCCGGGCTTTACCGTAAGTCCCATAGATTTTCAGCTCGATGCGGCTAATGACCAACGGGCACCCACTGACCGTTCGGCGCAGGGCGATTTCAGCGGTTGGCTGGTAGTTTTCACGCCATTTCATGTTGTACCCGACTTCTGTATTTCTCCCGCCGGGCACGGTGCAGGTTTCGCCTTTGGCGGGCACATACACGGCAATGGCCTGGTAGGCGAAGTCGGGCGGTAAATCGGCGGTGAAGGTGAATGTGTTCGGCTGGCTGGTGGCACAGCCTGCGGTTAACGCGAGACAACAGCCTAAAACGGGGCTTTTAAACAGCGACTTCACCAGTGGATATGACGTTGTCATGGGGGAGATGTCCTTATTCAGTGCAGCCTGGGTAAATGGTGCATTGCCGTCCGTCGGGCATTAGAAAACCGCTGAAGTCTTTGTAGTTGCCAAAGCAATACGCATCCTGATCTTCAAAGCCCTTGCCCATGCAACGCTTCCAGCCATTCGGCACTTTGACCCACGTGTCTCCCCAACCAGGCCTTTCCTCATCCGCCAACTTGATGCGCATCCTCACGGTTTTACCCGGCAGTTGATCGAGGGTGTATGCCGAAAACGGACGACCCCGCCCCGGTTCGCCCTGCGCATCGGTTTTTTTGCAATCAAGGATTTTTCTGAGGATGCGTGGTTTGCCTGAAGTGCGAAACAGCCATTGGCATTCACCGAAGAAGGTACTTTCACCTGCCTCGTTGAAGGCACGTTTGTACTGTTGGTCCAATTCATCGCGAATGACGACCCCTGCAGAATCCCCGCCAAAATCTCTCCGGGTTTTGCCGTAGGTCGCATTGATATCCAGCTTGATACGGCTAATGACCAACGGGCACCCACTGACCGTTCGGCGCAGGGCAATCTCAGCGTTTGGCTGGTAGTTTTCACGCCATTTCATGTTGTACCCGACTTCAGTATTTCGCCCGCCGGGCACGGTGCAGGTTTCGCCTTTGGCGGGCACATACACGGCAATGGCCTGGTAGGTGAAGTCGGGCGGTAAATCGGCGGTGAAGGTGAATGTGTTCGGCTGGCTGGTGGCGCAGCCTGCGGTTAACGCGAGACAACAACCCAAGCTAGCGGTTCGTAATGCGCGTTTCATAGCGGGGCTTCTCCTTGCAAAAACTCCGTTACCTGATGCACCCGCTCGAAATGCTCAATGGGCGTTTCATCAGGACGCGCCTGCCAGTGCGGCGCCAGCGTGTACGCGGGCGCCTGCAAACTCTGGGTCAGCAGAAACGCCAATTGCTCCGGCTCCAGCCAGCCCCATGCCTGCGCCAAGGCCAGTCGGTCGCGTAACCAGGTGTCTGGGTCATGCAGTTCGGCGAGTCTGACGTAGGCTTTCAGATGCTCTGCCAACAAAAAACGGTGGGCATTGAGCCGGCGAATCTCCTTGGCCTGCGGATGGGGGATCGGTGAGCGTAACCAGAGTGGTTCATCAGGCACTGGATAGGTGCCGGGGGCAGGGCTGAAGGCGGTTTTCCAGCCTGTACCGTTCCAGTAGCACACACTGATCGACGGCCCGAGGTAGGCCGGGTAGGCGTCGACGGGCAACTGTTCAAGCGCGCGGGCCAATACTCGATTGTCGTGAAAGCGATACAGCGCCCGATGGGGACGCGTGCCGATGATCAGGCGCTCCTGCCAGTGACTCACCAGTTTGCGCAGTTCGCCTTTTGGCAGGCTGACCAGCCAGCCCCAGTTTCGCTGCGGGTGCTCGAGCAATTCGTCAATACGGCGGTCGCCGGGTTGGTCCAAGGTGAAAATGAACGGACCGGCGTCAGCCAGGTCAGTGATGTGGGTGCCGCTGTAGACGCCCAAGTACTGTTCAAATTGGCTGGAGTTCAGCAATAACTGGCGCGTTTCGCGCTCATTCTCCGAGCCCAGCACCAGACATACTTCATGGCCAAAGCGCCGCTGTTCGGTCATCCACTGGCGGGGGAGTGTATCCATCATGCGGCAGCTCCTTCAGTCGGGCAGAGGCCAGCCCGGCAGGCTTCGCAGAGGGGGCAGAAATCCGCCTCCAGCGCGTGACTGACCGCCATTAGCTCATTCTGGGAAGGCGCGATGATCGGGGGCAATTCGGGGGGCGCAGACAAGGCATCAATGGATCCCGGCATCGCTAGCGATGCGTCCGGGGCCGGCACGGGCGTACCGCCAATCTGGATTTGGCTGCTGCTGAAAATTCCACCGGGGCCCATCACAAAGTGTTCGCTGCCGGTGCTGATACTGACACCCAGGCGCGCTTTCAGAACCAGGTAATCAGCCTCGAGGACAATTTCCCGGCCCGCTTTGGTCACCAGCATCCCATCGACCAGGGTGTGGCTGTTGCCGGCGACGTGCAGGTAGTCACTGGCCTGGAGCTGGACTTGCCGGTCCCCGGTAATGGTTCGATGTTCTTTGGCTTTCAGTACGGTGAAGCTGTCGCCGTTAACGGTTTCCCGACGTTCGTTGCCCACTTCCAGGCGGCTGTCGTTTTCAACCTTCTGCTCCATATCTCGCTGGGCACGCAGGTAAATCAACTCCTGGCCGGTACGGTCTTCCAGGTGCAGTTCATTGAAACCCGTGCTGTCGGGCGAACTGCGGGAGCGAAACACGCTGCGGGTCTTGTGCTTGGGCAATTCATAAGGCGTTGAATTCTTGCTGTTCACAAAACATCCGCTGATCACTGGTTGATCCGGGTCGCCTTCGAGAAAGCTGACCAGTACTTCCATGCCCACTCGCGGGAGTGTGCTACTGCCATACGCATTGCCGGCCCAACCGGTGGCCACCCGCACCCAAAAACTGCTTTTGTCGTCGTAACGGCCTTCGCGATCCCAGAAAAACTGCACCTTCACCCGACCATATTGGTCGCAGTGGATCTCTTCATTCTCGGGGCCGGTGACCACGGCCGTTTGATTGCCGGACATTCTCGGTTTGTCGTGGATCTGTGGCGGGCGGTAGAACACCTCCCAGGGCGTGGCGACGAATTGGTTGCGATAGCCTTGAAAACCCTGTTCGATATCGGCGGCGTTACTCACCGCACTCTCTTCGAGGACTTGCGGCATCCGGCCTTCGTGCTGAACCTCAGTCAGCAACCACAGCTGGTTCCATTCATCAATGGGATGCTCGGACAGTTGCAAAAAGTGCCCGGCGGCCAGTGAGGCCTGATCGCTTTTCCCCTGCGCTTCCTCGCAATCGGCACGATGGCGTTCCAGCTCACGCAGACTCAGGCGCTTACCCCGCTCACGCTGGGTAAAGTGGCCCGGGTAATCGTAAATCTCCAGATCCGGCTGGGCAGTGTCGAGGGTGGGGCGATAGCTGGACTCGAGCTGAATACGGGCTTTCTCAAAGTCGTAGGCGCGGCGAGCGCTTCGGTTGGGGCGGGTTTGCTCCCACACATCAAAGAAATTGACTACCGGCTTTTGCGCGACCATGCCGCTGTCCTGCTTGAAAGGCGTCGCACCGTCGAGCAGGGGAAACACGGTCTGGTCGTCACCGAACACCAGCACATGCTGATCGCGGCGATGGCGAAAGTGGTAATGCAGACCCTCTTCCTCGCACAGTCGCTGTATGAAACCCAGATCGGACTCATGGTATTGAACGCAAAAGTCACGTGGAGGGTAAGTCGAGCCGAGCTGGAACAGGCAGGTGTCTTCGAGGATCCCGTGTTCCGCGAGTAGCCGCTGGATGATCTGCGGGACCGACAGGTTTTGAAAAATCCGCTGGTTGGTGCGATGCGCCAGATAGGCCAGCTGAGGAACCAAGGTCATGCGGTAGCGGGTCAGGCGTTTACCTGGGCTGCCTCGGGCAAAATCGTACACCTGCCCGTGAATGCCAGCGCCGCTGTCGTTGAAGGCCAAAAAGGCGCGTTTGTGCAGCAGGATTTTCGCGGTGAGGTCCCGTCGTTCGCTGACCAGTTCGAGATCAAAGGCGTAAGGCTGGCTGATGAATTCCTTGCCGCTGAATGAAAGCACCTGAAGGTCGTGCATTAAATCGTCGACAGTCAGGCTGAAACGGGCGTGTGGGTTGGCGTCGAACATCCATGACTCCTTGTCCTATGCGTGGAATAGGCTTCGGGACGTTGATGCACCGGTGCAAAAGACCTTCCATGGTCAGTCACAACTGAACGTCCTGAAGCCGGGTTCAATGCCACGCTAACAAGGGTTTACACGAATTGATGTCAGACGCTTCCCAAAATGCTGTTACTCATCACAGTACTCGCGACGGTTGGTGGTCAGGTCTGGAGGCGAACCCAGACAGTCACAAGCACCGTCGCCATCAACCAAGCCACCGCCGCGCCCAGAGTGGCTTTGAACATCAGATCCATCAGTGGCTCAGCCCGTATTTCTTCACTTTGTCGAACAGCGTGGTCTTGGCCATCCCCAGTTCCAGGCTGGCTTGGGTCAGGTTGCCGCCGCTGCGCTGCAAGGCGTCGCTGAGCAAGTTGCGCTCAAAGGCTTCCACCGCTTCGGCGAAGGCCAGGCCCTGATTGCTGCCATTGGTGCCGGATTTTTTGAAGGCCGGCAGGCCCAGTGCGAAACGCTCGGCGACGTTGCGCAGTTCGCGCACGTTACCCGGCCAGTCGTGGCTCATCAGGGTCGACAGAGTCTGATTGTCCAGTTCCGGCACTGCGCGGTCGAAGCGCAGGGATGACTGCTGCAAATAGTGCTCGAACAATTGCAGGATGTCTTCGCGGCGTTCGCGTAGCGGTGGCAATTCCAGGGTCACCACGTTCAGGCGGTAATACAGGTCGCTGCGAAATTCGCCAGCCTTGCTCGATTGATCCAGATCGGATTTGGTCGCGGCGATCACCCGGCAATCCACCGCCACGCTCTGGTTCGAGCCGAGGCGTTCGAGGGTGCGTTCCTGCAACACTCGCAGCAGTTTGATCTGCAACGGCAGCGGCATGCTTTCCACTTCATCGAGGAACAGCGTGCCGCCATCGGCGTGTTCGATCTTGCCGATCCGCCGCTTGCCGGCACCGGTGAAGGCGTTGGCCTCATGGCCGAATATTTCACTTTCGAACAGGTTCTCCGGCAGGCCACCGCAGTTCAGCGCGACGAACTGTTTGGTGTGCCGACGGCTGAAATCGTGCAGGCAGCGCGCGACCAATTCCTTGCCGGTGCCGGTCTCCCCTTCGATCAGCACGTTGGCCGAGGTGTCGGCAACGTTAGCGATCAGTTCCCGCAGGTTCTGCATGGCCGGCGAGCGTCCGATGATCCGGCCTTCGAGGGAATCGCGCTCGGCCAGTTGCCGGCGCAACGAAGAAACCTCCCGTGCCAGGCTACGTTGCTCTAGCGCGCGGCGGGCGACGTCCACCAGACGTTCTGGGGAGAAGGGTTTTTCCATGAAATCGTAGGCGCCTTTCTGCATCGCACCGACGGCCATGGAGATGTCGCCGTGGCCGGTAATCAGCACCACTGGCAGGCTGCGATCGCGGGCCTTGAGCCGGGTCAGCAGTTCCAGGCCATCGATGCCCGGCAGGCGGATGTCGCTGATGACGATGCCGGCGAAGTTATCGCCGACCCGCTCCAGCGCTTCTTCGGCGCTGCCGACGCCCACGCAGGGAATGTCTTCCAGGGTCAGCGCCTGTTGGCAACCGAGCAATACATGGGGGTCGTCTTCGACAATCAGTACACTTAGGTCGTTGTTCATATTGGCTCGGCGGGAGTGGGGCTTACCAACGGTAAACTGAGGACGAAGGTGGTGCCACCGCTGGCCGGGTGCTCGACACCCAGATGCCCGCCGGTGGCGGCGGCCAGGCTCGCCGATAAAGTCAGGCCGAGGCCCAGGCCTTGTTCGCCGGGTTTGGTGGTGAAGAACGGCTCGAACAGATGCTTGCGCGCTTCGGCATCGATGCCGTGGCCGTTGTCGCGCACCCGCAGGCGATATTTACCGTCGAACTCCTCGCCTTCGAGCCACAACGCCGGTTGGGGCTGCGACTGCATGGCGTCGAGCGCATTGCCGATCAGGTTGACCAGAATCTGCTCCAGCCGGGTCTGGTCGATCTGCACCTGCACGTCTTCGAGGTCGCGATGTAAGTGCAGATGTGCGCTTTCCATCCGGCTACCGAGCAATTGCAGGGCGGCATCCACGGCTTTACCAAAGCTGGCCTGGCCCTTGTCATCGCCACGCCGGGCAAAGGAACGCAGGCTGGCGGTGATCCGGCCCATGCGGTCGATCAGTTCATTGATGGTCTTGAGGTTGGTGCTGGCCACGTCCAGCTGACCGCGTTCCAGAAAGCGCACGGTATTACCGGACAAGGTCCGCAAGGCGGCCAGCGGCTGGTTCAATTCATGGGCGATGCTGGTGGACATCTGGCCGATGGCGGCCAGTTTACCGGCCTGGACCAGTTCATCCTGGGCGCGGCGCAATGTCTCTTCGGCCTGCCGCCGTTCGCGGATCTGGCCCTTGAGCTGTTCGTTGCTGGCGCGCAGATCGGTGGTGCGTTCGGTAATCCGACGCTCCAGTTGATTGTTGGCTTCCTGCAAGGCTTCCCGCGCCGCGAGGCGGGTGGCAATGACCTTGCGCCGTTCGTTCCAGGCAATCAGCAGAAACGCCACCAGGGCAAACGCCACCGCCACCAGAATCCCCTGATTGATCGCTTCACGCCGCAAGTCTTGCAAAGGCGTGAGCAGGGTGAAATTCCAGGGTGTATCGCTTAGAGGACGGGTTTGCGAGAGGTAGCTGATGTTCTCTTCATCGGACATCAATTCGCTGTTGGCGGGGAAGGTCAGTTTTTCCTCGCCTTCAGCCAGTCGTTCACGTGCCAGCGGTTGCAGTTCGTTCAGTGGAAACCAGTAGTACTGCAGACTACGAGCCAGTTTTTCCTTGGTTTCTTCGCTCAATGGCACAACCGATTTAAGCCGCCGCGCCGGATCGCTGGAGAGGATGATGATGCCATTCTCGTCGCTGACGAAGGCTTCCAGGCGCGCACGCTGCCAGCGTTCTTCCATGGCTTCGAGGCGGACCTTGACCACGGCGACGCCGATGATCTTGCCGTGCTCTTCCAAGCCATGAGCCAGGTAATAGCCGGGTTCGCCACTGGTGCTGCCGATGCCGTAGAAACGCCCCGGCTGACCGCGCACGGCATTCTGGAAATAAGCGCGGAAGGACAGGTCTTCACCGAGGTAACTGTCGACATCCCGCCAGTTACTGGTCGCCACCACCCGACCGGTGGTATCCATCACATAGATAGCCCGACTGCGGCTGCGCCGGTTCAGGCCTTCGAGGTATTCGTTGACCGTCTGCCGGTGTTCCGGCGATGTGTCGCTCAACAGCTTTGAAACACTGGATTCGAGTTCCAGCAGGCTGGGCAGGTAGGTGTATTTGCTGATTTCGCTCTCGACGGCGCGGGCGTGCAGTTCCAGCTGACGCTGGCCGTTCTCGCTGAGGCCGCGAATTCCGTAGTGTTCACTGACCCAGAAGCCGATGTAACCCAATCCGACCATCAATGCGATGACCAGCGGCGGCAGGAACAGATGGCGAATCAAACGGGGTTTCACGGCGAGTGATGGCGGCGTGGCGCGATAGAGGGTGGAGTCGCATTTCATCACAGATGCCTTGGGTCAACCACAACACAAATATCCATATACCCACGGGCCCCCTGTGGGAGCGGCCTGTGGCGAGGGGGCTTGCCCCCGTTGGGTCGCGAAGCGGCCCCGGCATTTAGAAGTCAAACCGCATGCAACGGGTTTACGACTGCTTCGCAGCCGAACGGGGGCAAGCCCCCTCGCCACACAAGCCCGCTCCCACATTGGGGAGCGGTGTATTGCTTAGTGCTGCAAAATTTTCGCGAGGAAGTGCTGCGTACGCTCGGCACGGGCGTTGATGTCGCCGAAGAACTCTTCTTTCTTGCAGTCTTCGATGATCTTGCCCTGGTCCATGAAAATCACCCGGTCCGCCACTTTACGGGCGAAGCCCATTTCGTGGGTTACGCACATCATGGTCATGCCTTCGTGGGCCAGTTGCACCATCACGTCGAGTACTTCGTTGACCATTTCCGGGTCCAGTGCCGAGGTCGGTTCGTCGAACAGCATGACGATCGGGTCCATCGCCAGCGCACGGGCAATCGCCACACGCTGTTGCTGACCACCAGAAAGCTGGCCCGGGTGCTTTTTGGCGTGGGCGGAGAGGCCTACGCGCTCAAGCAGTTGCAGGGCTTTTTTGCTGGCTTCTTCCTTGCTGCGGCCCAGCACCTTGATTTGCGCGATGGTCAGGTTATCCATGATGCTCAGGTGCGGGAACAGTTCGAAATGCTGGAACACCATGCCGACGCGCGAACGCAGTTTCGGCAGGTTGGTTTTCGGGTCGGCGATGGACGTGCCATCGACGATCACGTCGCCTTTCTGGAACGGTTCCAGCGCGTTGACGCATTTGATCAGGGTGGATTTGCCGGAACCGGATGGCCCGCACACCACGATCACTTCGCCTTTTTTGACCTCGGTGCTGCAGTCAGTCAGTACCTGGAAGTCGCCATACCACTTGTTGACATTCTTGATAGAGATCATACGGCAAACCTTTTTTGCAGACGCTTGACCAGCTGCGAGGCGGCAAAGCTGATGATGAAGTATGTGAAACCGGCGAAGATCAAAAACTCATTGGAGCGGCCGATGATGTCGCCACTGGCGCGCGAGGCATTGAGGAAGTCCACCAGACCCACCGCGTAAACCAGCGAGGTGTCCTGAAACAGGATAATGCTCTGTTGCAGCAGCAGCGGGGTCATCTTGCGGAACGCTTGCGGCAGGATGATCAAACGCATCATCTGGCCGTAAGTCATGCCCATGGCCTGGGCAGCCGCCATCTGGCCCTTGGGAATCGACTGCACGCCGGCCCGGACGATTTCGCAGAAGTACGCCGCTTCGAACATCATGAAGGCCACGATGCACGAGGCGAACGCGCCGATCGGGGTGTCTTCGCCGGTGATCCAGCGCAGTACGAACGGCACCGCCAGGTAGAACCAGGTGATGACCAGCAGCAGCGGGATCGAGCGGAAGTAGTTAACGTACGCGCCGGCCAGGTTCGACAGCAGTTTGCTGTGGGACAGACGGCACAGCGCCAGGATGGTACCGAGGATGATCCCGCCGATCACGCCCAGCGCCATCAGTTGCAGGGTCATGACCATGCCGTTCCACAAGCCCGGCAGGGAAGGGATGATGCCCGAGAAGTCGAATTCCATCATTTACCCCCTACGGAGATCAGGCCTGGTACGGCAACTTTCTTCTCGACACCGCGCATCAGCAACATCAGGCCCATGTTCAGCGTGAAGTAGATCAGCGTTGCCAAGGTGAAGGCTTCGAACAGGTTGGCGGAGAACTCGGCGGTCTGTTTGGTTTGCGCGAGCAACTCCATCAGGCCGATCAGCGACGCTACGGAGGAGTTCTTGAACACGTTCAGGAATTCCGAGGTAAGCGGCGGAATGATGATGCGGTAAGCTTGGGGCAGCAGCACGTTCCAGTAGATCTGCGGCAGCTTGAAACCCATGGCGCGGGCAGCGGATTCCTGACCGCGAGGCAGCGCCTGAATACCGGTGCGAACTTGTTCGCAAACCCGAGCGGTGGTGAACAGACCCAGGCACACGACGACGCTGAGGAAGGCCGAGGTGGTCGGGTTGAGAT
Source organism: Pseudomonas sp. B21-048 (assembly GCF_024748615.1). NCBI lineage: Bacteria > Pseudomonadati > Pseudomonadota > Gammaproteobacteria > Pseudomonadales > Pseudomonadaceae > Pseudomonas > Pseudomonas sp. B21-048. Next base: position 4,431,363 of record NZ_CP087168.1, on the reverse strand, counting down.
CCTGCTTGTACCACTCCTGGATGTCCGCAGGCAGCAGGTCGGGCACCAGGAAGTACCAGATGAACAGCTGAACCAGCAGCGGCACGTTACGGAAGAGTTCGACGTAGCAGGTCGCGATGCCCGATACGATGCGATTCGGCACCGTACGCATGACGCCCAGAATCGAGCCCAGCAGCAGCGCGATGATCCAGGCGGCGACGGCGATGGCAATGGTCCAGCCCAAACCGGAGAGGTACCAGTCGAAATAAATCTCGCTGCCCACGCCGGTGGACTTGAAGAACACGCCCCAGTCCCAGTTGTAATTCATTAGGGTCTCCCCTCGGATTCGTTCGATGTGCAAATGCCCGCCTGGGGAAGCTCCGTTCCCGCCCGAACCTTGAAGTTCAGGCACACACGAGCGGCTCGATAGCCACCGGTTCGAGTGTTTCCAGAAATGCCAGCAGGGAGTGACAAATCCCTGAAAGGGCGCAGGCCCTCTCAGGGGATAAGGTTAGTCAGAAATCAGGATTTCTTTTCGTCAGCCGCTTTGTCGGTCGGATTGGCGATCAGGGCCTTGAGCTCTTCGCTCATCGGGAACATCAGGTTCAGGCCTTTTGGCGGAATTGGCTGCATGAACCATTTTTCGTAGATCTTGTTGATCTCGCCGGACTTGTAGGTCGCGATGATGGCGTCGTCGACAGCTTTCTTGAACGGTGCGTCGCCTTTGCGAACCATGCAACCGTAAATTTCATTGGACTGCGCAGTCCCGGTTACGGCCCAGTCAGTCGGCTTCTTGGCCTTGGCCATTTCACCGGCCAGCAAGGCGTCGTCCATCATGAAAGCCACGGCACGGCCGGTTTCCAGCATCTGGAAGGACTCGCCATGGTCTTTGGCGGAGATCACGTTCATGCCCATTTGCTTATCGGCGTTCATCGACTTGAGGATGCGCTCGGACGTGGTGCCGGCGGTGGTCACGACGTTCTTGCCTTTAAGGTCGGCGAAGTCTTTGTAAGGGGAATCTTTCTTGGCCAGCAGCTTGGTGCCGATTTCGAAGATGCCGACGGAGAAGTCAACTTGCTGCTGACGTTCGACGTTGTTGGTGGTGGAGCCGCATTCGACGTCCACGGTGCCGTTCTGCACCAGCGGGATACGGGTTTGCGAGGTTACCAGGTTGTATTTGACCTGGAGGTTGGGCATGTCCAGGTCTTTCTTGATGGCTTCAACGATTTTCAGCTGGATATCGTGGGAGTAGCCAACCGGTTTGCCGGAAGCGTCCGCGATGTAGGAAAACGGAATGGAAGCGTCACGATGCCCGAGGGTGATGGTGCCGGACTCTTTGATCTTCTTCAGTGTGCCGGTGAGTTCGGCTGCGAAAACTGGAGTGCTAATCAGAGCGGCAGCAATGGCTGCGCCCAGGAGATGGGGAACGATGCGCATCAAATTTTCCTCGACATTGTTTTTTTTATGGAGCCAGTTCATCGGCCCTTCGGTGCTGCGAATGCCTGATGACCCTGACGTGTTGGCGCAACAGGTATTCGTTCAAGAGTGTAGAGCATGAGTCGTGCCAGGCCAGGCGATACAGATCAAGTTATTGATTTATAAGGATATTAAATATTCATGGCGTGATTTTTTTGCACTGGACAATCCGGTTAACCGAATCGACCGGCAAGTCGCGTTCGGAAAACCGAATGAATCACCCTCGCTCCTACGGGAGGAAAAAAGCCCCTGAATCGTGAGATTCAGGGGCTTCGTTTTAACCGGATTGCCGATCAGGCCGCTTCGATCTTGCGGCGGTTCTGTTCGACCTTGTTCAAGTATTCCTTAAGTTTTTGCTGTTCTGCCGACGTCGTGAACAACCCAAGCTTGGTGCGGCGCCATAGGATGTCCTCGGCAGTGGTCGCCCATTCTTCGCTGCACAGGTAATCGACTTCGCGGGTGTAGAGGCCGCCGCCGAGGTGTTCGCCCAGGTCACTGAGTTTTTCCACGCGTTCGAGCATGCGCCAGGTGCGGCTGCCGTAACTGGTGGCCCAGCGACGGGCGATCTCGGTGGGCAGCCAGTCGAATTGGTCGCGAATCCGCGAGCTCAAGGCTTGCGGGGTGGTCATGTCTTCGCCGCCAGGCAGGGTAGCGCTGGCGGTCCAGCTTGGCTGGATGTGCGTGAAGTAGGGGGCCAGTTGCGCCAGCGCCGATTCGGCCAGTTTGCGGTAAGTCGTCAGTTTGCCGCCGAACACTGACAGCAGCGGCGCTTCTTCGGCACTGCCCGACAACGCCAGGGTGTAGTCGCGGGTGACGGCCGACGGGTTGTCGGATTCGTCGTTGCACAGCGGACGAACACCGGAATAGCTGTGCAGGATATCGTCGCGGCTGAGTTGCTTCTTGAAGTGGGCGTTGACCACTTTGAGTAGGTAATTGGTTTCGCCTTCGGTGATTGCAACTTTCGCCGGGTCGCCGGTGTACTCGCGGTCGGTGGTGCCGATCAGGGTGAAGTGGTTCAGGTACGGAATGGTGAAGACGATGCGTTGATCTTCATTCTGCAGAATGTGCGCGTGTTCGCCTTCATACAGTTTCGGCACGATCAAATGGCTGCCTTGTATCAGTCGAATGCCATAGGGCGATTCCATCTTCAGGTCGTCGCGGATGAACTTGGCGACCCACGGGCCGGCTGCATTCACCAGCGCTTTGGTGCGGATCGAAAACAGGCTGCCATCGGCGCGTTCCAGGTGCAGATGCCACAGGCCTTTGGTGCGACGAGCACCGACGCAACGGGTTTGGGTGTGGACATGAGCGCTTTTCTCGCGGGCGGCCATGGCGTTCAGTACGACCAGGCGTGCGTCATCAACCCAGCAATCGGAATATTCGAAGCCTTGGGTGATTTCGCTTTTCAGTACGCTGTCCGGACCGAACTTCAGGCTTTTCGAGCCTTTGAGTTTTTCCCGTTTGCCGAGGTGATCATAAAGGAACAGGCCGGCGCGGATCATCCAGGCGGGCCGCAAGTGCGGACGGTGTGGCAACACGAAGCGCATTTGTTTGACGATGTGCGGCGCCTTCGCCAGCAGCACTTCGCGTTCGGCGAGGGCTTCGCGCACCAGGCGGAATTCGTAATGTTCGAGGTAGCGCAGGCCGCCGTGGATCAGCTTGCTGCTGGCAGACGAGGTGTGGCTGGCCAGATCATCCTTTTCGCAAAGGAATACCGAAAGACCGCGACCGGCGGCATCCGCTGCGATCCCCACGCCATTGATCCCACCACCGATGACGGCGATATCGTAAACCTCGGCGAGAGGGGGCGTAGGCAAGGTAGAAGTGGGCATCGGCTGGCCTCGGGCTTTTGAATTTCTATATTGTAATTCGAACATCAATGTTCATTTACGAAAATATTAGCCCATAAAGACGCGCGCAACCAGCCACCTTCGATTGAAAATACTGATCGAAGGGCAGTTAAAGGAAAATTTTCGAACATTTGCGCACAGATCGTTCCCACGCTCTGCGTGGGAATGCATCAATAGACGCTCTGCGTCAGCGCTTGAGGTGGGACGCGGAGCGTCCCAGGCGGCATTCCCACGCAGAGCGTGGGAACGAGAGTCGGGGGGGGTTAAACCACTTCCAACCGAATCTTGTGCTGGCTCAACAACTGCGTCAGGGCCGGCGAAGGCTGCTGATCAGTGACCAGGCAATCGATCAGGCTGATCGGGCCCAGGCGAATCATGGCGTTGCGTCCGAATTTGCTGGAGTCCGCCGCGAGGATTACTTGACGGGCGTTGGCGATGATCGCCTGGGATACCCGTACTTCCTGATAATCGAAATCCAGCAGGCTGCCGTCTTCATCGATACCGCTGATGCCGACCAGGGCAAAGTCGACCTTGAACTGGTTGATGAAATCGACGCTGGCCTGCCCGACCAGACCGCCGTCACGCCGTACGTTGCCGCCTGTCAGCAGCACGTCGAAATCGTCTTTGGCGCTGAGCATCGAAGCGACGTGCAGGTTGTTAGTGATGATCTTCAGGTGGTTGTGGTTGAGCAGCGCTCGAGCGATGGATTCGGTGGTGGTGCCGATGTTGATGAACAGCGAGGCGTGATCGGGAATCTGCGCGGCAATGGCTTCGCCAATACGTTGCTTTTCATCACGCATCTGATCGGCGCGCATGGCGTAGGCGGTGTTTTCGACACTGGAATCATAGGCTGCGCCGCCGTGGTAGCGACGCAACAGATTGACTTCTGCCAGTTGATTGATATCGCGGCGGATGGTTTGCGGTGTAACGACGAACAGCTGAGCCATTTCCTCAATGCTGACATAGCCGCGTTCGCGGACCAGTTCGAGGATTTGCTGCTGACGGGGAGGCAGATTCATGGGGCTTCCTTTGGGCTGCCATGCAAAATTTGCCCATGATGCCGCAGGAATCCGCTCCCTACCAGTTACAACCGGATACGAACTCCGGCCTTGGTTTATTCAGCGCCTTCGTGCGGTTCCCAGTCCCGCGTGCGGCTGACGGCTTTTTTCCAGCCGGCGTAGAGTTTTTCCTTCGCGGTTTCGTCCAGCGTCGGCTCGAACTCGCGCTCGATCACGGCCTTGTCGCGCAACTCCTCCAGGCTGCCCCAGAAGCCGCACGCCAGGCCCGCCAGGTAAGCCGCGCCCAACGCGGTGGTTTCGCGCATTTGCGGGCGCTCGACCTGAGTGCCGAGAATGTCGGCCTGGAATTGCATCAGGAAATTGTTCGCCACCGCGCCGCCGTCCACGCGCAAAGCTTTCAGGCGTTCGCCACAATCCTGCTGCATGGCGTCCAGAACGTCACGGGTCTGGTAGGCAATCGACTCCAGGGCTGCGCGAATGATGTGATCCACGCGTACGCCGCGAGTCAGGCCGAACAGCGCGCCACGGGCATACGGGTCCCAGTACGGAGCGCCCAGACCGGTGAAGGCCGGTACCAGGTACACGCCGTTGCTGTCCTTGACCTTGTTGGCGAAGTATTCGGTGTCGTGGGCATCGTTGATGATCTTCAGTTCGTCACGCAGCCACTGCACGGTGGAACCACCATTGAACACCGCGCCTTCCAGCGCATAGGCCACTTCGCCGCGCGGGCCGCAAGCGATGGTGGTCAGCAGGCCGTGCCTGGATTTCACGGCTTTGTCGCCGGTGTTCATCAGCAGGAAGCAGCCGGTGCCGTAGGTGTTTTTCGCCTGGCCTGGTTCGACGCACATCTGGCCGAAGAGGGCGGCTTGCTGGTCGCCGGCAATACCGCCAATGGCGATGCCACTTTTAGTGTGGCCGTAGATTTCGGACGAGGACTTAACTTGCGGCAGCATCTCGCGCGGGATGTCGAGGACTTGCAGCATTTTCGCGTCCCACTCCAGCGTGTGGATGTTGAAGAGCAGGGTGCGTGAGGCGTTGGTGTAGTCGGTGACGTGCACCTTGCCGCCGGTGAATTTCCAGATCAACCAGCTGTCGACGGTGCCGAACAGCAGTTCACCCTTGCGGGCACGCTCACGGCTGCCTTCGACGTTGTCGAGGATCCACTTGAGTTTGGTGCCGGAGAAGTACGGGTCGGTGACCAGGCCAGTGGTGTCGCTGATGTATTGCTCGTGGCCATCGCGCTTGAGCTGCTGGCAGATTTCGGTGCTGCGGCGGCACTGCCAGACGATCGCGTTGTAGATCGGGCGGCCAGTGATCTTGTCCCAGACCACGGTGGTTTCGCGCTGGTTGGTGATGCCGATGGCCGCGACTTGATCGTGATGCAGGCCGGCTTGAGCCAAAGCCTCGACCATCACGGCGCTTTGGGTGGCGAAGATTTCCATGGGGTCATGTTCGACCCAACCGGCCTGTGGGTAGTGCTGTGCGAATTCGCGCTGGGCGGTGCAGACCACGTTCGCGTCGCGGTCGAAAATGATCGCGCGGGAGCTGGTCGTGCCCTGATCGAGGGCAATGATGTAGTTCTTATTCTGTGTGTCGGTCATGTCGATTGCCTTGGACGAAAATTAGGAAGTGAGATCAGGCGCGGGGCCACAGCGGCAGGATCACGCGCCAACGGTTTCAAGACGTTCTGGGTTTGCCGTCAATGGCCGGTGCTGCATCCTTTGTAGCAGGTATGGCGCCGGGCAGATGACGGGCAATCAGCCCGCGATAAGCTGCGGCACCGAGGCAGGCACCGACAATCGGTGCAAAAATCGGGATCAGGAAGTACGGGATATCGCGCCCGCCAGTGAAGGAAATTTCACCCCAGCCTGCGAAGAAAGTCATTAGTTTAGGACCGAAGTCACGGGCCGGGTTCATCGCGAAACCGGTCAGCGGCCCCATCGAACTGCCAATCACGGCAATCAGCAGGCCGATCAGCAGCGGTGCCAGCGGCCCTTTGGGCAGGCCATTGTTGTCATCGGTCAGCGACATGATCACGCCCATCAGGAGGGCGGTGATGATCACTTCCACCAAAAAGGCCTGAGCGGTGGACAGGGCAGGATTGGGAAAGGTTGAGAACACCGAGGCCAATTCAAGGCTGGCCTGGGTGCCACGAACCATTTGCTGGGCTTGTTCGAAATCGAAGAAAAGGTTGCTGTACAGCGTGTAAACCAATAGTGCCCCGCAGAAGGCGCCGGCCACTTGGGAGAAGATATAGAAAGGCAGTTTGCGCTTTTCGAAGTCAGCGAAAATGCTCAGCGCGATGCTCACGGCAGGGTTGAGGTGCGCGCCGGAAACGCCGGCGGTGAGGTAGATCGCCATGCTGACGCCAATCCCCCAGATGATGCTGATTTCCCACAGTCCGAAGCTGGCACCCGCCACCTTGAGGGCGGCAACGCAGCCTGTACCGAAAAAAATCAGCAGCGCAGTCCCCATGAACTCGGCCATGCATTGGCTCGAGAGCGACGGTTGTTGTAAAGCAGTTGTCATTGAAAACCTCGTTTTTGTTGTTGTCTGGCGCTTTTTCGTCAAGGTCAAAGCGCGATTTTCACCGAGAGGCAGGATCCCCATCCTGTGCGCGGCTTGCTGCTGGGTGTTGCTGTGAGACATTCGTGCCATATTCAAATTCGAAAAAATATAGACAAGAAACGCTGCTGTCAAAGGTCGAAAGTGAATCATCAGTCACATTTCAACTATTAGTCGCATGAATGACCGTGTCGATCACTTGGCGATGGAAAATGAACGTGCGGCCGAATACCAGGGCAGTCCTCTGAAAAGACGCCGCAATAGAGCCTTTTATCGATCAATGACCTAGAATCCTGCGCAGTATTTTTTCTGCTGCCGCCACGCCTGGAGCTGCCATGACCCCTGCATTGGATTTGTTGAAAAAAGTTCGTGCCGAACATCGTGTGCACAGTTACGAACATGATCCGAAGGCTGCGTCCTACGGTCTGGAGGCTGCGGAAAAGCTGGGGCTGGATCCCGCGCAGGTGTTCAAGACATTGCTGGCGGCCAGTGAAAAGGGGGAATTGTTGGTGGTCGTGGTGCCGGTCGCCGGAAGTCTGGACCTGAAGGCGCTGGCGCAGGCCGCTGGCGTGAAAAAAGTCGAAATGGCCGATCCTGCGGCTGCACAACGATCGACGGGGTATCTATTAGGCGGTATCAGCCCGCTCGGGCAGAAGAAGCGCCTGCGCACCTTTATTGACCGTTCAGCTCAGCCTTTTTCCAGCATCTTCGTCAGCGCCGGGCGGCGCGGTCTGGAAGTTGAACTGGCGCCCACCGTATTGGCCGAGCACACCCAGGCGAAATTCGCCGATATCGGTCGCGCCTGAGCAGAGGGCCTCGGGCGTTCAGCCCGGCCCTGTATGGTGGAAATTGATTCGTTCTGTATATGGTTAAGGGCTCTTCGTGGCTTCATGCTCGTCGACTTGAAAAAGGAGAAGTGGCATGCAGCTAGCGTTTCATCAGGTCGACGCGTTCAGTGATCGGCCGTTCAGTGGCAACCCGGCGATGGTGTACCGGCTCGATACCTGGCTCGACGATGAGTTGATGCAAAAAATCGCCGCCGAACACAACCTCGCCGAAACTGCATTTTTGGTGCGTGAGGGGGCCGTCTGGCACATCCGCTGGTTTACCCCGACCACCGAAGTCCCGCTGTGCGGCCATGCGACCTTGGCCAGCGCTTATGTTCTGTTTGAAATCTATAAGGAACCGGTCGAACGGCTGGACTTCATCTGCAAGGCCGGCCCGCTGAGTGTCGGCCGTGAGGGCAAGCGCTTGTGGCTGGATTTCCCGGCCGTCGTGCCGACAGAAGTGGATGTGATCCTGGAAGTCGAGCGCGCCTTGGGTGTGAAAACAGTCGAAGTGCTGGGTTCGAAAGAATTGTTCGTGGTACTGGAGTCCGAGCAAGCGGTGCTCGATTGTCAGCCGGACATGATTGCGCTGGCAAAACTGCCGTGGCCGGGTGCCATTGTGACGGCCAGGGGTAACAAGCATGATTTTGTGTCGCGATACTTTGCTCCGGCGATCGGCATCGACGAAGACCCGGTGACCGGTTCGACCCATTGCAGCCTGATTCCGTATTGGTCGGAACGCTTGAGCAAGTCGAGTCTGACGGCTTATCAGTGTTCGGCACGGGGTGGGGAGTTGTTCTGCCGGCTGGAAGGGGATCGAGTGAGTATTGGTGGGAATGCGACGCTGATCGCAAGCGGAAAATTAATGCTCGGATGATTTTTTGTAGGCGCGAGCGGTGCGGCGATCTTACGCAGATTCTGGTGTCAACTGGCGGTGCTGTACCGCCGAACACCGGATTCGATCACCGGAATCTGCGCCGCCGTGCTGCCGTTCGCCTGGAACAGCACCAGGTGTTCAGCCGCCACCCGAATGCCGACTTCAGCACCGACCAGATGATCGGCATGACTCGGGAAAATCGACTCCAGCTGTGCGCCCGTAGGCAACTGCAAGCGGTACAGGGTTGATGCCCCCTGGAAGCTCTTGCCAACAATCTGCGCCCTCAGTGGGCTGTCCGGCGCATAGACGATATCGTCCGGACGCAGCAACACATCCACGGCACAACCGATTGGCCAAGTGTAGGCACGGTTACCGCGCAATTCACCCAACTCGGTCTGCACCGACTCCGGGCTGCTCAACTGACCGCGAATGAAGTAACCCTGGCCAATGAAACTGGCCACGAATGGCGTCAATGGTTCGTGATAGAGGTTGTAGGGCGTGTCCCACTGCTCCAGGCAACCTTCCTTGAAAACGCCCACGTGGTCGCTGACCGCGAAGGCTTCTTCCTGATCGTGGGTCACCAGAATCGCACTGGTGCCGCGAGCCTTGAGAATGGCGCGTACTTCATGGCTGAGCTTGCGTCGCAATTCGCCGTCGAGGTTGGAGAACGGTTCATCGAGCAACAGCAGCTGCGGTTCCGGCGCCAGGGCGCGGGCGAGGGCGACACGTTGCTGCTGGCCGCCGGACAGCTCATGGGGAAAGCGCTTGCCGAGGTTTTTCAGATTGACCAGTTCAAGCAGCTCTTCAATCACGCGATCTTTTTGTGGATGCTTACGGATCCCGAAGGCGATGTTCTCGGCCACGCTCAAATGCGGAAACAGCGCGTAATCCTGGAACACCATGCCGATCCGGCGCTTCTCCGGGGCGAGGGTGAAACCGGCGCTGGAGATGGTTTCGCCCGCCAACTGGATTTCACCTTCGTGTACCGGTTCAAAACCGGCAATCGCGCGAAGAGTGGTGGTTTTGCCGCAACCTGAAGACCCCAGCAGGCAACCGATATCGCCGGCATTCAAATGCAGGTTGAGGTTCTGCACAACCCGCTGGTTTTGGTAACCGCAGGCCAGGTTGCGCAGGTTCAGCAGTAATGGCTGGCTCATGCGTGGTGATACGAAGGCGGGACGAGAAATTCGAGCAGGGCCTTTTGTGCGTGAAGACGGTTTTCGGCTTGATCCCAGGCTACTGAGCGCGAGTCGTCGAGCAGGTCAAGGCTGATTTCCTCGCCACGGTGGGCCGGCAGGCAATGCATGAACAGCACGTCCGGCGCGGCCAGGTCGAGCAGGGCACGGTTGACCTGGAACGGTGCGAACAACTTCAGGCGCTTGGCGGTTTCCTCTTCCTGGCCCATGGAGGTCCAGACGTCGGTACTCACCAGATGCGCGCCGCGCACGGCTTCCTGCGGATCGCGGACGATGGTCACCCGATCGCCGGCTTTAGCCACGAACTCAGGGTTAGGCTCGTAACCTTCCGGGCAGGCGATGCGCAACTGGAAGTCGAACTGGATCGCCGCTTCTATATAGCTGTTGCACATGTTGTTGCCATCGCCGATCCAGGCCACGGTCTTGCCTTGAATCGAACCACGATGTTCGAGGAAGGTTTGCATGTCGGCCAGCAGCTGGCACGGGTGCAGGTCATCGGACAGGCCGTTGATCACCGGCACACGGGAGTTGGCGGCGAACTCGGTCAGGGTGCTATGGGCAAAGGTACGGATCATCACCGCGTCGAGCATGCTCGACATGACAATGGCGCCGTCGCCGATTGGCTCGCCACGGCCCAATTGGGTATCGCGTGGCGACAGGAAGATCGCCTGGCCACCGAGCTGGATCATGCCGGCTTCAAACGAGATACGGGTGCGGGTCGAGGATTTCTCGAAAATCATCCCCAGGACGCGGTTCTTCAAAGGCTCGAACAGTACGCCGCGGTTACGCAGGTCTTTGAGCTCAACGCCTCGACGGATCACGCTGACCAGCTCTTCGGGCGTGCAATCCATCAGGGAGAGAAAGTGCCTTGCGCTCATCATTGACTACCTTTTTGCAACAGACCGCAGATACTCAAAGCCTTGTTTAACTGAAAAACGGGCGAGACCTGCGGCGTAAGCCGCACGGGGCGACGAAATAGGGGTGGGCGCGATATTGACATTAAATGTCGCGTTACGCCAATAGGCTACGGTGTTTAGGGGATTTCAGAGGGGCTACGGGGTGACCGCGATAGCGCTTTTGAAGCCTGTTTCCTGACAGCAGCTGACCATTTGTACACCGGGCTCATCGGGCTTGGCAATCAAACAGGGCGCGGGCGTTATGCTGGCGGTCGGTTTTTGACCTGTCATTCGAGCTTTTGGCGGGCAATGTGTCTTGCTCGAAACATTTGCTAATGCAAAGTGCTGGGTTATAACTAGGATTAGAGCGATGCAGGAGCCTCTGGAATGGAATCGAAAGAACAGCTGTTAATGGAACTCCTCGGCCTCACGGCACGTTCCTTGACCCACCTCACCGCTTCCATGACCTCAATGTCTTTCGAGTTGTTGCGCAGTGAAGACGAAGTCACGAAAGTGGCCGGCCGGCGGATGATTGATCGCATGGCCACCATCAGCGCCGGGCTCGACGAGCATTGGCGCCTGATCGGCGAGCTCACCGGCGTGCATGTTGCCCACGAGCAGATCGAAACCATCGAGGAGATTCAGCTGCAGGCGCCGCCGAGTCTGCCGTCGAACTGATCCCTTGCCGCCATCGGCTGGCCTGATGGTCGCCAATTCACAAGACGAACGTCGCTGGCAAAGGGGTGAGTCGCGCGCCATAGTTTTGTTCCCGCGGCCGACATTGCCCGCCCAGAACAAAACAGAGACTGGCCATGACCAAGACTCTCCATCACCGTGCGTGCCACCTGTGTGAAGCCATCTGCGGCCTGACCATCGAAACCACTGAGGTCGAAGGCAGCGGCGTACAAATCACCTCGATCAAGGGTGACCCACAAGATACCTTCAGCCGTGGGCATATCTGTCCCAAAGCGGTTGCCCTGCAAGACATTCAGAACGATCCGGATCGCCTGCGTCAGCCGATGCTGCGAGTAGGCAGCGAATGGCAGTCTATCGAGTGGGAAGATGCTTTCAACCTTGTGGCCGAACGCCTAGCGGTGATTCAGGAACGTCATGGGCAGAACGCGGTGGCGGTTTATCAGGGCAACCCCAGCGTGCACAACTACGGGTTGATGACCCATAGCAATTACTTCCTCGGCCTGCTGAAAACCCCCAACCGGTTTTCCGCGACGTCGGTCGATCAGTTGCCCCATCACCTGACCAGTCACTTGATGTACGGCCACGGCTTGCTGTTGCCGATCCCGGACATCGATCACACCGATTTCATGCTGATCCTGGGCGGCAATCCACTGGCCTCCAACGGCAGCATCATGACCGTGCCGGATGTAGAGAAGCGCCTGAAGGCGATTCAGGCCCGGGGCGGCAAAGTGGTGGTGGTCGATCCGCGTCGCAGCGAAACGGCGGCGATCGCCGATCAGCATCTGTTCGTGCGCCCCGGTGGCGATGCGGCGCTGTTGTTCGGGCTGCTCAATGCCTTGTTCGCCGAAGGTCTGACCCGCGACAGTCATTTGCCGGTCGATGGCCTGGATGAGGTGCGGGAGGCGATCGCAGGCTTCACTGCCGAGGCCATGAGCCCGCTGTGCGCGGTGCCCGCCGAGCAGATCCGCCAACTGGCACGGGACTTCGCGGCAGCGCCGACAGCGATCTGCTACGGCCGCATGGGCATTTCGACCCAGGCGTTCGGCACCCTGTGCCATTGGCTGGTGCAACTGATCAATCTGGTCACCGGGAACCTCGACCGGGTGGGCGGTGCGTTGTGCACGGAGCCTGCGGTGGATCTGGTGGCGTCGACCTCGGGCGGGCATTTCAACCGATGGCAGAGCCGGGTGTCCGGGCGTCCGGAATACGCTGGAGAATTGCCGGTATCGGCGCTGGCCGAAGAGATGCTCACCGAAGGGGAAGGGCAGGTCCGCGCGCTGATTACCGTGGCGGGTAATCCGGTGCTGTCCACGCCCAATGGCCGACAATTGGAGCAGGCACTGGATGGATTGGAGTTCATGGTCAGCGTTGACCTGTACATCAATGAAACCACGCGTTATGCCGACCTGATCCTGCCGTCGACTTCGGCGCTGGAAAACGATCATTACGACACCACGTTCAACCTGTTCGCGGTGCGCAACGTCACCCGCTTCAACCGGGCGATCCTCGCCAAGCCCGAAGGTGCGCTGCATGACTGGGAAATCTTCGTGGGGCTGGCCAAAGCCTTTGCGACCAAGACCGGCAAGGAACTGAAACCGACCATCGCGCCGGCGCAGATGATCGACCGAGGGCTGCGGATGGGCCTGTATGGCGACGTTTCGGAACACAAGTTGTCGCTGGCGACCTTGTTCGATCATCCTCACGGTATCGATCTCGGGGCGCTCAAACCCAACCTGGCGCCACGCCTGAAGACGGCCAATCAGCGAGTCCAGGCAGCGCCTGTCGAGATCCTCGCCGACCTGGCGCGCTTCGCGGCACTGCAAGCACCGGCCGCCGATGAGCTGCTGATGATTGGCCGCCGTCATGTGCGCAGCAACAACTCATGGATGCACAACTATCACCGATTGGTGAAGGGCAAGCCGCGCCATCAACTGTTGATGAACCCGGATGATTTGGCCAGCCGCGGGCTCAGCGATGGGCAACGGGTACGTGTCAGTTCGCGGGTCGGCGTGATCGAGGTTGAAGTGGTCGCCAGCCTGGATATGATGAAAGGTGTGGTCAGCCTTCCTCACGGTTGGGGTCATGCGCGACCGGGTGTGCAGATGACGATTGCCTGCGGTCAACCCGGTTCCAGCGCCAATGATCTGACTGACGAATGTCAGCTCGATGAGTTGTCGGGCAATGCGGCGTTGAACGGCGTACCGGTGACCGTGGCGGCGGCGTGAACATGACTGTCGGGGAGGCCGAGCATGGCGCTCGGGTTTCCGTTACAATGCGCCACCGTGCCGACCACTGAGTCGGAAAGTTCAGCCGAGGTGCTCCATGGATATCATCGAAACGATTAAAGAGCAGATTGCCAACAACACCATTCTGCTTTACATGAAAGGCTCGCCGAATGCCCCACAGTGTGGCTTCTCCGCGAAAGCCGCTCAGGCTGTCATGGCCTGTGGCGAAAAGTTTGCCTATGTGGACATCCTGCAGAACCCGGAAATCCGCGCCAACCTGCCAAAGTACGCCAACTGGCCAACTTTCCCGCAACTGTGGGTCGGCGGCGAACTGGTCGGCGGTAGCGACATCATGACTGAAATGGCGGCCGACGGTTCGTTGCAAGCGACGATCAAAGCCGCTGTTGAAGCAGCTGCTGCCAACAAGACCGACGCCTGATTCACTCCTCGTAGGAGCTGCCGCAGGCTGCGATCTTTTTGATCTTCAGCACGTAAAAAGCCCCGCCTCTGTAAAAGAGCGGGGCTTTTTATTATGTTTAAAAAGTTGCTGCAATATTGCCGTCGCCAACGCCAAGATCGCAGCCTGCGGCAGCTCCTACTCTTCGCCCATCTGCGATTGCAGATAGTTCTCAAGACCGACTTTATCGATCAGGCCCAGTTGGGTTTCCAGCCAGTCGATATGTTCTTCTTCAGATTCAAGAATGTCTTCGAGCAGTTCACGGCTACCGAAGTCGCCGACAGTTTCGCAGTGAGCGATAGCGACTTTCAGATCGGCATGGCCGTCGCGCTCGATTTTCAAGTCACACTCAAGCATTTCCTTGGTGTGTTCACCGATGTGCAGCTTGCCCAGGTCCTGGACGTTCGGCAGACCTTCAAGGAACAGGATGCGCTTGATCAGCTTGTCGGCGTGCTTCATCTCATCGATGGATTCATGGTACTCGTGCTTACCGAGCTTGTTCAGGCCCCAATCTTCGTACATGCGGGCATGCAAAAAGTATTGATTGATCGCGACCAGCTCATTGGCAAGGATCTTGTTGAGATGCTGGATGACTGTAATGTCGCCTTTCATGATGGGGTCCTGCCCTGTATTCGCTGTCTATAAGGCAGAGTTTGAGCCGCGTAATTAAGGGTGTCAAACCTAAGTTATTGAAACTTAAATGAAAATTAATCGGAATAAGAATGTTTGTGTTCCGCGTCTCGCCTCTAAGCGGTTGATTTCAAGACATAAAAAAACCGGACATCAAGTCCGGTTCTTTGAAATACGGTAGTTACGCGGCGGTAAATTCTGCGGGGTAGGGGATCGCCGCCTGAGCCGTTTGCAATTTGCCCAGGGTCTCGCGGACCACTTCCTTGGCAAGGCAGGCGCATTTACCGCATTGGCTGGCTACGCCGGTAGCCTGACGGACTTCCTTATAGCTGCAGCAACCTTCATAGATTGCATCGCGGATTTGACCGTCGGTGACGCCAGTGCAGAGGCAGACATACATAAGTGAGAACCGTCGCTGGTTGTGACTCAATTGCGATGGATCTTAATGTTAACGAGAATGATTGTCAAAGTTGTTTCTGAAGGTTTTCTTCATAAGGGCGTATGACTGACGAACGGTTTCTTCTAACACCTTCGATGAGAAAAAACCGCTAAGGACAGGCGAAAAACGCGGTGTATGATGGTCGGCCTTTTGCAAAGAGGGTTCATGTCACAGGGCTGTCGCCTGAGGGTGGCAGGCTGGCGCGAACCCTGTTCTTCACGTTATTACATCAGGAGATATTCAATGAGCGTACTCGTAGGCAAACAAGCCCCTGACTTCACCGTACCGGCCGTACTCGGCAATGGCGAAATCGTAGACAGCTTCACCCTGTCCTCGGCCATCAAAGGCAAATACGGCCTGGTGTTCTTCTACCCACTGGACTTCACCTTCGTGTGCCCGTCCGAGCTGATCGCTCTGGACAACCGCATGTCTGATTTCAAGGCACGCAACGTGGAAGTGGTCGCCGTTTCGATCGACTCGCACTTCACCCACAACGCCTGGCGCAACACCCCGGTCAACAATGGTGGCATCGGCGAAGTCCGCTACACCATGGCGGCCGACCTGAAGCACGAAATTGCCAAGGCCTACGACGTTGAGTCCGAAGGCGGCGTGGCTTTCCGTGGCGCGTTCCTGATCGACGATAAAGGCGTTGTCCGCTCGCAGATCATCAACGACCTGCCGTTGGGCCGTAACATCGAAGAGCTGATCCGTCTGGTTGACGCGCTGCAATTCCACGAAGAGCACGGCGAAGTTTGCCCTGCCAACTGGAAAAAAGGCGACAAAGGCATGACCGCTTCCACCGAAGGTGTTGCGGCTTACCTGACCGAAAACGCTGCTGCGCTGTAAGGCACGTTCGAGGCATAAAAAAACCGGCTGATAAGGCCGGTTTTTTTATGAGCGGGATAAACCCATGCTGTTCATGTGTGGTGAGAGAGCTTGCTCCCTCGCCACACATCAGTGACGGATCAGTCGTTGTAGTCTTCCCAGCCGCCCATTTGTTTCCAGCGATTGACGATGCCGCAGAACAGGTCAGCCGTCTTCTCGGTGTCGTAGCGGGCCGAGTGGGCCTCGCGACCGTCGAAGTCGATATCTGCTGCCTGGCAGGCTTTGGCCAATACGGTTTGACCGTAGGCCAGACCGGCGAGGGTCGCCGTATCGAAACTGGAGAATGGGTGAAACGGGTTGCGTTTCATGTCCAGGCGCGCGACAGCGGCATTGAGGAAACCCAGGTCGAAGCTGCTGTTGTGCCCGACCAGAATCGCCCGTTTGCAACCATTGGCTTTCAGGGCCTTGCGCACACCGCGGAAGATATCGTTCAGGGCCGCTTCTTCACTCACGGCCATGCGCAGCGGATGATCGAGCTTGATCCCGGTGAACTCCAGGGCAGCCGCTTCGATGTTCGCGCCTTCGAATGGTTCGACCCGGAAGAAGTAGGTGTGCTCAGGGAACACAAAACCTTTTTCATCCATGCCAATCACGGTGGCGGCGATTTCCAGCAGGGCGTCGGTGGCCGAGTTGAAACCACCGGTTTCTACGTCGACGACGACTGGCAGGTAACCACGGAACCTGGCAGCCATTGGATGACGGGAACCGCCTCCGCCGCCATGACCGTCCTGTTCGTCGTCGAAATGGTCTTCACTCACGCGTGTTCCTCCAGCAGGCGCCAGCGCAGTTTTTCACCGGCGCGCAGCGGGATTACGGTCAGCTCGCCAAACGGCAGGCTGGTTGGGGCGGTCCACTCTTCGCGAACCAGGGTGATGCGATCGGTGTTCACTGGCAGGCCGTAGAAACGCGGGCCGTTGAGGCTGGCGAAGGCTTCGAGCTTGTCCAGCGCGTTGCGCTGTTCAAAGGCTTCGGCATACATCTCGATCGCGGCATAAGCGGTGTAGCAACCGGCACAGCCGCAAGCCGCTTCCTTGGCGTGCTGGGCATGGGGGGCCGAGTCGGTGCCGAGGAAGAACTTGTCGCTGCCGCTGGTAGCGGCGTCGAGCAGGGCTTCCTGGTGGGTATTGCGCTTGAGGATCGGCAGGCAATAGAAGTGCGGCCGAATCCCGCCCACCAGCATGTGGTTGCGGTTGTACAGCAGGTGATGCGCGGTGATGGTTGCGCCGACGTTGGCCGAAGCTTCGTTGACGAACTGCACGGCGTCAGCGGTGGTGATGTGTTCGAACACCACTTTGAGGGTCGGGAAACGCTCGACTACCCGGCGCAGGTGCTCATCGATGAAGATTTTTTCGCGATCGAAAACGTCGACATCGCCACGGGTGACTTCACCGTGAACCAACAAGGGCATCCCGACGTCGGCCATGGCCTCCAGTGCAGGGAAAATCTTGTCGATGCTGGTGACGCCAGAGTCCGAGTTGGTGGTCGCGCCGGCCGGGTACAACTTGGCGGCGTGAACGAAACCGCTGGCCTTGGCTTCACGAATTTCTTCGGGCTGGGTGCGATCGGTCAGGTACAGAACCATCAGCGGTTCGAAACGGCTGCCGGCCGGGCGTGCGGCGAGAATCCGCTGGCGATAGCCATTGGCTTCAGCCGCATTGCGCACCGGTGGTACCAGGTTGGGCATGATAATGGCGCGACCAAAGGTGCGCGCGACATCCGCGACGGTATTGGTCAATACAGCACCATCGCGAAGATGAATATGCCAGTCGTCGGGACGCAGCAGGGTCAGGCGGTCGGACATGAGGGGATTCCAGGCGGGTCAAACTCAGGGGAATGCTACCGGAAAAGAGTC
Organism: Pseudomonas sp. B21-048; assembly: GCF_024748615.1. Lineage (NCBI taxonomy): Bacteria > Pseudomonadati > Pseudomonadota > Gammaproteobacteria > Pseudomonadales > Pseudomonadaceae > Pseudomonas > Pseudomonas sp. B21-048. The sequence goes on along the minus strand of NZ_CP087168.1, from coordinate 4,413,494 downwards.
CTCCAGGCACTCGCTATCAAGTTTTGCGGCAAGCTTCCGATATCCAACAGGTATGCCGTAAATATGTGTGTCGGTCTTTTTGTTGCAGAAGCCAGTGGAGCCTCCCGTGCGCCAGCGTTATTTAGCCTTGCTCAGTGTGTTTGCCTGCCTTCCTGCGATGGCGCTCACTTTCCAGACGCGTCTGGAGAGCATTGAGTGGACGGTCGAGGGTGACAAGTTCGAATGCCGCCTGAGTCAACCGATCGCCGATTTCGGTTCGGGAGAGTTCGTACGTCGCGCCGGCGAGCAGGCGACATTTCGATTGAAGGCCTACAACTCGATGATCGGCGGTGGCTCGGCGACTTTGCTGGCGGCCGCTGCGCCATGGCAGCCGGGGCGTGGCGACATCAATCTGGGCTCGGTGAGAATCGGCAGTGGCAACGTGCTGTTCAATAGCTCGCAAGTTCAGGCCGGACGCTTGATCAGCGGTTTGATGGACGGTCGTAGCCCGGTCATTCGACACTCATCGGGCGACGGTCGGGTATCTGAAGTCCGTTTGCTGCCGGTCAAATTCAGCAAGGCCTACAGTAACTATCAGGGGTGCGTGGCGAAGTTGCTGCCGCAGAATTTCGAACAGGTGAAGCAGTCCGAAATCGGCTTTCCGGGGGAGGGCGTCGATCTCGACGCCCGGGCCAAGGCGCATCTGCAGGTCATGCTGGAATTCATGAAGGCCGATCCGACGGTCAATCACATTGAACTCGACGGCCATTCCGACAACAGTGGCAACCGCCTGACCAACCGCGAACTGTCACGACGCAGGGCGTTGGCGGTAATGGACTTCTTCAAGGCCAACGGTATCCAGGAATCGCAGGTCACCCTGCGTTTTCACGGCGAACGTTATCCACTGGCGCCGAACAACAATGCCGCCAACCGGGCGAAGAACCGCCGGGTTGCCGTACGCCTCGAACGGGGAGCACCCATCGAGAAACCGGCGCCTCAAGCCACCGCTTCCGCGGGTAGCGCTACAACCTCCTGAACCTGCTGAAATCGTCGCTCGCTCGACATAATCTGTCGCTTCGTCGTCATAAGCTGTCGCGCCTCTGTAATTTATTCTGCATGAGCGGTAGACTTGACGGCTTTCCGTAGAACCCCGTGGAGTGATGGCATGGCGGACGTAAACAAGGTCGTTCTGGCGTATTCCGGCGGCCTGGACACTTCGGTGATCCTCAAGTGGCTGCAGGATACTTATAACTGTGAAGTAGTGACCTTCACCGCTGACCTGGGTCAGGGCGAAGAGGTCGAACCGGCCCGCGCCAAGGCACAGGCCATGGGCGTAAAAGAAATCTACATCGACGATCTGCGCGAAGAATTCGTGCGCGATTTCGTGTTCCCGATGTTCCGCGCCAACACCGTTTATGAGGGTGAGTACCTGTTGGGTACTTCCATCGCTCGTCCGTTGATCGCCAAACGCCTGATCGAAATCGCCAACGAAACCGGCGCTGATGCCATTTCCCACGGCGCGACCGGCAAGGGCAACGACCAGGTTCGTTTCGAACTGGGCGCCTACGCCTTGAAACCAGGTGTGAAAGTGATCGCTCCGTGGCGCGAATGGGACCTGCTGTCCCGTGAGAAGCTGATGGATTACGCCGAGAAGCACGCGATCCCTATCGAGCGTCACGGCAAGAAAAAATCCCCGTACTCGATGGATGCCAACCTGCTGCACATCTCCTATGAAGGCGGCGTGCTGGAAGACACCTGGACCGAGCACGAAGAAGACATGTGGAAATGGACCGTCTCCCCGGAGAAGGCTCCTGACAAGGCGCAGTACCTGGAGCTGACCTACCGCAACGGCGATATCGTCGCCCTGGACGGCGTCGAAATGACCCCGGCCACCGTGCTGGCGACCTTGAACCGTATCGGTGGCGAACACGGTATCGGCCGTCTGGACATCGTCGAAAACCGCTACGTCGGCATGAAGTCCCGCGGCTGCTACGAGACCCCGGGCGGCACCATCATGCTGCGCGCTCACCGTGCGATCGAATCGATCACCCTGGACCGCGAAGTGGCTCACCTCAAAGACGAGTTGATGCCTAAATACGCCAGCCTGATCTACACCGGGTACTGGTGGAGCCCTGAGCGTCTGATGCTGCAACAGATGATTGACGCTTCCCAGGCCCACGTGAACGGCGTAGTGCGTCTGAAGCTGTACAAGGGCAATGTGATCGTCACTGGCCGCAAGTCCGACGAGTCGTTGTTCGACGCCAACATCGCGACCTTCGAGGAAGATGGCGGCGCCTACAACCAGGCCGATGCGGCAGGCTTCATCAAGCTCAACGCCTTGCGCATGCGCATTGCGGCGAACAAAGGCCGGAAGCTTTTCTGAGACCTTTGAGTCGGTAATGGATATGTGGCCTCGTTGATGAGGCCACACATCTGAAAGAGGGGTACCCTGTCGTACACTGCGTGTTCAGCTTTGGTTCTTGTCTCTGTTAATTCCCTTCTTCGCTTCTTTCCCCCATGGCTCTTCAAGAGCTGGCTGTTGTGTGCCTGAAAAGATTTTGATCAATCATCGTCAGGCCGTATGAATTCAAATTGTAAGCAATGCAGAACGTTGCGCCGTTGCGTTTCCTGGGGTGCTTTGAAAACCGCAGCGCACTTTCCCTAAGCAGCGTCTCCGACTCGGCGCAGGTGAGAAATACGATCACTTGCGCAGGGTTTTCCTGTGCTTGCTGAATTTTCTCCATCAGGGCGCTGAATGCCATTTTGTTGTTCATCCAGCGTGTATCAATGATATGCAGGTCTTTTAAGTGTTCGGGCAGACGTACGTGGTGCTGGGTCGAGCTTTCTGGCGGTACCCAGGAAGGGTCGTTTCCTGACCGGTTGGCGTTGTCCATGACTTTCATGAAGTGCTTCCCTTTCTCAAAGTCGGAGGGTGCATAAAGCGATCGATAGTTGAAGTTGAGTGTGACGAAAAAAAGAAAAAGCAAATAAAAGGGAAAACTAATCAGAAACCAGACATAGAGTTCTTTCTCCTTGTTGTCGAGGAAGGGGAGGGATACGGCAGCCGATGTTTCAGACAGTAGTGCAAATATCGCAATGATTGTCATGGGGTTGGTGATTCTTTTTTTGAGTTTTATCATGTCTTCTGCTCATGAGATATTATTTCTTCTCGATTTGTTTGTGGGGGTGGATCTCGGGGTGATAATTAATTAATGAGGTTTTTAGGGTGTTATGTTGAGTTCCTTTTTTTTTGCTGAAGATGGTCGTCATAGTAACTGTGTTGCTCCTGGTTCAGGTATGACTGTTTATTTATTTTGAATTTATATGGGGTTGTTCCGCTGGTTAAATGTTGCTGTGTGTGCGCTCATAAGTCGTTCAAGTCGAGTTGCACTGAAGCTGGAAAAATACTCGTTATTTTTAAGGGTAGCTTAATGGTCGAAGTCTGTCGGATTACTAGTGCCAAATCCTGTCATTGTGTGTTTTTTGGTTGTAAGTCGATACAAAAAATTGACGAAGTGCTGAGCTGCGTTCGGCTAATAGCAATCTCTCGATTCATGATGTGCAATGATTTTTTGTAGGAATAATCCGTGTTGTTTGTAGGCCATGTCTCTCGCTGCGAGTGGCCGGGGGTGACAGCGTGCCATGGGTGAAACGACTAGGCTATGGTGCGGGCTCTAAAAATTCGAACAGCGAAAATTGGACTTGCCCATGAATAAAGTGCTGATCGTGGATGATCACCCCGTCATTCGTCTTGCGGTGCGTATGCTAATGGAGCGTCATGGCTACGAAGTCATTGCAGAAACAGATAATGGTGTGGATGCATTGCAACTTGCTCGTGAACTAATGCCGGATATTGTCATACTGGATATTGGGATACCGAAACTGGACGGGCTGGAAGTCATTGCGCGCCTGACATCGACCGCGATGCCTCTTAAAGTACTGATATTGACCTCTCAGGCGCCAGGGCATTTTTCCATGCGTTGTATGCAAACGGGCGCCGCCGGATATGTCTGTAAACAACAGGATCTCACTGAATTACTCAGTGCAATAAAGGCCGTGCTGTCAGGCTACAGTTACTTTCCTAATCAGGCGCTGCATACCGTGCGTTCCAGTCTTGGGAATGCCAGTGAAGCCGACATGGTGGATCGTTTGTCGGGACGGGAAATGATGGTCCTGCAGCAGTTGGCCCGAGGAAAGACAAACAAGGAGATCGCCGATGGAATGTTCCTTAGCAATAAAACCGTCAGTACTTACAAAACGCGTTTGCTGCTAAAGCTCAATGCTCGTTCACTGGTGGACCTGATCGAATTGGCTCAACGCAATGGCCTGGTATAAAGCTGCCAGCGTTTGACGAGGCGCGATGAGCGGGCGCTTATCAGGGGGCGGCACTTAGTAAAAAGCCTCCGTTTCGGGAGGCTTTTAAGTGTCATAAATCAAAATCGTAATCGGCCAGTTGCTTCTGCAGTCGGCGCTCCTCCAGCAGATTGTCGATGGTACGGCGTTTGCTCAGGTTGGTCTTTGCCACTTCCACTACCGGCTCTGCGTCATCGGCCTCAACGGGGGTGAAGTCGTCTTCTACGTCCAATTGCTCTTTGCCAGTACTCATAAGGTTAACTCCAGGCTAAGGCTGCCTTTGGCGCTCCTTATATCGACAATTTACCGGCGGGTAAAAAAGATTTTTTCAATCGATCAATCAAAAAAATCAATAGCGCCTCAATCGTCCGAAGTCTTTTGCTTGTATTCGCACAAATCCTCTATCCGGCAACTGCCACAACGCGGCTTGCGGGCCAGGCAAACGTAGCGCCCATGGAGAATCAGCCAGTGATGGGCATCGAGCAGATATTCCTTCGGCACGAATTTCATCAGTTTCTGCTCCACCTCGACCACGTTCTTGCCCGGAGCAATGCCGGTACGGTTGCTGACCCGGAAAATGTGGGTGTCTACAGCCATGGTCAGCTGACGAAAGGCGGTATTGAGCACCACGTTGGCGGTCTTGCGACCGACGCCGGGCAATGCTTCCAGTGCCTCGCGGGTCTGCGGCACTTCACCTCCATGACGCTCCACCAGCAAGCGACAGGTTTCGATCACGTTTTTCGCTTTGCTGTTGAACAGGCCGATGGTCTTGATGTACTCCGACAGCCCTTCGACGCCCAAGGCATGGATCGCCGCTGGCGTATTGGCCACCGGGAACAGTTTGGCGGTGGCCTTGTTCACGCCGACATCGGTCGACTGCGCCGAGAGAATCACGGCGATCAGCAATTCGAACGGTGAGGAATAGGCCAGTTCGGTCTTCGGCTCAGGATTGTCTTCGTGAAACCTGCGGAAAATTTCAAGACGTTTTGCGGCATTCATGGCGATGCGGTTCCTCGAAGGCGGTCAATGTGGGGCCGCCGGACGGTGGGTCCAGGCTTGATAGGCGGCGATCAGCAGTCCGAACAGAATAAACCCGCCAGGGGCCAGTGTGGCCAGATGCAGGCCACCGTCGGCGATCAGCGTCCAGCCTTGCCAGTCCGCTTGCGTGGCACCGGCCATCCAGGACAAATGGCTAGCGAGTGTCCCGTTGCCGATGAACTCGCGCAGCAGCCCCAAGCCCACCATCAAGGCGCCGAACAGGCTACACAGGCGCAGTCGATCACGCCGTGGGGTCTGGAAAAAACCGTTGTGTTCCAGCACAACGCATTGCAGGGCGATCAATCCTGCGTAGAAACTCAGATGCTGGTGCCATTGAAGCGACCAGGCTTGCATGGAAAATTCCGCGCAACTGGTCAGCGTGGCGGCCAGCAAGAGGCAGGCGAGCAAATGTGTTGCCGGAGTCATTCGCGAGCGCAAGACGCCCATGCTCACACCGTAAGCACTGAGTACCAGAGTAAACATCAGCCACAGGCCCAGGGCCGTTATCAATGAATCAGTGACGCCGATCAACGGCGTCAGCATCAGCGAGTTCTGCAGGGTCGATGACTTATTCATGAGCGCTGCTCCCGATCAGCTGTTGCCGGTGTTCATCGAAGTAGCGCAGCGCGTCATGGGTGGCATTGATCACCGCTCTTGAGGTGATGGTCGCGCCCACGATCTGATCGAATTGCCCTTGGTCCTTTTTCAAGGCCCAGCCATTGTCATCGGGGTCGATTAGCGACTTGCCGGTAAACACCTGAAGCCAGGCATTGGGCCAGTCGGCGAGCTTGCCGCCCAGCCCCGGGGTTTCCGATTGCTTGAGGGTTTTGACCCCCACTAGCTTGCCTTGGGGGTCGATGGCGATCAGCAACTCAATGGCGCCGGCGTAGCCCAGTGTCTGACTGCGCATCAATACGGCGCTCGGTTTGCCGGCCTTGGACGCCAGGTAGCCACCCAGTAGCGTGCTGTTGGCCAGGCGAGTGCTTTCGAGGCTGAGGGGGTGTTCCAGTGGCTGATTGTCGTAGCTGTCGGGCGGTAGCAGATCCAGTAACTGATGGCTGTCGATCAAACGTTGTTCGGCGGCAATGCGCGCGGCACTGGTGTGCTGCACGAAGTAAGTCGTGCCCATCCCCAAGCCTGCCAGCCCTACCAGGATCACAACGCTCATCGCTCGGTTCATGGGGCTGCTTGCTCCTGTCTGGACGCGGCAAACCGCTCCAGCGCCGGTACACAGAGGTTCATCAGCAAAACCGCAAAGGCCAGCCCGTCCGGATACCCGCCCCACGTCCGAATCAGGTATGTCAGTAACCCCACGCCTGCGCCGAACAGTAATCGGGCAATGGGGCTTTTCGCGCCGGATATCGGTTCCGTCACGATGAAGAAAGCACCGAGCATGCTCGCGCCGGTAAGCAGATGAAACAATGGCGAGCCATTTGAATCGGAGCCCGTGCCGTTCCAGCACAACAGGCTGATGCTGAACAGGCTGGCGAGCATGCCGACCGGCGCATGCCAGCTGAATACCCGCCGCTGCAGCAGAAACGCACCGCCGGCCAGAAACGCCAGGTTGACCCATTCCACGCCTCGACCGCCAAAACGGCCGAATGCCGGATGGCCGGCGAACAGTTCTTCCATGGTCAGGCTTTTGTTGATTCGCAGACTGTCCAGCGCCGTGGCCTGGGCCCATGCGTCGGGTGCCTGGCCGACGCTGAAGCCGAACACCTGTTGCAGCCCGGCGAACAAATCCATGCCATGGGATGACGGCCAATGGGTCATTTGCTGGGGAAACATCACCAGGACCAGCGCGAAACCGAGCATCGCCGGATTGAACGGATTTTTACCGACGCCGCCATACAAGTGCTTGCCGAAAAACAGTCCGAACGCCGCAGCACTGACTGTCAGCCACCACGGGCAATAAGGCGGCAAGGCCAGTGCCAACAGGGTTGCACTGACGAGGGCGCTGCCATCGCTCAACGTCGGTTTTACAGGTTGCTTGCGCAGCTGCAATACCACCGCTTCAACGGCAAGAGCGGTGGCCGCCGCCAGAATCAGGTTGATCAATACGCCCCAGCCGTACAGCCAGAACAACACCAGCACTCCCGGCACAGTGGCCAGCAATACCAGCTTCATGGCCTGCTGAAGGCGTTCGTCCACCGATTCAAGGGGCAGCATAAGCCTCCACCTGACGCTCGGCTTCGCTGAGCGCACGTTGCAACACTTCGATCTGTTCGGCCGGCGCTTCGTTTGTTTGAGCTTTCTTGAGTTCGGCACGACGCATGGCCAACTGGATCTTCGCCCGTTTCAGCTCGGCATCTTTGGCCGGAACAGGAGGCGCAGGCAGCACAGGTGCGTTGCTTTCCAGTTGCGCCAGCGCCTGTTCGGCGGCTTCGAATTGCTGTTGCAGCACGATCAATTGCGATTGCTGTTCGAAGGTTGGCGGATGCCCGAAAGCTTTCAGCGATTTGTTCAATTGCGCCCGACTCATCGCCAGATCGACCTTGGCCTTTTTCAGTGCCGCATCGGCATTGGCGGCTTTCTGTGCGCGGACGCGCTCGAGTGCGGCCTGAACCGGGTCGAGCGTCACTTCGCTGGGCTGCTCGGCGCGTTGGGCACGGGCCTGGCGTTCGGCGAGTTTCTGTTCTTCTTCGCGCTGCAAACGGGCATTGCGCTGTTCGAAACGGCGTCGCGCGTGATTGCGCTTGGCGGCCCGGGCCTGTTGCTCCTCCTGGTTGAATGCCAGCCCGCCGACAATCGGCAACACCGTGGCCAGCGGTAACGGATGCATCTCGATGCAATCCACCGGGCAGGGCGCCACGCAGAGGTCGCATCCGGTGCATTCGTCGACGATGACCGTGTGCATGAATTTCGCCGCGCCGACAATGGCGTCGACCGGGCAGGCTTGAATGCACTTGGTGCAGCCGATGCATTCGGCTTCGCGGATGTAAGCGATCTGTGCCGGTGCCGAACCGCGACTGACGTCCAGTTCCAGTACTGGCACTTTCAGCAGGTCGGCCAGGGCCGCGATGGTTTCGCTGCCGCCCGGCGGGCACTTGTTGATCGGCTCGCCGCTGGCGATGCCTTCGGCGTAGGGTTTGCATCCGGGATGGCCACACTTGCCGCATTGGGTCTGGGGCAAGAGGGCGTCGATGCGTTGAATCAGACTCATGTTTTGATCAGCCCGCTGAATCCGAGAAAAACCACCGCGATCAATCCGGCGCCGATCAATTCGATCGGCAGGCCACGAAAGGGCAGGGGGATATCGTTATCGAGTGTGCGCTGGCGCAAGTCGCTGAACAGACTCAGCACCAGCCAGAAACCCAGCCCGGCGCCAAGGCTCAGGGCTGTGGCGTGGAAAATTCCCTTGTCGTCTTGAGCGTTGAGCAACGTCAGCCCAAGCACCCCGGCATTCCCCAGCAGCAGGGGCCAGAGGCCATCGAATGACAGCTTCGCCAATAACTGTGAAAGCAGCTTCAGCAGAGGGCCGATCAGCAGAACGCTCAACGGCAGGAATACGAACAGACGCAGCGACGTCAGCCCCAATGGCACCAGTAGCCAGTGATAGAGCGCATAGCCGAGTGTGCCGACGATCAGCATCAGGCACGTCGTCGCGAGGCCCAGCGCGTGGACCTGGGGCCGCTCGCTGCCCAGCACCGGATCTACGCCCAGCGGCCAGTGCAACACGAGGTTGTTGATCAGGGTAGCGCTGATAAGCGTAAGAAGCAGTTCGGTCATGATCGTGCCGGCAAAAGGAGGCCTGTCTAACAAGGTTAGGCATTATCCGGCAAGGAAGGAGGGTGGGCCAGACATGAAAATCCCACAGTCGCGCCGGGCACGACTGTGGGATCGGTTTACCGCAGACCTTTACTTGATGCGCTGACCCGGCTTGGCGCCGCTGTCGGGGCTCAGCAGGTAGATTTCTTCACCGCCAGGGCCGGCCGCCATCACCATGCCTTCGGAGATCCCGAATTTCATTTTGCGGGGCTTGAGGTTGGCGATCATCATGGTCAGGCGACCATCGAGCTTGGACGGGTCCGGGTAAGCGCTCTTGATCCCGGAGAACACGTTGCGTTGTTCGTCACCGATGTCCAGGGTCAGGCGCAGCAGCTTGTCGGCACCTTCCACGGCTTCGGCCTTGACGATCAGCGCCACGCGCAGGTCTACGGCAGCGAAGGTATCGAACTCGATCTCTGGCGACAGCGGATCCTTGGCCAGTTCACCGTTGCCCGCAGGTGCAGTTTCGCCGGTGTCGGTTGCGCTGGCGGTCAGGTCTTCTTTCGAGGCGTCGGTCATGGCTTGTACTTTTACCGGGTCGATGCGAGTCATCAACGGTTTGAATTCGTTCAGCTGATGATTGCTGAGCAAGGTGGCATGGTCGTTCCAGGTCAGCGGTGCGACGTTCAGGAATGCCTCGGCATCGGCGGCCAGCAGCGGCAGTACCGGTTTGAGGAAAATCACCAGTTGGCGGAACAGGTTGATGCCCAAGGCGCAAATGGCCTGCACTTCATCCTGCTTGCCTTCCTGTTTGTTCAGCGACCACGGCGCCTTGTCGGCGATCCAGGCGTTGGCGCGGTCGGCCAGGCCCATGATTTCGCGCATGGCGCGGGCAAAGTCGCGAGCTTCATAAGCTTCGGCAATGCTTGGCGCTGCGGCCAGGAAGGCATCGGTCAGTTCCGGCGCGGCGTTACCGGCCACCAGCACGCCGGCGTTGCCTTTATGGATGAAACCGGCGCAACGGCTGGCGATGTTGACGACTTTTCCGACCAGGTCGGAATTGACCTTCTGCACGAAGTCTTCGAGGTTCAGGTCCAGGTCGTCGACGCCACGGCTCAGCTTGGCGGCGTAGTAGTAGCGCAGGTATTCCGGCGACAGGTGATCCAGGTAAGTCCGCGCCTTGACGAACGTGCCGCGGGACTTGGACATTTTCTGGCCGTTGACGGTCAGGTAGCCGTGTACGTTGATGCCGGTCGGTTTGCGGAAACCGGCGCCTTCAAGCATGGCTGGCCAGAACAGGGCGTGGAAGTTGACGATGTCCTTGCCGATGAAATGGTACAGCTCGGCGGTGGAATCCTTGCCCCAGAACGCGTCGAAGTCCAGTTCCGGCGTGCGGTTGCAAAGGTTTCTGAAGCTGGCCATGTAGCCGATTGGCGCATCCAGCCACACGTAGAAATATTTGCCTGGCTCGTCGGGAATCTCGAAGCCGAAATACGGCGCATCGCGGGAAATGTCCCACTGTTGCAGGCCGGCATCCAGCCATTCGGCGATCTTGTTGGCCACGGCCTCTTGCAACGTGCCGCTGCGAGTCCAGGCTTGCAGCATTTCCTGGAAGTCCGGCAGCTTGAAGAAAAAGTGCTGGGAATCCTTGAGCACCGGTGTGGCGCCGGAGATCGCCGACTTCGGATCCTTCAGATCGGTGGGAGCGTAGGTCGCACCGCATTTTTCGCAGTTGTCGCCGTACTGGTCTTCGGTGCCGCATTTCGGGCAGGTGCCCTTGATGAAGCGGTCGGCCAGGAACATTTTCTTTTCCGGGTCGAAGTACTGGGTGATCGAGCGCGTGGCGATGTGCCCGGCGTCGCGCAGCTTCAGGTAGATCTGGCTCGACAGCTCACGGTTTTCTTCAGCGTGAGTGGAGTGGAAGTTGTCGAAGTCCACCAGGAACTCGGCAAAGTCGGCGCTGTGTTCAGCCTGGACGTTGGCGATCAGTTGTTCCGGGGTGATGCCTTCCTTTTCCGCGCGCAGCATGATGGCCGAACCGTGGGCGTCGTCGGCGCAGACATAAATGCATTGGTTACCGCGATGCTTCTGGAAGCGCACCCACATATCGGTCTGGATGTATTCCAGCATATGGCCGAGGTGAATCGAACCATTGGCATAGGGCAGGGCGCTGGTGACGAGGATCTTGCGTGGCTCGGACATGGGGCTCGGCTACTTGATGAAACGGAGGTCGGCCACTATAAAGCGCTGGCGCATATTTTTCACCCCTGCGACCTGAAGGCTTATTGTTGCAAAAGAGCTTTTGTGGCGAGCAGGTAAACCTGCTCGCCACGGTATTCTGTTCGCCACAAATGTGTGTCCGGCGTAGGATACCTGCCTGATTTTCCAGTCTTGCTATCGGAGTTGCCCATGAGCGCCGTCAATCGCGCAGCGGTGGAAGCCGTCCTTCGCCAATACACCGACCCTTACCTGAACCAGGACCCTGTCAGCGCCGGGTGTGTGCGCAGCATCGATATCCAGGGTGATCGCGTCAGCGTCCAGCTGGAACTGGGTTACGCCGCCGGTCTGTTCAAGAGCGGCTGGGCGCAGTTGCTGCAACTGGCCATTGAAGGCCTGGACGGCGTTGTCACCGCGCGCGTCGAGATCACCAGCGTAATCGCCGCGCACAAGGCTCAGGCACAGATTCCGGGCCTGGCCAACGTCAAGAACGTCGTGGCCGTGGCGTCCGGCAAGGGCGGTGTGGGCAAGTCCACTACCGCTGCCAATCTCGCGTTGGCCCTGGCCCGTGAAGGTGCCAAGGTCGGGATTCTCGACGCGGACATCTATGGCCCGAGCCAAGGCATCATGTTCGGCATCCCCGAAGGTACCCGACCACAGGTCAAGGATCAGAAGTGGTTCATTCCGATTGAGTCCCATGGTGTTGAAGTGATGTCCATGGCGTTCCTGACCGACGACAACACGCCGATGGTCTGGCGTGGGCCGATGGTTTCCGGCGCTTTGTTGCAGTTGGTCACGCAAACGGCCTGGGGCGACCTGGATTACCTGGTTATCGACATGCCGCCAGGCACCGGTGATATCCAGCTGACCCTGGCGCAGAAAGTCCCGGTGGCCGGTGCGGTGATCGTGACCACTCCGCAGGATCTGGCCTTGCTGGACGCGCGCAAGGGCGTGGAGATGTTCCGTAAGGTCAACATACCGGTGCTGGGCGTGGTGGAAAACATGGCCGTGCACATCTGCTCCAACTGCGGGCATGCCGAGCATCTGTTCGGTGAGGGCGGCGGTGTGAAGCTGGCCAACCAGTACGGTGTCGAACTGTTGGCATCGCTGCCACTGTCGATGCTGATTCGCGAACAGGCCGATGGCGGCAAGCCAACGGTGATCGCCGAGCCCGACAGCCAGATTGCGATGGTTTACCAGGAGCTGGCCCGCCATGTCGGCGCGCGGATTGTGTTGCAGGAAGCAGCAACGCCGGCGATGCCGAACATCACCGTCAGCGACGATTGATTGGGCAAGGGGCAAGCTTCGCTTTTGTGGCGAGGGAGCTTGCTCCCGCTGGGTGGCGAAGCCGCCCTAAAATCAGCAACCGCGGTTTATCAGGTGAAACTCGGTTGACGGTTTTTACGACTGCTGCGCAGCCGAGCGGGAGCAAGCTCCCTCGCCACAGAGAGCATGCTCATGCTAGCCACAGGTTCGGTGCCAACCTTAAATCCGCAACCCGCCATCCAGTTCCAGAATCCGACCGGTGTAGTAGTCGTTCTCGAAAATGTAAGCCGCCGACTGGGCGATCTCTTCGGGTTTGCCCATGCGCTTGAGCGGAATCCCCGACGTCATTTTCTCCAGCGCTTCGGGCTTCATGCTCAGCGTCATCTCGGTTTCGATGAAACCCGGCGCAATGCCCGCCACGCGAATGCCGTAACGTGCCAGTTCCTTGGCCCAGGTCACGGTCGCCGCAGCGACACCGGCCTTGGCGGCGGAGTAGTTGGTCTGACCAACGTTGCCGGCGCGCGAAATCGACGAGATATTGATGATCGCGCCGATGTTTTGCAGCTCGACCATTTTTGCCGCGACTTCACGGGTGCACAGGAACACGCCGGTCAGATTGACGTCGATCACCGCCTGCCATTGGGCCAGGCTCATCTTGGTCATTTCGCCGTCCTTGACCTTCAGCAGCAGGCCGTCGCGCAGAATGCCGGCATTGTTGATCAGGCCATGGATCGCGCCGAAATCGTCGGCCACCTGGGCGACCATGTGGGTCACTTGTTCTTCATCGGCGACGTTGCACAAGTAGGCGCGGGCCTCGACACCCTTGGCCTTGCAAGCCGCGACGGCGGCGTCGAGTTTTTCCTGGTTCAGGTCCACCAGCGCCAGCTTCGCGCCTTTGCCGGCGAGATACTCGGCCATGGAACGGCCTAAACCCTGGCAACCGCCGGTGATAATGATTACTTTGTCAGTGAGTTGCATTCGCATAGCTCCATAGCAGATCGCAGTGGTTTTCCTTCTAGAGGGCCTCTCGATCTGAGCCGGATGGTGGCCTGGCTGCACATGAGAACTGCCCTATGGTGTACTGAAACTTTTACCAAGGCGCCTGTCCGTTTTTGACGGATTCTAAATAAGGAGTCATAAATTGAGCGTTGTAGTGGCTAAGCATGCCCGAGAATTGCTTCTCAAGGAATACCGTGGAGTGCTCTCGACGCACTCTAAAGCGATGCCCGGTTTCCCGTTTGGCTCCGTGGTGCCGTACTGTCTGGATGAACAGGGTCGGCCGCTGATCCTTATCAGCCGCATCGCTCAGCACACTCATAACCTGCAGAAGGATCCGAAATGCTCGCTGCTGGTGGGTGAGCGCGAGGCTGAAGACATACAAGCCGTTGGTCGCCTGACTTACCTCGCCGAAGCGGAAAAGCTTCAAGACACCGCTGCCATCGAAGCGGCTGCCGAGCGTTACTACCGCTATTTCCCGGATTCGCAGAATTATCACAAGGCCCATGATTTCGATTTCTGGGTGCTCAACGAGGTACGTCACCGCTACATTGGCGGCTTCGGCGCGATCCACTGGGTCGATCACCTGACCCTCGCCAACCCGTTCGCCGGCAAGGCCGAAGCAAGCATGGTCGAGCACATGAATGCCGATCACGCCAAAGCCATCGCTCATTATGTCGAGCTGGCGGGTCTGCCGAAAACCGCGCCGGCGCAATTGGCTGGTATCGACACCGAAGGCATGCACTTGCGCATCGGTCAGGGGCTCTACTGGCTACCGTTTCAAACGCCTTGTAATACGCCGACACAAGTCCGGGAAGCCTTGGTTTTCCTGGCTCACGCCGAGCATTGGCCGAAAAATGAAGTGGTCGACGCTTGAATTCACGAAACGGCGACGTCATCTAGGGAAGACTGGCAAGGCATTCTTGCGTTGAGGAACCATTTGATGCGCCCTTTTTTGTTGCTCTTTGTGCTGTTCCCGGTGTTGGAGCTGTTCGTATTCGTCAAGGTTAGCGGGGCGATCGGGTTTTTCCCGGCCCTGCTGCTGATCATTCTCGGCTCGATGCTCGGCGTGTTCGTGCTGCGCATCGCCGGTCTGGCCACTGCGCTGCGCGCCCGTGAAAGCCTGAACCGCGGCGAGCTGCCGGCTCAGACCATGCTAGAAGGCCTGATGCTGGCCCTGGCGGGCGGTCTGTTGATTTTGCCGGGCTTCGTCACCGACGTGCTGGGGTTGATCATGCTGCTGCCGATCTCTCGTCGACTGCTGGCCGACAAAATGCGCCAGCGCGCCGAGGAACAAGCGATGCGTCAGCGCGCGTTCGCCGATGACCTTCGGCCACGGGGCGGTCCTGCTCCGCAGCAACCACTGGGCCGTGAGCCCAATGTGATCGAAGGCGAGTTCGAACACCGCGATTCCAGGTAACACTTCCATCAACACAGCACCTTCGGGTGCTGTGTTGATTTTAAGGGCCTGGATGTAAAAATTTTTGCTTCCTACCCTTGAAATAAGCTTGTGCGCCCTTATGTAACGGTCACCGCAAGGTTTCTGGCAATTGCGCCAGACAGACTTCCGCGGTTCGCTTGACGAACCGCACCCGGCACCGCCGGATTTGTTAAACCCGCCGGGACTACACCGGCCGATGAAAATCACAATTAGGAGAGATCGACAATGAAGCTTCGTCCTCTGCATGACCGCGTCGTCGTCCGTCGCAGCGAAGAAGAAAAGAAAACCGCTGGCGGTATCGTCCTGCCAGGTTCGGCCGCTGAAAAGCCAAACCAGGGTGAAGTCCTCGCTGTAGGCCCAGGCAAAGCACTGGACAGCGGTGAAGTGCGTGCGCTGGCCGTGAAAGTGGGTGACAAGGTTGTGTTCGGCCCTTACTCCGGCAGCAACACTGTGAAAGTTGATGGCGAAGACCTGCTGGTTATTGGCGAGAGCGAAATCCTCGCGGTTATCGAAGGCTGATTCCCCGCTCATTTTCCCGTTACTACAAAGTATTTAAGGAATATCGATCATGGCTGCTAAAGAAGTTAAATTCGGCGATTCCGCCCGCAAGAAAATGCTCGCCGGTGTCAACGTCCTGGCTGACGCAGTAAAAGCGACCCTGGGCCCTAAAGGCCGTAACGTGATCATCGAGAAGAGCTTCGGCGCTCCGACCATCACCAAGGACGGCGTTTCCGTTGCCAAAGAAATCGAGCTGAAAGATCGCTTCGAAAACATGGGCGCGCAGCTGGTCAAAGACGTTGCCTCCCGTGCCAACGATGACGCAGGCGACGGCACCACCACCGCTACCGTTCTGGCTCAATCGATCGTCAACGAAGGCCTGAAAGCCGTCGCTGCCGGCATGAACCCGATGGACCTGAAGCGCGGTATCGACAAAGCGACCATCGCCATCGTCAAAGAGCTGAAAGCCCTGTCCAAGCCTTGCGCTGACACCAAGGCCATCGCTCAGGTCGGCACCATCTCGGCCAACTCCGACAGCTCCATCGGCGACATCATTGCCGAAGCCATGGAAAAAGTCGGTAAAGAAGGCGTGATCACCGTTGAAGAAGGCTCGGGCCTGGAAAACGAACTGTCGGTTGTTGAAGGCATGCAGTTCGACCGTGGCTACCTGTCCCCGTACTTCGTCAACAAGCCAGAGACCATGACTGCCGAGCTGGACGGTCCGCTGATCCTGCTGGTCGACAAAAAAATCTCGAACATCCGCGAAATGCTGCCAGTACTGGAAGCCGTTGCCAAAGCCGGTCGTCCACTGCTGATCATTGCCGAAGACGTTGAAGGCGAAGCCCTGGCGACGCTGGTTGTGAACAACATGCGTGGCATCGTTAAAGTCGCAGCCGTCAAGGCTCCAGGCTTCGGCGACCGTCGCAAGGCCATGCTGCAGGACATCGCTGTTCTGACTGGCGGTACCGTTATCTCCGAAGAGATCGGTCTGAGCCTGGAAAGCACTACCCTGGAACACCTGGGTAATGCCAAGCGCGTGATCCTGTCCAAAGAAAACACCACCGTGATCGACGGTGCCGGCGTTGAGGCTGACATCCAGGCTCGCGTTCTGCAGATCCGTCAGCAAGTGGCTGATACTTCGTCCGACTACGACCGTGAAAAACTGCAAGAGCGTCTGGCCAAACTGTCCGGCGGCGTTGCAGTGATCAAGGTTGGCGCTGGTTCCGAAGTTGAAATGAAAGAGAAGAAAGCCCGCGTTGAAGACGCCCTGCACGCTACCCGTGCAGCCGTTGAAGAAGGCGTGGTACCTGGCGGCGGCGTGGCACTGGTTCGCGCTCTGCAGGCGATCTCCGAGCTGAAAGGCGACAACGATGACCAGAACGTTGGCATCCAGTTGCTGCGTCGTGCTGTTGAAGCGCCGCTGCGTCAGATCGTTGCCAACTCCGGCGACGAGCCAAGCGTAGTCGTCGACAAGGTCAAGCAGGGCTCGGGTAACTACGGTTACAACGCTGCGACCGGCGAATACGGCGACATGATCGAAATGGGGATCCTGGACCCGGCCAAAGTGACTCGTTCGGCTCTGCAAGCGGCTTCGTCGATTGCCAGCCTGATGATCACCACCGAAGCCATGATCGCCGAGATCAAGGACGACGCACCAGCTGGCGGCGGCATGCCAGACATGGGCGGTATGGGCGGCATGGGCGGCATGATGTAAGCCAGCCTTACCCCGTACATAAAAACCCCGCCTGCGTTAAGCCGGCGGGGTTTTTTATTACCTGTCAGAAAGTTGTGTTGTTCATGAGGGCTCCTTCGCGTCAGCTCAGACGCTGACAGGTTCCGCGTTGGTGACTAGCTCAGCTTTGGAGGCCGGCCGATAAAGAATGTAGTAATACGCTCCCAGACAAATCAACCAGCAGAAAATCGCCGTCCACACGTTATGCGAAAAGAAATGCGCACCCTGCATCATCCGGCTGATGGAAAACACCGTGCCCAATGCGAAGGCAAAGACAAACGCCTTGCGCGCCAGACGCGGACGACGGTCGCGCAGGACGAAGAACAGCGCAAACAAGGTGAAACCAGTCGCCGCATGACCACCTGGCCAGCAGCGTCCCGGCTTGTCGGTGTGCGGGCGAGGGCTGAGCAGTTCACTGTAGGTTTCGTGTCCGCCGAATTGCTCCAGGCTCCACGGGCATTGCACCGCCGTCACTGCTTTGACCGGGGTGACAAATGATGTCGCCAGCGCCAGGGACAACACCAGGCAACCCAGTTCCCGTTTGAACGGTTTGAGCCTGTCCACGAAAAAGGTACCGATGAAGCCCAGAATGGCGAACACCGAAAAGGCGATGACCACTTGCTTGGCCCGGTCATGCAGGATGTTTTCCAGAAAGTAACTGTGTCGCCCGATGAACTCGCCGGCGACCGGGTCATAGAGCAGTCTGGCAAGGTCCATGTCCAGGGACGTCAGTTCGAGCAGCAGCAGGGTGATCGCCGCAAGGGCGGGCACTCCCAGGCATAACCAGGCATTCAGTGGTCTGGAAGCGGGGCGGGCAGCGGTCGAAGCCATGGCAATTCCTTGGTGAGTGAAATGTTCTGAAGAGCGCAACCGCGGGAGTCTGAACACACCACTGTCGTCAGCCTGTGAATCGATAGTGAAAAAGTTGTTAAGGCCGTTTCCGGTTTTTTTGTCGGATTTACCCCAGCATGTCACCCTAGCCCTGAGCCCCACTTGGCCTTAAGCTGCGCGCCAAGACAGCCGTTGTGTACGGAGGAGGTGCCGATGCGAATTCTATTGGTTGAAGACAACCGCGATATCCTGGCCAATCTGGCCGATTATCTTGGGCTCAAAGGGTACACCGTGGATTGCGCGCAGGACGGTTTGTCGGGCCTGCACCTGGCGGCCACCGAGCATTACGATTTGATTGTGCTCGACATCATGCTGCCCGGCATCGACGGCTATACCCTGTGCAAACGTCTGCGCGAAGATGCTCGCCGCGATACGCCGGTGATCATGCTCACCGCCCGCGATCAACTGGACGACCGCCTGCAGGGCTTCAAGTCCGGCGCCGACGACTATCTGATCAAACCCTTTGCCCTGTCCGAACTGGCGGCACGCATCGAGGCGGTCATGCGCCGTGCCCAGGGTGGCGGTCGTCGTGCCCTGCAGGTCGGCGATCTGAGTTACGACCTCGATACGCTGGAAGTGACGCGCGAAGGCCGTTTGTTGAAACTCAACCCGGTGGGCCTGAAATTGCTGGCCGTGTTGATGCAGAGAAGCCCCCATGTATTACGCCGGGAAATTCTCGAAGAGGCCCTGTGGGGCGATGATTGCCCGGACAGCGACAGCCTGCGCAGCCACGTCCATCAACTGCGTCAGGTGATCGACAAGCCGTTCGACAAGCCCTTGCTGCACACGGTACACGGCGTCGGTTATCGCTTGGCCGAGGGCCGTGATGGAGTTTAAGCAGAGCCTTGCTCAACGGATCATCATCGCCTTTGCGTTGATGAGCGCACTGGTGGCGGGAGCCTTTGCCATCGGCATTATAGCGACCGTGCATCTGGTGGAAGAGAAACTGATTTCGGCAGGTTTAGGCGGCGATTTGCAACGTCTGTTGTTGATGGATAGCGTCTCGGACTGGAGCCACCGCCCCGAGCCAGACCAGTTGTTCTATTTTAGCGGCGGGCCGGGCGACTTCGAGTTGCCCAAGGATCTGCGGCACCTGGATTCGGGCTTTCATGAAGTTTTTCGCGAGCAGCTGTCGTATCACGCGATGGTCGAAGTCGTCGACGGTCGGCGTTACGTGCTGTTGCAGGACCAGAGCGATTTCGAAGAGCGTGAACGGGTGCTGTTTGCTGTAGTACTGGTGGGCTTCGTGCTGAGTCTGACGCTGGCGGTGTTTCTCGGCTGGGTGCTGGCGCGCAAGGTGATGGCACCGGTGGTGCGCCTGGCCCGTCAGGTGCGTCATCGGGATCAGTTGTTGGGCCTGGCACCGCCACTGGCGCCGGATTATGCCGCCGATGAAGTGGGCGAGCTGGCCGTGGCCTTCGACGCCACCCTGGGGCGCTTGCGTCAGGCATTGACCCGTGAGCGATTGTTCACCAGTGATGTCAGCCATGAGCTGCGCACACCGCTGATGGTGTTGGCCAGCTCCTGTGAATTGTTACTGGAAAACCCCGGTATCGATCAGCGCGGGCGTGCCCAGGTCGAGCGAATCGCCCGGGCGTGTGCGGAGATGCGCGAGCTGGTGCAAACCTTCCTGATGCTGGCTCGCGCTCAACATGAAGACGCCAGCATGGCCCCCCAGCAGACCCTGAGCCAGGTGGCCGACGGATTGCTCAGCCAATGGCGCGAGCCGATCGAGGCCAAGGGCCTGACGCTGAACGTTGAATCGGGCAATCCACCAGACACCCGCTATAACGTGACCCTTTTGCACGCCGTAATGGGCAACCTGTTGCGCAATGCGCTGCATTACACCGAACACGGGTTTATCCGCCTGACGCTGACAGAGACGGGGTTTGTGGTCGAAGACAGCGGCGTGGGCATTCCCGAGGAAAAACGCGAGGCGATGTTCGAGCCTTTCGTGCGCGGCAACGAGAAACGCGGCGAAGGCCTGGGGCTGGGGTTGTCGCTGGTGCAGCGGATCTGCGAGAACCAGGGCTGGAGCGTCAGCCTGACGAACATGGAACCCAATGGCTGCCGTTTTCAGGTGGAATTGAGTCCATCCCGGGGTTGATTTGACTGAAAAGCAAAAAAATCGTCTGATCGCGACCCTTAGGGCTCAATGAATTCGTCCATGTAAAACCTCGAAATAACTCCGGGTTTTACATGACGATTTTTTCACAAAGGCATGACCCGACGCTGACATTGCGCTACCTAATGTGGTTGTCATCAGACGTTCAGGAGACTGCAGTCATGGCGGGTCCGATCAAACTCGATTTTTCCGAAAAGTACGACGATCAACATGCCCAGAAATATTTGCGCAAACATCAGGCAAGTATCGGCCGTCGACTGTCCCACTGGCGTGACGAGCAACTGGCACGCAAAGCGCTGACGCTGGCCGGTGATCCTGGACTGGTCCTCGATTTGCCTTGCGGCGCGGGGCGTTTCTGGCCACTACTGGCGGAAAAACACAACCGTGTCATCATTGGGGCCGACAACTCGGAGTCCATGTTGAAGACTGCCATGCAGGCACAACCGGCCGACGTGGTAAAACGGGTACAACCCTTGCACACTTCTGCATTCGACATTGCCTTGCCCGATAACGCCGTCGATAGCATTTTCTGCATGCGCTTGCTTCATCACATTGGTGAAGCCGAGCATCGACTGGCCATTCTGCGCGAATTTGAACGCGTTACCCGCGACAGCGTGATTGTTTCGTTGTGGGTGGACGGCAATTTCAAGGCCTGGAAACGCAAGCGCGCCGAGAAAAAGCGTGGGCAGGAGGGTTATCAGAATCGATTTGTGTTACCGGCTGCCACGGTTGAAAAAGAATTCGAGCAGGCGGGTTTCCATGTCCAGGAACAACTGGACTTTTTACCGCTCTACGCCATGTGGCGGGTCTACGTATTACGCAAGAGGTAACAGGATGGCAGTGCAAGGTGCAGCAGAAATGGAAGTCGCTCCCCAAGATCGCTTCGACCACTTCTGGAACCTGCGCGGTGAATGGGTAGAAGAGCCCAACGTCCGTCGCGGTGGAGAAAGTGGTGTGCAGCGCGTCATGGGCAGCGATGGACAGCTGCTCTATGCCAAGCGCCAAACCGGGCACATCTATCGCAGCGGGTTACACCCGTTCGGCCGGCCGACTGTATTGCGCGAGCGCGATGCGCTGATTGGCCTGCGTCTGCTCGATGTGCGTGTCCCGGAAATCGTTTTCTGCGGTGCACAGCGCGATCCCGTGCATAAATGGCGCGCATTGCTGGTGACCAAGTCCCTGGATGGCTTTGAGGAAATCGAACACTGGTACGCCGGTGGTGGTCGCGAGCGCTACGGTGAGGCGGTGCATGATCGCGTGTTGAAGGACCTGGCCGATAACCTGACCCGTATGCACAAAGGCCGCTGGCAACACAGTTGCATCTACATCAAGCACGTATTCGTGCGGGTCACTGGCGAAGGCGAGTCAGCCAAGGTCGAAATTGCCTTGATCGATCTGGAAAAATGTCGGCGGCGTTGGACCGCCCGTCAAGCGGCGGCCCATGACCTGAAACAACTGCGTCGCCACTCGTCGTTCAGCGATACGGACTGGAAAAAACTCGTCTACTTTTATGAGACGGCGTTTGGCAGCGCTATCAAAGGCTTATGACAATGAAACTCGAAATTGCACGAGGTGTGTTTTTAGCCGGAGCCTTGGCAGTTGCTTCATTGGCGGTGGCGGCCTGGGAGCAGCCCCGCACACAAGTCCTCAGCTCCGAGCACGGTGACGCGCATTGTCTGTTGCCCCGGGTTGCCAAGGCACCCGTGGGCACTCAACCCGATCATGACTTGTTACTGTTCATGTTCGGACTTTCTCAGGGACTGAGGCCACAGAGTTGAACAGATTGAAGCCCAAATAAAAGGCCTCGCAGATGCGAGGCCTTTTTTGTGTCGATCGTTCCCACGCAGAGCGTGGGAACGATCATTCAAGGCTACATAGAATTTCCCACAGGTTTATGGGTGTTTTACCGGTTTGTCGGGTTTAGCCAGCAACGTGTAGATGCACGGCAACACGAACAAGGTGAACAGCGTCCCGATCGACATTCCCGTCGCGATCACCGTGCCGATATCGAACCGGCTGACGGCACCCGCGCCGGTGGCGATGATCAACGGCACCATGCCGAACACCATCGCCGCCGTGGTCATCAATACCGGACGCAGGCGAATGGCTGCTGCTTCCTCTACCGCTTCGCGAGGCGTCAGCCCCTTCTCCTTGCGTAACTGGTTGGCGAACTGGACGATCAGAATCCCGTGCTTGCTGATCAGTCCGATCAACGTCACCAATCCCACCTGGGTATAGATGTTCATGCTCGACCAGCCGAGGAACAACGGGATTAACGCGCCACAGATCGACAGCGGCACGGTCACCAGAATCACCAGCGGATCGCGGAAACTTTCGAACTGGGCCGCCAGCACCAGGAAGATGATCGCCAACGCCAGGGCAAAGGTGACCCACAGCGCGCTGCCTTCCTGAACGTATTGCCGTGACGCACCGGCAAAGTCGACGGCGAATCCCGCCGGCGCTTCTTCACGAGCGATCTGGCGCACGGTGTCGATGGCTTCACCCATGCTGACCAGCGGGACCCCGGAAAGAATGGCCGAATTGAGTTGCTGGAACTGGTTCAACTGGCGCGGCCGCGCCCGGTCGGTCACGGTGATCAGGGTCGACAGGGGCAGCAATTCGCCCTTGGTGTTCTTGACGTAATAATGGTTCAGCCAGTCGGGGTTATCCCGGAAGGGGCGTTCTACCTGCGCAATGACTTTGTAGCTGCGACCTTCGATGGTGAAACGGTTGATCTCCGCTTCACCCAGCAACGTCGCGAGGGTGCCGCCCAGGTCCTGCATCGACACACCCATCTGTGCGGCCTTGGCGCGATCGATATCCACCACGACTTCGGGTTTGTCGAAGGCCAGGTCGACGTCGACAAAGGCAAACTTGCCGGACTCCATCGCTCTTTTTTTCACCCGGTCCGTCACTTCCAGCAATGACTCATAGCTGTTGGCCGAGTTGATCACGAATTGAAACGGCAAGCCTTCACCAGTGCCCGGCAGGGAAGGCAGGTTGAAGCCGAAGATCTGCAAGCCCGGAATGCTCTCCAGTTTGCCCTGGACCTCGGGCAGGATCTGCATTTGGGTCCGGTCGCGTTCATTCCAGGGTTTGAGCAGGAAGCCGCCGATCCCCGATTGTACGCCATTGAAGCCGTTAATCTGGAACGAGGAGTAGTACTCGGGAAACTCCTTGAAAATCGCGAGGAACTCGTCGGTGTAGGTGTTCAGGTAGTCGAGGTTGGCCGGTTGCGGGGCATTGGCCATCATGAAGATGACGCCTTGGTCCTCGTCCGGCGCCAGTTCCGACTGGGTGAATTTGAGCAGCACCGGAATCAGGCAGAGCACGATTACCGCGAACACCAGCACCACCGGCCGGGTGTTGAGGGTGCCATGAAGCACACTCTGGTAACGGCGCTTGAGGCCTTCAAAGATCACGTCCAGGCGATGGGCCAGGCCGCTAGGGTTTTCATCATGGCGCAGCAGCAGGGCACACATCATCGGCGACAGTGTCAGGGCTACGACGCCGGAAATCACCACCGCCCCGGCCAGGGTCAGGGCGAATTCCTTGAACAGTGCCCCCGTCAGGCCGGTCAGGAATCCGATCGGCGCATAGACCGCCGCCAGGGTAATGGTCATCGACACCACCGGCATGGCGATTTCCGCCGCGCCTTCAAGCGCGGCATCCAGCGGCGTCTTGCCTTCTTCGATGTGCCGGTGAATGTTTTCCACCACCACGATGGCGTCGTCCACCACCAGCCCGATGGCCAATACCATCGCCAGCAAGGTCAGCAGATTGATCGAGTAGCCCATCATCTGCATGAAGAACATCACGCCGATCATCGACAGCGGAATGGTGACCACCGGGATCACCACCGAGCGCAGGGCGCCGAGGAACAGGAACACCACCACAATCACGATCAGCACCGCTTCGAACAGGGTTTTCACCACTTCGTCGATGGAGGCCTGAATGAACAGGGTGGCGTCGTAGGCGATTTCACCTTTCAGGTTCGGCGGCAGCTGAGCTTCCAGCTCCGGCATGATCTTGCGCACTTCCCTGATCACGTCCAGCGGGTTGGCGCCGGGCGTGGCCTTGATGCCGATGTACACCGAGGGCGTGCCGCCGAAGGAACTGACGGAGTTGTAGTTCTCCGCGCCCATCTCGACCCGCGCCACGTCCCGCAGCAGTACGCGACTGTCGCCCTCGACCTTGAGCGGAATCGTCCCAAAGGCTTCGGCGGATTTGAGCTCGGTGTTGGCGTTGATGCTGGTGACCACGTACTCGCCTTTCACTTCGCCGGCGGCGGAGAGGAAGTTGTACTGGCGCACGGCGTTGGTCACGTCGCTGGCGCTGAGGCCGAAACCGGCGAGTTTCACCGGGTCCAGCCATAGGCGCATGGCAAACACCTGGTTGCCGAGAATCTCGGCTTCGGCCATGCCCGGCAGGGTCGCCAGTTTCGGCTGGATAACCCGTGACAGGTAATCGGTGATCTGCGGATTGCTCAGCTCCTTGCTGAAGAAACTGATGTACATCAGCGCCGAAGCGTCGGCGGCTTCCTTGCTCAGCACCGGGTCTTCGGCGTCCTGGGGCAGCTGGTTTTTGACCTCGTTGGCCTTGGCCAGCAGCTCGGTGAACAGGCGGTCGCTGTTGGAACCGATGCGCGCGTAGATCGAGATCACCGAGAAGTTCTGGCGACTGACCGAGGTCATGTAGTCGATGCCCTCGGCGCTGGCCAGGCTCTGCTGCATCGGTTGGGTGATGTAACCCTGGATGGTTTCGGCGTTGGCCCCGGGGTAAGCGGTGGTCACCGTGATCAGGGCGTTTTCCATTTGCGGGTATTGGCGCAACGGCAACTTGCTCCAGGCCTGGAAGCCCAGCAGCACAATCAACAGGCTGACCACGGTGGCGAGCACTGGGCGGCGGATGAACGGGTCGGTAAAAGCCATGGGGATTCCTTGATCAGTCAGCGCGCGGCTGACTGCTCTTCTCGGCTAGGGTCTTGTCGTCGCTGATGGCAATGTGCGCGCCGTTGTCCAGTTTCAGCTGGCCGGCCGTCACCACTTTTTCGCCGTTCTGCACGCCTTTGATGATCATGACCATCCCCTCGCGGCGCTCGCCGGTTTCGATAAAGCGCCGTTCGGCGATCAGAATCGGCTCGCCCTTGTCGTCTTTTTCGAGGCTGCCGTCTTCGGCCTTTTTCTGCGCGACGACGTACAGCGAGTTGCCATAAAGGGTGTAGGTGATCGCGCTTTCCGGCACGACTATGCGTGGCTGCGGATCAGGCAATATCACCTGCAGACTGGCGAACATCCCCGGCAGCAGTTTGTCATCGGGGTTGGCCAGGGTTGCGCGTACCAGCACGTTGCGAGTGCTGCTCTCGACCTTCGGGTTGATCGCACTGATGGTCCCGGGGAAACTCTGTGTCGGGTAGGCCGAGACAATGATCTGTACCGGTTGGCCGAGGGCGATTTTCGGCACCGACTGTTCGGGCACAAAGAAGTCGACGTAGAGGCTGCTGATGTCTTGCAGGGTGGCGATCATCGTGCCGCTGGCCACGTAGTCGCCGACGTCTACCTGACGGATGCCGATGGTCCCGTTGAACGGGGCGAGGATGCGTTTTCTCTCCAGCGCCGCCTTCAGCTGATTGACCGTGGCCCGGCTCTTTTGCAACACCGCCGTGAGTCGGTCGAACTCGCCTTTGGAAATAGCCTGGCTGCCCACCAGTTGACTGCCGCGACCGTAATCCAGTTGTGCCAGTCCCAGGTCGGCTTGAGCGGTTGCCAGCAGGGCAGTTTCAACGGCGGTGTCGAGTTGCAGGATCGGCTGACCGGCCTTGACCTTCTGTCCCGACTCGAACTGCACTTCCTTGACGGTGCCGGCGGTCTCCAGGCTCAGGTCGACCCCTTGCAGCGCCGTGAGGGTGCCAACCGTGGGCAAACGGCTTTGCCACGGACGTTCGGTGGCGGTGGCCACGGCAACACTTATCGGCGGTTTCGGCGCGGAGAAGCCCTGCATCATCGTGTAGATGGAGAAGGCTTTGTAACCGGCCAGGACCAGCACGATTAGCAGAACAACACCCAACATGATCAGCATGCGGCGGCGCAGCATATTTCCATTTCCTTGGAGAAAAATCAGATGAGACAGGCGGGAACATTACTCCCACCGCGAGGGGGATTCCAACTGGCAGTTATTACAGAATGGCGCAAACCCTGCAGGAGCGAAGCTTGCTCGCGAAAGCGGTGTATCGGTCAGTACATTAGTTGGCTGACACACCGCTTTCACGAGCAAGCTTCGCTCCTACAAGGGGGATGAGTCAGATCAGATGGAGATGGTTGTCCCAGAGCCCCGCGGGCAATTCCAGAGGTTTTGCAACAAGGGGGGGCTGGCGGCAATCGTAGTATCGGCATCGTCCCTGGCCGGAGGTCACGACAAAACCATCGGCCACGGCTCCAACACCGGCGCAGTCGGGCAGCGGCGCGTCCAGGCGTACTTCACCGCTGTCCAGGTCCCAGATAAAAAAGCGGTTGCCCCGCGGTGCGGTCAGGGCGACCAGACGCAGTTCGCTGTGCACGGCGACGCTGGCGGTGTAATGCCCCATGACCTGCAACTGATGCTCGGGCACCGGGAACGCCACGAACGGTTGGCCGGGCCGCTTGATCGCCAGCAGCTCCGATGACTCGTGGGCAGCGCCCATGAACTGCTGGCCGGCGACGATGGTGCCGTCGCTGGCGACGCCCAAGTGCCGCACGCTGTTCATCTGCTGGGCCAGTGTTTCCTTGCTCAACAACGTGCCATCGCGCTGCATCAACACCAGGCTCGGCTCCATCGCGTTGAGGTTCATCTCGACCCGGCTTTCGGCCTCGGTGCGAATGCCGCCGTTGGCGACAATCAGCGTCTCGCCATCGGGCATCCACGACACCTGATGCGGGCCGACACCGTGGGTGGAAAGCTCGCCGCTGTGCACCAGCCGCTCACCTTCGAACTTATACACACCGAGCAGGCCACGGCCCGGGTCGGAGGTGTCGTTCTCGGTGGCGTATAACCAGTCGCCGCTCTGGTGAATCACTGCGTGACCGTAGAAGTGCCGGTTCGGTTGCGAGACCACGGTTTGCAGCAGCGTGCCGTCGCGCAGGTCGATCAGGTAGCTTTCGGTGCCCGGACGCCGGGCGACGAATAGCGCTATCGGCAGCGTCGGGTGGTTGATGATGTCATGGCAACGCTGGCC
The DNA here is from genome assembly GCF_024748615.1 of Pseudomonas sp. B21-048. Lineage (NCBI taxonomy): Bacteria > Pseudomonadati > Pseudomonadota > Gammaproteobacteria > Pseudomonadales > Pseudomonadaceae > Pseudomonas > Pseudomonas sp. B21-048. Next base: position 4,386,040 of record NZ_CP087168.1, on the reverse strand, counting down.
GACCTGGGTGGCAAACACCCGGGTGCCATCCAGCCGATAACCGACGGCGTAGTGCTTGCCGTCACCATCGTCGCGTGCCGAGAGCAGCAGCGGGCTTTTGTCTTTTTGCTTGAACAGCGTCCAGCCGCCCAGTGTCACCGCACCCAGCAGCAAACTCCCTAACGTCAGAGCCTGGCGTCGCAGCATGGCACTTGCCCTCATCAGTCACCGTCGTTGGCGTTGAAGCCCAGTTGGATGCCCAGTGCCTTGGCCAGCTCGCCTTCGTGCAGGCGATGGACAACGTTGAGGCTTTCATAGATAGCGTTGAGCTGCTGGCGACCGGCATCGTCAGTGAGCATGTCGGTCAGCGAGCGCTGGTTGCTGGCGAGCAGTTTCAGGGACGCTGCGTAGGCTGCGTCGATCTTGTCAGCCAAGGGTTTCTGCTCGCTCGGCAACAGACCGCGCAGGCCTTTGTTGTCGACACCCACCCAGACGGTTTGCGCCGCGCTCAGGCTCGTTTGCAGGCCTTGCAGCGAAGATTGGCTGCGCCAGGCATCCGCCTGGAACGGCTGTGGCGTGCCCTTGCTCTGGCGACCCATCGGCGTGCCGAGTTTTTTCTTCAGGGTGTCCAGTGCGGTCACTTGCACGCGCAGCAGATCGGCGATGGCTTCGTGGGAGTCGGCGTAGCGCTGGTTCGGGAATTTGCTCAGCTGCGCGAGCATGCCGTCATTGGTGTTCCAGCGCGACAGGATCTCTTCGGCCAGTTGCTTCTGGCGTTCGCCGATGGCGGTCAGCAGTGGGCAGTATTTGGCTTTCTGCGCGCTGTCGACCATGTCGATCTTGCTGTCGAACAGGATGTACTCATACGCCGAGAGGCCTTGCACCACGACGCTGGATTTGGTCAGGGCGGCGGCATCGATCTGCGGTTGCGCGGTCACCAATTGCTCGACCTGACGACCGACGAGGTTTTTCTTGTCCGGCCAGAACTGCACCTGCCACGAACGGTTGCCTTCTGCCAGCGGCCCGATCAGCAGCGGTTGCAACTCGGCCCAGGCTTTCTGCGCGTGCAGGAAATCGGCGCGGGCGGTGTCCAGGGTTTCCTTGCCTTGGCAGAACGCCAAGGCGCTGACCGCCAATTGACGGTCGGCTTCGACCCAGCGGCTGTAGGTCGGCAGGATGACTTGCTTGGCGATGGCCGCCGACGTGACCGCTTGCGGATCCTGGGGCGAACAGGCGCCTAGGGCGAGGGCGGCAAGGCTGGTGAACAACAATTTGGGACGGAACATGTCGGGCTCCCACTGAAGGAATGCGTATTAAAGGGAATTCAAAAACGCCAGCAACGCCGCGCGCTGCTCGGCATTGAAAGACAAAACCTGTTGCTGCGCCGCCGTTGCCTCGCCGCCATGCCAGAGCACGGCCTCGAGCAGGTTACGGGCGCGGCCGTCATGCAAAAACTGGGTGTGGCCGCTGACCGCTTGTGTCAGGCCGATGCCCCATAACGGCGGCGTGCGCCAGTCGCGGCCGCTGGCCTGGAACTCGCTGCGGTTGTCGGCCAGGCCGTCGCCCATGTCGTGCAGCAGCAGGTCGCTGTAAGGGCGAATCACTTGATTGGCCAATTCAGGTTCCGCGGCGTTGGCGGCGGTGGTGTATTTCGGAGTGTGACAAGACTGGCATCCCGCCTGGAAAAACAGATTCTTGCCGGCCAACACCTCAGGCGCGCTGACATCGCGACGGGCCGGCACCGCCAGGTTACGGCTGTAGAACAGCACCAGACGCAGGATGTTATCGCTGACTTCCGGCTCACCATCCGGGCCATTGCCGTTGGGTGCCTGCTGGCAAGCGGTTTGCGCGTCGGTGCAGTCATCAACGGTTCTCAGGCTGGTCGTGAGGCCCATATCACCAGAGAACGCGTGAACGTTTTGTTGATTGAGGTTCGGTTGCCCGGCCTTCCAGCCAAATCGCCCGAGGACGGTTTTCTGCTGCGCGTCGTCCCAGACCCGGTTCGGCCGTCCGGCGATGCCGTTTTTCTCCCGGGACTGGGCTTCGGCATTAGCCAGAATGGCCTCGTCGGGGATTGCTTCAAGCAAGCCCAGGCCAATCATCGGCGGTGCGATGCGCGCCGAGAAACGCGTGTCGGGGTGCATCGGGCCATAGCCGAGTTGGGTGATCTGCAGGGTCGGCTTACGCAACTCTATTTCGCTGCCGTCCTTGAAACGCACCGGGACCGTTGTGTAATCGACGCGCACCTTGCCTTCCGGGATAACGCCGGGCACCGACATGTCCTGCAACTGCCCACCGTAGACCGGCTCCGGCACCACGCCCAGTTGTTCGATGACCTTAGCGTAGGCCGGCGCATCAGGGATCGACAGACGCACCAGCATCGACACCGAATTCGGCGCATCGGGCGCGGGCGGATGACCGCGCCCGTCCTTGATGTGGCAGTTCTGGCAGGCGTTGGTATTGAACAGCGGGCCGAGGCCATCGCGGGCGGTGGTGGTCGACGGCGCAATCACCCAAGGGCTGCGAAAGAAACTGTTGCCGACACTGAAATCGACGCGCCGTGACGGCGGCAGATTGGCGGACGGCAGGGAGAATGCGTTCTGATCGCTCTTGCGCACCGTCGCACTGCCGCCGGAGCGGGCTTCACCGGGTTCGGCCTGGGTAAAACGCGGGGCGTCATCGCAGGCACTCAGGCCCAGGGCCAGCAACAGAGCGGACAAGCGAAGAGGCAGCGAGGGCATCGGACATCCTGCAAGGCGAGCAAAACAAGGGCGCAAAGTCTAACAGGGCAGGGGAGTTTGAATAAGAGGAATTATCGTTTGGTTGATTTGAGGCAACTGATCGTTCCCACGCTCTGCGTGGAAATGCAGCCCGTGACGCTCTGCGTCACATCAACAGCCGAACGCGGAGCGTCCGTTGAGGCATTCCCACGCAGAGCGTGGGAACGATCGGCGACCCAAGGTCGCCTCTTTCACTCAGTCAACGTTGATCAGAACTCGTGATCAGCGTTGTCCGGGTTCAGGTCGCTGATGCCCAGTTTGCCAGCGGCCGCTTCGATCGAACCGGTCTGCTTGACCAGCGAAGCGATGGCGTCGCGCACGATCTGGTTGCCGGCAGTGTTGCCCGCAGCGATCAGTTGGTCGTAGTGCTCACCCTTGTTGGCGTGATCGACCATGACCTGAAGCTTGGCTTCGGTGGCGGCCAGGTCGGCTTTCAGCGCGGTGTCGGCTGCCGGGTCGGCTTTGGCGACCAGCGACGACAGGCTGGCGCCGGTCATTTTGGTGCCGTCGACGCGGGTGTATTCGCCCAGGTAAACGTTACGCACGCCCTTGGCGTCGTAGAAGTGCGAGTTGTGGGTATTGTCGCTGAAGCAGTCCTGTTCGTCTTCAGGGGAGTTGGCTTCCAGGGAAACCTTCATGCGCTCGCCCGCCAATTCGCCCAAGGACAGGCTACCCATGCCGAACAGCATTTTGCGCAGGCCGGTTTCAGCCGGTTCCGCTTCCAGGGTGGCGCGGTAGTTGTCGGCCACGTTCGGCTTCCAGTTACCGACCATTTCTTGCAGGTCGTTGACCAGCAGTTGGGTCACGGATTTCAGGTAAGCGCGACGACGATCGTTGTGACCGCCGGTAGCGCCTTTGCCTTCCAGGAAATCGGTAGCCGGACGGTTGCCGGCGCCAGGGCCGGTGCCGTTCAGGTCCTGGCCCCAGAGCAGGAATTCGATGGCGTGGTAGCCGGTGGCGACGTTGGCTTCGGAACCGCCCAGCTCGTTCAGGCTGGCGAGTTTTTCCGGGGTGATATCTTTCACATCGACCTTGTCTTCGCCGACCTGAACTTTAGTGTTGGCGATGATGTTGGCGGTGGCGCCCGGGTTACCCAGTGCGTGTTCGTAGGATTTGTCGACGTAGTCGATCAAGCCTTCGTCCAGTGGCCAGGCGTTCACCTGGCCTTCCCAGTCGTCGATGATGGTGTTGCCGAAGCGGAACACTTCGCTCTGCAAGTAAGGCACGCGGGCCGCAACCCAGGCAGCCTTGGCGGCTTTCAGGGTGTCGGCGTTCGGCTTGGCGAGGAATGCGTCGACGGCGGTTTGCAGGGTTTTCGCGGTGGATTCGGCATCGCTGTAAACGGCAAAGACGATGTCGGCGTAGTGCGCGACCACAGCCTTGGCGGCGGCTTCATCGACTTTGCCGGTAGCGGCAGGCGCAGCCGGGGCAGCGGTGCTAGCAGCCGGGGTCGGCGCTTGTGGAGCGGCAGCCTTGTCTTTGCCTTCGCCGCAACCGGCGAGGGAAATAGCGATGGCCAGCAGACTGGCGGTGGCCAGAGGCATACGAATCATGGCGAACATCCTGCTTCGGTGATTGATGGACGCGCGTGGAGGGCGCGCAAAACTGCGACATAATGCAAATCTTTCGCATTATGTGTAAAGGGTTGTGCTTGTAAATATTTCTTATTCGCGCGGCTGAATGCCAGGCACATGATTTATAGCAGCTGACGCAACCCTGTGGGGAGGGAGCAAGCTCTCTCGCTACAGGGCTTCGCCAGCGCCTTCAAAGGCTGTTTCAGTGGATGACCGCGTTACTGCGCTGAGCCTGTTTCAGATACGCGCTCAATTCCCGCGCCGGCAGTGGTTTGCTGTAGTGATAGCCCTGACCTTCGTGGCAGCCTTCGGAAATGATGTAGGCCTCTTGCTCGGCGGTTTCCACACCTTCGGCAATCACTTGCATGCCCAGGCTCTTGCCCAGCTGGATGATGGCGCGAACGATGGTCGCATCGTCATCGTCATCGAGCAGGTCCTGAACAAAACTCTTGTCGATCTTGATCTTGTCCAGCGGCAGGCTTTTCAGATAACTCAGTGATGAATAACCGGTGCCGAAATCATCGATGGCGATCAGCGCGCCGGAGCGACGCAGGCTCAGCAGATGCTGGGCGGCGGTGCTGATGTCTTCCATCAGGCCGGTTTCGGTGACTTCCAGTTCCAGGCTGCGCGGTGGCAGGCGATACATCTGCAGCAGGTTATTGACCACCCGTGGCAACTCGGCATGGTGCAATTGCACGGTGGACAGGTTCACCGCCATGCGCAGGTCGAAACCCTGGTCGTGCCATTCGCGCAGTTGTTTGCAGGCCTGATCCAGCACCCATTCGCCGATGGCGATGATGGTGCCGTTCTGCTCGGCCAGCGGGATAAACAGATCCGGCGGCACCAGCCCGTGTTCGGGATGCTGCCAGCGAATCAACGCCTCGACGCCCACCACGCGATGATCGCGGTAGCTGATCTGCGGTTGATACACGAGGTAGAACTGGTCGCGGATCAAGGCATCGCGCAGGTCTTTTTCCAACTCGCGGCGCCGCCGCATTTCCGTGTCGACGCTGGCGATATAGAACTGATAGCGGTTGCGCGAGCGAGTCTTGGCCAGGGTCATGGTCTGCTCGGCTTTTTGCAGCAACTTCTCGGTGCTGTCACCGTCTTCGGGGAACAGGGTGATGCCGATGGTGGCGCGCAGGCGGATTTCCTGATGGTCGAGGGCGAACGCCGCTTCCAGATCATCGAGAATGCTTTGGGCCAGTTCGGCCGCTTCATAGGGTTGTTCGATATCGGCCTGGACCAGTGCGAACTGGTCGCCACCCAAGCGGGCGAGGGCGCCGAGGCGACCGCTGTGAGCCCGTAGGCGATCGGCCAGGGCCAGCAACAACTGGTCGCCGGTCTGATAACTGAACTGTTCGTTGATGCCTTTGAAATCATCAAGCCCGACACACAGCACCGCGACCCGACGCTGCAATTTGCCGGCGTCGACGAGGATCTTGTCCAATTGTTGCTGAAATTGCTGGCGGTTCGGCAAACCGGTAAGGAAGTCGTACTGGGCCATGCGCAGCAAGCTGTTTTCCGCTTCGTGGCGTAGGTGCGTGTTGCGTTCGATCGATTCGAGCAACTGGTTGGCGGTGTTGATCCACACTCCCAGCTCGTTTTTCTCATGACCCTTGAGTGGCGGAATCTTGTGGGCGCTGGGCCGGTCCGGGTTGATTTCAGTCAGGTGTTCGATGATCCGCGACAGTGGTTTGGTCAGCAACCAGTGATAAACCAGATACAACACCAGAGCCATCGCCAGGGCGCGCAATACGCCAGAGATAAATATGATCACCGAGCTGACGATGAAGCCCTCACCGTAGGTCGCGGTATCGAGCGTGATGCTCAGGTCGCCGTAGTACTCGCTGTAAGGGCCGCGGCCCACCAGTTGAGTGGTGAAGGTGCGTTCCTTGTCGAGGATCAGGTCGGTCAGCCAGCGGCTGTTGGAATGCTTCAGCTCGCGAGATTTTTGCGCGAGCATGGCTTCGTGAGGGTGACCGATAGAGGCCATGCGCACGGCATCGTCCTGAAACAGGCCTTCGATCACCTGCATGCCCATTTCCCGGTCCAGGCTGTAGACAGCCTGGGTCGAAGGGTCGCGAAACATATCGAGGATGCGCTGGGCATCACTGGCCACGGCCTGGCGTGTTTTATAGGCATCGAAAACGATCTGCGCGCAGCTCAAGACCACGCCGACGACCAATGCCGACAGGAGCACGACCCGGAGCAACTTCACCGACAAGCTGTTCTTGAGTTCCAGCTTCAAAGGGTTATTCCTTGTTCCGTGCGGGTAGCATCAAGTTGCCATGAGTATTGGCAATCTCGCGGTATCAGTCAAAAAAGACAATCCACTCCAAGGGATTTTGCCAGTAGCTTGGCCGATATGCTGCTGTTTGGAATATTTATCCTATTAACACTGTGTCGGTTGCCGGGGCGCTCAACTTGAGGAGACCGGGACAATTTTTCCTTGTGCTTGATATTAGACTGCTGTGGTGTGGCGGCAAGAAGGCGAATGCCACTCGTGTTGTGGGAATGTTCCCGGAATGGGAGCCCCCCAATCCAACTATAAAATGGTATGGCCCGCGAAGACGGCTGTAGGAATGTACCCATTTCTCCAGCCCATAAAAAAACCCGGCAAAAGCCGGGTTTCTTGACTGGCGCGAAGCTTAAGCGGTGAAGGTTTTGCCTTCGAACTGCTCAGCCACGAACTTCCAGTTGACCAGGTTCCAGAACGCTTCGACGTACTTCGGACGCAGGTTGCGGTAGTCGATGTAGTAAGCGTGTTCCCAGACGTCGCAAGTCAGCAGCGGGGTGTCGCCGCTGGTCAGCGGGTTGCCGGCGCCGATGGTGCTGGCCAGGGCCAGGGAACCGTCAGCCTTTTTCACCAGCCAGCCCCAACCGGAACCGAAGGTGCCGATGGAGGTTTTGCTGAATTCTTCTTTGAACTTGTCGAACGAACCGAAGGCTGCGTTGATGGCATCAGCCAGCGCGCCGGTGGGTTGACCGCCGGCATTTGGCGCCAGGCAGTTCCAGTAGAACGTGTGGTTCCAGACCTGAGCGGCGTTGTTGAAGATACCGCCCGAGGAAGTCTTGACGATTTCTTCCAGGGTCTTGCCTTCGAACTCGGTGCCTGGCACCAGGTTGTTCAGGTTCACGACATAGGTGTTGTGGTGCTTGTCGTGGTGGTATTGCAGAGTTTCCTCTGAAATGTGCGGCTGCAGGGCATCGTGTGCGTAAGGCAGCGGCGGCAATTCGAAAGCCATGATGATTCTCCTAATCAGGTCAGTTGCGGTGAGCGCAAGGCCGATCACGGGCGGCCAGACATACGCCGGGGAGTTTGTACTCTTTGCGGCGCAGGGATCGGATCATAGCACCGGGGGTGCGGCATAACCACGCAACAACTGTGTGGAATAGAGGTTCCAGAGCCTTTTGGAATAAATCATGAAGCGATGATTAACTGGAACGCTACGGTGAACATCATGACGGCGACCAACAGGTCCAGGATTCGCCAGGTACTCGGCCGTGCCAGCCACGGCGCCAGCCATGCAGCGCCTAGCGCCAACGTGAAAAACCACAGCAGTGACGCACTGGCCGCGCCCACTACATAAGCACCGGGTTCGGTTTGTTGTGCGCCGAGAGAACCGATCAGCAACACGGTGTCCAGATAAACGTGCGGGTTGAGCAGCGTTACCGCCAATGCACTGAGCAGCACCGCCCGCAGTGATCGCACCGTCTGGTTTTCACCCTGTTGCAGGCTTTGCTTCGAGCAGGCCCGACACAACGCCAGGCTGCCATACCACAGCAAAAATGCCGCGCCACCCCAACGGGCGATAGCCAGCAGGGTCGGGTTTTGCGCCAGCACCGTCGCCAGGCCGAATACCCCGGCGGCCACCAGCAACGCATCGCAGGTGACGCAGAGTGCGGCCACCGGCAGATGATGTTCACGCCGCAGGCTCTGGGCCAACACAAACGCATTCTGGGTGCCGATTGCCATGATCAGCCCCGCGGCCACTAACAGGCCGTTCACATAACTTTGCCACATAAGGTTTTTACTCCGCGTCGGCCGCCAGATTCGTCGCTGGATGGTCAGTGAAGTTTCGCCACCCGCATCGACGATCCTTGTTCAAAAGTACTTGCTGGCCATTCTCCGGTTGAAAGCTGTATAAGAAAAACAAATAGTACTGATCGCCCATTAGGAAAACTGATGTTCGACTATAAATTACTGTCCGCGCTCGCCGCCGTCATCGAACAGGCGGGGTTCGAACGCGCCGCGCAGGTATTGGGTTTGTCCCAATCGGCCATCTCCCAGCGGATCAAACTGCTGGAAGCACGGGTTGGCCAACCGGTTCTGGTGCGCATCACACCCCCGGCGCCGACGGAGATTGGCCGGCGATTGCTCAACCATGTGCAGCAGGTGCGATTGCTTGAGCGCGATCTACAGACATTGGTCCCGGCGCTGGATGAAGAAGGGCTGCCGGAACGCCTGCGTATCGCACTAAACGCGGACAGCCTGGCAACCTGGTGGGCTGGGGCGGTGGGGGATTTTTGCGCGGAACAACATCTGTTGCTCGACTTGGTGGTGGAAGACCAGACCGTCGGCCTTAAACGCATGCGCGCAGGCGAAGTGGCAGGGTGTGTCTGCGCCAGTGAGCGGCCGGTGGCCGGTGCGCGCAGCGTTCTGTTGGGGGCGATGCGCTACCGTGCGATGGCGAGCCCGGCGTTCATTGCCCGGCATTTTCCCGAAGGTGTGCGCGCCGAACAGTTAGCCAAAACCCCGGCCCTGGTGTTTGGCCCGGACGATTTCCTACAGCATCGCTACCTCGCGTCCCTCGGTGTGGACGGCGGTTTCGAACACCATTTATGCCCATCGTCCGAAGGGTTTCTTCGTCTCACCGAAGCAGGGCTTGGCTGGGGCCTGGTGCCTGAATTGCAGGTGCGCGAGCAACTTGAGCGCGGCCAATTGCAGGAGCTTTTGCCAGATAAGCCGATCGATGTGCCGCTGTACTGGCATCATTGGCGCAATGGCGGTCAGCTGTTGGGGTTACTCACCGATCAATTGGTGCGCTCCTCGAAGCAATGTCTCGTGCCCTTCGGGCAGCTTTAAGCGTCTAGCTGCAAGCTGCAAGTGAAGAGCCTGCGCATCATTTTTAACTTGCAGCTTGAAGCTTGACGCTTGCAGCTGTATCCGAAGGAATACTTCATGAAGATTCTGGTCACCGGCGCAAGCGGCTTCATTGGCGGACGCTTTGCGCGTTTTGCCTTGGAGCAGGGCCTGGACGTGCGGGTCAACGGTCGCCGGGCCGAGAGCGTCGAGCATCTTGTGCGCCGTGGCGCCGAGTTCATTCAGGGCGACTTGAGCGACCCGCAACTGGCGCGCGACCTGTGTTCAGAGGTCGAAGCCGTGGTGCATTGCGCCGGTGCGGTGGGTTTGTGGGGACGGTATCAGGACTTTCATCAAGGCAACGTCGAAGTCACCGAGAACGTGGTCGAGGCCTGCCTGAAACAGCGGGTTCGGCGCCTGGTGCATTTGTCGTCGCCTTCGATTTACTTCGATGGCCGCGATCATCTGGGGTTGACCGAAGAGCAGGTGCCCAAGCGCTTCAAACATCCCTACGCCGCGACCAAATACCTGGCCGAGCAAAAAGTCTTCGGTGCGCAGGAGTTCGGCCTCGAAACCCTGGCCCTGCGCCCGCGTTTCGTGACGGGCGCCGGCGACATGAGCATTTTCCCCAGACTGCTGAAGATGCAGCGCAAAGGGCGGTTGGCGATTATCGGCAATGGTCTGAACAAGGTCGATTTCACCAGCGTGCAAAACCTCAATGAAGCGTTACTCAGCAGCTTGCTCGCCAGTGGATCGGCCTTGGGCAAGGCCTACAACATCAGCAACGGCGCGCCGGTTCCGTTGTGGGATGTGGTCAATTACGTGATGCGCCAAATGGATGTCCCACAGGTTACCCGCTACCGTTCCTACGGTTTGGCCTACAGCCTTGCCGCACTCAACGAGTGCGTGTGCAAGCTGTGGCCAGGTCGTCCCGAGCCGACCCTGTCGCGGCTGGGTATGCAAGTCATGAACAAAAACTTCACCCTGGACATCAGTCGCGCGCGGCGTTATCTGGACTACGATCCGAAAGTCAGCCTCTGGACCGCCCTCGATGAATTCTGCGGCTGGTGGAAGGCTCAGGACATTCGCTGACACACAAGGGCGACCCTGACTGAACCGAGTTTGGGGTTCAGGGTCAACCGGTGCGGCAGCGGGGGTTATACTTCGCCGCATCAAGCCATCACCGCGTTCCACAAAGGTTGACCCTAATGCCCATGCGTAACGATGCCAACGACGACTTCGATGTCCCGAGCCTGCGCGCCGACAGCCTCGATGACGATGATTTTCCGACCACCACTCGCACTTCCGTGCATTCGCGCACCCTACCGGTGGTCAAGGTCAAAGGCCCGAGCACTGGCCCGCTGTGGGCATTGGTCGGCGCGTTGTTCTTTGCCTTTGCCGGTCTTGCCTGGTGGAGTTTTCAGCAGATTTCGCTGATGGAACAGCAACTGGTGGCGACCCAGGAAAGTTTCGCGCGCATCAGTGAGGAAGCGGCGGGGCGCTTGCAGGACATTTCCGGCAAGGTTGTAGCCAGCCAGTCCAACGTCAACACTGGCAGTGAAGCGTTGAAGCTGCAAATCAAACAACTGGAAGGCAAACTCCAGGACCAGAGCAAACAGCTGGAAAGCAAGCTTCAGGACCAGAGCAAACAGCAGCAAGGCGTACTCGGCCAGACCTCCGAGCTGGACAAACGCCTGGCGCAAATGACCGCGCAAGCCACCGAACAACAAACCGCCAATGCTCAGTTGCAAGCCCAGGTTAAAGCCTTGAGCAGCGAACTGGCCGCGTTGAAGAGCGCGCCGGACGATACCAGCAAATTCGACGCCCAACTCAAAAGCCTGGGCGCTGACATCGTCGCGCTGAAGAAACAAGGCAACCCGAGCGCCGCCATCGATCGCCTGGAGCAAGACATGATCGTGCTCAAAAGCCAACAGGACAACCGCCCGGCCGCTGCACCAAGTGGCTCCAACACCGCCGAGTTCGACGCCTTCCGCGGCCAGGTCACCCGCAACATCAACACCCTGCAGGCACAGATTCAGAATCTGCAGCAACAACTGCGCGCCCGGCCTTAATAGGGGCCTGTTGATCGTTCCCAAGCTCTGCGTGGGAATGCCTCAAGGGACGCTCCGCGTTCCAATGGGACGCAGAGCGTCCCGGGCTGCATTCCCACGCAGAGCGTGGGAACGATCGGTCGGAAGGCCGCTTCTCGGTATTACTACCGAACCGTGTCCTCCCGTCCCCGCAACACCCTGTTCGGCATGGCAATCGCCGCCGCCAGCCCCAGCAGCGACACCGCTGCACTGACCATCAGCAAATGCCGGAAAGTCAGCAGCAGCTCAGCGCGCAAGGCGTTTTGCGCATCACCCGGCGCGGCGTTCAAACCGTCGAGCAAGACATTCCCCGAACGCCCCTCGGCAATCAACGACGAGCCGGCCAGGTGCGCGAAACTCGATTCCTGTAACAACGCCAGCAGCAGCGCCGACATCAATGCCACACCCACTGCGCCACCCAAGGAACGGAACAAGTTGGTGGTGCTGGTGGCGACGCCGATGTCCCGTTGCTCCACCGAGTTTTGCGTACCCACCAACGAAGTCGGGAACTGCATGCCGCTGGCGATGCCGCTGAGCAACATGAACAGGCTGCTCAGCACAAACGCCTGAGGCGCACTGAACGCCATGCCGAGAATCGAGAACGGCATGAGCAGGGCGCCGGTCAGGATCATCGGTTTGTAACGACCGGTCACCGAGGTCTGGCGTCCAGCAAAGTACGCGCCTATCGGCAAACCCATGGCCAGCGGCAACAGATGCAGCGCAGCGCTGTCGGCCCCGGCGCCGGTGACGCTCTGGAAACGCAGCGGCATCAGCACGATCAAGGAAATCGCCTGGAAACTGGTGAAGAAAATCGTGCACCAGCAAAGAATCGCATTACGGTTGGCGAACAAGTGCATCGGCAGCAACGGTTCCCGCGCCCGCCGTTCATGCCAGACGAACACGGCCAGCACCATCACCGCACAACCGAGCAAACCCGACACTTGGGTGCTGCGCCACGAATAGCCCTGGCCAACCTGAGTAATGCCCAGCAGTAACGCCGTCAGGCCGATGATCATCAACAAGGTGCCGAAGTAGTCGATGATCGGCTTGCGCTGTGGCACCGGCAGCCCCACCAGTGTGCGATGGGCCACCAGCCAGGCGCCCAGGCCCAATGGCAGGTTGATCAGAAACACCCAGCGCCAGGACAGGTATTCGGTCATGTAGCCACCGAGAACCGGGCCGGCCACACTGGCCACCGCGTACATGCTGCTGAAGTAACCCTGATAGCGACCGCGCTCGCGGGGTGGAACGATGTCGCCGATAATCGCCTGGCTCACCGAAATCATCCCGCCGGCGCCGATGCCCTGAAGGATCCGCGCCAGCACCAGTTGCTCCATGCTTTGCGCCATGCCGCAGAATAATGACGCGAGGGTGAACACCCCCATGCCGAACAGCATCAGCTTGCGGCGGCCATACAGATCGCCGAGTTTGCCGTAGATCGGCACCGCCACGGTCATCGCCACCATGTACCCGGAAATCACCCAGGCCAGCAGGCTGACGTCCTTGAATTGCGCGGAAATGGCCGGCATCGACACGGCGACGATGGTCTGGTCCAGCGCACCCAGAAAGATCGCCAGCATCAGGGCAATCAGTACGCTGCGAATGGCCGGTTTTGGCGTTTCAGGCTGATTCAGATTGGTCACGGGTAAACCTGCGGACAGTGATAGACCCGCAGTGGCAAGGCGAGCCGGAATGCTCGCAGTGTAAGTCGATAGCAGGCTATTCGATAGCCTCATATGGAAGCCCGACGTAATTTTCGGCAATGGTTTTTCGACCTGCCTCGGAGTCCACGAAATAGGCCAGCTCCGATTCGCTGATGCGCTGGCTGAACGCGTCGTGCTCGTCAAAGCGATGCAACATCGAGGTCATCCACCAGGAAAACCGCTCGGCTTTCCACACCCGCCGCAAGCAGACCTCGGAATACTTCTCCAGCAAATCCACACGGCCTTCGCGGTAAACCTTCAGCAGAATATTGAACAACGTACTGACGTCGCTGGCCGCCAGGTTCAAACCCTTGGCGCCGGTGGGCGGGACGATATGCGCGGCGTCGCCGACGAGGAACATCCGCCCGTACTGCATCGGCTCGACCACGAAACTGCGCAACGGCGCGATGCTTTTTTCGATCGACGGGCCGGTCACCAAAGAGGCGGCGAGGTCGGTTGGCAGACGGGATTTCAACTCATCCCAGAAACGCTGGTCAGACCAATCCTCGGCACTGTCCTGGGCCGGGACCTGGAGGTAATAACGGGTGCGTGTCGTTGAACGCATGCTGCACAGCGCAAAACCTCGTTCATGCCGTGCGTAGACCAACTCTTCATGCACCGGCGGCGTGTCGGCGAGAATCCCCAGCCAGCCGAACGGATACACCCGCTCAAACACTTTCAGGCAGTCAGCAGGAATAGACTGCCGCGCCACACCATGAAAACCATCGCAACCGGCGATGTAGTCACAATCGAGTCGATATGTTTCGCCGTCCTTGTCAAAGATGACAAAGGGTTCGGCGGTTTTCATGCCATGGGGGACGACGTTACTAGCTTGATAAATCGTCTGCGCACCGGCGTCCCGACGGGCGGCCATCAGATCGCGGGTGACCTCGGTCTGGCCATAGATCGTTACGGTTTTGCCGCCAGTCAGCGCGTGCAAGTCGATATGTACCCGGCGTCCGTCGAGGGCCAGTTCGAAGCCTGCATGGACCAGCCCTTCGGCGTCCATGCGCTGACCCACCCCGGCCTGACGCAACAGCTCTACCATGCCTTGTTCGAGGACACCGGCGCGGATGCGTCCGAGCACGTAGTCCGGGGTCTGGCGTTCGAGGATAAGGGTGTCGATGCCGGCGTTATGCAGCAATTGGCCGAGTAGCAAACCAGAGGGGCCGGCACCGATGATCGCGACTTGGGTTTTCAGTGTTTTCATTGTTTTTATGACTCGCAAGCTCCACGCGACCAAGGCCGGTGAATGATTTTTATGGCTCGAGTACTTGCATTTTTCACTTGCGAGTCTGTCAATTGAAGGGGAAAACTGAGCCGATACCTGTACATTCTGCCAATCGGTGCGATTATCGCCCCGTTACCCTCGAGGCCTGGATTGAAGTGATGAACAAGCCTGACCTGCCATTGATTCCGGTGTTCAAACTCTACGGTGAAAGCCTGGACTGGCCGACCCCTGACTTGTTGCACTGTGAAACCATTTCCAAACGCAGCCGCGAACATCAATGGGAAATCAAACCCCACCGCCACGCCGATTTGTGTCAGTTACTCTTCGTTTTCAAAGGTCAGGCAGAGCTTGAAATCGAAGGCAAACGCTCACAATTGACCGAGCCGGCCATCCTGATTCTGCCGCCGTTATCGGTGCATGGTTATCGGTTTTCCGAGGACGTCGAGGGTTTCGTCGTTACGCTGGCCGCGCCGCTGATCGCTCATCTTCAGGCGCAACTGGGCCATTCGGTAAGCGCTCTGGCACAGGCCGAAAGCTACCCGGCTGGAAAGGACAGCGAGTACCTCAACAGCCTGTTTTCAGCGCTGCAAAGCGAGTACACCGGCCATCAACCGGCGCGGGAAATGCTTATGCATTCGCTGGTCAACGTGATCATGGTGTGGGTCAGCCGTCAGGTGATTCAGCGCCAAACCACCAGTCAGCGTCCGCAGCGGGCTCGCGAATACCTCAACGGTTTTATTCAGCTGGTGGAGGAGACCTATCGCCAGCACGTCAAGGTCGAGGACCTGGCTCATCGGCTGGGAATTTCCGTGTCCCACCTCAACGGCACGTGCCGTGAGCTGGCGGGGCAACCGGCGTTGCAGATCATGCATGAGCGTCAATTGCTGGAGGCCAAGCGCTTGCTGACCTACACCAGCATGACCATTTATGAAATGTCCGACGTGTTGGGTTTTTCCGATCCGACCAACTTCACGCGCCTGTTCAGGCGTCGCGTGGGGATATCTCCCAAGGCTTTTCGCGACCGCTTGAAGGCCGATCAGGACAGAGAGGCCTGAACCCTGTGGCGAGGGAGCCCGGTCCAACGGGAGCAAGCTCCCTCGCCACAGGTGTGATCGTTACCGGAGGGCGTTGAGGGTCGCGTTATGGGGAATGCAGCGCTCGAAGTAGCAGCTCGCATGGTCATGGGGCACTTTTCGCAACTGTTCGACACGCCAGGCGGCCGCGCCATACAGCGCCAGTGTCGCCGTGCAAGTGATGAAAATGGCGAGGTATCTTCTTGTTTTTATGTTCATGGCGTTGACCTCTGAACGAATACCTTTCGGTACTGTTTTGAGCATAGGTCAGCGCGGGTGAGTTGTGTAGGAGCTGGCGAAGGCTGCGATCTTTTGATTTTTAAAGACCCACATCCCACGCCGGCTCTTCCGGAAACCTCAACACCAGAAAATCCAGCAGGCTGCGCAACGCCGTCGGCATGTGCTTGCGTGAGGCATACACCGCGTAGATGTTCATCTGCCGGGGCTCGGCGTGGGGCAGCAAGCGGATCAATTCGCCGCTGTGGATATGCACACCCGCCTGATAGCTCGGCAGCATCGCCACGCCGGCCCCGGCCATCGTCGCGCGCAACAGCGTGCTGGCTTCGTTGGCGCTGATGTTGCCTTGCACCGGCACCGAGACTTGCTCGCCGTCCTGTTCGAAATGCCAGAGGCTCTTGCCGAAGTAGGAGTGGGTCAGGCAGTTATGCAGGCTCAGGTCCTCGACCCGTTGCGGCGTGGGGTGCTCGCGCAAGTAAGCGGGGGAGGCGCAGATCACCGAGCGGCAGACCGTCAGGCGCCGGGCGATCAGGTTCGGGTCCAGGTCGTTGCTGGTGCGGATGGCCAGGTCGATGCGTTCATCCACCAGGTTCACCGTGCGGTCGAGCATTTGCATATCGATGCTGACGCCGGGGTAACGCTTTACGTAAGCCGCCATGGCATCCGCCAGTTGCGCCTGACCGAACGAGGTGCTGACGCTGATCCGCAGCAGGCCTCGCGGTGCGTCGTCCGGTTCGCTGACGGCGGCCTGCATGTCGGTGGACAAATCGAGCATCTGCCGACAGCGAGGCAAAATTTCCGTCCCGGCGGCGGTCAGGCTCAATTTGCGCGTGGTGCGGTGCATCAGGCGCGCGCCGACCCAATCCTCCAGCTCCGCCAGATAGCGTGAAACCACCGGCCGTGACAGGTCCAGGTGATCGGCGGCGGCCGATTGGCTGCCCAGGTCCACCACCGTGACGAACACCCGCATTGCTTGTAGACGATCCATGATTTGCCCGCTTTCAGAAACAAACTATGTTCAAGCATCGCATTTTTTGTATCGAACCAGGCAACTAAGCTCTGTTCCATCGCCAAGCATGGCATTCGGACAACGGAGCAACAGATGATCGGCTTCACTTCAATCAAACGCATTCTTCTGGCAACCGCCACGCTCGGCTTCGCGGCCCATGCCGCTGCGGCGTCCACCCTGACGCTGGACGTTTACAACCCTGGCACCAACGCGATCTTCCCGGTGACCTCGGTGCTGGTCACCGGCGAGAAAGAAGCGATTCTGGTGGACGCGCAATTCGGCAAAGCCCAGGCCGAACAGGTGGTGGAAAAAATCCGCGCCAGCGGCAAGCAACTGACCACCATCTACATCAGCCACGGTGACCCGGATTACTACTTCGGCCTCGACACCGTGACCAAAGCGTTCCCGAAAGCCAAAGTGCTGGCCTCGCAACCGACGGTTGATCACATCAAAAAAACCGTCGACGGCAAGCTGGCGTTCTGGGGCCCGAAAATGGGCGCCGACGTACCGGGCAAAACCATCGTGCCGCAGGTGCTCAAGGGCGACAGCCTGATGCTGGAAGGGCAGAAATTGCAGGTGATCGGCCTGGACAGCAAGCAGCCGGATCGCAGCTTTGTGTGGATCCCGTCGATCAAGGCTGTGGTCGGTGGCGTGGTGGTCGCGGAAAACATTCACGTGTGGATGGCCGATACCCAGACCCCGCAATCCCATGCCGATTGGCTGACGACGTTGCAGGCGATCGAAGCGCTGAAGCCGAAAACCATCGTACCGGGTCACTACCTTGGTGAGAGCGCTCGCTCTCTGGCGGCGGTGCAGTTCACTGCCGGTTACATCAAGGCTTTCGACGAAGAAACCGCCAAGGCGAAAGACGCTGCCGAACTGATCGGCGCAATGAAAAAACGCTACCCGACCCTGGGCGAAGAAAGCTCGCTGGAGCTGAGCGCCAAAGTCGCCAAGGGCGAGATGAAGTGGTAATCCGCCGCACTCAACTTCACTGATCGTTCCCACGCTCTGCGTGGGAATGGCTCAACGGACGCTCCGCGTTCGGCTTTGGAAGGGACGCGGAGCGTCCCGGGCTGCATTCCTTTGCTGCGCGTGGGAACGATCTCTTAGCGGCTTTGAGCCTGCGCCACCAACCACCCCATCAATTCGCGCAGCTTCGGCGAAGGCGCCGGTTTCTCGGGGAACACCAGGTAATACGCCAACCCGGTTCTCACCTTCAAATCAAAAGGCATGACCAGCCGTCCGGCACTCAGGTCATCGCCGATCAACGACCAATCGCCAATCGCCACGCCCGTCCCTTGGGACGCCATCGACATCGCCAGGTCCAGGGTTTCGAAATGCTGCCCCTTGCCGACATTGCTCAGCCGAATATCCGCAGCCTTCAGCCAGGCGTTCCAGTCCCGTTCATCGCGGGTGGGGTGCAGCAACAAGTGCTGTTGCAGATCGGTCGGGGTCTGCAAGGCCATGGGCCCTTCAAGCATCGGTCGGGAACACACGGGCGTCAGTTGCTCATCGAACAGATGCTGGGAGGCCAGTGAACTGTCCGGCGGCGGGCCATACATCACCGCCGCATCGAACTGCTCGCGATGAAAGTCCACGCCGTGCTTCACCGTGGTGGTCAATTGCACCGGCACGTCCGGGCGTTCCTTTTGCCACTGCAACAGACGCGGCAACAGCCAGCGCATCACGCAGGTCGGGGCTTTCAGTTGCAGGGTTTCGCGCTTCTCGCCGATCTGCTCCACCGCCTCGTCGATCAGGCCGAAAATCTGCTGTACCCGTGGCAACCATTCCCGTCCTTCGGCGGTCAGGCTCAAGCCCCGCGCCTGGCGAATGAACAGCTCATAACCCAGATGATCTTCCAGCCCGGCGATCTGCCGGCTCACCGCGCCTTGGGTGATGTGCAGCTGTTCGGCGGCCCGGGTGAAGTTGCAGCACTGCGCGGTGATCAGAAAAGTGTGCAGCGCCGGCAGGGGAGGCAATCGTTTCATGGGGACCCAAGGTATGACGTGAGGACATGGCTAGCATGACTTTTTATCCATTGTTGCGGCGGCGTGTCGCCCGTTCCAATGAGGCCATCCCTGGACCTGCCAACCCATCATAAACACTGCGCAGGCCCGGCGTCTCAAACGAACAAAAAGGGCAAAGACATGGCGACGTGCGGCGAAGTATTGGTCAAGTTACTCGAAGATTACGGGGTCGAGCAGGTGTTCGGCATTCCCGGGGTGCACACCGTGGAGCTGTATCGCGGGCTGGCCCGTTCGAGCATCAACCACATCACTCCGCGTCACGAACAGGGCGCCGGTTTCATGGCCGACGGGTATGCGCGCACCAGTGGCAAACCGGGCGTGTGCTTCATCATCACCGGCCCCGGCATGACCAACATCACCACCGCCATGGGCCAGGCTTACGCCGACTCGATCCCGATGCTGGTGATTTCCAGCGTGCAATCGCGCAGCCAATTGGGCGGCGGTCGCGGCAAGTTGCATGAACTGCCGAACCAAAGCGCACTGGTCGGCGGCGTGGCAGCGTTCTCCCACACCTTGATGTCGGCGGCTGAATTGCCGGGCGTGTTGGCCCGCGCCTTCGCGCTGTTCCAGGCTGGCCGTCCGCGTCCGGTGCACATCGAAATCCCGTTGGACGTATTGGTCGAAGAGGCCGATGACTTGCTCGCCAGCGTGCCAGTGAACATCGACCGCGCCGGTGCTTCGCCAAGCGCGATCAGCCGCATGACTGACTTGCTGGCCGGTGCCAAGCGCCCGTTGATTCTCGCCGGTGGCGGCGCCATCGATGCGGCGGCCGAGCTGACTGAACTGGCCGAACTGTTGGACGCGCCGGTGGCCCTGACCATCAATGCCAAGGGCATGCTCGAATCCAGCCACCCGCTGCTGATCGGTTCGACCCAAAGCCTGGTAGCCACGCGCGCGCTGGTCGCCGAGGCCGACGTGGTGCTGGCCATCGGTACCGAACTGGCCGAAACCGATTACGACGTCACCTTCGCCGGCGGCTTCGACATTCCCGGCGTGTTGCTGCGCGTGGACATTGACCCCGACCAGACCGTGCGTAATTACCCGCCGAAAGTTGCGTTGGTGGCCGACTCACGCAACGCCGCTCAGGCCTTGCTGAGTGCGCTGTCCCACCAGTCGCTGGCCGAGCGTCGCAACGATTGGGGCCAGGTGCGTGCCGCGCGTTTGCGCGATGAACTGGCCGCGACCTGGGACGCCCCGACGCTGGCCCAGACCCGTTTCCTGGAAACCGTTTTGCATGAATTGCCGAACGCGGTGTTCGTCGGCGATTCGACCCAACCGGTGTACACCGGCAACCTCACATTCAACCCGGAACGCCCGCGCCGCTGGTTCAACTCGTCCACCGGTTACGGCACCCTCGGTTACGCCTTGCCGGCGGCGATTGGCGCCTGGCTCGGTGGCAGCGTCGAAGGCGGTGCACGCCCTCCGGTGGTGTGCCTGATCGGCGACGGCGGTCTGCAATTCACCCTGCCGGAACTCGCCAGTGCAGTGGAAGCACGCACGCCGGTGATCGTCCTGCTGTGGAATAACCAGGGTTACGAAGAGATCAAGAAATACATGGTCAACCGCGCCATCGAGCCGGTTGGCGTGGACATCTACACCCCGGACTTCATCGGTGTGGCCAAGGCGCTGGGCTGCGCGGCCGAGGCGGTCAGCGGTGTCGAAGAGCTGCGCGGTGCATTGCGTCTCGCCACTGATCGCCAGGGCCCGACCCTGATTGAAATCGATCAGACCCAGTGGATGAAGGCGGTGTTGAAATGAGTTTTCCTACCACACTCGATGGTGTGTACATCAATGGCGAATGGTCCGCTGGCAACGAACATCTGCGCGTGATCAACCCGGCGACCGAAGCGCTGCTGACCACCGTGAACGGTGGCGATGAACACGCTGTCGATCAGGCCGTCACGGCGGCGACCAATGCTTTCAAAGCGTGGTCGAAAACCACCGGCGCCGAGCGCGGGGCGATCCTGCGCAGAATCGCCGCGGGCGTGCAGGCCGGTCGCGAACAGTTGATGAAGTTGCAGTCGAGCAACAACGGCAAACCGCTGTTCGAAGCGGCCATCGATATCGACGACGTGATCGCCACCTTCGAGTATTACGCCGGGCTGGCTGAAGGCCTGGACGCGAAGCAAGACAGCGCCGTGGCGTTGCCGAGCGATGATTTCAGCGCCCGTTTGCGCCGCGAGCCGTGCGGTGTGGTGGGGCTGATCGTGCCGTGGAATTTCCCGATGGTCACCACCGCCTGGAAACTTGCCCCGGCCCTGGCCGCCGGTTGCTGCGTGGTGCTCAAACCGTCGGAAGTGACACCGCTGCCGGAATTGGAACTGGCGACGATCATTGCCGAGGCCGGTCTGCCAAACGGTGTGTTCAATCTGGTCTGCGGCACCGGCCTGGCTGTTGGCGCGCCGCTGTCGGCTGACCCACGCATCGCCAAGATTTCCTTCACCGGCAGCAACGCGGTGGGCGTGCAGGTGATGCAGCGGGCAGCGGAAACCGTGAAGGGGGTGAGCCTCGAACTGGGCGGCAAATCTTCGCTGCTGGTACTCGCCGATGCCGACATCGAGCTGGCCGTGGAAGTGGCCTGTGGCGGTGGTTTCTTCAACGCCGGGCAGATGTGTTCCGCCACCAGCCGCGTGCTGGTTGCCGATGAACTGGCGGAAAAATTTGTAACGCGATTGAAGGCGCGCGCCGAAGCCATTCGCGTGGCCGACCCGTTCGACCCGAACGTGGAAATGGGCGCACTGGTCAATCAGGCGCAATACCAACGTGTGCTGGGGCACATCGATCGCGGTTTGAGCGCTGGGGCGAAGTTGATCTGCGGCGGTAATCGTCCGGCGGACCTGTCACGCGGCTATTTTTTGCAGCCGACCATTTTCGTCGACGTGCCCCTCGACAGTGCGCTGTGGTGCGAAGAGATTTTCGGCCCGGTGATCTGCGTGCGCAGTTTCAGCTCTGAAGCCGAGGCGATTGCCCTGGCCAACGACAGCCAATTCGGCCTGGTGGCCAGCGTGGTCACGCGCGACGCCGAAGCGGCTGATCGGGTCGCCAACGCTTTGCAGGCGGGGCTTGTGTGGATCAACGCGCCGCAAGTGATCTTCCCGCAGACCGCCTGGGGTGGCTACAAACAGAGCAGCATCGGCCGCGAATTGGGGCCGTGGGGTTTGCAGGCGTTCCAGGAAATCAAACACGTGATTCGGGCCGTCTGAAGGCACGAAAAAAGGCCGCGCATGCCTCGTGATGAGGCATGCGCCAGCGTCATGGCTTCAATGAGTTTTTATCGATAGTCAGGTGTTTTGCACGACCTCAGGATGAAGCTGTCGGCGCCGCTCTTGCCCTTTGAAACCGGGGGCTTGGAGCTGATCTGACCGCGCGGATGCAACGGTTGCGACCAACCTCATACTTAAAAAAACAAAGGGAGTCCTTCATGGGCGAGCACGATCTGAACAGACGTCAATTCATCAAAACCGTGGGCGTGGCGTCCGTGGCTGCGGCGGCCATGAGCATGCCGTTCATCAAGGCCAATGCCAGCGACACACGTTTCCAGGGCAAGACCCTGCGCCTGTTGACCTGGTCCGATGACACCGGCCTTGCAGCATTGCGCAACATCGCCGCGACGTTCGAAGCCAAGTACGGCTGCAAGGTGATTGCCGACCGCACCGGCAGCACCTCGGAAATGGTCGCTAAACTCAAGGCCGGCGGTGATCGTCCGCAGTACGACATCATCACTCTGGCCGGCGTCGGCGCCGAAGGTCTGGCCGCCGCCAACCTGCTGGAAAAACCCGACCTCAACCGCATCCCTAACCTGATCGATGTGCCGGAGAAATACCGCACCGGCGCCAACGGTCACGGTATCGGTTACCTGCTGTGGTGCAACAGCCTGGTCTACAGCACCCGCACCATCAAAGAAGCGCCGGACAGCTATGCCGCCCTGTGGGACGCGGAGCTGTCGCCGAACATCTTCCTGCCGCCGCCGAACTGGACCGAGGCCATGGACCTGATCATCATCGCCGCCAAACTGGCCGGTGGTGACGAACACAACATCGAGCCAGGCTTCAAGAAACTCGCCGAGCTGAAAGATCGTGTCGTGACCCTGGGCGAAAACCCGAACCAGATCGCCGAGCTGTTCCGCACCGGTTCCCTGGACATGGGCGGCTTGTACGCGCCGGCGTTTTTCCCGAAACAGATTCGCGATCCGGCCTACGGCCTGGGCGCCACGTTCGGCATGAAGGAAGGCTTCTACACCGACCTGATGTTGTCGGTGATGCCGAAGAATCGCCCGGGCGATATCGACCTGGCCTACGCCTTCATCAACCACTCTCTGGACCCGCTGGTGCAGGGCAAGATGGCCGAAGACATCTACAACGGCCCGGTCAACGCCAAGGCAATCATCTCCGCTGAAGCGCGCAAAAGCCCGTACATCCTCACGCCGGAGCAGATTGCCGAGAAGGCGATCATGCACGACAACGCCTTCCTGGCCACCGTGCATGACCAATGGATTCGTCGTTACACGGAAATCTTTTCTTCCTGATTTCTGCGGTTTGAAAATTCATTGTGGCGAGGGAGCAAGCTCCCTCGCCACAGGTTTTGCCAAATCCAAGTCTTGCTGCTTTCCATTGACGAGACCCTTTGCTATGGAACACCAACCTCTGACCCATCCGGTAAGCGCCGCACCCGTGCGCATCAATCGGGGTGTCTCACCGACGGCGCGTGCGTGGTTTTTCCTCTCGCCGTCGATGCTGTTT
This sequence comes from Pseudomonas sp. B21-048, assembly GCF_024748615.1. NCBI lineage: Bacteria > Pseudomonadati > Pseudomonadota > Gammaproteobacteria > Pseudomonadales > Pseudomonadaceae > Pseudomonas > Pseudomonas sp. B21-048. Next base: position 4,362,509 of record NZ_CP087168.1, on the reverse strand, counting down.
CTCGGCGTGCTGATTGCCGCGAGCCTCTTGGTGCTGCGCATGAGCGTCGGCACCAAAGGCGCGGAGTGGACCGGGTTCAGCCTGGCCAGTTACGCCCAATTGCTGGAACCCTATTACCTCAAATCGTTGCTGCTGACGTTGCGCCTGGCACTGATCAGCGCGGTGATTGCGGTGCTGCTGGCGATCCCGGTGGCTTACACCATGTCACGGCTGACCTCGCCGTTTGTGCGGCGGATCTTCCTCGCGGCGGTGCTGCTGCCATTGCTGGTCAACCTGCTGCTGCAAAGCTACGGCTGGCTGGTGATTCTCGGCCCCGGCGGCATGCTCAATCAGGCGCTGATGGGCCTGGGTTTGATCAAGCGGCCGATCATGCTGCTCTACAACCAGAACGGCGTATTGATGGGCCTGGTGCAAACCGCGTTCCCGTTGGCCGTGCTGCCGATTGCCAGCGCCATGCGCGGCGTCGCCCGCACTTACGAAGAGGCCGCTGCCACCCTCGGCGCCAGTCGCTTGCAGGTGTTTCGCCAAGTGGTGTTGCCGATGAGTTTGCCGGGGATCATCACCGGCGCGACGTTGGTGTTCGCCTACAACGCCAGCAGTTTTGTGGTGCCGCTGCTGCTCGGTGGCCGACGCGTGCCGATGCTGGCAGTGATGGTGCATGACCAGATCGCTCCGTTGATGAACTGGCCCGCCGCGTCCGCTGCCGGTGTGGTGCTGATTGTCACCACCCTGGCGATCATGACCTTGTCCGAATACATCACTGGCCGTCGTCGGCGCATGCTGGAGGCTTCCCAATGAGCACCCTGATCAAGAAGCGCCACTCGCTGTTGCCGGGCGATACCGGCAAGTTCGCCGGCATCCTGTCGGGCTTCATTTTGCTGCTGGCGGTGCTGCCGATTCTGACCATGATCGTCATGTCGTTCAGCGGCGCGTCGAACCTCGACTTCCCGCCCAGCAGCTATAGCCTGCAATGGTACAAGGCTGCCTGGAACACCTTCGTGTCGCCAGACGCCAGCGATGTGCTGAGCCTCGGCAAAGCCATGAGCACCAGTTTGATGGTGGCCTGTCTGACCATGGTTTTCGCCACGATCATCGCGGTGCCTGCAGCCTACGCCCTGACCCGTTGCGAGTTCCGCGGCAAGGCCGTGGCGCTGCAATTGATGTCGCTGCCGCTGGTGTTCCCGATGGTGGTGTTGGGTCTGGCTTTGCTGCTGGTGTTCGACAGCCTGCCGTTCCAGATCACCACCTCGCGGCTGGTGATTGCCCACGTGATTCTGGCGCTGCCGTTTGTGGTGAAAAACTGTACCGCGGCGATGCTTTCCATCGGCAGCGAAGTCGAAGAGGCCGCGCAAATGCTCGGCGCTTCACCGACTCGGGCGATTGTCGATGTGGTGGTGCCGTTGATGAAATCAGGGATTCTGGCGGGCATGCTGCTGGCGTTCATCGTCTCGTTCAACGAATTCACCGTGACCTATTTCCTCTACACCATCGACGTCATGACCGTGCCGATCTGGATGTACAGCCGCACCGTGTCTTCGCTCGACCCTACCGTTTTCTCGTTTGCCGTGCTGATCGTGCTGATCGACTTCGTCCTCATTTGGGCGTTGGAGAAGCTAGTCGGTGAAGGTGGCGTTTCCTTTTGATTTGAGGTGCAACATGACTGGTCTGATTCTGGAAAACGTCGAGAAACATTACGGCTCGGCCTGCGCGGTAAAAGATGTGAACCTGCATTTGCCGGAGGGCAAACTGGTGTGTTTCCTCGGCCCTTCGGGCTGCGGCAAAACCACCTTGCTGCGGATGATTGCCGGGCTTGAAACCCTGACCGGTGGCGAGATTCGCCTGGACGGTGAAGACATCGGCCATACGCCTGCGCATCAGCGAAATTTCGGTATGGTGTTTCAATCGCTGGCGCTGTTTCCGCACATGACGGTGGGGGAGAACATTGCTTATCCGCTGAAACTGCGTGGGGTCAGCAAGGCTGATCAACAGGCGCGGGTGGTGGAGTTGCTGGCGCTGATTCAGCTGCAGGAAATGATTGATCGCCCAGTGGCGAAACTCTCCGGCGGGCAACGTCAGCGCGTGGCGATTGCCCGGGCGATTGCCTCGCGGCCGAAAATCCTTCTGCTCGACGAACCGCTGTCGGCGCTGGACGCCAAGTTGCGCGAATCGATGCAGGTGGAAATCCGTCAGCTGCAACAGCGTTTGAACATCACCACCATCATGGTCACCCACGACCAGCGCGAAGCCATGACCATGGCTGACATCGTGGTGGTACTGGGTGAGCATCGGGTGCAGCAGGTGGGCACGCCGATTGAAATCTATCGGCATCCGGCCAATGAATTCGTCGCGGACTTTATCGGTTCGGGGAACATTTTTCCGGCCACGGCGCTGGGCAACGGCAAGGTCAGCTTGCCCGGTGGCGATGCGCTGCAAGTGCCGATCTGCAGCAGCATTGTGGTGGGGGAGAAGGTGAAAATGCTGATCCGCCCGGAAGACCTGCAACTGTCGCAACCCCAGGCCACGGCGGGGAATCGCTTGCTCGGGAAGGTGACGTTTGTTCGGGATATCGGTGCGACGATTGAAACGACTGTTGAGTGTTCCGGGGTGTCGTTTACCGCGTTGAGCACGCCGTGTCAGGGGGTAGGGTTGAGCATTGGCAATCCGGTGTCGGTGACATTGCCGGCTGAGGCTTGCCGAGTACTAAGCGCCTGACTTACTGCTGGCCCCATCGCGAGCAAGCTCGCTCCCACAGGGGCTGGCGTACACCAATCCAATGTGTGCGAGCCTGCTCGCGATGAGGCCGGAACAATCAACATCAAACTCGGCTAAACACTCAACCGCAACCGCGCCAAATCCCTTAACGGCGGCGCCCCGAACAATCGGCTGTACTCCCGGCTGAACTGGGAGGGGCTTTCATACCCCACCCGATAACCCGCCGCCGAAGCTTCCAGCCCTTCGGCCAGCATCAACCGCCGCGCCTCTTGCAGGCGCAACTGCTTCTGATACTGCAGCGGGCTCATCGCCGTCATCGCCTTGAAACGGTGATGCAATGTCGACACGCTCAGGTTCACTTCCCGCGCCAGATCATCGATGCGCAGCGGTTGCTCATAATTACCGTTGAGCCATTTGATCGCCTGGCTGATGCGATGGCTCTGACTGTTGGCGATGGCAATTTCATACAGCCGATGACCCTGCTGGCTGCGCAATAACCGATACAGAATCTCTCGACGAATCAGCGGCGCCAGCATGGCGATGTCTTTCGGCGCGTCGAGCAAACGTGCCAGCCGCAGCACGGCATCGAGCATTGCCGTGTCGATCTGCTCGACATACAGGCCACGACCCGTAGGCCGTGTGGGGACGCCGAGGGGGCCGGCGTCGGCAATCAGTGCGGTGATTTGTGCCGGGTCGATGTCCAGCCGCACGGCGAGGATCGGTTCCTCGGGCGAGACATTCACCACCCGCCCGCTCAAGGGCATAGAGACCGACACCACCAGGTAATTCAGCGGGTCGTAATTGAAGTATTCATCCGCCAGCCGTACTTCCTTGCGCCCCTGGGCCATGATGCACAGGGCCGGCTGCGCCAGCACCGGGGCGAAGTCATGGTTTTGACTGTGGCGCGACATGAACAGCGAACCGACGGCGGTGGCATACGTGCCATCCTCCATCGTGTTACGGCGGATGAGGGCGGCCAGTTCCGCGCGCTGTTTTTCCATGTCGGCATCCAGCGGGGCTTGAAAATGATCGAGCGACGACATGCTGGGCATCCTCGGTGACGCGTTGGTAATGGGCTGAGCTTAAATTTGTGCAAGGAACAGCGGTAGACACATCCTGCCAAAAGCTTGCCTGATTCTGCACGAGGTGAATGCGCGGGGCTGATATGGCAGGTCAGCGCCGGGAAAACTTGCTTGAAAGTCGTGTTGCAGCGATGTGACAGTGGTTTGCATGCTATTACAGAGGTTTTTCGCAGCCGCGCAGGATTGTGCAACAACCCGGCAGGAATCGACTAACGACGACCAGGGCGCGCCGCCTAATCTTGGATCCTGTCGCAGCCCGTCCCCGGCTGCCACTGGATGACCTGGGAGGGTTGAACATGTCTACGCAGATCCCCGTCAGTCATATGGCCTTCGTCCGCGCCCGCGCCGGGCGTTCGGCGGAACTCGGTGCGCGCCTGAGCGCCCTGATCGAGCCGTCGCGCAACGCGCCGGGTTGCCTGAGCTTTGCCCTGCAGCACTCGCAATGCGATCCAGAGCTGTGGCTGGTGTCCGGTTTCTGGACCAACCAACAGGCGATGACCGCTTACTTCGGCAGCCCGTCGATGCAAATTTTTGCCGAACTGGTGCAGGAGTTGGTGGTCAACAGCCTGGATTTCCATACCTTCAAGGATGTCTCGGCGACCCAGGCCCTTGGCCAATCCAAGGCAGCGGTACACAAACTCGCCGGTTGAGGGTTTAATGGCGCCATTCTCCATTAGCCAGGATCCGTGACATGGCACGCAAAGCCTTTGAACACTTCGAAGCCGTTTCAGCCGTAGTACCGGGCGAGGGCGGTTACCACGCCGCGATTGCCGTCAAAGCCCTCGGGGGTTCCGGTGCCCCGCGTTTTCACAAAGTGCTGGAAAGCCAGACCTTCAAGACTGCTCATGAAGCCGACGAGGCCGCGGCCAAAGAGCTGACCCACCTCAAAGACGTTAAAGAAGACGCCGACCTGCTCTGGTAGTTACTTGGCCGCTCCCGGGCGGAACATCTTGAACAATGCCTCTGGCCCCAGCTGAAAGTAATCCGCCGGCCCGCCGCCGCGCAGAATCGGTTCTGCCGCGGCGGTGTCGTACACCCCATCCTTCAACAGCCATTTGGCGATGTGCACGGCGACCACTTCGCCGAGAATCAGCCAGCTCGGCACCACTTCCTTGTTGGCGCGCTGCAACTGAATGATCTGCGTGACCTTGCACTCGAAGGACACCGGGCTTTCGGCGACCCGTGGCACCTGAATGATTTTCGACGCCGTGGTGGTCAGCCCGGAGAGTTCGAACTCATCGACTTCAGGCCCGACCATGGCGCAGCTCTGATTCATCTGCTCGGCCAGTGGTCGGGTCGCCAGGTTCCAGGCGAATTCGCCGGTCTGCTCGATGTTATTCAGGCTGTCTTTGCGCCCGACGCTGGAAAACCCAATGATCGGCGGAATGTAGTTGAAGGCGTTGAAGAAGCTGTAGGGCGCCAGGTTCAGGCGACCGTTGGCGTCCTGAGAGGAAATCCAGCCGATAGGGCGCGGGCCGACGATGGCGTTGAACGGGTCATGCGGCAGGCCATGGCCGTTGGCGGGTTCGTAGAAGTGGATGTCGTCGGGCATACAGTGAATTCCTGGAGCGTTCGGGAGGTGCTCATGGTGCAAGGGCCTGCGGCATATTTCCAGCCCATCCTCGATCACTGTGGGAGGGGGCTTGTGTGGCGATCCGACTTGACCGTGAAGAATGCCCCACGGTGAATCTGACAAAAACGCGCAAAGATTTTGCACCTTTGCGCGTTTTTTATTGGCTGTCAGTCCGTCTCGATCCGCGAATGCTTGCGGGTATCTTTCATGGTCACGTACACCAGCAACGACACCGCGATGCACGCCGTGACATACCAGTAGTAACCGGTTTCCATGCCGATGCTCTTGAACCACAGCGCGATGTATTCAGCGGTGCCGCCGAAGATCGACACGGTCAGCGCGTACGGCAGGCCAACACCCAGTGCACGGATTTCGGTCGGGAACAGTTCGGCTTTAACCACCGCGTTGATCGAGGTGTAGCCGCTGACGATGATCAGCGCCGCCATGATCAGGAAGAACGCGCCCCACCAGGTCTGGACAGTATGCAGGGTGGTCAGGATCGGCACGGTGAACAGTGTTCCGAGAATACCGAAGGCGATCAGGATCGGCCGACGACCGACTTTATCCGACAGCCCGCCGATGATCGGTTGCAGGCACATGAACAGGAACAGCGTGGCCGCGGAAATGGTGGTGGAGTCGGAAATGCTCATGCCGACGGTGTTCACCAGGTATTTCTGCATGTACGTGGTGTAGGTGTAGAACGCCAGCGTGCCGCCCATGGTCAGGCCGACCACAGTCATCAGTTCTTTCGGATGGCGCATCAAGGTGCGCATCGCGCTTTCCTTGGCTTTCTCTTTCTTGGTGAACGACTCGGTTTCTTCCATGCCACGACGCAGGTAGAGCGCGACTACGGCACACAGTGCGCCGATAGCGAACGGAATGCGCCAGCCCCAGGCATACAGCTTCTCGGTGGTCAGGGTCTGTTGCAGCACGATCAACACTGCCAAGGCGATGAGCTGGCCGGAGATCAGGGTCACGTACTGGAAGCTGGAGTAGAAGCCGCGACGTTCCTTGGTCGCCATCTCACTGAGGTAAGTGGCCGAGGTGCCGTACTCACCACCCACCGACAAACCTTGCAGCAGGCGGGCGAACACCAGCAGGATCGGCGCGCCGATACCGATGGTTTCATAACCCGGGCTCAGGGCGATCAGCAGCGAGCCGAAGCACATCAGGTAAACCGAAGCCATCAACGCACGTTTGCGACCGGCCTTGTCGGCGTAGAGACCCATCAACCAGCCACCGATCGGGCGCATCAGGAAGCCCACGGCGAAGATCGCGGCGGTGTTGAGCAGTTGTGCGGTGGTGTCGCCTTTAGGAAAAAAGGCTTTGGCGAAGTACAGGGAGAAGGCGGCGTAGACGTACCAGTCGTACCACTCGACCATGTTGCCGACAGAGCCGCTGAAGATCGATTTGATCCGGCTGGCGGTGGTTCTTTCTTTAGCCGGCGCGGCAGCCGACCCAAGAGGCAGGGCGTTAGAGTTATCCATTGAAGGATCCTTCGTTTAATTGTTTTTGTGGAGCGCGTTAAAACGCAGCCTGCTGGGGCTATAGCAGGAGCTGTGCCAAGGAGAGGAGGGCCGGTTTAGAGGGGTTTTGAAACTTGAGTGAGCGGAAATCCGCTTATGGTGCGCAGGGTGACAAGCGGATTTTCGCCGAACCTGATCGTTCCCACGCTCTGCGTTGATCGTTCCCACGCTCCGCGTGGGAATGCCTCAACGGACGCTCCGCGTTCGGCTTTTGGGACGCAGAGCGTCCCGGGCTGCATTCCCACGCGGAGCGTGGGAACGATCATTCGCCGAGGAACATCTCGCGCGTCAGTCCATGCCGCTGCATCTTTTCATTAAAGGTACGACGCGGCAGTAGCAGTTCTTCAAGCACCGCTTTCACATCACCTTTATGCCGGGTCAATGCCGCGCGTAAACAATGCGCTTCGAAGGCTTCTTGCTGCGCCGCCAGTGACTGGCCAGGATCGATCCTCGCCGGTTCCGGCTCGCCGAGGCCCAGCACTTGTCGCTCGGCGACGTTCGCCAGTTCGCGCACATTGCCCGGCCAGTCGTGGCTCAACAGATGGCTCAGTTGCGGTCCGCTCAAGGGCGCAAAGGTGCGCCCCAAACGCTCGGCGGCACTCTGTGCGAAGAACTCGAACAGCAGTGGAATGTCTTCACGCCGGTCACGCAACGGCGGCAGACGCAACTCGGCGACGTTCAATCGATAGGCCAAATCTTCGCGAAAGCGTCCGGCCCGGGCTTCATCCAGCAAGTCGGGTTTGGTCGCGGCGATGATCCGCAAGTCCACGTGGATGCTCTGGTTGGAACCCAATCGCTCAAGCTTCTGCTCCTGCAACACCCGCAGCAGTTTCACCTGCTGGGCCAACGGCATGCTTTCGATTTCATCGAGAAACAGCGTGCCGCCGTCGGCGTATTCGAGCTTGCCGATGCGTTTACCCTGGGCGCCCGTGAACGCGCCGCTCTCATGGCCGAACAGTTCGGCCTCGAACAACTGCTCGGGAATCGCCGCGCAGTTCAGCGCCACGAAGGGTTTATCTGCGCGGGGACCGAAGTCGTGCAAGCAACGGGCAACCAATTCCTTGCCGCTGCCAGTTTCGCCACGGATCAGCACATTGACCGGCAGCGTTGCCAGGTCCAGCACTTGCCGGCGCAGTGTCTGCAAGCCACGGGATACCCCCAGCAGCGTCGCATCGAGTTTGGCGCGATTGTCCGCCTGTTCATGCAGGGCGCGGTTTTCCAGCACCAGCCGGCGCTTGTCCAAGGCGCGGCGCAGGCTGCTCAGAAGGGTTTCCGGGCTGAAGGGTTTCTCAAGGAAATCGTAGGCGCCGTCGCGCATCGCTTCGACGGCCATCGGCACATCACCGTGACCGGTCAGCAGGATCACCGGCAAATCGGCATCGCGGCGCTGGACTTCGGCCAGTAGCTCCAGCCCCGTCATGCCGGGCATGCGCACGTCGCTGAGGATCACCCCGGGGAAATGCTTCGGCAGTTGCGCCAGGCACTCGTCGGCGCGACTGAACAGCTGCACCTCGAACCCTGACAGGCTCAGCCATTGTTCGACGGCGCTGCGGATGCTGCTTTCGTCATCGACCACCATCACCGAATTGAGCATCAAGCAGGCACCTCCAGATCAATGGGCAACGTCAGGGTGAGCACCGCGCCGTTTTCGCCATTGTCGGCACTTAGTCGTCCGCCTGCTTCGTGAGCGATAGCGAACGAGACGGCCAGCCCGAGGCCCAGGCCATCACCCACCGGTTTGGTGGTGAAGAATGGATCGAACACCTTGCCCAGATTCTCTTCGGCAATGCCGCCACCGTTATCGGCGACGCTCAGGCGCCACAATTGTTCATCGGCTTCGAGGCGGATTTCCAGACGTTTGCAGGGTTTGTCGTGCATCGCATCCAGCGCATTGCGCAGCAGGTTGATCAGCACCTGTTCCAGACGAATCGCATCGCCACGCACCCAAGCCGGGCGAGTCAGATGTAGCACGGTGCTGATGTGCTCGTCACGCAGGCGCGCATCCAGCAACTGCAAGGATTGATCGACCACCGCCGCCAGGTCCAGCCGTTCACGCAGACCGCTGGGGCTTTTGCGGGCGAAGGTTTTCAGGTGGCCGGTGAGGGAGGCCATGCGCGTGAGCATGTCGTCCACCGGTTTGAGCGCCTTGTAGGCGTCCTCGACCCGGCCGTGATCGAGCAGCAGCCTCAGCGTAGCAAGCTGCATGCGCTGGGCGGTCAGTGGTTGATTGATTTCATGGGCCAGTGCCGCAGACATCTGACCGAGAGCGGCGAGTTTGGCCGATTGCACTAGCCCGTCCTGGGCGGTGCGCAAATCCCGGGTGCGTTCTTCCACCAGTCGCTCGAGTTCTTCACGGCTGCGCTGACGCAGTTTGGCCAGGCGCCAGCGTTGGTTAAGGAATAGCAACAGAAACACCAGCGTCAGCCACGCCCCGGCGGCGGCGAGCCCGGCGTTGCGGCGGTCTTCGAACGCGACTTGCGGGCGACGCAATAGATGCAGCGTCCAGCCTTCGGCGGCCAGCGGCAGCGATTCCCAGAGGTAATCCGCTGTCCCGTCGGGGCCATCGACCCGGGTCAGCGCACTGTTGTTGTCGAAGCGTCGCACCGATTGATATTCGAGCGGGGTTAGCGGCTGTTTGTCGTATTGGCGGGTGGTTTTGAGCTCGGCGCGGTCGCTGTCGCTCAGCGGTTTCAATTGGCGATAACGCCAGCCCGGCTGGTTGGCGATGAAGATAATCCCGCGCGCATCGCTGACCAGCAACGTATCGCTGCCCTGACGCCATTCGCGCTCCAGTTCCGGGAATTCGAGTTTCACCACCATGGCGCCGAGGAACTCACCGCTGTCGCTGGTCACCGCGCTGGACAGAAAGTACCCGGGAATACCGCTGGTCACACCCACCGCATAAAAGCGCCCGGTGCCTTGCGTGCGGGTCTGGCTGAAGTAAGGGCGAAAACCGTAATTGTGGCCGACGTAACTGCTGGGCAAGCGCCAGTTGCTGGCGGCCACGGCCAGGCCGGTGCGGTCGAGCAGTTCCAGGGTCGAGGACTGCGCGGCGCCGTTGATTTTTTCCAGTTTGCGGTTCAACGCAAGCTGCTCTTCGGGGCTGACTTCATCGTTTAGCGCGGCGCGCAGTTCCGGGTCCAGCGCCAATACGGCGGGCAGGGCGCGGTAGCGGTCGATCAGGGTGTGCAGGGAGTTGGCGTACAGCGCCAGTTGCTGATTGGCTCGCGCGGCGTCTTCCTCCAGCGCCTGGCGTTCGGTGTGACGGATGGCCAAGGTGGCGGCAAGGGCCGCCCCGGTGATGATCAGCAGGCTATACAACGACAAACGCACGGTACGGGAAGTCGGCAGCATCTTAGTGCAAACAGGTAGAAAGTCGGGCGGGCACCATAGCATGGTGCCCGCCCGAACAGACAAGAACGTCAGACGTAATGGCTCGCCCGAGAAGCTGACGAAGAGCTTCTGTTGAGCCTGCGCGTGATTTGGCTTGACGCACTGGCAAAGCTGCTATGAGAACCTTGAGAGAATGTGGATCCTCGACGTGACGCTGCATCGCTTTGGTTGATATCTTCTGGTCTCAAACGGGTAATTTTCTCCAGCATTCCCATCGTTTGCCAGGTGATGCCTATCAATCCCTCGACTTCCAACACCTGGTCACGCAGCGAGGTCTGTGCCTTCACTGACACCTCATCCGCCAGGCGTTGCTTGGCAATCAACTTGTCGATTGTGTCCATCCACTTGATCGCCTGGGCTTTTTTGTCTGCTTTGGCTTTTGTGCCTCTGAACTCGTCGACGTGTCCCCCCACTATCGGACCCAGCACGGCCCCGGCAACAGTTCCGGCCATGGTTACGCTGACGTTGATCGTTTGAAACAGACGGTTGGCATTTTGCGTGACGTCTGCGGGTGGTAGTGCGCCACCGCCCGCTGGATCCCAGGTGCCCGGTGGAGACCAGCTCGGGTTGAACAAAGTGGCGTGTACTATGAGCTGCACGCTGGCGGTCAGTATCGTTGAAACAACTGCTGCGTTAGCAGGCGCTGATGTCGCGACCGGAAGCAACGCTAACCCGACTCGAGAGTTGACGGCCGCCAAAGCCATTCCCTTGCTCCATTCACGCCACGACTGCTCAGGCTTGGGTGGCAATTGGCCGGGAGGGTTTGCTTTAGGATTGTCCACCCGCGCAGGTGTGTTAGAGCCTTGCGACGTACTGCTTGCGACGGAGCTTCTGCGTGACGACGATGGGGATGTCGTACTAGACGATGGGGATGACACATCAATTGTTGTTTGTGCAGGCGTTAAAGGAGGGGACGCTATCATGGCCCCTTGCGCATCAATAAAGTTGATCGGGTTGTTTCCGGTCATCCGGTACAGATTCAATCCATCCACGGTTCCGGATTTATCCGGCTGCGTCCAGCGACCCAGCCACGGTGCGTAATAACGCATGCCGTAGTAATACAGCCCGCTGACATCCATCTCCTTGCCCGAATAGCGCGCAGTCTTGTAATCGACCTCCACCGACGAACGCGCTGTCATCCATGCGGTGGCGCCGAACGGGTAGTAGCCTTCGTGGCTGATCAGTTGTGCCTGCTGATCCGTTTCCATCACGCAGGAGCCTAGGTGATCATCCAGGGTGTAGCGCAACTGGTCGGCGTTGATGTCGGCCGGTTTGCCTGCCTTCCAGTGCAGGCAACGCACGCTGCCGAAACCGGCGGCGAGGGTAATGACATGCAGTTCTTCGCCGTCGTCCCTGGTGCGGATTTCCAGGCCGGGCAGATAGTGCACTTCGTGAAAATGGCGGATCGTCGAGGTGTGGGTGTCGTGGCGTTTGTAGACCCGGACGCCCTGGCTGTAGCGGTAGTGCTCCTCGTCGTCGGGACCGTTGTCGCGATGTACCAGCGTCACCGAAGCCAATTGATCCCGGGCGTTCCATTGCATGGGTTGGCCGGGTTGCAGGGCTTGCAGATTGCCGTGGCTATCGAACAGTTTGTCGAGCGCCGGCTCGGGATCTCCCGGGGCCCAGCGCACGCCTCGGTTGCTGGTCGGGTCGATGAACATCTCGCGGGTATGACTGGTACCGTCACGCACATGGCGTAGCCCGATCAGGTTGCCGCCGTGATCGTAAGTGTAAGTCTGGATGTAGTTGCGTCGATCATCGGTGGCGGTCGGCACGGGCCGGCCCGGAAGGTCTGACGGTGGGGCGTCGTCGTAACCGGTCGCGGTGATCAGTTGGTAAAGGGAGTCGTAGCTGAATTCACGATGGCCATCCACTCGCTGATTGGCGAAGTGGCTGGGGATGAACGCATGGTCGAGGATGCGGGTGATATTGCCTATCGGATCGTATTCGTATTCGAAATCCTGAAGGGGCGACTGCTGGTTGTTCTGTGCCGATTGCCGATGCAGACGGGCATTGGCCGGGTCATAGACCCAAGTGCTGATGATGCCGTTGCCCGCCTTTTGCTCGACGATCTGCCCGGCCGCGTTGTACTGCGCGTCCAGCAAAACCGGCTGCCAATCCGTGTGCCCCTTGAGCTGCAACTGTACGTGCCTGAGCTGCCCGGCGAGGTCATAGCGCGACTGTTGCCGGTGTTCGCCGGCATCGGTCTGTTCCAGCATGGCACCCAGCGGGCTGTAGGTGCGGCGGCTGACATAGGCCTTGGCATCGTGGAAGGTGCGGGTTTCGCGCAGCGACTGACCGAGCAGGCCGTAGCTGTCGAGACGCAAGGTGCCCGATGGATCCACCTGTTCGACTAGCTGGCCGCGCAGGTTGTGCCCGGTGTCGGCCGAGGCATCGGCGTAGGTGAAGGTGTCGACGTCCGGTTGGGCGTTTTCCTCGAGGGCCACCACGCGCAACTGGTCATCGTAGGTTGTGCGCCAATGATTGCCGCGCTCGTCCCAGCGTTCCAGCGCTTCGCCGGCCAGCCCCGGCAGGCTCAGGCGCCAGCCGGCGTCCACGCTGTCGATTTTCAGCGGCTCGCCGGACAGGCTGTAGGCGGTGACGATGTTGGGTTTGGACAGACGCGGATCCCATTGCGCCACCAGGCGTCCGGCCACATCGTATTGCTGGCGGGTTACCAGAGCGGTAGCCGTTTCACCGGCGACGGTGCGCAAATAAGCGATCTGGCGAATCGGCAGGCCACGACCGTCACTCACCGAGAGCGACGGCGTGCGCTGATGGGCATTGGCTGTCATCAGTGCAATGTCCGTGATTGTGTCGGCGGTGGCGGCTCAGCGGTGTCATTGAAGTCTTCGCTGATGTGGTACCACGGGTGATACGTCTCGCGGGAGAAATCTCCTTTGGCGTTGATCAATTTGATCGGGCGGCCCAGCACGTCATAAAACAGTTGATCGAAGTAGCCAAGCTCGCGCAGGGATTGGTCGTTGACGTAGTGATGGGTGTTGGCGAAAAACGGCCGGAACTGCCGAACCGCCAAGCCCTTGTTGTTGTACTCGACCCGTTCGCTGATGCGCCAGCGCGGGTCGGCGAACACTTGGAGAAACTGGCCATTCTCGATGATCAGCTTGCCGTCGGCATCCACCGCATAGGCCATGCCGGGCTCGACCAGTTGCTGGGTTTGCAGGGGCCGGCCGAAGCCGTCCACACAGGTTTTGATGATCTGGATCAGTGCCGAGACAAGATCGTAGGGATAACGGTCGGCGCTGAGGATGACGCTGTGCACAGGCTCGCGGTGAACCATAGCGATGAGCTCTTTCAACGCTTGCTCCGCCATGGTCAGGAAGTTGTTTTGTTGCAACCTTTGGCGAGCGCTGGCGCGAATGTACCCGCTGGGCAGGACATAGCCGTTTGCGATCCATTCGGTGAGTTGTTCGGGGCTGACAGTAAGCGGCAGCTGCCCCATCCAGCTGAACAAGTCTTTGCGCAATGTGCTGGCGGCTTTTTGTACGGCGGCCGGCGGATTTTCGATGGCCGGATCCGGGCGATGATCCACCGGGCGCTTGAATTCGCTGAGCGGCTTGAAGCCTGCGGCGATGCCGTTTTCGGTGCCGTAAAAGCTGATGGCCAGCGGCTGTCCGGAGGGTTCGTAAATGGCTTCCTGAATATTGTCGTTGGCATCGATGATGCGCACCGGTTGCAACGCGTGATAGTCGTATTCGACTCGGGTCGTGCAGCCATCTGGCAGTTCGACGCTGATGATTGCCAAGCAGTAGGGATCGTATTCGGCCTTGGTCACTCCGTGGCTGGGGGTCTCGTGGAATTCGCGCACGTTGTAAAAACCGTCGAGGCTGTCGTACTTGGCGAAACCGTAGCGGGCGGACCACAAGTCGTCTGTCGAGGACGGAGTTTCGAACAGCAATGGCATTAACGCGTAGCCGATTTTTGTAAGTTCGGCCCGGATGTCGAAGGGCGGTGGCAGATCGCTGTAAGCATCCAGCGCAGTCTTGTCCATCTGCGCCTGTTCCAGCGGGCCGGCCAGGGTTTCGAATTCAGCCTCGCCATCGGGCAGTGGCGACTGGTCGACAGTTTTGAGATAGCGCTGCACCGATTGCCCGGTCAGCACGCGCAGGGTATTCCACTGCGTGGAATTCTGATGTTGTGTCAGTAATTCATACGAAACCTGATCCGGCGCCAGGCCTGTCGGCAGCATGCCCTTGGGCAATACCAGCGCATTGTTGCGCTGCTGCCAGGGCAGCCCCAGCCGCCAGTGCTGCAGATCCTCATCCAAATCAATGAGCCGGGCGCGGGTTTCGCTCAGGTAGTAAGACTGCTGAGCCTCGTCATGGGCGTCTCGCCACCACTGTTGTTCATCGGGGTCGGTAAACGGCGGCGCGTCCGACTCGGTTCGGCGGCGCGCATAGTTGACGGTGATGGCATGGACAGGCTGGCCATATGGGCTCCAGCACAATGTAATGTCATGCGCGCACATCGGGTCGTCGATCAAGCGTTCGTATTGATAGCCGATCTTCTCCAGCGCCAAGGGCAACAACACCGCAGCGGCATATATCCCCTTGGGCCGTACTTCGCGAACCAGGTAACGGTGTTCTGCCACCGAATAAGGCACCGCCGTGGCCGGATCGTCCTCGGCGGCCCAGGTTTCGACTCTGACGATCGAACCGACCAGTGCCTGGGCGATTTCATACTCGCTGGCAGCGTCGGGAGGCGTAACGGGTTCATCGCATTCGTCAGCGGCGTGATAGCGGCTGAACAGTGTTTTGCCCCGCGGAAAGGCTCCGGGGTCCCGATTGAAATAGCCGTCCCGTGGCCTGTCCATGGCCTGCCCGGTATGGAACCAGGTGCAGACTCGTACCGGCGCGGTGAAGCCGACATCGTCGTCGCCCATGGCGGATTCACTGTCGGTTTGTTGCAACTGGCCGAAGCCGCGGAACTCGCGTTCCTGGCCGTCGTAAACGCCTTGGCGATAGTTGAACGATTGGGTCAGACGGTTGCCCGTCACTTCGTCCAACTGGAGCTGTTTGCTGACGACCTGAACGGGAAACGGCAAGCGGCAAATCGGGAAGCGTTTGAGCTTGAGTATCCGATCCTTTTCATCCAGCCATTCTTGCGCGGAACTGCGGTAGATCACCTCGGCGCTGCAACCCATGTTGTTGTTACTGGCAGTGAGCAGGTAGGGCTTGGCGGGTACAAAGTCATAGCGCCAGTGCTCGGGCTTTATGTGCGGCACGGTCAGGATCAGACTGGCACAGCCCAGGCCTTGCAGGTCGGCGAGGGTAACCTGGCACAGCCGGTCATAACGCACGTCTTCAGGCCAAGGCACGATGATCGGCGTTTGCTCCAGCCCGTTGCCGCCACGGTTCAGGTAAATCTCGAACGCATCGGATTTCAGATAGATCAACGCCGGTGCGCCGGATCCGTCGAGGTCGGCGATCCGCACTCGTGTTGAATCGAATTCGTCGTACTCGAACGGCAGAGCGCTAATCACCTGTCCCTCACCGAACTTGCCGTGCCCCAGGTTCGGCCAGCATTTGATTTCGTTATGCCGAATGCGGCACAACTCGGTCATGTCGCTGCCCAGCAGGTTGCCCAGCAACACCAGTTCGCTGGGGGAATCGCTGAACAGGGGCAGCCGATCGTCATCATGGGCGACTTCTTCGGCCCCGGCGAAACCTTTCTCGCGGCGATTGGCGTACAGGCGCACGGAATGCGGGCCGATCATCGCCAGCGAACTGAGCCCATCGCCAGACAGGTCGCCCAATTGCGAAAGGGTGTGGAAAAATTCCAGCGGGAACGCGGTAAACGGTATGAACGCTGCCCAACTGCGATCGGCGTTCAACGTGCGAAAACCGCTCATGCCCGGTTGGGCGGTGATCCAGTCCAGACGCCCGTCACCGGTCAGATCGGTCAGCACCTGATGCACGGGTTTGTTACGGTTCGCGGCCGGTATTTTATCCATCGCGGTCCAGGGCCCGTAGCCGATATCATCAGGCCCCGACGTGGCGCGCAGCGGTTCGCGGTAATACCAGCACTGGTCATGGCGGCAGAAGAAGCCCGGCACACCTTCGCCGCACAGGTCGACACACTGGTAAAACTGGCCGTCCTCGATGCCTGGCATGGTGTCGAACTCGAGCAACCGTGCGGGCGTTTTATTGATCTCGAAGGGCGAATAGTCGAACTCCACCGGCGGTGTGTGTTCCACGAAGCCGCTGGCGTCCCAGGCCTGGTAGTGTGCCGCTGAGATCTGGCTGAAGCTCCACTCGGGCGTGCGATCGGTGTATTCCAGCAACAGCCGTCGAACCAGCACCGGTTCGGCGTCGGGTTCGTCAGGAAAGTAATGGAACATCAACATCTGCCGGCACAGGTGACGCGTACCGACTTCAAAACCCTGGCCATAGGTTGAAAAGGGATCCTGGCGGGGCTTCGGGAATGGCAGGGTGTTGTCGCCATAGGCGGGTTTTTCCGTGAGCGATGTGGTGCGCTCGCCATAGTCGAACAGCAGATGAAAATGCCAGTCCAGATCGGCCGGGTTTTCCACCGTCCAGGCGTACAGATTCTCGCTGGCCGTGAAGTTGCCGTAGAACACTGCGCGCAGGTAACGCTGAGCGCGGTAGTCATGAATGGGGTCGGGGTCTTGATCATCGGCCTTGTAATCGAAACAAATGTGTTCGCCATGGGCATTCATGCTCTCGCAGAGCCGCCAGGTACTCACGTGTAGCTCGTTGTCGGGATCCGCTCGGCGCGAAGCCGTGGTTTTGCCATATAGGTGCAATGAGCCATCGGCGCCGTGCACCAGCCAGAACGTTGGCTGTTCCTCCTCCGATGGTTGAGTCACCGGTTGCCAGCGTTCTCTGAGGGCAAAGTCGTTTTCGACCCGTGGCCAGTAACGCACCACGGTGTGCGGGCCGACGTTCACGCCGTTGTAGGTGCTTTCGGTGCGAGCCTTGATCGTCGTACCGTCGTCCTCAAGTTCGGGCATCCACACCTCGCCGTCATGCCCGACAATCTCGTCATGATCGGTGTAACGCGGCACGCCCTTGTTGGTGCGGCGGCTGATCTGGCTGAGCGCCAGGCTCCAACCGATGCCGTACGGCCCGTTACCGGCCTGACTGCTGTAAGTCAGTGACAGTTGCGGGTCCCAGCCCCGCCCGGGAGAAGCCGGAATTGGCAGCTCGAATGACGCCGCCCCTGTCGGCCCCACGGCGCCCCAACTCTTGCCGATCGTGGCGATCGATGAGCTTTTCGCGATGGACGGCGTTGTGATGCTGAGGTCTTGATCTGCCATGGTTTCATCCAGTGCGCACGCGGTGGGGCGTGGGTGGATTAACGCTATCAAGATGGGCGCGAGACGTAACCTGTCAGATCTGACAGGAGCGGGTGGTTTTTTAAGATTAAATTGGCTGAACGCCGTATTTTTCTATCGCGAACGGTTTGAACGCCGGATAAAAAAACGGCCGGGTCATCCATAACGATGAACCGGCCGTTCGGGCAGGAGAAGCGCTTACTGCACTTCCACCGCCAGGCTTTCACTGATCTTTTTCTGCCAGATCGCAGGACCGGTGATGTGTACCGACTCGCCCTTGCTGTCGACCGCAACGGTCACAGGCATGTCTTTGACGTCGAACTCGTAGATCGCTTCCATGCCCAGTTCGGCGAAAGCCACCACGCGGGATTTCTTGATGGCTTGCGCCACCAGGTAAGCCGCGCCGCCGACAGCCATCAGGTAAACGGCTTTGTGGTCCTTGATCGCTTCGATCGCGGTAGGGCCGCGCTCGGATTTGCCGATCATGCCCAACAGGCCGGTTTGCTCGAGGATCTGACGGGTGAACTTGTCCATCCGCGTCGCGGTGGTAGGACCAGCAGGGCCGACCACTTCGTCACCGACCGGATCGACCGGGCCGACGTAGTAGATGAAGCGACCTTTCAGATCCACCGGCAGGGTTTCACCCTTGTTCAGCATCTCGACCATGCGCTTGTGCGCCGCGTCGCGACCGGTGAGCATCTTGCCGTTGAGCAGGACGGTTTCGCCCGGCTTCCAGCTCTGCACTTCTTCCGGGGTCAGGGTGTCGAGGTTGACGCGACGGGCTGACGGGCCGGCTTCCCAGACGATTTCGGGGTAGGCGTCCAGCGGTGGCGCTTCCAGCGAGGCCGGGCCGGAACCGTCGAGCACGAAGTGCGCGTGACGGGTGGCGGCGCAGTTGGGGATCATGCACACCGGCAGGGACGCGGCGTGGGTCGGGTAATCCATGATCTTCACGTCGAGCACGGTGGTCAGGCCACCCAGGCCCTGGGCGCCGATGCCCAGTTGGTTGACCTTCTCGAACAGTTCCAGACGCATCTCTTCGATACGGTTGGACGGGCCGCGCTTCTTCAGCTCGTGAATGTCGATGGACTCCATCAACACTTCCTTGGCCATCACGGCGGCTTTCTCGGCGGTACCGCCGATGCCGATGCCGAGCATGCCCGGTGGGCACCAGCCGGCGCCCATCTCCGGAACGGTCTTCAGCACCCAGTCGACGATCGAGTCGGATGGGTTGAGCATCGCCATCTTCGACTTGTTCTCGGAACCACCGCCCTTGGCCGCCACGTCCACTTCCACGGTGTTACCCGGAACGATGGAGTAATGGATAACGGCCGGGGTGTTGTCCTTGGTGTTTTTACGAGCGCCCGCCGGGTCGGCGAGGATCGAGGCACGCAAGACGTTTTCCGGCAGGTTGTAAGCCCGGCGCACGCCTTCGTTGATCATGTCGTCCAGGCCCATGGTGGCGCCATCCCAACGCACGTCCATGCCCACGCGCACGAACACGGTCACGATACCGGTGTCCTGGCAGATCGGGCGGTGGCCGGTGGCGCACATGCGCGAGTTGATCAGGATCTGCGCCATGGAATCGCGAGCTGCCGGCGATTCTTCACGCAGGTAGGCCTCGTGCATCGCCTGGATGAAATCCACGGGGTGGTAGTAGGAAATGAATTGCAGGGCGTCGGCAACGCTCTGAATCAGGTCGTCTTGCTTGATCACGGTCATGAGTCGCGCTCCTCTAAAAGACGGGAACATTCAATAAGGTGCTTGCAGTTTGGGTGCATCGGTCGGCTGCAAGCACCTTTCAAGGCACGCCGGGCATGCTGGCGCGACGCTAAAAAGGCGCGGCAGTATACCGCGCCTCGATGACCTGTACACGCGCCGGATTTTGTGACGACGGAGCTTGCTGTTTGGACCTGGACATGGTTTACACCTGTTCTTTGACGCCAGTTTTCTGCCCCTAAAATTGAATGGTCATTTATCGGACTCGCCACTAAAGTGGCATCCGGCCTGTAGAGTAGGACACTCCGACAGCCTCCTTTCCCACGGTGAATCAACGATTGACCCATAACGCCATCCAGCGGCTTTTGCTCAAACGCTTTGCCCTCGCAGCTGGCACCTACGCCTTGGCTTTGCTGCTGCTGTGGTTGGCGTTTTTCACCGGTCATTGTCTAGAGTCCGTGACCGGCATGGCCATTGGCAGTGCATTGCTGGTGCTCAGCCAGGCGGTGTTGTTCGCGGTGTTCTCCAGCGGGCGCAACCTGCGTTTTTCCGATCCCAGCCTGACCGAAATACAAATACTGATGGGCCTGGGTTGGCAGACCTGGCTAATTGCTCATCTGGATGGGGCTCGCGGCGTGTTTCTGGTGTTTTACCTGCTGATTCTGCTGTTCGGGTTGTTTCATCTTTCGCGCATGGCGTTCGTGCGGTGCGCGTCGCTGGTATTTTTCAGTTTCAGCGCGATCACGTTGTGGGAGGGCTATCACTTCCAGCTGCCCGACCCGACGTTGGCGCTGTTGCAAATGTGCGTGCTGTTTGTGGTACTGGTCTGGCTGGTGCTCTATGCCGGTTATGTGCGCACCTCGCGCCAGCGTATGCGTCAGCGGCGGTTTGCCTTGCAGGCGCATCAGGACACCCTGCGCGGGATGATGCGCCAGCTCGAAGACCTGGTGGCGACCGACGAGCTCACCGGGCTGTTCAATCGCCGACATTTCATGCATCTGGCCGCCCGCGAATTGAAGGCGATGGAAATCGATGTGGTGCATGGCCTGGCGTTGATCGACCTCGACTACTTCAAACGCATCAACGATGTCCATGGCCATGCCGCCGGCGATCAGGTGCTTCAAGCGTTTGCCGGGGTGGCCACCGCGTGCCTGCGTGATGGCGATATTCTGGCCCGCTATGGCGGTGAAGAGTTCGTGGTGCTATTGCCCGATTGTGATCCTGAACGCCTGACCGCGTGTTGCGAGCGGTTGCGCATGGCTTTTATGGATGTCGAGTTGATCGGCCTGGATGTATCCAATCTCAGCCTGTCGGCGGGCATGACGTTGTTGGAGCTGGGCGATGATCTGGATGACGCCTTGCAGAGGGCCGATCAGGCGCTGTACCGCGCCAAGCGTGATGGCCGCAACCGTTGCGCGGCGGCCTGGGAGAATGTCGATGCCTGAATTACGCGTCGGCGAACGCCAATGGACGGTGGCGGCGGGCAGCAACCTGCTCGATGCCTTGAATCAGAACGGCGTGTCGGTGCCCTACAGCTGTCGCGCCGGCAGTTGCCATGCGTGCCTGGTTAAATGTGTTGAAGGTTTGCCCGGCGACAGTCGTCCCGATGCCTTGAGTCATGAACAGCGTCAGCAGGGTTGGCGTCTGGCCTGTCAGTGTCAGGTGGTTGAGAATCTGCAGGTGGAAACCTTTGATCCGATGCGCGATGGCCAGGCCGCAACCGTAACCGCCAGCGATTGGCTGAGCCCCGGCGTTTTGCGTTTGCGCCTGATGAGCGAACATCCGTTGCGCTATCAAGCGGGGCAGCATCTGGTGTTGTGGGCGGGTCGGATTGCGCGGCCTTACTCCTTGGCCAGCCTGCCGGAAGAAGACCGTTTTCTGGAATTCCACCTCGATTGTCGCCAACCGGGGGAATTCAGTGATGCGGCACGACAGCTGCAAATCGGTGATCCGATCCGCCTTGGCGAATTGCGCGGCGGGGCGTTGCATTACGACCCGGACTGGCACGCCCGACCGCTGTGGTTATTGGCGGCCGGCACCGGGCTGGGGCCGTTGTTCGGTATCTTGCGCGAAGCATTGCGTCAGGATCACCAAGGCGCCATCCGCGTGATCCACCTGGCCCATGACGCCGATGAGCACTATCTGGCCAACCCCCTGCAAGCCATGGCCAACGGTCGTGAAAACCTGACGCTCGAGTTGTGGACCGCGGCCGAGTTGCCAGCGGCGTTGGCGCAGCTACAGCTTGATTCGCGGCAAACCCTGGCCTTGGTCTGCGGGGCTCCCGACAGCGTCGACGCCTTTGCCCGGCGCTTGTACCTGGCCGGTTTGCCGCGCAATCAACTGCTGGCGGATGTCTTTGTACCCCATGGTTAAGCGCAACTGATGGCAACACAACTTACGAAGTAAAAACCAAAAAGCCCCGCCATTCACATGGCGGGGCTTTTTGGTTTTTCAGCGGTCCGGTACTCAGACCATCTTGTCGCCCACGTGCAGGATTTTCATCCCGTTGGTGCCGCCGATGGTGTGGTAGCTGTCGCCCTTGGTCAGGATGACCCAGTCGCCTTTCTCGACCACGCCCAATTTGAGCAACTCGTCGATCGCGGCCTGGCTGACTTGCTCAGGCGGCAGCGATGCCGGGTCGAACGGTACGGTATAGACGCCACGGAACATGGCCGCGCGGGCCTGGGTTTCGCGGTGTGGGGAGAACGCGTAGATCGGCACCGAGGAACGGATGCGCGACATGATCAACGGCGTGTAGCCACTTTCGGTCAAAGCGATAATCGCCTTCACGCCCGGGAAGTGGTTGGCGGTGTACATGGCCGCCAGCGCGATGCTCTGGTCGCAGCTTTCGAAGACCGTGCCGATACGGTGGCTGGAGGTCTTGCTGGTCGGGTGCTTTTCAGCGCCGATGCAGATGCGCGCCATGGCTTGCACTGCTTCCAGCGGGTACAAACCGGCAGCACTTTCGGCCGAGAGCATCACGGCGTCGGTGTAGTCGAGCACGGCGTTGGCTACGTCGGACACTTCGGCGCGGGTTGGCATCGGGTTCTGGATCATCGACTCCATCATCTGGGTCGCAACGATCACAGCCTTGTTGTGGCGGCGTGCGTGCAGAATGATTTTCTTCTGAATGCCCACCAGCTCGGCGTCGCCGATTTCCACACCCAAGTCACCACGGGCCACCATCACCGCGTCGGAGGCCTTGATCAGGCCGTCGAGGGTTTCGTCGTCGGCCACGGCTTCGGCGCGTTCGATCTTCGCCACCAGCCAGGCAGTACCGCCGGCTTCGTCGCGCAGTTGACGGGCGTACTCCATGTCGGCGGCGTCACGCGGGAAGGACACCGCGAGGTAGTCGACTTCCATTTCCGCAGCGAGCTTGATGTCGGCCTTGTCTTTCTCGGTCAGGGCCGGTGCGGTCAGGCCGCCACCGCGACGGTTGATGCCTTTGTGGTCCGACAGCGGGCCGCCGATGGTCACGGTGCAGTGCAGTTCGGTGGCGGTGGCGGTGTCGACGCGCATCACCACGCGGCCGTCGTCGAGCAGCAGCTCGTCGCCCACGCCGCAGTCTTTCACCAGGTCCGGGTAGTCGATGCCGACCACTTGCTGGTTGCCTTCGGTCAACGGATGGCTGGTGGAAAAGGTGAATTGATCACCGATCTTCAGCTCGATCTTCTTGTTGGCGAATTTGGCGATACGGATTTTCGGGCCTTGCAGGTCACCCAGCAGGGCGACGAAGCGGCCGTGCTTGGCCGCGAGGTCACGCACCAGCTTCGCGCGAGCCTTGTGCTCGTCGGGGGTGCCGTGGGAGAAGTTCAGACGGGCGACGTCCAGGCCAGCCAGAATCAGCTGTTCGAGAACTTCCGGCGAGTTACTGGCCGGGCCAAGGGTAGCGACGATTTTGGTACGACGGACGGACATGCAAAGACTCCTGAGTTCAAGCGCTAGCAGAGGCTACTATGGTCCGTAGGTGTAGTCATTGTTCGTTTGCACTACTTTTTGTGAAGAACTTGGTTATTGCTTTCTTTATTGAGCCCCGACAACTTTGCAGCAGCCATCCTGAAGATTTCCGCCAACGAGTCGATACAGAGCTCAAGACAGGAGATCCCCCATGCGATTCGTGCTCATTGCCGCCCTTGCCCTCAGTGTCGTGGGCTGCACCCGTTGGTCGATGAACCATCATTTGAATAATGCCTACAGCGCCTATGATCGCGGTAACTGCGAACAGGTGATGCTTGAGTTGTCCAAAGTCGAGCGCGACAGCCGCGCCCGCCCGCATGTGTGGCCGGAAGTGTCGATGATGCGCGGCCAGTGCCTGGAACGGCAGAAGCTGTTTATCGATGCGGCGCAGACCTACCAGTTCATCATCGTCGCGTACCCGCAAAGCGAATACGCCTACCGCGCCCGCGCGCGTCTGGAAACTTTGCAGAGCCTGGGGCATTACCCGACTCGTAGCGCGGCAGTCGTGAGCCCGACCCGGTTCTGATTGAAGGGGTATTCAAAGGCTGGCTGACCGGTGGCGGTGAGCTATAGTCGAATAAATCGGTTTAGAGCCTTGTTTCTAATTCGAGGTAACACCTGTGATCGGCAGCAGTAAGCGGCAGCGGAAGGATGGACTGTCGCACCGGGATCGGGGAGAGCGCGGCTTATGCCTATCAAGCAATAGAGCAGGCCCGTTCCGAAGCATTAGTGCGGCCCTGCTTAAGGGCCTTGCGTAGCGAAATCAGCATGTTCACTGACCGCCGGATCGAGCGGCATCAACTGCCGTATTTTCTCAAAGTGTTCAACAGCGTCACCGACAAACCCATCGGCTTTCTGGGCAATCTGTCCGAGGACGGGCTGATGTTGATCAGCCAGTTGCCGATGATGGTGGGCGCCGATTTTGACCTGCGCCTGAAAATCCCCATGGATGGCCATTGTCAGCAGGTGATCGACCTCAACGCCTGCTGCCTGTGGTGCCACGAAGACGAAACCCCTCACCACTATGACGCCGGCTTCAGCCTGCAACGGGCACCGCCGGAGTATGAGCAATTGGTCGAGGCGTTGAAGCAGTACTTCAGTTTTCAGCCGTTGCCTGCTTCGGCCTGAAGGCTGCGGCGGCTTCACTATTGTCATCGCAGGCAAGCCCGCTCACAGTTTCGGCGGTGTTCACCTATCGTGTGTTCACCGAAGATCCCTGTGGGCGGGCTTGCCCGCGATGGCGTCAGACCAGACGGCCAATACTTAAAGGCTAGGCCGGCTTAATCGCCCGCTCGATATCCAGCGACCTCTCCGCCAGCATCAACCCCATCTCACTCATCTGATAAATCGCCATCGCCAGATGCCGCTGTTTGTCTTCCAGGCTGTCCGCCAGATCCAGCAGCAAAATGCTCACCGAGGAAAAGGTTTCATAGGTCTGGATGACAAGGGCTTCGGGGTTTGCATCAGGTGCGACGGTGAACATTTTCATGGCACGGTCCCGGGATGAGCGCAGCGATTCGATATCGGGTTTGAGGTAGTGGTCGAGGGCCTTTTCGGCGGCGGCGTGGAGTTTTCTTGAATCGAGGGAGGCGTAGGGGGAAACCGGGTCGGTTTCGGGTGGGGGATTGGGTGTGGCTTTGAACATAGTGATTTTTCCCTTAATTGGAGCCTTGACCACTTCGCGACTAAACGGAGGGTGGCGGCTGTACGCAGGTTAGTCGACCGGGGAAATGTCACCAAAAACCGGCGCGCCGAAGCGCCCTGCGCACAACCACCATCAAGTGCAGGGATAGGGAATACCTGACTGATAGAGGCGCAATGCACCTTGATGACACACCCCGAGCGACTAAACCCGGCCGCTGATGAGCAGCGACGCGGATCAAGTTACGGGGCAATACCAAAGCGCACAAGCCGGCGGATTCTGGCGGATCTGTAGGCAAAGGCGCAAGACGTTGTAGTTTGCGGCCGGTGTCTGAAGACGGTGTGCGGATAGACCTGAAACGGGATTCTTTGTTTTCGAAATCAGCACATTTATTTTTATACCATTTTGATCTTTCTGACTGTCAGTTCTGACAGTAGTAAGCGGATCAGGAGGCCAGTAGGCTTTTGACAAGTTGTCGCCTATGCCTTGTTGAGAGCCGCTGAAATGAACGAATACGTTGATGATGGAGCTAAAGGTAGAGCCTGGCTGGATGATGAAAATGTCCAGACGACCAGCTATGCGCATATCACTGAACTGGAGGACGGCTCATTTCGCGAGCAAGGTGAAGGTGCACAATATTCCGAAGTTTTCTGGAGTGATGCGGTCACCACCACTCTCCATCAGACGCACCCGCGTGTGTCTTCGTTGAAGACTCAGTTGGTCTGTCAGTACAAGTTTGAGAATGGCCGGATATATGTAAAGACTTTGCGTTACCACATGACCACGCGAAGTGGTAACTGGTACAGGGCCAACATTGATGTTGGTCTTCAGGCCGGCGAATGGGTGCGTCTGAATTCACCTGACTCGATGTCGCAGGATGATAAATGGCACGATTATGTCGTATGCCTCGACTCGCTCCTTGGGGCGCCTGATTTTGGTGTAAGTCTGACAATACGCGTGGACTACGATGGGACCAACAATGATGTCGAGCCTCATGAAGGGTGGGGCACGGATGTCTTTCCTTCACAGAAGCCGATCATTGAGGTGCCAGCGCCGGGTGCGGTGGTCGAGATGCCATTTTCCGTTTCGGGAGGAAACGGCCTCTATGGTAATGGTGCGAAGGTCAATTTGCTTTGCCTGTACAGTGGCAATGTGACTTTGCTCAGATCCGCGACCGTAGGGAGAGATGGTCGGTGGAACGCCTCCATCTCGTTGCCACCAGGCGTTTCATCTTTTTACGCTAAACAAATAATAGGCAGTGAAACTTCTGGGTCGTCGAATATTGTCACTATTAAGCGCTCTGTGGCTGCTCCACAAATCACCAAACCGTCTTCCAATGAAACAGTCGATCCGCGACCAACTATTTCGGGTACGGGAGTAAGCGGTTCGACAGTCAAGGTATGGCAAACCAATCCGTACCGGGTTTTGGTGACAGGCACGCAGGTCGGTGCCAACCTGAACTGGTCAAAGCAATCGGAAGTGGCTCTGGAAAGTCCATCGGTCACCATCAGGGCACAAGCGACACTTGATGGCGTGAGTTCGCCCGAAACGGAGAATCGAACATTTATCGTGCGTTTGAACTCCCTGAGTATCACTTCGCCGGCCGCCGGGTCGTTACAGAATCAAACCTTTACGCTTTCAGGAACGGGCGGTGAGGCAGGCGCTATCGCTCGAGTATTTCTTGATCTTAACGATACCCCGGTAGGCGCAAGCGAGACGTTGACAGGAGACCAGTGGAGTGCATCCGTTACCGTACCTGTGGGACCTGCGTCAGTGGTCGCGCAAAATTTCAAAGGTCAGTTGGAGTCGCCGCGCAGCACCCCTCGCCATTTCAAAATCCGCCCCCCAAAATTCAGCTCATTCACCGCCTGTCCCGCCGACGACAACACCGTGACATTCTCCGGCAACGGGGGGTATGTGGGGGAAGTGCCGGCCTATATTGAAATCACCTTCACCAGCCCTGAGCTGGCCCCGATCGAATTGCCTGTGCAAACTTCGTCCTGGACCTACACCTCCGCCAACTGGGTACCGGGCAATTACACCTGTCAGGCGCGCCAATGGGTGTGTGGGGCATCGGCTGGCGAGAAGATCTATTCCGAGGCTACCGCTCCCTTTTCTTTTTCGATAAGCGTTCCGACGCCCACGCTCACGTTTCATGTGGGTGAGGATCAGCGGCCGAAGTTTTCCGGGACCGGTCATCATTGGGACAACCAGCCTGATACCCAGGTCGAAGTGTCTGGGGGCACATCACCTGTGCCGAAAACTCCCGTGATATTGGGCCAATGGTCGGCTGAAGCGTCAGTGCCTTGGGCGCCTGGCAGCCATTCAGTGAAGGCGAGGCAGCTGTTCCAGGCAAGCGGAAGCCCGGAACTGGCATCTGCCTGGACCGAGCCGGTGTCCGTGGTCGTTCGGCCTCGGCTCCCGACGATCGACACCATTGACGAAGACGGTTTGTTTCCGATTTTTTCAGGCACCTGTTGGCCTGGAGCGGAGGTCAATTTCGTGTTCAGCGACGGCGGGCCATCCGGTTCCGCGACCGATAGCGACAAGGACGGTCGATGGACGTTCACCCGGTCGCAACTCTCATTGCCAGGCGCGCATACCGTCACGGCAACCCAGACATTCGGCGGACAAACGTCCAACCCGGCGAGCAAGTCGTTCAGTGTGGCGGTGGTAAAACCCGTCATCACGCCGATCACGGTGCCGGTAGGCCACCAGGATTCGGTGATCGAAGGCCATAGCGGCGTGCCCGGCGCGGTGATGAAAATCTATGACCAACGCACCGAGGAGTACCTGGGTGAGGCGCCCGTGACGGAGGGCAAATGGGCGGTAATCATTGACGAACTGGCATTTGGACCCAGTGATATTTATGCACGGCAGACGTTCAACCAAACGCACTCCGCACACAGCCAGCATGTCCGCCTGGAGGTCACGTTGTTGGCGCCTGTCGTGCAAACACCGCTGCCGGACGATACGGTCGCGCGCAGGTTCAGAATCCAGGGGCGTGGGGCTCGTCCAAAGGGTTCGGATGCGGCGTATGTGTATGTGTGGCTGAACGATGCGCCTGATCCATGGGATGTTCGGGTGGTGTGGAACACCGGTCATTGGGAGTTCGACGCCGTTTTGCCGGTGGGCGCTCACACCTTGACCTTCCAACAGTATTTCAGGGATCACAAGTCTGTGTGTGAAGAGCTGGTGCTTGCAGTGGTGCCCGCCAAACCGTTTATCGAAACCCCGGCCAGCGGCGAAACCATCGAGGCGCACATGGCGGTGTTCGGCTTCGGCTATCCGGGCGATACGGTCAGCCTCGCCTTTGCCGATGCCATCGAAGTACCCCTGGGTACCGCGCAGGTGCAAGAGGATGGCACCTGGTCGCTGCGCCTGCCGCTTGACCGGCCGGCCGGCCAGGCAGCGTTGCTCGCTCAGCAGCGTTATGGAGAGCACCTGTCCGGGTGGACCGAGGCGCGAGCCCTCGAACTACGAAGCGATCCACCGCTGTTTACAACCCCCCGGTCTGGCCGATGGATTCTGCCTCAACCGGTGTTTGCCGGTACGGCCGAGAAAGGAAGTGCTGTTGCACTGTTTGCCTGGTTTGACCCGGAGCTAAAACTGGGCGAGGCCCCCTTTACCGGCCAAAGCTGGGAAGCGACACCGTCGCAAGCGGTGCGGTCCGAGGAGCATTGGGTCCGGGCGCAAACATCGGGAGGCACGCAGACATCCGCCATGGCCGACAGTCCTCGGTTCGAAGTGATTGCCGTCGCACCGGAAGCTGCCCGTTCGGGCGTCTGAAGTCCGATGAACGGTCACGTCTACTGTCAGTTCTGACAGTAGACGCCCCAGCTCGGCCAGCGCATCGTTATTCCAGACATTATTCACCGTGACCGTTTCACTTACGCCGGAGCATCAGGATCATGGATACGCCCAACCGCCTGGCCAGACAGTTTTACGAGAATCTTTTCGATGCTCCTGAACGCGAGGCGTTGCCTGAGCTCAACCAGTTTTTCGACGCGAAGGGCTCGGTGTGTGCCCTAGCCCAAAAGGGCGTCGACGGGCTGGTGGCCGACTACGGAATGAACCGTGACAAGGCACAGGCGTTTCTGACGCGACTCAACCCGCTGGCGACCTCTGTGCTGCGTCAGTTCATCCACCACCAACAAACCGGCCCCGGCGACGTAGACCCGGCACGATCAAGATGGCCTGCCGGGGATCACGGGCCGACCTATGCCAGTTTGTTGAAGCCCGCTTACGAAATGCTGTGCTCACCGCAATCCATTGAAGCCGTTCATTCGCCGGCGGCTTATTTGGCCTCCCTGGGTTATTGGGCCGAATATCGGCTCGGGAGCGCGGACGAAGAAGGATTACCGTTAAAGAATCGCCGTACGGACCTCGACAAATTGCTTGTCGATATCACCACGGTCCATGACAGCGTGCCCTCCGTGGAGGTCGTCACCCACGTGATGGAAACGTTCATCAAAACTGAAAGCGCCCAGCTCGATATCGATAGAGCCTTGAGTCG
This sequence comes from Pseudomonas sp. B21-048, assembly GCF_024748615.1. Classification (NCBI taxonomy): domain Bacteria; kingdom Pseudomonadati; phylum Pseudomonadota; class Gammaproteobacteria; order Pseudomonadales; family Pseudomonadaceae; genus Pseudomonas; species Pseudomonas sp. B21-048. The sequence goes on along the minus strand of NZ_CP087168.1, from coordinate 4,333,071 downwards.
CAGCCGCTACCCCAATGGGCTGCCGTTTCATCGGCCCTGGGTGACGCTCAATTACCTTGCCCGGGAGCATCTGGAATCGGTCGGCAGTGTAAGGCGGCTCTGTGACCCCAGGTTTCCGTATTTCCTTGACCCGGCGCTTTGGAGTAAGGAATCGGATGCGGCTCTCTCCCTGGCAGCACGGTTCAGTGTTGAGCAGAGAACAGTGCTGACGGAAGCTCCCCACTTTTCTTCGCAAGCGCAAGCAGAAGAGTCTTATTTCAAGGAAAACTTCGGCTTGGTGGGAGTGCAGCCGGGTAATTTGACCTCGCAGGTGAGTTATTTCAACAGCAGAACTCAACTGAATCAGCAGGGGATGGAAGCGCTTCTATCGATCAAGGATTTCGCCACGACCTTGTCGCCAAATTACGTTCGGGACAGTAACAAGTCTGTTAGCGGTGCGCATTCAGGCTCGGTTTTTATCAACGCAGGTGTTTCGCCTGCCATTTCCATTGCCTATTCCGACACAGCGGAGGTCTTCAACCAGTTTCGAGACCTCGACAAACCCCGCATCGATCGGATAAACCGCAAGTTGCGCCTGGACAAATGGCTGGGATTGCCCTGCCACCAAGTCGACAGGTTGCTCATCGCTGCGATGGAGGCTGAGTACGCACCTGCGCCATCGAAATACTGGATAACCCCCAATACGATCCGCGCGCTGGGGTTGTTTCAGGAATTAAGGGAGCGCTACGCGTGCACCGCCGAAGATTTTTCGGTGTTTATCCACCACATTTCCGTTTTTGGACGAGGCATCGAGGCCGCTCAATTCGACCGTGTGTTCAATGAGAACACTCTGTTTACGCGCCCCTTGAAGATCGACAGCGGTGAGTTTGCGATCATCCCGCAGACAGAAGCCGACATGCTGACGATCAGCCAGATACGCAGCGCGCTGGGCATCGAACTGGAAACCTATCTTTACCTGGCGCAAGTGATCGCGCAGGCCCATGGGGTGACCGTGTTGCGCCGCAGCGTGCCCATTCTTTCCAGTTTTTATCGAATGGCAAAACTGCCGCGCCTGATCGGGATCACGCCGATCGAGGCCGTGGCGCTGTTGCAGATGATGGGTGGCGATAACAGCCTGCTGTTCAGTCTGGCAGGCGCACCGCGGATCATCGCCGGGCAAAAGGAGCCTGAGCACACCGATGTGCTCAGCGTCATTCAGGCGTTGGTGGACAGTGTGCGTTGGTGCCTGGACGCCGGCCTGACGGTGCATTGGGTTGCCCAGCATATACCGACGGTCATCGCCCCTGCGTTGCCTTCGCAGGTCGAGTTCGCGCTGGCTGAACAGTTGATGAGTCAGATTGTTCCGGCGCTGTTGACCGAGCAATTGTTGAGCATGAGCGGTGCGCCGCTTCTGCCGAACAATCGGCCATGGCTGGAGGTGCTCAGGGCATTAGTGGATGAAAAAGGGCTCGTGTTGCATGTTGAAGAAACGCAGGCGCGGCCTTACAAGACCCATGCCCGGGAGGCGATTGACAGGGCGGTAAAGGCAACTCTGCCGGATCTTGATGAAGGCGAGCAGGCGGTACTGACAGAAAAAATACTCGATGTGCTGCTGCGTTGCCGCAGTGGCCAGCACAGCGTGGTCCAGGAAGGCTTGTCGGGGTACTCCGGCCTGGCTTCGGATATCACGCTTTTGGTGCTGACCTGGTCGGGAGCCTCTGTGTACCAGGTGCTGGCTCGGGTTTTTTCGACTTCCACGCTCGATGCAATAGCTGTCTCCCGGCGTCAGGATCCTGATCATCCCGAAGACGCGTTTTGGGTCATTTTGGCGGAGTTTCTGCGGCGCAGTTCCATTGTCCGCACGTTGGAACTCAGCACGATCTTTCTGCAGTATCACCTGGAAGAAAACCGCGAACAAACGCCTGATGGACACACAGCCCCGGCCTTTTCACTCGCGACGCTATACCAACTGAGCGTATACAAGCGGGCGCTGGCCCTGAGCGCCAAACCGGAAGAACAGCTGGTGAGTTATTTCCAGCGCGTCGGTGCGCTGCCGACCAACCTTGCAGCGGACGGCAAGACCCTTGTCCAGCATGCAGCGGCGAAGTTGTTGGCTGAACTGTTTACCTGGAGTACCCGGGAAGTTTTGGCGTGCGCTTTGCGGATAAGCCCGGACGAAGGGCTGATTCGAACCGTGGCGCAGCTTGACTTGCTGTTGCGTGTCCGGGCGTTCGCCTTGCGCAGCGGCATGGACGCCGAGGCGATCCTGGCGATCGGCACGCTGCCTCCGGATGGCAGCTACGAGCAGTACGAGACCGTGGCCGATCGGGTCACGGCCAGCCTGACCCAGCCGGGAAATTCGCTCATCGCTGATGACATCGGCTCGGTGGGGCAGGACGTGCAGATGACCGTCAAGGTTGAGCCTGAACGCTTGATCGCCAACAAACCTGACGAGTTTGCGACCTATACCATCACCGTTCAAAACCGCGCAGGCATACCGCTGAGAAGGGTCAACGTGCACTGGCTATCGACGCTGGGGCGGCTCGAAGCGTTGATGACGCCCACTGACAACGATGGCGTGGCAACCGTGAAGTTGCATGCTGGTACGGTCATGGGCAGTGCGATGACGTTCTACCAGCATGACTTGGGCAAACAGCTGGCGGGCCCGACGGTAGAGATTGGCTTTGATGTGAGCACACTTAGCCCTACCGGCAAGTCACCCGTACCGACCAAGCCGATGGTAGGGAAGCCGGTCTCGTTGTTTCTCACGCTTGAGGACGACTACGGCAACCTGGCGGCCGATCAGTCGGTGCTCTGGACATTCAATTCGCCGACCATCCTTCCGATCGAGACGGACACAAACCGGGCCGGCTTGGCTGAGGTCACGTTCACCAGCGAAGAACCCGAGAGCATTACGGTGACAGCCACAATCCTCGCCAATGGCAACAAAGCGATATTCAGGCCGATCGAGTTCACACCCGCTGCTGACGGTTCAGCTGATTCACCTCTTAGCATGGCATGAGCCATTGTCCAGCCATTGACGCTCGACATCGACAAGGAGATTGACATGATTACGCAGCAGATGGGGGCGCTCAAGGCATTACGGCGTGATGCGCTGATCGAATTTTGCATCGGCCTCAAAGACCTCGACGCGAACGAGGGCGATCATTCACGTATTGTCTCGCTTGATAATTTATTCGAATGGTTGCGCACCGATCCTGCCGACAGCGATCAGGTCATGACCTCTTGGGTGGCTGAGGCCGTGAGCTGTTTTCAGCAATACATTCACGCGGTCTACCAGAAACTGGAGCCGGGTTACGTCGGACGAGAGTTCCCCGCCAAGGATCTGGAAGACTGGGACATTGCCCATAATTACCCCGTCTGGGCCGCCAGCCAGTTGCTTAAATGCACGCCCGAAGACTACATCACGCCTTATGCGCGTATTCGCAAGACCAGCCTGTTCAAGGTGCTTGAAAGCAACCTCAATCAAACTCGCCTGACGACCGATTCGGTACAGCGTGGTGTGCAGGAATACCTTCGGGTGTTCGAAGAAACCTGCAACCTGGAAGTGCTCAATGGTTACATGAGTACCGCAAATCCGCTTGACGCCGTTTATTACTTCATTGGCCGCGAGCGCATCGAGCCGCACCGTTATTTCTGGCGCAAAGCGGACATAGAGCTCGACGGTTCGTCCGTGGCTGTGAACCCGACCGCCTGGAGTGAGTGGCAACAGATCGACATTGGCGCCGAAGGTCGGGTGCTGGACAGCCGTCCGGTGTTCTGGGGTGGCCGGTTGTGCCTGGTATGGGCGACGTGGCATGAGGCATTGTTCGACGCAGACAACAAACTGCAAAAGCCCTATGAGTTGGAACTCAGCGTGGCGTTCATTGCCTTGAACGGGCAATGGTCGGCACCCGTCAACTTGCACCGGTCGCAATATAAAGAGGACGTCTCGCTACACTTGAGGATGGTGGCGGTGGCGCTACGTGATGTGTTCGACAAGGCCGACCCCGATGGACGCCTGGCGGTGCACGTGACCAATGGTCGCGGGACGACGGTGGGCAACAACCCGGTGGAAATCTACGAAACCCGCGATTCGCTGTTTCGCAAGGTGCCCGATGAAAGCTCTCTGATGGATTATCTGGCGCAGGAGCAATTCGATAGTTCGTTGACCCTCCAGCATTCGATAGCGCCCAAGGATTTTCCCTCTCTAACTTCACGTGTTACGACGCCGGGCAGCTTGACGGAGGACTACGCATTAAAGGCTTATGTTGTTCGTCGAGGCACAGAAGATCACTTGTTTGTACAGGGACATTGTTCCCGGGTGCCCGGCGGGGACGCCGCGAACAGAACGGTTACGCTGAAAGTCAAATACGCTGCAGGAGGTGACCTTGACACGTACTCCGGCAGCCACTCCGGGAGCGGGGGATGGTCTACGCCCTGGCTAGACATCAAGCGGCCGTCATTGGCCAATACCAACATTACCGTCACTTTGGGGGGGCCGATTTTCGGCACTAACACCTATGAGCTTCGGATCCAAAGCGTTCCTGAAGTCAAACCGCTGCCGACGTTGCTGAAAACCAATGAAAAAGGCGCGCAGTTTCTGAGTTTCAGCCAGCCGATCACGCTCAAGTACGTGCGCATGAATACGCTGATCGGTGGCGAGCTGGTGTTTCGTACCCATGTGTCCATGGCCGCGGTGCTTGACTGGACCACCCAGTTCCCGGAAGAGCCACCGTTGCCCGAGGGGAGCGAACCCAATGGCCCTTTCGACGGTTGTAACGGTTTGTTTTTCTGGGAACTGTTTTTCCATCTGCCTCATCTGGTGGCGTGCCGATTACGTGACGAAGAACGCTTTCTCGAGGCCCAACAGTGGTTACATTACCTGTTCGACCCGCAGGCTCCGGCCGACCTGCCCGGCGTGCCCAACCCTAAACCTCAGTATTGGCGCTGCCGCCCGTTAAATGTCGACCAGGCCAATATCGCCTACGAGGTGAAGGCACCGACTGACCCGGACGCGGTTGCCTACTCATCGCCCCGGCATTACAAAACGGTGATTTTTCTCGACTATGTCAGCAACATCATGGCCTGGGGCGATTGGCACTATCGTCAACTGACCCGAGACAGCCTTGCCGTTGCCAAAATGCATTACACGCGTGCAAAAACATTGATGGGGGCTGCGCCCATCAAGCAGACGGTGAGCAAATGGACGTCGACCCCTCTGAATGTGCTGATCAAGGAGATCGTCGATCAGCCGAACCTGCAAGCCTTCGAAGAAGCGCTTGCTGTGGACCCAACTCAATTACCCCTAAGTGCCAAGCACTTCGAGGCTCCATTCGCCTGCGGCACCAAATCGTTCAAGTTGCCGATCAGCCCTCGGTTGCTGGAGCTGTTTGACCTGCCGGCGAGCCGGATGTTTAACCTGCGCCATAACCTCACGATCGATGGCAAACCCTTGTCGATTCCGTTCTTCAGCCCCCCGGTAGACCCTAGTCAGCTATTGAACAGCCTGGCGGCCGGTGGCACGGGCGCCGCGCGGTTTATGGGAGGCCAGTTGCGCGTGGCGGCATTCCGCTGGCGAGTGCTGTTTGATACGGCGCTGCGTTCTGTGCAGTTGTTGCAGGAATTCGGCAACCAGGTGATGCGTCTGCTGGAGCAGGCAGATCGCGCAGAGCAGGAAGAGGTCCAGCAACGGCACCTGGTCGAGCTGGGGGATTTTGCACAAAAAGTCCACGAGGAAACCATCGCGCAACAGCGTGCCAGCCTGAGTGCCTTGCAACATAGCAGGACGATGGCCGAGGAGCGTCGTTCGCACTATGAGAAGCTGGAGCGGGAGAACATTTCATCGGGCGAATACAACGTCCTGGCCGAGCTCGATTTGGTCAAGACCTTAATGGCTTCCACCAGCGGGCTTCAGTCGGCAGGCGCGGCCCTCGATCTTTTCCCGAATGTCTTTGGGACGTCATTCGGTGGGGTGCAATTGGGCAGCATCCCCCGTGCCATTGGTTTGGGCATCCAGGTTCAGGCTGATATCACTCTCAAGGATGCCGAGAAATCCCAAACGTCAGAAAACTATCGGCGCCGCCGGCAGGAGTGGCGTCTGGCCCGTGATCAGGCCAGGGCGGAAATCAATGCCATCGATGGGCAAATCGGGGCCCAGAAATGCGCCATCGACGCAGCCCGGGCGGGCTTTGTGCAGACACAGAAGGCCAATGCCCAGGCGTTGAATCTGTTCGAGTTTCTAAAAAAACGAGCCAGTAACCTGGAGCTGTATCGCTGGCACTTGGGGCAGCTTAAAACCCTGCACTTCCAGGCCTACGATGCCGTTGTCGGCTTGTGTCTGAGTGCCCAGACGGCGCTGCAAGCGGAAACCTGCGAGTTCGATACCGCAACGATTCGGCCGGACGTCTGGCTCGATCATCGCCATGGCCTGACGGCGGGCGACTCTTTGCGTCTGGACCTGCTGCGCATGGAGGCCAATTACCTGCAACGCTACGAACGGCGCCTTGAGCTGGTCAAGACCGTTTCGTTGCGTCAGTTGTTTGACGACAGCTCGTACGAACAAGAGCCCGGTTCATGGACGGAGGCGCTCGACGAACTCCAGGAGAACGGCACCTTGAGCTTCTCGCTGGGCCAACTGCTGTTTGACCGTGATTACACCAATCATTATTGCCGCCAGATCAGCGCCATAGAGGTCACGCTGCCGTTGATAAAAGGGCCCTTCGAAGATACCCGGGCCATCCTGACGCAGGTAGGCAGTTATACCGCCACCCAACCGTCGATCGCGTCCCTGGAATACCTCCATTCACCAGGGGATTCAGTAGCCCCGTCGGACGTGCTGATCAATCTAGGCAGTGGCCAGCAAGTGGCATTGTCCAGCGGGCTGGACGACATGGGGTTGACGACCTTCAAAGCCGATGAAGGTTTGCTCAATCCCTTTGAAAACACAGGGGCCGTTTCCCGCTGGCAATTGAAATTCCCCTGGCACGAACGGCCGCAACAGGAGGCGCAGTTGGCGGCGTTGACCGACATCGTGCTCAAGGTTCGCTATACCGCCAAAGTCGCTGATGCGAAGTTTGCAGCGAAGGTGGAGGAGCTGGTAGGGAACAAAAATCCTGGAACTGAAGCGTCTGCAAAGGTAAGCCGCCATGAATGAACGTGCGCCTAATGCCAGCACCAACCTGGTAGTCGATGGCGATCTTTGTGAGGCCTACGAATTCTGGGAGGACGGCAATCCTGACAGCCTGTACGAGATTGAATCTGAAGAATGGCAAGGGAGCCACGTGAACTTTTTGCTCCTTCAAGAAGAGGCCGCCGCGTATCAAATGATTGACGTGCCGTTCAGTCATAAAGGGGACGATGCGCGTTACCGCCTCACGTTTTTCTATGAAATTCGCGGTGAAACCTATGGCATGGTTTCTGTGATCAACGAGCGCAACAACGAAAAGGTCGAAATCGGACTGCCGGCCCAGCGGCCCCTTCAAGACCAGGCCGAGCCGTTGGCTCTGACGCTGGTTGAACATGAAATGTTCCTCGACCTTGGACTGCAGCAAGGCGATCAGTTGAAGGTCATGTTTTCCCACGTGAAAGACCTCCCCAATGTCTCTAACCAAAAAGTGATCGTGACGTTGATCGAGCTGCATTTGGTGCTTGCACCGTTGCAGTTGCAGCGAATGATCAATGATGACCAGTCGTTCGAAACCGGGCAGACGCTTTATTTGTGCCTGGGCGCCGAGGGTGAAACCGCCCATCGGTTGCGTTTCGAGCCGCTGCCGGATAGCCCATGGGCCGCTTTACCGGCCGCGTTGTGGACCGTGGAGAATCCACAGGAAGCCATCCTCATCGAGCCGACGCTGGGTGAGAACCAGACTCTGGATCTGGCCTGGCGTCTCGATTGCCCGGTGCTGAAGGGGGATGCGCCTTTTCTGTTCTCGCTGTCGCTTCACAACCAGTACACGGCAGAACCCTACACGATGGATGTTTCCCTCGGTCACCATCGGCTGGAGATGAACGTTCTTCAAGGAGCCGATGTCTGGCCTGTTCTGGAGTACGCGCAGACAGTGCCGCTGGAGGTTCAGGTGGTGTCGTATTACACCCGCCAACCGGTCCCCGGCCAGGAGGTGACTTGGAGTTTGGGCCAGGAGATTCTGTATCGCGGCGAGAGTGACAGGGAGGGCAAAGCCTCTTTCGATTTTACGCCCGCCAGCAAGGGAGAACAGGTGATCAGGGCTACGGTGTCGAGCCCTTATTATCAGGATGCCAGCGTCCAGCAGGCGTTCGATGTTCGCGTTCTGGAATTCGATCCCTTCAACACAGTGCAGGTCCGGTTCGAAAACGGACCGGCTGCGATATGGGGAGAAAAAACCGGTTTTCCCGACCGGGCCAGCTCGTATCCGTTCACGGTGGTTCTGCCTGAGGACAGCCCCTTGCGGGATGATTCGATCGCGGTGCACTGGAGCGAGGGCGGATACTTGCCTGAAGAGCTGGACGTCACTTGCACCCCCGATTTTGGCGAATTGATTGTTGCCGACAGCAACGAGCTGGCGTGGACGCTGCTTTGCGGCGACAAGCTGGACGCGCGGTTCGGTTTGTTTCTGTCGAGCCCTCACTTACTGTGTGATTCCCGCAGTAACGCCATGTCGCTGGCGCGCAATACATTCAAAATCGGTGATTGGCGAGAAGCCAACAAATCACCCGTGGTGGATGAGGGCGATAGCGTTCATTGCATGCTGCAAGTGCTGAGCAAAACAGATGAGCCGGCGCTCAATATCCCCGTCGACTGGATCATCTCCGGTGACAAGGTCGCCACGACCCTGACCGGCACAGGCGGTTGGGCCAGCGTATTCCATACACCGACCCAGGCGCAGACATACGAGATCATCGCGCAAGTTCAACTACCTGATGGCGGCGTGCCGCTGGAACATTCGTTCACAGTCATTTCGCGGTCAACCAGCGGCTGGAAAGACCATATTGAGTGCTCGCTGGATACGCAGGTGATCGATAGAAATCACTGGGGTGTGGTTTGTCGCAGTGGCAGTACTCATAAATTCCGGATCGCCCCCACGAATGATGCCAGCCCGTTTATCGGCCAGCCCATCACCTTGAACTGGCGTGGGGGGACGGATCCCGCACCGGGATTGGTATTTGTCCCGGCGCTGGGGGCTCCTCATCCCCTGACGAAAGAAGGGCTGGAGTGGACGGTCACCTCTGGCGCTTCATACATCGGATTGTTCGAACTGGAAGTGACCAGCGGTTATCTGGAGGAGAAACGCGAGCTTTCAGGTCGTCTGTTGGGCGAAAGCATCAAAGACGAAGCCACGCTGCTGTTCGATCAGCTGCCTTCGATGATGGCCGAGAAAACCTTGCATCCCTGCCTGGGAGCGGTTCATACCCTGCGAGTGCTGCCTCACGCGTTCAGCCCCTTGCTGGGCCTGGAGTTGCATTGGTCCGGCGCGGAGCCACCGCCGGGGCTGGTCATCACCCCAGACAAAACCACGGGGCAGGTCATCACGGCGGGGGGCGTGCAGCTGAGCATTGACTGCAGTGATGTACCGCAAAAGGCTGAGTACAGTATTTTGCTGACGGAGCAAAGCGGGGATTCCAGGCCTGCGGCACCCGTAGCGTTGAGCATTGACCACAATAAACTCAAGCCGGGTGAGCTGCGGCCGGTAGCAGTGGACCCCGTGCTGGACAAGGGGGAATGCGTCCACCTGGAAGTCCAATTCCGGTCCTGGTTCAGCGATGTGCCCGTTGCTGGCAAGACGGTGGCCTGGAGTTGGGATGCGCTGGGAGCGCCGAGCGACTCGGTGACCGATAACAACGGCTGGGCCAGGTTTGATTACGCACCGTCGCGCGCAGGGCTTATCCCTGTCCGGGCCAAGGTCGTTAACCCTTATGACGACAGCGAGGCTGTGCAGACCGTCGAAGTGAATGCCCTGCAACGCGATCCGTGGCAGGACCTCAGGGTTCAAACGGATGACGGCGATGGCGAGTGGGGAGCGTCTTTCCTGCTTCCTCGTCACAACGGTGAATTCGACCTCACGTTGTCGGCTAATGAGGAAAGTTATCTTCGTGGTCAACGTGTGGCTTTGGGGCTGACGGGGACCGGGCCCAATGCATTAAACATGGCGATAGAGCCCGTTCCGTTGGGTGATTTTCGGGACTTTGACAAAGATCTGCCCGTTACCCTCAAATCCAGCGAGGTGAAGGACGGCAGTTTCTCTCTCCGCTTGGCGGCCACACGATTGCTGTCGCTGTCGCCGAGCCAACCCGTGTCATTGGGCGCACCCTTCAGGGGCGTCACATTGTCTGCCGACAACCGTGTTTTGCAGATGATTTATTGGGGGGGGAAATTCGAGGCTGCTGTTACCGCTGTCTCCCGACTGGGTGAGCCTGTTGCCGGACTGCCTGTTTACTGGGAAGGGCCGGAAGGGGGACGCGTATCCACGGTTACCAATTTCTACGGCGTGGCGAAGATTCAATTTACCCCGAAGATCCCGAGAGAGTCTGAAGTGATTGCCAAGACAGGGGATGAACACCACTGGGACTCGGTTTCGTTTCGGTACACATTGATTGAGCCCCGGAAAATACAGTCGCTCTTTAGCCCAAAACCAAATGGTTATTTGGGGGAGTTGGTTTCAGCAGTCGTTACGGTGATTTCTGCCAGGACAGGTGCGCCTTTGCAAGGCGTTGAGGTGGTGTGGGATTACCCCGACAGGACGATTGCCCCGACAAGAACAGATGCTGAAGGGAACGCCCGGGTAGAGTTCAGGATGCCAGGCATTAGAAGGGGACTTCTAGAGGCTGCCGTGCCGGGTGGGTATGGTGGATGGGAAGTAAAATTTATTAAATTTGAATTGGTGCCAAATATGACTACTTCTTCGACTTGGCTGCAGGAATTCAGACCTTACATTAACGGCGTGGAAGTAGATTGGTTAGACGCGAAGCTGACTTTAGTAGCAGGAGAGATTTACACACTAAAGCTGGACTACAAATACAGTTGGCTGATTGGCGAGCCAGAAGGCTTTCTTGCTCTGGAATGCACGCCCGTCGCAGAGGATCAAGGTCTGGTTTTTTCTCCTCCCTTGGAGGAGCTGCAAGAGATGGCCAAGGGGACCACCTCCATGAGTTGGTCTATTTCTACCGAGCGCGCGCATAGCGGCCCTTTTGTATTGCAATTCGCCCTTCCGAACTTTGAACAGCTACCGAAATCACCGTCATTGCCGGGGGAGGTAGTTGATATCGCACAAGAGCTGGAGGTTAAATTCGACGAATTTCCAGTTACGCTCGGTAGGCGCGCCTATCCCTGCCATGGTGCAAGACACACCGTCACCGTGCGGCCCACCCCCACCAGCCATTTACAGGGTATGCATGTGAAATTGGTATGGAGTGGTGATTCTGCCGTAACTCTTGGTGTATTAGTGACACCTGATCCGGGGGAAGCTCGACAGCTGAATGCGGAAGGGGTGACTTGGGCGCTGGATTGCAGCGAAAGCCGCAAGAGCGGAGATTTTTCGTTGCGATTGATCATAGAGGAGTGGGGATTCGAAACTAAGCCAATAGACATGTTTCTGGCGCATAACTTGGTATCGGCATACCGATGGGCTGATTTTAGTAAGGAGCTATGGAACATTCGTGCAACTTCAAAATTTTTGAATCAGCCGGCACCTGGCGTATCAGTCCTTGTATTACCTGGCGGCGGTGGGGTGGAACATAAGGTGACTCAAGAAAACGGCGAAGTGAGTGACCCTATGAGAGGCGAAAAAACAGAGTTCATAATTGTAAATAGATACGATGGCAGTAATGTCTAACTTCGAGGTCGGGAGTGTCAGCACTAAAGCTCCCCGGCTTTCTTCCAACCCAAATACCGCGTCACCAACTCGGCCCCCAATTCTGAGGGCCGAGCATCCACCACCGGCACTCCATGAGCACTCAACCGCTCATGGAGCTGCGTCCGGGCGTTCAAATAATCCACCGTCCCGCAATAAGCCAGCGCCTCCGGCAAGGTTTGCACCGGCGCGTGCCGCAGATTGTCGAGCAAGTCTTCGCGCAGACTCGCCACCAGCACCCGATGTTGTTTGCTCAGGCGTTTGACGGCGGTCAGCAATTCTTCATCGTCTTCATCGCGCAGGTTGGTGACCAGCACCACCAGTGCCCGGCGTTTCTGTCGGGCCAGCAACTGAGTAGCCGCCGCTTGATAATCGGCGGGGCGTTGGGTGCTGTCGAGGTCGTAGACGCTGTTGAGCAATACGTTCAGTTGGCCCGTGCCTTTGACCGGCGCGAGGTAGCGCGGCTGATGGCTAGCGAAGGTGCTCAGCCCCACGGCATCGCCCTGACGCAGGGCCGCGTAACTGAGCAACAGACAGGCATTGAGCGCATGGTCGAAGTGCGACAACTCATCATCCTGGCTACGCATGCGCCGCCCGCAATCAAGCATGAAGATGATCTGTTGATCGCGTTCATCCTCATACTCACGGGCAATCGGTGTGCGTTGGCGTGCCGTGGCTTTCCAGTCGATCTGGCGCAGGCTGTCGCCTTCTCTGAATTCGCGTAGTTGATGAAACTCAAGACCCAATCCGCGCCGTTGACGTTGGCGTACACCGAGCTGGCTGAGCCAGTTATCCACCGCCAGCAGTTGGCCGCCGTAGAGGCGGGCGAAGTCGGGGTAGACGCGGGTGTTGTCGACTACGTTCAGTAGACGTTTGCCTGACCATAGGCCCATTGGGCTTGGCAGGCTGATTTCGCAGTGTTCGAAGGTGAAGTGGCCGCGCTTGAGTGGGCGCAGGCGATAGCCGATCTGGCTGTGTTGGCCGGGTTGCAGTTCGACCGACAGGGGAAGGAGTTCGAAGTCCAGGCCGTGCGGCACATGGTCGAAGATGTGTACGTTAAGCGGTTGCGCAAAATCGTGCTCGATCTCCAGTCGCACTTCGCCCCATCGACCGAGCGCCAGGCTGCCGGGCATTTGCCGTTGCACGCGGGGCGAGGGCAGGTTTTTGAGGCGGATGGCGTCGAGTATTGCAAGGGCCAGCAGCGCTAACAGTAATCCCCAGTTGATCGCCAAAAGGCCCGATGGAACTGCGATGTCCAGTGCCCGCAATGCGCCGAACACGATGCCGATGGCCAGCAGTACTGCGAGCCAGATCAGCAGCAGGCGCGTGGGTTTCATCGGCGCATACCTTTTGTGGCAAAAGAGCTTTTTGTGGCGAGGGAGCTTGCTCCCGCTCGACTGCGCAGCAGTCGTAAAACAGGTGGGTGTGGTTTGCCTGACATTGCGCGTCGCCTGGTTTTGGGGCTGCTTCGCAACCCAGCGGGAGCAAGCTCCCTCGCCACAGGGTTGGTCTGGATGACGGTGTTCACAACCGCGGCGCCGGTACTTGATCGAGCAGTTGCTTGAGCACCTGATCGACTTCCAGCCCTTCGATGTCCAGCTCCGGGGCAATTCGCACACGGTGACGCAGAACGGCCAGCGCGCAGCCTTTGATGTCATCGGGAATTACAAATTCGCCGCCGCGCAACAAGGCCCGGGCGCGGGCGCAGCGCACCAATGCGATGGAGGCGCGTGGCCCGGCGCCCAGGGTCAACCCTGGCCAGGTTCGGGTGGTGCGGGCCAGGCGCACGGCGTAATCGAGTACCTGATCGTCCATTGGCAGATCACTGGCAATGCGCTGCAAGGCCAGCACGTCCTTGGCTTGCAACACGGTGCGCAACGGTTGCACATCAAGCATGTCGGCCCGGGTCGAGCGGCTGACCTGGCGCACCATGTTCAATTCCTGATCGGCGTCGGGGTAGTCCATGCGAACCTTGAGCATGAAGCGGTCGAGCTCGGCTTCCGGCAACGGGTAAGTGCCTTCCTGTTCGATGGGGTTTTGCGTGGCGAGCACCATGAACGGTTGCGCGATGGGCAGGGCGCGGCCTTCGAGGGTGACTTGGCGTTCCTGCATGGCTTCGAGCAGCGCCGCCTGGGTTTTCGCCGGGGCGCGGTTGATCTCGTCGGCCAGCAGCAGATTGGTAAACAGCGGGCCTTTACGCAGCTTGAATTGCTCGGTTTGCAAGTCGTACACCGCGTGCCCGGTGACGTCGCTGGGCATCAGGTCCGGGGTGAACTGGATGCGCGCGAATTCGCCGCCGAAGCAGCGAGCGAGGGCGCGCACCAACAAGGTCTTGCCTAACCCCGGCACGCCTTCGAGCAACACATGGCCACCGGCGATCAGGGCGGTGAGCACATCGTCGATCACGCGGTTCTGGCCGATCACGGCTTTCTGCAATTCCGTCCTGACCGCTTGGGCCAACTGGCTGGCGCGCTGGCGCTGCTGGGCGGTGTGGGTCTGTATGCCGGGCTCGATCTGTTCACTCATAAGTTCCGGAGCCTTATTAACTGTTGCAATAGATTTATCTTCCATAAATCAGTCACTTACCTAATTTAACCTTTTTGAGGTTTTGGACGGGACAGGAGCTCGGTCGTGATCTGGTGTTCTGCGCGTGTGAGCTTACATAGCAGATGGTAGTCTCGACCTACCTCTATCGTTGAAGTCAAAAGCTATGGACGCTGGATTTGTAGATCTCGACATATTGCTCACTCGCATTCGACATCCCCAGTCGAAGGTATACTTTCTGGACGCCGTGAAGGCCTACAAGGCTGGCGCATTGCGGGGTGCACTGACCTCCGCCTGGGTCGCGTTGGTGTATGACCTGATTGCCAAGTACCGAAAGCTGAGCGCCTTGGGCGATACCGCCGCAGCCACGTTCCTTCAGGCTTGGGACAACGCAACCAACTCCGGCGACATTAGTGAGCTGCTTCTGCTGGAACGAACGATTCTGGATCACGCCACGGGCAATACCCAAGTTGTAAACCAGATCGCCCGAAAGCACTTGGAACGCCTTCGAGAGGATCGGAATCTTTGTGCCCATCCAGCCTTCTCCGCCGAAGCCGATCTATTTGAACCGTCCGCCGAACTCGTGCGGCTACACCTCGTCAACACGGTCGACCTTGTGCTGGCCCAAGAGCCTTTGCAGGGCAAAGCGATTTCAGATCTTTATGATATCGATGTTCAGTCGCCGGGGTTCCCAACGAACCATGAACGCATCCTCGATTATGTCGAGCAGCGTTACCTTGCGCGAGTCCGCTCTCAGAACGTGCGCAATTTTGCTACGGTACTCGCTAAATCGCTTCTCAAGGGAGTTCCCGCACAATGGGAGCCCCTTCATCACAAGATCATCTCGTCACTTGTCGCAGTGCGGGATCGGGCGCCCGAATGCTGGCCGGATATCTCGCAGGTAATTGCAAACCTTTTGGACAGCGGAGCCGGCCAGCCGTCCACGCGCCGTGGCATTTATCGCGGCGTTCCCTGATTTCTGGCAGCGACTTCAGTAACCGACCCGCACTGTGTTGCAGGAGACCGTTAATAATGCTCCCGGCGAGACGATACATGACTACCGTATCCTGGCCGGGGTAGCGCTTCCGCAATTTCGGGATGCCTTGACGGGTCTGATCGGCGGTCTCACTCACCAGCAACTCGTCGATGCGATAGCCTCTCGGCCTGTCGTTGAGTTATGGCCCAGGGCAATTGAAATATATTCGAGATCCGGTAATTGGCGGGGATCAGAAGAAAGATTCAGGGCGCTCATTACCCCTTTCGCAGGGCATTTAAATGGTTCGATCCCGCCCCAAGCGATGCGGACGTAGTCATCCTCGCCGGTGCCATCGATCTGAAATCGCGTGGAGTGAAGTGGGCGAACGAAGTGTTCCAGTGTCCTGTGATCTACGTATGCGGCAATCATGAGTACTACGGTGGTCACCTCGAACAGACGCTGCGTAAGATGAAGGAGGCGGCAGTACCGCACATGCACGTGCTGGAAAATGAAGTGCTGATTTTGGATCGCACGCGTTTTCTGGTGACTACGGGGTGGACAGATTACAGCTCGACTGGAGATGTCGAGGCAGCAACCCGCACTGCGTGGAAGTGGATGAGCGATTTCCGTGTCATCAGAACTGACGTGAGTTATCGACGCTTACGGCCTGCTGACCTGATTGCCAAATCAAGGACTGCCTACAGCTGGTTGGCTCAGGCGTTCGGTACACCCTTCGACGGTCTACGGACACACCCACGTAGCAGCAAGCTTCACCAAATGTGGGTGCCGCCTGGTTTCAAATTCGCGTGGATACCCAGGCCAAGACACCGGTTTTGATCCTGGTTTATTGATCGAGCTTTGATGCCAGTGATTGGTCAATGCGAAAGCTTGTGCGATTGGCCTCGCTCGACGAGATGGAGGATTTTTGATGGTGACGTTGGAAGAAATCGCGCAACTCTTTTATGGCGCGGGGGAAGAGGTTTCTGGTTGGGAGGGGCTAGCTTAAGGGCTGCTTTTTCGATGTCGGCTGGGTAAGCGATGTTCGACGGAAAATATTCTGAAGTCGTTTTGGAGCTTGGATTGGATGCCGGAAATCATTGAGCTGGAATTTCATAGTAAGGATTTGAGTGACTTTCAACTGAGTCGCTTGGTGCGAGCAAGCCTTCGCAAATACACGGTGCCGATCAAAGCTTTCATTAGCGACGCACTGATCGCAGATGACACATGCCTGGGCGTTTCCTTCGACCATTCTGAGCGTGACGATGCGTACCACAGGGCGGATGGTTCTATTCTTCGCACAGGTAAAATTCAGTCAGCGAGGAAAGAGGGGCTGTTTTGGCCGCTCGAATCTCAAGACGGTAATTACGTCATCGCTAGCTTCAAGCGAGACCTCGATAGAACTAGCTTTCTCAAGCTTCTCCAGTCCGCCGATAGTTTCTAATCGACGATATGAAAACCATCATTTGATCACGTGATAGGGCCTGGCACATGGCAGATGAACGATGGTTAGTTTCTCGGGCAATAACCCGGTTCGACGAGTTGCTCGACCAAGTGATCACGGCTCGAAAACCGATTTTCGTTGAGGGAGAACGCAGGACTGCGGTGCTCATTTCAATGGAAGAGTGGGAGTCGATTCAGGACAAGCTCATTTCTCGAGCTCCGTCAGACCTCTAGAAGTCGCTCGCTATGGCCTCTTAGGGTTTCAATTAGCAGCGCTCCGAATTGGCCATGCGGAGCGCTTCAAACCGACTTTATCCTGCGGTGCACATCAGCCGCTGGACGTTCTCAAAAGTCGCGCCTGGCTCAGTAACCGTACTCGCTCAGTAATTTCTTCAAAAAATCGCGCCGCCTTTGAACGATGCTCAAAATGAGATAGTCACGCTCGGTATCCCTTGTTGAAAGGTGCCCGGCATCTACCAAACCATGGATGTAGCCTTCAGCTTTTCCCCTCGCCTCCAGCAGCGCTTCGATGGAAGTACTTTTGTAAATGTCTCCAGCGATGAGCTGCCACCGCTTTTTCTGCCGGTGCCCAACGGGATCGTCGGAAAATTTCGGTGCGTTGATCAGGGTGTTGAAATCGGCACGTGCATCAAGTGTGTTCAAAGCGGATTCTCAGAACAGTGATGTTTGAGCCGAGGCTATATCATGCGCACACTTAATCGCTTGGTGCTGGTGGATTCACTGCTAGCAATTTCCTGATTGATGTATTACGCAAAGGGTAGGCGCTTACGCGAAGAAGCGATTGCTTTAGTGCTGGGGGATTTTCACAGAATTGCATGTCGGTTTTGCATTAGGCGTGACCAGCCATCTGCCTCGAGTTTGTTCACAATGCTAGAGGTCTGACCGGCAACGATCGACTGTGGATTCAATCAGTGGTCAGATGCAGCGCAATAACTGGTAGGTCGAATGCAAACCGATGCCTAAGTGGAACGCCATGCGCGACTGCCAACAGCCCATCCAAAAGTGTTCAGGATCCAACCCTCGTACTCCCTAAATTACCCAAATGGGCCTTAGCTGAATTTATTGACGGTATTTCCAGTTATTGGATATCTTGTCCAGATGAAAAAAACCACTGCCGAACAACGAGCATTGCTCGATCAAATGGAACAGGTCGCGAAGGGGCTCAGCGAAACCTTCAGCCCCTTTTGCGAAGTCGTCCTGCATGATCTGCGTGACCCTGAGCACGCAATTCTTGCGATCCACAACAATCTGTCTGGTCGTCAGCCCGGAGACCCTGCCACCGAGCTCGGGTTGGCCCGTATCGCTGACCCCGACTACCCACAGGTCATTGCGAACTATCCAAACCGGTTCAGTGATGGTCGCCAGGTAAAAAGCACTTCCATCGGGATCAAGGACTCCAATGGAAAGTACATCGCCGCGTTATGCATGAACGTCGATCTTTCCCTATTTCGGGGTCTGCAAGGGATGCTTGACCAGTTCAGTGCTTTCGGGGGAGAGCGTCCGGATGAGACGCTTGAGGTTGCAGGAGCGGACGTTATTCGCGGACGTATCGATCAATTCGCCGCGCGGCTTGCTACGACTCCCCGAGCCATGAAGGCACCAGACCGCCGCGCCCTTCTCGTGGAACTGAAAGAAACCGGTCTGTTGGATGTGCGCCGAGCGATGGAAATCGTCGCGGCCTATCTGGGCGTATCACGCGCCACCGTTTACAACGACGCCAAGTAACCGATACCCCATCAGTCATGGAAGGAGTGCCGGTTGGGCGCCTTCCATGGATACCCTGGTTAGCCGAACCGTTCTTAGCACAAGCCATTCACAATGGTAACGTCAACCGTCTCAGGCAGTCTTCACCTGAGCAATAGCTTCGATTTCGACCAGATATCCATGGTGAAGCTCGGGCACCGGCACAACGGCGCGCGCAGGCCGATGAACTCCCAACGCAGCGCTGTAGATGCGGTCGAACTCGGGCCAGTGCTTGACCCCTGCCACATAGACGGTGACCTTCACCAGGTCATCAATGGAACAGCCAGCAGTTTTTAGAATGGCAATAAGATTGCCCAACGCCACAGTCGCTTGCTCGGAGAAGCTGGCCTGAAGATTATGAGTGCCATCCGGGCTAACGGGTAGCTGCCCCGAGATGTGAAGGGTATCGCCATGGATGATCCCTTGAGCGTAATGCCCTGCCGGGCGTGGAGCATTTTCGGTGGCTACGATTTTCATTATTTGGCCCGATGTCAGATAAGGCGTTGCCGCGAACAGGCGCGGCAACGTGACTTTGCGGTTTTACCGCACGTTTGAAAAAGCTTCCTGAGCCTTCTGGGGTTCGCTTACTCCATTCACGAGGAGAAGCTGGGTTAGCACTCTCGCCTTCTGCGGATTCAAATCCACCGCAGCGACAAAACCGCTCTGGTCATCGTTGAATTCGATGTTGCGATTCACGTAGCCCTGAGCAACCCGAGTCGAGCGAACGACGAGGACTCCCTTGGCGGCGGCTTTTTTCAGCGCGGCTAGAGCGGCTTTTGATGCATTGCCGTCGCCCACGCCGGCCAGGACAATCCCCTTCGCCCCATCTTCGACGGCGTGATCGATTTGCCGAGCATCCATATTTGCATGGCAGTAGATCACCTCGACGCGTGGCAGCTTTCCATCAGCAGGAAGCGCTAACGCTGCCCCGCGATGAGTTGGGACGGCTTGGACGAATCGTACATGCCCAGGATCGACGAAACCGATAGACCCCAGGTTAGGGGACTGCATCGCTTGCACATTGGTACTGTGCATTTTGGTGACCCCCCGAGCGCTTTCGATTTGCTCGTTCATGACCACCATCACGCCTCGTCCACTTGCTTCGGGATCGATAGCGACTTTCACGGCCTGATAAATGTTTGCCGGGCCATCTGCTCCCAGTCCGGTCGAGGGACGCATTGACCCCACCATCACCACAGGCTTATTGATGTCCAGAACGAGGTCGAGGAAGAACGCTGTTTCCTCCATCGTGTCCGTCCCATGGGTAATGACAACCGCATCGACGTTACCTTCATCGAGTTCGTGTTGCGCTCGCTTGGCAAGTTTCATCCAGATGTCGTCGGTCATGTCTTGAGAGCCAACCTTGGCTACCTGATCGCTGCTCAGCTGTGCAAGGCTGGACAAACCAGGCACTGCATCGATCAGTTGTTGGGCACTCACTGCGCCGGAGTTGTAAGCGCCCACGCCCCGGCTGTCAGCGGAGCCCGCAATGGTGCCTCCCGTTGCCAGTAGCAACACGCGGGGACGGGCCGAGGATTGGGACACTGTCTCCATAGATTTCTCCTGCGCGGATAATGTGGAAGCGCACATCGTCATACTGATAAAAAGAGTTAACGCACGGGCCAAGCGAAACTTACCGCTGACCTCATTCAACATAGATTCACCGTCAATCACTGGCTTGTTCATTGGCACTTCCTGCAGAGTTTGGTCAGGGTTTCAAACGGCTTGGGGACTGGCCGCGCGCTCGCCAACTGGCTCTTCGCTTCCCTTTCCGATTACGGCAGTAGCCACCCCGCAGCCAAAAACATTCGTAGCGGTGCGGCCCATATCCAGGATGGGGTCGATAGCCAGAATGAGCAGCAGTCCGGACTCCGGGAGTCCGATCATGGGAAGTCCCGCAGCCAACACCACGAGCGAGCCGCGTGCGACACCTGCAGTGCCCTTACTGATGACCAGCAGCGTGAGCAGAATCATGACCTGATGGGTGAAGGTCATTTCTATGTTGTAGGCTTGGGCGATGAACATGACGATGAATGCCTGATACATCATCGAACCATCCAGGTTGAACGAATAGCCCAATGGCAGGACGAAACTGTTGATACGCTTGTTGGAGCCGAAGTTGTCCAGCGCCGCAATGGTTTTTGGGTAGGCGGCTTCGCTACTGGCAGTGGAGAAAGCGACCAGCACCGGTTCCCGTAGGTTGGTCAAAAGCGCCTTGAGCCGTTTGCCGAATGCCAGGTAACCCGCTCCGGCGATGAGCAGCCAGAGGATCGCCAGCCCCAGGAAATATTGCGCAACCAGCTTGCCGAAGCTCACGACCATCTCCAAGCCGTGCACAGTGATGGTCGATGCGATGGCGGCGAAAACAGCGAACGGTGCGACGACCATTACATAATCAGTGATGCGGAACATCACCTTGGACAACTCTTCGAGAATGTCCACGATGCCTGACTTTCCACTGCCTTTGACGAACGCCAACGCGGCGCCGAAAAATAGAGAGAAGACCACGATTTGAAGCACTTCGTTGCTGCCCATGGCTTCAACGATGCTGCGAGGAAATACATGGGACAGGAAAATGGGCAGGCTGAATGTGGCCGTGTTCAGCCCCGTGCTGCCGGTGGCCTGGCCGACAACGAGATTCAAACCCGCGCCTGGTTGGAAGAAGTTGGCGAGAACTAAGCCGATGGTCAGCGAGATCAGCGATGCGATCAGAAACCACGCCATTGCCTTGAAGCCAACACGGCCAATCGAACCACTGTCGGCCATGCTCGCCACACCGGTCACCAGTGTCGCGAAAACCAGCGGAGCGATGACCATCTTGATCAGTCGCAAGAAGACATCCGTAATCAGATTTAAATTGGTAGAAACGCTTTTTGCCGCCTCCCCATCGAGATGGGAGTGCAATAGACCGCCCAGCAAGACGCCGAGAACCATCGCGATTACGATTGCACGAACCAAGTATCTATTTCTCATACGCACCTCTTTTTTATATGGCCTCAGGACAACCCAAAGGCGCTCTTATAGGCAGCAGCAAAAAATGTAGGCAAAGCTCACCCGCCAAACGTTCTTGCGAACGAATGGTGGGCACTGGTTTCCTATCTATTGTTTGAAACAGTTGCCTCTACGGGCAGCGCGAATTATTCAGTGGTCAGAAATCTGGCGTAGCGCTCGATGTCGACATTGCCACCCGTAATGATGATGCCGACCTTCTTGCCCTGAAGCTGATCTTTCATCTTTCGAACGGCTGCCAGGCCTAGACATCCGGTGGGCTCGACCATGATCTTCATGCGCTCGGCAAAGAACTTCATGGCCGCGATCAGCTCCTGGTCGGAGACGGTGACGATATCGTTAACGCCATTGAGAATGATCGGAAAGGTGTAGTGCCCCAAGTGCTGGGTTTGAGCGCCGTCGGCAATGGTGTCAGGTGTGTCGATATGGACGATCTCACCCTTGCGGAATGATTCCTGACCATCGTTTCCTGCTTCCGGCTCGACGCCATAGATCAGGCACTCCGGCGCCAACGCTCGTGTGGATAGGGTTGTCCCGGACAACATACCCCCACCCCCGAGACCGACGAAAAGCACATCCAGCGGGCCGGTACTTTCTAATAGCTCTTTCGCCGCAGTACCTTGGCCTGAAAGCACATCTGGGTGGTCATATGAAGGGATCAACGTCATCCCATGCTCGGCTGCCAGTGCACGGCCAATCGCCTCGCGATCTTCGGTATAGCGATCATAGAAAATGATCGTGGCGCCATAACCTTTGGTCGCAGCCACTTTGGCGGCGGGGGCATCGTTGGGCATTACTATCGTCGCGGGCATCTTCAGCAAGGCGGCAGCCAAAGCAATGCCTTGAGCATGATTACCGGAAGAAAACGCTACCACGCCAGCTTTACGTTGTTGCTCGTCGAATTTCGCCAGTGAGTTGAATGCACCACGGAATTTGAACGAACCGGTGCGTTGTAGGTTTTCGCACTTGAAGAAGATCTGCGCCCCAATTTCTTCATCGATGGTGCGGGACGTCAACACGGGGGTTTTGTGAGCAAAGCCTTCAAGGCGGTTAGCGGCAGCTACGACTTCATTGAAGGTTGGCAAGATTACTGGATCCACGGCAATTTCCTCTAGCAAGTTACCAAGGCCACGAAATGTCGTGCCCAATGCTTTCATTCTTGGCCTGCTTAAACAGCAAGCGGGCGACGGTCAGGTCTTGCAGCGCCAAACCAGTCATATCGAATACCGAGATGTCTTGTGCCTCACGGGTAAAGACTTGGCGACCGGTCAACAAATCGCCGATTTCGATCACCGGCACCTCGGGAGCCCACTGCGTCTCGCCAATCTGGGTCGCCTGGTTGATGTCGTCGACCACCACCCTAGCCTTGGCGATCAAGCCTTCTGGAAGCTCCCGCTTGCCGCGAGTGTCGGCGCCTACGCAGTTGAGGTGAGTGCCAGGTGCGACCGCTTCAAGATCGAAAAGCGCACCAGCACCCGGAGTCGCAGTGATCACGATGTCGCTTCGGCTCACCGCATCGTTGGCTTCCATGCTATGACGAATCAAGCAGCGGCCATCGAACATGGATTCAAAGCGCTGATCTGGCTTGCGGTCATAAGTCAGGTATTCAATTTCCTTGATACCCGGCATAACCCGCAGAGCGTAGTCGAGCTGGATCGAAGCTTGAACGCCGGAACCGAATACACAGACACGCGAGCTGTCCTTTCTTGCCAGCAATTCAAGACCAAGGGCGCCGGCTGCGCCGGTGCGTAAGGTGGTAACAGTGTTGCCATCGATAACGCACAGCGGCCTTCCCGTTGCCGGATCAATGAGCATGATCGTGGCTTGGTGAGGCTCGCCACCGGCTCCCCGGTTCGAAGGCCAGAAACCTGCCGCCTTGAATCCCAGAACACCCTCGCTGCTGATACCGCCCGACTTGATTCCAAAAATACCACCAGTTTCCAAAGCCTCGCGAACGACCGGGAATACCTGCCCCTTGCCCGCGCTATGGAGGAAGAAGGCTTCCCTTACGGCGAAGAGGATCTGTTCGGGATTGATCAAGGCGTCGACGTGGTCGCGGTCGAGCAGCTTCAGCGTGGCAGTGTTGGGCATCTGCGGTTTTTCCAGAAATTAGGATTTTATACAGATTATCCATAATTAGACATTATGTAAATATTTGCCGATGGAATGTCTCTTTGTCAGCTATCAGGGAATCGAAAAAAGCAGGTGCGATGCTGTATTTATTCGTTGTAAATCAATGGATAAAAACCAAAATCCACAATCATGAGCGCATCTGATGTGATGGATATTTTATCTATAAATTGACAAATAATCTTTTTTGTTTCTAATCTCGCGCCCGATGTTCGCCCCATAATCTGCCGCTAGAGGTTTCACCATGACGCCCCATCAAGCACTGATCGATCTCCTGGATCGTCATCAATGCCGCTATCGGCTCGTCCAGCATGCTTGCGCCGGCAAATCTGTCGAGGTCGCGATTGCACGAGGAACTGAGGTAGGCCAAGGTGCGAAAGCTCTTGTCTGCAGTGGTACTGACGAACTCGGCAAGGCCATTCATGCGCTGGCTGTGCTACCCGCAGATCGCCGGCTTAATTTAGGGTCGTTAGCGATGGCACTAGGTGTTCGCAAGATGCGCCTAGCGGATAAATCACTAGCCACTGATCTGACAGGTTGTGAGGTAGGTATGATCCCGCCGTTCTCGTTTCACAAAGACCTGGTTGTTGTACTGGATCCAGATCTGACCGATCGTTTCGATGAGATTGCGTTCAATGCCGCCTCCTTTGAAACATCCGCGATCCTGAACTCCGAGGATTACCTACGCGTGGCCTCGCCACTTTTGCACAAGATCCAAGCAGATTGACCCATGCTTTTATTTGACTGTGATGGCACCGTGGTAGATAGCGAGACACTTGCATATAAAGCGTTTCGATCCGTTTCCTTGGCCATGCTTGGCTTAAGCATCACTCAGGAAATGTGGAGCCAACATTTTCTAGGGCACAGTCGAAATACTTGCCTGGAGGTGCTCTCCCACTGGTGCAAAGGGCTGCCCGAGGACTTTGCAGTCACACTGGCTCGTACGCTTCGCACCAGCCTCGAAAATGAGCTTGTTGAGGTAGCTGGGATAAGGGCCGCGTTGGAGGCCATATCAATTCCAAAGGCTATTGTGTCGAACGCCAGCCTCGCCCACGTCGGCTTCGTGCTCACCAAGACTGAGTTGAGCCACCATTTCCACCATGTTTGCTCCTCCGGTAGTCAGGGTTTAGCTCCAAAACCTGCGCCTGACATTTACCTACATGCCATCTCAACCCTTGGCGTACAGGGAACTCAATGCATTGTCGTGGAGGATTCTCTGCCGGGTGTTGTTGCTGCCAAGGCGGCGGGACTGAAGACAATAGCCTTTGCGTCTCAAGTGACCGCTGCAGAGCTCGAAAATGTTGGAGCTGACTTTGTAATTTCCAGCATGGTGGAACTACCCTGTCTCATCCAAAGATGGACGAACTCCGCAGTTTGATTACTCAGCACGTTACAGCGATTACTTATCCACGCTAGGAAATGTGAGCGGCACCGAAGCAAGGGTCGCATCCCTTGGCTAGGTTACTGATAGCCACGGTACGTTCATCCAAATAGCAGGACGAACATTGCTCCAATGACAGACCACGCTAACAGGAGATGAGGAGGACAGGTCGTTGAAGTTATTCCTAGATTGCGAATTTACCCAGCTCAATCAGGACTCGAAGCTGATATCCCTAGCGCTGGTATCAGAGTCAGGCGAAGAGTTTTACGCTGAGTTGACGGATACCTATTCGGTCGAAGACTGCAGTGATTTCGTCATCCAGAACGTTTTACCGCGGCTTGACCCTCTGCAATACGGTCAGTCGCTTGTCGAAGCTCGAGCCTCGCTTCGAAGGTTTCTAGGCTGCTTCGACGAGGAGCTTGAGGTGTGTTCAGATGCGCCACATTGGGATTGGGAGTTTTTCCGTGATCTCGCTTGTGCGGATCATCAACGCTGGCCAGTCCGGGTTGTGAATCAACCGACCAACCTAACAAGTCTTTTCAATCAGGTGAACGCGGAAGCTCTTGAACAAGTAGAGCTGTCTGATCTGCCACACCATGCGTTGCTAGATGCACGAATGCTTGCAGAGCTTTTCAATATCTTGGCCTCCCGGCTTGTTTTGTCGTCATAGAGGCGCATCTCCGTTCGACATCCTGCAGATGGCCTGGTGGCGTGGCGAGTGTGCCACCGAGCCGGATAATACCGGGAGATGGTGAGCCAAGGCTCCATGACGGGTTGATCAGCTTTGGACTGTGTACTGCGAGTGAGTTTTAACCTCTACAGACAAGGTCGAGGAGCTGCCGACAAAAATTATTCAGAATTATGGCTCAGCAATAATTATTGCTTAGTCATAATTTTTTGCTCCGGCTATGGGCATCAGAAAATTGGATTTGGCCCTCCGCTCGATGTCGAACTGACAACAGGGACGAAATGATTTGTTGATTGAATGATGCCCCTGGGAGGAGGAACCGTGCTCAGCTACTTGTTCATAGGCGCCAACGATGTGGAGGCATCTGCACGACTCTATGACGCCATCCTTTCGCCGCTAGGCTAATCGTCTAGTGAAGTCAGCTCACGACTTTCGTCAAATTGCGGGAGCTCACGCGTCATGAGGCCTACCCGCGCGGCTGGGATGAAACCAGTTCAACTACGCTCCGGTCTTTCAGCTTGGCCTTGAGCACACGGTTCTCCTCCAGCAGCACCTCATATATGGATGCAATGCTGGCGAGCTTGGCTCTGAGCTCCTCTATCTCTTGACGGTAGCCTGCAGACTTTTGGCGCTCGGCGATAAGATCTTGATGTTTGACATCCAGCATGGCTCGGCTGGACCGACCCTGCTTCTCTCGTATTGTCTCTGCGATTGCCGGATAGTGATTGTGGGTCAGCGCGGTCGACACGCCGGCCTCTCGGGTGACGGCAGCGATGGTCACTTTGGCTTCCTTGGTATGAGCGCGTCCGTTCTCGATCCGGGAGATGGCCAGCCTGAGATCCTTTTCTCGATCCACGGCAGGCTTGTAGTTGGTTGATTTGCCCTTGCTCTTCATGCTGTCAGAGCCTCCGGAGGCATGCCCAGCTGTACCAATACGTCTCGGCAGCGATTCAGGTCGCGCTCAACGCGTTGACGACCTCCGTCTTACAGTGCAGCAACTCTTTAAGTTCATCGTAGAGGCGCTGATAGATAGGTACATGGACGTTTCCGATCACTGAGTGGTTGCTGCAGCCACTGCAGCGGGATCGCTCAAGGGTGTTGCCGACGCAGCCGTCATTGTCTGCTGTGCACCAAGCGTGGCCGTTGCTGCGGATAGCTGTGCTCTCAGAAATGGACTTCAGCATCGACGCGTGATCCTTGAAGATCAGCAGGTTTTCTGGCTTCCGCTGCCATCCCTTGATGGCGCGCTCGTAGCCCCCGGCCAAGGACTCATAGTCCATCCAGTTGTCGACGACGCCGAGCTTGATATCTTCCAGCTCTCCCTGGATTTCCATATACAGCTCAAGATCCAGGTGCTGTCCCCAGCTTGCATCCATGGCATAGCCCAGGGTCATGTCCAGCGAACAGTGAGCGAAATGTTCCTTGAGGTAGCGCAGGTCACCAAGGCTTTGCCACCACTGGCATCGAAGTGCTCAAGGAAACTCGTCTCACGTTTTACGGTGCGCTCTTCATGGCCGAACGGCAGGCGCGTCACCCAGCCTTTCTTTAGGGCGAATTCGTAGAACTTGCAGATGTACATCAGTCGCTGGCGAGTAGTGTTGCGTGCCAGTTCGCATGTCACCAAGCAGTAGTCCCGGTAGGCAGCGACAAGGCTTTTGGCCTCACCACGATCTACGTCCCGCCAATCAAGCTCATGGGCTTGCAGGAAGCTGAAGTAGTCGTACAGCGCTCGCCCAGCGCTCGCCCAGCGCTCGCCCAGTGCTAGGCCAGGATTGCTTGGAGCCGATGTCCCCACGAAGGAGGTAGTAGCGGAAGAACTGATTGGCTTGGCTGCAGCTCTCCATAGAGTCCCACGGCAGAATCGGAAACCCTTGGTAAGGTTGTCCGGCGATTACGAATTCCTTGGTGCCCCACGCAAGCTCCACCTTTCACCCTGTCGTCGACCAATCACCCTGTGCCCTGTCTGCCTAGATTGCATGAAGGCTTCTGCTGCGGCCCACAACTCCCCGTCAGATACATCTATGGTTTTTAATGTCACATCAATCCAACGTCTGCAACGCTCCAGATCATAAGGTGTTCCTCAAGGTTTGCAGGTGGGCGACCTGACGGCTGAATTCAGCGCTGGACAGCCGCTGCTTCGGTCGCGGGCTCATGGCCTGGCGGATGGCGCGTGTAGGTTGGCCAGTCAGGCGTGCGAGCACCAGCCATTGTTCGGCAACGCCGAGTTGTTCAAAACCGGGATGACGGTGACGGATACGACGCAGGATGTCTTGTTGCAAGGCTTGCAACAGGCTGTGCTGACCGTTGTGGCGGAGCATGAAATCGGCGCTGGCACGCAGGTGTTCCTGAAGCTGGCGGCGAGCTCTCGTGGCCGGCGCCAGCAACGGGCCGTTCCGCACGCCAACATGCCAGGATCCGAAAGCGATCAAGGCGATCAGGGCCACCAGGGCTTGTGGAAAGTAGCGCCATAGTAATGTCAGCAAGCTGTCGTGATCGGTATTGAACAGCAGGGTCACGTCTGTGTCGGCCGTCAGGTACCACAGCAGCCAGGCGTTGTCGTACTGGTCGATGGCCGGGGTTTTCCAGAGGTTGGCGTCGGTGACCACGGTGATTGAACCCTGCCCGTGACTCAGCTGCATCATGTGCGTGGCCTTGCCGCTGTTGGCCCAGGCCTGGGCGAGGTTTTTCGGGTCGTCGAGGTGGAACGCGGTATCGAAGGTGACGTAGGCCGGCGCCTCTTCGTTTTCCAGGTAGAGCTTGGTCAGTTGGGGGTAGGAGTCGTCGTTTAGATCGGGCGGCGGTTCCTTGAGGTCTTTGCTCAGGGATTGGTGCAGTTGCACTCGGTCGAGCAGCAGGTCATTGCTCTGACCAGTCTTTTCATCCCACAGGGCTTCGGCGACGAATAAAAGACGTCCACCGGCGCGGGTCCAGTTCAACACCTGACTCACCTGTCGTGGGGACATATTCGACCGATCGCCGAGCAACAACAAACTGCGCTGATGCGGCTCGAGCGTCGGCAAGATGTTGAGGCTGTTGGCATGGCTGACGCTCAGGCCCTGTTGTCGCAGAAAATGCTCGGCCGCCAGGTAGGGATTGGCCTGGGCTTCAGGGGCAGGGCCATGATCGATTTCTGCCTGATAGGGTATGGCCTTGAAATACAGGTAAACACTCAGCACACACACTAGCAGTGCGATGAACGCACCGACCGAAAGCCATAAACGCCGGTTCAACGGACCGCTCCCGGGCCAAATAACGCGCGCCAGCCATCACAGAGTTCCTGTTGCAAATGCGCGGGGGGCAATCGATGCCCATACGCCATGTTCTGCCAATGGCCGGTGAGGTTTTTACTGAAGGCCAGCAGGGCAGGTTGTTGCAATTGTTCAACGCGCTGAAGAACTTCGCCTTCGGTGTCGGCGGGTTTGAGCGCCAGGTTGAAATCGTGCAGCAAGTGGCTGAGCAAGGCGCGATAGAGCAACCCGAGGGCTTCACGGGGATTGGTCTGCCAGAGGCTTTCGGCGCTGGCTGCGATGTCGACGGGCAGGGTTTCGCGGTTGAGGTCCAAACCGAAAGCCTGTTGCGGTAACGGCCGCGCGACTATGCGATTTAACGTGGGTCGGCGGCTGACGAAGGCTTGCAGCCAATCGCGGTAACGCCAGATTAATAGCCCAATGGCGCCGATCATCGTGCCCCACAGCAACACTTCGATCAGGCTGGCCAATACACCAAAGCGTTGGCTGTCCAGCAAGCCGAATAACGCTTTCAACCAGGCAGGCGTTTGAGACTCGTGCGCAGTGTCGGAGGTAGGTTTGTCTTCGCCAAAACGATAGCGGGTCACCGTTTCCTTGTTCTTGAACGGTGGTTGTTCGAGGAGGGCCTTGATGCTGTCCCGGGATGCCTGACTGGTCAGCGGCTGATCCAACAAACGCGGTGAGTCTGGTGAGATAACCGGTTCGGCCCAGACGTTTTGCCCGGTCGGCACCAGCAGGATCGCGGCCAGCAGCAGCGTGACGATCGCGCTGCTCAAGCGCTGACGCAATCGGCGAAAGACCAGCTCGATATCCCAGGCTTCAAGCCTCGTGCGCCGGTTCAGATAAAGGCTGAAACCGCAGGCCACATAGATCGGTTCCCAGGCCACCAGCACCAGGGCGTAAAAGGCGTTGGTCAGGTGTTCCAGCCAGCGCCAGTCTTGTGTGGCGGCGGCAATCAAGGTCTGCCAGCCCCAGTCGAGTTCGATCTGTTGCGGCAAGAACATATAGAACAGCACCATCAAGCCGATCCACAGCGCGGTTTCCAGATGCACGCCGATGATGGTCAGCCACTGCGCGGCACCGGCGTTACGCTGTTGCAGTACGCGCAAACGTTGTTGGCGTGCTTCGCCCCCCAAGCCTTCGAGTTGCACCACCGGCATCAGAAAACTGCGGCTCAGGCTCAGGCGGCGCCAGGTCAGGCTGGCCAGCAGTTGCGGTTTGAGCAGGCGCGGCCATTGGCGCAGGGCCTGTTTCAGCGTGGGCGTTTCGCCGAACATGGCTTTGGACAGAATATAAAGTGGCAGCCTGTCGAACGCCGGTTTGAGCCACCAGAACAGGAACACGACCAGGGAGGGCGAATCCCACAGCAGTAAGGTGAGCAGGGCGAAGACCGGCAAGGTCACGATGGCCCAATTGGTCATCAACAGTCGTCGATGGCGCTGACTCAGCAGCACTCCCAGGTCCATGGCTTCCCAGGTCGTGCGCGGGCGGATCACCACACTGGCATCACTCAGGCGCATGGCGAGTCCGTCCGGCGAACAGCAGATAAGTCGCCATCGAGCACCAGAGCGCCGCGCCAACCAGGTATTTGGTCAGTGGCGTGAACCCGGTCCGCGACGACCAGTAGGCTTCGACAAACGCCGCAATCAGCAGAAACAGCATGACCCCGCAAATCAGCAACACGCTCTTGCGCGCAGCCAGTCGCAAGGCCTCGGCGCGCGGCAAGCGTCCCGGTGCGATCAAGGCCCAGCCCAATTGCAGGCCAGCGGCACCGGCCAGGGCAATGGCGCTCAGTTCGAAGGCGCCATGGCCAATCACGAACGACCAGAAGGTTTGCCCGTAGCCGATGTGCGTCAGGTGCCCGGCCACCGCACCGATCATCAACCCGTTGAAGAACAGGAAAAACGCGCTGCCCAGGCCAAACAGCAAACCGCTGGCGAAGGTCTGAAAGGCGATGCCGATGTTGTGCATGATGTAGTAACCGAACATCACCCAGTCTTCGCTGGCCGCCCGCTCGGCCGAACGTCCCAGGTGGCCGGCGACGGGGTCGTACATGCTTTGCATCTCACTGACCTGCTCGGCCGGGATCAGGTTGTAGATCAGGTCCGGGAACAAATACACCAGCAAGGCGAAGCCGATCAGGCTGGCAAAAAACATCAGGCTGGCGGCAAGCACGAAACGCCACTGCTCGCGTACCAATCGCGGGAAATCGGCGAGGATGAAACTCAGCGCGTTGGCCCCCAGTCGACTGCGATGCCGATAAAGCTGTTGATGCCCGCGCAAGACCTGTTGCTGCAATGAATCGATCAAGAAACTGCTGTAACCGCGCTCCTGAGCCAAGGCCAGGTGTTGGCAGAGCCGTCGATAATCGCTGGGGAAACTGGCGACTCCTGAGGCGTCCTTGCCCCGTTCCAGCCGTTCCAGCATGAGTGCAAATTGCTCCCATTCGGCACTGTAGCGACTTTCGAACAGGCTTTGCTTCATGTCGGGCCCAACAAGCCACGGGCGATGCCGTTGAGTTCGGCCACGGCCTGTGGCTTCGATACCTGCAACGGTTGCGCGAGTATCGAGGCGAGCTCATTGGCCCGTGCCGCGGAGAGTTCGCCCTGGCGTTCGGCAAACCCGAGGATGGCGCGTTGTTCGATCAGCGTCAGCGTAAACGCCGCGCGCCGTGGTGGGACATCAGGCAGCTGGGGACGGGTGAGTGGTCGTTCGCGGTAGATCACCAGCGTGCCGGCGGCCAGGTCGCCGAGGCGTTTGAAGGTGGGATGTTGCAGGCAACTGATCGCGCCGAGGAAGTAGCCGAACGGCAACATGTCGACAAATCGCAGCAGGTTGCGCAGCAGTGAAGCAGACCAGCCGATCGGCGTGCCGTCGTCCTGCACCACGCGCAACCCCATCCATTGCTTGCCTGGCGAGCGGCCCTGATTGAGCACCTCGAACAGCACCATGTACCACCAGCTCACCACGAACAGCAGAATCGAGCCAAGCCCCGCACCGGGTTTTCCGAGAAACGCCAATACAATAAACAGCAGGCCCAGGATCAACCCGCGCAGGCCCAGGTCGATGGCGAACGCCAGCGCACGAACCATCAACCCGGCCGGGCGCAGCGGCAAGTCGATGCCTTCCGGCGTTTCGACGTGATACCGCGTGTCCAATGGCGGGGCCAGCGGCGCTTTCCCTGGCAGTGCTGTGGTCTCGAGCATGGGCAACCCTGATGTGGCCTGGTCCGGATTCGATGTCCGCCCGATGCTAGCAGCCTCTTGGGGGAAAACGACATAACTATGTATTGCACAGTGCGTGGCCGGAAATGATTGAATGACAAGATTTCTGGTCGGGGCGGTGTGTGTGCGCCTAGACTTCGCCGCTCTTCAGTTCAGGAACAGCCCGTGACCTCGATCTTCTGGTACGACTATGAAACCACTGGCATCAACCCCCGTTGCGACCGTCCGCTGCAAGTGGCGGGGATTCGTACCGACTTCGATCTCAATGAAATAGACGAACCGGTCAACCTTTATTGCCAGCCCAGTGACGACATCCTGCCGCATCCGGCGGCTTGCGCGATCACTGGTATTACGCCCGCGCGTCTGGCCGAGCAAGGGTTGAGCGAAGCCGATTTCATGACCCGGGTTCATGCCCAGCTCGCGGCGCCCGGCACCTGCGGGGCGGGGTACAACACGCTGCGTTTTGACGACGAGATGACCCGTTACAGCCTGTATCGAAATTTTTTCGACCCTTATGCACGGGAGTGGCAGGGCGGTAACAGCCGCTGGGATTTGATCGATGTGGTGCGCGCGGCTTATGCCTTGCGTCCCGATGGGCTTGTCTGGCCCAGGGATGACGAAGGGCGAGTCACGCTCAAACTCGAACGTCTGACCGCCGCCAATGGCATCGATCACGGGCATGCGCACGAGGCGCTGTCGGATGTTCGCGCCACCATCGCCCTGGCGCGTCTGATTCGGGAAAAACAGCCGAAGTTGTATGACTGGCTATTTCAGTTGCGCGGTAAACAAAAGGTTATGGATCAAATTCGGCTGTTGCAGCCGATGGTGCATGTTTCCGGGCGCTTTTCGGCGGCTCGCAACTATGTGGGTGTGGTGCTGCCGTTGGCCTGGCATCCACGTAATCGCAACGCGCTGATTGTCTGTGACCTGCACCTGGACCCTCAGGGGTTGCTCGATCTGGATGCCGAAACCTTGCGTCAGCGGCTTTATACCCGCCGCAATGACTTGGCCGAAGGTGAACTGCCGGTGCCGCTCAAGCTCATACACATCAACAAGTGCCCGGTAGTGGCGCCGTTATCGGTACTTCGTCCTGACGATCAGCAACGTTTGGGGCTGGATATGGCGCTTTATCAGGAGCGGGCGCTGCGGCTAAGTGACGCACAACAAGTTTGGCGAGATAAAGTGTCAGACATTTATGCCCGCGACGATTTTTCTCCGAGCCTGGACCCCGAGCAACAGTTATATGACGGTTTTATCGGTGATCGGGACCGACGTCTATGCGAGCAAGTCCGAACCGCCGACCCCGCGCAATTAGCACAAGAGCAGTGGCCTTTCGATGATGAGCGCTTGCCTGAATTATTATTTCGTTATCGCGCACGCAACTTTCCCGATACGTTGAGCCTGGAAGAGCAAGAACGCTGGCGAATATTCTGTCAGAAACGTTTGTGTGCACCCGAGTGGGGGGCACCCAATACGCTGGGAAGTTTTCTGACAGACGCTGCTCAATTGATGACTAGTGCTACATCGTTTCAGCAAGAGGTTCTGGATCAATGGCAGAATCATGTCCAGGTATTACGCAAACGGTTGAGCCTTTAAAAATGAAAACAATCTGTGCTTGAATTCAAGGCATAAAAAAACGCCAGCATTGGCTGGCGTTCTTTTGGTCGCGAATCAGACTGCGACAGGCGTGCGGCTTAGCCCAGCAGGGTAGCCCAGCCTTCAACCACATCACCGCCCCACTTGGCTTTCCACTCTTTCAGCGTCTTGTGGTTGCCACCTTTGGTTTCGATGACTTCGCCGTTGTGCGGGTTTTTGTATTGTTTAACTTTGCGAGCACGCTTGGTGCCGGTAGTTTTTACTGCGCCGCCGCGTGGTGCCTTGGTTTTGGACTCTGGATCCAATAACGCGATGATGTCACGCAGGGATTTGGAGTATTCGCCCATCAGGGTGCGCAGTTTGCCTTCGAATTCCAGCTCGGTTTGCAGTTTGTCGTCTTGGGACAGGTTCTTCAAACGGGCTTGCAGCTCTTTGATAGCTTCTTCGGTGGCGCGGTATTCGTTGATCAAGGACATGAGGACTACCTTATGTAGGGCACTGGATGCAGGGTGACAGTGCGACAATAATAGTCAGGGTGTTTCATCAAGTAAACATTTAACCGGAGTTTTATTTAAATTAGTTGCGCGAGAGGACACATATTGGAGTGATAGTTAAATAGGGTCACACATATTCACAGTTGACTTCTTGAGGATGGCCCGCAAGAACACCATCGCATGGGCAGCGTGGTGCTTCCAGAACCTGCGCCAGCCCTGCGTGCAAGGCCGCACGTCATCAATACTGCAGTTTTGCTGCGCAATGGCTAGAATGGCGGCCTTTGCGAAGTTCTGGAGTTTCCCCCTCATGCGCACTTTTCGGCTGGTGATTGCTTGCCCGGACCGCGTCGGCATCGTTGCTAAAGTCAGTAACTTTCTGGCGTCCCATAACGGCTGGATCACTGAAGCGAGCCATCACTCGGATAATCTCAGTGGCTGGTTCTTCATGCGTCACGAAATTCGTGCCGATTCGCTGCCTTTCGGTATCGAAGCCTTTCGCGAAGCGTTTGCACCGATTGCCGAAGAGTTCTCGATGGACTGGCGTATCACCGACACCGAGCAGAAGAAACGCGTGGTGTTGATGGCCAGCCGTGAATCCCACTGCCTGGCTGACTTGCTGCACCGCTGGCACAGCGACGAACTGGACTGTGAAATCGCCTGCGTGATTTCCAACCATGACGATCTGCGCAGCATGGTCGAGTGGCACGGTATTCCTTACTACCATGTACCGGTCAACCCGCAGAACAAGGAGCCGGCCTTCGCCGAAGTCTCGCGGCTGGTCAAACAGCACGACGCCGAAGTGGTGGTACTTGCCCGTTACATGCAGATTCTGCCGCCCGAGTTGTGCCGCGAATATGCGCACAAAGTCATCAATATTCACCACAGCTTCCTGCCGTCGTTCGTCGGCGCCAAGCCGTATCATCAAGCCTCGATGCGTGGGGTGAAGTTGATCGGCGCCACTTGCCACTACGTGACCGAAGAGCTGGATGCCGGCCCGATCATCGAGCAGGACGTGGTGCGCGTCAGCCACAGCGACAGCATTGAAGACATGGTGCGCTTCGGCCGAGACGTCGAAAAAATGGTGTTGGCCCGTGGTCTGCGTTATCACCTGGAAGACCGGGTGCTGGTGCACGGCAACAAAACCGTTGTGTTCTGATAGCCCTATACGGTTGAAATTCGAAGGGCCTGAGCGTTCAATCGCTTCAGGCCCTTCTTCGTTTTTGCACTGAGAACATAACCATGGCCGATCCATTGGACAAAGCCACTTCCAAAGCACCTGCCACAGTGGGTGAGGGCTGTTTGAGTCGCTATGACCCGGATGAACTGAGCCCCGAAGACGGCACGGCGTTCCCCGGTGCGGTCGAGTTGTGGGAGCAGTTGCAGGACGATTCTGACGATAAATTCGGGCAGCCTTGAACAGATTGTTCAGACTTTTAAGCCTGCTTGAACTTCATCAACTTCTTGAGCAATGGCCGCCCGAGCATCAGTAAAAATACCGGGCCACCGACCACCAGATAAAAGTAATAGGTCACTGTTCGCCAGATCAGAATCGCCGCCGCTGCCGTAGATTTCCCCACCATGGGCGCCAGTAGCGCCGCCGACGTCAATTCCGCCGCCCCGGCACCGCCTGGCAACAGGCTGAACTGCCCAGCACTCAGTGACAGCATCTGGATCAGAAAACACCAGGCCCACTGCAAATCCACGCCAAGCCCGAGCAATGCCAGATACAACACGCTATAACGCAAGGCCCAATGCAGGCAGGTCAATGCAAATACCGCGATCAATGTCTGAAAAGGCAACTTCAGTGTGTCAGTGAATGCCGCCAGGAAGTGCAGGAGCTTTCGCGTCCAGCGCATTCGAGTGGTGCTTTTGACATTGAACCGGGCAAGCAACCGACCGCTCAGACGAATCAGCAATCGGTGATAACGAGCCACTAATACGCAACTGAACAACCCGCCGAACATCGAGATGGCGCTGACGGTCAGCAACCATTCCATGCGCTGACTGAGGTGCTGGAACAGTGCATAAATCAGAATCCCGCTCAGCGCGCAGAGAAAAAACAGCAGATCACTCAATTGATCCATGGCGAACACGGCGCTGCCCCTGGCCGGCCGGACGCCGTGACGCGCGAGCAGCGCCATGATGGTCAATGGTCCGCCACTGCCGCCGGGGGTGGCGCAGTAAGCGAATTCGGCGGACATCACCACCCCGAGACTTTTCAGCCGACTTAGCTTGCCGTGCTGATCACCCAGCAACAGGCGCAAACGCAAAGTGTTGAGCATCCAGCAGAGCAGGATCATGCCGAACATGATCAGCAACCACTTCAAGGGAAAGCTTTGCAGCCGAGACCATGTCTCGGCGCCACCCAGCAACGACGGGATGAGCACTGCTGCGAGCAGCGCGATGATCAGCAGAACCCCGCGGCTCATGCGGCGCGACCGGCCTGGTCGCGTTGCCGTGCCAGCCAATGGGCCTTGGTCATCGGCACACGACCCTCGTCGAGCAAACGCTTGAGGGTTTGCAGCCAGTAGTGACGCGAGAATTCATGACGCATGTCCACCGGGTGCAGGCCGAGACGAATGATCGGCGCCTGGCGCCAGCGTTGTTCACGCTGATCGCTGATGATTTTCGACAGGCCTCGACGCCAGGCGCTGCGCGCGCTCCAGACTAGACTCGGGGCATCGATCGCGGTGAAATCCGGCAAACGATACAGGTGTTGTGCGTCGCTGGTGTAGCGCAGCGGTAATTGGCGCAATGCCTGGCAGGTGCCTTCGCTCATCAGCCAGGCCGGCGCGACGAAACCTTCCAATGGCCAGTGGTAACGGTGGAACATCTCGATTCCGGCGCTCAGGCGGGTGAGGGCGGCTTCCTGTGACAAGTTGTAGAACTCGCCTTCATGGGTGTAGATCCGGCGCATGAACCAATCTCGGGGCGTGATGGGAATCGGCCCTTCATCGCAATGAAAGTAACCGTGCAATGCCAATTCGTCACCACGAGCGACACGGCGGCTCAGCAAGCGTCGAAACGGCGGATGTGCGTCCAGGTCGTTATGTTTGTGGAAGTTCGGCACCACTAGCCACGTAATTGGCACTTCGCCCAATGCGTCGACGGCTTCGACGAAGGCTTGGTAATCGGGCCAGGTTGGCGGTGCAACGTCGTGCAGCACCAATAGCAGGCTTCGCTCGTTCATGGGTTCAACCATTGGCGGTCAGCGGCCATTGAGTGCCGAGTACGGCGTGATAATGACCCAACAAGCTGTCGACCACCGTATCCCAGGCGTAATGCCGCTCGACATGACTGCGGGCTTGCTTGCCCAGCACTGCGCTGCCCTGACTGAACAGTTCGCGCACGGCGTTGGCCATCGCCGCTGGATTGTTCGGCGCGCACAGCAGGCCGCATTGATCGGTGACAATTTCCTGAAAAGCCCCGGCCGCCACGGCCACCACCGGAATGCCGCTGGCCATGGCTTCGAGGATCACCAGGCCAAAGGTTTCCTGATCACCGGCATGCACCAGCGCATCGGCACTGGCCATCAGTCGAGCAATTTGTGCCGCTGGGCAAAACTGATCGATGACGGTGACATTGCGCGGCACCAGCGCTGGCATTGACGAGCCCACCAGCAGCAGGTGATAGCGTCGGCCCAGGCGTTTCATGCAATTGAGCAGTACCGGCAGATTTTTTTCCTTGGAACCACGGCCGGCGAAAATCAGCAGGTGAGTGTTTTCATCAATGCCCAACTCGGCCCGCAGGCCTGGGTCCCGTGCATTAGGGGTGAACGTTTGCAGGTCGACCCCCAAGGGCTGCACGAAAACATTCTTCACGCCCAGCGCAATCAGTTTGTCGGCCATGACCTGGCTTGGCGCCAGAACCCGGTCGAAGTTGCCGTAAAGCTTGCTGACATAGGCTTCGACATTCGGTGTAACCCAGTTGCCCATGCGGTTGCTAACCAACAGCGGCAGGTCCGAGTGGTAAAAGCCGATGACCGGCACATCGAGTTGGCGCTTGGCGTCCAAAGCAGCCCAGGCGGTCAGGTAAGGATCACCGACTTCAATCAGGTCGGGCTGCAAGTCCTGCAGAACATTGCGCCAGGGCGCGAGACGGAGAGGAAAACGATACCCCTTGCCGAAGGGAAGGGCAGGGGCCGGAACCGTGTAGATACCATCCAGTTCACTAAAATGAGCCCCGGGAATCAACAGGCTGTGACGAATGCCCGGTTTGATGCCAAGGCGACGGTGTTTGGCATCCAGATAAGTGCGCACGCCACCGCTGGCAGGGGCGTAGAACATGGTTATGTCAGCGATATGCACGATGGACATCCCTCCGGTCCGTTCTCCTTTGATTGACCTATAAGAAGGATAGATGTTCGATTGGGGTTTTGCGGCGAAGCGAAGGGCTTTGGACGGTTGTGTGGCGAGGGAGCAAGCTCCCTCGCCACAGTGTCAGACGCTAGATGCGGAAACTGCCTACCAACTGCTTCAATCGCGAAGCCTGCTGCTCAAGGTCCGAGCACGCCCGCAGTGTTGATTGCAGGTTTTCCACGCCTTCCTGGTTCAACGTGTTGATCTCGGTGATATCCACGTTGATCGACTCAACCACCGCCGTCTGTTCCTCTGTCGCTGTGGCCACTGACTGGTTCATGCCGTCGATTTCGCTAATGCGCAGCGTTACGCTATTCAAGCGTTCACCGGCCAGGTTGGCGATTTCTACGCTGTCCTGACTGTGACGCTGGCTATCGCTCATGGTGCTGACGGATTCGCGGGCGCCGATTTGCAGCTCCTCGATCATGGTTTGCACTTGTTGCGCCGATTCCTGTGTGCGGTGCGCCAGGTTGCGCACCTCGTCGGCCACCACGGCAAAACCGCGCCCGGCTTCACCGGCCCGCGCGGCTTCAATGGCCGCGTTCAGCGCCAGCAGGTTGGTTTGCTGGGAGATGCTGGTGATCACTTCGAGAATCTGCCCGATGTTCACGGTTTTGCTGTTCAGCGATTCGATGTTGGTGCTCGAGGTACTGAGCATGCTCGACAGCTGATTCATCGCGGCAATGCTGCGATCCACCACGTGCTGGCCGTCTTCGGCCAGGCTGCGAGCATCGCTGGCTTGATTCGACGCTTGCGCGGCGTTGCGGGCGATTTCCTGGGCGGCGGCACCGAGCTGGTTGATTGCCGCGGCCACGCTGCTGGTGCGCGAGGCTTGCTGGTCGGAGTTGAACATCGATGAGTTGGACGCTGCGACCACCCGCAAGGCGACTTCATTGACTTGGCCGGTGGCCGAGGACACTTCGCGGATCGAGGTGTGAATACGTTCCACGAAGCGGTTGAACGCCGTGCCAAGGATGCCGAATTCGTCCTGATTCTGGACGGTCAGACGCTTGGTCAAGTCGCCTTCACCGTCGGCGATATCTTCCATGGCGCGGGTCATGATGTGCAGCGGCTGGATCAGGATGCGGATCAGCATTCCCAGCAGGGCGATGATGATCGCCACGGCAATCACGGTCGCGACGACCGCCGAGGCGCGGAATTCGCTGAGCATCGAGAAGGCTTTGTCTTTATCCACCGACAGACCGATGTACCAGCTCACCGATGGCAGGCCTTTGATCGGGGTGAAGGTGACGATACGGGGCTTGCCGTCGACCTCGACTTCACTGATGCCGCCGCTGATGCGTGGAGTATTCTTCGGGTAAGCCTCGCTGAGGGACTTCATCACCATGGATTTGTCCGGATGGACCAGAATCTTGCCGTCGGCGCTGACCAGGAAGGCATAGCCCATGCCGCCGAAGTCACGCGCGGTCAGGGTGTCGATCAGGGTTTGCAGGCTCAAATCACCGCCTACCACCCCCACGCTTTGCCCGGCTTTCTTCGAGGCAGTGGCGATGGAGATGATGGTCTGACCGGTCGCCGCATCTATGTAAGGTTCGGTCAGCGTCGAGCCATTGCTGTTTACCGCGTCTTTGTACCAAGGGCGAACTCTGGGGTCGTAGCCGTCCGGCATCTTGGAGTCCGGGCGGTTGATGAAAGTGCCGCTGGCATCGCCCAGGTACCTGGCCATGAAGGTCGACTCCAGAGCCTTCTGTTCAAGCAGGTTGGCGACGTTGGAGTGTTCGGGGTTGATGGCAATGTTCTGCGCGAGGCCCTCGATCAACAGGATGCGACCTGTCAGCCAGGTCTGAATGTTGTTGGCGGTGACGTCGCCCATCTCATTGAGGTAGTTGTCCAGATCCTCGCGGATGGCATTGCGCTGTAAATAGTCGTTGTACAGTGTGAACGAGGCGAAGGCAGCAATAACGATGAGGGCGGCGGCCAGCAGGATTTTATGACTGAAGCGCAGATTTTTGTTCATGGCTTGGGGTTCCGCTAAGGTCTTATTACTCAGGGCGTGCTTTTATAAAGGCACGCAGAACGGGCAGTGTTGAAATCAAGCTGATATTTGCGTCCTCTCCTTAGGGGAACTACCGACGCTTTTCAGTCTTTTATATCGGCCGTGAAGGATCAAAGATTAACCATGGGTGACAAAATGCCTGACTCATCGCAACTCGTTATCGGCGCTGACCTTGCGGGCCAGTCCATTGCCCAGGCCATGCGTCTGGCGAATCGTCACGGGCTGGTCGCCGGGGCTACCGGGACCGGTAAAACCGTCACCTTGCAGCGCCTGGCCGAAGCCTTCAGCGATGCCGGCGTGGCGGTGTTCGCGGCGGACATCAAAGGCGACCTGTGCGGCCTGGGTGCCGCCGGCAACCCTCAAGGCAAGGTCGCCGAGCGGATCGCCGGGATGCCCTGGCTGAACCATAAGCCTCAGGCGTATCCGGTGACTCTGTGGGACATTCACGGTCAATCTGGTCATCCATTGCGCACTACCTTGAGCGAAATGGGGCCTCTGCTGCTCGGCAGCTTGCTGGAACTGACCGACAGTCAGCAGTCGGCACTCTATGCCGCGTTCAAAGTGGCCGATCGCGAAGGGCTGCTGTTGCTGGATTTGAAGGATTTGAAAGCGCTGCTCAATCATCTGCGCGATAACCCCGAATTATTGGGGGATGACGCCGCGTTGATGACCACCGGCTCCAGTCAAGCGCTGTTGCGCCGTCTGGCGACGCTGGAACAGCAGGGCGCCGAAGCATTGTTCGGCGAGCCGGCGCTGCAACTGGAGGATATGTTGCAACCGGCCGTGGATGGTCGCGGGCGTATTCACTTGCTCGACGCCAGCCGTCTGGTGCACGAAGCGCCGAAGGTCTATGCGACGTTCCTGCTGTGGCTGCTGGCTGAACTGTTCGAGCAACTGCCGGAGCGCGGCGATGCCGAGAAACCGCTGCTGGCGCTATTTTTCGACGAAGCGCACTTGTTGTTCGCCGGTACGCCCAAGGCCTTGCAGGAGCGTCTGGAACAAGTGGTGCGACTGATTCGCTCGAAAGGTGTGGGGGTGTATTTCGTCACTCAATCACCGGGCGATTTGCCGGATGATGTGTTGGCTCAGCTGGGCCTGCGTATTCAGCATGGTTTGCGTGCATTCACCGCCAAAGAGCAGAAATCCCTGCGCGCGGTGGCCGAAGGTTTCCGGCCGAACCCGGCGTTTGACGCCTTGTCGGTGTTGACGGAGTTGGGGATCGGCGAGGCGCTGGTCGGCACCCTG
Source organism: Pseudomonas sp. B21-048 (assembly GCF_024748615.1). NCBI lineage: Bacteria > Pseudomonadati > Pseudomonadota > Gammaproteobacteria > Pseudomonadales > Pseudomonadaceae > Pseudomonas > Pseudomonas sp. B21-048. The sequence continues at coordinate 4,291,150 of NZ_CP087168.1, read as the reverse complement.
CAAGACAAGGGCACGCCGGGGATGGTCCAGCGTGTATTGGTTGCGCCGCCGCAATCGCGGATCGGGCCGCTGACCGAGACCGAACGCACCGTGCTGATCGCCGGTTCGCCGTTCAAGGGGCGTTACGACAAACCGGTCGATCGCGAATCGGCTTATGAAGTGCTGATGGGGCGTAAAGGACTGGCGCCAGATCCTGAAGTCGCGCCGGGCAAACCTGCACCTCAAGAGCCGAGTTTCACCGAACAGGCCGGGGAATTCCTCGGCACGGCGGCAGGCCAGGCGCTGAAATCGGCGATGCGACAAGCGGCGAATCAATTGGGCCGACAATTGGTGCGCGGGTTGATGGGGTCATTGCTCGGTGGCAGCAAACGCCGATAGCCAGTGGGCAATCAAAATGTGGGGGCTGGCTTGTGGCGAGGGAGCTTGCTCCCGTTGGACTGCGAAGCCGTCCCATTTTGGGGCCGCTTCGCAGCCCGGCGGGAGCAAGCTCCCTCGCCACAGGCCAGCTCCCACATGGGTTCTATGTCACACCTTGGGTTTGGCGTGCGCCGCCAGGCGTTCGAGGGCTGCCCGCAGGTTCGGGTCGGTAATCCCGTCAGCCGTCGCCTGAATGGTTGCCGCCGCATCAGTCGACAAATTTATCGTATGCCCGGCAGCTCCTTGCTGAACGGTAGGCGGCTGAACCTTGAACAGGATCCGCGTCAGGCTGGCGAACTCGTCGAATAGCTGTAACTGCCGTTGCAGACGCTTTTGCTGATAACGCAGGCGGGTGGCCCAGTGGCCGTCGGTGACGATCAGCAATAAACTGCCTTCGCGCCACGACGCTACATGGCAGTGTTCGCGGGCAGCCGGCTGCAACTGACTTTCCACCAGACGTTGTAAATGACCCAGGCGTTGAGCGTGGCCAAAAATGGCTTTCAGCGGTTTGGCTTCGCGAAGCAGAACGGCGGGTGCTCTGGCCGTGAGAGGGCGAAATGCCATGATCAGACACCTGAAGTAACAGAGCGGCCATGGTAACAGAAAGCACCCGCTGCCCCCGACCCATTGCTTTGCGAGCGTTTTACCCATTAAATCAACAAGTAACTTGTGCCCTCGATGGGTTGAAGTTCAGCAAAATGCCCTTATTTTAAGTGAGCCCCGTTACAACGCAGTGCATGCATCGTGGAATAACGCCACTTTCCTCACCATCGTTTCCGGGTAGAATGCTCGTTCGCATGCGGCCATAGGGCTGCACGGGCGACTCTCGGGGCCGCCCTCCATCCCTTTAGTGTGGAAGATCCTGCCGATATGTTTGCGCCTTTGTTAAAGAAACTTTTTGGAAGCAAGAACGAGCGTGAAGTCAAACGCATGCTCAAGACGGTGCAGCTCGTCAATGCCTTCGAAGAGCAAATGGTGGCCCTTTCGGACGATCAATTGCGTGCCAAGACCGACGAGTTCAAGGCCCGCCTCGCCAAAGGGGAAACCCTCGACAAGCTGCTGCCCGAAGCCTTTGCGGTCGCCCGCGAAGCCGGCAAGCGCGTCATGGGTATGCGCCACTTCGATGTCCAGCTGATCGGCGGCATGACCTTGCATGAAGGCATGATCGCGGAAATGCGTACCGGTGAAGGCAAGACCCTGGTGGCAACACTGGGCGTTTACCTCAACGCGCTGTCCGGCAAGGGCGTGCATGTTGTGACGGTGAACGATTACCTGGCCCGCCGTGACGCCAACTGGATGCGTCCGCTCTACGAATTCCTCGGCATGACGGTCGGCGTGGTCACCCCATTCCAGCCGCCGGAAGAGAAGCGCGCCGCTTACGCCGCCGACATCACCTACGGCACCAACAACGAATTCGGTTTCGACTACCTGCGCGACAACATGGCGTTCAGCATGGAAGAAAAATTCCAGCGCGAACTCAACTTTGCCGTGATCGACGAAGTCGACTCCATCCTCATCGACGAAGCCCGTACCCCACTGATCATCTCTGGTCAGGCCGAGGACAGCTCCAAGCTGTACATCGAGATCAACAAACTGATCCCGCAGCTGGAATTGCACGTCGAAGAAGTCGAAGGCGAAGTCACCAAGGCTGGCCACTACACCGTCGACGAGAAGACCCGTCAGGTCGAGCTCAACGAAGCCGGTCACCAGTTCATCGAAGACATGCTGACCCGCGTCGGCCTGCTGGCTGAAGGCGAGAGCCTGTATTCGGCGCATAACCTCGGTCTGCTGACCCACGTTTATGCTGGCCTGCGCGCGCACAAACTGTTCAATCGCAACGTTGAATACATCGTGCAGGACGGTCAGGTCGTGCTGGTCGACGAACACACCGGCCGTACCATGCCGGGTCGCCGTTTGTCCGAAGGCCTGCACCAGGCCATTGAAGCCAAGGAACACCTGAACATTCAGGCCGAGAGCCAGACCCTGGCGTCGACCACGTTCCAGAACTACTTCCGTCTGTACAACAAGCTGTCCGGCATGACCGGTACCGCGGACACCGAAGCGTTCGAATTCCACCAGATCTACGGTCTGCAGGTCATGGTCATCCCGCCGAACAAACCGTTGGCGCGTAAAGATTACAACGACCTGGTGTTCCTGACCGCCGAAGAGAAATACGCGGCGATCATCAACGACATCAAGGAGTGCATGACTCAGGGCCGTCCGGTGCTGGTGGGTACCGCCACCATCGAAACGTCCGAGCACATGTCCAGCCTGCTCGTGAAGGAAGGCATCGAACACAAGGTTCTGAACGCCAAGTTCCACGAAAAAGAAGCCGAAATCATTGCTCAGGCCGGTCGCCCGGGCGCGCTGACCATCGCCACCAACATGGCCGGTCGTGGTACCGACATCCTGTTGGGCGGTAACTGGGAAGTGGAAGTCGCTTCGCTGGAAGACCCGACCCCTGAGCAGATTGCCCAGATCAAGGCCGACTGGCAGAAACGTCACCAGCAAGTGCTGGAGTCGGGCGGCTTGCAGGTGATCGCTTCCGAGCGTCACGAATCGCGCCGTATCGACAACCAGTTGCGTGGTCGTGCCGGTCGTCAGGGCGACGCCGGTTCCAGCCGTTTCTACCTGTCGCTGGAAGACAGCCTGATGCGCATTTTCGCCTCTGACCGGGTGAAGAACTTCATGAAGGCGCTGGGCATGCAGTCCGGTGAGGCGATCGAGCACCGCATGGTGACCAACGCCATCGAGAAAGCTCAGCGCAAGGTTGAAGGCCGTAACTTCGACATTCGTAAACAACTGCTTGAGTTCGACGACGTCAACAACGAACAACGTAAAGTGATCTATCACATGCGTAACAGTTTGTTGGCCGCTGACAACATTGGCGAAACCATCGCCGATTTCCGTCAGGACGTGCTCAACGCAACCGTCAGCGCGCACATTCCACCGCAATCGCTGCCAGAGCAGTGGGACGTGGCCGGTCTGGAAGCGGCGTTGCAGAGCGACTTCGGTGTGGCGTTGCCGATCCAGCAGTGGCTGGACGAAGACGATCACCTGTACGAAGAGACCCTGCGCGAGAAGCTGATGAACGAGCTGATCGCCGCGTACAACGAGAAAGAAGACCAGGCCGGTGCCGAAGCACTGCGCTCCTTCGAGAAGCAAATCGTTCTGCGCGTACTGGACGACCTGTGGAAAGATCACCTGTCGACCATGGATCACCTGCGTCACGGCATCCACTTGCGTGGTTATGCGCAGAAGAACCCGAAGCAGGAATACAAGCGCGAGTCCTTCACCTTGTTCTCCGAGCTGTTGGATTCGATCAAGCGCGATTCGATCCGCGTGCTGTCGCACGTTCAGGTTCGCCGCGAAGACCCGATCGAAGAAGAAGCACGCCTGCGTCAGGAAGCCGAGGCGCTGGCTGCGCGCATGCAGTTCCAGCACGACGAAGCACCTGGCCTGGAGCAACCGGAAGTGTTGGGTGAAGAGGTCGATGTCGCCCTCGCCACCGCACCGGTACGCAACGAGCAGAAGCTGGGCCGTAACGAGCTGTGCTACTGCGGTTCGGGCAAGAAGTACAAGCATTGCCACGGGCAGATCCAGTAAACCCGTTTCATACGCTGAAATACCCGCGCCGCGACCGGCTTATGCCGTCGCGGCGTTTTGCCATTTAAACCACCGCGCCACGTTAAAAGAACGGGGTAATGACGGTGCAGACACTACTTTTTAAGGAGCGCATTCATGGCTGTTGGTCTTGGTCCTTTGCCAACGTTGCACCCGGTTGCCGGTTTTGAACTCGGTATCGCCTCGGCCGGCATCAAGCGCCCGGGGCGCAAGGATGTCGTGGTCATGCGCTGTGCCGAAGGTTCCACAGTGGCGGGCGTGTTCACCCTGAACGCCTTTTGCGCCGCTCCCGTTATCCTGGCCAAACAACGCGTGCAAGGCCCGGTGCGTTACCTGCTGACCAACACCGGCAATGCCAACGCTGGCACCGGCGAGCCGGGCCTGGCAGCCGCCGAGCGCACGTGCGCCAAACTGGCTGAGCTGACCGGTGTCGATGCAAGCCTGGTGCTGCCGTACTCCACCGGTGTGATCGGCGAGCCGCTGCCGGTCGAAAAAATCGAAGGCGCGCTGCAAGCCGCCCTCGACGATCTGTCGGTGAATAACTGGGAAGCCGCCGCTACCGGCATCATGACCACTGACACCCTGCCAAAGGGTGCCAGCCGCCAGTTCCAGCATGATGGCGTGACCATCACCGTCACCGGCATCAGCAAAGGCGCGGGCATGATTCGCCCGAACATGGCGACCATGCTCGGCTACATTGCCACCGACGCCAAAGTCTCCCGCGACGTGCTACAAGACCTGCTGCTGGACGGCGCCAACAAGTCGTTCAACCGCATCACCATCGACGGCGACACCTCGACCAACGACTGCTGCATGCTGATCGCCACCGGTCAGGCAGCACTGCCGGAAATCACCGAAGCGAGCGGCCCGCTGTTCGCTTTGCTGAAACAAGCGGTATTCGAAGTCTGCATGGACGTGGCCCAGGCCATCGTGCGCGACGGCGAAGGCGCGACCAAGTTCGTCACCGTGGAAGTCAACGGCGGCGGCAATCACCAGGAGTGCCTGGACGTCGGTTACACCGTGGCCCACTCGCCGCTGATCAAGACCGCGCTGTTCGCCTCCGACCCGAACTGGGGCCGCATTCTGGCCGCCGTGGGCCGTGCCGGCGTACCGAACCTGGACGTGAGCAAGATCGACGTATTCCTCGGCGACGTGTGCATCGCCAGCCGTGGCGCCCGCTCTGCCACCTACACCGAAGCCCAGGGCGCGGCGGTGATGCAGCAGGAAGAAATCACCATCCGCATCGAGCTGGGTCGCGGTGATTGCAGCGAAACCATCTGGACCACCGACCTGTCCCACGAATACGTGAAGATCAACGCTGAGTACCGTACTTAAGACCGAGTCGACCCTATCGCGAGCAGGCTCGCTCCCCCCGTAGATCTCCAGTGAACACAGATTTTGTGTACGGCAGAAAAACATGTGGGAGCGAGCCTGCTCGCGATGGCGGCCTGTCAGTCGCTAGCTAGACTGGCCTGTTTTCTCATCAAAAGGTCCCGAACATGAGCCTCCACCTGATCATCGGCGACAAACTGTATTCCTCCTGGTCCCTGCGCGCCGCCCTGGCCCTCGACCTGACCGGCGCGTCCTATACCGAAGAACTGATCAAGCTGAACCAACCGAACACTCGCGAGCGCGTGCTCAAGCATTCGCCGACCGGGAAAGTCCCGCTGCTGAAAACCGAACACGGCACCGTCGCCGACTCCCTGGCGATTGCCGAATACCTGGCCGAGCAATTCCCCGATGCCGGCCTCTGGCCCAAAGACACCGCCGCCCGTGCCCAGGCGCGTTCGGCGTGCGCGCAGATGCACAGCGGTTTTTTCGCCATGCGCAGCAATTTGCCGTTCGACCTGAGCCGCGATGCGCCACTGTCGCCGACCCCGCCTGAGGTTCAGGCTGAAATCGAGCGCATGCTGGCGCTGTGGGCTGAATGTCGTGCCGTCGCGACTGAAACCGGCCCGTTCCTGTTTGGCGGTGCGACCCTGGCCGATGCGTTTTTTGCACCGATCGCCGTACGCCTGCGCACCTATCAGGTAAAGCTGCCCGAGGCCGACGCGGCCTATGTCGAAACCATCTACCAATGGCCAGCCTTCAAGGCTTGGCGGAAGGCGGGTCTGGAGGAAATAGAGCGGTGAAACGAGTCCATGTAGCAGCCGCGGTTATCCGCGATAGCAACGGCAAAATCCTCATTGCCCGCCGTGCCGACACCCAGCATCAGGGCGGTTTGTGGGAGTTCCCCGGTGGCAAGGTCGAGGATGACGAATCCGTCGAAACGGCCCTGGCTCGCGAGCTTCACGAAGAGTTGGGCATCGTGGTCAACTCCGCGCGGCCGATGATCAAGGTCCGCCACGATTACCCGGACAAGCAGGTGTTGCTGGATGTCTGGGAAGTCTCGGCATTTACCGGCGAACCCCATGGCGCCGAAGGTCAGCCTTTGGCCTGGGTGGCCGCGCGTGAACTGGTGGACTACGAATTTCCGGCCGCCAACCAGCCGATCGTTGCCGCTGCCCGTTTGCCTGGCGACTACCTGATCACCCCGGAGGGCCTGGAAACCCCGGCCTTGCTGCGCGGTATCCAGAAAGCCATCGCTGGTGGCATCAAGCTGATTCAATTGCGCGCGCCCAACGGCTACGACCCGCAATACCGCGATCTGGCGGTGGACGCGGCGGGGCTGTGTGCGGGCAAGGCGCAGTTGATGATCAAGGGGCCGTTTGAATGGCTGGGGGACTTCCCGTCCGCCGGTTGGCACATCACGTCGGCACAGTTGCGCAAGTACGCGGCGGCCGGGCGACCGCTGCCGGCGTCGCGATGGTTGGCGGCGTCTTGCCACAATGCTGAGGAACTGGCGCTGGCCGAGCAGATGGGCGTGGACTTCGTGACCCTGTCGCCGGTACAGCCGACGCAGACTCATCCGGATGCGTTGCCATTGGGTTGGGAGCAGGCTTCGAGCTTGATCGAGGGCTTCAGCAAGCCGGTGTTCTTGCTCGGTGGGGTTGGCCCGGCAGAGCGGCAGAAGGCTTGGGAGGCGGGGGCACAGGGTGTGGCGGGGATTCGGGCGTTCTGGCCTGAAGCCTGATTCTGCGGTGTAGCTGCTGGCGCCATCGCGGGCAAGCCCGCTCCCACAGTGGTTCGTAGTGGACACAGATTTGTGTACGACGCTGAACCCTGTGGGAGCGGGCTTGCCCGCGATGGCGTCTTCAGACGCGCCGACTAAACTTGGGGTTTCGCTGCCGCTTGCCACAAAACCTCGGCAATCCCCTGACGCTTGGCAATCAACCGTGCCGCCACAAACAACAAGTCCGACAACCGATTGATGTACGCCAGGCCAACCCCGGCCAGCGGCTCGATTGCATTCAACTGCTGACAGCGCCGCTCGGCACTGCGCGCCAGGCAGCGGCATACGTGGGCCTGGGCGATCAGCGCCGAACCGCCGGGCAGAATGAAATTCTCCAGCGGCCCCAACTCTTCATTCCACACATCGATCGCCGCTTCCAGGCGCTCGACTTCTGCCGTGTTCAGTGCCTGATAAACCGGCATCGCCAGTTCACCGCCCAAGTCGAACAACCGATGTTGGCAGGGCGCCAACACCTCGATCACTTCGTTCAACCCCGGGTAGGTATCACTTTGCGCCGCCAACCCGGCCAACAGCACACCCACCTGGCTGTTCAATGTATCGACTTCGCCAATGGCTTCGATTCGCGGATGGTCCTTGGGCACCCGGCGGCCATCGCCGAGCCCGGTTTCGCCTTTGTCGCCAGTGCGGGTGTAAATCTTCGACAAGCGAAAGCCCATGGTTACCTCGACAGCTGATTGAGTTCTTGAGAGACCACCGGCGTGCCCGACAACGGCAGGCGCAAGGTGAAACAGGTACCTTGGCCCGGCGTCGATTGCACTTCCATCTGGCCTTTGTGGTTGTTGGTGATGATGAAATACGAAACCGAGAGCCCAAGGCCAGTGCCCTGACCGATTTCCTTGGTGGTGAAGAACGGCTCGAATGTGCGTTTGCGCACGCTCTCGCTCATGCCGATGCCGTTGTCCTCGACCTGAATTTCCGCCCATGGCGGATTCAGTTTGGTGCGCAGAATGATCCGCCCCGGTTCGCGGTCGTCCGGGCGCTGGTGAATGGCTTGCGCGGCGTTTTTCAGCAGATTGAGCAGCACTTGTTCCAGTTCGTTGGCGGTGCCGGGCACCGGGCCCAGTGCCGGATCGAACTGCCGAATAATCGCCTGACCCTTGAAGTCGAAACCGATAGCGAGGTCGAAGTCGTTGCCGGCGATTTCCACCGCTTGATCGATCAGCGCCGGCAAATCGCACGGGGCCATCTGCCGGGTACTGCGGCGGCTGAAGCTGAGCATGTGCGTCACGATTTTTGCCGCCCGGGCGCCGGCCTGTTGAATGCCATCGAGTAATTGCGGCACTTCACGTGCTTGTAAGTACCGATTGACCGTTTCCAGCTCGATGCCGAGTTGCTCGGCCTGTTCGAGGTTTTTTGGCAGTTCGGGTGACAGGCGTCGACGAATGTTCTGCACGTTGTGCAGGATCGCGCCCAACGGATTATTGATCTCGTGGGCCATGCCGGCGGCGAGGCCACCGACCGAGAGCATTTTTTCCGACTGCACCATCATTTCTTCCAGGGACAAACGCTGAGTGATGTCGTCGATCCGGATCACCACGCCACGTCCGGCGCCGCCCATCAGCGGGTAGAACGTCAGGGCGTAATGCCTGGGTTCATCGTCCTTGAGCCAGGTGACGCGTTCAATCTTGGCCACCGTATGCTGTTCGACGGTTTGCCTGAGCTGCGGCAGGAACGGTTTGAGCGGCTCGAAGGCGAGGAAGATCGGCTGGTTCAAGGCTTCGTCCAGGCGCGTGCCGGACAGGGCGCTGGCTTCCTGATTCCACTGGGTCACGTAGAGTTGCTCGTCGAGGGCGATCAGTGCCGACGGCATGGAGTCGATGATGCTGTTGAGGTAGTTCTGGAAACCGGTGAGTTTCTTTTCGATCTTGCTGCGCACCTGAACTTCCAGTTCCAGCTTGCGGTTGGTGTGACGGGTTTCTTCGGCCAGCCCCTGAGCCTGGTCATAAGCGGCCTGGGAATCATCGCGGGCGCGCTTGAGCTGCTGCTCCCGGGCCTCGATGCGCGAGAGCATGGTGTTGAACGCTTCGGCGAGGCTGCCGATTTCGTCGTGGTTGCCGCGAGAGGCGCGCAGGGCGTAGTTCTCTTCCCGGGTCACTTGGCGGGACAATTCTTCGAGCTGATGGATCGGCCGGGTAATCAGGCGTTTGATCTGCCGGGCGATCACCAGCCATAACAGCACGCTGAAGATCAGAATCCCCAGGCTGGCGGTCAGGGTTCCGGTGTAGAACGCCATCGGCAATTCGCTGCTGGCCACCAGCAGCAAGTGCCCCGGCGCGGTGCCAGGGCGGGGCAGGGTGATCACTTGATTGCTGCGAAACTCCAGGGCTTGCCAGGCTTCGAGGTGACGGAAATGCTCCGGCAAGTTCAGCTTGTCGCCATGCTGCAACTGCGCCAGACGCACACCCTTGCCGTCATAGAGGGCCGCCGCACGCAGGGGTGTATAGCTGTTGAGTTCATTGAGCAGGCGTTCGGCGGTTTGCGGTGACTTCAGGGCTTCAGAGACCAGGCTTGGGTTGGACACCAGTCGGCCAATAGTCTGCAAGGCCTGGGGCGCCATGCTTTCCTGGGAGATGTAATAGGCGGCGCTGATAAAGGTCAGGTTGGCGACCAGCAAAACGGTGGTCAACAGCACCAGCAGGGCGGCCAGCAGTTTCTGGCCGACTGGAAGGTTTTCAAGGCGCTGGCGCAATGGCATCAGGTTCATCGCTGAAAAGGAACAAGTGGCCAGCGTAGCCGCTGCTCAGTCGCTGGGCAATCCAAGGCTGTGCAGATGGACGATCAAGCGCTGCTGCAATTGATCGAGGTGGGGCAGGTTTAACTGATGCCGCGACGCGACTTTGCAGGCATGACCCAACAGGTAGCTGATTTCGGTGCGGCGTTGATTCGCCACGTCCTGATACATCGAGGAGAAATTGGCCGCGGTGGCCTGGATCACCCGTTCGACTTCCTCCTGGAGGTTTTCCGCCGCTGCCGGCTGACCGCAGCGCTCCAGCAGTTCGGTGAGCTCGGCGCACAGGGTGGCGACTTCGCAATGATGTTGCTGCAAACCGCCGTTGCGGCATTCGTGCAGCACGGTCAGCGGGTTGATCGCACAATTGAGCGCCAGTTTTCGCCACAGCCTTGTGAGGATGTCGGTGCTCCACTCATGGGGAATGCCGGCGGCGCTCAACTCCTCCAGCCAGATCGGCGCCACCGGGTGGCCAGCATCCCCCAGCCAGGTGTAGCCATGACCGGCGAACACCACACGCCAGTCGCCATCGCGAAACGCGCCTTCAGTGCTGGAGGCGAAGATGCAGCGCGCCTGAGGCACCTGTGCGGCAACCGCGTCCTGACTGCCGAGGCCGTTCTGCAACAGTATCAGTTCGGCGTCGGGTGTCAGACGGTGTGCTAGCCGGACCACGGCTTCTTCGGCGTCGTAGGCTTTGCAGGCCACCAGCAAACGGCTGATGGGCTCGTCGCTGTCAGCCGTTTGCGCGGGCACGGCATAGGTTTTTGCTTCGCTGTGCTCCACGAGCGTGAGCCCGCCCGTCGCCTGATAGGCCAGCAAGCGCGCCGCGTCCCGCACGATCAGCCTGACCGGCACATCGGCCCGCGCCAGACGTGTGGCCCAAAGGGTGCCGAGACTCCCGCCGCCCAAAACATGCCAAGGGGTGGACATCAGTTTTTTGCTCGGTTTATCGCTGGCATGTGAGGCTCGCCGTATCGGTTGGAAAAGACCCGTTATAATGAGCCCGATTTTAACCGCAAGCCAAGCGCGCTCCATCGTTATCGAGCGCGCCTTTTTACTGGAGAGATTACATGCCGTCGTTCGACGTGGTATCCGAACTGGACAAACACGAAGTCACCAACGCGGTCGAGAACGCCGTCAAGGAACTCGATCGTCGCTATGACCTGAAAGGCAAAGGCACCTTCGAGTTCAAGGAAAAGGACCTGACCGTCAACCTGACCGCGGAAGCCGATTTCCAGCTCGAAGCGATGATCGAGATCCTCAAGCTGGCCCTGGTCAAGCGCAAGATCGACGTGCAGTGCCTCGAGGTCAAGGACGCCTACGCGTCGGGCAAGTTGATGAAGCAGGAAGCGGTCCTCAAGGAAGGCATCGACAAAGAGCTGGCGAAGAAAATCGTCGCTCACGTCAAAGACGCCAAGCTCAAGGTCCAGGCGGCCATTCAGGGCGAGCAGGTGCGCATCACCGGCAAGAAGCGTGACGATTTGCAGGAAGCGATTGCCGCCCTGCGCGCCAAGACGTTCGACATGCCGCTGCAGTTCAATAACTTCCGCGACTGACTTTTCAAGCGGGAACCTCTCGGCGCTTTCGACGTCCGAGGCCCAAGCAACGGCAGAAATGATCGAGCCTCAGGTGTTCGGTCTTTCTGCCGCTAATTTTTGCGTGCCGGGTAGCCGGAAATCAGGAGAAAGAAGATGGATTTGAATGCTGAAGTGGACAACCTGGTCAAGGCATCCCAAGCCTGGATTCCGATGATCATGGAATACGGTAGCCGTGTGCTGTTGGCGGTGATTACCCTGGCCATCGGATGGTGGCTGATCAGCAAAGTTGCGCAAAAACTCGGCGGCCTGCTGGCATTACGTAATGCCGACCTGGCGCTGCAAGGCTTCATCAGCAGCCTGGCGAATATCATCCTCAAGGTTCTGCTGATCGTCAGCGTGGCGTCGATGATCGGTGTGGAAACCACTTCGTTCGTTGCGGCCATCGGTGCCGCTGGCTTGGCGATCGGCCTGGCTTTGCAGGGTAGCCTGGCGAATTTCGCCGGCGGCGTGCTGATTCTGTTGTTCCGCCCGTTCCGTATCGGTGACTGGATCGAAGCCCAAGGCGTTGCGGGTACTGTCGACAGCATCCAGATCTTCCACACCGTACTGCGCACCGGCGATAACAAAACCATCATCGTGCCTAACGGTAATCTGTCGAATGGCATCATCACTAACACCAACCGTCAAACGACACGCAAAGTAGTGTTTGATGTCGGTGTGGATTGCCACGCGGATCTGCAAAAGGCCCGTGAAGTGTTGCTGGAACTGGCCAGGGATGAGCGGGTGTTGGCTGACCCGGCACCGGAAGCGGTCATTTCCATGTTGGGCGAAAGCTCGATCACTGTTTCGCTGCGAGTGTGGGTCAAGACCGCTGATTACTGGAATGTGCTGTTCATGTTTAACGAGCACGCCCGTGATCGTTTGAAAGCAGCAGGAATCGATATTCCGTTTCCGCAGCGGGTTATTCGAGTGGTTCAGGAATCGGCAACGGTGTAAGGATCGGTCTTTCGATTCATATTTGACCTTTCGGTCAGACTTGTTTTGCAAGAGCCCGATTTGTTAAACACAATGCTGTAGTCAATAAAAAAGGCCCATCCGAAGATGGGCCTTTTTTTGATTACCGCGAACTAGCTAACGGCAATTACAAAATCGACAGCGGGTAGTCGACGATCAGACGGAACTCTTTGATATCGCCTTCGCCTTGGTCGCCATTAGCGAAGTGCCATGCTTGACGAACGCGGAAGGAAAGATCTTTTGCCGGGCCAGACTGAACAACGTACTTGGCTTCCAGGTTGGTTTCGTTGTGCTTGCCATCTTCACCGTACAGGCCGGCGTAAGCACTGCCTGTTGGAGTGTTGCTGCCGTCGATGTCCCAACCTTTTACGTAACGGGTCATGAAGCTCAGACCTGGAACGCCGTACTCAGCCATTTTCAGGTCATAACGAACCTGGGCAGACTTCTCGTTAGGGCCGTTGAAGTCAGAGTACTGGATGGAGTTGGCGAGGAAGATCGAGTCGCCGCCGCGGTTGTTGTCACCCACGCCGATGTAGTCGAACGGGACGTCGCCGTTAACTTTCTGGAAGGCCACGGTAACGGTGTGTGCTTTCAGGAACGAGTAAGCAGCAGCCAGCGAGAACGTGGTGTTGCTGATCTCGCCTGCTTTGGCGGAACCGGTATCTTGGGTGTTGTAGATGTTACCGTCCAGGTTAATCGACTGATCGCTACCCATTGGGATGGTGTAGTTCAGGTTCGCGTAGTACTGGTTCCAGATGTCTTCCAGCTGGGCGCCGTACAACGATGCGCTGAGGTTGTCGGTGAATGCGTACTTGCCGCCAGCATAGTCTGCGTTGTCAGCGGTAACGCCGGCGTAGTTCGCCCACAGTTCGCCATCGCTGTTCATCTCATCCTGGCTGGAGGCCGAGTAGAAGTGACCGGCTTCCAGGTCCAGGTTCTTGATTTCGCTGCTCTGCAGTTGGAAACCGGTAGCGGTTTGAGGCACCAGACGGGAACCGCCGATAGCGAATACTGGAGAGGTGCTTGGCTGCATCTCACCGAACTTCAGTTCAGTTTTGGAGACGCGAACTTTAACGGCGGCACCGGCTTTGCCGAAGTCGTCGTGGTTGCGGCCTTGGGAGTCGCGGCTCAGGTTACCCGAACCAGTTGTGCCGTCGCCACCGTCCAGTTTGATCCCCAGATAACCGAATGCATCAACGCCGACGCCTACGGTACCTTGGGTGTAACCGGAGCTGAGATTGGCCCAGAAGCCCTGTGTCCAGTCTTTCTGGTCGCTTGCGCCGTCTCTGCGGTCACGGTTGAAGTAATAGTTGCGAAGCAGCAAGTCGAACTTGGCGTCTTCAACAAAACCTTTGGCTTCAGCCTGGTCACTTACGAAAGGTGCGGCCGTAGCCATTTGAGTACTGGCTGCTGCTGCAACTGCCAGTGCGATCATGCTCCACTTCATCACGCGCATCGTGATTTGCTCCTTTGGTTTTTAGAAGAGTTACTGCCGTCCCACCTGTTTTATTATCCGGGCGGCTCTTTCTTTTTGTGTCGGCGCAAACTTATATCACGCTGACCTTGTTAGCGATACTTGCGCATCTAACCTTTCAGCTTCTTTACGACCCTGTCGCAAATGGCTGGGTAGGTGTCGCAAATTCACAACTCCGATGCAGCCGGATTGACAACTTCAGGGCTGTTTTCCAGAGCTTGAGCATCGGTAAAAAAGAGTCCTTGGTCCTGCACTTGAATCTCCATCGGGCAATCCTGCCACTGTTTTTATTGGCCTGAAGCGCTCCACTTCCAGCGGAGCGCTTATAGACGATACGGGTGTGAATGCAACAAGCGTGCACAAATTGGAATTCTGTTGCTGTTTTTTTTCAAAGATTTGCCTGCTGCTGTAAAAACCTCATAAACCCGGGGGGTTCAAGCTCGTTTTACTTGAGCTTGACGCCATGCTTCGCATCATGGTTACCACATCGAACCAGCGGGGGTGACAACCAAAAACGTTACCGGTTCACCCCGCCAGTGAGTAGTTGGCGGATGCTGACGCACTGAGCGTAGACGCGTTGTGCGGTTTTGGTGCAGAAAATTTCATTTCCTGTACTGAATTCACACACTGTCGCTGTGTCGTGGATTCAAACAGGTGACGGCTGGTTCTGTCGTGGTGCATGCCGGATCAAAATGGCTCATGTTGTGGTACCCGGAGGACGCAGCAGGCGGCAGTTTTCGTGAAGCCCGTGGCGTTCGCAGGTATGCTGCCTTCCTGTCGCTTGGTGTGCCGTCTTTTCTGTATGGGCGCTAAGCTGAAAAAAGATGACCAGAGGGGAGTGCGCGCTGTGTTCGCTTTAGATCCACGACTTCAACAAGACACGTTGCCGATCGGCGATTTCCCGCTCTGTCGGTTGCTGTTATCCAATGATTCGAACTACCCGTGGTTTATCCTCGTGCCACGCCGCGAGGATATCAGTGAGATATTTCAGTTGGATGTCGCAGATCAACAGCAGCTGTGGCAGGAAACGACCGCGCTGGCGGAGATGCTCAAGGACTCATTCGATGCGGACAAGTTGAACGTCGCGGCCCTGGGTAATGTCGTCAGTCAGTTGCACATGCATGTGATAGTGCGCAAGCGTGAGGACGCCGCCTGGCCAGCCCCGGTCTGGGGCAAGCAGCCGGCCAAATCCTACAGTCAGGAGCAGATCGCGACGATTCGCGAACGGCTGCGCCTGGTGTTGACCGATGACTTCACGTTTCTGGAGGGTGAGTCATGAGCCTGGAAGAGCGCGTTACCGATCTGGAAAGCCAGTTGGCGTTTCAGGATGACACCATCCAGACATTGAATGATGTGCTGGCGGCGCAGCAGCATGCGGTTGAGCGCCTGCAACTGCAAATGATGGCGCTGCTCAAGCGGCAGGAGGAAATGGTTGGCCAGTTCGAGTCCTTCGAAGAAGAGGCCCCACCGCCGCATTACTGAGCCGCGTTACTAAAAACAGGTCATAAAAAACCGCGAACAGCCTGGGCTGTTCGCGGTTTTTTTTAGCCTTGAATCAGCGACGCGGCAGGGCGGCGATCACATCTTCGGCTTGCAGACCTTTATCACGGTTCATGACGGAGAACTCTACACGCTGGCCTTCGACCAGAACACGGTGGCCTTCACCGCGAATTGCCCGGAAGTGCACAAAAATATCATCGCCGGAATCGCGGGAAATAAAGCCGAAGCCTTTGGAAGTATTAAACCATTTAACGGTGCCAGTATCGCGATTGCTCATGTCATAGCTTGGCGAGGCGGAGGTCGGTGAAGATTTGTAGAAGCTGACGGCCAGGTGCAAAAAAATGGCGATCAGGGTAGCGACCAGGCTGAACAGAACGGCAGGTTGACCGGCGATGACAGGCATCGGGGCGATCAGCGTCAGGGTTTGCAGCACGACAGCCAGAACCAGCAAGGCACTGACCAGGTTTTGCAGTTGATGACGCGGGCCTTTGTTCCAGTAAGGGATTACAGGTGCAAGGGTGAGGTTGAGCAGGCCGAAAAAGGCCAGGTACAGCGCATCGGGTTGTTGCAGGTAAGGTACCGCTTCGGATCGCAGGCTAGGGATGAAGGACAGCAGCAGGGCTGCTGCGCCCATTAGCAGGTGGACGATTTTCAACATTTTGATTAACTCACGTTAAGACGGATCACAAGGAAGAGCTGACGGAGCACGGTTCGCTTCAGAACAATAAGAGGCGTTGGACACGTACCTGCTGTCAGCCTATGCGCAGCCCCCGGAAAATAGGCGGTAGCGACACACTGCCTATTTAACAGCAAAGCCCGCGGCTACTCAAATCAGGCAGTCCAGCGGTGCTTTCCACTGGCGGGTGTGCGAATGACGCTTGCTGAGTGTTGTTCGGGCCCTGTGTTCCTCGGATCTTTTGCCTCTTCATTGAGTGATGTTGCGTCAGTTCTTGTGGGAAAACGTCCGGCCTAGGACGTGCTCCATGATCTCCCCTCCGTTGTCGGCTTATCCTACGTTGATGGTCATAAAGTCATCTGGATATGCCTGTGCGCCTGCGCTTTTATAAGGAAACGGAATATGACTCTTATAAGCAGCAAGGATGGCAAAGGAGTGTCTACGGTATGGTTTATGAAGACAGGCGAAACGAGGGGAGGGTCGGTCCACTCAAGGACGTAAGGATTGATTCATTAGTCAGCGAATTCGACATGGGCCTGGCCCAGCCCTTATCCCGGTCAGTGCGTTTGAATGGCTTTGCGACCTGTTTGCGGCTTGAGCAGGTCTATTGGGATATTTTGGGTGATATGGCCAAGGTCAATTGCTGTTCGGTCAGTGCACTGCTGTCCCACGTAGATCGCGAAGTGCATTTGCGTCATGGCGGGGTGAAGAATTTTACTGGGCTGGTGCGGGTTGTCTGCGTCGTGCATAGCCTGAAGGAGGGAAGTTGCCTCATCATGGCTTAGCCGGTGGCGGTTGATCGGGTCGAGTGTCGGTCTGTGCAGTCTTACGGCTGCACAGGCTGCATTTAATGGATATAATCCCGCCCTTTGCCGCAAAGCTCAGCATGCGCGGTAGCAATCTGATCGCCGAGACAACCCCCATGCCGATGTACGACTATCAATGTGCTTCCTGTGGTCATCAGTTGGAAGCCATTCAAAAGATCAGCGCAGCACCGCTGGTCGACTGCCCTGCCTGCCAGGCGCCAGAGCTGAAAAAGATGCTGTCCATGCCGGGCTTCCGCCTCAGCGGCACCGGCTGGTACGAAACCGACTTCAAGACCGGTTCCAAGAAGAATCTGGCCGGTGGCGACAAAGCTGACTAGGGTCTAGCGCCCGGGCTGAATGACACGCGCGAGCTCTTGCATCATCTGGCACCTTATTTAAGTGTGGGGATGCGGCAAGACCTCCAACCGAATTTCGAATTACGAGAAGTGAAACCACGACCATGATGCGCAGCCATTATTGCGGCCAACTGAACGAAAGCCTGGAAGGCCAGGAAATTACCCTTTGCGGATGGGTTCACCGTCGCCGTGACCACGGTGGGGTGATTTTCCTCGATATCCGTGATCGTGACGGTCTGGCCCAGGTGGTGTTCGACCCGGACCGCGCTGAATCCTTCGCCGCCGCCGATCGCGTGCGCAGCGAATACGTGGTCAAGATCACCGGCAAGGTGCGCCTGCGTCCGGCCGGTGCCACCAACGCCAACATGGCGTCGGGCATGATCGAAGTGCTGGGCTATGAGCTGGAAGTGTTGAACGAAGCGGAAACCCCGCCGTTCCCGCTGAACGAGTTCTCCGACGTCGGCGAAGAAACCCGCCTGCGTTATCGCTTCCTCGACCTGCGTCGCCCGGAAATGCTCGAGAAGCTGCGTCTGCGTTCGCGCATGACCACCAGCATCCGTCGCTTCCTGGACGAGAACGGCTTCCTCGACGTCGAGACGCCGATCCTGACCCGTGCGACCCCGGAAGGCGCGCGCGACTATCTGGTGCCAAGCCGTACCCACGCCGGTTCCTTCTTCGCCTTGCCGCAATCGCCGCAGCTGTTCAAGCAACTGCTGATGGTTGCCGGCTTCGATCGTTACTACCAGATCGCCAAGTGCTTCCGTGACGAAGATCTGCGCGCCGACCGTCAGCCGGAATTCACCCAGATCGACATCGAGACCAGCTTCCTCGATGAAAAAGAGATCATGGGCATCACCGAACAAATGATCCGCAACCTGTTCAAGGAAGTGCTGGATCTGGAATTCGGCGACTTCCCGCACATGACCTTTGAAGAGGCCATGCGTCGTTATGGTTCCGACAAACCGGACCTGCGTAACCCACTGGAACTGGTGGACGTTGCCGACCAACTGAAAGAAGTCGACTTCAAGGTGTTCAGCGGCCCGGCCAATGACCCGAAATGCCGCATCGCCGCCTTGCGCGTTCCAGGCGCGGCGAGCATGCCGCGCAAACAAATCGACGACTACACCAAGTTTGTCGGTATCTATGGTGCCAAGGGCCTGGCGTACATCAAGGTCAACGAGCGCGCCAAAGGCGTTGAAGGTCTGCAATCGCCGATCGTCAAGAACATCCCTGAGGCCAACCTCAACGTGATTCTCGATCGCGTCGGTGCGGTCGATGGCGATATCGTGTTCTTCGGCGCTGATAAATCGAAGATCGTCAGCGAAGCCCTGGGGGCTCTGCGGATCAAGCTCGGCCACGACCTGGAGCTGCTGACCTGCAAGTGGGCGCCAATGTGGGTCGTCGACTTCCCGATGTTCGAAGAAAACGACGACGGCAGCTTCACCGCGTTGCACCACCCGTTCACCGCGCCGAAGTGCACGCCGCAAGAACTGGAAGCCAACCCGGCAACCGCGCTGTCCCGTGCCTACGACATGGTCCTGAACGGCACCGAGCTGGGTGGCGGTTCGATCCGTATCCACCGCAAGGAAATGCAACAGTCGGTGTTCCGTCTGCTGGGTATCAGCGAAGCGGAACAGGAAGAGAAGTTCGGCTTCCTGCTCGACGCCCTGAAATACGGCGCGCCGCCGCACGGTGGTCTGGCCTTCGGTCTGGACCGTCTGGTGATGCTGATGACCGGCGCCCAGTCGATCCGTGAAGTGATCGCCTTCCCGAAAACCCAGAGCGCTGCCTGCGTCATGACTCAGGCTCCGGGTCTGGTGGATGCCAAGGCATTGCGCGAACTGCACATTCGTCTGCGCGAAACGCCAAAGGCTGAGTAAGACTGACCTTGTGGGCGCATCTTCGGATGCGCCCCTTCTTTATAGATAGGGTCGAGATTTTTTTTTGCTGGCTGGCGCATCATGGCGTGGCGGGCAATGTTTCAAAGATAATTCGGAGCGAGTTATGGCGGGTCATTCCAAGTGGGCGAACATCAAGCACCGCAAAGAACGTCAGGATGCCAAGAAGGGCAAGATTTTCACCAAGTGGATTCGTGAACTGACCGTTGCTGCCCGTCAGGGCGGTGGTGATCCGGGTTCCAACCCGCGTTTGCGTCTGGCGCTGGACAAGGCCCTCGGCGCGAACATGAGCCGCGACATCATCGATCGCGCGGTTGCTCGCGGCGCCGGTGCTGCCGATACCGACGACATGGTCGAACTGACCTACGAAGGTTACGGCCCGGGCGGTGTGGCGGTGATGGTCGAATGCATGACCGACAACCGCAACCGCACCGCAGCGGCTGTTCGCCATGCGTTCAGCAAGTGCGGCGGCAACCTCGGCACCGACGGTTCGGTGGCCTACCTGTTCGAGCGCAAGGGGCAGATTTCCTTCGCACCAGGCGTTGATGAGGATGCGCTGATGGAAGCGGCCATGGAGGCCGACGCCGATGACGTGGTGACCCACGAAGACGGTTCGATCGACGTGTTCACCTCGTTCGCCGGCTTCTATTCCGTGCGCAACGCTTTGGAGGCTGCCGGCTTCAAGGGCGATGATGCGGAAATCGTCATGCTGCCGACCACCAGTGCCGAACTGGACCTGGAAGGCGCCGAGAAGGTTCTGAAGCTGATCGACATGCTCGAAGACCTGGACGACGTGCAAAACGTGTATTCCAACGCCGACATTCCAGAGTCGGTGGCCGCACAGCTCGGATAAGGGCGACTAAGATTCAGTGTGGGAGCTGGCTTGCCTGCGATGGCGGCGTGTCAGGCTACATCATTGTTTGATGTGCCTACGCCATCGCAGGCAAGTCAGCTCCCACATTTGTTATTCGCTGTATTGAATATCGTGCTCTTACCTAACCCGCAGGCGTTATGACTTTAATTCTTGGAATCGACCCCGGTTCGCGTATCACCGGTTATGGCGTGGTACGTGATACCGGGCGTGGCTGCGTGTACGTGGCGTCGGGCTGCATTCGCACGGGCTCCGGCGAGCTGCACGAGCGCCTGCAAATCGTCTATCGGGGCGTGCGTGAAGTCATTCAGACCTACGGCCCGGTGACCATGGGCATTGAAAAAGTCTTCATGGCGCGCAATGCCGACTCCGCCCTCAAACTCGGCCAGGCGCGCGGCGCAGCCATCGTGGCCGGTGCCGAGGAAAGCCTGGAAATCGCCGAATACACCGCGACCCAGGTTAAACAGGCGGTGACCGGCACCGGCGGGGCGAACAAAGAACAAGTGCAAATGATGGTCATGCACATGCTGAAATTGACCAGCAAGCCGCAAATCGATGCTTCGGATGCCCTGGCCATCGCGATTTGTCATGCTCACACCCGTTCCAGCCTGTTGCCTCATGGTCTGGGTACGGCACGCAGTCGTGGCGGGCGCTTGCGTCTCTGATAGCATCAGCAATCATTTTTTATGGAATGAGGGTTTTGCGCCTGTGTTGTCGGCGCAAAACCCTTGTTCTGTCAGTCGCCAGCACTGATCTGGCCAAGGCTCAAGGATCTGAAACGTGATTGGACGCTTGCGCGGCACTTTGGCTGAGAAACAGCCGCCGCACCTGATTCTGGATGTAAATGGTCTGGGTTATGAGCTGGAAGTGCCCATGACCACGCTTTATCGCTTGCCGTCGGTCGGTGAACCGCTGACCTTGCACACCCATTTGGTCGTACGCGAAGACGCGCAGTTACTCTATGGCTTCTTTGGCAAGCGCGAGCGAGACTTTTTTCGCGAATTGATCCGTCTCAATGGTGTGGGGCCGAAACTGGCGCTGGCCTTGATGTCGAGCCTGGAGGTCGACGAGCTGGTTCGTTGCGTGCAGTCCCAGGACACTTCGGCGCTGACCAAGGTGCCGGGCGTGGGCAAGAAGACGGCCGAGCGTTTGCTGGTGGAACTCAAGGACCGCTTCAAGGCCTGGGAAACCGTGCCGGCGATGTTCGCGTTGGTGCCAAACCAGCCGGGTGGGCCAGATGCGCCTCCGGTCGCCACCGCCGAAAATGACGCGGTCAGCGCGCTGATTTCCCTGGGCTACAAGCCGCAGGAGGCCAGCAAGGCGATTTCCGCGATCAAGGAGAAAGGTTTGAGCAGTGAAGACATGATTCGTCGTGCCCTTAAGGGAATGATCTAAGTGATTGAAGCTGATCGTCTGATCGCCGCCACGGGAGGTCCCCGTGATCGCGAGGAAGTCCAGGACCGGGCGATTCGTCCCGTCAGCCTGGCCGAATACATTGGCCAGCCGACCGTTCGCGAGCAAATGGAGTTGTTCATCCAGGCTGCGCGCGGGCGCAATGAATCGCTGGATCACACGCTGATTTTCGGCCCGCCGGGCTTGGGTAAAACCACCCTGGCCAACATCATTGCCCAGGAAATGGGCGTGTCGATCAAAAGCACCTCGGGGCCGGTCCTCGAGCGCCCGGGTGATCTGGCGGCGTTGCTGACCAACCTTGAGCCCCATGATGTGCTGTTCATCGACGAGATCCATCGGTTGTCGCCGATCGTCGAAGAAGTGCTGTACCCGGCCATGGAGGATTTCCAGCTCGACATCATGATTGGCGAAGGGCCGGCCGCGCGCTCAATCAAACTCGATCTGCCGCCGTTCACCCTGGTTGGCGCAACCACTCGGGCCGGTATGCTGACCAACCCGTTGCGCGACCGTTTCGGCATTGTCCAGCGTCTGGAGTTCTACAGCACCGCCGACCTGGCGACGATTGTCAGCCGTTCGGCGAACATTCTCGGCTTGCCGCTGGACCCGGAAGGCGCTTTTGAAATCGCCCGCCGTGCCCGTGGCACTCCACGAATTGCCAACCGCTTGCTGCGCCGCGTCCGGGATTTCGCCGAAGTTCGCGCCAAGGGTCATATCACCAAGCCGATCGCCGACCTGGCGCTGAACCTGCTGGATGTCGACGAGCGTGGTTTCGACCATCAGGACCGACGCCTGCTGCTGACCATGATCGAGAAATTCGACGGTGGGCCGGTGGGGGTGGACAGTCTGGCGGCGGCGATCAGCGAAGAGCGTCACACCATTGAAGACGTGCTGGAGCCATATTTGATCCAGCAGGGCTACATCATGCGCACGCCGCGGGGACGGGTGGTCACTCGGCATGCGTATCTGCATTTCGGTTTAAACATCCCGTCACGATTGGGCGAGATGCCCGTGGTAGACGAGTTCCTCGATGCCGTGGACGATTAATCACCTTTGCGCGCTGATTTATTCGGGGGTTGTGCTGTCCCAGGACCGTACTTTCGCCAGAAAGCCGCGAATCAATGAAAAACAGTTGCCTGGCCGGATTGGCAACCTGAGGAGTAAGCACTAGAGTATGCGCGCGCAAAACGGGCTTGAGCCGTTCGCACATCGTTGTCGCGTTTATTACGAGGACACCGATGCGGGCGGCATCGTGTATTACGTCAATTACCTCAAGTTTATGGAACGGGCTCGAACCGAGCGGCTCCGGGAGCTGGGCTTTGCCCAGTCGGCGCTGGCAGGGGAGGACCTGTTGTTCGTCGTGCATTCCAGCGAAGCGCGTTACCACGCGCCGGCGCGACTGGACGACGAGCTGCTCGTAAGCGCTGAAGTCATTGAATTGAACCGGGTCAGCCTGCGCTTCAAGCAGCAGGTCAGGCGGGCTACGGATAATGTGCTGCTCTGCGAAGGGCAGTTTCTGGTGGCCTGTGTGCGCACCAACAGTTTGAAACCCCGGGCCATTCCCGAAACTCTACGTGCGGCCTTTGCCGACGTGAGCGGCGCGGGTACACACTCAAAGCAGGAGATAAAGCGTGGAAGCTAACGTCGTCGACCATTCCTCCATGTGGAGCCTGGTCAGCAATGCCAGTATCGTGGTGCAACTGGTAATGCTGATCCTGGTAGCCGCATCGGTGACCTCATGGATCATGATCTTTCAGCGCAGCAATTTGCTGCGCGCCGGTCGACGTGCCCTGGAGAGCTTTGAAGAGCGCTTCTGGTCGGGTATCGACCTGTCCAAACTCTACCGTCAGGCCGGCAGCAACCCTGATCCGGATTCGGGCGTCGAGCAGATCTTCCGTGCCGGCTTCAAGGAATTCTCCCGCCTGCGTCAGCAGTCCGGCGTTGACCCGGAAGCGGTCATGGAAGGCGTGGCCCGTGCCATGCGCGTGGCCATTTCCCGCGAGGAAGAAAAGCTCGAGCAGAGCCTGCCATTCCTCGCCACCGTCGGTTCCGTCAGCCCGTACATCGGTCTGTTCGGTACGGTCTGGGGCATCATGAACTCCTTCCGTGGTCTGGCAACTGCCCAGCAAGCGACCCTGGCCACCGTGGCCCCGGGTATCGCTGAAGCACTGATTGCTACCGCGATCGGTCTGTTCGCCGCCATCCCGGCCGTTATCGCGTACAACCGTTTTGCTGCTCGCAGTGAAACCCTGCTGGGCCGTTACTACACCTTCGCCGATGAATTCCAGGCGATCCTGCACCGCAAAGTGCACACCAGCGAAGAATAAGCAGGTAATTTCCAATGGCTTTAATCGCTCGAGCTCGCAAAAAGCGCAAGCCGGTTGCCGAGATGAACGTGGTGCCTTACATCGACGTGATGCTGGTGCTGCTGGTCATCTTCATGGTGACCGCGCCGATGCTCAATCAGGGCGTGAAAGTTGATCTGCCCAAGGTTTCCAGCGAAGCCTTGCCGCAGGACAACAACACCCAGGTCCTGACCATTTCGATCAAGTCTGACAAGACCTACTACTGGAACCTTGGCAGCGAAGTCGACACCGAAAAGCAACAGGACAAGGCCATGACCTTGCCGCAAATGACCGACGCGGTGACCAAGATCATTCGCGCCGGTACTGAAGGCGGCAAGCGCACCCAGGTCTTCATTCGCGGCGACAAGACTGTCGATTACGGCTCCGTCATGGGCGCGATGGGCGGGTTGCAGAAAGCCGGGGTCGGTAATGTTGGCTTGATTACCGAGGCCCCCTGATGCAGCCAATGCGAGAGCCGTCCGCCTCGGAAAGCTACTTCTGGCCTAGTGTCTTGGCGATTGTCTTGCACGTGCTGGTTTTTGGCATGCTGTTCGTCAGTTTCGCCTTCACACCGGAGCTACCGCCGGCCAAGCCGATCGTCCAGGCGACCCTGTATCAGTTGAAATCGAAAAGTCGGGCGACTACCCAGACCAATCAGAAGATTGCGGGTGAGGCGCAGAAATCCGCTGCGCGCCAGACCGAAGTCGAACAGATGGAACAGAAAAAGATCGAACAGGAAGCGATCAAGGCCGCGGAACAAAAGAAGGAAGATGCGGCTCAAAAAGCCGAAGAATCCAAGAAGGCCGACGAGACGAAGAAAGCGGAAGAGGCAAAAAAGGCTGATGAAGCCAAGAAAGCCGATGAAGCCAAGAAGACTGCCGAAGCCAAAAAGGCCGAAGAGAAACAATTGGCTGATATAGCCAAAAAGAAATCTGAAGAAGAAGCCAAGAAAGCGGCTGAAGAAGAGGCCAAGAAAGCGGCCGCTGAAGAAGCGAAGAAAAAGATCGTCGAAGACGCGAAGAAGAAAGCCGCCGAAGACGCCAAGAAGAAATCTGAAGCTGAAGAGGCGAAGAAGAAAGTCGCCGAAGACGCGAAGAAGAAAGCTGCTGCCGATGCTGCGAAGAAAAAATCGCAGGAAGCGGCACGTAAATCCGTCGAAGAGAAAAAGGCTCAGGCCCTGGCAGATTTGCTTTCCGACACGCCGCAGCGTCAGCAGGCCTTGGCCGATGAGCAGGGTGACGAAGTCGCCGGCAACTTCGATGACCTGATTCGCTCACGCGCTTCTGAAGGTTGGGCGCAGCCACCGTCGGCCCGCAAGGGCATGAAAGTGATCCTGCAAATCAACATGCTGCCTGACGGAACGATCTCCGGCGTATCGGTTGTCCATTCCAGTGGTGATGTGCCGTTCGACAGTTCAACGGTAGCGGCGGTAAAAAATATTGGTCGATTGACCGAAATGCAGGGTCTGAAGCCAGCTGACTTCGCACCCTATCGTTCATTCAAGATGACATTCACACCTGAGGATCTAGCCTTGTGAGAAACCTTCTTCGAGGACTGCTTGTAGTCATGTTCTGCTTTGCAGGACTGGCCACCGCAGATGAAAAAAATATCCTGGTCAGCAGTGGTAGCTCCCAGGCAACTCCAATTGCCGTAGTGCCATTCGGTTTCCAGGGTGGCAGCGTGCTGCCGGATGACATGGCCGAAATCATCGGTAACGACCTGCGTAACTCGGGTTACTACGCGCCGATTCCAAAGCAGAACATGATCAGCCAGCCAAGCCAGGCCAGCGAAATCATCTACCGTGACTGGAAGGCTGTTGGCGCCCAGTACATTATGGTCGGCAGTATCGTTCCGGCGGGCGGTCGCCTGCAGGTGCAGTACGCACTGTTCAACGTCGCCACCGAGCAGCAAGTGCTGACCGGCAGCGTGTCGGGCAGCGTCGACCAACTGCGCGACATGGCGCACTACATCTCCGACCAGTCGTTCGAGAAACTCACCGGTATCAAAGGTGCGTTCTCGACGCGTCTGCTGTACGTGACGGCCGAGCGGTTCTCCGAGAAGAACACTCGCTACACGCTGCAACGTTCGGACTATGACGGTGCCCGTGCCGTGACCCTGCTGCAATCGCGCGAGCCAATCCTGTCGCCGCGTTTTGCACCGGATGGCAAACGCATTGCCTACGTGTCGTTCGAGCAGAAGCGTCCGCGCATTTTCATGCAGAACATCGACACCGGTCGCCGTGAGCAGATCACCAACTTCGAAGGTCTGAATGGTGCGCCAGCCTGGTCGCCGGATGGTCAGCGTCTGGCATTCGTATTGTCGAAAGATGGCAACCCGGACATTTATGTGATGAACCTGGGTTCGCGTCAGATCAGCCGCGTTACTAACGGCCAAGGCATCAACACCGAACCGTTCTGGGGTAAAGATGGTTCGACCATCTACTTCACCTCCGACCGTGGCGGCAAGCCACAGATCTACAAAACCAGCGCAAGCGGTGGTGGTGCGGAACGTGTGACCTTTATCGGCAACTACAACGCCAACCCTAAACTGTCGGCTGATGAAAAGACCCTGGTGATGATCCATCGTCAGGAAGGCTTCACCAATTTCAAGGTGGCGGCCCAGGATTTGCAGCGAGGTAGTGTAAAGATCCTCACTGATAGCACTCTGGACGAGTCGCCTACTGTTGCGCCCAACGGCACCATGGTAATCTACGCCACCCGCCAGCAGGGCCGGGGAGTCTTGATGCTCGTGTCCATTAATGGACGCGTGAGGCTCCCGCTTCCTACCGCACAAGGCGAAGTCAGAGAACCGTCCTGGTCCCCTTACCTGAACTGACGCGGCGCTACACGTTGTACTTAACACACTGGGGTTCATTAGGAGTTTCACGATGGAAATGCTGAAGTTTGGTAAATTTGCTGCGCTGGCTCTGGCCATGGCTGTAGCTGTAGGTTGCTCGTCCAAAGGCGGCGACAACGCCGGTGAAGGCGCTGTTGATCCAAACGCTGGTTACGGCGCTAACACTGGTGCTGTTGACGGCTCCCTGAGCGAAGAAGCTGCTCTGCGCGCAATCACCACCTTCTACTTCGAATACGACAGCTCGGACCTGAAGCCAGAAGCCATGCGCGCTCTGGACGTTCACGCCAAAGACCTGAAAGCAAACGGCGCTCGCGTTGTTCTGGAAGGCAACACCGACGAACGTGGTACTCGTGAGTACAACATGGCACTGGGCGAGCGTCGTGCGAAAGCCGTTCAGCGCTACCTGGTACTGCAAGGTGTTTCCCCAGCTCAGCTGGAACTGGTTTCCTACGGCGAAGAGCGTCCAGTTGCTACCGGCAACGACGAGCAGTCCTGGGCTCAAAACCGTCGCGTCGAACTGCGTAAGTAATTCGTCATGCGAACGTGCCGTCGTGCTGTAACTGTTTTGGCTCTCAGCCTCGCACCGCTTGCGGTGTGGGCTGCGGTTCCTGTGGTCGAGGACAACTCCGGCTATAACAATAGCGGGAGTAGTTATCCGCCTGCGGGTTACGGTACGAACGGCGCCTATGCCGGGGGAGGGGTTTCGGCCCCTGTCTCGGCACAGGGCGAGCTGTTCAACCAACTGCAATCGATGCAGGAGCAGATCTCACGCCAACAGGGTGTGATCGAAGTTCTGCAAAATGATGTAGCGCGCATGAAGCAAGAGAACCTGGAGCGATATCAGGATCTTGATCGGCGCATAGGAACCGGCGTTGCACCAGCCGCGACTCCTGATAATTCTTCCACCGGTGGCCATTTGAATGCCCCCGGTGCAGCAACCGGCGCAGGTGCGGGAGCGGCCGCCGCTGCCACTTCCACACAAGCGCCTGCCGCGGGTGGCGAACCGGCTGATCCGGCGAAGGAAAAACTGTATTACGATGCAGCCTTCGACCTGATCAAAGCCAAGGATTTCGACAGGGCCAGCCAGGCTTTCGCCGCATTCCTGCGCAAATACCCGAACAGCCAATACGCGGGCAACGCCCAGTACTGGTTGGGTGAAGTGAACCTCGCCAAAGGCGATCTGCAAGGTGCAGGTCAGGCATTTGCCAAGGTTTCGCAGCTGTACCCCAAGCACCCCAAAGTGCCTGATTCGCTGTACAAGCTCGCTGATGTAGAGCGCCGCCTCGGTCATACCGACAGGGTCAAAGGCATTCTGCAGCAGGTTGTGTCCCAATATCCGGGTACTTCCGCCGCTCAGCTGGCGCAACGCGACTTGCAGCGCATGTAAGCCTGCTCGACCTGTTTCGAAGAAACCCGCGCTTGTCGCGGGTTTTTTCGTTAGAATTCACCCCCTTTTTCTGAAACACGCTTTTTGGGATCTGCGCATTGCCGGGGTTCCTTGAAGTGCCTGACGGAGGCGGACAGCCTGTTTAGCTGTTACGCCCGTGGCGACTATGCAAGACACATTGAGAATCACCGAAGTTTTCTACTCGTTGCAGGGTGAAACGCGGACTGCCGGGCTGCCCACTGTATTTGTGCGCCTGACCGGTTGCCCATTGCGTTGCCAATACTGCGACAGCGCCTACGCGTTCACCGGCGGCACCCTTCGCACCCTCGACGACATCCTCGAACAAGTGGCCGGTTTTCGCCCGCGTTATGTGTGTGTCACGGGCGGCGAGCCCCTGGCGCAACCGAATGTCATTCTCTTGCTCAAGCAGTTGTGTGACGCCGGTTACGAAGTGTCGCTGGAAACCAGTGGCGCGCTGGACATCTCGGCAGTCGATCCACGGGTCAGCCGCGTCGTCGACCTGAAAACCCCGGGTTCGAAAGAAGCACACCGCAACCGCTACGAGAACATCGAGCTGCTCACGCCTAACGATCAGGTGAAGTTTGTCATCTGTTCGCGGGAAGACTACGACTGGGCCGTGTCCAAGCTGATTCAGTACGGCCTTGACCTGCGTGCCGGCGAAGTCCTGTTCTCGCCGAGCCACCATGACCTGAATGCGCGTGATCTGGCGGATTGGGTGGTGGCGGACAATCTGCCTGTGCGTCTGCAATTGCAGCTGCATAAATATCTTTGGAATGACGAGCCGGGGCGCTGAAATGACTGAACAAACGAACACTGCAGAAAAACGTGCGGTCATCCTGCTGTCTGGCGGCCTCGACTCGGCGACCGTTGTGGCCATGGCCCGCGCTGAAGGCTATAGCTGCTACACCATGAGCTTCGATTACGGTCAGCGGTCTCACGCCGAATTGCATGCCGCGGCACGTGTCGCCCAAGACTTGGGTGTGGTCGAGCACAAGGTGATCAGCCTGAACTTGAACGGTATCGGCGGCTCGGCGTTGACCGATACGAGCATCGATGTGCCGGAAACACCGGGTGAAGGTATCCCGGTGACTTACGTGCCGGCGCGCAACACCGTGTTTCTGTCCCTGGCGCTGGGCTGGGCCGAAGTGCTGGGGGCGCGTGACATCTTTATCGGTGTCAACGCGGTGGACTATTCCGGTTACCCGGATTGCCGCCCCGAGTTCATCGAAGCCTTCGAACGCATGGCCAACCTGGCGACCAAGGCCGGAGTAGAAGGGCAGGGCTTCCGTATCCAGGCGCCACTGCAGAACCTGAGCAAGGCGCAGATCGTTCAGGCTGGTGTGAAGCTTGGCGTTGATTACGGGCTGACCGTTTCCTGCTATCAGGCAGACGATAATGGCCGTGCCTGCGGTAAATGCGACAGCTGCCGCCTGCGTGCAGAAGGCTTCGCGGCAGCCGGTGTGACCGACCCAACACCTTATTTTTGATTTATTTCAAATTAGGTGTTGAATAGTCCTTAAAAATCAGTATTATACGCGCCACCACACAGCGGGTCGTTAGCTCAGTTGGTAGAGCAGTTGGCTTTTAACCAATTGGTCGTAGGTTCGAATCCCACACGACCCACCATTTTAAAAAATCTGGAAGGCCCACGTAAGTGAGGATTTCCGGGTTTTTTTTTGCCCGCGATTTGAGCTCGGCTCAGTCCGGGTGACGCAGGTCAGAATCATCTTTTGCATCCACGGGATATTCTGTAGCCTTGCGCAGCTTCAACGCTGTCCACGCCTGATGAATACTCACTCTCCCGGCGGTACCCTGAAGGGGCCGGAGCCGGGTGTATACTCGACTTTCGCGCGAAAGCGCCTGCAGGTCTTGCGAACATGACGCAGATTTCCGAACGCCTTCTGGTTCAAGCCCACCTCGACGCCAAGCAGCCCAAACCGCTGACCGCCGAGGAAGAGGCTTATTACCGTACTGCCATCGCTGCCGAGCTCAAGGCTCAGGACGCGGTGCTGGTTGCCCACTTCTATTGCGATCCCGTCATTCAGGCCCTGGCCGAAGAAACCGGTGGTTGCGTCTCCGACTCTCTGGAGATGGCCCGCTTCGGCAATGCCCATCCGGCCAAGACCGTGGTGGTCGCCGGTGTGAAGTTCATGGGCGAAACCGCGAAAATCCTCAACCCTGAAAAACGCGTGCTGATGCCGACCCTGGAAGCGACCTGCTCGCTGGACCTGGGTTGCCCGGTAGACGAGTTCTCGGCGTTCTGCGATCAGCACCCGGAACGCACGGTGGTGGTGTATGCCAACACCTCGGCGGCGGTCAAAGCCCGGGCAGACTGGGTAGTGACTTCCAGCTGCGCGCTGGAAATCGTCGAAAGCCTGATGGATAACGGCGAAACCATTATCTGGGGCCCGGACAAGCACCTGGGGACTTACATCCAGCGCAAGACCGGCGCCGACATGCTGTTGTGGGACGGTGCCTGCATCGTCCACGAAGAGTTCAAGGCCAAGCAGCTCGAAGACATGAAAGCGCTGTACCCGGAGGCGGCCATTCTGGTGCACCCGGAGTCGCCGACTGCCGTCATCGAATTGGCCGACGCGGTGGGTTCCACCAGTCAGCTGATCGCGGCTGCGCAGAGCCTGCCAAACAAGACTCTGATCGTCGCCACCGACCGCGGCATCTTCTACAAGATGCAGCAGCTGTGCCCGGACAAGGTCTTTATCGAAGCGCCAACGGCCGGTAACGGTGCAGCGTGCCGCAGTTGCGCGCATTGTCCCTGGATGGCGATGAATACGCTAGAGCGCACGCTGAAGAGCTTGCGTGAAGGGACCAACGAGATCTTTGTTGATCCGGCGTTGATTCCGCAGGCAGTGCGGCCGTTGAAGCGGATGCTTGATTTCACGCAGGCGGCGCGGATGAAGTTGGCCGGCAACGCTTAAGGGCAAGATCAAAAGATCGCAGCCTTCGGCAGCTCCTACAGGTCTACATAGAACCTTGGAGCTGCCGAAGGCTGCGATCTTTTTTATGGGCGCTACTTTTGT
The DNA here is from genome assembly GCF_024748615.1 of Pseudomonas sp. B21-048. Taxonomy (NCBI): domain Bacteria; kingdom Pseudomonadati; phylum Pseudomonadota; class Gammaproteobacteria; order Pseudomonadales; family Pseudomonadaceae; genus Pseudomonas; species Pseudomonas sp. B21-048. Next base: position 4,260,058 of record NZ_CP087168.1, on the reverse strand, counting down.
TTCTTTGGAATGCGTACAAGCTGGGTATTGGAATAGATGTCATGCCAGCTGCGCTTCTGCTTGTCGAACAGCGACCAGAGGAACCCCAGCCCGAGGCATAGCCAGGACGCGATCGACACCACAAAGCGCAGCAGCGCCTGCCACAGGCTGATGGATGAGCCATCGGCGTTCTGCACGCGGATGCCCCAGACCTGCATGCCCAGCGTCTGCCCCGACCAGGTCCAGAACTTGGCGAAGAAGCCGAATAGCACGAACAGCAGAACCGTCGATAGCAGCGGATCACCGTCCAGCGCGCCGGCGTCGGTCAAGGCTCGCATTTGGCCTTCGCCGATGATCGCCATCTGGATCATCTTGTAAATGCCGCTGGTGACGATCAGCAGAGCGGTGCATAACAGGAAGTCGTAGAACATCGCTGCCAGGCGACGACCCAGGCCGACGGCGGGGAAGTCGCCCTGTGGGTTGAGCAGGTGTTTCGACATGGCAGCCTCTGAACGGAAAAAGAAGCCATTTTACGGATTTACGCGCACAAAAAAGCCCCTGATGTCAGCATCAGGGGCTTTTTCGTTACAGAAGATCAGGCTTCTGCTTGTACTTCGTCAGCTTGCATGCCTTTCTGGCCTTGCACAGCAACGAAAGTCACTTTCTGGCCTTCTTTCAGGCTCTTGAAGCCGTTGCCCTGAATAGCGCGGAAATGTACGAACAGATCCGGACCGCTTTCTGGAGTGATAAAACCAAAACCTTTCTCGTCGTTAAACCACTTGACAGTACCGCTCTGACGTTGGGACATTTCTTATTTCCTTTGACGCAAAAATGAATGACAGTCTCCTTCTCGTGAAAGAGTACTGGGGCTGGTTGCAGGAGAGTAAGAAGACGTCGAACGGGATGTAGCTAACTTGTAGGCTACTGCCCAGGTCACGATTCCAAGCGACCCATGCAAACACAGTGAACAAACTCTACGCCAACTAGCGGACAAAAAACAAGCCCTGCAAAGGGCCCGGTTTTGCTTAGGTTGATGGCAATTATTCAGTCCACTAGTGCGGGCTTATACGAATGTGCGGTTCAGTTATTTTCGATCGTTATAAGCCGAGTTCATAATTGAAAGCTTGCACTGTTTTATGGCGGCTGCGTTACAGATTAGTGCACTGTTAACGCAACCGCGTTACTTATAGAAACAGTCAATCAACCGCGATAGTAGCGTTGTGGAACAAATGGCATTTTGCTTACAAGCAAAGGCACCTTTTTCCCACGAACAATTGCCCAAGCCGGCGTATCCAAAGCTATATAAGCGCTGTCGAGGTAACCCATGGCCAAAGGACCGCCAAGGGTCGGACCGAAGCCGCCGCTGCACACGCTGCCGATGATGTCGCCGGCTTCGTTGACGATCTCTGCACCTTCGCGCACTGGCGTACGTTCCTGCGGCAGCAGGCCAACGCGTTTGCGGCTGACACCAGCTTGTTGCTGGGCGAACACGGTTTCAGCTCCAGGGAAGCCGCCGGCCCGTGCGCCATCGGCACGACGAGGCTTGGAGATGGCCCACAACAGGCTCGCTTCGATTGGGCTGGTTTCGGTGTTCATGTCGTGGCCGTAGAGGCACAGGCCGGCTTCCAGGCGCAGGGAGTCGCGAGCGCCGAGGCCGATGGCCGCCACTTCCGGTTCGGCCAGCAGGGCACGAGCCAGGGCTTCGGCGTTGGCCGCTGGTACGGAGATTTCGAAACCGTCTTCGCCGGTGTAGCCCGAACGGCTGACAAAGCAGTCCACGCCCAACAGCTTCAAGCGGGCGAACTGCATGAAGGTCATCTTCGCAACTTCCGGCGCCAGGCGTGCGAGCACGGTAACGGCAGCCGGGCCTTGCAACGCGAGCAACGCGCGCTCTTCGAACAGTGGCTCGATGGTGCACTGGTCACCGATATGCTTGCGCAGGTGCGCCAGGTCCTGATCCTTGCAGGCGGCGTTGACCACCAGGAACAGTTCGTCATTACCGAGGTTGGCGACCATCAGGTCGTCGAGGATGCCACCGGTCTCGTTGGTGAACATCGCGTAGCGCTGCATGCCCACTGGCAGGTCGATGATGTCCACCGGCACCAGGGTTTCCAGGGCTTTGGCCGCGTTGGCGCCGGTCAGGCGGATCTGGCCCATGTGCGAAACATCGAACAGCCCGGCCTGATCACGGGTGTGTTGGTGTTCTTTCATCACGCCCAACGGGTATTGCACCGGCATGTCGTAGCCGGCAAACGGCACCATGCGGGCGCCGAGTTCGAGGTGCAGTGCGTGCAACGGGGTTTTCAACAATTGTTCGGTGGACATATCCAGCTCCTGAAAATAGTGCAGATGCGCGCATCAGCACTCGATAATGTTGACCGCCAAACCGCCACGGGCGGTTTCCTTGTATTTGCTTTTCATGTCGGCGCCGGTCTGGCGCATGGTGCGGATGACTTTGTCGAGGGAGACGAAGTGCTGACCGTCGCCGCGCAAGGCCATGCGCACCGCATTGATGGCCTTGACCGAACCCATGGCGTTGCGCTCGATGCAAGGCACTTGCACCAGCCCGCCAATCGGGTCGCAGGTCAGGCCGAGGTTGTGTTCCATGCCGATTTCGGCGGCGTTTTCCACCTGCTGCACGGTGCCGCCCAGCACTTCACACAAGGCGCCGGCGGCCATGGAACAGGCGACGCCAACCTCGCCCTGACAGCCGACTTCGGCGCCGGAGATCGAGGCGTTTTCCTTGTACAGAATGCCGATCGCGGCGGCCGTCAATAGAAAGCGCACGACGCCATCTTCGTTGGCGCCGGGGATGAAGCGCATGTAGTAATGCAGCACCGCCGGGATGATTCCGGCTGCACCATTGGTGGGCGCCGTAACTACGCGTCCGCCGTTGGCGTTTTCTTCGTTGACCGCCAAGGCGTACAGGTTGACCCAGTCCAGCACCGACAGCGGATCGCGTAGCGATGATTCCGGGTTGTTGCACAGTTGCCGATGCAGCGCAGCGGCCCGACGTTTGACCTTCAATCCACCGGGCAGAATGCCTTCGTTGCGGCAACCGGCGGCGACGCAGTCTTGCATCACTTGCCAGATCTTCAGCAAACCGGCACGGGTTTCCGCTTCCGGACGCCAGGCGCTTTCGTTGGTCAGCATCACTTGGCTGATCGATAAACCATAGGTGGTGCAATGACCGAGCAGGTCCTTGGCGCTTTTGAACGGGAAGGTCAGCGGTGTGGCGTCTTCGACGATGCGGTCGGCACCGGCGGCGTCTTCATCGACGACAAAACCACCGCCGACCGAGTAGTACTCGCGGCTGCGGACTTGCAGGCCAGCGGCGTCGAACGCGCGAAAAATCATGCCATTGGGGTGATAGGCCAACGGTTTGCGAATCATCGCCAGGTGTTCTTTCTCGTTGAACGCAATGCTGTGTTCGCCGAGCAGGTTCAAGCGACCGCTGCCGCGAATTTCTTGCAGGCGAGCGGCGACGGTTTCGGTATCTACGGTATCCGGGTGTTCGCCTTCCAGGCCCAGCAACACAGCCTTGTCGCTGCCGTGGCCTTTGCCGGTGGCGCCAAGCGAGCCGTATAGCTCGACTTTGACGCAGGTGGTTGCGGCCAGCAGCCCTTCACGGCGCAGACCTTCGGCGAAGCGCGCAGCAGCACGCATCGGGCCGACGGTGTGGGAGCTGGAGGGGCCGATGCCAATCTTGAACAGGTCGAACACGCTTAACGACATGGTTGTTCTCCGGTTTCTTGTTATAGGCGTAAATATCACGAGGCATGCACCCTGCAGGAGCAGCCTGCGGCAGCTCCTGCAGGGAGATGTGGTGTTCTTGAAAATGGGGGCGAGCGAACCCGCCCCCTATAGATCAAGCGTAGCTTTCGATCGACGGGCAGGCGCAGACCAGGTTGCGATCGCCGAAGACGTTGTCGACGCGACCGACCGGTGGCCAGTACTTGCCTTCGATCAGCGACGCTACCGGGTAAACCGCTTGCTCGCGGCTATACGGATGCGTCCACTCGCCAACGATTTCCGCGGCGGTGTGTGGCGCGTTTTTCAGCGGGTTGTCGTCCTTGTCCAGCGTGCCGTTTTCCACCGCGCGGATTTCTTCGCGGATGCGGATCATGGCGTCGCAGAAACGGTCCAGTTCTTCCCTGGATTCGCTTTCGGTCGGCTCGATCATCAACGTGCCGGCCACCGGGAACGACATGGTCGGGGCGTGGAAGCCGAAGTCGATCAGGCGCTTGGCGACGTCATCGACACTGATGCCGCTGCTGTCTTTCAACGGACGCAGGTCGAGGATGCATTCGTGCGCCACCAGACCATTGCTGCCGGTGTACAACACTGGGTAATGCTCTTCGAGGCGACGGGAAATGTAGTTGGCATTCAGGATCGCCAATTGCGAAGCACGCTTGAGACCCGCGCCACCCATCATTCGAATGTACATCCAAGTGATCGGCAGAATGCTCGCGCTGCCGAACGGTGCCGCGCAGACCGCGCCTTCCTTGCGTTCCATCTGGGCGTGGCCCGGCAGGAACGGCGTCAGGTGCGACTTGACGCCAATCGGGCCGACGCCCGGGCCGCCACCGCCGTGTGGAATGCAGAAGGTTTTGTGCAGGTTCAGGTGGGACACGTCGCCGCCGAACTTGCCCGGTGCGCAGAGGCCGACCATGGCGTTCATGTTGGCGCCGTCGATGTACACCTGGCCGCCGTTGTCGTGAATGATGTCGCAGATTTCGCGGATGCCTTCTTCGAACACGCCGTGGGTCGACGGGTAGGTGATCATCAGCGCAGCGAGGTGTTCGCGGTGCTCGATGGCCTTGGCGCGCAGGTCTTCGATGTCGACGTTGCCGCGGGCATCGCAGGCAGTCACGACCACACGCATGCCAGCCATGTTGGCGGTGGCCGGGTTGGTGCCGTGGGCGGACGATGGGATCAGGCAGATATCGCGACGGTCTTCACCACGGCTCTGGTGGTACGCACGAATCGCCAGCAGGCCAGCGTATTCACCTTGGGAACCGGCGTTCGGTTGCAAGGAGATCGAGTCGTAACCGGTGGCGGCGCAGAGCATCGCTTCCAGTTCATCGGTCAGCTGCTGATAACCGGTGCTTTGCTCGGCCGGGGCGAACGGGTGCAGGGCACCGAACTCAGCCCAGGTCACCGGGATCATTTCGCTGGCGGCGTTGAGTTTCATGGTGCAGGAACCCAGCGGGATCATGGTGCGATCCAGGGCCAGGTCCTTGTCGGCGAGCTTGCGCAGGTAGCGCATCAGCTCGGTTTCCGAGTGATAACGGTTGAACACCGGGTGGCTGAGGATCGGCGATTGGCGAACCAGCGCGGCCGGGATCGTGCTTTCAACGCTTGCGGTCAATGCGGCGAAGTCTGGCAGGGTTTGGCCGTCGGCCAGCAAGGCCCACAGGGTTTCCACATCCGCTTGCGAAGTGGTTTCGTCGAGGGACAGGCCCAGGCGTTCAGCATCGACCACGCGCAGGTTGATCTGCTGGGCACGCGCCTGGTCGTGCAGCTTGGCGGTATTAACGCCGGTTTTAATTGTCAGCGTGTCGAAGAAGCTGGTTTGCTCGACGGTCAGACCCACTGCGCTCAAACCTTGGGCGAGGATCGCGGTCAGGTGATGAATGCGCTGGGCGATCTGCGTCAGGCCTTTCGGGCCGTGGTACACGGCGTACATGCTGGCAATGTTGGCCAGCAGCACTTGGGCGGTGCAGATGTTGCTGGTGGCTTTCTCGCGGCGGATGTGTTGCTCGCGGGTCTGCATGGCCAGGCGCAGGGCCGGCTTGCCGAAACGATCCACGGAAACGCCGACCAGACGGCCCGGCATGTCGCGCTTGAACGCATCACGGGTGGAGAAGTAGGCCGCATGCGGACCACCGAAGCCCAGCGGCACGCCGAAGCGTTGCGCGCTGCCAATGGCCACGTCAGCGCCGAACTCGCCTGGCGGGGTCAGCACGGTCAGGGCCAGCAGGTCAGCGGCGACCGCGACCAGCGCATTAACCGCGTGGAAGCGCTCGGTCAGTTCGCGGTAATCGAACACGTCACCGTTGCTGGCCGGGTATTGCAGCAAAGCACCGAAGAACGGCGTCACGTCGCTCAGTTCACGCTCGTCGCCGACCACCACGTCGATGCCCAACGGCTCGGCACGGGTGCGCAGCACGTCGAGGGTTTGCGGGTGGCAATGGCTGGAAGCGAAGAACGCGTGGCTGCCTTTGTTCTTGCTCAGACGTTTGCAGAAGGTCATGGCTTCGGCAGCGGCGGTGGCTTCGTCGAGCAGCGAGGCGTTGGCGATCGGCAGGCCGGTCAGGTCGCTGATCAGGGTCTGGAAGTTCAGCAGCGCTTCGAGACGGCCCTGGGAGATTTCTGGTTGGTATGGGGTGTAAGCGGTGTACCAGGCCGGGTTTTCCAGCAGGTTGCGCAGGATCGGCGACGGCGTGTGGGTGCCGTAGTAGCCCTGGCCGATGAAGGTCTTGAACAGCTGGTTTTTGCCGGCGATGGATTTGATCAGCGCCAGGGCATCCGCTTCACTCAGGCCGTCTTCCAGGCCGAGGACGCTGGTGCCTTTGATGCTGTCGGGAATGACGCTGGCGCTCAGGGCTTCCAGCGAATCAAAGCCGAGGCTGTTGAGCATGGCTTGCTCGTCGCCGGCACGCGGGCCGATGTGGCGCGCGATGAATTCGTTGGCGGTCGTCAGATTGACTTGAGTCATGTCGGCGCTCCTCAGGCTTGGGCGATCAGACGGTCGTAAGCGTCTTGATCCAGCAGTTGGCCGACAGCCGAGGCGTCGGTTGGCTGGAAGCGGAAGAACCAGCCTTCGCCCAGCGGGTCTTCGTTGACCAGTTCAGGGCTGCTGTCCAGCGCCGGGTTCACTTCCAGCACTTCACCGTTCAGTGGCATGTACACGCCGCTGGCGGCTTTTACCGATTCCACGGTGGCGGCTTCAGCGCCTTTGTCGTAGGACTGCAGCTCAGGCAGTTGTACGAAAACCACGTCGCCCAGGGCGTTCTGTGCGAAAGCAGTGATGCCGACCGTGACGGTACCGTCAGCTTCGGTGCGCAGCCATTCGTGATCTTCAGTAAAACGCAATTCGCTCATGGAAACTCCTAAGGGGCCAGACTCGTCTGGTGGACGCGATTGAATGCTTGGGCAAAAAGCCCTGCTTTATGGGTGGTTACTAAGCAAAAACGCGGCCAATGTTGTTTAATCGTTATAAATCAATAACTTATATGTTTGTTCAACGTGTAAAAATTTGCTGGCTGTAGCGAAATCGCTACAGCACAAGGTGGGGAAAAAAGCCTAAGGGGATCAAAACCTTGCACAGCGGTGATCAGGCGAGGGTGTAGCGATATCGTTCCGCTGTAGCGCTTTCAGTACAGATAGGGGTCGCTTTTGAGTTGAGCAAATGATCGTTCCCACGCTCCGCGTGGGAATGCCTCTAGGGACGCTCCGCGTCCAGTGATGCGGAGCGTCACGGGCTGCATTCCCACGCAGAGCGTGGGAACGATCAATACAGCTAGTCCGGTACCGAAGCCTTACGGCTTATTGGGAATCCCGTACTTACGCAACCGATGGGCAATCGCGGTGTGGGAGGTTTGCAGGCGGCTGGCCAGTTGGCGAGTCGAGGGATAGCTGACGTAGAGCTTTTCCAGCAGGGTTTTCTCGAACTCTTCCATGGCCTGTTCAAGGCTGTCGACCTCACTGTCGCTCTGGCGCGCCACGGAAGTGCCGGCGATATCGAGGTCACCGATGTCCACCAAGCTGCTTTCGCAAATCGCCGCGGCGCGGAAGATCACGTTCTGCAGTTGCCGCACATTGCCCGGCCAGCGATTGCCCAGCAGCGCCGGGTAGGTGCCGGGGGCCAAGCGACAGACCGGGCGCTGGATCTGCGCGCAGGCCTGCTGCATGAAGTAGCGCGCCAGCAGCAGAATGTCTTGGCCGCGTTCGCGCAGCGGCGGGACTTCGACATTCAGCACGTTGAGGCGATAGAACAGGTCTTCGCGGAAGGCGCCTTCGCTGACCATTTTTTCCAGGTCGCGGTGGGTCGCGCTGAGGATCCGCACGTTGACCTTCACTTCGCGATCGCCACCGACCCGTCGGAAGCTGCCGTCGTTGAGAAAACGCAGTAATTTCGCCTGCAAGTACGGCGACATTTCGCCGATCTCGTCGAGAAATACCGTGCCCTGGTTGGCCAGTTCCATCAACCCCGGTTTGCCGCCTCGCTGCGCGCCAGTGAAGGCGCCGGGGGCGTAGCCGAACAGCTCACTTTCGGCGAGGTTTTCCGGCAGTGCCGCGCAGTTCAAGGCCAGGAACGGCGAACTGTGGCGGGCGCTGATGGCGTGGCAGGCGCGGGCCACCAGTTCTTTGCCGGTGCCGGTTTCGCCCTGGATCAGCAACGGAGCATCGAGGGCTGCGACTCGCTGGGCGCGGGCCTTGAGCGTACGAATCGCCGGAGATTCGCCGAGCAAGGCGTCGAAGCCTTCGGCGTGATCGTGGTGCAGCGCCGAAAGACGTTCACCGATGCGATTCGGTTGATACAGGGTGAGCAAGGCGCCGGCGTCGGTGATCGGCGTGGCGTCCAGCAGCAGGGTCTGGCCGTTGACGGTGATCTCCCGCAGCGGCAGGCGGAAGCCGTTTTCCAGCAACGTGTCGAGCAGCGCCGGGTCGGCGAACAGCCCGCTGATGCTTTCACCTGCCGGTTCGCGGCCGTACAGGGCAATCAGCGCCGGGTTGGCCAGCAGTACCTTGCCAGCGCTGTCGAGAGCTAATACCGGGTCGGTCATAGCGGCGAGCAACGCATCGAGTTGCAAGTGACGGCGCTGGCCGGGAAGGATATCGACCACCGTCACCGCTTGTACCCCACGTACGCTGAACAGCGCATCGCGCAATTCTTCGAGCACAGCCGGGCTCAAGGTCGGGGCGTCGATGTAGACGTTGGGCGGCACCATTTCCACCGCATCCAGATTGAGATTGCGCCCACCGAGCAGGGCCAGGACTTCCTGGGTGATACCGACGCGGTCGATGAAACTGACGTGGATGCGCATGGGGCGGTTGAGTTCTGGAGTGCGGAGGGTGGCAAGTATGCCTTGGGGCGGGCCAATGGTGAAATCCTGCGCAGGACTTCAGGGCAACGATGATCCCTGTGGGAGCGGGCTTGCCCGCGATTGCGGTTTAACATTCAACATCTATGTTGTCTGACACACCGCTATCGCGGGCAAGCCCACCCCACAGGTACAGCGTTCATCCAGGGGAATAGGGTTATTCGAAGTTCTCGAGGTTTACCGGGTCGCCGGATTTCATATCCAACTGCTTCCGGATGTCTTCAAACATTAAATCGTAATGCTTGTGAACCGAGCCGATCTGGCTGTGTGTCTTCGGGATTCCGTACTTCTCGGCGATTTTTGTCACGTTGTTGGCGAAGTTGTAAGCCTCCTCCTTGGGCAGAAAGAAGGACTCTGTCATGTCCTTTCCCTGCATGCTGCCGTGCATGGTGAACAGCATCCCTTTGCCTTTCTTGGGATCCTGCGTGACCTCATAGTCGAGGTGCACGTTGTAGTTGACATCATCCGGGGTCAGCGCGTGGCGCTCGATGTGCAGATGACCGGGCTCAAACGTTGCCATTGACGTCTCTCCTTACAAGTAAGTTATGCCAGGTGTCGCCGTACTGATACGCGTGCCGGCCTTGCCCTGGACGATCGCCTCGATATCCGAGAGTGAACCGATCACCGCGGTTTTTCCAGTATGGCGGGCGAACTCGCAGGCCGCCTGGACCTTCGGTCCCATGGAGCCGGCCGCGAAGCCTAGTTTTTCCATCTCATCGGGGTGAGCCTGGGCGATGGCTTTCTGGGTGGGTTTGCCGAAGTCGATGAACGCTGCGTTGACGTCGGTGGCGATCACCAATAGATCGCTTTCAAGCTGTTCGGCCAGCAACGCCGAGCACAGGTCTTTGTCGATCACCGCTTCCACGCCCTGCAGTTTGCCGCTGGCGCCGTACATCGTCGGGATGCCACCACCGCCCGCGCAAATCACGATGCTGCCTTTTTCCAGCAGCCACTTGATTGGGCGGATTTCGAAGATGCGTTTCGGTCTCGGGCTGGCCACCACTCGACGGAATTTGTCGCCGTCCGGAGCAATCGCCCAGCCTTTCTCGGCAGCGAGTTTTTCCGCTTCGGCCTGGGTATAGACCGGGCCGATGGGTTTGCTGGGGGCCTGGAACGCCGGGTCGTTGGCGTCGACTTCGACCTGGGTCAGCAGGGTGGCGAACGGGACTTCGAAGTCCAGCAGGTTGCCCAATTCCTGTTCGATGATGTAGCCGATCATGCCTTCGGTTTCGGCACCGAGCACGTCCAGCGGGTAAGCGGAAACCTGGGTGTAGGCCGCCGCTTGCAGCGACAGCAGGCCAACCTGCGGGCCATTACCATGAGCGATCACCAGTTGGTTGCCGGGATAAACCTTGGCGATCTGTTCGGTGGCGATCCGGATGTTGGCGCGCTGATTGTCCGCGGTCATGGGTTCTCCCCGGCGGAGCAGGGCGTTACCACCCAGAGCAATGACGATACGCATAATGCAGTCCTTTCAGAGAGGGAGCGAACAACACGATCAGCGGTGAGCGTGGGAACGATCACCGCGTCAGTCTTTAGATATCCGCCAGCGCCGACACCAGAATCGCCTTAATGGTGTGCATGCGGTTTTCCGCTTGCTCGAAGGCGATGTTGGCCGGCGATTCGAAGACTTCTTCCGTCACTTCGACGCCGTTTGCCAGGTGCGGATAGCGCGCGGCGATGTCTTTGCCGACCTTGGTTTCGCTGTTGTGGAACGCTGGTAGGCAGTGCATGAATTTCACGCGCGGGTTGCCCGAGGCCTTCATCATGTCGGCGTTGACCTGGTAAGGCAGCAGTTGCTCGATGCGCTCGTCCCACGCTTCCACCGGCTCCCCCATCGAGACCCAGATGTCGGTATGAATGAAGTCCACGCCCTTGACCGCTTCTTTCGGGTCTTCGGTGATGGTGAGGCGCGCGCCGCTTTCCTCGGCGAAGGCTTTGCACTGATCGATGAAGTCCTGATGTGGCCACAATGCTTTCGGAGCGGCGATACGCACGTCCATGCCGAGTTTGGCGCCGATCATCAACAGCGAATTGCCCATGTTGTAGCGGGCATCGCCGAGGTAGGCGTAGCTGATGTCGTGCAGCGGCTTGTCGCTGTGTTCACGCATGGTCAGGGTGTCGGCGATCATTTGCGTCGGGTGGAATTCAGCGGTCAAACCGTTGAACACCGGCACGCCAGCGAACTTCGCCAGCTCTTCGACGATTTCCTGTTCGAAGCCGCGGTATTCGATGGCGTCGAACATCCGCCCCAGCACGCGGGCGGTATCTTTCATGCTTTCCTTGTGGCCGATTTGCGACGACACCGGGTCGATGTAGGTGACGTGGGCGCCCTGGTCATGGGCCGCGACTTCGAAGGCACAACGGGTGCGGGTCGAGGTTTTTTCGAAGATCAGCGCGATGTTTTTGCCTTGCAGGTGCGCACGCTCGGTGCCGGTGTACTTGGCGCGTTTGAGGTCACGGGACAGGTCCAGCAGGTAATTCAGCTCGCGAGTGGTGTGGTGCATCAAACTCAGCAGGCTGCGATTGCGCATATTAAAAGCCATGATTGGATCTCCTTTGGTCTCGGTTATCCCCCGGGCCGCGCTGGATAAGCGGCGGCCAGGGTTTGAAAGTTAATAGTCGATAGGGTCGCGAATGATCGGGCAGGTCATGCAGTGGCCGCCGCCACGCCCGCGACCGAGCTCACCGGCGGTGATGGTGATGACCTCGATGCCGGCCTTGCGCAGCAGGGTGTTGGTGTAGGTGTTGCGGTCGTAGCCGATCACCACGCCCGGCTCCACGGCCACCACGTTGTTGCCGTCGTCCCATTGCTCGCGTTCGGCGGCGAAGCTGTTGCCGCCGGTTTCGACGACGCGCAGCGCTTTGAGGTTGAGGGCCTTGGCCACGGTGTCGAGGAAGCTGGTTTCTTCGCGGCGGATATCGATGCCGCCCGGTTTGCTTTCATCAGGGCGCACGCTGAAGGCGACGATCTGATTCACCACTTCCGGGAAAATGGTCACGAGGTCGCGGTCGCAGAAGCTGAACACGGTGTCCAGGTGCATCGCTGCGCGGGACTTCGGCAGGCCGGCGACGATCACCCGTTCGACTGCTTTGTTCTTGAACAGGTTGACCGCCAATTGACCGATGGCCTGGCGGGACGAACGCTCACCCATGCCGATCAATACCACACCGTTGCCGATCGGCATCACGTCGCCGCCCTCAAGGGTGGCGCTGCCATGGTCCTGGTCCGGATCGCCGTACCAGATCTGGAAGTCGGCGTTGGTGAATTGCGGGTGGAATTTGTAGATGGCCGTAGCCAGCAGGGTTTCCTGTCGGCGCGCCGGCCAGTACATCGGGTTCAACGTTACGCCGCCGTAGATCCAGCAGGTGGTATCGCGGGTGAACTGGGTGTTGGGCAGCGGTGGCAAGATGAAGCTTGAGTGACCGAGGAATTCGCGGAACATCTGAATGGTCTTGCCGCCGAAGCTGTCCGGCAAGTCATCGGCGGAGACGCCGCCAATCAGGAATTCAGCGATCTTGCGCGGCTCCAGGCTACGCAGCCAGGAACCTGTTTCGTTGACCAGCCCCAGGCCCACCGAGTTGGCGGTGATCTTGCGTTCCAGAATCCAGTCCAGCGCTTCTGGAATCGCAACGATGTCGGTCAGCAGGTTGTGCATTTCCAGCACGTCGACGTTGCGCTCGCGCATTTTGGTGACGAAGTCGAAATGGTCACGCTTGGCTTGAGCAACCCACAGCACATCGTCGAAAAGCAGTTCATCACAGTTGTTCGGGGTCAGCCGCTGGTGGGCCAGGCCGGGGGAGCAAACCATGACTTTGCGCAGTTTGCCGGCTTCGGAATGGACGCCGTACTTAACTTTTTCGGTGGTCATTACAGTGATCCTCCAGATGACAAATGAGAGTCGGGTGTTACAGAGTCAGGAAGCCGTCATACAGCCCGTAAGCTGCCACCAGGGCGCCCACGACTACGGCGGCGAAAATCAGCTTCTCGACGTTGGTGAAAACCGGTTTGTTGACTTCAAGTTTGGCCTTGGCGAACAGGATCACGCCGGGCGCATAGAGCAGGGCGGAGAGCAGCAGGTATTTGACGCCGCCGGCATAGATCAACCAGACCGCATAGATCAACGCGACGGCGCCGATGAACAGGTCTTTCCTGCGCTCGGCTATAGCGTTTTCATAACTTTCGCCGCGTACCGCCAACAGCAGCGCGTAAGCCGCCGACCAGAGGTACGGCACCAGAATCATTGAGGTGGCGAGGTAGATCAGCGACAGGTAAGTGCTGGCCGAGAACAGCGTGACGATCAGGAACAACTGGACCATGACGTTGGTCAGCCACAAGGCGTTGACCGGTACATGGTTGGCGTTTTCCTTGCGCAAAAACGCCGGCATGGTGTGGTCCTTGGCGGCAGCGAACATGATTTCTGCACACAGCAACACCCACGACAGCAGCGCACCGAGCAACGAGATGATAAGGCCGACGCTGATCAGCACCGCGCCCCAATGACCGACCACATGTTCCAGCACCGCGGCCATGGACGGATTCTGCAGTTTTGCCAGTTCCGGTTGGGTCATGATCCCCAGCGACAGCACATTTACCAGCACCAGGAACAGCAGCACGGTGATGAAACCGATGACGGTGGCTTTACCCACGTCACTGCGTTTTTCCGCACGGGCCGAGAAGATGCTTGCGCCTTCGATGCCGATGAACACCCACACGGTGACCAGCATCATGTTGCGCACCTGGTTCATCACACTGCCCAGGTCAGGGTTTTTCAGGCCCCAGATGTCGGCGGTGAAGATGTCCAGTTTGAACGCGAACACGGCGATCAGCACGAACAGCAGCAACGGCACGACCTTGGCGATGGTGGTCACCAGGTTGATGAACGCTGCTTCCTTGATCCCCCGCAACACGAGAAAGTGCACGGCCCAGAGCAGTACTGAGGCGCCGATCACTGCGGCAACGGTATTGCCTTCGCCAAAAATCGGGAAGAAATAACCGAGGGTGCTGAACAGCAATACGAAGTAACCAACGTTGCCCAGCCAGGCACTGATCCAGTAACCCCAGGCGGACGAGAAACCCATGTAGTCACCGAAACCGGCTTTGGCGTAGGCGTAAACACCGCCGTCCAGATCAGGTTTTCGATTAGCGAGGGTCTGGAAGACGAAAGCCAGGGTCAACATGCCCACCGCGGTAATTGCCCAACCGATAAGAACGGCACCCACATCAGCACTGGCGGCCATGTTTTGGGGCAAGGAAAAAATCCCGCCACCAATCATTGAGCCGACAACCAGCGCAATCAGTGCACCGAGTTTCAATTTTCCGGGGGATTCAGACATTGCATGACTCCAATGCAGGAGAGGAGAGAAAACAGGTTAGTTTCGTTCGCTGTTCAATCGTCTGATTTAGATCAATGCATGGTCACATTCCATTGTTAATTAATGACTTAGGGGGGGGCTTTGGCAGGCATAAGGCTAATGCCCGGAAAGCCCTGTGCAGAGACCTCGGGATAAAAATTAAAGAAATAAAGCGTATCAGTTGAGGTTTAGACGCTAGTTTGTTTTTTTGTTTTGGCAAGTATTGGTCATTTGATTTTGCAGTGATATTGATTTATTAGAATCTACCGACAAAACCGCTATTTCGGGATGGCTGCAATAGCGTGATCAGTTATAAATAAAGACAAAGTTGGCGTTAATTGATAAACGTTATTGCGCTTTATCTATTCAGTTAAAAACCGGCTATGTGACGGTCTTGCGGCCATAGCTGCCGTTGGCATGCTGACCCTGGCCTTCGTCTTTCAGACACTGGCGGCGCCAGGTTGCGGGCGGTCTGGAACACGAAGGGTTCAAGGTGATCGATGGTCCGCTCGCTGAGCGCTCGGGTCACGCTCAGGTAGGTTTCCTGCAAGAGGTCTTCGACGGTGCTGTGATTGTTGACCATCCGCTCCAGCGTGCGCAGCAGCGAGAGGCGCTGGGCGATGAAGAGGTGATTGAAATGCAATTGACTCACGGGAGGACCTGATCCATTTCGAGCGAATGATAATGCTTATCATCTGAGTGGGCGATCAAGTACTAGTTTTGTAAGCGTCGTCATACGTTCAGCGCGGGAGGGGAGGACGCTAATAGAGAGCTGCTCGCTTTGCGGAAAATTGCCCAGCTCCCAATCATTGCATGGCTGAAAATGTCAGATATTTCAGAGATTGGCGTAGGCGCGGTCCCAAACGTTTCCTGGCCCCTCAGACAGTTCTGGATGACTGCTATACCCCTGTTGATACTTCGTTTTCTACGGAGTCAGTTGGCAGGAGCATCAAGTGACAGCACGCCAGGAATGGGATAAGCCAGTTCTCAATAACGGTCCATCGTCGTGTTTCGCGAGCGGGCAATTTGCTCGCGCACTGGCAATCATTGCGCTGGCGCTTGCCGCTGGCGGTTGTGTTTTTGCACCGTCAGAGAGTTTTACCTTGCAGGCCCAAGTGCCGGCCGATTTCAGGGTCAAGGCCGATGCCTATTACGAGCCGGCCAGCGGCGAAACCTGTGAGGCGCCGCCGCGCCAGCGTGGAAAAGTGGCGCCGAACCGCAAGTTTTTCACCAGTGAATTCCAAAGCATTGCGCGCACGGCCGAGTTTCAGATCCCGTTGACGACGCGCGCGGGCGGCTGTCCGTTGGTGTTGAGTAGTTTGAGGTTGAATTTGCGAGCGAAATGGGGGCCAGCTCGGCTCGATGGCAGTAATGATTTTGCCAGCCTGTCCTTTTATGACGAACTTGCAGATGACCGTCCAGGTTTTCCAGCCTCCGGTATTCAGGCGTTTCAAGGGCAATGCCAGTGGCTGTTTCGCACGGTGGGACCCAAGCGGGCGATCATAAAAATCCTGCACTGTCGGGCCGTCGACGCGGATGGACAAATGGTGAAGCGCATAGCGGGCGGGGTATTGCAGCGCGATCAATTGCCGGGCAGGACGGTGAGGATGGTGTTCGGGATGGCGGCCGAGGAGCGGCCCTTTGGGCAGGACACCTGGATCCGCTTTCCGCAAGGTTGGAAACGTTGCCTAGGTGAAAACCTCGAGGATCAAGACGCTTTTTGCCGTGGTAACACCGTCGATTTCAAGTCTTTCAAAATGCCGGATGGTCGCGAGTGCACCGTCTACCCCAACTGCACTGAATAAGGAAATCAGATATGGCACATCAGGAGCGAGATCACTCTTGTTTCAGCAGCAAAATGCTGGTTTGCCCGCTACGGGGGCACTGGACGAGTTTTCGACTAGTTGACGAGCAAGGTGACGGGAAACCCTATGGTGGTTTGCCTTACACCGTTGTGGACAGTGTCGGCCAGGAATATACCGGACGATTGGATGGTGAGGGATTTGCAAAACTAGAGAACCATTACCGAGGAACTGTCGTACTCAACTTGGACAAGCGGTACAGCGGACTCGACAAACCCTATGAACGGTTGATAAAACGAGACTACTACCCCCTCCCCATCACCGAACTCCAGTTCCGCGCCGAACAAACCCGTTTCTTCCACGAAGACGGATTTCGTCGTGAACACAACCCGGCCATCAAGGACGCCGATGTCTTTATCCAGGTCGAGGTGCGGGATCTGGTCCGTGAAGGCGCGCATTTACCACCGGTGGTCAAGCGCTTCTACGAACCAAAAAGAGCACTGCTTCGGGCCATGAGCGAGCTGGGTTTCGGCCCCGAGCATTCGTTCGGCGTTGCGTTGAGCCCCAACCGACACACTGTGCTGGAAGTGCGGCCGATGCGCGCCTTGCGGCCACTGTTGTCTACGGATGACAAATTTTGTGCGCTGAATCTCTATCAACTGGCACTGATGGCGACCTTGAGTTACACCGACTTCGCCCAAGACCCGCGCGAAAAACCGCTGGATAAAGTGCGCTTTCCTGAGGACCCGAGCATCGGCAATCTGTTCGGCGAGGCGTTGGCCAGTTACCGGGAAAATTGGCGAATTGATAAGAGCCAGTCCCAGAGATTTTACCCGTTGTACGAGGATGTGCCGTATTCAAAACGGCTGGAAATCCTGCCGTTCGACCCGACGCTGTATGAGCAAAATCACCCGGACAAAGGCAAGGACCAGGAACATCCGGCCAACCAACATTTTTTCGATGATCGGGAAGATGGCGGCGATACCCAGGCGTTCATGTGTCATCACGATGAAGTCATTCTGATTTCGGTGCGCGGCACGGCCAGTCTGAAAGATGCATTACGTGATGTGCATGCGCTTCAGGTTCCGTTCGAGGAGGGTGTCGGGCAGGTTCATAAGGGGTTTTACAGCGCATATCAAGCGCTCAGCGAGTTCGTGCAAAACTATTTGCACCGATTCTACGCAGGTCAAAAAATCATCATATGCGGCCACAGTCTCGGGGGAGCTATCGCCTTGCTGCTGGCCGAAGCACTGCGTCGAAACACCACGCATAAATACAACATCCTCCTCTACACCTACGGCGCCCCACGCGCCGGCGACTCAACCTTTGTTGAAGGCGCCAGCGACCTCGTCCACCACCGCATGGTCAATCACAACGACCCGGTGCCCGGCGTACCGGCGCCATGGATGGACGCTAACTGGAAGATCTGGGTCCCGGGCCTGGCGACGACGGTCGTTTCCGGCCCCTATGGCATGTTGCTGTTTGGCGCCGGTCTGGTGCGCGTGGGCGGTGATCCCTATCAGCATCATGGGCAACAGCAGCATTTCATGCCTGTGCGCTTTGATGATAAGGAGTGGTCGTCGATTTTGTGGGACCCGGATTGCGAGTCCATCGAAGCGGCCGCCTGTACCGCCATGCTGGAAAAGACCCGACGGGCTGATATGCCGGCTCGCGATGGCCTGCTCGCGCAACTGATCAATTACACCGACCACATGATGATCGCCAGCTACATCCCTTGTGCCTGGGCGACTTTGCGCCGCTGGCAGCAAACCCAGGAGAACGGCGTGTCCATTGTCACCGACCGCGAGTACCGCGTCGTCGAAGACGCCTTGGCAACGCTCAAGGAGAAACTTTACGAATATGCCCGCCAGGTGCGCCATAACGAGGGGCCGCGTGGTGCGACGACGAAGGAAAACGCCGCGATGAATGCCCTGTACCGAGAGCGAAGTCGCCTGGAAAAAACCCATAAGCGCTTGCAAACCGTGCGCTATCGCCGCCTTACCCTGGCGGATGTGTATGGCAGTGCTGCCCAGTTACCGGCGTTCACCGGTAGCGTGGAGCGCTGGGCAAAACACGCTGAAAACCAGAGCCCGGTGCAGTACGCAATGATTCCAAGGCAATTGGATGATGGCTTTCGGCTGGCCCGCGAGCCGCTGGATATCGATTCGATCAGCTGAGCGTGGTCAACATTTTAAAGGACTCTGCGATGCATGACTCAATCTCCAAACCGCACTTCTATTTCGATATCAGCGGGTTGCAGCATGACTTTCAAGTCCTGGCCTTCAAAGCCAGTGAATCGATCAGCCAGCCCTATGAGGTGACGCTGGAGCTGGTCAGTGAACGGTCAAATTTTGACCTCGAGACGCCGCTGCACAAACCTGCATTCCTAGGCTTTGGCCCTCCCGGCGAGGGCTTGCACGGGCTGGTTTATAGCGTTGCGCAGCGAGAGTCAGGTAAACGACTGACGCGTTATGAACTGACATTAGTGCCTCAACTGGCGTATCTGGCCTTCTGCAGCGACCAGCGAATTTTTCAGCAACGCAGCGTCGAGCAGATCATTACCGAAGTGTTGAACAAGCACGGCATGCTCGGCGATACGTTCACTTTTCAATTGGGCCCAAGCGTCTATCCGCCACGCGAGTACTGTGTTCAGTTCAATGAAACCGATCTGGGATTTATTCAGCGACTCTGTGAAGAGTCGGGTATTCACTACCATTTTCAGCACAGCCCACAAGGGCACCTATTAGTGTTTGGCGATGATCAGACCTGTTTTCGCCGGTTGGCCCCGTCAACCTTTCGACAAAAAAATGGTCAGGTTGCCGATCACCCGGTGATTGACACTTTCGGCGTGCGTTTCGCCGCTCGACCCAGTCAAGTGGCGATTCGGGACTATGACTTCGAAAAGCCCAACCGGCTTCTCGAAGAAAAAAGCAAAAGCCTGGCCGTTCCGCCCCTGGAGGACTACCGGGCGCCGGGACGTTTTAAAAGCGGTGATGAGGGCAAGCGGCTGGCCACGCGCCAGCTGGAGCAACATCGCAGCGACTACCGCTTGGCGGAAGGCGCCAGCGATCTCGGTAACCTGCACAGCGGTCACTTTCTCATCATGACTGATCATCATTGTGCGCAATGGAATGATCTTTGGCTCCTGACCGGCGTGACGCATGAAGGCCAGCAATTACAAGTGCTGGAAGAGGCGATGCCCTGCCAGATCCATGCCGCGGACTTTCAGGGTTATCGAAATACCTTCACCGCGACGCCTTGGGAGACTCCATATCGGCCGCCGAAAAAATACCCCAAACCGACCCTTTCCGGCAGTCAGACCGCCAAAGTTACCGGGCCGGCAGGAGAGGAAATCCACTGTGATGAATACGGTCGGGTCAAAGTCTGTTTTTACTGGGACCGTACCGACCCGCAAACCGATAAAAGCAGTTGCTGGCTGAGAGTCTCGACCGTTTTGGCTGGCGACGGCTACGGAATGGTCAGCATTCCCCGTGTCGGCATGGAAGTATTGATCACCTTTATGGATGGCGACCCCGATCGCCCTGTGATTTCCGGTTGTCTGCCTCACCGTACCAACCCGGTGCCCTATGAACTGCCGCAGAACAAGACCCGAAGCGTCTTTCGTAGTCGCAGTTCGAGCAAGAGCACAGGGTTCAATGAATTGTATATCGAAGATCGCGCCGGGCAAGAGCTGATCTACCTTCGGGCGCAGCGCGACATGGAGCAAAAAATTGAAAACGACAGTCGGCTGGAAGTCGGTCGCGAGCGCCGGGAAACGATCAGGGGCACCAGCACCAGTGTGTTCAAGACCGAAGAACATCGCACCACCACAGGCGACCGCAAAACGCGGCTAATGGCCAATGATCATCTGCACATCGCGCTAAGCAGCCATACCTATGTGGGTGAGGTGCTGGTCGCAGAGGCGGGTCAGGAAATTCATTTCAAAGGCGGGGTGAAACTGGTGCTCGACGCAGGCGATAACATGACCTTGTGTGCTGGCGATCAGCATTTTGTGATCTGTTCGAGTGGCATTTACAGCAGTTGTGCAATCGAGGTGGGGGGGAGCCCCGCGCTAGGTACGCTGGCGGCACCGTTGATACCGGGTGCAACTCAGGCATTGACGACCCCGATCGAACGAGCGCCGGTCATCGCTTTTGTCCAACGGTCGCTGATGGCGCTGGCTCGCGAGCAATGCGCAGACTTCTGCCCGATCTGCGAGGCCTGTCGAGAGGGCGTTTGTTCAACCGAAGGAGTCTGCGCATGAGCAACCTGCCTGTTCAGTGGATGGTGCAGCAATCACAACTTGGCCGCAGTCTGGGTTTGATACTTGACTCGAAGGCGGCGCCGCGAATTCATCAGAGTTTGTTGCACCAGCTGACACCTGAACACTATCGCAGCATCTACAGGGAAACCGCCGTCGCCGCGCTGGCCGTGGGCGGCCCGTTTATTTTTTCAATCGATAGTCTGAATCCGTCATCGCTCAATGAGTTGTTCGAAGGGCAGTCCCTGGATTGGGGGTGGCTGGCGAGCATCGAAAAACACTCAATCGCAATGCTGGTGAAACATTGGCGCGAACGTCTGTTAATCGGGAAGCGATCGCAACAGGCGCTGTACCGTTTCCACGATAACCGGGTGTTGGCGCGAGCACTGGCTCATCTTCCCGAGTCGGCGTACCCCGAATATCTGGGGCCGGTCATCAGTGCCTGTTACTGGCAGGGCGAGCACTGGACGACAGTAGAGAATCCTGCGTCGGGTGAATACCCGGTCCCCGACGCTCCGCAATGGCTGGATATTCCGGCACCGGTCAACCAGGCGCGGGCGATCCTGTTGGCGAATGTGGGTCAGTACCTGTTGGCCGAGCACAGTGAGGACCTTGCCCGATTGCCGGAAGACCTGTCGCCGAGCGCCTGGCTGATAGAACAACTCGACCTGGCACAGCGGTGGGGATGGCAGACGCCGGAGCAGCTGCATTTTTTGGTTGTCGAGCGTTTGCGGGAGATGCACACGCCCGGTATCAAAAACTGGGATCCGAGGCCTGAAGAATACGCGCAGGCTCATTTTGAGCGCCTGCGCGGCGAGTGACTTCCCGAGATCAAAACCTGTCGGCAGACCGCAAGCCTGTGCTAGCACCGTCCCGACAGATAGGTCGCGTAATCCGGAATGCGGTGTTCGTGAGCCTGATCCATCAACGGGCTACTGAGCAGGTAATCGGCGCTGCACTCGTTGCAGGCCACCGGGATGTTCCACACCGCCGCGACCCGCAGCAGCGCCTTGATGTCCGGGTCGTGGGGTTGCGGTTCGAACGGGTCCCAGAAGAACACCAGCATGTCGACCCGCTGCTCGGCGATTCGCGCGCCGAGTTGCTGATCACCGCCCAGCGGACCGCTAATCATGCTTTCCACCGGCAGGTCGAGGCGTTGTTGCAACAACAACCCCGTCGTGCCGGTGGCGACCAGTTCGTGTTGCGCGAGTTTGTCTTTCTGCCGCTCGGCCCAGTCCAGCAAAAACACTTTGCAGTGGTCATGGGCAACCAGGGCGATACGCTTACGCGCGGCCAGGGTCTTTTGCGTAAAGCTGATACCGATCATCGCTTGCTTCTCCAGACGAGAATGCGCGCCTGCGACGACGCATTTTTCGGCGTTTCCTGTAGGCGCTGCCGAAGGCTGCGATCTTTTGATCTTGACCGATGGTGAGACCGATAAAAGATTAAAGGATCGAAGCCTGCGGCAGCGCCTACGGGGCCGCGTCGACACAGGTGTCGAGCTGTTTATTCTGCGTTGCAGAGTGCCAGGCAGTTATCGAGCATGCGGTTGGAGAAGCCCCATTCGTTGTCGTACCAGGCCAGCACTTTGAGCAGCTTGCCGCTGGACTTGGTGTGGTTGGCGTCGAAGATCGACGACAGCGGGTTGTGGTTGAAGTCGCTGGAAACCAGCGGCAGGGTGTTGTAACCCAGAATCTTCGAATGCTGGCTGGCTTCTTTGAGCAGCGCATTGACTTCATCGGCCGACGCTTCACGCTTGAGCTGCACGGTCAGGTCCACCAATGACACGTTGATCACCGGAACACGCACCGCCATGCCGGTCAGTTTGCCCGCCAGTTCCGGCAGCACCAGGCCTACCGCTTCAGCGGCGCCGGTCTTGCTCGGGATCATGTTCTGGGTGGCGGAACGGGCGCGGTACGGGTCGGTGTGGTAGACGTCGGTCAGGTTCTGATCGTTGGTGTAGGCATGGATGGTGGTCATCAGACCGCTTTCGATGCCCAGCTCGCGATGCAGCACCTGGGCCACCGGGGCCAGGCAGTTGGTGGTGCATGAGGCGTTGGAAATGATCTGGTGTGATTGGCGCAGAATGTCGTGGTTAACCCCGTAAACCACGGTGGCGTCAGCGCCTTTGGCCGGGGCCGAGATAATCACTTTGCGCGCGCCGGCCGTAATATGCGCGGCGGCTTTGGCACGGTCGGTGAACAGACCGGTGCATTCGAACACGACGTCGACCTTTTCCGCAGCCCAAGGCAGTTCAGCCGGGTTGCGAATGGCGCTGACCGAAATACGGTCGCCGTTGACGGTCAGGCTTTCCTGATCGTGCTGAACATCGGCATCGAATGTACCGTGAACGGTGTCGTATTTGAGTAGATGCGCGTTCATCGAACTGTCGCCCAGATCGTTGATCGCTACGATCTGCAGATCCTCCCGATAGCCTTGGGTATACAGTGCGCGCAGGACATTACGGCCAATACGGCCAAAACCATTGATTGCGATTCGAAGAGTCATTTACAGCGCCGCCGTCGGTTTGTTGTTGGAATTACAAGATTATTCGCAAAAAAATAGAAAACAAGCCTTTTTAGTGGCAATATTTTGTTTTATCTACAACGAGTGACCTGAATCAACTGGTCCGAATGATCAAGAAAACCGTCTGTCATCCCAATCACAGCGGAGCTTGATCAGCATAGACAATCAGGTCGCCACATCCGTTAGCCTGGAGTTCTACACATGCATCCCCGCGTCCTTGAGGTCACCGAACGGCTTATCGCCCGCAGCCGCACCACGCGTGAGGCTTACCTTGCATTGATCCGCGGCGCCGCCAGCGACGGCCCGATGCGCGGCAAGCTGCAATGCGCCAACTTCGCCCATGGCGTGGCCGGGTGTGGCAGCGACGACAAGCACAGCCTGCGGATGATGAACTCCGCCAACATCGCCATCGTTTCGTCATATAACGACATGCTCTCGGCGCACCAGCCGTACGAAGTCTTCCCTGAACAGATCAAAAAGGCCCTGCGCGAAATCGGCTCCGTCGGTCAGTTCGCCGGTGGCACTCCCGCGATGTGCGATGGCGTGACCCAAGGCGAGCCGGGCATGGAATTGAGCCTGCCGAGTCGTGAAGTGATCGCGCTGTCCACTGCCGTAGCGCTTTCCCACAATATGTTCGACGGCGCGCTGATGCTCGGCATCTGCGACAAGATCGTGCCAGGCCTGATGATGGGCGCGTTGCGTTTCGGTCATTTACCGACGATTTTCGTGCCGGGCGGGCCGATGGTGTCGGGCATCTCCAACAAACAGAAAGCCGATGTGCGCCAGCGCTACGCCGAAGGCAAGGCGACGCGCGAAGAGCTGCTGGAATCGGAGATGAAGTCCTATCACAGCCCTGGCACCTGCACCTTCTACGGCACCGCCAACACCAACCAGTTACTGATGGAAGTGATGGGCCTGCACTTGCCGGGCGCCTCGTTTGTCAACCCGAACACCCCGTTGCGCGATGCCCTGACCCGCGAAGCGGCGCACCAGGTTACCCGCCTGACCAAGCAGAACGGCGACTTCATGCCGATCGGCGAAATCGTCGACGAGCGTTCGCTGGTCAACTCGATTGTTGCGTTGCACGCCACCGGCGGCTCGACCAACCACACGCTGCACATGCCGGCCATCGCCATGGCCGCGGGTATTCAATTGACGTGGCAGGACATGGCCGACCTCTCCGAGGTGGTGCCGACCCTGAGCCACGTCTACCCGAACGGTAAAGCCGACATCAACCACTTCCAAGCAGCGGGCGGCATGTCGTTCCTGATCCGCGAACTGCTGGAAGCCGGCCTGCTACACGAAAACGTCAACACCGTGCTCGGCCACGGCCTGAGCCGCTACACCAAAGAACCGTTCCTCGATAACGGCGAACTGGTCTGGCGCGAAGGCCCGATCGAAAGCCTCGACGAAAACATCCTGCGTCCGGTCGCTCGCGCATTCTCGCCTGAGGGTGGCTTGCGCGTAATGGAAGGCAACCTCGGCCGTGGCGTGATGAAAGTATCCGCCGTCGCTTTGGAAAACCAGGTCGTCGAAGCGCCGGCCATGGTGTTCCAGGATCAACAGGACCTGGCCGATGCGTTCAAGGCCGGTTTGCTCGAGAAGGATTTTGTCGCCGTGATGCGCTTTCAGGGCCCGCGCTCCAACGGCATGCCGGAGCTGCATAAGATGACGCCGTTCCTCGGCGTGTTGCAGGACCGTGGCTTCAAAGTTGCGTTGGTGACTGACGGGCGCATGTCCGGCGCCTCGGGGAAAATCCCGGCGGCGATCCACGTCAGCCCCGAAGCTTATGTGGGTGGCGCTTTGGCGCGAGTGCAAGAGGGCGATATCATCCGCGTCGATGGCGTCAAAGGCACCTTGGAGCTTAAGGTGGACGCCAAAGAATTCGCAGCGCGCGAACCTGCCAAGGGTCTGTTGGGCAACAACATCGGCAGCGGTCGCGAACTGTTTGGTTTCATGCGCATGGCCTTCAGCTCCGCAGAGCAAGGCGCCAGCGCCTTTACTTCTGCCCTGGAGACGCTTAATTGAAACTGGCTTTGGTCGGTGACATCGGTGGCACCAACGCACGTTTCGCGTTGTGGAAAAACCAGCAGCTGGAATCGATCCAGGTGCTGGCGACGGCAGACCACGCCAGCCCGGAGGAGGCCATTGCGCTTTACCTGAGCGGGCTTGGTCTGGCGCCGGGTTCGATCGGTTCGGTGTGCCTGTCGGTGGCAGGCCCCGTGAGCGGCGATGAATTCAAGTTCACCAACAATCACTGGCGGCTCAGCCGCAAGGGGTTCTGCAAGACTTTGCAGGTGGATCAATTGCTGCTGGTCAACGACTTCTCGGCGATGGCGTTGGGCATGACCCGTTTGCAGCCGGGCGAGTTTCGGGTGGTCTGCGAAGGCACGCCGGAACCGTTGCGGCCGGCGGTGGTGATCGGTCCGGGTACTGGCCTGGGCGTGGGCACCTTGCTCGATCTGGGCGAGGACCGTTTTGCCCCGCTGCCGGGGGAGGGCGGTCACGTCGACCTGCCGCTGAGCAGCCCGCGAGAAACCCAACTGTGGCAGCACATCTTCAATGAGATCGGCCATGTCAGCGCTGAAACGGCATTGAGCGGCAGTGGTTTGCCGCGGGTCTACCGGGCGATCTGCGCGGTGGACGGTCACACGCCGGTGCTCGACACGCCTGAGGCGATTACCGCGGCCGGGCTGGCGGGCGACCCGATTGCCCTGGAAGTGCTCGAGCAGTTCTGCTGCTGGCTGGGGCGCGTGGCCGGCAACAATGTGCTGACCACCGGCGCGCGCGGCGGTGTCTACATCGTTGGCGGGGTGATTCCACGGTTTGCCGATTTCTTCCTCGAAAGTGGTTTCGCCCGGTGCTTCGCCGACAAGGGCTGCATGAGCGATTACTTCAAAGGCATTCCGGTGTGGCTGGTGACGGCGCCGTATTCCGGGTTGGTGGGCGCGGGTGTGGCGCTGGAGCAAGCGCAGTAATGATCGTTCCCACGCTCTGCGTGGGAACGATCGACGCGGTGTTTGTTGGTTTCGTGCTTAAGGCATAATCCACCTAATTCAAACAACAAGGACGCCGCCCCGTGAGCTCAGTCAACAAGTCAATTTTGTTGGTCGATGACGATCAAGAGATACGCGAGTTGCTGGACACCTACCTGACCCGCGCCGGTTTCCAGGTCCGCACCACGCCCGATGGTGCAGGCTTTCGTCAGGCCCTGAACGAGGCGCCGAGCGATCTGGTGATTCTCGATGTGATGCTGCCGGACGAAGACGGTTTCAGCCTTTGCCGCTGGGTCCGCCAACACCCGCGCCAGGCCCATGTGCCAATCATCATGCTCACCGCCAGTTCCGACGAGGCCGACCGCGTCATCGGCCTGGAACTGGGCGCCGACGACTACCTCGGCAAACCCTTCAGCCCCCGTGAATTGCAGGCGCGCATCAAAGCCTTGTTGCGCCGCGCGCAGTTCGGTCAGGAGCGTTCCGGCAGTGAAATGCTGGCTTTCGACGACTGGCGGCTGGACATGGTCAGCCATCGACTGTTCCACATCGACGGCGAGGAAGTGATTCTCTCCGGCGCCGATTTCGCGCTGCTGAAACTGTTCCTCGATCACCCCCAGGAAATTCTCGACCGCGACACCATCGGCAACGCCACCCGTGGCCGTGACTTGATGCCGCTCGATCGCATCGTCGACATGGCGGTCAGCCGTTTGCGCCAGCGCCTGCGCGACACCGAAAAGCCGCCGCGGCTGATCCGTACCGTGCGCGGCAGTGGCTACCAATTGGCCGCCAATGTGGTTGCCAGCAATGGTCACTGATCTTCTGCGCAAGCTCGCCAGGCAGGTGCCGGTACCGCGCTCGCTGCTCGGGCGCATGTTGCTGCTGACGTTGCTGG
The DNA here is from genome assembly GCF_024748615.1 of Pseudomonas sp. B21-048. NCBI lineage: Bacteria > Pseudomonadati > Pseudomonadota > Gammaproteobacteria > Pseudomonadales > Pseudomonadaceae > Pseudomonas > Pseudomonas sp. B21-048. Next base: position 4,233,137 of record NZ_CP087168.1, on the reverse strand, counting down.
CTGTCCTGTTCGCCCAGGCGCTGTCGAGCGTGATCTGGGTTTCGCAATTGCGCGCCACGCAACTTGAAGGCCTGGTCACCAGCGCTCGTAGCCTGGCGCATTCGATGACGGCCAGCGTCAGTTATTTCCGTTCGTTGCCGGTGGCGTTTCGTCCGCTGGTACTCGATCAATTGCGCAGCATGGGCGGCACCCGGTTCGTGGTGACCCTCAACGACAAACCCTTAGGGATGGAAGTGCTGCCGATCACCCCCCGCAAAGAGGCGGTGCTCAAGGCTGTGGACGAAGTGCTGCGCCAGTCGTTGGGCCAGGACACCGATATCTCGGTGACCTTCGTCAGCCCCGAAGACCTGCGGATTTTCAACGGCGGCTTGAAGCTCGATGAGTTGCCGCGCTCTTGGGCGCATTACGCGTTGACCCTGGAACCGGTGAACCCGCCGGTGTTGGTCACGCAAATCCAGATGGCACCGGGGGAATGGCTGTACATCGCCTCATTGTTGCCCGAACCCTACACCAGTCTTGAAGAGCAAGGCCTGCCCGCGCAGCAGGTCTGGTTCATCGTTCTCACCAGCGGTTTCTTGCTGCTGTTCATCGGTCTGTTGGTGCATTGGCAGAGCCGGCCGCTCAAGCGATTGGCGCGGGCGGCGCGGGAAATGTCGCTGGGTGCGGAAGTCGAACCGGTGGCCGAGGGCGGCGGCAGTGAAGTGGTGGAAGTGGGCCGTGCGTTCAATGCGATGCGCGAGCGTATCAGCCGTTACCTGACCGAACGCAGCCAGTTGTTCAGCGCGATTTCCCATGACTTGCGCACGCCGATCACCCGATTGCGACTGCGGGTGGAACTGCTCGAAGACGAAAAACTGCAGGCCAAATTCGGACGCGATCTGGATGAGCTGGAGTTGCTGGTCAAGGGCGCATTGCAATGCGTGAAAGACACCGACATTCATGAAAACATCGAGCCGGTGGACCTCAACCATGTGCTCAATTGCCTGGTGGAACCGTATCTGGCGCCCAACGGCAATGGCCGTGTGACTCAACATGGCCGGGCGCTGGCGCCGTATCCCGGTAAGCCATTGGCGCTCAAGCGGTGCATCGGCAACCTGATCGACAACGCCTTGAAGTATGGGCAGAACGCGCACCTGCACATCGATGACGACGAAAGCGCGTTCGTCCTGCATGTCGACGATGAAGGGCCAGGCGTGCCGGAGCAGCGGTTGGAGCAGGTGTTCGAGCCGCACTTCCGCCTGGCCGGGCAGCAGCAGGGTTATGGCCTGGGGCTGGGGATTGCACGCAACATTGCTCATAGCCATGGCGGTGAAGTCAGCCTGCAAAACCTGCGTGAAGGCGGGTTGCGGGTGACGCTGCAGTTGCCGCGATCAATGGATTGAAAACGCTCCCTCGCCACAAGACAGCACTCACCTCAGAGTCGGGGCTAATGTCACGACTCGGTGACATAGCTCGCCCCCTTCGTTACCTGCCTGCCATCTCCCGTTGTTTAGACTGCCCACGGTCATAACAACAAAAAAGGTATTCCCATGGACACCTTCCAACCCGCCTTCAGCCGTTGGCTGAACGCGCCTGCCCATCAGCAATGGCTCGCCGCTGAAGGCCTGCGCCTGCTGGGATTCGCCAAGGCTTCAAAGCTTGCCGAAGGCTTCGGCAACCTCGATGAAAAGGGTCGCCTGCCGGCCAACGCGCAAGCCGAAACCATGAACACCGCGCGCATGACCCACAGCTTCGCCATGGCCCACATCCAGGGCCTGCCGGGTTTTGCCGAGCTGGTGGATCACGGCATCAACGCCCTCCGCGGGCCGCTGCGTGATCCCGAACACGGCGGCTGGTTCGCCACGCCCGAACACCGCGACGGCAATACCGGCAAAGCTGCTTATCTGCATGCTTTCGTGGCGTTGGCCGCGAGTTCTGCGGTGGTCGCTCAGCGCCCGGGTGCACAAGCCTTGCTCGACGATGCGATCCACATCATCGACACGCATTTCTGGAGTGAGGAGGAGGGCGCCATGCGCGAATCCTTCAACCGCGACTTCAGTTGCGAGGAGGCCTATCGCGGCGCCAACAGCAACATGCACGCCACCGAAGCCTTTCTCGCCCTGGCCGATGTCACCGAGGACAACCGCTGGCTGATTCGCGCCCAGCGCATCGTCGAGCGCGTCATTCACGATCACGCCGCGTCCAACGATTATCTGGTGGTCGAGCATTTCGACCGCGACTGGCAGCCGCTACGCGACTACAACCACGACAACCCGGCTGACGGATTCCGCCCTTACGGCACCACGCCGGGCCATGGCTTCGAATGGGCGCGGCTGTTGCTGCACCTTGAAGCGGCGCGGGTGCAGGCCGGCATGCTCACGCCGGGCTGGCTCGCCACCGATGCGCAAAAACTGTTCGAGCACAATTGCCGTCACGGCTGGGACGTCGACGGTGCGCCGGGCATGGTCTACACCCTCGACTGGGACAATCGCGCGGTGGTTCGCCATCGTTTGCACTGGACTCATTGCGAAGCCAGCGCCGCCGCCAGTGCGCTGCTCAAACGCACCGGTGAGGAGCAATACGAGCACTGGTACCGACTGTTCTGGGAATTCTGTGACAGTCATTTCATTGACCGCTGCGATGGCAGCTGGCATCACGAACTCGATCCGCTGAACCGTCCGAGCGCCGATATCAGGGCCGGCAAACCCGATCTGTATCACGCCTGGCAAGCCGTTTTGATCCCGCGCCTGCCGCTAGCGCCGAGCATGGCCACTGCACTGGCGCAATGGTCCCAGAATGCTCCTGTGTAACCATGTGGTGACATTCGCGCGTCCCTTCGTTACCTGCGAAGGGACATCCCCTGTTTAGAATCCTATGCAGCGCAAGCACCAGACTTGCATGCATAACAACAAGAAAGGTACTACTAGATGAATGCGATTTCTCGCCTCGCTACTGTCATTTCTCTCGCTTCACTGCTTCCCGTTGCTGCATTTCCCGTCAGTGCCCTTGCCGCCGATGCCAAAGGTTCGGTGGAAGTCGTTCACTGGTGGACGTCTGGTGGTGAAAAAGCGGCCGTCGATGTGCTCAAGACCCAAGTCGAAAAAGACGGCTTCACCTGGAAAGACGGCGCAGTCGCCGGCGGTGGCGGCTCCACGGCCATGACCGTACTCAAAAGCCGCGCCGTGGCCGGTAACCCGCCGGGCGTTGCCCAGATCAAGGGGCCGGACATCCAGGAGTGGGGCAGCACTGGCCTGCTCAGCACCGACACCCTCAAAGACGTTTCCAAGTCCGAAGGCTGGGATAACCTGCTGATCAAGAAAGTCTCCGACACTGTGAAATACGAAGGCGATTACGTCGCCGTGCCGGTGAACATTCACCGCGTCAACTGGCTGTGGATCAACCCGGAAGTCTTCAAGAAAGCCGGGATCGATAAAGCGCCGACCACCCTCGAAGAATTCTATGCCGCGGGCGACAAGCTCAAAGCCGCCGGTTTCATCGCGCTTGCGCACGGTGGCCAGCCTTGGCAGGACAGCACCGTGTTTGAAGACGTGGTGCTCTCGGTCATGGGCGCAGACGGTTACAAGAAAGCCCTGGTCGACCTGGATCAGAAAACCCTCTCCGGGCCCGAGATGGCCAAGGCCTTCACCGAGCTGAAAAAAGTCACTGGCTACATGGACCCGAACCGCGCCGGTCGTGACTGGAACATCGCAGCCGCCGACGTCATCAGTGGCAAGGCCGGCATGCAGATGATGGGCGACTGGGCCAAGAGCGAATGGACCGCCGCGAAGAAAGTCGCGGGCAAGGACTACCAATGCGTACCGTTCCCGGGCACTGAAAAAGCCTTCACCTACAACATCGACTCGCTGGCTGTGTTCAAGCTCAAAGCCGATCGCAAAGGCGACATCGCCGCCCAGCAAGACCTGGCCAAGGTCGCTCTGGGCACAGACTTCCAGAAGGTCTTCAGCATCAACAAGGGTTCGATCCCGGTGCGCACCGACATGTTGAGCGAGATGGACAAGCTCGGTTTTGACTCTTGCGCTCAAGCGTCCGCCAAGGATTTCCTGGCAGACGAGAAGACCGGCGGTCTGCAACCGAGTATGGCGCACAACATGGCCACGTCCCTGGCCGTGCAGGGCGCGATCTTCGATGTGGTCACCAACTTCATGAACGACAAGAACGCTGACCCGGCCAAGGCCAGCGCGCAACTGGCGTCGGCCGTCAAAGCTGCCCAGTAAAACCAAGGCCGCCGCAGGCCTGGCCTGCGGCATCCATCGATGATCTGCCAACTGTAGGAGCCGGCTTGCCGGCGAAGGCGGTGTGCCTGACACACCGTGTCGTTAGGTTCGCCAGCAAGCCGGCTCCTACAGGTTTGATCTTCATTTCTTGCAATGGATTATCCCGATGAGCTCTGTGGCGGTTTTTAGCAAAGCCTCACCGTTCGACGCATTGCAGCGCTGGCTCCCCAAGCTGGTTTTGGCGCCTAGCATGCTGATCGTCCTGGTTGGTTTTTACGGTTACATCATCTGGACATTTGTTTTGTCCTTCACCAACTCCAGCTTCATGCCGAGCTACAAGTGGGTCGGCCTGCAGCAATACATCCGCTTGATGGACAACGATCGCTGGTGGGTCGCGAGCAAGAACCTCGCGGTGTTCGGCGGCATGTTCATCGGCATCAGCCTGGTATTGGGCGTGTTCCTCGCCGTGCTGCTGGATCAGCGCATTCGCAAGGAAGGCTTCATCCGCACCGTTTACCTGTACCCGATGGCGCTCTCGATGATCGTTACCGGTACCGCCTGGAAATGGCTGCTCAACCCAGGGCTGGGTCTGGACAAGATGCTGCGTGACTGGGGCTGGGAAGGCTTCCGTCTCGACTGGCTGGTGGATCAGGATCGCGTGGTGTATTGCCTGGTGATCGCCGCTGTATGGCAAGCTTCCGGGTTTGTGATGGCGATGTTCCTGGCCGGCCTGCGTGGCGTCGATCAATCGATTATCCGCGCGGCACAAGTCGACGGTGCGAGCTTGCCGACCATCTACTTGAAGATCGTATTGCCGAGCCTGCGCCCGGTGTTCTTCAGCGCTTTCATGATCCTGGCGCACATCGCGATCAAGAGCTTCGACCTGGTGGCGGCGATGACCGCGGGCGGTCCCGGTTACTCATCCGACCTGCCGGCGATGTTCATGTACTCCTTCACTTTCAGCCGTGGCCAGATGGGCATTGGTTCGGCGAGCGCCATGATGATGCTCGGCGCGATCCTGGCGATTCTGGTGCCGTACCTGTACTCCGAATTGCGAGGCAAACGCCATGAGTAATCAACTTGGCAAACCAGGTATCAGCTTCAGCCGCATCGCCATTTATGCAACCCTGTTGCTGGCCGCGGCGATCTATCTGGTCCCGCTGGTGGTGATGTTGCTGACCAGTTTCAAATCCCCGGAAGACATCCGCACCGGCAACCTGTTGAGCTGGCCGCAAGTGATTGACGGCATTGGCTGGATCAAGGCTTGGGACGTCGTGGGCGGCTACTTCTGGAACTCGGTAAAAATCACCGTGCCAGCGGTGTTGATCTCCACCTTCATCGGGGCCATGAACGGCTACGTGCTGTCGATGTGGCGCTTCCGTGGTTCGCAATTGTTCTTCGGCCTGCTGCTGTTCGGTTGCTTCCTGCCGTTCCAGACCGTTCTGCTGCCAGCCTCTTTCACTGTCGGCAAACTTGGCCTGGCCAACACCACCACGGGGCTGGTGCTGGTGCACATCGTCTACGGCCTGGCGTTCACCACGCTGTTCTTCCGCAACTACTACGTGAGCATTCCGGATGCGCTGGTCAAAGCTGCGCGGCTGGATGGCGCGGGCTTCTTCACGATTTTCTGGAAGATCCTGCTGCCGATGTCGATCCCGATCGTGATGGTCTGCCTGATCTGGCAGTTCACGCAAATCTGGAATGACTTCCTGTTCGGCGTGGTCTTCGCCAGTGGCGATGCCCAGCCGATTACCGTGGCCCTGAACAACCTGGTCAACACCAGCACCGGGGCCAAGGAATACAACGTTGATATGGCCGCCGCGATGATCGCCGGGCTGCCGACACTGCTGGTCTACATATTCGCTGGCAAGTATTTCCTGCGTGGGCTGACGTCCGGCGCGGTCAAGGGGTAGAACATGGCAACTCTCGAATTACGCAACGTCAACAAGACCTACGGTGCCGGTTTGCCGGACACCCTGAAAAACATCGAACTGAAGATCAATGACGGTGAGTTCCTGATCCTGGTCGGCCCATCGGGCTGCGGCAAATCCACGCTGATGAACTGCATCGCCGGACTTGAAAACATCAGCGGCGGCGCGATCCTGGTGGATGACGCCGACATCAGCGGCATGAGCCCGAAAGATCGCGACATCGCCATGGTGTTTCAGTCCTACGCGCTGTACCCGACGATGAGCGTGCGCGACAACATCGCGTTCGGTCTGAAGATTCGCAAAATGCCGGCCGCCGAAATCGACGAAGAAGTCGCTCGCGTGGCCAAGCTGTTGCAAATCGAACACCTGCTCAGCCGCAAGCCTGGCCAGCTCTCCGGTGGTCAGCAACAGCGCGTGGCGATGGGCCGGGCGCTGGCGCGGCGGCCGAAGATTTACCTGTTCGACGAACCGCTGTCCAACCTCGACGCCAAGCTGCGGGTCGAGATGCGCACCGAAATGAAACTGATGCATCAGCGCCTGAAAACCACCACGGTCTACGTGACCCACGACCAGATCGAAGCCATGACCCTGGGCGACAAAGTAGCGGTGATGAAGGACGGGATCATTCAGCAGTTTGGTACGCCGAAAGACATCTACAACAACCCGGCCAACCTGTTCGTGGCGAGCTTCATCGGTTCACCGCCGATGAACTTCATTCCCCTGCGTTTGCAGCGTAAGGAAGGTCGGTTGGTAGCGCTGCTCGACAGCGGTCAGGCGCGCTGCGAATTGCCGCTGGGCATGCAGGACGCCGGGCTCGAAGACCGCGAAGTGATCCTCGGCATGCGCCCGGAGCAGATCGTTCTGGCGGGCAGCGAGCCGAATGGTTTGCCGACCATTCGTGCCGAAGTGCAGGTCACCGAACCGACCGGTCCCGACACCCTGGTATTCGTCAATCTCAACGACACCAAAGTCTGCTGCCGTCTGGCACCAGACGTTGCGCCGGCCGTGGGCGAGACTCTGACCCTGCAATTCGATCCTTCGAAAGTGCTGTTGTTCGATGCCAAGACCGGTGAGCGCCTGGGGGTGGCCGGCCTGCCGAAAGCTGAAGCTCACAGCGCCAACGTAGCGCAGTTCAAAGGCAGATAAAGATCAAAAAATGTGGGAGCGAGCCTGTTCCCACAGGGGGAATTCGCGGCAGATGGGGACATCTGCCGCAATCGTTGTAAACCGCGTTAGATAAAAACAGTTAATAACAATAAAGACGAGGATGTAGGGATGAAGAAGAAGAACAACGCTCAGCTTATCTGCCAGTTGTCAGCCGTTGCGGCGATGATGCTGGCCGGTAGCGTGCACGCGGCTGACGCGTTCAGTGCCGACTCGCAGTGGATGACCGGGGATTGGGGCGGCGAGCGGACCAGGCTGATTGAGCAAGGTATCGACATCAAGGCCGACTACGTTGGTGAAGTGGGCGCCAACCTGCATGGCGGCTACAACGACGACAAGACGGCGCGTTACGCCGACCAGTTTGGCTTGGGCGTGGCGCTGGACCTGGAAAAGCTGTGGGGCTGGGATAACACCCAGGCCAAGATTCAGCTCACCAACCGTAACGGTCAGAACATATCCAATGACCGTGTCGGCGATCCGCGTGCCGGCACCTTGAGTTCCTCCCAGGAAGTCTACGGCCGTGGCCATATGGTCCGTTTGACCCAATTGTGGATCAAGCACCAGTTCCTCGACGGTAAACTGGACGTCAAGGCCGGTTACTTCGGCGAAGGCGAAGACTTCAACACCTTCCCTTGCGAGTTCCAGAACCTGGCGTTCTGCGGTTCACAAGCGGGTAACTGGGCGACCGGTATCTGGTACAACTGGCCGGTCATGCAGGCGGCGGTTCGCGTGAAGTACAACATCACGCCTGAGTTCTATGCGCAGATCGGCGCGTACAACCAGAACCCATCGCAACTGGAGCACGGTAACGGCTTCAAGCTCAGTGGCAGTGGTACCAAGGGCACCGTCTTGCCGGTCGAACTGGTCTGGTCGCCGAAGGTCAACAACCTGCCGGGCGAATACCGTGTCGGTTACTACAAGAGCACGGCCGATGCCGATGATGTCCGTAAAGATGACAGCGGCGATGATGCAGCGACCACCGGTAACGCCTATCGCAGCCACAACAGCAAGCACGGCTACTGGTTCGTCGCGCAGCAGCAACTCACGACCCATAATGGCGACGCTTCCCGCGGTCTGAACATCGCGGCCAACGCCACCTTCCATGACAAGGACACCAACTTCGTCGACAACTACCAGTCGTTGATGTTTGTGTACAAAGGCCCGTTTGATGCTCGTCCAAAAGACGACGTCGGGATCGGTTTCTCCCGTATCCATGTCAACGATGACGTGAAGAAAAACGCCGAGTTGGTCAACGCCGCCAATGGTGTCAGCGACTACGAAGATCCACTGTTCTCGCCGCTGCGCAGCACCGAGTACAACTACGAGATCAACTACGGCTTCCACGTTACCAACTGGCTGACGGTGCGTCCTAACCTGCAATACATCACTCATCCGGGGGGGGTGGATGAAGTTGATAACGCGCTGGTCGCCGGCCTGAAAATTCAGTCGGTGTTCTAACGTTGTTGCGATAAGCTCCTCTCTATGTGCGCATTTTTGCGGACGGCCATGGCTGTCCGCTTTTTTTTGGGGGCAGCACACCCCCTGGAAAGATCGTTCCCACGCTCTGCGTGGTAACGCCGCTCTGGACGCTCTGCGTCCATCGTATGTGACGCAGAGCGTCATGGGATGCATTCCCACGCAGAGCGTGGGAACGATCAGGTAGAAAAATGATTTTCAGGACCGTGGCACATGCTTGAGCATCCGCTACAACGCTTCTTCAAATCCTTACGCGAACGCCCGGTGTTTGCGTGGGAGCGCTATCAGATGCGCGACGTGCTGGTGATCGATCATCCGCTGTGTCAGGCGGTGTTCAGTCGTCAGGGCGCGCAGTTGCTGCACTTCCAGCCAAAGGGTCAGAAACCCTGGCTGTGGTGCGCAGCGAAGTGGCCCCATGTCGGCGCGATTCGCGGCGGTGTGCCGGTGTGCTGGCCGTGGTACGGCCGCCATCCAAGCGAAAACGCCTGGCCGTCCCATGGCTGGGCGCGTTTGCTCGACTGGAAACTGCTCGACAGTCGCAGTGATGACGAGGGCGTGCACCTGCACTGGCAGTTACAGCTGTGCGACTGGCAAGTGGACTTGCACGCGCACCTGGGTGAACGCATGGATTTGCGCCTGAGCACCGAGCATCAGGATGACATGCCGTGCCAGTTGAGCCAGGCGTTGCACGCCTATTGGCGTATTGGTGACGTGGCTGAGGTAGCGCTGTCTGGGCTTGACGGCGCACAGGGTTACGATCAGTTGAATCGCCAGGTTTGCCAGCAGGAAGGCGAGTTGCGGGTCGACGGCGGTTGTCAGCGCGTGTTCCAGCATGACGGCGAATTGCAGCTCAAGGACCACGCTTGGCAGCGGGAACTGTGCATCGACACCGGTGACCATGCGGACACGGTGGTCTGGCATCCGGGCTCGCGGCCATTGCTGGGCGTGAGCTGGACCGAGGTTTTAGAATTTGTCTGCGTGGAAGCGGCCAGCGGCGGGACCGAGAGCCTGTGCCTGCCGCCGGGAGAGCGGGCGCATTTGAGTTTGCAGGCGCGGGTGGGGGCGTGATGATCGTTCCCACGCTGAGCGTGGGAATGATCGGCGTGGCTTAATTAAACTCATCCCCAATCGGATACCGACTGGCATTCAGGCTTTCCTTGATCTTGCGCAAATGCGGCTGGAAATCCACGCCCCGGCGCAGGGTCATGCCGGTGGCGAGCACATCGAGCACGGTCAACTGAATGATCCGCGAGGTCATCGGCATGTAGATGTCAGTGTCTTCCGGCAGTGGAATGTTCAGGCTCAAGGTACTGGCCTTGGCCAGCGGCGAACCCTCGGCCGTCAGGCCCAGCACCGAGGCGCCGTTTTCCCGGGCAATGCGCGCCACTTCCACCAGTTCGCGGGTGCGGCCGGTGTAGGAAATGATCACGAATAACTCACCGGTATGGGCCACCGAAGCAATCATGCGCTGCATCAGCACGTCGGCATGGGCGGTCACCGCCAGGTTGAAACGGAAGAATTTGTGCTGCGCATCCAGCGCCACCGGAGCCGAAGCGCCGAGGCCGAAAAAGTGGATCTGCCGGGCCTGGATCAACAGGTCGACGGCGCGGCTGATCAGGTTCGGGTCCAAGGCCTGGCAGGCGCTGTCCAGGGACGCGATGGCGCTGCCGAAGATTTTTTGGGTATAGGCTTCCGGATTATCGTCGGCTTCCACCGCGCGGCTGACATACGCCGCGCCACTGGCCAGACTCTGGGCCAGCTGCAATTTCAGTTCCGGGTAGCCGCTGACGCCGAACGAGCGGCAGAAACGGTTGACCGTCGGCTCGCTGACCTTTGAGGCCTGGGCGAGGGCAGCGATACTGAACCGGGTGGCCTGCTGCGGGTTGAGCAGGATCACTTCGGCGACTTTGCGTTCAGCCTTGTTCAGGTCTTCAAGGCGATTCTGGATTTGTTCCAGTAAATTTCGCACGCGGTCCATTTCATGTTCCTTAGGTCAGCAGCGCAAATAAGCGTTCGGCTAATGCAAATTGGGCCTTTGATACGGCCCATAACGGTGGCCTATCCTACTGATGGCTCCGACTGACCACCACTCGGAATCTATATTTTGCGAAAATGTTGTGGTTATTACTACATTTTCCCTTGAGTGATGCCTTGAAAAAAGGTATTTGTAGCTTAACTTGATAAAAGAACAAACATCATGCCTTCGATTACGGTTGAACCGTGCACCTTTGCCTTGTTCGGCGCTCTCGGCGATCTGGCCCTGCGCAAGCTATTTCCTGCCCTTTATCAACTCGATGGCGCTGGCCTGCTTCATGAGGATACGCGCATTATCGGGTTGGCCCGTGAACCTGGCAGCGAGCAGCAGCATCTGGCGTTCATTGCCGCTGAGCTGCGCCGCTATGTCGGTGCCAAAGAGCTGGATGAGGCCGTGCTCGAGCGTTTCCTGGCCCGTTTGAGCTACCTGCACGTCGACTTCCTCAAGGCGGACGACTATGTCGCCTTGGCCGAACAGGCCGGCAGCGCCCACCGGGTGATTGCGTACTTCGCTACGCCGGCGGCAGTTTATGGCGCTATCTGCGAGAACCTGTCGAAGGTCGGCCTGAGCGAAAACACCCGCGTGGTGCTGGAAAAACCCATCGGCTCGGACCTGGAATCCTCGCGCAAGGTTAACGATGCCGTGGCGCAGTTCTTCCCGGAGAACCGCACCTACCGTATCGACCACTACCTGGGCAAAGAGACCGTACAAAACCTGATCGCTCTGCGTTTTGCCAACAGCCTGTTCGAAACCCAGTGGAACCAGAATTACATCTCCCACGTGGAAATCACCGTGGCCGAGCAGGTCGGGATCGAAGGCCGTTGGGGCTATTTCGACAAGGCCGGGCAGCTGCGGGACATGATCCAGAATCACCTGCTGCAGCTGCTCTGCCTGATCGCCATGGACCCGCCGGCCGACCTGTCCGCCGACAGCATTCGCGATGAGAAAGTCAAAGTCCTCAAGGCACTGGCGCCGATCAGCCCGGAAGGCCTGACCACTCAAGTGGTGCGCGGCCAGTACATTGCCGGCCACAGCGAAGGCAAATCGGTGCCCGGGTATCTGGAAGAGCCGAACTCCAACACCCAGAGCGACACCGAAACCTTCGTCGCCCTGCGTGCCGACATTCGCAACTGGCGCTGGGCCGGTGTGCCGTTTTACCTGCGCACCGGCAAGCGCATGCCGCAGAAACTGTCGCAGATCGTCATCCACTTCAAGGAACCGTCGCATTACATCTTCGCCCCCGAGCAGCGCTTGCAGATCAGCAACAAACTGATCATCCGCCTGCAACCGGACGAAGGCATTTCCTTGCGCGTGATGACTAAAGAACAAGGCCTGGACAAGGGCATGCAGCTGCGCAGCGGTCCGTTGCAGCTGAATTTTTCCGACACCTATCGCAGCGCGCGGATTCCCGACGCCTACGAGCGGTTGTTGCTGGAAGTGATGCGCGGCAATCAGAACTTGTTTGTCCGTAAAGATGAAATCGAAGCCGCGTGGAAGTGGTGTGACCAGTTGATCGCCGGGTGGAAAAAATCCGGTGATGCGCCCAAGCCTTACGCGGCCGGGTCCTGGGGGCCGATGAGCTCCATCGCACTGATTACGCGGGACGGGAGGTCGTGGTATGGCGATATCTGAATTGAAACTGCCTCAGGGCGTCAGCGCCCATGAGTTCAAAAGCCCAGTGCTGCTGGCCGAAGGCCTGGCATTGACGGTGGCCAAGCAACTGAGCGACGCGATTGCCGCACAAGGCGCCGCGACGCTGGTGGTATCGGGCGGACGCAGCCCGGTGGCATTTTTTCAGCACTTGGCCAAGCAGGCGCTGGACTGGTCGAAAGTGGTTGTCAGCCTGGCTGACGAGCGCTGGGTGCCGGTGGAACATGCCGACAGCAATGCCGGTCTGCTCAAGCGTTACCTGTTGCAAGGCCCGGCGGCCAAGGCTCAGTTCCTGAGCCTCTACAGTGCCACCGCCAACCTGGAACAGGCCGCCGAGCAGGCTGATCGTTTGCTCGCCGAATTGCCGCCGATCGACGTGCTGGTGCTCGGCATGGGTGACGACGGTCATACCGCGTCGCTGTTCCCCCACAGCCCGAACCTGGCCGAGGCCTTGAAAGTCGACGGCACCCGTCGTTGCTGGCCGATGCTGGCGCCGACCGTGCCCCGTCAACGCCTGACCATGAGTCGCGCGTTGCTGGCCTCGGCGAAGCACACTGTTCTATCGATTTCCGGTCAGTCCAAGCTGACTACCCTGAATGCCGCACTGGCCGGTGACGATGTCGCTGCCATGCCGATTCGGGCGTTTCTGAAACCTACGTTAGAGATTTACTGGTGCCCATGAACCAAGGATCAGCCGCTATGACAAACACATCCCCGACCGTTTCCATGGCGGACAAAGTTGCCCTGATCGACAGCCTCTGCGCCAAGGCGCGGATTCTGCCGGTGATCACCATCGCTCGTGAACAGGACGTGCTGCCATTGGCCGACGCCCTGGCGGCCGGTGGCCTGACGGCGCTGGAAGTGACCCTGCGTTCGCCGTTCGGTCTCAAGGCGATCCAGATCCTGCGCGAGCAGCGTCCGGAACTGGTGACCGGTGCCGGCACCGTGCTTGATCGCAGCATGCTGGCCGCTGCCGAAGCGGCCGGTTCACAATTCATCGTCACGCCGGGCATCACCCGTGACCTGCTTGAAGCCAGTGTCGACAGTCCGATCCCGCTGCTGCCGGGCATCAGCAATGCCTCCGGCATCATGGAAGGCTATAGCCTGGGTTATCGCCGCTTCAAGCTGTTCCCGGCGGAAGTCAGCGGCGGCGTCGCGGCCATCAAGGCATTGGGCGGCCCGTTTGGCGAAGTAAAATTCTGCCCGACCGGCGGCGTCAGCCCGGCCAATATCAAAAGCTACATGGCGTTGAAAAACGTGATGTGCGTGGGCGGTAGCTGGATGCTTGATCCCGAGTGGATCAAGAACGGCGACTGGGCCCGCATTCAGGAATGCACCGCCGAGGCATTGGCCCTGCTGGACTGATTCACTGGATTTTTACCAAACACTTCGTTGTGTGTTCTACGGCTTTACGGTGCACTTGGTCGGTGCACCGTTTTTTTTTTGCCTGAAATAAAATCTTGTAGGAGCGAGCGGTGCGGCGATCCGACTTGCCCGCGAAGGCGTCGTCATGTTCACCATTGTGGTTGACTGACACACCGCTTTCGCGAGCAAGCTTCGCTCCTACACAGGAAAAGATACGATACATAGTTACCGCATCTCGCCGTTCGTCCAGCGTTAACCTGCGTTCATCTTATGGAAGAGAGAGCGTCATGGACGACAACACTGCAATGACATCCCCACCACCGGTTTACCAACTGTCACCCGAGCAGATCGCCGGCCCGTATTTTCGAAACCCGAAACTGATCAGACGGAACATCAGCGAAGGCATGGATGGCGTTCCCCTTGTGCTGCGACTGACGATCGTCGATGCCATGACCGGGCAACCGGTCACGGGGGCGTTGGTCGATATCTGGCATTGCAACGCGCGGGGGGCGTATTCGGGCTGGAGCAAGGTCGACCCGGACAAGGAAGTCGACGTCAATGCCATCGGTTCGATCCCGCGTACTGATGACGATACCTATCTGCGTGGCGGGCAATTTACCGATCGCTGGGGTGTGGTGCGATTTACCACCATCTACCCGGGTTTTTATGCCGGCCGCGCCCTGCATATTCATGTGGCGGTACGAATCACGGCCGGCAACAACTACCTGGAAGAGCGGCATGTCGCCTGGGTCGGCCAGCTGTACTTTCCCGAGGTGGCCTCACGGGCGGTACTCAATGCCCGCGAGTACCGTGGGCGTGGCACCTGCGCGCTGAACAACGAGCAGGATGAGTTCTATCAGGGCATGGGGGGTGAAGCCTCGACCTTGAATGTCCATACCATTGCTCGAGACTCGAACGACGACGGCTTTTTCGGCCACATGACCATCGGTGTCGACACGTTTGCGGTGTCATCGCAAATCAAACCCGAGGATTTCGATAAGTACACCGTGTGACGTCAGCGCCCAAAAAAGGCTTCATCGCGGGAACGGGTGTTATCGGGCATGATCAACTCGGTAATGAAGGACGAATCAGTGGCGAGGGGCTGGTTTGCCATGTTTGGCGCGCAGGGGTTCGAGCAGCTCCGACAAGCCGTTGTGGTCGATCTCCTGCATCAAGGCCAGCAAACCGCCCAGTTCACCGTGAGGGAAACCTTCGCGAGCGAACCAGTTCAGGTACTGGCCGGGCAGGTCGGCGATGATGCGGCCCTTGTATTTGCCGAAGGGCATTTCGCGGGTAATCAGCAGTTCGAGCTTTTCGGGATTCATCATCAGTCGTCTTGATTCAAAACAGTCTGGAAAATACAGGCATTCTGCATGCAGGCCAAATGACAGATCATGCAAAAAAAGCGGATACAGATTTCGACTTGTAAGCCAACCGATTGAAATATAAGTAAAAAGACGTCAATTCAAAGCTGGCATGCAGGGTGCAACTACTAATTGCATCTTTCATCAACCGCAAGGAATTGAAAAATGACCGACATTAATAAAGACGCGATCTCTGTACTCAACGACCTGATTGAAACCAGTAAAGACGGTCAGGAAGGGTTCAAGACTTGCGCTGAAGACATCAAACAACCAGAACTCAAAAACCTGTTCATTCAGCGCTCCGCCGACTGCGCTGCTGCCGCTGCCGAACTGCAGGCTGCCGTGCGTTCCCTAGGGGGGGATCCGGAAACCTCCACCAGCGTCAGCGGCGATCTGCACCGTCGCTGGGTCGACGTGAAAGCGATGTTCACCGGCAAGGATGAAGAGGCGGTGCTGAACGAAGCCGAACGCGGTGAAGACCATGCGCTAAAGGCTTACAAGGAGGCGCTGGAAAAAATCAACAAGAACAATCTGGTGAGCATTCGTGACATGGTCGAGCGTCAGTACCACGGCGTACAACGCAACCATGATCAGGTGAAAGCCCTGCGTAACCAGGCTCGCGCACGCTCATAAGCGTTCGTTATCTGTCAAAAAACGCCAGCCCGTCTGGCGTTTTTTTGTGGTTCGGGATTTAACGCTGGACGGGATATAGATAGCTAGCTAATAATTTGTTTTTCCAGTGAGCTCACTCAACGCGTCTATCGTTAAACCGTCCTTTCAAGAGTGTCTTACGTGCCTATCACTTTGCAGGCCTTGTTCGCGCTTGACCGCCGCGCCTTGCAGTTCGCGATCAAGACCTTGATTGGCGGTGGTCTGGCGCTGTGGCTGGCGTTGCGCTGGGGGCTGGAGCAACCGTCGTGGGCGTTGATGACGGCGTTTATCATTGCCCAGCCCTTGTCCGGGATGGTGGTGCAAAAGGGCTTGGCAAGGCTGTTGGGCACGCTGGTCGGGACGATCATGTCGGTGGTGTTCATGGGGCTGTTTGCTCAGACGCCCTGGTTGTTTTTGCTGGCGTTGGCGTTGTGGCTCGGGCTGTGTACGGCGAGTTCGACCTTGCTGCGCAGTGCCTGGTCCTATTCCTTCGTGTTGGCCGGTTACACGGTGGCAATCATCGCATTGCCGGCCATTAATCATCCGCTGACAGTATTTGATCAAGCCGTGGCTCGCTGCACGGAAATCTGCCTGGGCATTTTCTGCGCCACCGCCGCCAGTGCGTTGCTCTGGCCGTTGCGGGTTGAGCGGCAATTGGCGGATCAAGCCCAGGCGGCCTGGCAAAGCGGCATGAATGCCGCGCGCGCGACCCTGGCCGGCGACGGTCAGGCGCGTAAAGGCTTGCTGGAAATCCTCGGAAAAATCGTCGCGGTCGACGCCCAACGGGAGCATGCCTGGTTCGAAGGCAGTCTCGGTCGGCAACGAGCGCGGGCCATCAGCGGTTTGAGTCAGAAACTGTTGATGCTGTTGCGCATCGCCCGTTCGGTGCGCCGCCAATGGAATCAGTTGGAACCGCAGGAAGCTGAGCAACTGATGCCATGGATGACCGAGGTTCAGCAGACCCTTGGCGCTGGCGATACGGCCATGCTGCAAGCTTTGCGCCCGAGGGTGTTCGACGCCTCTCGCGATGCACACATCAGCTGCGCGCAAAGTTACTGCCTGGCCCGTTTCACCTTGCTGCTCGATACCGCCATGGCAACCTGTGCGGCATTGAAAGCGGTACAAGAGGGCAGTGAAACGGTCGATCCACCGAGAACCCTGACGCCGCATCGCGACCTGTCGTTGGCACTGGTCTTCGGCGCGCGCAGTGCGCTGGCGTTTCTGGTGGTGGCGGGTTTCTGGCTGGCGACGGCATGGCCGGCGGCGGCGGGTGCGTTGGTGTTGACGTGTGTGGTGTGCAGCCTGTTTGCCAGCCGCGAGAATGGGGCGCAAATCGGCATGAGCTTTCTGCGCGGTATTCTATTGGCGATTCCGTCGGCGTTCATCGTCGGGCAGATTCTGCTGCCACAATGGAGCGGGTTTACTTTGCTGTGCATGGGGATGGGCGCACCGCTGTTTTTCGGCGCACTGGGCATGGCCAAACCGCAGATCGGCGCCACGGCCACTTCATTCTGCTTGCACTTCATTGTGTTGATATCGCCGCTGAACAGGATGACGTTCGATGTCGCGAATTTTTTCAACAGTGCTCAGGCCATGCTGATTGGGGTGGGGGCCGCGGTGTTGGCGTTTCACTTGCTGATCTTGCGCAACCCGGCATGGCATGGCCGACGGTTGCTGGCGGCGACCCTCGCGGATCTGGTGCGCCTGACCCGACGCAATCTGCGCGGTGCTGAAAGTTGGTTCGGCGGACGCATGGCCGACCGATTGCTGCAACTGGCACAGCACTATCCCGAATTACCGGCGCCGGCGCGCAGCCGCTGGGACGACGGCTTGCTCGGTCTGGACATCGGCGATGAGTTGCTGCATTTGCGCTTGAGCCTGGCGGCCGCCGAACTGCCGGTCAGTGCGGCCCCGCGGCGTTATCTCGAGCATCTGGAAAAAGTCCTCGAACAAGGGCCGGCCGGCAGTCGCGCCGAGGCACTGGTACAACCGAGCGAAGCGTTGCTGAAAACCTTGTACGCGCTGCCACCCAGCGACGCGGTGAAACTTGCCCAGGGCGCGGTGCTGCAATTGCAAAGCAGCTGGCGTGCCTGGTGTCTTCAACAGGAGCAAAGCCATGGGCTTGCGTGAGTGGTCGGCAGGCGGTGTGCTGCTCAGTCCGTTTCTGATTGATGTGCTGCTGGCATTGCTGGTCACCGCAGCGTTGCGCATGCTGTTGCGCCTGACCCCGGCCGGCCGCTGGATCTGGCACGAAGCATTATTTGATTGCGCCTCGTACGTCTGTGTATTGACCCTGATCACCGTCGTCCTCGGGCCTTTGTAAGGAGTTGAATATGCGTACACCCGTACGTATTGCGGTCACCCTGAGCCTGACGGCGCTGGCGATGTTTGCCGGTTTCCATCTGTGGCAGTACTACATGCTGACGCCCTGGACCCGCGACGCACGGATCCGCGCCGACGTGGTGGTCATCGCCCCCGACGTGTCTGGCTGGGTGCATGAGCTCAAGGCTTTCGATAACCAACAGGTCAAGGCTGGTGATCTGTTACTGAGCATCGACCGCGATCGTTTCGAAGCCGCGCTGGAAAAGGCTCAAGCGGTGGTGCAGACCCGTCAGCAGCAACTCAGCCTGCGTGAACATGAAGCCAGCCGCCGCGCCAGTCTCGGGCCGCAGGCGATCAGTGCCGAACTGCGCGAGAACGCGCAAATCAATGCCGGCATCGCCCGGGGCGAACTGCGTGAAGCTCAGGCCGAAGCCAAGGTCGCGCAACTCAACCTGGCCCGCAGTGAGGTCCATGCACCTCGCAGCGGTCATGTCACTAACCTGCGTCTGGCTCAGGGTAATTACGTGAATGCCGGGCAACCGGTGATGGCATTGATCGATGATTCGACCTTTTATGTTCAGGCGTATTTCGAAGAAACCAAACTGCCGCGAATTCGCGTCGGCGATCCAGTCAAGGTCTGGCTGATGAGCGCGGGAGAGGCGTTGCAGGGGCACGTTGAAAGTATCAGTCGCGGCATCACGGATCGCAACACCACGCCCGATGGGCAATTGCTGGCAGAGGTGGAACCGACGTTTAACTGGGTGCGCCTGGCGCAGCGGATTCCGGTGCGGATCAAACTCGACAAGTTGCCTGAAGGGCTCAGTTTGAGTGCGGGGATGACGGCGAGTGTGCAGGTGCAGGAGGAAGAGCGATAACGCCGCATTCGCTGTGGCAAGGAGGCTTGTCTGTGGCGAGGGAGCTTGCTCCCGTTCGACTGCGAAGCAGTCGTAAAATAGCTGCCACCGCACCTGATCAGGTGAGTCGAGGGGCCCGATTTTGGGGCGCTTCGCACCCCAGCGGGAGCAAGCTCCCTCGCCACAGGAAGCCCATCCTGGCCACAGATGAGCGGTGAATCAGCCGATACTGATCGCCGGCAACGTCGGCAATGTCACGGTCTGTTGCTTGCGCGGCGCCAGAATCTCCGCCTCGCCATCCACCACCAACTCATCGCGTTGATTGAATACCCGCGTGGCGATACGCACACGAAACTTCGGCAGTTTCTCGAGAATTTCCAGGCGCACCGTCAGCGTGTCGCCAATCTTCACCGGCTTCTGAAAACTCATCGTCTGACCGATATAAATAGTCCCCGGCCCAGGCAACTCGCAAGCCACCGCCGCGCTGATCAACGCACCGCTGAACATGCCGTGGGCGATACGCTCCTTGAACATGCTGGCGGCGGCGAATTCGGCGTCCAGGTGCACCGGGTTGTGATCGCCGGACATCGCGGCGAACAACTGAATGTCTCGCTCTTCAACGGTCTTGCTGTAGCTGGCGGTCTGGCCGATTTCGAGGGCTTCGTAAGGGGTGTTGGTAACCTGGGTCATTTGTCTCGATTCCTGTGACGAATTAAAAAAATCCACAAAAAAACTATTCGGTTCTGGGTGGCCGGCGAGCGCTCAAGGCTTGGGCGATCCAGTTCAGCACGTCGGCCGTCACTTCGTCGCGGTTGCTCTCGTTGAACAGTTCATGCCGGGCCTGCGGGTAAATAGTCAGCTGCAGGCTCTGGCAACCAGCGTCGCGCAGCGCATGGGCCAGATCTTTCAGACGTTTGCCTTCGCTCACCGGATCACATTCGCCGCCGATCACCAGCAACGGCAGGCCCGGATCGATCTGGGCGAGATTGGACGCTTTGCTGATTTGCTGCAAGCCGCCGAGCAAATCGATCCACAGTTGATTGGTGCAGCGAAAGCCGCAGAGCGGGTCATTGGCGTATTTGTCGACTTCGGCCGGGTCGCGGCTCAGCCAGTCGAACGGCGTGCGCGCCGGTTTGAATTTCTTGTTGAATGAGCCGAACGACAGCCACTCGATCAGCTTGCTACGCCCCTTGGGGCCCTGGCGCAGGCGTTCCAGGCGAGCAATCTGTCGCGCTGCGCGATAGAGCGCCACGGGCTGGAAGTTCGAGCCGCTGAGAATCGCCCCGTGCAGGCTGGCGCTGTGGTGCAGCAAATAAGCCTGGGCGATGTAGCTGCCCATGCTGTGGCCCAGCAACACGATCGGCACGCCGGGATGCTGTTGGCCGATGTGTTGGTTAAGGCTGGCCAGGTCGCCGACCACTTTGCACCAGCCATCATCGTCGGCGAAATGGCCCAAGGTACCGTTTTCGGCCGTTTTGCCATGTCCACGCAGGTCCGGCGCATAAACGCCGTAATCCTGATCACAGCAGGCTTGCGCCAGACGGGCGTAGCGACCGCTATGTTCTGCCATGCCGTGGGCCAGCAGGATCACCGCCTTGAGCGGTGCGGCCGGCAGCCACTGATTGACAAAGAGGCGGCTGCGGTCACTCGCGGTCAGCCAGAAAGTGTCATGGATCATGGCGATTCCTTTGCGTTGGACTGCATGAGGCTGTTGGAT
This sequence comes from Pseudomonas sp. B21-048, assembly GCF_024748615.1. Classification (NCBI taxonomy): domain Bacteria; kingdom Pseudomonadati; phylum Pseudomonadota; class Gammaproteobacteria; order Pseudomonadales; family Pseudomonadaceae; genus Pseudomonas; species Pseudomonas sp. B21-048. The sequence continues at coordinate 4,212,394 of NZ_CP087168.1, read as the reverse complement.
GGAAAACAGCCCCGCTGCATTGTATAGCGCATCCGTCGTCTACCGTCTGATCAGGCCACGGCGGGGCAGCAAGATTCACGCGATCTATGACGCCCGTGCGCATATTTGCCTGATTCACCATAGCTGCTAGTGTCCGGGAAGCACCGTTTTTCGCTTTCCGCTTTTTGAGCTATGAGAGAGAAAGGACAGAAAAGCGGCCCCGGATAGGCTCAGGTAAAGAGGACAAGAATAATGCAACCTGATTTCTGGAATGACAAACGCCCGGCCGGCGTGCCCCTGGATATTGACCTTGGGGCCTATAAGTCGGTGATCGAGGTGTTCGAGCGTTCCTGCAAGAAATTTGCTGATCGCCCGGCATTCAGCAACATGGGCGTGACCCTGACCTACGCCGAACTGGAGCGCTACAGCGCCGCGTTCGCCGGTTTCCTGCAAGCCCATACCGACCTGGTGCCGGGGGATCGCATTGCGGTGCAGATGCCCAATGTCCTGCATTACCCGATTGCCGTGTTCGGTGCCTTGCGCGCCGGGCTGATCGTGGTCAACACCAACCCGTTGTACACTGCGCGGGAGATGCGTCATCAGTTCAAGGACTCCGGAGCCCGGGCGCTGGTCTACCTGAACGTGTTCGGGCAGAAGGTCCAGGAAGTGCTGCCCGACACCGACATCCAGTACCTGATCGAAGCGAAAATGGGCGACCTGATGCCCACCGCCAAGGGCTGGCTGGTCAATACCGTGGTCGCAAAGGTCAAGAAAATGGTCCCGGCCTATTCGTTGCCGCAGGCCATGTCCTTCAAGAGCGCGCTGCGTCTGGGCCGGGGCCTGGGCATTAAACCGCTGAACGTCGGCCTTGATGACATCGCCGTGCTGCAATACACCGGCGGCACCACCGGGCTGGCCAAGGGCGCCATGCTGACCCACGGCAACCTGGTGGCGAACATGCAGCAGGCGCGAGCGTGCATGGGGCAATTCGACGCCAGCGGTCAGCCGTTGTTGCGTGAAGGCCAGGAAGTGATGATTGCGCCGCTGCCGCTTTACCACATCTATGCCTTCACGGCGAACTGCATGTGCATGATGGTCACCGGCAACCACAACGTGCTGATCACCAATCCACGGGACATTGGCGCCTTCATCAAGGAGTTGAAAAACTGGCGATTCACGCTGCTCTTGGGTCTCAACACACTGTTCGTCGCGCTGATGGAGCACCCCGATTTCAAGACCCTGGATTTCTCCAGTTTTAAACTCACCAACTCCGGTGGCACGGCGCTGGTAAAGGCCACGGCCGAGCGCTGGGAGCAGCTCACCGGTTGCCGGATCACCGAAGGTTACGGCCTGACCGAAACCTCGCCAGTGGCCTGCACCAACCCTTACGGAGACAAGTCGCGCATCGGCACGGTCGGTCTGCCGGTGCCGGGCACGACGCTCAAGATCATCAACGATGAGGGCGTCGAGCAGCCGCTGGGCGAGCGTGGCGAACTGTGCATCAAGGGCCCGCAGATCATGAAGGGCTACTGGCAGAAACCCGAAGCCACCGCCGAAGTGCTGGATGCCGACGGTTGGTTCAAGTCCGGCGACATTGCGGTGATCGACCCGGACGGTTTCGTGCGCATTGTCGATCGCAAGAAAGACATGATCATCGTCTCGGGCTTCAACGTGTACCCGAACGAGATCGAAGACGTGGTGATGGCCCACCCGAAAGTCGCCAACTGCGCGGTGATCGGCGTGCCGGATGAGCGTTCGGGGGAGGCGGTGAAGTTGTTTGTGGTGGCCCGCGAGTCGGGGGTCAGTCTTGAAGAGCTGAAGGCGTACTGCAAGGAAAATTTCACGGCGTACAAAGTACCCAAGCACATCGTCTTGCGTGAGTCGTTGCCGATGACGCCGGTGGGCAAGATCCTGCGGCGGGAACTGCGTGAGATCGCCTAAACGGTCGTAGACCGAGGTGGTGCCAAAAGATCGTCCGAAGGCTCGGGCCGCGTTCGGACGATCTTTTGCTTTGAAGGCCCATATTACGAGGCTTCCAGGGCTGTATAGGATTTTTGCTCTAAAATGACTGCTTGCTAGTATTTAGTCATTAAAGTGACTTCATGGGCTGATTTTGGCTCTAGTCGGCCTTTGGCAAAGCTGCTACTCTCGGCGCGCTTTGTGACTTCTCGGCCTTGTAAAAAGCCAGACTCACCAATAATCAAGCATCAATAATAATCGCATCAAATGCGGTATTTGAATTCGCGTTGCTGAGGAGTGGGCTTCCATGATCGAAGACTTTTGGAAGGATAAGTACCCAGCTGGAATTGCTGCCGAGATCAATCCAGACGAGTATCCGAATATTCAGGCAGTGTTGAAGCAGTCCTGCCAACGCTTCGCTGACAAACCGGCATTCAGCAACCTGGGCAAGACAATCACCTACGGTGAACTGTACGAATTGTCCGGTGCCTTTGCCGCTTACCTGCAACAGCATACCGATTTGCAGCCGGGCGATCGAATCGCCGTGCAGCTGCCCAACGTGTTGCAGTACCCGGTCGCCGTTTTCGGTGCCATCCGCGCCGGGCTGATCGTGGTCAACACCAACCCGCTGTACACCGCGCGGGAAATGGAACACCAGTTCAATGACTCCGGTGCCAAAGCCCTGGTCTGCCTGGCCAATATGGCGCACCTGGCCCAGACCGTCGTGCCGAAAACCGGCGTCAGGCATGTGATCGTCACTGAGGTGGCCGACTTGCTGCCGCCGCTCAAGCGTCTGCTGATCAACAGTGTCATCAAGTACGTGAAGAAGATGGTCCCGGCGTATCACTTGCCCAAGGCCATCAAGTTCAATGACGTGTTGCGCAAGGGCCATGGCCAGCCAGTGGTTGAAGCCAACCCGGCCAGCAGCGACATTGCCGTGCTGCAATACACCGGCGGCACCACCGGCGTGGCCAAGGGCGCGATGCTGACCCACCGCAACCTGGTGGCGAACATGCTGCAGTGCAAGGCGCTGATGGGCTCCAACCTCAACGAAGGTTGCGAGATCCTGATCACCCCGCTGCCGCTGTACCACATTTATGCCTTCACCTTTCATTGCATGGCGATGATGCTGATCGGCAACCACAACATCCTGATCAGCAACCCGCGTGACCTGACGGCGATGGTCAAGGAACTGTCGAAGTGGAAGTTCAGCGGTTTCGTCGGCCTGAACACGCTGTTCGTTGCGCTGTGCAACAACGAAGCGTTCCGCAAGCTGGATTTCTCCAGTCTGAAAATTACCCTGTCCGGCGGCATGGCCTTGCAACTGGCCGCGGCCGAGCGCTGGAAAGCGGTCACCGGTTGCCCGATCTGCGAAGGTTACGGCATGACCGAAACCAGCCCGGTGGCCACGGTGAACCCGAGCCAGAACATCCAGGTCGGCACCATCGGTATTCCGGTGCCGTCGACCCTGTGCAAAGTCATCGACGATGCCGGTGTCGAGCAGCCGTTGGGCGCCATCGGTGAACTGTGTGTGAAAGGTCCGCAAGTCATGAAGGGCTACTGGCAGCGTCAGGACGCCACCGATGAAATACTCGACAGCGAAGGCTGGTTGAAGACCGGTGACATCGCGTTGATCCAGCCTGACGGTTACATGCGTATTGTCGATCGCAAGAAAGACATGATCCTGGTCTCCGGTTTCAACGTGTACCCCAATGAGCTTGAAGACGTGCTGGCGACCCTGCCGGGCGTGCTGCAATGCGCGGCCATCGGTGTGCCGGACGAGAAGTCGGGCGAGGCGATCAAGATCTTCATCGTCGCCAAACCGGGTGTGACCCTGACCAAGGAACAGGTGATGGAGCACATGCGCGCCAACGTCACCGGCTACAAAGTACCCAAAGCCGTGGAGTTCCGCGACGCGCTGCCGACCACCAACGTCGGCAAGATCCTGCGCCGCGAACTGCGTGACGAAGAGCTGAAGAAACTGGGCGTGAAGAAAGTCAGCGCCTAGTCAAAAAAAGCCCCGCAGTGTGGTGCGGGGCTTTTTGTTACCTGCCTGATCGTTCCCACGCTCTGCGTGGTAACGCATCCCGGGACGCTCTGCGTCCGGTGCGGCATTCCCACGCAGAGCGTGGGAACGATCTAAGGGTGATTACTGGCGGAACTGCGCGAAATCAACGTTGGTACCGGTCGGGCGCATGTCCTGCAGGTAGGCGTCCTTGTCGGCGCTCAATTCCAGGCTCAGGGCCGCCTTGCGCTTGCCCTGGTTGCGCACCACCAGGCCTTCGAGTTTTTCGCGCAGGAACACCGTCGGCACTTTCAGGTGCAGCAGTTCGTCGGTATCCGGAGTGTGCATCAGCAAGTGAATCCATTCGTACTGACCAATGGCCAGACGCGCGACCGGAATATCGAACCAGAAAATATTGCGATTGCGGTTCAATTCGGTGAAATGGCAGTTGTTGACGCCAAGCACAGCACCGCCGAGTTCCTGGTTTCTGCGGGCAATGGCCTGCTTTTTATCGAGTTTCATAACCTTCCTACGGGATTGGATCTTCAGCGCCATGGCCTGAGTACGTTGCGCATTCTCGGGGCAAAGCCTGTAAACATAAAGCCTAACCTGCGAAATGTCCGGTTAATAAATAAATGAAACTCCGCGTAAAGGCTCCCGGTCAACCCTTGTGTAACCACTTTCCCCGTTGAAATGTTCACAGGAGAAATGCCATGAGCAGCACCGGCGATAAAGTAAAAGGTATGGCAAACGAAGCGGCCGGCAACGTAAAACAAGGCGTTGGCAAAGCCACTGGCAACGAGAAGCTGCGCTCCGAAGGCGTGGCGCAGGAGAGGAAAGGCGAAAACCAGCAAGCGATCGGCAAAGCCAAGGATGCTCTTAAAAAAGGCATCGACAAGGCGTAATCCGGGCGTTGACGAGTAATAGAAACGGCCATCCGCGGATGGCCGTTTTGGTGTCAGCTTGAACTTGAGCAAGGAAATTGTTTCAAAGTCGCCAAGTAGGCTACTTTGTTGTAGAAAACGGCCCCTGAGTCGCCATGACTTCAACCTTTTTGCGGCGAAAGGAGACGCGAATGTTTTTTCCGACCATGAAAGGTTTGCCCCTGCATCGGGTGATGATGCGCACGGTCACCGAGTTCGTCGACGACGAGATGTCGACCTATGCCTCCGCGCTGGCCTATCAAATGCTGTTCTCGCTGTTCCCTTTCATCCTGTTCCTTATCGCCCTGATCGGTTTCCTGCACTTGCCGGATTTTTTCTCCTGGCTGCGGCTGCAATCGGAACTGGTTCTGCCGCCCCAGGCGCTGGAGCAGGTGAACCCGGTGATCGACCAGCTGCAGCAATCCAAGGGGGGATTATTGTCGGTGGGTATCGTGATCGCCCTGTGGACCGCCTCCGCGGGTGTGCGGTTGATGATGAGCGCGATGAACGCCGCGTATGACGTGGTCGAAGGCCGTCCGGTCTGGAAGCGTTTTCCGCTGTCGATTTTCTACACCATCGGCATCGCCGGCATGTTGCTGATCGCCGCCGCGCTGATGGTGCTCGGGCCGCAGGTGATGGGCTGGATCGCCGCGCAAGTGGGTCTCGAAGATTTCATCGTGACCGTCTGGACCATTGTCCGCTGGCCGGTAATCGTGATTTTGCTGATGATGGCGGTGGCGCTGATTTACTACGTCATGCCCGACGTCAAACAAGAGTTTCGCTTCATTACCCCAGGTGCGGTGCTGTCGGTGGTGGTCTGGATCATTGCCTCGCTGGGCTTCGCTTTTTACGTCAAAACCTTCGCCAACTACAACGCCATGTATGGCAGTATCGGCGCGATCATCGTGTTGCTGCTGTACTTCTATATCTCCGCCGCGGTGATGTTGCTCGGCGCGGAAATGAATGCGGTGATCGAGCACATGTCGCGCGAGGGCAAAGACCCTGGCGAGAAGGTCCCTGGCGAGCATGGCCCCGGCCATGAAGAAAAACACCACGTGTCGGGACTGGGACGGGACCATTCAATCAAACCGACCACTGACGAAGCCATAAAATGATCCGTGAAATTCTGAAAATGGGCGATGAGCGCCTGCTGCGCATTGCCCCGCCGGTGCCCGCAGAAATGTTCGACAGCCCCGAGTTGTGGCGACTGATCGACGACATGTTCCAGACCATGGAAAGTGTCGGCGGCGTTGGCCTGGCCGCGCCGCAGATCGGTGTCGACCTGCAACTGGTGATCTTTGGTTTCGAACACAGCGAGCGCTACCCGGACGCCGAAGCGGTGCCGCAGACGATTCTGATCAATCCATTGATCACGCCATTAAGCCCATTGATGGAGGAGGGCTTCGAAGGTTGCTTGTCAGTGCCGGGGCTGCGCGGTGCGGTGGATCGTTATCAGCAGATTCGTTATGAAGGCTTCGACCCCAAGGGTGAGCCAATCGTGCGCATCGCCTCGGGATTTCACGCGCGGGTGGTGCAGCATGAATGCGATCACCTGATCGGCCGGTTATACCCGTCGCGCATCACTGATTTCAGCAAGTTCGGATTTACCGACGTGATGTTCCCGGACCTTGATCCAGCGGCAGACGATTAGATCTTTTGATCTTCGCTGTTTACCTGCAACATTATCCGCTCGACCCCAACAACGGCTCCAAACCCATCGCGATCATCGGTTTGCTGCGTGCGTAACGGCTCAACCGTTCAGCCATCGCGTAGGGCAGGGGTGGGTCGAATGTAAAACCCCGACGCTCATAAAAGCCGCGTAAATCCGGATGGCAAAACAACCAGACCGGCTCTTCGAGGTGCTTGACGGCGTGGGCGATCAACGCTGCGGCGATCCCTTGCCCGCGACAGCTTGGGGCGACGAACAGCCCGGTCAGCCAATGCCCACCGGACACTGGCCGCAAACATAACGCCGCAATGATCTCATCGTGTTTTGCGACCCACAGCCGAGCATCGCGGACCGCTTTCATCGACGATTGGTGGGCGCGGTAAAACTTGTTCATCAACGGCCACAAGGGCTCATCAAGCAAGGTGTACTGGGTGTTGGGCATGGCCTGGACTGTCGGTGCGCAAAGCGGACGATTATAAAAGAACGCCGATGCAAGGATAGGTGTATACCTGATCTCACATCCCCTCTGAGTGGAGTGCGCATCATGTCCAAAGGTATGGATTCAAAGAAAGCGGCAAAAAAGAAACCGGCAAAAACCGCCATCGAGAAACGTGCGGACAAGAAGTCCAAGAAGGTGGGCGTATTCGGCCATTGATCCCGCATCAACGGAGCCCGAGTCCTCGGGCTCCTTGTTTTTTATGCCTATCGAAATAATCAGGCAATCGGCAAGAACTCCTGCGCCACTGGCCTCGCTGGCGCTGGCCCGGGAAGCGTTGCAACCCCTTTCACTGATTGCGAATGAGGTCCTCTGTGAGCGAGCCTGTTCGCGATTGATCTAACGCCTTACATCCATTCCGCAGCCAACGCCGCTTTCACGCTTGGCCGCTGATCAACGCGTGCCTGAAACCGCGCCAACGCCGGCCATTGATCCAAATCGATACCAAACACCTGCGTCCAGCGCAACACCGTAAACAGATAGGCATCGGCGATGCTGAATCCGCCCGCCATCAAATAATCCTGCCTCTCCAATGTCTGACTCAACACGACAAAACGCTTGAACAGCTTCTCTTTGATGAGCACCTTCACGTCATCCGGAAACTGCGAATTGAACAGCCAACCCAGCCCGCCATGAATCTCGGTCGAAACGAAATTCAGCCATTCCTGCAAACGCACCCGCTCGAACGTCCCATTCGCCGGTGCCAGATTCGCCTTGGGCCGTAGACTCGCCAGGTACTGCAGGATCGCCGGGCCTTCAGTCAGCACCTCACCGTTATCCAGCTGCAATGCCGCCACGTAGCCTTTGGGGCTGATGGCAAGAAAGTCCTCGCCGGTGACGGTTTTCTTGGTGCTGTTGTCGACACGGACCAACTCGAACGGCAAATCCAGTTCGCGCAGCACAATGTGCGGTGCCAATGAGCAGGCTTGTGGGGCGTAGTACAACTTCATGGGCAGGGCTCTGGTTGCGGATTTGCGCCAGTGTCATAGTGCGCGGCGTACTCGGTAAAATTAATCTTTCAGAAAATCGCCATTAGGAAAGCTACTGCCATGATGAACCTGATGCACTGGCGAATGGTGTTGGCGGTGGCCGATACCGGCAACATTACCCGGGCCGCCGAGCGGGTCGGAATGACCCAGTCCGGTGCCAGCCAGGCGCTGGCCCTGGTCGAAGAAACCCTGGGCGTTCGGCTGTTCACTCGGGAGAACCGCCAGACGCTGCCGACCGCCATTGGCTTGCCTGTGATCGAACAGGCGCGAATCATGCTCGGCGCCCTCGAGAACATTCGCAGTACCGTCGACGCCACTAAAGACATTCAGCGCGGAACCATTCGCCTGGCGAGTTTTCCGTTGGTGCTGGCGACCTTTCTGCCGCCATTGCTGCGCCGGTTCAATCAGCTGTATCCCGGCATTCAAGTGGTGGCGCTGGAGGTCAGCGACGATGAAGTGGAAACGTTGCTCAATGACGGGCTGGTGGATGTCGGCGTGGTGTTGAACCCGGCGCCCGTGCGCAATGCCGGTCGTTTGGGACAGGATGCCTGGGTGGCGGTTCTGCCCGGTGGCCACCCCTTGGCGCGCCGTTCGAATGAAGAGGGCGTCTCACTGGCGGAACTGGCCGAGCAACCCTTTGTGCTGGCCACCGGCGGCTGTTCGACCAATGCCCGCAGCCTGGCGGCCGATGCCGGGCTGCAACTGCTGGATGTGCGGGCCGAGGTGCGTGAATGGAGCAGTGCGTTCACCCTGGTGCGGGAAAACATCGGCGTGACCCTGGTGCCGGAAATGACCCTGCCGACCCATCGCCAAGGCCTGCGCGTAGTGCCTGTGACGCCGCGTATTGATCGGGAATTTGCGTTGGTGGTCGCGCCCAACAAAGCGCCTTCGGCAGCGGTGCGAGCGTTGACGGGTATGCTCGCAATGCCTTACTGAATCAAGGCACACCGTTGCAGGCATGTTCCATGAACCCCGGCCGTAGCGCCAGTCGTTGGCAATAGGCGTCGACGGCGGGGTAGTCCGGGCGCTCCATCGGGGTCATTCGCCAGCGGTTGACCGACAAGCCGATGAGGATATCGGCCAATGTGAACCGAGGCCCGGCGACATAGCCGCCGGTCGCCGTGAGTTGCTGTTCGAGGATGCCCATTTTCGCGTTCCAGCCGCGAACGCCATCAGCAATCCGCTGCGAGTCCTGAAAGCCCGGCAATTGTCTGACCAGGGCGAAAAAGGCGTAACCCCACGATGGGTTGAGTTCAGTGGCTTGCCAGTCCATCCATTGCTCCACGCGAGCGCGGGCCGCCGGCTCGGTGGGCAGCAGGTCCGTGTTTTGGTATTTGCCGGCCAGGTACCGGCAAATGGTATTGGACTCCCACAGCACGCCGGCTTCGTCGATGAGGACCGGCACCTGTGCGTTGGGGTTGAGCTGGAGAAATTCCAGGCTCTGGGTCGATGCGAAACCGCTGCCCCAGTCTTCGCGTTCGTAGGGAACGCCCAGTTCGTCGCAGGTCCACAGGACTTTTCTGACGTTGATTGACGAGGCTCGACCCAAAATTTTCAGCGCATGTCCCATTGAGCTTCTCCGTTTGCTGCTCCAGGTATCGGGAATCTAGCACGCGGAGGATGGGAATGGTCGTGCGTCAGGTGCTCTCGCGCACCTTCAATTCAAACCCCATGTCTTGCACCGGTTTGGTCACTGAATTGCCGGCCAGCAAGGTCAGCATCAGCTCCGCGGAGCGACGGCCAATGGCTTCTCGCGGGGTGCTGATGCTGCTCAGGCGCGGCACCATGTGCTCCGATGCCGGCAAGTCGTTGAAGCCGAGGATCGCCACGCGTTCGGGGATCTTGATGCCATTGCGCGACGCTTCGAGCAACGCGCCCTGGGCCAGGTCGTCGTTGCCAAAGAAGATGGCATCGACGTCCGGATGGGCTGCGAGCAGTTGCAGGAACAATTCGCCGCCCAGACCCACCGACGAGGCTCGCGGCGTCAGCACTTCCAGGTCCGGATCATACAAGCCGACCTTTTGCAGCGCGCGGCGGAAACCTTCGCCGCGCAGCAGCGTGCGCTGGTCCAGTTGCGCACCGATGTAAGCCAGACGCTTGCGACCGCGTGACAGCAAATGCTCGGCCGCGGTTTCGCCGGCAGCGACTTGCGAAAAGCCGACACAATTGAGCCCGGCCGCGCTGTCCAGTTCCATCATGTAGACGCAGGGAATGTTGCTGGCCTCGATCATTCGCCGCGAACTTTCGGTGCGGTCGAAACCAGTCAGCAGCAAGCCGCGAGGCTGATAAGCCATGTAATTGCGCAGCAGGTTTTCTTCTTCATCACGCGAATAATGGAAGTTGCCGATCAGCACTTCGAAGCCCTTTGGTCGCAAAACCTGATGAATGGCTTCCAGTGTGTCGATGAACAGCAGATTGGACAGCGAGGGCACCAAAACCACCACGGAATGGCTCTGGGCCGAGGCTAATGCGCGGGCGGCGGGGTTGACCACGTAGTTCAGGTCGAGGGCGGCCTTCTGGACTTTTTCCACCAGTTCGGTGGCCACCGTGCTGACGCCGCGCAAGGCGCGGGAGGCGGTAATCGGGCTGACACCGGCCAGGCGCGCGACTTCGTTGAGGGTAGGGCGGCCAGTGGTGCGCGTATTTTTATCGTTTTTAGGGGTATTCATCGGACGGCTTGCCAAACAAAATTCAAGGTACTAAGGTAGCGCTGTCTCGAGGTGGCTGCAAATGCATGAGCGGGGGTTGCCTGATCCTCGCTTTTTTGGCATCGAGAACGAACAGCTGCAACCCACAAAAATGACAAGAAGGCGTCGGCAACTTCTGCTTTTGCACTAATAGTTTCACTTAGCAAAGGTAGCGCTGTCTGCGCGCTGAGGTGTTACATGAATCATCCCATCACCGCCCTGGTCATCATGGGCGTTGCCGGTTGCGGCAAGACGTGCGTCAGCCAGTCCCTGTGCCAGCTTAGCGGCGCGACCGCCATTGAAGGCGACACTTTTCACCCTGCCGCCAATATCGAAAAGATGAGTGCGGGTATTCCTTTGAACGATGAAGACCGTGCCGGCTGGCTCGACAGCTTGTGCGATGAACTGCGCCGCGTCGATGCCAAGGGCGAGCGCCCGGTGCTGACCTGTTCGGCCCTCAAACACAGTTACCGCGAACGCTTGCGCAGTGCCTTGCCGGGCCTGGGCTTCGTTTTCCTTGAGCTAGCCCCCGAAGTCGCCGCCGATCGTGTGTCTCATCGGCCGGGGCACTTCATGCCGTCGACCTTGATCGACAGCCAGTTCGCCACCCTTGAATCGCCCGTGGGTGAGCCCCTGACCCTGACTCTGGATGCGTCGAGTCACAGCGTCGATGAGTTAGCGAAGCTGGCCCATACCTGGTGGCTCGATCATGGCTTGAAACTCGCCAGTTGAGTTTTGCTCCAAGAGATAGCGCTGTCCTGACGGCATTTGAATAACCGCTTTAATAACAACAACAACCAGGAGACACCCTAATGTTTGGCATGTCCCACGAGTCATTCCTGCTGCTAGACGCAGTGGTCACAGTGATCGGGCTTATCGTCCTGATCACCAAGTTCAAGCTTCACCCCTTCATTGCCCTGATCATCGCCGCTGCCTTTCTCGGGCTGACCTCCGGTATGCCGATCGGCACCATCATCAAAGCGTTCCAGGACGGCTTCGGTGGGGTGCTCGGTTTCGTCGGGATCATCCTGGCGCTGGGCACCATGCTCGGCAAAATGATGGCCGAGTCGGGCGGGGCGGACCAGATCGCCCAGACCCTGATTCGAGCCTTCGGCAAAGACAAGGTGCAGTGGGCCATGATGTTCGCGGCCTTTCTGGTCGGCATCCCGCTGTTCTTCGAAATCGGCTTCGTGTTGCTGATCCCGCTGGTGTTCATCGTCGCCCGTCGTACCGGCGTGTCGATCATCAAGATCGGTATCCCGCTGCTGGCCGGTTTGTCCGCCGTGCACGGCCTGGTTCCACCGCACCCGGGTCCGTTGCTGGCCATCGGCGTGTTCGGTGCCGACATCGGTAAAACCATTCTTTATGGCCTGATCGTTGCGCTGCCAACGGCCATCATTGCCGGCCCGATCTTCGGTACGTTCATTGCCAAGCACATCCCCGGCCATCCGAATCAGGAACTGGTGGATCAACTGGTGCGCGATGAGGATGCAGGCGATCTGCCTAGCTTCGGCATCACCCTGATCACTGTGCTGTCGCCCGTGTTCCTGATGCTGCTCAAGACCTTTGCCGATGTGGTGCTGCCGGACGGCAACTTCTTCCGCACCTTCATGGACCTGATCGGTCACCCGATCTCCGCGTTGCTGCTGGCATTGTTGCTGTCGCTGTACACCTTCGGCTACAAGCAGGGCATCGGTTCGCAACAGATGCTCAAATGGCTGGACGCGAGCCTTGCACCGACCGCCGCGATCATTCTGATCATCGGTGCCGGTGGCGGCTTCAAGCAGATGTTGGTAACCAGCGGTGTAGGTGATGTGATCGGTCACATGGCGGTGGAGGCGCAGATCTCGCCGATCCTGCTGGCCTGGCTGGTGGCGGCGGTGATCCGTATCGCGACCGGTTCGGCCACCGTGGCAACCATTACTGGCGCGGGCATCGTGGTGCCGGTGGTGGGGATGATTCCGGGTGTGAACCGTGAGCTGCTGGTGCTGGCCACCGGTGCCGGTTCGTTGATTTTGTCCCACGTCAACGACGCAGGTTTCTGGCTGGTGAAGCAGTACTTCAATATGACCGTGGCGGAAACCTTCAAGACCTGGACCGCGATGGAAACCATCCTGTCCGTGGTGGGCTTGGGCTTCATCTTGCTGTTGTCGTTGTTCGTTTAAGCCGATCGGCAGACACAAAAAAACCGCAGCGATGCGGTTTTTTTGTGGGTGACGATCGTTCCCACGCTCTGCGTGGGAATGCCTCAACGGACGCTCCGCGTTCGGCTCTGGAAGGGACGCGGAGCGTCCCGGGCCGCATTCCTTTGCTGCGCGTGGGAACGATCAATGTGTCAGACGATGGTTTTGGTAACCAGCCCATCCGCCCGGAACATCCCGCGAATCCCGCGTACGGCCTGACGAATCCGGTCCTGGTTTTCGATCAGCGCGAAGCGCACATGATCATCCCCGTACTCACCAAACCCCACACCCGGTGAGACACAGACCTTGGCCTCGGCCAGCAGTTTCTTGGCGAATTCCAGCGAGCCCAGGTGTGCATAAGCCTCGGGGATCTTGGCCCAGACGTACATCGACGCTTTCGGGTTTTCGACCATCCAGCCCAGTTCATGCAGGCCTTTGACCAGCACGTTGCGACGCTGCCGGTACTGATCGGCGATGTCTTTGACGCACTGCTGATCGCCTTCCAGCGCCGCGATGGCCGCGACTTGCAGCGGGGTGAATGTGCCGTAGTCGTGGTAGCTCTTGATCCGCGCCAGGGCGTTGACCAGCTCCGGGTTGCCGACCATGAAACCGATGCGCCAGCCCGCCATGTTGTAACTCTTGGACAAGGTGAAGAACTCCACCGCGATGTCCTTGGCGCCGGGCACCTGCATGATCGACGGGGCTTTCCAGCCGTCGTAGACGATGTCGGCATAGGCCAAATCGTGCACCACCAAAACGTCATACTGTTTGGCGAGGGCGATCACTCGCTCGAAGAAGTCCAGCTCCACGCACTGGGCGGTAGGGTTGGACGGGAAACCGAGGATCATCATCTTCGGCTTCGGGATCGAGCCGCGAATCGCTCGTTCCAGCTCGGCGAAGAAGTCCACGCCAGGAATCAGCGGCACCGACCGCACCTGAGCGCCGGCAATCACGGCTCCGTAGATGTGAATCGGGTAGCTCGGGTTCGGCACCAGCACGGTGTCGCCCTGGTCGAGGGTGGCCAGCATCAAATGCGCCAGACCTTCCTTGGAACCGATGGTGACGATGGCTTCGGTTTCCGGGTCGATGTCGACTTCGTAGCGATCCTTGTACCAGTTGGAGATCGCCCGGCGCAGGCGCGGAATCCCTTTGGACGTGGAGTAGCCGTGGGTGTCTTCGCGCTGGGCAACGGTGACCAGTTTTTCGACGATGTGCGGTGGCGTGGCGCCGTCGGGGTTGCCCATGCTCAAGTCGATGATGTCTTCACCACGACGACGGGCGGCCATCTTCAGCTCGGCAGTGATGTTGAAAACGTAAGGGGGGAGTCGATCTATGCGCGCAAAGCGGCGCTGCGAACCTTGTTCGGCCATTGTTGCCTCGGATAACGTAAGCGCCCGGAACCGTCCGAGCGACGCTGGCCACTGCGGTGGCCTGTGGCGGAATGTAAGGGCAGTCGTGGCACACTGTCTAGCCTGCGCATCAATAAATTTTCCCCAAGGATATGGTCGATGGAATTTACCAGTGGCTTCTTGTTGAGCCTTTCGCTGTGCCTGGACATCGGCGTGGCCAATATCGCGATGATCACGCTGGCGATGCAGCGCGGCTACTTTCAAGGCTTTGCGTTGGGGCTGGGAACGTGTGTCGGCGATCTGATTTACGCGGTACTGGCATTGGCCGGCATGACCGTATTGCTGCAGTACGAAACCGTGCGCTGGGTGTTGTGGATTGGCGGGTCGGCGTTGCTCCTGTATTTCGCGGCGAAGATGATTTATTCGGCGATCCACCATGAAGCGCTACTGGCGCAAACCGCGGAGGTGGGGCACAACTCGCGCCGTCGCGAGTTTTTCCGCGGGATTTTTCTCGCCATGTCATCGCCCAGTGCGATTCTCTGGTTCGCTGCGGTGGGCGGCACGCTGATCGCCCGTTTCGGTGGCGGCGGCGCACTCAGCTCGGCGCTGTTTCTCGGTGGTTTCTTGTGCGCCGGAGTGCTCTGGTGTGTCGGTCTGTGCTTCGCTGCGAGCCACGGCGGCAAATTGCTCGGTGACAAACTGCTGCGTTATTCCTATATGGCATCGGCGGCGATCTTCTGCTATTTCGCGGTCTACGTGATCCTCTCGGGCTATAACGAGTTCATCGGTCCGGGCGCCGCCGAGCAGTTGCATACACTGTAATTGGGCGAATCGGATTTGGCTTCTATACTCCCAGCCGAACCCATTTTTTTCGTACCAGGAGTTGAGTCATGGATGAGCAAACAGGCGCCGAAAGGGCTAAACAACGCTTCGAAAACGGGCACTTCCTGCTCATAGCGGGGCTTGGTGGGCGATTTACCCAAGAGACGGCGAAAAAACAGATTCCCAAGTTGTGGGAGCAATTTGTCCCCCACATCGGGAAGGTGCCCGGGCAAAAGAGCGAAGTGACCTACGGCGTCTGCTGCAACCCCGACGGCAAGGGTGGCTTCGAATACATCGCCGGCGTCGAGATCAGCAAGCTCGACGACCTCCCCGAGAAATACCGCTGGGTCGAGATTCAGCCTCAGTATTACGCAGTGTTCGAGCACAAAGGCTCGCTGGATACCTTGCCTCAAACCTTTCAATACATATGGGAAACCTGGCTGCCGCAATCCGGTCACGAGGCGGCGGACGCCCCGGAGTTCGAGCGTTACAGCGACGATTTCAACCCAAAGCTCAACACCGGTGTGCTGGAAATTTGGCTGCCGCTCAAAGCGTAAAAAGCGAGTCGAGCGGCGGATCGGTGATTCGCCTCTCGATGTCGTGTTGATGCTGATTTATGATCCCCAACCTTGTCCACGCCGAATCCGAGCTGCCATGAACACCGTCATCCGCCACGTTACCCCCACTGACCTGGACCGCTGCTACGCCATCGAAACCATTGCCTACGAAGGCGATGAAGCCGCCACCCGTGAAAAAATCGCCACCCGCATCGCCACATGGCCCGAGGGCTTCATCGTCGCTGAAGTAGAGGGTGTTGTAGCCGGCTTCATCAATTCCGGTGCGGCGTTTGAAGTGCAAATGTCGGACGAGGCGTTCAAGGAACTGATCGGCCACGACCCGGCCGGCCCGCACGTGGTGATCATGTCGGTGGTGGTGCATCCGGACTATCAAGGGCAGGGCCTGGCGAAACGCTTGATGGATGAATTCATCCAGCACATGCGTGCCCTGAAGAAGGCGAGCATCCACTTGATGTGCAAAGAGCAACACATTCCGCTCTATGCCGGGTTTGGTTTTGCCTATATCAAACCTTCGGCGTCCGATCATGGCGGGATGGCGTGGCATGAGATGGTGTTGGAGTTGTAGCAGAGAAAAATGAGGGGTTTTTAGTCACCCAAATTCAGGCCTTCGTATTTTGTTTATTCATCCACTCTCATGCCTGAGCAGCGGCCAGGTTGTCAGCCAGTCTTTGGATCTGAAGCGCTTTTGAAAAATTATGTGCTTATCTGAAACAAATCTTGCAGTCGGCCTGATGACCAAACGAAAAAGATCATCCAGTCCCAGCGGCGCTGCAACCTGACAAACATTGCTCCGCACAAGTCTGACAGCGACCGCCGTTGCTGTTTCCGGCCAATATCTCATCGCATCCGTTGAAGACGTGTAGGGCTGGTCGCCGTTTTGAACATGCATCCTGGCTTGGTTTTTGACCGACCATTTGACTGTTCGATCCAGGCCCCGCAAAGCTTCTTCCAACTGTCGGTCATCTGTGGATGTGCAGCGATCGGCGTCAAACCAGATGACATCAATATCGGTCGAGACCGGGGACGGAACCCGGTTATGCAAGTGATCCCAAACGGCATTCCTGACAAACCCGGCACCGATCCAGCAATCCGGTAAGTTCAGGGAATGAACAAGTTGAAGTAGGCGCCAGCGGTTGGGGTCGCCCGAAATGATTGCCTGGATCCTTGAGATGTCGGCAGGTCACCGCGCGGCGAACCGCATGCCTCTACGAATCAGAAAACCAGACCCATCCGCCGTTCATAACCGATCCGGCCCTTGTACGCTTCACCACTGTCGACAAAACCGTACTTGGCATACAACGCGATGGCCGATTCATTGTCCGCATCCACCGACAATTCCAGCCCTTTGATTTCTGGCCAGGCCTGGCGCGCGACCTCGGGCAGCGCTTGCAGGCAGGCTTTGCCATAGCCTTTGCCCTGTGCGCGGCGATCGACTTGCAGGGCGTGCAGGGTGGCGCTGTGTTCGTCGGCCCAGGCCGGCAGCACCGGTGGGCGCTTGAGCAGCAGGAAGGCCACCGGGGTATCCTCTACGAGTAGTGCAAAGCCTTTGACGCCTGGGCCGGGTTTGGACAGCAAGGTGTGCAACGCACCGTGAATGTCGCCGGAGAATCTGATTTGCTCAGCGTGAATTTCGATGGCTTCGACCTGTTGGCGTTGCAGGGCATTCAGGCTTTCGTAAGGCACGAGTCGGGCTGTCACTGGAGTGTCCTTTTTCCAACGGAAATGAGCCTCGAATTCTAGCGAATTTGCACCCATGGATTATTTTTATTTCGGTTGTCGATTTGGCATTTCGCCAGACGACTAAGGGTGTCTTCAACAAAAAAAACCACGGAGAACCCTCATGAATGCTCAGACACAAATCCATAACCTGATCGAGAACTATCGTCAGGCGGTCATCGCCAAGGACGTGGAAAAGGTCATGGCCCTTTATGCCGATGACATCGTCTCCTTCGATGCCGTCAAAGCCCTGCAATTCAAGGGCAAGGCGGCCTACCGTGCGCATTGGCAGGAATGCATGGAGATGTGCCCCGGTCCGCACATTTTCGAGTTCCACGAGATCGACATCGTGCCGTCGCAGGAGATCGCTTTCGCGCACTGGCTGGCGCATTGCGGCGGCACCAATGAGAAGGGTGAAACCCAGGCCTGCTGGATGCGCGTCACCGCCTGCTACCGGCAGGAAGCGGGACTTTGGCAGATCGTCCACGAACACTGGTCGGCACCGTTCGACATGACGAGCGGCGCGGCGCTGTTCAACCTGGAACCCTGATCGTCTTGCCTGATTCGTCGGGCTGTTTATCGGAAAGCAACGCCAAAGCCGCCATCTGCAGCCATAGTTGATCAGTTCGATCAGGGCAGAGCTCCAAGAGATGGAGAGCCCCAAAGAACGGAGAGTCCCATGAAGTATTTATGCCTGGTCTACAGCAACGAGCACGACTTGCACTCGCTGCCCGAAAGCCCCCATGACGCCGAGTGCATGGCCTATAGCGAGTCGATCCAGGGCAGCGGCCGGATGATCGCCGCCGAAGCGCTGGAGTCGGTGCAGACCGCGACCACCGTGCGTATGCGCAACGGCAAAATGTCGATCACCGATGGCCCGTTCGCTGAAACCAAAGAGCAGTTGGCCGGCTTCTACCTGATCGATGCCAAGGACCTCAATGAAGCGATCCAGGTCGCCGGCAACATCCCGGCGGCCCGGGTCGGGTGTGTCGAGGTGCGACCCGTTCGCCAGTTGAATCCCTGAATAACGCTCACAACAGGAGTTCTTTCATGAGCCCACAATCCGTCGCTTCGAAGCGTCTGATGTTCACCAAGGCCATTTTCCCTGAAGGCCTGCCGCACTGATGCCTGGCGAGTCGGTACGGACGCGCGTCGAGCAGGTCTACCGCGAAGACTCGCGGCGGATTCTGGCGACACTGATCCGTCTGCTCGGCGATTTCGACCTCGCCGAAGAAGCGCTGCACGAGGCGTTCTTCGTCGCGGTCGAACGCTGGCAGCGTGACGGCGTGCCGGACAACCCACGCACCTGGCTGGTGTCCACCGGGCGTTTCAAGGCTATCGATGTATTGCGCCGACGCGCGCGTTTTAACGCGTCCCGGCCGATGTTGATCGCTCAACTGGAAGCGCTGGAGCAGGCTGACTGGAGTGATGAGGATGTGGAAGACGATCGCCTGCGCCTGATTTTCACCTGTTGTCACCCGGCACTCGCCGCGGACGCTCAAGTGCCGTTGACCCTGCGCGAAGTCTGCGACCTGACGACCGAAGAAATCGCCCGGGCCTTTCTTTCGGCACCGACCACCATCGCCCAGCGCATCGTGCGGGCGAAGGCCAAGATTCGTGACGCGAAAATCCCTTATCAGGTGCCCACCCTCACGGAACTGCCTGAGCGTCTCGACAGCGTGTTGCGGGTGATTTACCTGGTGTTCAACGAAGGGTATTCGGCGTCCATTGGCAATGAACTGACCCGGGAAGACCTGACGCGTGAAGCGATTCGTCTCGGTCGGTTGTTAATGGAATTGCTGCCTGAACCGGAAGTGATGGGGCTGCTGGCACTGATGCTGTTGCATGAATCCCGGCGCCCGGCCAGGACTTCACCCGACGGCGAGCTGATTGTGCTGGATGAACAGGATCGCTCGTTGTGGGACGCCGAGTTGATTGCCGAAGGCTGTGCGCTGGTGGAGCGGGCATTGACGACGCGGCGCTTCGGGCCTTATTGCTTGCAAGCGGCAATTGCGGCGGTGCATGCCGAAGCGCCGACGGCGGCGGAGACGGACTGGCCGCAGATCATCGGTCTGTATGACGTGCTGCTGCGGGCCGTGCCATCGCCGGTGATCGAACTCAACCGCGCGGCAGCATTGGCCAAGCGCGATGGCCCATTGGTCGGGTTGACGTTGATCGAAGGGATTCTGGCGCGGGGCGAGCTGCTGGATTACCACCTGGCGCACTCGGCACGGGCCGAGTTTTACCGGCAGTTGGGAAGGGCGGAAGAGGCGCGGGCGGCCTATGAACGGGCGCTGGAGTTGACGCAGCAGGTGCCGGAGCGGCGGTTTATCGAGGGGCGGCTCAAGGCGTTGGAATGATGTGATCTTGCGGGCCCTTTCGCGGGCAAGTGGGGCGCCACAGCGCTCGCTACTACAGGCCCTGTGTGATCAAAACAGCTTGGTGAACAACCAATACAAACTGCCCGACAACACAATCGCCGCCGGCAAGGTCAGTACCCAGGCCATCAGCAGATTGCGGATGGTCTTCATCTGCAAGCCACCACCGTTGGCAACCATGGTCCCGGCCACGCCTGAAGACAACACGTGGGTGGTCGACACCGGCAGGCCGAACATGTCAGCGGCGCCGATGGTCAGCATCGCCACGGTTTCCGCCGAGGCGCCCTGGGCGTAGGTCAGGTGTGTCTTGCCGATTTTTTCGCCGACCGTCACCACGATGCGTTTCCAGCCGACCATGGTGCCCAGCCCCAGGGCGATGGCCACCGCGATCTTCACCCACAGCGGAATGAACCGTGTGGCGTTGTCGATCTGTTGCTTGAACAGTAGCAGCTTGCCGGCGGTGTCGGCATCAAAGTTGCCTACCTTGTTCTTGTCCATCAGGCGAATGGTTTCGCTGGTCAGGTACATGTCGTTACGCACGTTGCCCATCGCTTCGGCCGGGACTTTCGACAGTGAGCCGTAACCCTTCACTTCGTTACCGATGTGGCCCGCCAGCGCGGCGAGGGCGGGGATCAGTTGCGGCGTGGCTTCCTTGCTGCGCATGTAATCGGTCAGCACCGGGCGTGGATCGGCGGGCGCCGGCACCGGCGAGTTTTTCATCAGGGCTTGCTGGGTGACTTCAGCCACCGCAGCGAACTGCAGGGACTGATCCGCCGGCATGGTCCGGTTCAGCGCATACGCCATTGGCAGGGTACCGACCAGAATCAGCATGATCAGGCCCATGCCTTTCTGGCCGTCGTTGGAACCGTGGGCGAACGACACACCGGTGCAAGTCAGAATCAACATGCCACGAATCCACCACGGTGGCGGGGTGTCGCCCTTCGGCGCTTTGTACAACGCGCGATTTTTGACGAAGGCGCGCAATGCCAGCAACAGCAACGCGGCAAACGCGAAGCCGATCAGCGGTGACAACAACAGCGCGTAACCCACTTTGGTTGCCTGGGCCCAATCCACGCCACTGGTGCCGTCACGGCCGTGCATCAGCGCGTTGGCCACGCCGACCCCGATGATCGAGCCGATCAGGGTGTGCGACGAAGACGCCGGCAAACCCAGCCACCAGGTGCCGAGGTTCCACAGGATCGCGGCGATCAACAGGGCGAAGATCATCGCGAAACCGGCGGAGGAACCGACTTGCAGAATCAGCTCCACCGGTAACAGGGCGATGATGCCGAACGCCACCGCGCCGCTCGACAGCAACACCCCCAGAAAGTTGAAAAATCCGGACCAGACCACCGCGAAATGCGGCGGCAAGGAGTGGGTATAAATCACCGTCGCCACGGCGTTCGCGGTGTCGTGAAAACCGTTGACGAACTCAAAGCCCAGAGCAATCAACAGTGCGACGCCCAACAGCAGAAACGGCGTCCAGGTGGTGACCACCGTGCCGAGTTCGCTCATGTCGTGCATCAGACTGTAGGCGGTGAACAACAGCCCGCTGCTCAGCACCGCAAAGAACAGCACAAGGGTGAGCAGACCAGGTTTTTTATCGAGCTGCAGTTTGGCGCTGCTGGCGGGAGCCTGGGCAGAGGCGGTGAAGGAAGGCGTGGCCATGCCGGACAATCCTGAGCAGAGAAGGAATGTCTCCCATGATCGTTGCTAAATATTACAAAGAGACTGCGCTGGGTCAGTGTTTGGGTTTTTTGTGGGGCCGCGATCCGACGATCTGATCGTTCCCACGCTCCGCGTGGTAATGCCGCCCCGGACGCTCTGCGTCGAGCGATGGTGCCGGTGGTGGTAATCAATAATCCTGGCGCTTGCGAAACGCCCAGCGCCCGGCAATCAGGGTAAACGTCGCGACCAGCGCCACCAGAATCCAGAACCCCTCTGGGTCACCGGAAAGCGGCACGCCGCCGACGTTCATGCCGAAGAAACCGGCGATGATGTTGATCGGCAGCGCCAGCACCGTGACCACGGTCAGGGTGAACAGCGTGCGGTTGCTTTGTTCGTTGAGGTTGGCGGCGATTTCTTCCTGCAACAGCTTGATCCGTTCACCGAGGGCCGTGAGGTCGTTGATGATCAGCGCAAACTCTTCGGTGGACTTGCGCAGCTCCTTGACGTCCTCTTTCTGCAACCATTGCGGCGGACGATTGAGCAGGCGCAGCAACGAGCCCGGCTCCAGCGCCAGCAACCGTTGCAGGCGCACCAGCACCCGGCGGTTGGCGCCCAGCTCAGCCCGGTTGGTCGACAGGCGCGAAGACAGCAACTCATCTTCGACCTGATCGACGCTGAGGCTGGTCTTGCGCACGATCTGCGTCAGCACTTCGCCCTGATCGCGCAGTAAATGCACCAGCAATTCCAGCGGTGAGCGAAAGCATTCACCGGCCTTCACCGAAGAGCGCAGCTTGTCCACCGAGTGCAGCGGTTGCAGTCGGGCGCTGATGATCAGCCGGCTGCGGGCACAGACCCACAGCGTCGAGACATCCGAGGAGACCATGCTGCTGAGGTTGAACACCACGTCGTTGACCACCGCCAGCAACGCCGAATCGACATGCTCGATGCGCGTCGAACGGGAACCTTCGTGCAAGGCTTCGAAAAACTCGTCAGGCAATGCCAGATGGCTTTTCATCCAGCGCTCGCATGCGGCGTGGGCCAGGTTCAGGTGCAACCAGAGGAATTCATCACTGTCGTCCGGTTGTTGAAGGCAGTGCAGCGCCTTGGCCGAATCGATTTCCTGACCGCGCTCGCCGGGGCGAAAACTGAAGCCGTAAAGGAGGCCGAACAGGTCGGAATCGCGATGGCGCTGGTCGATGCTGTGGTTCATGAGGTCTCGCTGTGAGGGGGACGCCTGTTGCAGGTTTCCCAGGTTCACTTGAGCCTCATCATCGCAAGCAATTCTGAAGGTTTTGTGACAGTTGAATGGCGCCGAAAAAACCGCCCGCTGCCAGTGGTCGGAAGAAACTCAAGAAAGGCTCTGGCCCGCCGATGAGGCTGTTGTCGATCTTCCGATTCTGGTCATAAACCAGCGTCGCTGACAGGGATGTCCGGACACCTCGCACGTCTATAAGTCGTGCTTCAACTTCGTCATGAGATATCACTCGATGTTTTTGCAAAAGTCCCTGCGAGCACAAATTCTTGCCCTGTTGAGCGGCAGCCTGCTGGCGATGTTGCTGATCGCGTTGGCCTGCTTTCACTTTCTGTCCAATGGCGTTCAGAACTACGCGAACCTGATTGAAGGTCCGTTGCACACCTCGCAATTGATTGATGAAGCCAACCTGCAATTCAAGGTGCAGGTTCAGGAGTGGAAAAACGTTCTGCTGCGCGGCAAGGAACCTGCGAACCTGGACAAATACTGGAAGCAGTTCGAGGACCGCCAGCGCGACGTGCAGGGCATTCTCGGCGAACTGGCCGGGCAGAAGGGCATCGAGCCGCAACTCAAGACTCGCATCGAACGCCTGCGTGAAGAGCATCGTGTATTAGGTGCGGCCTATCAGAAGGGCCGTGATGCCTACGCCGCTGCCGGTGCCGACCCAGAGACCGGCGACAACGCGGTCAAAGGTGTCGACCGTGCGGCCAGCGAACAGATGAATGAATTGGTCAGCGAACTGCGCAAACAGGGCATCGAACAATCGAAGCTGATCAGTGCCAGCGCCGCTCAGACTGTATTGCTGGGGCTCGTGGTGATGCTGCTGTCGGGAGTGTTGATTGGCCTGTTGAGCCTGTGGCTGGTCAACCGCAACCTGGTGGAGCCGATTCGCAAACTGATCGACTACGTGACACAACTCAGCCAGGGCCGCTTTGCCGAACGCGTGGCCAGCACCCGTCAGGACGAGTTGGGCAACCTGGCCAAGGCCGCCAATACCTTGCGCGATTTCCTCGCCGAAACTTTCAGTCGTTTACAGCGCAGTGCGACGGATCTGAACACCGCCAGCGGCGAGCTGAATTCCATTGCCGGCCTCATGGCCAGTGGCACCAACGAGCAGTTCAGCCGTACCGATCAGGTGGCTACGGCGATGAACGAGATGTCCGCCACTGCGCAAGAAGTCGCGCGCCACGCAGCCGATGCGGCACGTGCGGCCGATGATGCTGATCAGTCCGCCCAGCAGAGCGAAAAAGTCATGCAGGGCACCATTCATACCATCACCCAAATGCGCGGCGAAATTGCCAACACCGCCACGGTTATCCGTCGTCTGGAAGAAGACAGCGGACGCATCGGCAAGGTCTTGGAAGTGATTCGCGGCATCGCCGAACAAACCAACCTGCTGGCGCTCAACGCGGCGATCGAAGCGGCCCGTGCCGGTGAAGCCGGCCGCGGATTTGCGGTGGTCGCCGATGAAGTACGCAGCCTGGCCCAGCGCACGGCAGCGTCGATCATCGAGATCAATCAGATCATTCAAACCGTGCAAACCGGTGCTGTGGACGCGGCCCAAGCCATCGAAAGCGGCCAGTCGCGCAGTGAGCAAAGTGTCGAGCAAGTAACCCAGGCTGGCGCCATGCTCGAGCGCATCACTCATGCCGTGGAAGCCATTCGCGACATGAACCGCCAGATCGCCACCGCCGCTGAAGAGCAGACTTCAGTGGCCGAAGACATCTCGCGTAACCTCACCGAAATCACCAGCATCGCCAGTACCAACCTGGACAACGTGCAGCGCACTGAAGCGGCCAGCCACAATCTGCATGGGTTGTCGGGGCAGTTGAATGAAGTGACGGCGCGGTTGAGCGCCTAGTGAAAGCGGCCACACTTGGGCTTTGTTGCAGGCGGTGACGGCGGCGTGGTTACAGGCGTTGCAGGATGAGGTTGGCAGTCCGTCGGTTCGGTGCTCGGCACCGCCGCTCAAGTCCGTGGGAGCAAGCTGAAGATGAACGTCGTACCCTGTAGCTCGGTCGAGACCACCTCCAGTTTCCCGCCATGGGACTGCGCAATCTGACTGGCAATGTACAACCCCAACCCGAGGCCGGCCTGCGGTCTTGCGTCGGCTGGTTTGGAGTAGGGCTGGAACAGGTGCGGCAGCGCATCCTCGGCAATCAGCCCCTGGTTTTTTACCCTCAACACAAAGTGCCCTTCCTTGATTTGCGCGCTGACCTCGACCGGGCCGTCGGGGTCTCCATGGACAACTGCGTTCGCCACCAGATTGGACAGCAACTGTGCGACCCGCTCGCGATCGCAATGAATGTTGCTCAGGTCGCCAATCGACGACTGAATGATGCGTTTAGGGTGAATGCTCTGGATCTCGGAAATGACATGCCGCAATGCATCTCCCAGATCCGGGCACGGCTCGATGTTCATGGGAATGCCCCGTCCCAGTGAGCCCCGGGCGAAGTCCAGCACGTCATCGACCAGTTTGGTCGCACGTTGGGCGCTGGTGAGGATGTGCCGGGCGCGTTGCTCATTTGCGGGGTCAGAGACTTTACGCAGAAGCATTTCGGCACCGGCGCTAATGGCAAACAAGGGGTTGCGCAGGTCATGGCCGAGCACGGCGATGAACTGTTCGCGCAATTCGGCGGTTTTACGTTTCTTGATCAGCGACGCTTCGGTCCGTTGCAGGTTTTCTTCGGCTTCGATCTGCAGCGCCAGCATCCGGGCGAAAGACTCCATGGTGCTCTGGATCGTGCTGGACTTGAGCGGCGCCGGAGTGGGATCAAAGGCACAAAGGGTGCCGAAAAAGCGCCCGTCTGTGCGCACTATCGGGACGGCCATGTAGCTTTCGAATGGATAAGTGCTGGGCGTGTGGTGATTGCGATACAGCGGATCTTCACTGGCCTTGTCGATCACCACCGAGTGGTGGCCCAGGCGAATTTCGTTGCACAGGGTGGAGACCAGATCCAGTTCATCGCCCACTTGCAAACCGACATCCAGTCGATCGAGCACCGCGCAAGCAATCCAGGAATCTTCGATAACACGCGCCACCGCCGCGAACCGCAACCCGGTCAACTCACTGATTACCTGAAGAATCGCCGGCACCGCGCTGATCCGGCTGATTGTGGCGATGTCTGCTGCCGCTGTTTGCCCCATATCCGTGGTTCTCTGCTTCAACATGCCGAATGGTTTTGAGGGATTCTAGCGGGCTTGCGCGAAATAGCGCGCCTTCGTTCGTCGCTTCAGCGAATGGCCTGATGCCGAATGCAAAAAAAGCCGCACGATCCGAGAATCGTGCGGCTTTTTGCAGATGAATCATTTGTCTTGTTTGTCGCTCAAAACCTTGCCCGTGGTGGCATCAAAGTCGACGTCCCACTCAGTGCCATCCGCCATACGCAGTTCAACTTCATATTCGTAACCGTTGAAGTGGTTATCCAGGTCGGTGTCGGTAATCGTGGCACCCGGGTGCAACTTCAGGGCGGCCTGATTCAGTTCTTCCAGGGGTTTGATCTTGCCACTCTTGACCAACTCAGGGATCTGGTCGATACGAACGTCAGCCTGCGCCAAGCCAGCGGTGAGCGTCAGGGTAGCGGCGGTGAATAGGGCAGTTAAGGTTTTCATGAAGTTCTTTCCTTGGATGAGCTGTTTAAGTGGGATCAGGTTAAACAGCGCAACTTAATTCACGCTTAATTACTCGTGGCGTCGGCTTAAAAGCTTCGCGGTCTCGAATCAATACCCGTTGTTCTGCAACAACTGCGCAACGCTCGCCGCCGCCGGACGCTTATAGAACTTCAGCAGTTCGCTGGCGCGATTGGTGAAGATGCCGTCGACGCCGGCATCCGTCACTTTCTGATAATCCACGGCATCGTCGATGGTGTAGACGTGTACCAGCAGGCCCTGATCGTGGGTGTACTGGTTCATCCACGGTTGCACCAGGTCCGAATAGCTCTGATCGCCGCGCTGGGTCAGTGCGGCCGAAGGGCCGGTGCCGATAGCGCCCTGGGCCTTGGCGTATTCGACCCATTGCTGGAACTCGGCTTTGTCTTTTGGTTCCTGCTTGGCGTACCAGGTCGCTTTATCCTTGTCGCCGGACTCGGCGAACGTCACTTTGGATTTCGGCTCGATGCTGCCTTCGCCCACCCACAGCAACAGGATTTTCGGCACTTGCGGCATTTCCTTCTCAAGCAATTCGAGGCTGGTCTTCTCGAAGGTTTGCAGCACCACTTTGCCTTTGCCTTTGCCTTGGCCGACCGCCAGATTGCTCTTCGCCAGTTTTGAACCGGCCGGACTCAGCCAGCCGCGGTCCTGCAATTTATCCTTGAGGTCACGCTCGATGCCGGGAAACTGCTTTGGCTCCTTGGTCTCGATGTACAGGCCCGGCTTGTGCAGTGGGTTGCCCTGGGCGATGTCGATGATTTCGTCCAGGGTCAGGATCTTAAGCCCCGCGTAGCTCGGACGCGCGCGGTCCGGGTAAGCGCTGTTGAACCAGCTGCCGGCGTCCAGGGTTTTGAGTTCGGCGATCGTGAATTCGTTGGCGGGGCTGTCCTTGCGCTCAGGGAATTTTGTGGCGACGTCGGTGGTGCGTTGCAGGTTGTTGTCGTGCAGGGCGAATAGCACGCCATCCTTGCTGCGTTGCAGATCCATTTCCAGGTAATCGGCACCCAGGTCGCGAGCCAGTTTGTAGGCCGCCGCGGTGGATTCCGGTGCATCGAACGACGCACCACGATGGGCGATCACCGCCGGATGCGGAATGCCCAAGCGAGTCGCCAGCGCGGTGGGGTTTGGCTCGCTGGTGGCCTGTGCCTGACCGAGGCCGAGCATCAGGCTCAGCAGCAGGGCGCTCTTGGTAAAGGTGACAGGCATGGTCGAAGTCCTTTTGCGATGGATTTTCAGAGACGTCTCTTTTAACAACTGAACACCGCTTGCGCTATCGCAAGACCGACATAAACGTGTTTAAAGCAGATTTTTTCAGCGCTTTTGGGCGGTTCTTTGCAGTACTCTTGGCCTCGGCGATTCCCCGGCAGAGGGAAATCCGTTCTTTTGCCCTGCGTGTAAACCATCGATCACCGGTCCTTTGCGACCCTTTGTGAGGTTTATCATGCGCATCACTTCCCAGCTCATTTGCCAGGCCGCCGACCAACTCAAAGGCTTTGTTGGTCTCAATCGCAAGACCGGCCAGTACATCGTTCGTTTCAGCGAAGACTCGTTCGGCATGGACGTGGCCGACGAGGGCATCATCCCCACCAGTGAATTCGTCTGGGCACCCGGCCCCGAGCAGACCATGACGCTCAAGCGCGAACTGATCCAGTTGCTGCTGGACCAGAACATCGATGACCAGATCAACATCACCGAACCGTTGCGGGTGTACATGAACCGGCGGGACGTGCCGCAGATTACGGCGATGAGGAGTTTGGTGCGGGGGTGATGTTTTTGCGGTGTTTGTTCTGGCCTCTTCGCGGGACCTGCCCGCGACGGCGATTTAAAGAACACAGCAGCAATCACTGCTTAAACAGATACGCCCGCTCAACCCTGCACACCCGCGTATGACACGCCGAATACCAGGTCGACCGCCCACGCTCACGAATCGCACTGTGCTCGGGATGGTGTTTCCAGGCCAGGATCGCCGCTTCGCTGTCCCAGTACGACACCGTAATCCCGAGCCCATCCGCACCCCGGGCCGATTCCACGCCAAGAAAGCCGGGTTGCTCACGGGCCAGTGCCACCATACGTTCGGCGGCCTGTTCGTAACCGTGATCGCCGTCGGTGCGCAGCGAGGTGAAAATCACTGCGTAATAAGGCGTTGCAGGTGTCGGGGCAATCACGATTTTTGCCTCGCACAAGCCTCGATCAACGCACGGACCAACGGCGGCAGAATACCCTTGAGCGCGGCGCGTTCCGGTTGGAATAACGTGGCGACGAAGAATGGATGATCTTTCAGCTCCACCGCTCGCAGATCCCCCGCCGAATCGTGGCCAACCGCGTGTAACTGTTGTTTCAGTAGTGCCCGTTCAAACTCAGGATTCACACCATAACGGCAGTGATATCCCTCACGAGTCTCAGTCTTTTCGTACGCCTTGGCGATCAACGAGCCTTCAACCAAATGAATACTGTCGACAGCTTCCACCAGCGAGCAGGCCAGCGGCGTGAGTAACGCCCGCGTCGCCTCGGGCGAGGTCTCGCCGTGTTCGGCATCCTGCCAGCCCAGAACGTTGCGGGCGAATTCGAGCACCGCGTGCTGAAAGCCGCCGCACGTGCCAAGGAACGGTCGCTGTTGCTCGCGGGCAAAACGGATCGCCCGTAAAGCGCCGCCCATGTCGCGATACGGGCTGGCAGGCACGCACCAGAAACCATCGAAGTCATCCAGTGGCGTTTCGGCGTTGATGCTGTCGGTGGCCAACCATTGAAAGGGTATGTCCTTGCCTATGTGTTCAACGGCCATGCCGAGGGCGACGGGAATGGCTTGGTGGGCGGTGACTTGTGGGTCGTGATCGCCGATCAGGGCGATGCGGATGGCGTTGGTTTCCATGAGTGATCTCGACGCTTGTTGATTCCTGGCAGCCACTATAGATTGGCGTTCATGCAATCAATATTGGCGTTATCCCAAGTGGTCAATGCACCGACGCACTATCGACTGGACTACCCGGACCTGTCCCTGATCCTCGCCCTGGTGCGCGGCGGCTCTCTGGCCCGGGCATCAGCGTTGTTGAAGGTCGATGTCTCGACGGTGTTTCGCGCCGTCCGCCGACTGGAAGCGGCGCTGGGTCAGCAACTGTTTGAAAAGAGCCGTGCCGGTTACCTGCCGACCACGCTGGCACAGACGTTGGCCGAGCAGGCTGAACACGCCGAACAAGCGCTGGAGGCTGCGCGCATTGGCGTGGAGCAGGGCGGTGAAATCATCAGCGGCACCGTGCGCCTGACCTGCACCGACTCGGTCCTGCAAAGTTTGTTGTTGCCAGCACTGGCGAGGTTCATGCCGTCCTATCCGGCGCTGACCCTTGAACTCTGCACCTCCAACGACTTTGCCAACCTCAGCCGTCACGATGCCGACGTCGCCTTGCGGCTGACCCGCACACCGCCCGAGCATTTGGTTGGCCGGCGGCTGGCGGATATTTCCTACCGGGTCTGTGCCAGCGCGGCCTATCTACAATCGGTCGATTCCCACGAGCTGGCTGCTTTGACCTGGATCGCTCCGGACGACTTTCTGCCTGATCACCCCACCGTCGCCTGGCGTCGTCAGCAGTTGCCTGGTGTGACACCGAGTTATCGCTGCAACAGCATGTTATCGGTGACCGAATTGGTACGGGCCGGGCTGGGTGTCGCGGCGTTGCCGGACTTCCTCATCGGTGACGGACTGCAACCGTTGACCGACCCCTTGCACGGTTACGACGCCGCGCTGTGGTTGCTGACTCGCCCGGACTGCCGCGCGTTGCGTTCGGTGGTGACGTTGTTCGATGAATTGGGGCGGGCGCTGAAGTTGCCTTGAGCCGGATCACGCTTTCGGCGGCTCTTTGCCTACGAAGTGTTGATGCATTTCCGACGTCAGGCTTTCGATACGTTCGGTCAGGGTCTTGGTGATTTCGGTGAGCCGGGTGTTTTGCTCCAGCAGCTCCATCAGTTGCGCGGTGTTTCGCGCGGCCTGGACCTGGCGTTCACTGTTGGCGATGGCCAAGGCTTCACGATGTCGCGCATCGGCGTCTGACTGGGCCTTGTCCCGCGCCGCCTGACGTGTCTGGGCCAGCAGAATCAGCGGCGCGGCATAGGCCGCTTGCAGGCTGAACGCCAGGTTAAGCAGGATGAACGGGTACACATCGAAATCGGTTACGCCTGACAAGTTCAGGCAAATCCAGACCACCACAATCAGGGTCTGGGCGCCGAGAAAAGTCGGCGTGCCGAAGAACCGTGCAAAGGCCTCGGCGCGCAGGGCAAAACGGTCGTTGCCAAACGTCGACGCGAGGTGAGCATGTGGGCGATGGAAGCGCAGGTGATCGACGGGGCCGGTGAATTCGGTTTCGATTTTGCGGGTTGGGGTACTCATGGTGCTCCCTGCAGGGTCATTGGGACTGAGGCTCACTATAGCCCCGGCGCCAGTTTCATTCTGAAACACATTACGGTGATTTATGCAGAGTGACCGGCCAACGATAAAACGACGGACATTGTCATTCTTTGCAGCTCGATTCAGCGCTCATAACAGGCCAGGAACATGTCCAGCGCCGACTCCACAACGGTGTGCTGCATCTCGGGCGACAAGCCTGGCTGGCCCATGGAAATCTGTGGCCAGAACGCAAAGGATTTGAGCAGTCCCTGAACCTGTTGCGCGGCGAACTCTGGTGCAGCCGGCATCAATCGGCCATCGGCCTGGGCGGCGCGAATCCACACAGTCAGGCCTTCTTCGCGCTCACTCATTCGAGCGACCATGTTCTGTGCGCGCTCTGGAGAATGAATGGTGGCGGCAATCGCCACCCGCGCCAGGTCGAGAAAATTGTCATCGGCCAGCATCTGCAGTTTTGCTTGCAACATCAGGCGCAACTGATCGCGCAGGGGCAGGTCAGGGCGGTAGACCGTTTCCTGTTCAGCCATCACCCGCGTCCACAATTGATTGAGAATTTCGGCGAACAACTCTTCCTTGCTCGGGAAGTGGTTGTACACCGTGCGCTTTGACACACCGGCGGTGGCGGCGATCTTGTCCATGCTGGTGATGTCGAAACCGTTGGCACGGAATTCGGCAATCGCCGCCTGGATGATGGCTTCTCGTTTACGGTCGGTGAGGCGCTGTGGCGCTGTCATAAATACGCTTCGAAAGGAAAAGTTCTGAAATTACACTTGGCAGTTTACTTGTGATCGGCTTTGATGCAACCTTGAAACTACACTGTGCAGTGTAATATTTTGTTAATCCTGCCCGGTAAAAAATACAATCTGCGGCCAATGTGTGCATGCCTTGGCCATTTATCGTCCCAAGCAAGAAATCGCTAATGAGCGGTTTTTCTGGAGTCATTCAGTCATGGCCACCTCAACGTCCCCAGCGAATAACGCCTCAACGCCCGAAGCATCTCGACAGGCTCAAGGGCAGTACCGCAATCATGTGCCGGTGCAGCGCGAAGGCTTTCGCAAAACCTTGCGCATCATTTGGAACATGATCTTCCACAAGCCACGCGACACCCGCCCATCCACTCCTGTCCCAGTGGAAACCCTGACCCGGGCTGCGTTGATCGCCGCGCCCAACCACAGCGTCTATCGCCTCGGCCATTCCACGGTTCTGTTGAAGCTGCGAGACAAATTCTGGATCACCGATCCGGTCTTCGCCGAGCGCGCCTCACCAGTGCAATGGGCCGGCCCCAAACGCTTTCACCAACCGCCTATCAGTCTTGAAGACCTGCCGCCAATTGAAGCGGTGATCCTGTCCCACGATCACTACGACCATCTCGATTATCAGGCTGTCCTCAAACTGGCGAACAAGACCCAATACTTCCTCACCCCGCTGGGCGTGGGCGACACCCTGATCAAGTGGGGTATCGACGCCAGTAAAGTGCGCCAACTGGATTGGTGGCAGGGTACCGAGGTCAATGGCCTGCAATTTGTCGCCACACCTTCGCAGCATTTTTCCGGTCGTGGCCTGTTCGACGGCAACAGTACCCTTTGGGCGTCGTGGGTGATGATCGACGGTGACACGCGGGTCTTCTTCAGTGGCGACAGCGGCTACTTCGACGGCTTCAAACGCATTGGCGAGCAGTATGGGCCGTTCGACCTGACGCTCATGGAAACCGGCGCCTACAACGTCGAGTGGCCTCACGTTCACATGCAGCCCGAGCAAACCCTGCAAGCGCATATCGATCTTAAAGGACGCTGGTTGCTGCCGATCCATAACGGCACCTTCGACCTGGCGATGCACGCCTGGTACGAACCCTTCGACCGCATTTTGGCAC
This sequence comes from Pseudomonas sp. B21-048, assembly GCF_024748615.1. Classification (NCBI taxonomy): domain Bacteria; kingdom Pseudomonadati; phylum Pseudomonadota; class Gammaproteobacteria; order Pseudomonadales; family Pseudomonadaceae; genus Pseudomonas; species Pseudomonas sp. B21-048. The sequence continues at coordinate 4,179,830 of NZ_CP087168.1, read as the reverse complement.
TGGCCTGGGAGCGGAATGTGTCGATTATCACGCCGCAGATGGGTGAGGCGTTCAATGTGATGTATCCGCAGCCTGGTCGTGCGTGGTGGCTAAATCTGGAAAATATAAACGATCAGGTGGCGGTTCATAACGCTTGATATTGTGTGCCGGGCCACTTGCCGTGGGAGCGGTCCGGGCTCTCAACCCACTTACCTGCGTTCATCCGGCAGCAGGCTTGGATATTCCGAAATCTTTGCCACGGTCAAATCATTGAATTTTCCACGAAGTAATTCGTCGAGTTCCTCCTGAGACAGCCCGAGCCTTTGCGCAGCCTCAGTCTTACTCAGCCGGCCGGTTTCGAGGAGCAGACCAATCTTCATAATGTGTTCGGCTTTGGCCCGCCTGCTTCCATCAATTTCATTCATCTGCTGACACCTCACTCAACCATCGAATAATCCGCCCGCGCCACCGGATTCGGCGTCGCCCCTTTCACATTCATCCCTCTGCCCGGCGCAAACCCGGGGAAGAACACCAAACCTTGCGACTCCAACTGATAGGCCAACGCCAGTCGGGTGACATCCAGCACATCGCGTTCCGCTTCGAAACGCTGAATGGCATCAACGGAAACGCCGGATTGCGCGGATAGCTCTTCAATACTCCAGCCCAGCATCGCTCGGGCCTGGACGCAGTGGGCAGGGGTGAACTGGAAGAGGGCGATACGTTCCAGGGTGATTTTCATCGCAAGAGAGGCCATGGTTTTCTCCAGGGTTCGAGAGTGACGATTCGAAAAAGTACTGTGTTTTTGTACAGTTATTTTTGGCCTGGATCAAACTCATTTTTTGATTGATTCTATTTTTTCGCTCAGCCAGGGGCATTGGACCGACTACGCTGTTCTATGCGGGAGCTGAACGTTCAATGGGCATTCAACTCTCGTTAGCAGCAATGATTGAACGTCAGCTTTCTGATTTTCAGTACAGGAAAGGGGCGTTTCAGCGGCAGTGCGCCACAGCGTTATGCAGGAAGGGAATCATGAAAAGACTACGTCTGTTATGTGCCCTGATCGGTTTTACAAGTCTGCCCGTCGTGGCTGATATGGCATCGTTAAGTAAAGAGGCCTTTGTCAGCAACCTGATAGATCAGATGACCCTGGAGGAAAAAATCGGTCAACTGCGGTTGATCGCCATTGATGAAAAGATGACGCCCGAAAAGATACGCGAAGAGATCGCCGCCGGGCGAATCGGTGGTACGTACGGCTCTGTGAGCCGCTACGTCAACCGACCCATGCAGGACGCGGCTCAACAAAGCCGCTTGAAAATACCGATGTTTTTCGGCTGGGACGTGATACACGGCCATCGAACCATTTTTCCCATTGGTCTGGCATTGGCCTCCAGCTGGGATATTGGCGCTATCGAGTTGAGTGGTCGAACAGCGGCGAAAGAAGCCAGTGCGGACGGTATCGATTTGACCTTCGCCCCGATGATCGATATCGCCCGGGATCCTCGTTGGGGGCGCACCTCCGAAGGCTTCGGCGAAGACACCTATCTGGTTTCGCGCATTGCCAAAGCGATGGTTCAGGCCTACCAGGGCGCAAGCCCGAATGCACCCGACAGCATCATGGCCAGCGCCAAACACTTTGCGTTGTACGGGGCTGTCGAGGGTGGACGCGACTACAACAGCGTCGACATGGGCCTGGCCAGGATGTACCAGGAATACCTGCCACCTTATCGTTCGGCGATTGAAGGTGGCGCGGGGGCGATGATGGTGGCGCTTAACTCGATAAACGGTGTGCCAGCCGCTTCCAATGCATGGTTGATGCAAGACCTGCTTCGCAAGGCATGGGGTTTCAAGGGGCTGGTCATCAGCGACCATAACGGGATTAACGATCTGGTTCAGCATGGTGTTGCGAAGAATCCTCGCGATGCGGCCAGGCTCGCGATCAGGGCTGGCGTTGATATGAGCATGAACGATTTCTCCTATGGTCCGGAGTTATCCGGGCTGCTTGAGTCAGGCGCTATTTCCCAGAGCAATATTGATAATGCAGTGCGCGAAGTGCTGGGTGCCAAGTACGACATGGGGCTGTTCGAAGACCCTTACCGACGCATTGGCGTTGCCAGTGAAGACCCCGCTGATAACAATGCCGAAAACCGTCTGCACAGAGCGCAGGCCCGTGAGGTGGCACGCAAGACATTGGTGCTGCTGAAGAATGAAAATTCGCTCTTGCCGCTGAAAAAAGAGGGCGTGATCGCGCTCATAGGCCCACTGGCAAAAAGTACCGTCGACATCATGGGCAGTTGGTCTGCAAGCGGCGTGCCCGCGCAATCGGTGACGATCTACGACGGGCTGAAAAACGCGATGAACACGGGCTCGCTGATCTATGCCCGAGGCGCCAATCTCGAGGAGGACCAGGAGGTCGTTAAATACCTGGAATACCAGGGAGTGTCCGAAATCGCGAACGACCCTCGTCCGGCAGCCGAAATGATTGAGGAAGCGGTGAAGGCTGCACAGCAAGCCGATGTGGTGATTGCGGTGGTGGGCGAGCCACGCAGTATGTCTCATGAGGCGGCCAGTCGAACCAGCCTCGATCTACCTGGGCGTCAGAGTGAATTGATCACCGCACTGAAAGCCACCGGCAAACCGCTGGTACTGGTATTGATGAACGGCCGACCACTTTCCATCGGCAAGGAGCATAAACAGGCCGGTGCGATTCTGGAAACCTGGTACAGCGGCTCTGAGGGAGGCAACGCCGTTGCCGATGTGTTGTTCGGGGACTACAACCCGTCCGGCAAGTTGCCCATCACCTTTCCACGTTCCGTGGGGCAGATCCCCAATTACTACAGCCACTTGAACACCGGTCGCCCCTACATCGTGGGTGCGCTTCGCAACTACACGTCGCAATATTTCGATCAATCCCATGGTCCGCTTTATCCCTTCGGCTATGGGCTGAGCTATACCGATTTCAGCCTGACCGACATGGCCCTGTCTTCGACCACACTGAACAAGACCGGCAACCTCGTTGCTAGTGTCATAGTGAAAAATACCGGCCAGCGCGACGGCGAAACAGTGGTCCAGTTGTATATCCGCGACGTCGTGGCATCCGTCAGCCGTCCGGTCAAAGAACTGAAGAACTTTCAAAAAATCATGCTAAAGGCGGGGGAGGAGAAAGCAGTCCACTTCAGCATTGATGAGAACGACCTGAAGTTCTTCAACGCCCAGCTGGAATACGCCGCCGAGCCCGGCGAGTTCCGGGTGCAGATCGGACTGGATTCCCAGGATGTGAAGGAGCAGAGTTTTGAGTTGCTGCCAGAACAAGCAGTGGCTAAAACCGATCAGTAAAGAAGTAGGAGCGAGCGGTGCGCTTGCCGCGTGATTGACTTTAGGGGGGAGCTCTCTATCTCGCCCCCTCCAACCAAACGGACGGTGCCTACCCCACACACGACGAAACATCGTCGAGAACGCCGCCGGGCTGTCATAGCCAAAATCCAGCGCAATCCGCGTTAGCTGCGTGCCCACCGCCAGCCGCGCCAAGGCCAGCACCCCGGCGGCGTAGCGCTGCAACTGCCCTGAGGCGAATTTACTTGTCCGCCAACCCCGGCGCTTCACGAATAATGAAGTGATCCAGGTTCTCGATATTGGCACTGAACACCCCGAACGTCTGCTCGGGTTTTTTCTTGCTCGGCACCTGCTTCAACGCAGGCTGAACGCCATAAAAGAAACAATACAACTGCGCCTCACTGTCGATGGCGTGCTTGATCTCTTCCAGAAACGCTTTGCGCTTGCGGTAGTTGTCGATCAGCTTCTTGCTCAGGTAAACATTAACCGAGTAAGGCTTCTTCTTCGCCTCGTCCGGTTGCTTGAACCAGACCTTCTGTTCGAAATCGATGCGAAAGCTCTGTGTGTAATCCTTGATCTCCTTGATCTTGCCCCAGTAAATCAGCCCCTTGTTGTCCTGCAGATATTCGATCTTCTTGAAGAACGACCCATAAGGCGCCGAGTGCTCGCCAATCTTCAGCGGCATGCGCTTGAGCAGCTCCTTGTCCTCGAAGTTCGACACAAAACACTCAACCGGATGGGCGAAAACACTGGTCTTGTCCGGTGCCGACTCGCGGCTCGGGTGTTCGACATTACTGGCCGCTGAAGAGGGTTTCGGATCGTCCCGCATCACATCAGTCGCCACCGCCGGGCCCGACGGCTTACGCACATACTCACGTCGAGTCAGCAACAACTCCGACGGGAAATGCTCCTCCCGACTGTCATCCGATTCCGCACCGTCCGCCTCCAAGCCCGACGCCGGCGTCTTCAGACTGACATAAGGACAACCCTCGATATGCCGCGTGCTGGGAATGTTCTTGAAGTGCGGCGTGCGCACGTAATTCACATTCTTGGCGTTGAACGTTCCCAACACGTTGGCCGCATCAAACGCCGAACGGCAAGCATCGTTGGGGCATTGGAAGTGCTCTTTGGCGGAATCGAAATCCATGGTTTCGTCGAAATTCAAATCGCGCACGTCATAGATCGACAGCTTGTCGTCGAGGCTGAGGCAGTAGGCGAGGTCGAATTTCATGGCGGGGCTTGGATCCTTCAAAGGAGGGTGGCGTATTAATAGCGGGTAGCATGAAGATGGCGCACCTGTTTATTCAAGCGGAGGGCCACGTTGATCGTTGGGCAAGGTTTGAAAGGCCATTTTTGATAGACGGTCAGCTCGACACCTTGCCTATAGGAAAACTCAGGCTTAGGCTAGCTTAGCTAACTTTGTGGAGGTGCCAAATGAATGAACTGGTGCAAGTAAACATGCACGAAGCAAAATCCCAACTCTCCCAACTTGCGGAACGTGTATGGCATGGCGACAAGGTTGTGATCGCCAAGGCCGGTAAGCCGTATCTTGATCTGCTGCCTCATGTTGATACACCTCGGGCGCGCAAGCCTGGGCGGCTGAAGGGGAAGATTCGGATGTCTGCAGATTTTGACAAGACCCCTGACGACATCATTGATGGGTTTGAGGGCAGCCTATGAGGCGCTTGTTATTAGATACCCATGCGTTTCTCTGGTGGTTGTCCGATGATCCTGCACTGGGCGCGGATGCTCGACAGATGATCGGAGAGCCACGTAATCAGGTTCTGGTGAGCGCAGCATCGATTTGGGAAATATCGATCAAACAGGCTAAAGGGATGCTAGAGGCTCCAGAGGATCTTGAGGCGCTGGTTGAGGATGAGGGTTTTACAAAACTGCCGATTTCGCTGTTCCATGGACAGCAGGCGGGCAAGTTACCGGAGATTCATCGCGATCCATTTGATCGAATGTTGATTGCCCAGGCTCAGGCGGAAGGGTTGGAGTTGGTCACAGCGGACGGGATTATTCCGCAGTATGGCGTACGAGTGGTTTCGGCACGTTTGTAGGAGATAGTGTTTTCCTCAGACGCGCTGCCAATGCTATGTGGGAGACTGCTCGCGACTCCAACATCAACGCAGTCATCAATCCTGCCTCGATCTGTGGCGAGGGGGCTTGCCCCCGTTGGGTCGCGAAGCGGCCCCAAAACCGGCAAACACGACATACCTGGCATACGAGTTGTTCGCTAGGCGACTGCTTCGCACCCGAACGGAAGCAAGCGCCCTCGCCACGGATCGCGTTCAATTACTCAGGAATTAGCCGCGCGACCTGCTTATAAAGTAACGCTGTGAACTCAGTTTTTTCGTCAGAGTGATGGCAGCTCCGATGACAATTTGGGCATAGCGCCACAGCATTGCTCGGACGATCCGAACCCTCCTGTGCCAAATGCTTAACGTGATGAACCTCAAGAAACGGTCTGCCGTCCTTTTTGAACGGCGCAGGTTTGCGGCAGCCCTCGCATATACCTTTAGCTTGTTTGCGAACCCAGGCTCTCACTTCCGGATCTCGGACATAAGATTTCCCGCTGGCCTGAGTTTGTATAGGTTTCACAATCCCTTTCGGCTCACCCTTGAGTGGCTGTTTCTCAAGTTTTGCGGCGCGGCGTTCGAGCGTTGCCTCATCAGCTGTTGGGGCAAAGTCTTCAGGCGTCAAAGTGCTTGGAGCGTTAAGTGCTTCACGAATACTGCGTTCAACATTCGCACCGACATTCTTGGCGGGTTTGTATCCCTCAATGCGATCTCGCCCGAGATCGACCAACACGGTAGAGATATTCTGCATCCGAAATTCAACCGAACCTTTGGTGCGGCCCGCTAAGGCACTTTCGCGCAGGACGCGATTCTCATGAGCCTTATTGACCTTCTGACCGCTTTGCTCGCGTGACAACATGCTGAGATAGGCATCGACCGCAGCCTGAATCTCCACGTCACTCCAATCGCTGTTGCTCTTTCCTGTGTCCATACAATCGCCGAGGGTTGAAAACCCTCGGACGATACTGAGTGGCCATTACACCTGTCTACGAAAATTCCTACAGAAAAGACCGACGTATCGCTCAAGCGATCCTACAAATACTCGCACCACCCGCCGAGTGCTTCGAAGACTGAAATACCGGCACCCCGCCGTCGCGTGTGATTGAATAACAGATAAGGCATGGTCCCGCAGCCAAATCCAACCTTCATCCTTGAAGAAGCTGTAAATGCTATAGGAGTATCGTTGGATTGCCATAGGGATGATTAAGCGTTTTACGCACCCAGGGTTCTTACCATCGGATCACGCACATAAGTGCCGTGTAGGACACGTCCGAAAACTCTGTAAGCTTTTTTTGTTTCCTCTATAGCAGGGTCTACAACAGCACAAAATAAAGGAATAGTTATGCCCTTACTCAAATAAAGGACGTATCCGTGAAGCTGGAGCGGAATCAGTATTTTGGTCGTCATGGCGTTTCTTTCACAGTCGTGAACTTCACGGTTGAACCGAGTGATCGAGGCCGACTTAGAGAGCTTTATTTATACGAGACGAAAGCCGCACATTTTGATGTCAGTAATTTGGTGGTCGATCTGTATGAAAGAATGCTCGCAAAGGACCGGTCTTGCGCCATGATGGTTGGGATATCCAGCCCATTGACTAGGGTATACGCTGATACGCTGATACGCTCAATGAACAGCGAATGAGCGTTGCCAATATTACCGCCGGTGCCTTCGGTGCTGCTGTAGCTTGAGTTCTGCCTTACGGCTTTATTTCTGGCCCTGTGCTAGGTAAAGCAGGTCAGATGTTTGCGCTTGAGCGGTTGCCGACTTATCACGCGGGTGATGTGATTGTCAGTGTCGATGCAAGAGCCAATGGCGGCATAGGGCCCCAGCATTCGACTTTATCGATGATTATCAAGGCAAAAGGTTGATGCAAGCGATGAGTGAATATTTTGGCGACGGGTTATTGTTGAGTATTGCTCTCATTCTGGGGTTTTTCGTTAGGCCGTATCGGTACAGGAAATGGTTGGGTATCAGCGCTTTTGTCTTGGGTGGGGTGGCTGCTTTTATAGTGGTGCCGAAGATCGAAGGGCTTGATCTTGGTGCTCTACCGATCATGGTTCTTTCTTTCGGTGCAGGTCTTTTTTTTGACAGGCATCGATATAGTAATGATGACTAGAACAATGGAGAAGGGTATGCGTCTGGGCATAATGGCCTGCCGTCAGGCCTATTCGTTGCTCTCCAGCCATGCCAATACTTTGGCCGCGCATTGATCCGGTGGAAATACTGGGTAAAACACCTGCCTGATTTTCCCGTCTTCCACTATCAGCGCCAAACGCTTGTAAAACAATTGACTGTAGGCTTGGAAGGTGGGCAGGCCGAGTTTGTCTCGCAGAATGAAGTTTGAATCGTTCAAGAGTATGAAGGGTAGCTTTGTTCGTTGCTTGAACTCGATCTGTTCGGCTGTACTCTGTCCGCTGACCCCGAATACCTGATACCCCATCTTCTTAAACTGCTCGTAACGCTCGCCAAAGCCCAGTGACTGCAAGGTGCAACCCGGTGCTCCTGGAATAGCATCCCAGTCTGGTATGGGGTCTTTGCCAGGTACGCCGGTGGCCGGGTAGATATAGACTATTGTTTTCCCGGCGTGTTTAGTCAGATTCCAGAGTTTTCCCTCTGTGGACGTCAATTCGATTTCCGGCAACCGCATTCTCGCTAGATGATCACACGCACCGTCATCCTGCGGGACAGGCAAGTCAGGAGGAAGCGTATAGGGATTAGGTTGTTGGTCAGTCATGCTTGTTCCTTGCCTGTTGCAGGCTGGTTCATTACCAATGCGAATTGCCTGGTCTGTTCATATTGTTCCAACCGATTCCGAACGTAACTCGCTGCGGCGAGAGCCCGCTCCCATGAACGGGTGGAGGCCATTTCCACCGTGTTCAATTGTACTTTCGCATGATGGGCACAGTCTTGCATTAAGCCGATGAGGGTTGTTGTATGAAGGTTGCTTAACTTGAAACAATAACGCCCGTGCACGTTAATAACCGCAACAAAACCAAGCTCGTTCAGTAAACAGAACAAGAGATAAGGTATCAGGCCGTAAGGTGCACTGTGCAGGGTCAATATGCCTTGGCGATGAACGCCAAAGCGAAGTAGCAGGTTATACAGGAAGATTTGTACAGCCTGTTCAGGGGGTAGCAGTTTTACCGCAAATCCGAAAGCATTCAAATCCGCTCGGAATTCTTCAAGGTAGATAAGCGGCCACACGGTTTTTCCGCCGGGTGCGAAATAACCGTCGTTCTGTTTGGTAAAAACATCATAGGCGATGAAGTGCCCGGCCTCATGCACCATATATTCATTGGCGATGGTCGTTTGCAAGTCGCTTAAATGCCCCATGGCGTGCTGATAGTCTTCAGCACAGAACAGCGTCTGGACAAATTTTTTCCGCTGGATCCAGTTCTGCCACGACTTGAGCACATCGACAATATTTTCCAGCATGGCATCGCTGTCGGGGGAGGGGATGAACAGGTCATGCTTGTAGAGAATGTCCGGCTCGGAGGCGAATTTGCCGAAACGTTGACTGATTAGCGCAGGCCGCAACGCAACCTGTACCTGTCCAGTCCAGAACGGATGGGCCCGTAATACCTCATTGATACCCGCATTGCCCAGCAAACCCGGGCCGCCATACCACTCACCCTCCAGTGCTGATGTGGCATAGTCTCGCCGGCTTTGTACGCGGTACTGTCCATGGAGAGAGAAGTGCGACATTGCTGACCCCGTCCTATATCTGTAACAACCTGTGCGGCATCAGATCGCGACTGCCAAGCCAGCGGACTATCAGTTCGTCCAGCTGGCGCAACGCCGTTGAAGGTAAGCGGCAGCTTGAGCTGCTCACTACGCAGCCGCGCAGTGCCTGTTCGATGCAGGTTCTCACTGCATCAGTCAACTTGAACTGGGTGAGTCGTTCGCCTAGCAGGCTAGTCAGCATCAACCAAGTGGCGGGGCAGTTGGCGGCTTCCAACAAGTGGTTGGTGATGGCCACCGACCATGGATTGAGCGGATTGTCGGATTCGCTTGGCTTGGCATGCCGGGAGAAAGCTTTAGCAACTCCCCCGCAGGCGATGATCTGATCGTGGTCGCGAGCAAAGCCGAGCGCCCGAAAAGCACTCTTGCATAATCCGTCGACTAGAAAAGCCTGATCGACATCGCGCAAGCGGGCCGTCTGGGGAAACTTTTCCGTGCCGAGATGGCTGGTCAACGCTTCCCACAAGTTAGGGAGATAGCGGGCTGCATTCTCAACCGGTAGCCGCAGGTATATTTCATCGCCGTGCTGCTCCTGTTGAATGTCGTCCAGGCTACAACATAGAAAATAGAAGCCGAGCCAGGCATTGCGCAATGCGCGCTCCAATACAGCTGCTTCCACTTCGACAGCGGAGTCCAATAATTGACCGAGCCCCTCGGCATGGCCATGGTTGACGTCTATCTGGATATGTTGTTTCCAGGTATTGAATAAACCTTTGATGTCGTATTGATCCTCTACGATTTGATAGAAATCGTTGCTGGCGCTGGCGAAAGCGATGCTCGACTCTTGAAAATAGGCGATCAATAAATGTCCTAGTGGATCGGTTTCTGCGACTTGCAGGCAGTGCTCTTCAAATGCCAGCGAACCGGGCAGAGGTACATAGGATTTCACATCAGCCAGACTTACGCCTTGCAGCAAGGGCGTATCCAGAGAGTAGAACGCATCACAGTGCCAATATTCTTCCAGTGCATCCTGTTGAAAGAATTGAGTCGAGGCTGTTTCTTTTCCCAAGGCCGCCATTCGGGCCGCTACAATGCCAGCGGCGCGAGAGATGTGATAGTTATGTATTAACCAGGCCAACAATACATTGCGGTTGGACTTTCCGGTTCTTATCTGTTCCCAGGCGAGATGGGCATAATAGGTTGCGTACCATTCGGAACGGAGCGGATCAAACAGCGCTTTTATTTCTTTTAGAGAATAGTGAGTTTTTTCAATCGATGTGAAACAGCCCTGTGCGCTGAGCAGATTTACCAGTGGATTGGCCATCGGATTCTCCAGTGCCTGGGCACGGGATATACGTCGATCAAGCAGGTCTTTTATGACGGGTTGAGCGTTCACCCAACTGACAGGAAGTTTCACTTCCCACAGCGCGTATGCAATTGTTGCCTTGTCAGTCGAGAACACCACAGAGACGTTATCTTTTAAGCGTTCGCTGACAAGACTGGTGGCTTCCTTGCTTTGCATGATCTTTAATCCATTGGCTTCTTGTTCGCTGCACTTCCTTGCACAAGTGACAAGCACTTGTGCAAGGACACTTGGGTTAGCGCACGATGACTGATGCGGCCTTGGTTATGACTCGAACTTCGGTTCCTTTCGGTAGTTCGAGGATATCCAGTAGCTGATGGATTTTTTCCGGCTTGTCGTGCAGGGATGTCAGATTGCCTTTCAGGACTACGGGATTATCCGATTGTTTCGAGAAGATCTGGAGTTCTGTCTCCGTACTTTCCGCATTGTATTTTCCAGACATGACTTTGTTCCTTCTAGCAGGTCATTGGAAATAATATGCGCACAGGGATGGCTCTGCTCCTTGAGCGCCTTGGCATCAATCATGAACGCGTGCCTGAAAGGAACGTATCCATACGATGTAATAAAAAACGATAGTTCCGTTTCATGGATCATGAACCCCTCTCGGACCAACGGTGGGGTGTTTAGTTTTGCGAGGGCTTTGGTCGGGCGCGACCCCGGCTCGGACATAGCCTTCGGTAACGGCTACGAGGGGCGTGCGCTCTTCTTCCCAAACTAAAAAGCCCTGAACAAGTCAGGGCTTTTTGATTTTTTCAATCTGCCGATTCAGATCACAACCGGCCGTGGCTAGCTCCAGGAATCAATCCCAGCTCAACGCCCCACCCGTCTGATACTCAATAACCCGCGTCTCAAAGAAATTCTTCTCTTTCTTCAAGTCCATAATCTCGCTCATCCAAGGGAACGGGTTAGTCGTCCCTGGGTACTCTTCCTTCAAACCAATCTGGCTCAAACGACGGTTAGCGATGAACTTCAGGTAATCCTCCATCATCGCCGCATTCATGCCCAACACCCCACGAGGCATGGTATCCCGCGCGTATTCAATCTCCAGCTGAGTCCCCTGCAGAATCATCTGGCTCGCTTCTTCCTTCATTTCAGCATCCCACAAATGCGGGTTTTCGATTTTGATCTGGTTGATCACGTCGATGCCGAAGTTCAGGTGCATGGATTCGTCGCGCAGGATGTATTGGAACTGCTCGGCGACGCCGGTCATTTTGTTGCGGCGGCCCATGGAGAGGATCTGGGTGAAGCCGCAGTAGAAGAAGATGCCTTCCAGAACGCAGTAGTAGGCGATCAGGTTGCGCAGCAGCTCTTTGTCGGTTTCGACGGTGCCGGTTTCGAACTTCGGATCGGAGATCGAGCGGGTGTATTTCAGGCCCCAGGTGGCTTTTTTCGCGACCGATGGGATCTCGTGGTACATGTTGAAGATTTCGCCTTCATCCATGGCCAGCGATTCGATGCAGTACTGGTAGGCGTGGGTGTGGATCGCCTCTTCGAAGGCCTGGCGCAGGATGTACTGGCGGCATTCCGGGTTGGTGATCAGGCGGTACACGGCCAGGACCAGGTTGTTGGCCACCAGGGAGTCGGCGGTGGAGAAGAAGCCGAGGTTGCGCATCACGATGCGGCGCTCGTCGTCGGTCAGGCCTTCCGGGTCTTTCCAGAGGGCGATGTCGGCGGTCATGTTGACTTCTTGCGGCATCCAGTGGTTTGCGCAACCGTCCAGATACTTCTGCCAGGCCCAGTCGTACTTGAACGGTACGAGTTGGTTGAGGTCGGCGCGGCAGTTGATCATGCGCTTTTCGTCGACAGCAACGCGGGCGGAGGCGCCTTCGAGTTCGGCGAGGCCTTCGGCGACGTCGAGGGAATCCAGGGCAGCCTTGGCGCGGGCGATCGCGGCGGAGTCCGTCGCGGTCACGGCGCGGGCCTCTTGAGCGGCGGCACCACCGGCGCTGTCGAGGCGGTCCATGTTGGCTTCAGAAGCGTGGCCGGCGTTGGCGCCTTTTACAGCGACTTCGCCGTCATCTTCTTTGTCGAATTCGTCCCAGCTCAGCATGACGTGTCGTCTCCTGCGTGAGGGCCAGTTGCCCGTGTGAAAACTGATAGGTTGGTTTTTCACACAGCCTTACTGGCCGCGTTGGATCTAAAGGAAATCGTTTTTTGCAGCGGTACCGTTTTTTGCAGCGGTACGCAGGCAACAAACAGAATTTTGTACGGGTGTCCCGAAGCCGCTGATGGGTGCAGAGAACGTGAGCCGCTCTGCATGGGCTTCAGACTGGCTCTTCATCCCTGTAAGGGAATATTGCAGGCCCGTTTAAGCGCGCATTATAAGGAAATTTTCAGCCCCGTGGTGCGGCGAAATGGCACCCGGCGTGGTCGGGGAGGGGCGTTTTCAGGTTGGAGTGAGGGTTTACAGGGCTTTGGCGGAGGAAGTTTTTTTTTCGTCTGTTTTGGCTGGTTTTTAATGGTAAGGGCTGGGTGTTTGTGTTGTTACGGTCTGCTGATGTGTCGCGAGCCAGATGGGACGGGGCTTGCAGGGGAGAAACGGATTTCTTGTGGTCGAGATTGTGTGCAGTTTTTATTTGGAAATGTTCTTGGAATAGCTTGCTCAAAAAGCAACCAAAAACGGCGGCTTTTACTATATGTAGTGGTTTTTGTCGATTTTTGACCACTCCAGACACAACTAAGCCCGACCGAAGTCGGGCTGTAAGATCGCACCAGTATTCAGCTGAAACGAGCAGCACCTACGCGGTCAGCACCATCAGCTGCGACTTTGGCGGCGCCAGTGTGATCAGAACCATCAGCAGCAACCTTGGCAGCGCCAGTGCGATCGAAGCCATCGGAAGCAAAAGACGCCGAACCCGTATGGTCGTAACCGTCAGAAGCGACAGGCGCTTCAGTGAAAGTGGACGAGCCAGTGCGGTCGTAGCCATCGGCTGCGAAGGTGTTAGCGGCCAGGACGGAAAGGGTCAGGGCGAGGATCAGTTTGGTTTTCATGGTAGTGGCTCCAGGTTCGTTGGCGTTGTGTGCCTTGGGTGTGGAATGGATGCTACGCCAACTATTTTGATTAAAAAGCGCAAATAAATGCTTAAAACAATCTAGTTTATCGATTCTTGGCTCGACGCTTTATCGACCTCAAAAAGAGGATGGGGCGAACCTTGTTAGAGAGAAGAGAGCGGATCAGCCGTTGGAGCAGCCGTTGCCCATGACGCTGTAGCGCAGAATGTGTCGCTGACCCTTGGAATCGTCGTATTCCATTTTTGCCGGAACCACTTCGCAGACGTTCGGGATTTCGCTCATCGATATCACTTTGGCGATGTCCAGGTGAGTGGAGTAGGTGTATTCCTCGACGATGGGTTGTTGCTGTGCGACATCAGTCGGGGCCTCGTCTGCCATGGCGGTTGCGCACAGGCTGCTGAGGACCAGAACCAATAAAGCTTTCATTTGAAATTTACCTTTTCTGAGGTCGAAGGGGGTCACGCAATCTTTTTGGGATTGCGTGTGGAGCTTTAATAAAGAGTTTTGGATTAACTGCCTTCGTGGGGGCTGCAACTGGGTTAATCGCATTTGCCGTGTTGGCGAGGTTGATTTTAGGCCTGGGGGTGGCGTGCATACAGCCGTGCTTTTGATAAACACCTTTGACAGTTTCGGTAACAATCCCCGAAAACCTGCCCCTATCCACTGCGCAGAATCTGCCGAAGATGGCGATCTTTCGACTTAAAAAGCCGAAGATCAAAAGCTCGCAGGTGTCGTCAGCGCCCAGGGGGCTTGATCGCCGGGTTTGAGCGCCTTGTCGCGGTATAACCACATTTTGTAGGGGCTTGTTACTACCATCGTCGAATGGTTCTATAGGCCCGGCCCGGCTACAACTGAGGCCATACAAAAACAACTATTCCACCGAGGTAAGAAAGATGAGTGCGGCTTCTTTGTATCCCGTTCGTCCCGAGGTAGCAGCCAACACGCTGACTGACGAGGCCACCTATAAGGCCATGTACCAGCAGTCGGTCGTCAACCCGGACGGCTTCTGGCGTGAACAAGCCAAGCGCCTCGACTGGATCAAGCCTTTCACCACGGTGAAGCAGACGTCCTTCGACGATCACCATGTCGACATCAAATGGTTCGCCGACGGCACGCTGAACGTTTCCTACAACTGCCTCGACCGTCATCTGGCCGAGCGCGGCGATCAAATCGCGATTATTTGGGAAGGGGATGACCCTGCCGAAAGCCGCAACATCACCTACCGCGAGCTGCACGAACAAGTCTGCAAGTTCGCCAACGCCTTGCGTGGCCAGGATGTGCATCGCGGCGACGTGGTGACGATCTATATGCCGATGATCCCCGAAGCCGTGGTCGCCATGTTGGCCTGCACCCGGATCGGCGCAATTCACTCGGTAGTGTTCGGCGGTTTCTCGCCGGAAGCCCTGGCCGGTCGCATCATCGACTGTAAATCCAAAGTGGTGATCACCGCCGACGAAGGCGTTCGTGCCGGCAAGAAGATCCCGCTCAAGGCCAACGTCGACGACGCGCTGACCAACCCGGAAACCAGCAGCATTCAGAAAGTCATCGTGTGCAAGCGCACCGGTGGCGACATCAAGTGGAACCAGCATCGCGACATCTGGTACGAAGACCTGATGAAAGTGGCGGGCAGTGTGTGCGCGCCGAAAGAGATGGGCGCTGAAGAAGCGCTGTTCATCCTTTATACCTCCGGTTCCACCGGCAAACCCAAGGGCGTGCAACACACCACCGGCGGTTACCTGCTGTATGCGGCGATGACCCACGAGCGCGTGTTCGACTACCGTCCGGGCGAAATCTACTGGTGCACCGCCGACGTCGGCTGGGTCACCGGCCACACCTATATCGTTTATGGCCCGTTGGCCAATGGCGCGACCACGTTGCTGTTCGAAGGCGTGCCGAACTATCCGGACATCACCCGGGTGGCGAAGGTCGTTGACAAGCACAAGGTCAACATCCTCTACACCGCACCGACGGCGATCCGCGCGATGATGGCGTCGGGCACCGCCGCTGTGGAAGGCGCCGATGGCAGCAGCCTGCGCCTGTTGGGTTCGGTTGGTGAGCCGATTAACCCTGAAGCGTGGGATTGGTACTACAAGAATGTCGGCCAATCCCGTTGCCCGATCGTCGATACCTGGTGGCAGACCGAAACAGGCGGCAACATGATGAGCCCGCTGCCGGGCGCTCACGGTCTGAAACCTGGCTCTGCGGCACGGCCGTTCTTCGGTGTGGTGCCGGCGCTGGTGGATAATCTGGGCAACATTATCGAAGGTGTTGCCGAGGGTAACCTGGTAATTCTCGACTCGTGGCCAGGCCAGGCGCGCACGCTGTATGGCGACCATGACCGCTTTGTCGACACCTATTTCAAGACGTTCCGTGGCATGTACTTCACCGGGGACGGTGCGCGTCGCGATGCGGACGGCTACTACTGGATCACCGGTCGCGTGGATGACGTGCTCAACGTTTCCGGGCACCGCATGGGCACCGCCGAGATCGAAAGCGCGATGGTCGCACACCCGAAAGTCGCCGAAGCGGCGGTGGTCGGTGTGCCGCACGATATCAAGGGCCAGGGCATTTATGTCTATGTCACGTTGATCGGTGGCGAAGAGCCGAGCGAGCAGCTGCGCCTGGAGCTGAAAAATTGGGTGCGTAAAGAGATCGGCCCGATTGCTTCGCCGGACGTGATCCAGTGGGCGCCGGGGCTGCCGAAAACCCGCTCGGGCAAGATCATGCGCCGGATTCTGCGCAAGATTGCGACGGCCGAATACGATGGGTTGGGGGATATTTCGACCTTGGCCGATCCGGGTGTGGTGCAGCATTTGATTGATACGCATAAGACCATGAACGTCGCGTAAGCGCCGGTTCTTGAGGCATCGAAGCCCCGTCAGGTGTTGAGCCTGGTGGGGTTTTTTCGTATTGATCGTTCCCATGCTCTGCGTGGGAATGCCGCCATGGACGCTCCGCGTCCGCCGTTGACGCTGTGACGCAGAGCGTCACGGGGTGCATTCCCCCGCGAAACGTAGGAGCGATCAGCGGGAGTGCCAATAATTATCGGTGTCCGCCGTAGGCGCTTTCCCACTGTTACCCATCACCCTTCAAGTAACTGAATGTGTAACCGAGCGCTCCGATACGAGGCATTGGGAAACGCAAAGCCCCGTCTCAGGGCCTCTCGACCCGCCATGAAAAATAAGACACCACGCTTCGCTTGCCGGATTAGAAGGGTTTGCCAATAATAGGCCCGCAATTTGCAACATAGATCGGTTTACTGTCTTTTGCTCTTGCATGAAATTGCAAGGCTGTCAACGTGCTCAAGTGGCTTTCTCGGTGCATCTGTAATTTGTTGTCGCATTGAAGAAATATCGGCTTCGGGCCTGTCGTTAGAATGCCGATCACTCGCTCGTCGTTGCCTGCGTTGAAATCAATGTTGAAATCAGCCCGCGGTTCCCAGGACGCAGCACCGCTTTGTGGTTTAACCCATTCGCATATTGGGCTGTCGCTCACTCTGCCGTTTTTGCCCTTTACCGATGGAGTCCCAAGATGAAGAAACTTGTGCTGCTTGGCGCCCTGGCACTGTCCGTGCTGTCCCTGCCGACCTTCGCCGATGATAAGCCCGTAAAAATCGGTATCGAAGCGGCTTACCCTCCGTTCGCCTCCAAAGCGCCGGATGGCAGTATCGTGGGTTTCGACTACGACATCGGCAACGCGCTGTGTGAAGAAATGAAGGTCAAGTGCGTGTGGGTCGAGCAAGAGTTCGACGGCCTGATCCCGGCACTCAAAGTGCGCAAGATCGACGCGATCCTGTCGTCCATGTCGATCACTGAAGACCGCAAGAAGTCCGTGGACTTCACCAACAAGTACTACAACACCCCGGCTCGCCTGGTCATGAAGGCCGGCACTCAGGTCAGCGAAAATCTGGCTGAGTTGAAGGGCAAGAACATCGGCGTGCAACGGGGTTCGATCCATGAGCGTTTCGCCCGCGAAGTCCTGGCCCCACTGGGTGCCGAGATCAAGCCTTACGGTTCGCAGAACGAAATCTACCTCGACGTGGCCGCCGGTCGCCTGGACGGCACCGTGGCAGACGCGACCTTGCTGGATGACGGTTTCCTGAAAACCGACGCCGGCAAAGGTTTCGCCTTCGTGGGCCCGGCCTTCACCGACGAAAAGTACTTCGGCGACGGCATCGGCATCGCAGTGCGCAAAGGCGACGCCTTGAAAGACAAGATCAACTCCGCGATCACTGCCATTCGTGCAAGCGGCAAGTACAAGCAAATCCAGGACAAGTACTTCGCCTTCGATATCTACGGCAAGTAATACGTCCCGGCGACAAGTCCGAAATGGCGCAAGCAACAGGATCTCTGAGGTTTGCGCCATTTTTTCATCCCAACTTTCGAGGACCTGAATCATGTTGAAAGGCTACGGGGCTGTCATCCTCGATGGCGCATGGCTGACGCTCCAGCTCGCCTTGTCGTCCATGGCCCTGGCCATCGTTCTGGGTCTGATCGGCGTGGCGCTGCGGTTGTCGCCGGTGCGCTGGCTGGCCTGGCTGGGCGATCTGTATTCCACGGTGATCCGCGGTATTCCCGATCTGGTGCTGATTCTGCTGATTTTCTACGGTGGCCAGGACTTGCTCAACCGCGTCGCGCCGATGCTCGGTTATGACGATTACATCGACCTGAACCCATTGGCCGCCGGTATCGGCACCCTGGGCTTCATCTTCGGTGCGTACTTGTCGGAAACCTTCCGTGGCGCCTTCATGGCAATCCCGAAGGGGCAGGCAGAAGCCGGCATGGCGTACGGCATGAGCAGTTTTCAGGTGTTTTTCCGGGTGTTGGTGCCGCAGATGATTCGTCTGGCGATTCCGGGTTTCACCAACAACTGGCTGGTATTGACCAAGGCGACCGCGCTGATTTCGGTGGTCGGCCTGCAAGACATGATGTTCAAGGCCAAGCAGGCGGCAGATGCTACCCGCGAGCCTTTCACCTTCTTCCTCGCAGTGGCGGCGATGTACCTGGTGATCACCAGCGTCTCGTTGCTGGCATTGCGTCACCTTGAGAAGCGCTACTCGGTAGGCGTAAGGGCGGCTGATCTATGATCTTCGACTACAACGTCATTTGGGAGGCCTTGCCGCTGTACCTCGGCGGCCTGGTGACCACCCTCAAATTGCTCGCGCTGTCGCTGTTCTTCGGTTTGCTGGCGGCGCTGCCGCTGGGGCTGATGCGCGTCTCCAAGCGGCCGATCGTCAACATGAGTGCCTGGCTGTTCACCTACGTGATCCGCGGCACGCCGATGCTGGTGCAGCTGTTTTTGATCTACTACGGTCTGGCGCAATTCGAAGCGGTACGTGAAAGCTTCCTCTGGCCATGGCTGTCCAGCGCCACCTTCTGTGCGTGCCTGGCCTTCGCCATCAATACCAGCGCCTACACCGCTGAAATCATCGCCGGCAGCCTGCGCGCCACGCCGAATGGCGAGATCGAAGCGGCCAAGGCCATGGGCATGTCACGCATCAAAATGTATAAGCGGATCCTGCTGCCATCGGCCCTGCGCCGGGCGCTGCCGCAATACAGCAACGAAGTGATCATGATGCTGCAGACCACCAGTCTGGCGTCCATCGTGACCCTGATCGACATCACCGGTGCCGCGCGCACGGTCAACGCGCAGTTCTACTTGCCGTTCGAAGCCTACATCACCGCCGGCGTGTTTTACCTGTGCCTGACGTTCATTCTGGTGCGCCTGTTCAAAATGGCCGAGCACCGCTGGCTGGGCTATCTGGCCCCGCGGAAGCACTGATATGGAACGCATCGATCATGCATTGCCGTGGAACCATCTGGGCAGCGAACGCCGGATTTCGGTGTTCCGCTTCGGTGCTGGTGAGCGCAAGGCCTACATCCAGGCCAGCCTGCACGCCGATGAATTGCCGGGAATGCGTACCGCTTGGGAGCTGAAAAAGCGCCTGACCGAACTCGAAGCCCAAGGCTTGCTCAATGGTGTGATCGAACTGGTGCCGGTGGCCAACCCACTGGGCCTGGGTCAATTGCTTCAGGGTAACCATCAAGGGCGTTTCGAAGCCGGCAGCGGCAAGAACTTCAACCGGGATTTCGTCGAGCTGAGCGAGCCCGTGGCCGCTGAGCTGCAAGGGCATCTGGGTGACGATCCTCACGCCAATATCCGTTTGATCCGTGAAACCATGAGCGACGTGCTGGCTGCCTTGCCGCCTGCCGAGAGTCAGCTGCAAGGCATGCAGCGCATTCTGCTCAGCCATGCCTGCAGCGCCGACGTGGTGCTGGATTTGCACTGCGATTGCGAAGCGGCGCTGCACATGTATGCCTTGCCGCAACATTGGCCGCACTGGCGTTCCCTGGCTGCACACTTGAACGTCAAGGTCGGTCTGCTGGCGGAAGATTCTGGCGGCAGCTCCTTTGATGAAGCGTGCTCGCTGCCATGGCTGCGTCTGTCGCGTCTGTTTCCGGATGCCCAGATTCCACTGGCGTGCCTGGCGACGACCATCGAGTTGGGTGGCCAATCCGATACCGGTCGCCCAGAGGCGGAGGCTCACGCCGAAGGCATTCTGGCGTTCCTTGCCGAGCAGGGCTTGATCAGCGGTGAGTGGCCAAAGCCTGCGCAAGACGCTTGCGAAGGCATGCCGTTCGAAGGCACCGAATTGCTGTTCGCACCGCATCCTGGCGTGGTGAGTTTCCTGCGTAAACCCGGTGAGTGGGTTGAAGCAGGCGACGAGATTTTTGAAGTGATCGATCCGTTATCGGATCGGGTCAGCACGGTGTGTGCTGGTACGTCCGGGGTGCTGTTTGCCATTGAACGGCTGCGTTATGCCCAACCCGGTTTCTGGCTGGCCAAGGTGGCGGGGCGCGAAGCGCTGCGTCACGGGCGCTTGCTCAACGACTGACTGACTGTTTTTGTGAGAACCGACCGCATGTACAAACTTGAAGTCCAAGACCTGCATAAACGCTATGGCAGTCACGAAGTGCTCAAGGGTGTGTCCCTGAAAGCGGCGGCCGGCGATGTGATCAGCATCATCGGCTCCAGTGGCTCCGGCAAAAGTACTTTCCTGCGCTGCATCAACCTGCTTGAGCAGCCGCACGCGGGCAAGATTCTGCTCAACAATGAAGAGCTGAAACTGGTCGCCAACAAGGATGGCGCCCTGAAAGCCGCCGACCCGAAACAGCTGCAACGCATGCGGTCGCGCCTGTCGATGGTGTTCCAGCATTTCAATCTGTGGTCGCACATGACCGCGATGGAAAACATCATGGAAGCGCCGGTCCACGTGCTCGGCATGTCCAAGACCGAAGCCCGCGAGAAGGCTGAGCACTACCTGAACAAGGTCGGTGTTGCTCATCGCAAGGATGCCTACCCGGGCCACATGTCCGGCGGCGAGCAGCAGCGTGTGGCGATTGCCCGTGCGCTGGCGATGGAACCGGAAGTGATGTTGTTCGACGAACCGACTTCGGCCCTCGACCCTGAGTTGGTCGGCGACGTGTTGAAAGTCATGCAGGCCCTGGCGCAGGAAGGCCGGACCATGGTGGTGGTGACGCACGAAATGGGCTTTGCCCGTGAAGTGTCGAACCAGTTGGTGTTCCTGCACAAAGGTGTTGTTGAAGAAAGCGGCAACCCGCGCGAAGTGCTGGTCAAACCGCAGTCTGAACGTTTACAACAATTCCTCTCGGGCAGCCTCAAGTAATCGCTGCCGTTATGCACCAGATTAGGTCATGCTGCGCACCGCGCCCCAGATGGTCTAATTTGGTTGCAGCCGCCTTCGGCTTTAACACTGTTTTCGCTTCGGATTGCCCGCCATGACTGCCCATCGAATTGGTTTCCTGATTTGGCCCAGCACTAAAGCTCTGACGCTTGCGCTGGCTGAGGAGGCCTTGCGTGTTGCCCAGCGTGTGCACCCGGACGTCGTTTACGAACTGTCGTTTTTACAGGCCGAACCACCGACCGAAGGCGCCTGGCAATTGCCGGGTGAGCCCTGG
This sequence comes from Pseudomonas sp. B21-048, assembly GCF_024748615.1. NCBI lineage: Bacteria > Pseudomonadati > Pseudomonadota > Gammaproteobacteria > Pseudomonadales > Pseudomonadaceae > Pseudomonas > Pseudomonas sp. B21-048. The sequence goes on along the minus strand of NZ_CP087168.1, from coordinate 4,158,405 downwards.
GCCGGCAAGCTCGAAAACTTCCAGAAACTGTTCCTGCTTGCCGACGAGCCACCGACCTCACTTGCGCCGGCGCTCAGCAGCGGGCTGAAACAACTGGTGCGAGCCGGTTGTGTAATCGGCGGTTTGTCGGCCGGTGTTTATCCGTTGGCACAGTTGGGTTTGCTCGACGGTTATCGTGCTGCCGTGCATTGGCGCTGGCAGGACGATTTCGCCGAGCGTTTCCCGAAGGTGATTGCCACCAGTCATCTGTTTGACTGGGATCGCGATCGATTGACCGCGTGCGGCGGCATGTCGGTACTCGACTTGCTGCTGGCAGTGCTCGCCCGTGATCACGGCGCTGAACTGGCCGGTGCTGTGTCGGAAGAATTGGTGGTCGAACGCATCCGTGAAGGTGGCGAGCGCCAACGCATTCCGTTGCAGAACCGCTTGGGCTCCAGCCATCCAAAGCTCACCCAAGCGGTATTGCTGATGGAAGCCAACATCGAAGAGCCGCTGACCACCGACGAAATCGCCCAGCATGTGTGCGTATCCCGTCGGCAACTGGAGCGGATCTTCAAGCAATACCTCAATCGTGTGCCGAGCCAGTACTACCTGGAATTGCGCCTGAACAAGGCCCGGCAGATGTTGATGCAAACCAGCAAATCGATCATCCAGATCGGCCTGTCGTGTGGCTTCTCTTCGGGGCCGCATTTCTCCAGCGCTTACCGAAACTTCTTCGGCGCCACGCCGCGGGAAGATCGCAACCAGCGGCGCAGCAGCAGCCCGTTCGAGTTGTCGTCGGTGCCCTCCGAGCGTGGGTGATTCGTCACGCCAGCGCTTTACTCATCGACTTCGGACCCCTCTGAAGACGACATCTGCATTTCGCCACGATTGATCACGTCTTCCACACCGAAATCCACCCCCGTGTCTTGGTAGTAGTCGATCAGTCGTAGCAGGGCTTGCTCGGTAAGCGGATTGCCTCGAAGATCAATGTTCGCTGCAGCCTCGGCCGACAGTTCCATGATGTCGCTCGGCACGTCGGTGATTGCGTTAGCGCTCAGGTCTGCCCAATCCAGCTCAATCATTTGCAGCAAGCCGTTGGGTATTTCACTGATGCCAGTGTCATGCAACAAAATCGTCGCCAGATCCGGCATCTGGCTCAGATCGGGTGTTTGCCCCAGCGGGTTGCAACCCAGATCGAGATAATCCAGATGCTCCATTCCAGCCAATGCGTTCGCCGTCTCTGCCGACAGACTGATACGGCAATTGAAAAGTGACAATGAACGCAAGCGGCCCATCTTGAACACGGCGTCAGGAATGTTGCCCAGGTCACACCCGCGCAGTCGCAGGCTTTTCAGATGGGGGAACGATCTGAGGAACTGTCCAATGCGCGTCACGCCGTCGGCGCTTTCCAGTTCCAGCAACGACACATGCTTGAAGTCCGCATTGAGGGCGGGAAGTTCCCCGTTGATCCGCGGATGGATGATCAGTTCGTAGGTTGGCTCAAGTGTGTCGGTGAAATCATCCTGGTCCGTCTCCATGCGCCAGCATCGCTCCAACAATTGCTTGAATTCGTCACGGTTGGCGTGCTCGATAAGCCGTTGCTGTTCACTGAACGGTTCACCGGTGCGTGGATGCAGAAGCGGCAAGTCGGCTGTCCATGCAGCCAGATCGATGCTCAACCGGGCGAACTCTGCTTCCAGCCTCGTCAGCTCTATTCGGCCGTCTGCCAATGTGCCCGGCAGCTCGTATACATAGCCGCTCGCCTCTTCGATTTCCAGGTCTGGAAAAAGCGCCCTGGCTCGCGCTATATCTGCCTCGGGTGCGTAAACGCCCAGATCGTACGAGGTCTCGAAGTACTGCTGCTTGATCTGGTCCCGTGCCTGATCGCCAAGCGGATTCTGCGAAAGGTGCACGCCGCGTTTCTCATACACCGGGCTGTCGAAGAATCCGGCAGGCAATTGGCTGATGTTGTTGTTGATCAACATGAGGGTATTGAGCCTGGGGTGTAGCAATGCGCTACCGGGGATTTCGCTCAGGCCGGTATCACTCAGATCCAGATGAACGAGGTCGGGCATTGATTCAATATTGGGTACACCTTCAATCGGATTGCGGTAGAGATCCAGCATGACCAGTTTTTTCATTTGGGCCAATTTTGCCCAGGCGACCGCATCGACATTGATTGCGCAATCGCGAAGTATCAATGTTTCCAGATTCACCATTTGCCCAATGGCATCGGGAAGTTTTTGCAGGGTGAAACGGCGTAACTCCAAGCGGCGAAGACCGCTGAAATGCTGCAAGAAGCCAGGCATCCCATGCGCGGCATGATTGCCGTCGAGGGCAAGCGACGAGACGTGGCTGAAATCGGCCGTCAGGTTCGGCAGGTCTCCCGTCATCAGCTCCTCAAACCGCAACACATATCCCTCGGTGCCATCTGGCGCAACGAAGTCCCGCTCGGACTGACGTCGCCAACTGCGCTGGATTCTCTGGGCCAGCAACCGCCGATTATGTTGCATCGCCTGTTGCTCCAGATCGCTCAGCGCGAGCCCGGTTTCAGGGTGAGCGGTGGGGGTGCCACTTTTCCAGTGTTCAAGATCCCCACGCAGTACGTGGAGTTCACTGGCCAGGCGTGAAAGCTCCGCGCGAGGGCCGTCGGGGTGACGTTGTAGATGGGAAACGAAGGCGCGCAGCTCTTCCTGAGGCAGGCTGGGATAAACCTCTCGAACCCTGTCATCGAGTGTTGGAATGGGCGCGCCACTGCGACCGTAACCCTGTGTGCCACCGGGCAGGCGCATGGTCGTCGGGTCATAGAAGGGTTTGCGACGCGGGTGTTTTGCGAACAGCGTGCGCAATTGCGGTTTATTCACCGCGTGCTCGGCAATGCGTTGTTTGAGCACTTGGCCGTCATCGACAGAAAGACCCAGGGCAATACGTTCCGCCTCGGGCAGCGCCTGAAGCAGGGCATGATAGAAGTCAGTGGATGGGTCACTGTTTTCGTGGACTTGATAAGTGCCGTCATCCCCCCGCACCAATGTTTTGAGGCGCGGCGCGTCGGGCTGGCCAATGCTGTCGCGCAGTGAGCCGTCATAAGAAAAATCCCTGACCTCAATGCGCAGGTCAGTGGGCCAGCCGGGCAACGATTCAAGGCTATGCAAGGCCAGTCGATGAGTGTCTGTCGTTTCCCTCTCTTCCAGATAAAACCCCTCATAGGCTCTGGCGACACGCACGGCTTCCATGGCTTTGACTGCCACGTCTTTCAAGCGCCGAGGTACTCGCCCGTTGTGCAGCTCCATCAGCTCGGTGCCGGAGGTGTTGCTCACCAGTTCTTGCGCAATGTCTGTCGGTAGTCCCTGAAATTCGCCGAGCAATGACTGGACCGGGCGGTCGTTGGTTTTTTCAAGTTCGCGGTAGCGAGATTCGAACATCAAAAAGCGATGATTCAGCGCCTGATAGTGTTCGGGATGGCTGCTATCGGTCTGCTCGATCAATGCCTGGATATCACGATCGATTTTGAAGCGCTTGATGGTGTCGGTCAGCAGTGAAGGGGGTCGATGGTTCTCGACGTGAATCTCGCGCACTACATTGTCGTGAAAACCACTGATGCGCAGGATTTGCTCGCGCTCGGCACTGCTGAACGACTCGACGCTATGACCGAGGCGGCGCATCACGGTTTCCCGGTCCCATGTCAAGGGTTGGTCCAGCGCTGTTTGCCAGGCGCCATGCTGGTTATGCCGCAAAGGTGGTTGATAGGCGTCGGCCCGGTGCGGATGCTGAATCTGAAACTGGCCAGTCTCGCTATCTGGTTCGATGGCATACAGTTTGTCTTCGAGGCGCAGCAGCGTTTTGCCCTCATGCTGGTACAGGCCGAGCGGATCGGGTTTGGTTTCGGCTGGCAACAGGACTGATTGCTCATAAGGCGCGAGATCCGGCTTCCAGTACCGGGTTCGGCCCCCGGCCGTTTTGACCGGTCTGAGCGGCGAAATCAGCGCTACCGCTTCGCTTGGCAACAGGCGGCTGAAGGCATTGGCGGCCATGGCGCCGCCGATTGCAAATGTCCCGAGTTGTACCGTCGTCTCAACGATGCTCATCAACTGCTCGAAGGCTTCGGTTTTCTGATCTTCTGCCCAGTCGACGATACCTTCGAATGTGTCGTCGAGTACCTGGAAGGCCAGATAGGTCAGCATCAACTCGCCCATCAGTGGAACAAATGGCAGGGCAACGAACGTTGGCACTTCAACAATCGCGGTGGCGACTTTACCGAAGGCGTCCCACAACGCCCATCGTGCGTTTCGGTCGGCGCTGGCGGTGGAGATGGCAAGGGTGCGCGCGTCATTGAGGATCTTGTTCAGTTGCTGTTGATAGAGGTGAGTCCACAGGCCGGTTTTGATCGGGCTCACCGAAAATTGCAGTTTGGGCTTGTCGACCGGTGTATCTCGCCAGCTGGGGAGTGGATCGCCATGCTCGCGCTGATGCCAGGTAACGGTGCTGAGGCGGCGGTTGAGGTCGGCGAAAAAGCAAGCTCGTTCCTGATGACCAACGAATCGACTGAAGAACGACTGATAAGCGGGTGAGCACAACTTGTGCGTCAGCTCTGTCAAGAATGTCTGTGTGTCAGGGTACTGTTTGAGCGGATGCTCCGGGTCGTCGGGGATATAGACAATGATCCGCGTTGCCTGCCGTGAGCGCTCCGGGCTGGAGGCAAAAATGACAATGCCGGTCAGCAATGAAGACATCATCGTCAGGTCATGACAGTGCACTAGCTGGCCATCCAGTCGCACGCCCTTGCGGCCTTGCGCGATACCGAGAATCGAACGGTAGGCGTCGATCGGCAGTTCTTCTCGAATGTGAGCCAGGTGCAGTGCGGTTAGAAGGGCGGCTTTGTGTGTCTTGTTGACGTTCGATTTCAATACCGCGCCGGCCACTGGATTGGTCAATCCCAGATTGTCTTTGAGGTATGCCTCGTACTGAGCACCGATATCCAGTTCCCGGCATAACCGGGTGAAGTTCTGAACAGAGAGTTGGCGTTTGATCGCCGGCAACGTATTGAATTGACCGGTGGGCGAGGGCTCGGTGATGAATGTAGAGGCGGATTCGTAAGCGTCCGTTTCTGTCTCCGAATCCTGAAAGTTATGCAGGGCTGCATCGAGCAGCGATACCGTCCAGGTGCGGGCGGCGCCGGATTTGATCGGTAACCCTGGGATGTTCTGGGGAATGTACAGGCGCAGAAAAGTTGTCTTGACGTCCAGTTCGAGACCGAAGCGGGTTTTCAGCGCGTCACTCAGAAGCGGTTCGGCGAAGTCCCGCGCGTTAGCCAGCTTATTCAACATCGCCTCCAGGCGATTGCGCTGGCTCAAGTGTTCCCTGTTGGCCAATTTCAGCGATTGATGTTGCTGACGGGTTGCAGTGGCATGCCAGTCAGGAAATCCCAGCGAGGCGCTCTTTAGCGCGTTGAGCGTCGCAGGCGATGCTTTCAATACCCAGTCGGGCAGATTTTTGAACGCGTGGTGATAGTGCGCATCCGGATGAGTGGCGAGTCCAAATTCGTGCTGATTCATGCGCTAGTCCTTTAGCGTTTGGATTGAGCCCAAGGAAAACAGACGAAGAAGCGCTGTGTGCGGTACATATTTACCGCGCCGCTCGACAACCCTGCCTATATGCTGTGCGGCCGGTTTAAACTGCGCCTTTGCGACCCTATTTGTCGCATTGCCGTAAACCCGGACCAAACCTGTGTTTGCGCTATAAGAAGTTGTCGCTTGGCGGCAAGGCCGGGCTGAAAACTGTCCTTACAATCCCCTCATCGCTCGCCAGTTTCAGGCGAGCGTTCCTCTTCAGGAGACTCCGATGTCCGTTGAGCACGCTGCGGTAGAACGCGCCGATTTCGACCAGGTAATGGTTCCCAACTACGCGCCTGCCGCTTTCATTCCTGTGCGTGGCGCCGGTTCCCATGTCTGGGACCAGTCCGGCCGCGAGCTGATCGACTTCGCCGGCGGGATTGCCGTTAACGTATTGGGCCATGCGCACCCGGCGCTGGTCGCTGCATTGACCGAGCAGGCGAACAAGCTGTGGCACGTGTCCAACGTGTTCACCAATGAGCCGGCCTTGCGCCTGGCCCATAAGCTGGTCGACGCCACGTTTGCCGATCGTGTGTTCTTCTGCAACTCTGGCGCCGAAGCCAACGAGGCCGCCTTCAAGCTGGCCCGTCGCGTGGCCCATGATCGTTTCGGTACCGAGAAGTACGAAATCGTTGCCGCGCTCAACAGCTTCCACGGTCGTACCCTGTTCACCGTGAACGTCGGTGGCCAGTCGAAGTACTCCGACGGCTTCGGTCCGAAGATCACTGGCATCACCCACGTGCCTTACAACGATCTGGCTGCTCTGAAAGCCGCTGTTTCCGACAAGACGTGCGCGGTGGTTCTGGAGCCGATCCAGGGCGAAGGCGGCGTACTGCCAGCCGAGCTGTCTTACCTGCAAGGTGCTCGTGAACTGTGCGACGCGCATAACGCGCTGCTGGTTTTTGACGAAGTTCAGACTGGCATGGGCCGCAGCGGCAAGCTGTTCGCCTATCAGCATTACGGCGTGACCCCGGACATCCTGACCAGTGCCAAGAGCCTGGGCGGCGGTTTCCCGATTGCAGCGATGCTGACCACCGAGGACCTGGCCAAACACCTGGTCGTCGGCACCCACGGCACCACGTATGGCGGCAACCCGCTGGCGTGCGCTGTCGCTGAAGCGGTGATCGATGTCATCAACACGCCTGAAGTGCTGAATGGCGTCAATGCCAAGCACGACAAGTTCAAGACCCGTCTTGAGCAGATCGGCGAAAAGTACGGCCTGTTCACTGAAGTCCGCGGTCTGGGCCTGCTGCTCGGTTGCGTGCTGAACGATGCCTGGAAAGGCAAGGCCAAGGACATCTTCAACGCCGCCGAGCGTGAAGGCCTGATGATTCTGCAAGCCGGCCCGGATGTGATTCGTTTCGCGCCAAGCCTGGTGGTTGAAGACGCCGATATCGACGCCGGTCTGGACCGTTTCGAGCGTGCCGTGGCCAAGCTGACGCAAGTCTGATAGACCCTTCGACGCCTGACTTTTCAGGCGTCGAACCCGATTTTTATGCCGGACCCGCTCTTCTTTAGGAGCGAAGCTTGCTCGCGAAGGTGTGTCAGCCACCGTGATGTCGACTGACACACCTTCGCGAGCAAGCTTCGCTCCTACAAGGGTTCGGCTTATTCCCCCCAAAAGAGTTACGAGAAAGGAGTGACACCATGCTGGTGATGCGCCCCGCGCAAATGGCTGATCTGGGCGAGGTACAGCGTCTGGCTGCGGACAGCCCGATTGGTGTCACTTCCTTGCCGGATGATGTAGAACGCTTGAGCGACAAGATCGCGGCAAGCGAAGCCTCGTTCGCCGCTGAAGTCAGCTTCAACGGTGAAGAGAGCTATTTCTTTGTTCTCGAAGACACCGCCACCGGCAAACTGGTTGGCTGTTCGGCCATCGTTGCTTCGGCCGGTTATTCTGAGCCGTTCTACAGCTTTCGTAACGAAACGTTCGTGCATGCTTCCCGCGAGCTGAAGATTCACAACAAGATCCACGTGCTCTCCCAGTGCCACGACCTGACCGGCAACAGTTTGCTGACCAGTTTCTACGTGAAGCCGGAGTTGGTGGGTTCGCCTTGGGCTGAGCTCAATTCCCGTGGTCGCCTGTTGTTCGTGGCCAGCCATCCGGAGCGCTTTGCCGATTCGGTTGTGACCGAGATCGTCGGTTACAGCGATGAAAATGGCGACTCGCCATTCTGGGACGCCATCGGTCGCAACTTCTTCGACCTCAACTACGCCGAAGCCGAGCGTCTGTGTGGCCTGAAAAGCCGCACGTTCCTGGCCGAGCTGATGCCGCACTACCCGATCTACGTGCCATTGCTGCCGGACTCCGCTCAAGAAGCGATGGGTCAGGTACACCCACGGGCGCAGATCACTTTCGACATCCTGATGCGCGAAGGCTTCGAGACCGACCACTACATCGACATTTTCGACGGTGGCCCGACCTTGCACGCCCGCGTCTCGGGGATCCGCTCGATCGCCCAGAGCCGTGTAGTGCCGGTGAAAATCGGTGAGCCGGTCAAAGGTGCCGGTCGTCAGTATCTGGTGGCCAATGCCCAGTTGCAGGATTACCGCGCCGTACTGCTCGAGCTCGATTACGCGCCGGGCAAACCCGTGATCCTGGACCTTGAAGCCGCCGAAGCCTTGGGCGTCGGTGAAGGTGCCAGCGTGCGCCTGGTGGCGGTTTAACGCCTGCTGCTATGCCTAAAAGAGTGAATGCTGAGTAAAGCAGCGAGTTTCGCGGGTGGCGCAAGCGGCCCGTTTGAGGAGATAGCATGATCGTTCGTCCTGTACGCAGCAGCGATTTACCCGCTCTGATCGACCTGGCCCGCAGCACCGGCACCGGCCTCACCACCTTGCCGGCCAACGAAGAGCGTCTGGCCCATCGGGTCGGCTGGGCCGAGAAGACCTTCCGTGGCGACGCCGGGCGCGGTGATGCGGACTACCTATTCGTACTCGAAGACGACAATGGTCGCGTGGTGGGTATTTCCGCCATTGCCGGCGCCGTCGGCCTGCGTGAACCCTGGTACAACTTCCGGGTAGGCCTGACGGTCAGCGCTTCGCAGGAGCTGAACATTTATCGCGAAATCCCGACGCTGTTCTTGGCCAACGACCTGACCGGCAACTCTGAACTGTGCTCGCTATTCCTGCATGCCGATTACCGCAGTGGCCTCAATGGCCGCATGCTGGCCAAGGCGCGGCTGCTGTTCATCGCCGAGTTCCCGCAATTGTTCGGTAACAAAATCATCGCTGAAATGCGCGGTGTGTCCGATGACGCCGGGCGTTCGCCGTTCTGGGAAAGTCTGGGTCGGCATTTCTTCAAGATGGAATTCAGCCAGGCCGATTACCTCACCGGCGTGGGCAACAAGGCGTTCATCGCCGAACTGATGCCGAAATTCCCGCTGTACACCTGCTTCCTGTCGCCAGATGCACGCAACGTGATCGGCAAGGTTCATCCAGACACCGAGCCGGCGTTGTCCATGCTCAAGAGCGAAGGTTTCAGCTACCAAGGCTACGTCGACATCTTCGACGCCGGTCCTGCGGTGGAATGCGAAACCGGCAAGATCCGCGCGGTACGCGACAGTCAGGCGCTGGTATTGGCCATCGGTACCCCGGGTGACGACGCCACGCCATTCCTGATTCATAACCGCAAGCGCGAAGACTGTCGCATCACCGCCGCGCCAGCACGCTTTGCCGCCGGCACGTTGGTGGTCGATCCGCTGACCGCCAAACGTCTTCAACTCAACGCTGGCGATCAGGTGCGCGCCGTTCCGTTGTCTGCTGCTCGGGAGTCGAAATAATGAATTCGCTATACATCGCCGGTGAATGGCTGGCTGGTCAAGGTGAAAGCTTTCAATCGGTAAACCCGGTGACCCAGCAAGTGCTGTGGGCTGGTGAAGGCGCCACGGCCGGTCAGGTCGAGTCGGCTGTGCAAGCTGCGCGTCAGGCGTTCCCGGGCTGGGCTCGCCGTACCCTGGAAGAGCGCATCAGCGTGCTGGAAGCCTTCGCCGCCGCGCTGAAGAATCACGCCGACGAACTGGCTCGCACCATCGGTGAAGAAACCGGAAAACCCCTGTGGGAAGCGACGACTGAAGTCACCAGCATGGTCAACAAGATTGCCATCTCGGTGCAGAGCTACCGCGAACGTACCGGCGAGAAGAGCGGCCCGTTGGGCGACGCCACGGCGGTGTTGCGCCACAAACCACACGGTGTGGTGGCGGTATTCGGTCCTTACAACTTCCCCGGCCACTTGCCGAACGGTCACATCGTGCCGGCGCTGCTGGCCGGTAACAGCGTGCTGTTCAAACCGAGTGAGCTGACCCCGAAAGTCGCCGAGCTGACGGTCAAGTGCTGGATCGAAGCCGGTCTGCCGGCCGGCGTGCTGAACCTGCTGCAAGGCGCTCGTGAAACCGGTATCGCCCTGGCGGCGAACCCGGGCATCGACGGTTTGTTCTTCACCGGTTCCAGCCGTACCGGCAATCACCTGCACAAACAGTTTTCCGGTCGCCCGGACAAAATTCTTGCGCTGGAAATGGGCGGCAACAACCCGCTGGTGGTGGATCAGGTCGCGGACCTCGATGCCGCCGTGTACACCATCATTCAGTCGGCATTCATTTCTGCCGGTCAGCGATGCACCTGTGCCCGTCGCTTGCTGGTGCCGCAAGGCGCCTGGGGCGACACGCTGTTGGCGCGTCTGGTGGCGGTCAGCTCGACGATTGATGTCGGCGCGTTCGATCAGCAACCGGCGCCATTCATGGGCTCGGTGATTTCCCTTGGCGCTGCGAAAGCGTTGATGGAGGCGCAAGAACATCTGCTGGCCAACGGCGCCGTGGCGTTGTTGGAAATGACTCAACCTCAGGCTCAGGCAGCGTTGCTGACCCCTGGCATTCTGGACGTGACAGCGGTTGCCGATCGCCCGGATGAAGAGCTGTTCGGTCCGCTGCTGCAAGTGATTCGCTACGCTGATTTTGAAGCGGCGATCGCTGAAGCCAACGACACCGACTATGGCCTGGCGGCCGGTCTGCTGTCGGATTCCGAAGCGCGTTATCAGCAGTTTTGGCTGGAAAGCCGCGCCGGTATCGTCAACTGGAACAAGCAGTTGACCGGTGCGGCGAGCAGCGCGCCGTTCGGCGGCGTCGGTGCCTCGGGCAACCATCGGGCCAGCGCTTACTACGCCGCGGATTACTGCGCGTACCCGGTGGCCTCGCTGGAAACCCCGAGCCTGACGTTGCCGACGGCGCTGACCCCAGGCGTGCGCATGTCGTAAGACCGCTTTCGCGGGCAAGTCGGATCGCCGCACCTCGGCCTTACCGAATTGATACTTGATGCTTATAAAAACAGATTCTCGTGGAGCCTCGCTGATGAAATCCTGTGAAGTCAATTTTGACGGTCTAGTGGGGCCGACCCATAACTACGGCGGCCTGTCCTACGGCAACGTCGCGTCCCAGAGCAACAGCCAGCAGTCTTCGAACCCGAAGGAAGCCGCGCTGCAAGGCCTGGCGAAGATGAAAGCGCTGATGGAAATGGGCTTTCAGCAAGGCGTTTTGGCGCCACAAGAACGTCCGGACGTCGCCGCGCTGCGCCGCCTGGGTTTCAGCGGTACCGATGCTCAGGTGATCGAGCGCGCTGCCAAAGAGGCTATGCCGTTGCTGGTTGCCAGTTGCTCGGCGTCGAGCATGTGGGTGGCCAACGCCGCCACGGTCAGCCCGAGCGCCGACACGGCGGATGGCCGCGTGCATTTCACCGCCGCCAACCTGAACTGCAAATACCACCGCAGCATCGAACACCCGACCACCAGTCGCGTACTGGGGGCGATGTTCGCCGATCAGAAGCACTTTGCTCACCACGGCGCTTTGCCGGCCGTGGCGCAGTTCGGTGACGAAGGCGCGGCCAACCACACCCGTTTCTGCCGTGACTACGGTGAAGCCGGCGTCGAGTTTTTCGTGTTCGGTCGCAGCGCGTTCGACACCCGTTACCCGAATCCGCAGAAGTACCCGGCACGCCAGACGCTCGAAGCGTCCCAGGCCGTTGCGCGTCTGCACGGCCTGAGCGATGACGGCGTGGTCTATGCCCAGCAGAACCCTTCGGTGATCGATCAGGGTGTGTTCCACAACGACGTGATCGCAGTGGGTAACGGCGAAGTGCTGTTCTATCACGAGGACGCCTTCCTCGACACCGAGCAGATGCTCGCTGAACTGCACGGCAAACTCGCCAAAGTCGGTGGGAAATTTCAGTCGATCTGCGTACCGCGTTCCGCGGTCACCGTGGAAGACGCTGTTCGTTCCTACCTGTTCAATAGCCAGCTGCTGTCGCGTCCTGACGGCTCCATGCTGTTAATCGTGCCGGAAGAATGCCGTGGCAACGAGCGTGTCTGGCAGTACTTGCAAGGCCTGACCAGCTCTGGCGGGCTGATCCGCGAAGTGAAAGTCTTCGATCTCAAGCAGAGCATGCAGAACGGCGGTGGCCCGGCTTGCCTGCGGCTGCGCGTCGCACTCAACGAAACCGAACTGGCGGCCGTCAACCAAGGGGTTATCATGACGGCACCGTTGTACGGCACGTTGACCGAATGGGTCGACAAGCACTACCGCGACCGCATGACCGAAAACGATCTGGCGGACCCGCAATTGTTGCTTGAGTGCCGGACGGCACTGGATGAACTGACGCAAATCCTTAAACTGGGCGCGGTTTATCCATTCCAGATCAATTGATAGTCGGCGCGCTTTCCAGCCAATGCGCGCCGCATCATCTCAAACGAGAGTAAAAACATGAGCGATACCCTGCAGCTGATCCTTGAAGACACCGACGGCACGCAACTGGAAACGTCCTGCACCCGCGTCGCGGTCATGTGGCAAGGCAAAGAGCTGTGGATCCAGCAGGACGGCCGCGGCCAGTTGCTGATCGGCGTAGACGTCGAAGAAGGTGACGCTGAATACGCAAACCTGTTGCTGCGCCCGTTGGCGACTAATCTGGTAAGTCTGCAACTGGAGATGGAACCGGCTGAAGTCGGTGATGATGAGGACCACGTACACGGCCCGGATTGCAATCACGACCACTAAGGAAACCGCCTATGCTCGCCCTCGGCAAACTGCTTGAACTGACCCTCGCCGGTCGTGAACCGGCGGAGAAGACTCAACTGACTGTCGAAGGCGTGCGGATGCGCTGGTTGAGCGAAGGTGCGCTGGAAGTCCGGCCACCTGAAGCCCGCAACAACGGCTTGGACCTGCTGCTATCGGCGGGTATTCATGGTAACGAAACAGCGCCGATCGAGCTGCTCGATCGCCTGTTGCATGACATCGCCCGCGGCGACTTGAAGCCGCGCGCACGTATTTTGTTCCTGTTCGGCAACCCGGAAGCGATTCGCAAGGGCGAGCGTTTCATCGAGCAGGACGTCAATCGGCTGTTCAATGGCCAGCACGAACAAACCAGCGGCTCCGAGGCCTTGCGCGCTTGTGAGCTGGAGCGACTGGCGAGGACATTCTTCAGCCTGCCGGACCGCAATCGCCTGCACTACGACCTGCACACGGCGATCCGGGGCTCGAAAATCGAGCAGTTCGCCTTGTACCCCTGGAAAGAAGGTCGTCGGCATTCCCGCCTGGAACTGGCTCGCCTGCGCGCCGCCGGCATGGAAGCGGTGCTGCTGCAGAACAAACCCTCCATCGTGTTCAGCTCCTACACCTACGACAAGCTCGATGCCGAGTCTTTCACCCTGGAGCTGGGCAAGGCCCGGCCGTTCGGGCAGAACGATGGGGTCAATGTCAGCCTGCTTGAAACCCGCCTGAAGCAGATCATCGAAGGCACCGAGCCGCCAATCACCGATGAAGGGCTGGATGGCTTGCAGTTGTTCAGCGTCGCACGGGAAATCATCAAGCACAGTGATAACTTCCGCCTGAACCTGCCGGCGGACATCGAAAACTTTTCGGAATTGAAAGTGGGTTATGTGCTGGCCGAGGATATCGCCAATACCCGCTGGGTCATCGAAGAGAAGGGCGCCCGGATCATCTTCCCGAACCCCAGAGTCAAGAACGGCCTGCGCGCCGGCATCCTGATCGTGCCGACCACCGACGAAAACCTCGCCTGACTTTCGCGCAATGATCGTTCCCACGCGGAGCGTGGGAACGATCGTTCGACTAGACGGCCACTGCGCGTGGCTCACTGCGACGCAATGCGCGAGTCTTGTGCAGCGTATCCGCGCAAGTCTTCGCCGCTTCCTGACCTTTATGCACGAAATGCTCGAAGAAGAACTTCTGATGTTCTTCGCCCGCATGGAAGTGGTGCGGGGTCAGGACCACCGAGAACACCGGCACTTCGGTTTCCAGCTGAACCTGCATCAGGCCACTGATCACCGACTGGGCGACGAATTCGTGGCGATAGATGCCGCCGTCGACCACCAGGCCCGCCGCGACGATGCCGGCATAACGGCCGGACTTGGCCAACAGTTTGGCGTGCAGCGGAATTTCAAAGGCGCCGCCGACTTCGAAGAAATCGATGTCCGACTCCTGATAACCCTGAGCAATCATTTCGGCGACGAAGCCTTTACGGCTCTGATCGACGATTTCCTTATGCCAGCAGGCCTGGATGAACGCGACGCGCTCGCCCTGATGGTTTTTGCTTTTGCTATCGATTGCGGTGGGTTGCATGTTCTGACTCCTGTTTGTGTGAAAAACAGGGCGTTATGAATCGAATGGGATTTAAGGGTGCGCAGGCACAAATGCCTGCGGACGGCGCTTTGGTACAGAGCCTAGGCGGCGTCAATCCCGTTCTCTCTTCATCCGGACTATGACCGTCGGCCCCGGGATCACACCGGGTCTGCTGACCTTGCCGCCATCACAGCCATTGCCGTGCCTGTCGCCAAGCGCTCGCGGGCTATGCGCATTGCGCGCAATTACCGCCGGTGGGGAGTTACACCCCGCCCTGAGAACGTTTTGCCGCCAGATTGTTTGGCGGCGAAGCGTTTTTAACACATATTTCTCACTTGTGCATTGCTGCTATCTGATGATTGTTATCGACTTTTTCGTTGGCGTAACCCGTCTTTTCCTGGAACAAGGCTTGATTATTTGCCGGTATGACCGCAGTAATTCCATCCTGAAAGGGAATTTCCCTGCTTACCGAGGCCTGATTCATGAGCGTTATCGATCTTCGCAGCGACACCGTCACCCAACCGACCGCAGGGATGCTCGACGCGATGGCCCATGCGGCCACCGGTGACGACGTTTATGGCGAAGATCCGACGGTCAACCGTCTGGAAGCCGAATTGGCTAAACGATTGGGTTTTGCCCGGGCGCTGTTTGTCCCGACGGGCACCATGAGCAACTTGCTGGGTCTGATGGCCCACTGCGATCGCGGTGACGAATACATTGTCGGACAACAGGCTCACACCTATAAGTACGAAGGTGGTGGCGCGGCAGTGCTCGGTTCGATCCAGCCGCAGCCGCTGGAAGTGCAGGCCGATGGTTCGCTGGACCTGAGGCAGGTCGCTGCTGCGATCAAGCCGGATGACTTCCACTTCGCCCGCACCCGTTTACTGGCGCTGGAAAACACCATGCAGGGCAAGGTGCTGCCGCTGGAATATCTGGCTCGGGCTCGCCGTTTCACTCATGAAAACGGCTTGGCGCTGCATCTCGATGGCGCGCGGCTCTACAACGCGGCGGTCAAGCTGGGGGTCGATGCCCGGGAGATCACTCAGCATTTCGACTCGGTGTCGGTCTGCCTGTCCAAAGGCCTGGGCGCGCCGATTGGTTCGGTGCTATGCGGCTCGGTCGAATTGATTGCCAAGGCGCGACGTCTGCGCAAGATGGTCGGCGGCGGCATGCGCCAAGCCGGGATTCTTGCGGCGGCGGGGCTTTATGCGCTGGATAACAATGTTCAGCGTCTGGCAGATGATCATGCCAACGCACAAATGCTGGCCGAAGGCCTGCGCGCGGCGGGCTATGAGGTCGAGCCAGTGCAGACCAATATGGTTTACGTGCAGATGGGCGACAAAGCCGAAGCGATCAAGGCCTTTGCTGGCGCACGCGGCATTAAGCTCAGCGCTGCCGGTCGTCTGCGAATGGTCACGCACATGGACGTCAGCCGTGCGCAAATCGAGCAGGTCGTCGCCACATTTGCCGACTTTTCTCACAACTGACCGTGTTAGCCGTCCAATTGACTGTTTGTAACGTACAAACACACTGTACCTAGTCACTAACGCCGATATAATGCGGCCCTTTGCCGTCGCTTCGTCTGTTGACGTTTCGAACAGGCCTTTGGCCGCAGCCTCCGTGGAAGAACCTAATGAAAAGCGCAGAAATCCGTGAAGCCTTCCTTCGCTTCTTCGAAGAACAAGGCCACACCCGTGTAGCCTCCAGCTCTTTGATTCCGGGCAACGACCCAACCCTGCTGTTCACTAACGCGGGGATGAACCAGTTCAAGGACTGCTTTCTGGGCCAGGAAAAACGCGCGTATACCCGCGCTGTCAGCAGCCAGAAATGCGTGCGCGCCGGCGGCAAGCACAACGACCTGGAAAACGTCGGTTATACCGCCCGTCACCACACTTTCTTCGAAATGCTCGGTAACTTCAGCTTCGGTGATTATTTCAAGCGTGACGCCATCACCTACGCCTGGAACTTCCTGACCTCCGAGAAGTGGCTGAACCTGCCGAAGGAAAAGCTCTGGGTCACCGTCTACGCCAGCGATGACGAGGCGTACGACATCTGGACCAAAGACATTGGCGTGCCGGCCGAGCGCATGGTTCGCATTGGCGACAACAAAGGCGCGCCGTACGCGTCCGACAATTTCTGGACCATGGGCGATACTGGCCCGTGCGGTCCTTGCACCGAGATTTTCTATGATCACGGCGCCGACATCTGGGGTGGCCCACCGGGCTCGCCGGAAGAAGACGGCGACCGTTATATCGAGATCTGGAACAACGTGTTCATGCAGTTCAACCGCACCGCCGATGGCGTGTTGCACCCGTTGCCAGCGCCGTCGGTGGACACCGGCATGGGCCTGGAGCGGATCAGTGCCGTGCTGCAGCACGTTCACTCGAACTATGAAATCGACCTGTTCCAGAGCCTGCTGACCGCATCGGCCAAAGCCATCGGTTGCACCAACGACGCCCAGGCGTCGCTGAAAGTCGTGGCTGACCACATTCGTTCGTGCGGCTTCCTGATTGCCGACGGTGTGCTGCCGTCCAACGAAGGTCGCGGTTATGTGCTGCGCCGGATCATTCGCCGCGCTTGCCGTCACGGCAACAAACTGGGCGCCAAGGGCAGCTTTTTCTATCAGATCGTTGCGGCCCTGGTCGCCGAGATGGGCGAAGCGTTCCCGGAGCTGAATTCCCAGCAGGCGCACATCGAACGCGTCCTGAAAGCTGAAGAAGAGCAGTTCGCCAAGACTCTGGAGCAAGGCCTGAAGATCCTCGAGCAGGACCTGGCCGAACTCAAAGGCGACGTGGTACCGGGCGACGTGGTGTTCAAGCTCTACGACACTTACGGTTTCCCGATGGACCTGACCGGCGACATCGCTCGCGAGCGCAGCCTGACTATCGACGAGGAAGGCTTCGAGCGTGAAATGGAAGCCCAGCGCGTGCGTGCTCGCTCCGCCAGCTCCTTCGGCATGGACTACAACAGCCTGGTCAAGGTTGATGTGGCCACCGAGTTCACCGGTTACACCGCTCACAGCGGTTCCGCCAAAATCGTTGCTCTCTATAAAGAAGGGCAATCGGTTGACGTACTGAGCGAAGGCGAAGAGGGCGTGGTCGTTCTCAATCAGACCCCGTTCTATGCCGAATCCGGTGGTCAGATTGGTGATTGCGGCTTCCTCCAGGCTGGCGCTGCGCGCTTCGACGTGCGCGATACCACCAAGACCGGCGGTGCGTTCCTGCACCACGGTGTGCTGGATTCGGGCAGCCTGATCGTGGGTACTCCGGTGCAGACTCATGTCGATGCCGACGTACGTCACGCGACGTCGCTGAACCACTCCGCCACTCACTTGCTGCACGCCGCATTGCGCCAGGTGCTGGGCGAGCACGTTCAGCAGAAAGGCTCGTTGGTCGACAGTCAGCGTCTGCGCTTTGACTTCAGCCACTTCGAAGCGATCAAGCCCGAGCAGTTGAAGGCGCTGGAAGACATCGTCAACGCCGAGATTCGCAAGAATTCCGAGGTTGAAACCGAAGAGACCGACATCGAAACCGCCAAGCAAAAAGGCGCCATGGCGCTGTTCGGCGAGAAGTACGGCGACAGCGTGCGCGTGCTGAGCATGGGCGATTTCTCCGTCGAGCTGTGCGGCGGTATTCACGCCACCCGTACCGGCGACATCGGCCTGCTGAAAATCATCAGCGAAGGCGGTGTGGCCTCCGGTGTGCGTCGTATCGAGGCAGTCACCGGCGCAGCCGCGCTGGCCTACTTGAACGCGGCGGAAGAACAACTCAAGGAAGCGGCCAACCTGGTCAAGGGTAGCCGCGACAACCTGATCGACAAGCTGTCGGCTGTGCTGGAGCGCAACCGTCTGCTTGAGAAGCAACTCGAGCAGTTGCAAGCCAAGGCTGCCAGTGCGGCGGGCGACGATCTGTCGGCCTCTGCTCTGGATGTCAAAGGCGTGAAAGTACTGGCCGTGCGTCTGGACGGTCAGGACGGCAAGGCGCTGCTGGCGCTGGTCGATCAACTGAAAAACAAACTCGGCCGCGCAGTGATCCTGCTCGGCAGTGTCCATGAGGAAAAGGTCGTTCTGGTTGCAGGCGTAACCAAAGACCTGACTGGCCAACTCAAAGCCGGTGATTTGATGAAGCAAGCCGCTGCGGCAGTGGGCGGGAAGGGCGGTGGTCGTCCAGATATGGCGCAGGGCGGCGGTACAGACGCCGGCGCTCTGGATGCAGCATTGGCCCTGACCGTTCCATTTGTAGAGCAGGGTTTATAAGGCAGTGTGTCTGGCCCGCGGTCTAGTAGCGGGCCAGAACGCTGTTTGAGTGATTATTTGGGCGCCCTTCATGGGCAGAGGCGGCTTTGAAATGGCTTTGATCGTACAGAAATTTGGAGGCACCTCAGTCGGCACTGTCGAGAGAATCGAGCAGGTCGCCGACAAGGTTAAGAAATTCCGCGAGGCGGGCGATGACCTGGTGGTTGTGCTGTCTGCAATGAGCGGCGAAACCAACCGTCTGATCGATCTGGCCAAGCAAATCAGTGGCGACGGCCAGCCGGTTCCTCGTGAGCTGGATGTGATCGTATCCACCGGTGAGCAGGTGACGATTGCACTGTTGGCCATGGCGCTGATCAAGCGCGGCGTGCCAGCGGTGTCGTACACCGGCAATCAGGTGCGGATTCTGACGGATAGCGCGCACAATAAAGCGCGTATCTTGCAGATTGATGACCAGAAGATTCGCGGTGACCTGAAGGCCGGTCGTGTGGTGGTTGTCGCCGGTTTCCAGGGCGTCGACGAGCACGGCAATATCACCACCCTCGGTCGTGGCGGTTCCGACACCACCGGCGTGGCGCTGGCAGCAGCCCTGAAGGCTGACGAATGCCAGATCTACACTGACGTCGACGGCGTC
This sequence comes from Pseudomonas sp. B21-048, assembly GCF_024748615.1. Taxonomy (NCBI): domain Bacteria; kingdom Pseudomonadati; phylum Pseudomonadota; class Gammaproteobacteria; order Pseudomonadales; family Pseudomonadaceae; genus Pseudomonas; species Pseudomonas sp. B21-048. Next base: position 4,139,313 of record NZ_CP087168.1, on the reverse strand, counting down.
TACACCACCGACCCGCGTGTGGTGTCTGTGGCTCAGCGCCTGGACAAGATCACCTTTGAAGAGATGCTGGAAATGGCCAGCCTCGGTTCCAAGGTGTTGCAGATCCGCGCGGTGGAATTCGCCGGCAAGTACAACGTTCCGCTGCGCGTACTGCACAGCTTCAAGGAGGGTCCGGGCACCCTCATTACTATTGATGAAGAGGAAACCATGGAACAGCCGATCATTTCCGGTATCGCTTTCAACCGCGATGAAGCCAAGCTGACCATCCGTGGCGTGCCAGACATCCCGGGCGTTGCCTTCAAGATTCTCGGCCCGATCAGTGCCGCGAACATCGAAGTCGACATGATCGTGCAGAACGTTGCGCACGATAACACCACCGACTTCACCTTCACCGTGCACCGCAATGACTACCAGGCGGCGCAAGCCGTGCTGGAAAATACCGCTCGCCAGATCGGTGCCCGTGAAGTTGTTGGCGACACCAAAATCGCCAAGGTCTCGATCGTCGGCGTCGGCATGCGCTCCCACGCAGGCGTGGCCAGTCGTATGTTCGAATCCCTGGCGAAAGAGAGCATCAACATCCAGATGATCTCGACTTCGGAAATCAAGGTGTCCGTGGTAATCGAAGAGAAGTACCTGGAACTGGCTGTGCGCGCTCTGCACACGGCTTTTGAGCTGGATGCGCCGGCCCGACAGGGCGAGTAAATGCGTTTCCCCAAGGGCGCGGTCTGACCGCGCCCTTCGTTTTTTTGAATGGTGCGGCCCAAAGCTGTTCTTTTGCCCGCGCTAGTCAATACTCAGGCATGTAGGGCTGCGATCGTTCTGGTTGTAGGTCAAGTGCCTTTTTTTTGCAGACTGTTGTCCCTGAAATGAAATGCGTGAGGAGAAAGGTATGCTGATTCTGACTCGTCGGTGCGCAGAAAGCCTGATTATTGGTGATGGCGAAATCACTGTGACCGTGCTCGGCGTCAAAGGAAATCAAGTGCGTATCGGTGTAAACGCCCCGAAAGAGGTTGCTGTGCACCGTGAAGAAATTTACCTGCGTATAAAGAAAGAGAAGGACGAAGAACCAAGCCATTAATTTTTATCGTTTTTTATGTTTGCAAACGGGGAAAAGGTTGGTTAAGATACGCCCCGTGTTGCGGAGAGCTGGCCGAGTGGCCGAAGGCGCTCCCCTGCTAAGGGAGTACACCTCAAAAGGGTGTCGGGGGTTCGAATCCCCCGTTCTCCGCCATTATTTGCGTAGTACGTTGTAATCTGGCTTCTTCGGTAAGTTGTTGAAATTACTAGAAAAAGTGTTTGACATAGAGATTAGACGGCCTATAATGCGCGGCAACAAATGCACTCGTAGCTCAGCTGGATAGAGTACTCGGCTACGAACCGAGCGGTCACAGGTTCGAATCCTGTCGAGTGCACCATTTAAGAGTTGTTTGCAGTGATGTGAATAACTTGGCTTCAACCAGTTGTGATCTGGTATAAAAACACAAATGCACTCGTAGCTCAGCTGGATAGAGTACTCGGCTACGAACCGAGCGGTCACAGGTTCGAATCCTGTCGAGTGCACCAAACAACAAAAAGCCCGCGTTTAACGCGGGCTTTTTGCCGTCTGCGATTTGGCTTTTCCTTTGGTACAACCTTTCTCGTCAAACTCGATATGAGCACTGCGCCCTCGCTTGTTGTCGTAGCGATAACTTGTGGCTGAATTGCGGGTGCTGATTTTGTCGGGCTTGCCGAGAGCGCTTTCGACGTCCTGCTGACTCATGCCGGCAACGACCCGCTGATTGATGATCGCTATGCGGCGTTCCTTCGCGCTGAGCAGATTTCCACATTTGCCCTCGGACTGACCAACGATCGTCGGCTCTCTCCTTTGGAATTTCGTACCAGGTGTTTCGCGAGACTCGGCCTCTGGCATCAGGGGCGTCATGCTGCCTGGCAGGAACGTGCGTACGTCCTGAACTGAGAGGCTTTCTCCGGCCCTACAACTCAAGGTCGTGAAGGTGATGTGCCCATTGGCGGCTTCGCACCGGTGAACGGTCGTGGCAAGCGCCTGGGGCGGCAGGCAGAGCAGGGTGGCAAGAAAATAATAGTGAGCATTCGATGGCATTCGACGTCCTCCGTGACGGTCTCCATCAAGGGTAGTCTTTACATTTTCAGGCGGCGGTGTGTTTTCTTTTCAGGATAAGTCGTCGCAGTTTCATGGATCAGGGCCGCGCTCAGGTTTGTCTCGCAAGCGCTTGTTTCAGCCACGATTTTTTAACGTTTAAAACCATCAGGCGGTGTTATCATTGCGCCCGTCAGCCCCGCCGGGGCTTGTGGAATACCTCCATGGACTTACCCAGTAGTTACTCAGTACCCCGTTTTTACAATCATGAATTGACTGATTGATCCTTCCGGCGTGCCCCGCTGCTGGGAGTGGAGTTCGCCTATGTCTGAAGTTGAAGTAAAGAAAACGCAGGAAAGCTTGCAGGACCGCCTCGCTCAAGTCGTTGAGCTGCTGCAGCGCCAGCGGGTGGTCGAAGACCTGACTCATCGCCAGGAAGGTCCGCATCACGACCGGGTCGAGAATCTGGTTCACCGGCAAAACCTCGTCGAGTTGCAGCGCAAGCTCGATGATCTGCACTCCGCCGACGTTGCCTACATCCTTGAAGCCTTGCCCCTGGACGATCGCCTGGCGGTCTGGCAACTGGTCAAGGCCGATCGCGACGGCGACATTCTGCTCGAAGTATCCGATTCGGTTCGTGAAACCCTGATCGCCGACATGGACGATCACGAGCTCCTGGCGGCGGCCAAGGACATGGACGCCGATGAACTCGCTGACCTGGCCTCGGAGCTGCCGCGAGACGTCGTCCACGAGCTGATGGAAACCCTCGATGGTCAGCAGCGTGAGCGCGTCCGCTCCGCATTGTCCTATGACGAGGAGCAGGTCGGTGCGCTGATGGACTTCGAGATGGTGACCATCCGTGAGGATGTCAGTCTCGAAGTGGTTTTGCGTTATCTGCGTCGCCTCAAGGAGCTGCCGGGCCACACCGACAAACTGTTCGTGGTCGATTACGACGGTGTGCTCAAGGGCGTATTGCCGATCAAGCGTCTGCTGGTCAACGACCCGGAAAAGCAGGTGTCGGAAGTCATGGCCAGCGACCCGGTGAGTTTTCATCCGGATGAAGACGCTTACGAGGCCGCTCAAGCATTTGAACGTTACGACTTGATCTCGGCCCCTGTGGTCGACAAGAACGGCAAGCTGATCGGTCGTCTGACCATCGATGAAATGGTCGACCTGATCCGTGAAGAGAGCGAAAACGAAGTTCTCAACATGGCGGGTCTGCGTGAAGAAGAAGATATCTTCGCGTCAGTCTGGAAATCCCTGCGCAACCGTTGGGCCTGGCTGGCGGTGAACCTGATCACCGCATTTGTTGCATCACGGGTGATCGGCCTGTTCGAAGGCTCCATCGAGAAGCTGGTAGCGCTCGCAGCATTGATGCCGATCGTTGCTGGTATCGGTGGTAACTCGGGTAACCAGACGATCACCATGATCGTTCGGGCCATGGCGCTGGACCAAGTCAGTACCGGCAATACGTCGCGGCTGATGCGCAAGGAGTTGGCGGTCGGTTTGATCAATGGTCTGGTCTGGGGTGGCGTGATTGGTGTGGTGTCCTATCTGCTTTATGGCAGTTGGTCCCTGGGCGTGGTGATGACCGCTGCCATGACGCTTAACCTGTTGCTGGCGGCATTGATGGGGGTTTTGATTCCGATGACCCTGGCGCGGCTTGGGCGCGACCCGGCAATGGGTGCCAGCGTGATGATCACTGCCATGACTGACAGTGGCGGCTTTTTCATTTTTCTCGGGCTGGCGACGATTTTCCTGCTTTGACCTGCTTTAAAGAGCCCGCCCCGGCGGGTTCTTTTAAAGCCAATTTTCGGGCAAAAAAAAGCCAGCAATTACGCTGGCTTAAGCTTTCGGGGTAAATCAGGAAGCGTCTGCTGCCATTTCGGCATCGTGGGCGATCAGCGAAACCAGAGCGTTTTGCTGACGGTGGGAGAGTTGGCGGAAGCGTTGCAGCAGTTCACGTTCGTGCAATGACAGCTCGGGGCTGTCCAGGCGCATGCTCAATTCTTCGCCCAGCGCGCCTTCCTGAATAAGACTCTGCTCGAGGCGCGCGATAATTTCGGAATTCATGCTGCGATGATGATTGCGGGCCACTTCGGCAATGCGTTCACGCATTCCGTCTGGCAGACGTACGACGAACTTGTCAGCCGTACGGCTGGAATAAATTGCCTGTTTCAATGGGCGCATATATTTAACCGGTTAGTTCAGGGGAGCGGTTCTCGGGATTGGCCGCAGGATGTCAGATAGGACAAGCACTCCAGCCAAATGTTCAACCTGAATTGATAGAGGCGCGCATCATGCCTCAAATTAGCCAGATCATTGGCGTCAATTCTGTGACAAAAATTGATCTGGGTAAAGGCTTAATGCCAGCACCTATTATCAGAAATGCAGAGTGGGTTGAAAATAATCCATGCCGTATCGCTGACCGCGTCCTCTTGCCCGACAGGTGATGCCCGAAGACGCCTGAAGGTGCATGCTATGCGGATTCGATCTTTGTTCCTTATCTTATACAGGATAGTGGCAAATGGCCGATTTACTAGTATAGGCACGTGGCGGGGGATGATTTCAGGATGGGTGGCCGACTGATTTACTTAATGGGGCCTTCGGGATCCGGCAAAGACAGTCTCATCGAAGCCGCTCGCGAGCCGTTGCGCGCACGCCATTGTGAAGTCATACGCCGGGTTATCACGCGCTCGGCGCAATCCGGGGGTGAAGACGCGATTGAGGTTTCCCGCGAAGAATTCGAACGACGCAGAGCCAAAGGAGATTTTGCGTTGTCGTGGCAAGCCAATGGGTTGAATTACGGTATCCCTGTGCGCATAGACCAATGGCTCGCGGACGGTCGCGATGTGTTGGTCAACGGTTCACGTGGACATCTGGCAGAGGCGCAACAGCGCTATCCCTCACTCTTGCCGGTGCTGCTGACCGTCAAGAATGAAGTCCTGCGCGAGCGTTTGCTACGGCGCCAGCGTGAGAATCCGGCAGAAATTGAAGCAAGACTGCGTCGTAATGCGCTCTTCTCGGCTGACGATTCAATCGGTGAAATGCAGATCCATCGACTCGATAACTCCGGCGACCTGGCCGGCACCGTTGCCAATCTTCTGAAGCTGCTGAGCCTCAGCGCAAAACCGGATCGAACTTGATCTTGCGTCCGGCGACTAGCGCCAGCACGAACAGCGCACCGAACACGCCGCAGGCAATCAGGGGCAGGGTGATGACCGTGTCCTGGACCAATGACAGATGAACGATGCCACTCAGTAAAGCGAGGATGAAAAACCCTGCGGCTGATTTGGACATGCTGTGCTCCTGATGAGGTGATTCAAAATGCCAAACGTTCGAAAGGCTGGGTTCGCAATTGAATAGTTTCCTGGCTCGCCTCTTGACTGACAAAACTGCGCTGATCGCTTATGACTGCCAACTGGGGCGTTTTTTGCAGCTGCAGATAATGAGGAATGCGCTGTGCAATCGTCGCAACATCGTTTTCGGGAAAGAAATGAAAACCCAACAGAACCGCCAAAGTGAACGCGTTCGCGACTAAAAGGGCGCTGTTCATGGGGCTGATCTCCTGTGTTCTGTGAAAACAGTCGAAGCAGCCCGCATGCCAAAAGTTTAACGGCTATTAAACCCTTTAAAAACAATGAATTAAGATATTGGTGCAAAAACTCATCATTGCATTTTGCAATGATGACTTTTTGCGCTGATGCAATTTGCACGGTAAATAAAGCCACGTTATCGTGAGGCGTCTGCCTACACTTAAAAAGCCCTACGGACGACATGACAAAAGCGGGCCTGCCCGTTAACATGCACGCCGTCCATCGCTCCGCATTCCTTGCGGAGCGACTTGTGTCTCAGTAGCTCAATTGGATAGAGCATCCCCCTCCTAAGGGGAAGGTTGGCAGTTCGAACCTGCCCTGGGACACCATATATTTGAAAGCCCCACACAGAGTGATCTGGTGGGGCTTTTTTGTGGCTGTCTGCGACGGTGGATTCAACTCCAGCCCAACATCAAGCCGTCAGCGTATGGTCAGCCTCCCCAAACCAGGTGCGCACCAGATCGCTACCGCTCGTGCCGGTGTTGGCTAGGACCGCCACATCGGTGAAGTTCGTACCATTGGCTGCGCCATCGGTATCCACCTTCACGGTGATGTCGCTGCCTGATTGCGCCAGTTGGACGAAGTCGGACGCCTGGCTGACACCGCTAACGAAGTTGGCGCTGAGCAGTGCAGAGAGGTCGAGCGCGTCACCTTCGGCGAAGTTGTAGTCGAGGATGGTGTCTGCGCCTTCCGCCACGTTGAGATAGGCGAACATATCGGCTCCCGCGCCACCGCTGAGCGTGTCCTCCCCACCACGACCCGCGAGGATGTCATTGCCGTCGCCGCCACTGAGTACGTCCGCCGCCATGCTGCCCACCAGCGTGCCGCTGGATTCGCCGCTGTAACTGACTTGGGTACCGGTCTCGCCGCCGTCGGTGGCCTGGAAGTCATCCACTGTGTAGTGCCCCAGCAAGTTCACCTCGGCCCGATGCACGCCATCGTCCACTGTCAGCAGGCCGCCGGTGCCAGAGGCGTTGGCGCTGTAGCTGAGTTGGGTGTTGGCGCCGAAGGCGAGATCGCTGAAGGTCAGCATGTCATCGCTTTCCAGGCCGAGGATGCCGACCAGAGAACCCGCCGCTTCGGCCTGTGCGATCACCAGCGTGCCCGCGCCTTCGCCGTGGAAGGCGACGGACCCGTGTGCAGCGCCGGAAAAGGTCAGGGTCGCGTCGCCGTCGATGGTGGCGCTGCCATTGCCCATTACGTCGGCCAGCAGGCGCAGGTCGCCACCGTTGGCCCACAAGTGTCCGGAGTTATCGACTGTGCTGGCCACTGTCATGCCGCCTTCACCCGTGGATTCCAGCACTCCACTGTTGGTGATGGTGTGGCTGCCGGTGTCGAGCACCAGACTGTTCAGCCCGCTGGCCAGGATCAGCCCCGCATTGACCAATACCAACTGCCCGGCGCCCAACTGGCCAGCGCCGGAAATACGGTTGTCGACGTTGGTCAGAACGGTATCGGCGCTGCCGCCGAAAATCACATTTTGCGCGCTGTCGGATAGCAGTACCTGGCCGCCACCGGTCAAGGTCGCACCACGGAACAGAATCTCAAGATTGGTCTCGCTGCCGGTGGAGCCGAGTTCGATGGTGCCGCTGTTATGAATGCTGCCACCGAACGGCATGATCGCGCCGTCGGCAATGATGAGGGTACCGGTATTGGTCATCACCGGGTCCACATCGAACTGGAAGTTCGCTTCGCTCAAGTCCGCCGCATCGACACCTTTAAGGGTGACCGACTGGCCGGAGCTGATGCTGACCAGCGCATTGCCGTTGGCGTCGTTAGTGATACTCAAATCAGCAAAACCGTTGACGCCCGCGAAGCCGATCAAGTCGATCTTGTCCGCCATGACATCGAAACTGTAGATCTGGTTGTTGCCGATCGGCTGGGCGAAGACGAACGTGTCGGCACCGGACGAGCCGGTAAGGTTGTCGTCAGCGGACAAGGCGAAAATCGGCGCGCCGGGTGCATAGACTTCGACGTTGTTGAACACATAGGCGCTACCGTCGCTGCCGTCGCTGTTGCTCCAGTACATGTTGACATCAAGCACCAACGCTCCCGCGAAATCGCTTGGGGTTGTCACAGTCAATGCGCCAGGATCGCTGGTCTGCACGGTCCAGGTGCCGTCGCCGTTGTCAGTTCCCGCATTGAATATCCATCCCGAAGGAACACCGCTGATTGACACGGTTATCGGGCCGCTAATATCGGACGATGGAGTAGTGAGGGCTAGATTGATGGGTTCGCCGGCAACGCCTGCTGGAAGGACTGCACTGCTCCCGGCAGCACCCGCATTGCCCGCCAGGTCGGTGTAGCTGTTCGCGGTAACGTCGACTTTCACGCCACCGGATTGTGTTCTAGTCAGCGTTGCCGTGTAGGTATCGCCGTCTACCTGCGTGAAGTTACTCCAGGTTCCGCGGGGCGTTCCGCTCGTTGTAGTTACCGTGACGTCCGAAAGGTTGAAACCGCTCACAACCTCACTGAACTGGAATGTGACTGTTGACGTTGAACCGTTCGGAATCCCTAAGGCAGTCCCCGTCACAGTCACCGTCGGTGCCACGGTATCAACTGGAGTTTCAACTACGTTCTGCACATTCACCGTAATCGTCTGGGTGTCGGTTCCGCCATTGCCGTCCGCCACCAGAACGTCCACAACATAGGCATTGTCACCGTCAGCACCACCGACATCCTGGGCATTCTCGTAATCCGGCGCCGATTTGAACGTCAGCACTCCGCTCGGACTGATAGAGAACTTGCTGAAGTCCGTCCCGGCCGTATTCAGGATCGAGTAGTTCAGGGTTTGCACCGGAAGATCGGCATCAGTCGCCGTCACTGTCGTGACCGCCGTGGTGTTCTCCGCCACGTTGACCGAAGCCGTCGCACCCCCCCCGTTGGAGGTGATCACCGGGGTGTTGTCGTTGACGCCCGTTACGCTCACCGCGAGCGCCTGGTCGTCAAACAGCGTGCCGTCCGATGCCCGCACGATCACGTCATAGACGTTGTTCGTTCCTGAATCGGTCGGGGCCTCGAAATTGGGCGCAGAAACAAAGCTCAGCGCGCCCGTGCCTGAAACAATCGAGAACTTCGCGGCATCCGCTCCGCCGACGATGCTGTAGCTCAGGGTTTGCGCCGGCAGATCGGCATCGGTCGCCGTCACTGTCGTGACCGCCGTGGTGTTCTCCGCCACGTTGACCGAAGCCGTCGCACCACCACCGTTGGAGGTGATCACCGGGGTGTTGTCATTGACGCCCGTTACGCTCACCGCGAGCGCCTGGTCGTCAAACAGCGTGCCGTCCGATGCCCGCACGATCACGTCATAGACGTTGTTCGTTCCCGAATCGGTCGGGGCCTCGAAATTGGGCGCAGAAACAAAGCTCAGCGTGCCCGTGCCTGAAACGATCGAGAACTTCGCGGCATCTGCTCCGCCGACAATGCTGTAGCTCAGGGTTTGTGCCGGAAGATCAACGTCGGTTGCTACCACCGTCGTAACTGCCGTGGTGTTCTCCGCCACGCTGACCGAGGCCGTCGTACCACCACCGTTGGAGGTGATCGTCGGCGCGTCGTTGCTGCCGTTGATGGTTACCGTCACCGCGGTCGCGGTGCCGTCGGCACTGAGTACCGTGAAAGTGTCGGTCAGGCTGTCGCCGACATTGAGTGCGTCGAAGGCCGAGTTGGCGGTATAGCTCCAGTTGCCCGCGGTATTGATGGCGAAGGTTCCGTTGGCACCGGCGGTGTTGGTCTGGGTGACGAAGGTCGCGGCGCTGTCGATGTCGCTGATGGTCAGCGTACCGGTGGCGGTCAACGGAGCATTGGTTTCGGTCAGCGTGACGCTGGCCGAGGACAGCACGGCGGCATCGTTGCTGCCGTTGATAGTGACCGTCACCGCCGTCGCGGTTCCGTCGGCACTGAGTACCGTGAAGGTGTCGGTCAGGCTGTCGCCAACATTGAGAGCGTCGAAGGCCGAGTTGGCGGTATAGCTCCAGTTGCCCGCGGTATTGATGGCGAAGGTTCCGTTGGCGCCGGCGGTACCGGATTGAGCCTGGAAGGTTTCCGGGCTGTCGATGTCGCTGATGGTCAGGGTACCGGTGGCGGTCAGCGGGGCATTGGTTTCGGTCAACGTGACGCTGGCTGAGGACAACACGGCGGCATCGTTGGTGCCGGTGATGTGGACGGTGACTGAAGTGAGGGTGCCGTCGGCGCTGCTCACCACGAAGGTGTCGGTGTAGGTGGTGCCGGCGGCGAACTCGTTGTGGGCGTTATCGGCGACGTAGCTCCAGGCACCATTAGTGCCGATGGAGAACTGGCCATAACTGCCGGCGGTGTTGGACTGGGCGACGAAGGTCGCGGCGCTGTCGACATCGCTGATGGTCAGGGTGCCGTTGGTGGTCAGCGGGGAATCGGTTTCGGTCAGGGTGACGCTGGCTGAGGACAGCACGGCGGCGTCGTTGGTGCCGGTGATGTGGACGGTGACTGAAGTGAGGGTGCCGTCGGCGCTGCTCACCACGAAGGTGTCGGTGTAGGTGGTGCCGGCGGCGAACTCGTTGTGGGCGTTATCGGCGACGTAGCTCCAGGCACCATTAGTGCCGATGGAGAACTGGCCATAACTGCCGGCGGTGTTGGACTGGGTGACGAAGGATGCGGCGCTGTCGACGTCGCTGATGGTGAGGGTGCCGTTGGTGGTCAGCGGGGCATCGGTCTCGGTCAGGGTGACGTTGGCCGAGGACAACACGGCGGCATCGTTGGTGCCGGTGATGTGGACGGTGACTGAAGTGAGGGTGCCGTCGGCGCTGCTCACCACGAAGGTGTCGGTGTAGGTGGTGCCGGCGGCGAACTCGTTGTGGGCGTTATCGGCGACGTAGCTCCAGGCACCATTAGTGCCGATGGAGAACTTGCCGTAACTGCCGGCGGTGTTGGACTGGGCGACGAAGGTTGCGGCGCTGTCGACATCGCTGATGGTCAAGGTGCCGTTGGTGGTCAGCGGGGAATCGGTTTCGGTCAGGGTGACGCTGGCTGAGGACAGCACGGCGGCGTCGTTGGTGCCGGTGATGTGGACGGTGACTGAAGTGAGGGTGCCGTCGGCGCTGCTCACCACGAAGGTGTCGGTGTAGGTGGTGCCGGCGGCGAACTCGTTGTGGGCGTTATCGGCGACGTAGCTCCAGGCACCATTAGTGCCGATGGAGAACTGGCCATAACTGCCGGCGGTGTTGGACTGGGTGACGAAGGATGCGGCGCTGTCGACGTCGCTGATGGTGAGGGTGCCGTTGGTGGTCAGCGGGGCATCGGTCTCGGTCAGGGTGACGTTGGCCGAGGACAACACGGCGGCATCGTTGGTGCCGGTGATGTGGACGGTGACTGAAGTGAGGGTGCCGTCGGCGCTGCTCACCGCGAAAGTGTCGGTGTAAGTGGTGCCGGCGGCGAACTCGTTGTGGGCGTTATCGGCAACGTAGCTCCAGGCACCATTAGTGCCGATGGAGAACTGGCCATAACTGCCAGCGGTGTTGGACTGGGCGACGAAGGTCGCGGCGCTGTCGACATCGCTGATGGTCAGGGTGCCGTTGGTGGTCAGCGGGGCATCGGTCTCGGTCAGGGTGACGTTGGCCGAGGACAACACGGCGGCATCGTTGGTGCCGGTGATGTGGACGGTGACTGAAGTGAGGGTGCCGTCGGCGCTGCTCACCGCGAAGGTGTCGGTGTAAGTGGTGCCGGCGGCGAACTCGTTGTGGGCGTTATCGGCAACGTAGCTCCAGGCACCATTAGTGCCGATGGAGAACTGGCCATAACTGCCGTCGGTGTTGGACTGGGCGACGAAGGTCGCGGCGCTGTCGACATCGCTGATGGTCAGGGTGCCGTTGGTGGTCAGCGGGGAATCGGTTTCGGTCAGGGTGACGCTGGCTGAGGACAGCACGGCGGCGTCGTTGGTGCCGGTGATGTGGACGGTGACTGAAGTGAGGGTGCCATCGGCGCTGCTCACCGCGAAGGTGTCGGTGTAGGTGGTGCCGGCGACGAACTCGTTGTGGGCGGAGTCGGCAACGTAGGTCCAGGCACCGCCAGCGCCGATGGAGAACTGGCCATAACTGCCGGCGGTGTTGGACTGGGTGACGAAGGTTGCGGCGCTGTCGACGTCGCTGATGGTGAGGGTGCCGTTGGTGGTCAGCGGGGCATCGGTCTCGGTCAGGGTGACGCTGGCCGAGGACAACACGGCGGCATCGTTGGTGCCGGTGATGTGGACGGTGACTGAAGTGAGGGTGCCGTCGGCGCTGCTCACCGCGAAGGTGTCGGTGTAGGTGGTACCGGCGACGAACTCGTTGTGGGCGCTATCGGCGACGTAGCTCCAGGCACCATTAGTGCCGATGGAGAACTTGCCGTAACTGCCGGCGGTGTTGGACTGGGCGACGAAGGTTGCGGCGCTGTCGACATCGCTGATGGTCAAGGTGCCGTTGGTGGTCAGCGGGGAATCGGTTTCGGTCAGCGTGACGTTGGCCGAGGACAACACGGCCGCATCGTTAGTGCCGGTGACGGTGACGGTCACCAACTGAGTGTCTACGCCGCCGAGGCCATCGCTGACCTGCACGGTGAACACTTCATCGTGACTCTCGCCAGCCCCCAGCGACTGCACCGCACTGGCAATGCCATCGGTGCCATTGGCCAGGGTGTAAGTCCATTTTCCAGTGCTATCCACCGCGATCGAACCATAGGTGCCGGTATTCGTACCTGTGATGCTCCAAGTGGCCGTCGCAGCATGATCGATGTCGGCCGAACTGAACTGGCCGCTGACGCTGAGCGTGGTGTCTTCCTGCACCGCGCCGGCATCGTTGCCCGTTGCGAAGCTGAGCACCGGTGCATCGTTAGTGCCGCTGACGGTGACGGTCACCAGTTGGGTGTCGACACCGCCGAGGCCATCGCTGACCTGCACGGTAAACACTTCATCGTGATTTTCGCCAGCCCCCAGCGACTGCACCGCACTGGCAATGCCATCGGTGCCATTGGCCAGGGTGTAAGTCCATTTGCCGGTGTTGTCGACTGCGATTGAGCCATAGGTGCCGGTATTCGTACCCGCGATGCTCCAAGTGGCCGTGGCAGCATGATCGATATCAGCCGAGCTGAACTGGCCGCTGACGCTGAGCGCGGTGTCTTCCTGCACCGCGCCGGCATCGTTGCCCGTTGCGAAGCTGAGCACCGGTGCGTCGTTAGTGCCGGTAACGGTGACGGTCACCAGTTGGGTGTCGACACCGCCGAGGCCATCGCTGACCTGCACGGTGAACACGTCATCATGACTCTCGCCCGCCTTCAGCGATTGCACGGCACTGGCGACACCATCGGTGCCATTGGCCAGGGTGTAAGTCCATTTTCCGGTGTTGTCGACTGCGATCGAACCGTAGATGCCGGTATTCGTACCGGCAATGCTCCAGCTGGCCGTGGCAGCATGATCGATGTCGGCCGAGCTGAACTGGCCGCTAACGCTAAGTGTGGTGTCTTCCTGCACCGCGCCGGCATCGTTGCCCGTTGCGAAGCTGAGCACCGGTGCATCGTTAGTGCCGCTGACGGTGACGGTCACCAGTTGGGTGTCGACACCGCCGAGGCCATCGCTGACCTGCACGGTAAACACTTCATCGTGATTTTCGCCAGCCCCCAGCGACTGCACCGCACTGGCAATGCCATCGGTGCCATTGGCCAGGGTGTAAGTCCATTTGCCGGTGTTGTCGACTGCGATCGAACCGTAGATGCCGGTATTCGTACCGGCAATGCTCCAGCTGGCCGTGGCAGCATGATCGATGTCGGCCGAGCTGAACTGGCCGCTAACGCTAAGTGTGGTGTCTTCCTGCACCGCACCGGCATCATTGCCCGTTGCGAAGCTGAGCACCGGCGCATCGTTAGTGCCGCTGACGGTGACGGTCACCAGTTGGGTGTCGACGCCGCCGAGGCCATCGCTGACCTGCACGGTGAACACTTCGTCTTGACTTTCGCCAGCCCCCAGCGACTGCACCGCACTGGCAATGCCATCGGTGCCATTGGCCAGGGTGTAAGTCCATTTTCCGGTGTTGTCGACTGCGATCGAGCCGTAGGTGCCCGAAGCCGAACCATTGATGCTCCAAGTTGCCGTGGCAGCATGATCGATGTCGGCGGAGCTGAACTGGCCGCTGACGCTGAGCGTGGTGTCTTCTTGCATCGCGCCGGCATCATTGCCCGTCGCGAAGCTGAGCACCGGCGCATCGTTAGTGCCGGTGATCGTGATGGTGACGGTTTGCGTCGCCGAGGCAGCATTAGCCGCGCCGCTGTCGTCGGTGGCGACCACCGCGTACGAGAAGGTGATGGTTTCACCCGCACCGAGGAAGTCGAGGTTCTGATTGCTGCTGTAGTCCCAGCTGTTCTGGTCGACCGAGAAACCAGCCACCAGTGCCGAGGCCACACCAACATTGAGCGCACCGCCACTCCAGGCGATGTCGCCGTTGGCGGTCTGCGATACGGTCACCGTGTCGGTACTGTCCAGATCGGCAAAGCTCAGTGCGCCGCTGTCGCTCAGGGTTGCAGTGCCGTTGCCTTCGCTCATCGCACCGGTAGTGTCGATAATCGTCAGCGTTGGCTGGTCGTTGGTGCCGGTAATCGTGATGGTCACGGTCTGCACCGCGCCGTCGCCGATTGCCACGTTATAAGTCTGGGTGAGGGTCTGGCCTTCGCCAAGGAATTGCAACGCGGTGTTGTTCACCGCGAAGTTCCAGCCCAGCGAACCGCTGCCTGTACCGGTGCTGTCGCTCAGGGGATTGGTGGTGAAGCTGCCCAGATAACCGGAAGCGCCCGGCGTGACGGTGACGCTGTGGGTGTCGATCAGGTCGACGTCGGTGAAAGTGATGCTGCCGTCGGCTGCGTAGTCGCCGCTGTCTTCCTCGGCATCGCCGGCCTGTACGCCGCTGGTGATCTGCACTTGATCGTTGGTGCCGGCGATGGTGATAGTCACATTCTGCGTTGTCGTCGAGCCATGCCCATCATTGATGGTGACCACATAGGTTTCAGTAACGGTCTGCCCTTGGGCCAGGTATTGGGCTGCCGCATTATTCAGGGTGTAAGTCCAGTTAACGGTGCCGTTGGCTGCGTTGGCCGCTTCAGTTACCGATGCAAGGGTGAAGTTGCCCAGTGCTGTGGCATTGCCTCCCGCAGCGACGAAAGAGGCGGTATGCGTGTCACTCAGGTCAACATCGCTAAAGGCAATAGTGCCCGACGTACTCAGCGAGTCGGTCAAGTTCGGCGTCGTGGTCGCATCTTCGGTTACCGTGCCAGCCTGAACGCCGAGGGTCATCGTCACACTGTCATTCATGCCAGCGAACTGCACCTGCGCAGTGGCCCAGCTGAGCGTGCCGTTGCCGAGACGAATCGCATAGGTAAAGCTGTCCGTCAGGGACCCTCCGGCAGCAAGCGACTGGAGTTGTGCCTGGAAAGCAGTCGACAACGTTGCGGCGTCGTAGCCGACCTTGCCATCCGACGTAATCCAGATTTTTGCCCCGTTGAAACTGGTGTCAGTACTCGTCGCCTCGATTCTGCCCGTGTCCTGGATCAGGAGATCGGCCGGCGCATAAACCTTGGTGGCAGTAGAAAGGCTGGTCGCGTCATCCAGTGACCAAAGTGTTTTTGCGCTGCCGCCAAGGTCATTGGACATGACGTCCAGGTACACGACCCCCAGCAGTTCTTCAGTGATGGCCGTGGTGCCCGTGCCAATAACACCGGTAGTGAAAATGTCGTCCGTCGCCTGCGGAGTGTTGGAAAGCGAAGTAACGGTGCCGCCGCTGGTAGTTGTGGTGGTAGCCATGTCTTTCTCCCGAAAATGCCATTTTTTTATTTTTAGAATCGCTAGGGACTGCTAACAGGACGACGTCCCGTTCTTGCACCGCTCAGGTAGTTCAGGAGTGGTGCGAGGCGGCGGCCGGACATCGTCGGCCTGACGGGCCGGGCGCTGCCGGCAGAGGCGCGCGGGTATTGCGGGGGTGGAAAAGTTCGCCGCGTTTGAGGAGTGGATCGCAGGACAGGTCGGGCGAATGTGAGCCCGAGGCTGGGGCAGCGCTGCACATGGCACGCAATAGACTGAGAGCACCCATGTGGCAGGGACTCCTGAAATAATGGCTGGATGAGGCCGTGTTTTGAGGTAGCACCGACTCAGGGATACGGCCTTTCCTGATATCAGTTTGATGTGTGTTTAGTTGTGGGCTCAGGCTTTGTAAAGGTGTTAACCGCAGCTAACAGTGCGATGTGCCAATATTCAGACGGGCGGGTGTGTTGGTGTCAATATTATGTCGATTTGTTTTTGGCGAAGAGGGTGGGGAAGGGCCATGGACACTCGACACTGGCGCGGCTCGAATCAGCTGAAACCCAAGTAGGGCATGGGCTGGCTGAATCATGTCGTCCCTGAAACTCCATAAAATCTCAGCATTCAGCTGTTAAAAAAGCCCGCCAGGGCATTTGCTTTGGCGGGATTTTTTACCCCAGAACCACCCGACGACTTACGTGGAGAGCCTGTCATGACAGCGCAAATGCGCAAATGCACTCCCGTCGCTTCAAGGGAACGCGACTACTGGCCGATAACCCGAACGGTCGTTGTCATTTTTATCTCTGGCGGCCGGCAATGGTCATCACGGGTTTTTGCGAAATTGCTTGATAGCCTATGGCCTCCCGCTATCATCTGCGCGCCAAAAAAGGCAACTCGCCCCGTGTCGTTTGCCTTTGGGTTGTTCTTCTTTAATTGCCTGGAAATCCTCGATGCTGTCGTATCACCAAAAAAGTTTTTTGATCGTCGATGATTTCTCGGATTTCCGCAGTTCCGTCAGGTCCATGCTGCGGGAGCTGGGCGTCAAGAACGTCGACACCGCCGATACCGGTGAACAGGCGCTGCGCATGTGCTCGCAGAAGTCCTACGACTTCATCCTGCAGGACTTCCACTTGGGCGATGGCAAGAAGAACGGTCAGCAGGTGCTCGAAGACCTGATGATCGAGAAGCTGATCAGCCATGAAAGTGTATTTGTCATGGTCACCGCCGAAACCAGTCAGGCCATGGTGCTCAGTGCACTGGAACACGAGCCTGATGCTTACTTGACCAAGCCGTTCAACCGTTCCGGCCTGGCCCAGCGTCTGGAGCGTCTGGAACAGCGCAAGACCTTGCTTAAACCGATCCTGCAAGCCCTTGACCGGGGTAAACCGGTTGAAGTGCTCAATGCCTGCATCGCCCTGTGCAAACAAGACATTCGCTACTCGCCGCTGTGCCTGCGTTACCGTGCCGATGCGTTGCGCGACTTGAACCAGAATGAGGCGCTGGAGCGTCTGTACGACAGCATCATTGCTGATCGACCTTTGCCTTGGGCATTTGCCGGGTTGGGCCAGTTGCTGTTCAAACGCGGCCAGGTCAGCCAGGCCAAAGGCATTTATGAGAAAGCCCTGAAAGTCTTCCCGATGATGCCGGCCCTCTACGACGGCATGGCCGATGTGCTGGTCGCCGAAGGCGACACCAAGGGCGCGCAGAGAGTCTTGGAAGAGGCTATTCGCCTATCGCCGCTGGCGGTGCGCCGGCAGGCGTTGCTGGGCAAACTGGCGATGGCCAACGAGGATTTCGATACTGCCTCCAAAGCCTATCGCCAGGCCGTGACCCAAGGGGCTCAATCACGTTTCAAGGATGCGGAAAGCAACCTCGGCCTGGCCCATGCCTTGATCAGCAAAGGCAGTGAGAAGGGCCTGGACACCCGAACCCGTCTCGAAATCAACACGACGCTGAGTGCGGTGGCGAAGGAAAATCCTTCTGACCCCGGCTTGCAGATTCGTGCGCGTCTGATGAAAGCAACCAGCCTGTTGCTCAACGATGCCGAAACGGCCGAGAAGCTCACCGAGCAAGCGATGATGCGCCTCGATGGCATGGAGCAGTTCATGAGCGCCGAAGCGGCGTTGCTGGTGGCCAAGCAGCTGCAAATGCTCGGGCAGGCGGATGCCGGTGCTTCGATGCTGAAGAACTGTGCAGAAATCTACGGCGATGATCCAACGGTGATGAAAGGCATCGCCAAGCTGACCGACGACCCAACCATCCTCAACTCCGGCAACGCGGCCGCCGACCTCAACCGTCAGGGCGTGCGGGTGTACAAGACTGGCAATCTGGTGGAAGCGCGGGATGTATTTCGCAAAGCCCTGGCCCTGCAACCGAAGAACATCAGTATTGCCCTGAACATGGCGCAGTCGCTGCTGCACGGCACTGACACCAGCGTGCCGTCGGCCGAACTGGAAGAATGCCGCGCCTGCCTGAAAACCGTCGGCCTGATGCCCGATTCCGACGCGCGCTATCCGCGCTACCAGAAACTGAAAATCAAGGCGTTCGGCGAATGATCGACAGTAAACCGTCACTCGACTTTTCCACGGTGATTGCCTCCACCGTGCATGACATGAAGAATTCTCTGGCCATGTTGATGCAGGCGCACAGCCAATGGCTGGCGCGTTTGCCTGATCCCGAACGGCACACCCCGGAACAGGGCGTGATCGACTTCGAATTCGCCCATCTCAATGACATGCTGGTGCAGTTGCTGGGCCTGTACAAACTCGGCGTCAACCAGATGCCGTTGCAGCCGGCCTACCATGAACTGGATGATTTCATTGAGGCGCAACTGGCGGCTCATCAACCCGTTTTCGCCAGCCGCGGCATCATTGCGACCTATGAAGTGGACCCGTTGAGCCCGCTGGGTTTCTTCGATCGGGAGCTGATTGCCTCGGTGCTTGCCAACAGCATCAACAATGCCATTCGTTACGCCCGTCATGCCTTGTTGATCAGCGTCAGCGATGAGGCCGGGCAACTGGTGCTGACCCTCAACGACGATGGCGAGGGTTACCCGCCCGAAATGATCGAACGTCAGGCCGATTACGTGCAGGGCATCAATCAGAGCAGTGGCAGTACTGGCCTGGGCTTGTACTTTGCCGGGCGGATTGCCGCGTTGCATCAGCGCAATGGTGTGGGTGGGCGCACTGAAATCAGCAATGGCGGCCCATTGGGTGGCGGTGTGTTCAGCCTTTACCTTCCCTGAATACCTTTTTGTTTGACGCTGCTTGAAATTCCGAACAGTCGGAGCCTATTTTGTACGGGTCGCCGTTCGCGGCTCGTACAACAACAAGGATTGCGTCATGACAACCGATGGCCATCGTTCACTCGCGCAGCGATTGACGGGCATTGATGAGATTGAATGTGTCACGCCGGACCTGAACGGCGTACCACGCGGCAAGGTGATGACCGCCGAAGGATTTCTGGAAGGGCGGCGTTTGCAGATGGCGCGGGGAGTGCTGCTGCAATGCATCATGGGCGGTTATCCGCCGGCGCGCTTTTATGGCAGCGATGATGGCGACCTGGCGCTGGTGCCTGATCCCACGCAGATCCACCGCTTGCCCTGGAGCTCGCAGCCTCGAGCGCTGGCCATTTGTGATGCGCACGAGCTGACAGGCGAGAGCTCGCCATTGTCGACCCGTGGCCAACTCAAGGCCGTGATCGCTCGATATGCCGCTCTCGGTCTGGCGCCGGTGGTGGCGACGGAGCTGGAGTTCTTCGTCTTCGCGCCCAACCCTGACCCGACGCAACCCTTCCAGCCACCACTGGGCCTGGACGGCCGGCGCGAGGACGGTCATTCGGCGTTCAGCATCAGCTCCAATAACGGCTTGCGACCGTTCTTTAGTGAAGTCTACGAAGGCATGGCGGCGCTGGGCTTGCCGCGCGATACCTTCATGCACGAGATGGGCGTCAGCCAGTTCGAGATCAACCTGCTGCACGGCGATCCGCTTCTGCTGGCCGACCAGACCTTGTTGTTCAAGCATCTGCTCAAAGAAGTGGCGCTCAAGCATGGCCTGACCGTGGTTTGCATGGCCAAACCGTTGGCTCACACGCCGGGCAGTTCGATGCATATTCACCAGAGCATCGTCGAGATCGGCTCCGGGCGTAACGTGTTCAGCGACAAGGCCGGCGAGCCGACGGCGACCTTCCGTCATTTCATCGGCGGTCAGCAGGCTGGCCTGGCGGATTTCACCGCGCTGTTCGCGCCGAACGTGAACTCCTATCAGCGCCTGTGCCATCCTTACGCATCGCCGAATAATGCCTGCTGGTCCCACGACAATCGCGCGGCCGGGCTGCGCATTCCGGCCAGTTCTTCGGTCGCTCGTCGGGTCGAAAACCGCTTGCCGGGGGCCGATGCCAATCCGTATCTGGCGATCGCCGCGAGCCTGGCCGCGGGGTTGTATGGCATCGAAAACCAGCTGGAGCCGAGCGAGCCGATCCAGGGTGAGTTCGTTGTGCCGGATAATCTTTCGTTGCCGTGTACCTTGCATGCGGCTCTCGAACGTCTGAAACGTAGCCAATTGGCCAAGGAACTGTTCGGCAAGGAGTTCATCGAAGGCTACATCGCTTCGAAGACCATGGAGTTGACCAGCTTCTTCGATGAAATTACTCCCTGGGAACGGCGTGTGCTGGCAGCCCAGGCCTGACGACCTGTCGCCATCGGGCTATCGTTTGTCGATAGCCCGATACTCATTGCAAGGAGCCGCCCGGAACGCCGATGCGCCAAATCCTGAAATCCTTTCGAGGGCTTTATTTCGCCTCGCTGATGATGTTGATCGGCTCGGGCCTGTTGAGTACTTACCTGGCACTGCGCCTGGCGGCCGATAAAGTCGACAGCCTGTGGGTGGGTGCATTGATGGCCGCCAACTATTTTGGCCTGGTGCTGGGTGGCAAGATCGGCCACCGGTTGATTGCCCGGGTCGGGCATATTCGAGCCTATTCAGCCTGCGCCGGGATTGTCGGCGCGGCGGTGCTGGGCCATGGCCTGGTGGATTGGTTGCCCGCGTGGCTATTCCTGCGGGTGATCGTCGGCCTGGGCATGATGTGCCAGTACATGGTGATCGAAAGCTGGCTCAATGAGCAGGCGGAAGCGAATAAGCGTGGGGTGGTGTTCAGCGGCTACATGATCGCTTCGTATCTGGGGCTGGTGTTGGGCCAGCTGATTCTGGTCATGCACCCCGGCCTGGGCCTGGAACTGCTGATGCTGGTCGCGCTGTGTTTCGCCCTCTGCCTGGTGCCAGTGGCCCTGACGCGGCGGATTCACCCGGCGCCTTTGCACCCGGCGCCGATGGAGCCGCGGTTCTTCATCAAGCGCGTGCCGCAGTCACTGAGTACGGTGTTGGGGTCGGGGTTGATCGTCGGTTCATTCTACGGTCTGGCGCCGCTGTATGCCTCGCAGCAAGGGTTGTCGACCGAACAGGTCGGTCTGTTCATGGGGAGCTGCATTTTTGCAGGCCTGGTGGTGCAGTGGCCGCTGGGTTGGCTGTCGGACCGCTATGACCGGGCGCTGTTGATCCGCAGTTTTGCATTTTGCCTGGCACTGGCGGCGTTGCCGCTGGCGATTATGCCGAAGGTACAGCTGGAAGTACTGTTCGTCGCCGGGTTCCTCTGTTCATTGGTGCAGTTCTGCCTGTATCCATTGGCGGTGGCGTTTTCCAATGACCACGTGGAGGGTGATCGCCGGGTGTCGCTGACGGCGATGCTGCTGGTGACCTACGGTGTCGGCGCGAGTATCGGGCCGCTGGTGGCCGGGGTGTTGATGAAGCTGTTCGGCAGTCAGATGCTCTATGCCTTTTTCAGCTTCTTCGCCTTGGTGCTGGTGTGGCGAATTCGTCCGAAAGCGGTCACCAATCTGCATCAGGTGGACGATGCCCCGCTGCATCACGTGGCCATGCCGGACAGTATGGCAAGTTCACCACTGGTCGCTTGCCTTGACCCGCGTGTCGATGAGCAGGTGGTGCATGACCAGATGCAGAACCCGGTCAATCCAGAGGCTGATTTCAGCCCGGATGCCGAGGCCGAATCAGAAGCTGAAACAGATTCGGAATCAGCAGATCCTGACACGGGCCGCGAGCAAAGCTTTACCGAAGCGCGGCCTTGATCGAGGCATAAAAAAACGGGCAGTCACCGCAAGGGACTGCCCGTTTTTTTATGGGAGCGACGTATCAGAAGTCGTCTTTATCGAAGCGCCGCGCTTCGCGCTGAAGCTGATAGACGAACCGTTCGACCTGCCGTTGCACCAGACCGCTCATGTTATGAAAGCGAACGCCGGCAAAGGTGATTTTGATCTTTTCTTCGAAGTGCAGGTAACGCAGCTCCACCGGTGCCGTCATGTTGCCGAAGGGCAGGGCGGCAACGAAGCGGTCATAGACCTGGCCCAGTTGTAGCTTGGCGGTGATGTCGCCCTCGAAGCGCAACTTGCAGCCGGTGGCGGAGATGTCCAGTAGTTTGCCGCTGATGGGCGACTTGAGTTTGTCGCCCCCTAGGTCGACATTGACCAATTGCGCCAGCTTCAACGCGGCGCGAAAAGCATTGCGGCGCTGGTGGTAAACCACTTCATCGGGCAGCGCGCCACGGTAGCAGCGGCCATCGCCGGATTCGTCGATGGTCAGCGGGCCATTGCTTTCCCAGGCGATGCGTACACCGTCGTGAAAGCCTTCGACCTTGAACGGTTCGCCAGCCAGCAGATAGCGTTCACCGTCGCGAGGGATCATTTCGTCCAGGGCGATCATGTTACTGTCGCGATCGATGTCCACCAGATAACTCTGGAAGCGCTGGTTGCGCTCGTGGAACGTGATGATCAGCGGGTCATGGCTGTCTTGCAGCTGGCGCAGGTTGCCGGAGATTTCCAGGGGCGTGGTGAGCACCTTGGGTGGCTGCGGAGCATCTTCCGCGTTTAAGGCATTGGACACGGGGCATCAATCTCCAGGCAAATATGACTACTGGCCGGCATTTTGCCAGCATGTTTCGCGTCTTGATAGAGTGTGTGCATTGAAAGGCTCAAGCCTGGCTGAGCGGACGCGGTTTTGCGAGTTTGGAGGTTGAACCGCGGGCATCGTAGAGCGCTGGTGGCTCGCCACCGGTGAGGATTTTCAGCTGATTGGCCGTGGCGGCCTGCTGCACCAGAATCGACTGGCCATTATTGATATTGACGGCCTGGCATTGGGCCAGAAGGTCGGTCAGCACGTCGCTCTGTGCCAGCAACTGTTCGCCAATGCTTGAATGGCTGGCCAATTGTTCCAGGCCCTGGCGATGGGTCGGCAGGTTGAGACTGACGAGGATCTCACTGCGCTTGCGGCCATGTTGCTCGAGCAAAATGATCAATGCCTGTTTCTGCGCCAGAATCTCTTCAAGCAGTGGCATGTCGCGACCGTGCAAGGCGAGGGACTCGGTTTGCAGCAATTGCAGCAAGTGTTGTGCCGGGGCAAAGTCGTCGATGATCAGTTGCAGTAAATGAGTGTCGTGCATGGCTGGCCTTGGGTTTTAAGCGTCCAAAAGCCTGGCGCGGGCCGTGGCCTAGCGCTGGGCTTCGAAGTTGAGCAGTTTGCTGGCTACACGGTTGCTGTCGACTTTATAGCTGCCATCGGCAATCGCTGCTTTCAACTCGGCCACGCGGGCATTGTCGACGGCAGGTTGATCGCGCAGCTTGTCAGTGACCTTCTGCAACTGTTGAGCCTCATTGCTGAGGTGTACCGATTCCCCGCTTTTGGTGGTACTGGCCTGTTCGGCCGGGGTATTCAGCGGCATGGATTGGCCGGCTTCGACGGTTTCCTTCGCAGCGCTGGTACGTGTACCGCCCGTTAGTGACGAGGAGCTGTTTAAACGACTGAAATCGATGACCATGACAAAAAACCTCTGGGTATTTGGACGCTTGCCATGTTTTCGGCTATTTCCCGGAAAACTTTAGGCCCATTTATCAATGAGCGTGCGTGCACCCGCGCGTCCTGCCTGCGGCACAGTTTAGGGGACGGCCGAGTGGCGCGCCATATCTTCCAGAACAGAGTGTTTTACATGGCCACTCACATAAAAACTTCTACCTGGCCCGGCGCGGTGACTTGTGCCTTGATGACTCGCTGGGAGTTAAGGTTTTTCACGCGAATCTGTTCGCTGATGCCGCCATTGGACAGTGCCTCGCCCGGCATACGCACGCTGAGCGTACCACTGCGGGCGGTAATCACCACCTGATCGCCCTTGCGAATCACTTCCGCCTGTTCGAGATGCACCAGGGTAATGATCTGATCGGCGACCATTGGTCGGGTAAGTTTTTGTCCGATCGCCTGATCGACAGAGGTCAGAAAACCCTGATTGATCAGGCTGATATCACGCTCGCGCAGGGTCACGTCCTGAGGCTCGATAATCCCTGTGCGCTTGAGGGGGCGGGTGGTCGTCACGATGTCGCGAAACAGCCGTACTTGAGCGGGTACGAAAACGGTCCAGGGGGAAGCGCCGTCGCAGCGAACCTTGACCGTGACCCGGCCCAGAGGCCTCGCCGGGCTTTCAAGGGTGGCTGTCAATTCCTTGTCGCACATGGGCATACGCAAGCGCGGATCGAGCTGGTTGACCTCGATCTCGTAGCGTCCTTGCGTTTGACTGGTGGCCAGATAGTCTTCTACGGTGAATTCAAGAAAGCCCTGAGTGACGCCGATAAGCATGTCAGGCAAGGTAACCGCGTCAGCAAGGGCAGGGCTGCCAGCGTTGAACAGGCAAACGGCCGGCATCACGCAGAGCAATCTGCGGCAGGTGGATGTCAGGCGTCGAAAAAATGTCGGTTCTGTGTTCATAAGAGTTAAAAAGCAAGCGCCGTGCCGTTTAGTGATGAATGTGCGTCGCAACACACTTAGCGTTGGTTGTAGGAGTCTGGCATGGCTGGTGTAATGGATTCGGTGAACCAGCGCACGCAACTGGTAGGGCAGAATCGCCTTGAGCTGTTGTTGTTCCGTCTTGACGGCCAGCAGCTGTATGGGATCAACGTATTCAAGGTTCGTGAGGTGCTGCAATGCCCCAAGCTGACCCTGATGCCCAAGTCCAGTCCTGTCGTGTGCGGTGTGGCAAATATTCGGGGGGCGACCATTCCGATTCTGGATCTGGCGATGGCGACCGGTTCCGGTGCGTTGAAAGATCAGAGCAATCCCTTCGTGATCATCACGGAGTACAACACCAAGACCCAGGGTTTCCTGGTTCGGTCGGTGGAGCGCATCGTCAACATGAACTGGGAGGAGATTCATCCGCCACCCAAGGGCACCGGGCGCGATCACTACCTGACGGCGGTGACTCGGGTCGACAACCAGTTAGTCGAAATCATCGACGTCGAGAAGGTGCTGGCGGAAGTGGCACCGACACCGGAAGCGATTTCGGTGGGCGTGGTGGATGTCGAGACTCAGCACAAGGCGTTGTCCTTGCGCGTACTGACGGTCGATGACTCATCGGTGGCGCGCAAACAGGTGAGCCGTTGCCTGCAAACGATCGGCGTCGAAGTGGTGGCGTTGAACGATGGTCGGCAAGCGCTGGATTACTTGCGCAAGCTGGCCGATGAGGGCAAGAAGCCGGAAGACGAGTTCCTGATGATGATTTCCGACATCGAGATGCCGGAAATGGACGGGTACACCCTGACAGCCGAGATCCGCGCCGACCCGCGCATGCAGAAGCTTCATATCATCCTGCACACTTCGTTGTCGGGTGTGTTCAATCAGGCGATGGTCAAGAAAGTCGGTGCCGATGACTTCCTGGCCAAGTTCCGTCCTGATGACTTGGCATCCCGGGTGGTCGACCGGATCAAAGCAGCAGATATCAGCTAGGGGCGCTTTGCCCCTGGCGGTCAACATGATTTAAGAGGCCGCATCATTGTCTACGGGTAATTTGGATTTCGAACAGTTCCGGGTCTTCCTGGAAAAAGCCTGTGGCATTTTGCTTGGTGAAAACAAGCAATACCTGGTCTCGAGCCGTCTCAACAAACTGATGGAACAGCAGGGCATCAAATCGCTGAGTGAGCTGGTTCAGCGCATCCAGACCCAGCCGCGCAGCGGTTTGCGCGAGATGGTGGTGGATGCCATGACCACCAACGAAACCCTGTGGTTTCGTGACACGTATCCGTTTGAAGTCTTGAAGAACAAGGTATTGCCTGAAGCCATCAAGGCAAGCCCCGGCCAGCGCCTGCGGATATGGTCGGCCGCGTGTTCATCGGGCCAGGAACCGTATTCGTTGTCGATGTCCGTCGATGAGTTCGAGCGGGTCAACATGGGCCAGTTGAAGGCGGGGGTGCAGATCGTTGCCACCGACCTGTCCGGCACCATGCTGACCAACTGCAAGACTGGCGAGTACGACAGCCTGGCCATCGGCCGCGGCTTGTCGCCCGAGCGCCTTCAGCGTTACTTCGACCCGAAAGGGCCGGGGCGCTGGGCCATCAAGGCGCCGATCAAGAGTCGGGTGGAATTTCGCTCGTTCAACTTGCTGGACAGCTACGCGAGCCTGGGCAAGTTCGACATCGTGTTCTGCCGCAACGTGCTGATCTACTTCTCTGCCGAGGTGAAGAAAGACATCCTGTTGCGCATCCACAGCACGCTGAAGCCAGGCGGTTATCTGTTCCTTGGCGCATCCGAAGCGCTGAACGGTTTGCCGGATCATTACCAAATGGTCCAGTGCAGCCCGGGGATCATTTACAAGGCGAAGTGATTCGTTGGTGGCATAAAAAAACGGGAGTCCTCATGGGGCTCCCGTTTTTTTGTGTCTGATCCTCATAGACGCCGCATCACCTGTAGGAGCGAGGCTTGCCCGCGAAAGCGGTGTGTCAGACAACATCATCATTGACTGATACACCGCTTTCGCGGGCAAGCCTCGCTCCTACAGATGATTGGGTATTGCCTGTGAGAAAGCGGCAGAAAAGCGGCAGGTGGCGGAAATCGGTTGCCGCTTTTCTGGCATTGCCGTCTCGCCATTGCGGGCAAAGCCCCGGTTTACGGGCTTTTTTGAATTGGCACGCCGCTTGCTATGTCCATCGTACGAAAAATCAGGTCACCCGAAGGTTTCCCGACATGAGCATCAGCTTCGATAAAGCGCTCGGTATCCACGAACAAGCCCTGGGCTTTCGCGCTCAGCGCGCTGAAGTCCTGGCCAACAACATCGCCAACGCCGACACCCCGAACTACAAGGCTCGGGATCTGGACTTCTCGAAAGTGCTCGCCGAGCAGAACGAGAAAACCAAAAACGGCAACTTCGCCTTGAACATGACCAACAGCCGTCACATCGAAGCTGAAGGCTTGGGCAACGGCGATGAGTCGCTGATGTATCGCACGCCGATGCAGCCCTCGATCGACCAGAACACCGTGGACGCCCAGCTGGAACAATCGAACTACGCGGAAAACGCGGTTAACTTCCAGGCCAGCTTCACCCTGCTCAACAGTAAATTCAAAGGGCTGGTGTCAGCCCTGCGCGGAGAGTAATCCATGTCCCTATCCAGTGTTTTCAACATTGCCGGTAGCGGCATGAGTGCCCAGACCACTCGCTTGAACACCGTGGCCTCGAACATCGCCAACGCCGAGACCGTCTCGTCGAGCATCGACCAGACTTACCGTGCCCGTCACCCGGTGTTCGCCACCATGTTCCAGGGTGGCCAAAGCGGCGGCAGCGATTCGCTGTTCCAGAACCAGGACGCGGCCGGTCAAGGCGTGCAAGTACTGGGCGTGGTCGAAGACCAGAGCAACCTTGAAGCGCGCTACGAGCCGAACCATCCGGCCGCCGATGCCAAGGGCTACGTCTATTACCCGAACGTCAATGTCGTCGAAGAAATGGCCGACATGATTTCCGCGAGCCGTTCGTTCCAGACCAACGCCGAAATGATGAACACCGCCAAAACCATGATGCAGAAGGTCCTGACCCTCGGTCAGTGATAAGGGGCGATTCACATGAGCGTTATCAGCGATGTTCTGGCCAACTCTTCGGTCACGACCACGACCAACAAGGACAGCCTGACCTCTGCCGCTACCGGCGGGCAAGAACTGGGCAAAGACGCGTTCCTGCAACTGCTGGTCACCCAGCTGAAAAACCAGAACCCGCTCGATCCTCAGGACAACAGCGAATTCGTGGCACAGCTGGCGCAGTTCAGTAGCCTGGAAGGCATTACCACGCTGAACGACACGGTTACCGGCCTTGCCAGCAGCTATAACTCGTCGCAAGCCTTGCAGGCTTCTTCGCTGGTGGGCCGTTCGGTCATCGCGCAGACCGACAAAACGGTGGTTGATACCTCCAAGAGCCTCAACGGTACCGTCGTGATGCCGACATCGGTTGCTGCTGCCACCGTCAAGATCAGCAACTCGGAAGGCAAAACCATCCGCACCCTCGACCTGGGCAGTCAAAGTGCCGGCAACGCCAGTTTCATCTGGGACGGCAAGGACGAGGCGGGCGCGGTGGCACCGGCGGGTACTTACACCTTCGGCGCGACGACCAGCATCGACGGCACGAACACCTCACTGATTACTTACCTGCCGGCAACGGTCAACAGCGTGACCATCAGCCAGACCGGCGGTGAGTTGATGCTGAACCTGGCAGGCATGGGCAGCGTTGCCCTGTCCCAAGTTCAAACCATTGGTCTATAGAGCCGACTAGCACGGCACAAAGGAGTGGAATATGTCTTTCAATATCGGCCTTAGCGGTCTCTATGCAGCCAACAAACAACTGGACGTGACCGGCAACAACATCGCCAACGTCGCGACCACCGGTTTCAAATCCTCCCGTGCAGAATTCGAAGACGTGTACTCGGCCACTCGCCTGGGTACCGGCAGCAAGACCGTCGGTAACGGCGTGCGTCTGGCCAACGTTTCCCAGCAGTTCAGTCAGGGCGACGTGAACAATACTGGCAACGTGTTGGACATGGGCATCCAGGGCAACGGCTTCTTCATCCTCAGCGACAATGGTTCCCTGAGCTACACCCGTGCCGGTGCGTTCAAGACCGACGCTGAAAACTATGTGGTGGATAACAACGGCAACCGTCTACAGGGTTTTGGCGCTGATGCCAACGGCAAGATCATCAACGGTGTGTTGACTGACTTGAAGATTAATACGTCGGCCCTCAAGCCGAACCCGACGACCAAGGTTGATCAGACGATGAACCTGAATTCGGCGGAAACAACGCCGACCGTGGCCACGTTCAGCCCGACCGATACCAACAGCTATAACAAGACCATTTCCACCAAGGTCTACGATAGCCAGGGTAACGAGCACACCATGGATCAGTACTACGTGAAAACGGGAACCAATGCCTGGCGTATACACACTTACATGGACGGTCGTTCCCCGGCCAACCCGGCCAACAACACCCTGACTCCGGCTGTGGCGGATATCACCTTCAACTCTGACGGCAGTATCAACACGCTGGCCGCCGTTTCCGGTTGGACCATAAGTGGCAAAACCTTGACCATGAGTAACTGGGTTCCAGGTGCTGTGACCAACGCTGCAACGACTCCTGTGACTTGGGGCCCGAACGGTTCCGTCGCGGCCACGGGTGGTATCGCGTTCAACATGGCGCTGACTAGCTCTTACAACTCGCCAACCGCCCGTACCGCCCAGTACCAGGACGGCTACGCCACCGGCCAGATCTCCAGCCTGACCATCGACGCCAGCGGCGTCATGACCGCCAACTTCAGCAACCAGCAAACCAAGGCCATCGGCCAGGTGGCGGTGGCCAGCTTCGCCAACGAGCAAGGCCTGCAGCCAATTGGCGGCACACGCTGGAAAGAAACCTTCGCTTCCGGCGTGGCCGGTGTCGATGCGCCGAAAACCGGTACCCTGGGCGCGGTCGTGTCCAACTCGCTGGAAGAGTCCAACGTAAACCTGACCAACGAACTGGTTGACCTGATCAAGGCGCAGAGCAACTACCAGGCAAACGCCAAGACTATCTCCACCCAGAGCACCATCATGCAGACCATCATTCAGATGACCTGATGCTGGTTAGCCGATAGCGCTTCACCAAGAACCCCTCGCAAGAGGGGTTTTTTATGGGTGGGAGATCAAGATCTTAGAGCAGGCAAAAGAAAACCCCCGACAAGCCAGAGGCCTGTCGGGGGTTTCAGGTAAGCGCCTCGCGGCGCTCATCCATTCAGCTTATTGGCAAGCTTCGCAATCCGGCTCGTCGATGGCGCAAGCCTTCGGCACTGGGGCAGGGCCGGCAGGAGCCGCCAGAACCGAATCGTCACCGTGGTTGCCGCCGCTGGAAACAGCGTTCAGCTTACCGGTGTTGATGGTCGACTTCTCGGTGCTGGTCGCGGCCAGGGCACGGAGGTAGTAAGTGGTTTTCAGACCACGGTACCAAGCCATGCGGTAGGTCACGTCCAGCTTCTTGCCCGAAGCACCGGCGATGTACAGGTTCAGCGATTGAGCCTGGTCGATCCACTTCTGACGACGGCTTGCCGCGTCAACGATCCACTTGGTGTCCACTTCGAACGCAGTTGCGTAGAGCTCTTTGAGTTCTTGCGGGATACGCTCGATCTGCTGTACCGAACCGTCGTAGTACTTCAGGTCGTTGATCATGACCGAGTCCCACAGGCCGCGAGCCTTCAGGTCGCGAACCAGGTACGGGTTGATCACGGTGAATTCGCCCGACAGGTTCGATTTCACGTAGAGGTTCTGGTAAGTCGGTTCGATCGACTGCGACACGCCAGTGATGTTGGCGATGGTCGCGGTCGGTGCGATGGCCATGATGTTGGAGTTACGAATGCCTTTCTGCACACGGGCACGAACCGGTGCCCAGTCCAGGGATTCGTTCAGGTCAACGTCGATGTACTTCTGGCCACGCTGCTCGATCAGAATCTGTTGCGAATCCAGCGGCAGGATGCCTTTGGACCACAGCGAACCCTGGAACGTCTCGTAAGCACCGCGCTCGTCAGCCAGGTCGCAGGACGCCTGGATCGCGTAGTAGCTGACCGCTTCCATCGACTTGTCGGCGAACTCGACGGCAGCGTCGGAACCGTAAGGAATGTGCTGCAGGTACAAAGCGTCCTGGAAGCCCATGATGCCCAGACCGACCGGACGGTGCCTGAAGTTGGAGTTCTTCGCTTGCGGCACCGAGTAGTAGTTGATGTCGATTACGTTATCGAGCATGCGCACGGCGGTGTTCACGGTGCGTTCCAGCTTGGCGGTGTCCAGCTTGCCGTCGACGATGTGGTTCGGCAGGTTGATCGAGCCCAGGTTGCAAACGGCGATCTCGTCCTTGTTGGTGTTCAAGGTGATCTCGGTGCACAGGTTCGAGCTGTGAACCACGCCCACGTGCTGCTGCGGGCTGCGCAGGTTGCACGGGTCTTTGAAGGTCAGCCATGGGTGGCCGGTTTCAAACAGCATGGACAGCATTTTGCGCCACAGGTCTTTGGCCTGAATGGTCTTGAACAGCTTGATCTTGCCTGGGTACTGGGACAGGGCTTCGTAGTACTCGTAACGCTCTTCGAAGGCCTTGCCGGTCAGGTCGTGCAGATCCGGCACTTCGGATGGCGAGAACAGGGTCCACGGGCCGTCATCGAAGACGCGCTTCATGAACAGGTCAGGGATCCAGTTGGCGGTGTTCATGTCGTGGGTACGACGGCGATCATCACCGGTGTTCTTACGGAGTTCGATGAACTCCTCGATGTCCATGTGCCAGGTTTCCAGGTAAGCACACACAGCGCCTTTGCGCTTGCCACCCTGGTTAACGGCGACGGCGGTGTCGTTCACGACTTTCAGGAACGGTACAACGCCCTGGGATTTGCCGTTGGTGCCCTTGATGTACGAGCCCAGCGCGCGAACCGGCGTCCAGTCGTTGCCCAGGCCGCCCGCGAATTTCGACAACATGGCGTTGTCGTGGATCGCGTGGTAGATGCCCGACAGGTCATCCGGCACGGTGGTCAGGTAGCAGCTCGACAGCTGTGGACGCAAAGTACCGGCGTTGAACAGGGTCGGGGTCGACGACATGTAGTCGAAGGACGACAGCAGGTTGTAGAACTCGATCGCACGGTCTTCTTTGTTCTTCTCTTCGATTGCCAGGCCCATGGCCACGCGCATGAAGAAAATCTGTGGCAGTTCGAAGCGGATACCGTCCTTGTGGATGAAGTAACGGTCGTACAGGGTTTGCAGGCCCAGGTACGTGAACTGCTGATCGCGCTCGTGGTTGATCGCCTTGCCGAGTTTTTCCAGGTCGAAGGACGCCAGAACCGGGTTCAGCAATTCGAATTCGATACCTTTGGCGATGTATGCAGGCAGCGCCTTGGCGTACAGGTCGACCATTTCGTGGTGGGTCGCGCTCTCGGCGACGCCCAGGAAGTTCAGGCCTTCGGCACGCAGGGTATCCATCAGCAGGCGAGCGGTCACGAACGAGTAGTTCGGCTCACGCTCAACCAGGGTACGGGCAGTCATCACCAGGGCGGTGTTGACGTCGGACAGGGCCACGCCGTCGTACAGGTTCTTCAGGGTTTCGCGCTGGATCAGATCGCCATCGACTTCTTCCAGGCCTTCGCACGCTTCGGTGACGATGGTGTTCAGGCGACCCATGTCCAGAGGTGCCAGGCTGCCATCGGCGCGGGTGATGCGGATCGATGGGTGAGCGTTGACCGCTTCTTCGGCCGGTTTGTGTGCTGCGCGTTCCTTGGAACGGCCGTCACGGTAGATCACATAGTCGCGCGCCACTTTCTGCTCGCCGGCACGCATCAGGGCCAGTTCGACCTGGTCCTGGATTTCTTCGATGTGGATGGTGCCGCCCGATGGCATGCGACGCTTGAAGGTCGCGGTGACCTGTTCGGTCAGGCGGGCAACGGTGTCGTGGATGCGCGACGAAGCGGCAGCGGTGCCGCCTTCAACTGCAAGAAACGCTTTGGTGATGGCGACGGTGATCTTGTCATCGGTGTAAGGAACGACAGTCCCGTTACGCTTGATCACGCGCAGTTGGCCAGGCGCGGTAGCGGACAGATCCGAAGTCGAATCGGCGGCCTGCGGCAAGGTGCCCTGCGGGTTCTCGCGAGTTGTATCGGTTTGCATGGGGGGGTTGTCTCCACATTCTCTATGTTTGTTTGGGCACCATCACGGTGCCCACCGTTCTGTCCTGAAGCACTACAACCGACGGGCGTCGGGCATAACAACTTCGGGACAGTAGGAAAAAGGCTAATGAGGCCGTCCTTGCCGAAGTTTCGGTACGAGCCTGTGCTCGAAACCGCATTCCTTTCGAGGTGTCAGTAATGACTGCAACACCCGTACCGTTTTCACCACTTTGGGCCGAAATACAGTAGCCATCCGCACGCGCGGTTTGGTCTTCGAAAAATTCGTTTGGTTCAACCGGAAAGACACATGAAAAGCGCTTGAAATTGCTGTCCGGTTTGTGTTTGGTTTGCCGCGTAAAACCCTATATGTAGCGATTTTTCAACGCGCGGGCTACAAGATAATGCGTTTCGGGGGGTGAATGCAACGTACTGCCTGTGGATAAACCTGTGCGTAAATTGTGTGTGAAAGGGGGAGCCGGCGTGTAGGCCGCGATCTAGCTGGATTGAAGCTTTTTTCAGTGATTTTCCACGGGTGAAAACAGTCATTCGGATTTTTAAGGGCGCGAACCCTATCACAAAAAACCGCTGTGTCCGAACGCATTTACCCGCTTGTGTTCCAGACGTGCGCCGTTTATACAATCGGCCAATGCAGATGCATTCTTATCCTCCCCAATCATTACAAAAAGACGGGTGGATCCTTCCCTTTAAAGTGATGTTGGCAAGCAGAGGTCATCGTGGAGCAAGAAGCCTGGCGGGTATTGATTGTCGAGGACGACCAGCGTCTGGCCGAACTGACCCGCGACTACCTCGAAGCCAATGGCCTGCGCGTCTCGATCGAGGGCAACGGCGCGCTTGCCGCGGCACGCATCGTCAAGGAAAAACCGGACCTGGTGATCCTCGACCTGATGCTGCCGGGCGAAGATGGCCTGAGCATTTGCCGCAAGGTTCGCGACAAGTTTGACGGCCCGATCCTGATGCTCACTGCGCGCACCGATGACACTGATCAAATCCTCGGCCTGGACCTCGGCGCGGATGACTACGTCTGCAAACCGGTTCGCCCACGCCTGCTGCTGGCGCGCATCCAGGCCTTGTTACGGCGCAGTGAACCCCCTGAAACCGCTCCGGAAAAACAACGGCGTCTGCAGTTCGGCCCGTTGGTGGTGGACAACGCGTTGCGCGAGGCCTGGCTGCATGACAAAGGCATCGAGTTGACCAGTGCCGAGTTCGATTTGCTCTGGCTGCTGGTGGCCAACGCCGGGCGTATTCTGTCTCGCGAAGAAATTTTCACCGCGCTGCGCGGCATCGGTTATGACGGTCAGGACCGCTCCATCGACGTGCGTATTTCACGTATCCGGCCGAAGATCGGTGATGACCCGGAGCATCCGCGGCTGATCAAAACCATCCGCAGCAAAGGTTATCTGTTCGTGCCGGAAGCTTGCACGCTGTGAACTCGATCTTTCTGCGTATTTATGGCGGCATGTGCGCGGCGCTGATTCTGGTGGCCGTGCTCGGCGTGCTGGCCTTGCATTTGCTCAATCAGGTGCGTAGCGAGCAGTACCGCGAGCGCCTGGCCCACGGCACGTTCTCGCTGATGGCCGACAACCTGCAACCGATGAACGAAACCGAGCGCCGTCGGGCGCTGCTGGTGTGGGAGCGCTTGCTCGGCATTCCGTTGGCGCTGAAGACATTTCCTCAGACCGACCTCGACCTGACCCAGCGCACCCGCGTGCTGCGCGGCCAGGCCTTGGTGGAGCAGACCGGCCCCCACGCGGCGAAGGTTTATCGCTTGGTCAGTGACAAGGAACAATTGGTGCTCACCGGGGAAGTCCAGCAGATCAGCGAACAATTGGCGCGGGCGACCATTTACCTGCTGGCCGATGAACTGGTGCGCTACCCGGTGGCCGAGCAGCCCAAACGTCTGGCGCAGTTAAAGGAAGAGAAGGGGTTCGGCTTCGATCTGCGCTTGGTGACTGTCGATCAGGCCGACATGGACGAAGACCAGAGCCGCCGAGTATCCGAAGGCGACACGGTGATGGCACTGGGCAAGGGCGGCGATTCGATCCGGGTGTTCGCCGGCATGGTCGGCACGCCGTGGGTGCTGGAAATCGGCCCGCTGTACCAGATGAATCCTTACCCGACTGAGTGGCTGGTGCTGATCGCGGCCCTTGGCCTGAGCCTGATCGGTTTGATTGTCTATCTATTGGTGCGTCAGCTGGAACGCCGTTTGCGCGGGCTGGAAGCCGCCGCCACACGGATCGCCCAGGGCAGCCTGGAAACTCGCGTACCAGCACGCGGCGCGGATTCGGTGGGGCGCCTGGCCTCTGCGTTCAACGGCATGGCCGAGCACCTGCAACAGTTATTGGCGATTCAGCGAGAACTGGTGCGCGCGGTGTCTCACGAGCTGCGCACGCCGGTGGCGCGTTTGCGTTTTGGCCTGGAGATGATCGGTTCGGCCACCACGCCTGAGGCGCTGGAGAAGTACCGCGAAGGGATGGACCACGACATCGAGGACCTCGATCGGCTGGTCGATGAGATGCTCACTTATGCGCGGCTGGAGCAAGGTTCGCCGGCGCTGAATTTTCAGCGGATCGATCTGGATGCGTTGGTCAATCAAGTGATCGAAGAACTGGCGCCGCTGCGCGCCGAGGTCACGGTGCAGCGCGGCTTGTGCTTGTCGGCCGCCGATTGCGACGACGCCTGGGTCGAGGCCGAGCCGCGTTACCTGCACCGAGCGTTGCAGAATCTGGTGACTAACGCCATGCGCCACGCTCATTCACGGGTGACCGTCAGTTATCAGGTGGGGCAGCAGCGTTGTCGGGTGGATGTCGAGGATGATGGGCCGGGCGTGCCGGAAACGGCCTGGGAGAAAATCTTCACCCCGTTCCTGCGCCTCGATGACAGCCGCACCCGCGCTTCGGGCGGGCATGGGTTGGGGTTATCGATTGTGCGGCGGATCATCCATTGGCATGACGGGCGAGCGTTGATCAGCAAAAGCAAAAGCCTGGGTGGGGCCTGTTTCAGTTTGAGCTGGCCGAGGAATCAGGAACGGCGTTGAGGTCGTGTGTCTGGATAATCGCCTTCGCGGGCAAGTCGGATCGCCGCAAGGTTATCTCGATAACGAGATGTGTGAACGGCCCCGATCCGTATCCGTAGGAGCGAGGCTTGCCCGCGAAGAGGCCCTGAAAGCGCTACAAACCCTCAAACCTTGATACTGACCAGACTCAACAACTGCCCATCCATCACGGCAAATTGCGCATCCAGCTCAGTGCCGTTACACCATTCACTGGACAGGTCGGTCAGCAACCGCAACCGCACTTCACCTCCTTCGCTCCACTCCAGCACTTCGGCGTGTTCGAAATAGAAGCGCTGTTGAACGATCGGGTAGAGCGCCTTGAACAGGCTTTCTTTCACCGAAAACGTCAGCGTCACCCACAGTGCCAATTGATCACGAGCACCGCCAGCCATGCGCTGCAACTCAGGCCCGGTGAGAATTTCCCCGGCCAGGCGTTCGGCGCGTTCCGCGTCGAGCAGGTTTTCCAGGTCCATCCCCAAACCGCGCCAGTGCGCCTTGTTCGCGACAATCGCTGCGGCCCGGCCGGTGCTGTGGGTGATCGAACCGGTGATATGCGCCGGCCACACCGGTGCGCGGTCTTCGCCGATGGCCGGGATGAAACTCAGCCCCTCCAGTTGTTGCAACGCCGCCCGAGCGCAGACCCGCCCGGCGAGAAACTCGGCCTGGCGCTTGGGCACTGAACGCTGGATGCTCGCGGGCGGCTCGATGGCGCTGCGCTGGAAATCATCGCTGGCCAGTTGCTTGGTATCAAAGTGGGTACCCAACAAGACCGTATCGGGCAGCACAAACGGCAGCGGCCAATGGGCGTCGAGTGGGGTGCAGCAGACGGGTAGGGCGGGGACGGGATTCATGACGGGCATTTTGCCGGGTTGCCTTGAGGCTGGGTAGTCCCAAGGTGATCGTTCCCACGCTCTGCGTGGGAACGCATCCAGTGACGCTCTGCGTCACACCGTCGAAGGGACGCGGAGCGTCCCGGGCTGCATTCCCACGGGGACCGTGGGAACGATCATTGTGTCAGCCGAATATCTTCTTGAAAAACGCCTGCATGTCCGCCCAAGACTTCTCATCCGCGGTCTTGCTGTAACCAATGTCCGGCCCGCCGTGGTCGCCATGGCTCAGACGATCCGCCTCGGGATTGCTGAACCCATGCTTGGCGCCTTCGAGGGTGACGAACTTGTAATCGGCCTTGGCCTTGTCCATTTCCGCTTTGAATGCCATCACGTTTTCCGCCGTGACCATGCTGTCCAGCGCACCATGCTCCACCAGGACTTTCGCCTTCACACTGCCAGGTGTCGCTGGCGTATTGGTCACCAGCGCGCCGTGGAAACTCACCACGCCCGCCAGCGGCAAACCCTGACGCGCCGCATCCAGCACCACTTTGCCGCCAAAGCAATAACCGATGGCCGCCAGTTTGTCCGGATCGGTTTGCGGCTGTTTTTTCAGCAAATCGAGCCCGGCCTGAAACCGCGCGCTGGCTGCAGCGCTGTCCTTCAATGCGGCTTGCATGAAGGCCATGGCGTCCTTGGCGTGTTCGGTGTTCTTGCCATCGCCAAACATGTCGATCGCCAGCGCGCTGTAGCCCAGACCGGCCAGATCACGGGCGCGGCGCTTGGCGTAGTCGTTGAGGCCCCACCATTCATGCACCACCACTACGCCCGGGCGCGGGCCTTTGATGGCGTCGTCGTAGGCGTAATAGCCGATCAGCTGGGTGCCGTCGGCACTCTGGTAGGGAATTTCCTGGGTCTGGATGGCAGCCTGGCTGACCCCACTCAGCGCCAGTAATACGAGGGCGAGGAACATACGCATGATCAAATCTCCTTATTAAGAGTTGTCAAAACAGCGTAGTCGATGTGATTCAGCTCAGGTTCAGAGTGCGTTCAGGGGCAGTACAGGGAGGGGGCAGTAACCTTGCCCCGGTACCCAAAAAGCACATAGTGCATGAGGAAACTCCCCAATGACTGCCTTCAAAAAACTGTTTCTGGCTTTCACCATGATGGGCGCCAGTGTGGCGGCCCATGCCGATACCACCCATTTTGCCGGCCTGACCTTTGGCCAGACCAGCGACAAGGTTAAAAAATCCAACGCCCTGAACGACAACCTCAACCACCCGAACGCCGACGGTGTGATCGACAAGGACAACACCTGGGGCGTGCGTCTGGGCCAGCAAGACAGCAAGGGCCGTTACTACGCCACTTACGACAACGTGTCGGGCTCGCACAATGGCATTAAACTGCGTCAGGAAAACCTGCTGGGCAGCTACGATTTGTTTTACCCGGTGGGTGGCAGCACCCAATTGTTCGGCGGTGCCACCGCTGGTTTGACCAAGCTGAGCCAGAACTCGCCGGGTTTCAGCCATGACAGCGACATCGGCTACGCCTTGGGCGGCCAGCTCGGGGTATTGCAGCAAGTTTCGCAAAACACCTCGGTCGAGCTGGGTTACCGTTACCTGCGCAGCAATGCCAGCACTGAGATGAGCGAGCGCGGCGCCAGCAAACAGGGTTCGCTGGATTTGACCAGCAGCGCCCAGACGTACCTGTCCGCCAACTACGTTTTCTAAGTGTTTCGTTGCCCACACATGTAGGAGCCAGCGGTGCGGCAATCCGACTTGCCGGCGAAGGCGTCCTTAAGAGCGCCTTCGCCGGGCACGCATTAATGCCAGTCAGTTAAGCGTGATACTGAACCTGTGGCGAGGGAGCAAGCTCCCTCGCCACAGGTTACTCATCGCTTGTTCTATCTCTTAACGGACTGGCATTAGTGCGGTCGCGCCTTTGGAGATTTTGATTTGCCCAGGAGAGCGTTATGAAATTGCTGGTCGTCGAAGATGAAGCGCTGTTGCGTCATCACCTGCAAACCCGTTTGACGGACAGCGGCCACGTAGTCGAGTCCGTGGCCAACGCCATCGATGCATTGCATCAAGCCGGGCAGTTCAACCATGACCTGGCGGTGATCGACCTTGGTCTGCCGGGCATGGACGGGCTCGACCTGATTCGTCAGCTGCGTTCCCAAGGCAAGACCTTTCCGATCCTGATCCTCACCGCGCGCGGCAACTGGCAGGACAAGGTCGAAGGCCTCGCCGCCGGTGCCGACGACTACGTGGTCAAACCGTTCCAGTTCGAAGAGCTGGACGCCCGACTGAATGCCTTGCTGCGCCGCTCCAGTGGTTTCACCCAATCGACCATCGTCGCCGGCCCGTTGCTGCTGGACCTCAACCGCAAACAGGCGTCCCTCGATGAGCAACCGCTGGCGCTGACCGCCTACGAATACCGGATCCTCGAGTACCTGATGCGGCATCACCAGCAAGTGGTGGCCAAGGACCGCTTGATGGAGCAGCTCTACCCGGATGACGACGAGCGCGATCCGAATGTGATCGAGGTGCTGGTCGGCCGCTTGCGCCGCAAACTCGAAGGCCCGGCCGGCTTCAAACCGATCGATACCGTGCGTGGCCTCGGCTACCTGTTTAACGAGCGCTGCACTTGATTCGTTCCCTTCGTGTTCGCTTGATGCTCGCCGCCACGATCCTGGCGGTGTTGTTCATGCTGGCGTTGCTGCCGGCGATGCAGGGCGCATTCAGCCTGGCGTTGCAGGATTCCATCGAGCAGCGCCTGGCGTCGGACGTCACCACGCTGATCTCCGCCGCCCGGGTGGATAACAACCGCTTGCAGATGCCGGCGCAGTTGCCCGATGAGCGCTTCAACCTCACCGACAGCCGTTTGCTCGGTTACATCTATGACCGCGAAGGTCATCTGGTCTGGCGTTCGAAGGCCACCCAGGAAGAGAACATCAACTACAAGCCACGTTACGACGGGCGCGGTAATGAGTTCGCGAGAATTCGCGAAGCCAATGGCGAAGAGTTCTTCGTCTATGACGTCGAGGTCAAACTGCTGGGCGGCAAAAGTGCGGCGTTCAGTATCGTCGCGCTGCAACCGGTACGCGAATACGAAATCACCCTCGAAGGCCTGCGGGAAAACCTCTATCTGGGTTTCGGCGCAGCCTTGCTGGTGTTGCTCGCCTTGCTATGGATTGGCCTGACCTGGGGTTTGCAGGCATTGCGCCGGCTGAGCCAGGAGCTGGACCAGATCGAAAGTGGCACTCGCGAAAGCCTCAGCGAACAACACCCGCGTGAATTGCTGCGCCTGACCGGCTCGCTCAATCGCTTGTTGCACAGCGAGCGTGAACAGCGCAGCCGTTATCGCGACTCCCTCGACGACCTGGCTCACAGCCTGAAAACCCCGCTGACGGTATTGCAAGGGGTCAGCGAAGACATGGCGCAAAAGCCGCAAGCACGCGATCAGGCCTGGGTGCTGCAAACCCAGATCGAGCGTATGAGCCAGCAGATCGGCTATCAACTGCAGCGCGCGAGCCTGCGCAAAAGCGGTCTGGTGCGCCATCAAGTGCGCCTGCGTCCGGTGCTGCAAAGCCTCTGCGACACGCTGGACAAGGTCTACCGCGACAAACGCGTGCGGGTCGCTATCGACCTGCCGGAGCAATGTTACGTGCCGATCGAGCAGGGCGCCTTGCTGGAAATGATGGGCAACCTGTTGGAAAACGCTTATCGCCTGTGCCTCAGCGAAGTGCGCGTCAGCGTGCGTGAAACCTTCAGCGGGATTGAACTCTGTGTCGAAGATGACGGGCCGGGCGTGCCACCGGATCAGCGTGCGCGGATTCTGCAGCGGGGCGAGCGGCTGGATCGTCAGCATCCGGGGCAGGGGATTGGGTTGGCGGTGGTCAAGGACATCATCGAAAGCTACAGCGCCAAGCTGACGCTGGGGGATTCGCCGATGGGCGGGGCGGCGTTCCGGATTCATTTTCCGGTGGTTTGATCCCTGTCACCGATCGTTCCCACGCGGAGCGTGGGAACGATCAAAGGCTCGGTGTCAAACCGCTAAACAAGCACTGTTTAAACGACACTTCCAGATACTCTCCCAGGCTACACATCCTTGCGCCGCTGCCTACGACTACGCCAGAATCCGCCGGCTTGTGCGCCTGAGGTGTGGGCTCTATCGTTTGCGGGTCGCTGACGAATCAGCGATCGGGTTTAGCGATCCGATCCCATACACAGACGCAAAAGCGCCCAAGATTTGATTGCAGTTTTTAGTGCCTGCAATTCGCGTAATGGTGGCTGTGCGTGGGAGACCTTCGAGTCTACCCGGGGTTTCTGTGACCCGGATCGCTAACCTGCGTACAGCCGCCACCTTTACTTGTTTAGCGATAGGTCGTGGTGGCTCAACCAACCACGGAGCTTCACATGTTCAAGATCACGCCCAACCCACCGGAAACCGACGACGTTTCCCCGTACGAAACCCCCGACTCCAAAAAGCTCAACGAAGCCGCCGACCGCGCCCTCGATTACTACCTCAAACCAGTCATTCCCAAAGATACTCCGCGCAAACCCAGCACCATTTACCATGTCGGCGCCGAGGTCGATAACGAAACCCTGCTGGTCAACGCCTGCGAATCCCTGGCGTCAGCGAGCATGATGCTCAGTGAGTTCGCCGGATTGATGGACGTGCCACATCGCAACATGATGTTGGGGATTCAGCAGGTGGTCATGCTTGGTGAGTTGGCAGTCAATCGGGTGCTGGATAACTTCGATCCGCGAGGCTAGCGAAGAACCTGTAACCGATCGTTCCCACGCTCTGCGTGGGAATACCTCAAGGGACGCTCCGCGTTCGGCTCTAGAGGGTGGGACGCGGAGCGTCCCGGGCTGCATTCCCACGCAGAGCGTGGGAACGATCAAGCGCTAGAATTCAATTCTCTTGGGCGCGATAGGCCCCCGGCGTCAACCCCGTCCATTTCTTGAACGCCCGGTGAAACGCCGACGGCTCGGAAAACCCCAGCTGCTCGGCAATCTGTTGCAACGACAAATCCGCGCGGCCTAGATGATAAATCGCAATGTCCCGACGCAACTGATCCTTCAATTCCTGAAAACTCGTGCCTTCTTCGCGTAAATGCCGACGCAAGGTTTGCGGGCTGATGTGCAGGTGCGCGGCCACGGCTTCCAGGTCCGGCCAGCGCGCACTGTCGCGGCTGAGCAAGCGCCGCAATTGGCTGCTCAGGCTGTCGCCTTCATCAGGGCGCGATAGCAGGTCGGCGGGAGAGCGCTCGAGAAAGTGCTTGAGGGTGCGTTCGTCCTGCAACAGCGGCATGTTCAGGTAGCGACTGTGAAACAACAGGCTGCTTTGCGCGCAAGTGAACTCAAGCGGGCAGGAAAACAGCAAATCGTATTCGGCCCCGTGTTCGGGCCTCGGGTAGCTGAACGTAGCCTGCTCCAGACGAATGCGCTGGCCGATCAGCCAACTGCCGAACCGATGCCAGATCACCAACAGGCTTTCGCTGAGGAAATGGTCCGGGTCCCACAGCGGCGAATCGTCCAGGCTCAGGCGAACCATGTCGCCTTCGCGGCTCAGCGTCAGACGCGGCGCGCCGGGGAACAGGCTGTAAAACAACAAACCGCGATTGAGCGCTTTCTCCAGCGTGCGGCTGTGGATCACCGCGTGGCACATCATCGCGAAGCTGCCGGGTTTGCTCGGGGCCTGTCCGAAGCCCAGGTATTCGTCGTCCAGAGCCAACCACAGCCCCTGGATCAATCGGGCGAACTGCTCGGGTGCGATTCGGGCGCGCGGCTCCTCAAGCAGCTCGGGGCTGATCCCCAGTTGCTGCAACAGACTCGAATAGTCGTAGCCACGCCGGCGCGCGCCACCGAGGGCGGCACGGGCGAAATGGCTGGCGATGGTGCGTTCGCGCATAGAGGGCAGGTCCGTCCACTGAGCAATGGATGGTAGCGGTGCCCGTGAAGAATGAACAAGGCGGATATCCGCCAAATTGCAGGACGAGATTTGGCTGATGGGCGGAAATCCGCCACTTTGACGTAACCGCTCAGTGACGAAGAAAAACCTGTAACCCTTGATGTCACAAGGCTGGCAGGTTTTTTTTCGAAGGTGGCACGGGGCTTGCGATACAAGCCGCAGAGGTCTGCCGTAGCGCAGCTCGACAAAACAAATCCCTCCAGTGCAGGAGGGTTCGCAATTGAGGTGTCAGGGACAACAGATGGATGTTGTTCTGAGGCACTCTTGAGGAACTTTGCAATGACGACTCGTCAGCCACTGTATAAATCCCTGTACTTCCAGGTGATCGTTGCCATCGCTATCGGCATTTTGCTCGGTCACTTCTACCCGCAGACCGGTGTAGCCCTCAAGCCGCTGGGTGACGGGTTCATCAAACTGATCAAAATGGTCATCGCACCGATCATCTTCTGTACCGTCGTCAGTGGTATCGCCGGCATGCAGAACATGAAATCGGTCGGCAAGACAGGCGGCTATGCGCTGCTGTACTTCGAAATTGTTTCCACCATTGCCTTGCTGATCGGTCTGGTCGTGGTCAACGTCGTGCAACCGGGCGCCGGCATGCACATCGACGTGACGACCCTGGACACCAGCAAAATCGCTGGCTTCATCTCGGCCGGTAAAGACCAGAGCATCATTGCCTTTATCCTCAACGTGATCCCGAACACCATCGTCGGCGCCTTCGCCAACGGCGACATCCTGCAAGTGCTGATGTTCTCGGTGATCTTCGGTTTCGCCCTGCATCGCCTGGGTGCCTACGGCAAACCGGTGCTGGACTTCATCGATCGCTTTGCTCACGTGATGTTCAACATCATCAACATGATCATGAAGCTCGCTCCAGTCGGCGCGTTCGGTGCGATGGCCTTCACCATCGGTGCCTACGGTGTCGGTTCGCTGGTGCAACTCGGTCAGCTGATGATCTGCTTCTACATCACCTGCATCCTGTTCGTGGTTCTGGTACTGGGCGCCATCTGCCGCGCGCACGGTTTCAGCGTTATCAAACTGATTCGCTACATCCGTGAAGAACTGCTGATCGTGCTGGGTACTTCCTCTTCGGAATCCGCGCTGCCACGCATGCTGATCAAGATGGAACGCCTGGGTGCGCAGAAATCGGTTGTGGGTCTGGTGATCCCGACTGGCTACTCGTTCAACCTCGACGGTACTTCGATCTACCTGACCATGGCGGCTGTGTTCATCGCTCAGGCGACTGATACCCCGATGGACCTGACTCACCAGATCACCTTGCTGCTGGTGCTGCTGTTGTCCTCCAAAGGTGCGGCGGGTGTGACCGGTAGCGGTTTCATCGTGCTGGCAGCCACCCTGTCGGCCGTGGGTACTCTGCCGGTGGCCGGCCTGGCGCTGATCCTCGGTATCGACCGCTTCATGTCCGAAGCCCGTGCGCTGACCAACCTTGTTGGTAACGCCGTGGCCACCCTCGTGGTCGCCAAGTGGGTGAAAGAGCTGGACGAGGACAAACTGCAAGTCGAGCTGGCTTCCGGCGGTCGCGGTATCTCCGACGAGCGTGAAGTAGACGATCTGGGTGTGGCTGAAGGCCCAACCCCGGCCAGCGTCAAGTAAGTACTCTGGCTGCATGAAAAACCCGCTTCGGCGGGTTTTTTCTTACCTGCGATTTGAGCGCAACGGTCACCGCCACTGACACATAAGGTGATTGCTGCAATGTCCCAGGCTGCCTAGGCTTGGGGGATCGCACTGGAGAACACTTATGCTCGGTCCACTGGCATCACTCAAGGTTCTGGATTTCTCGACACTGTTGCCGGGGCCGTTCGCCTCGTTGCTGCTGGCAGACATGGGCGCCAAGGTGCTGCGCATCGAATCGCCGACCCGC
Source organism: Pseudomonas sp. B21-048 (assembly GCF_024748615.1). NCBI lineage: Bacteria > Pseudomonadati > Pseudomonadota > Gammaproteobacteria > Pseudomonadales > Pseudomonadaceae > Pseudomonas > Pseudomonas sp. B21-048. Next base: position 4,095,050 of record NZ_CP087168.1, on the reverse strand, counting down.
ATGGACCTGTTGCGAGTATTGCCGCCGCATGATCAAGGCGTGTCGGCCAGCCACGCGTACCTCAATCGCAACAAGCGCAGCCTGGCGCTGGACCTCAAGCAGCCCGAGGCGCTGGAGGTGATCAAGCAATTGCTGCAGGACCACGACATCGTGCTGGAGCAGTTTCGTCCCGGCGTGATGGACCGGCTCGGTTTGGGGTATGAAGCCTTGAAGGCGATCAACCCGAAGCTGATCTATGTGTCGATCACCGGTTATGGCCAGACCGGCCCCTACAAGGACCGCGCCGGCCACGACATCAACTACCTGGCGCTGGCGGGGCTTTCGAGCTACACCGGTCGCGTTGACAGCGGCCCGTTGCCGTTGTGCATACAGGTGGCGGATGTCGCGGGCGGCTCGCTGCACGGGGTGATCGGCCTGCTGGCGGCGGTGATCGCGCGGCAGCAGACCGGGCAGGGGCAGCATCTGGATGTGAGCATGACCGACTGCGCCTTCAGCCTGAACGCCATGGCCGGTGCCGGGTACCTGGCCTGTGGCGTGGAGCCGGGCAGGGAAGACCAGATGCTCAACGGCGGCAGCTTCTACGACTACTACCGTTCGCGCGATGGACGCTGGTTGTCGGTGGGCAGCCTGGAGCCGGCGTTCATGCAGCAACTCTGTACGGCCCTGGGCCGGCCAGAACTGGCAGCCCAGGGGCTGTCACCCGAACCGGCCCGGCAACAGGTGCTCAAGGAGGCGTTGAAAGTTGAATTCGAAAAATACGACTTTGCCACGTTGTGTGAGCTGTTTGCCGGGGTCGATGCGTGCGTCGAGCCGGTGTTGAGCCTGGGCGAAGCCGTGCGGCATCCGCAGTTGAAGGCACGGGAAATGGTGAATGAGGTGCCGAGGGGCGATGGTTCGACTCAGGCGCAGATGGCTTGTCCGTTGAAGTTTTCGGACGGGTTGCCTGAGCCGCGGCATATCGGGGCGGGGCTGGGTGAGCATACCGATCAGGTGTTGGGGGAGTTGGGGTTTAGTGCGCAGCGCATCGAAGAGTTGCGTATGGCGAAAGTAGTGAGTTGATTGAGTTCCCACGCTCCGCGTGGGAATGCCGCCATGGACGCAGAGCGTCCACTGTGACGCAGAGCGTCACGGGATGCATTCCTTTGCTGCGCATGGGAACGATCATGCGGTTATTCGACCCGCATCTCCCCACTAAACACCAATGTGCTCCTGCACCGCCGGCACAAATACCGCCGCCCCTGCCTCACCAAACCATGGCGCTGCGCCGAGAACGGGAAATCGCTGTCGGCGCACGGGCATTTGTAGATGTAGCGGGTCACGCTGCGGCGTTTGACGTCGTAGGTGTGGCAGCGGTTGGGCGGCAGTTCGTAAACACCGCGCATGATCAGTTGCCACTCTTCACCATGGGGCTGGATGCGGTCGCCGAACAATTGATGGGCGATCAGGTGTGCGACTTCATGCGCCACGGTCTGCTTGAGGAAGTCTTCGGTGTTTTCCCGGTACAACTGCGGATTGAAGCGCAGCAGGTTCTCGTGCAGATGCGCGACACCGGCTTTTTGCCCGCGCAGCTTGAGGCTCACCACGGGGCGTTTGAAAGGTCGTTTGAAAAAGGATTCGGCTTGTTGGAAACAGTCTTCGACGCGGGTATTGAGTTGCTCGGGCATGCTTGATGGATCTCCAGAGACGTCGAGTATGCCGCAACCCTCGGGACTTGCGAATCGTTCAGGCGCCGAATGGTCGTCGCTCCTGCTCTTTCTTAGAGAGTAGAAGGCCGCCTTGCGGCGGCCTGTGTTGGCAGATCTTGTTTTTGGCGGGTGTGTGGCTAATTCGTATAGACCGGTCCTACGCCCAGTCCCCAGACAATCACCGTGAACGCCATGATCGCCACCAGCACCACCAGTCCGACGGCGAGCACCGAGCTTGAAAACAGAAATCCCTCGTCCGACGGAATGTTCATGAACGTCGGCAGGCCCACATACAGCAGGTACACCGTGTAACAGATGGCCGCGGTGCCGACGATCATGCCCAGCCACATATGCGGGTACAGCGCCGCCAGACCACCGATGAACAGTGGCGTCGCGGTGTACGTGGCGAACGCGACACAGCGCGCCATACTCGGGTTGGCGTCATAAGTGCGGGCCATCCAGTGGATGAACGCGCCCATCACCGCGACACCGCCGAGCATCGCCAGGTACGACATGATGGTCATCCACAGCGCACTTTCCATGGTCAGCATCACTGGCGCCCGACTACCAATGACCCAGCCGACCTGCGTGGTGCCGATAAACGCCGACACGGCGGGGATCGCCGCCAGTATCAGGGTATGCGTGAGGTACATGTGGCTGATGCTTTCCTCCTGGTCGCCACGGATTTCTTTCCATTCCTGGTCAGGGTGGGTGAAGAGCCCCACTACGTGATGGATCATGCCAGTCACTCCTCTTGTTGTTGCCATCGCCCCCCAGCGGAGCGCTTACGGGCCAAAGTGGCCAGGTAAGTACAGGTCTGAATACGTGTGCGACCTTATGCCGCAGTATAGAAAGGAGTTACCGGCAATAGTGCGAGGGCTTTAGAGCAAATCGCGCTGTAAACACTCTTGTTAATCGCCGCCGGGTCTGTGCCGAATGAATCCCTCGCCACAGGGGTATGCTCAAGTCATATAAAGTGCAGGCTTCGCCCCGAAAGGGTTTTTGCGTAAAATGCCGGCCTTTCGTCACACCTCACGGATTTCGCGTCATGGGCACTCTTACGGTCAACCAGAACAAACTGCAAAAGCGCCTTCGCCGCCAGGCCGGTGAGGCTGTCGCCGATTTCAACATGATTGAAGACGGCGACAAGGTCATGGTCTGCCTGTCCGGTGGCAAGGACAGCTACACCCTGCTCGACGTGCTGATGCATTTGCAGAAGGTCGCCCCGATCAAGTTCGAGATCGTGGCCGTGAACATGGACCAGAAGCAGCCAGGCTTTCCCGAGCACGTGCTGCCGGCTTACCTCAAAGAACTGGGCATCGAGTACCACATCGTCGAGAAAGACACCTATTCGGTGGTCAAGGAGCTGATCCCGGAAGGCAAGACCACCTGCTCGCTGTGCTCACGCCTGCGTCGCGGCACGCTCTACACCTTTGCCGATGAAATCGGCGCGACCAAAATGGCCCTCGGTCATCACCGCGACGACATCGTCGAGACGTTCTTCCTGAACATGTTCTTCAACGGTTCGCTCAAGGCCATGCCGCCGAAGCTGCGTGCCGACGACGGTCGCAACGTAGTGATCCGCCCGCTGGCTTACTGCAACGAAAAAGACATTCAGGCTTACTCGGACTTCAAGCAATTCCCGATCATTCCGTGCAACCTCTGCGGCTCCCAGGAAAACCTGCAACGCCAGGTGGTTAAAGAGATGCTGCAGGACTGGGAACGCAAGACCCCGGGTCGTACCGAAAGCATTTTCCGCAGCTTGCAGAACGTGATCCCGTCGCAACTGGCGGACCGTAACCTGTTTGACTTCACCAACCTGCGCATCGATGAGACCGCCGCATCGCGGTTCGTCAACGTAGTAAACCTCTGAGCAATATGTGGGAGCGGGCTTGCTCGCGAATGCGTAGTGTCAGCCGACATTCATGTTGAATGGCACACCGCTTTCGCGAGCAAGCCCACTCCCACAGGTTTTATCGCTCGCAGGCGCCGTTTTCATTTCAATCCTCAGGAGAGGGCATGCGCGACTACAAGTGGCTGAACGAATACTGCTTGAACCGCTTCGGTTCGGCGGCTGAACTGGAAGCCCATCTGCCCGTTCCCAAGACCCCGGCGCAATTGCGCAAGATCAGCGACGACCGCTACCTCTCGACCATGGCGCTGCGGGTGTTCCGCGCCGGGCTCAAGCACAGCCTGGTGGACGCCAAGTGGCCGGCGTTCGAAGAGGTGTTCTTCAAGTTCGACCCGGAAAAAGTCGTGCTGATGAGCGCCGAGCATCTGGAGCGCTTGATGCAGGACGCGCGAATCATCCGCCACCTGGGCAAGCTCAAGAGCGTGCCGCGCAATGCGCAGTTCATTCTGGACGTGGCCCATGAGAAGGGCAGTTTTGGCGCGTTGATCGCCGAATGGCCTGTGACCGACATCGTCGGGTTGTGGACCTACCTGAAAAAACACGGGCATCAGTTGGGCGGGTTATCGGCGCCGCGATTCTTGCGCATGGTCGGCAAGGACACCTTCGTGCCGAGCTACGACGTGGTGGCAGCGCTGAGTGCGCAGAAGATCGTCGACAAGGCTCCGACCAGCCTGCGGGACATGGCCACGGTGCAGAATGCGTTCAACCAGTGGCATGAAGAGAGCGGTGGGCGGCCGATGAGCCAGATTTCGATGATGCTGGCGTACACCGTGAATCACTGACGAAAATGATCGTTCCCACGCTCTGCGTGGGAATGCCGCCGGGGACGCTCCGCGTCCCTGTGACGCGGAGCGTCACTTGATGCATTCCCACGCGGAGCGTGGGAACGATCACTGTGGGGGCGGTCAGGCGACGGAGGTTTCGCCCTCGCCAGCCAACTTGCGATTCAACTGAAACCGCCACCGCACATACAACATGGCCGAGCAGAACACCGCCAGGCTCGCGCCCATCTCCAGTAACCCGAACAGCTGCCGGTTCGGGTCATACGCAGCCAATGCGCCCTTCATGAAATACAGGTTCACCACAAAACACATCCACGAATGCCCGCGGGCGCTGCCGATGATCATCCCCGGCGCCAGCAACAGCAGTGGCACCAGTTCGATCAGCAGAATCACCCACGGCCGCGCGCCATGCAGGTCGGCGAATACCAGGTAGTAGGCGCAGAGCAGCCCCACCAGGCCGAAAAAGCACAGCAGGCTGATGACGCGCATTGCTCGTACTCGCGGTTCGAGCCATTCGATGGAAGGCAGAGTCTTCGGCTTTTTGGCCATATCAGCTCACCAGCTTTTGCGCAGTCTTCGCCAACCGCAGGCCCAAAGCCCGGCACAGCGCAACTTCGTGTTCATTCAAACCGCTTTTGCCATCGGCACCGGCGTGATGGCTGGCGCCATACGGCGTGCCGCCGCCACGGGTTTCCAGCAGCGCCGATTCGCTGTAAGGCAGGCCGGTGATCAGCATGCCGTGGTGCAGCAACGGCAGCATCATCGACAGCAGGGTGGTTTCCTGGCCGCCGTGCAGGCTCGCGGTCGAGGTGAAGACCCCGGCCGGTTTGCCCACCAGGGCGCCGGTCAGCCACAGATTGCTGGTGCCATCGAGGAAGTACTTGAGTGGTGCGGCCATGTTGCCGAACCGGGTCGGGCTGCCGAGGGCCAGGCCGGCGCAGTTCTTCAAATCGTCGAGGCTGGCGTACAGCGCGCCTTCATCGGGAATGTCCGGCGACACGGCTTCGCATTCAGTGGAGATCGCCGGCACGGTGCGCAGGCGCGCTTCCATACCGGACTGCTCGACACCGCGGGCAATCTGCCGGGCCATTTCATTGGTCGAGCCGCTGCGGCTGTAATACAGCACCAGAATGTACGGCGCACTCACGGCAGCAACTCCAGCACATTCTCCGGCGGACGGCCGATGATGGCTTTGTCGCCGACTTCGAGAATCGGGCGCTCCATGAGTTTCGGGTGTGCGGCGATGGCGGCGATCAATTGCGCCTCGCTCAGGCTGCTGTCGGCCAGGTTGAGGGTTTTGTACTCGTCCTCGCCGGTGCGCAGCAATTGCCGGGCGCTGATGCCGAGCTTGTTCAGCAGGCTCTGGATTTGCGCGGCGTCGAGCGGGGTTTCCAGGTAGCGGACCACGGTCGGGGCCACGCCACGGGCTTGGAGCAGTTCGAGCGCACCGCGGGATTTCGAGCAGCGCGGGTTGTGATAAAGCGTCAGATCGGTCATGTGCGGGTCGCATCTTGCGTAAGGTGGCGGCTATTCTAACTGTGCGGCGCGTAATCCAGAACCTTGGGAGGCGATGGGTCGCAGGTGCATTCTATTTTTTGACAAGGATCGGGACATGACAAGGCGACTGGCAGCGGCATTGGCGATCATGGGGGCGTTATTACTGGGGGGCTGCGGCAATGACTATGGCACCGACCAAAATGGCCACAAAGTCGCCGCCGAGCGTCTGGACAAACAATGGCTGGTGCTCAATTACTGGGCCGAATGGTGCGGCCCGTGCCGTACCGAGATTCCTGAGTTGAACGTGCTGGCCGAGCAGCTCAAGGGCAAGAAGGTCGGAGTGTTCGGGGTCAATTTCGACAATGTGCAGGGCGAAGAGCTGAAAAGCGCCAGCGAGAAACTGGGGATCGCCTTCACCGTGCTGGCCCAGGACCCGGCCGATCTTTTCGAATTGCCACGCAGTGAAGCGCTGCCGGTGACTTACATCATCGATAACAAGGGCAAGGTGCGCGAACAGTTGATGGGGGAGCAGACGGCGGCGGGGGTGATGGCGAAGCTTGAGGCGTTGCAGGCCAAGAATTGATCATTAGAGAGGGGTAAAGAGACTGATCGTTCCCACGCTCTGCGTGGGAATGCCGCCCGGGACGCTCCGCGTCCCTGTCACGCAGAGCGTCACTAGATGCATTCCCACGCAGAGCGTGGGAACGATCGGTCGAAAAGAGACTGATCAACCCTCTTCAAGCCACCAACGCAGTGGTTTGCCTTGCGCCGGCCAGAAGCGCATTTGGTCGATCGGTGAAACGTCCCAGCGCTGCACGTTTTCCAGCGCCTGCAGGAAGCGTTTTTCCTGCTCCATCAACGCTGGTGCACACATTTTGCGGGTGCTGCCGATCTTGCCGAAGCTCAGCTTGTCGCCTTCCAGGGTATACGGCGCGAACCAGTGGTTGCAGCCGCCATTGCCATAGGCCCGACCGTCTTTATCGAGGGTGATGGTCAGATGGCTGTAGTCCATCAGTGGGCGTTCGCCGATCCATTCCAGAATGTAGCTACGGTTGTGTTGCAATTGCACCGGTTCGGCGGCGCAGCCCAACAGGCTGGCGCCAGCCATGGCGGTCAGAGCAAGGCGTTTCATCACGCAGGCTCCTGGCACTGCTTGCACAGGTGCTTGTCGGCAACGGTGGCCCAGCCCAGCTCGGCAATCCGTGCAGTGGCGGCCGGTTTTTCCGCCTTGTTGCCCAGCTTGGCGTCGACCGCGAACTCAAAGCTCAGCTCTTTGGCGCAGCTGTCGCAGTTGACTTGCCAGGTGTGGATCGCCAGTTCGCCGAACACCGGACCACTGGCCACCGCGACCCATTGGCCCGGCGGGTTGATCAGGTGGCGAACCGTTTCGACGGTCAGGCGCATGGACAAGTCCTTGCTGCCTTTAAGGGTCACTACCAGCACGTCGTTATTACGAATCGAGCCGCCGTTGCCGGTGACTTGATAACGCCCCGGCACGAGGGCGCGGCATTCGGTGAGGGTGTGTTGCGGGTTCATCAGGCTGTAGCGAAAATCGTGTTCGACCATGGGTCCTCCAAATATGCGCGATATGCTAGCACGGGCATCAACGCAGCATGGTGCGGGCATGTAACCTTCGATCTGGTTCAGCTGCCCTCGACCTGATTCTGTGGCGAACCGGCTGCCCAGGCCGCGATGTTCTGCAGGGTGGTCGCGGCAATCGCGCCGAGCGCTTCACGGGTGAGGAAGGCCTGGTGCGCCGTGATGATGACGTTCGGAAAGGTTAGAAGGCGCGCCAGCACATCGTCCTGCAGCGGCAGGTCGGAGCGATCCTCGAAGAACAGCTGCGCTTCCTCTTCATACACATCCAGCCCCAGATAGCCCAATTGCCCGTTCTTCAACGCATCGATCAGCGCCGGCGTATCCACCAGACCGCCACGCCCGGTGTTGATCAACATCGCGCCGGGCTGCATGTGCGCCAACGATTCGCTGTTGATCAAATGTTTGCTCTGTTCGTTGAGCGGGCAATGCAGGCTGATGATCTGCGACTCGGCCAGCAGTTGCGGCAAGCTGAGGTAGCACGCGCCGAGCGCTTCGACCTGTGGGTTCGGGTAAGGATCACAGGCCAATAACCGGCAGCCGAAGCCGTTCATGATTTTCGCGAAAGTCGCGCCGATCTGTCCGGTGCCGACGACGCCGACGGTCTTGCCCACGAGGTCGAAACCGGTCAGCCCGTGCAAGCTGAAATCTCCCTCGCGAGTACGGTTGTAGGCACGGTGCAGGCGGCGGTTAAGCGCCAGAATCAGCGCCACCGCATGTTCGGCCACCGCGTGAGGCGAGTAAGCCGGAACCCGCACAATCGCCAGCCCCAGGCGCTTGGCCACCGCCAGGTCGACATGGTTGTAACCGGCCGAGCGCAGGGCGATCAGGCGTGTGCCGCCCGCGGCCAGACGTTCGAGTACCGGGGCGCTGAGGTCATCATTGATGAAGGCGCAGACCACTTCGTGATGCTCCGCCAGCGCCACCGTGTTGAGGCTCAGTCGCGCCGGCTGGAACTGCAACTCGATGCCGACGGGCAGGTCGGCGCTCAGAAAACTGTCGCGGTCATAGGTCTGGCTGCTGAAAAGAATCGTGCGCATGTTGTCCTCCTGGAAATCTCACTCCACCTTAACCCTTAAAACGCCCGGCATTATTGCGCTGCATCAGGCATTGATGCGCGCCTGGGCCGCCAGGCGATTGATGGCTCGTTCGAGTTCCTCCAGCGCGCCAGTGGCTTTGGGGTCCTGTTGCTTGAGCAGGGTTTCACTGCGCTGGCAGGCGGCGCGCAGTTGCGGGACGCCGCAATAACGGGTCGCCCCATGCAGGCGATGGACTCGCTCGATCAGGGCATTCTGGTCATTGGCTTCACGGGCTACGCGGATGGCCTCGCGGTCGGCTTCCAGAGAGGCCAGCAACATGGCCAGCATGTCCGCCGCCAGATCAGCCTTGCCGGCCGCCAGACGCAGACCTTCATCGTGATCGAGTACCTGCAACTCATGACCGTTGTGGTTGTCGCTGGAGCGCTCCGGCCCGTGATTACGCAACGCTAGGCCGGTCCATTTCAACACCACCTGCGCCAGTTGCCGTTCACTGATGGGTTTGGTCAGGTAGTCGTCCATGCCACTTTGCAGCAACGCGCGTTTTTCGTTGGCCATCGCGTGGGCGGTAAGAGCAACGATCGGCAGCGGCGTGCAATGCCGCTCGCTTTCCCACTGGCGAATGGCTTCGGTGCTCTGGCGGCCGTCCATGCCGGGCATTTGCACGTCCATCAGCACCAGATCGAAGGTCTCGCTCTGCACGGCCTTGACCGCGGCGTAACCGCTTTCCACCGCGAGCACTTTGGCGCCCATGTCTTCGAGCAGGGTTTGCACCAGCAACAGATTGGCCGGGTTGTCATCGACGCAAAGGATCTTCGGCGCGCGACTGGAAAGCGGCTCGCCGGGGTCGCTGCGCTGCTGGCGCGGGTTGACCAGATCCGACAAGGCCCGGCGCAGTTTGCGCGTGCAGGCCGGTTTGGACTGCAGCTGGCTGTGGGGGTTGGGCACCGAGAGGTGGAACAGCGTCAGTTCGGTGGTCGGGCACAGCACCAACACTCTGCAGCCCAGGTGTTCGAGGTCCCAGATGTGCTGGTTGAGGCGCTCCGGCGGCATATCGTTGCTGGTGATGCCGAGCACTGCCAGACCGATGGCCTGATCGGTCTGATGGGCGCCAGTCACGCCATTGGCAAGGCTTTCCAAGGTGTTGAACAGCGTGACTGCCAGGCCGCAGTCTTCCAGTTGATGCTGCAAGGCCTGACGGGCCAGCTCATGGTTTTCCAACACCGCCACCCGCTGTCCGAGCAAGGGTGGGCCGGGCAGGTCTTCGGCGTCGTCGCGGGCTTTGGGCAGGCTCAGGCTGATCCAGAACTCCGAACCTTCACCCGGTGTGCTGTCGACGCCGATCTCGCCACCCATCTGTTCGATCAGGCGTTTGGAAATCACCAGCCCCAGGCCGGTGCCGCCAGGTTGCCGGGACAGCGAGTTATCAGCCTGACTGAAGGCCTGGAATAAAGCGCGCACGTCCTGATTCGACAGACCAATGCCGGTGTCCTGAATACTGATGCGCAGTTGCACGCTGTCTTCATGCTCTTCTTCGAGCATGGCCCGGGCGACAATGGTGCCTTCGCGGGTGAACTTGATCGCATTGCTCACAAGGTTGGTAAGGATCTGCTTGAGCCGCAGGGGATCGCCCACCAGCGATAGTGGCGTATCGCGATAAACCAGGCTCACCAGCTCAAGCTCTTTGGCGTGGGCAGCCGGGGCAAGGATGTTCAAGGTGTCTTGCAGCAAGTCGCGCAGGTTGAACGGAATATGGTCGAGCACCAGTTTGCCGGCCTCGATTTTCGAGAAGTCGAGAATCTCGTTGATGATCCCCAGCAAGCTGTCGGCGGATTTTTCGATGGTGCCCAGGTAATCGAGCTGGCGCGGGGTGAGTTCGCTTTTTTGCAGCAAATGGGTGAAGCCGAGAATGCCGTTGAGCGGCGTGCGGATTTCATGGCTCATGTTGGCTAGAAACTCGGATTTGATCCGGCTCGCCTCCAGGGCTTCCTTGCGCGCCAGGTCCAGCTCGATGTTCTGGATTTCGATGGTTTCCAGGTTCTGACGCACGTCTTCGGTGGCCTGGTCGACGCTGTTTTGCAATTCTTCCTGAGCGTTTTGCAGGGTTCCGGCCATGCGGTTGATGCCGGACGCCAGTTCATCCAGTTCCTGGCTGCCGAGAGGCGGCAGGCGGGTTTCCAGGTGACCGTCCTTGAGCTGAGCCACGGCCTGTTTGATCTGGCTCAGCGGCCGGTTAATGGTCCGGCCCATGCGCAACGCCAACAGTGCCGCACCGCCCAGGCCTGCGCCGATCAGCAGCAGGCTGGCGAACAGACTGCGATAACCGCGCAACAACATGCCGTTGTGGGACAGTTCAAGTTCGACCCAGCCCAGCAGGCGGTCGGCTTCATCGGGGATCGGGGCGCCGGCCAGGTTGCGGTGCTTGCCGAACACCGGCAGCAGGTAACGCGTGGCGTCATTGCCACTGCGGTGCAGCAGCTGTGAACCGCTGCCCAAAGGGGCCTGATTGAGCATGGTCGGGCCGGCGTGGGCCAGCGGTGTGCGGTCGGGGGCGAGGAACGTTACCGCGCGCACGTCGGTTTGTTCCAGGAACTGGGTGGCGATGCGTTCCAGCAGATCGTTGTCTTTGCGACCCATCGCCGGTGCCACCAGCGGCGCCAACTGTTCGGCAATCATTTCGCCGCGCTGCATGAGTTGGGATTGCAGGTCCGATTGCTGCATCCAGGTGAAATAGCCGCCCAGGACCAGCGCTATCAGGGTGGTCGGCAACAGGGTCAGCAACAGCACGCGGCCTTTAATTCCCAGTTTCTTGAGCACGCATCTCTCCCGCATCCAGCTGTTCATTGACCTGCACGTGCGTCCGGCACGCGCCACCTGCGCAGTGTAGCGATTTGCAGGCGGGCAATCTTCGTAAAAATGATGTCGTCATTCGTCGGCCAGTTCGGTGCTTTGGTCTCAGGGGCAAACCTTTGGGTTGCCGCCGACGAGGCAATCTTGAATAATCGGCAATTGAGAATTATTTGCAGATGATCATGGCTCCCATCTCTATCAGTCATCCCCGTATCCTCTCCATCGAAGACGATCTGGTGCTGGGTGCTTATGTTCATGAGCATCTGGAGCGCTGCGGTTTTCAGGTGACCTGGTGCCAGAACGGCCTGGAAGGGTTGGCCATTGCCCGCCAGCAAGCCTTCGATGTGGTGTTGATGGATATTCTGCTGCCGGGGCTGGATGGCCTGGCGGTGCTGACCCAACTGCGTCAGAGCCATTCCACGCCGGTGGTGCTGATGTCGGCGCTGGGCTCGGAGGCGGATCGCATCAGTGGCTTTCGCCTCGGCGCCGATGATTACCTGCCCAAACCGTTCAGCATGGTCGAATTGCGGGTGCGCATCGAGGCGATCCTGCGGCGGGTAGCGCTCGACCGGCGGCCGGCGCCGGCACCGATTGCCTCAGTGGTGGGCAGCCTGCGTTTCGATGAAGAACGGTGCGAGGTCTTTTGGGGCGGGCACGCGGCCGGCCTGACCCGCAGCGAATATCGGTTGCTGGATACATTGAATCGCAACGGCGATGAAGTACTAAGCAAGGCATTCCTGTATCAGCAGGTGTTGCAGCGCGGCTACGCGCCCCATGACCGCAGCCTCGACATGCACGTCAGCCAGATTCGTCGCAAACTCAAGGCCATCGGTTACACCGAGCGTGAAGTGCGTACGGTCTGGGGTAAGGGGTATGTATTGAGTGCGGCCGATGACATGGTCTGACGTGCCGGGCCGGCACTCACTGTTCTGGAAACTGGCTTGCTGGTTGGTGGCGTTCTGTCTGCTGATGATCTGGTTGAGCTGGTCCTGGGGCCGCTACATGGAAAAGAAAAACCTGTTCCTGTCCGACGAGGCCCGGGGCACCCTGACGCGCTACGCCGCCGAGGCGGAGCGGGCTTGGAACGAGCAGCAGAGTGCAGGCATTGATGCCTGGTTGCAGCGAGTCCGCCAGCGTGAGTCGACCTGGGTCGGTGTCATCGGCGCCGACTTGCAATCGCTGAGTAATCATCCGCTGGCCAACCAGGAAATCCAGCGCCTGACCTTTTTGCGCGGTCTGGATTGGCCGGTGAGTCGGCGTAATCAAGGCCTGCCGTGGCTGAAGATTCCATTTCCCAACGACCCGTCCGCCGCCAGCCTGGTGATCGAATTGCCTCAGCGTTTCATGCCCGGACGCTACCGGGTGTTTTGGCGGGTGATCACCAATGGAGTGATTCCCGGGCTGTTCACCCTGCTGCTGTGCGTGGGGCTGTATCGATTGTTGGTCGTGCCATTGAACAGCCTGCGCGAACAAGCCAACGCCTGGCGCGCCGACCAACTGACTGTGCGTTTATCGAGTAGCACCACCAACCGCTCGGACGAATTGGGGGAACTGGGCAGGGCCTTCGATTACATGGCCGAGCGCTTGCAAGGCACGGTGGCCCTGCAACAGCAACTGCTGCGCGACCTGTCCCATGAATTGCGCACACCGCTGAGCCGGCTGAGGGTGGCCAGCGAAAGCGAGCAAGACCTGGGGCAACTGCGCGAACGCATTGGCCGGGAAGTCGACGGCATGCAGCGTCTGGTCGAAGACGCCCTGCAACTCGCCTGGCTCGACACCGAGCGTGCGCCGTTGCCCGATGAGGCGATCCAGGTCCAGGCGTTGTGGGAAATGCTCACGGAAAACGCCTGCTATGAAAGTGGCTGGTCGGCGAGTCAGTTGCACTGCGCAGTGGATGCATCCTGCTGGGTGCGTGGCCATCTCAATACCCTGGCCCAGGCGCTGGAAAACATTCTGCGCAATGCCATTCGTCATTCACCCAAGGGCGGTGTCGTGACGCTCGGTGGTCGGCGTGATGGCGATTTCTGGCACTTGTGGCTGGAAGACGAGGGCGGCGGGGTGGCTGAAGAGGATCTTGAACGGATCTTCTCGCCGTTCATCCGGCTCGACGGTTCGCGGCCAGGGGATGGTGGATTCGGATTGGGTTTGAGCATCGCGAGGAATGCGGTGCGGAGGCAGGGCGGGCGGTTGTGGGCGGAAAACAGCGGGGCAGGGTTGCGGTTGAATATGCGGTTATTGGCGGATATTGATGGTGTCTGTGACGACGCCATCGCGAGCAGGCTCGCACACATTGAATGTGTGTCAGCCCCACATTGTGTGAACAACCCTGATCCCTGTGGGAGCGAGCCTGCTCGCGATGACATTCACCAACCCACCACAAAACCCACCCTTATTCCCATTCGCCATAAGCCCCTTACTTTGCGTGATATGGCCTGCGCTCGTTTGCCGGTATGATAGGCCCCCCCGCAGTCTGGATTGCGAATACGCCATGACCTTGCAGTACCCAACCATCGCCGATTGCGTCGGCAACACTCCGCTGGTCCGTTTGCAGCGCCTGCCTGGCGCCACCAGCAACACCCTTTTGCTCAAGCTCGAAGGGAATAACCCGGCGGGGTCGGTCAAGGACCGTCCGGCGCTGTCGATGATCACCCGCGCCGAATTGCGCGGGCAGATCCACGCCGGCGATACGCTGATCGAAGCGACCTCGGGCAACACCGGGATCGCCCTGGCGATGGCTGCCGCGATCAAGGGTTACAAGATGATCCTGATCATGCCGGACAACTCCAGTGCCGAGCGTAAAGCTGCCATGACGGCCTATGGCGCCGAGCTGATTCTGGTCAGCCAGGAAGAAGGCATGGAAGGCGCCCGCGACCTCGCCCAACGAATGGAGGCCGAAGGCCGCGGCAAGGTGCTGGATCAGTTCGCCAACGGTGACAACCCCGAGGCGCACTACACCACCACCGGTCCGGAAATCTGGCGTCAGACCGAAGGCACCATCACTCATTTCGTCAGCTCGATGGGCACCACCGGCACCATCATGGGCGTTTCGCGCTACTTGAAAGAGCAGAACGACAACGTGCAGATCATCGGCCTGCAACCGATGGAAGGCTCGGCGATTCCGGGCATCCGTCGCTGGCCGCAGGAATACCTGCCGAAGATCTACCAGGCCGAGCGCGTGGACCGGATCGTCGACATGGCGCAAAGCGAAGCCGAAGACGTGACCCGTCGTCTGGCGCGCGAAGAAGGCATCTTCTGCGGCGTGTCTTCGGGCGGTGCCGTGGCGGCGATGCTGCGTCTGTCCAAAGAAGTTGAAAACGCGGTGATCGTCGCGATCATCTGCGACCGTGGCGACCGTTACTTGTCGACCGGCATTTTCGACGCGCCCAACTGATGGCCAAGCAAGAGAGAGGCCTGCGCTTCCAGCCCGCGGGCGGCAGCAAGGCCCCGCAAGTCCCTACCGGCAAAAAGCAGCGCTTGACCATTGAGCGCCTGGCCAATGACGGTCGCGGTATCGCGTTTTTCGAAGGTCGCACCTGGTTCGTCATCGGCGCATTGGCCGGTGAAGACGTCGAGGCGCGGGTCTTGGGTGCCCACGGCAAAGTGGTCGAGGCGCGCACCGAGCGCGTATTCCAGGCCAGTGAATTGCGCCGCCCGGCACCGTGCGCTCATGCCGCTCGCTGCGGCGGTTGCAGCGTGCAGCATTTGCCCCACAACGAACAGCTCGCCCTGAAACAGCGCATGCTCGCCGAGCAATTGTCGCGGGTTGCCGGTGTCGAACCTGAAGAGTGGGCAGCGCCGTTGAGCGGTCCGGAATTCGGCTACCGTCGTCGCGCCCGCGTGGCGGTGCGTTGGGACATGAAAGCGAAAAAACTCGAAGTCGGCTTCCGCGCTGCCGGCAGTCAGGACATCGTCGCCATCAACGAATGCCCGGTGCTGGTACAGCCCTTGCAACCGATCATGACCCACTTGCCGGAGATGCTGCGGCGCTTGAGCAAACCTCAGGCGCTGGGGCATGTGGAGTTGTTCAGCGGTTCGTCATTGGCGGTATTGCTGCGGCACATGGCCCCGTTGTCCGAAGCCGACATGACCATTCTCAAGGAATTCTGTGCGTTCCATGAAGCCCAGTTGTGGCTGCATGGCGAGGGTGAGCCGCAGCCGGTCGAGGCCGATCAGTCGCTGGGCTATCGCCTTGAACAGTGGGACTTGAACCTGGCGTATCGGCCGGGGGATTTCATCCAGGTCAACGCCGGGGTCAACGAAGCGATGGTCGCCCAGGCGTTGGCATGGTTGGCGCCCAAATCCGATGAGCGGGTTCTGGATCTGTTCTGTGGGTTGGGCAACTTTGCCTTGCCGCTGGCCAAAACCGTTCGCGAAGTGGTGGCGGTGGAGGGCGTGCAGGCGATGGTCGAGCGGGCCGCCGCGAATGCCGCGAACAACAATTTGCATAATGCGAAGTTTTTTCAGGCCGATTTATCTCAGCCTTTGGCCGATGCCGAATGGGCCGATAAAGGCTTTTGTGCGGTACTCTTGGACCCACCTCGCGACGGCGCTTTTGAGGTGGTGCGCAAGCTTAAGTCCCTGGGCGCCAAACGATTGGTGTATGTGTCGTGCAACCCTGCAACGCTTGCGCGCGACACGGTCGAATTGATCAAGCAGGGCTACCGGTTAAAACGTGCCGGGATTCTCGATATGTTTCCTCAGACGGCACATGTCGAGGCCATGGCGTTATTTGAAGCGAGCTAGGACGGCTCGTCTGGTCCGACTGACCCGCTCGTGCAAAGCGCATTCGTCTTAGCCCCGCGAGTGCACACGGGCAGCAAAGGTCAGCGATTTGACGCATTGAATCTGCGTCGTAGGGAAGGTAAAGCAAGATGGTACAGGTGAGAGCACACCAGCCGATCAACACCGACGGCAGTATCAATCTCGAGGCTTGGCTCGATCATGCGGTCAGTGTCGATGCGGCGCTGGATCGCGAAGCCTTGAAGGAAGCCTGCGAGTTCGCTCGCGAGGCCGAACAACAAGCCAATGCGGCGAAGAATCTGTGGTCCGAAGGGACCTCTAGTTTCCGCACGGGCCTTGAGATCGCCGAGATTCTCGCCGACCTCAAACTCGACCAGGATTCGTTGGTTGCAGCGGTGCTGTACCGCGGCGTGCGCGAAGGCCAGATCCAGTTGCCGGCGGTCAGCCAGCGCTTCGGTCCGGTGGTCGCCAAACTCATCGACGGCGTGTTGCGCATGGCGGCGATCAGCGCCAGCCTGAGCCCCCGTCAATCCCTGGTGCTGGGCACTCAGGGCCAAGTCGAAAACCTGCGCAAAATGCTGGTGGCCATGGTCGACGACGTGCGCGTCGCGCTGATCAAACTGGCCGAGCGCACCTGTGCGATCCGCGCGGTGAAAACCGCCGACGACGAGAAGCGCAACCGCGTCGCCCGTGAAGTCTTCGACATTTACGCGCCGCTGGCCCACCGCCTCGGTATCGGTCATATCAAGTGGGAGCTGGAGGACTTGTCCTTCCGCTACCTTGAGCCCGACCAGTACAAGCAGATCGCCAAGTTGCTCCACGAGCGACGGCTGGATCGCGAGCGCTTCATTGCCGACGTGATGACCCAACTCAAAGACGAGTTGCAGGCCACCGGCGTCGATGCCGACATCAGCGGCCGAGCCAAACACATCTATTCGATCTGGCGCAAAATGCAGCGCAAGGGTCTGGAGTTCAGCCAGATCTACGACGTGCGCGCGGTTCGCGTGCTGGTGCCGGAAATGCGCGACTGCTACACCGCGCTCGGCATCGTCCACACCCTGTGGCGGCACATCCCGAAAGAATTCGACGACTACATCGCCAACCCGAAAGAGAACGGCTACCGCTCGCTGCACACCGCGGTCATCGGCCCTGAAGGCAAGGTGCTGGAAGTGCAGATCCGCACTCATGCGATGCACGAAGAAGCCGAGCTGGGGGTGTGTGCGCACTGGAAGTACAAAGGCACCGACGTCAAGTCCAGCTCCAATCACTACGAAGAGAAAATCTCCTGGCTGCGTCAGGTCCTCGAGTGGCACGAAGAACTCGGTGATATTGGTGGCCTTGCCGAACAACTGCGGGTCGATATCGAGCCGGACCGGGTCTATATCTTTACCCCGGACGGTCACGCCATCGACTTGCCGAAGGGCGCGACGCCGCTGGACTTCGCTTACCGCGTGCACACCGAAATCGGTCACAACTGCCGCGGCGCCAAGATCAACGGGCGCATCGTACCGCTCAACTACAGCCTGCAAACCGGTGAACAGGTCGAGATCATCACCAGCAAGCACGGCACCCCAAGCCGCGACTGGCTGAACCCGAACCTGGGTTACATCACCACCTCGCGGGCCCGGGCGAAGATCGTTCATTGGTTCAAGTTGCAAGCCCGCGATCAGAACGTCGCGGCCGGTAAAACCTTGCTCGAGCGCGAACTCAACCGCCTCGGCCTGCCGCAGGTGGACTTCGACAAGCTGGCCGAAAAGGCCAACATGAAGACCGCCGAGGACATGTTCGCCGCCTTGGGCGCAGGCGATTTACGCCTGGCACAACTGGTGAACCTGGCGCAGCAACTGGTCGAGCCGGAGCGCGGCAACGAACAGCTGGAACTGATCCCGCGCAAAGCCACAGGCTACAAGCCAGGCAAGCGCGGCGACATTCAGATCCAGGGCGTCGGCAACCTGATGACCCAGATGGCCGGCTGCTGCCAGCCGCTGCCGGGGGATGCGATCGTCGGTTACATCACTCAGGGCCGTGGCGTGAGCATTCACCGTCAGGACTGCGCCTCGGTACTGCAACTGGCCGGGCGCGAGCCGGAGCGGATCATCCAGGTCAGCTGGGGCCCGGTGCCGGTGCTCACCTACCCGGTGGACATCATCATTCGCGCCTACGACCGTTCCGGTCTGCTGCGTGACGTGTCGCAGGTGCTGCTCAACGAGCGGATCAACGTGCTGGCGGTCAACACCCGTTCGAACAAAGAGGACAACACGGCGTTGATGTCCCTGACCATCGAGATTCCGGGGCTGGATGCGCTGGGGCGGTTGCTGGGACGGATTTCCCAGTTGCCGAACATCATCGAAACCCGCCGTAACCGCACGCCGTGAGAGACCTGCACGGAAATTGATGGTGACTGTACAAATGCAATCTGTAGAGACTGATTGATGTATTCACTTGAAGACTTGCTGCACCTGATGAACCGTCTGCGCGACCCGCAATACGGCTGCCCGTGGGACATCAAGCAAACTTACGCCACCATCGTCCCGCACACCCTCGAGGAAGCCTACGAAGTCGCCGACGCCATCGAACGCGGGGACTTCGATCACTTGCAGAGTGAGTTGGGCGACTTGCTGTTCCAGGTGGTTTATTACAGCCAACTGGCCCGGGAAGAAGGGCGCTTCGAGTTCGAAGGCGTGGTCGACAGCATCACGCGCAAACTGATCCGCCGTCATCCTCACGTGTTCCCCACCGGTGATCTGTATGCGCCGCTGGACATCCCGCGTTTGAATGAAGAGCAGGTCAAGCAACGCTGGGAAGAGATCAAGGCGCAAGAACGCGCCGAGAAGTCTTCGGCGCCGCAGCAGTTGTCCTTGCTCGACGACGTGCCTGCCGCGTTGCCGGCGCTGTCCCGTTCGGCAAAACTGCAGAAGCGCGCAGGGCAGGTCGGTTTCGACTGGCCGGACGCCTTGCCGGTGCTCGACAAGGTGCGCGAAGAGCTCGATGAAGTGCTCGAAGCCATGGCCGACAATGACTTGGTAGCGATTGCCGATGAAGTCGGCGACTTGCTGTTTTCCGTGGTCAATCTGGCGCGACATCTCAAGGTCGATCCGGAAACAGCACTGCGTGGCGCGAACTCAAAGTTTGAAAGACGCTTCCGATTTATCGAACAGGCATTGCGCGACACCCACCGTCCCATAGAAGATTGCACCCTCGAAGAGTTGGACGCCTTGTGGGGCGAAGCCAAACGTCAGGAAAAGAATTTGCCCAGCTGCGGTTGAGCAGTTGCCTAAGTGAGAAATAAGCATCATGAGCATTTCCCTTCGCGACCAGTTGCTCAAAGCAGGGCTGGTCAATCAAAAGCAGGCCAAACAGGTCGGCAAAGAGAAGCAGAAGCAGCAACGTCTGGCCCACAAAGGCCAGATCGAACTCGATGACTCCCAGCAGCGTGCCGCTCAGGAAGCCATGGCCGAGAAGGTCAAGCGCGACCAGGAGCTGAACCGCCAGCAGCAGGAGAAAGCCGAAGCGAAGGCCCGCGCCGCCCAGGTCAAGCAATTGATCGAAGTCTCGCGCCTGCCCAAGCTGACCACCGAGGATTACTACAACTTCGTTGACGACAAGAAGGTCAAGCGTATCTCCGTCAACACCCTGATGCGTAACAAGCTCAGCAGCGGTTCGCTGGCGATCGTGCATCACGCCGGTGGATACGAAGTGATCCCGCGTGAAGCGGCCCTGAAGATCCAGGAGCGCGATCCGCAGCGCATCGTGCAGCTGAATGTGCAGACAGAAGAAGTCAGCGCGGAAGACGATCCATACGCGGCCTATCAGATCCCTGACGATCTGATGTGGTAAGCCGTTAGCGACTGCAATAACGACAAACCCCGCTCATGGCGGGGTTTGTCGTTTTCAATGCGGTCATTATGCAGAACGCGCTTCGCGCTGCTGCTCCAGTGTTTCCAGTTCGGCCTTGTATTGGTGGGCTTCGGTCTCGGAGTGAAACATCCCGACCAACAGGTCTTGTTGATGCACATCCCAGATGCGGATACCGGCGGCGATGCCTTCATGGGACATATGTGAATCGTCGCGTTCAGTTACTTTTACAGTCATCTGCTAGCTCCAATCTCTGTTATCTGCAGCAAGGCGTGTGCAGGCCTTTGTTATAAGTTTGATTAGCAGGCTAAGTAAACGACTGAGTTCGGCAACGAATTTTTGCAGAATCGGCAAAAGTCCTGCAGCCCGCGAAATACGCGACATTCAGTCGCAGGCCCAGAAGTTTCATGACAAAGGTTTCATGTTCGCGAGAAGAAAGCCGCTGAGTTTGAATGAAGAATTGCGATTGGGGGCCCAGTTTATTACAGGCAAAAAAAACGCCCCGAACCAGTCGGGGCGTTTTCATGTGCGGCTCAGCAGCGGGTAATTACTTACCTGCCCAGCGCTTCAGGACCAGCGTGGCGTTGGTGCCGCCGAAGCCGAAGCTGTTGCTCATCACGGTGTTGAGGGTGGCGTCTTCGCGAGTCTTGGTCAGGATTGGCATGTCTGCCACTTCCGGATCCAGTTCGTCGATGTTGGCCGAACCCGCCATGAAGTTGCCTTCCATCATCAGCAGGCAGTAGATCGCTTCGTGAACACCGGCGGCGCCCAGGGAGTGACCCGACAGGCTCTTGGTGGAGCTGATGGCCGGAGCGTTGTCGCCGAACACTTCACGCACACCTTTCATTTCCATGACGTCGCCGACCGGAGTCGAGGTGCCGTGGGTGTTCAGGTAGTCGATCGGTGCGTCGACGGTGGACATGGCCATCTGCATGCAGCGGATAGCGCCTTCGCCGCTCGGAGCGACCATGTCGTAGCCATCGGAGGTCGCGCCGTAGCCAACGATTTCCGCGTAGATCTTCGCGCCGCGGGCCAGAGCGTGTTCCAGCTCCTCGACCACGACCATGCCGCCACCGCCGGCAATGACGAAACCGTCACGCTTGGCGTCGTAGGCACGGGAAGCTTTTTCCGGGGTTTCGTTGTACTGGGTGGACAGGGCGCCCATGGCGTCGAACAGGAACGATTGGCTCCAGTGTTCTTCTTCACCACCACCGGCGAAGACGATGTCCTGCTTGCCCAGCTGGATCTGTTCCATGGCGTTACCGATGCAGTGAGCACTGGTAGCGCAAGCGGAGGAGATCGAGTAGTTCACACCCTTGATCTTGAACGGCGTGGCCAGGCAGGCCGAGACGGTGCTGCCCATGGTCCGCGTGACGCGGTACGGGCCGACGCGCTTGACGCCTTTCTCGCGCAGGATGTCCAGCGCTTCCATCTGGTTCAAGGTCGACGCGCCACCGGAGCCGGCGATCAGGCCGGTACGCACGTTGGAGACTTGCTCATCGGTCAGACCGGAATCTGCGATGGCATCTTTCATGGCCAGGTAGGCGTAAGCCGCCGCGTGGCCGACGAAGCGAAAGATCTTGCGATCGATCAGCTCTTCGAGGGGAAGGTCAATGGAGCCGGAAACCTGGCTACGCAGACCCATTTCGGCATATTCCGGATTGAACCGGATGCCAGGGCGGCTTGCACGCAGGTTAGCGGAGACGGTCTCTTTGTCATTGCCCAGGCACGAAACGATGCCCAGACCAGTGATAACGACGCGGCGCATGCGGATAACCCTTAGAAGTTGTCAGTGGAGGTGAAAACGCCGACCCGAAGGCCTTCGGCGGTGTAGATTTCGCGGCCGTCGACGGTCACCGAACCATCGGCAATGGCCATGTTCAGCTTGCCCTTGAGGACGCGTTTGATATGAATGTTATAGGTGACTTTCTTGGCGGTCGGCAGTACCTGGCCAAAAAATTTCACTTCGCCCGAACCCAAGGCGCGACCGCGGCCGGGCAGACCTTGCCAGCCGAGGAAGAAACCGACCAGTTGCCACATGGCATCGAGGCCCAGGCAGCCCGGCATCACCGGATCACCTTCGAAGTGGCAGGCGAAGAACCACAGGTCTGGAGTGATATCCAGCTCGGCGACCAATTCACCTTTGCCGTACTTGCCACCTTCTTCGCTGATATGGGTGATGCGATCGACCATCAGCATGTTCGGGGCGGGCAGTTGCGCGTTACCTGGGCCGAACAGCTCACCGCGACTGCAGCGCAGCAGGTCTTCCCGGGTAAAGGCGTTTTGTTTGGTCATGCGAGCTCCTCAATAGTCCATGCGGCAGGGTGGGGGCGAATCTTCCCGGCCGATCGAAGCATTCACGCCTCGAGTCAGCAGCCTACTCATAGACTATTGCGTTGTGGTGAAAGTCACAGCACCAAGGACATGAATGTACACTTGTGCACTGAAATTTTTATTCAAGCCCCTTTTCGGGCCTGTACGGGTGCCTAAGACTGCCGCACTTTCGTCGTTCACGCCAGTCGCAGATAGCCGAAAGGCCTTTGCTACTGCACCCAGCGCTGCAAAATCTGCTGCAAATCGGTGCGTTTGAAGGGCTTGGCCAGGTAATCGTTCATCCCCGCTGATAAGCAGGCTTCGCGGTCGCCCTGCAAGGCATTGGCCGTCAGGGCGATGATCGGCACGTCAGCACAGCCAGGCAATCGGCGAATCTGTCGGGTGGCCTCATAGCCGTCGATGACCGGCAATCGGCAGTCCATCAGAATCGCTTCGAAAATCAGGCTTTCGGCACTACGCACCGCTTGTGCACCATCGGTGACGACGCTGACAGTAAAGCCCAGACTGCGCAACATTGCTTCGACAACGGTGCGATTGACCGGGTTGTCCTCTACCAGCAGCACATGGCGACCTTCGCCGTGATCATCGCCGATAGGGCCTCGTGAGGTCAGCAGCGGCAGTGGCTGCTTGTACAGAGCCAAAGGGATTTCCAGGGTGAACACCGAGCCAACGCCTTCTTGGCTTTGAGCGCGCAAGGTACCGCCCATCCGCTCAGCCAGCGTGCGGGCAATCGGCAGCCCCAGTCCGGTGCCGCCGTAACGTCTTGAAATAGAACTATCGGCTTGCTGGAACGCGTTAAACATCAACTCCAGGCTTTCGGCCGAGATGCCAATGCCGCTGTCGCGCACGGTGCAGGTGAACCACAGCAATTCATGATCCAGGGCCTGCCACTGCGGTTCGAGGGTGACGCGGCCGCGTTCGGTAAACTTCAGCGCATTGCCGACCAGATTCACCAGAATCTGCCGGATCCGCGTCGGATCGCCCTGAACTTGAAGGGCGCGCATGTCCTCGGGGATCCGCAGTTGCAGGTCGAGCCCGCGTTGCGCCGCGCTGTGCTGGAATGACTGGGCGCAACTGCCGATCAGGTCCGCGAGGTTGAACGCAATGTGCTCCAGCTCCAGTTCCGAACGCTCGATGCGCGAGAAATCGAGAATGTCGTTGATCACTTTGAGCAGATGTTCGGTGGATTCCGAGGCGAGCGCCGCATACTCGATCTGCTCGTCGGTCATCTCGGTGGTTTCCAGCAGTTGCAGCATGCCCAGCACGCCATTCATCGGCGTGCGCAGTTCGTGACTCATCATCGCGAGGAAATCGGATTTGGCGCTGTTGGCCTTTTCCGCTTCCTCGCGAGTCTGGATCAATTGGGCCATGGCCTGATGCTGTTCGCGACTGGCTTGCTCAAGGCCTTGGGCAAGGTTGTTGATGTGCTGCGACAGGGCGCCCAGTTCGGTGTCGTCGACAATCGGCAAGGGCGTTTTGTAGTCGCCTTCCTGGATCGCCTTGACCGCATTGCCGATGTCGTGGATCGGTTGCGACAGGCTGCCGGCCAGACGCCGAGCCAGCAGAAACGTAAACAGCAGAGCGAACAAGGCGAGGATCCCGGCCTTGAAAAGGATTTCCTGCTGGCGCTGGTTGAAGGCGTCATTGGACAGGCCGACGATCACCCGGCCCAGATAATCCTCGCCCGGCGCACTGGCGACGGTACGGCTGTTCTGGAAAAAATCACTGTGGAGCGTGATGCGTTGCAGGCGTACCGGTGCCTGGAATACTTCGACTAGATGTGAACGGTTGTGGGTTTGCGATGGTTGCTCGACGTACACCAGAATCCGGTTGGCGCTGTCCTGCACTTCCAGAAAGCGTACGTTGGGCGTGGCCAAGGTAGCCTTGAGCAAACTCTCGAGCACCTCTTTGTTGCCTGAAATCACCCCGTACTCGGTGGCCGGCGCCAGTTGATTGGCGATCAGCTGACCGGTGTGATCGAGTTCCTGGCGCAGGTCCTGGATGCGCACGAAGGTGAAAAAACTGATCAGCAGCAACGTCAGCAGCAAGGCCGGGCCGAGGCTGATGATCTGGGTGCGGGTATTGATGTCCCAACCGCGACGGAAGGTCATGGGCGGTGTTCTCCTTCGGCCAGCTGTGTTGCGACAGAGGCTTCATTCATCGGTTCGATACTTAATGAACGAGCCACTTGCGGGTTGCTTAAGACCTTGAAGTGTTGCGGATAAAGTGCGCGCGGCCAGGTGCTCGAAGGGCGGTCGAGCAGTTCGTCGAGAATCTTCAGCCAATCGTTCTGGTCGCTGTAAGTACTGGCCAGGCTGCCGGCCCTGACAAAGGCTGCGTTGGGACCGATCAGCGCCAGTTGCCGCGCATAGCTGCTGAGCAGCAGGTTTTTCACGGTTTTCGGGTTGTACAGCTCAGGGTCGTCCAGGCCCAGCAGCACATCACTGTTTTTTAGCAAGGCCTGCAAGGGGCGGCTGTCATGGGTGTTATCCCAACGCTCGGTGACCACTTCAAGGCCCAGGGGCAGGGCGGCCTGACGCAGTTCCTTCAACAAGAATTCGCTGTGGCTGTCGAAAAGCACGCCGACCCGCCGGGCCTCAGGCAGGAGCAGTCGGGTCAGGCGCAATTGTCGATCCAGCGGCGGATCGCTCCAGAGCAGGCTGAGGTGTGGGGGCATTTCATTGCCCAAGCGTCGGCGAGCTTGCAGGCGGCTGATGCGCAGCACCAGTGTCGCCGGGCCCTGGGCGTCTTGCAGGCGCCAGTCGAGGCTGGGCAAGTCGAGCAGAATCAGACGGGTGCCGGCGGGCAGTTGGCCTGGCGCCGGCAGGCTGGCGACAGGCTGGAAGCGCACGCTGTCGGTGGGGCGCAATTCGCTGAGGGCCTGAACGAAAGATTCCACGCCGGGGCTGTCCTCAGCACCCGTCAGCAGAATGTCGGCGGCCCGTGCCGGCAGATTGCACAGCAACCCGGTAAACACCAGGCACACCCCGACCAGCAGGCGGCCAAGGGATGGCGTCTTCGAGGGCGGGCGCTGTTGCATCTTAAAACTCCAGCTCCGCGCTGAAATAGAGCACCCGACGTTCGTCGTAATGGTTGTCGATGAAGGTGGTGGGCTGATTATCGAGGCGTTGCTGGAGGACCCCGGCCAGCTCCAGATGAGCCTTGCCCAAGCCGATGCGTTTGGCGATGCGGGTGTCCACCCGTTCGAAGCGGTAACCGTTGAGAACGTCGGCTCCATAGTAGAAGAGCGCGCTGTTCCAGCCATGGCCCCAGCTGCGTAGCCAACCGGCGGAGCCGCTGTTGCGCGCGGTCTGTTGCGCATCCAGCGGGTTGCTCGCCTCGGCATCGACGTAGGCATACGTCAGGCGCAGACGATCGGCGTTACTGACGCGCCAATCCAGCTGGGTTTCAGTTCCGCTGAAGCGCGAGCTGTTCGAGTTGCTGGCAATGTATTGGTTATTGCGTAGCGGTTCGCTGATCATGCCGGTGATTTCGTCGTAGAACAGCTTCACGTCGACCGCCAGCCCCCACTCTGCGAAGTAGCCGTTGTAGCCCAATTCCCGGGAGCGCATGCGTTCCTGTTCGAGGTCGCCCGGGCCTCGGGTCTTGACGAAATAGCGCGCGCTGTTCTGCCCGTAGGCACTGGGCTGAAGGTTGGTCACCTGATAGCTCCAGTTGACGTTGTTCTCGAACATATCTGGCGAGCGGATAGCTTCTGAATACACCGCGCGCAAGCCGTGGCGCGGATTGATCAGGTAATTGACCGCCACCCGCGGGGTCAGCGAGTTGCCGGTCAATTGTGAGTCTTCGTACATCGCCCCGCCCTGCAACAACCAGTGTTCGGTGGCACGCCACTCGAGTTGGCCGAACGCTCGCCAGGTCGTGTCGTCGAGCGTGCCATTAAAGTAGGTCTCGGAATGGGCCCGGTCGTAACGATAGTTCATGCCGCTGACCAGCCGCAGGCTGTCGGACAGGCTGAGCGTGTCTTGCAGTTCAAGGTTGTAGCGAGATTCACGGGTGCTCTGGTCAATGTCGCCGCAGAGGGTTTGCCGGGCGCCGTTTTGCCATTGCCTCAATACCTGATTGCCCAGCGCACGTTCCGCCTCAGTGCCCGCCGGTGCGCCGGAACCGGTGTAGCGCAGCATGTTACGCGCCAGACGTTCGGTGTAGTTCGGGTTGAGTTGCCACAGTTGGGTCAGCTCCGGGCTGAACGAGATCTCGGCGTCGCAGGCGCGCCACGTCTGCTGGCGATCCCAATGTTGCGCCGAGCCTTGAATATAAAGGCTGTGATCGGGGTTGATGTCCAGGTTCCAGCGCAGCGAGCCGGCATAGTCCTTGGCGATGACGTCGGAATTGTCCCCGGCGGCGGTAATCCCCGAGAACACCGGACGGTAGGTATAGGGCCGCTGGTTAGTCCCGTCCTTGGCATTCAGTTGCCAGTCGATGCTCTGGTTTTCATTGAGCGTCTGGCTGACGGCGAGGCTGAAGCGGTTCAAGCGACGGCTGTCGCGGTAATCGGCGCCGGTGCGGTCCGAATCGAAGCCATCGTCTTGCTGGCCGGACAACGACAGGCGCAAGTCGCCGCTGTCCCAGCCCATGCCCTGGCTGGCGTAGAAATCGTTGATGTCGCGCTGGCCCCGGGTGACTTTCAGCCGCGTGCCATGAGTGTCGGCCGGTTTGCGGGTGATGATATTGACCACCGCCATCAGCGCGTTGGCGCCATAGCTCACGGTATTTGGGCCACGGAAGACCTCGATGCGCTCGATGTCCTCCATGGCCACCGGAATATCACTCCAGTCCACGGTGGCCAGGCCTGCGCGGTACACCGAGCGGCCGTCGATCAACACTTGCAGGCGCCGCGCTTCGCTGGCGTTGGTGCCGTGGTAGTTCACCGCCGCCTGATTACCGGTGATATTACCGACCATCATTCCCGGCACCAGCCGCAGCAACTCGCTGATGTCCCGCGCACCGCTGGCATTGATCAGTTCGCTGTCGATCACCGTCATGCTCCCCGGCACGGCCGCCGGCGACTGCTTCAGGCGCGTCGCCGTCAGCACTTGCGGCAACGGATCGTTGTCGAGGAACAAGTCATCGGCCAGCAACGGCGAGCTGAAGATCAGCGTCAGTACCAGCGGCGAGCGAGGGCAGGGAAAGCCAAAAGACACGGCACGGCCTTGATAGCGATTAGTTGGCGCGCATGTTAACCGAGGACAAAGACTTTTCCAGTCACGTTATGGGCATTTTCCTCGGTTTTCTTGGTCTTCTTCCTACAAGTGTCGGTAATTGATGCAGGGGCTGGCCGCGACCGGGCCGCTCCGTATAATGCCGGCATCGCCACTGGTATGGATTAACGGATTGCATATGACTGAACAGCGCCCGATTGCGGTCCTGGGAGGCGGAAGTTTTGGTACCGCCGTGGCTAATCTGCTGGCCGAGAATGGGCATCAGGTCCGGCTGTGGATGCGTGACCCCGAACAGGCTGAGGCCATTCGGGTCAATCGTGAGAACCCGCGTTATCTCAAAGGCATCAAGATTCTTCCAGCGGTGGAGGCGGTCACGGACCTGCAAGCCACCCTGGAGGCCTGCGACCTGTGCTTCGTCGCGCTGCCGTCCAGCGCGCTGCGCTCGGCATTGGTCCCTCACGCCGAACGTTTGAGCGGCAAACTGCTGGTGAGCCTGACCAAAGGCATCGAAGCCAAGACGTTCAAGCTGATGAGCGAGATCCTCGAAGAGATCGCCCCGCAAGCGCGCATCGGCGTGCTGTCGGGCCCGAATCTGGCCCGTGAAATCGCCGAACACGCGCTGACCGCCACGGTGGTCGCCAGCGAAGATGAAGAGCTTTGCCAGCGGGTTCAGGAAGCGCTGCACGGCAAGACCTTTCGCGTGTACGCCAGCGCCGACCGCTTTGGCGTGGAGTTGGGCGGGGCGTTGAAAAACGTTTACGCGATCATCGCCGGCATGGCGGTGGCGCTGGGCATGGGTGAAAACACCAAGAGCATGCTGATCACACGGGCGCTGGCGGAAATGACCCGCTTCGCAGTGAATCAGGGCGCCAACCCGATGACGTTCCTGGGCCTGGCGGGCGTGGGCGACTTGATCGTGACGTGCTCGTCGCCGAAAAGCCGAAACTATCAGGTCGGGTTTGCCCTCGGCCAGGGCTTGAGCCTGGAAGACGCGGTGACGCGCCTGGGCGAAGTCGCCGAAGGCGTGAACACCCTGAAGGTGCTCAAGGCCAAGGCTCAGGACGCGGGCGTGTATATGCCATTGGTCGCCGGATTGCATGCGATTCTGTTTGAAGGGCGCACGCTTGAACAGGTGATCGCCCTGCTGATGCGCGCCGAGCCGAAAACCGATGTCGACTTTATTTCCACCAGCGATTTCAACTGAACCCTCTATTCAATAGGAACGGAGTGAGACATGAACGATCAGAAAGTAGAAGCCAAGTACGAATCCATCCTGCTGCGGGTGCTGTGGATGATTGTCTATGTGCTGGTCTGGCAAGTAGCGCAATTGATCCTCGGTGCGGTGGTGTTGGTGCAGCTGATCTATCGTTTGATTTACGGCGCACCGAGCTCCAGCCTGATGAATTTTGGCGACAGCCTGAGCCAGTTTCTGGCGCAGATCGGTCGTTTCGGCAGTTTTCACAGCGACCAGAAACCCTGGCCGTTCGCCGACTGGCCGACGCCGCGTACACCGGAAGGTGAAGCCCCACACGTTGTGGGGCCAGCACCACATCCGGCCCGAGATGAGGAACCGAAGCTATGAAACTCTGGGTATTGCGTCATGGTGAAGCCGAACCTCACGGTACTCGCCCGGACTCTGAGCGGGCCCTGACCGTCAAGGGTCGTGAAGAAGTGTTGCGCACGGCCGCCCAATTGATCGGCCAGCCGCTCACCGCCATTTATGCCAGTCCTTTCCTGCGAGCGCAGGAGACGGCTTTGCTGGTGCGTGAGGCATTGGGTTTCGAGCCAGAGATCCGCACCGTCGACTGGCTGACACCGGATACCGATCCGGACAAGGTGGCGGAGCAGCTTGTGTCGGTGAGTGATGTCCTGCTGGTCAGTCACAATCCGCTGGTGGGCAACCTGCTGAGCTATCTGCAGCACGGCGCCGGTTATCCACCGGAAAAAGTCAGCACCGCCGGCCTGGCCGAGCTGGAGAACAATGAACTGCTGATCGGGTCGATGAAGCTCAACGGCATCAAGCACCCGTAATCTGCTTCAGCTGTGGCTTGTGCTTGCGCTTTTGTAGGTGGGCGGTGTTCTTGGTTTTTGTGTGAAATAGTCAACCGAGCACTTGCTTGCTTGGTTGGCTACGCTTGCTCCAGACAAAAAATAAAAATCGCCTGGCGGTGCTGTGGCAGGATTGAGCCGCTAACAACACCAATAAAGGAACTCAACGATGAGTCTGTGGCGCACCACTCCCAACGTCGAGCAGTTGAACGCAATCCAGAAAAACACCATCGGCGAAGTGCTGGATATTCGCTTCGAAGCCTTCGATGACGAGTCCCTGACCGCAAGCATGGTCATCGACCATCGTACGCACCAGCCCTATGGTTTGTTGCACGGCGGCGCCTCCGTGGTGCTGGCCGAAACCGTCGGTTCGATGGCCAGTTTCCTGTGCATCGACACCAGCAAGTTTTATTGCGTGGGCCTGGAAATCAACGCCAACCATTTGCGCGGCCTGCGCAGTGGGCGAGTGACGGCGGTGGCCAAGGCGATTCACATTGGTCGCACTACCCACGTCTGGGATATCCGCCTCACCAGCGATGAGGGCAAGGCCAGTTGCGTGTCGCGGCTGACCATGGCGGTTGTTCCATTGGGGGAACAACCGCCAGCACGGTGAGAATCATTGCATCAGCGAAAGAGACCTCGGGCTCGGGTGTAGAGACTCAATACGGCTTGCGTGTTTGTTGATAGCTGTATTGAGACGGTTTCAATCGGACTTTGTTTGGAACCAACACCTGAGGGCGATAAAGTGAATTCATCAAGGTGTCGGCAGACACGTCATAGAGTGTGTCTCCCGGCTCTTCTGCGTAGGTTAAAACATCAATCATGACGTTGAGTCCCATTCCGCGAATCATGTCTTGCTGTCCCACGAACATCGCCCCGTGACGTTGGGTATCTTCATTCTCGTTGTCCCTCAAAGCGAAGTCTCTTCCGTACGCGTGGGCATCTTTTACCCAGGCAGGGGCTGCCCTTGGTCTGCTTGTGGGCAATATGATATCAAGGCTCTGGAGCATGGAATGCTCGGCCTGACCGCTTTCCTGCAGTATTGAAAAAGCTGCTCTGTAGCGCTTGTCACCGAACCGGCTGCTGGGTTTGGCGGGCTCGTTTTGTGCTTCCAATGAAAAGAAAACAAAATCGTCAGTTCCCAATGAGGTCAAGTCGCCCTCCGCTGTGTTGTTTTCATTGAATACCAACTGCCGTTCGATCAGTTGTTTTCTGGAGAAGAGTTCAACCACATCGTTGGTGCGAAGATCCTGGTCGGAAAAGTGGACGATATGGAATGAGCTGTCGCTGAATTCCTGGAGAAAAAGAGTCTCGGCAGAGTCCAGTTCGATTGATTCGCCAAGGCGCTCTTCAAGTTGCCTTATATTTTTCCTGGACTGTTGCTGGAAGGTAGTCAGGCCGTCTTGCCCGTTATCAATCTGCTTCCATGCTGACCCATTGCGCAACATGTGATCGAAAGCCTCTATAGCCTCTGTGAGCGCCTGACCATCAGAGTCGACAAAGGTCACAGGATTACTTCGGACAAAAAGATAAAGATTCAGACCATCAACGGTTCCGGCAGGATCCGGATTGAGCCAGCGTTGCCACCAAGGCGAGTAGTACCTGGCACCGTAGTAATACAAGCCGGTAGCATCGCGCTCCTTACCGCTGTAGCGAATGGTTCTGTAACTGGCTTCAATTTTGTCATTTCCGGCCCACCATGCAGTCCCTCCGTACGGATAGTAACTTTCCAGGCTGATCAGCTTTGCCTGATCGTTCAATACCAGAGTGCTGGAACCCAAGTGATCATTCAGGCTGTAGTGATATTGATTCTGCGCAGCGGCTGATGGCCCGCCTTTTTCCCAATGCAAAACTTGCACTGTGCAGCATCCGGCCTGCACAGAGATAACGTGCAGAACTTCATCAGCCGACGTGCGGATTTCCAGTCCCGGTAAAAATCGCGTCTCGTGAGTACGCGTTAAAGTGCCGGCGGAAGCGATGCGGATTTTCCGTTGACGCTGACCGGCTTCGTCATAAATGTAGATTTCGGTGTCATTTGGAGCGTTCTCGCGCACCACCTGATCGACTTGCTGCAGACGGCTATTCAAGCTCCAGATCAGATTCTGACCTGGCTGCAGTAGTTTCTTATTGCCGTTGGCATCGAATCCTGCGGCTATTTCGTTCTCGGTGGGTAATTCGCCATTGTCCTTTTGCGGCAGGCCCCGATTGCTGTATTTGGAGATGCCTATGCGCTGCGTCTGGCTGCGGCTGGCAGCGCTGTGAATCAGCTTGGTCAGATTGCTACCTGCATCGTACGTGTAGGTCTGGCAGTAGTTTTCCAATTGCCCGGGGTCAGGTGGTGACTCGAAGTCTGGCAGTTGTGGACCCATCTGGCTGTTGGCCCGCTGCCAGCCCTTTGCCTCTATCAGTTGATATAACGAGTCGTAGGCAAAGGTACGGATTGGTTCGACCTTCTGGTTGCGAAAGAAATAGGTGCGCAGTGCCGCATCATTGATGCTGAGAATATTGCCGACCCGGTCGTACCTGTAACTGAAATGTTGCAGCAATGATTTGCCGGGCAGTCGGGTCTTGAGCTCAAGCAAACGGCCGTCGAGTGGGGAGTAACAGGCTTCGCTGATCAAGCCATTGCCGGCGATCTGCCGCTCGATGCTGCCAAAAGCGTTGTAGTCGATGAAGCTCAGCAGTGATTTCTCTTGTGTTTGTGCGGCGAGTTTCAGGCCCGTCTCTCTGAGTTGGCCGGCGATATTTAAGTGTGAGAACCGGACGTTGCCTCGGGCATCTTCCTGGCTGATTGCGAACCCTGCGGCATTGTAGTGATTGTGGGTGGTTGCGCCGGTACCTGCTTCGTTCAACAGGTTTCTTTCGGCTTCGTCAATCGGCCAGTCTGGTTCGTCTAATTTTTTGAGAAAATGTCGGACCTGCGAGTTGATTCCACCGGTCAGTGCGTAGGCTGTGAAATGCACGGTGCCGGCACTGTCATCATGACGGATCAGCCGACCGCATTGATTGCGTGAGGCAGTTTCCTGGGTCGCGTCACCATAGGTGTAAAAGGCACGGGTTCTGGCTGGTTTGTCTGGAGCTTGCTCGACAGTT
Source organism: Pseudomonas sp. B21-048 (assembly GCF_024748615.1). Taxonomy (NCBI): domain Bacteria; kingdom Pseudomonadati; phylum Pseudomonadota; class Gammaproteobacteria; order Pseudomonadales; family Pseudomonadaceae; genus Pseudomonas; species Pseudomonas sp. B21-048. Next base: position 4,062,437 of record NZ_CP087168.1, on the reverse strand, counting down.
TTGACGGGGCGCAGCAATAGGTCATAGTCGGTCCTGACTTGAGTGAGCAAACTGTCCCAACTCATGAGATTTTGACCAGCCATGCCGAGCAAGACCAGCCGACTGCCCGCGTCCACACTACCAATGTAGAGGGGCGCACCCGTGAGGCTGAAAACTGTCAGCAGGTTTGGCCGGGCGTCTGGCTCGGTCTCAAGCAGCTTGTACAGACGAGGGTCGCGGCTGATCGTCGGGCGACCTGCGGCATTATAGGATTGACGGTAAATTCGAGGCTCTGCTGGCTTGCCGAGTGTGTCGCGGTAGTAGGACACAGTGGCGACATTGAGCCCTCGCGGATCCTTCACGGAGACTGTCGGGGTTTTTCTGTGCATGGAAGCAGCCTCCTGAAACAGCTTCGTGTCGGGCACAGTTATTCTCGGTTGCTCCCGACGTGTCAACTGTCAGAAATAACAGGTAAGTGAGGCGTTCGAAGAATGCCCGGATTGTTTTCCATCGATGAAGCGACGCTGTCATCATTCCTGTCAGTTACGGTCATTGCTGTAGCGCACGGTCTTACGGACAATCAAGCCTCGTTTCGCTCATGGACTTGCAGGTATGTCGCAACAGATATTTTTTGCCCACGCCAATGGTTTTCCATCGGGGACCTATGGCAAGTTGTTCGCGGCGCTAGCGCCCGAGTATCAGGTGACGCATCTGGAGCAGCACGCCCATGACCCGCGTTTTCCGGCGGACGACAACTGGAACAATCTGGTGGATGAGCTGATTTATCACCTCAAGCAGCAGCCGGAGCCGGTGTGGGGCGTTGGCCACTCCTTCGGTGGCGTGCTGCACCTGCATGCTGCTCTACGTTGCCCTGAGCTGTATCGTGGCGTGGTGATGCTCGATTCGCCGGTGCTGACCCGCGCCGATCAATGGGTGATCCGTGCCGCCAAGCGCTTTGGTTTCATCGATCGCTTGACCCCGGCCGGTCGTACGTTGGGCCGACGGGAAGAGTTTGCCGATCTGAACGCGGCTCGCCTGTATTTCGCTGGCAAAACCCTGTTTCGTGGCTTCGATCCGGAATGCTTCGAGGCCTATCTTCAACATGGTTTGCAAAAGGTCGGCGACAAACTGCGCCTGCGTTTCGACCCGGCCACGGAAATCAGCATCTATCGTGGTGTGCCCCACACCAGCCCTGGTCGGGCACGGCAGTTGAAAGTGCCGCTGGCGGTGGTTCGCGGGCACAAGAGCCTCGTGGTGATGCGCCATCACGCCCGTTCCGTCGGGCGCATGCCATTGGGCGAGTCCTTGACCCTGCCTGGCGGCCATATGTTTCCCCTCGAACGTCCACAAGACACGGCTACGCTGCTGAAGAATCTGTTCAGTCGCTGGGAAGCTCGCAGTCAACAGGAGTGCGCATGAGCAATGTCGTCGAAGAAGTTCGTCTGAGCCTGCCGCATATCGAGTTGGCGGCGCACTTGTTCGGTCCCGAGGACGGCTTGCCGGTGATCGCCTTGCACGGCTGGCTGGACAACGCCAACAGCTTTGCCCGGCTGGCTCCCAAGCTCAAAGGCTTGCGTATCATCGCGCTGGACATGGCCGGGCACGGTCACTCGGGGCATCGACCGAATGGCGCCGGTTACGCGCTGTGGGACTACGCGCACGACGTGCTGCAAGTGGCCGAGCAGTTGGGGTGGAAACGTTTTGCGCTGTTGGGGCATTCCCTGGGGGCGATCGTCTCGCTGGTGCTGGCCGGATCGTTGCCGGAACGGGTCACTCATCTGGCCTTGATCGACGGCATCATTCCTCCTACAGACAAAGGCGAAAATGCCGCCGAGCGCATGGGCATGGCCCTGCAAGCGCAACTGGATCTGCGAGAAAAACGCAAACCGGTCTACAACCTCCTCGATCGCGCCATCGAAGCACGCATGAAAGGCTTGGTGGCGGTCAGCCGCGAAGCCGCCGAACTGCTGGCCCAGCGCGGCTTGATGCCGGTGCCGGGCGGTTATACCTGGCGCACCGACAACCGCCTGACGCTTCCTTCGCCGCTACGCCTGACCACTGAACAGGCAATGGCCTTCGTCCAGCGCATCAGTTGTCCTGCCCTCTTGGTGGTCGCGGCGGACGGCATGCTCGCCAAACATTCAGAGCTGTTGGAACGTCTACCCTTTAACCGTGAACAGTTGCCTGGCGGCCATCATTTGCACCTGAATGACGAACCCGGCGCCGACCTTGTCGCAGACTGTTTCAATCGGTTCTTCGCCGTTCCTTGACTTGCGCCGGGCAACTGTCGAGGCTGGGCGGGTTGAAATGGGAGACAACCATGATAGATCTGTACACCGCAGCGACTCCGAATGGCCACAAGGTCTCTATCGTGCTCGAGGAACTCGGCCTGCCCTATACGGTGCATGCCTTGAGTTTCGACAAAAAGGAACAGAAGTCCAAGGACTTCCTCAAGATCAATCCCAATGGGCGGATTCCGGCGATTGTCGACCGTGCCAATGGCGATTTCGCCGTGTTCGAGTCCGGCGCGATCCTGATTTACCTCGCCGAGATGACCGGCAAACTGCTGCCCCAGGACCCCAAGGGGCGCTCGGTGGTGTTGCAGTGGCTGATGTTCCAGATGGGCGGAATCGGACCGATGCAGGGCCAGGCCAACGTGTTTTTCCGTTATTTCCCGGAAAAACTCCAAGGCGCTATCGACCGTTATCAACATGAAACCCGGCGCTTGTATGAAGTGCTCGACACGCGTCTGCAAGCCGTGGAATTTCTGGCGGGCGAATACAGTATTGCCGACATTGCCACTTATCCGTGGGTCCGTGGGCATGAATGGTCCGGTGTCGCGGTGGAGGGCTTGTCAGCCCTGCAGCGCTGGATGGCGACCATGGAGGCGCGCCCTGCGGTGCAGCGTGGTTTGCTGGTGCCCGAGCGCATCGATGACGCGAGTGTCGTCAAGGGTGCCCAGGCCATGCTGATCCGATGAATCTATCCATGCGTTCACTCACTGTGCTGGCGCTGTGTTGTTTCAGTCCTCTTTTATTTGCCGCTGATGTCCCTGGCAGTCAGGACCTGCCGATCGTGCCGCGTATGGCCGATGCGCAGATCGTCGACTATCGCCCGGCTGTCGAGCTTGAGCGGATCTACCCGCTGGGATCTATCCGCAAGATCAGTGGTCAGTTGCGCTTTGACGGTCAAGTCAGCGCCCGTGGGCAGGCCACCTCGGTAACCTATGAGCTGCCACCGGAGCATTCCTCCACCGATGCCTTCACCGCCGCCCGCGAAGCGTTGCAAAAACAGGGCGCCGAGTTGCTGTTCTGGTGTCAGGCCCGTGATTGTGGCGAAAGCAGCCTGTGGGCCAATGAAGTCTTCGGCAACGCCAAACTGTATGGCGCCGATAATCAGCAGGCTTATTTGTTGCTGCGTTTGGCGGCCCCTCAAGACAACACCCTGGTGGCGCTTTACAGCATCACTCGCGGCAATCGCAAAGCCTATCTGCACGTCGAGCAGTTCGACGCTGCTGCACCCTTGGGTGATTTGCTGCCAACGTCCGCGACCTTGCTGCGGCAACTCAAAAGCACCGGAAAACTCGATTTCCCCAAGCTTGGGGGTGACCTTGACGACACCTGGTTGCGTTTGATTTCCCGGGGACTGAACCTGGACACCACATTGCGCGTCAGTGTTGCGGGATCCAAGGCCGAAGTCTGGCGCCAGGCGCTGATCGGCCAGGGCGTACGGGCGGCGCGGATGGAAACCGGCAGCGTCGAAGGCTCTGGCCTGCACTTCGAGCTGTTGCGATAAGCTTCATTCGGCGAACGCGTTCTGCGTGTTCGCCTACTCTTGGCTGATTTTTAGACGGACTTTTTTCGGGGTCGCACATGCTCAATAACGATCGGCTGTTGGTGCAGATTCTGCTCCTGGTGCTGTTTGGCGCGAGCTTCTGGGTAATGGCGCCGTTCTGGTCGGCATTGTTCTGGGGGGCCGTGCTGGCGTTTGCCAGTTGGCCACTGATGCGTTTGCTGACCCGTTGGCTCAATGGCCGTGAATCCCTGGCGGCGCTTTTATTGACGCTAGGCTGGATGTTACTGGTGGCAGCACCGCTGGTGTGGCTGGGCTTCAACCTGGCCGATCATGTACGCGATGCCACGGCGTTCATCAAGGATGTGCAAGTCGATGGTCTGCCTGAAGCACCGACCTGGCTGGGCAGTATTCCCTTGATCGGCGAGCGTCTGGTGGCTCTCTGGAACAGCATCGATCAGCAAGGCGCGGCGATGATGCTGGCGATCAAGCCCTATTTGGGGCAGGTCGGTAACTGGTTGCTGGCCCGCAGCGCACAGATCGGCGGTGGCATCCTTGAGTTGACGCTGAGTATTGTCTTTGTTTTCTTTTTCTACCGGGACGGGCCGCGATTGGCGGTGTTTGTCCATGGGTTGCTGGAACGGCTGATTGGCGATCGCGCCGGGTATTACATCGAACTGGTGGCAGGTACCGTACAGCGTGTGGTCAATGGTGTGATCGGTACGGCGGCGGCTCAGGCCGTGCTGGCGTTGATCGGCTTCCTGATTGCCGGCGTGCCTGGGGCGCTGGTGTTGGGGATTGTGACGTTTTTGCTGAGCCTGATTCCAATGGGCCCGCCCTTGGTGTGGATTCCGGCCACGGCGTGGCTGGCCTGGAAGGGCGAGTACGGAATGGCGGTGTTTCTCGGGATTTGGGGGACGTTCATCATCAGCGGGGTCGACAACGTGCTTAAGCCGTACCTGATCAGTCGTGGCGGGAATTTGCCGTTGGTGATTGTGCTGCTCGGGGTGTTTGGCGGGTTGATTGCGTTTGGGTTTATCGGGTTGTTTATTGGTCCGACGTTGTTGGCGGTTGCGTACAGCCTGTTGACTGACTGGAGCAAAAGCCAGGCTCGCGTTGAAGATCGCCGGCCCTGAGGTTTTTGGTTGCGGCTTTTGCCTCATGTCGCCTCGTTCAGTTATTTGCCTGCGGTCGCGACGTTATCGAGCGAATACGGCTTGCAGGAGCTGCCGAAGGCTGTGATCTTTTTTGTGGCGACCCAAATTCTAGGCAGGCGAATGCCCCCCGAACTCGACACAATTGCCGCAGGAGCTAGTCTTGTCTTGGCCCCGACGACGAATTACCGATCATCGGGTCCCGCAGCGGCGCTGGTTCCGCTACAATGCGCGCCGATTTCGACTTGCCTGAGAGCCCACTCATGTCCGCTTGCCAGACGCCTATCATCGTCGCCCTGGATTTTCCCTCCCGTGACGCCGCACTGAAGCTGGCCGATCAACTGGACCCGAAGCTGTGCCGGGTCAAAGTCGGTAAAGAACTGTTCACCAGTTGCGCCTCGGAAATCGTCGGCACCCTGCGCGACAAAGGCTTCGAAGTGTTCCTGGACCTCAAGTTCCACGACATTCCGAACACCACCGCCATGGCCGTCAAGGCCGCCGCGGAAATGGGCGTGTGGATGGTCAACGTGCACTGCTCCGGCGGTCTGCGCATGATGGCCGCCTGCCGTGAAGTGCTCGATCAGCGCAGCGGCCCGAAACCGCTGTTGATCGGCGTGACCGTGCTGACCAGCATGGAGCGTGAGGATCTGGCGGGTATCGGTCTGGACATCGAGCCACAGGAGCAGGTACTGCGCCTGGCCGCGCTGGCGGAAAAAGCCGGGATGGACGGTCTGGTCTGCTCGGCCCTGGAAGCCCAGGCCTTGAAAGCCGCTCACCCGTCGTTGCAACTGGTGACCCCGGGGATTCGTCCGGCGGGCAGCGCCCAGGACGATCAACGCCGCATCCTGACCCCGCGTCAGGCGCTGGACGCCGGTTCCGATTACCTGGTGATCGGCCGTCCGATCAGCCAGGCGGCGGATCCGGCGAAGGCGTTGGCGGCCGTGGTCGCAGAGCTCGCTTAAGCGGCGCCTGCTAAAACCATTCGGGGGTAAGTCGGCGATCCGACTTGCCCGCGAAGCTTTTAAACCTTCAACACCAACTTGCCGAAATTCTCGCCGCTGAACAATTTCATCAGCGTCTCCGGGAACGTTTCCAATCCTTCAACAATATCTTCCTTGCTCTTGAGCTGCCCCTTGGCCATCCAGCCGGCCATTTCCTGCCCGGCAGCGCCGAACTGCGCGGCGTAATCCATCACCACAAAGCCTTCCATCCGCGCGCGGTTGACCAGCAGCGACAGGTAATTGGCCGGGCCTTTGACCGCTTCCTTGTTGTTGTATTGGCTGATGGCACCGCAAATCACCACCCGCGCTTTCATGTTCAAACGGCTCAGCACCGCGTCGAGAATATCGCCGCCGACGTTATCGAAATACACATCGACACCTTTCGGGCATTCGCGCTTCAGGCCAGCCTGTACGTCTTCGTTTTTGTAGTCGATGGCACCGTCAAAACCCAGCTCGTCGATCAGGAACTTGCACTTGTCCGCGCCGCCGGCAATGCCCACCACCCGGCAACCTTTGATCTTGGCGATCTGCCCGGCAATGCTGCCCACCGCACCGGCCGCGCCCGACAGCACCACGGTGTCGCCGGCTTTCGGTGCGCCGACATCGAGCAGGGCGAAGTAGGCGGTCATCCCGGTCATGCCCAGCGCGGATAAATAGCGCGGCAGCGGCGCCAGTTTCGGATCGACCTTGTAGAAACCTCGCGGCTCGCCGAGGAAGTAATCCTGCACACCCAAGGCGCCGTTGACGTAATCCCCCACGGCAAAACCCGGATTGTTCGAGGCAATGACTTTGCCTACGCCCAATGCACGCATCACTTCGCCAATGCCAACCGGAGGGATGTAGGACTTGCCCTCATTCATCCAGCCACGCATGGCCGGGTCCAGCGACAGGTATTCGTTCTTGACCAGAATCTGACCCGCCGCTGGCTCGCCGACCGGTACTTCCTGATAGGTGAACGTCTCCCGGGTAGCCGCCCCCACGGGACGTTTGGCGAGCAGAAACTGGCGATTGGTCAGGGTAGTCATGACAGGCACTCAAGATGAATGAAGTCTTGTTGATAGACCTTCACGGGCAATGTCGCAAGGCGGGCTGACGCTGCGAATGCACATCGATCCAGTGCAGTGATAGTGAGGCCGGCCGTTTGCGATTTTTTATCGTTAGGCATCGATTCCGTGGAAGCACCGGTAATGTGTTTCAAATGGTTAGAACCAAGGGTTTTGGCGGCGTTGTCGCACATCCTCTCGGGCGCTCCTGTGATTAACTGTTTCCCGCAAAACAGACAGGAGTTTGCTTGCTCATGGAGTTGAGAATCGATCGACAGGCATTGGTGCCTGTTGTGCAGCAAATCGTCGACGCATTGGTCGACTGGCTCCGTCGCGACGAGGTATCGCCGGGAACGCGTTTGCCGACCGTACGGCAAATCGCGCGGATCAATCTGCTCAGTCAATCCAGCGTTGTCGAAGCCTGCGAACGGCTGGCGGCTCAAGGGGTACTGGCGACGCATAACGGGGCGGGTTTCTTTGTCGCGGCTACAGCGCTGGCCGTTCAGAGGCAACGGGATCTGCCCTGGTTCGAAGGAGGTGAGCAGCAGAGCGACTTCGTCAGCGAGCTGACGCTGGGTTGCGGCGGATTACCCGAAAGCTGGCGCGAGACCGACGACCTGAGCTATGCCATACGCCAAGTCAGCCGCACTGACATGGCCGGGCTGTTCAACTACAGCACGCCGCTGGGCCTGCCTGCTTTGCGCCAGCAGATCCTAAAACGGTTGAAGCAACTTTGTATCGAGGTGGATGAAAGCCGAATAATGACCACCGCGGGGGCCAGTCATGGGCTCGATCTGATTGTGCGCACTTTGTTCAAACCGGGCGATTGCGTGGTGGTAGAAAGTCCTGGTTATTCGATGTTGTTCGATCTGCTCAGGCTGCACGGCGTCAGTATGATCGAGGTGCCACGCACCCCTCGCGGGCCAGACACCGAAGCACTCGAGGCATTGTTGCGCAAGTACAAACCCCGTGGCTTGTTCATCAACAGTTTTTATCACAACCCTACTGGCAGCAGTCTGACCTCGGGGGTGGCTCAGCAGGTCCTGCAACTGGCCAAGAAAAATGGTCTGCTGGTGGTCGAAGACGATGTCTATGCGGATTTTCACAGCGGCCCCGGCACGCGTCTTGCGGCACTCGGCATTGATGACAACGTGATCTACGTCGGCAGCTACTCCAAAACCCTCAGCAGTTCGTTACGGGTCGGTTTTGTCGTGGCCGGTGCTGATGTTATTTCGCGATTGGCAGAGGTCAAGATGATCAGCAGCATGGGCGCTTCACGATTTAGCGAATCGGTACTGGCGTGCTTGTTGGCCAGTGGTGCCTATCGCAAGTTGGTGCAGCGCCAGCGCCAGCGTTTAAGTATTGGCAGGGAAGCAGCCTTGCAAGTACTTGAAGACGCCGAGTGGGAGGTTTTCGGCAAACCGGTGGGCGGTCTGTTCATCTGGGCGCGATCGCGCGAGTCCGACTACGCTCAGGTGCAAATTCAGGCACGGCGCTTCGGTGTGCTGCTGTCTTGCCCAACGGCGTTCAGTCCGAGCGACCAGGCCCATGACTGGCAGCGCATCAATGTCGCCTATGCGGGTGATCCTCGCGCCCGGGCATTTTTTCAGGCCACTCTGGATCGACCTAAAGCGTTCTGAAAGCGACGCGGACGTAGCTTTTGGCCATTATTCCGACGCCAGAGACTTGTGTTGGCCCAAGCCCGTTGCGAATCTGCATCAACAGACAATGGCAGGGGACTAAGCGCAATGATTTCGGCCGTGCAAGGACGTTTTGCCAACCTCGGTATGGCGAAAAAACTGGGTGTCGGGTTTGTATTGGTGCTGCTGTTGACAGCCTTGGTGGCGGCCATCGGCGTAAGGTCCCTGCAAACCATCAGTCAGCGCTTCGACGGGCTCAAGCAGATGTCGTCGCTTAACAGCGGTTTGCTCAAGGTTCGCCTGCTTGAGCAGGAATACGCCTTGCACGGTAATCCGAAAACCGCGGACGCCTTGCACACCGGGGTGGACGCTTTGATCGCCCTGGCGACCGAACTCAAGGCACAGTCGGCGGCCAATGTGCCGATCATGAATGACGTCGAACAGTCTCTGGGGGCTTATCGCAAGGCGTTTGACGAGTTCGTCTCGCTGAGTCAGGCCAAGGACCTGGCACTGGAAATGGCCAGTTGGTCGGTGTCCAGCGTGGCTAATAACCTCGATGTGCTGCAGGCCGGGCTCACCGATGATGGTGCCTATACCTTGAAAGAATCCGCGGGCAAGGACGGCGCGCAATTCATCGAGCAGGCGAATCAGGTCAGCCAGGTTTCGCGGTTGATGTTGCAAGCCATGAACGAAGCGCGCCTCCGCCTGGACCAGAGCCGCAAGGGCGACGACAGCGGCGGGCAGGGCAAGATCGAACAGGCCGACCAGGCGCTGACCCAGGCTGGGCAACTGAAAACCACGATCAAGGATGAGGGGTATCAGACGGTTCTCAATGAAGTGTCCGGTCACATCGCCGGTTTCAGTGAAAAACTCACCGAGTACACCGACCTGTTGGCACAGGAAAAGACCGTTTACGAACAACTCCATCAGCGTGCCGCTCAAGTAGTGGAGCGAGTGGATCAGGCCTATGTAGCCGAAGATCAATCGATGCAGGCCGAGCTGAAAAAGAATTCGCTGCTGATCATTGGCTCTTCGGCACTGGCCTTGCTAGTGGGGCTGATTGCGGCGTGGGTGATTACCCGGTTGATCGTTGCGCCGCTGCGCAGGGTGATTCATGTTGCTCAGCAGATCGCCGCGGGCGATTTGAGTGCAACGATTGAAGTGACCCGCCGCGACGAGATCGGCCAGTTGATGCAAGCCATGCAACAGATGGGCGCGGGGCTCAGCAGTATCGTCGGTGGTTTGCAGGCCGGTATCGAACAGCTGGCAAGTTCAGCGCAGTCTCTGTCGGCGGTGACCGAGCAGACCAACCTTGAAGTCAGCAGCCAGAAGGAAGAAACCGAGCAGGTCGCCACCGCGATGAACCAGATGACCGCCACGGTCCACGACGTCGCACGTAACGCCGAGGAGGCTGCTCAGGCGGCGCAAACTGCGGACGGCAAGGTCGAAAGCGGTCAGCAGGTGGTGCGTCAGAGCATGACGCGGATCGAGCTGTTGGCGGACTCGGCGACCTCGGCCAGCTCCAGCATCGAAAGCCTCAGTGCGCAAATCCAGAACATCGGCACGGTGCTCAGCGTGATCAAAAGTGTCGCTGAACAGACCAACCTGTTGGCCCTCAATGCGGCCATCGAGGCCGCGCGGGCCGGCGAGCAGGGCAGGGGCTTTGCGGTAGTGGCCGATGAGGTTCGGGCACTGGCCAAACGCACTCAGCAATCAACCGAAGAAATCGAGCGACTGGTCAGTGCCTTGCGCTCGGCGGCGCAGTCGTCGGTGCAGCAGATTCAGAACAGTGGCGAATTGGTGAAGCTGGCGGTGAGCGATGCGTTGCAGACTGAGAGCGCGTTGGGGAGCATTGCGGCAGCGGTGTCGTTGATTCAGCAGATGAACCAGCAGATTGCGGCGGCTGCTGAAGAGCAGAGTTCAGTGGCCGAGGAGATCAATCGCAGTGTCACCAGTATTCGCGCCAGTGCGGATCAGTCGTCATTGGCGATGCGGGGCAATGCGGCGTCGAGTATTGAGTTGGCGCAGTTGGGGGTTGAGTTGAAGGGGATGGTGGGGCACTTCAGGCTGTAGGGGCTGCCCTCCATCATGTGGCGACGGAGCTTGCACCCGTCGGACTGCGAAGCAGTTCCCCTCTTTTTGGGGATAGGGGGGCGCTTCGCGGCCCAGCGGGAGCAAGCTCCCTCGCCACAGGTTACTTATCGCTTGTTTTATCTCTTAGCTGACTGGCATTAAATCTGACCCGGTGGCTTTTCAGCATTCGCCTGATCAGTCGTAGATGACTTTTTTCTTCCAGTCGGCATCAGCCTCGGCGTCTTTAAGGCCTTCGGTCAGTTGGTTCACCTCGCCTTCAACCGGAGCGATCTTGTCCATGACCTGGGCGTTGGCGCGGGCCAGGAGTTTCTCCAGGTATTCCAGCTGTTCAGCGTAAATCTGTGGTTCCTGTTGTTTGCGCAGGTATTGCACACCGCGTTCAAAGGCGAGGCGGGCCTGGCCGGGCTGGTTCTGTTGCAGGGAATGCTGACCCAGGTTGTTGAAGAATTCGATGTGCAGCAGGACCAGGATGTGACGGACCTCACGGATCCAGCGCTTGGCTTCGTTGGTCGGCAGGAAACCGTCCTGTGCGGCGCGGGTGATCTGGCCATGCAGGGCTTCGAGCAGGAAGCGCACGTCTTTGGCTTTGGCTTCGGTCTGGATCGGTGCCGGCGGGTTGTTGACCGGGATCGATTCGCCTTGCGCGACCAAGGCATTCAGTTCGGTAATCCGAGCCTTTAATGTGGCATTGGTATTTTCCAGGTTCAGCAAACGCTGGCAGACGTTCAGCTCCAGACGGGTCAACAGCAGCTTGAGCGCCGGTGTCATCAACTGACCGGGGAAGGTTTCGGTGATTTCGCCGCAGCGACGCAGTCGGTCATTGAGTTCGACCTTGGTGCGGGCCTTTTCCAGCTTGTTGTTTTCCACCACATGGTTCATGTAGCCAATGGCGATCAATAGTGCGATCCCGGCTACGACGAGCAGGGTGATCATGAGTGGTGTCACCGGTAAGACCTCTTTTTATGGGGTTCGCATGCGAATCGAGTGTAGTGGCTTGGCATTGGGGCGCATAGGACCGCTCGACGAGTTGAATCGACGACGGCTCTGCTTATATCGGCCGTATGGCTGCATATATAAGTAAATAGCGCCCGAGGTGCACATTGCCATCATCTCGGCGTGGACTATAGCGCCTTGCTGGATGCCAGAATATAGGCGCCAAAGGTCAGTCGACGGAAAAGCCTGAAACGCTGCTGAAAGCAGGGCGAAGTCATTGATTTAAATAAATTTATATCTGGGGGTTGACGACCCCTCAATCCATCCATAGAATGCGCGCCACTTACAGCGTAAAGCACACAGCGAAACGCGGTAGGGAGTGAATGTTGTACGTGTGTCCCCTTCGTCTAGTGGCCTAGGACACCGCCCTTTCACGGCGGTAACAGGGGTTCGAGTCCCCTAGGGGACGCCAATGCGGGAATAGCTCAGTTGGTAGAGCACGACCTTGCCAAGGTCGGGGTCGCGAGTTCGAGTCTCGTTTCCCGCTCCAGTTTTAAACAGCTTTGCTTTCGGGCAGGGCTGAGTGAAACCAGAACCAAATCTTCGGATGCGGATCTGGGCACCGAAACACACACCATGTGTTCCGGGCAGCGTGTCCCCTTCGTCTAGTGGCCTAGGACACCGCCCTTTCACGGCGGTAACAGGGGTTCGAGTCCCCTAGGGGACGCCATTTGCGGGAATAGCTCAGTTGGTAGAGCACGACCTTGCCAAGGTCGGGGTCGCGAGTTCGAGTCTCGTTTCCCGCTCCAAATTCAAAGAAAACGCCGCTCATTGAGCGGCGTTTTTTTATGCGCGTGAAAAAAGCTGCCTCAACTTCCGAGGCTCTGCACCAGGCTTTCGAGCACTTCAGCGGTTGTGTCCTCCAGCGCCGGTTGTGCGGCTACCGCTCTGAGTTGGCAGGTCAGACGGTATTCGCTGGGCGTGCAGTTGACGAACTGCTTGAAGGCGCGAGCGAAGTAGGACGGGTCCTTGAAGCCGGCCTCATAGCCGATACTGGTAATCGGCATCTGGCTGTTGTCGAGCAGTTGTTTGGCGAAGTTCATGCGTTTGTCCAGGATGTAATCGGTGAAACCAACGCCATTGGCTTCCTTGAACAGGCGGCTGAAGCGGAAGGTTGTCATGCCGCAGCGCTTGGCTAAATCCCTCTGGTCGATGCTGTCCCGGAAGTGCTGGTCGATGTACAGCATGATATGGCTCAGCGCCTGGTGTTTTTGGTGTCCAGCGGTCAGTCGGATGCTGTCCGGCAGGGTCGGGGAGTGATCGATCAACGATGTCTGGCCCTGGCCGTGGACATTTCGGCGCAACTCGCATAACTGCACCACCGCCGTCAGATAGCGCTTTTTCTCGGAGGCTGAGAGCGGAAGCACCATGTATTCCCAGACACTGGAACGCATGGCCCATACCGCCAGTTCTTCCGAGTGCTGCACGGTGAACATGGTGATCGGGATGGTGGGGGTGGTGCGTTTGATTTCCAGCAACAGCCTCAAGCCAGGGGTGTCGGGGCGATCGAAATGGATGCAGATCATGTCGGCCTGTTCCCCGTGGGGCAACACGGAGTTTTTCGTCAATTTGCAGTCGCAGGTACCCTCGAACTGCGCGATGAGTTCCTTCGTGGAACGATCGTGAGTCAGATCGAACCACAGTAGCGATGGCCTTCTGGTCAAATTGGACGTCATGTCTCTACTCTGGGGTTCTTAGCGCCGCTCTTCGCTGAGTAGTATTGCTAACGTTCGATCACTTTGCAGACTAAATGCTTATAAGGAACTCATGCTTTAGTTCTATGCGCTCTATATTTCGTTTGAAAATCGACCCTGCGCGATTGTTTGTTAGCGTGGAATCAATGTCCCGAGCCTCAACCGCTCGTCGCTTGTGAATCAACGACAATCGCATTCGCAAGTCATTTCCTTTTTTACCCCGTCGTTCCTTCCAAAAGCCAATTAACGGTAGTTGGCACCCCCCGCAAAAAAGTCCTAGTGATGTGCAAAATCTTCCTAACGCCTATGCCTTGCTCCTGACTAGGGTTGCATCCAGGCAGAGCAGAACGCACTGCCTTCCGAAAAAACAACATACGAGTGAGGTGGGCAAAATGATCATGCAAACAATCAAGGCTTCGGTAATGAAGTTCATCAAAGACGAAGATGGCCTGACCATTGTGGAGTACGCCGTGGCGGGTGGGTTGATTACGGTGACTGTCGCCGCAGCGTTCGTGGCGCTTGGAGGTCAGGTGGAAACCAAAATCGATGCACTGTGCGCCGCGGTCAACGGTGGGGTCGCTTGCTAACGATAACTCGCAATCGGGAGACGTGCCATGTCCATGGAATTGCTGGTGTCGACAGTTGTACTGCTAGGACTGCTGGCCGTCGCGGTGGTGAGCGATCTGCTTCACCACCGTATTCCCAACATGCTGGTCTTGTTGGGCCTTGCCCTGGGATTGGCCGGTCAGACTTATTCAGGTGGTGTCAGCGGATTGGGTGACGGCCTGTTGGGTATGCTGATCTGTTTTGGGCTGTTTCTGCCCATGTACGCTTTTGGTGGCATGGCCGCCGGCGATGTCAAGCTAATGACCATGGTCGGCAGTTTTCTACCGTTTCATTTCGCGTTGTGGGCTGCCTTTTTCAGCCTGATAGCCGGTGGCGTGTGCGGTTTTCTGATAGTCCTGGTTCGCGGTCAATTGCGCCAGACCTTCGGGCGCTATTGGTTGATTCTGAGAGCGCAGGCCTATTTTGCGCCGACTTCAGATGAAGTGGCCGGCAAACCTTTTCCTTATTCGATCGCCATCCTGATCGGCACTTTGAATAGCGTCTACTGGCAACTCGTTGCCGGTGGATTGGGAGCTTAGTCATGCACGTCATCGTCGATAGTGATGCCTACCCCAGCGACCGGGACGCGGTGCAACGACTGGCGCCTCAGCCGTGCACAATCAGCGATACCGGTCTTACAGACAGTTTTCTCGGTGAGTTGGTATGCAAGCATCTGCATGACGCCGGCGTGCTGGACATGCCGCGGCTGGTGGAGCGCCTGGCACTGACCGGCGCCGTACTGGAAGAAGTTCTGGCGTTTCTGCGCAAGGATGGCCGTGTCGAAGTGCTTGGCCAGATGGGGCAATCCGGTGGGCAGATGCTGCGTTATGGTCTGACCGAACGCGGACGCAGTGCCGCCCGCGATGCCCTGTCGCGCAGTGGCTACATCGGCGCGGCACCTTTTCCGGTGAGTACCTACCGTTCCCTGATCAAACTCCAGACCATTCATCATGGTCGTATCAATGCCAACGATATGCACAACGCCCTTGCTGGCGTGGTGCTTACCGAGGGCATGCTCGATCAGCTGGGCGTGGCCTTGAACTCCGGTCGCGCAATCATGATTTATGGCCCTGCGGGTACCGGCAAGACTTATGTCAGCAGTCGGCTGATTCGTCTGTTCGCCGAGGCCATCTGGGTGCCTCACGCTATCGTCATCAACGAGTCGGTGATCGAGATCTATGACCCGCAGGTGCATCAGCGCCTGGATGACAACAGTCAACCGAACAGTCTGATGCTCAACGAAGGGATCGACCGTCGTCTGCTGTGCTGCAAACGCCCGATCGTGATTACGGGCGGTGAGCTGAGCATGGAACAGCTGGACGTTCGCTATGACCCCTACACCCGTCAATACCAGGCCGCCTTGCAGCTCAAGGCCAGTAATGGCCTGTTCATCATCGACGACATGGGACGCCAGCGCATGGCACCCGCCGAGCTGTTGAACCGCTGGATCGTACCGATGGAAGAGAAGCGCGACTTCATCAACCTGGGCGGTGGTCGGCATTGCGAGTTGCCGTTCGATCTGATTCTGGTGTTCTCCACCAACCTCAATCCCCTGGAGCTGGCCGATGAGGCCTTCCTGCGCCGGATTGGCTACAAGCTGCAATTCGGTTACCTGAAGCCTGAGGAGTACGAAAAGATCTGGCGTCAGGAAAGCGAGCGTCTGGGCATTCCTTTTGACCCGTTGCTGCTGCGTTATGTGCTGCAAAGGCTTTATGCAAGTGAAGGCATGCCCCTGGTGCCTTGCCATCCCCGCGATCTCCTGAACATGGCACTCGACCGTCAGCGTTACCTGGGCGGCTCCGGGGCTCTGTCGCCACAGGAACTGGAATGGGCCTGGCACAACTATTTCGTCCAGCTCGACTTTCTTTGATGCGGAGATACTGACATGAGCTCTCGTACTGTTTCCCTGATAGGCGTTTCCCTGGTCATGGGCCTTGGTGCTGCATGGATGGCCGACTCCTGGCTGAGCGCCCGGCTCAATGCCACCCCGGATGACCACCTTCGAAGCGTGGTGGTTGCCACGGTAGAAATTCCATTTGGCCAGATGGTCGAGGCTCAACAGGTCACGACCCTGCGCATGCCCATGGACACGATCCCGGACGATGCCTTCGATTCCACCGAAAAAGCAGTAGGCAAGATCGCAACGTTCGACATCTTGAAGGGCGACATCATGCGCGGCGCGCGTCTGAGTGAGCACTTGGGTGGCAGTACCCTTGCCTCGCTGATTGCGACAGACAAACGGGCCATATCGGTACGCGTGGACGATGTGGTTGGCGTGGGCGGGTTCCTTCTGCCAGGTAACCGGGTCGATGTTCTGGCGACCAAAACCACCAGTGCCGGCGGTAACAACGCCGTGTCCAGGACCATCCTCGAGAACTTGCGGGTGCTGGCGGTGGACCAGACGGCAGGGACGGACAAGACCCAACCGGTGGTGGTGCGTGCAGTGACGCTGGAGATGACGACTGCAGAGGCTGAAACCCTGGTCACCGCGCAAACAGAAGGGAAATTGCAACTGACCCTGCGCAATCCGCTGAACTCCGAGAAAAAAATAGCGACCGTTGCGCCTGCTGCACCGGTCATGGCGGTGGCCACTGCCACGGTGCCAAAACGCGTAGTACAGCGTAGAAGCAGTGGCGAGGGTGGCGCAGCCATCACCATTATTCGTGGGATCGAAACCAAAGTAGTCAACATTCGCTGATAGGGCGCAACAGGTCCTGGACACCAGGTCTTGGCGGAGCCGATCCGGATCAGCATCGGCAAATGAGGGCTTGATGATGAATCTTCGTATTCAGCAGCCGTTCACTGCGACGCCAAGGCGCCAGGAAGGATCGGTGAGCGTATTGATGGTAATCGCGTTGGCGGCGATGGCGATGATGGCGGCGTTGGCGTTGGACGGCGGACACATGTTGCTGAACAAAACGCGCCTGCAGAATGCGGTAGACGCCGCCGCCCTGAGTGGTGCCAAAACCCTGAGTCAGGTGGCGGGAGAAGTCAACGCTGCCAGCGCGACGCAGGCTGCCGCGCTCAATACGCTGATGCAAAATGCCAATGCTCCGGGCAACAATGAATTGGCAGCGGCTGTCGGCGGCAACGGCTTCGCGGTGGTGGAATTGTCCAGCCTCGTCTATGGCCCGTTCTCTTATCCCGGGCCTTCGGATGCCAAATACGTTCGGGTATCGGTGCCGAACTATAACCTGACGGGGTTTTTCTGGAACTTCGCCCAGTCATTCGGCTCCGTGGGGAACAAAGCGGTGGCGGCGATTGCCACGGCAGGCCCCAGCCCCACTAGCCCGTGTGATCTCGCACCTTTGATGGTCTGTGGCGAGGCGAGTCAATACGACCCGGACGCTGGCATGTTCTGGGGCTTCCAATTTGGTGATTTGCAAGTATTGAAGTCGGCTGCCGGCAATTCGTCCCCCATTGGTCCAGGCAACTTTCAGTTGCTCGATTTTGGTTCGGGCGGCAGTTCGGTCAGGGATGATATGGCCGGAGGCGGCTCGGTCTGCCGCAACGTGGGGGAAAATGTCCAGACCAAACCCGGCAACACGGTGGGCCCTGCGTCTCAAGGCTTGAATACGCGCTTCGGCATCTATCAGGGGCCGGTCAATTCCTCGGACTATCCGCCAGACCTGGTGACGACATCCAGCAACCCCGCGATCACTTACGACGGCTCAACGGAAGAAAAGAAGTACCAAGGGCAAACTGTCACATCGAGCGACGGCAATCTCACAGCGGGCGGCAACACGATATATGACTACAACGACTGGCGTGCGAGCGTTGCCGCGTGTGTGGCAGGGGGCGGCAGTGGCTGTGAAAGCAACGGGGTGTTCGAGCGCCGGATGATGAAAATCGTTGTGGGTGACTGCACCGGTAAACAGGGCGGCTCAACCACGGTCCCGGTCCTGGGGTTTGGCTGCTATTACGTGGTGCAGCCGATGAGTAACGGCGGCACGGAAGCGCAAATCTTCGGCCAGTTTGTGAAGGAGTGCGAAGGCGACAACGTACCCGGTCCTAATCCGACGGGCGATTCCGGTCCGCAGATCATCCAGCTTTACAAAACCTATCTCAACGGCAGCGGCACTCCGAGCACTGACTCGTAGGAGGCGTCATGAGACTTCACGCATTTAGACGAGCACAGGCCCAGCAGGGCTTGGCCCTGGTGGAATTCACCCTCGTGCTGCCGATATTGCTGCTGTTGGTGCTCGCCTTCGGTGAGTTCGGTCGCATGCTCTATCAGTACAACGTGCTGCTGCAGGCCAGTCGTGATGCCGACCGCTTCGTCGCCGGCCAGGCCTGGAACTCGACGCTCGGCGAGATTTCTTTGAGCAGTACGCTACAGACCCAGACGAAAAATGTCGCGGTCTATGGTGTGCCCAGTAATACCGGCAGCCCTGTGGTATCAGGGTTGACGACCGGCATGGTGGAGGTCGCTGCTGTGGGTGCCGACCATGTGCGGGTCACCATCACTTATACGTTTTGTCCGGTGATTGGCAGTGGTAATTGTACCGGCTCGATTCCGGGTTTTTTTGGTAGTCAGATTGCGCTGAGCATTCCGCTGGTCGCCACGACTGTCATGAGGGCACTGTGATGAATCGCAAACGCATGCGCGGCACCTATGTCGTGGAGTTCGCCATCATTGGCATGCTGGTATTCACGCTGTTGTTCGCCGTATTGGAAATGGGCCGCCTGTACTTCACGGTCAATGCATTGGATGAAGCAGCCCGTCGCGGTGCACGCCTGGCGGCAGTGTGCAATATCAGCGATCCGGTGATCCTGCAGCGGGCGATTTTCAATGCCGCGGGGGATGCCGGTACGAGCCAGCTGATCACCGATCTGACCACTAGCAACCTGGTACTGACTTATCTGGATGCAAACGGTGCTCTGGTGGCCAACCCTGGCGACACGAGTGGGGTCACTGGATTCCGTGCCATCCGCTACGTCCAGTTGAGCCTGCAAAACTTCGTTTTCAACCTGTTTATTCCCGGGTTCGGCGTGCCCATTACCTTGCCCACATTCAGGGCAACGTTGCCACGCGAAAGCCTCGGGCGTCATTCCGATTCCGGGGAGATCACACCATGCTGAATACCAAGGAAACGCCAGTCTCCAGCTCGACTGGCAAAGCCGGGCTCCGGTTGCTGATCAGCAGCCGTGATGCCACCTCTTTGCGCGATCTGCAGAGTGTCTGCCAGCGCATGCCCGGTCTTGAGGTGAGCACTCGCCTGGTAAGCAACGGGCATGTCGACCCGCTCTACGGTCTGGACCGGATGCCCGATCTGCTGCTGTTGCGCGTCAGCCACCTGTGGCGCGAGGAGCTGGCGGCGCTGTTGCTGCACCCGGCCCATGAACGTCCGCCGATGTTGGTCTGCGGTCTGCTAAGCGATCAGGAAGGCATGCGCATGGCGATGCAGGCCGGTGCCCGTGACGTGCTGCCGGAGCCCATCGCCGAGGCAGAACTGGTCGCCGCCTTGAATCGGCTGGTCATGGAGGTTCGGACCGGCAGTGGGGCGGAAGGGAAATTGATCGCCGTGATGAGCGCCAAGGGCGGCTCCGGCGGAACCCTGGTGGCCTGCAACCTGGCCCAGCAGCTCAGTGCCAGGGGCGGCAGTACCCTGTTGCTGGATATGGACCTGCAATTTGGCAGCGTGACGCATTATCTGGATGTGGCGCAGTCGCACAGCCATCTGGAGGTGTTGCATCAGATCGACGGCATGGACAGCGTCGCGCTACGCGGTTTTTGCAGTCACTTCAGCCCCACCTTGCATGTGCTGGGTGGTCGGGCCGGTGAGCTGTGTCTGCCGCAAGATGCCCAACCCGAGCAACTTGACACCCTGTTGAAGTTGGCTCGCGCCAGCTATGACTGGGTGGTGATCGACCTGCCGCGGCAAATCGACCACCTCACCGGCTCCGTGCTGGAGCAGGTGGATCGGGTGTACGTAGTGGTGCAGCAGAGCGTCAGTCATCTGCGCGATGCCAGCTCCCTGGTGCGGATTCTTCGCGATGACCTGGGTGTGCGCGGGGATCAATTGCAGATAGTGGTCAACCGCTTTGACAAGTCGGGAGCGATCAGCCTCAAAGATATCGGCGAGGCGCTGCGCTGCACCAATCTGTCGAAAATACCCAACGACTTCAACCTGGTCAGCCAGAGTCAGAACACTGGCGTGCCGTTGGGCCTGCATGCGCCGAGGGCAGCGATTACTGCCGCACTGCGCGACATGACCGAGGACCTGGTCGGTCAACAGGTAGCCGGGAACAAAGGCTTACTCAAACGCGCCTTCAACCGTTTTTTCGGGGGATGACCCATGATCAGCGACTTTCGTAACCGCTTGCGCAAACAGTCCGGTAAACCCGCCTCTTCGTCGGCGACTCAGTTGGGCGATGATCTGCCGGATCCGGCAGATGAAATGATGGCGTGGGAGCACATAGTCCCGGATGTTCTTTACGAAACCAGAAGCCAGGTCACCCCGGTGGAGGCCGAGTGGCGGGAAAAGATCTACCAGCAATTGCTCAAGGTCATGGACCTGTCCTTGCTGGACTCCCTTGAACAGGCCGAAGCCACGCGGCAGATTCGCGATATTTGCCAGCGCTTGCTCGATGAACATTCGGCGCCAGTGAGTTCCGTCAGCCGCCAGTTGATTATCAAGCAGATCACCGACGAGGTGCTGGGCCTGGGTCCATTGGAACCGTTGCTGGCCGATCACAGCGTGTCCGACATTCTGGTCAACGGCCATGCCTCGGTCTATGTCGAGCGCTTCGGCAAACTGCAACGGACCGATGTGCGTTTTCGCGATGATCAGCATTTGCTCAACATCATTGACCGCATCGTGTCCAGCCTGGGGCGGCGTATCGACGAGTCCTCGCCATTGGTGGATGCCCGGCTCAAGGACGGTTCGCGGGTCAACGCGATTATCCCGCCGCTGGCCATCGACGGCCCGAGCATGTCGATTCGCCGCTTTGCGGTGGACCTGCTCAACACCGACAGTTTGATCTCGGTAGGGACGTTGACCCCGGCCATTGCCCTGCTGCTCAAGGCGATTGTCCGTGGGCGCCTGAACGTGCTGATTTCCGGCGGTACCGGCAGCGGCAAGACCACCATGCTCAATGTGCTGTCCAGTTTCATTCCGCAAAACGAGCGGATCGTCACCATCGAAGACTCGGCCGAACTGCAACTGCAGCAGCCCCATGTGGTGCGCCTGGAAACCCGGCCTTCGAATATCGAGGGGCGTGGCGAGGTGAGTCAGCGGGAATTGGTGCGCAACAGCCTGCGGATGCGCCCGGACCGCATTGTCATCGGCGAAGTACGCGGCGCCGAGGCGCTGGACATGCTGACGGCCATGAACACCGGTCACGACGGCTCATTGACCACCATCCACGCCAACACCGCACGCGATGCGTTGGGGCGAATCGAGAACATGGTGTCGATGACCGGGGCGACCTTCCCGATCAAGGCCATGCGGCAGCAGATCGCGTCGGCCATCGACGTGGTGATCCAGCTGGAACGTCAGGAGGACGGCAAGCGCCGGCTGGTCAGCGTGCAGGAGATCAACGGCATGGAGGGCGAGATCATCACCATGACCGAAATCTTCTCCTTTGCGCGTCAAGGCATGGGCGAGAACGGCGAAGTGCTTGGCGATTATCGCCCCAGCGGCATGATCCCGGCCTTCCGCGATGTGCTGGCCAAGCGCGGCATCGAGTTGCCGCTGACGATGTTCAGGCCTGAGTGGATGGAGGCACGGCAGTCATGAACAATATTCCCAGTGAATTCATTCTGATGTTCCTCGGCATGGTGTTTATCGCCGTGTTCCTTCTGTCCCAAGGCGTGGTGGTACCGGTGTTCGGCGAGGCTGGCAAGATGCGCAAGCGCATTCGCGGCCGTTTGCATGTACTGGAGAAAGCCAACAATTTGCCCAATATGCAGACAGTGTTGCGGCAGAAATACCTGACTCGATTGTCGCCGCTGGAAGCCATGCTCGAGCAGTTGCCCTTTATGGCGAACCTGACACAGATGATCGAGCAGGCCGGGCATGAATATCGTGCTTATCGGGTGCTGTTGCTCGGGCTGTTCCTGGGCGCCTGTACGGGCATCTCGATCTGGATGATCTCGTCGGTCTGGTGGATGGCGCTGCTAGCGGGCTTCGGGGTGTTCTGGTTACCGCTGCTGAAAATTTCTCGGGACCGTGGCAAACGCTTCGCTGAGTTTGAGGAAGGCTTGCCGGATGCGCTGGATGCCATGTGCCGTGCCCTGCGCGCCGGGCACCCGTTCAATGAAACCCTGCGTCTGGTCGCCGAGGAGCACAAAGGGGCGGTCGCTCATGAGTTCGGCCTGACCTTCGCCGATATCAACTACGGTAATGATGTGCGCCGGGCAATGCTCGGCCTGCTCGAGCGTATGCCGAGCATGACGGTGATGATGCTGGTGACCTCGATCCTCATCCATCGCGAGACGGGCGGCAATCTGACTGAAGTGCTGGAGCGTCTGAGTCGCCTGATTCGTGGGCGCTTCCGTTTTCAGCGCAAGATCAAAACCTTGTCGGCGGAAGGGCGGATGTCCGCCTGGATACTGGTGGCCATTCCCTTCGTGCTGGCGATCGCGATCATAGTTACAAGCCCCACTTACATGCCTGTTCTGCTCAATGATCCTACGGGCCAAAAGCTGATCATCGGGGCTTTCTGCTCCATGTTGGTCGGGATTTTCTGGATACGCAAAATCATCCGGATTCAGGTTTAAGCGGTATTCGCTACCGGGAGGTACAGTTCATGGACTTTTTACTCGGGTTGTTCAGTCGGGTCACGGGGAACGAGGAGATGGGGCGTCTGTTGTTCCTCGGCGCGATCGGTTTGAGTACGGTGCTTGCGGTCGTCGCCGTGATTTTGCTGATGCTGGGTCTTCAGGACCCGGTGCAGCGTCGCCTGGCGCTGATCAAGCGTGGTCATTTAGGCAATACGACCGGGCAGGACGCTCCTGGTAATCTGCAACTGTTGCTGGAGCGGGTCGGCCAGCGCTTTGCCTCGACCGAATCCGCTCAGGCGTCCGTCACCCAGACCCTGTTGACGCATGCAGGGTACCGTTCCTCTTCAGCGGTGCAGATATATTGGGCGGTGCGCTTGCTGTTACCACTGTTGTTGGTCGGCATTGCGTTGTTGCTATTACCGATGATTCCCAAGGTTTCCTTGATCACGGGACTGCTGTTGGTGGTCATGATGGCCGCTGTCGGATGGCTGCTGCCAGCGATATATGTCGGCAAGCGCAAAAAATCGCGACAAGGCCGGCTGCGTGCCGCGTTTCCGGACGCACTGGATCTGATGGTGGTGTGCGTGGAGTCGGGCCTGGCCCTGCCCACGACCATCGAGCGGGTGGCTGAGGAGATGTCGGTCAGTCAGGTTGAACTGGCTGAAGAACTAGCCCTGGTCAATGCGCAAATCCGCGCGGGCATTACCAGTACCGAAGCGCTCAAACAACTGGCCGTGCGCACCGGTCTGGATGACGTACAGGGGTTGGTCAGCCTATTGGCGCAGAGTATCCGCTTTGGTACCAGCGTAGCCGATACTTTGCGCATCTATGCCGATGAGTTCCGTGACCGGCGTACGCAGGCCGCCGAAGAGGCGGGGGCAAAAATTGGCACCAAACTTATCTTCCCGCTGATTTTCTGCCTGTGGCCGAGCTTCTTCCTGGTCGCCATCGGCCCTGCCTTGATCGGTGTGGTGAGAGCATTCGGGTGAGGTAAACGGGTGGAAGCTGTCGAGCACGATGGCCTTGCCGCCCGAGTCTGATCTGCATTTTCCCGCCATAGGTTTACACATCCTCTGTAGGCGCTGCCGAAGGCTGCGATCTTTTGATTTTTCTGGCAGGCAATTTATTGCCCGGGCCTCTGAATCAAAGGATCGCAGCCTTCGGCAGCGCCTACAGAGATTTGCGTAAATCTGTTAATCACGACCTAGCGCTATTGTCGCGATACGCTCGGTGACAGGCTGGTCAAGGCAGAAGCAATGATTTGCCAGGCGCCTCTTTAAGGAACACCGACGCGGTCAAGCGTAGGAGCTGGCGAAGCCTGCGATCTTTTGATTTTGATGGCCGAGGGGAATCGCTGAAGAGCAAAAGATCGCAGCCTTCCAGACTGTGTGAAAACGCAGTAATCGCGGCCCAAGCAAACGCCACGGCTTGTTCGGGGCGTTTGCTCTTTGCGGGAAGCAGACGAAAAAAGGCTATTCAGCCCATTAACGCCATCAGTTGACGTGCTCCCAGCACATTAATCACTCTTTTGAGGTTGTAGGCGTTTATCGCCAGCGCCATTTCCGCTCTCGCGCCTTCCAATTGACGCAGCAGGAAGCGGCCGTTGCCGAACAGCCATTGTTTGAGGTTGCCGAAAGGGTGTTCAACGATGGATCTTCGGCTGACCATCATCTCTGGATGTGCCCGCATCCGTTGCCCCATGCGCTCAAAGGCATCTTCGTTTGCATGCCGCGAGACATACCGACGAGGCGCATCGGTGCACTGTGCTTTTAATGCACAGGAGGTGCAATCCTTGATGGCCTGGTACTCACGATTGCCGTTGTGCAATTGCTTGAGTGTCAGTAATTGGCCGGCAGGGCATTGGTAATGGTCGTGCTCTACGTCGTAAACAAAGTCTTTTCGGTCGAAAAAATCCTTACCTTTGCGGCTGGAGTTCTTTGATCGGCTGGGCGGCACATAAGCCGTGATGTTGGCGTCTTCACATGCCTGGAATTGCTGGCCATTGGAGTAGCCGGCGTCAGCCGTCACGGTCAGCTCTGGCTGCTGCAACTGTTCTTTGGCCTCCTTGGCCATCGGCTCCAACTGACGCCGATCGTCGCCATCCTGAGTCACTGCATGGTGCAGGATCAGGCAGTGTTCAGCGTCCACCGCCGTTTGCACGTTGTAAGCAACTCGCGGACCTTTGGCGGTGCGCATCATTCGAGCATCGCTTTCGTGAGCGTTGAACTGCTCCAGATCCATAGACTTCATCAAAGCCTGGCAAGTCCGGTTATTCGACTGCTTGTCTTCAAGTCGCGCCAGCGCGGTTTTGATCGCGCTGCGATCAACCGTTTCACCCGCCTCGTCCTTGTCGGCCTCATCCAGCTGCACCAGATACTGGGCAATGCGCTTGTCCAGCTTTTCCTCCTGGAGCTTGAGCTGTTTGAGATTCAGATGCCGTCGTGCAGACGCCACCGTCCGAAATTTACTGCCATCGATGGCAACCAGGTCGCCCGCAATCAAACCGACCGCGCGGCAGAATTGGACAAAGGCCCGGCACGTGGCAATGAACGCGGTTTTGTTGTCCCGACGAAAGTCGGCAATGGTTTTAAAGTCGGGCTTGAGTCGATTGATCAGCCACATGACTTCGACGTTGCGTTGGCACTCGGCTTCAAGTCGGCGCGAGGAGCGAATCCGCTGGAAATAGCCGTAGAGATACAGTTTGAGCTGGTCGGCAGGATCGTAAGAGGGACGTCCTGTGCCTTTGGGAGTTGCCCTGCCGAAGCCCAATTGAACAAGATCCAGTCCTGCGACATAGGCGTCAATCACGCGAACGAGATGATCTTCAGGTATTAAATCTTCCAGAGAAACCGGGAATAGACTGGTCTGGTTTCGTGGTTCACCTTGGATATACGCCACAGCAAAAATGCCCCGTATCTTTCAATGATGGGGCATTTTCTTGAATCGCTGCGCAAATGGCTAGGTTTTCACACAGTCTGCTGCGGCAGTTCCTGCAGGGGAATCCGGCCAGGCTTGGATAATCTGTAGATACCAATGCTTTCCTGCATACGACGTCTAGCCCGGCTTTGCAGCCAGGCCACTCTAGACGACGCCAGAGGCTGATCATCCATTGACGTGCCTCAGTTACTGCCAGGGATCTCTCCCGCCATATCCTGGTCAAAAAACTCCGGAATCGGGTAGAGGAAGCTGTTCAGCCAACGCTGCATGGCCAGGTCACGTTCGGTGGCCGAAGCAGTTTGCAGTTTAGGGGAGGCAAATACACCGCGACTCTGTAACACCAACCACTGCTCGGTGCCTTTTTGCTCCTTCGAAGAGGGGCCCGGTTCAATAGCCCAGGCACTGGTGGACAGGCAAGCCATGCACACGATCAACAGCCTCTTGGTATTCATCTCGACTCCTCGTACGTTTTACTTGGTCGCACTGGATGAGGCAGCGGCTACCTCAGTTCTGCGATTCCCCTCGGATGCCACTGCTTTTTTAGCAGAAGCCTTGAGTTTTTCCGCGCGACTCTGAGCCTCTGCGACTTGCTGAGGACTCAAGCTGGCGCGGGTCACGAGTTCGGAAGCTGCCTTCCAGTTATCCTGATAGATCAGCAGCGTCACCATATTGAGTGCCGCCAGTGAATTGGACTGTTTGAGCTCCATGGAGGTCATGAACTCAAAGCGTGCTTCAGGGATCCGTCGCTGATTGAGGTAGACCACCCCCAGGTCATTGCGCATCCTGTCGTCGGTGGGGGCCATCTTCACCGCACGCTCAAGGTGAGTGGTAGCGTTGGCGTAATCATTTTTGGCCGCGGCCAACTGGCCCAAGCCATGTTCCCCGTCAGCGGCCATACAGGTGCCGAGCAAGCTTTGATACAACGGCCCCGCCTCGTTACGCCCCATCAAGCGCAGCACCCGAGCCTTGCGCAGGCGAACCTGAACCAGGTTGTCGGGCAAACCTTCAAGATTCGCCAGGCTGGCATACAAACGGCCGTCGTTGGCCATGTTGTCGGCCAGACTCAGGGCCAACTCTTGATCCGAATCGGGCTTGGCACAGATAGGAGGTCGCGACACACCATTAGTGGCACAACCTGCGAGCATTAATGTCGCCATTATTGCAATGACTGCTTTCATCGAATGTCCTTTGGCTACAACACGTTGAACGTCTGGCCAATGGCAAGAAAGCTGTCCCGGCAAGCGCTCAAGGTCACCGTTACGAATGAGGGCGAGGCAAGTCTGATTCAGGCTCTGGCTCATTGTGAAAGCCCGGAGCGACTGTCGAAATCGCCATTTTCGAGGAAGAACATGCGGTAGAAGTTCGGGTCGTAATTGCGCAGCTGTTCGCCAGGCAACGACGGTAGTTGTGCGTTGGCAGCCAGTGGCTGGACCAGGTGTGGGGTGACGATCATCAGCAGTTCGCGCTCTTCACGGTTGATGGTGTTATCGCGAAAGAACGCCCCCAGAATCGGGATATCGCCCAGCCCCGGAAATTTGTTCACCTGGGAATTGTTACGGGTGCTGATCAGGCCGCTGATGACGAAGCTTTCGCCGTCGGCCAGGGAGATGCTGGTGTCGGTACGTCGAATGGTCAGCGCCGGAACGATGGTGCCGGCGATGCTTACGGCGTTGGTGAAGTCCAGTTCACTGACTTCCGGCGCCACCTTCAGCGCGATACGGTTTTTCCCGATGATGGTCGGCGTCAGGGTCAGGCGAATACCGAATTCCTTGTACTCGATGGACACGTTATCGCTGCCGGAACTGGGCACTGGAATCGGCACTTCACCACCGGCCAGGAAGCTCGCACTCTGCCCGCTGAGCGCTACCAGGCTTGGCCGTGCCAGGGTGTAGGCGAAACCGCTGCCTTCCAGTGCGTTGATCGACACTAGAGTATCGCTGGACGCAAAAGCGAAGTTGAACATGCCGTTGTTCACCGGCACCGACGGCGTGACAATGCCGCCGACGGTGGGCAAGGTTCTCGGTGAGCCGAACAGGAAATTGCCTTGGCGGCCAAAAATCGAGGCATTGGCTTCCTTGAGTTTGGTCCGGCTGACTTCAACGAAGCGGATGTCGGTTTGCACCTGGATCGGCAACAGCGGGTCTTCGGAAGGCACTGTCGAGACGCTGGTCAGCGCCGCGGTGGCCTTGCCCTTGACGAACACCATGCTTTGGCGCGGTGTTTTCGAGCAGGCGGTCCAGACCATCAGGCTGGTGGCCCCTGGCGTGAGACCCGTAAGGATAAAGGCATTGCTGCCGCTGGGTTGCACATCGGCGACTTTCGGGTCGCCGACTGCCAGCTGCGTCACCGGGACGGGGACGCGCAGTTCATTTTGCAGCCCCTGACCGACCTCGAACGTTGCCGGCATACTGTCCAGTTGTGAACAGTTGGCCGGCGCGGCCTGAGCCGCATTCACGCTGAGGCCCGTCCAGAACAGGCCATGGATAATTCGCTTGAAAGCGGGCACGGTACGATAGCTCATTAAGTGCATCCTCGCTGAAGGCCATCTTTAGGCTAACTGGGTTGCCTCGGATCACTACAAGGGGCCCGGGCCGGCCCTCCACCTCGCCAGACCCCCGACTAATGGCCCCGGCAATATCCCTCGGTGCTACAAGCAAACCGCAGCAGTACGCGGGTTTGACCGAGCAGCGAACAATCTTTGCTATAACGGTTTTTAGTGATCCAGATACCCTGAACTGCCGAGTAGAGCGACAGGCGTCGGCTCTACAGCAGTAACAGCTAAAGACGGCACTTTTCGCCGACCTGACTCCCCTACAAAGCAACCGGCAATCAATACACAGAGCCGGAAAACGCTTGCCAGGATCATAGTGAGGTAACTCCTTTTGCCAATCCGCTATCTGATCGCTGAACCTGATGTGGTCATTCCCAACCGTTATGATTTCTTCTTGTTTGAAAGGTAGTTCAACCAAAGCAAAGCGCCACGCTTTGAACGAAAACTTTCTGTTCAAAGGGTGGAGATAGGCAGGTTAAGGGGTAGTGGGTGGCACATGAGGCTGTTCGAGGAGCGACTTCGGCGACGCTCGAGCGAACTTATTTGTCCTGCTTTTTGACCGGCGTGAACCAGACCACGCCGATGCCCCGAATAGTCGCCGTATTGCGGGCAAATCGGCCCTCGGCGTTGCAACGCATCCCGCGAAGTTCATGCCCGAATTGACGCGACAGCACGTCAAGACTTTTGCAATCGACGAAAATCAGATTGTCCGAAAGCACTAACGCTTTGATTGCAATCCCGGCGTCACGCATGTCGCGGGTCAGGCCGTTAAAGGTCGCCAACCTGACCGGGAATTCCTCGGTAAGGATGCTCAGCGGCGAGGCTGACGGCGACGCTACGAGGCATAGAGCGGCCATGTCACACCTCCTTGCCCAACTCTGTTGGCGGTGACAATCAACGCGCCGAAGTGGGCGCTCAGGCAATGACGGGACTGTGATCGCCTAAACGCTCAGTCCACGCTGTAATGGACGGCCAGCGTGCCCTTTTTCTGTGAAAGGGCTGCGATCGTGACTGTGCCCACATCCTTCAGGCTCCGTACATGAGTACCGCCGCAGCCGTAAGCGGGCAATTCACCGAAACCGATTTCCCGGGCGCCTTCGTGCAATGACGTCTGGCGCGGCAAGTCATGGGCGATCCATTGGTTGATGCCATGCTGAATGGTCTGGGCATCGACCTCCTGCGCACTGTCGCCCGGTTTGAACTGGACCCGTCCTTCCTCCGGCCAGTGATGCGCCTTGGTCGGCATCCAGCCCATCGCCTGGACGAAGTGACCAATCAGGTGCCCCGCCGAATGCATGCGCGTGTTGAACCGGCGGCGTTGCTCGTCGACCTGAATATGGATCATGCCGAGCTTTACCGGGTGGTCGACAAAATGGATGATCCGGTCCGGATCCTGAACCACGCGCAGCACCTGACTTTCGCCAATCCAGCCGGTATCTCCGGGTTGCCCGCCGCCCTGGGGATGAAACAGAGTAGCGCGCAGTACCACGGCGAATTCGTTCTCGTGGGGGGTGCAATCCTGGACTTCCACATTGGCCTTGAGGTCATCACTTTGGAAAAAGAGGCGAAGCGTCATATTCCATGCCCTTAATAAACTTTCTATTCTTATTATATGAATCGTGGAGTTGCGTGATAATCC
Organism: Pseudomonas sp. B21-048; assembly: GCF_024748615.1. NCBI lineage: Bacteria > Pseudomonadati > Pseudomonadota > Gammaproteobacteria > Pseudomonadales > Pseudomonadaceae > Pseudomonas > Pseudomonas sp. B21-048. Next base: position 4,032,586 of record NZ_CP087168.1, on the reverse strand, counting down.
GTTCAACCATCAAAGGACTGTTGCGCTGTGAGCATAAATATTCCCCTGCCGCTGCTCGGTGAAATGGCGATTTTCGTCAAGGTTGTAGAGACCGGCAGCTTCTCCGAAGCAGCACGCCAATCAGGTTCTTCTCCTTCGGCGGTCAGTCGCAGCATTTCGCGGCTGGAGAAGGCGCTCGCCATGCGCCTGCTGCAGCGAACCACGCGCAAGCTGCGCCTGAGCGACGGTGGCGAAGAGGTGTTCAAGCGTTGCCAGGAAATGGTCAGCGCGGCGAAGTCGGTGATGGAACTCAGCGGTCAATTCACTTATGAAGCGCAAGGGCTGGTGCGAGTCAGCGTGCCCAAGGCCGTCGGGCGATTCGTGATTCATCCGCACATGCCGGAATTTCTGCGGCGTTATCCCAAGGTGAATGTTGAGCTGTTGCTCGAAGATCGTCAGGTGGATTTGATTGATGACAACGTCGATCTGGCGATCCGTATTACCGACCGTCCACCCGCAGGGCTGGTGGGGCGGCAGTTGCTGACCATCGATCATTTGCTCTGTGCAACGCCGCAGTACCTGGCCGAACACGGTACGCCGACTCATCCCCACGACTTGCTCAACCACAGCTGTATCTATCTGGGCGAAACCCCGAGCGATGCGCGCTGGAAATTCAAGAAAGGCAGCAAAGCCGTGACCGTCGGCGTGCGCGGGCGTTATGCCGCCAACCACACAGGCGTGCGACTGGACGCGATATTGCAACACATCGGAATCGGCAGCCTGCCGTACTTCACCGCCCGATATGCGCTGGAGCAGGGGCTGATTGTGCAGGTTCTGCCGGACTGGACTTTTCTGGCGTCCTATCACGGCGGCGCCTGGCTGCTGCATTCGCCAACCCGCTATCTACCGCCCAAGTTACGGGTGTTTATCGACTATCTGGTGGAGTGCCTGGAGAAGGAGCCGACCTTGAGCAAGCCGGGCAAGCCAAGGGTGTTGGGCAAGGTCGCGGTGGAGTATGAATTACCCGAGCGTGATGGGTTGCTCCGACTTGCCCGCGAAGACTGACTTCTAACCACCACATCACTCGGCAATGCCACAAAAAAAGGCCCACATGTTCAACCATGCGGGCCTTTTGCATAACTGATTGGGGATCAGTGCTTGCTGTCCTGGTTCGACATCGCCAGCAGCTGTTTTTCCTGATTCCAGTCGAACGGTTCGTCGTTCTGTTCGGCTTCGAAGCGACGCTCTTCAAGGGCCTGGTACAGGTCGATTTCATCGTCGGGCATGTAATGCAGGCAGTCGCCGGCGAAATACCACAGCAGGTCGCGCGGGACCAGATGGGCGATTTGCGGATAACGAGTGATCACCTGACACAGAATGTCTTGGCCCAGGTATTGGCTTTCGATCGGGTCGACCGGCAGCAATGCACGCAGTTCGTCGAAGCGCTCCAGGAACAAGGCATGGCTTTCTTCGGGAACCTGTTCGGCCTCACCTACGGCGACCAGGATGCTGCGCAGGTGGTCGAGCAAGACGAGATGATCGGCAACGACGTTGGACACGAGATAAGTCCTCAAGAGCAAAACGGGCGCGGGAGTATAAAGCTCCTGCGCCCCTTTTCACATGATAAAGAGCCCCCTGATAGAACACATAGGGTAGTCGACTGGATCAGCGGACCTTGCCTTTGGCCAATACCAGCTCCTTTGGGTCGAAATCATCGACATCAATCACCTTGCGTCGTGCCACTTCTGCCTCGCGCAAGGTCTGGGCTTCAACTGGTTGCAAGACGCCAGCCTCCAGGGCGGCATCAATGGCAGATTCTCCAACAGTGGGTTTGACCTGGCGACTTCTCAATGCCGTATTGAGCTTTTTCTGCAGTGGCTTGGCGTCGTTCAGCAAGTTGCAAGCGTGCTGCAGAGCGCCGACCGAGTCTTCTGGTGATTGCGGGCGATAGCAGCCCCCCAGTAACTCTTCAAGCGTTGGATCGCCCTTGGCGCGGCTGATGACGGCTGCTACTTGGGCCGCCAGTCTGTCCGACGGGCCTCTGTGGCGACGACCGAACGGAAACACCATCACCCGCAGCAAGCATCCAAGTACCTTGTTCGGGAAGTTGGTCAGCAGTTCGTCCAGCGCGCGTTCGGACTGGCCGAGACTCTCTTCCATGGCCCAGGTGAACAGCGGATGCATATGCTCGGGCGAGTCGAGATCGTGATAACGCTTGAGTGCACCGGAGGCCAGATACAGATGGCTGAGCACATCACCCAAACGTGCGGACAGCCGTTCGCGACGTTTCAATTCACCGCCCAGCAGCATCATGCTCAGGTCTGCAAGCAGGGCAAATGCCGCGGCCTGACGGTTGAGGGCGCGGAAGTAGCCTTGGCTGAGCTTGTCCCCGGGCATGTGTTCGAAATGCCCGAGGCCGAGGTTCAGCACCAGTGTGCTGGCGGCGTTGCACACGGCAAAACCAAGGTGATCGAGTAGCAGTGCATCGAACTCGATCAGGGCCTGTTGTTTGTCTTCGCGGTGGGCGAGGGCCATTTCCTTGAGTACGAACGGATGGCAGCGAATAGCGCCCTGGCCGAAGATCATCAAGTTACGTGTCAGGATGTTCGCGCCTTCGACCGTGACGGAAATGGGCGCACCTTGCCAGCTACGCGCCAGGTAGTTGTTCGGGCCCATGATGATGGCCCTGCCGCCGTGCACGTCCATGGCGTGGCTGATGCACTCGCGGCCGCGTTCGGAGAGGTGGTATTTGATAATGGCCGAGGGTACCGATGGTTTTTCGCCGAGGTCGACCGCGTTGGCGGTGAGCATCCGTGCGCTGTCCATCAGCCAGGTACTGCCGGCGATCCGCGCCAGTGCTTCCTGAATGCCTTCGAAGGCGGACAGCGGTGCGTTGAATTGTTCGCGAACCTGCGCGTACTGGCCCGTCACCAGACTGGTGAACTTGCCCGCGGCGGTACCGATGGCAGGCAGCGAAATGGAACGCCCGACCGACAGGCAATTCATCAGCATCATCCAGCCTTCACCGAGCATCTCCTGACCGCCGATGATGAATTCCAGCGGTACGAATACATCCTTGCCGGAGTTTGGGCCGTTCATGAATGAGGCGCCCAGCGGCAGGTGACGGCGACCGATTTCAACTCCGGCGGTCTGGGTTGGAATCAAGGCGAGGCTGATCCCCAGGTCGACTTTGTCGCCCAGTAGATGGTCCGGGTCATAGGCCTTGAAGGCCAGGCCGATCAGGGTCGCCACCGGGCCGAGGGTGATGTAGCGTTTTTCCCAGTTCAGACGCAGGCCGAGGGTTTCCTTGCCTTCCCATTCACCTGTGCAGATCACCCCGGTGTCGGTCATCCCGCCGACGTTGGAGCCCGCCATCGGACCCGTCAGGGCAAAGCAGGGGATATCGTCGCCGCGAGCCAGCCGTGGCAGGTAATGATTGCGTTGTTCGTCGGTGCCGTAATGCAGCAGCAGTTCCGCCGGGCCGAGGGAATTGGGCACCATGACCGTCGAGGCCAGGTCGCCGCTGCGGGTGGCCAGTTTCATCGCGATCTGGGAGTGGGCATAGGCCGAGAAGCCTTTACCACCGTATTCCTTGGGAATGATCAGGGCAAAAAAGCCATGCTGTTTGATGTGATCCCAGGCTTGGGGCGGCAGGTCCATCAACTGGCTGATCTGCCAATCGCTGACCATGGCGCAGAGCGCTTCGGTCGGGCCGTCGATAAAGGCTTGTTCTTCTTCGCTCAGTTGCGCTTTTGGATAGGCCAGCAGTGTGTTCCAGTCCGGGCGGCCGCTGAACAGCTCGCCGTCCCACCAGACCGTGCCGGCTTCAATGGCTTCACGTTCGGTTTGCGACATCGGCGGCAAGTTTTTTTGAAACCAGCTGAACATCGGTGCCGTGAAGAGTTTTCGGCGCAGATCCGGCAGCAACAGGAACGCGGCCACAGCGGCGAGCATCACCCAGAAAATCAGCATCAGCCAGACAGGAGCATGGCTGAAGATGCCCATTGCAAGCAGATAGACAGCGATGATGCCCAAGGCGGGCAGCGGCGCAGTGCGGCGATGTGCCAGATAGGCCATCCCGACCACCAGAACCAGTATCCACAACAGCAGCATATTCAATTCTCCGTTAAGCCAAGGGCAAAACCACTTTCAGAGCTTAGACGGCATCCATGAAAAGGGTGGTCAGAGCGATGAGTCTGAGCGTGTAGGAAGCAACGGTTGGAATGCGTCGGATATTTCGAGGGCGGGCGGAAGTACGCTTTCGCGACAGGTCGGCAAATGCTGATATTTGGCCGAAACGTCGTTATCTCTGTGCTGAAGCTGTCACACAGACTTGTGGCTTCTCCCTAGGGAATTGGGCGAGCAATCGTCGGTGTTGCGGGTGGACATGCAGAGCGATTTGAGCCGCGTCTGATCCGGCGTATGCTGCCTGCGCATTCATCCAAAAAGGGGCGGTCATGCTGAAGATCTGGGGTCGGAAAAATTCGTCGAATGTCAGGAAGCCGTTGTGGGCGGCCGAAGAACTGGGCCTGGCCTATGAAGCCATCGACGCCGGCGGCGCCTTTGGCGTGGTCGACACGCCTGAGTACCGCGCGATGAATCCCAACGGCCGCGTGCCGGTGATCGAAGACGACGGTTTTGTGCTGTGGGAGTCCAACACCATCGTCCGTTATCTGATGGCCCGTCATGCCAGCGATACGGCCTGGTATCCGACAGATCTGCAAGCCCGGGCCTCGGCGGAAAAGTGGATGGACTGGACCACCTCAAGTTTTGCCGCGCCGTTCCGCACGGTGTTCTGGGGCGTATTGCGCACCCCGGCAGACCAGCAGGACTGGCCGGCCATCAAGGCCGCGATCAAGGAGTGCGACGATCTGCTGTCAATGGCCGATCAAGCGCTGGCGGCTAAACCGTACCTGTCCGGCGACGAGATCGGCATGGGCGACATTCCTTTGGGCAGTTTCATTTATGCCTGGTTCGAGATGCCGATCGAGCGAGCGCCGCAGCCTCATCTCCAAGCCTGGTATGCGCGATTGAAACAGCGTCCGGCCTATCAGAAGGCGGTCATGACCGCGTTGACTTAATACTCACTATCGACACGCTTGACTGTACTTGTGCGGCAGCGACAAGCACCATTGCGCTCATGCGCCGCGGTTGCATTGCTCGCCGCCCGCCCTTATTTATTCCTTTCTTCCCTTCTTGGTGCGTAAATCCGATATGAGTTCCGCTCTGTCCATCCGGCAGCTAACCAAAACCTACGGCAACGGTTTCCAGGCCTTGAGTGGTATCGATCTGGACGTCGCCGAAGGTGACTTTTTCGCCTTGCTCGGCCCTAACGGCGCCGGCAAATCCACGACCATTGGCATTCTCTCGACCCTGGTGAACAAGACCAGCGGAACGGTGAATATCTTTGGTCATGACCTGGACAAGGAACCGGCGGCGCTCAAGCGCTGCATTGGTGTGGTGCCCCAGGAATTCAACTTCAACCAGTTCGAAAAAACCTTCGACATCGTCGTGACCCAGGCCGGTTACTACGGCATCCCGGCGAAAATCGCCAAGGAACGCGCCGAGCAGTACCTGACCCAGCTGGGCCTGTGGGACAAGCGCGATGTGCCGTCGCGCTCCCTGTCCGGCGGCATGAAGCGCCGACTGATGATCGCCCGTGCGCTGGTTCACGAACCGCGCCTGCTGATCCTCGACGAACCGACGGCGGGGGTAGACATCGAATTGCGTCGCTCGATGTGGACCTTCCTCACCGAACTGAACAAGAAAGGCATCACCATCATCCTCACCACTCACTATCTGGAAGAGGCTGAGCAGTTGTGCCGCAACATCGGCATCATCGACCACGGCACCATTGTCGAGAACACCAGCATGAAGCAGTTGCTCAGCCAGCTGCATGTCGAAACCTTCCTGCTGGATATGAAGAACACCTTGCAAGTGGCTCCGCAGTTGCTCGGTTACCCGGCCAAACTGATCGACAGTCATACCCTGGAAGTTCAGGTCGACAAGGCCATGGGCATTACCGCGCTGTTCACCCAATTGGCGCAGCAGAACATCGAAGTGTTGAGCCTGCGTAACAAAACCAATCGCCTCGAGGAGTTGTTCGTGTCCCTGGTGGAGAAGAATCTGTCGAAGGTGGCGGTATGAGTTCCGAGCTGCAGCCCAACCTCGTTGCCCTCAATACCATCGTTTACCGTGAGGTCAAGCGCTTCACCCGGATCTGGCCGCAGACCCTGCTGCCGCCGGCCATCACCATGGTTCTGTACTTCGTGATCTTCGGCAATCTGATCGGTCGGCAGATCGGCGGCATGGGTGGCTTCACGTACATGGAGTACATCGTGCCGGGGCTGATCATGATGTCGGTGATCACCAACTCTTACGGCAACGTGGTGTCGAGTTTCTTTGGCAGCAAGTTCCAGCGTTCCATCGAAGAATTGATGGTGTCGCCGGTGTCACCGCATACAATTCTGATCGGCTACACCCTGGGCGGCGTACTGCGCGGGTTGATGGTTGGGCTCATCGTGACAGTGCTGTCGTTGTTCTTCACCACGCTGCAGGTGCATCACCTGGGTGTGACCGTTCTGGTGGTGGTGCTGACGGCGACGATCTTTTCGTTGCTGGGTTTCATCAACGCGGTATTTGCGCGCAACTTCGATGACATCTCGATCATTCCCACTTTTGTGCTGACACCGCTGACTTATCTGGGCGGGGTGTTCTACTCGATCAGTTTGTTGCCACCGTTCTGGCAGACCGTGTCGCTGGCCAACCCGGTGCTGCACATGGTCAACGCTTTCCGTTACGGCATTCTTGGTGTGTCGGACATCAGGATCAGCGTGGCGATTACCTTCATGCTCATTGCGACCGTTGTGCTGTATATCGGCTGTGCGCGGTTACTGGTGAGTGGTCGCGGGATGCGTACCTAAGGGAGACCGAGTCGCCTGCATCGCGAGCAGGCTCGCGATGACGTCAGCCCAGACACCGCAAAAAAAAGGTTCTTCACGGAATCCCGGGAAACACAGAAACAAGAACGCCGATTTGATTGATGATGTTCGTGCGAGCAAACACATCTAACAAACCGGCGTTCTTATGCGCGATATTAATACTTTCCTTCCTTTTTGGGAGGGCTTTTCTGTTGTCACCATCAAGCCTGATGGCGATACGCTACAAATCGATCTAACCCCTCATGCCACCCGGTTCCCCTCCTGTGGCGGGTGCCAAAAGCCCTGTTCAACCACTCATGAGTATTGCGAGCGAACCGTTCGTGATTTACCCATCCTCGGCCGTGCGGTGCGTCTCAGTGTGTTGCTCAGACGTGTGGGCTGCCGTGATTGCGGTAAACGTATGGAGGCCGTCAGTTGGCTGGATCGCTATGCCCGCATGACGCGCCGCCTGGCTGAGGCCGTCATTCAAGCCTGCGAGCGCCTTCCCACGCTGCACGTGGCTCAGATGTTTGGGCTGCATTGGGACACCGTGCGGTTGCTGGAGCGTCGGGCCTTGCAAGCGGCGCTGAGTGTTTTGCCGAAGGCGCAGCCACGGCGCCTGGTGATGGACGAATTCGCCCTGTTCAAAGGTCATCGCTACGCCAGCGTTGTGCTGGATGCGGATACACGACGAGTGCTGTGGATCGGCGAAGGCCGCAGCCGAGCGGCGGTCAGGCCATTTTTCGAAGAGCTCGGACCGCAGGGTTGCGCTCGCATAGAAGCGGTGGCGATGGACATGAACACCGCGTTTGACCTGGAGGTTCGCCAGCAATGTCCGAACGCGCGAGTGATCTACGACCTCTTTCATGTGGTGGCCAAATATGGCCGAGAGGTCATTGATCGAGTCCGCGTCGACGAAGCTAATCGGCTACGTCACGACAAGCCTGCGCGCAAGGTCATCAAGCAAGCGCGATGGCTGCTTCTGCGTAATCCGCAGAACCTGAAAACGCCGGAGCAACAGGTCCGTTTGGAGGATCTGCTGGCGGCCAACCAAGCGTTGATGACGGTCTACTTGATGAAGGCTGAACTCAAAACGCTTTGGACGCCGAGCACCGCTTGGGGCTGGCGATCAGCCTGGAAGCAATGGCTGCGCCATGCTCAAGAAAGTGAAATACCGGCTCTGATCCAGTTTGCAAAGCGACTAAAGGGTTACTGGCGGGGCATCGTCAGCCGGGTTCGCTGGCCGATGCACACGGGTCAGCTGGAAGGCATAAACAATCGAATAAAGGTCATTAAGCGGATGGCGTACGGTTACCGGGACAGCGAATTCTTTTTCATGAAGATCAAGAGCGTCTTTCCCGGTAATCCGTGAAGAACCAAAAAAAAGGCCTCCGCATCGGAGGCCGTTTTCCATTCTTACATTCGACTTTTCTTTCGCCGCTTCCACTGCCGACTCACCCACCAGCGCCAATACATCATGGTCAGGCAATAGGCGAGAGCACCCAGCCCCAGCCCCGTCACCACCGAGCCAAGCAAAAACGGCTGCCACAGTGTCGAAATTTCGCCACTGATCCATTCCCAGGTCAACTCATCCGGCAGGCTGCGGGCGGGAACATCCATTAACCAGGCACCCGTCTGATAAGTGCAGAAGAACACCGCGGGCATGGTGATCGGGTTGGTCAGCCAGACCAGGCTAACGGCAATCGGCATGTTGCCGCGCACCACAATGGCAAGGATCGCCGCCAACAGCATTTGCAGCGGGATAGGCAGGAACGCCGCAAACAGACCGACCGCCATGGCCCGGGCCACGGAGTGGCGATTGAGGTGCCAGAGGTTCGGGTCATGCAGTAGGGTGCCAAGAAAGCGTAAGGATTTGTGTTCCCTGATGCTGCTCGGGTCTGGCATGTAACGTTTGAATAAACGCCGGGGCATAAGGCTTCTCGGTCGGTTCAGGCGGCAAGTATGTCTGGATTCTACGAACCGCCCATTCAGACTTTGTGACAATTGATAACAACAGACGTGCGGCGAACCGGCTAAGCCTAGGGAGGGGACTCTCAAGGACGGGCTTATGCGCACAGGGATGATGGCGCTGGCGTTGGGTCTGCTGGCCCTGCGTTTTTTACCGGCATTACCGCCGGCGGGGTTATGGCTGTTGCTGACGGTAGTGGGATTGATGTTGCTGCCGTTTCGCACCTTTCCCCTGGCATTTTTGTTGTTCGGTTTGAGTTGGGCGGGCGCGAATGCGCAGTGGGCGCTGAATGATCGTCTGGCACTGAATCTCGATGGCGAGACTCGCTGGGTCGAAGGTCGTGTGACCGGGTTGCCGCAACAGGTCGAGGGCGTGGTGCGTTTCGAGCTGACGGACAATCAGTCGCGTCGCACCAGACTGCCTCGGCACCTGCGCCTGGCCTGGTATGGCGGGCCGCCCGTGAACAGCGGCGAGCGTTGGCGACTGGCGGTCAAATTGAAGCGTCCTGCCGGATTGCTCAATCCGCATGCGTTCGATTACGACGCCTGGTTACTGGCCCGGCACATCGGCGCCACCGGGACCGTCAAAGATGGCCAACGACTGATGGAAGCACAGTGGGCCTGGCGCGACGGCATCCGTCAGCGCTTGCAGGCCGTGGATGCCCAAGGGCGAACGGGAGCGCTGACGGCGTTGGTGCTGGGGGATGGCGCCGGGCTCAGTCGTGAGGACTGGCAGGTGCTGCAAGACACCGGCACCGTGCATTTGTTGGTGATTTCCGGGCAGCACGTTGGTTTGCTGGCGGGAGTGGTGTATCTGCTGATTGCCGGATTGGCGCGTTACGGCTTATGGCCCAAGCGCTTACCGTGGTTGCCATGGGCGTGCGGACTGGCGTTCGCGGCGGCGCTCGGTTACGGGCTACTAGCCGGCTTTGAGGTGCCGGTGCGGCGGGCCTGCCTGATGATCGGTCTGGTGCTGTTGTGGCGGCTACGATTTCGTCATCTTGGCGCGTGGTGGCCGCTGTTGCTGGCGTTTGATGGCATTCTGCTGCTGGACCCGCTGGCGAGCCTGCAACCAGGTTTCTGGTTGTCCTTCGCGGCGGTGGCGGTGCTGATTTTCACCTTTGGCGGGCGATTGGGGCCGTGGCGTTGGTGGCAAACCTGGACTCGCGCCCAATGGCTGATCGCGATCGGTCTGTGTCCGCTGCTGTTGGTGCTGGGGTTGCCGATCAGTCTCAGCGGGCCAATGGCTAATTTACTGGCGGTGCCCTGGATCAGTCTGGTGGTGCTGCCGCCGGCCTTGCTCGGGACGCTGTTGTTGCCCGTTCCTTATGTGGGTGAAGGGTTGCTGTGGTTGGCCGGCGGTCTGATCGAACTTTTGTTCAAGGGGTTGGCGTTGATCGCCGGGCAATTGCCCGCGTGGGTGCCGGTGGCGGTGCCGTTGTGGGTATGGGCGCTCGGCACGCTGGGGGCCTTTGTGCTGTTATTGCCGCGAGGCGTGCCGTTGCGCCTGTTGGGCTGGCCGATGTTGCTTTTGCTGGTTTTTCCGCCCCGGCACACGTTGCCTGAAGGCATGGCCGAGGTCTGGCAGCTGGATGTCGGTCAGGGGTTGGCCATCCTGGTGCGCACTCGCCATCACACCTTGCTGTATGACGCCGGGCCACGGTTTGGCGATATTGATCTGGGTGAGCGGGTGGTGCTGCCGTCATTGCGCAAACTGGGGGTGAACGGGCTCGATCTGATGCTGATCAGCCATGCCGATGCCGATCACGCCGGTGGTGCGCGAGCGATTGCCAGCGCAATGCCAGTGAAGCAAGTATTGAGTGGCGATCACTTGGCCCTGCCAGACGAGTTACACGCCGAGGGCTGCGAGAGCGGTCAGCAATGGACCTGGGACGGGGTAACGTTTCAACTCTGGCAGTGGCCGTCTGCCAGCGACAGCAATCAAAAATCCTGCGTGTTGCAGATTGAAGCCAATGACGAGCGGTTGCTGCTGACCGGCGACATCGATGCTGCCGCCGAGCGGGCGCTGCTCGACGGTCCATTGGCGGTGCCGACGGATTGGTTGCAAGCCCCGCACCATGGCAGTCGCAGTTCGTCTTCGGTGGCGTTGCTCCGCGCCTTGCAACCCAAAGCAGTGCTGATCTCCCGTGGCAACGGCAATTCTTTCGGCCATCCCCATCCCACGGTGGTGGCGCGCTATCAAAAGCGCGGTGTGGCGATTTACGACAGCGCCGAGCAAGGTGCCATTCGTCTGCAACTGGGACGCTTCGAGCCGCCGTGGACGATGCTTCAAGAACGGCGTTTCTGGCGCGATCCGCCACCCTTGAGCCAGTAACCCGCGCAATTGAAGCCCGATCGGATGCGACATCGCGGTCTTCGGTGCGTCCACCCCCTATGTTAGAGTGGCGCACTTTTTCGAGGGGACTGTCACTGTGTGGGAATTGGTCAAATCCGGCGGCTGGATGATGCTGCCGATCATTCTGAGTTCCATCGCGGCCATGGCGATCGTCGCCGAGCGTCTCTGGACCCTGCGTGCCAGCCGTGTGACCCCGGAGCACTTGCTCGGTCAGGTCTGGGTCTGGATCAAGGACAAACAACTCAATAAAGAAAAACTCAAGGAACTGCGCGCCAACTCTCCGTTGGGCGAGATCCTGGCCGCCGGTCTGGCGAACTCCAGGCATGGTCGCGAGATCATGAAAGAGTGCATCGAAGAAGCCGCAGCGCGGGTGATTCATGAGCTCGAACGCTATATCAATGCCCTCGGCACCATTGCCGCCATGGCCCCGTTGCTGGGTTTGCTGGGTACGGTGCTGGGCATGATCGATATTTTCAGTGCGTTCATGGGCACGGGCATGGGCACCAACGCCACCGTGCTGGCCGGGGGTATTTCCAAGGCGCTGATCACCACCGCCGCAGGTCTGATGGTCGGCATCCCAGCCGTGTTCTTCCACCGCTTTCTGCAACGCCGGATCGATGAGTTGGTGGTGGGCATGGAGCAGGAAGCGATCAAATTGGTCGAGGTGGTACAGGGCGACCGCGACGTGGACCTGGCCGAGGGCAAGGCGTGAAGTTCCGTCGTAAACCGCGGGAAACGGTAGACATCAACCTCGCGTCGCTGATCGACGTGGTGTTTATCCTGCTGCTGTTTTTCGTCGTGACCACTACCTTCACCCGTGAAACCCAGTTGCGTGTCGACTTGCCGGAAGCGGTCAGCGGTTCCCCGGCCGAAGACCAGCAGCTCAAGCAACTGGACATCGCCATCAGCGCCGACGGGGCGTTCTCGGTCAACAACCAGTTATTGCCGAAGAACGACCTGACCAGTCTGATGGAAGCGCTGCAGAAAGAATCCAACGGCGACACTAACCTGCCGCTGTCCATCAGCGCCGATGGCAAGACGCCCCATCAGTCCGTCATCACCGCGATGGATGCTGCCGGCAAGCTCGGTTTCAGTCATTTGCGCATGACCACTGTCGAGGCGGCGCCAGCATCCTGATGGCTATGTCCGATCGATTGCTCGCTGCATGGTACGAAGGTCATCCGGCATTGAAGCTGTTGCAGCCGCTTGAATGGCTGTATCGGCGTGTGGTCACCGGCAAGCGCAAGCGCTTTTTGGCAGGCGAGGGCGAGATCTACCAATCGCCGGTGCCGCTGATCGTGGTCGGTAACATCACGGTGGGCGGCACCGGCAAGACGCCGTTGATCCTCTGGATGATCGAGCATTGTCAGCGCAGAGGTTTGCGGGTCGGCGTGGTCAGCCGTGGTTATGGCGCCAAACCTTCGCAATTGCCGTGGCGAGTCGAGGCGGATCAAGGCGCGGACGTGGCGGGCGATGAGCCGTTGTTGATCGTTCAGCGCACCGGCGTGCCGCTGATGATCGACCCGGACCGCAGCCGCGCGGTCAAAGCCTTGCTGGCGAGTGAGCCGCTGGACCTGATCCTTTCCGACGACGGCATGCAGCATTATCGGCTGGCCCGGGACCTGGAACTGGTGCTGATCGATGCCGCCCGAGGGCTGGGCAACCAACGTTGCCTGCCGGCCGGGCCGTTGCGCGAACCGATCGAGCGCCTGCAAAGCGTCGATGCGGTGCTTTATAACGGCGCCACGGCCGACCGCATCGACGGTTTTGCCTTCCAGCTGCAACCCACCGCGCTGGTCAATCTGCAAAGCGGCGAACGCTGGCCTCTCGACCACTTCCCCTCAGGCCAAGCCATTCACGCCGTGGCCGGGATCGGCAATCCCCAGCGTTTCTTCACGACCCTCGAAACGCTACACTGGCGACCAGTGCCGCATGCATTTGCCGACCACGCCGAGTACAGCGTGCAGGCCTTGAATTTCACCCCGTCATTGCCCGTGGTGATGACGGAAAAAGACGCGGTGAAGTGCCGTGCCTTCGCCGCCGCCGATTGGTGGTACCTGGCGGTCGATGCTGCGCCATCGCCGGCCTTCGTGGCCTGGTTCGATACGCAGTTGATGCGCCTGGTGCCGGCTCGTCTTTTGCCTTAACTCCGTTTTTATCCAGGGAATGTTCATGGACACCAAATTGCTCGATATTCTCGCTTGCCCGATCTGCAAAGGTCCGCTCAAGCTCAGCGCCGACAAAACCGAACTGATCAGCAAGGGCGCCGGCCTCGCATACCCGATTCGCGACGGCATCCCGGTGATGCTCGAAAGCGAAGCGCGCACCCTGACCACCGACGAGCGCCTGGATAAATGACCACAGCCTTTACCGTCGTCATTCCATCGCGTTATGCCTCCACGCGTCTGCCGGGCAAACCCCTGTTGCTGATCGCCGGCAAGCCGATGATCCAGCATGTCTGGGAACAGGCGAGCAAAAGCAGTGCCCAGCGCGTGGTCGTGGCCACTGACGATGCGCGCATCATCGAGGCCTGCAAAAGCTTTGGCGCCGAAGTGGTGCTGACGCGCGAAGATCATAACTCCGGCACTGACCGCCTGGCCGAAGTCGCCGCGAAACTGGGTCTGGCTCCAGACGCTATCGTGGTCAACGTTCAGGGCGATGAGCCGTTGATTCCGCCGAGCGTGATCGATCAGGTCGCCGCCAACCTGGCGGCCCACACCGAAGCACGCATGGCCACCCTGGCCGAGCCGATCGAAGACGTGGAAACCCTGTTCAATCCCAACGTGGTCAAAGTGGTCAGCGACCTCAATGGCCTGGCGCTGACGTTCAGTCGTGCCACCTTGCCGTGGGCTCGCGACGCGTTCGCCAAGAGCCGCGAGCAATTGCCGGAAGGTGTGCCGTATCGCCGTCACATTGGCATTTATGCTTATCGCGCCGGTTTCCTGCAGGACTTCGTCTCCTGGGGCCCATGCTGGCTGGAGAACACCGAGTCTCTGGAACAACTGCGGGCGCTCTGGCATGGCGTGCGAATTCATGTCGCTGATGCATTGATCGCGCCACCCACCGGCGTCGATACCCTTGAAGACCTCGAGCGCGTTCGTCGCTTGCTGGAGGCCTGATGCGGGTTCTGTTCGTTTGCCTGGGCAATATCTGCCGTTCCCCCACGGCCGAAGGCGTATTGCGGCACAAGCTGCGTGAGGCGGGGCTGGCTGATCAAGTCGAGGTGGCTTCCGCTGGCACCGGTGACTGGCACGTCGGCAAGCCCCCGGACAAGCGCAGCCAGGCCGCGGCGAAACTGCGCGGCTACGACCTGTCCGCCCAGCGTGCTCAGCAAGTCAACCGCGCCGATTTCGCCACCTACGACCTGATTCTGGCGATGGACAACAGCAACCTGCGCCACCTCAAGGCTCTGCAACCAGCCAAGGGCAAGGCCGAGTTGGACCTGTTCCTGCGTCGCTTCCAGTCGGAAATCGATGAAGTGCCGGATCCTTATCACGACAGCGACCAGGGATTCGAAACGGTACTGGACCTGATTGAGCGCGCCAGCGACCTGCTGGTGATCGAATTGAAGGGACGGTTATGAGTTTGCAGGTACATCCGCTGGTATCGCTCAAGCCGTTCAACAGCTTTGGTGTGGATGTTCAGGCCCGGCTATTTGCCGAGGCCCATAGCGATGCTGACGTGCGCGAAGCCCTGGCCTATGGGTTGGAACATGATGTGCCCGTGCTGGTGATTGGTGGCGGCAGCAATTTGCTGCTGACCGCGGATGTGCAGGCGCTGGTGTTGCGCATGGCCACACGCGGGATTCGTGTACTGAGCGATGACGGCAACCAGGTGGTGATCGAAGCCGAGGCGGGCGAGCCTTGGCATCCCTTTGTGCAACACACCTTGGCGCAAGGGTTGGCGGGGCTGGAAAACCTCAGCCTGATTCCCGGCACTGTGGGCGCGGCACCGATGCAGAATATCGGCGCTTATGGCGTCGAGATCAAAGACGTGTTTGCCGGCCTCACCGCCCTCGATCGCCAGACCGGTGAGCTGCGGGATTTCACACTGGCCGAGTGCAACTTCGCCTACCGCGACAGCCTGTTCAAACAAGAGCCGGGGCGTTGGTTGATCCTGCGGGTGCGTTTCACCCTCAATCGCACCGCGCACCTGCACCTGGAATACGGCCCGGTTCGCCAGCGTCTGACGTCGCTGGGCATCGATCACCCGACGCCTACCGATGTCAGTCAGGCCATTTGCAGCATTCGCAACGAAAAGCTCCCGGACCCGGTGGTGCTCGGCAATGCCGGCAGCTTCTTCAAGAATCCGTTGGTACCAGCCGCACTCGTGGCGCAACTCAAGGGTGAATACCCGGATCTGGTGGCGTATGCGCAACCCGATGGGCAAATGAAACTGGCGGCGGGCTGGCTGATCGAACGGGCCGGCTGGAAGGGCTTTCGCGACGGCGATGCCGGTGTGCATAAATTACAGGCGCTGGTGCTGGTCAACTATGGCACCGCAACGGGCCTGCAATTGCTGAACCTGGCGCAACGCATTCAGAAAGACATTTCAGAACGTTTCCACGTCGACCTGGAAATGGAGCCCAATCGGTATTAGGAAAGCAGCGTCAAGCTTCAAGCTGCAAGCTGCAATATCGAGCTTCGCTGCTTTGTTTCTACTTGAAGCTTGCAGCTTAAAACTTGCAGCTAAAAAGCCCTGTCTAAGCAGGGCTTTTTTGTTAATGCTGGGTTAACTTAGCGACCTAACGATGCAAGCATTTGCTCCACCAAAGGCCCGGTGCAGACGTTGCCGTCCGCATAAGAGAGCCCATTAGCCTGAGTCGATCTGCGTGAAGGAACCCACGCGGCAGATTGCTCGACCCCATAACCTCTATAACTATGCGGGCGTGCCCATGAATACTCTGATTCTCAACGGTCAACCTTATAAAATGGATGTTGCGGACGAGATGCCGCTGTTGTGGGCCATTCGCGATATAGCGGGCGGCCATCCCGGCACGAAATTCGGCTGCGGCATGGGCCTGTGCGGCGCCTGTACGATTCATATCGACGGCCAGCCTGCGCGGGCGTGCATCACGACCATCGGTTCCGCGTTCGGGCAGAACGTCACAACGATCGATGAATTGCACAACGACCCAATAGGCAAGATTGTTCAGCAAGCCTGGCTCGATACAGCCGTGGCCCAGTGCGGCTTCTGTCAGGGCGGTCAGATCATGTCCGCGACGGCGCTGCTCAAAACCAATCCCGACCCCACCGACGAGCAAATCGAAGAGGCAATGGTCGGCAACATTTGCCGTTGCGGCACCTACAACCGGATCAAGACCGCCATCCGCCAGGCATCCACTCACCTGAAGGAGGCCAAGGCATGAGCCAGTTACCGAATGACTTTGCGCTGAGCAACCTCAGCCGCCGTGGTTTCCTCAAAGGCGTAGGCGCCACCAGTGCGCTGGTGCTGGCAGCCAGTTGGGGTTGGCAGGACGCGCTTGCCGCCGAAAAAGACAAAAAGTTCGGCGCCGACGGCATGCCTAACGGCTGGATCGATGATCCCAAGGTTTACGTCAGCATCGCCGCCGATGGCAGCGTGACCGTGGTTTGCAACCGCTCGGAAATGGGCCAGGGCGTGCGCACCAGCCTGACCATGGTAGTAGCCGATGAACTGGACGCCGACTGGGCGCTGGTCAAAGTGCAACAGGCGCCGGGCGACGAAGTGCGTTTCGGTAACCAGGACACCGACGGTTCGCGCAGCATGCGTCACTGGTACGAGCCGATGCGCCGTTGCGGGGCTACCGCGCGGACCATGCTTGAGCAAGCCGCCGCCGCGCAGTGGAAAGTGCCGGTCAGCGAGTGCCATGCGCAATTGCATAAAGTCATTCACCAACCGACCGGTCGTGAACTGGGCTACGGCGCGTTGGCCGCTGCTGCCAGCGCATTGGCAGTGCCGGCCCGCGACAGCCTGCGGCTCAAGCAACCCTCGGAATTCCGTTACATCGGCAAGGAAGGCAGCAAGGCTATCGACGGTGCAGACATCGTCAACGGCCGTGCAGTTTACGGCGCCGATGTGCATTTCGACGGCATGCTCTTCGCCACCATCGCGCGTCCAGCGGTCTACGGTGGCAAGGTCAAATCCTTCGATGCCAGCGCCGCGATGAAAGTCCCGGGCGTGATCAAGGTTCTGCAAATCGAAAGCCGTCCATTGCCGTCCGAATTTCAGCCTCTGGGCGGTGTGGCCGTGGTGGCTAGCAATACCTGGGCGGCGATCAAGGGCCGCGAGGCGCTGAAAATCGAGTGGGATGACGGCCCCAACGCCAGTTATGACTCGATCGCCTACCGCAAGGAACTCGAAGCCGCGTCTCTCAAACCCGGCAAAGTGGTGCGCAATACCGGCAGCATCGACCAGGCCATGAGCAGCGCCGACAGCACCCTCGAAGCCTCTTACTACCTGCCGCACCTGGCGCAATCGCCAATGGAACCGATGGTCGCCATCGCCCGTTTCAAGGACGGCGTGTGCGAAGCCTGGGCGCCAAGCCAGGCACCGCAAGTCACCCGTGAACGGATCGGCGAGCGCCTCGGCATTCCATTCGATAACGTCACGCTCAACGTCACCTTGCTCGGCGGCGGTTTCGGTCGCAAATCCAAGCCGGACTTTGTCGTTGAAGCGGCGATCCTGGCCAAGGAGTTCCCGGGTAAGGCAGTGCGGGTGCAATGGACCCGTGAAGACGACATCCACAACTCCTATTTCCACACCGTGTCGGCCGAATACCTAAAGGCCAGCCTGAACAAGGATGGTCTGCCGTCCGGCTGGCTGCACCGCACGGTGGCGCCGAGTATCACCGCGCTGTTTGCACCGGGGATGAACCATCAGGCGGCTTTCGAGCTGGGCCTGGGCTTTACCAACATGGCTTACGCGATCCCCAACGTGCGCCTGGAAAACCCTGAAGCGACGGTCCATACCCGGGTCGGCTGGTATCGCTCGGTATCAAACATTCCACACGGCTTTGCGATCCAGAGTTTTGTCGATGAACTGGCCCACAAGGCTGGCCAGGATCCGCTCAAGTACCAGATCAAACTGCTCGGCCCGGACAGATTGATCGATCCGCGCACCTTGAGTGAAGAGTGGAACTACGGCGAATCTCCCGAGCGTTATCCAATCGACACTGCACGGATGCGCACCGTGCTGGAAACCGCCGCCAAAGCGGCCGGTTGGGGGCGTGAATTGCCCAAGGGCCGAGGCTTGGGCCTGGCGGTGCACTATAGTTTTGTCACTTATGTGGCGGCGGTGATCGAGGTGGAAGTCAAAGACGATGGCACGTTGATCGTGCACAAGGCCGACATCGCCGTGGATTGCGGTCCGCAGATTAACCCCGAGCGGATTCGCTCGCAGTTCGAAGGCGCCTGCGTCATGGGCCTTGGCAACGCGGTGTTGGGGGAGATCAGCTTCAAGGACGGCAAGGTTCAGCAGGATAATTTTCACATGTACGAGATAGCGCGCATGTCTCTGGCACCGAAAGAAGTCGCCGTGCACCTGGTCACGCCACCGGGCGATGTGCCGTTGGGTGGAGTCGGTGAACCAGGTGTGCCGCCGATCGCGCCAGCGCTGTGCAACGCGATCTTCGCCGCCACCGGCAAACGCATCCGTAATCTGCCGGTGCGCTATCAGTTACAAGGCTGGCAGAAGGCGCAAGCCTGATGGACAGCGTCGACCTGAATGTCCTGCGCAGCGTGCTGCAATGGCGCCGCGCCGGTCAGCGGGTGATGTTGTACAGCGTGGTCCAGACCTGGGGCACCGCGCCCCGGGCACCTGGTGCCATGCTCGCCTTGCGTGAAGACGGCGTGGTGATTGGTTCGGTGTCCGGTGGCTGTGTCGAGGATGACCTGATTGCCCGGCTGCACGATGGCCGTATCCCGGCCGATGGGCCGCCGGTGCAGTTGATTACTTATGGCGTCACCCGTGAGGAGGCCGCACGGTTTGGTTTGCCGTGCGGCGGCACGCTGCGCCTGACCGAAGAGCGCGTCGGCGATCCGGCGTGGGTCGCCGAATTGCTGACGCGCTGCGAGGCGCATGAAATCGTTGCGCGTGAGCTGAATCTGGCGACCGGTGACGTGATTTTGCAGGCGGCGAGCAAGACAGATGTGCTGGTGTTTGACGGGCAGACCTTGCGTGCCATTTATGGTCCGCGCTGGCGATTGTTGTTGATCGGTGCCGGCCAACTGTCGCGCTACGTTGCCGAGATGGCGCGGCTGCTGGATTTCGAAGTGCTGATCTGCGACCCGCGCACCGAGTTCGTCTACGGCTGGGAAGAGCAACACGGTCGCTTCGTCCCGGGCATGCCCGATGAAGCGGTGCTGAGCATCCAGACCGACGAGCGCACGGCCATCGTCGCGCTGACCCACGATCCGCGCCTGGATGACATGGCGCTGCTCACGGCGCTGGACTCCAAGGCGTTTTATGTCGGTGCGCTGGGCTCGCGAGTCAACAGCCAGAAGCGCCGGGACACCCTGGCTCAGCTAGGCTTGTCACAACAGGCCATCGAGCGCTTGCACGGCCCGATCGGTTTGCACATCGGCAGCCATACGCCAGCGGAAATCGCCTTGTCGCTGCTGGCCGAAATTGTGGCGATCAAGAACGGCGTCGAGCTGAGACAGAAGAGGCCGTTGCAGGAGGGCGTATGAACGACTCCATTGGCGTTATCGTTCTGGCCGCCGGGCAGGGCAGTCGGTTTCGACAGGTAGCGGGTGACGACAAGGACAAGCTGCTGGTGGACTGCACCGCTCGTGACGGCATCACCGTGCATTCGATGATTGAGCAGGTGCTGTTGAATCTGCCGGCCGCGCTTGATAAGCGCGTGCTGGTGACCACGGCGAATCGCCCGCAAGTGATTCGCATGGCTCAGGCCTATGGGTGTGAAATTGTGCGGATCGAGTCGACCGGTCTGGGCGACAGCATTGCGGCAGGTGTGGCGGCGTGCTCACAACTCGGTGGCTGGCTGATCGTGCTGGGGGATATGCCGTTTATTCTGCCGCCCAGCATTGAGCAGGTTGTCGCGAATATTGCCGAGGATGCCGTCAGCGTGCCAGTGCATAAGGGACAATATGGGCATCCGGTGGGGTTCGGGCGAAGTTTTGGTTCGGGATTGATGGCGTTGACCGGTGATCACGGCGCCAGGTCGCTGTTCACGCAGGCGAGGGTGGTCGAGGTGGCGGTGGAGGATCCCGGGGTGTTGTGGGATGTGGATGTGCCTGCAGCGCTGGTTTTTCAATAACGGTTGTCAACGGGGTCGCATTCGCACTTCCCCGGAATAATCGGCTCTTCCTTTCGCCCATTCGTATTTATCGATGGGTGCCAGCTATAAAACTCGTTATTCAGTGGGTTTTATCCGACATACGATCATGTGGCGTGTGGTGTTCACAGTGGGGGTGAACATCCGTTCAGTACTCACTGCTCTCACCTCGGCCGGCGATTTTACTGTCGCCGTCGATGGGGTAACTCACTGATTGTCGCCAACCGTTCGCCTGTCGAAGCCGAGCCTTGCCGAGTCTATGTCAATGAACTGGCCCGGGTACTGGCGACGCAGGCACTGTTGCGGGTGCCCATTACGGATGTGTTGCACGCGCAACTGTCTGTGTATCAAGACTTGTTCCATCTGCAAGGGGAGGTCGAGTTCGACGGTGCCTCTTCCATGTTAATTAAGAAAATCTAACGGAGGCGTCAATGCCGTACTTATTGCTTTCACTCGCTGCCGTGTTCTGGGGCGGTAACTATGTTGTCGGAAAGTTGATGGTGGTGGATGTTGATCCGGTGCTGCTGTCGCAACTTCGATGGCTGATTACCAGTGCTTTACTACTGCTGATTAACTATAAGGCCGTGATCGCCAGTTTGCCGGCCGCCCGTAAATCATGGTTAACCCTGGTTATGTTGGCGGTCTGTGGCCAGGTTATATTTCCGTTGACCTTGTATATCGGTTTGCAATACACCAGTTCGTTGAATGCGGCGATTTACCTGTCGGCCACGCCCTGTCTGGTACTGGCCCTCAACCGTTTTGTTTTCGGTGATTTCATCTCCAGGTCGAACATGCTTGGGGTGGTCATCAGTACGGTGGGGGTGTTCTGGCTGGTGACGATGGGGCATCTGTCCGATTTGAGCTTTCTGGAAGGCTTCAACAAAGGCGATTTCTGGACCATGGCCTCGGCTGCCAGTTGGGCTGTCTATTGCTCCTTTTTGCGGACAAAGCCCAAAACCATCGCCGGCAACGCGTTCGTGACGTATTGCGCGGTGGTGGGGGCGTTATGCCTGATTCCGTTCAGCCTGGGTATTTGGGCGTTGCACCCTGATCTGACGTTCAACCTTGGGCAGGGCGCTGCACCGTGGCTGGGCCTGGCGTATCTGGTGATTTTCCCGTCCTGGCTGTCGTACTTGTTCTGGAGCAAAGGCATCGGTGAAATCGGTGCCACCCGTGGTGAGATCTTCACTCACTTGGTGCCACTGTCCGGTGGGCTGTTCAGCATCGTGTTCCTCGACGTGCAACTGCACGCCTATCACTTGGTCAGTCTGGTGCTGATCGTGTTTGGGGTGATCCTCTGTTCCATTAAAAGGAGGGCACCGGTGGCACTGCGCGCGGAGGCGGTTTGACTAACTGCTGACGGATGCCCGGCCCGTTATTCTGCCGTCAGCGGTAGGCCGGCCGGTTTTTCGAAGTCCAGCACCCGTTGTGCCAGCGCTCTGGGGGCTGGTTTGCCTGGCTGATCGAAAAACACGAATTCGGTGGTCAGCGAGGCATATGAACCACTCAGGAAATATGTTTGCACCTGTTCACTGCGGCAACACGAATCGACCAGTGACACCGGCACCAGGGCAACGCCCACGCCGTTGATCACATTTGAAAACAACAGCGGATAAGAGCCGCACTCGATGATTTTTTTCGGGGTGATATTGCCCATCACAAACAGTTCGTCGAGATTACGTTGCGAAGCGCTGCGCCGGCTGTTGACCAGGAACACTTGGCCGCTGAACGCTTTCAGGTCCTGGATGGCGGGGTGTGCTGCACTGTAGATCAAGGCCAGCGGATCGTTGAACAGTGTTACCCGGCGATAATGCGAAGGTGCAAAGCCGGCGCCGACAATCGCTGCGTCGAGCTTGCCGGCCTCAAGATCCTTGAGCAGCGACTGTGTATGACCAATGCTGATATCCACGGCCAGCCCGTCGGGATTGGCAACGATGCTTTGCAACAGGTTCTGGCGAGTAATAGTGAGGTTTTCGATGACACCCAAACGCACCCGTGTTTCGGTTTTTGTCAGGCTCAGGCTCAGGCTGGCTTGAGCGCGAGCAACCAGTTCGAGGATTTGTGAGGCGTAGGCATAGAGCTCCTTGCCTTGCACCGTCATCGTGATACCGCGGCCGGAGCGTTCGAACAGCTTGGTATTGAGCCGTGATTCGAGTGTCTTGATGCGGAAGGAAATACTGGATTGAGCGCGGTTTAACCTGATCGCTGCCTGTGTGACGCTGCCGTAGTCAACAATCGCTTTGAAAGCGTCCAGTTCAGCAATTTCCATAGTCACGCACTCTTTGCTCCATAACGGGCCGAAGGCTTTCGGGCCGTGGCAGGACCTACTTTGAGCCCTGCACCGCTCTATTCTGCACGTTGCACAGCTCTTTCGTAATGCTTGCTTACAAATATTTAAGTGAGTGTAGGTAGCAGCAGAACTTCAGTTTCCATAAGCAAAAAAAAGGTTCTTCACGGATTACCGGGAAAGACGCTCTTGATCTTCATGAAAAAGAATTCGCTGTCCCGGTAACCGTACGCCATCCGCTTAATGACCTTTATTCGATTGTTTATGCCTTCCAGCTGACCCGTGTGCATCGGCCAGCGAACCCGGCTGACGATGCCCCGCCAGTAACCCTTTAGTCGCTTTGCAAACTGGATCAGAGCCGGTATTTCACTTTCTTGAGCATGGCGCAGCCATTGCTTCCAGGCTGATCGCCAGCCCCAAGCGGTGCTCGGCGTCCAAAGCGTTTTGAGTTCAGCCTTCATCAAGTAGACCGTCATCAACGCTTGGTTGGCCGCCAGCAGATCCTCCAAACGGACCTGTTGCTCCGGCGTTTTCAGGTTCTGCGGATTACGCAGAAGCAGCCATCGCGCTTGCTTGATGACCTTGCGCGCAGGCTTGTCGTGACGTAGCCGATTAGCTTCGTCGACGCGGACTCGATCAATGACCTCTCGGCCATATTTGGCCACCACATGAAAGAGGTCGTAGATCACTCGCGCGTTCGGACATTGCTGGCGAACCTCCAGGTCAAACGCGGTGTTCATGTCCATCGCCACCGCTTCTATGCGAGCGCAACCCTGCGGTCCGAGCTCTTCGAAAAATGGCCTGACCGCCGCTCGGCTGCGGCCTTCGCCGATCCACAGCACTCGTCGTGTATCCGCATCCAGCACAACGCTGGCGTAGCGATGACCTTTGAACAGGGCGAATTCGTCCATCACCAGGCGCCGTGGCTGCGCCTTCGGCAAAACACTCAGCGCCGCTTGCAAGGCCCGACGCTCCAGCAACCGCACGGTGTCCCAATGCAGCCCAAACATCTGAGCCACGTGCAGCGTGGGCAGACGCTCGCAGGCTTGAATGACGGCCTCAGACAGGCGGCGCGTCATGCGGGCATAGCGATCCAGCCAACTGACGGCTTCCATGCGTTTGCCGCAATCACGGCAGCCAACACGTCTGAGCAACACGCTGAGACGCACCGCACGGCCGAGGATGGGCAAATCACGAACGGTTCGCTCGCAATACTCATGAGTGGTTGAACAGGGCTTTTGGCACCCGCCACAAGATGGGAACCGGGTGGCATGAGGGGTTAGATCGATTTGTAGCGTATCGCCATCAGGCTTGATGGTGACAACAGAAAAGCCCTCCCAAAAAGGAAGGAAAGTATTAATATCGCGCATAAGAACGCCGGTTTGTTAGATGTGTTTGCTCGCACGAACATCATCAATCAAATCGGCGTTCTTGTTTCTGTGTTTCCCGGGATTCCGTGAAGAACCAAAAAAAAGCCCCGCCTGGATCACCAGGCGGGGCCTTTTTTAGTGGCCGATGGAATCAGACGAGGGGTTTAGGCTCGTGCTCTTTTTCCTGGGCTTGCTCGTGTTGCTCTACCGCTTCCTGAACGGAGCGCGGTGCTTCGTCGATCACCGATTCAACTGGCTCGGCGGCGACTTCAGCAGCCGGGGCAGGGGCTGCCTCGACAACTTCAGCAACAACCGGTGCTGGCTCGGCAACGGCCGGAGCCGCAGTGGCAGCCAGTTCGGCTTCCTTCTGCAGACGCTCTTCTTCACGCTTGCGACGACGTACTTCACGTGGGTCGTTCGGCGCACGGCCACTTGGGGTCAGGGCACTGACAGGGGCGGTTTCAACCACCGGAGCGGCTTCGGCTACAACCGGTGCTTCAACCACCGCTGGAGCAGGCTCGGCAGCAGCAACCACTGGCTCGGAGACCATGGCTTCAGCCACCGGGGCTTCAGCGACTGACGCTGGTGCTTCGACCGCGACAGGCGGCTCGGCAACCCAGTTGAACGTGGTTTGTTCTTCGCGAACTTTACGTACCGGTTCAGCCACAGGCTCTGCAGCAACTACTGGTTCAGCGACGACGGACGGTTCAGCGGCAGCTTCAACTTCAGGCTGGGCTTCACGAACCGGTGCCACTTCGATTTCCGGAGAAGCAGTGACTTCGACTGGCGTGGTCGCTTCAACGACGGGTGCTTCGACCGGAGCGGCTTCCTGCGTGGCGGCAGTGGCGCGTTCAGCTTGCTCGTTGGCTTGCGCTTCAGCAGGTGCGCTGATCACGGAGCTGGCAACGGCTGCGGTAACAGCCAGGCCGGCGGCCAGATCGGCAGCGCTTGGCGCTTCGGCGTTTTCCGTCGATTCGGACTCTTCCGAACCTTCGATCACGTTGCCGTTGGCATCGCGTTGACGCTCACGACGGTTGCTGCGACGACGCTGGCCACGGGAGCGGCGGCGTGGACGATCGCCTTCGGCGCCTTCCTGACCGTCTTCCTGCAGTTGCTCTTCGTTGGTGGTCAACTCTTCTTCAGCAACGGCAGCAGCGGCTTGCTCGGTACGTGGCTGACGTTCTTCACGCGGTGGGCGTGGAGCACGTTCTTCACGTGGCTGGCGAGCTGGACGCTCTTCAGCGGTAGCAGTAGCAGCAGCGGCCGGAGCAGCATCAAGAGGCTCGCGCAGTTCACGAACCGGACGTTCTTCACGCTCGCCACGTGGCTTGCGATCTTCACGCGGGGCGCGCGGTGCACGTTCTTCACGAGGGGCGCGTGGTGCGCGCTCTTCACGCGGAGCGCGTTCCTGGGCGACTACTGGAGCTTCTTCGCGGGCTTCGCGTGGCTCACGGGGGGCGCGCTCTTCACGCGGAGCACGTTCCTCACGAGGCTTGCGCTCTTCATCGCGGCGACCGTTACGGTTGCGGCTCTGTTGACGGCCGTTACGGCGTTCTTCGTTGCGAGCAGGGCGTTCGGTGGCTGGCTTTTCAACCACCACCGGCGCAGCAGGCTCTTCCTTGGTGGCGAACAGGCTGACCAGTGACTTCACCAGGCCTTTGAACAGGCTTGGTTCTGGGGCGACGGCCGGTGCAGCCACCGGAGCAGCGGCGACTTCGGTCGGAACCGGAGCGTTGGCGCGGGCTGGAGCCGTCTTGACCGCGGCTTCCTGGCGAACCAGGGTGCGGGTCGCGGCGGCTGGCTGGACTTCTTCGACTTCGGCGGCGGCAGCCGCGATTTCGTAGCTGGACTGGTTGATGCTGGCTTCCGGGCTGTCATCGCGCAGACGCTGAACTTCGAAGTGCGGCGTTTCGAGGTGATCGTTCGGCAGAATGACGATGCGGGCACGGGTGCGCAGTTCGATCTTGGTGATCGAGTTGCGTTTTTCGTTGAGCAGGAAAGCTGCAACCGGAATCGGCACTTGGGCGCGAACTTCGGCGGTGCGGTCTTTCAGGGCTTCTTCTTCGATCAGGCGCAGGATCGCCAGCGACAGCGATTCAACATCCCGGATGATGCCGGTGCCGTTGCAACGCGGGCAGACGATGCCGCTGCTTTCGCCCAGCGATGGACGCAGGCGCTGACGGGACATTTCCAGCAGACCGAAGCGCGAGATGCGACCGACTTGTACGCGAGCGCGGTCGGCTTCCAGGCATTCGCGGACTTTCTCTTCCACGGCGCGCTGGTTCTTGGCAGGGGTCATGTCGATGAAGTCGATGACGATCAGGCCGCCGATGTCGCGCAAGCGCAACTGACGGGCGATTTCTTCGGCGGCTTCAAGGTTGGTCTGCAGGGCTGTTTCTTCGATGTCGCTGCCTTTGGTGGCGCGCGCCGAGTTGATGTCGATGGACACCAGGGCTTCGGTCGGATCGATAACGATGGAGCCGCCGGAAGGCAGTTCGACGACGCGCTGGAAGGCGGTTTCGATCTGGCTTTCGATCTGGAAACGGTTGAACAGCGGAACGCTGTCTTCGTACAACTTGATCTTGCTGGCGTACTGCGGCATCACCTGGCGAATGAAGGTCAGGGCTTCGTCCTGGGCTTCAACGCTGTCGATCAGCACTTCGCCGATGTCCTGGCGCAGGTAATCGCGGATGGCGCGGATGATCACGTTGCTTTCCTGGTAGATCAGGAACGGCGCGGAACGATCCAGCGAAGCTTCTTTGATGGCGGTCCAGAGTTGCAGCAGGTAATCGAGGTCCCACTGCATTTCTTCGCTGCTGCGACCAAGGCCGGCAGTACGAACGATCAGACCCATGTCGGCCGGGGCAACCAGACCGTTCAGCGCTTCACGCAGTTCGTTGCGCTCTTCACCTTCGATGCGACGGGAGATACCGCCGGCACGTGGGTTGTTCGGCATCAGAACCAGGTAACGACCGGCCAGGCTGATGAAGGTGGTCAGGGCGGCGCCCTTGTTGCCACGTTCTTCTTTTTCAACCTGAACGATGACTTCCTGGCCTTCGCTCAGGACGTCCTTGATGTTGACGCGGCCTTCAGGGGCTTTCTTGAAGTATTCGCGGGAGATTTCTTTGAGGGGCAGGAAGCCATGGCGCTCGGAGCCGAAATCGACAAAGGCAGCCTCAAGGCTTGGTTCGATGCGAGTGATCCGGCCTTTATAGATGTTGGCCTTCTTTTGCTCGCGTGCACCGGATTCGATGTCCAGGTCGTAGAGGCGCTGGCCATCTACCAGTGCAACACGCAACTCTTCGGGTTGAGTTGCGTTAATCAGCATTCTTTTCATGTAGTACCGTCGGTTTCCGGGCTGCCGGAAACGGCGTTCGGCACACACGACTTCTCACGGTCGGTGTCAGGTGCGTCGGGAGTGGTTGGCCATTCCCGTGTCCAGCGAGGTCCGGCCAATGTGGGCCTTCATCGCGACGTACGCGTCCTGCTTGCTGTGGCTACTTAAGCACTCAGTCAGGAGGAGGAATCAACCGGCGGCTGTGGACGAGATGAAGCGTCTTGATAAAGCCTATTGCTACACAGTCCAGCGGTTGTGCATCTCCACCCTACACGTATCCCTGATAATTCGGGTGCTGCCGCGCGCAGAATCCGCAGCGGGTTGGCATTTACCGTGAGCTCCGAAAGGGGAGGTCACGCATCATGGCTAATTTAGGCGTTGTTTCCGAAGCGTTCGCTCGGGGTCGTTCGCGGCTGACTGCACTTTGTGAACTGGCCGTGAATATTTGCTCGGAAGGCGAGTGAAAACTCTGCTTTGCGGCATGATTCAGGCCTTATGTCACCTGCGCTTGTTACAACTGCAAACTCCACCGTTACGTAGCGAAAGCCCCGTAGGACGGCCTCGCGTCCTGGTGAATTGCGTTGGTCAGGGCCGGTTTTTGACCGTGGTTCCGCTGTCCAGGCCGCTTTTGGCGGCGTTCGCGACTATAGCAGCAATGATTAAGTGCTTCAATTCCATAAAAAATTGTTATCATCCGCGCCATGACGACTACTGCCCCTTCGACCCCAGCCGTACAACTGCTGGAGGTCTCGCCGGAATATGCCGGCCAACGTATTGATAACTTCCTTCTCGCTCGGCTCAAAGGCGTGCCCAAGACCTTGATTTACCGCATTTTGCGCAAGGGCGAAGTGCGGGTGAACAAAGGTCGGATCAAGCCCGAATACAAGCTGCAGGCGGGCGATATCGTGCGCGTGCCGCCGGTTCGCGTGCCTGAGCGCGACGAACCTGTGCCGCTGGCCCAAGGCCTGCTGCAGCGGCTCGAGGCCTCGATTGTCTTCGAAGACAAGGCGTTGATCGTGATCAACAAGCCTTGCGGCATCGCAGTTCATGGCGGCAGCGGCCTGACTTACGGGGTGATCGAAGCCTTTCGTCAGTTGCGTCCCGATTGCAAAGAGCTCGAACTGGTTCACCGTCTCGACCGTGATACGTCCGGCCTGTTGATGATCGCCAAGAAGCGCAGCATGTTGCGCCACTTGCACACGGCGTTGCGCGGCGATGGCGTCGATAAGCGCTATATGGCACTGGTCCGTGGCAACTGGGCGGCCTCGATCAAGCAAGTCAGGGCGTCGCTCGGCAAGAGCAATTTGCGCTCCGGCGAGCGTATGGTCGAGGTCGACGAGGAGGAGGGCAAGGAGTCTGTGACCGTGTTCAAGGTCCTGCGTCGTTTTGGTGACTTTGCCACCCTAATCGAAGCCAAGCCGATCACCGGTCGCACTCACCAGATTCGCGTCCATACTCTGCATGCCGGACATTGCATTGCTGGTGATACCAAGTACGGCGATGAAGGTTTCAGCAAAGAGATTCGTGATCTCGGCGGCAAGCGTCTGTTTCTGCACGCCTACCTGCTGACTGTGCCGCTGCCTGATGGTAGTGAGCTCAAGTTGCAGGCGCCGGTCGACGAGATGTGGGCCAAAACCGTGGAGCGCTTGAGTGCACCCTACTGATTACAAGCTGCTGATTTTCGATTGGGACGGCACGCTCGCTGACTCCATTGGTCGGATTGTCGAGGCGATGCATGTCGCATCCGAGCGGTCCGGTTTTCAGTTGCGTGATGATTTTGCCGTCAAAGGCATTATTGGTCTGGGCTTGCCGGAGGCGATTCGCGCGCTGTATCCCGAGATTCGCGACGCCGAGCTGGTGGCATTCCGTCAGCATTATGCGGATCACTACATTGCGGCGGAGGCCGTGCCTTCCCCGCTGTTTGAGGGGGTTGTCGAGTCTCTCGAGGCCTTTCGTGTCGAGGGTTATCATCTGGCAGTAGCGACCGGCAAGGCTCGTCGAGGGCTGGATCGGGTGCTGAAGTCTCACGGTTGGGAAAATTATTTTGATGTCACCCGCGCGGCGGATGAAACGGCCAGCAAACCTCATCCGCTGATGCTCGAGCAGATTCTCGCCCATTGCGAGGTTCGCCCGGAGCAGGCGTTGATGGTCGGCGATTCGTCCTTCGATCTGCAGATGGCACGCAACGCCGGCATGGGTTCGGTGGCGGTCAGCTATGGCGCTCAATCGATTGACGCGTTGAAATTGTTCGAGCCGCGACTGGCCATTGATCGTTTTTCAGAATTGCACGCCTGGCTGAGTCAGCGGGCTTAACGGGTTTTGCTGGAGTAGATGTCATGACCGACGAATGGAAGTCGCCCGCCAAGGCGAGCGCGGAGAGTGGTGACGAGAAGAGTTGGAAGCTGCTGGAAAAGACCCTGCTGGCTGGTGTGCAGGAACAGCGTCGGTCTCGTCGCTGGGGGATTTTCTTCAAGCTGCTGACCTTTGTGTATCTGTTTGGTATGTTGATTCTGTTCACGCCGCTGATGGACATGGAGAAAGGCGCCACCCGTGGTTCCGGTTACACGGCGCTGATCGACGTGACCGGCATGATCGCCGACAAGGAGCCGGCCAGTGCCGACAACATTGTCGGCAGTCTGCGTGCAGCCTTCGAGGACAAGAAGGTCAAGGGTGTGATTCTGCGAATCAATAGCCCTGGCGGCAGTCCGGTGCAGTCGGGTTATGTCTATGATGAAATCCGTCGTTTGCGCGGCCTGAATCCAGATACCAAGGTTTATGCGGTGATCTCGGATCTGGGCGCTTCCGGTGCCTATTACATCGCCAGTGCAGCGGATCAGATCTACGCCGACAAGGCGAGCCTGGTGGGTTCCATTGGTGTGACAGCGGCCGGTTACGGTTTTGTCGGGACGATGGAGAAGTTGGGTGTCGAGCGTCGTACCTACACCTCCGGCGAGCACAAATCGTTCCTCGATCCGTTCCAGCCCCAGAAGCTCGCGGAAACCCAGTTCTGGCAGGGCGTGCTCGATACCACTCATCAGCAGTTCATCAGCAGCGTCAAGAAGGGTCGGGGTGATCGGCTGAAGGATAAAGAGCATCCGGAGCTGTTCTCCGGGCTGATCTGGTCGGGTGAGCAGGCGCTGTCGTTGGGCTTGATCGATGGTCTGGGCAATGCCAGTTCGGTTGCGCGTGATGTGATCGGCGAGAAAGAGCTGGTGGATTTCACTATTGAGGAATCGCCATTCGATCGCTTCTCGAAAAAGCTCGGCGCCAGCGTGGCTGAACATTTGGCGATGTGGATGGGCTTTCAGGGGCCGTCGATGCGCTGATCCTTTGGCTGTATAAAAAACCGGCCTTTGTGGTTAATGCCGATCAGTTAAGCCATCTTGCTTGACCTTTGGCCGCTAGACATCAAAATCCGATGCCTGCACGGGTATCGGATTTTTTATGCGTCTCGCTCGGGCATGGAAACTGACCCACAACTTTGCTTTCACCCCAAATTCAGTCGAAGGACTGGCTTGAAAATAAAAATGCCAGTCAGCATAGCTGACCGGCATTACGCAGGCGCTCGCTTTTTGTTAATCGTCTACCCCTGAAGCAATCGTAAGCATATCTCTGGGCTAGGCTGAATCCAATCACCAAGGTCAGGGCGTCGGACGTCCTCGAAACAATAGATATAGCTTGTCGCCCCTGAAGGTGACAGAGGCTTAGCAATATCAATCAAAAGTATATTTTCCCTCTACCATGAATATCGGCTCCCTCCAGTTAGGCCCCCTCCTAATCCCGGTTCCATCCATTTTTACAAATCCAGCGTCACGCATTTTCCAAACAAGATGCAATAATCCCATGTTGTCTCCCACATGCGCCCAGCTAGCCATATTGTAAAATCTGTCCAGTTGAGGAAGCGAGATACCTAACTCAGGCTTCGTGAAAAATAGAATCACCTCTTCGGGCTCTTCGTTGAGCACAATTTCTTTTATGACACCCATTATTTTACTCCGCCCAGTTGTTTGTACATTCTTTCCCGTTGTTTTTCATCCGCCTCTAAAGCATCAGGTGTGTAGAGCAATTCAGAAGCATCCTTGAGTTTGTAGTCTTCCAAAGTCGCCGCGTGGGTATTATTCCAAGTAGCACCTTCATCATTCGGCCTTACGCCATCTATCACACCTAATGTTCTGAAGCGTTCAAGCTCTCTCAACTCATGAGTATAGAAACGTTTGTCGATAGCCGTGACTACTAATTTACCCTCAAATATCCTTTCCAAGCGATCAACCATGATTGCATTGGCATCCGAAGGTTCGAAGCGGCCCGTATGCAATTTGACAAGATCAATACCCGCTTTCGTGACGCTAGTATTGGTCCAATCCAAATCCAGGATTGGGCCTCCGGCCTGGGCGGGATTGAACAATCGACCGCTGTACTTTCCTCTCGTAGTAGCCCCTTCATAAGGGCTATTGAAAACAACATAAATCGGCGGCAAGCCGCTGTTGATCGGAAAACAGTAAATACAATCCCTGAAGTCCGGTAACTCGAACGCAGGCAATGTCTCGGGCTGCACGAGTAGTGGCAATAGCTCAACGCCACTGTAACGCGGTACTTCCACGGGTCTAGCAGGTGAAGTTGTCGAACTGTTATCCCAGTGGATAATGGGAAAACTGAGGGTGATCGGTGGTGTGTCGGTGGAGGTGAAGCTGTAGCTGTTAGTCTTCTGGTCGAACTCCAGCGCTCGAACTGGTACCGCTGATGAAATGCCCCCTCCCGCCGGCGTTGCAACGAGGGTGTATTGGCCAAGGTCACCATAAATCCGGTAGGGAAGATCGATGGTTCCTTCGACAGCGGCGATTTCATTCAGGTTGGACGGTGCATCTGGCAAGACTGCACTGCCAGATAGTTTGAGTGCCGTTTGAGGATAACGCTCGCCGTTACCCAAAGAGGGTGAATAGAGCAACGCACCGATCCCAATCGCCGTCGCTCGACTGAGAACTACGTCTCCCAACCCTGTCAACAACAAAACGCTTTTACGGATCGCTGCCTCGAAGGTCCAACCGTCCGCGTTTTGGAGGGTGGCGGCACCCGCCACAGTGACCACCTGCGCGGATTGACTAAGGGTTAAATTGAAGCTGTAGGCAGTTTCGCCTCTAGCCAAGGCAGAGTGGATTGCAGCATCTATAGCTGGAGATGCGTCGTCCAAAATGGAAACAGCCTCGACAAGTATTCGTTTAACGTAGGCGGCTGTCAGAGATCTCAGGAAGCTTTCATAAAGGCCTAGGCGTTCTGCATCGTGTTCTGCTGAATCCACATAAGCTGCGAATAGCTCGGCACTTTCCATGCTGTCGAGCGACAATGCATCTATGCCAAAAAATGCATCCGCTTCATACCAGCTCCTATTCAATCTAACTCGTTGCAGGAGCTCGACAATAATAATTTTCTTTTTTAAGGCGCCCTCCAGCTTGTTGAATGGGTGGGCATCAGTGGCTGAGCTTATACGCCCCTCTATTTCATTTCGAACGCCCGCCGTACCATTCGAAAAAACACCTCTTATCTGATCTTGCGCCGAATGTGCTATAGCTACTAACTTTGAATATGCGTCGGGCTCTTTATCGATAGTTTCAATACGGTGAGCCACAGTAACCGTCGGAAGCGCTCCATCCCAATTTAGAGCACTGTCAAAATTTGACAGAAACCTTGGATATTCCATGGGTGGGTTGGGCGGGGCGTTCGATGATGTCAAAGGCGGAGGAGAAGCGATAGAATTTTGCATGCAGCGTCCCTTGCAATAATTTAAATTCCATTTGAAGAGCGTCTAAGTTATGCCGCAACCACGGCACCCTATCAACAGTAAAATGTTTACTGCGTATAACGTCTTTAGAGATTGGGTAAGTTCAATATCAACTACGATCCACAGTAATATTTCTTACATCAAAAAATCCGATTTCAGGCAGAAATTTTTGGTGCGTTCTGTAGGGATTGATGATCTGTTACCCGGATTTGACTCGTGGCGCCGATCGCCTGCTTGAAAAGCGCGTTTTTGCTGCTGATGGGTCGGATCGTTTGCAAGTTCGGCGCTTTAAAGTTTGAAATGTCGGATTAAAACTCCGCTGATAGGACTATTGCCTATCAGTTCAGCGTTGCTATTGAAATTGCTTAACGGATCGGCATTGAGTCGTTGCGGCCGGTTTTTTTATGGTCAGGGAATTTGCACGCCTTCGGCCAGCAGCATGTCGATCAGGCGAATCAACGGCAGGCCGATCAGGCTGGTGGCGTCAGGGCCTTCGGTGCTTTGAAACAGGCTCACCCCCAAACCTTCGGCCTTGAAGCTGCCAGCGCAGTCATAGGGCTGTTCAGTGCGCAGATAGCGTTCGATGCGCGCTGCGTCGAGTGTGCGCATGTGTACGGTAAAGGGCACGCAATCGACCTGGCAATGGCCGGTTTGGCTATTGAGCAGTGCCAGGCCGGTCAGGAAGGTCACGCTTGCACCGCTGGATGCCAGCAGTTGTTCGCGGGCCTTTTCGAAGGTGTGGGGTTTGCCGATAATCCGCTCGCCAAGTATGGCGACCTGATCCGATCCGATGATCAGGTGGGCTGGATGACTGCCAGCAAGTGCGCGGGCTTTTTCTTCGGCGAGGCGCTTTACCAGCTCGACGGCTGACTCGTCGGGGCGATGACTTTCGTCGATATCCGGCGAGCTGCACGTGAACGGCAGCTGCAAGCGGGCCAGCAATTCCCGGCGATAGGTCGAGCTTGAAGCGAGTAATAAAGGCAGCATGCGCATCTCCAAAGAGCAGGGGCAAATTCTAGCGAGGCTTGCAAGTGACGGACAGGGCTGAATTTCCTTTGACATGGCTGGGGGCATCCCTATAATGCTGCGCCTATGTTGAATGACCCGATTCCACCTCACGTTGACCCGCGCAAATTGGCTGACCGTGGCACCACCCTTCAAGGTGAACTGCTGCTGGCCGATTTGGAGAGACTCTGCGACCCGCTTTCCGATACTGTCGGTACGGTGCAGGCTAAATTCGTTTTTGAACGAGATGAACGTAAATCTGTGGTAATTCACAGCTTTATCGACACCGAAGTCAAAATGGTTTGCCAGCGTTGTCTTGAGCTGGTCACCCTGCCGATCCATAGCGAATGCAGTTATGCTGTGGTGAAGGAGGGTGCGAATACCCAGTCGTTGCCGAAAGGTTATGACGTGCTGGAACTGGGCGAAGATCCTTTGGATCTGCAGTCACTGATCGAGGAGGAGCTTCTGCTCGCCTTGCCCATTGTGCCTGCTCATCATCCGGAAGAATGCCAGCAGCCGGCGGGTCTCGATGAGCCCGAACCGAGCGAGGACGAGGTAACGCGGTCCAACCCGTTCAGTGTATTGGCGCAGTTAAAGCGTGACCCAAACGTTTAGGAGTTAATCAATTATGGCTGTTCAGCAGAACAAAAAATCCCGCTCTGCCCGTGACATGCGTCGTTCGCACGACGCTCTCGAGGCTAGCACCCTGTCTGTAGAAAAAACCACCGGTGAAGTTCACCTGCGTCACCACGTATCGCCAGAAGGCGTTTACCGTGGTCGTAAAGTGATCGACAAGGGCGCTGACGAGTAATCCTTGTCCGCTCAAGTCATCGCGATTGACGCAATGGGCGGGGACTTCGGTCCCCGCAGCATTGTTCAGGCCAGCCTTGCTTGTCTGTCTGCTACGCCCTCGCTGCACCTGACCCTCGTCGGTCAACCCTCCCTTCTTGAAGAATTGCTCGCCAGCCAATCGGCTGTGGATCGCGCGCGCCTGTCGATTGCGCCGGCGTCCGAAGTCATCACCATGGACGAAAAACCTGCCCAGGCCTTGCGCGGCAAACCCGATTCGTCGATGCGCGTGGCGCTGGAATTGCTGCGTGATGGCAAGGTTCAGGCCTGTGTCAGTGCCGGTAATACCGGGGCGCTGATGGCGTTGTCACGGTTTGTGCTCAAGACCTTGCCGGGCATCGATCGGCCGGCAATGATCGCGGCCATTCCGACGCAGAAGGGCTACTGCCAGTTGCTCGACCTGGGTGCCAACGTCGATTGCAGTGCCGAGCACTTATTGCAGTTTGCAGTGATGGGGTCGGTCGCGGCAGAAACCTTGGGCATCGTTCGCCCAAGGGTCGCATTGCTGAACATCGGCACCGAAGACATCAAGGGCAATCAGCAGGTCAAACTGGCGGCCACCTTGTTGCAGAGTGCTCGTGGCATCAACTACATCGGGTTTGTCGAAGGTGACGGCTTGTACCGTGGCGAGGCGGATGTGGTGGTGTGTGACGGCTTTGTCGGCAACATCCTGCTCAAGTCCAGCGAAGGCCTGGCGACCATGATTGCCGGGCGCATTGAGGCGTTGTTCAAGAAAAATTTCGCGTCGAAAATGGTGGGCGCACTGGCGCTGCCGCTGATGAAGCGCTTGCAGGCCGAACTGGCGCCGGCGCGACATAACGGCGCAAGTTTCCTCGGTTTGCAGGGAATTGTCGTGAAAAGCCATGGTTCGGCGGGGGTACAGGGTTTTCAGAGTGCGATTCAGCGCGCGCTGATCGAGATCCAGGAAAACTTGCCGGAGCGGCTTCATGGGCGCCTGGAAGATTTGTTGCCTTAGGTGTTTTCGTCGGACAATGCTTAAATGTGACCGCTCAGTTCAATGGGCCATCCAACTGTGAGTTTCTTGCGTTCCACAAGCGGGACGTCAATTCTCCGACGACAAGATCATTAGGGGCTTGTTACATGTCTGCTTCCCTCGCATTCGTCTTTCCAGGACAGGGTTCGCAGTCCCTCGGCATGCTGGCCGAGTTGGGCGCGCAACATCCGGTGGTCCTCGAAACATTCAAAGAAGCTTCCGATGCTCTGGGTTACGACCTGTGGGCACTGACCCAGCAAGGGCCGGAAGAACAACTCAATCAAACCGATAAAACCCAGCCGGCCATTCTGACCGCCTCGATCGCCTTGTGGCGCCTGTGGCTGGCTGAAGGCGGCGCGCGTCCGGCTTACGTTGCCGGTCACAGCCTGGGCGAATACAGCGCCCTCGTCGCTGCAGGCAGTCTGAGCCTGGGCGACGCGGTGAAGCTGGTAGAGCGCCGCGGTCAGTTGATGCAGGAAGCCGTTCCGGCCGGGCAGGGTGGCATGGCCGCCATCCTTGGTCTGGACGATGCCGACGTGCTGGCAGCCTGTGCCGAAGCGGCGCAAGGTGAAGTGGTGAGCGCGGTGAACTTCAACTCCCCGGGCCAGGTGGTGATCGCTGGCGCCAAGGCGGCGGTTGAGCGCGCCATCGAAGGCTGCAAGGCACGTGGCGCCAAGCGCGCCATGCCATTGCCGGTCAGCGTGCCGTCCCACTGCGAATTGATGCGCCCAGCCGCCGAGCGGTTCGCCGAGTCGATCGCAGCGATCGACTGGCAGGCGCCGCAGATTCCTGTGGTACAGAACGTCAGCGCCAACGTGCCGGCCGATCTGGAAACCCTCAAGCGCGATCTGCTTGAACAGCTCTACAAGCCTGTGCGCTGGGTCGAGTCGGTCCAGGCGCTGGCTGCCAAGGGCGCGACCGAACTGGTCGAATGCGGCCCTGGCAAAGTACTTGCCGGTTTGAACAAACGTTGCGCCGAAGGCGTGTCGACCTCTAATCTCAATACCCCAGACGCTTTCGCTGCCGCCCGTGCAGCGTTGGTCTGAACAAGGAGAAGCTTGCATGAGCCTGCAAGGTAAAGTTGCATTGGTCACCGGTGCCAGCCGTGGTATCGGCCAGGCTATCGCTCTGGAATTGGGTCGTCAGGGTGCCATTGTTATCGGCACCGCGACTTCCGCTTCGGGGGCTGAGCGTATCGCTGCGACCCTGAAAGAAAATGGTATTCAGGGCGCTGGCCTGGAACTCAATGTCACCAGCGACGAGTCCGTAGCGGCTGTGCTGGCGAGCATTCAGGAGCAATTCGGTGCGCCGTCGATCCTGGTCAATAATGCCGGTATCACCCGCGATAACTTGATGATGCGCATGAAAGATGACGAATGGCATGACGTCGTCGATACCAATCTGAACAGTCTGTTTCGCCTGTCCAAAGGCGTTCTGCGCGGCATGACCAAAGCCCGTTGGGGACGAATTATCAGTATTGGCTCGGTTGTGGGTGCCATGGGCAACGCAGGCCAAGTAAACTACGCTGCCGCCAAGGCCGGTCTGGAAGGTTTCAGTCGTGCATTGGCGCGTGAAGTCGGTTCGCGTTCGATTACGGTAAACTCGGTGGCCCCTGGGTTCATCGACACCGATATGACCCGTGAACTGCCCGAGGCGCAGCGTGAAGCCTTGCAGACGCAGATTCCGCTGGGTCGTCTGGGGCAAGCTCAAGAGATCGCGTCTGTGGTCGCTTTTCTTGCATCCGACGGTGCGGCTTACGTTACTGGGGCTACAATCCCGGTGAACGGCGGGATGTACATGAGTTAAATGTGACGGATTGCTTCAAAAAAATGTCATACGAGCTGTCTAAAATCCGTTATAAAGCTGCAATCTATTTTATCGGCAGAGGGCCTAAGGGTTTGAGGAGTGAAGCTTTCAGTTGAAAAACTGAAAAGTCTTTCTATACACTTACCCACCGGCCAGCTGCCTGAATTTGTCCATTAGGAGTGAAAACAAGGTATGAGCACCATCGAAGAGCGCGTCAAGAAAATCGTTGCTGAGCAACTGGGCGTTAAAGAAGAAGAAGTGGTCAACACTGCTTCCTTCGTTGAAGACCTGGGTGCCGACTCCCTTGACACTGTTGAGCTGGTGATGGCTCTGGAAGAGGAATTCGAGACCGAAATTCCTGACGAAGAAGCTGAGAAGATCACTACTGTACAAGCCGCAATCGATTACGTTACTAACCATCAGGCTTAATAGCTTGTAATCGTTGCTCGCTGTCATGGAAAAACCGCACTGCCATCATGGCGTGCGGTTTTTTCTTTAGGCCTGATGCAAAGTCGTCATTTGAAAAAGGAGAGTGCTGTGTCGCGTAGACGCGTCGTAGTCACCGGTATGGGTATGTTGTCGCCACTGGGCACGGATGTGCCGAGCAGCTGGCAGGGCATTCTGGCTGGCCGTAGTGGCATTGGTCTGATCGAACACACCGACCTTTCTGCCTATTCCACCCGTTTTGGCGGTTCGGTAAAGGGCTTCAATGTCGAGGAATACCTGTCGGTCAAGGAAGCTCGCAAACTCGACCTGTTCATTCAATACGGTCTGGCTGCAGGTTTTCAAGCCGTGCGTAACGCAGGTCTTGAGGTCACCGACGCCAATCGCGAGCGGATCGGCGTGGCGATGGGTTCGGGTATTGGCGGTCTGACCAATATCGAAGAAACCAGCCGCACACTGCATGATTCCGGCCCACGACGGATTTCGCCGTTTTTCGTGCCTGGCTCGATCATCAATATGATTTCCGGTTTCCTGTCCATCCACTTGGGCGCACAGGGACCTAACTACGCCATCGCCACGGCGTGTACCACCGGTACGCACTGCATTGGCATGGCGGCACGCAACATCATGTACGACGAAGCTGACGTCATGATCGCCGGTGGTGCCGAGATGGCCGCGTGTGGTCTGGGCATGGGCGGCTTCGGTGCCTCCCGCGCACTGTCGACCCGCAACGACGAGCCGACCCGTGCCAGCCGTCCATGGGACAAGGGGCGTGATGGCTTCGTGTTGTCCGATGGTGCCGGCGCACTGGTGCTCGAAGAACTCGAGCACGCCAAGGCCCGTGGCGCGACCATCTACGCCGAGCTGATCGGTTTCGGTACCAGTGGCGATGCTTACCACATGACCTCGCCACCGGCCGATGGCGCGGGTGCTGCGCGTTGCATCACCAATGCCTTGCGTGATGCGAAGATCAATGGCGATCAGGTTCAGTACATCAACGCCCACGGCACTTCGACCTCGGCGGGCGACCTCGCCGAAGCCTGTGCGATCAAGGCCGTGTTCGGTGATCACGCCTACAAGCTGGCGGTCAGTTCGACCAAATCGATGACCGGTCACCTGTTGGGTGCGGCAGGTGCGGTCGAGGCGATTTTCAGTGTGCTGGCAATCAACAGCCAGGTAGCACCACCGACCATCAACCTTGATGAGCCGGACGAAGGTTGCGACCTCGACTTCGTACCCCACACCGCGCGTGGCATGGATATCGACGTGGTGCTGTCCAACTCCTTCGGATTTGGCGGCACCAATGGCTCGCTGGTGTTCCGCCGGTTCGCTGACTGATGGACAGCTGGGTCGACGGTCAACCGGCTGACGCTTTGTCGCTGAAGGATCGCGGCCTGGCTTACGGTGATGGTCTGTTCGAGACCCTTGTGGTCAAGGGCGGGCAGCCGCTGCTGCTGGACCGACATCTGTCGCGTCTGGCCGAGGGTTGTTCGCGCCTGGCGATTGCCGCCGATCATCAACTGATCCGCGC
Source organism: Pseudomonas sp. B21-048 (assembly GCF_024748615.1). NCBI lineage: Bacteria > Pseudomonadati > Pseudomonadota > Gammaproteobacteria > Pseudomonadales > Pseudomonadaceae > Pseudomonas > Pseudomonas sp. B21-048. Next base: position 3,992,687 of record NZ_CP087168.1, on the reverse strand, counting down.
GGAGCTACTGGCCTATGCCGCCGCGCTGGGCGAGGGCGTGCTCAAACTCATCCTCACCCGCGGCGACAGTCTGCGTGGTTATGCCGCCGATCCCTCGGCTCAGGCTCGACGCATTCTGCAAGGTAATCCTCCTGCTGGTTATCCGGCTGTTCATGCGGAGCAGGGCATTCGGCTGTTTCCTTGTGCGACACGGCTTTCAAAACAGCCATTGCTCGCTGGCCTCAAACATCTGAATCGTCTGGAGCAGGTCATCGCCCGTTCCGAATGGCAAGACACCGAGCATGCCGAAGGCTTAATGCTGGATCAGGTCGGGCGGGTAATCGAAGGCGTGTTCAGCAATCTGTTCCTGGTGCGCGATGGCGTGCTGGTGACGGCCGATCTCAAACGCTGTGGCGTGGCGGGCGTGATGCGTGCCGAATTATTGTTTCAAGCTGAGTCATTGGGGATTCCCACGCAAATCACTGATATCACCCTCGAGCAGCTGCAATGGGCTGACGAGGTCTTTGTCTGCAACAGCGTGTATGGCGTTTGGCCGGTGCGCGCCTATGCCGCACTGAGCTGGCCGGTTGGGCCGCTCACCCGTAAACTCCAAACCATTGCTCGTGCGCTACTGGATGCTTGATTCGTGAGACGTAAATTCTTGCTGCTGCTGGAAACCGGACTGGTTCTGGCGGGGCTGTTGGCGGGCGCTTGCGCCTGGAAAATCGATTCGGCGCTGGAACAGCCGCTGAACATCGCCCAGGAAGAGCTGCTGGAAGTGCCCAAAGGCACTACGCCAAACCGCACTTTCCTACGACTTGAAGCTGATGGTGTCATCAAAGACGCCTTCTGGCTGCGCGTGTATTGGCGCTTTAATCTGGCAGGGCAACCGCTGCACAGCGGCGAATACCGCATGGTGCCCGGTATGACAGTCAACGGGCTGATCGACCTGTGGAAGCGCGGGGAAATGGTGCAGTACAGCCTGACGCTGGTCGAAGGTTGGAATTTCCATCAGGTTCGCGCGGCCCTGGCCAAGGATGAAAAACTCGAGCAGACCCTCAACGGTCTTAGCGACAGCCAAGTGATGGACAAACTCGGGCACAGCGGGATTTTCCCCGAAGGGCGATTCTTCCCCGACACGTATCGCTTCGTGCGCGGCATGACCGACGCCGATCTGCTCAAGAAAGCTTACGACCGCCTCGACGAGGTTCTCGCCAAGGAATGGAACCAGCGCGCTGCCGACGTCCCCTACACCGAGCCCTATCAGGCGCTGATCATGGCCTCGCTGGTGGAAAAGGAAACCGGTGTGCCGCAGGAGCGGGGGCAGATCGCTGGCGTGTTCGTGCGACGGATGGAAATGGGCATGCTGTTGCAGACCGATCCGACCGTGATCTATGGTCTGGGTGATCGTTACAACGGCAAGTTGACCCGTGCTCATCTCAAGGAGCCAACGCCGTACAACACTTACATGATTGCTGGTCTGCCGCCGACGCCGATTGCGATGGTCGGTCGCGAAGCGATCCATGCGGCGTTGAATCCGGCGGACGGCAACAGCCTGTATTTTGTCGCGCGCGGGGATGGCAGCCACGTGTTCTCCGATGATCTGGACGCCCACAATAATGCGGTGCGCGAGTTCCAGATCAATCGACGTGCCGATTACCGTTCCAGCCCGGCGCCGACTGTTACGCCGCCGACGGAGGATGCTCAGGCGCCAATCCCGGCAGCTTCGCCCGACACGGCGATCGAAGACATGCCGCCAGTAGTGCCGCAGGATTCTGGGCAAGACTCTGTACAAGAGCAAGAACCTGCGCCAGCACCCGAAGCGGATGCGCCCGCGCCGCAAAGCCCGCAATGACTCTGACTAAGGACTGCCTGTGACTGGCTTGTTTATTACCCTGGAAGGCCCGGAAGGCGCCGGCAAGAGCACCAATCGCGAATACCTGGCCGAGCGTCTGCGCGCTGCCGGGATCGAGGTGGTGTTGACCCGGGAGCCCGGCGGCACGCCCTTGGCCGAACGGATCCGTGACGTGCTGTTGGCGCCTGTCGATGAGGTCATGACCCCTGACACCGAGCTGTTGTTGGTGTTCGCCGCGCGAGCCCAGCATCTGGCCGAAGTGATCCGCCCGGCGCTGGCCCGTGGCGCGGTGGTCCTGTGCGATCGCTTTACCGATTCGACCTATGCCTACCAGGGCGGAGGTCGTGGTTTGTCGCTGGAGCGCATCGCGACTCTCGAAACGTTCGTCCAGGGCGATCTGCGCCCGGACTTGACACTGATCTTCGATCTGCCGGTAGAAGTGGGCTTGGCTCGAGCCAGTGCCCGCGGTCGGCTGGACCGCTTCGAGCTTGAAGGCCGAGCGTTTTTCGATGCGGTGCGCACGGCCTTCCTCGAGCGTGCCAAAGCGGATCCTGCGCGTTATGTCCTGGTGGATGCCGCTCAGCCGCTGGCGCAGGTTCAGCAGTCTCTGGATGTCTTATTGCCACGTCTGCTGGAGTTGAGTCGTGGCTGAAGCCTATCCATGGCAGGACAGTCTCTGGCAGCAATTGGCCGGGCGTGCCCAACACGCTCACGCCTATTTGCTACATGGCCCGGCCGGGATCGGCAAGCGTGCGCTGGCCGAGCGTCTGATGGCCCATTTATTGTGTCAGCGCCCGACCGCCCAAGACGCCTGCGGTGAGTGCAAATCCTGCTTGTTGCTGAAGGCCGGCAGTCACCCCGACAACTACATCCTGGAGCCGGAAGAAGCAGACAAGGCGATCAAGGTCGATCAGGTGCGTGATCTGGTCAGCTTCGTGGTTCAGACCGCGCAGATGGGCGGTCGCAAAGTGGTGCTGATCGAGCCAGTCGAATCGATGAACATCAATGCCGCCAACGCCTTGCTCAAAAGCCTTGAAGAGCCATCCGGCGATACCGTTTTGCTGTTGGTCAGCCACCAGACCAGCCGTCTGCTGCCGACCATCAAGAGCCGTTGCGTGCAGCAGGCCTGTCCGTTGCCGAGTGAAGCGATGAGTCTGGCCTGGCTGGCCAGCGCTTTGCCGGACTGTTCGGAAGAAGAGCGCATTGAACTGCTGACCCTCGCCGCCGGTTCGCCATTGGCCGCGGTCAAATTGCAGGCGCAAGGCGTGCGTGAACAGCGGGCGCTGGTGGTTGAAGGCGTGAAGAAGCTGCTCAAGCAGCAGCAATCGCCGACGCAATTGGCCGAAGAGTGGAAAACCATTCCCATGCTGCTGCTGTTCGACTGGTTCTGCGATTGGTCGAGCCTGATCCTGCGTTATCAATTGACTCAGGATGAAGCAGGGCTGGGGCTGGCAGACATGCGCAAGGTGATTCAATACCTGGCGCAGAAATCCGCTCAGGACAAAGTCCTGAATATCCAGGACTGGATTCTCGCCCAGCGCCAGAAAGTGATGAGCAAAGCCAACCTCAATCCGGCGTTGTTGCTGGAGGCGCTGTTAGTGCAATGGGTATCCTTGCCAACCCAGAAGTGACTAGACTCTGATCATCCGAAATGGAGGTCAGTATGAATGAACCTGTCAGTCCAGGGCCGCGCAACGGCATTTTGTCCCTGACCATCAAGGACAGGGCCGTGCTCTACGCGGCCTACATGCCGTTCATCAAGAACGGTGGCCTGTTTATCCCGACCAACAAGAGCTACAAGTTGGGCGATGAGGTCTTCATGCTGCTGCACCTGATGGACGAGCCGGAAAAGATTCCGGTCGCCGGCAAGGTCACCTGGATTACCCCCAAAGGTGCCCAGGGCAATCGCGCCGCCGGGGTCGGCGTGCAATTCAATGAAGGCGACGACACCGCGCGCAGTCGAATCGAAACCCATCTGGCCGGAGCCGTTAAGTCCGACCGTCCCACTCATACGATGTAAGTTGCAGCCCTTTATGCTCGTAGATTCCCATTGTCACCTTGATCGCCTCGACCTCACCGCCCACGACGGCTCCCTGGATGCTGCGCTCGATGCGGCGCGCGCGCGCGGGGTAGGGCACTTTCTGTGCATTGGCGTCAGCGCCGATAACGCCGCCGACGTCAAAGCCCTGGCCGAACGTTACGACGATGTCGACTGTTCGGTCGGCGTGCATCCACTCGATGTGCAGCCGGGTGCCGCACCGGCGCTGGATTGGCTGTTGCGCGAACTCAATCATCCGCGGGTGGTGGCGATCGGTGAAACCGGTCTGGATTATCACTACGAGCCGCAAGCCGCGACGTTGCAGCAGGAATCGTTTCGCCTGCACCTGCAAGCGGCGGGGCAGACCGGCAAACCGGTGATCATCCATACCCGTGGCGCGCGGGCCGATACCCTGGAGCTGCTGCGCGAAGCGGCACTGCCTCAGGCGGGTGTGCTGCATTGCTTCACTGAAGACTGGGAGATGGCCAAGGCTGCGCTGGACATGGGGTATTACATTTCCTTGTCCGGTATTGTCACTTTTCGCAATGCCGATGCCCTGCGGGATGTGGCCAGCAAGGTACCGGCTGAGCGGTTGCTGGTAGAAACCGACTCGCCGTACCTGGCGCCGATCCCTTATCGCGGCAAACCGAACCTGCCGCAATACGTGCGTGAAGTGGCGGAGTTTCTGGCAATGCTGCGAGGTGAGTCCTATGAGCGGTTTGCCGAGCAGACCACCGAGAATTTCAAGCGGTTATTCCCGTTGGCGCACGTCGGGGCAACCGTGTAACGTTGGAAAAGATCGCAGCCTTCGGTCATTGAGCCCTGAATCGCAGGCAAAAAAAACCCGGGTTCTGGGGGGTGAATCCGGGTTAAGACCATTAGGAGTAAAACAAAGGCACGCAGTCCTTTGGTACCTTCATCGGCGCGACACTTGGGGGAGATGCCTCGCCGACAGTTGAAGTATTGATCAGTATTGCGCCGAGTCCAGTTTAGCGGGTCGGGTTTTTAAACAAATTTGGAATACACGCGCTTCGGTTGGGTTCTCATCGATCGGCGAAGTGCTACGAATTCATCAAGAAACATATATATGGTCGGATGATCCGTGCATTTTGGCGTAAGTTAGGCATAATACGCGGCTTCGAATTTTGACCCCTACAGACCTTTTCTTATGCATAAAGAACCTCGTAAGGTCCGTGAGTTTCGTCGCCGCGAGCAAGAAATTCTCGATACCGCGCTCAAGCTGTTCCTCGAACAAGGTGAAGACAGTGTCACCGTCGAGATGATTGCTGATGCCGTCGGTATCGGCAAAGGCACGATCTACAAGCACTTCAAATCCAAGGCGGAGATCTATCTGCGCCTGATGCTCGATTACGAGCGCGATTTGAACGAGCTGTTGCATTCGGCCGATGTCGATAAGGACAAGGAAGCCCTGTCCCGGGCCTACTTCGAATTCCGCATGCGCGATCCGCAACGCTATCGGTTGTTCGATCGCCTGGAAGAGAAGGTGGTCAAGGGCAACCAGGTGCCAGAGATGGTCGAGGAGCTGCACAAGATCCGCGCCTCGAACTTCGAACGCCTGACCCTGCTGATCAAGGGCCGGATCAGCGAAGGCAAGCTCGAAGACGTGCCGCCTTACTTCCATTACTGCGCGGCCTGGGCGCTGGTGCACGGCGCCGTGGCGCTGTATCACTCGCCGTTCTGGAGCAACGTGCTGGAAGATCAGGAAGGTTTCTTCCAGTTCCTGATGGACATCGGCGTGCGCATGGGCAACAAGCGCAAACGCGATACCGACACGCCGAGCAACTGAACCCGTCAGTTGCTCTTACTGCGCCATGATTTAGCTACATGGCGCAGGTACCGCAGGAATATACTCAGGCATAGGGCTTGCTAAAACTTGATTTGTGAGTCAAGTTTTGCGCGTTCGAATCTTCTTTCGCCGGAGTGATCCATGATCGTTGACCGTCAAGGCAGGCGCTTTCGCAATTTGCGGATCAGTCTGACCTCAGCCTGCAACTACGCTTGTACCTACTGCGTGCCCAACGGCAAGCGGCTGGTGGCTGCGCAGGATGAGTTGTCGGCCGAGGCCATGGCACGCGGCGTGGCCTATCTGATCGAAGCGGCGGGCATCGAACGGTTACGCATTACCGGTGGCGAGCCGCTGGTCAGCCCCAAACTCGAAGCCTTTATGACCGCCGTCGGGCAGATGGGCCTGGCGGACATCAGCCTGACCACCAATGGTCAGTTGCTGGCGAAGAAGCTGCCGCTATTGGTGGATGCCGGCATTCGGCGCATCAACGTTTCCCTCGATACTCTGGATGCCAGCGCTTTTCGCAGCATTGCGCGCGGCGGCGATCTGGCGACTGTCCTCGACGGCATGGGCCAGGCCGCCGCGGCCGGCATGAAGATCAAGGTCAATATGGTGCCGCTGCGGGGGCAGAACCTCGATCAGGTGATGCCGCTGCTTGATTATTGCCTGGATCGCGGCTATGAGTTGCGCTTTATTGAGTTGATGCGCATGGGCCATTTGGCCAGCGATTCCAATGCCTTCCTGCAGCAGTTCGTCAGCCTTCAGCAGTTACTGAGCCTGATCGGTGAGCGCTACGAGTACCTTCAGGCCGATGCGCCGGTCGATGCCACGGCGGTGCGCTATCAGATTCCGGGGCTGGGCCACTTCGGCGTGATCGCCAATGAAAGCGTTCCTTTCTGCCGGACCTGTTCGCGGCTTCGTCTGTCGTCCACTGGCTGGCTGCATGGCTGCCTGTCGTCGAGCAATCGCCATTATGTCGGCGACCTCCTGGACAAGCCTCGCCACCAGGCGCTGCCGGCCTTGCAGCGACTGCTGGTCAAAGCCTTGGGGGACAAGCAGGAAGTGGCGTTCTCTGGTGGCGCGACCATCATGAAAATCATCGGCGGCTGATCGGGCCTCTTCGCGGGCAAGCCTCGCTCCTACAGGTCATATGTCAGATGCAGAAACTGCGACCGACACATGACCTGTAGGAGCGAGGCTTGCCCGCGAAAGCTATCTCCCGATCCCCCCAAAATCACCTGACACGCCTTGTCACATTGAGCTGGCGCAAAAGCTGCATCCCATGGCCATTCGCCGGTTTTCCGTCACCGGCTTCTGGAGGGTAGGATGCGTAGCCTGGTTTTGCTGCTGGCCATTTTGGCACTTGGTGGCTGCATGAATGTCAGCGATATGGCTGAGGAGACTCGCTACCACATGAGTGACGTGGGGCTGCTGGACCACAGCGACAGCCGTCGGGTGAATAACTTCCGCATTCAGCCGGATTCGTTCATCTATATTGCCCAGGGTGCCTTCGCGCCGCCGGGCAGTGGCTACCCGCGACCTAACGTGGTGGCCGAAGAGGCCTTCAACGGCTTTATCGAATATTTCCCGATGGTCCGCCGCGCCCGCGTGCCGGAAGGCCTCGACGCGGCCATGGGCGAAGCCCGTGCCGCCGGCGCCCATTACCTGCTTTATACCCGCTTCGCCAAGGCCGACGACCGCATCGGCAACTCGGACGATTGGCTGGATCAGGAACACGTGGATCGGTTCGGGATCGACAGCGGCGTGATTCAAATCATGTTGATCGAGACCAGCACCCAGTATTTGATCGATACTGCACGTATCAAGAGTCGTGGCGGTTTACTGACGTTCCACGACAACAAGCCAGCCGATCTGCTGGGCCCGCCGCTGGAGCAATACGCTCGTAGCCTGCTGGGGCTCAGCGACCAGTAATTCAAAGGAGAACGCCATGAGTGGCCCGCAAAAAGCCAACGACCTGTTGGGGCAAATCCCCAAAACCAAAGGCTTGCCGCCGGTCCACTTGTGGAACCCCGACTTCTGCGGCGACATCGACATGCGCATCGCCCGCGACGGTACCTGGTATTACCTGGGTACGCCGATCGGGCGCAAACCGATGGTCAAGCTGTTCTCCACCATCATTCGCCGCGACGGCGATGATTACTTTCTGATTACTCCGGTCGAAAAGGTGGGCATCAAGGTTGACGATGCGCCGTTCGTGGCGAATGCCGTGGAGGTCGAAGGCGAGGGCGAAGCCCAAGTCTTGCGCTTTACCACCAACGTCGATGAAACGGCCGATGCCGGCGCCGAGCACCCTATGCGCGTGGTGATCGACCCGGTCACTCAGGAGCCCGCGCCGTACGTGCATGTGCGCACCAACCTTGAAGCGCTGATTCACCGCAATGTGTTCTACCAACTGGTGGAGCTGGCGGTGAGCCGTGAAATCGACGGGCAGCGTTGGTTGGGCGTATGGAGCGGTGGCGAATTCTTCCCTATCGGGCTTGAGCCGTAACGCGCTGTCTTTCTGTGCTTCTGTGTTGTAAAAAAGAACGGCCCGTTATTGCAATGGGCCGTTTTTTTTGGGGCTTACAAACCTTTGCTCTTGAGTCGCGCAGCATGTTCCAGGTAGAGCCTGACCGGGCTCACGTTCCAGCTGGTGATCCCGGCCATCTGATTGACCGCGTCAAAATGGTCCATCGGGTAATCCGAGCGAATCACTTTCCCCAGGTGTGAGCTATAGCGGCCGACCAGCCCATCGTTGGCGTGCTTCTCTTTATAAAATAACTTCGACAGCACGACAGTGTTCAAATGGCTCGGGTCGAGTGGTTGCAGGCTTTGGAACCTCTGCACGATCCCGCTCCAGGAGTAGTAATACACGCCGTTTTCAACTTCGTTGCCTTCCCCGCCCCAAACCTTTGGCATCCCTTGCGGGTACTTGCGATTGAAGGCGGCCAATCCTGCACTGGTCAGCGATTCGAATGCCGCCTCAGGGTCAATCGGGTTTTCCGGATGGCCGCTAATCAACGAAATGAAGGTGCCGACCGCGCCCAACAGGGCCAGTACGAACGCTTCGGGCAACTCTCCAGGCGTCAGCGCTTTATGCAGTTGGTCGGCAATCTCAGAGCCATGATTGGGGCAACTGACAGACGTGACCGACGCAACCTTTTCCGGGTGCAGGGCTGCTACGTAGCGTGCGGCCAGGGGGCCTTGGCTATGCCCGATCAGATTGACCTTGGCAGCTCCGGTTTCCAGCAAAATGCGGTTGACGTGCTCGAGCAGTTTTTCACCGCGTTCCTCATTACCGTTGACGGTTGGAATATTGACGGCAAACACCTGGGCGCCGGCGCGTTCCAGGGCTTCCTCGATTTCGAAGAAGTAGGGATAACCAGCGATTTTATCGAAACCGAAAAGCCCGTGAACCAACACAATGGGGTATTTCGTAGACGCATCCATGTCCATGTTCATACCTATCAATAGCGGATTTGAAGGGGAGCAGATCGCTGACGGCCTGATCTGTTGCGGCTAACCGTAGTTTACAAAGTGGATGGGATCAAAGCGCTTCGAGCAGGATTCGGACGAACAGCCATGTCCGTATTGGCGGGGCACCTGAAAATCCAATTGACACCCAATCATATGATGATTAGCGTGGCCCCCCATGTGAACGGCTGTGTGCCGTTTGTTTTTTATCGCCGGTCGACGAGGTGCCCATGTCCAGCAGTTTTCATGCGTCGACGGTCGACTGGCTGGGGTGCTGGATTGCTGCCGGCCAGGTAAAGCCCGGCGAAACCATCAAGGTCGAAGCCGATCTGGGCGAGCAGCTCGGTGTCAGTCGTACGGTCATCCGCGAAGCCATCAAAACCCTGGTGGCCAAAGGCATGCTTGAAGTCGGGCCGAAGGTTGGCACACGCGTATTGCCGGTGCGGCGCTGGAACCTCTTTGATCCGCAAGTCGTTGGCTGGCTGTCGCGCAGCGGCTTACCGGAAAACTTCGTCGACGACTTGCTCGACCTGCGCCGCACCATCGAACCCATGGCGGTGCGCTGGGCCTGCGAGCGGGCGACGGTGGAACAAGTGCAAGCCGTGCTCCAGGCCTATAACGCGCTGGAACGGGCAGTGAACAGCGGCATCGATTACAACCGCGCCGACCAGTTCTTCCATGAGTGCATTCTCGCCGCCAGCCACAATCAATTCATCGAACAAATGGTCCCGGCCCTTGGCGCGTTGCTGGCCGTGTCTTTCGAAGTGTCTGCCGCTGACCCGGACGAACTGCGCCGAACCTTGCCGATTCACAAAGACATGGCCGATGCCATCGCCGCCCGGGATGCCGCGCGGGGTGTGTGGGCCTGCATGACGCTGATCGATAACGCCGACCTGGCGATCAAACGTTTCTACCCCCAAGTCATGGCCGACAAAAAGGCCAGCTAACAATAAAGAACCTACATAAAAGCAATAAAAAAGGAGGTTTCATGACGTGGACTGCGGTTACCGGACACCGTGCGCAACTCGGCGAAGGCCCGTTCTGGGATGCACCGACCCAGGCGCTGTATTGGGTAGATATCGCCGGTAAACAAGCGCTCAGGCTGATCGGCGCCAATGTGCAAATCTGGCAGATGCCGGAGCACGTGTCCGCGTTCATCCCCTGCGAAAGCGGCGATGCCCTGGTGACATTGAGCAGTGGGGTTTATCGGCTGGATCTGGATTCTCCAGGCCTGGAACCTCGGCTGACCTTGTTCTGCATTGCCGATCCGCAACCCGGCAATCGCCCCAACGAAGCCCGCTGCGATGCCCAGGGCCGGCTCTGGTTGGGCACCATGCAAAACAACATCGGTGAGCAGGGCGAAGATTTGCCCGTCGTGCGCCGGTCCGGTGGCCTGTTTCGCGTCGACCGCGATGCGCGGGTCACGCCGCTGCTTCGAGGGTTAGGCATCCCCAACACGTTGCTGTGGAGCGACGACGGCACAACCCTGTATTTCGCCGACAGCCTCGACAAAACGCTTTATCGGCGTTTCATCCATACCGACGGCAATCTGGACACCGCCTATGTCTGGTTTGGCCCCCACGAACGTGGCGGCCCCGACGGCTCGGCGATGGATACCGAGGGCTATCTTTGGAATGCCCGTTGGGACGGCAGTTGTCTGCTCAGGCTGAACCCGGACGGCTATGTGGATCGGATGATCGAACTGCCGGTCAGCCGTCCCACCAGTTGTGTGTTCGGTGGCGAAGACTTCAAGACCCTGTACATCACCAGCGCCGCAAGCCCGCTCAATCACCCGCTGGACGGTGCGCTGTTATCGATTCGAGTGGATGTGCCCGGAAAAGCCTGTCGGCGGTTTGCTGGATAAATCCCAAAATATGGGACGCAAAATTATATATTGAGATTATTGGGTGGTCGGGTTTATAGTCGGCCCCATCAGTTACACGCACTCACACTTAAAAAAACAAACAGGTGACGTGATGCAGCGATATTCCACCGCACTCCCTTACGGAGTCAGTGCTTCAGGCCGCCTCGACGCCCGGGTGTTTTCGCGCCTGCCTGCCCATTCCCAAAAGCTATTCGACCGGACATCGACAGATGTCCGGTTTTCGTCGTGCCTTCGAACAGGAGTGTTGATCCATGGCTGAGCCTCTTTCCTTGCCACCGGAGCCCGAACCGCCCAAGGGTGAGCGCCTGAAAAACAAAGTCGTGCTGCTGACCGGCGCGGCTCAGGGAATCGGCGAAGCGATTGTCGCGACCTTCGCCTCTCAGCAGGCCAATCTGGTCATCAGCGATATCCAGGCCGAGAAAGTCGAAAAAGTCGCGGCGCACTGGCGTGAACAAGGCGCGGATGTCGTGGCGATCAAGGCCGACGTGTCACGCCAGCAAGACCTGCACGCCATGGCCGGATTGGCCATCGAACTTCACGGCCGAATCGACGTGCTGGTCAACTGCGCCGGGGTCAACGTATTCCGCGATCCGCTGCAAATGACCGAGGAAGACTGGCGTCGCTGCTTCGCCATCGACCTGGACGGCGCCTGGTATGGCTGCAAAGCCGTGTTGCCGCAAATGATCGAACAGGGCATCGGTAGCATCATCAACATTGCCTCCACCCATTCCACTCACATCATTCCCGGTTGCTTCCCGTACCCGGTGGCCAAGCATGGTTTGCTGGGCCTGACCCGCGCCTTGGGCATTGAATACGCACCCAAAGGCATTCGCGTCAACGCCATCGCGCCGGGCTACATCGAAACCCAACTGAACGTCGATTACTGGAACGGTTTTGCCGACCCCCATGCCGAACGTCAACGGGCCTTCGACCTGCATCCACCGCGGCGTATCGGCCAGCCGATTGAAGTGGCGATGACCGCTGTGTTCCTGGCCAGCGATGAAGCGCCGTTCATTAATGCTTCATGCATCACCGTCGATGGTGGGCGCTCGGTCATGTACCACGACTGAATAATCCGGGTTTGAAGCGCGAAACTACGTCTGAAATCCAATCATCATACGATATGACTATTGGTTGCAGGCTTTGACCGCTGTATTGGCTTTCAAATAACGCTCAAAAAAAATAACAAGGAGTCAGATTATGAAACGTCGTCGTGGGATCCGTTCCCTGTGCTGTGCCGCTTTGGCGGTTACCGCGGTCAGCCTGAGCAGTACGTTGCTGGCGGCCGAGGAAGTGAAGATCGGTTTTCTGGTCAAGCAAGCGGAAGAGCCCTGGTTCCAGACCGAATGGGCCTTCGCCGAAAAAGCCGGCAAGGACAAAGGCTTCACCCTCATCAAGATCGCCGTGCCTGACGGCGAGAAAACCCTCTCGGCCATCGACAGCCTGGCGGCCAACGGCGCCAAGGGCTTCGTGATTTGCCCGCCGGACGTCTCCCTTGGCCCGGCCATCATGGCCAAGGCCAAGCTCAACGGGTTGAAAGTGATCGCCGTCGATGACCGTTTCGTCGATGCCGGCGGCAAGTTCATGGAGCACGTGCCGTACCTCGGCATGGCCGCTTTCGAAGTCGGCCAGAAACAGGGCGTCGCCATGGCTGCCGAAGCGAAAAAACGCGGTTGGGAATGGAAAGACACCTACGCGGTGATCAACACCTACAACGAACTCGACACCGGCAAGAAACGCACTGACGGTTCTGTCAAAGCGCTGGAAGACGCCGGTATGCCGAAAGACCACATCCTCTTCTCGGCGCTGAAAACCCTCGACGTACCGGGCAGCATGGACGCCACCAACTCAGCCTTGGTGAAGCTTCCGGGCGCGGCGAAAAACCTGATCATCGGCGGCATGAACGACAACACCGTGCTGGGCGGCGTGCGCGCTACCGAAAGCGCCGGTTTTGCCGCGACCAACGTGATCGGCATCGGCATCAACGGCACCGATGCCATCGGCGAACTGAAGAAGCCCAACAGCGGCTTTTTCGGCTCGATGCTGCCGAGCCCGCACATCGAGGGCTACAACACCGCGAGCATGATGTACGAGTGGGTCACCACCGGCAAAGAACCGCCGAAATACACCGCGATGGACGACGTTACGCTGATCACGCGCGACAACTTCAAGCAGGAACTGGAAAAGATCGGCCTGTGGAACTGAGGCGCGGTTGATTTCATCGGCAGCCCTGGCGACGGGGTTGCCTGACCGGTGTGATGAGGTGGGTTTATGCACGCACACGTACAGACAGATCAACAGAGCATTGGCGGCAGCCTGCGCTTCAACGGGATCGGCAAAACCTTTCCCGGGGTGAAGGCGCTGGACGGCATCAGCTTCGTCGCCCATCCGGGGCAAGTTCACGCCTTGATGGGCGAGAACGGTGCCGGTAAATCCACGCTGCTGAAAATCCTTGGCGGTGCTTATACGCCGAGCAGTGGCGATCTGCAGATCGGCGAGCAGACGAGGGTCTTCAAGTCCACCGCCGACAGCATTGGCAGCGGGGTCGCGGTGATTCATCAGGAGCTGCACCTGGTGCCGGAAATGACCGTGGCCGAGAACCTGTTTCTTGGGCATCTGCCGGCGAGTTTCGGCCTGATCAATCGCGGCGTTTTGCGGCAACAGGCCTTGGCCTGTCTTAAAGGCCTGGCCGATGAAATCGACCCGCAAGAGAAAGTCGGGCGCCTATCCCTCGGCCAGCGGCAACTGGTGGAAATCGCCAAGGCGTTGTCTCGTGGGGCGCATGTAATTGCGTTCGACGAACCCACCAGCAGCCTGTCGGCACGGGAAATCGATCGCTTGATGGCGATCATCGGGCGCCTGCGTGACGAAGGTAAAGTGGTGCTTTACGTCTCCCATCGCATGGAAGAAGTGTTCCGTATCTGCAACGCGGTGACGGTGTTCAAGGACGGTCGCTTTGTGCGCACCTTCGAGGACATGAGCGCGCTGACCCATGATCAGTTAGTGACGTGCATGGTTGGTCGCGACATTCAGGACATCTACGATTACCGCAGCCGTCCGCGCGGCGCAGTGGCGCTAAAGGTCGACGGATTACTGGGGCCGGGCTTGCGTGAGCCGGTAAGTTTCGAGGCGCACAAGGGTGAAATCCTCGGGCTGTTCGGCCTGGTCGGGGCCGGGCGCACCGAGCTGTTCCGGATGCTCAGCGGGCTCACGCGTAACACCGCCGGGCGCCTGGAGCTGCGCGGTCGTGAACTGAAATTGCATTCGCCGCGCGATGCCATCGCGGCGGGAATTCTGTTGTGCCCCGAGGACCGCAAGAAGGAGGGCATCCTGCCGCTCGCCAGCGTCGCCGAGAACATCAACATCAGCGCTCGCGGCGCCCATTCCACCTTCGGCTGCCTGTTGCGCGGCTTGTGGGAAAAGGACAATGCCGACAAGCAGATCAAGGCGCTGAAGGTGAAGACACCGAACGCGGCGCAGAAAATCATGTACCTGTCTGGCGGCAATCAGCAGAAGGCGATTCTCGGTCGCTGGCTGTCGATGCCGATGAAAGTCCTGCTGCTCGACGAGCCCACCCGGGGCATCGACATCGGGGCAAAAGCCGAGATCTACCAGATCATCCATAACCTGGCGGCCAGCGGCATCGCGGTGATTGTGGTGTCCAGCGACCTGATGGAAGTCATGGGCATTTCCGACCGCATCCTGGTGCTCTGCGAAGGCGCGATGCGCGGCGAACTGACCCGTGAACAAGCCAATGAATTCAGCCTGCTGCAACTGGCGTTGCCACGCCAACGCGCTGCCGACGTGGCGAACTGAGAGGTGACTATGACCATCCAAAACAATGCTTTGCCAACCCCGCGCAAACCGCTGGACTTGCGGCGCTTTCTCGACGACTGGGTGATGCTGCTGGCGGCCGTCGGGACCTTTGTGCTCTGCACCTTGCTGATCGACAACTTCCTGTCGCCGCTGAACATGCGCGGTCTGGGCCTGGCGATTTCCACCACCGGGATTGCCGCATGCACCATGTTGTATTGCCTGGCGTCCGGGCATTTCGACTTGTCGGTGGGCTCGGTGATTGCCTGCGCCGGCGTCGTCGCGGCGGTGGTGATGCGCGATACCGACAGCGTATTCCTTGGCGTCAGCGCGGCGCTGGTGATGGGGCTGATGGTCGGGCTGGTCAACGGCATCGTGATCGCCAAGCTGCGGGTCAATGCGTTGATCACCACGCTGGCGACGATGCAGATCGTGCGTGGCCTGGCCTATATTTTTGCCAACGGCAAAGCGGTAGGCGTTTCGCAGGAGCAGTTCTTCGTCTTCGGTAATGGTCAGTTGTTCGGCGTGCCGGTGCCGATTTTGATCACTATTGTCTGCTTCCTGTTTTTCGGCTGGTTGCTGAATTACACCACCTACGGGCGTAACACCATGGCCATCGGCGGCAACCAGGAAGCGGCGTTGCTGGCCGGCGTGAATGTCGACCGGACCAAGATCATCATCTTCGCCGTGCACGGTGTGATCGGTGCGTTGGCCGGGGTGATCCTGGCGTCGCGCATGACGTCTGGCCAGCCGATGATTGGCCAGGGCTTCGAGCTGACGGTGATCTCGGCTTGCGTGCTCGGCGGGGTGTCGCTGAGTGGCGGGATCGGGATGATTCGGCATGTGATTGCCGGGGTGCTGATTCTGGCGATCATCGAGAATGCGATGAGCCTGAAGAACATTGATACGTTTTATCAGTACGTGATTCGCGGTTCGATCCTGTTGCTGGCCGTCGTGATCGATCGACTGAAACAACGCTGATTTCACTCGTGGGAGCGGGTTGTCACCAATCATTCCCACGCTCTGCGTGGGAATGCAGCCCGGGGCGCTCCGCGTCCCATCAGCGGACGCAGAGCGTCCATTGAGGCATTCCTTTACTGCGCATGGGAACGATCGTCTGGAGGATCCTTCACCGACTTTCACAAAATATCCCTTGCTCACCCTGAACCGTTTCAGCTATGACGGTACACCCGAGGTGTACATGATTAGACCGGTACGATTTGACAAGAAACAACAGGTGGTCGACGAGCTCGTCCAGCGCATCGAAAACGGCCTCATGGAGGACGGCGTTCTATTGCCTGGCGAACATCAGTTGGCTCAAGAATTCAAGGTCAGCCGTGGCACGCTGCGTGAAGCGCTGGTCGAATTGAAACGGCGCCACTCCATCGCTACGCAAAGCGGGGTGGGGTCGATCATCACGTTCGACGGTGTGGTGCTCGATCAGCGCAGTGGCTGGGCTCAGGCGCTGGCCGACAGCGGGGCGTTGATCAATACCGAAGTGCTGCGGCTGGAGGCGGTCACCCGACCGGACTTGCTACCCCGTTTCGGCACCGATCAGTTCATCACCCTCGACCGTCGCCGCCGCGGTACCGATGGCACGCTGGTCTCCCTTGAACGTTCATTGATGCCCGCCACCGGAGGCCTGGAAGGCCTACCGCGAGTCGGCCTGATCGATGACTCCCTGACCATCACGCTGGCCGCCTACGGCTACATCGGCGACCACGGCGATCAGTGGATCGGCGCCGAACCCTTGAACGCTGAAGACGCCGAATTGCTCGGGCGCCCGGAGGGCACGGTATTCCTCAAGGCCCTGCGCACCACCTACGACCGTCAGAACCGCTTCATGGAACAGGTCGAGAGCCTGCTCGATCCGGTGCATTTTCGTCTGCACCTGCAAATTGGAACTGCAAAATGACCGTGCTCGACCGTGCCCTCGGCGCGTTTTACGGGCTGGCCCTGGGCGATGCGTTGGGCATGCCGACACAATCCCTGAGCCGCGCCGAGATCAAGGCGCGCTTTGGCGAGATCACCGATCTGCAAGACGCTGGCCCGGATCAACCGATCGCTGCGAACATGCCCAAAGGCTCGATCACTGACGATACCGAACAGGCGATCCTGGTCGGTCAGTTATTGATTGAAGGCGAGGGCCGGATCGAACCGGCGGTGCTGGCGCAACGCTTGATCGAATGGGAAGCCGGGATGCAAGCCAAGGGCTCGCAGGATTTGCTCGGCCCCTCGACCAAACGCGCGATCGAGATGATCCTCGCCGGCCACTCGCTGGAAGAGGCGGGCCGCCACGGCACCACCAATGGCGCGGCGATGCGCATCACGCCGGTGGGGATTGCGGCCGATGTTGCCGATCCCGAGCGTTTCATCCGCACCGTGGTGCAGGCCTGTCAGGTGACCCACAACACCACGCTGGGAATTGCCAGTGCGGCGGCGGTGGCGGCGGTGGTTTCTGCCGGGATCAACGGCATAAACCTGGGCGAGGCATTGAACCTCGGTCAGCAGATCGCTCAGCAAGCCGAAAATAATGGCCACTGGGTCGCCGGCGGGCGTATCGCCTCGCGGATCAGTTGGGCGCGGAGCCTCAGCATCGACAGCGACAAGGCGTTGCTGGCGGACGTGCTGTATGACGTGATAGGCACGTCGGTGGCCTCGCAGGAGTCGGTGGTGGTGTCGTTTGCGCTGGCTCAGCAAGTGGCTATCGGCAAGATGACGGCCTTCGAAGCGTTGTGCATGGCTGCCAGCCTGGGCGGCGATACCGACACCATCGCGGCGATTCTCGGCGCGATGCTTGGGGCCTGTCTGGGACTTCAAAGTTGGCCGGTGGCGATGATCGAGCAGGTTAAAGCCGTCAACGATCTGGAGCTAGAGTCGTTGGTAAAAGGACTCCTCGGACTACGTTGAGATACACAAAACCCGTGTAGGAGCTGCAGGCCGATCTGAATCTGATTTGCCCGCAACCACAATAATTGCAAGGAGCAGTTTTCATGAGTGCATCGAACACCGGACACAGTGCCGGGCAATTGGAAACCCGTGGCATCGAACCAGTGCCGGAAGGGGAGTGTAACGGTCATCCGCTGCAACTGTTCTGGGTCTGGTTCGCGGCCAACATTTCCATCCTCGGCTTGCCGTTGGGCGCCACACTGGTGGCTTTTCGCGGCCTGGCGATCTGGCAGGCGATCATCGTCGCGGTCCTCGGTGCCGCCGGTTCGTTCGCGGTGGTCGGAATCATCTCCATTGCTGGTCGTCGTGGTCGCGCACCGAGCCTCACGCTGTCGCGAGCGATCTTTGGTGTACGCGGCAATATCGGCCCGACGCTGGTTTCGTTGATGTCGCGACTGGGTTGGGAAACCGTGAACACCACCACGGCCGCGTTCGTCTTGCTGTCGTTGTGCTCGATGCTGTTCGGCTCGCCGGTGGAAGCCAAAAGCGCGCCGCTGCTGACCCTCGCGTTCATCGCGATTTTCGTGCTGCTGACGTTGTCGGTGTCCGGTCTCGGTCATGCCACGTTGCTGGTGATCCAGAGATGGGCGACCTACGTGTTCGGTGCATTGAACATCCTGGTCGGCGGTTTCCTCTGCGCGACCATCGACTGGAGCGCCGTATTCAACGCCACCCCAGCGCCCCTGAGCGCAATGATCATCGGCATCGGTACCATGGCCGCCGGCACCGGGATCGGTTGGGCCAACGCCGGTGCGGACATGTCGCGCTACCAGCACCGCAGCGTCAAAGCCGTGCGTCTGGTGGCATCGGCAGCCTTCGGTGCGGGGATTCCGCTGGTACTGCTGATCACCCTCGGCGGTCTGCTGTCAGTGGGCAACAATGATCTGGCCTCGGCCACTGACCCAATCGTCGCGATTCGCGACATGCTGCCGACCTGGATGGCCGTCCCGTACCTGATCACCGCATTCGGCGGGTTGTTGCTGTCGAACAACCTGTCGGTGTACTCCGCCGGTTTGACCACCTTGACCCTCGGCCTGAAGGTCAAACGCGTGTATGCGGTGGTGCTGGATATCGTCGCGATTTTTGCCGGTTCGATCTACTTCATGCTGATCGCAGAGAGCTTTTACGGTCCGTTCATCACCTTCATTTCCCTGCTGGCGGTGCCGATCACCGCGTGGGTCGGGATCTTTGTGGTCGACTTGATCCATCGTCATTACTACAGCCCCAAAGACCTGCTGGACGTCAGCCCGAGCAGCGCCTACTGGTATCGCGGTGGCGTCGAGTGGCGCGCCTTCGGTGCATGGGCGCTGGCGATTGTGTTGGGTTTCAGCTTCACCACCATTGGCACCACTGAACAAGATGTCTGGTTTCGGGGCTTTTTGTCCGACTCCTGGCTGGGCCACAACGGCCTGGGCTGGATCGTGACATTCGTGGTGGCCGGTGGCATTTACGGGGTACTCGGCGGTGCCAAGGATCGCCGCGCCGCGTTGATCGAGCCGGCTCATGCCTAGAATGCTGCACACCGGCCAGGTCATGATCGACCTGGTCATGGCCGTGGATAAACTGCCTCATTCAGGCGGCGACGTGCTGGCGCATTCCGCCCGTTTCGAGGCCGGCGGCGGCTTCAATGTGATGGCTGCGGCCCGGCGAAACGGCTTGCCGGTGGTCTACCTCGGCGGCCATGGCAAGGGCCGTTTCGGCGACCTGGCCCGAGAGGCGATGACGGCTGAAGACATTCAGATTGCTATCGATCAGAGCACCGAGCGCGACACGGGCGTCTGCGTCGCGCTGACCGAAGCCTCAGCCGAGCGCACGTTCATTTCCTGCATCGGCGCCGAAGGCGAATTGACTGCCGAAGACCTGGCGAGTGTGTCAGCCGAGGCGGGCGACTTTGTCTATGTCAGCGGCTACAGCCTGCAGCATCGCGGCAAGGCTCAGGCGCTGGTGGATTGGGTGTTGGATTTGTCGGAAGGGGTCAAGGTGGTATTCGATCCGGGGCCGTTGGCGAACTCACCGGACACACCGCTGATGAAGGCCTTGTTGCCACGCATCGATCTGTGGACCAGTAACCGTGTCGAGGCGCTGCGGTTTACCGGGGCGACGGACATCGGCGAGGCATTGAATCGGTTGGCTGATCATCTGCCCACCGAGGTGTTGACGGTGTTACGCGATGGGCCACAAGGGTGCTGGATCAGCCAACGTGGCGCTCACCAGCACGTGCCGGGCTTCGAGGTCGAGGCGGTGGACAGCAACGGCGCGGGGGATGCTCACGCGGGCGTTTTTGTCGCCGGGTTGGCGCGCGGATTATCGACGGTCGAAGCGGCGCGGCGGGCGAATGCGGCTGCGGCATTGGCGGTCACTCGCTGGGGGCCGGCGACTTCGCCGGGGGCGGCTGAGGTGGATGCGTTCATCCGCAAAGCTTTTGGCGCCTGATCCACCGCTTTCGCGAGCAAGTCGCAGCGGCGGTGCGGCGATCCGACTTGCTCGCGAAGGGGCCCTCAAACTCGCCCGCAAATCCGGACCTTACCCGGCCTTGCGCAACGCTTCGATCAACGCTTGCTTGCGCATGCTCGAGCGCCCCGGAATCTTTTTCGCCCGGGCTTCTTTCATCAGGCTGTCCACTGTCTGCGTATCGCGCGAAGCCTTGCTGTTGCGCGGCTTGCCTTCACGGGTAGCCACTGCACGTCGGGATGATTCCTTGCGATCTGCGGACTTGGCGCTGGCTGGTTTCTTGCGCCCGGAACCGCCAGCGCGTTCACCTCCGCCCGACTGCTTGTTCACCGTGGCCCAGGCGCGAGCTTCGGCTTCCTCTTTCGACACGCCTTTGTGCTCGTAGCTTTCTTCGATGTGTTCGGCCTTGCGCTTTTGCTCGGCGGTGTATTTGTCTTTGCTTCCACGAGGCATGGGATTTCTCCTGGTTGTAGGAGCCTTTACCGGCTCCTATAGGATCAATTATCCAGCTTGCGCGCCGCTTCAACCCCGGCGGCGCTGAGTTTGATCGGCAGGTTCAACGAGTGCTCGCCGGCTTCGTTGCGGACCACATGACCGTGCTGGATCAGCCCGCGTTCCTGCAGAGTCGCGAGCGTGCTGGCCACGACTCTCTCCCCCCGGTAATTGTCCAGAACCTCCTTGCCCAAGCCATTTGGGTGGGCGTGCAGCAGGCGGGTCAGGACTTCTTTTTCCAGGTTTTTATCGACGTTCATGGTTACCTCTTTGTCAGGATGGACAGGTATTGCATCGGCGATCTTATTGACGGGCACCACTGCCTTCGTAACCCGAGCCACCGGTGGTGGTTTTCGAGCCGACGCCGGTGGCGGCGTTGTCGGGAGTTTGGGTGTCGGGAGCGCTCATGTCGCCCTGACGGCCCGGATCGTCACCTTGCACGCGTGGGTCGGTGGCCGCGGGAGAAGGGGGGATATCGGTGTCGACACCTGTGCCTTGGGTGGCCGCGGATTTTGGCCTTTCGACTGGATCGGTCGGGCCGGCCCCGGAAGAGGTGGTTGCGGCGAGCGCGACAGAGGAGAGCAGCAGGGTGAGAGCGAAGGCGATCAGTCGGGACGTGATCATGGTGTCGTCTCCATTGATTAGAGTCCTTACCCGATATTGGTCCTTCCCGACCTGAATTGGTGCCTGATGAACGACGAGCGGTCCAGGCCTGCTGCAACGCTTTGATCCTGCCTGACGCCAGATCAATCGACCTACGGTGATCACACGCCGATTTCCTCCTTGAACAACTCCATGAAACCCTTCAGGCGTTCGTGGCGAATCTGTGCCAGACGTTGACCGGTAGTCGTTTGGAAACCGCCCGCCAAGTGCAGCAGCTTGGTCTGGAAATGATCGAGGCAAAAACGTTTGTCGTCGTAGTCCCGTTCTTTTGCCTCTGGGTCCAGCGGGTCGTACAACGCACTGCCCATGCGCCCGGCGATGTAGAAGGTACGCGCCACGCCGAGCATGCCAAGGGAGTCGAGGCGGTCGGCGTCCTGGATAATTTTCGCTTCGAGGGTGATGGGCGTGATGTTGGCGCTGAAGCTGTGGGCTTCGATGGCGTGGACGACCGCTGTGATTTTTGCGTCAGGCCAATCCATGGCTATCAGTACAGTCGAAGCTTTCT
Source organism: Pseudomonas sp. B21-048 (assembly GCF_024748615.1). Classification (NCBI taxonomy): domain Bacteria; kingdom Pseudomonadati; phylum Pseudomonadota; class Gammaproteobacteria; order Pseudomonadales; family Pseudomonadaceae; genus Pseudomonas; species Pseudomonas sp. B21-048. Next base: position 3,970,776 of record NZ_CP087168.1, on the reverse strand, counting down.
GCGCCGCCAGTCGTGATGCCTGTGAGCGCAACGGCGAGTTCTTCTCTACCGCCACGCAATCGTGCAACAGCACGGCTGCCAGCAGCACCTCAAGATCGCCGCCTTCTTCGGCATGAAGCGTGCGCACGTTGTGCCACACCCGCTGCAAGTGCGACAGGTCATGGGCGCCATCCTCGCCAGGCTCCAGTGCATGAGGCAGCAGTTCAGAAGCCAGATTTTGCAGCGGCGCGAAAGCGAGTGTTGTCATAGAAATCCTTGGGTTCGACTGGGTCTTTTGTGATCAATGAGCGCCCTGTGGGAGCGGGCTTGCCCGCGAAGACGTCAGCACAGTCACGCTGATCTCGCAGGCCGACCTGTTCATGCAAAACGCCACAAAAACAGCGATGCTATATGACATTTTGCATTCAAATGTGACGAGCATCGCGCGCGGACTTAGTATGGCGTTTTCAACTTTTGACAAGGCACGTTCATGACGATCGAAATCCGCCCGGCAACCCCCAGCGATGCTCCGCAAATCCTCGCGTTCATCACTGAACTGGCGGACTTCGAACGTGCCCGCCACGAAGTCATCGCCAGCGTCGCCGACATCGAGCGTAGCCTGTTCAGCGAAGGCGCCACCGCCCATGGCCTGATCTGCCTGCGCGGTGGCTTGCCGATCGGCTTTGCGGTGTTCTTTTTCAGCTATTCCACCTGGTTGGGCAGCAATTGCCTGTATCTCGAAGACCTCTACATCACGCCTGAACAACGGGGCGGCGGCGCCGGCAAAACCTTGTTGCGCCACCTGGCGAAAATCGCCTGCGCCAATGACTGCGGTCGTTTCGAATGGAGCGTGCTGGACTGGAACAAACCGGCGATCGAATTCTACAAATCCCTCGGCGCACAGCCGCAGGAGGAGTGGGTGCGGTATCGGATGGATGGGGCGGTGTTAAGGGATTTTGCCGCAGGTAATTGATCCCTTAAAAGATCGCAGCCTTCGGCAGCTCCTACATGGGATTGTGTTCGACCGCGCTATTGCGTCGTGCATCCAAGGAGCTGCCGAAGGTTGCGATCTTTTTTTGTCGTTGTTCCAATATATGGGATTGATATTTATATATTGAGATTTTGTTTCATCCAGGTTTATAGTCCAGCTCACTCACTGCCAAAAAACAAAACAGGTGAAGCGATGCTGGCGCAATTGATCGCGCTCGATTGGGGGACAACCTCATTACGTGCTTACAAACTCGGCTTCGGTGGCCAGGTGCTGGAACAGCGCTCGCTGTCGTCCGGGATCATGCGGCTGCCCAAGACGCCGCGAATCATCGCCGGCCAGGCCTGTGCCGACGGTTTTGAATTGGCCTTCGATGAGGCCTGCGGTGACTGGCTCGAGGCGCAGCCCGATTTGCCGGTGATTGCTTGCGGCATGGTCGGCAGTGCTCAGGGCTGGCGCGAAGCGGCCTACTGCGACACACCGGCGAACGTCGCCAATCTCGGAACTTCCCTACAAACTGTTCGCAGTCTTCGCGGTGTCGATGTGCACATCGTGCCGGGCGTGATTCAGCGTTCGCGCTTGCCGAACGTGATGCGCGGCGAGGAAACCCAAGTCCTCGGCGTGTTGCAGAATCTGCCGAGTGGGGCGGGCAGCGATCTGTTGATCGGCTTGCCGGGCAGTCATTCGAAATGGGTGGAAGTGGCCGACGGCTGCATTGAGCATTTCGATACTTTCATGACTGGCGAAGTCTTCGCCGTCCTCAGTGAACACAGCATTCTGGGGCGCACTCAGCAACGCGGCGCGTCTTTCGATGGCGCAGCGTTCGATCGTGGCGTGCGAGTGGCGCTGTCGGCGGACGGCGAGATCGGGCCGCTGTCGACATTGTTCAGTGCCCGCAGTCTGGGGCTGACCGGTGAACTCAGCGCCGTCGCGCAACCGGACTATCTGTCCGGCCTGTTGATCGGCCATGAACTGTCGGCCCTGGCCAATGTTCAGCGTCGTCGGCGCAACAGCGTGCACCTGCCTTCGATCATCCTCATCGGCAATGCGCAACTCTGCGCCCGCTACAGCCGGGCGCTCGACGCCTGCGGTTTTGCCCGGGTGACCCTGGCCGAGCAGGCCACCGAACGCGGGTTGTGGCAGTTGGCGGTCGCCGCGGGATTGATCACGACACCCCCATCCCGTTAAACCTTGCTGGAGGTCTGAGATGCTCAAGCAAGCACTGGCACAAAACGGTCTGATCGCGATCCTGCGTGGCCTGCGTCCGCAAGAAGCGGCAGCTGTTGGCGAAGTCCTGTACTCGGCCGGATTTCGCATCATTGAAGTGCCGCTTAATTCCCCCGAACCGTACGAAAGCATCCGCATTCTGCGCAGTACCTTACCCGCCGATTGCCTGATCGGTGCGGGCACGGTGTTGACGCCAGAACAGGTCGAGCAAGTGAAAGCGGCGGGCGGCCAGGTGATCGTCATGCCCCACAGCGATGCCAAGGTGTTGCGTGCGGCGAAAGCGGCGGGGTTGTTCCTGTCGCCGGGCGTGGCGACGCCGACCGAAGCCTTTGCGGCGCTGGCCGAAGGGGCGGATGCGCTGAAGATGTTCCCGGCCGAACAAATGGGCCCTGCTGTTGTGAAAGCCTGGCTGGCGGTGTTGCCGGTGGGGACGGTGCTGCTGCCGGTGGGCGGGATTACGCCGGACAACATGCAGGTGTTTGTCGAGGCTGGCGTCAAAGGTTTCGGCCTTGGTTCCGGGTTGTTCAAACCGGGCATGACACCTGAGCAAGTGGCAGTAAACGCCAAGGCGTATGTCGCTGCCTGGAATGCTCTGCGTTAAGACTTTTTGGCGCTGTGAGCGCTGCATCTACAAGAGAGACAATAAAGATGAAAATCACCAAACTCACGACCTTCATCGTTCCGCCGCGCTGGTGCTTCCTCAAAGTCGAAACCGACGAGGGCGTGACCGGTTGGGGTGAGCCCGTGGTCGAAGGTCGGGCGCATACCGTCGCTGCTGCGGTTGAGGAGTTGTCCGACTACCTGATCGGCAAAGACCCACGCAACATCGAAGACATCTGGACCGTGCTCTACCGTGGCGGCTTCTACCGGGGCGGTGCGATCCACATGAGTGCGCTGGCCGGTATCGACCAGGCGCTGTGGGACATCAAGGGCAAGGCGCTGGGAGTGTCGGTCAGCGATCTGCTGGGTGGTCAGGTGCGGGACAAGATTCGCGTGTATTCGTGGATCGGTGGTGATCGCCCGGCGGACACCGCTCGCGCCGCGAAAGAAGCGGTCAGCCGTGGTTTCGCGGCGGTGAAAATGAACGGCACCGAAGAACTGCAATTCCTCGACTCCTTCGAGAAGGTTGACCTGGCCTTGGCCAACGTCGCCGCCGTACGCGATGCTGTCGGCCCGAATGTCGGCATCGGCGTGGACTTCCATGGTCGGGTGCACAAGCCCATGGCCAAGGTGCTGATGAAGGAACTCGACCCGTACAAGCTGATGTTCATCGAAGAGCCGGTGCTCAGCGAAAACTACGAAGCGCTGAAAGAACTGGCGCCGCTGACCAGCACGCCGATTGCCCTCGGCGAACGGTTGTTTTCGCGTTGGGATTTCAAGCGGGTGCTCAGCGAAGGCTACGTCGACATCATCCAGCCGGATGCCTCCCACGCAGGTGGCATCACCGAAACCCGCAAGATCGCCAACATGGCCGAAGCCTACGACGTGGCACTGGCACTGCATTGCCCGTTGGGCCCGATTGCCCTGGCGGCGTGCCTGCAACTGGACGCCGTTTGCTACAACGCGTTCATCCAGGAACAGAGCCTGGGCATCCATTACAACGAGAGCAATGACCTGCTCGATTATGTGAAGGATCCGCGGGTGTTCGACTACGACAAGGGCTTCGTGAAAATCCCTAACGGCCCGGGCCTGGGCATCGAGATCAACGAGGAATACGTGATCGAACGCGCCGCCGTCGGCCACCGCTGGCGCAACCCGATCTGGCGCCATGCCGATGGCAGCTTTGCCGAGTGGTGATTTGACACCGTCCTTGTAGGAGCGAGCGGTGCGGCGATCCGACTTGCCCGCGAAGGCCACGCCTCGGTCTGCCTGATTCTCATCGGCGTCCCCTCTGACGCCTTCGCGGGCAAGCCTCGCTCCTACAGATTTGTTGTGTTTCGTCCATTGACCTCAATAAACATAAGAAGAGGCACCCCTGCACTTTCCTACGTGTTGCTGGTGGGCAAGGTCGAGCGTATCAAGTTGTAGTCGCGGCCATCGGGCGACCATAATGCCGCCCGTTCACTCGCTCAACGGTAAAGGCTGGATATGCAGGAAGACGCCCCAAAAATCGCCAAGGACGCCGCGCCGACTGGCACCCAGACATTGCTTCGTGGTTTGGGTGTGGTTCAGGCCGTGGCCAGTGGCGCCCGCGATCTCAAGGAAATCGCCCGGTTGATCGGCACGACGCGCAGCACTACCCATCGTCTGGCCAGCTGCCTGGTGGACGAGCGTTATCTGCGGGTGGTGCCGCAAGTCGGTTATCTGCTGGGGCCGAAACTGATCGAGCTGGGTTTTCAGGCACGTGAAGAGCTGCCGCTGGTCACGCTGGCCGGGCCGTATCTGGATGAGTTGTCGGCGTTAACCGGTGACACCATTCACTTGGCGATTCGTGAGGGCGACGAGGTGCTGTACCTGCTCAAGAATCCAGGGCGCAACGGTCCGGAAATGCGCTCGCGAGTCGGCCATCGCATGCCATTGGCGCGTACAGGGATCGGTAAGGCGCTGATGCTCGATGACACGCAGGAAGAATGGCAACGGCTGTACGAAATCAGCTTGCCGGTGGGTGGAAAAAATCAGTTCTGGCCGCAGCACCCGGAGCAATCCTGGGAGCAGTTTCAGCAGCGCATGATCGAGTACGTGGCCGGCGGCTACGCCTTCGACCTGGAAGACAACGAACCGTCGATCCGCTGCGTGGCGGCGCCGGTCCGCGATGCCAGCAAGCGCATCGTCGCCGGTATCAGCATCGCCAGTACCGTGCCTTACATGCCATTGGAAAAAATGGCCGAGCTGATTCCCCTGATCAAAGGGGTCACAGCCCGGCTTTCTGCTGAACTCGGCGCGAAAGTCTGATTAGACTTTCAACGTCGCCATATCGATCACGAAGCGGTACTTCACGTCACCGGCAATCATGCGGGTGTAAGCCTCGTTGATCTGGCGAATGTCGAGCATTTCGATGTCGCAGGTGATGCCATGCTCGGCGCAGAAATCCAGCACTTCCTGGGTTTCGGCGATACCGCCGATCAGCGAGCCGGCCAACACGCGACGACCCAATATCAGTTTGGCAGCGTGAACCGGTGGATCGATCGGCTCGACCAAGCCCACCAGAATGTGTACGCCATCGAAACGCAGCGTATCGAGGTAGGGATTGAGGTCGTGCTGCACCGGAATGGTGTCCAACAGGAAGTCGAAATGTCCTGCGGCGGCTTTCATCTGCTGCGCATCGGTGGACACGATCACATGGTCCGCGCCTTGACGACGAGCTTCTTCAGCCTTGCTCGCCGAGCGGGTAAACAGCGTCACTTCAGCGCCCATTGCCTTGGCGAACTTGATGCCCATATGGCCAAGACCACCCATGCCGAGAATCCCGATCTTGTCACCAGCCTTCACGCCGTAGTGCTTGAGCGGTGAGTAGGTGGTGATGCCGGCGCACAGAATCGGCGCGGCGCTGGCCGGGTCGAGTTTCTCGGGGATACGCACGACAAAGTGCTCGCTGACCACGATGCTGTCGGAGTAACCGCCCATGGTGTTGCTGCCATCGACCCGGTCCGGGGTGGCGTAGGTCAAGGTCGGACCTTCCAGGCAGTATTGCTCCAGATCCGCCTGGCAGGCTTCGCAGTGACGGCACGAGTCAACCATGCAGCCGACGCCGACCAGGTCGCCGACTTTGTGTTGGGTAACGTTAGCGCCGACGGCGGTCACTTTGCCGACGATCTCATGGCCGGGCATCAGCGGGTAAACCGCAATGCCCCACTCGTTGCGTGCCTGATGGATGTCGGAATGGCAGACGCCGCAGTAGAGGATGTCGATCGCAACGTCGTCGGCCCGTGGGCTGCGGCGTTCGAATTTCATCGGGGCGAGGGGAGTGGTGGCTGACTGAGCGGCGTATCCGATGGCGGTGTACATGGTGAACCTCGTAAAAGCGGTGACAGGTGAGGCGAGCCATTCTGGGCGCCGCACGGATTACCGGCCATGGCGATTCCTCCGGGTGTCATGCCTAATCCTCCGGTATGCACCTTCGATGAGGCGCATTGGCGTTCAGACCTGCGATGATGCTTTCATCCATTTTTTCGCGACTTTTTTGTGAAGAGCTCCTCATGTTGTTGACCCGTCATCTCGACGCCAATGCCACCCTGGTTTCCTTGATCCAGCCGCTGATCACCCGCGACGGCTTTGCACCTACCGCGTTGCCGGGCGTGCAGCTTATGCGAGCCAGTTGCGATGTCTCCCGTGGCCCGCAAATCTACGAGCCAAGCCTGGTCTTCATCGCCCAGGGCGGCAAGTTGGCGCATCTTGGCCCGCGTACTCTGGAATATGGCACTGGGTATTACCTGATTCAGGCGTTGCCGGTACCCTTCGAATGCGAGACGTTTTCGGCGCCAGATGGCCCGATGCTGGGCGTCTCCATCGCCATTGACCGGGTGCTGCTCAGTGAGTTGGTGCTGGCCATGGGGCTGGCGCCGGGGCGCACGGTTCCCGCACAGACGCCCGAGTCCATGACCTCGGCGGTGCTCGACGATGCCATGCGCGGTTGTGTGGAACGGTTGTTGCGCTGCCTGCACGATCCGCTGGAATGCCAGATCATGGGCCCGGCGCGCTTGCGTGAATTGTTGTTCGTGGCATTGCGGGGGCCGCAAGCCGATGTGTTGCGAGCGTTGGTGGAACAACAGGGGCAGTTCGCGCGGATCGCGGCGTCCCTGAGTCATCTGCATGCGCATTACACCGAGCCGTTGAACGTCGAGACGCTCGCCAGTTGCGCGAACATGAGTGCGTCGACGTTTCATGAGCATTTCAAACGCTGCACCTTGTTGTCGCCGGTGCAATATTTGAAGCGTTTGCGTTTGTTCAGGGCCCAGCAATTGTTGTTGGGCGAAGGCTTGGGCGTGGCCCAGGTGGCGCATCGGGTGGGGTATCAGAGCACGTCGCAGTTCAGCCGGGAGTACAAGCGTTACTTCGAGCGTAATCCCGGGGATGAGCGGGGGGCTTGAGACAACACCGCGGGGGCTTGTGTTGACGCTTGAATTGCAGGCAACAAAAAGGCCCCCATTTCGGGAGCCTTCGTTGTTCAGCGATTTGACTTACATATTCGGGTAAGTCGGGCCGCCAGAGCCTTCCGGCGCCACCCAGGTGATGTTCTGTGCAGGGTCCTTGATGTCGCAGGTCTTGCAGTGAACGCAGTTCTGGGCGTTGATCTGGAAGCGCTTCTCGCCGTCTTCCTGGGTTACCACTTCGTACACGCCGGCCGGGCAGTAACGCTGGGCAGGTTCATCGTACAGCGGCAGGTTCTTGCCGATCGGGATGCTCGCGTCGGCCAGCTTCAGGTGGCACGGCTGTTCTTCTTCGTGGTTGGTACCCGAGATGAACACCGAGCTGAGTTTATCGAAGCTGATCTTGCCGTCCGGTTTCGGGTAGTCGATCTTCTTGCAGTCGGCCGCCAGTTTCAGGCAAGCGTAATCCGGCTTGGTGTCGTGCAGGGTGAACGGCAGTTTGCCGCCGAAGATATTCTGATCGAGCCAGTTGAAACCGGCACCGATGATCGGGCCGAATTTGTGCATCGCCGGGCCGAAATTGCGGCTGGCGAACAGTTCGTCGTAGAGCCAGCTCTTCTTGAAGGCATCGACGTAAGTGGTCAGCTCTTCGGTGCCGTCTTTTTCAGCGAACAGTGCCTCGGCCACGGATTCAGCGGCGAGCATGCCGGACTTCATCGCCGTGTGGCTGCCTTTGATCTTGGCGAAGTTCAGCGTGCCGAGGTCGCAACCGATCAGCGCGCCGCCCTTGAAGATCATTTTCGGCAGTGAGTTCAGGCCGCCTTTGGAGATGGCACGCGCGCCATAGCTGATGCGCTTGCCGCCTTCCAGGTATTGCTTGAGCACCGGGTGATGCTTGAGGCGCTGGAACTCATCGAACGGCGACAGGAAGGTGTTGCTGTAGGAAAGATCGACGATCAGGCCGACCACCACCTGGTTGTTTTCCAGGTGATAGAGGAACGAGCCGCCGGTGTTCTCGGTGCTCATGATGTCCAGCGGCCAACCGGCGGTATGGACCACCAGGCCTGGCTGGTGCTTGGCCGGGTCGATTTCCCAGATTTCTTTCAGACCGATGCCGTAATGCTGGGCGTCGGCCTCGCTGTCGAGGTTGAAACGCTTGATCAGTTGCTTGCCGATATGGCCACGGCAACCTTCGGCGAACAGCGTGTACTTGGCACGCAGTTCCATGCCCGGGGTGTACAGGCCTTCTTTCGGATTGCCTTCGCGGTCAACGCCCAAGTCGCCGGTGATGATCCCGCGAACCACGCCGTTCTCGTCGAACAGCGCTTCCTGGGCGGCGAAGCCCGGGTAGATTTCCACGCCCAGGTTCTCGGCCTGCTGAGCCAGCCAGCGGCACAAATTGCCCAGGGAGATGATGTAGTTGCCTTCGTTGTGCATGGTCTTGGGCACAAAGAAGTCAGGAATCTTCTGCGCGCTGTCGGCGTTCTTGAGCACGAAGATGTCATCGCGGGTGACTGGCGTATTCAGCGGCGCGCCGAGTTCTTTCCAGTCCGGGAACAATTCGTTCAAGGCCCGTGGTTCGAACACGGCACCGGACAGGATGTGAGCGCCGACTTCAGAGCCTTTTTCGACCACGCAGACGCTGATTTCCTTACCGGCTTCGGCGGCCTTCTGCTTCAAACGGCAGGCGGCGGACAGGCCAGCGGGGCCGGCACCGACGATGACCACGTCGAATTCCATGTATTCGCGTTCCACAGGCTATCTCCTACTCAAGGCTCAACAGTTTTTTTCTAATTGGAGGTTTGGCGTTGCATCCATTATTTCCTCCGGCAATTGCCGGAAGGGACAATGGATGACCCACCTTTCTCTCTAGGTGGCGCATTATATCTACACCACTCCTAGCGTCCAATACAAACGTTTGTTTGAATGGGCTCAAACCCAGAGAAATCAAAGTCACGCGGCTTATGACTGGCCATTTTGCCGTATTGACCGGAATAGGTGTTCCGGTCAAGATACGGGCGGTTTTGCGCTCGCCGTAGGCTGGCTGTTGGTTTCAAGAGCACCTCTAAAGACAGGGCGATGGCAGTATAAGGTGATGCGCAGCGCAGGTCAGGCGCGCAGTTTACACGCCGCGATAATGAATGACTCGTCGGTCACCACTGACGAACGGTTAATCAACCTCGTGAGCAACGTTCACCCGATACACCTGCCAGCGTTTTTAGAGGTGCCCTTGCGCCGATGAGCATCAACCGCCAGGTTCGCCTAGGCGACTTTCTTTTCACCGGAGAGTAACGAGGAATCCATGAAGGTTCTTGTAGCTGTCAAACGCGTTGTGGATTACAACGTCAAGGTTCGTGTCAAGGCGGACAATTCCGGCGTCGACCTCGCTAACGTCAAGATGTCGATGAACCCGTTCTGCGAAATCGCAGTGGAAGAAGCCGTACGTCTGAAAGAGAAAGGCGTTGCGACTGAAATCGTCGTCGTCACCATCGGCCCGTCCACCGCTCAAGAGCAATTGCGCACCGCGCTGGCTCTGGGTGCCGACCGCGCCATCCTCGTCGAATCCGCTGAAGATCTGACTTCCCTGGCGGTTGCCAAGTTGTTGAAAGCTGTTGTCGACAAGGAACAGCCTCAGCTGGTGATCCTCGGCAAACAAGCCATCGACAGCGACAACAACCAGACTGGCCAGATGCTCGCGGCATTGAGCGGCTACGGTCAGGGCACGTTCGCTTCGAAAGTCGAAGTCAGTGGCGATACTGTTGCCGTGACCCGTGAAGTCGACGGCGGCGCGCAGACGGTTTCCCTGAAGCTGCCGGCCATCGTCACCACCGACCTGCGTTTGAACGAGCCGCGCTATGCGTCTCTGCCAAACATCATGAAAGCCAAGAAGAAGCCTCTCGAAGTGCTGACTCCGGACGCTTTGGGCGTTTCCACCGCCTCCACCAACAAGACCCTGAAAGTCGAAGCGCCGGCTGCACGCAGCGCGGGTATCAAGGTCAAGTCGGTGGCTGAACTGGTCGAGAAACTGAAAAACGAAGCGAAGGTAATCTAAATGACTATCTTGGTTATTGCTGAACACGACAACAAAGTACTCGCCCCGGCCACGCTGAACACTGTGGCTGCTGCCGCCAAGATCGGTGGTGATATCCATGTTCTGGTTGCAGGCCAGGGCGCTGGCGCCGTGGCTGAAGCCGCTGCGAAAATCGCTGGCGTGGCGAAAGTGCTGGTGGCCGACAACGCCGCTTACGCTCATCAACTGCCGGAAAACGTTGCTCCGCTGATTGCAGAGTTGGGCAAGGCTTACAGCCACATCCTGGCTGCCGCCACTTCCAACGGCAAAAACATCCTGCCGCGCGTTGCCGCGTCCCTGGACGTTGATCAGATTTCCGAGATCATTTCGGTCGAAAGCGCTGACACCTTCAAGCGCCCGATCTACGCCGGTAACGCCATTGCTACCGTACAGTCCAACGCGGCGGTCAAAGTAATCACCGTGCGTGCCACCGGTTTCGATCCGGTCGCTGCAGAAGGTGGTTCGGCTGCCGTTGAAGCCGTTGCGGCTGCTCATGACGCTGGCACTTCGAGCTTCGTTGGCGAAGAACTGGCCAAGTCCGATCGTCCGGAACTGACCGCTGCCAAAATCGTCGTTTCCGGCGGTCGCGGCATGCAGAACGGCGACAACTTCAAACACCTGTACGCCCTGGCCGACAAGCTGGGCGCTGCCGTCGGTGCTTCCCGCGCCGCGGTCGACGCAGGTTTTGTACCCAACGACATGCAGGTCGGTCAGACCGGCAAGATCGTTGCGCCACAACTGTACATTGCCGTCGGTATTTCCGGCGCGATCCAGCACCTGGCCGGCATGAAAGACTCCAAAGTGATCGTTGCGATCAACAAGGACGAAGAAGCGCCGATCTTCCAGGTGGCCGATTATGGCCTGGTGGCAGACCTGTTCGACGCTATCCCCGAGTTCGAGAAGCTGGTCTAATCCGGCGGCTTGACTTATAAAGAGCCCGACCTTTTGGTCGGGCTTTTTTTTGTTCCGGATTTGGGTGGGGAGAGTGTTGCCATGAATCTGCGCCGCTGGTTTGGCTGCTCTTTTTTGTCGGGTTTGTGGTTAAGCCTGACGCTGTTGCCGGGGCTCTCCATAGCCGCGGGCAAATGCGAGCGCCTGGTGGTGACCGGCAGCCCTGACGCGCCGCCGTACCTGTGGCAAGACCCGCAAAATCCCAAGTACCTGATAGGCGCCAGCGCCGACCTGTTGCAGCAAGTGGCGGGGGAGTTGGGCATCAAGGTCGAGCTGCTTTACGCCGGCAAACGCTCCCAGGCCCTGGGCGAAGTGCGCAGCGGACGCATGGACATGCTGGCCGATGCGCCGTTGATGGTCAGTGAGCTGGAAAATCTGGATTACATCCATCCACCGCTGCTGGAAAACGATTACCTGGTCTGGACCCGCAACGACTCGTTGCTGGTCTACAACGAAGCGCAGGACCTGCACGGTCATCCCGGTGCGTTGTCGGAAAAGGCTCGAGTGACCCCCTCGTTCAGCACTTTCGCCGAGCAGCAATTGACCCTGGTGCGCACGCCCAATCTGACCCAGGCCTTTCAGAAATTGCTGCTGAATGAGGTGGAATTTGTCCTCGCCGGACGCTACTCGGGTATGGCCATGGTGCAAACGCTGGGGATGGCCGATGACTTGATGGCTCACCCACAACCCATCGACAAACCCGGCCTGTTTCTCGCGGTTTCCCATAACTCTGCCTGCAACGATCCTTGGTTGCGCGGACAGCTGGCCAAAAAGATGACAGAATTGCCCGCGTCCGGACTGACAGAAGCTGCGCTGCTGCGCAATATCGAGCGTTGGAAAGCGCAACGCTCGCAACCGCAGCCACAACCTGTCAGTACCCCAAAACAGTAGGGATTCTTAGTGAGTATTCGACCTCTTTTCGCTGCCCTGGCCGTTCTGGCTCTGGCGGGTTGTGCAGCCGATCCGGCGCCGAATGAACAAATACGCCTGACCGAACAGGCCCTTCAACAAGCCAAGGCCGTGGGTGCTACCGCCGACGAAGTGCCAGAGATGAAACTGGCCGAAGACAAGTTCAAGCGTGCCAAGGGCAACATGGCCGATCAGTCCTTCAAGAATGCGCGCATGCGGGCCGAGCAGGCCGAGCTGGACGCGCGTCTGGCCGAAGCCCGGGTTCTGACCCTCAAGAGCGAGGCGCAGTTGAACGTGCTCAATACCCGCATCACTCGCCTGCGCAAGCAATTGGGAGATGCCCAATGAGCCTGACGACCAAAGCATTTGGCGGCTTGATCCTGGCTGGCTGCGCAAGCCTTTATGGCTGCGCAGGGCAACACAGCGAAGCCGTATTGCAGCAGGCTGGCGCCGACTTCCAGAAGGTCAAGGAAGACTCCAATGTGCTGCGCATTGCGCCCAAGGACGTGATCCGTGCCGGCGAATCCCTGGCCCGCGCCGATCGTCTGTCCAGCTATTGGGGCAGCGGTTCGGACGTTGTGCATTACGCCTACCTGAGCCAGCGCTACAGCGAAATTGCTCGGGAGCACGCCAATCAAGTGCTCAACGAGGAACGCGCGGCAAAGCTCGAATTGGAGCGTCAGCGCCTGCAATTGGCCCTGCGTGAGTCCAAGTTGCTCAGCGTGCAGCAACAGGGCAAGTGGCTTGAAGAGCAGATCGTGGCGTTGGCGACGACCCAAACTGACCGTGGTCTGGTGATGACCCTGGGCGATGTGCTGTTCGATACCGGTGAAGCAGAGCTGAAAAGCTCGGCAAACCGCGTGGTGCTGAAGATCGTCCAGTTCTTGCAGCTCAATCCCAAGCGTGTGGTGCGGATCGAGGGCTACACCGACAGCACCGGCGGCAAACAGGAAAACCTCAAGCTGTCCCGCGACCGGGCGCAATCGGTGGCTGACGTGCTGATCGACCTGGGCATCGACGACAAACGCATCCAGGTCGAAGGTTATGGCGATGAATACCCGGTGGACGTGAACGCCTCAGAACGTGGTCGTGCACAGAACCGTCGGGTGGAAATTGTGTTCTCCGACGAAAAAGGCCAGCTCGGCGCCGCCCGCTAAGGGTTGCGTTACTGGAAAACCCGGCCTGTCAGCAGTGCCGGGTTTTTTTGTGCGTGCCAATCCTATATATCCCATAAAAGCAGTACAGATTTTGCTGACAATGCACTGTACGGTCGACTATGGTGACAACTGTCCCAGTACACTTCTAAACTGTTCCGGTATTGTTTCACACAAGAATAAAATGCCCGTGAAATCGAGTGCTGCGTCATGACCAATCTCTTGCTCTATCAACGAATTGCTCAGCAACTGGCAGAAGACATCCGCCGTGGTGTCTATCAACCAGGGGAGCGCGTGCCTTCGGTGCGCAAGATGAGCTCGCAGCTCAACGTCAGCCATGCAACGGTGTTGCAGGCCTACGCCAACCTTGAGGATCAGGGGCTGATCCGTGCCCGGCCGCAATCGGGCTACTACGTGCACCAGACGCCGGCGCTCACGGCGCCAACCCCGGACATTGCCCGGGTTGAGCGACCTGGCCTCGTCACCCGCAGCAGCATCATTCAGCAAGTCCTGGTTGAATCCCGCCGCGAAGGCGTCTTCCCGTTGGGGGCCGCCGTACCGAGCGTCGATTATCTGCCGGTGCGGGCCCTGCATCAGCAACTGGCCAAAGTCACCCGTTTCCATAGCCCGCGGGCGTTCAGCTACATGTTCAGCCCCGGTTTCGAGCCGTTGCGTCGGCAAGTGGCGATCCGCATGCGCGATGCCGGCGTGGTGGTCGATCCGTCAGAAGTGGTGATCACCCACGGCTGCGTCGATGCGTTGCAGATGTCTCTGCGCGTGTTGACCCGACCGGGCGATCTGATCGCCGCCGAGTCGCCAACTTATTACGGTTTGCTGCAGCTGGCCGACCTGCTGGGGCTGAAAGTCATCGAGATTCCCAGCGACCCGGCCACCGGCATGAGCCTCGAAGCTCTGCAACTGGCGGCCAACCAATGGTCGATCAAGGCGCTGGTACTGACCACGCGCCTGAGCAACCCCTTGGGCGGCACCATGCCCGAAGAGCGGCAGAAACAACTGCTGCGCCTGGCTTCGGATTTCGATATCCAGGTCGTCGAAGACGATATTTACGGCGAACTGATGTTTGAGCAGGGCCGCACCAAATCGCTCAAGGCCTATGACCGGCTGGATCGGGTGATCTATTGCTCCAGCTTCTCTAAAACCCTGTCGCCGGGTGTGCGGATCGGCTGGATGATTGCCGGCAAGTATCAGCAGGAAATCCAGCGCTTGCAGACCTTCAGTACCCATTCGGCCTGCAGCGTCACGCAAATGGGCATCGCGGCTTATTTGGAGAACGGCGGTTACGACCGGCATTTGCGCTATATCCGTCAGGAATACCGCAAGAACCTCAGCGCTTTCCAGCTGGCGGTGCAGCAGTACTTTCCGGAAGGTACGCAGATGACCCGGCCCACCGGCGGCTTCATTCTGTGGGTCAGCCTGCCGGGGCGGGTGAATACGCAGGAACTGCATGTGCGTGCGTTGCAGCAGGGCATCAGTATTGCGCCGGGGTTGATTTTCAGTAATACCGAGCAGTTCAATCATTGCATTCGCCTGAACTGTGGCATCCCCTGGAACCGCGAGGCCGAGCGTGCGTTGATGACACTGGGGTTGCTGGCGACGCAACTTTGCCAAGAGACAGCGAGCGGTTTTTAACGTGCGGGGCCGTTCTGTACTGCACGCTTGTCTTGTTGTCGCCAACAGGCGAGCATATAGCCTTCTGCCGTTCGCGCCGTTGGGTCCATGAAGCCGATTTTTCCTGCCGCCTGGTTGTTGATCTGCCTCTTGATGACTTGTCACGCGCAAGGCGTCATGGCGGCTTCCGTCCAGGAAAAACCGACAGCCAGCACCACCGCGAAAAAAGCGGCACCGGTCAAGAAGACCACACCGACCAAAAAGAAAGCTGCAGTGGTCAAAAAACATTCCTCTATTGCTTCCAAGTCAAAACTGGCCAGTGAAGTGGTGAAAACCAAACTCCCTCCCGCGAGCCTCGACTTGAGCTTGCCCAAGGATATGGTCGAAGAACTGAAACCGGTCGGCACGGTACCATTGCCCCGACATGAGACGGTATTACCGCAAATGTTTGGTGACAAAACTAGCCCGTTCCAGCTCAACGGTCGCTTGCTCAGCAACGAAATGCAGCTGCAACTGCGCAATGAAGAGCGTCGGGAAGTTGAAGGCGCGGCGCTGGAATTCGAGTTCAAGCAGTAAATTTCTCCCATTCGTGATCCGCGGACCAGACGCTTTGTCGGAGACTGGTCGGTCACATTCGTTTGAGCGAAAAAAACCCGGGCTCAGGTAATTTTAAACAGTCGTTTTAGCCGTTACTCTGTGCCACGTCCCTTTAACCCATCGCCCGTCGCGAGGAGCTTTTCGTCATGAGATGCCGTGAAGGCTGTGGCGCCTGTTGCATTGCCCCTTCCATCAGTTCGCCGATTCCCGGGATGCCCAATGGCAAAGCCGCCGGAGAGCGTTGCCTACAACTGTCTGTCGATAACCTGTGCAGCATTTTCGGCAAGCCAGAACGTCCTGCGGTGTGTTCGGCATTTGAAGCCGATATCGAGGTCTGCGGAAACAGCAGCGACGAAGCGATCAAATTGCTGGGCTGGTGGGAACAAATGACGACCGCGTGATGTGTTCAACGAACGGAACTTCAACAATAAGGAATAAGACTATGGGTTCGCTGCATCGTATGGCTGTGTTGTGTGGTTTGACGGTTTTGCTGGCCTCCACGGCCCAGGCCGAAGAATGGAAAACCGCCAAGGAAGAAGACGGCATCAAGGTGTCCTTGAGTGAAGTGGCCGGTTCCCAATACAAGGCCTACCGTGGCGTGACCGTCATGAAGACCACCGTGGCCAAACTGCGTGCATTGCAGGAAGATGTGCCGGGTGCCTGTTCCTGGATTCACGAGTGCAAGATTCAGAAGTTACTCAAGCATGAGGGCAATCAGAGTTGGACCTACACCCAGTTCAATACCCCTTGGCCGGTCACTCCTCGCGACTCCGTGCTGCATGTCACCACCGTTGAAGCCGATGGCAGCCTGATCCGCGAGCTGGAAGGGCAGCCAAAGTACATCCCGGAGGAAAAGGGTTTTGTACGGGTCGCCCAGGTTAAAGGTTTCTGGAAGCTTGTGCCTCAAGGCGATCAAGTCGAAGTCACTTATCAGGCTCATACCGAACCCGGCGGCAGCGTGCCGTCGTGGTTGGCCAACAAGTTTGTGGTCGATGCACCGTTCAACACCCTCAAAGCCCTGAAAGAACGCGCCGAGAAGTAACCGCGTACTCTTTTGATATGGCCTGTTGGACAACGCCCCGATTTGATCGGGGCGTTTGCGTTTTTACCAAGGGCGGGGCTTTATTTTGTTTCTGGATATGCTTTGAACGAAATTTTCACAAAGCCTCCAAGACAATTCACCCGCACCTAATAATCAGTCCACCTGCGCAACTTTGCGTCACGTCTCTTGTCCCAGAGCGCTACCAGCGACAGTCGGCCTGCGGGTCAGTAATCAATGGTAATGCCGCGGTTGATCGTGCACCATTTGCGCACCGCGCAAGCCCCGGGGCCGAGGATGGTCAACAGAGGGCGAGACAGCTGATGCCGGTCAGTTAAACGCAATCCATGTGGGAGCAAGCCCGTTCCCACCGGTTAACCGACCAGCCTTAGGCAAGGCGCCGCTGTATTTTTGAAACTTCAACTTCCAATGGGTCCTAAAACGACATGGCAAACCCGGACGCCCTGAGTCAGCAGCGAGCTTCTAGTCGTCTGCTGCAACCGACCGTCAAATCGCATCTGGCCTATACGCTGTTATGCGCCCTGGTCATGATGGTCATGTTCAGCCTGCTGCGCGTGGCGCTGCTGGTCTACAACAGCTCGATGATCCTCGACACACCGGCTTCGACCTTCCTGGAAGCATTCGCCAACGGCTTGCGTTTCGACTTGCGCCTGGTGGTTTACCTCAGCGTTCCGTTGCTGCTGGCCTTGTTCAGCGCCCGGGCCATGGCCGCCCGCGGATTCTTCCGGCTGTGGCTGACCGTTGCCTCGAGCATCGCGCTGTTCCTCGGCCTGATGGAGATGGACTTCTACCGCGAGTTCCACCAGCGCCTCAACGGTTTGGTCTTCCAGTACGTGAAAGAAGACCCGAAAACCGTGATGAGCATGCTCTGGTACGGTTTTCCGGTGGTTCGCTACCTGTTGGCCTGGGCCGTGGGCACGTTGATGCTGACCCTCGCGTTCAAGGGCGCCGACCGCGCCATGCGTCCTCGCGGGCCGTTCAGTGGTGGCAGCATTGGCACGCGTCAGGTCGCTCCGTGGTATGCGCGGGGCGTGGTATTTGTGGTTTGCCTGATGGTTTGCGTGGTCGCCGCTCGTGGCACCCTGCGCCAGGGCCCGCCACTGCGTTGGGGTGATGTTTACACCACCGATTCGAACTTCGCCAACCAGCTGGGCCTCAACGGCACGCTGTCGCTGATTGCGGCGGCCAAGAGCCGGATGTCCGAAGAACGCGACAATATCTGGAAAGCCACACTGCCGCAGCCTCTGGCCCAACAGACTGTGCGCGATATGTTACTGACCCCGAGCGACAAGCTGGTCGATCCCGAGACCGCCGCGGTGCGCCGCAATTACAGCCCCGACACCAACAAGACACTGCCAATCAAGAACGTCGTGGTCATCCTGATGGAAAGCTTCGCCGGTCATTCGGTGGGCGCTTTGGGACGTCCGGGTGGAATCACGCCGTACTTCGACAAACTGTCGAAAGAAGGGCTGTTGTTCGACCGTTTCTTCTCCAACGGTACCCATACCCATCAGGGCATGTTCGCCACCATGGCCTGCTTCCCGAACCTGCCGGGTTTCGAATACCTGATGCAGACGCCCGAAGGCAGCCACAAACTGTCTGGCCTGCCGCAGTTGCTCAGTGCCCGTGACTATGACGATGTGTATGTCTATAACGGCGACTTTGCTTGGGATAACCAGGCGGGCTTCTTCAGCAACCAGGGCATGACCAACTTCATCGGGCGCAATGACTTCGTCAACCCGGTGTTCTCTGATCCGACCTGGGGCGTGTCCGACCAGGACATGTTCAACCGTGGTCTGGAAGAACTGAAAGCCCGTGATGGCAAGGACAAGAAGCCGTTCTACGCCTTGCTGCAAACCCTGTCCAACCACACGCCATACGCCTTGCCGACGCCATTGCCGGTTGAGCGCGTGACTGATCGGGGCAGCCTCAACGAACACTTGACCGCCATGCGCTATTCCGACTGGGCGTTGGGTCAATTTTTCGAGCAGGCCCGCAAAGAGCCGTACTTCAAGGAAACCCTGTTCGTGATTGTCGGCGATCACGGTTTTGGCAACGAACAGCAGATCACCGAAATGGACCTGGGTCGCTTCAACGTACCGATGCTGATGATCGGGCCAGGCGTCCAGGAAAAATTCGGTCAGATCGATCACACCGTGGGCACCCAGATCGATATCGTGCCGACCATCATGGGCCGCGTCGGTGGCGATGTGGTTCATCAATGCTGGGGGCGCGACTTGCTGAACCTGCCGGAAGGCGACAAGGGTTTTGGTGTGATCAAACCGTCGGGCAGCGATCAGACGGTCGCATTGCTCACCGCGGATCGCGTGCTGGTACTGCCCAAAGAGATGCCACCGAAGTTGTATCAATACGAACTGGGCGCCAACCCGAAAGGTGAAGTGATCCCGACATCGGCTGATGAAGCGGCCCTCAAGCAGAAGCTCGAGTCGTTTATCCAGACGGCCACCAAAAGCCTGATCGATAACACCGCGGGTGTGGTTGACGGCAAGCCAGACTAAATGTTTGCGCAATAGAAAAGAGGCCTGTCGCAGGGCCTCTTTTTTTTGCCGGTAAAACCTTTATATCTTGCCAAGTAGCAACAGGATCAACAGCACCACCAACACCACGCCGATGATACCGGACGGGCCGTAACCCCAACTTCTGGAGTGCGGGAAGACCGGCAAGCCACCTATCAACAACAGGATAAGAATAACGATAAGAATTGTGCCCATGTCTGTTTCCTTGTTGGAAGCGTTGTGGATTGACCTAGGGTTTAGCCATCAGCTGGACTTGTATTAATCCTAGCTGCTTACAAAATCCGACTCATGGATATGAAGAAAAATTCCAGGTTTTTTTAATGTATTTGGAAAGTACGTTTATTTCTTTTACGGCGTCTCAAAGTTGAAACAACCGGACTGCGCCGTGGTTCATTGCTGGCCATTCAGCAATCTGATGGAGCGTGGGTCGCGCATTATCCTTCGCTACACTCGGTGCATCTTCCCCGGAACAACAAGGCTGTTTGCTATGCAAAATCGCATGATGATCACTGGCGCTGGCTCAGGCCTGGGTCGCGAAATCGCGCTGCGCTGGGCGCGTGAAGGCTGGCAGCTGGCCTTGTCGGATGTCAGTGAACCTGGCCTGCAAGAAACCCTGAAAATGGTTCGCGAAGCCGGCGGCGACGGTTTCATCCAGCGTTGCGATGTGCGTGACTACAGCCAGCTGACGGCGCTCGCCCAAGCCTGTGAAGAGAAGTTCGGCGGCATCGACGTCATCGTCAACAACGCCGGTGTGGCCTCGGGCGGTTTTTTCAGTGAACTGTCGCTGGAAGACTGGGACTGGCAGATCGCGATCAACCTGATGGGTGTGGTCAAGGGCTGCAAGGCCTTCCTGCCGCTGCTGGAAAAAAGCCAAGGCAGGATCATCAACATCGCCTCGATGGCAGCGTTGATGCAAGGTCCGGCGATGAGCAACTACAACGTGGCGAAGGCGGGTGTTGTGGCCTTGTCCGAAAGTCTGTTGATCGAGCTGGCCCACGCGCAAGTCAGTGTGCATGTGGTGTGCCCGTCGTTCTTCCAGACCAACCTGCTGGACTCTTTTCGCGGCCCGACCCCGGCCATGAAAGCCCAGGTTGGCAAATTGCTGGAAAGCTCACCCATCACCGCTGTCGACATTGCCGACTACATCTATCAGCAGGTCGCCGCTGGCGAATTCTTGATCCTGCCTCACGAACAAGGCCGCATGGCCTGGGCGATCAAGCAAAAAGACCCGCAGTTGCTCTACAACGAAATGACTGTGATGGCCGACAAAATGCGCGCCAAGGCCAAACAAAACGCAGGCTGACCTTGCCCGTACGCAACACCGTCGTTAGGGTGGCCATAATCGGCCATTCTCACGAGACGTCTGCATGTTCAATTACCTATGGTTTTTCTTCGCCGCGCTGTTTGAAATCGCCGGCTGCTTCGCCTTCTGGATGTGGCTGCGCCAAGGCAAAAGCGCTTGGTGGATTGTCCCGGCATTGCTCAGCCTGATCTTGTTCGCAGTGCTGCTGACCCGGGTCGAAGCGATCTACGCCGGCCGCGCCTACGCCGCCTATGGAGGCATCTACATCATTGCGTCTATTGGCTGGTTGGCGGTGGTCGAGCGGATTCGTCCATTGGGCTCGGACTGGATCGGCGTGGTGCTGTGTGTGATCGGAGCGAGTGTCATCCTGTTTGGTCCGCGCTTTTCCGCTTCCTGAAGGATGGGGCCTTCATAGAGCCGATTTGTCGGACACTTCCGACGGGGGATGCAGCCTGTGCCGTAGGGCAAGACTGTTTTGCTGCCGTTGCATTGAAGCCCCGCCATGCGCCGGGCATCTTCAAGGCCCGGTAACCCTGAAGGATGAATGCCATGCTTGTACTTAGTCGCGTTGTGGGCGAGTTGATATCTATTGGAGACACCATTAGCGTGCGGGTTCTTGCCGTTAACGGAAGCAGTGTGCGCTTCGGTATTGAAGCACCGCAGCAAATCAACGTACATCGCGCCGGAGTCTATGAGCGCATCCAGATCAAACAGGCCAAAGCCAAAGCTTAGATGCCTCAGTCGAACAGATGCTTGGGCACGTCGTGCTTGAGCATCAACTGGCATTGTTCGCTTTCCGGATCGAAAACGATCAGCGCCTGGCCTTTGGTCAATGCTTGACGAACACGCAAGACGCGGGTTTCCAGCGGCGTGTCATCGCCATTATCCGTGCCGTCACGGGTCACGAAATCCTCGATCAGGCGGGTGAGGGTATCGACTTCAAGTTGGTCGTGGGGGATCAGCATAAGGCACCTCGGCTAAACAATGGCGCGATGCTACGGCGAATGAAGGGGCGCGGCTAGCTGGGTCTGTGTTGTCGTTTGAACCGTTTTCTTTACCAGAAAAGCCGTGCCCACAAAAAAGGCGGCCTGCACGGGTCGCCTTTTCGTTGGACTGGGCGTTACTGACCGCTGTAAATCTGATCAAAAACCCCGCCATCATTGAAATGCGTCTTCTGCACGGTGCGCCAGTCACCAAAGGTCTTCTCCACCGAAAGGAAATCCACTGCCGGGAAGCGATCGGTGTATTTGGCCAATACCGCCGGATCGCGCGGACGCAGGTAGTTGGCTGCCGCAATCTCCTGACCTTCCGGCGACCACAGGTACTTCAAATATTCCTCGGCGGCGGCGCGGGTGCCTTTTTTCTCGACCACTTTGTCGACCACAGACACCGGCGGCTCGGCCTCAGCGGAAACACTCGGGTAAATCACTTCAAACTGATCACGACCAAATTCACGCGCAATCATTTCCGCTTCGTTTTCGAAGGTCACCAGCACGTCGCCGATCTGGTTGGTCATGAACGTGGTGGTCGCTGCACGACCACCGGTATCCAACACTGGCGCTTGTTTGAACAGTTTGCCGACGAAGGCTTTGGCCTTGTTCTCGTCACCGCCGTTTTTCAGCACATAACCCCACGCCGAGAGGTAGGTGTAGCGGCCGTTGCCCGATGTTTTCGGGTTGGGGACGATCACTTGCACGCCATCCTTGAGCA
Organism: Pseudomonas sp. B21-048; assembly: GCF_024748615.1. Taxonomy (NCBI): domain Bacteria; kingdom Pseudomonadati; phylum Pseudomonadota; class Gammaproteobacteria; order Pseudomonadales; family Pseudomonadaceae; genus Pseudomonas; species Pseudomonas sp. B21-048. The sequence goes on along the minus strand of NZ_CP087168.1, from coordinate 3,948,635 downwards.
GGTCGGGCCAGTCTTTCAGGGCTTTCGGGTTGCCTTTGCGCACGATGAACACGGTGGCCGAGGTGAATGGCGCGCTGTTGTTTGGCAGGCGCGTAACCCAATTGTCCGGGACCAGCTTGCCGTTATCCGCCAGGGCGTTGATGTCGGTGGCCATGTTCATGGTGATGACATCAGCTGGCAGGCCATCGATCACTGAGCGCGCCTGTTTGCTGGAGCCGCCGAAGGACATCTGCAGCGTGATGTTTTCGTTGTGCTCGGCTTGCCAGTGTTTCTGGAAGGCAGCGTTGTAGTCCTTGTAGAAATCTCGCATCACGTCGTAGGAAACGTTAAGCAGGGTCGGTGCAGCCTGAGCCATGCTGCCCAAGGCCAGGCCAGCGGCCAGAAGTGAGGCGCCAAAGAGTTTTTTCACTGCGCATTCCTTGTTTTATCAAACATGTTCTATGGAAAGTGTTGGCAATTTGCCGGCGACTATAGCCGGGCTCGCATAGTCGTTTAAAGATTAAAAAGCACTTTGCTTATTCCAGTTTTTTGAACAACGCATTGCCGCAGCGGGAGCAAAAGGCTGCGCCGTGTTCGTGACTGTTTTTCTGGCAGGTCGGGCAATCGTGTTGCAATTGTTCGCCGCGCATGGCGTTGGCCAGTTCCGCGGTAAAGATCCCTGTTGGCACGGCGATGATTGAGTAACCGGTGATCATCACCAGCGACGAAACCACCTGACCCAATGGCGTCCTGGGCACGATATCGCCAAAGCCCACGGTGGTCAGTGTGACGATGGCCCAATAGATGCCTTTGGGGATGCTGGTGAAGCCGTGTTCCGGGCCTTCGATCACGTACATCAGCGTGCCGAACACCGTCACCAGGGTGCTGACGCTGAGCAGAAACACCACGATCTTCTGCTTGCTGCCGCGCAACGCCGTCATCAAATAGTTGGCTTGCTTCAGATACGGGCTGAGCTTGAGTACGCGGAAAATCCGCAGCATCCGAATGATCCGGATAATCAGCAGGTACTGCGCATCGCTGTAATACAGCGCGAGGATGCCGGGCACGATCGCCAGCAAATCCACCAGCCCATAAAAGCTGAATGCGTAGCGCAGCGGCTTGGGCGAGCAGTACAGGCGCAGACCGTATTCGATGGCGAAAACGACGGTGAAGCCCCATTCGATGTACGCCAGTAGGTCGGCGTAGTTCTGGTGAACGCTGTCGATACTGTCCAGAATCACGATCACCAGGCTTGCGAGGATGATCAACAACAGAATGCTGTCGAAGCGGCGACCGGCCGGGGTATCGGATTGGAAGATGATGACGTAAAGCTCTTCACGCCAGTTTTTTCTGCTGTCCATGGAAAACGCCTGAACCTGGAATCAGCGAAGCCTAGGTTGATTCTCCCCGGTAGCGCAAGGCGCGCTGTCCATGGCGGCCTGATGCAGCACCCGGATGCCTGCGCGAATCAGCCAGCACGCGAGGATGAAGGGTGCAGTCAACGTGGTCAGGCCGAGTGCGGCGAACCCTGGTGTGAGCAACACCGCCAGCAGGATTCCCAACAATGGCAGCCAGGGCTGGCGGCGATTTTGGCTGAAGGCGAGGGCGGCGAGCACGGCGTTGTAACCGCTCAAACCCAGCAGCGCGGTTGATGTTTCGTGATGCAAAAGGGCGAATCCGAGGCCGGCGGCGGAGCCCAGCAATGCCCATAAGAAGGCGCGGCGGTCGGCGATCAGTAATCCGATGGCAATGAGTGCGCCGGCCAGCGGATGACCGAGAAACAGCACCTGACCGAGCCCTTTCAATGACGCGGCGAGCAGGTTAAGGGTATTCAGTTCGATCGGTGGAATGGATTGCTGGGGTGCGGCAAAGCCAAGCAACAACCAACTCAATCCAACGAAGGGCGCGGTGTAAGCCGGTAGACAATGATGATCGCGGGCGTGCTTGAGCCATTGCTGAGTGAGCATCGCGCTCAGGCCCCCAGCAGCAATGATCAGCGGTGGCAACAGCGCCGACCATGGGAAATAAAGGCTCAGCAGCAGACCGAGCAAAACACCGTTGTAGCTGAACAGCCCGGCCTGACGATCAGCTTTGGTGTACCCGCGACGTTGCGCGGTGAGCAACCCGGCGACCCCTCCCAGCAACGCACCGCCGAGCAGGGCCGGCGCGCTGAACAGAATCGCCAGCAGACACAGCAGCCCGCACAGCGGATGGCACTGGAGGAATATCTGGCTGAAGCCATTGAGCAGGGCAGTGGCCCAGTCGGGGCAGTGGGTGTTGAAGTGGTTGGCGGGCATGATAAGGGTCGTTCAGTACAGATCGTTCCCACGCTCTGCGTGGGAATGCCTCAATGGACGCTCTGCGTCTGCTCTTGGGACGCAGAGCGTCCCGGGCTGCATTCCCACGCAGAGCGTGGGAACGATCATCGTGTAGGGGTTAAATCAGGGTTTCGATACGCAGTGAGTTGGTCGACCCCGGCTGCCCAAACGGCACGCCAGCCGTGATCAACAACGTATCCCCCCGCTGAGCCATCCCCTGTGCCTGGGCAATCTCCAGCGCCGTCGAGCACACTTCATCCACCTGGCGCAGCCGGTCGTTGACCACCGAGTGCACGCCCCACGCCACCGTCAACCGGCGAGCGGTTTGCAGATTAGGCGTCAGATTGAGGATCGGCACCGTCGGCCGTTCCCGCGCCGCCCGCAGACTCGAGGTGCCAGACTCGCTGTAGTTCACCAGCACCGCCACCGGCAGCACATTGCTGATACGGCGAATCGCGCAGCTGATTGCGTCCGACACCGTGGCCTCGGCTTTCGGTCGGCTCACGTCCAGTTGGGCCTGATAGTCCGGGCCGTTTTCCACCTGACGGATGATCTTGCTCATCATCTGCACGGCTTCCAGCGGGTACTCACCGGATGCGGTTTCCGCCGACAGCATCACCGCGTCCGCACCTTCGGCCACCGCGTTGGCGACGTCAGTGACTTCGGCGCGGGTTGGGGCGGGGGAGAAGCGCATCGACTCCAGCATCTGCGTCGCCACCACCACCGGTTTGCCGAGTTCACGGCAGGTGCTGATGATGTTTTTCTGAATCTGCGGCACGCTTTCGGCCGGCACTTCCACGCCCAGGTCACCGCGAGCGACCATGATCGCATCGCTTAATTCGGCGATTTCCCGCAGTTGCGTCACGGCCGATGGCTTCTCGATTTTCGCCATCAAAAACGCCTTGTCGCCGATCAGTGCGCGGGCTTCGCGGATGTCTTCCGGGCGTTGCACGAACGACAGCGCGACCCAATCCACACCCAGTTCCAGACCGAAGCTCAAATCGCGACGATCCTTGGCGGTCAGCGGGCTCAGGTCCAGCACCGCTTGCGGCACGTTGACGCCTTTGCGATCCGACAGTTCGCCACCGTTGAGCACCGTGGTGTCGATGGCGTCGGCGTATTGGGTCACCACCCGCAGGCGCAACTTGCCATCGTCCAGCAACAGGTCCATGCCCGGTTCCAGGGCTGCGATGATTTCCGGGTGAGGCAGGTTGACCCGGCGCTGATCCCCCGGTGTTGCATCCAGGTCCAGGCGCAAGGCCTGACCGCGATGCAGCTGCACTTTGCCTTGGGCGAATTTGCCGACCCGCAATTTCGGGCCTTGCAGGTCCATCAGAATCCCCAGCGGGTAATTCAGCTGGCGCTCGACTTCACGAATCCACTGATAGCGCTGGGCGTGGTCGGCGTGATCGCCGTGGCTGAAATTCAGGCGAAAGATATTGACCCCGGCCTGCACCAACTCACGGATATCGTCGATCCCGTCAGTGGCCGGGCCAAGGGTGGCGAGGATTTTTACCTTCTTGTCAGGCGTCATGTTTAGGGCTCTCGAGAATCAGAATGGCGCGAAAGTCGTTGACGTTGGTGCGGGTCGGCTCGGTGACGATCAGCGCATCCAGCGCGGCGAAATAGCCGTAGCCATTGTTGTTGTCCAGTTCATCGCTGGCGCTCAGGCCGAGGGCGGCGGCGCGGGCGTAACTGCTCGGGGTCATGATGGCGCCGGCGTTGTCTTCGGAGCCGTCGATACCGTCGGTGTCACCGGCCAGCGCGTAGACGCCGGGCAGGCCTTTGAGGCTGTCGGTCAGGCTCAGCAGGAATTCAGCGTTGCGCCCGCCACGGCCATTGCCGCGCACGGTGACGGTGGTTTCGCCGCCGGACAGAATCACGCACGGCGCTGCCAGCGGCTGATCATGCTGGACGATCTGCCGCGCAATGCCGGCGTGGACTTTCGCCACGTCCCGGGATTCACCTTCCAGGTCGCCGAGAATCAATGGACTGAAGCCGGCCTGACGGGCTTTCACCGCTGCCGCTTCCAGCGATTGCTGTGGGCGGGCGATCAACTGGAAATGACTGCGGGCCAGGCTCGGATCGCCGGGTTTGACCGTTTCCGATTCCGGGTTTTGCAGCCAGGTGCGCACCGAGGCCGGGACTTCGATGCCATAACGCTTGAGGATCGCCAGCGCTTCGGCCGAGGTGCTCGGGTCGGCCACGGTGGGGCCGGACGCGATGACCGTGGCGAGGTCGCCCGGTACATCGGAAATCGCATAGGTATAAACCGTGGCCGGCCAGCAAGCTTTGCCCAGACGACCGCCCTTGATTGCCGAGAGGTGCTTGCGCACGCCATTCATCTCGCCGATGGTCGCGCCGGATTTGAGCAGCGCTTTGTTGATCGACTGTTTGTCGGCGAGGGTGATGCCGGCTGCGGGCAAGGCGAGGAGGGCAGAGCCACCGCCCGAGAGCAGGAAGATCACGCGGTCGTTTTCGCTCAAGCCGCTGACCAGTTCCAATACCCGTTTCGCGACAGCCAAACCAGCCGCATCCGGCACCGGGTGCGCGGCTTCGACCACTTCGATTTTTTCGCACGGGGCGCCGTGGCCGTAACGGGTCACCACTAGGCCGGATACTTCGCCCTGCCAGCAGCGCTCGACCACCTGGGCCATGGCGGCTGCGGCTTTACCGGCGCCGATGACGATCACCCGACCGCTGCGATCTTTGGGCAGATGGGCTTCGAGGACGTGCTGCGGATGGGCCGCGTCGATGGCTGTGGCAAACAGCTCGCGCAGCAGTTGTTGCGGATCGACCGACATGGCGAACTCCCAGTCTTATTGTTTTGTTTAGCGCAAATGATCGTTCCCACGCTCTGCGTGGGAACGATCAGTACGGGGCAGGTGTTATTTATCGCGAATCGAGAAATTCGCCATGTGTTCCAGGCCCTTGATCAGCGCCGAGTGGTCCCAGTTGCTGCCGCCGATGGCCGCGCAGGTGCTGAACACTTGCTGGGTATTGGCGGTGTTCGGCAGGTTGATGCCCAGTTCGCGAGCGCCGGCCAGGGCGAGGTTCAGGTCCTTCTGGTGCAGGCTGATGCGGAAGCCCGGATCGAAGGTGCCTTTGATCATGCGTTCGCCGTGAACCTCAAGAATCTTCGACGAAGCGAAACCGCCCATCAGCGCTTCACGGACCTTGGCCGGGTCGGCACCGTTTTTCGAGGCGAACAGCAGCGCTTCGGCCACAGCCTGGATGTTCAGGGCGACGATGATCTGGTTCGCCACTTTCGCGGTTTGACCGTCGCCGTTGCCACCGACCAGGGTGATGTTCTTACCCATGGCCTGAAACAGCGGCAGGGCGCGTTCGAACGCATCGGCATCGCCACCGACCATGATGCTCAGGGTCGCGGCTTTGGCGCCGACTTCACCGCCGGACACCGGCGCGTCGAGGTACTGAGCACCTTTCTCGTTGATTTCGGCCGCGAAGGTTTTAGTGGCGCTCGGCGAGATCGAGCTCATGTCGATCACGACTTTGCCTTTGCTGACACCGGCGGCAACACCGTCGGCGCGAAACAGCACGTCATCGACCTGCGGGGTATCCGGGACCATGACGATGATGAACTCGGCTTCCTGGGCCACTTCTTTCGGGCTCGCCAGCGCGACGGCGCCAGCGGCGACCAGATCGGCAGGGGCAGGGTCGTGGTGTGCCGACAGGAACAGGCTGTGACCGGCTTTCTGCAGGTTCAACGCCATTGGGTGGCCCATGATGCCGGTGCCGATAAATCCGATTTTAGCCATGAGAAAATCCTCTTGTTTTTATTGCTGCTTCAAGCAAATAGGGGACTGCTTTTGTAGGAGCCGGCTTGCCGGCGAAGAGGCCATCACATCCAGCCTCTTTGTTGGCAGTTACATTGCCTTCGCTGGCAAGCCAGCTCCTACAGGAGTTTCATTAGATTGCGTTATGGGTTTTCAACCAGCTCAGACCCGCCTCAGTGGTGGTCAGCGGCTTGTATTCGCAGCCAACCCAACCCTGATAACCGATGCGGTCCAGGTGTTCGAACAGGAAGCGGTAATTGATTTCACCGGTGCCCGGTTCGTTGCGCCCTGGGTTGTCGGCCAACTGGATGTGGTTGATCTCGCCCAGATGCGCAGCCATGGTTCGGGCCAGGTCGCCCTCCATGATTTGCATGTGATAGATGTCGTATTGCAGGAACAGATTGGCGCTGCCGACCTGTTCGCGAATCGACAGGGCTTGCGCCGTGTTGTTCAGGTAGAAGCCGGGGATATCACGGGTGTTGATCGCTTCCATCACCAGTTTGATGCCCGCCGCTTGCAGCTTGTCGGCCGCGTACTTGAGGTTGGCGACAAAGGTCTTTTCCACGGTGGCTTCGTCGATGCCTTGTGGACGAATACCGGCCAGGCAATTGACCTGGGTGTTGCCCAGCACCTTGGCGTAAGCGATGGCCAGATCGACACCGGCGCGGAATTCTTCGACCCGATCCGGCAGGCACGCGATACCGCGCTCGCCCTTGGCCCAGTCACCGGCCGGCAGGTTGAACAGCACCTGGGTCAAGCCATTGGCATCGAGCCTGGCCTTGATTTCGGCGGAGCTGAAATCGTAGGGAAACAGGTATTCGACACCCCTGAAGCCGGCCTTGGCGGCAGCGTCGAAACGGGCAAGAAAATCCTGCTCGGTGAACAGCATGGACAGGTTGGCTGCGAAACGCGGCATGGTGGTCTCCCGTATATGTGTGAGGGCTGATCGTTCCCACGCTCTGCGTGGGAATGCCGCCCCGGACGCTCTGCGTCCAGCCGTTATGTGACGCGGAGCGTCACTGGATGCATTCCCACGCAGAGCGTGGGAACGATCAACGATCATCAATCGAGCAGCGAAATCGCCGTTGGCGCATCGTTGCCGACCAACGCCAGGTCTTCGAATTCGTTGACGGCGTTGATCTCGGTGCCCATGGAAATGTTGGTCACGCGCTCCAGAATGATTTCGACGATCACCGGCACCTTGAACTCCTCGATCAGCTCCTGGGCCTTGCGCAGGGCAGGCTGGATCTGATCTGGTTCGAACACCCGCAGTGCCTTGCAACCCAGGCCTTCGGCAACCGCTACGTGGTCAACCCCGTAACCGTTGAGTTCCGGAGCATTGAGGTTGTCGAAGGACAGCTGCACGCAGTAGTCCATGTCGAAACCGCGTTGGGCCTGACGGATCAGCCCCAGGTACGAGTTGTTCACCACCACGTGGATGTACGGCAGCTTGAACTGCGCGCCCACCGCCAACTCTTCGATCATGAACTGGAAGTCGTAGTCGCCCGAGAGCGCCACCACCTTGCGGGCCGGATCAGCCTTGACCACGCCGAGCGCCGCCGGAATGGTCCAGCCCAACGGGCCGGCCTGACCGCAGTTGATCCAGTGACGCGGTTTGTAGACGTGCAGGAACTGTGCGCCGGCAATCTGCGACAGACCGATGGTGCTGACGTAGCAGGTGTCTTTACCGAACACCTGGTTCATCTCTTCGTAAACGCGCTGCGGTTTGACCGGCACGTTGTCGAAGTGGGTCTTGCGCTGCAGGCTGGCTTTGCGTTGCTGGCAGTCTTGCAGCCAAGCGCTGCGGTTTTTCAGCTTGCCGGCGGCTTGCCATTCGCGAGCGACTTCGATGAACACGGTCAACGCGGCAGCGGCGTCGGACACGATACCCAGGTCCGGGGTGAACACGCGGCCGATCTGGGTCGGTTCGATGTCGACGTGAATGAACTTGCGGCCTTCGGTGTAAACGTCGACCGAACCGGTGTGACGGTTAGCCCAACGGTTACCGACGCCCAGCACCACGTCCGACTTCAACATCGTCGCGTTGCCGTAACGGTGCGAGGTTTGCAGACCGACCATGCCCACCATCAGCGGGTGATCGTCCGGGATGGTGCCCCAGCCCATCAGGGTCGGGATCACTGGAATACCGGTCAGCTCGGCGAACTCCACCAGCAACTCGCTGGCGTCGGCATTGATGATGCCGCCACCGGCGACCAGCAATGGGCGCTCAGCCTGATCGAGCATGGCCAGAGCCTTCTCGATCTGCACGCGGTTAGCGGTCGGCTTGGCCAGCGGCAGCGGCTCATAAGCGTCGATGTCGAATTCGATTTCAGCCATCTGCACGTCGAACGGCAGGTCGATCAGCACTGGGCCTGGGCGGCCGGAGCGCATTTCATAGAAGGCTTTCTGGAACGCGTAAGGCACCTGGCCCGGCTCCATAACGGTGGTCGACCATTTGGTGACCGGCTTGACTATGCTGGTGATGTCGACGGCCTGGAAGTCTTCCTTGTGCATCCGGGCCCGCGGTGCCTGGCCGGTGATGCACAGGATCGGGATCGAGTCGGCCGAGGCGCTGTAGAGCCCGGTGACCATATCGGTACCGGCCGGGCCGGAGGTGCCGATGCACACACCAATATTGCCGGCCTTGGTGCGGGTGTAGCCCTCGGCCATGTGCGAGGCGCCTTCAACGTGGCGAGCGAGGACGTGATCGATGCCACCGACCTTCTGCAAGGCGGAGTACAGCGGGTTGATCGCGGCGCCCGGGATGCCAAAAGCGGTATCAACCCCTTCACGGCGCATCACCAGAACGGCGGCTTCGATTGCTCTCATTTTGCTCATTGCTTTGTGCCTCTTACGTTTTGTAATTGTATACAAGTGGCTTTGCGCAGAGTGTATTCACGGCGGACGGCGCAGGTCAATCCATTTTCTCAAGCAGCTGTTTCATTCGTCGGAAGCTCGAAGAACTGTTACTTTTCGTCTAATGTGGCGATTTTCGATAATTATTGTATACAAAAAAATAATCTATTGTGTTCTATTTGTCGCATCGGATTGCGCAACAGAAAGCAATCCAACGGCTTTCCCAATAACAAAATGAGGACGGCACCATGAGCGCTTTAACCTTGAACGTCGCAGTCAACCTGGCCACTCAGGCCCTCTGCGCAGGTCGCGCAATCTCTGCCGCGCCCTTGACCGTTGCCGTGCTGGACGCCGGCGGGCACTTGATAACGCTGCAACGCGAAGACGGCGCCAGCCTGTTGCGCCCGCAGATCGCCATTGGCAAGGCCTGGGGCGCCATTGCCCTGGGCAAGGGTTCACGTCTGCTGGCCCAGGACGCCCAACAACGCCCGGCCTTCTTCGCCGCGCTGAATAGCCTGGGGCAGGGCTGCGTCGTCCCGGTACCGGGCGGCGTGTTGATTCGGGATCAGGATGGGAATGTATTGGGGGCGGTCGGTATTAGCGGTGATTTGTCTGATGTTGATGAGCAATGTGCGATCCGCGCGATCGAGGGGCAGGGGTTGAAGGCGGATGCGGGGGTGGTTGGTTGATCTTCGGCGTCTGATTTACCGCTTTCGCGGGCTTGCTCGCGAAAGCAATCTCCCAGACTCGTCCAGCTAAAAGTCTGCGCCATTTCACGCAGCCATTCGCGAACTACTTTCCTCCGCGCTTTCGCCCAGGCTCCAGAAACGCAGCGGCCGGCATGCAATTGCGCAATGCCTTGCGGATGAGAACAGCTTTTTAGCTGCCTTCTTTTTTCGTTGAAATTTCCATCCGGTAAATTCCTGTTTTTTAGAATTTTGTGCGAAATATTTGGGTGCTGCTGAATATTTTCGCAAGAATATTCACAGGTATCACTCGTATCATTCTCTCGGAACAGGCCGAGAGTTTCGCAATGAAAACAACACTGTCGTGGTGGGATATCAGCCCGCCTTTGAGCACCGCTACACCTACCTGGCCGGGTGACACACCTTTTCAGGAAGAGCGCGTTTGGACGTTCGGACCAGAGTGTCCGGTGAATGTCGGGCGTATCACCCTGTCCCCTCACACGGGGGCCCATGTCGACGCGCCGCTGCATTACAGCGCTGATGGCGCGGCCATTGGCGATGTGTCACTCGATGTCTATATGGGGCCTTGCCGTGTGCTGCATTGCCTGAACAGCGGTCGGCTGGTGCACCCCGAGCAGCTTGAAGGTCGCTTGCAAGACCTGCCTGAACGGGTGCTGCTGCGCACCTGGCGACAAGCGCCGTTGAGTTCCTGGGATCCGGATTTCACCGCAGTCGCCAAAGAAACCGTCGACCTGCTGGCGAGCCTCGGTGTGCGCTTGATCGGTATCGATACGCCGTCGCTGGATCCTCAGCAATCCAAAACCATGGATTCGCACAATGCCGTAGCCCGACATGGCATGGCCATCCTCGAGGGCATCGTGCTCGATGACGTCCCGGAAGGGGACTATGAATTGATTGCGCTGCCACTGCGTTTTGCCAATCTGGACGCCAGTCCGGTCAGGGCAATTTTGCGTCCACTGAATAAACCGCAACTTGAGGAGTCGACTCAATGAACCAATGCCCCTATTCACCTGCAAACCAGACGGAAGAATGGCATAACGCCGAGCTGAATTTTTCCGACTCCATGAGCTACGGCGACTACCTGGATCTGGGGCGCATTCTCAGCGCACAGCACCCTTTATCTCCGGACCATAACGAAATGCTGTTCATCATCCAGCATCAGACGTCAGAGCTGTGGATGAAGCTGATGCTGCACGAGCTCAAAGCCGCCCGTGAACACATTCGACTGGGAGAGTTGCCACCCGCTTTCAAGATGCTGGCGCGGGTCTCGCGGATTTTTGATCAGCTGGTGCATGCCTGGACGGTACTGGCCACCATGACACCCACCGAGTACCACGCGATACGGCCCTTTCTGGGGCAGTCATCAGGCTTCCAGTCGTTCCAGTACCGCGAGATCGAATTCATTCTGGGCAACAAAAGCGCGACCCTGTTGCGCCCCCATGCGCATCGGCCGGAACTGTTGCAGGCGCTTGAAAAGGCGATCGCCACACCGTCGCTGTATGACGAGTCGATTCGCTTGATGGTCAGCGCAGGCTTGACCATCGACCCACAGCGTTTCGAGCGCGATCCGACCAGTCCGACGACGCATGATGCGTCGGTCGAAGCGGCTTGGCGCGAGGTCTACACCCACCCTTCGCGGTATTGGGATCTCTATCAGCTGGCGGAGAAACTCATCGACCTTGAGGATTCATTCCGTCAATGGCGCTTCCGGCATGTGACCACCGTCGAGCGGATCATTGGCTTTCAACCAGGGACCGGCGGCACAGAAGGTGTCGGTTATCTGCGCAAGATGCTCGATACCGTGCTGTTCCCGGAGTTGTGGCGAGTGCGCTCCACTCTCTGATTTGCCAAGCGTAATGTCTGAACGCTTGAACCGATCGGCAATTGAGTAAATTGATGCATTCAAACCATGCCTGACCATAACAATTAGAAGGTAACCAGATGGCGGATGAAATCTTGCGACAAGGCGAGCTCGAGCGAGGGCTGAAAAATCGTCATATTCAGCTGATCGCATTGGGCGGAGCGATAGGTACCGGGTTGTTTCTAGGCTCTGCCGGAGTACTCAAATCGGCCGGGCCGTCGATGATCCTCGGCTATGCGATTGCCGGGTTCATCGCCTTTCTGATCATGCGCCAGCTGGGCGAGATGATTGTCGAGGAACCGGTGGCCGGCTCCTTCAGTCATTTTGCCCACAAATACTGGGGCGGCTATGCCGGCTTTCTGTCCGGCTGGAACTACTGGGTGCTGTATGTGCTGGTGGGCATGGCCGAGTTGACGGCAGTCGGCAAGTACGTGCAGTTCTGGTGGCCGCAAGTCCCCTCCTGGGTCAGTGCGGCGGTGTTCTTCGTCCTGGTCAATTTGATCAATACGATGAACGTCAAAGTCTTCGGCGAGATGGAATTCTGGTTTGCAATCATCAAGGTCGTAGCGATCATTGGCATGATTGCCCTGGGCTGCTACATGTTGTTCAGCGGAACGGGCGGCCCGCAGGCCTCGGTCAGCAATCTGTGGAGTCACGGCGGTTTCTTTCCCAACGGCACCACTGGATTGCTGATGTCCATGGCATTCATCATGTTTTCCTTCGGCGGTCTGGAGCTGGTCGGCATCACCGCCGCAGAAGCCAGCGAGCCGGGAAAGGTGATTCCCAAGGCGATCAACCAGGTGGTTTATCGCGTGCTGATCTTCTACGTCGGTGCACTCACCGTGTTGCTGTCGCTGTATCCGTGGGATCAACTGCTACAAACACTGGGCGCTTCGGGCGATGCCTATGGCGGCAGCCCGTTCGTGCAGATCTTCTCCTTGATCGGCAGCGACACCGCAGCGCACATCCTCAATTTCGTGGTACTCACCGCGGCGCTCTCTGTCTATAACAGTGGCGTTTACTGCAACAGCCGTATGCTCTATGGCCTGGCCGAACAGGGTGATGCGCCCAAGGCGCTGATGAAACTGAACAAGCAGGGCGTGCCTCTACTCGCGCTGGGCGTATCTGCGTTGATCACCATGCTGTCCGTGCTGGTTAACTACCTCGCCCCGCATGAAGCGCTTGAGTTGCTCTTTGCTCTGGTGGTCGCATCGCTGGTAATCAACTGGGCGATGATCAGCCTGACGCACCTGAAGTTTCGCAAAGTCATGGGCCAGCAAGGCATCGTGCCGGGCTTCAAGGCGTTCTGGTTCCCCTACAGCAATTACCTGTGCCTGGCCTTCATGGCCATGATCATCTGCGTCATGCTGATGATTCCAGGGGTGCGTGCTTCAGTCTTCGCCATACCGGTGTGGGTGTTGATCATCTTCGGCTTTTACCGGATGCGTATGGCCAGGGATCGGGCCTTGCCGGTGGTTCAATAGCCTTCCCCCTGACAAAAGTCCCGACATTCAATGAGTGATGGGGCTTTTTTAAACGGATAAAACAGCCGTTTTGTGGTGTGGATCTTGCTCTTTTCAAGCCTGATACGCGCCATCAGAGCGCGCTGAAGAATATTGCCGTGGGTGCGCCGTGATGAGTAGCAACGCTGATCCGCAGTTTCGCGACATTCGTATCGATCACTATGACCTTGAGGGTGCGAGAAACTGGATGTCTGGTATCTGCGGGCCGCACCGCCTCCAGACCTCGTCGCCCGAGCGGATCCGCTTCCATCACAGCGCCAATGTGTTCAGGTCGATGGCCACGACCCTGGGCACTCTCTCATACGGCACCGATGTCACCATCGATATCGAAGACGCCGAACATTTCAGCAGCTACAGCCTGAGTTTGCCGCTGGTGGGCGAGCAGGAGCTGAGCAAGAACGGCACCCTGTTGAAATCCAACCGCGATCAAGGGGTGATCATTTCCCCGAATGAGAACCAGGTGCTGGCGATCTCCGGCGACTGTCGCAAAGTCCAGGTGGTGATCACCCGCGCCGCCATGAACGAGTCGCTGGAAGGCATGCTGCAGCGACCGCTGGATACGCCGCTGCGTTTCGAGCCGGTGATGGATGCGGTGGGCGGCGCGTCGGCCTCGTGGTGGCGCATGGCGCGTTATTTCATCGCGGAGCTGGAACGCAGCAATGAACTGTACGAACAGGTGGCTTTCACTCGGGACATCGAAAGCTCATTGATCAAAGGCTTGATCCTCGCCCAGCCGAACAACCACTCCGAAGAATTGCGTAACGTGCTCGGCGTGAAACTGCCGCACTACTTGATCAGGGCCAAACAATACATTCACGACAATGCTCGCGAAGCTTTGCACCTGGAGGACATCGAAGTCGCGACCGGGGTCTCGCGTTTCAAGCTGTGCGAGGCGTTCAAGAAGCATTTGGGCCTATCGCCGATGGTTTACCTGAAAAAGTACCGGTTGAACGCTGTGCGCCAGGAAATCCTCGAACACGGCTCGGCGCGCAATATTTCCGCGATCGCCATGGGCTGGGGCTTTACGCATCTCGGACGTTTTTGCGCCGAATACCGCAAGTTGTTCGACGAGTCCCCCAGCATGACCTTGCAGCGTAACGAAGCCCGGCGCATGCGCGGGGTCTGAATATCCCGGCGTCCAGTGTTTCAGGACCGCTTCGCGCTCCAGCGGGACGGTGCGGCGATCCGACAAGCTCCCTCGCCACAGTTCATCACCTGGCCATCGATATCCATTAACCGGCGCTCACTTACGCACCACCAAATCAAGCAACGTCTCCCGCTCCTTGATTTTCTGCAACACGATTTCCGAGCGAATATCAGTCACCCCCGCCGTGCGGTTCAGTTGGTTGACGATGAAGTCGGAGAAGTGTTTGACATTGCGCGCCTGGACCCTCAGCACATAGTTGCTCGCCCCGGTAATCACGTAGGCAGTGACCACTTCCGGCCACAACTGGACCTTCTTGATGAAGGTCTCGTGCCAGTCCTCGACGTCCTGTCGCAATGACACATGGACGATGGCTTCCAGTTCGACTCCCAGCTTTTCTGCGTTAAGCATCGGGCGATAGCCGGTGATGATTCCTTCACTTTCCAGCAGGCGTAAACGGCGCAAACAGGCCGACGGCGACAGGGCGACCTTTTCTGCCATTTCGTGATTGCTGATACGGCCATCCCGTTGCAAAAGATGCAGGATGCGCAGGTCTGTCGAGTCGAGAGTCATGGCTAGAATAAATCCGCGATATTTGGAGTTGGATTCGAATTTTCTTCGAGATAAATACTAGATGGCCGCTTACTTTGCACGAAAATTCTCTAAAACTTCGTTCATTATCTCTTCACCGTGAAGGCGCAAATATCGCCTGAAACACGACACTCACACCCGACTATCGCGATCTGCCCGGATGGCACTTCTTTCAAAAAACAGGACACTCAATGACTACAAGAAACGATTGCCTGGCGCTTGATGCGCAGGACGCTCTGGCCCCTCTGCGTCAGCAGTTTGCGCTCCCCGAAGGGGTGATCTATCTCGACGGCAACTCCCTGGGCGCCCGCCCGGTCGCAGCGCTGGCGCGTGCTCAGGCAGTGATCTGCGAGGAGTGGGGCAATGGCCTGATCCGCAGTTGGAACAGCGCCGGCTGGCGCGACCTGCCTGAACGTCTGGGCAATCGATTGGCGGGGCTGATTGGCGCCGGTGACGGCGAAGTGGTGGTGACCGACACCACCTCGATTAACCTGTTCAAGGTGCTCAGCGCCGCCCTGCGCGTGCAGGCTACGCGGGCGCCGACGCGGCGGGTGATCGTCACCGAGACCAGCAACTTCCCGACGGACCTGTATATCGCCGAAGGTCTGGCAGACATGCTGCAGCAGGGCTACACCCTGCGTCTGGTCGACAGCCCGCAAGAGCTGCCACAAGCGATTGATCAGGACACCGCGGTGGTCATGCTCACCCACGTCAACTACAAGACCGGCTACATGCACGACATGCAGGCCCTGACCGCGCTGACCCACGAATGTGGCGCGCTGGCCATCTGGGACCTGGCGCATTCCGCCGGGGCGGTGCCTGTCGATTTGCATCAGGCGCGCGCCGACTACGCCATCGGTTGCACCTACAAGTACCTCAATGGCGGTCCGGGCTCGCAAGCTTTCGTCTGGGTTTCCCCTGAGCTGTGCGATCTGGTGGCGCAACCGCTGTCCGGCTGGTTCGGTCATTCGCGGCAATTCGCCATGGAGTCGCATTACCAGCCGAGCAGCGGAATCGCCCGCTATTTGTGCGGCACCCAGCCCATCACTTCGTTGGCGATGGTCGAGTGTGGTCTGGAGATTTTCGCCCAGACCGACATGGCCAGCCTGCGCAGCAAATCCTTGGCCCTGACGGACCTGTTCATCCAATTGGTCGAGCAGCGCTGCGCCGCTCACGAGCTGACCTTGATCACTCCACGCGAACACGCCAAACGTGGCAGCCATGTCAGCTTCGAACATCCCCAAGGTTATGCGGTGATCCAGGCCTTGATCGCCCGTGGCGTGATCGGCGATTACCGCGAGCCGCGGATCATGCGGTTCGGCTTCACCCCGCTGTACACCCGCTTCACCGAGGTCTGGGATGCGGTACAGATCCTCGGCGAGATTCTCGATCAGAAAACCTGGTCGCAGGAGCAGTTCCAGATCCGCCACAGCGTCACCTGATATATCCGACGCCCTTGTCTTGCTGCTGAGGTTTCCCGGCGGCAGGGCTTCGGTCGCCTCCAATAAAGAGTTCTGTGAAAACACAATAATAAGGAGCACGCAGAATGAAACTGTCCCTCTGGCCCGCCTTGCCGCTCGCCATCACCGGTTGTCTCGGCCAAGTGGCCTATGCCGTACCCGCCAATGGCTTTGTTGAAGACAGCAGCCTGACCCTGACCCAGCGCAATTTCTATTTTTACCGAAACAACCTTAATAACCCTGGGGGGCAGAACTATCGAGAGGAATGGGCCCACGGGATCATGCTCGATTACCGTTCCGGCTACACCCAAGGCGCTGTGGGCTTCGGAGTCGATGCCTACGCGCAGTTGGGGCTCAAACTCGACAGCGGCAGGGGGCGTACCGGCACCAGTTTGTTGCCGGTCGATTCCAATGGACGCGCCGAGGATGAGTATTCCGAGGCCGGTGGCGCACTCAAGGCGCGGATCTCGAAGACCGAACTCAAATACGGCAACCTGACACCGCTCAACCCGGTGTTCGGCACCGGCTCGGCGCGTCTGTTCACCACCTACGCCAATGGCTTCCAGCTGACCAGCAGCGAGTTGAAAGGACTGCAACTCGATGTTGGGCACTTCACCTCGGGCAATGACAGTGCGTCAACCAACGACGATGGCGCCCTCAAGGCGCTCTATGCCGGGGTCGAGACCCGCAGCGTCGATTATCTGGGCGGCAGTTATGCCCTGAGCGATCAATTGAGCGTCAGCCTGTACGGTTCGCAGTTCACCGATATATGGCGGCAGTACTACGCCAACGCCAACTACAGCTATGCCCTGAGCAAAAATCAGTCGTTGAATCTGGACTTCAACCTCTATCGCACCCACGACGCTGGCCAGCGCCTGGCCGGCAAGATCGACAACACCACCGGTTCGCTGGCCGCCGCTTACAAGGTGGGTGCACACCGCTTGACCCTGGCCTACCAACGGGTCGATGGCGATGAACCGTTCGATTATCTCGGCTTCGATCAGCAGCCGGGTACCTCGATATTCCTTGCCAACTCGATACAGATTCTCGATTTCAACGCGCCCAATGAACGTTCATGGCAGCTGCGTTATGACCTGGATATGGCGCCATTCGGCGTGCCGGGCCTGAGTTTCATGTCGCGCTATGTAAGCGGTGACCATGTCGACGACAGTCACTACGACGGCGGCCCCAAGGGTGCCTATGGACGTTACGGCAGCGACGGCAAGCGCTGGGAACGGGACCTTGAAGCGCGCTACGTGGTGCAAGAGGGCAAGGCCAAGGACCTGTCGATACGGGTGCGTCAGGCCAGTGTGCGCTCCACCGGTCAGGTCGCTCGGGCAGACACCACCGACAACAACGAAGTCCGGGTGATCATCGAGTATCCGCTGAGTATTTTCTGATCCGCTAACCCCCACCGACTTGCTCTCGTCAAGAAAGACAATATTCAGAGGACAGGAAAATGACCGATAACACCGGTTTTGAAAGTATCTCCAAGCGTGAACAGGGCCTCAGGCGCCAACTCACTTCCGGTCAGATGAGCATGATCGCCATTGGCGGCGCGATTGGCACCGGGTTGTTCATGGGCAGTGCCTATGCCATTGGTTATGCGGGGCCGAGTGTTTTGCTCAGCTACGCGATTGGCGCGATCATCACGCTGCTGTTGATGGGCTGTCTGGCGGAAATGACGGTGGCCCATTCGACCTCCGGCTCGTTCGGCGCCTATGCTGAATTCTATGTCAGCCCATTGGCCGGGTTCCTGGTGCGCTATGCCTATTGGGCGGCGATTGTGCTGGCAGTGGGTACGGAGGTGACGGCGGTGGCGATGTATATGAAGTACTGGTTTGCCAACGTGCCGGAATGGATATGGATCGTTTCGTTTTCCAGCATCCTGATCGTGCTCAATGCCATCAGCGTGAAGACCTTCGGCACCTTCGAGTACTGGTTCTCGACCATCAAAATCGGTGCGATTGTCGGCTTCATCATCCTCGCGGTATATGTGGTGTACGGTTCCGGCAACCCGGATTACGGCGTGCACAATTACACGGCCCACGGCGGCTTCTTTCCCAATGGTCTGCAAGGCATGTGGATTGCGGTGATCGTCTCGATCTTCAGCTATCTGAGCGTGGAAATGATCGCAGTGGCCGCCGGTGAGGCGCAGGACCCTGAGCGGGCGGTGAAGAAGGCTTTTCGCGCGACCATCGTGCGGCTGGTGGTGTTCTACCTGCTGACCCTGGCCCTGATGCTGGCGATTGTGCCGTGGGTCCAGGCCGGTCAAGTGCAAAGCCCGTTCGTCACCGTCATGCAGACCATCGGTATTCCCGGCGCAACCGGCGTGATGAACTTCGTGATCCTGATTGCGGCGTTGTCGGCGATGAACAGTCAGCTCTACATCACCACCCGCATGATGTTCAGCCTGTCCCGCGGCGGTTATGCACCCAAGTCCATGGGGGTGTTGAGCAAGACCGGAATCCCGCTGAATGCCTTGTTGCTGTCGAGTTCAGGCATCGCCCTGGCGACGTTGCTCAACGTGCTGGACCCGGAAAGCTCCTTCACCTTGATGATGGCGATCTCGATGTTCGGCGCGATCTTCACCTGGTTCATGATCTTCCTGACCCACTACTGCTTCCGTCGCTACCACGAGCGCAACGGCGAACGGAAACTGTCCTTCCGCATGCGCCTGTTTCCCTACACCACACTGCTGGGGCTGGTACTGATGGGCGCGGTGATGATCACCACCTACTTCACCGAGGCCTTCAAAATGACCCTGGTATTCGGTGTGCCTTTCCTGCTGATCCTCACGGTTATCTACTGGATCTTCTTCAGAAAACCCAAGGCAGCCGTGGCGTTGAATCCGCTGCCGAAGGTTTAGAGGGAGGAAACATGCAATCCCGACCGGCAGTTTTCATGGACTGCCGAGTCGGTGGCGCCCATGTTGGGTGCAAATTGTGTGTGCACTGCACATCCAATGTGTGAGCGGGCTTGCTCGCGAAGGCCGCACCACGGTCTATCAGTCCAGCTCACACCCCTTGAGCACCAACCGGATAATCGTCTGCGCCGCCGCTTCATAGTCGGACTCATCCAGCTTGGCCTTGCCGGTCACCGCAGAGATCTGCCAGTCGAAGTCGGCGTAGGTCTGGGTCGCGGCCCAGATGCTGAACATCAGGTGGTTGGGGTCGATGGGGGCGATCTGGCCGCGGTCGATCCAGGTCTGGATGCAGTCGATGTTGTGCCTGGCCTGGCCGTTGAGCTGCTCGACCAGGTCGGGGCTCAGGTGTGGGGCGCCATGCATGATTTCGCTGGCGAACACCTTGGAGGCGAAGGGCAGGTCACGGGAGATGCGGATTTTCGAGCGAATGTAGCCGCTCAGCACTTCGCTGGGCACGCCGTCGGCGTTGAACGGCGTCGAGGCCTGCAGGATCGGCTCGATGATGCTTTCCAGGACCTCGCGGTAGAGGTTTTCCTTGGATTTGAAGTAGTAGTAGACGTTGGGCTTGGGCAGCCCGGCCTTGGCCGCGATGTCACTGGTTTTGGTCGCAGCGAAGCCCTTGTCGGCAAATTCTTCACTGGCGGCACGCAGGATCAGTGCTTTGTTGCGCTCGCGGATAGTGCTCATAAACCAAGGAGTTCCTTGCCTGTTCTGGCGGTTGCGCATGGTAGCACCGGCCTCGCGCGGCGCTCAAGAATGCCCCGTGTAGCCTCGGGTCGCGCTATGCTGCGCACCATTCATTCAAGAAGGAAACCTGATTCATGGCAGGAAGCAGTTTGCTGGTGCTGATCGACGACATCGCCACCGTACTGGACGATGTGGCGTTGATGACCAAAATGGCCGCGAAGAAGACCGCCGGCGTGCTTGGCGACGATCTGGCGCTCAACGCCCAGCAGGTTTCCGGCGTGCGTGCCGAGCGGGAAATCCCGGTGGTGTGGGCGGTGGCCAAGGGGTCGTTCCTCAACAAGCTGATCCTGGTACCGTCGGCCTTGGCCATCAGCGCTTTCATTCCGTGGATGGTCACGCCATTGTTGATGGTCGGTGGTGCTTACCTGTGCTTTGAAGGTTTCGAGAAACTCGCCCATAAATTCCTGCATAGCAAAGCCGAAGATCAGGCTGAACACGCAGAGCTGGTCGAGGCTGTGGCCAACCCGGCGGTGGATCTGGTGGCATTCGAGAAGGACAAGATCAAAGGGGCGATCCGCACCGATTTCATTCTCTCGGCGGAAATCATCGCCATCACCCTGGGCACCGTGGCTGACGCTTCGCTGACCCAGCAAGTGATCGTGCTCTCGGGCATCGCCATCGTCATGACCATCGGCGTCTACGGCTTGGTGGCCGGCATCGTCAAACTCGATGACCTCGGTTTGTGGCTGACCCAGAAACCTGGGCAGATGGCCAAAAGCATCGGCGACGGGATTCTGCGTGCAGCCCCGTACATGATGAAAAGCCTGTCGGTGATCGGCACCGCGGCGATGTTTTTGGTCGGCGGCGGGATTCTGACCCACGGCGTGCCGGTGGTTCATCACTGGATCGAGGGTGTCAGCGCGGGTGCCGGTGGAGCCGGGTTTATCGTGCCGACGTTGCTGAATGCGGTAGCCGGGATTGTGGCGGGTGCGGCGGTGTTGGTCGGGGTGATGGCTGTTGGCAAGGTTTGGAAAACGGTGAAGCCCTGAACCTGTGGGAGGTGGGTGGTAGTTGATTTACCGCGCATAAAAGAAGGCCATTCGATCTGCATCGAATGGCCTTTTTTGTTGCCGATTACTCGGCAACCTGCAACTTGCGCGACTCGGTGTACACGTAACGCACTTTCTCGTACTCGAACGGCGTGTTCAGCTGGCCGTAGCGGAAGCTGTTCTGATAGCGCTTGTCGATGATACGCAGCGCCAGGACTTCCGGATGGTTGGAGCTGACTTCGGCAACGTTCAGGAAGTTGATCGCCGATTCGCCTGTGTAATCCACTACCAAGCCTGCGGTATCACGCAAGTTTGACGGGCCGAGGATTGGCAGCACGAAATAGGCACCGCCCGGTACGCCATAGAAGCCCAGCGTCTGGCCGAAGTCTTCGCTCTGGCGCGGCAGCCCCATGGCGGTGGCCGGGTCCCACAGGCCGGCGACACCGATGGTGGTGTTGAGCAGCAGACGCGCGGTGGTTTCCAGCGAGCGCTGACCCTTGAATTGCAGCAAGCTGTTCACAAGGTTCGGTACATCGCCGACATTGTTGAAGAAGTTGCTGACGCCAGTGCGCAGGAAGCTTGGGGTGATGTAGCGATAGCCATTGACCACGGGCAGGAACACCCATTCGTCGAAACGGTAGTTGAAGTGATAGACGCGGCGGTTCCACTCTTCCAGCGGGTCGTAGATGTTCAGCGCGTTGAGCGTCGAGCGTTCGAACTCGCGCTGATCCAGCCCCGGGTTGAATTTGAGTTTGCTCAGCGGTTCCTTGAAGCCGTCACTATCGACCACCACAGGTGCGTTGGCTTTGCTGTTGTCGGCATTGGCGACGCCTGCACAGAGTAACGCTGCGATCAGCAGGGGGTATTTAGCCACGGAAAAACTCCAGCATGGCGTCGCTGTTGACGCGATAGTTGAGGTTGCCGCAATGGCCGCCCAATGGATAAACAGTCAAACGGTCGCCGAAGGTACGGCGCAGGAACCCCAGGTCGCCAGGGCCGAGGATCACGTCGTCGGCGTTGTGCATGACGGCGATTTTCGGGCTGTCGTGCAGGTAGTCCTTGAGCGCATACAGGCTGACCTGATCGATCAGTTGCAGCAGGCTGCCGCCATCGGTGCGGGCACGCCACATCGGGATGACCTGTTCGGTCAGGTAGCAGTCGAAGTCGCATTGCAGCGCGCGTTTGAGGAACGGCGTGAGGGTGGTGCCTTCGGTGATCGGGTATTTCGGTGGCGTGATCAGGCCGCGGCGGTTGATCAGGTCCGAGGTGAAGGCAATGTCGGCCGCCGAGAAACGGAACGAAGTGCCAATCAGCATGGCCATCTGCTCGTTGCTCAAGTGCTGCTTGGACTGCTGGAAGTCATAGAGCAGGGCATCGTTGAGGTCGATGTAGCCCTTCTGTTGGAAGTAGCGGGTCAGTTTGTCCAGTACCAGCTCATAGAAGGTGGTGGTGTTGTTGATACCCTTCACTTCTGTCTGGACAAGCTTGTCCAGATTGGTGACCGAGGTGTAAAGGTTGACCGGCGGGTTGAGCAGCAAGACTTTCTTGAAATTGAAGCTGCGACGGGTTTCATCCAGGTGCGCCACAAATGCCGCATCCAGGGCGCCGAGGCTGTAACCGGTCAGGAAATAGTCGGTGACCGGCAGTTTCGGATTCTGCGCCCGCACGGCCTGCATCACCCGGTACATGTCTTCGGCATCTTCCTTGGTCACGCCGGGGGTGGCGAAGCGCGAAGCGGCGGTCATGAAGTCGAAGCTGGTCGGCGACGACAGCTGCACCACGTGATAGCCGGCCTTGTAGTAGAGCTTTTTCAGGTACTCGTTGAGGGTGCTGTCATAGCGTGCACCGGTGCCGGAGATCAGGAAGATCAACGGTGCCGCTTGATCTTGCGTGGCGATGCGGTAGGTGAGTTTCTTCACCGGCCAGAAGTTGTCCGGCAGGCTGAATTCACGCTCCGGGCGCAATGTGACGCTGCGATCCTCCTGATTGATATCGTCGTCCAGCGGCAATTCCGGGCGTAACTCCGGCGGTGTCGTGGCGATGGTCGCCTCGAACGGGTTGGTCAGGGGGTAGCCGTAACTGGCGGCATCAATGTCGGCCGCCAGCGCGGACGCACTTAAAAACAAGCCGCCAAACAGGGCGGCGCAGCGCAAGGAACGGAGCATGACTAGATCCCTTAGAGGAAGGTGCGCAATGAAGTTCGCAGGCTATGACCACAGGATTTGCGCCAAAGTGCCATGACTGGAACCAAACAGGCCTGATTTCGGAGCAACGGTAGCTGGACGATACACTTTGCAGTGATTGGCTGGCCAGTTAACTGTTGTTAGCGCTTGCGTAAGGCTGTCGGGAGATTAAGCTGGCCGCCGATTTCGTTTATTGGAGTGTTTCATGTCCCGCCGTCTGCCCGTGATCCTGTTGCTCGTTCTTCTGCCGTTATGGCTGGCCGCCAGTTATGGCGCGCGTTATGGCTTCATGGAGGATGCGCAATGGGTTGGCATCTGCGTGGATGAGGTCAGTCGTTGGGAATGCCAGATTCGCTCGAACCTGGGCTTGATGATTCATTTCAAGGTGCTGGGCTGGTCGGCAGTGGTCGCTGCCGTGATCGGTTTTGTGCTACCGGGACGAGCGGGGTGGTGGCTGGCGGTGCTGGCGCTGGTGTTCGGGTTGCCGGCGCTGGCGTTGTACACCACCACGTTGGCGGTGTTTGCGGTGGTGATTGCGGCTTTGCGACTGGTCCGGGCGTCCCGTAGCTCCTGATGGGCAGCCTTCGCGGGCAAGTCGGATCGCCGCATCGCTCGCTCCTACAGTTTGAGTCGTTCATAAATAATGAAATCGACGCAACACTGTAGGAGCGAGCGATGCGGCGATCCGACTTGCCCGCGAAGAGGCCCACAAGCACGCTAAAGATCAGCCCTTGCGAACCCGCAAGCAGCGCCACAACGCCGCCACCATCAACCCACTCGCCAGCGCCCAGCCCCAAGCCTGCTGGTTCTGCAAACCTTCTTGATACAGCTGCGGCGCAATGCCGGCGCCGATGATGAAGGTCAGAACGGCGATTTCCCGGCGCGGCACGCTGACCGGGCGGCACAGATACACCAGCGCCGGCAGGATGAGCGCGACACTCGGGAAGCTGCGATAACGCGGGTCGAACACCAGTTCCAGCATCATCACCGCCGCGGCAAAACCTGCCGCTGTCAGACACCAGCCGGCCCGACGTTCCAGTACATTAAAGGCACGTTCACGCCAGCCGGTACGGGCGCTCAACGTTAGCGCGGCATGGGCCAGCACCCACAGATTCAATCCTGTCAGCAAGACGACCCACAGCCATTCACCGGCAAATCGTGTGGTGACGCGGGCCAGGTCACCCCAAGCGCCAATCGAACAGGCCGCCAGGGCACCCAGCAATGGCAGCACCAACGCCGCGCGGGTGCTGCGTACGCGACCGCCGAGGATCAGCGTGCCGATGAAGATCAATCCACCCACTGCCAGCCATTGCGACCAGTACGGCACATTCGAGACTGGCCCGGCGAGTACGCCCTTGTCCTGGCGATCGGCGTCGAACAATCCCCAATAACCCCCGACCGCACCTTCGCTGGCGCGCTTCCAGGGCTGGTCGAACGCCTCAATCAGGTTGTAATGCCAGCCTTGCTGCTCGGCCATGATCACAAAGCTACGAATGAACTTGGCTTCATTGACCCGGCTCGGCAGCGCAGTTTCACGCTGACGGCCTTCGCTTGGCCAGCCGGTTTCGCCAATCATCACGTCCTTGGGCGCAAATTTGTTGCCAAACACCTGGCGCACTTCGGCCACATGCTGCAGTGCGGCGTCGATGTTCGACGGATTGTCTTCCCAGTACGGCAGCAAATGGATGGTCAAAAAGTCCACCGCCGGGGCGACTTCGGGATGTTTGAGCCAGAACTCCCAGACGTCGGCGTAGGTCACCGGCTGTTTGACCTGGCTTTTGACTCTATTGATCAGCGTGACCAATTGCGTGCCGGTGACTTCCTTGCGCAGCAGGGTTTCGTTACCTACGATCACCGAGGTCACTACATCGGCGTTGGCATTGGCTGAGGCAATCAACAGGTCGACTTCCTTGGCCGTGTCCACCGGGTTGCTGTTGACCCAGGCGCCAATCATCAACTTCAAGCCGTGCTTGCGTGCCAGATCGGGCAGGGCCTCAAGGCCGGTCATGGAGTAGGTGCGGATGCATTCGAAACGGGTGGCCAGCAGCGCGAGGTCGGCGTCCATGCGCTCGGGGCGCAATTTGAACGGCACATCGAACGGCGATTGGTCTTTGTCGAACGGGGTGTAGGAGGCGCATTGCAGCTTGTGCGTCGCGCTGGCCACGTCCGGCAGGATCACCGGTTTGCCGAGTCCATACCAGAAGCCACCGAGGGCAAAAAGCCCCAGCAGGCAGGCAAATAAATAAGCAAAAAAAGGAAAACGGGATGTCGCGGGCATGGTCAGGCCGTCTAGGAACAAAGCCGCGCATGTTACCCGCATTTGTCCCGCGCTTGGTGGCCTGCATGATTTTGACATGCAAAGTTCGGGCGGGGTGGCGGATGGAGTTGCGACGGTTGCAATTAATGGCCTTCTGATGTCGTTTCTCGATGCCTTGAGGTCGCTGGCAGAGCAGGTCGTCGTGGGCGTCAGGTTGATCATCCAATCGTCAGTACTCCGCTGATGTTTGAACGAATTTGCAGTGAGGCGTGATGGGGGCGCTGTGCACCATAACAATACGTTGAGCGACTCGGCATCCGTCGAGCGCAGCACTTTCGGGGAAGCAACGATGAAGATGCGACGACTCTTGGGCGCAGGTGCCGCGTTGGTGCTGGCGATCAGCTCTACGGTGGCCAGCGCTGAAGGCAAGGCAGTGACGATCGGTTATGTAGACGGTTGGTCGGACAGTGTTGCCACGACCAACGTGGCTGCCGAGGTGATCCGGCAGAAACTCGGTTATGACGTGAAGCTGCAAGCGGTTGCCACCGGGATCATGTGGCAGGGCGTGGCCACTGGCAAACTCGACGCCATGCTGTCGGCGTGGCTGCCCGTGACCCACGGTGAATACTGGACCAAGAACAAGGATCAGGTCGTCGATTACGGCCCGAACTTCAAGGATGCAAAAATCGGTCTGATCGTGCCGGAGTACGTCAAGGCCAAGTCTATTGCCGATCTGAAAACCGACGACAGCTTCAAAAATCGTATTGTCGGTATTGATGCCGGTTCAGGCGTGATGCTCAAGTCCGAGCAGGCGATCAAGGACTATGGCCTGGACGGCTACACCCTCAAGGCCAGTTCCGGCGCCGGCATGATTGCCGAGCTGACCCGTGCCGAGAAGAAAAACGAATCCATTGCCGTCACCGGTTGGGTGCCGCACTGGATGTTCGCCAAGTGGAAACTGCGTTTCCTGGAAGATCCGAAAGGCGTTTATGGCGCGGCTGAAACCGTGAACAGCATTGGCAGCAAAGGCCTGGACGCCAAAGCGCCGGAAGTGGCGAAGTTCCTGAAGAACTTCCAGTGGGCGTCGAAAGACGAAATCGGCGAGGTCATGTTGGCGATTCAGGAGGGTGCCAAGCCTGAAGCCGCAGCGAAGGATTGGGTGGCCAAACACCCGGATCGCGTTGCCGACTGGACCAAATGATTTGACCTGAAGTGTCTAGTCAGTGCCTCTCGAGGCCCCTTGGCGTAAATGCCAAGGGGCCTTTTGCTTTTCTGTAGGAGCACGGCTTGCCGGCGAAGGCGCCCTCAAGATCGCTATCGCCGGCAAGCCGTGCTCCTACAGAGAGGGAAACCGTCATGTCGTTCTAATACTAAGGTCGTCTGGAACCTGTCCGGCAGCCGCATAGAGTGGATCACGTTCCAACTCAAATCTGTGCTGCGAGGATAAAAACAATGAACGACAGCATTTACCTCTCGATTCAAAACAGCTCGCGCTTCAAAGAGCTGGTCAGCAAGAGAGAACGATTCGCCTGGATTCTTTCAGCGATCATGCTTGGGCTGTACGCCGGATTCATCCTTTTGATTGCTTACGGGCCGCATATTCTAGGCGCGAAAATCAATCCCGAATCTTCGATTACCTGGGGCATTCCGATCGGTGTCGGGCTGATCGTTTCGGCCTTTGTCCTGACGGGCATTTACGTGCGACGCGCCAACGGCGAATTCGACGACTTGAACAATGCGATTCTCAAGGAGGCTCAGCAATGATCCGGCGTCTAATGGCTCTATTGAGCATCGCAGCCTTTGCACCTGGCGCCTGGGCGGCTGAAGCCCTGACGGGGGCGGTACAGAAGCAACCGCTCAACGTTTCCGCGATCCTGATGTTCGTGGCGTTCGTGGGAGCAACCCTGTGCATCACGTATTGGGCATCCAAGCGTAACAACTCGGCGGCCGACTACTATGCGGCGGGCGGCAAGATCACTGGTTTCCAGAACGGCTTGGCGATTGCCGGTGACTACATGTCCGCGGCGTCCTTCCTGGGCATTTCCGCCTTGGTGTTCACCTCTGGCTACGATGGCCTGATCTACTCGATCGGCTTCCTGGTGGGCTGGCCAATCATTCTGTTCCTGATCGCCGAGCGCTTGCGTAACCTGGGCAAGTACACCTTTGCCGACGTGGCGTCTTACCGTCTCGGGCAGACCCAGATCCGCTCGCTGTCGGCCTGCGGTTCGCTGGTGGTGGTGGCGTTCTACCTGATTGCGCAAATGGTCGGTGCCGGCAAGCTGATTCAGCTGCTGTTCGGTCTCGACTATCACGTAGCGGTGATTCTGGTCGGTATCCTGATGTGCATGTACGTGCTGTTCGGCGGCATGCTGGCGACCACTTGGGTACAGATCATCAAGGCGGTGCTGTTGCTGTCCGGTGCCTCGTTCATGGCGCTGATGGTGATGAAGCACGTCAATTTCGACTTCAACGCGCTGTTCTCCGAGGCGATCAAGGTTCACCCTAAAGGTGAAGCGATCATGAGCCCCGGCGGCCTGGTGAAAGATCCAATCTCGGCGTTCTCCCTCGGCTTGGCGCTGATGTTCGGTACCGCTGGCCTGCCGCACATTCTGATGCGTTTCTTCACCGTGAGTGACGCTAAAGAAGCGCGTAAAAGCGTGCTGTATGCAACCGGCTTCATTGGCTACTTCTACATCCTGACCTTCATCATCGGCTTCGGCGCGATCCTGCTGGTCAGCACCAACCCGGTCTTTAAAGATGCGGCTGGCGCGCTGTTGGGCGGCAACAACATGGCGGCGGTGCATTTGGCCAACGCGGTGGGTGGCAGTATCTTCCTGGGCTTCATCTCGGCGGTTGCGTTCGCAACCATCCTGGCGGTGGTGGCTGGTCTGACTCTGGCGGGTGCTTCTGCGGTGTCCCATGACCTGTATGCCAGTGTGATCAAGAAGGGCAAGGCCAACGAGAAGGACGAGATCCGTGTCTCGAAAATCACCACCATCGCTCTGGCGGTGCTGGCGATTGGCCTGGGCATTCTGTTCGAGAAGCAGAACATCGCGTTCATGGTGGGCCTGGCGTTCTCCATTGCGGCGAGCTGCAACTTCCCGGTGCTGCTGCTTTCCATGTACTGGAAGAAGCTGACGACTCGTGGTGCGATGATCGGCGGCTGGCTGGGTCTGGTCAGTGCTGTTGGTTTGATGGTGCTGGGGCCAACCATCTGGGTGCAGATACTGGGTCACGAGAAGGCGATCTTCCCGTATGAATACCCGGCGCTGTTCTCTATGGCCATTGCGTTCGTGGGGATCTGGTTCTTCTCGGTCACTGACAAGTCGGCCGAGGGTGTGAACGAGCGGGCGCTGTTCTTCCCGCAATTTGTTCGTTCGCAGACCGGGTTGGGGGCGAGTGGGGCGGTTTCGCACTAAGGCTTCTATATATAAGCTGCGTTAAAACGAATGCCCCGATCGAGAGATTGGGGCATTTTTTATTGGGCGGTTATCGCACTCTGTATGGTTTTTCCACGGAGGAGGCCTGTTCTTTGATCGTGACATATCCGTTTTTGCAGTAGCGCCGGTTGGCATCGCCCCTTGTAGGAGCGAGGCTGGCCCGCGAAGGCGGCCTGATAGTCCGACCGGGCTCTTTGATCGAGTACATATCCGTTTCTGCGGTAACGGCCACTTATGGTTCCGCTCTTACAGCGGGTCACTTTTGGCAAACGCCCCAAAAGTAACCAAAAGGTCTTGCCCCGCCATTCGGTGCCTCGCCCAGGCTCGGCATGCCCTCACTCCGGCATTGCTCCGGGGGCCCGCCGCCATCGGCCATCCATGGCCGGGGGCGGCTACCGCGGCATCCTTGCCGCGGTGCCCCCTACGCAACGCCTGCGTTCGGCCTCTGGGAAAGGGGCAACAGATCAAGAACAAAAGCCAAAGCAACGGCAAGATCAACAGCTTCGCGAGCAGGCTCCCACAGTTGGGCTAGGTACATCCCGGGAAGGTTAGCCGCGCACGGCCAGGGATGGCCGATCGCGGCGGGCCCACGGAGCAGTACCGGAGCGAGGGCATGCCGAGCCTGGGCGAGGCACCGAACGAAAGGGGCAAGAGCGCTTTGGTTACTTTCCGCCGGGCCGCGCAGGCTTTTCGAAAGTGACCCGCTGTAAGAGCGGAACCGCCAGCAGCCGTTACCGCAGAAAAGGATATGTACACAATCAAAGAGCCCGGTCGGCCCTCAGGCCGCCGTGTCATTCAACATCAGGCACAAACAAAAACGGCCCCTATCCAAATAGAGGCCGTTTCCGGTACAGCTCAAGACGTTATCGCAAGACAGATCTTATTCGCGGTCTTCCAGCTTGGTGATATCACGCGACTCGTAGCCGGTGTACAACTGGCGCGGACGACCAATCTTGTATGGGCTGGAGAGCATTTCTTTCCAGTGGGAGATCCAGCCGACAGTCCGCGCCAGAGCGAAGATTACGGTGAACATGCTGGTTGGAATGCCGATCGCCTTGAGGATGATCCCCGAGTAGAAGTCGACGTTCGGGTACAGCGAGCGTTCGATGAAGTACGGGTCGGTCAGGGCGATCTCTTCCAGGCGCATGGCCAGTTCGAGTTGCGGATCGTTGGTGATGCCCAGTTCTTTCAGTACTTCGTCGCAAGTCTGCTTCATGACGGTGGCGCGCGGGTCGCGGTTTTTGTAAACGCGGTGACCGAAGCCCATCAATTTGAACGGATCGTTCTTGTCCTTGGCCTTGGCGATGTACTTGTCGATGTTCGAAACATCGCCAATCTCGTCAAGCATGGTCAGAACGGCTTCGTTCGCACCGCCGTGGGCAGGGCCCCACAGTGCAGCGATACCGGCGGCGATACAGGCGAACGGGTTGGCGCCCGACGAACCGGCCAGACGTACGGTAGAAGTCGATGCGTTTTGCTCGTGGTCGGCATGGAGGATGAAGATCCGGTCCATGGCCTTGGCGAGTACCGGGCTGATCGGTTTGATCTCGCACGGGGTGTTGAACATCATGTGCAGGAAGTTTTCCGCGTACGACAGGTCGTTGCGCGGGTACATCATGGGTTGGCCCATGGAGTACTTGTAAACCATGGCGGCCAGGGTCGGCATCTTGGCAACCAGGCGGATCGCGGAGATTTCGCGATGCTGCGGGTTATTGATGTCGAGGGAATCGTGGTAGAAGGCCGAGAGGGCGCCCACTACGCCGCACATGACGGCCATCGGGTGGGCGTCGCGACGGAAGCCGTTGAAGAAGGTCTTCAACTGCTCGTGAACCATGGTGTGGTTCTTCACGGTGCCGACGAACTGGGCCTTCTGTTCTGCAGTCGGCAGCTCGCCGTTGAGCAGCAGGTAGCAGGTTTCCAGGTAGTCCGACTTTTCAGCCAGCTGTTCGATCGGGTAGCCGCGGTGCAGCAGAATGCCGTTGTCGCCGTCGATATAGGTGATCTTCGACTCGCAAGAGGCTGTCGACATGAAACCAGGGTCAAAGGTGAAACGGCCCGTGGCCGTCAGGCCCCGAACGTCGATAACATCGGGACCAACGGTGCCGGTTAAAATGGGCAGCTCGACGGGGGCTGCGCCCTCGATGATCAACTGCGCTTTTTTGTCAGCCATGTGGCCTCCTATTTATGCTTGAAATCATCAGACAGACCCCCCACGCAGGGCCCGCACCACTATAGTGAGATAAATTCGAATGTCAATTTGCCTAAAGTCTTGCTCCAGAAGGCTTTAACCGAACTTTTTCCTCGAAATTGACTGCCATTTACGCCTTTTACCTCACTTGTGCAATCAGCTATTAGGGGAAGGTGAACGCGTTGTCATTAGTAGCCTAACTGTCTATACTCGGCCACCGACCGCCAGGGGCTTTTGGGCCTGCTTTATTGGGGGTCGCATCCCTGGGTGGTGGTTACCTGACCAGTGCACTCCCCAACAACTTTGCCCTGATTGTTAGGGGCTCTTCAGTGTGAAAAAAAAGCCGTGAAAAGCCAACGACCTGTAAACCTAGACCTAAGGACCATCAAACTCCCCATCACCGGCGTTACGTCGTTTCTTCACCGTGTTTCCGGCATCATCCTCTTCCTGGGCCTTGGCTTCATGCTGTATGCATTGGGCAAGTCTCTGGATTCCGAGGAAGGTTTTGCCGACGTGAAGGCATGCTTGACCAGTCCGCTGGCCAAGTTCGTAGCATGGGGCCTCCTGTCCGCTCTTCTGTATCACCTGGTAGCCGGTGTGCGCCATTTGATCATGGACATGGGCATCGGTGAGACGCTGGAAGGCGGCCGCCTGGGCTCGAAAATTATCATCGCCGTTTCCGTGGTGTTGATCGTTCTGGCAGGAGTTTGGATATGGTAACCAGCGTTACGAACCTTTCGCGTTCGGGCCTCTATGACTGGATGGCGCAGCGTGTGTCTGCGGTTGTTCTCGCGGCTTATTTCATTTTCCTGATCGGATACCTCGCAGCGAATCCGGGCATTGGCTATGACCAGTGGCACGGCCTGTTCGCCCACAACGGGATGCGTATCTTCAGTCTGCTGGCCCTTGTAGCCTTGGGCGCTCACGCCTGGGTCGGCATGTGGACCATCGCGACCGACTACCTGACGCCAATGGCGCTGGGCAAGTCCGCGACTGCAGTACGTTTCCTTTTCCAGGCAGTATGCGGCGTTGCGATGTTCGCTTACTTCGTCTGGGGTGTGCAGATTCTCTGGGGTATCTGATCCATGGCTAACATTCCAACGATTTCTTTCGACGCCATCATCATTGGCGGCGGCGGTGCCGGCATGCGCGCAGCGCTGCAACTGGCACAAGGCGGTCACAAGACTGCCGTGATCACCAAGGTTTTCCCGACCCGTTCGCACACCGTATCGGCCCAGGGTGGCATCACTTGCGCCATCGCATCTGCCGATCCGAACGATGACTGGCGCTGGCACATGTACGATACCGTCAAGGGTTCCGACTATATCGGCGACCAGGATGCTATCGAATACATGTGTCAGGAAGGCCCTGCCGCGGTGTACGAGCTGGACCACATGGGTATGCCGTTCTCCCGTACCGAGCAAGGTCGTATCTACCAGCGTCCATTCGGCGGTCAGTCGAAGGATTACGGTAAAGGTGGCCAGGCCGCCCGTACCTGCGCCGCTTCCGACCGTACCGGTCACGCGCTGCTGCACACCCTTTATCAGGGCAACCTGAAAGCCGGCACCACGTTCCTGAACGAGTACTACGCTGTTGATCTGGTGAAAAACCGGGACGGCGCATTCGTCGGCGTGATTGCCATCTGCATCGAAACCGGTGAAACCACCTACATCCGTGCCAAGGCCACCGTACTGGCCACCGGCGGTGCAGGTCGTATCTACGCGTCGACCACCAACGCCCTGATCAACACCGGTGACGGCGTTGGTATGGCGCTGCGTGCCGGCGTACCGGTACAAGACATCGAAATGTGGCAGTTCCACCCGACCGGCATCGCCGGCGCCGGTGTACTGGTCACCGAAGGTTGCCGTGGTGAAGGTGGTTACCTGATCAACAAGCACGGCGAGCGTTTCATGGAGCGTTATGCTCCGAACGCCAAAGACCTTGCCGGTCGTGACGTTGTTGCCCGTTCGATGGTTAAGGAAATCATCGCTGGCAACGGTTGTGGTCCGAATGGCGACCACGTAATGCTCAAACTCGACCACCTGGGCGAGGAAGTGCTGCACAGCCGTCTGCCAGGCATTTGCGAACTGTCCAAGACTTTCGCGCACGTTGACCCGGTGGTTGCTCCTGTTCCGGTTGTTCCGACTTGCCACTATATGATGGGCGGCGTTCCGACCAACATTCACGGTCAGGCAATCACCCAGAACGACGAAGGCGTCGACGAAATCATCCCTGGTCTGTTTGCAGTGGGTGAGGTGGCTTGCGTATCGGTTCACGGTGCCAACCGTCTGGGCGGCAACTCGTTGCTCGACCTGGTGGTTTTCGGCCGTGCTGCCGGCCTGCATCTGGAAAAAGCACTGACCGACGGTATCGAATACGACGATGCTACCGACGCCGACATCAATGCTGCCCTGGCGCGCCTGTCCGCTCTGAACGAGCGTACCGAAGGTGAAGACGTGGCAACCCTGCGTCGCGAGCTGCAAAGCTGCATGCAGAACTACTTCGGTGTATTCCGTACCGGCGAATACATGCAGAAGGGTATTGCTCAGCTGGCTGATCTGCGTGGCCGTATCGCCAACGTCAAGATCAACGACAAGAGCCAGGCGTTCAACACCGCGCGTATCGAAGCGCTGGAACTGCAGAACCTGCTGGAAGTGGCCGAAGCCACTGCCATCGCTGCAGAAGTGCGCAAAGAATCCCGCGGTGCTCACGCCCGTGAAGACTTTGAAGACCGTGACGACGAAAACTGGCTGTGCCACACCCTGTACTTCCCGGGTGACAAGCGCGTGACCAAGCGTGCTGTGAACTTCTCGCCGAAGACTGTTCCGACTTTTGAACCTAAGATTCGGACTTATTAAGGGTGGCCGCCATGTTGCAAGTCAGTGTTTATCGTTACAACCCTGATCAGGACGCTGCGCCGTTCATGCAGGAATTCCAGGTTGATACCGGTGGTAAAGACCTGATGGTGCTGGACGTGCTGGCCCTGATCAAAGAGCAGGACGAAGGTTTCTCCTATCGTCGCTCCTGCCGTGAAGGTGTTTGCGGTTCCGACGGCATGAACATCAACGGCAAAAACGGTCTGGCGTGCATCACGCCGCTGTCCGCTGTCGTAAAACGTAACAAGCTGATCGTTCGTCCGTTGCCAGGTTTGCCGGTTATCCGTGACCTGGTCGTCGATATGAGCATCTTCTACAAGCAATACGAAAAGGTTAAGCCATACCTGCAGAACGACACGCCGGCTCCGGCCATCGAGCGTCTGCAATCCCCTGAAGAGCGTGAAAAGCTCGACGGTCTGTACGAGTGCATTCTGTGCGCCTGCTGCTCGACTTCGTGCCCGTCCTTCTGGTGGAACCCGGACAAGTTCCTGGGTCCGGCTGCTCTGCTGCAAGCCTATCGCTTCCTGGCAGACAGCCGCGACAACAAGACATCCGAGCGTCTGGCTTCGCTGGATGACCCGTTCAGCGTATTCCGCTGCCGGGGCATCATGAACTGCGTCAACGTTTGTCCGAAAGGCCTGAACCCGACTAAGGCCATCGGTCACATCCGTAACATGCTGCTTTCAAGCGGCGTGTGATTCAGCTGCTGTACCCGTAGAACCGCTGTGCCGTAGAGGCTGTGGCGCGGGCTTCAACCCGCGTCATGGCTATAACCAGAGCAGTAGCCACAAGCTGCAGCTCTTATTTTGAAGAAATGAGACAAGCAGGGGCATCCGGGCTGGTACCCGGACTATCAGCGTGATCCTAAGTGGCTTGTTTTGGTCGCTGCATTCGGACTTCTGCAAGTTTGCTCGGTGTCGACGCCGGTGGTGTTCCCCTAACCGAGGGTGACCAAGCATGCAAGAAAGCGTGATGCAGCGCATGTGGAACAGCGCCTACCTTTCAGGTGGAAACGCTGCCTATGTGGAAGAGCTCTACGAGCTCTACCTGCACGACCCTAACGCTGTGCCAGAAGAATGGCGCACCTACTTTGAGAAGCTGCCAGCTGATGGCAGCTCTGCCACTGATGTGTCGCACTCTACAATTCGCGATCATTTCGTCTTGCTGGCAAAGAACCAGCGCCGCGCCCAACCGGTTTCCGCCGGCAGCGTGAGCAGTGAGCACGAGAAGAAGCAAGTTGAAGTGCTGCGATTGATCCAGGCCTACCGTATGCGTGGCCACCAGGCAGCCCAGCTTGACCCGCTGGGGCTGTGGCAGCGTCCTGCACCTGCAGACCTGTCAATCAATCATTACGGCTTGACCAATGCCGATCTTGATACGACCTTCCGTGCCGGCGACCTGTTCATCGGCAAAGAGGAGGCGAGCCTACGCGAAATTCACGAAGCGTTGCAGCAGACATATTGCCGCACCATCGGCGCTGAATTTACGCATATCACCGATTCCGAGCAGCGTCAGTGGTTCCAGCAGCGTCTGGAAAGCGTGCGCGGCCGTCCGACGTACTCCGCCGACATTAAGGGCCATTTGCTCGAGCGCGTCACCGCCGGCGAAGGCCTGGAAAAATACCTCGGGACCAAATACCCGGGTACCAAGCGTTTCGGTCTGGAAGGCGGCGAGAGCCTGATTCCGATGCTCGACGAGCTGATCCAGCGTTCCGGCTCCTACGGCACCAAGGAAATCGTGATCGGTATGGCCCACCGTGGTCGTCTGAACGTGCTGGTCAACACCTTCGGCAAGAACCCGCGCGAGCTGTTCGACGAGTTCGAAGGCAAGAAGAAGGTCGAGCTGGGTTCCGGTGACGTTAAATATCACCAGGGCTTCTCGTCCAACGTGATGACCACTGGCGGTGAAGTTCACTTGGCCATGGCGTTCAACCCGTCTCACCTGGAAATCGTTTCACCAGTGGTCGAGGGTTCGGTTCGCGCCCGTCAGGATCGTCGTAACGACCCTACCGGCGAGAAGGTACTGCCGATTTCCATCCACGGTGACGCTGCATTCGCCGGTCAGGGTGTGGTGATGGAAACCTTCCAGATGTCGCAAACCCGCGGTTTCAAGACCGGCGGTACCGTGCACATCGTGATCAACAACCAGGTCGGTTTTACCATCAGCAACCCGCTGGACTCGCGCTCCACCGAGTACGCGACCGACGTTGCGAAGATGATCCAGGCGCCGATCCTCCATGTGAATGGTGATGATCCGGAAGCCGTGTTGTTCGTGACCCAGCTGGCCATCGACTACCGCATGCAGTACAAGCGCGACGTGGTGATCGATCTGGTCTGCTACCGTCGTCGCGGCCACAACGAGGCCGACGAGCCTAGCGGCACCCAGCCAATCATGTATCAGCAGATCACCAAACAGCGCACCACCCGTGAGCTGTATGCCGATCGTCTGACTCAGGGCGGTGTGCTGGATGCAGAGCGTGTTCAGGCGAAAGTCGACGAATACCGCAATGCGCTGGACAATGGTCTGCATGTTGTAAAAAGCCTGGTCAAAGAGCCGAACAAGGAGTTGTTCGTGGACTGGCGTCCGTATCTGGGCCACGCCTGGACCGCGCGTCACGACACTCGCTTCGATCTGAAAACCTTGCAGGAACTGTCCGCCAAGCTGCTGGAAATTCCGGAAGGCTTCGTGGTTCAGCGCCAAGTCTCGAAAATCTACGAAGACCGTCAGAAAATGCAAGCCGGCGGCCTGCCGATCAATTGGGGTTACGCCGAAACCATGGCGTACGCGACCCTGGCGTTCGAAGGTCACCCGATTCGCATGACGGGTCAGGACATCGGTCGCGGTACGTTCTCGCACCGTCACGCTGTCTTGCACAACCAGAAAGACGCGGGTACCTACATCCCGCTGCAAAACCTGTACAAGGGCCAGCCACGTTTCGACCTGTACGATTCGTTCCTGTCCGAAGAAGCCGTGCTGGCGTTCGAATACGGTTACTCGACCACCACGCCTGAGGCGCTGGTGATCTGGGAAGCCCAGTTCGGCGACTTCGCCAACGGTGCCCAAGTGGTTATCGACCAGTTCATCACCAGTGGCGAGCACAAGTGGGGTCGTCTCTGCGGTCTGACCATGCTGCTGCCGCACGGTTATGAAGGTCAGGGTCCGGAGCATTCTTCGGCTCGTCTGGAGCGTTACCTGCAGCTGTGCGCCGAGCACAATATTCAGGTAGCCGTGCCGACCACGCCGGCCCAGATCTACCACTTGCTGCGTCGTCAGGTGATTCGCCCGCTGCGCAAGCCATTGATCGTCCTGACGCCGAAATCGCTGTTGCGTCATAAACTGGCCATCTCGACCCTGGAAGATCTGGCCGAAGGTTCGTTCCAGACCGTTATCCCGGAAATCGATGCCCAAGACCCGAAAAAGGTCGAGCGCGTTGTTCTGTGTAGCGGCAAGGTCTACTACGACCTGCTGGAAAAACGCCGTGCCGAAGGTCGTGACGACATCGCCATCGTGCGTATCGAGCAGCTGTACCCATTCCCTGAGGACGACTTGAACGAAGTCCTGGCTCCGTACACCAACCTCAAACATATCGTTTGGTGTCAGGAAGAGCCGATGAACCAGGGTGCCTGGTACTGCAGCCAACACCACATGCGCCGCATCGTTGGCAATCACGACAAGTCTCTCGTACTCGAGTACGCGGGCCGTGAGGCTTCTGCTGCACCTGCTTGTGGTTATGCATCGATGCACGCTGAGCAGCAGGAACAACTGCTGCAAGACGCCTTTACTGTTTAACGCCTTCGCGCACCTGAAACCGAATTTAAGGACCCACAGATAATGGCTATCGAAATCAAAGCCCCCACTTTCCCGGAATCGGTTGCCGATGGCACCGTTGCCACCTGGCACAAAAAACCGGGCGACGCCGTCAAACGTGACGAACTGATCGTCGACATCGAAACTGACAAAGTCGTACTGGAAGTGTTGGCCACCGCTGATGGCGTGCTGGGCGCTATCGTCAAGAACGAAGGTGACACCGTTCTGTCGGACGAAGTTCTGGGCTCCATCGGTGAGGGCGGTGCTGCTGCCGCTCCAGCCGCCGCTGCTGCGCCTGCTGCCGTTGCCGCTGCTCCTGCCGAAGCGGGCGAAGACGATCCTGTTGCTGCACCGGCTGCTCGCAAGCTGGCTGAAGAAAACGGCATCAACATCGCTTCCGTTGCCGGCACTGGCAAAGGCGGTCGTGTGACCAAGGAAGACGTGGTTGCCGCTGTAGCTGCCAAGAAAGCCGCTCCGGCTGCCGCGCCTGCCAAGGCTGCTGCGCCTGCCGCTGCTGCTCCAGTGTTCGCTGCCGGCGATCGCATCGAGAAGCGCGTACCGATGACCCGCGTGCGGGCCACCGTTGCCAAGCGTCTGGTTGAAGCTCAGTCGAACATGGCGATGCTGACCACGTTCAACGAAGTCGACATGACCGAAGTCATGGCCCTGCGTTCGAAGTACAAAGACCTGTTCGAGAAGTCCCACAACGGCGTACGCCTGGGCTTCATGTCGTTCTTCGTCAAGGCTGCCACCGAAGCGCTGAAACGCTTCCCGGCTGTCAACGCGTCGATCGACGGTGCTGACATCGTTTATCACGGCTACGCTGACGTCGGTGTGGCTGTTTCCAGCGATCGCGGCCTGGTTGTACCGGTTCTGCGTAATGCCGAACTGATGAGCCTGGCTGAAATCGAAGGCGGCATCGCCACCTTCGGCAAGAAGGCTCGTGACGGCAAGCTGTCGATGGACGAAATGACCGGTGGTACGTTCACCATCACCAACGGTGGTACTTTCGGTTCGATGATGTCGACCCCGATCGTCAACCCGCCACAAGCGGCCATCCTGGGCATGCACAACATTCTGCAGCGTCCTATGGCGATCAACGGTCAAGTCGTTATCCGTCCGATGATGTACCTCGCTCTGTCTTATGATCACCGTTTGATCGACGGCAAAGAAGCTGTGACCTTCCTGGTTACCATCAAGAACCTGCTGGAAGACCCGGCTCGTTTGCTGCTGGATATCTGATAGAAGCAGCTGCAGGTTTCAAGCTACAAGCTGCAAGAAAGGGCAGCTTGGCTTGAGGCTTGCGGCTTCAAGTTTGCCGCAAAAAAGAGGATTTTTTGAATGTCGCAAAAATTTGACGTAGTAGTGATCGGCGCGGGCCCTGGCGGCTATGTGGCTGCCATTAAAGCAGCGCAACTGGGCCTCTCCACTGCCTGCATCGAGAAATACACCGACAAGGAAGGCAAACTGGCCCTGGGCGGTACTTGCCTGAACGTCGGCTGCATTCCATCCAAGGCGCTGCTGGACAGCTCCTGGAAATACAAGGAAGCCAAAGAAGGCTTCGCGATCCACGGTATCAACCACGCTGGCGTGACCATGGACGTGGCAGCGATGGTCGGCCGTAAATCCACCATCGTCAAAGGCCTGACCTCCGGCGTTGCGACCCTGTTCAAGGCTAACGGCGTTACTTCCCTGCAAGGCCACGGCAAACTGCTGGCCGGCAAGAAAGTCGAATTGACCAAGCCAGACGGCAGCGTTGAAATCATCGAAGCCGAGAACGTGATTCTGGCTTCGGGCTCGCGTCCGATCGACATTCCGCCGGCTCCGGTTGACCAGAAGGTGATCGTCGATTCGACGGGCGCGCTGGAATTCCAATCCGTACCCAAGCGTCTGGGCGTTATCGGCGCTGGCGTGATCGGTCTGGAACTGGGTTCGGTATGGTCCCGTCTGGGCGCTGAAGTGGTTGTTCTGGAAGCCCTGGAGAAGTTCCTGCCAGCCGCTGACGACGCCGTTTCCAAAGAAGCCTACAAAACCCTGACCAAACAAGGTCTGGACATCAAGCTGGGCGCTCGCGTCACCGGTTCCAAAGTGAACGGCGACGAAGTCGTTGTGAACTACACCGATGCCAATGGCGAACAGAACATCACGTTCGACAAGCTGATCGTTGCCGTTGGTCGCCGTCCAGTGACCACCGAACTGTTGGCTGCCGACAGCGGTGTGACCATCGACGAGCGTGGCTTCATCTTCGTTGACGACCAGTGCGCGACCAGCGTACCGGGCGTTTACGCGATCGGTGACGTGGTTCGCGGCATGATGCTGGCGCACAAGGCGTCCGAAGAAGGCATCATGGTGGTTGAGCGCATCAAGGGCCACAAAGCCCAAATCAACTATGACCTGATCCCGTCTGTTATTTATACTCACCCGGAAATCGCGTGGGTCGGCAAAACCGAGCAGACCTTGAAGGCTGAAGGCGTTGAAGTTAACGTTGGCACCTTCCCGTTCGCAGCCAGTGGCCGTGCCATGGCAGCCAACGATACCGGCGGTTTCGTGAAAGTCATCGCTGATGCCAAGACTGACCGCGTATTGGGCGTCCACGTGATTGGCCCGAGCGCTGCAGAACTGGTTCAGCAGGGCGCGATCGGTATGGAATTCGGCACCAGCGCTGAAGACCTGGGCATGATGGTTTTCTCCCATCCGACCCTGTCTGAAGCCTTGCACGAAGCAGCTTTGGCTGTGAATGGCGGCGCCATCCACATCGCCAACCGCAAGAAGCGTTAAGACAAGACAATAAGAAACCACGGCGGGAGGCCCGTCGTGAGCCTTGCGTGCAAGACTCACCGCGGAATGTCCGCCGGACGCAGCCTTGCGTAGCTCAGCTACGCAAGCAGCAGTCACAGGTGGTGCGGCACTTCAACAAGTGCAGCACCGAATGCGCAGTACCTAACGAAGACGGTAATAAGCATGAATCTTCACGAGTATCAGGGTAAGCAGCTGTTCGCTGAATACGGCCTGCCAGTATCCCAGGGTTTCGCCGTAGACACCCCGGAAGCAGCAGCAGAAGCGTGCGACAAGATCGGCGGGACCGAATGGGTTGTCAAAGCCCAGGTCCACGCTGGTGGTCGCGGTAAAGCGGGCGGCGTAAAGCTGGTTCGCAGCAAAGAAGACGCCAAAGCATTCGCTCAACAGTGGTTGGGCAAGCGTCTGGTGACTTACCAGACTGATGCCAATGGTCAGCCAGTCACCAAGATCCTGGTTGAATCGTGCACTGATATCGCTAAAGAGCTGTACCTGGGCGCTGTCGTTGACCGTTCGAGCCGTCGCATCGTGTTCATGGCTTCCACCGAAGGTGGCGTGGACATCGAGAAAATCGCTCACGACACCCCTGAGAAAATCCTCAAGGCCACCATCGATCCACTGGTTGGCGCTCAGCCATTCCAGGGTCGCGAGCTGGCATTCCAGCTGGGTCTGGAAGGCAAGCAGGTTGCTCAGTTCGCCAAGATCTTCGTAGGTCTGGCCAAGCTGTTCAAGGATCACGACCTGGCTCTGCTGGAAGTGAACCCGCTGGTGATCAAGGCTGACGGCGATCTGCATTGCCTCGACGCCAAGATCAACATCGACGCCAACGCCATGTACCGTCAGCCTAAGCTGAAGACTTTCCACGATCCGTCGCAAGACGATCCGCGCGAAGCGCACGCTGCCAAGTTCGAACTGAACTACGTAGCGCTGGAAGGCAACATCGGTTGCATGGTCAACGGTGCTGGCCTGGCCATGGGTACCATGGACATCGTCAACCTGCATGGCGGCAAACCAGCCAACTTCCTCGACGTGGGCGGCGGTGCTACCAAAGAACGCGTAACCGAAGCGTTCAAGATCATCCTGTCCGACACTAACGTCGCTGCAGTATTGGTCAACATCTTCGGCGGCATCGTTCGTTGCGACATGATTGCCGAAGGCATCATCGGCGCTGTGAAAGAAGTCGGCGTGAAAATCCCGGTTGTTGTTCGCCTTGAAGGCAACAACGCTGAGCTGGGCGCTAAAGTACTGGCAGAAAGCGGTTTGAACATCATCGCTGCTACCAGCCTGACCGACGCTGCTCAACAAGTCGTTAAAGCTGCGGAGGGCAAATAATGAGCGTCCTGATCAATAAAGACACCAAAGTTATCTGCCAGGGTATTACCGGTTCGCAAGGTAGTTTCCACACCCAGCAAGCCATCGAATACGGCACCAAGATGGTTGGCGGCGTAACGCCTGGCAAAGGCGGCACCGAGCACCTGGGTCTGCCAGTGTTCAACACCGTGAAAGACGCTGTAGCTGCCACTGGCGCCACCGCCAGTGTGATCTACGTTCCAGCTCCTTTCTGCAAGGACTCCATCCTGGAAGCAGCCTTCGGCGGCATCAAGCTGATCGTTTGCATCACTGAAGGCATTCCTACCCTGGACATGCTGGATGCCAAGGTCAAGTGCGACGAGCTGGGCGTAGTCCTGATCGGTCCTAACTGCCCAGGCGTGATCACTCCAGGCGAATGCAAGATCGGCATCATGCCAGGTCACATTCACTTGCCAGGCAAGGTCGGTATCGTTTCCCGTTCCGGCACCCTGACCTACGAAGCTGTGAAGCAGACTACTGACGCCGGTTTCGGTCAGTCGACTTGCGTCGGCATCGGTGGTGACCCGATCCCGGGTTCGAACTTCATCGACATCCTGAAGCTGTTCCAGGAAGACCCGAAGACCGAAGCGATCGTGATGATCGGTGAGATCGGCGGTTCGGCTGAAGAAGAAGCGGCTGCCTACATCAAGGCAAACGTGACCAAGCCGGTTGTTTCCTACATCGCTGGTGTGACTGCCCCTGCGGGCAAGCGCATGGGCCATGCTGGCGCAATCATCTCTGGCGGCAAAGGCACTGCAGACGAGAAGTTTGCTGCCCTGGAAGACGCAGGCGTTAAAACCGTGCGTTCGCTGGCAGACATCGGCAAGGCTTTGTCCGAGCTGACCGGTTGGGCGATCAAGTAAGCCTCGCGCTTAACTGACGCTTTACCAGGCAAAGGCCACCTTCGGGTGGCCTTTGTCGTTTCCGGGTGATCGTTCCCACGCTCTGCGTGGGAATGCCGCCAGGGACGCTACGCGTTCCGCCTTTGAATGTGACGCAGAGCGTCAATGGATACATTCCCGCGTAGGGCGTGGGAACGATCTGCGTCGAGGCAGGAAATTTAGATATGTAAAGGCGACATTGAAGTGTCGCGTATCGGATAGATCGCACTGTAACAGTGCGTTTGTCGTGCAAATTCGTTAGGCTAGCAGCCATTTTGCGTTTGCTGCCCACAAGGACGCTGCGCGCTAAACGGGTCAGTCCTATACGGGCCGACAGCATTTCCCTCACCCATAAGGGAAATCCCTCTCTAAATTCCGATTCAGTAGTGTGGTATTTCCTTAATGAAAGTGTTGAAAGGCCAGGACATCCTGGCACTGGGTTTTATGACGTTTGCCCTGTTCGTCGGGGCTGGCAATATCATCTTCCCGCCTATCGTCGGTTTGCAGTCCGGGCCTAATGTCTGGATGGCGGCGCTGGGTTTTCTGATCACCGCGGTCGGTCTGCCGGTGATCACCGTTGTCGCCCTGGCCAAGGTCGGTGGTGCAATGGATGCCTTGAGCAGCCCGATCGGTAAAGTCGCCGGTGGCCTGCTGGCAGCCGCGTGCTACCTCGCTGTTGGCCCGTTGTTCGCGACGCCGCGCACCGCGACCGTATCGTTTGAAGTGGGCTTGGCGCCGCTGACCGGCGAGAGCCCGCTGGCGCTGTTTCTCTATAGTTCGGTGTACTTCCTGCTGGTGTTCTTCATCTCGCTCTATCCGGGCCGTCTGCTGGACACCGTAGGACGTTTCCTTGCACCGCTGAAGATCATCGCTCTGGCCGTTCTCGGCATCGCGGCATTCGCATTGCCAGCCGGGGATATCGGCGTTGCTACCCCTGAATATGTCGCAGCACCGTTCTCTCAAGGGTTCATCAATGGTTACCTGACCATGGATACCCTGGGCGCATTGGTGTTCGGCATTGTCATCGTCAACGCGATCCGTTCCCGGGGCGTCGAGTCGCCAGCCTTGATCACCCGCTACGCGATCATCGCCGGGCTGATTGCCGGGGTGGGCCTGGCGCTGGTCTACGTCAGCCTGTTCCGCCTGGGTTCGGGCAGCCATGAAGTGGCAGTGGGCGCGACCAACGGCGCCGCTGTGCTGCATGCCTATGTGCAACACACCTTCGGCAGCCTGGGCAGTGGTTTCCTTGCGGTGCTGATCTCTCTGGCCTGCCTGGTGACAGCGGTCGGTCTGACGTGCGCCTGCGCCGAATACTTCAGTCGCGTGCTGCCGCTGTCCTACAAGACCCTGGTGATCATCCTGGCGGCGTTCTCCCTGCTGGTGTCCAATTTGGGCCTCACCAAGCTGATCGCGTTCTCGATTCCGGTACTCACCGCCATTTACCCGCCGTGCATCGCCCTGGTCGCTCTCAGTTTCTGCAAGGACTTCTGGCATGAGCAGGGCCGCATCGTCGGTCCGGTCATGTTGATGTCGTTCATCTTCGGCTTGATCGATGCCCTCAAAGGCGCCGGTCTGGCCGACTGGATGCCGACTCAACTGGCTCACCTGCCGTTGAGCGAGCAGGGGCTGGCGTGGCTGGTGCCGTCGGTCATGACGCTGGTAGTTGCGGTGGTTTGCGACCGTCTGTTGGGCAAGCGCGAAGAAGCGCTGGCTTAACACTTACGGCCCGCCACAGGCGGGTCTTGAGCTGCTTCCTGGCAAAAAATAGAAATGCCCCGTATCAAGCGATACGGGGCATTTTTTTATGCGCGTGATGCGGTGTCTTTTTCCTTGCGCTAACGTCGAAGAGTATCTGTAGGAGCGCGGGCAAGCCTCGCTCCTACATATTTAATCAATGTCTCTCAAGGGTCTGCATGTCATTCATCCACACCAACCTGATCCACATCCTTGCCGCGCTCTGGTTTGTCATCTGTTGGGGCGGTTACACCCGCTATGCGACATGGAAGGGCCGCGACACCGCGTGCCTGGCCAGCGTGCTGCACCTGTACCGTGAAGACTGGATGCGTCGCATGCTGTTGCGCGACAACCGCATTGCCGACGCCAGCGTGATTGGCAACCTGGAGCGTAACGCCTCGTTCTTCGCGTCCAGCACGTTGATTATCCTGGCCGGTATTCTCACGGTATTGGGGGCTTCCGACAGAGCCGTGTCGTTGCTGGCGGACATCCCGATGGTGCAACAGGCTTCCCAGGGCATGTCGG
Source organism: Pseudomonas sp. B21-048 (assembly GCF_024748615.1). NCBI lineage: Bacteria > Pseudomonadati > Pseudomonadota > Gammaproteobacteria > Pseudomonadales > Pseudomonadaceae > Pseudomonas > Pseudomonas sp. B21-048. Next base: position 3,903,700 of record NZ_CP087168.1, on the reverse strand, counting down.
AAATCAAGTTGTTATGCCTGGCGCTGGTGTTTGTCTATGCGTTCTTTACGTTCAGTTGGTGCATGCGTCAGTACAATTTTGCGGCGATTCTCGTGGGCTCGGCACCGATGATCGGCGAGCGCCATGTGTCCGAGCAAGAGCGTAAAGCCTTCGCTTCCCGGGCGGCGCGTGTCATCTCCATGGCGGCCAACCAGTTCAACTTCGGTCTGCGTTCCTATTACTTTGGCATGACCATGCTGGCCTGGTTCGTCAGCCCCTGGTTGTTCATGTTGATGAGTGCCGGCGTCGTGTTTGTGTTGTATCGCCGTGAGTTTCACTCCGACGTTCTGGATGTGATGGTCTATACACCTACAGAGGCGCCATTGCCTGAAGCAAACAAGGAGGCTGCTTGATGAGTATTCCGTTTTGGTGTGTGTTGATCAGCGCATTGTTGATTTACGTGGCAAAGATTCCGGTGGCCAAAGCCATGAACGAGCAGGGCGGTTACGACAATCACCTGCCGCGTCAGCAACAGGCCCAACTAACCGGTTTCGGCGCCCGCGCATTGGCGGCCCATCAGAACAGTTTCGAGGCGTTCATATTGTTTGCGGTAGGGGTGTTGATGGCGCACACCACGCAGACGGCGGGATGGCTGATCGATGCGCTGGCAATCATCTTCGTGATCACGCGCGTCATTTACTTGCTGTGCTATTGGGCAGATCTGGCCTGGCAGCGCAGTCTGGTGTGGTTTGTGGGTTTAGTGTGTTCGTTGTTGCTGATGATTAGTCCGACTTTTAGAACAGTTTTGCTCTAATACTTATTGCCAATAAAAAGAAAACCCGCACTGGGCGGGTTTTCTTTTATCACACTAAAAACGTTTTTAGTTTTTAGGGGCTTCTGGCGCTGGAACCGGCGCTGGAGCGGCTTCTTTTACCGCTGCTTCGTTCGATTCGGCCTGAGCTTTGGCAGCTTCGGCGTTTTCTTTTGCTGCCTCATTCACTTTATCCTGAGCTTCGCTCATTTTTTCCTGAGCTTGTTCAGCATGTTTGGTGGCATCTTGAGCTTTGTCCTCGGATTTTTTATCGCAGGCAGCGAGACCGAGGGTAGCGGTCAACATCAAGGCAATAGCTAAAGTCTTACGCATGGGGTGTTTCTCCTTATGGAAAATATCTACTGGCCTTTCGAGCACAGCGATGAGGGTTAAGTTCCTCAAATTGCACAGATATATAAGTTTGTTTTGCTGCGGAACTTTTACTCTCGGGCTCGCTATTTTGCCCAGACACTAAGAAGCGTTTTATCCAATGACCGAAAACCCCGTTTTTGAGCGTGCGACTCGATTCCTGTCGGCATTGCGCCATTGTCAGGTACTCGGCATGCGCGTTCACAACGCCTGTAGCGAAGGGCTGACGGTGATTTTGCCGTACAGCCTACAAATCGTCGGCAACCCGCAAACCGGGGTGATTCATGGCGGTGCCCTGACCTCGCTGATGGACACCGCTTGCGGCATGGCCACTCTCTGCGTGCTGCCTGAGTTTGAAGTCTGTCCGACGCTCGACTTGCGCGTCGACTATATGCACGCCGCCGAGCCGCACAAGGACGTGTACGGCTTCGCCCAATGCTACCGGGTGACCACGGACGTGATCTTCGCGCGCGGTTTTGCCTATCAGGACGACCCCGAACAGCCCATCGCCCATGTGGTGGGCACGTTTATGCGCATGGGCAAGGGCATCAAAGGGACCAAAGGTTTCGCGGGTGCCATTGCCGGAGGTGCGAAATGACCGACACATTCAAGGAACAACTTCAACAGGCTCATGCGCAGGGGGACTATGCCTCGCTGCTGGACCTGATTCCCTACGCCAGGCTGATCGGTGTTGAATGCTCGCGTGTTGGGGATGAACTGCTGTTTCGTCTGCCGGCCAACAGGGACAACATTGGTAATCCTTTATTGCCGGCGATTCATGGCGGGGTCATTGCCGGGTTCATGGAGCTCTCGGCGGCACTGCACCTGTTGATTTTCACCGGCTCGCCCGGCGTGCCGAAGATTATCGACTTTTCCCTCGACTACCTGCGCGCGGGCCAGTTTCGCGATACCTGGGCCAAATGCCAGGTATGCCGACAGGGGCGTCGGGTGGCCAATGTGGCGATTATCGCCTGGCAACGTAGTGAAGCTGAGCCTATTGCCACGGCCCGGGCTCATTTCAAAATCGAAGAGCCCTTGAAATTCTGATCTCAGCCCCCAACTCTGATGACAACCCGCCGTAGACCCTCACGGTCTCGGCCATTGCCATCTGATTGGAGTTTGATGACCATGAGTGTGGAAACTCAAAAGGAAACCCTGGGCTTCCAGACCGAGGTGAAGCAACTGCTGCACCTCATGATCCATTCGCTGTATTCCAACAAGGAAATTTTCCTTCGCGAATTGATCTCGAACGCCTCTGACGCTGTCGACAAATTACGCTTTGAAGCCCTCGCCAAGCCTGAATTGCTGGAAGGCGGCGCTGAACTGAAAATCCGTGTGAGCTTCGACAAAGAGGCTAAAACCGTCACCCTCGAAGACAACGGCATCGGCATGAGCCGTGACGACGCGGTGACCCATCTGGGCACCATCGCCAAGTCCGGCACTGCCGATTTCATGAAACACTTGTCTGGCGATCAGAAAAAAGACTCGCACCTGATCGGTCAATTCGGTGTTGGTTTTTACTCGGCGTTCATCGTCGCCGATAAAGTTGACGTATTCAGCCGCCGTGCCGGCCTCGCAGCCAGTGAAGGCGTGCACTGGTCGTCCAAGGGCGAAGGCGAGTTCGAAATTTCTACTGTCGAGAAAGCCGACCGTGGTACCCGCATTGTCCTGCACCTGAAGTCCGCTGAAGACGAATTCGCCGATGGCTGGCGTCTGCGCAACATCATCAAGAAGTACTCCGACCACATCGCCTTGCCGATCGAGTTGCCGAAAGAAGTGGCAGCCGTTGAAGGCGAAGACAAGCCTGCCGTTGAATGGGAAACCGTCAACCGCGCCAGCGCCCTGTGGACTCGTCCTCGCACTGAAGTAAAAGACGAGGAATACCAGGAGTTCTACAAACACGTCGCTCACGATTTCGAAAACCCGCTGAGCTGGAGTCACAACAAGGTCGAAGGCAAGCTCGAGTACACCTCGCTGCTTTATGTGCCGACCCGTGCTCCGTTCGACCTGTACCAGCGTGAAGCGCCGAAAGGCCTGAAGCTGTACGTGCAGCGTGTGTTCGTCATGGATCAGGCCGAGTCCTTCCTGCCGCTGTACCTGCGCTTCATCAAAGGCGTAGTCGACTCCAACGACCTGTCGCTGAACGTGTCGCGGGAAATCTTGCAGAAAGACCCGATCATCGATTCCATGAAATCGGCGCTGACCAAGCGCGTTCTGGACATGCTGGAAAAACTGGCGAAGAACGAGCCTGAGCAATACAAAGGCTTCTGGAAGAACTTCGGTCAGGTCATGAAAGAAGGCCCGGCAGAAGACTTCGCCAACAAAGAAAAAATTGCTGGCCTGCTGCGTTTTGCGTCCACTCAGGGCGATGACGGCGAGCAGGTTGTGGGTCTGGCCGACTACCTGGCGCGCGCCAAGGAAGGTCAGGACAAGATTTACTACCTGACTGGCGAAACCTACGCGCAAGTCAAAAACAGCCCGCACCTGGAAGTCTTCCGCAAGAAAGGCATCGAAGTGCTGCTGTTGACCGACCGCATCGACGAGTGGTTGATGAGCTACCTCAGCGACTTCGACGGCAAGAGCTTTGTCGACGTGGCACGCGGTGACCTGGACCTCGGCAACCTGGATTCGGAAGAAGACAAGAAAGCCGCGGAAGAAGTCGCCAAGTCCAAAGAAGGTCTGGTTGAGCGTCTCAAAACTGCTTTGGGTGAGTCCGTTGCTGAAGTGCGGGTTTCCCACCGCCTGACCGATTCCCCGGCGATCCTCGCCATCGGCGAGCAGGACTTGGGCCTGCAAATGCGTCAGATCCTGGAAGCCAGCGGTCAGAAGGTTCCGGATTCCAAGCCGATCTTCGAATTCAACCCGGCTCACCCGCTGATCGAGAAACTCGACAACGAGCAGAGCGACGAGCGCTTCGGCGACCTGTCGCACATTCTGTTCGATCAGGCAGCCCTGGCGGCCGGCGACAGCTTGAAAGACCCGGCCGCTTATGTGCGCCGTCTGAACAAGCTGTTGGTTGAACTGTCGGTTTAACTGTGTTGTAAAAAAAAACCCGCTTCGGCGGGTTTTTTGATCGTTCCCACGCTCTGCGTGGGAATGCCTCTAGGGACGCTCCGCGTCCAGTGACGCGGAGCGTCACGGGCTGCATCCCTTTGCTGCGCATGGGAACGATCAGTCGATCAATCACAAGGGAGTTGGCGGGCTTCGGTGTTTCGGCAGCTCAATCCGCTCGCTTTCCCCCGGCACTGTCGGCCAATCCCCGGCCGCCCAGCGCCGACGTGCTTCATCGATCAATGCCGGATCGCTGGCCACGAAATTCCAGTTGATCCGTCGTGGCCCATCCAGCGGCGCGCCGCCAAACAGCACGGCATGACAGTCGCTCTCGGCGAACAGTGTCATCTCTTCCCCGACCGGCAACACCACCAGCGAGTGCGGTTCCAGCAGCTCGCCATCCAGTTGCACCTCACCGCTCAGCACATACAGTGCCCGTTCTGCATGCTCGGTGGGAATCAGCAATGTGGTCGCCGTTTGCAGGTTCAATTCGGCGTACAGCGTAGGAGAAAGCACTGGGACCGGCGATTCTAGGCAAAAGCCTGATCCGGCGATCATGCGTATCTTCACGCCAAGCATATCGCTGGCAGGTAGCGTGGCAGCCGGATGGTGGCTGTAATGCCCTGGGCCGTGTTCATGATCCTTGGGCGAAGCCAGCCAGATCTGCAAGCCGTGCAGGGTAAAGCCGCTGTCCTTCAATGCTTCGGGTGTGCGTTCGACGTGGGCAATCGCGCTGCCGGCGGTCATCCAACTGACATCGCCAGCATTCACCACCTGATCGGAACCGAGGCTGTCCTTGTGCTGGATTTGCCCTTCAAACAGGTAGGTGAGGGTGGACAGGCCAATGTGCGGATGCTGACGGATATTCATGCCTTTGCCCGCCGGGTAACGGGTTTCGAGCATGTGGTCGAAAAACACGAAAGGCCCGACGTTGCGGCATTTGGCTGACGGCAACGGGCGAAGAATCGGCTGGCCTTCGACATCTTCGGCGCGAGGGCGGATCACGAGTGGCGTGTTCATGGTGCATTCCAGGCTGAGCGGGTGACGCAGGGAGCATAACCCGCTTGCGCAGCCCTTGCCGCTATTGGCTGAAGGCACCTTCGGACAGATGGGTTTCGATGCTGACTTCAGAGAGGGTCATCAGTTTGTGGACCGGGCAGCGGTCGGCCACGCGGTGCAGCTCGTCGCGCTGTGCGTCGGTAAGTACGCCTTTGAGCGTGAGTTCGACGTGCAGGGCGTATTTGCCTTTCTGCTCTTCACTGTTGTCGCGCTTGACCTCAACCTCGACGCCCGTTAACGGGATGTTCTTTTTCTTCGCATACATTTTCAGCGTCAGGGCCTTGCAGGCGCCGAGGGCTGCATCGAAGTAGTCGTGTGGTTCAGGCGCGGTGCCTTCGCCGCCGGAGGTTTTCGACACATCTGCAAAGAGTTCGTGGTCATCGATCTGGACGCTGTGACGAAAACCTTCGGCAGAGACAGTGTTGACGGTGACAGTCATGGGAAACCTCGCGGGCAATAGGAAAAGTCATTCGATCAAAAAAAGACCCTGAAGTTATAGAGCATTCCTGTAGGAGTTGCCGAAGGCTGCGATCTTTTGATGTGCTCCGCCAATCTGTCATTAACCTGTCATCCCTGCGTCATACCCTCGCGCTCATCTCAATCAAGGAGCGCACCATGCACCTCACCCGCTTAGTCACCCTGGCCACAATAATGTTCGTCAGTGCTCTGGCCAGTGCAGAAGTCCGCGTCGAAGGCCCGGTGGAGTACGGCGTGTTCGCTGGTCAGAAAGCCGAACTGCAATCGGGCGAGCGGGTTTTGCGTCGCAGCAATGAACAGATCCAGCAAACCGAAATCGTCCCCGCCAAATTGGGCGCCAAATTCGGTATGCGCTACCAGTTGGCCGGCAAGGTCGCCGAAGACCAGCCGCTGACGTTGCTCTATTTCACGCCGGGCATTCGTACTCCGGATGGCGTGCGTCACGACAAGCTGGAAGTCACTCAGAAACTGGTACCTGGTGCTCCGCAGGACCTGATGGCCTTCGAGTTCACCGAAAGTCATGAAGTTGTTCCCGGTGAATGGCGTTTCATGGTGTTCCAGGGCGACCGTCTGCTGGCTCAACAACGCTTTACCGTGCGCTGATCGCTCTAATCCAACCCAATGCCAGACGAAAAAAAGCCCCGCGTTTGCGGGGCTTTCATTTTGTTGCGGATCAGCTGCCTTTGACCGTCTTGCCGTTGACCGTACCGTCGAGGAGCATGATGTTGTACTCCTTGCCGTCGGTTTCAACCTGTTGCAGACGGACCAGCAAGTAATCCCAATCCTTGGCGAACCACAGCACGGTGATGCGCTTGCTTTGAGTCGGATCGCGTACGCGTTCGACCTTGATCGCATCGATCTGGCCGGCCTTGGTGTCGACTTTCTCTGAACCCAGCACGCGGAAGTCATAGGTATCGACTTCGCCGTCATCGACGACTTGATAGCTCATGCTTTTCTTGCCGGCGGCTACGTCATGCTGCAGTGCCAGTTGATAGGTGGACTTGTCGACCATGCCGCGATTGAGTGGAAGCTTGACGGCATCACCTCGATCAGTACCGGTGACCATTTTGGTGGTCCAGTCAAAGTCCAGATCAGCTTTCTTGGCTTTGCCCAGGCCGCCGCGCTCGAAGTGGTAGGACTGTGGCAGCAGCGTGTCCTTGTCCAGCGTCAGGGTGCTTTCTTCGGTCAGGCTGGCAATCATCATCGACGCCTTGAAGCTGAGCTTCCAGACGCCATTGGTTCCCTTGGTCAGGCTGCGCTCGGCGGTGCCGCTCATGGGCAGCTGTTTCCAGTCGGCGGTGTAGCTGGCGGAGAAGGGTTGAAGGTCTGCGGCCTGCGCAAATGGCAGGGCGAGCAGAGCGCAAGCGAAGAGCAGGGCGCGACGCATAAAATCTCCTAGGTTAGAATCAAGTGGCCGCTGGCCGCGAGTAACTGTCCGTCCAGTAAAGCACCTTGTTCACCGAGTGATAAACGGCCTTCGGCAAACCAGCGTACGGCCATCGGGTAGATCAGGTGTTCCTGGGTGTGGACTCGCTGCGCCAGACTCTGCGGCGAATCGTGCAACTCTACCGGTATTACTGCCTGTACGACCAGTGGTCCGCCATCGAGTTCCTCGGTGACGAAGTGCACGGAACAGCCGTGTTCAGCGTCGCCGGCCTCCAGCGCGCGCTGATGGGTGTGTAACCCTTTGTGTTTGGGCAGCAGCGAGGGATGGATATTGAGCAGGCGACCCTGATAGTGGCGCACGAAGTCAGCGCTGAGAATGCGCATGAAGCCGGCCAGTACCACGAGTTTGGGGTTGAAGGCGTCGATCAGTTCGATCAGCGCGGCATCGAAGGCCTCGCGACCTTCGAAAGCCTTGTGATCCAGGGTGCGGGTGTCGATACCCGCGTCCCTGGCGCGTTGCAGGCCGTAGGCGTCGGCGCGGTTGGAGATCACCGCAGCGATGCGGGCCGGGCTGTCGCCGGTCCGCGTGCTGTCGATCAAGGCCTGCAAGTTACTGCCGGTGCCGGACAGCAGCACCACCACATCACAGGTTACGGACATTAATGAGCCTTAAGGTTCTTCAGGTCGACCTGAGCCGCGCCTTCGGCGGCGGTGGCGATCTGGCCGATGACCCAAGGCTGCTCGCCAGCTTCACGCAGTACGTTCAGTGCGGTTTCAACGTGCTCTTGAGCAACGCAGATGACCATGCCGACGCCGCAGTTCAGCACGCGGTGCATTTCGTTTTCGTCGACGTTGCCTTTCTCTTGCAGCCAATCGAACACCGCAGGGCGGGTCCAGCTCGCGACGTCAACCACCGCTTGAGCGCCTTTTGGCAGCACGCGCGGGATGTTGTCCAGCAGGCCGCCACCAGTGATGTGGGCCATGGCTTTGACGGCGCCCGTTTCTTTGATCAGCTTGAGCAGCGGCTTCACGTAGATGCGGGTCGGGGCCATCAGCAGATCGGTCAGCGGCTTGCCGTCGAGCTGGATGTTTTCGATGTCTGCACCGGACACTTCGATGATCTTGCGGATCAGCGAGTAGCCGTTGGAGTGCGGGCCGGAAGACGGCAGGGCGAGCAGGGCATCGCCGGCAGCGACTTTAGAACCGTCGATGATTTCGGCTTTTTCCACGACGCCGACGCAGAAGCCGGCCAGGTCGTAGTCTTCGCCTTCGTACATGCCAGGCATTTCAGCGGTTTCGCCGCCGACCAGGGAGCAGCCGGACAGTTCACAGCCAGCGCCGATGCCGGTCACGACCTGGGTCGCGGTTTCGACGTTCAGTTTGCCGGTGGCGTAGTAGTCCAGGAAGAACAGCGGCTCGGCGCCGCAGACCACCAGGTCGTTCACGCACATGGCAACCAGGTCGATGCCGATGCTGTCGTGCTTGTTCAGGTTCAGCGCCAGGCGCAGCTTGGTGCCGACGCCGTCAGTGCCCGATACCAGCACCGGTTGTTTGTAACCGGCCGGGATTTCGCAGAGGGCGCCGAAACCGCCCAGGCCGCCCATGACTTCCGGGCGCGCAGTGCGCTTGGCGACGCTCTTGATGCGTTCGACCAATGCTTCACCGGCGTCGATGTCTACACCGGCGTCCTTGTAGCTCAGGGAGGGTTGCTTGCTCATGATCCAGGCCTTTAGGGGGGATTCAGGGGTAACGACCGAGTCCAGTGGGGCCACTGAAGCAGGCGAAGGGCAATTGCCATCCGCGAATTTCAGGGCGCCCGGCTGTTGCCGGTCTGCGAAGGCGCGCGATTTTATCAGGCTTGAGGGGCAGCGGCCATCCTCGTGCCGACGGGTAGAGGCATATCGCGTTAAAAAAACCGATATTGCGCGTATTGGTGGCGTCCCACATGGCTGTATAAGGTATTGACGCTAACCGTCTATCGTTATGACAGTGCGAAAACTTAATGTGATCGTGTGAATGTTTTGCTTGAGTGTGTGGTCACAGCCTAGCTCAATCGTCTTCATGTTCATGCGGTTTGTTCCAGCCGCTCTTGTCGTCAGGAATCTTTCATGCGTTTTCTTAAATGCTTGTTCGTGGGCTGTTTATCCGTGGTCAGCTTGACCTGCCATGCCGAAACCGTCAAAGGCCTCTATCAAGTGCGCGAGCCGGTCAGTAGTCAGACGCCGGAGGAGCGCGATCAGGCGACTCAGCGGGCGCTGGATACGTTGGTGTTGCGCCTGACCGGCGACCCCAAGGCGGCGCAAAGCCCTGGTCTGGCGGCTGTGCGCAAAGACCCTCAACAGATCATCAGTCAGTTCGGCTATGACGCCGGGCCACCGGAGGTGCTGAAAGTCGATTTCGATCCGGCCACCACCGAACAGGCCTTGCGGCGTGCCGGGTTGGCTGTGTGGGGTGCCAATCGGCCGTCGATCCTCGGCTGGTGGTTGAACGATTCCAGTGAAGGTTCGAGCCTGGTCGGCGATGGCCAAGCCAGTGCCACGCCACTGCTTCGAGCGGCGCAACATCGTGGGCTGCCGCTGCGGTTGCCGCTGGCGGACCTGAACGAGCAGATTGTCGCCACTGCGCCGAATCTGGAAAGTGCAGACCCGGCACCGCTGCGGGGCGCATCCGACCGTTACAATGCCGACGCTCTGCTGGCGGTGCATGCCCGTGAAGAGGGTGGCCAATGGCAAGCCAAGTGGCGTTTGTGGTTGGGCGATAAGAAAGAAGCCGGTAGCGTGCAGGGCGCCGATGCCGCCGCGCTGGCCGACGCGGTGATGCTGGCGGTCAGCCAACGCCTGGCACCACGTTTTGCCGCTAAGCCGGGCGCATCGAGCGAGCAACTGCTGGAAGTGCAGGGGATGAATCTGGAGCACTATGCGGCGCTCGGGCGTTTGCTGGAGCCTTTTGGCGCACGTCTGCAGAGTGTCGATGGCGACCGTGTGCTTTATCGGGTCAATGGCAGTGCCGAACAGCTGCGGGCGCAGTTGTCTTTGGCCAAGTTGCAGGAAATTTCGGCCGGTGAGGCGCCGGCCCCCGCGACGGCTGTTCAACCCGTGGCGGCTGGCTCGACACCGGTCGCAGCCCCGGCACCGACGCCGCAGTTACGTTTTCGCTGGTAGTTTTTCTTTATATAGAAGCAGGAGTGGTACATGGCCGATACACGGCGTTGGTTCTGGCTCGGTGGGGTGGTCCTGCTTTGCGCGTTTGTTTACCTGTTGCACCCGATCCTGACGCCGTTCCTGGTGGCGCTGTTGCTGGCCTATCTGTTCGACCCGCTGGTGGATCGTCTGGAAAAGTACGGTCTGTCACGGACCTGGGGCGTGGTGGCGGTGTTTGCGTTGTTCACATTGATCGTCACCGCGTTGCTGTTGGTGTTGGTGCCGATGCTCGCCAGGCAGCTGTTTCGTTTGTATGAACTGGCGCCGCAAATGCTCGACTGGTTGCAGCACACCGCCGTGCCGTGGGCGCAATCGAAGATCGGGTTGTCGGACGGCTTCTGGAAGTTCGATAAGCTCAAGGCGGCGTTCAGCGAGCACATGGGCCAGACCACCGATGTGGTCGGCGTGGTGCTGAGTCAGGCGACGGCTTCAGGCCTCGCGCTGATCGGCTGGCTGGCCAATCTGGTGCTGATTCCGGTGGTGAGTTTTTATCTGCTGCGCGACTGGGACCTGATGATGGCCAAGATCCGCAGCCTGCTGCCGCGTGATCGTGAAGTGCGCGTGATGTCCCTGGCGGAAGAATGCCATGAAGTGCTCGGGGCGTTCGTGCGCGGGCAGCTGCTGGTGATGCTGGCGCTGGGCGTGATCTATGCCGCAGGCTTGATGATCGTCGGGCTGGAGCTGGGGCTGTTGATCGGTCTGATTGCCGGGTTGGCAGCGATCGTGCCGTACATGGGGTTTGTCATTGGGATTGGGGCGGCATTGATTGCCGGTCTGTTCCAGTTCGGTGGCGATTTGTATCCCATGATCGGTATTGTCGCGGTGTTCATGGTCGGCCAGGCGCTGGAAGGCATGGTCCTGACGCCGTTGCTGGTGGGCGACCGGATCGGTCTACACCCGGTGGCGGTGATCTTCGCCATTCTGGCCGGCGGCGAGTTGTTTGGTTTTACCGGAGTGCTGCTGGCATTGCCGGTGGCGGCCGTGATCATGGTCCTGGTGCGTCACGTGCATGATTTGTACAAGGATTCGGATATCTATGGCGGTGTCGACGAATCCGGACTGTAAGTTTTTTTGATCGCTTATAGCGGGCAATCTGGTTTCGTGCCAGGTTTGCCCGTATCCCTCGCGTGGCTGTCACATGCGCCGCCAAGGAAACGGTCATAAAACCAGTGAGTTAACGCAAACCTTTGATTTTGCTTGTGGTCTGTCGCATTGTGCGGTCAGCCTCACGGGTATAAACTTCGCAAACTTTACACAGAGGCCACTAACGGTTCCTTTGGAATTGTTCAGTCCGCATGAAACCGATTCAGCTGCCCCTAGGTGTGCGTCTGCGTGATGACGCTACCTTTATCAATTACTACCCAGGCGCCAATGCCGCTGCACTCGGCTATGTCGAGCGGCTCTGCGAAGCCGACGCCGGCTGGACGGAAAGCCTGATTTACCTCTGGGGCAAGGACGGGGTAGGGCGCACGCATTTGTTGCAGGCAGCGTGTCTGCGCTTCGAACAACTGGGGGAGCCGGCAGTGTACCTGCCGTTGGCCGAGTTGCTGGACCGCGGCATCGAAATCCTCGACAACCTCGAACAATATGAGCTGGTCTGCCTGGACGATCTGCAGGCGGTCGCCGGCAAGGCAGATTGGGAAGAGGCGCTGTTTCATCTGTTCAATCGTCTGCGCGACAGCGGTCGGCGTCTGCTGATCGCCGCCTCGACATCCCCGCGCGAACTGCCGGTGAAGCTGGCGGACCTCAAGTCACGGCTGACGCTGGCACTCATCTTCCAGATGCGTCCACTCTCTGACGAAGACAAATTGCGTGCCTTGCAATTGCGCGCATCCCGCCGTGGCCTGCACCTGACCGATGAAGTCGGGCATTTTATCCTGACCCGTGGTACCCGCAGCATGAGTGCGCTTTTCGAGTTGCTCGAACGTCTCGATCAGGCCTCCCTTCAAGCTCAGCGCAAGCTGACAATCCCGTTCCTGAAAGAAACCCTTGGTTGGTAAAAAACTGATCAAGCTCAGGTTTTACGCGGGTTACGGCCTGTTTTCAGCGTCAACGAATCCGCTTTCCCGCACGGTGGCAGGCTGCATAAAGGTTCAAAATGGGCTTAGGCGCTTAGATGTAAACGTGAAACCGAGAAGTCACATAAAGATCGATTGAATTTGCAAATGAGGTTGATAGCGGGCATAGTCGCGGCTTCTTTTATAACTATCAGCCACGGTCGTGCCCATGCTAAATCGCTTCGCACCCCTCGTGCCTCTCGCACTCGTCACCCTGTTATTCGGTTGCGCTGCTCACTCGCCAGTGACTCAGCAAGTGCAACAGCAGCAGGTTTCAAATTCAGTTACCGCGCAGTCTTCTTCCGTTCTTTTCCAGGAAGAGCTTGCCAACGATAAGGAACTGGCAGACTTCGCCGGCGGCAAGTCGTACCAGCTTCCGGTTCTGGCCGACAGCATTCTCGAACGTGGCATGTCCCTGATCGGTACCCGTTACCGTTTCGGTGGCACCTCCGAGGCGGGTTTCGACTGCAGCGGCTTCATCGGTTATCTGTTTCGTGAAGAGGCTGGCATGAACCTGCCGCGCTCCACCCGCGAAATGATCAACGTTGATGCTCCTCTGGTTGCTCGCAGCGCCCTCAAGCCAGGTGACCTGCTGTTCTTCGCCACCAATGGTCGTCGCGGTCGTGTCAGTCACGCCGGGATCTACCTGGGTGATAACCAGTTCATCCACTCCAGCAGCCGCAAAAGCGGTGGTGTCCGGATCGATAGCCTGGGCGACAGCTACTGGAGCAAGACCTTCATCGAAGCCAAGCGCGCACTCGCGATGGCGCCGAATACGGCACCGGCTATCGTCACTGCACGCAAGTAAGCGGACAGTTTGTAAGGCGAAGTTAAAGTCTTACTTGAAGTTTGCCGCGTAGCCGCTAGAATCCTGATCTATTATTGATGGCAAACCGCCTGCGTTCTGCGCAGGCGGTTTTCTTTTCTGCCTTCTCGGTGGAAAAAGCCGCAGCCAGATCAGGATGTTCTGTTTATGACGATGTCGGCCCGCCTCGCACTCATGTTCTTCGCAGCGCTGCTCAGCGCCTGCGCCAGCCGCACACCGCCACCTGCGCCGGTGGTTCGCGCTCCGATTGTTTTCGGTCCTTCCCAAGCCTTTTCTCCTGCGGCAGAAGACGTGCTGTTCCGTGCGCTGGGTCTGGTGGGAACGCCGTATCGCTGGGGCGGCAACACGCCGGATTCCGGGTTCGATTGCAGCGGTCTGATCGGTTATGTGTATCGCGATGTCGCCGGCATTTCCTTGCCGCGCTCCACCCGCGAGATGATCGGGATGCAAGCTCCCAGTGTCGGCAAGGAAGGCCTGCAAACCGGCGACCTGATTTTCTTCGCCACCCAGGGCGGCTCCCAGGTCAGCCACGCCGGGATCTACGTCGGCGAAGGCCGCTTCGTCCACGCCCCGGCCACGGGCGGCACGGTCAAGCTGGACAGCTTGTCCAAGGCTTACTGGCAGAAAGCCTATCTGAGCGCCAAGCGCGTCTTGCAGCCTGAACACTTGGCACATAATCCGTAGTGTATGTAGGCGTCTGCCGGAAAAGATCGCAGCCTGCGGCAGCTCCTACGTTGGGATGACGTACACCCTGTAGGAGCTGCCGCAGGCTGCGATCTTTTGACGTTTACTTGGCTGCGGAAACGCGCCACACCTTGTTCCCCACATCATCCGCCACCAGCAAGCCTCCTTGCTGATCGATCACGACACCCACCGGTCGGCCCATGGCTTTTTCCTCGTCATTGAGGAAACCAATGAGCACATCCACCGGCTGCCCGGTCGGTTTGCCGGCGTTGAACGGCACGAAAATCACTTTGTAGCCACTGTGCGGTTTGCGGTTCCACGAGCCGTGCTGGCCGATGAAGGCACCTTGAGTGAACGGCGCGGGCAACTTGCTGCCTTCGGCGAAGGTCAGGCCCAGTGACGCGGTGTGTGGCCCCACCGCGTAGTCTGGCGCAATGGCCTTGGCTACCAGATCAGGGTTTTGCGGCTCGACGCGAATGTCGACGTGCTGGCCGTAATAGCTGTAAGGCCAGCCGTAGAACCCACCGTCCTTCACGGATGTGATGTAGTCCGGCACCAGGTCGCTGCCGATTTCGTCACGCTCGTTGACGGCAGTCCACAGTGCGCCGCTCTGAGGTTCCCAGGCCAGGCCGTTTGGATTGCGAATCCCCGAGGCGAAGATCCGATGGTTGCCGGTGGCGCGGTCCACTTCCCAGATTGCCGCGCGGCCTTCCTCCTGATCCATGCCATTTTCACCGACGTTGCTGTTCGAGCCCACGGTGACGTACAGCTTGCTGCCATCCTTGCTGGCGATGACGTTTTTGGTCCAGTGGTGATTCAGTGTGCCGCCGGGCAAATCGACCACCTTGGTCGGTTGCGACTTGATCGCCGTCTCGCCGTTTTCGTAGTGGAAGCGCAGCAGGCGATCAGTGTCGGCAACGTACAGGTCATTGCCGACCAGGGTCATGCCAAAGGGCGAGTTGAGGTTTTCCAGGAACACCGTGCGGGTTTCGGCGACACCGTCGTGGTCTTTGTCCCGCAGCAGGGTGATGCGGTTCGGGCTGGGGACCCCGGCGCCGGCACGGCCCATGACTTTGCCCATGACCCAACCGCGAATGCCTTTGCCGTCATCGGGTTTTGGCGGCGCATTGGTTTCGGCCACCAGCACATCGCCGTTGGGCAGTACATAGAGCCAGCGCGGGTGCTCGAGGCCTTCGGCAAACGCCGCCACTTGAGTTCCTGCCGCAGCGACAGGTTTCTTGCCTTCAGGCCAGCCGATCGCCGGGGCGATGTTCACCGTCGGGATCAGGGTTTTATTCGGTTCTGGTAGCTTGGGTGAGGGACCTGTGCCGTCCGAGACTTGCAGTCTGGAAGTTTCACCACAAGCGGCGAGCCCTCCGGCGAGCGCGATGATGAACATGAGCTGGGGTTTGCGCATTACTGATCTTCCCTATGAATGCATTGACGTAATCATAGAGAAGCGTAGACGCTCGATGGTTCAACCGGTCAGCCGTGGGCTTCTTTGAAGAGTACGGCGATCCCTGGGTGGTAATTGCCGGCTTCATTGTGCAACTTGCGGTACGCGTAAGGGAAATACCAGGCCACGGCGCAGCTGTGTTCTTTTTGCAGGTCGTCGACCATGTCCTGGAGTTCTTCCGGGGTGGCGCTGTGCTGAGCTTTTTGTGGGGCGACAAACAGACAGCCGAGTTTCAGATCGCTGGCGTAACTGATTCGCTTCGCGTCACTGGTGATGTCCGCCAGCGCCTGAGTCAGGTTCAGGCTATTGACCCGCGGCCAGCGCTGGGTGGTCTGGAGATACGCACGCTGTTCGCTGCTGGCGATAAACAGATCAGCGCGGGCGTTACGTTCGCCTTCTTCGTTCTGCTTGCGGGTCGACGTGTGTTGCAGCGTGACCATTTCTGCCATCCAGGCCGCGGCGCAGAGCAGGCCGAGGTTGGCGTTTTCGTCGTGCCAGTAAGGTGTATCGTTATCGCCGCGCACGGCGTTGTAGCGGTCGATACAGTCAAACCAGCGTTCCAGCACCGGCCGCAGGAATTCCAGCTTCGGATTGCTGATGATCATGCCTTGCATGTGGCTCACCCTTGTTATTGTGTATTGTGAGGTTGTGGCTCTTTGATATCACTGCTGGCAGTGTGGCACAAGATTGGCGTCGGTTAATTGATCGACGGCAGTTATTCGCTCAGCGGCGCCCCGGCTTTAATTGACGCTCCATCCCCAACCCTCTAACCTTCGCGGCTTGTTTCAGGTGCTCTGTGACCTTGGTCGACAGAGTGAAACAGGGAAGCCGGTGAGTGACTATCTTCAAGCAACGAAGAGTCATGATCCCGGCGCTGCCCCCGCAACGGTAAATGAGTGAAGACTGCGCCAAGAGCCACTGTGTCGACTGTCGACATGGGAAGGCGCGCAGCCAGGCCAACGCCGCTCATGAGCCCGGAGACCGGCCTGATTCATCCAACGGCATCACGGTGGGCGATGCCAGGCTTCTTGCCGTCTATGCTTGTGCCTGCCCGCCGTTATCCAGCCTCAACGGAGAGCTCCCCCATGACTGATACCCCCGATCGTGACGAACGCCATCTGGCGCGCATGCTGCGCAAAAAAGCGGTGATCGACGAACGCATCGCCAACTCGCCGAATGAATGCGGTTTGCTGCTGGTGCTTTCCGGCAACGGCAAAGGCAAAAGCAGCTCGGCGTTCGGCATGCTTGCGCGGTCGATGGGCCACGGTATGCAGTGCGGCGTGGTGCAGTTCATCAAAGGGCGCACCAGCACCGGCGAGGAGCTGTTCTTCCGGCGCTTCCCGGAGCAAGTGCGTTTTCATGTGATGGGCGAGGGCTTTACCTGGGAAACCCAGGACCGCCAGCGTGACATCGCCGCCGCCGAAGCCGCGTGGGCGGTGTCCCGCGAATTGCTGCGTGATCCGGCCATTGGCCTGGTGGTGCTTGATGAATTGAACATCGCCCTCAAGCACGGCTACCTCGATCTCGATCAGGTGCTCAGCGACTTGCAGGCCCGTCCGCCGATGCAGCACGTGGTGGTCACCGGTCGTGGCGCCAAACCAGAGATGATCGAGCTGGCCGACACCGTCACTGAAATGGGCATGATCAAGCACGCCTTCCAGGCCGGAATCAAAGCGCAAAAAGGCGTCGAGTTGTGAGCTGCACTTTATGAATAGCCATCGTCAATGCCCGGCGGTACTGATCGCCGCGCCGGCCTCCGGTCAGGGCAAGACCACCGTCACCGCCGCGCTCGCTCGTTTGCATCGTAATCAGGGGCGCAAGGTTCGCGTGTTCAAATGCGGCCCGGATTTTCTCGACCCGATGATTCTCGAGCGCGCCAGCGGTGCACCGGTTTATCAACTTGACATGTGGATGGTCGGCGAGCAGGAAAGTCGGCGTCTATTGTGGGAGGCCGCGGGCGAAGCCGATCTGATCCTCATCGAAGGCGTCATGGGACTGTTCGACGGTACGCCGTCCAGTGCCGATCTGGCGCGGCACTTCGGTGTGCCGGTGCTCGGCGTGATCGACGGCACCGCGATGGCGCAGACGTTTGGCGCGCTGGCCCTGGGCCTTGCGCGTTATCAGCCGGATTTACCGTTTGCCGGTGTGTTGGCCAACCGGGTCGGCACTGTGCGCCATGCGCAGTTGCTCGAAGGCAGCCTGACTGAAGGCTTGCGCTGGTACGGCGCCTTGTCCCGGGAGACCGGGATCGAATTGCCGAGTCGGCATCTCGGCCTGGTTCAGGCCAGCGAGCTGAACGACCTGGATCTGCGCCTTGATGCGGCGGCCGATTCACTGGCCAGCAGTTGCGATGTAACCCTACCGCCGGCTGTGGAATTCGCCGCGCCTGAAATGATCGCCGCCGAACCGTTGCTGGCCGGTGTGCGGATTGCCGTGGCCCGAGACGAAGCTTTCGCGTTTACCTACGGCGCGAGCCTGGATCTGCTGCGGGCCATGGGCGCCGAATTGTCTTTCTTCTCGCCGATCCGCGACACTGAATTGCCGGAGGCAGACAGTCTTTATCTGCCCGGCGGTTACCCCGAATTGCACCATGTGGCGTTGTCACAAAACACGCCGATGCTGACCGCGATCCGTGCTCATCACGCAGCGGGCAAACCGTTGCTGGCCGAGTGTGGCGGCATGCTGTATCTGCTGGATTCCTTGACCGATGTCGAGGGTACTCGCGCTGAACTGGTTGGCTTGCTGGCCGGTGATGCGGTGATGCAGAAGCGTCTTGCCGCGTTGGCGTTGCAGGCGGTCGAATTGCCGGAAGGTTTGTTGCGTGGGCACACGTATCATCACTCGTTGACCAGCACTGAACTTGAGCCGATTGCTCGAGGTTTGAGCCCCAATGGCGGGCGAGGGGCTGAGGCGGTTTATCGGGAAGGGCGGATGACGGCCTCTTATGTGCATTTTTATTTTCCGTCCAATCCATCGGCGATTGCTGCGCTGTTTGTGCCTGACCGTGAAGCCGCCATCGCGAGCAGGCCATGACCGACAACACATTCAGTGATGCCGAACGCGCAGCCGTCTACCGAGCCATCGCCGAACGTCGCGACATGCGTCACTTCAGTGGCGGCTCGGTCGAGCCCGAGTTATTGAGGCGTCTGCTCGAAGCCGCGCATCAGGCCCCGAGTGTTGGCCTGATGCAGCCTTGGCGTTTTATCCGCATCAGCGACCGGGCACTGCGCGGCAAGATTCAGCAACTGGTGGAAGAGGAACGCATCCGCACCGCCGAAGCCCTCGGCGAACGCTCCGACGAATTCATGAAGCTCAAGGTCGAAGGCATCAACGACTGCGCCGAGGTGCTGGTTGCCGCGCTGATGGACGATCGCGAGCGACATATCTTCGGCCGTCGTACATTGCCGGAAATGGACATGGCCTCGCTGTCTTGCGCCATCCAGAACCTTTGGCTGGCGTCCCGCGCCGAAGGCCTGGGCATGGGTTGGGTATCATTGTTCGAGCCACAAGCGCTGGCGGACTTGCTGGGTTTGCCGGCCGGGGCCAAACCTTTGGCCATTCTTTGCCTGGGGCCGGTCGAGGCGTTCTATCCGGCGCCGATGTTGGTACTCGAAGGCTGGGCGCAAGTGCGCCCACTCAGCGAGTTGCTGTATGAAAATTATTGGGGAGTGAGTCAATGAGTGTGGCGTTGTTGAGTGTCGCCGCGGTCGCGCTGGATGCGCTGCTGGGTGAGCCCAAACGCTGGCATCCGCTGGTGGCGTTCGGTCGTTTTGCCGATCGCATCGAACAACGTTTCAACTCCGCTGGCCGTGGCTGGCGCAGTCACGGGGTTACGGCCTGGGTGATGGCGGTCGTGCCGCTGACCTTGCTGGCCACAGCGCTTTCCTGGGCGCCTTACGTTGGCTGGATCGTCGAGATTCTCGTGCTCTATTGCGCCCTCGGTATGCGCAGCCTCGGTGAGCACGTCGAGCCGGTGGCCAAGGCCCTGCGCAGCGATGATCTGATCGAGGCGCGCAAACGCGTCGGCTATCTGGTCAGCCGTCAGACCAGCGAGCTGGATGAAACCGAAGTCGCCCGCGCCGCCACCGAATCGGTGCTGGAGAACGGCAGCGATGCGGTGTTCGCTGCGCTGTTCTGGTTTGCCGTGGCGGGGGCGCCCGGCGTGGTGCTCTATCGTCTGAGCAACACCCTCGATGCGATGTGGGGTTATCGCAACGAACGCTTCGAGCGTTTCGGTTGGGCCGCGGCGAAGATTGATGATGTTCTGAACTACATGCCCGCACGCCTGGTGGCGTTGACCTACGCGCTGCTGGGCAAAACCCGACTGGCGCTGAAGTGCTGGCGTACCCAGGGCCCGACCTGGGACAGCCCGAATGCCGGGCCGGTGATGGCGGCCGGTGCCGGTGCGCTGGGCGTCGAGTTAGGCGGGGCGGCGATTTATCACGGTGAACTGCATCAGCGTCCGCAGTTGGGCGAAGGCGTGCCGGCGGATGCCGATTCTATCGACCGTGGCTGGCAATTGGTCCAGCGCGGGGTATGGTTATGGCTGCTGATTCTTTGCGTGGGGGCTGAGTTCTATGCTTGAGCACGGTGGTCGCTTGCGCAAGGCGGCGCTTGAATATGGCATTGCCGAAGCCGATTGGCTCGACCTGTCCAGTGGCCTGGCGCCTTGGCCATTCCCGGTCCCGGACATCCCGCTGCGGGCTTGGGCGCGGTTGCCGGAAACCGATGACGGGCTGGAGCAGGCTGCCTGCGACTATTACGGTGCGGTCCAAGTGTTGCCGGTGGCCGGCTCGCAAATGGCGATCCAGTTGCTGCCACGTTTGCGCCGGGCCGGCAAGGTCGGCGTGCTGTCGCCGTGTTACGCCGAACACGCCGAAGCCTGGCGTCGCAACGGTTACATCGTGCGTGAAGTGCTGGAGTCGGAAGTCGATTTCTTTCTCGACAGTCTCGACGTGCTGGTGGTGGTCAACCCCAACAATCCCACGGGGTTGAGCCTGACCCCGGCTCGCCTGCTGGATTGGCATTCGCGGCTGGCTCAGCGCGGTGGCTGGCTGGTGGTGGATGAGGCATTCATGGACAACACCCCGCATTTGAGTCTGGCGCCGTTCACCCATCAGATCGGCTTGATCGTGCTGCGCTCCTTTGGCAAATTTTTCGGCCTGGCCGGGGTGCGGCTGGGGTTTGTGCTGGCCGAGCGCAAGTTGCTCAAGCTGCTGGCCGAACAGGTCGGACCTTGGGCGGTCAGCGGACCGACCCGCGTGCTCGGCCAGGCGTGCTTGACGGATACCGAGGGGCACACGCGACAGCGCATTCGTACTGACGAGGCCGGCGAGCGTCTGGCGTTGCTGCTTGAACAGTATGGT
Source organism: Pseudomonas sp. B21-048 (assembly GCF_024748615.1). Classification (NCBI taxonomy): domain Bacteria; kingdom Pseudomonadati; phylum Pseudomonadota; class Gammaproteobacteria; order Pseudomonadales; family Pseudomonadaceae; genus Pseudomonas; species Pseudomonas sp. B21-048. The sequence goes on along the minus strand of NZ_CP087168.1, from coordinate 3,882,979 downwards.
TTCAAACCTCAGGGCGGCTGCGCGTTGTTCCAATGGCTGATTACCGAGCGTGCCGAAGCGCTGCATGAATTCATGGCCCGGCGCGGCATTCTGCTGCGGTTGTTCACCCACAACAGCAGCCTGCGGTTTGGCTTGCCCGCCGATGAAGCGGATTGGCTGCGTCTCGAGCAAGCGCTTGAAGCCTGTGTTAAGGAAGCGCAATGACTACGTTGATGGTGCAAGGCGCGACTTTGATGGTGCAAGGCACCACGTCCGACGCCGGTAAAAGCACGCTGGTGACGGCGCTGTGTCGCTGGGTCACGCGTCAGGGTGTGAGCGTCGTGCCGTTCAAGCCGCAGAACATGGCCCTCAACAGTGCGGTGACTGCCGACGGTGGCGAGATTGGCCGTGCTCAAGCGGTGCAGGCCCAGGCCGCTCGCCTCGAGCCGCACACCGACATGAACCCGGTGCTGCTCAAGCCCAATAGCGATACTGGCGCTCAAGTGATCATTCATGGGCGAGCGGTCACCACCATGAATGCCGTCGCCTATCACGACTACAAAGCCATCGCCATGCAGGCGGTACTGGCTTCCCACGAACGGCTGAGCGCAGCGTATCCGGTGGTGATGGTCGAAGGGGCGGGTTCGCCGGCCGAGATCAACCTGCGCGCCGGCGACATCGCCAACATGGGGTTTGCTGAGGCGGTGGATTGCCCGGTCGTGCTGATTGCCGACATCAATCGCGGTGGAGTTTTCGCGCATTTGGTCGGTACGCTGGAGCTGCTGTCGCCCAGCGAACAGGCACGGGTCAAAGGCTTCATCATCAACCGTTTTCGCGGCGACATCGCCTTGCTGCAACCAGGCCTCGATTGGCTGGAGGCGCGCACCGGCAAACCGGTGATCGGCGTTTTGCCGTATGTGATGGACCTGCATCTTGAGGCCGAGGACGGTCTCGATCAGCGTCAGACCGACAAGGCCGATCAAGTGCTCAGCGTGGTGGTGCCGGTACTGCCGCGCATCAGCAACCACACCGATTTCGATCCGCTGCGCCTGCATCCGCAAGTGAATCTGCAATTTATCGGTCCCGGCCAGACGATTCCGTCGGCCGATCTGATCATTCTTCCCGGCTCGAAAAGCGTGCGCAGCGACCTCGCGTATCTGCGGGCCAACGGCTGGGACGCGGCCATCTCGCGGCATTTGCGCTACGGCGGAAAAGTGCTGGGGATCTGCGGCGGTCTGCAAATGCTCGGCGAGCAGGTGCACGACCCGCTGGGCCTCGAAGGCGCGCCGGGTTCCAGTGCCGGTTTGGGCTTGCTGGCGTTCGAAACGCAGCTCGAAGAAGAGAAGCAGTTGCGCAATGTGCGTGGGCGCCTGTCGCTGGAGGATGCGGAGGTCAGCGGCTATGAAATTCATGCCGGCGTGACCACTGGGGCGGCGCTGGAAAACGCCGCGGTGCAGCTCGACGATGGTCGCTGCGATGGCGCGCAAAGTGTCGATGGGCAGATTTTCGGCACGTATCTGCATGGGCTGTTCGAGTCACCGGCGGCATGCAGTGCGCTGTTGCGCTGGGCCGGGTTGCAGGATGTGCAGGAGGTCGATTACCACGCCTTGCGCGAGCGCGATATCGAACGGCTGGCGGATCTGGTGGAGAAGCATCTGGATACCGGGTTGTTGCGGGAGCTCTGTGGGTTTTGAGGTGGCTGCACGGGCCCCATCGCGGGCAAGCCCGCTCCCACAGGTTTCGTGGGTGGACAAAAATCTGTGAACAGCCTCGATCCTTGTGGGAGCGGCGATGCGGCGATCCGACTTGCCCGCGATGAGGCCCGTCCCGACACCAAAGATTTTAAGGAATAGACCATGCTGCAACTGATCCTCGGCGGCGCCCGCTCCGGCAAAAGTCGCCTGGCTGAAAAACTGGCCTCAGACAGTCAACTCCAAGTCACCTACATCGCCACCAGCCAACCCCTGGACGGCGAAATGAACGAACGGGTGGCCCATCATCGCGCCCGTCGTCCAGTCGAATGGGCGTTGATCGAAGAACCGCTGGAACTGGCCCGCGTGCTGCGCGAAAACGCCCGTGCCGATCGTTGCTTGCTGGTGGATTGCCTCACGCTGTGGCTGACCAATCTGCTGATGCTAGACGATGCCGAGCGCTTGTCAGCCGAACGTGAAGTTTTGCTGGACTGCCTGGCATCGTTGCCGGGTGAGATCATTTTTGTCAGCAACGAGACCGGGATGGGTGTCGTACCGCTGGGCGAATTGACTCGCCGCTATGTCGATGAAGCCGGTTGGCTGCATCAAGCCTTGGCCGAGCGCTGTCAGCGAGTCGTCCTGACCGTCGCCGGCCTGCCCCTGACTTTGAAAGGAACTGCGTTATGACTCACTCCTGGTGGCTGAACCCATGCAAGCCAATCGACGCGCAAGCGGTCGAACAGGCGCAGGCGCGTCAACAGCAACTGACCAAGCCTGCCGGCTCGCTCGGCCGGCTCGAATCGGTGGCGGTGCAATTGGCCGGGTTGCAGGGGCAGGTCAAGCCGACGCTCGATCAGCTATGGATCGCGATTTTTGCCGGTGACCATGGTGTGGTCGCCGAAGGCGTGTCGGCGTTTCCGCAGGAGGTCACCGGGCAGATGCTGCACAACTTTGTCAGCGGCGGCGCGGCGATCAGCGTGTTGGCGCGGCAGTTGGGTGCTTCTCTTGAAGTGGTCGACCTCGGCACCGTCACGCCGTCGTTGAATCTGCCGGGTGTGCGTCACCTGAACATCGGCCCGGGCACGGCGAATTTCGTCCATGGGCCGGCGATGACTCAGGCTCAGGGTGAGCTCGCCTTGGAGGCCGGCCGCGACAGTGTGCAGCGCGCCATCGCGGCCGGCGCGCAGTTGTTCATCGGTGGCGAAATGGGCATCGGCAACACCACTTCGGCCAGCGCGTTGGCCTGTGCGTTGCTCGATTGCCCGGTGGTGCATCTGGCCGGGCCGGGTACCGGATTGAACGCGGCGGGTGTCAGCCATAAAGCCGAGGTCATCGAACGCGCCTTGGCGTTGCATGGCGCTCAACGTAGCGATGCGCTGCAGACCTTGTTCAACCTCGGCGGTTTCGAAATCGCTGCGCTGGTCGGCGCGTACCTGGCCTGTGCTCAGGAAGGTGTCGCGGTGTTGGTCGACGGGTTTATTTGCAGTGTCGCCGCGTTGGTGGCGGTGCGTTTGAATCCTGCCTGTCGTGAGTGGTTGTTGTTCGGTCATCGTGGCGCCGAGCCGGGTCATCGCCATGTGCTCGAAACCCTGAACGCTGAACCGTTGCTGGACCTCGGCTTGCGGTTGGGTGAGGGCAGTGGTGCGGCATTGGCCGTGCCATTGTTGCGTCTGGCCTGCGACCTGCACGGGCAGATGGCGACGTTCGCCGAAGCCGCGGTGGCGGATCGCCCGGCATGACTTTGCGCCTGGACCTGTTGCGCCACGGCGAAACCGAACTCGGCGGCGGTTTGCGCGGCAGCCTCGACGATGCGCTGACCGGCAAGGGCTGGGAGCAGATGCGCGCTGCGGTGATCGAGCAGGGGCCCTGGGATCGACTGGTCAGTTCGCCGTTGCAGCGTTGCGCGCGCTTTGCTGAAGAACTGGGGACGCAACTGGGTTTGCCGGTGCAGCTGGATAAGGATCTGCAAGAGCTACACTTTGGCGCCTGGGAAGGGCAGAGCGCGGCGGCGTTGATGGAAACCAGCGCCGAGGCGTTGGGCTTGTTCTGGGCCGATCCTTATTTGTTCACGCCGCCAGACGGTGAGCCGGTGGCGGACTTTTCTGCGCGAGTGCTGGCGGCCATCGAACGGCTGCACGCGGCCTATGCGGGTGAACGAATCTTGCTGATCAGCCATGGCGGCGTCATGCGTTTGTTGCTGGCTCAAGCACGCGGATTGCCACGCGAGCAGTTGCTCAGCGTTGAGGTCGGCCATGGCGCGCTGTTCTCGCTGTCGGTCGAGTCCGGTGTCTTGTTAAGGGAAGCGATTTGACCATGTTGCCGTTCTGGATCGCCCTGCAATTTTTGAGCAGCCTGCCGATTCGTCTGCCGGGCATGCCGGCGCCCGAGGAGCTGGGTCGGTCGCTGCTGTTTTATCCGCTGGTCGGTTTGCTGTTCGGCGCGATTCTGTGGGGGCTGAACTGGCTATTGCTGGGCACGCCATTATTGCTTCACGCCGCACTGCTGCTCTGTGTTTGGGTGGTACTCAGCGGCGCGTTGCATCTGGATGGTCTGGCCGATAGCGCCGATGCTTGGCTCGGTGGCTACGGCGACCGTGAACGCACCCTGACCATCATGAAAGACCCACGTAGCGGGCCGATCGCCGTGGTGACGCTGGTGCTGGTATTGCTGCTCAAGTTCGCCGCATTGCTGGCGCTGATCGAGCAGCAGCACAGCGTGGCCCTGATTATCGTTCCATTGATTAGCCGTAGCGCATTACTGGGATTATTCCTCACCACGCCTTATGTGCGTCCGGGTGGACTGGGGCAGGCGCTGGCCGATCATCTGCCGCGTTTAGCCGGCAAACAGGTGTTGGTGATCAGTGCGGTGGCTTGCGTGTTGATGGCTGGCCTCAGCGGCATAGGGGCGCTTGCGTTGGCGACCGCGCTGTTTGTCTGGTTGCGGCAAGTGATGGTGCGGCGATTGGGCGGGACAACCGGCGATACGGCGGGGGCATTGTTGGAATTGCTGGAGGTGGCGGTGCTAGTGGGGCTTGCACTGCTCCTACGGTAATATGTTTCAAAAAATTTGCTTTCATTTAACCGCGGGTATATACACGCATCATGCTTCCTTCTCAATGTTTGTGTACCAACCTGCGCCGCGCCGCTCGGGGCGTCAGCAGGCATTATGACGGCGCCCTCGACGGCTTCGGGATCAACGTTGCCCAGTATTCTCTGCTGTGCAATCTGCAGCGTCTGGATCAGCCGAGCATCTCGTCTCTGGCCGAGGCCATGGGCCTGGATCGCAGCACCCTTGGGCGCAATCTGCGGGTGTTGGAGGGCGAAGGCCTGGTGACGCTGGTCGAAGGCGAGGATATGCGCAACCGTATTGTCCTGCTCACCGAGACCGGGCGCGAACGTCTGGCAGCGGCCTTGCCGGCTTGGGAAGCGGCGCAGCAGCGGTTGATTGACCGTCTGGGTGCCGAGAAGCGTGAGACCTTGCTGAAACTGCTGGATGAACTGGCCTGAGGCCAGTTTTTTCGGTCTTTAAGCGGGTATATACCCGCTAACGGAGAACAAGAATGACATCAATGTGGCGTACATGCGGTTGGGTGCTGTTGGGCAGTGCGCTGATTCTGGCGTTGTCCCTGGGCGTGCGACACGGCTTCGGGCTGTTTCTGGCGCCCATGAGTGCCGAATTCGGCTGGGGCCGCGAAGTGTTTGCCTTCGCCATTGCCCTGCAGAATCTGATCTGGGGTCTGGCGCAGCCGTTCACCGGTGCGCTGGCCGACCGCTTTGGCGCCGCGAAAGTGGTGTTGATCGGTGGTGTTCTGTACGCCTTGGGTCTGGTGTTCATGGGGCTGTCCGATTCGGCGGTGACCTTGTCCTTGAGCGCCGGGGTGTTGATCGGCATCGGCCTGTCCGGCACCTCGTTTTCGGTCATCCTCGGTGTGGTTGGCCGTGCCGTGCCGCCGGAAAAACGCAGCATAGGCATGGGCATCGCCAGCGCGGCCGGTTCTTTCGGTCAATTCGCCATGTTGCCCGGTACGCTGGGGCTGATCGGCTGGCTTGGCTGGTCCGCGGCATTGCTGGTGTTGGGCCTGGTGGTGGCGCTGATCGTGCCGTTGGTGAGCATGCTCAAGGATAAGCCGCTGCCGGTTCTGGGGCACGAGCAAACCCTCTCTGAAGCGCTACGCGAAGCTTGTTCTCATTCAGGTTTCTGGCTGTTGGCGTTCGGTTTTTTTGTCTGCGGTTTTCAAGTGGTGTTCATTGGCGTGCATCTGCCGGCCTATCTGGTGGACCAACACTTGCCGGCCACTGTCGGCACCACGGTGCTGGCGCTGATCGGGCTGTTCAATATCTTCGGCACCTACACAGCAGGCTGGCTCGGCGGGCGGATGTCCAAACCGCGCCTGCTCACTGCTCTGTATCTGTTGCGGGCGGTGGTGATTGTGCTGTTCCTCTGGGCGCCGGTCACTCAGGTCACGGCTTATTTGTTCGGCATGGCCATGGGCTTTCTCTGGTTGTCGACGGTGCCCTTGACCAACGGCACGGTGGCGACCTTGTTCGGTGTGCGAAATTTGTCCATGCTCGGTGGGATCGTTTTCCTCTTCCACCAGCTCGGCTCGTTCCTCGGCGGCTGGTTGGGCGGGGTGGTGTATGACCGAACCGGGCGTTACGACTTGATCTGGCAGGTAGCTATTCTCTTGAGTCTGGTGGCCGCAGCCCTGAACTGGCCGGTGCGCGAGCAGCCGGTGGCACGTCTGCAAACCCGGATGAGTGCAGCATGAACAGTCTCTGGCCGCGGATGGCTGTCATCGCCATCGGCGTACTGCTGCTGGCCTTGGCGTGGTGGGGCTGGCATCAGGGAGGCCTGGCATTGATGCAGTTGGGCATGGGTGCTTGCTAGCGGTGCAGAGACTGCCAAAGCCCTCGCGTCGAAACCCTGATTGGCAGCCACTAAAAAGCCCCGCCTCTGTACAAGAGAGCGGGGCTTTTCGATTCAGGCGGCGAGCGAGTCAAGCTCGCCGCGAGCCATCAGAAACGATAGGTCGCGCCTACACCGAAACCGTTCGCCCAGTTTTCATACTTGGCGTTGTAAGTCTGGCCACGGTTGTTGCTGTTGTTGACCTTGACCGACTCTTCGCGCAGGTACGAATACGCAAGGTCGATAGTCAGGTCGTCGGTCGGGCTCCAGCCGGCGCCCAGGCTGAAAATCTTGCGATCGCCCGTCGGGATACGTGGGGAACGGTTGACGTTGTTGGTGGGAGCCTGGTCGAAGGACAGGCCGGTACGCAATACCCATTCCTTGTTCAGCTGGTAGGACGCGCCAATGGCGTGAGCCCAGGTGTCGTGCCAATTCTGCTCTTCGGTGATGGTGCCGAACTGGCCATTCAGGAGGCGTGGAACACCTTTGTTGTCGACGGAGATTTCTTTCAGGCGGCTCCAGCGCGTCCAGGTGCTGCCTGCGTAAAGCGTCCACTTGTCATCCAGTTGATGAGTGAGCGAGAGGTCGACCGACTCGGGCGTGGTCAGGTCCAGTGAGGCGTCGTACTTCTGGCTTGGGTTCTGGCCCACTGCCGCGAGAGCGTTGTAGTTCACCTTGGTGTCGCCTTCGAGCTTGTATTTCACTTTCGAGTGGTAGGTCAGGCCGACGCGGGTGCTGTCGGTGGCTTGAACCAGGATGCCGATGTTGTAGCCCAGTGCGGTGTCGTCGCCCTTGATCTTGACCTTGCCGTCCGGCGCGGCCTGGGTGATCGACAGGTTCGATTCCAGGGTGCCGGTAATGCGGTTGATGGTCGGACCGAAGCCGATCGACACCTTGTCGTTGAAGGCATAGCTGACGGTCGGTTGCAAGGTCATGACTTTCACCTCGCTCTTGCTGCCGAAATAACGGCCGGCAAAGCCGTTCTCGTAGTCGGTCACCAGCCCGAACGGGGCGTACATGCCAACGCCGAATGCCCAATGCTCATCGATTGGCTTGACGTAATAGCCCATTGGTACGGCAACGAGGGGAACCATGTCGCCATCGTTGCTGCCGCTGTTGGGTCTGGAGCTCGCGTCGCTGATGTCGGTATGTGCGTCAAGCAGTGCGACGCCGCCAGTTACCTGTTCGCGCTTGAGGCGAGACATGCCGGCAGGGTTGCCAAAAATGGTGCTTGCATCGTCGGCAGAGGAGGATCGCCCGGCAAAACCTGTACCCATACCGCTGATGCTTTGTTCGTTGATGGCAAAGCCACTTGCAAAGAGTTGAGTGGATGCCAAGGCAACGGCGAGGCTAAGGGTGGTTTTGAGCATTACTTTTTTCATTATTAGAACTCCTGGTGATCACCGGGGCGAAAATTACCAACATTTTTGTCCGGGCGCTATAGCCTGTTTCGCTTGAGTTAGAGCGGTTTTGTAGGACAATCCGACCAGAATCGCTACCTGTTGTGCGATATTCGAAAAACGGGTGGATCAGCAGGCGAGTTGATTCAATGACGACACGCAGGTTTGCCAGGCGCAGGTAAAATCTCGCAAACGTCCTTGGGGCTGAAAGGTCTGGCGCCAGATTCGGGCCATTCCCAGCAAGTCATCGGAAGCGGGGAGGGGCGTGTTCTGCTCTTCTACCAGCAGCCAGGCGATGGCGGTGGCGTAACGCAGGTTCACGGTCAATTCCAGGTGCGGGCCGCTGAGAAAAGCATGCTGGCTGGCCAAGCCGCGTACCAGGCTCGCCCGATCCGGGTCCAGGGCCAGGTAATGATCCCAAAGGGCTTGGTGGCGGGGTTCGGCGATTCGGTACAGGCCATGTCCACGACGGTCATGCAGGGCCGAACCAAGGGCAGACTGACTGGCGGCGATGCCCAGTAGCAGGGATTCGGCGGTCGCGCTGTGGCGTCCGAGGTAGATCAATGTCGGACGAATCACATAACGGCACAGTTCGCTGGCAGCGATACCCATAATGCCCTCGAATCTTGAAGTGATCGGCGATACCTGAAGGGGGCCTTGGCAGCAGTGGATCGATTCAGGCTCGCCGGAAGCGGATCAAGCCGCTTGAGTTGAAGTGTAGTGTCATAATTTTGCTGTAAAGGACTGTTTTTAAAATATTTCCAGCTTCGAGTTATAACCGTTATATCGGTTGGTGCTTAGCCGAATGCCATGAAATGAGAAATAACGGGCAATAAAAAGCCCCGCTTTTCAGCAGGGCTTTTGAGGTTTTCAGTCTTTCTGGCGTCTCAGGCAACCAGTGCCTGGCGAGTACGCTCGATCACAGCCTGCAGCGGTTCTGCGCTGGAGTATTGGTCGGGGTACAGGCGTTCGCTGTGACGAGCGATGCCGTGTTCGTTGACCAGCGTGAAGCTGAAGCAGCCTTTGCGAGCGGCCATGATCAGGCAGTTCATTGGAGCAAAAGCGTTGGTTAGGGTGCGAATGGCATCCTGGGTGTGGATTTGAGTGGACATAATGGGTGTTCCTACAAGCGACACGGATAAGAACCGTGCAAAGTTAAAACGTTCCAGTGACGACGACCACCATTGGTCGAACGAAGAACCCGACTGGAACAAAGCAGCCAGTTTGAAGCGCTGATAAGTTGGCGCGCTTGGGCTGGCAGGTAGGTACTTAGGAGGGCAGGCAACACATCAAGGGCAAAGGTTCTGGGCCCGGGGTGAAGATCCTGATCAATTTGCAGGCTGGTTCGGTCAGAGTAAGTGAGCTTGGCAACACCCTTTGCTTTCGATTCAAAGGCTGTGTTGGCGCAAGATTTACCTGGAAACCATCGAGGTGGTCGATCCCGTTTTTGTCGGTGGAGGCTTCTCTCAGAGAAGGCTGACCGGAGGATTTATTCGACCAGAATTGACTTTCAGCTTGGTACTAACGCCGCGGATACTAACGGATTGAAAGGCCGAAGGGAAGTCGATATGTAAAAAAAGGCAGAAGTGCCCGTCGACAAGTTTCGAGTGACCTCACGTAAGAGCAGACTAATGCCCCGTAATAGCGCGGTACCCCGACCAATGATCCACGACAAGGACAGAGCCAGGATCAATCGGTAATGCGGGTTGCCCGGGTTTTCCCCCGGATGTGACCGAAAAAAGCGCCGAAAAAGCGCACCGATATAACCGTCTCGTAGAGACTTGTGCACATAAGTTGCGCGGGCTGTCATCCCACTGTCATCCGCGTCTCAATGGGAGTGGGTGCCTGTAACGAAAATTTAAGTCAATGAAAAACATCGCTTTTTTTTACTGGTGAAAAAATCGTCAGTTTGACTGCGAGCCCCATTCCATAGGGCTTTGCGCGAGTTCAAAGGAGGTTGTCCACTGAGTTATCCACAGCTTCTGTGGATTGTCCCAAGCGCTTGCTCTAGGACGGGCGTGCAGGCTTTTTCGACTTTACCCGTACGAAAAAAGAGTAGAGTGGCGCGCCTTCCGATCTGCCCACAGTGCTTTATGAAGTTTCGTTCAGTATCAGCCTCTACTGCCTCGCCCCCCTCCAGTATTAACCCTCCCAAACGTTTTTCGATGCGCGTGGCCGAGTGGCTACTGGACAGCCCGCGCCTGGGTGAAAACACCAACGTCAAACACTTCGCCGGACGCTTGCTCAAGCAGCCTGCCCGTGAAGGTATCGTGGCTGCGCAAAGCCGTCTCGGGCAGCTGATGTGTCGCGAATGCGGGAACACCCGGGATCGCCGCATTGGCCAGGAGCTGTTGCGTCAGGCTGCACGTGCGGGCGACCGACGCGCGCAACAGGAACTCGGCCGGACCGAAGACTGAGCTGTCCAAGACCTGACGCCTTGGTTAACCTTCACGCCTTATTTAATCGGCAGGAGTGGCTATGGCTATGGACTTGACCAGCGCATTGCTGGGGCTGGCGGGCGCTGGGCTGCCGTTACTGGTATTGGCCTGGCAACTTCAGCGGCGGGCGAGCGCGGGACAGGCCAAGCGGGCGCTGCTGGAAGAGCGCCTCGCCATTGCCCTGCTGACGCAAGACGGTTTGAATGCTCAGCTTGACACTTGCCGTGATGAAGTCGCTGACCTGAGTCAGGCCAACGCCGCCAAACAGGCCGATCTGGCCGCCGTGCGTCGTGAAGTCGAGCTGCTCCAGATCGAACGCGACGATGCCCGCGACGCGGCCCACGCCTGGAATATTGAACGCGCCGGCAAAGAGGCTGAGTTGCGTCGCCTCGACGCTCAGGCCGCTTCCCTTAACGCCGAGCTGCGAGAGCAGCAGGAAGGCCATCAGCAGCGCCTCAACGACCTGCAAGGCTCGCGAGACGAGCTGCGCGCACAATTCGCCGAGCTGGCGGGCAAGATCTTCGACGAGCGTGAGCAGCGTTTTGCCGAAACCAGTCAGCAGCGTTTGGGGCAGTTGCTCGATCCGTTGAAAGAGCGCATCCAGTCGTTCGAAAAACGCGTCGAGGAAAGTTATCAGGCTGAAGCCCGCGAGCGCTTTTCCCTGGCCAAGGAACTGGAACGGCTGCAACAACTGAACCTGCGCCTGAGCGACGAAGCCACCAACCTGACGCGGGCCTTGAAAGGACAGAAAACCCAAGGTAACTGGGGCGAACTGATTCTCGAGCGGGTGCTTGAGCATGCGGGGCTGGAGAAGGGCCGTGAGTACCAGACCCAGGTCAATCTCAAGGGGCCGGACGGTGAGCGTTTTCAGCCGGATGTGATTATTTACCTGCCCGGCGACAAGCAGGTCGTGGTCGATTCCAAGGTCAGCCTCACGGCCTATCAGCAATATGTAGCGGCCGAGGACGATGCCATCGGCCAGATCGCCATCAAGCAGCACGTGCTGTCCCTGCGCACTCACGTCAAAGGCTTGGCCGGCAAGGATTACAAGCGGCTCGACGGCTTGCACAGTCTGGATTTCGTTCTGCTTTTCGTCCCGATCGAAGCGGCGTTTTCTGCGGCGTTGCAGGCTGAGCCGACGCTGTTTCAGGAGGCATTCGACCGCAATATCGTGATCGTCAGCCCAACCACGTTGCTGGCCACTTTGCGGGTTATCGACAGCCTGTGGAAGCAGGAGCGCCAGAGCCAGAACGCCCGGGAAATCGCCGAGCGCGCCGGTTGGCTGTACGACAAGTTCGTGTTGTTTATTCAGGATCTGGACGAGGTCGGCAACCGCCTGCAGCAACTGGACAAGGCCTACAGCGCTGCACGCAATAAGCTGACAGAAGGCCGTGGCAACCTGGTCAGTCGTAGCGAGCAGCTCAAACTGCTTGGGGCACGGGCCAGCAAGAATTTGCCGGCTGAGCTGCTGGAGCGAGCGATGACGGATGTCGATGGCTTGGCCGAATTGCCCGAATAAATTCAAAAGATCAAAAGATCGCAGCCTTCGCCAGCTCCTACGTTGACCGCGTGTAAACCCGATCCTGAGCTGCCGAAGGCTGCGATCTTTTCGAAGGCAACACAAACCTCAATCATCACCCTACAACGGCAAATGCCGACTCAACAACGCCCGCAACGCCGCCGGTTTCACCGGTTTGGCCAGATAATCCAGGCCCGCCGCATGCACCTGGGCTACTGTCTCCGGCCGTCTATCGGCACTGATCACCACTCCTGGCACCGGCTCGCCCAGCTGCGTGCGCAGCCATGCCATCAACTCGGTTCCGGTCTCGCCATCGTCCAGATGGTAATCCACCAGCGCCAATTGCGGACGCACCCCGTCGCCAAGCAGCGTCGCGCATTCCTCGCGGTTGCGCGCGGTCCAGACCTGGCAACCCCAGCGCGTGAGCAAACTGTTCATGCCGATCAGGATGCTGTCTTCGTTATCGATACATAGCACCTGCGCGCCGCTGAGCACATGGCCATTGAGTTCGGCGGTTTTGGCCTGCATCGTGGCTTGTACCCGAGCCAGCGGCACGCTGACACTGAACACGCTGCCGCGACCCGGCCAGGAGCGCACGCGCAAGGTGTGGCCCAATACGCGACACAGCCCGTCGGCGATCGCCAGGCCCAGACCCAGGCCTTTCTCGGCCCGGGTCTGGTGGCTGTCGAGGCGTTTGAACTCTTCGAAAATTATCTGTTGTTTGTCTTCCGGAATGCCCGGCCCGCGGTCCCAGACCTCCAGGCACAGCTCGCCATTGCGTCGCCGAACACCGAGCAACACCGGCCCTTTGGCGTAGCGGAAGGCATTGGTCAGGAAGTTCTGCAGAATCCGTCGCAGCAGTTTGATGTCGCTGTCGACGCGTAACGCGCTACCCCTGACGCGGAATTTCAGCCCCTGTTCTTGAGCCAGTGCCTTGAACTCGGCACCCAGTGTATGGAACAACGCATTGAGCTCGAAGGGCTTGCGATCAGGGTTGATCTTGCCGTTTTCCAGGCGGGAAATGTCCAGCAGGTCGCTGATCAGGTCTTCGGCCGAGCGTAGCGAACTGTCCAGGTGGTGAACCAGTTTTTGCGCCTCACTGGATAAGCTGTCCTCCTGGTGGGAGAGGGCGGCAGAGAACAATCGCGCAGCATTCAGCGGTTGCATCAAGTCATGGCTGACGGCGGCCAGAAAACGGGTTTTCGACTGGTTGGCCGATTCGGCGGTGCCTTTGGCTTCGGTCAGGGCAATGTTGAGTTGCGACAATTCGTGGGTCCGTTCGATGACCCGTTGCTCGAGGCCTTCGTTCGCTTCGGTCAGTGCCTGCTCGGCCTCGCGGAACGCGGTGATGTCGGTGAAACTCATGACAAAACCGCCGCCGGGCATCGGGTTACCGATCAGCTCGATCACTTGTCCATTGGGGAACAATCGTTCGGAGGTATGGGCGCGGCCCTGACGCATCCAGTGCAGACGACGGGCGACATGCACTTCGGCTTCGCCGGGGCCGCACAGACCGCGCTCGGCGTTGTAGCGAATGATGTCGGCAATCGGCCGGCCAACGCTGATCAAACCGTCGGGGTAGTTGAATAACTCAAGGTAGCGCCGGTTCCAGGCCACCAGTTTCAGCGACTGGTCGATCACGCTGATACCCTGGGTAATGTTTTCGATGGCGCCTTGCAGCAGGGCGCGGTTGAACTGCAGCACTTCCGAGGTTTCATCGGCAATCCGCACGACATCCTCTAGTTGCATCTCCCGACCTTCAATGGCGGCTTTTACCACCGCTCGGGTAGAAGAGGCGCCGAGCACACCGGCCAGCAAGCGTTCGGTATGGGCGATCCATTCGCTGTCGGCGTTCTGGTTCAGGTTGAAGCCTTTGCCCTCACGGTAGGCGAAACGGATGAAGCTCTGACGAGCGCGTTCTTCGCCGACAAAACGGGCGGCCAGTTCCAGCAAATCGTTGATTTGTACCGCCAGCATTGAACGGGCGTTGGGGCGGGCGCTGATTTCCTGGCCAATGAAGCGGCCGGCCTGCCAGTGCTCCGAAACCCGCGTGCGCGACAGCACCGAAACCCAGGCGAACAAGGTGAAGTTGCCCGCCAGGGACAGCACCACGCCTTGAGTCAGCGGCGTGATCGGCAGGTTCAACGGGTTGCCTTGCAGCCATGCCAGGCCCGGAAAACTGCTCAGAGGCAAGCCGAGACTATTGGCGGCGATCGGCAACACAAGGGTGTAGAACCACAGGAACGTGCCGGCGGCCAGTCCGGCGAACACCCCGCGACGGTTAGCCTGTTTCCAATACAGCGCGCCGAGCATGGCCGGGGCCAGTTGGGTCACGGCGGCGAAGGCGATCTGGCCGATGGTCGCCAGGCTCGCGGTCGAACCCAGCAGTCGATAACTGACGTAGGCCAGCAGCAGAATGATCACGATGCTCAGCCGGCGCACCGACAGCATCCACTGGCGGAACACTTCGAACGGCCGCTCGGCGTTGTTACGCCGCAGTAACCAGGGCAGCAGCAGGTCGTTGGAAAGCATGGTCGACAGTGCCACACTGGCCACGATCACCATCCCGGTAGCTGCCGAAGCCCCGCCGATAAACGCCAGCATCGCCAGAGCCGGGTGAGATTCGGCCAGGGGAAGGCTGATGACGAATGAGTCCGGCAACACCGAACTGGGCAGCAACATCTGACCGGCCAGCGCGATCGGCACGACAAACAATGCCGCCAGTGCCAGATAGGCCGGGAACACCCACTTGGCCAGGCGCAGGTCCTGGGGATCGATGTTTTCCACCACGGTCACGTGGAACTGCCGGGGCAGGCAGATGATCGCCATCATTGCTACACCGGTCTGCACCACCATTGACGGCCAGTTGATGGTTTCTTTCCAGTACGCTTCGAGGCGGGGGGCGAGCATGGCCTGATCGAACAGGTCGTCGAAACCGTCATACAAGCCATAGGTCACGTACGCGCCCACGGCGAGAAAAGCGAACAGCTTGACCAGCGACTCAAAGGCAATGGCCAGCACCATGCCGCGGTGGTGTTCGGTGGCGTCGAGGTTGCGGGTACCGAAAACGATGGTGAACAGTGCCAGCACCAGGGACACGATCAGAGCCGTGTCTTGCGCGCGCGTGCCCATGGCGTCGGCACCGGCGCCGATCAGCAGGTTCACGCCCAGCACGATACCCTTGAGTTGCAAGGCGATGTAGGGCAACACGCCGACCAGACAGATCAGCGCCACCACCACCGCCAGCGACTGGGATTTGCCGTAGCGGGCGGCGATGAAGTCGGCGATCGAGGTGATGCTCTCCTGTTTGCTGATCATCACCATTTTTTGCAGGACCCACGGCGCGCATACCAGCAGCAGGATCGGCCCGAGGTAGATCGGCAAGAATGACCAGAGTTGTTCGGCCGCCTGGCCCACGGCGCCAAAGAACGTCCAGCTAGTGCAATAAACGGCCAGCGACAGGCTGTACACCCAGGCACGCACCCGTGGCGGCAACGGCGTGCTGCGACGGTCGCCGTAAAAGGCGATAGCGAACAGGATGGCCATATAGGCCAGGGCGACGGTGGCGATCAACCCGATGGACAGCGACATGGGAACTCCAGACAAAAAGACATCCGGGACTCCGCCCGATCAGGACAGTCTCGCATGGCCGCTTGAGTTAGTCAGTGTCGACCAAGGTCGTGACGTGGTGGGGTGTCGCAGGTTGAGAGACCGCCAGATCGTTGGTGTCTGTGCGGCCTTTGCGAGCCTGCTCGCGATGGCGGTTACTGACTCAACGCAATATCAATCAACCGATGCAACTCTTCAACCTCCAGCGCCTTCGCCGCAAACAGGAGGCGAAACACCGTCGGCGCCACCACCATATTGATCAGCCGATCGACACTCGGCTTCGGCTGCCCGGGGTAGCGATCCAGAATCGTCTGCAATTGCCCGCCAATGATCATCACGCAATAGCCCGGCGTGGCGCTGGATTGCACGTCGCGCATCATGTTGCGCCCGGGCTCGGAACTCATTTCGTCCAGATACTGCTCCGCCCAGGCCCGCACATCACCGCGCAGGCTGCCGGTGTTGGCCGGTTCGCTGTCGGGGCGCATGCGGGCGAGGGCGACGTCGGCCAGTAGCGCCGACAGATCACCCCAGCGCCGGTAAATGGTCGACGGCGTTACCCCGGCCCGAGCAGCGATTTGCGGCACAGTCACGCTCGCGCGATCTTGTTCTTCGAGGAGCGCGCGGACTGCCAAATGAATCGACTCTTGCACCCTGGCGCTGCGGCCACCAGGACGTAAACCTTCTTTAATAGCCATACGGCGGACCTTAACACAAAGAATTTGCTTTAAGCGTTTACCAGTAGCACACTCCGCAAAAGCAAAAAATTAGCTTTTGCGGAGTGTGCTTATGTCCCGTCTAACGTCAAACCGTTCCAGCCTGTGGTTTCTGGCGCTCACCTTACTCAGTTTTCTCGCCGCTTCCACCGCGCCAACGCCGTTGTATCACTTGTATCAAGAACACCTGCAGTTCTCGGCAGCGACCCTGACCCTGATTTTCGGCGTTTACGCCCTCAGCTTGCTGGCGGCGTTGCTCTCGGTCGGTTCGCTTTCGGATTATCTGGGGCGCAAACCGGTGATTTTTACCGCCGTTTTGCTGAACATGCTGGCGATGTTGCTGTTCATCAACGCCGACAGCGTCGCCTGGCTGATCAGTGCGCGGGTCCTGCAGGGTTTTGCCACGGGCATGGCCACCGCCGTTTTAAGTGCGGCGCTGCTGGACACCGACCGTCAGCAAGGGCCAATGGTCAATAGCGTCGCGCCGTTGCTGGGCATGGCGCTGGGTGCGATGGGTTGCGGCGTATTGGCCGAGTTTGCGCCGCTGCCGCTGCAACTGACCTATTGGGTGCTGTTCGCGCTGTTTGTGATGCAAGCGCTGTACGTCTGGCGCCTGCCGGAAAGCGTCACCCGACAACCGGGCGCCTGGGCCTCGTTGCGCCCGACCTTGCATGTGCCGATTCAGGCGCGGCGTACGTTGTGGCGGGTGCTGCCGATAGATCTGGCGGTGTGGGCGCTCGGTGGTTTTTTCGCTTCCCTGGCGCCGTCTCTGGTGCGGACCGCCACTGGGTCCACCTCGAATCTGATTGGCGGGGCTACGGTGGCCGTATTGACGGTGACCGGTGCATTGATGATCTACACCTTGCGCAATCGGCCGGCCGACAAAGTCTTACTGTTGGGCGCGAGCCTGCTGCCTGCGGGCGTTGCGCTGATTCTGCTGGCGGTACACAGTGCCAGCCTGCCATTGTTTTTCTTCGGCACCCTGGTGGCGGGCGGCGGGTTTGGCGCGGGCTTCCTGGGTGCCCTGCGAAGCATCGTGCCGCTGGCCTTGCCTCATGAGCGGGCGGGTTTGATGTCGGCGTTTTATGTGCTCAGTTACCTGGCTTTCTGCTTGCCGTCGTTGCTGGCTGGCAGTCTGACGCGCACCTTTGGACTGGTGGCAACCACCGATGGTTATGGTGCAGTGCTGATCATCCTGTCGCTTGGTGCGCTGTTCGGGTTGATGCGTGAGCGGTCCGTCGAAGTCTGTAACGTCGATGTTCGATGACCGTTAGCCTTGGCAGCGCCATTCAAATCGACGGACCGACCGTCAGTGGGCACCGAGCATGTAGCTCATCCCCTCGGTGTGGCGCGGATATTGGTGATCGAGACCGAAGGCAGCGTCTGAGGCTATATCTGCAAAACAGATAACAGATAGTTATATTACCCGTTATATCGATATTCGATTCGGATCTACCATGAGCTCCACCTCACGAGAGGACAGGAGTTCACCATGACCTGCACCCATAGCGTTAAACCCGGTATCAAACCGCTCAGTCATTTGCAGCACCCTCGAGAGGCCATCCGCCAGTTCACCCCAAACTGGTTCGCGGCGACCATGGGCACGGGTGTATTGGCGCTGGCGCTTGCGCAATTGCCGGTGTCGAATCCCGGTCTGCATGCGTTTGCCGAAGCCCTGTGGCTATTCAACATCGCTTTGTTTGTGTTGTTCACGGCCCTGTATGCCGCGCGGTGGGTCATGTTCTTCGGCGAGGCGCGACGGATTTTCGGCCATTCCACGGTTTCGATGTTTTTCGGCACCATTCCCATGGGCCTTGCGACCCTCATCAATGGTTTTCTGCTGTTCGGTCTGCCGCGCTGGGGCGACGGTGTGATCCATGTCGCTGAAGTGCTGTGGTGGCTGGACGTGGCGATGTCGCTGGCCTGCGGCGTATTGATTCCCTACATGATGTTCACCCGCCAGGAGCACAGCATTGACCAGATGACCGCCGTCTGGCTGTTGCCGGTGGTGGCGGCGGAAGTGGCGGCGGCCAGCGGTGGCTTGCTGGCGCCGCATTTGGTCGATGCTCATTCACAACGGGTAGTGTTGGTGACCAGCTACGCGCTCTGGGCCTTTTCTCTACCTGTCGCGTTCAGCATTCTGACCATTCTGTTGTTGCGCATGGCATTGCATAAATTGCCCCACGAAAACATGGCCGCCTCGAGCTGGCTGGCCCTCGGTCCCATCGGAACCGGCGCATTGGGTATGTTGTTGTTGGGTGCCGACGCGCCGGCGATCTTCACCGCCAACGGTCTGCCGGGTATCGGTGAGATCGCCGCGGGGCTTGGGTTGGTGGCCGGCATCACGCTGTGGGGCTTCGGGCTCTGGTGGATGCTGATAGCGTTGTTGATCACCGTGCGTTACTTGCGCGCCGGTATCCCGTTCAACCTCGGCTGGTGGGGCTTCACGTTCCCGCTGGGGGTCTACTCCCTGGCTACGCTGAAACTGGCCAGCACCTTGAACCTGACGTTTTTCAGTGTCTTTGGTTGCGTGTTGGTGGCAATGCTGGCGGTGATGTGGCTGATAGTCGCCAAACGGACAGTGCAGGGCGCATGGCGAGGTGAGCTGTTTGTCTCGCCGTGCATCGCAGGATTAAAGAAATAACCGGCAAAGATTAGGTAATCTGTGGGCTGGATCGACGTTGGACATTCCAATAACAGTATCCACGTCACTCTTTACCTAAAAGCAGCTACCCACTCTCTACCCAACATCAGGGACACATGGAAGATGAGTCACCCCTCTCAGTTCACCTTGCTTCGCACTCGGCGCTTCCTGCCGTTTTTTGTCACGCAGTCACTCGGGGCGTTCAACGACAACATCTTCAAGCAGTCGCTGATTCTTGCCATTCTGTACAAGCTGACTATCGAGGGTGACCGTTCGATCTGGGTCAATTTGTGTGCGTTGCTGTTTATCCTGCCGTTCTTCCTGTTCTCGGCCCTGGCCGGGCAGTTCGGGGAAAAGTTCGCCAAGGACGCGCTGATCCGTCTGATCAAGCTCGGGGAAATCGTCATCATGTCGGTGGGCGCGGTCGGTTTCATGTTCGATCACCTGTCGCTGATGCTGCTGGCGCTGTTTGCCATGGGCACCCACTCGGCGCTGTTCGGGCCGGTGAAGTACTCGATCCTGCCGCAGGCGTTGCGCGAAGAGGAGCTGGTGGGCGGCAATGGTCTGGTGGAAATGGGTACCTTCCTGGCGATTCTCGCCGGGACGATTGGTGCCGGGATCATGATGTCCACCAGCAACTACGCTCCGGTCGTGTCCACGGCAATCATCGGTATCGCGGTGCTCGGTTACCTGGCCAGCCGCAGCATTCCCCGGGCCGCGGCGGCATCGCCGCAAATGCGCCTGAACTGGAACATCTTCAGCCAGTCCTGGGCCACCTTGAAGCTGGGCTTGGGGCAAACCCCTGCGGTATCGCGTTCGATCGTCGGCAACTCATGGTTCTGGTTTGTCGGGGCGATTTATCTGACGCAAATCCCGGCCTATGCCAAGGAATGGATGCACGGCGACGAGACGGTGGTGACGCTGATTCTTACGGTGTTCTCGGTCGGTATCGCACTGGGTTCGATGCTCTGCGAGAAACTCTCCGGGCGCAAAGTCGAGATCGGTTTGGTGCCGTTCGGCTCATTCGGTCTGACGGTGTTTGGACTGTTGCTGTGGTGGCATTCCGGCGGAATTCCGGACAGTGTTGCCGGCCATGGCTGGATCGAAGTCCTTGGATTCGGTCACGCCTGGTTGGTGTTGATCGACATTCTTGGGCTTGGGATCTTCGGCGGTTTTTTACATCGTGCCTCTGTATGCGCTGATCCAGTCGCGTACCGTCGAGAACGAGCGTGCGCGGGTGATTGCCGCCAACAATATCCTGAATGCCCTGTTCATGGTGGTGTCGGCGATTGTGTCGATCGTCTTGTTGAGCCTCGCCGAGCTGTCGATCCCGCAGCTGTTCCTGGTGGTGTCGCTGCTGAACATTGGCGTCAACGCCTATATCTTCAAGATCGTCCCCGAGTTCAGCATGCGTTTCATGATCTGGCTGCTTGGCCATTCCATGTACCGTGTCGAGCATCGCAATCTGCAGCTGATTCCCGATGAGGGTGCGGCACTGCTGGTTTGCAACCATGTCTCGTTCGTCGACGCGTTGCTGATTGGCGGTGCAGTGCGTCGGCCGATTCGCTTTGTGATGTATTACAAAATCTACAACCTGCCGGTGCTGAACTTCATCTTCCGCACGGCGGGGACGATTCCGATCGCCGGGCGTCAGGAAGACATTCAGATTTACGAAAAAGCCTTCACCCGCATCGCCCAATATTTGAAGGACGGCGAGTTGGTGTGCATCTTCCCCGAAGGTAAGTTGACTGCTGATGGCGAGATCAATGAATTCAAGGGCGGGCTGACACGGATTCTCGAAGAAACGCCGGTGCCGGTGATTCCGCTGGCGTTGCAGGGGTTGTGGGGGAGTTTCTTCAGCCGTGATCCGGACAAGGGCGTGTTTC
This sequence comes from Pseudomonas sp. B21-048, assembly GCF_024748615.1. Lineage (NCBI taxonomy): Bacteria > Pseudomonadati > Pseudomonadota > Gammaproteobacteria > Pseudomonadales > Pseudomonadaceae > Pseudomonas > Pseudomonas sp. B21-048. The sequence continues at coordinate 3,862,195 of NZ_CP087168.1, read as the reverse complement.
GCAGGCTGTGGTCGCGGGTGACCCTGGTGGCGGGGCCGGCAGTGGCCGTTGAAGTGGCTGAACCGGCAACATTGCAAGGGTTAGTGGGGGATTTACGTGGGGCTGTCAGGTAGTGACGCACGACTTCGCTTCAGCGTCTGCTGAGCTGTTCAACCACCGGATGCGGCAAACCGCTCGTCCGGTGGGTGTGGGAGGAGCAAGCCCGTTGCCTCCAACCTGAACTTCAGCCCAGATCGCTGCTGAACGCCACTACCGGCATCTGCCGCTTCATCAATACCTTGCCGCCGCGAATCGAATACAGCGGCAAACCCTGGCTGCGGATCACCTCGTAATCGCTGTCCGCCGACAGAATCAACAGATTCGCCGGTCGCCCTTGTTCCAGCCCATATCGATCGCCCAACGCCATAGCTTTGGCACTGTTTTCAGTAATCAGATCCAGTGCACTTTGCAGATTGCGATAACCGAGCATATGGCAGATGTGCAACCCAGCCTCGAGCACCCGCAGAATGTTGCCGTTACCCAGCGGATACCACGGGTCGACAATCGAATCCTGGCCGAAACACACGTTCATCCCGGCTTCGAGCAACTCATTGACTCGGGTCACGCCACGGCGTTTCGGGAAGGTATCGAAGCGTCCTTGCAGGTGAATGCTTTCGGTAGGGCAGGAGACAAAGCTGATCCCCGAATGCCCGAGCAGCCGAAAGAGTTTGGCGCAGTAGGCGTTGTCGTACGAACCCATCGCCGTGGTGTGGCTAGCGGTAACGCGTGAACCCATGTCGCGGCTGCGGGCCTCTTCGGCCAGCACTTCAAGGAAGCGTGAGTGTGGGTCGTCGGTTTCGTCGCAATGCACGTCCACCAGGCAACCGGTGCGCTCGGCCAGGTCCATGAGGAACTTCACCGAACTGACGCCCTGATCCCGGGTGTATTCGAAATGCGGAATCCCCCCGACCACATCGGCGCCCAGGCGGATCGCTTCTTCCATCAGCTCCCGACCGTTGCGGTACGACTCGATGCCTTCCTGAGGGAACGCGACGATTTGCAGGTCGATCAGGTGGCGGCTTTCCTCGCGGACTTCGAGCATTGCCTTGAGCGCCGTCAGTTCCGGGTCCGTGACGTCGACGTGGGTGCGCACATGCTGAATGCCATGGGCGGCGAGGGTCTGGATGGTCTTCTTGGCGCGAGTCTTGGTGTCTTCCTGGGTGATGGTCGCCTTGCGCTCGCCCCAGCACTCGATGCCTTCGAACAGCGTGCCGCTCATGTTCCAGCGCGGCTCGCCGGCGGTCAGGGTGGCGTCGAGGTGAATGTGCGGCTCGACGAAGGGCGGCACCACCAGATTGCCGCCGGCGTCCAGGTCATCAGGCCCCAGGGACGGTGCTTCGGTTTGCCGGGCGATGCTGTGAATCAGGCCGTTCTCAAGGTGCAACTCATGCAGGCCTTCTTGGTTGCGCAGCCGGGCGTTGATGATGTGCATCAGGCGAATCCTTTTAGAGATCTTGGAGTGGTGCGTCGGCGGTACGGGCACCCAGTACCCCGGTCAATAGCACATACGTTAGCGCGGCAGCGGCAATCCCTACCAGCGGCGCGACCCACGGCGAGCTGAAGGCGGCGACTGTGCCGACCGCATATGCACATAAGCGTGCCCGGATCGTTCTGCGGCATGTGGCGTTCCTTGTTGAATGGACGACGCGGGGATGTTGCAGTGCTCGTGCCAATAGCGCGAGGGTGTTGTTATTTATAGTCGAGCAGGCGGATTTGGCCCGAGGAGGGACACGAAAGCGGTGCGCGTGAAGGAACACATGGAATACGGTTTTTTTCAGGGGGATTCGTGCTGCGGCAAAAACCGCAACAGCGCCGCCACAATCGCCTCCGGCGCATCCTCCTGAACCAGATGCCCGGCATTGGCAATGACATGAAACTGCGCTCCCGCAATCATCTGATGCAGCGCCCGGCCGCGCTCAATGGGAATCCACTGATCGTCTTCCCCCCAAAGAATCTGCACCGGGCAGCGAACCGTCGGGTACAGCGCTTCGACCTCGCGGGTAAAGCGTTCATCCATCTGTGCAATCTGCCGATAGAACGCCGCTTGCCCCGGATCCCCCAGCCAAGGCTGCACATAGGGCGCCAGTTCATGATCGAGAATCTCGCGCTTGATCGCGCCACGAATATAGGCAGGCACTATCGCCTGCTGAATGTAATCGGGCAGCCCACTGAACGCCGCTTCATGCTGATGCACGTGCTGCACGAACGGCGATCCCCAGGGCGACAGTGCCACTGGATCGATCAGCGTCAGGCTGCGGTAATCCTTGCCATTGAGCAGGTGCGCGCGCAACGTGGTGGCACCGCCGAAATCGTGGGCCACCACGTCTGGCCGCTCCAGGCCCCAGTGCTCCAGCAATTGCGCCAACAGTTGGTTTTGTACGCCCAGCGACACATCGCCGTCTGGCTGAGTGGATTGCCCGTAACCCAGCAGATCGAAGTAGTGCACCCGGTGCGTGGTGATGAAGTGCGGCGCAATCCGGTGCCACACATAAGAAGAGAAGGGTGTGCCGTGCACGAACACCAGCGGCGGGCCGTCGCCACGTACGGCGTAGCGAACGGAGTGCCCATTGAAGCGATAGGTCTGAGCCAGCGGCCAGTCAGCCATGGATGCGTCCTCTTGGCGTGTGCGAGCCAAAAAGCATAGGCATAAAAAAACAGCCATTGAAGGCTGTTTCTTTATTCTCTGACGAAACGCAGTTTCCCTGTGGGAGCCCTGTGGCGAGGGAGCTTGCTCCCGTTGGACCGGTCCGCGCTCGGGCGAAGCAGTCCCCTCTTTTTGGGGATAAGGGGGGCGCTTCGCGGCCCAGCGGGAGCAAGCTCCCTCGCCACAGGTCGCTCCCACAGGGATTTACATCTTTAGATCGGTTTACTCACCGCGATAAATGCAACCGCTGGTGCAGGTCTCATGGATACGAATCGCGCTGAGTTCCGGCAGCAGGGGCTTCAGTTCGGTCCAGATCCACTTGGCCAGCACTTCGCTGGTCGGGTTTTCCAGGCCGGGAATGTCGTTCAGATAATTGTGGTCCAGGCGCTCGTAGAGCGGTTTGAAAATCGCCTTGATTTCCGAGAAGTCGCGAATCCAGCCCGTATGCGGATCGAGGTCGCCGCTCAGGTGAATCGCTACTTTGAACGAATGTCCGTGCAGGCGACCGCACTTGTGGCCGTCTGGCACGTGGGGCAGGCGGTGGGCGGATTCGAAGGTAAATTCTTTGAAGATTTCCACAGTGATGTTCAGCTCTGTCAGGTGGCGATCGCCGCGGCGATGTGGGCAGGCGGGGAGTTTACCAGAGCGCCGGGCAAAACACTGACTAAAGGGTCAGCAAGCGCTCGCCGAGGCGACCATTGGCGGCCAGTTTGATGTGGTTGCGGTATACCGGTCTCGATGTCTGGCAGCTCAATCTGTAGGCGCAGTGATGTCACATTGCAACTGCTGATGATGGCAATTCAGTTTCAGTTAAGTTCGAATGACTAAGGTGACCCCCCGTAGCAACACATAAGAAAATACGGAGCCACCCCATGAAAATCCTGACTGCCCTCACCGCATTCCTCATCAGCCTGAGCGCCAGTATCGCCCACGCGCGCGACCTGGGTCCCGACGAAGCCCTGAGACTGCGCGACGCTGGTACCATTGTGTCGTTCGAGACGCTCAACGCCGCTGCATTGGCTAAACACCCCGGCGCCAAAATCACCGCAACCGAGCTTGCACAAGAGTACGGCAAGTACCTCTATCAGGTGGAACTGCGCGACCCGCAAGGCACGGAGTGGGACCTGGAACTGGACGCTGTCAGCGCGCAGGTTCTCAAGGATCATCAGGATACGTAATGAAGGTGTTTGGTTTAAATCGACGCGCCAGCAGTCGAATGGCGCTGGCGCTCCTGGCTTTTTGCTCGGTGGTCATGGCTCGCGACCTGGATCAGGACGAGGCCCTGCGCCTGCGCCAACAAGGTGTGATCCTGCCGCTGGAGCAACTCATGCAGCAAGCGCTGGGCCACTATCCCGGAGCCAAATTGCTGGAAGCCGAGCTTGAGGAAAAACACGACGTCTACATTTATGAAGTCGAACTGCTGACCGCCGAGGGCGTGGTGCGCGAGCTGGACGTCGATGCCACCACCGGCCGTTTACTGAAAGACAAGGAAGATTGACCGATGCGTTTACTCCTGGTGGAAGATCATGTGCCGCTGGCCGACGAGTTGATGGCCGGCCTCAACCGACAGGGTTATGTCGTGGACTGGCTGGCTGACGGCCGCGATGCGGTGTACCAGGGCAGCAGCGAGCCCTATGACCTGATCATCCTCGACCTCGGTCTGCCGGGTTTGCCGGGGCTCGAGGTGCTGGCGCAATGGCGGGCCGGCGGCTTGGCCACGCCGGTGCTGATCCTCACCGCGCGCGGTTCCTGGGCCGAGCGGATCGAAGGCCTCAAGGCCGGCGCCGACGATTACCTGACCAAACCGTTTCACCCCGAAGAGCTGCACTTGCGAATCCAGGCATTGTTACGCCGCTCCCATGGTCAGGCCAATCAGCCGACGCTCAAGGCCGCCGGTTTACATCTGGATGAAAGTCGCCAGTGCGTAATCCGCGACGGCGCCGATATCCAGCTCACCGCCGCCGAATTCCGCCTGCTGCGCTACTTCATGCTGCATCCCGAACAGATCCTTTCCAAAAGCCACCTCGCCGAACACCTCTACGACGGTGAAACCGAACGTGATTCCAATGTGCTGGAAGTCCATGTCAACCACCTGCGACGCAAGCTCGGCCGCAGCGTGATCGAAACCCGTCGCGGTCAGGGTTACCTGTTCGGCGGGCAAGCCCAGTGAGGTCGATCCAGCGCCGCTTGAGCCTGGGCCTGATCAGCGTGATGGTGGTCGTTGGCCTGGTGCTGGCGCAAACCAGTTTATGGCTATTCGAAATGGGATTGCAGCGCTACCTGGAAGCGGGGCTGCGCAACGACAGTGAAAACCTGCTGGTGGCGCTGGTGCGTGGGCCGCAGGGGGTGCAACTGGATGAGCGGCACTTGTCGCCAGCCTATAAACGACCGTTTTCCGGGCATTACTTTCGCATCGACTTTGCTGATAGCCATTGGCGTTCCCGCTCGTTATGGGATCAGGAGCTGCCGCTGCTAGGACACCCTGGTCTGCATAGCAATCTGCAATTGGGGCCGGAAGGGCAGCAGTTGCTGGTATTGCGTTCGGACTATCGTCGGCTGGGCCAGGCGATTTCCATTAGCGTCGCCCAGGACTACACCTCGGTACGCGAGAGCTTCCGGCGTATGCAACAGATCGGTCTGGGCCTGGGTTTGGCCGGGTTGCTGCTGATTCTGCTGTTGCAACGGCTCACCGTGCGTCGCGCCTTGCGCCCGCTGGAAAAGGCCCGCGAGCAAATCGCTCAGTTGCAGCAGGGCCAACGCTCGCAACTCGACGAAGAGGTGCCGGTGGAGCTGGAGCCGCTGGTGGCGCAGATCAACCATTTGCTGGCCCACACTGAAGACAGCCTCAAACGCTCGCGCAATGCCTTGGGCAATCTCGGCCATGCGTTGAAAACTCCGTTGGCGGTGTTGTTGAGCCTGGCTTGCAGCGAACAACTCGATGCTCACCCGCAGCTGCGTAAAGTCATGCAGGCGCAACTGGAACAGATTCAGCAACGGCTCAATCGCGAACTCAACCGGGCTCGATTGTCCGGCGATGCGCTGCCGGGGGCGCTGTTTGATTGCGATGCCGAGCTGCCTGGGTTACTGGCCACCTTGAACATGATTCACGGCGAACACCTCGACCTGAGCTACCGCGCGCCGGCCGGTTTGCAACTGCCATGGGATCGCGAAGATCTGCTGGAGTTGCTGGGCAATCTACTGGACAACGCCTGCAAATGGGCAGATGTCGAGGTTCGGTTGAGCGTGGTCGAAACAGCAGAAAGGTTTGAGTTGAGTGTGGAAGACGATGGCCCCGGAATTCCCGAAGACCAGCGCGCTCAGGTGTTCAGTCGTGGCACACGGCTCGATGAACAGACGGATGGGCATGGCTTGGGATTGGGCATCGTGCGCGACATCGTCGACACATGGGGCGGGGTGTTGAAGTTGCAGGAAAGCGAGTGGGGCGGCTTGAAGGTATTGATCGAATTGCCCAAGCGCTGACACCTGTCTGAAGCAAGCCGATTACCGCGTGGGAGCGAGCAGGCTCGCTCCCACGCGGGATCTTCAGTGGACGGCCGTTCACTTTGACAAGGAGACGATGCTGCGGCAAAGTGCGCGCCCTCTGATAAACCCCTTTCTTTAATCCGCTGGCGGCTCATGCAGGCTGCCGGCCGGACTCATTCCGTATGCCTTGAGGTAACGATGATTAATGCAGTAATTGCCGCGGTCGGCATCATGCTGATACTGAGCCTGTCCCGCGTGCATGTGGTAATCGCGCTGATTGTCGGCGCGCTGGTGGGCGGTCTGACCGGTGGCCTGGGTATCGACGCGACCCTTAAAGCGTTCAACAGCGGCCTCGGCGGCGGTGCGACCGTTGCGTTGTCTTACGCCTTGCTCGGCGCGTTCGCCGTGGCCATCGCCAAGTCCGGCCTGGCCCATGCGCTGGCCGACAAAGCCCTGGCCCTGGTCGATCGCCAGCACGCCAACGGTGGCGGCAATGTCAAATGGCTGCTGATCGGCCTGCTGTGGGTGGTCGCCATCGCCTCCCAGAACATTTTGCCGATTCATATCGCCTTTATCCCGTTGCTGGTGCCGCCATTGTTATATGTGCTGACCAAACTTCAGCTGGACCGTCGATTGATCGCCTGTGTCATTACGTTCGGTCTGATCACGCCGTATATGTTCCTGCCGGTGGGCTTCGGCAACATCTTCCTCAATGAAATCCTGCTGGCCAACGTCGCCCGTAGTGGCGTGGACATCAGTGGCATCAATGTCACCCATGCCATGGGCATTCCGGCACTGGGCATGGTGTTTGGCCTGGCGGCGGCGTTTATCAGCTACCGCAAGAAGCGTGTTTATGACCTCGAGAAAATCGAAAAAGTCGAACAGGTCGCGGTGCAGTACAACCCGATGAGCCTGATGATCGCCGGCCTGGCCATTGCCGTCGCATTCATTGTTCAGTTGCTGTTGGACTCGATGATTATCGGGGCGCTGGTGGGCTTCCTGATCTTTTCGGTGTCGGGCATCGTCAAATGGCGCGACACCGATGATCTGTTCACCGAAGGCATGAAGATGATGGCGATGATCGGCTTCATCATGATCGCCGCATCCGGGTTTGCCGAAGTCATGAAAGCCACCGGCCATGTGCAGACGCTGGTGGAGTCCTCGGCCTCGTGGATCAACCACAGTAAAGGCATTGGTGCGCTGTTGATGCTGCTGGTCGGATTGTTGGTGACCATGGGTATCGGCTCGTCGTTTTCCACGGTGCCGATTCTGGCGGCGATTTTCGTGCCGTTGTGCGTGCAACTGGGCTTCAGCCCGATCGCCATCGTGTGCATCGTCGGTACCGCCGGCGCGTTGGGTGACGCCGGGTCCCCCGCGTCGGACTCGACCTTGGGCCCGACCTCCGGTCTGAATATCGACGGCCAGCATCACCACATCTGGGACACCGTGGTCCCGACCTTCCTGCACTACAACCTGCCGCTGCTGGCGTTTGGCTGGGTGGCGGCGATGGTTCTTTGATGTTCAACTTTTGATCCGGCGTGCCGTTAAAGCCTTTAACCACGCCAATAAAACCAAAAGAGTGAACGTCATGAGCCTGAAGGCTAAAGTCCTGTCCCTTGCCGTCCTCCCGGTGTTGCTCTTTGCGCTGGTCATCAGCCTGACCACACTGTTCATTCTGCAAGAGCAGGCCCGCAAGGAAGTCGAGGAAACCCGTCAGCGACTGCTCAGCGATGCCAAGGCGACCCTGCAAAGTTATGTTGCTGTGGCCATGACCACGATCAAACCGCTCTACGACGCAGCCGCCCCCGGCGATGATGCGGCGCGGGCGCAGGTGATCAAGTTGTTGTCGAGCATCACCTACGGCAAGGACGGCTACTTCTTCGGCTACGACTCCAATACCGTGCGCCTGTTCAAGGCCAGCAGCCCCGAAGGCGTGGGCCAGAGCTTCAAGGACAACCGCGACCCGAACGGCGTCTACGTCAACCGCGATCTGGTGAAAGTCGCCAAGGACGGTACTCACTACCTGCAATACAGCTCGCCGCTGCCCGGCAACACCCAAGTGCTGGTGCCCAAACTCGGCTACACCGAATACCTGTCCAAGTGGGACATGGCGGTCGGCACCTCGATCAATCTCGACGGCATCGAAGCTCAAGTGGCGCTGGTTGAGGTCAAGGTCCAGGAACGCATGCAAGGCGTGGTGCTGAGCATTGTCGGGATTGCGGGGGTGGTGCTGCTGCTGATCGCCGCGGCCGGGATGTTGCTGGCCAACACCATTTTGCGTCCGCTGAACCTGATGAAAGCCAACCTCGATGACATCGCGGCGGGCGAGGGCGACCTGACCCGACGTCTGACCATCACCAGCCAGGATGAACTCGGCGAACTGGCCGGCTCGTTCAACCGTTTCGTCGACAAGATCCACGGCCTGGTGCGGCAGATCACTGAAATGACTTCGCAACTGACCGGGCTGGTGAATCAGGTGTCTGATCAGGCCCAGCGCTCGGATCAGGCCATGGAGCGCCAGCGTCACGAAACCGATCAGGTGGCCACGGCGATCAACGAAATGTCGGCGGCGGCCCAGGAAGTGGCCAAAAGTGCACAAAACGCGGCGGTCGCTGCCCAGCAGACCGACGAAGAAGGCCAGGCCGCCAAGCGCGTGGTGGCTGGCAGTATCGTGAAGATTCATGCATTGGTGAATGACATTCGCAGCAGCGGCGCGTCTCTCGACAGCCTGCAAAAAGACGTGTCGTCGATTGTCAGCGTGCTCGGGGTGATCCGTTCGATTGCCGAGCAGACCAACCTTCTGGCGCTCAATGCCGCCATTGAAGCAGCTCGCGCGGGTGAGGCCGGGCGTGGGTTTGCGGTGGTCGCCGACGAAGTGCGGGCATTGGCCAGTCGCACGCAAATCAGCACCCAGGAAATCCAGAGCATGATCGACCGCTTGCAGGCCGGCACTCAATCGGCCGTCGAGGCCATGCGCCGCTCCAGCGAGGCCGGCGACGGCACGTCGGCCCAGGCCAACGAGGCGGGGGCGTCTCTGGACGCCATGGCCCAGCTGATCGGCACCATCAACTCGATGAACGCCCAGATCGCCAGCGCCGCCGAGGAGCAAACCGCCGTGGCCGAAGAGATCAACCGCAGCGTGCATCAAATTGCCGTGGCCGTAGACAGCGTCGCCGACGAAACCCAGCTCGGCGCCCAGACCTCGCGCAGCCTGGCCGATCTGGGTCGGCGCCTGGGGCAACTGGTCGGGCAATTTCGTATTTGATGTCGTGAGCGGGGCAGGACTGATTCCAACTCCTACACTGGTATTACGGTGCGCCCCCGTCGCACCCGGACGACCCTAACCACGGAGTTCAGACTTATGAATGACGGTACCTGCGACTGCCCGAAATGCAACTGTAAGCTGGGTGAACACCCCATCGTGCGCCACGGCAAGCACTTTTGCTGTGAAGCCTGCGCCAAGCACCACGAACACGGCGAAGAATGCGCCACCAAAGGCTGCAAGTGTGCTAAACACTGACCGTTCAGCCAAAAAGTGGAGCCTTCCAGGCTCCACTTCGATTTGAGTCTTTCCCCTCCTTTTTGACGCTCAACTGGCCGGTCGCCAGGTCACATTCTCGATGCCGAATTTTTCCGCCAGCGGTTTGCTGGTCTTTTGCACCTGCTCACGACCAAAGCGCGGGATCCGGCCGACACCGGCGTCGCAACTTGCCCAGTGCCAAGCCTCTGCATTGTTCATTTTGTCCAGACGGATAATGAAAGACTTGGGCTGGCCATGAAGGGTGTATTCAATAACGAAAAGTTTTGCATTGTTCATAAAGCCAGTATTCCTCCCTGTAGTTATAGAGGGATCGCGAGGCTCGGGGAAAATTCAGTCGAATTGTCGGACGGTGACAGTGACTGGCGACAGCCGGACGCCTCGTAATCATAGAGCCTTCCCGGCCCCCAATGATCCTAGCTTAAGGCCCAAGGTGCGCCGGCGGAACCGTCACAGTCCGTCTCTATGTTGAATACTTCGGCCCTATCGCGAGTAGGCTCGCTCCGTTGCTGTAGAATCCTCGGCATTGACTTCACAAGGTGCCCCCCGATGAGCGAGCCGATTCGTCTGACCCAGTACAGCCACGGCGCAGGTTGTGGCTGCAAGATTTCGCCCCAGGTGCTGGAGGTAATTCTGGCCGGCAGCGGTGCGCAGAACCTGGACCCGAAACTCTGGGTCGGCAACGCCTCGCGCGATGACGCGGCGGTGTATGCCATCGACGAAGAGCGTGGCGTAGTATCGACCACCGACTTTTTCATGCCGATCGTCGACGATCCGTTCGACTTCGGTCGCATAGCCGCCACCAACGCCATCAGCGATATCTACGCCATGGGCGGCGATCCGTTGATGGCGATTGCGATCCTCGGCTGGCCGGTCAATGTGCTGGCGCCGGAGATTGCCCGGGAAGTGATTCGCGGCGGGCGTTCGGTCTGCGATGAAGCGGGGATCCCACTGGCTGGCGGCCATTCCATCGACGCGCCAGAACCGATCTTCGGCCTGGCCGTGACCGGGCTGGTGGAAAAGCGCCACATGAAGCGCAACGACACCGCCACCGCCGGTTGCTTGCTGTATCTCACCAAGCCCTTGGGCATCGGCATCTTCACCACGGCCGAGAAGAAGGGCAAGTTGCGCCATGCCGACATTGGCCTGGCGCGCGACTGGATGTGCACCCTGAACAAACCCGGCAGCCGTTTCGGCAAACTCGACGGCGTGACCGCGATGACCGACGTCACCGGTTTTGGCCTGCTCGGGCACTTGGTGGAAATGGCCGACGGCAGCAACGTGACCGCCCGCATCGAATATGACCGGGTGCCGCGCCTGCCGGGTGTCGAGTACTATCTTGATCAGGGCTGTGTGCCGGGCGGCACGCTGCGCAATTTTGACAGTTACGCCAACAAGGTTGGCCGGCTCCAGGAGTTGCATAAACGCGTGCTCTGCGACCCGCAGACCAGCGGCGGCCTGCTGATTGCTGTCACCCCTGAAGGTAACGAACAATTCCTCAAAATAGCCGCCGAACTCGGCCTGAGCCTTGAGCCGATCGGCGAACTGGTTGAGCGACAGACCAACGCGGTAGAGGTGTTTTGATGTCCATCGACTTCACCGATTACCGCGACATCTTTCTCAACGATCGGCCGATGATGGATACCCGCGCGCCGGTCGAATTCCTCAAGGGCTCATTCCCCGGCGTGGTCAACCTGCCGCTGATGAATGACCTCGAGCGGCAACGGATCGGCACTTGCTACAAGCAGCAAGGTCAGCAAGCGGCCATCACGCTGGGGCATCAATTGGTGTCTGGCGAGATCAAGGCCGAGCGCATCCAGGCCTGGGCCGATTTTGCCCGGGCGCATCCAGATGGCTATTTATATTGTTTTCGCGGCGGGCTACGTTCGCAGATCGTTCAGCAGTGGCTGAAGGACGAAGCGGGTATCGACTATCCGCGGGTCGGTGGCGGCTACAAGGCCATGCGCACCTTTTTGCTCGACACGCTCGATCAGGCCATTGCCCAGTGCGATTTCGTTTTGCTGGGTGGCATGACCGGCACCGGCAAGACCGAGGTGCTCACGCAATTGAACAACGGGCTGGACCTTGAAGGCCACGCCCATCATCGCGGCTCCAGTTTCGGCAAGCGCGCCACCGGCCAGCCCTCCAACATCGACTTTGAAAATCGCTTGGCCGTGGACGTGCTGAAGAAGCGCGCCCGCGGTATCGAACAGTTCGTGCTGGAAGACGAGAGCCGCGCGATTGGCAGTTGCGCCTTGCCGCTGCCGCTGTATCAGGGCATGCAGCAATTTTCGATGGTCTGGCTGGAAGACAGCCTGGAAGGGCGGGTCGAGCGGATCCTGCGTGATTACGTGGTGGACTTGTGCGCCGAGTTCATCGAAGTGCATGGCGATGAAGGCTTCGCGCTGTTTTCCGAACGTTTGCTGGCGAGTTTGAACAATGTCCAGAAACGGTTGGGTGGCGAACGTCATCAGCGGATGTTGATTTTGATGGAAGCCGCGCTGGCAGAACAGGCGAATAGCGGCGCGGTGGATTTGCACCGGGACTGGATCGAAGGGTTGCTGCGTGAGTATTACGACCCGATGTATGCGTTTCAGCGGGAGAAAAAGGGGACGCGGATCGAGTTTGTCGGGGAGCGGGGGGCGGTGCTCGAATATCTGAGAGCGCGAGGTAACCAGCGGGGTTAGGTGGCGGGTTTACTGGCCTCTTGCCCGCGAAGAGGCCTGACAGCCGCCCGACCGCTTACGTCGGACAGCTCTCCCGACCGTTATCCAACCCTTGCTTGTAGCTGTGGCTCTGCAGGCTGGCCTTGCCGTTGTGCCAGGTCAGCGTGAGCACGTACAGCGAGTCGTAGTCGCTCGATTCCCAGTCATCGGTGATGTTCTGTTTTTTGCCGACGGCTTCCCCGGCGACCTTGTTGATCAGTTCGGGTAAGTAACCATGGGACCAGGCCGTATAGATGACCGAGTTGTGATACTTGTCATGGAGCAGTTCATCCGCCAGATTGCTGGTGTCGTTAGCCGAGAAGTTGATGTTCACCGGCAAACCAAGCTTGATCGCGCTGGGACTGATGGTCATCAGGGGGCGGATGTAACTATAGGAATTATCCAGTTCGCCTTCCTCGACATTGCGCGTCGGGTTGGCGGCAAACACGTAGTTGGCCTTGCCGAATTTTTCCGGCAACAAGGTGGCCAGGTCAATGGCGCGGTTCAGTCCCTGACAATTGAGCTGACCCAGGCCGCCGGCGGGTTTTTCCGCGTGGCGCAGGAACACCAGCGTCTGGGTGCCGTCCGCCGGTTGGGCGCGGCTGTCACTGGACTCCAGCGACAAAAACAAGGCGCTGACCGCCAGCAGAGAGGGCAGGAAGACATAAGCACGATGTTTGAAGCGTTGGGCGAATTTCAATGGATTCATCATCGAATAGGTCTCTCCAGCGTATTCGGTTAAGGCTGACAAGCTTTCACACTGCGAGCGCCCGGCATCGAGTGTTTTCCATGTCGTTGCTCCGGTCCGTTTTCTAAAGGGCAATGCTCAGAGTCCTCTGAAGCCCTTTGGTTCGATCCGTGCCTGGAACTTTAGCCACCCTTGAACGGATTGGAGGAAAGGTTATCGACAAGATGTTGCGGATTTATGGACGAGGCATATTTCCTGTTACCCGGCTTCCTCGTAGGCGCAGCCTTCGGCAGCTCTACATTATGATCTTCGCTTCGATTTTTCCGTGGATGCCCCTTATGACCGATTTGTCTGCATTCCCCATCACCCGAAAATGGCCGGCACAGTACCCGGAGTGGATCCAGCTCTATTCCTTGCCAACGCCCAATGGCGTCAAGGTTTCGATCATGCTCGAGGAAATCGGGCTGCCCTACGAGCCGCATCGTGTGAGCTTCGACACCCATGATCAGTTATCCCCTGAATTTCTGTCGCTGAACCCCAATAACAAGATCCCGGCAATCCTCGACCCCCACGGTCCAGGGGACCAACCGCTGGCGTTGTTCGAGTCCGGGGCGATTCTGATTTACCTCGCCGACAAGAGCGGGCAACTGCTGGCGCAGGAATCGGCGGCGCGTTATGAGACCCTTCAATGGCTGATGTTTCAGATGGGCGGTATCGGTCCGATGTTCGGCCAGCTCGGTTTCTTCAACAAATTCGCTGGCAAGGACTACGAAGACAAGCGTCCCCGTGATCGCTACGTCGACGAAAGCAAGCGCTTGCTTAACGTCCTCGATGGCCGTCTGCAAGGGCGCGACTGGATCATGGGTGAACGCTATACCATCGCCGACATCGCGACCTTTCCATGGGTACGCAACCTGATTGGCTTCTACGAGGCCGGCGACCTGGTCGGTATCCAGAATTTCCCCAACGTCACCCGCGTACTGGAACGTTTCCTGGCAAGACCTGCGGTGATTCGCGGGTTGGAAATCCCCAAGCAACCTCTTTGAGCTATCCCACAGGGTTCTGTGCTGGATGCGGTGATTGTTACCAGTGCGGTAATGCAGCCTTGAGCGATCGAGGTTTGTGCCCAGCGCCGCACTGGGCATAAGCTTCGCCCCCTACGACTATTCTCTCATCCGCCGTTTTTTCAGGAAGACCCATGCCCAGTCAGTTCCCCGAAGCACGTCCACGCCGTCTGCGCCGCAATGCGAGCCTGCGCAGCCTGTTCCAGGAAACCGAGTTCAGCTTGAACGACCTGGTGCTGCCGATTTTCGTCGAGGAAGAAATCGACGATTTCGTGCCGATCAAGAGCATGCCCGGAGTGATGCGCATTCCCGAGTCGAAGCTGGCCGGCGAGATCGAGCGTTACGCTCGGGCCGGGATCAAGTCGGTGATGACGTTTGGCGTGTCCCATCATCTGGACAACAGCGGCAGCGACACCTGGAGCGACAATGGTCTGGTGTCGCGCATGTCGCGCATCGCCAAGGATGCCGTGCCGGACATGATCGTGATGTCCGACACCTGTTTCTGCGAGTACACCGACCACGGCCATTGCGGTGTATTGCACCACCACGAAGTCGACAATGACCAGACCTTGATCAACCTCGGCAAACAAGCCGTAGCGGCTGCTCGGGCTGGCGCCGATGTGATTGCACCGTCGGCGGCCATGGACGGGCAGGTCCAGGCCATTCGCCGGGCGCTCGATGAAGCGGGCTTCAGCCAGACCGCGATCATGGCCTATTCGACCAAATTCGCTTCGGCACTTTATGGCCCGTTCCGCGAGGCCGGCGGCAGTGCGCTGAAGGGCGACCGAAAAAGCTATCAGATGAACCCGATGAACCGCCGCGAAGCCGTGCGTGAATCTCTGATGGACGAGCAGGAAGGCGCCGACGCGTTGATGGTCAAACCGGCCGGCGCCTACTTGGACATCATCCGTGACATCCGCGAAGCCTCGCGTTTGCCGCTGTCGGCGTATCAGGTGAGTGGCGAGTACGCGATGATCAAATTCGCCGCCCAGGCTGGGGCAATCGATGAAGACCGAGTGGTACGTGAGAGCCTGGGGGCGATCAAGCGGGCCGGGGCGGATTTGATCTTCACCTACTTCGCGATGGACCTGGCCCTGGCCGGGATCTAACTGTTTTGAAAGATCGTTCCCATGCTACGCGTGGGAACGCCTCCTGTGACGCTCTGCGTCACGCTTGTTGGGACGCGGAGCGTCCCTGGCTGCATTCCCACGCAGAGCGTGGGAACGATCAGTCTCGGTAATCGTGGGTTCAGCCGAAGAACGGCCGAATCTCACGGTCCCGGAAATACCGCTCGATCACCTTCGGATCGGCGCTGTAGTCGGCAATCGCCACGTACGTATCCGGCCGCAGCAGGTAAAACCCGTTGCGCGCCAGCCCGACTGCTTCAAACACAGGCCGCCAGTCGAACACCTGCACCGGCAGGTGATGCTCGGTGCACCAGGCGATCATCTCGTCGCTGGTGTCGCCGTATACATGCACCTGCCAGGTCAGGTCCTTCAGCGATTCGAAATTGTCCCCTTCAGCGTCGTGGGCCCAGGGCAGACGATCACCGCCGTGAACATGGCCCGCAACCCCTTCGCTCAACGGCATGCCGCGATAGTTGAGGGTGGTCTGCGACACCGTGCGAAACATGAACTCCCTAACCGGTTCCAGCGAGATCATTTTCGGCATCAAAAAAGGTGCCACGCGCATACGCACTATGTCGGCAATTGGCCCATCGGCCGTAACGAAACTGAAGACCCGATCAGTGGTGGCTACCAGGCGCCGGGCAAAGGCGATGCGTTCGGTTTCATAACTGTCGAGCAGTTTGGGCGTGGCGCCGCCGCTCAACACTGTTGCGAGTTTCCAGGCCAGATTGATCGCATCGCCAATCCCGGTGTTCATGCCTTGGCCACCTGCCGGGCTGTGGACATGGGCAGCGTCACCCAATAGAAACGCGCGCCCTGTGCGAAAGTGATCCGCAACCCGGTGATGCACGTGGTAGGTCGAGAACCAGTTCACCTGATCTATCCGCAGCTTTAAATTCTCAATGGCCCGGCTGCTGACGTCTTCAAACTGGAGGGTTTCGGCGCGGTCGGCACGCTCGTCGCGAACCGTGCCGATCAGTCGGGCGCGACCTTCGCTGGACAAGGGGAAAACGGCGAGGAAGTCAGCTTCGTCGAGGTCTACATGCAGTTCACCGTTGAACGTGGGGCCGCGAGCCTGCACATCCGCCACGTAGAAAATCTGCTGGTAGGTGCCGCCCGGAAAACCGGTGTCCAGCGTCTTGCGCACAATCGACCGGGCGCCGTCGCAACCGGCGAGGTAACAGGCCTGGCAGGTTTCCTGCTGGCCATCAGGCAAGCGCAGTATCGCCGTGATGCCGTCGCCGGTTTCCTCGAAGCTCTGCAGTTCGGTGTCGCGCTCCACCGTAATACCGAAAGCCTCCAAACGTTCGATCAGCAGGCGTTCGTGCTCGTCTTGCGGATAGATTTCCAGAAACGCATAGGGCGTCAGACCCTCGCCGATGGTACTCAGTGGCAGGCGTGCGACCGGTTGGCCCTTGACCCAGAAATTCGCTGCGGCCACTTTATGGCCGTTTTGTACAACGGCGGCGCTGAGGTCGAGCTGGCGATACAATTCAAGCGTTCGAGCCTGCACTGCCAGTGCGCGCGAGGTGGTGCCGGGGGCCGACGTCTTGTCGATAATCCGCACCGCAATCCCCAGTTTGCTCAGCCACAGCGCCAGGACCAGCCCGGTTGGGCCAGCACCGATGATCAGCACATCGCTACGGTTCATGAGCCTGTTCCCTCCTGGGTGTCTGGATCAAGTATGGTTCAACCGGGATGCACCGGCCGCCCGGCTGCCCAACGGAAAACGTGGCTTGAGCACTACGGGGCGGGGGAACAGTCCGCGACCGTCACAGTCATAGCCTGCGCCATGCCATTGATCGTATGGTTAACCTGGCTCAACGGATTTTGATGGAGCACCATGCAAGCCAATCGATTGATCATGAGCCTCGCGGCGTTGTTGCTCCTGGCCGGTTGCGGTACCCAGCGCACTCAGGAACCGCCGGCCCGCAAGGCTGCCGAGGTCAAGGCAGAGATCCTGCGTCTGCTCCCGGCCAAGACAGTCGACCGTCAGGGTTGGGCCACGGATATTTACGCGGCGTTTACCGCGCAGAATGTTTCGCCGACCACACAAAACCTGTGTTCGGTACTCGCGGTCACTGAGCAGGAATCGACGTTTCAGGTTGATCCACCGGTGCCGGGCCTGGGCAAGATCGCCCGGGACGAGATTGACCGCCGCGCCGCCAAGGCTCACATCCCCAGCCTGTTGGTGAGCGGTGCCTTGCAGGTGAATTCACCCAATGGCAAAAGTTACAGCGATCGACTGAATGCCGCGCGCAGTGAAAAAGAACTCAGCGCGATGTTCGATGACTTCATCGGCATGGTGCCCATGGGGCGGACGCTGTTCGATGGTTTCAACCCAGTGCACACCGGTGGGCCGATGCAGGTCAGCATCGACTTCGCCGAGCAGCAGGCGCGCAATTATCCCTATCCGGTGGATGGCTCGATTCGCCGCGAAGTGTTCACGCGCCGTGGTGGCCTGTATTTCGGTATTGCCCACTTGCTCGGTTATCCGGTGAGCTACAAGCAACCGCTGTATCGCTTCGCTGATTACAACGCCGGTTGGTACGCCAGCCGCAATGCGGCATTTCAGAACGCGGTAAGTCGTGCGACGGGCATTGCACTGATGCTGGATGGCGATCTGGTGCGCCACGGCTCGATCATGCCTGACACCACAGAATTGGCGGTGCGCACGCTCGGCAAGCGATTGGACATGCGTAACCCGACCATTCGCGATCAACTGGAGGAGGGTAACAGTCTCGAATTCGAGGACACCAAGCTGTATCGGCGCGTGTTCGCCTTGGCCGAGCAGGCTGAAGGCCGGCCATTACCCCGTGCGGTGTTGCCAGGGATTGTGCTGCAAAGCCCGAAAATCACTCGCAAACTCACTACGGCGTGGTTCGCCAAGCGAGTCGATGAGCGTTATCAGCGCTGTATGAAGCGCGCGGGGATGTGACCGAGCCAGAAGGGGAGGTGTGGAAGCGGTGTACAAGCCTTGACTGACTGGCGCTGATAAGAGATTCGAACGCAATCTTCGGCAACTGCTACAAAGAAAGGGTCGCAGAGGAGATTTAGTCATGTATCAGCTCTATGGGCATCAAAACTCGGGTGCGGCCGCCATCGAAGCGGCGTTGGAACTGTGCGAGGTTCCTTATCGCTTCATCGATGTTTCATCGTCCCAGGAGTCGGTGCAGGCGTTGGAGAAGCTCAACCCGCTCAAGCAGATTCCCACCCTGCAATTGCCCGATGGCGGTGTACTCACCGAGAGTGCGGCGATCCTGATCCATCTGGGCCTCACGTTCCCTGCGTCGAACCTGCTACCGGAAAACCCGCTCAAGCGCGATCAGGTTATTCGGGGCCTGGTGTACATCGTCAGCAATTGCTATGCCGCCATCGGCATCATCGATTATCCCGAACGCTGGCTGGCCGAGGCGGACGAATCATCGAGGGAAAATCTAATGGCCGGTGCGCGCCAACGTCTGCATTGGAGTTGGGAAGTGTTTGCCGATCAGTTCGCCGGCAAGTTGTACCTGGGTGAGGGCGCGCCGGGCGCCCTGGATATTCTGGCGGCGGTGGTGACGCGCTGGGCGGGTACGCGGGAGCACTTGCGCACCGCGCGGCCGGGGTTCTCCGCCTGGCTCGAACGCTTTGACCGACACCCGGCATTGGCACCGGTTTTCGCGCGGCATTGGCCATAGGAACACATCGCCACAGGATCACTCGCCGCGAATGTACTGCTCCAACTGCCGAATCAGTTCAGCCTGTTCAGCGATGGCTTCCTTGACCAGGTCACCGATCGACAGCAGGCCTATCAATTCGCCGTTTTCCACCACCGGCAAATGTCGCAGGCGTTTTTCGGACATGATGCCCATGCAGGTTTCGACGGTTTGATGGGTGTCTACGGTGATGACCGGCGCTACCATGATGTCGCTGACCGGTGTGCCGACGGAGGAACGCCCCTTGAGCACCAGTTTGCGAGCATAGTCCCGCTCGCTGATGATGCCGACCACTTTGCCCTCTTTCACGACCGGCAACGCACCGACGTTTTTCGAGGCCATCACCATCAGCGCTTCCAGCACCATTTGATGAGGCGCAATGGTATGGACTTCCTGATTCTGTTGGGCCTTTAACTTGAGCAGTTGGGCGACGGTCTTCATGGCAGTTTCTCGGGTGTTTTCGTTGTTCTTGAAGGATCGTAGAGACACGCTTGCAGAGCAAGGCAGAAAGCGGCACATACCGCGTAAAAAGCGTCATTCAACGATTTTTTTGTAAAAAACCGACACGTATGGATGTGGGATGAGGGGGGCTTGCCCCAATACCAGGCAGTCTGGACGCGAAACCTGTGGCCGTTGGGTGGTCGGCATTATTTATGCTTAGCGCCAGTTTTCCGGTGGAACAAGCTTGCCTCCGTTCAACATTAGAACCGGCATTGCGCCGGTCGGGCAGGGCGGGGAAACATGCAGCGCTGGCGTCCCGGTCCAGCGGCCTTATAATGCCTGCCTTTGCGTAGATCAGCAGGCTGTCACCCCCTTGGCAAATATAGATAATCCGGCCGCCGAAATGGCGGCCGACGGCTTTTTCCGGATCGCGTTGGGCGTTGAATACAAAGGCTCGCGTTATCGCGGCTGGCAGCGTCAGGCCTCCGGTGTGGCCACGGTGCAGGAAACCCTCGAAAAGGCCTTGTCCAAAGTCGCCGACTCACCCGTGTCGCTGCATTGCGCCGGACGCACCGACGCCGGTGTGCATGCTTGCGGGCAAGTGGTGCATTTCGATACCCAGGTCGAGCGTTCGATGAAGGCTTGGGTCATGGGTGCCAACATCAACTTGCCGCACGACGTCAGCGTCAGCTGGGCCAAGGTTATGCCGGCGGATTTCCATGCGCGGTTCAAGGCCATCGCCCGGCGGTATCGCTACGTGATCTACAACGATCAGATCCGCCCGGCGCACCTGAACGAAGAAATCACCTGGAATCACCGTCCACTGGACGTCGAGTGCATGTCCGAGGCTGCTCAGTATCTGGTAGGCACCCACGACTTCAGCGCATTCCGCGCCGGCCAGTGCCAGGCCAAGTCGCCGATCAAGGAGCTGCATCACCTGCGCGTCACCCGCCATGGCAAAATGATCGTGCTGGATATCCGCGCCAGCGCGTTCCTGCACCACATGGTGCGCAACATCGCCGGCGTGCTGATGACCATTGGTGCCGGCGAACGTCCCGTGGAATGGATGAAGGAAGTGCTGGAAAGTCGTATTCGTCGTTCCGGCGGGGTGACGGCCCATCCGTTTGGCCTGTATCTGGTACAGGTCGAGTATCGCGACGAGTTCGAATTGCCCGAGCGTTACATCGGCCCACACTTCCTCACTGGTTTCTCGGAACTTGACGGCTGACGCCCTCGAACGCTTTTGTTACCATCCGGGACTTTCCCGGATTTGTCCTGAGGTTCTATCGACATGCCAGCCGTTCGCAGCAAAATTTGTGGGATTACCCGCATAGAAGATGCGTTGGCAGCGGTCGAGGCCGGGGCCGATGCCATCGGATTTGTGTTCTACGCTAAAAGCCCGCGCGCCGTGACGTTCCAGCAGGCGAGGGCGATCATCAAGGCTTTGCCGCCGTTCGTGACCACCGTGGGTTTGTTCGTCAACGCCAGCCGCTGTGAATTGGGGGAAATCCTCGATGCTGTGCCGCTGGACCTGTTGCAGTTCCATGGCGACGAGACCGCGGCCGACTGTGAAAGCTGGCACCGGCCTTACATCAAGGTGTTGCGGGTCAAGGCCGGTGATGACATCGCAGCCGCTTGCGATGCCTACGCCAGTGCCAGCGGGATCCTGCTCGACACCTATGTCGAAGGCGTTCCCGGCGGAACCGGTGAAGCCTTTGACTGGTCACTGATACCGCAAGGCCTGAGCAAACCGATCATCCTGGCGGGCGGCTTGACGCCAGACAACGTCGCCGAGGCGATTGCCCGGGTTCGGCCTTATGCGGTGGATGTCAGCGGTGGAGTGGAAGCGAGCAAGGGCATCAAGGATCACGCAAAGATTCAGGCATTCATCAAGGCAGTTATAGGCGCTGTGTAGAAGCGCCTACGTTGATGTGACGGCTGGCAGACTGCCGCCGTCCACTGCTCTGTGTAAAACAGGCGCACTTGCACAAAGCAGCAATGGCTGAGGATGTTTTGGGTTGTACGCAGGTCACCTCTCGCTGACCCGGCAAGCCATCGATCATCGCCACACACATGAATTTAGCTCAAGGGCATACGCGGGGCTGCGAACCAGAGCGTTCGGGCCGCCGGTACTGGAGAAAGAAAGCATGAGCAACTGGTTAGTAGACAAACTGATCCCTTCGATCATGCGTTCCGAGGTCAAGAAGAGCTCGGTGCCTGAAGGTTTGTGGCACAAATGCCCGTCTTGCGAGGCGGTGTTGTATCGTCCCGAGCTGGAAAAGACCCTGGACGTTTGCCCAAAGTGCAACCACCACATGCGTATCGGCGCGCGCGCGCGCATCGACATCTTCCTCGACGCAGAAGGCCGTGCCGAACTGGGCGCGGACCTGGAGCCGGTTGACCGTCTGAAATTCCGCGACGGCAAGAAGTACAAGGATCGCCTGACCGCTGCGCAAAAGCAGACCGGCGAAAAAGATGCACTGATCTCCATGAGCGGCACCCTGCTGGGTATGCCGGTGGTGGTATCGGCCTTCGAATTTTCCTTCATGGGTGGCTCGATGGGCGCCATCGTCGGTGAGCGCTTCGTGCGCGCCGCCAATTACGCTCTGGAAAACCGTTGCCCGATGATCTGCTTTGCCGCCTCCGGTGGTGCGCGGATGCAGGAAGCGCTGATCTCCCTGATGCAAATGGCCAAGACCTCCGCGGTGCTGGCGCGTCTGCGTGAAGAAGGCATTCCGTTCATCTCGGTACTGACCGACCCGGTCTACGGCGGTGTTTCCGCCAGTCTGGCGATGCTCGGCGACGTAATCGTCGGTGAGCCGAAAGCCCTGATCGGTTTCGCCGGTCCGCGCGTGATCGAGCAGACCGTGCGCGAAAAACTGCCGGAAGGTTTCCAGCGCAGCGAGTTCCTGCTGGAACACGGCGCGATCGACATGATTATTCACCGTCAGGAACTGCGTCCGCGTCTGGGCAACCTGCTGGCACAAATGATGGGCCTGCCGACGCCAAAGTTCGTCGCCGCGCCAATCGAGCCGATCGTGGTTCCGCCGGTACCTGCGAACATATGACCGAGCGTACCCTTGGCGAGTGGCTCGCCTACCTTGAACAGTTGCATCCTTCGGCCATCGACATGGGGCTGGAGCGTTCGCAACAGGTAGCGTCCCGCATGGGACTGGGCAAGCCGGCGCCTCGGGTGATCACGGTCACCGGCACCAACGGCAAGGGTTCTACCTGCGCATTCGTGGCTTCATTGCTGCGGGCGCAGGGCCTGAACGTCGGTGTCTACAATTCTCCGCACCTGCTGCGTTACAACGAGCGGGTGCAGGTCAATGGCGTCGAAGCGACTGATGCCGAGCTGTGCGAAGCCTTCGCGGCGGTCGAGGCCGGTCGTGGCGACACTTCCCTGACGTACTTCGAAATGGGCACCTTGGCGGCGTTCTGGCTGTTTCAACAGGCAGGGCTTGATGCGGTGGTGCTGGAAGTCGGGCTGGGCGGGCGTCTGGATACGGTCAACGTGGTCGATGCGGACATGGCGCTGGTCACCAGCATCGGCGTCGATCATGCGGATTACCTGGGCGATACCCGCGAATCCGTGGCTTTCGAAAAAGCCGGCATTTTCCGCCAGGGCGCGCCTGCGCTCTGTGGTGATCTGAATCCCCCTCAACCTCTGCTGGATAAAGCGCGCGAGCTCAATTGCCCGTTTTTCCTGCGTGGGCGTGATTTCGATCTGGGTGTCACCGATCACAACTGGCAATGGCGCGGCCTTGACGCTCAAGGGCGTGCGGTCGAGTTGCATGATCTGCCATTGCTCGATTTGCCAATGGAAAACGCCGCACTGGCCTTGCAGGCTTACCTGCTGCTCGGTCTGCCTTGGGTGGGTGCGCAGATTATTGAAGCGCTGAAAGCGACGCGGGTGGTCGGTCGTCTTGATCGCCGTCAGTTCGACTGGCAAGGCAGGCGACTGAATCTGCTGCTGGACGTGGGGCACAATCCCCATGCGGCGGAGTATCTGGCCCGTCGTCTGGCCAGCCGACCGCCGGCCGGCAGACGTCTGGCGGTGTTCGGGTTGTTGGCGGACAAGGATCTGGAAGGTGTTGTCGGTGAATTGAATGCTAGTGTTCAGCATTGGGCTGTCGCCCCGCTGGATTCGCCACGGTCGCGGCCCGTTGAGCCGTTGCACGCGGCGTTGCAGAGCCTTGGCGCCTCGGTAACGTCTTATGAAAGCGTGGCCGCCGCCCTGGAAGGGCAGTGTGCACAGGCGACGAGCGACGACGAGATTTTATTGTTCGGATCATTTTATTGTGTCGCCGAGGCCCTTGAGTGGCTGGCCCGGCACTCCACGGAGGAAGCGGCAAATGGCTTTGCTGGATAAGGCGTACAAGCAGCGCATGGTCGGAGCCCTGGTGTTGGTGGCGCTGGCGGTGATTTTCCTGCCGATGCTGTTTTCCCGTCAGGACGAACAGCGCCAGGTGAGGGTCGATGCTCCGGCTGCACCACAAGCGCCAGCCGTGCCGCACGTGCAGGTCGAGCCGGTGGTGGTGCCTGAACCGCAAGCCTTGCCGCAGGAACCGGTGCCAAGCGATGACGAAATTGCCGAGCAGCAAGCGCCGTCGACACCCATCGCACCAAGCGCTCCCGTTCCATCAGTGCCATCGGCAGCCAAACCGGTCACCCCCCCTCCGACGCCAGTCGCCAAGCCTGTGCCGGCCCCTGCCCAGCCGATTGCTGTCGCGCCGGGCAAGCCGGCCACCACCCCAAGCCGCGTCGATGCCAATGGCCTGTCGGTCAGTTGGTCGGTGCAACTGGCGAGCCTGTCGAGTCGTGAAAGCGCTGAAAGTCTGCAGAAAACCCTGCGTAGCCAAGGCTACAACGCCTATATCCGCACCTCGGATGGCAAAAATCGGGTGTTCGTCGGGCCATTGATCGAGCGCGCGGAAGCCGATCGTCTGCGTGATTTGTTGAGCCGCCAGCAGAACCTCAAGGGCTTTGTGGTGCGTTTTCAACCTGAGCGCGGCTAAAACTATCGCCCCGATTTGAAAAGCACTGACAATCTCAGCTTACCGACAGCCATGGGCTCTGCTAAAATGCGCCGCCTTATCCGTCTGTAGGCTGCACTGTGCCATTTACCTGGGTTGACTGGGCGATCGTTGCAATCATCGCCATCTCCGCTTTGATCAGTCTGAGCCGCGGCTTCGTCAAGGAAGCACTCTCGCTGCTGACCTGGATCATCGCAGGAGCCGTTGCCTGGATGTTCGGTGGTTCATTGTCCGAGTACCTCGGCGGATACATCGAAACGCCGTCGGCTCGTGTGATCACAGGCTGTGCCATCATGTTTGTCGCCACTTTAATCGTAGGCGCAATGATCAATTATCTTATCGGCGAATTGGTTCGCGTCACCGGGCTGTCCGGGACCGATCGATTCCTCGGCATGGCCTTCGGCGCAGCGCGTGGCGTGTTGCTGGTGGTTGTGGCGGTCGGGCTGTTGAGCCTGGGGCCGGTACAGCAGGACGGGTGGTGGCAACAATCACAACTCGTGCCAAAATTTCTATTGGTTGCAGACTGGTCCAAAAACCTGATCCTGGGGTGGAGCAGTCAGTGGCTTGCCAGCGGAATCAGCGTACCCGCTGATATACCGTTCAAGGAGCACCTCTTGCCGACGGCCAAAACGCCTCAGTGAGTTGTGTTCAGTTCAGATCCATTAAGTAGGGGTTGCGTCGCATGTGTGGCATCGTCGGTATCGTCGGTAAGTCGAACGTCAATCAGGCGCTGTATGACGCGCTAACCGTCCTCCAGCACCGCGGCCAGGACGCTGCCGGTATCGTGACCAGCCATGATGGCCGGTTATTCCTGCGCAAGGACAATGGCCTGGTACGTGACGTGTTCCATCAGCGTCACATGCAGCGCCTGGTCGGCCACATGGGCATTGGCCATGTGCGTTACCCGACCGCGGGCAGCTCGACTTCGGCCGAAGCTCAACCGTTTTACGTCAACTCGCCGTATGGCATCACCTTGGCGCACAACGGTAACCTGACTAACGTTGAACAATTGGCCAAGGAGATTTACGAATCTGACCTGCGCCACGTCAACACCAACTCCGATTCGGAAGTACTGCTCAACGTGTTCGCGCACGAGCTGGCCCAGCGCGGCAAGTTGCAGCCGACCGAAGAAGACGTGTTCGCTGCCGTCACCGACGTGCACAACCGTTGCGTCGGTGGTTATGCGGTCGTGGCGATGGTGACCGGTTACGGCATCGTCGGTTTCCGCGATCCGCACGGCATCCGTCCGATCGTCTTCGGCCAGCGTCATACCGACGAAGGCGTCGAGTACATGATCGCCTCCGAAAGCGTTTCGCTGGACGTGCTCGGTTTCACCCTGATTCGCGACCTGGCACCGGGCGAAGCGGTCTACATCACTGAAGACGGCAAGCTGCATACCCGTCAGTGCGCGACTAACCCGTCGCTGACTCCGTGCATTTTCGAACACGTCTACCTGGCGCGTCCGGACTCGATCATCGACGGCGTCTCTGTCTACAAGGCCCGTCTGCGTATGGGCGAGAAGCTCGCCGAGAAGATCCTGCGCGAGCGTCCGGATCACGACATCGATGTGGTTATCCCGATTCCGGACACCAGCCGCACCGCGGCCCTGGAACTGGCGAACCACTTGGGCGTCAAGTTCCGCGAAGGCTTCGTGAAGAACCGTTACATCGGCCGGACCTTCATCATGCCGGGGCAGGCTGCACGGAAGAAATCCGTACGCCAGAAGCTCAACGCCATCGAGCTGGAATTCCGCGGCAAGAACGTGATGCTGGTGGACGACTCCATCGTTCGCGGCACCACCTGCAAGCAAATCATCCAGATGGCTCGCGAAGCCGGCGCCAAAAACGTCTACTTCTGCTCCGCGGCACCGGCCGTGCGTTACCCGAACGTCTACGGCATCGACATGCCGAGCGCTCACGAGCTGATCGCCCACAACCGTTCGACCCAGGACGTGGCCGACCTTATCGGCGCTGACTGGTTGATCTATCAGGACCTGCCTGACTTGATCGAAGCGGTCGGTGGCGGCAAGATCAAGATCGAGAAGTTCGATTGCGCGGTGTTCGACGGCCAGTACGTCACCGGTGACGTCGACGAGGCTTACCTGAACAAGATCGAGCAGGCACGAAACGATGCCTCCAAGGTCAAGACCCAGGCAGTCAGTGCGATCATTGATCTGTACAACAACTGAGTAACTACCGGCCCTGAGGGGCCGGTTTTGTATCTACTGATTAACGCTCTATATCAAGAGCAGGGCTAGGAGTGACAGCATGAGTCAGGATTGGGATGCCGGTCGGCTGGACAGCGATCTTGAAGGTGTAGCGTTCGATACCCTGGCCGTACGCGCCGGTCAGCACCGCACGCCGGAAGGCGAACACGGTGATCCTATGTTCTTCACTTCCAGCTACGTATTCCGTACCGCTGCCGATGCGGCGGCACGCTTTGCCGGTGAAGTGCCGGGCAACGTTTACTCGCGCTACACCAACCCGACCGTGCGCGCGTTCGAAGAGCGTATTGCTGCACTGGAAAGCGCTGAGCAAGCCGTGGCCACCGCCACCGGCATGGCCGCGATCATGGCGGTGGTGATGAGCCTGTGCAGTGCCGGCGACCATGTTCTGGTCTCGCGTAGCGTGTTCGGCTCGACCATTAGTCTGTTCGAAAAGTACTTCAAGCGCTTCGGTATCGAAGTCGATTACGTGCCCCTGGCGGACTTGTCCGGCTGGGATGCGGCGATCAAGGCCAACACCAAATTGCTGTTCGTCGAGTCGCCGTCCAACCCGCTGGCCGAGCTGGTAGACATCAAGGCGCTGTCGGAAATTGCTCACGCCAAAGGCACGATGCTGGTGGTCGACAACTGCTTCTGCACCCCTGCGTTGCAGCAGCCGTTGAAGCTGGGCGCGGACATCGTTGTGCACTCGGCGACCAAGTTCATCGATGGCCAGGGTCGTTGCATGGGCGGCGTTGTGGCCGGTCGTAGCGAGCAGATGAAAGAAGTCGTCGGTTTTCTGCGTACGGCTGGGCCGACCCTGAGCCCGTTCAACGCCTGGATCTTCCTCAAAGGGCTGGAAACGCTGAGCCTGCGCATGAAGGCGCACTGCGCCAATGCCCAGCAACTGGCCGAATGGCTGGAGCAGCAGGAGGGCATCGAGAAAGTCCATTACGCCGGTCTCAAGAGTCATCCGCAGCACGAACTGGCCCAGCGTCAGCAGAAGGCTTTCGGTGCGGTCGTGAGTTTCGAGGTCAAGGGCGGCAAAGAGGGCGCCTGGCGCTTTATCGATGCGACTCGCCTGATCTCCATCACTGCCAACCTGGGCGACAGCAAAACCACCATCACGCACCCGAGCACCACTTCTCACGGCCGTCTCGCGCCGCAAGAGCGTGAAGCGGCAGGGATCTGTGACAGCCTGATCCGCATAGCGGTCGGTCTGGAAGATGTCGCAGACCTGCAGGCTGATCTGGCGCGCGGGTTGGCTGCTTTGTGATCGAGTTGTCGACGCCGACCACGGGCACCCATGGCCGCGTCGCGCTGGTCACCGGTGCTGCGCGCGGCATCGGTCTGGGGATTGCGGCTTGGCTGATCAGCGAAGGCTGGCAGGTGGTGCTGATCGATCTGGATCGTGAGCGCGGTTCGAAAGTGGCGAAGGTGCTGGGCGATAACGCCTGGTTCATCGCCATGGACGTCGCGAATGAAGCGCAGGTGGCACTGGGCGTGGCCGAGGTGCTAGGGCAATTCGGGCGTCTGGATGCGCTGGTGTGCAATGCGGCGGTGGCCGACCCGCACAACATCACCCTGGAAAGCCTCGATCTGGCCTACTGGAATCGGGTGCTGGCGGTGAACCTCAGCGGGCCGATGCTGTTGGCCAAGCACTGTGCGCCGTACCTGCGTGCTCACAGCGGCGCCATCGTCAACCTGGCCTCGACCCGTGCCGGGCAGTCGGAACCCGACACAGAGGCTTATGCGGCGAGCAAGGGCGGTTTGTTGGCCCTGACTCACGCCTTGGCCATCAGTTTAGGGCCGGAAATTCGCGTCAACGCGGTCAGCCCGGGGTGGATCGACGCGCGAGACCCGGCGGCACGGCGTGCCGAACCGCTGACCGATGCCGATCATGCGCAGCATCCGGCGGGCAGGGTAGGGACGGTCGAGGACGTAGCGGCAATGGTGGCGTGGTTGCTGTCGAAGAACGCCGGGTTCGTCACGGGCCAGGAGTTTGTGGTCGATGGTGGCATGGCCAAGAAGATGGTATATGAGCAGTGAAAAGCAGCTGTAAGCTGTAAGCTGCAAGTAGTGGCGGGACTGTACCAAGCCTGCTTATGCAAGTCCGCTTTTTCTTGCAGCTTAAAGCTTGCTGCTAAAAGCTATTTTTGAAAAAAATCCAATCCTGCTATTGACTTAGCTTCGGTACCTGCGTAAATTTCGCGGCCTCGGAGATGCAAACGGGTGATTAGCTCAGCTGGGAGAGCGTCTGCCTTACAAGCAGAATGTCGGCGGTTCGATCCCGTCATCACCCACCACTTCCGAGAGTCTTGCGAAAGCAAGATGGAAGCTTTTAAAAGCCTCCACCGACGCGCAGCGGTAGTTCAGTCGGTTAGAATACCGGCCTGTCACGCCGGGGGTCGCGGGTTCGAGTCCCGTCCGCTGCGCCATATTTTCCGAGTCAGATTCATCTGATTCTAGATTGAAAAGCTTCTGAGTTTTCAATCAGACGAGTTACTTGGGCGAAAGTCCAAAGCGATACGCAGCGGTAGTTCAGTCGGTTAGAATACCGGCCTGTCACGCCGGGGGTCGCGGGTTCGAGTCCCGTCCGCTGCGCCATATCTGCCTCAAGGCCCACTGAACGCCTTGAAGCTACGAAGCAAATCGCTGTAAAGCGAGTGTCTGCTTCGAGTCGATAGCAAAGACCCTGGTCGAAAGACCGGGGTTTTTTGTGTCTGTGATTTGGCTTTTTCTGCTCTCTCAAGCTCGTCTGTGCGCGGTCCGAACTGAGCGCGGCCTTCGGCGGTTGCTGTGGATCTCGTTTCGATTTGGGGTCATTGCCCGGGCGGGTTCTGTCGATCAAACGCCGAGCTTGTCCCGCAATCCGTAATACCATGCGCCCAGCGCGGCGAACGGTGTGCGTAGCAATTGCCCGCCGGGAAATGGGTAGTGGGGCAGGTCGGCAAAGGCGTCGAAACGCTCGGCCTGGCCGCGCAATGCTTCGGCCAGCACTTTGCCTGCCAGGTGCGTATACGTCACGCCGTGGCCGCTGCAGCCTTGGGAATAGTAGATGTTGTCGCCTAGCCGTCCGACCTGGGGCAGTCGCGATAGCGTCAGCAGGAAATTGCCGGTCCAGGCGTAATCGATTTTCACGTTCTTGAGTTGCGGGAAAGCCTTGAGCATCTTCGGTCGAATGATCGCCTCGATGTTCGCCGGGTCTCGCGCGCCATAGACTACGCCGCCGCCGAAGATCAGGCGTTTGTCAGCGCTCAGGCGATAGTAGTCGAGCAGGTAGTTACAATCTTCGACGCAGTAGTCCTGAGGCAGCAGATGTTTGGCCAAATCATCACCCAGGGGTTCGGTGGCGATCACTTGAGTTCCGCAGGGCATCGACTTGGCCGCTAGCTCCGGCACCAGGTTGCCGATATAAGCATTGCCGGCGACGATGATGAATTTAGCCCTGACCTTGCCCTGAGGTGTATGCACCGCCGGATTAGCGCCGCGCTCGATGCGCACCGCTGGCGACTGCTCGTAAATAGTCCCGCCCAACGACTCCACGGCTGCGGCCTCGCCCAGTGCAAGGTTGAGCGGATGAATATGGCCGCCGCTCATGTCGAGCATGCCGCCGACGTATTGATCGCAAGCCACTACGTTACGGATACGTTGCTGATCCAATAGCTGAAGTTGCGTATGACCGAAGCGCTCCCACAGACGCTTCTGGGACTCCAGATGCCCCATCTGTCTGGCGGTGATGGCGGCGAACACGCCGCCATCTTTCAGGTCGCACTGGATGTTGTATTTGGTCACCCGCTCACGAATGATCCGTCCGCCCTCAAACGCCATCTGTCCCAGTAGCTGAGCTTGCTTGGGGTCGACGCTGCGCTCGATCACGTCAATGTCGCGGCTGTAGCTATTGACGATCTGGCCGCCGTTGCGTCCCGATGCGCCAAAACCCACTTTGGCTGCCTCCAGAATGGTAACCCGAAAGCCGTTTTCCAGCAGGAACAGGGCGGAGGACAGGCCGGTGTAACCGGCACCGATCACACAGACATCAGTCTCTATATCATTCTGCAAAGTTGGGCGCGGTGACGCCGCATTGGCCGACGCGGCGTAATAAGACTCTGGGTAGGGGGTGTTCGCCATCCTGCAGCCTCTGTTTAATATATTTTACGAGTGTATCGATCCTACCCGAGTTAAAAATCGACCGCCAGCCAGCGGAAAATCTTCTTTGCCGCAGCAAAATTAAATATTTTGCATATTCATAGGGTTAGGTGAAAAAAAGGTGTTGACACCCCTTCGGAATTCCGTAGAATGCCGCCTCACAGCAGGCACGTAGCTCAGTTGGTTAGAGCACCACCTTGACATGGTGGGGGTCGTTGGTTCGAGTCCAATCGCGCCTACCAAACAAAATCCGCTCTGCTGGGCGGTGTGAAGGGGAATCCGAAAGGGTTCCCCTTTTTTCTTTGTCTGGAAAAAAGTTCGCTGACTCATTCGCGCATGAATGAAGATTTCCTTTGGGTTGTGTTCGCGCAAGCATCTGAGCGGCTCTACTGGCCTGTTGGGCGCAGCGCTCAAGCACTATCTTATCTGGATAGTGTTTATTGTCCTGTCCTTGCAATGGGCAGGCTCCAGCTGGTTGAGCTATCGACCGAGCGCTGACGGGCATGCATGTGAGGGGTGGCGGATTGAAAACCCGCCTCCGCTCATGCAGTTGTCACGACCTTACTTCGATGCTTCAACCACCCCGCTCTGGCGATGCTTGAGGTTCTTGTCGGACTTGTACTGCAGGGCTACAGACGGCACGTTGGCGCTCTTCCCGGTTTCGATCCAGTTGCGAATCCGGCCAGCATCGGCAAAGTGTGTGTACTTGCCAAAAGCATCAAGGATTACCAATGCAACCGGGCGATTACCCATGCTGGTTACTAATACCAGGCAGTGGCCGGCCTCGTTGGTGAAGCCGGTCTTGGTCAGTTTGATGTCCCAGTTCGGCTTGTTGACCAGGTGGTCGGTGTTGCGAAACCCAAGGCTGTAGTTGGGTTTACGGAATGAAACGGTTTTTTCCTTGGTGGTGCTCAGCTCAGTCAGTAAGGGGTGCTTGTGCGCGGCGACCAGCAGTTTGCTCAGGTCGCGAGCGGTGGACACGTTGCGAGGTGAGAGTCCCGTCGGTTCGACGAAATGGGTGCTGGTCATTCCGAGTGCCTTGGCTTTGGCGTTCATCGCGGCAATGAATGCGACGTAACCGCCCGGATAATGATGGGCCAGGCTTGCGGCGGCACGGTTTTCCGATGACATCAGGGCAATTAGCAGCATTTCCCGGCGCGACAATTCGCTGTTGAGTTTGACCCGGGAGAACACGCCTTTCATTTCCGGGGTGTCGCTGATGTTGACGGAAAGGTATTCGTCCATGTTTTGTCGGGCTTCTACCACCACCAGGCCGGTCATCAGTTTGCTGACAGATGCGATTGGCACTACGACGTCAGGGTTGCTGGCGTAGATAACTTTGTTGGTTTGCATATCCATCAGCAAGGCACTGCCGGAAGCGATCTTCAGTTGTGAAATGTCTCGGGGCGCCTCGGTGACTTCCGCGGCGTTGACCGTGGGTGTGGTGAAAGTCCCTGTAAATGCAAAAAACAAGCTCAGGATTGAAAGGCGGATTTTCACGCTGGCGGACTCATGAAGGGTGGATATGCCGTTTTGTAACGGGCTATTTCTTAAAAAGCGACGCATTTTAGGAGTATGGCTGAAGAACTGTCGATGGTTGAGCGATGTTCAGATGAAAGTGCGCGGGGGCCTGATAAAAACAGGCTTTTCCGGCGGATGGTCGAGATTTTTCCGCGGGCAAAAAGAACCCCGCGATTGGCGGGGTTCTTTTTATGCGGTGCTGCAAGCATCAATTCAGCCGTGCAGTGTTTCTGCGGCGTACAGTGTATTTTCCAGCAGGCAGGCGCGGGTCATTGGACCAACACCACCCGGTACTGGAGTGATCCAGCCGGCGCGGGGCAGGGCGGTTTCATGGATGACATCACCGACCAGCTTGCCGTCTTCCTGACGGTTGATGCCGACGTCGATCACGATCGCGCCTTCCTTGATCCATTCGCCTTTGACCAGGCCCGGCTTGCCGGCGGCAACCACCACCAGGTCGGCGCGACCGACATGGCCTGCCAGGTCCTTGGTAAAACGGTGGGTCACCGTCACCGTGCAGCCAGCCAGCAGCAGTTCCATTGCCATTGGGCGGCCAACAATGTTGGAAGCCCCGACAATGACCGCATCCATTCCGTAAAGATCGGCGCCGGTGCTTTCCAGTAGCGTCATGATGCCTTTAGGTGTGCATGGGCGCAGTAGCGGAATGCGCTGTGCCAAGCGGCCGACGTTATAAGGGTGGAAACCGTCGACATCCTTGTCGGGACGAATGCGTTCGAGCAATTTCGAGGCATCCAGATGTGCAGGTAAAGGTAGCTGAAGCAGAACGCCGTCAATCGCCGGATCGTCGTTCAGGCGGTCAATCAGATCGCTCAATGCTTCTTGAGTGGTTTGAGCAGGCAGGTCGTAGGCTTGGGAAAGGAAGCCGACCTCTTCACAGTCTTTACGCTTGTGCGAGACATAAACCTGAGAGGCAGGATCACTGCCGACCAGGATCACCGCGAGGCCGGGTGTGCGCAGGCCTTGCTGGCGACGCTCGGCGACTCGTTTGGCGATCTGCTGGCGCAGGCTGGCGGCGATCGATTTGCCGTCGATTAGTTGTGCAGTCATTGCGCGTGATTAACCATCGAGAGGGGGAAAAAAGAGAGCGCATTCTCGCATGTCATGAGGTGAGGGCAAAGGCGCTTGGTCTGCAAATTCCCCTAACCCCTTTAATTAAATGAATTTTTTTTAAAAAGAGTTGACGACCTTCAGGGTCACCTATAACATTCGTCGCACTTGTCGGGCACAGCCTAGCACTGGTTAAGAAGGTTGATCAGAATTGATGTTTAATTCGGTGAGACTGAAAGCACTTAGTTTGTAATCGTCCAAGAATACAGATTAACAAGGCGCCCGTAGCTCAGCTGGATAGAGCATCCGCCTTCTAAGCGGATGGTCGCAGGTTCGAGTCCTGCCGGGTGCGCCAATTAGGCAGCTTTGGCACAAGTAACGCAACATGGCAATATGGTGGGCGTAGCTCAGTTGGTAGAGCACGGGATTGTGACTCCCGTTGTCGAGGGTTCGATCCCCTTCGTCCACCCCATATTTAGAAAGGCGCCAGATTAACAGTCTGGCGCCTTTGCTTTAAAAGCTTGATGCGGATGTGGTGGAATTGGTAGACACACTGGATTTAGGTTCCAGCGCCGCAAGGTGTGAGAGTTCGAGTCTCTCCGTCCGCACCATTACAAACAGCTATTTAATAGCAGAAAACGGCGCAGCACCTGAAAAGGGCTGCGCCGTTTTTGTTTTAGGCGTCTGAATTTTCAAAACAACCGTATGTTCCGGGTTGAAAGGGCGGGTAGGGTCGTCGAATTTATGTATCTCGATGATGCTGATTCGCCCGTCGGTCCCTCTCGTGGGGTCGGCTGTCAGGGATGGATTGCCGATTCCTTCTATATATAGAAGGGATTGGTGCAGAGCCTTGGCATGACTGGCTGTATTTGCTAACAGGGCGAGGCACAACCGTTTGTCCTCGCCTATAAATTGCCTGCTGCTGTTTTTACCCGTTTTCAGTAGGGTGACTTCTTGAGTTTGACCCACTAGAATGCATGCCCTTGATTCTGGGGTCGGAAACGGCCGGCTAACGTCTGTGCAACGAGGAATATCCATGCAAGTTTCTGTTGAAAATACTTCTGCTCTTGAGCGCCGCATGAGCATCACCGTGCCGGCTGAGCGTATCGAGACTCAGGTCAACAAGCGTCTGCAGCAGACTGCCCAAAAGGCCAAGATCGCTGGCTTCCGTCCAGGCAAAGTGCCAATGAGTGAAATCAAGCGCCGTTTCGGTGCTGATGCACGCCAGGAAGCCGTGGGCGATGTGATCCAGTCTTCCTTCTACGAAGCTGTTGTTGAGCAGAAGCTGAACCCGGCTGGCGCTCCTTCGATCGAGCCTAAATCGATGGAAGCTGGCAAAGATCTGGAATACGTCGCCATTTTCGAAGTGTTCCCTGAGTTCACCGTTGCCGGTTTCGAAGGTATCGCTGTCGAGCGTCTGAGCGCTGACGTGGCTGATGCTGATCTGGACAAGATGCTGGAAATCCTGCGCAAGCAGAACACCCGTTTCGAAGTTGCCGATCGCGCTGCTCAAAACGAAGATCAGCTGAACATCGATTTCGTCGGCAAGGTCGACGGTGAAGTGTTCGCTGGCGGTTCCGCCAAAGGCACCCAGCTGGTGCTGGGTTCTGGCCGCATGATCCCTGGCTTCGAAGACGGTCTGGTTGGCGCTAAAGCCGGCGAAGAGCGCGTTCTGAACCTGACCTTCCCTGAGGACTATCAGAACCTCGACCTGGCAGGCAAAGCCGCTGAGTTCACCGTGACCGTGAACACCGTTTCCGAGCCAAAACTGCCAGAACTGACCGAAGAATTCTTCGCTCAATTCGGCATCAAGGAAACCGGTCTGGAAGGCTTCCGCACCGAAGTTCGCAAGAACATGGAGCGCGAACTGCGTCAGGCGATCAAATCCAAGGTCAAGAATCAGGTGATGGACGGTCTGCTGGCCACCAACCCGATCGAAGTGCCAAAGGCTCTGCTGTCCAACGAAGTCGACCGTCTGCGCGTGCAGGCTGTTCAGCAGTTCGGCGGCAACATCAAGCCTGACCAACTGCCGGCCGAGCTGTTCGAAGAGCAAGCCAAGCGCCGCGTTGTGCTGGGTCTGATCGTGGCTGAAGTGGTCAAGCAATTCGACCTCAAGCCTGACGAAGCCCGCGTTCGCGAGATGATTCAGGAAATGGCTTCGGCTTACCAGGAGCCTGAGCAGGTTGTGTCTTGGTACTACAAGAACGACCAGCAACTGAACGAAGTCCGTTCGGTTGTGCTGGAAGAACAAGTTGTGGATACTGTTCTGCAGAAAGCTAGCGTGACCGACAAATCGGTCTCTTACGAAGAAGCGGTCAAGCCGGTAGAAGCTCCACAAGCCGACTGATTGTTTTTGCGGTAAGAAGTACACACCATAAGCCAGCCTTCGTGCTGGCTTATGCGTATTCAAGACATAACTATTTGGGAGTGACTGCAGAGCATGTTCCGTAATTCGTATATTCAGCAGAACTCTGATATCCAGGCCGCAGGCGGCCTGGTCCCGATGGTTGTCGAGCAGTCTGCTCGTGGCGAGCGCGCCTATGACATCTACTCGCGCCTCCTCAAGGAGCGAGTGATCTTTCTGGTTGGTCCGGTAGAGGACTACATGGCCAACCTGATCTGTGCGCAACTGCTGTTCCTTGAAGCGGAAAACCCGGACAAGGACATCCATCTCTATATCAACTCGCCGGGCGGTTCGGTGACAGCGGGCATGTCGATCTATGACACCATGCAGTTCATCAAGCCAAACGTGTCGACCACCTGTATCGGTCAAGCGTGCAGCATGGGCGCGTTTCTACTGACGGCCGGTGCCCAAGGCAAGCGTTACTGCCTGCCGAACTCGCGTGTGATGATTCACCAGCCACTGGGCGGTTTCCAGGGCCAGGCCTCGGATATCGAAATCCATGCCAAGGAAATCCTCTTCATTCGTGAGCGTCTCAACACGCTGATGGCCAAGCATAGCGGGCGCACTCTTGAAGAAATCGAGCGCGATACCAACCGCGATAATTTCATGAGTGCAGAGGCTGCGCGTGATTACGGGTTGATCGACGAAGTGATCAACCAGCGCCCCGCTTAAAATAAGCAGCTCAAAATAAGGTGGGTCGGCGGGTCCGATCACCAGCGGGCTTGAAAAAGCCCGCAATAGCCTTCATCTTGTGTTGCAAGCCTATCGGATTTGGATCGAACGAATGACTGACACCCGCAACGGCGAGGACAACGGCAAGCTGCTCTATTGCTCCTTCTGTGGCAAAAGCCAGCATGAAGTACGCAAATTGATTGCCGGCCCCTCGGTCTTTATCTGCGACGAGTGCGTCGACCTGTGCAATGACATCATCCGTGAGGAGGTGCAGGAAGCCCAGGCCGAAAGCAGCGCGCATAAATTGCCTTCGCCTAAAGAAATCAGCGGCATCCTTGATCAGTACGTGATTGGTCAGGAACGTGCGAAAAAGGTTCTGGCCGTAGCGGTGTACAACCACTACAAGCGTTTGAACCAGCGTGACAAAAAGAATGACGACGTCGAACTCGGCAAAAGCAACATTTTGCTGATCGGCCCGACAGGCTCGGGTAAAACCCTGCTTGCCGAAACACTGGCCCGTTTGCTGAACGTTCCGTTCACCATCGCCGACGCAACCACCCTCACCGAGGCGGGTTATGTGGGTGAAGATGTCGAGAACATCATTCAGAAGCTGCTGCAGAAGTGCGATTACGACGTAGAAAAAGCCCAGATGGGTATTGTCTACATCGATGAGATCGACAAGATCTCGCGCAAATCTGACAACCCGTCGATCACCCGGGACGTTTCCGGTGAAGGCGTGCAGCAGGCCCTGCTCAAGTTGATCGAAGGCACGGTCGCTTCCGTTCCGCCTCAGGGCGGTCGCAAGCATCCGCAGCAGGAATTCCTTCAGGTCGACACCCGTAACATCCTGTTCATCTGCGGTGGTGCGTTCTCCGGTCTGGAAAAGGTTATTCAAAACCGTTCCACCAAGGGCGGCATCGGTTTCAACGCGGAAGTGCGCAGCAAGGAAGAAGGCAAGAAAGTCGGTGAGTCCCTGCGTGAAGTCGAACCTGACGATTTGGTCAAGTTCGGTCTGATCCCGGAGTTTGTCGGTCGTCTGCCGGTACTTGCCACGCTGGACGAGCTTGATGAGGCTGCGTTGATGCAGATTCTCACCGAGCCGAAAAATGCTCTGACCAAGCAGTATGCCAAGCTGTTCGAGATGGAAGGCGTGGACCTGGAGTTCCGGGCCGACGCGCTGAAATCGGTCGCCAAACGTGCCCTGGAACGCAAAACCGGTGCACGTGGACTGCGCTCGATTCTCGAAGGTGTATTGCTCGACACTATGTATGAAATCCCCTCGCAGTCCGAGGTGAGTAAAGTAGTGATCGATGAAAGCGTTATAGAAGGCAAGTCCAAGCCACTGTATATCTACGAAAACAGTGAGCCGACTGCCAAGGCAGCGCCGGACGCCTAAGCGTCAAACTGCTGAAATAAAGAAGGGGCCTTCGGGCCCCTTTGCTATTGTGGAAACTGGCTTGTCGGATCACCGCACCGCAGCGAGGGCGACCTGATGGCCGATCTGTTTTCGGATGTGTCCGGACCATCGTCGGCGCTGCCCTAAGCGGCGATATTTAAAGTGGTTCTTTTATCCGCTTGTTTTTTTTGAAAGCAGCCCCCATCTTGGTTTCAAGCTTACTTCCATCTGTTTACGGCCTTATGGCCGCCGTAGAGGCGAAATCATGAAGACAACCATCGAATTGCCTCTCCTGCCATTGCGTGATGTCGTGGTTTATCCGCACATGGTTATCCCGCTGTTCGTGGGGCGCGAGAAATCCATCGAAGCCCTCGAGGCAGCGATGACGGGCGACAAGCAGATCCTTCTGCTGGCTCAGCGAAATCCTGCTGACGACGATCCCGGCGAAGAAGCACTTTATCGCGTAGGCACCATCGCTACCGTTCTGCAGCTGCTCAAGCTGCCTGACGGCACGGTCAAGGTTCTTGTCGAAGGCGAGCAGCGGGGCGCCGTGGAGCGCTTCAGCGAAGTCGACGGCCACTGCCGTGCCGAAGTTTCGCTGATCGACGAAGCCGATGCGCCTGAGCGCGAGTCGGAAGTGTTTGTCCGCAGCCTGCTGGCTCAGTTCGAACAATATGTGCAGCTGGGCAAGAAAGTCCCTGCTGAAGTCCTGTCGTCGCTCAACAGCATTGACGAGCCAGGTCGCCTGGTCGATACCATGGCCGCGCACATGGCCCTGAAGATCGAGCAGAAGCAGGAAATCCTCGAAATTATCGATTTGTCGGCTCGGGTCGAGCACGTTCTGGCGTTGCTGGATGCCGAGATCGATCTGCTGCAAGTCGAAAAACGCATTCGCGGCCGCGTTAAAAAGCAAATGGAACGCAGCCAGCGCGAGTACTACCTGAATGAGCAGATGAAGGCCATTCAGAAAGAGCTGGGCGACAGCGACGAAGGTCACAACGAAATCGAAGAGCTGAAAAAGCGTATCGATGCCGCCGGCCTGCCGAAAGACGCGCTGGCCAAGGCTCAGGCCGAACTGAACAAGCTCAAGCAAATGTCGCCAATGTCCGCGGAAGCGACGGTGGTGCGTTCCTACATTGACTGGCTGGTTCAGGTGCCGTGGAAAGCTCAAAGCAAGGTGCGTCTGGATCTTGCCCGTGCCGAAGACATTCTCGATGCCGACCACTATGGTCTGGAAGAAGTCAAAGAGCGGATTCTCGAATACCTCGCCGTGCAGAAGCGCGTGAAGAAGATTCGTGGTCCGGTGCTGTGCCTGGTCGGTCCTCCAGGGGTGGGTAAAACTTCTCTGGCGGAGTCGATCGCTCACGCCACCAACCGCAAATTCGTGCGCATGGCCCTCGGTGGTGTGCGCGATGAGGCGGAGATTCGTG
This sequence comes from Pseudomonas sp. B21-048, assembly GCF_024748615.1. Lineage (NCBI taxonomy): Bacteria > Pseudomonadati > Pseudomonadota > Gammaproteobacteria > Pseudomonadales > Pseudomonadaceae > Pseudomonas > Pseudomonas sp. B21-048. Next base: position 3,822,889 of record NZ_CP087168.1, on the reverse strand, counting down.
GTCATCGCCGGACATACATCGGTTCGATGCCGGGAAGATTGATTCAAAAGATGACAAAGGTGGGCGTCCGCAACCCGCTGTTCCTGCTCGATGAAATCGACAAAATGGGCAGCGACATGCGTGGCGATCCGGCGTCGGCGTTGCTGGAAGTGCTCGACCCCGAGCAGAACCATAACTTCAACGATCACTATCTGGAAGTCGACTACGACCTGTCCGATGTGATGTTCCTGTGCACCTCCAACTCCATGAATATTCCACCGGCGCTGCTGGACCGGATGGAAGTGATTCGTCTGCCGGGTTACACCGAAGACGAGAAGATCAACATCGCCGTCAAATACCTTTCGCCGAAGCAGATTACGGCTAACGGTCTGAAGAAAGGCGAGTTGGAATTCGACGCCGAAGCCATTCGCGACATCATCCGTTACTACACCCGCGAAGCCGGTGTACGCGGGCTGGAGCGCCAGATTGCCAAGGTGTGCCGCAAGGCGGTCAAAGAGCACGCGATGGAAAAACGCTTCTCGGTGAAGGTCACTGCCGACATGCTCGAGCACTTCCTGGGTGTGCGTAAATTCCGCTACGGTCTGGCTGAGTCGCAGGATCAGATCGGTCAGGTAACGGGCTTGGCGTGGACTCAGGTGGGTGGCGAGTTGCTGACCATCGAAGCCGCGGTCGTGCCGGGTAAAGGCCAATTGATCAAGACCGGTTCTTTGGGTGACGTGATGGTCGAGTCGATCACCGCAGCCCTGACCGTTGTCCGCAGCCGCGCGAAGAGCCTGGGGATCCCTCTGGACTTCCATGAGAAGCGCGACACGCATATCCACATGCCGGAAGGGGCGACCCCGAAAGATGGCCCTAGCGCCGGTGTAGGTATGTGCACGGCCTTGGTATCCGCATTGACTGGCATTCCTGTACGTGCGGACGTTGCCATGACTGGCGAAATCACCTTGCGTGGCCAAGTACTGGCGATAGGCGGGCTGAAGGAAAAACTGCTGGCTGCTCACCGTGGCGGAATCAAGACGGTGATCATTCCTGAAGAGAACGTACGCGATCTGAAGGAAATTCCTGACAATATCAAGCAAGATCTCCAGATTAAACCAGTGAAATGGATTGACGAGGTCCTGCAAATTGCGCTGCAATACGCGCCGGAACCCTTGCCGGATGTGGTTCCGGAGATCGTTACAAAGGATGAAAAACGCGAGTCTGACTCTAAGGAAAGAATTAGCACGCATTAGTACGCATTTGCCTGGGGGGCTTCCTTGACAGTTTTTTAGAGCCCTTGTTATAAAGCGGCTCTTTAGTGCCTGTAGGCCATTCAGCACTCGTTTTTTTGCTTTCACCAAAAAACTTAGAATCAAACTCAAATAGATATAAGGGGACTTAGAGTGAACAAGTCGGAACTGATTGATGCTATCGCTGCATCCGCTGATATCCCGAAAGCTGCTGCTGGCCGTGCGCTGGACGCAGTAATCGAATCCGTCACTGGCGCTCTCAAGGCTGGCGACTCTGTTGTTCTGGTTGGTTTCGGTACCTTCTCCGTGACCGATCGTCCAGCTCGCATCGGTCGTAACCCACAGACTGGTAAAACGCTGGAAATCGCCGCCGCTAAAAAACCAGGTTTCAAAGCCGGTAAAGCACTGAAAGAAGCTGTCAACTAAGTTCGATTCAGGTTTTTGCCCATCCGGGTCGGGGTCATACCTGACTTGGCAGCGGAGCGGTAGTTCAGTCGGTTAGAATACCGGCCTGTCACGCCGGGGGTCGCGGGTTCGAGTCCCGTCCGCTCCGCCAGTTACGAGAAGGCGCATCCTCGGATGCGCCTTTCTTCTATCCGGATTCTACCCACGCTCCACGGTTGCCTAATTTTGAAGTTCAACCGTTTCTGGGGGACGCATGCTGCAGAATATCAGGGACAATTCACAAGGCTGGATTGCCAAGACCATTATCGGGATCATCGTTGTACTGATGGCTTTCACCGGTATCGAGGCCATTTTCCAGGCGACGACCAACAGCCAGGATGCGGCCAAGGTCAACGGTGAAGAAATCAGTCAAAACGAGCTGAACCAGGCGGTTGATATGCAACGCCGTCAGCTCATGCAACAACTGGGCAAGGATTTCGATGCTTCCTTGCTCGACGAAAAAATGCTGCGCGAATCGGCCCTCAAAGGGCTGATCGATCGCAAACTGCTGCTGCAAGGCGCAGAAAAATCGAAATTCGCTTTCTCCGAAGCAGCGTTGGATCAGGTGATCCTGCAAACACCTGAATTCCAGGTGGATGGCAAGTTCAGCGCCGAGCGCTTCGATCAGGTGATCCGTCAACTCGGCTACAGCCGTCTGCAATTCCGCCAGATGCTGGCTCAGGAAATGCTGATTGGTCAGCTGCGCGCTGGCCTGGCCGGTAGCGGCTTTGTCACCGATGCACAGGTTCTGGCCTTCGCCCGTCTGGAAAAACAGACCCGCGATTTCGCCACCCTGAACGTCAAGGCAGATCCTGCGGCGGTGAAACTGACCGACGATGAGGTCAAGGCCTACTACGACGAACACGCCAAGGAATTCATGACGCCGGATCAGGTGGTCATCGATTACCTCGAATTGAAGAAGGCGTCCTTCTTCGATCAGGTCAGCGTCAAGGACGAAGACCTGCAAGCGGCGTATCAGAAAGAAACCGCGAACCTGTCCGAGCAACGCCGGGCTGCGCATATTCTGATCGAAGTGAACGATAAGGTGACTGAGGCGCAAGCCAAGGCCAAAATCGAAGAAGTGCAGGCGCGTCTGGCTAAAGGCGAGCAATTCGAGGCCCTGGCCAAGGAATTCTCCCAGGATCCAGGTTCGGCGAACAACGGCGGTGACCTCGGTTATGCAGGTCCAGGCGTCTACGATCCAGCGTTTGAAAAAGCCCTGTATTCGTTGGCCAAGGATCAGGTTTCGGAGCCGGTTCGCACTGACTTCGGTTTCCACCTGATCAAGCTGCTGGGCGTTGAAGCCCCTGAAGTGCCAACATTCGCCAGCCTGAAAGACAAGCTGACCCGCGAGCTGAAAACCCAGCAGGTTGAGCAGCGTTTCGTCGAGGCGACCAAGCAATTGGAAGACTCGTCGTTCGAGGCCTCCGATCTGGCCCAGCCGGCACAAGACCTGAAACTGACCGTCCATACCTCAGCGCCATTTGGTCGTGAAGGTGGCGAAGGTGTTGCGGCCAACCGTGCCGTGGTGACCGCAGCGTTCAGTCCTGAAGTGCTGGATGAGGGTGCCAATAGCACCGCCATCGAGCTGGACCCGGAAACCGTGATCGTGCTGCGCGCCAAAGAGCACCGCAAGCCTGAGCAGCTGCCGCTGGAAAGCGTGGCTGCCAGCATCCGTGCGCAACTGACCAAGGAGCACGCCAGTGCCGCCGCCAAGACCAAGGCTGATCAACTGATCGTCAGCCTGCGTGATGGCAAGACTGCGCTGGACAAGGCGATCGATGGTCAGAACTGGAAGGTGACTCAAGCGGCGACTCGTGCTCAGGAAGGGGTCGACCCAACTGTGCTGCAAGCGTTGTTCCGCATGCCCAAGCCTGTCTCCAAAGACAAGCCGACCTTTAGCAGCGTGACCTTGGCCGATGGTAGCCTGGTGATCGTGCGTCTGAATGGCGTGAACGAAGCCGCGGCGCCGACCGAAGAAGAGAAGACTCAATACCGTCGTTTCCTCGCCTCGCGCATTGGCCAACAAGACTTTGCGGCCTACCGCAAACTGTTGGAAAGCGAGGCTGAGATCAAGCGTTTCTGATGCTTGACTGAGTTTCCTGCAACATAAAAACCCTGGCCAGACGGCCGGGGTTTTTTTATCCGGGCAGGCTTTCTCCTTAGAACTCGGCTCAATAGGCCTGTAACCGTTTTAAGACACAATCGATGCTCCGCTAAGCATCGATCTGTTGCACAATACGCCCCGTACCGTTTTCCTCAGGATGTTCAATGTTTATATCAATTCCCATGCGTGTTGTCGGGCTGGCCTTGGTGCTGGCAGCCGCTGCCGGTTGTTCGTCGAAGAAAGCCGCCGTCTATGAGCATGAGAACTTCGACGATTCCGGAACGTTTTCGCGCAATTACCCGGTGAGCGATGCACAGACCTGCGAGGCCGCTCGTCGGGCTTTGCTCAGTCAGGGTTACATCATTACCAGTAGCGATCCAAAACTGGTCAGTGGGCACAAGAGCTTCCAGCAAACTGGCGAGACCCACATGGAGATCAGCTTCAGTGTGGTCTGTGCCGATGACGGCAGCGAGGGGCATCACGCGACGATGTTCGCCAACGCCTTGCAGGACCGTTATGCGCTGAAAAAGACCAACAACTCAGCCAGCCTTGGTGTCGGCGTGTTGGGCTCGGTATCGATGCCGATCGGTTCGTCCGACGATTCGATGGTCAAGGTCGCCAGCGAAACCGTGTCCTCGGCCAAGTTCTATGAGCGTTTCTTTGCGCTGGTCGAGTTGTTCCTGCCACCGGAAGCGAAGAAGGCAGCGCACATCACCGAGAAGCCGAAGACCGATCTGGGTGTGCCTGAAGCCAAGGCTGCGCCGGCTCAGTTGGCGCCGACCCCGGCTGCAGAACCTGCGCCTGTTCCAGCGCCGGGAGCCGAACCTGCTCCGGCTACTTCGGAGCCTGTTGTGCCGCCTGCTGAAACGGCACCGATTACCCCGGCGCAGAGCAGCGAGCCGAGTTCGTCCACGGAATCGGGGACTCCACCGGCGGATTCAAGCACCATGCCAGCGCCGACCGAGCCCATCTCGGCGATGCCTGTCTCCGGCCAGTAATAGGCTGCTGTTACGGATCGGGTCAGACGATTCCGATCCCGTAACAACGTCCAAGATTGATCCACATCAAATCGAGCTGTATTCCTACGGCTTGTATCGAAAAAATCCTGTGATAAATTCCTGACCACCTGCTACGTTTTATTAAGTAGCGACGTAGTGTCATGTCCGCGTCATTTTTCTTTCATGCGAGCACTTTATGCTCAGGGCGCTGATCATTTATTCAGACGATTTTTTCAATAGGCGATGGGGGTTTAATAATGGACGATTATCAAGAAGAACTGCTCGAATATCAGGCGTTTGAACTGGACCCGCTGGAACCTGCCGAAGACGCTACCGAATTGTAAACCTTACGCGGATTGGCGATGACTGCGGCGAAAATCCCCAGGTGTCTGGCCGTTCCAGCGTTTGAAAGCCCGTTGAAAGGCTTCGGCTGAAGCAAACCCCAGCAGGTACGCGATTTCGCCGAAAGCCAGTTCAGTGTCGCGGATGTAGGTCATGGCGAGGTCGCGGCGTGTGTCGTTGAGAATTGCACGAAATTGCGTGCCTTCCTCGGCGAGTTTGCGACGTAAGGTCCAGGTTGGCAGCTTCAGGCGTGCCGCCACTTCTTCCAGGTCGGGTTCCCGACCACCATTGAGCAACGGCCCCAGTAACTGAGTGATGCGTTCACGCAGGCTGCGGGTGCGTGTCAGTTGCTCCAGTTCCCGTTCACACAGTTGCAGCAGGTGCCGCCAGGTGCTCGGGCAGTGCTCCGGGTTGCGCTGGGCGAGGCTGTCCAGGCTCAGGCGCAGTTGATTCTGTTCGGCGCCAAACTGAATCGGACAATCCCCAAGCACGGCATACGCCTCGCGGTAATCCGGCGCTTGGAATTCGATTTCGATCCGTTCGGCGCGTAGCGGGGCAGGGCTTATGCTGGACAATTGCTGCAACCAGCCGGCGATGATCGAATCCACCACGAAGCGGTTGTAGGCGTTGTAGGGGCTGATGGAATAAAACCGTAGCCAAGCGCCTTGGGCGTCTTCGTGAAAGCTCGACTGGCCGCGATAGTTGGAACCGTACAGCGCTTCGAAGCGAATCAGGCAGCGCGCCGCTTCCCGCACGGTGGGGGCTTGGGCGGCGGTGACTCCGGCCAGGCCGGCCTGGCTCAGGCGACTGAGTTGGCCCATGCGCAAACCCAGTGCCGGGTCGTCGGTCAGTTGAATGGCGCCGTGACCCAGGCGCATGTAGCGCGGGATCGAAAGACGGGCGCCGGCCTCGGCCAGTCGCGCGGCGTCGAGGCTGTACTGTTCGAGCAGCGGTTGTGGGTCCAGGCCATGGCTGCGCACGGCATCGGCCAAGCTCTGGACGAAGCCCACCGACAGATCCCCGAGGCGCATCGGCTGTGGTTTCATCGCTTATAGCCAGAGGTTCAACAAACGCGCGCCCCGGGCATCGCCGTCGGCAAAATGCTGCCCGTTGTTGCTGAGGAAGCTTTGACCGGCGCTGCCCATATCCCAGAATTGACCACGCAGGAACACACTCATGCCGGCGATGGCCTGGCTGCCGGACGGTTGGGCGATCAGCGTCAGCCGATGCCAAGCCTGACCTTCACTGAGTTCGCCAGCCTTGAGACTCACAGAGTTCGGCGTGGACTGGCCTTTGTAGCCGGGCCACGGTTGATCCCAGGACCCGCGCCCGACGACGAACGCCGGGACCACCACCAGTTGCGCGCCTTGATCGTCGAGTTTGCGATAGTTGTCCGGATACCAACTGTCGCTGCCGATCAGCACGCCCAAGCGCCCGGCTGGTGTATCGACGACGTTGATCGTGTGCTCGGAATTGGCTTCGACAGTGTCGTGCCCAGCGAAAGTCGGGTGCATTTGCCGCTGAGGCTGGCCAATCGGCAAACCGTCGCGACCGAACACTACGCTGCTGTTGTACAGCGCGCCGCGGCCAATCTTCAGGGTGCCATCGCTGACACTCGGCTCGGGCAACACGATGGAGCCCGCCACCAGAGTGATGCGGAATTCTTTCGCCAAGCCGCCGAACAGCGCTTGGTAATTCTTGGCCATTTTCTTGGCCTTCATCCGCAAGTGCGCATCGTCGAGAAGGCTACCGCCCTCGGCACTGATCAGGGCGCGGATGAACTGCAACGGGTTGCTCACCGCCAGCCAGTTCATGGCTTCCTTGAGCGTAGTGGCCTGGTACAACTCGTCTTTCTCGCCGCTGATCATCAGCCAGGTGCCGACATGTTCGGGCAGTACGACGATGGTTTTTTCATTCAGCAGGCCCTGATCCTGAGCCTTCTGCAAGTAAGCGGCGAGCTTGCGGTGCAGGCGTTCGGGGCTTTGGTAGTCGGTGGGGAACAGCTCGGGCTGGATCCCCAGCAGATTGCCGCGATCGGCGGGAGTGCCCTGATCGACCGCGAGACTGATGCGCAGGTCCGACAGGTAATGACCCACCGGACGGTCCGCGGCCCACATCGCGTAGGTCGTGAGGGCGGCGATCAACGCCATGGAGAAGGTCAGGTACAAAAGTTTGCGCATGGGGAAACAGTCAACGGCCGTGTGCAGGGTTCGCGACTAGGGTAGGGCCCATGCCCGCGCTTGCCAAGGGGCGCTGCACATTTGGATCAATAAGTTGTCAGTTACGGTCATTGAGTGACAGCAGTGCGACTCTTAGTCTGTCGAACATGACTGACGGGGGCCGAAGAGCTCCTGCACTTTTTCCGTGATCGCTCGTTGTGGAGTTACCGATGGCCGCCGCTCATTACCCGCACCTGTTGGCCCCGCTGGACTTGGGTTTTACCACGTTGCGCAACCGCACCCTGATGGGCTCGATGCACACGGGCCTTGAGGAAAAGCCTGGCGGTTTCGAGCGCATGGCTGCGTATTTCGCCGAGCGTGCCCGTGGCGGTGTAGGCCTGATGGTTACCGGCGGTATTGGCCCGAACGATGAAGGCGGGGTTTACTCCGGCGCGGCCAAATTGACCACCGAGGAAGAAGCGCTCAAGCACCTGATCGTCACCCGCGCGGTACACGAGGCGGGTGGCAAGATCTGCATGCAGATTCTTCATGCCGGGCGTTATGCCTACAGCCCGAAACAGGTGGCCCCGAGCGCGATCCAGGCGCCGATCAACCCGTTCAAGCCTAAAGAGCTGGACGAGGAAGGCATCGAGAAACAAATCAGCGATTTCGTCACTTGCTCGACCCTGGCGCAAAAAGCCGAGTACGACGGCGTCGAGATCATGGGCTCCGAAGGTTATTTCATTAACCAGTTCCTCGCGGCCCACACCAACCATCGCACTGACCGCTGGGGCGGCGCATACGAAAACCGCATGCGCCTGCCGGTAGAAATCGTCCGTCGGGTACGCGAAGCGGTCGGCCCGAACTTCATCATTATCTTCCGCCTGTCGATGCTCGATCTGGTGGAAGGCGGCAGCAGCTGGGAAGAGATCGTGCAATTGGCCAAGGCCATCGAGCAGGCCGGTGCGACGATCATCAACACCGGCATCGGCTGGCACGAAGCGCGGATTCCGACCATCGCCACCAAAGTACCCCGTGCCGCATTCAGCAAGGTCACGGCCAAGCTGCGTGGCTCGGTGAATATTCCTCTGATCACCACCAACCGCATCAATACGCCGGAAGTCGCCGAGCAGATTCTGGCCGAAGGCGATGCCGACATGGTGTCCATGGCGCGGCCGTTCCTCGCCGATGCGGATTTCGTCAACAAGGCTGCGGCCGGTCGTGGCGATGAAATCAACACCTGCATCGGTTGCAACCAAGCGTGCCTGGATCACACCTTTGGCGGCAAGTTGACCAGTTGCCTGGTGAACCCACGGGCCTGCCATGAAACCGAACTTAATTACCTGCCGGTGCAGCAGATCAAGAAAATCGCCGTGGTTGGCGCCGGTCCTGCGGGGCTGTCCGCCGCGACGGTGGCCGCCGAACGCGGTCATCAGGTGACGTTGTTCGATTCGGCCAGCGAAATCGGCGGCCAGTTCAACATCGCCAAGCGTGTGCCGGGCAAGGAAGAGTTCTTCGAAACCTTGCGCTACTTCAGCCGCAAATTGCAGACCAGCAACGTCGAACTCTGCCTGAATACCCGTGTGGATGTGGCGCAGCTGGTTACGGGCGGTTACGACGAAATCATCCTGGCCACGGGTATTGCGCCGCGAGTGCCAGCGATTCCGGGTGTCGAGCACGCCAAGGTGCTGAGCTACCTGGACGTGATCCTCGAGCGAAAACCGGTGGGCAAGCGCGTCGCGGTGATCGGCGCCGGCGGTATTGGTTTCGACGTGTCGGAATTCCTCGTTCATCAGGGCGTGGCCACCAGTCAGGACCGCGAAGCGTTCTGGAAGGAGTGGGGCATCGATACACACCTCGAAGCGCGCGGCGGTGTTGCGGGGATCAAGGCTGAACCGCAGGCGCCGGCCCGTGAAGTGTTCCTGCTGCAGCGCAAGACATCCAAGGTTGGCGACGGTTTGGGCAAGACTACAGGCTGGATTCACCGCACGGGTCTGAAGAACAAACAGGTGCAGATGCTCAACAGCGTCGAGTACCTGAAGATCGACGACGAAGGCCTGCACATCCGCATCGGCGAAAGCGGCGAACCGCAGGTGCTGCCGGTGGACAACATCGTGATCTGCGCCGGGCAGGATCCGTTGCGCGAGTTGCAGGACGGTCTGGTCGAGGCCGGGCAGAGCGTGCACGTGATCGGCGGCGCGGACGTGGCGGCGGAGCTGGATGCCAAGCGTGCGATCAATCAGGGTTCGCGGTTGGCGGCTGAGTTGTAATACACATAGACCCTGTGGCGAGGGAGCTTGCTCCCGCTGGAGGCCGAAGGACTCCCTTTATCAGCGATGGTGCAGTGTCAGGTTAATCCGTCGCTGATTCTGTGGCTGCTGCGTAGCCAAGCGGGAGCAAGAGGGCTGCTAAGATGCTGGCTTTTCACCCAGAGCCGGCATCAATGCTTTCCCCACCAATAGACTGGCTACCCCAAGCCCCCCTCGAACCCCTTCACCTCGACTGGCTCACCACTGCCGGTATCGACGTGGCGATCCTGCGTCTGGATCAAATCGACCCGCTGATCAGCGGCAACAAGTGGTTCAAGCTCATTGAACACCTGAAAGCCGCCGACCAGAACGGCGCTGAAGGCATCATCAGCCTGGGCGGTGCCCATTCCAACCATCTCCATGCATTGGCCGCAGCGGGCAAACGCTTCGGTTTCTCCACGGTCGGCCTGCTGCGCGGGCATCTGCAAGACACGCCGACGGTGAAAGACTTGCAGGCGTTCGGCATGCAATTGCACTGGTTGGGTTATGGCGGTTATCGAGCGCGGCACGAACCAGGTTTCTGGGCGCCATGGCGGGAGCAATACCCCGAGCTACATCCAGTGCCGGAAGGTGGCGGCGGCTTGCTTGGGGCGAAGGGTTGCGAGCAATGGGTGGCACAGGCCCGCGAACAACTGAGTGGTCTGGGCTGGAGCAACTACGACGGCTGGTGGCTGGCCTGCGGAACGGGCACCACCCTCGCCGGTCTGGTACTGGCCGAGGCGGGCGAACATCCGGTGTATGGCGCGCTGGCGGTGCCTGACGATCATGGCGTGGCGCAGCAGGTCGAATCGATTATCCGCGAGGCAGATTTGCAGCAATCGGCTTATGAGCTATTCGACGCCAGCCGTGGCGGTTTTGCCAAAGTCGATCCGCCGTTGCTTGCGTTCATCGAGCAGACCGAACAGGCCAGTGGCATTCCTCTCGAACCGCTGTATACCGGCAAAGCGCTGCTGGCGCTCAAGCAGCGAGTCGAGGCGGGTAAATTTGCGCGGGGAACGCGCTTGATCTTCATCCATACCGGCGGCTTGCAGGGCCGCCGGGGTTTCAGTTCACATACCTGAAAGGTGCATTGATTTAGTAGCCGCTCAACCGCGCTTGGGCATCATCCGCAGCAAGGTGTTATCGCGCACCACATAATGGTGAAAAAGCCCGGCCACGGCGTGCAGGCCGATCAGCCAATAGCCGATCGTCCCACCCAGCACATGCCAGCCCTCGAATTGCTTGGCCAGCGGTTTGTTTTCTTCGATCAGCAAGGGCAGGTCGATGCCATAGAACATCACCCGATGCCCCTCGGCGCTGGTAATCAACCAGCCCAGAATCGGCATGGTGATCATGAAAATATACAGCGCCCAGTGCATCAGTTTGGCGAGCAGGGTTTGCCAGCGTGGCGAGGCAGGGAAGATCTGCGGTGCTGGCCCGAAGCTGCGGGCGAACAACCGTAGCCAGACCAGCACGAACACCGTCAGGCCTAGCATGAAGTGCGCTTCCTTGATCAATGTCCGGCCGCCACTGCCTTTGGGAAAGATCCCGCGCAATTCGATACAGGCGTAAACCGCTATTAATAGCACCAGCATTAACCAGTGCAGCGCGATCGATACGGTGCTGTAGCGTGATTCGGAATTCTTCAACGGCATACGATGTTTCCTCACAGGTCTGGTCTGAAGTCACCGTTCTTGTTCGACGGTGTGCCGTCACTGTAATCCTGTTTGGCGGGTTTTGCCTGCGGTCAATATTCCGTGCAATGCTCTGGATCAAGTGATCGGCCACAAAAAAGCGTCAGTTCCGTAAAAGGAGCTGGCGCTTTTTTATGAAGGTCAGGGTGCGAGATCCGGGCGGTTGATCAGCCAGTCGAGCAGCAGGTGGCCATCGCGGTGTGGCTCGGGAGCGGGCCGGGAAGGCTGGAGATGACTCATGCCAGCACACAGCACCGGTCGGTCCGGATCGCAGTCGAGAAAACTGATCAGAACCTCGGTGCCGGACAGGGGCAGCCTGGATGGAACGACACGACCGTCTGGCGTTGTGACGGCGATCGGCAGCCAGAGGCCAACGGATTCATCCGCCTCGAATGTCGGCGTCGACCATAACCTGACCTGTATCCGGCCCTGGTCATCGAGCGCCGCCGGTTGCCCGGTGGGGCCCAGCACTCGGCCGGTTTGATAGCCGGGGATGTTCGGCCTGGTCTGTTTGAGCGCTGGCCTGAATACCGTTGACCAGGGAATGGCGGTGAATTGATTGCTGTAACGTTGAGCAACCTCGAGCGTGTCGTTGGCGAGAATCGATGGCTGTTGTCCTTGGTGCTGGATGTCGGTGAGTAACCACTGATCGTTGAAACTCGAGAGCGGGTGTTCTGCCACTTGCAAAATCCGCCCACTGCCCAGCTCACTCTGGTTGCTTTGGCCGTGGATCTGCCGTTGCTGGCAACGCAGGCGTTCCAGCCGCCTGCGGCTGAGCTGGTCGCGATGAAGCTGTTCGGGCGCGGGACGTGCCGTCACCGGACCCGTCCTGGCAAGTATATGATTGGCCGCACCATCGCCAATCACCTGCGCGCCGCGGTTTCTGGCCTCCCATCGTGCGGGGACGGGGGCCGGGTCATGGCGCTGGTACAGTTCGCTGATCACCGGTAACACGGAGTCGTTGAATGCGTCGTCATGGAACGGCATCAGCAGCGGCTCCTGCGGGAAGCTCAGGCTGTCATCGGCCAGCACCCACACGTGCCCGTCGTGCTGATGTTCGAAGTGATAATGCAGGCCTTCTTCTTCACACAGCCGTTGCACGAAGGCCAGATCGCTTTCGTCGTATTGAATGCAAAAAGGCCGGGGCGGGTAGCACCCGTTTGCCAGTTCGAAACGGTAGCTGTGCTCGGGCAATTGATGCTCCTCCAGTAACTGGCGCACGATCGCGGGAACACTAAGACGATGAAACACCCGACGCGAGCGGTGTCGCTCCAGTCGTTGAAGATAAGGTGTCAGCACCAGCTGGTAGCCGATCCGGTGCGGGCCGCGATGTTCGCGACTGATGCTGTGGATCATGCCGTGAATGCCCTGATCACCCGCCAGCCTCAGGAACGCGGGTTGTTGCAGCCATTGGTCGAGGTGGATTGCCGGTGCGAGTCCGATCACTTCGACATTGAATCGATAGGGCTGGTTGAGGCCTTCACGGCCGCTGAACTGCAACACCTGAAAGCTCAAATCGCCGTCGAGCAGTGTCAGGGTGAAGGGACTTTCCTTGTCGTTGTGCATCGAACGCGCTTCTGCCAGGGAGGATGGGCGCAGAGGGTACGAAACCCTGATGCTGAAGCGTCACCGCAAATCGACATTTCAGAATTGCCCTACGAGCATTGGCGAATATGTGGATCCGTCGTGGGGATGAATATCCTGGAATTTTTGGTCGATTGGTACCTTTAGGCCGTATAAACTTGCGCAACGCGTCGGCCAATAGATGTCTCGGCGCCACAGATCAAGAGAGTGAGTAATGGGCGCACAGTGGAAGGTTAAACACAAAGAAGCGGCAGCCAACGCCAAGGGCAAGATCTTCGGCAAACTGGTGAAAGAAATCACCATTGCTGCGCGCAACGGTGCTGATACCGCCACCAACGCACACCTGCGTCTGGTGGTCGAACAGGCTAAAAAAGCCTCGATGCCCCGTGAAACCCTGGAACGCGCGATCAAGAAAGGCTCCGGCCAGCTCGGCGAAACCGTGCAATACCATCGAGTGACGTATGAAGGGTTTGCACCGCATCAGGTGCCGTTGATCGTTGAATGCATCACTGACAACATCAACCGCACTGTCGCTGAAATCCGCGTCGCGTTCCGCAAGGGCCAGTTGGGCGCTTCCGGTTCGGTGGCTTGGGACTTCAACCACGTCGGCATGATCGAGGCGTCCCCGGACAGCCCTGACGCCGATCCGGAAATGGCCGCGATTGAAGCCGGTGCCCAGGATTTCGAGCCAGGTGAAGACGGCGCGACGCTGTTCCTGACTGAGCCTGCGGACCTGGATGCGGTACAGAAAGCGCTGCCGGAACAGGGTTTCACGGTGTTGTCGGCCAAGTTGGGTTACCAGCCGAAGAACCCGGTCAGTGGTCTGAGCGACGAGCAGATGGCGGAAGTCGAAGCATTCCTGGAAGGCCTCGATAACCACGATGATGTGCAGGACATGTTTGTCGGGTTGGCGGGTTAAACGGCTCCGACAGTTTGTGATCTGACTTGTGGCGAGGGGGCTTGCCCCCTCGCCACAGTTTTTATAGTGCCGCTAGTTGAACACAGCCAACTCCCGCATAACCTCGCTGAACCCTGGCCGCGCCAGCACATCCGGCTGACAGCAGCGCTGCCATAAAGCTTCTAGCGCGACTCGCTGTTCATCACTCAACCCCGAGTCGATCCGCGCCAGCAATTCCCCCAGCAAAACTCCGAACGCCCGCACCTCAATCCGTTGCAGCGCGCGGCTTTCAAGGCTGTCCGAAGTGGCATGGAACGACGCCGCGCCAAAATCCCCCAACAGGCAATCACCCCGTTCGTTCCACAGAATGTTGTGACCATACAGGTCGCCATGAGTGATGCCTTGGCAATGCAGATGCTCGGCCACCGAGGCGATGCCATTGGCAATGCGCAGTGCTACGCCGGCGCTGAACCGGGTGTCGTCGGCGTAGACGTCGCGGGTGCAGGACGCCAGGCTCGGCAGCCCGGCCAGGTTGCGGTAACTCGGATCAATCAATTGCATCACCAGCCCGGCCTGCGCCTGCGGATGCCCGATGACCCGCCCTTCGACCCGGATCAGGTTGGGGTGGATGCCGGCAGTGATGCAGGCGTTCATTTCGTGCAACGGCGAGCCATCGCTGGTCATCTCGCCTTTGTAGAGTTTCACCGCGACCTGTTTCGTCTGTTCCCACAACGCCTGATGAATAACCCCCGACGCACCTTCACCGAGTTTTTTCTCCAGGTTCAGCCCGGACCAGGGAATGCTCGCCGTGGCGTCGAGAGCGGCGGCATCGGCTTCGGTTTCCAGCGGATTACCGGCGTATGCCAGCCAGGTCAGACTCGGCAAGGTCAACAGCCACTCGGGAAGTTCGGTGAGCTGATTGGCGGCAATGCGGACCAGTTCGAGTCGATGACAGTGTTTCAGGCTTTCGGGCAAGCACTGTAGCCGGTTGCCGGCGAGCATGAGTTTTTGCAGGTGCGGGCGTTTACCCAATTCGGTCGGCAGTTCCGTGAGGCGGTTGTCGGTCAGGATCAGCCAGCGCAACAGCGGCGGCAGCGCGGCGCCCGGCACGTTTTCGATGGCGTTGGCCTTGAAACCGATCATCGTCAACGCGCTGCACTGGCCGAGACAGGCGGGCAGTTCAGTGAACTGATTGTCCGAGCAGAACAGCACGCGCAAACGGGTCAGGCGGTGCAAGTCGTCCGGCAAGCTGCACAAGGCGTTGCCACTGAGGTTGAGTACTTCCAGCGAGTCCGCCAGGTCGAAGATTTCCCGGGGGAACTCGGTCAGGCCGCAGGACAGATCCAGGCGAGTAATGCCCGACAATTGGCCGGCGCGAAGTTGGGCGAGGGTATCCATGGGCTGGTTCGCTATTGATCAGGAGGAGGGCGTGGGGGACTGGAAATGGGCGACATGATAACGGGAAAGTTGGGGTGGCTGTCAGGCGGCCATCATCGCAAGCAGACTCGTTCCCACACAGGATCGCCACTGTTCGCGGATTTTTTAGCCGCTGGAAATCCAATGTGCGAGCCTGCTCGCGATGGCGGTAGAGGTCTAAGCGCTGATCTTGAGCCCAACCAACCCGGTAATGATCAACGCCACACTGGCCAGCCGAAACAGCGCCATGGATTCACCAAACAGAATGATCCCGGCGATCACCGTGCCCACCGCACCTACGCCAGTCCAGATCGCATAGGCCGTGCCCAGCGGCAATTCCTTCATGGCAAGGCCCAGCAGGCCAAGGCTGATCGCCATGGCGGTAACGGTCAGTGCGGTAGGAAGAGGGCGGCTGAAACCGTCAGTGTATTTCAGGCCAACTGCCCAGCCGACTTCGAACAGGCCAGCAAAAAACAGAATGATCCAGGACATAAGAGACCTCCATCGATGGATGGGGTCGTCCCCGGATTAATCACTCGATCGAGCCGCGAGGTCGTCCCCGCATTGGGCAATAGAGTGCCCATCATTAATCCGAGGATCAAGTTTGCGGCTCAATCCGTTGCCGGAAATGGGCGACCACGCTCAGGGCCACGCGCCACGGATCAATGTGGGAGCGGGCGAGCCAACTCCCACATTTGATCCGGTTCCTTCAAGGGGAACCGGTTGCTTTTAGATACCCTGCGGGATCTCTTCCCCACCCAACGCTTCAACCATCGACGGCAGGAAGTCGCCGAAGGTGAGCATCATCAGGGTGAAGCTGGCGTCCAGTTGGCCCAGGGCTTCGTCGCCACCGTCCTGTTCCGCCTGATCTTGCAGCAGGTCTTCGAACTTCAGGCGCTTGACCACCATTTTGTCGTCGAGCACGAACGACAGTTTGTCCTGCCAGGCCAGCGACAGTTGAGTGACCACTTTGCCAGTGCTCAGGTGCAGCTGGATTTCTTCGCTGGTCAGGTCCTGACGCTTGCAGCGCACGATGCCGCCGTCTTCGTGGGTGTCGCGCAATTCGCATTCGTCCAGCACGAAGAAATCATTCGCGGCTTTCTGGGTGGTGACCCATTCGGTCATGGTGGCGGTCGGCGACATCTTCACCGTCAGCGGACGCACTGGCAGCGAGCCGATCACTTCGCGCAGGGTAGACAGCAGGTCTTCGGCACGTTTCGGGCTAGCCGAGTTAACCAGGATCAGGCCCTGTTTCGGCGCGATGGCGGCGAAGGTCGACGAGCGACGGATAAAGGCGCGGGGCAGGAAGGCCTGGATGATTTCATCCTTGATCTGATCGCGTTCCTTTTTGTAGACCTTGCGCATTTGTTCGGCTTCGATCTCTTCGACCTTTTCCTTCACCGCGTCGCGTACGACGCTGCCCGGCAGAATGCGTTCTTCCTTACGGGCGGCGATCAACAGGAAGTCGCCACTGATGTGCACCAGCGGCGCGTCTTCGCCCTTGCCGAATGGCGCGACGAAACCGTAGGTGGTCAACTCCTGGCTTGCACATGGACGCGCCAGTTTGGTGGCCAGTGCAGTTTCCAACGCCTCGGCATCAAAAGGCAGATCTTGGGTCAGGCGATAGATAAGCAGGTTTTTGAACCACATGGGGTGAGTCTCTCCTTTATACAAAGGGGGCATTATTGTCCTCCGGGTGCCATAGGCCAACCCTTCTCTAAGCCTTTGGAAGGCCTGAGAAAATTAATTTAAAAAGTGCTTGCCAGAGTTTGGATCGCTCCGTAGAATGCGCGCCACACCGAAAGTGAAGGGTGATTAGCTCAGCTGGGAGAGCGTCTGCCTTACAAGCAGAATGTCGGCGGTTCGATCCCGTCATCACCCACCATTCGCTTTAGTGTTACGCGCAGCGGTAGTTCAGTCGGTTAGAATACCGGCCTGTCACGCCGGGGGTCGCGGGTTCGAGTCCCGTCCGCTGCGCCATATTCGGTAACCTGGAACGCTGAACGCCAGGTCACCACGGAAAAGCCCGCTAACGCGGGTTTTTTTCTGTCTGAAGTTCCTGCAGGGTGTGTCGTTTTATCGGTTTTCAGATTTTTTTGATTTTTTATCAATTAAATCAACACTTTATGAAAATCTGTGGCACAATGCGCCCCGCAACGAAGGTAAAGGGTGATTAGCTCAGCTGGGAGAGCGTCTGCCTTACAAGCAGAATGTCGGCGGTTCGATCCCGTCATCACCCACCACTTACTTTCAACGCTACGCGCAGCGGTAGTTCAGTCGGTTAGAATACCGGCCTGTCACGCCGGGGGTCGCGGGTTCGAGTCCCGTCCGCTGCGCCATATTCGGTAACCTGGAACGCTGAACGCCAGAGCACCACGGAAAGCCCGCTTAATGCGGGCTTTTTGCTGTCTGGGATTTGGCTTTGTGCTGGCCTTCCACTGAAAAAGCGACCTGTTCGGGTCGCTTTTTTCGTTTCTGCCTTGCCTATTGTTCGGCATTGCGACTGTGTCGATAGCCGCTGACGGCCTCATACACCGCTTTGCGCAACCGGTTGATCCCGCCAATCGGCCTATGGGCTTCAAGGCCGAACCATGGGTTGAACGACTGGTTGTCGCATTGCAGGTTCAGCGCCGGGGTGTCGAAATCCTGGGCAGGCAGTTTGATTTTGGCCACGGTTTCGAAGGGCGCGTCGCTTTCGCTCCACTCGATACTGGTGTCTTCGATCGGCATGTACTTGCCCGCATCCTGACGCTGGATCTGTAAGACGAAACACGCCGGTACCCGATCAGTCGATAACTGCTGGTTCAGCGCACTGCGCAGGAAATTCGGCAGGTTTTGATTTTGCGTGGGCAGCGTGTAGACCGGGCAGCTATCAGGATCCGGCATCACCCGGAATTTGGCATTGGCTTCACCAAACTTGTACGGCGAAACCGAAAAGTAAGTGGTCTGCGTCGGGCTTGCCGGGGCAGGGGAGAGCGTCGCCAGCGCGATAAACAGATGGCGAACCTGCCAGGTGCGCGGATCCCAGCCCGGGAAGAACGCCATCACCTTTTTGCCATCAGCCTGAGCGGCCACATTCTGACGATACTCGGCGACATCGCTGACAAAGAAGTTCGGATGGTTGAACATCACGAAATCCTGTTCGCTGCGCCCTTGCCGGTCGCTCAGCAACTGTTTACCAGGCACATCGAATAGTTTGATCGCCATGCCTCGGGCATCGCGGATGCTGTCGAACTGCGGATACGCATTGCCATTGGACAGCCGTATCGTTGCTTGCCAGGTTTTGCCGGGTTCGCTGAAGACGCCTTGACGTAACTGTGCCGCCAGATCCGGCAGCACCTGAACCTCGGCCTTCACGCAACCATGGGCCTTGGCATGGGCATCGCGCAGGTAGCGAGTACTTTCACGGTGTTGATCGACGATACGCACGGCCGTCTGAATGATGTCCTGAGTCATTGACGCCTCGCCGTCCGGAATCAGTTCTTCAGCCGATACCGGGCCGCGATGCTGCCAGGCGGACCAGGCCATGATCAGCGCCCAGCCGAGCAGGCTCAGACCCAGCAACCACAGCAGGGTTTTGCCGAGGAAAACGCCAAGGCGCAACCAGAGAGTAATCAGCATGGGTCAATCCTTTTGACTTAAGCGGCGGTCTGGCAATTGCGACTCCATCGGGCCGCCCAACACTTTCAGGTATTCCAGCAGCGCCCAACGTTCCTCCGGCTGCAGCAGACGACCAATGACGCCGTTCCCGCGCTCGCCTGCGCGGAACTCGTGACCGCTGTTGTGGTTGCCAGTAACGCGCGTGTCGAACACAAAACCGTTGGTGAAGGCTTCGGTGCGATAACCCAGATGTTTGGGGTCGTACTCGAAGGTGCCCTTGTAGAACGTGGTCGCGCGTTCATCCTGAGGCGAGAGCAATTGATAAATGCTTGGCACCGAACCGTTGTGCAAAAACGGCGGCGTGGCCCAGACGCCCGCCAATGGTCGGGCCTTGTAGCTGCGCAATTCCTGTACGCCGATCGGCAGGCCGAATCCGTCCAGGTTCGGGCGCTCTGCGGGTGTCACATTGGCCTCGCGGTAGGCTTGGTTGCTCACAAAAGCAGTGACGTAAGCCAGTCCCTTGGCCACTGACAACTGGCTCATATCCAAGGGTTCTGTGGGTTTTGGATGCAGTTGTACGTCCAGTTGCGCAAGTTCTGCCGGATCCCATTGCAAGGCCGTCAGATCGAAGCGATGATCGGCAATGTTATTGGCGGCGCCGGGGTCTGTGCCAATCACCTCCACAGGCAGCAATTTCAGATGATGCACCGGCCTGCCGTCGCTTTGGGTGACGCGAGGTACGTGGCACCCGGCGCAGTTTTCAGCAAACAGTTCGCGGCCTTTTGCGGCCAGTGGCTTGTCGATGTTGCCCAACAGGGCTTCTGGCCAGGCGGGCGGTTTGAGTCGTTGCAGGGTTTGCTCGATCCGGTGCAGATCGCGCACCCGGACGCTGGACGGGTAGCGGTCGTCGCCCTTGAGCGGCTGCCCGCTGCTGTCGAAGAAATTCAGCGTGGCGCCCACACCCAGTGCTTCACCGATATTGCGGGCCATCGGTTGCTGCGCCGAACCGTTCCATTGCACCCAGTCGAAGGTCCACATGTCCCACAGTTGCGGGTAGTCCACTGGCGCGTTGGCCACGCGATAGTTGGCGGGTGAAATTGCATCGCCGAAGCTGGCATTGGCAATGCGCCCGAAAGCATCGGTACGGCCGGGGCCTTCTTCGGTGGGGTAGAGGCCGCGATGGGTGTCGTTCCAGGCCACTTTCAAGAAGGTATCGAGTGAGACTTTAAAATCCTGGCGTAGCTGTTGATGCCGCGCGTCGTAGTCCTGACCCAGAACGTTGCGTGCGAAACGTTCGAATTTCCAGGGGTTGTAGTAAGTCGAGGCGAGACTGGCCACCAGTGCCTGGCCGAAACTGCCGCCGCGCAAGGTAGGAACACTGGACGGCAACACATGCTGGGCCGAGCCGCCGTCGATGCGTACGGCCTGGCCATTGAAGCGCAATTCGCCGGTGTGGCAGGCGGCGCAGGTGATGTCGAGAAACTCGTCCTGGCTGCCGGGGTTTTGATGGCGGGCAAAACCGACGGGCAGGTTACCAGGGTTGTTCGGCGTGGCTTTCTGGCTCGGATCGATCAGAAAACCAAAACGCGCGAGGTATTCAGGAGCAGCGAATCTTTTTTGCGAAAAGGGCAGTTCGAGAGCATTGAACCAGTCATAGCGCAAGCCTTTGACCTGGGTGCCCTGAGGCGTGAAGTAGTAAGCCTGGCGGTCAGCGGCGCTCCATTGCTCCAGGTAATTCACCTGTTGCGCCGGTGACCAGGACGGCAATTTAGGGTTGGCGACGTAATACAGCACCACCGTGAGGCCCAGCCCCAGTAATACGGCGATCAGAATCAGCAAGCGGAATATGAGGCGCAAGATAAACATCCTTGTCAATGTGTGGCTCCCTTATGCCTCAGCTGACGAGGTGCGGCAAGAGGCCATTACCCCAGAGGCTGTGGGAACAAGCATCCGGTTCTGTAAGCACCAGATGACAGAAGCTTCATCCCTCTATTGCTGAAATGCGTTTAAACACCTGAACTTATCGGAGGTTTCCTGCTCTCATGCCGGTAGCCATTGGTCGTGGCCGCCTGATAAGCTCGCGGCTTTACTCGATTGCCCTTTAGGCGCATGAACAAGGAAATAGCATGAAACAGCATCGGTTGGCGGCGGCGGTGGCCCTGGTTGGCCTGGTACTTGCGGGTTGTGATTCGCAGACCAGCGTAGAGCTGAAAACCCCGGCGCAAAAAGCTTCCTACGGCATTGGCCTGAACATGGGCAAAAGCCTGGCTCAGGAAGGCATGGATGACCTGGATTCCAAAGCGGTGGCCCAAGGCATCGAAGATGCCGTTGGCAAGAAAGAACAGAAGCTGAAGGATGAAGAACTGGTTGAAGCCTTCGCGGCGCTGCAAAAGCGTGCTGAAGAGCGTTTGGCCAAGATGAGCGAAGAGTCGGCAGCCGCCGGCAAGAAGTTCCTTGAAGAAAACGGCAAGAAAGCGGGTGTCGTTACCACGGCTTCCGGCCTGCAATACGAAGTGGTCAAGAAAGCCGATGGCGCACAGCCCAAACCGACCGACGTAGTGACTGTTCACTACACCGGTAAACTGACCAATGGCACCGTTTTCGACAGTTCCGTCGAGCGCGGCAGCCCGATCGATCTGCCGGTCAGCGGTGTGATTCCGGGTTGGGTCGAAGGCCTGCAACTGATGCACGTTGGCGAGAAGTACAAACTGTACATCCCTAGCGAACTGGCTTATGGCGCCCAAAGCCCAAGCCCGGCGATTCCAGCCAACTCGGTGCTGGTATTCGACCTGGAGCTGCTGGCCATCAAGGATCCAGCAAAACAAGACGCCACCAAGTAATCCGCGTCTGCTCGAAAAAACAACGCCTCGCTTATGCGGGGCGTTGTTGCATCTGGCGTTCAGTGGAGGTAAACAAAGCGAACGGACGCGGTGCGCTGAAGTCATAGCCAGTGAGGGCATCAGAGCTAGCCGGGCGGAAGCGCCAAGTCAATGAAATCTTGGGTTTTTTTATGTGAGTAAAAAACGCCCGATCTGAGTCAGGCCCTTATGAAACGGGGCTTTCAGCGGTGAAATGCAGCTCTGTTCACAAGGTTATCCACAATTTGTGTGGATAACATTTCAGTGGGAGGAATAAATGAAAATGCCCTGGAATTTCGCTCGTTTCCTGCCTCTGGCCGGACGCCTGCTCGCCCGTGGTCGTTTGCCAACCCTACTGTTTGCTGTTGCCAGCAAAGGTGCCAGCCAAGGCAATCGTCTGGGCAAGCTGAAAGACGATCTGCGCCTGTTGCAGGCACTCTGCCTCGCTTACTGGCGTGGCGAATACCGGGCCATCAGCCCGAAAGCACTGGTTTCGGTAGTGGCCGGCCTGATGTATTTCCTGAGCCCGGTGGATGCCATCCCGGATTTCATCCCGGTATTCGGCATGCTCGACGACATTGCCGTGCTGGCCTGGTTGATGAAAGTCCTCGATGACGAACTCAACGCCTTCCGTGCCTGGCGCAAGCGTCAGTTGCCGGAAAAACTCGCGGTGGTTGAACGCTTGCCTGATACCCCGGAACAACTGCAGCTTCAGGGCCCAAAAAAAACCTGAACCGATTCAGGATCATCCATATTCATACCCCCGCGACCTTGGCCGCTGTTAGGATTACACTTCTAGGGAAAAGCGCCGACTCGCTAAGTGTCGTTGTCCTACGGGGTAGTCATGGATATTCAGATAATTACACGCGAAGGCGAACCCGAATATGCGGTTCTGCCATGGGCTCAGTATCAGGCTCTACTGAAAGCAGCAGGCATCAAGCAACAACCACCGCGCGACGCCACAGTGCCTCCCGCGGCGGTACCAGACCAGATTCTTCCGGGTCTGGATCAACTACGCAATTTGCGCGAAGGGAAGGGCATCGCCATTGAGGCGCTGGCCCGCACGGTAGGCATCAGCCCGTCATATCTCGCCTTGATCGAAAGCGGTGAGCGTCAACCCGACGCTGCTATTCGCCGCAGCCTCGCCTGGGAATTGACGGTGCCGGGATGGAGGGATGAATCGTGAGCGTACGCATCAGTCGTCAACATTGGGATGGATTGCTGGGGGAGCTGGATCAGGCGCGTCGTCAGCGCCATCTTTTGACTTATCGGGCGTTGCTGGAGCGTTTGCAGCTACCCACGCCGGCCATGCAAACCTTGACCGCAGCCCTTGAGCACCTGGCCGCGCTGGATGCCAGAGCCGAGCAGCCGTTGCGCAGCTCGCTGGTGATCAGTCAGGGCGCCAGCCGCTTGCCGCGCACCGGTTTTTTCGAATGTGTCGAGCGCCTCGGGCGCTTCTCCGGACCATCCGATGGCGTGGCTGCCGCGTCCTGGCATGCCTCGGAAGTGGTGCGGGTGTTCGAATACGAGTACCCCGAGTCGGCGGAAGCCTGAGTGTTTTTACGACTCAAGGCGCGGGCCAGTTACTGGCTGGCCCGCCGGTTGTTCCACTGGTCGTGGTTTGTGCGTCAGCCGCGAGGCTGGAGTTGGCTCGAGGGCCAGTTCGCGCGTATGGCGAACCTGGGCGATGTCGGCGCCCAGAGCTTCTACGGCCACATTCTGACCTTTCGCGGCGTCGGTCTTGGGGCTCGCGAGGAGGGGGTGCGATTACTGCGCCTGGCCGCGTTGGCGGGGGATGGCAAGGCAGCGTATCAGGTTGGTGTGATCAGCCTGGCGGGAACGCCGAGCAAGGCACCGGATCCGGTGGAAGCGGCGCGGTTTTGGCGTATCGCTTTGAAGGCCGGGCATCCGTTGGCTGAGATCAAGTTGAAAGAGTTGGCGAGCGGCGATACTGATCAGTAGTTCGATGTCCTTCGATAAGCAAGCGTTGGAGAGAGGTCGCCTACTTTATAGATGCAGCACGAGGAGTAACGATGTCAGGAGGCAAACTACCAAATGAGATCAAGACACAGGCAATCGACTATGTCGCATCGGGTGCGAAGGCAGCTCTTGGCGTCGTGCCCTTTGCTGGTTCGCTTCTTGCGGAAGTCGCCGGTTCAATTATTCCGAATCAAAGAGTTGATCGCATAGCAGACTTCGTATTCAAGCTACAAGCAAGGATCGAACAGTTGGAAGAGGCGCAGGTTCGCTCGGAGCTTGATGACGAGGAGTTTACCGACCTGCTTGAGGAATCTTTGCGGCAAGCTTCACGCGCCACCAGTGAGGCGCGTCGTCGGTATCTGGCGTCCCTAGTGGCAAGTAGTCTTAGCTCGAACGCCGTAGAACATGCTGAGTCAAAGTACCTGATGCGTCTCTTTGGCGAACTCAGTGACGTTGAGGTTCTCTGGCTTCGCTTCTTCCACGAGCCCACCATCGAGGGCGATAAGGAGTTTCGCGAGCTTCACGCTGGAGTGTTTAGGTCTAAAGTGGTGACCATCGGCTCAAGCCAAGAAGAACTCGATGACCATGCGCTTCAGAAGAGCTACAAGGACCACCTCGTTCGACTTGGGCTTGTTAGCGAACACATCAGGAAGAAACGTGATGGAACGCCGGAATATGACAAGTTCACTGGAAAACCCGATGTGAGCCACCGTCAAGCGAGCCCGCTCGGGCGGCTGCTCCTTCGAAGTATCGGCATGATTGCCGACGAATGAGTTGCGCATCTAGCAATCCGATTGCAGTTTGCGTGGGTGGCGGTTGCGGGCTCGGCCTTCGGAGTAGCGCTACGCAGCCCAGCGCGAGCAAGCTCGCTTGCCACAGGAGACCGGGCAAGCCCCTTTGCCCCCAGGTTGTGGGATGGTTAGGAGGAGTGAGATCAAAAGATCGCAGCCTTCGACCGTCCGAGAGCGAATGCCGATGGACGATGCCGCAGGGCTGGCCTTGCTCGTCGAGCACCGCCAAGGAGTTCAGGTTGGCTTGTCGGCGGAAGGCTTCCAGTACGGTGGCGGTCGGGGTGTCGCTGGTCACCGCCGGTTGGTCGTTGAGCAGGGCGCTGAGGTCACTGACTTCATCATTCAGAGCCGCCGCAGTGCTGTCTTGTTTGGGCATCAAGGCTCGGGCATCGCGGGGCGGATGCTCCTGGGGCCGGCAGAGCAGATAACCCTGGACCAGATCGACGCCCATTTCGGTCAGCACGGCCAATTCTTCCGGCAATTCGATGCCTTCGGCGATCACTTTTGCCCGCGAAGCCTTGGCGATCCAACGGGGGAGTCGCAGCGGACTGTTGGACGGGCCACGGCTGAGGGCTTCGTAACCGATGATACGTCGTTCAGAGAGGGAAATGATCGGCTGGAACAGGCTGTGCAAACCGCTTTGAGTCAGTATTGAGCTCAAGGCACTCAGCTGTTCGGTCGTTGTCATGGCGTTCTCTGGCGATAAAAAAAGGACTGGGCGTGCTCTCGTTAAAGAGCACGCCCAGTCCTGCATTTCACGACAGAATGATGACTGTTTGATAACGCTCCGGGGAGCGTAAACATTAAATTGCCATCATCTTAATGCTTGGCAACCGCGGTGTTGAGTTTCAAGTAATCCAGCAGAATCCGCCCGGTTTCGCTCAGGTAGGCATCGTCTTCTGGCTTGGTCTTGTCCGGCTCGGCCGCGATGGCATCCTCGTCTTCTTTCTTCAGTTCTTTGAGCGGCTCTTCGCCCTTGGCCTTGCGACGGATGTTTTCCATGGCAAGTTGTTTGGCTTCGATATCGGCGTGTTGTGCACGACGGTCAACTTCATTGAGGCTGACGGTTTTTTCGCTCATCAACTTCTGCGCCAGGGCCAGCTTGTCGCGGATGAACACAAACTCCGCGTCCTTGGCCGTGCGCACGTCATGCTCTGACTGGAGCTGCGTGATATACGGTTTGAACGGGTCAAGCGCAGGCTTGATGGCCGCACGAATGGTGTCCCATGGCATGGCTTCCGGCAGGGCGCTTTCGCCGATTTCCTTAGTGTCGATGATCGACGGGTAATCGATGTCCGGCAGCACGCCCTGATGCTGGGTGCTCTGACCGGAAACCCGGTAGAACTTGGCCAGGGTCAGTTTCAGTTCCCCATGGTTCAGCGGCTGAATGGTCTGCACGGTGCCTTTGCCGAAGGTCTGGCCGCCGATGATCAGCGCGCGGTGGTAGTCCTGCATGGCGCCGGCGAAAATCTCCGAAGCCGAGGCGGACAAGCGGTTGACCAGCAACGCCATCGGGCCTTTGTAGAATGCGCCCGGGTTTTCGTCTTCCAGTACATCGACCCGGCCATCAGCGTTACGCACCAGGACGGTCGGACCTTTGTCGATGAACAGACTGGTCAGCTCGGTGGCTTCCTGCAAGGAACCGCCGCCGTTGTTGCGCAGGTCGATGACCACGCCGTCGACCTTGTCTTTCTGCAGCTCGGTCAGCAGCTTCTTGACGTCGCGGGTAGTGCTCTTGTAGTCCGGATCGCCGGCACGGAAGGCCTTGAAGTCCAGGTAGAAGGCCGGGATCTCGATCACGCCGAGCTTGTAGTCCTTGCCATCCTGCTTGAGGTTGAGGACCGACTTCTTCACCGCCTGATCTTCAAGCTTTACCGCTTCGCGGGTGATCGGCACGATCTTGGTGGTCTGGTCGTTCGGCGCATTGCTGGCCGGAATCACTTCCAGGCGTACCACGGTGCCTTTTGGACCACGAATCAATTTGACCACTTCGTCCAGGCGCCAGCCGACTACGTCGACCATCTCTTTATTGCCCTGGGCCACGCCGATGATCTTGTCGGCCGGTGCAACCTGCTTGGTCTTGTCGGCGGGGCCGGCAGGCACCAGGCGCACGACTTTCACTTGATCGTTATCGCTCTGCAACACGGCACCGATGCCCTCGAGGGACAGGCTCATGTTGATGTCGAAGTTCTCCGCGTTATCCGGCGACAGATAATTGGTGTGCGGGTCGTAGGACATGGCAAAGGTGTTGATGTACGCCTGGAAGATGTCTTCCGCACGGGTCTGGTCAAGACGCGTTAGCTGGTTCTTGTAACGCTTGGTCAGGATTTCCTGAATCTGCTTCGGCTCTTTGCCAGAGATCTTCATCCGCAGCACTTCGTCCTTGACGCGTTTGCGCCACAGGTCATCCAGCTCGGCGGTGGTCTTGAGCCAAGAGGCATCCTTGCGATCGACCAGCAAGGTTTCCTTGGTGGTGAAGTCGATCTTGTCGACGCCCTTGTTCAGCTCGGCAAGGGCAAAGTCCAGACGCGCCTTGACGCGGTCCAGATAGCGCTTGTAGATGGTGAACCCGGCGTTCAGGTCGCCGCTTTTGAGGAAGTCGTCAAACTGGGTTTTCCATTTGTCGAATTCGGCAATATCGCTGGCCATGAAGTAGCTGCGCGATGGATCCAGCAGCTTGAGGTAGCTGTCGTAGATGATCACGGAGCGTGCATCGTCGAGCGGTGGCTTGCTGTAATGGTGACGCTTGAGCAATTCGACGACGTTCAGACTGGCGATTACTTCATCACGATCGGGCTGAAGCTTGTCCCAGCTGTTGGCTGCGAACGAATTGCTCGACATCGGCAAAAGACCGAGGCCAATGACAAGAGCGAGGGCGGTGCTGGGGAGCAGATGCTTCATGCTGATTCGACGCGGGGACAATTGATAACGCATATTAGGCCGTCTTTGAAGTCGCCGGATCCACAAGGACCGGTCGCATAATGCAAAAAGCCCGGCGCTACAGCTTCGGGCTCAGTCCAGACTCACTATGGAGGCACTGTGAAAGCATTGCAAGGCGTTGAGGGGCGAGTGGAGTGGGTTGAAGAGCCGAGTCCTACGTGTGATGTAGGACAAGTTCGCATTCGAGTGGCGGCAGCAGGACTCAATCGCGCCGATTTGTTACAGAAAGCAGGACTTTACCCGCCACCGCCGGGGGCCAGTCAAGTACTGGGTCTTGAGTGTTCCGGGGTGATCAGCGAGGTTGGTCCGGGCTCTTCCTGGCAGCTCGGTGATCGGGTTTGCGCCTTGCTTGCCGGGGGCGGGATGGCCGAAGAGGTAATTGTCGACGGACGGCATGTGTTGCCGGTTCCCGAAGGTTTGTCCCTGGCCGAGGCGGCAGCATTGCCGGAAGTGTATGCGACCGTTTGGCTGAATTTGTTTCAACTGGCTGCGCTCAAACCGGGTGAGAAAGTTCTTCTGCACGCCGGGGCAAGTGGAATCGGTTCAGCCGCCATTCAGCTGTGCAAGGCGTTTGGTAACCCATGCTGGGTCAGCGTCGGGTCCGCCGAGCGTCTGGCGTACTGCGAAGCGTTGGGCGCACAGGGTGGTGTAGTGCGCAATGGCGATCTGGACAGCTTGAATGATCTTGCGCCGTTCGACGTGATCCTCGACCCGGTGGGTGGCAATTACGCGGCGTTGAACCTCAAGCTGCTGGCTCGCGACGGTCGTTGGGTGTTGATCGGTTTGATGGGCGGGCGTGAGGCCCAGCTGGATCTGGCGCAGGTATTGGCTAAACGGGTGCAACTGCTGGGTTCGACCCTGCGCAATCGCGACGAGCAGTTCAAGGCCGATTTGTTCAGTGATCTCGGTCAGCATGTCTGGCCGCTGTTTGCCGAAGGGCGTTTGAGCCCGCAACTGGCCAAGATGTTTGCGATCAAGGATGCCGAAGCGGCGTTTGCGGAACTGGCGACCAATAAAGTGTCGGGCAAATTGGTGTTGGTGATCGACGAGAGCCTGACCTAAGGACAATGCACTGAACCTGTGGGAGCGAGCCTGCTCGCGATTCAGGCGACGCGGTTCATCTGTAAGACCGCGTTATCGTTCATCGCGAGCAGGCTCCCACAAGGGTGGGGTTACTTCCAGATATGGATCGGCCAACCGGCCTTTTCGGCATGCTCAAGCAGCACCGGATCCGGGTTCACCACGTGTGGGAAATCCACCTTCAGCAGCAGCGGTAAATCGTTGCGTGAGTCGGAATAGAAACTCGCGCCTTCCAGGTTTTCCTCTTCGGCATCCAGCCATTCCAGCAACCGGGTGATCTTGCCCTCGCGGTAGGTCAGGGTGCCAACGGTGTGGCCGCTGTACACCCCGTGCGCCACTTCCAGCTCGATGCCGAGAATCTCGTCGATGCCCAGACGGTCGGCAATCGGCTTGACCAAATGCGTGCCCGACGCCGAGATCACCAGAATCCGGTCGCCGGCCTTGCGGTGGGCGGCAATGGCTTTGGTGGCGTCGCTGAAGATGATCGGCTCGATGAAGTCTTCCACCCAAGGTCCGACCAGATGGTCGACCTCTTCCGGCGTGCGACCGATCATCGGTTCCAGACTGAAGGTCATGTACTCCTCCATCCGCAACTTGCCATGGCTGTAAGCGTCCATCAGTTCGTTGTTCTGACGCATGAACGACTCGGGATCGACCCAGCCCAGGCGGCCCATTTGCTCGCTCCAGAGGGTGGCGCAGTCGCCATGGATCAGGGTTTCGTCCAGATCAAAAATTGCCAGGGCCATCAGTGCAGTTCTCTCTTCAACATCAGCAAAGTCATCAGGCTACCTCACACAAGGCCGTCGGATCGATGGAAAGCGCCAGGCGCTGACCATCGGGATGCAGGTCGGCCGCCGAACGGTTCAGCACGTCCACCACCAATTCCACGCCCCGGGCTTCGACCCGGTAGCGAATCACGTTGCCCAACAGGCTGTGGCTGCGAATCTGCGCGTCGAGTTCGCCGTTCAGGCTCAGCTCGATGGCTTCCGGGCGAATGGCGAGGCGATGGGTGATCGGTCGTTGCAACAGTTTCGACGCGCTGTCGGCGTCCAGCAGGTTGTAGTTGCCGATGAAGCCTGCGGCAAAAACATCGACTGGCGCGGTGTAAAGGGTTTCGGCATCGCCACTCTGTACGATCTTTCCCTCGTTCATCAGGAAGATTCGATCAGACATGGTCAGGGCTTCTTCCTGATCGTGGGTGACGAAGATCGTGGTCAGGCCCAGTTCGCGCTGGATCTGACGGATCTGTTCGCGCAGGTGCTTGCGAATCCGCGCGTCCAGCGCCGACAGCGGCTCATCCAGCAACAACAACCGAGGCCGGGTCACCAGCGAGCGAGCCAGGGCGACACGTTGGCACTGGCCTCCGGACAGTTGATGCGGATAACGGGCGGCGAAGTCATTGAGCTCCACCAGTGTCAGCACTTCGGTGACGCGCTTGTGGCTATCGTCGGCGTTGACCTTCTGCATGCGCAAACCGAAGGCGACGTTCTGCTCCACGGTCATGTTCGGGAACAGCGCATAACTCTGGAACACCATGCCGATCCCGCGTTTTTGCGGGCTCAGCGGGACGAGGTCCTGACCCTCCAGCAGAATCTTGCCGCCGTCCACCGAGGTCAGGCCGGCGATGCAACGCAGCAGGGTGGACTTGCCGCAACCGGACGGGCCGAGAAGGGTGACAAATTCGCCTTTCTTGATTTCGCAGTTGATGTCGCTGAACACGGTAGTGCCCGACTGCCCTATTTGAGAGTAGCTCTTTTGAAGATGTTGGACGCTGACATAGCTCATTCGCTTTTGTCCTTGTTCAAGATATTGGCAGCCCAGGTCAGAACCAGCACAAAGAAGAAGTAGGAGATCACCAGCGCACTGGTGAAGTGGCCGCTGCTGTTACGCATATTGTTGAGGTAGACCTGCAGGGTTTCGTAGCGGGTGCCGACCAGAATGTTGGCGAACACAAACTCACCGAACAGGAACGAGAACGACAGCAGCAACGCCACCATCAAACCCTTGCGCAGGTTCGGCAGCACCACCAGGAATGCCGCTTGCCAGGTGCTGGCACCGAGCAGTTGCGCGGCGTCCATCAGGTCGCGCAGGTTGATCGCTTGCAGGTTGTTGGTGATCGCCCGGTACATGAACGGCAGCGCCACGGTGAAGTAGCAACCGATCAGAATCCACGGCGTGCCGACCATCGCGAACGGCCCCGAACCGTAAAGCTGCAACAGCCCCACCGACGACACCACCGGCGGCACCGCGAAGGGCAGCAGGATCAGGATGTTCATCAAAGCGTCGAGTTTCGGGAAGTGGTAATGCACCACGAACAGCAGCGGCAGAATCAGCACCACCGACAAAATCAGCGAGCCGACGCAGACCAGCAATGATTGACCGAACGCCTCGAGAAAGCGCGGATCGCTCCACAGCTGGATGTACCACTTGAAGGTAAAACCGCTGGGCATAATCGTCGCGGACCAACTGCTGGAAATCGAGTAGATCAGCGTTCCAAGCAGCGGCAACAGCAGAATGGCAAACAACAAATACGCCACGACGCGGTGATAGACACCGACAGGCCCCAATTCAGCGCGAGACATGGTAGCTCCTCTTCAACAGCAACTGATGCACGATGGTCACAACGGTCATCAACGCCACCAGCACCACGGCCAAGGCGCTGGCCAGGTTCGGGTCGAGGGAAATGTCACCGGAGACCATCGCCGCGATGCGGATCGGCAACACGTTGAAGTTGCCGGTGGTCAGGGCGTAGACCGTGGCATAGGCGCCGAGGGCGTTGGCCAGCAGAATCACGAACGTGCCCAGCAACGCCGGCGTCAACACTGGCAAACCGATGTGCCGCCAGAATTGCCAGCCATTGGCGCCGAGCAACGCGGCGGACTCGCGCCAGTCTTCGCGCAGGGCATCGAAGGCCGGGTAGAGCAGCAGCACGCCCAGCGGAATCTGGAAGTAGGTATAGAGAATGATCAGCCCGGTTTTCGAGTACAGATTGAAGTCCTGAATGATCCCGGCCTGTTTGAGCATGATGGTGAAGGTGCCGTTGAACCCCAGCAAAATGATGAACGCGAAGGCCAGGGGGACGCCGGAGAAGTTGCTGGTCATGTTGGCGAAGGCGTTGACGAAGTTGCGCAGTTTCGAATCGACCCGTCGCAGGGAATAGGCCCCGAGTATGGCGATGATGATGCCGAACACGCTGGACCAGAAACTGATCTCGAGGCTGTACTGGATCGCCTGCAAATAGAACTTCGAGTTGAAGATTTTGCTGAAGTTGGCCAGGCCCCAGCCGAACTCCTCCGATTCCAGGCTGTTGATCATTATCCAGAGCAGCGGGGCGATCTGGAACACGAAGAAGAAAATCGCGAAGGGCACCAGGCACAGAGTGGCCAGCCATTTACCACGGGTCATGGCGTTCACTTGAGCAGCTCCCGGCACACAGGTTTGTCGTGGGGCACGCCCAGCAGTTCGCAGACGGCGCCGCAGATTTCGATCTGTTTCGGTGCGGCGTTTTGGTTGAAGCTGAAGGCATCGCCGAGGACGAACAGCGGCACTTCGCGTTCTTCGGGCAGCAAGCCGTTGTGCGAGCGGTCGTTGTTCATGCCGTGATCGGCTGTCACCAGTACCTGATAACCGGCGTCGAGCCAGCCTTGCAGGTAGTCAGCCAGGATGATGTCGGCTGAGCGAGCGCTATTGCGATACTGCGGGGTGTCGAGGCCGTGCTTGTGCCCGGCGTCGTCGATGTTCATGGGGTGGACCAATAAAAAGTTCGGCGCGTGGCGCAGGCGCAGGTTTTCCGCGTCGGCGAACAGGTGCGAGTCCGGGTAGTGGTCGCTCCAGTAGAAATGACCGTGCTGGATCGGCAGTTTGGGGTCATCGGTATGACGATCCCGGGCGACCACGAACGGCGAGCGGTTATACAACTCGCTGACCCAGTGATAGGCCGCGGCTGCGGTTGTAAGGCCCGCGTCGGTGGCGTAATGGTAGATGCTGCGCTGGTTGGACAGGCGCGAGACGTTGTTGTGAACGATACCGCTGACGATCGGCGTAACGCCGGTCAGGATGCATTCATAAAGTGGTCGGGACAGGGCCGGCAGTTCGCACTCCAGTTTGTAGAGTGCCGCGCGTCCTGCGCCAACGTAAGCCTGCAGATGCCCCATGGCATGGCGCGCGACTTCGTAATTGAGGCCGTCGAGCACGACAAGGATGACGTTGTGCTTCATAGGGCTGGGACTCCGCAAAAACAGATGATTCAAGTACGCAACCAATCCCCTGTGGGAGCGAGCTTGCTCGCGAAGGCGGACTGTCAGCCAACATCAATGTTGAATGTCAGTCCCTCTTCGCGAGCAAGCCCGCTCCCACATTGGATCTCCATCAGATCCCCGAATGGGGATCTACCGTGTTACGGCATGTTGATGATGACTTCTTCCTGCCACTTCTGTGGCAGCGACTTGGAGGTCTTTTCCCATGCGTCGGCGTCTTTGATCGGCGTGACCTTTTTGTACTGCTCGTTCGGCAGCAGTTTGGCCTTCACGTCTTCCGGCAGTTTGATGTGCTCGGCGCGGATCGGACGAGCGTTGCCTTTCGCCAGGTTGATTTGGCCGGCATCGCTGAAGATGTATTCGCGGGCCAGCTTGGCGGCGTTCGGGTTCTTCGCGTATTTGTTGATGATGGTGGTGTAACCGGAAATCACCGAGCCATCGGACGGAATCAGCACGATGTAGTCATCCGGATTCGCCATCTTGGCCTTGTAGCTCAGGCCGTTGAAGTCCCAGACCACACCGACTTCGATTTCACCCTTTTCCATGGTGGCAATTGTCGGGTTGGCCATCGACAGGCGGCCTTGCTTGGCGATGTCAGCGAACAGCAACAGGGCTGGCTGAATGTTTTTCTCGTCGCCACCGTTGGCGAGGGCGGCGGCCAGTACACCGTTGGCTGCCTGGGCCGCGGTGCTCACGTCACCAATGGAGACTTTGTACTTGCCAGTCTTGAGGTCGGCCCATTTGGTCGGCGCTTCAGAACCGTGCAGCAGTTTTTTGTTGACGATAAATGCGATGGTGCCGGTGTAGGCCAGCGCCCAGTTACCGCCCTTGTCCTTGGCCCAATCCGGGACCTGTGCCCAGGTAGTGGGTTTGTAGGGCTGCACCACGCCTTGCTTGACCGCGATCGGGCCGAAGGCGGCACCGACGTCGCCGATGTCGGCAGTGGCGTTGTCTTTTTCGGCGGCGAACTTGGCGATTTCCTGGGCCGAGCTCATGTCGGTGTCGATGTGTTTCAGGCCATATTTTTTGGCCAGGTCTTCCCAGGTGCCTTTCCAGTTGGCCCAGTCATCGGGCATGCCGACGCTGTTGACAGCGCCTTCCGCTTTCGCAGCGGCTTCCAGGGTTTTCAGATCATCCGCCGCCATGGCGGTGGTGCACAGGGCAATGGTCGAGCCTAACAGTGATGCCAGGAAAAACTGTTTCATCCGAAGCTCCTTTGGGCGTTTTCAACGCTGCGATTGCGGTTGTGTTGGTCTAGGTCAGCAATACCTGAGCCAATTTAGGCGGGCTGGATGACATTTTGATGTCGACGACCGGTCGGCCTGAATGTTCTGCGCTCGGATACGCGGGCTGCGAGATAAGCGTAGACCATGGCTAAAAGGTTGATATGGAAGGACTTGGCCATGAAATTGCAGGTGTCTGGCGTAACCGTTCGGCGGCTTTGTCATCTGTCAGTCATGTGCAGTGCCTAGGCTTGCAGGCAGTTGAAGGAACCCATTTGAATCACGGTTCTGCCCTGAATCAGTGCTGGTCTAGTCCAGATAGGTAACGTTGATGCGCATTGAGACCACCAAAGCGGTGACAGCCATCGGGCAGGTTCTGCAGGAACAGCTCGACCACGGCCTGTTGGCGCCCGGGAGCAAATTGCCGGCGGAGCGCAAGCTCAGTGAGTTGTTCGGTACCACGCGGATCACCGTGCGCGAGGCTTTATTGCAGCTGGAGGCCCAGGGCCAGATTTATCGCGAGGAGCGACGCGGCTGGTTCGTGTCGCCACCGCGGCTGGCTTATAACCTGATGCAGCGCAGCCACTTTCACGCGATGGTCAGTGCACAGGGTCGGGTGCCGTCCACCGAGGTGATCTCGGCGCGGTTGCAGCCGGCGTCGGCGGCGGTGTGTGCCTGGTTGCAGTTGCCGGCGCTGTCGAGCGTGATCCAGATCTGCCGCTCAAGACGGATTGACGGGCGATTGGTGCTGTATGTGGAGCACTACCTGAACCCACAGTTTTTTCCGGGGATTCTGGACTTCGATCTGAATCAGTCGATGACCGAACTGTATGCGCGGCACTACGACTTGCATTACGGGCGGGTGCGCTTCGAGATTGTGCCGACGGCGTTGTCGGTGGACGCGGCGGCGGCTTTACGGGTGTCGGTGGGCAGCCCGGGGTTGCGGATTGCGCGGGTCAATTACGATCAGCACGAGCGGTTGATTGACTGTGATCTGGAGTTTTGGCGCCATGATGCGATTCATGTCGGGGTGGATATCATTTGATTTTTTGATCTTCCTTGGACGCAAGGATTTATTCGTTGAGTTTGGCGAGAATCTTGTAGATCACGGTGGCGAGGATCATCAGCATGCCGACCCACATTGCAAACACACCGAGGTTCTTGTCGCGAAAGTTGAAGCCGACGGCCAGCATGATCATCCCGGAAAGAATCGGGATCAGCATGGCGTGAAACGAAGACATCGAGATCATGGTGACAGCCTTGTCGCAGAGGGGGTACTGCAAGTCTAGGCGGCTTTCGGATGAGCGGGGGTGATGTGTGTAGGAGCAGCCTGCGGCAGCTCCTACAGGGATCACTACAGGAGCTGATCTTTGAGGACTACGGCAATTCGCGGCAGGCGTAAAATGCGCTCAGCACTTTGACCAGATGCGCCAGGTCATGGCTGCCGCACAGTTCGCGGATCGAGTGCATGGCGAACGTCGGCAAACCGATGTCCACGGTGCGCACGCCCAAGTGGCTGGCGGTGATCGGGCCGATGGTCGAGCCGCAGCCCATGTCGCTGCGCACCACGAAGCTCTGCACCGGTACTTCTTCGGCCATGCATAAATGGCGGAAGAAACCGGCGGTTTCGCTGTTGGTGGCGTAGCGCTGGTTGCTGTTGACCTTGATCACCGGGCCGGCGTTGAGTTTCGGGCCGTGGTTGGCGTCGTGCTTGTCCGCATAGTTCGGGTGCACGCCGTGGGCGTTGTCGGCGGAGACCAGCAGGGATTTCTGAATGGTCCGGACGAATTCATCTCCTTCGGGCAACAGACGGCGCAATGTCTGCTCAAGCATTGGACCGTCGGCGCCACAGGCCGAGCAGGAACCGACTTCTTCGTGATCATTGCAGACCAGCACGCAGGTTTCGTCGGTTTCGGTCGTTAGCAACGCTTGCAGGCCGGCGTAGCACGACAGCAGGTTGTCCAGCCGCGCGCCAGCGATGAAGTCGCCATGCAGGCCGATGACCGCGGCGCTTTGGGTGTCGTAGAAGCTCAGCTCGTAATCGAGCACCACGTCGGCATTCAGGCCATGTTCACGGGCCAGTTGATCGGTGAGCACGGCTCGGAAATCCACGCGCTCGTCACCGGCGAATTGCGCGAGGATCGGCGGCAGTTCGGTCTGGGCGTTGATCGCCCAACCCATATTGGCTTCACGATTGAGGTGAATGGCCAGGTTGGGAATGATCGCGATCGGCGCCTTGAAATCGATCAACTGGCTCTCGACCTTACCGTCGCGACGGAAGGTCACACGACCGGCCAGCGACAGGTCGCGGTCGAACCACGGCGCCAGCAATGCGCCGCCATAGACTTCGACGCCCAGTTGCCAGAAACCCTGGCGTTGCAGTTCCGGCTGGGGTTTTACCCGCAGGCAGGGGCTGTCAGTGTGCGCGCCGACCAGGCGGATGCCACCATGCAGGGGCGAATGACGACCCATTTTGAACGCGACGATCGAGGAGTCATTACGGGTGACGTAGTAACGACCGTTGGCTTCGGTGCTCCACGGCTCGCGCTCGTCGAGGCGTACAAAACCTGCCGCTTCCAGACGCTGGACAAGGCTGGCGGTGGCATGGAACGGGGTAGGGGAGGCCTTGAGGAAGTCGATCAGGCCTTGGTTCAACTCTTCGCGCATAAGAAGCTCCAGACAGCAATGGGCGGGAGTTTAACGTATTGGCTGAGGGCTTTGGGCCTGACGTTAGCAGGTTATGTTAACGAGCTGCCGCTACCCTCTTCTTCAGGTAATTCATGATGATCCGTTCATCTTCTGGCTTTTCTGGTTTGGGCAATTGTTTGGGCCAGCCAGTCTGATGAGTGTCCAGGAGCTGTTTCTGACGGGTATGGTTCCAGCGAAGAATTTCCCGTGCGGCGCATTCCCACCACTCATGTCGGCAGACCGCGTAGTACGGATGATCCGGTGCCGCGCTGCCATACAACAAATCGCGACCGACTTTTCTCATGGCGCCGTTCTGGTTGCGCAATTTCCATTTGATTTTCAATCGTTGCCAGGCTGACGGGAAGGGTTTGATTCGCGGTACATCGCGGCACAGTTCCACCAGATTCTGGCTGAACTGCTCGCCATGTTGAGAGAAGAAATACGCTTGCATGGCATGGAAAAAGCGTTTTTCAGCGAAGTAGTGATAAATGTATTTTTTTGCTTCACGCACCGGTTTGTCACGCATCGCGAACGACAGGGCAATTTGCTCGATGGTGTGAATGTCGAAGCTGTCGCGGGTCCATTCGTCGATCAGCCGGATCGAGGTTTCGAACAGCGATGAATCACCGTCAGTCACGCCGCAGAGTCCGCTGTTATATAGCTTGAAACCGTTGTCCGCGGTGATGCCATGAGTGCGCAGGCATTCGCCGAGCTTCCTGTAATCATCGCGCTCGCAGACATCCTGCCAATCGTACTCAAAGCGGTCCATCAGGTAATGCCCAGGCTGAATCTGGTTGAAGATCCGACTTGGGTCGCTGATGAACAGGGTGTCTGTGTCGACGAATAAGGTCTTTTCTGCAAGCACAAGGCCGGCGGCCATCGCGCAGGCCTTGCGACGATGGTGATAGCCGTTTTCACCTTGCCACAGCGTCAGGGTTTCCTCGGTCAGGCACACGGTTTCAACCGGCCAGCCAGCGTAGTCATGCGGACGATCCGTCAGGACTCGGATGCAGGGAAGCTTGCCTTTCTTCGAATGGGAAAGCGCAGTCAAAATGCTGAACTTGGCTTCGCGCCGGTAAACGTCCTGGTTGCCGTAGATCAGATAAAGCAACTGGGTTCGGGTTTTCTTGACGGGCGTTGTCAAGGAGTCAGTAAAACTCATCCTGTTCAATCCTCGTTTTGAAGCGGTGACGCCATGTGGCAGATTTAAAACGGTGCCGGGCATTCGAAACGCAAGCGGTCGCCAGTTTGGGGGTGGGTAAAACTCAGCATACTCGCGTGCAGGCACAAGCGTGGCCAAGCAGCCAAAGCTTGCTCATGAGCGTAGAGCCCGTCGCCCAACAGTGGGTGGCCGATGGAGAGCATGTGCACGCGCAACTGGTGAGAGCGGCCGGTGATCGGCGTCAGCTCGACGCGGCACCAGTCGCCACAACGCTCCAGTACACGCCAGAAGGTCAGCGCATGCTTGCCAAACTCGTGGTCCACCACATGGCGTGGCTTGGTCGGCGGGTCGTAGCGCAGGGGCAAATCGATGCTGCCACTGTCCAGTTCCGGTTGACCCCAGCACAGGGCGGTGTAGGCCTTTTCGGTTTCTCGATCGTGAAATTGCCGAGACAGTTCGCGATGTGTATCCGGGTCACGAGCGAGCAGAATGATGCCGGAGGTTTCCCAGTCCAGCCGATGGACAATTCGCGCTTCCGGGTAGCCGTTTTCTTGCAGACGTGTGATCAGGCAGTCCTTGTTGTCATCGGCCCGGCCGGGGACGGAGAGCAACAGAGTTGGCTTGTTCACCACCAGTACGGCGGCGTCCTGATGGATGATATGGATGTTGGACAACGGCATTAAAACAGCCTCGTAACAAACGCCAACGGCGACTCAGACCCTCGCACCCTGTAGGCGCGAAGCTTGCTCGTGAAGCAGGCAACTCGGTTTATCTGATAAACCGAGATGATGCTTTCGCGAGCAAGCTTCGCGCCTACGGAGTGCGTAAGGGCCTGAGCCGCCGTGGCTCCCGCCGGATCGACTCAGCGATCTGGCAGGGTGATATTGAGTTCCAGGATCGAGCAGCTGCCCTGGTTTTCCAGAGCGACATGCACGTCATCGGACCCGATATTGACGTACTTGCGGATCACTTCCACCAGTTCCTTCTGCAGGGCTGGCAGGTAATCCGGCGTACTGCGCTGGCCGCGTTCATGCGCCACGATGATCTGTAGACGCTCTTTCGCTACCGACGCGGTGTTTTGCTTTTTGTTGGCACGAAAGAAGTCAAAAAGGTTCATTACCTACCTCCAAACAGGCGCTCGAAGAATCCCTTCTTCTCAACATCAAGGAACCGGTGTTCCACGGTTTTGCCCAGCAGACGATCGACGGCATCGCTGTACGCCTTACCGGCGTCGCTCTGGTCGTCGAGAATCACCGGCACACCCGAGTTGGAAGCCTTGAGTACCGCTTGGGATTCCGGAATGACACCCAGCAGGGTGACAGCCAGAATTTCCTTGACGTCTTCGACGCCGAGCATCTCGCCGTCATTGACCCGTTGCGGGTTGTAGCGGGTCAGCAGCAGGTGTTCCTTGATCGCGTCTTCGCCGTTTTCGGCGCGACGGGATTTGCTGGCCAGCAGGCCCAGCATGCGGTCCGAGTCACGTACCGAGGACACTTCCGGGTTGGTCACGACAATCGCTTCGTCGGCGAAATACATGGCCAGGTGGGCACCTTTCTCGATGCCCGCCGGGGAGTCGCAGACCACGAATTCGAAGTCTTCTTTCAACGCCATCAGGACTTTTTCCACGCCTTCAACGGTCAGCGCGTCTTTATCGCGAGTCTGACTGGCGGCCAGTACGTAGAGATTTTCCAGGCGCTTGTCTTTGATCAGGGCCTGTTGCAGGTTGGCTTCGCCGTTTACCACGTTGACGAAGTCATACACCACGCGGCGCTCGCAACCCATGATCAGGTCGAGGTTACGCAGGCCGACGTCGAAGTCGACGATAACTGTTTTATGGCCACGCAGAGCGAGGCCGGTACCGATAGCGGCGCTGGTGGTGGTCTTACCCACACCACCCTTGCCGGATGTAACCACGAGAATCTTGGCCAAGGTGTTTTACCCCTAAGGAAAAGGACGTTTAGCCCCTGAAAAACATCTCTTGAAAAACTACTGCAGTCGGACAGCCTTGGCTGGAATCCGGTTCTGAGCGGTGCTTACCCCCGGTAAACACTGCCTTTGGCCTTTTTCCTACTTCGTTTGAGCCGTTTTCGCTATGTTTTAGAGATGCTTGGAAAATGCGGCAGTATCCGTTAAAGCCGAATGATGTTCAACACGTCACCCGACAGGCTGACTTGTACGCCCGCGCCCCACAATGGATCACGACGTAAATCCTCGGAAACCTTGTAGTGGCCGGCGATGGAGACCAGTTCAGCGGTCATTTGCTGGCAGAAAATCCTGGCTTTCGTGTCACCTTTGACGCCGGCCAGGACACGACCGCGCATCGCGCCGTATACATGGATGTTCCCGTCGGCGAGAAGTTCCGCCCCCGGGCTGACCGACGAA
The DNA here is from genome assembly GCF_024748615.1 of Pseudomonas sp. B21-048. Taxonomy (NCBI): domain Bacteria; kingdom Pseudomonadati; phylum Pseudomonadota; class Gammaproteobacteria; order Pseudomonadales; family Pseudomonadaceae; genus Pseudomonas; species Pseudomonas sp. B21-048. Next base: position 3,782,770 of record NZ_CP087168.1, on the reverse strand, counting down.
ATCACCACCAGATCGCAACCCTGGGCATAAATCTGCTGGCCGCCGCGTACCGGCGAGGTAATGACTTTGGTCGGTTTGATGGTCGGTTCCGGTGGTTTCTCCGGTTTTTTCGTCACGATGCCTTCGTTGGGATCGAGGGGGCGTTCCCGGGCGCCGGACGGCGGCAGCACCGGCAAATCGACGGCGATGGCGGCGGCAATGTCTTCGATGCGGCTGGCACGGATCGCCAGGGTGCGCAGGCCATGCTGGCGGCAGATGCGCATCAGCCCCGGCAAGTCGACCGAGCCTTCGCTGGCCGGGAGTTTGTCCAGGGCCAGCACCAGCGGCGCGTTGCTGAAGAAGTTGGGCGCCTGGGCGACCTTGGCGGCCAGTTGCCGATCAAGGTTCTCAAGGTCGTTACGGGCCAGTTCCAGCACCGTAATGGCGAGCATGCTGCCCTTCAACTGGAACACGGGATCTTGGTCTAGCGGTTCGGTTTGGCTCATGGTCGGCATACAACAGCTTGTCACTAAAAGTGCCGAGACTTATAACGAGAACGCCCGCGGGCCGCAAGCCGGGTCGAACGATGTAGAATGCGCGGCCACTGTCTTGACGGAACCTTTAATGGATCGCCCGCGTTTTCGAACAGCATTTCTTTCTCCACGTTTCTGGCCGCTATGGTGTGGCTTGGGGCTGTTGTGGCTGATAGTGCAGTTGCCGTATCCGGCATTGCTGTCGGTCGGTCGCGCCTTGGGCGCATTGATGTATCGGGTGGCCGGCGACCGACGGCGCATTGCCAAGCGCAATCTTGAACTGTGTTTCCCTGAAAAGTCCGCTGCCGAGCGCAAGCGCCTGCTCAAGGAAAACTTCGCCTCCACCGGCATCGCCTTCTTCGAGATGGCCATGAGCTGGTGGTGGTCGCGCAAACGTCTGGCGAAACTGGCTCATGTCGAAGGCCTGGAGCATTTGAAGCAGGCCCAGCACGACGGCAAGGGCGTGATTCTGATGGCCGTGCATTTCACTACGCTTGAGATCGGCGCGGCGCTGCTCGGTCAGCAGCACACCATTGACGGTATGTACCGCGAACACAAGAATCCGCTGTTCGACTACATCCAGCGTCGTGGCCGCGAGCGGCACAACCTTGACTCGCTGGCGGTGGAGCGTGACGACGTGCGCGGCATGCTCAAACTGCTGCGGGCAGGCCGAGCGATCTGGTACGCACCGGATCAGGATTACGGTGCCAAGCAAAGTATCTTCGTGCCGTTGTTCGGGATTCAGGCGGCGACCGTCACCGCCACCAGCAAGTTCGCGCGGCTGGGCAAGGCGCTGGTAGTGCCGTTCACTCAGCAACGTCTGGCTGATGGCAGTGGTTATCGGTTGACGATTCATGCGCCGCTCGAGGGCTTTCCCGGCGAGACGGAAGAGGCGGACTGCATTCGCATCAACCAGTGGGTCGAAAGCGCGTTGCGCGAATGCCCGGAGCAATACCTCTGGGCACATCGCCGCTTCAAGAGCCGTCCACCGGGCGAACCGAAGCTGTACGCCAAACGCGGTTGAGTCACCGATCCCTTTAAGCGCCATGGAGTGTTGCGATGCGTTCTGCTGAACCGGTTACAGGGTTGATACTTTCCGGCGGTGGGGCTCGGGCGGCTTATCAGGTGGGTGTGCTGGCGGCGATTGCCGAGCTGCTGCCGGTGGGGGCGGCGAATCCGTTTCCGGTGATCGTCGGTACTTCGGCTGGCGCGATCAATGCGGTCAGCCTGGCCAGCGGAGCAATGGACTTTCGTGGCGCGATTCAGCGTCTGACTGCCTTCTGGCAAGGTTTTCGCAGTCATCTGGTGCTGCGCAGCGACTGGCCGGGCGTGATCCATCAAGCCGCCCGCTTTGTCAGTCACAATCTGATGGGGGTTGGCGCTCCGGTGCCAGTGGCCCTGCTCAACAGCTCGCCGCTGCGCGGTTTGCTCAACGACAAACTGCACCTGCCCGGAATTGCCGAGGCCATCGCGCAAAAGCAATTGAAGGCGGTGGCGATCACGGCGTTTGGCTATGAATCCGGTCAGGCCGTCACGTTTTATCAGGGCGGCGGCACCATTGAGCCCTGGTTGCGTCATCGGCGAATTGGTGTGCCGACCCAACTGAGCATCGAACATCTGCTGGCCAGTTCGGCGATTCCATTACTGTTTGCGCCGGTGAGAATCGGCGAAGAATATTTCGGTGACGGCGCGGTACGCCAATCAGCACCGATCAGCCCGGCCCTGCACTTGGGCGCCAGCCGCGTGCTGGTGGTGGGCGTCAGCGGCAACCCGCGCGGGGTCGACCCGCAACAGCCGCTGCAACGTGCCTACACCGGTCAGCAGCCGACCCTGGCACAAATCGGCGGGCACATGCTCAACAGTACGTTCATTGACAGCCTGGAAAGTGACATCGAGTTGTTGCAGCGTCTGAACCAGTTCAGCCATCTGCTGCCCGACGGCGCGCCGAGTCGGGCATTGGGAGCAGCGCCGGTGGAGGTGCTGGTAATTTCGCCGAGTCAGCCGATCGATGAAATTGCGGCGCGGCATCGCCAGGAATTGCCGGCGGCCTTGCGTCTGTTTTTGCGCGGGCCGGGGGCGACCAAGACCAGCGGGGCAGGAGTGCTGAGTTATCTGCTGTTCGAGGCGGGGTATTGCGGCGAATTGATTGATCTGGGGCGGCGCGATGCGTTGGCCAAGCGGGATGAGCTGTGCCGGTTTCTGGGGTTGGTGGAGCCTGCGGTTTCGGCTTGAGATTTGCGGTGCGGTGGTTCGCGGGCAAGCCTCGCTCCTACAGGTCTTGAATTGTTCACATAACCGGTGAACGACACAAGACCTGTAGGAGCGAGGCTTGCCCGCGAAGCTTTTACGATTAGAAGTGGAGCTTCACCAGGAAGCTCGTGTTGCTTTGATCGGTCTTGAAGGCCTGGCTGTCCTTGATCCCGTACTTGTCTGACCAATAGTCGTACTCGACACCGACGTACAACTGTTTCTCGCCAATGCTCAGCGCTTTGCCCAAGTCATATTTGATCTGCGGGTTGAAGTGCAGGTTGGCGTGGTAGGTGCCTTTGCTGTTCTGGTCGTTGTCGACCACCCAGTCCATGAAGCCATCGATCAGGATGTTCGAATCGCCCACCGCAATGGTGTAGGACCAAACCGGGGTGATCTGCCAGACGTTATCACCCGGGCGACTGCCTTCGGTGTGACGCTGGTAGAAGTTCAGCTGGAAGTAGTCAAACCCGGGAATCGCCAGGTCGAAACCCGGACCGATCAAATAGGACTCGGTATCGCCTTCACCGAATTCGTACGTCATGGCCAGCAGCACGTCTTTGATCGGGCCGAATTCGATCTTCTGGTCGAGGACCTTGCCCAGCGAAATACGCGGCTGGAACTCCCCGTAATAGGTGTTTGGGCCGGCGTTAAAGTCCTTCTCGCCGTTGTAGAAAATCTTGTCGACGAAGAAGAAGTTATCCCCGTATTTCCAGGCATCGGCGTGCTCGAAGGTGACGGTTTGCTGAATGCGCGGGTTGACCTGGAAGTCCTTGCCATAGAGGTAGGTCAGGCTGTTGTTCTGCCATTGCAGCAAGTCGCCGGCCATGGTCTGGCCTCCGGCCAGCAAGGATCCCGCGAGCATCAGGCTGGTGCACGTACGTTTCATTTGGTTGCTCCCAAAAAGTAGGTGGTTCCACGTTATTTTTCTAAGGTCGGCGCTCTGGTGTGGCGCCTTTTCTTGCGGCGGTAAAAAATCATCCATTCGGTCAGCTTTTATGCTGATAGCAAGAGCTGAGCTAAGGCTTTCTAAAAGCAAAAAATGCCCGTTCGGCTGTTCAAAAACAGTCGATTGAGCGTCATTTCAGGTTGCCTTGGTACTGTCCAGAGTCGGGATAAGTTGGCGTTCTGGTCAGGAATTAAATCCGCGCTTTTTTAGAGCGGATTCGAGCGGCCCCACGATTGGACTGCTGCGCAGTCCAGCGGGAGCAAGCTCCCTCGCCACAAAAGCCTGCTTGTCACAGGCTTTTGTGTTGCTTATTGGGTTCGGGCTCCCTGAACAATCCACGCACCGATCAGGTCGCGCTCCTGCTGGGTCATCTGGGTGATGTTGCCCAGTGGCATGATCTGGCTGGCAACAGCCTGGGCCTGGATGCGCGGGGCCTGGAGCTTGATCTGCTCGGGGGTATCGAACATCACGCCAGCCGGCGCCGCACTGAATAGCGGACTGGTCGGTTTGGCCGAATGGCACACGGCGCAACGTTCCTGAATCACGCTGTGAACCTTGTCGAACGAGGGCCCCTGATTGGACGCCTGAGCCGGTTCAGCAGCCGGCGCCGTTTTTGCCGCTTCAGGTTTGGCACCACCACCAAGGGCGGTTTCCGGCAGTGGCTGGTACTCGATGGTCCCAGGCGCCTTGGCCACTTCAGGTGCGTTGGACATCGGCGCCGGCCCGGTCACGTAGGCCAGGCAGATCATGCCGACCGCCGCAGCGGGCAGGGTCCAGGCAAACTTGTGGCTGTCGTGACGGGTGTTGAAGTAGTGACGCACCAACACCGCCAGCACCGCGATCCCGGCCAGGATCAGCCAGTTGTATTGGCTGCCGTAGGTGCTTGGGAAGTGGTTGCTGATCATGATGAACAGCACCGGCAAGGTGAAATAGTTGTTGTGCCGCGAACGCAGCAAGCCTTTGGCCGGTAGCGCTGGATCGGGCGTGCGGTTCTCGGCGATCGCCGCCACCAAGGCGCGCTGCGCCGGCATGATGATGCGGAACACGTTGCCGACCATGATGGTGCCGATGATCGCGCCGACGTGCAGGTACGCACCACGACCGCTGAACACTTTGCTGAAGCCGTAAGCGGCGCCGATGATCAGCACGAACAGGATGAAGCCGAGCAGGGCTGGGCGTTTGCCCAACGCCGAGTCGCAAAGGAAGGAGTAGACAAACCAGCCGACGAACAGCGAACCGAGGCCCAGCAAAACACCTTCAGGGCCGGTCAGGCTGCTGCCCGGAGCCAGCAGGTACAGCGTCGGGTTGGAGTAGAACACCACGCACAGCAGCGCGACCCCCGACAGCCAGGTGAAGTAGGCTTCCCATTTGAACCAATGCAGGTTGTCCGGCATGGTCGGTGGAGCCAGTTTGTATTTTTCCAGGTGATAGATACCGCCGCCGTGGATCGCCCACAAATCGCCCGCCAACCCGTTTTTCGGATTGACCCGATTGAGGTTGTTTTCCAGCCAGACGAAATAGAACGACGCGCCGATCCAGGCCACGCCAGTGATCATGTGAACCCAGCGCACGCTCAGGTTCAGCCATTCCAACAGATGTGCTTCCACAGTCTTTACCTCTCGCCCGTCACTCTGTTGTCGAGTGATCGGACTCTTCTCTTATTGGTGGGGGGCAAGGATCAACCGCTCATCCTCTTTGAAAAAATGCTCATCGCAGTTATTGCCTGTGCCACTGCGATCAACCACCAGGAAGTCATCCCGCTTTTCGATCGTCAGCACCGGGTGGTGCCAGACGCCGCGATGGTAATTAATGCCCTGCCTGCCGTTGGTGACGAAGGCGCGGACCAAGCCTGATACAGGTTCATCGCCAAGTGGCGCGACCACGATCAGAAAGGGGTTGCCGAGCAGCGGAATGAACGCCTGGCTGCCCAGCGGATGACGCTCCAGCATGCGGACGGTCAGCGGCATGTCCTGCGCGTCGGCGCGGAAGATGCTGATGATCGCCTTGTCCTCTGGCGTGGCGGTTTCGACCACAGCCAGTTTGTGAAAGCGCAGGGTCGAACCGTTGTTGATCATGAAGTGATCGCTGCCGTCGGTTTCGATCACGTCACCGAAAGGGGCGAAGGCTTCTTTGGTCAGCGGTTCAATCGTCAATGTGCGCATGCTGGTCTTCTTAATCTTTTGAATTTGATCGTTCCCACGCTCTGCGTGGGAACGCCGACATGGACGCTCCGCGTCCACTGTGACGCGGAGCGTCACGGTATGCATTCCCACGCAGAGCGTGGGAACGATCGGGTGTTACTTCGCGACCTTGCCGAGGACCCGCAGGCGGCTCACGCCACCATCCGGGAACACGTTCAGGCGGATGTGGGTGATCGGGCCCAGTGCCTTGATCTGCTCGGCGAAGGTGTGTTCGGCGTGCATTTCCAGCTTCTGGCTTGGCAACAGTTCACGCCAGAACAGCGATTGGGTTTCGATCTGGCTGTCGGTGCCGCCCTTCACGAATGCACCCTGGATCGAACAAGTGTCCGGGTAGTTGCCTTTGAAGTGCAGGGTGTCGACGATGACTTTTTCGATCTCGCCGGCATGACCCAGCGCCACGATTACCCAGTCATTGCCCGGCGTACGACGACGTGCGGTTTCCCAGCCATCGCCCATGTTGATGCCACGGCCCGGGTTGAGGATGTTGCTCATGCGGCCGAAGTGTTCATCGGAGCAGGCCAGCGCGCGACCGCCATTCAGGGCAGCGGCCAGGTCAACTTGCTCGTTGTCGCCAACCGCCGACCAGTCGCGGAACGGAATGCCGTACACACGCAGACGGGCCACGCCGCCATCCGGGTAGATGTTGAAACGCAAATGGCTGAACGCCTGGTCGTTATTGATTTCGTGGTAGTGGTGGCTGTTGCCTTGCAACTCGACGGCCGACAGCACTTCAGTCCACTGAGTGTTTTCGTCGGGCTCGCCGGAGGCCAGGAAGCAGGCTTCCAGGGAAGCCGACGGCGGGAAGTTGCCGGTGAAGAATGAAGTGTCGATGTCCACGCCTTTGATCGAGCCCGGCACGCCCAGGCGGATTACCGCGCTGTCGTAGCCTTCGAAGCGCTTGCGGCGCGACTCCCAGCCGTCCATCCACTTGCCGTTGTCATCGAACACGCCCTCCTTCCACACGGCCGGGGTCGGTTGGAACAGACGGTTGGCGTCGGCGAACCAGTCATCGGTGACCGAGATGATTTTGGTGCCCAGACGGGCGTCGGCCAGGTTGACGAACTTCTCGAAAGGTACGGCGTAAGCTTTCATTCTTCTTGTCTGCCTTTAAATAAGTGGCTTGGGATGCTTGCAGTGCCCTTGGGTCTTCGCGTTTTAAACGCCCGGGCTTTTCACAAGGGCTGCTCGCTATAGGGTCAGTAATCGGAACAACGCGATCTTGTTGATCTGCGCCAGCGCGCATTTGAATTCGGTGTCGACCGAGTTGTGAATGCGCGTTTCGAACGCTGCGAGGATCTGATGCCGGTTGCTGCCTTTTACCGCCATGATGAAGGGAAACTTGAACTTGGCTTTGTAGGCGTCGTTCAGCTCGGTGAAGCGCTGGAACTCATCGCTCGAGCATTGGTGAATACCCGCGCCAGACTGTTCTTCAGTGCTGGCTGCGGTAAGTTGGCCCTGGACGGCGGCAAAGCCTGCCAGGTCCGGGTGAGCGTTGATCAGGGCCAGTTGGCTTGCGTGATCAGCGCTCAACAGGATGTCGCTCATACGCTGGTGCAGGGTTTCGATCTCGTCGATCGAAGCGTCCTGGCCCAGGTCGAAGGCCTTCTCGGCCACCCATGGCGAATGTTCGTAGATGTCGGCGAAGGCGGCGACAAACGCGTCGCGGCTCAGGGACGATGGTTTCAGGGTTTGGAAGCGGCTCATTTCGCGGCCCCTTGATACGGGTGGGTTTGGTGCCAGTGGCGAGCGATGTCGACGCGACGGCTGAACCACACCTGTTCATGACTTTTAGCGTATTCGATAAAGCGTTTGAGCGAGGCCAGGCGCGCCGGACGGCCGATCAGCCGGCAGTGCAGGCCGATCGACAACATCTTCGGTGCTTCGGCGCCTTCGGCATACAGCACATCAAACGCGTCTTTCAGGTATTCAAAGAAATCGTCGCCCTTGTTGAAGCCCTGGACCTGAGTGAAGCGCATGTCGTTGGTGTCCAGGGTGTACGGGATCACCAAGTGCGGCTTGCCGGTCGGGTTGTTCGGTTCCCAGTAGGGCAGGTCGTCGTCGTAGGTGTCGCAGTCGTAGAGGAAGCCGCCTTCTTCCATCACCAGCCGGCGGGTGTTCGGGCCGGTGCGGCCGGTGTACCAACCCAGTGGGCGCTCGCCGGTGATCTCGGTGAGGATGCGGATCGCTTCGAGCATGTGCTCGCGTTCCTGCGCTTCGTCCATGTACTGGTAGTCGATCCAGCGGTAGCCGTGGCTGCAGATTTCGTGGCCTGCATCGACCATGGCGCGGATCACGTCCGGGTGGCGCTGGGCGGCCATGGCCACGGCGAAGATCGTCAGCGGAATGTCGAATTCCTTGAACAGTTTCAAAATCCGCCACACGCCGGCACGGCTGCCATACTCGTAAAGGGATTCCATGCTCATATTGCGCTCGCCTTGCAGCGGCTGCGCCGAGACCATTTCCGAGAGGAAAGCTTCGGACTCTTTATCGCCATGCAGGATATTGCGCTCGCCACCTTCCTCGTAGTTGAGCACGAAGGACAGGGCGATGCGGGCATTGCCCGGCCAATGTGGGTGAGGAGGGTTACTGCCGTAACCGATCAGGTCGCGTGGATAGTCAGCGCTCACTGCAGTCTTCCTTCTTGTTCGTGTCGACTTGGTCAAAGTCAGGGTGTGTGTGGCGGCCTGGCGATGAGAGGGCAGGCTGGCGTCACAGCGATGGAATGATTGTATACAACTTTATATTCACTTTGTAAGCCTGATTTTTTGCATTTTTCACTGACTGTCCACTTTGAAGGGGCCTGCAAGAAACCTGCCTGAATGGTCAGCTAATGAATATAAGGTCCCCTGATCTCACGGTTCGGCGAGAGATTGGCTGGTAAACCTTGAATGACGGTGGTGGCGGTAAAAATGTCGTTTTTATTGTGTACAATTTTTATGAAAAATGTCTTAATCAATCGCTCGCCGCAGCTTTTCGTGCTCGGAAACGGTGCGGTCTCCTTTTCAACTGACTTCGGGAGGCGCGAGGCCTGACTGCTCCACGCAGGCAGGCGCGCAGAATCAATGGGACGTTTGACTACACACGTTTTGGACGCTGCACACGGTTGCCCGGGCAGTTCGATCAAAATCGAGTTGTACCGCGTTGAAGGTTCGCAGCTGGAATGGGTCGCCACTGCGATGACCAACAGCGACGGTCGTGTCGATTCGCCGCTGCTGCAAGGCGATGACTATCGGTCCGGGGTTTATCAGCTTCAGTTTCATGCGGGCGATTACTACCGCGCCCGTGGGGTTCAGCTGCCTGAGCCCGCGTTCCTGGATGTGGTGGTGCTGCGGTTTGGCATCTCCGCGGAACAGGATCACTACCATGTGCCGTTGTTGATTTCGCCGTATAGCTATTCGACCTACAGAGGAAGCTAGGACTTTCCCCCCAAGAATCCTGCGCATAGCTTCTTTGGTCTTTCGCCCGCTCACACTGCGGGCTTTTTTTTGCCTGATGGAAAGTCAAAAGATCGTCCGAACGCGGCCCGAACCTTCGGCAGCTCCATGGAAACGCATTCACCCCTGTAGGAGCTGTCGAGTGCAACGAGGCTGCGATCTTTTGCCCTCAGCGGCTCAACAACGACGCCGCACCAGCCCCACTAAACAACCCCGCACTCACCCGGTTAAACCAACTCTGCCCCTTGCCGCTGCGCAAATACCGCGCAGCGCCATGAGCCCCCAGCCCATAAGCCAATTTGCACAGCAGATCCAGTACAGTCCAGGTCACGATCATTACCAGCAACTGCGGCAGGAACGGTTGCTCGGCACTCAAAAACTGCGGCAGGAAAGCGGCAAAGAACAAAATATCTTTCGGATTACTCGCGCCGAGCATGAATGCGCGCCCGAACAGTGCGCGAAAGCGCGGCACCGGTGCAGCCTGGGGCACTTCGGCACTCTGGGATGGCTGACGCGATTGCTGCCAGCTCTGCCAGGCGAGGTAGAACAGGTACAGCGCGCCGACGATTTTCAGGGCGCTGAACAGCTGTTCCGACGCCAGCAACAAGGCGCCCAGACCCAAAGCCGAAGCACTGAGCAGGCAAATCGATGCGATCACACCGCCGAGAAACGCCGGGTAAGAACGGCGCAAACCGTAATTCAGACTGTTGCTGATCATCAGCAAAGACAGTGGCCCCGGGATCAGGATCACCACCAGCGCAGCGCCACTGAACAGCAGCCAGGTTTCCAGACTCATCACTTTCCTCCCTATATGCAAAAGCCCCACCCGACGGGGTGAGGCTGTTTTGAAACACTGTTTTTGAAACGTGTACGGCTTACAAGAAAATGAACTTGGCGATGAAGATCGCGCACAGCACCCACAGGCTGACGGAAATTTCCTTGTACTTGCCGGTGCCGGCCTTCAGCGCCACGTAGGTGATGAAGCCCAGCGCGATGCCGTCGGCGACCGAGAAGGTCAGCGGCATCATGATCGCGGTAACGATCGCCGGAATGCTGTCGGTCGCTTCGTCCCATTCGATATGAGCCATGCCGCCCATCATCAGCATCGCCACATAAATCAGCGCACCGGCTGTTGCATAAGCGGGGATCATGCCAGCCAGCGGTGCGAAAAACATCGCGGCAATAAATAGCACACCTACGGTCACAGCGGTAAGACCAGTCCGACCACCCGCTGCGACGCCAGCGGCACTTTCCACGTAGCTGGTGACTGGCGGAACACCGACCATTGCACCGAATACGCTGGATGCACTGTCGGCTTTCATGGCGCGGGAAAGGTTTTCGATTTTGCCGTCGGGGTTCACCAGATTGGCGCGCTGGGCCACGCCCATCAAGGTGCCGGCGGTATCGAACATGTGCACGAAGAGGAACGCCAGAACCACGCTGATCATGCTGACGTTGAACACGCCGGCGACGTTCATGGCCATCCAGGTCGGAGCCAGGCTCGGCGGCGCTGACATAATTCCTTCGTAATGCACCAGGCCCAAACCCCAACCAGCCAGAGTCACGGTGATGATGCTGATGAGAATCGCGCCGAACACTTTGTGGTAGCTGAGCACCGCAATCATCAGGAAGCAGATGGCTGCCAGCAATGGGCCAGGTTCGCGCAGGGAGCCGAGCTTGATCAGCGTAGCCGGGCTATCGACGACGATACCGGCGGTTTTCAACCCGATCAGTCCGAGGAACAAACCTACGCCGGCCCCCATGGCGAAGCGCAGGCTCACTGGAATGCTATTGAGCAGCCATTCGCGGATCCGTGAGAAGGTCAGAATCATGAACAACACACCGGAGACGAACACCGCACCGAGTGCGGTTTCCCAGTTGTAGCCCATGGTGCCGACCACGGTGTAAGTGAAGAACGCGTTCAGGCCCATGCCCGGCGCCAGGCCAACCGGCCAGTTGGCGTACAGACCCATCAACAGGCAACCCAGCGCGGCGGCGATGCAGGTGGCGACGAACGCCGCCCCATGATCGATGCCGGCATCCGCCATGATGTTCGGGTTGACGAAGATGATGTAGGCCATGGTGATGAAGGTTGTCAGACCGGCGATCAGCTCGGTCTTCACCGTGGTGCCATGCAAGCTGAGTTTGAAGATGCGCTCCAGCCAGCCATTGCGTAATGGCGGCGAGAGTTCCAGCGTCGAGGCTTCGGATTTGCGGCTTTCCACAGCGAGTACTCCTCAAGAGTTTTATTGTTATTTCCAGGGCCGGACCCATGAGGGTGGCAGCGACCCTTTGAGGTGCTTGCGAATTTGTTGACTTGTTGGTCAATAACTCGCACGAAGCGAATTATGCTTTTGTATACAAATAAAGCAAATAATGTTTTTGATTTTGTAGACGAAAAGTTTGTTGATTGGGATATATCGCCAGAAAGGACGCCTTCGCGGGCAGGCCTCACTCCTACAGGTGAGCGCATTCCCCTGTGGGAGCGTGGCTGCACGCTGCTCAAGGCCGCGCTGGCGGCGGGTGTGGCGTTTATGCCGGGCGAACCGTTTTTCCCAGAGCCGGACAAGAACCCCGGCCATCTGCGGCTGAACTTCAGCCACATCGACCCGGCACGGCTGGACGAAGGGCGATTGGCGACGGTGGTGCGTCAGGTCCAGGCAGCAGAAGCGGCCTGAGGGGAGGGTATAAACAACAAACCGGCCAATCGGCCGGTTTATTTTTGTCTGGGATTTGTTGGGCTTGTGCCGACGCCTTCGCGGGCAAGTCGGATCGCCGCACCGCTCGCTCCTACATTAGGGGCGAGGTGACCATTCGCACACACCCCCAATCCGTAGGAGCGAGCGGTGCGGCGATCCGACTTGCCCGCGAAGAGGCCATCAGCAACACCACACCATCAGGCAGCCGCAAACCGCTTATCCAGATAATCAATGATTACCTTGGACTCATACATCCAGGTGGTCTGGCCATTCTCTTCGATGCGCAGGCACGGCACCTTGATCTTGCCACCTTGCTCCAGCAGAGCCTGGCGATCCTGTTCGTTGTTCTTCGCATCGCGCAACGCCACCGGAACGTTCAGGCGGCGCAGGGTGCGGCGGGTTTTCACGCAGAACGGGCAGGCGTGGAACTGATACAGGGTCAGATCCTTGGCGGCCGTTTCGACCTGAGCCTGAGCGGCGGCGGGACGCTGCTTCTTGCCTGGACGAGTGATGAAGTCGATGAAGATGATCAGTTGGCCGAGGCCGATACGAAGCGCTTTAACGAACACGGGATAAGCCTCACAGGGCAAACAGAAGGCGCGCAGCTTACCTGATTTTTCGCAGGCGAAAAAAAACCGGCGATCAGTGCCGGTTTTCTTCGTGCTGCGAGTTACTTGATCAGGCTGAGAAACTCGCTGCGGGTGGCCGCGTTTTCGCGGAACTCGCCGAGCATCACCGAGGTGATCATCGTCGAATTCTGTTTCTCCACACCGCGCATCATCATGCACATGTGCTTGGCCTCGATCACCACCGCAACGCCCAGCGCGCCGGTGACTTGCTGGACCGCGTCGGCGATCTGGCGGCTGAGGTTTTCCTGGATCTGCAGGCGGCGGGCGTACATATCAACGATACGCGCGACTTTCGACAGCCCCAGAACCTTGCCGCTCGGGATATAGGCGACATGGGCTTTGCCGATGAACGGCAGCATGTGGTGCTCGCACAACGAGTAAAGCTCGATGTCCTTGACCAGCACCATCTCGCTGTTGTCGGAACTGAACAAGGCACCGTTGGTGACCTCTTCCAGTGTCTGTTCATAACCGCGGCAAAGGTACTGCATGGCTTTGGCGGCACGTTTTGGCGTGTCGAGCAGGCCCTCGCGGGAGGCGTCCTCGCCCAATTGGCCGAGAATCTCGGTGTAATTCTGTTCCAGTGTCACAGGGGCTGATTCCATAAGGGTTTCAGAGGGGTACTGTTTCTGCCTGTACCAATTTTGTACCAATCCAGCTGTTTTCGAGCTTCCCGAGTTCACCCCAGTCGGTGCTGGAGTTTATCCATCGGGCGTAGGTCGATAGCAGCATCTGAACGCTATGACCGAGCTGAGTGGCAATAAACGCAGGGTTCATCCCCGCCATGAGGCACATGGTAGCGTATGTGTGTCGGCAGTTGTATTGCCGGCGGGCGCGAAGCTTCAAATCGGTCAGCGCCGCCTGGAAGTGTTTGTCGGTCACACTCGACTGCTGGATGAACTCGAAGTTCTTGGTCGGCGGGAACACAAACGGCGACTTCGCCTGCTTGCGACGGCTCTGCTGTGTGCGTTGCTTGGCCATGCGCTCGGCTTGTTCTATGGCATGCAAAGCGCGACTGTTGAGCATGACCTGGCGGATATTGCGGGTTTTGGTCCGCTCCTCGATCTTGTAGTCCGCGACGATCCGACACACGTTGACCAGGCGCTTCTCCTTGTCGACCTCCTCCCAGCGCAGCGCTGCCATTTCACTCGGGCGCATGCCGGTATAGAAGGCGAACTCGAAGTACGCCGCGTAGATGCGCATCGAATGGGTCAGCGTCTTATATAGGTGATCGATGATCTTATTCGCCTCGTCGACCGTGAAGGGGTCGATTGGCTTCTTGCCTTTCGCCGGCAGTTCGATGGACTCAACCGGGTTGCGGGTGATCAGCCCGTCTTTCACCGCCGTACCAAACACCGTGGTCAGGCGCTGGATCGCTGAGCGCTTCAATACGCCGCAGCGGCAGGCCGCGTTCTTGGCCCAGGTCGGTCACGAGTCGGGTCAGTTGCAATACATCCGCGAACTGGGCGGCGATCAGTACCTGGGCAAGTACGATACCGGCAGTCTGGCGGTGAAGCTGGGCAACACCCCGGAACCGGATAGGGATGGCCAGCGTTATCGCGGTCGCGGCTTGATCCAGGTGACCGGCCGGAACAATTACCTGCGCTGCACCTGGCCTTGTTCGGCGACGAGCGATTGCTGCGCACCCCGGAACTGCTCGAGCTGCCGCAATGGGCGGCCGAGTCGGCGGCGTGGTTCTGGTGGGTGCGCGAGCTGAACGCCTTGGCGGATCGGGATGAATTCAATGCGATCACCCGCCAAATCAATGGTGGACTCAACGGCCTGAAGGATCGGCTGGCCCTCTACAATCTGAGCCGCTATGAATAATCCCAGCCCTAGCCCAGAGGATGCGCCTAGTCCTCCCTCAGCATAGCGGGAATAACATCTTTCCGAATTGAAGAGAGCAGACAATGCAGCGGGAGGAATTGGCTTTCCATGATTCTGTACGCAACTGGATGGATTCACTTTGAGTCGTTCAACATCCGTAATGTCTCGATGAACAACCTTAGAGGTCTCTTCCCAGCCGGCAAGAGCTCGACCAATCTGAACTTTGCTGTTTATGGTCGGCCTTGATTTAGTTGGATAGTAGGCCCAGAACTCCGACTGAATCCTCAGTCGGAGTTTTTCCGAATTCACTTCGGTATGAATGTCGGCAGGCCTTTGGTTTGTAATCGATTATCCGATGTCCAATTTCTTCAATCGAGCTAGGCCTTGTTTGATATGACCGGCGTTCTCTCTCATCGTCTCCAAGGCTCCACGGACATTTCCACCCACTTCCCGTGCTCCTTGCTCCTCAACCTGCAGAGTCAATTCCATAAGGGCCGTCTCTAAAGCCTCCTGGTTTTCGTACAGCCTTTCCAGTACATCCGACAGTGAATAATCGCTTGTCATAGTGCCGATTCCTTTTGAGAAATCCCCAGCATAGCAGCGGCAGTAATAAAAGGTTTAGGGCAAAATTAGGGCAGATTCAGGGCCGCCATAGACTATAGGAGGCCATGAGCAATTGACGAAAGTACCGTGTTTTGTGGCCTGAAGCGGTCTATGGGGACGCGAGAAGGGGTTCGAATCCCTATTCCAATAGCGGTATTCTCTAGCCGGCACGGGGGGAGGATTTCCGCAACACCATTGCGTCGCCTTTGTTGGCAGTTGGCGACTTTTTCGATTTTGTGTCTCCAGAACCCTCTCGACCCACGGCGATATGCATTTGCCCGGCGTGACGCCCTGATACGGTGCTTGTCCGGCCTTTATTGGGTTTAATTGTCACTTTAGAAACTACTTCTTCGACCTCCACAAAGGGATGAAGCTTCACCTTCACCTTATGGGGCTGCGTTGCTTTAGTCTCCCCACCAAAATCAGCTACGACCAGCTTCAGCCCAGCCTTTGCTGATGCGTCCAACGCGAAGGTAATCTCTAGTTCTACTTCTCCCATTTCAAAAAATGGATCTTCAGTATCAACAGCAGCACGAAGTTCTTGTTTTACCTCTTTTATGAAGTCGACCAGGCTAATCATTCCTTTCAATTTTTAATACTCCAAAAATATTCAAAAACCACGCCGATCAGCGATGTTTATGTTGTGAATCCATCCTAGAACTCGCTGAGACTATTACCTTAAACCCGTACTTCTAAGCCGTGCCAAGCCTTGTTTGATATGTCCCGCGTTTTCACCAATCGCGCTCCAGCGCCCCTCGAACGTTACCTCCCACTTCTGCGGAACCACGCTGTTCGACCCACAACGTTAGCTCCATTAGGGCAGCTTCCAGGGCCAGCTGGTTGTGGTACATTCTTTCCAGGACATCGGGCAGCGAATAATCACCTGACATGGTCGACTCCATTCGAGAAACCCCAAGCATAGCAGCGACAGTGCCCATAACAGGCACTACACAGACGATGCTTAAAATTTGCTACAAGGAGTGAGGGAGAGGGTTGAATTTCGGTGGTCGACTGGCAGCAGTCGACCCGAAGCTGACGCTGAATAACTTGCAGTTGCGCCAACACTGTTCGATAAGCATCATCAGAATTCGACATAAGGAAACGTCCCGTGCCAAAACCAATACTTCATTTAATGTCTGGCAAAATTGCATCCGGCAAATCAACGCTGGCTCGGTCTCTGGCGGCCGAGCAGTTGGCGATTTTGCTTAGTGAAGATTATTGGCTCTCACGGCTCTATCCGGACCAAATCAAGTCAGTGGCCGATTACGTGAGGCTTGCGCATCAGATTCGGGAAGTTGTGGGCCCGCTTGTCACCGATGTGCTAAATGCCGGCGTAAGCGTGGTTCTGGATTTTCCTGCCAATACGCCTGAGGACCGCCAATGGTTGCGCGACTTGGCTGACGCAGTCGAGGTTTCCCACTGCGTCCACTACATCGAGGTGGACGATGATACTTGCCGAGGCCGGTTGCATCTTCGTAATGGCCGCGCAGAGCATGAATTTGCAGCAACCGACGCTGAGTTCGATTTGATCACAAGCTACTTTCGGACACCCGAGGAGCAGGAGGGGCTCCAGATTAAAATTCACCGTCTCTGACGGCCAGTAATCGCCAAGGTAATGAGGTATCTGGAAGGTCTGCTATTGGCCGATTCTGTTGAAAAAGTAGCTCCCCTGACTGGCCTCCGGCAAAATCTCTTCATTGGCCGGAGGGGGATCACACAGCATGATGGGACAGTTATCGAGTGGGCAGGAGCGACTGTTTTACTCGTTCAACCTTGAAGATCACATCCCAGCGAATCACCTTCTGCGCAGCATTGATCGGTGTCTCGATCTGAGCGACCTGCGCCATTACCTCGCCGATTTCTATAGCCCGATTGGGCGTCCGTCGATTGATCCCGAACTGATGATTCGCATGCTGATCGTGGGCTATTGCTACGGCATTCGCTCAGAGCGGCGGTTGTGCGAAGAGGCCCATTTGAACCTGGCGTATCGCTGGTTCTGCCGGTTGAGCCTTGAAGATGAAGTACCCAATCACTCGACGTTTTCCAAAAATCGACACGGCCGTTTTCGGGACAGTGATCTGTTTCGCTGGTTGTTCAATGAAGTGCTGCGTCGCTGCATGGACGCCGGTCTGGTCAAGGG
The DNA here is from genome assembly GCF_024748615.1 of Pseudomonas sp. B21-048. Taxonomy (NCBI): domain Bacteria; kingdom Pseudomonadati; phylum Pseudomonadota; class Gammaproteobacteria; order Pseudomonadales; family Pseudomonadaceae; genus Pseudomonas; species Pseudomonas sp. B21-048. Next base: position 3,765,532 of record NZ_CP087168.1, on the reverse strand, counting down.
CGAAGGCTTTGCCGTGGACGCCAGCATTATCAAAGCAGATGCGAGTCGGCAGCGCGGCGTACCGGGAGATGAACAGGTCAACTGGAGCGATCCATCCCTGAGCACTCGCGCCGTGCGTGAGTACCTTGAAGGCCTCGATGAAGAGGCTCTGGCCGAAACGCTATCGAAGCGCCTATCGCTGACGGATCCTCAGGCCCGCTGGACCGCTGCTCCAGGAGGCCCAGCGTTCTTCGCCTATTCCACGAATTATCTGATCGATACCGAGCACGGCGTGATCATGGATGTGGAACCCACACCGGCTCATCGAACCGCAGAAGTCGAGAGCACCAAGACGATGATCGATCGGGTCGAAGCGCAGTTCGACATCAAACCGGAGCGCCTCATTGGCGACACCGCTTACGGTACCGCGCCGATGCTGGCCTGGATGGTGGAGGAAAAATACATCGAGCCACATGTGCCGGTGTGGGACAAAACTGAGCGCAAGAACGACAGCTTTTCGAGTAACGATTTCCACTGGAATGAAGAGGCCGAGGAATACCGCTGCCCGACCGGCAACCCATTGCGCAGCGAATGGCGAGCCTTCAAGAATGAGCGTTCACACGTCACCAAAGCCAACACCATCATCTTCCGATCCCGGCAGACCGACTGCGCTACGTGTCCGATGAAAGCCAAGTGCTGCCCGAACACTGCGTTCCGCAAGATCGCTCGCAGCGTCCATGAAGCCGCTCGCGATGTGGCTCGGCGCATTGCAGCAACGCCGGCATATCAGCGCTCTCGCCACGAACGTAAAAAGGTCGAAATGTTGTTTGCCCACCTCAAGCGCATCCTGAAATTGGATCGCCTGCGGCTACGTGGCATGAGTGGCGCGACGGATGAATTCACGCTGGCCGCTGCGGTGCAGAACCTGCGACGGCTGGCCAAATTTTCATCTCAAGGGCCACCAGTCACGGGATAGGTGCGCCTGCACCAAGCAAAAAACCTCAAATTAACCCAATAACAGAGCAGCAAAGGTCACCGAAGGGCCGAAAAACCACTCAATGTGGTGAGTAGGTTCTCCGGTGGTGGTCGTGCCTGGGTTCAGGCGATCTGAAAATCCGACTTTTTCAACAGAATCGGCCGTTTTCTGCCTCTCGCGATGGGCAGAAAACGGCCAGGAGTATCCGATCAAACTGTAAGTGCGACCATGCAGTGTTGGTGGCAGCTGCATGTGCCAAACAAATTCAGATGCGCTACAACTCATAGAACTCCGGGGTCCTCACAGAAGCGAGCGAATGTGGATGAAACACGATCTCTGCGTCGTCAGTCTGGTTCGGTTCGCATCCGCTTCGCTCATCATGCTAGCCACCGGTGCAGTGGCAGAGGATCTCGAGCCCAGGTCCTACGCCAATACACCGGTCGGTATCAATTTCCTGCTTATAGGCTACAGCGATCTCCATGGCAACGTGACGGCCAACCCCTCGATCCCGCTCGAAGATGCCAAGCTCAACATCAAGACGGTCGTGTTTGCCTTTGCCAGATCCCTGGACGTCTGGGGCCGCTCGGGGAAGTTCGATATCGTCGTGCCCGAGGCAAAATTGACCGGCTCAGCCTTGCTTGCCGGTGAACCCAAGGAGCGTAATGTCACTGGGTTGATCGATCCAAGATTTCGCTTCTCGGTCAACTTGTATGGCGCCCCGGCGATGTCCCTGGCTGAGTTCCCCAGCTACCAACAGGATGTAATTATCGGCGCCAGCCTGGCGATCACGGCGCCACTCGGCCAATACGACGACAGCAGGCTGATAAATCTCGGCAACAATCGCTGGTCATTCAAGCCTGAACTCGGGGTTTCCAAACGAGTAGGGCAAGTGACCCTGGAATTATCCGGCGCGGGAACCTTTTTCACCGACAATGACGAGTTACTCGGCGACCACGTGCTTTCCCAGGACCCGATTTACCAGATACAGGGGCATCTTATCTACGCCATCAGCAATGGCGTCTGGGTTTCGCTGGATGCGACCTACTTCGCTGGCGGCAGCAGCTCAGTCGATGGAGTCAGTAACCACGACTTTCAGGAAAACACCCGCTACGGATGCACCCTCACGCTGCCGTTGAACCGCAACCATTCGATAAAGTTGAATGCGAGCAATGGCGGACATACCCGCACGGGCAGCGAATACGATGCTGTTGGCATGGTCTGGCAGTATCGCTTCGGCGCAGGGCTTTGAAACATAGGATTTACGCTACGTTCCAACCATGCGTTCGTGGGACATTTGTCCGATGCTGGTTGCTTACCAATGCCCGGAGATGACTCAGACAAATCGGGCGTCACCTGGCCTGATGCGACGGATAAATACCGGCAAGCCGCGCTATCACGACCCCCACATAAAAGACGCCTGAAAACTCTTCCACCATCACCAGTGAGCGGGCGTGGTTGGTCAACGGGATAACATCCCCGTAACCGGTGGTCGTAAGCGTCGTGAAGCTGAAATAGATCAGTTTGAAGAAAGTGCCGGGTTGTCTGAAATCGAAGTTGCCAGGGCCGAATGAGCCAGCGGCGGAAATCTCGACCAGGGCATAGATGAAGGACCAAACGAAGGCCAGCATGATGTAGCCCGCAAGCGCGCCATGCAGCTTGTCGGCTGTAATTGGCCCGCGCTTGAGAAGGTAGCGAAGCACTCCGCTGAACGAAACCGCAAGAGACGCCGCATAGGTTATCCCGGCAAGTTCAAGAGTCGCGATACTCTCAGTCCACAAGGCCGCCCATTGCAGGCCAATCCCAAGCAACGCCAGGCACAGTTTGAGGATGAACCCCGACCGGGTCTGCCGGGTGGCGAAAGCGCCCACGAGCAGCACGGCCGAAAACAGAATGCCGAGCAACATGCGAGCAATCAAACCCTCCTCAAGAAAGGGAAACAGAAGGATCAACCCTAGTAAGAGCAGCAACAGATAAGTGCAGGGCCCCAGCCCTATCACCATCTGAGCTAAATCCGCGTCGGATTCGCCTTTATCTTGCGGATTTGTCATACCGGTTTCCCTGATGCCGAAGTAACGCTCGATACCTGACGTTGCACGGGTGAATTCTGATCTTGCTTCAGAATAGTTGGCAGTCAAACTCTAGTCGCGAATACCTGTAAGAGGATTCAACCTGATAGGCAGCTATGGGTCGAGGCTGTGTGAAAACATTTTTCAGCGCGACAGGTACTCAAAACCGTGCTGGAAATCGCGCGTCTACGCAAAATCCACATCTGCTGATGTGCCGATAAATTTCAGATTTAACGTAGACGCGCACACTGCAATTTTGGCGAAGCGTTTTTACACACTCTGGGCCAAAAGCTACCTGTCGGCTTTGCCTAAGCAATCACAGACGCTCCATCTGTCGCAGCTGGGCCTCATGTACCTACGAAACCCGGGGCGATTCAAAACAGCGCGATCGGCACCGGCATGCAACGAAAGCAATGATCCCGCGCCACTTGCCCCTCCAGTTGTGCTCAGGACACCAGCTGTTCAATGTCAGCCAGGAAGCGATCTTTGTGAGTCTGCTTTTTCTTGCCGGTGTATTTGAGTTCGGAGAAGGTCTTCTACATCGCGCGTAACAAGGCACACGAATAGGGTGGCTGGTTGACAGTGCTTGGCGTGCCAAGGGGGCAGCTAGCTATTTTTTTTAGCGTCGCCTTAAGTAAATCAAATAGCGTATATAAACATTCACTTGATATTTCAAATTCATCCAAAGGCGGCACATTTAGTGGGGCAAGAGTTTTGTGTCAGGCTATAATAAAAATGTTAAATACGCGCGGGCTAGTGTTTTGGGGTGGATGTATTAGAAGTTATGGAAATTGATATGTGCGGCTATCCTTGGAGGTTAGTGGTTAATAATATTTTTTCTGTGATGGTTTGGTGTAGTGGTGAGGATTTTATATGAACGTCTTGTTGAAAGAGCTGCACACCTATCATCATGAGGTGGCTATCAAAATTACTCAAATCAAAGGATTGCTGGGGAGGTTGAGGCATGAATCCGCTAGTACCGATGACTGCAAGCTGTTGTTTAAGCTGCTGGAAGCCTTGCATGGTGATGCAGAGCAACACCACCATGAAAATGAAGAGCTTATTCGGCGGGCCTTGCTAGCGACTGAGGCACCGATCCACCAACGGGTCAAGGATATCGAGCGAGATCATCAAGCATTTGGGCGCATTGCAGGACAGCTCAAGATGCTGGAGGACTCAACTCAGGAGGCGAGAGTAATCGCTGACACTATCGATGACTTTATCAAGAAATACTACGATCATATGGATGCTGAGGAGAATATTTTTTTCCCGGTGGCAAATAAGTGGTTGTCAGACATCCAGTGGCAGGAAATAAAGCGTCAGTGGCATTAACTGAAGCTTTAACCGTCTTACTTAATCAGGCTGCGACTTAATACTCTGTCTGACATATTTATTGCACTGGTGCCAAATTTTACACCGCTGGCTTGTAGGATTACTTATATGGAATTACAAACGAGATGAATTGTGAGCCTTACACCCACACATTCGCCAGACATGGAGTAAGCGTTGGGACTAATCGCATTATTTCGATTACAGATATCTAGCCGCCTACGGCGAATCTGGCCACGGGGTTATTGGGGCAACTGCGGGTAATGATGCAAATCTCTAGTGACCTCTAGTGACCATGCTTTAAGCAGGTGAGCCACCCCTGGTTTCGTTGGCTGATCAGAGGGCGCGCACACGGCTCAACAGGTAGCAGCGGTCCACCGGCAACTCTGGGTTGCCAGGAACCCTTCTCCAGTGGCAGAACTCGGCCAAGAGCGGTCGCTCGGAGTTGTCTACGAAACCAGGAGCAATTCATTTCTTGGGCAGGACCTAGCCATATCGGTGTTTCACACCGACCACAGAAAAATGAGCGCACTCACAGTTTCCTCAGCGCAGCCGATAGCGTTATGCAAACTACTTGTATCTGCGACCAGCAGGAAATTATGCCGAACAATCTCGCCTCCATCGTTACCCTCTCTAATCGCTCGAGCGTGTCGCTAGCACGGGCTTCTCTTTTCAAGTTTGTGGGCCTGTTGGCGGGTGTGTTTTTACTAGCCAGCGTTTCACTTATTTATCTTGCCCATGATTTAGACCGAACGGAGGAGGTCGAAAGCGCTTTTTACACCAAGAAGGCGATGCAATCGCTGGAAAAGTCGCTGCGCTCAACCGTCAAGGATTACGCATTTTGGGGTGATGCTTATAAGCACCTGCATACCGAAGTTGACCTAGACTGGGCCTTCGTTCGACAAAACGTCGGACCAACGATTTATAAGGACTTCGGCTTCCAGGGGCTGTTTGTCGTCAACGACGTCAATCGCACCGTTTACTCTGTGGTCAAGGGTGAGCTCAAATCCGTTGAAGTCTCTGAGTGGCTTGAGCAGTCCATTGCCGGGATTCTTGATAAGGCTCGTGCAGGCGCGGAAACAGAAACGCCAACCACTGCCTTTATCAATGTAAGTGGCGTACCCGCCCTCGTCGCGGCAGCAGCGATTACACCGGGCACCGACCCGTCGGTGGTGGCGGATGACAGGTCGCCGTCGGTGCTGATTTTTGTAGATGTTTTGAACCGCGCCAAGCTCGAGCTGATAGGCAACGATTTTGGAGTCGAGCGTCTGCATGTCGCCACAGCCGACGAAGCGGGCGCAACGTCACTACTGCCATTGGGTAATGACGGTGCTGCCGGTACGCTGCGCTGGAGCTCATCCAGGCCAGGCCTGCGTCTATTGGGGCTAGGGTTGCCATTGATCGGCGTTGCCTTGCTGTTGGTGTGCCTGATGACCTGGGCCATTTTGCGTCGCACCACCGCCGGGGCGCTGGTGCTTGACTCCAGCTATGCATCGCTACAGAGCAGCCAGGACGCCCTCGCCACCAGCGAAGCGCGTTTTCGCGACGTCGTTGAAACCAGCTCGGACTGGGTATGGGAAATAGATGCTGACTGGCGTCTGACCTTTTTGTCCGAGCGGTTTGAAGACGTGACGGGACTGTCCAGGGACGCTTGGATCGGCGCGGTGATCGACGATCTGTTGTGCACCGAATTGGGCACGTTATCCCAGTGGCTCAGCATCCCGAACCGTCGGCCGGATATCCGCGTTCAGTGCCGCTACGTCGATACCCAAGGTCGGGAGCGCATCACTCGCCTTTCGGCGCGCGAAATGGCAGGTGAAGGTTTTCGCGGTACGGCGACCGATGTGACGGAAGAAGTTGAAGCCCGTCGGCGAATCGAATTCCTCTCACAGCACGACGCCTTGACCGGGCTCCCCAACAGGAGACGTCTTCAGGCGTTTCTGGACGGCAAACTCAAGGCATTGCAGACGGCAGAGCAACCTCTGATCATGCTCAGCTTGGACCTTGATCGTTTCAAAGCGGTCAATGACTTGCTCGGGCATGCTGCCGGTGATTTGGTGCTGAAAGAAGTATCGAGCCGGCTGGCTGAATGCGTGCGCGATGGGGATCTGGTAGCTCGTATCGGGGGGGACGAGTTTGTACTGATCCTCACCGACATGAGCATCCAGGAACAAGTCGAGGCGCTCTGTCGTCGCCTCATCGAGTCCATCGAGCGGCCTATAGCGATCGATGAGCAGGAAGTGTTCGTCAGCACCAGTATTGGCATCGCGATGGCGCCAACGGACGCTTTCGAGGCCGCCGAGTTGCTTCGTTATGCCGATATTGCTCTCTACGAGGCAAAGGCCGGAGGTCGTAACACTTGGCGCTACTACGCGGGTGATATGAATGCCAGGATCATTGAACGCCGTCGTTTGGAAAGCGACCTGCGTTTCGCCATCAAACACGGTGAACTACGTCTGTATTTCCAGCCACGCTATCGTATAGCTGACGGTCAGATGGTCGGTGCCGAAGCGCTGGTACGCTGGCAACATCCTGAGCGCGGTTTAATACCACCCGACACGTTTATCCCAATTGCCGAAGAGGCTGGGCTGATTCTTACCTTGAGTAACTGGGTTATCAGTACCGCTTGCCGCTCCGCCGCGCAGTGGCCGGAAAGCTTGTTTGTCTCAGTTAACCTTTCACCCATTGAATTTAAGCGAGGCAACCTGGTCGAGCGAATTCAGAAAAGTCTTAACGACTCTGGAGTCGATCCTGCAAGGGTGGAGTTGGAAATTACCGAAAGTGTCATGCTTGACGGTGCCGCAGGCGCACTTGAGGTGATGCGAGCGCTCAAGCGCATCGGTGTGCGGATATCGATGGACGACTTTGGAACGGGATATTCTTCGCTGAGCTACCTGCGCGAATTCCCCTTTGACGGCTTGAAAATAGACCGCAGTTTTTTGAACCGGATGGGGGAAAACGAGGACGACACTGCCATCATCCAAGCTATCGTGGGTTTGGGGCGTGCATTATCCCTCATCGTCACAGCAGAAGGCGTTGAGACGGCCGATCACTTGGAATTGCTCAAAGCAGTGTCGTGCGATGAAGGTCAGGGTTATTTCCTGAGCCGGCCGCTTGATATTGATTCGTTCAACGCTTTGGTAGGGATAGTAGTAGATGTAAAGGAAGCTGGATTTAGATGACTAAATCGTCTCAGGGCTCATCGCCACATCGAATGACTGCTAATGGCCGCTTTCTGCCCTGCGTGAAGTGCAGCAACAGATCATGCTTAGATGTTGGGGTGGCAAAAAATGATACTGGTTGCGACGGCCGTTGCAGCAGGAACTTCAGGGTATTGGCCAAGGTCAATAGCGGCCCTGTATCGGAAATGCCGAGCAGCGCTGTGGTCTGTTTTACGGCAGTGCCGTCCGAGTCCAGTCGAGTCCGCTCCCTGATGCCAACCAAGAGTTTTCTGCCGGGCCTCATCCTGGTGTTCTGCGCCGCCGCGTCGTTTTGTTCTGTCGCTGCCGAGCGAAGAGCACCCGCGCAAAGCAACAGCGCATCAACCACCCTGATCGAAACAGCCTCGCGGCAGTATGAAAATGGTCAACTGGACCAGGCCGCCGCCACGCTGGAGCGTGCGCTGCATATCCAGCCGAACAATCCCGCGACTCTGCATTACCTTGGTGTGTTGCGTCTTCAGCAGGGGCAGTACCAGCAGGCTGAAACCTTGGCGGTGCGCTCGAACATGCGGGTTGGTCGCAACGTCGAGTTGCGCAACCGCAACTTCCAATTGATCCAGGCGGCGCAGCAGGCCCAATCTTCGGGTACCCCACCCAATGCCAAAGAGGACCTGATCGCAGTACAGAAGGGGCTGCAAGAGGAGACCCAAAGGCGCCGCGAAGCGGTAATGGCGGTTGTTGAGCAATCCACTCCGGACACTGGGCGCGACGCTGGTAACTTCGCCAGCGCAGAGGCAGATCGGGTTTCGGATGCACCGACGGCTGGCAGAGCCGGACCCGAAGGAAAATTGCAAATGAGTAATGTCGAGCCAGAGCGGGCGTACGCTGAGGTTGAAATTCCCCGCGGCCATATGCCGCCTCCGGGCAAATGCCGAATCTGGTTTCCTGATCGTCCGCCGGGGCATCAGCCTGCACCCGGCAAATGCAAGAAGCTGCGATATCGAGTTCCCTCAGGAGCCTACCTGGTGCGCGGTTGAGTTTCTGAATGTCCACTTTTGGCCGAAAGCTGGCGGTAGCGACAGGATGCTATCCACCCGTGAAGCGGACACAAAACTCCTCTGAGACCGTGTCATGGCGTCCCGTTTCTTCCGTACAGGCGGTAGCCTGGTCGACGACTCAAGCGTTCGTAATAGTCGCTCACGGCAGGAAAGTCCGGATGAGCAAGCGGTGTTTCAAACCACCGATTAACTGACAGGCCGATCGGTATATCTGCGAGAGAAAACTCATCGCCGCTGACGTAGGCCCCGGTTGAATCGAGCTGTCGATTGAGGATCTCCATGTACCTCGACCAGTTGTTGCACGCGGCCGCCAACGCACGGCTGTCCTGATGCTCAGGCGAATGCCTGACCAGCGACATGAAGGCATAACTCCACGACTTGTTGAGATCTGACGCTTGCCAATCGATCCATTGATCCACCCGCGCTTTGGCTCTCGCTTCAGTCGGGTAAAGGTGAACGCCGTTGTAGCGCGACGCCAGGTAGCGAATGATCGAGTTTGACTCCCAAAGAATGAAGTCGTCGTCCTGGATGACCGGCACCATGGCATTGGGATTCAGCGCCAGGAATTCAGGTGTGTGCGTCGATCTGAAGCCAGAACCCCAATCCACCCGCTCAAAGGGAATTTCAATCTCGGCGCAGGCCCAGAGCACCTTTCGTACATTGATCGACGATGCCTTACCCAATATGCGCAACATTCCATGTCCTTATCGTTCGGGGTAGTTGGTCTGAACTACTGACTCTATCGCCTTGTGGAGCGGATTGTCCAGAGTCTGCTTTTGGCCCAGAGTGTGTAAAAACGCCTTCGCGAACCCTTGCTATGATTTCTGAGGATTTCATCGCAGGGATCGCCCATGAAGCGCTTTATCCAAGGTGAACATCGAGGCCAAGGCACCTTACTTCCCGAGAGTCTCGACGACTACGTCAGCGATACCAATCCGGTGCGCGTAGTCGACGTCTTCGTCGACGAACTAGACCTGGTCAATCTGGGTTTTGAAGGTGCGATCCCAGCCGATACTGGCCGGCCGGCTTACCACCCCGCGATCTTGCTAAAGATATACATCTACGGCTATCTCAACCGCATCCAGTCAAGCCGGCGGTTGGAACGAGAAGCTCAACGCAACGTCGAACTGATGTGGTTGACCGGACGTTTGATGCCGGACTTCAAGACCATCGCTAACTTCCGAAAAGACAACAGCAAGGCCATCCGAGGCGTCTGTCGCCAGTTCGTTGTGCTGTGTCAGCAGTTGGGATTATTCGGAGAAAATCTGGTCGCCATCGATGGCAGTAAATTCAAAGCCGTCAACAACCGCGACCGCAATTTCACCAGCGCCAAACTGAAGCGGCGAATGGAAGAAATTGAATCGAGTATCAGCCGCTACCTGACGGCACTCGATGCTGCCGATCGGCAAGAACCAACAGCTTCCGAGCCCAGTGCCGTGCGGCTGGAAGAGAAGATCGCCAAGCTCAAAACTCAAATGAAAGAGCTTCAGGCGATCGAAATCCAGCTCAATGAATCGCCGGATAAACAGGTCTCACTGACCGATCCAGACGCCCGCTCCATGATGACGCGCGGCACGGGAATCGTCGGCTACAACGTGCAGACAGCGGTCGATACCCAGCACCATTTGATCGTTGCGCATGAGGTGACTAACGTCGGTTCCGACCACGATCAACTCAACTCGATGGCCAAGCAGGCCCGCGAGGCGATGGCGTCAGATACGTTGTCGGTGGTGGCTGACCGAGGTTACTTCAAAAGCGAACAAATCCTGGCTTGTCACGATGCCGGCATCACCGCCTATGTACCCAAGCCGATGACCTCTGGAGCCAAGGCTGACGGGCGTTTCAATAACGATGCCTTCGTCTATGACGCGGCAAAAAATGAATACATTTGCCCGGCAGGAGAGGCGCTGATCTGGCACTATTCCTACGTTGAAAAAGGCCTGAAGTTGCACCGGTACTGGAGTTCGAAATGCCAGGGCTGCGCGTTGAAATCGCAGTGCACACCGAGCACGGAGCGACGAGTTCGACGAGTTCGACGCTGGGAGCATGAAGCCGTGCTGGAGGAGATGCAGCTTCGGCTGAGCAAAGCCCCGGAGATGATGCGAGTTCGAAAACGGACGGTTGAGCATCCCTTCGGGACGCTCAAACAATGGATGGGTGCGACGCACTTCCTGACGCGGAAGCTGGCCGGGGTGGGTGCGGAGATGAGTTTAAATGTGCTCGCCTACAACATGAAACGGGTCATGAAAATCATCGGTGCTCACGGTTTGATGAAGGCGCTGTCGGCATAGAAAAAGGCTGATTTTGGCCCATTTCAGAGGCTGTAAAAACAACATTGAAGTGTTCCAGGTCGCGACCGATGCAACCCGCAACATTGACCGTGCGATCGCTCAGCCAACGGATGTCAATGCTCCACGACGATGAGGCCCATGAGCGTTTTTACACACTCTGGGCCAGAAGCAGACCCGGTGCTGGCACCTCCGCATGCCCCTACTTCACCTGCGCCTCCTCCAACAGCCAATGCGCAAATGCCTGGATGGGCGCGCGGCTCAGCTCAAGGGGTTCAGGTAACACGAGACAGAAGGTCTTGGCGACATTCTTCTCCTGCGGCCATGGCGCAACCAGCCGACCTTGCGCCAGCTCGGCTTCCACGTACAGGCGCGGTACGAGTGCCACACCGAGACCAGCCAGTGCGGCCTCAATCAACATCGCATGCAAATCGTAGCGGGCGCCCATCGCTGGGTTGCTCAGGACAATCCCGGTTTCCTGGGCATAGCGTTGCCACGCATCCGGGTTCTGTCGTCGGTGTAATCGCGGCAGTGAATCCAGAGCCGTTGCCTGGTTGCCCTGATTTAGGAGCTCAGGGTGACAAACCGGAATTAACACTTCGTTTAACAGGGGGTGCGTGTGCGTGCCTGTCCAGGCCGGGTGTTCAAAATGGATGGCGGCATCAAAGCCGCTACCGGCAAGCACGAACGGCTCCATGCGTTCCGAGAGGTGTACGCAGATATTCGGGTGTTGCTGGCTAAAGCCAGACAACCGAGGGATTAGCCAGCGCAGGGCAAAGGTTGGGCTGACGGCGATATCCAGGCTTGCGCCGTTTTTGGGCTGGCCCATCAAATACTGGCTGTCCCTGTCGAGGCGGTCGAGTAGTTCGCGCACTTGCGCCGCGTAGCGCTCACCGTTAGGCAAGAGCCGCACGCGGTTGCCAACGCGCTCGAATAGGGTGACGCCCAGAAAGGCTTCCAGGCGGCCTATCTGCCGACTGATTGCGCCCTCAGTCAAGGCCAATTCATTTGCGGCACGGGCGAAGCTGCCATGGCGGGCTGCTGTTTCAAAGGCAATCAGGGCAGCGTTACTAGGGAGCTTTCGACGCATGGACTTATTTCCTGGACTCAAGGCAGCCAGCTTGATGTTTAGTCACTGAAGGGTGCCGAAAAATCGTTTTATGGGGCACTACCGTGCCACTAGCATGATGGAACATCAATCCATGAAGTGACGTTATGATTTACACAGTCGAATGCAACTACGCTGACCTCGCCAGCGAAGCCGAGTGGAATGGGTTTTACAGCCTGGAAAAACTGCCGGCGCTGATCTCGGTGAGCGGTTTCAGATCCTCACAGCGTTTCAAAGCTTTGAGCGGCGCTTGCCCGGCTTATCTGGCCTTACATTCAGTCGACACCCTTGCCGTATTGCACAGCGACGAGTACCGCCAAAAAGGCGGGGGCAATTTTTCCCGCTGGCAGTCCCATATCACTGATTGGAGGCGCAATTTCTATGCAGGGCCGGACCGGGCAATTGCCGTGGGCGCGGACGAGTTCCTGTTGGTCAGTGAACAGGGCCCTCACGTGTTGATTGAGTTAGGCCTTACGCCTTTAGCGCTGCACGCCGTTGCTTTGGACAAGGCCCCTGCAAGCCGCTGGCTGGCTAAACTGGGCTGCGTTCAGGCCAGGGCCAGTAATCTGCAGGGGCTGAATGTATATCGCGCCATGACCGTGCAGTTACAGTCATGAGTAACGTGGACATACATCGCTGGAGACTCCCCAGCCAGCAAGTCGGCGAGTTTTCAATCACCGCCATCAGCGACGGCTACTTGGGGGCGAGCCTGGATTTTCTCGCCAACATCGCGCCAACGGAGGCGGTCCGACTCCAGTTAGCCGCCGGAATCAGCGAGCCAGCGTCGATCCATATCAATTGCTATCTGGTACGTGGGCGTGGCCGAACGATTCTGATCGACGCCGGCGCCGGCGGATTCAATCAATGGGGCGGCGAGTTGCTGGCCAATCTTGCATTGGCCGGCGTGCAGCCCGGTGACATAGATACGATTCTGCTGACCCACGCGCACCCCGACCACATCGGTGGCTTGTTGAACGCAGCGGGAGAAATGGCCTTCGCCAATGCTGAGTTGGTTGTGCATCAGCGAGAGCTAGCGTTCTGGGAGGACGATGGCCACCTTGGCCAGGCCAATGAACGCGCGCGTAGAAACTTTCTGTTTGCACGAAGGGTGTTCGAACGGTACCGGAAAAATCTGCGCCCATTCACCGCCAATGATGTCCTGCCGGGCATCAGTGCAATGCCATTGCCTGGGCATACCGTCGGGCATTGCGGCTACCGATTTGAGTCCGCGGCAGGCAGCCTGCTGGTGTGGGGCGATATTGTTCATTTTCCTCAGATTCAGATTTCGCGCCCCGATGTCACGATTGCCTTCGACCACGACCCACTGCTATCGGCGGCCACGCGAACGAGGCTGCTGGATGTTGCCAGTTCAGACAATTTGATGGTCGCTGGCATGCACTTGGGAGCGCTCGGCTTTGCTCATATCAAGCGCTCCGGGAACACCTACACCATTGCTTACGAAACGTGAGCCAAGTACAGGCAGCAAACTGTCTTTCGATAGTTTTTCTTCGCGCCTGAAAACTTGCCGGGAACGCTAAAGGGGGCACATTTGTTTGCACGACTCTGACGTCCGCTTCTGGCCGAGGCTGTGTAAAAACGTTTTTCAAGCACCAGCTTCGGACTAGAGCAGCTGAAAAATCTCGCTCCTACGCAAAATGCAGATCTCTGACTAAACGAGCTTTGGCAGATTTTACGTAGTGACGCACACTTCAAAATGGTGTTTGCGTTTTTACACAACCTGGACCCAATGCGGCCGTTTCGTTGCTTGCTAAGGCATGTCATAGCTCAACGAGCTGCAAACATCCCTGTTGACAGGCTGTGAGAATTTCTTGCGCCAATTGGTCATCGGCCACAGCTCGAGCTAGTGCCAAGCCCCCAACCATCCCTACGGCAATTTGCAGAGCATGCTGGCGTGTATCCGTCTCTGTCGTCGATTTCAGTCCGGACTCCAGGCGAGTGATGAAAGCTGCGAGCACTTGGGTGTAGCTCTCCTGGATGGCTCCGTCCTGCCGAGCAGCATCATTGACCATGAAGGCTAACGGACAGTGCATGCGGCTTGCATCCCGATGGTCCATGCGGAGATAGTCTTTCACTACCTGCTGCAAACCATCTTTACCAGCCTCTTCCAGTATCGCGCCCCCCGCGTTCGCGGCATTTCTAATAGCTTCGGTGTAAAGCGCCGTTTTGGATGCGAAGTGACTATAGAAGGCCCCTCGGGTCAATCCCGCACTCTCCATAATTGAATCGATACTGACTTTTTCGAAACCTTCTAGTGCGAAGAGTCGCGCTGCGCTATTCAGAATCATCTGTCGAGTGGTTGCGCGCTGCGTAGCGGGCCAGGGCATACGTCTTCTCCTCAGTAAAACGCCGAATTGCGATGTAAAAACTGGCTGAGTGCCACCCTCAACGGGCAGACGAAAACGGCGCGCATTTCGCCTACTCCATAGCCTGTCATTCTTTGCCGTTGACCTTCGGCCCCGCCACCGATTTCGCCGTGCGTCCGTAGTACCGCTCGAACGCCGAGCTGAAACTCGACAGGTGCTGGAAACCGACCTTATAGGCCACCGTGGACACCTGGAGTCCGGTTTCCAGCAGTTCCCAGGCCTTGGCCATGCGGATATCGGTAAGCATGCGGTGCGGGCTGGTCCCGAACAGGGTACGGAAGCCCTGTTTGAGCTTGAACTCGTTGGTACCGACGGCCGTGCACAGGTAACCGACGGTGAGAGGGCGGTCGTACTGGCTCATCATGATGCCCCGGGCGCGCATCATGATGTCCTGGTTCTGTGCATGGGCCATGGTCGTCGTCGGTTGCTGCGGGGTGAATGGGCTGATTTGCTCGGACAGTAGCCCGAGCGCGGTAATGTGGGTGTCCAGTAGGCTGCCGGCGTGGTCGTGCAGGTGGATCAACGATTCGGCCAGCCGTTGCGTCGCCGCACCGTGTTTGCCACAAAATAGGTGATGGGTCGATTGTCCTTTGGCGCCGCCCTCGAGCAGGCCCATCAGGCCGTATTTATGCAGCAGCGCTTCTTGGGCGATCAGGCGCACCTGGCGAATCGCCTGGTTGGCCGGATAATGGCGCTCGCCGTGCAAGCAGCCGTAGGCTGCGATAGTGCTATGCCCAGAGACGAAGTCGAACCGTTGGCCATTGGAGGCGGTGCTGCTCGACCGGCCGTCCAAGGCGATGGCCACGGTCAGGGCGCGTTGCCTTTCCTGGGTGCTGGTTTCCACCAGGTGATGGCGCGGGTGGTAGTTGGAATAGACCACCGATAGGCCATCCTCGAACAGCAATTGGTCGGTGAAGCAAGTGCCCAGTTCTTCTGGAAGCTGTGAGCGCAACCAGGGTGTTTGGCCCACTCGGGTGGGCGCCGACCGGTCCGCGGCCGTGAAGCGATAGCTCATAGAGACTCCTTTCTAATGCCGTCGGCTCAATTATTAGATCCAGGATCCGAAATGCCAAAGAGAGAATCCGGATCGCCTAAGAATCGAATGAAATATATCCGTGTTTATTTCCTATAGTGGCTCCGGCACAAGCGAGCCTCCCTCGCCGCATCTGGCGAGGTGTCTATACAGTGAAATAAGGAAATCAACGATGTTAGAAGAAATATGCCTTTCCCGTGAGGTCATTTTGATTGATCACACTACCGGGGAATTGGAGGCCAAACATTTTGCCATCGTAGAAACTACCGCCTCCGCTCCAGGCCCAGGTGAAGTGTTGGTGCGCAACCGCTGGTTTCGGGTATCCATTTCAACGCGCCTGATGGCAGAGCAGGGTGCCGAAGAGGTCAAGGGTATTCCCTTCCCGCCACTCAATCCCGGTGACACCCTGGCGGACGGGGCCATCGGCGAGGTGGTGCAGGCAGGCCGCGGCTGCGATCTGCGAGTCGGCAGTCTGGTCATGCACTCGCTGGGCTGGCGGGAGTACGCGGTGGTGCCGGCCACGCAATGCAAGGTCATAAACACGCCGACCGTCGACCCTGCCGCCTGGTTGGGGCACGGTTGGACCGCTTACGCAGCACTGACGCAATGCGTGCAGGTGCGTCCGGGCGACACGGTGTTCGTCACCAGCGGCGCTGGCGCCATTGGTTCGATGGCCGGGCAGATCGCACGGTTGCTCGGGGCCACGCGCGTTATCGGCAGTACCAGCGGCCAGGAGAAGGCGCAGTGGATGCAGACCGAACTGGGCTACGATGCGGTGGTGACCCGGGATGGCGGCTCGATCCGCGAACAGCTGGCGGCGGCTGCCCCAGACGGTATCGACGTGATCGTCGACATGGTCGGCGGCGAGCAACTGGCGGCGGCCATCGAGCAGACCCGGGAGGGCGCACGCTGCGTGTTGCTCGGTGCGCTGACGGCTGAATTGAACCCGCGCAACGCGACGCTGAAGGCGCTGGTGGAAGTGGACACTTTCCAGCTCATTCTCAAAGGCGTGACGGTGCGCGGTTTCAGCGCTGACGAGCATGCCCCGACCCTGTTCGATGCATGGTTGCGGCAAGTGGATACCTGGCAGCACGAGGGCCTCATTTGGCTGCCGCACACCACGATAAAGGGCCTGGATAACGCTCCGTATGCCCTGCAGGAAGCATGCGCCGGGAGGCTCAAAGGCCTGGTCATGGTTGAACTGGAGGCGCTATGAACAGGAAGGCCATAAGCATTCCCGACATCGCCGGTGCTACGAGCAGCCGCGGCTGCGCTGGTATCCCAACAATGGCTGCTGTGGGCCGGCTTTGCGCCTGATCTTCGCCACCGTTGGGCCGCTGCTGGCGACGCTGGAGCTGGGGTTTACCTCGACCTTGCTGGTAACCACCTTGCCCCCGGCATTGCTGGGCATCTTCTCCATTCCGGGCGTCCAATTGCGGAAACGGCTGGGCGAGGCGCCTTGTTTTAAAGCACTGGATTACAGCCTGAACGCTGGACGGCGCTATCGTGCTATCTCGATGACGGGGTACCTATTGACAATAATTGGGCGGAGTGCGACACGAATTCGCATACAGAAGTTGTTCCCACTTACAAGGGATCCACCCGTGTCACCGGGTGAATCTAGAAGGCTGAATCAAGAGCGCCTTTGACAATGTAACGAGGCACCGCAAGGTGCGGGGTACTAATCGTGAGAGGCCTGCCGACGCAACGGACAAGTGATATTGCGCAGTTGCTGCCGCATAACTGGCGACCGGTTTAGTTGCGCAAGACGGGATGCCCGGACGCGTACGTAAAGAGTGAGATGGAGTATGACAAAACGGGACTTTATGTTCTTGAACATAAAGTCATACCGACCAGAATTGCCGACTCTTCCCTCAAGGAACTACACATGAGATTGCACATACTGGGACCTGGATTTAGTACCTTCGTACGTAGTGTCAGACTTTACTGCGAAGAGAAAGCGCTAGATTACACACACGGGATGCACGTGGATGGTAAAACGATCACGCTCCACAACCCTGAACACAAGGCACTGCATCCTTTTGGCAAGGTCCCGGTATTGCTGCATGGAGAACGCAGCGTAATTGAAACAACCACTATTTGCCGCTACCTGGATGAAGCCTTTGCGCATATTTCTCTAAGGCCCGCTGACTTGGCCCAGAAGGTAAAGGTCGATCAGTGGTCCGCTGCTTTGGCGATGTATGCCGATGATCGACTGATACGTCGTTATCTTTTATTGCTGGTTTCACCCGCGCAGCCATCACGTCATATCGATAGAGAAGCTGTGGCTACCGCCGAGCCATTGGCAATCCAAACACTTGGGCTGTTGGCGAAGCAATTGGACGGGCAGCAATTTTTCTGCGGGGCGAACTACAGCATGGCGGATGCCATCCTGACGCCCATGCTCGATTATTTGGAACGCGTGCCCGAAAGTGCGCAATGGCTGAGAAAAACATCAAATCTTCGTGATTATCTTTTTCGCATGCGATTGCGCCAGTCAGGGCGCAACGTGTTGACCGAGCCGAACTTTAGTTAATGCAGAATATGCTGCACTTATCGTTTGCCCGAGGGCCGCTTTTGGCCGAGGCTGTGTAAAAACGTTTTCAAGCACCCGCTTCGGACTAGAGCAGCTGAAAAATCTCGCTCCTACGCAAAATGCAGATCTCTGACTAAACGAACTTTGGCAGATTTTACGTAGTGACGCACACTTCAAAATGGTGTTTGCGTTTTTACACAGCCTGGGCCGATTGCTGCCTGTTGCGAAGGACTGGCTTAGCCTCCAGGCCATGATTCGATTCACGCGGGATTACCTAAGAAAAGCCACGTGGGGAGCGCAGCTGCCTTCACCCTTGCTCGGGAGCGTGAAAAATGCGTGAGGGTTTGGAATGAAAAAAGCCCGGCCCCAGGCTGGGCTCTCTGTAAATGGGCCAAATCCCTTTGGCTGACTGCATTGATGCTGATTATGTGACTGTAACCACGGAACCCTCCCGATTACCTTAGTACTTGTTACTTTTCTGGTTTGTGAGTCGGTAGCGTCGGATGTTTCGGTTTGTTTGGAGGGTTAACGTGTTGCCTTCTGTCATCCTTTCCGTCTTCACGTTTTGGTTTTGGGCCTGGCTTTATGTGAGTTGACATACTTGTCTCGATATCCAAGTGATTAATTTTAAGGGGACAGCTAGCAACCGACGACATGGTTCCTAGCCGTGCACAGAAAAGTTAGAACAAATTCACGAGACTTCAAGGGGGAGGGCTAGACAGCGATCTTGTGCACGATGCTTTGATGGATCGACCGGTTGAATCGAGAGCTGCCTTTCAGCGAGCGTCAGCTCGAGGTGCAAAAAAGCCCCGCACGGGTACAGCCGGAGCGGGGCTTTTTATGTGTTGCGAGAGGAGGAAATCCCGTACCAATTTTTGTACCAATGACTGCGTTTTGGCGGGAAGTTCTGAGATGGCCTGGGCATTAAGTCCCTGATTTCATTGACCCTTACAACTTAGTAAGCACCCTTGAACATGTCGGTGTAATTCTGTTCCAGGGACATGAAACTACCTGTGGGATTTTACGCAAAGGGCAAGGGTACGGTGACGGACACGGCGCTGCAAGCGTGAAGCGGCGGCATTACTCGTCGCGACCTTCCATCATGGTGCGTTTGAGCATCACATAAACCGCTCCGGCGCCGCCGTGTTTCGGTTGGCACGAGGTGAAGCCGAGCACTTGTGAATGTTGACGTAGCCACGTGTTGACGTGGCTCTTGATCATCGGCCGCTTGCCATCCAGGCGAACCGCTTTGCCGTGGGTGACACGGACGCAGCGGATTTCGAATTTGGTCGCTTCGGCCAGAAAGGCCCACAGGGTTTCACGGGCCTTTTCCACGCTCATGCCATGCAGGTCGAGGCTGCCTTCGAACGGAATCTGTCCGATCTTGAGCTTGCGGATCTGGCTTTCCTGGACACCATCGCGGGCCCACATCAGCTCATCTTCGGGGCCGACATCAATGACGAACTGATCGGACAGCCCGTCAACGGTGGTGGCATCGGTGCGCACAGTGGCGGCCTGGCGCAGCTTGGCGATTTGCGCGCGGTCGGCCTTGGGTTTACCGGTTTCAGCGCGATCGTGCTTGATCGGCTTGACGCCTTGGATCGCGCTTTTGAACAGGGAAAAATCGTCGTCTTGCATGTCAGCCTCCGCGAAGGGCGGCCAGTTTACCCAAGTCGGGACGAATGGGGCGCGACAAAACGTCCGACGTTGGGCTCAGTCGTGTTTTTTCATCAGATGCGGTGCCATATTCAGCTCTTGCGACTGGCGCGAGCGGCGACGGCAGCGGCGCCACAACCACACACCGATGTACAGAACGAACAGGCCCACGGCCAGAATGATCACCGAGCCCAGCGGGCTGGCATTCAACTCGCCCAGCGCCGGTGGCCGGCCCAGCAGGCTGGCCGCGCCGGCCATCGCCAGCAACACACCACACGTCGCCAGCAAGGCTGCGAACGCTGCGCCGAAGCGAAAACGCCAGTTGCGTTGGCCTTTGGGCCGCAAGCGGCGTGCATCAAAACCATCGGATAACTTCATTCCGACCTTCCTCAATGGGTATCGGCCCTTCGACCGGGAGTTGACCGGGATGTTCCTGAGGCTAGGGCAATTACTGCCAATGAGAGGCTTTTGCGGATGAGCGGCGGCATGGACCGCTCATCGAAGGTCCATCAAATCAGTTCGCGGGTCAGGGCGAGGGTGGCGAAGTTGTCCGCCATGATCGCCATTTCGGTGTGCTGAACATGCTCGGCGCTCAGGACGCCACCCTTGTAGGGCAGGTCGCGAGTCGCGCAGGCGTCTTCAACCAATGTGCAACGAAACCCCAGGTTCTTCGCGGCGCGCACGGTAGTGCTGACGCTGGAGTGGCTCATGAAGCCGCAGACGATAAGGTCCAGCGAGCCGAGATTCTGCAGGCGCTCCAACAGTTCAGTGCCATGAAACGCACTCGGCAGCAATTTGCCGATGATGGTTTCGTCGCCCTGTGGCTCAAGCCCCGGGATAAACTCGCCGCGCTCGCCTTGCGGGTCGAACAGCCCACCGACGGTGCCGAGGTGGCGTACATGCACGATCGGCCGACCGGCTGCACGGGCAGCGGCCACCAGTTGCTTGATGTTCGCGACGGCAGCATCCATGCCGCTCAGTGCCAAGGGGCCGCTGAGGTATTCTTTCTGGGCATCGATGATGACAAGGGTCGCATGACCCAGATTGGCCGCTGCATAACCACGGCCGCTGAGTTGAAACATCGTTTTTGGAACGGACATTCTGGGGCTCCTTCGGGTGGGGCTTTTGCGACATTCTCCTCTGGCTGAGCGCTTCTGTGAATCGCTACCATCGTAGGCACCGCCGTTGTTGGGTCGCAGCCTTGTCAAGATACTCGTTCTGTTCAATAGCTTGCTGAAAAAATAGAAGAGTCCTACATCTGATCCGGTATTTTTCCTGCGTCGTCGCGGCGCCTTTTGGCTGTTAGAATCGTCAGTCGTTTTTTCTGGAGTTTGCCCCCGTGATCACTTCCCGACTTCGTACCCTGCGTGACCATATCCGTTGGGCCGTCAGCCGCTTCCATGGGGAGGATCTGTTTTTCGGCCATGGGACCGACAACGCCTGGGATGAAGCCCGTCAACTGGTATTGGGTGCATTGCACTTACCGTGGGAAATCGCCGACAGCTATCTGGACTGCCGTCTGGAAGACGACGAACTGGTCAATCTGCAACGCTTGCTCAAGCGCCGCATCGAAGAGCGCATTCCGACCGCTTACCTGCTGGGCGAAGCCTGGTTCTGTGGTATGTCGTTCATCGTCGATGAGCGCGTACTGATCCCGCGCTCGCCGATTGGCGAGCTGATTGAAAAGCGTTTTGAGCCGTGGCTCGGCGCCGAACCTGCGCGCATTCTCGATCTGTGCACCGGTTCCGGTTGCATCGGCATCGCCTGTGCTTACGAGTTTCAGAACGCCGAAGTGGTACTGGCCGATCTGTCGTTCGAAGCGCTGGAAGTGGCGAACCAGAACATCGAGCGCCACGGTGTCGATGAGCGGGTGTTCACCGTTCAGGGCGATGGTTTCGATGGCTTGCCGGGTCAACGTTTCGACCTGATCGTGTCGAACCCGCCTTACGTCGATGCGGAAGATTTCGCCGACATGCCGGATGAGTATCAGCACGAGCCGGAACTGGGCCTGGCCTGTGGCGACGACGGTTTGAACCTAGTGCGCCGCATGCTCGCCGAAGCGGCGGATCATCTGACCGAAAAAGGTTTGCTGATTGTCGAGGTGGGCAACAGCCAGGTTCACGTCGAGGCGTTGTACCCGGAAGTCGACTTCGCCTGGCTGGAGTTCGAGCGCGGCGGGCATGGCGTATTCATGCTGACAGCGGAGCAGTGCCGCGATCATCAGGCGTTGTTCGCTTCTCGCATTTAACGCCGATCCTTGTGGCGAGGGAGCTTGCTCCCGCTGGGCTGCGAAGCAGCCCTAAAACCTGATGCCACATTATTCCAGATACCCCGCGGTTGCCTGTTTTGCGACCGCTTCGCGCTCGAGCGGGAGCAAGCTCCCTCGCCACAATTGGGTTTGATGCCGGTTACCGGTGCGTAGCAATCCAGATCAATAACCCCGCCTGAAACACCGCAAACGCCACCAGACAGGTAATGGTAAAACGCAGCCCGGCATCTTCGCGTTTGTACTTGCTGACTTTTTCTTCGTGTTTCTTCAGTTTGACTTCCTGTTCCGCCAGGTTCTGCTCGGCTTGCTGGAGCATCTGCGCGGCTTCGAGGATTTCTACCTGCTGCAACTTTTCGCTGTTCCAGTCGCCGAGCAAATCACTGACCGACACCTCTTTAACGCTGCCCTTCAAATGCTGGGCGTCGGCGTAGACCACGTCAAAACCGTGCACCCGCAGAAAATGATCGCGGCGCAGGCGAGTGTCTTCGTTCAGCGCATCCTTGTTATTCAGATCAGTGCCGTCGACGGTGTAGGCGGGCCATTTCTTCTTCGCCCAGGTAATGCCCTGAGCTGCCATATAACGTCCGATGCCACGGTTCATCGGCTCGATCTGCAAGCCGCTTTCCGGGCCGAAATGTACGCGTTTGGTGGTGTGATCGACCCACACGTCCAGATGATTCTGTTCTTTGCGCACGCGCTGGCCCGGCAGCTTGATGGCCATGCGCATCAGGCTGCGTTCCTTGCTATTGCGTTCGGCGTAACCGAATTCGACAAAGCGCAACGGCCGTCCACCGGTGTTGCGGTCGGTTTGCAGCGGCGCCAGGCGGAGCATCTTGTGGTGCTCGACGTGGACGTCCGCCCACGGCAGCTCGACCGCTGTCGATGCGTCTTTTTCAGCGGTGGTGTCGGGTGAAGTCTGGGTATCAGTCATAACGGCGAGATCCTGTCCAAGCCCTGCTTGCCGCCAGCCAGTGCGCTGGCGACAAAGGCTTATCGGCCGTTTTTTTCAGGACTGGAGGGAAAACAGCGCTTAACTGGAGCGAAGTCCTTCAATAAACCCGAGGATTCGCGCGCCGAGTTCCGCCGCCAGCGGTAATTGCGGATCTTTATAGGAGGCCAATTGCCGCTTCACATCATTGGGCACGATGCGCAGCACGTGGTTCATGCCTTCGATCAGCACCAGTTCCGCGTCCGGTTTAGCGGCCTTGAGTGCCTTGGCGTCACCTACGCCGACCTGAATGTCGTTGCTGCCCTGGATGATCAGCGCCGGCATCTTCAACTTGGCGAAGGCCGCCGCCGGGTCTTGGCGGAACAGCGAAATCAGGTACGGCTGCACGCTGGGACGGAAAATCACCTGCAATTGCGGTGGCACGTTGTCGTCGGTGTGGCCGGCCTTGAGGCTGTCGAGCAGTTCATTACTGCGCAACATCAAGGGCGGCGGCAGGCGATTGCTCAATTGCTGGCGCAGGACCTGATCGATCGGCCGGGCGCTGCCGGACATGGAAATCACCGCTGCGGCATTGACGTTCGGCGCCGCCAGGCTGGCGATCAACGCACCTTCGCTGTGTCCCAGCAAAATCAGTTTGCCAAAGCGTGGATCGGCTTTGAGCTTCTGGCCCCAGGCTTCGGCGTCGGCCACATAGGCCTCCACCGACAGATTGCGTTCGTCTGGAGTCGCAGCCAGGCTCGCCGCCACACCGCGCTTGTCGTAGCGCACGCTGGCGATGTTGTGTTTGGCCAGCACCCAGGCCAGCCGTTTGAGGCTGTCGTTGCGTCCGCCGTCGGGGTTGTTTCCGTCACGATCCGTAGGACCGGAGCCGGAAATGATCAGGACAACCGGCACAGGCGTGTCGGACTTGGGCAGCAACAGCGAGCCGAAAAGCTCGTCGCTGCCCGTGTCCAATGTGATCGGGCGTTGCAGGACAGTGGCCTGTGCAAAGCCGGTAAACAAGGTAAGGCTCAAGGCTAGAACTCGCAGCATCATCACGCCATCATCAACAAGGTGCCGGTTGGACTCGCAGGCACCCATAAGGTTCGAGGATGAACTAGTCGGGTAGCCTGCGTATACTGGCGCGCATTACGTATTTTAGTTTCGATTTCACGGAGCGTCCCGCATGTCCGGCAATACCTACGGCAAGCTGTTCACTGTCACCACCGCGGGCGAAAGCCATGGTCCGGCGTTGGTCGCCATTGTCGATGGCTGCCCGCCGGGCCTGGAGATTTCCCTTGAGGATCTGCAGCGCGACCTGGATCGCCGCAAGCCCGGTACTAGCCGCCACACCACCCAGCGCCAGGAAGCCGACGAAGTCGAAATCCTCAGCGGCGTGTTCGAAGGCCGCACCACCGGTTGCGCCATCGGCCTGTTGATCCGCAACACCGACCAGAAGTCCAAGGACTATTCGGCGATCAAGGATCTGTTCCGCCCGGCCCACGCCGACTACACCTACCACCACAAATACGGCGAGCGCGATTACCGCGGCGGCGGTCGCAGTTCGGCCCGTGAAACCGCCATGCGCGTGGCGGCAGGGGCGATTGCGAAAAAGTACCTGGCCACCCAAGGCATCGTCGTTCGTGGCTACATGAGCCAGCTCGGCCCGATCGAAATTCCGTTCAAGACCTGGGATTCGGTGGAAGAAAACGCCTTCTTCAGCCCCGACCCGGACAAAGTGCCGGAGCTGGAAGCCTATATGGACCAGTTGCGTCGCGACCAGGATTCGGTCGGCGCGAAGATCACCGTGGTTGCCGAAGGCGTGATGCCGGGCCTCGGCGAGCCGATCTTCGACCGCCTCGACGCGGAACTGGCCCATGCGCTGATGAGCATCAACGCGGTCAAAGGCGTGGAAATCGGCGCCGGGTTTGCCAGCATCGCCCAGCGCGGCACCGAACACCGTGATGAAATGACCCCCGAAGGTTTTCTCAGCAACAACGCCGGCGGCATTCTCGGCGGCATCTCGTCCGGTCAACCGATCGTGGCGCATCTGGCACTCAAGCCAACCTCGAGCATCACCACGCCGGGCCGCTCCATCGACATCCATGGCAACCCGGTTGAGGTCGTCACCAAGGGCCGTCACGACCCGTGCGTGGGCATCCGCGCGACGCCGATTGCCGAGGCGATGATGGCCATTGTGCTGATGGATCACCTGCTGCGTCATCGCGGGCAGAACGCCGATGTGCGCGTGAGCACGCCGGTGTTGGGTCAGCTTTAATGGCTGTTCTTGAAGCCGCTGCAGTCTGATGGCCGTGGCGGCGCTGCCGTACTGGCGGCTCTCCAGTTTCTATCTGTTCTATTTCGCCTTGCTCGGTTCGACGGCGCCGTTCCTGGCGCTGTATTTCGATCACTTGGGCTTTTCCAGTGCGCGCATTGGCGAACTGGTGGCGATCCCGATGCTGATGCGCTGCGTGGCGCCGAATATCTGGGGCTGGCTCGGTGACTACACCGGGCGACGTCTGGCCATCGTGCGGTTCGGCGCGGTCTGTACGCTGCTGACCTTCTCACTGATTTTCGTCAGCAAAAGCTATGCGTGGCTGGCGATGGTCATGGCCTTGCACGCGTTCTTCTGGCACGCGGTATTGCCACAGTTCGAAGTCATCACTCTGGCGCATTTGAACGGCCAGACGTCTCGCTACAGTCAGATTCGCCTGTGGGGCTCAATCGGTTTCATCATCACCGTCGTTGCGCTCGGCCGGTTGTTCGAATGGCTCAGCCTGGACATCTATCCGGTGGCGCTGGTGCTGATCATGGCCGGGATCGTCGTCAGCAGTCTATGGGTGCCTAACGCGCAACCGATCCAGGGTGAACGGTTGGCGGGGGAGGGATTCCTCCAGCAATTGCGCAACCCCGGAGTGTTGGCGTTCTACGCTTGCGTGGCGATGATGCAGATGAGTCACGGGCCGTATTACACCTTTCTGACGTTGCACCTTGAACGACTCGGTTACAGTCGCGGGCTGATCGGCATGCTCTGGGCGGTCGGCGTGGTTGCCGAAGTCTTGATGTTTCTAGTCATGAGCAAGATTCTTGCGCGCTTCTCAGTGCGCCGGGTGCTGCTGGCGAGTTTCCTGCTGGCGGCCCTGCGTTGGTTGTTGCTCGGTTCGTTTGCTGAATTCCTGTGGGTGCTGCTGTTTGCCCAAGTGCTGCACGCCGCCACCTTCGGCAGCTTTCACGCCGCTGCCATCCAGTTCGTGCAACGTAGCTTTGGCGCGCGTCAGCAAGGGCAGGGCCAGGCGTTGTATGCCGCGCTGGCCGGCACCGGCGGCGCACTGGGCGCGCTGTATTCCGGCTACAGCTGGAATGCCCTCGGCGCCACATTGACTTTTAGTATTGCCAGTCTCGCAGCCTTCGCCGCTGCCATTATCATTGCCACACGTATGCAAGAGGACAGGCCATGAGCCTTACCCGTGAACACCTCGCCCAGGAAATCATCGACGCCGGGCGTTTTCTGTATGGTCGCGGCTGGTCGCCGGCCACCAGCAGCAATTACTCGACCCGCCTGTCGCCGACCGAAGCACTGCTGACCGTGTCCGGCAAGCACAAAGGCCAGCTGGGCATCGACGATGTGCTGGCCACCGACCTGTCGGGCAATAGCCTGGAATCGGGCAAAAAACCGTCCGCCGAAACCCTACTGCACACTCAGCTGTACAGCTGGCGCCCGGAGATCGGCGCGGTGCTGCACACCCATTCAGTCAATGCCACGGTGCTGTCGCGCCTGACGGCGGAAGACTTCATCGAGTTTGAAGACTACGAACTGCAAAAAGCCTTCAGTGGCGTCTCTACCCACGAGTCCAGGGTACGCGTGCCGATTTTCGACAACGATCAGGACATTGCGCGGCTGGCCGCCAAGGTGCAGCCTTGGCTCGACGCCCATCCTGATTGCGTCGGCTATCTGATCCGCGGCCATGGCCTCTACACATGGGGCGCGCGCATGAGCGACGCGCTGCGGCAGATCGAGGCCTTTGAATTTTTGTTCGAGTGCGAGTTGAAGACGCGCTCGCTCTCGAACCATAAAGCATGAACCGTTAAGGAGTTGCCCAGATGAGCAGCCTGTCCGTTTATCACGTCTCCAGCCCTGAAATACCGAACAAGGTCCTGACCCACCTCGAAGACATCGCCTCGACCCTGGCCGAACAGGGCGTGCGCTTCGACCGTTGGCAAGCCGCGGCGAAAATCCAGCCCGGCGCGAGCCAGGAAGAAGTGATCGCCGCGTATCAGGCGCAAATCGACCAACTGATGACCGAACGCGGTTACATCACTGTCGATGTGGTCAGCCTGAACAGCGATCACCCGCAAAAAGCCGAGTTGCGCACCAAGTTCCTCGATGAACACCGCCATGGCGAAGACGAAGTACGATTTTTCGTCGCCGGTCGTGGCTTGTTCACCCTGCACATCGGCGATTACGTCTACGCCGTGCTTTGCGAGAAAAACGATCTGATCTCGGTGCCGGCCGGTACACCGCACTGGTTCGACATGGGTGAAAATCCGCATTTCGTCGCGGTCCGCCTGTTCAACAACCCCGAAGGCTGGGTGGC
The DNA here is from genome assembly GCF_024748615.1 of Pseudomonas sp. B21-048. NCBI lineage: Bacteria > Pseudomonadati > Pseudomonadota > Gammaproteobacteria > Pseudomonadales > Pseudomonadaceae > Pseudomonas > Pseudomonas sp. B21-048. The sequence continues at coordinate 3,738,166 of NZ_CP087168.1, read as the reverse complement.
CAATTTCACCGGCGACAACATCGCCAGCCGCTTCCCGCGTCTCGAGGACTGAGCCGATGCCGATCAAAGCGATTCTCACCGACATCGAAGGCACCACCAGCGCGGTGAGTTTTGTGTTCGACGTGCTGTTTCCTTACGCCGCCAAACACCTGCCGGACTTCGTTCGCGAAAACGCCGAACGCGCCGACGTTGCCGAGCAGCTCGCCGCTGTTCGGCGTGACAGCGGTGAACCGCAAGCCGACGTCGAACGGGTCATTGAGATCCTCTTGGGCTGGATCGCCGAAGACCGCAAGGCCACGCCGCTCAAGGCATTGCAAGGCATGGTCTGGGAGCAGGGGTATCAGGCCGGGCAGTTGAAAGGCCACGTGTACCCGGACGCCGTTGAAGCGCTCAAGCGCTGGCATCAGGAAGGCTATCAACTGTTTGTCTATTCTTCGGGCTCGATTCAGGCGCAAAAACTGATTTTCGGGTGCTCGGACGCGGGGGATTTGTCGCCACTGTTCAGTGGTTATTTCGATACCACTTCAGGGCCCAAGCGTGAAGCACAGTCCTACGAGCGGATCACCCAGGCGATTGGCCTCGAGGCGTCGCAAATTCTGTTCCTGTCCGACATCGTTCAAGAGCTGGACGCGGCGCGCACGGCCGGGATGGCAACCTGTGGCCTGGCTCGTGAGGGTGGGGAATTGGCGGGGCATGTGACCGTCGATAGCTTTGCGCGGATCAATCCTTTAGCCCTGTAAACCCCCGCATAACCTGTAGGAGATAGCGTAACGGCAGAAACAACTCAGGCCGTGAAGCGAAAGCGCTCACGGCCTGTTTGTTTGTAGCGCGTTTATTATCTGGATTTAAACCGAGTGATAGGTCGGCAAGGCAAACCGTTGCTGGCTTTGCAGCATGGAAATCTGCGGCAGTTCGCTGGCCTGTTCCGCGACATCACGGCGAATCGCGCTGATCACCCACGACAGCTGATCGCCAGCATGCAATTGCTGGTAGGAAATTGAACGTTTGAAGACTTTGCCGTCCGTACTGCGCAGGGTCAGCAGAATGCCGCCGTCAGGCCGTGGCTGGGTGGTCACTTCGAAATTGGAGAACAGCGACGAAAATTTTTCCTGGATCAGGCTCATGTCTATCGGCTCCGTGAGTGCTTTGAAGGGCAACATGGAGAGGTAGCTGCAGTGATTGTGCCAGCGCCTGTTTTTTTAAAAAGACATATAAATCAATAGGTTAACTTTTAAGTGTTTTTGCGATTTCGTGCAATCTGCATGAATGGCCATCGTGCATCCTGCATTTTGCGTGGTCGGTCGATTCGATTGAACCAATCACAACGTCAGGGTTCCGCTTTTCGATGGCAGCTCCGAACAGTTCGGTCGCGGATACAAAACATTTCAAAAACCGCGTGTACAGCTCAAGAACCGCTGACGTATTTTCGGCCTCAATCAACGCCACCCGACAATAAGAAGATCGACGGGAGCATCATGAGCCGCACGCTGAACGACACGATTACCTGGGGCATGATGCTCCGCAAGCTGCCTTCCATTGCCAGAGCCATTCCCCGTGTGGTGAAGGGCATGAAAGCCGCCTACGTCAAGGCCCCGACCCAATCGTGTGGCCTGGGCTGGAGCTTTGAGCAGGCGACGCTGCGTAATCCCGATGGCCCGGCCTTGCTGCAGGGCGAGGTGGTGCTCACTTACGCACAGGTCAATCAATGGGCCAATCGCATCGCTCATCATCTGCTAGCCCAAGGCATTCGCAAGGGCGATGTGGTGGCGATCTTTATCGAAAACCGTGTGGAACTGCTGGTGACGATATTAGCGGTGGCCAAAGTCGGTGCGATCAGCGCCTTGCTCAATACCTCCCAAACTCGCGATACCCTGGCTCACAGCCTGAGTCGGGTGGTGCCCGTGGCGATCGTGGTCGGAGAAGAGCTGGCTCCGGCCTTCAATGCGGTCCGCGAGCGGGTGTCCATCGACGCGGCGCGCACCTGGTTTGTCGCCGATCAAGACACTTATCGCCATCCGGGCAATTCGTCCGATGGCTTCATTAACCTGATGACGGTCAGCGCCGAAGCCTGCAGCGACAACCCCGTCAGCAGTCAGCAGATTTTTCTCGACGATCCTTGTTTCTACATTTACACCTCGGGCACCACCGGATTGCCCAAGGTCGGGGTGTTCAAGCATGGCCGCTGGATGCACAGCGCTGCCAGTTTCGGGCTGATCGCTTTGAATATGCGGCCGCATGACATCGTCTATTGCACCTTGCCGCTGTACCACGCCACCGGCCTCTGCGTGTGCTGGGGCTCGGCGATCAGCGGGGCGTCGGGGTTTGCCATCCGCCGCAAGTTCAGCGCCAGCCAGTTCTGGAGCGATGTGCGTAAATACCGGGCGACCACCCTCGGTTATGTCGGCGAATTGTGCCGCTACCTGGTGGATCAACCGCGCAGCCCGGACGACAGTCTGCACGGCGTGACAAAGATGATCGGTAATGGTCTGCGCCCCGGTGCGTGGCGCGAGTTCAAAACGCGTTTTGCCGTTGATCATATCTGCGAGCTGTACGCCGCCAGCGACGGCAATATCGCCTTCACCAACATCCTCAATTTTGACAACACCGTCGGTTTTTCCCTGATGGCCTGGGAACTGGTGGCATACGACCACGACAGCGGTGCCCCCTCCCGTGATGCCAGGGGCTTAATGCGCAAAGTGATCAAGGGCGAGCAGGGTCTGCTGTTGGCGAGGATCGACGACAAGGCGCCGCTGGACGGCTACACCGATCCGCAGAAAACCGCCAAAGTCGTGCTCCATGACGTGTTCGAGAAGGGTGACCGTTACTTCAATACCGGTGACCTGCTGCGCAACATCGGTTTTGGTCACGCGCAGTTTGTCGATCGCTTGGGCGACACCTACCGCTGGAAAGGCGAAAACGTCTCGACCACCGAGGTCGAAAACACCCTGCTGCAACACCCGCAGATCGCCGAAGCCGTGGCCTATGGCGTAGAAATCCACAACACCAATGGGCGTGCCGGAATGGCGGCAATCACCCCGGCTGAGTCCCTGGCGACCCTGGACTTCAGCGAGTTGCTGGCGTTCGCCAGGCAGCAAATGCCTGCCTATGCGGTGCCACTTTTCCTACGGGTGAAAGTGAAAATGGAAACCACCGCGACCTTCAAATACCAGAAGACCCGACTCAAGGACGAAGCCTTCGACCCGAACACCACCGGCGATGACCCGATCTACGCCTGGTTGCCGGGAACCCAGACTTACGTGCAAGTGACCGAGCAGGTGCTGGCGGATATTCACTGTGGCAGGTACCGCTATTGAATTTGGCTTTTATTGAATGTGGCTATGGCCATCCATGAGAAAAAAGAAGTGACAGGTTCGGGAGCGCTCGGGAAACTATCGGCTTTCCGATTGACCGAATGTGGAGTCCCCAATGTCAGACAAAAGCCGCCAGATGAGCCCCGAAGAGGCTGCTGAATTTGCCGAACAGGTGTTCAACAAAGCGCGCGAGGGCGATGCAGCCATGATGGCTGCGCTGCTGACCAAGGGCTTGCCGCCGAATCTGCGCAACCACAAGGGCGACACTTTGCTGATGCTCGCTGCGTACCACGGCCATGTCGAGACGGTAAAAGTCCTGCTCGAGCACAAGGCCGACCCGGAGATCCGTAATGACAACGGCCAGAGCCCGATTGCCGGCGCGGCGTTCAAGGGTGATCTGGCGGTGGTCAAGGCATTGATCGAGGGGGGCGCGCAAGTGGAAGGTTCGTCCTTCGACGGTCGAACTGCGTTGATGATGGCCGCGATGTTCAACCGCGTCGAAATCATTGACTACCTGATCAGCAAAGGCGCCGATCCGAAAGCCAAGGACGCCAACGGTGTGTCCGCGCTGGATGCGGCCAAAACCATGGGCGCGGTGGATACCACCGCACAATTGCAAAAACTCCTGGCCTGACCTCTGTGGTTACGGGGCTTTTGTGGCGAGGGAGCAAAGCTCCCTCGCCACAGGTTTATGCCTGGTCCCGTAATCCGTTTCCGAATGCGCTATCCTTCGCGCCCTCAAATCTCCCTCGCTACAGGATCCACCTCATGAAAGCCGCACTCATTGAACTCATCAGCAAAATCAGCTCCGGGTGCATGAGCGATGACGAAATTCTGAAAGTCGCTGACGAAGCGGCTCAGGCCTACGCCAATCCCGAGGCTTTTCTGACAGCTAATCCGGACATCAACTACGACGACACTTTTCCGATCCCGTTGGGCGAGTGGGTAGTCGTCGGCAGCTTGCCGGAAACCGTGCTGTTCCAGGCTGACACCTACATGGACCTGTTCGCGCAGATCGTCGCTTCGTTCGGTCCCGGCGTCGAGTTCAACATTAAACCTAAGCAACTGGCCAAGACCGATGCCCTGACGGCGCTCAATCGCATTCAGGTGCAGATGAGCAGCATGAACAAGGAAAACGGCGGTTACACGCTGCTGAACTTCAGCCAGTTGCTCGACGACGAGCTGCAAGTGGTGCTGGTCTACGGTAATGACATGCCACGGGTGCTCGAGTTGTGCGCCGAAGTTGGCATTGCCGCCGCGCCATCTCTGGAAGCCCTGAAAGTGGCGATCCACGTCTGAAAATCTCGACGACGGTAATAAAACGGAACCCGCACAAGGCCCGACTATCCTAAGACTGCACACCACTCTTCGGGAGCGTCACCATGGGTTCCACATTCAACAGCCTGGTTGGCCTGATTATTCTTGCCCTGGATATCTGGGCCATCATCAACGTGCTTAAAAGTGGCGCCGAGACCGGGATGAAAATCATCTGGGTGCTATTGATCCTCCTGCTGCCGGTCCTGGGGCTGATCATCTGGGCCATCGCCGGGCCGCGAGGTAATGTGCGGATCTGATCGGTTTCCCACAAGCAACACTGAACCTATAGGAGCGTGGCTTTCCCGCGATGCAGGCGCTGCGGTCGGGTCAGTTTCACCGCAGCGGTCCTATCGCAGGCAAGCCAGCACCCACAGAGGATTGTGTCGAACCATCAAGTGACGTTCGACCTGTCATGTTCCACAACGTAGAATGCGCGCCTTTCCCGGGCAATCGAGGCGATCGATTGGCCATCATGGGCGGGTAACCGTCCGTTGCCACCCGCATTCATCGGAGCACTTCCCATGAGCAATACCCCAACCAGCGAGTACCTGGAAACCCTCTACGAAGGCTATGGCCAGCGTTTTCGCATGGAAAAACTGCTGCACGAAGTGCGCACCGAACACCAGCATCTGGTGATTTTCGAGAACCCGCGCATGGGCCGGGTAATGGCACTGGACGGCGTGATCCAGACCACAGAAGCCGACGAATTCATCTATCACGAAATGCTCACCCACGTGCCGATCCTCGCCCATGGCACCGCCAAGCGCGTACTGATCATTGGCGGCGGCGACGGCGGCATGCTGCGTGAAGTGGCCAAGCACCGCAGCATCGAGCACATCACCATGGTCGAGATCGACGGCACTGTGGTCGACATGTGCAAGGAATTCCTGCCGAACCACTCCAAGGGTGCATTCGATGATCCACGCCTGAACCTGGTGATCGACGACGGCATGCGTTTCGTCGCCACCACCACCGAAAAGTTCGACGTGATCATTTCTGACTCCACCGATCCGATCGGCCCGGGTGAAGTGCTGTTCTCCGAAAATTTCTACCAGGCTTGCCGTCGCTGCCTGAACGAAGGCGGCATTCTGGTGACCCAGAACGGCACTCCGTTCATGCAAATCGAAGAAGTCAAAACCACCGCCGGCCGTCTGCGCAGCCTGTTCCCGGACTGGCACTTCTATCAGGCGGCCGTGCCGACCTACATCGGTGGCGCGATGACCTTCGCCTGGGGCGCAACCAATACCGCCTATCGCAAATTGTCCCGCGAAATCCTCCAACAGCGGTTCGCTGGCAGCGGCATCATCACTCGCTACTACAACCCGGAAATCCACATCGGTGCCTTCGCCTTGCCGCAATATGTGCTGCAAGCGGTGAACAAACCCAGCAACGACTAAAATGTACGCATAACCCCGGTAGGAGCTGAGCAAGCTCAGCCCCTACCGTTTCTATGCCTTTCATGCTTGCGCGTTGTAATCCGTTTGAACGATCACTCAGGGCAAAAGTCCAGATACTTGTAAGCCCATCCATGGGTTTTATCGAGGAGGCACCGATGCAAAAGTGGAAAATCACTTTCGTGGATGATCACGGTGAAACAGTGGACGAACTTTTCGAGTGCGAGGAATGCCCGAACAGCGAGCAAGCCGCCAAACTCATTCGCGCCCGGTGCCTGCCGGTCGCTGCCGAACTGGATCTCAATGATCTGGAGGGTCGTACCGACGATCCGACCGTCAAAAGTCTGAAATCCCAGAACAGCATTGAAATCATCAGTATTACCCCGATCTGATACACCCCCTGTCACATTCACAACCAGGCCTTGGCAGCGCCTCTGTCTTAAGGCTACTCTGCAAGCGAGATCAGCGAATGACTCGCTAAGGTCTGGTCTTGTCAGCTACATGCTTGTTTCCCGTCGGCAACCTCCGTTGCCGTATCGCTCTCACCCATCGGTTGAAAGTGCAGGGAATACGGAAAGTCTATCCATCAGTCTGAGGGGGACGTTTCATGAGCACAGCCTATCAAGAAGACATCAGCAGCAGCGTGCTGCGCCGCATGAAAGAAGGCGGTTTCGACTTTTCACGATTCCATCCCATCGAGTTCTACGCCATTTTCCCGGACGAGGAGCGGGCACGCAGGGCGGCAGGTCATTTCAGTGGTGAATCCTTGAATGCCCAGATCAGCGTGCGCGACGACGGCGCGTGGCATCTGGAACTGAGCAAAGTGATGTACGCCACCTACGACGGGATCGGCGACTTTGAACAGGACTTCGAGGCGGTGGTCGAGCCTCTGGGCGGTATCATCGAAGGATGGGGCGTCAAGCAGGAGGTACGAGGGTTACTCGCATAACTTTATGAACAGTGACAACACTCAGCAACGGCTGACCTTTGGGTTGGCCGTTTTCGTTCTCGCGGTTTGAAAAGGCCAAAGATCGTGTTTTTGATTCATAACGTTTCAAAAACGCAAAAAAAAGCCACCTAAACAGGCGGCTAAAAGGGAAGAGCGATAAGTTTTCCAGCGAATGCGCCGATTATCCGCATCGCCCCCGGGCAGTGAAATCAACTCTGGCTATGCTGCTGATAGGCGACAGCATTGCTTCGCCATGAGGCGGGGGCGATCAGGTTGGGGCATTTACCGCACAGGATTGGTGCGGTGCGTGCAGCGTCATTCTCCAACTGATTGATATCAAAGCGTTTATGCCGATGGCACGGGCCTTGCGAAGGCCTGGATGTCCGGAGTGACAAGGAGTACGGCATGATCCGCACCTATTTTGATGAGATGTACGATGCCGGCGGCCAGGTCCGCCCGCATTATCGGGAGTTTGCCCATTGGCTGGCCGAAACGCCTGACGAGCTTTTGGCACAACGGCGACGCGAGGCCGATCTGTTATTTCATCGTGCCGGGATTACCTTCACGCTCTATGGTGATGAGCAAGGGACAGAGCGCCTGATTCCCTTCGACACCATTCCCCGTAGTATCCCCGCCAGCGAGTGGCGGATTGTCGAGCGCGGCTGCATTCAGCGGGTCAAGGCATTGAACATGTTCCTTGCCGACCTCTATCACGAGCAGCGCATCATCAAGGCCGGCATCATCCCGGCCGAGCAAGTGCTGGCCAACGAGCAATACCAGTTGGCGATGCAAGGGCTGGATCTGCACCGCGATATCTATTCGCACATTTCCGGCGTCGACCTGGTGCGCGATGGCGACGGCACGTACTACGTGCTCGAAGACAATCTTCGTACACCCAGCGGCGTGAGCTACATGCTCGAAGACCGCAAGATGATGATGCGATTGTTCCCCGAGTTGTTCGCTGCCCAGCGCATTGCACCGATCGACCACTATCCGAACCTGTTGCTCGACACCCTGAAAAGCTCCAGCCCGATCGACAACCCGAGCGTGGTGGTGCTGACGCCGGGGCGCTTCAACAGCGCGTTTTTCGAGCATGCATTTCTGGCCCGGGAAATGGGCGTTGAACTGGTGGAAGGCGCGGACCTGTTCGTGCGCGATGACAAGGTGTTCATGCGCACCACGGACGGGCCGAAAGCCGTCGACGTGATCTACCGTCGCCTCGACGATGCCTTCCTCGATCCGTTGGCATTCAACCCGGATTCGATGCTCGGCGTGCCAGGTCTGCTGTCGTCCTACCGCTCCGGTAACGTGGTACTGGCGAATGCCATCGGCACCGGGGTCGCGGACGACAAATCGGTATATCCCTTCGTCACGGACATGATTCGTTTCTACCTGGATGAAGAGCCGATCCTGAAGAACGTGCCGACATGGCAGTGTCGTAATCCCTCGGAACTGTCCCACGTGCTGGCCAATCTTTCAGAGCTGGTGGTCAAGGAAACCCAGGGTTCCGGCGGCTACGGAATGCTGGTGGGACCGGCGGCGACGGCAGCGGAAATCGAATCTTTCCGTGAGCGGATCAAAGCCAAGCCCCACGCGTACATCGCCCAACCGACGTTGTCTTTATCAACCTGTCCGACCTTTGTCGAAAACGGTATCGCTCCACGCCATATCGACCTGCGTCCGTTTGTATTGTCTGGCCGCGAAACCCGGGTTGTGCCCGGCGGTTTGACCCGTGTTGCCTTGCGTGAAGGCTCCCTGGTGGTGAATTCCTCCCAGGGCGGCGGAACCAAGGACACCTGGGTGGTCGAGGATTGAAGGAAGCTTGCCATGTTAAGTAGAACTGCCTCGGATCTGTATTGGATGTCGCGTTACCTGGAGCGGGCGGAAAACCTCGCACGGATGCTCGATATCAGTTATTCGCTGTCCCTGATGCCTCAGGACGGTCGTGGTGATGGCTTGCATGAACTCGCCATGCCGTTGCTGATCACCGGCACTCTGGACGATTACCTGGAGCGTCACGGCGATCTGCATGCCGAACGGCTGCTGCACTTTTTCGCTTTGGATGCGGCCAACCCGGCGAGCATCTACAGCTGCCTCGGTGCCGCGCGCGCCAGCGCCCATGCGGTGCGAGGGCGAATCACCGCCGACATGTGGGAGAACATCAACGCTACCTGGCTGGAAATTCGCGGGATCGCCGAGCAGGGCTTGAGTCGCTACGGCATGAGCCGTTTCTGTGAGTGGATCAAGGAACGTTCCCACCTGTTCCGCGGCGCGTCCTACGGCACCATCATGCGTAACGACGCGTTCCGGTTCATTCGTCTGGGGACTTTTATCGAAAGGGCTGACAACACCTTGCGCCTGCTCGACGCCCGTTACGAAATGGCCGGCGATCAGGCCGAAGCGGTCAGCGACGGCACGGCCCACGCGTATTACCAGTGGAGCGCCTTGCTGCGGGCCTTGTCGTCGTTTGAGGCTTACACCGAGATTTACCGCGACGCCCCTGGCGCCCGGCATGTCGCCGAGTTGTTGCTGCTGCGCGCCGATGTGCCGCGATCCCTGCGTGCCTGCACCGAAGAAATCGACCAGATCCTCGCCCAATTACCGGGCGCCAACGGCCGTCCTGCCCAGCGTTTGGCGGCAGAAATGGACGCGCGCCTGCGTTACACCGGTATCAACGAAATTCTCGACGAAGGCCTGCACGCCTGGCTGACCGAGTTCATCCCGCTGGTGCGCCAGTTGGGCAACGCCATACACAGTTCCTACCTGGAGGCGGCATGAGACTTTCCATTAGCCACGAGACCACCTATCACTACGAAGATCAGGTGCGGGCCAGCATCCAGTACCTGCGACTGACCCCCCACGACAGCGAGCGCCAACACGTGCTCAGCTGGCAGCTCGACCTGCCACGCCCGGTGCGCTCGCAACTTGATCCGTTCGGCAATATTCTGCATGTGCTGACCCTGGACGAACCCCACGAGGCAATCATCATCGGCGCCCGAGGGCAGGTAGACATCGACGAACTGCGCGAAGCCGAGCATGAAAGCCAGTCGGCGCTGCCATTCCTGCGTTTCACGCGCCTGACCGAAGCCGACGAAGCCCTGCGCGCGTTTGCTCAGAAGTCGTGCAAACAACGCCGGGATCGTACGGCGCTGATCGATTTGATGCATGGCCTGAACCAGCACATGACCTACACGCCGGGTTCCACCGAAGTGGACACCAGCGCCGCCCAGGCTTTCGCCGGGCGTTCCGGGGTCTGCCAGGACCATACCCATGCGTTTCTCGCCTGCGCCCGCAGCCTGGGCATTCCCTCGCGTTATGTGTCGGGGTATCTGTACAGCGAGAACAGCGAACACCTGGCCAGTCACGCCTGGGCTGAAGCCTGGCTGGATGACGCCTGGTACAGCTTCGACGTAACCAACGAGCTGGCCCGCCCGGAGCGTCACCTGAAACTGGCCGTGGGCCTGGATTACCTAGACGCCTGCCCGGTGCGCGGCATGCGCCGTGGCGGTGGGTGCGAGCAGATGCATGCGAAGGTGTTTGTCTCGCCGACGCCTGCGCCGGTGATCTCCGTCCAACAGCAGTAACCTACCACCGATCGTTCCCACGCTCTGCGTGGGAATGCCTCCACGGACGCTCCGCGTTCGGCTTTGGATGTGACGCAGAGCGTCACGGGCTGCATTCCCACGCAGAGCGTGGGAACGATCACTGACTATGGTTTCACTTTCCGCCCCGCCATATGCTTCAAATACCCCACCAACAATTCCAGATCCTCCTCCGGCAACACCGTCGTGGCGAACGCCGGCATCTTCGCCTGTGGCCACTGGCGCAAGCTCTGCGGATCACGAATGTAGCGCTTGAGGAAATCCGCGCCGAAATACTCGGTCGGATTGAACGGAATATTCAGGTCCGGCCCGAACTGCGCATCGCCCGCGCCATTCAATCGATGACAAGCCAGGCAGTTCTTTTGAAATAGCGCAAAGCCCTTGTTCACCGGATCGTCCGCCTTCAGCGCAGGATCGGGCAGCAGGGCGGGGAAGCGCTCGGCCACCGGGGCCATGCGCTTGATGCTGGCGACTTCGAACGGCCATTGCTCGGGGCTGATATTGCCCGCTTGTGGATCGGTCCAGACCAGATAAAACGGCCCGGCACTGTGTTTGCCCTCGGACAAGGGCGGCCACGGCTGGGTCGGGTCTTCAATCGCCAACCAGGCCCGCGCGCCTTGGGTATTGAGCAACGGCGCGGCAGCCAGTTCGGCAGCAAAACCGTCCAGCGCCACAGCTTGCAAATGATCGTCAGGCTTGATGCCCGTCAACAACGCCGCTAACGGCACGGCGCGATAGCTCATGTCCCGTTTGTAGGAAACGTCGTTAGTGATGGTGAGGGTCTGAACCTGAGGATGCTTGAGCAATTGCTCGGTCTGCCAGGTGCGAGAACTCGCGCCCAGCTCCAGATTCAGCTCTGCGGCAGACAGGGGCATGCTGAGCAGCAAGGCCCCAAACAGAATGAGCGTTTTCAAGTAATCGCCGTCCATGTCGTAAAAGTGCCGCAAAGATTGGCACAGCCACGCTGACCCGGGTAGCGAGTCAATCACATTTTTATCAGGCGAAATGAAAACCCTGATGCTCGATCAGCCAATCACCTTGGTCAGGTTCGGCAAAATCAACAACAGCGTAGTGGCGAATAAAATGAGCCCGGCTTGACGAACTTTCGAATGCTTGAACATGGCTTGACCGCCTTTTTTGTTATTTCCTGATGCCTGCCTGCCTATATCCATGACGGCAGAGCGCTGCACTTCCTTGTAGGACGAGTGCCTCGGCAAAACCCGACGACAACTTCGTACAGGTTTACCTTAGGGCCCGCGTCACGCTTGGCTTAGATCCATTTCGTATGGATTTAGTACTCATCACTTTAAAAGTGTCATGAGGCTTATGGCCAGCTTCTTGGGCGCCCGTTGGCTAGACAGCTTGGTGACGTGAATCGATTTATCCGATAGCAGACTACCGTTCGTCTGAGCGTGACCGTCAATGCCGATGAGCACTGTGGTCATTGAATCCATGGCTGCTGCGCATAAGGTGAGGGGCATAAAGATCAGGATCACACAGTCTCCTGTAGGAGCTGCCGAAGGCTCGGGCCGCGTTCGGACGATCTTTTGATCTTCATCCACCATCAGGTTTCGAGGACGTCATGACCCAAGCTTTGATATTCGATGCGTTACGCACGCCCCGTGGTAAAGGCAAGGCCAATGGCGCCTTGCACAGCGTCAAGCCAGTGAACCTGGTGGCCGGGCTGCTGACGGCGCTGCAGCAGCGCACGTCCCTCGATACCAGTCAGGTCGATGATGTGGTGCTCGGCTGCGTGACGCCCATCGGCGATCAGGGTTCCGACATCGCCAAGACCGCCACGCAGGTGGCCGATTGGGACGTCAGCGTGGCTGGCATGCAGCTCAATCGCTTTTGCGCGTCGGGGCTGGAAGCGGTGAACCTCGGTGCGATGAAAGTGCGTTCCGGCTTCGAAGACCTGGTGGTGGTCGGTGGCGTCGAGTCGATGTCCCGCGTGCCTATGGGCAGTGATGGCGGCGCTTGGGCGCTGGATCCGGAAACCAATTTGCACAACCACTTCACGCCTCAGGGCGTGGGTGCGGACCTGATCGCCACGATTGAAGGCTTCAGCCGTCAGGACGTCGATGCCTTCGCGTTGCACTCCCAGCAGAAGGCTACGCGGGCGCGGGCGGACGGTTCGTTCAACAAGTCGTTGGTGCCGGTGCAAGACCAAAACGGCATCATTCTGCTCGATCACGATGAGTTCATTCGCGCCGAATCGACGATGGAGGGTCTGGGCAAGCTCAAGCCGAGTTTCGAAATGATCGGGCAAATGGGCTTCGATGCCACGGCATTGCGGGTTTACAGCCAGATCGAGCGGATCAACCACGTGCACACGCCGGGCAACAGCTCCGGGATTGTCGATGGCGCGGCGCTGATGCTGATCGGCTCCTCCGCCCGTGGCCGGGCGCTGGGCTTGCAGCCGCGAGCGCGAATCGTCGCCACGGCGGTCACCAGCACCGACCCGACCATCATGCTCACCGGCCCGGCACCGGCCACCCGCAAGGCGCTGGCCAAGGCCGGGCTGCGGGTCGAAGACATCGACCTGTTCGAAGTCAACGAAGCGTTCGCTTCGGTCGTGCTCAAGTTCATCAAGGACATGGCCATCGACCCCGACAAGGTCAACGTCAACGGTGGCTCCATCGCCATGGGCCATCCGCTCGGCGCCACCGGCTGCGCGATTCTCGGCACGCTGCTCGATGAACTGGAAGCCCGGCGCCTGCGCTATGGCCTGGCGACATTGTGTGTCGGCGGCGGCATGGGCATTGCCACCATCATCGAACGCCTCTGAGCCCCGATTTCAAGGAAATAGCCATGACCGAAGCCATCCGTTACGAAAAAGGTCAGGACCAGATCGTCGTCCTGACCATCGACATGCCAGGCCAGAGTGCCAACACCATGAACGCGGTCTACCGCGACGCCATGGCCACCTGCGTCGCCCGACTGGTCGCCGACAAGGACGCCATTGCCGGCGTGATCATCACCTCGGCCAAGAAGACCTTCTTCGCCGGCGGCGACCTTAATGAACTGATCAAGGTCGGCAAACCCGAAGCCAAAGCCTTTTACGACAGGGTGCTGACACTCAAGGGCCAACTGCGCACCCTGGAAACCCTCGGCAAACCGGTGGTTGCCGCCATTAACGGCGCGGCGCTCGGCGGCGGTTGGGAAATCTGCCTGGCGTGCCATCACCGCGTGGCGCTGGACCATCCGTCGGTGCTACTGGGCCTGCCCGAAGTCACCCTAGGCCTGTTGCCGGGCAGCGGCGGGGTAGTGCGCATGGTCCGCATGCTGGGCATTGAAAAAGCCCTGCCGTATCTGCTTGAAGGCAAAAAAATCCGCCCGCAACAGGCGTTACAGGCGCGTTTGATTGACGAGTTAGCCGCCGATCGCGATGAGCTGATGGCCAAGGCGCGGGCGTGGATTGTCGCTCACCCGGTCGCTGTGCAGCGCTGGGACGTGAAGGGTTATCAGATCCCTGGCGGCACGCCGTCGGATCCGAAGCTCGCACCGATGCTTGCTATCACGCCATCGATTCTGCGCAGCAAAACTGAGGGCTGTCTGCCCGCGCCGGAGAAAATTCTCTGTGCTGCGGTGGAAGGCGCCCAGGTGGATTTCGACACGGCGCACCTGATCGAAACCCGCTACTTCACCGAGCTGACAACCGGCCAGGTGTCGAAAAACCTCATTGGCACGTTCTGGTTTCAGCTCAATGAGATCAATGCCGGCGGCTCACGGCCCCAAGGCATAGCGCCTTACGTGACGAAGAAAGCCGGCGTGCTCGGCGCCGGGATGATGGGCGCGGGCATCGCGTTTGTCAGCGCATCAGCCGGCATCGACGTGGTGCTCAAAGACATCAACCTCGCCGCGGCAGAGAAGGGCAAGGCTCACTCGGCGGCGTTGCTGGACAAGAAAGTTGCGCGTGGTCAGTTAACCCGGGAGCAGCGCGAAGAGGTTTTGGCGCGAATCCATGCCACCGAAAACGATGCGGACCTGGCGGGTTGCGATCTGATCATTGAAGCGGTGTTTGAAGACCGCGAACTGAAGGCCAAGGTCTCTTCAGCCGTGCAAGCCGTCGTCGGCCCGGACGCGGTCATCGCCTCCAACACTTCGACCTTGCCGATCAGCGGCCTGGCCACGGCAGTGCCGGACCAGACGAAATTCATCGGCCTGCATTTCTTCAGTCCCGTGGAGAAAATGCCGCTGGTGGAAATCATCAAAGGTGTCCATACCAGCGACGAAACCCTGGCGCGCGGGTTCGATTTCGTCCTGCAAATCAAGAAAACGCCGATTGTGGTCAACGACAGTCGCGGCTTCTTTACCTCGCGAGTATTTGGCACCTTCACCAATGAAGGCATCGCCATGCTCGGCGAAGGCGTGAGCGCGCCGATGATCGAGACCGAAGCACGCAAGGCTGGCATGCCCGTCGGGCCTCTGGCGATCTCCGACGAAGTTTCCCTCAGCCTCATGAGCCACATCCGCGAGCAAACCGCCAAAGACCTGCGAGCAGAAGGGAAACCCCTGATTGAGCATCCGGCGTTCGCCGTGATTGACTTGTTGCTCAAGGAATACAAACGTCCGGGCAAGGCCGCTGGGGGTGGTTTCTACGATTACCCGGCCACAGGGCAGAAGCATTTGTGGCCTGAACTTAAAAGCCGTTTCGAGAAAGCCGATGGGCAGATTTCGCCGAAGGACATACGCGATCGACTGCTATTCGTCCAAGCCATCGAAACCGTGCGCTGTATGGAGGAGGGCGTGCTGACCTCGACGGCGGATGCCAACGTCGGCTCGATCTTCGGCATCGGCTTCGCGGCCTGGACCGGTGGTGCGCTGCAGTTCATCAATCAGTACGGCGTGCAAGATTTCGTCGCCCGCGCTCAGTACCTGGCCGAGCAGTACGGCGAGCGTTTCACACCGCCTGCGCTGCTGTTGGAGAAGGCGGCCAAAGACGCGTTGTTCTAAAGGGACCGATGACCCGTTCCGGGGCTTGCCTTGCCACCGTGTTTCAAGGCAGGCTCTGGGGTGTGCATTATTCCCTTCATGTGTCAGGTATTTTTTATGTCGTTACGCATCTGCATTCTGGAAACCGACATCCTGCGTCCGGAACTGGTCGATCAATATCAGGGTTACGGGCAGATGTTCCAGCGTCTGTTTTCGCAGCAACCCATCGCCGCCGAGTTCACCGTATACAACGTGATGCAGGGTGATTATCCCAGCGATGACCTGACCTTCGATGCCTATCTGGTTACCGGCAGCAAAGCCGATTCCTTCGGCACCGATCCGTGGATTGAAACCCTCAAAACGTACTTGCTGAGCCGTTACGAGCGCGGCGACAAACTACTGGGCGTGTGCTTCGGCCATCAATTGCTGGCGCTGTTGTTGGGTGGCAAGAGCGAGCGGGCGACCCAGGGCTGGGGCGTCGGCACCCACAAGTACAAACTCGCGGCCAAGGCGCCGTGGATGAGCCCGCTGAGGGAGGAACTGACGCTGCTGATCAGTCACCAGGATCAGGTCACCGCGCTGCCAAAAAACGCTACGGTCATCGCCTCGAGTGATTTCTGCCCATTCGCCGCATATCACATCAACGATCAAGTGCTGTGCTTCCAGGGGCATCCGGAGTTCATTCACGATTACTCACGGGCATTGTTGGATATTCGTCAGGAAGCGCTGGGCGAGCAGATTTATTCGAAAGGTATGGCGAGTCTTGAACATGAGCATCACGGCACTACCGTCGCAGAGTGGATGATGCGATTTGTGGCGCACAAGCCTGAGGGTGAGTCGGTTAAGCCTTAAAGGCGCCTGCGAATTTCGCAGACGCCTCGAGGGTGTCCTGAGGTTTGTGTAAACGGTCATTAGGCGCACACTGCCTTTCCCAAGGAGTCTCAATGACCGAGCCCAAGCGCACTAAACGAGTCAAACCCGATCCTGAACTGGTAAAGCTGGCCGACAGCCTGTTGGCCAACTACCGAAAACCCGAAGATCTGATCGGCGAAAATGGCCTGCTCAAGCAGCTCACCAAGATGCTCGTCGAACGAGCCCTGGAAGCTGAAATGACCGAGCACCTGGGGCATGACAAAAGCGCAGCCGTTACCAATGCCGAAGGAAATGCTCGCAACGGCCATAGCGGTAAGACGCTCAAGGGCGACTTTGGCGAGCTACCGCTGGAGATTCCCCGTGATCGCCAGGGAATGTTCGAGCCCCAGCTAGTTTCCAAGCACCAGACGCGTTGGACCGGCTTCGATGACAAGGTCATTTCGCTGTACGCCCGAGGGATGACTGTTCGGGAAATTCAGGGGCACCTGCAGGAGATGTACGGCACAGAGGTCTCTCCTAGCCTCATCTCGGCGATTACCGACGCCGTTAGCGAAGAGGTCAAAGTCTGGCAATCGCGTCCTCTGGACGAGCTCTATCCGATCCTCTACCTCGATTGCATTCACGTCAAAGTGCGCGACAGTGGCGCGGTCAGAACCAAGGCGGTTTACTTGGCCATTGGCGTCAATATGGACGGTCGAAAAGAAGTTCTAGGATTGTGGATCGCACAGACTGAAGGTGCCAAATTCTGGCTGCAAGTAGTCACAGAGCTTAAAACACGCGGGGTAAAAGACATCTTTATCGCCTGCGTGGATGGGCTCAAGGGCTTTCCTGAGGCGATCGAAGTGGTCTATCCGCAAGCCTCGGTTCAACTGTGCATCGTGCATATGGTGCGCAACAGCTTGAAGTTCGTATCGTGGAAGCATCAACGCGAAGCCGCTGCCGACCTCAAGCTTATTTACCGCTCGACGACGGTTGAAATGGCCGAGCAAAAGCTGACCGATTTCGAGGCCAAATGGGATGATCGATACCCTCTGATCAGCCAGTCATGGCGCAAAAACTGGGCGAGGGTCATACCTCTATTCGATTATCCACCTGAGATACGGACGGTGATCTATACCACCAACGCCATCGAGTCGATCAACATGAGCTTGCGCAAGGTCACCAAAAGCAGAGCCTCATTCCCGACTGATGACGCGGTTATGAAGCTCTTTTATCTGGCGCTGAATAACATCAGCAAGAAGTGGACAATGCCAATCAGGGACTGGGCGGGGGCCTTGAACCGGTTCAGTATCCAGTTCGAAGACCGGCTTTTGCAGGATTAACAGCAACGCCGTTTACACAGAATCCCGTACACCCCCGACGCCTCGGTCTTGACTACAACCACCCCGACCGCTTGAAACTCGCCCACAAACCGACACACCCAACGGTGATAAATCCCAGCACGGCGAAATACCCGTAATGCCAACTCAACTCCGGCATGTCATGGAAGTTCATCCCGTAAATCCCGGCCACCGCCGTCGGGAAGGCCAGAATCGCTGCCCATGCCGCAAACTTGCGTTGCACCACGCTCTGCCGTGATGCCTCCAGCAATACACCGACTTCGATGGTCTGGCTGGCAATGTCCGCCAGAGTCGTCAGGTCTTCCATCTGCCGCGTGACATGAATCTGCACATCGCGGAAGTACGGACGCATGTTCTTGTCGATGAACGGAAAGCTCAGCTTTTGCAATTCCTCACCGATCTCCACCATCGGCGCCGCAAACCGACGCAAGCGCAACACATCGCGGCGCAGGCTGTGGAGTTTCTGGATGTCTCGCTCGTTCAGGGCGCCACACATGACATTGCTCTCCAGCTCATCGATTTCGGCATGGATCGCTTCGCCCATCGGCTGGTAGTTTTCAATCACGAAGTCAAGGATGGCATAGAGTACGAAATCTTCCCCGTGTTCCAGCAACAGCGGTCGCGCCTCACAACGCTGTCGGACATAGGCGTAGGACGCCGAATGACCGTTACGCGCGGTAATGATATAGCCCTTGCCGGCGAAGATATGAGTCTCGATGAACTGCAATTTGCCTTCATTGCGGATCGGCGAATACGTGACGATAAACAGTGCATCGCCGAAGGTTTCCAGCTTCGGTCGGCTGTGTTTTTCCAGGGCGTCTTCGATGGCCAGTTCGTGCAAGTTGAACTGACGTTGCAGGTTGAACAGCTCCTCGGCGTTCGGCTCTTCGAGACCGATCCAGACAAAGTGGCCAGGCTTGGCAGCCCAGGCGGCGCCTTCGTCGAGGGTGATATTGGTGACTTTCTTACCGGCGCTGTAAACCGCAGCAGCAACGACTCTACCCATGATGGTGGTTCACTTCTTATTAGCCGCTTTCTATTGGTACAGACTGGCGGTGCCAGGCAGGATTCAGCTTAACCTTGTCTGCTGCTTGAGAGTCAGCAAAATCTGCAAAGTTCGCAGGATCGGCATAGGGGTGGCCTGCATAGGCCGCTTCCACCCTGCATGCTAGCCCGCACCAGGTGGCTTGAGAGATTGAGTTCGGCAAAGACGCGTTGGGCTTTCACCACAGAATTGCGCCCATGCTGGGCGCAAAAAAAAACCCGGCAAAAAGCCGGGTCAAAAACCGTGATTAGCCTGATGAGGAGATAGTCCATGAGACCGACCTAAGGTCCCTTGAGCCATCGGCTGATCTCGCGATCAGTTGCAGCAATAGTAATCATTATCATTTGCAAGTCAAATGTTTTTATCTGCTCAATTTGAAATTTTTTCCGGTTCTCCACCTGAGCGCCTCCTCCCTCAATCGTTCTGATCGCGCTCCAAAGACCGGTCGACCATCGCCTTGGCCATGTCGATCATGTGCACCGTCGAAAATGCCAGATCCCGACCTGTGCCCTGCAGTTGGTTGGCTGATTCATGTGCGGTGGCGGCGGCACATCGCAACAGATCCGAAGCATGGACCAGCGCCTCTTCGCTGCTGATGCTACGGTTCACATCAAAGAAACGTGCCTCGCTGGCCACTTCTGACACAGCTGGTTTCAAGTAATAGTCAAGCGCCCGCTGTGCGGCGGCAGAGCCTTTTGGCGAGCTGAGGGTGGTATCGAATTGCATGTCGGGCAGGGTATTGCTGGGGATGGTCATGACGATGGCAAGCTCCGTGATTAGATTGAAATCCGTGAGCTCAGCTTAGTACGTGCTGTAGTTGTTTCTTTAATTTAAATACTACAATTTGTGTTTTGATGCTCGGAGTACCCCACGTATCGTGCCGCACATGGATAAATGGATTGAATTGGTCAAGGCCAAAATGAGTGAACTCAAAGTCACTCAGGAAATACTCGCCGAGCGCATCGGAATGTCTCAGGGCGGCGTCGGCCATTGGCTGAATAAACGTCGTCAACCTGGCATCCAGGAGATGAACCGTGTCTTGCAGGCACTGGGGATGGACTATCTGGAAGTCGCGATGGTGATCAGGGAACCGCAGGTCTCACAGGATGAAGAGATCTCTCTGGCGCAGAAGTACAACCCGTACTTTCGCTACCCGGTCAGTGACTGGCGAAAAACCGGGGAGGTGCGTGACGGAGAGTTATCGCCCTATGGCGCCTCATCGGCGGTCAGCAAGCCGCGCTTCGAGCTGTCCGATTACCACGCACAGGGCGCAGCATTCTGGCTGGTGGTGGTCGGCGATGCGATGACCGCCCCCACGGGTGTGAGCATTGCCGCGGATATGTTGATTCTGGTGGACCCAGCCATTGTGCCGGAGCCTGGCAGACTGGTGATTGCCCAATGGCCCGGCAGCACTGAAGCGGTTTTTCGTAAATTGATCGAAGAGGGCGGGCAGCGTTATCTGGTCCCGCTTAATCCGACCTATCCGAAAGCGCTTTACACCGAAGAATGCCGAATCATCGGCGTGGTAGTTCAGGCAACCGCCAAATTTTAATCAGATCGGTCCTCGCGTAGCGTAGGACCGATCTTCATTTCACGCGTGTTCCAACTCCACCAACGCACTGCCTTCGCTGACCATTTCGCCTTCCTGGCAATACAATGCCTTGATCACTCCGGCGTGCGGCGCGCGAATGCTGTGCTCCATCTTCATCGCTTCCAATACCACCAATTGCGCGCCGGCGTCGACTGTTTGCCCGGCCTCCACCAGTACTCGCACGATGCTGCCGTTCATGGGTGCGGTGAGTCCGCCCTGATGGCTGTGACTGGCTTCGACGGCACCGATCGGGTCATACGACTCGATGCGGCGCAGCTCACCGTCCCATTGCAGATACAACGTGTCGCCACGGCGGATTGCCCGGTGCTGGCGGCGCAAGCCGTTGTGTACTGTCAGCAGGTATTCACCCTTGAGCTGCGCGGTATGAGCATCGGCAGCGCCGAGCGTCAGTGCCCGGTCTTGCCCTTCGCAACTCAAATGCAGAGTGATTTCAGGCGGCAATCCGGCACGCAAACCGTTGTTAATCGCCCAGGGCGAACCCAGGTCATCGGCGCGCGGAGTATTCGCCTGGCTTTGTGCAAACGCCTGGGCCGCCGCTAGCCAGAACTCATCACTCAGCTGTGCGGGTTCTGGCAGCAATTGTTCCTGATAACGCGGAATGAACCCGGTATCCAGTTCAGCCGCAGCAAACGCCGGGTGACCGATGATTCGGCGCAGGAAGTTGATGTTGGTCTTCAGTCCGCCAATGGCAAACTCATCAAGCATGCTCAGCAAACGCAGCCGCGCCTGTTCACGGTCTTCGCCCCAGGCAATCAGCTTGCCGAGCATTGGGTCGTAGAACGGCGAAATCTCATCGCCTTCTTCAACGCCACTGTCGACACGACGTCCTGGCCCTTCGGCGGATTCACGGTACAACGCCAGACGGCCGGTGGCCGGCAGAAAATCATGGCCCGGGTCTTCGGCGTACAGCCGCACTTCGATCGCATGGCCGATCAGCGGTACCTGGTCTTGAGTCATGGGCAGCGCTTCGCCGCGTGCCACGCGAATCTGCCAGGCCACCAGGTCGAGGCCGGTGATGGCTTCGGTGACCGGGTGCTCGACTTGCAAGCGCGTGTTCATCTCCATGAAGAAGAACTCGCCACGCGCATCCAGCAAAAACTCCACGGTGCCGGCACCGACGTAGCCGATGGCCTGTGCCGAGCGCACAGCGGCTTCGCCCATGGCCCGACGCAGTTCCGGGCTTAGACCCGGAGCCGGGGCTTCTTCGACGACTTTCTGATGCCGGCGCTGGATCGAGCAATCACGTTCGTTGAGGTACAGGCAGTTGCCATGCTGGTCGGCGAATACCTGGATTTCCACGTGGCGTGGCTTGAGCAGGTACTTTTCCACCAACATCCGCGAATCGCCGAACGACGACAGCGCTTCACGTTGCGCCGAGGCCAGGGCTTCGGCCAGTTGGCTGACATCCTCGACCACTTTCATGCCTTTGCCGCCGCCGCCCGCCGTGGCTTTGAGCAGCACCGGATAACCGATGCGTTCGCAGGCGTCGCGGAAGGTCTCGAGGTCTTGGGCTTCGCCGTGATAGCCGGGCACCAGCGGCACGCCGGCGGTTTCCATCAAGGCTTTGGCCGCGGACTTGCTGCCCATGGCATCGATGGCCGAGGCGGGCGGGCCGAGGAAGATCAGGCCGGCCGCTTCGATCGCGCGGGCGAACCCGGCGTTTTCCGAGAGAAAGCCATAACCGGGATGAATCGCCTGAGCGCCGCTGGCTTTCGCGGCAGCGATCAGTTTGTCGATTTGCAGGTAACTGTCGGCAGCTTTGCTGCCGCCCAGGTCGACGCGGATATCGGCTTCGCGGCTGTGCCGGGCGTCACGGTCGGTGGCGCTGTGCACGGCCACGGTGGTCAGGCCCAGCGCCTTGGCGGTGCGCATCACTCGGCAAGCGATTTCGCCGCGGTTGGCCACCAGCAAGGTGGTGAGAACAGGTGCGCTCATCAACGCGGCTCCTTGAGGGTGGTTTCGGCTTGCCAGTTCGGCGGGCGTTTTTGCAGGAAGGCGCGCAGGCCTTCCTGGCCTTCGGGACTGACGCGGATCCGGGCGATGGCATTCTCGGTGTAGCGCCGCAACGCCGGGGTCAGCGCGCCGTGGCCGACTTCACGCAGCAAATCCTTGCTGGCGCGCATGGCCGCCGGGCTGTTGAGCAGCAGGTTGTCGATCCACTGATCGACTTTCTGCTCCAGCTCAGCCATCGGGTAGCTCTCCGACAACAAGCCGATTTCCCGAGCCCGTTGCCCGCCAAAACGTTCGGCGGTCAAGGCATAGCGGCGTGCCGCGCGCTCGCCGATGGCTTGCACCACGAACGGGCTGATGACCGCTGGCGCCAGGCCGATGCGCACTTCCGACAGGCAGAACTGCGCGTCGTCGGCGCCGATGGCCATGTCGCAGCAGCTGATCAGGCCCAGCGCGCCGCCATAGGCCGCGCCTTGCACCACCGCCACGGTCGGGACTTTCAGTTTGGCGAGGTTGTACATCAATTCTGCCAGTTCCCGGGCGTCGTCGAGGTTGGTGTGGTAATCGAGTTCGGCCGATTGCTGCATCCAGGCCAGATCGGCACCGGCGCTGAAATGCTTGCCGCGACCGCGGATCAACAGAAAGCGCAGGCTGGGATCGCTCGATACTTTGTCCAGGGCGAGGATCAGTTCGCGGATCATTTCGGCGTTGAAGGCGTTGTTCTTTTCTTCACGGCTGAGCCACAAGGTCGCAAAACCCCTTGGATCGCTCAGCAGTTCGAGGGTGTTGAAGTCGCTCATATTCATCCGTCTCCACGGTCCTTGTGGGGGCGTGTTTGCTCGCGAACGCGATATCCGGTTTTACGATTGCTTCGCAATCGAACGGGGGCAAGCCCCCTCGCCACACAA
Organism: Pseudomonas sp. B21-048; assembly: GCF_024748615.1. NCBI lineage: Bacteria > Pseudomonadati > Pseudomonadota > Gammaproteobacteria > Pseudomonadales > Pseudomonadaceae > Pseudomonas > Pseudomonas sp. B21-048. The sequence continues at coordinate 3,714,930 of NZ_CP087168.1, read as the reverse complement.
GCCCGCACCCACAAAAAAATTACATCCGGAACACGCCGAAGCGGCTCGGTTCGATTGGCGCATTCAGCGACGCCGACAAGGCCAGGGCCAGCACGTCGCGGGTCTGCGCCGGGTCGATGACACCGTCGTCCCACAGTCGAGCGCTGGAATAATAGGGATGCCCCTGTTCTTCGTATTGATCGAGGATCGGTTGCTTGATCTCGGCTTCCTGTTCGGCGCTGAAACCATGGCCACTGCGCTCGGCCTGCTCACGCTTGACCTGCACCAGCACGCCCGCCGCCTGTTCGGCACCCATCACGCCGATCCGCGCGTTCGGCCACATCCACAGGAAGCGTGGATCGTAAGCCCGACCGCACATGCCGTAGTTACCGGCGCCGAAGCTGCCGCCGATGATCACGGTGAATTTCGGCACCTTGGCACACGCCACGGCGGTCACCAGTTTCGCGCCGTGCTTGGCGATGCCGCCGGCCTCGTATTTCTGGCCGACCATGAAGCCGGTGATGTTTTGCAGGAACAGCAACGGGATGCCGCGCTGGCAGGCCAGTTCGATGAAGTGCGCGCCTTTCTGCGCGGCTTCGGCGAACAGGATGCCGTTGTTGGCGAGGATCGCGATCGGGTAACCGTGCAGGTGGGCAAAGCCGCACACCAACGTCGTGCCGAACAAGGCCTTGAATTCATCGAGCACCGAGCCGTCGACCAGGCGCGCGATCACTTCGCGTACGTCGAACGGTTGCTTGGCGTCCGCCGACACCACACCATACAACTCGTCGCTGCTGTACAGCGGCGCGATCGGCGTGCGTTGTTGCAGTTCGCCGAGCTTGCGCCAATTGAGGTTGGCGACGCTGCGCCGGGCCAATGCGAGGGCGTGTTCATCGCTTTCGGCATAGTGGTCGGCGACACCGGAAATCTTGCAGTGCACATCGGCCCCGCCGAGGTCTTCGGCGCTGACCACTTCACCCGTCGCGGCTTTCACCAGCGGTGGGCCGGCGAGGAAAATCGTGGCCTGCTGACGGACCATGATTGCTTCATCGGCCATCGCGGGTACATAAGCGCCACCGGCGGTGCACGAGCCCATGACCACCGCAATCTGCGGAATGCCCATGGCGCTCATGTTGGCCTGGTTGAAGAAGATCCGCCCGAAGTGTTCGCGGTCCGGAAATACTTCATCCTGACGCGGCAAGTTGGCGCCGCCGGAGTCCACCAGATAAATGCAGGGCAGGCGATTTTGCTGGGCGATGGTCTGCGCGCGCAGGTGTTTTTTCACGGTCAGTGGGTAATACGAGCCGCCTTTCACGGTGGCATCGTTGGCGACGATCATGCATTCGACGCCCTCCACCCGACCGATTCCGGCAATCACCCCAGCGGCGGGAACGTCTTCGCCGTAGACCGCGTAGGCCGCCAATTGGCTGATCTCGAGAAACGGCGAGCCCGGATCGAGCAGGCGATTGATCCGTTCACGCGGCAGCAATTTGCCTCGCGAGGTGTGGCGTTCTTGAGCCTTCAGGCCGCCACCTTGCTGCACTTGCGCAAGCAGGGTGTGCAGGGCGTCGACCTGTTTGAGCATCGCCGCGCTGTTGGCCGCGAACTCCGCTGAACGGGGGTTGAGCTGGGTATGCAGGATAGCCATGTGCAGCTCCGTTTAGCGGGTTTCGTTGAACAGTTCGCGACCGATCAGCATGCGACGGATCTCACTGGTGCCTGCGCCGATTTCATACAGCTTGGCGTCACGCAGCAGACGACCGGCCGGGAATTCGTTGATGTAGCCGTTACCGCCAAGAATCTGGATCGCGTCGAGGGCCATTCGGGTCGCGCATTCGGCGCTGTAGAGGATGACGCCGGCGGCGTCCTTGCGCGCGGTTTCGCCGCGCTCGCACGCCTGGGCCACCGCGTAGAGGTAGGCGCGGCTGGCATTGAGTTGGGTGTACATGTCGGCGACTTTGCCCTGGATCAGCTGGAATTCGCCGATGCTCTGGCCGAACTGTTTGCGGTCATGGATGTACGGAACGATCAAGTCCATGCAGGCCTGCATGATCCCGGTCGGGCCGCCCGAGAGCACAACGCGCTCGTAGTCGAGGCCGCTCATCAGCACTTTCACGCCGCCGTTGAGCACGCCGAGGATATTTTCTTCCGGCACTTCGACGTCATCGAAAAACAGCTCGCAGGTGTTCGAACCGCGCATGCCGAGCTTGTCGAACTTGCTGCTGCGGCTGAAGCCTTTCGAGTCACGTTCAACGATGAACGCGGTGATGCCGTGGGGACCTTTTTCCAGGTCGGTCTTGGCGTAGATCACGTAGGTGTTGGCGTCGGGGCCGTTGGTGATCCAGGTTTTGCTGCCGTTGAGTACGTAGTGATCGCCGCGTTTGTCGGCGCGCAGTTTCATCGAGACCACGTCGGAGCCGGCATTCGGTTCGCTCATGGCCAGGGCACCGATGTGCTCGCCGCTGATCAGTTTCGGCAGGTATTTGCTTTTCTGTTCGTGAGTGCCGTTGCGGTTGATCTGGTTGACGCACAGGTTGGAATGGGCGCCGTAGGACAGGGCGACCGAGGCCGAACCACGGCTGATTTCTTCCATGGCGACGACGTGCGCCAGGTAACCCAGGCCAGCACCGCCGTACTCTTCCGACACGGTAATGCCGAGCAGGCCCATGTCGCCGAATTTGCGCCACAGGTCGGCGGGGAACAGGTTGTCGATGTCGATCTGAGCGGCGCGCGGCGCGATCTCTTTGGCGACGAAGGACTGAACCTGATCGCGCAGCATGTCGATGGTTTCACCGAGGGCAAAGTTCAGGGATGGGTAACTCATGGGGCACCTTTTAGCTTTTTTGTAGGGTGGGGAGAGCAGTGATTCGGCTCTCACCTTTACGTTAACGTAAGCTTGTGACGAATGGCTGTCAATCACCCTTTACGTTAACGTCAGCTTAGGCGAGAGTAGAGCAAGTTTTGAACGACTGTGGCGAGGGAGCAAGCTCCCTCGCCACACAAGCCTCGCTCCTACAATAAAGACAATAGGGGGTCGTCATGGATCAACCCAGTGCAAGCCCGCAGCGCAGCTATACCCGTGGTTCCCAGGACAAAGCCTTGCTGGCGATGACCATCGGTCAGGCGTTCGATAACACGGTCGCGCAATACCCGAACGGAGAGGCGCTGGTCGTGCGCCATCAACGGCTGCGTTACACCTGGCAGCAGCTGTCAGAGGCCGTCGACTTACACGCCAGAGCATTTTTGGCGCTGGGCTTGCAGGCCGGTGACCGGCTCGGCATCTGGGCGCCGAATTGTGCCCAGTGGTGCATCAGCCAGTTTGCCAGCGCGAAAATCGGCGTGATCCTAGTCAACATCAATCCGGCTTACCGCAGTTCCGAACTCGAATACGTGTTGAAGCAGTCCGGTTGCCAATGGCTGGTCTGTGCCGGGGCCTTCAAGACTTCCGACTATCACGCCATGTTGCAAGGGCTGGTACCGGAACTGGCGGAGCAATCCATCGGCCAGTTGCAGAGCGAACGCCTGCCGGAACTGCGCGGGGTGATCAGTCTGGATACGCAGCCGCCGTCGGGTTTCCTGCCGTGGTCGCAGCTGACCGATCTGGCGGCCAGCGTGTCGATCGAGCATTTGCGCGAACGCCAGGACAGCCTGCATTTTGACCAAGCGGTAAACATCCAGTACACCTCCGGCACCACCGGATTCCCCAAGGGCGCGACCCTCAGCCACTACAACATTCTCAACAACGGTTACATGGTCGGCGAAAGTCTCGGGCTGACGGCCAATGATCGGCTGGTGATTCCGGTGCCGCTGTATCACTGCTTTGGCATGGTCATGGGCAATCTTGGCTGCGTCACTCACGCCAGCACCATGATTTACCCCAACGACGCCTTCGATCCATTGCTGACGCTGAGCACCGTCGCCGAAGAAAAAGCCACCGCGCTTTACGGCGTGCCGACCATGTTCATCGCCATGCTCGATCAGCCCAAACGCGCCGAGTTTGATTTGTCGAGACTGCGCACCGGAATCATGGCCGGGGCGACCTGTCCGATCGAGGTGATGCGCCGGGTTATCAATGAAATGCACATGAGCGAAGTGCAGATTGCCTACGGCATGACGGAAACCAGCCCCGTGTCTTTGCAGACCGGTCCGTCAGACGAGCTGGAATTGCGTGTCACCACCGTTGGCCGAACCCAGCCGCAACTGGAAAGCAAAATCATCGACGAGGCGGGCAACCTGGTACCGCGCGGCACCATCGGTGAGCTGTGTACTCGGGGCTACAGCGTGATGCTCGGCTACTGGAGTAATCCGCAAGGCACCGCCGAGGCTATCGATGAGGCGGGCTGGATGCACACCGGCGATCTGGCGAGCATGAACGACGAAGGCTACGTGTGCATCGCCGGGCGTAACAAGGACATGATCATCCGCGGCGGAGAGAATGTTTACCCAAGGGAGCTGGAAGAGTTCTTCTTCACCCACCCGGCGATAGCGGATGTGCAGGTGATCGGCATTCCTTGCTCCCGCTACGGCGAAGAGATCGTCGCCTGGATCAAATTTCACTCCGGCCACAGCGCCACCGAGCAGGAACTGCAAGCCTGGTGCAAGGAGCGCATCGCACACTTCAAGACGCCGCGTTACTTCAAGTTCGTGGAAGAGTTTCCGATGACGGTGACGGGGAAGATCCAGAAGTTCCGGATGCGTGAAATCAGCATTGAGGAGCTCAAAGCGATGCGTTGAAGATCAAAAGATCGCAGTCTTCGGCAGCTCCTATAGATGTACACAAAACCATGTAGGAGCACCGAAGGCTGCGATCTTTTCAGGAAAAAACGGAAGGCCAGAAAGCACAAAGGGGAGCCGAAGCTCCCCTTTAATTTTGTCGTACGTGCTCTTTTTTTATTATTGAGGGGCGGTCTGTTGTTGTTTTTGGCAACCGTGGCCCTTTACCGCTGTTTTTGTCGATCCCCATCCGGGATCAAGAGCAAACGTATTTTTTTGAGCGCTGATCTACTTTTTCGCCAAGCGATCCAACCAGTTCGGGAGCTACCTGAAGGTAGTTTTATTGTTCTCTGCCCGGTTGCGGGTTACTTCGAAAAGCACCCTGAAAAGCACATCCTCTCCAAAAAAATCTGTTAGCTGCGTCTCTGCCGTGTTGTTCTTGTTATGTCAGAGTCGTTACGTCTTATTTTTGTTGGTTTGCAGTTTTTATTCTTGTTATGCCATAGAGATAGCAGAAGCCGTGCCAACTTTTAAAAACTCTTTAAATTCAATGCTTTGAGTTTTTCGTAGGATTTTTGATCCAGCCTGAACCCGACAATTTGTTTCCGTGTTACTCGTTTCCGCCCACGTTTCAGAACACGCGGTAACACCCGGACACATTCACACTGTCACTGTGCGCTGCGGGCTTTGGCCACGCGCGAACCGGTAGGGCGCCCCAGTACCGAGCAGATCTGCTGGCCGGCCCGAATCAAGGCGTCCAGGTCGATTCCGGTCTCGATGCCCAAGCCATTGAGCAGGTAAACCACGTCTTCGGTCGCGACATTGCCGCTGGCGCCCTTGGCGTACGGGCAGCCGCCGAGGCCGGCGATGGAGCTGTCGAACACCGCGATGCCTTCCAGCAGGCTGGCGTAGATGTTGGCCATGGCCTGGCCGTAGGTATCGTGAAAGTGCCCGGCCAGCTTTTCCCGCGGCACATCGGCCGACACCACTTCGAACATCTTGCGGGTCGCGCCAGCGGTGCCGGTGCCGATGGTGTCTCCCAGCGAAACCTCGTAGCAGCCCATCGCATAGAGCTCGCGAGCGACCCGGGCGACTTGTTCCGGTGCGATGTCACCTTCATAAGGGCAACCCAGCACGCAGGACACGTAACCGCGCACGCTGACGCCGTGTTGTTTGGCGGCGTCCATGATCGGCACGAAGCGCTCCAGACTCTCGCTGATCGAGCAATTGATGTTGCGCTGGGAAAACGCTTCGGACGCAGCGGCGAACACGGCGACTTCCTTGACCCCGGCGGCGATGGCGTCCTCAAAGCCCCGTAGGTTGGGGGCGAGGGCACCATAGGTCACGCCCGGCTTGCGCTGGATTTGCGCGAAGACTTCGGCGGAACCGGCCATTTGCGGCACCCATTTGGGCGAGACGAAACTGCCGACTTCTATATAACCCAAGCCTGCGGCGGTCAGTGCGTCGACCAGTTGCACCTTGTCCGCAACGCTGATGGGCTGGGCTTCGTTTTGCAGACCGTCGCGGGGGCCGACTTCGACCAGGCGTACGTGGGTGGGTAGGGACATGGGAATCGACCTGTGCTGATTGTCTGAATGTTCAGAGAACCCTGTGGGAGCGGGCTTGTGTGGCGAGGGGGCTCGCCCCCGTTGGGCCGCGCAGCGGACCCAGGATCTGCGAGCGCTGCGCACTCGAACGGGGCGATGCGGCGTTCCGACAAGCCCCCTCGCCACACAAGCCCGCTCCCACAATGGAATTGTTAAACCACTTGCTGGCTCTTGATCGTCTGCTCCAGCGCCTGGGTGCAGCGCTCTTCAGCCGTGTCGAGTTCCAGTTTCATCTGTTCGATGTCCAGCAGTTGCTGTTCGAGTTGTTCTCGACGTTCGGCGATTTTCGCCAGCATGCTGTGCAATTGCTTGGTGTTACCGCTGGAGGGGTCATAGAGCTCGATCAGCTCGCGGCATTCGGCCAGGGAAAAACCAATGCGTTTACCCCGCAGGATCAGCTTCAGGCTGACCTTGTCACGGGGCGAATAAATGCGTTCCTGGCCGCGACGCTCGGGGCTGAGCAGGCCTTGCTCTTCATAGAAGCGAATGGCCCGGGTGGTGATGTCGAGCTCGCGGGCGAGGTCGGAAATGCTATAGGTCTGGCTGCTCATGGAAGCGCTCGAAAAAGGTCATGGCGCTAAGCTAATGGCAGGTTGACGTTTACGTCAAGTGCCGAAGGCTGCGATCTTTTGATCGTCCTCAAACCACCTGTTTATCCAGCTTCTTCTCATTCGCCGTGACCTGCTGGCACAACTCGATCATCTGCTCGCGCATCCAGCGGTTGGCCGGGTCCTGATCAGTGCTTTCGTGCCAGTAGAGGTGGGTTTCCACCGGCGGAACTTCTTTGACCGGCAGGTTCACCGAGTACAAGTCATGGCGACGGGCGAAGCGTTCCGGCACGGTCATGACCATGTCGGTCTGCTGCAACACCTGGGAGGCCATCAGGTAATGCTGTGAGCGCAGGGCGATTTTGCGCTGGATACCCATTTTGCCCAAGGCCAGGTCGACATAACCCAGACCGCTGCGACGGCTGGAAATATGGATGTGGGTCAGGGACAGATAATCGTCGAGGCTGAATTTTTCTTTGCCCGCCAACGGATGGCCCTTGCGCATGGCGCACACGTAACGGTCCTCCATCAACTTGACGTGACGCACCTGCGGGTCAGTGTTGAGTGGCGCATCGACCGCGAAATCGAGACGTCCGGCCGCCAGTTCCTTGGTGGTCTCGCGACGTTTGGACAGGAAACTTTCGATGATCACCGTCGGCGCCAGGCGTCGCAGGCGCTGGAACAGCGGCGGCAGGATCACCGCTTCGGTGAGGTCGGTCATGCTGATGCGGTAGGTCTTGACCGCCTGCAACGGGTTGAAGATGCGGCTTTCCTGCACCGACACCCGCAGCAAGGAGAGGGCGTTACGCACAGGGCCGATAATGTTCTGCGCCATCGGCGTGGGCACCATGCCTTGGGCGGTGCGCACGAAAAGCGGATCGTTGAAGGTCTCGCGCAGGCGAGCCAGAGCGTTCGAGACCGCGGGTTGAGTAATGCCGACAATCTGACCGGCGCGCGTCAGGTTGGCTTCGGTGTAGATCGCGTCGAAGACGATGAAAAGGTTGAGGTCGACCTTGCTCAGATTCATTGCTTTGCGCTCTCTGCTTATTGTTTTAGGAGGTAGCTCGATCAGTCGATCATATATCGGTGATGAATGTTAATACACGCCGAGAATAGGCTAGGTAAATTATCAGCGCTGTTCTAGCATCGATTGCATGACCTGAACAACACCTCTGAACCCTCTGTTTAAAAGGTAGAGCTGCCCATGGATTTCGCGTATTCGCCCAAAGTGCAAGAACTGCGTGAGCGCGTGACCGCGTTCATGGACACCTACGTTTACCCCGCCGAAGCGGTGTTCGAACGCCAGGTCGCCGAGGGCGATCGCTGGCAGCCGACGGCGATCATGGAAGCACTCAAACTCAAGGCCAAGGCTGAAGGCCTGTGGAATTTGTTTCTGCCTGAATCCGAACTCGGCGCCGGCCTGACCAACCTCGAATATGCGCCATTGGCGGAAATCATGGGCCGCTCGCTGCTGGGCCCTGAGCCGTTCAATTGCTCCGCGCCAGACACCGGCAACATGGAAGTGTTGGTGCGTTATGCCAATGAAGAGCAGAAGCAACGTTGGCTCGAACCGCTGTTGCGCGGCGAGATCCGCTCGGCATTCGCCATGACCGAACCGGACGTGGCCTCATCCGACGCCACCAACATGGCCGCCCGCGCCGTACGTGATGGCGACGAGTGGGTGATCAACGGCAAGAAATGGTGGACGTCGGGGGCCTGCGATCCACGCTGCAAGATTCTGATTTTCATGGGCCTGAGCAATCCAGAGGCACCGCGCCATGCGCAGCACTCGATGATTCTGGTGCCGGTGGATACCCCGGGCGTGAAGATTGTGCGTCCGCTGCCGGTGTTCGGTTATGACGACGCACCTCACGGTCACGCCGAAGTACTGTTCGAAAACGTCCGGGTGCCGTACGAAAACGTCCTGTTGGGTGAAGGACGCGGCTTCGAAATAGCTCAGGGTCGCCTTGGCCCGGGCCGGATTCACCACTGCATGCGTTCGATCGGCATGGCCGAGCGTGCGTTGGAGCTGATGTGCAAACGTGCGGTTAACCGCACCGCGTTTGGCAAACCCTTGGCCCGCCTAGGCGGTAACATCGACAAAATTGCCGACTCGCGGATGGAGATCGACATGGCGCGCCTGCTAACGTTGAAAGCCGCGTACATGATGGACACCGTCGGTAACAAGGTGGCGAAGAGCGAAATCGCGCAGATCAAAGTCGTCGCGCCGAACGTGGCATTGCGGGTGATCGACCGGGCGATTCAGATCCATGGCGGGGCAGGGGTTTCCAACGATTTTCCGCTGGCCTACATGTACGCCATGCAACGCACCCTGCGCCTGGCCGATGGCCCGGACGAAGTGCATCGCGCGGCGATCGGCAAGTTCGAGATTGGCAAGTATGTGCCGAAAGAGATGATGCGCAGCGGGCAGTAACACCCCGTGGCGAGGGAGCTTGTCGGAACGCCGCACCGTCCCGCTGGGTCGTGAAGCGGCCCCAAATCAGGCAGCACGGTTGTTTCAGATGTACCGGGTTGTCTGATTTCGCGACTGCTTCGCAGTCGAGCGGGACGGTGCGGCGTTCCGACAAGCTCCCTCGCCACAATGGTCGGTGCTTACTTCAATACACCCAAACCTCAACCCGCCGATTCTTGATCCGCCCCTCATCCCCGCTGTTGGCTGCCACCGGCATTTCGGCACCAAAACCGCGAATCTCGCGAAACACCACGCCGCTTTTCACCAACTCTCGTCGCACCGCCATGGCCCGCAATTTCGACAGCAGGTCAGCCCGCGCCGGGTCGCTCTTGGCGTCGCCAAACCCTACCAGTGTCACCTGTCGGTTGGTCTTATCGTGCTGCTTTATATAGTCGAGCACCCGCACCAGGTCTTGTCGGGCCTTGTTGTCCAGCGTCGCGCTGCCTTCTTCGAAACGGAAATTCACCGTCAGTCGCTGGGCATGGCGGCTGAGCGCCTGATAGCCCTCGGGCATCAACGCATTCGGCGTGACCGCCATGGCCAGAACGGTCTGCGCGATAAAGCCATTGGCCGCGACAATCGCCTGGCCTTTGCTGCTTTGGGCAAACTTCACCAAGGCCTGGGCCCAAGGATTTTTCCCGGTCGGCGGCAGGTAAAAGAACAGCCTACGGGACAGCGGATAATCTTCCGTCGCGATCAGGCTGTTGAGCGGCAGCATGGCCTGGGAGTCGCCATCGACAATGGCCACGGCTTTGGCCTGGCGCACATAAGGCAGCCCGATGAAACCGATGCCTTGCGGGTCCAGACTGACTGCGTCGGACAATTGCTCGCTGGATTCGAACCGTTTCGCGTTGCCGCTCAGCGTTTTCCCACGCAGGTTGAGGACCAGTTCCTTGAACGTGTCATAGGTGCCCGATTGATCATCCCGCGCATAGAGATGAATTGCCCCACCGGTGCCGCCGAGTTCTTCCCAGGTTTTCGCTTCGCCGCTGAAGATTCGCGCCAGTTGTACGGTGTTGAGTTGCTTCAGCGGATTGAGCGGATGAAGGATGATTACCAGCCCATCGATGGCGATGACTTGCTCGGCAGCCGGGCTTTTCAGATCGCCCAGCGGCTCCAGATCCAGCCGTTCGCTGTTCTTGATCGGGCGCGAGGAGGCCGCGAGATCGGCAGCGGCATTTTTCAGGGCTTTGAATCCAGTGCTGGAACCGTGGGCCGCGACCTCCACTTCGACTCGGCGTCCGTGAACGGTTTCGCCGACGATGCGTTGTTCGTTGGCTTTGTCCGGGGTTTCACGGTGAACTTTGAGCAGGCCCTGTTCGTGCATCAAACCCTCGACTAGCGCTGGGCCCAATGCCGCGCCAATGGTGTTGGAGCCCTGGATACGCAGCACCGAGCCACGTTCGGGCGTCGGCAAATCGCTAGCCGACACCGTCAACGGCAGCAGAGAGGTGAGCATCGACAGAAACAACACGCGCAGCGTCATGCCGGCACCTGATAAGCCTGGGAAAGTGCCGGGAGAATAAGTCAGTAAGGTTTCTGAACGATGACAGTGATCGTTCCCACGCTCTGCGTGGGAACGCCGCCGGGGACGCTCCGCGTTCCGCTCTTGAATGTGACGCAGAGCGTCACGCGATGCATTCCTTTGCTGTGCGTGGGAACGATCAGCAAAACCGGATCAGCTCAACTCAAGCCAGATCGGTGCGTGATCGGAAGGTTTTTCCATCCCGCGCAGATCGTAATCCACGCCGGCATCCTTCACTCGCGGCAACAACCCATGGGACGCCATGATCAGGTCAATCCGCAGCCCGCGCTTGGGCTCATCTTCAAACCCGCGGCTGCGGTAGTCGAACCAGCTGAAACGGTCGGCAACGTCCGGGTTCAGGTGACGGAAACTGTCCACCAGGCCCCAATTCTTCAGGCGGGCCATCCATTCGCGTTCTTCGGGCAGGAAGCTGCATTTGCCGGTTTTCAGCCAGCGTTTCATGTTGTCCGGGCCGATGCCGATGTCGCAGTCTTCCGGGGAAATGTTCACGTCGCCCATCACCACAATCGGCTGATCGTTGCTGAACTGGCTTTCCAGCAACTGCTGCAAATCGCTGTAGAAACGTTCCTTGGCCGGGAATTTGGTGGGGTGATCGCGGCTTTCGCCCTGTGGGAAATAGCCGTTCATGATGGTCACCGGCACGCCATTGGCGTCGGCGAACGTGCCCCAGATGAAGCGTCGCTGGGCGTCTTCTTCGTCAGAGGTAAAACCTTTGTATAAGGCAATCGGTTCCTGGCGCGAGAGCAGGGCCACGCCGTAGTGACTCTTTTGCCCGTGGTAATACACGTGATAACCCAGCGCCTGAACCTCGGCCAGGGGGAACTGGTCGTCGTGGACTTTGGTTTCCTGCAGGCCGATCACGTCCGGTTGATGTTTCTCAATCAGCGCCGCCAGCTGATGCGGGCGAGCGCGCAGCCCGTTGATGTTGAAGGAGACGATCTTCATGGTCGGCAGTCCTGGCAAAAGTGCGATGCTAGCTGACATGTAGGAATGGGGCCAGCCTTGGGGTGAGGGGATTCGTTTTTGCCTGTCGGCTTTGTGTAGGCCGTTATAGCCTAATCGCGAGCAGGCTCGCCCCCACAGGTTATGAGTCTGGTCTATACCTTGTGGGAGCGAGCCTGCTCGCGATGACGGTTTAAGTACCACCACTGATTTCGGATCAGTCAGGAACTGTGCAAGCGCCAACACGCTCGTAACAATAAGAGCGCCGCCATTTTTGAGCCGCGCCCCAGGGGAGATCTACCGTTATGCCCGAAACCTCGACCGTCATCGCCGATATTCACATGCTCGACAGCGGCTATTCCCGCGAAGCACGCTCCCTGTTGTACCAGGCGTACCGGCACGAGCCGACGTTCGGCTATCTGTTCGAAGCCGAACGCCCCGGTTATGAACAACGAGTAAGGGCAACGGTACGCGAACTGGTCAAGCAACACTTTCTTCAGGATTTGCCGGCCATCGGCCTACTGGTGAATGACCGCTTGATCGGCATCGCCCTGATCGCGCCGCCGCAACGCCGGCTGGGCATCACCGAAAGCTGGGCCTGGCGCCTGCGAATGGTGCTCAGCACCGGGTTTCGTTGTACCCGACGCTACCTCGATTACCACGCCGCCGTGATGGCGTGCGTGCCGTCCGACTCGGTGCATGTTTTGCCTTTGCTGGGGATTCACCCGCAATTTCAGGGCAAACATTTCGGTGAACAATTGCTGCAAGCGGTGCATAACTGGTGCGCCGTCGATGAACACTCCCAAGGCGTGATCCTCGACACCGGCAATCCCCGTTATCTGGAGTTCTATAAGCGTCAGGGCTATGAGGAAATCGGCGAAGTAGCCGTAGGGCCGATTCGCGAGCATGTGTTTTTCCACGCCAACCCGCAGGTGTTACAAACGGCAACGGCATAACAGTAGAAATTTCGCGGCAGGTCAGGCTCTATCAGGCTCCCAAGCTCGTGATAGCATCCGCGCTATGAAGTTTTCCGGAAGATTTACCAGTGGCGTGTTGATGCTGATTTCCAGCTGTGCGGCACTGGCGCAAAGTGAATTGGATGTGCGGATCAAACCGTCCAACGATGAACTGAAGGCCAATATAGAAGGCTATATCGGTAGCCTCGGCGATCGCGATGAAGAAGCCTTGCAACGCTTCAGTCGCGGCGCCGAAGAACAGGCGCGCAAGGCCGCCCAGGCCTTGGGCTATTACCAGCCACAGATTGAAAGTGACGTGAAGGGCGGCAAGACGCCGCGCCTGGTGCTGAACATCGACCCCGGCGAGCCAATCCATTTGCGCAACGTTACGGTGCGCATCGATGGCCCCGCGGCCTCGTTCAAATCCTTTCGTGTACCGAAAAGCGACCTGCTGAAACCCGGCGCAGTGCTTAACCATGGCCGTTACGAAGACGCCAAGCGGCTGATCCAGAACCAGGCCTCGCGCTACGGTTTTTTCAGTGGGCGTTTCACCCGTCAAAAGCTGTTGGTGGACCCGCGTGCAGGCGTCGCCGATATTGAATTGATCTACGACAGCGGCCCACGCTATGCGCTGGGCAAGGTCAGTTTTGAAGGCGATACGCCGTTCGACGAAGACCTCCTGCAACGCATGGTGCCGTTCAAGGCCGGTGCGCCCTATGACTCTGAACTGATCGCCGAACTCAATCAGGCGTTGCAGTCGAGCGGTTACTTCGAGGGTGTACGCGTGGACGCAGCACCGACCGCGTCCAAGGACGATGTGATTCCGGTGGCGGTCAAACTGGAAACCCGCAAGCCACGGACCATGGGTCTTGGTCTGGGCTTTTCCACCGACGTCGGTCCACGGGTCAAAGCCAACTGGACTCGCCATTGGGTTAATCCTCAGGGGCACAGCTATGGCTGGGAGGCCGAAATTTCGGCGCCACGGCAGAACGTCGGGCTGTTTTACGACGTTCCGCTGGACCCCCCATTGACCGACAAGCTGCGCTTTGCCGGGGGTTATCAATATGAAGAAATCGCTGGCACCGACACCCTCAGTAAACTGCTGACCCTTGGCCCCGAGTGGCACAGCAAGTTGCCCAGCGGCTGGCAGCGGGTGGTGTCGCTCAAGTGGCAACGCGAGGAATACCAACTCGGTGACGATTCGGGGCTCAGCACCTTACTGATGCCCGGCGTGAGCTATTCGTACCTGAAAAGCGACAACCGCATCGATCCGCACAACGGCTATCGCCTGCAATTCGAAACCAAAGTCGCCAAGGAAGGATTGGCTTCGGACACCAATCTGGTCTACGGCACGGCGCTGGTCAAAGGCCTGACCACGGTCTTCGACAAACACCGCTTGCTCGGTCGGGTGCAGGTCGGCGGCAGCGCCACCAACGGCTACAAATCGGTGCCGCCGTCCTTGCGCTTCTTCGCCGGTGGCGATCAGAGCGTGCGCGGTTACGACTATCAGAGCCTGTCCCCGGAAAACTCCGATGGCGACCGTATCGGTGGCCGCTACATGGTGGCCGGCAGCGTCGAGTATCAATACTCAATCGCCGAAAAATGGCGGGTCGCTACCTTCATTGACCAGGGCAACTCCTTCAACACACTCGAACTGCCGAACCTGAAGACGGGTGTCGGTATCGGCGTACGCTGGGTTTCGCCGGTGGGGCCGATTCGCCTCGACCTGGCCCACGCGATGGACGATGACGGCGGCATTCGACTGCACTTTTCCATGGGGCCTGAGCTGTGAAGCGTGGTTTGAAAATAACGCTGCTGGCGATTCCGGCGCTGCTGATGCTGATCGTGCTGACGCTGGTCACCGTGCTGGGCACTCCGACGGGCAGTCGTTGGGCGCTCGGGTTTGTGCCGGGTTTGACCGTGGAGAATTTCCAGGGCCGTTTGGGTGGGCAGTGGAGCGCCGAGCATCTGGTGTGGCAGCAGGACAGCAGCAGGGTTGAGCTGAGCAAAGCGATTTTCGCCTGGTCGCCGCTGTGCCTGATGCGCATGGCATTGTGCATCGAGCAATTGCAGGCCGAGCAGGTCAGCCTGCAATTCCCGTCGGGCGTGGAAGAGCAAAGCAGCGGCCCGATCAGTCTCCCGGATTTGAAATTGCCGCTGGCCATCGAATTGGGCGATGTCAAAATCGGCCGTCTGCTGTTCAACGGCAGCGAAGAGCTCAAGGGACTGCAATTGGCAGCGCACTGGACCGAGAAAGGTTTGCAGATCGACTCGGTGCATTTACAGCGTGATGAACTGAGCCTGAACCTGTCCGGCCTGCTGCAACCTTCTGGCAACTGGCCGCTCAAAGCCGAGGGCAAACTGACCCTGCCGGCCCCCGAGCCTTGGGCTCTGGCCCTGAAAGTCGACGGCGATCTGCTGAAAACCCTGAACCTGAAAGCCGACAGCAGTGGCTACCTGAACGGGCAACTCACCGGCGAACTGCAACCGCTGGTGGAAAATCTGCCGGCCAAAGTGCGGATCACCGCCGACGGCTTCAAACCCAGCGCCGGGTTGCCGGATACCCTGCAACTCAATCAACTGGAACTCACCGGCGACGGCGACCTGAAAAACGGTTACCAGTTGCTAGGCAAAGCCACGTTACCCGCAGAGCAAGGCCCGGTTGCGCTGTTGCTGCAAGGCAAGGTCGACGCCAGGGGTGCGCAGATCGCCGGCCTTGACCTGACGGCCAACGACAAACAAAGCCTCAAGCTCACCGGGCTTGTGGACTGGAGTAAAGGCCTGAGCGCTGAGGCGAAAATCGATTGGCTGGATTTCCCGTGGCACCGTCTCTATCCGCTGATCGACGAGCCGCAAGTGGCGCTGCGCAGCTTCAATGGTGAAGTCTCCTACACCGACGGCAACTACATCGGTAATTTCAAAGCCGCGCTGGATGGCCCGGCCGGGGCGTTCAGCCTGAACAGCCCGTTCAGCGGCGACTTGACCAAAATTCACCTGCCGCAATTCAAACTCGAAGCCGGGCAGGGCAAGGCCGAAGGGCACCTGAACCTACAGTTTGCCGACGGTATCGCCTGGGATACGGCGCTGGACCTCTCGGCGATCAACCCGGCGTACTGGCTCGCGGAGCTACCGGGCTCGTTGGCCGGTCCCTTGCGCAGCAAAGGCGAGATGAAGAATGAAAAACTCAGCCTGACCGCCGACCTGGACCTGAAAGGCAAGCTGCGCGGGCAACCGGCCATATTGCAAGCCAAGGCCGATGGCGGCGGCGAGCAATGGAACCTCAGCGCGTTGCAGATTCGCCTCGGTGACAACAGCATCAACGGCCAAGGCAGCCTGCAACAGACACTCGCCGGCCGGATCGACATCAAGCTGCCGCGTCTGGCCCAGCTTTGGCCGCAACTGCGCGGTCAGCTCAATGGCCGGGTCGATGTCGCCGGCACACTCAAGGCGCCACAAGGCAAACTCGGCCTGCAAGGCACGCAACTGGCCTTCGAAGACAATCGCCTGCAAAGCCTCAATCTGGACGCCACCCTCGACAGCGCTCAGCGGGCGAAGATCGACCTCAAGGGCAGCGGCATTCAGACCGGCGACACGTCACTGGGCACGTTGACTGCCAGCGGTCAGGGCGACATCAAAAACCAGAAACTCGCCCTCGACCTGCAAGGACCGAAGCTGAAACTGGCGCTCGGTCTCGACGGCACGCTGGACAAGGGCAATTGGCGCGGGCGTCTGGCCAGTGGTGATATCCAGGCGGGCGGTCAGGACTGGAAACTGCAAAATCCGGCGAAACTCGAGCGACTGGCGGACGGCAAAATCACCTTCGGCGCCCATTGCTGGATGTCCGGCCCGGCCAGCCTGTGCGGCGAAGACCAGCGTTTGATGCCCGAGCCGAAGCTGCGTTACCACCTCAAGCAATTCCCCATCGACAGCTTGGCGCAATGGCTGCCGAAGGATTTCGCCTGGAAGGGCAAGCTCAACGCCGATCTGCAACTTGACTTGCCGGCCAGCGGTCCGAACGGTCTGGTCAGCATCGACGCCAGTGGCGGCACGTTGCGTATGCGTGAGAAGGAGCAATGGCTGGATTTTCCGTACCAGACCCTGAAACTCACCAGCAAACTCACGCCAAAACGCATCGACACCGACCTCAATTTTGTCGGCGGCAAACTCGGTGAACTGATGGTTCAGGCGCAGATCAATCCGATACCGAAGAACAAACCGCTGACCGGTTCATTCCGCCTCAGTGGTCTGGACTTGTCGGTGGCACGGCCGTTTGTGCCGATGGTCGAGAAACTCACCGGGCATTTGAGTGGCAGCGGCACATTGTCCGGCGGACTGCTGGCGCCGCTGGTCAACGGCAACCTTGAGCTGCGCGACGGTGAAATCTCCGGGCCTGAATTGCCGATGGCGCTCGAAGCCTTGCAACTTCAAGCCATGATTGCCGGCGAAACCGTGCAACTGAACGGCGGTTGGAAAAGCGGCAAGACCGGGCAGGGCAGCCTCAATGGCAACATCGCCTGGGGTCAGGCGCTGGTGGTGGATCTTGCGCTCAAGGGCTCGCACTTACCGGTCACCGTCGAACCCTACGCCGCGCTGGAAGTCGCGCCGGACCTGAAGATCTCCATGAAGGACGACAAACTGGCAATCGTCGGCAAGGTGCTGGTACCCAAGGGCGAAATCACCGTGCGCGAACTGCCGCCATCGACGGTCAAGGTTTCCGATGACACGGTGATCGTCGGTCAGCAGACCGAAGAGGGTAAACCGCCGATGGCCATGGCGATGGACATCGATGTGGTGGTGGGGGAGGACAAGCTGAGTTTTACCGGGTTTGGCCTGACCGCCAACTTGCAAGGTCATGTGCACATCGGTGACAACATGGATACTCGAGGCGAGCTGTGGCTCAACGACGGGCGTTATCGCGCCTACGGTCAGCGGCTGACGGTGCGCCGGGCGCGGTTGCTGTTTGCAGGTCCCATCGATCAGCCGTACCTGGACATCGAAGCGATTCGCCAGACCGACGATGTCATCGCCGGCATTCGCCTGAGTGGCAGTGCCGAGCAGCCGACCACGCAGATCTTTTCTGAACCGGCGATGAGTCAGGAGCAGGCGTTGTCCTATCTGGTGCTGGGCCGTCCATTGAGCGCTACCGGTGAAGACAACAACATGCTCGCCCAAGCTGCCCTCGGGTTGGGTTTGATGGGCAGTTCCGGGGTGACCAGCGGGTTGGCCAAGGACTTGGGGATTCAGGACTTCCAGCTTGATACCCAGGGCAGCGGCGCTAACACCGCCGTGGTGGCCAGCGGCAACATCTCGGAAAAACTCAGCCTGCGTTATGGCGTTGGGGTATTCGAGCCGGCCAACACCATCGCCTTGCGTTACAAGCTGAGCAAAAAGGTCTACCTCGAAGCCGCCAGCGGCGTGGCCAGTTCGCTGGACATCTTCTACAAGCGGGATTTCTAACCCCCAACCTGATCATTCCCACGCGCAGCAAAGGAATGCAGCCCGGGACGCTCCGCGTCCCTTCCCAAGCCGAACGCAGAGCGTCCGTTGAGGCATTCCCACGCAGAGCATGGGAACGACCAGCGGTGCACCATTTATCAACTAAATAGTAAGTAACCTAACTATTGCGTTGACATTCACTGCCTAGGCAGTAATATCTCGACATACATTCTCTGCCTAGGCAGCTAATCGGTGGTCAGATGAAACATTTCAATCCGGAAAATTTCCAGCATTGCCATCTCGGCCTCTTGCTCGGGCGCACCGCGCTGCTCAAGGACCGGATCATCGACACGCACATGGAACCCCACGGCATCACGGCCGCGCAGTTCAAAGTGCTGATTATCATGGCCCAGTTCGGCGTCGATACCCCGGCCGAATTGTGCCGTCACCTGTCGCTGGACAGCGGTTCGATGACCCGCATGCTCGATCGTCTGGAACAGAAAGGTTTCCTCGCCCGCCAACGTTCCGAAGCTGATCGCCGTCAAGTGCAACTGGTGCTGACTGAACAAGGCCAGCAGTTGACTGACCGCCTGCCGCAGATCGGCGCCGAGGCCATGAATGAACTGGCCGAGGCCATCACCCCGCAAGAGTTGAAAACTCTGGAACAGATCCTGAAAAAAATTCTGGTAGCCGCGGGTGACTCGATCACCCTGCAGCGGGTAGGTGGCCATGAACAGTAAAAACCTGCGAACCGGTCTGAGCCTGGTGCTGTTGGCCATGAGCCTCGCCGGTTGCGCCAGTTACAGCGGCCTGACCACCGAAGGCGTCAGCCTCGATGCGAAAAATCTCAAGGCCGGGCAATCCCTCAACGGCGTGACCCTGTCACCCGCCGCGTGGCCAAAAAGCGACTGGTGGAAAAGCCTTGGCGATCCGCAACTCGACGGTCTGATCCGCGAAGCCCTACACGACAGCCCGGACATGCAAATCGCCGACGCCCGCGCCCATCAGGCCAGTGCTGCCGCGTATGCCGTCGACGCTGCGCGTATGCCGACCCTCGATGCCAGCGCCGGCGTCAGCCGTTCGCGTCTGGCCCGTGATCAGGACCCGAGCGGGCAGGGCGGCACCTATTCCACCGTGCGTAATCTCGGTGCGAGTTTCAATTACAACTTCGACCTCTGGGGCGGTCAGCGCGATGCCTGGGAAGCCGCATTGGGCCAGGCCCGTGCCGCCGAAGTCGATCAGCAGGCGGCGCAACTGACCTTGTCCGCCGACGTCGCCCGCGCCTACAGCGATCTGGGGCAGGCGCACATCATCCATGACCTGGCCAGCGAAGACCTCAAGCGCACCCAACAAATGCTCGACCTGAGCCAGCGTCGCCTGAGCTCGGGGATCGACAGTCAATACCAGTTCCAACAGACCGAAAGCCTGCAAGCCAGCGCCGAAGCCAGCCTGATCGACGCCGAGAAACGCCTGCAAAGCGCGAAAATCGCCTTGGCGGTGCTGTTGGGCAAAGGCCCGGATCGCGGCAATGAAATCGCCCGTCCGAAAGTTCTCCAGGCCAGCGTCGTAGCACTGCCATCGGTTCTGCCGGCGGAATTGCTCGGTCGTCGTCCGGACCTGGTGGCGGCGCGCTGGCGGGTTGAAGCCGCGAGCAAAAACATCGCGGCGGGCAAGACTCAGTTCTACCCCAACCTCAACCTGAGCGCGGCGGCGGGTGTCGAGTCGTTGCTGGGCGATGCGATGTTCGGTTCGGCGAGTCGCTTTTTCAACGTCGCGCCGACGATCTCGGTGCCGATTTTCGACGGCGGTCGTTTGCGTGCCGACCTCGATTCTCGCGACGCCGACTACGACCTCGCGGTGGCGCAGTACAACAAAAGCCTGGTGAAAGCCCTGGGCGATGTCAGCGACACCATCAACCAATTGCACGATATCGGCCGGCAAATCGGCGCCCAGCAGCACGCCACCGACATTGCCCAGGATTCTTACAACACCGTGGTCCAGCGCTACGGTTCCGGCATCGGTAATTATCTGGACGTGCTCAGCATCGAGCAGCAATTACTCCAGGCCCAGCGTCAGCTGGCCAACCTGAATGCCGAGCAGATCGACCTGTCAATTCAACTGATGCAAGCACTGGGCGGCGGCTTTCAGGGCGAAACCCTGACCGCGGCCAACGCAACCCCAGCCACGCAGCACAACTAATTCAAGGTACTCGTCATGGCCACTGTCGATACAACCCCTGCTTCAACGGATAAAGCGTCTGACAACCCTCAACACGCTAGCAATCCACGCAAACGCAAAGTGATGCTGTTTGTGCTGACCATCGTGGTGATCCTCGCCGGGCTCGGCGTCTGGGGTTATCACGAACTCTTCGGTCGCTGGAATGAAAGTACCGACGACGCCTATGTGAACGGCAACGTGGTGGAAATCACCCCGCTGGTCGCTGGCACCGTGGTCAGCATCGGCGCCGACGATGGCGATCTGGTCCACGAAGGCCAGGTGCTGGTCAACTTCGACCCGAATGACGCCGAAGTCGGTTTGCAAAGTGCCCAGGCCAATCTGGCTCGCACCGTACGCCAGGTTCGTGGTTTGTACAGCAACGTCGACGGCATGAAAGCCCAGGTCAATGCGCAGCAGGCCGAAGTGCAAAAGGCCCAGGACAACTTCAATCGGCGGAAAAACCTCGCCGCTGGCGGGGCGATTTCCCAGGAAGAACTGTCCCACGCTCGCGATGATCTGACCTCGGCGCAAAACGCCTTGGCCAACGCCAAACAACAGCTCATGACCACCAGCGCGCTGGTGGATGACACCGTGGTGTCGTCGCATCCGGACGTGATGTCGGCCGCCGCGCAATTGCGCCAGGCCTACCTGAACAATGCCCGCAGCACCTTGATCGCGCCGGTCACCGGTTATATCGCCAAACGCACTGTGCAACTCGGTCAGCGAGTTCAGCCGGGCACGGCGCTGATGGCGGTGATTCCGCTGGATCAGCTGTGGATTGACGCCAACTTCAAAGAAACCCAACTGCGTGACATGCGCATCGGTCAGCCGGTGGACATCGAGGCCGACCTCTACGGCAGCGACGTCAAATATAGCGGCACCATCGACAGCCTCGGCGCCGGGACTGGCAGCGCGTTTGCTTTGTTGCCGGCGCAGAACGCCACCGGTAACTGGATCAAGATCGTCCAGCGGGTGCCGGTACGGATTCACATCAACGCCGAAGAGTTGGCCAAACACCCGTTGCGGGTCGGCCTGTCGACTCAGGTCGATGTGGACCTGCGCGACCAGAGCGGTCCGGTGCTGGCGCAACAGCCGCCGCAAAAGGCGTCATTCAGTACCAGCGTCTACGACCGTCAGTTGGCCGAGGCAGACGCGATGATCACCCAGTTGATCCACGACAACAGCGCTGCGGTCAATAAAACCGCGCAGCGCTGACACCGACCCTGGGAGCGAGCCTTTGTGGCGAGGGAGCTTGCTCCCGCTCGGCTGCGAAGCAGTCGCAAAGCTTTTGGGGTCGCTTCGCGACCCAGCGGGAGCAAGCTCCCTCGCCACAAAGGCTCGCTCCCACAAGGTCAGCTGCGTCAGTAACAGGCGCTGCGCCAATCAGGTTTCAAAGGATTTGCGATGAGCAATAACGCGTCTTTTACGCCGCCCAGCCTGCTGCTCAGCACCATCGGCCTGTCGCTGGCGACCTTCATGCAGGTGCTCGACACCACGATCGCCAACGTGGCCTTGCCGACGATTTCCGGCAACCTGGGCGTGAGTTCGGAGCAGGGCACTTGGGTCATCACCTCGTTTGCGGTGAGCAACGCCATTGCGCTGCCGCTGACCGGTTGGCTCAGCCGGCGTTTCGGTGAGGTGAAGCTGTTTCTTTGGGCGACGATGCTGTTCGTGCTGGCGTCGTTTCTCTGTGGCATCTCGACCTCGATGCCGGAGTTGATCGGCTTTCGGGTGCTTCAAGGCCTGGTGGCCGGGCCGTTGTACCCGATGACACAGACGCTGTTGATTGCGGTCTATCCGCCCGCCAGACGAGGCATGGCCCTGGCGTTGCTGGCGATGGTCACGGTGGTGGCGCCGATTGCCGGGCCGATCCTCGGCGGCTGGATTACTGACAGCTATAGCTGGCCGTGGATTTTCTTTATCAACGTGCCAATCGGGATTTTCGCGGTGATGGTGGTGCGCCAGCAACTGAAGGCGCGGCCGGTGGTGACCCGTTACCAGCCGATGGATTACGTGGGCCTGATCACTTTGATTATTGGCGTCGGCGTGTTGCAGGTGATCCTCGACAAGGGCAATGACCTGGACTGGTTCGAGTCAAATTTCATCATCATTGGCGCGGCTATTTCAGTGATTGCACTGGCGGTGTTCGTGATCTGGGAAATGACCGACAAACACCCGGTGGTCAACCTGCGGCTGTTCGCTTACCGCAATTTCCGTATCGGTACTATTGTGCTGGTGGGCGGTTACGCCGGGTTCTTTGGGATTAACCTGATCCTGCCGCAATGGCTGCAAACCCAGATGGGCTACACCGCCACCTGGGCCGGACTGGCGGTGGCGCCGATCGGTATTCTGCCGGTGGTTTTATCGCCGTTTGTCGGCAAGTACGCGCATAAGTTCGACCTGCGATTGCTGGCCGGTGGTGCGTTCCTTTGCATCGGTTTGAGCTGCTTTATGCGCGCCGGGTTTACCAACGAAGTGGATTTCCAGCACATCGCCCTGGTGCAGCTGTTCATGGGCATTGGCGTGGCGCTGTTCTTCATGCCGACCTTGAGCATTTTGATGTCGGACTTGCCGCCAAGCCAGATTGCCGACGGCGCAGGGCTGGCGACGTTCCTGCGGACCCTGGGCGGGAGTTTTGCCGCGTCGTTGACCACCTGGATCTGGATTCGCCGCGCCGATCAGCACCATGCGTATCTGAGTGAAAGCATCACCACCTATGAGCCGGCGACCCGGGAGGCGTTGAACTCACTGGGCGGGGCGGGCAATCCGGCCTACGCGCAGCTGGATCATGTGCTGACCAGCCAGGCGTACATGCTCTCCACCGTGGATTACTTCACGTTGCTGGGGTGGGCGTTCATGGGGTTGATTCTGCTGGTATGGCTGGCGAAACCACCGTTTGCGGCGAAGGCAGGACCTGCGGCAGCTGGGCACTAAGCCCGGACGATCGTTCCCACGCTCTGCGTGGGAATGCCTCAACGGACGCTCCGCGTTCGGCTTTGGAAGGGACGCGGAGCGTCCCGGGCTGCATTCCCACGCAGAGCGTGGGAACGATCAGGCAATCAAAAGGTTTCACTCTGCAGTCAGGCGCGGGTTACCAAAATCAAACGGCGCCAACGCATACCCTTGCTCATCGACCTGCAACGCCCAACCCTGACGATCCCAATCCCCCAGCACAATGCGTTTGGCCGCCTGCTCGCCAATCTGCAACTTGTGGATGGCGGGGCGATGGGTGTGCCCGTGGATCAAGGTTTTCACGCCATATTGCTGCATGACCTGCGGCACTTCTTCCGGCGTGACATCGACAATGTCATTGGCCTTCATCCGCGTCTGTGCACGGCTTTCGCTGCGCAGCTTGCGCGCCAGTTTATGGCGAGTACGCAAGGGCAGGTGCCGCAGAATGTACAGGGTGATCGGGTTGCGCAGGTAACGTCGCAGCTTCATATAGCCGACGTCACGGGTGCAGAGGCTGTCGCCGTGCATCAATAGCACTGGCTCGCCGTAAAACTGCACGACACTCGGGTCTTTCAACAACGTGCAACCGGCCTGTTTGCAGAAGGCCTGGCCAAGCATGAAGTCGCGATTGCCGTGCATCAGAAAAATGGCCGTGCCGCTGTCGCTAAGTTCGCGCAGGGCCTGGCAGATGGAACGCTGGAACGGCGTCATGGCATCGTCGCCAATCCACGCCTCGAAAAAGTCGCCCAGAATGTACAACGCACTCGCTGAGCGGGCACGTCCAGCGAGTAAATCCAGAAACGCCCGGGTAATGTCCGGGCGCTCCTCTTCCAGATGCAAGTCTGAAATCAGCAGTATCACTCAATGATCTCGGCTTTCTCGATGATCACGTCTTCTGCGGGTACGTCCTGGTGGCCGGCTTTGGAAGTCGTGGCCACGCCTTTGATCTTCTCGACCACGTCGGTGCCTTCGACTACTTTGGCGAATACGGCGTAGCCCCAACCTTGAGCGGTTTTGCCGCTGTGGTTCAGGAAGCTGTTGTCAGCCACGTTGATGAAGAACTGGGCGGAAGCCGAATGCGGCTCCATTGTGCGCGCCATGGCCACGCTGTACTTCACGTTCGGCAGGCCGTTGTCGGCTTCGTTCTGGATGCTTGGGCGCTTGTCTTTCTTTTCTTTCATGCCTGGCTCGAAACCGCCGCCCTGGATCATGAAGTTGCCGATGACGCGGTGGAAAACGGTGTTTTCGTAGTGACCGGCTTTGACGTACTCGATGAAGTTGGCCACGGTGATCGGGGCTTTCTCAGCGTTCAGTTCCAGGACGATGTCGCCATGGTTGGTGGTCAGTTTGACTTGGGTCATGATCATCACTCTTTATGAGGTAAAGCGTTTTCTATGAATTCGTGGGTTTCGGGGCGTTCAGGCCCTCAACCCGTCCGGCCAATGTCGGCCAAGGCAGGCAGTTTAGCGTGCCGGGCGCGAATTTCGAGGCTGTTTTTCATTGCTGGCCGATTAAATGCAACCGATTGCCGGCCTGCTCTGTCAGCCACTTGACAGCATCGGCTATGATAAGCCCCTTTGATTTATAACAGCCGCTTTGATTTGGCCAACTGGCCGCGCACTTGTACGTTCAAGGATCCTATGAGCAAGCCCACTGTCGACCCGACCTCGAATTCCAAGACCGGCCCTGCCGTGCCGGTCAATTTCCTGCGCCCGATCATCCAGGCGGACCTGGACTCGGGTAAGCACACGCAGATCGTCACCCGTTTCCCGCCTGAGCCCAACGGCTACCTGCACATCGGTCACGCCAAGTCGATCTGTGTGAACTTCGGTCTGGCCCAGGAATTCGGCGGCGTCACGCACCTGCGTTTCGACGACACCAACCCGGCCAAGGAAGACCAGGAATACATCGACGCGATCGAAAGCGACGTCAAATGGCTGGGCTTCGAATGGTCCGGTGAAGTGCGCTATGCCTCGCAGTATTTCGACCAGTTGCACGACTGGGCGGTTGAGCTGATCAAGGCCGGCAAGGCTTACGTTGATGACTTGAGCCCTGAACAAGCCAAGGAATATCGCGGCACGCTGACCGAGCCGGGCAAGAACAGCCCGTTCCGTGACCGCTCCGTGGAAGAAAACCTCGACTGGTTCGCCCGCATGCGCGCCGGTGAATTCCCGGACGGCGCACGTGTGCTGCGGGCCAAGATCGACATGGCCTCGCCGAACATGAACCTGCGCGACCCGATCATGTATCGCATCCGTCACGCGCATCACCACCAGACCGGCGACAAGTGGTGCATCTACCCGAACTACGACTTCACCCACGGTCAGTCGGACGCCATCGAAGGCATCACACATTCGATTTGCACCCTGGAGTTCGAAAGCCACCGTCCGCTGTACGAGTGGTTCCTCGACAACCTGCCCGTACCGGCGAAGCCGCGTCAGTATGAGTTCAGCCGCCTGAACCTGAACTACACCATCACCAGCAAGCGCAAGCTCAAGCAACTGGTCGATGAAAAGCACGTTCATGGCTGGGACGATCCGCGCATGTCCACGCTGTCGGGCTTCCGCCGCCGTGGCTACACGCCGAAATCGATCCGCAACTTCTGCGAAATGATCGGCACCAACCGTTCCGACGGCGTCGTCGATTTCGGCATGCTCGAATTCAGCATCCGTGACGACCTCGACCACAGCGCCCCGCGTGCCATGTGCGTATTGCGTCCGCTGAAAGTCGTGATCACCAACTACCCGGAAGGCCAGGTCGAAAACCTCGAATTGGCGTGCCACCCGAAAGAAGACATGGGCGTGCGCGTTCTGCCGTTCGCCCGTGAGCTCTACATCGACCGTGAAGACTTCATGGAAGAGCCGCCAAAAGGCTACAAACGCCTGGAGCCGAACGGCGAAGTGCGTTTGCGCGGCAGCTACGTGATCCGTGCCGACGAAGCGATCAAGGACGCCGAGGGCAACATCGTCGAACTGCGTTGCTCCTACGATCCGGACACCTTGGGCAAGAACCCGGAAGGCCGCAAGGTCAAAGGCGTGGTGCACTGGGTGCCGGCCGCGGCCAGCGTCGAATGCGAAGTGCGTCTGTACGATCGCCTGTTCCGTTCTGCCAACCCTGAAAAGGCCGAAGACAGCGCCAGTTTCCTGGACAACATCAACCCTGACTCGCTGCAAATCCTCACCGGTTGTCGTGCTGAGCCTTCGCTGGGCAATGCACAGCCGGAAGACCGTTTCCAGTTCGAGCGCGAAGGTTACTTCGTCGCGGATATCAAGGACTCGAAGCCAGGTGTTCCGGTGTTCAACCGTACCGTGACCCTGCGTGATTCGTGGGGCCAGTGATTCAGCGTTAAGGAAGGAGCATTCGTGCTTACGATCTACAACACGCTCACCAAGAGCAAAGAAGTCTTCAAGCCTCTGGATGGCAACAATGTGCGCATGTACGTCTGCGGGATGACCGTGTACGACTACTGCCACATTGGCCATGGCCGCAGCATGGTCGCGTTCGACCTGGTGACCCGCTGGTTGCGCTTCAGCGGTTATAACCTGACTTATGTGCGCAACATCACCGACATTGAAGACAAGATCATCAATCGGGCGAAGGAGAACGGCGAGCCGTTCGACGCGCTGACCGAGCGCATGATCACCGCGATGCACGAGGACGAGGCGCGCCTCAACATCCTCAAGCCGGATATGGAGCCGCGTGCCACCGATCATATCGCTGGCATGCAGAGCATGATCCAGACCCTGATCGACAAGGGTTATGCCTACGCACCGGGCAATGGCGACGTGTACTACCGCGTCGCCAAGTTCATGGGTTACGGCAAGCTGTCGCGCAAGAAGATCGAAGACCTGCGCATCGGCGCACGGATCGAAGTCGACGAGTCCAAGCAGGACCCGCTGGACTTCGTGCTGTGGAAAGGCGCCAAGCCGGGCGAGCCGAGTTGGTCTTCGCCGTGGGGTGACGGTCGTCCGGGCTGGCACATCGAGTGCTCGGTGATGTCGACCTGCTGCCTCGGCGAGACCTTCGACATTCATGGCGGCGGCAGCGACCTTGAGTTCCCGCACCATGAAAACGAAATTGCCCAGAGCGAAGCGGCGACCGGCAAGACCTACGCCAACGCGTGGATGCATTGCGGCATGATTCGCATCAATGGCGAGAAGATGTCCAAATCCTTGAACAACTTCTTCACCATTCGCGATGTGCTGGAAAAGTACCACCCGGAAGTCGTGCGTTACCTGTTGGTGTCGAGCCACTACCGCAGCGCGATCAACTATTCGGAAGATAACCTCAAGGACGCCAAGGGCGCACTCGAGCGTTTCTACCACGCGTTGAAAGGCCTGCCGAAGGTGGCGCCGGCGGGTGGCGAAGCCTTCGTCGAGCGCTTCACTCAGGTGATGAACGACGACTTCGGTACTCCGGAAGCTTGCGCGGTACTGTTCGAGATGGTCCGCGAGATCAACCGTCTGCGTGAGAGCGATCTCGATGCCGCAGCCGGTTTGGCGGCTCGTTTGAAAGAATTGGCCAGCGTGCTGGGTGTGTTACAACTCGAAGCCGATGACTTCCTGCAGTCTGGTGCTGAAGGGCGGGTCGATGCGGCTGAGGTCGATGCACTGATCCAGGCTCGTTTGACGGCTCGTGCCAATAAGGACTGGGCCGAATCCGACCGCATCCGCGACCAGCTCACCGCCATGGGTGTGGTGCTGGAAGATGGCAAGGGTGGTACGACCTGGCGTCTGGCTGACTGATGATCGTTCCCACGCTCTGCGTGGGAATGCCTCAACGGACGCTCCGCGTTCGGCTTTGGAAGGGACGCGGAGCGTCCCGGGCTGCATTCCCACGCAGAGCGTGGGAACGATCAGAAACAAAACCCGCCTTGTGCGGGTTTTTGTTTATGTGCAGGGCGAAAATATGGGAGGTTTTTGGCTGACGCCATCGCGAGCCGAACGCCGCCAGTGCGGCTCACTCGTCACTCAACCTGACGCAATCGCTTGTAAAGGGTGTTGCGACTAACCCCGAGCCTGCGGGCTAAATGGGAGATATTCCCCCCAGCCGCCTGCAATTGCCGATTCAATTCCTCGGCATCATTTAAATCAACCACTATCGGTTCCGGAGAATCCACCGGCTCCATCTCCAGATCGACAAAAAAATCATCCGGCAAATGCTCTGGCCGCACGGGTTGTTCCTCAGCCATGGCCAGCGCCACTTGCATTACGCTGCTGACCTGGCGCAAATTCCCCGGCCACGGATGGCGGCTGAACAGCTCCATCACTTCACGACTCAAGCCAGCCCATTGGCTCGGTTCGCGGTGCTGTTCCCACAGCCGTTTGAACAGCGCTTCCTTATCGCTGCGCTCTCTGAGTGGCGGCAGTTCCAGGGTCAAACCGCCGATGCGGTAATACAAATCCTCACGAAACCGCCCCAGCTGAACCTGCTCGCGCAACGAGCGGTTAGTCGCTGAAATGATCCGAATGTCCACCGGGAACAACTCGCTGCTGCCCACCGGTTGCACGCAACGCTCCTGCAACACCCGCAGTAGCCGAGCCTGGGTCGGCAGCGGCATGTCGCCGATTTCATCAAGGAACAGGGTGCCTTTGTCGGCCTTGCGGATCAGTCCGATGCTGCCTTTCTGATTGGCGCCGGTGAACGCGCCTTTCTCATAACCAAACAGCTCGGATTCCACCAGTTCGGCGGGGATCGCTGCACAGTTGACGGCAATGAACGGCTGTTTGCTGCGTGAACTAGCCTGATGCAGGGCTTTGACGAAGACTTCCTTGCCGACTCCAGTTTCCCCGTGGATCAACAGAGGAATGTCTTTTTCCAGCAAACGTTCAGCCTGGCGCACGGCTTTTTCCACGCGGCTGTCGCCAAAATGCAAAGTGCTGAGGCTGATCGCGGCGGGCGCCGCCACGCTGGGTTCAGCACTCTTGGGTTCAGCACTCTTTGTTTCAGTGCTCTTTGTTTCAGAAAGCAGCCGCGCCTGAATCGGCACTTGTTTTGGCCGTTTCAACAGGCATTGAAAACGGTTGCGCCCGGAGGCTTGTAAGGCAAACGGTAGGCCATCCGGCTGGTTCAGCAGTTCCAGCAATGAGACTTTGAACAGGCTCTCGACGCTGACCCGCGACAGACTGATGCCCAGCAGGTTGTCGGCGCGGCGATTGGCAGACAGCACCTGACCGGTCTCATCGAAGATCAGCAACCCGGCCCATTGGCTGTCGAGGTTGTTCAGCCCGGTGTTGAAGGTCAGTTGGAAATGCTGGCCGTGGAACAGGTTGAGAATCAGCCGGTTCTCCACGGTCTGGCTCATCATCTTGACCATGCCTAGGGTGTGCGATGGCGGCAGGTAGCTGTCGCTGGACACATCCAGCACCGCGATCACCTTGCGCTCGGCATCGAAAATCGGCGCGGCGGAGCCGGTCATGAAGCGGTTGGCCTTGAGAAAGTGTTCATCGTGCTCGATGTGCACTGCCTGCTCACAAGCCAAGGCAGTGCCGATCGCGTTGGTGCCGCTGCAACGCTCCATCCAGCTGGCGCCGGCGCTGAAACCGCGAGTCAGGCTCGGTTCGATGAAACGCTGGGTGCCCCAGGACGTCAGCACCTGGCCTTGATTATCGGCGAGCATGATCAGGCAATTGGAGTTGCTGAGGATGTTCTCGTAATACGGCAGAACTTCCTGATGGGTGGTCTGCACCAGTGAATGCTGGCTCTCCAGCAACTGGGCGATGCCATCGGCTGGCAGTTGATCGAACGCCGGCGCGCTCTGATGATCGAGTCCGAACGCGCGGCAGCGGGACCAGGAGTCCTGGATGATGGCGTCGTGGGAGAGCGGCGGGGCAGGTGCGGCCATGGCATTCAGCCTCTGAATACAGCTTTTTATTGTTGTTATAGGTTTTGCACACCACATACCTGTAGGAGCCAGGCTTGCCGGCGAAGGCGATTTCGATGACGCCTTCGTCGGCAAGTCGGATCGCCGCACCGCTGGCTCCTACGGGGTCAATGTGTGGCTGAAAACGTCTGTAGAGTGTTGTTCACATTTGTTCATTGTCAACCTTTGAACTGTTCAATTGTTCAGTCGTGGTTGTTCATTTCTGTTCAGCAACGAACGCGGTTTTCCCTTCTTTTTCGTATTTTTCAAGCCAGATCAACCCCTTGGGATTTCTGGCACGAATGTCGCTGTAGTGCTCCGGTCGCTTGACTCCAATAATAAAAAGGCCGAGCCATGTCACTCATCCTGGAGCACGTCAGCCGTACCGTCGAGGGTCAGACCTGGATCGACGATGCGTGCCTTAACTTCGAACCCGGATCGTTCAACGTTTTGCTCGGTCGCACGCTGTCCGGCAAAACCAGCCTCATGCGCCTGATGGCCGGTCTGGATAAGCCCGACAGCGGCCGCATCCTGATGAACGGCGTTGACGTCACCCAGCGCCCAGTGCGTTTGCGCAACGTATCGATGGTTTATCAGCAGTTCATCAATTACCCGACCATGACGGTGTTCGAGAACATCGCCTCGCCGCTGCGTCAGTCAGGCATTTCCAATGAGCTGATCCAGAGCAAAGTGCTGGAAACCGCGAAGATGCTGCGCATCGAGAAATTCCTCCAGCGCTATCCCCTGGAACTCTCCGGCGGCCAGCAACAGCGCACGGCGATGGCCCGGGCGCTGGTCAAGGACGCCGAGCTGATTCTGTTCGACGAGCCGCTGGTCAACCTCGACTACAAGCTGCGCGAAGAGTTGCGCCAGGAAATGCGCGAGCTGTTCAAGGCCCGGCACACCATCGCGATTTACGCCACCACGGAACCCAACGAAGCCCTGGCGCTGGGCGGTACCACCACGATTCTTCACGAAGGTCGGGTGATTCAGAGCGGCAAGTCCTCTGAGGTGTATCACCAGCCGCAAACCGTGCTGGCGGCGGAGTTGTTCTCCGAGCCGCCGATCAACCTGATGCCGGGGCGGATCGCCGGCAACGAAGTCAGTTTCGCCAATTTTGTGCACTTCCCGTTGAACGTCGATCTGCGACCGGTGGGCGAGGGCGAGTTCCGTTTCGGTGTGCGCCCCAGTCACATTTCGCTGGTGCCGAGCAACGACGATGACCTGGAGCTGGCGGTGACCGTCGAGGTGGCCGAGATCAGCGGTTCGGAAACCTTCCTGCACGTGCGCAATGAGTATTTCCTGCTGGTGCTGCACTTGCCGGGTGTTCACGAATACGACGTCGATGCGCCGATTCGCATCTATATCCCGACCCATAAACTGTTTGTGTTCGATATGCAGGGGCAGCTGGTTCAGGCGCCCGGTCGCCGTATTGCGAGGGTTGCCTGATGGCCGAAATCCGTTTGCAGAACCTTGCCCACAGCTACACCCCAACGCCGACCGGCCCTGAGGATTACGCGATCCGCGAGATGGACCATGTCTGGGAGCAGGGCGGTGCTTATGCGCTGCTCGGGCCTTCGGGGTGCGGCAAGTCAACCTTGCTCAACATCATTTCCGGGTTGCTCAGTCCGTCCCAGGGCCAGGTGCTGTTCGACAGTAAAGTGGTCAACGAACTGACCCCGGAAAAGCGCAACATCGCCCAGGTTTTCCAGTTCCCGGTGGTCTACGACACCATGACGGTCTTCGATAACCTGGCCTTTCCATTGCGCAATCAGGGCATGGACGAGGCGAAAATTCACACCAAAGTGCACGAAATCGCTGAAGTCCTCGACCTCCAGGCATTGCTGTCCAAGAAGGCGCGCAACCTCACCGCCGATGAAAAACAGAAAGTCTCCATGGGCCGTGGGCTGGTGCGCGATGACGTGTCGGCGATCCTCTTCGATGAACCGCTGACGGTGATCGACCCGCACCTGAAGTGGAAGCTGCGACGCAAGCTCAAGCAGATCCACGAGCAGTTCAACATCACCATGGTCTACGTCACCCACGATCAGCTCGAAGCTTCGACTTTCGCTGACAAGATCGCGGTGATGTATGGCGGCCAAATCGTGCAGTTCGGTACGCCACGGGAATTGTTTGAGCGGCCGAGCCATACCTTTGTCGGTTATTTCATCGGCAGCCCGGGGATGAACCTGATCGAGGTCCAGCCACAAGCCGGCGGTGTCGGTTTTGCCGGGACCCACTTGCCGTTGTCCGACGCGATGCAGAAACGAATCGCCGAATCCGAATGGACAACCCTGAAGGTCGGCATTCGTCCGGAGTTCGTCCATGTGTGGGACGAGCCCTTCGATGACGCGATGCAGGCACAGGTCGTACACGTCGAAGACCTGGGTACCTACAAGATCATGACCCTGAACCTCGACGGCGCGCCGCTGAAAGTACGCCTGGCCGAAGACAAACCGGTGCCCGAAGGCACGGCGTACATCAGTTTTCCGGCGCAATGGCTGATGGTCTATGCCGATGATTACCTGCTGGAGGTGCTGCCATGAACAAGGTGCAGAACAACAAAGCCTGGTGGCTGGTGTTGCCGGTGTTCCTGCTGGTGGCATTCAGTGCGGTGATCCCGATGATGACCGTGGTCAACTACTCGGTGCAGGACATCTTCGACCAGTCGAGCCGCTACTTCGTCGGTGCCGACTGGTACAGGCAGGTGCTGCTCGACCCACGGTTGCATGACTCGCTGCTGCGCCAGTTCATCTACTCCGGCTGCGTGTTGCTGATCGAAATCCCGTTGGGCATCGCCATCGCCCTGACCATGCCGATCAAGGGCCGCTGGTCGTCGCTGGTGCTGATTATTCTGGCGATTCCGCTGCTGATTCCGTGGAACGTAGTCGGCACCATCTGGCAGATTTTCGGCCGGGCCGACATCGGGTTGCTTGGTTCGAGCCTCAATGCCATGGGCATCAACTACAACTATGCGTCCAACACCATGGACGCCTGGGTCACGGTGTTGGTGATGGACGTGTGGCACTGGACGTCGCTGGTGGCGCTGTTGTGTTTCTCCGGCTTGCGGGCGATTCCGGACGTGTATTACCAGGCGGCGCGGATTGATCGGGCATCGGCCTGGGCGGTTTTCCGACACATCCAGTTGCCCAAGCTCAAGAGCGTGCTGCTGATCGCGGTGATGCTGCGGTTCATGGACAGCTTCATGATCTACACCGAGCCGTTCGTACTGACGGGTGGCGGTCCGGGCAATGCCACGACCTTCTTGAGTCAGACGCTGACCCAAATGGCCGTAGGGCAATTCGACCTCGGCCCGGCGGCGGCTTTCTCGCTGGTGTACTTCCTGATCATCCTGTTGGTGTCGTGGCTGTTCTATACCGCCATGACTCACTCTGACGCCAATCGGTGAGGCCCGCCATGAGCAAGAGAAAGCTTATCCCACTGCTGATCTACATCCTGTTCCTGCTGGTGCCGATCTACTGGCTGCTGAACATGTCCTTCAAGAGCAACACCGAAATCCTCGGCGGTCTGACGCTGTTTCCCCAGGATTTCACCTTCGCCAACTACAAGGTGATCTTCACCGACCCGAGCTGGTACACCGGTTATCTCAACTCGCTGTACTACGTGAGCCTGAACACGGTGATTTCCCTGAGTGTGGCGCTGCCGGCGGCGTATGCGTTTTCGCGCTATCGTTTTCTCGGTGACAAGCATCTGTTCTTCTGGCTTCTGACCAACCGCATGGCGCCACCGGCAGTGTTCCTGCTGCCGTTTTTTCAGCTGTATTCCTCGATCGGGCTGTTCGACACCCATATCGCGGTGGCGTTGGCTCACTGTCTGTTCAACGTGCCGTTGGCGGTGTGGATTCTTGAAGGCTTCATGTCTGGCGTTCCCAAGGAAATTGACGAAACCGCCTACATCGACGGCTACAGTTTCCCTAAGTTCTTCGTGAAGATCTTCGTCCCGCTGATCGGCTCCGGGATCGGCGTCACGGCGTTTTTCTGCTTCATGTTTTCCTGGGTCGAGCTGTTGCTGGCGCGAACCCTGACCTCGGTGAACGCCAAACCCATCGCGGCGGTGATGACCCGCACGGTCTCGGCGTCCGGCATCGACTGGGGTGTGCTGGCGGCTGCAGGGGTGTTGACCATCCTGCCGGGCATGTTGGTGATCTGGTTTGTTCGCAACCACGTGGCCAAGGGCTTTGCCCTGGGCCGGGTATGAGGAACTGATGATGGAATGGATGAGTTGGACTGGCCCCACGGCGGCGTTCTTCAGCGTCATTGCCTTGATCCTGACGGGCATGACGACCTGGGAATTACGTTCGCCGAGTGTCCCTCGGCGTGGTTTTTTGCCGATTGCCACCACCCGTGGCGATCGGCTGTTTATCGGTCTTCTCGGCAGCGCCTACCTGCATTTGCTGGTAATCGGCGTCACCGACTGGAGCATCTGGGTAGCGTTCGCGTTGTCCCTGGTGTGGCTGTTGGCTGTGATGCGTTGGGGCTAGTCGAATCGCTCGGCAATGTTGCTCCGAAACCTAAACAGGAGGTCTCTATGTTCGACAAAAACAATAAGCTGCGACATAGCATTTCATTGGCAGCCATGCTGGCACTCAGCGGTTTGAGCGCCTCGGCCTGGGCCGATGCCTATGAAGACGCCGCGAAGAAATGGATCGGCAGTGAATTCAAGCCATCCACCCTGACGGCCGATCAGCAGCTCGAAGAGCTGAAGTGGTTCATCAAGGCATCCGAGCCGTTTCGCGGCATGAACATCAAAGTGGTTTCGGAAACCATTGCCACCCACGAATATGAATCCAAGGTGCTGGCCAAGGCTTTCACCGAGATCACCGGGATCAAGCTGACCCACGACTTGCTGCAGGAAGGCGACGTGGTGGAAAAGCTGCAGACCCAGATGCAATCGGACAAGAACATCTATGACGGTTGGGTCAACGACTCGGACCTGATCGGGACGCACTTTCGCTACGGCAAGACCGAATCGATCACCGACCTGATGGCCAACGAAGGCAAGGCCTACACCTCGCCGACCCTGGACATTAAAGACTTCATTGGCATCTCGTTCACTACCGCGCCAGATGGCAAGGTCTATCAACTGCCCGACCAGCAGTTTGCCAACCTCTACTGGTTTCGCGCCGACTGGTTCGAGCGGGCGGACCTGAAAGCAAAATTCAAAGAAAAGTACGGTTATGAACTGGGCGTGCCGGTGAACTGGTCGGCCTATGAAGACATCGCCAAATTCTTCAGCGAAGACGTCAAGGAAATCGACGGAAAGCGCGTCTACGGCCACATGGACTACGGCAAGAAAGACCCGTCCCTGGGCTGGCGCTTCACCGATGCCTGGTTCTCCATGGCCGGCGCCGGCGACAAAGGCATACCCAACGGCTTGCCGGTGGACGAGTGGGGCATCCGCGTCGAGGACTGCCACCCGGTCGGCTCCAGCGTGACTCGCGGCGGCGACACCAACGGCCCGGCGGCGGTGTATGCGACCACCAAGTACGTTGACTGGATGAAAAAATACGCGCCACCGGAAGCGGCGGGCATGACCTTCTCCGAGTCTGGCCCGGTGCCGTCCCAAGGCAACATCGCCCAGCAGATCTTCTGGTACACCGCGTTTACCGCCGACATGACCAAACCAGGCCTGCCGGTGATGAACGCCGACGGCACGCCGAAATGGCGCATGGCGCCGTCGCCAAAAGGTCCGTACTGGGAGGAGGGCATGAAGCTCGGTTATCAGGACGCCGGTTCCTGGACGTTCATGAAATCCACGCCTGAGAAACAGAAACTGGCAGCTTGGTTGTACGCGCAGTTCGTGACCTCGAAAACAGTGTCGCTGAAGAAAACCATCGTTGGCCTGACGCCGATCCGCGAGTCGGACATCAACTCGCAAGCGATGACCGACCTGGCACCGAAACTCGGTGGTCTGGTGGAGTTCTACCGCAGCCCGGCCCGTGTGCAATGGACCCCGACGGGGACCAACGTGCCAGACTATCCACGTTTGGCGCAACTATGGTGGAGCCACATCGCGGAAGCCGCCAGTGGCGAGAAAACCCCGCAACAGGCACTGGACGGTCTGGCCAAGGATCAGGACGCAATCATGACCCGCCTGGAGCGCTCGAAGGCACAAGCCACCTGCGCGCCGAAAATGAATCCAGAGCGGGATGCGCAGTACTGGTTCGATCAGCCGGGTGCGCCGAAACCGAAACTGGCGAACGAGAAGCCTAAAGGCGAAACCGTGAGCTATGCCGAGCTGCTGAAATCGTGGGAGGCGGCGCGTAAATAATCCTCTGTAATGTGAAACACGAACGGCACTGAAGGGTGCCGTTTTTGTTTGTGCCTGTTCCACCGCCATCGCGAGCAGGCTCGCTCCCACATTGAACCGCATTCTTTCTGACAGAGCGTGGTCCCCTGTGGGAGTGAGCCTGCTCGCGATGGCGTCATTGAAAACGCCGCAAACACCTCAGGTCAGCGCCGCCAGTTGTTGAACCGTCTCCGGAAAGCGCTCAACCAGCCGGATCAGCGTTGTCGCCTGAGCATTAGGTTTCGCCCGTCCTTGCTCCCAGTTCTCCAGCGTCCGGGTGTTGGTGCGCAAGTACATCGCAAACACCGGCCGGGAGAGATTCAGTTGCTGGCGGATGCCAACCACTTCCTCTGCCGTAATCGGAGCCAGCTTGGCCAGTTTTACTTTGTGCGTGCGTAGAGTGACTTTACCTTGGCGCTCATCGGCCAAGGCTTCAAACCCCTCTACCAGCTCGGAAAAAATGTCACGTTTCATCGCTCGTTCTCGCTTTGATTTCTCGATAAAGCATTTCTTTAAGCAGTTTTTTCTGTTGTGGCGTCAGATCGTCCTGCTCGTTCTTGCCATACAAGGTAAAGAGCCAGAATTGGTCGAAACCGGACCACCAGTAATAAATTACCCTCAGCCCACCGCGCTTGCCCTTGCTTCGCCGCTCATCCACCACTCGAATTTTGCGCAGACCTCCGGTGCCTTCGACGACATCTCCCGCTTCCGGGGTTTGCAGCAGCTCCTGCTGGAACCGGTGAAACAGATCATCATCCAGGTAGTCACTTCGATGCTTTTGAAATACGGGTAATTCGATAAAAAGAGCGTCCATGTTCTGTACGTTATCTGCGTATATTTCTATCACAAGAATCGAATAGGTCAAGGCTTCTGTTCCTGCCCAATTAGGTCAAGTCATTACGTTAAAGTCGAAGGCAGGATCGGGATGTAGGACGCGGCTGATTCACCCGCGAGGCGATTCTGGATATCGGGGAGGAGAAGGGAGAGGGGGGCGGTTAAACCAAAATTGCTAAATCTGTGTACCTGGCCACCAATGGGTCGGCGGCGGATGTCAGCCAATGCTGATGTCTTCGCAGTCCCTTTCCGAGAAAGGGGAGAGCAATCCCCAAAACGCAAAAACGGCACCCGAAGGTGCCGTTTTTGTTTGTTACCGAGTATCGCTTAAGCGATCAACCCGCCAACCCCGATTGCTGAACCAGGTTCAGCAGCGGCTGTGGATACAGGCCGAGGAAGAACGCCAGTACGGCAATCGCCAGCAGCATCACGCCGCCTGCACGTTGTTCCCAGTGCAGTTGCGCATCGTGGCGACGCAGGTTCGGCTCCATCAGGTATAGGGTGACCATGACGCGCAGGTAGTAGAAGACGCCGATGGCGCTGCCCAGTACCAGGGAGCCGACCAGCCACCATTGGTGCGATTCGACACCGGTAGCGATGATGTAGAACTTGCCGATGAAGCCCGCGGTCAGCGGGATACCGGCCAGGGACAGCATCATCACGGTCAGGACGGCGGTCAGGTACGGACGGCGCCAGAACAGGCCGCGGTATTCGTACAGGGCATCCGCGTCACGGCCGTTGTACGGCGAGGACATCAGGGTGATCACGCCGAACGCGCCGAGGCTGGTGATCACGTAGGTGACCAGGTACACGCCGATGGCTTCCACGGCCAGGCCTTTGCTCGCCACCAGGGCGATCAGCAGGTAACCGAAGTGAGCGATGGACGAGTAACCCAGCAGACGCTTGAGGTTGCTTTGGGTCAGTGCCAGCAGGTTACCGAACAGGATCGACGCGATGGCAATGATGGTCAGCACGTCGCTCAGCACGCCACTGCTCGCCGCTGGCGAGATCTGGAACAGACGCACCATCACCGCGAACACAGCGACTTTCGACGCGGTGGCCAGGAACGCTGCCACCGGTGCCGGAGCACCTTCGTAAACGTCCGGGGTCCAGAGGTGGAACGGTACCAGCGACAACTTGAACGCCAGGCCGATCAGCATCATGCCCAGGCCCAGTTGAGCCAGAGAGCTTGGCAGACCGGTGGCCGCCAGGGCCTGACCGATGCCGTTGAAGCTCAGGCTGCCAGCGTCGGCGTAGAGCAGGGCCATACCGAACAACAGGAACGCGGAACCGGCGGCCGACAGCACCATGTACTTGATGCCGGCTTCCAGCGAGCGCTTGTTGAAGAAGGCGTAAGCCACCAGACCGTAAACCGGTACCGAGAGCAGCTCCAGACCGACGAACAACCCGGCCAGGTGCTGCGCGCTGACCAACACCAGGCCACCGGCGGCGGCCATCAGGATCAGCAGGTAAAGTTCTTCACGGTTGCCCGGGTAACCCGAACCGCCATCGCCGAGGTAGGCGTGGGCGAGGGTGACACAAGCGAGGGTGGCGACCAGGATCAGCGCCATGTACAAGCAAGCGAAGGTGTCGATCTGCAGCAATGGCGTCACGGCCAGCGGCGCGACTTTCAAGGCTGGGAGGATCGACAGCAGAGCCAGGTTCAGACCTGCCACCGACAGCAGGAAGGTCTGTGAGTGGTTGCGACGCCATGCGATAGCCAGCATCACCACGATGATCGTGGCGCTGGTGATCAACAACGGCGCAAGCGCGATAAAGTGTTGAGTCGTGAATTCCATAGCGCTCTTACCGGGCCGAAGCGAGTTGAGTGAAGGCGGTGCCGAGCCACTGCTGTACGCCATGCATCGTCGCGGCAGAGGTATCGAGGAACGGCTGCGGGTACACGCCGATGTAGATCAGCAGCGCCGCAAGTCCAACCACCATGATCAGTTCGCGACCGTCCATGCCATGCAACACCGCGTCCGATTTCGACGGGCCGAAGAAGGCACGGTGGACCATGATCAGCGAGTAGACCGAACCGAACACCAGACCGGATGTAGCGATCACGGTGACCCATGGAGCGCTGGCGAAAGTGCCGATCAGGATCAGGAACTCACCGACAAAGTTACCGGTCGCCGGCAAGCCCAGCGACGCGGCGGCGAAGAACAGGCTAAGGGCTGGCAGGTAGGCAATCTTCGACCACAGGCCACCCATTTCACGCATATCGCGGGTGTGGGTGCGCTCGTACAGCTGACCGGAGAGGATAAAGAGTGCCGCGGCCGACAGACCGTGCGCCAGCATCTGCATCACCGCGCCCTGCAGCGCCAGTTGGCTGCCGGAGTAGATGCCGATCAGCACGAAGCCCATGTGGGAAACGGACGAGAAAGCGATCAGACGCTTGATGTCGGTTTGCGCGAAGGCCAGGAACGCACCGTAGAAGATCCCGATCAGACCCAGGGTCATGGCGAACGGCGCGAACTCGGCCGAGGCATTCGGGAACAGCGGCAGGGCGAAACGCAGCAGGCCATACGCAGCAGTCTTCAACAAGATACCGGCCAGGTCCACGGAACCCGCGGTCGGTGCCTGGGCGTGAGCGTCAGGCAACCAGGAGTGGAACGGCACCACTGGCAGCTTGACCGCGAAGGCGATGAAGAAGCCGAGCATCAGGATGTACTCGGTGGTCATCGACATCTTGGTCTTCAACAGATCGGCGTAGTTGAAGGTAATCACGCCGGTGTCGTTGAAGTTGACCAGTACCAGCCCCAGGATCGCCACCAACATGATCAGGCCGGAAGCCTGAGTGAAGATGAAGAACTTGGTCGCCGCGTAGATCCGGGTTTTCTTGCCGTCCGAAGAACTGTGACCCCAGAGCGCGATGAGGAAGTACATCGGCACCAGCATCATTTCCCAGAAGAAGAAGAACATGAACAGGTCGAGGGCGAGGAACACGCCGACGACACCGCCCAGGATCCACATCAGGTTCAGGTGGAAGAAGCCCACATGACGCTGGATCTCTTTCCACGAGCAGAGTACCGAGAGGACACCCAGCAGACCGGTCAGCAGGATCATCAACAGCGACAGGCCGTCGAGGGCCAGGTGCACGTTGATGCCAAAGCGCTGGATCCAGACGTGTTTGAACTCAATCACCCACGTCGGATCGGCACCAGGCGCCGGAGCAAATGAATAGTCACCGTTGGCCCACAGCCAGAGGCCGAGGGAGAGCAGCAGGGACATGGTGATCAGCGCAATCCAGCGCGGGAGGGTAGCGCCGAAGCGCTCACCCATCCAGCACAGCAGGCCGCCGATGAAGGGGATCAGGATTAGCCAGGGCAGAATCATGACGGGCTCGTTTCCTTTCGCAAGTTCGCAAGGTTCATATCAGACCGCTACCAGCACGACGGCGCCGATTACCAGCACGGCACCAGCAGCCATCGAGGCGGCATACCAACGCAATTGACCGGTCTCGGTGCGGCTCAGGGCGGTGTGACCGCCTTTGGCCATACGCGGAATCAGACCGATGGTCTGGTCGAGCGGGTCTTTGCGCAGTACATGGCTGATCGCAAGGTAAGGCTTGACGAACAGTTTGTCGTAGATCCAGTCGAAGCCCCAGGCAGCGAACCACCAGGCCGAAAGGAAGCGGCCGATACCGCTGTTGGCGATGGCGGTGACGAAGCGGCGCTTGCCGAGGAACAGCAACGCGGCCAGCAGGATACCGGACAGGGCGATGGCGCCCGAGGCGATTTCCAGGCTGTGCTTGGCTTCGCCACCGGCATGGCCGACGCTTTCTGGCAGTACACCGTGCAGCGGCGGAACGATCATCGCGCCGACGAACGTCGACAGCACGATCAGCACCGACAGTGGCAGCCAGTGAGCAATGCCGTGACCCGCGTGCGCTTCGGTCTTCGCTTCACCGTGGAACGCGATGAAGATCAGGCGGAAGGTGTACAGCGAGGTCATGAACGCACCCACCAGCCCTGCGTAAAGCAGACCCTGGTTACCGCTGGCGAACGCTTCCCAGAGGATTTCGTCCTTGGAGTAGAAGCCCGCCGTCACCAGAGGCAAGGCCGCCAGGGCCGCGCCGCCGACGATGAAGCTGGCGTAGGCCAGTGGCAGTTTCTTCCACAGGCCGCCCATCTTGAAAATGTTCTGCTCGTGGTGGCAGGCAACGATCACCGAGCCGGACGCAAGGAACAACAGCGCCTTGAAGAAGGCGTGAGTCATCAGGTGGAAGATCGCGCCGTCCCATGCGCCTACGCCCAGGGCCAGGAACATGTAGCCGATCTGGCTCATGGTCGAGTAGGCGAGGATACGTTTGATGTCGGTCTGAACCAGTGCGGCAAAACCTGCCAGCACCAGCGTCACGCCACCCACAACACCCACCAGGTGCAGGATGTCCGGCGCCAGGGCGAACAGACCGTGGGTACGGGCGATCAGGTAGACACCGGCGGTCACCATGGTCGCGGCGTGGATCAGTGCCGAAACCGGAGTAGGGCCGGCCATCGCATCCGCCAGCCAGGTTTGCAGCGGCAGTTGCGCGGATTTACCGACAGCGCCGCCCAGCAGCATCAGGGTCGCCAGAACGATCCAGAAGTCACCGGCCTTGAAGTGCTCAGGCGCCTTGACCAGCAGCTCCTGGATATTCAGCGTGCCCAACTGTTGGAACAGGATGAACAGGCCGATGGCCATGAACACGTCGCCGACGCGGGTCACGATGAAGGCTTTGAGTGCCGCGTTACCGTTGTTGCGGTTGCTGTAGTAGAAACCGATCAACAGGTACGAGCACAGGCCCACGCCTTCCCAGCCGAAGTACACGAACAGCAGGTTATCGGCCAGGACCAGGAACAGCATGCTGGCGATAAACAGGTTGGTGTAGGCGAAGAAGCGCGAGTAACCGGCTTCACCGCGCATGTACCAGGACGCGAACAGGTGGATCAGGAAGCCGACGCCGACCACCACACCGAGCATGGTCAGGGACAGACCATCCAGGTACAGCGCGAAGTTAGGCGTGAAGCCTTCCACCGCCATCCACTGCCACAACACGTGGGTGTAGTGACCGCCTTCAGGTGGCGCAACGTTGAACTGCCAGATGATGTAAGCAGTGACGATTGCCGACAGGCCAATGGAGCCGACGCCGATCAGCGCCGAAAGGTTTTCCGACCAGCGACCGCGTGAGAACGCCAGCAGCAGAAAACCGATGAGAGGGAATACGAAAGTCAGATAGAGAAGGTTCATCCGCGCATCTCGCTGGCAGCGTCGATATCGAGAGTGTGGAAGCGGCGATACAGCTGCAACAGAATCGCCAGGCCAATACTGGCCTCGGCGGCTGCCAGGCTGATCACCAGAATGAACATGATCTGTCCATCCGGCTGCGCCCAGCGGCTACCGGCAACGATGAACGCCAACGCGGAGGCATTCATCATGACCTCCAGGCTCATCAGCACGAAAAGAATGTTGCGCCGGACCATCAGGCCGACCAGACCGAGGCAGAACAGGATGCCGGCAACCGCCAGACCATGCTCCATAGGGATAGCAGGCATCGTCATTGCTCCTTGGCTTCGTTGCGGCCCAAGTGGAACGCCGTGACGGCTGCGGCGAGCAGCAGCATCGAGGCGAGTTCGACCACCAGCAGGTAAGGACCGAACAGGCTGATGCCCACGGCCTTCGCGTCTACGGTGGTGTGGCCGATGGCCTGACCGCTGGCATCGCTGAACAACACGTACAGCAGTTCAACCAGCAGCAGGGTGCCGAGGGCGACCGGGCCCAGCCAGATGCCGGGTTTGAGCCAGACGCGCTCTTGCTGAACCGAGGCCGGGCCCAGGTTCAGCATCATCACCACGAACACGAACAGCACCATGATGGCGCCGGCGTAGGCGATCACTTCCAGTACACCGGCAAACGGTGCGCCGAGGGCGAAGAACGTCATGGCCACGGCGATCAGAGAAATGATCAGGTAGAGCAGGGCGTGCACGGGGTTGGTGTTGGTGATCACGCGAAGCGTGGACACCACAGCGATACCCGATGCGAAATAGAAAGCGAATTCCATCTTTCTTCCTTAAGGCAGCAAGCTCTTCACGTTGATCGGCTGGGCTTCATTCTGCGCGGAGCCCTTCGGCTTACCGGCAATCGCCATACCTGCAACACGATAGAAGTTGTAATCAGGGTTTTTGCCGGGGCCGGAGATCAGCAGATCTTCTTTCTCGTACACCAGGTCCTGACGTTTGAACTCGGCCATCTCGAAATCCGGTGTCAGCTGGATCGCGGTGGTCGGGCAGGCTTCCTCGCAGAGGCCGCAGAAAATGCAGCGCGAGAAGTTGATACGGAAAAACTCCGGGTACCAGCGACCGTCGTCGGTTTCAGCTTTCTGCAGCGAGATGCAACCGACCGGGCACGCCACGGCGCACAGGTTGCAAGCTACGCAACGCTCTTCGCCGTCGGGGTCGCGGGTCAGCACGATACGGCCACGGAAGCGCGGCGGCAGGTACACGGCTTCTTCCGGGTACTGCAGCGTGTCGCGCTTGCGGAAGGCGTGGCCGAAGATCATCACCAAGCTGCGAAGCTGGGTGAAGAAGCCATGCACGATGTCAAAAATGTACTTCATGATTCTCTATCCTCACTGAGCCGCGACGGCGGGCGTGTTGAGCAACACGACCGCAGCGGTCACCAGCATGTTGACGAGGGTCAGCGGCAGGCAGAACTTCCAGCTGAAATCCATCACTTGGTCATACCGTGGGCGCGGAATCGAGGCGCGCAGCAGGATGAAGAACATGATGAAGAACGCGGTTTTCAGTGCAAACCAGATGAACGGGATCTGCGGCAGAATGCCGAACGGACCGTGCCAGCCACCGAAGAACAAGGTCACCAGCAGCGCCGAAATCAACACGATGCCGATGTACTCACCGACGAAGAACATGCCCCATTTCATGCCGGCGTATTCAATGTGGTAACCGTCGGCCAGTTCCTGTTCCGCTTCCGGTTGGTCGAACGGGTGACGGTGAGTCACGGCGACGCCAGCGATGAAGAAGGTCAGGAAACCGAAGATCTGCGGAATGACGAACCACAGGTTCTG
Source organism: Pseudomonas sp. B21-048 (assembly GCF_024748615.1). Classification (NCBI taxonomy): domain Bacteria; kingdom Pseudomonadati; phylum Pseudomonadota; class Gammaproteobacteria; order Pseudomonadales; family Pseudomonadaceae; genus Pseudomonas; species Pseudomonas sp. B21-048. Next base: position 3,670,490 of record NZ_CP087168.1, on the reverse strand, counting down.
CGCCTGGTATTCCACGATGTCGCGCATGTTGAACGAGCCAACCTGGATCACGATGCCCATCAGCGACAGGCCCATGAACACTTCGTACGACACGGTTTGTGCCGAGGCCCGCAAGCTGCCCAACAGGGCGAACTTGTTGTTGCTCGACCAGCCGGCGAACAGCACCGCGTAGACCGACAGACCGGCCATGGCGAAGAAGAACAGGATGCCGATGTTGATATCCGCCACGCCCCAGGTCGGGGTGATCGGGATGATCGCAAAGGCAATCAGCAAGGCGCTCATGGCCACGACCGGCGCCAACGTGAAAATCACTTTGTCGGCGAACGGCGGGGTCCAGTCTTCCTTGAAGAACATCTTGATCATGTCGGCAGCGATCTGGAACGCGCCGAACGGGCCGACGCGGTTCGGACCGTAACGGTCCTGCCAGAGGGCGAGCAGACGACGCTCGACCCAGCTCAGCAGCGCGCCGCACACCACCACGGCGAGCAGAATCACGATGGCCTTGAGGACCGCGATGATGATGTCGATCACTTCAGGCGTGAACCAGGTCATAGCGCTGCCTCCTGCAGACCGTCAACGGATTTGCCAAAGATCGCGGGCGGAATGCCGGCGATACCGGCCGGCAATGCGACCAGACCGGCACCCAGCTCTTCGTTGATGCGCAGCGGCAGACGCAAGGTCTGGCCGGCCACGTTCAGGCTCAGCAGGGCACCGTCATTGACGCCCAGGCGGTCGGCTTCGGACTTGGCCAGCGACAGGTACGGGGCTGGAATGCGTTCTTGAACCGGCGCGGCTTTGGAAGAGTTCTCTTCGCTGCCGAACAGGTGGAAGAATGGCACGACCTGCCAAGTGCCCGGAGCCGGGTTGAACGCGCGCGGAACACTGGCGAACCAGTTCAGCGAATCACCGGTGCTTTCGATCAGGCGAGTGCCCGGGTCGCCCGCGCGGATGTGACCACCGACTTCGTCCTGGAACTTGTTCCAGGCTTGCGGCGAGTTCCAGCCCGGAGACCAGGCGAATGGCACTTGCTGACGCGGTTCGACCGAGCCCGAGTAACCTTCCATGGAGAACGAGAACGCGGTGTCGTTGTCCTGGGAAGTACGAGGTTCGTGCACGCTGATGTCGGCGCGCATGGCGGTCCGGCCGCTGTAACGCAGCGGTTCGCGAGCCAGCTTCAGGCCTTTGATACGGAACGCGGCGGACGGTGCGGCATCGACGATGCGCGCCAGTTGCGGTTTGCTCGCAGCAACGGCAGCGGTGACATGGTCCAGTTGGGTCCAGTCGATCGGCTGGTTCAGCAGGGTCGAACGCAGGGCATGCAGCCAGCGCCAGCCTTCGTGAACCAGAATGCTTGCGTCGAGGTAAGTCGGGTCGAAGACCTGGAAGAAACGCTGGGCGCGGCCTTCCTGGCTGACCAGCGTACCGTCGCCTTCAGCGAAGCTGGCGGCTGGCAGAACCAGGTGCGCGCGATCGCTGGTGGCGGTCTTCTGATGGTCCGCCACGATCACCACTTTTGCGGCGTTCAGGGCAGCATCGACCTTAGCGTTGTCGGTACGGGTGTAGAGATCGTTTTCCAGCACGACGATGGCGTCAGCCTTGCCGTCGATCACCGCTTGCAGGGCCGCGTCGACCGAGTCACCACCGAGCATGGCCAGGCCGAGGCTGTTGGCCTCTGGCACGATCAGGCTGATGGAACCGTTCTTCTCGCGCAGCTTCAGGGCCTTCGCAATGTTGGCAGCAGCCTCAATCAGTGCCTTGGAACCCAGCGAGGTACCGGCAATGATCAGCGGACGCTTGGCCGCGAGCAGGGCGTTGGCGATGCGCTGAGCCAGTTCGAGGGCTTCAGCGTCCAGACCTTCAACGGCCGGCGCGCTGGCATCGAGGGCGTGAGCCACGGCGAAACCGATACGGGCCAGGTCGTCAGGAGCGGCGTGAACGCATTCTTCAGCCACGTCGTCGAGCTTGGTTTCAGCCAGGCTGGCGATGAACAGCGGGTTCAGCGCATGCTGACCGATGTTCTTCACCGCGGCATCGAGCCACGGCTGAACGCGCATGGCGTCGGCCATGTCTTCGGCTTTGCCCTTGACCGATTGACGCAGGGCCAGGGCCATGCGCGCGGCAGTCTGGGTCAGGTCTTCACCAAGGACGAAAATCGCATCGTGATCTTCGATGTCGCGCATGTTCGGGATCGGCAGCGGGCTGTCTTTGAGCACCTGTACAACCAGACGAATGCGCTCAAGTTCAGCGGCTTCGATACCGGAGTAGAAGTGCTCGGCGCCGACCAGTTCAAGCAACGCGTAGTTGCTTTCGAGGCTGGCGCGTGGGGAACCGATACCGACGATGTTGCGACCGCGCAGCAGGTCGGCGGCTTTATCCAGTGCTTCGTCGAGGCCCAGCTTGGCGCCGTCTGCCAGCTGTGGCTGGCGCGGGCGGTCTTCGCGGTTGACGTAGCCATAGCCGAAACGGCCACGGTCGCACAGGAAGTACTGGTTTACCGAACCGTTGAAACGGTTTTCGATGCGACGCAGTTCGCCGTAACGCTCGCCCGGAGAAATGTTGCAACCGCTGGAGCAGCCATGGCAGATGCTCGGCGAGAACTGCATGTCCCACTTGCGGTTGTAGCGCTCGGAGTGAGTCTTGTCGGTGAACACACCGGTCGGGCAGACCTCGGTGAGGTTGCCGGAGAACTCGCTTTCGAGGGTGCCGTCTTCAACGCGACCGAAGTACACGTTGTCGTGAGCACCGAATACACCGAGGTCGGTGCCGCCGGCGTAGTCTTTATAGAAGCGCACGCAGCGGTAGCAAGCGATGCAGCGGTTCATTTCGTGGGAAATGAACGGGCCCAGTTGCTGGTTCTGGTGAGTACGCTTGGTGAAGCGGTAACGGCGCTCGTTGTGGCCGGTCATCACCGTCATGTCTTGCAGGTGGCAATGACCGCCTTCCTCACAGACCGGGCAGTCGTGAGGATGGTTGGTCATCAGCCATTCAACAACACTGGCGCGGAAGGCCTTGGATTCTTCATCTTCGATGGAGATCCAGGTGCCATCGGTTGCAGGGGTCATGCAGGACATGACGATGCGACCACGGGTGTCGTTTTCGTCGGTGTACTGCTTGACCGCGCACTGGCGGCAAGCGCCAACGCTGCCAAGGGCTGGGTGCCAGCAGAAATAAGGGATATCGAGGCCTAGCGACAGACATGCCTGTAACAGGTTGTCTGCCCCATCGACTTCGAGCTCTTTGCCGTCTACGTGGATAGTGGCCATGGTTCAAAGTTCTTCGTTGGCCCGGTGTCAGCGGGCGTGGCTAATGGAATCTTGTTATTCGTCCGAATCCAAACAGCCTCGAAAGGCGTCATCGGACGAAAAGGCGAAGGGCACGGACCCTTCGCCTTTTTTAAGCGTTTACGCGCCGACTACGATCGGCTTTGCCAGAGGCGGGACGACGGCGCTGGTGGGCGCGATGCCGGCTTCGAACTCTGGACGGAAGTATTTGATGGCGCTGCCCAACGGCTCCACGGCACCCGGTGCGTGTGCACAGAAGGTCTTGCCCGGGCCGAGGAAACCGACCAGACCCAGCAGGGTCTCGATATCGCCGGGCTGGCCTTCGCCGTTCTCGATGGCCATCAAGAGCTTGACGCTCCATGGCAAGCCATCGCGGCAAGGGGTGCAGAAGCCGCAGGATTCGCGAGCGAAGAACTGCTCCATGTTGCGCAGCAAGGACACCATGTTGACGCTGTCGTCCACCGCCATGGCCAAGCCGGTACCCATGCGGGTGCCCACTTTGGCGATGCCGCCGGCGTACATTTGTGCGTCCAGGTGTTCTGGCAACAGGAAACCGGTACCGGCGCCGCCTGGCTGCCAGCACTTGAGCGTGTAACCGTCGCGCATGCCGCCGGCGTAGTCTTCGAACAGCTCGCGACCGGTGACGCCGAACGGCAATTCCCACAGGCCAGGGTTCTTGACCTTGCCGGAGAAGCCCATCAGCTTGGTGCCCATGTCTTCGCTGCCTTCGCGGGCCAACGATTTGTACCAGTCCACGCCGTCGGCAATGATTGCCGGCACGTTGCACAGGGTTTCGACGTTGTTCACGCAGGTCGGCTTGCCCCACACGCCCACGGCGGCAGGGAAGGGTGGCTTGGAGCGCGGGTTGGCGCGGCGGCCTTCGAGGGAGTTGATCAGTGCGGTTTCTTCACCGCAGATGTAACGCCCGGCACCGGTGTGCACGAAGAGCTCGAAATCAAAACCCGAACCCAGGATGTTTTTACCCAGCAGGCCAGCAGCCTTGGCTTCTTCCACGGCACGGTTCAGGTGCCTGGCGGCGGTGGTGTATTCGCCACGCAGGAAGATGTAGCCACGGTAGGTTTTCAGCGCGCGAGCACTGATCAGCATGCCTTCGATCAGCAGATGGGGCAGTTGCTCCATCAGCATGCGGTCTTTCCAGGTGTTCGGCTCCATCTCATCCGCGTTGCACAGCAGGTAGCGGATGTTGATGGATTCGTCCTTGGGCATCAGGCCCCACTTCACGCCCGTGGGGAAGCCTGCACCGCCGCGGCCCTTGAGGCCGGAGTCTTTCACGGTCTGGACGATGTCGTCCTGGGCCATGTCGGCGAAGGCCTTGCGCGCAGCGGCGTAACCGTTCTTGGCCTGGTATTCGTCGAGCCATACGGCTTCGCCGTCGTCACGCAGGCGCCAGGTGAGCGGATGAGTCTCAGCGACACGCTTGATGCGGTTGGCTGGACCGAAGGAAGTCAGGGTCATACGTAGCCCTCGAGCAATTTGGCAACGCCGGCAGGCTGCACATCACCGAACGTGTCGTCGTCGATCATCAGCGCTGGCGCCTTGTCGCAGTTGCCGAGGCAGCAGACCGGCAGCAGGGTAAAGCGACCGTCGACGGTGGTCTGACCCAGGCCGATGCCCAGTTTGCTCTGGATTTCGCTGACCACCGACTCGTGGCCGCCGATGTAGCAGACCATGCTGTCGCAGACGCGAATGATGTGACGGCCCACGGGCTGACGGAAGATCTGGCTGTAGAACGTCGCCACCCCTTCAACGTCGCTGGCCGGGATGCCGAGGATCTCGCCGATGGCGTAGAGCGCGCCGTCAGGCACCCAGCCACGTTCCTTCTGGACGATCTTCAGGGCTTCGATCGACGCCGCGCGCGGGTCTTCGTAGTGATGCAGCTCGTGCTCGATGGCCGAGCGCTCGGTTTCGCTCAGGGCGAAACGGTCTGTCTGGATAAGCGGGCTGTTCATGCTTAGCGGTCCACGTCGGCCATAACGAAATCGATACTACCCAGGTACGCGATCAAGTCCGCGACCATGCTGCCTTTGATCACCGAAGGGATCTGCTGCAGGTGCGGGAAGCTTGGAGTACGAATCCGGGTGCGGTAGCTCATGGTGCCGCCATCGCTCGTCAGGTAATAACTGTTGATGCCCTTGGTCGCTTCGATCATCTGGAAGGATTCGTTGGCCGGCATGACCGGGCCCCACGAAACTTGCAGGAAGTGCGTGATCAGGGTCTCGATGTGTTGCAGCGTGCGCTCTTTGGGTGGCGGCGTGGTCAGCGGGTGATCCGCCTTGTACGGGCCTTCCGGCATGTTGCGCATGCACTGCTCGATGATCTTGAGGCTCTGGCGCATTTCTTCGACGCGAACGATGCAACGGTCGTAGGCATCGCCATTGGCCGCCAGCGGGATTTCGAATTCGAAGTTTTCGTAGCCGGAGTAAGGGCGAGCCTTACGCAGGTCGAAATCGCAACCGGTCGAACGCAGGCCAGCACCGGTGACACCCCATTCCAGGGCTTCTTTGGTGTTGTAGGCGGCGACACCGATGGTCCGGCCACGCAGGATGCTGTTGTCCAGTGCGGCTTTCTGGTATTCGTCCAGACGCTTTGGCATCCACTCGACGAAATCCTTGACCAGTTTTTCCCAGCCGCGCGGCAAGTCATGAGCGACGCCACCGATGCGGTACCAGGCCGGGTGCAGACGGAAACCGGTGATGGCTTCGATCACCGTGTACGCCTTCTGGCGGTCGGTGAAGGTGAAGAACACCGGGGTCATGGCGCCGACGTCCTGGATGTAAGTCCCCAAGAACAGCAGGTGGCTGGTGATCCGGAAGAACTCGGCCATCATGATGCGGATGACGTCGACCTTCTCGGGCACCTTGATGCCGGCCAGCTTCTCGACCGAGAGCACGTACGGCAGGTTGTTCATCACGCCACCGAGGTAGTCGATACGGTCGGTGTACGGAATGAAGCTGTGCCAGGACTGACGCTCGGCCATTTTCTCGGCACCACGGTGGTGGTAACCGACGTCCGGTACGCAATCGACGATCTCTTCACCGTCCAGCTGCAGAATGATGCGGAACGCACCGTGCGCCGAAGGGTGGTTGGGACCTAAGTTGAGGAACATGTAGTCCTCGTTCGCACCTGAACGCTTCATGCCCCAGTCTTCAGGCTTGAAGCGCGCGGCTTCTTCCTCAAGCTGTTGCTTGGCCAGGGTCAGGCTGAACGGGTCGAACTCGGTGGCACGGGCCGGGAAATCCTTGCGCAGCGGGTGACCTTCCCAGGTCGGCGGCATCATGATGCGGGTCAGGTGCGGGTGACCGGCAAAGTTGATGCCGTACATGTCCCACACTTCACGCTCGTACCAGTTGGCGTTCGGCCAGATGCTGGTGACGGTCGGCAAGCTAAGGTCGCTCTCGGACAAGGCGACCTTGATCATTACGTCACTATTACGTTCGATCGACATCAAGTGATAGAACACAGTGAAATCGGCGCCGCTTGGCAGCCCTTGACGCTTGGTGCGCAGACGCTCGTCCACGCCGTGCAGGTCATAGAGCATGACGTACGGCTTGGGCAGGTTGCGCAGGAAGGTCATCACTTCGACGAGATTGGCGCGGGCAACCCAAAGCACCGGCATGCCGGTGCGGGTAGGCTGGGCGGTGAACGCCTCCGGGCCAAAACGATTGTTCAGTTCGACGACCACATCCTGGTCGTCTGCCTTATAAGGCGGGATGTACAGAGCACTGCCTGTAGTCATGGTTATTTATCGCTTTCGGTCAACGTAAAGAATGAAGCCAGTGTCTCGTTTCTTTGTAAGAACAGATCTGGATCAGACTTCGTCGGGGCTGCGCAGGTTGGTGACTGCGATTCGCTGTTCGCGGCGCGCATCCTTTTGCGAAGGCATCTCGGCGCGGTACACGCCTTGATCGCCAACGACCCAGGAAAGTGGGCGACGCTCCTGTCCAATCGACTCTTGCAAGAGCATCAAGCCCTGCAGAAAAGCTTCAGGGCGGGGCGGGCAGCCAGGCACGTAGACGTCCACGGGCAGGAACTTGTCCACCCCTTGAACGACGGAGTAGATGTCGTACATGCCACCGGAGTTGGCGCACGAACCCATGGAGATGACCCACTTAGGCTCGAGCATTTGCTCGTAGAGACGCTGAATGATCGGCGCCATCTTGATGAAGCAGGTACCGGCGATAACCATGAAATCCGCCTGACGCGGCGATGCCCGGATCACCTCGGCGCCAAAGCGCGCGATGTCGTGGGGCGCCGTGAAGGCGGTGGTCATTTCCACGTAGCAGCACGAAAGACCGAAGTTATACGGCCACAGGGAGTTCTTGCGCCCCCAGTTGATCGTGCCGTTGAGCACGTCTTCGAGCTTGCCCATGAAAATGTTTTTGTGGACTTGATCTTCTAACGGATCGGAAACGGTTTCCCGTTGGCCAATCGGATACTGCTCGTTAGGAGCATCGGGGTCGATCCTGGTGAGATTGTATTGCATTGCCAAAGCCTCATTGTTTCAGCTTCGCTTGCCGCTTACGACGAGCTTCCGGAGCCCAGTCAAGGGCGCCCACTCGGAATAGGTAGACAAGACCTGCCAACAGAATTGCTATGAAAACGAGAGCTTCGACGAATCCGGTCCAGCCGCTTTCGCGGACGGACACAGACCAGGCAAAGAGAAAAAGGGCTTCGATATCGAAGATCACGAAGAGCATCGCGACCAGATAGAATTTGGCTGAGAGCCGCAAGCGGGCGCCACCGGTAGGTAGCATGCCGGACTCGAACGGTTCGTTTTTGCTGCGGCCCCAGGCTTTTGACCCGAGGAGGCTGGATACGCCGAGCATGAAGGCGCAAAGGCCGCCGACACCCAGAAGGAAAATGGCAAAGCCCCAGTTGTGGGCCATGAGTCCGGTCGCTTCGGGCATGCTGGTAATCCTTGACAGAGAGCAAAGGTCTCTGAGCTTGAAAAGAAACAAAGCAGTGACGATATGTCGCAGCAATCAATCGCGGTGATTTTATGGCTAAACACCGAGCAAGTAAAATTCAGATAGCGAAATTATTTACAAGAATAAGGACATAGCACGCCTCCAAAGCCCTGTAGCCCATGCCACTCGGGCATTAGCGGGGGTTTTGTCAAATATGTTTTGTAGGGAATGTAACGAACATAGTTCTCGCTAAATGATAATCAATATTATTTGTCGCAGTTTTCAAACTGTTTATCGGGTGGGTGGCCGGGAAGTTGTCTTATATACGCGTTACTGCAAGTAGCGAGCGTGGTCGTTTTACCTGATTTTCCGGGTCGGGAAACTGCTCTGGATCAATGTGTTTCGCAGAGTTTTGTAGGTTGACGCGTTCCCTGTGGGGGTCGGGTTTCTTGGTGGTCGATAAATGGCAGGAAAAAAAAGCCCCGAACCAGTCGGGGCGTCAGATGAGCGGCTTTGCGGTTAGCTTTTTATTCGGTCCGCAAGGGCCGTTTGCTTAAGCGAAGCAGATCAGTGGAACTGTTCTTCTTCGGTCGAACCCGTCAGCGCGGTTACCGAGGACGTGCCACCTTGAATCACGGTGGTCATGTCGTCGAAGTAGCCGGTGCCCACTTCCTGCTGGTGAGCCACGAAGGTGTAACCCTTGGCAGCGTCAGCGAACTCTTGCTCTTGCAGTTTCACGTAGGCAGTCATGTCGTTGCGGGCGTAGTCGTGCGCCAGGTTGAACATGCTGTGCCACATGTTGTGAATGCCGGCCAGGGTGATGAACTGGTGCTTGTAACCCATGGCGGACAGTTCACGCTGGAACTTGGCGATGGTCGCGTCGTCCAGGTTTTTCTTCCAGTTGAAGGAAGGCGAGCAGTTGTACGACAGCAGTTGGTCCGGGTATTCCTTTTTGATCGCTTCAGCGAAGCGACGAGCCTCGTCCAGATCCGGCTTGGCGGTTTCGCACCAGATCAGGTCGGCGAATGGTGCGTACGCCAGGCCGCGAGCAATGGCCTGGTCCAGGCCGGCACGCACTTTATAGAAGCCTTCCTGGGTGCGTTCGCCAGTCACGAATGGCTGGTCATATGGATCGCAGTCAGAGGTCAGCAGGTCAGCTGCGTTAGCGTCGGTACGGGCCAGAATGATGGTCGGAGTACCGGCAACGTCAGCTGCCAGACGAGCAGCGGTCAACTTCTGCACAGCTTCCTGGGTAGGAACCAGTACCTTGCCGCCCATGTGGCCGCATTTTTTAACGGAAGCCAATTGGTCTTCGAAGTGAACGCCGGCGGCGCCTGCTTCGATCATGCTCTTCATCAGTTCGTAAGCGTTCAGAACGCCGCCGAAACCGGCTTCGGCGTCAGCCACGATCGGAGCGAAGTAGTCGATGTAACCTTCGTCGCCCGGGTTCTTGCCGGCTTTCCACTGGATCTGGTCAGCGCGACGGAACGAGTTGTTGATGCGCTTGACCACGGTCGGAACCGAATCCACCGGGTACAGCGACTGATCCGGGTACATCGATTCGGCGGAGTTGTTGTCCGCAGCCACTTGCCAGCCCGACAGGTAGATCGCCTGGATACCAGCCTTGACTTGTTGCACAGCCTGGCCGCCGGTCAGGGCGCCCATGCAGTTGACGAAATCTTTCTCAGGACGGAAGGACGGCTTGGCACCCTGGGTCACCAGGTTCCAAAGCTTCTCGGCGCCCATTTTTGCAAAGGTGTGCTCAGGTTGAACCGAGCCACGCAGACGGACGACGTCAGCAGCGGAGTAATTGCGTGTCACGCCTTTCCAGCGCGGGTTTTCAGCCCAATCTTTTTCGAGGGCTGCAATTTGCTGTTCGCGTGTCAGTGCCATGGAGATAAACCTCGTCGCGTCTTTTATGAAAAGTCATCTTGGGGTGGAAAATTACGGCTCCAGCCAAGTACGCGTTTCAAGAAGGGCGTAAGAGGCTGCTCGCTGACCAGAAGCTTAGGCGGTCAAGTCGGGTTCGGCGGGGATGGCGACGGGATGAACGATGGGCTCGAGGGGAAGTGAGCAGGTAAGGGCGAACTGGCGAGCGCATTCAGGCGTCGTGGGCCTTGGTGCGAACTTCAGTGTGGAGCCGGGTTACCTAATTACGCTTCCGTCCCTCGGGACAACTTCGTTCCAGTCGGCAACCTCGTCAAACACACCTTATGGGCGGTACAGACACGAATCGGCTCGCGGGGTAGGTGCGAACAGCGACTCGAAAGCCCTTGCCAGGGCCTCTGATTAGCGGGAGCGAGGCCATCATGCCTTTGCTTTTTTGGCTCGTCAAACGTTTTGTAGTGCTTTTTTTCAAGCACTACATCTTTGGTCTAATACGACTAATCAGTCAGTTTTTGGTGCTTTAGTCCAACGTATCGACTTTCACTCGCAGAGTCATGTCATCCCGGCCCTGAGTCGAGTAGCTGCGGGTCGGGCCCTGTTTGTCGGCCTGAGTCTGGCGATTTACGCCGGCCAGGGTGATCCACTCGCCCAGTCGGCCGCTGACCGTTGTGTCGGTGCTTTGCACGTTCACTACATCGGGACGTTCCTGGCTCATCCGGTCACGGTTAGTACTGATTGCCAGATGAACGATGTCGCCGGTAACGCTGGCGGTGACGTAGAAGCCTTGGGTGACATTGCGGTATTCGGTCTGGCTGCGCAGGTCACCATAGCTGTCAGTCTGGGTGTTGGTGAGCGGCACGCTTTGGCCGACCTGGATCAGCGCCGGTGTGCCTTCGCTGGTCTGAACCTGCTGGATACCGCCGTCGCGGCTGTCGGTGCTGTGGTTGATGATGCGAGTCTGGCTCGGCTTGGCACCGTTCACCGAGTAACCCTGATCACCCTGGAAGTTGTTTTCGCTGGTGTCGACGGTGATCAGCAAGCGCTTGGCGGCCACGTCGAGTTGGTTGATCAAGGCCTTAAGTTCGTCGATCTTGCGCTGTTCTGCATTGACGATCAGCTGATTGCCATAGGCGCTGACCTTGCCATCCTTGCCGATGAAATTCTGCGCCACCGGCAGCAGATCGGCGCTGGTGCGATAGTTCAGGGGCACGATCTCGGTGGCGGCCATGACCGAAAAACTGCAGGTCAGCAGCAGCGTGGTGAGCAGGGTGCGTAGGGACATATCCGTTATCTCCGCCTTCAACGTCTTGATATTGCCAGTTTGTCGGCCCGGGGTGGGGCAAGTTGAGTCGTAGACAGCAAAACGCCCCGGCATCCGGGGATGGCGGGGCGTGGGAACGATCAGTTACAGGGTCTCAGGCGGAGTGCCGCACCATGTCCACATGCGGAATCCCGGCTTCCAGGAATTCCTCACTGACCATGCTGAAACCCAAACGCTCATAGAACGCCGTGGCCTGCACTTGCGCGCTCAGCATCTGCTGCTTCAGTCCGCGCTCCTCGGCTTCACCGATCACCGCTTGCATCAGCGCATCGCCGACTTTCAAGCCGCGCCAGTCCTTCAGCACCGACACCCGGCCGATGTGACCATCTGGCAGCAGGCGGGCGGTGCCGATCGGGAAGTCGCCTTCAAAGGCCAGAAAGTGGACTGCCGTTGCGTCATCAGCATCCCATTCCAGCTCGGGCGGAACGGATTGCTCGGCGATGAACACCGTCTCACGAATGCGCCGGATCTCGGCGTTATCCTTTTGCCAGTCTGCGACACGTACGTGAATTTTATTCATCGGCAAATCCCAGGCTTCCTTGCTTGATCAGCTCGCACAGCAGGCCGCGGCCGTCTTCATCGCTCAGCCATTGGCCAAGGTTGTCGACATGCAGCGCGTCGGCGGCGCAGATCATTTTCAGCAACTCGCGCAGTTTGCCCGGCAGGTAACGGCTTTGGCCGCTGGCAAACAGCAGCAGGTCGTCATCGACTTCCGACCAGGCCAAGCGTGCGCTTGGGTTGCGGATCAGCACCGCGCCTTGCTCGAGGCTGGCGAGCAGGTCGTCTTCTTCGACTTCCTCTGGGCCAACCACCAGTTCCGGGTAGCGCGGCTCAGTCATGAACTGGCCGAACCAGGTCAGCAGCAGGCGCTCGTCGCTCATGTGCTCGGCCAGCAGACTTTTCAGGCGATCGAGGGCGTCGTGCTGGATCTGATGAGGATCGACCGCCGGCAGTGCGTCGGCGTCGGTGTAACGCTCTTCGTCCGACAGGAACTGGCTGAGGAAATCGGTGAAGTGAGTCAGCACCTCAGCGGCGCTCGGGGCGCGGAAACCGACCGAGTAGGTCATGCAGTCGTCAATCGCGACGCCGCAATGGGCCAGGCGCGGCGGCAGGTAGAGCATGTCGCCCGGTTCCAGCACCCACTCATCGGTGGCTTCGAAATCAGCGAGGATGCGCAGGTCGGCGTGGGGCAGCAGCTTGCTCTCGGAATCGCACATCTGGCCGATTTTCCAGTTGCGCTTGCCGTGACCTTGCAGCAGGAACACATCGTAGTTATCGAAGTGCGGGCCGACGCTGCCACCCGGGGCGGCGAAGCTGATCATCACGTCGTCGACGCGCCAGCTCGGCAGGAAGCGGAAGTTCTCCAGCAGTTCGCCGACTTCTGGCACGAACTGGTCGACTGCTTGAACCAGCAGGGTCCACTCGGTCTCCGGCAGTTTGCTGAACTCGTCTTCAGCGAACGGGCCGCGGCGCAATTCCCATGGGCGCTCGCCGTGCTCGATCACCAGGCGCGACTCGACTTCTTCTTCCAGCGCCAGTCCGGCCAGTTCGTCGGCGTCGATCGGGCTTTCGAAATCAGGGATCGCCTGGCGGATCAGCAGCGGTTTTTTCTGCCAGTAGTCACGCAGGAATTCGCGCGCCGTGATGCCACCCAGAAGTTGAAGAGGAATATCAGGATTCATGTGTAACCTATTGAAAAAAAGCACTTTTCAGACGGGAATAAAAACGCCCGGCGCTGCCGGGCGTCTCAAACGGGTAAAGCGGTCGATCAGATGCGTTTGGCTTGCGCTACAGCGTTGCCGATGTAGTTTGCCGGGGTGAGCAGCTTCAGCTCAGCCTTGGCTTGCGCAGGCATGTCCAGGCCGTCGATGAAGGTCTGCAGCGCTTCAGGGCTGATGCCCTTGCCGCGAGTCAGCTCTTTCAATTTCTCGTACGGGTTTTCGATGTTGTAGCGGCGCATCACAGTCTGGATCGGCTCGGCCAACACTTCCCAGCACGCGTCCAGGTCAGCAGCAATCTTCTGCTGGTTGAGCTCCAGTTTGCTGATGCCTTTGAGGCTGGCTTCGTACGCGATCACGCTGTGGGCGAAGCCGACACCGAGGTTGCGCAGTACGGTTGAGTCGGTCAGGTCACGCTGCCAGCGGGAGATCGGCAGCTTGCTCGCCAGGTGCTGGAACAGTGCGTTGGCTATCCCTAAGTTGCCTTCGGAGTTTTCGAAGTCGATCGGGTTGACCTTGTGCGGCATGGTCGACGAACCGATTTCGCCAGCGATGGTGCGCTGTTTGAAATAGCCCAGGGAGATGTAGCCCCAGATGTCGCGGTCGAAGTCGATCAGGATGGTGTTGAAGCGCGCGATCGCGTCGAACAGCTCGGCGATGTAGTCGTGCGGTTCGATCTGCGTGGTGTACGGGTTGAAGCCCAGGCCCAGCTCGTCTTCGATGAAGGCGCGGGCGTTGGCTTCCCAGTCGATCTCAGGGTAGGCCGACAGGTGAGCGTTGTAGTTGCCGACAGCGCCGTTGATTTTGCCCAGCAGCGGAACGGCGGCGACTTGAGCGATTTGACGCTCCAGACGGTAAACCACGTTCGCCAGCTCTTTGCCCAAGGTGGTCGGCGAGGCCGGTTGACCGTGGGTACGCGACAGCATCGGCACGTCAGCGAAGCGGATGGCCAGCTCGCGGATGGCTTCGGCGGTCTGGCGCATCAGTGGCAGCATCACATCATCACGGCCTTCGCGCAGCATCAGGGCGTGGGACAGGTTGTTGATGTCCTCGCTGGTGCAGGCGAAGTGGATGAATTCGCTGACGGCAGCCAGTTCTGGCAGCTTGGCCGCTTGCTCTTTGAGCAGGTATTCGATGGCTTTGACGTCGTGGTTGGTGGTGCGCTCGATCTCTTTGACACGCTCGGCGTGCTCCAGAGAGAAGTTTTCCGCCAAGGTGTTCAACACCGCGTTGGCTTCGGCGGAGAACGCCGGCACTTCGCTGATGGCAGGGTGAGCGGCCAGGCGCTGGAGCCAACGCACTTCAACCAGAACGCGAGCACGGATCAGACCGTATTCGCTGAAAATCGGGCGCAGGGCCTGGGTTTTGCCGGCGTAGCGGCCGTCAACAGGGGAAACCGCAGTGAGCGAAGAGAGCTGCATGGGGTGTTCTCGGACAGTCGGGCAACGAAATGGGGCGCGTATCATACATGAAAAAATCCGCCGGTCCGTTGCCAACTGACCGGCGTATTACGCGTTACTGACTACAAAGCGGTATTGCGGGCGCGGTTCAGCTGCTGCGCATCAGCGGATAAAGCTCTTTAAGCAGCTTGCGCCGGCTGATCACCAACTGCCAGCGATGGCCGCCCAACTGCCGCCACAGGCGGGCTGAACGGATGCCGGCCAGCAGCAGCGCGCGAATCTTCGAAGCGTTGCTCGGTTGCTGCAGGTTGCGCATGTCGCCATGCACTTGAATCCGTTGGCGCAGGGTGCTCAGGGTGTCCTGGTACAGCGCGCCACAAGCGGCAATCACGTTTTCGTGAGCTGGGCCGAAGTGTTCGACCTGGGACTGAATCTGCGGCAAACGCTTGCCGATCACTTCCAGCATGTCTTCCCGCTTGGCCAATTGACGCTCCAGCCCCAGCATTGACAGGGCGTAGCGCAGCGGTTCGCGCTGAAGGGTGCTGGGGTCGCGCTCCAGGGCACCGATCAACGCGCGGTAACCTTCACGCAAGTTGATGTCGTCACCGCCATAGACTTCCAGCGTGTCCTTGGGGTCGCGAATCAACAGGCTGCCGAGCATGCAGGTCAGGCCGGCTTCGCTGGTCTGGCCGCTCTTGGCGATCTTGTCGACCAGCACGGCGGCGAGAAACACGCCGCCCAGGGCCGTCAGCTGCTCCTGAGTCGGGCTCATGAACGCTGACCCTTGCTGGTCCAGGGTTCGGCCACTTCGATCACGCCGCCGCCGAGGCAGATTTCGCCGTCGTAGAACACCACGGATTGGCCTGGGGTGACCGCGCGTTGCGGGTCATCGAAGGTCGCGCGGTAGCCGCTGGCGGTTTTTTCCAGCGTGCAAGGCTGGTCGCTCTGGCGATAACGCACCTTGGCGGTCAGCTTGCGCGGCTCGGTCAAATCGATCGGGTTGACCCAATAGATGTCCGAGGCGAGCAGGGCACGGGAGAACAAATAAGGGTGATCATTGCCCTGTCCGACGATCAGCTCGTTGTGTTCCAGGTCTTTGATCAACACGTACCACGGCTCGTCGCTGGCATCTTTCAGGCCGCCGATGCCCAGGCCCTGACGCTGGCCGATGGTGTGGTACATCAAGCCGTGGTGACGGCCGATGACTTCGCCTTCGGTGGTCTTGATCTCGCCTGGCTGGGCCGGCAGGTATTGCTTGAGGAAGTCACTGAAGCGGCGTTCGCCGATAAAGCAGATTCCGGTGGAATCCTTTTTCTTCGCGGTGGCCAGGTCGTGTTTCTCGGCAATCGCGCGCACTTCGGGTTTTTCCAGCTCGCCGACCGGGAACAGGGTCTTGGCGATCTGTTCGCCGCCGACGGCGTGCAGGAAGTAGCTCTGGTCCTTGTTCGGGTCCAGGCCCTTGAGCAACTCGGTACGACCATCGATGTCGCGGCGGCGCACGTAGTGGCCGGTGGCGATCAGGTCGGCGCCGAGCATCATGGCGTAGTCGAGGAACGCCTTGAACTTGATTTCGCGGTTGCACAGGATGTCCGGGTTCGGCGTGCGACCGGCCTTGTATTCGGCCAGGAAATGCTCGAACACGTTGTCCCAGTACTCAGCGGCGAAGTTGGCGGTGTGCAGCTTGATGCCAATCTTGTCGCACACGGCCTGAGCGTCCGCCAAGTCATCCATGGCGGTGCAGTATTCCGTTCCATCGTCTTCTTCCCAGTTCTTCATGAACAGGCCTTCCACCTCATAACCCTGCTCGATCAGCAGAAGAGCGGAAACGGAAGAGTCCACGCCGCCGGACATGCCGACAATGACGCGCTTCTTTTGTGTGTCAGAAGGGGCTGGATCACGCATAGGGATTCAATGAGTGTCTTGAAAAAGGACGCGATTCTAGCAGGCTGGAGCCCGCAAGGCTAAAGAGAAGGACGGATCAGCTCGAGGCTGAAGTGTTTGCCGTCCAGATAATCATCGATACAGCGGATGATCAGCTCACTGCGCCAGTTTGCGCGCTGTTGCAGCAGTTCGTCACGCGTCAGCCATTTTGCGCCGACGATACCGTCGTCCAGCTGATAGTCCGGGTGGTGTTTGAGCGGTTTTGCGCTGAAGCAGACCCGCTGGTAGGTCACGCCGTTGCTCGGGGCGGTATAGAGATAAATGCCCACCACGCCGGTCGGCTCGACGTCCCAGCCGGTTTCCTCAAGGGTTTCGCGCACGGCGGCTTCGATCAGGGTTTCGTCCGGGTCCAGATGGCCGGCCGGTTGGTTGAGCACCGTTTGTCCGTGCTTGAGCTCTTCGACCATCAGGAAGCGACCATTGTCTTCGACGATGGTGGCGACGGTGATGTGGGGTAGCCAATCCATGAAGCTTCCTCGAATTTTGAATATTGAAACATGGTCAATGTGGGGGCGGGCTTGCTCGCGAAAGCAGTGGGTCAGCCAGCATGAATGTTGAATGATAAACCGCATTCGCGAGCAAGCCCGCTCCCACATTGGTCCAGTGTTCATATTGGAAGTGTGTGAACGCCAGAAACAGAAACCCCGGCGCAGGGCCGGGGCTTCTTTGCATCCTTACAACCTTAAACCAGCGCAGCGATCGCGGCGTTGAAGGTGTTGCTCGGGCGCATGGCCTTGCTGATCAGCTCGGCATTGGCGTGGTAGTAACCGCCGATGTCCACTGGCTTGCCCTGAACGGCGTTGAGCTCGGCAACGATGGTTGCTTCGTTCTCGGTCAGGGTTTTGGCCAGTTCGCCAAACTGCGCTTGCAGTGCAGCGTCTTCGGTCTGGGCGGCCAGGGCTTGAGCCCAGTACAGCGCCAGGTAGAAGTGGCTGCCGCGGTTGTCGATGTTGCCGACTTTGCGCGATGGCGACTTGTTGTTGTCCAGGAACTGGCCAGTGGCCTGATCCAGGGTCTTGGCCAGCACCAGCGCCTTAGGGTTGTTGTAAGTCACGCCCAGGTGCTCAAGGGAGGCGGCCAGGGCCAGGAACTCACCCAGGGAATCCCAGCGCAGGAAGTTTTCTTCCAGCAGCTGTTGAACGTGCTTCGGTGCCGAACCGCCAGCGCCGGTTTCGAACAGACCGCCGCCGTTCATCAGCGGAACGATCGACAGCATCTTGGCGCTGGTGCCCAGTTCCATGATCGGGAACAGGTCGGTCAGGTAGTCGCGCAATACGTTGCCGGTCACCGAGATGGTGTCCTTGCCTTCGCGAGTGCGCTGCAGGGTGAACTTCATCGCGTCGACTGGCGACATGATCTGGATGTCCAGACCGGTCGTGTCGTGATCCTTCAGGTAAGCCTGAACTTTCTCGATCACTACGCCATCATGGGCGCGCATTGGGTCCAGCCAGAAAATGGCCGGAGTTGCGCTTGCACGGGCACGGTTGACGGCCAGTTTGACCCAGTCCTGGATCGGCGCGTCTTTGGTCTGGCACATGCGGAAGATGTCGCCGGCTTCAACCGACTGTTCCAGCAGAGTGCGGCCAGCGCTGTCGGAAACCCGAACCACGCCGTTTGCCTTGATCTGGAAAGTCTTGTCGTGGGAGCCGTACTCTTCGGCTTTTTTCGCCATCAGGCCAACGTTTGGCACGCTGCCCATGGTGGTCGGATCGAAAGCGCCGTTAGCTTTGCAGTCTTCAATCACTGCCTGGTAGATGGTGGCGTAGCAGCGATCCGGGATCACAGCCTTGGTGTCGTGCAGCTGGCCGTCAGTGCCCCACATTTTGCCGGAGTCACGGATCATCGCCGGCATCGAGGCGTCGACGATAACGTCGCTCGGCACGTGCAGGTTGGTGATGCCTTTGTCGGAGTTGACCATGGCCAGCGACGGACGAACGGCGTAGACCGCCTGGATATCCGCTTCGATCTGCGCTTGTTGCTCGGCAGGCAAAGCCTTGATACGAGCGTACAGGTCGCCGATGCCGTTGTTCAGGTTGAAGCCGATCTGTGCCAGCACGTCAGCGTGCTTGGCCAGTGCGTCTTCATAGAACTCGGCAACGATCTGGCCGAACATGATCGGGTCGGAGACCTTCATCATGGTGGCTTTCAGGTGAACCGACAGCAGCACGCCTTTGGCTTTGGCGTCTTCGATCTCGGCCGCGATGAAGCTGCGCAGCGCGTTTTTGCTCAGAACGGCGCAATCGAGGATCTCACCGGCTTGCACGGTGGTTTTTTCTTTCAGGACGGTGGTGGTGCCGTCTTGAGCGATCAGTTCGATTTTGACGGCGTCAGCGGCGTCGATCAGGGCGGCTTTTTCGCTGCCGTAGAAATCGCCGGTGCTCATGTGAGCGACGTGGGACTTGGAGTCTTTGGCCCATGCGCCCATTTTGTGCGGGTGCTTGCGCGCGTAGTTCTTGACCGACAGCGGTGCGCGACGATCAGAGTTGCCTTCGCGCAAAACCGGGTTAACGGCGCTGCCCTTGATCTTGTCGTAACGCGACTTGGCGAGCTTGTCGGCATCGCTGGTCACGGTTTCCGGGTAGTCCGGCAGTGCGAAGCCCTGGGCTTGCAGCTCTTTGATCGCGGCCTGCAGTTGCGGAACCGAAGCGCTGATGTTCGGCAACTTGATGATGTTCGCTTCAGGCGTAACGGCCAGGTCGCCCAGTTCGGCGAGGTGGTCGGCTACGGCTTTGTCACCCAATTGCTCGGGGAAGCTGGCCAGAATGCGCCCTGCAAGAGAGATATCGCGGGTTTCAACGGCGATATCAGCCGAGGCGGTGAAAGCCTCTACGATAGGCAACAGAGAATAGGTGGCGAGGGCTGGGGCTTCGTCGGTGAAGGTATAGATGATCTTCGAGCGGGTGGGCATATTCGGATTAACTCTCTCTTCTTTGCTAAAGCGTGCGCAGAAACTCAAGGGGCGCCGGTAAGCGCGTTCGTTCAAAGTCATCCATGAGCCGAATGTCGAGATTTCTTCGCGGTGATGTTGGGTGCATCAGTCGAGCGTCAAGCGGGTGGACTGCGGTAGCAATCCGGCTTATTCGGGCCCGACGTCCTGTGATAGAGCGGTCGGCCGTCGTGACTCTGTGGTCAGCGGCGGCATTATACATAGGTAGCTGGCAATCTGCCGATGGTTCATAGGCAACGTTTTTCGTCCATTGGTCTAAAGGTCGCAGGGGTGTGCGGGGCGTAGAGTCGTTCGCCGTGCTTGAGTTTGGCGCTTTTCCCTTTGCTTTCAAGCTTGTACGTCGCGAACTGTGCAGCTTCGCGGCCGATGGGCGGAACATAGGGTTTGCGCGCCGATTTAACTGGGGTACGCTCGAACGCAGCCAGATGTTCAATCCAAACAATGGAGTTCAGCATGGGATACAAGAAGATTCAGGTTCCAGCCGTCGGCGACAAAATCACCGTCAACGCGGACCATTCTCTCAATGTTCCTAACAACCCGATCATCCCCTTCATCGAAGGCGATGGTATTGGCGTTGATATCAGCCCGGTCATGATCAAGGTTGTCGATGCTGCTGTTAAGAAGGCTTATGGCGGCGAGCGCAAAATTTCCTGGATGGAAGTCTACGCCGGAGAGAAAGCGACTCAGGTTTACGATCAGGACACCTGGCTGCCTCAGGAAACCCTGGATGCGGTCAAGGACTACGTGGTTTCCATCAAGGGTCCTCTGACCACCCCGGTTGGCGGCGGCATCCGTTCGCTGAACGTGGCCCTGCGTCAGCAGCTCGATCTGTATGTGTGCCTGCGCCCGGTGCGCTGGTTCGAAGGCGTACCGAGCCCGGTCAAGAAGCCTGGCGACGTCGACATGACCATCTTCCGTGAAAACTCGGAAGACATTTATGCCGGTATCGAATGGAAGGCCGGTTCGCCGGAAGCGACCAAGGTCATCAAGTTTCTTAAAGAAGAAATGGGCGTCACCAAGATCCGTTTCGACGAAAACTGCGGTATCGGTGTCAAGCCGGTGTCCCTGGAAGGCACCAAGCGTCTGGCGCGCAAGGCCCTGCAGTATGTGGTCGATAACGACCGCGACTCGCTGACCATTGTGCACAAAGGGAACATCATGAAGTTCACCGAAGGTGCCTTCAAGGAATGGGCCTACGAAGTGGCGGCTGAAGAGTTCGGCGCGACCCTGCTCGATGGCGGTCCGTGGATGCAGTTCAAGAACCCGAAAACCGGCAAGAACGTCATCGTCAAGGACGCCATCGCCGACGCCATGCTCCAGCAGATCCTGCTGCGCCCGGCCGAGTACGATGTGATTGCGACCCTGAACCTCAATGGCGACTACCTCTCCGACGCCCTGGCGGCTGAAGTGGGCGGTATTGGTATCGCGCCGGGTGCCAACCTGTCCGACACCGTGGCCATGTTCGAAGCGACCCACGGGACTGCGCCGAAATACGCCGGCAAGGACCAGGTCAACCCAGGTTCGTTGATCCTGTCTGCCGAGATGATGCTGCGTCACATGGGCTGGACCGAAGCGGCCGACCTGATCATCAAAGGCACCAACGGCGCGATCTCCGCGAAAACCGTGACCTATGACTTCGAACGTCTGATGGAGGGCGCGAAACTGCTGTCGTCTTCCGCGTTTGGTGATGCGCTCATCTCGCATATGTAAGCCGCACATGTAAACCAGCTGACAAAAAAACCGCCTTCGGGCGGTTTTTTTATGACTGGATGATGGGGTGGCGTCAGCTCGACACTGTTTCTTTCCGGCTGTCGGGGGCGGTCTGTTCGGTGGGTGATGCGACAGATGCGATCTTTACTGCATGCAGCCCTTTGGGGCCCTGGATGATCTCAAAGCTAACAATTTGCCCAGCCTTGAGGGTTTTGTATCCGTCCATCTCAATGGACGAAAAGTGGGCAAAGAAATCGACATCTTTGCCATTCTCGTCGCGACCTTCTCTGGCGTCGGTGTTAATGAAACCGAACCCCTTGGCATTGTTGAACCATTTCACCTTACCGACAGCCATACCCATATCCCTCTGCAACAGACTCCATCACTGGAGTATCATCCAGTTATCCGCAGTCTAATCTTGTAATTAAGATTGACTCCGCGGACCTTTTTTACCCACTGTGGGCTCTATTGTTTGTAACACCGATTTACCGATAGTCAAGGTGACCGGGCAGTCGGAGTTGAAAACGTTCATGAGCGCCCCCACCACTGTATTTGCACAACTGACGAACCTTTCTTTCCATGCATGCAATCAGCCAGATTCGACTAACATTCAATCAGGATCGCCCGGCTCTCCAAAAAGATTACCCGGAGGAACACGACGACGATTCCGCAGGCATTGCTGTTCAGGAGGCGAAGCCTGCTTTACAGGCGCCACCGATGTACAAGGTGGTTTTGTTCAACGATGACTACACACCGATGGATTTCGTCGTCGAAGTGCTCGAGGTGTTTTTTAACCTGAATCGCGAGCTGGCGACCAAGGTCATGCTGGCCGTCCACACAGAAGGACGGGCAGTATGTGGAGTGTTTACCCGCGACATCGCCGAGACCAAGGCCATGCAGGTCAACCAGTACGCCAGGGAAAGCCAGCATCCGCTACTCTGTGAAATCGAGAAGGACGGTTAATCGCCGACCACTTGGGTATGAGGTGAAGCTATGTTAAACCGCGAGCTCGAAGTCACCCTCAATCTTGCCTTCAAGGAGGCTCGCTCGAAGCGTCATGAATTCATGACCGTCGAGCACCTGCTGCTGGCCCTATTGGATAATGAGGCTGCCGCCACCGTTTTGCGTGCCTGCGGCGCAAACCTCGACAAACTCAAGCATGATCTGCAGGAGTTCATCGACTCCACCACGCCATTGATCCCTCTTCATGACGAGGATCGTGAAACCCAGCCAACCCTGGGCTTCCAGCGTGTATTGCAGCGTGCTGTCTTTCATGTACAGAGCTCGGGCAAACGCGAAGTGACTGGTGCTAACGTGCTGGTCGCAATCTTCAGTGAGCAAGAGAGTCAGGCAGTGTTTCTGCTGAAACAGCAGAGCGTTGCGCGCATCGATGTCGTCAACTACATCGCCCATGGCATTTCCAAAGTGCCGGGGCATGGCGATCACTCTGAAGGTGAACAAGATATGCAGGACGACGAGGGCGGTGAGTCTTCCTCTTCAGGCAATCCTCTGGATGCTTATGCCAGCAACCTCAATGAACTCGCGCGCCAGGGTCGTATCGATCCATTGGTGGGTCGTGAACTGGAAGTCGAGCGCGTCGCGCAGATCCTCGCGCGTCGCCGCAAAAACAATCCGCTGTTGGTGGGCGAGGCAGGCGTGGGTAAAACCGCGATTGCCGAAGGCCTGGCCAAACGCATTGTCGACAACCAAGTGCCGGACCTGCTGGCCAACAGCGTGGTGTATTCCCTCGATCTGGGGGCTTTGCTGGCCGGGACCAAATACCGCGGCGATTTCGAGAAGCGCTTCAAGGCGCTGCTCAATGAGCTGAAAAAACGTCCGCAGGCGATCCTGTTCATCGACGAGATCCACACCATCATTGGTGCGGGCGCTGCGTCCGGTGGTGTCATGGATGCGTCGAACCTGCTCAAGCCATTGCTGTCTTCGGGCGATATTCGCTGCATCGGTTCGACCACGTTCCAGGAATTCCGTGGGATCTTCGAGAAGGACCGTGCTCTGGCTCGGCGCTTCCAGAAGGTCGATGTCTCGGAGCCTTCGGTGGAAGACACCATTGGCATCCTGCGTGGCCTGAAAGGGCGTTTCGAAGCGCACCACAACATCGAATACAGCGATGAAGCCCTGCGCGCCGCGGCTGAACTGGCCTCGCGTTACATCAATGACCGGCACATGCCGGACAAGGCCATCGACGTCATCGACGAGGCGGGCGCCTATCAGCGTCTGCAACCGATCGAGAAGCGCGTGAAACGCATCGAAGTGCCTCAGGTCGAGGACATCGTCGCGAAAATTGCGCGAATTCCGCCAAAGCACGTCACCAGTTCCGACAAAGAGCTGCTGCGTAACCTTGAGCGTGACCTGAAACTCACGGTATTTGGCCAGGATGCGGCGATCGACTCGCTGTCGACCGCGATCAAACTGTCCCGTGCCGGCCTCAAGTCGCCTGACAAGCCCGTCGGTTCGTTCCTGTTCGCAGGGCCGACCGGTGTTGGTAAAACCGAGGCCGCGCGGCAATTGGCCAAGGCGTTGGGAGTCGAACTGGTTCGCTTCGACATGTCCGAGTACATGGAACGCCACACCGTATCTCGTTTGATCGGTGCGCCTCCAGGCTATGTCGGGTTCGATCAGGGTGGTTTGCTGACCGAAGCCATCACCAAGCAGCCTCACTGCGTGCTGCTGCTCGATGAAATCGAGAAGGCGCATCCGGAAGTCTTCAACCTGCTGTTGCAGGTCATGGACCACGGTACGCTGACCGATAACAACGGGCGCAAGGCGGACTTCCGTAACGTGATCGTCATCATGACGACCAACGCCGGTGCCGAAACTGCAGCGCGTGCTTCGATCGGTTTCACCTATCAGGACCACTCGTCCGATGCGATGGAAGTGATCAAGAAGAGCTTCACGCCGGAATTCCGTAACCGTCTGGACACCATTATCCAGTTTGGTCGCCTCAGTCATGAGGTCATCAAAAGCGTGGTGGACAAGTTCCTTACCGAACTTCAGGCGCAGCTGGAAGACAAGCGTGTGCTGCTGGAAGTCACCGACGCTGCTCGCAGCTGGCTGGCGGCCGGTGGTTACGACTCGGCAATGGGCGCTCGTCCAATGGCGCGTTTGATCCAGGACAAGATCAAGCGTCCACTGGCCGAAGAGATCCTCTTTGGCGAGCTGGCCGAACATGGCGGTGTGGTACACATCGACATCAAGGACGGCGAGCTGACCTTCGAGTTCGAGACCACGGCTGAAATGGCCTGACGTTAAACCGCAACAAAGCAAAAAGGCGCCGAAAGGCGCCTTTTTGCTGTCTGCCATGATCGTTCCCACGCGCAGCAAAGGAATGCAGCTCGGGACGCTCCGCGTCCCTTCAAAAGCCGAACGCAGAGCGTCCGTTGAGGCATTCCCACGCAGAGCGTGGGAGCGATCGGTAGAACCCATACAAACAAAAACGCCCGGCATGGCCGGGCGTTTTGTATTGACTTGATTAGCGAGCGCGGTAAGTGATGCGCCCTTTGCTCAAGTCATAGGGCGTCAGCTCGACGCGCACTTTGTCGCCGGTAAGAATACGGATGTAGTTCTTGCGCATCTTGCCGGAAATATGCGCGGTTACGACGTGCCCATTTTCCAACTCCACACGAAACATGGTGTTGGGCAGGGTGTCGACGACAGTGCCTTCCATTTCGAAGCTGTCTTCTTTCGACATGCAGTAAAGCCCTCGGTGTCCAATGAATGGCCCGGTGCAACTGCGCCAGGCAAAAGCGGCGTGCATTGTGCCCGAAAAATGGGGTTTAAGCCAAGGGGTTCTAGCTCAGGATGACCCAGCGTTGATTAATCAGCAGTTCGATAGGGCGATATTGGGTCTTGTAGCTCATTTTTTTGCAGTTTTTGATCCAGTAGCCAAGATAGACCGCTTCCAGGCCAACACGCCGGGCTTCGGCAATTTGCCAGAGAATCGCATAACGTCCCAGGCTGCGACGCTCCTCACCGGGCTCGTAGAAGGTATAAACCGCCGACAAACCGTTGGGCAGCAAGTCGGTGACAGCCACTGCCAGCAGCCGGCCTTCGAGACGGAATTCGTAGAAGCGAGAGAACGGCAGGTCGCGCACCAGGAAGGTCGAAAACTGGTCGCGGCTCGGCGGATACATATCGCCGTCGGCGTGACGTTGTTCGATGTAGCGCTGATAAAGGTCGAAATACTCTTCGCTGAATTTTGGTCTGGCCGGACGTACCTGCAAGTCGGCATTGCGTTTGACGATGCGTTTCTGCTGACGGTTGGGGGTAAATTGCGCCACGGGAATGCGCGCCGGTACGCATGCATTGCAATGCTGGCAATGGGGTCGGTAGAGATGATCGCCACTACGACGAAAGCCCATTTCCGACAGGTCTGCATAGACATGCACATCCATGGGCTGGCTAGGGTCGAGGAACAGCGTGGTGGCCTGCTCCTCGGGCAGATAACTGCAAGAGTGAGGCTGAGTGGCATAGAACTTCAAACGCGCCAACTCGGTCATGATCAACCCTCGGGATAAGCTTTTGATTAGGGGGCGTTCTCAATTCGTTTCCCCGCATTAAGTGTAAGCCACGCGCGCAAAAGTCGCTCAGCAAACCCAAGTTGCATGGCCCGGTTGATCCAGGTGCCGCGCAAGGTAGACGGCAAATTCGCGGCGGGGAATCGCTCGGGCACCCAAACTGTGCAGATGATCGGTAGGCATCTGGCAGTCGATCAGCACAAAACCTGAGTCTTTCAGGTGTCGCACCAGTGTGGCGAAGCCATATTTGGAGGCGTTGTCGGCGCGGCTAAACATCGATTCGCCGAAAAACAACTGCCCCATGGCCAGGCCGTAGAGCCCGCCGACCAGCACGCCTTCGTCCCAGACTTCCACCGAATGGGCGTAACCACGCCTGTGCAGCTCGACATAGGCATCTTGCATCGCTTGGGTGATCCAGGTGCCGTCAGCGTACTCGCGCGGTGCGGCGCAGGCGCGAATGACCGCGGCAAAATCCCGATCGAAGGTCACTTGGTAGCGCTGTTGGCGCAGCAGTTTGTTCAAGCTGCGGGAGACATGCAGTTCGTCGGGAAACAGTACGGTGCGTGGATCCGGCGACCACCAGAGAATCGGCTGGCCCTCCGAGAACCACGGAAAGCAGCCGTGACGATAGGCTTGAATCAGGCGATCGGCGGACAAATCGCCTCCCGCGGCCAGCAGGCCGTTGGGGTCGCGCATGGCTTTTTCCAGCGGCGGAAAGGTCAGGCTATTGCGTTGTAACCAAGTCAGCATGGCATCCGGGCTTACAGAAGGGGAGGGCGGTGGCGGGCCGTTGAGCCCGCCTGAAAGAAGGTTAACCGTCAAACACTGGGGATGTCATCGAGATACTTCTCGGCGTCCAGTGCGGCCATGCAGCCGGCCCCGGCGGAGGTCACGGCCTGACGGTAAATATGGTCGGCCACATCCCCGGCGGCGAACACGCCTTCGATGTCGGTGGCGGTGGCGTCGCCTTCGCTGCCACCCTTGACCAGCAGGTAGCCGTCACGCATTTGCAGCTGGCCCTGAAACAGGTCGGTGTTGGGTTTGTGGCCGATGGCGATGAATACGCCGGCCAGCGGCAATTCATTGGTTTCGCCCGTCTGGCTGTGCCGCAGACGGGCGCCAGTCACGCCGCTGGCGTCGCCCAGCACTTCATCCAGATTCTGGTTCCAGTGCAGTCGGATATTGCCGTTGGCGGCTTTTTCGAAGAGTTTGTCCTGGAGGATCTTCTCCGAACGCAGTTTGTCGCGTCGGTGAATCAGGTGGACTTCCTTGGCGATGTTCGACAGGTACAACGCCTCTTCAACGGCCGTGTTACCTCCGCCGACCACCGCGACCACCTGGTTGCGGTAGAAGAAGCCATCGCAGGTGGCGCAGGCCGAAACCCCTTTGCCGGCAAAGGCTTCTTCCGATGGCAATCCCAGGTATTGCGCCGAAGCGCCGGTGGCGATAATCAACGCATCGCAGGTGTAGGTGCCGCTGTCACCGATGAGCTCGAATGGGCGCTGTTGCAACTTGGCCGTATGGATGTGGTCGTAAACGATCTCTGTGTCAAAGCGTTCGGCGTGTTTTTGCATGCGTTCCATCAGTACCGGGCCGGTCAGGCCTTCGACGTCGCCGGGCCAGTTGTCGACTTCGACGGTGGTGGTCAGCTGGCCACCTGCCTGTATGCCGGTGATGACAACGGGTCTGAGGTTGGCGCGAGCGGCATAAACGGCTGCGCTGTAACCGGCAGGGCCGGAACCCAGAATAATCAGGCGGGAATGCTTCGCTTCAGTCATAAAAACACCTCATAAGCCTTTGTCACAAAAGACAATGCATGCTCAAATTGGACGGCGCGTACTGTGCTGTTGGCTAGGCTGGAGCCAGGGGGCTCAAGCATGGCATCGGGCGAACAAACCCGTACAATGCCCGCTTGCAACAGTGTTTGTATCAAAAAAGCGCTGCTCGCCGTATTTCGAAAAACCGGGGTGCAGTGTTAAAAGTAGTCTCAGTTGCGCCTGTTAACTTTTTTACCTGCCTGGATTGGGCGGTTTTTATAGTCATTCAACAGATGGACGCGCCATGGGCGCAGGAAAAGAAGCGTTTTGAAGAAATCCACCGCAGCACCTAAAACAGTCGTCCCGCTCTGGCGCCAGCAATTGCACTACCGGCTCAAGGAAGGTGCATTGATCGCCATCGGCGCCTTGTGCCTGTTCCTGATGATGGCCTTGTTGACCTACGGCAAGGACGATCCGGGCTGGAGTCATAACAGCAAGATCGATGATGTGCAGAACTTCGGCGGGCCGGCTGGCTCTTACAGCGCCGACATCCTGTTCATGGTCCTGGGTTACTTTGCCTACATTTTCCCGTTGCTGCTGGCGATCAAGGCGTATCAGATCTTCCGCCAGCGTCACGAACCGTGGGAGTGGAGCGGCTGGCTGTTCTCCTGGCGCCTGATTGGCCTGGTGTTTCTGGTGTTGTCGGGCGCGGCGCTGGCCCATATCCATTTCCATGCGGCCACCGGTCTGCCGGCCGGCGCAGGTGGCGCTTTGGGCGAAAGCCTCGGCGATCTGGCCCGGAATGCGCTGAACATTCAGGGCAGCACGTTGTTGTTCATCGCGCTGTTCCTGTTCGGCCTGACAGTGTTCACCGACCTGTCGTGGTTCAAGGTGATGGACGTCACCGGCAAGATCACCCTTGATCTGTTCGAACTGTTTCAGGGCGCGGCCAATCGCTGGTGGGCGGCCCGTATGGAACGCAAGCAACTGGTCGCCCAACTGCGTGAAGTCGACGATCGCGTACATGACGTGGTTGCGCCGACCGTCACCGACAAGCGCGAGCAAGCCAAGGTCAAGGAGCGTCTGATCGAGCGCGAGCAGGCCCTGAGCAAGCATATGTCCGAGCGCGAGAAACAGGTGCCGCCGGTGATTGCCCCCGCGCCGCCAAAACCGGCCGCTCCGAGCAAACGCGTGGAGAAAGAGAAACAGGCGCCGTTGTTCGTCGACAGCGCCGTGGAAGGCACCTTGCCGCCGATCTCGATTCTCGACCCCGCGGAAAAGAAACAACTCAATTATTCGCCTGAATCCCTGGCGGCCGTCGGCCACTTGCTGGAAATCAAACTCAAGGAATTCGGTGTCGAAGTCTCGGTGGATTCGATTCACCCGGGCCCGGTCATTACCCGTTACGAAATCCAGCCAGCCGCCGGCGTCAAAGTCAGCCGCATCTCCAACCTGGCGAAAGACCTGGCCCGTTCCCTGGCCGTGACCAGCGTGCGTGTCGTGGAAGTGATTCCGGGCAAGACCACGGTCGGTATCGAGATCCCTAACGAAGACCGGCAGATCGTGCGGTTCTCCGAGGTCTTGTCGACCCCCGAGTACGATAACTTCAAGTCCCCGGTCACCCTGGCCCTGGGTCATGATATCGGCGGCAAACCGGTCATCACCGACCTGGCGAAAATGCCGCACTTGCTGGTGGCCGGTACGACCGGTTCCGGTAAGTCGGTGGGTGTGAACGCGATGATCCTGTCGATTCTGTTCAAGTCTGGCCCGGAAGACGCCAAGCTGATCATGATTGACCCGAAAATGCTTGAGCTGTCGATCTACGAAGGCATTCCGCACCTGCTGTGCCCGGTGGTCACCGACATGAAGGACGCCGCCAATGCCTTGCGCTGGAGCGTCGCCGAGATGGAACGGCGTTACAAGCTGATGGCGAAGATGGGCGTGCGTAACCTGTCGGGCTTCAATGCCAAGGTCAAGGAAGCCCAGGACGCCGGCGAGCCGTTGAGCGATCCGCTGTACAAGCGTGAAAGCATCCACGACGAGGCACCCCTGCTGCAAAAACTGCCGACCATCGTCGTGGTTGTCGACGAATTCGCCGACATGATGATGATCGTCGGCAAGAAGGTTGAAGAGCTGATCGCCCGTATCGCCCAGAAGGCTCGTGCGGCCGGTATCCACTTGATCCTCGCGACCCAGCGTCCTTCGGTGGACGTGATCACCGGTCTGATCAAGGCGAACATT
The DNA here is from genome assembly GCF_024748615.1 of Pseudomonas sp. B21-048. Classification (NCBI taxonomy): domain Bacteria; kingdom Pseudomonadati; phylum Pseudomonadota; class Gammaproteobacteria; order Pseudomonadales; family Pseudomonadaceae; genus Pseudomonas; species Pseudomonas sp. B21-048. The sequence continues at coordinate 3,640,824 of NZ_CP087168.1, read as the reverse complement.
CCGACCCGTATGGCGTTCCAGGTATCGAGCAAGATCGATTCGCGGACCATCATCGACCAGGGCGGCGCCGAACAACTGCTGGGCCACGGTGATATGTTGTACATGCCGCCGGGCACCAGTCTGCCGATTCGTGTTCACGGCGCGTTCGTGTCCGATGACGAGGTTCACCGCGTGGTTGAAGCCTGGAAACTGCGCGGCGCACCGGAATACAACGATGACATCCTCGCCGGTGTCGAAGAGGCCGGTAGCGGCTTTGAAAACGGCGGCGGTGGCGGTGACGACGATGCCGAAACCGATGCGCTCTACGACGAAGCGGTGCAGTTCGTCCTGGAAAGCCGTCGCGCGTCCATCTCCGCGGTTCAGCGTAAACTGAAAATCGGCTACAACCGCGCGGCGCGCATGATCGAAGCCATGGAAATGGCTGGGGTCGTGACGTCCATGAACACCAACGGTTCGCGTGAAGTCCTGGCTCCTGGCCCGGTGCGCGACTGATCCGGTTTTGAAAGGGGCGGTGTCTTGAGGCGCCGCCCGCACTCCCACGAATGTTTATGAGGACTCCCATGCGTCTTATCCGCATGCTGTTGCTGCCGGTACTGGCTTTGACCACGCTCTCGGCCCACGCCGATGACAAGGACGTGGCGCGTCTGACTCAACTGCTGGAAAAATCCCAGACCCTGACCGCGCGTTTCTCCCAGCTGACCCTCGATGGCAGCGGCACCCAGTTGCAGGAAACCGCCGGTGAAATGTCCTTGCAGCGTCCTGGCTTGTTTTATTGGCACACCAACGCGCCGGCCGAACAAACGATGGTCTCCGACGGCAAGAAAGTGACGTTGTGGGATCCGGACCTTGAGCAGGCCACCATCAAGAACCTTGATCAGCGCCTGACTCAGACGCCGGCATTGCTGCTGTCGGGTGACGTGTCCAGGATCAGCCAGAGCTTCGACATCAGCGCCAAGGAAGCCGGCGGCGTGATCGACTTCACCTTGAAGCCGAAAACCAAGGACAGCCTGTTCGACAGCCTGCGTCTGTCGTTCCGCAACGGTCTGGTCAATGACATGCAGATGATCGACAGCGTCGGTCAGCGCACCAATATCCTGTTTACCGGTGTGAAGGCCAACGAGCCAATTCCGGCGTCCAAATTCAAGTTCGACATCCCCAAGGGTGCCGACGTGATCCAAGAGTAAAATGCAAACCTGTGGGAGCGGTGTCCAAATTATTGACTGATAGGCAGTGAGGTTTCGCAAGTAGTGATGGACCTGTTTCGCAGCGCCCCGATTGCTCAGCCCTTGGCCGCACGCCTGCGCGCGACCAATCTGGACGAGTACGTCGGTCAGGAACACCTGCTCGCTCGCGGCAAGCCTTTGCGCGAAGCGCTGGAGCAGGGTGCCCTGCATTCGATGATTTTCTGGGGCCCGCCGGGGGTGGGTAAAACCACGTTGGCGCGGCTGCTCGCGGAAGTCTCGGATGCGCACTTCGAAACGGTTTCGGCGGTGCTGGCTGGCGTAAAGGAAATCCGTCAGGCGGTGGAAGTCGCCAAACAGCAGGCCGGGCAGTACGGTAAACGCACCATCCTGTTCGTTGACGAAGTGCATCGCTTCAACAAGTCCCAGCAGGATGCGTTCCTGCCGTACGTTGAAGACGGCACGCTGATTTTCATCGGCGCGACCACCGAAAACCCCTCGTTCGAACTCAATAACGCACTCCTGTCCCGGGCGCGCGTCTATGTGCTCAAAAGCCTCGACGAAACGGCCTTGCGCAAGCTGGTGCACCGCGCGCTGACCGAAGAACGTGGGCTGGGCAAGCGGCAACTGACGCTCAGCGATGAAGGTTTCCAGATGCTGTTGTCCGCCGCCGATGGCGATGGCCGGCGTCTGCTCAATCTGCTGGAAAACGCCTCGGACCTGGCCGAAGACAATAGTGAGATCGGCGTCGATCTGCTGCAAAGTCTGCTCGGCGATACCCGCCGACGTTTCGACAAGGGCGGCGAAGCCTTCTACGACCAGATTTCCGCGTTGCATAAATCGGTGCGCGGCTCCAATCCCGATGGCGCGCTGTATTGGTTCGCGCGGATGATCGACGGCGGTTGCGACCCGCTGTATCTGGCCCGGCGCGTGGTGCGCATGGCCAGCGAAGACATCGGCAACGCCGACCCTCGCGCTCTCAGCCTGTGTCTGGCGGCGTGGGAAGTGCAGGAGCGCCTCGGCAGCCCCGAAGGTGAATTGGCGGTGGCCCAGGCCATTACGTATCTGGCCTGCGCGCCGAAAAGCAACGCGGTGTACATGGGCTTCAAAGCCGCGATGCGCAGCGCCACCGAACACGGTTCGCTCGAAGTGCCGCTGCACCTGCGCAACGCGCCGACCAAGTTGATGAAGCAATTGGGCTATGGCGACGAATACCGTTACGCCCACGATGAGCCGGATGCCTACGCCGCTGGCGAAGACTACTTCCCGGACGCGCTCGAACCGCAACGGTTTTATCAACCCGTGCCCCGTGGCCTGGAGCTGAAGATCGGCGAAAAGCTCAGTCACCTCGCGCAGCTTGATCGTCTAAGCCCACGGCAGCGGAGAAAATAGTGATTGCATTGATCGTTGCCGTTTCTGTCGGCGGTGTCGCCGGTACGCTATTGCGCTTCGTCACCGGTAACTGGATCAACGCGAATTGGCCGCGGCACTTCTATACCGCGACGCTGGCCGTTAATATCGTGGGCTGTTTGCTGATCGGCGTTCTATACGGTCTGTTTTTGATGCGCCCGGAGGTACCGTTTGCGGTGCGCGCCGGGTTGATGGTCGGCTTCCTCGGGGGGCTGACGACTTTTTCATCCTTTTCACTGGATACGGTGCGCCTGCTGGAAACCGGGCAAGTGCCGCTGGCTTTGGGCTATGCGGCGATCAGCGTATTCGGCGGGCTACTTGCCACTTGGGCCGGCCTGTCCTTGACCAAACTTTGATAACGAGAAACCGACATGCTCGATTCCAAACTGTTACGTAGCAACCTTCAGGACGTAGCGGACCGCCTGGCATCCCGTGGCTACACGCTGGATGTTGCACGCATCGAAGCGCTGGAAGAACAGCGCAAGACCGTCCAGACCCGCACCGAAGCACTGCAGGCTGAACGTAACGCGCGCTCCAAGTCCATCGGTCAGGCCAAGCAGCGCGGCGAAGACATCGCACCGCTGATGGCGGACGTCGAGCGCATGGCGGGTGAGTTGAGCGCCGGTAAAGTCGAGCTGGACGCGATCCAGACCGAGCTGGATTCGATCCTGCTGGGCATTCCAAACCTGCCGCACGAATCGGTACCGGTCGGCGATGACGAAGAAGGCAACGTTGAAGTGCGCCGCTGGGGCACGCCTAAAGCCTTCGATTTCCCGGTTCAGGACCACGTGGCCCTGGGCGAGAAGTTCGGCTGGCTGGACTTCGAAACCGCCGCCAAGTTGTCCGGCGCCCGTTTCGCCCTGCTGCGGGGCCCGATCGCCCGTCTGCACCGTGCCTTGGCACAGTTCATGATCAACCTGCACATCAACGAACACGGTTACGAAGAGGCTTACACCCCGTACCTGGTGCAGGCGCCTGCGTTGCAGGGCACCGGTCAGCTGCCGAAGTTCGAAGAAGACCTGTTCAAGATCAGCCGCGAAGGCGAAGCCGATCTGTACCTGATCCCGACCGCTGAAGTGTCGCTGACCAACATCGTTGCTGGCGAGATCGTCGATTCGAAACTGCTGCCGATCAAATTCGTGGCGCACACGCCGTGCTTCCGCAGCGAGGCTGGTGCATCGGGTCGCGACACTCGCGGCATGATCCGTCAGCACCAGTTCGACAAAGTCGAGATGGTCCAGATCGTTGAGCCATCGACTTCGATGGAAGCGCTGGAAGGCCTGACGGCCAATGCTGAAAAAGTCCTGCAACTGCTGGAACTGCCGTATCGCACCCTGGCGCTGTGTACCGGCGACATGGGTTTCAGCGCGGTCAAGACCTACGACCTGGAAGTGTGGATTCCGAGCCAGGACAAATACCGCGAAATTTCGTCGTGCTCCAACTGTGGCGACTTCCAGGCCCGCCGCATGCAGGCGCGTTTCCGCAACCCGGAAACCGGCAAGCCTGAGCTGGTTCACACCCTGAACGGTTCCGGCCTGGCGGTCGGTCGTACCCTGGTGGCGGTGCTTGAGAACTACCAGCAGGCCGACGGTTCGATCCGTGTGCCTGAGGTGCTCAAGCCGTACATGGGTGGCCTTGAGGTCATCGGCTAAATGGACTATCTGCCGCTGTTTCATAACCTTCGCGGCAGTCGTGTATTGGTCGTCGGCGGAGGGGAGATTGCCTTGCGCAAATCCCGCCTGCTGGCCGAAGCCGGTGCGCTGCTGCGGGTGGTCGCGCCTGAAATCGAACCGCAACTGCGCGAGCTAGTGGTCGGCAGCGGTGGTGAGTGCCTGTTGCGTGGCTATGTCGAAGCAGACCTGGACGGTTGCGGGCTGATCATCGCCGCCACCGACGACGAGCCGTTGAACGCGCAAGTCTCCGCCGATGCCCATCGGCGTTGCGTGCCGGTCAACGTGGTGGACGCGCCAGCCCTGTGCAGCGTGATCTTCCCGGCGATCGTCGACCGTTCTCCGCTGATCATTGCCGTGTCCAGCGGTGGCGATGCGCCGGTGCTGGCGCGGTTGATTCGCGCCAAACTGGAAACCTGGATTCCTTCCACCTACGGTCAACTGGCTGGCCTGGCGGCGCGTTTTCGCACTCAGGTCAAAGGCCTGTTTCCGGACGTGCAGCAGCGCCGGGCGTTCTGGGAGGATGTATTCCAGGGCCCGATTGCCGACCGGCAACTGGCCGGGCAGGGCGCCGAAGCCGAGCGCTTGATGCTGGCGAAAATCAATGGCGAAGCCCCTGTCGCGACCGGCGAAGTTTATCTGGTGGGCGCGGGGCCGGGTGACCCCGACCTGTTGACCTTCCGCGCCTTGCGTCTGATGCAGCAAGCCGACGTGGTGTTGTATGACCGTCTGGTGGCGCCGGCGATTCTGGATTTGTGCCGTCGCGATGCCGAGCGGGTCTACGTCGGCAAGCGCCGCGCCGATCACGCCGTGCCTCAGGAGCAGATCAACCAGCATCTGGTGGATCTGGCCAAGGCCGGCAAGCGCGTGGTGCGCTTGAAGGGCGGCGATCCGTTTATCTTCGGGCGCGGCGGTGAAGAGATCGAAGAACTGGCGGCCCATGGCATTCCGTTTCAGGTCGTACCGGGCATCACCGCCGCCAGCGGTTGCGCGGCGTATGCCGGGATTCCGCTGACTCACCGCGATTACGCGCAGTCGGTGCGGTTCGTCACCGGGCACCTCAAGGACGGTTCCACCGATTTGCCGTGGGCCGACCTGGTCGCGCCGGCGCAAACCCTGGTGTTTTACATGGGGTTGGTGGGCTTGCCGATCATCTGCGAGCAGTTGATCAAGCACGGTCGCGCGGCCGATACCCCGGCGGCGTTGATCCAGCAGGGCACCACGGTCAATCAGCGGGTGTTTACAGGCACCCTGGCCGACCTTCCACGGCTGGTGGCGGAGCATGAAGTACATGCGCCGACGCTGGTGATCGTCGGGGAAGTGGTGCAACTGCGCGAGAAACTGGCGTGGTTTGAAGGGGCTCAGGCGCAGGTCTGATTTTTGTGTTTGATCGTTCCCACGCTCCGCGTGGGAATGCCGCCAGGGACGCTCCGCGTTCCGCTTCGGATGTGACGCAGAGCGTCACGGGATGCATTCCTTTGCTGCGCGTGGGAACGATCATTTGTCAGGCCTTGCGCCAAACCCCTTTGCCATTCAACCGCGCCCGATCATGAGCCGCAGTGAAATCCTGCGCAGGCCCTTTCGGCACGATCCCGGTCGGATTGATGGTCTTGTGGCTGCCGTAGTAGTGGTTCTTGATGTGTTCAAAACTCACCGTCTCGGCAATCCCCAGCCACTGATAAATCTCCCGTAGCCAGTTCGACAGATTCGGATAATCGGCAATCCGTCGCAGGTTGCACTTGAAGTGCCCGAAGTAAACCGCATCGAAGCGAATCATCGTCGTGAACAGCCGAATATCCGCTTCCGTCAGGTATTCACCCGTCAGGTAACGATTTGCACCCAGCAACTGCTCCAGCCGATCCAGCTCACCAAACAACTCATCGAACGCTTCTTCGTAAGCCTGCTGCGACGTAGCAAACCCGGCGCGATAGACGCCGTTATTCACCGCTGGATAAATCCGCTCGTTCAGCGCATCGATCTCGGCCCGCAATGGCGCCGGGTAGAAATCCAGGTCATTGCCGGTCAACTCATCAAAAGCGCTGTTGAACATGCGGATGATCTCCGCCGACTCATTGTTGACGATGCGATTTGTCTGTTTGTCCCAGAGCACCGGCACAGTGACGCGGCCGGTGTAGTCGGCGGTATCGGCGGTGTAGCGCTGGTGCATGAAATTGAAGTGATCGAGCTTGTCGCCGGTTGAGCCCCGATTTTTATCAAAGGTCCAGCCGTTTTCCAGCATCAGCCAACTGACCACCGACACATCGATCAGGCTTTCGAGACCTTTGAGTTTGCGCAGGATCAATGTGCGATGAGCCCACGGGCAGGCGAGGGATACGTAGAGGTGATAGCGACCAGCCTCGGCGGCAAAACCACCGACACCGGTCGGGCCTGGCTTGCCGTCGGCGGTCAGCCAGTTGCGACGTTGCGCCTGTTCACGCTGAAACGTGCCGTCCTTGCTTTCATACCACTGATCTTGCCAGCGGCCTTCGACTAACAAACCCATGTTCAAAACTCCTCAATCGATAAGCGTTGGAGAGGAGTCTATGCGCATAGGTTCGAACAAAAAGCGCAAAGGTTGGGCGTATATGATCGGTTAAATCGATCGGTCCCTTGCATCCCAATACTGCTGGGCGGTTTCGAACGCTTGCTCGCGGGTCTGGCCGAGGCCGCGCAACGCCAGGGCCATGGTCGAGATCAACGCCATTTGCGGGTAGCTGTCGACCACGTCTCCACGCCACACCGCTTTCAAATGCTCGGGATCAAGGCTCGCCGGTTTTACGTGGCGCTGGGTCGACAGCTGTGGCCATTCTTCATCCCAGCTTTCGCCGCCGGTGGTGCCATACAGGTGACTGTCGGCGTCCGGATTGATCTCGATTTCACCGCCGTCGCCCTTGATCACGATGGCGGTGTCGCCCAGCAAACCGCTGGCATCGCGATGCACGGCCTGATAGCCGGGGTGGAAAATGCTTTGCAGACCGCAGCGAGCGCCCAGCGGATTGAGAATCCGTGCCAGAGAATGGATCGGCGAGCGCAGGCCCAAGGTGTTGCGCAGGTCAATCATCCGCTGAAGTTGCGGAGCCCAGTCCATCAATGGCATGAACGCCAAACCGCCCTGATCGAGCGCCGCGCCGACCTGCTGCCAGTTTCGGCACAGCGGAATACTCAGCGTTTCGAGCAGTTGTTCGCTGTACAGCCGACCGGCCGTGTGCGCGCCGCCGCCATGCATGAAGATGCGCACGCCGTTTTGCGCCAGGCACTTGGCCGCCAGCAAATACCACGGCAGATGACGCTTCTTGCCCGCATACGTCGGCCAGTCCAGATCGACCGCCAGCGCCGGTGGATTCAGGCGCTCACGCAAGGCTTCGGTGAACCCGGCCATCTCCTCGGCGCTTTCTTCCTTGTGCCGCAACAGCATCAGGAAGGCGCCGAGCTGGGTGTCCTCGACCTTGTCGTCGAACACCATGCCCATGGCCTCGCGGGCTTCCTCTCGGGTCAGGTCGCGGGCGCCGCGTTTGCCTTTACCAAGGATCCGCACGAACTGGGCGAACGGGTGCTCGGCGGGCGTTTCGAGGGTCAGTGCTGGATAGTCGGTCATAAGCAATTCGTCGGTTTGGGCAGGCCCGCCAGTTTCGCGGCGAGTTTGGCAGGGGTGCCTTTGAACAGTCGGTTCAGGTGCAGGCTGTTGCCCTTGTCGGGACCGAGTTTCAATGCGGTGTACTTGATCAGCGGGCGGGTCGCCGGGGACAGCTGGAATTCGTCGTAGAAACGGCGCAGCAGTTCGAGGATCTCCCAGTGTTCCGGGCTCAACTCGATGTCTTCGGCCGCGGCGAGGGCGGCGGCCACTTCGGCAGACCAGTCACTCAGTTCGACCAGGAAACCGTCCTTGTCCAGTTCAATGGCGCGTGCGCCGACCGTCAGGGATTTCATAGCCAACTGTTGACCTTGTCGTAGTGAATCGACAGTTCGACGAAGGCCGGGTAATCGATGGCCTGGGCCCAGTCCGGGACTTGCAGAGCCCGTGCTTGAGCATCTTCGGCCAGCACGAACAGTTTCAGGTTGCGAGCCTGCAGCGTACCGAACGGCGCGGTGCCTGGCTGCAAGGCATAAGCCGCATCGCCACTCAGCAGCAGCGCATCGTTGGCGCCGATCACGCGCAGGCAACTGCTCAGGCGGTCGTCGCCGAAAGGGGAATGAGACAACACATGCAAAGTCGACATTAGAGGGTGATCACCTGGTCGTAACGGTCAATAAGGGCGGTGATTTCCTGGGCGGCCAACACCTGGGCTTCTTCAAGCGACAGACCTTTTGGGTCCAGACCACGGGCCGCGGCGCTTTCACCGCACACGAACAGGTCATCGACACCAAACATCGGCAAGGCTTGCAGGTTGGCGCTCAGGTCTTTCTGTTGCAACGCCTTGGCGTCCTGTTTCGTAGCGAGCTGGAACACGCCGTCATCGAGAAACAGCAGGCCGATCGGCAGATCGAAGGCACCGCCGGCCAGCACGATGTCCAGCGCTTCCCGCGCATTAGGCCCGGACCACGGCGCCTGACGGCTGATAATCAGCAAGGATTTAGCCATCTCACGCGCCTCCGAAACAGATCAAACGGTCAGCGTCCTGCACCGCGTCATGCAACTGGCCGAGGCCGGACAATTCCCATGGCGCGCCCACCGCTACCGCTTCACGCTGATAGCGCTGGGCCTCTTCCTCGTTCAACACTCCACGGCGCAGGGCGGCGGCGATGCAGACCACGCCATCGAGTTGATGCTCGCTGACAAAGTTGCGCCATTGCTTGGGTAAATCCTGCTCGTCCTGAGGCGTGACCACGCTGCCGGACGCGTTGTAGACGCCATCCTGATAGAAAAACAGCCGGACAATCTCATGCCCGCCGGCCAGCGCGGCCTGGGCGAACAACAAGGCACGGCGCGAGGAGGGCGCATGGGCGGCGGAAAACAGCGCGATGGCAAACTTCATGACGGACTCGATCAGCAAAACTGCGGCCATGATAAAGCTTTATCGGCGGGGCGGCGAAGGGCTTTGCCTGTCAGGTGCCCCCCCATCCAACCGTAGCTGCCGAAGGCTGCGATCTTTTGACTTTGCCTTTTTAAAACAAGATCAAAAGATCGTCCGAACGCGGCCCGAACCTGCGGCAGCTTCTACAGGGGGATCGAGGTGTTAACGGGGCATGTAACCCAACTGCCAACGCCGCGGTATCTTCAACGACAGCAACCCCAGCCCCCCGGCCAGCAGCCCGCTGACAAACAGCGCCTTGAGCCCAAGGTGATGCTCCAGCAAAGCCCCAATCACCGCGCCGGCAAACATCCCGGTCCACGGGATCAATTGCACCCGCCAGCCATTGCGCCGCTCACCAAGCATCCACCGCCCCAGCCCCCGACCAAACCGCGACAACGCACCGGTGACATAGGTCAGGCCAACCGGCAGTCCATTCACTTCTTCCACGGCGGCATTGAGCATGCCCATGGCGATGATCGTCGCCAGCAGCGCTGGCAATTGCGTTTCGTAGGGCCAGGCTGCAGCGCCGCAGAGCAGGGTGGCGATGCACAGCAGCAACGGCAACGCCCGTCGGCCACCGAAACGGCTGACGACAATGCCCAAGGCGTTGCCGGCGACAAATGTGGCCACGAGGATTACCAGGCGCAGGGTCAGCCCGAGGTCGCCATCGCTGATCGCCACGGCCAGACGGGTGGTGTTGCCGCTCATGAAGGACACGAAGTCGCCGCTGGCCATGAAGCCGATGGCATCGGTCATGCCGGCGAGCACCGACAGACTGGCGACCATCGACAGGCCGATGCGCCCGCGCCATTTATGGGTATGCAAATGGCCCGGTGTGGCCCGGGTACTTGAGGGCGAAGGCAGCATCGACGAAGGCTTCCTTGAGCTTGAGCAGCGATGATTATTTGGTTAACCCATATAACTCGCAATACTCCAGCCAGTCCATGCCGGCCATCTCCGCGACTTCCTTGTGCACCTCCAGGCGTTGGGCCTGGTAATCCTCAGGCGTGGCGGCAGTCAGTTGTAGCGTAAGCTCCCAGGCAAACAAACCCAGGCGCTCGGCCTCGGCTTCAAACGCTTCATGCAAACGCTCGTCGCGGTACTGCGCCACTGTTTCGCCTTTGGCTTGGGCCAACAGTGGATTCAGGTTGTCCAGTTCGATGCGCAGTTCAGGACGCTCATCGAGAAACTTTTTCAGCGCCTGCTCGTGTTGCTGTTCGGTTGCCGCCATGGTCACTCCTTAGAAGACTGCTTTTTGCTCGCCTTGGCGGCCGCGGCCAGACACTCCAGAGCAAACTGCTCGGGGTAGGTCATCTGGATGGGCGTGGTTTCGCCTTTGACGGTTCTTTCGCCATCGAGAATGTAACGGATCCGCTTGTCGGTGACGCCAATTCGCTTGGCGATCCAGGAAGGTGTCTGACCGATCTGGCTGATCAGCTTGTCGGCATATTCGGTGGAAGGTTTGTAGAACTCGGCGTTGGGAGTCATGGTGTTTCCAGAAAATGAGCCCGGAAAATGGGCGATGCGGCGTTAATGGCGCGACAGGGTGCGCGAATCGTTACGCGGTGTCGCGGTATAAATGAAGTAAAGCAGAACGATACGCCGCGCCGCGGTGATACAGTCCGCTTTTTCCTGATGAGCGAACGCAATGCGAATTCTGATGATGGCGCTGGCCGCAACCTTGCTGGCGGGCTGTGCCGGATCGGCGATGAACGACGCCCGCAGCAAAACCCCGTACAGAACCCTGACCTCGGACAAACCGGAAAAAGTCGTCGCCCAGTGCGTGCAGTTTGCCTGGCAGGACGAAGCGGTATTCGGCGTCGATGCGAGCGCGTACTTGCAGCCGGGCAAAAAGGGTGGCTCGACGGTCTACACCCGTTCGGCCGAGTTCTTCGTGGACGTGACCACCGATGCCTCGGGTACATCGTTGAGCTACTACGCGCAGCATGACGATTTTATCGCCAAGCGCCGATTGGCGGCGTTGGCGACCTGTTTGTAAGCAAGATCAAAGGATCGTCCGAACGCGGCCCGAGCCTTCGGACGATCTTTTGGTGGCACCCCCGAAAATCGCAGGTTACAAATCCACCAAACGCTTCTGAAAAAAGAAACGCTTATGGCCCGGCGGATAATCGGCGATGTGCCCCAACTCGCTGTAGCCGTGCTTTTTGTAGAACTCCGGCGCCTGGAAGTCGAAGGTGTCCAGCCAGATCCCCACGCATTCCTTTTCCCGCGCCAGGTCTTCGGCCATCTGCATCAGCTTCGAGCCCATCCCTTGTCCCCGGGCCTGCTCCGGCACCGACAACAACTCAATGAAAAACCACTGGTAAAACACTCGGCCATACAGCCCGCCGAGAATCTCGTCGCTGTCATTGCGTACCAGCAAAGCAATCTGCTCCGACACCGTGGTTCCAACCTTTGACGCGTTGTAAGCGCGCAGGGGGGGGGACGATCGCCTCGCGCTCTTCCTGGGTGGCGCTTTTCGACAATTCGATTCGCAAGGTCATAGGCAACACATCCTTATGGCAGTGAACACGGAGCCTATCCCGGTTGCGGCGATTGTTCTATCCCCGCAGCCCAAGGAACCCCAGGGGCCCCGGTAATGTCTAGCCTGAACAGCATCATTGCTGAACGTACCCAGTGAGGACAGCCCGTGAACATTTTTGAAGCCTTGCGCGAAAGCCACGACCGTCAGCGCCGCTATGCCGATGCACTGATTCAAACCAGTGGCGACACCCCGGAACGGGTCGAGGCTTACAAACGGCTCAAATCCGAGCTTCAGGCCCACGAAACCGCTGAAGAACGCCATTTCTACATGCCGCTGATGGCGTTCGACAATGGCGTGGATCTTAGCCGCCACGCCATCTCTGAACACCACGAAATGGACGAGATGATGGAAGCGCTGGATGCGACCGAAATGTCCAGTCCATCCTGGTTGGCAACGGCGAAAAAACTCTCGGAGAAGGTCCATCACCACCTCAAAGAGGAGGAGCAGAAGTTCTTTCAGATGGCCGGCAAGTTACTCGACGACCAACAGAAAGAAACCCTCGCCGGGCAGTATCAGAAAGAATACAAGGCGCAACTTTCCTGAGGATGAAAGCGCCGCAATGCTGTTCACTCAAGAGAGTCTGGAGTCACTAAGAACTTGTGGCGAGGGAGCTTGCTCCGTAAGTGCCCGGCCAACACACCTTGCCAGCAAGGTGAAATGATTTGAATCCAATGCGCTCCTTGTAGAGAATCGCCATCTTTGCCTCGAAAGGATGCGCGATGAAGTTCGAAGGGGCTTACCAATAAATGGGCAATCACGGGATCGTCTTCAACGTCTCGCAGATCACCTCACCGACAGCGAACGCGGACGCCTGCGCGAGCTGCATTTTGGCGAGGCGAAAAGCGCCCACTATGAGGTCAACAGCAAGGTCGTTGAGGTGTACGACAAGATGCAGGCCAAGAGCCTGCCGTGCCTGATGATGATCGGCATCTCCAAGCCGCTGACCCGGCAACAGGGCGATGCCCTCAATGCTCAACGCACCAAGGTCGCCAACCTTGCCGCCTCCGCCTTCGGTGGCGCTGCCGGTACTGTGGGCGGTTTAGCCGGACCTGCAGGCAGTGTCGCCGCAGGTACTGTTGTAACGGCGGGTGTGCGCTCGTACGTCAATGACGCTCTGCCCACCTACCATGCTGGCGACGTAATCGTCAGCATCCAGGCGCAGGTCAATGGTGGGATTGGCCCACAGCGCTCTTCCGAATCCCTGATCATCAAGACCTGAGTGGGGCTGCACATGTCCGAAATTACCCAGACGGTCATCGTTGTGGCGCTGGCCTTTCTACTTGATCGGTTTCTTAAGCCGTACCCGCTGCGCAAGTGGCTAGGGGTGACGCTGGTGGTGGCAGGCGCAATCGGCTGCGTTGCAGTGAGCCAGACCCAGTTGCTGGGCTTTGACTTGGGATTGATGTCGGTCCTTGCCGTGCCGGTGGGCGCGGGGCTGTTCGTGACCAGGCGGCGGTTCGAGCAGATTGACTGAAGGTCAGGAAGGTGTGTTGGCCGGACGGATGCCTTGCTCCCGCCTGAGTGCGTAGCGCTCACAAAAATCGCAATGGTTGTCAGATTTTTGGGGCCGCTACGCAGCCCAGCGGGAGCAAGCTCCCTCGCCACAGGTTTCTCTGAGTCCAGATTCTCTTAAATGAACAGCATTACGGCAGTCGCCGGGCTTTTCTGTTTTCGCCTAACATGGGCGCTTTCTGACGAACATAAGGATGGGATTGTCATGTCGAACACAGCCGAGCGGGTCAACATCATCGAGTCCCAGGTGCTGTCCCACGACTGGTATCTGCTGAAGAAAATCACTTTCGATTATTTGCGCAACAACGGCGACTGGCAGCGCCAGACTCGCGAAGTCTACGACCGGGGCAATGGCGCGGCGATTTTGCTGTTCAATCGCGAGAAGAAAACCGTCGTACTGACCCGCCAGTTCAGGCTGCCGGTGTTCGTCAACGGCCATGATGGTTTGCTGATTGAAGTGGCGGCGGGGCTGCTGGAAGGCGTTGCGCCCGAAGAGCGCATTCGTGCTGAGGCCGAAGAGGAAACCGGCTATCGCGTCCACCATGTGCAGAAGGTTTTCGAGGCTTACATGAGCCCCGGTTCAGTGACCGAAAAGCTGCATTTCTTCATCGCCGAGTACGACGCCTCTTCGAAGGTCAGCGATGGCGGCGGGCTTGAGGAAGAAACCGAAGAACTGGAAGTGCTGGAGTGGAAGTTCGACGACGCGCTGGCGGCGTTCTATCGCGGGGAGATCTGCGATGCCAAGACCATCATGCTGCTGCAGTATGCAGCGATGAAGGATGTCTTCGGACCGGTTTGAGCCGGTTCGTCTGATTCGAGAGAGCGTTCAGGCACAATGGTCGAGCATTTCGGCACAGTATCCAGCCTTCGCGCTCTCTAGACTCGTACCTCACGCCAACACTCAGATGAGGTCACGATGAACATCAGAATAATCCTATCCGCATTGTCCATGGGGGTCGTCCTCTCGGGACACGCTGCCGACTTCTCGCTGACGAGCCAGGATATTGCCGAGAACCGCCCGCTGACCAGTCGCGAAGTGTTCCAGGGCTTTGGTTGTGAAGGGGGGAATACTTCTCCCGAACTTTCCTGGCGCAACGCCCCGGCGGGCACCAAAAGTTACGCGATCACGGTCTACGATCCTGATGCGCCGACCGGCAGCGGCTGGTGGCATTGGACGGTGGTCAACTTACCCGTTTCAACCAGCAGTTTGCCAAGAGGGGTCGGCTCGAACCTGCCTGCCGGTGCAGTACAAGGGCGAACCGATTATGGCCAACCGGGATTTGGCGGGGCTTGCCCTCCTGTAGGGGATAAGCCGCATCGCTATCAATTCACCGTATGGGCGTTGAAAGTCGATAAGCTACCCCTCGACAACCAGGCCAGCGGAGCCTTGGTGGGCTATATGCTCAATGCTAACGCCTTGGCCAAAGCGACCATTACTTCAACTTACGGACGTTAAGAACGATGCGCCCTTGTGTCGGCATACAGCACCGCGAAAATATTATCGATGCGTGTGTCATACGGGCGCGACAGCCCCATACATTGCAACGGGTGCCGATATTCGCTACCGCCTTGTGTCGAGTGCGGCAGGGGGAAAAACTGCTGCAATGGGATGACCGGCAGATGCGTGCCGGGCCGCAACATCTGATTCTGATGCCGGCCGGGCGCGAGCTTGGCATCTCAAACTTCCCCGGCCTTCACGGTCACTACATCGCTGATGTCGTGACCTTTCCCGGTTCGACTCTGCGTAATTTCAGCAGCCGATATGGCCAGCAGATCATGAGTCATCGCCGTGCCCTGAAGACCGATCTATGTGTCCCTCTGGACAGGCATACAACGCAGGCATGGGATCAGTTGTTGGCCTCCATCAATGCGGATGCTCCAGATGCATTATGCACCCACTATGGGGAAGCGGTTCTTCTGAGCCTGTGCCTTGGCGGCCAGGCCGGGCCGCTGCTGATGGATCGCAACGATCCACTGTGCGAACGGGTGCAGCAGCTGGTAATGGGCAGCCCGGAGAGAGACTGGACTGTTGCGCACGTTGCGCAACACCTGAACCTTGGTGAGTCGACTTTGCGTCGCCAATTGGCCAATGAAGGGGGCAGTTTCAGGACTATTCTGGAACGTGTTCGACTGGCTACGGCGCTGCAATGGCTGCAAACCACGTCTCGTCCCATCGGTGAAATTGCCGGTGCCAGCGGTTACGCCTCGGCCTCACGTTTTGCAGTGCGCTTTCGCTCACACTATGGCTTGTCGCCACGGGAATTGCGGGCGGCGATTTAGGCCGCTTGTGTGAGTCTGTTAGATAAACAAATCGTCCATCGTGCCGGCTCCGTGGCACTCGTACCCCTCCAGCGTCAGCAACCGCTCTTTCGCCTCAAGCCCACCGGCAAACCCCGTCAGTTTCCCCGACGCACCGATCACCCGATGACACGGCGCGACAATCGAAATCGGATTCTTGCCATTAGCCGCGCCCACCGCCCGAACCGCACTGGGATTGCCGATCTGCCGGGCAATCTCGCTGTAGCTGCGCGTTTCGCCAAACGGAATGGTCAGTAACGCCTGCCACACCTTCTGCTGAAAGTCCGTCCCGGCAAAATCCAGCTCCAATTCGAAACGGTTGCGCGTGCCGGCAAAGTATTCCTGCAGTTGCTGTGCGGTGCGCACCAGGATCGGGTTGTCCGCCGCTTCAGTCATTGGCCCCAGCCTTACCCGGCCCGACTTGTCGTTTTCCCAGAGGATGGCCGCCAGTCGCGCGCCTTTCGCGACCAGTTTCAATTTGCCGACCGGAGACGCCAGGGTGGTGAAGGTGTAAGTCATGCCGGCGGACTCCGTAAAAGTGCTGAACAGGGGGGCCCAGCATACTGCCTCGTCGGGGAGGCGCAATACGCAATCCCAGCCATACTTGCCTACTGCTCTTGAACCGTTCCCTCTGTTTTTGACAGAGCCTAAAAACAAAAAGAGACCGACTCATGAAGTTCGAACCTTTTACCCAATCGCTCGTGGCAACCGCATTGGCGCTGAGTTGCCTGACGGCCCACGCGGCCTCCGTCGCCCCGGTCGCAGCCGAAAACGGTATGGTCGTCACCGCCCAGCATCTGGCCAGCCACGTCGGCGTCGATGTGCTCAAGAATGGCGGCAACGCCGTCGATGCCGCCGTTGCGGTGGGTTATGCGCTGGCGGTGGTGTACCCCGCGGCGGGCAACCTGGGCGGCGGCGGTTTCATGACGATTCAATTGGCGGATGGGCGCAAGACCTTCCTCGATTTCCGTGAAAAAGCTCCGCTGGCCGCGACCTCCGACATGTACCTCGACAAAGCGGGCAACGTCATCCCGGACCTGAGCACCCGCGGCCATCTTGCCGTTGGTGTGCCGGGCACCGTTTCGGGCATGGAACTGGCCCTGAAGAAATACGGCACCAAACCCCGCAAGGAAGTGATCGCCCCGGCGATCAAGCTTGCCGAAGACGGTTTTGTGCTGGAGCAGGGCGATGTCGACTTGCTGGAGTACGCCACGGACGTCTTCAAGAAAGACATGCGCGACTCAGGCTCGATCTTCCTGAGTAATGGCGAGCCGATGCAGGTTGGCCAGAAACTCGTACAAAAAGACTTGAGCAAAACCCTGCGGGAAATTTCCGAGAAGGGCGCCGACGGTTTCTATAAAGGCTGGGTGGCCGACGCCATCGTCACCTCCAGTCAAGCCAACAAGGGCATCATCACCCAGGCCGACCTCGACAAATACCAGACCCGCGAACTGGCGCCGATCGAGTGCGATTACCGTGGCTATCACGTGGTCTCGGCGCCACCGCCAAGCTCAGGTGGCGTGGTGATCTGCGAGATCATGAACATCCTCGACGGCTACCCGATGAAAGACCTGGGCTTCCGCTCAGCGCAGGCGATGCACTACCAGATCGAAGCCATGCGTCACGCGTATGTGGACCGCAACAGCTACCTCGGCGACCCGGACTTTGTGAAAAATCCGATCGCTCATCTGCTGGATAAAAACTACGCGACCAAAATCCGCGAAGTCATCGATCCGCAGAAGGCTGGCGTATCCCGCGAAATCAAACCTGGCGTAGCGCCCCACGAAGGCAGCAATACCACCCATTACTCGATCGTCGACAAATGGGGCAACGCGGTGTCGGTGACCTACACCCTCAACGACTGGTTCGGCGCCGGCGTCATGGCGAGCAAAACCGGGGTCATCCTCAACGATGAAATGGACGACTTCACCTCGAAAATCGGCGTGCCGAACATGTACGGTCTGGTGCAGGGCGAAGCCAACGCCATCGCCCCCGGCAAAGCGCCGCTGTCGTCCATGAGCCCGACCATCGTCACCAAGGACGGCAAAGTCGTCATGGTTGTCGGCACGCCCGGTGGCAGCCGCATCATCACCGCAACCCTGCTGACCATCCTCAACGTGATCGACTACGGCATGAACATCCAGGAAGCGGTGGATGCGCCGCGTTTCCACCAGCAATGGCTGCCGGAAGAAACCAACCTGGAGAACTTCGCCTCCAGCCCGGACACCAAGAAAATGCTCGAAAGTTGGGGGCATAAATTTGCCGGGCCGCAGGACCCGAACCATATCGCCGCTATTCTGGTAGGTGCGCCTTCACTGGAAGGCAAGCCAGTGGGCAAGAACCGCTTCTATGGAGCGAACGATCCACGGCGTAATACCGGGTTGTCACTCGGTTACTAAAGCAGGCGATCAGCGGCTACCTGAACTCCCCGGGTGGCCCCGATCTCCGATCCTCGAACGCAGCCTCGACAGCTGCTACAGACCAGAAAGGGAGTTGTAATCCATCGTTCTACCGACCTATCTAAGGAAGGAAGCCATGAGCACCGCACTCCTGATCATTGATGTCCAACGCGCGCTGTGCACCGGCGAGTATGAATGCTTCGACATCCAGCGCGTCATCGACACCATCAACGACCTCAGCACCAGAGCTCGCGCCGCCGACATTCCGGTCATCCTGATCCAGCACGAAGAAGAGGGCGACCTGCTGCAATACGGCAGCGAAGGCTGGCAACTGGCCGACGGTCTGAAGACTTCACCCCAAGACCTGCGGCTGCGCAAAACCACCCCGGATTCGTTCTACCAGACCCACTTGCATGAACATCTGCAAAAAGTGGAGGCCGACCGCCTGATTATCTGCGGCCTGCAAACCGACTACTGCGTCAACGCCACCGTTCGCCAGGCGCATCAATTGGGCTACGACGTCGTGCTGGTGGCCGACGCCCATTCCACCATCGACAACGGCACGATGAGCGCCGAAGACATCATCGCCGAACACAATAAGGATCTGGCGCACTTGACCGGCTCCGTGGCGCGGATCGATGTGATGCCGGCCAGCGAAATCAACGTCTGAAAACACCGTCAGACGAGCGAGCTCCCGAATTTGAAATCAGGTCGATGGGTACCTCACCATCAAGGCCCCGTGCAGGTCTGATCATCCACTGCTCGGCAAGCTCACGCGAACCCAGTGCATCCGTGCCTTTTCCAGGACCTACGATCATCGCTATTTTTTCCAGAAAGCAAGACAGCAACCATGGGGGGGCACGTGACTCTCCAACAATATTTGCCTACAACGCATCCAGAAACCTGTGGCGAGGGAGCTTCCTCCCGCTGGGCCGCGCAGCGGACCCAAAAAAGGATCGCTGCACAGCCCAACGTCAGGGATCCACTCACCACAGCAAACTGCACCTACTTGGGTAGATCAATTTTATCCAACACTCGGTTCGCCGTGATCTCCGCCACCATAATGCTGTTCGAAATACCCAGCAGGGCATGACGAGACTCCCCCTCCAGATGATCGACCAACTGATGGACCATCACATCGACCGAGGCTAGCGTCTCGACCAAAAAAACCGCCAGGGTTTCGGTAGTCGCCTCTGGGTCCACGGAAAACAGTTTGCTAGGTTTACGCGCAGTGGCTTTGATGTCGGCATTCGACGGAAAGTGGAAGTCGAGGGCCCGTTCGGCGGCCTCGTTGAGCTTTCTTGAATCGGGTTCGTAAGGGGATATCGGATCGGTGTCTGGTGGGTTTGGCGTTACTTTGAACATGGTGACTAACCTCTAGTGAGGCCGCAACCATCTCGCTGCTAAACGAAAGGGTGGCAGCTGTGCGCAAGTTAGCAGACCGGTAAGTCACCCAAAACCCGGCGCACCCGAAGGTGCCATGCGCACAGCCACCATCAAGTGCAGGCGAATGCCTGACTGGATAAGACATGTGCAACCGTGGATGACTAGCCGGGCTGCTAAACCCGATCACTGGGAATCAGTGATGCGAATCAAGTTACCGGCGGAGCACCAAGCGCACAAGCCGGCGGATTCTGGCGCGGCCGTAGGCAACGGCGCAAGGTTTTGTAGCTTTCAGGAAGTAACTTTGAGGGCGCTTAAACAAGGAACATCTGGCGATGTTGAATTCTCTTGTGCGCGAGCCGTACAGGCAGGCGGATGGTCTAGAGGCGATCTAAATGTTAGGTTGAACCATCCTGAGCTTATCGAGTTCCTAACCGAGGCAGAGAAAAATGAGTGCAGCTAAGACCGGAAAATCCAGTCCTTTGGCTGAATTTTTCTGCAAGGCTTCCCCCGAGACCAAGCGGGATGTATTTATAGTGGCGATGTCTAAAGCGATCGCCTCTCAGCGTGACGTGCTGGATAAGGCGGAAGCTATCAAGATGGCGCGAAAAGCCGAGAAGGCTTCTGTCTAAGCGAATGTGTCATTGACGAAAAAGCCCAGCTATCCGCTGGGCTTTTTCATTTCTGGGGATTCGTACAGGCGCAAGGGTCAGACCAAGCCTCGGCCAGAAGCTTCGCGAGGAAGGGAAGCTCTCTACAGCAGACCTCATCAATCTGCTCGCGGACGTGATCATGTGTTGAGCTATCGTGCAGCTTGAATACCTTGTTGTTCAAGGGCTGCAGAGTAGGTGCGTCGATAGCTACCTTGTGTTCAAGCGTCTCCTATACTGATTCGCGTTGACAGGTTCAACGCAGATCCTGAATGCCGTTGGAGCAGCAGCCAGTGGCTTCCCTGTGACTCAACTGTAAGGAGAACGAACATGGCAATCCGTATTGGCGACGAAGCACCGGACTTTACCGTCGAAAGCACCGAAGGCCCGCTGCATTTCCATGAATGGATCGGCGACAAGTGGGCGATTCTGTTTTCGCACCCCAAGGACTTCACCCCGGTGTGCACTACTGAGCTTGGCTACATGGCGGGGCTCAAGCCTGAGTTCGATAAACGCAACACCAAGATCGTCGGGCTCAGCGTCGACCCGGTCAGTAACCATCAGACCTGGGCCAAAGACATCGAAGAGACTCAGGGGCATGCGGTCAACTATCCGATGATCGGCGACGAGAACCTGGTGGTGGCGAAGCTCTACGACATGATTCATCCAAATGCCAGTGGCGGCGCACGGACTGCCGTGGACAACGCTACGGTGCGTTCAGTGTTCATTATCGGCCCGGACAAAAAGGTCAAGGCGATGCTGATCTACCCGATGAGTGCCGGGCGCAACTTCGATGAAGTGCTGCGTCTGCTCGATTCCCTGCAGTTGAACGCCAAGCACACCGTCGCCACCCCGGTGAACTGGCGTCCGGGCGAAGACGTGATCATTCCCACTTCGGTCTCCGATGAGGACGCCAGGAAGAAGTATCCCGATGGCTTCAAGACAGTGAAACCTTATTTGCGCACGGTGGCGCAACCGAAGTAAGCCATTTGTTGGGAGGCCACCAGGGTCGGCCCGTCGCCTTGCCGGGTCAGCCTTGCCCAATGTCAGTTGAACAATCTCAACCGCGACGCATTGTTTGTGATCTCGGCGGCCTCAGGCGGTGCTGCCGAAGGCTCGGGACGCGTTCGACAGCACAGGTTAGCGCTTTTCCTCCAGCAGGCTTTCCTCACTCAAGGCGCGCCAAACAGCATCGTCCAATAAACCCCCTTATTACTGCGCGAGTCTGCGGCATAGGCCGCGCCAACCTGGGTAAACATCGGGTTCATCAGGTTGGCGCAATGCCCGGGGCTGGCCAGCCAGCCGGCCATCGCCTTGCTCGGTGAACCTTGCCCGGCGGCGATGTTCTCGCCAATCTGCCGGCCGCGGTAGCCGGCGGCTCTGGCTCTATCCGCCGGCATATCGCCGTCGGGGTCTTGGTGGGCGAAGTAATCGCCGTAGGCCATCGCTTTGCTGTGGCCTTGCGCGGCGGCCCCCAGAGAAGCATTCCAGGCCAATGGTCGCGCGGCGGCGAATCGCTGGCGCCCACACAGGCGAGGCCTGGACCGTGCCGCGTTGACCTCGGCCAGCAACGCCTTGCCCGCTGCTCGCGAATCGCCGATACGCCCATCGAGCACCGGTTGTGCCAGCACCACTTGCCATTCGCTGCGGGAGCGAGTGACGCCGATGTCGGCGAACTGGGCATCGAGCAGCGCCCCGCAGTGGTCGCTCTCAAGCATGTCAAACGCTTCGTCGGCATCTTGCGCGCCGACCACGCGAATGGTGCGCACCGTTACCGCTTGATAGCCGTTGGCTTTCAAGGCGTTTCGCAA
Organism: Pseudomonas sp. B21-048; assembly: GCF_024748615.1. NCBI lineage: Bacteria > Pseudomonadati > Pseudomonadota > Gammaproteobacteria > Pseudomonadales > Pseudomonadaceae > Pseudomonas > Pseudomonas sp. B21-048. The sequence goes on along the minus strand of NZ_CP087168.1, from coordinate 3,618,953 downwards.
ACCGCCGCCATAGCCGACCGGCAAGGCCAGGTTCGATTTCAGCGACAGCGGCCGTAACGGCTTGACCGCACGTCCCGCGCAGCGATCGGGGTCGGCGCGATAGTCGTTGATGACCTCCACCAGTTGCCGCTCCCCACTGGCATGGGCGGGGCTGGCGAGTAGTGGGAGCAAAGGCATCAGGCACAGAGAAACAAAGCGACAGCAGCGGACGGTTGGGCGCATGAACGGACAGCTCTGATGAGATGACGACGATAGGGGGGGGCAGGAACGAGCAATGACCGTAGGAGCGCTTCGTTGGATGAGCTTCTTTTACGGCACGGCTAAGACTGCGGGTCTGAAGACTGGTTCACGAGGGAAAGAAACAAATTTAGCGATGACACCGTGGGGGAATCTGGCTTGCGCCAGCCAGTCACTCAAGGACATCAGACGCTCGGACTGGTACCGTACTGACATCAGTCGGACGGTACAGGAACATGACTAAAACCAAAGACGACAAAGACTGGGTAAAGCGCTCGGCTCAGCCGTTGAAGATCGAGCGTATCGAAGCCTTTTTCGGCGGCCATGGGTTTACGCCGCATCGCCACGATACGTACGCCATCGGACGAACGTTGTCGGGTGTACAAAGCTTCCAGTACCGCAACACCCAGCGTCACAGCCTGCCTGGGAAAACTGTCGTTTTGCATCCGGACGAGGTGCATGACGGTGAAGCTGGCACCGAAGCGGGTTTTCATTATCGGATGATCTACATCGAGCCCGCTTTGATTCAGCAAGTATTAGGCGGCAAGCCCTTGCCCTTCATCGAGGGTGGTATATCGAGCGATCCACGGCTTTATGCCGCGACCCAGGTGCTGCTGCAAAACCTCGACGCTTGCATCGAGCCCCTGGAAGAAGACGATGCCATTTACGATCTCGCGCAGGCGCTGGATGTGCTCTCTGGTCAACGCGGGCGACGCAAGTCGTTTGACTTCGCAGCGGCCGAACGCGCGCGTGCGCTGATTCATGAGTCGCTGGATCGAGTCATTACTCTGGATGAATTATCGCAGGCGAGTGGTCGAGACCGCTGGAGCCTGAGCCGTGATTTTCGTGCGCTGTATGGTACGAGCCCTTATCGATACATGACTCAACGACGTCTCGATCTGGCAAGAGCACTGATGTTCGGGGGCCACTCGATGGCGGAGGCGGCCGTATCCGCGGGCTTTTTCGATCAAAGCCACATGACGCGCCAATTCGTCCAGACCTATGGCGTCTCACCCGGCCGGTGGATGAAGCGGCTGGGCCTTGCTTGAGGATGTTCTTGGGCTACTTGCACAATCATGCAATACGCAGCGTTGAGTCGTCTCTAAAGTCAGGACTCGATATTCTGGCTAATAAGGGCAACTCAAATGAATTCCCAACCCGGCGTGACGACCAGCAACGCGATTAACTTTGCCGAAAAATTTGCTTTGTTCAGCGAGCAATGGGCGCCCAAGGTCATTGCCGAAATGAACGACTATCAGTTCAAGGTAGTGAAAATCGAAGGCGACTTTGTCTGGCATTCCCATGCCGACACCGATGAAACCTTCATCGTCCTCGAAGGCGAGCTGCGCATTGATCTTCGAGAGGGGGCGGTTGTGGTCAGGCAGGGAGAAATGTACGTCGTTCCCAAAGGTGTCGAACACAAGCCTTATGCGGCGCGAGAGGTGAAGATGTTATTGATCGAGCCGCGTGGCGTGCTCAATACCGGGGATCAGGAGGGAGAAAGAACTGCAATCAATGACGTCTGGATTTAGACGTCCGGGCAGTTTCTCCAGCCCTCATTCTCTGAGTCCATGGAGCGCGCAAGCGGCGTTTTCGTTGAAACGGCTCGATGGCAGGAGGCGAAATGCCTCTTGTCGGAAGACAACGCTGCTATTTCGCGCTTTTCAGCTATTCTTGCGGCAACAGGATGGTGCCATTACGTACTGGCACACGATGCGCAAGAAAGGGAAGACAAAATGGATGATGTGCATTGCGTGCAAGTTATCGCTGTGACTGGCGGCAAGGGTGGCGTGGGCAAGACAACGGTGGCGGTTAACCTTTCGTTGGCGCTGGCAAAAATGGGGCGGCGGGTCGTGTTGCTGGACGCCGATCTTGGCCTGGCGAATATCGATATTCTGTTGGGGCTGATTCCGCGCTACACACTGGCCGATGTCATCGAAGGGCGTTGCGAGTTGTCCGAGGCGCTGGTGCCAGGGCCTGAAGGCATTCGTGTCGCCCCGGCCTCTTCTGGCTTGCAGAGCATGATTCATCTGGAGCCGGCGCAATACCGTGCGCTGATCCAGTCGTTTAGCGATATTGGCGACAAGCTGGATGTGCTGGTCATCGACACGGCCGCCGGTATTGGTGGCTCCGTGGTCAACTTCATCCGCGCGGCGCAGGAAGTGCTGGTGGTGGTGTGCGATGAACCTACCTCAATCAGTGGTGCTTACGGGCTGATCAAATTACTCAATCTGAATTACGGCATGCACCGTTTTCGAGTGCTGGCCAATATGACGAGCAGCCCGGCGGAAGGGCGCAATCTGTTCGCCAAGCTGGAAAAAATTACCGATATGTTCCTGGACGTCTCGCTGCAGTACGCCGGCGCGGTGCCGAACGACGAGTCCGCGCACAAGGCCGCGCAGAAAGGGCGGGCAGTGTTTGCAGCCTTTCCCCGTTCCAAGTGCGCTCAAGCCTTCCAGGCCCTGGCTCAAAACGTCGACACCTGGCCATTGCCGATTCATCCGAGAGGGCATGTGGAGTTTTTCGTTGAGCAGCTTGTGCAGAATTCTGGCAGGTGAGACTGCTCGATTTCCAAGGCCCGTCCTGTGCGGGCTTTTTCGTATCCGTAGGTTCAACTCACTGCTTGTAGCCGATCTGTCGCAACAGATTCTTGCGCCACAGGATATCTTCATCGCTTTCAATGTCTTTGGCACAGCAGCCATCCACCACGCCCAGGATCGCTCGCCCCTGTTTCGTCTCAGCAAGAATCACTTCGGTGGGATTGGCTGTTGCACAAAAAATACGGCACACCTCTGGGACCATTTTGACGGTGTTCAACACGTTCAGCGGATAGAAACCGTCACCCAGAAAAATGATGAAGCTATGGCCCGCGGCAATGGCCTGCGCATTTTTCTGCGCAAGTTCGATCATGTCGGTATCGGTGCCGGACCATCGCACCAGGCATTTGCCGGAGGCTTCACAAAAAGCCACACCAAACTGGATACCCGGCACGGCGTTAACCAACGCTTCGTGAATGTCTTCGACGGACTTGATGAAGTGCGTTTGACCCAAAATGAAGTTCGTCGCTTCGGGCTTATCGATTTTCAGCGTGATGAATTGCATCTCCAACGCCTCCTGTCACGAAGTTGCGATCTCTATTCGAGCCGGGACGGTGTCTTGCTCAGCTGGCGGAGTCTCGGTGTAAACGCGAGTCTCCCCTGGTTTTTAGCTGATTTTCTCGAAATCCCGGGCACTGATTTCATGTTCGATCTGCAACTGAACGATCATGCGATTCCGGCTCATGGCTTGCAGTCCTTGGTAGGGAGATCAGGTGAATATTAGCTACTATTCGGCCGCCTGTTTGGGTTCAGAGACAGGAAGCTGAATCGCCAGAGCTTCTTCCCCTCGCAGCTGGCGGCTCATGTCGTCGCAGCTCTGCGACCAAGCCGTCAACCACGTCGCCATCTCGGGTGATTGTTCGGCCAATCCCAGTTCCCGGACAAACTCAACAGGTGCCACCGTGCCCTTAGCCGCGCGGAACACCCCCCGCATGATGACGACGCCAATCACCCGCCCTTTGCTCACGAAGCGGTGTTCCATAAAACTCCATTTATCGTCCCAGCCGAGGATTCGGGTATGAATCTCGAACGATTCGAACAGCTTCAGCTCGCGACGAAACTTGCCCCAGGTATCCCCGACGATCGGCACCGCTCTATGGCGCAGGGCTACGCGGTAGGCGCCGCTGCGCAGGACGAAATCCATGCGGCCTATGTCGGCCAGGGTGAAATAGCGGCCATTGGTGACGTGTCGGTTGAGGTCGAGATCGAGCGGCCAGACGCGCATGCGGATGACGGTGGTGGCCAATGCATCGACCGGCTTGCGCCACGGGCGACGAAACAGCATGAGGAACAGTCGAAACCAGAGATTCATAAGGATGCCGAAGGCTGAGTAGAGCGGTGCACTTTAGGGGGGAGAAATCGGATAAGGTAGGTGCACAAATGACTTTTTTCATGCGAAAAGCGCAATCTGGATCGTTCATTCATGCACGTGACTCTGCTACTGGCTGATCAATGTTCCGCCGCCAGCGCCACCTTGGCGCAGGAAGTGCTCAGTGCCGCCAACCTGTTCGCCAACACCACCCGCGCGCCGTTTGATGTGGTCGTGGCCTCATTGGATGGCGGTGACGTCGCCGCGTGGGGCGGGCAGACGTTACGCGTGGACCGATCCGTCGACGAGATCTGCCGAACCGATCTGGTGGTGATCCCGGGATTCCTCTTCACGCTGAAGGACGCCTTGCCTGCTTTTCCAGGCTATGGGCCGTGGCTGCGCCAACAGCACGCGCAAGGCGCAGTGGTGGCTTCAATGTGTACAGCGGCGTTCATGCTGGCCGAAGCGAGTATGCTGGATGGCATTCGTGCCACCACACACTGGGCATTTGCCGATCTGTTTCGCCGCCGGTATTGCGCAGTTTGTCTGGAGGAGGAGCAAATCCTTTGCGAGGACAATCGCATCATCACTTGCGGGGGCGCGAGTGCTGCCATGGATCTTTTGCTGCACCTCATCCGTCGGTTCGCTTCACTGGAGCTGGCGCAGAAGTGTGGCAAATACTTACTGGTCGACAACGTGCGCAGCGAACAATCGGTGTATGTCATGTGGTCACTGCCGAAGAACCATGGGGATGGCGATATCCTGCGCGTTCAAGACTGGCTGGAGGACAACTTCCATCAGCCACTGTTGATCAATGACGTGGCCCAGCGATTCGGGTTCGGCATCAGGAACTTCAAAAGGCGTTTCAAGGAAGCCACTGGGTATACGCCGCTGACCTACCTGCAAGCGCTACGCGTGGAGAGGGCAAAGCAGCTTCTTGAATCAACACGAATGACGCTGGACAGCATCACTTACAAAGTCGGTTACGAGGATGGCAATTCCTTTCGCAGGCTTTTCCGGCAGCGAGTGGGCCTGCTTCCAGCGGCTTACCGGAAGAAATTCCAACCGAGTGTGAACTGAGCGGCGGTCAATCGCAGGTATTCCGCTGAAGAATGCCTCCATAAAAAACATGCATTTTCTTTATGGCATGGGATCTCGTAGCGTGTCTGCTCACCCTATGGAGATGACCCGTGAATAATTCCCGCCTGCGCCTGTACGTTGATGCTCAATTCACCAGCCCCTATGCCCTGTCGGTTTTCGTGGCCCTTCGCGAAAAGGGCATCGAATTCGAACTGAGCCCGCTGGACCTCGACGCATTCGAAAACCAGTCAGAAGACTATGCCAGCCTCTCGCTGACCCAGCGCGTACCGACGCTGGTGCATGGCGATTTTGCCTTGTCTGAATCGTCGGCGATCACTGAATACCTGGAAGACGTTTTTCCCCAGACGCCGGTTTACCCGCAAGACCTGAAGCAACGCGCGAAGGCACGACAAGTCCAGGCGTGGCTGCGCAGTGACCTGCTACCTATCAGGCAGGAACGATCCACATTGGTGGTGTTTTATGGCCGCAAATCAGCGCCCTTGTCGCCCGCTGCCGAGTCGGCCGCACGCAAGCTGATCGGTGCCGCCCAAGCGCTGCTGGCTGATGGGCGCGAGAACTTGTTCGGCCAATGGTCGATCGCCGATGTGGACCTGGCCTTGATGCTCAACCGGCTGATACTCAACGGCGACGCCGTGCCATCCGCGCTGGCGGAATACGCGCAACGTCAATGGCAGCGGCCTACGGTGCAGGAGTGGGTCAAACTGCAACGTCCTGCGCTGTAGCGGTGTGGAATCAGGTCACCGGCGCTCAATAAATTGCGCGATGACCTGATTGACGGTGATCCTGCAGCCCACGCGACTGCGCCGAGTGACTTACGTTGGCATGAAAGCAGACAATGCCCGGGCCCACGCCTGAGTCTCGGAAAAAGAGCACCACATGAAAAACGTCGCTGTCCTTACCTTCGCCTTGATGCTCAATACCGGATTATTCAGCCTGCCAGCAGAAGCGGCGGGGGATGTGGACGCAGGCCAGAAACTATTTAACCGCATTTGCGGCGGCTGTCATCAAGTAGGGACTGCGGCACGGGGCTCTTTTGGTCCGCAACTCAACGCCATCTTCGGACGCCCTGCGGGAAGCACGACGGACTATCAGTACTCAAACGCGATGAAATCATCAGGCGTCGTCTGGACCCGCGAAACACTCACCGCCTACATCGAAGCGCCAAAAGAAGTCGTCCCCGGAACCCGGATGATTTTCTGGGGCCTCAGCGATCCGCAGAAGGTCGAAAACCTGCTGGCCTACCTTCAGACATTCCAGCCGCAATAATCTGTGCCTCATCAAAATGTTTGCCGCGTCAAGGCTGTACAGGCGATATCAATGAGCTATTTCATCCGCGAAAGTATGCCCGCCCGAGAGACGGATCCCGGGTAATTTCTAATGGAGTGACTCAGTGAATTATCTCAGCAAAGTTGTTGGCGTAGCCCTGTTCGGTCTGGTTCTGGCGGGTTGCACCGGTGCCCCGATGAAGACGCAGCAGTACGACAGCAGCCAGTACACCGTTGTCGGCCACAGTGAAGCGACCGCCACTGGCCTCCTGCTGTTTGGCGTCATCCCGATCCAGCAGAACAACCGTTTCATCCGCGCTCAGAACGCCGCGATCAAGGCCAAGGGTGGCGACGCCATGATCAACACTCAGGTGCAGGAAAACTGGTTCTGGGCTTGGGTCCTGACCGGTTACACCACCACGATCTCCGGTGATGTGGTCAAGCTGAAAACCGTTCAGTAAGCGACATACGCTGCCTGTGGGGCGAGCGAGCTTGCTCCGGGCGGCGTTCCGACGCTGGGCTGCGTAGCGGCCCCAAAAATCCGACAGCAACTGCCGATTTTTGTGAGCGCTACGCACTGGAGCGCCAGCCCGGTCAAGCCGCAGCGAGCTCCCTCGCCACAGGTTTTCTCACTCATCGATGGCTCCTCATCCCCAGGCTTTTCCGAGCTCCTCAAGACCTGCGTCTTGCAGGTTCTGCGCACTCATGACCACACGCAGTTTGCAGTTGGCCTGAAAGTTGAGAAAGAAAGGTTCCGCATAGCCGGGAATTTCGGAAGGGTCTTCTATATCGATCAGAAAAATCCCGCTTCGCATACCGTCGTGCTCAGTGAAATATGTCGCCTCCGGCTTAATGGTTTCCAGGACGCGGTTCATGATTTCGCCGACCTTCCCCGACCGGACAAGCGCGTTGAAAGGCTCATGGGGAAACTCGACCATCAGTAGCATTTTCATTATTCGATACTCTGTTGAAGTGGCGCGCTCCTTAGCCGGATCCTTACTCCTGACGATGATACCGCTAGCCGTGCGTTCGGCGGGGCCAGCGGTGGTGTGTGGTTAAGAATAGCGAAGGGTTAGAGGCTGCCGGGGCAGAGTTACAGACGGTCGTTTTTGAAGGGGCAGCCCAATGACTACTGTACCGGTGTGCAGAGTTCAACCAGTGTTCCGTCAGGGCATCGAACGTAGGACACGATTTGTCCCCAGGGTTTGGCGTTTGGTGCGCAGATTTCAGTGGCGCCTGCCTTCAACGCTTTGGCATGCGCCGCCGGAACGTCCTCGGTCACCAGGCCGACTTCGATTCCGAGTGGTTTTGCGGAAGAGTGCGCCGAGACATGGCCGGTGCTGAAGTTCATCGCGGCGAGTTCATCGGCGGCGAATGCCAGCGCGGTTTCTCCCGTTTCGAGTTCGCCATAGGTATTGGACTCGTGGAGGAAGCGAACACTCAGCCCGAAGGCTGACGAAAAGAACTGGAGGGAGGCAACAACGTCCGGGACGTAGATGATCATGTAGCCAAATTTCATGAGCGAGCATTCCGTGTCATGTCAATTGAGTGGCAGATTGAAGCCAGGTGTTTTTTTCGGATGCCTGCTTCGACCAAGGGGCACCCATACGCTGGAGCCCGCATCCTATGTTACTTCAGGCGAGCATCAACAATAATTTTTGACGATCCGGTCGGGCAAAAAAACGCATGAAAAAAAACCGGCTGATGAGGCCGGGTTTTTTTGGTTGAGTGTTGCGGTAAAGCCACTCATTCATGCCGCACGATTCTGAGTCAGACGATCCGAGCCACCTTCGATGCACTGAGCCATCAGATTAGAAAAGGCAGACTGGCGCATCCGTGCGCCAAGCGACTGGTTTTTAGCGCTTGATGTGGGAAATCTTGGTGCCTTCGATACTGACCCCGGCCATTAACCCCTGCTGGTCAAAAATGAACGCATAGGCATCGCCCTTCAGCGTCGAACTGGACAGATTCTTCGCCACCCCTTCATCAACCACAACAATTGTGGGGCCTACGCCGATTTCCCAACCCTTGGTTTTTACGTAGATAGTTCACGGCTTTATCGGTCATCAGGAAAACCGCATAGCCATACGACTGGGCGCCTGCCTGCAGCCCCCATGACCCAGTGACGGAGTTGTAATAATCCTCAACTTTTTTGCCTTCAAACAACACGCCTTCGCCATAACTGCCGCCAAACACAAGGCCCGCCTTGATGATTTTCGGGAAGACAAGAATCGCTTTGGCGTTGTGCGAAATGCTTTCGGCAAAGGGCGTGGCTTTGTAGAGAGTTTGTAACGCTTGCCGAGAGTCGACATTCAAATCTTCGGCGGTTGCCGCACCTGCAGTGTTCAGGAAGCTCGCCGATGCCAGAGAGGCTGTCGCAAGGACGATCGATAGGAAGAACCGCATTGACTGAGTCACTTTAGTACTCCGATACGGGAACATCGGATGCGAGCCGCAGTCAGGACCTGCCCCTGGCAGAATCCGGGCCTGCTTAAATTATCCGGCGCACCCTAAAGTATGTGAGCTACTGACTTCGCCCTTGAATGAAGCAGGCCGCAGGCCTTTGTTCATTGGCGACGTCATCACTTGCTTTGACCTCTGTGTATGAGCCGGGTTCGTCATAAGCTGCGAGGGCCGTAGATACTATTAATTCTGTGGAAAGTTGCAGGTAATGGGGAAGTCCGAGCAATGGCGAGTCGAATGTAAACGCCGCTCAGCACTAATGTGACGTGCAATGGTCAATAACTCCCGCACGACCATTGGCGGTCGCCTGGGTTCCGTGAATCGGGACTCGCCGTACGTTTACCCCTCCCTCTAAATTCGAAGATTTAAAGCATGCACTTACGCAAAATTGCAGTTGGGCTGTCGGCCCTTGTTTTGCTCTCGACCGGGGCAGAAGCCCGCAGTCTGCTGGATTTCATCAAACCGCCCACCCAGCATCAGGAGCACGTGTCCCGTTCGGGCTCGATCAGCCAGAACGCGGCCCTGAGCCTCTATTCGAACAAACAGAAACAGGCATCGTTTGATGGCTGCGCAGATCTGTTCCCGGCTGCGAAGCCCATCAACCTGGCCACTGTGCCTGCAACCATGAAACCGCTGGCCCTGTGTTCCGACAACTTTGCAGTGCTGTACTCACAAACCAGCAAGACGCCGTTGGTCGTGGTCGAACGCCTTGATGCGGCCCAACTACAGGATGCCAAAGGCGAGGAGCGCACCAACCAGTTCTACCCGGACCCACGCATCCCCAAGAATGGGCGGGCCGAGTTGAGTGACTATCGTAGCCAACATCCGGCTGTGGACCGTGGCCATCAATCCCCGGCAGCCGATGCTCCGAATCCCAATGCAATGGCTCAATCCTTTGCACTGTCGAACATGGTGCCGCAAGACCCAACCAACAACCGGAAGATCTGGAGCAAGGTCGAGTCCGATGTCAGAAAGTTCGCCAAGCGAGCCGATGGTAATGTTTTTGTCTTTACCGGCCCGCTCTTTGACTCAGGCCACACCACCATCGGCGACAACAAGGTCTGGGTGCCAACCCGCCTGTTCAAGCTGGTTTACGACGCTTCGTCCAAACGTGCCTGGGCCTACGTCCTGCCCAACGCTGAAACCCGTATCGAAAGACCGATGGACTATGAGGCTTTCGTGAAGAGTACCGGGCTCAAATTGCTGGGGAATCTACCGGTCACAGGTTCCGTAGGGCGCTCTTGATGGCTTGATGAATTGCACCCCAAAGGATGCAGCCGATGGGGTGTTTCATTCCCGGATAAATAGCGCGTAAAGATGGGCGACCGGTTGTTTAAGGTTCCAATGCAACTGCGCCGCCTGGGTAGAAACGGGCAATATCAATGGGGTCGGTGTAGGCCGTTTGCAGGTCTCGTTCCGGAATTTCCCAGATGATCAATTTCGGCGGTGTTTCTTTGAAAGCCGGGTTGTCGATGTAGCTGTTTGCGGCGCCGGAGAAAGCGCCTCCCTCTTTTGCGAAATTACCCACCGGGGCCCCCAGTGCTTGTTGCAGGAACCCTGCGAAGTTCGAGTTGCGCGAAAATGAGGTTCCGATCAGAGCGGTGCTGGGTAAATCGGCGTCGCCAAAAAGGTCGCTTTCATTCTCAGGGCTGTCGGCCGACACGTCAGGAATTTCGCGCAGGCTGGTCTGGGCGATCCATTCGGGTGCGGGTTGCCATCTCAGCGGCAGCCAATCGATGCCCGCCAGGCGCACCAGATCGCCAGGCCGTAGTGCGACCGGGACGTGACTTTCGCTGAACGATCGGCGTGGTGTTGCGGTGATGCCCAGGGTTTTCAGGCGCTGCGCAATGGCCTCGGCCGCAGCCTTGGCGCCGGATTCGCTCCAGTGCGTATCGGTGCGCAAATAGGCTTGGGGTCCTAGTGGCGCCAGTGCATCGCTCAGGTCCAGATTCGCCAGCCCGGCCGCATTCAGCCTCGCCGTCCAGGACTGGATGCGTCCTTCGAAAGAAGCCGGGCGATACAGTGAGCAACGTTGTGCAGAAGCGATGCGGCTCTTGTCTGGAACGATGACCACCAGCAGGCTGATGTGTCGTTGAGAGAGCCGTTCTTTCAGATCGATCACGGCCTGAAGCTTGGCATCGGCATTACGTTGCGCTTGATGATGGACCGTTAGCTCATCGGCCAGAAACAGCCAGTCAGTGCAGCCTGAACGAACCCTGAGCCCGGTGTCATTGAGCAGGAGCCAGCTGGCACCGCGCGCAAATTTGGCGAACGTGGTGGGGATGATGGCTTTCGACAGCTCCTTGGCGATTTTATGGGTGATAGCTCCGTCAAGCATCTGCGTGGCCAATAATTTCGGCGGTAGCCGCTCTATTTGCCCTGACCCGATCAGCCAGCCAGAGGACAGTAGCCCGACGAATAGGAATATCAGCAGAGACGCGCCGGCCAACGGACTGGCGTGTGCGACCGGGGCGTCAGGTTGCGCAGGCGTAGTGATGTGCTCTTGAGTCTTCATCAGAATTGAAAGTACAGAAAGGGTACGGTTTCGCGACTGGCGGTCAGTGCGAACGACAGCATGAAACCGGCAATGGGCCAAAGGGCGGCGGTGCAGAGCGCCAGGCCGACCCGGTGTTTTTCAGCGTAAGGGCGTAGCAGCGGCGCGACGATAACCAGCACCCCCAACAAGCCCGCGAGGCCATGCACCGGGCGCAGGATCGCGGACAGTTCCTCACCGAGGGCGAAGCCCTGCAACCCGAATTGTCCGGCGTACAGATTCAGTGCGCTATGAAAGTCGGGGGCGCGGAACAGTGTCCACGCCAGGCAGACGAACAGCAGTGTCAGCGCATGGGAAAGCACGGGCGGCACAGGGGGCAGGGAAGCGCGGTTCCAGGCACGATCAACACATAACGCAATGCCGTGGGCGCAGCCCCACAGTAGATAGTTCCAATTGTCGCCGCCGTGCCAGAGGCCGGCGATGGCCATGATCAGGAACAGGTTGCGATAGGTTTTCCAGGCGCCGTTACGATTACCCCCCAGCGGGATATACAGATAGTCACGCAACCAACTGGACAACGACATGTGCCAGCGGCGCCAGAAATCCTGGATGCTGTTGGCCAGATACGGGCGGTTGAAGTTCTCCGGAAAGTGAAAGCCCAACATCAGCCCCAAACCAATGGCCATGGCGCTGTAGCCGGCGAAGTCAAAGAATAGTTGCAGGGAGTAGGCGAGGCAGCCCAGCCAGGCGTCGGAAAAACTGGGGTTCTGCACACTGAACGCCACGTCGACCACGGGTGACAGCGTGTCGGCCACCAGAACCTTCATGCACATCCCGAGCATGAACCGGCGTGCGCCCAGCGAAAAGTTCTGCGCGTTGAAGTCACGCCGATGCAACTCGCGCCGGACCCAGTCATAGCGAATGATGGGGCCGGCGACCGAATGGCCGAACATCGAGATATAGGTCGCGTAATGGATGAAGCTGCGCTCGACCGGCACGGTGCGACGATGCACATCCACCAGGTAGGAAATTGCCTGCAGCACCACAAATGACAATCCGGCCGGCATGATGACGCGTTGCCAGGACAGGGGCGCGGCTCCGGACCAGATAATCGCTTCGTTCAAGGTGTCGACGACAATGTTGGCGTACTTGTACCCGCAGAGGATGGCTGTGTTGAGCACGATCAGGGCCACCAGTATCCGCACACGGCCCTTGCTCTCCTGTCGCCAGGCGTCAATCAATAAGCCACCCACCCATGCCGTGATCGTCAGCATCACATGCACAGCAAGGAATCGTGGGCTCAACCAGCCATAAAACAGCCAACTTCCGATCAGCAGCGTGACGTTGCGCCTGTCGGCTGGGCACAAGGCATAGGCGAGCAGGAACAGTGGCAGGAACAACGTTAGAAATTCGAGAGAGGCAAAAACCATGGTGGTGGCGCGATCCGATCAGTGGGCCAGGACGTCCGTCGCGAGCAACAGGTAAGGGCCAGTTTCGCCAGGTAACAGCACGACGCTATAACGCTCGCCGGCCTTGAGCTGGCCCAAGTCAAGCGGGGCCCCGACGTTGGTTTGAGCGCAGACCAATTGAACCGACAGGCTGACCGGGTTGATCGCGCGGCGTTGCACGCTGCCATCGGCCACCTCCTTGAACAGATCGGCGTTCTTCCCCGCCGCGCGCAAACCGGCCTGGGTGCACGCGGGATCGGCGCTGATAAACGCCAGCGAGGCTCTCAGGCTATTGAAGTCGTCGGGTTGCTCACGGATGACGACCTGGCGAATACCTTGAGCGCTGTCTGGCAAAGCGATCACGCTGGCGAATTCGCCTGCTGCCACCTGGATGTCCAGCGGCTGGCTTTTGCCGTTGCGTTCCAGAGTGCCCTTGATCGGCTGGTTGGCGGGCACAGGCAGGTAGTCGGACACGGCATTCGAACCCTCGAGTCTGAGGCTGGCCCGCGAGCCTTCGGCCAGCAGCTGCAAGGGGCGGTCGGCGGCGTTGATAAAACGCAGGAAAGCCGAGTCCTGATCCGGGCCCGTCGGGTACAGGGCAATGTCGGCAGCCTGGGCGTGCAGGCTCAGCATCAAGGGCGCTAACAGTTTCCAGCCACAGGCGGATCGGCTCATTTGCCGGCTCCTGCGCTGCTGACGCGCTCGGCGGGCAGTTTGGCCAATGCACCGCCAATCGCAGTGCCCCATGCTTGATAACCGGCGACGGTGAAGTGCTGCCCGTCGGTGGTGACCCACTGCCCGGGTTTGGAGAACGTCAGCGAATCGATGTAGGTGCAAGGCGCCACGTTCGCGGCCAAAAACTGCGACATCAACTGGGCGCGGGCATCATTCTTCTGGTACATGCCACCCGCTTTGCCCCAGGCCGGGCCTACCCAGGCGCAACGGGTGCCAGTGGCGGCGATGGCCTTGGCCAGGCCGGTGACGCTTTGCCAGGCCCAGGCCTTCGGAAACACTGGCTTGTCATAGGACGCCATGGTGTCGCCGATGACCAATACCACCAGGTCGGGTTTGTCGGCGGCGATCAGGTCCTGGATCGGTGTGGTGGTTGCCTCGCGCCCTTTGATCACGATCTTGTCGTTGCCTTTGCGCTCGGCGCCGCAGTCGACCTTTTTGCTGATCAGCCAGTCGCCGGCGCTGGCACCGCAGGCACCGATGGAATGAACCTGCGCGCCTTGGCGAGTCAGGTTGTCGTGCAGCGGCTCCAGTAAATGATCCGCAAGGCTCATATGGCTTTCCCCAAGAACAAGGAGAGTCAGACCGGCAAGGGCAGAAGTGGGCATCGAAAGCTCCAGATGATCAGTTGGAATAAGGTGAGGTGTAGGGGCTGACCGGCAGGCTCATGGGGCCGCTGATCTCCTCGAACTGGTAGCGCAAAGACAGGGCGCCGCTCAGTTGTTGGTAGTCGCGGGCGTTGTCCAGGCCCAGGCTGGCGCCCAGCAGGAAGTTCGAAGCGACCTTGTATTCAGCCGCCGCGGCAACGCTGTAGCCGATCCCGGTTTTGTTTTGCCCTTCGTAGCGCAGGCCCGAGGCCGCTTGCAGGGCTTTGTCGTTGGGGAAATAGTCGGCGCTGTCCTGCTCGAAATGCTGCACGCCGACCGAGCCCTTGACTTGATACGTCAAGCGCCCGGTGCGTTGTGCCCAGGTCACCGGCACGCCCAGGGCGAAGAACGTCTGCGGGCTGAAATAGCCGCCGTGGCCATAGGTGAAATAGTCCTGATTGTTGGCGTAGCTGATGCCGGTCATGCTCAGACCGACGGTCAGCTTGCTGTCCGTTGCATTTTGCAGGTACCAGTACACACCGCTGCCCAGTTCACTGCGGTTGTTGGACTGGACATGGTTGCCCAATAGCTGGTGCCAGGAGGCGTAGCCATAGACGCCGACTTCGTTGTCATCAAAGCTCAACTGGCCACGCCCGCCGTTAGCGGTCACGCCGCCCCAGGACTGCCCGCTGCGTTTGTCCGTGGTGCCGGCAAACGAGGTGACGCTGTCAGTCACCGGGCGCCGGGAAACGCTCACGCCATAACGGACATTAGAGGAGTCGCTCACCGGGCGATCAATGCTGATGCCGCCGGTGGCGGTGGTGTATTTGAAGCCGAGCGGGGTGGTGCCGAGATCGGCTTTGAGTCCATCCGCGGGTCGTTGGATGGCGACGGAAAGGCCGACACCCTCGGCTTTTTGCGAGCCGGCGCTGCCACTCTGGGCACCGTTACCGAAACGCGACAGCGCCTCGTCGCTGACACTGCCAGCGTTCAGCGAAACCGGCGTCACGCGCAGGGCGATGCGGCTTTCATCCAGCGGAATATTGATTTCCAGCGGTGTTTCAACATCGGTCAGTTTGCTCAACCCTGACTCGCTGTTGTTGCTGCGAATGCTTACGCCTTGGGTGACGTAGGCACTGCGCTCCTGAAGGATTTTATTCAGAGCCAGTTGCGCGGGGCTGATGTCCTCGCTCACCAATGCGGCGCGCGGCAGCTGCGACTCGAATGGATTGCTCGCCTGCTGCGGCCTTGGCGGGGCGTCGATGCCAAAAGGGGCGTGAGACCTCGCGTTGCCCGGCATCTCCTGAGCCGGTGGCGGGATCGCTGCCAGCAAGGTGTCGCGACTGACCTGGCTACCTGCTCCCGACACCCCCGCAAAAGGGTTGGACGCCGCCGTCGAACCGGCGAGCTGGTCGCCCTGGTTTCTGCGTTTCTCGTTCTGTTCAATGGCCACTGCTTTACGCAGCAGATCGGTCGCCGTGCCGGTCTTGCCCATGCTCTGGTAGAGGCGGGCGGCCTCTGTCAGCGTTTGAGGGTTACCGGATTCGGTCTTGAGCAGCTGTTGCAGTGCCTGTTCGGCAAAGGCAGTGTCATGTGCCAACACCGCCGCGTTGGCGGCACCCAACAGCAGTTGCGGGTCGTTTGGCTGACGTTGTAACAGCGGTTTGTAGAGTTCGAGGGTTTTTGCCGTGTCGCCGTTGGCCGAGTACATCCGCGCTAGCGCCGCGACGGCAGCGCTGTCACCGGGACGTTGCGCCAGTGCGGGCGCTAGCGTGTCATAAGCGCTGGCCAGATTGCCTCGTTCACGCAGCTGGTCAGCCTGGCGGATGCGATAGAGATAGAGCAGGTCGTCGAAACGCTTGCGAGCCGGCGCGTTCAAGGGCCTGTTCTGAAGGTCGCGCAGAATCTCGTTGACCTGTGCGTCTTCGCCGGTTTTAAGCAGGACAGCGGCGTATTGCAGGATGAAGTCCGCCGAGGGCGCCGTGGTGTTTTGCAACTGGCCGCGCATGAGGGCCAGCGCACGGGTGGGCTCGCCGATGTCGACATAGGCCGAGGCCAGGCTCGCCGTGCGATCTGGACTGTTGGTGGTCATCGGCTGAATACGATCGAGCAAGGTCAGGGCTTCCTGGCGCTGTCCGCGCTTGCCCAACTCGATCGCCTGGCTGAGTTGCAGGTTGAGGCTGACATCAGCGGCCAATGCGTCCATGTCCGGGGTGCGCTGGTCGGGGCGCAAGCGTCCCAACGTTGTCTGGGCGGCTTTCCACTCACCCATCTGGACCGACAGCAAGGCGCTGACGTAAAGCGCATCGGCATTGTCGGGATGGGCCTGGAGCATGGCGTTGATCAGGTCCCGAGCCTTTTGCGGTTCGCCCATCGCCAGGTTCAGGCGGGCCAGGGCGAAACGTGTCCAGACGTTATCCGGCTCAACGCGCAGCGCATCTTGCAAGGCGTTGCGCGCAGCGGGCAGGTCGTTGCGTTGTTCGGCGAGGGCGGCCAGTTGCGTCGCGCGCAAGGCTTGCAGGCGCGCGGACTGGCCGATCTTTGCCTGTCCGGTGGCGGGCAGGCTGTTAATCAGTTGCAGGGCTTCATCGTTCTTGCCGCTCTTGAGCAGCACATTGACCAGCCCTTCCTGTGCTTGAGGGTCATCGCGGCGCTGGTTCAAAATCTGCCGATAGGTGCGCTGAGCGTCATCGAACTGGCCCGCGCTGGCCTGAATATCCGCCAGGGCGAGGCGCGCATCGACCCCGTTTGGATTCAGCCGTAGCGCCTGGTTGACCAAGACCTGTGCCTGGGCTGTCTGGCCTTTGGCCTGGGCGTCGCGGGCCTGCTGCAACGCCGACCAATAGCGCACTTCGTTCAGCGCAACTTGCCAGCGGCTGCCGTCGTTTTGTCGCGTGGCCTGACTCAAGAGCTTTTCCGCTTCGGCCAGTCGGTGTTGCTGCTGGCGAATAACCCCAAGGCCGCCCAGCGCGTCAGCATCATCGGGCCGGGTTTTCAAGCGTGCTTGAAAAGCCTGTTCGGCGGTGGCCTGATCGCCTTCTTTGAGCGCCTTCAGGCCGCGCGCGACTTCGGCAGGCGGTTGCCATTCCTTGCCGGCCGTCGTTGCCACCTGTTGCTTGCCCTTGTTCATCTGCGCCCGGATTTGCGCGTCATCCGGATGCGTCTTGAGGTACGCCTCGAACAACGGCACTTGTGCCGGATTGGGCGGACCGATCCAGGTCAGCGCCAGGCGCCAGCTTTCGTCGGCATCACCGGCAATGTCGGCACGCTGGGTCAGCGCGGCCAGGGCGCGGATGCCCTCGGCACGGCTGTCTTCACGGCGGACCAGATGCTTGGCGTAAAACAGCGCGACGATCGAGTCGTTGGGCATCTCGCGTTGCAGGCGCTGAAATCCGTTGCGTGCTTCAGTCCAGTCAGCCTGGTTGAAGGCAAGGTTGTTGTAATACTCGCGGCCGATCGTACCTTGAGGTGGACGGCCATCGAACAGCGAGCGAAACACTGCAGTCGCCTTGTCACGCTCACCGGCATCGACGAGGCGCCGAGCCTCTTCCAGACGCTGCTGGTTCTGCGTTTGGGCCACGCTGATGTCCTGCGCCAATTGCAGTGCCTGCCGAGGCGGTGGCTGGATGGCCTGCAAGCGGGCGAGGTATTGCTGCGCCTGTTGTGGCTTGTCCTGTTGCAGGCCGATCAAGCCCAAGCCATACAGTGCGTCAACCTGGACCGGGTCCAGCAGCAGGACTTTCAGCCAGACTTCCGCAGCGCGTTGAGGGTTGTTGTGTAACTGCCAGTACTGCCCTTGCTCGACGAGTAATGTCTGCGGCGTCGGGCTTTGCGCGTGGGCAGCTGTGGCTGTCAACGCGCTCATCACGGCGATGGTTAGCGTGCGGTGGTGCGCGTGCATGCGGTCTCCCAGGAGAGTTTCAGTGTTCCGTCTTCCCGGAATCGATAGTGTTTGTCCGCCCAGCCGAGCGCGAACAGACTGAGCATGAAGTTGTAGTAGCGAGGCGGGCCTGCGCTGGCATCGGGTCTGGCCATGGCCTCGCGCAAGGCTTGCTCGGTGCGCTGACGCAGTACGAGGGCGACGCTCGATTGGCCCTTGGCATGAAAGTAAGGCATCAGTGCCGCGCTGAATCCGAAAGGGCCTTGGCCCTGAACATTACCTTGCAGAACCTGAACGGTTTCCGGCGGCAGATCGGTCGCGGCAGTGAGGCGGGCCATGCCGTCGAGTTGTTTCAACAGGGGCGCCGCCAGCGGTTCCCTGGCGTCGCTCATGCCCAGCCAGAGGTAGACGCGAATGGCGTCGTAACTCCCTGTCTCACCCTTGATCGGGTCACTGACGAAGCCCCCTGATTGATAACCGACCCAGTCAGCCACGAAGCCGTGGGGGCTTGATTGGCTAATCATCGTCGCCGTGTTATCAGCAATGGCTGACCAGGGGCCGGAAGGTGCTTCCTTGGCCAACCGCCGCAGCACGGGAAGTGGCAGATAACTGGGATTCAGCCGCCAGAGCGGGCCTGGCAGGATAAAACCCTCTGGCCCGGACAATAGCATCAGGCCCAATCCAGGCAGATCAACGACCAACTGCGCTTCGAGGGTTGCCATCAACCGAAGAGCGTCCTGGCGATAGTCCGGCCGATGCCACAAGCGAGCGGCTTCGAGCAGGGCGTAGGCGAACCACAGATCGGCGTCGGAGGCGGAGTGGCTGTCTTGCAAGCGCCATTGACCGTCCTCGCCTTGCCCCCATAACCAACCCGGCAGGCGTGTGCCAATGGCGGACCCGGCGAGGTTTGTGGCGGTCCAGCGCCACAATTCGTCGAAGCGTTGCGGGTCATTGCCGATAAGGGCGAAGAGCATGCCGTAGGACTGACCTTCCGATGTGCTGTGGTTGGTCTGCAGGCTGGACTCCAGCACCCGGCCATCGGCCTGGACGAAGCGCGATGCATAGGCCTGCCACAGCGGCCATGCCGGCTCCGGGCACGGTGGGCGGGCCGCCATCGCGGGCGTCACCAGCGCCAGTGCCAGCAAAACGCTCAACCCGCGCAAACACTGACGAAGTGACAGGCCACGACAGTCCATGGTCAATGACGGCATGCGCGACTTACTGACCAAGACGACGTTTGGCCCGCATGCGCAGGGACAGGTAGGCCAACGAAGCCAACAACAGGACCCCGATCAGCGTGACCGAAACGAATGCCAGTACGTTTTGCGAGAGGTGCCACTGTACAAAGCGCCACGGACCCAAACGCCCGACGTAGTAATCCTGTTCGGCCACCAGCGACTCAACCTGCTTGCCCTTGATCACCACCAGACTGCCTTGCAGTGTGTGGGTGTTTGCTTCGGTGCTGAGCAGGGCATCAGTCACCTCGGCGAGACCACTGGGCTGCGCGCTGGCGATGAACACCACGCTGCGTCCGCTCTTGAGCGGTGATTCGAACCCCGTCAGATAAGCACTGCCGTCCTCAGCGGAAAACCTGAGGCTGTTACGCGCCTTGCGCAGATTGCCTTGGGTGTCCGGGCTGAACCAGTTGCGTACGCGCAAGGGCAGGTCCGACAGCTCGACGTATTGCTCATCGCCTTGTGTCCTGGCCGGCAGCAGGCCCTGCCATTGTTCTAGCAGCGGTTGGTTTTTGCCTGAGGCGAGGACCAGCAAATCCCGATCGCGCTGCTCGGCCAACTGGTCGGCGTGGACCACTTTCACGCCGGTGGCCGGGTAGCCGGTGGAATCGCCAAAGCGACCGAGCAGGGTCAGGTAGGCGCCGAGCTCGGCCGGGCCAGGGTCATTGGGCAGGATCACTGCGGTTTCAGAAAGATCGGCCATGCGCGTGAACGGAAAACCACTGTCCTTGAACACACCCAGATTGGGCATGGCCATAAAGTGGTCGTAATGGCTGACGTCTAGCGTTGAGTCCGGGTCGATCGCACCGCGCATGTTGTCGATGATGATGTCGCGGCAATCGCCCTGCTTGATGTAGTCATACATAAAGCGAAATTGCAGCCGCGATTGCAGGGCTACCGAATTCAGCGGCAACAACATGCGCGATGTGCGGGCCAGGCTGTCGTCGGTCTTGAGCATCGCCAGCAGGCTATCGCTGTTGCCGAGCTTCTCGACGGAAGGCAAGTCGATCGACTTGATGAACATGTCGTTGAAGCTGACCAGCAACGAGGAGTTGGTGGCAATCGGTTGAGGCGTATAGCGGTATTTCAAATCCAGTTGCGCACCGGGCTCGCGCCAGTTGAACAGGTCCGGGGGCAAACGCAGGGCTACCGTCATTTGCCCAGGGTTGTAACCCGACACGTTGAGCTCGGCCGCTTTGGCCAGTTCACCCAGGCGCACCGGGCGATCAGAGGGCAACCAGTTGGGCGCATCGTAGGGCTGGCGTGGCTTCATCGCATCGATACGATCAATCGCCACACTTTGCCCCGAAAAGGTTGAACCGCCGAGTGCCAGTGCAGTGGCGGCGATTTTCAGATCGGCGCCATCACGCCCGGAAACGACCAACAGCTTGCCTTGAGGGTCATTCGGGTTGCTGACCATCGTCAATCGCGGCCCGGTGGCCTCTTTGATCTTGAGACCATTCAACGTCGCTGCTTCATTGTTGCTGACAAACACCACGGCGTTGCCGGTGGTCGGCAGTTGGGCGTTGACCGCAAAGGTCGCGCCACGGTAGCTGGCCAGGGCGCCGAACCAGGAGGACAGAACACCGGCGGCCTCCAGCCCGGCGTTGTCAGGGCGTGAGATGAACACGAAGGGCAGCTTTAAGGGCAAGGTGTCTCGTGGATCGAACAGGGGCAGCGGCAATGCGGAAAGATCATTGGGCTGTGGCACCGAAGACACCTGGAGGCTCAGCTGGCTGGTGTTATCGATCCTGGCCCAGAGACTGGAGTGCAACGGATCTTCGCATTGCATCGTGTAGTGACCGATGAACTGCAGACTGAGCCGGTTGAACTCGGTAATCATCTGCGGCGGGATCTGCACGGTCTGGGTCTGCAATCGGCCGGCGGCATCTTTGGGCAGGGGCAGGCTGGCGGCCACCTGATCATTGATCAATACGTTGATCTGCGAAAGGTCGGCCAGCAGTGCCGGTGAGTAGCTGTACTGCAGCGTGACCTGCGCCGCCGTCACGACTTCATCGGCCCGCACATTGAAGTTCACGCTGTCCGTTGCCTCCACACCCTTGAGGCTCATCGAATAGTTCTTTCCCAGTTCCTTGAGCGTGCGGGTGTAGCTGTGGGTCGACGCATCGGTCAGCGGCGGCGATGCGATCGCCACCGTTGTGGCACTGATTGGGTCGGCAACACACAAGGCCGCATTACCCCAACCCAATAATGAGCAGGCGATAAACAGGAGTGAGCGACGAGGCATAGAGGTCTGGCGAGAGCGGTTCAAGATCGGGGCATTTCCGCAGTAGGGTCAATAGAGGATGGCGTGTTCGAACGTTTGCGCAGCAGCGCTCGGCCGTCTTTAAGGGTGACCATGAACAAGCCGAGAATGGCGCGCAGGCCGATGCGGCTGACGTCCCTGAGGGCCGACATTGGGGCATCGGGACGGCCGTTACCCCAACTGCTGGCCCAGGTATCGGCGCGTGAAAACGTCAGTCGAACCAGTTCACTCTGCAGACGCAGTGGCATGGCATCGAATTGCACACCGACCACATTGCCGTGGCTGAACATCGCCGTTGCAGGAAAAAGGCTGGAGGGAGGCGTGCGCAGAATGCTCAGTTGCAGCGTCTCTTGGGGGCAGAGTCGAATATCGTCTGGCAGGTTGAGACCCACGCCTTGTTGCGAGAAATTCTGGGTAGTGCAATCGAACCAGGTGCCATCTTGACGGTAGATGCGCACAGGCAGATCGGCGGGAACCCTGGGTTCGGAGCGCACCTCGGAAGATTCACTGGCAACCGCGACAGCGGTACTGACGATGATGATGTTGTAAATAGTCCACACCAGGTTGATCAACAAGGTCGCGACCTCGGCCGAATCACTCCCTATCAGCTTCACCGAACCGATCCCCAGACCGAGCATGTTCAAGGTGAGCAACACGATGTAGGGGCGCGCGAGCTTCCAGTCGAAATAATTTTCTTCGATGGTGCCGCCCTTATCGGTCACGTTGAACGTTCCCTGTGACGGTTTGATCAGGGCGAGTAGCACGGGCCGCATGATGTACCAGGCCAAAACCGACTCATAGACTTCGTTCCAGAACGAATGACGGAATCGCCCCTGGATGCTGGAGTTGGTCAGGCTGGAATGGACAATATGGGGCAGTACATAGACCGCCACCATCAACGCCGAGGCGTGGAATATCTGCGCGCCAAAAATCAGGTAGGCCAAGGGTGCGGTCAAAAACACCAGGCGAGGTAGGCTGTAGAAAAAATGCATCATGGCGTTGAGATAACAGATGCGCTGGCCCAGGTTCAGACCTTTGCCAAGCAGCGGGTTGTCGGTGCGAAAAATCTGCGCCATGCCCCGCGCCCAACGTATGCGCTGACTAATGTGACGAGAAAGGTTTTCCGTGGCCAGGCCGGCTGCTTGTGGAATGGCAAGGTAGGCGGTATTGAACCCCCGGCGATTGAGCTTGAGCGCCGTGTGCGCATCCTCGGTCACGGTTTCGGTGGCGATGCCGCCGACTTCCAGCAAATGAGTGCGCCGCATGACTGCGCAGGAGCCACAGAAGAAGGTTGCGTTCCAAAGGTCGTTGCCGTTCTGCACCAGGCCGTAGAACAACTCACCTTCGTTGGGGACCGAGCGAAACGTATCGAGGTTTTTTTCGAATGGGTCGGGTGAGTAGAAAAAATGCGGCGTTTGCAGCAACGCCAGGTTCGGATCCTTGAAAAACCAGCCCATAGTGACTTGCAGAAAGGAGCGGGTGGGGACGTGATCTGCGTCAAATACGGCAATGAACTCGCCATCGGTCACTTTCAGCGCTTCGTTGAGGTTGCCGGCCTTGGCATGCTGATTGTTGTCGCGGGTGATGTAGTTGACGCCGACCTGTTCGCAGAAAATCCGGAACGCTTCCCGACGTCCGTCATCGAGTACATGCACACGCAACTTGGCTTCGGGCCAGTCAATGGATTGGGCGGCGAGCACCACCAGTTTCACGATGCTCAATGCTTCGTTGTAAGTGGGGATAAAGATGTCGACCGTTGGCCATTGATCCGGCGCCTGCTGCAAAATCTGTGGCTTGCGGTGCAGCGGCCAGGCGGTCTGGACATAACCGAATACCAGGACGAGCAAGGCATACAGCTCTGCCAGGACCAACCCATAGCCAAATACGGCATCCTGCCAGTTGTCGAAATCCAGCGTGTCGGACAGGCGCCAATACATATAACGTAACGATGCGATCAACGAGAGGGTGATCAAGGTCAGGATCGCCAGTCGCCCGGATTGTTTGCGGATGAACAGGCTGACGGTGAAACACGCTGCGGCAAACCCTGCCTGGGAATACAGATCCAGCGGTGCGGTAAGGATGCCCAGCGCCAATAATGCTGCAATCAGCCCTGCCAGGATTTTCAGGGCTTGGCGATAACGCTCGGGCCATCGATTGAAGCGAGCCTGGAACGTATCCAGGAACACCTGCAATCGCCAGGTCCGCGAGGAGGGGGAGGGGGTATTGAGCTGGGCAGTCATGGCGCGACGTGCTCGTCAATAGCGTCCGGGAGCAGCAAGGCGTGAACTGCGCGCGCAAGTGAAAGGATGTCCTGACAGCCAATGGAGTCCGGTGCGTGCTGCAGTGGGTCCTGGTTGTAGGCCAGCGATTCGTTGAGTTGGTGATCGAGTCGTATCGTCTTGATCAGATCACTGCCGAGACGGCGCTGGAACAGCAGACTCATGTCCCGGCTGAATGAGCGCGAATCCTCCTGTTGGTTAAGCACATACCTGTGAACTTGTGCAGGTCTTGCGCGGGTTTCCAGCCACTGCGCCATGGTGTCCAGCGCCAGATAGGCGGCCGCGTCGGCGACGGTGATGACGAGCACCAGATCGGCGGCATCCAGCGCTTGTTGCGAATAGATGTTTGCGCCTGAAGGGGTGTCCAGGATCACCGTATCGTTTTCACCGAGGTTCATCGACACAAGGTGTCTGTTCAGCCAGTTGGTATCGTCAAGCATCTGCTGCTTGAGCGATCTGAGATCATCGACGTTGCCCGTGCCAAAGGGCAGGAGCTCGCTGTCGCAATAGCCCGGCTGACAATGGGCGCTCCAGTCGGTATCGGGCTGTTTCAGCTGGATCAGTCCAGCCCCCTGTTTAAGGGTGCCCAAATGACTGGGCAGGGCGTTTTGAGGGTCCAGATCAATCGCTATGGTTCGCCCGCCAAGACGCCTGAGAGCCTTTGCCAGCCCGGCCACGACAGTGCTTTTCCCCACGCCGCCATTTGCCGAAACGACAGCGATGACCTTTGCTTCGGTTTGTTTTCGAGGCGTTGGCAGACCGTCTCGACGAGTCTGTTTCAGTTCGCGCAACAGTTCGCTCAATCGCGGGTGGTCACCCGTTAGGGGGGCCGCCATTGACTCACTCGGCAGAGGGGCGGTTTTCGGTGAAGGCAGCGAGATGACAACGTTTTTTGCACGTGTCACTGGCGGGCCAATCAGTAATAAGGGCGCGGTTTCTTCAAGTGGAAACTCGGCGGTAATGGCTTGAGGCAACGCCGCGTTTAAATCTGGCTGAGTGATCGATGTTGTCGGCGAGGTCAGGTTATCTTTGAAGTCGTTATAATTGGGTTGTATTTCCTGGTAACTACCTGCGGCTTCGCCAAAGCTTGCGAAAAGCTGAGTAACGTCATCTACATATTTCATGCGTTATACCGGGATTTAAATAACTCAGGAGTGCAGAGTTTATTAACCTGACGAGGTTGATGTTTTGGATGATGGCAATGTGGCGCCATCATCTGGCGTCTGTGCCTGAGTGTCAATGATTGTTAGAAATTGTCAGAGAGTGGGCGGTACTTCGTTGAGGTGTTTGATGCAATGCTGAGCAACTAACGTTAATGCCGTAAACCTTGGGGTAGAGGCTGCACTGTGAACTTTTCCTGAATATTCTGGCGTTATTTTTTTGACGATTTGGCAAGTGCGTTATATAGAAGAAGTTCTCATGATGATGTTGCTGGAGTGCGTAAATAACAGTCTAACAATATGCGTGGCTTGTTGAGTAAAGAGTCTGTCTTGTCGTTAAGTTGATAGTGTATGCCTGACGTCAAAACGCCAGGCCATTGTTCTGGGTGAAAGCCTCTATCTCTACGGCAGTGAATCCAGCCGCCAGAAAATCCTGGCTGGCGCTTTACCCTGCCTCCAACACCCAGCATTATGGGCCGCTTGCACTTATATCAAAGGTGCCGGACATTCGTGGTGAATAGGAACTGCCGTTGAACGAACAGACATTGTCCATGCGCCTGGAGCGCGTGGCGGCGCATGTGCCAGCCGGTGCGCGCTTGGCCGATATCGGCTCGGATCACGGCTACCTGCCGGTGGCGTTGATGCGCCGTGGCGCCATCACGGCGGCAGTGGCCGGCGAGGTGGCATTGACGCCGTTCCGCTCGGCCGAACGCACCGTGCGCGAGAACGGCCAAGACCTGCGGATCACGGTGCGCCTGGCCAATGGCCTGGCAGCGATCGAGCCGGAAGACGGGATCACGGCGATCAGCCTCTGTGGCATGGGCGGCGAGACGATCCGCGACATCCTCGACAGCGGCAAGGCGCGCCTGAGCGGTCAGGAACGCCTGATCTTGCAGCCCAACGGCGGCGAGCAGCCACTGCGCCAATGGCTGATGGAAAATGGCTACCGCATCCTCTGCGAGGAGGTGCTGCGGGAAAATCGCTTCGACTACGAAATCATTGTCGCCGAGCGCGCGGGGCCGGTGAGGTACACCGCTGAGGAGTTGTACTTCGGCCCGCTGCAGATGCAGACACGCAGCCCGGCGTTCCTGCTCAAATGGCAGCGTCTGCTGCGCCAGAAGCAGAAGACCCTGACCCACTTCGCCCGGGCGGGGCGGGCGGTGCCCGAGGAGAAGGTGCAGGACATCACTCGACAGGCCCGGTGGATTACCGAGTTGCTGGCTTGAGCACACGGTTTTGAGGGTTATATGAGAAGTCGCCGAGGGGTGATCAGGCAAACCGGATTATCGTCGGCGCCTGGTTCAGGACTACGCTAAAGCCATGCGGGTCGTCGATCCATTGTGACCCACTGTTCGCGCTGCGTCCGTCCCTGGAGCGCCCAATGCTGCCCAACACCACGCGCCTGATGGCGCTGTTTGTGCTTTACCTGACGCTTGAAGTGCCAGCCCAGACCAACGCCTGCCCACCTGGCGAGAAACAAGTGTGCCTGGACGGCTGCATCTGCCTGCCCGACCCGGGACAACTCGGCTCCCTGCCTGATGGCATCTACCAGATCGCGGCACCTGCCCTGGCGCTGTGGCTGACCCAAGCCCGCGCTGAAGCAGCCAGCGCCGGCATCCAGCCCATTCCTGCGCACATCCGGGAGCAACTGCTGCGTTGGTACGACCCCAGCGTCCTCGATACCGCGCGCTACAAAGTTAGCGACAACGGCCAATTCAATGCCGCCACTGCCATGCTGCAAAACCCCGATGTCGGTGCCGTGACGCTAATCGACATCATTCTCTTCCGGGACGCTCAAACCGCAGAACAGAACACCGCGCTCTGGGCTCACGAATTAAAGCATGTGCAGCAGTTTCAGGCGTGGGGGGTAGAAGGGTTTGCCCAGCGATATACACAAGATTCCAATGCGGTGGAGGCGCCGGCTTATGCCATACAGGCTGAGGTCAGACGGTCGGTGCGGGAAGGGACTTATTGAAGAGTGGCGAAGTTGCTGCGTATCGAGCACGATCGACGCACCCAGTCGACCGGCGTTGAAGGCGATTTCGTCGTAGCGTGTGGTCAGGGTCGGATCGACAATCAACTGTCTACTGTCCAAGGCGTTCTCGCCTATGCAGGCAAACCAATCAAGCAACTCAAGAATGGCCAGGTGCATGAAGTGTTGGGCTGGCAGGACCTGAAGCTTCGCAAGATGCAATATCTGGGCACTCGGCTGCTGGCCAATGTCGACGTGCCGGACATTGATATCTTCGCCAGCCGCTATGGCGCCCAAACCCTGAGCTTCAAGGCAGGTGCGGGCCTGAAGCTCGGCGGTGCCGCCAACTACCTGCTTGCCCAGGCACTGAGGACAGGGATGGTCCGTGACCATGCCCCTTGGGCCGCAAGACTTCATCGGTGGGGACTGTGGTTCGAACGATTTGGCGATGGCAAAAGCGCAATGTACATCGACGTTCAGGGCATCGGTGCCGAAGGAGAACCGCTGTCCATGACCGTGCAGCTGACCGCTATGAATGACAAGGGCCCGGAAATCCCAAGCTGTGCAGCCGTTACCTTGGCCGCAAAAATCGCCCAAGGGTATTTGCCCGAACCCGGCGCCCGGGCTTGCGTGGGCGAAATCACCGTCGACGAATACATAGCCGCCATCAACGATCCGGAAAATTTGAGCATGTCCGTGTACTTCTCTGGCGAGCAGAGCTGACCGATGCTCTATCTGTGCCTGAAATACATTCACGTCATAGCCGCTATTTTCCTGTTTGGATTCGGCATGGGGTCCTACCTCTACCTGATCGCCGTCAGCCGCACGGCCAACCCTCAAGTGATCGCGCATGTGGCCAGAATGGTTGTGCGGTTCGACACCTGGATTACCACACCGGCAGGCTTTATTCAGATAGCGACGGGCTATTGGCTGATGAAGCTTGCCGGGCTTCCCCTGACCACGGAGTGGGTTTTGACGTCGTTGATCATCTTCCTTTGCGTGGGTTCGCTTTGGCTGCCGGTATTGGTGCTTCAGAAGCGGTTGTACGTGATGGCTTCGAGCGCGGTTGAGACCGGAAAGGGGCTCGATGATGAATACCGGTCCGTGTACAAAAAATGGCTCTGGATGGGTGTTTTCGGATTTATGGGGATGTTTGTGATTGTAACGATTATGGTGACGAAGATGACGCCGGGGCGGTTGGTTGAGCTATTGGTGTAGGAGGGGAAGACTTAGTCACTTCTGCGAGCTCACTTTTGCTCAAGCCTTGGTGTTCCAGGCAACTGCGCACAGGGCAAGTCGGGCCACATTTAGTGAGACGGGATTGAAGGCATCCCTAAGCATCGATGGATTGAAAATCGCCACATCCAGTAGCAGGCCGAGTAGCGCCGTCGCGGGCGTCGCTAACGACCCTGACCAAAAGGACATTCATGCCTGGACTCCGCCTAGGGGTTGGCGAAGTAGGGAGAACTGAGGGTTACATGGAAGGGAACCGCACTGGGGCTGCAAGTATGCGTCCAGTCAGCACCGTCTAGACCGTAGTCCCCACCCAATTTTAGTGGGGACTATCTTGGGGCAGAGTTGGCCTGGCCGGTTCCTTAGCCGTTTGGCGAAGCCGAATATCCCTGCTGGCCTTTAGCGCTGACGCTGTGCCAGTTCGGCGATGACTCGTTCCAGCGGAGTTGTTCCTGCCCACTCTATTGCGCCGGGATCGCTCTTGAGGTCGATATGCGAGCAATTGAGGCCACGGGTCATTTCGGTGAAACCAGCAAGGGCGGCCTTTGAGAAATGGGCATCCGCCAGCGCTTTGGGCCACTCAGCTTCCAGAAGGACTGCCACGTCGACAGGCTTATCGAGCGTGGCGGAAACGATAGCGGCGATATCGTTCGGGGCATAGTCTTTGGGCCCCGAGAGTGTGACAACAGAGGTCCCCGTCCTTTCTTCCTGCAGCAAAGCAGCTGCGGTGCTGCCGACATCCACAGTCGCCACCATCGGGAGAGGGCGCTGTGGTGGTGCCAGAAACGTCGGGAGGGTGCCGCTACGCACGGCCTGTCCGACCATCGGCATCCAGTTCTCCATGAAATAAGCCGCGCGCAGGAAGATGGTCGAAACACCGGTTTCACCTAAACGCTGCTCGAACATGCGGTTCATCCTGATCCATCCAGTTCCGCGTTCACGGTCGGCACCCACCGAGGAAAGAGCCACAAGCCTGGGCACGTCCGCCGCAACCGCAGCGCGCGCCGTGGTATCGGCAATCAAGTCTGCCCTCTCGAACAGATCTTCACGGTTGTAGTGCTGAGGGCTGACGACATAGGCACCCTGGACCTGACTGAGCGCCTTGATCATAGAGGCGAGGTCTGTCAGATCGGCTACGGCAACCTCTGCGCCGCGTTGGGCCCACGGCCGACCCTTGACTGAGTCACGCACCACGACGCGCACTGGGTGGCCGGAACGCAAAAGTGCATCGGCAGCAGCGGCGCCGGTACGGCCGGTTACGCCGAACACAACGTAAGGGAGCGAGGAAGCAGTCATACAAGAATCTCCTGTTCAGATGAACCGGAATGGTGCATGGTTGCTCGATATGCATCAATGACATGAAAGTAATAGTGAAAATGCACCAAGTGGATTTATCTACAGTCGACCTCAACCTGTTAAAGCTATTCGAAGCACTCGTTCGGGAGCGAAGTGTTACCCGGGCGGGCCTCCGCTTGGGCTTGAGCCAACCGGCTGCCAGCCGCGCGCTGGGGCGACTGCGCACGATGTTGGGTGATCGCCTGGTGGTCCGCGGCAAGCTCGGGCTGGAACTGACGCCACGCGGTGAAACGCTGGCAGGTCCAGTGGCCAGGCTGCTGGACGATGCCCGAGGCATCGTCTCGCCTGCCGTCTTCGATCCCGCGTCTGCAACGGGTCGGATCACGATCGCCGCGCACGACCACCTGAGTCTGGTGGTCCTTTCCGGTTTGATCGCCCGCTTCGAGCGCCTTGCCCCTGCGCTAAGTCTCCATATCGCGCAACCTACTGGGGACAACGTGCGGCTTGTCGAGCAGGGGGGCGCAGATCTGGCACTGGGCATTTTCGAGGCACTGCCCGGCAGTCTCCATCGGCGCGGCCTTTACGCCGACAGCTTGGTGTGCGTGGTGAGGTCCGATCACCCAGGTGTGGCAGACGGACTCAGCCTGGAGCGTTATGTGACCTTGCGCCACGTTACCGTGACCATTTCCGGCGTGGGAGAGAGTGCGGTTGACATCGCCCTCTCGACACTGGGACTCACTCGCCACGTCGCGCTGCGAGTTCCCCACTTTCTTGCTGGTGCGATGTTGGTGGCGGATAGCGACATGATTCTCACGTTGCCAAGCCGTTTGGCGCGCCGACTTGCGGAAAGGCTCCCGCTCGCGCTCCTGGATCTGCCGCTACAAGTTGCTCCTTTGTCGCCAGCCATGATTTGGCACGAGCGCTTCCATGGCGACCCTGCCCATGTCTGGGTCAGGCAACAGCTTGTCGACGTCGTTGCGTCATTCAATACGGTCGGGTAAATACCGCCGACTTCATCCCACGTATACTCCGCGCTGCCGCCCGGCCTCCTGAGATACCCCATGGTTACGTACCGTCGCGGCGATCTGCTGCCAGCCGCTACTCGATCACCGGCTTCCACGGCACCAGGCTGAACCGCACGCCGTCTTCGAGCATGGCATAACGCGAACCGGCAAGCATGATGCTGCGGCGCACACGCTGCCATCAGCCACTGGCCGAGGCTGTGTAAAAACGTTTTCAAGCACCCGCTTCGGACTAGAGCAGCTGAAAAATCTCGCTCCTACGCAAAATGCAGATCTCTGACTAAACGAGCTTTGGCAGATTTTACGTAGTGACGCACACTTCAAAATGGTGTTTGCGTTTTTACACAGCCTGGGCCATTAGCTGCCGTTCGTGACGGGCAGCTATCGACCCAGAGTGTGTAAAAACGCTCATGGGCCTCATCGTCGTGGAGCATTGACATCCGTTGGCTGAGCGATCGCACGGTCAATGTTGCGGGTTGCATCGGTCGCGACCTGGAACACTTCAATGTTGTTTTTACAGCCTCTGAAATGGGCCAAAATCAGCCTTTTTCTATGCCGACAGCGCCTTCATCAAACCGTGAGCACCGATGATTTTCATGACCCGTTTCATGTTGTAGGCGAGCACATTTAAACTCATCTCCGCACCCACCCCGGCCAGCTTCCGCGTCAGGAAGTGCGTCGCACCCATCCATTGTTTGAGCGTCCCGAAGGGATGCTCAACCGTCCGTTTTCGAACTCGCATCATCTCCGGGGCTTTGCTCAGCCGAAGCTGCATCTCCTCCAGCACGGCTTCATGCTCCCAGCGTCGAACTCGTCGAACTCGTCGCTCCGTGCTCGGTGTGCACTGCGATTTCAACGCGCAGCCCTGGCATTTCGAACTCCAGTACCGGTGCAACTTCAGGCCTTTTTCAACGTAGGAATAGTGCCAGATCAGCGCCTCTCCTGCCGGGCAAATGTATTCATTTTTTTTGCCGCGTCATAGACGAAGGCATCGTTATTGAAACGCCCGTCAGCCTTGGCTCCAGAGGTCATCGGCTTGGGTACATAGGCGGTGATGCCGGCATCGTGACAAGCCAGGATTTGTTCGCTTTTGAAGTAACCTCGGTCAGCCACCACCGACAACGTATCTGACGCCATCGCCTCGCGGGCCTGCTTGGCCATCGAGTTGAGTTGATCGTGGTCGGAACCGACGTTAGTCACCTCATGCGCAACGATCAAATGGTGCTGGGTATCGACCGCTGTCTGCACGTTGTAGCCGACGATTCCCGTGCCGCGCGTCATCATGGAGCGGGCGTCTGGATCGGTCAGTGAGACCTGTTTATCCGGCGATTCATTGAGCTGGATTTCGATCGCCTGAAGCTCTTTCATTTGAGTTTTGAGCTTGGCGATCTTCTCTTCCAGCCGCACGGCACTGGGCTCGGAAGCTGTTGGTTCTTGCCGATCGGCAGCATCGAGTGCCGTCAGGTAGCGGCTGATACTCGATTCAATTTCTTCCATTCGCCGCTTCAGTTTGGCGCTGGTGAAATTGCGGTCGCGGTTGTTGACGGCTTTGAATTTACTGCCATCGATGGCGACCAGATTTTCTCCGAATAATCCCAACTGCTGACACAGCACAACGAACTGGCGACAGACGCCTCGGATGGCCTTGCTGTTGTCTTTTCGGAAGTTGGCGATGGTCTTGAAGTCCGGCATCAAACGTCCGGTCAACCACATCAGTTCGACGTTGCGTTGAGCTTCTCGTTCCAACCGCCGGCTTGACTGGATGCGGTTGAGATAGCCGTAGATGTATATCTTTAGCAAGATCGCGGGGTGGTAAGCCGGCCGGCCAGTATCGGCTGGAATCGCACCTTCAAAACCCAGATTGACCAGGTCGAGTTCGTCGACGAAGACGTCGACTACACCGGATTGGTATCGCTGACGTAGTCGTCGAGGTTCTCGGGAAGTAAGGTGCCTTGGCCTCGATGTTCACCTTGGATAAAGCGCTTCATGGGCGATCCCTGCGATGAAATCCTCAGAAATCATAGCAAGGGTTCGCGAAGGCGTTTTTACACACTCTGGGCCAAAAGCTGCCCTTCGTCCATCTGAGGTACCTGAAGTTTTGGTGAAACACTCTTTCAATAAGTACTGTGCTTATGTACAGTACTTATTTCAATTTGAGAGAAAACCATGTTTAAAGGTAGTTGTTGCTGCGGAGCAGTGAAGTTCTTGGTGTCGAGTCCTCCAACAATGATGGGAACATGTCACTGCTCTCGTTGCAGAAAGGTCGGAGCAAGTACCTTCGTCTTCGTAAATCGCTCATCGTTCGAGCTGATTTCCGGCGCGGATTCCATCACCACCTTCAAGCCTGAAGCACCTTACAAGTACAACCGTTGCTTCTGTTCGCACTGCGGAACAGCATTGGGCGAGGTGACGTCAACCGCCGAGTCGTTTCCCGTGGCTGCGAACTGCATCGATGAGGCATTGACCATCACCAATCTCTTCCATGAGTTCGTCAAGGAAAAGCCAAGCTGGTACGACATCTGCGACAGCGCCAAGCAGTTTCCGGAACATCCACACCGATAAGACGGTACACGCACTCCACCCAGGTTTGAACGTGGCAACTCAATCTAATCCAACTTATTGGCGACGACTGGCTCTGGATCATCAAGGACTAGGTTCGAGCAAGGCATTTGGCCATGGTCTTGAAGGCACGCTCCGCGCGATA
This sequence comes from Pseudomonas sp. B21-048, assembly GCF_024748615.1. Classification (NCBI taxonomy): domain Bacteria; kingdom Pseudomonadati; phylum Pseudomonadota; class Gammaproteobacteria; order Pseudomonadales; family Pseudomonadaceae; genus Pseudomonas; species Pseudomonas sp. B21-048. The sequence goes on along the minus strand of NZ_CP087168.1, from coordinate 3,585,673 downwards.
GAGCATTTAGGTTATGTGCAAATCGACACGCTGTCTGTCGTTGAGAGAGCACATCATCACATCCTGTGGAGCCGCGTGCCCGGGTATTCCTTGGACTGTCTCAACCAGCTGACGTGTGCCGGGCGGGTTTTTGAGTATTGGTTTCACGCTGCCGCTTATCTGCCGATACAAGACTACCGTTTTGCATTGCCGCGCATGCTGTCTTTCCGGCGTGGTGAGAGCCCCTATTTCAGGAATGTCGATGCCAAGTTGATGACGGAAATCCTGGACCGGGTGCGAGGTGAAGGCACGCTGCGCACACGCGACCTCAGAGAGTGCTGCAAAGGCAAGGGTTCATGGTGGGACCATGGGCCTGGCCGACGCGCGCTTGACAAGTTGTTCATGCAGGGCGATTTGATGATCCGCGAGCGCAGGGGCATGGAAAAACTCTATGTGTTGCCTGAACAATTGTTGCCAGATGGCCTGGATCTTCGAGAACCGTCAGCCGGTGAGATGGCTGCCTATCTGCTTGACACCGCAGTCCGTGCCCATGGAGTCGTCACCTGGAAGCAGCTGATGCACTTGCGCACCGGACAACCATTGCGCAATGCAATGCGAGAACTATTGCAGGCCCGTGTGGAGACAGGCGAATTGGCTCGCGTGAATGATCCAACGATGCCCGACGCCTATGTCATCGCACAGGAGGGCGCGGGGTGTGATGCTAAAACCAGTGCGGAAGTCCATCTGCTCTCGCCGTTCGACAACGCTGTGATCCATCGAGAACGCTTGGTGCAATTGTTCGGTTTTGACTACCGGCTCGAAAGCTACGCTCCTGCGGCTAAACGGGTATACGGTTATTTTTGTCTGCCGGTCCTTTGGCAAGGAAATTTTGTTGGTCGAGTCGACTGCAAAGCTGACCGAGCTGCAAATCGCTTTGAGGTCATCAGCCTGCATTTGGAGCGTCGTGCAATGCATGCCGCGCGGCTTCCCGCATTGCTGAATGACGCATTAAACAAGCTTGCCAGCTTCTGTGGCTGCGCTTATGTGCCGCGCGACTTTAGATGAAGGGCTCTGATGGTTTTACCTTGGGAGTGCCACGGGCAGCTTTTGGCCTGAAAGCAGTCGTCCACAAAGGGCCATTTCCGGCCATTCCGTACATTGCTAGTGCGTAGGAGGTAATGCCTCAAATGCGCCGGAAAAACCCACCACAGAAACGGTTGAAAGGTCTGCCCATCGGCCAAGGTCTTACCCTGCGGGCTGCGCTCGCTACACATGTGGTTTAAAAGGCTCCTTGCCAGGCCTCTGTTCAGAAAACCCTCGATCACTTGGCGGCGCAAAAAGTCATGAGTGTAATGTTATTTTGATATCAATTATGCCACTCTTCCCATCAGCGCTCAGCCTCGCAAAGGCTGCTGATAAACAATCTCTCGAACGGAATCTGGCATGACCACAGGAACAGACGAAAGCAGCTCTTCATTGATGAAGATGGTGGAAGCCATCGCCATTAGCCCGCAGGATGCCCGTGAACTTGTTGCCCAGTACGAAAGCCAGGCACGCAGCTCGGCGCCGTCCGCTACAGGCGAAAAGATTCAAGACGCAGTTGTCGACAAAATCATCAGCCGCTATTCAAAGCTGGCCGCGACGTCTGGCGCAGCCACTGCTCTTCCGGGTGTCATTCCCGGTATCGGCACTGTGGTAAGCGCTGTGGGCGGAGGGCTGGCGGATATCTCGGTGTGCATGAAGCTGCAGATCGACATGACCATGTGCCTGGCGGTGGCCATCAACGGCAAGATGTCCAACGAAGATGCCAAGCACATGTCGTACATCATCGCGCTGTACGGCTCCCTGGAGCAGATGGGGTCTTCCAGCGCCACCAAAATCGCCAGCAAGGCCGGCGTGCGCATGGTGCATCAGTATTTGAAGGGGCCGACGCTTCAGATCATCAAGGAATTGTTCGCGAAAATCGGCATCTCGTTCACTCAGAAAGCCGCGGCAAAAGTGATCCCGTTCGGAATCGGAGTCATTGTCGGCGGAACGGCGAATTACGCGCTCACCACTTACGTGGGAAAAACCGCTCGCGACACTTTCCGTCTGAATCTGAAAGAAGAGGCGACCACGGAGTAACTGCCAGCGTTAACAGTGCCGTGCAGGCGGCCCAATCGAGTTAACGTGGCTTTTCAATTGGCCGCTTCTGCCCGTTTTTCTACCGGTCGCGCTGAAGCGTTGTCTGGATTGAATCTAACCACTGAATCGCCAAGGTGCGCGTCCGAACGAAAACTTGATTCGCAGGATCAGGCCTGGATTCATCTCTCTATTTAAGAGACTCATACGCCATAACAAGTGGCTATAACAATGAGCGCGAGAAAACAGACCAACTGAACGAAAAAGAAGGCAAACCGAATCGCCACGAACGTATTGGTTTGCACATGGGATACGTGAACCAGTGACTGGCACACGCGTGCAATCAGGATGATTACGGACAAGTAACTCACTGCAGGATCGTCGATACCAAGGGTTGAAATCACCCACACGATGGCGCCCAAGACAGGCAGATTTTCCACACAGTTCGCGTGTGCTCTTATCCCGCGCCGATACCAATCCTCGCCTTCGAGCTGATCGCATCGGAAAGAGGCAATCGGAACATTCGAGAACAAGATTCTGGCCCAGCGATACACACCGACGGTTGCCATCAATAGCAGCAAAGTCCAGGTCGCAAATCCAAGCAACATCCACATCGGTATTGTCATGGCTGCCAGCCCCGATAAATCATACTCAGCACTCATCCCACCGCCGCGCGGCCGACGCACGGTCGGCCGCAGCCTGTCGATCAATTGTCCATGATGGGCGTCAGCGCGGTCTGAATCGTGGACATCTGTGCGGGTGTTGTCATGTGCGTAAGCAGCCGGCCAAAGTGGGGATGCTCCACGCCCGAGATAATGTATTGCCAGCGGTAAGCGCTCAGCATGCAGGCGTTGATTTGCGCTGTCTCATCGACACTGAATGATCGTGAAACATTGCGAATAAAGTAGTCGGCATCGGCTGCCGATTGTGCCTGCAGGATTGCGTCGACGGCCGCCACCAGCGCAATCAGATCGTTCACGGCCTGGTCGCGCTCGATTGGCGAAAGTTTCGCGTGCTCCGCCTTCCACTCCAGTTCATCGAGTACGACGTGCCGGCTTTCATCCTTCCAGTGAAACTTGAAAACGTCCTTGAATAGCGGGCACAACTCCTCACGCGGGGCGATGCTTTGCACGTAGTGCGCCTGAACAAACAGCTCGATATGACAGGTCAGCGCCAGCACCGACCAAGTGCTGGCCGCAAGTACCGAGCGCGCCACATCGTTTGGATCGGCCACTTGACGATATCCCGCTGGCAATTGCGAACCCATCATCGTCTCCATGCGCCGGAACAGCTCCTGGTGCTTGATCTCGTCGTTAGAAAAGCGCACCAGCGCTTCGAGTGCGAGCTGATCGTCAAAGACATGGGCCCGACCTTGATCGAGCATTTTGGCGCTAATAAAACGCTCGACCAAGCCAAAGATATACGCATAGGTTCGGCCCTGAATCTGACTGAGCAGGCGCGCCTCGTCCGCGGCGAGAAAGGTCAGGCGGTCGATTCGCGACAGCCCGTCGGGCAAGAATTTGCGCGAGAAGTCGAAACTCCGGTCTTGCAGCAAATCACGTTCGATCTGCCATTCCGCTTTCTTCGATGATCTGACCAGTTGAGCATAACGGGCGGCGTTGTCCGAATCTGAGCGGGGTAGGGTAGCAACGGTGTTCATATCGATCTCCTGCTTGCCTGGTCGAGTTGGAATGGGGCAATTACGGTTAACGTCGGGCGAATGACCAGCGGTGAAGCCTCTGGGGACAGTCTCGATCGCTGAGTCCGCGTTGGTGCTAATCTAGGCCTCGCCGTTCAGGCGATGAATGACCGGTCCGCCTGATTACATGCTCCGGACTCCGGAAAGGAGGGCTGGCAATTGTTGGATGCGTTTTCTGATGTGTTGCGTGTGATTCGGCTGTCTGGAGGGGTCTTCCTCGAGTCGGAATTCACTGCGCCCTGGTGCATCAAGGGAAGAATCTCGGCGGACGATTGCAAACCGTTCCTGGCGGCACCTCGACATATCATTGCGTCGCATTTTGTCGCCGCGGGGCATATGCAATTACAAGTCGACGGTGGTGACGCCATTGACGTGCGGGCAGGCGAACTCGTTCTGCTTCCTCACAATGACGCTCATTCTTTTGGCAGCGACCTGAGCATTGCGCCCATGTTGGCGGGCGACGTTATTCAGCCGCCAGAAGTCGGCTCTATTTCACGAATCAAGTACGGGGGGGGCGGCGAGGTCACGCAGTTATTGTGCGGATTCCTCGGCTCTGAAACACCCTTCAATCCGTTGCTTTCGTCGCTACCATCCTTGTTGAAATTAGACTTGCGCGCGACGGCCTCGGGAGCCTGGATTGAAAGCTCATTCCGTTTCGCTGTCAGCGAGATTGCGGCGGGGCGCCTCGGCTCGACAACGGTCATCGCCAAGCTCTCCGAATTGCTATTCGTCGAAGCCGTCAGCCAGTATGTCGCCAGCCTCCCCGCTGAGCGGCGCGGGTGGCTGGCGGGTTTGCGAGATCCGCATATCGGGCGCGCACTGGCGCTGCTTCATGCCCGTCCAACCGAGGGCTGGACTGCAGAAGCCCTGGCGCTTGAAGTGGGCATGTCGCGCTCGGTATTCGCGGAGCGATTCACGGCATTGGTCGGACAGCCACCGATGCAATACCTGACGCTCTGGCGTATGCATGTGGCGGCTCAACAGCTGCGCGAAGGTCGCGGTAATGTGGCGCAAATCGGCTTTGCCGTTGGCTACGAATCCGAAGCTGCGTTCAGTCGCGCATTCAAACGCCAGTTCGGCACATCCCCCGGCACTTGGCGCAGACAATCAGCCTGAGAAAGTGCGGTGCCGATGGATCCATGGAAATTACCCAATAAGCGCTCCTTCCGGCGTGTGCCGATAGGTGATCGATCCGCATAGGAACAACAGCAGTTATCGTCTACTGTCCGCTTCTGGTCGTTGAATCCACAACCCAAAGCGGACAGCCTGGACACCAGAATCAGGTTTCGGCTTGATGAGCCGCCCAGTGTTTCATCTCTTCGGCAATGAAATGGTTCACCAGGTCGCTGTACATCTTTTCGATTGCATCCGGGCTCAGGCCCTCGGCCTCGGCCCACTCACGACGCGTCGCCAGCATCGCCTTGAAACGCTCCGGCGCACGCACCAACGTCGCCGAGGTCTTGAACTTCGAGGCCGCCAGCACGTACTGAAAACGTTTGCCCAATAGCTTGATAACGGCCTGATCAAGGGCATCGATTTCGCGTCGGATATCCTCCATGCCTGCGCACTCTGCGGGTTGCAACTGATTGATGACTTCCATGCAAGTGACTCCTTTTTCTGAAAAAAATGGTGGGCATTCGGAAGAGACATCGGTGGGTGATCTTCCGTGAGTGACCCCAAACAAACTATTGCACTTATTTGACGAATCTAAGGCAGGCAAAACCCGTCTTGATGCGCAGCTGTTGAATGGGTTCGACGCTCTCCTGATCTCCTAATTTTTTGACTACACCAATTCCGCAGTAATATTGGTCGCTGTTAAAGATGGGAAGGATGCCTGTCTTGGTCTCACCCCAGAAACCGGACTTCAAGGTGTAGGTGGCGCCGTCCTGCGGCGTAAAAGAAAAGGGTATTTGGCACTGTCGACCTCCGACTACCTGTCGGTAAGTCAATACCAGCTCTTTACCCACGGCAATCGGCGATTCGATAAAGTCGCCGGTATAGGACAACGGCGTGAATCCCGCGTAGCAACCTTTTTCATTGAAGGTCATGGCATCCAGCGTAGTGCCACGTTCATATTTAAGGCGAACCGTAGCAGAGGGTTCATCCGGACGGGGAAAGACATACTGCTTGCCCTGAAGCAATGAAGTGCAACCACTGAGCACTACCGCTCCTGCCAGCAGAGTACACCAGCCAAACTTGTGATTTCCGTACATCAACCGCTCCCTGATTACCGTCGGCTTCCCCTGTAAATCTCAAGGGCCGAACTTACTGGAAAGTGGCGTTATGGTACTAGATATTGTGAAGGCCAAAACAGCATGTGCAGGGTGGAGGAATTTGGGCCAGAAATGGAGGCCAGAGGTATTTACCGGCCCGATGCAGTCGTGGCCTGGGCTACCCACACAAAACAGGATCACGTTGTTCCCGGTTCCGTAGCGTAGAATTTCCACACTGCCAGCCCCCACCCGAGACGGACCCTCAATGCAAACCCCCACCCAATCCCACCCCCTCTGGCAAACCTACCTCCTGTTCCTCGCCCCCATGGTCCTCTCCAACTTCCTTCAATCCATGTCCGGTACCATCAACAGCATCTACATCGGCCAATTACTCGGCACCCAAGCGCTCGCGGCGGTATCGGGCATGTTTCCCGTGGTGTTCTTCTTCATCGCCCTGGTCATTGGCCTCGGCGCTGGCGCCGGGGTGTTGATCGGTCAAGCCTGGGGCGCTCGCGAGTTGCATTTGGTGAAGGCGATTGCCGGTTCGACGTTGCTGTTGGGGGCGATGATCGGGTTAGCGGCGGCGGTGTTGGGCAGTGTATTTGCCCGGCCGGCGTTGCAGGGTTTGGGCACGCCGGCGGATGTGCTGGACGATGCGGTGGCGTATGCGCAGGTGATGATGTGGATCTTGCCGTCGCTGTTGGTGTTTGTGTTGTTCACGCAGTTGCTGCGAGGGGTGAGCGACACGCTGTCGCCGTTGTTGGCGCTGGTGGTGTCGACCTGTGTCGGGCTGGCGCTGACGCCGGCGTTGATTCTTGGGTGGTTGGGGCTGGCCCCGATGGGGATTCAGAGTGCGGCGTGGGCGGGGTTGGTGGGCAACCTGTCGGCGATGGGATGGTTGGCGTGGCGGTTGATTCGCAAGGGGCATCCGTTGGCGCCGGATCGGGAGATGTTTGCGTCGATGCGGCTGGATCTGGAGATCCTCGGCAAGGTGTTGCGCATCGGGCTGCCGACCGGGTTGCAGATGGTGGTGCTGTCGTTGTCGGAGCTGGTGATTCTGGCGCTGGTGAACCAGCACGGGTCTCAGGCGACGGCGGCGTATGGGGCGGTGACGCAGATCGTCAATTACGTGCAGTTCCCGGCGCTGTCGATTGCGATCACGGCGTCGATTCTCGGCGCGCAGGCTATCGGGGCCGGGCGCATCGAGCGCATGGGGCCGATTTTGCGCACCGGGTTGTTGATCAACGTGTGCCTGACTGGCGGTCTGGTGGTGTTGGGTTACCTGCTGTCGCACTGGTTGCTGGGGTTGTTCCTCACGGATGATTCCACGCGGGCGATGGCCGAACACCTGTTGCACATCATGCTCTGGAGTCTGTTGGTGTTTGGCTTTCAGGCGATTGTCGGCGGCATCATGCGCGCCAGCGGCACGGTGTTGGTGCCGGTGGCGGTTTCGATCGTTTGCGTGGTCGGGGTGCAGTTGCCGGTGGCGTATCTGCTGGATGCGCGCTTTGGGCTGCAAGGTGTCTGGATGGCGTTCCCGGTGGCGTATCTGGGCATGCTGATCCTGCAGACGCTGTATTACAAAATGGTCTGGCAGCATCAGAAGATTGAGCGGTTGGTATAGGGGCCTCGTGTGAGTATCAAGCGCTGCTCTTGAGCCAGGTCTCGAAACGCGTCGGCCCGATGATGGGGTGCTCTCCCGGCGTAAGCGAGTGGTCATCGATTGGTGCACCGAAGTAGGGGACCGTGTCGTCCGCTTGGGCTTGGCGCGGGTCGTTGGTGTGTTGCAAAAACAGGCGCACGAATTCCACCAGCGGCCAGCGCTCTGGCCCGGCCACTTCCAGGGTTTGATTGCTCGGTGCTTGCACGGCGATCTTCGCCAGCGCCGTCGCGACATCGACCGCGGCAATCGGTTGCAGTTCGGCGGAGGTCAGGCGCACGGTATCGCCGTCCTGAACGCCCGAGTTTGAAATGGCCCCGATGAATTCGAAGAACTGCGTCGCCCGCAAGAGGGTGTAGGGGATGCCAAAGTCCTTGATGAGTTTTTCCTGCGCTATTTTCGCCCGGAAGTAACCGCTGTCGAGCATGCGCTCGGTGCCCACCACCGACAGGGCGACATGGTGTTTGACGCCGGCGGTTTTCTCGGCGGCAAGCAGGTTGCGCCCGCAGGTTTCGAAGAAATCGAGCACGGCAGCGTCTTCGAAGGAGGGCGAGTTGGCCACATCGACCACCACGTCGGCGCCTTGCAAGGCCTCTTGCAATCCCTCGCCGGTGAGGGCGTTGACGCCGGTGCTCGGTGATGCGGCCAGGGTTTCATGCCCCAGGGCTTGCAGGTTTTTGCACAGGTGTCTGCCGATCAGTCCGGTACCGCCAATGACGACGATTTTCATGTTCGGTCTCCCGATGCGTGCGCGGTGGGTTGCGGTGCGTCAGCCCCGTTGGATGTTGTGCTTCTGGACGGATAGAGGGCTGGTTTTTATCCTGGAGCCATTAAAGACCCGGAATGTTGGTTCGTTTCGATCGGTTTGGTCGAATCGAGAATGACTGGTTCACCGGGGCTGTCCACCCCGATGCCAGAGTCCATGCGGAGATTGCCGACCTCATTAAGTAAATCAAATCGTTCAAAGCCATGTCAGCACTTTCCACACCCCCAACACGTACAGCATGAACGCAATCATGCTGTACCATTGTCCGCGATCCATGGCCAGCAACGGTGCGAGAAGAAGGTATCCACCCAAGGCAACCAGGAACAGCACCAACAGCATGAGTTGAGGTGCATAGTGTCCGAGTTCTACTGTCCAAGAAGCCCTTTCATGGGCAAGATCGGGTTCCGAGGGCTTGTTTCCATCGAGAATGAAAGAGGCGATGACGTCCCAGTTTTCTTCCCTTAACGCCGCGCTGTGACCTCCTTTCACATATTCCGATTCGAAGAGTTCTTTGTTTTCTTGCTCGAAACCGTCATGGCCAGCGCTGCCAAGATCCTGCAGCCTGAGCATTTGGAAGGTGCGAGGAAAAATGGCAACGACCCAATCAGCACTGGCAACGAAGTTCACGACGCCTTTGACCCGACCCAAACCGGTCAAGGTCTTCCAGTCATAATTGACGTTCACAACACTTCCGGCGAAAGCAATGTGTTTGAAACGCAAGCACGAGTAAGTACTGAGAGCTTTGGCCAGCATGTAGGTACCGTGGCTGTGGCCAACATAGGAGAATGCGGCATTAGGGTAGACCGCTTTGTTTTCCGCGTAGCGATCCATCAACCACTCGACTCGTTTTCGCCGAATATTGGGTAGCAGAAAGGGTAGCATGGCGAAGTATCCGTAACTGGATGTCTCGGTCTTGATGATTTGTTTTTGTGGTGTCGGCCCAACGATATCGGCGGCGATATGACGGTCAGTTATCTTGTTCCGTTGGCGAGCCAAGGCAACAATCCGTCGGGCGATTTTCTGCGTCCAGTAGCCTTGGTCACGGATTCCATGAATGACAAACACAACGTCGGTGATGGTGTTGTCGGGTTTTGGCAGGTCCTGATCTGTCGGAAGAATAGATAAATCACTGAGCTCCTGCGGGGATGAGTTGATGGCTTTAATGATCACTTGTCGCCGTAGATGACCCGCCGCGGTGTCATCAGCGTCAACTACATTGACATGACCAGACTTGGGTACGTCGAGATAATAGAAGTCATCTCCGGCGACAAGATCAATGTTGTCCTCAGGAGAAACCAGGTCATCGGTGGAACCCAGCAATTGAACGGTGATGGCGGATGTTGTTGATTCACTTTTGGCTTGCCTGCGCATTGCCATCCACTGAAGACGCAGCTGTGTCAAGAAGGGAGCACCGTGATGAGTAGTGAAGGCTAGGGGCGTTAATCGGCCCAAGGTTATCGCCATTACCGTGTTACCAAGCACAACACCGGCCCCCCACCGTAGAAAATTACTAATGGAAAGGTGGGGAGTAAGACGCCAGCCTCGATTGGTCGCTGCAAACAGGACCACCCGCTTGACGTGTGAGGCCCACGTGCGTTTTACAGAGTCTCTCAGTTGAGGCTCAAAAGGCGCTTCTAAAGTTTCTCCGCAGGCGCATACATACACCTTGCGTGCTAGCAGTGCGCCCATGCTGTGTCCAACCAGGTAAATACCTGAAAAACCGTGCTCCGAGTTCTGCCAAATGCTATCGATTTGTTCCATTACCGATAGCGCGATGTCGCAAGGATCAGCGAAAGACAAGGTTCCTATCGGTAAGTCCGGAATGAAGACAATCGGCGCTGGAGCTTTACGCTGCTCCCACGCTTCCAGAACAGCGGCCTTAAGATGTTGCAATTGTTTTTCGGAACCGCCCATGGCATGAAACAGCACAATCAGATCCTTCTGTTCCTCTAGACCGGTGACTTGGTCATTGTGGGTAATCTGCACCATATAATCTCCCTGATTCTAAGTGTGCTAGAGCGGTTACGTGGGTATCGAGCTGGAAATATAGCTAAGAATTTGATTTGTTTCTGTGAACCTATAGTCGCCAGATTCGCTTATGAACTCGGAGAGTTAGTTATTTTTTCACTTTTAGGTGTTGTCCATCACAGCATTCGAGAAAGACGGCAAGTTGGCCACGTCGACCACCACCTCACGCCTAGCAAGCCGGTGCTGGGTGATGCGGCCAGGGTTTCATGCCCCATGTCTTGCAGGTTTTTGCACAGGTGTCTGCCGATCAGCCCGGTACCGCCCATGACGACGATTTTCATGACGAATCTCCCGATGCGTGTGCGGTGGGTTGTGGTGGCTTGAAATCCTGCAACCATTAAAGACCCGGAATGCGTTAGATGGCAGTGGGCGCGACGATCGGGGTATTGGGCAAAAGACCGTCTGGTTCACAAAAAGAGCGGAAAATTGCACGGCTGGCAATGTTATATTTGCCGGCCTATGGCGTAATGCCAGTCAGTTTAAGTGCGCAGCTTGTGGGCTACAGTGTTCAAGTCCTGAATTGACTGGCATTGAGCATCTGGCCGTCTCATTTTTTGAAAGCCCAGCAATCAGATCAAATACCGCGCCGAGGATCGGGCGCCAGGTTTCGTTATGCATGGCAGGAGGCGTTACATGCGTTGTGTTCTTTCACTGCTGATCACGCTGGTCTGCGCCCAGGTGGCATGGGCCGAGCCCACGGCCGAGTTGTCGGAACCGGTGGGCGGCTGGCGCTATCACGGGCTGCTGGACCGCAGTGAAAATCCTCGCGTCGCCTATCCCACGCCGCCCATCGATCGGGGCGTGCAGCGCAATCGCACGATGATCGAAGGCCAGCTCAAGGCCCTCGGCACACTCCGGCCGCCGCACAGCCTGGCGGTCAACGGCAATCCCCTGAATTTGTACACTGACGACCAAGGGCGTTTTGCCCGGCCGTATGCGTTTGGCGCCGGGTCCAACAGCGTCGAAGTGCGCAGTTCCGAGGGCAAGTCACTCAAGCGCGTTCAATTCTATGAAGCCAACAACCTGCGCACGCCGGCGCGAATTCGCGTGGTGCTGGGTTGGGACGACCCCAAGGCCGAACTCGATCTGCACATTATTACGCCCGACGGCCAGCATGCATTCTGGGCTCGCCCGGCGATGAGCAATGGCGGCGGCCTGGACCCGGACGGGGTCGATGGCCCCGGTCCGGAAATGTTCACCATGACCGCGCCGATGCATGGCACTTATCTGGTTTACGTGAACTATTGGGGCAACTTCGGCAGCGGCGGCTATAACTTCGATGAGACCAGCAACCAGAACGAGGTGATCACCTCGCAAATCAATCTGGTGCTCAACGAAAACACCGTCGACGAAAAACGCGAGACCTTCATCGTGCCTTTGCGGGCGATCGGCGACCTGCTGCTGGTCAAGACTTTCAACTATTAAACATCCCGCACCACGGATGAATTGGGTTTGTGAACATGAGTGATAACACTGCTTCTCCGGCCGCCGACGCACCTGCTGCCAACGTTTCCCGTCGCTGGCCGGCGCTGCTGGTCGGGCTGTGCCTGGTGGCCGGTGTGGCGGGAGGGTTGGGGTGGTTTCTGAACAAACCCAAGGCTCCGCCCGCTGAGTTGGCCAGTGACAAACTGGGCATGAGCCGGCCGGACGGTTTGCTTGAAACCCATTCCTTGAGCCAGTTGCCCAAGGATTTGCTGGCGGTGCCGTTTCTCAAGGAAACCCTGACTGAAGATTTCGTCTTCTATTACGAAGCTCACTCCGACCGTCTCGGCTTGATTGGCAGCCTGCGGCGGATCATTTACGAGCATGACCTGAAGTTGCAGGACAGCCTGATCGAGCAGCTGTTCGATCAACCGGCGGATGTGGCGCTGTGGCGCGGGGCGGATGGGCGTCTCAAGGATTTCCTGTTGGTGATGGATCGCGGCGGGCTGGCCAAGGTGCTGGAGCCGCTGGCGAAAGTGGCGCTGGATGATACGCAGCTGAGCAAACTCAGCGAGGTGAAGGTCGGCGCCGACGCCGTCACGCTTTATCAGCTCAACTACAACGCCAGCAAGTCATTGGTGTTCGCCTCCCACGGCGACAAACTGGTGGTGCTGTCCAATCCGGCCAAGCTCTACGATCCGGAAAACGGCGCCTCGGAGGACACCGGCAGCGTTTCGACCAAGGCCATCGCCGCCTTGCTCAACGGCGACAAACTCTTCCCCGAAGCCTTCGGCCTGCCACCGCGTACGCCTGAGGTAAAACAGCGCCTCTCGGTCAATTTCAGCGTTTTGGCCATGGGTTACCAGCGCTTCATCCCGAATTTCGCCGGCCTGCGTTTCGACATGGACGACAAGGGCTGGCACAGCTTCCTGGCCATGGACGAACTGGAAAACCAGCCGGACTTCGACTTCAAACCGATCTGGCAAGCCATGCCGATGGGCGCCAGCGCCTGCGTCGCCTTGCCACTGGCCGCCGAACAACAGAAACCGTTGCTGGTGAAACTCGGTGCTGACGACGCCGTGGCCCAAGCCCTGACTGAACACATGGCCGGTGCCGCCGGCCTGTGCTGGTATGCCGATTCGCGGCTGTACACGCCGCTGCTGGTGGCCAGTCTGAATGACGATGACAGCGCCAAACTCGACGGCGACCTGGGCAACTTGTTCGGTTCGATGGTCGGTGCCTATGAAGGCAAAGTCCCTGATCAGGCGTTCCCGGTGGTCGAGAAGCAGGAAGGCCAGACCCATCAGTGGCAGCGCCAGGTCAGCTCCAATTTCGGTCCCTATAAGGCCAAGGATGCCGAGCACCCCGACGCGATCACCGGCAAAGCCTTTATGCGCGTAAGCCTGGCGCGTCACGGTTCGACGCTGCTGTTTTCCCTCGACGACAAACTGGTCGACAAAGCGCTGGGCACCTTGGACAAACGCTTCCCACCGCTGGCTGACGTACTGCCGAAAGACCTGCTGATGCCGATCTATTTCGGTCCGGATTCCATGGCGCAACTGATGCAGCAGGAAACCCTCGACAGCTTGCCGCAGGACATGGAACCGGTGTTTTACAACGCCGCGCAAACCTACCTGATCCCGAAACTGCGCACCCTCGGTGGCTACGGCAAATACGCCCTGATCTTGCCCAAAGGCAGCGAGCCCGACGGCCATTGGCAGTGGCTGCCGCTGGAGTGGAAAGCCCTGTGACCGCACTCTTCCGAGGCCTCGGCCTGTTGGCGTTGTTGCTGGGGACTCGCACCTTTGCCAGCGAAGCCCCGGCGCTCGACCCGCAGCAATCCCAGGTATTCCGCGCCTGGTTCGTGCGCATCGCCCAGGAACAACTGACCCAAGGCCCGAGCCCGCGCTGGTATCAGCAGGACTGCGCCGGGCTGGTGCGGTTTGCCGCCAACGAAGCGCTGAAGGTTCATGACGACAAATGGCTGCGCAGCAATGGCCTGTCCAATCGCTACCTGCCGCCGGAACTGCAACTGAGCGATGCCCAACGCGGCCTCGCCCAGCAATGGCAGCAGGGCGGCGGCAAGGTCGGGCCTTACGTCAACGCGATCAAACTGATTCAGTTCAACAGTCATCTGGTCGGCCGCGATCTGGCCCAGGCCCGGCCCGGCGACTTGATGTTTTTCGATCAGGGCGACGACCAGCATCTGATGATCTGGATGGGCCGCTTCATCGCCTATCACACCGGCACTACCACCCCCACTGACAACGGCATGCGCTCCGCAAGCCTGCAACAACTCATGACATGGAAGGACACCCGATGGATACCCGACGCAGCCAACCCCAACTTCATCGGCGTCTATCGACTGAACTTCCTCTCCCAATGATCGGTGCCCGCATGCTGCGCATTTGCTCTCGAATTCCACTGCTGCTGGCTCTGCTGGCGCCTTTAACCACGGTCAATGCCGAAGACACCGTCGAGCCGAGCGGCTACACACCGGTGGCCGGTGAAAGTTTCTTCCTGCTGGCCGACAGCAGTTTCGCCAGCGACGAGCAGGCGATGGTTCGTCTTGAAGCGCCGGGCCGCGATTACCGCCGGTTCCGCATGGAGCCTTACGGCGGCGCGGACATTCGTGTGTATCGCATCGACAAACCGCTGGATTTCCTCAAGCGCCAGAAGAACCTGCACCGCGTGGTCAGCGATGGCCAGTTCAAGGGCGAAGGCCTGTCGAACACCCTCGCGTACCTGTGGGACAACTGGTACCGCAAATCCCGTCGAGTAATGCAGCGGGCGTTTTCCTATGAGTCGCGCAAACAAGTCACCGAGGAAGTGCCGGAACTGAAGATGGGCACCGCCATCGCCGCGCCAACGCCCTACGACGCTCAGCCGCAGTTCGCGTTGATTCCGGGCCTGCCGGTGGTCAGCCAATTCCGTTATCCGCTGTGGCAAGCCAAACCGATCCAGCCGCCTGAGGGCGTGAACCTGGCCGGTTCTTCCAGCGAGTTCGTCAGTGTCTCGCCGGGCAACGTGTACATCCCGTTGGGCAACCTGAAACCAGGCCTGTATCTGGTGGAAGCGCTGATCGGCAAGTACCGCGCGACCACCATGGTTTTCGTTTCCAACACCGTGGCCGTGAGCAAGATTGCTGGCGATGAATTGCTGGTGTGGGCTGCGCGCAAACACGAAGGCAGTTCGGTGCCCAAGGTCAATGTGCTGTGGACCGACGGCCTGGGCGTGATGAGCAGTGGCGCTACTGACGCCGACGGTTTGCTGCGTCTGAAACACGTCAGCCCGGAGCGTTCATTCGTGATCGGCGAAGACGAAGAGGGCGGGGTGTTCGTCTCCGAGAACTTCTATTACGACAGTGAGATCTACGACACCAAACTTTATGCGTTCACCGACCGGCCGTTGTATCGGCCGGGGGATTGGGTGTCGTTGAAAATCGTCGGCCGCGAGTTCAAGAATGCGCGGGATTCCGTGGCACCGACCGCTGCCGACGTCAACGTCACTGTGCTCGATGCCACGGGTACCGCACTGCAATCGCTGGCGTTGAAGCTCGATTCCAAGGCCGGTACTCAGGGCCGTTTCCAGTTGCCGGACAACGCGGTGGCGGGCGGTTATGAACTGCGTTTCAACTACAAGGATCAGGCCTACAGCAGTGCCTTCCGTGTCGCTGAATACATCAAGCCGCACTTCGAGATTTCCCTCAACCTGGCCAAGCAGGATTACCGCACCGGCGAACCGGTGAAGGGCAGTCTTGTATTGCTGTACCCGGACGGCAAACCGGTGGCCAACGCCAAGTTGAGCCTGAGCCTGCGCGCCCAGCAACTGTCGATGGTCGATAACGAGCTGCAATACCTCGGGCAATTCCCGGTGGAGCTGACCAGCGCCGAACTGACCACCGACGCCAAGGGCAACGCGAGCCTCGATCTGCCCGCCGCCGAGAAACCGAGCCGCTACATGCTCACCGTGTTCGCCAGCGATGGCGCGGCGTATCGGGTCAAGACCACCAAGGAAATCCTCATCGACCGTGGCGCCGCCAGTTTCCGCCTGAGCGCGCCGCAGCGGTTCAGCGCGGTGGGCGGCAAGGTTGCATTCAGCTATGCCAACGAAGGTGGCAGCGAGCAGAGCAAAGCGGTCAACCCGAGCAGCTACAGCTGGGTGCGACTCGAAGATCAGACCACTGGCGAAGGCAAACTCGCCGCCAAAGATAAAGGCTTCACCCTGGCCTTCGACCGTCCGGGCACTTACAACCTGACGCTGAAGGATGATCATGGCCGCGTGCTTGGTGCGACCGGCCATTCGGTCACTGGCGACGGCGTCAAAGCCGTGCCCGGCACCGTGGAAATCGTCCTCGACAAACCCGAGTACAAGGCCGGCGACGAAGCCCTCGCGTTGATCACTTTCCCCGAGCCGATTATCGATGCGTTGTTGTCGCTTGAGCGTGACAAGGTCGAGGCCACTGCGCTGCTGTCCAAGGGCAGCGATTGGCTGAAGATGGAAAAACTCAGCGACACCCAATACCGCGCGCGCATCCTGGTGAAGGACAACTTCGCACCGAACCTGACCTTCTCCGTGCTCTACACCAAAGGTGGTCAGTACAGCTTCCAGAACGCCGGCATCAAGGTGATCGCGCCACAGATCGACGTGGCCATCACCACCGATAAAGAGGCGTATCAGCCGGGCGATACCGTGTCGGTTGACCTGACCACGCAGTTCGCCGGCAAGCCGATTCCGGCGCACCTGACGGTCAGTGTGGTCGATGAAATGGTCTACGCGCTGCAACCGGAAGTCGCGCCGACCATCGACCATTTCTTCTATCACCCGCGCCGCAACAACGTGCGCACCAGCGCCAGTTTGTCGTTCATCAGCTACGACGTGGCATTACCGGGCAGCCCAGGCGCACCGGGCAAAGCCAACCGCAGCGAGCGCGGCGTCAAAGTGTTGGAGCGGCCACGTCGCGAAGACGTCGACACCGCCGCGTGGCAGCCTGAACTGATCACCGATGCGAATGGCAAAACCCGCTTTACCTTCAAAATGCCGGACTCGCTGACCCGCTGGCGCATCACCGCCCGTGCCATTGCCGATGACGGCCAGGTCGGGCAGAAGAAGCAATTTGTTCGTTCGGAAAAACCGCTGTACCTGAAGTGGAGCGGCCCGACCAAATTCCGCAACAGCGACAAACCGGATCTCGGTGTGTTCGCCTTCAGTCAGGCCGAGAAACCGGTCAAGGCTGAGCTGGTGATTCATTACGGTGGCGCCGAACAACGGGTGCCGGTCACGTTGAACAACGGCATCAACTACATCGCATTGCCAGCGTTCACAGTGGCCAATGGCGAGTGGACCGCCGAGCTGGTGCAGGACAGCAAAACCGCTGATGCCCTGGCGGTGCGCCTGACCGCGACCGGCGAAGGCTGGCAGGTAACGCAAAGCCAAAGCCTGGACGTGGCCAGCGGTGATACGCCGCTGACCTTGCCGGCAGACGCCACGGATATTCGCCTGCGTCTGGACGACAGTCCGCAAGCGCTGTTCCGTTCGGCGCTTGATGATCTGCTGAGCTATCCGTACGGCGGTGTTGAACAGACCGCCAGCCGTTTGCTGCCGCTGAGCATCGCTTATCCGACCTTGTCGTCGAACCCGCAGATCCGCGATCGCTTGCGTTTGATCATGCAGAACAGCCGCCTGCGCTTGGTGCAAATGGCCGGCCCGTCGGCGAGCTTCACTTGGTGGGGCTATGACGGTGAGCCGGACGCGTTCCTCACTGCTTACGCCTATTACGCCGACTGGCACGCCAGTAAAGCGCTGGAACTGAGCCTGCCGCCGGAGCATTGGCAGCGGGTGCTGGAGGTGTACGCCAAGCAGTCGCAGAACACGCCGCTGTTGCAGCGGGCGTTGATTCTGTCGTTCGCCAAACAGATGCAATTGCCAGTGAACACACTGCTCAGCGGTTTGATCGACGACCTGGTGAAAGCCGGCGAAGGCAACGCGGCGAGCATGATGGACGATGGCGCAGAGAGTCTGGTCATGAGCGACCCGGATTCGGCGTTGGGCCTGGCCAGCGCTCGAGTGCTGACCGCATCGATGGCGCGTCAGGCCAAGGTCAATCTGCCGTCGGCGTTCAACGGTCAATTGGAGGCTGCGCAACAACAAGTGGCCGCCAGCTCTCTACCGTTTGTCGAGGCGCTGAACCTGTCGCTGCAAGCCTTCGATCAGGCTCACGCTCAAGCATTGTTGCAACGTCTGTTGCCACAGCAATCGACTCTGGAACGTGCCTTGGCGCTGACCTGGCTGCAACGCAGCATCGAACAGGCATCGCCGACCATCGCACTGGCGCCGGGTGAAGGCTGGAAGAAAAAGTACGGTGATACTGGTGAGATGTATTGGACGTGGCAGGGTGCTGCGCCCGTGCCGACAGTGTTGTCGCTGACCGGGGAGCAAGAACGCCCGCTTCGCGCCGCGTTGAGCTTCCAGAGCAAGCAACCGCCAGTGGACCCGATGGCCGTGACCATCACTCGTCGTCTGTCGCGTCTGGTGCCGGGTGACGAAGCGTTCGAATTCAAACTCGAAGCCGTCGGCAACAAACCGTTGTCCAGCGACAGCCTGTACCTGGACGAAGTGATCATCACCAGCAAAGCCGCGAAACCGCTGCGCTACGGCATGCTCGAAGTGCCGCTGCCACCGGGCGCGGACGTCGAGCGCACCACGTGGGGCATCAAGCTGATGGGCAAGGCCGGCACCGAGCCGACCTCGCTGGAGAAGGCCCGTTTCGAACCGGGGCAAATGGCTTACGCGATCCCGGTGGATGCCTTGAGCGGTGAATTGCGCCTGCGTCATCTGGTGCGTTTCTCGCAGAAAGGCCAGTTCAGCCTGCCGCCGGTGCGTTTCACTCAAGTCTATGCGCCACAGCATCAGGCCCAGGAACAGAAACCGGCGCTTGGTCAGGTCACGGTTAACTGACATGACCCGGCGTCTGGTCTGGTGGCTGTTGTGTTTGATGCCTGCGCTGGCGACAGCGCAGGACGAGCCGTTGCACTTGGGTTTCAAGGATGAATGGCTTTCATTGAGCCGGACTCAGGTGATTTCACGTGAGCCGTTGCCTGCTGATCTGCAGACGCCGCTGGGCAGTGTGTGGAAGCTGTTTGTCTACGGTTGGTTGGTGGACACTGGCGCGCGTGAATCGGCTTATGAGTGTCGCGGGCAATCGAAGGAAGAAGTGTATTGCTGCACGGCGGGTGGCAAGATTGAGCGCGACCAGGCGCTGGTGAAGTCCTGCGGTTTGTATTTCGAGCCTGCGCGCCTGGGCATTGCCGGCGCGCAGTGGCGTGAGTATTGGCTGGCGAGACAAGCGCCCGCGTGGTTGCTGGATTTGCCGTCGTTGCAACCGCAGACCCGGGTTTCGGTGGCTGAGTTGTTGAAGGCATTGGCCGTGATGCCGGCGCAGGATCAGGCACGGCGGGTATTGCTCGATGTGGTGCTGAATGCGGCTGACGGCAATGTCGTCGGTGAACTTGGCGGCCGGTTACGGGTGAAAACCTGGAGCTGGTTGGGGGATCAGGATCCTTCGTCGCGCCAAGGCGGATTCGCTGGCTGGACGGCGGACGGCACGCCGATCTGGGCCGGTGGGCGCGGTACCAGTCAAATGGTCTTGCGCAATTACGGTCAGGCACTGGCGACGGTGTTGCCCTCGTCATGGCCAGCCGAGGCGGGGAAGTGCGTCGAGGTCGGCCTGTTCGCGCGTTATCCGCTGAAACGCGTACTCTCGGGGGATCGCGTGTTAACGCCCGGGCCTTTGCAAGGTGACTATCGTGTCGAGTTCGCCAATGGCAATCAACTCGATATCCATAGCGACGGCGAGTTGTTCTTGCTCAAAGACAAACTGGTCGCCCGTCTGGACCGCGAAGAGTACGTCGCCCGCGTCCTGCAGCGCGAAGCCAGACCAGAACCTGCCGAAGCCGCCAAAGCCCTGAGCGTCGCAATCCGCACCTACCTGCTGCAAAACGCCACGCGCAACGGCGACTGCCTGAGCATCGACGACAGCAGCAGCCGACAGCGCGTCGCCCCACGCCCGGCCGCCACCGAATCGCGCAACATCGCCGCGTGGACCAGCGATCTGGTACTCGCCGGCAGCAACGTCACCTATCACTCCGACCAACCGGGGCCGGACAAGCTCTCCTGGCTGCAAGCCGTCGAACAGGCCAATGCCGGTCAACGTTACGACGCCATCCTGCTGCACGCTTATCCGCGCGCCAGCCTCAGCCGCTGGGACAATCCCGTCGCTTCCTGCGACGCATTGCCCGCCGCGCAAGACTGGCTGAAAAAGCAACGCCGCGGCTGGCGACCACGGCTGGAAAGCGAAGTTGGTTACAACGAAGTCAACACTTTCGCCGTCTGCCGCCTGGCCTTCGGCCGTCCTTTTGTCGATCGCGAACGCCAGCGAATCTACGTACGCGGCGTGCTGTCGCTGCAAGACCGCCTCGACCTGACCCACGAATACCTGCACCTGGCCTTCGAAGCACACCCCAACGGCCAGGATGAAACCTACATCGAAGGGCTCGCCCGCCACCTCTTGCTGGAATAGGCCATGAAACTCCGTTACCCACAGGTCCTCCTGTTCCTTTGTTCTTTTTGCGTATGGCCGACCGCGTTCGCCATCGATAGCGCGGTCAAACTCGACACGCCCGTCGGCGGCTGGCGCACGGGCGCGTCCGAAGGCGAAGGCGAAAACTTTCGTCAGACGGTTAATTACCCGGCTTCCTCGGTCAACACACCGGTGGGGCAGGCCAACACTGCTCGCATTACCGGTCAGATCAAGTCCGCGCCCAAGGGCAATGAGCCCGGCAAGCTGATCGTCAACGGCGTCAGCATGCCGCTGAAAATTGACCCCACCGGTCGCTACGATCGCCCGTTCTCATTCCCCAACGGCAGCAACAGCGTTGAAGTCCGCAGCCCCGATGGTCAACAGCGGCATCGCACGCAGTTCCTGAACGCCAGCGGCGGGGCCACTCCGGCCAAGTTGCGGGTATTGCTGGCCTGGGACAGTGACGGCACCGACCTCGACCTGCACCTCGTCACGCCTGACGGTGGCCACATCTGGTACGGCGACCGCGTCGCGGCCAACGGCGGCGCACTCGACGTCGACGTCACCACCGGCTACGGCCCGGAAATCTTCGCCATGCCGGCGCCGATCAAGGGGCAATACCTGGTGTACGTGAACTACTACGGTGGTGGGTATCGCAGAGATGAGGAGGGGCAGGAAGAGGCTGCTCAGCCCCTGACTACGGCGCAGATTACGGTGATTACGGAGGAGGGGACGCCGAACGAGAAGATGGAGACATTCCTGGTGCCAATGCGGGCGGTCGGGGAGTTGACGTTGGTTAAGGGGTTTAGTTATCCGTGAGTAGTAATAGTCTCAGCAGTGCTGAGACTATTAGTTTGGCATTTGTCGCAGCGGTGCTGCGACAAATCAAATTGTTCAGGATCTGACCGATTGTGAACGTGCCAGCACGTCTGAGCTACAAAAAATGAGGCGATATGGGCCACGGGTACAGGCTGTAGGATCTGCTTAAGCTAATCGCCCAAAAGCACATCGGATGTCCCCCCGGCGAAATCGAGTTCAACGCTATAAAGCAACGACCAAATCTTTCCCATGCTGCTGAAAACACGTTGATCAGTAAGGACGAAATAAGCATCTGAAGACGTTAGGGGAATTCTGAAAAAGACTTCCTGATTTTGGCAAAATGTCCGGACTTCCCCCTCCGGTCTTCCAGAGAGCTCCGATAGCGCTACCTCTCGCCCACCGTTCCAGTCAGAGGTTCGCCGAGCACAATCGATCACCACCCTTACGCCATCCGGTCTTGTCTCCTGGCCGCCAAGAGCCGGCCCAGATAGCCCACTACCCGCACAAAAAACCCACCAACGCTCGCATCACCCGTCCTTCCAAACTCACCGCATCCGTCTCCCCCCGCTCCCCCGCCGCATCGATCATGCCGTGGGCCATCGCCAGCAGGTCTTGCGCGGTCTCCAGTACATCGGCGCAGCCCCACGGGGCTGACGGAAGGGCCAGCGCCGCTATCAATTCGGCATGAATGACGTTGGCCACGCGCTCATGGCGCTCTTGCAGCGGTAAGCGGCGCTCTTCGAAGTCGATGATTCTGGCCAGTTCCGGGCGCCGTAGCTGGTGGGCGACGGAGGCCTGGACCAGTGCGCGGATGCGTGCGAGGGCGTCGTCGTGTTCATGGACGTGCTGGACGTCATCGAGCAACTGAGTGGTTTCGCGTTCGATCAAGGCGACGGTCAGGGCGTCGCGGTTGGGGAAGTACTGGTACAGCGAGCCGATGCTTACGCCGGCGCGCTGCGCCACGGCGTTGGTGGAGCAGGCGGCGAGGCCGTCGGTTTCGAGAATGCGAGCAGCGGCTTCGAGAATGGTGTCAACGGTGTTGGCCGAACGGCGCTGGGTCGGGAGTTTTCGGGGGGTTAAGGGCGGCATTTCGCGGTGTTTGGTCATGATCGGGATGCGAGTTTTAAATATGAGTTATGACTCGTATTCTGGATTGGCTTTCCCCACTCTTCAACTACCAGGAATCATTATCATGGCAACGACATCACTGAGTGTTTTCATGTTGGTCAAGACCACCCAGGAATGGCTGGGGTTTTCAGTCGAGCATCGCTTTGAGCTGATGCGCACGCAGATGGAGCCGATTTTGCGAAAGCATGCGGCGCAGGTCTCGATGCGGTTTTTCGACATCGAGTTCTATTCGGCGCGGGTCACCGATCTGTGGTTGTGGGAAACCGACAGTCATCATGCGTATGAACTGCTGGTGGAGGATCTGCGGGAGACGCCGTTCTGGGATCGGTATTTCACCATCGTCGAGATTTTGCCGGGGGTGGAGAATGCCTATGCCAAGAATTATGATCAGGCGCCGTTGTTGAGTGCGTAATGGGGTTTCGTGTAGCTGCCGGCGGGCGGCGTCCGGGCGCACCACCGTAGCGTGCCCGGACGCCGCCTCACGGGCCGCTGCGGTACGACAATGAACTAACCGCTCAAGCCCCTAGAGAAACCCTCAAAAAGACTTCCTGATTTTGGCAAAATACCCTGACTCCACCCGCCGAGTTTTCCGATGAAGCAAATGACTTTCGCCGATGCCGAGTACGCCGGAAAACGCAAGCAGACCCGTAAAGAGTTGTTCCTGATCGAGATGGAACGGGTGGTGCCGTGGAAGGGTTTGATTACTCTGATCGAGCGGCACTACCCGAAGGGTGATGGTGGTCGTCCGGCCTATCCGCTGATGGCGATGCTACGTGTCCATCTGATGCAAAACTGGTTCGGCTACAGCGATCCAACGATGGAAGAGGCACTGTACGAGACTACTATTCTGCGCCAGTTTGCTGGGCTGAACCTGGAGCGCATTCCCGACGAAACCACCATCCTCAACTTCCGTCGCCTACTGGAAAAGCACGAGCTGGCGGCGGGGATTCTGGGCGTGATCAATGGCTACCTGGGTGATCGCGGCCTGTCGCTGCGCCAGGGCACCATCGTCGATGCCACGCTGATTCATGCGCCGAGTTCGACCAAGAATCAGGACGGCAAGCGCGACCCGGAAATGCACCAGGCCAAGAAAGGCAATCAATGGTACTTCGGCATGAAGGCCCATATCGGTGTGGATGACGAGTCGGGCCTGGTGCATAGCGTGGTGGGCACGGCGGCCAATGTGGCAGATGTCACGCAGGTCGATAAGCTGCTGCACGGCGACGAAAACGTGGTCTGTGCCGATGCCGGTTATACCGGAGTGGAGAAACGCCCAGAGCATGAAGGTCGCCAAGTCATCTGGCAGATTGCCGCCCGGCGCAGCACCTACCAGAAACTGGGCAAGCGCAGCGTCCTGTACAAAGCCAAGGCGCAGGTAAGGGCGAAGGTCGAGCACCCGTTCCGGGTGATCAAGCGCCAGTTCCGTTATGTGAAGACGCGCTTCCGTGGCCTGGCCAAGAACACGGCACAGCTGGTAACGCTGTTTGCGCTGTCGAATCTGTGGATGGCCCGCCGACATTTACTGGGCGATACAGGAGAGGTGCGCCTGTAATGTGGGGGAATAGCCGCCGGGAGGTGCTCGCAGCGGCTAAAAAGACAGGAATGAGTGAGTGACCTGAGCGTTTTGGATCGACTCGCCACCTTCAAAATCGGCGGTGGCCGAAGTCAGCCAGAAATACGTGGCTACTTCAGACCATCCTTAACGCTTCTGCTGACTCTCCGCCACAGCGGCCTCTGACTTAGTGAACCGATAAAACAGATTAGGCTCACTCACAACGTAAAGCTCGCCGTCGGCGTCCATGGTCATGCCTTCGGCTTGCGGTATGGTTTTTTCGAGATCATCTGTCAGGCCGAGCAGGGAGCGGATGCTGAGGAAGTTACCTTTCTCGTCGAGTTCGGTCAGGTTGGAGGACTGTTCGCTCAGTACCAGCAAGTGACCGGTCCTCGGATCGTAGTAACCCTCGGAAAGATCCATGCCGAAGACGCTGCGGTCGATCCAGCTCGTCAAATCCTTGATGCGCACCTGCAACGAGCCGTCGATGGAAGCCAGCATGCCGGTGACCGAATACAGCTGGCGCGGATCACGTTCCTTGAACGCGAAAATACGATCATTCGCGGCATCATAGGCCACGCCTTCAAAGCCCTTGTTGTGTTCGCTCAGGTTGATCTCGATGGCGACAAATTGGGCGTTTTCCATCTGAATGGGGCCGGGGCTACCCGGCAAGGTCAGGACATACAGTCGTTGTAATACTTCATCGGCGATTACCACGCGCCCATTGCCTATGTAAGCGATGCCTTCGGTGTCCTGGAAGCCAATCAACGGATAACGTTCGAGCAGATCACCGTTACGGCTCATTGCCACAATCTCCATGGGAACACCATTGGTGATCCCCAGCAGACGATCGTGGTCCGGGTCGTAGGCGATGCCGGACAAGTTAGTGACGCCCGCGACGGGCTTGGCCTGGATTACGGCTTTATAGTCCGGCAGCCAGATGTTTTTGTCAGGCGCCTGATTGCCATGCCAGAAGTTTTGCCAGTGCGCATACAGCTGCCGGTGGACCATGAAATGTGCGGAAACCGCGTAGGCGCCCAGTAGTACAACAACGAAAAATATCCCCCATTTCCATTTCTTGCTCATGACTTGTCCTTGTTCCAGCTGAAGCGATAGACCTTGGCAGGTTGTCCGGGTTGGCATTGGCCGTTGTCGGCATCGGCGCCGACGATCGACCACTGCGCACGAGATGTTTCGCCCAGCTCATGGGCGGCCTGGGGATTGAAGCACTGACTCAGCACTTCGTCGGGGACCAAGGCGTAGGCGTCACGGTGTTCGCGCAGCCACAACGCCGCTTGCTCGACCGTGGAGTTGCTCATGCCGAAATGCACGATCGGCTGCCGGGAGAATAACCAGTGGCCCTCGCGCCAATTGACCAATACCAGGTCGGCATCGTGGGTCATGGTCGCCGCCTGCGCCATGATCGCTTCATGAGGGTTGGGGCCGTCCTTGATTGGCTCGATGAAGCCGCGGGCGAACCACAACACAAACCAGCTCACCGCCAGCACCTGGAATACCCGTCGACCGCGCGGGCGCTGACTGAACCAGCGCTTGAGCAGCCAGGGAATCAGCGGTGCCGCTATCAGCACCAGCCCTGGTAACGCCGGATAGATGTACAACTTGCGTTTGCCGCTGCTCAGGCAGAAAAACAGCACCACCAACACGACCCAGCCCAGCAGCACCAGCACTCGACCGTCGTGTTTGCGCAGTTGCCGGCGCCAGGCCGGCACCAGCCACGGCAGGGCCAGCACCAATGGCAGCCAATATTGCGGGATCACGTTGACGAAGAAGTACCAGAACGGTTCGCGATGGTCCCACGCGGCGGCATAACGTGCTGCCGTCTGGCGCAGCAGGATCTCTCGGGCGTAGGCGATATCCTCCGCCGTGCCATTGAGCACAATGGACAGTGCCAGGGGCAGTAGCCAGATGGCGATGGCGCCGAGGGCGACCAAAAATCCCAGGAACCACTTGCGTGCCTCGCCCGGCATGGCCACCACACCGGACCAATTTTTGCGCACCGCGTAGGCATATGGAATCAACATCAGAACCGGGACGAAGCCGACCCCTTTGGTGATCACGCCAATGCCCATGGCGGCGCAGCCCACATAGAACCAGCGCCACGCCGGCCCGAGCAACAAGTGCCGCGCCAATCCATACAGGCCCAGCGACGTGAACAGAATCAACAGGCTGTCGATCTGCCCGGTACGCAGGATGCTGTATGTCTGATACGTGGCCAGGTACAACAGCGCTGCCGTCCGACCGATACGCTGATTCCATAGCCTGCGCCCCAGATCGTAGACCACCGCCGTGACCGTCGCGGCCGACAAAAGCCCTGGAACATAAAGGGCGAGGGCGGGCAGGCCGGTGAGCCACGCGAAGAACGCCACCGTCCACATGAAAATCGGCGGTTTATCGCCGTAGATCTCCGCGGCGCGGTGGGGAATGAACCACGCGCCGTTGTGCAGCATTTCCAGTGCCACGCCGAGGAAACGTTCCTCGTCCACATTCTGCGGTTGACGCAGCCCCAATCCGGCGCCGATCAATAGCAAGGCAAGCAGCATCAAGCCCAGGCATTCGATGCCAGGCGACAAGGTTTTGCGCATGGCTCAGTCCTTCAAGTGTTTGCTGCGGGCAATCAATTGCAAGTTGCGCAAATAGACGATGGAGCCAAAGGCCTGACCGACAATGAAGACCGGGTCTTCGCGGTAAATGGCATAAGCGAACAGCAGGGTGCTGCCAACGATACTCAGGTACCAGAAGCTCACCGGGATCACGCTGCGTTTCTTGTATTCGCTGTACAGCCACTGCAAGACGAAGCGACCGGTGAAGGCGATCTGGCCACCGAAGCCGATCACCAGCCACAGGGTTTCGCGGGAGAGGTTCATCCTTCGATCTCCTGTGCGTTGGTGTTCAACCGTGTGCGCTTGATCAGCCACCACACGCCGAACAGGTCGAGAATGCCCACCAGGGCACGGTCGATGTTGCCGTATTTGGACACCCCGGCGGTGCGGGGGCGGTGATTGACCGGGTGGACGATCATGCGGCCGTTGTGCCGCTGGATCAGGGCGGGAATGAACCGATGCATATGATCGAAGTACGGCAAGCGCAGAAACGCCGCGCGCTCGATCAGCTTCAGCCCGCAGCCGGTGTCCGGGGTGGCGTCGTTAAGCAGGCGACTGCGCAGGCCGTTGGCGAAACGCGAGGCCCAGCGCTTGCTCGCGGTATCGCGGCGGTTGACCCGGTGTCCGGCCACCAATTGAACGTCGACCAGACCCTGTTCACCGCGCACCAGCGCCAACATCCCGGGGATGTCCGCCGGGTCGTTTTGACCGTCGCCATCGAGTGTTGCCAGCCATTGCCCCCGGGCGTTGAGCGCCGCGTGATAGAGCGAGGTGCTTTGCCCCAGCGAGCGCTCATGACGCAGGATGCGCAATGTGTTCAGGCCGCTGCTTTTCATCTGCCGCAGTTCATGCAAGGTGGCATCGGTGCTGCCATCGTCCACGACAATGATTTCGTAGGCCTCATCGGCCATTGCGGTGCGGATTTCCTCAAGTAACGGTTTGAGGTTGTTCGCTTCGTTCTTTGCTGGAATCAATACAGATACAAAAATGTCTTGGCTCATAGAGTCCTCCCCCTTGCTCCTTGGTCTTTTATTATCAAGGGCTCACGTTTCATATCTGGTAGAAGTGGCGATACCACTTCACAAACTCCGCCACGCCTGTCTCAACCGGCACTTGAGGGCGGAAGTCGACCCACTCGGCCAGTGCCGAAATATCGGCCCAGGTCTTGACCACATCGCCTGCCTGTAGCGGCATGAAGTTGCGTTGGGCTTTGACGCCCAGCGCCGCTTCCAGGCAATCGACGAACTCCAGCAGTGGCACCGGCTGGCCGCGGCCTATGTTGAATATTCGGTTTACGCCGGCGTCTGGCGCATTCGGCACCGGTGGCTTTGGACGCAGGCGAGCGATGCTTTCGACGATGTCGTCGATGTAGGTGAAGTCGCGCGACATCTGGCCATGGTTATAGATGTCGATCGGCAAGCCTTTAAGGATCGCCTCGGTAAACTTGAACAGCGCCATGTCGGGGCGCCCCCAAGGCCCGTAAACGGTAAAAAAGCGCAGGCCGCTGGCCTTCAGGCCATAGAGGTGGCAATAGCTGTGCGCCAACAGTTCATTGGCCCGTTTTGTGGCGGCATACAGCGAAATGGGATGATCGACGGCGTCTTCGACGCTGAACGGCATTTTGCGGTTGGTGCCGTACACCGAGCTGCTCGAGGCATAGATCAGATGCGCGGGGCGATGGTGCCGGCAGGCTTCCAGCACATTGAGAAACCCCACCATATTGGACTGCGCATAGACGTCCGGGTTGTCCAGCGAATGGCGAATGCCCGCTTGGGCCGCCAGGTGCACAACCTCGGTGAACGCATGGTCTTCGAACAACGCCATCAAGGCCGGTTTATCGACAATGTCCAGCTGCTGGAAACGAAAGCCCGGCAAGGATTCCAGTTCCTTGAGCCGTGCGTGTTTGAGTTCCACGCTGTAGTAGTCGTTGAGGTTGTCGATACCGACCACTTCAATGCCTTCGCGACACAAACGCTTGACGGTGTGATGCCCGATGAAACCGGCGGCGCCCGTGACCAGAACCGTCATGAAGCCTGTACCTGCGCGCGACAAATCCCCGTCCTGCACAACGGATGCCTTTGCATGACAATCACCCTCGAGTGCGCGCTGATCAGCGTATTTTTTTGGGTCGATACCACCGTTGGCTCCTTGCCTTGCTTCATTGCACTGTCAATAAGGCTTATACCCTGCCTGCTCAAATGTAAAAAAATGTTAAGTATTGATGTCGATTGTGTGACGGCCTTCCGATGCGCCTGCGGGTGTGCGGCCCTTCACAGCGCGGAACCCAGCAGCTTGAGATATTGGGGGCTTTCGGATATCGAATTGTGGCCCGTGCCCGGTATCACCTGCAGCGTGGCCACGCCCTTGGCGAAATGGGTGTAGAGCTTTTCTGTGCTTGAACGCGGTATGACTTCGTCGTGCTCGGCCGCGATCAATAGCGTCGGTACGCTGATGTGAGCGGCGTATTTCCATGATTCGAACCTGTCCTGAAGCAGCCATTTCACCGGGAACCAGGGGAACTGGCGTACGGCAAGGTCTTCAAGGCTGTTGTAGGGCGTGATCAGGATCAGCCGCGAGGCCGGGCGTTGGCTGGCCAGGCGCACGGCGACGCCCGAGCCCAGGCTGCGTCCGACCACGGCGATAGTGGGGTGGGTGTTGAAAACCATGTCGAACAAGGTCATGGCATCGCGCTGAATCGCCTCCTCGGACGGCGACCCGGAACTGCCGCCGTAGCCTCGGTAATGCAGCAAATAGATCGCATGATCGGCAAAGGCCTGCGAAAACCCGGGCAGGCTGCGGGAAACATCCTCGGCATTGCCGCCGAAGTAGATCAACGCCTTCGGGCCGTCGTGGGGCCTGACGGTCACCAGCACCTGCGCGTCGGCGACTTGCAACATCAGCAGTGTTTCGGGGGCGTCGATGGCACGTGGCTGCGGGTAGTAGATAAGCGCGCGTTGAAACACAAACAGCGCGGCGCAGAGCAGCAGGTACGCAACGACAACAAATGCGAAGAGAGACACCAGGCTTCGTGACATTCGGCTAAGTTTAGTGGACGACATTGACTGCTTTGGGCCTTGAGACAGCGATTGCTTGAGTGCCGCCAAAGTGTAGTTCACTGATTTCAGCTGTACAGGAGAGGTGCCCAATGCCAGTCAGTCAGAAAATAGAACAAGCAATGAATTACCTGTTGCGAGGGAGCAAGCTCCCTCGCAACAGGTTCAGTATCACGCTTGACTGACTGGTATTGGCCCATGCCCGTGGTTGTTTTCACCCGCAGTAGAAATACTCACGCTGGCTGCCGGTGTTTCGGTGGTCTTCACCTTCTATCCGGCCTTTGCTGCATCGGTGCCGTCGATGGAAACAGGAGGCAAGAACATGCTGACCCGAGCGATTCCCTCCAGCAACGAACCATTACCCATCGTCGGATTGGGCACTTATCGTGGCTTTGATGTCGAGCCCTCAAGTCCCGCTTACAAGAGCCTGCCCGCCGTTCTCAATGCATTGTTCGATAAGGGTGCAAAGCTGATCGACGTCTCGCCCATGTACGGTCGGGCCGAGCAGACGACCGGTGAATTGCTGTCGATCCATCGGCCTCGTTCGCCAGCGTTTCTGGCCACCAAAGTCTGGACTCAGGGTCGGGAAGAAGGCATCGCGCAGATGGAACAGTCCTTCAAGCTATTGCAGACAGACCGTATCGATCTGATGCAGATTCACAACCTGCTGGACTGGAAAACCCACCTGTCCACTCTGCGCCAATGGAAGGCAGAAGGGCGCATCCGCTACATCGGCATCACCCATTACACAGCGTCGGCCTATGATGAAGTGGAGGCGGTGTTGAAAGCCGAACCGCTGGATTTTTTGCAGATCAACTATGCCCTGGATGACCGCGGCGTCGAGAAACGAATCCTGCCGCTGTGTCGTGAACGCGGAGTGGCAGTGATCTGCAATCGGCCTTTCGGCGGCGGTGGCTTGCTCGCTCGATTGAAAGGCAAACCGCTGCCGGGATGGGCTGCGCAAGTGGGGGTCAACAGTTGGGCGCAACTGGCGCTCAAGTTCCTGCTGGCTCATCCGGCGGTGACCTGCGTCATCCCAGGCACGAGCAACCCGCGCTACATGGCGCAAAACGCCGGTGCCGGTTTCGGCCCGATGCTCACGGATGCGCAGCGCCAGCAGTTGATGGCCTTGGTGGGGTAATTGTGAAAGCCCCATGGGTTCTGCGCTTAACTGACTGACATTCCAGCGGTCGGCAATGCCTCGGCTGTCTCCAGCGGAATCTCCAGGGTGAAAAGCGCTCCCTGGCCTCGTCCGTCACTATGGACGCGAAGGTGCCCATTCATCTCCACCGCCGCGAGTGCGCAGCTGTGCAGGCCGAATCCATGGCCTTCCTTGCGCGTGGTAAAACCGTGATTGAAGATGCGGGTCAGGTTCTCGGCGGCGATCCCTTCACCCTGATCCTCTACACTGAAGCGCAGCGTGGCGTTATCGATAATCTTGATGCCCAGCGTCATATGGCGCTGATGATCACTGACCTTGGTCATCGCATATTTGGCATTACTGATCAGGTTAATCAGGATCAACAGCAGCCGGTGTTTATCGCCAATGATGGTCGGTGTCGCCTGGTAGTCCTTGGTAACCGTGACATGGTGTCGACTCAGAGCACCGGAATTCATGCGTAACGCATCCTCGAACAGATCGACGACGTTCAACGGCTCGACCAGCCTGGCGGCGCCGGCATAGGCTTGTTGGGTGGCTACGATGTCCTTGATGTGATCGATGCTTTTGGTGAGTTGCGCCAGTTCATCAACGATGCTCGATTGCTCGGCCGCAATGGAGTCGACCAGTTGATTGAGGTAAACGGGAAGCAGTTTGCCTTTTTCATCGTGCATCATGAACTGCCCCAGGTCTTGGGCATGCTCGTTCATCATGTTCACTGCTTTACCCAAGCCAAGGGTTTTGCTGGCCGCCAATTTGCGGGTAATCAAGTCTGCCGAGACGTTAACGCTGTTCAGCACATTGCCTACGTTGTGCAACACGTTGGTTGCGATCTCCGCCATGCCGGCCATCCGCGCGGCATCGACCAGTTCGCGCTCGGCTTCCAGCAGTTCGCGGGTGCGCTCCTCGACCCGTTGTTCCAGCCGTTCGTTTGCCATTTGCAACTCATTGTTCATCTTGTTGATCACGGCATAACTGCGAATCAGGCGAACGGCCAGGTACAACAACAGCAGCGCCATGATGCCGGCGCATATTCCCAGATAAAGGTGATATTGGCGGTCTGTCGCGCCGGTGCGCCGTTGTGTCTCGTTCAATAACTCGGTGATGCTGTCGAGCTGCCGTGCGACCGGAATCACACTGATGCGATCAAGCAAGTCATTGACGATGGGTTGCTCTCGAACGATGGCATTCACAGCCCCTACAAATGCCGTGAAAGGCGGGCGCTGTTCCGGTAGCAGTTGATTGATGTATCCATTCAGGTCTTTCAGATGTCCGGAGATTTCCTCAGCCCTTTCGGTGGAAACATAGAGGGCGTATTCAAGGGTGTCCAACGTAAGATCGAATACCAGTGAGGCCGCCTCGGCATGCAACAACGGGTGTTTGACGTTGAAATCTTCCCGCAGCGACTGAATGTTGTCTTCCAGCTCAGGCAGGGCATCCAGTGACGTACGCAACACCGTATTGTGTTGTTTGAATTGCTCAACCAACCGCGTTTTGTTTTCTACCGCATCCAGATAACCCTGGCGTCGGGTTTGCCAAAGGGTCGAGAGAGGGCCAATCGCATTGAGGTTGTCGATCTGCGCCCATCGCTGTTCTGCTTCAGCGGGCGTCCCCAGAAACAAATTGTTGTTCAGGCCGATTTTGGCTCTCAGAATCTTCACGTTCCAATTGGCATCGTACTGCTTGAGTTGGCGCACGAAGTCGCGCGATTCGAAGTAGGTCGACGTATCGTAGGAATAGGATTTGATCAGCAAAAATATCAGTACGCTGAAAAGGGTCAGCGCAATGGCGCCCAAGGCAGTCCATTTGTAATGATTGGAAAGCTCCATTGCGGCATTCCTCCCTGGGCCATCCTGAGAGAGAGACTGCCAACGGTTAATGAGTTCCATTTTTGCGCTCCCTGCAAAATGGCGAATAATCACCACATCGTTTGTAAGCCTAGCGCTGTTGGTGGACAGTGTCGGAAAAAACACCGAATGGGGATGGATACCATCAGCGGATTGATCAGTAGCGTCACGGTCGCGGCAATGCCGGGGCTGGTTTCAACGGTAGTAGTGGCGGGAATTCCTCAGGCGTGAGCGTTTCTTTTTCCAGCAACAGGCGGGCCCCCTCATCCAGGTCGGCCCGACGACTCGCAAGCAATGCCTTGGCCCGTTGGTAGGCTTCATCGAGCAGGGCGCGAATGCCCAGGTCGATTTCCCGGGCGGTTTGTTCTGAATAGTCTTTCTCGCCCACCGTGGCCATGCGGTCCCCCAGGTACGTTGCGTTTTGCCGCTCCAGCACCGACTGTCCGAGTTCGGGGCTCATGCCGAACCGGGTGATCAGTTGCCGGGCGATATCAGTCGCGCGACCCAGATCATCGGCGGCCCCGGTGGATATCTGGCCATAGACAAGGTCCTCGGCGGCGCGCCCGGACATCAGCACGACAATCCGGTCCTTGAGGGTCTGGCAACTGATCAGGAAATGATCCTCGGTCGGTCGCTGCAGGGTATAGCCGAGCGAGCCTATGGCGCGGGGCACGATCGACACTTTATGCACCGGGTCCATCGCCGGCAGCGTGCTGGCGGCCAGGGCATGCCCCATTTCGTGATAGGCCACCACCCGGCGCTCGTCGGGATCGAGCAGGTTGCTCTTGCGTTCGAGCCCGGCGATGAGGCGTTCTACTGCCGCGGTAAAATCGTCCAGGTTGACCGCTTCGGCGTCGCGACGGGTGGCGACAATGGCTGCTTCGTTAACCAGGTTGGCCAGGTCGGCGCCGGTGAAGCCAGTGGTGATCTCGGCAATACGCGCACCATCGAGCCCTGGCTCCACGGTGATTTTCTGCAGATGAACCTTAAGGATCGCCTCCCGTCCTTTGCGATCGGGGCGGTCGATCAGAATCTGCCGGTCGAAGCGGCCGGCCCGCAACAATGCCGGATCGAGGACCTCCGGCCGGTTGGTCGCCGCCAGCAACACGACGCCCTCACGAGGATCGAAGCCATCCAGTTCAGCCAGTAACTGGTTGAGGGTCTGTTCTTTTTCGTCATTGCCACCCAGCGTACCGACGCCGCGCATCTTGCCCAGCGCGTCGAGTTCATCGATGAAGATGATGCAGGGCGCCGCCTGCCTGGCCTGTTCGAACAGGTCGCGGACCCGGGCCGCACCGACGCCGACGAACATTTCGACGAACTCGGAGCCCGAGATTGAGAAAAACGGTACACCGGCTTCACCGGCGATGGCTTTGGCCACCAGCGTCTTGCCGGTGCCTGGTGGGCCGACCAGCAAGGTGCCCTTGGGAATGTGCGCGCCCAGGCGTGCGTATCGGGCCTTGTCCTTAAGGAACGAGACGATTTCCACCAGCTCGGCCTTGGCTTCGTCGATGCCCGCGACATCGGCGAAGGTCACCCCGGTGTCGCGTTCGACAAAGATCCTGGCCCGTGACTTGCCGACATTCATCAGCCCGCCAAGGCCTTGTTTGTCCGCCATCCCGCGAAACAGGAAATTCCAGAACACCATGATCAGGACAAACGGCAACAACCAGCCCAGCAGGCCGTTCATAAAGGTGTTTTCAGTGATTCCAGTAAATCCGACACCCGATTGAGAGAGTTCCGTGGCCAGCGCCGGATCGACCCTCACCGTGGAGAACCGATCGTGTCCGTCGATGGGCTCTTGCAACTTGCCACTGATCTGGTCCTTATCGACCCGCAAATCGCTGACTTTCTGCTCGTTCAACAGTTGCAGGAATTGGCTGTAGGGGAGGGGCTGCACGGCTTGGCGCTCGCCAAAGAAAACCTGCATGAGGCTCAACACGATAAAAGCGATCGCGAAGTAGGACAGGTTCCACTGTTCGTTCTTTTTCATGGCCTTGGCTCAGCGTGGGAACGTAGAGTCGTTCATAACGAGCCGCGCCTGTAAACCGCTTCTTGTAGAAGCCAGCGGTGCCCTTAACTGATTGGCATTGGCCGCGTCTGCCCGGTTATTTGTTAGACCACGACAAAAAAGCCCCGTGCCGGCTTCCCGACAAGGGGCTTTTTTGCGCTAAGGGCTGTCTCGGGTTCAGCTGGATTTGATTTGCACCTTTTTGTCCGCGTTTATGGCTTCGGGTTTTTTCGGCAACGAAATACTCAGCACACCTTTGCTGAAGTTCGCTTCGATTTTGTCGGCATCAACGCCTTTGGGCAGGCTGAACGCTCGCTGGAAAGAGCCATAGTGACGCTCTGACAGGTGATAGCCCTTTCTTTTCTCTTCCTTGTCCTCTTTCTTTTCACCTTTGATGATCAGATTGCCGTTGGACAATTTGATGTCGATATTGTCCTGATCCATGCCTGGCAGTTCAGCGGTGATTTCGAAGCTTTCATCCTTCTCGGTAATGTCCACCGCCGGCAGGCTGCGGCCGATAAATTCCCGACTCCAGAACGGTTCGACATCAAACAGCCCGCGCCGGAAAGGCGTCAGCCCCGACCCACGATTGAAGTCTTCGAACAGGTGATCGACCTGTTGGCGCAGTCTATCCAAGGGCCGCCAAGGGTCTGTCGCCATCGGTTGCTGATTGGTTTTTTCGTCGTCGGTGTGCACCGGCATTTTCTTCTCGACATTGGCCATTTTTCATTCCTCCTATCGAGTACGGCGGTGGGCCGGAAACATCTCGGAGGCCGGTCCACCACGACAGATTCAGGCCTTACCTTAAAAGATTAGTCTTCCTGCGGTGCCGAAGCCAACCTGCAGACGGAACGCGATCTACTTCGAAAACGTTCGTGCTCCGACCACGCAAAGGATTACCGCAACCGTCACACCCAACATGCCCAGGCTGACGTGTTCATGCAGCAGCGTGGCCGCCAGCGCCAGGCCAAAAAACGGCTGCAGCAATTGAAGCTGACCGACGGCGGCAATTCCGCCCTGGGCCAGCCCGCGGTACCAGAACACGAAGCCGAGAAACATGCTGAACAGCGAGACGTAAGCCAGGCTGAACCATGCGGTCGGCGTTATTTCCGAGAGCGAAGGCGGGGCCAGGTACCAGGTCAGCGGGATCATGACGGGCAATGACAGCACCAGGGCCCAGGAAATCACCTGCCAGCCGCCCAGCGTTCTTGAAAGCTTCGCACCTTCTGCATAGCCCAATCCACACGCGAGGATGGCCAGCAACATCAGGATGTCCCCCGCCGGAGAAGCCGTCAGGCCTTGGGAAACGGCAAACCCCACCACCAGCAGGCTGCCCAACACCGAGAAGAACCAGAAAACCGACCGGGGACGCTCTCCACCGCGCCAGACTCCGAAGGCTGCCGTGGCCAGTGGCAGCAGGCCGACGAAGACGATGGAATGCGCAGAGGTCACATATTGCAACGCCAGCGCCGTCAGCAGCGGAAACCCGAATACAACGCCCAGCGCCACGATTGCCAGGGAGAGAAGCTGACGCTTGGCCGGTCGCTTTTCATTGAAAAGCAGCAACATGCACAATGCCAAAATGGCCGCGATGCTGGCCCGGGCCACCGTCAAAAAGACCGGGTCAAACTCCAGAACGGCCACCCGCGTCGCAGGCAGCGAGCCGCTGAAGATGAGCACGCCGATGAACCCATTGAGCCATCCGCTCGCGGTCTTTTCCGTGGTGTGGTGTTTCAGGTTCGATGTGCGTTCCATTGAGCACTCCCTTATGTGGGTTGCATGGGGGGCATCGTATGGATGAAACTCAATACAATCAAAATATTGTCATGGATACACTTGCGCATGCCTCGTTCACGCTACAAATCACTGGTGGATGAATTTGCAGCCGCTATCCGCTCTGGACGACTGTTGCCCGGCACGCGCTTGCCGACGCACCGTCAGTTGGCGGCAACCGAAGGGCTGGCTTTGGTGACGGCAACCCGGGTCTACGCGGAGCTGGAAGCCATGGGGCTGGTCAGCGGGGAAGCGGGGCGGGGGACATTCGTCAGGGAAACCTCGTGGTCACCCAACCAGGCTATCGACCAGCATGCCGTTGCCACTGGCATGACGGACCTGAACTTCAACTATCCGGCGCTTCCCGGACAGACAGAACTGTTGCGCAATGCGCTGCGTCAGCTCGCATCGGCCGGCGATCTGGAATCACTGCTGCGCTATCAACCACACGCGGGGCGCCCGCATGAACGCGCCTCGGTGGCGCGCCATCTGCGCGTGCGAGGTCTGACGGTCGAGGCGGAGCAGGTGCTGATCGTCAACGGTGCCCAGCAGGGGTTGGCCGTGACGATGATGGCGCTGTTGCAACCCGGTGATGTGATTGCGGCGGATGCGTTGACCTATTCAGGATTCAAAGCCCTGGCCGACTCATTGCACCTTGAAATCGTGCCCGTTCCGGTGCTCGATCACGGACCTGATCTGCAGGCATTGGAAAGCCTGTGCCGGCATCGACGCGTGCGGGCCGTGTACACGATGCCGACACTGCACAATCCGCTGGGATGGGTGATGAGTGCCGATCAACGGGAATACCTGGTCACGATTGCGCGTCGGCATGGGCTGCTGATCATCGAGGATGCCGCTTACGCCTTCCTGGCGGAAAATCCCCCCGCACCGCTGGCGGCACTAGCCCCCGAGAGGACGGTCTACGTGTCAGGCCTCTCCAAGAGTGTGGCCACCGGACTGCGCGTCGGCTTCGTCGTCGCCCCCCTTCAACACGTGCCCGTGCTGGAGCGCACGATCAAAGCGACCACTTGGAATACCCCGGGCGTGATGACGGCAATCGCCACTGCATGGCTCGACGACGGCACCGTCCTGCAACTGGAAGCCGAAAAACGCCGCGACGCACAGGCCAGGCAAGCCGTGGCCACCGAGGTCCTGGCGGGGCTGCGCTGCATTCGCCATCCATCGTCGTATTTTCTTTGGCTGCCGTTGTCGGAAGACGCAAGGGCTGACCAGATCGCCATGGCGTTGATGCGCGAAAACGTGTCGGTTTCCACCGCCGAACCCTTTGCCACCTCGGCCAACGTCCCGCATGCGTTTCGCTTGGCGCTGGGCTCCGTGGAAATGGGCGCATTGCGCGAGGCGCTGGAAAAAGTGAAGTGGATGGTTGGGGCTTATTCGTAGTCAGCCCCTACAGACGAATCCTTAAGTTGTCATGGGATCTGTAGCGGCGGGCTTTGCCAACGGCTACAGACCGCATTTATCCCCGCATCTAGCGTAACCGGCGAATATTTGCTTAAGTCCAGCTATCGCAGCCAAACGGGTGTGGTACTTAATCCCTGAAGGGCGCTTCAACCAGAGAATCCCATGACCCCTCGATTCACGCGTTTCGCCACGTTGCTCGCCATCCTCACAGTCGGCACTTTGCCCTGCGCCCACGCCGTCGAATACACCCAAGTGAACACCACCGCCAGCAAGATATCGTTCACCTATAACCAGTTCGGCTCCCGGGCGTACGGTACGTTTGGCAAGTTCGACGCCACGCTCGATTTCGACACGGCGAACCCCACCGCAGCCCACGCCAGATTGACCATCGACCTTGCCAGCATTGACGCCGGGGGCAGTGATGCAAATACCGAGTTGCAAAAGCCCGCCTGGTTCAACACGGCGGACTATCCGGTGGCAACCTTTGAATCGACCGGGGTGAAAGCACTGGGCGACCACCGTTACTTGATCACTGGCAACCTCTCGCTCAGAGGCATGACGAGCGAGTTGCAGGTGAAGGTGCAGTTGAAGCCGGAAAAGGCCATCGGCATCTTCGATGGCGACATCGTTGTGAAACGCAGGGACTTCAAGATCGGAGAAGGGGAGTGGGGTGACACGGTTGTCTCCAACGACATCAACATCCGCTTCCGCATCGTCGCGCCCGAGCGGTGATTTTCCTGCGAGGGGCTCGATCTGTGACAATAGCGGGCTGATGCTCAGCAAGCCTTAACCCGGAGTCTGAAACGCAATGCCCCAGCTCACCCACTTTGCCACCCCGTGCCCGGAGCCCATCAACAACCAGATCCTGCAGATGGTCGTCGACAACCTGACTGACATCAGCATGGTGGGCATCGCGCCGAGCAACCCGTTGTACAACGTCTATCAATACACGGTGGGTTACGAGGTTCATCTCTACCTCGAAGCGCTCGGCGGCGCCAAGGGCGTTGCGGTCGAGCTGATCGTCGCAACGGACGATGAAGACCCTGCGCGGGTGGTTGGCTTTCTGCTGTACCTCCCAGTCAAGGACGATCCCGAGGCGTGCGGCGTGGCGTACATGGCGGTGCAGGCCAGCCACCGGCGGCAGGGTGTCGCCCGGGCGATGCTGCAAGACATGCTCAGCCGTTACTCGCATGCCGAACTGACCTGCACCGTCGCCAAGGTGCCCTGGTTCGAATCGATGGGCTTTCAAGTGTTGGGCGTGCGCGGCACTCAGGTGCTGATGAACACCCGTGATCACGGCACCGAAGGCTTGATGGGCTTATTAGATGTCACATCTATCTACAGTTCTTTAGAGGTGCGGCAGATACATACGTATCTGCTGCAGAAACACGGCAAGCGGGCGATGATCGATGCAGAGAAGCAGCGCGACCGACATCTCGACCAGATGACGCGCAACGCCAAGGCGTTTGTGCTGGAACGTTTGAGCAAAGACGCCGGTCGCGGACCCCGTCCCGTCTAGACTGTTGGGTCCTTTCGGGCGCGCAGGCTGGCCGTGGCGTGATATTCTGTCGCATTAATTTGGTTTGACTTATTCGGTTCGTACGTCCACAGACGTCCGACAGAATCAATGTCGCTCAAAGTAGCTGAGCCAATAATGATAAAAATCAGTACGCGAGGGACATATAACTGAGGTCGATGGAGACACGTCGGCCTTGTGTGCCCACCTTCAAATCCTTGTACATGCAGGAACCCACGGCACGCTGCCTGCGTACCCGTACACTTGGGTTGCTCATGATTGAGGATTGGGGGCGGATGGCGTTTATCATAGGTGCTACAGATGTTTAAGAAACTGAACACAGCCCTGCTGGGGCTGGCTTTGTCGATGGGGATCACGTCCGCCTACGCGCAAGAGACAAATAAAGTCGATGTGCTGCTCATTGGCGGCGGCATCATGAGTGCAACACTGGGTGTATGGCTCAATGAGCTGGAACCCGACCTGTCGATGGAAATGGTCGAGCGCCTCGACGGCGTCGCCCAGGAAAGCTCCAACGGCTGGAACAACGCCGGTACCGGTCACTCCGCCCTGGCCGAGTTGAACTACACCCCGGAAGACGATAAGGGCAACGTCCAGATCGCCAAAGCCGTTGAAATCAACGAAGCCTTCCAGATCTCCCGTCAGTTCTGGGCCTGGCAAGTTCAGCAAGGCGTGCTGAAGAACCCGCGTTCGTTCATCAACTCCACGCCGCACATGAGCTTTGTGTGGGGCGATGACAACATCAAGTTTCTGAAGAAGCGCTACGAAGCCCTGCAAGCGAGCCCGCTGTTCGCCGGCATGCAGTACTCCGAAGACCCGGCTGTGATCAAGAAGTGGGTTCCGCTGATGATGGAAGGGCGTGACCCGAACCAGAAAGTCGCGGCCACCTGGAGCCCGCTCGGCACCGACATGAACTTTGGCGAGATCACCCGCCAGTTCGTCGCGCACCTGCAAACCACACCGAAGTTCGACTTGAAACTGTCTAGCGAAGTGCAAGACATCACCAAGAACGCAGACGGCAGCTGGCGCGTCAGCTACAAAAACCTGAAAGACGGCACCAAAACCGAAACCGACGCCAAGTTCGTCTTTATCGGCGCGGGCGGCGGTGCACTGCACCTGCTGCAGAAGTCCGGCATTCCTGAAGCCAAGGAATACGCAGGCTTCCCGGTTGGCGGCTCGTTCCTTGTGACGGAAAACCCGACCATCGCCGAACAACACCTGGCCAAGGCCTACGGCAAAGCCTCCGTTGGCGCACCGCCAATGTCGGTTCCGCACCTGGACACCCGTGTACTGGACGGCAAGCGCGTCATCCTGTTTGGCCCATTCGCGACCTTCAGCACCAAGTTCCTGAAAGAAGGTTCGTACTTGGACCTGCTGACCACCACGACCACACACAACGTGTGGCCAATGACCAAGGTCGGCATCAAGGAATACCCGCTGGTCGAGTACCTTGCAGGCCAACTGATGCTGTCTGACGAAGACCGCATGAACGCCCTGAAAGAATACTTCCCGAACGCCAAAGCCGAAGACTGGCGCCTGTGGCAAGCCGGCCAACGCGTGCAAATCATCAAGCGTGATGAAGCGGCGGGTGGCGTGCTGAAGCTGGGCACCGAGATTGTTGCTTCTGCTGACGGCACTATTGCTGGTCTGCTGGGCGCATCGCCAGGCGCTTCGACTGCTGCACCGATCATGCTGACCGTGCTGCAGAAAGTGTTCAAGGACAAGGTTGCGACCCCAGCCTGGCAGGAAAAGCTGCATCAGATCGTGCCGAGCTATGGCACTCAGCTGAACAGCAACCCTGCGAAAGTGGCTGAAGAGTGGGCTTACACCGCCAAGGTGCTTGAGCTGACTCCGCCGCCGGTGATTGGTCAGGTGGCGGCTCCGGCGGCTCCGGCTAAGGCGCCGAAGGCTAATGCTGCGACTGATATGGCTTTGTAAGTAGAAGCGTAATCGGAAAGCCCACTGAACCGGTGACGGTCAGTGGGCTTTTTTGTGCGTGGGATTCAGTGCAGATGATTCGCGAGAGTCGCTAAAAGGAAATGCTTTTGTGGCGAGGGAGCTTGCTCCCGTTGGGCTGCGGAGCAGCCCCAGCGCGTGATCGGCGGTTTGCTGGTCATGCTTCTACGACATGCGGGGCGGTTCACCTTTGCACCTGCAATGGGCTGCATATTAGGTCACACGATTGTTGAGCCGCCTGCCCACCTCACAGGCGAGAAGTACAAGAATCCAAAAGCCCAGAATAGCTATTACCGAAGTTCACATTGCCCAGGATGAACTAACCCGATATTTTGTGAGCGTTCTGCAAAAAATCAAAAGCACAAAAAAGGCCCACCTTTCGGTGAGCCCTTCTAGATCGCCCAGCAGAGCGTATATCGTTTGTAGCCGCGATGGCCGCCATACCCCTATCCTGTCAAGAAAGGGGGCGAATCGCTATGGCTCTCTGGTGAACAGTTTCACGGCTGCAAGGCTTCGGAGTCTCATACCGATTACGCATGCGTCAGACACCTCAAGCCAAGTCACATCAGAATAGCTCTCATCCACAAACCAACCTAGCGGTACGCGTTATGAGCAACGAACAAAAAAAAGAATCAGCGCAAAGAGTAGTGAGTCCGAGACTTGTAAGGCAAGTGCCGAACCCAAAGTCGAAAGTTTTGTTTCTTGGATATCCGGAAGAAAAAACAAAACTCATCGGCGATCTTATTGATTTTGACTGTGAGGTTTGGCACACAGAAGAAAAAATTAAATCCACCTCTGGTTATGACACAATAATTAGTTACGGATACAGGCACATTCTTAAGCAAGACATCATAGAGAGCTCTCCGGTGCCTATAATTAATCTACATATTTCATATCTGCCGTGGAATCGGGGGGCTCACCCAAATTTTTGGTCTTTTTATGACTCCACTCCAAGCGGGGTGTCGATTCATCTGATTGATGAAAACATAGATACAGGACCTATCCTGTACCAAAAATACGTAAATTTTGGCGCCGAAGAAATAACATTTACTCAGACATACAATAGATTAATACAAGAGATGGAACAGCTTTTTAGAGAAAACATTGAGAGCATAGTAATGAAAAAATTCATCGCCATACCGCAAAGAAGAAAAGGATCTTATCATGGTGTATCTGATTTGCCCGAAGATTTTAGCGGTTGGGACTCCAATATCCAAATCGAAGTGATGCGGCTGGACAAGATTTTGTTGGGGGAAAAGTAGGTGTTATATGATCAAAATTGACAATAGAGAGATTGGCGAAGCTACACCCCCTTGTATTATCGCTGAGCTGTCTGCTAATCATAACGGTTCCATAGAGCGGGCTAAACACTCCATCAAGGCAGCGCTTGCCGAGAGCTTCCTCTGGCTTTCACGCTTGAGCGGGCGCCTGTATCTCATAAATGCGGGGAATCTGTGTCTATCGAAAAGATCACTGGATGGGTACGGTCCACAGACACCCTTTCATTGATGAGGCAACCATGTACCTAACCGATGTTCCCTTTGGTACGACCGATTGGTCGACTGTCGAACCTCTGGAGTATGTTGGACAGACGGGTACCGCCTATTGGCGAACCTGCCAGTTCGGTTCGACGCGTGTGCGGATGGTTGAATACAGTCCTGGCTATCTGGCCGATCACTGGTGCTGGAGAGGTCATATCCTGTTGTGCCTGGAAGGCGAGTTGCACACGGAGTTGGAGGATGGTCGTCAGGTCACACTCAC
Organism: Pseudomonas sp. B21-048; assembly: GCF_024748615.1. Lineage (NCBI taxonomy): Bacteria > Pseudomonadati > Pseudomonadota > Gammaproteobacteria > Pseudomonadales > Pseudomonadaceae > Pseudomonas > Pseudomonas sp. B21-048. The sequence continues at coordinate 3,542,571 of NZ_CP087168.1, read as the reverse complement.
CGCGGGGATGAGCTATCAGGTGGGCAGCAACGCTGAGGGGCATCGATCTTTCAGCACGACGGGTGCCAAGTTGTTCGTAGTGGATTAACGCTGGAATTGACCGCTATCGATCCAAAGCAGCTGTTGAGATCTATTTGTTATCGCTTTATGTTGGTCGTTTTCATGGAGGATTCTAACTGATGGCACGCGTGGGCTTGATACTGACACCCGGTTTTGCGGACTGGGAATACGCTTTCATTGCAGGGACCGCGTCCCCGTTTTACGGGATCGACGTCAGGTTTTTTGCCTCTGCTACGGGGCAGTTCCGCTCGCAGGGTGGATTGGCTGTAACTGTGGATAGCAACTTGCAACAATGCCTGGACTGGAAGCCCGACGTTGTTGTCGTCATCGGTGGAATGATTTGGGAGCATGCAGATGCACCGGACATTCGGGACTTTCTTCATGCTAGTCGTTCAAGTGGAGCGACAATTGCCGGTATCTGTGGGGGAACACTGGCACTCGCGAGGGCCGGGCTTCTCGACTCGGTTTTTCATACCTCGAACAGCGCTGACTTCTTACAACAGAATGCCGTAGGTTATGAAGGCACCACGCTTTATCGAAGCAGCCAAGTAGCTGTGGTTGCCGACCGCATCATAACTGCTCCAGGCCCTGCACCCGTTAGCTTTACCTGCGCCGTGTTCGAAGCTGCCGGACTCTCTTCAGAGATCGTTTCGCAGTTCAGGTCATTGTTGGCAGCGGAACACGGGTAACCGCTTCGCCCTACAAAAATAGCCGATCAGGTGATGCGTTCGAGTGTCCGTTTCTGGCTGATTCTGTTGAAAAAGTCGGATTTTCAGATCGCCTGAACCCAGGCACGACCACCACCGGAGAACCTACTCACCACATTGAGTGGTTTTTCGGCCCTTCGGTGACCTTTGCTGCTCTGTTATTGGGTTAATTTGAGGTTTTTTGCTTGGTGCAGGCGCACCTATCCCGTGACTGGTGGCCCTTGAGATGAAAATTTGGCCAGCCGTCGCAGGTTCTGCACCGCAGCGGCCAGCGTGAATTCATCCGTCGCGCCACTCATGCCACGTAGCCGCAGGCGATCCAATTTCAGGATGCGCTTGAGGTGGGCAAACAACATTTCGACCTTTTTACGTTCGTGGCGAGAGCGCTGATATGCCGGCGTTGCTGCAATGCGCCGAGCCACATCGCGAGCGGCTTCATGGACGCTGCGAGCGATCTTGCGGAACGCAGTGTTCGGGCAGCACTTGGCTTTCATCGGACACGTAGCGCAGTCGGTCTGCCGGGATCGGAAGATGATGGTGTTGGCTTTGGTGACGTGTGAACGCTCATTCTTGAAGGCTCGCCATTCGCTGCGCAATGGGTTGCCGGTCGGGCAGCGGTATTCCTCGGCCTCTTCATTCCAGTGGAAATCGTTACTCGAAAAGCTGTCGTTCTTGCGCTCAGTTTTGTCCCACACCGGCACATGTGGCTCGATGTATTTTTCCTCCACCATCCAGGCCAGCATCGGCGCGGTACCGTAAGCGGTGTCGCCAATGAGGCGCTCCGGTTTGATGTCGAACTGCGCTTCGACCCGATCGATCATCGTCTTGGTGCTCTCGACTTCTGCGGTTCGATGAGCCGGTGTGGGTTCCACATCCATGATCACGCCGTGCTCGGTATCGATCAGATAATTCGTGGAATAGGCGAAGAACGCTGGGCCTCCTGGAGCAGCGGTCCAGCGGGCCTGAGGATCCGTCAGCGATAGGCGCTTCGATAGCGTTTCGGCCAGAGCCTCTTCATCGAGGCCTTCAAGGTACTCACGCACGGCGCGAGTGCTCAGGGATGGATCGCTCCAGTTGACCTGTTCATCTCCCGGTACGCCGCGCTGCCGACTCGCATCTGCTTTGATAATGCTGGCGTCCACGGCAAAGCCTTCGCCCTTGACCAGACCGGCGTCCATGCAGCGACGCAGCACTTCATTGAACAACCAGCGAAACAGATCACTGTCCCGAAAACGGCCGTGTCGATTTTTGGAAAACGTCGAGTGATTGGGTACTTCATCTTCAAGGCTCAACCGGCAGAACCAGCGATACGCCAGGTTCAAATGGGCCTCTTCGCACAACCGCCGCTCTGAGCGAATGCCGTAGCAATAGCCCACGATCAGCATGCGAATCATCAGTTCGGGATCAATCGACGGACGCCCAATCGGGCTATAGAAATCGGCGAGGTAATGGCGCAGGTCGCTCAGATCGAGACACCGATCAATGCTGCGCAGAAGGTGATTCGCTGGGATGTGATCTTCAAGGTTGAACGAGTAAAACAGTCGCTCCTGCCCACTCGATAACTGTCCCATCATGCTGTGTGATCCCCCTCCGGCCAATGAAGAGATTTTGCCGGAGGCCAGTCAGGGGAGCTACTTTTTCAACAGAATCGGCTGATTGCTGCCGCTCACGAACGACGCTTTCGGCCAGAAGCAGACATCCATTTACAGCCCCTCCACGACAGCAGCTGCCTCAGAGGCGTCGAGGCAGCTTTCCACACTTGCGACCTAAGCCTGAACCAGGTTGGAGATCTTGACGTCCGGATCGACCTCAGCCTCGTAGTCCACCCCTTCGATCCCGAAACCGAAGAGACGCAGGAACTCCGTCTTGTAACCGAAAAAGTCAGTAAGTTCATAAAGGTTGTCATTACTGACCTGATCCCAGAGTTGCTTGACGCGATTCTGGATTTCGGGAGCGAGCTCCTTGTAGTCCGCGCGCAGGCGACCCTCTTGATCCATAACTGGAGAATGGCCGTACAAGCTGTCTTTGTAGAGCGCGTAGACCTGCTCGATACACCCCTCGTGTGTGCCCTGCGCCTTCATGACTTTGAACAACAATGACAGGTACAGCGGCATGATCGGGATAGCGGAACTTGCCTGGGTAACCACCGCTTTTAATACCGAGACCCGCGCATCGCCCCCCAGCACAGCCAACCGTTCACGGATACCAAGGACTTTCTGATCCAGGTCCTTCTTGGCCACACCAATGGAGCCATTCCAGTAGATGTCATGAGTCAGTTTTTCGCCCAGGTAAGTGAACGCGGTCGTTTTCGCCCCATCAGCCAAAACACCCGCTTCGTGCAGGGCATCGATCCACATCTGCCAGTCTTCGCCGCCCATCACGGCCACCGTGCCATCGATTTCGCTTTGGGTCGCGGGTTGTAGCGTGGTGTCCTTGACCACTTCCTTATCAGTATCCAGGCCCCGCAAGGTCACGGCCTTGTCGAGCGGCTTGAGGGTAGAACTGAATACTTCACCCGTCTTGGGGTGTGTCCGGCGCGGCGCGGCAAGACTGTAAACAACCAGGTCGACCTTCCCGAAGTCGCGCTTGATAACGTCGATAGTCTTCTGTTTGATCTCATCGGAAAAAGCATCGCCATTGATGCTCTTGGCGTAGAGGCCGTCGGACTCGGCAAACGTGTGAAAGGCCGCTGTGTTGTACCAGCCGGCGGTGCCGAGCTTGCCCTCATCGCCTTCACGTTCGAAAAACACACCGAGAGTATTGGCGCCACAACCAAAAGCTGCCGTTATCCGTGCAGCAAGTCCGTATCCGGTCGATGCACCGATCACGAGTACGCTCTTTGGCCCCCCGGTGATCAATCCTTTCGTAGTAACGTAATCGATCTGATTCTTGACGTTGGCTTCGCAGCCAGTGGGATGGGTAGTCACACAGACAAAGCCGCGAACGCGCGGTTTAATGATCATAAAAGTTCTCCCTCTTTCAGGATGAGAGCCAACCTTGGCTACAAAGTTATAGACGCCTGGAAAGCTGGAACGTCACGATGGAAGATCTGCAGCGATTGGTGCCTCGCCAAGCAATGCTTGAACAAATCCTTCCTTCTGGTCATATGGCATTGCCCGATCTCGAGCCGGGCAAGAGACTGCGACGGTCTAGCCTCGACCGTTGCAGTGGGTGGTCAGACGTCCGTCTGTTCCGCCATTTCCAGGGCGTCATCGACCTCGATCCCCAGGTATCTGACGGTACATTCGAGCTTCGTACGGCCAAGCAGGAGTCGTACTGCTCTCAGGTTCTTCGTCCTGCGATAGATTAGCGATACCTTGGTTCTCCGTAGCGTGTGGGTACCGTACATGGTTGGCCTCGGTCAGCCACCACCGACAACGTATCTGACGCCATCGCCTCGCGGGCCTGCTTGGCCATCGAGTTGAGTTGATCGTGGTCGGAACCGACGTTAGTCACCTCATGCGCAACGATCAAATGGTGCTGGGTATCGACCGCTGTCTGCACGTTGTAGCCGACGATTCCCGTGCCGCGCGTCATCATGGAACGGGCGTCTGGATCGGTCAGTGAGACCTGTTTATCCGGCGATTCATTGAGCTGGATTTCGATCGCCTGAAGCTCTTTCATTTGAGTTTTGAGCTTGGCGATTTTCTCTTCCAGCCGCACGGCACTGGGCTCGGAAGCTATGGGTTCTTGCCGATCGGCAGCATCGAGTGCCGTCAGGTAGCGGCTGATACTCGATTCAATTTCTTCCATTCGCCGCTTCAGTTTGGCGCTGGTGAAATTGCGGTCGCGGTTGTTGACTGCTTTGAATTTACTGCCATCGATGGCGACCAGATTTTCTCCGAATAATCCCAACTGCTGACACAGCACAACGAACTGGCGACAGACGCCCCGGATGGCCTTGCTGTTGTCTTTTCGGAAGTTGGCAATGGTCTTGAAGTCCGGCATCAAACGTCCGGTCAACCACATCAGTTCGACGTTGCGTTGAGCTTCTCGTTCCAACCGCCGGCTTGACTGGATGCGGTTGAGATAGCCGTAGATGTATATCTTTAGCAAGATCGCGGGGTGGTAAGCCGGCCGGCCAGTATCGGCTGGGATCGCACCTTCAAAACCCAGATTGACCAGGTCTAGTTCGTCGACGAAGACGTCGACTACGCGCACCGGATTGGTATCGCTGACGTAGTCGTCGAGACTCTCGGGAAGTAAGGTGCCTTGGCCTCGATGTTCACCTTGGATAAAGCGCTTCATGGGCGATCCCTGCGATGAAATCCTCAGAAATCATAGCAAGGGTTCGCGAAGGCGTTTTTACACACACTGGACCAGAAGCTGCCTTTCACCTCTCCACAGACACCTGAAGCTGAGCCTGTCATCGCGATCCATCACAAACAGCCCAGACCAGATAGCCAACCAGAATTGAGCTGTCACAAGCGGGGGTAGCGCCATGACCCGCCCAATACCTCGAAGAAGTGTCTGTATGAGTGGTTTGCGACGTGGGCTTGTTGCGTAAGGCGAATACACACGACTTCTGGAAAGCCCAAAGCACAAACGCCAATACATGGCGATTTCTCCCTTAGCAAACTTTATCGCATTACAGTTCCACCAATGCCCCCACTGATACACCCATTCATCACTCATGAGCCAACTTTGGGAGAGGTATGAACGCATAGAGTTATAAGCTGGCAGAACCTCACCGCTCGAAAGTCTTACAACATACAGCCGTAACACGAGCTTACAAACTGTCCTCTTCGTAAATAGAAGACTGAAGAAACTCTGCTATCAACGATGCAATCTGCTGTTGAATCACCTCGCGCGGGCGAGCGCTGTCGCCATCCTGGCAAATGATGCCATCGCCTGGTACGTCTTCTTCCAGCATTTCCTGCGCGCCAGGTTTGCACACCGACAAGAAGCTGAAATGGCTGGCGTCGCTGATTTCGACGTAACGGCTTGACGCCGCAGGCAGGCGTTTGGCCAGGTTGGCAGACTCCAACTCAGCGGGAAGCTCGCGCGACGGTACGCCGGCGGCGATCACCAGCGCTGGTACCGGCAGCGCGGCCAGGCTTCCATCGGTCAGGCCCCGTGAAAGGCCCAGGTCCAATGTAACCACAGCAGTGACGCGTTTATCGCGCAAATCGGCGGCTAACGCGGCCTTTGATTCTGAGGTGCTTGCGGGGCTCATCTTTCCATAGATGGTGCAACTTGATAACTGCGGGTGGGCTTTGCAGTCATGGGCGAAGCGGTCTGGATCGAAACGAGCGCCGGCGATCTCCAGGGCGGTCCAGCCGCCGAGTGAATGGCCCACTACTGCAATTCGGCCATTGGCGACCAAGCCGAATTTTTCAGGTTGAGTCGTGACCGCATCAATGACTCGGCGCACATCAACGGGCCGCTGCCACAACTGCGCCGCTGCCTTAGGGCTACGGTCATGGGTCGTGGTGCCAGGGTGATTGATTGCGGCGACGATGTAACCCCGATGGGCCAGAGCACTGGCAAGCCAGATCTGGTTGCTCCAGTTCCCCCTGTATCCGTGGGAGAGCACCAGCAATGGATGCTTGCCACCAGCGGGGGGCGCGTCACGAACGGCGGAAGCACCGACAAACGCCGCATCATCGCCGATCAATTGCGTGGCTGCGGTCGTTGCACTGGGGTACCAGACGACCATCTCCAGTGAGCGGTCATTGTGCGAGTCCGGCAGTGTGGAAGATTGGAAGCCGACAGGGTTCTCGTCAGCGAGTGCGAGAGTCGTCAGCCAGGTCAACAATAGGGCGCCGAAAGCTATTTTCAATGTCGTTTCTTCCTTGATTGGATAAGGGCATGGCAACCTGAACCCGCCGTTAGGCGCATTCATCTTCGTACGGAATCGAAGCTAATGTGGCTGCCTATAAGCACGGACATTAAAGCCCACATTCGAACCGCCGCGCATAACTTTCATCGTTAACTCTGTTCGCGGTTTTTTGTGAGAAAGCCGAACTCCATGACCCACGGATGGTGCTCTTCGGCCTGTTCGCGTTCGCGGCGGTGGGCTCGGCATCAGCAACACAGATGAAAACCTCAACCCCTGTTTTCGCAACTGAAGTCACAGCCGTTCAGGCGCCGCTACTACCGTCGCTAGTGCGAAGCCACGGGATCAATTCGCCGTGCAACACGGGCGATATTCCACCAACCTGCGAAACCCGGACTAAAACCGGCCCGAAATAGCAGTGCTCGCCCACTAGGTTGTAGAAAATCATGCTGAAAACATCGACGAGGTACGATCGGATATTTGCTCCGCGCCAAGTGAAATCTGACATGTGATGGTATGAAAACTCAAACTAATAGCCGCAGGCAACTCTCACTTTTTTCAGGGCGAGTTCAAGCGTTTCAACAGGCACCGATCCCAGCGCCACGCGCAGCGCATTAGGCGCATGGGATGCAGCAGAAAACGGCTCTGCTGTCGTGACCAAAATGTTGTCGCGCCGCAATGCAGCAGCAATGCTCTCGGCCCGCATGTCTTCGGGCAATGGTAGCCACAGGAAGTAGGCGTTTGGATGCGCGATCAGGTTGATGCCGCCGAAAATGCGGCGGGCAAGTCGTTGTCTATTCGCGGCGTCTTTGCGCTTCAATTCTTCCAGGTCATCCACCACGCCTTCTTCGATCCAGCGACACCCCAGTTCGACGGTGATCGATGGCGAACTCCATGTGGAGGCTCGCACGGCTTGCTCGAGCGCAGGGATGAGCGATACAGGCGCTGCGATGAATCCGATTCGCAAGCCCGAGGCGACGCTTTTGGAAAGGCCGGAAACGTAGATCGTGCGATTCGGTGCGAGCATGAACAACGGCTTCGGCGCCGGCTCGGCTAGAAACGCATAGGCGCCGTCCTCGATCAGCGCAAAATCGTGTTCCTCGGCCAGCGCTACCAAACGCTTACGTTCGGCGGCCGGCATGATCGATCCCAGCGGATTGTGTAGGGTTGGCATCGCATAAAACGCGCGTACCGGACGCCGCTTGCAACTTGCCGCGAGCGCATCGAGATTGGTCTTGCCATCAGCCAACGGTATAGGCAGAAGCTCAATGCGATGGACGACGGCCAGCGCTTTGATGCCCGGATAAGTGAGCGCGTCGACAGCGAGTACGTCGCCCGGCTTGAGCATCGCCATCATCGCGAGCGCCAGCCCTTGCTGCGCGCCATTGACGATCAACACCTGCGATCCGGGGACTCGAATCCCTCGATTGCGAAGATGTTTCGCAGCGATTTCTCGTTCATGCGGACGCCCGCCATGGGGGGCGTTGCGCAACAAGGCGTCCAGATCGCCCGACGATGCGATGCTGCGCAGTGCCTGCCTCAGCATCTCTGCTTGCCCGGGAACCGCTGGATTATTGAAGGTCAGGTCAATTATTCCAGCTTCGGATGCCGGTTGCAGACCGAGGTCGCGTGGAAGGGATGTGTCGCGCACAAAGGTGCCACGCCCCATTTCACCCACCACCAGGCCCATCGATTCCAGCGTGCGGTAAACGCGAGCTGCTGTCGCAAGCGCAATGCCATGTTCGTTCATCAATGTGCGTACTGTCGGGAGTTGGGTTCCAGGGCGCAAACGTCCGCTGCGAATGTCTTCCGCTACCTGGTCAGCAATGGTTTTGTACCGTGGCATCGTCATTGAATGTACCTAGAACAATTCTTTGTGTGTATCAAGTGGCGAGCGTAGGCTCCACTACCTCACAAAACAAGGAGGCGAGCTCGGCGCGCAGGACGCAACCGTTCCAGTGGCGTCGAATCGATTGAGACATGTTCAGTCACGTTACTGTGGGATGCACCGACCTCGAAAGAGCATCGGCTTTTTATGACGCCGTGCTTGCGCCACTCGGGCTGATCCGCCGCGCGGTGACTCCGGATGGAGGTCCCGCCTCGGCTTGCTGGGTCCATCCGACGCTCACACTGCCCAGGTTCTATGTCTACTTGCCGCGTAATGGTCTTGCGGCCACGCCGGGCAATGGCAGCATGCTCGCGTTTCATGCCGAAACGCCCGACATCGTACGCGCGGCCTACACAGCGGGGATTCTGAAGGGCGGTACTGATGAAGGCACTCCGGGTGAGCGGCCCTGGTATGGCGAGGGCTACTACGGTGCCTACCTTCGAGACCCTGATGGCAACAAGCTTCACATCGTCTATCGCGGCGATCTGGAGCACACATGGTAGAGCCATCGACGCTACTGCTGTTTGCGGGGGCGGTGTTGCTGTTGCTGATGTCTCCCGGCCCCAACATGGCCTTCGTGATTGCGCACGGCGCGAGCTACGGCTGGCGTGGCGGCGTCGTTGCTGCATTGGGAATTGGCGCAGCTGACCTCGTATTGACCGCGCTCACCGCAGCCGGTCTCACGGCCGCAATAGCGCAGTGGCCACCGTCGTTCGACCTGATCCGCTGGACCGGTGCGTTCTATCTGCTCTGGATGGCCTGGAAGGCCATACGGGTTCGTGCCGGACTTCCACTCCACTCCGCCATCCAGGCCTCGCTGATGTCGGTGTTCATACGTGCGATGCTGAACTCTTTGCTCAACCCGAAAGCGCTGCTGTTCTTCATGGTGTTTTTGCCGCAGTTCGTTGTTCGGGGCAGTTCTCCGGTCGCACAGCAAATCGTGACGCTGGGGCTGGTGTTGACACTGATCGCGGCCTTTTTCCACGTCGCGCTGGGCCTGGTGGGGGGAATCATCCGGGGTTACGCGTCCCACAAAGGCGAGTCCGCGAAGTGGCAGTCGCGGGGCCTGGCATTCGTATTGGTGTTGCTTGCGGTTCGCCTGGCGTTCACGTCGCGGCCGGCATGAATTCTGAGTCGGACAGGGATGAGCCCATGTAAAGCCTTAACATTAAGCATACTGACAGGAGCTGGGCATAGCCGTCGGGTGGGGAGCTGAGGGCGAACACGACTTTCTTCGGCAGCTCCGGGAGCCAGGTCATCGCATGCGTTGGCTTTAGCAAGCAATTTCGCAGTTCACCAGACCACAGTCACTCCGGCAACCCAGCCAGCCGCAACCCATCAGCAAACCGCGCAAAATCCTCAGGACGCTGGATTGGCAACCACTCCTTCAGGTTAGAAATGCGCAAAGACGGATCCAGCTCATGCAAACGCTGCATCGCTTGCTTCGCTTTGTCCATGCGTCCGCTGAGTGCATGACTGGCCGCCATCAGGGCAACCGATATCAGAAGGCAGGGCAGGTTACCCAGCGCCTTTTCCGCCCAAGCAGCAGCGGCATCGAAGCGCCCGGCGACGAAGTGGGCGAGCGCCATCCCGACCTGCATTCTGAACATTTCCGGATCCAGCGGGCTCAAGCGAACGGCATGGGTCAGATGCTCGATGGCGGCGTCTGTTTCGCCGCGCAGCGCGCGCAGGATCCCGCCGAGGAACCACGCGGGGGCGAGGTTGGGGTTGAGCAGGCGTGCCCTGTCGAGCAGGGCAATGCCGCCATCGACATCGCCGGCGAGATGGGCAAGTGCATGTCCGCCTCGCGTCAGCGCCACCGCATCATCCCGGCCGAGTTCCACCGCCAGACGCGCAAGCCGTGCGCCCTCGGCGATTTCTTGAGGCCGATCGGTCATCCAGCCATTCAACTTGCGCCAGAAGTGGCACCAGGCTGCCATGCCATAGGCCGATGCGAATTCCGGATCGAGCTCGATGGCCTTGTAGAACAACGGCAGCGCTTGCTCGATGGCTTCGCGGGTGCCGTTGTGCAGTTTCGGCATTGCGCGCAGGTAATAGTCGTAAGCGTCCAGGCTTTCCGTCGGTTTGCGCTTGGCGCGCTCGATTTCCGCCCGTTCCAGCTGCGGTGCTATGGCGCCGACGACGCTTTCGGCGATTTGATCCTGCAGCTCGAAGATGTCGTGGAGCATTCCTTCGAAGCGCTCCGCCCAGATATGCATCCCGGTCGTCGCGTCGATCAGCTGCCCGGTGATGCGTACCTTGTTCCCGGACTTGCGCACGCTACCTTCCAGCACGTAGCGCACGCCGAGTGTCTGGCCAACGCCCTGGACGTCCACGTCCCGTCCCTTGTAGGTGAAGCTTGAATTGTGTGCGATGACGAACAGCCAGCGGATACGCGACAGGGCGGTGATGATGTCCTCCACCATGCCATCGGCGAAATACTCCTGCTCCGGATCGCCGCTCAGGTTTTGAAAGGGCAAGACAGTAATGGAGGGTTTGTCCGGCAGGACGAGGGTGGGTGGAGGCGTTTGCTTCAGGTCCTCGGGAGTGGGCTCTTCGATGTCAGGCTGTCGCGTTTCCCCGACCTCATCCACCTTGATCTCGCCGACGAAGCGGTAGCCCTTACGGGCGACTGTGCGCACCAAGCGCTGTTCTTCGCCGGTATCGCCGATGGCTTTGCGCACCGCATTGATGTGGCTGGTGATCGTCGATTCCGAGACGATCCGACCGCTCCACACGGCGCTGAGCAGGTCGTCCTTGCTGACGACGCGATCGCGGTTGCTGACGAGCTGCAGCAATAGATCGAAGACCTGCGGCCCGACAGCCACGACTTGCCCGCGCAAGGTCAGTTCCCGGCGCTGCTGATCGAGCACGTAGTCTTCAAACACGAATGGCAAGGTAAGAATCCCCTGGTCGAGCGCCCCCGACTCCGTGTCTGAGCAGGCGATTAGTAAGTGGTATCGAATAATACGACAGCGTGTAACCCGCTGCACCGTCCAGCGAGGGACGCCAGTCTTTGGACGAAAAACCAAGCTTGCCTGAAGGCAAACCCAAGGCCGGCACAAGGACTTCCCTGATACGCGCTGGCACTCTCGATCTACATCGACGGCAATGGTTGCCGTCGAGAAGCGGAGAGAAACCATGAAGATCGTCGTCATTGGAGGCACCGGCCTCATCGGATCGAAACTTGTGAAGATCCTCCGCGAGCGCGGCCACGAAGCGCTCGCAGCCGCCCCCAGCACGGGCGTGAACAGCATCACTCGCGAGGGCCTGGCCCAAGCGATGGATGGCGCCGATATCGTCGTCGACGTGGCGAATGCGCCCTCATGGGAAGACCAGGCCGTGCTCGAGTTCTTCGAAACATCGAGCCGTAACCTGCTGGCTGCCGAGGCGGCCGCTGGCGTTCGCCATCACGTTGCCCTGTCGATCGTCGGCAGTGAACGGCTTCCCGAAAACGGCTATTTCCGGGCCAAGGTCGCGCAGGAAAACCTGATCAAGGCGTCCGGCATCCCTTACACCATTTTGCGTGCCACACAGTTCTTCGAGTTTGTCGGCGGCATTGCGCAGGCGGCCACCGTTGGCGAGGAGATTTGCCTGTCACCGGCGCTGATCCAGCCGATGGCCTCCGACGACGTGGTGGCGGCGCTCGCCGAGGTCACGCTAGCAACGCCGGTCAATGGCACGGTCGAAGTCGCCGGTCCCGAGGCCATGCCACTCGACGAACTGGTCAGGCGCTTCCTGCGGGCCACTCAGGACACGCGCAAGGTCGTGCCGGATGTGCACGCGCGCTACTTCGGTTCGGTGCTCGACGATCAATCGCTGACCCCCGGCAAGAACCCACGCCTGGGCGCGATCCGCTTCGAGGACTGGCTCGGTCAGTCGACGGCTCGGTAACGGGCCGCGCCATCACAACACATACGCATAAAGGAGAATTGCCATGTTTACCCGATATCTCTTGGCCGCTGCCTTCGCAGCGCTGTCGATCACCGCAGCGTCGGCCGCCGAGCCGCCCGCAGGCAAGGTGTCGGTCGTATTTGACCGGCCCATTCCCAACCTCCCTGGCAAAAGCATGAAGGGCGTGCTGGTCGAGTACGGGCCGGGCGCCGCGTCGCCGTCCCACACCCATCCGAAAACGGCCTTCATTTATGCAACGGTCCTGGAGGGCTCGTTTCGCATCAAAGTCAAAGGCGAGCCGGAAAAGATCTACAACGTCGGCGAAAACTTCGTAGAGGAGCCGGGCTCCGTGCACGAAGTCAGCGCCAACGCCAGCGACACGAAGCCCGCACGCCTGCTGGCCGTGTTCGTCCTCGACAGCAACGAAAAGGAGCTCGTTACACCTATTAAGAAGTGAGCCGATCAACGCGCTCATCGACGCTCAACAGCCGGGCGGCAGGTCACTGCCGTCCTGCGGTTGTTGCAGGTCCCTTGGCATTGAACAGGAAACAAGAACATGAACTCGCTTCAGGACAAGGCCGCCATTGCCACCAGCGCAAGCGATGAGATCCCTGTCGTGGTGGCGCGGCAAAGCAAGAAAAAGACGATTGGCATCCTGCTGTGCATCGGCGCCGTGGCGGTCTTGGCTGGCGGATGGGCCATGGCGTTTTCGAGTGGTGCGACCTCCACCGATAACGCTTATGTGCGCGGCGACCTCACCTCGCTCGCCGCCAAAGTTGCCGGCTATGTCACGGCGGTAGAGGTCGAGGACAACCAGACCGTCCGTGCGGGGGATGTCCTGTTCCGGATTGACGATAGGGACTATCGAGCGCGACTTGCTCAAGCAGTGGCCAATGTCAGCGCTGCCCAGGCGCGCCTGACCCATGTCGATGCCGAAACCCAGCTTCAGCGTAGCCTGATTCGACAGGCCGAAGCCCAGCGCCGCTCGGCCTCCGCCGAGATGAATCTGGCGACCAAGACCCACGATCGCAGCCAAAAACTTATCGTCAGCAACGCGGTCAGCCAGGCCCTCGTCGATGAAACCGGCACGGCACGCTCCAGAGCCGAGGCGACGGTATCGGCGGCTTCGGCAACGGTCGAGGCTCAACAGCAACGCATCACCGTCCTTGTGGCCCAGCGAGAAGCTGCCGTTGCTGCTGTGGCGCAGGCACAGGCCGCGCGCGATCTGGCCCAGATCGATCTCGACAGCACCGTGGTACACGCGCCTGTTGATGGCGTTGTCGGTAACCGTCAGGTCCGCGTCGGCCGGTTCGTTACGCCGGGTGGGGCCTTGCTCGATATCGTGCCGGTCAATGATGTGTGGGTCGTGGCGAATTTCAAGGAGACCCAGCTCGAACATATCCGCCCCGGTCAGCGTGTGCGCATTACGGTCGACGGCTACCCGAACGAGGCACTTGAAGGCATGGTCGACAGTTTTGCACCGGGCAGTGGGTCGGCGTTCAGCTTGCTCCCCACAGACAATGCAACAGGGAACTTTGTGCGTGTCGTGCAGCGGGTTCCGGTAAAAATCCGGCTTGCCCACAACCCGTTGCCGGGCCGCATCGTGCCTGGCTTGTCCGCGCGGGTCGAGGTGGCGCAAGGGGGCGGCTCATGAACACGGTTGCCAGTGCCACGCGGAGCAACGCCAGCGCTACGACCGGTGTCCTGCTCATTGCCGGCATTGTGCTTGCCACGCTGACGGAAGCGATTGCCAGCACCGTTCTGTCGCTCGGACGCAGCGACATCATCGGCGACACCTATGCAACGCCAGATGAGTTTGCCTGGTTGGATATTGGCTACATTGCGCTCAAGCTGATCGGGTTCATGACCGCTCCTTGGCTGATAAACCGTTTCGCTGCGCGTCATGTGATCATCAGCTCGACCCTGGTCATGGGCCTGGCGTGTGGCATTGCCGCCATTACCGCTCGGCTGGATCTGCTGGTTGCACTTCGGGTGATTCAGGGCTTCGCCGGCGGCACGCTGCTGGTCGGGGGGCAGGCGATGATATTTCGCGCTTATCCGCGGTCCCGTCAGCCCATCCTCCAGGCCCTGTTTGCCATGGGCTCCGTTGTCGCGCCCGCGACGCTCGCCCCGGCGCTTCAAGGGTGGTTGATCGATAGCCAATCCTGGACATGGATTTTCTTCAGCGTTGTCCCGATTGCTTTGGCGGCTACCGGACTTGTGCTGATCGCGGACGGCCCAATGCCCGTCAAGGTCCGGCATCGTCCGTTTGACTGGATCGGCTTCTCGCTGATCTCTGCCACCTTGTTCTGTTTCACCTACGTTCTCAGCCAAGGCAGCCGATGGGACTGGTTCGAGGAGCCTCACATCCTGTGGCTAACCGTGATCGGCGCAGCCGCTCTGCTGGCATTTTTCGGTCAACAAGTGTTGGCCAAAGGGCAGGGGCTGCTGGACTTCACCCTGTTCAAATCGAGCGATTTTTCTTTCGCCTTTATCGTCAGTTTTGTTGCCGGCGCCGCCTTGTTCGGCAGCGCGTTCCTGATTCCGGCGTTCGCCCTGTCGGTCCTCGGGTTCACGCCTACCGATGCCGGTCGGCTCCTGTTGCCCAGCGGCGCGTTTTTTGTCGGCGCGCTGCTCATATCGGCTTGGCTCATGCAGGCCCGCCGCGTTGCGCCGTTCGCCACCGTGCCCTTTGGCATCCTGATGATCATGGTGGCGATGTGGATGCTGTCCGGTTCTACCAGCGAAAGCGGCGCGGACGACATGATGGCGGCTATCCTGTTGCGCGGGTTGGGGCTTGGCTTTCTGTTTTTATCGATCACGCTGATCGCCTTCAGCCACCTCAACAGCCGAAACCTCGCCAGTGGAATAGGCCTTTTCAATACGGGTCGCCAACTAGGTGGCCTCATTGGAGTCGCAGGGCTCCAGACACTGATCGACCATAACGTCGTCACCAATGCCGTGGTCCTCGGCGCCAACGTCACCCCAGGCGGGGCCGCGGTCATCGAGCGAATGACGACCACGACTGCCATGCTGAGCGCGAAAGGAATGGATACAACGGCCGCTAGCCGGGCAGCGATGAGCCTTCTGGGCCGGTCAGTGACAATTCAGTCCACGGTGATTGCCTTCGACACAGCGTTCATCGCCGTGGCCCTGCTTTTTGTAATCGCCGCCCCCATGCTAGTCGGCATCAAGATCGGATTCTCGCGATACGAGAAAGTGCGCGCTTTACGAGCAGTAGCGTGAGACATCCCCGGCGAAACGGACGATCGTATTCGGCCGTTTATCTTAGTTATCTGCGAGGCGATACAGTGCTTGGGCATGAGATGTCGTCAACCCGGCGCAGTTCATCTTCGTCGATCAGGATGCGATCCCAATCGAAGTCAGGGTTCTTGGAAATGGCGTAACCAGGGTAAGGGTTTATCGAGATCGAAGTGGATCGAGTACGCGAACAACGGAGATTCCCACGGCATGTGGTTTTCGCACAACCGCATCAGTCGGGTTACGCCGAGTTCCTTGAAGAGAAATAGCAGGGGAGTTAATAGAGTCCATAAAAAGGCCGCTGTAAACACAGCGGCCAGAAGCTGTCTCCCTCCTTATTGGGAGGTAGTTACAATAGATAAGACTCAAACTTTCGCTGGGTTCTGCTTCTCCGGGTCAATCCCATAAAGTGCAATCGCCTCAGCTACTTTTTCCCTAGGCACACCTCCGTCATCGGCCAGCGCCTTCAAGGCCGCCAACGCAATGAAGTGACGATCCACTTCGAAAAACCTGCGCAACGATTCCCGGGTATCCGATTGACCGAAACCGTCGGTGCCTAATGCCACAAAGCGCCGCTTGGGCACGAACGGGCGGATCTGGTCGGCGAATATCTTCATGTAATCAGTCGTTACCACCACCGGACCCTGTTTATCTTGCAGGCAACTTTCAACGTGACCGATACGGGGTGGCTGCTGGGGATGCAGCAAATTCCAGCGTTCGGCATCCTGTCCATCGCGACGCAGTTCGGTCAGGCTGGTGACGCTCCACACTTCGCTGCTTACACCGAAGTCCTGCTCCAGCAACTGCGCGGCGGCGATGACTTCTTGCAGGATCGAACCACAACCCATCAATTGCACGTGCTTGCCTTCGATTGGCTGCGCCGATGTTGAGAGCCGATACATACCTTTGAGAATGTCCTGCTCGACACCTTCGGGCATGGGCGGATGGGCGTAGTTTTCGTTCAGCAGTGTGATGTAGTAATAAATGTCTTCGTTTTCGACATACATACGCCGCATGCCATCCTGGATGATCACGGCCAGTTCATAGGCGAACGTCGGGTCGTAGGACACACAGCACGGTACGGTAGAGGACAGCACATGGCTGTGACCATCGTCATGCTGCAGGCCTTCGCCCATCAGCGTGGTCCTGCCGGACGTGGCGCCCAGCAGAAAACCTCGGGCGCGTGCATCGCCCGCCGCCCAGGCCAGATCGCCGACGCGCTGGAAGCCGAACATCGAATAAAAGATGTAGAAGGGTACCGTCATCACGCCGTGTGTACTGTACGAAGTACTCGCTGCGATCCAGGAAGAAATTCCGCCGGACTCGTTCAGCCCCTCCTGCATGATCTGGCCATCCCGTGCCTCCTTGTAATAACTCAGTTGGCCGGCGTCCTGAGGTGTATACAACTGGCCGACGTGGGAGTGGATCCCGATCTGGCGGAACAGGCTCTCCATGCCGAAGGTGCGTGATTCGTCCGGGACAATGGGCACAATCAGCTTGCCGATGCTC
The DNA here is from genome assembly GCF_024748615.1 of Pseudomonas sp. B21-048. NCBI lineage: Bacteria > Pseudomonadati > Pseudomonadota > Gammaproteobacteria > Pseudomonadales > Pseudomonadaceae > Pseudomonas > Pseudomonas sp. B21-048. The sequence goes on along the minus strand of NZ_CP087168.1, from coordinate 3,525,473 downwards.
GGGTCCTTGAGCAAAGTGCCGAGGATGCGCACAAACGCCATAGTGGTGGAAATTCCGCGCTCGCCGGTACCTTTGAGCTGGCTGTCCAGGGCCGACAATGGCGGGATCTGCAACGGCTCCACCGCACTGAAGCGCGCAGGCACGTAACCGCCCAGTTGGGTGCGCCTGGCTTGTAGATAAAGGGCCTCGACACTGTCCGCCGCCGGTTTGAGGTAGGGCATATCGCCCAATTGATCGTCGGTGAGGTCCAGCCCGAAACGATCACGGAACGCTTTGACAGCGTCCTCACCCATCTTCTTGAGTTGATGGTTGATGTTCTGGCCTTCGCCTGCTTCGCCCATGCCGAAGCCTTTGACGGTTTTTGCCAAAATGACTGTTGGTCCGCCGCTGTGGCGCATGGCGGCGGCGTAGGCATTGTAGACTTTTTCCGGGTCATGGCCACCGCGTGAGAGCTTCCAGATTTCGTCGTCGCTCAGGTCGCTGACCAGTTCCAGCAGCTCAGGGTATTTGCCAAAAAAATGCTCACGTACATAAGCGCCGTTCTGGGATTTGTAGTTTTGATAGTCGCCGTCCACGCATTCCATCATGCGCTGACGCAACAGGCCGCTTTTGTCCTTTTCCAGCAAGGCATCCCAACCGCTGCCCCAGATCACTTTGATGACGTTCCAGCCGGCCGCCCGGTACAGGCTTTCAAATTCCTGGATCACCTTGCTGTTGCCGCGCACCGGTCCGTCCAGGCGCTGGAGGTTGCAGTTGACGACAAAAATAATATTGTCGAGCTTCTCCCGACCTGCCAGGGAAATTGCCGCCAGCGATTCCGGCTGGTCCATTTCGCCGTCACCGAGAAACGCCCACACTTTGCGCCCTTGATGTTCTTTCAGGCCACGGTCTTCGAGGTAGCGCATGAATCTGGCCTGATACGCGGCGGTGATCGGTCCGAGTCCCATGGACACCGTCGGAAACTGCCAGAAGTCCGGCATGAGCCTTGGGTGCGGATAGGACGAGACACCGTCGCGGTCGGTCTCACGGCGGAAGTTATCCAACTGATCTTCACTCAGTCGTCCCTCCAGATAAGCGCGCCCGTAGATGCCCGGCGAAGAGTGGCCCTGGATATACACCATGTCGCCACCAAACTGCTCGGTGCGCCCACGGAAGAAATGCTCGAAGCCGACGTCGTACAGAATGGCCGCCGAGGCATAGGAAGCGATGTGCCCGCCCACGTTCGAATGTTTGCCGGCGCGCAGCACCATGGCCAAAGCGTTCCAACGGATATAAGCATTGATCCGGTGCTCTATCGTCAGGTCGCCGGGGTAAGGCTGCTGACGGTCGACCGCAATGGTGTTGACGTAGGGCGTGGTGACGCGCCCGTAAAAATTACCATGGCGGTTGGCATCGAAATCCAGCATCTGATCGATCAGATAGTGGGCGCGAGGGCGCCCTTCGACGCTCGCCACCGATTCAATGGATTCGAGCCATTCGCGAGTTTCTTGTGGATCCTCGTCGAAAAACAGGGGTTGTTGTGCCATCGTCGTCTCCTGGACAGTGCAGCAGCACCGAGTCGTTTGGTGCTTAGCTAAGGGGCGTGGGTCGACGCCAACCTTGAATAATATATGTGGTTGCAACTGCAACTACATGCGAGAACTTAGCCTGCTGCACGCTACAATTGCAACTAAATAGATTTCATGAAATGGGTGATGCATGTCTTCAAGCGATCCGGATACCTGGTTCAGATTCGTCAGGGCTCACCGCTGCCTGATCCGGGAAATCGAGCGTCGGCTGGCGGCCGCCGGACTGCCGGCTTACGCGTGGTACGACGCGCTATGGGGCCTGGAAAGCGGCCCTGACGGCACCCGGCGCATGAACGAATTGGCTGACGTGATGGCGATCGAGCGTTACAACCTCACCCGGTTGGTGGACCGTCTGGAGGCCGAAGGCTTGGTTACACGCAGCCGTGCCAGCGATGACGGCCGTGGTGCGTATGCCGCCATTACCGAGAGCGGGAAAGTGCTACGTAAAAAAATGTGGCAAGTCTATGAAGGGGCGGTGGACGAGTTGTTTTTGTCGCAATTCGATGTCGAGCAACAGCGGTTTTTCAGTGACGCGCTTGAGCGAGCCGCAAGGGCGGCGCGCAACAGTGGGCGAGCGAGTTGACCGTTGTCCGGTCATTGCAGCAGATAGCGGCCGATGGCCTGTTCGACGCGCGTCTGCGCGATAGCACCTTCCTCAGCCAAGGCGCGCAGAGCGAGGACCACAATCCAGCGTTTATCCAACGATTTGCCCGGCGGTGTTTCGGTTGAGTCAGCGCCGAGCGCCACGAATCGTGACTGGATATGCGCACCGATCTGATCGGCGACATGCTGGGCATAACCGGTCACCGCGACCACCGGGCAATCATCGGCGCTCAGGCAGTCGAGCAAATGTGAAGACCGCCGCGGCATATGCGGATGCATCCGGTTCCAGCGTTGTGCCTTGTCTGCATCCCGGGCCAGGCGAGTGTAGCTGGGGCAGCTCCAGAGTTCACTTTCGACACCCCAGTCATCACGCAATATCTGCGCTGCTGAGACCACTGACTGCAAGGCCAGCCCCGCGCCTAACAAGCGAATCCGAGGTTGCCCGGCATCTGTATCTATCTCGTTGAGCTTGTACATGCCCTTAAGTGCCTGGCTCGCACTGAGTTGGCTGATAGGGGCGATGAAATCATTGGGTTCATCGTGAAGCGCCATGTAATAGAAACCGTCATTGCCTTCCACATACAAGCTTTGCAACGCAGCAAGCGCAATGGCGTGCGCTTCGGCACCGCTGGCGGGGTCGAAGGGCAGGCATTGCGGATTGGCGGCCAGCCAGATCGAGACCCAAGGGTGGGCGCCCTTCGGCCAACGAGAGGGCAGGGTTTCTATGTCATTGCACAGAATGCCTCTGTGGGCGGATTCGTTCGAAAGTGCGCAAAGTTCGGCCGATGTCGCAGAACTGGTCAGGTACAACAGCGGTTTTTCGCTGGCACGGGCTGCAGGGCTAAAACGCAGTGGCCAGGCGTTGATACGTGGGTGACAACTATCGATTTGAGATTGGTTGTTGGACCGGATGACCCAGATATGTCTGGCCGTTCCAGGATCCCTTTCCAGTCGATTGGCGATATCAATCATGGTGTAGAGCGGCGAGGAAAAACCAGCAGTGTATTGCTGTGCCAGGTTTCGTATTTTATCGATGCAGGCCTGAGCGGCAAGAGTGGTCTCTGGTGTCTTATTGAAGCTGGAAAAGCCGATCATATCCTGAAATCTCCGTGCGTTCCGTCGTACTTGCACCATACTGCACGCCTCAATATGATTGCAAATGCAATGACATTACCCTGTATTGGAGTTCCCTAATGAGCGCGCCTTACCCCATCACGTTGTATACGGCCGATACACCGAACGGGCAAAAAATCAGTATATTCCTCAAAGAAGCTGCAATTGACTGTGAAAAGGTGAAGTTCAACTTGTCCAGGGGGCGGCAGCACTCACCGGAGTTTCTACGGATAAACCCCAACGGAAAAATCCCTGCCATCGTCGATCATCAGGCGGGCATTTCGGTTTTCGAATCTGCTGCCATCCTGAGCCACCTGTCGCAGAAATTCGATCGTCTGCAGCCTGGTTCATCTGCCGAACAACTTGTGGTTCAACAATGGCTTTTCTTCCAGGTCGGGGCCATCGGTCCGATGCTGGGCCAGTTGTGGTGGTTCTTGCACGGCACCACGACGCGCAATGAGGAAGCTATCGCGCGTTACCGCAAAGAGGCGCTGCGGATCTATGGCGTGGTGGACAAGCAACTGAGCGAGCACACTTACCTGGCATCCGACCAGTATTCCATCGCCGATATCGCGGCGTTTCCCTGGCTGCGCACCTATGAGGAGCTTGACTTGGATATCACACCTTTTACGAATGTATTGCGCTGGCTGGCGGTAATTGAATCTCGTCCTGCCGTGCAAGCCGGGCTCGCGGAATCCCGCGATGGCCCTGCTGACTGACGCGGCTTCTGAATCACGCTGGATGACACAAGCCGCTTGACTCCACAGAGGAGGGCGGCTTTTCGATAGGCAGGTTATATATCGTCAGCTTCAATAAGTGATTCAATAGCCATCGCAACATGTGTAGTGGTGATTTGTCTTTACTACGGATTCAGACTTGGATTGAATAACCCCATCACTTGAGATGCTGCAGGGCAAACTTTAAACCGCAACCATAAAAAAGGGAGTTTTTATGAGCACTCAATATTTGAAAGGCGGGGGAGTGGTAAGTGCCGAGTCTGAATTGGATGAACGACTCAGAAGTGAGTTTGAGAAATGTCTGCAACCTCTAGAGGGCTGTCATTATGCTTATTTCATCACTTGCAAGGGACGTGAGGTCAAGCCAAGAATTTTCTCCAACTATCCGAAGCGCTGGCTCGATGTATATAAAGCTGAGGGTTATCATCTTATAGACCCCGTCATCAAACACGGCATGAAATGTATAGCACCGTTCTTTTGGCGTGAGGCACTTGAATCCAGGGAACCGGGGCAAGGCCAGGAAGTTTTTGCGTCCTCGGAGAAGTATCGAATATCCGATGGTTTGACTTTTAATCTGCATGATGCTAATGGCCTTTTCGCCGCCCTGAGCATCAGCAATACCGACCGTCGTAACGACTTCGAGCAGTTCATGATGCGTAGGGCGGCGGAAATTCAGATGACGCTCGTTCAGTTTCAAAGCAGGTTGACGAATTGTTTTTCCCTCAATGAGCTTTTTCCCGAGCGGGATGAGACTGGGCTCTCGGATCGCGAACTAGGCGTGCTCAAGTGGGTTGTCATGGGCAAGGCTTACAGGGAAATCGCCGCGATTTATGCCATTTCCGTGCGCACCGTGAAATTCCACATGGCGAATGTAGTAAACAAGCTTAGGGTCTGCAATGCCAAGCAAGCCGTGTACAAGGCTGTCAGTTTGGGACTGGTCTGAATTAATGCCGGAGTCATGTTCAACAGTTGATTTCGAGCAACTTGTGCAAAGGATGATTGTTCTTTGAATTGATCACTTCTTTAAGCCGCCAATCGTTTTCAGGACGAATGGGCATATTCAGCAACAGTACTTTCTCTCCTGGTGAAGCTTCGCCTGTATCCAATATCTCGTAATGCCATCCTGCCCTGAGGACGATGCGTGACATGGCTTGGCTGACCACCGTTATGATCGAGTCCAGACCCAGGCGAGCGGCATGGCTGTGCATCGCCAGAAGCAACATCTCAGTGATCGGCACTCGAGTCAGCGCAAAAGCCCGTGAGCGGGTCTTGTCCACGAAAAAGCGGCTGGACTCAGCGATCAGCTGGTTTTTGGGTAACACGTAGTTGAAAAAGCCGCGAAAGGGTCCCTCTGCCATATAGGGGTTCAGCGTATTGATCAGGCGCAGGCTGGCCAAGGGTATGCCTGCATACATTCCTACCAGATACGTTGAGAATGCGTTGTCATACTCGTCAATTTCCCTGCCTTCGTTAACGATGACGCGCCAGTCCAACCGGTCGGCGAATATTTCTTTTCTTAAGCAGAATAGATTGCCCATTAGTTCTGGTGAGGCATCTGAATAATCGACGCTGTAAAAGCTGACCTTGTCCATGCGTTTTATGACTTCCGTCCGTGTACTACAACGTGGATTGATTTTGAACGCGCGAGCAGGATGGCGCTTGAGTATGCAGAAAACAACTGTACCTAAAGACAGGTTTAAAAAAAACACAAAACTGCACTCAGGTACAGTTGTAGAGCAATAGGGCAGCGTTAACTATTGAACCGGGTTTGTCTGCGGCTCCGTGAGCTGACTATCTCCGTAGATAACTAAGTTAACTCCTACAGGAATAACAATATGAGTGTTGTAGCCCGTCACGACGTTAAAGAAGATATTACCCAGCATGAAATTTCTGCCCTGAAAACACGCTTCAATCTGGCCGATGCCCATACGCACCAGGACCAGAGCATCACTCAGCGACAGATCGTCGAGCGCCTACCCGAACTCTGGTATCGCGCCCAAAGCCGTAGTCAGTACCAGAGTGAGCAAGAGTTCATTCAGGCGTTTTTCTCCTTTCATGGTCAAGAGCACGCGCTCAAGCGACATGATGAAATTTACCTGGTCTATGCAGCTTCAATTGCGATGCACATCACCGCAACCTATCTGCGCAAACGCAACATGAGCGTGGGGCTGATCGAGCCGTGCTTCGATAACCTGCATGACTTGCTCAAGCACATGGAAGTGCCATTGATTGCGCTGGACGAGAGCCTTTTTCAGTCTTCAGCAAACGTCTATGCAAAACTCCAAACGGCGGCAGCTAATGTCGATGCGATTTTTCTGGTGGATCCCAACAACCCGACCGGTTCGAGCATGTTTGCTAAAGGCGCCGATACTTTTGTGGAGGTGGCGCGTTACTGCAAGGACCACGGCAAGCTGCTTATTCTGGACTTTTGCTTTGCTGCGTTTTTCAAGATCGCAGGGGGCAGCCGATTCGACGCTTATGCGATCCTGGACGACATCGGCACCCAGTACATAATCATGGAAGACACCGGCAAAACCTGGCCGCTGCAAGACACCAAGTGCGCAACGATCATGTCCAGTCAGGCCATTAACGCCGATATCTACAGCATTGTGACGAGTGTTCTGCTGAACGTCTCGCCATTCATTCTTAACGTGGTGACCCAATACATTCGAGACAGCAGCGAAGACGATTTCGAGTCTGTCCGTTGCGTGCTTGAAGTCAATCGAACAGCCGCCAGGCACCACTTGGAAGGTGATTTTTTAAGTTACGTGTTACCCATGGTCGAGACCAGTGTCGCGTGGTTCGAAATCCTGCGCGAGGGTGTGACGGCCGATGATTTGCAGGCGTATCTGATGGGGTTCGAAGTGTACGTGTTGCCAGGCAAGTACTTTTATTGGAGTCAGCCGCAGGCGGGGCAGAAGTACATTCGTCTGGCATTAGCCCGCAAACCCGAAGAGTTTGAACAGGCGGTCAAAACCATCGCCCTTGCACTGGAGCACTATCATGACTGATGGCGCCATTCCTGTTATCGATGCCTCTGTTTTCATGGGCATGCACCATAGCGATCCAGATGTTCGCGCAAAATCTCTGAGTTTTTTCAGCGCATTCTATTCGCGTCAGGTGCTGATGAGTTTCGGCCAGATCGGGATATGCGATGCCATTATCTGGAAGAAGAGTCGCCATTTGCAGGATGTCTACTACCCCTTCATGGACGTCCTCCATACAGACATGAACATCCAGCGCCAGGGCTACTGCAATAAAGTCTTGAAGCGCGCTTGCCAGGAGACTGACTGGGCCCATCTGAGTGTCGAGAAAAAATTATTGGCTGCCCAAGTGGTCGAGCATCAGCGCCCATTTTTCACCCACGATGATTCGTTGCGCGAGTTGAGCGCGTTGAAGCCTTTCCTGCAATCGTTCCCGCCATCGATTTCGAGCCCCGCATTTCCCGAGAAACTGCAGAGTCTGTACGAGCAGTCCCGTGAAATGTCGATTGAGCAGGAGGACTTCCAGTATGTCCGGTAAGAATATTTTCGTGCCTCTGATCTCTCCCCTCGATGAGCAGTCGCGCATCTGTGAAGCCAGTGTGCACCGGCTATTGCATTGCTCGCGGCCGTTTGTCGATGGGTACATACCTTGTTTGACATCCGGTGAAGGCTGGCGGCTGGGGAGGGAGGACTGGCGGCGTATGCTGGAACTGACATTGGCCCATGCGCAGGATAAAACGGTGATTGCTGGCATCGAACGTGCTACGACGGCCGAGGTGATCGAATATGCACTGCAGGCCCAGGAATTGGGTGCCCAGGCGGTCATGTTTACTTCGCCTTTTGCTTCAGGCACAAGCCAGCAAGATATCATTGAGCATTACCGCGCAGTACATGACGCCATTTCCCTGGACATTTTCATCTACAACGAGTCGGCGTTATCCGGTAACGAGAAGACCTTCGAGACCTTACTTGCCATTGCCCAGTTACCCAGGGTCATCGGCATCAAGGACTCGCCCTCGCAGCCGCGCGTTCAAAGCGAGATCAATCAACTGCGCAATGAAGGTCTTGATTACTTCATCGGCTGGGAGATGCTTCTGGCGAAGGATCTGGAGTCCGATGGCAATGTCGTGTCGTTGGCCAACCTGGAGCCCGCGCTCTGTCGCCTGGCGATCGGTGCACGACAAACTTCGGTAGGCACTCTGGTGGAAACGCTCAATGAGCATTTCGAACTGGGCGCAGACGATTGGTACGCTCAGGTCAAAAAGGAACTCAAGGCGCGAGGCATTATCACCACGGACAGAGTGTTTGCAGAAGAGGAGGCCATGGCATGAGCGGTTTGCAAAAAGATCTGTTCTTGGCCAATCGCTCCTGTATCAAGCAGCTCAAGCCATTGCCGAGCCACATTCTGGAGTTCGAGCGTGACTGGATCGATTCGACTATCAGTAAAACGCGCACCGCCAACCCGCCAACCGACCTTGCCGCATTGCGCAAGCAACTGGCCGAACTGGTGGATTTGGAGCGCAGCGTAATGCCGCCCAGCGCGGCCTATGTGGGCGATCATATGACCCGCGAAGAATTCAAGATCCTGGTGCAAGAATTTGCTTTGGATGGCTTGACCGAGGCACAGGTGTTTTATCACTTAATGCCCCGACTAAGCCTGGCCGCTCAGATGCCGATGTTGCGGATGATGATTGACGAATTCGGATCCGGAACTCTCAAGCGTTCTCATACCACGTTGTACATTGACCTGCTTAACGAGCTGGAGATGCCTACCGACCTGGCGTTCTACATCGACGTCAACGCTTCGGCCGGATTCTCGTTTCCCAATATGTTCTGCTGGCTGACGATGCGGGCGGATGACCCATCGTATTTTGCAGGGGTCATTACTTACTTCGAAACCGTCGTGCCGTTTTTTTTCGAATGCTATACGTCGATATGTTCGCGTTTGCAAATCAAGGCCCATACCTATTATTCCGAGCACGTGCACATCGATGTATTCCACGCTATTGAAGGCCAGCGCTTGCTCAAGGCGATGGATGCGGCGGGAGATCTGAACCCGGTCAAAGCGTGGGAAGGTATCTGTATGGGGCGCGAAATCACCAATGCTGCTTTTGATGCTGCCGTCGAGAAGGCAAGGCACCAGAAGAACTTCGACAAGGAGCGAGTGAGTGAGCGAGCCATCTGAATTTTATCGCCCAGGCACATTCGCCGTCGTAATTGGTGATCAACATTTTGAAGTGCCGCACACGTGTCCGCACCGCGCAGGGTGGTTAGAGCACGGGGTGGTCAATGAGCAGCGCAAAAGCATCACGTGCCCATTACATTTCTCAGTGTTCAGTCTGGAAACCGGTGAGCAACTGAGCGGCCCACCTTGTGGGCGCCTTGAGGTTAAACGCTTGAGTTAGGGGCGTTAAATAGCGATCGTGCGATCTATTTACCGCCGCTTACTTCCGAGGAAGCGGCGTTTTTTATGCACAGCATACAAGGAGGTATCGGTATGACTTCAAATTCGTCATGACCCGAACACAGTCCTTCGATTATTTTGTCATCTCCCAGTGCACAAATAACGAGCGGTTGGTGATGCGTATATGCTTTATCCAAGGTGAACATCGAGGCCAAGGCACCTTACTTCCCGAGGGCCTCGACGACTACGTCAGTGATACCAATCCGGTGCGCGTAGTCGACGTCTTTGTCGACGAATTCGACCTGATCAATCTGGGTTTTGAAGGTGCAAATTCCAGCCGATACTGGCCGACCTGCTTATCACTCTGTCAGTGGGTTTTTCAGGAGTAGACCGTTATGCCATTTGCACGTATTTCATTGCACCGGGAAATTCTGGCGAGTATTTACAGGCCCTCTCACAGGGGCTGCACGACGCGTTGGTAGAAAGCTTCGAAGTGCCGATGGCCAACCGGTTCCTGGTCAGTGGGCGAACTGGTATTTGGGGAATTAACAATGGAAATAGATCACATTTTTATTTGTGTGAATGATGACGGTCGAGGCGCTGACGCTCTGAAAGCCCTCGGGCTTGCTGAAGGGACGCCAAACGCACACCCAGGCCAAGGCACTGCCAATAGAAGGTTCTTCTTCCGAAATTCTTTTATTGAGCTTTTACATCTCACCGATGAGTTAGAAGCTCAAAGTCAGTTAACAGCGCCAACCCAGCTCTTTGACCGCCTCAAGTGCGCAGATGGAGTGGCCGCGCCCTTTGGAATTTGCTTCAGACCATCCACCGTAGGCGAGAAGCCAATATTTCCGGTCTGGGAGTATCGACCTGTTTACTTACCCGCTGCCCTGAAAGTCGACGTGGGACATGCGCCTATATCCGAACCGATGTGGTTTTTTCTTTCGTTTGCCAAGAGGCCGGATGAGGCTCTGATTGAGCGAGCGCAGCCGTTTGAACATCCCAACGGCTTTCGCGACATTACATCTTTACGAGTTACCACTCTCAACAGCCAAGCTTTTTCTACCCCTGCCAACTGCGCAAACCAGCTGAAAGAATTTGAAATTGTTCATGGTGATGAGCATCTGGTCGTATTGGAAATCGATTATGGCGCAAGCGGCCAGACACACGATTTCCGCCCTGGGTTGCCGATGATTATAAATTGGTGATGCATTGGCCTAACCGTTCAGGATGCCATCCCTTCCAGTTTTCGTTTCAGTCGCCTGAGATCTCTATTGACGATCAGCTTATGCATTGGACCGACCGGTAACATATAGAAGCGCCCAAAGGCGTTATGCGTGACGACAGAGGATGTGATCATGAGCACGCGATCTGTTATCGAAAGACAAATCATGACATCCAGGTGCCGGTCACGCTCGGTCAGAACCAGCAGGTCGGGGGTACTCTGTTCCACCAGAAAGAAATCCAGCCGTTCGCCCACTTGCGCTGTCGCTCGCCTGACGCCGGAGAACCCGCCGATACGCTTCACGCCGAATAACGAGGAAATAGCGTCCCTCGTCCGGAAAGCTAGCCGCATGAGCAATCCCGATTCGGCCGTCATGATGTTCCAAGCCTCAAGCACGGTGATTTCAGCAGGGAGCGAAAGCGACCTGCTGTCATAATAATCAAGTTCGGACAGCGTACGCAGCGTGTGAGCAGGTGATGTGGTAGCCAACATTATCTCCCCGGCTTTTAAGCTTTTTTCCATGCAATAAAGCAGCGCCTCTGTGGCCCGGCCGCGATGAAAAGGCTGAAATGCTCTTTTGCTGTTCTTGAAACGCGACGGCGTAACCGTCGAGGGTTGACAGGGTAGCGCAATGGGATGGACTGAAAGATCAAAAGATCGTCCGAACGCGGCCCCAGTCTTCGGCAGCTCCTGCTGGCTGCTCGCGGTCTGCGACATTCGGGGGAGGCTGATACGGTGTTTACGTTGTTATCTGCATCTTTAATGGCATCAGCCTCCGGCCCACAATGACAGCACGGTCGGCAGTTGCGTTAGCCACTGCGCGCAAACTTATAACGTAGGAGGCCCAATGGGTAAGATGGCATTTTTCCTGGGTGGATTTCTGGTGTTGACCATTTTGATTGGTGCACTTGCCACGATTTCTCCGGTGTAAGGAGGGGTTGTTGGCTCCTATATCCAGCGAATTGCACAGCAACAAGCCCCGTCCCGTTTTTAGGGGGATGGGGCTTTTCCGTTTTGAAGATCTAAATCATCCGGGCGCGTTTTCAGCAATGCTGCTCAGATCATCTCAAATCAAACCGATCCAGATTCATCACCTTGACCCAAGCGGCGACGAAGTCTTTCACAAACTTCTCCTTAGCGTCGTCGCAGGCATAGACCTCAGCCAGTGCCCTCAACTGCGCATTCGAACCAAACACCAGATCAACACGCGTACCCGTCCATTTGAGGTCGCCGGTTTTCCGATCGCGCCCTTCAAACTCCTCGTTGTCGTCCGAGACCGGTTTCCATTCCACGCCCATGTCGAGCAGGTTTTTGAAGAAGTCGTTGGTCAACGCTTCTGGCTGTTGGGTGAAGACGCCATGCTGGGTTTGTCCGACGTTGGTATTCAACACACGCAGGCCGCCGATGAGCGCGGTCATTTCTGGCGCGGTGAGTGTCAGCAGTTGCGCCTTGTCGATCAATAAGGCCTCGGCCGGTACGCTGTATCGGGATTTTAGGTAGTTACGGAAGCCATCGGCGGCGGGTTCGAGGAACCCGAAGGATTCAACGTCCGTTTGTTCTTGCGAGGCGTCCATCCGTCCTGGCGTGAAAGGCACAGTCACGGTATGGCCGGCATTTTTCGCCGCTTGCTCGACACCGGCGCAACCGGCCAGCACGATCAGGTCTGCCAGCGAGATTTTCTTGCCGCCATTGTTGAACTCGTTCTGAATGCTCTCGAGTTTCGCCAGTACGCTTGCCAGTTGCTCAGGCTGGTTGGCTTGCCAGAATTTCTGCGGAGCCAGACGCAGACGTCCGCCGTTGGCGCCGCCGCGTTTGTCGGAGCCGCGGAAGGTGGAGGCCGCCGCCCAGGCAGTTGATACAAGCTGCGAGACAGTCAGGCCCGAGGCGAGGAGTTTGCCCTTGAGTGCGGCGACGTCGCTGTCGTTGACCAGGGCATGGTCGACCGCCGGGATCGGGTCTTGCCACAGCAGTTCTTCGTTGGGCATTTCCGGGCCGAGGTAGCGGGAGAGGGGGCCCATGTCACGGTGGATCAGCTTGAACCAGGCGCGGGCGAAGGCGTCGGCCAACTGGTCCGGGTTCTCAAGGAAGCGCCGTGAAATCGGCTCATAGATCGGATCGAATCGCAGGGACAGGTCCGTGGTCAGCATGGTCGGATTACGCCGCTTCGACGGGTCGTGAGCATCCGGAATGATGCCCGCGCCAGCACCGCCTTTCGCCGTCCACTGGTTGGCACCCGCCGGGCTCTTGGTCAGTTCCCACTCGAAGCCGAACAGGTTTTCCAGGTAGTTGTTGCTCCATTTGGTGGGCGTGGTGGTCCAGGTCACTTCCAGGCCGCTGGTGATGGTGTCGCCGCCCTTGCCGCTGCCGAAGGTGCTCTTCCAGCCCAGGCCTTGAGCTTCGAGGCCAGCGGCTTCGGGCTCGGCGCCGACGTTGTCGGCAGGGCCGGCACCGTGGGTCTTGCCGAAGGCGTGGCCACCGGCGATCAGTGCCACGGTTTCTTCGTCATTCATCGCCATGCGCCCGAAGGTTTCGCGGATGTCCACCGCAGCGGCGAGCGGGTCCGGGTTGCCTTCCGGGCCTTCCGGGTTGACGTAGATCAGGCCCATTTGCACCGCGGCGAGCGGGTTTTCCAGGTTGCGTCCTCCGTCGGTACGGCTGTCCTCATTTTCCCCCGGCTCAGCAACGAGTGGGCCTTCGCCGGGTTCTTGCATGGGTTCCTTTTTGTCTTTTTCGTAGCGGGTATCGCCGCCCAGCCACTTATTTTCCGAGCCCCAGTAGACGGCCTCATCCGGTTCCCAAACATCTGGCCGACCGCCGGAAAAGCCGAAGGTCTTGAAACCCATGGATTCCAGCGCGACGTTGCCGGTGAGCACGATCAGGTCAGCCCAGGAGATGTTCTGACCATACTTTTGCTTGATCGGCCAAAGCAGCCGGCGTGCCTTGTCGAGGCTGACGTTGTCTGGCCAACTGTTGAGCGGCGCAAAGCGCTGCTGACCGGAGCCGGCCCCTCCGCGACCGTCCCCGATGCGGTACGTGCCGGCGGCGTGCCAGGCCATGCGAATAAACAGCGGCCCATAGTGACCGAAGTCCGCCGGCCACCAGTCTTGCGAATCGGTCATCAGCGCATGCAGGTCTTGTTTGACCGCCGCAAAGTCCAGTTTTTTGAACGCTTCGGTGTAGTTGAAGCCCTCGTCCATGGGGTTAGACAGGGACGAATTCTGGTGCAGGATCTTCAGATTTAGTTGGTTGGGCCACCAATCGCGGTTCGTCGTGCCACCACCAGCGGCGGCGTGATTGAACGGGCATTTCGATTCATTTGCCATGTGTGCGCTACCTTTGGTCGTATTCATCCGGCTATCCGGCCCGGGGTGGGCGCGCAATAGCGACGAGCGAAATCAATGACATAGGCTGTAGCCGTTCGATCAACCGATCGTCGTGGTCACACGGGAAATCTGGAGAACAGCAATCGAGTTGCCAGCACGGTGGCCCACGGCAAGCCTAGTACGCTTCTGACTCATTCGTATCTTTTATCAAGTCTCAACCGGCCGGCTAACGCCAGCGCTGCATTAAGGTTAGACGCCTATAAAGCAGTCAGCTAATAGGTGGAGTATTGGGGGGTGATAGGCGTTTTCTTTTATCTGGCCCCTCGCAATATTCATCATCGGTGTTCCAGGGGTGGGATTTGCAGTGTGTGTTCGGGCCTCATCCGCGAAGACGGCAGCACAGACGCAGCAACTCTCGGATCAGCCCGGTATCGTATGATGCGCCCCTTCCATCGACGCCCAACCAAGGACCCTTACCCGATGTCTTTAAGCAAACGCGATCAGGCCCACATCGAACGTCGCCTGGTCACCACCCTGACCGAGGCGTGTGAAACCGCTAAAGCGGAAATAGTCGGGTTCTGCTGGCTGACCCACGAAATCGACTACGACGTCTTTCCTTCCAGCCTGCGGGTGATCTGGGTCTTCGATACGCAGGCCAACAAGGATCAGGCGCTGGCGAGCGGGCAGGGCGAGCGCATGGTCGAACTGACGGCCATGGCGTTAAGTGAAGCGGACGTTCTCGTCAGCCCGGTAGCGGCCCATGTGCAGTTTGATTCTGAAGAACAATGTCAGCGCGCCAATGCCGGCAACTGGCAGCAACGCCTGGCGCCCAAGCGCTCGACGCGGGGTTGAAACGTGGCCAAGGATATCGAAAATCCGTGTGTTTCCATTTGCCAGCTGAGTGGCGAGCTGTGTGTCAGTTGTGGCCGCACCAAGGACGACATCAGAAAATGGAAACGCATGAAGCGTCCGGAAAAAATGGCGGCGGTACAGCGGGCGAGTTTGCGGTTGAAGGGGCTGCAGAAAAAATGAAGCGGTCAGGTCTGAAATTCTAGGGCTGCGCACAAACCTCTCGAACACAACCACGCAACCACCGATGCGCTGAATCGGCATCCATCCGTGGGTGCCAGAGCATCGAAATGGTGATCGGCGGCAGGTCGAACTGAAGGTCAAAACTGTGCAGGCCGGCGCGCAGGTTTCGGGTGTGTTGCGCGGGCACGGTGGCAATCAGGTCGGAGGCGCGAGCGAGCGCCAGCGCGGCCGAGAAGCCGCCGACGATGGTGGTGATCTCCCGCTCTAGCCCCAGTGCTTCCAAGGCTTCATCCATCGGCCCCTTATCGAGCCCGCGCCGTGAGACCAGGATGTGTTTGCCAGCGGCATAACGGGAAGCGGTGACCTGACCCTGGTTCAGTGGATGCCCCATACGCACGACGCCGATGAGGCGATCTTCGAACAACGCCCGGCTGCGCACTTCCGGGCTCGTCGTGCCGCCGACCACGCCAGTTTCCAGGTCGACCGAACCGTCGCGTAGCGCGGCGCTGTCTTTGTTCAGCTTCTGCACAAAGTGCAAGCGCACGCCGGGCGCTTCCTCACTGACGCGAGCTATCAACGCCG
Source organism: Pseudomonas sp. B21-048 (assembly GCF_024748615.1). Lineage (NCBI taxonomy): Bacteria > Pseudomonadati > Pseudomonadota > Gammaproteobacteria > Pseudomonadales > Pseudomonadaceae > Pseudomonas > Pseudomonas sp. B21-048. The sequence continues at coordinate 3,509,902 of NZ_CP087168.1, read as the reverse complement.
GGCCGAAGTTTTCGACGAAACCGTCGCTGGTGCGCAGGGTGAACGTTCGCACAAGTTGCTTGAGGTCGAGTTGTTCGGCGGGGCGCAAAACGGCTTCTGCGTCTTGCACCAAGCGACTGACATGTTCGCGCAGTTCCAGCGCCCGGGGCGTCGGCACCAGCCCGCGTCCGGCCCGGACCAGCAGCGGGTCGCCGGTGGTTTCGCGCAACCGCGCCAGCGCCCGGCTCATGGCCGACGGGCTCAGCCGCAGTCGTTGAGCGGCGCGGGCGACGCTGCCTTCGGCGAGCAGCACATCCAGGGTAATCAGCAAATTCAGGTCGGGAGTCGTCATGCCTCAACGTTAGCACGGTGTGTGGGTGACATGGCGTCAAACGCATCTAACAAGTGCAAGTGGTGCGTCTTCCGCCATGTCACGGCCAGGCATACGCTGCTGATCTACCTTTCAGACGTGGCCAAACCATGAAACTCATCACTCAATCAGGCTCGGTCCGCTGGGCACTCGTCAGCCTTTCGCTGTCGATGTTGATGCCCTCACTCGATACCAGCATCGCCAACGCGGGATTGCCGACACTGGCCGAGGCGTTCGATGCTTCCTTTCAGCAAGTGCAGTGGATCGTTCTGGCATATCTGCTGGCGATCACCACGCTGATTGTGAGTGTCGGACGACTCGGTGACCTCGTCGGCCGTCGACGTTTGCTGCTGGCGGGCATCGGCATTTTCACCCTGTCATCGCTGGCGTGTGGTGTCGCGCCGTCGCTTTGGTGGCTGATCGGTGCCCGGGCGGTGCAAGGGCTCGGGGCAGCCATCATGCTGGCGCTGACCGTGGCGTTTGTCGCCGAGACAGTGCCGAAAGCGCAGACCGGCAGGGCCATGGGATTGCTCGGCACGATGTCGGCGATCGGCACCACGCTGGGGCCGTCGCTCGGTGGGATGTTGATCGCAGGCGCAGGCTGGCAGGCTATTTTTCTGCTCAACGTGCCGCTGGGTGTTCTGAATTTCTGGCTCGCGTATCGCTATTTGCCCGCGGATCCTCAGCGGGTGAAAGCGGGGCGGGTGGGTTTCGACAAGGCAGGCACGTTGCTGTTGGCGCTGACGCTTGCGGCGTATGCGCTGGCCATGACGATCGGGCGCGGTGATTTTGGTCCGCTCAATATCGCGCTGCTGCTGACGGCTGTTTTCGGCGTTGGGCTTTTCATCTTCGTAGAGGCCACGGTTGCATCACCACTGATTAAATTGGCGCTGTTCCGGGAGCCGGGATTGAGCGCGAGCCTGGCCATGAGCACGCTCGTTTCGACGGTGATGATGGCGACGCTGGTGGTCGGGCCGTTTTATCTTTCGGGTGCGCTTGGGCTCGGTTCGGCGCTTGTCGGCCTTGCCTTGTCGGTCGGCCCGTTGGTGGCGGCGCTGACCGGGGTGCCGGCCGGTCGTCTGGTGGACCGTTTTGGTACTCGGCGCATGACCCTTGTCGGGCTCGTCGCAATGGCGCTCGGCACGGGTGCTTTATCGATGATGCCGGCGAGTTTCGGCATCCTCGGTTACCTCGCGCCCATCGCGGTGATCACTGCCAGTTACGCGTTGTTCCAGGCGGCCAACAACACCGCGATCATGACCGACATCCGCCCGGACCAGCGTGGCGTGATTGCGGGGATGCTCAGCCTGTCGCGCAATCTCGGACTGATCACTGGGGCCTCAGTCATGGGCGCGGTGTTTGCCTTTGCCTCGGCGACGGCAGACATCAGCACAGCATCTCCCGCAGCCATCGCCAACGGTATGCGAATAACGTTTGCCGTCGCTGCGCTGTTAATCGTTCTGGCCCTCGCTATTGTGCTGACGCTGCGAGTTTCACACTGCTGCACTATGTGCAGTAATGAACTGCAGTGAAGCTGTATTGTTCACCTGAAATCGAATACCGATACTTCCCGCACATGGCGCAGATGGGCTGCGCTGAAGTGAAGGAGTCTGGCAATGGTTTCTGTCGTTCGTATCGCACACACCGGCGCACCTGAGGTGATGACCATTGAGCAAGTGTCGGCGCGTGAGCCGGGGCCGGGTGAAGTCTGGCTGGAGCAGGAGGCGATTGGCGTCAACTTCCTCGATGTGAGTCAGCGCAAGGGCGCCGTACCGCTGCCATTGCCGTCGGGTCTTGGCCTTGAAGGGGCGGGCCGGGTTGCCGCCATCGGCGCGGGAGTGAGCAACGTCAAGGTGGGTGATCGGGTGGCCTACGCAACAGGGCCTATCGGCGCTTACGCCAGTGCGCGCCTGTTTCCGGCCGACCGGCTGGTGTCGACTCCCGATGCGTTGACGGCTGAAGAGGCCGCCGCGGTGTTGTTCAAGGGCATTACCGCGCAGTACCTGCTGAAGACGACGTATCCGGTCGGCCCCGGTACCACCCTGGTTCTGTATGGCGTCGCGGGCGGCCTCGGGCAGATCATGGCGACGTGGGCCAAACACCTGGGGGCTTTTGTCATCGGAGTTGTATCCCGGGCCGAAAGTGTCGAGACCGCCAAGGCGCTGGGCTGCGATGCGGTGCTGGTGTTCAATGCACAAACATTGGCCGCGGATGTCGCAAAGATCACCGACGGCAAGAAAGCCGATGTGGTCTACGATCCCATCGGGCGGGTGTCGTTCGAAGCTTCGCTCGACTGCTTGCGACCGCGTGGGTTGATGGTGTCTTTCGGGGCATCCTCCGGGGCGCCGACAGCGGTCGAACTGGCGACGCTCAATGCCAAGGGCTCGTTGTTCCTGACCCGTCCTTCACTCGCCGCGCACACTGCTGACATCGCTGAATACCGGCAACGGGCCGAGGATGTACTGGCTGCGGTCGAGGCGGGCATAATCAAGCCCGGCATCTGGGGCCGCTATGCATTGGCCGATGTGGCCAAGGCTCATGCCGATCTGGAAGGTGGTCAATCTCGCGGAGCGATCGTCCTCAAGCCCTGATCGTTTTTTACCTGAAGAAAAGAGTGTTTCGTGAACCCACTGGACAGCCGCCACATCGATGAAATTGCAGCGCTTCTCGCGGTCGCCTCGGCGCATTCGTTCGTGGCTGCCGGACGTCTGTTGCAACGCCATCCGACGGTGATTTCAAAGCGCCTGGCAGCCATGGAAAAGCGCTTGGGCGTGCGGCTGATGGAGCGTACGACGCGACAAGTGCGGTTGACCGATGCCGGCAGCCGTCTCGTCGAACGCCTGCGCTCCGCCACGGGTTTGATCATCGAGGCTGAACAGGAAGCGTCACTGGGCGCGGCGCAGGTTCGTGGCGTTTTGCGCCTGGCTTTTCCTGCTGCGATGGGGCGCCTGTGGCTGGCGTCGATGTTGCCGGAATTTCTGGCGGCTCATCCACTGGTCTCCGTCGAGGTGGACTACAGCGATCGCGTCGTCGACATCATTGGTGAAGGATTCGATGCAGCGATTCGTATCGGCGAATTGAACGATAACCGCCTGGTCGCGAAGAAACTCAGCGAGCATCGCCGCATTCTCTGCGCTTCACCGAGTTACATCGAACAGCACGGCTTACCGACCCGTCCGAAAGAACTGACCGAGCACAACTGCCTGGGCTTTACCGGCCTTGCGGCGTTTCCTGAATGGCGTTTGTCGAAGGGTGATCGGCAGGATAAGATCATCACCCGGGGCACCTTGACCTCGAACGATGGCGAGGCATTGCTCGCCGCGGCCAAGGCTGGTGTCGGTATTTTGGGCGCCGGTGAGTGGCTGATGAGCCGGGAAATCGCCAACGGCCAGATGGTTCGCGTTCTGCCGGAGTGGGATCTGGATGCCCAGGGCGGGATTTATCTGGTGCGAGCATCCGCTGCGTTCACACCGGCGACGCTCATGGCATTCAAGGAATGGCTGGAGGCCAGATTTGCGCAAGGACCGCCTTGGCAAATGGCAGTCAGTTAAGCGTTGCCTGCCCCAAAAGATCGCAGCCTTCGGCAGCTCCTACAGGTGTACGCAAATACTGTAGGAGCTGCCGAAGGCTGCGATCTTGGCGATCTGATACGCACCGAATGTCTCTGTCTTCGATTCGCCAATGCACAAAACGCCATTCCCAGAATGGCGTTTTTTTGGTGCGTGACAAAGGTCACATCAAGGTATTTTGCGGCATCCCCAGCAGGCCGGTCAGGGTGTTGATAATCGCTTGTTGCCGGGCACGGTCTGTCTGGTGCACGGCTTCAGCGGCGGCGACATCGGCGTCGCAGTGAGGGCAGGTCACTTCGTGTGCATGGATGTACTGCAAGCAACCGCGACACAGCGCCAGCTGCGGTGGAATACGTCCTTCGTCCGGCGATTTCTGGCCCTGGTTTGCCCAGGCCAGTTTGATCAGCTGGCCGCTGTCGCTGACGCTATTGACCTTCTCGCCGGTGTCGATGCGTTCGGTGATCAGGTCAAAACGTCCGACGGCGAAGGAGGTCTTTGCCGCGTCTTCGAGTTTGACGATGCGCTCGCGCAACCCGCGTTTTTGCAGGTCCAGCGCGCGGTAATGGCAGTAGGGGTTGTTGCCGGGTTTGCCGAGCAGGGAGTGTGACGTCCAGGTGCAGCCGCCACGGCAGACGTCGTTGTAGTAACAGCTTCGGCAGTAACCCCACAGGTCTTCGACGCCGCGCAGTCGGCCAAAGTGCATACCTTCGCTGTAGTGCCAGATATCGTGCAGGCTCATGGTCCGTACGTTGCCGCCCGAAAACCCCACCGTTGCCAATGACGGGCAACCCTTGACGGTGCCGTCGGCTTCCAGCGCCAGCACGGTCTGGCCGGCGGCGCAGCCGCTCCAATGCACGCGCTCGTCGCCGAAACCACGCCACATGTGTTCATAAGGGCCGTAGTAACCAATGTTGTTGCCCACGTTCATCAGCAGGCCGCGGTCGACACCTTCGCGATACAGACGCGCCAGCAACGGCATCACTTCCAGCAGTTGATAAGGCTGCAGTAACAGCTCCGGGTGATCGACGGCATTGCCCATCGCGACCGTCAGCTGGATCTGCCAGTGAGTGGCGCCGAGGCCGATGATCAGGTCCATCAACTCGGGCAGATCGGGCAACGTGGCCGCGCCGATCTGGGTGTTGACGCTCACCGCAAGTCCGGACTGTTTGGCCCGTCGCAAGGTGTCTACCGCCTTGTCGAAGGAGCCCGGAACATTGCGCACCGCGTCATGCAGCGGGGCCAATCCATCCAGTGAAACACCGACGCCATTGAGCCCGGCATCTACCGCTGCCTGCATTTTCGCCGGTGTCAGGTTGCGTCCACCGGTTTGTATGGCGCAATACATGCCGTGATCGTGGATGGCCTGGATCAGTTGCGTCCAGTCCTTGCGTAAATAGGCTTCACCACCAATGAGCGTGATCTCGCGGGTACCGAGGGCGGCCAGGGAATCGATGACGTCCAGGCATTCCCGGGTGTTCAATTCATCGGGGCGTCGATGGCCGGCGCGTGAGCCGCAGTGCAGGCATTTGAGATCGCAGGCCAGGGTGATTTCCCAGACCACATGCACTGGCACGTAGCGTTTGAGGTCGGTTTCACTGAGGTAGCGGGCAGGGCGACTGTCTGACATGGAAAATCCTTGCGCACAACGCGTGCGCGGCACGAATCCATCGAAGTGTTCGCGCCTTCCCTGTGTCAGTGGCGCGACCGGATTTACCTTTTGTTATTGAAATGAGCCGGGCCAGTCAGTTAAGCGCGGAACCCTGTGGGAGCGGGCTTGCTCGCGAAAGCGGTGTGTCAGGCGACATTAATTTTGACTGTGCTGCCGCCTTCGCGAGCAAGTCGAATCGTCGCACCGCCGCTCCCACATGGATTGTGTTTGCCTGACTGGCATTGGCCGACGGGTTAGCGGGCCTCCAGCCGGGCGATTTCAACGTTCAACTGATCCAGTGCATTACGCAATGCACCGCTGTGGGCCAGTTGCTGTTCACCCTGGCTGACCACGGCTTTCAGTTGTGCCAGGTCACCGCTGGTTTGCGCTTGTTGGACCGCGACGGCGTAGAGCGGCACCGCATGATGCGGATGCTCTGGGCGCACAATAACGGGAGCCTGGCTGACCGCTGCGTGTTTCACGTAATGCCATTGACCCTGATTCTCGTACTTGTAGTCGGCATAACCGCTCGCCCAATCGCCGCCTAAAATGCCCTTCAGACCGAAGGTCTGGGCGATCTGGCTGAGAGGGCCGCTCGGGCTGCCGGCCAAGGTGAGGATGATGTGGTTCTCCGTCGTCGGCACAAGTTTGGCCTCGGAGTATTCACCCCATACACGGGCACGGAAGTTCAGGGGCGGGTAGGTGCTTTGGGAAATACTGGCAATCCCGCTGACTTTTTTCTTTACGGTGTCGACCAGCAGATCCAGGGTTAAAACCGGTGCGCCGAGCAGGTGATTACTGACATTGAGGCGGGTATGAAAAAGTCCGATTGACATGGTGCTACTCCCTTATTTGTATTCAAGACAAGTCGGGCATATTTCGTGGTCGAGTCAGCGGCGTTCCTGCCGGCTGATTTCTTCCTTGGCCGTTTCAAGCGCCGTCTGCAGTTGGGGTTGCTGATCCAGTTGCTGCTGGGCCAGGCGCGACAGGTTTTTCATCTGGGCCAGGTCACCGCTGGCCATTGCACTTTGAATCGGTGCGGCATACAGCGGCATGATTGGCGGATAAGACGACTCCGGCGGAATCACCGGGCCGGGTTCCAACGGCGGCAAGGAAACGTGGGACGGCACCGCCTCAATGAGATGGGCGGGAGCATTGTTGACCTCGACCCACTGCTGACCATTCAAGTACGAATAGTTGGCGATACCTTCTTTCCAGTCGGTGCCCACCACCAGTTGCAACTTGAAATTCACGATGGAATTCGAGCCCGGGCCGCCGTGATTGCCTTGTGCGGTGATCAGGATTTTGCTGACGCCGGGTGACATGACCGTCAGGTAGGTGTATTCGCCCCAGACATCGGAGTGCACATCCAGCGGCGGGTTGGTCGCCTGAGTGATTGCAGCGGTGCCGTTGACAGTCTCATCAGGGGTAAAGACTAGAATATTGAGTGCCAGAGTTTGTGCACCCGGCATCGAAGTACCAATTCGGTAGGCGAGTGGGAACAAACCGACAGATTGCTGATTAGAACCAGACATGGTTATTGCCTCCATTGCAATAAGGGGAGCGGAAATAGCTGTTAATGCTTTTCCAGGCGTGCGACTTCCTTAGCCAATTGCTCGTAAGCGGTACTTAGCTCTTTGTTTTCAGGTGTGGATGCATCGCGTTGTTTCAACAGCGTCTTCATTTGCGGCAGGTCGCCGGTCTTGATCGCGCTTTGGATGGCCACCCCATAGGGGGGCATGCTATGGCGAGTTGAACTGCTCATAACGATTCCTTCCGTGGTGTTTTGCGGGCACTGCTGTCATCAGCAGTTTTTGCAGTTAAGCAGGCGCGGATAAATATGCAATGGGCAATGGAAGAGTAATTTTTAATATTATTTTATTAATCGCGATTGGTTAGAAGGCGCAGGTTTCAATCTTAAGATTGGCGATGAAGAAAGATAGGTTAAGTGACTTCTTCATAAGCGTTAAGTTCGTTATCGCCATTATTCACACATTTAAATCAGGTAACGCCGAAACCAGGCCAGTGTCCCGTCCCAGGCAAGCCTGGCGGCGGCATCATCGTATCGAGGCGTGGAGTCGTTACGAACCTGCCCGTGACCCTTGGGTGAGGGTAAGTGATGTACTCGGCGGTGATGTCCGGGTCGGTAAATTGCACCTGTTCGGCCAGCGCATAATTCGGGCTCAGGGCGGCGAGGAGGGCTGTGGCTGTCAAGCCGCCCAAGGTGAACAGCGCCGCACGATCAAGAAACTCTCGCCGGTTGATTTTGCCGTGGGCGTAGTAGTCGTAGAGTTCGAGCAGTTCAGGGGCAAAATCTTTCGCTGTGATACGGTCCATCTGCGTGCTTCCCTTTGGTTGATCCGGGGGTTGCCCAATATCCCGGACAAAACTGCGATCCGGATTGAAGGCATATACGCGCAGTAACCTGATATAGCCTAGTGCAGTGGTGGGTGCCACTGCCTTTTAACAAATCAACACCATCAAACTTAACTTAATCAGGGTGAGGTCTGGACTTATGTCGGGGTGCTCATCACGGCGCCGAATAGAGGTCTCGTGCATTTTAATTTCGTAATGTTATAAGCGACTTTTTCGGGCTGTACTAGCCTTGCTTAGCGTTTGATCTCGCAGGGGAATTCTGAAGGAGATTTCCTGAGCCTCTGAAACTCGCGGCTCTCGTTTCCTAGCCTTTTGATGAACCAGATGAACGCGCCGAATGTCCCGGATAAGCCCGCCTACCGAAGGAAGGAAACCCTCTCGGCGGCGGCTTGCACTGTTCACGCCGTCGGGCCTGGAGGGCTCAGCGATAGTGATTGGGGGCATTCCAACAGCACAAAGAAATAGCGACTTTCAATTACCTTAAGGAAGAGGAAATACACGATGTCACTTTCCGGAAATATCCAAAGCGCTCCAGCCAACTCCCGCGGATTTGACGCTGATACGGTGATTTCATCCGCCACAGCTCAGCAATTCGCGGCGCAGGGCTACACATTCTGCATCCGCTATCTATCTCTCGGTGACAGCCAGGGTGCAGGGGATCTGTCATCGAGCGAGGCCAATGACATTCTGGCATCAGGACTCGCCTTGATGGTCGTTCAGCACGTCGACGCCCCTGGCTGGTCTCCGTCCCAGAGCGTCGGGCAGACTCACGGCAACAACGCTGTGACTAACGCCGATACCATCGGCCTGCCACCGGGCTTGAACGTGTGGTGCGACCTTGAGGGGGTGGCGGCCAGCGTAACTGCACAGAACGTCATTAATTACTGCACGGCCTGGTACAACGCAGTATCGGCTGCTGGCTATGTGCCGGGGCTGTATGTCGGCGCTAATGCTGTGTTGAGCGGGCAACAGCTCTACGATTTGCCTTTTGAACACTATTGGCAGTCCTGCAGCGAGGTGCCGACAGTTGCTGTGCGGGGGTATCAGATGGTTCAAACCCTTGTTCAAAATCCCGTGAATGGCATCGGTATCGATGATGACATGACGCAAACGGATCTGTTGGGTGGACAGGCACTGTGGTTGACGCAGAGCAGCGCAGTGTGAGAGCTGAGTTTCATCGATAAGTTTGACTCTACATGGACGCAACGCCGTCCATTCATCACGGATGTGCCCTCAATTAGATACATCCATCATCTTCAAGGGGAACTTTATGAGCGCCACTATGGACGCTTATCTGGCCCCTACGGACAAGGACTGTGCATTTGGATCGGTAAAAAAATAGGAAATGCGATCGGGCAGCTCATTTGAAAACCCGTTTGGCAGGCGTTCGTGCCCATCAAATCATGAACAGCCCGCTGACGGTCGGCCTGTGACAACACGATGTATGCGTTTTGTCCAGGCACATGACCTGAATTCACACCTGACCCGCATTTTTAACCGATGGCAGTCATTCTCCAGAACAGGTCGAGGAACGTTATGCCTATCATCTACAAAGCAGTCAAAGACACCCTGGAGGCCGTTAACTATGGCATCGCTATAGGGACAGGGGAGAAAGGGTGGTCCGACATGGCGTCGGATTTTTTCGGCAATGTGGTTAGTGATGCTATCGCTGGAGGTGTTAATCAGCTGAACACTACGATGTATTGGTCGCCATATGCGAGTGTGCCCAATGTTGGCAATGTCTATTCATTGCCATCCGTTGTAGTGGACGGGAGCACAATGTACAGCTTCTATCAGGGGCAAGCACTGTACACATCGACGGGCGGAACGGGCGGTTATCCCTACTATACCGCGAGGATATACGGCACCGTCGGAGCGGATCAGCTCTGCGAAATGACACCGTCTCCGCCACCCCCCCCTGTGCAAGGTCCCAGTGTCGCCCCTACCGCTATCTCGGCGGTCATGTTCGGCGGCAAAGTGTACGCTTTCTATGGCGGTGCACCGGGTAACGTTGGGCAAACCGGACAGATCTGGTACACCACGTTTGATGGCACTGCATGGTCGCAGCTCACATTGTTGCCCGATGTCAATACCACTCTCATGGCCGATGCGGGCGCCTACACAGGGCTTGAGGTCAGCACGGGTGGAGGAACATGCGGAGCCTATCCGGTCGTATTCACGCCGCCCGACGCGCAAACAGAACAGCTTTTTGTGTTCTATCCCAAGGCTGGCAGCGGCGTGCAATACTCCTCGGACATCGGCTGCGTAGCCACGGTAGACGGCCAGACATGGGTTGATATCGCCCCCGAAGGCTTAGGTGCCGCTGTAGGCGAAATATCCGTAGCATTATCACCCATTGTGTATGCGGCACCTGGGGCCAGCTCAGAGCAGATCTATATCTTCTATACGGCTAGTTGGGCTTCCACGGAGAGTGGCTACTCACAATCAAGTTACATAGTCTACCCCGACCAAACAGGGGGATTTAGTGCACCTGTGACGGTCCCCAATGTGCCGCTAGGTGTGTACACGACTAACGCCATTGTCCAAACACCATCCAATGCTACCGATCCACTCGTTTATCTTTTTTTCGAAATGCGGAATGACGCGGGTAACTGGGACATTTCGTATACCACGTTCGACGGCAACACTTGGACGTCCCCCGTGCCGCTGCCAAGTGTCAGTACCCTCGATGGAAGGTACGGAACGACTCTTGCCGTATTTCCGCCCGAGTCGTTCAACAACACCCTGACGGCCGTCCCGAACATTTATTTCAGCACTGTGAATTCCCCAGGGAGCAGTTCCCCGGGCGACACTATCACTGCGGCGTTTGTTTCATCCTTGGGCGAAGACGCGTGCCCAATCTCGCAGGCAACGCCCTTCCCACCCGAGGACGAATGGGTTCAATATCAAAATACCGGGGTCTTTGGTGCATTCCTGCTTGCGGTTGATCTGCCGGGCTTTGCAGCACCCCAGCCCTGGCTTTTCTATTTATCCTATACGCCCAACTCCTCGGAGTTTCAGTACGCAGTCTACGAGGGGGGGAAGTGGACTAGCGGCAATTCGCTGCCAACTCCAGTCTCGGAGACAGTGCCATCCACCGCCCCTCCTTTTGTCGCGTCGACAGGTTCACCTGCCGTGCTTCCGGTATCGATAGACAATCCCGGCATTCCCTCAGGGGCGATCGTGGCCTTCAATTCATCGCAAGGCATGTTTGCGAGTGGCGGAGGGCCAGTTGGCTGGAACTTCCCCAGCGAGCCGACCCCGATTCCCGGCGTCATTGCAAGTGGTTCACCGTCCATGGCGTTCTATGACAGCCAGGTTTTCCTGTTCTATCAGGATTTCGAGAGCAGCGGCCTGTACTGCACGAAGTGCGCCGATCCGATGCCAGCGGGTTCTATGGAATGGAGTGAACCTTTCGTACTAAGTGATGCGCTGCTTTCCGGATCGCCTTCGGCGGTGGTGTTCAACAGCGACCTTTATGTCTTCTACCAAGGGGGCGGTGATTGCGGCACGCTCTGGTACTCATGCCTGTCGGGCTCGAACGGCACCTGGTCTGGGCCCACCCAAGTGATTCCAGGTGGCCTGATGTCCTCGAGCGTCATCATGTCCGGTTCTCCGTCAGCGTGCGTCGTCACTGACTCATCCGGCAACAGTCAGCTGTTCGTTGTATATGCCGGCGCCGACACCGGCAGTGGTATGCCGCTGATGTATTGCACTCTGGGCGCCGACGGCACCACCTGGACGCAGGCCGCAGTGTCTGGCATTTTCGTCACCGACTCACCCTCGGCCTATGCGGTGTCAGATACCGGTAAGCTCAACGTCTTCTTCCAGCTGGCTTCGAATCCGGGAGAGCTGCTCTACTGCGTCTACGATTCCGATCATTCGCTCTGGTCGCCGATGGGAACGACAACGGTCACGACGCTCGACGGCTGGGTGAGCGCGATGATGTACCTGGACGACAACAACGATGCTTGGCTCTATCTGTATCACAACAACAGCGGCGCCAATGTGGGACAGATTGGCTACTGCGTCAGCTCGGTCATGAGCACGGCTCAAGGGAGCTTGTTTGAGGGGGCTGTTACCATTTACAACACAGATGGCACGCCTGAATACTACCCGGCCATGATCGGTGCGCCTAGTGCAACGATCGCTAACGGAAACATCTGTCTGTTCTACAATGGCACCAGTTTAGAAGACACTGGCTACGTAGGTGGCACTCTTTCCTACATGCAGATTCCACTGCCTTCTTCCGATTCTGAAGATCCGGGTCTGGGATACCATTCGGCGACGGCTGTGGTTGTTGGTTACGATGATATGACTCAAATTGGGGGTTACGTTACCGTAGCCAACTCGCCAGCGGCAGCCACCTTGCAGGGCGTGCCCTATGTCTTCTACAACACTGGAAGTAACGAAGTCGCCTACAGCGCTTTCACGGATCCTGCGTCGGTGAGTGTGCAGACATTGCCGGGTTCCCTCGCCAGTAACTGTTCACCAGCGGCCGTGGTTTGCAATGACGCGCTGTATGTCTTTTGGGTTGGAGCTGGCAACAACAATCAGGGTTCGCTCCAATGTCAATACACGATCGATGGTGCGTCGTGGGCGGCCCTTGACCTGAGCCCATGCCCCATGGTGAACACCCTGGGCGTCATCGCCAGTGTGTGCAATGGCCAGATCTACCTGTTCTACAGTCAGAATGATCTCAACTATTACACCATCTTCCCACAGGTTACTTCCCCGACCGCGGAAACGGTGACGCTTTCGCCCGCTACTCCGATCAGCCGCATGAACTGCAGCACAGGCCCATCCGTCGCAATTTTCAATAACGATTTGTGGTGTTTCTCACAAGGCGTTCAAGTACCCGGCTTTACAGAAAAGAATGGATGGCAGATTAACGCCACCGGTTCACCATTTTACTGCCATACACCCGACTCGAAGTGCTGGACCTGGAATACCGGCATCACCCCGTCGGGGGAAGGAGCAACGATTTTGCCGAATGCAGTGCCCATGGCCACGGCGTTCTCATCCTCGGCAACGGGCAATCTCCTCTACGTATTCTGGCCTGATTCGACGAACCAGATTCGCTACGTCACGACCGACGGCACGTATTATGCGCCCAGCAGTAGCGCATACGGTTTGGAGTGGTCCGGGCTGCAAACAATTTCCGGTGCCACCACAATGTCCAACGTCTCAGTGGCTTCCATGCCACCACTGGATTCAGCCGGTGATCCGGATCAACTGTATGTCTTCTGGCAGGGCAACGATTCTGCGGGCGTGCTCTATTACTCGATGATGGGATCGTCCGGCTGGAGCGCTCCAAGCCAAATCATACCCGCCGGCTGTTCAATTCCCTTCATGACGCAATCGCCCTCGGTGGTGTCCTATGCCCCCGAAGGGGCGACCGCGCAGGCCTACGTGTTCTATCAAAAAAACGGAAGCTCGGGATCGCAATCGGACAGGCCCAACACTTATCTGGAGTATTGCGTCTATTCCGGAGGGGAGTGGAGCCAATCGCAAGTGCCAGTCTCCTACACCACGCCCTCCACTACTACAACGGGGCTTCAGGTTTCGCAGACAACGTTCCATGGTATTGATTCCGCCACACCGCCGCAGGCGATCGTATTCAACGGTGAACTGTACGTTTTCTATATTCAACAAACGACGGAATGGTCGGAAAACAACCATGAATGGGTAAATCTCCGTCCGGTTAGCTATAGCAAATACGATGGTGCAAGCTGGTCCAGTCCCGTCAATATTTTTTCGACCGCGCCCTGCAACTCGAACTCCATGCCAATCGTATGGCCCCAGGTTGCGCAGTTTGTCTATCCGGTTGTGTCTGACGGCATACTCTATGTGTACTACATGAACGTTGGGGGCCCCAATGAAACTTCGGTTCCTCCTGGCGGGATCTACTATATCTCCACTGCGAATGGGAACTCCTGGTCAAGCCCAGCGGCGACGACCAATGTGCTCTATGTGCCCGGTGGCTCAACCACGTTGAGCACCGGCACGGAGATCAACGACACATTGGCGGCCGTGAATGGTGCATTGCAGTTCATTGGGCTTCCAACCACGAGTGATATTCGAAACGATATAGCCAAAGGGATGTTCTTCTAGCGCCCTCCGTGTATCTGGGCGAAGGAGCACAGTAGAAGCGGCTGATAGGGCCGCTTCTACTGTATGGCGCTTTGCCCACCATGAAGCGTAAACCCACGCCTGGCTAGCCAGGCTGTTCGACAAGCCCAAGTACCGGCAGCGCAATATCATCGAGCGCAAGTTTGGCTGGCTGCAGGAGAACCGCCGGATAAGACTTGGTCGCCAACCGCCTGAGATGGGAGCATTGAATTCCATGAACAGCTGGGCGCTCAATGCCCCGCTGTTCATGGTTGTCGCAATCAGCTCCCAGCCTGTTTGTTCAACGCCTCTTCCGTCGCTGCGATTTCTGCCTGACGCTTGATGATCATGTCGCCCACTGGCGGGCCCTGGAAGCGTCGGGTTTCAAAGCCGAACCAGACAATCGCCGTCAGAATCAGAAAACCGAGCGTGATGTACAGCGCCCAATCGTTCGGTGGCTGGATGCCGATGGCAAAGATCAGCACCATCGAGAGGATCGAGAGGATGGCGAACAACGAGTACAACCCGCGCCCCATGTTCCATGGCCCCATGTGTGGCCACTTCGAGGTCCCGTAGGTAAACAGGCCCAGTACGATGGGAATGATGAAAGAGAAGAACAGGAAGATCACCGTGCAGGAGACCACGATCGTGTAAACCGGCGTTTCGCCGATCGATACCAGGGACGATCCCCACACGAACAACACCGCGAGCGTGGCTCCGGTCCAGATCGCCTGCACGGGGCTGCGATGGGTCGGTGAGACCGAGGCCAATGCTTTGGAGAAGGGCAGGCCGCCGTCACGGGAGAACGCGAAAATCATGCGCGAAACCGAGGTCACGGTCGCCAGCCCGCAGAGCACCTGCGAGATGAAAATCGCCAGGTAAAGCGCCATCTTGATCGCCGGGTTTACCTGAGTGTCCATCGCCCAGAAGAACACATTCCAACCCTGCTTCGCCGCTTCGTCCATGCTCGGCAGCATCAGTACAAACGAGCAGAGCATGACCCAGCCGAACAGCAACGACCAGGCCACCGAGCTGACCATCCCGACCGGTACCGACACGGATGCCTGATGGGTTTCTTCGGACGTATGCGCCGAGGCGTCATAGCCGGTGATGGTGTAGATCGGCAAGAGCAGGCCGAGCATGAAAATCCAGCCGTTCGACACCTGTGGCCAGACGTTGCCGCCGGCCTCACCGGAATAGTTGCTGAAGGTCACCAGCCGGACGAACTCATAGCTGGGCGCGGCGATCAGGCAGACGATGGTCAGCGCGAGCGCCGTGGCGAAGATCAGGTAGCCCGAGAAGTCGGTGAGCTTTGCCGTCAGGCCGATGCCGAAGTGGTTACACAAAGCCTGGAGGCCAGTCAGGATCGCCAGGAAAGTGATCCGTGTGGTGATGGTGTCTTCCATTCCCAGGGCCGGTCCGAAGGCACCGAAAAAGAAGTAATAGGTACCGACGTTGATCGCGCCGAGCACCGTGATCAGCCCCAACAGGTTGAACCAGGCCGTCAGCCAGCCGGTGAAGCGGTTACCGAGAATCGAGCCCCAGTGATAGAGGCCGCCAGCGGTGGGATAGGCCGAGGAAATCTGCGCCATGGCCATGGCGAAAACCCCGGAGATCAGGCAGCCGAGTGGCCAGCCGATACCGATGGCTGCACCGCCCGCACCCGAGGTGCCTTGTGCCAGCGAGTTGATGCCGCCCGAGAGGATGCAGATGATCGAAAAGGAAATGGCAAAGTTGGAGAAAACGCCCATGCGTCGCGAGAGTTGCTGGGCATAGCCCATGTTGTGCAACACCTTGAGGTCGTCGTCTTGTGGCGCGGTGGCGCCGGGTTGGCTTACTGGACTCATAACGTGTGCTCTTGTTCAGGTTTTGATCCACATCCATCCGCGTGGTGCGTTGCCGAATGGGTTTGTCTTCAACCCCCTGTCGTACTGCTCCTGCCTCTAACCCGCTTAAAGGCGGCCGTGAAACGCCGCGTCGAAAATTTCTGCCGCGCCAGTTCGTGTCAACGGCAACGGGTTGCCACCGGCGCAGGGGTCGACAATCGCCATGTCCGCGATCAAATCGGCCTGCTTGTCATCCACCCCCAGTTCAAACAGCGTATGCGGCACGCCGATGTCTTTGCGCAGCTTGAGGACGAAGGCCAGAAAGCTGTCGAAGCCCGGGGAGGGCAGACGCAAATAAGCTGCCAGGCGGGTGATGCGTTCTTCGATGGCCGGGCGATTGAACTTCAACACGTAGGGCATGAAAGTGGCATTGGTCATGCCGTGGTGGGTGTCGTACAGGGCGCCCACCGGATGCGCGAGTGCGTGCATGCCACCCAGACCTTTCTGGAAAGCGGTAGCGCCCATCGCCGCAGCCGCCAGCATTTGCGCGCGCGCGTCGAGGTCGGAGGGGGTGTGTACGGCGCGTACCAGCGCATTGGCCACCAGTCGCATGCCTTCCACCGCAATGCCTTCGGCCATCGGATGAAAACCGGGAGCGCAGTACGATTCCAGGCAATGGGCAAACGCATCCATGCCGGTGCCGGCGGTGACTTTTGCCGGCATGCCGATGGTGAGGGCCGGGTCGCTGATGACCACCCGCGGCATCATCTTCGGGTGGAAGATGATGCGTTTGGTGTGCTTACGTTCGTCGATGATCACCGCCGCACGGCCCACCTCGGAACCAGTGCCCGCGGTGGTCGGCACCGCAATGACCGGGGCGATGCTGCTTTCGTTGGCGCGTGTCCAGTAGTCGCCGATGTCTTCGAAATCCCAGACCGGTCGGGTCTGGCCGCTCATGAACGCGATGAGCTTGCCCATGTCCAGGCCACTGCCACCGCCAAAGGCGACCACGCCATCGTGTTTGCCGGCGCGCCAGGCGTCGAGTCCTCCTGCCAGATTGGCTTCAATGGGATTGGGCTTGAGGTCGCAAAACAGCGCGACACCGAGGCCAGCAGCGCGCAAGGATTCCAGCGCCGCCGTGGTGATCGGGGCACGCGCCAGGCCGCTGTCGGTGACCAGCAACGGTCGCTGGATCCCTTGGCTGCGGCAGACCTCGGCCAATTCGGCGATGCGGCCGACGCCAAAGCGGATGCTCGTGGGGTAGTTCCAGTTCGCGGTCAGGCTCATGGCTCAGATCTCGTGGCGCAGATGGAAGGATTTCGCGCGGGTCAGGTGTTCATAGCCAAGACGCGACAGCGTTACGCCGCGCCCGCTGTTTTTCACCCCGGTCCAGGCCAGGGCCGGGTCCAGATAATCGCAGCGGTTCATGAACACGGTGCCGGTGGCGATCTCGTCGCCGATGCGTTCGGCGGCGCCGAGGTCTTGCGTCCAGATAGAAGCGCTGAGCCCGAACTCACTGTCGTTCATCAAGGCGATGGCTTCGTCGTCGCTGGCCACCGGCATGATGCCGACCACCGGGCCAAAGCTTTCCTCGCGCATCACTGACATTTGGTGAGTGACGTCCACCAATACCTGCGGCGCGAGGTAGGCGCTGCCTGGCGCATCAGCAGGAAAGTCCTTTGGATCGATCAACGCCCTGGCCCCTTGTGCCAGCGCATCGGCGATCTGCCCGCGAACGAATTCAGCGGCGCTCGGAGTGATCAGCGGGCCGAGGGTGGTGGCTTCGTCCAGTGGGTTGCCGAGTACATATTGGCGGGTCAAGGCGACGAAGCGCTCGACAAAGGCCGGGTAGATTTTTTCATCGACATAGATACGTTCGACGGCGCAACAGCTTTGCCCGGAGTTGAAGAAACTGCCGTCCACCAGGTTTTCTACCACATGTTCAAGGTTGGCATCTGCCCGGACGTAGGCGGGGTCTTTGCCGCCAAGCTCCAGGCCCACGCCGAGGAAGCATCCAGTGGCGGCGCTTTCCATGGCCTTGCCGGCATCGACTGAACCGGTGAAGTTCACCTGCTGCACGCGTCCTGAAGCGATGATCGCGGCGGTCTGTTTATGATCGAGCAGCAAGTTGTGGAACAGGCCTTCGGGCAGATGGGCGCGGCGAAACGCCTCGGCGAACCGTTCGCCCACCAGCAGCGTTTGCGTGGCGTGTTTGAGAATCACGCTGTTGCCCGCCATCAGCGCCGGAATGATCGTATTCACCGCCGTCAGATAGGGGTAATTCCACGGCGCGACGACCAGCACCGTACCCAGCGGTTCACGTTTGATACAGCGCCGAAAACCGGCGACAGGCGCAGGTTCAATGGCTGCCAACGCTTCAGGCGCAATGGCGATCATGTGCCGCGCACGTTCTTCAAAACCGCGCAGTTCGCCGGCACCGAAGCGTACCGGGCGGCCCATCTGCCAGGCCAGTTCCGGCACGATCTCGTCTTTCATCGCGAGCATCGCGTCCACGGCGGCATTGCACAATGCGGCGCGTTCACTCAATGGGCGGCGCTTCCATTGCGCCTGGGCGGCTGCGGCCGCCGCCAGAGCCTGTTCGAGCTGCGCCGCATCGGCACGGCGGCGTTCGGCGTAGACCCGGCCATCGACCGGGGAGATGAGTTGAACGATCTCAGTCATGGTGTGTGCTCAATAGCGCTCGAAGCCGCGCTGCAGTTCCCAGTCGGTGATTCGCCGGTCGTACTCTTTCTGCTCCCATTCGGCGGTGTGCACGTAGTGGTCGATCACTTCATCGCCGAACGCTTCGCGCAACATGCTCGACGCCTTGAGCGCGGCGCAGGCTTCGCGCAGGGTTTTCGACACTTCAGGCAAGTGCTCGTCGACGTAAGCGTCGCCCTCGAAGGGCGGCGCCAGGCTGAGTTTCTCGTCGATACCGGCAAGGCCCGCGGCGATCAACGCGGCGAAGGCCAGATAGGGGTTGAGGTCGGCGCCACCGATGCGACATTCGATGCGGATGGCCTTGCTGCCTTCCGCGCACAAGCGAAAGCCTGCGGTGCGATTGTCCCGGCTCCATACGGCCCGCGTCGGCGCGAAAGTGCCGGCCTGGAAGCGCTTGTACGAATTGATGTAGGGCGCGAGAAAACAGGTGATGTCGTTGGCGTATTTGAGCTGCCCGGCCACCCAGGAGCGCATCAGCTTCGACATGCCAAACTCCGCCTTGGGATCGAAGAAAAGTGATTTTTTACCATTCTTGTCCCACAGCGAATTGTGCACATGGCTGCTGGAGCCAGCGGCGTCATAGCGCCACTTGGCCATGAACGTGATCGCCTTGCCCTGCAATTGCGCGATCTCTTTGCAGGCGTGTTTGATGATCACGTGGTGATCGGCCATGGTCAGGGCGTCGGCATAACGGATGTTGATCTCTTCCTGCCCCGGCCCCCATTCACCCTTGGAGTTTTCCACCGGAATGCCGCAGGCCTGCAGGTGTTTGCGAATCGCCCGCAGTACCGGCTCCTCGCGGGTGGTCTGGAGGATGTTGTAATCCTCGATGTAATGGCCGGCGGTCTTCGGCTTGTGGTAGTTGCGCTCGTGGATTGCCTCATAGCTCTCGTCGAACAGATAAAACTCCAGCTCCGAGGCGAACATGCCGGTATAGCCACGTTCGCGCAGGCGCTCGACCTGCTTTTTCAGAATCGCCCGCGGGCTGTGCGGCAGATCCCTTCGGTGGTGATGATCGAGCACGTCGCAGAGCACCAGCGCCGTGCATTCCAGCCAAGGCACGCGACGCAGTGTGGCCATGTCGGGTTTCAGGACAAAGTCGCCATAGCCTTTGCTCCAGCTGGCCGCGGCGTAACCCGGCACGGGCTCCATGTCGATGTCGTCGGCCAGCAGGTAATTGCAGCAGTGGGTTTCTTCATGGCCGCTGTCGATAAAAAACTCGACCTGGAATCGCTTGCCGACCAATCGTCCTTGCATGTCGACCATGCAGACCAACACGGTATCGATCTCGCCTGCGGCAGCGGCGCGCTTGAGTGCATCAAAGCTGAGGAGGGGCTCGGTCATCACGTCAGTCCTGCGTGAAAAGTTTGGGCCTGTCTGAAATAGCTGTTGCAGACGCTCTCCAGAAAAAACCAAAACCTGCAGAATCGAGCATCGTGAGCAATGAGCTGCTGAAAGCTTAGCCTACTGTTGCTATGAGCAAGTTTCGGCCTGATGTGAACGGCCCGGGCTGTGCCCCCGGGCCATGGTTGACAGCATTCGCCTCGATCAATGCCCGACCACCACCATATGGCTGAACGGCGCCACATACGCCTGCAACGTCACTAGCCCGCCGACCAGAATCGCCAGCACCACGGAATGGAAAAACACGTAGCGCAGGATTTCCCCTTCATGGCCGTACCAGCGAGTGGCGGTGGACGCGACCACGATCGACTGGGCGTCGACCATCTTGCCCATGACCCCACCGGAACTGTTGGCCGCGGCCATCAATACCGGGCTCAGGCCCAATTGCTCGGCCGTTACCCGTTGCAAGCCGCCGAACAGCACGTTGGAGGCCGTGTCCGAGCCGGTCAGGGCAACGCCGAGCCAGCCGAGCAGCGTGCCGAACATGGGGTAGAAAATGCCCGTTGCGGCGAAGGCCAGACCCATCGTGGCGTCGAGGCCCGAGTAGCGGGTCAGGAAGCCCAGGGCAAGCATGGCCACAATGGTGATGAGCGAGTAGCGCACCACCCATATCGTTCGCAGGTAATGGTGCAGCAGCTGCGGGATGGAATAACCCATCAGCAGCCCGCCGAGGATCGCCGCCAGCAAGATGCCGCTGCCGGTGCTGGTGAACCAGTTGAACTTGTAGACCGCGTCCTCGGTTTTAGCCACGGGCACCACGGGCGGGACCTTCTCGATCTGTTGGTGAATGGTGGTGAAGGTCAAGGTCGGGGCAAAGATCGGGTTTGCCTCGCGCATTGGCTTGCCCTGAGGATCGAGCTTGGCCGAGCTGGTTAGCGGATCTATCGCCGGGCGGGTATCGAACAGGTTCTTGAAGCTTTGAGTGCCCCAGGCAAACACGAAGACCGTGAGGATGATCCACGGCATCCATGCGCGCATCACTGCGGGTTTTGCATCGCTGGCAAAGGTCGCGCTGGGTTGTTCGTCCGGGTCCGCATCCACCCTGGAGGTGTCGGCGCGGCCTGACAAGGCAGCGGAGGTATGCACAGTGGCCGGCTTCCAGACCTTGAGGAAACCGGTCAGGCAGGCCATGGAAATCAGCGCGGCGATTACATCCACCAGCATCGGCCCGTGGTAGTTGGACACGAGGAACTGCGGTATGGCGAAGCTGACTCCCGCGACCAGAATCGCCGGCCAGATTTCCAGCATCTTGCGCCAGCCGGCGAAGGCCCAGATCAGCCAGAACGGCACGATCACCGAGAAAAACGGCAGTTGCCGGCCGACCATCATCGACAGCTCCATTTCATCCAGCCCGGTCACTTTGGCCAAGGTGATGATGGGCGTGCCCAGGGCACCGAACGCCACGGGCGCGGTATTGGCGATCAGTGCCAGGCCAGACGCGGCCAGGGGCGAGAAGCCCAGCCCGATCAGAATGGCCCCGGTCACCGCCACGGGGGTGCCGAAACCGGCGGCGCCTTCGAAGAAAGCACCGAAGCAGAAGGCAATCAGCAGCAGTTGCAGACGTCGATCGTCAGTGATGCGCGCCAGTGAATCCTGCAGCACTTTGAACGAGCCGTTTTCGGTGGTCAGCCGATGCAGGAAAATGATGTTAAGCACGATCCAGCCGATTGGCAGCAGACCGTTGGCGGCACCGTAAAGCGCGGCCGAGCCCGCCATGTTCGCCGGCATACCGAAGGCGAAAATCGCAATCAGCAAGGCCGAGCCCAAGGCCAACAACGCCGCCAGGTGCGCCTTGATGTGGAAAAACGCCAGGGAGACCAGCATCACCACCACCGGCACCGCCGCCATGATGGTTGATAGCAACGGGTTGCCAAAGGGGTCGTAGATTTGCTGCCAGACCATGTTCCACCTCTGCTTTTTATTGTTGGTAGCGCAGCCCCCCGTAGGGGAAGGTGGTTTGGAGTATAGGTGGCATTACGCTGCTATCCTGGCGGGGCCAGCCGTTCAGGTTTCGAGGCCGACTCCAGTGCGTGCGCTCCTTTCGACCATCGCCACGATCGTTGCGAAAAGTTCCTCCTGTGCCTGCACGGGCGTGATCTCGCCAGTCGCGGCGGCATGGGACAGCGCCTCGGCTGCACCGAGCATCGCCCGAAGACTCGCCGGCGCGATATCACCCGTTCCGGCGAAGAGGAGAAGGGCGTTGCGGCACTTGTCCATGAAGATCGCTTCGTACTCGCGCTTGATCTTTTCCAACTCGGGCGAGCTGGTCAACGCGGCGATCACGCCGGGTATCTCGCGGCCCTGAAGCAGGACGCAATCGACATAAGACGAGGCGATGACCATTGCCTTGCTGGCCAGGGTCGGTTCACTGGTTTGAAGCGCGGCGTCCATGAGCGTGGTCTGACGCGCGTCGAACTCCTGATAAAGCGCCGCCAGCAACCCGGGGCGGGTGGTGAAATGGTCGTAAACCACCGGTTTGGTCACCCCCGCCTGTTCGGCGAGCCGGCCCAGAGTCAAGGCTTCCGTGCCTTCCTCTCGAACCAGCTGCCAGGCGACATCCAGCAACTGGCGCTGGCGCTCATCCCGCGACATCCGACGGCGCGGTGGCGGGCTGGGATCCTGCTCGGGTGTTTCGGTGCTTGACATGCTTATGTACCAAAAGTAGCTTACTGATCATAACTTACCATGAGTATATAAGGCTCGCTTCTAGCCCTCAATCATTCATTCCGTAGCAGGAGTTTTCGACATGCATGCACTCATCGTTGTGGCTCACCATAACCCTCAGTCGCTCACCCATAGCCTGGCGAGGCACATCGCCGAAGGTGTATCCGGGGCCAATCCAGACAACTCCTTCGAAATCGCAGACCTCTGGGCGCAAGGGTTTGATCCGAGGTTCGGCGCGGCCGATCTCGCCGTCCATCACCGGGAAGCCCCACCCCCTGCCGACGTGGTCGCCGAGCAGGCGAGGATTGATCGCGCCGATGCGCTGGTGCTGGTGTATCCGGTTTATTGGTGGTCGATGCCGGCGCTGCTCAAAGGCTGGATCGATCGGGTGTTCGCCAATGGCTGGGCATTCGATTTCAGTGCGGATGCCAAGTTGGAGAAGAAACTTCGCCATCTGCGGGTTCACCTTGTGGGTGTCGGCGGCGCCGACGCGGGAACCTATGCGCGCCACGGTTATGCCGACGCCATGAAGACGCAGATCGACCATGGGATATTCGATTATTGCGGCGCCTGCGTTGTGACGTCCGAGCTGTTGTTCGACTCGGAAATTCAGGCGCCGACGGTTCATCTGGAGGCTGCGCGGGTGATTGGTCGTGATCTTTTCGGTGCATCCGGGCGCTGCGACGCGGCTCAGGCTATTCACCTTTGCCGACCGGTCAGCGCCGATGCTTTTTGAGACAAAAAAAGAGCCTCGAAGCTCTTTGATGGGGAGGAAGTAGAGCCCAGAGGCTCAAGATGCGCATGAAACAAGTGGTGAGCTTATTGGGGTTCAGTTCACTCATCACCTACGCAACGGCCTTAAACCTCCAACCGCTACGTATAACCATCGTAAGAAGGCGGTGGCTGGCACTCAAGTACCATTAGTCTAATCCCCCCGGCCAACTCAACATCAAAAGATCCTTCGGCAGCTTACGGGTGTACACAAAACTCTGAGCTGCCGAAGGCTGCGATCTTTTGATCTAGCCCTGTTTGAACACCAACGCCTTCAACCCGCACTCAACATCGGCGTCGGGAAACTCCGGCGGATTCTCCAGCCGCTGCTCAAACCGCAGGCTCGGCGCTTCGCGGGTGACGCCGTCGATGAGGAAGTCCGCACCGAAAGCCGGATCGTTCATGCAGGCCAGCACCGTGCCCTGAGGGCTGAGCAATTCCGGCAAGCGGCGCAGCACGCGCTGATAATCCTTGGTCAGCAAGAAACTGCCTTTCTGAAAGGACGGCGGGTCGATGATCACCAGGTCGTAAGGACCGCTATTGATGACTTTTCCCCAGGACTTGAACAGGTCATGGCCGAGAAAACTCACCTTGCTCAGGTCATGCCCGTTGAGCCGGTGATTGTCGCGGCCACGGCTCAGGGCCGAGCGAGCCATATCCAGATTGACCACATGCGCAGCGCCACCCGCGAGGGCGGCCACGGAAAATCCGCAGGTATAGGCAAACAGATTCAACACCCGCTTGCCATCAGCATTGGCCCGCACCCAATCGCGGCCGTAGCGCATGTCGAGGAACAGGCCAGTGTTCTGTTTGCGGCCCAGGTCGACCCGATACTGCAGGTCGCCCTCGGTGATCGTCATCTCGTCGATCGGCTCCCCGAGCAGCCATTCGGTGGTGCTTTCCTGCAGGTATCGATGTTGCAGCAGCAGGGTATGCGCGCCGGATGTCGCCCATGCAGGCGATTGCGTGATTGCCAGCAGCCGCTGCTTCAAATCATCCAGGTGAGACGCTTGCGGCTCCTTGAACAGGCAGACCAGCACCACGCCCTGCAACCAGTCGACAGTCAATTGCTCCAGCCCCGGCCAGCAGCGGCCTCGGCCATGGAACAAGCGACGGGTTTCTGCAGGGGTAGCCGCGAGCGCTGTCAGCAGATAGTCGTGGAGGACGGAGAGGGCGTCTGGGTTCATCGGGCAAGGTCGGCCATGCAGAGGGGGGCGGCATTTTAACCACAATTATGGGCTGACAAACGGTCGTATTGATCAGGCCGGACGGAGAATATCCAAGTCGGGTGTATCAAAAATGAATTTCCGCGAAGCCCGCTGCTCATAAGTGATAGGTGGCGGATGTGAGCCTGCGAAATCATTTTGCGATCAGGGAGCAGTACAGTCATGAGTCCAGTATCAACGGCGGGCGCGCATTTGTCTGACAGTTTGATTCTTGTGGTTGAGGACGACCCATTGATCCTGGAGTTTCTTTGCGAAATTCTTCAGGAGGAAGGCTTTGCGGTTGAACCAAAGGTCAGCGCGGACGCCGCGTCGCAGTTTCTCGAGCAGCATGCGCCGCAGGTGGGACTGTTGCTGACGGACATCACCATGCCGGGCAAGCTCAATGGCGCGGATTTGGCCAATCAGTTTGGCGACCGTTGGCCGGACAAACCGATCATGATCATGTCTGGCTTCGAAACCCCGAAAAGCTCCGGGGTCAAGCATCCGGTTGCGTTCATCAAGAAGCCTTGGGCGGTGGGGCAGTTGCTCGATTGTGTGCAAAACGCTTTGCAGTCGAGCCGACCCCAGCAGGGCTGATGTACATTACTTGAAAATATTCATCTGGTTCTTGTGAAAGGAAGTCCGCCCTTTGTCCGTTAAAGCCTCCGTGTTCAACGCTTCGTACCGCGCGTTCCTGTTCGATATGGACGGAACCGTCCTCAATTCCATCGCGGCCGCCGAGCGGATCTGGACCACCTGGGCGCTGCGTCACGGCATCGACGTCGACACCTTCCTGCCGACCATCCACGGTGTTCGCGCGATCGACACCATCAACCGTCTGGCCTTGCCGGGGGTGGACGCTGAAGCTGAAGCTGCGTGGATCACCGAGGCGGAAATCGAGGATGTGCAAGGGATTGTCGAGGTAGTCGGCGCGGCGAATTTCCTCAACTCGCTGCCCACTAAGCAATGGGCCATCGTCACCTCCGCGCCACGGGCGCTGGCCTTGCGCCGAATGGCGGCGGCAGGTATACCCGAACCTGGGGTGATGGTCACCGCCGAAGACGTCAGCGTTGGCAAACCCGACCCTGCGGGCTATCGGCTGGCCGCTCGTCGGTTAGGGGTCGAACCCACCGATTGCCTGATTTTTGAAGACGCCGCCGTGGGGATTCGCGCAGGCGAAGCGGCGGGTGGTCACGTCATGGTCATCACCGCGACCCATGTTCATCCGCTCCAGACCCCGCATGCCACTTTGGCCAGTTATCACTCGGTCGAAGCGCGAGTGGATCTTCACAGCCAAATCAGCCTGTACCCACTTTAATGTGGGGTATCAGTAGATACCGGGAATCAATCGCCAGCTACGGGCGCAGTAAGCCTCATATTCATGGCCGAATTGCGCGCGTAACAACGCTTCTTCGGAGCGAATGCGAGCGATCAACGGGATCAACGTCAGCGCCACCAGCAGCAACCCGACCCCGGAACGAAAGGCCAACGCCCAACCCACGCCATTGATCAGCAGTCCCAGATAACTGGGATTGCGCAAGGTCCGATAAACCCCGTCGGTGACCAGGCGGTGCCCCGGCTGAATCGCCACCAGGCCGCTGAAGCGTTTGCCCAGCACAAACACCGGCCACATCCGCAGCGCGCCGCCGCCGATGAAAAGCAGCGCGCCCAGCCAACGCACGCCCTCGCCACCGAAGGCCCAGAAATCGATCCGGTCGGTGTAGGCCGGCAGATACCCGCTCAACAACCCAAGCACGCCGAAAACTGGCAGCACCCAGCGATTGCCCCGATCTTCACGTTCGCCGGCGCTCAGGTTGCCCTCGCTGAACAATGACACGATCGCCATCACCAGGGTGGCAAGCGCAATGATCACCAGTGGCGGGTGCGAGAAAAAAGCTGCCAACCCGCCCAGTCCGAACACCGCGAGAGCGAGGTAGGCAAGGGTGCTGACGAGGGTGAAAAACGCGAGTTTGGCCGAGATTTTCATGACTGACTTCGCAAGGACGTAAAACCAGTGTAGAAGCTAGCGCAGGCTGCATTGAAAGATCGCAGCCGCGGCAGCTTCTGCATGGTTGTTCGGTCATTCGACGCGGCATCGTGTCATGGCCAGGACGATAGCCACAGGGCAGGGTGAACTAAGCTTGGATAAAGCTGATGCTATCTATTCACTCTCTGTTTGTTGAAAATCTCGACGAACCGGGAGTACCACAAGGATCACACAATGCTTCACATCAGAACGCCCCTGATTCTGCACCCCGACCTGTCGACCCCGGCCCGGCGAATCTGGCTCAAGCTGGAAAACCTGCAACCCAGCGGTTCATTCAAACTGCGCGGCATGGGCTTGCTGTGCAGTCAGGCAGCGGAGCAGGGCAAACGTAAAGTCGTCTGTCCTTCGGGTGGTAATGCCGGTTTGGCCACCGCCGTGGCCGCTGCCAGCCTTGGGCTGAAAGCTTGCATCGTGGTGCCGAACACGACCCCGGAAACCACTTGCGCCCGGATCAGGAAAACCGGTGCCGAAGTGATCGTCCACGGCAAGGTCTGGGACGAAGCCAACCAACGGGCGAAAGAGCTTGCACAGGGTGCGGACACCGAATACGTGCCAGCCTTCGATCATCCGGTGTTGTGGGAAGGGCACAGCACGATGATCGATGAAATCCTCGAGGACTGTCCTCAGGTCGATGCGTTGGTAACGTCAGTGGGGGGCGGCGGTTTGCTGGCGGGTCTGCTCACTGGACTGATTCGTCATCAGCGCATGGATTGTCGAATCGTGGCTTGCGAAACCCAGGGCGCGGCGTCTTTCGCGGCCGCCGTGAGTGCTGGTCACCCGATCCGATTGCCGCGCATCGATACCGTCGCCACGTCACTCGGCGCGGCGCAAGTGGCGGCCTGGCCAGTACAGCACATCCTCGATTTTGCACACGAATGCGTGGTGCTCAGCGACGATGAAGCGATCATGGGCGTGGTTCGTTACGCCAACGACCTGCGTCAGTTGGTCGAACCGGCGTGCGGCGTTTCATTGGCGGTGGCGTACCTCGACCATCCGGCCATTGCCAAGGCCCAAGATGTGGTGATTGTGGTGTGCGGCGGCGTCAGCATCAGTGCCCAGCTGGTTGCCGACTGGGCGCGCTTGCCCATCGGGGCGCAAGCGATATAGGGCCCGAACACGATCCGGTGTTGCGAGCCCCACTGCCGACTTTTGCGGCTTGGCGGCTGGACCTTACTGAGCGAGGATCGCTCTGGCCAGATCTTCATCGCTGGCCTTGAGGTCAGGATGATTGAGTCGAATTTCCTTCAACACCGACTCCAGGTAAACGCCACGAATCGTGCCGCCACTTGCCACGAAGCTAGAGGCGTCATCCCGTGCGGGAATCACGATTTTGTCATCCTTGAACGTCGAGTACAGCGATGCGGAGACCCCGGCCGAGGTGGCGACATCTTTTGCATCTACATCGGCCATGGCCGAACCAACGGGCAAACAAAGCACTAGTGAAGATATGAGCAACAGACGGCGCATGACGGCGTCCTCCGAAAGCGTAAAGGAAGTAACACATAATTTAGGATGCCTGGCAGCGCTCAGGAGTTCCCTGCCGATTCGACATAGGCACCAGCGACTGCTCAGAACCGCACGTTAGGCGCTTAGGCACTGGCGAAAGCGGATCAGAATCAAAAGATCGGGCTTCGCCATCTATCGTGATCTGCTCTTCGAGAGTGGGGGCAGGTGAGCGTTGATAGCGAATGCCTGATGACCACCTACGGCGTGACCGATGATCAGCGTTTATGATGCTGCCAGCCGCGAAGGCTATTCTTGGCAATGCGCCCATCGTCATGGGAGACCTCTGATGATAAATGTACGCACTGCCCGCCTGCTCGCCGATTACAGGCGCTGGGCCGATCAGCGACTCTTCGACAGCCTCATGGCGCTGCCCCCGGAAGAGCTCAATCGCAAACGGGTGTCGGTGTTCAACAACATCATCGGCACCTTGAACCACATCTACGTGGTCGACTGCATCTGGCAAGCGCATCTGGAGGGCCGAGGTCATGATTTCAAAACGTCCCATGACCTGCTCCATACCGAACTCAATGAGCTGCGAATGGCGCAACAGGAGATCGATCAATGGTTCTGTGGGTGGAGCTCGGCGCAGACTGATGACTCGTTGGATAAACCCATCGAATTCACCTCTGTCTCGGGGGAAAGCGGGGTCATGAGCGCTGGCGCGATGCTGTTGCATGTGATCAACCACGCCAGTTATCACCGCGGTTGGGTGGTCCAGATGTACTTCGAGATTCCGGCCATGCCGCCGATCACCGATTTACCGGTGTTTCTGCGCGATGTTCCAGGGTATTGAATCCAGTTTCCCGGCCCAAGCCCGCTCCCACAGGTTATGTGTCAGTTCAGGATATTTTGGGTAAGGCCTCGGGAATCAGGTTCTGCCTGCAATCCAGCACTAACAGCGCACCACCTAGTTCGCTACTGCCGACTTCCAGCGTAAACCCATGCAGGCTGACAATCGCCGCGACGATCGACAACCCCAGCCCGAAACCGCTTTTCGGGCTACCGCCCTCGGCGCGATAGAAACGCTGAAACACCGCCTCACGTTCGGTCAGCGCAATGCCAGGGCCGGAGTCGAGTACTTCAATTCGCGAATGCCCAGCGTCATTCAACCCACGCAAAATCACCTCGCCACCTGGCGGTGTGAATTTGATCGAGTTGCTCAGCAGATTCGCCAAGGCCTCGAACAGCAACGCCCGGTCGCCGTTGAGTTGGGGCAGGGACTCGGGCAGTTGCAGTTCAAAGGTCAGTTCGCCTTCTTCGGCCAGTGGCAGATAAAAGTCGTGCAGCTCTTGCAGCAACGGCACCGGGTCCAGTTGCACAAAGCCTGAACGGCGCTGGCGATCCTCCAGCTCGGAAATTCGCAGCAAACCGCGAAAACGCGCCATCAAGGTATCGGCCTCGCCGAGCACGCAATCCAGTTGCACGGCCAGCGTCGAGCCGTCGTCAGCCTGCTGTTGAATCCGGTACAACTGCGCCCGCAGGCGCGTCAACGGTGTGCGCAGGTCATGGGCGATGTTGTCGCACACGCCCTTGACCTCGTTCATCAAGCGCTCGATGCGTTCGAGCATGGCGTTGACGATGGCGGCGAGCATGTCCAGCTCGTCACGGCGGTTGGACAGCGGCAGACGCCGGGTCAGGTCGCCGGCGACGATGGCTTCGGCGCTGGCCTGGATCGCCCGGATCCGCCGCAGTGGGCGCCGCCTCAATAAGTGCCAGCCGGCGATGCCGGGCAGAATGGTCAGCGACACGCCCCACAGCAGCGCGTGCAGGATGATCCGGGTCACGGCAAACAGCGAACCGTTGTCCCGCACCAGCACCAGCCAGCGCCCGTCCAGGGTCCGGGTCGCCACGGCGTCGCAACTGTCGGCGGGCAGGGTCGGGTCGTCGGCGTCGACGCAGTCGCTGAGGATGTGAATCTTGCCGTCCAGCGGCAGGCCTTGGGGGATCTGGCGCAAGGGGCCGATGAGGTAGCGCTGCTGATCATCGAACAGGCCATAGGCATCGATGCCGCGAACGTCGAAGGTCACGCTGGCGGCGAGGGCGTCCTCCAGTTGCTCGCCCTGGAAGCGGGAAAACAGATGCTGGCGTTGCATCAGCGAATGCTTGGCCAGGGTGTCCAGGTAGCTGGACACCTCGTAATACATGACCCCCATGAGAATCCCGCTCCAGGCCACGAACAGCGAACTGTAGAGCGCCAGCAAGCGGCTGCTGGAGGAACGCCAGCCTTTAGAGGGGTTCAGCAATGACATAACCCGAGCCTCGCACCGTCCGAATCAGTGGGACTTTGCCTGGCGGGTCGATCTTTTTGCGCAGACGGCCGATGTGCACGTCGATCAGGTTGGTGCCAGGGTCGAAGTGATAACCCCAGACCTCTTCGAAAATCATCATCCGCGACAGAATCTGCCCGGTGTTGCGCATCAGAAATTCCAGCAACTTGTACTCGGTGGGCAACAGCGTCAGCAACTGGCTGTCGCGGCTGGCTTCGTGGCTGATCAGGTTCAGCTCCAGATCGGCCACGCGCAAGGTGGTGGCCTGGGCGGTCACGGTGTTCTGCCGGCGCAGCAAGACTTCGACCCGGGCGGCCATTTCATCGGTGGCGAACGGTTTGGTCAGGTAATCGTCGCCGCCGGCGCGCAGGCCGCGCACCCGTTCATCGACATCGGAGAGGGCGCTGATCATCAGGATCGGCGTGGCAACCCCCATGGTGCGCAGGGTGGTGACGATCGCCAGACCATCGAGCTCCGGCAGCATGCGGTCGAGGGTGATCAGGTCGTAGTCGCCGCTGACCGCGCGCGCAAGGCCTTCACGGCCATTGTCGACCCAATCCACGTCGAGGCCGTGGCTACTCAGTTCGGCGACGATTTCCCGGGCGGTCACAGCGTCGTCTTCGATGGTCAAGATGCGGGTCATAGGGCTTGCCTGATAATCGGTTCAATACGAAGTGGGGCTCATTTTGCCAAGAATTACGCGCGGCTTTTTAAAATAACTTTCATGTTGCGTCGTGAGTCTGCCTGGAACATTGATATCATCCGGCCATGACTCTAAAGGGAAGCTGCACTATGCGCACTTTAATGGTTCGTGGCGGGATGCCAATGTTTCTACTGTTGTTGTGCGTGTTTGGCTCATCCGCCTGGGCTGCCAACACGCCATGTTCGGGGAAGAAGGGCGGCATCGATCGTTGCGACGGCGATCTGTTCCTGTGCAATGACGGCTCCATCAGCGGTTCGAAGAAAAGTTGCTCGGCGATGTTTGGCAGTAAAGACCAAGCGCGACCGCAGACGCTGCTGCAGGATTCCGATGGCTGCGCCTGCGGCACCGGCACGTTCTGCACCGGGCCAAGAGGCGGGGTGTATTGCCTGACGCCCAGCGGCAACAAGAGCTACAAGCGCAAGTAATTCGTTTGCGGCCCCAACTCAGCGCGACTAACGCAATGCATAAAACCCGTCGATTAGACCTGCTCCTTGCAAACTGCATGACCCCTGAGAAGTTCATTGTTTTCAAATCATTGAAATAGAACGATTTATTTCAGTGGCGCGACTGGCACGTTGGCTGCAATTACTCGTTTGACGAGTTGTAACACCTGCCTGGAGCACTACAACAATGAACAGATCCTCTGATGGTTTTTATCCTGCCGCAGATGAGTTCAGCACGCTCTCGGGCGTGTCCTGGGCGGCTATCTTCGCCGGGGCCGCAGCGGCTGCGGCATTGTCGCTGATCCTCGTGCTGCTTGGGGTCGGTCTGGGTTTTTCGGCCGTTTCGCCGTGGGCCCATGAAGGCGTCAGCGCCAAGGGCCTGGGTATCTCGACGATTGTCTGGCTGGCGTTCACCCAAATTGTCGCGTCCGGACTCGGTGGTTACATCGCCGGTCGTCTGCGGGTGAGGTGGGCCTACATGCACAGCGATGAAGTCTATTTCCGTGACACGGCCCATGGCTTTCTGGCTTGGTGTGTCGCGACACTGGTCACTGCGACCCTGGTGGTCGGTTCGGTCAGCAGTATCGTCAGCGGCGGCGTGCAGGCCGGGGCGACGGTCGCCAGCGGTGCCGCCAGCGCCATGTCCCAAGCCGCCGGCAATGCTGTCGGCAATACCGACAGTGATCCGTACGGGTACTTCATCGACAGCCTGTTTCGCGATGATCGGCCAGTCGCGGTCAGCGATGATGCCGTCAATGCTACCGTCACCCGGATCTTCGCGCGCAGCCTGAGCAACGACGGTCAACTGGCGGCCGAAGATCGGGCCTACCTGACGCAATTGGTCGCGCAGCGGACCAACCTCACGCAAGCGGACGCCGAGCGTCGAGTCGATGAAGTCTATGCGCGCACCCAAAAAGCCGTCGCCGACGCCAAACTGGCCGCGCAACAAACGGCTGACACCGCCGCCAAAGTCGCAGCGGTGATGGCGTTGTGGATGTTCGTCACGTTGCTGGCCGGTGCTTTTTTTGCCAGCCTCGCCGCGACTTTCGGCGGTCGTCGTCGGGATGCCGTGGAGTATCTGGAAGCCGATACCTACGTGACCACCACCACAACCACGACGCTGCCACCTGTTCGTTAACCCAGGAGAACCCCAATGCGCTCATTACTGCTGTTCTTTCTCGGTGTACCGATCCCGATCATCATTCTGATTGCCTTGCTCACGCACTGACGCTGTTCAGACACTGCTACGCCGCTTTACCTCAGGTAGAAGCGGCGGGCTGATGAGGGTGGCGCGGTGGTCATTGACCCATACCGCAACACGCGCAAACTCAAGCGCTGAACCGGATGAAATGCGTAAATGCGCCACGCCTGATCCGCGTGGCGCGGCCGTTTGTCTTCTATATACAGCCGTGCGACTGAATTTCTTGCTATAAACGCACTCCGATAAGCGCCTTAAAGCCTGCCATAGCGCACTTTCAGGGCTTTGTCGCACAAATTTGCTGTCTTTTCAGTTGCTGAGGCCTCAAGTCGGCCTTAGACTGCCGCCCCTCGTAAATTGAGTGCCGGGTGGCGCTTGGAATAAACGGCGCCTTTCCAATGACCGCTAAAGGTTCAACGGATCGCTCCCTAATTCGCCTTAATGCACGTTTTTTTATAGAGATATCAATGACAAAGGACAAGTTGCTGGCCATGCCGGCGGATGACTACATGAATGCCGAGCAACATGCTTTTTTCTCAGAGCTGTTGCAGAACATGAAAGTCGAAACCCACGAGCGCATCGAACAGAATCGCATCGCCATCGAGAGCCTGGACACCCCGGCCGATCCGGCTGACGCGGCTTCCGTCGAAGAAGAGCGCACCTGGCTGGTGAACGCGATCGATCGCGATCAGCGCATGCTGCCTCAGTTGGAACAGGCCCTGGAGCGCATCAAGGAAGACAGCTTCGGCTGGTGCGATGACAGCGGCGAGGCCATTGGCCTGAAACGCCTGCTGATCAGCCCGACCACCAAGTACTGCATCGAAGCCCAAGAGCGTCACGAACAGATCGACAAGCACCAGCGTCAGGCCTGATTTCGTAGCGCCCCCTTCGCGGGCAAGTCGGATCGCCGCACCGCTCGCTCCTACAGGATTACGTGAACCCTGTAAGAGCGGTGCGGCGATCCGACTTGCCCGCGAAGCTTTTTTTCGTCCGAAAAATCTCACTCACTTCGATTGATCTACCGGTGATGTGCAGGTCGATACCTTGCAAAACCGCACCAAACGCAAATTCGCCGACCGCACCGTGATCCGCTGTGGCAGCCATCAACAGGCCGTGTTGTTGCAGACTTACACCCGCGACACCGGTGAACTGATGCACGACCTGTCGGTGCCGATCATGCTCAAGGGCCGCCATTGGGGTGGTTTGCGCTTGGGTTACAAACCAGAGCGTCCTCGGTGAGAGGTCCGACAGCCTGCATTGAGTCCCGGGCTAATGGATCTGGTGCATGCGCAGGTTCAGGTCGTCGACCACATGCGCCCAATCGGCGTCTTCACGCAGTTGTTCCTTGAGGAAGCCTGCTTGTTGTGGGGTCCAGAACTCGGCGTCGATGAGTTTCTGGTCATCGGGCAAGGGGGAATGACGGGCAATGAAATCGTCGATGGCTTTTTCGCTGGAATCCAGGCCGAGCTGGTCGAACAGGCCTTTCAAATCATGAGTGGGTGAATCCATCTTCATCTCCTTGCCGATAATCCGTCGCGCCTAGAGTTCGATAGGGGTTTAGCAGCTTTTTCAGAATTTGCCACCAGTGATGGCAACGAGCAATTGCCTGTCGTTGTTCCAGCGATTACGATGCGGTCGCGTTTCTGGCGTCACCAAGGCGCCATTCAAAGAGTCCGTACATGGATGTCGTCGTCTCAAGTTCAGCGCCTTGCGGTGCCGATCCGCCCCATCCGTTGCGTGATCTTCTTTCAACTCGACCCGCCCCCGATCCCGCATGAAAAGGATGTAAGCAGTGAAGCGTCTTGTTTATCTGATGGCCATCGCACTTGGCCTGTCGTTGACCGGCTGCGTGTCTTTCACGCCGCTGGGTCCCATTGGCGAGCCCTTGAAGCCCGCGTCTTCCACCCTTGATCGTAGTGCCGAGATCAGTGACGTGGTGATTTCCGCCCCCGAGCTGGATGACAAGGTGCGTGTCGCCGGCAGCCGACAACTGACCGAGCAGGTCAGCGCCTATGTCGATAAAAGCGACTACTTCAAGCGAATCGTGGTATTCCCGGTCAAGGCTGGCGAAGACGACGTGGTGCTCAAGTTCAACCTGACCTCACTGGCAGGCAAACGTACCGTGCACCCGGCTTACATCCCCGGAGCGCTGGTGACGTTGACCCTCTGGATCTGGGTTGATGGGCCGATTTACGTCGACAAATACGACCTCGCCGGCGAACTGATCATCGAAGACCGTCAGGGCAAGCAACTGGCCAGGTCGGTCGAGCAGGTCAAGCTCGACAAAAATGTCGGCATGTGGAACGCCGACTACCTCAATCCGCGTCTGGGCGGTTCCCAGTTGCGCGACTTGATCGCTCAATTACTGGCCAGTGCCACCCCTCAATTGCGTACACCGTCAAAGGAACTGGCTGCACATGAATAAGTACCTATTGTTTTTGCTGTTTTTGGTCAGCAGCACCCTGACGGGCTGCATTTCTTACTCCCAGCATGAGTTGGCGCCGGTGGATCAGTGGCCACTCGTGCAAGCGCGGCAGGACAAGCCCATTGCTTATCTGCACGTAACCACCCAGCAGCAATTCAACGGCGAACTGTCAGGTGGCGTCGGCAATGCGGCGCTGGTGGAGCAGAAGATGCTGGAAACCTTCAAGGAGTCCGGGCAGTTCAAGAGCGTGACTACGGACAAGGTCGACTCGAGCCTGTACGTGACGAGTACTTTGACCAATAACGAGCAGGGGAATATCGCGAGTGCCTGGCTGACAGGCTTCACGCTCTTCGTGATTCCGACAACGTTCAGCAACACCTTCACGCTGGAAACGGTGTTCAAGGATCGGGAAGGCAACGTGTTGGGCAAAATCGTCAAGCAGGAGAGGACTCGTACCTGGATGCAGGTTTTGCTGATTGTCGGCTTGCCGTTCAATGAGCGTGGGGACGCGGTGCTCACACACCTGACCCAGAGCACGCTTGATGAAGCGGTCAAACGCAAGCTGATCTGACCCGTTGTCGAGATAAAGGCGTGCTATCTGTGCAGGACTGGCACGCCGCAGACATCTCTCAGGCCGGGAAATAGGCTGTTCCCTGTCTCGTTGCACTGGCGGCCATGCACATCGCGCTGTCCCCGTTTGTACCTGGCTGTGTGTCCACACCCGTCTCAGGCGTTCAATGCCCCTTCATCGACGGCAAGCTTCAGGGCTTTTGCGGCTTCCTGGGCAGCGACGGTCGCGACATCCGCAGTCTTGAACCAGCGATCCTTTTCGACCTGGTGATACGTCACAGTGGTCAACGGCGGTTTGGCACGCATGATAATGACTGCCTGGAATTCGCCTTCGACTTCTCTGGCTTCGCCCCGGATAAAAAATTCACCGATATCAAATTCCGTCACGTAGCAGTCTTCCCTTGGAAACAATTGTGGTGAAACGCCGCCCCGGGGGGCGGGTTTCATGGGGCGGGCAGTATGGCAGTAGTTGCCTGCCGGCGGCTGAGTTAAGTCGCCGGTGTGACGAAACGTCTATGGAATGAAGGGCCAGCTACGTGCCTCGAGTGAACGGGCAAGGGCGCAGGCTTCGTTATGGTTGCCGCGGAAACCTCTTACACATCCGGTGGATATTTCTCTGATGTGGAAAAAGGCAGTGCCGGCCAATACCACCTGAAAACGTGGGAGTAGAGGCTCTTCAGGCAGGAAGTCCTGCTTGTGGAGCCCCATCGAATGCAGAGGAGATGAGCCGTTTGTCTGCCGTGTGTAAGGCTGGACGAAATGAGTCAGTGTGCACATATGAAGTCCTTTTCGTGGTTTTACCGACGTGTGTACGTTGTTTTGGGTAGTCTCGTTGAGCATGGCTGCTCTAGAATCGTCATTAACGGTTGGCGTTTGCTGCCCATCTAAAGCAATTTTTTACTGGCGATATGTCGGAAAAGTGCTTTTTTTAAAGAGATTTTTCCCTAAAGTTAGTAATCCGGTTTTCTCTGGCCGTCAGAAGGGACTTTTCCTTCAGTATCTGACGACCGCCAGGCAAGACGACGTGAGGCATGTTCCAGTAACCTTCTCAACCTCGCGATGAATGGGCCCTCTGCTCATTCCCGGATTATCTGGCTATACCTCGGCATTGCCGCTTTTTTCTGTTGTGCGCCTTTGCGGCGTACGACGTCATTTTCAGATGTGGGGATGGTTCCTTGGCAGTAAGTAATCTCGATATGCATGCTTTGTTCGTACTGGGCGATTTGCGCGCAAAGCTGGTTAAACAGTTTCAGTCACGTTTCGTCTACATCACCGAACAGAACGCCGAAGGCATTTACATTGCCGAGCTCGACACCGAATCAGCGCTGGTGGTGGATGACAAACCAGGGCTCAAACTCAAGGTCGGCGATCATTTCAGCGCCTCCGTATTGCCCAGCCGCGAAGGCGGCAAACTGGACATCAAGTTCCGCGAAATCAAGCTGACGGTGTATGGGCTGGGGGATTACGCGTTCGTGACCACCGCGGACGGTCACGGCATTGTGTTCAAGGAAGGTCATAGCGTGGTGATGGTGTTCGCGGCCCATCAACAATTGCAGGAAGGCCTGACCAAAACACTGAAAGCCGTGACCGCCAAGGCCGCCAAGTGGCGTAAAGGTGAACTGGTGACCTTCAAGGCCAGCGAGTAATGACCCTGACCCGCGCTGATTTCCACGAACAGAACCAGGCCAGTGCCCACGCCGAGGCGCAGCGCTTGTTGGCGCAAAAGGCCGTTCTGCAGGGAGCCTGGCTGAGTTGGGTGGCGTCACAGATCTACCTGTTGCGTCCGGCGGCGTACGCCGGCATGGTCAGAAGAGAGCTTGCCCGCTTGCAGGAACTTTCCGAAAGTTAATCCTCGCCCCTCGAAAGCAGGAACCTCAACTACAGTCAGATGACTGAGTATTCAGAGGCTTGCGGTCTTCTTTGTCAGGCCATCCTGCTATTGCTGTGAACAGCACGAGGTGCAAAAGCATGAAGGGATTTCGACGGTTGCTGGCCACTGTCCTGGCCACGTTTGGTTTATTGGCTTCACCCGTTCCGGTATTCGCTGCCCAGGCACCGATTCATTTCGCCGATCTGAACTGGGAAAGCGGCAGCCTGATCACCGATATCCTGCGGATCATCGTCGAGAAGGGCTATGGGTTGCCGACCGACACCTTGCCGGGGACGACCATTACCCTGGAGACCGCACTGGCCAACAATGACATTCAGGTCATTGGCGAAGAATGGGCCGGTCGCAGCCCGGTCTGGGTCAAGGCTGAAGCCGAGGGCAAAGTCGCGAGCCTGGGCGATACGGTCAAGGGCGCCACCGAAGGCTGGTGGGTGCCGGAGTACGTGATCAAGGGCGATCCGGCCAAGGGCATCAAGGCGATGGCGCCGGACCTGCGCAGTGTCAGCGATCTGCCGCGCTACAAGGACGTGTTCAAAGACCCGGAAACCCCGGGCAAGGGGCGCTTCCTCAACAGCCCGATCGGCTGGACGTCGGAGGTGGTCAACAAGCAGAAGCTCAAGGCGTATGGGCTGGACGACAGCTACGTGAACTTTCGCAGTGGTTCGGGGGCGGCGCTGGACGCAGAGATCAGTTCGTCGATTCGTCGCGGCAAGCCAGTCCTGTTCTATTACTGGTCACCGACGCCGTTGCTCGGCCGTTTCAAGCTGATTCAGCTGCAAGAGCCGCCGTTTGACGGCGAAGCCTGGAAAACCCTGACAGACGCCGACAACCCCAATCCGAAACCGACACGTTCGTTGCCCTCGAAGCTGTCCATCGGCGTGTCCACGCCATTCCAGAAACAGTACCCGCAGATTGCCGAGTTCTTTACCAAGGTCGATTTACCGATCGATGCGTTGAACAAGGCCCTGGCTGACATGAGTGAAAAACACACCCCGCCACGTCAAGCGGCGCAGGCCTTCATGAAGGCGCACCCGGACGTGTGGCAGGCCTGGGTGCCGAAGGATGTGGCAGACAAAGTCTCTGCCGCCCTGAAATAAACCCCGTAGGAGCTGCCGCAGGCTGTGATCTTTTGACCTGGCTTGAAAAAAAAGATCAAAAGATCGCAGCCTGCGGCAGCTCTTACGGGGGAGCGCTTTTAATCGCGTTTGCAGCAGAGCTACCGTCTATAGCGAATACCCTTACAAAAACGCGCAAGGAAGTTCATCCTGCTGCGACATTTCACGCTGGATCTCTGAATATGAGCCTTTTGGTCGCGCAATGGATTGCTGCAATCTTCTTATTGATCAGCCTGGTGCATCTGTACTGGGCGGCAGGTGGCAAGTGGGGGAGCGAGGCGGCGGTGCCGCGCGTGCCCGGGGAGGGCGGTGAGGCATCAAGGCCCGCGTTCAAGCCGTCAGGCTTTGCCACGTTGCTGGTGGCGGTGGGTTTACTGCTGATCGCGATGCTGGTGTGCCTGCGGGTCGGGCTGTATCTGCCCACGGTGCATCATTGGTCGCTGCAATGGGTGATCAGCGCGATCGCGATGCTGATGTTCGCCCGGGCGATAGGCGATTCGAATTTGGTGGGGTTCTTCAAGCAGGAGAAGGGCTCGAGGTTTGCCCGGCTGGATACGTGGGCGTATTCGCCGTTGTGTGTGGTGTTGGGGGCCGGATTGTTGGCAGTGGCCTGGATTTAAGGTGACACGACTGTCGCCTTCGGTGGATCCGGATCGTTTATCGGTGCTGGAAGACCTGCACCGTGTACGACGAAAAGGCTTATTTACAGGCCTTGCTCCGGCACGGCTCGCCTTTGACCAGCGAGCCGGACACAACAAAACCGTGTTGACGGAAAGGCTCAGGGCGTGAAGAGGCCCTGCCATTCAACACAAACCCGCGGATTTAACTCCCCGTTTCCGTCCGCCGACTACTCACCTCAGCCGGCACATCATCCCCCGCCATGCGCTTGCGAAACAGCGCCGCCCGGGCCAGCAGCAGTGTGGTCACCGGCACGGTGATCGCCAGCAGAACCGGAATCAGCCAGGCATGCAGCACCGGCGTCGAGTTGAGCGCCGAAAAGTAAATGACCGAAGCCAATGCCACGCACCACGCGCCCAAGGTCGAGGCCAGCGCCGGCGGGTGCATGCGCTGGAAATAATTCTTCATCCGCAGCAGCCCAACCGCACCAATCAGCGTAAACAGGCTGCTGAGCACCAACAGAATCGCCACCGCGATTTCCACCCACAGAGACAGTTCAGGCCTCATTCGATCACCTCGCCACGCAGCAGGAATTTGGCCAGGGCAAACGAGCCGACGAAGCCGAACAGGGCGATCAGCAGCGCCGCCTCGAAGTAAGTGTCACTGGCATAACGAATGCCCAGTGCGAGCATCATCAGCATGGCGACGATGTACAGGTAATCCAGGGCCAGAACCCGATCCTGAGCCGACGGGCCCTTGAATAGCCGGATCAGGGTCAGAATCATCGCCATCGAAAAGAGGAACAGGCTCAGCAGGATCGCATTCGACAGCAAGGCGCTCATTCGAAGATCTCCATCAAGGGGCGTTCGTAGGTCGTCTTGAAGTGCTGGATGAATTGGCTTTCGTCATCCAGATCGAAGACGTGCAGCAACAGAATGCTGCGATCCAGCGCCAGCTCCGACCAGACCGTGCCGGGGACCACCGTGCAGATCATCGACAGCGCGGCCAGGCCGTTGGCATCGCGCAAATCCAGCGGCACCTTGATGAACCGCGAGCGGGGCGCACGACGGCCCGCGTTGAGTACGCCCCAGGCCACGGCGAGGTTGGACACGAGCACGTCGCGCCCGACCAGCAAGAACAAGCGCAGGATCACCCCGGGTCGACGAATGCGGATCGGCAGCGGCCGTAGCTTACGCATCATCAACGGCGCGCAGAACCCCAGCATGGCGCCCAGCAGTAGATTGCCGGGGCTCATCGACAGGTTCAACACCAGCCACAGCAACCACAATGCCAGCGACAACCAGGGTGCAGGAAACAGACGCTTCATGGTTGCACCTCCAGCAGCGCTGTCTTGGCTTGCGGGCCTGGAATCACACGGGTGCCGAGCACCGCCATCACGTATTGCTGCGGGTTGTTCAATGCATCGGCCGCCGCTTGGGTGTAGCGCAGCAGCGGTTCAGCCTTGAACGTCAACGCAATGCTCAGCCCCAGCAGAATGACGATCGGCACGCATTCCAAGCGGCGCAGCAAGGGCGATGGGCGCTCTTGCGGGGTCCAGAAACGCTGGATGCCCAAACGCGAAAAAGCGATCAGCGAGGCCAGCCCGGACAGAATCAACAGGACGAGCAAACCCCACGCGCCATTCGATATCGGTTCGTCGCTGCCATTACCCAGACCCAGCGGATTGAGCAGGGCGCTGAGCAGACTGAGTTTGCCGATAAACCCGGAAAGCGGCGGCATGCCGATGATCAGCAGGGCGCAGGCGATGAAGCTCAAACCGAGGAAAGCCATGGTCCAGGGAATCACCTGGCCGACCACGGCTTTGCGGTCGTCATCGAGGTTGAAGCCTTTGGGTGGCTGCAAGGCTTCCAGGGGTCGTGGCAGCAGCTCGCCGTCATCGAACAGTGGCATTTCGTTGGCCGAACGCGAGCGCTCGATCAATTCAGCCAGCAAGAACAGTGCGCTCAAGGCCAGGGTCGAGCTGACCAGATAGAACAACGCCGCGCCGATCAGGTTCGGCTGGGCGAAACCGATGGCCGACAACAGAATGCCTGCCGACACCAGAATGCTCAGGCTGGCCATGCGTTCGAGGCGTTGCGCGGCGAGGATCGCCACGGCGGCGCAGACGATGGTCGCCATGCCGCCGTAGATCAGCCAGTCGCCACCGAAGTACGCGGATGCCCCGGCCTGCCCGGAAAACAGCAGCGTCCACAGGCGTAGCAAGGTGTAGACGCCGACCTTGGTCATGATCGCGAACATCGCCGCCACTGGCGCGCTGGCCGCGGAGTAGGCCGGCACCAGCCAGAAATTCAATGGCCACATCCCGGCCTTGGCCAGGAACGCCACCGCCAGAATGGCCGCGCCGGCATGCAGCAAGCCGCGATCGGCTTCCGGCACCAGCGGGATTTTCAGCGCCAGGTCGGCCATGTTCAGCGTGCCAGTAACGCCGTAGATCAACGCCGCGCCAATCAGAAACAGCGACGAGGCCAGCAGGTTGATCGAGATGTAATGCAGCCCCGACGACACCCGCGCCCGGCCCGAACCGTGCAGCATCAGCCCGTAGGAAGCGGCCAGCAGCACTTCGAAAAACACGAACAGGTTGAACAGGTCCGCCGTCAGGAAGGCGCCGTACAGGCCCATCAACTGAATCTGAAACAGCGCGTGAAAACTCGAACCGGCGCCGTCCCAGCGGGCCATGGCGAACAGCAACGCGCTGACGCCGATGATCCCGGTCAGCACCAGCATCAGCGCCGACAGACGATCGACCACCAGCACAATACCGAACGGCACCGGCCAGTTGCCCGGCAGGTACACGCCTATGGAACCGGGTACGCCGGTGGTTTGCGTCCATTGCAGCAACATCACGGCAATGCCCAGCCCCAGCAGGCTGGAGAGCAGATTGATTTTGGCTTTTAACGGACGGTGTTTCTCGCCGAGCATCAGCATCACCGCGGCGGTCAGCAGTGGCAGCAGAATGGGGGCTGCGATCAGGTGCGCCATCGGATTCATTCTTTAGGCTCCCGGCCATCCACATGGTCGGTACCGGTCAGGCCCCGGGAGGCGAGCAGCACCACCAGGAACAGCGCGGTCATGGCGAAGCTGATGACGATCGCGGTTAGCACCAGCGCCTGCGGCAATGGATCGGTGTAATGCAGCAAGTCCTGAGGCACGCCGTCCTTGATGTTCGGCTCCTTGCCGATGAACAGGCTGCCCATGCTGAAGATGAACAGGTTGACGCCGTAAGACAGAAGGCACAGGCCCATGACCACCTGGAATGTCCGTGGCCGCAGTACCAGCCACACGCCGGAGGCGGCCAGCACACCGATGGCGATTGCGATGACTTCTTCCATCAGATGGCTCCTTGAGTGACAACGGCTTTGGCCACGGGCTTGGGTTGCGCGCTGGTTTTATGACCGCGTACCGATTGGTGGGCGAGGGCGGTGAGGATCAATAGCGTCGAGCCGACCACCACGGCGTACACGCCGATGTCGAAGAACAGCGCGCTGGCGATGTGAATATCGCCCAGCAGCGGCAATGCGAAATGCCAGGTGTGGGTGGTGAGGAAGGGATACCCAGCCGTCATCGCCCCAAGCCCGGTGACCGTGGCGAACAGCAGCCCGGTGCCCATCCAGCGCAGCGGTCGCAGGCTCATTTGCGCCTCGACCCACTGGGTGCCGGCGACCATGTATTGCAGGATGAATGCCACCGACATCACCAGACCTGCGACGAAACCGCCACCGGGTTGATTGTGCCCGCGCATGAACAGGTAGACCGACACCACAAACGCAATCGGCAGCAGCAGACGGACCAGCACCGCTGGCACCATCATGAAACCGAGCGCGGTGTCGCTGGCGTGACGCGGGTTGACCAGGTCGGTGACCACGTCGGGCGCCAGCAAGCGCTGTTGGGCCGGCAGCTGCAGGCTTTCTTTCGGCGGGCGGAAGCGTCGCAACAGGGCGAACACGGCCAGGGCCACCGCCACCAGCACGGTGATTTCGCCGAGGGTATCGAAGCCACGGAAATCCACCAGCATCACGTTGACCACGTTGCTGCCGCCGCCTTCGGGCAGGGCGCGACTGAGGTAGAACGATGAAATGTCGTTGGGCGTCTGACGGGTCAGCATGGCGTAGGACAGCAGCGCCATGCCGCCACCGACCACAATCGACAGCGCCAGGTCGCGAACCCTTCGAACCCGTGCCTTGCGCAGGCTGCTCGGCAACGGCGAGACCTCTTCGATCCGTCGCGGCAGCCAGCGCAGGCCGAGGAGGATCAACACCGTGGTCACCACTTCCACCGCCAGTTGCGTCAGCGCCAGATCCGGCGCCGAGAACCAGACGAAGGTCACGCAGGTCATCAGGCCGCAGACGCTGACCATGGTCAGGGCCGCGAGCCGGTGATACTTGGCTTGCCACGCCGCGCCAAGGGCACAGGCAATCGCCAACAGCCAGAGGATCACGAACACGATCGAGCCCTGAATTTTCGGCCGGTCGCCCCAGCTCAGGCCGCTGTTCAGCATCGGGATCAACCCGGCCAGCACCGCGGTGAGCACCACCAGAAACAGCTGGGTTTGCAGGCGCCGGGTGTTGATCAGTCGCTCCAGACGTCGAGCCAGGCGCATCATGATCACCAGGCTGCGCTCGAACAGGCGCTTGCCATTGAACCGGCCAATGATTGGCGGATAGACGAAGCGCCCGCGCTTGAGCTGATTACGCAACAGCAGATAAAGCACGACGCCGCAGGACATGGCGATCAGGCTCATGATCATCGGTGCGTTCCAGCCGTGCCAGATCGCCAGGCTGTATTCAGGCAGCGTGCCGCCCACCACCGGCAATGCCGCCGCCGCGAGCAACGGGCCGACCACTTGCGCCGGGAAAATCCCCACCACCAGGCAGGTGAACACCAGCAATTCCACCGGCACGCGCATCCAGCGTGGCGGCTCGTGCGGGGTGTGCGGCAGGTCAGTGGCGGTCGGGCCGAAGAACACATCGACGGTGAAGCGCAGAGAGTAGGCGACGCTGAACGTCCCGGCGATGGTCGCGACGATTGGCAGGGTCATCTCGATCCAGGCCGTCGCGTTGATGAACACGGTCTCGGCGAAGAACATCTCTTTTGACAGGAAACCGTTGAGCAGCGGCACGCCGGCCATGGAGGCACTGGCGACCATGG
Organism: Pseudomonas sp. B21-048; assembly: GCF_024748615.1. Classification (NCBI taxonomy): domain Bacteria; kingdom Pseudomonadati; phylum Pseudomonadota; class Gammaproteobacteria; order Pseudomonadales; family Pseudomonadaceae; genus Pseudomonas; species Pseudomonas sp. B21-048. Next base: position 3,465,312 of record NZ_CP087168.1, on the reverse strand, counting down.
CCAGGGTGGCGGTGAACGGGATCAGTTTGATCAGGCCGCTGAGTTTGCGAATGTCCCGGGTGCCGCTTTCGTGGTCGATGATCCCGGCAGCCATGAACAGCGAAGCTTTGAAGGTGGCGTGGTTGAGAATGTGGAACACCGCGGCCACGGCGGCCAGCGGACTGTTCAGCCCCAGCAGCAAAGTGATCAGGCCCAGGTGGCTGATGGTCGAGTAGGCCAGCAGGCCTTTGAGGTCGTTCTGGAACATCGCGCAGTAAGCGCCGAGCAACAGCGTACAGGCGCCGGCGCCGCTGACGATGTAGAACCATTCTTCACTGCCGGAGAGCGACGGCCACAGGCGTGCGAGCAGGAAGACCCCGGCCTTGACCATGGTCGCCGAGTGCAGATAGGCAGAAACCGGTGTCGGCGCCGCCATGGCGTGGGGCAGCCAGAAGTGGAAGGGGAATTGCGCACTTTTACTCAGGGCGCCGATCAGGATCAGGGGAAGCAGAATAGGGTAGAGGGCATGTGCGCGAATCAGATCGCCGGCGGCCAGGACCTTGTCCAGGTCATAGCTGCCGACCACATGGCCGAGCAGCATGACCCCCGCCAGCAAACACAAGCCGCCGGCACCGGTGACCATCAACGCCATATAGGCGCCACGTCGCGCATCGGCGCGGTGGTGCCAGTAGCCGATCAACAGGAATGAGAAGAGGCTGGTCAGTTCCCAGAAAAACACGATCTGGATCAGGTTGCCGGAAATCACCAACCCCAGCATGGCGCCCATGAACGCCAGGAAAAACGCGAAGAAACGCGGCACCGGATCGTCCGGTGACATGTAATAACGGGCGTACAGAGAAACCAGCGTGCCAATGCCCAGCACCAGCATCGAGAACAGCCAGGCGAAACCGTCCAGGCGCAGAACGAAGTTCAGGCCAAGGCTCGGTAGCCAGAAAAACTCTTCGCGGATCACGCCGCCATGGGCGATTTGCGGGTACAAGAGGGCGACCTGGATGGTGCCGATCAGGGCCACCACGCCAGCCAACAGCGATTCGGTATTACGCGCGTTGTGCGGCAGCACCGCTGCCAGACAGCTGCCTATGAAAGGCAGAAGCAGTAGAACTATCAGGGACATAGGCTTCTAATCTGCGGAAGTTTGTTAAGCATCATACGTGCCAGCTCCCGGATCACCAAACGCCAAGCTGTCGCAGAAATCCTACGAGGTAAACAGAAAACTCCTGCTTCACATTGTTTCAACGGTCCGGTTCGATCGTTCCCACGCTCCCGCGTTGAATGCCTCAATGGACGCTCTGTGTCCGCTCTTCGGACGCGGAGCGTCCCGGGCTGCATTCCCACTCAGAGCATGGGAACGATCAGTGCTCGGCTTCGCGATCCAGATCGTCCTCAACCTCAAGAACCGCCTTACCCTTGGTCTTCAACTCACTGACAATCACCGCCGCCACAATCAATCCCGCCCCCACCAACGCAATCGCCGGCAACCGCTCCCCGGCAATCCGCCCGGCAATCCCGGCCCACACCGGTTCACCGGCATAGATCAGCGTCGCTCGCGTCGGCGACACACTTTTCTGCGCCCAGTTCATCGCCACCTGAATCGCCGCACTCGCCGCGCCCAGCCCCAGCGCGCTGCACAATAACAACCAGGAGAACCCCGGAATCACTTCCTGAGTCGGCACCACCATCAAAAATGCCAGCACCGACGTCACCGCCAGTTGCACCACCGTCACCCGGCGCACATCGACCTGGCCGGCATACGTGCTGATCAGAATGATCTCTGCCGCAATCGCCACGGCGCTGATCAATGTAGCGATTTCACCGGGGCTGAAATTGAGAGCCGCACCGGCAGGTCCCGACAGCAGCATCAACCCGGTAAAGGCCAGCATGATCCCGATGCTCGGCATCAACCCCGGACGCCGCCCCAGCACCAGCCATTGCAGCAACGGCACGAACGGCACATACAGCGCGGTAATGAACGCCGACTGACTGCTGGGGATGCTCTGCAAACCCACGGTTTGCAAGCCATAACCGAGCATGATCGCCACGCCGATAAACGCCCCAGCCTTGAGTTCGAACAAGGTCAGTTCGCGCAGATGACGCCAGGAGAACAGCGCCACAAGACTCGCCGCTGCCGCAAAACGCAGGCCGACGAAAAACATCGGCCCGCTGACGGTCATCGCATGCTGCACTAGCAGAAAGGTCCCGCCCCAGATCATGGTGATCAGCACCAACACGCATTCAGCTTTACTGAACCGTGAGAAACGGGAGGAAGCAGGGGAGGAGTTCACCGACGTCATGACCTTGCGCGCTACCTGAGGGAGACGCACAATGCGCCGGAAGTTGGGCAGTATACTGCGCAATACCATCAAGTGAGCAATATAGTGCACAAAGATTCCACCCAACGGGCGTCGGTCCTCCAGCACGTCAGCCAGAACGTTCGACGTCTGCGTCACGCCGCTGACATGAGCCAGAGCGCCCTGGCCGAAAAGTCCGGGGTCAGCCGTCGTATGCTGGTAGCCATCGAGGCCGGCGAGAAGAATGTCAGCCTGACCACCCTCGATCGCGTGGCCGAAGCGCTGGATGTAGCCTTCAGCGACCTGATCCAGGCCCCGGATGCCCGCGACCCGAGCCGCATCAACGAACTGGCCTGGGCTGGCACCATTCCTGGCAGTAAAGCGGTGCTATTGTCGAAAGCCACCGCCACCCGCGAAGTTGAACTGTGGGAATGGCGCCTGGAACCGGGCGAACATTATCCCTCGGAACCGGATGCGGAAGGCTGGAGCGAACAGCTCTATGTGTTCGAAGGCTGCCTGACCCTGATGCTCGGCGATCAGCCACAGAAAATCGCAGCCGGTGAGTTCTTCATGTTTGCCAGTAATCAGCCGCATTCCTATCACAACGATGGGGCGGTAGTGGCGCGGTTTGTGCGTAATGTGGTGATCTGACAATTTGCTCGCCAACGCAGGTAAACACTGATCAATGAGAACGCCATGACTGACACCCCAAACGGGCAGGCGACCATCCGACACGCGGACATCCTGATCATCGGCGGCGGCCTCAGCGGCACGATGCTGGCGGCGCAGTTGTTGCGTTTGCCGGGCAAGCGTGTGGTGCTGGTGATCGAACCCCGGGCTGAACTGGGTCGGGGCGAGGCCTACAGCGCGGTGGAGTTGGGCCATACGCTCAATGGCAATGCGGCGCGGATGAGTGTCGATCCCGACAATGCTGATGATTTGACCCAATGGCTGGCCGAGTACATTGCGGCCGGCGGTTGGCCGGAGTCGGATCAGCAAGAGGTGCCGATCAGCGAATTATTTCCGCCGCGCGGTCTGTTTGGCGTTTATGTGCAGCAGCGTCTGGACGAGGCGCAGGTGATGGGCGCGCGGTACGGCTCGACGGTGGAGCACGTGCGCGCGGAAGTGGTCGAGGTGCAGACCGATATCGATTCGGTGCGCCTGACTTTGAACGATGGCCAATGTTTGCAGGGCGCCTATACGGTGCTGGCCACTGGCATGTTCCCCGCCGCGCGCACGCCGCAAACCGAACCCAGTGGCTTGAACGCCGCGGCGTTCGATCCGTGGGATGTGACCGCCATGCGTCAGCTTGATCCGCAGTCGACGGTGCTGATCATCGGCTCGGGCTTGACGATGGTCGATGCCGTGGTGTCGCTGGAACAGGCCGGGCATCGCGGGCAGATCGAAGTGTTTTCCCGGCATGGTCTGCTGCCGCATGTGCGACGACAGCCGCCGGCCTGGGCGGATTTCCTGGCCGAGGATCACAGCATTCGCACACCGCGTCAGCTGCTGCGCGAACTGCGTCGGCACTGTCGGGACGCCATCGCCCAGGGCATCGATTGGCAAGCGCCACTCGACACCGTGCGGGCGCACATTGGGCGGTTGTGGAGTCAGGCGACGGATATGCAACGTCGGCAGTTTGTACGGCATGTGCGGCCGTGGTGGGAAAGCCATCACCACCGCTCGCCGCCGTTGAGTGCCGAGTTGGTGGCGCGGCTGCACGGGGAAGGGCGGTTGCGGATTCATGCTGCGTCGTTCAAAGGGTTGGAGCCTTCGTTGAACGGGGAGGTCAGCATTCGCATTCGTCGGCGTGGCGAGGCCGAAACCTGCGTGGTGCAGGGCGCTGCGCTGATCAACTCCAGTGGCATCGAATACGACTGGCGACGAGTGGCGCGGCCATTGCCGCAGCAGCTGTTGGCATGCGGGCTGGTGCGGCCGGGGCCATTGGCGTTGGGCATCGCCGCCGCGGATGACGGCGCGGTGCTAAGCGCCGATGGGCAGGTCGCCAGCCGTTTGTTCGCCATGGGCCCACCGTTGCGCGGGATGTGGTGGGAGAGCACGGCGGTGACTGATGTGGCGAGCCAGGCCAAGTTTCTCGCGGCGCGATTGGTGGATTGACAGATAGTTGGTGGCTGTACTGGCCTCTTCGCGGGCTTGCCCGCGATGAGGCCAGTACAGCCACCACAAGGCTCGGTGTCAGACTGATAAACAAGCACTGTTTAAACGACACTTCCAGATACTCACTCAGGCTACACAACCTTGCGCCGTTGCCTACGACTACGCCAGAATCCGCCGGCTTGTGCGCCTTGAGGCCGGGCTCTATCGTTTCCGGGTCGCTGACGAATCCGCGATCGGGTCTCGCAGCCCGTGTATCTCTAGACGCACAACATCCTCCGTTCGTGAACAGGTACGCCTGTCCGTTCATGTTATGGCGGCTGTACGTGGGAGACCTTCGGGTCTGCCGGTTCTAGAGTCTCGGTCTGCGACCTGCGTATAGCTGCCACCTCTTTTCGTCTCGCAGCGAACAGTGGCTGCTCCATGACTCTAGGAGCTTCATCGATGATCAAACCGACACCCAACCCACCGGAAACCGATCCAACATCCCCCTACGATTCCCTCGATTCAAAAAAGCTCAACGAAGCCGCCGACCGCGCCCTCGATCACTACCTCAAGCCGCCCATCCCCAAAGACACCAAGCGCAAACCCAGCACCATTTACCATGTGGGTGCGAAGGTCGATAACGAAACCCTGCTGGTCAACGCCTGCGAATCCCTGGCGTCAGCGAGCATGATGCTCAGTGAGTTCGCCGGATTGATGGACATGCCACATCGCAACATGATGTTGGGGATTCAGCAGGTGGTCATGCTGGGTGAGTTGGCAGTCAATCGGGTGCTGGATAATCTCGACCCGCGAGGCTAGCGACGATCAATATGCGGTGTGCCTGCATAAATGCGGTTGCAGGATTTGGGCCGCTTCGCAACCCAACGGGAGCAAGCCCCCTCGCCACAGAGCGCTCCATAGACCCAGTCCCCAAATGCAAGAACCCCGCATTACGCGGGGTTCTTGTTTTCAGTGGTTTAAACGGCAACTCAAGCCCGCACACAGGGTTTTGCTACTAAGCCACCACCTGATAACACGGCACATATTCCGCGCCGCCCGGCAGTTTCATCCGGTGCTGGGCGACGAAGGCTTTGAGCAACTTGTCCAGCGGTTGCATGACGGCGGCATCGCCACGGATCTGGTACGGCCCGTGTTCTTCGATCAGGCGAATGCCCTTGTCCTTGACGTTGCCGGCGACGATACCGGAGAACGCTCGGCGCAGGTTGGCGGCCAGTTCGTGCGAGGGCAGGTTGCGGCTCAGTTGCAGGTTGGCCATGTTGGCGTGGGTCGGGTCGAAAGGGCGCTGGAAGCCTTCGTCGATCTTCAGCAGCCAGTTGAAATGGAACGCGTCGTTGCGCTCGCGACGGAACTGTTTGACCTCTTTGAGGCCCTGAGTCATTTGCCGCGCTACTTCAATCGGGTCGTCGATGATGATCTCGTAGTGCTGCTGCGCGGCTTCACCGAGGGTGGCGCCGACGAAAGCGTGCAATTGCTCCAGATATGGCGCGGCGCTTTTCGGCCCGGTGAGGACCACCGGGAAGGGCAGGCCTTCGTTGTCCGGGTGCATCAGGATGCCGAGCAGGTACAGGAATTCTTCGGCCGTGCCCGCGCCGCCCGGAAAAATGATGATGCCGTGGCCGACGCGGACGAAGGCTTCCAGACGTTTTTCGATGTCCGGCAGGATCACCAGTTCGTTGACGATCGGGTTCGGCGCTTCGGCGGCGATGATCCCGGGTTCGGTCAAGCCGAGGTAGCGGCCGCCGTGGATGCGCTGCTTGGCGTGGGCGATGGTCGCGCCTTTCATCGGGCCTTTCATCACGCCCGGGCCGCAACCGGTGCAGATGTCCAAGCTGCGCAGGCCGAGTTCGTGGCCGACTTTCTTGGTGTATTTGTATTCTTCGGTGTTGATCGAGTGGCCGCCCCAGCACACCACGATTTTCGGTTCGACGCCGGGGCGCAGGGTGCGTGCGTTGCGTAGCAGGTGGAAAACGTAGTCGCTGATGCCTTGGGAGGTGCTCAGGTCGATGCTCAAGGCGTCGAGTTCGTTTTCGGTGTAGACGATGTCGCGCAGGGCGCTGAAGAGCATTTCGCGGGTGCTGGCGATCATTTCGCCGTCGACGAAAGCATCGGCCGGGGCGTTCAGCAGTTCCAGGCGCACGCCGCGGTCTTGCTGGTGAATACGGATTTCGAAGTCTTTGTAGGCTTCCAGAATGGTCTTGGCGTTATCGACGTGGGCGCCGGTATTGAGGATGGCCAGGGCGCACTGGCGAAACAGCGTGTAGGTGATTCCGGTTGAGGCTTGGCTCAGTTGCTGTACTTCACGTTGGGACAGTGTTTCCAGGCTGCCTTTAGGGCTGACCGAGGCGTTGATTACATGTCGTTGGGTCATTCAATGATCCTTAAAACGATGTCACCCGCCGGCAGGCGCATGGCATCCGAATAGTGTGTATCCATGATGAAGATGGCACGAACTGCGCTGTATCGCCATGTTCCCCGTTTGACGATGAAAAGATGTAAAGGCGCTCCAGCATAGCTAAATCTTTCGGGGAGGCGATAATGCCTTGCGCTCTTTTTGCTCACACCCCCAAGGAAGCCTGCCGCGATGTTCGAAATCCAGCCGATGAATGCCCAAACCTATCGACGCCAGACGCGGCGCAGCACGGTGATCATCGCCCTGATGTTCCTGGCGCTGGCGATGGCGCTGTCCACGGCGGCGGTGGCGCTGTTCGGTGAGCCCGGTGGCGACAATCTGCGTTTTAACGTGGGCGGCGTGTTTGCCGCGGTGTTGCTGATGGCGGCGCTGCTGCGCGGCACGTTCTGGACCCAGGAATGGATGGCGCCAGCGGTTTATGGTTGGCAGCTCAAACGCAATCTGATGAGCATTACCAACGTCATGCACCGGGTGACGGCGGCGGTGGAGAAGGGCGATCCGATTGCCATGAAGTTGCTGCGTTTTTATCATCTGGGGCTGAGCCAGATGCACCAGTTGGACGGCAACTCCAGCGACCATAGCCAGTTGACCCGTGAGATGGACCAGCACAAGGCACGGATGCAAGCGCTGGGCATCGAGACTGAGCAAACGCAATTGAATCCGGCCTGGCTTGAGGCGATCAAACAGACGCCGCAATAACCTTGCAATTGCTGACGATGAGCGTTTTCGTGCAAATAACCTATCGTATCGTTGTCGGGTTGTAATGATCAGAGCGCCAGCCACGGCAGGCTGGCGCTGAAAGGGCGAACGGGAAAGTTCGCCATGACATAAGGGATTCAGGGAGCGTCATGGGTCATCCGTCCGTCAAAGATCGTATTGAAAGCGCCAGGCTCGCCCCGCCTTTGGTGCCTGAGCCTGTTGGATCAACGCTCAAGGTTCGATACGCGGTCTTTCTGCTCGTTGCGGTGTGTCTGTCCATGACGGCGATTGTGATCGGGGAGGGCTGGAACGCGCGTCAGTATCATTTGCGCGGCAGCGAAGTGGCGATGTCCAACCTGGCGCAAACCCTGGCTTCACAGACGCAGGCCTCGATCAAACAGGCCGACACGTTGCTGTTTGCCTTGGTGGATCGCCTCGAAAACGATGGCATGGAACCGGCGAAATTTCCCCGATTGCAACGTTTGCTCCAGGCCCAGCGCAGTGAGCTGCCACAAATCCACGGGTTGTTCGTTTTCGACGAAGAAGGACGTTGGCTCGCCAATGCCATTAACATTGTGCCGCCCAATGCCAATAATTCCGACCGTGAATATTTCATCTACCACCGTGATCATCCCGACCGTGGTCCTCATATCGGTCCGTCGATAAAAAGTCGCTCCACCGGCGAATGGATCATGACCGTGTCACGCCGAATCAATCATGCCGATGGCCGGTTTGCCGGGGTGGTAGTGGCTTCGATCTACCTCAATCATTTCCTGGACCTGTACAACAGCATCGACATGGGTAACAACGGGGTGATCAACCTAATCGCCGATGACGCCAGCATCGTCGTTCGCCGCCCGTTCAACGAAGCCGACATTGGCACCAGCGTCGCCAAGGGGCCGCTGTTCACCCAACTGTTGCCCAAGGGTGATTCCGGTACGGCAACGGTCAAGTCCTACGTGGACGGGGTGGAGCGGGTGGCAGGGTTTCGGCGGGTCCAGGGTTATCCGCTTATTGTCTTTGCCGCGCTCGACAAGAATGAAGTCCTGGCCGGCTGGAAGCAGGAGTCAATACGCAGAGCAGGCATCGTGTCATTGCTGCTGGGGTTTCTGGGCTTTCTCGGCTATCGCCTGATCCGCGTCATGAAGCAGCAGAATCATATTCAGAGCGAGTTGCTGGAGGCTCAGGAAAAACTTATCGAGGTCAACCACAGCCTTAAGTTGCTGGCGATGGAAGATGCGCTGACCGGGCTTTCCAATCGGCGTCAATTCGATTTGTTCATCCTGGCGGAAATGGGCCGCGCCAGGCGTACCCACACCAGCCTTGCGTTGCTGATGATCGATGTCGATCATTTCAAGGTTTTCAATGATCGGTATGGTCATCTGGCGGGCGATGAGTGTTTGCGCAAAATCAGCGCCATCATCACCGACAACATCAAGCGCCCCGGCGATCTCGCTGCGCGCTTCGGTGGCGAGGAGTTCACGGTGGTGCTGCCGGGTACCGATTACGTGGGAGCGTTTCTAGTCGCCGAAAAAATCCGTCGCGCGGTTCAGCAAATTGACATCAAGCACAGTGGCAGTCCCGAAGGCGTGGTCACGGTCAGCCTGGGGGTCTGCGCCTATAACCAGATGGCGCAGACCCAGCCCGAGGACTTGATCGGCGCGGCAGACAAGGCGCTGTATGTGGCCAAGGCCAGTGGCCGGAACATGAGCGTCATTGCCAACTGAGTTCAGCCCGACTGGTCACTGCCCTGAACGAGTCGAGTGTCGCAGCTTCCATAAGCGAATCAGCCGCAGGTAAATCAGCACGTTGAGCGCGAGCACCACGCTGCCCAGCGCCAGCTGGATCGTGGGTGTCAGCCCGGCCGGATAAATCATCGGCCACACGTAACGTTCAATAAAACCGCCGCTGTAACCGGTTTGCCCGGCCGCATGGCGCATGAGGTTTTCCCATTCGGTGAGTGGGCACCTCAGGTGGAAAACTTCCACGATCACGCCCCATGCGGCGGCGGGCAGGTGCCACCAGACCAGGTGGCGCCATTTGAGCACCAGCAGCCCGCCGAACAGCACGAACAGAATGAACAGCAAGTGAGACAGCACCAGCCCGTCGGCGGCGATTCGGTAAAGCATGTCGACTCCCTGACGCGTTATGTGAATCGCTCCATGGTACTCGGGCTGGGCGCGTGTGCTCTATCGATTGCTGTTTTCGAGCACTGCCAGTACTTCTTTCAAGCGCGCCGTCGTGGCTTCGCTGCTGCATTGCATCGGCGCGCGCAGCTCGTCGTGGATCAACCCTTCAAGGGCCAGGGCGGTTTTCACCGGGGCGGGATTGGGCTCGATGAACAGGCTTTGAATCAGCGGCAGCAACTGGAAGAAGGTCGTTCGGCCGGCCGCTAACTGGTTGTCGCGGATGTGTTGATACAACGTCACGAACAGCTCGGGATGAACATGGGCCGAGGCGGCAATCGCGCCTTTGGCACCCAGACACAAAGCGCCGAAGATCTGGTGGTCTTCACCGCACAGCACGTCGACTTTGCCGCTGGAGAGCAGCGCAAGCGTGGTGGCTGGATTGCCGCCGCAGTCCTTGATCGCGACGATCCGCTCGTGGGCGACGATCCGGAGCAAGGTTGCCTGCTCAAAGGCTATGCCGGTGCGATAGGGAATGTCGTAGAGAATGACCGGGACGCTGGAAGCATCGGCGACGGTCTTGAAAAAGGCTTCAAGGCCGGCCTGGGACGGGCGGATGTAGTACGGCGGTGGAACCAGCAAACCCGCCAGAGGACGTTTCAGGATTTCACTTTGAAATTGCAGCAACTCGGCAAGGTTGTTGCTGGCCAGGCCCATAACCACACGTTCTGGCGAAACCTGTTCCAGCACCGCATCGAGCACGGCCAGTTGCTCCTGTTTGCCCAGCGCCGCGGCTTCCCCGGTGGTGCCGCAGACCACTATGCCATCGACGCCTTTTTCCAGCAGATGACTGACCAGCCGACGCAACCCGGCGAAGTCGATCGCGCCATGGTGAAACGGCGTAACGATGGGAACCCAGATACCTTGAAACGATGACATGCACTTTCTCCTGATGGTTGACCGATGTCGTCACCGTCAGCAGCGTAGAAGGAAGTCAGCAAGAAGGAGGGAGTGTCCGCCGCGCTCAATGTCCTGTCAGCTCATCTGACGGGACAGCGCGCCCCGGTCACATGAGCGACTGTTTCTTCGATTTAAGGGCGTGCGCAACGCAACCTTGCGCCTTGGCATTCAAGCCAATGACGACAGTGTTGAGGTTGAAGGTTGCGGACATGCTTGCTGACACCCTGAATGAGGTGCTCAGTTTTAAAAGTCGGCGCGATGTTTGTCAATCTCGAAAATCAGCAGCGGTTGCGGGCAAGTGCGCAAGATTGTTCAAGCCATCCATCGCGACTGCTGGCACAGTCTGGGGTCTTTCCCTGTTTGTAGAGCGTTATGTCCAACTCACTCATGCCGCGCAGTGCATTCCTTCGCGGTGCCGCGGCCATCATGCCGTTGTCCCTGGCGACCGCGCCTTGGGGGTTGCTGGCCGGCTCCATGGCCATCGAGGCCAATCTCACACCGCTGCAAGGCCAAGGGCTGTCGAGCATCGTGTTTGCCGGCGCGGCGCAATTGGTCGCCATCGGCATGCTCAAGGGCGGCGCCGGGGTCTTTTCGATTCTGTTGACCACGCTGTTGCTGACCTCCCAGCATCTGCTTTACGGGATGAGTATGCGTTCGGCGATTTCCCCGTTGCCGGGCCGCTGGCGTGTGGGCCTGGGCTTTTTGCTCACCGACGAGTTGTTCGCTCTGACCAGTCAGCATGACAAACAGCAGTTCAACCGCTGGTACGCCTTGGGCGTGGGCCTGACGTTTTATATCGCGTGGAACCTCTTCACCCTGGCGGGCATTGTGCTGGGCAGCAGCATTCCGGGCCTTGAACACCTGGGGCTGGATTTCTCCATCGCGGCGACCTTTATCGCCTTGATCACGCCGGTGGTGCGTAACGTTCCGACAGTGGTTTGCGTGGCGGTCTCGCTGTTCTGTTCGGTGCTGTTCAGCTATTGGCAATGGGGCTCGGCGCTGGTGTTGTCGGGGTTGGCGGGCATGACCGCAGGCTTTATCTGCAACAAACTCTATGTGGGGCGCACATGATGGTCTGGGCTGTGATTATCGGGATGGGCCTGCTGGTGTTCCTCAACCGCTACGTGTTCCTCGAGCCTCGGCTGCCGGTGCGCTTGAGCAGCAATGCCCGGCAGTTCCTCGGTTTCGCGGTGCCGGGCATGCTTACAGCAATCTGCGGGCCCATCGTGTTCATGCCTGACAAGCAGTTGAATCTGCAGTGGGACAATCCGTACCTGATCAGTTCGCTGGTGGCCGTGGGCCTGGTGCTTTACACCCGCAACACCCTGCTCAGCATGTTGTTGAGCATGGGGTTCTTCTTTTTCCTGCGGTGGTGGCTGTGAGTCGTCCCATCCGAAACTGTTCTACGCTTAAAACAGATGACTAATCCTTTGAGGAAGGAGGTGTGGACATGGCCACTGAACCAAAGCGTCCGGACCCGGATGAGGACATCGATGAACCGACGGAGGAAGAACTCGAGCAGCAGAGGCGTTCGACGCCGGACTGGAAGCACCCTGATGACGGTAAAGAGCTGTCGGACCGCGACCAGGAGCGCCCGCTGAAACCCTGATCGGGTCGCACATCCCCAAAAGCCCCGCCATGGATAGCGGTTTTTTTTAGTGTCCACTGCCTGAAATGCATCACCTGTACAAGCGAGCGCTGGAACCAAACACTGTGTACCCTTATCCAACCTCGGCTCGCAGCGATCTGCGGGTCGGTCGAAGGATGAATGGGCGAGGGAATTTTGCCATTAAACATGATGACCGCAAGGTCTGGTCCAAGGCAAAACATGAAGCAGTTGGTCAAGGTTTTCTCCGCATTCGCCATTGCAGTCGGCCTGTTTGGCTGCATCGCCGCGCCCATTGAAATGACGCCGCAGACACAACAACGTTTGCGCGCGCAAGCACCTATCCGCTTTCTGCTGACCTTTGATGACGGGCCCAGCGCGTCCGGCTTTTACAACCCGACCGTCACCGTACTCGACAGCCTCGCGCGTAATCCGCTGCAATCGGACATTAAAGCGGTGTTTTTCCTGCAGACCCGGGCATCCGCAGCCGGTGGCAGTGACATGGGCCGGCAGATCATGCGTCGCGAGCATACCGAAGGTCACCTGTTGGGCTTCCACACCGCCACGCCCCATCACACCAATCATCGTTCGCTGGACCCGGAAGAACTGGAACAGTCGCTCAGCAACGGCAGCGCAGACATTGCCGCGATTACCCAAGCCTCGCCGACCCTGGTGCGTCCGCCCTTCTGGAATTACGACAAGCGCACCTTCGCGGCCTATCAACAACATGGCATGCACGTGCTGCTGACCGACCTGAGCGCCAATGACGGCAAGATCTGGGGTTTCAACGCCAGCCCTCGTCGCAGGGCCAATTTGCTACGGCAACTGTCCGAAGTCCGCGAACGCATCGCTCTTGGCGAGTTGCCGGTGGTGGATGGGGTGATTCCGGTGGTGGTGACCTTTCACGACCTGAATCGTTACACCGCCCGGCATACCCGCGAATACCTGCAAATCCTCCTCGACAGTGCCAATGCCGCAGGTCTGGTCACGGCGCAGAAAGCATTTTACGACGACACGGCAGCGCTGCAGCGGGCGGCCATGGCGCGTACGGTCCGTGACAGTTCCGAGGCGGTTGAGTTGCCAGGGATCTGGAACTGGTTGTGGGACGGGGATGCTCACTGAACGATGCCGGACGATTGATTGGGCAGCAGTTCATCGATCATCTGCAAACAATGATTCAACCCCGGCGATACATCGCCCACGCGCCGGCTGAGGATGATCGGCGAAGTGGCGTTGTCTTCCCGCACCGGGGTGAAGCCGATGTCGTCGCGGTGCAGCAATTGTACTGACGCCGGTACCAACGTCACCCCGATTCCCGCACCTACCAAACCGATTGCTGTTTGCAGCTCGTTGGTCCATTGCGCCACCTTGATGTGCACGCCATAGGATTCGAATAACGCGATCACGTGGTCGGCGTAGCTGGGCCGCGGGTTGCCGGGGTAGAGCACGAAGGGTTCTTTTGCCAGGTCATGAAGGCTGATCGGCCCGGCCAGTAATGGATGACCGGCGGGCAGGGCGGCGACCAGCCGGTCTTCAGTCAAAACAGTCTGGATGATTGCCGGGTCGTCGATGCGGATTCGCCCGAAACCAATGTCGATGCGCCCGGCCTTGAGTGCTTGCACCTGTTGCAGCGTGGTCATTTCCGAGAGCCCCAATTCCAGCGCCAGCGGCTCGCCGCTGCGCAGTCGGCGAATCAGTTCCGGCAGCACGCCATAGAGTGTCGAGGGCGCAAAGCCGATGCCCAGCCAGGTTTTTTCGCCCAAACCGATCCGCCGTGTGTTGTCACAGACCTTGCCCAATTGTTCGAGCAGGGCGGTGGAATGTTCATGGAAAAAACGCCCGGCGTCGGTCAGCTTCAGCGGTCGGCCGCGCTCCAGCAGAAGCACCCCGAGTTCGTCTTCCAGCTGCTGAATCTGCCGGCTCAGCGGCGGTTGGGCGATGTGCAGCAGTTCGGCGGCGCGAGTGAAGTTGAGGGTTTGAGCCAGCACCTGAAAATACCGCAGATGACGCAGTTCCATGGAGCCTCCGAACGTTGATCTGTTAAATACCTTTAAGGTATCGAGCCAGACCAATTCTATATTGGCCGCCCGGAAAAAGCCGTACGAGAATCCGTTCCAGAACTTTAAGAACCTGACGGGTATCGACATGCGTGCAACTGCCATTGAATCGATCGAAACGATCATCGTCGATCTGCCGACCATTCGCCCGCACAAGCTGGCGATGCACACCATGCAGAACCAGACCCTGGTGATCATTCGTGTGCGCTGTGCCGACGGCATTGAAGGGGTTGGCGAGTCGACCACCATTGGCGGTCTGGCTTATGGCAATGAAAGCCCGGACAGCATCAAGACCAACATTGACAAACACTTCGCGCCGCTGTTGATTGGCCAGGACAGTGGCAATGTGAATGCTTCGATGTTGCGTCTGGAGCGCAGCATTCGCGGCAACACCTTCGCCAAATCGGGTATTGAAAGCGCCTTGCTCGACGCCCAAGGCAAGCGCCTGGGTCTGCCGGTCAGCGAACTGCTGGGTGGCCGTGTTCGCGATGCGCTGCCGGTGGCCTGGACGCTGGCCAGCGGCGACACCGCCAAGGACATCGCCGAAGCGGAACAAATGCTTGACCTGCGCCGCCACCGGATCTTCAAGCTGAAAATTGGCGCGGGCGAGGTCAATCGCGACCTGGCCCACGTCATTGCGATCAAAAAGGCGCTGGGTGATCGCGCCAGCGTGCGGGTCGATGTCAATCAGGCCTGGGACGAAGCGGTCGCCCTGCGGGCCTGCCGGATCCTCGGCAGCAACGGCATCGACCTGATCGAACAACCGATCTCGCGCAATAACCGCGCCGGCATGGTGCGCCTGAATGCCGTGAGCCCGGCGCCGATCATGGCCGACGAATCCATCGAGTGCGTGGAAGATGCCTTCAACCTGGCCCGCGAAGGCGCGGCTTCGGTATTCGCTTTGAAAATCGCCAAGAACGGCGGCCCACGCGCCGTGCTGCGAACCGCCGCGATTGCCGAGGCGGCCGGTATCGGCCTGTACGGCGGCACCATGCTCGAAGGCGGTATTGGCACGCTGGCCTCGGCCCATGCTTTTGTCACGCTGAACACACTGGGCTGGGACACCGAATTGTTCGGCCCGCTGCTGCTCACCGAAGACATCCTCAGCGAGCCATTGGTCTACCGCGATTTCCAACTGCACGTGCCGCAAACACCGGGGCTGGGTTTAAGCCTGGATGAAGAGCGCCTGGCGTTTTTCCGTCGGGACAAAGTATCCACCGTCCTATCCACTGCCGTTCATCCAGCCTGAGGAGGGCATCATGCTGTTTCACGTAAAAATGACTGTGAATTTACCGGTCGACATGAACCCGGAACGTGCCGCTCAGCTCAAGGCCGACGAAAAAGCCCTGGCCCAGCGCCTGCAAGAGCAAGGCAAGTGGCGTCATCTGTGGCGCATCGCCGGGCTCTACGCCAATTACAGCGTGTTCGATGTCGACAGCGTTCAGGAACTGCACGACCTGCTGATGCAATTGCCGCTGTACCCGTACATGGCGATCGAAGTCACCGCGATGTGCCGGCATCCTTCTTCCATTCGCGAGGATGACCGCTGAACCCAGCCTGTTCAGTTCGCTAGGCTAATAATGACAAGATGAGGAACCCACCAAAATGAACGTCAAGATTTCCCACACTGCCAGTGCCCAGAAGTTTCTCGAAGACGCCAGCGGTCTGCATAACGAAGCCGGCGATCCACGGGTCAAGGCGCTGATTTACCGCATCCTGCGCGATTCGGTGAACATCATCGAAGACCTGGCCGTAACCCCGGAAGAATTCTGGAAAGCCGTCAACTACCTCAACGTGCTGGGTGCGCGTCAAGAGGCCGGGTTGGTGGTGGCCGGGCTCGGTCTGGAACATTACCTCGACCTGCTGATGGACGCCGAAGACGAGCAGGCCGGTAAATCCGGCGGCACACCGCGAACCATCGAAGGGCCGCTGTATGTGGCCGGTGCGCCGCTGTCGGAGAGCGAAGCGCGGCTGGACGATGGCGTCGATCCGGGTGTCGTGTTGTTCATGCAAGGCCAGGTGCGCAATACCGCTGGCGAACCGCTGGCCGGCGCGGTGGTGGATGTCTGGCACGCGAATACCGGCGGCACCTATTCGTACTTCGACACCACGCAATCGGAATTCAACCTGCGTCGTCGTATCGTCACCGATGCCGAGGGGCGTTATCGTTTTCGCAGCATCGTGCCGTCGGGCTACGGTTGCCCGCCGGACGGTCCAACCCAGCAATTGCTCGATCAACTGGGCCGTCATGGCCAGCGTCCGGCGCATATCCACTTCTTCATTTCGGCAGCGGATCATCGTCACCTGACCACCCAGATCAACCTCGATGGCGATCAGTACCTGCATGACGATTTCGCCTATGCCACCCGTGATGAGCTGATTGCCAAAATCACCTTCAGCGATGATCCGCAGCGTGCGGCGGCCCATGGCGTGAGCGGTCGTTTTGCCGAAATCGATTTTGACTTCACGCTGCAGTCGTCTGCCCAGCCTGAGGAGCAGCAACGCCACGAACGGGTTCGCGCGCTCGAGGACTGATTTCCTCGACCAGCCGAACCGGGCCACGAGATAACCGACCGTTTATCTTGTGGCCTTCTGCGTTTCGGCCAAGACACTAGAATGGCGGCGCCACCGATAACAACAATGAGAGTCATCCGATGATGCAAGCGCAATGGTTGAGTCATCGCAGCAGAATCTTCGACCACGCCGACCCCTACGCGGTATCGGGCTACGTCAATCAGCATGTCGGCAATCATTGCCTCCAGATGCCCAGGGCCGGCCGGCCGCTGGCCAGCCTCGATCATCGCAAGTTCGCCAGCCTTGACCTGTGCCGCATCAGTTACGGCGCCAGCGTGCGGGTCACGTCCGGCGCGCTGGACAGCATTTATCACTTGCAAGTGCTGCTGCGCGGCAACTGTCTGTGGCGTAGCCATGGTCAGGAACACTGCTTCGCGCCCGGCGAGTTGTTGCTGATCAACCCCGACGATCCGGTGGATCTGACCTATTCCAGTGATTGCGAAAAATTCATCCTGAAAGTCCCCTCGCGGCTGCTGGAGTCGGTGTGCGAAGAGCAGCGCTGGCGGTATCCGGGGCAGGGCGTGCGGTTTCTGGAGAACCGATATCAGCTCAACGAGTTGGAAGGTTTTGTCGGTCTGCTGGCGATGATTTGCCAGGAGGCGGAAGCCACCGAGCGGATTCCCCGCGTGCAGGAGCACTACGCGCAGATCATTGTCAGCAAAATGCTCAGCCTGATGAAGACCAACGTCGTCCGCACCGATCCCGGCTCGCCCTCGGCCACGTTCGAGGCGCTGGTCGATTACATCGCGTGCAACCTCAAGCAGGACATCGACAGTGAAGAACTGGCGCGCCAGGCGCGGATGAGCCTGCGTTCGCTGTATGGGCTATTCGAGCGCAACGCGGGGGACACGCCGAAAAACTACATCCGGCAGAAAAAGCTCGAACGTATTCACGCCAATCTGAGCGACCCGACCTGCAACGTGCGCAACGTCACGGAAGTGGCCATGGATTACGGCTTTCTGCACTTGGGCCGGTTCTCCGACAGCTACCGCAAACAGTTCGGCGAATTGCCATCGGACACCCTCAAACGCCGCCATTGACCTCGCAAACGCCACCCACCGTTTGATCGTTCCCACGCTCTGCGTGGGAATGCAGCCCGGGACGCTCCGCGTCCCTTCCAGAGCCGAACGCAGAGCGTCCGTTGAGGCATTCCCACGCGGGAGCGTGGGAACGATCATCACTCTGCACAAAACGGATACAGGTCTGCACCCGGCGGATAGTCCGCCCCATCCCCTCGTCCTAGCATGGTCCTGCCTGAACAAAAACAATGGAGGCGGCGGCCATGACCCTGCGACCCGAATACCTTCACTCCCTGCTTGAAGAAGACCCTGAGCAGGGCATCTATCGCTGCAAGCGTGAGATGTTCACCGACCCGCGGCTGTTCGACCTCGAGATGGAACACATCTTTGAAGGCAACTGGCTGTACCTGGCGCACGAAAGCCAGATCCCCAACAACAACGATTTCTACACCACCACCCTGGGGCGTCAGTCGATCTTCATCGCGCGCAACAAGGACGGTGAATTGAACGCCTTCATCAATGCGTGCAGCCACCGTGGCGCGATGCTCTGCCGGCACAAGACCGGCAACAAGAGTTCGTATACCTGCCCCTTCCACGGCTGGACCTTCAACAACTCCGGCAAGCTGCTCAAGGTCAAGGACCCGGCGGCGGCCGGCTACCCGGCGAGCTTCAATTGCGAAGGTTCCCACGACCTGACCAAAGTCGCGCGTTTCGAATCCTATCGCGGCTTCCTGTTCGGCAGCCTCAAGGCCGATGTCGTGCCGCTGGTTGAGCACCTGGGCGAGTCGGCGAAGATCATCGACATGATCGTCGATCAGTCCGCCGATGGCCTGGAAGTGCTGCGCGGCTCCTCCAGCTACCTCTACGAAGGCAACTGGAAACTCACCGCCGAAAACGGTGCCGACGGTTATCACGTCAGCTCGGTGCACTGGAACTACGCCGCGACCCAGAACCAGCGCAAACAGCGCGAAGCCGGCGATTGCAATCCGACCATGAGTGCCGGCACCTGGGCCAGGCAGGGCGGTGGTTTCTATTCCTTCGACAAGGGCCACATGCTGCTCTGGACCCGTTGGTCCAACCCCGAGGACCGTCCGCTGTACGAGCGTCGCGACGAGTTGGCCCGGGACTTCGGTCAGGCTCGCGCCAACTGGATGATCGAGAACTCGCGCAACCTGTGTCTGTACCCGAACGTGTACCTGATGGATCAGTTCAGCTCGCAAATTCGCATCGCCCGGCCGATCTCGGTCAACCGCACCGAAATCACCATTTACTGCATCGCCCCCAAAGGCGAAAGCGACCACGCCCGTTCGAGCCGAATTCGCCAGTACGAGGATTTTTTCAACGTCAGTGGCATGGCCACCCCGGACGATCTGGAAGAGTTTCGCTCCTGCCAGACGGGTTACCAGGGCAGCGTCACCGCGTGGAACGACATGTCCCGTGGCGCCGAGCACTGGGTGGAAGGCGCCGATGACGCGGCCAAAGAGATCGACTTGCATCCGCTGCTCAGCGGCGTGCGCACCGAAGACGAAGGCCTGTTCGTGCTGCAACACAAGTATTGGCAGCAAACGATGCTCAAGGCGTTGGCCGCTGAACAGTCCGGACTGATTGCAGTGGAGGCCGTGCAATGACCATTACCTATGACGCGGTGCGCGATTTTCTGTACCGCGAAGCACGCTACCTCGACGACAAACAATGGGATGACTGGCTGGAGTTGTACGCGCCCGACGCAACATTCTGGATGCCGTCCTGGGACGACAACGACGCGCTGACTGAAGACCCACAACGGGAAATTTCGCTGATCTGGTACGGCAACCGCACGGGCCTGGAAGACCGCATCTTCCGCATCAAGACCGAACGCTCCAGCGCCAGCGTGCCGGACACCCGCACCTCGCACAACCTGAGCAATATCGAGCTGATCGAACAGGCCGACGGGCTGTGCAAGGTGCGCTTCAACTGGCACACCCTGAGCTTTCGCTACAAGACCGTCGACAGCTATTTCGGCAGCAGTTTCTACACCCTGGACGTGCGCGGTGAAAACCCGTTGATCAAAGCCAAGAAAGTGATCCTGAAGAACGACTACGTTCGCCAGGTCATTGATGTTTACCACCTCTGAGGCGGCCGTCATGACTCATTCCATTGCGTTCAATTTCGAAGACGGCGTCACCCGATTCATCGACGCCAATGCCGGGGAAACCGTGGCCGATGCCGCGTATCGCCAGGGCATCAATATTCCACTGGACTGCCGCGACGGCGCTTGCGGCACTTGCAAGTGTTTCGCCGAGGCTGGCCGCTACGACTTGGGTGAGGACTACATCGAAGACGCCCTCAGCGCCGACGAAGCGCAACAGGGTTTCGTCCTGACCTGCCAGATGCGGGCGCAGAGCGATTGTGTGGTGCGGGTGCCGGTTTCATCGGATGTCTGCCGTACCCGTCAGGCCAGTTATGACGCGACCATCAGCGCCGTGCGTCAGTTGTCCGACAGCACCATCGCGCTGTCGATCAAGGGCGAAGCCCTGAGCAAGCTGGCGTTCCTGCCGGGGCAGTATGTGAACCTCGGGGTTCCCGGCAGCGAGCAGACCCGCGCTTATTCGTTCAGCTCATTGCAGCGTGACGGCGAAGTCAGCTTTCTGATTCGCAACGTGCCCGGCGGCTTGATGAGCAGTTTCCTGACCGGCATGGCCAAGGCCGGCGATAGCATGAGCCTGGCCGGGCCGTTGGGCAGCTTTTATCTGCGCGACATCCACCGGCCATTGTTGCTGCTGGCCGGTGGCACCGGTCTGGCGCCGTTCACCGCGATGCTGGAAAGAATCGCCGAACAGGGCAGCGAGCATCCACTGCATTTGATCTACGGCGTGACCAACGACTTCGATTTGGTGGAACTCGATCGACTCGAAGCCTTCGCCGCACGCATTCCGAACTTCAGCTTCAGTGCCTGCGTGGCCAATCCCGACAGTCGGCACCCGCTCAAGGGCTATGTGACCCAACACATCGAGCCACGGCATTTGAACGATGGCGACGTCGACGTCTACCTGTGCGGCCCGCCGCCGATGGTCGAAGCGGTCAGCCAGTTCATCCGCGAGCAAGGCATTGCGCCGGTGAACTTCTACTACGAGAAATTTGCCGCCAGCGCGGCCTGAGCCGCGCTGTTGTGGGAGAGAGACATGAACAGATTCCACGAAAAAGTCGCGCTGATTACCGGTGCTGCCCAAGGCATCGGCCGGCGCGTGGCTGAACGCATGGCGGCTGAAGGTGCGCGGTTGATTCTGGTCGACCGCTCCGATCGGGTGTTCGACGTGCAGCAGCAGTTGGCGGCAACCAGCCAGGTACTCGCAATGACCGCCGACCTTGAGCAGTACAGCGAATGCAGCCGTGTGATGCGCACCGCTGTCGAACGTTTTGATCGCCTCGATGTGCTGGTCAACAATGTCGGCGGCACGATATGGGCCAAGCCTTTCGAGCACTATGAAGAGGCGCAGATCGAAGCCGAAGTTCGCCGTTCGTTGTTCCCTACACTGTGGTGTTGCCATGCCGCGCTGCCGTTCATGCTCGAACAAGGCAGTGGCGCCATCGTCAACGTTTCCTCCATTGCGACCCGTAGCGTCAATCGCGTGCCATACGGTGCGGCGAAGGGTGGGGTCAATGCGCTGACTGCTTGCCTGGCATTCGAAACGGCCGGTCGTGGCGTGCGGGTCAATGCGACCGCCCCCGGTGGCACCGAAGCGCCGCCGCGGCTGATCCCGCGCAACAGGGCGGAACAAAGTGCTGAGGAAAAGCTGTGGTATCAGCAGATCGTCGACCAGACCCTCGACAGCAGTTTGATGAAGCGCTATGGCACGCTGGATGAGCAGGCAAGCGCTATTCTGTTTCTGGCCAGCGACGAAGCCTCCTACATCACCGGCATGATCATGCCGGTCGGTGGCGGCGATTTGGGTTGATCGGCGCGCCGTGGCGTCGTTTAAAGCCTGGCTAACGGTGATTTACAAACGACGCACAAACGCTTTGATGATTCTGAGCGTGGCGTCGCTTGTTTTCAGGTTGTGGACGGCGTCCAGCGGGTGCCAGATGCAGTCGAAGATTTCATTCTGTGGCCGGGCTTCCGCCAGGTTTACGACCGACGCCTCGTAAACATGGTGCCGAGTACTGGCCGTTTCCAATTCCATCAAGTACAGCAGGCCATCGACACCAAGCCCTGTTTCTTCGTAAAGCTCGCGTGTGGCCGCGCCCGCAATGGTTTCGCCAGGCTCGACTTTTCCGCCTGGCAAGGTCCAGCGAGACTTGGGCTTGCGCACCAGGAGGATATGCCGATCCTGCTCGCAAATGACGGTAGCGCGTACTTTCATGTGTTATCCGACGATGCTTGTCATAAAACAGTCATAAAACTGCAATATTCAGGCCGCAACCCGCAAAAGCTCTGCCTAAAGGGTTTGAGTTGAACGTTCGGTTGAAAGTGCAATGAAATGCCGGAATCCTGACGCGACGTCTGGTTGGCACTTCAATGAAAGTCGGGTGTAAGGTAGTTGCGTCGATCCCGAACCTTACTGCTGAAAAGGAGGTGACCCATGAGCGTTTCGATGCTGACCAAAATGCATATGAACGGCTATGACGTACTCAGCGTGAACAACGGCCCCTGGTGGGTGTGCACCAAAGGTGACCGGCTTGGAGCCTTTGGCAGCAGAGAAGAAGCATTGGCCTATGCGGCTTCGCTTCCCGCTTACAGAGGCCGATCGGGTAAATCGTCACGTAGCCACAAATCAGAAAGCCAGACATCAGACAAATAGTGCACTTGAAGCCCCGGTTCGCCGGGGCTTGTACCCATTTGTAGCCGCTGCCGAGCCTGCGAGGCTGCTACAGGCGTCAGTAACCGCCGCCACCCATCCAGCCAGTGGAGGGGGAATACTCTCTGGCTTTTTGTTGGGCGCGACTCCATTGCGCACAGGTCATGAAACTTTTGTGGTCGACCTTGCCTGTGCCATCGAAACTGACGTTATACGGCTGCTGATGGCCGGCCTGGGTCAGCTTGTAGTCGAAGCAGGTGCCAGGTTCCACTGTGCGCTGCGTTATCGATAAAGGCTGGCCGCCAATCTGCTGGACCTGTTCCTTGCTCATGCCGGTCTCGACCTTGGCGACCAGCGGTTGGTCTCGATAAATGTGTGATTCCGTGTTGCAGCCACCTGATGCCGCCAGCACGGCGATCAGCGCGCATAGACGCTTGTTCATGGCAGCGCTCTCTAGTGAGCTTTCGTTCGACTGATGGATTTTGCTTTCACTTCTTCAGCATAGCCCGCCAGTCGCTCTTCATCGCCCTGGAGCAGCGCGCACAGCCTTAGCGTTGCCTCTGCGTCTACATCATTGCCGGCCAGGCGCAACTGCTCGGCAATGCGCAAAAGCTCTACCGCCGACCACCTCAAATCCGATGCCACGCCTTGCAGGTCGCGTCGAAGTTGCTGTTCATATTCATTTAGCCACATGATGACCTCCTGCAATTCCCCGCTACGAAATAGTAGTCCTATTTACTGGCATGGAGCGTTATGTTCGTCTGATCGCAAGAGAGTCGAAATCATGCAACAACCTGCCTACCAACTGCTGGAAGTCGCCAATGGCAAGCCGATCAAACTCTGGACCGAAGGTGTTCCGGTTGAAAGCGAAGCCCGGCAGCAATTGATCAATATCGCAAAAATGCCGTTCATCTTCAGGCATCTGGCGGTGATGCCGGACGTGCATCTGGGCAAAGGGTCCACCATCGGCAGCGTGATCCCCACCGTGGGCGCGATCATTCCGGCGGCCGTGGGCGTGGACATCGGCTGCGGCATGATTGCCGCGCGCACTTCGCTGACCGCCGCCGACTTGCCGGACAACCTGCACGGCCTGCGCAGCGCCATCGAAAAGGCCGTGCCCCATGGCCGCACGTTGAGCCGTGGCCGCCGCGATGAAGGCGCCTGGAACCATGTCCCACAGCAGGCCGATCAAGCCTGGTCGGCGCTGAGCTCACGGTTCAAGGCAATCACCGACAAATACCCGAAACTTGCCAGCACCAACAATCGTCAGCACCTGGGCACCCTCGGTACCGGTAATCACTTCATCGAGGTCTGCCTGGACGAGGCCAACCGCGTCTGGTTCATGTTGCACAGCGGTTCTCGCGGCGTTGGCAATGCCATCGGGACCCTGTTCATTCAACTGGCCCAAGCAGACATGCGCCAGCACATCGCCAATCTGCCGGACCGCGATCTGGCCTATTTCAAGGAAGGCAGCCGGCATTTCGATGACTACGTCGAAGCGGTGGGCTGGGCTCAGGACTTCGCCCGGCAGAACCGCGCGTTGATGATGCAGGCGGTGATTCAGGCAGCGCGGCAAATGATTCGCAAACCCTTCGAGGTCGCGCTGGAGGCTGTCAACTGCCACCACAATTACGTCCAGAAAGAGCGGCATTTTGGTGAAGACATCCTGGTCACCCGCAAAGGCGCCGTGTCGGCGAAGAAGGGCGAGTTGGGGATCATTCCTGGTTCCATGGGCGCCAAAAGCTTCATCGTTCGCGGCCTCGGCAATGAGCAATCGTTCTGTTCCTGCAGCCACGGCGCCGGTCGGACCATGAGCCGCACCCAAGCCAAAAACACCTTTACCGTCGCAGACCAGATCCGCGCAACCGCTCACGTGGAGTGCCGCAAGGATGCAGCGGTCATCGATGAGATTCCGATGGCCTACAAGGACATCGACAAAGTGATGTACGCGCAGCGTGATCTGGTGGAAGTGCTGCACACCTTGCGTCAGGTGGTCTGCGTAAAGGGATAGAGATGGAAGGTGCTTCCACTGGTCGGGAACATTAACGCGAATGAACAGCTCTGCTGTCGTATTGAGGTAATGATTTATTCGCTAGGGAGGCCATCTCGAATGACGACTACCGATGATTTCAGACACCACGCGCGTGAGCTGATCGTCGACCTGGATGCGGCAACCACTGAAATGATGAAACTGATCTCGGCCCATCAGTTGAGCGGCCCGGAATGGGAGCGGGTCACGAAATGGCAGCATGAAGCGTACGAGCGATGGATGACGTACCTGAATGCGAGGTCGTATCCCGATTCCGCCTCGGGGCCCGAACCGGGGCAGGGCGAAGCCCCGTTATAGACATCGTTGTTTGTCCGCTGGATGTCTGTGCAAGTACAGGCTACATTTCCCGTTTTTTCAGAATGGGAAAGTGTCATGCGCATGTTGATAGCGGCAGTAACGGTGGCTGTGTTGGCGGGCTGTTCATTACCCGCATCCGTTGTGCCCGGCGAGCCCAATGTCAGCAAATACAGCGATAAGGCGCCCAAGGAGTATGCCGCGTGTGTATTGCCGTTGTGGCGTCAGGACATTGCGGGATCGACACAATCGGCGATTTCCAATGGCTACCGGATCACCGCCCCCAGCATCATTACGGCTGACGAAATTCTGGTTATCGTGAAATCGAAGGATGGCAGTCAGGTATCGCTTTACCAAGGGCCACCATGGGCCAAGTCAGGGGCGCTGCGCCAAGCCGTCCGGGATTGTTTGTAGCGGTCGCTTTGTTCGAATTTCGAGTTGTAAGTGCCGGCCGTATGTCGGAGCCGAGGAACGGTCATTCTTGAATCAACTTCCAACAGCTGACAGTGCTTGGGAGTTTGGCTATGACTGATGATCACAAAAAGGCAGCCCTTGATGCCTGGTACCGATTCTTGAGAGAGCCGGAGCCCGGGGTGGATTGTGAAGAACATTACGACAAACTGTTGAAGGCAGCGGATAAATTGGAAGGAGCCGGGCTCATCAACAACGCCGAATGGCGCGAGCTGGTGCGCGATGCACGGGGGGCTTTTTCCATTGGAAACGAAGGTGCCGGCAACGAAACAATGAGTGGATGACTTAAAAATAGTGTGGATATTTAAGAGGTTAGGAGATTTAGTAACTGGATAGTGAGTCAGAATATCTTGTTACAAGTCGCGCGACTTGGTAATATCGTCCCGCGTTCACCACCACGGTTTATGCATTTTTAAAGCCCAGGCGTCCATCAGCTGCCTGGGCTTTTTTTTGTCTGGAATTTGCCGGCTGAGCGCCAGCAGCGTCGGTGATGGGCGTGGATGTACAAACGTTACTGATGCCTGTCGCTATGTAGCCGGATCAGCTTTACGCCGATCGCTGCCGGATGGGTTTCCAGTGTCAACAAGCCTCCTCTCCACCAGGACATTTTGCAGGGCCTGGCGTGCCGAAGGGCTCAGCTGATGTTCTCTCTCCTTGAGTTCAAGCAAGATAGGGTTGGACCAACCACGATAGGTTTGCTCGGAAATACGAGTAGATGTCATCTATCTCTCCTTTGATGAGTCGCCCGACCACACAGTGGGCGAAGTCCTGTGCGATAAAAATCCTAGTTGAGGAAACGATTTGTCGCCAGCAATGGGCAGTGCAATGAGATGCCGATCATCTTCCGCAACGCGGGTTGTTCACGATTAGGGCGTAAACTGAGAACGCTAACTCATCAAAAGGAGGCGCGTATGATTGCCGATCAAATGAACAGACAGGTGTCGGAGCAAAGCGCTGTTTGGGATCAATACTTCTGTGCTGCGTTGATTGCCGAAAGCAATCTGACGGCACCGGTGGTTGGAGAAGCCACCCACGAAGACAGGCAGAATCTGTTAATCCAAAGGGCCAAAGCACTCGCCGACAAGATGCTGGAAAACAGAAGATAACCGGAGCCCAGCCATTGCGCTGGGCTCTTCACTTTTTGATGTTCTTATCTTTCTGCCAAGTGAACGCTCCTTGGTCGCGGATCGTCTACAGTTGGTAATTCATGGATACGGAGATCGAACATGAAGTGCCTAATCTGTCAGGCGGCCTCTAATACTGTTCACGCGGCTGGAGACTGGTCAGAAGTCAAATGCCCGGCCGGATGTGGACGCTACAAGGTCTCGGCGAACCTTGTGGCGAAAATGAAATGCAAGAACGAATTCTTTGACATCGAACGCACAAGACGATGGCTTGAGATGTCTCGCATCGATGAGCCGGTGCCGTTGATATCCACCTATGACTACTACGTTTCCTTATTGCATCGCGACACCGTGGAGAGGCCGGTCATCGCGCCGAGTCGCTCCAGGCAGCCGCTGACTTCGGATTAGAATCCGCCTGTCCTGGCTGAAACACCGTCCCCTGGAGCTGCCGAAGGCTGCGATTTTTTGACCTTCAGCGGCTCCTGAAAGATCAAAAAATCGCAGCCTTCGGCAGCTCCTACAGGGCTCACGCAGGTATTGCTCGATCTATCGACAAAAAAACAAGCAACCTCCATGGATAGCCCCTGTCGATATCAACATGTCCCCGCTATTTTCGTCATCACACCCTACCCAGGTTGTCAGCATTTATGGCGGGCTGAAAGCGGCTAACTGAATGATCGGGAGGTGACTATGAACTGTCCGCTGTGTGGAAACACCAGTGCGCTGGAGGATCTTTCATTCGGGGGCGGATTGCGCATCTATTGCGAACCGTGTGGTGGTTTCTATCGGATTTCATCAACCCTGGGTACCTTGGCTGAAGGAAAAAACTATGACACCGAGCGAGCTCGAAACCGGCTGAAAAAGAAGCGTGAAACCGGCAGATTGGAAGATCAAGAGCCGGCGCTCGGCCCGGATGACAAAGACCTGCTCATCGAGCCGGACTGATGTGTCGCGCATCTCGGCGAGACGGTTGCAACGGATGTTTGCAGAAGGACTCGCCTGACCCTGACCGGGTTTCGAACGGGATTCCAGGCCAGGCGAGCGTGCCAGATCCATGCGAGCTTTAATCCTGATGAACGCTTATCGGCCCGGTTAATGATGAGCCTGTGCCACTCCGCGCAAAACCGTCGCAGCGGCGGATTGAGATCGAGTGCTGGCGATGTTTCCCAGCGATACGACGCCCACCAGACGCTTGTCTCGGTTGAGCACGGGCAGGCGACGCAGTTGCACGTCCGCCATGTTTTTTGCCACATGCTCTATGTCTTCATCCTCAAAGCAATAACGGATACCGCCCGTCATTATTTTGCTGATAGGGGTTTTGCCGGTGAGTCCTTCGGCTACGGCTCTAATGGCTATATCCCGGTCCGTGATCATGCCAACCAGACGCTCTTGCTCCTCAACCATGATTGCGCCGCTATCGATCCTGGCCATCATGTTCGCGGCCTCCTGGATCGTCTGGTTTGGCTTGGCTGTTAAAACGTCTTTCGTCATAACTTCCGAAATCTTCATGAAAAGACTCCTTCAAAGTGATGTTGCAATGAATCAAGGCTGCAATTTTTTCGACTGGGAGGGGGCGTGCGGGTTCAGATTGTTTTATCTCCGCTCGTCATGGTGGCGGGGTGTCACAGGAGATTCAGGCGCGGCGAGTCCGGGGAGAGGTTCATCAAGTACGCAGGTCATCGACGGGCTCTATCAGTTCAGAACCCTGGTTCCTCACATTGCCCACGGCCATGTCCACTTTGAACCATTCGAAAGCATCGCAAGGTTCGCGTTGCTGCAGGAGTATCTGTTCGGCACGCTCCTTGGGCGTGTAGGGATCAATCCATTCCCGTGCGAGTTCGGGATTGAGCGTCACTGGCCGACGGTCGTGAATATCCACCATGCCGCCTTCACTGTCCGCGGTGATGATCACGAAGCCGTCATGCTCGTCCGGTTCATTTTCGTACCTTGGATACTGACCAATCGCGGCGCACAGGATCGGCGCACGATCCTTGCGACGGATCAGGTAGGGCTGTTTCTTCGGACCGCCCTCATAAACCCACTCAAACCAGTTGTCGATGGCAATAATTGCCCGGTGCGGCCATATCTCCTTGAAGAATGGGTCGTGGGCGACTTTCTCAACCCTGGCGTTGATCGGTGTCGCGTGATCCCTGGCCCAGTGCGGTCGCCAGCCCCAGCGAACCCTGTCGGCGTGCAGCATGCCGCTTTCCTCGTGGAACAGGGCGAGCTGAGTCGACGGCGCGGCGTTGTAGAGCTCAAGCGGCTGATCGCCAGCATTGTTGACCAGGGCGTTGGGCATACTCAGCGCCGCCACGAACTCGTGAATGCCTCGATACTGCGAAAGTCGTCCGCACATGGCTGAGCCCTCATGCTGAAGCTTAAGCTTAGACAATAGTTTCAAGGTGATCGTGTTCGCAACCCGCGGCCAGGGCTTATCCGGGATTCGCGGGTTTCTTGATTGATGTCAACCGCATGAGTCGACCCGCTCTGTACTCTTCGTAGAAACCGACAGCTGAATCGAGGGCGAACATTCATGCTCTATCCGCTGTTTCTAACCTTTCATCTGTTTGCCGCCCTGATCTTTATCGGCACGGTGTTTTTCGAAGTCCTGTTCCTGGAGAACATCCGCAAACAGCTGCCCGCCAAAGTGATGCTGCTGGTCGAGGAGGGTATTGGCCGCCGAGCCCGCACCCTGATGCCGTGGGTGCTGTTGGTATTGTTCGGCGCAGGGCTGGGCATGGTCTGGTTGCGCTATTTGCCCGTCCTTGCAACGCCAATGGCCTCATCGTTCAGCATTTTGTTGCTGGTGAAAATCGTGGTCGCCGTGAGCGTGCTGCTGCATTTTCTGGCCGCCATGTTTCTGTTCAAAAGCGGCCGAATGAACGCTCGATACCTGCACTTCATCCATGGCAGTGTGTTCTGCCATATGGTCGTCATCGTACTGTTGGCCAAGGGGATGTTTTACCTGACGTGGTGACCGTTCCTGACCGATGGTCTGTCCTGCAAGCACTTGGCTTGCGCTTGATACAAGTCAAGGAGCATTGATCGCCAATCCCGGACACTGTGGATCCGCAGCCAGTCTCGGAGACCTGTCATGCTCGATTTTTCTCACGCCCCCGGCGAGCCGATCGCTCGGTGCGATCAGGGCGTACTCGACCCCAACTGCCATGCCGACACACAAAAGTTTCATGACGGCATCGGCTCTCTGGATTTGCTTCGTGCCTTGCGCATCAGCCGCCAGAAACGACGCCCGATCGCCCTGAACGTGCAGCTGCCTTCCAGCCTCAATCCATTTTGTTCCTCGCGCGATGTCGCCTGCGAGCACGGCGGCATCGAACAGTACCTTCAGCGTCTGGAACAGGAGATCGACCTCGTCGGTTGCCATCTGGGTGCGGAGCAACGGGTCGAACAATTTCATCTGAGTGGCGGAACACCCTCCATCGCTCATCTGGAACGGCTGATGAGTCGTCTGCGTGGCCGGTTCAACTTTCTCGAACATGAGTGCGGCGACTACAGTGTCGACGTCGACCTTCACTCTACCGTTTGGTCGACCATGGGCGCGTTGCGCGACCAGGGGTTCAATCATGTCAGCATTGGCGTTCCGGATATCGACACCGACTGTGACATCTCCGTGGCCTGCTACCAGAACCCGGCACCCATTCATTCACTGATCGATGCCGCCCGTACCTTTGGTTATCGGTCGATCAATGTCGATCTGGGTTTTGGTCATGCCTGGCAAACGCCGGAAAGCTTCGCGCTGAAGCTGGCGGCGATCATTGAGCTGGAACCGGACAGACTGATGGTGTTCGACTATGCCCGGCCACCACGCCGCTATCGGCCAAGGCTCGGCGACAAGGTCAGGAAACTGTGCAGCCAGGACGATAAAGGCGCGATGCGCCAGATCGGCTTCGAACAGTTGATGGGCGCAGGTTATCACTACATCGGTATGGGGCAGTTTGTACGGCCCGACGATGATCTGGCGATCGCTCAGGAGCGGGGCCGGTTGCGTCGCACCTGTGACGGTTTTACCCGTCACGGTTATTGCGACCATATCGGGTTCGGTTTGGGGGCTATCAGTCAGATCGACGATTTGTATACGCAAAACACCGATGTAATCGAGCGCTATCAGCAGCAGCTGGACCGGGGCCAAATGCCGACGTGTCGTGGCTGGCGTTTCGAGGCGGGGGATCAGATAAGGCACATGGTCATGGAGCGACTGGCGTGTGATCAAGAGCTGGATATCCGCGCCATCGAGCGACGGTATGGGCTGATTTTCTCCAAGTACTTTGCCTCTGTCTGGCCATTGCTGGAGCAATTGAGTCGTGAGGGGTTGATTGAATTGTCGGACCGTTTCATCAGCATTCTTCCCGCCGGCCGGTCGGAAGCAGATGCCATCTGCAACCTGTTTGAAAAGGATTTGGGCAGTGCAACGCATTAACCCTCCTGCGAGTTGATTGATCATGAAACCTGCATTCGATTTCGATCGAGCCCTGGTCGAAAAGTATGACCGCCCCGGGCCGCGCTACACCTCTTACCCCACGGCGCCGCAGTTTCATCAGGCGTTTGCCGTCGACGACTATCAGCGTGCCGCCTGCGACAGCAACCTGGCGGCGGCGCCCAAGCCGTTGTCGGTGTATATCCACATTCCGTTCTGCAAGAGCCTTTGCTATTACTGCGCCTGCAACAAAATCATCACCCAGAAAACCCATCGGGCCGTCGAGTACCTGACGTACCTCAAACGTGAAATCGTGATGCAGGCCGCCTTGTTCGACAGCACGCGCAAACTCACGCAACTGCACCTGGGTGGTGGCACGCCGACGTATTTGACCCGTGAACAGCTGGCGGAACTGATGGACTGTTTGCACCAGGCATTCGACATGGACGACAGCGATGACCATGAGTTTTCCATCGAGGTCGATCCACGCACCATCAGCACCGAGCAGATTCAGTCGCTGCGCCAATTGGGGTTCAATCGCTTGAGCTTCGGCGTGCAGGATTTCGATCCCCACGTACAAGCCGCGGTCAATCGGCAACAGAGCGAAGAACAGATTTATGCGCTGGTCGCGGCGGCGCGTGAGGCGCAATTCAAGTCGATCAGCGTCGATCTGATTTACGGCCTGCCACTGCAAACGGTGAACAGTTTCGACATCACCCTCAGCAAGATCATCGCCCTGCGTCCGGACCGGATTGCCGCGTACAGCTACGCCCATTTACCCGAGTTGGTGCGCGCGCAACGGTTGATTCGCCCGGCGGACATGCCGCCGCCGGAGCGCAAGCTGGAGTTGCTGGAGCTGACCATCCGCCGCCTGACCGAAGCCGGTTATGTCTATATCGGTATGGATCATTTCGCCTTGCCAGACGACGAACTGGCGCTGGCCCGCGCCCAGGGCACCCTGCAACGCAATTTTCAGGGTTACTCGACCCATGCCGACTGCGATTTGATCGGCCTTGGGGTGTCTTCGATCGGCAAGGTCGGTGACAGCTACAGCCAGAGCGTGAAGGAGCTTTCGCAGTACTACGCGCGTATCGATCAAGGCTTGTTGCCGGTGCATCGTGGGTATCGTTTGAGCGCCGATGACTTGCTGCGTCGCGAAGTGATCAACGACCTGATGTGCCACGGCAGAATCGATTTCGCCAAGTTCGAAGCGGGTCATGGCATTTGCTTTACCGAGTATTTTGCCGAGGCGCTGGCGCAACTGGGCGAGCAGGTGCGTGACGGACTGCTGCAGATTCACAGCGATGAGTTGGTGCTGTTGCCGCAAGGGCATTTGATGATGCGCAGTGCCGCGATGGCGTTTGACGCCTACCTGGGCGAACAACAAAAAGGCCAGTTTTCCCGCACCGTTTGAGGGTTACGGAGCGCTCTGGCGCAAGGAATGATATTGAGTTGATTTCAATCAAGGGCAGGGTGCACAACGCTCCCTAACATGGCCGCAAGCCTCCTTGAAATCAGCGAGTTCATGACAATCCATCAGCCTACGACACATGGCAATCCGCGCATCTGGAGCGTCGGGCTGGTGGTGATGGTCTTGCTGATGATCGCAGCGTTCGCGACGGTGCAGGCCAAGGCATACGGCGACATCGAGCAGCAGCGCATCCAGAAGGTCTTCCCGCAAACCGATTCGGTGTCCGCAGCCGAAGGCACGTTCAAGGTGCGCACGCTGTCGGCGGCCGGCAAGGTCATCGGGTATGTGTTCCAGAGCCTGGATGTGGTGGACATCCCGGCCTACTCGGGCAAGCCGATCAACACTCAAGTGATCCTCGACACCGCCGGCGTGATTCAGGACGCCTATGTGCTGGAGCACCACGAACCGATTCTGCTGATCGGTATCCCCGAAGAAAAACTCCACGGTTTCAGCGCCCGATACAAAGGGATCAAGGTCAGCCAGCGGGTGGTGGTCGGCCATTCAAGCGACCCGAGCGCGGTTACCGTGGATGCCATTGCCGGCGCAACCGTCACCGCCATGGTGGTCAATGAGGTCATCATGCGTGCCGCCCATGAGGTGGCCGTGTCGCTGAAGCTGATCAAGGGCGAGGGTGGGGTGATGAACAAACCCGCCACCGTGCGCCAGGACTTTTACGAGCCCGCCACCTGGGAGCAACTGACCGGAAATGGCGCCATTCGCCGGTTGAACCTGACCCGTGGGCAAGTCGATGCCGCCTTCAAGGGCACCGAAGCCGAAGGCGTCGATAACGCCGGCCCGGATCAAGTCGATGACACCTTTATCGAGCTGTACACCGCCGATTTGAACCCACCGACCATTGGCCGCGCACTGCTGGGCGACAATCAATATCGCTTCCTCATGCAGGAACTCAAACCCGGCGAACAAGCCATCCTGATGCTGGGGCGTGGGTTGTTTTCCTATAAAGGCTCGGGTTACGTGCGCGGCGGGATTTTCGATCGGGTGCAATTGCGCCAGTTCGGCAACGTCATCAGCTTTCGCGACATGGACCATCAGCGGCTCTTCGACGTGTTTGCCAAGGGCATGCCCGAGTTCAATGAAATGTCGATTTTCATTGTGCGCAAACCGGCCGGATTCGATCCGGGATCGCCCTGGTCTTTGGAGTTGCTGGTGCGGCGCCAGACGGGACCGGTCAGCGGCACCTTCAGCAGCTTCGAACTGCCTTATCAACTGCCCGAGCCCTACCTTGAGCGCCCCGCGCCGAGTGCCGAAGAACGGGCGGCCATCGAGGAAGCCAACCGGCCGATGTGGCTGACCATCTGGTACCAGAAACACTTCCAGATCGCCGTGCTCGCGAGCGCGTTGTTGCTGCTGACGGCCATCCTGTTCCTGCAAGACAA
This sequence comes from Pseudomonas sp. B21-048, assembly GCF_024748615.1. NCBI lineage: Bacteria > Pseudomonadati > Pseudomonadota > Gammaproteobacteria > Pseudomonadales > Pseudomonadaceae > Pseudomonas > Pseudomonas sp. B21-048. Next base: position 3,431,435 of record NZ_CP087168.1, on the reverse strand, counting down.
ACTCACCCGCCGGCCACGCTTTCTGCACTGGCTGCGTCGTGGTTACCTGCTCTTTACCGTGGTCTTTCTGGGCTGGTATGCCTTGGGGCAATTGTCGGTGGTCAATGTCCTGACCTTCGTGCATGCGCTGTTCGAGCACTTTCGCTGGGAGCTGTTTCTCACAGATCCGCTGATCTTCATGCTCTGGGTCTTCACCGCCGCGAGCATTTTGCTGTGGGGCCGTGGCGTGTTCTGCGGCTGGCTGTGCCCGTTTGGCGCCTTGCAAGAGCTGATCAACGAAGCCGCGCGCAAGCTGAAAATTCCCCAATACGAATTGCCCTTTGCGGTGCATGAGCGGCTGTGGGCGATCAAATACATCATCTTGCTGCTGCTTTTCGGCATCTCCCTGGAATCGATGTCCACCGCCGAGCTGTTCGCCGAAGTAGAACCGTTCAAGACCGCCATTACCCTCAAGTTCGACCGCCAGTGGTGGTTCGTGCTCTACGCGGTGGGACTGCTGGTCATCAATCTTTTCACGCGCAAAGTCTATTGCCGCTACATCTGCCCCTTGGGCGCGGCGCTGGCGATTCCGAGCAAATTGCGCCTGTTCGACTGGCTCAAGCGCCGCAAGGAATGCGGCAGCCCCTGCCAGTTGTGCGCCAAGGAATGCGAGATCCAGGCGATTCACCCCGATGGCCGGATCAATGCCAACGAGTGCCATTACTGCCTCGATTGCCAGATGACCTACCACAACGAAGACAAATGCCCGCCGCTGATCAACAAGCGCAAGAAGCGCGGCAAATCGGCACCCGTGGCGGTGCAACTGATACCTGTCGTGCAAGTGTCGGCGGCTGAATGAAGCTTGCGAGCGCATGTGCGCAGTGACCGTTTTATCCCTTCAAGGAGTACGCAATATGACTGATACAGAATCCACAAAACCGGTGCCGGAAGAAGAACAGACCGGACTCAGCCGTCGCGGTTTTCTGGGCAGCAGCGCCATCACCGGTGCGGTACTGGCGGGGGCCGCGACACTGGGCGGTGCGGTGTTCAGTCGTGAGTCCTGGGCGGCCGCGGTCAAGGATGCGCAGGCGAAAATCCATGTCGGCCCCGGTGAGCTGGACGAATACTACGGCTTCTGGAGCGGTGGTCATCAGGGCGAAGTGCGGGTGCTGGGTGTGCCGTCGATGCGTGAGCTGATGCGTATTCCGGTGTTCAACGTCGACTCGGCCACCGGCTGGGGCCTGACCAACGAAAGCAAACGGATTCTGGGCGACAGTGCAAAGTTCCAGAACGGCGATTGCCATCACCCGCATATCTCCATGAAAGACGGCAAGTACGACGGCAAGTACCTGTTCATCAACGACAAGGCCAACTCACGGGTCGCGCGCATCCGCCTGGACATCATGAAATGCGACAAGATCCTCACCGTGCCGAACGTGCAGGCCATTCACGGCCTGCGTCTGCAAAAAGTGCCCTACACCAAGTACGTGTTCGCCAATGCTGAGTTCGTCATTCCGCACCCCAATGACGGCCGCACGTTCGATCTGCAAGACAAGAACAGCTTCACCATGTTCAACGCCATCGATGCCGAGAAAATGGAGATGGCCTTCCAGGTGATCGTCGACGGCAACCTGGACAACTCCGACGCCGATTACACCGGCAAGTACGCCGCGTCCACCTGCTACAACTCGGAGAAGGCTTACGACCTTGGCGGCATGATGCGCAACGAGCGCGACTGGGTCGTGGTGTTCAACATCCCGCGCATCGAGGCCGCGATCAAGGCCGGCAAGTTCATTACCCTGGAAGACTCGAAAGTGCCGGTGGTCGACGGTCGTAAAACCGAGGGCAAGGACTCCGAGTTCACTCGCTACATCCCGGTGCCGAAGAACCCCCACGGCCTCAACACCTCATCCGATGGCAAGTACTTCATTGCCAACGGCAAGCTGTCGCCAACGGTATCGATGATTGCCATCGACCGGCTGGACGACTTGTTCGCCGATAAATTCAAGGACCCGCGCGAGGTCATCGTCGCCGAGCCGGAACTGGGCCTGGGGCCTCTGCACACCACCTTCGACGGTCGCGGCAACGCTTACACCACGCTGTTTATCGACAGTCAGGTGGTGAAGTGGAACATGGAGGAAGCGATACGTGCCTACAAGGGCGAGAAGGTCAATTACATCAAGCAAAAGCTCGACGTGCAGTACCAGCCTGGCCATAACCACGCCTCGCTGACCGAAACCAGTGAAGCGGATGGCAAGTGGCTGGTGGTGTTGTGCAAATTCTCCAAGGACCGCTTCCTGCCGACCGGGCCGCTGCACCCGGAAAATGACCAGTTGATCGATATTTCCGGCGAAGAGATGAAGCTGGTGCATGACGGCCCTGCGTTTGCCGAACCTCACGATTGCATCCTGGCGCGCCGGGATCAGATCAAGACCCAAAAGATCTGGAACCGCAACGACCCATTCTTCGCCGCCACCGTGGAGCTGGCCAAGAAAGACGGGATCAACCTGGAGACCGACAACAAGGTCATCCGCGACGGCAATCATGTGCGGGTCTACATGACCTCCATGGCGCCGGCCTATGGTCTGACCGAGTTCACCGTCAAGCAGGGCAACGAGGTCACCGTGATCATCACCAACATCGACCAGATTGAAGACGTGACCCATGGTTTCGTCATGACCAATCATGGCGCCAGCATGGAGATCAGCCCGCAGCAAACCTCGTCCATCACCTTTACCGCCGACAAGGCCGGCTTGCATTGGTACTACTGCAGCTGGTTTTGCCATGCGCTGCACATGGAAATGGTCGGTCGCATGAAAGTCGAGCGAGCCTGACAGTTGGCATTCGACAGGAGCGGACCGATGACCAATATCAAGCGCAATCCGATCAAGGTAATCGTGTTTGCGCTCCTGCTGATGTCCGGCAGCGCGCTGGCGGTGCAACCCATCACCACGTTGCCGTTGCGGGTTGACGCTGACCAACGCTGGCACCTGCCGGCGGGCGAGTACCATGGCTCGTTCAGCGTCGATCAACCGATGCAGATTGTTTGCGAGCCCGGCGCGGTGTTTCAGGCGCAAGGGCAGGGGAATGGGGTGATCGTCAGCGCGCCCGATGTCCGGATCGAGGGCTGTACCTTTCTGGATTGGGGGCACGACCTTACCGCCATGAATGCCGCGGTGTTCCTCCAGCCCAAGGCCCGTGGCGCAGTGATCAAAGGCAATCGCCTGCAGGGCCAGGGTTTCGGTATCTGGGTCGACGGGACGCAGGATGCGAGCCTGATCGACAACCGCATCCAGGGGGATCCATCGCTGCGCTCCCAGGATCGCGGTAACGGTATTCATCTGTATGCGGTGCATGGCGCCAAGGTCATCGGCAACCAGGTGCGCGATACCCGCGATGGTATCTACATCGACACCTCCAACGGCAACCTGCTGCAGGGCAATACCCTGGAAGACCTGCGTTACGGCGTGCATTACATGTTCGCCAACGACAACCGGCTGATCGGCAACACCACCCGCCGCACCCGCACCGGCTATGCCTTGATGCAAAGCCGCAAGCTCACGGTGATCGGCAACCGCTCCGAGCAGGATCAGAACTACGGCATCCTGATGAACTACATCACCTATTCAACCTTGCGCGACAATTTCGTCACGGACGTGCGCGACGGCTCGACTGGCGACAGCATGATCAGCGGCGCCGAAGGCAAGGCGTTGTTCATTTACAACTCGCTGTTCAACAGCATCGAACACAACCACTTCGAGCACAGCGCCGTGGGCATTCACCTCACCGCCGGCTCTGAAGACAACCGCATCGCCGACAACGCCTTTGTCGGCAACCAACGGCAGGTCAAATACGTCGCCACCCGCTTGCAGGAATGGTCGGCGGATGGCCGGGGTAATTACTGGAGTGATTACCTGGGCTGGGATCGCAACAACGATGGCCTGGGCGATATCGCCTACGAACCCAACGACAACGTCGACCGCTTGCTGTGGCTGTACCCGCAAGTGCGGCTGTTGATGAACAGCCCCGGCATCGAATTGCTGCGCTGGGTGCAACGGGCGTTTCCGGTGATGAAATCGCCGGGCGTCCTGGACAGCCATCCGCTGATGAATCCCACCACACGACCCCTGACCCAGGAGCCCACCGCATGAACGTCATCGACATGGAAGGCGTCAGCCAGCGCTATGGGTACACCACCGTGTTGCATCAATTGAACCTGAGCCTGGGCGAAGGCGAAGTGCTGGGCTTGTTCGGGCACAACGGCGCGGGCAAGACCACTAGCATGAAACTGGTGCTCGGCCTGCTTCAAGCCAGTGAAGGGCAGGTCCGGGTGTTCGGTCGTACGCCCAGTGATCCGCAGGTTCGGCGTTTGCTGGGTTATTTGCCGGAGAACGTGACCTTCTATCCGCAGATGAGCGGCCAGGAGACCTTGCGTCATTTCGCCCGACTCAAAGGCGCAGCGCCCGCGCAGGTGGATGTGCTGCTGGAGGAAGTTGGCCTGGCGGGCGCGGCGCATCGACGGGTCAAGACCTATTCCAAAGGCATGCGCCAACGCTTGGGACTGGCGCAAGCCTTGCTCGGCGAGCCGCGTTTATTGCTGCTCGACGAGCCGACCGTCGGCCTCGATCCGATCGCCACTCAAGACCTGTATCGGTTACTCGACCGGCTGCGCAGCCAGGGCACCAGCATCATTCTCTGCTCCCACGTATTGCCGGGGGTCGAAGCGCATATCAACCGTGCCGCGATTCTGACCCAGGGGCGCCTGCTGGCCCTAGGCAGTCTGCGCAGATTGCGCGAGGACGCCGGGTTGCCGACGCTGATTCGCGCCAACGGGCTCAAGCACGCCGGGCCTTTGCAGCAATCCTGGAACAACGCCGGGCACGTCACCCAGCGCTGGGGCGTGGAGGGCCTTGAAGTGGCGGCGCTCAATGGCAACAAATTGGACCTGTTGCGCCAATTGCTCAATGAACACGAGCCGGCCGACGTGGAAATCGATCCACCGTCCCTGGAGGACATCTACCGCTATTACATGGGCCGGGCCGGCGCGACCCCCAGTGGAGAGACCGTATGAACCCGATCTGGAACATGGCCCGCAAGGAATTCAATGACGGTTTGCGCAACCGCTGGTTGTTGGCAATCAGCCTGCTGTTCGCAGTGTTGGCGACCGGCATCGCCTGGTTGGGGGCGGCGGCTTCCGGGCAATTGGGCTTCACCTCGGTGCCCGCGACCATCGCCAGCCTGGCCAGCCTGGCGACATTTCTGATGCCGCTGATTGCCTTGCTGCTGGCCTATGACGCCATCGTCGGCGAAGACGAAAGCGGCACGTTGCTGCTGTTGCTGACCTATCCGCTGGGGCGTGGGCACATCCTGCTCGGCAAGTTCGTCGGCCACGGATTGATCCTGGCGCTGGCGACCCTTATCGGTTTCGGCTGCGCGATGCTCGCGATTGCGGTGCTGGTGGAGGACGTCGAACTGAACCTGCTGCTCTGGGCGTTTGGACGATTCATGCTGTCGTCGACGTTACTGGGCTGGGGCTTTCTTGGGCTGGCCTATGTGCTGAGCAGTGTGTCTGCCGAGAAATCCACCGCCGCCGGGCTGGCGCTGGGGGTGTGGTTCTTTTTCGTGCTGGTGTTCGACCTGGCGCTGTTGGCACTGCTGGTGCTGAGCGAAGGGCAGTTCAACCCGAAGGTGCTGCCCTGGTTGCTGTTGCTCAACCCCGCCGACGTCTATCGCCTGATCAATCTTTCCGGGTTCGAGCCCGGCGCTGGCAGCGCTGGCGTACTGACGCTGGGCAGCGATTTGCCTGTGCCGGGCTCGATGCTCTGGTTGTGCCTGTTGCTGTGGGTGGCTGTGCCTTTGGGCGTGGCCTGGTTGCTGTTCCGTCGACGGGCGACATGAATTCATACCTTGGTTTTTGGAGCATCTGACGATGAGTAATCTGTATTCGACGACGGTCCGCGCCGTGGCGGGCCTGATGGTCTGTCTGCTGCTGGCGGCCTGTGACAAACCGGTGCAAGCCACCTACAGCGACGCCCCCACTGCCTTTCACCCCAGTGATGAATGCCATGTTTGCGGCATGATCATCGACGGCTTTCCCGGGCCCAAGGGCGAAGTGGTCGAGCGCAGCGGCATCAAGAAATTCTGCTCCACGGCGGAGATGATCGGTTGGTGGCTGCAACCGGAAAATCATCATGGCGAGGCCCGGTTGTATGTCCACGACATGGGCCGCAGTCCGTGGAACGCACCCAATGATTCTCATCTGATCGAAGCCAAAAATGCGTTTTACGTGGTCGGCACCCAGCTCAAAGGCGCCATGGGTGTGGTGTTGGCGTCCTTCTCCAGCCAGCAGGCTGCGGAACAACTGGCCGCCGACCAGGGTGGTCGTGTGCTGCGGTTCAGCGAGATCGATCAGGCGGTACTTCAGCAGCAGCCAGCGATGTCGCACTCGACTCATTGATCGGCGAGCCATCGAGAAAAGTGATCGCCGTCAAGTCGGTATTTTTGCGTCTGTTCAAAGATAGGGGCTCACAACGTCCCCAGTGCTTGGCATTAACGATGCCCAGGAGAACATGATGCAAACCGAGTTTCAGGATCGTCTGGCGGTGATCACCGGTGCCAGCTCCGGGATTGGCCTGGCGTTGTGCGCCGCGCTGTTGCCGCGCGGGGTCAAGGTGCTGGCGATGTCACGTACTGTCGGTGATTTGCCGACCTTGCAACAGATTTACGGCGAACGGCTGCAATGGTGTGCCGGGGACGTCACGTGCGAGGAAGACTTGCAAGGGCTGGCCCGGCGGGCGGCGGCACTTGGGCGGGTGGATTATCTGGTGCCCAACGCGGGTATTGCCGAAATGGCCGACAGCCTGGACATGCCGGCCTTCCAGCGCCAATGGGCGGTCAACGGTGCCGGGGCGCTGAATACCTTGGCGGTGTTGCGCGGGGAGTTGGCGAATCCAGCTTCGGTGGTGTTTGTCGGTAGCTTCCTGACCGGTTCGAGCTTTCCCGGTCTGGCTGCCTGCATCGCCAGCAAGGCCGCGCTGGCGGCGCAGGCGCGCACATTGGCGGTGGAATTCGCGCGTTATGACGTGCGCATCAATCTGGTTTCCCCGGGGCCGACCGCGACCGCGATGTGGGACAACCTGGGGTTGAGCGATGGGGAACTCGATGACGTCGCTGATACCCTTGGCAAGCGTCTGCTGCCTGGTCATTTCCTTGATGCGTCGGCGGTGGCCAATGTGATTATTTTTCAACTGTCCCAAGGCGCCCGGGGTGTCTATGGGCAGGATTGGAAGGTTGATAACGGTTATACCTTGGGGTGATGGGTGAGCTCGGCGTACATATCCGTTTCTGCGGTAACGGCTGCTTAGGGTTCCGCCCTTACGGCGGGTCACTTTGGAAAAGCGCCAAAGTAACCAAAACGCTTTCGCCCCTGACGTACGGCCCTTCGCCTAGGCTCAGGGTACCCTCACTCCGGTCCTGCTCCGTGGGCCCGCCGCCATCGGCCATCCATGGCCGGGGGCGGCTACCGCGGCATCCTTGCCGCGGTACCCACTGCGCAGAACCTGCGTTCGGCCTTCCGACGGGGCAGGTCAAGATCAAAATCAAAAGCCAAAGCCAAAGCCAAAGCCAAAGCAAAGCAACAGGAGCCGTTCCCACACTGATCGTTCCCACACTCCGCGTGGGAATGCCGCCGGGGACGCTCCGCGTTCCGCTCCCGACGCAAGACTTGAGTCCTGCGCACTGGTGACGCGGAGCGTCACGGGATGCATTCCCACGCGGAGCGTGGGAACGATCAGGTGTACGCGCAGGTGTTGAGGAAGCAGGCCGGCCGGTAGGCCGCCTCGCGCGGCTTTTGCGGTGCACGCCCCCTCGAGAGGCCGAGAGGAGGTTCTGCGCAGTGGGCAACCCGGCATGGATGCCGGGTTAGCCGCCCCCGGCCATGGATGGCCGATGGCGGCGGGCCCACGAAGCAGGACCGGAGCGAGGGCATGGCGAGCCTTAGCGAGCCACCGAACGAAAGGGGCAAAAGCGCTTGGTTACTTGGCGCTTTTCCAAGTAACCCGCTGTAAGAGCGGAACCAATAGCAGCCGTTACCGCAGAAACGGATATACACCCAAACCCAAACCCTAATGCGAAGTCCCCTCCACAAACTCAATCTTGTTCCCCACGTTGTACTTACCCGACGGCTTGTTCATCGGCAGGCGCTTGATCTCCTTAAGCGTATTACTGTCATACACAATCAACGCGCCATCGCTGGCCCAGACGCTCAGCAACAAGTAGCGACCATCCCGAGTGAACTCAACATGGGCAGCCGTCTTGCCAGGCATCGGACGCAAGGTATGGGCTATTTCCAGAGTCTGCTTGTCAATCAGGTGGATCGCATCGTTATCAGGCCCGAAGAACACATCGGTCCAGGCATAACGCGAATTCACATGACTGCGCATAAAGAAGCCCGGCCCCAGGGTCGGAATTTCCTTGATCAGTGTCCAGGTCTTGAAGTCGATGACCGAGATCAGCCCCTTGCTGATGTTCGGCGTGGCGAACACCCACTCACCGTTGCGTTTCCAGTAGGTCCCGGACCCCAGGTGCGGCATGCCCGGCAGCGGTATGTTGGTGACCACCTTGCCACTGTCGAGGTCGATCACCTGGCCGCCCTTGGCCTTGCGCGATGTGGCCAGCAGTTGCTTGTAGTCCGGTGAAAAGGAAAAGTCGTCCAGCCTATCCTCGGCCTGGATCCGTCGTGGTTCAAAGTCCGGTGTGCCGGCGCTCGACAACTCCCAGACTTCCTTCACATCCTTGAGTGCCACGATGAAACTGTCCCGTGGCGGCGCGGTGTAGACCGCGCTGACCCGTGACGCGGTGCCGTCCTTGCCGATGGCCGGGATGGTTTTGACCAGCGACAGGTCACGGGCATCGAGCACCACCAGATTGCCCGGCAGATAGTTGCCCACCAGCACCCAGCGGCCATCCTTGCTCACCGCCAGGTTGCGGGTATTGAGCCCGGCGCGGACCTCGGCGATCAGCTTCAGGTTGTGCAAGTCGTACAGGCTGACCCAGCCATCGCGTGAGGCGACGTAGACGAAGCGTCCATCCGGTGAGAACTTTGGCCCGCCATGCACCGCAAAGTGCGAAGCAAACCGCGCCAGCACGTCGAAACGATCGCCGTCGAGGATGTTGATGTGGTGGTCGCCGGCTTCCACCACCACAAACAGATTCAGCGGATTGGCGCCATGCTGGGGCGTGTCGGGCAGTTTGCTGATATCGGCGAGAATGGAATGACTGCCGCGAATGTCGTCGTTACTCCAGGTGGGCGGGGTGGCGGGGGGGTGCTGAAGGTAGTCCACCAGTGCGTCGATCTGCGCGGGATTGAACACACTGGCATACCCGGCCATCTGACTCGCGGGGCGGCCGTTCTGAATGACGCTGCGGATTTCATCGGGTTTGATCCGGCTCAGACTCTCCGGCAGCAAGGCCGGCCCGGTACCGCCGAAACGGTTGGCGCCATGGCAGCTGTGGCAATGTTGTTGGTAGAGGTCGGCAGCCGCGTCGGAGGATGGAACCGTTGCGCCGGCCTGGGCCGCGCCGACCCATAACAAGGGGACAAGCAGCATGCGCCTCATATCGCCACCTTACTGGGGCGTTGCAACAGGGGAGCGGAGTAAAAGCGCGCTGGATATTCCTGCTGTTGGGTGGCGAACAGATCGACCACTGTGCCGATCACCGTCAGCGTCGGAATGCCCGGTGGACAATCCAGCGCCAAGGTCGGCAGCTGGTGCAGCCTGCCTCGCGCGACGTGCTGGTCGGGACGCGTGCCATTGCTGATCAGCGCCGCCGGTGTATCGGCGGCCATTCCGGCTTCGATCAAGCGCTGGGCGATCATTCCGAGGTTCGATAACCCCATGTAAAACACCAAGGTCTGGCTGCTGTCGGCGAGGCTGCTCCAGGGTAATTGCAACTCACCATCGCGCTGCAAATGCCCGGTAATGAAGCGGCAGGAGTTGACCAGGTCCCGGTGGGTCAGCGGAATGCCCGCATAAGCGCTGCACCCGGAAGCGGCGGTAATGCCCGGGACTACCTGGCAGTCAATGTCGCGTTGCAGCAGATACTCCAGCTCCTCAGCGCCACGGCCGAAGATGAACGGATCGCCACCCTTGAGCCGGACCACGCGCTGCCCCTGATCGGCGAGGTCGGCGAGCAGTTCGTTAATTTGTTCCTGGGGCAGGCTGTGGCAGCCGCTGGCCTTGCCGACGTAATGCCGGGCGCAGGTGAGAGGGATCAACGTCAGCAGCTCGGGACTGATCAGGCGGTCATAAACCACGGCGTCGGCCTGCATCAACAGGCTCCAGGCACGCAGGGTCAGCAGGCGTGGATCACCGGGGCCGGCGCCGACCAGGGCCACTTCGCCCGGTCTGAACGGGGACGCAAGTGCGGCCGGTAAAACAATCGATGGGTGCATGGGACGTCCTTGGTTCTTCATCAGGTGAGCCGGCCCCATCCTTTTCAGATGGCTCGCCAGGCGGGTGCTTCAGTGCATGACGCAAGGGATGGTCATTAAAGGCGGCATACCAATCTCTTCATCGCTGAGGTGGCAACCCGGGTCCTGGCCCCAGAGGTCGCCTTCGGCCCAGGCGCGGGTGCGGGTATTGCCGTTGCAGATGTTCAACCAGCGGCATTGGCCACAACGGCCACCGACGGCGCGCGGATGCACACGCAGCTGCTGCAACAAAGCGTCCGGCTGGTCCAGCCAGAGTGTGCGAAACGGCGTGTGCCGGACATTGCCCACCGAGTGCTGCCACCAATAGGTGTCGGGGTGCACTTCGCCGGTGTTGTCGATGTTGGCGATGCCGCTGCCCGAGGCGTTGCCGCCCCAGGCCCGGAGCATGTGTTCCAGACGCGGGTAATGTTCGGGTAGACGCAGGCCCACCCATTGCAGCAAGAGAATCGCGTCGGCATCGTTGTTGCCGCTGACAAAATCGCTGTCGCGGCCGTGCTCGATGTCTTCCCAGGCCCGTTCGAAGATCAGCGTCATCGCTTCGCGGCTCATCTGCTGCCGGGCGTCGAGCTTGCGGCTGCGTTTGCCGCGACCGCTGTAGTTGAGGTGCGACAGATAAAATTTTTGCACGTCGTACTCGCGCATCAGCGCCAGTAATTGGGGCAGTTGTTGATGGTTCTCTTGGGTCAGGGTGGTGCGCAGGCCGACGCGAATGCCTTGTTCACGACAGAGCCGGATCGCTCGCATGGAACTGGCGAAGCTGCCCTTGAGTTGGCGGAACGCATCGTGGGTGGCTTCCAGGCCATCGATGCTGATCCCTACATAGTCGAAATTCGCCGCGCGGATTTGCGTGATGTTCTGATCGTTGATCAGCGTGCCATTGGTGGACAACGCGACAAAGAAACCCTTGTCGCGGGCGTAGGCGCTGAGCACAAACAGGTCGTCGCGCAACAGCGGTTCACCGCCGGAAAGAATCAGTACCTTCACGCCAGCATCGTGCAGATCGTCGATCACGGTCAGCGCGGCGGGCGTATCCAGTTCGTCGCGAAAGACACTGTCGGCGGACGTGGCGTAGCAGTGTTTGCAGGTCAGGTTGCAGCGCCTGAGCAAATTCCAGATCACCACTGGCGGCCGGTTGCTGCCCGGTGGGCTGGTTCTGGGGGCAGGCGTCTGGCCGGTCAGGGCACGCAGGTATTGGCTGATCCTCAACATGCAAATCTCCTTGAACACGCGCGTGTTCAGCGTGGCGCTGGTGGTAGCCGCAAACCGGTTTTCTTCAGGATGCGACTGCTCACCAGCATCTCGTCGGCGGCGCAGGCGTCGCCCAGCAAGTAGCGCAGGTGTTCGCGGTAGCTGTCGATTTCCTCGCGGCTGCGGCCATGGACCATGGCGAACAGGTTGTAGCGCCACGCGGTTCGGCGCGGGCGTCGGTAGCAATGACTGACGTAGGGTTGCGCACCGATTAGCGCCCCGAGGCGCGGCATGTCGGTGTCGCGCACATCCCAGACCGTCATGCCGTTGTAGCGATAGCCCAGGCGATAGTGGTTGGGGACGGCGGCGATGCGCCGGATGGCGCCCTCGGCCTGCAAGCGCTTGAGCAAATCCAGGGTGGATTCGATGCTCAGCTCCAGCTGTTCGGCGAGCCAGGCCCACGGGTCGTCCAGCAATGGCAGGCCGGCCTGGGTCAACTCGATCAGACGCTGAGCCAGGGTGTCTTCAGACCGGGAAGTACAGACCGACATGGTACGTCTCCTCTTTGGGCAAGTTGAGCGGCGGCAGGCCGGTCAGGGCTTCGATGTGCTGCAGGGTTTCGACGATACCTTGCTCGGTCGGGCAGCCGAGCACAAACCACATGTTCCAGGCGTGTTCGCGTCGGTAGTTGTGCGCCACTTCAGGCAGGGCGTGCAGTTGCTCGGCGACCTCATCGAAACGCTCCTCCGGTACCGCCAGCGCCGCGAGGGTGAAGGCGCCGCCGAGGCGTTCGATATCGAACATCGGGCCGAAGCGCGTGAGCATGCCGTCTTCCAGCAAATCATGGAGGCGATCGAGCAATTCGGTGCTGCTGCTCTCCAGTTCGGCGGCCAGTGCCTGCCACGGGTGGCGCACCAGCGGCAGGCCCAGTTGCAGGCGGTTGATCAGCCGACGGTCGAGGTCATCCATGGGGGGTGGCGCCTGTTGGTGAGGGTGCAAAGCGTCCACCGCGTTGTTTGAAAAGCTGGGTGCTGAACAGCAGTTGATAGGGCAGATCACTCAGCAGATGCTCATCCAGCAACGCCTGGATCTGCGCCTCGACTTGCGCACGTTGACGTCCGTGAACCATGCAGAACAGGTTGTAGCGCCACTGCGGCAGGCGCCGCGGCCGTTGATAGCAGAGCGTAATGCCGGGCGCTTGCCCCAGGCGCTGGCCGACTTCGTCGATCAGCGCGTCCGGAACATCCAGCACCAGCATGGCGTTGGCGGTAAAACCCAGCGCACGATGGTTGAGCACCAGACCGACCCGGCGAAACAGCCCTTGCTCATGCCATTGGTGCATTTGTGCGAGCACCTGACTTTCGTCGGCATTTATCCGTTCGGCGAGGGCCTGATAGGGGCGCAATACCAGCGGCAACCCGCCTTCCAGATGCCGACGCAGCGCCAGTGCCTGTTTGGGATTCAACCCCGGCGTCATAGGCTTTCTCCCAGCGCAAACCCGAGGTCGATGCGGTAAGCAGTCAACATCGGCAGATCCAGCGGCATGAGGCCGGTGTCTTTCTCAAGTTCTTCGAGAACGCCTTCGATGTGTTGGCGATCAGGGCCGGTCAGCACAAACCACAGGTTGTAGAAATGCTCCCGTGCATAGTTATGGTTGACCTCGGGATATTGGCTGACGCGCTCGGCAACCTGTTGCAAGCGTTCGGCGGGCACGGCGAGGGCGGCGAGGGTGCTGGCCCCGGCGCGACTGTGTTCGAACACCGGGCCGATCCGTGAGAGGGTGCCGGCCTGATCCATTTCTTCCAGGCAAGCCATTACCTGGGCCACGGGACAACCGAGAATCCGCGCCATCTCCTGATAAGGTTCCGCGCACAGCGGCATGCCGTGCTGGAAGCGGTCGATCAGTTGGCGGCTGAGCAGGTCGAGGTTCATTTCAATAGCCCATTTTTTGCGCGCGACTGCTGAAGAAGATGCCGCTCGGCGCGGTGGCGGGAAGGGTGCTCAACGGCTTCAGGCTGTACGGGTCCCAGACCTGAACCTGATCGCCATCGCGTAACGACAACCACAACTGGTCGCCACGCGCGGTGAATTCCATGTGCAGCACCGCTGGCCCTGGCCGCAGATCGGCGACCACGGCATGGGTTTCGCTGTCGATGACCTGAACCCGATCGTTGTCCGGGTAGGCGAAATTGACCCACAGCTGCCGACCGTCCGGGCGCGACGTGACGAACACCGGTTGGCCGGCCACCGGGATGGCAGCGGTCTGCTTCCACGTGCGCGAATCCATCACCAGCACCTGATGACGGCCGACGGCGGGCACGAAGGCTTGATTGTCGGCAACGGCCCAACCCTCAAGGTGCGGCATTTTGTAGACAGGCAATTTCGCCTGGCCGCGTCCGTAATCACCGAGCACCCGCTGCACCCCGCGTTCCGGATGCCAGAGGTCGAGTTGCGCCATGCCGTCTTCGCCGAACAGTCCCGCCATGTAATAGCGACCGTCCGGGGTAATCAGCGCGTCGTAGGGTTGCTGGCCGATGTCGGTGAAACGGCTGATTTGCGGTGTGTTGCCCTGACTGAAATCGGCGGTCCAGATCTCGCCGGTATCGAACAGGCTGAACACAAAACGTTGACCGGGCGCATCGACCAGGCCGACCACCCGTGAGCGCTTGCTGCCATCGGCCAGGGGCGTGGCCGGTATATCGGCCACCAACTGCAGGGTTTCGGCATCGAACACCTTGACCCCGCCGGGCACGTAGTTGGACACGGCGATGAGCTTGCCGTCCTGACTGATCGCACCGCCGATGCTGTTACCGCCCTGTATCACCCGTTGATCGATGCGTTGGGTCAGCAGGTCGATTTTGCTCAGCCCGCCGTCGCGACCGAATACATAGGCATAACGCTGGTCGCGGGAAAACACCACCGAGGCATGGGACAGATCGCCCAAACCCTCGAGTCGGGCCAGTGCCGTGCGGGTGTCGCTTTCAATGATTTGCACGCTGCCGGTGGCGCGCTCCACCACCACCCCCAGATCGCCGGTGCCACGCAACGGTGGCTGAACACACGCGGACAACAACAGCCCGGTCGCCGCTAAAAGCAGGGTTGAACGGATCATGGTGCGGGATATCCCTGGAGAAGAAGATCGACCAGCCAACGGATGTCGTCCGGGCTGAGCAGCGGGGCCCAACCGGGCATCGCGGTGCCGGGCCGGCCTTGGGTGACGGTGGCTATCAGGCTGTCCCTGGATTTGCCCGCCAGCGTTGCGCGGGTCAGGTCGGGACCCAGCCCGCCGGTCATGTGCAGCCCATGGCAGGCGCCGCAGTCCTGGGCCAGCAGGTGTTCAAGTTGGGCCTGACGCTTGGCGTCAGGCGCCGCAACCGAGGTCGCGCAAAAGAGGAGGAGGGCCGCCAGAATCGCAGCGTGTCGATAAACCTTCATGACGCCCTCCAGTTGGCTATTTGAGACTCAGGACCCAGGTTGCAAGTGTCTTCGCTTCTTCATCCGTCACCGGGTTGGCCGGCATGGGCATCGGGCCCCAGTTGCCTTGCGTACCGTTCTTGATGTGGCTGGCCAGGGTATCCACGGCCCCGGCCACGCCAGCGTTCTTGGCCGCGACATCCTTGAGCGCCGGGCCGACCAGCTTGGTGTCGATGGAATGGCAGGCGGCGCAGGGTTTGCTCTTGAACAGCTCCTGGCCGTCTTGGGCCATGGCCGGCTGCACACTCAGCGCAGCGGTCAGGGCGAACAGTGAAAACAGAATATTTTTCATGGGGATTCCTTGCATTGATGGAGCTCAATAGATGTCGTGTTGGGTGTTGTAGACGTTGAATTTTCCGGTGGGTGTGATCAGTCGTTTGTCCTTTATGACTGATTTGAGCTTCAGCGTTTTGTCGTCGATCACTACCAGCGCCGATTCCTCTGATTGACCGCTCCACACGGAGAACCAGACTTCATCGCCGGCCTTGTTGTATTCCGGCTGCACCACCCGCATCGCGCCTTGCTTGATGCCGGCGTACTCGGCGATGGGCAGCACGGTGTAGCCGGCGTCGAGTTTGTCGATGTTGAACACTGCTACCGACTGGCTCAGCTTGGCGTCCGGGTTGAGGGTGGTGTCGACATACAAGTGACGGGAGTCAGGGTGGGTTTTGATAAACAGCGATCCGCCGCCCTGGCCCTTGAGTGAGGCGACCTGTTTCCAAGCGTATTGCGGGTGTTTGACCGGGTCGGTGCCGATCAGGGAAATGCCGTCATCACCCAGATGGCTGGTGGCCCAGACCGGGCCGTAGGTCGGGTGGTTGAAGTTGGCGCCGCGACCGGGGTGAGGGGTTTTGCCGACCTCCACCAACGCGGTCAACTTGCGATCTTTGGAGTCGATCACAGCAATTTTGTTGGAGTTGTTGGCGGCGGTCATGAAGTAACGGTGCGTGCTGTCCCAACCGCCGTCATGCAGGAAAGGCGCGGCATCGATGGAGGTGATGGTGAGGTTTTTGATGTCCTGATAATTGACCAGCATGACCTTGCCGGTTTCCTTGACGTTGACGATGAACTCCGGCCATTCATGGGAGGCGATGATCGCCGCGACCCGGGGTTCCGGGTGGTATTCCTGCTTGTCGACGGTCATGCCGCGGGTCGAGACGATCTGTTTGGGTTCCAGGGTTTCGCCATCCATGATGGTGAATTGCGGTGGCCAATAGGAGCCGGCGACGGTGTATTTGTCTTCGTAGCCCTTGAACTTGGAGGTCTCCACCGAGCGCGCCTCAATGCCCACTTTGACTTCGGCGACCTTGGTCGGCTCCACGGGCCACAGGTCAATCATGTCGATCCGCGCGTCTCGACCAATCACCAGCAGGTAGCGACCGGAGGCGGAGATCCGCGAGATGTGCACCGCATAACCGGTCTCGATCAGCTTGACGATTTTCTTGCTGTCACCGTCGATCAAGGCAATCTTGCCGTCATCGCGCAATGTCACCGAAAACAGGTTCGGCAGGTTGAGTTTGCTCAGTTGCTTCTTCGGACGGTCCTCAGGCTTGACCAGCACTTTCCAGGTTTTCAGCGTCTCGGCCATGCCCCATTCAGGCGGCGTCGGCGGCGCGTGCTGAATGAACTTGGCCATTGACGTGATCTGATCCTTGGTCAGCGCATTCGACGTTCCCCAGTTCGGCATGCCCGCCGGTGAACCGTAGGTAATCAACGCCTCCAGAAACGGTTGGCCACGGGACTGGGTGATGTCCGGTGTCAGTGGTTTGCCGGTGGCGCCTTTGCGCAGAACGCCGTGACAGCCGGCGCAACGCTGAAAGTAAATTTCCTTGGACGCGTCGAACTCGGCTTGGCTCATGTCGGGAGCGCCAGCGGTTTTGACCATGGGTGGTGGGGTGGCAGGCTCGTCGGCCCGGGCCGCATGAGTCACCGCAAGGGCCAGCGCCGAACACAATGTGGCGACAGTCAGAGCAAACGTTTTTCTATTGCTGATCAGCATTCCATTTCTCCTCAGGCAAGACCTTTGCGATGTGCTGAAACGGCAGCGCAGAACGCAGGTTCTTAGTGCCGTGCAAGGCTATGCCCGAGCAGGCCAATGCTTGCTTGACCGGGATCAAGTTTGCCGGCCATGTCACTTGCCAGGTTGTCGCAGGGGCCCGTAGCGTGTGACTTGAATCCGCTTTTGGAACAGACAGCCCATGGACCGAATCCAGTCTTGTGAACCCTTCTATCAACCGCTCAATAATGAGGAGGCACTGTTCGAGCAAGCCTGGCGACACGGCATGCCGGTGCTGATCAAAGGCCCGACGGGGTGCGGCAAGACCCGCTTTGTCCAGCACATGGCCCATCGGCTGAAACTGCCGCTGTACACCGTGGCTTGCCATGACGATCTGAGCGCCGCCGACCTGATTGGCCGCCATCTGATCGGTGCCCAGGGCACCTGGTGGCAGGATGGGCCATTGACCCGCGCGGTACGTGAAGGTGGTATTTGCTATCTGGACGAAGTGGTCGAGGCGCGGCAGGACACCGTGGTCGTACTGCATCCACTGGCCGACGATCGTCGCGAGTTGTTCCTGGAACGCACCGGCGAAGTGCTGCAGGCGCCGCCATCATTCATGCTGGTGGTGTCGTACAACCCCGGCTACCAGAACCTGCTCAAAGGCATGAAACCCAGCACCCGCCAACGCTTCGTGGCGATGCGTTTCGGTTATCCGCCGGCGGCCGATGAAGAGCGCATTGTCGCCCGGGAAGCTCAGGTGGACAGCACGCTGGCGGCGCAAGTGGTCAGGCTGGGGCAGGCCCTGCGAAGGCTGGATCAACATGATCTTGAGGAAGTCGCCTCGACGCGGCTGCTGATTTTTACCGCGCGAATGATCCGCTCCGGTATGAGCCCGCGTGAAGCGTGCATGGCCTGCCTGGCCGAGCCGCTGAGCGATGATCCGTTGACGGTTGCGGCGCTGATGGGCGTGGTTGATGTCCACTTCGGCTGAGTCCAGACGCGTTGCACCGGGTCACTTGCCGGGTGATCTGGCCATGTGGTTTTTCATTCTGGCCGAGCTGTCGGTGTTCGCCATCCTGATTCTGGCGTTCGCCGTGACCCAGGCACTCAAGCCGCAGCTGTTCGGCGAAAGCCGAATGTTGCTCAACACCTCTACCGGCCTGGCGATGACCCTGAGCCTGCTCACCGCCGGGCTGTTCGCCGCATTGGCCCAGGAGCAAGTCAAGCGCTCCCGGTCTCGCCACGGCGCTGTCTACCTGCTGGCAGCGTTGCTTGCCGCCAGTGTCTACGTGGTGTTGAAGGTCACGGAATACCGACACTTGCTGGCCTCGGGGCTGGGCATGGAGCACAACACGTTTTTCACCCTCTACTGGATCCTCACCGGTTTTCATTTTCTCCATGTACTGCTCGGCATGGTCATTCTCGGATGGCTGGCCGAGCGTTGCCGTCGTGGCCTGTACAACGCCGCCAACCGAAGCGGGCTTGAATCGGGTGTGCTGTATTGGCACATGGTCGATCTGATCTGGGTCGTGCTGTTTCCGCTGGTCTACGTTCTGAATTGACGGAGGTTCTGATGTCGGCTTCCAGGTTTTTGCTGGTCTGCTGGGCAGCGCTGGCCACGTTAAGCGTGTGCACGGTGCTGCTGGCACAGATGGGCGCGACGTGGCTGCTGTCGGTGGCCATTTTGCTGGTGGCGGTCGGCAAGGCCTGGTTGATTGCCGATGGCTTCATGGAAATGCGCCATGCCCCGCGATTGTGGCGCGGGTTGATGGTGAGCTGGGCGTTGGTGTTGGCAGTCGTTGTGGGGCTGACGCTGGTGTTGGTCGGCTAGCCAACCTGTGGCGAGGGAGCTTGCTCCCGCTCGGTTGCGAAGCAGCCGTAAAACCTGTGCCTGCTTTCTATCTGAATATTCGCGGTGACTGTTTTTAGGGCCGCTGCGCGCTGGAGCGCCAGCCCGGCCCAGCGGGAGCAAGCTCCCTCGCCACAGGTTGGTACCTGGGGTCCTGATGCCAATACCTGACCCAAACCATCTGCCTTTCTTGATCGCCATCAAGCAGCTTTCAAGCCTTGCTTCCTATCATGGGCAGGCCAAGCAAAGAGGAAGCGACCATGTCAGAGACCTTCACCAAAGGCATGGCCAGGAATATCTACTTCGGGGGAAGCGTTTTCTTCTTCCTGATATTCCTGGCCTTGACCTATCACACGGAACAGACCTTCCCAGTGCGCAGTAATGAAGCGCAGTTAACCGAATCAGTGATCCGCGGCAAGACGGTCTGGGAGCAAAACAACTGCATCGGCTGCCACACGCTGCTGGGCGAGGGCGCCTACTTTGCGCCTGAGCTGGGCAACGTGTTTCAGCGGCGCGGCGGGGAGGCGGGCTTCAAACCCTTTCTACATGCCTGGATGAAAATGCAGCCCCTGGGCGTACCGGGCCGGCGAGCGATGCCGCAGTTCAAGTTGAGCGAGCAGGAGGTGGATGACATCGCCGAGTTCCTCAAATGGAGCTCGAACATCAACACTAATGGCTGGCCGCCAAACAAGGAGGGCTAAGCGATGAGCATTGCTAATCCACATCTGAAATTCGCCTCGCAAGCCGTGGCCAAACCGTACTTCGTGTTTGCCTTGATGCTGTTCCTCGGTCAGGTGCTGTTCGGTTTGATCATGGGCGTGCAATACGTGATCGGAGACTTTCTGTTCCCGATCATTCCCTTCAACGTGGCGCGGATGGTGCACACCAACCTGCTGATCGTCTGGCTGCTGTTCGGCTTCATGGGCGCTGCCTACTACCTGATTCCGGAAGAGGCCGACCGCGAACTGCACAGCCCGAAGCTGGCGATCATCCTGTTCTGGGTATTCGCCGCGGCAGGCGTGCTGACGATCCTCGGCTACCTGCTGGTGCCTTATGCGGGCCTGGCCAAACTGACCCACAACGAGTTGCTGCCGACCATGGGTCGGGAGTTCCTGGAGCAGCCGACCATCACCAAGATGGGCATTGTGGTGGTGTGCCTGGGCTTTCTTTACAACATCGGCATGACCCTGCTCAAAGGTCGCAAGACCACGATCAGCATGGTGATGATGACCGGGCTGATCGGCCTTGCGGTGTTCTTCCTGTTCTCCTTCTATAACCCCGGCAACCTGGCCCGCGACAAGTTCTACTGGTGGTGGGTGGTGCATCTTTGGGTGGAGGGCGTGTGGGAACTGATCATGGGTTCGATGCTCGCCTTCGTCCTGATCAAGATCACCGGGGTCGACCGGGAAGTCGTGGAGAAATGGCTCTATGTGATCATCGCCATGGCGCTGATTACCGGGATCATCGGTACCGGTCACCACTTCTTCTGGATCGGTGCGCCTGAGGTCTGGTTGTGGGTGGGCTCGATCTTCTCGGCACTCGAACCGCTACCGTTCCTGGCCATGGTGATCTTCGCCTTCAGCATGGTAAAGAACCGTCGCCGGCAACACCCGAACCGCGCCGCCACACTGTGGGCCAAGGGCACCACGGTCACCGCGTTCTTCGGTGCGGGCGTCTGGGGTTTTCTGCACACCCTGGCACCGGTCAACTTCTACACCCACGGTTCGCAACTGACGGCGGCGCACGGTCACCTGGCCTTCTACGGTGCTTACGCGATGATCGTGATGACCTTGATCAGCTACGCCATGCCGCGTTTGCGCGGGCTGGGTGAAGCCGCTGACGAGCGTTCGCAGACCTTCGAAATCTGGGGCTTCTGGTTGATGACCCTGTCGATGGTGATGATCACGCTGTTCCTGACCGCTGCCGGTGTCGTACAGGTTTACCTGCAACGTTGGCAGGCCGACGGGATTGCGTTGCCATTCATGGCCACGGTCGAACATCTGCAGGTACTGTTCTGGGCGCGTCTGGGCGCCGGTCTCGGCTTCTTCGCAGGCTTGCTCTGTTACCTGCTCAGCTTCAAACAGCGTAGCCGCGCAGCGTTGCGCGCCCCGGCTGCGGTTGTACCTTCATGAACGAGTGCAATGGCTAGAAAAGGTCGGCCCGGCTGATACAGCGGGCCGTTTTTTTGGTTTCCAGGAAGGGCAAGCATCATGGCGTTTACCGTCGAACTGGAAGAGTGGGTAGGCAGTGTCTGGCATCGTTTCATCACCCGGCGTGCCAGCCCGGACTTCCCTGAAGCACGGGTTGAACTGGCCAGTCAGCAACGCCCGCTGGCGCTGTTGTTTCGTGCCATGGGCGGCGCCAATGGCATCGGTGTGGAAGCCGCCAGCGACCGCGATCTGCTGCTGCGCCGAAACGTGTTGCAGCAGATCGCCGGCACCTGCAAACAAGTGCCGTTGGCGTGGTGTGACGCGAGTAATCTGCGGCTGCCATCGAGCCTGGCGGTCTTCCCTGAAGTCGCACTGAATGAGGAACTCTATCGCTGGCTCGCGTTGCTGGCGGCACAGGCCGGGCCGATGCGTCACTGGGGGCGGGACAATCAACGCTGGACGCAACAGTTGTTGCGACGCTATCCCGCGCTGCGTACTCGCTATAAACGTCTGGTCGATGCCCATCTGCAATTGCGCCCCGATCCGGCTTCGCTGAATGCCAGCGAAGCCGCACTGGAACGGGCGCTATGCCAGGCGCTGCGCGAACCGGGCAGTGTCGAACATTTTCCTCGCAGCGAACGGGCCGCGTGGCCGCTACCGCTGTGGTTGTACCCGCCACAAAACCTCGCCAGCCCGCAGGCTGCAGATCTGGGCGATGAATCCGAAGAGTCTTTGACCACGCCACCCGGCGAACAGAAAAGCGGGCGTAAACGCGCGACGCGGATCGATGAAGGCAGCCGCGACGGCGGGTTGTTAATCGTGCGCCTGGAGAACCTGTTCAGCTGGACCGAACACGTGGACCTTGATCGCTGGTCGGACGACAGCGAAGACCCGGACGCCGCCCGAGTCGCCGATGACCTGGATGAACTGACGCTGTCGCGCACCCGTCTGCGCAAGGGCGGTGGTCTGAAGCTGCACCTGGATTTGCCACCGGCCGATGTCGACGATATTCCCCTCGGCGAGGGCATTAAGTTGCCGGAGTGGGACTACCGCAAACAACAAATGCAGGACAGTTTCGTCAATCTGCAAATGATGGTGCCCCGCGACTGTGAGGCACAACCGTTGCCATTGCGTTTGAAGGCCTCGGCGCACCGCTTGCGGCGCCAGTTCGAGCATCTGCGTAATGATCGTCAATGGTTACGCCAGCAACCCCAGGGCTCTGAGCTGGACATGCAGGCCTGGCTGGATTTTCACGTTGAACGCGAGCATGGCCAGTGTGCCGAACGTGGTCTGTTCATGGAGCAACGACAGACCCGCCGCGACCTGGCGTGCCTGTTGCTGGCCGACGTATCGATGTCCACCGACGCCCACCTGAACGATGAGCACCGCGTCATCGACGTCATCCGCGACAGCCTGCTGCTGTTCGGCGAAACCCTGTCGGTGCTGGGTGATGATTTTGCCCTGTACGGGTTTTCCTCGCTGCGCCGTCAGCAAGTGCGCCTGCAGGAACTCAAGGCGTTCACCCAGCGTTATGACGACAATACTCGAGGCCGCATTCTAGGGCTCAAACCGGGGTATTACACGCGCATGGGCGCCGCCATTCGCCAGGCCACGCAATTGCTGGGCAACAGCAAGCGGCGCAGCAAACTGTTGCTGCTGCTCACGGATGGCAAACCCAATGATCTGGATTTGTATGAGGGACGCTACGGTGTTGAAGACACCCGCGAGGCGGTGCTGGAGGCGCGGCGTCAGGGGCTGACGCCGTTCTGCATCACGATCGATCGCGAGGCCGGGGATTACCTGCCGTACATGTTTGGCGCCAATGGCTACACCTTGATCCGTCAGCCTGAGCAGTTACCTCTGCGCTTGCCGCAGTTGTACCGCCAGCTGACTCAACCTTGAACCCCGGGTTGATCAACGCAGCATCAGCTGATGCTGCGCGGCAGCCAGAAAAACATCGTCACGCAGAAGATTGTCAGGCCGATGCAGAACCACTTGAATCGGCGCAACCGACGTTGCGCTGCATGTGCGGCCAATGCCGGCAGAGGCATGCTGCATTGGCGGCACTCGATTTCTTGTGGTGGGTTGGCGTGTTGGCAATACAGGCAGACGGGCATGGCACTCACTCGAACTGTTCCAGGCGCAGACGATCCAGAATGGCGATCTGACGGCCGTCCTGGGTGAT
Source organism: Pseudomonas sp. B21-048 (assembly GCF_024748615.1). Classification (NCBI taxonomy): domain Bacteria; kingdom Pseudomonadati; phylum Pseudomonadota; class Gammaproteobacteria; order Pseudomonadales; family Pseudomonadaceae; genus Pseudomonas; species Pseudomonas sp. B21-048. Next base: position 3,408,119 of record NZ_CP087168.1, on the reverse strand, counting down.
GATGTTTTCATCGATCAAGCGGCGGATAATCCGCGAAAAGGTTTCCGGCTGGATCGACAGATGCCCGGCAATCAGTTGCTTGGCCATCGGCAGCTCGAATTGGCTGTCTACGGTTTGCTGGCGTACCAGTTGCGTCAGCAGATAACGCACGACCCGGTGGGTGGCGTTTTTCAATGACAGGGTTTCGATTTCGTTGACCCGTTGATGCAAGCGAACGCAGAGCTTGCCCAGCAGTGCAAAGGTCAGCCGGCTATTGCTCTGCAGCAGGCGCATGTAGGTGCTGTTGGATAACCGGTAGAGCTGGGTGGGGCAGATCGCTTCGGCCGAGGCCACATAGTTTGGGGTGTCCATCAGCATCATCGCCTCGGCGAAGGTTTGTCGATCGCTGATGACCTCGAACACTTTCTCCTGCCCATCGGGTGTCAGCCGGTAGATTTTCACCGCGCCGGCAATGATGAAATAGAACGAATCTGCCGGCTCACCTTGACGGAACAATGGCTCGCCTTTGTCGATGCTCAGCAAGTGGCTGGTACTCATCAATTCATCCAGCTGTTCTTCATTCAACGGCTCGAACAAGTGATGACTGCGCAGAATCTGGTGATGGACGCGATGAAGCACCATGAGAATTCATCCTGAGGATTGAGAAAGGGGGGGATCAAGTCAGACGAGAACCAGGGAAACGCCGCTGGCCAGGGCCAGGATTGAGGTCAGCACAACAAACCAGGCCAGTGGCTGGATGACTTTTTTCATGACGACTCCGGGTAATCGAGAGGAATCCGGGATTTCTAAAAGGTTGCCCATGCTGAGCAAGACGCGGGCCAGGCTTGGGAGGGCCTTGTTTATTGGGGGGGGGGCAGCGATCAGGGTAAAAAACACCTTGATGTTTAGGGTTTAAATAACCATCAAAGGGTCATTTGTACCCTGATCGGGAGCCCCTTGTGGGGAGGGGGCAAGCTCCCTCGCCACAAAGGGCGCGCGCTCGGCATCGGGGCACGTCCCTTGCACACTTGATCTGTGACAAAGGCAATGGATCGGTAATGCCCGATGATTGGCCCTGGATTTACCTCGGCGCGTGCGGGTTGGCGCCAGGTCAGCAAACAGGTAGAGGAGTGGCTTTATGCAAGTGCTTGACCGCCGTAAAGCGATGGCAATCGCGCCGCTGTTACGGCTGGCCTTTCGGCCGTTTTTCCTCGCCGGCTGCCTGTTGGCGGTGCTGGCCATTCCGCTCTGGCTGACCGCCTTCAGCGGTTCGATGTCCGACTGGCAGCCGGCAGGCGGTTGGCTGGGCTGGCATCGGCATGAATTATTGTTCGGGTTCGGCTTGGCGATGATCGCGGGCTTTCTGCTGACGGCGGTGCAGACCTGGACCGCTCGCCCCGGCCTCAGCGGCAAACCGTTGGCCGCTTTGGCGTTGCTGTGGTTATTGGCGCGGGTGGCCTGGCTGGCCAATGCGCCGTGGCCGTTGCTTGCGGTGCTGGAAATGGCGTTCCCGTTGGCGGTGGCGGTGCTCATGGGATTCACCCTGTGGAAGGTGCGGCAGAAACGTAACTACCCGATTGTGGTGGTTCTGTTGTTATTGGCCGTGGCCGACGGGTTGTCCCTGTACGGCCTGGTCGAGGGGCATGAAGGTTGGCAGCGCCAAGGCGTGCTGACCGGCATTTGGCTGGTGGCGGCGATGATGGGGTTGATCGGCGGGCGGGTGATTCCGTTCTTCACCCAGCGTGGCCTTGGTCGGGTTGAAGGCGTTGCCGCCTGGCCCTGGCTGGATCGACTGCTGTTGGTGGGTTCGCCGCTGGTGGCGTTGTTATATGCCGCAGGGCCTGCGCTTAACCCCAATGTCTGGGTGGGCCTGCTGTTCGCGATGCTGGCGGCGGGGCATCTGGTGCGACTGGTGCGCTGGCATGACCGGGCACTCTGGCACGTACCGTTGCTGTGGTCGCTGCACCTGGCCTATGGCTGGTTGGCGGTGGCGTGTCTCGGGATGGCGCTGTGGCATTTCGGCGCGCCGATCAATCCGAGCCTGGCGGTGCATTGCCTGACGATCGGTGCCATGGGCGGTCTGGTGCTGGCGATGATCGCCCGAGTCAGCCTCGGGCATACCGGCCGTGCGCTCGAACCGCCGTCGGGGATGACCCTGGCGTTCATCTTGCTCAATCTGGCGTGCCTGAGCCGGGTTGTGTTGATCGAGTTCTTTCCCTTGCCGGCATTGTGGCTGGCCGGTCTGTGCTGGGCGTTGGCATTTGCGCTGTACGCCTGGCGCTATGGGCCGATGCTGCTGCGGACCCGGGTCGACGGTCATCCGGGATGAGCACGCGAACGGACAGAGGCTGGCGCTGATGTATCCCTTTTTACTGGTCACGCATTTGCTGGCGGCGATTGCCTTCATCGGCACGCTGTTTTTCGAGGTGGTTATCTGGCATCGCGCCCGTCAGCAGTTGGCGGATACCGCGCAATCCACGGCGGATCAGGCGATTGCCGTGCGCTCGCGCAAGGTGCTGCATGGCGTGGTGTTGCTGTTGTATGGCGCCGGCATCGGCCTGGCGTGGCAGTACCGGGGCGCATTGAGTCAGCCGCTGAGCAGCAGCTTTGGTACGTTGCTGAGCCTGAAGATCATCCTGGCCCTGAGCATCATTGGTCATTACTTGCTGCTGGCCTATTGGCTGACCCATGCGCGCCTGACCGCGACGCGTGCCAGCTGGATTCGCCGCAGCATCCTCGGGCACATGGTGTTGATCGTGATCCTGGCCAAGGCCATGTTCTATTGGCATGGCTGATCGCAAAATGTCCCTTGCAAACAAAACCCGCGTCAACCGGTGGGCTGGCGCGGGCTGGGAGGGATCGGCAATCGATCAATGACGAGGGTTCAGGGCGTTGATGAACAACACGTTGTTTTCCAGATGGATGTGTTGCATCAGGTCGTCTTTGAATTCCAGCAGCCCGCGATAGAGGGCGCGCCAGGTGTTACAGGCATCGGCAGGCGGGGTGATGTGATCGGTCAGGGCGAGCATTTTCTCCAGTGCCTCGCCATGTTGATCATGTTCGAAGCGCAATACCTGGATCGGCGGAGCCGCTTGAGGACCGATGCCCTGTTGCAGCATCGGGAACAGCACTTGTTCTTCCTTGAGCATGTGGCCTTCGAGTTCTTGCTGCATGTCGGTCAGGAGATCGGCCAGGCCGTTGGGGCAACTGCTGCGCGCCCCATGGACCTGCTCGACGCGGCGAGCCAGACGGATCAGTTCCGGCAATTGCTCGCGGTGACGGGCGTGGTAGCGCGCCAGAAGGTGAGCGATCAGCAGTTCCGACGGTTCGTTGCGCCAGTCGTGCTGGGTTTCGCCGCTGTCTTGCAGCATGTGCAGGGCGTCGGCAATGAGGACCGGGTCGAGGTTTTTGCCAAGGGCCGCTTCACGCAGGCTTTTTTGCCCGCCGCAACAGAAGTCCAGTTTGAAGGTGTGGAAGATCCGGGTGGCACCGGGAATGTCGCAGGCCAGTTGGCCGAGGCTTTGTTCCAATAGGGTCTGGCTCATCAGGGTTCCTTGTTTGGGTTTCAACGGTTCCCCAGGCTCATTGCATCCGGCATGCCATTTTCAACTGATTGAAAAACATCGATTAATTTTTAGTTGTGGTGATAGCTACCCCGATGCTTCAGGGTAAATCCAACCATAGAGGGTAATTACTACCATGCTGCGAGAAAGCCTGGCAGCCGACCTGATCGTCGAGTTGCCCAATGCCGTGCGATTGCAACGATTGGTCCAGACCCTGCGCGAATACTTCAACAGTGGCGCCGTGGGCTTGCTGCGTCTGGATGACGATAGCCTCAGGCCGGTGGCGACGGTGGGGCTGGTTCATGAAGCGTTGGGGCGCCGGTTCGTCATCGCCCAGCATCCCCGGCTGGCGGCCATCATGGCGTCGCGCGAGCCAACCTGGTTCGAACCCGACAGTCGCCTGCCGGACCCCTATGACGGCTTGCTCGACAACCACGTCGGCGAACCGCTGCCGGTGCATGACTGCATGGGCGTGAGTCTTTATGTCGAGGGGCGGATCTGGGGCGCGATCACCCTCGATGCGCTGCACGCCGGGACCTTCGACAGCCGGGCGCGGGAGGAGCTCAAGCGCTGCACCTTGCAGATCGAAGCCGCCGTGCGGGTTACGCGGCTCGAGCAGGAAAACCGCAGCTTGCGTTTGTCCCGCAGCGATCCCCAGGACTTGCGAATGCCGGTCGAGGAAGGCGAGATCCTCGGGCAAAGTGAGGTGTTGCATCAGTTGCTCAATGAGCTGGATGTACTGGCCGACTCCGATCTGCCGGTATTGCTGTTGGGCGAGACCGGCGTCGGCAAAGAGCTGTTCGCCCGACGCTTGCATCGTCTTTCAAGGCGCCACCACAAACCGCTGATACACGTTAACTGCGCCGCCTTGCCGGAGTCGCTGGCAGAGAGTGAGTTGTTCGGGCATGTCAAAGGCGCGTTTTCCGGCGCCACCAGTGACCGTGCCGGACGCTTCGATGCCGCCAACGGCGGCACGCTGTTTCTCGATGAAGTCGGGGAGTTGCCATTGGCCGTGCAAGCGAAGTTACTGCGCACCCTGCAGAACGGCGAGATCCAGCGCCTCGGCGCCGACAAGCCGCTGCACGTCGATGTGCGCATCATCGCCGCCACCAACCGGCACCTGCCGGACAGCATCCGCGACGGCTTGTTTCGCGCCGATCTGTATCACCGGCTCTCGGTGTATCCGGTGCCGATTCCGCCGTTGCGTGAGCGCGGTAACGATGTGCTGATGCTGGCCGGGCATTTCCTTGAACTCAATCGGGCGCGGCTCGGCCTGCGTGGTTTGCGCCTGTCGCCGGCGGCCGAACGCGCGCTGCTGCTTTATACCTGGCCGGGCAATGTGCGCGAACTGGAGCATGTGATCAGTCGCGCCGCATTGAAGCAACTCAGTCGCGGGACGAGTCGCGCGCTGATCATGACCCTGGAGTCTGAAATTCTCGATCTGGACAACTTGATGGCGGCACCGGGGGCGGTGGTTGAGCCGTCCCCGGAGGTGACGGCTGATCTGCCGTTCCAGCCCTTGGGCGAAGCCGTCGACGACTACCAGCGCAAGAAAATCCTTCAGGCCCTGAGCCTGTCCGGGGACAACTGGGCCAGCGCCGCGCGCATCCTCGAAGTCGACCCCAGCAACCTGCACAAACTGGCGCGGCGTCTGCGTCTCAAGTAGGTGACAGTGTTGATGGCGGTCAAGGTGGTATCGCGCAGTGCCTCGCACACTGCGTAAAACCTTCCGGAGATCACCGTCATGCCGCTTTCCCTGGCTCAGATGCGCCGCAACTACACCCTCAATGGCCTGCAAGATGAAGCGGCGCTGGACGATCCGCTGGCGATGTTCCGGCAATGGCTGCAACAGGCCCGAGACACCGAGTGCGCACCTGTCGAGGTCAATAGCATGGTGTTGGCGACGGTCGACCCAGAAGGACGGCCGCACTGTCGGGTTCTGCTGCTCAAGGGGTTGAGCGATGAAGGTTTTACGTTCTTCGGCAATTACCAGAGCGACAAGGGTCAGCAATTGGCCGCCAATCCCTATGCGGCGATGACGTTTTTCTGGCCGGGGCTGGAGCGTCAGGTGCGTATCGAAGGCCAGGTGTCCAGGCTCGATCCGGCGTTGTCGGATGCGTACTTCGATTCTCGCTCCATGGCCAGTCGCCTGGGGGCCTGGGCTTCACCGCAGAGCCGTCCGCTGGCCAGTCGCGCAGCGCTGGAATCCATGCTGGCGCAAACGATCAAGCGCTTTGTCGGCCAGACCGTGTCGCGTCCCGAGCATTGGGGCGGCTACTGCCTGCACCCTGAGCGTCTGGAGTTCTGGCAGGGGCGGGCCGACCGCTTGCATGATCGACTCGATTACCGGTTGCGCGAGGGTCTGTGGAAGCGCAGCCGGTTGGCGCCGTGAACACTTTTCAACGACTCACGAAATGATGCGCCGAGCACAAAACCTGTCGCGAGGGAGCTTGTCGGAACGCCGCATCGTCCCGTTCGGCTGCGAAGCAGTCGTAAAACGGCGGATGCTGTCTACCTGAAGAATTGCGGTGGCAGGTTTTTGGGGCCGCTCCGCAGCCCAGCGGCGGGAGCAAGCTCCCTCGCCACAGGTGTGTGTGCTACTTGTCATCACCGCTGACTGGTATTCCCTAATGTCCCCGACGAGGTACCTCCTTGGAGGAATAGGCTCGCTCGCTATTCCGGTTCAGGCTTTGGGCCATACCCTCATCTACGGGAAGACCTGGATATGGCCCATCTGGCGCAACGCACGTTTGAACCCCTGAACATCGCCGTACTGACCATCAGCGATACGCGCACCTTCGACACCGACACGTCGGGGCAGACCCTGACGGATTTGCTGCAAACGGCCGGGCATGTGTTGATCGATCGTGAGCTGGTCAAGGACGACATTTATCAGATCCGCGCCACCGTTTCCCGGTGGATCGCCGACCCCCAGGTGCAGGTGGTGTTGATGACCGGCGGCACCGGTTTCACCGCTCGCGACAACACGCCGCAAGCAGTCTTGCCATTGCTGGACAAACATGTGGAAGGCTTTGGCGAACTGTTCCGCCAGGTGTCTCTGGAGGAAATCGGCATGTCCAGCCTGCAGTCCCGGGCACTGGCCGGCATGAGTAACGGCGTACTGGTGTGTTGCGTGCCAGGCTCGCCGGGTGCCTGCCGGACGGCCTGGAACAAGATCCTGCTCGAACAACTGGACAGTCGCACCGGCCCGTGCAATTTCGCCCCGCATTTGAAACCGCAAGCGCAGCGGATCATCGACGCCTGCGGGACACGCTCATGACCGGCCGGGTGTGCGACATGGGCAACCTGATGCCGGTGGACGAGGCCATCAGCCGTCTGCTGGACCAGGCACCGCCGCCACCCCTGGCGCAAAGGGTTCGTCTGAATCAAGCCATGGGGCGGGTGCTGGCGGCGGACATTCATTCCCCGGTGAACCTGCCGGCCTGGGACAACAGTGCCATGGACGGCTATGCCCTCAGGGCGGCTGACTTGCCCCAGGCGGGCGGCTGTTTATCGATTGGCGGGCGCATTGCGGCGGGGGATCAAGCAAGTTCACCCTTGCTCGCGCAGCAGGCGGTGCAGATCTTTACCGGTGCGCCATTGCCACCGGGTGCCGATACCGTGGTGCCGCAAGAACGCTGTCGGGTCGAGGGCGAGCGCGTCTGGTTTCCGCCTGTATCCGTTGGCGACCATGTGCGCAAGGAGGGTGAGGAAGTTCGCTGCGGGGATTTGTTGCTCAAGGCCGGCAAACGCCTGCGCGCACAGGAGCTGGGATTGTTGGCCGGTGCTGGTATCGCGCGGGTCGAGGTCTATCGGCCGTTGCAGGTGTGCCTGCTCAGCAGCGGCAATGAACTGCGTGAGCCGGGCGATTCGTTGGCGCCGGGGCAGATTTACAACAGCAATCGGTATTGCCTCGCCGCGTTGTTGCGCGGCTGGGGTGTCGAGGTGCATGACTATGGCGTCATGGTCGATGAGTTGGCGGCCAGCCGGCATGCCTTGAGCCTGGCATCTTCGGAATGCGACCTGCTGTTGAGTTCCGGTGGCGTGTCGGTGGGCGAGGAAGATCACCTCAAGCAGGCGATCGAGGAGCTGGGCAACGTCGATTTCTGGCGGCTGGCCATCCAGCCGGGCAAGCCATTGGCGTTTGGCGAAGTGGCCGGTAAACCGTGGATCGGCATGCCGGGAAATCCGTCGGCGGCGCTGATCACCGCGTTGGTGGTGGTGCGTCCGTTCCTGCTCAGGGCCCAAGGCGTGACTGACGTACTGCCGGTGCCGTTGGCCGTGCCAGCCGGATTCGACTGGTTGCAGCGTAACAAGCGTCGACAGTACCTGCGGGCCCGATTGACGCCCGGCGCCAATGGCCAGTTGAGCGTGGAACTGCACCCTCAGCAAAGCTCGGCGATGTTGACCGCCGCGTGCTGGGCCGATGGGCTGGCGGTGATCGAGTGCGAGCAGCAAGTGCTCAAGCACGACAACGTGATGTTCCTGTCCTTCGCCGAGCTGATGCATTGATGGCAATTGATTGCCGTCAAGGCCGTGCCTGCCGGTCTGGCTAGACTGGCAGCGCCTTTTTCGATTGCCCCGAACCCCTCGTTTCCCGGGCATCAGAGGAGGGCCCGGATGCGTTTTTTCATGAGGATTACCCATGCAACTGGTCTGCCCGGCAGGGAACCTGCCTGCGCTTAAAGCGGCGGTGCGCCAAGGCGCCGATGCCGTCTATGTCGGCTTTCGCGATGACACCAACGCCCGACATTTCGCGGGGTTGAACATGGACGACAAACAGTTCGACGCCGCGGTCGCCCACATTCGCCAGCATCAACGCAAACTCTACGTCGCGGTCAACACGTACCCGCAACCCAAGGGCTGGGAGCGCTGGCAGCGAGCGGTGGATCGGGCCGCCGATTTCGGCGTCGATGCGCTGATCGCCGCCGACCCCGGGGTGCTCAACTACGCCAGTCAGCGTCACCCGCAATTGCCGTTGCACCTGTCGGTCCAAGGCTCGGCGACCCATGCCGCGGCGCTGGAGTTTTATGCGCAGCGCTACGGCATTCGCCGCGCGGTGCTGCCACGGGTGTTGTCGTTGGCGCAAGTACGTCAGGTCGCTGCCAGCAGCCCGGTGCCCATTGAAGTCTTTGGCTTCGGCAGCTTATGCATCATGGCTGAAGGGCGTTGCCATCTGTCTTCCTACATTACCGGCGAGTCGCCGAACCTGTGCGGTGTCTGTTCACCGGCCAAAGCGGTGCGCTGGAGCGAGGACGCCGAAGGCTTGAGCGCGCGCCTCAGCGAAGTGCTGATCGATCGCTACACCCCTGACGAACCGGCCGGTTACCCGACCTTGTGCAAGGGGCGTTTCCTGGTCGATGGCAAACGTTTTCATGCGCTGGAGGAGCCCACCAGCCTCGACACCCTGGACTTACTGCCGGAACTGACGGCCATCGGCGTCGAAGCGGTGAAAATCGAAGGCCGTCAACGCAGCCCGGCCTATGTCGAACAAGTCACCCGTGTCTGGCGCGCGGCACTGGACGCCCATCGTGGCGCGCCGGGCAGTTTTCGGGTCAAGGACGAATGGCGTCAGGTGCTGGCCGGTTTGTCCGAAGGCAGCCAGACCACCCTGGGTGCTTATCATCGATCATGGCAATGAGGGGTTCGACATGAAACTCAGCCTGGGACCGGTCCTGTTTTATTGGGACAAAGAACAACTCAGCAACTTTTACGCCGAGATGTCGGCCTTGCCCCTGGATGTGATTTATCTGGGGGAAACCGTGTGCTCGAAACGTCGGGCCTTTTCACTGGATCAATGGCTGGGTTTGGGCCGTGAGTTGCAGGAATGCAGCCAGGCGCAATTGGTGCTTTCCAGCCTGACGCTGATCGAAGCTGCGTCCGAACTCTCTAGCCTGCGTCGGCTGTGCGACAACGGCCAATTGCTGGTGGAAGCCAACGACATGGGCGCGGTGCAATTCCTGGCCGAGCGCAAGTTGCCGTTCGTGGGCGGCCCGGCTCTCAATTTGTACAACGGTCACTCATTGGCGCAATTGCTCGACAGCGGCATGACCCGCTGGGTACCGCCCGTGGAATGTTCGGCGGCGCTGATTAGTGATGTGATCGAACAGGTCCGCGAGTTGGGCCGCGCAGTGCCGGAAGTTGAAATCTTCGCCTATGGGCATTTGCCGTTGGCCTATTCCGCCCGCTGCTTTACGGCTCGGGCGGAAAACCGGCCCAAGGATGACTGCCAGTTTTGCTGCATCAACTACCCCGATGGCTTGGCGCTGACCAGCCAGGAAGGGCAGGCGCTGTTCACCCTCAATGGTATTCAAACGATGTCGGCCGAGGTGACCAATCTGCTGGCCGATTATTCCGGGCTGGTGGCTTGTGGCGCCGATTTGTTGCGCTTGAGCCCTCGTGCTCAGGGCATGGCAGAGGTGGTCGAGGCGTATCAACGGGTTCGTCTGGGCGAGACACCGCCGCTGTTCGTCGAAGGGTGCAATGGTTATTGGCATGGCCAGGCCGGCATGCTGCGCGTTGAGGAGGTCGGCCTGTGTTGAATCGAAAAAAGTGGCTGTTGAAAGGTGCCGACCGGGTGTTGCCGCTGGTGCGCCGGGTGCCTTTTGCCGTGCAGCGGCTGGCGTTGCAGCAGGCGCTGAATCGCTGCCTCGCCGAGCCGTTGCGCGATGGTGAGTTCGAGGTTTTGCGTGGGCGTTGGTTGTGTTTGCGGATTCCGGATCTGGGGTTGTCCTGGTATCTGACGCTCAGCGGTAAAGGGTTGCGGATTGCGGAGCACGCCGTGGCACATGTGACGATCAGTGGTAATTGGCGGGAGTTTTTACTGCTGGCGAGTCGTCAGGAAGATCCGGATACGCTGTTCTTTCGCCGGCGTTTGGTGATTGAGGGGGATACGGAGTTGGGGCTGGCGTTGAAGAATCTGATCGACAGTCTGGATCCTGATGTGTTGCCTGTTTGGTTGTGGCGCAATCTGGAGCGGGCGGGGAAGGGGTTGGCGGCCTGATAGCCGAGCTGTATTTTTGGTCGGGGTACATATCCATTTCTGCGGTAACGGCGGCTTAGGGTTCCGCCCTTACGGCGGGTCACTTGGAAAAGCGCCAAGTAACCAAACGCTTTTCGCCCCTGACGTACGGTGGCTCGCCTAGGCTCGCCATGCCCTCACTCCGGTCCTGCTCCGTGGGCCCGCCGCCATCGGCCATCCATGGCCGGGGGCGGCTACCGCGGCATCCTTGCCGCGGTGCCCACTGCGCAGAACCTGCGTTCGGCCTTCCGACGGGGCAGATCAAGATCAAAAGCCAAAGCCAAAGCCAAAGCCAAAGCAAGATCAACAGCCAGAGCCAAAGTGGCGTTGAACCTGTGGGAGCGCGTACGTTTGAAGAGACAGGCCGGCCGGTAGGCCGCCTCGAGAGGCCGAGAGGAGGTTCTGCGCAGTGGGCAACCCGGCATGGATGCCGGGTTAGCCGCCCCCGGCCATGGATGGCCGATGGCGGCGGGCCCACGGAGCAGGACCGGAGCGAGGGCATGCCGAGCCTAGGCGAGGCACCGAACGAAAGGGGCAAGAGCGTTTTGGTTACTTTGGCGCTTTTCCAAAGTGACCCGCCGTAAGGGCGGAACCCAAAGGAGCCGTTACCGCAGAAATGGATATGTACTGAGCCAAAAAACAGCCCAGCGAGCAGACGCCATCGCGGGCAAGTCCGCTCCCACAGGGTTTTTGCTGTTCTTCAGGCCATCGTTTCCTGCCGGCTTTCATGCTGCCGAGCATCACTGGCAATCAACTGCCTGATCCCTTCAAACAACTCATCACTCTGCGCCTGCGTGCAATCCTCACCATGGCGTTTGCGCAGCCCATACTGACTCAGAATCAGATGCACATCAGCCTGCAGCCCATGCTGCTTGAGGCAGTTCTCAACACATCGCAACGGGCAGCCGTCCAGCGCGAAGATCCGGCGCCCCGAGCGTGCCTTGTTGACCAACGCCGCCACATGCCCGCCAACACCGACGATGCAGGACATTTCAGCCAGGCCACTGCGGTCCAGCCGCACCGCCAGGGTATTGGCCAGTTGGGCGACGTTGGAACAGCCTGAGCAGGAGTAAACCAAAGGCAGGGTTGAACGGGGCATTTGCACTCTCCATGGATGGACTCTGCCAGTGTGCAAGGTGCGTGGCATTGCGCCTTGATGACGGTCAATTCCGACTATTGGAAAGCCGCCAGCTCCTCTTCAGCGAGAATGCTGATATGGCGACGCTCCATGGCGATCAGGCCGCACTCCACCAAACGATGCAAAATCCGCGAAAAGGTTTCCGGCTGAATCCCCAGCTTCGACGCCACCAGACGTTTGGACACCTGCAAGACAATCTGGCCGGTGACAGGGTGGCGTTCCTGGAGCAGGAAATTGATCACCCGACGGCTTGCACTGGCCGCGGTCAAGTTGTCGATGTCGCGCAGGCGCAGGTGCAGGTGAACGCTCATGCTCGCCAGGATCGCCAGACAGACTTTCGGCTGGTCCTCCAGGGCGTTGCGGTAATGGTTGCCCTCGATACTCACCAGCACACTGTCCTTCAGTGCGGTGGCGCTCACCGGGTAGAGCCGGGCCTGGCTGAACAGCAAGGCTTCGGCAAAGGTCTGGCCGGGCTGGATGATCTCCACCAGGTTTTCCTGGCCTTCGCCGGTGAGCCGGTACAACTTGATCTGGCCGCTGACCAGCAGGAAAAAACGCCTGGCCGGATCCCCTTGATGCATGAGCGTGCTGTGACAACTCAGGCGCTTGAGCATGGCCAGCCCACAGACTTCCTCGAAGATTTTCTCCGGGAGTTGGCTAAACAGATGATGACGGCGCAACGTTAAAACGATGGAAGGGTGGGTCAGCATGGCGTACCTCCGCTGACCGCCATAGTAGAGAGCGCAGGCCAAATGACCTATGCCTCTGCAGGCCTACCTCCAAAGAGGAATGCCTGTCAGCCCGCATTGCGCAGATGTTCCATGGCCCACACCGCGGCCTCCACCCGCGAGCGCAAGCCGAGTTTGTGTAGCAGGTTTTTCACGTGGACCTTGACCGTCCCTTCGGTGATGCCCAGCTTGTGCCCGATGACCTTGTTGCTGAAGCCGCTGGCGATGGTTTTCAGCACCTGACGCTCACGCTCGGTCAATTCCACCACGGCTTGGCGTGGCGGCGAGCGCAGCGCCTGCGCCATCACTTGGGTCAGCCCCGGGCTGATCACCAAGGCGCCGTTCAAGGCGTCCCGGATGTACTGAATCAACAGTTCGGGCTCCATGTCCTTGAGCAGATAACCGTCGGCATCCAGGCGCAGTGCGTCGCGAATATCGTCTTCGGCGTCGGACACGGTGAACAGCAGCACTTTGCCGGTGTAGTGCATCGCCCGTAATCGGCGCAGGGTTTCAATGCCATTCATTTGCGGCATATTGTTGTCGAGCAAGACCAGGTCCGGTCGAAGCGGTTCAATCAGGCTGAGTGCTTCTTCGCCTTGGCTGGCTTCGCCAACGATCAGGAAATCATCTTCGAGTTCGAGCATCTGGCGAATGCCGTGACGCATCATCGGATGGTCGTCTACCAGCAGGATTCTGTGTTGTGGGGACGGGTTCATGGGGTGCTGCCTTCTGTTTGCTGCCCGAGAAATTCCGGGTGGAATTCCAGTTGGACACGGGTGCCTTGGGGTTCCCTGGAAATGATCTGCAGCTGGCCGTGCAAGCTGCGAGCCCGTTCATCCATGATGTTCAGGCCGTGGTGTTCGCGTTGGTCGACGTTGCCGCTGAAGCCGCGACCGTCGTCTTCGACCGACAACCTGACCGTCTCGCCGTCCTGGCGCAGTTGCAGCCAGGCGTTTTGCGCATGAGCGTGGCGCAGGCAGTTGGAGAGCGCTTCGCGCGTAATCTGCAAAATGTGGATTTGTTCGCTGGCCGATAGCTCAAAGGCCAGCGAGTCGACGTGCAGGTGCACCTGAAACTCGCCGCGACGGGAGAACTCCTCGGCGGTGTCCTTGAGTTCCTGCACCAGTCCCGCGTCGTGAATCTGCAAGCGAAACGTGGTCAGCAACTCGCGTAACTGGCGGTAGGCATTGTTCAGTCCCTCGCGCAATTCGGCGGTGACGGCTTCCAGGGTCTGGGCCGGTTCGCCCCGGCGCATCAGGGTCTGCATGCGGCTGACTTGCAGCTTCATGTAGGACAGGGCCTGGGCCAGTGAATCATGCAGCTCGCGGGCGATGATCGTGCGTTCTTCGAGCAGTAGCAGGCGATGATCCTGTTCCCGTTGGCGCTTGAGCGAGAGCGAGGTGCCGATCAGATTGGCCAGGGCCTGGATCAGCTGGGTTTCCCAGGCTTGCATGAGATGACCGTCGACAAAGTGCGCCTTGAGTTCACCCAGTTCACTGCCCTGGTTGCTGATGTTGAAGGTTTGCGGGTTGGTTTTAGGGTGCCGCTCGCAGGTTGCACAGTCGCTACTGGCGCAGACTTCCCGGACGTTCGCGCCATGCAGGGCGAGCAACTGCTGGGCGGGTGCCTGCAGTTGGCCTTGCAGGCACAGCGACAGGCGCAAACCGGGCAGGCGTTGCTGGAAGCGTCGAATCAATTCATCCAGGCCTTCGGCATTGGCCAGGCGTGTGGCCAGGCTTCGGCTGGTTTGATACAGGAGCTCCAGGGCGGCATTGGCTTGTTGCAGGTTCAGGGTTTTTTGCAGGACCTGACTCTCCAGCGTGCGATGCGACTCTTCAATCGTCTCGGCCATGCTATTGAAACTCGTGGCCAACTGGCCCAGTTCGTCCTGGGACTGATGGTTGACCCGCACCTTGAAGTCGCCACGACGAAAGCGCTGGGTTGCGTCCACCAACTCTTTCAAAGGGGTGACGACGCCGTACTGCAACTCATATAACCCGATCAGCAGGACGATCATGGTCGTGAACAAGGCCATGCCCTGGATCGCCTGTTGCCAGCCTTGCTTTTGTTCGCTTTGGCGCTGCAACAGATCGACGAACCGGTTCAGTTGCTCAACGAAGGGCAGGGCCCTGGCTTGAAAGGCAGCCGCATCGCCGCGCTCCAGTGCCGGGCGCAAATCTTCGGTCCAGGATTGCTGGATTTGCCCATAACTGAGTTGCAGTGCGGTGGTCGGGCCATCTTCCAGCACGGCCTTGAGTGACTGGCTGGTGAGACGGGTTTGCAGGCTGTCGGTGATGGTGGCGATTTCTGAGGGCGTTGCACCCGCGGCGAGTTTCCAGCTCAGGTGATAGGTCTCCATGCGCACCGAGCCTGCGGTGTTGATGGCGGCGGCATCGCCCTGGCTGAACCAGGCGATCAGCCCGGCGCTCAACGAACTGGCGAGCGCCAACACGGCGATCAGGATTACCGCCAGCCCGGCGCGAGCGGGCAGGGAGCTGCGCAACCAGCGCATCATTGGCTCAGGTCCGGGGGAAAAGTAAGAAAGCAGAGCATGCAAAGTTCCAGCGTGGGGTTTTGCCGCCGATCCAGGGCGCGCTACCTCTAAAGAGTTATCGACCGTTCCGTGTCAGCAAAAGCGTTGGTTAAAACCCTTAACAAGCTGATAAATAAAGGGTTTTAAGGTTTTATTGAGCTACCTCCTTAGAGGTAGGCGGTGCAAGCATAGGCTTGGGTCCCCATGGCGTTCGTTGACGTGGGTCAAGTTTTTGCGGAGTTGCCCTCTCTAGTCTGCCGGCATGGCTGACTGACTGGAGAGCATTGTGAACCAACCGCGTGTACGACAAGGCTTGGTGCTGGGCATGAGCACGCTGGCCTTCACTGTGTGCTTCATGGTCTGGATGATGTTTGCCGTGCTCGGGGTGCCGATCAAGGAACTGCTCCAGCTCAACGAAACCCAGTTCGGCCTGCTGGCCGCGACCCCGGTGCTGACCGGCTCGTTGGTGCGTTTGCCGCTGGGTCTGCTGACTGACCGCTTCGGCGGGCGCAGCGTGTTCTTTCTGCTGATGCTGGCCTGCGTCGCACCGCTGTACCTGATCAGTCACGCCACCGCCTACTGGCAATTCCTGGTGCTGGGTTTGTTCGTCGGCCTGGCCGGTGGCTCTTTCTCAGTGGGGATTGCCTACGTCGCCAAATGGTTCGACAAGGAGAATCAAGGCTTCGCCATGGGCATCTTCGGTGCCGGTAATGCCGGAGCGGCGGTGACCAAGTTTCTCGCGCCGGCACTGATTGCGGCCGGCAGCTGGCAGCTGGTGCCGAAAGTCTTCAGCGCGATCCTCTTTATCACCGCGCTTTCATTCTGGTTTCTCAGTGCCGAAAACAAGGATCACCGCAGTGCCTCCGGCGCCAGTTTGCGCGAGCAACTGCGCTCGCTGAAAGACCCTGCGGTGTGGCGCTACTGCCAGTACTACTCGATCGTCTTCGGTGGCTACGTCGCCCTGGCGCTGTGGATGACCAAGTACTACGTGCAGGAATACGGTTTCAGCCTGCAAAGCGCGGCGTTGCTGGCGGCCTGTTTTTCCCTGCCCGGTGGCGTGCTGCGCGCCGTCGGCGGCTGGATGTCGGATCGCTGGGGCGCGCAAAGCGTGACCTGGTGGGTGTTGTGGGTCAGCTGGATCTGCCTGTTCCTGCTCTCGTATCCCCAGACCCAACTGCAAGTGCAAACGATCAACGGCCCGCTGGATTTCCACATCGGCCTCAATCCCGCGCTGTTCACCGTGCTGCTGTTCGTCATGGGCATCGCTTTCGCGTTCGGCAAGGCCTCGGTCTTCAAATACATCGCCAATGACTACCCGAAAAACATGGGCGCGGTGTCCGGCATCGTCGGCCTTGCGGGTGGCCTGGGTGGTTTTGTGCTGCCGATCCTGTTCGGCGCCCTGGTGGACCTTACCGGCGTGCGCTCTTCCTGCTTCATGTTGATGTACGGCGTGGTCTGGGTCTCCCTCACCTGGATGTACTTCAGCGAAATACGCAAAAGCCCGGTGCTGGGTAAAGCGCCGCTGCTGACCCCGTCCCCGATTTCCAGCATTGCCCTAGGAGAAGAACATGTCCGTTCTGCAAAAGCCTGACAAAGGCCCGGTCATTCATGACTGGCGCCCCGAGGACCCCGCGTTCTGGGGAAGTAGCGGCAAACAGACCGCCACTCGCAACTTGTGGATTTCCATTCCTGCGCTGTTGTTGGCCTTCGCGGTGTGGATGGTCTGGAGCACGGTGATTGTGCGTTTGAACGCCATCGGCTTCAGCTTCACCACCGACCAACTGTTCTGGCTGGCGGCGTTGCCGGGGTTGTCCGGTGCGACTTTGCGCGTCTTCTATTCCTTTATGGTGCCGATCTTCGGTGGCCGGCGCTGGACCGCCCTGAGCACCGCGTCGCTGCTGTTGCCATCGATCTGGATGGGCTTCGCCGTGCAGGACCTGAGCACCTCGTACAGCGTGTTCGTGTTGATTGCCTTGCTCTGCGGTTTTGGTGGCGGCAACTTTGCCTCGAGCATGTCCAACATCAGCTTCTTCTATCCCAAGTCGCAGCAGGGCACGGCGTTGGGCCTCAATGCCGGTTTAGGCAATCTGGGCGTCTCGGTGATGCAGTTCTGCGTGCCGCTGGTGATTACCTTCGGGGTGTTCGGCTTCATGGGCGGCTCGCCGCAAGCACTGCCGGACGGTGGTCAGTTGTGGCTGCAAAACGCCGGGTTCATCTGGGTGCCGTTTATTGTCCTGGTGACGGTGCTGGCCTGGTTCTGCATGAACGATCTGTCCAGTGCCCGGGCCTCGTTCAGTGACCAAGCGGTGATCTTCAAACGCAAGCACAACTGGCTGATGTGCTGGTTGTACCTGGCGACCTTCGGTTCGTTCATCGGTTTTTCCGCCGCGTTTCCGTTGCTGATCAAAACCTCTTTCCCAGATGTGATTGCCTTGAAATTCGCCTTCCTCGGCCCGTTGGTGGGGGCGCTGGTACGGCCATTGGGCGGCTGGCTGGCGGACAAGCTGGGTGGCGCGAAAGTGACCTTGTGGAACTTCGTGGCAATGATCGCGATGGTCTTCGGGGTGATGCACTTTTTGCCGCAGAACGGTACCGGCGGCAACTTCTACGGCTTCCTCGGCCTGTTCATGTTGCTGTTCATCACCACGGGCGTGGGCAACGGCTCCACCTTCCGGATGATCCCGGTGATCTTCCGCACCCAGCATGAAAAAGCCTCGGCCGGAAAACCGCCCGCCGTGCGCGAGCAAGCGCTCAAGGATGCCGGCAAAGAATCGGCCGCCGTCCTGGGCTTCAGTTCGGCCATAGGCGCCTTCGGTGCGTTCTTCATTCCCAAATCCTTCGGCACTTCGATGGCCCAGACCGGCGGCCCGGAGATGGCCTTCTACATGTTCGTCGGTTTTTACCTGAGCTGCATCGTCGTGACCTGGTGGTGGTACGCCCGCAAAGGCGCCGCGACTCCCTGCTGAAACGACCCGAATCCAACCATTGCGTGGGCGGGGCACAGAACCCCGCAGCAAGCCTGAGAGGACTACACCGTGAGTCATTTACTGGATCAATTGCGGTTTTTCAACCGCAAGCAAAACGAGTTTTCCGATGGACATGGAGAGACTCACAAAGAGTCGCGCGACTGGGAGAACGTCTACCGTTCGCGCTGGCAGTACGACAAGATCGTGCGTTCCACCCACGGGGTGAACTGCACCGGTTCCTGCTCGTGGAAAATCTACGTCAAGAATGGCTTGATCACCTGGGAAACCCAGCAGACCGACTACCCGCGTACCCGCAACGATCTGCCTAACCATGAACCCCGTGGCTGCCCGCGTGGCGCCAGTTACAGCTGGTACATCTACAGCGCCAACCGGCTCAAGTACCCGAAGATCCGCAAGCCTTTGCTCAAACTCTGGCGCGAGGCACGGCAGACCATGGCACCGGTGGAAGCCTGGGCGAGCATTGTCGAGGACAAGGTCAAGGCCGATTCTTATAAAAGCAAGCGCGGCATGGGTGGTTTCATTCGCTCCAACTGGGATGAAGTCAACGAGATCATTGCCGCGTCCAACGTCTACACCATCAAGCAATACGGCCCCGACCGGATCGTCGGTTTCTCGCCGATCCCGGCCATGTCGATGGTCAGCTACGCCGCCGGCTCGCGTTACCTGTCGCTGATCGGCGGCGCGTGCCTGAGTTTCTACGACTGGTACTGCGACTTGCCACCGGCCTCGCCAATGGTCTGGGGCGAGCAGACCGACGTGCCGGAATCGGCTGACTGGTATAACTCCAACTACATCATTGCCTGGGGCTCCAACGTCCCGCAAACCCGTACCCCCGACGCGCACTTCTTTACCGAAGTCCGTTACAAGGGCACTAAGACTGTGGCGATCACCCCGGATTACTCGGAAGTCGCCAAGCTCACCGACCTGTGGCTGAACCCTAAACAAGGCACCGATGCGGCGCTGGCCCAGGCGTTCAACCATGTGATCTTCAAAGAATTCCACCTAGACAAGCCGAGCGCCTATTTCACCGATTACGCCAAGCGCTTCACCGATTTGCCGGTGCTGGTGCTGCTCAAGCAAATGGTCGACAAGGCACCGGGCGCCGGTTATCAGCCGGACCGCTTCCTGCGCGCCAGCGACCTGACCGACAACCTCGGCCAGGAAAACAACCCGGAATGGAAAACCATCGCGCTGGATGTCAGCGGCGAACTGGTTTCCCCTCAAGGCTCCATCGGTTATCGCTGGGGCGAGAAGGGCAAGTGGAACATCCTGCCGCGTGAAGGCGGCGAAGGCCGTGAGATCGATCTGAAGCTGAGCCTGATCGGCGATGACGTTGCCGAAGTGGCGTTCCCGTATTTTGCCGGCGAGTCCCACGAGCACTTCCAGCACGTGGCCGGCGATGCCGTGCAATACCGTCGCGTGCCAGTGCATAACGTGGTGCTGGCGGACGGCAGCGTGGCCAAAGTCGCCACCGTGTTCGACCTGTCGGCCGCCAACCTGGCCATCGACCGCGGCCTCGGCGGCGATAACGTGGCCAAGGATTACAACGACGCCTCGGTGCCGGGCACCCCGGCCTGGCAGGAACAGATCACCGGCGTCAGCCGTGAGAAAGCGATCCAGATTGCCCGTGAGTTCGCCGACAACGCGGACAAGACCAAGGGTCGCTCGATGATCATCGTCGGCGCGGCGATGAACCACTGGTACCACATGGACATGAACTACCGCGGGCTGATCAACATGCTCATGCTCTGCGGGTGTGTCGGCCAGACCGGTGGCGGTTGGGCGCACTATGTCGGCCAGGAAAAACTGCGTCCGCAATGCGGCTGGCTGCCCTTGGCGTTCGGCCTGGACTGGAACCGTCCGCCACGGCAAATGAACGGCACCAGCTTCTTCTACGCCCACAGCTCGCAATGGCGCCACGAGAAGATGAGCATGCACGACGTGCTCTCGCCATTGGCCGATAAATCGCAGTTCCCAGAGCATGCCCTGGACTACAACATCCGCGCCGAACGCGCCGGTTGGTTGCCGAGCGCACCGCAACTCAACACTAACCCTTTGCACATTTGCCGCGATGCGGCTGCGGCCGGCATGGACCCCAAAGACTACGTGGTCAAGTCGCTGCAGGACGGTTCGCTGCGCTTCTCCTGTGAACAGCCGGACAGCCCGGTCAACTTCCCGCGCAACATGTTTGTCTGGCGCTCCAACCTGTTGGGCTCCTCGGGCAAGGGTCATGAGTACATGCTCAAGTACCTGCTCGGCACCAAAAACGGGGTGATGAACGAAGACATCGGCCAGGTCGGCGATTGCAAACCCGAAGAAGCTGAATGGGTGGACGAGGGCGCCATCGGCAAGCTTGATCTGGTCACCACGCTGGACTTCCGCATGTCGTCGACCTGCGTCTATTCCGACATCGTCTTGCCGACCGCTACCTGGTACGAAAAAGACGACATGAACACCTCGGACATGCACCCGTTCATTCACCCGTTGTCGGCGGCGATCGACCCGGCGTGGGAATCGCGTTCCGACTGGGAAATCTACAAAGGCATCGCCAAGGCGTTTTCCAGTATGGCCGAAGGGCATCTGGGCGTTGAGAAGGACCTGGTGACCATCCCGCTGATGCACGACAGCGTTGGCGAACTGGCCCAACCCTTTGGCGGCACCGACTGGAAAAGCGCCGGCGTCGCCCCGGAGCCGGGCAAGAACGCGCCGAACCTGCATGTGGTGGAGCGCGACTACCCGAACATCTACAAGCAGTTCTCGTCCCTCGGGCCATTGCTGGAAAAACACGGCAACGGTGGCAAGGGCATTAACTGGAACACCGAAGCCGAAGTGAAATTCCTCGGCGAGCTCAATCACAAAGAAGGCGCCGCCGGTATCAGTCACGGCCGTCCGAAAATTCACACGGCGATCGATGCCGCCGAAGTGATTCTGTCCCTGGCGCCGGAAACCAACGGCCATGTTGCGGTCAAGGCCTGGGCGGCGTTGTCGGAGTTTACCGGCATCGATCACAGCCACCTGGCATTGCCCAAGGCCCACGAGGCGATTCGGTTCCGCGACATTCAGGCACAGCCACGCAAGATCATTTCCAGCCCGACCTGGTCGGGTCTCGAGGACGATCACGTCAGCTACAACGCCGGTTACACCAACGTTCATGAAGCCATCCCGTGGCGCACCATCACCGGTCGCCAACAGTTCTACCAGGATCACCCGTGGATGCAGGCGTTCGGCGAGCAACTGATGAGTTATCGCCCGCCCGTCAACACCCGCACCATTGCAGGGGTGAAAGACAAACGCAGTAATGGCGAAACCGAAATTGTCCTGAACTGGATCACCCCACACCAAAAATGGGGCATCCACAGTACCTATAGCGACAACCTGCTGATGCTGACCCTCAGCCGTGGCGGGCCGATTGTCTGGCTCTCGGAGAATGACGCGAAAAGCGCCGGCATCGAGGACAACGACTGGATCGAATGCTTCAACGCCAACGGCGCGCTGACCGCGCGGGCAGTGGTCAGCCAACGGGTCAAGGACGGCATGGTGATGATGTATCACGCCCAGGAACGGATCGTGAACGTGCCAGGCTCGGAAACCACCAAGACCCGTGGCGGCCACCACAACTCCGTCACCCGTGTCGTGCTCAAGCCGACCCACATGATCGGCGGCTATGCGCAGCAAGCCTACGGTTTCAACTATTACGGCACCGTCGGTTGCAACCGCGATGAGTTCGTCGTGGTGCGCAAGATGGCCAAAGTCGACTGGCTCGATGGTTCGTCCGGCGATGACTTGCCGCGCCCTCTGCCGACCGATATCGAGGAGAACTGAGATGAAGATTCGCTCACAAATCGGCATGGTGCTGAACCTGGACAAGTGCATCGGTTGCCATACCTGTTCGATCACCTGCAAAAACGTCTGGACCAGCCGTGAAGGTATGGAATACGCCTGGTTCAACAACGTCGAATCGAAACCCGGGATCGGCTACCCGAAAGAATGGGAAAACCAGGACAAGTGGAAGGGCGGCTGGATCCGCAATGCCAACGGCACGATCAACCCGCGCATCGGCGGTAAATTCCGCGTGTTGGCGAACATTTTCGCCAACCCGGATCTGCCGAGCCTCGACGACTACTACGAACCCTTCGACTTCGATTACCAGCACCTGCACACCGCGCCGTTGGGCGAGCACCAGCCCACCGCGCGTCCGCGCTCGCTGATCTCCGGCAAGCGCATGGAAAAAATCGAGTGGGGCCCGAACTGGGAAGAGATCCTCGGCACCGAATTCGCCAAGCGTCGTAAGGACAAGAACTTCGACAAGATCCAGGCGGACATTTACGGCGAATACGAAAACACGTTCATGATGTATTTGCCGCGCCTGTGCGAGCACTGCCTGAACCCGGCGTGCGCGGCGTCGTGCCCGAGCGGGGCGATTTACAAGCGTGAAGAAGACGGGATTGTCCTGATCGACCAGGAAAAATGCCGTGGCTGGCGGATGTGCATCAGCGGCTGCCCGTACAAGAAGATCTATTTCAACTGGAAGAGCGGCAAGTCCGAGAAGTGCATCTTCTGCTACCCGCGGATCGAAGCCGGGATGCCGACCGTTTGCGCGGAAACCTGCGTCGGGCGCATCCGTTACCTCGGTGTGCTGCTGTATGACGCCGACCGCATCAGCGAAGTGGCGAGCACCGCCAATGAGCAGGACCTGTACGAGAAACAACTGGAGATCTTCCTCGATCCGAATGACCCGGCGGTGATTCGTCAGGCCCTGGCCGATGGCGTACCTCAGTCGGTGATCGATTCAGCCCAACGTTCACCGGTCTACAAAATGGCCGTGGACTGGAAACTCGCACTGCCGCTGCACCCGGAATACCGCACCTTGCCGATGGTCTGGTACGTGCCGCCGCTGTCGCCGATCCAGAACGCTGCCACTGCCGGCACCGTCGGTATGAACGGGGTGATCCCGGACGTCGACAGCCTGCGTATCCCGCTGAAGTACCTGGCCAACCTGCTGACCGCCGGCGATGAAAGACCGGTCAAGCGTGCGCTTAAACGCTTGCTGGCGATGCGCGCCTACAAACGTTCCGAGCAAGTCGATGGCGTTCAGGACCTGCAAGTACTCAAGGATGTCGGCTTGAGTGTGACGCAGGTGGAGGAGATGTATCGCTACCTGGCGATTGCCAACTATGAAGACCGCTTTGTGGTACCGAGCGCGCACCGTGAAGACGCCATGAGCGATGCCTTTGCCGAGCGCTCCGGTTGCGGCTTCAGTTTCGGCAGCGGCTGCAGCGGCAGCTCCGACACCAACATGTTCGGTGCGAAGAAAGCCAACCGCCGCGACATCCTGAAAACCGTGCAGTTGTGGGAGGAGTGAGCATGCAAATTCTCAAAGTGATTTCGCTGCTGCTCGATTACCCGACCGAGACGCTGATTGGCGGTCGCGACGAACTGGAGCAGGCGATTATCCAGTCACGGGAAATCAGCCCCAAGCAACGCGGCGCATTGTTCGAGTTGCTGGAACTGATCTGCGCCAATGACCTGATGGACGGGCAAGAGCACTACGGTGCGCTGTTCGGCCGGGGGCGCTCGCTGTCGCTGCTGCTGTTCGAGCACGTGCACGGCGAATCCCGCGACCGCGGTCAGGCGATGGTCGACATGATGGCGCAATACGAAGCCGCTGGTTTTGCCATCGGCGTCAAGGAGCTGCCGGACTACATCCCGCTGTATCTGGAGTACCTGTCCACCCGTGAAGACGTCGAGGCCCGCGAGGGCCTGGCGGATGTTTCGCACTTGCTGGCGTTGCTCGCGGCCCGTCTGGAAGAACGCGAGAGCGCGTATGCCAGCTGCTTCCGGGCGCTGCTGCAAATTGCCGGGGCCGAGCCCCATCAAGCGGTGGCCGACCTGCGCGCGCAGGTGGCTGCCGAACCGCGCGACGACTCCCTCGAAGCCCTCGACAAGATCTGGGAAGAGGAGGCCGTGGACTTTCTCCAGGCCGAACAGCAGGACCGTTGCAGTGGACTGCCAAGCGCACCGGGCAAGGCCCGGGAAGAAAGCGCGGTGCCATTGCACTGGGTGGATTTTCAGCATGAAGGGCTGGCCGCCGCGCCAGCCAAGGAGGTGGGCAATGTCTAAATGGAACCTGTTGTTGTTCGGGGTCTATCCCTATATGGCCCTGATGATTTGCCTGGTTGGCAGTTGGGCACGTTTCGATCTGTCGCAGTACACCTGGAAGGCTGGCTCCAGTCAGATGCTCAACCAGCGCGGCATGCGCGTGGCGAGCAACTTGTTCCATATCGGTGTGCTGTTCGTGCTGGCCGGGCACTTCGTAGGCCTGCTGACGCCAGCGTCGATCTATCACCATGTGATCAGCACTGAGAACAAGCAGTTGCTGGCAATGGTCTCCGGCGGGTTCTTCGGCCTGTTGTGCCTGATTGGCTTGCTGATGCTGGTCAAACGGCGTCTGACCGATCCTCGGGTACGGGCCACCTCAAACCCTTCGGACATCCTGATTCTGCTGGTGCTGCTGGCGCAATTGCTGCTGGGTCTGCTGACGATTGCGGCGTCCACCGCGCATATGGACGGCTCGGTGATGGTGATGCTTGCCAACTGGGCGCAGAACACCGTGCTGTTGCGGCCGATGGACGCGGCGGCGGCCATCGCGCCGGTCGGGTTGACCTACAAGTTGCACGTGTTTCTCGGTTTGACCTTGTTCGTGCTGTTCCCCTTCACCCGTCTCGTACACATCATCAGTGCGCCGGTCGGGTACGTGGGGCGCCGTTATCAAATCGTTCGGCAGAAAGTCTGAGGAGAAAATCATGTCAGGTGGATGTGGATGTGGCGGCGGTAACGGCGGCAGCGGTGGCTGTGGTTCCTCAAAAAAAGCAGAGCCTTCGGTGCCAGACGTTGTCGATATCGCGCCGTTTGAAGCACTCCCGGTTGAGCCGGTGGCGGCTGATGACGCCCCGGCTCAGCTGATCGCCAGCAGCGAACAGGAGTGGCCGATCATCAGCGTCAACGAGGTGGCGATCACCCCGGAAGCGATGGCTCAGGAGCTGCAATATCACCCGGCCGAGAGCCGCGAGGAGGCGGTCTACCTGGCCGCCCGGGCGCTGGTGATCCGCGAGTTGTTGCAGCAGCGCATTGCCGAACTCGGCGTGTCGCTGGAGATCGGCGTGGGTGAAAACGAAGAAGAAGCGGCCACGCGCTTGTTGCTCGAACGTGAAGTGCAGGTGCCCCAGTGCGACGAGGAAACCAGTCTTCGTTACTACGAAAACAATCGCGGGCGCTTCCACAGTGCGCCGTTGCTGGCGGTACGGCACATCCTCCTCGAGTGTGCGCCGGACGATGTCGAGGCGCGCGCCCTTGCGCGTGATCAGGCGGAAATTCTGCTGCAGCGGTTGGCGGACTTCCCCGGTAGTTTCGCCGAGCTGGCAGTGAAATATTCGGCCTGCCCGTCGAAGGCTCAAGGCGGTTCTCTGGGGCAGATCAGCAAGGGTCAAACCGTGCCCGAACTGGAACGTCAGCTGTTCACTCTGGCGCCGGGGCTGGCCAGTAAACCGCTGGAAAGTCGCTACGGCTGGCATGTGGTCAGCGTCGATCAGCGGATCGACGGCATGCCGTTGCCCTACGAGGTGGTATCGACGGCGATCCGCACGCAGTTGCAGCAAGGCGTCTGGCAAAAAGCCCTGGTGCAGTACCTGCAAACCCTGATCGGTGCGGCGGATATTCGCGGCATCCACTTGCAGGGCGCCGACTCACCGCTGGTGCAGTGAGCATCGAGGCAAACCGGGAGATGTGATGAACGCTGTAATGCAGGATGGCTTTGGACGGCAGATCGATTATCTGCGGATGTCGGTGACGGATCGGTGTGATTTTCGCTGCGTGTATTGCATGGCGAAGAACATGACGTTCCTGCCGCGTCAGCAGGTGCTCACGCTGGAAGAGTTGCAACGTCTGGCAACGCTGTTCGTCGGGTTGGGCGTACGCAAAATCCGCCTGACCGGCGGCGAGCCGCTGATTCGGCCGGGCATTGTCGAACTGTGCCGCAACATCGCCGCGCTGCCCGGTTTGCGCGAACTGGTGATGACCAGCAACGGCTCGCAACTGAGCCGTCTGGCCCGGCCATTGGCGGAGGCGGGGGTCAAGCGGATGAACATCAGCCTCGATAGCCTGGACGGGCAGAAATTTCGCGCAATCACCCGCATCGGCGATCTCGATCAGGTGCTCAATGGCATCGAAGCGGCGCGGGATGCGGGGTTCGAGCGGATCAAACTCAACTGCGTGGTCATGAAAGGGCGCAACTTCGAAGAAGTCCCGGCGTTGGTGCAATACGCCATCGATCAGCGCATCGATATCAGCTTCATCGAAGAAATGCCCTTGGGCGATGTCGGCCGTTCCCGGGGCGAATCGTTTTGTTCAAGCGACGAGGTACGGGCGTTGATCGCCAGCCAGCATCGGCTGCTCGATAGCACTGAGAACAGCGGCGGACCGGCGCGCTATGTGCGCCTGGAACGCCATCCAGAGACCCGGATCGGTTTCATTTCACCCAACAGTCACAACTTCTGTGGCAGCTGTAATCGGGTGCGGATGACTGTTGAAGGGAAGCTGCTGCTTTGTCTGGGGCAGGACGATGCCCTGGATTTAAGAGGATTGTTGCGGCGATATCCGCTGGATGACCAACCCGTGATCAATGCGGTGCAGAAGGCCTTGCGCGGCAAGCCGTTGCGCCACGATTTCAGCCCCGAAGGGGAGGTGCAGATTGTGCGCTTCATGAACATGAGTGGCGGTTGAGTTGATCCGTTAAGGAAAGAGTTTGCTAAACACACTCCTTGTGGCGAGGGAGCTTGTCGGATTTTCCCTTCACCGCCTTCGGGCGGTTTTTTTTCACCGGCGAATCTTGATATCGATCAATTGCAGAACAGCGCTTTGTCCGTAGTCTTCACTGCATGTTGTGTTTGTTTGTCTATAAACATCTATATGTAGTATCTGGAGGCCGAATGCAGAGCACGCTGATCTCAGTAGGATGTAACCGCTTGCACAAGCGCGATGGCAGTCTGGTCGCCTTCGATGCCGACAAGATCCGCCAGGCATTGATTGCCGCCGGCAAGGCAACCGGGGAGTACACCGAGGTTGAAGTTGAAGGTTTGCTTCAGGCGGTACTCGCTCGGCTGGACGGACTGCCAAGGCTGCATGTCGAGCAGGTCCAGGATCGGGTCGAACGGGTATTGATGGACGCCGGTTTCTTCTTCGCCATGCGCGCCTACATCGTCTACCGCGAACAGCACGGGCGTTTGCGTCGTGACCGCCGGACTATGGTCGAAGTGGCGACCTCGATGAACGAGTACCTGGACCGTGAAGACTGGCGGGTCCAGGCCAATGCCAATCAGGGCTACTCACTGGGCGGGCTGGTGTTGAACGTGTCGGGCAAAGTCACTGCCAATTACTGGCTGGACGAGGTGTACAGCGAGGCCATCGGCCAGGCCCACCGCGAGGCGGATTTGCATGTGCACGACCTGGACATGCTCGCCGGTTATTGCGCCGGGTGGTCGCTGCGCACTCTGTTGCACGAAGGGCTCAATGGTGTGCCGGGGCGTGTCGAAGCCGGTCCGCCGAAGCACTTGAGCAGCGCTTTGGGGCAGATGGTGAATTTCCTCGGCACCCTGCAAAACGAATGGGCCGGTGCTCAGGCATTCAGCTCGTTCGACACCTACCTGGCACCCTATGTGCGCAAGGACCAGCTGAGTTATCAAGAGGTGCGCCAGGCGATCCAGGAGTTCATCTACAACCTCAATGTGCCGTCGCGCTGGGGCACCCAGACGCCGTTCACCAACCTGACCTTCGACTGGGTGTGCCCGCAGGATTTGCGTGAGCAGATACCCGTCATCGGCGGGGAGGAAATGCCGTTTGCCTATGGCGACCTGCAGGTCGAAATGGACCTGCTCAACCGCGCCTACATCGAGGTGATGCAGGCTGGCGATGCCAAAGGGCGAGTGTTCACCTTTCCGATCCCGACCTACAACATCACCCATGATTTTCCGTGGGACAGTGAAAACGCCGATCGTCTGTTCGAGATGACGGCGCGTTACGGTTTGCCTTACTTCCAGAACTTCCTCAATTCGGACCTGCTGCCCAATCAGGTGCGTTCGATGTGCTGCCGGTTGCAGCTGGATGTGCGCGAGTTGCTCAAGCGCGGCGGCGGTTTATTCGGGTCGGCGGAACAGACTGGGTCGCTCGGCGTGGTGACGATCAACTGCGCGCGGCTGGGCTATGTGTTCAAGGGCAATACCAGC
Organism: Pseudomonas sp. B21-048; assembly: GCF_024748615.1. Classification (NCBI taxonomy): domain Bacteria; kingdom Pseudomonadati; phylum Pseudomonadota; class Gammaproteobacteria; order Pseudomonadales; family Pseudomonadaceae; genus Pseudomonas; species Pseudomonas sp. B21-048. The sequence continues at coordinate 3,379,893 of NZ_CP087168.1, read as the reverse complement.
GGTTTGTTGCAGCGCCTGGACGCGCTGATGGAGCTGGCGATGGAGAGCCTGGAGGTCAAGCGCAAGGTCATTCAGCACCACATGGACGCCGGTTTGTACCCTTACACCAAACGTTACCTGGGCACCTTGCGCAACCATTTTTCCACCATCGGCCTCAACGGCCTGCATGAAATGCTGCGCAATTTCAGCGGCGACGAGGAGGGCATGCACACCGAGCATGGCCGGCAGTTTGCCCTGAAGATGCTCGATCATGTACGCGCCACGTTGCTGCGTTTCCAGGAGGAAACCGGCCATATGTACAACCTGGAAGCGACACCGGCCGAAGGCACCACTTACCGCTTCGCCAAGGAAGACCTCAAGCGCTATCCCGACATTCTCCAGGCTGGCAGTGTGCAGGCGCCGTATTACACAAACTCCTCGCAACTGCCCGTGGGTTACACCGAAGACCCCTTCGAGGCGCTGGAACTTCAAGACGAACTGCAATGCAAATACACCGGCGGCACGGTCCTGCACCTGTACATGGCCGAGCGAATTTCCTCGACCGAGGCCTGCAAGCAACTGGTGCGAAAAGCCCTTGGCCGCTTCCGCCTGCCGTACCTGACCGTGACCCCGACCTTCTCCATCTGCCCGGTGCACGGCTACCTCGATGGCGAACATGAGTTCTGCCCCAAATGCGACGAGGCCCTGCTGCTGCAAGAGCAGAAAGCCGGCGCCGTTCATTGATTTTTATCCACTCAACCGCAAGGAGCTTCACCATGACTGCATCGCAAACACTGCCCCAGGCTCAACGTCAACGCTGCGAAGTCTGGACCCGGGTGATGGGTTATCACCGTCCTGTGTCGGCGTTCAATCCGGGCAAACAGTCGGAGCACCGTGAGCGGGCGCACTTCACCGAAAGCGCGGCACTGGCCGGGCGCCAATGAGTCGAATGCTTCGGGTCGGGGGCATGGTGCCCCTGACCACTATCGACTATCCGGGACAGCTCGCCTGCGTGCTGTTTTGCCAGGGGTGCGCCTGGCGTTGTCGTTATTGTCACAACCCGCAGCTGATTCCGCCTCGTGGCACAGACGAAGTGGATTGGCGGCGGGTGTTGGCGTTTCTGCAACGTCGTCAGGACCTGCTCGATGCCGTGGTGTTCAGCGGCGGTGAGCCCACCTTGCAGGACGGCTTGCTCGGGGCCATGGATGAAGTGCGGGACATGGGCTTTCGCATCGGCTTGCACAGCGCTGGCATCAAGCCTGCGGCGTTCGCCAAGGCATTGACCGGTGCTGATTGGGTCGGTTTCGATGTCAAGGCGTTACCCGAGGATTGCCAGGCCATCACCCGGGTCGAGGGCAGTGGAACCGCCAATTGGCGCAGCCTCGAACATCTGCTGGCCAGTGGTGTCGACTACGAATGTCGCACTACCGTGCATTGGCATCTGTTCGAGCCGGCGCGTCTTCTGATGCTGGCCAAACGCTTGAATGCGCTTGGCGTCAAACGCTTCGCTGTGCAACTGGTTCGCACCGAGCGGATGTTCGATCCACTGCTGCCGAGCGCTCCGGCTCAAGCATTGCTGCCAGAGTTGTGGGAGGCCATGCGCGAGTTGTTTCCAGCCTTTGTGTTGCGGGGGTAACGGGGGCTGGGGCACTCAAGCCCAGCCCCAGAATTGCAACCACCAGCCAAATCCCACCATGCCTTCGGCCAGGAGCAGGCAAGCGATGGCGGACCCGCGTCGCACCCGGGAAAGATTTTCGCGACTCAGCCGTTTCCAGCCCAGTAGCAGGCTCCAGCCCATTGCGGCCAGTAACAGACTGGCCCTGGCGGGTTGCACCCACTCTAGCAGCAGACCTTCATAACGCAGTAATTTGACGGTGGTGGCCGACAGCCCGAGAAACAGTCCGGCACCCCCCAGAGGCGTGAGTGTCAGCGCCAAGGGCTGATACAAAGTGCGATCTTGCGCCAGTCGGGCCGTCAGACGCACAAGCAACATCAACGCCGTGCCGAGCATGATCGAACTCAAACTCAAGTAAGCGACGATGCTGAAACCGTCGAGCCAGCTGAAGCTGTCGTTGAGCTGCGGGTAATGGGTGAGCAGCCACCAGGGAGCGTTGTCCTGCAGGGCCCAGAGTTGGTTGTATTCGACCAGCCACTCGGCCAGGTGTTGTTTGAGGGTGATAAACCATGGGCTGACCGTCCACTGAAACGCGCCCATGGCCAAGCCGATCACGCCGAACAGCAGCAAGCGCGTATCCCAGGGGGACAGCGTCTGTGCCGTCGCGTGAAGAATCTCCTGATTGCTGGAGCGGGCGATCAGTTGAACGGCCCCGCGTTGTCCGCTGCAGCGTCCGCAGGCGTGGCAATCACTGGCGCCTTGCAGGCGGCGGATATCGAGCAGGGGAGCGCAGTTGGGCGGCGGCAGGCGCGGTGCGGCGTTTTCTAGCCAACGTTGTTCATCGACCTGAAAATGCACGGGGGCGAGCCTTGCGAGCAGGGCGAAAACGCCGCTGACCGGGCACAGGTAACGACACCAGACCCGCTTGCCCCGGGCGAACAACAACCCGACGATGACCGCTGCGACGGTCGAACCGCCCAGAATCAACAGCGCGGCCTGGGCGTAGTCATAGACGCTGATCAACTGGCCGTAGAGGGTCGTCAGGCAGAACGCCAATGTGGGCCAGCCACCCCAGCGTATCCAGCGCGGCACACCCAGGCCTTTACCGTAATGGCTGGCCCATTCGCTGAGCGAACCTTCCGGGCACAGAACGCCACACCAGAGTCGGCCGAAGAACACCATCGACAGCAACACGAACGGCCACCAGATTCCCCAGAATAGAAACTGCGCGAGCAAGGTCAGGTTGTCGAGTATCCGCGCCTGGCTATCGGGCAGCGGCAACAGCGCCGGGGTCACCAACAGCACCGCGTAAAACACGACAACAGCCCACTGCATCGCACGGATGACGGGCGCATGGCGACGCATCCCGTCACCCAGTCGTTGGAGCCATTGATTGCGCCGGCTCAAGTTGGGCATGGCAGTTTTTCCGCAGTCCGTTGCCGTAGCCAGCCGCCGACGGCCAGCCAATAACCGATCCACACCAACAAGGTCAGGCCACTGGGGCTTGCCCGATAACCGGCGAAACCTGCAAGAAAGCCACCCAATCCGTGGCTGTCGCTCAGCAACGTGCTGCTGTCCCAAAGCGCTTCGCCAACGAGGCTGTAAACCACGTCCGGCAAATCCAGGGCGAGCAGTTGGCCGCCGATTCGTTCGGTGCCGCTGACCAGCAACGCCGCGCCGAGCATGAGCAAGATGACTTCGCTGATGGCAAAAAATCGTTGCCATGAAATGAATCGGCGACTGCTGTGCAGCAGCGTAATGGTCAGCGCCGACAGCACCAGCCCCAACACGCCGCCGACGGCAAACAAACCGAGCTGCGGACCTCGCAACCGGGCACCGGCGCCATAGAGAAATACCACCGTTTCGCTGCCTTCACGGCTGATCGCGAGCATGGCCAGCAGTAATAAACCTGCGCCACCTTGTCGAGCCAGGTGGCTATCGGCATGTCGTCGCAAATCGTGGTTGAGGCTGCGGCCGTGGCGGCGCATCCAGCCCACCATCTGCACCATCAACAGGCTCGCAACCAACGCGAGTGCGGCCTGGAACCATTCACTGGCCGACCCGCTCATGGCCTCGCCGGCAAACAGAATCAACACCGCCAGCAGGCCCGAGAGCATCAACCCCAGCACCACACCCGCCCAGAGAAATTTGACCAAACGATTATGTTGGCCTTGCTGGCTGGCCCAAACCTGGAGAATACCGATCACCAGCAACGCCTCAACGCTTTCGCGCCAGACGATGAACATTGATTGATTCATGAAAATTCCATGCGCTCAGTTATTTCGCGAGGATGCCGCCCTCGGGCAATTGCGGATTGAACTCGTCGAAAAAGGGGTAGTGACCGGGCCTCAGGGGGTGAATGACCACGAAGGTCGTCACGCCCGGCGACAGGACTTTTTCAACCCGCAACGGCGTGCTCTCGAACTCGGCCGGACCTTGGCCGACGTTCTTCAGAATGATCTTGAAGCGCTGTCCGGCCGGCACCTCCAGCAGGGCCGGCGTGAAGTGGCCATCGCGCAGGCTCAGTTCAAAGCTGGGTAACTGGGCAAAAGCCGTCACCGGCACAACGGCTCCGGCGAGGATCAGCCAGGCAATGCGCAGGCGCTTCATTCAATAGCCGCCTTTTTTACCGATGCCGGCGTAGATGAATTCGTAGTGCAGTTCGCAGCGTTCGAACCAGGGGGCGACACCGGTTTCCTTATCAGTGTGGCGCCCGAGGGAGCCATGACCGCCCGGCGGCAGGACGGTGAAGGTCAGCTGATATTTACCGGGACCCAGCAGCTTCACATTGTCGCCATAGTGCGGACCGTCATTGGCCACCATGGCGTGGAAATCGCCTTTGATCTCGGGGTCGCTGCCTTGTTTTTTCAGGTTGAAAGAGACGTTCAGGTAGGGCACGAAACTGCCTTCCTGAAAGCCCTGCCGATTGTCCGCGGTGGCCCGGATGTCAGCTTCCAGATGGACGTCGGAATCCGCGGTGGCGCGCATCATTCCCGCAGGTGCCATTTCGATTGGCTGCAAATACACCGCCCCGACTTCCAGCCCGGGACACGACTGTGGTTCCCCGATCGGGTATTCCTTGGCGTGAACCAGCGGCGATAGCAAGAGCAGGGCGAGTGATAGCGAAAAAGGGGTACGCATAATAGCTTCCTGAGCACTGACGAGTAGGAGCCCGAGTCTAGGAAGCTTTGCTGCGAACAATAATGATTGTTATCAAGTTTTGAGCAATTAAATCGATGACTCTTTATGTTGAGGCGTGTTCGGGATGGCGCACGGTTAGATGCCGATTCTTGATATTTATCAAGGCGAGTGTTGCGCAAGGGCTGTAGGTTACAAGAACGCCATTCAATGATCGGAGGTCGGCATGGCCAAGAACTTCCCCGTCAACCCCAAGCACCCCGAGCGGATCTGTTGGGGCTGCGACCGGTATTGCTCGGCAAAATCCCTCGCATGCGGCAATGGTTCCGACCGGACAATGCATCCGGCGGAGCTGTTTGGAGAGGATTGGAACCTGTCTGGCGACTGGGGCATTGAGGCGCCCATCATCTCAGGCAAGACGACAGACAAGACGGCGGATGACAGCGCGTAGAAACTTCATCGCGTCTTTCTGTTCTTCGGGTATGCGACTTCCTTGCCTGCCGATGATCGGCAGGCTTCATGGTTGGGTGAGAGAAACGCTTAAAGGAAAAGGTGCTCTGGATAAAGCGTCTCGAACCCCGTTGTTTTTGACGTCGAATCTATGCAAATCCGAGAAACGACAGAATAACCACGACAATCACAACGACCCCGACGATGTAGATGATGTTGTTCATGAAATCCACCTCTCGACCTGAACAGGATTTGCGACAACAGGGTATTGCCAATACAAGGTACTGCACCTTTGGCCGCAATTCCATTAGGCAAAACGCCGGTTTGCATACAGTTCGGCAATGGCACTTATCTGACGTTAGACTTTGCTTATGGCTATCTCTGGGACTCAAAAACCTCGGTACAGCAACTCCGGCAACTATCCCGAGGGGGCGTGAGTTCCGCCTGTCAATCAGCACCCACTGCCGCGAGTACTTTCGCGGGCTCGGCCACCAACAGCAACGACTGCGGCATGGGACTTTGCGGGTGCTGTGGTTCCTGCAGGCCGGCCAGCCGAAAACCGGACATGTCCAGAGCCTTGAGCCAACTGGACAACGTTCGCAAGTACCACGGCATGGGTTGCCACTGCCCCTTGAACCCTGCGAAGGTCTCCTCCCGCCAACCATCCTGATAGTCGCCCGCCGCCGCGGCCCACGGATGCAGAGTCTGGATCACCAGCGCGCCGCCGGGGGCGAGCAGGGCGTTCATGGCGGCGAGCAGCGGGATGATGTCCTGCTGCAACAGGGCGAAGTTGGCGCAGATCAGGTCGTAGTTGCTGCCTATGTCTAACTTCGCCTCCACCAACTCTTCATAGCTCGCCAAATGCACCCGCGAAGAGCCCGCCGCCCGCGCCGCCTCGACCAGCGTCGCATCGCCATCCACACCGACCGCCGTGATGGTCCGTTCAGCCAGCGCACGCAACAGCCAGCCCTCGCCGCAGCCCAGGTCGAGCACATGCTCGGGTTGGCGGCCGAGTACCGCCAGCAGGATTGCCTGGTCGGTGACCTTGCGGCGGCTTTCGATGGTGCCGGTGCGGATGGCCTCGATCCAGGAGTGGGCGTTGTGGTGCCAGCTCTGGAGAAGGGTGGATTCGGGGACGGGCATTTCGATGTCCGGAGTCATGGGGTAGATGGAAGGATAGGACAATGCTGGGGGAGTGGACGTTGTCGATGACGCTTTGCCTGCGTTCGGTCGAAGATGGTTGAAAAACTGGCTGCTGGGCGAAAAGTAATACTTCATCCAGAGGGGGTGAAGTATGGGCTGGGAGATTTTTCCAAACCCCAGAAACGACAAAGCCCTGAGTAATCAGGGCTTTGTTGTATCAGGAGGGCGGAGACGATCGGATTCGAACTCATGGACCTGTTACAGCCGACGGTTTTCAAGTCCGATATTCAAGGCCGCTTAACTGTTCTTGGCGTTTTAGCGCGGGCGAGGAGACACGGACGGGCTCGACCATCTCCCCATATCCGGCGCGTCCATCTCTGCCTGAGTGCAACCCAAGCGCTTCGCTCGTTCTTGGGTCGACCAGATTTCGCCGCCCCAATCTACGGGTCTGCCCTGTAATCTGAGAACGAACTTCTGGCCTTCGATTACGTTGCTCGTTCCCGCGCACTCCCAAACGCGCTGCTTTTCAGAGGTGGGCATGGGCGCATCCAGTGTCGCCTGAGCACCCTCGGAAAGCTGGAGAGGCTTGCCGGCGCAACCGGCAAGGGCAAGCGCGAGTAGTACCGGGGTGAATCGCATTTAAAATCCTTTTAATGTGTTTGTATGCTTTCGAAGCCGTACAACCTCAGGGTTGCTCAGCCTCAGCACTTTCAATGGCATCCAGTGATCGGCGGACAGCTGATCATTTGGCGGGTTGAGATTTTAACTGCTTCATCGACCATCGCACCACATCCCTGCCAGCATCGTCACCAGAGGCCCAAACCGAGGCGGAAACGAACTCCACGACCAGCTCGTCGCCGTCAAAGCGCCCGTTAAAGGTTTGAGTGGCCGTGGCTTGAAGAATGCCCTCACTGCTTCGGTTGACGAAGTACCGCTCGCCCTTTAATCGGTCCCCCTGGCGCGTGTATAGGGTCGGATTGTCTACCCCGGGATGGTCGTGGGTGTAGTAGGCCCATCGCTTCATGACAACGTCCTGAGTTTCCGTGGTTCGCCACCAGATGAAGTGACTATCATCCTTAAAGTAAATATAAACGTGATATCGATAGTGATCGGGATCTTCTTTTTCAGCGTACCAAAGCCCATCGGGCACCTGGTAGCTTGGGGCTGTGGCGCAACCTGAAAGGAGCAAGCCCATAAAGAGCGAGAGAAGTTGCTTTTTCATAAATTCCATTTCAACACCCAGCCTTCAGCCGGGACGTGTACGTTTCAATGAAGAACCCTGCGGCTCTCTCCAATCCTGATCCGATCGAGCGCCCTGTTTAACGCATCCAAGGCATCGAGGAGGGCTTTCGCTTCAGTCTCCCGACCATCGCCCCAGAGGCGTTCAGCCATTTTGTTCAGCGCCTGGATAGAGCGCTCAATGTCAGCAGCCGTCGCTGCTTTGCTTTCCTGGTGTTTCTTTGGCATTGATCAACCCTTCTTCAGGGCGTTGCTTCATCAGCTTCCCGCGAATACAGCGCCCACCATAACATGTGTCCGATGATACTGATCTGCTGCTCCTGCAACCGGTAGCAGCCCTTCACGATGGGCAACTATCGACCCACTGCTTAAACCCGCGCGAGCAGCTTGGGCCACGCTAATTGTTGTCATGGTGATTTCGCTGAGCAAACCGTCGTCGGCTTTGATGTCCCCTCCCAAGGCTCTTCAAATTATCGAGAAGAGCATCCCTGCGCCTTGCGAAAAGAGGGCTCTCCAAGCTATTCGGATGCGCTCGGGAGGAGATGCCAAAGCGATAGGTAAGTAGCCCGATGGCGGCCACGATGCCCAGAGCGACGAAGGCTGTGCTATAGCCGAAACGATGCGCGATCCAACCTGCGAGTGCGTGACTCATGGCCGCGCCTATCCCTTGGATCGCCATCACCGCACCAAGCCCTGCATTGACGTGTCCAGTGCGCCGCAGGATGCAAGCGACAAGCCCAGGCAAGGCGACTCCCAGCAGCCCCGCCCCGATTCCGTCAAGGGCCTGTACCGGAATCAGTGCCCACGGGGATTCCCAGAAACCGGCGATCAGCCCTCGAAAGGGCAAGGCCAACAGGGCGATAATGATCAGCCCCCGATACCCGTGCCGAGAGGCATACCATCCGGCCCAAAGCGCCACAGGAATCATGACTAGCTGCGCCACGATGACGGTCGATGCCGTGAAAATGCTGGGGTCCGCCAGCCCACGCGTGACGATCGACTGCGCAAACAAGGGCAGCATCGCGGCATTGCCCAGGTGGAACAGCAGCATAGTGATCGCGAGCAGGCCCAGCTCGCGCGAGTCCGTCAAAACCCGCAATATGGAAGGCGAGGGACTGCTACCTTGCGCAGGCTGGTTGGAAGTGAGCCCACCCCCACGTGCCCGCTCATGATTGATGTCTTGTGGATGGATCTTCCACAAACAAGCAAGAGCCGCACACGCCATCAGGGCCATCAAAACGAATACAGCTGACAGCCCCCAGCGGTAGCCGGCCAGCCCGGCTAATGCAGCCGCGACTACGTTGCCGGCATGGTTCCAGGCCTCGTTGATGCCGAGCTGCCGAGACAAGTCTCTCTGATCAACGATGCCCAAAGTGATGCCCATGATACCGGCGCCTATCAATGCGCCCACAGAACCGGTCACCACCTGAGAGGCGACAGCGACGCCGAACGACGGCGCCGTCCATAGAGCCGCCGTGGCGAGGGTGAGCACAATAGTGCCACTTGCCAGTAGAAGTCGCTTATGGCGCGAAGCGTCGATCCAGGCCCCCATCGGCGTGGTCGCCAGCATGCCTGCGACGCCGCCGGCGGCCATCACGTAGCCGATGTCATCGGCTCGCCAGCCGTGACTGGCCAGAAGTATACCGAGGAAGGGCCCCAAGCCGTCACGGACGTCGGCCAGGAAGAAGTTCAAGCCGGACAGCCAGCTCCGCGAGCGGGCGTGCCCCCGGGGTATGGAAAGCGTTGCCATCGTCATCTCCTAGTGCAAAGGGCCTTTGAATACGAAGAAGGCGCCCAGGCAGATGAAACCGAAGCCCACCAGATGATTGAGCGTGAGCCGCTCGCCGAGATAGACGACGGAAAAGAAGGCAAAGACAACCAGCGTGATGACCTCCTGCATCGTCTTTAGCTCGGCAGCGCTGTAGATGGAGTGACCTATCCTGTTGGCAGGAACCGCGAAGCAGTACTCTGCCAGGGCGATCAGCCAACTCACCAGGACCACCAGGTAAAGCGGCCGGTCTCCGAACTTGAGGTGGCCATACCAGGCCACCGTCATGAAGGCGTTGGATACGAGAAGCAGGGCGATGGGCAAGATTTTGGGAGGCATGGGGAAATTCCAATCAGCGCAAATGCGACGGCCTGGCCGGGCTCAGGTGCACAGAGGCACATCCTTACGGCGCGCGATCGTAGAGCGGCTGCAGGGTAGACAGAGTGGTGCCCATGCTGACGGCTTCCAAAGCGGTGCCAAACGCATTGCGCGTGCCGAGCCCGGATGCCGCGAACGGCGCGCCCGTTTGTACGGAAAGACGCAGGCTCTCTGGCGGGAAACGAACGATGCTGCCATCGCTCAGGATGACTCCGTTAGCCTCGCCCCGCGGACCAGTGAGCACAGTCTCCACGTGGCCTTCCACCTGCTGGGGCTGCAGACGCTGGGCGCGCAAGTTGGGTGGCAGGACTCGGCCTTCGCCAACCGGCGGCGGCTGGTCGTACACGGTGCGCCCGCTGTCAGCGTGGACGATGGCGTCGGCCTTGACCGTGCCCCGCGCTTCCTCCCGTCCGATGATGCGGACGGCGTCCCCCACCTTGACCGTGGCCGTGAGCGCATCGGCCCTGTGCGGTGGAAACTTGGCAATGGTTCCGTCGCTCAGGCGCAGGCCGTCGACCTCACCGTAGGGATTGATGAGCATCCGCTGGACCTGGCCTTCCACTGCGTACTGGCCCATCAGGCCAGGGGCGTCCACCTCTTGATGCGATGTCGGAGGCAGATGGGTGGGCGGGCCGGGCGGCATGGCATGTGCGCTGAGGCTGCACAGGCCGAATGCCAGCGCAGCAGACGTGGCGATGAAATGCATAGACATTGGAGAAGCTCCTTGGGTTGGGAAAAAACACCCAACCTGAGGTGCAAGCACCATGCCCAATAATATTTACATTTAAATCAATGACTTGTGATCGAGATGGGTGATGTTTCGTCCGATCCCGTGACGCCAGGGTGTCACGGAATCGGACACCGGCTTGCATGCGAAGGCGTTAGCCCAGATCAAACTCGGCCAGCTTGCGATAGAGCTGCTGGCGAGACAGACCGAGACGCCGCGCCGCCTCCGCGCGGTTGCCGGCCGTCGCAGCCAGGGCACGCATGATCATCTCGCGCTCCAGGTGGGCAACGGCTTGTGCCATAGGAGCCTCCCAATCGATGTCCAGGTCCGGGGTGGGCGCAGCCGACGTCTGCAACCCGATGTGTTCGACATCGATGACCGGGCCATGGCTGAGGATGGCCGCGCGCTCCATGGCATTGCGCAGCTCGCGCACGTTGCCGGGCCAGGTGTGGGCCAGCAGCAGCCGAGCTGCCGCCGCGCTCAACCGCTTGGGCGAGTCGCCGCCCAGCAGGCGCAGAAAGTGCTCAGCCAGCAGCAGCACGTCGCCCAAGCGTTCACGCAGCGGCGGCAGCCACAGTGGCACCACCTGCAGGCGGTACCACAGATCTTCCCGGAAGCGCCCCTCCTTTACCGCGGCGGGCAGGTCTCGGTGCGTGGCCACGACGATGCGCACGTCCACGGACTGGACGCGGTTAGCGCCCACGGGGGTGATCTCGCGCTCCTGCAGCACCCGCAGGATTTTCGCCTGTGTGGGCAGCGGCATGTCGCCTATCTCGTCGAGGAACAGGGTGCCGCCATTGGCCTCGCGAAAACGTCCGGTGCGTTCATTGACGGCACCGGTGAACGCGCCTTTGACATGACCGAACAGCTCGCTTTCCATCAATTCGGCCGGGATCGCGGCGCAGTTCACTGCGACGAAGGGGCCGGTGGCTCTACCGCTGTTGCGATGCAAGGCGCGCGCCACCAGTTCCTTGCCCGTGCCCGTCTCACCGAGGATCAAAGCGGTGGCATCGGAGTTCGCGGCCAGCCCGATGCGCTTGAATACCTGGCGCATGGCCTCGCTGCTGCTGACCAGTTCGGTGCCATCCACAGGCTCTCTTGCGGCAGGCGATGCCCCTGGGGGGTGGGCTGCTTGCCGCAAGGCCTGCTCGAGCGTTTCGACCAGGGCGACCCGGGTCACGGGCTTAGTCAGATGGTCGAACGCTCCCAGGCTCATCGCCTCGATGGTGTTGCCGCCACTCGCATAGGCGGTGAGCATGATGCAGGGCACCTGCGAGATGCGCGCCGCACGGCGCAGGAACACCAGGCCATCCTCTCCCGGCAGCCGCAGGTCGACGATGGCCGCATCCACGTCCTCGGTGCGCAGTCTGTGCAGGCCCGCCTCGGTGGTTTCAGTCTGCAGCACCGTATGGCCCAGGTCCTGAAGCACTTCTGCAAGGCTGTCGCGGAACGCGGCGTCATCGTCGACAATCAGGATTCGGGCCACGGTAGCTCCATCTCTATGCGGGTTCCCTTGGCCGACTCGGCGAGACCGACCCGTCCGCCGTGTCCCTGTACGATCTCGCGCACCAGCGCCAGCCCCAGGCCGGTACCTCCTGCGCGAGTGGTGGCGAAAGGCTCGAACAGCGTATCGCGCAAGTCGGCCGGAATGCCGGAACCATCGTCCGCCACCCATAACAGCAAGGCGCCACGGCGCGCGCGATGCGCACCGAGTTCGATTTCACCGCGTTCTCCCGTGTGCGCCATCGCATTGAGCAGCAGGTTGTCAAAGACCCGCGCCATTTGTGTCGGGTCGAACAGCGCAAGCCGCTTCGCGCTATCGACCAGCTCCGGTTCAACTGCCAGTGTGATTCGTACGCCATTCTTTTGCGCCGCTTCGGCGTGGGCATTGCGCCGCTCCTCCAGCCATCCCTGCAGGTCAACCGACTGGCGCTCGGCGCGGAACGGTTGCGTCAGCGCCAGCAGGCTCGACACCAGTGTCTCCAGGCGTGCCGTTTGCGACAGTACAGCCTCCAGGGCGCCAACCACCCGGGCTTCGCGCCGGTCGGCCGGCGCAGCCATCGCGTTTTCCACCTTCATACGCATTGTGCCCAAAGGGTTGCGGATCTCGTGCGCGAGCCCGGCGGAAACGCGCCCCAACGTCGCCAGACGTTCGGACTGGGCCAGTTGCTCTCGCAGATGGGCGGACTGGCGCTGCCAACGCGAAATCATCCAGCCCAGCCATGCGCCGGAGACCACGACCAGCGCCAGTAGCAGGCTCACCGCGAGGATCAAGGTGTTGACCGTTCCAGTGGCCAACAGCGGCACGCGCATCAGGGTCCAGGCGATCAGGCGCCGGTCATTGATCGCCACTGGGCATGCGGCGAACGCCACGGCTTCGCGTAAACCCGGTCGGACATCCACCACGAGGCCTGCGGAATCCTGAGCGCGCTGGGCCGTGGAGGCAATGCGCTCCAACTCGGCACTCGGCGGATCGCGCTTGATTCCCGTGCCATCGTAGGTTGGGAAAGCGTAGGACACCACGCCCGCATCCGCTCGCCAGAAGCCGCCCTCCATGCCCGGCTGATCGCGCAATACCAAATCAAGCACCGCCTGCGCTGCAGCCGGTCTCATGGGATAGGACTGATCGTCCGCAGAGGGGAGCTGCTGGCGAACGCGTGCTGCACCCGCTTGCAGCGCCTGGCAACTGGTCGAGGTGAGTTGGCGCGCATGCGCAATCTGCGGGCCGGTGCCTTGGCGGCTAAGCATCAACAGCAGCCAGCCCAACACAAGAGCAACTGCAGCAATGGAAAGCCACAGGATCAGCAGATCACGTCGAACGGAGGGTTGCAGCGACAGGTCAAGTTTCCTTTGGTGTGAGGCACCACTGGTGAATCGGTGGGCGTTTTGATGGCAACCTTGCCAGATGGGACATTGCCGTGCAAGGAAGCGGTCGGTTAGCTGGCTGTTTCATAACCAAGCGTGACTTGGTTGTGTTGACGACAATGCCAGCCTACGTGTCGTTGTTGAAGTAAACGGGGATGTAGGAAAAGCAGCCATGCAGACAGTCCAGATTCATTCGAGGAAGAGCGGTCAGAACTCACGTTCCAGAGGAGTAGGTATGAACAGGAATGAATAGAGAAATGTTGACTGGGCAGGGATAGGGTGCGACTGGAAATCGTGATCTGTCCCTGAGGGATCCCCACAAATCTACTCCAGAGCCTGCGCCTGTTGATGTACCTCGGCTCGCAACGCGCGCTCAAGTCTTTCCAAGGTTTTTCGAGAGTTTGAGCCGCGTCCGCTGCGCCAGTATTCCAAGCCCAGTCGCCACAGCGACAACACCCGCCGGCGTTTAAGGCTACTGCTTTGAAAACGATGTTCATGACCCGCTTCGCGGGCCTGCAACCCCGTTAAACAAATGATGTAATTGGCCAACGCCGAGATCAGCAAAAGCACTTCGATTCGGCGCGGACAGCGACTCCGGTGGCGAGTCACGCCAACGCCAAAGTGCTCGCTTTTTACATCCCTGAAGCCTTCTTCTATCTGCATACGCTGCTTGTAAATGGCCACGATTCTCGATGGATTCCATTGATCCTCCGGTAGGTTGCTGGCCAATAACCAAGGTTCTCGTTCACGATTGGCCGATTGCCTGCTGAGTTTGTTTTTGGCGATTGAACCGGTGACACGCTGATGTTTGCGACCCTTTGCCGAATGCCTGACGCAGTACAAATGGATGAAGTGCGGAGCGCTTTGGGTCATCTCGATCCGACCCAGTGATTTCGGTGAGGACGACGCCAGGGCGTAGAGGTTTTTAACCGGCAGCCAAGTGTGTGCGTCGTTGCGGTAGAGGTCCCGGTTACGCACTCGCCCCACGTAATACCAGTCTTGCGCCTCGACGGCTTTGATCCATGGCCGGCGAAAACCTGCATCAGCTACAAGGATCGGAACGCAGTTTTTGGGGAGCATTTCGGCCAACGTTTGCAGCAACCGTTTTTGATATTTCGGACAACCCTCGCGCTCATGAACGCTTTCGTAAATCGGGAACGAACGTCCCGCCAAAGGAATGGCTGCACGCAACAAAAAGAACTCTCCAGCCGCATCGATCGGCGACCAATCGACCAGGATCAACGGATGCCTCAGCGACCCCAGCAAGGCTCGCAACATGACCCAGTAAAACAGCGAGCGCTCGGTTTGCAGATGCCGATTACCCAGCAACCGATCGACTCGTTTGATGGCGTGTTTGGGGTAGGCCTTGCCTGACATGAATCGGCCAAGCCCCGTCAGAGTGAGCCGACGTCCTTGGAGTAATGCGCTGACACAACACATCAATGTTTTCAGACGACGAGAATGGACAGTGGGAAGTGCTTGGGCGAGCGCGCTGTGTAAGAATCGGATGGCCTGCATGGGGTCGGTGTCTTGTTTTTGTGTGGTGCAATACAAGTTGCCGACCCATGCAGGTCTCTTCAATTCCCAACTTCTTGATTTATTGTAAGAATAATCGGGGATTTCTCAGGATCTGTCCCTATTTTTTTACACTCAGTCAAACCAACGGGTGCAACCCATGTTGGAGCATCAAAGGTTTTGATTGTCGAGGTGCCGTTTAAAAGCGCCGATTGCAGTACCCATCAGTGGGCCCATCACCGGGTCGGTGGCAATGCCCTCGACGCCATCGCTATTTGTTCAGGCGCAGGATCAGAGGTTCAAGCGCGGGGCGCTTGTCCTTCCATTCCTCTTTCGTTATGCCGAGGAGTATCACGTCAATCCGGCTTCCGTCTTTTAGAATGTTCTTGCGTCGAACACCCTCGAGCTCAAAGCCAAATTTTTTGCATTAATGGAGTTCAGTGAAACAATACCAATGGCCTGCCCATCGCTGATGGCTACGAACACCTCTTGGCGATCCAATGCGAATGATGAAGCGAAAGTCAAAACTGGGCTGGCCGAAGCCATTTGGTCGGCCCAAATACCGGCAACGTAACGTCATCAAGCGCACGTTCGGTTGGCTAAAAGCACACCTCTATGTGGTGAGGGGTAGGCCAAGCGGACCCTCGGTCGTTTCTTTGCTTTCCGTGCCAAGGATGCTTTTTCCTTAAAAAATTTTACAAATCAAGTAATTACAAAATTATCAAGAGAGAATAAAAAATCTGTATTGCGATACATGTCTGTATCATTTATCGTTCTCCAACTTATTTTAGAAAGGATTTTAAATGAGCGCTTTTCTCATGGAAGTTTCCCGCCCCCTCGTCCCCGCACTGCCAAGCAAACCCCTGATGAACAGATTATGGAGCTGATTCAGATGTCTGATTTGGACGGTTTTTTCTCGAAAAATAAGCTCGCGAAGTAACGCTGATAGAGCTTACTACACAGACCATCGAGTTAGCATTTTCGAAAGGATGCGAAGCAAGTAAGACGGCGATTCACTCAATCCTGTTCGAGATGTATCGTCAACACTCGGTCACTCCGATGTCACCAGCATCAATTAATCAATTCAACCGTACTTTGATTCGGATCAAAACCCTCGTCGAGCGTCACTGGATTGAGCAAGAAAAAAATGCAAGTGGCAAGAAATGGTATTGATTATGGGAGGGGTTTTTCCAGCTTTCTGAAGCAGGTCTGGCTGTATCACAGGGCGTCACGGCATGAGTTATTCGACTATCTCGCCTTGGAAGCGAATGAGCAACAGCTTTGCTACTTTTTTAAAAGCAATAGTGCTTTAAATTTGCACTTTTTTAACATCTTAGCTATGGCTCTTCACGGCTCGGAGCTAAGTGCCAGAGGGGAAATCACACAAATCTGTGGGATGAGATCGCGCATGGCCGCGATCACCTGCCACAGGTTAATTTATATAAGAATTTATTGGTGCGACGAGGTATTCCATTACCGGTAAATCACTTTACATCACTGTGTCACTGGTAAGGTTTGGTTGGGCTTATCATCATGGCCCAGATAGCCTGGATAAAAAGCCAAGCGCACGTGAAACTCTAAAAATGCTGACTTCCTCAGGAGCTCGCGCGCTTGGATTGAAGGACGTAGGTGAGTTGCGCGTAGGCTTTCTTGCCGATATTGCCTTCTACGATAGCGCCAACTTTTCTGATCATTACTTGGATAATCCAATTTCTTTTTTGAACATGATCCACAAGGAGGATCCGGTGCGGGTCATGGTGGGTGGTACCGTAATTTTTGAGTTCGGTGAGTTTGTATGCCACTCACTGGTGGACGTGCGATCCACTTTTTCCAAATTCAAGGAGCATGTAGTCGGATGAAAAAAATAGCTTTTTTATTTTCAGGCCGTGGATCATTAATTGACGCGGTAAAAAATGGGATCGAAGAGGCAAAACACGCTGCCAGGCTTGCATTGGTCATCACCAATAATGCTAGTTTCGATGCCGGGGCCGATACCCGATTTTCCGATGTGAAGGTTAATAAAGTAATTCATTCGGATTATCCGAGCCGTGCGGAATTCGAACGGGAAATCGCAATATTGCTGGAGGGCGCACAGATCGATGTGATCGTCTTGGGAGGCTTTCGCAGGATATTTTCGTCTGAGTTTGTTAGTCGGTTTGGCAGTAGAACCATCAATACACATCCATCTATCCTACCGGCTTTTCCGGGCGACAAGGCCCAGCGCCGGGCTCTGGAGGCAGGTGTAAAGATCACGGGGGCCACGGTTCACTTTATCAATGATGAAGTGGACGCAGGACCTATTATTGATCAGGGCACAGTTAGAATAACCTCACAAATGACTGAGGCGATGCTACGCGAGGAAATCATTTGCGTAGAACAGAGTATTATTTGTACAGCTGTTGCGGGCCTCATTGATGAGCAGATTTTTGTTGAGCAGGGCCGAGTCGTGAACAAAGGAGTGCGCAATGGGCTTCCAGAATCGTAATTTCTTGCCCGCAGTGGTCGTCGCTTCAATGCTATTTGTGGCCATCACTAGCCTAGGGATATCTGTGGCTGTACTTCCACCCTATATCAACAAGGTGTTAGGGCTGCCTGGTAGCTATGTCGGTTTGATCGTGGTGATGGAATCAGTCGCGACGTTGTTATCCCGGCCGTACGCAGGCCGATTTTCTGATCGGCATGGTCCAAAGCGAGCAATGGTCACTGGTCTACTGCTCCTCTTCGCTGCCGGTACAATATGCTTCATTCTGATTGGCCAGAGTGTATTGTCTGCTATGCCTGTCTTTGCCCTTGTATGTTTTAGCCGGTTATTAATGGGCGTGGGAGAAAGCTTGGTGTTTACCAGTAGTGGAACTTGGCCAATCGGTTTGATAGGGCGTGAGCATGCTGGGAAAGTTATGTCATGGGTCGGTGTCGGTATGTTCCTCGGACTCGCGATTGGCAATTATATCGGCGCATATTTATTTCGTGAGAACTCTGTATTGCTATCAACGTTGATCATGTCATGCCTCCCGTTTTTTGGTGTCATGGTGGTGTTGTTTGTCGAAGATGCTAAGGTGCCCGGCGAGCCGATGAGTATCTCGACTTGGACGGCAATACGTGAAATATGGCGACCTGGCTCAGGTTTTGCGCTGGGCAACGTTGGTTATGCATCAATAACTTCGTTTTTGTTATTGTTTTTGATGGAGAAAGGATGGCAGACAGATGCGCCGATGATTTTGGCGTTATTTGGTGTGGGTTATGTCGTCGCGCGACTAATGCTTGGAAAAAAGGCGGATGCCTATGGATTAAAAGCCGTATGGATATCCTTGATTATCGAATCACTAGGCCTTTTGCTGGTGGCCACTGCGCCCCAGATTGATGTAGTGATGCTGGGAGCGTTTATGACGGGTCTCGGATTGTCGATGGTCTATCCGTTATTGGCATTACCGGCCATTAAGAGTTTGCCAGACACTAATATCGGGCTAGCGCTTAGTACGTACGAAGCTTGTTTCGATATTGGCATTCTTCTGGCTGGCGGCGTAGGAGGGCTCTGCGTGAGTCACTTCGGATATGCGTCAGTGTTTTATTTTGCGTCAGGTTGCGCTGTTGTTGCCATGTTTAGTTCTTGGCTCGCCTACCGCCAGCTGCAACGCGCGAGCGTTGAGGTGAACCTGATTAAGTTACAGTCATAAGTACGCACCGGGTTCGCCCCAGCGGGCACAGCCCCCCATGTTGAATACTGCGTTGGCTTCGGCTCTACGCTGCGTAGGAACGCGGTCAGCAATAAGGGGCAGTCCACCTAACTGGCCCAAGCCTTGACCGGTGCCTGCCAGCAGAGCGGAACGATCAGCCATGGAGTGGAACCGGTTTCCAGCGCAATCCACACGAAAATCAGCTATTCGGCGAGCCACAGTCGCGTGCTCCACCCCCAGCGAGCGAGCCGCAGTGGCTAAGGAGCCCTCATGAACAAAGGCAAAGAAAAAACGGAGGCTGTCCCAGTCAAGCATATTGGTCATCAGGAGGTAGTTAGCAGTGGCTGAAGCCCAAGATCGGACCGAAGGCCAACATACAGATCGTGGAAGTGACGCAAAGCTGTGCCGCATGTGATTCGGTCACAGCCTGTCGGCGAGTAGTGGATCGACCGTTGCAGCCCATTGGGTCGAAGGTCTATTCAGGCTTCGTTGCCCAACACGATGTGCGGTCTCAAGCAGCCAGCGGATTATCGAGGTACCGTTTAAAAGCGCCGAGCGCAGTACCAATCAGTGGGCCCATCACCGGGTCGGTGGCAATGCTCTCGACGCTCAATCGGCTGGACAGGAGGTTAACAGTCATTGACGCTTCCTCGATGATGCGAGCTGACATCGTATCCAGGACCAGCCGCAATGCGGCTTGCGCGTGATTGGCTCTGGGCGATGCGTTGAAAAGCGCGACGGGCTTGCCCGGAAATTCTTCACTGCTCACGAGCCAATCGAGCATGTTTTTGAATGCGCCGGGAATACCTCGGGCGTATTCGGGACACGAAAACAACAGCCCATCCGCCTGACCGATGATCGAGCGTAACGCTATGACTGGTTCGGGAAGATCTTCGAGTAGATCAGGGTTGAAGTGAGGTAATTCCCCGATGCCCTCATAGTGCGTGACTAGTAGCCCTTCGGGGCATAGACGCTCAGCTGCTCGTAGCAAAATTGAGTTGGAGGAGGCCTGACGCAGACTTCCCGAGACAGCAAGCAAACGCACCATTTCAACACCGTTCGTGATTCGTAAGTCGGTGAAGTTTCGCACGAGCCGGACCTCATGCACCATTGCTGCATAGCAATGCAGCAATGGACATATTCTTCCATCTTGCTGCTACGAACGAATGTATTTACAGGATAAAAAGTGGATGGAGTCAGCTTTAATATAGTCGTGATTGCACTGGCATTGAGGATGCTGTTCTGGTGAGCAGAAAACACGCAAGTCATCCAAATCGGAAGGTGTATTCCCGAAATGCTTAGTGCGCCAGTGTGCGGGGGGGGGGGGCAGGTAACTGCCGTCCCTACCGCGACCATATCGCGTTGTGAGGAGCTCTGTTGGAGCGCACCCAGCGCGAGATATGGGCATTTTATTCACGTAGACCGCGTCTATTCATATTGCCGTTGATGCGGAATTGATCCAACTGCCGACGCAGTGCTGACCCAATGTCAGTCACCCCAAATCCAGCACTGGTAGAAGTTCAAGAATCAGGGGCTTTGGTCAGTGAAGTTTCGGCCCCTGAGTCAATCGTGCGTTGGCAGCAAAATTGCTAGAACACTACTAGGCTCTGCACCATTAGGAGGCTGGTCATGTGATCTCTTTTTCCGACACGATGATCTTATTCACCAGGCCGTATTCCAGCGCTTCCTCAGCATTGAGCCAAAAGTCGCGCTCGGTGTCGGCACTAATTTTTTCTGCCGTTTGCCCAGTCGCGTGGGCGAATATTTTGTCCAGGCGCTTTTTCATCCTGACAATTTCATTCATGTAAATCTCAACGTTGCTAGCTGGCCCTTGAAAGCCACCAGACGGTTGATGCAGCAGGAATCGTGTGTTTGGGAGTGAGTAACGATTTTCTTTTTTGGCTGCCGCGTAAATCAGTGCGCCCGCGCTCGCGACGCTGCCAGAGCCAATCATTACCACCGTCGGGGCAATAAAACGAATGGCGTCGAAGATCATGTCGCCCGATTCAACATGCCCACCCGGCGAGTTGATGAAGACGTAAATCGGATCATCGTTAATGGACGCAAGGATGTGCAGTTGTTGCACAACGTCCTTGGCCATCCGCTCATCCACTACTCCCGTGATGAATACCTTGCGAGCCTTGATCGCATATTCCATCAGTTTGGCGCTGACGGCGCCCTGTTGCTCCTTGTTGTCCTGCTCTTGTTCGTCGGTATTCATAACGTCTCCCAGACCTGTTCAAAGTTCCATTTTAGGCAAGCCATATCCACGGGCGTGCCTTCTTGCCGAAGGGAGCGTAAGCGGTTCCCGAATCGTAAACCGTTGCGACTTTAGGCGTTGGGCTGGACGTAAGTCAAAGCCTTTAGCGGCACTGGGCGAGAGCCTTGGTTGAGCCATCGATCGCCGAGACTCGCCGTTGGATCTTTCGGGTTTCAGGCAAAGTACAACGCAAAAATATATCTCGCCGTCACGATGGGCAGATTGGAAAAATCATGCGAAGCAAGTTTGCAAAGCAAAAAATTGCTTCTACGCTCGGAATGTTCTTACAAAGACGTGGAAAGTTTTTCCTACTCTTCTGACGGATAAAGTCGTACTCAGGATGAGGACGAGCCCAGGTGCCCGGCCGGCATGTTGGCGCACTGCGTGTTTCCACGCCTTGGAGTTTTTTCAAGAGGATACAGGGATGATCCGTACGCCGTTATCGCCTTATCAGCGCGACATTTGGGTTGCCGCTGCTCAGTTCCCAGAAAACAATCAGTACACGCTCTTCTGCTACGACCGACTCATTGGCGGTGAATTACTGGCCGGCAGTGTTTTGAAAGCGCTATGCTGCGGTTTTTAGGAATATGAGAAACATGGATTTTCAGGCCTTCGGGTTTATCTTCCTTGCGAGTGGTGCAAGCCTTCTTCATCTGTGGCTTATCTGCAGGGTCATGGTCAGCAACGTCGGCGGATTGAAAAAAGCCTTGTTATGGGCGGCGCTGTTGCTTGCTCCGATATCTGCTCTTACGGCCGGGCACGGTTGGTATGGAAAGCTCGTATTCCCAGAAGACATTGAGATCAGTACGGACCAAGGCTAGTCCTGGTGCTGGGCGGTCAACTCATCGTTTCGCTGATCCACCGCGTTCAGGCGCTGCTGCAGAGTGTCACGCTCGGCGGTTATCCGGTCGAAATCTGCGACATAGACGTACTCGCCTGCTGTTCCCTTAAATCGATACCTCTTCATGTCGGGTTGCGGTTGGATGATTTTGTTTTCTGTGGGCTTGGGGAAACCGCGGAGCTATAGTTCGCTTTTTTCGAAAGGAGTTCGGGCATGGGTGTTGCGGAGGATAAAGTTGTTGAGGATCTCAAAAAGGGCTACCGGAAGACTTCAAACCGTTATCTAAGGGGTTGCAAGACTCTTCTCTGCATTGCTTTTTTTGCGCCGCTTATTGCGATTTTGGACATTCGCCAAAGCTTCGAAACTATTGAAGTTTGGTTTCGGCAAAGTGGGGCAATAACCATGGTTTATGCTCTTCTGAGCACAACGGTCGCCGATATGGGGCTGAGAAAGCTCCATCGGCCCGGTGAGAGCGGTGACTTATACAAGCTTCAAGTTCTCGATGAGTTTACGAACTAATTTGAAAAAGTCCGTTGGATTGCCTTGGTCTTTACGGTAATTGGCACCCTGATTTGGGGTTGTGGCGATGCCGTTCTCAGGTACATCTTCCAATTGTGGGCGAGCTTCGGATTTCTGGCCATGGGTGATTTATGAAGGACTTTGTTCTATATGCTTCGTTGGCAACTGGTTTGCTTTCAGCCGTGTTCTGGATAATCTCGGCCTATGTGAAAGTAAAACCTGGCCCGGAAGTTCCAGATGAGAACGGCATGTTTGACGCTAGGCTGATTATCGATGGCGCTGACATAGAGCCTACGATGCGTAAGCAGTCGATCTGGAACAGTCGGGCTGCACTTGCGGCAGCTTTAACAGCCGTGCTGCAGGTGGCTTACAACGCTTGGCCGTCAGCAATGTGATGACGCGGCGCCATCGTGATAGCGGCCATATGGCATGTCGGTCTGCTGGCGTGATTCGTTGAAGTGGGGTAGTTGTTCTGCTCAAAAACTGAAATTGGAGCTTGAAATGGCTGGTAAATCGCTCGAGCAGTTTATTGCTTTACCTGAGGCTACTCAGGATGAGGGTGGGTTAGCTTTTGCTGAAGTTCACCTGCACGCCCGAGATGAGAAGTCTCCAGTTATCGTTCGTCGTGTCCTGCTCGACCTGACATATCGATCCCTCGACGAAGCGTGCGGCGCGACAAGGTTTATTGATGATCAACTGGGTGATGTGGCGGTTTTGTACCTCCTTTAAATGAACTGTTTTTCTTTATATATCAATTGCTGGTTTTGGGGGCACCTTGACCCAGCGCATGCTCAACGAATTGTCGGTATCACCGACGACGGTGACCGGGGGCTGATCAGGCTGGCGGCGTGCCAGGCGTACGTGCAGGAGGTGGCGGCTCTAGGTCCATGAGTTACAGCGAGCAGTATCACGAGATCGACTTTCTAAAATTTAGTTTTGAAATAGCCGCTCGAGATTTACTCGGCGGCTATCTGATCAACTAAGGCCCGCTCCGTTATATTATTTTTTTTCTGCCCTGAAGGTCACAGTAGCGTTATCGCCGTCTCCACCACTATATGAAACTTTAACGTTGTCGCTATCGGTCGTGATTGCATACGAATTAGACCCCGCGTATGGGTCGTCCCAGTGGATATTTATATTGCAAACTTCCTCAGTGACAAAATCATAAAAAGCGTAGGAGCAAAGTGCCTCCGTGCCCGTAGCGAACCCATCTGACTCTGTCTTCCAATAGCCTTTGCCGGACACATTAGAGCTCGGCTTCAATATTTTCTGCGGAGGATAGGTATCCCATTCCCCATGATCTAACTTCAGAGAATTTTGAGTTAGACTCAAGGCGGAGTCGAGGTAATTCTCAAAATAAACATCAACGCTTCTTTTAGCCATCGGTATAATTCCTTTTATTGAATTAACATTGCGTCTGCAATAGTTGGTTTTGGTTTTGGTTTTGGTTTTGGTTTTGCTCCGGTTGTGTTATGTGTCTAGTTGTATGCGATTACTCCTTTTTTATAGATTTTGTTAGTTGTTTTTGATGCCCTGTTCAGGCATGATATTTTAAATATTTGCCAGTAGGTGTATCGAACTTTGATTTGTTATCAGGAAGGGGCTTGGTGTCCTGTTTCCAGTTGAGGTGCTTATTATTGATCTCGGCTTGTACTGATTAAAAATGTACTTATGCATCATCAGTTGATCGCGCGCAGCTAGAAAGTCATCGTACGTTTTTGATGAATATACGGTTAGATTTTTGGCATTGGTGGGCAATTTGATGAGCTCCTTATTCCATTAGGAGTGACGACTGAATCTATCCCTTAAAGCTAAGTTAACTACATTTGCTATGGTTTTGTTTAATCCTAACAGAGGCTAGACGACGATCTTTAAAAGTCAAGCAACGTGTAGCGGATATGAGCGGCGTGATGCGCTTATGAGCAACCGAGCTTGTTGGTTGTATAACCCTACTCATTTGCTTCAGACCCCACCCGCTATTCTCCTCCGGCTGGTCTTGAAGGCAAGAACCCATGGTCTAGTATATTTTGTACATGTTTTGTACAGGTATCAGCAGAGTGACGACTCTGGATAAGATCCTTACCTAGCCATCAGAGCTGGTCCTTTTTGAATGGAGCCGTGTGGTGCAAGCGCTGCGGCGGGATGCAGCAAGAGGTAGATAGATCAACGCAATTTCCATTCCCCAACTCGCACGATGTTCGGTGCAACCATGGGTTGGAGGATGTAAAGCCTGCCCTTGATAACCGTGAGCAGGACACTCCGGTGTCATCAGGACCGCAAGTGTACTTGATGATACTCCTCGTTCTTGTCGATCGTGTCTAGGGCGCCCCGCACCTTGTCGGGGACGTCGACCGAGCCGCGTTGTTCGACCCAGTTGGAAAGCTCCATGATTGCGGCTTCGAGGGCGAGTTGGTTTTCGTTGATCTTGTACAGCAGGGAGGGGAGCAGGTCTGAATGTGGCATCGCAAACCCTCTGTTTTGATGACAGCGTAGCATCGCATTACATGAAGGATGTTTAACGATCGGCAGGACGCCGCAGGATGGGAAAAACCGGAAAGTTTTGTAACGGTTACCAAATAGCTTTGTAACACTTCCAAAAAAAAGCCGTCACCCAAACCTCAGAAACGACAAAGCCCTGAATAATCAGGGCTTTGTCGGTACAAATATGGCGGAGGCGATGGGATTCGAACTCATGGACCTGTTACAGTCGACGGTTTTCAAGACCGTTGCCTTAAACCACTCGGCCACACCTCCGTTTGCGTTGCGGGCGCCATAATACCTGAATGAAACACACTGTCAAACTCTCTGCATGGCTTGTTACAGAGCGTCTGTTATGATCTTTGCGACTGAACGTTTCAAACCCAACAGGAGTGTCGCCATGCGCGAACAGGATTACGCAGTTAATAACAGCGTGCAGGCTGAGCAGCTAGAGGTTAGCCGCGTCCTGCGCAACACTTACGGCTTACTCGCTCTCACCCTCGCATTCAGCGGCGTGATGGCGTTTGTCGCGCAGCAGATGCGTGTCGGCTACCCGAATATCTTCGTGGTGCTGATCGGCTTCTACGGCCTTTTCTTTCTCACCAACAAACTCCGTGACTCGGCGTGGGGCCTGGTGTCTGCGTTCGCGCTGACCGGTTTCATGGGTTTCCTGCTTGGCCCGATCCTCAACCGTTACCTGGGCATGCAGGGCGGGGCGGAAGTGGTCAGTTCGGCCTTTGCGATGACCGCGCTGGTGTTCGGCGGCCTGTCGGCGTATGTGCTGATCACTCGTAAGGACATGAGCTTCCTCGGCGGTTTCATCACAGCCGGTTTCTTTGTGCTGCTGGGCGCGACACTGGCGAGCTTGTTCTTCCAGATCAGCGGTCTGCAACTGGCGATCAGCGCAGGTTTCGTGCTGTTCTCGTCGGTGTGCATTCTGTTCCAGACCAGCGCTATCATTCACGGCGGTGAGCGCAACTACATCATGGCGACCATCAGCCTGTATGTCTCGATCTACAACCTGTTCATCAGTTTGTTGCAACTGTTCGGCATCATGAGCCGCGATGATTGATCATCAGCCTTGAGTAAAAAACCCGCTTCGGCGGGTTTTTTATTGTCTGTGATTTGGCACAGCTCGTTGGTTTCAACAAAACAGCACTTAAGCCATCGGTGGCAGCCGGCGCTTGACCGGGGTTTTCTTGACGATGGCGGTGTTGGTTTCTGCGTGGCTGTTGAGGCGGTCGAGGAGGGTGTCCAGTTGTTCCATCGAGCGCACATGCAGGCGGGCGATGAAGCAGTCGTCGCCGGTGACTTTGTCGCACTCGGTGAATTCGGGGATGGCCTGAATCTGTCGCTCCACTTCCTGCAACTGGCCCGGCAGCGGGCGGATGCGGACGATGGCCTGGAGTTGGTAGCCGAAGCATTTGGGGTCGATCTCGACGGTGTAGCCCTTGAGCACGCCACGTTCTTCGAGGCGGCGCAGGCGCTCGGCGACGCTGGGCGAGGACAGGCCGCTGATCTGTGCCAGGGCCTTGAGCGAGCGGCGTGAGTCTTCCATCAGCGCGCTGATCAGCACTTGGTCGATGTCGTCGGTCATGGCAAATCCTCTGTTAGGTAATCGGCTGAATAAGCCTTGATAAAAAAGGCAGAAGCCGAGTTTAGCCTGCTTTTTGCGCTGGAGAAGCTCCCCAGTGGATTGGCATACTTTGGGTTCAAACACAGGAGGTTGATGATGGACAAAACACTACGTCGCGGCTCATTCGAAATGACCGCCGCCATGCTCATTTCCGGGACCATTGGTTGGTTTGTGCTGGTGTCCGGGCAACCGGTGCTGGACGTGGTGTTCTGGCGCTGCGTTTTTGGCGCCGCCACCTTGTTGCTGATCTGCGCGGCGTTTGGCTTTTTGCGTCCTGGCATTCTGACCCGCATCACGTTCTTGCTGGCGGTACTCAGCGGCGTGGCGATTGTCGGCAACTGGGTACTGTTGTTTGCTTCTTACTCCCGCGCTTCCATAGCCATTGGTACGGCGGTCTATAACGTCCAGCCGTTCATGCTGGTGGGGTTAGCCGCGTTGTTCCTCAACGAGAAGATCACCCTGCAGAAACTGTTCTGGCTGGGCATTTCGTTTCTCGGAATGCTGGCGATTGTCAGCGCCCATGGTGAGCAGGGCGAGGGCGGCAACGATTACCTGATGGGGATTGGTCTGGCGCTGGGCGCTGCCTTTCTGTACGCGATTGCCGCGTTGATCATCAAGCGCCTGACCGGCACGCCACCGCATCTGATCGCGTTGATCCAGGTCTGCACCGGCGTTCTGTTGCTCGCGCCGTTTGCGCATTTCTCGGCGATACCGCAAACGCCCAGTGCCTGGGCCAGCCTGGTGACCCTGGGCATCGTGCACACCGGTTTGATGTATGTGTTGCTCTACGGCGCGATTCAAAAACTACCGACAGCGCTGACCGGCGCGCTGTCGTTCATCTACCCGATTGCGGCGATTTTCGTTGACTGGTTCGCCTTCGGCCATCGCCTGGAGCCGCTGCAATGGATGGGTGTCGCCGCGATTCTGTTGGCCGCCGCCGGGATGCAACAGGGTTGGGGCCTGAAGCTTCGGCGGCTGGCGGCGCAGTAACAGACCTCAGAAGATGTAGTCGGTGGTCAGGAAGCTCGAGTTTCGTCCGCTGATGATCTCGCTGATGAGCTCTTTGCTGCTTTCCTGGAATTTGGTCGCCACCAGGGTCCGAATCGAGAACACTCTCAGCGCATCGTGCACCGACAGCGTGCCTTCGGCGGAGTTCTTGCGACCGTTGAACGGATAAGTGTCCGGACCGCGCTGGCACTGGGTGTTGAGGTTGATCCGGCCGACCTGATTGGCGAAGGTGTCCACCAGCCTGCCGACCGCCACCGGGTTGGTGCCGAAGATGCTCAGTTGCTGGCCGAAGTCGGATTCCAGGACGTAATCGATCACGGTGTCCAGATGACGGTAGGGCACGATCGGCACGACCGGGCCGAACTGTTCTTCCTGGTAGACACGCATCTGCGGTGTCACCGGGTACAACACGGCCGGGTAGAAGAACGATGCGCGGGACTCACCACCGTTGGGGTTGACCACGGCTGCACCTTTGCTGACCGCGTCCGCCACCAGCGTGTGCAGATAGTCGACCTTGCCTGATTCCGGCAATGGCGTCAGGGCCACGCCACTGTCCCACGGCATGCCGGGTTTGAGGGCGGCGAGTTTGGTGTTGAATTTCTCGATGAACGCCTCGACCACGTCTTCATGGACGAAGAGGATTTTCAGCGCGGTACAGCGCTGGCCGTTGAACGACAGGGCGCCGGTGACAGCTTCGTTCACAGCATTGTCCAGATCGACCTCCGGCAAAACAATGCCGGGGTTTTTCGCGTCCAGGCCCAGCGCCGCGCGCAGGCGGTGAGGCCTTGGGTGGAGTTTTTTCAGGTCGCTGGCGGCCTTGTTGGTGCCGATGAACGCAAAGATATCGATCTTGCCGCTGGCCATCAGCGCACTGACGGTCTCGCGGCCGCTGCCGTAAATGACGTTGATCACCCCGGCCGGGAAGCTGTCGCGGAACGCTTCGAGCAGCGGGCGAATCAACAGCACACCAAGCTTGGCCGGTTTGAACACCACGGTGTTGCCCATGATCAGCGCGGGAATCAGCGTGGTGAAGGTTTCGTTCAGCGGGTAATTGTAAGGTCCCATGCACAACGCCACGCCCAACGGAACGCGGCGGATCTGGCCGAGGGTGTCCTGTTCCAGTTCGAAGCGGCTGGAGCGGCGGTCGAGTTCCTTGAGGGCGTTGACGGTGTCGACGATGTAGTCGCAGGTGCGGTCGAACTCTTTTTCCGAGTCCTTGAGGTTTTTGCCGATCTCCCACATCAGCAACTTGACCACCGCCTCGCGCTGTTCGCGCATGCGAGCCAGGAAGGTTTCGACGTGCTGGATACGCTCGGCCACGCGCAGGGTCGGCCATAGGCCCTGGCCCCGATCATAGGCGCGGACGGCGGCGTCCAGAGCGGTCAGTGCGGTCTCGGCATCGAGTAGCGGCGTGCTGCCGAGAATGACCTGTTCATCGCCATTCGCCGCCCTCAGGTACACCGGGCTACGGACTTGGGCGAGGGGCCCGGACCAGGTTTTCAGTTCGCCATCGACCAGGTATTCGCGCTGCTCGGTCGGGCCGTTGAGGCGGTATTTTTCCGGGACGTTGTCGGCGGTGGGAAACAGGTTGCCAAGGATTGGTGCTGTGGTCATATCGCTACCCCGTCTGGATTGGGTGATGCACGGATGAATCGTTTTAGCAGGCCTCGGACGCGCTTGTCATGGATCATCTTATGATCTTTTGGCTCGGCGTTGTGAAGTGCCAATCTGTCGGCTCATCCAGTCATGAAAGCCTGTAGCAACTGCGATCTTTTGCCCTGAAAACACACAAATAACGATCCCCCGGTTAAACTTCGTACTCTTTCTGAAGGAGTTCATATGAGTTACTACCAGCCGGGCATTCTCGCCACCCCCGTTCCGCCTCAAGCTCGTCATATGTTCTTCGCCCTTGAATCTGCCGAGGCACTACCGGCTGCGCTGGATAACCTGATGCGCCTGGTGGACGGAAAGTCGGCGGTCGTCGGTTTCGGTGAATCCCTGGTCAAGGCATTGCACGCGCAGATCGACGGGCTACGCGCTTTTCCTGCGCTGGTCGGTGTCGGCGTCGACAACCCGTCGACCCAACACGCGCTCTGGTGCTGGCTGCATGGCGTTGACCGCGGTGAATTGCTCAATCGCAGCCACGCGATCGAAGCTGCATTGGCACCGGCCCTGCGTCTGGTGCAGATGAATGAAACCTTCCGTCACATGACCGGCCACGACCTGACCGGTTACGAAGACGGCACCGAAAACCCTCACGACGAAGCTGCTGTAGCCGCAGCCCTGCTGGGCGAAGGCGCTGAGGGACTGGTCGGTGGCAGCTTCGCCGCGATTCAGCAGTGGCAGCATGATTTGAAAGGCTTTCACGCGATGCCGTCCCAGGAGAAGGACAACATCATGGGGCGGCGCCTGAGCGACAACGAAGAACTCGACGATGCGCCAATCTCCGCTCATGTCAAACGCACCGCCCAGGAAAGCTTCACACCCGAAGCTTTCGTGGTTCGTCGCTCGATGCCGTGGATCGAAGGCGATCGCGCCGGCCTGATGTTCCTGGCCTTCGGTTTTTCCCTCGACGCATTCGAATCCCAGTTGCGGCGCATGAGCGGTCTGGAAGACGGCATCACCGACGGGCTGTATCGCATCAGCCGGCCGATCACCGGCGGCTATTATTGGTGTCCGCCGCTCAAGGACGGTCGCCTCGACCTGCGCGCATTGCGCATCGGCTAAACCCCAAGCGCAGCTGAAAGAACCCGAGCCATCGATGGGCGACCGCCAAAACGGTCGCTTCTATCAAAGACATCGCAGGGTTTCCAGCTTCTCGCGGGCTAAGCTGACTGGCGGTCCTTGTCAGGTAAAACCCAAAAGAGTACAAATGTACTCCATGACAACTTTAACTCCCCGCCGTACCGCTATCCTGACCTTCATCCGCGATCGCATCGCCGAACACGGTCAGCCCCCGAGCCTCGCTGAAATCAGTGAGGCCTTTGGTTTCGCCTCCCGTAGCGTGGCGCGCAAGCACGTGCTGGCGCTGACCGAGGCCGGTTTTATCGAGGTCAATGCGCATCAGGCGCGCGGTATCCGGCTGCTGAATCAACCGTCGCGGCCCGAACTGCTGGATGTTCCGGTACTCGGTCGAGTGGCGGCCGGTGCGCCGATCGGTGCCGATGCCGAGGTCCACAGCCGTTTGCTGCTTGATCCGTCGATCTTCTCGCGGGTGCCGGATTACATGCTGCGGGTCCAGGGCGATTCGATGATCGAGGACGGCATTCTCGACGGCGATCTGGTGGGCGTGCGGCGCAATCCCGAAGCGGTCAACGGCCAGATCGTCGTGGCGCGGCTCGACGGCGAAGTCACCATCAAGCGTTTCGAGCGGGTCGGCGATTCTGTTCGCCTGTTACCGCGTAATCCGGCTTACCAGCCGATCATTGTTCGAGCCGATCAGGATCTGGCCATCGAAGGCGTGTTCTGCGGTCTGGTGAGGCAAGGGTGATGGGCGCCGTCGTTGCGTTGGATATGTTGTTCAATGGCGGCCAAGTCTGGAAGGGCCGGCCTGCGCCACCGGCCGTCAGCCCGCAACCCACGGGGCATGCGGCGCTGGATGCGGCATTGCCCACGGGCGGCTGGCCGGAAGCGGCGCTGACTGAAATTCTGTTGTCCGGGCAAGGCGTGGGTGAGTTGCAACTGGTGTGGCCGGCACTGGCGCGGCTGTCGGCGGCGGGGGAGCGTATCGTGCTGGTGGCGCCGCCTTACGTGCCGTATCCCCAGGCCTGGCAGAACGCCGGGGTCGATCTGCGGCAACTGTCGATCATCCAGGCCAGCGAGCGCGATGCGCTGTGGGCGGCGGAACAATGCCTGCGTTCGGGCAGTTGCGGGGCGGTGTTGTGCTGGCCGCACAAGGCCGATGATCGAGCATTGCGACGTTTGCAGGTGGCGGCGGAAACCGGTCAGACATTGGCGTTCGCCTATCGCTCGATCAGTGAAGCCATCAACCCGTCACCAGCGGCCTTGCGCATCGCCATCGACGCCAAACCTGCGCAGTTGCGGGTGCTCAAGTGCCGGGGCGGGCTGGCCCGTTCGGCGCCGATTGCTTTTGCCGTCGGGCATTGAGGTTGCCATGCGCTGGGTTTGCATTCTCTTCCCGCAATTGGCGCTGGACGCGGTACTGCGTCAGCGCCCCGACCCTGACGAACCGCTGGCGCTGCTGACCGGTCCGGCCCAGCGTCGGGTGCTGCAAGCCGTTAACGGTTCGGCGCGAGCGCTGGGTTTGCGGCCCGGCCAATCGATGAGCGCCGCCCAGGCCCTGAGCAAAAGTTTTGTCACCGCCGAATATGACGCCGCTGAGATCGAACACTGGCAGCAATTCCTGGCCGCCTGGGCCTATCGGTTCAGCGCTCAGGTCAGCGTGCATTACCCGCGCGCCGTGGTGTTTGAAATCGAATCGAGCCTGGGCTTGTTCGGGCCCTGGCCGCAGTTCGAGGCGCGATTGCGGGCCGAACTCGGCGAGCTGGGGTTTCGTCACCGGATTGTCGCCGCGCCCAACCCAGTGGCGGCGCGGGTGCTGGCCAACGTTTATGACGGTCTGGTGGTGCCGGACAATGAAGTCTTGCACCACCACCTGGGGCAGTTGCCCGTCGACCGGATTGCACTGGAGCCAAGCGTTGCCACGGCGTTATCGCGCATGGGGCTGCGCACTTTGAGTCAGGTACAGGCACTGCCACGACATAGCCTGGCCCGGCGTTTCGAGGCTCAGGTACTCAAGCATCTGGACACCCTGTTCGGCGAGCGACGGCTGGCGCTGGCGTTTTACCTGCCGCCGGACCGTTTCGACGTGCGCATCGAACTCAACTTCGATGTGCAATCCCATCAGGCATTGCTGTTTCCGTTGCGCAGGCTGACGGGCGATCTGTCGGTGTTTCTCTGCGGGCGGGACAGCGGTGTGCAGCGCTTCTACCTGCACCTGGAGCACGCCGGGTTGCCAGACACGCTGATCAAGGTCGGCCTGCTCAGCGCCGAGCGCGATCCGGCGATGCTGTTCGAACTGGCCCGGGGGCGGCTGGAACAGGTTCAGGTCGAGGCGCCGGTGCGCGGTTTTCGTCTGCGCGCCGAAGAGCTACCGGCCTTTGTGCCCCAGTACCAGGAACTGTTCGATGATCGTCCGCAGCAATCCTTGCCTTGGGAACAGCTGCGCGAACGCTTGCGCGCACGGCTGGGGGATGACGCGGTGCAGGGCTTGCGGTTCCAGGCCGATCACCGCCCGGAATGCGCGTGGCAGGCCAGTGTCGACAGCCAGACCTGTGGGGTGCTGCCTGCCGTGCAACGCCCGGGCTGGCTACTAACTGAACCGCAGGCAGTACACGAAGGTTCGACGCGCATCCTCATGGGACCGGAACGCATCGAGTCGGGCTGGTGGGACGGCGACGACGTGCGCCGCGATTACTACCTGATCGAAACCCGCTCCGGTCAGCAGGGCTGGGCCTATCGGACGGTGGGTGAAGGCGGTCCGTTGTGGCTGCAAGGCTGGTTCGCATGAATGTCGATTACGCGGAGCTGCACTGCCTGTCGAACTTCAGTTTCCAGCGTGGTGCTTCCAGTGCGCTTGAGCTTTTTCAGCGGGCGAAAAAGCAGGGCTATCAAGCGTTGGCGATCACCGACGAATGCACCCTGGCGGGTATTGTCCGTGCCTGGCAGGCGGCCAAGGCCGTGGAATTGCCGCTAATCATCGGCAGTGAAATACGCATCGAAAACGGTCCGAAACTGGTACTGCTGGTGGAAAACCTCGAGGGTTATCAAACCCTGTGCCGCCTGATTACCCGCGCCAGACGCCGTACGCAGAAAGGCCAGTATCAGGTGCTGCGGGAGGATTTCGGCGAGCCGTTGCCGGGGCTGTTGGCGTTATGGGTACCGGACGCCGTCGATGACTTTGAGCAGGGCCACTGGCTGAAGCAGACCTTCGCCGAGCGCCTCTGGCTGAGTGTTCAGTTACATCGCGGGCAGGACGACACCCGACGACTGGCGGCGTTGCTGACTCTGGCGCGGGAACTGCGGATCCCGGCGGTGGCCAGCGGCGATGTGCATATGCATGCCCGCGGCCGGCGTGCCTTGCAGGACACCATGACCGCGATCCGCTATCACCTGTCGGTGGCTGAGGCCGGGTTGCGTCTGCACCCCAATGGCGAACGGCATTTGCGTGGCCTCGACGCTTTGCGCGATCTCTACCCGCAGGCACTGCTCGACGAAACACTGAGCATCGCCCGGCGCTGCACGTTCGACCTTGGTCAGTTGCGTTATCAGTATCCCCGGGAGCTGGTACCTGAAGGGCATACGGCCACATCCTGGCTGCGAGCCTTGACTGAAAAGGGTATTCGCTGGCGCTGGGAAAAAGGTCCTAAGGCCGAGGTGTTGGCGCAGATCGACAAGGAGCTGGAGCTGATTGCCGAGCTGGAGTACGAAAGTTATTTCCTGACGGTTCATGACATTGTGAATTTCGCCCGCCAGCAACACATTCTCTGTCAGGGGCGTGGTTCTGCGGCCAACTCGGCGGTGTGCTACGTGCTGGGGATCACGGAGATCGATCCAGAGCGGAGCACGCTGCTGTTCGAGCGTTTTCTCTCCAAAGAGCGCAACGAGCCGCCAGACATCGACGTGGATTTTGAACACGAGCGACGTGAAGAAGTCCTGCAATACGTGTTTCAGCGTTATGGTCGCACCCGTGCAGCGCTGACGGCGGTGGTCAGTACCTACCACGGTGCCGGCGCAGTCCGCGATGTGGCCAAGGCACTGGGTTTGCCGCCCGATCAGGTCAACGCCCTGGCCGACTGTTGCGGTCACTGGAGTGATCAGGCGCCGCCCGTCGAGCGCCTGCGTGAAGGAGGTTTCGATCCCGATAGCCCGGTGTTGCGCCGGGTGTTGAGCCTGACGGGGCAGTTGATCGGTTTCCCCCGGCACCTGTCCCAGCACCCAGGCGGTTTCGTGATTTCCGAACAACCCCTGGACAGTCTGGTGCCGGTGGAAAACGCCGCCATGGCCGAGCGCACCATCATCCAGTGGGACAAGGACGATCTGGACGCGGTCGGGTTGCTCAAGGTCGATATCCTCGCGTTGGGCATGCTCAGCGCGATTCGTCGTTGTTTCGATCTGCTGCGTCGACACCGTGGGCGCGACCTGAGCCTGGCGACGGTGCCGGCCGAAGACCCGCAAACCTACGAGATGATTGGTCATGCGGACACCATCGGAGTGTTCCAGATCGAATCCCGGGCACAGATGTCGATGCTGCCCAGGCTCAAGCCCAAGAATTTCTACGATCTGGTGATCGAGGTGGCGATCGTTCGGCCGGGGCCGATTCAGGGCGGAATGGTGCATCCCTATCTGCGGCGGCGTAAGGGCGAAGAAGAGGTGATCTACCCATCGAAAGAACTCGAAGTGGTGCTCAAACGCACCTTGGGCGTGCCGCTGTTCCAGGAACAGGTGATGCAGATTGCGATTGTTGCCGCCGACTACAGCCCCGGCGAGGCCGATCAATTGCGCCGCTCCATGGCCGCCTGGAAACGCCATGGCGGACTGGAACCGCACAAGGAGCGTCTGGCGCAGGGGATGAAGAAAAACGGCTACACGGCGGAGTTCGCCGCGCAGATCTTCGAGCAGATCAAAGGTTTCGGCAATTACGGTTTTCCCGAATCCCACGCCGCCAGTTTCGCCTTGCTGACCTATGCCAGTTGCTGGTTGAAATGCCACGAGCCGGCGGCCTTCGCCTGTGCGCTGATCAATAGTTGGCCCATGGGTTTCTACAGCCCGGATCAGATTCTTCAGGATGCCCGCCGGCATCATTTGCAGATTCGTCCGGTGGACGTGCGGGCCAGTGACTGGGATTGCAGCCTGGAACCGATCACCGGCGCGCAGCCGGCCATTCGCATGGGGTTGCGGATGATCAAAGGCTTTCGCGAGGACGATGCCAGGCGCATTGAATTTGCACGGTCGAAGGGGGCGTTTGCCGACATCGCCGACCTTGGCGAACGGGCGCGACTCGATGCTCGCGCCCAGGAGCAACTGGCCGATGCCGGTGCGTTGCGCGGGCTGGCCGGTGACCGGCATCGGGCGCGCTGGGAGGTGGCGGGGGTGCAGAAACAGCTCGGCTTGTTTGCCGGTTTGCCGAGCCAGGAAGAGCCGGCGGTGTCTCTGCCCAAACCCACCGTGGGCGAAGACCTGCAAGCCGATTACAACAGTGTCGGCACCACCCTCGGGCCGCATCCGCTGGCTTTGCTGCGGGGTGAATTGAAAGCCCGGCGTTGCCGCAGTTCGAAAGAACTTATGGATGTCGAGCACGGCCGGCCGGTCAGCGTCGCCGGGTTGGTGACCGGCCGGCAACGCCCGGGCACCGCCAGCGGCGTGACCTTCGTGACGCTTGAAGACGAGTTCGGCAACGTCAACGTGGTGGTCTGGCGCGACTTGGCCGAACGGCAACGGCAGGTACTGGTCGGCGGACAATTGCTCAAGGTCGATGGGCGTTGGGAAAAGGAAGGCGAGGTGCGGCACCTGATTGCCGGACGCTTGAGCGACTTGAGTTCATTGCTCGACGGCATCCATGTACGCAGCCGGGATTTCCGCTGAACCTGGTGGATACGTCACCTGCGGCAGCTCCTTCGGAGACCGTGTCGGTCACTCGATTGCCGGTCGCTGCAGGGGCCGATCGATAATCAGCTATACCTCTATGAAACCATTGGCGTCGGCGGTGCTCGAAACAAACGGGCACGCACCGTCTCCTCACGCCGTTGCACCGCCTGAAAACATGTCATTCACAGGACATAATAGGCCAGTCGATGCAGTTTCTAGATAATAGCC
Source organism: Pseudomonas sp. B21-048 (assembly GCF_024748615.1). Classification (NCBI taxonomy): domain Bacteria; kingdom Pseudomonadati; phylum Pseudomonadota; class Gammaproteobacteria; order Pseudomonadales; family Pseudomonadaceae; genus Pseudomonas; species Pseudomonas sp. B21-048. The sequence goes on along the minus strand of NZ_CP087168.1, from coordinate 3,343,825 downwards.
ACGGATGTAACGGTTGGAGCGGCGAAATGGCCGGACGCATTCGCGCGTTCGACTGGAGCCTGACCGAGCTCGGGTGCATCGATACCTGGCCCGCAAGCCTGTGTGGCGCGGTGCAGTTATTGCTCGCCTCACCCCTGCCGATGGTGATGCTATGGGGCCGGCCCGGTTACATGATCTATAACGATGCCTACTCGAGATTTGCCGGTGGACGCCATCCTTATCTGCTGGGCTGCCCGGTAGAGTTGGGCTGGCCAGAGGTTGCAGAATTCAATCGGCATGTGGTGGACACCTGCCTGGCGGGTGGCACTTTGTCCTATCACAACAAAGCATTGGTGTTGTTGCGTGACGGTGTCCCCGAAGACGTCTGGATGGACCTTTACTACAGTCCGGTTGCCAATGATGACGGGTGTCCCGCTGGAGTCATGGCGATGGTGGTTGAAACCACGGATCATGTGATTTCCGAACGCCGTCGTCAGGAAGCCGAAAACGCCTATCGCGCCGACAACGAAAGGGTACGCCTGGCCCTCAATGCCGGGGCTTTGCTCGGTTCGTTCGTCTGGGACATCAAGGCGGACGTGCTGTCTGCCGACGAACGATTCGCTCGCACGTTTTCCTACCCGCCGGACCAGGATCTGGCCAATCTGGCACCGCTCATCGCTGAAATGCAGATACATCCCGACGACCGCAGTTGGGTTCAGGAACGGATCAATCAGTCGGTGGAAACCGGCGTACCCTATAACGCCGAATACCGGGTTCTACGTCCCGATGGCAGTTACCTGTGGGTGCTCGCCAGCGGGTGTTGTGAGTTCAATGAGCAAGGTGAGGCGTTCCGCTTTCCCGGGGTGTTGATTGACATCCACGAACGCAAGACTGCCGAAGAATCGTTGCTCAAGTTCACCCGCAACCTGGAGCAGCGAGTCGCTGACGAAGTCGACGCGCGGCTGACGGCCGAAGAGCAGTTGCGTCAGTCGCAGAAACTCGAAGCCATCGGCGGTCTCACCGGCGGCGTGGCCCATGACTTCAACAACTTGTTGCAGGTGATTGCCGGCAACCTGCATTTGTTGGCACGCCACGAGCCGGACAACGCCAACGTGCAACGCCGGGTCAGTGCGTCAATTGCCGCGGTCGAGCGCGGTGCCAAACTGTCTTCGCAATTGCTCGCGTTCGCCCGTCGTCAGCCTCTGTCCCCGGCGGTCTGCGATCCACGGCAGATCTTCGACGGGCTGGGAGAATTGTTGCAGCGGGCGCTGGGAGAGACTATCCAGATCAAAGTGACGGCGCCTGACAATCCGTGGCATCTCTACGTGGACCGCAATCAGCTGGAAAATGCCATTCTCAACCTCGCGATCAACGCCCGAGATGCCATGAACGGCGAGGGCACCATTGCCCTGAATGCCGAGAACATTGCTCTGGACCACAAATTTTGCACAGGCAAAGGCATCGTTGCCGGTGACTATGTTTGCGTGGCGGTGGCTGACACGGGTGTCGGCATGACGCCTCAAGTGCTCGCACAGGCCTTCGAACCGTTTTTTACCACCAAGGCTGACGGCCAGGGCACCGGCCTGGGTTTGAGCATGGTGTTCGGTTTCGTCAAACAGAGTGGCGGGCATATAGAAATTTCCAGCATCGTGGGGCAAGGCACTCGGGTGCAGCTATATTTTCCGCGCAGCTTGCGCCCGTTACCCGGTGAAACAATGCGCCATGATCCGCTGCATCGGCGCGGGCACGAAACGATTCTGGTGGTCGAGGACAACGAGGCGGTGCGTGGCTCGGTGGTGGACCTGTTGCGCGAAGAGGGCTATCAGGTTCTGACCGCGGCCAATGGTGACCTGGCCATGCAGATGTTGCTTGATGGCGTGGCGGTGGACCTGATCTTCACTGATGTGGTCATGCCCGGTTTGATCAAAAGCTCGGACCTGGCCGCCTGGGCCAAGGTGCAGAACCCTGCGGTGGCGGTGCTTTTTACCTCCGGCCACACCCGGGACATTATTTCGCGCAATCACCAGCTCAGTCCCGACACTTATCTGCTGAGCAAACCTTATAGCCCTGAAGCGCTGTTGAGCATGACCCGCAGCGTGCTGGGTGGTTGAGGCCTGTAGGCCGCTAACTGACTGGCATCAAGGCTTACCCACGAGCGATCACGGGGTAAGCCTTGTTCCTGTGGGGATTATTTATCGGGATGAGCAGCCTGGAGTTTTTTCGCCATACCCAGGTGTTTTTCCAGCGCAGGCAACATTTTTTGCGCGAAGGCCTTAAGCTCGGTGGCGCCTTTGGTTTTGTCGTCCGTCACTGTGTTGGCTTCTTTTTTGAACCGTTTGATGGTTTCTTCGTGAGCCTTCACCTGATTGTCGGCATAGGCTGCGTCAAAGGATTCATCGCGCAGGTCGAGAATTTTTTCCTTGGCCTGTTTGACCATCGTCGTCGTATCCGGCACTTCGATGTCATGCTTTTTCGCCAGTGCGGCCAGTTCATCATTGGCTTTGGAATGATCGGTGATCATCATGTTGGCGAACGCCTTGATGTCGGCCGATGAGCTTTTTTCCAGAGCCAGTTTGCTGATTTCGACTTCGGCGATACCGCCTTCAGTCGCGTCATCGACAAAGTCGTTGGAGGTGGCGGCAAAAGCCGTGCCCATGCTGGTACTCAAGGCTACGGCCAGGGCGAGGTGACGCAGATTGAATCCGTCCATCGGTCATTCTCCACACAGGGTTTATGGGCGATCCAGATGATCGTTAATCAATGGAGGCGAGCGCTTGTGCAAAGGTTTTATCGCGCTTGCGACAGGACGACGAACGGACACCGCTGGTCTGATAGACGGTCGACAGAACACGGTGAGCAAGGCCATTCTGATAGCTGGCGAGCGCAATCGATCGCGTTTGCTACCGATTAACCAACGGAGGTGTTCCATGCCGGTGACTCATGATCTGTATCAGGATCTGAAGCTTTCAAAGGAAGAAATCCAGCAAAAACGCACCAAGGATCCGTTACTGGATTCACTGATCAACAAGTACTCCCAGGCGGACGCGGAGGTGGTGAAGGCTGAGACCGCACAATCAGATGCGCCCAGCGATGACGCAGTGAAGAAGCTCAAAGAGAAGCGCTTGCAGGTCAAGGACAAGATCGTCAAACAACTTCAGGCATCGTCCTGATGTGCCATATCGAGCGACCGACGACCGGTGACTGAAAAATTGGAACGGGGATAAATACCGGCACCTCGAACGATCAGAGCCCGACATTACGGCTTCATGCGAGGTGCCCCATGCCCCATCCAGCCTTTCCCCATAAAGAAAAGTACCCCAGCGAAGAACAGGGTGGCTACGACCCGATCCCGACACGTCCAGAACCCCTGAGTCCTGGACGTACCACCGCCAACCCCGAGGATGAATCGGGCCTTGATGAACTGCCGGACAATGAGGGTGTAACGCCTCTGGAACAGGATGACCTCACTGACATCGACCCGGAGCGAGTGCGCGAAGAGACAGGCAATTCGGTACGTGAGGGTGAGATGGATCCGCGTTGATCGCAATCGCCCGGCAACCCACAGAGGCTGGCCCAACCTTGAGGACACAAGCGCCGTGCACGGGTGCAAGACGCCTGTTTGGCGTCAGGTCAACGGGTTCCAGCGTTGGGACCAGTCGTCGTCCGACTTGATGACTTCGCGCAGCAAATCGAAGGCTCGTTGCAGGGTCGCCGAGTCGCGGTCCCGGGAATAAACCAGGTAAGTCGGATAGCTGAACTCTGGGGCTTTGGGCACTTGTTCCAGTACGCCGGTTTCCAGGTAGCTCTGGACCACGCGAGTACGGAAATAACCGCTACCGCCGTTTTCCAGGATGTATTGCAACGCCAGCGGCCCGAGGTTGAAACTCAGGGCCGCCTTGGCTTTTTCCGGCAAGGCGGCATCGTGCTGACGACGGAAGTCCGGACCCCAGTCGATATACACGTATGGATCGGGCTGTCCGGCCAGGCGTACCTGGATGAGTTTTTCTTCCAGTACCTGCTCCACTTGCAGACGTGGCCAGTACTCGGGTTGATAGACCAGCGCCGCATCCAGCACCCCCAGCTCCAGTTGCCGCAGCAGGTTTTCGCCATCGCGGATTTCCATGCGCAGGGCATGGCTGGGAATTTTCTCGCGCAGCTCGCCGGCCCAGCTGAGCATCAACGGGTTGCACAGACTGACCTCGCCACCGATGTGCAGCACGTCACGGTAACCTTCGGGTAGCGGCAAATCCCGACGGGCTGCTTCCCAGGTTTGCACCAGTTGATTGGCGTAAACCACAAAGGCTTCGCCATTCGGCGTCAGGCGCGCTCCGGCGCGGTTGCGCACGAACAGCGTACTGCCGAGCTGACTTTCGAGTTTTTGCACGCGGGCAGTGATCGCGGTCTGAGTGACATGCAGTTTTTCAGCCGCCGCGGCCAGGCTGCCATGGCGGACGATTTCCAGAAAGGTGCGGGCGAGGTCGAGGTCCATGGGCAGGCCAATGAGGGAGGGTGCGGGCATTGTAAGAGCAGGCGCCGCCAGCGGATACCGTCTGTGGCGAGGGAGCTTGCTCCCGCAGGGGCGCGAAGCGGCCCCAAAACCTGCCACTGCAGTTCTTCAGATGCACTCATCGGATGGTTTACGACTGCTGCGCAGCCGGGCGGGACGGTGCGGCGTTCCGACAAGCTCCCTCGCCACAGATTTCACTGCCCGGCCTAATTACTTAGGATTTAATGTGGATGACGTTTGGAGATATTTTGTTCAGAACGCAAAACACGAACAGCCAAACGCGCCCCAGAACCCTTGAAAGTCACTGACCGGCGCTGACGACAACCGCGCCCGTTCATGGCTGTGGGCATGCACCGCGCAAGCGCCTACACACTGGTGCACTTGCGCGGTCAGTGGCGCCAGTGGTTTCCAGTGTCCCGGTACATTCACCACGGGGGACCATTCGGGGATCACCGGGATGGGCGGCGGTCCCAGTTTTTCGAATTCGACGCTGCCGTAGACGATCTTGCCGTCGACTATGGTCAACACCGACTCGATCCATTTGATGGCCTCATTTTCAATGTGAAAGTAATCCGCCGATAGTGCGATCAGATCCGCCAGTTGCCCGACCTTGATCTGGCCCTTTTTGCCTTGTTCGGAGGAAAACCAGGCGCTGCCGTGGGTGAACAGTTCCAGCGCCGTATCGCGGCTCAAGCCTTGCGGGTACAGCGCCAGCCCGCCGACGGTGCGACCGCTGACCAGCCAGTACATTGAGGTCCAGGGGTTGTAGCTGGACACGCGTGTGGCATCGGTGCCAGCGCCCACCGGCACACCCTCGGCGAGCATGCGCGCGATCGGTGGTGTCGCTTCGGCTGCCTTCGCGCCGTAACGGTCGACAAAGTATTCACCCTGAAATGCCATGCGGTCCTGGATGGCGATGCCGCCACCGAGGGCTTTAACCCGTTCAATGTTCCGTGGGGTGATGGTTTCGGCGTGATCGAAGAACCATGGCAAGCCGTCGAACGGAATATCCTGATTGACCTTCTCGAACACGTCGAGCATGCGGCTGATGGATTCGTTGTAGGTGGCGTGCAAGCGGAAGGGCCAGCGCTGTTCCATCAGATGCCGCACCACCGGCTCCAACTCCTGCTCCATGGTTTGCGGCAGGTCGGGGCGGGGTTCGAGGAAGTCTTCGAAATCCGCTGCGGAGAACACCAGCATTTCCCCGGCGCCGTTGTGCCGCAGGAAGTCATCGCCTTGGCCGTAATGGGAGGTGCTGGTCCAGTTTTTGAAATCGGTCAGCTCCTCCTTGGGTTTTTGGGTGAACAAATTGTAGGCAATGCGCACCGTGAGCTGTTGGTCTTTGGCCAGTTGCTGGATGACTTGATAATCGTCCGGGTAATTCTGATAACCGCCGCCGGCGTCGATGGCACTGGTGACGCCTAGCCGATTGAGTTCGCGCATGAACTGACGGGTCGAGTTGACCTGGTATTCCAACGGCAGCTTCGGCCCCTTGGCCAAGGTCGAGTAAAGGATCATTGCATTGGGGCGGGCGATCAGCATGCCGGTGGGGTCGCCATTGGCATCGCGCTGGATCTCGCCGCCCGGCGGGTTCGGCGTGTCGCGGGTATAACCGACCACTTTTAGCGCGGCACGGTTGAGCAGGGCGCGGTCGTAAAGGTGCAGGACGAACACCGGAGTGTCCGGCGCGGCCTTGTTCAGTTCTTCAATCGTCGGCAGCCGCTTCTCGGCAAACTGGAATTCGTTCCAGCCTCCGACCACTCGCACCCATTGCGGCGTGGGCGTGCGATCGGCCTGATCCTTGAGCATACGCAGGGCATCGGCCAGGGATGGCACACCTTCCCAGCGCAGTTCGAGATTGTAGTTCAGGCCGCCACGGATCAAGTGCAGGTGGGAGTCGTTGAGACCGGGAATCACCGTGCGCCCGTGCAGGTCGATGATTTGGCTGCCGGGGCCTTGCAGCGCCATGGCCTGGGCATCGCTGCCGACCACCACGAAGCGTCCGTCCTTGATCGCGACGGCACTGGCCTGGGGTTTCTTGCGGTCGACGGTGTGCAGGCGTCCGTTGTAAAGAATCAGATCGGCCGGGGCATCGGGCATGGTTTTACTCCCTGCGAATAGTGGGCTGACCCAGGCACCGACGGCGCCTGCCGAAAGACCTTGCAATACACGGCGACGACTGAAGTCATTGTGCTCGTCAGGTGGGCTCACGGCAGCGCTCTCCACAAAGTTCTTCACAAAGAAGCGGGGTCAACAGCCGATGTCTGACGCATGCGGCCAGAAAGAATATAGTCGGCAAATCCGTAGATAACCGTTTTTCGAGGGCGAAAACGACGAATCCCGCCACAAGGGGCGGGATTCGTTTGCAGCCAGACGCGCTCCCGAAAGACGGGCGCGGCGTGCTTAGCCGGGGAACAGCTCGGACAGTTTCATGGCCAGCATCATATCGCCTTCAGCGCGCAGTTTGCCGCCCATGAACGCTTGCATGCCGTCGGTCGAACCGTCGACGATGCCTTGCAGGGTTTCGCCGTCCATTACCAGAGTGACCTGTGCGTCCGGGTTCTCGCCTTCTTGCAGTTCGCAGGTGCCGTCTTTGACGATCAGCGAGAAGTTCTTGGTGTCGTCGATGCGGAAACCGAAGACCAGGTTCAGACCGGCAGCAGCGGCTGGGTTGAACTTGGCTTTCATTGCTTGTACGGCATCAGCTACGGAGGTCATGGTTCGATCCTTTCTTGGGTAATAAGAGCTGGGTGGTTACAACCAGGGTCACAATAATCCGGACTCAACGAAACGTGATGAGTTCCGGGGCCTTCAGCAGTTGCAGGTGTGCATGACTGTTGAAGGAAGCCAGGGCCACCTCGCGACCCCGAAACTTGAGCAGGTTGAGCGAGGTGTTGACGATTTGCCAGTTCAGTTCAAAGGCCTGCTTTGCGGGCATTTGCGTAATGAGATGGAGCAGGGCAGTGATGGTACCGCCAGAGGTAAACACGGCGATTTTCTGGGTGTTGTCGGCGTGTTCGAGCAATCGATGCAGACCGGCCTGCACGCGTTCGACAAAACCCAGCCAGCTCTCAAGGCCCGGTGTGTCATAGGTACCGGCAAGCCAGCGCTCGATGATCAAAGCAAAAATGCGTTGGAACTCGGCACGGTTTTGTGCGGCGTTGCGCAGGATGTCCAGCGCTTGGGGCTCGTCCTCCAACATGGCCGGCAGCAGGGCACGGATCACTGCGTCGGCATCGAATTCGTTGAAGGCGGAATCGATTTCCAGCACCGGCACCGGCACCCCGACGGCGGCGAATTGTTCCAGCGCGCTGTTGGCGGTGTGTTGCTGGCGGCGCAGGTCGCCTGACAGACAGCGATCGAAGTTGACACCGAGTTCAGCCAGGTGCTGGCCGAGGAGTTCTGCCTGGCGAATACCGGTCGGCGACAGGACGTCGTAGTCGTCTGCACCGAAGGAGGCCTGGCCATGTCGAATCAAGTAGATGCTGCCCACGTCCGCGTCATCCCGGTACGTTGAAGGTTTGGCGAGGTTATGAGGATGGCGGGGAGCTGTCAATGAAAAAACATACGCTTGTTTGAAATGCCCGTTACAGGCCTGTTGCCAGAGGTTTCACGGCTGGCCGTGGGGCCGGCGGATGGGTATGCTGGAGCTATCCCGCGCGTGTTTAATCCGCGCATTGATTGAAGGAGTCCCTGTGGAGCTTTTGTTCGAATACGCCATTTTTCTGGCCAAGACCGTGACTCTGGTGATCGCCATTCTGGTGGTCCTGGCCAGTTTTGCGGCATTGCGCAGCAAAGGTCGGCGCAAGTCGGCCGGGCAGCTGCAAGTCAGCAAACTCAATGATTTCTACAAAGGGCTGCGCGAACGCCTGGAGCAAACCTTGCTCGACAAGGATCAGCTCAAGGCCTTGCGCAAATCCCAGGCTAAAACCGATAAAAAGCAAAAGAAGAAACCCGAGGTCAAACCGCGGGTGTTCGTGCTGGATTTCGACGGTGACATCAGGGCGTCGGCCACTGAGAGCCTGCGCCACGAAATTACCGCGCTGCTGACCCTCGCCACGCCGAAGGATGAAGTGGTGCTGCGTCTCGAGAGCGGCGGCGGCATGGTCCACAGTTATGGTCTGGCGTCTTCGCAACTGGCGCGGATTCGTGAAGCCGGCGTGCCGTTGACCGTGTGCATCGACAAAGTCGCGGCCAGTGGCGGCTACATGATGGCGTGCATCGGCGAGAAGATTATCAGTGCGCCGTTCGCGATCCTCGGCTCGATCGGCGTGGTGGCGCAGTTACCCAACGTCAATCGCCTGTTGAAAAAACACGACATCGATTTCGAAGTACTGACAGCCGGTGAGTACAAGCGCACCTTGACGGTGTTCGGTGAAAACACCGAGAAGGGCCGGGAAAAATTCCAGGAAGACCTGGACATCACCCATCAGCTGTTCAAGAACTTCGTTTCCCGCTATCGCCCGCAACTGGCCATCGACGAAGTGGCCACCGGTGAAATCTGGTTAGGCATTGCGGCGCTGGACAAGCAATTGGTGGATGAACTCAAAACCAGCGATGAATACCTCGCCGAACGCGCCAAACAGTCCGAGCTCTATCACTTGCATTACGCCGAACGCAAAAGTCTGCAGGAGCGTATCGGCATGGCCGCCAGCGGTTCGGTCGATCGCCTGTTGCTGGGCTGGTGGAGCCGTTTGACACAGCAGCGGTTCTGGTAACGCTTCAGGTCGCCTTGGGAAAAATGAAGCCGTAGCGCCCGCTACGGCTTCATTTTTTCCGGTAAATTCTCAACCCCCAATTTCTTGTGGCTTTCTGCGAATTCTCCCCCCGACATTGGCGATTTTTCCTGCTGCCGACTCAACGATCGCCCGCTATGTTGTCATTCCTTCAATCCCTGCAACGGAATGCACATGAATGACCACCCGCTTAATGACAACCCTGCACCACATCGTGATCAACCTGTGGCTGGCGCACTGGAAGCCGCGGTCGCTACAGCCTTGCCGCAATCCCCCGAACAATTCGGCGCGCAATTGATCAAGGGCAAGTGGGGGCAGGAAATCGACCCGTACACGACGCTGCTAGTGACGCTCGACTACGGTGCAAGCGCCGACCAGGACGGTATCCTCTATGGACAAGTGAATAATTCACGCACCCTGGTGCAGGCGTTGTTGGCAAATTATCAGACCTTGGGCGATGGTCGCTTCGACGAAAACCTGTTCGGCTTTGTTACGCCTCCCGCCATGGGGCCTGCGTTTCATGTCTTGGATGCGGTAAATAATCCCGCCGCCAAAGATAAGGACTACTACACGGACTATGAAGGTATCTACCGGTGTACTTCACCGCAGGTCTACGGGCCGAGCACGCAAATAGCACTGAGTCCGGCCGACTTCAAGAAATGGGTGTGGGAACTGGATTTGCGCAGCCGCTACCAGACGTATCTCGATCAGGTCTGGCCTTCGGATGAGCGGGTCGTGCGGGCCGAGCCCTGTGCGCTGAGGACCTCGGTGAAGGCGGCATTTGTCATGAGCGCCTGCCTGCAACATCAGGAAGGCAGCCTGAGCCAGGAGGGTTTTGCTCTGGCGATGCAGGCTGCAGGGTTGCCGGCGGAACAGACCTGGTGCGAACTGACGCTCACGCAACTGCAGGCAGCGACCCGTCCCGGCCCGTCGATAGAGGCCAGTCGCCTGACGATTTATCGCTACACCGCGACCGATATCTGGTGTTATCGCCATCGCCCCGACACCCGCGTCCTGCTCTACATCCCGGGCAATTCCTCGCCCTTGCACGAGTTCGCCGATGTCCACAACATGCGTGAGTGGATCGTGGTGCAAGGCAGGGCGGTCGATACGCGACAGGCCCTGGCCGCGCATTTTGCCGAGGACGACCTTGAGGACGGCACCTTCCATGCGGGGGTATCGACAGCACTGGAGGGGATGGCGATTTATCCACGAGAACACAGGCTGAAAAAGAATGCCGGTTTTTTCAACAATGACGGGTATTGGGACCCGCAGGACTACATCGGTTTCGAGCGCTCATCGGCCAGCACCGAGCTGTTTGCGCAATTGGTACTGGCCATGAAGCAAGGGGCCATGGCCAGCGTCAAGACCATCCGTAGCGATGCCCAGGTCAATCGCGACCATCTGAGCACGGTGGTCGAGTCAGTGGCGCATTGGATCAACCAGTTTGGCCCCCTGGCGCTGTTTGTCCCGGGTGGCGAGGGCTTACTGGTGCTAGCCGGCATTATTGACGCCGGTTATGGCCTGGAGCAGGCCGTGGACGGTAAAACCCCGGAAGAGCGCTCCGCAGGCGTAACGCGCATGGTATTCGGTTTGCTTAATGCTCTGCCGCTGGCGGCAGCGGGAGTCGCCTTGAAGGGCGAACGCGCCACCGCCGGGACGCTGGAAAAAACACTGCGTGAACCCGCAAAGCCCGTCACCGAGCCGGCTGATCATCTGTTGCCCGGTATCGCCACCGCTGCGCCGCAACTGCCATCGACGGCAGTCTCACGCCTGGAATTGATGCGCGGTGTCTGCGCGCCCCTTGCCACGTTCAGCGATGAAGTGCTGAGCCAGATTGCCAAGGTCAGTACCGTCGACGACGATCTGCTGAGGCTGATGCAGGCGGGGCGTCCGCCCACTCCCTTGTTGGCCGATACCATCAGCCGCTTCAAGCTCGACCAGGAGCTTGAAGTGGTGGTTGACCCGCAAGCGCGGGCCGAGCTGTTCAGTCGTCGTTATCAGGCGCTGCAGCAGTCGGAGCACGAATGGGTTCGGCTGTTGCAGCGCGAATACCCCGGGTTGCCGAAAAACGTCGTGGAACAGATCCTTGATCGCTCCGGCGTCGACATCGCCCAAGCGGTCGAACCCGCCGAGGCGCTGCCGGTCATCAAGCGCCTGGACAGCAAGGCACGGGAATATCAAGGCCATGTGAGGCTCAACCGTGCCTATGAAAGCCTGTACCTGCGTTCAACCCGCAATCCGGATGCTGACGTCCTCGCCTTGCACTCGCTCAAGCGCCTGTCCGGTTGGCCCGGTCGCCTGCGCATCGAAGTGCTCGAAGGCTCGATCAGCGGGCGGGTGCTGGATCGCTGTGGCCCGCCCGGCGTGCCCGACTGTCGCCGGTTGATCAAGGTGGGCGATCGATATCGATCTGCGGCACTGGCCGATTCTGTCGCAGGCGTCGACCTGCCCGCCGCTGTATTCGATGTGCTGTCCATCGAGGAGCGCAGCACACTGTCGTTGAGCTCGGCGGCTGACCTGCGGCAACGCCTGGGGGAGTGGGCATTGCCCCGCTCCGAACTCATGCTTGGACTGAACCGGATGGATGCGAAGCTGCCTTTCGACAGCTGGGGTTTGCGTGGTGGCGGTTTTCCCGACACCCCGCAGGGGCTGGCGCTGACCCATGCAACGATGCGCCTGAGGGTCAAGGATGTTTATCCGGAGTTCACCGACGCGCAGACCGATGAATTCCTTTTGCGGGCAGGTAGCGGGGCGGACGTGCTGCTGGATCATCTGGATTTGCAGTTGCAGCAGTTGCATTTCAATCTGCAGGAGTGGATCGATATGACCCTGCATGATATCGATGACATGGACCTGGAGTTTCTGCAGCCCGGCGATGCGGAGGCGCAGGACATGACCGCCGCGCAAGTGGAGGCGCACAATGCCCAATTGCTCGAGCACACCTTGGAGTACGAACGTGAAACCCGCAGTGAACTGGCCGACGATCTGATCGCCATCTGGCAGAAACGCTCGCTCCAGGAAACCAGGGTTATGTCCGGCGAGGAGTTTGTCGGCTACAGGCTCGACCTGGATTTCGAGGACTATCATCGGTTGCCGGACATGAGCGTTCGTTTCGATGAAGTCGTCGAGCTGTCGATGAAAGGAATGCACCTGATCGCGCGCGAGAGTCTTGATGCTTTTCTGGAGGGTTTTCCGAATCTGCGGATTCTGAATCTGGAGCGGCTGGACCTGCGTCGGCTCAATATGGACGATGTGCTGGAGAGCGCGCTGCCCACGCCGATCCTGGAAATGAAGCACCTGACAGCGTTGAACCTGAAGTCGACGTTTCTGCAATTGAAGGAGAGCACGGCTTCGCAGTTTCGCAATCTGGCCAGACTGCAGACCCTGGACCTGAGCGACAACCCCCTGGCCACTGCTCCCGTGGTACTGGGGATGAACGACTTGCACGTGCTGAACCTGAAAAACACCGGTATCACCCACTGCCCGATCGGCATCCCCGAGGAGCCACGCATGACCGCGCTGGACCTGCGCGATAATCACATCAGCCGGGTTCCTTACAACGTCCTGGATCAGGCGGTCTCCCGTGACAGGGTCAAGCTGTGGGGCAATCCGCTGACGGACGAGGAAACGTTGCTGCGCCTGGTCGAGCATCGCGAGCGCACCGGCATCAATCTGTGGCTCGACCAGCCTGGGATCGACTATGGCAGCGCGTCATCCTGGCTCGAGGCAGTTGACGAGCCATTGCGCACGACCCGGCGCCAGCTCTGGGAGCGACTGTGGACGAAACCCTCGGGAAATGCTGTTCTGCGGGTAATGGACGGGTTGAGCCTGACCGCGGATTTCCAGGTCGGCTACCGGGAGCTGCAAGCGCGTGTATGGCGACTGTTACATGAAGTTGATGCGTCAGAGGAGTTATGGGGCTGGTTGAGTCATTGTGTCGAAACGACGCTGGCCGATGCACAAAACCCGTTCAGGTTGTTCGGCGTACTGGAGGATCGCGCCCGGCTGCACCACGATTGGATCGCCATGGGGCGGCCGATTCCGTTTCCTGCGCACTAGACGTTTCGAAGGAAAGCCTTGAACCCTGAGAGGGTTCAAGGCGTGACGGTCAGCGGCGACGGAACAGCGGCAGCGGTTCGTCGGTCGCGGCCTGATAGGTCACGGAGAAGTCCTTGAGGCCTTCGAGGGCTTCGTGCGGATCCTTGTCGGGGCGAATGGCGAACGCGTCGAAACCACAGCGGTGCATGTAGAACAACTGGTCACGCAGCACGTCGCCAATGGCTCGCAATTCGCCCTTGAAACCGTAACGGTCGCGCAGCAAGCGGGCGTTGGAGTAGTTGCGGCCATCGGTAAATGCCGGGAAGTTCAGGGCGATGACCTGGAACTGCGCCACGTCCTCACCGATTTCCTCGGCTTCCTCATCGGCATCCAGCCAGATGCCCAGGCCGCCGTCGCGGGCCAGGAGCATACGGCCATGTTCGCGCCACAGCTGCAACGGGACGATGTAGTCGTCGCAATTGGTGATCTCGTCGATATTGAAGTCCTTGGGCAGCAGGTGCCAGGTCTCGTCGACGACTTCGTTGTTCTTAATGATTCGCTGCATAGACACGCTCCTTGAAGAGGTCGATGCCGATACGCTGATAGGTGTCGATGAAGCGCTCGTCTTCGGTACGTTGTTCGATGTACACGTCGATCAGCTTCTCGATCACATCAGGCATGGCTTCCTGGGCGAAAGACGGGCCGAGGATCTTGCCCAGGCTCGCGTCGCGACTGGCGCTGCCACCCAGGGACACCTGATAGAACTCTTCGCCTTTCTTGTCCACCCCGAGAATGCCGATGTGGCCAACGTGGTGGTGACCACAGGCGTTCATGCAGCCAGAGATGTTCAGGTCCAGCTCGCCAATGTCGAACAGGTAGTCCAGGTCGTCGAAGCGGCGCTGGATCGATTCGGCGATCGGGATCGATTTGGCGTTGGCCAGGGAGCAGAAGTCACCGCCTGGGCAGCAGATGATGTCAGTCAGCAAGCCGATGTTCGGCGTGGCGAAACCTTGCTCACGCAACTCGCTCCACAGGGCGAATAATTGGCTCTGCTCGACATCGGCCAGAATAATGTTCTGCTCGTGGGAAGTGCGTAGCTGACCGAAGCTGTAACGATCGGCGAGGTCGGCAACGGCATCGAGCTGCTTGTCGGTGATGTCGCCCGGCGCAACGCCAGTTGGCTTCAGAGACAACGTCACGGCCACGTACCCCGGCTTTTTGTGCGCGAGGGTGTTGCGGGTGCGCCAGCGGGCGAAGCCCGGGTGCTGTTTGTCGAGCTCGATCAGCTCGGCCGCCTGGTTGTCCAGAGCCTTGTAGGCCGGATCGACGAAGTGTTTGGCCACGCGATGCACTTCGGCGTCGGTCAATGTGGTCTGGCCACCGCGAAGATGTTCCATTTCCGCGTCGACTTTTTGCGCGAAGACTTCAGGCGTCAGGGCCTTGACCAGAATCTTGATCCGCGCCTTGTACTTGTTGTCGCGACGGCCATAGCGGTTGTAGACCCGCAGGATGGCGTCGAGGTAGCTCAACAGATCCTGCCATGGCAGAAATTCGTTGATGAACGCGCCCACCACTGGCGTACGGCCCAGGCCGCCACCGACCAGCACACGGAAACCCAGTTCGCCCGCGGCGTTGTGCACCGGCTCAAGGCCGATGTCATGGACTTCGATGGCCGCACGGTCGGACGTCGAACCGTTGATGGCGATTTTGAATTTACGTGGCAGGTAGGCGAATTCCGGGTGGAACGTGGTCCACTGACGGACGATTTCGCACCATGGACGCGGATCGATCAACTCATCGGCCGCGACACCGGCGAACTGGTCGGTAGTGACGTTGCGCAGGCAATTGCCGCTGGTCTGGATCGCATGCATCTGCACGGTCGCCAGTTCAGCCAGGATGTCCGGGATGTCTTCCAGGGCGGGCCAGTTGAACTGCACGTTCTGCCGGGTACTGATGTGGGCGTAGCCCTTGTCATAGTCGCGGGCAACTTTGGCCATCATTCGCGTCTGGCGCGAAGTCAGTTGGCCATAAGGCACCGCCACCCGCAGCATCGGCGCGAAGCGCTGGATATAAAGGCCATTTTGCAGGCGCAGGGGGCGGAATTCTTCTTCGCTCAGCTCGCCTGCCAGATAGCGTCGGGTCTGATCACGGAACTGCTTGACGCGGTCCTCGATGATCCGCTGATCGTACTCGTCGTATACGTACATATAAGTCCTGTTCTCAGGCTTGGGCCGGTCGGATCCAGTTGCGTTTTTCGCTTGCTGAAGTCTCCGATACTGCCTCGGCAATTCTGCGCGCACGGCCGCGCACTCCCAACGGAGCGGAGGCAAGATACCAGTTTGCAGTTATGCGCAAAAGTGATGTTTGAGTATATGTAAAGAACCAAAACGACTAATGAAGCGCATAGAACTAAAACCCACATTTGTGGTGCGGCCAATCATCGTCTTTACTGTGCTCGAGTCTTTATGCAATCACCGATAAAACCGACAAGAGGCGATGCGATGAGCAACCCAACCAAAGCAGGGAAAAGCGATAGCACGGTCGATGCTTGGGCGATTTTGTTCTTGATCATCCTGGTGGTGGGCACCGCGGTGTTCTGGGTCAGCCATCAATAAACGACCCGTTCGGGCCTGGCGCCGACGATTGTCGGACAAAAGCCGGAGTAAGCGCCGTTTCAAGGGATTTCGCCGGCTATAATGCGCGGCGGATTTTCAGGGCTCGGACGATTTAATGTTGAAGTTCTTCTACGGTGTAGTGCTGACGCTTGGCGTGGTCCTGGGACCGGGTGCCCAAGCGGCGTCCGTGTTGTTCCTCAATCCTGGGAACAGCCAAGAGACATTCTGGGTCAGTTACTCGCAGTTCATGCAGACCGCAGCCAAGGACCTGGGCATGGATTTGCGCATCCGCTATTCCGAACGAAACGCCGAGACCACGCTCAAGCAGGCTCGCGAAGCCCTGCAAGGGCCGGATCGGCCGGATTATCTGGTGTTCGTCAACGAGCTGTACGTTGCGCCCGAAATCCTGCGCCTGGCTCGAGGCAGCGGTGTGAAGCTGTTTATGGTCAACAACGGCCTGACCCCAGACCAGAATCGTCTGCTAGGCGCCCAGCCGGACAAATATCCCGATTGGCTGGGAAGTCTGGTGCCCAACAATGAGGAGGGCGGCTACCTGATGCTCAAGGAGCTGATTCGCCTGCATCGCCCGGTCGCGCCCGGTCAGGTCATTGACCTCGTGGCCTTCTCCGGCCTGAAGCTCACGCCAGCCTCGCAACTGCGTGAAAAGGGCATGATGCGGGCACTGGCCGAACACCCTGAAGTGCGGTTGCGTCAGGTCGTGTATGGCGGCTGGTCGCGTCAGCGAGCCTACGAGCAGGCCAGATTGTTGTTCAAGCGCTACCCGCAAACATCGCTGGTCTGGTCGGCCAACGATGAAATGGCCTTCGGCGCCATGCAAGCGTACGCCGAAATGGGAGGTCAGCCGGGCAAGGACGTACTGTTCAGCGCCGTCAACAATTCACCGGGCGCGTTACAGGCGCTGCTGGATGGCCTATTGAGCGTGCTGTTGGGCGGGCACTTCACTCTGGGAGGGTGGGCTCTGGTGCAACTGCATGACTATGATCAGGGCGTGGATGTCAGCCAGTATGGTGGGCGCGACCGGCAGATTCCCTTGTTGCAGCTGATTGATCGAGCACAAGCCAAGCGATTGCTGGCCTTGAGTACCACTCAGGATTACGGCGTGGATTTTCAAAAACTCTCGGCCAAAGGGCGGCCGACGTCGTATCGCTATCCGTTCAGCTTACAAACCCTGATGCACTGAGCCGGTTCAGATGCCCGCCAGGTGCACCACCAGTTTGACGATGCCAAACAGCGTCAACGCGAACACTGCCGTGAATAGAATCCCCAAAATCACGAAATGACTCGGCTTGCCGTGAGTGAAATCACGAGCCCGGTTCTTCCCGCTCTGCACCCCGAATGCCGCTGCCATCACGCTGTGCAGCATCTGCCAGAAGGTCGGCGGTTTGTTGTTGTCGACTGGATCGTCCATAACTCCCCCGTCACGCATGCATGTAAAGCAAGCATAGACAATCCACGCAGTCCTGTAGGAGCAAGCGGTGCGGCGATCCGACTTGCCCGCGAAGAACGATAACGCGGTCTCACTGGGAAATCGCATCATCGTTCTTCGCGGGCAAGCCACGCTTTCACAGGGGAGTGAGGGTTAGTTGTCGTAACCCAGGTTAGGCGCCAGCCAGCGCTCGGTCACGCTCAGCTCTTGGCCTTTGCGCGAGGTGTAGCTTTGCACCTGGTCTTTATCGATCTTGCCCACGGCAAAGTATTGCGCCTGCGGATGAGCGAAGTACCAGCCGCTGACCGCAGCCGCCGGGAACATCGCGTAGTGCTCGGTGAGGAACACGCCGCTACGACCGGCCTTGAGTTCTTCCGCTTCCGGGTCCAGCAGCTTGAACAGCGTGGCTTTCTCGGTGTGATCCGGGCACGCCGGGTAGCCCGGAGCCGGGCGGATGCCGGTGTATTGCTCTTTGATCAGCGCCTCGTTGTCCAGCGTCTCGTCCTTGGCGTAACCCCAGTAGTCTTTACGCACCTGTTGGTGCAGCCATTCGGCACAGGCCTCGGCCAAGCGGTCGGCCAGGGCCTTGACCATGATCGAGTTGTAGTCGTCGCCGGCATCCTGATAGGCCTTGGCCACTTCTTCGGCGCCGATCCCGGCGGTGGTGATGAAACCACCCACGTAGTCGGTCACGCCGCTGTCTTTGGGTGCAACGAAGTCGGCCAGGGAAAAGTTCGGTTTGCCGTCGGTTTTGATGATCTGCTGGCGCAAGTGATGCAGCTTGGCCAATGGCTTGCCGTCATCGCCGTAGACTTCGATGTCATCGTCGCGCACCTGATTGGCCGGCCAGAAGCCGAATACCGCACGGGCACTGATGAGTTTTTCGTCGATCAGCTTGGCGAGCATTTCCTGGGCATCGGCGTACAGCGCGGTGGCGGCTTCACCGACCACTTCGTCTTTGAGGATGCGCGGAAACTTGCCGGCCAGGTCCCAGGAGATGAAGAACGGCGTCCAGTCGATGTATTCGGCCAGCACCTTCAGGTCGATGTTGTCCAGCACCTTGGCGCCGGTGAACGTCGGTTTGACCGGTTCGTAGCTGCCCCAGTCGAACTGCGGCTTCTTGGCGATGGCCACCGGGTAGCTCAGGCGTTCGGTACGGGCGCTGCGGTTGGCGGTGCGCTCGCGAACGTCGATGTATTCCAGGCGGGTCTTCTCGACGAAACCGGCTTTCAATTCCTTGGACAGCAACTGGGTCGCCACGCCCACGGCGCGGGAGGCGTCGGTGACGTAGATCACCGCGTCGTTGCTGTACTTGGGCTCGATCTTCACCGCCGTGTGCGCCTTGGAGGTGGTCGCGCCACCGATCATCAGCGGCAGATGGAAGTCCTGTCGCTGCATCTCGCGGGCCACGTGAACCATTTCGTCCAGTGAAGGCGTGATCAAACCGGACAGGCCGATGATGTCGCATTTCTGTTCTTTGGCGACTTGCAGGATCTTCTCCGCCGGCACCATCACGCCGAGGTCGACGATGTCGTAGCCGTTGCAGCCCAGCACCACGCCGACGATGTTCTTGCCTATGTCGTGCACGTCGCCCTTGACCGTGGCCATGAGGATCTTGCCCTTGGCTTCCGGTTTGTCGCCTTTTTCCAGTTCGATGAACGGGATCAAGTGGGCCACGGCCTGTTTCATCACGCGGGCGGATTTCACCACTTGCGGCAGAAACATTTTACCGGCGCCGAACAGGTCGCCGACGATGTTCATGCCAGCCATCAACGGGCCTTCGATGACTTCGATCGGGCGCGAGAAGGACAGGCGCGATTCTTCGGTGTCTTCCACGATGTGCGTAGTGATGCCCTTGACCAGCGCATGCTCCAGACGCTTGTTGACGTCCCAGTTGCGCCACTCTTCGGTCTCGGCTTCCTTGACGCTGCCGTCGCCCTTGTACTTGTCGGCGATGGCGAGGAGGGCGTCGGTGCCGTCCGGGGTACGGTTGAGGATCACGTCCTCGACGGCGTCGCGCAGCTCGGCCGGGATCTGGTCATAGATCTCCAGTTGGCCGGCGTTGACGATGCCCATGGTCAGGCCGTTGCGGATCGCATACAGCAGGAACACCGAGTGAATCGCCTCGCGCACCGGGTTGTTGCCACGGAACGAGAACGACACGTTCGACACACCGCCGGAGGTCAGGGCGTACGGCAGTTCATCGCGGATGTAGGCACAGGCGTTGATGAAGTCCACAGCGTAATTGTTGTGTTCTTCAATGCCGGTGGCCACGGCGAAGATGTTCGGGTCGAAGATGATGTCTTCCGGCGGGAAGCCGACGTCGTTGACCAGAATGTCATAGGAGCGTTTGCAGATTTCTTTCTTGCGCGCTTCGGTGTCGGCCTGGCCAGCTTCGTCGAAGGCCATCACGACCACAGCGGCGCCGTAGCGTTTGCACAGTTTGGCGTGATGAATGAACTGCTCGACGCCTTCTTTCATGCTGATCGAGTTGACGATGCCCTTGCCCTGGATGCATTTGAGGCCGGCTTCGATCACTTCCCACTTGGAGGAGTCGATCATGATCGGGACGCGGGAGATGTCCGGTTCGCCGGCAATCAGATTGAGGAAGGTCACCATGGCCTTCTTCGAATCGAGCATCCCTTCGTCCATGTTGATGTCGATCACCTGGGCGCCGGCTTCGACCTGCTGCAGGGCGACTTCCAGGGCTTCGGTGTAGTTGTCTTCACGGATCAGCCGGGCGAATTTGGCGGAACCGGTAATGTTGGTCCGCTCGCCGACGTTGACGAACAACGAGCTGCGATCAATGGTGAACGGTTCCAGGCCCGAGAGGCGGCAGGCCTTGGGAATGTCCGGAATCTCGCGCGGCGCATAACCGGCCACCGCTTTGGCGATGGCTTCGATGTGGCCCGGCGTGGTGCCGCAGCAGCCGCCGACGATGTTCAGGAAGCCGCTTTGGGCGAACTCTTCGATGACCTTGGCGGTTTCCGATGGCAGTTCGTCGTACTCGCCGAATTCGTTCGGCAGGCCTGCGTTCGGGTGCGCCGACACGTAGGTGCTGGCCTTGTTCGACAGTTCTTCCAGGTACGGGCGCAGTTCACTGGCGCCCAGGGCGCAGTTCAGGCCGACGGAAATCGGCTTGGCGTGAGCCACCGAGTTCCAGAACGCTTCGGTGGTCTGGCCGGAGAGGGTGCGGCCAGAGGCGTCGGTGATGGTGCCGGAAATCATGATTGGCAACTCGACGCCCAACTCTTCGTAAACACCCTGCACAGCAAAGATCGCCGCTTTGGCGTTGAGGGTGTCGAAAATGGTTTCGATCAGGATCAGGTCGGCGCCGCCTTCGATCAGGCCTTTGGTGGCCTCGGTGTAGTTTTCCACCAGTTCATCGAAGGTCACGTTGCGGTAGCCGGGGTTGTTCACGTCAGGCGACAGCGAGCAGGTGCGACTTGTAGGACCGAGCACGCCGGCGACGAAGCGTGGTCGGTCCGGGGTTTCCAGGGTTTTGGCGTCCGCCACCTTGCGCGCCAGGCGTGCGCCTTCTACGTTGAGTTCGTACGCCAGGCCCTGCATGCTGTAGTCGGCCTGGGACACCTGGGTGGCGTTGAAAGTGTTGGTTTCCAGAATGTCGGCGCCGGCATCCAGGTAGGCTTTTTCAATAGCGCCAATCACGTCCGGACGCGTCAACACCAACAGGTCGTTGTTGCCTTTGACATCGCTCGGCCAGTCGGCGAAGCGTTTGCCACGGTAATCCTGCTCCTCGAGCTTGTAGCTCTGGATCATCGTACCCATGCCGCCATCGAGAATCAGGATGCGCTCTTTGAGGGCGTGCTTGAGAGCTTGAAGGCGAACGCTGCGATCGGACATTTGGACTACTCGGTAAGGCCATGACGAAGGGGCGGGATAATAACAAACCTGTGCGCTTTTGGAGCATATGCGGGTTTTGCATGAATATCGTTCATGTTGGTGCGCAGGCTGGACCGGTAGAATCGCGACGTTTTCTTACGATCAGGACCAGGGATATGTCGTATCGCGTCGTCACCAGCCTATTGATGCTGTTTTTAAGCGGGGGCGCCGCTGCGCAAGGTCCGGATATTTCCTACGTCCGCGACATTCAACCGATCTTCACCGAAAAATGCGTGGCCTGCCATGCCTGTTACGACTCCGCCTGTCAGCTCAATCTGGGCAGTGGCGAAGGGGCTACTCGAGGGGCGACCAAGGCGCCGGTCTATGACGGCGAACGCCGTCAGGCTGCAGCACCGACCCGGTTGTTTTATGACGCATTCGGCAAACGTGCCTGGCAGCAAAAAGGCTTTTATTCGGTGCTCGACGCCCAAGGCAGCCAAGCGGCGCTGATGGCGCGGATGCTTGAATTGGGCCACAAAACCTCGTTGCAACCTAACGCCAAACTGCCGGAAGACATTGTGCTGGGCCTGAACCGGGAGAACCTGTGTGCCATGCCGGCAGAGTTCGACGGTTACGCCCGTTCCCATCCGAAAGAGGGCATGCCGTTGGCGGTCACCGGCCTGACCGATCAGCAATACCAGACGCTGCAACGCTGGTTGGCCTCCGGCGCGCCGATCGATGAGCAGGGCCTAGTGCCCAGCACCAGGGAAGCCTTGCAGGTGGTGCAGTGGGAAAACCTGCTGAACGCGCCGGGCGCTCGGGAGAGTCTGGTCGGGCGCTGGTTGTTCGAACACTGGTTTTTGGCGCACCTCTATTTCAAGGACGGCGAACCGGGGCATTTCTTTCAGTGGGTGCGTTCGCGTACGCCGACGGGGCAGCCGATCGATCTGATTAACACTCGCCGCCCGAATGACGACCCGGGCACTCAGATCTATTACCGTTTATGGCCGGTGCAAGGCGTGATCGTGCACAAGACGCACATTACCTATCCGCTGAGCGCGGCGAAGATGGCGCGGGTCAGAAGCTTGTTTTACAGCGGTAACTGGCAGGTTAACGCGCTGCCGGGTTATGGGGCGGAGCGAAGGGCTAATCCCTTTGCCACGTTCGAGGCGATCCCGGCGCAGGCGCGCTATCAGTTCATGCTCGATAACGCCGAATACTTCGTGCGCACCTTTATCCGTGGCCCGGTCTGCCGTGGCCAGATCGCCACTGACGTGATCCGCGACAACTTCTGGGCGCTCTTCCAGGCCCCGGAGCATGACCTTTACATCACCGACCCGAACTATCGCGGCCAGGCCACGCCGTTGCTGGCGATGCCGGGGCAGAACGATGACGTCGGCAGTGTTCTGAGTCTGTGGCGCGACTACCGCAACAAACGCAACGAGTACGAAGCCTTGCGCCGGGACAGCTACGCTGATTTGCCGGCACCGAGCTGGTCGACCCTATGGGCCGGTAATGACAACGCGCTGCTGAGCATCTTCCGGCATTTTGACAGCGCCTCGGTGAACAAAGGCTTGATCGGCGACGTACCGCAGACGATGTGGCTGTTCGATTACCCCTTGCTGGAACGCACGTATTACCAGTTGGCGGTCAACTTCGATGTGTTCGGCAACGTGTCTCATCAGGCCCAGACCCGGTTGTACTTCGACTTGATCCGCAACGGAGCCGAACAGAACTTCCTGCGCCTGATGCCGGCCGACTCGCGGGACGGCTACCTCGATGATTGGTACCAGAACAGCGGCCAGTTCAAGATGTGGCTGGATTACGAGTCCATCGACAACGACAAACCAACGGCGCTGACGCTGGACGAAAAGGACCCGAAACGCGATTTCGCCCTGCAGTTGCTGAGCCGTTACGGCGATCTCAACGCCAAACCCGACCCGATTAACCGCTGCGACGGTGCTTACTGCTCGCGGCCGAACATCGATCCGGCCTTGCAGAACGCCGAGCAGGCCTTGAGCCGCCTGACTTCGCGCCCGGCCGCCGGTTTAAAAGTCATTGATCAGCTGCCGGAAGCCACGATGTTGCGCATCGAGACCCAAAGCGGCAAACGCGAGGTCTACAGCCTGCTGCGCAATCGGGCCCACAGCAACGTGGCGTTCCTGCTCGGTGAATCGATGCGTTATCAGCCAGGGCTCGATACGCTGACTATTTATCCGGGTGTGCTCAGCAGTTATCCGAACTTCCTGTTCAACATCCCGGCCGGCCAGGTGCCCGCGTTCGTCGACGCGATGGAAAATGCGAAGGACGCCGTCAGTTTCGAGAAAATCGTCGAACGCTGGGGAATTCGCCGCAGCCATCCGCAGTTCTGGCAGTATTTCCATGACCTGAGCCGCTACATCCACGACACCGACCCGGTGGAAGAGGGCGTGCTGGACATGAACCGCTACGAAAACCTCTGAAACACCGTTGATCCCCTGTAGGAGGGCGGCGGGATCAGATTATCGACAAGTGCATCTTTCTTGACAAAAATACTGGGACTTTGTGCGGCGCGATGATTGGCGTAAACTGCGTCCAAGCCTGCGAGGAGTTTCCATGACCGCTATTACCATTACCGACGCCGCCCACGATTATCTGGCTGATCTGCTCTCCAAGCAGAACACCCCGGGTATCGGCATCCGCGTCTTTATCACCCAGCCTGGCACCCAGTACGCCGAAACCTGCATTGCCTACTGCAAGCCGGGCGAAGAAAAGCCTGAAGACACGGCGCTGGGGCTCAAAAGCTTCACCGCTTACATCGACTCGTTCAGCGAAGCATTCCTGGACGATGCGGTCGTCGACTACGCCACCGACCGCATGGGCGGCCAGCTGACCATCAAGGCGCCAAACGCCAAGGTACCGATGGTCAACGCCGACAGCCCGGTCAACGAGCGCATCAACTACTACCTGCAAACCGAAATCAACCCGGGGCTGGCCAGCCACGGCGGTCAGGTCAGCCTGATCGATGTGGTCGACGACGGCATCGCCGTGCTGAAATTCGGCGGTGGTTGCCAGGGCTGCGGCCAGGCAGACGTCACCCTGCGCGAAGGCATCGAGCGCACCTTGCTCGAGCGTATTCCCGAGCTCAAGGGTGTTCGTGACGTGACCGACCACACGCAGAAAGAAAACGCCTACTACTAAGTAAGGTGTTCACTGCAAACATAAAAAACGGTGCCCGTGAGCACCGTTTTTTTTTGATCGTTCCCACGCTGAGCGTGGGAACGATCATCTCAGGGTCGATACAAATGCGCATGCCCCGCGCGATACAACGACGATTCACTGAAGTGATCGCTACCCAACACCCGACCCACCAGGATCAACGCCGTGCGGCGAAACCCCTTGGCTTCAACCTTCCCGGCAATATCCGCCAGCGTCCCCACCACCCAGTCCTGATCCGGCCAGGTCGCCCGATGAATCACCGCAATCGGGCAATCGGCGCCATAGTGCGGCAGCAATTCGGCGAGGATCTTCTCCAGGTGATTGACCCCCAAATGGATCGCCATGGTCGCGCCGTGCTGCGCCAGACTGCCCAGCTCTTCACCGGCCGGCATCGCGGTTTTGTCCGCGTAGCGGGTCAGAATCACGCTCTGTGACACGTCAGGCAAGGTCAGTTCAGCACCCAAAAGCGCCGCGCAGGCGGCGGTGGCGGTGACGCCGGGAATGATTTCGAACGGGATGTCGAGTTCACGCAAGTAGCGAATCTGCTCGCCAATCGCGCCGTACAGGCTAGGATCGCCGGAATGCACCCGAGCCACGTCATGGCCGTTGGCATGGGCGGTCTTGATCAGATTGATGATCTGTTCCAGGTGCAATTCGGCGCTGTTGACCACCTGTTCGGCCCGGTGGCCCTCCAGCACGGCGGCGGGGACCAGGGAGCCGGCATAGATGATGACCGGGCAGCTACGAATCAGCCGCTGGCCTTTGACGGTGATCAGTTCCGGGTCGCCGGGGCCTGCGCCAATGAAGTAGACGGTCATCGTCGTTTCCTGTGAGAAAAAGGGCATGGGCACGCTTCAGATGAAGATTGCTCATGATCGAAGCGGGGGATTATCGAGGGTTTTACGCGGCGCTGGCCAATGCCAGAGTGGCCTGGGCGTATTTTTGTCGTGGAATCAGCAACTTTGCCGGTGCCTGAGCCAATTGTTCGGCCAGTGCAAGCGCGGCACTTTCCGCTACGCCGTAACAGCCGGTGCGTTCGAACGCGATGTCCGAGTGGTGGCTGAGTTGCGGTTCATAACCGGCCAATTGTTCGCTGCTGAAATACATCAACGGCAATGCCAGTTGTTCGGCCAGTTCGATCAGGGCGGGTTCTCCGCGCTTGAGGTCGATACTGGCCAAGGCCTTGATCTCACGAAGTTCGATTTGATGGGCCTGTAACGCCTGATCAAGCAGCGCCCGCAGCGTACTGACGGGGCAGCCGCGCTGGCAGCCCAGGCCGACCACCAGGGTCGGCGCTGCGCTGACGTCAGTCATGCGCAGTATTGGCCATCGCTTTTGCGGCGGAACAACCAGGCGCTGATCAGGCCCAAGGCCAGCCAGAACGCCATGTTGGTCAGTTGCGAAGCGATTTTGAACTGCGCTTCCAGGGCTTCCGGAGCCAGCATGGAGTGCACTTCCGGTTGTGGCGCGCCAATGACGTGCGGAACGGCGAGAATTGCCACGCCGAGGATCTTCATCAGCCAGTGGCGGCTGAAGACAATCAGCGCAATACCGGTAGCAGTGGACGCTGCCGTGCCGATCCACCAGATCTGCCGTTGCGCCAGATCCGCAGCAGCAGTGCCCGGCAGCTCAGGTGGCAGACCGAGGGTTGGCGCCAGCACGAACGTCGCATAACCGGCCAGACCCCAGAGCAAGCCCTGAGAGGTACGGCGTGGAGCGCGCAAGGTGTAGAGGCCCGCGAGCATCAGGGCGAAACCGACCGCTACCACCAGATTGCCGCCGGTGGTCGACAGCACGCGCTGCCAGCCGTCTTCCGGTTCCCAGGCTTCAGCATCGTGGGTGTGAGCGACAGCACCCGCGGCGTGCTCGTGGGTTTCAACTGCGGCCGGCTCGGACTTTTCGTAGGTCTCGGCCTGCAAAATCAGCGGGGCCACCCAGAAGCTTTGCAGCAGGGTCAACAGCAGGGCGGCCAGCAGCCCGGCGAAACCTGCGGTTTGCGCAATACGCTTGATCATGTCAGCAGGTCTCAATGGCACGGAAAGGCGGAGCTGTGGCGGGTATCGTGCGCGGCGTTGTGCACCGCTTCGATGTGCGAGAAACCGGCGAAATACACGAGGCTAGCGCCCAGGATCGACGCAAAAAAAGCGGCGGTCAGGCGTTGGCTCAGGGTAGTGGTGGTGCTGGCGGTGCTGCTGGCGGTACTGCTGATGATCGACATGGCGCTTCCCTCTGGTCTGTCAGCGGGTGAATAGAGCGCATGAAAACCTCCGCACGCCGGGGGCACGCAGAGATTTCGAACAGCGCCCGCCCACCGCGGGTTTGTTATTCAGTGAACATAAAAGTCACTTTGTGTTGCGGGCCGGTCTCCGGGCTCGCGAGGGGCAGGCTTGCGCCGACACCTGCAAGCATCACCTTCCCATGCCGTATGACGGGCACAGTGGATCTGACGCTTCACTCGCTTACCGTTGCGGGGGCAGCACCGGACTGACATGGCTTTGAGTAAAGCACATGATTCACCGATTTCCCGTTTCACCCTATGAAGGGCACCCGTAACAAGGCGTGTAGGAGAGCATGGGTGGGGGTTGGGCGTCAATTGGCAAGGGTTCTCAACTCTGTGGCGAGGGGGCTTGCCTGTGGCGAGGGGGCTGTGGCGTGCTCAGTGATTGACCCGCCCCCACACGATGCGTAGCCTTGCGCTTTCGAGGTTCTTCGGCATCTGCCGAAGCTAAGAAGGGAACGCGGTCGATGCCGCGGCTGCCCCCGCAACTGTGAACGGTGATGTTCGCTGCCACGCCACTGCAAGCCCTGATTCATCAGGTTCGCGGGAAGGCGCAGCGAATGCCAGGCCAATAAGGCCGGCACACCGTCAGCCAGGAGACCTGCCTCGACACAGATTCTCACTACAACCGGGCGGGGTGATCCGGTGGCGGAACTCTTGCGCGCGTGCATCCGCCGCTGCGATTGTCGTCCCGTATGCCCGCCACCTTGCCAAAGGGCATCCGATGAAAACACTGGCCAAACTCCCCGTCACCATCGTTACCGGCTTCCTCGGCTCGGGCAAAACCACCTTGCTGCGCCACATGCTCGACAACGCCCAGGGCCGCCGTATTGCGGTGATCGTCAACGAGTTCGGCGAGCTGGGCATCGACGGCGAAATCCTCAAGCAGTGCTCGATCGGTTGCACCGAAGAAGAAGCTAACGGTCGCGTCTACGAACTGGCCAACGGCTGCCTGTGCTGCACGGTTCAGGAAGAATTCTTCCCGGTGATGCGCGAACTGGTCGCTCGTCGCGGCGACCTCGACCACATCCTCATCGAAACCTCGGGCCTGGCCCTGCCAAAGCCTTTGGTTCAAGCCTTCCAGTGGCCAGAAATCCGCAGCGCCTGCACGGTTGACGCGGTGATCACCGTGGTCGATAGCCCGGCCGTCGCTGCTGGCACCTTCGCGGCGTTCCCGGATCAGGTCGATGCCATGCGCAAACTCGACCCGAACCTGGATCACGAATCGCCGCTGCACGAGCTGTTCGCCGACCAACTGGCCAGCGCCGACCTGGTGATCCTCAACAAGGCCGACCTGATCAGCGCTGAAGACCTGGCCCGCGTGCGCCTGGAAGTCGCCGAAGAACTGCCGCCAGCGGTGAAAGTCATCGAAGCCAGCAGCGGTCGTCTGCCACTGGACGTGCTGATCGGCCTCGGCGCCGGTTCCGAAGAACACATCGACAGCCGCCACAGTCATCACGATCATCACCATGAAGGTGAGGACGACCACGACCATGACGCCTTCGACTCCATCTCCATCGAACTGCCGCAAGCCGACGAAAGCCTGCTGCTGGACGCGCTGACCCAACTGGTGGTCCAGCACGGCATCCTGCGCGTCAAAGGTTTTGCGGCGATCCCGAACAAACCGATGCGCCTGCTGATCCAGGGCGTGGGCACGCGTTTCGACAAGCATTTCGACCGCCAGTGGAGCGCTGAAGAAGCGCGCACCACGCGTCTGGTGTTGATCGGTCAGGATCTGGACGCCGCTCAGCTCGAAGCGCAATTGCGCGCTGCGCTCAGCGTTTAAACCATGCACCTGCTCAGGACCCAGCCCGGCGGTTTCGTGTCGGATGACAACATTGCCGACCTTGGACAAACCCCCGCCGAGCTGGTGATCCTGTGCAGCGGCGATTCCAGCCTGGCGTTGCTCGCCGAAGCGGCGCAGCAGTTGCCCGACGATTACCCGAGCGTGCGCCTGGCCAACCCGATGCAGGTGCAGAATCACGCCTCGGTCGATCTCTATGTCGACGAAGTGCTGCGCCACGCCAAAGTGATTTTGATCTCGCTGCACGGCGGCATCGCCTATTGGCGTTACGGCATCGAGCGTCTGGTGGAATTGTCCGGACGCGGCGTGCAGCTGATTCTGGTGCCGGGGGATGATCGTCCGGACCCGGAACTCAGTGACCTGAGCACCGTCACCGCGCAAGACCGCGACCGGCTCTGGCACTTCCTGCGTCAGGGCGGCATGGCCAACGCGCTCGACCTGTTTCGCTGCCTCGCCAATCGCTGGCTGGGCCGCGATTACGCCTGGTCCGAGCCGCAAACCCTGCCACGCACCGCGATTTACCATCCGCAAAAAAGCCCCGCTGAGCTGAGTGATTGGCAAGCCGACTGGCAGGCGGATCAGCCGGTGGCGGCGGTGCTGTTTTATCGCTCGCACTTGCAGGCGGCGAACACCGGTTTCATCGATATTTTCTGCCAGCGTTTGCAGGCGGCGGGGTTGAACCCGTTACCGATTGCGCTGGCCAGTTTGAAAGAGCCCGGCTGCCTGACGGTGGTTGAGGACCTGTTGGATGAAGTCGAAGCGGGGGTGATTCTCAACACCACCGGTTTCGCCCAGTCCAGCCCCGAAGCACCGCACTTGCGGCCGTTTCGCCGCAATATCCCGGTGATCCAGGCGATCTGCGCCCAGGACAACGAGCCCGGTTGGCGCGCCAGCGAACAGGGCCTCGGCCCCCGTGATCTGGCGATGCACATTGCGCTGCCGGAACTGGACGGGCGGATCATCAGCCGCCCGATCAGTTTCAAGGACCTGGCCTGGCGCAGTGAGCGCAGCCAGTCCGATGTGGTCTGCTATCGACCTGCACCTGAGCGCATGGATTTCGTTGCAGAACTGGCGCGGCGCTGGATCGATCTGGCGCGTGTGCCCAACGGCGAAAAACGCATCGCCCTGATCCTCGCCAACTACCCGACGCGCGATGGACGCATCGGCAATGGCGTGGGACTCGACACACCGGCTGCGGCATTGAACATCCTGCGCGCGCTGCACGCCGAAGGTTATCCGCTGCCAGCCGAGTTGCCGGACAGCGGCACCGCATTGATCCAGCAATTGCTCGGCGGCGTCAGCAACGACCTCGATACCCTCGACCAGCGTCCCTGCCATCAAAGCCTCGCGCTGGACGACTACAACCTGATGTTCAACGCGCTGCCAGAAGCCAATCGCCAAGCGGTGCTGGAACGTTGGGGCGCGCCCGAAAACGATCCAATGTTCCGTGGCGGACGAATGATGATTGCCGGTCTGCGCTTCGGCCTGACCTTCGTCGGCATTCAACCGGCCCGGGGTTATCAAGTGGACCCGAGCGCGGTGTATCACGACCCGGACCTGGTGCCGCCTCACGGCTATCTCGCTTTCTATTTCTGGTTGCGCAACACCTACGGCGCTCACGGCGTGATCCACGTCGGCAAGCACGGCAACCTCGAATGGCTGCCGGGCAAGGGCGTCGGGCTGTCGGAAAACTGCTGGCCGGATGCATTGCTCGGGCCGCTGCCGAACATCTATCCGTTTATCGTCAATGACCCGGGCGAGGGCGCCCAAGCCAAGCGTCGTACGCAGGCAGTGATCATCGATCACCTGATGCCGCCGCTGACCCGCGCTGAAACCTACGGTCCGCTGCGTAATCTCGAATGGTTGGCCGACGAATATTACGAAGCGCAATTGCTCGATCCGCGCCGCGCCCGGGAATTGCAGCGCGACATTCTGCAATTGGTGCGCGACACGCACATCGACCGCGAACTGCAACTGGACGAGAAGCTTGACAGCGATGCCGATGCGGCGATCTGGTTGCCGCGTCTGGACACATACCTGTGCGATTTGAAGGAGTCGCAGATCCGCGATGGCCTGCACGTGTTTGGCGAGTCGCCGGTCGGTCGGTTACGCATCGACACCTTATTGGCCTTGCTGCGTATTCCTCGCGGCGATGGCCGTGGGGCGCAATCGAGCTTGCTGCGGGCATTGGCCAAGGCGTTTGCATTGGGCTTCGATCCGCTGGATTGCGCGTTGGCCGAGCCGTGGACCGGTCCTCGACCGGATGCCTTGTTGTCGCTCAGTAATGAAGTCTGGCGTACGGCGGGAGACACCCGCGAACGTCTGGAACTGTTCGCCGCGCAGCTGATCGAGCAGGCCTTGAGTGCTGAAATCGATCGGCTGGACGAGCCAGGCTGGTCTGACGTGAGCGCTATCATCGATAGCCTGCGCAACGTCGTTGCCCCACGCCTGGACGCCTGCGGCCCGGCGGAAATGCGCGGCCTGCTCGACGCCCTCAGCGGTCGATTCGTCCCGGCCGGCCCCAGCGGTGCACCGAGTCGCGGCCGTCTGGACGTACTGCCCACCGGGCGCAATTTCTATTCCGTGGACGTGCGCAACCTGCCGACCACCACCGCGTGGCGCATTGGCTTCCAATCCGCGAACCTGATTCTTGAGCGACACTTGCAGGACCACGGCGATCACCTGCGTCAACTCGGCCTGTCGGTCTGGGGCACCGCGACCATGCGCACCGGTGGCGACGACATTGCCCAGGCCATGGCGCTGATGGGCGTGCGACCGGTCTGGGCTACCGGCAGCCAGCGCGTCGACGACTTCGAGATTCTGCCGTTGAGCCTGCTGGACCGCCCACGCGTGGATGTGACTTTGCGCGTCTCCGGATTTTTCCGCGATGCCTTTGCCAACCTGATCCGGCTGTTCGACGCCGCCGTGCAAGCGGTCGCTGCGCTGGATGAACCGGACGATCTCAACCCGTTGGCGGCCAAGGCCCGCGCCGAGCGGCAAGCGCTGCTGGAATCCGGTCTGGATGAAGACGCGGCGCGGCGGCAGGCCGGCTGGCGCATCTTCGGGGCCAAACCGGGTGCTTACGGAGCGGGCGTGCAGGGCGCCATCGACGGTCGCTTGTGGCAAAGCCGTGAGGACTTGGCCGAGGTTTACCTGAACTGGGGCGGCTACGCTTACGGCGGCTCTGACGAAGGCACCGCCGCCCGCGAACAGTTCGCCCAGCGTCTGAGCCAGGTGCAGGCTGTGCTGCAGAATCAGGACAACCGTGAGCACGACTTGCTCGACTCCAACGACTATTACCAGTTCCAGGGTGGCATGTTGGCGGCCGTCGAAAGCCTGCGCGGCGAAGCGGCGGCCAGTTATCACGGCGACCACAGTCAGCCGGACTTGCCGAAGATTCGCACCTTGAAGGAAGAGCTTAACCGGGTGATCCGTTCCCGGGCGGCCAATCCGAAATGGATCGACGGGGTCAAGCGTCACGGCTATAAAGGCGCGTTCGAACTGGCGGCGACGGTCGATAATCTGTTTGCGTTCGACGCCACCACGCAGTTGATCGACGATCACCAATATGCGTTGCTGGCGGACGCCTATTTGCTCGATCCGGCGACCCGGGAGTTTGTCCGCGAACACAATCCCCATGCCCTGCGAGACATGACCGAGCGCATGCTCGAAGCGCAGCAGCGGGGGATGTGGAAAGAGCCGGGCGAGTACCGAGAGGCGCTGGAGAATTTGTTGCTGGATATAGAAGAAGACGGGTAACCAAGAGACGGATCGTTCCCACGCGCAGCAAAGGAATGCAGCCCGGGACGCTCCGCGTCCCTTCCAGAGCCGAACGCGGAGCGTCCGTTGAGGCATTCCCACGCAGAGCGTGGGAACGATCACACCACCGACCACAACGAGTAATGCACATGACCGACACCCCCCATTTCCCGCTCTCCGCCGTGGTCGGCGCCGATGACTTGAAGCTCGCGCTGTACCTGACCGCCATCGACCCGAAAATCGGCGGTGTGCTGATCGAAGGTCCACGAGGCATGGCCAAATCGACCCTGGCCCGAGGCCTGGCGGACCTGTTGGCCAGCGGTCAATTCGTCACCTTGCCCCTGGGTGCCACTGAAGAACGTCTGGTGGGCACCCTTGACCTCGACGCGGCCCTGAGCGAGGGGCGCGCGCAGTTTTCCCCCGGCGTACTGGCCAAGGCCGATGGCGGCGTGTTGTATGTCGATGAAGTCAATCTGCTGCCCGATCACCTCGTGGACTTGCTGCTCGACGTGGCCGCCAGCGGCACCAACCTGATCGAGCGCGACGGGATTTCCCATCGGCATTCGGCGAAGTTTGTGCTGATCGGCACCATGAATCCGGAAGAGGGCGAACTGCGTCCGCAATTGCTTGACCGCTTTGGCCTGAACGTCGCCCTCAGTGGCCACACCGCACCCGCCGAGCGTGGTCAGATCATCCGTCGTCGACTGGATTTCGACAGCGACTCGCAAGGGTTCTGCGCCGAGTGGGAAAGCCAGCAACACGCACTGCGCGAGCGCTGCCAAAAGGCGCGCTCGGCACTGGCGAGCATTCCCCTCGACGATGCGGCGCTGGCGCAGATCACCGAGCGCTGCTTCGCTGCCGGCGTCGATGGCCTGCGGGCCGACCTGGTCTGGTTGCGCGCGGCCCGGGCTCATGCAGCCTGGCGCGGAGCGAATGCCATTGGCGAAGAAGATATCGACGCGGTCGCCGAGTTTGCCTTGCGCCATCGTCGTCGCGAACACTCGCCACCGATGCCGCAACAATCCCAGGTATCGCAGCCCTCTAACCAGAACCCCAACCCAAGCGAAGGTCAGGGCCAGTGGGGCGAAATGCCCGCTCAAGCGCTGCCGGTCGGCGCACGACGAGAAGTGCCGAGCTGGCCAAAAAAGCCCTAGGCATTCGCCCTCGATCAGATGCGGGGGCGAATGCCAGACCCCGCGCAGGACGGCTGGATCACGGCAGACAGGGCAAGCGTCACGCGGCACGCAGTGGATCGATCAATTGGCCCGGCACTTTACTCAATGGCCGACCGCGTCAACGCGACGATGTGCTGTTTCACCTGCGCACTCGCTCCCCACACGAACTGTGGCTGGTGATCGTCGACGCCTCGGCCTCGACCCGGCGTCATCAGGCGCTGAGCGATGCCAAGGGGTTGCTGGCACAACTGTTCGACGACGCCTATCGGCAGCGTGCGCGGCTGGCTTTGCTGACTGCCAGTGGTCATGTGCCGAAGTGGCAGGTGCAAGGGTTGAAAGCCTCCGCGGGCTTGCGCGACTGGCTCGACGGGCTCGGTGCCGGCGGCGGCACGCCGATGCTGGCGGCGCTGGGTGAAGCAGGGCGTTGGCTGGCGGCACGGCAAAAGCGCTTTCCGGCAGAGCAGCAACGGCTGTTGCTGGTGACGGATGGGCGGGTGAAGGAATGGTCAACATTGCCGGCGCTGGATTGCCCGGGGCTGCTGATCGACATTGAGCGCGGACCGATTCATCTTGGCCGGGCAAAGGTGTTGGCGGCACAGCTGCAGGTTGATTATCGGCATATCGATGAGCTGATTTCAGGTTGAGTTTTTGGCATCACCTCGCAATCGAATAATCGCAGTTCATCTGCATCGCAGCCCTATGCTGCTGTAAGCAAGCCAATCACAGGAGTGACCCATGCGCGTTTTAGCCCGCAACGATCAGGACGATTTTCGCGTCAAAGCCTACGCCGGCACCAACGGTGTGTTGCTGGCCATCGACGTGGCCGAACACCGTCGCAAAGGTCTGCTGGGTTTCGCCATCGAAAAACAGCAAGGCAGCAAACCCTGGCTGTTTCTGTTCAACAGCCTGACCTTCCCCGGCAAGGCTCATACGTTCCCCCAGTTTCACGCCACCCCCAGCGATACCGCGCCATTGCAGAAATTTCGCTGGGCCGATTACGCGGTCAATCCGGGCGTGACGATCCATTATCGGGTTCACTTGGCCTATGGCACCGCTGATGCGCCACAACTGGGTGAATGCCTGGAAGTGACGGTCAGCACCGACAATGGCCTGCCCAAAGGTCAAAACGTCATTTTCAATCGGGCGGTGGCCGCCAGTCAGGCTTTCCAGCGCAAGTTCGCCGACGTTGATGCGCTGCTCAGCGTCAACAAGAAACTACCCATCGAAGAATGGCCCGACGCCCCACGGCAATGGCTGGAAAATGGTCTGCTCGCACGCTTGCTGGGGTTCATCGAACGGGCCGAGGATGGCGAGTGGGCGCTGGACATTGCGATCTACGAATACCAGTTGCAGGTGATCGTCGATGCGGTGAACGCTGCCTTTGAGCGCGGCGTAAAGCTTCGGGTTCTGTACCACGCCCAGCCGGACGAAGACACCACGGCGCTGAACGAAGCTAGCCTGGAAAAAATCCCGGCGGCGAACAAGCGTGGGCGAGTCACTCACAACATCTTTCACAACAAGTTCATGGTCCTGAGTCGGCTCGACGCAGCGGGGCAGCATCAGCCCGAGGCGGTACTCTGCGGCAGTACCAACTTCACAGCTAACGGTGTTTATCGTCAGGCTAACGTTGTGCATGTGCTGGACGATGCCCGAATCGGCGCCAGTTACCTGCAAACCTTCGAGCAGGTCTGGGCTGCACCGGCGGACGTCGGCGCCACACGGGAATGGCTCACGGAAAACAATCCGATGCAGCCGGACCAGGCGTTGTTCGCAGGGTTCTCACCGCGCTCGGGCCAGGGCGACTTACGTGAGTTCGTAGAAATCATCGAGTCAGCCAAAAAAGACCTGTTGTTTGTCACTGCGTTCACCTTGCCGGACGAAATACTCAACGCCTTGCTCGGCCAGCCCCACGACGACATCTTGCGTTACGGCTTGCAAAACACCGTCAGCAGCATCACCGGTTTCCACGCTGACCGCACCGCCGAATTCGCCGCCACCGCGCTGCTCAATACCGGCCTGGAAGGCTGGCTTAAGGAAAACATGAAAGGCCAGAAGGGCAACCTGCTGGTGCACACCAAAGCCATCGTCGTCGACTTCACCAGCGACTCACCGACCATCATCAGCGGCAGCCACAACCTTAGTGAAGCGGCCAGTAACGGCAATGACGAAAACTACCTGATCATCCGTGGTGACACCGACCTGGCCGATCGTTACGGCCTGGAACTGCTGCGTTTTTACGAGCATTACCGATTCCGCTACTTTGCAAAGAAGCTGCAACTCAAGCAGGTCCGGCCGTTGGCGGTGGATGACAGCTGGACCGATGATTATTACCTCGAAGGCGATTTGCGCATGTTGTCGCGGTTGCGCTTTGCCGGACGATAAACAGCCTGGCAAGGAGCGGAACCTATGCGGGCTTGCTCGCGAAAGCGGTCTGTCAGACGACTAAAATATGACTCATCCGTGCATTCAACAACTCCCGTGCCCGAGGCGCGGTGCATAAAGTGCTGAAGGTTTTCTGCAACCACGGCAAATCGTGGCGGGGTTTGTGGGCAACCTGCTTGGGCCTGACCTTGCCGATGTGCTTTTTGAAGTTGTCTTCCAGAGTTTCCCGGGTTCCAATTCCTTTGAGCTTCTTCAGCAACTTCCCGTCCTTGTAAAACAGCACGGTGGGTGTGCCGGTGACATCCGGATGCTTGGGCGATTCGCTGGTGTTGAGCATGTAGATTTGCGCGTGATGCCGATAGGGCTCTGCAATCTGACGAAAAACCGGCCCGGCCATTTCGCAGGCAGGACAGTGTTGGCTGCCGAAATACAGGATCACCGGGCGCCAGGTTTTCAGCGCCTTGCGGTAGACCGCAGCCATGGTCGGGTGGGTGGTCATCGAGCTCATTGAAATCTCCTTTTCAAAGACTGTCGAAGGCCTGTTGACGTTAAAGTAGACGAGCAGATGGGTCTACTGTCAGAAATTACAGGTGGGGGGCAGGTGCCGGTGGGTTTCTTTGCGTATAAGCGGACATCTATGAAGCGTCTGATTCACTGTGACGGCGAGTTGTTCGAAGTGCCGACCTAGTGAAATGAAGGTCTGCCTGACGGCAGGCCATTACCGGCCAGCACACAAAAAATCTGACACGCTCATCAATCCCGGTAAAACACCTGCACCAGGTGATACCCGAACTTGCTCTTGATCGGCCCATGCACCACCCGCAGTGGTTTTTTGAAGATCACCGCATCGATCACGCCGACCATCTGCCCGGGCCGTACTTCGCCCAGGTCGCCGCCGCGTTTTCCGGACGGGCAGGTGGAGTATTTCTTGGCCAGCACATCGAAGGCTTCGCCCTTGGCGATGCGTTGTTTGAGCTGCTCGGCTTCTTCCGAGGTTTTCACCAGGATATGGCGGGCTTGGGCTTTCATTGGCAGTACCTTGCAACGGTGGTGGCTATGTTGGTGCCAGCGTGGGGCGCGCGATTATGCCTTAACTCAGTCCGCTTGGCCGATCATCGTGCGAATCTTGTTGGCCAACAGCTCAATGGAAAAAGGTTTGGCCACCATGTCCATGCCTTCTTCCAGGAAACCCTGGCGTTCGGCGGCTTTTTCCGCATAACCGGTCATGAACAGCACCTTCAGACCCGGGCGATGCTGACGCGCGATTTCCGCCAGTTGCCGACCGTTCATACCCGGCAGCCCGACATCGGTCACCAGCAGATCGACTCGCAGGTCGGACTCCAGCAAGGGCAGGGCGGCCTTCGCGTCTTCGGCTTCATGGGCGTGATAACCCAATTCATTAAGCAGGTCGAGCACCAGCATGCGCACCGCCGGATCGTCTTCCACCAACACCACGGTTTCACCGGCCACCGCTGCCGGTGTTTCGCCGTTGAGCGGTTCCAGAGTGTGCTCTGGCACCGCGACGTGGAGCCGTGGCAAATACAGACGAACGCTGGTGCCTTGGCCCGGCAGGCTGTGAAGGCTGACGTGCCCGCCCGACTGCTGGGCGAAGCCATAGATCATCGACAGCCCAAGACCGGTGCCCTGGCCGATGGGTTTGGTGGTGAAGAACGGGTCGAAGGCCTTGGCCAACACTGACGGGGTCATACCGGCGCCGTTGTCACTGACGGCAATCATCAGGTAATCCCCGGCCCTGACCGGTTCCAGGGGGGGGATGTCGCTACCGTCGAGGTGAACATTGGCGGTTTCAATCAGCAGCTCGCCGCCTTCGGGCATCGCATCCCGGGCATTGATGACCAGGTTGAGCAGAGCGTTTTCCAGTTGGCTGACGTCAGTACTGACCGGCCAGACTTCATCGGTCAGTTGCATTTTGAGCTCGATGTGGTCGCCCTTGGTTCGGAGGAACAAATCTTCCAGGGAATGCACCAGCTGGTTGGCATTCAGCGGCTTGCGATCCAGCGACTGACGCCGGGAGAACGCCAGCAGGCGATGGGTCAGGGCGGCGGCGCGGTGGGCCGAGGACACCGCGGCTTCGGTAAAACGACCGATCTCGTCAGTGCGACCATTGGCAATGTAGCGCTGCATCAAATCGAGGCTGCCGATGATCCCGGTGAGCATGTTGTTGAAGTCATGGGCGATGCCGCCGGTGAGTTGTCCCACCGCTTCCATTTTCTGCGCGTGCCGCAAGGCGTCTTCGGCGCGCTCGCGTTCGAACATCTCGTTCTGCAGTCGCTGGTTGGCTTCGGCCAATTGCTGAGTGCGGGCGCTGACGCGTTCTTCAAGGGTTTCGTTGAGATTGCGCAGGGCTTCCTCGGTCTGTTTGCGCTCGGTTTCGTCGATTACGAAGATGTAAAAACCATTTGCCGCGCCGTCCGGGCCATGACGGGGCAGGTAGTTCATCAAGGCCTGACGGAGGCTGCCGTCGCGGTGCGCGGCGCTGATGCTGAAACTGCAGGCCTTGCCTTTCAGCGCCTCGGCAATGTATTCGGCGCGTGAGGCATAGGCTTCGTCGCCCAGCACTTCGCGGATGGTGCGGCCGTAAAGCTCCTGGGGCGTCAGGCCGTACCATTCCAGATAGGCGGCATTGTTCAGGCGAAAGCGCTCCTCGCTGTCGACGTAACTGATCAGGATCGGCATGGCGTTGATGATCAGTTGCAGCTCGGTCTGGCTCTGGCGCAAAGCCTGTTCGATGTGTTTGCGTTCCGTCAGATCGAGTGCTGCGCCAAGGAAACGGATGGGCCGACCATGATGGTCCTTATAGCAGCGGCCTCGGGCAAACACCCAACGCAATTGGCCGTCGGGCTGCAGCAAGCGATATTCCTCGGCGTACTCGCTGCCATGGGTGATGCAGTGCTTGATGTTGCGGGCAATCATGGCGCGATCTTCCGGGTGCACGCCGTGGAGGTATTCGCTGATGGGCAATTGACTGGCCATGGCCGGATTGATGCCATGCAATTGAGCGAAGTGGGCATCGGCGATGAATCGGTCTTCGCCGATGTCCCAGTCCCAGGTGCCGACGGCATCGGTGGCGGCCAGCGCCAGTTGCAGGCGCTGCTCGGTTTCCTGCTGGGCCTTGAGGCTCGCGGCGGAGCGTTGTTCGAGTTCCTGCGCGATGCGGCGGCGCTCATTGGTTTCGATGGCCGTGACCAGAATCCCGGCGACCTCGGCGCTTTCGTTGCGAATGGGGCTGTAGGTCAAATCCAGCCAGAAGTCGGAATTCTGACCGTCGCGCTGCAAGGTAAAGCGCTGCTCGCTGTAGGTCCGCACCTGACCCTGTAGGACGGCGCTGTAAATCGGGTCGGTAAAGTCTTTAAGTTCTGGCCAGATCAGGTGCGTCGGTTGTCCGAAAGCGTGAGGGTGTTTGCTGCCGGCAAGGAGAGCGAAGCCATCATTGTAGATCTGCGCGAGCTGTGGGCCCCACAGCAACAGCATCGGCATCGGCGAGTGAATCACAATGTCCACGGCGGTGCGCAGGCTCTGTGGCCAGTGGTCGGCGGCGCCCAGCGGGTTATTTGTCCAGTCCAGTCGGGCAATCAAGGCCTGGGCGTCGCAGGTGGTCGATGGTGCGTTCATTACAATGTCCTGCGCGTCAGTCGGTGTGGCCGCGTCTACTATCCTTGCAGGGCGGTAGACGCTGGATGACCCGTTTTGGGCCATTTTTTCAATTGAATGCTTCGCGGGTGTTTTTTGCCATGGAAATCGATGCACTGTTGCAGATTCTGTCCAGCCGCAATGGCTCCGATCTTTACCTGTCCACGGGAGCGCCACCCAGCGCGCGATTCGACGGTGTGCTCAAACCCTTGGCCGATCAACCGTTCAAACCGGGAGAGGTGGCGGCCATTGCCGCGTCCATCATGGACGCCGAACAACGCCTGGAGTTCGATCGCGAACTGGAAATGAACCTGGCGCTTTCTCTGGCTGGTGTCGGGCGCTTTCGGCTCAATATCTTCAAGCAGCGCAACGATGTGTCCATCGTGGCGCGCAACATCAAACTCGACATTCCACGCTTCGAAGACCTCAAACTGCCACCTGGGCTGCTTGAAACCATCATGCTCAAACAGGGGCTGATACTGTTCGTCGGTTCGACCGGCTCAGGCAAGTCGACCTCGCTGGCGGCACTGATCGATTACCGCAACCGCCACAGCAGCGGGCATATCATCACCATCGAAGACCCCGTCGAGTTTATCCATCGGCACAAGAAATCGATCATCAATCAACGTGAGGTCGGCGTTGATACCCGCAGTTTTCATGCGGCGTTGAAAAACACCCTGCGCCAGTCGCCGGACGTGGTGCTGATCGGCGAAATTCGTGACCGCGAGACTATGGAACATGCGCTGGCGTTTGCCGATACCGGTCATCTGGTCATTTCCACTTTGCATGCGCACAACGCCAATCAGGCGCTGGACCGCGTGATCAACTTCTTTCCCGAAGAACGCCGGACGCAACTGCTCCATGACCTGGGCAACAACCTCAAGGCCTTTGTTTCCCAGCGGTTGGTGCGTACCCGCGATGGGCAACGCCGGGCGGCGGTGGAGATTATGCTGGGAACGCCGACCATCGGCGACCTGATCCGGCGCAATGAGTTTTCCGAGCTCAAGGGGATTATGGAGAAGTCGTCAGAAGCGGGGATGCAGACGTTTGATGGGGCGCTGTTCGAGCTATTTGCCGAGGGCGCGATTGATGAGGCAGAGGCGCTGAAACATGCGGATTCGGTGAACAACTTGCGCCTGCGCCTGAAAATGCACGCCGAGGCTACGCCCGGGCCCCATACCCCGCCGGGTGAATGGGGTCTGATGGACTGACGTCTACCCCCGCAGGAGCTGCCGAAGGCTGCGATCTTTTGATCTTTAGCGATTCATCTGACGCCAAAAATCAAAAGATCGCAGCCTTCCAGACTGTGTGAAAACGCAGTAATCGCGGCCCAAGCAAACGCCACGGCTTGTTCGGGGCGTTTGCTCTTTGCGGGAAGCAGACGAAAAAAGGCTATTCAGCCCATTAACGCCATCAGTTGACGTGCTCCCAGCACATTAATCACTCTTTTGAGGTTGTAGGCGTTTATCGCCAGCGCCATTTCCGCTCTCGCGCCTTCCAATTGACGCAGCAGGAAGCGGCCGTTGCCGAACAGCCATTGTTTGAGGTTGCCGAAAGGGTGTTCAACGATGGATCTTCGGCTGACCATCATCTCTGGATGTGCCCGCATCCGTTGCCCCATGCGCTCAAAGGCATCTTCGTTTGCATGCCGCGAGACATACCGACGAGGCGCATCGGTGCACTGTGCTTTTAATGCACAGGAGGTGCAATCCTTGATGGCCTGGTACTCACGATTGCCGTTGTGCAATTGCTTGAGTGTCAGTAATTGGCCGGCAGGGCATTGGTAATGGTCGTGCTCTACGTCGTAAACAAAGTCTTTTCGGTCGAAAAAATCCTTACCTTTGCGGCTGGAGTTCTTTGATCGGCTGGGCGGCACATAAGCCGTGATGTTGGCGTCTTCACATGCCTGGAATTGCTGGCCATTGGAGTAGCCGGCGTCAGCCGTCACGGTCAGCTCTGGCTGCTGCAACTGTTCTTTGGCCTCCTTGGCCATCGGCTCCAACTGACGCCGATCGTCGCCATCCTGAGTCACTGCATGGTGCAGGATCAGGCAGTGTTCAGCGTCCACCGCCGTTTGCACGTTGTAAGCAACTCGCGGACCTTTGGCGGTGCGCATCATTCGAGCATCGCTTTCGTGAGCGTTGAACTGCTCCAGATCCATAGACTTCATCAAAGCCTGGCAAGTCCGGTTATTCGACTGCTTGTCTTCAAGTCGCGCCAGCGCGGTTTTGATCGC
This sequence comes from Pseudomonas sp. B21-048, assembly GCF_024748615.1. NCBI lineage: Bacteria > Pseudomonadati > Pseudomonadota > Gammaproteobacteria > Pseudomonadales > Pseudomonadaceae > Pseudomonas > Pseudomonas sp. B21-048. Next base: position 3,302,174 of record NZ_CP087168.1, on the reverse strand, counting down.
GCTGCGATCAACCGTTTCACCCGCCTCGTCCTTGTCGGCCTCATCCAGCTGCACCAGATACTGGGCAATGCGCTTGTCCAGCTTTTCCTCCTGGAGCTTGAGCTGTTTGAGATTCAGATGCCGTCGTGCAGACGCCACCGTCCGAAATTTACTGCCATCGATGGCAACCAGGTCGCCCGCAATCAAACCGACCGCGCGGCAGAATTGGACAAAGGCCCGGCACGTGGCAATGAACGCGGTTTTGTTGTCCCGACGAAAGTCGGCAATGGTTTTAAAGTCGGGCTTGAGTCGATTGATCAGCCACATGACTTCGACGTTGCGTTGGCACTCGGCTTCAAGTCGGCGCGAGGAGCGAATCCGCTGGAAATAGCCGTAGAGATACAGTTTGAGCTGGTCGGCAGGATCGTAAGAGGGACGTCCTGTGCCTTTGGGAGTTGCCCTGCCGAAGCCCAATTGAACAAGATCCAGTCCTGCGACATAGGCGTCAATCACGCGAACGAGATGATCTTCAGGTATTAAATCTTCCAGAGAAACCGGGAATAGACTGGTCTGGTTTCGTGGTTCACCTTGGATATACGCCACAGCAAAAATGCCCCGTATCTTTCAATGATGGGGCATTTTCTTGAATCGCTGCGCAAATGGCTAGGTTTTCACACAGTCTGCTTCGGCAGCTCCAGGGGTCGCATTTCAGTCGTTCAGTTCGGGGCGGTCGCGAAACTGCTCCAGGGCCTCGGGATTGGCTAAGGCATCGGTGTTCTTCACCTTCTGGCCATGTACCACATTCCTCACTGCCAGCTCGACCACCTTGCCGCTGATGGTCCGTGGAATGTCCGTCACCGCGACTATCTTCGCCGGCACATGCCGTGGCGTGGTGTTGGCGCGGATGACCTGGCGAATCTGTTGTTGCAGCGCTTCGTCCAGCTCGACACCGTCGCGCAACTTCACGAACAGTACCACCCGCACGTCATCCTGCCATTGCTGACCGATGGCCACGCTGTCCAGCACCTGCGGGACTTTCTCCACCTGACGATAGATTTCCGCTGTGCCGATGCGTACACCGCCGGGGTTGAGTACCGCATCGGAACGCCCATGGATCAGCATGCCGCCATGGGGCAGTTGCTCGGCGTAATCGCCTTGGGCCCAGATGCCGGGGAACAGGCTGAAATAGGACTTTCGCAGCTTCTCCCCGTCAGGGTCGTTCCACAGACCGATGGGCATGGCCGGAAAATGTCGGGTACACACCAGCTCGCCTTTTTCACCGATCACAGGCGTACCGGCGTCGTTCCAGACTTCAACCGCCATGCCCAGGCCCTTGCATTGCATTTCGCCACGGCGCACCGGCAGGACGGGGTTGCCGATCACAAAACACGACACGATGTCGGTACCGCCGGACATCGAGGACAGGCACAGGTCGGACTTAAACACGCGATAGACGTAATCAAAGCTTTGCGGCGACAGCGCGGAACCGGTGGACAGCACGGTTTTGAGGCTGCTCAGGTCATGACTTTCGCACGGCTTCATGCCATTGCTTTCCAGCGCGGTGAGAAACTTGGGACTGGTGCCGAAGACGTTGATGCGTTCGTCGTCGATCAGGTCAATCAAGCGTTCCGGACCTGGATGAAATGGCGAGCCGTCATACAACACCACGGCGCTGTCGACGGCCAGGGCCGAGACCAGCCAGTTCCACATCATCCAGCCGCACGTGGTGTAGTAGAACAAACGGTCGCCGGGGCCGAGGTCAGTGTGCAGGCCATGTTCCTTGACGTGTTGCAGCAGCACGCCGCCGGTGCTGTGAACAATGCATTTCGGCACGCCAGTGGTGCCGCTGGAATAGAGGATGTACAGCGGATGAGCGAAGGGCACGGGAACGAATTGCGGCTCGCCGCCCGGGTCGTAGAAGTCGTCCCAGAGCGTCACGTTGGCCCGGCTGCGGAAGTCTTCGATGCGCGCCTGGGGTCGTGCGTAAGGCACAACGATCAACTGCTGCAAGGACGGCAGTTGCCCGAGGATTTCGTTGACCTTGGTGGTCTGGTCGATGTCCTTGCCAGCGTAGCGGTAACCGGCGCAGGTGATCAGCACTTTCGGCTCGATCTGGCCGAAGCGGTCGATCACCCCATGGGTGCCGAAGTCGGGTGAAGAACAGGACCAGATCGCGCCCAGGCTGGTTGTCGCGAGCATGGCCACAAGGGTTTGCCAGGTGTTCGGCATGCACGCGGCCACGCGGTCGCCGAGGCCGACACCGGCAGCTTTCAGGCCGTTTTGAAAACCGGCGACATGGCTCGCCAGTTCGGCCCAGGTCAGTTGTTCCCGTTGGCCGTTTTCACCGATGGCCACTACCGCCACGGCATCGTCGCGACGGCGCAGCAGGTGCTCGGCGAAGTTCAGCGTGGCGCCGGGGAACCACTGGGCGCTGGGCATTTGCGTGCCCTCTATCAGCACCGCGTCTGGCTGGTCGTGAAAACGGATGTCGAAGAAATCGACGATGGCCTGCCAGAAAGCTTCCCGCTGATCGATGCTCCATTGGTGCAGGTCAGGGTAGTCGGCGATCTCAAGGGCATGTCGCTGATTGACGAAGCGCCGGAAGCCCTCCATGCGGGTCTTGCCGATGCGCTCGGTGCCGGGTTGCCAGAGGATGTCGGACATGGCTTGGCCTCTCTCGTTCCCACGCTCTGCGTGGGAATGCCTCAATGGACGCTCCGCGTCCGCTTTGGGACGCGGAGCGTCCCGGGCTGCATTCCCACGCAGAGCGTGGGAACGATCAGTGTCAGGGGGCTAGCGGCGGGTTACTGCGCCAACCACCCACCATCAATATTCCACGCCGCGCCACGCACCTGGCTACCGGCTTCGCTGCATAAAAACAGCACCAACTCACCCAGCTGCGGCGGCGTCACGAATTCCAGGGACGGCTGCTTCTCGGCCAGCAAGTCGTGTTGCGCCTGCTGCGGGTCGATCCCGGTCGCGGCGCGATCATCGATCTGCTTCTGCACCAGCGGCGTCAGCACCCAACCCGGACAAAGGGCATTGCAAGTGACGTTTGTCGTAGCGGTTTCCAGGCCGACCACTTTGGTCAAACCGATCACGCCATGCTTGGCCGCAACGTACGCCGCCTTGCCCACCGAACCGACCTGGCCATGCACCGACGCGATGTTGATGATCCGTCCCCAGCCCTTGGTGCGCATCCCCGGCAAGCTCAAACGGGTGCTGTGAAACACCGACGACAGGTTGATCGCAATGATCGAGTCCCAGCGCTCCACCGGAAAATCTTCCACCGACGCCACGTGCTGGATGCCCGCGTTGTTGACCAGGATATCCACGCCGCCGAACTCACGCTCGGCGTACTCGATCATGTCGGCGATCTGCGTCGCGTCGCTGACGTCGGCCGGGTGATGGCCGACCTTGCCGCCGAATTGTTCCACTTCAGCAATCACCCTGGAGGCATCGCCGAAACCGTTGAGGATCAGGTTGGCGCCAGCCTTGGCCAGGCTCAAGGCGATTCCCAGACCGATGCCGCTGGTGGAACCGGTGACCAGTGCGGTCTTGCCCGAAAGAGTCGTCATGAATACCTCACACAATGCCAGTGGCGTAGAAAGTACCGATCACCACAAAAACAGCGAGTGTCTTGATCAGCGTAATACAGAAAATGTCTTTGTAGGCCTCGCGGTGGGTCAAACCGGTGACCGCCAGCAAAGTAATCACCGCGCCGTTGTGCGGCAGGGTATCCATGCCGCCACTGGCCATCGCGGCGACCCGGTGCAGCACTTCCAGCGGAATATTGGCGGCGTGGGCGGCGCTGATGAACGTCTCGGACATCGCCGCCAGGGCAATGCTCATGCCGCCCGATGCCGAACCGGTGATGCCGGCCAGCAGAGTCACGGTAATCGCTTCGTTGGCCAGCGGGTTGGGAATGCTTTTGAGCCAGCCGGACAGCACCAGAAAACCCGGCAACGAGGCGATCACTGCACCGAAACCGTATTCCGACGCCGTGTTCATCGCTGCCAGCAGCGCGCCGCTGACCGAGCTTTTACTGCCTTCGGCCAACTTGCCGCGAATCGTCTGAAAGGCGAACACCAGCACCATGACGATGCCCACCAGCAAGGCTGCCTGGACCGCCCAGATCGCCGTCAGTTTGGCGATGTCGGTGGTCACCGGTGCTGCCATGCCCGGCAGCGAAAGGCTGTGAGTCTTGCCGTACCACTCAGGAATCCAGCGAGTGAACAACAGGTTCATCAGGCCCACCATCAACAGCGGCGACAGCGCGATCCATGGGTTGGGCAACTTGATGTCCGGCGCGGTTTCCGGCTCGTTGCGCAACGCTGAGCCATATCCCTCACCGCTGCGCTGGGCCTTGTTGCGCTGACTCTGCAGGAACAGCATGCCGGCGCTGAACACGAAAATCGTGCCGATCACACCCAGCCACGGCGCCGCCCAGGCGGTGGTGTTGAAGAAGGTGCTGGGGATGATGTTCTGGATCTGCGGCGTGCCGGGCAGGGCGTCCATGGTGAACGAGAATGCGCCGAGGGCGATGGTCGCCGGGATCAGGCGCTTGGGGATATTGCTCTGGCGGAACATCTCGGCTGCAAACGGGTAGACCGCAAACACCACCACAAACAGCGACACGCCGCCGTAAGTGAGCAGGGCGCAGACCAACACGATCACCAGCATCGCTTGGCGAGTGCCGAGCAAGCGAATGGCCGCGGCGACGATGGAGCGGGAGAAGCCCGACAACTCGATCAGCTTGCCGAATACGGCACCGAGCAGGAACACCGGGAAATACAGTTTGACGAAGCCGACCATTTTTTCCATGAACACCCCGGTGAAGACGGGGGCAACGGCGGAAGGGTCAGTGAGCAGGACGGCGCCGAGGGCGGCGATCGGGGCAAAGAGGATAACGCTATAGCCACGGTAAGCAGCCACCATCAACAGCGTGAGGGCTGCCAAGGCAATGATCACACTCATGGTGTGTCTCCTTCGATTGTTATTTTTGTAGGTGAAGCTTTGTGGGAAGGGCTATAGCGGGTTTCGTGCCAGAAGATAAGTTGTTAAAATTTAAAGAAAATATTTATTTGTCAGAAGATTGTGCGGGTTTCTGTCTCTGTATTGAGATTTTTGGTGGCTGGGGCTGGGGCTGGGGCTGACGCTTTCGCGGGCAAGCCTCGCTCCTACGGGGAATGGGGTTATTTGCTTCAATGCACCACCTGTAGGAGCGAGGCTTGCCCGCGAAGAGGCCATATCTACCAATAGAGATTCGTGTCTCCTTATGGAGACTCCGCAATCCCCAACGCCACCATCTTCTTGTACAACGTCGACCGCCCCAGCCCCAACCGAGCCGCCGCTTCGATAACCTTCCCGCCGCATTGCGCGAGGGCGGACTCAATCAACTGCCGATCAAACCGTTCGCGAGCCTCACTGAAGGTTTCATGGGCAACCGGCTCAATGGCCAAGGGCACCACACGCTGCACCGGCGTAAAACTGCCAATCGCCGCGCGGATATCCGCTGCATTCAGCATCAAATCATCACTGAGCAAGGCGGCGCGCTCCAGGACGTTGCGCAGTTCGCGGATGTTCCCTGGCCAGGCGTGTTGACCCAATAGTTCCAGGGCTTCGGGGTTCAGTTCGTGCTGACTGCGCAGCTCCTCGAGGATCGCTTCGCTGAGGGCCGGCAGGTCGTCGAGGCGATCACGCAGGGGCGGAACCTGAATCGGCAGCACGTTGAGGCGGTAATACAAATCGGCACGAAACTCACCGCGTTTGATCGCTGCTTCCAGATCGGTGGAGGTGGCCGCGATCACTCGCACATCGCTCTGGATCACTTCGTTGGAGCCCACCGGCTCGAATTCCTTTTCCTGCAACACTCGCAGCAACTTGCTTTGCAGGGGTAGCGGCATGTCGCCGATTTCATCGAGAAACAGCGTGCCGCCCTGAGCGATTTGCAATTTGCCGGCGCGGCCCTTGCGATCGGCGCCGGTGAACGCGCCGGGCGCGGTGCCGAAGAACTCGGCTTCCAGCAGCGACTCGGGAATCGCTGCGCTGTTGATGCTGACGAAGGCTTTGTGCGCCCGAGGCGAGGCGCCGTGGATCGCCTGGGCCAGCAGCTCTTTGCCGGTACCGGTTTCGCCGAGCAACAACACCGGTGACTCGGCACTGGCGCTGCGCCGGGCGCGGCGTTTGACTTCCAGGCTGGCGGCGCTGGTGCCGATGAAATGGGCGAAGTTGTACTTGGTCTGCCGCGCCCGCAGCAGCGAGCGGGTCGAGGCCAGTTCTTCCTGCATGCTCAAGTAGCGCTTGAGCATCGGCGACAGGCTGCGCAATTCATCGAACAAGGCAAAACCGATGGCGCCGATCACCGCGCCGGCATCGCCGTGAATCGGCAGACGCATCACCACCAGCGGTTCTTTGGGGGTGTCTTGCATGTCCAGCAGGATGGGTCGTCCGGTGCGCACCACCTCACGCAACAGGCTGCCGGGGATCACGCTTTCGCAGGCCCTGCCGATCGCACCTGCGGCCGATTCGAGACCGAAACGCCGGGCATAACGCTCGTTCATCCAGACGATGTTCGCATCGCGGTCAACGATCACCGTGCCTTCGCTCGATTGCTCGATGATTTCGAACAGCGAACGGATCGCCAGGGTGCGAACGCGCTGGTAGTCCTTGAGGCTTTCGGTGGTGTTCATGGGCTTCATTGTCCAGGATGTGTGGCGTCTTGGTCTGACTGCATGACGCCGATTATGCCTACCCCAGACGCGCCGCCGCCAACAGCTCTTTGGTATACGGATGCTGCGGCGAATCAAACACGTCGTGGCTCGCGCCGCTTTCCACTACTTTGCCGTCCTTGATCACGATCATGTCGTGGGCCAGGGCGCGTATCACGGCCAGGTCGTGACTGATGAACAGGTAGGTCAGGCCATGTTTTTCCTGAAGCTGACGGAGCAGGGCGACCACTTGTTTTTGCACCGTGCGATCCAGCGCCGAGGTCGGTTCGTCGAGCAGGATCAGCGCCGGTTTCAGCACCAGCGCGCGGGCAATGGCGATGCGCTGGCGTTGGCCTCCGGAGAATTCGTGCGGGTAGCGATGGCGGCTTTGTGGATCAAGGCCGACTTCTTCCAGCACCTGGATCACTTGCGCTTCGCATTCGTCCGGAGTGGACTGGCTGTGAACCTCAAGACCTTCACTGATGATCTGCGCCACCGACATCCGCGGGCTGAGGCTGCCGAAGGGATCCTGAAATACCACCTGCATCTTTTTGCGCCACGGTCGCAGCTGCTTTTGCGTCAAGCCATCCAGGGCCTCACCCTGAAAGCGAATGCTGCCCTGCGAGTCGAGCAAGCGCAGGATCGCCTGCCCGAGGGTGGACTTGCCCGAACCGGACTCGCCGACGATGCCCAACGTCTTGCCGCGCTGGACGTTCAGGCTGATGCCATCCACCGCGCGCAGGTAAGTTTTACGCTGAAACAGGCCACCACCGATGGCGAACCGCACCTGCAAATTATCCACTTCCAGCACTTTTTCGCGCTCGTCCCGGGGCAGGGCTTCGCCTTCCGGTTCGGCGTTCAATAGCACGCAGCTGTAAGGATGTTTAGGCTCGGTAAACAGTGTTTCGCAGGGCGCCTGCTCGACGATTTCCCCTGCCTTCATCACGCACACGCGCTGGGCGATGCTGCGCACCAGGTTAAGGTCGTGGCTGATCAGCAGCAGCGACATGCCGAGTCGCTGTTGCAGGGATTTGAGCAGCAGCAGGATCTTGCGCTGCACCGTCACATCCAGCGCGGTGGTCGGCTCATCGGCGATCAGCAACTCCGGCTCGCAGGCCAGGGCCATGGCGATCATCACCCGTTGCCGCTGGCCGCCCGACAGTTGATGGGGATAGGCCTTGAGCCGCTCTTCGGGCTTCTGGATGCCCACCAGTTGCAGCAACTCGAGAATCCGCGCTTGCGCCGCTTTGCCGCCCAGCCCCTTATGCAGCAGCAAGGTTTCGCCGATTTGCTTTTCAACGCTGTGCAGCGGGTTGAGGGAGGTCATCGGCTCCTGGAAGATCATCGCAATCCGGTTGCCACGCAGCTCGCGCAAAACCTTGACGTCGGCGCCGATCAGCTCCTGGCCGCGATAGCGAATGCTGCCGGTGGTTTCAGTGCCGGTCTCGGGCAGCAGTTGCAGGATCGAGTGGGCGGTCACCGACTTGCCGCAACCCGACTCGCCGACCAGCGCCAGGCATTCGCCGGGACGGATGTCCAGGCACAGGTTGCGCACCACGGTCTGGCCGCTGAAGGCCACGTTGAGGTCACGGATTTCGATCAGGTTGTCAGTCATATCACCAGTCCGTGTCATGGTTGTCGATCAAGAGCGTGGATCAAAGGCATCACGCAACGCCTCGCCAATGAACACCAGTAAAGAAAGAATCAACGCCAGGGTGAAAAACGCCGTCAGCCCCAACCACGGTGCTTGCAGGTTCTGCTTGCCTTGACCGATCAATTCGCCCAGGGACGCACTGCCGGCGGGCATGCCGAAACCGAGGAAATCCAGCGCCGTGAGGGTGGAAATCGCCCCGGTCAAAATGAACGGCAAATAACTCAGGGTGGCGTTCATCGCGTTGGGCAGAATGTGCCGCACGATCACCTTGCGATCGGTCAGGCCCAGCGCACGGGCGGCCTTGACGTATTCCAGGTTGCGCCCGCGCAGGAACTCGGCGCGCACCACGTCTACCAGCGCCAGCCAGGAAAACAACGCCATGATCCCCAGCAGCCACCAGAAATTCGGCTCGACGAACCCCGACAGAATGATCAGCAGGTACAGCACCGGCAACCCCGACCAGACTTCCAGCAAGCGCTGACCAAGCAGGTCGACCCAGCCACCGTAATAGCCTTGCAGCGCACCGGCAGCGATGCCGATCAGCGCGCTGATGAAGGTCAGTGCCAGCGCGAACAGAATCGACACCCGCGCGCCGAAAATCACCCGGGCCAATACGTCCCGGGCCTGATCGTCGGTACCCAGCCAGTTGACCTTCGACGGCGGGCTTGGCGCGGGTTGGTTGAGATCGTAATTGGGCGTGTCGTCGCTGAACGGGATCGGTGGGAACAGTATCCAACCGCCATCCTTGTGGATCAGCTTCTGTACGTAATCGCTGCGGTAGTCGGCCTGGAATGGCAATGGCCCACCAAATTCCTGCTCGGTGTGGCGTTTGAGCGCCGGGAAATACAGCGAGCCCTGATAACTGACCATCAGCGGTTTGTCGTTGGCGATCAACTCGCCGCCCAGGGTCAGCAGGAACAGGCCGATAAACAACCACAGCGACCACCAGCCCCGGCGGTTTTTCTTGAAACGGTCGAAACGGCGACGCCCCAATGGGGAGAGCTTGAACATCAGGCGTTCCTCGCGGCGAAGTCGATACGTGGGTCGACCAGGGTGTAACAGAGGTCGCCAATGATTTTTATCAGCAGTCCGAACAAAGTGAAAATGAACAGCGAGCCGAATACCACCGGATAGTCCCGTGACACCGCAGCTTCGTAACTCATGCGACCTAACCCGTCGAGCGAGAAGATCACTTCGATCAGCAGCGATCCGGCGAAAAATACGCTGATGAAGGCCTGCGGAATTCCCGACACCACCAGCAGCATGGCATTGCGAAACACATGGCCGTAAAGCACCCGGCGTTCGCTCAAGCCCTTGGCCCGGGCGGTGACTACATACTGGCGGGTGATTTCATTGAGGAAGGAGTTTTTGGTGAGAATGGTCAGCGTCGCGAAACCGCCGATCACCAGTGCCGTCACCGGTAGCACCAGGTGCCAGAAGTAATCGGTGATTTTGCCCAGGGTCGACAGTGACTCGAAATTGTCCGAGACCAGGCCGCGCACCGGAAACCAGTTCAATGAGGTGCCACCGGCGAAGACCACAATCAGGAACATCGCGAACAGGAACGCCGGCATGGCGTAACCGATGATGATCGCGGTGCTGCTCCAGATATCGAAATGGCTGCCATGGTGTACAGCCTTGCGGATGCCCAGAGGGATCGACACCAGGTAGGTGATCAACGTCGCCCAGAGCCCGAGGGAAATGGTTACCGGCATTTTTTTCAGAATCAGGTCGGTGACCGTGGCACCACGGAAAAAGCTCTTGCCGAAGTCCAGGCGAGCGTAGCTCTTGAGCATCAGCCACAGGCGTTCTGGTGCTGGCTTGTCGAAGCCGTATTGTTTTTCGATCTCTTTGATTAACTGCGGGTCGAGCCCACGACTGGCACGGGAACTGCCTTGCAGGGCTTCGCTGGAACCGCCACCGACACTCGCACCGCCGATGCCTTGCAGCTTCGCGATGGCCTGTTCCACCGGACCGCCCGGTGCGGCCTGGACGATCACGAAATTGACCAGAAGAATGATCACCAGTGTCGGAATGATCAGCAGCAGGCGCCGCAGTACGTAAGCCCACATCAGTGCGGCCCTCCGGGTTTTCCGCGTTTGATGAGCTCGGCGGCCATCTGTTGGTTGGTCAAGGGGGTGGAGCTCACTTCCCACCAACTCTCGATGGCTTCGTCATTGCTCGCTTGCACAGAGGGAATGCCGAAGCGGTTCCACCACACGGTCGAGCTGCCTGGCGGGTAATAATTGGGAATCCAATAGAAATTCCATTGCAGGACGCGGTCCAGGGCATGGGCGTAGCGCAGCATGTCAGCCTGGGTGGTGGCGCGAACCAGGCCGTTGATCAGCGTATCGACCGCGGGGTTCTTCAGCACCATGTAGTTGTTGGAACCGGGATCGTTGGCCGCCGCCGAGCCAAAGTAGTTGTACAGCTCGTTACCCGGCGAAGTGGTGACCGGGTAGCCGGTGACGATCATGTCGTAGTCCCGGGACATCAGGCGGTTTATGTATTGGGAGGCGTCGATGCGGCGAATATTCAGGTCGATGCCGATTTGTTTCAGGGTGCGCTTATAAGGCAGTAGCAGTCGGTCCATGCCGTTCTGGCTGATCAGGAAGGTGAAGCTCAGCGGTTGACCTTGGGCATTGACCAGTTGATCGCCATCGGGTTTCCAGCCGGCCTGTTCCAGCAAGTCCAGGGCCTGCAACTGTTTGTCGCGAATCACGCCGCTGCCATCGGTTTTCGGCGCTTCAAAGACCTGAGTGAAGACTTCGTCGGGGATCTGCCCGCGCAACGGTTCGAGAATCGCCCGTTCACCCGCGTCCGGCAATTGCCGGGCGGCCAGGTCAGTGTTGGAAAAGTAGCTCTGTTGGCGGATGTACATCTCGCGCATCATCTGCCGGTTGCTCCATTCGAAATCCCAGAGCATGGCCAGGGCCTGGCGCACACGGCGGTCCTGGAACATCGGGTTTTGCAGATTGAACACAAAGCCTTGGGCCGATTGTGGTGCTTGCGTTGCCAAGTGCGCCTTTTGCAGGCGACCGTCGCTCAGGGCCGGGCTGTCATAGCCGATGGAATAGGCGGTGGCGGAGAATTCGCGGTTGTAGTCGTAGGCCCCGCCACGCAGCACCTGACGGGCGACGTCGGTGTCGCCGAAGTACTCGATGCTGAAATGATCGAAGTTGTACAGGCCGCGGCTGACCGGTAAATCCTTGCCCCACCAGTCGGCGTTACGCTCGAAGGTGATACTGCGCCCGGAATCGACCTTGCTCACGCGGTACGGCCCGCTGCCCAGCGGCGGCTCGTAACCACCGCCGTTGGCGAAGTCGCGGGTTTTCCACCAGTGTTCGGGAAACACCGGCAAGGTCGCGAGGTCGAGGGGCAGGGTGCGGTTTTCGTTGCTTTTGAAGTCGAACCGAACGGTAAGGGGTGACTCCACTTCGACGCCTTTGACGTCGGCGAATTGCGTGCGAAAGCGCAGGCTGCCCTGGGTCATCAGCAAGTTGAAGGTGTAACGCACGTCTTCGGCGGAGATCGGTTTGCCGTCGGCGAAACGGGCCTTCGGATTCAGATAGAAACGCAGGGACAAACCATCGTCGGAACGCTCCATCTGTTGGGCCACCAGGCCGTAAACGGTATAGGGCTCGTCCAGCGAGCGCTGGGCCAGGGGCGAGTAGATCAAGCCGTCGATCTGCGTGACACCCGTGCCCTTGTCAATGTACGGCAGCATATGGTCGAAATGACCGATTTCCATCGTCGAGCGACGCATCGTACCGCCCTTGGGCGCTTGCGGGTTGGTGTAGGCGAAATGGCTGAAGCCAGCGGGATACTTCGCCGGTTCACCGTACACGGTCAAGGCCTGTTGCGGTGCAGCGTTCACACCGGCGGCGCCCAATAACAGGGCCACGGCAGTGAACAACAAAGTGGGGGAAGCCAGTCGCATTGTCAGCCTTAGAGCCGGGTGGTTGATAACCACAATTTGTACGCTAGCGGCGCGTCCCTCGCCAGCCGTATCACGTAACGAAAACACAACGGCCCGCCAAAAGGCGGGCCGTTATGTAGCAAACTCAAAGCGTTGATCAGTCCTGACGGCTGGTCACTTCCAGCAGGTGATAACCGAACTGGGTCTTGACCGGGCCTTGCACCACGTTGATCGGTGCACTGAAGACCACGGTGTCGAATTCCTTGACCATCTGGCCTGGACCGAACGAACCCAGATCACCGCCCTGGCGGCTGGACGGGCAGCTGGAGTTGGCTTTAGCGACTTCGGCGAAGTCGGCACCGGCCTCGATTTGGGCTTTGAGTTCGTTGCACTTTTCTTCGCTGGAAACCAGGATGTGACGGGCAGTGGCTTTGGCCATGGGAAAATACTCCATTCAGTGTTCAATAAAATGCGGAGCCTACCGGATTCAGTGGGCTATTTCTCTCTCAAAGTTCCATCGATGTCAGTTCCGTCAATATCCGTTCCGTGTATATCGCATGGCATCAAGGCATTGCTTAAAGGCCGGCTTTTTTCAAGCGTTCGGCATGTTGTACATACAGAGCGGTGGGATCGATGCCCTGGCGGACCTGACCGGTTGTCTGGCTGAGGCTGTCCAGATGATCCAGCGGATAGTCCGAACGGATCACTTTGCCTAAATGGGAGCTGAATCGGCCAACCAAGCCATCATTTTGCTCCGCTTCGGTGGTGAAGTAGTGGGAGAAAGCCCGGAGAAACCCGTGCAGCGGATTGAGTGCAGGGTGCGCCTCATCGAGAATGTTTCCCTGCAAGGTGCCGCTCCAGGAATAGTAGTGCACGCCGTTCACCGCATCGCGCCCCTTGCCGCCCCAGGTTTTCGGCAGTCCTTGAGGGTACTTGTCGTTGAATGCGCCAACGCCTTCGGTGGTCAGTGCATTGAGTGCGGCAATGGCATTCTGCGGCAGGTGCCTGTTGCCACTGAGCAGCGACAGGAAGTCGGCGAACAGGGTCGCCACCGCCCCAGCGACATGCTCCGGCAGTCGCCCGGGCGTCAGCGCCTTGCGCAGGTAATCGGCCAGTTCCGAGCCATGGTTCGGCCCGCTGACCGATGTCACCGAGGCGACCGACTCGGGTGCCAGCGCTCCCGCATACCGTGCAGCCAGGGCACCCTGACTGTGACCGATCAAATTGACTTTGCTTGCACCGGTTCCTTGCAATACCCGGTCGATCTGCGCCAGCAGTTGTTCGCCGCGGGTTTCATTGCTGTGGGTGGCTGACAGATGCGGGATGAAAACCCTCGCACCGGCACTTCTCAGGGCCAGTTTGACGTCATGGAACAGTTCCAGATTGCCGATGCGATCGAAGCCGAAAAGCCCGTGGACCAGCAGGATCGGATAGTGAGTGGTTGCATTCCGTAGCATGTGCATTCCTTTTTCGCAGTGGGTCAGGTGTGTGCTCAAAGGGGCACTCTAAAGCACCCGACCTGCTCGGCGATGTATGAAAAAGCCGCTGTAACCTGGTGAAAACGGAATAGAAATAGTACGAAAGTTCAGATGAACATGAGGTATTGGTCGGAATATCTGGACATCTTTTTATACGGAGCGGGGCGCTTTATTGCGATGGCCTACTTTGGAAACGTCATTTGCCTGCTTGGCGCGTCTGCGTCCAGCCATCCAGTCCTCGCTTGAGGACGGGATGGAATCGCATCGGTCAAGACGGTTATTGTTCCCTGCGTGGCGCCCGAAGTCGCTCGGCTGCCTGCAGCAACAGTTGCTCCGTTGCGGACCAGCCAAGGCAGCCATCCGTCACCGATACCCCGTAGCGCAGCGAGGGGCTCAACGGCTGGCAGCCTTCGACCAGATGGCTTTCAATCATCATGCCGACCAGCGAGCGATTACCGTGCAGGCGCTGTTCAAGCACGTCGTTGAACACAGCGGGCTGACGTAATGGATCTTTACCGCTGTTGGCATGGCTGCAGTCGACCATGATCCGCGCCGGGATTTTGAGCTTGGTCAAATCGCCGTGCACCTGGGCAATGCTATCGCGGTCGTAGTTTGGCCCGCGATGGCCGCCACGCAGCACCAGATGGGTGTCGGGGTTGCCCGGTGTCTGGATAATCGCAGGATGCCCTTGGCTATCGACACCGAAATGGCGATGCGGATGGGCGGCCGAGCGCATGGCATCGCTGGCGACAGCCACTCCGCCATCGGTGCCGTTCTTGAACCCTACCGGCATATTCAGGCCGCTGGCCATTTCCCGGTGAATCTGTGATTCGGTGGTACGGGCACCAATCGCGACCCAGCTCAGCAGGTCGTCGAAGTAGCCCGCAGCCATGGGTTGCAGCAGCTCGGTGGCAATGGGTAAGCCCAGTTGGAGCATGTCGCGCATCAATTCGCGGGACAGCGTCAGGCCGCCTGCCATGTCGTCGCTGCCATCCAGATGCGGGTCATAGGCCAGGCCTTTCCAGCCGACCGTGGTGCGGGGTTTTTCGACGTAGGCGCGCATCACCAGCAGCATTTCATCGCTGACTTGTGCAGACAGAGGGGCTAGGTGGGCGGCGTATTCGAGGGCTGAACGGGGATCGTGAATCGAGCAGGGGCCGACGATGACCAGCAGACGGGAGTCTTCACCGTTGAGGATCGCGCGAACCGCCTGACGGTGGTCGGCGACTTGCCGGGTCAGGGCATTGCTGAGGGGTAATTGCTGTTTGAGCTGCAATGAGCTGGGCAGACGAACAGTCAGCGCTTCATTGGCAGGGCTCAGGGTGGACAGCGGCGGAGCAGAGACGGACGAGTTCATATTCGGGCTTCCTGGGCTGGCGGCGGGTTGTTCCCGCGCGCTCGGCCCTACTGGGGTGTTCGACAATTGGCCGGATTGGCCGCGTGTGTGTGCTTGCCACCTGTGGGTGACCGATCGGAGGCGGCAGGCTGTCCCGAGCGGAAGCTGGTAAATCGCCAGGCGGTAAAACTGTCGTGACGGTAATAAGTGGCGTAGTTCATGTCGTGAATCCTCAAATTGTCTGGTTGACGCTAAAAATGTATGCAGCTAAATGCAGGGAGCTGAAAAAACAAAACCCCCGGTCGGGAGGCCGGCCGGGGGTTGAGAATTCTCTGGTGGGCGACCCGTTTAAAGTGGGCGCCGTGTGGGTATCAGGCGCGCCAGTGGCTAAACCAATACCCAAAATAAAAGCTGACTGGAGCACAAACGTCATTCGCCCGGGCAGCCGCAACCGAGCGCGAGGCGCTGGCGGTACGAAGCTGTGAGAGGGCGTTGAGCATGGTCTGTCTCCGATGAATGCGCCGAGCTTACTAGAGCCTGGTATGCGGATTCAATCAGAAAATGCTATCGATGATCACGGGCTTTTCTATCGCTTGAGTCCGTCGTGGGGTGTGACACACTTTGCATTGCGCCGCGGGCGTGTTGAGCACAGAAAACGGCTACGCTCCAGATATCGCACTTTTGTAGGGCGAGCCTTATGGTTGTTGCTCGCCGCAATGCTGACGGCTGGAAAGGGCAAATCGTGGCTGTGGCGGAGGCTTGAATGGGTTTCAAATTGCGTCCGGCAACATCTCTGGACCTGGACTTTGCTCGTGACCTGACTTGTCGAAATATGCTTCGCTATTACATTCAACATGAGCTGTTGTGGCTGGACGAGGCCTTCGATGTCGCCTGGGAGGGACGCGAAAACTGGCTGATTGTGCGTGATGACACGTTGATGGGGTATGTCAGTCTGAGCCGCGACGCCAGAGCCTTGTATATCCGCGAATTGCATTTATTGGAAGCGCACCAGGGGCAGGGCGCCGGTTCCTGGGCGATCGATCAGGTATTTGCCATGGCATGCAAGGAACGGCGCCCGGCATTGCGTTTGACGGTGTTTGAAAATAATCCGGCAAAAATACTTTACGAGAGAAAGGGCCTGAAGGTGGTCGGCAAGGACCAGTGTTTCCTGAGAATGCAGCGTGATATCAATGGGCTGCATCGCTGAAACACACTGGCGGCAAGCCTCGCCAGAAGAATTGATACTTTTTATATGTTGCTTGCCGCTAGGTCTGCCAGTCGCTTTTTGCTAAGGTGTCCGGCAATCCAATAAGACCAAATCGCGAGGTGTCTGCTTGATTAGGGTGCTAGTAGTCGATGACCATGATCTCGTTCGTACAGGCATTACACGAATGCTGGCTGACATCGATGGCCTGCAAGTAGTCGGTCAGGCCGAGTCGGGAGAGGAATCCCTGCTCAAAGCGCGTGAATTGAAACCCGATGTGGTGCTGATGGACGTCAAGATGCCGGGGATCGGCGGTCTTGAAGCCACGCGCAAGTTATTGCGCAGTCATCCCGATATCAAAGTCGTCGCGGTCACCGTGTGCGAAGAAGATCCATTTCCTACTCGGTTGTTACAGGCAGGTGCCGCAGGTTACCTGACCAAGGGGGCCGGGTTGCCGGAAATGGTCCAGGCCATTCGCCTGGTGTTTGCCGGGCAACGCTACATCAGCCCGCAGATTGCTCAGCAGCTGGCGATCAAATCGTTCCAGCCAACCAATGATTCGCCCTTCGACGCCTTGTCGGAGCGGGAAATCCAGATCGCGTTGATGATTGTCGGCTGCCAGAAGGTGCAGATCATTTCCGACAAACTGTGCCTGTCGCCCAAAACAGTGAATACCTACCGTTACCGAATTTTCGAGAAGCTTTCGATCAGCAGCGATGTCGAGTTGACGCTGTTGGCGGTTCGTCACGGCATGGTTGATGCCAGCCTCTGAAAATGAATGAAATCTTTGATCCAAGTGCTTTTCTGTCGACGGTCAGTGGGCGGCCGGGCGTCTATCGCATGTTCGACAGCGATGCGCGCCTGCTGTATGTCGGCAAAGCCAAAAATCTCAAGAAGCGTTTGGCGAGCTACTTCCGCAAAGCCGGTCTTGCCCCCAAAACCGCCGCGCTGGTGGGCCGTATCGCCCAGGTCGAAACCACCATCACGGCCAACGAAACCGAAGCCTTGCTGCTTGAGCAGACGCTGATCAAGGAATGGCGCCCGCCGTACAACATCCTGCTGCGCGACGACAAATCCTACCCTTATGTCTTTCTCTCGGACGGCCAGTTCCCACGCTTGAGCATTCATCGGGGGGCGAAAAAGGCCAAGGGTAAATATTTCGGCCCTTATCCCAGCGCAGGGGCGATTCGCGAAAGCCTGAGTCTGCTGCAAAAGGCTTTTTTTGTTCGTCAGTGCGAAGACAGCTTCTACAAGAACCGCGCCCGACCTTGTCTGCAATACCAGATCAAGCGCTGCAAGGCGCCGTGTGTGGGTCTGGTGGAGCCCGAGGTGTATGCCGAAGATGTACGCCACTCGGTGATGTTTCTTGAAGGTCGCAGCAATGCCCTGGCGGACGAGTTGTCCGCGGCCATGGAGGAGGCAGCGATCAACCTCGAGTTCGAGCGCGCCGCCGAGCTGCGTGACCAGATCTCATTGCTGCGTCGGGTCCAGGACCAACAGAGCATGGAAGGCGGGACGGGCGATGTCGATGTGATTGCGGCATTCGTCAATCCAGGTGGCGCCTGCGTGCATTTGATCAGCGTGCGCGGTGGCAGGGTGCTGGGGAGCAAGAACTTCTTTCCGCAGGTGGGTATTGAGGAAGACGTTTGCGAAGTCATGGCCGCGTTTCTCGGCCAATACTTTATCAGCAGTCCCGAGCGCGACTTGCCGAGCGAATTGATCGTCAACGTGGTTCATGAAGACTTTCCGACTCTGATCGCCGCCATCGAAGAGCTGCGCGGTCGCGAATTGACCATCAGCCATCGAGTACGCGGCACCCGAGCGCGCTGGCAGCAACTGGCGGTCACCAATGCCGAGCAAGCGCTGGGCGCGCGTCTGGCTAACCGGCAACACGTTGCGGCACGTTTCGATGCCCTGGCCGAAGTGTTGAGCCTGGACGAGCCGCCGCAACGTCTCGAGTGTTATGACATCAGCCATTCCAGCGGCGAGGCGACGGTGGCCTCCTGTGTAGTGTTCGGCCCGGAAGGTCCGATCAAATCCGACTACCGCCGCTACAACATTGAAGGCGTTACGCCGGGCGATGACTATGCCGCGATGCATCAGGCCCTGACCCGACGCTTTAGCAAATTGAAGGACGGGGAGGGCAAGTTGCCGGACATCCTGCTGGTCGACGGCGGTAAAGGTCAGCTGTCCATGGCGCGTGACGTGCTTAACGAGCTGGCCGTGCCAGACCTGATTCTGCTGGGCGTGGCCAAGGGCGCGACGCGCAAGGCCGGTTTCGAAACCCTGTACCTCAATGACGCAGCCCATGAATTCACCTTGCGCGGCGATTCCCCCGCGCTGCATTTGATCCAGCAGATACGCGACGAAGCCCACCGTTTCGCCATTACCGGGCACCGCGCACGTCGCGGGAAAACTCGCCGCACGTCCACGCTTGAGGGCGTTGCCGGTGTCGGACCGACACGTCGACGCGATTTGTTGAAACATTTTGGTGGATTGCAGGAGCTGTCTCGTGCCAGCATCGAAGAGATCGCCAAAGCACCCGGGATCAGTAAAAAGCTCGCAGAGTTGATTTATGCAAATCTGCACAGCGAGTAGAATGCCCAACTCACCTCGTAGCCAGTTGTGTCGATGAATATCCCTAATCTGATTACCGTTCTACGCGTCCTGCTCATCCCGATCTTCATTTTGCTGTTTTACTTGCCTTACCACTGGAGCTATCTGGCGTCTGCCTCGGTTTTTGCATTTGCCGCCGCGACCGACTGGCTGGACGGGTATCTGGCCCGTCGTCTGGAACAAAGCACACCGTTCGGGGCCTTCCTCGATCCTGTTGCGGACAAGCTGATGGTCGCCGTTGCCCTGGTCCTGCTGGTGCAGGAGCATGGCAACCTGTGGCTCACGCTGCCGGCCGCCGTCATTATCGGTCGCGAAATTGTCGTCTCGGCACTGCGCGAGTGGATGGCCGAACTCGGTGCTCGCGCCCATGTAGCAGTGTCGAACCTGGGCAAATGGAAAACCGCCGCGCAAATGCTGGCGCTGGTGATCCTGCTGGCCAATCCGTCGAGTTTCAGCTTCTGGGTCCTCATGGGCTACGCCTTGCTGCTCGTGTCCGCTGGCCTGACGTTATGGTCCATGGTCCAATACTTACGGGCTGCCTGGCCGCATCTGAAGACCGACGTGGAAAAGAAATAAAACTTTTTTGAATCAAGGGGTTGACGGGGCATCTGGATTCTATAGAATGCGCCTCACCAAGACGCGGGAATAGCTCAGTTGGTAGAGCACGACCTTGCCAAGGTCGGGGTCGCGAGTTCGAGTCTCGTTTCCCGCTCCAGATGTTGATCTACAGATGTCTACTGAGATCTGTAAGTCATTGAAAATAGAGGCTTCGGCCTCTTTTTTCGTTCCAGCGAATTCTACCGAAAACCACCCCCAGCCACACTTTTTTTGTACATTAGAACGTACATCGAAATGCGGGCTCGAAAGGTGCCAGTTTTCAGATAGATAAAGCATTGCTGGAACCCGTACATCTCTCCTCAATCGATCGAGACGAGGAGATGTACGCATGCCTTTGACTGATACGGCCGTTCGCAACGCAAAAAATTTCGGAAAAAATTACAGCCTCAGGGACATGGACGGCTTGCACCTGTTCGTCAGCTCGAAGGGTGCCAAGAGCTGGCATTTTCGTTTTACCTGGTTGGGCACGCCGGCTCGAATCTCCTTGGGGATGTATCCGGAGTTAAGTCTCAAAGATGCTCGCTCGGCTCGCGACAATGCCCGTTCCCTTGTCGCAAAGGGCATCGATCCTCGGGCCGCTCGGAGAGAGGATCGTCTTATCGCTTTGGCTGCGGACGAGAACTCCTTCGCAGCAGTCTTTCTTGCCTGGCGAACCTTCAAGGCGGTTACGCTGAAGCTCGGACGCCAAACCTCGCTTTCTCAGATTGATCGCATCTTTGCCAAAGACGTGTTGCCTTTGCTTGGCCCTCTACCTATTGCCGAGATTTCTCGTCCGCACTTGATCGAATTGCTGCGCAGAATTGAGAGTCGACAGGCGTTCACTACCGCGGAAAAATGCCGGACCTGGTTCAACCAATTGTTCCGCTATGCCATGGTTGAAAAGGGACTGATGACCAATCCCTCAGCAGATCTCGATATTGTCGCCGTTCCCAAGCCGCCGGTGACAAATAACCCCTATCTGCTCATGGAAGACCTTCCTGTCTTCCTGCAAAAATTGCGGCATTACGGTGGTAGCAAGGCGACTGTTTTGGGTTTGCGCTTGCTGTTCCTAACCGGCGTGCGAACAGGCGAATTGCGATTAGCTGAGCCTGACCAGTTTGACTTGGATCGAGGGATTTGGACTATCCCGGCGGTGATTGTTAAGCAGTTGCAGGTGCGATTGCGCAAGGAGGGTAGCAACAAGGTTCCGCCTTATGTGGTTCCGCTTTCACGTCAGGCAATCGCGATCGTCCGGGAGTTGCTCAAGCTCAGGCGTCCAGCACAGCGCTATTTACTGCCCCATCGCAGTGATCTGTCAAAACGGATCAGCGAGAACACCCTCAACGTAGCGCTCAAGCGCATGGGCTATGAAACCCACATGGAATCAAACCATAAGCGGCCCCGGGCAGTCCTGCGGTGAAAGTGCCGAGCTTGGCACGGGATAGGAAAAACTAACCCCCTGGTACGCAGTACGAGACAGGTTCCGCCCGAGGCGTGGGGGCTACTCGACTCTGTACAATCAGGAGACTGGTCGCGCGATCTCTTTTTCCGACACGATGATCTTGTTCACCAAGCCGTACTCCAGTGCTTCCTCAGCATTGAGCCAAAAGTCGCGCTCGGTGTCGGCACTAATTTTTTCTGCCGTTTGCCCAGTCGCGTGGGCGAATATTTTGTCCAGGCGCTTTTTCATCCTGACAATTTCATTCATGTAAATCTCAACGTTGCTAGCTGGCCCTTGAAAGCCACCAGACGGTTGATGCAGCAGAAACCGAGTGTTTGGGAGTGAGTAACGATTTTCTTTTTCGGCTGCCGCGTAAATCAGTGCGCCCGCGCTCGCGACGCTGCCAGAGCCAATCATTACCACCGTCGGGGCAATAAAACGAATGGCGTCGAAGATCATGTCGCCCGATTCAACATGCCCACCCGGCGAGTTGATGAAGACGTAAATCGGATCATCGTTAATGGACGCAAGGATGTGCAGTTGTTGCACAACGTCCTTGGCCATCCGCTCATCCACTACTCCCGTGATGAATACCTTGCGAGCCTTGATCGCATATTCCATCAGTTTGGCGCTGACGGCGCCCTGTTGCTCCTTGTTGTCCTGCTCTTGTTCGTCGGTATTCATAACGTCTCCCAGACCTGTTCAAAGTTCCATTTTAGGCAAGCCATATCCACGGGCGTGCCTTCTTGCCGAAGGGAGCGTAAGCGGCTCCCGAATCGTAAACCGTTGCGACTTTAGGCGTTGAGCTGGACGTAAGTCAAAGCCTTTAGCGGCACTGGGCGAGAGCCTTGGTTGAGCCATCGATCGCCGAGACTCGCCGTTGGATCTTTCGGGTTTCAGGCAAAGTACAACGCAAAAATATATCTCGCCGTCACGATGGGCAGATTGGAAAAATCATGCGAAGCAAGTTTGCAAAGCAAAAAATTGCTTCTACGCTCGGAATGTTCTTACAAAGACGTGGAAAGTTTTTCCTACTCTTCTGACGGATAAAGTCGTACTCAGGATGAGGACGAGCCCAGGTGCCCGATCGGCATGTTGGCGCATTGCGTGCTTCCACGCCTTGGAGTTTCTTCAAGAGGATACAGGGATGATCCGTACGCCATTATCGCCTTATCAGCGCGATATTTGGGTTGCCGCTGCTCAGCTCCCCGAAAACAATCAGTACACGCTCTTCTGCTACGACCGACTCGTTGGCGAAGTGGATGAAGAGGCTTTGCGCCACGCAATGGTCTCTGTTGCCAGACGCACCGATGCTTTCGGTCTGCGCCTTGGGGAAGAAGACGGTGAACCTTTTCAATGGCTCGCCGACGAGTTGGATATCTCGATAACGACCCTTGACCTTACGCATGAATATGATCCCGACGCTGATGTCCAGGCCTGGTTGTGCAATGCGTTTGGCTTCAGTTACGCCCTGGACGGCAGCCAGTTGGCTGACCTGTTCCTGCTTCGAGCAAGTGATTCAACGTATGTCTATGTCCGTGCGCACCATATTGTTTGCGACGCCTGGGGCTTGCAGTACTTCATGGGTCAGGTGCGTGATGAATACCTGAGATTGACCGCCAATGCGGTGACAGAAACGCAAGCCCAAGCGACATCCTTTTTGGCGGTCATTGAGGCCGACGACTACACGCAATTGGAACAGTACAGGGAAGATCGTGCCTACTTTTCCCAAGTATTGAGTGGGGTCGAGCCTGCCCTGTTCAGTCGCAAGCTGCCTGCCGGCGCGCGGAGTAACGCTCGTCACGCCATCACCCTAGAGCGGTCGCTGCTGGCGACCATCAGAGACCGTGGCGAGTCCCCGTTCCTGTTTTTCAGCGCCGCAATCGCGCTTTATCTGGCCCGTGTGCACCAGCGCGATGAGGTCGTGCTCGGGATTCCGGTACTGAACCGTGCTGACCGCAGGGCCAAGGCAGTGGTTGGGCATTTCGCCAATACTTTGCCGTTGCGCGTCGAGATTACTCCATGCCAACACATCGAGGAGTTTGTTGCGCAATTGCGGCAGAGCATTCGTGCGTTGCTGCGCCATCAGCGTGTGCCGCTGGGGGACGTAGCCAGAGGCTCGGCGCCGTTGTTCGATACCACCATTTCCTATATGCGCTGGCCGAAGGCCGTCTCGATCCCTGGCGTAACCTGTGAAACCGTAGCGCAGACCCATGCTCATGATCAGGATGCACTGGCGATATGGGTGTCGGAGTTCGATGACCACAGTGATGTGCAGGTGGACTTCGAATACGCCTGCGATGTTTTTGATGAAGACTTCACGATGGAAGCGGCCGCGAAGCATATCGAGACGCTTCTGCGTGCGCTGGTGGTAGGCGACGACCAGCAGGCGGTGGACCTTGAGCTGTTATCGGCTCGCGAATACAACGACTTAGTTTATGCGCGCAACACCACCACCATTCCATTTCCCAGCGACACCACATTACCCGAACTGTTTGCCGCACAGGTGGCACGAGCACCGCAACAGACAGCCCTAATTCACTCGGACGGCAGTTGTGCGAGTAACGCCGAGTTGCATCGCCAAGCATCGGCTGTAGCCACCGTGCTTCGGGCCCACGGCGTAGCGCCCGATGACCGGGTCGCAGTAATGATTGAGCGTGGTCGCTACCTGTTGCCGGCTATTCTCGGCATCCAGTTGGCTGGGGCTGCCTACGTGCCCATCGACCCGAAATACCCACTTGATCGAATAGAACTGTTGCTGGAGGATTGCGGTGCCAAGGTCGCCTTGGTACTGGATCTTGCCCTTCCTGCAACGCTCTGTACCGTCCTACAGATGGCAGAGATGCCACTCGCGTCAGACGAACCAGTGTTACCAGTGGCGGCCCCCACAAATTTGGCCTACGTGATTTACACTTCCGGTTCCACCGGTACCCCAAAAGGGGTGATGGTCGAGCACCGCGCAGTCGTGAACCGTTTGTGCTGGATGCAACGCCAGTACCCGATCGACGAGCAGGACGTACTGCTGCAGAAGACGCCGACAGCCTTTGATGTATCCGTCTGGGAACTATTCTGGTGGAGTTTCTCCGGAGCGCGCTTATCTCTGCTGCCGCCCGGGGCGGAGAAGGATCCTCGTGAGGTTCTGCAAACCATACAGCGCGACCGTGTCACCGTGATTCATTTCGTGCCATCCATGTTGTCGGTACTGCTTGACCTGCTGGAAAACGATGTACTGGCTCGGGAGCAGGCACTCAGCTTGCGGCGGGTGTTTTGCAGCGGCGAGGCACTGGCGCTGGCCCAGGCAAACCGCTTCAAGCGGATATTTGGTGAGTTGGTGGCCCTGGTCAACCTCTATGGGCCTACCGAGGCGACCGTCGATGTCTCGGACTTCGTGTGCGCCAGTGATCCCATGCCGCGGGTACCGATCGGGAAACCCATCGATAACATTCAACTGTATGTCTTGGGCAAGGGCTACAAGCCGCAACCTATCGGTGCAGCCGGTGAGCTTTACATTGGGGGTGTCGGCGTTGCGCGGGGGTATTTGAACCGGCCGCAACTGACGCAAGAACGCTTTGTTTGCGACCCGTTCAACCCGGGCGGCAGGCTGTATCGCACAGGTGACCTCGCGCGTTGGCTGGCTGATGGCAACCTGGAATATCTGGGCCGCGGTGATGATCAAGTCAAGATCCGTGGCAACCGGGTCGAGCCCAACGAAGTCCGTGACCATGTAGAGCGCTTGCTAGGCGTCAGGAGCGCTGCCGTAGTGGCCTGCTCTTCACAGGCTCGCGGTACATATCTGGTTGCCTACTACGTGGCAGATACCGAGCAGGATGCCGGGGCATTACGCGCCGGACTCGCGGCGGTAATTCCGGACTTTATGATCCCTGCGTTCTTCGTGCATCTCGATCAGATTCCCCAGACCAGCAACGGTAAACTGGATCGCAACCGTTTGCCATCGCCGCAACGATTGCTGGTAAGCGTTGCGCCACGGACGACGACCGAAACTTTATTGGCGACGGTCTGGGGCGAGGTTTTGGGCGTGTCCGATGTTGGCGTCTATGACGATTTCTACAGTCTGGGCGGCGATTCGATCCTTATGCTTCGCATACGCGCCGAGTCAGAGCGCCAAGGCCTGAGTTTTCAGTTAGCCGACCTGCTGCGCAACCCCACGGTCGCTGGCCTGTCGGAGTACGTGGTAAGGCCGGTCAAGCCCCAGGGCATTGAGCCTTTCGAGCTGGTCTGCGAAGTGGATCGCCCAAGGCTTGAAGGCCTGGAAGATGCCTTCCCGGTCAGCAGGCTGAGCTTGGGCTTGCTGTTTCATTCCAGCCAGCGACTCGAATCGTCGATCTACCACGATGTCTTCCGCTACCGCTTTGAATTGGCGTGGGATGAGTCAGCCTTTCGACGTGCGGTTCACACCGTTGTGCAGCGTTTCCCCGCACTGCGCTCGTCGTTCGACCTGATCGGGTGCACCGAGCCGATGCAGTGCATTCATGGGGAGGCCGCCAGCCAGCTGAAAATTATCGATTTAAGAGGACAGGACAACGCTCAAGCGCAGATCGACCAACACATTCATCAGCGTCGGTTTCACCGCTACGTGGTTAACCAACCGACGTTGTACCTGTTCACGGGGTTTATCAGCGAGAAAGGGCTGGAGCTGGTGTTCAGTTTTCATCACGCGATCCTGGATGGCTGGAGCGTGGCCACGATGATCGCCGCGTGGGTGGCCGCTTACCGTGGCCAGCTCATGACTACCGATACCGCACCCGCACTGGCCAGTTTTGTGCACGAGGAACGTAACGCGCTGGCAGCCAAGGACACCGCGGACTATTGGGCTCGCTTGCTTGATGGCAAGTCCATGACCCGACTCGATGGGTTTCGCGCCCACGAGCCAATCCGGGGTGAAGACACGGTAATGGGCCAATGGGTAGCCTTGCCGGATGAACTATTGACGCAGGTTAAGACTACGGCCGCAAAACGTGCGGTGCCGTTGAAGGCGCTGTTGCTGGCTGCCCACTGCCTGACGCTTCATGTGCTCACGCGTTCGGACACGGTGGTTACTGGTGTGGTAACCCATAGCCGGCCGGACCTGGCTGGCACTGATCAGATGGTGGGTTTGTTTCTCAATACCTTGCCGGTCTGTTCGCTGACGGCGGGGCGAACCTGGTTTGGGATTGTCGATGAGATCGTGCGTCAGGAGCGCGATGGCTACGAGCATCGCCGTTACCCCCTCAGTGCCATTCAGCAAGCCCAAAACGATGTGCTTCATACCGCCTTCAATTTCGTGAACCTGCATGTGCTCGAGTCGTTGCATGAGTTGCGCGACCTTCAGGTCTGGGAAGAGACAAATTTCTCGTTGTTCGTCAGTGCTATCGCCAACCCCGTGGGGGATGGCATGTACCTGCGGGTCGATACCGATGGGCATGCCATAACGCGTGCGCAGGCGGACCTGGTGGGGGTGACATTTGTCGATGTGCTGCGCCGGATGGTCGATACCCCCGATGATGCAGTGGACTTCTCTTTCCTCGCACCGCCACGCGGTGTCACTTCGCTGCCAGAGCCATTGGTGGATGTGGTCACGCAGTTCGAGCGCCAGGTCCGGGCGACACCAGACAGCGGCGCGCTGGCATTCAACGATGAGCATTGGACGTATCGCGAACTGGATCAGGTGTCCCGTTACGTGGCCACTCGTGTGAGAGCCACAGGTGCAAATCCCGGTGCCGCCATTGGCGTAGCGATGAACCGGTCGCCGGAGATGATCGCGGTGATCTGGGGGATTCTGCGGGCCGGGTTGATCTGCGTACCGTTGGATGTGAGTTACCCCGCCCATCGCCTTGCGTTGATCCTGGAGACCGCACAGCCATACAGAGTGGTTGCTCATCCGCAACATGCCGGCGTCGCAGCCAGCGACATTGTCCTGCAAGCCGAGGAGGTGGTAGCGCCTATTGTCACTCAAGCCTACGCCGCCCCAGGCCTGGACGACCTGGCCATGCTGCTGTTTACCTCTGGTTCCACCGGTCGGCCCAAGGGCGTGGAACTGCCTCACAGGATGTGGGCCAACTACACGCAATGGCAGCTGCGGGTTCCCAGTGGTAGGCCGGGGCTGCGCACGTTGCAGTTCGCACCCTTGAGTTTTGACATGTCTTTCCAGGAGATTTTCTCCACCTTGTGTGGCGGGGGGGAACTGCGTCTGGTCTCCAATGAGGAGCGGCTTGATCCAGGCGCGCTGTTGCGTCTGCTTGAGCACCATCAGGTCCAGCGCGCCTTGCTGCCGTTCGTTGCGTTGCAACGGCTGGCCGAGGCATCCAATACCCTGGGCCTGCGGCCACGTGCCCTGCAGGTGGTGGTGTCATCCGGAGAGCAGTTGCGTATCACCGAGGACATACGGGAATTCTGCAGTGCAATGCCGGGCCTGTTGCTGGAGAACCAGTATGGGCCGACCGAGACCCATCAGGTCACGTTCCATTCGTTGACCGGAGATCCGGCGACGTTTCCCGCCCTGCCGCCCATTGGCCAGCCATTGGATGGCGTCGAGATCCAGCTCCTCGACGCTAGCATGCGGCCGGTACCCGTGGGTGTTACCGGTGAAATATACGTGGGCGGTGAGTGCCTGGCCCGTGGTTATCATCGCGCCCCTGAGCTCACCGATGAGCGTTTTATACCGCACCCTTGGCGTGCGGGTGCCAAGCTTTACCGCACCGGCGACCTGGGCCGGGTACTGAGTAACGGCGACGTGGTGTGGCTCGGCCGGGCTGATACGCAGGTCAAGGTGCGCGGCTTCCGTATCGAGCCGGTCGAGGTGGAGCTCGCAATCATGCGACAGGCTGAACACCAGCCGGGCCTTAAGGGTGTTGCCGTGGTCGCCAGAGATCGGGATGGCACCGATGCATTCCTTGCTGCGTTCTTGAGTGGTGACCAGAGCCTGGTCGACATGAGTGATTTGAAAAAGGCGCTGCGAGCGGAGCTGCCGGACTTTATGGTCCCTTCGTTTTTCGTCTGGGTGGATGGCTTCTCGCTGACGCCCAGCGGCAAACGCGACGATGCAGCACTGCGGGCAATACCACTGGCACAAGCAGCATTGGTGGAGTACGAAGCGCCTCGTGATGAATATGAACGCACGATCGCCGAGCTTTTGTCCGAGTTGCTGGATGTGCCGGAGGTCGGCATTCGTGACGACTTCTTCGAACTGGGTGGCACTTCGTTGACTGCAATGCGGTTGGTGCTGACCCTTGAAAAACGGTTCGGTATCGATGTCCCCATTGCTGCCCTGATCGAGGCACCTACCATTGCCGGCTTGGCCGAAAGGCTACGGGGGCGCAACGCTGTGCTGGCGTTTGATCCTTTGGTGCCTATCAGGACCAGCGGCAGCCGTACACCTTTGTTCCTGGTTCATCCCCTGGGCGGGCATGTCTTGTGCTACTTGCCACTGGCCCGCGCTCTTCCAGCCGATATGCCTGTGTATGCCTTGCAAGCGGCAGGCAGCGGCCAGGGCAGCACACCACTGCAGAGCATTGAGGAAATGGCGATGGAATATCTGGTCGCAGTCCGCCGCGTGCAACCGCAAGGCCCGTACGTGCTGGCGGGCTGGTCATTTGGCGGATTCGTCGCCTATGAGATGGCCCGCCAGCTGCGGGCGCTCGATCCTCATTCGGTTGAGCAAGTGATCGTGCTGGACTCGATCACCATCGATCGCGACCGCTTCATGGGGGCAACCGATGATGCCTTGCTGCAGTTCTTCTATTGGGAGCTGGTCTGGTTTGAACGAAGCCACGAGAAAGTCGAGCCGCTGCCGTCTGAACTGAGCCTGGACGAGAAGTTGGACCACATCGTCGAGGGCGCCATCAGTCACGGCGTGCTGCCTGAGGGTACGCCCCGGGCCACGGTGCGGCGCTTGTACGAGCTGTTTCGGGCAAACTGGCGTGCGCTGATGGAATACCGCCCGCCTGTGACCGATTGCGACTTCGCGTTGCTACGCGCCGACGGACCCTTGCCGGCCTCCCTCAAGCCTATGCACGACGCGGCGGGTACGCACTACAACGAGCCGAGCAATGGATGGCGGCATTGGACCACCGGCAACCTCACGGTCATCGATGTGCCGGGTGACCACCTGCTGCTCATGAAGGAGCCGTATGTCGCGTCTGTGGCTGCGGCGATCACCGGGTTGCTTCTCCCTTCTACGCACTCCGACGGAAATCAACCATGACCCGCCAACGCAAGAAAGTCGTGATCATAGGCGCCGGGATCGGCGGGCTGGCGGCTGCTGCCTGCCTGAGCAAGGCAAACTTTGATATTGAGCTGTATGAGCGCGCCAAAGAATTACGCGCGGTGGGTTCCGCCTTGTCGCTGATGCCCAATGCGCTCACAGCGCTTGCCAGGCTTGGGGTGAAACCGGACTTCAAGGAGGCTCAGCCATTCGAGTCGTTGCGCTTTCTCACCCGACGCGGGCGGCCGATCAGGTCGATTGATTTCGGCAGCATGTCGCGCCAGCTCGGCCAACCCAACCTGGCAATCCATCGGGCCAGCCTGCAACAGGCGCTGCTTGAGCAAGTGTCAGACTGCAAGATCGAGTTGGGCGTGACTGCCACAGGCTATGTCGAAGAAGGAGACGGCGTAGTCGTGACCTTCAGCGATGGGCGAGAGGTATACGCCGATATCTTGATTGGTGCCGACGGTTTCAGCTCGGCTATACGCGCCACACTTGCTGGTCCAGAGCGGCCAACCGACTGGCACTACATTATCTGGCGCGCCACGCTTGCATTCAGCCACCCCAAGGTTACCCAAGGGTATGTGGCGCACTATTGGGGGCGCGGGCAACGCTTCGGCCTGGCTGACATCGGCGGCGGCAATGTTTATTGGTGGGGGACCAAGAACATGCCCGCGGAGCAGGCTCAGGACTGGCGTCGTGGCAAGGCCGGTATCCAGCAGTTATATGCAGGTTGGGCCGATGAGGTGCAAGCCGTGATCAGCGCCACTGCAGATCACACGATCACCAGCCTGCCGGCTCAGGACCGTCCATTTCTCGAGCGATGGGGCGCCGGGCCCGTAACGCTGCTAGGCGACGCCGCGCATCCGATGCTCACAAGCCTGGGCCAGGGTGCTGCGATTGCCATTGAGGACGGCGCGGTCCTTGCCCACTGCCTGACCACTATCGACGATTCCCAGGTGGCCCTGCGCGCCTATGAAGATCGTCGACGCGATCGTGCCCGAGCCATGGTCGAAAGCTCGCGGGCGCTGAGTTGCGTGGAGCAGCTGGAACATCCACTGCGCACCTTTGCCCGCGACGTTTACTTTCGCTTTGCTCCAGAGAGCACCTTCACGCGGCAGAACGAGCTGGCGCTGACATTCCCGGGGGTCGAGTGATGACACAGGTTAATCGTCCGCTTTCTGCAGTGGAGCGTTGGTACTGGCTGTGTGATCAGTTCTCGGTGCTGAACGTGATATCCCGGGTACGTGTCCGTGGAGATGTACAGCTCGACGACCTGCGCCGCGGGCTGGATGAGTTGCAAGCTCGCCATCCGCTGCTGCGTGCGAGGATCGAGCATGATGATGGCCTCAATCCTCGATGGTTGCCCTGCGAGCAGCCCATCCCCTTGCGCACTGTGCGCGGTGAGCATGATGAGCAGTGGGTGGATGAAATCAATGCTCGTGAACTGGTGGAACGAGTCGACCCGGACAACGGGCCACTGATCCGCACGGTGCTGGTCAGTGGTGCCAATAACGTGCATGACCTGCTGGTGGTTGTGCCGCATATCATCGCCGATGGCACGACCGTGTTGTCACTGTCCGAACAATGGCTGGTGCTGGCGGCCGATCCTCATGCTCTGCGCTGGACGGCGCGGGTGCTGGCGCCGGCGGAAGACTTGCGGCCCGCGCAGTATGCCGGCGAGCCAGCGGAGCAAAGCCTCACCGCGCAGACCGCAAGCGACCAGGCACTGATGGCGCGGTGCCGACCTAGCCGTGTCGAACCCAGCGTCGCGGTTGCGCTCGACGCACGGCGCACTCGTTTGTTGCACCGAGAACTGGATGAGCAGCAACTTGAGGCCCTCACGCGTGCCTCCCGTGAGCAAGGCACCACGGTGCACGGTGCACTTACCGCCGCCTTGGTGTTGGCTGCCGCACGCGACGCAGATGCGCAGCCGGGCTTCTTTACGGTTGGCTCACCCATCGACTTCCGCAGTGAATTGCAACCTGCCGTACGTAACGATGAGGTAGGCACTTACGTCGCCACTGTTCCATCGGTGGTCGACGCCGCTTTGCCGTTTTGGGACTTGGCCCGTGCCCTTACTACCGACCTCAAACAACGCAAGCAGAAGGGCCATCACTTTAACCTGGTAACACTGGTAGTCGCTGCTGCACCGCTGTCAATGGAGCTCGCTCGTCCGTTCATGGCGTTCATGGAGGCTGAGGGGCCCATCAACCTGTGTTCGTCGAACATCGGGCGTTATCCATTTGCAGACCGCATAGGCAACTGGGAAGTATCCCAGGCGCAGTTTCTGACCGGTATCTCAGTCAACGGTTATTTCGTTGCCACCATCAACAGCAGCCACGGTCGGCTGTTCTGGAATTTTACCCACATCGACGAAGCCATCCCGGCCAATCGCGCACAGTGCCTGGCTGACGAATGCGTGCGCGAACTGCTATGTGCCCTTGATCAGCCGCCCCGATCCGTTCCTGAGGAGCAATGACATGATGTTCAGCAGCAAGCCTTTGCCGACCCAAGGCAAATTTGTATTGATCACCGGGGCCTCGTCCGGCCTTGGACGAGAAACTGCCCTGCACCTGTCTGAACACGGCTTTGAGGTTGTCGCGGGGGTACGCCGGCCCGCCGATGGGCAGGAACTGGTCGCGCAGTGCCCGTCGGGGCGAATTACCACGGTGATCATGGATGTGACCAATGAAGATACGATCAACTCTGCGGCAGTCAGTGTATCGACTCTGATCGGCCCGGCAGGTCTTTGGGGACTGATCAACAATGCCGGGATTTGCGTGTCGGCTCCACTAGAGTGCGTCTCGAGCGACCTGCTGCGTAAACAGTTAGAGGTCAACCTGGTTGGCCAGCTTGCCGTTACACGAGCATTTCTGCCGTTGTTGCGTCGTTCAAACAGTGCACGGCTGGTCAATATAACGTCGGGGCTTGGCTCGGTCGCAATTCCTTATCTGGGGGCTTACTCGGCCGCGCAATTTGCCAAAGAAGGCCTCAGCGACGCGCTGCGCCG
This sequence comes from Pseudomonas sp. B21-048, assembly GCF_024748615.1. NCBI lineage: Bacteria > Pseudomonadati > Pseudomonadota > Gammaproteobacteria > Pseudomonadales > Pseudomonadaceae > Pseudomonas > Pseudomonas sp. B21-048. The sequence continues at coordinate 3,270,027 of NZ_CP087168.1, read as the reverse complement.
TGAGCTGGCACCCATGGGGATTGCCGTCTCAGTGGTGAGCCCTGGCGCAATCTGGACACCGATCTGGGACAAGATCTCGGTCGAAGGCGAGCGTGCACTAGCGTCAGTTCCAGAGGCTATCGCCACACTTTATCGTGAGACGTACCTGCGCTTTCTGAAGGGTAACGAGGAGGGCGCACGCAACAGCCTAACCCAGCCGGCTGATGTCGCTGCCGCCGTATTTGCGGCACTCACGGCGAGCAAACCGAAGACCCGCTATCGCGTTGGCGCAGATGTGAGGCGCGGTACCCTGCTCGCGCGGCTGCTGCCCGACGCCATGATCGACAAGATGTTCCGGCCTATCGTTACTCCGGCACCGGCTGACAAGGAGGTGCAGCGTGTCTGACCGTCAACTTCGGCTGGGAGAGGAACTGATTTCGCCTTTGCATTCACTGTATGACGGCCTGCAGGTTGATGGCGCATCACGGCCTGCACACCTGGCACCGAATCATCCGGTGTGGTTGGTGACACGCTACCAAGATGCCCGGACCGTGCTGGCCCATCCCGGCGTGCGGCGCGATGCGAAGCAGGCAGCCGAACTCTATACCCGGCGCACGGGGATCCGGCGTGCGGAAATTGGCGAATCCCTCAGTCACCATATGCTCAACTGCGACCCGCCGGATCATGCACGTTTGCAGGCCTTGGTGGGTCGTGCCTTCACCCGGCGCCACATTGAGCGCCTGCAACCGCATATAGAGCGAGTGACCGAAGAGTTGCTCGACGCCATCGCGTTGCGCGAGCAAGCCGACCTGATGGCTGATTTCGCCGTGCCATTGACCATCGCTGTGATCTTCGAGTTGCTGGGAATTCCTGAAGCCGAACGCGATCATGTGCGTGATTCCTGGGAGCGTCAGGCTCAATTGTTGCTACCCGAGGAAGCCAACGCACTGGCCGACCAACAAGCGACGTACCTCAAGAAACTGCTGCAAGCCAAGCGCGATCAACCGGCTGATGACGTGTACAGCGGCCTAGTCCAGGCTGCTGATGAAACCGGGCAACTGACCGAACTCGAGCTGGTAGGCATGGCGCATTTGCTGTTGATGAGTGGGTTTGAGACCACCATGAACATGATCGGTAATGCCATGGTCACGCTGCTGACCCACCCTGAGCAATTGGCCCAGTTGCGCGCCCAGCCCGATTTGCTGCCCAACGCCCTGGAGGAGTTGGTGCGCCATGACAGCCCTGTGCGCGCGTCTATGTTGCGCTTTACCGTGGAAGACGTGGTGCTGGGTGACGTCACCATTCCCAAGGGCGAGTACATCCTGGTCTCCAACCTGACCGCCAATCACGACGCGGACCGATTTGAGAACCCCGATCGTCTTGATCTGACACGCAATACCGATGGCCATCTCGGTTATGGCTTCGGTGTTCACTACTGCGTGGGTGCGGCGCTGGCGCGCCTAGAAGGGCGCATCGCTATCGGTCGCTTGCTCGGCCGGTTTCCCAATCTGGCCCTGGCGGTACCGCACTCGGAACTGCAGTGGTTGCCGATCACTTTTTTGCGCGCCTTGATCAGTGTCCCGATCTTGCCCGGGCCAAGCATTACGTCTACCTCCCCCCTGAAAGGAATACACGATGAATGCCAGAGAAATTCTCACCTATAGTTTGCAGCTCCTGGAAAACGGTGACGCCAGGGCTTGGTGCGACCTGTTTCATGAAGATGGAGTGTTGGAGTTTCCATATGCGCCGCCTGGCTGGAACACCCGCTTCGAGGGGCGCGAGGTGATCTGGGCGCACATGCGCAAGTTTCCGGAACACTTGCGGGTCAATTTCACTGAGGTGTCGTTCTACGACACCAGCGACCCTGACCTGGCCATTGGAGAGTTCCATGGCGACGGCGTGGCCAAGGTGTCAGGTGGCACACTCAAGCAGGATTACATCTCGGTGATCAAGTCGCGAGACGGAAAGATTGTGCTGTACCGCGACTTCTGGAACCCACTGCGCCACCTTGAGGCGCTGGGTGGCGTGGAAGCCGCCGCAAAGATCGTCCAGGGGGCCTGACCCATGGCACGTGCAGCCGTTATCTGTGGCCTGGGCAGCTATGTACCTGAGGCCATTGTCACCAACGACATGCTCGCCGAAGTGCTGGATACCTCGGATGAATGGATCCGCACACGCACCGGTGTAGCTCAGCGTCATATTGCGGCGGCTCACCAAAGTACCGGCGACCTAGCGATTGAAGCCGCAAAGTGCGCGTTGTTGAGTGCCGGACTCACGCGTGTGCAAGCTGTTGTGCTTGCGACCGCCACCCCGGACTTTTCTTGCCCGGCCACCGCGCCCAGGGTCGCCGCCGAGCTGGGCATGACCGGGGTGATGGCATTCGATATTTCGGCGGTCTGTACCGGGTTTGTCTACGGCCTGGCCGTCGCCAGCGCGCTGATCACCGGGGGTGTGGCGCAGAACGTGTTGCTCATTGGTGCCGACACCTTCACGCGCACCCTAGACCCCGGCGACCGCTCCACCCGGGCGCTGTTCGGGGACGGCGCGGGCGCGGTGGTACTGCGCGCTGGAGACAGTTCCGAAGCTGGTGCGTTGCTTGGCTTCGACCTGGGCAGCGATGGCACTCAGGCTGGGTTGCTCATGACACCGGTAATCACCCATGAAGAACGGAGAAGCCAGCAGGCAACGGGCTTTTTCAGCATGGACGGACGCGCTGTGTTCAACGAAGCGGTGACTCACATGACTGAGTCGGTGCAACAGCTTCTCAAGACAGTGAACTGGGGCATTGGCGACGTCGATCACTTAGTTCCGCATCAGGCCAACACACGTATTTTGGCGGCGGTAGCAGATCAGCTGGACGTGCCGTTCGACCGCGTAGTGAGCAACCTAAGGGACGTTGGCAATACCGTGGCGGCGTCCATTCCTCTGGCGTTGGCCCACGGGCATCGTGCGGGGATCATGCAAGAAGGTGATCGGGTCGTGTTGACGGGATTCGGTGCCGGTCTCACTTGGGGGGCGGTGGCGCTACATTGGCCAAGGATTGTCTAAATCACTTGTTTCAGGGAGAAAAAGTATGCCTTTAGCCATGGAAGAAAAGTTGTTCACGCTGCTTAGTGACTACGCCAAGGTGCCGAGAGAGAAAATCTCTGTGCATAGCCGGATGCAGTCCTTTGCTGAGGACTCGCTGGCGATCACTGAGTTGTCATTCAAGCTGCGCAAGGCGTTCGAAGTGCCCATTGCCGATGAGGATCTTGACCCACTAGAGACGGTGGGTGAGCTGATCGAACTGGTAGATACGCGGCTAGCGTCCTGGCCCTGACCACAACCAATTCACTGTCTTCACTCCGGACCCGCCGCTCGGCGCAACGGCAAGAGGGCAATTTGGATCAATCATCAAAGCCAGCAATGGCTGGGGGTAGATGTGAGTCAGGACCTCAACTCAAACATCAGTTTGCACCGGGAGTCCGCTTTCTATGAGCAGGATTCCGGTGCGACAACAATCATGACCTTGGCCAACTTTCCGGATGACGTATTGCCGTTGTTGCAAATGGAAAGCCTGATGACGTTTGAAGCGATGGCGTACTTTCGCTGTGACGTGCTAGTGGAGCTAGGGTGCTACGACGGACGCGCGCTAGAGATTGCCCGGCTGCTCAATGCACGGTACCTCGGTGTTGATCTCAACCAGCGGGCGATTCAGCTCCTACAGGATCGTATTGAACGCGAGGGTATGGCAGATCGAGCCGGCACCCTTGTTGGCGATGTGCTAAACCACATTGACTGTGGCCATGCACCGCTGGGGGCGAAGGAGCTGTACCTGTTGCCTTTCAATTTGCTGGGTAACTTTCGTGATCCAACCCGGCTGTTGAAGTCTTTGGCGGCCCGCAACGTCGCCGCAGTGATTTGTGTATTTGGCGACAGTCTCGAAGCGAGCTGCGTTAGGCAGCGCTATTACCTCAAGTGCGGGGTGGAGAGGCTAGAGCGCCATTCGCAGGCTGACGGCATGATTTTCACCGGTGTCGACGGTTTTTACTCAAGGTCCTATTCAAAGGCAGCACTGCACTCGTTATTGACGGAATGTGGGCTGACGATTATTCGCACCAGCTCAAACCTGTTTGCCCATTGCGCCACGGTTTTACCCAGGGGCGCGGGTTGCAAATCCCATTGAAGGGGCTTTGCAATCCACGCCGGTTGGCTTTGAAACAGGTGGCGTGAAATCACACGGTTTGACGACTAAATTGCCCGAGGTTGAAATGTTATGCCCCTAATTATCTACGTTCTAGGCGCTGCAATCTTCGCCCTTACCACCAGCGAGTACATGGTGGCTGGTTTAATGCCCGAGTTATCGAGCGACTTCGGTGTTTCATACGCTGCCGTGGGGTATCTGGTGACAATCTATGCCGGCGCGATGGCCTTGGGGGGGCCGTTGCTCACCGTTGCGCTGCTCGCTGTTCCTCGCAAGAAAGCCCTGCTGGGTTTGATTGGTCTATTTGTGGTCGGGCAGATTATCGGCGCGCTGGCGCCGGGCTACGAAATCATGGTGGTCGCACGGCTCGTCACGGCAATTGCGGCTGCGGCATTTTTTGGTGTCGCCCTGACGGCGTGTTCGGAACTGGTGGAAGGCCATTTATTTGGGCGTGCCTCGTCCATGGTACTGGGTGGCCTGATGGTGGGGACCGTCCTCGGGTTACCGGCGGCGACGCTGGTGGGAGACTGGTTCGGCTGGCGGGTCAGCTTCCTGGCGGTGGCTGTCGTGGCCATGCTAGTCGGGTTGCTGGTGATAAAACTAATGCCGCCGCTGCCGGCGCCTCCCAGCGTTTCGTCATTACGTTCAGAGCTGGCCGTGTTCAGGAACGGCAAACTGTGGGAAGTCTATGCCACCAGCCTATTGCTGATCGGTGCTACCTTTGCGGGCTTCACCTATTTCGTGCCGATCTTGACAGAAGTTAGCGGTTTTTCGCCGGCAACCGTTCCCGCACTGCTGGTGGTCTACGGTCTTGCGACGCTGGTAGGCAACAATATCGTGGGCCGGTTGGCCGACCGTCACACCATCGGCGTCATCGCGTACGGATTGGTGGCAGCGATTGCCGCGATGGTGATCTTTGCGTTGTTCGGCCAAATCAAAGCGGTCGCCATCGCGGCACTGGTGGTAATCGGCCTGACCGGTGTCTCGATGAACCCAGCGCTAATTACCCGAGGGGCGCGTGTTGGACATAACAACATGCTGGTCAACTCCGTACATACGGCATGTATCATGCTCGGCGTTATGGCGGGCTCTTGGATCGGAGGCTGGGGCATCGCAGCTGGCTTGGGGCTACAGGGGGCGCTTTGGGTTGGCGCTGGCCTAGGTGTACTGGCACTGTTCTCGCTGTTACCGGAGCTAAGGACACGTGCCTCTGAATCAACGTTTGCTCGATAGAGGCGACCTGTGGGGCGATTCACCCTGAGGCCAGATTTCAACGTACAAAATTGACCAAGCCTATCCATGGCAAAAAGCTTGAAAGGCTAGCTCTGAGGTTTGAGGGTGAAAACTTCCTCTCGGAGACAATTGAAGAAAAGCCCATCATCCGATGGGCTTTTTCATATCTCTAAGAAACCTCAGTAAACGTTAGCTCAACCACAACCTGTGGAACGGCCGCTTTAGGAACGTGCCGGCCTCATCAGTCGGCTCAGAAGTAAGCGTGTGAGGCACGCTTCCTCCCCGACGCGTCCATGAATGGGAAGAGCGTAAAGAATTCATGTTCTACTCCGTTGGTGTTGACGGTGCGGATATGTCGTCTCTCTCGCAGTTGGGTACACGTCAGCCATTGAAGCTGAAGGGATTGGCGTTTCGCGAGCTCTTTGCTTGGCTTTCCAGCTCGCTAAGCGCCGTATCGCAGTCCAATCCAGGGGATGTAGTTCCACTTGCCAATCCGACTGGTCCAGAGGGTTGGGCCATTGCTGGATAATCCTCGCTGGCGTTGGGCGGCTGCGTCGTGTATCGGCACGTCCCATCAGCGCATTGGGACGCGAAAGCAGGATGCCTACAGCGTTACTCGGATCAACTCGCATACGTTCTGTGCGGTAGTCTCCGACGCAGCGGGAAGCGCGAGTTACGGTGGGCAAGGCGCGTCCTTGGTTTGCCGCAGCCTGATAGCTAACTTCCGATCATGGTTCGAACGTAATGACAGCTTGCCAGATAATGAGCTGATCCTGTGTTGGATTGATCTGGTGCGAGACCGTCTATCCGAGGCATCCGCGCGGCGTGGTCTGACTCGGCGACAGTTCGCTGCGACGCTGGTGATGCTGGTTGTTTTCAAAGGGCGTGTCTTGGCTTTGCAGATTGGCGACAGTGCGCTTGTCGCTCGTAAGGCTGGTGTATGGGAGGCTTTGTGCTGGCCAGAAAACGGAGAGTTCGCGTCGACGACCTATTTCGTTACGGATGACCCTGAGGTTCGGCTGCGTACCTTCAATTTGGATCTTGAGTATGACGCCTTCGCTTTATTTTCGGATGGATTGGAGTCAGTCGCTTTGGAGCAAGCAACACAGCAGCCCTTTGCTCGGTTCTTTGATCCGATGATTAATCCGGTCGATTAAGTAGCAGGGGAGGGACGCTTGGTTGAATTGTCAGGCGCACTTGCGCGATACCTGAACAGTCCCGCGCTCTGCGTGCGAACGGATGACGATAAGACTCTCATCCTCGTTTCATGTCGATGAACTCTCCACCGGTACGGATCGCCGGTAAGAATGAGCAGCTCGATAAGCGCCTTGGCAAAGGAGGCGAGGGGGATGTGTACGCGCTGGCGGGACGTACCGATCGTGCAGTGAAAATCTACAAGGCTGAGCTTCGGCGCTCCCGCGAAAGTAAGTTAGGGCGATGGTAGAAGGGCGGTTGGCGGATGCGACCACTCTGGTGGCTTTCCCATCTGAGGTGGTTACTGATTCCTCGGGCAACTTCGCTGGTTTTTCTATGCGACTGGTTGCGGGGTATAGGCCGCTCCATGAGCTGTACAGCCCGAAGTCACGCAAAATCCAATTTCGGATAACGTCTGTTTCAGTCCACCGCTGCAAGGTCCGCAGCGATAGGCCGATTTCCCGACAGGCCCTGATTTTTCTGGCGCCCTTGCGGCGCAGTTCGCGCTCAAGTTCCTGGATACGTTTCTTATCTTTGCTCCCGGTCTTCTTTTTGCTGGGCCTTTTCCGATTTCTGGCCGGTGATGAAGGCTTGTCGCCACGCGCTGATTTGCTCGGGGTAAAGACCTTTGCGGCGGCAATACTCGCCCAGGTCGATCTCGGACAAACCGGCGGCTTCAAGGACGACAGCAAACTTGGTTTCGGCTGACCAGTTCTCGGTCAACGGCTTGTTTTCGGACACTGCACTTCCTTCAGAACTGAGCTGCTTGCGCCAGTTGGACAAAGACATTTCGCTGACCCCTTCGCGCCGGGAAACCTCGGCCATCGACAGGTTCAGTGGGGGAAGCAGTATTTTGAGTAATGAGGCTCTGCGTTCAGGTGAATAGTACGGCACGACCAGTCTCTTTCCGCCCCCGATGTGCTTTTTTAGGAAAATTCGGAGAGGCGACAACTATCCTGACACCGGGGGGCGTGATGCCAAGTTAGTGGCGTATTCCCCGTTCCCCCTCTAAGCCATTAACCGACTCAACTATGGATGGGTCGGTACGATGGAGTCTTATTCTGCTAAGGGTAATAGCAACAACAAAGGACAGGGTGACGCAGCGATTCCGAGTTTCCACAGTGCAACGGTGGGCACTTCCAGCAATCAAGGCTTTGCAGTTTGGCGGCAGACCATTGAGGTTCTGTTTGACGCAACCGCTCTTGATACCAACGACTTTTCCGCCTCAATGGCGGTTTACCATTTCAACCGTTTTCTGTTTTGCATGGGTAGCCTGGGGGGGGCCCGCTACTGCCGCGACAGGGCACGGTTGGGATGGTGCGACCTGGATCATTACCTGCTTCATATTCCCTTGCACAGAGGCCTGGTGTGCGGCAATGGCTTACGGGTGCGTCCGCTGGATGTGGTGGTGCTTGACCTGTCTCAACCGGCCGGCTTTTCCATGGCTGCAGGCGAGGGCGTCAGCCTGCTGATTCCCCGCACGGCACTGTCGCCTTTGCTGTATGACACGGGCCAACTACATGGCCTGGTGCTGCGTCGGGAGAGCGCATCCGGCGCACTGCTGACCCAACTGATGTCATCACTGGCGATCGCGGTGCCGAGGCTTTCGATGGATGAGGCCTTCAGGCTCACCCTGCCCGTGCTCGGCATGGTCGCCGCCTGCCTGGGCCAGGTAGCGGCCCGGACAGCCGCTGCACCGCGCTCCGGCCCAGCCCATCTTGGCCGCAGAGTGCGCCTTTACATCGAACAGAATCTGCAGCGCGAAGACCTCACGCCCGGCGTGCTTGCCAAGGAGCTGGGGGTTTCGCGCAGCCAGCTCTATCGGGAGTTCGAAAAATTTGGCGGTGTGCGCCACTACCTCCTTCAACGTCGCCTGCGCCGGTGCCTGTTCGCGCTCTGCGATCCGGGCAACGCCGCAAGGCGCATTTCGGACCTTGCCTACGACCATGGTTTCGCCGATGAAGCGCATTTCAGCCGGCTGTTTCGCAAGGCCTTCGGGCTGTCGCCGCGGGCTGCCAAAGGCGCCATGCAGCGCGGTGATCTGGCGGGGTTTGCACCTCTGGTGCCATACGCGGGCGATACGCCCGGGCTTGCGGATTGGGTGCGTGAATTGACCAGCAGCTAAACCCTTCAGCGGCCGTTCAACCGGGCGGCCGCTTTTTGGGACGCGCATCCAGGTTTTCGGGACGCACGTCCACAGACATCACCAGGCCCCCGGGCATAACCTCGACTCACCAACCAACCCATTAGTAAGTGGCGTTGCCAGGCACAGCATTCTGCATTGGCACTGACATCTGACAAGGAGTGTCTCGCGTGGCGAACCAATCTCTGCACCTTCTCATCCAGAGCATCGCTGGGGCCGTCGCCGAAGCACAGGACAAGATCCAGCGCTTCCAGGTGTCCACGGTGCGCCAGTATTTCGATGAAGATAACCGGCCGGTCAGTATCGAGGTCCGGTTGCCATCCACGTCCCATGGGGCAAAGGAAGGTGAGGAACGCGTGGTCTCCATACCACTGCTTTCCCTCGTAGGCTCACGGCTGCTTGCCGTGAAGGACATGGAAATCTCCTTCGAGGTTGGCCTCAACGCCGATGAAAGTGGCGCACCGACCCCTGTGCAAAACGCGGCGCCCGACGAAGGCGATGCCGATTCCCCATGGCCGACTGAATCCCACAAACCTTTGAGCGTCGATCTCGGCGCTCGCCGTAATGGGGAAGGCGGGCCACTCGCGCGCGTCACCCTCAGAGTCGAAACCCAACCCTCGTCCGAGGGGATGGCTCGGCTGGTTCAAAACCTCGATAAATTGATCTGAGTACAAATGGAGATGACTTATGCCTAACTTCTCGATGGGTGACCAATTCCGCGGCCTTCCCATGGGTGACCTGATCGGCGGCCCCCTGACCGCCGCTTGCGATGCCCAAGTACGCCTGGCCAATGCCACCGCTGACTTCATCAAGGTGATTGGCTTTCTGCCGCCCGCTACCGACGACGATCCCAACGCGGTCGGTGGTGTGCGAACGGTGATGTTCCGTTTCGATCGACCTTCACAAGCCAACCCAGGCACGGCCGGGGCGAACCCGATGGAAACGGTGGAGCTGCAAGTACCGCTTCTGGCCGTGGTCAAGGTGCCGAATTTGTCCATCAACAAGGTCGACATCAGCTTCGACATGGAAGTGAAAAACTCCGAGCAATCCCGCGAGTCCAGCGACTCCCAAGCGGCGTTGTCGGCCGAGGCGAAGATCGGCTGGGGCCCGTTCAGCGCCAAGGTGAACATCTCGGGCTCGGTGTCTTCCCACAAGGAAAACACGCGATCAAGCGACCAGTCTGCCAAGTATCACGTCGAGGTACATGCCTCGGACGATGGCATGCCTGAAGGGTTGGCCCGGGTGCTCGACATGATCGCCCAGTCCGTCGCGCCCAAGGCGATTACCCAGGCGGCGTAAGCCGGCATCGCTAGCGCTTAACAGCCAGCGGCTATAGGGGATTAACCCGGCGCTGGTCGTCAGGCTTTTCAGGAAAGGAGATCCAGGATGTTTGACCTGACGGACGTGGGATACGTGAAGCGCATCGTGGTCGGCAGTATCGATCCGGAAAAGCTGACTCCCGAAGTGGTGGTGCAGGCGCAAGCCGCGCTGCTTAATCGCTGCCTGACCGAAACCCCCAAGGGGCGGATTGTCGGCATCGAAAAGAATTTCACTTTGCTCAACATTGGTGAGCACCAGGTGGTGCTGCAAGCCCTGATCTATCACCTGGGCTTTGCCCGCAAACCGTACTGGCTGCCTGATGACGAAGGGCAGTCTTGATGACCCGCCTGGAGGAGTTCATCCGGGCATTGGGCGGCGAAATGCACCAGGCGCAGGTGGCCTCAGGCCGCTTGTGGCCCGGTACTTACGTGGCGGGCATGGAGGTGGTCATGGACGCCACAGTGGAGCGGGCTGCATCCGGGGCGCTGGCGCTGCGGATCGGGCGCGCACCACGGGGCACGGCGACCTCTCATCAGCTGTTTATCGAGGTCCCGGGCAATGGTGCCGAGGCGATCACCGTTCGCCTCGACGGCGATCTGCTTGGGCGCTACAGGGGGCATGGTGATGGCGAAGCGCGCTGACCGTTCGATGTTGTTGACCCTGTCGGAACAGGAGACGAAGACGTTGAGAGACATCATCAAGCCAAAAGTCGAAGGGCCCGAACGGATGTCGCTGCCCAAGCGTGTGTTGTGCGGGTTGAGCGCTGTCTTCCTGTTCGCCCTGGTGGTACTCGGGATGGTCAAGCCCGATATGGCGATAGCCATTGCCAAATTGGCGGGCCTTTTGCTGGAGCTGTGGTTCTAAACTAATCACTTAACAAGGAGAGTCAACATGAGACATATCGCATCCATATTCGTCGGCGCGATGTTGCTGGCCAGCATCCTGCCGGCCTCTGCCGATGAAAAGTTCGCAGGCACCATCAGCGACGGTAACGACGATATCCCGGTCGCCCTGACCATCACTGCTACCAAGCAACCGGGTAGCGCTGCCGGGCAGATCCGCTTCGAGGACCAGTGGAAGTGCGGCTTCGCGCTGCAGTTCTCCAAAAAACGCGACAAGGTCGATGTTTACTCCTTGCAGGGGGCAGGGTCGGGCCGCTGCATTGCCCTGGCATCCGGTTATTTGCACCGGGGGGCAGGTGCTGACGGCAGCACCGTCATTCAACTGTTTGATCGTCCCCACAAGGACCCGGTCTACACCGTCGATCTGGTCCTTCCGGGCAACTGACGATCACCACCGCTTCCTGAATTCCACCTTCAGTCAAATCCAGCAAGGCACGTTTTCCGTCGCCTGACGGGGAACGTGTGCCTGCGGCGAGGAGCAAGCCATGTGCATTAGCAATACGGTCGGCGACGGCGGCAAGAATACTCCGGCAGATGTTCGCAGCCTGCAATTTCTGCTCAACCTCAATAGCGGCCAACACGGCCTGGCCTGCAATCTCGCCACCGATGGTGCGTGGGGGAGCGGTTCACGCGGGGCCCTCAAGAGTTTCCAGCAAGGCGTTGGTGTGGCCCCGGGCGCGCTAGTGGCACCGGGCGACCAGACGATGGCGGCGCTGCGCAAAGGGCTGCCCCCAGGCCTGACGGTGGAAAAGCTGCGCATCATCATGACCACCGCCAGCGCCTTGCGCGTCGCCGAGTTTTACCAGCCGATTGTCGATGTACTCGCGCGCTACAAGCTCAATACACCGCTGCGCATCGCGCATTTCCTGGCGCAGATCGCCCACGAAAGTGGGTGCCTGCTCTACACCGAAGAGCTGGCTTCGGGCGCTGCTTATGAAGGCCGCGCAGGCCTCGGCAATACGCAAACAGGCGATGGAAAGCTGTTCAAGGGCCGGGGGCTGATCCAGCTCACCGGTCGCGCCAACTATCGCCAGTACGGGCTGACCTGCCACCGGGATTTCGAGAACCGTGATGCACCCGACCTGGTGAGCACTGACCGTGGCCTGGCCGTGGACGTCGCAGGCTGGTTCTGGTCGAGCAATAGCCTCAATGACTTGGCCGATACCGACAACGTGGAAAAAGTCACGCGGAAAATCAACGGCGGTGTCAACGGCCTTGCCGAGCGTACCGCGTACCTCGAACGGGCCAAGTGGCTGCTGTTGAATTGATCCTGTTTTGACGGCTTTCCTGCGCTGCGAGGCGCGGGAGAAGGGCGCAACCGCGCTCCCCTTTGAAAGGGGAATAGATGTGAAAGCAACCTCTCAATGTTCGTAACCTCATGCAAGGAGCAAGACCATGAGCACAACCCTGCTTTGCTGGTGCCGCGATGACACCCAGCTCACCGCCGCCGCGCGTAATTTTCGCGCCGACTACCGCTACAGCGGCTGCCGCCGCGCAGCCCTGCCGGCGACACTCGGGCGCCTGCGCAATGGCGACACCCTGGTCATCACCGCACACGGCTCACCGCAAGCCTTCGGTGAAGAAGGCGTCAGCTTCACCGATTTCACCCCCCGTCAGTTCGCCGATGTACTGCTGGCATACCCGCCGGGAGGGTGGAGCGGCAGCCTGTACCTCGACATATGCAACGGTTATGCCTTTGCCCAGAACGTACGCCCGCTGATTCGCGCCGGGCTTCCGAACCTGCGCTTGTTCGGTTGCGAAGGTGATACCGATATGGCGGTTGACCTGAGCCATCACCGGGAGGCCACGGCGTAAGTCGGTCTCCTATGGGAGCTGTCGAGCGTTAGCGAGGCAGCGATGGCAATGCCCCATCCAACACAATGTTGGCAGGACTGACACCATTGCAGCCTCGCTAAAGTTCGGCAGTTTTTGATCTTGCCTTGCCGATGTTGTACAGGCTTGGCAAGACAGGTGGCCTTGCGCTCTGATGTAACCAGCCATTGAGGTATACACCAAGATCGATTGCTGTCCGCCTCAGGCGGACTGATCGAAAGAGGCCAAGGCCCCAGAGTTTTCACTTGAGGCATTCATCAGACAGAAGATCAAGCTATTGCTCGCACGCAATAACCACGATGAACAAATTTTGGCTACGCTGTCTTGATGCTATCCCTACGTCGGGACTCAAGGTTCCCAACCAAGCCACTAGCCCCACTATTAAAATCGCCGTTGATAATTCGACCAATACGCTGCGCCTTAACGCATTCGCCGCCACTCGAAACTCCCCCTCCCGCAACGACCGCTCCAAAATCGGGCCAAGGTTAAATGGGTTCAGTGCGGCCGGCACCAGCATTCCGGCAAACAACACCACTTTGATGATCAGCTAAGAAGCGCTTGTTCAGCATTGAGAGTGGCACGCAACGTTGAACATCGTGTTTCTGGTTGTGGGGCTCGATAGTCCGGTCGGACCCAGAACCTCACGCTTCAATTGGCCGCCGAGTCGGCTGGCAGCGAGGGCGCTCAGGTTGCGATGTAGAGGCGGGCGCCTGACCTTCGCTGTTCATGGCCAGTTAAGCCGTTGGGCCAGGTCGGTGATCAGTCGTTGGGCAGGTGCAGTTGCACTTCCATGGCGTCATGCAGGAGTCTGACGACCTCGATCACGTCGTCGTTTGCCACACGATAGAACACGATATGGCGCGGGCTTTTGACCGTTCCATGGGTTTGTTTGGCCTGCTGGCGTGAATAGATGAGGTGATAGCTGCGAAGGCCCGGTGCCAGCTCATCGCGTTCGTGGCTGCCAATGCGATAAGGCGTGTCGGCAATCGCTTGCAGCGCCGCGAGGATCAGTGCCTGGTAGCACTGGCGTGCTTGATCGCCGAACTGCGTCTGGGAGAGTCTGAGGAGGTCGACAATGTCGGCGCGCGCCGCGTTGGAAATCCGATACTGCGGCATGCTCAGGGTTTCTCACGCGCGGGGAGGGTGGCTTCCAGGCTCAAGCCCTCAAGGTAGTGCTCCAGATCCCCTTCGTTCAACTGCGTGAAGCGCCCGTGCTCAAGGTCCATGATGCCGATCGAGGTCGCCTGGCGCAGGGCCTCAATTTTGGCGGTGTCTTCGGCGACGCGCTGTTCCAATAGACGCAAACCTTCTCGCATCACTTCGCTGGCATTCTGATAACGGCCGGACTGAACCAGGTCATGGATAACCTGTTCCTGGTGAGGGGTGAGCACAACGTTTCGCGTCGCCATAATTAGCTCCAGCTTGGGCAAACAGGTTCTTTCGACCATTGGCATATTATGCCATTACGCTTGCAAAAGCATAATTTGGGGTTTGAATCTGACGAGCTGGAGTCTAAGGTTGATCAGCACTGCAGGATAGCGCGTGCTGATTCGGGAAGCGGGAGCCGCGCGACAGAGAGTTTTTGAAGGAAGGAGGTCGGAACCACCTTGATTAGTGTGGCCGTTGGGTCCTCAGCTTGGGCAAGCCCTGTTTGATGTGTCCGGCGTTCTCACCGATCGTGTGAAGCGCTCCGCGGACATTGTCGCCAGTATCCGTCGCGCCTTGACGCTCGATCCTCAAGGTCAGCTCCATCAAGACCGCCTCTAAGGCGAGCGCAGGCCCCAGACGTTTGCAAGCTGTCTTGCAGACTTCGGGGGCAGTATTGTCGATCCGCTGCGACGAACCGCTGCCGCATGATCAGCAAGTCCGTCGACGAGTGCGGCCCACTCCGATCGAGGGTCCTTGACATAGTCCCAACCAAGTCCGAGCCATGGGCATCGCCCGCCGACCCGGGCTAGCACGGCGGGTGTAGCTTGCGTGGCATAGTTGGGGAGTGCCGGCTCATCTTGTCGGGGTTCGCGTGCCTTCACAGCCGGCACATGCAATCGCAGAGCGCCATTCGCCTCTCGTGTCACGTGCATCGCCCCGAGAAGCGCGATGTCATAGGGCACCGCTTGGCCTTGGGCAACATAAAAATAAGCCATGCGCCGGATGTTGTCGTAGTCGGCCGTCGCACGATAGAGATAGGCGCAGATGACGCCTAGCATTGGATCGGCATGCTTTTCGTGTCGTAGGTCTGCGGCGAGTTGATCAAGGCTGTCGACGCGGAGCCGACCGGCTGCAAAATCGTCGATGGCCCTCAGGGCCTCCAGGTATCTTTCGGGGGAGCCTCGCACCCCATAGGCCTGGAAAACGTCCCCGTCGGTGCCGGGTGCGATGACGGCATACAGACCATCATAAGGAACAACGGGCGTAAACAGCCCATCGGCTAACTCCACCAGAACAGGTAGCCCCTCAGAACTGCGATCAACGCGGAATCTGTAGAACGAGGGGCCGAGTCTTAGTGGTTTGGCCGGGGCGCTGGACAAGAGCTTCACCTGATCGCCCCAGACGATTAAATTCGCGCTACCGGGATGATTGATTTGTTCCAGTCGGCGTCGAACCTCCCCGGCGGCTGCCTCAGTTTCGAGCCGTTGGACCAGCGCCCGTACCTTTTGCTTCTTGCCAGGAGTGTGGGTGCCTGGGTGCCGCAGCTCAACCAAATCCAGCAGTAAATCCTTACTGTCGCTGGGTATCGTGATGACGTGGCTGTCTGGAGCCACGAGGTTGAAACGCTTGAGCCCAAAATCAGTGCCGAGTATTTGATCCCGGAAGTCGGGGTCGGTGTGTACCCGTTCAAGGATATGGTCGGCGGAATCCGGTACTCCGACGGTGGTGGTAGCGCCCAGGATCGCCGCATTGCTCCCGGGTGGCCAGGGTTGCAAATCGGCGGGGCCTTGCAGTGGGGTGGCGGTGTTGTAAAGCACCACTGACTCGGGATCGACCTGGCATTGCGGATTTAGCCTGAGGTGATACTCGCTTGCTCGCTCGGTTGTTCGCGAGCGAACGCATGTACCCAGTGTGGACGTAGTAATCAATCCATTGACGATGGCGGCCGGTTCCAAGCCCCAGAGCACATCCGCGATGACGCCAGAGAACACACACTTGCCCGGCGCGGCGGACGCCGGATCATAGACCATATAGCCGAGCTGTCCGTCCTGACAAGACGCCAGGCGATCAAATCTCGGGCTTTCAACTTGAGCACCCTGTACAACGATCCCGCGAACTCCATCAAGCCGCATCAGCTCGAGACTCTGGGGCGCTTCGCGGCAGGCATCGGTAATGAGCGTGATGCGCTTGACGCCGTGTAGTAGTAATTCCGCATAGAACAAATCGGCCACAATACGGTATTTCAGGCGCAGTGAGTCGCTGAACAGCCATGAGATCGAACCGATATTTGCATCGGTGAGTCCATGACCGCAAAAGGCCAGGATCAACTGATCAACCACCTCGGCGCCCACTGGAAACAACTCATCGACCGCCCGTTGCACCCGTTCGCGTGTGACGGGATTCTCGATACCGCCGGTGGAACCGTCGTCGACGACTCTTACATTGTCGGCGCCGAAACCGGTGCTCAGCGCCCATTCACCCATTGAACGGGCAGCGAAAATGGCGCCGTCCAGATACGCGAAGCGCAGGGCCTGGTTCAGGACAGGTGTAACCGTGCTCACTCCGATTGCCAGACAAACGCGCCTAACCATGGGGACGCTCCACATTGCGCTTAGTGAGGAGGGTGTAAAGGTGAACCGGTGAAAAAGCCGGGTGCCAGCCCCAGCGCACCGGCCCAGGAGGTGTGAGCCGTTCAGTCAGCATGATGACGCCGGCGAACAGCATCATCGGAATGTGCCATGCCCCGCTGACCAATGGCACTAGCATCCAGGCCCAGCACGAAACAATGCAAAAGACGCCATGCGTCATGCCGAAGATCAGGCAATCCCGGTCGGCAGCCCAGCCGAACAGGCCTATTCGCCGCCGTCGATGGCCACGATTGAGTGCTGCGCGGTGCCACGGGCTCGCGCTCCATAGCATCGCGATCAGCAGTGCCACGACCAGGGCGTTTTTGACGACAGCAATCTGTAGCAGCAGCGCCAGGGCTGTCAGGATGGGGCCGACTGTCATCCACAGCGCACAGTAACCGAGTAGAAACCCGACTGACGCTCGTATTCGCCTGCTTGGCAGGCTGGAGCGCCAGACATGCATGAGTGGCATCGCCAGAAGAGGCGGCATCATGGCCAGCAGCATCAAGGCCCAACCCGCCAGGATTCGGTGGATTGGGTTCAACGCGAGCTCCGCTTGCAGTGCGGCGGGCCAACTCGTGATGATCGATAGCCCATTCACGGCCACGCAAAACGCGGGACCTTCTGTGTTCACCTCGTTGTAAACGGAAAGGGCCAGGCCGAGTCCCCCCGTGGCCAAAAGCAATGGCCAGGGGGCGTAGATAAAACTGCGTAGAACAGGGCCTGGCCGCATGAGGTCGCTCTCAACTCACGACGCCACTTCGCTTGAGAACGCTTATGCGTTCAACCGTTACAGGTTGGTCTTGCGATATTTGTTCTCCAGGGACAAGTGTTACTCGCAGATGGTTTGGATCGAAGTCTCCGGCGCTTGTCAGTCGCTGGGCCAGGTCGGTTATGTCGATCGTATAGCCCAACCCATTGCCGGCGTGGGGGCCATCCGGCTCCGAGGCGACGTTGAGCCCGAAAAGTGTCAGGCTACCGGCGTGCCTATCGGGATGAAGCGCTGGATCGGCGCCTTCCGGCAGATTGACGTACACCTCTAGCAAAGGTGACGGTGCGGTGCCGCGCACAGACTCGAGGGAAAGGTAGAGCCGGGCCACTTCATTGCCTGGAGTCGTCGCGCCCATGGTGGCCATGCTTTTTGTGGTCGCGAGTGGTTCGAGGTCGATGTGGGTGTGTGCTGGTGTCCCACCGACCGTGACTACCGCTGCATTCGCACCGATTGGTTGAATGGTTTGTTGATTGGGCAAGCCCATTTTGACCCGTGCCACAGACTCCTCTCCTGGCGTTACGCCCGTGCCACTGATCAAGTCATCATAGGCCCGATAATATTTTCCACCCTTCAAGGTGTCTTGACTGGTGAACGTTACTCCGGGCGCATCCCCGCCGGGGACTGGCATGATGAAGCGGCGGTCGGCCGGGCCCTCGAACCAGCGCGGATCGCGAACCATCGTCTTGCCCGGCGTGTTCATCCATGCCTCCCACAGTCGATCGATGTTGCAATGGTGAAGCCAGAAGATTGGGTCAAGACCCGCTAACAAGGCATTCCCCATGAATCCCTGTGCGCCTCCGATGAGACGATGGACAGTGTTGTGCGGGTTGCCTTCCAGATCGCCGGTCATTCCGTCGAACTGCTCGAAATTGCCAGTGATCCCTCCGCCGAATCCTAGGGTTCCATCGTTGCCCACCAAAAAATCGTTCTCATCCATCGCGACGAGGCTGAACCCATCGTTTGGGCCCGGCTGCAGTGCGGTGAACCCTGGTCGGCGAGGATATTTGTTGAGCGGGTTTGGAGCCCCGTTGGGTAATGTTTTTGCCAGAAAGGCATCTGGCATCTGCCGCGCATCCGGATTGCTACTGTTGAGGTAGTTCCAATAGGGAAGCGCCCAGTCATCGCCCGTCAGCTCCTTCACTTTAGCCGCGACGATGGACTCGAATGCAAACAAATAAGCACGGTGCCACGAAACGAAGTACCAACTGCCGTGCTGACATTGATTGCCGTATGTATCGTTGGTTAAATCCGTTGGAATTGTGTCCGTTGCTTTGATGACGTGCTCGTCAATCCACAATTGGCGGCGGAATCCATGCATGGCGCCGAGGAACTTCCAACTATTGCGATTCGCTATTGGCAGTTCGTCCAACGCTTGCATTGCCAGTGCATAGTTCAGTAACACCTTGTTCCATCCCGGGCCGAGTGTTGCAACATCCTGGCGAGAAGTGGACATGAGCTCTCCCTCCGTTTCTGTTAAGTGATGCCTGTCTGACGTTCGTCAGGGGCTGAGGCCGGATATCATCACTTGAGCTCCGGCACTCATGGTCCAGCAGCGCTACTCTGTTTGCAGCAATAGATGCACATCGATAACGGGGTTGCCCATCAGCTTCTGTGGGTGCCGGTCGCCGACAAAGTCTTTGTTCACCGGTTCCACCCAGACGCTCAGCTTGCCGCCCAGCACTTCAGCCATCGGCAATTCGAAATCGAATTGGGTCATGGCGTTGGCCACGCAGTTGGCGCAGCTTTGAACCTCCACCGGCTGAAACAGAGCTCTGGACGCGATCATCTTTCCGTCTTTCTGCAAGCGCACCGAAAAGCTGCCGGGGATCTTCAAGCGATTAATGCCGCTGACCCGCACCCAGGTAGGGTTAGTGACAGGCGCTGTGGTGGAGGTCATTGTCATGCCCGACTCCTTGTCGTCAGTAACAAACAAAAGTTCCAGTGGACCGGATCCTGGTCGCCAGCATGCTCGTGCTGGGCCACCCGTGTTTCCGGATCACCGTCTGTCAACGCAGGGTTGTTGAGAAAACTTCTATAAGTCCATTTTCCTGTAAAGGGATTGCTCATTACTGACATCTCCTTATCAGTGTTGCTTTGAATCTGAGTGTTGATTCGATGCGTGCTTCATACCTGCCATGCCAATGCCACCGCCGATGGCATTGATGTCTGGAACGATCTGGATGTTGGTCATCATGCCGCCGTCTTCGTGGTCGAGGATGTGACAGTGGATGACGAACTCACCGATGTAGCGGTCGTAGTGCGTGCGCACCAGAACCTGGTAATCGTTCTGCACGAAGATGGTGTCTTTGAATTCGTGCCACATCCCGCAGTATTGGTTTTGCAGTCCCAGCTCATCGGCCGGAACCAGGCACTCGCCGTTGGGGCCGAAGATACTTTTGGGTTTCTCACCGGGCTTGGCGTAGAGCACATCCATCACCTGGAATGGGTTGACGTGAATGTGAAAGATGTGGGGTTCGCCCTGCGAGCTCAGCACCCAGTCGTCGGTGGTGTTGACCTGGCGAGTGAAGTCGATGCGGTCCGGGTCATAGGACTTGTAGTTGATGAAGAAGCCGAACGCGCTTGTCCACGGATCTCCCGATTTTTTCGGCTGGGTGGCAGGCGGAGAGGGCGGGAATGGTGGATTGCCGATGAAGAAGTCAACCTTCTGGATGTCGTTGTTGACCACCGCATCCTTGAGGTTGTCCATCCCGCGCCAAGGGTTCAGATTGCCGCTGCGCAATCCTTCGAGTGCGGCGACCGGCAGCGATGGGTCCGTTTTGTTGGCGTCGTAGAGCGCCTGCTGGATATAGCTTTGCGGATCGTCGGTCACGACCTTGCCGCCAGAGACGATCACCGTCGCCAACAATTGGGTTTCGTTCGGGCCCTGGCCGCCCGGGCCTCCACTGGGGCCGGCATTGGCGCGTTCTGCGGGTGTTGCCGCCTGGTTCAGCACACAGTAGGTGCCGTCGCGGGGGAATATCAGCAGCACATCACTGCGATAACCGGGTTGCAGGAAGTTGCTGCCGATGCCACCGCTGACACTCTTTTTGTTCACACCGATGGGGCGAATGGCGGTGCGCGTGAGTCCGTCGGCGGCGATCTCGAATTGAGGGACAAGCTCGACCGGTTTGCTGGAGTTGGGCACGGTCACCGGGCATAGGTCGGCGATCAGCGCAGCCTGTTCCTTCGGTGTACCGCTGAGCACGCCTTTGAGCGCGAGACTGGCTTTGGGGCTGGTCGTGTTCATGGGCACGATCTGCAGGTTCACGGTGTCGTGGATGCCCCCGTGAATGAAGCGCCAGCGTTGGATTTCTCCCGCGGCAATGCCTTGGAGGGTCGGTTGCACCACACCGTTGATGCTGGTGAACCGACCGCTCTCATCCCAGGCAGTAGCCGAGGAGAGTTGCGCATCGAAGTTTTCTACAACACCTGTTTTGCCGCTGGGACACGTCCAGGTGCCATCCTTTTGCGTAATGATGGCGCCCTTATCGTCGAAACAGGCATACGGGATTTGCTGGAACAGAAAGACTTGTTCGGTAATGGGCTTCCCGGCAGCGTCCTTGAGAATGGTGTCGATGTCACCTGGTTTGCCACCGGCGTAGGGGCGGCTGCCGCGCACAATCAGGGCGCCCGCGGCACCGCTGGCGACTTGCAGCGCCGTGGAACCATGCCGGTGTGCGTGATACCAGAAGGTGCCCGAAGGGTGATCGGTGGGGATGTTGATCTCGTATTCGAATTTGGTTTGCGGAGCGATGTTCAACAGCACGTTGTCGCTGTTGCCGGACGGTGAGACGTGCATCCCGTGGTAATGCAGATTGATCGTATTGAAGCAACCCGCCCCACCATTCGCTGGATCGCTTCCCCCCGGACAACTGGGATCGTTTTTATCCAGCTGGTTGTCCAGGTGCACCCGCAGGGTGTTGCCTGGCTGCACATCAATGAGCGGCCCCGACAGGCAACCGCCATAGGAGCGCAGCTTAACCTTGTCCTTCGCACCGTCGGGATTGCCCGGGTTGAAGATGTAATTCTCGCGTTTCTGCACTTGCAGGTTGAGTTCAACGGTTTGACCGTCACGGGTGATGTCCCCCACCGGGTTGCATCCTGTTTCCGGAAGGGCCAGTTCGGTCGCCTTCAGCGTGTCCGGCGCTCCTTTTTCAAGAAGTCTGGGCGGTGCGAGGAATGGCTGGGCTATGAGTTCGGCGAGCGCAGCAGAGGAGGTTGTACAGGCCATCAACCCGGCCAGAATTATACGAAGCGAAGTCATGTTGTTCTCCCTGCGCCATTGCGCGAATGTGAGCGACAGCCTCGACGGCTGGAGCCGGCATCGACCTTGCGGTGGCTGCGCGACTCCTAGGAAGAACCTTTGCGCTTGAGCACATTGGCGATGGTCGCGGCCATGCCGGAAAAGTCGCATGTGCTGCCGGCCCCTGGGGTGTAGACCGGCGGATGGGCGACGGAAGGATCACCGCTGTTGAACGGAGGGTCGGGGTTGTACTGGATGGTCAACTGCACCTTTTGGGCGACGATATTGCTGGAGATCATTGCGATAATTTCCAATGCCTCATCCAGCCCCGACGAAATACCACCACCTGTGATGCGTTGCCTGTCGACGATGTATCGTGGATAGCCTTGCACTACCTTGATCTGGGGAAACAGTTTCAGGCAGGCGATGAAGGCCCAATGAGTCGTGGCATCGTAACCGTCCAGCAAACCTGCCGCGGCTGCCAGCAATGCACCCTCGCAGACGGAGGCGGAAAATTTCGCGGCCTCGCCTTGTCGCAACAACCAGTTCATACGCTTTGACTCGTCCATCAGGCGCTTTAAATCGTCAGGTTCGCCGCCGGGAATCCATAGCAGACTGATGTATTCAGAATGTTGATCGAAAATCGGTAAATCGCCACCGAGGGTCAGGCCGTCCCGGGTGGTGATGGACGGCCCATCAAGGGATATCAGCCGAACTACTCGGGGGGGGGCTGCGGGATTGTGCTGCGGTTCGATCCGGGCCATCCAGTTGAACAGCTCGTACGGGGCACTGACGTCGAGCAAGTCCACGCCATCGTAGACCGGGATTGCAATCAAGTACTGTTCTGGTGCGGGCATGGCTCCCTCCTGGAGTACACCGCGGCGAACGCGCTTGCGTCGTCAGGTGTGTAGCGTCCTGCTAATCAACATTGCGATACCCGGACGGCAAAACCGGGGGTCCTGCTGCCTGAAACAAATGCCCAAGGGCAGCTTCTGGGGAGCATAGTTGGCGCCCTTCCACCTGCAAGGCGTTTTCTTAGCCAGGTGCTGAGTGGTATTGATCGATGCTGGGGATATCTATGGAGGTGTGGGGGAGTGATTAGCGAGGAGGGGAGTTCAGTCGGTGTTTTTAGCGGTCGCGGCAGGACCGTTTCAGGCCGAAAGTATTCGGACCCTTTGCAATTTTTCGCGAAAGATAATGCGACGAGTGTCTATCTTAAGTTCGCCATTGTCGAAAGCGGTTCCATGGCCGGCTTGAACACGAAAGCCAAGGCTGAGCTCAAGGCGTGGACCGACGCGATGGGACCGGTTGCAACGGATGCCTGGAAGAAAAAACTGGATAAAGCGGATGGCAAATGATTTTTCTGGCCGTAAAGGTGTTTTTGAAGGTGCTGGCGGTGACCTCGAAGGGTGACCGCCAGTTTTTTTTGCGGGTGCAATTTCATTGTGCTATTACCTTGGGACCTTATCCGCAGCGCCCTTTGGTAAAGACGCTAGCGTCGCAGTAGGGAAGGATCCGAGAAACACTGGACCAGGGCCTCGCTGAAGTCTCGCGTCTCCCCCAGCCTTGATTGCTCTCCTGTGTACTGGAGGCTTGACGTGAGATGCCTGTCCCGGATGATTTTGCAGATCAGCTGAATTTTAACGCCGAAGATCTCGAGCGCATCTTCACTGACCCTGGCGCTTATGCCCTGGCAGTCGAAGCGTTGGCGCAGATGCGGCTGGGGCGAGAAGCGCGGATCCCAAGCGCTGATGGCCTGAATGCCGGTGCCGATGGGCTCGGTGTAGATCGGGCCAGCTTCTGGGTCGAAGTGCTCAGGCTCAAGGAGTGTCTTCCCACGTTCGTGGTCGCTTTACGTGGGCGAGGCATCCTGTCTGCGCAAGCCTCTGACACCCCAGCAGAACCCGACGATTACGCAGCGATGTTCGACCCCGAAAGGTTGCGTGATTTTCTTGGTCGAATGGATTCCTTTCGTTGCACGATCCGCGTTCACGGTAACGTGAAGGGCTCAGGGATTCCCTGTGTCGCTGGCTTTGGTATCAGGGGTGGTGATGTTTATATTCTTGGCTCAGGCCGCCATATCCATACGCACTGGCCCTGCAATCGATGACGTGGATATTGGAGTGTGGATGCAGGTTGCCGATTTCCCCGGCCAATAGCGCGAAAGCCTCACGCTGAAAGCGCGCCTTCTGCGCTTTGGTGTTTGTCTCATCCGTGATGGTGACCTCCAGGCGGAACGAGTTGTAACCCAGTTCGGCCAGCGAGCAACTGTTGATGAACCACTGCTCATGGGGCACGAAATCCACGATCACAAGCGTCTGCTCCGGATGTTTCTCCAGCACGTCGCAGGTTAGCGCGGTGAGCTGGGTGACAATCCCCCGGACTCGCGCAAGGTCAGGTTGGCCAGAGATTTTGAGGGTGATGCCGGGCATGTTGGAGACCTCGTAGGAAGTTAATGTCTGGCTCAGAGTAAGGAGTGGGTTGAGTGCTGAAAAGCCGGAAGATATGATCATATCCTTCGGAAAAACAGCAGGATGAACATGCGCCCCTTTGACCTAGAACTGTTGCGAGCCTTCGCGGTTGCGATGGAGTCAGGCAGCCTTGCGGAGGCCGCGCCTAAGTTGTGTCGGTCGCAGTCGGCGTTAAGCGAGCAATTGCGCAAGCTCGAGGCCTTCACCGGGGTCACGTTGCTGGAGCGGGGTAAAAAAGGCGTAAGACCGACACCGGCTGGCGAACGCTTATTGGTCCATACACGAGACATGCTTGCCTTGAGTGATCGTGCCCTTGAAAGCGTGCGTGGCGTGACCTTTGTCGGCGAGTTGCGGCTCGCCATCACCGACTACTTTCTGCCCAGCTCGATCGCCGACCTACTGAAGAAACTGCGAGTACGCTATCCGCTCCTTCGCCTGCATGTGTCGGTACGCAAGAGTATGCAAATCGAGAGCGGGGCGGATTCGGGTGAATTCGATATCGGCCTTTCAATGCGAATTCTCGACGGGCGCAGCCTGCCTGAGGGCCAGCCGGTTCGACGGGAGGCACTGCGTTGGGTGTCGGTCGCGGGGTTCGAGGCTGAGCTGGAGGAAAATACCCCGTTGCCACTTCTGGTACTGCCGCAGGGATGCAGCCTACAGCGCCTCGCCAGAGAGACCTTGGAGGCGCACGAGGTGCCCTACGTGGTTGCGCATTCGGCGTCCGGAGTCGCGGGGCTGCAATCAGCGTTATTGGCAGGGTTGGGTGTCGCTTGTTTGAATGCGTCCGCTGTACCGATGGGGGCGGAGGTCTGCCGGTCGGCGCAACATTTACCGGTATTGCCGGATGTTGAGTTCAGTCTGTTGCCCCCTCGTCCTGGCGAATCTCAATTGGTAAGTGCCGTACGGGAAATGCTTGCGAGCCAGTTCAGTTAATCTTCCAGGCATCCATCAGCGCAGCTATGGCGCTCGGCTTGACCCTGCGTTTAGGAGAGTGAGGGGCCGCTGCTAGGGCCTTGAGCGTTTTCCAGCTAGTCTCGAATAGTAAATGTATTTACTATATCGCTTCGATACATGACCCAAGGAGCGAGCCATGCAGATCAAAGCGTCCATTGAGATTAAAACTGAGCCTGAGCGCGTTTTCCGTCTGTATCAGGACGCTGCCCACTGGGTCGACTGGGATCCGGAGGTGACCGCGGCAAGTTTGCCCGATGGTCTCAAGTTGGGGGCTAAGGGGTGGCTGAAGCCCAGGAGCGGACCGAAGGCCAATATACAGATCGTGGAGGTGACGCAAGGCACGTCATTCTCGGTGCAGACCCGGTTGCCGTTGTGCCGCATGTGGTTCGGTCACAGCCTGTCGGCGAGTGGTGGATCGACCGTTGCAACCCATTGGGTCGAATTCAGAGGCCCGCTGAGCTTTTTGTTTCGATATTTGGTTGGCAGGTCCATTCAGGCTTCGTTGCCCAACACGATGTGCGGCCTTAAGCGCGCCAGCGAAGCCCAGGTGAGTGCACCGTGAGTGGGGACACGTTGGCCATGGACGATAAATGGAGTGGTTCCGCCTACGCGGGACCCAGTGGTAGCCCGGGGTTCCGACTCTGGCGCGAATTCTTGGATTGGCAGCGCCAACTCAATGTGCTCTTGAAACCCTTGGGGCTCACCCAGCCGCAGTTCGCGATTCTGGCTGTGTGCGGTTGGTTGACGCGGGACTGTGAGCAGATCACTCAACATGGCATTGCGAACTTCACCGGCATGGACCGTATGCACATCTCGCAGATCGTATCTCGCTTGGAAAGAGATGGGCTTATCGAGAAACGGATAGACCCGCAAGATCAGCGTGCGAATCTGCTATCACTCAGTAAGGAGGGGCTTGCTCAGTTGCGCATCGCCATGCCTGTGGTTGAAGCGTTCGACACAGCGTTCTTTCTCAAAACCGCAAGCCGTGACTGAAGGACGTTTTTGAGTGTTTAACTGCGCTGAACGCCAGTAAGCCCGGCACGTACTTGTCGTGTCGTTTCACTCAGTCAAACCAACGGGTGCAACCCATGTTGGAGCATCAAAGGTTTTGATTGTCGAGGCGTCGTTTAAAAGCGCCGAGGGCAGTACCCATCAGTGGGCCCATCACCGGGTCGGTGGCAATGCTCTCGGCGCTCAATCGACTGGAGAGGAGGTTAACAGTCATTGACGCTTCCTCGATGATGCGAGCCGACATCGTATCCAGGACCAGCCGCAATGCAGCTTGCGCGTGACTGGCTCTGGGCGATGAGTTGAAAAGCGCGACAGGCTTGTCCGGAAACTCTTCACTGCTCACGAGCCAATCGAGCATGTTTTTGAATGCGCCAGGAATACCTCGAGCGTACTCGGGGCAAGAAAACAACAGCCCATCCGCCTGCCCGATAATTGCACGTAACGCTATGACTGCCTCGGGGGGATCCTCGAGCAGATCCGGGTTGAAGTGAGGCAATTCAGCTAGGCCTTCGTAATGCACGACCAATACCCCTTCGGGGCATAGACGCTCAGCTGCTCGTAGCAGAACTGAGTTGGAGGAGGCCTGACGCAGACTTCCAGAAACAGCAAGCAGACGCACCATTTCAACACCGTTCGTGATTCGTAAGTCGGTGAAGTTTCGCACGAGCCGGACCTCATGCACCATTGCTGCATAGCAATGCGGCGATGAACATATTCTTCCATCTTGCTGCTACGAACGACTGTGTTTACAGGATAAAAACCTATTCGTTGGATTCAGGGAGATGATTGGTCGGATGTCTACCGCCCTATCGTCATTCGAGTACTTGCGCGTTTCGAGCCAAAGGCTTGCGCATCTGCCAAAGCATCCAGGTGATCGCCAGACCGATGACAATAGCCCCGACCCAGGCGGTACTGATCAGGCCCATCCCCTCCAAACTCGCGCCCCCCAGCAGTGCACCCAGCGCGATCCCACCATTGAAGCCTGCGATATTCAGACCCGCCGCGACTGCCGGCGCCTGCGGTGCGTGTAAGTGCGACAAGCCGAGCACCCGTGCCTGCAATGCCGGCACAGCCGCATAGGTCAGCGCACCCAAGGCACCGGTCAGTAGAGTCATCAGTGACAGGGACGAAGTTGACAGCCAGATGGCCAGCAGTACCACCAGCAACCCAGCCAGCACCGTCATCACCGCAAAGTCAGCGCCTTTTCGATCGGTCAGGCGTCCGCCCCAGAAGTTGCCGATGGCCGCCATCACGCCGTACCCCAACATCAACAAGCTGGCTGTACCCTCGCTGACTCTCGTCTCCTGCAACAGAATCGGAGAAATATAGGTGTAGAGCGCGAATGACCCTGCGTAAGCCAGCACCGTGATGCCAGCGCCGGCTAACAGGTATGAATTAAAGATGGCTTTGATCCCATCCATCGCATTTGCCTGTGTTGATGCATCATCACGAACCGCTGGCATCATGATCAGCAAACCCAGGAAGCCGAGGGTGCCACTCGCAGCCACGGCCATGAAGATGACTTGCCAGCTAAACAAACCGCCCAGATATGTGCCGAGCGGAACACCTATCGCCAGGGCTAAAGTCAGGCCGCCAAATACCACGGACACAGCCGCTCCAGCGCGATGCCTCCCTGCCAGTTGCGTTGCGACGCTGGACGCCACGGCCAGGAATACGCCATGGCCCAGCCCGGAGGCGAAGCGTGCCATCAGCATGGGCATCAACGTATCGGACATGCTCACCAACACATTGCCCAGCGTGAACAAACCCATTGCCACTAGCAGCAGCCGCTTACGCGGCCAGCGTGTTGCCAGTGCGGTCAGCCCTGGTGCACCCATCATCGCGCCGAGCGCATAAGCGGTGACAGCCGCCCCCACTTGGCTAACGCTGGTATGCAAATCCGCGGAAATGGTCGAGATCAATCCGATCGTGACGAACTCGGTGAAGCCCAGGGCAAATGTGCAGAGTGCAAAAACATAAATCACAAAAGGCATGCGCTCGTTCATGAATCAAACCCACCGAGATCGAGACCATCGACTTGCGTATCGCCTCCCTTGGCGCTGACCAAGTCATTGGCGTCGAGGTGAACCGCAGGTCCTTTGCGATCGCGGTGGATCAGGGCGAAAAGAATGCGTTGTGTCATCAAAAACTCCTGGAATCTGGCAGGCGTATGCGGCCGGGAGCGCCATTCTGGCGATTTTGATATACCCTTTAAACGACCAGAATGGACAAGTACTTGCCCTGTAATTGCCCAAATGAGTGTGCGTAATCTGGATGACCTAGCGATATTCGTGCAGGTGGTAGACCGTGTGAGCTTCTCCGCCGCCGCACGTGATCTACACCTGGCACCCAAGAAGGTGAGCAAGCAGATTGCCCGTCTTGAGCACGCGTTGGGCACCACCCTGTTCGAGCGCAACACCCGCAATCTACGGATTACGGACGAAGGCCGCGCCATCGCTGAGCGAGCGCGAGTTGCCCTGGCGGTGCTAGAAGAAATACAGGAATTGGCAGCGGGGGGACGCCAGGAACTCAGGGGCATCATTCGCTTGACCGCACCCGCGCCGTTTGGCCGCAAGTACGTTACTGCGGCCATCCATGACTTTTGCCGTTTGTATCCCGGAGTAGGCTTCGATTTGCGTCTGTCCGATTCGGTGCAAGATCTGTTCAGCGCTGATCTGGATTTAGCGATCCGCATGGGCGAACTGGCCGATTCGCGATTGGTAGCGCGGCGAGTGGCTGATAACCGGCGTGTGCTGGTGGCATCTGCCTCTTACTTGCAGAAGTACGGCCAACTTGAACAGCCGGCGGAGCTTGAGCAACACAACTGCCTGGTATTCGCCTATCCGGGGTTGTTGCAAAATACTTGGCCACTGCGCAACGGGCGGCGAGAGGTGGCAATCGCGGTCAGTGGCACACTTTGCAGCGACAGCGGCGATGCGCTGCATGAGTGGTGCTTGGCCGGGCTGGGCATTTCGCTGCGTGAGACTTGGGATATCCACGAGGAGATACGCGATGGGCGGTTGCTGCGGGTTTTGCCGGATTGGGAGGCGCAACCCTCGAAGATAAGCATGGTGCGGGCACGCCGCGAGCCGGTGCCTCGGCGGCTGACGGTATTCAGCGATTTTCTTGTCGAACGCTGGCGTAAGGCGCCTTGGGATCTGATTTAGTCGAACAGTCGCTCTGATTACGGGATTTCAGCACAGTTTGCCTGGCTAAACAGACGCCCAGCCGTGGAGGCACAAGCTTAGTCATCCCCTTGTCTGTTGCGTCGTATCCGTTCGGCCAAGTCGTGTACTGGATACCGTATGACAGGAGACTGTCATGTGCGGTTCAGTGAGGATCCGAGGGGAAACTCCCTACAGTTGACTCGACTCGCAGGCGCACTGCGCAGCGGAAAACGGAGATGGTCCGTATGCATAGTTGAAGGATGTTCTTACACGCCTGCCGATGGATAGTGCGGGTGAGACCGGAGAACTACTGCCGTATCAGTGGATCCATTTCGAGCTTATGCAGGATGATCCAGCGGACGCTTGAAATGATACTGGGGAAACATATGAGGCTAAATGACATAAGCCTTCGTCAGTGTACGTCGGAGGACGAACCGTTTCTACTTGCCTTGCGGCGTGTGACCATGGATGAGCACCTGAGGCGTGCTGGGGAGCCTACTGATGATGCCGCTCACTTGGCCCGTATCAGATACCGAGCCTGCGATGCACATATCGTATTATGGGCATCTGTCCCTATTGGCTTACTTAAATACGTTGAAGGTCTAGCTGAATGGGAAATCGTTCAAGTTCAAATTTACCGGCTTACCAGGGGCAAGGTATTTCGAAGCAACTCCTAACCGAATGGCTGGCCCGGGCAGATCCAGCTGATATTGCTGTATCGCTCGCTGTTTTGAAGGGTAACAAAGCCATAAATCTCTATAGGCGGTTGGGGTTCCAAATCGTTACGGACTCAGGAAACTCTTTCAAGATGAAACGGGAGCGACAGAAATATCATACGGACGACGTGAGCGCCGATATTCGTCCTTGATGCACCGATGCGCCAGCGCTACGTGGGTGAACTGCATGGCGCCATACAATCGAGCCTGGCCGCGGGGGATCAGCGCCGGTTGCTGAGCTCGATACAGATCGAGGAGGTTGTTGATGGAACGTGGGGGGCGAACGGTGAGATCTGGCATTTGGCCGACTTCACCCGTGCAGCCGGATACGGGCATCTCGCGGACTAGCGATATGGGCCCTTCAGAAAGCGTACACCTGTACGCTTATTCGTCCCCCGGCTGAACTGTCGGTTGTTTCAGTCCCCGTCGAGATAAACGGTTGGCGGTACTGTTGCGATTCGCTGTGAGGCAGGGGGAGATGCTCGCCTGCCGCCAAATCGCTGTTGAACCTGCGTCACATCCCTGACTGCACCGCGAGCTGCGTTCGATGTCAGTGCCGCGTAGGCCTGAAGTGCCGCCGACACTTTTCGAGCCCGTGCGGCTGGCTGCCAGGCTTGCCCTTCCTTGGCATCCATCGAGTGGTAACGCTGGTTCAACGTTGCCTCATCGACCATCAGTTCAACGGAACGGTTGGGAATATCGATCTTGATCACGTCCCCTGTTTCCACCAGGCCTATCAGTCCACCTTCCGCCGCTTCCGGTGATACATGGCCGATGGACAGGCCGGAGCTGCCGCCCGAAAATCGCCCGTCGGTCAAAAGAGCGCAGGACTTGGCCAGCGCTTTGGATTTGAGATAGCTGGTGGGGTAGAGCATTTCCTGCATACCAGGGCCGCCCTTGGGGCCTTCGTAGCGGATGACCACAACATCGCCAGGCACCACCTGGTCGCCGAGGATGCCAGCCACCGCCGCCTCCTGACTTTCGAAAACCACGGCTTTGCCTTCGAACACCAACATGGAGGGGGCGACGCTGGCTGTTTTGACGATACAGCCCTCCGGCGCCAGGTTGCCAAACAGCACCGCGAGGCCGCCGTCCTTGCTGAAAGCCTGTTCAGCGCATCGGATCGCGCCCGTTGACCTGTCTGTGTCCAGATCATCCCAGCGCGCTGACTGACTGAAGGCTCGCTGGGTGAGGGCATTGCCCGGCGCGGCACGGAAAAAAGTCTGCACTTGCTGGTCTGGGTTACGGGCGATGTCCCAGCGATCCAGCGCATCTCTCAAGGTGGGCGCGTGGATTGTAGGCAAACTTGTGTCGATCAAGCCTGCACGGTCCAACTCGCCAAGGATCGCCATGATGCCACCGGCTCGATGCACGTTCTCGATGTGCACATCGCTACAGGCGGGCGCGACTTTGCACAGCCACGGGACTCGGCGAGACAGCAGGTCAATGTCGGCCATGTTGAACTCCACGCCGCCTTCGCGCGCAGCTGCCAATAGGTGAAGGACCGTGTTGGTCGAGCCGCCCATGGCGATGTCCAGGCTCATGGCGTTTGAAAAAGCCGCTCGGTTGGCAATGTTGCGCGGCAACGCCCGCGCGTCGTCTTGTTCATACCAGCGCTTGGCTAACTCGACGATCAGCCGCCCGCTCTGGCGAAACAATCCCTCACGCTCAACATGAGTCGCCAGCACCGTACCATTGCCCGGCAATGCCAGGCCAAGCGCTTCCGTCAGGCAGTTCATTGAGTTGGCGGTGAACATGCCGGAGCATGAGCCGCAGGTTGGGCAGGCGGCGCGTTCGACCGCCGCGACCTCTTCGTCGCTATAGGCGTCATCGGCGGCGATCACCATCGCGTCGATCAGGTCCAGAGACTGTCGCTTGCCTTTGATTACCGCCTTCCCAGCCTCCATCGCACCGCCAGAAACGAACACGGTCGGAATGTTTAGGCGCATGGCAGCCATCAGCATGCCGGGGGTGATTTTGTCGCAGTTGGAGATGCACACCAGCGCATCTGCGCAATGTGCGTTGACCATGTATTCAACGGCATCGGCGATCAGCTCCCGCGAGGGCAGCGAATAGAGCATGCCGTCATGGCCCATGGCGATACCGTCGTCGACGGCGATGGTGTTGAACTCCTTCGCCACACCACCGGCCTCCACCACTTCGCCGGCAACCAGTTGGCCAAGGTCCTTGAGGTGTACGTGGCCTGGGACAAACTGCGTAAAGCTGTTGGCGATGGCAATGATGGGTCTGCCGAAGTCGTCATCGGTCATGCCTGTGGCTCGCCACAGGCTGCGGGCGCCGGCCATGTTGCGGCCATGGGTAGTGGTTCTCGAACGATAAACGGGCATAGAGTCCTCCTGGGCTGACGGTATGGACTCAGGCTAAAGACTGGTTTTGTGGCTGTGAAATATATTATTTAATGCTTATTAAGTCTCTGGAGGTATAAGAAATGGATGTTCGCCAGCTCAGGCATTTTGTTGCTGTCGCCCAGACCTTGCATTTCAGCCTGGCAGCGCAGCGCCTGTGCATGACCCAGCCGCCGTTGAGCCAGTCGATCATGGCGCTGGAGCGCGAAGTCGGCGCGTCGTTGTTTGTACGGACCAAGCGCAGCGTGGCGCTGACCCCGTTCGCCGAGCAATGGCTACCTCAGGTGCGGGCCGCGCTGGGTGCTATCGATGCGCTTGGTAATACGGCGCAAGCCATCCTTCGCGGCGATGCCGGCGTGTTGGAGCTGTCTTTTGTCAGTACCGCTGACTACAGCATTCTTCCCGTGCTGGTCCAACGGTTCCGCAGCATGTACCCGGCGGTGGAACTTTCGTTGATGGAGGCTACCAGTGATCTTCAGATCGCTGCGCTGGTCGAGGGCAAGGGGCACGCAGGCATTGTTATTGCCAACCCGTGGGCCACGATCCCCGATCAATTGGCCTACCGGTCTTTGGTCGTCGAGCCACTGATTGCCGCTGTGCCGGAGGCGTGGATGGCGGACGGGCGCTTGGTCGATGTGGAGGGCCGACTACCTTCAGACGCGATGATATTTTGCCCGCTGGTGGTCTTTCCCAGGCGTGCGGCACCGGCGTTCTTTGATCTGGTCACCGGCTACTACGCCGCGTGCGGCGGTAGCCTGCATATTGCCCAGCACGCTATTCAGATGCAGACGATCATTAGCTTGGTATCGGCAGGCATGGGCATCGCCCTGGTGCCGGCCTCATTGCGCCATCTCGCTCGCTCGGGGGTGCGCTATCTCGCTTTGGAGGATAATGCGCCTCGTCTGGAAACAGGCCTGGTTTACCGCCGCGACGATATGACACCGACCCTCGCCAACTTCCTGCACATGGCCAGTCAATTGCTCGAACTGGACATGAGTTGAGCCCAGGTCGGGCGATTTGGCACCGGACACCTCAGGTCGACACGGCGACCTGTTACGGCGTTGGTGCCGGTTGGCGTTTTCAGAGGTGACGGCTCTGTCGACACGCGCGCAAATACGTTGTCACCAACGCTAAAGAGCCGGCTCCAGACTCGCTCCGCCGACAGCCTTGTACAGCGCGACCACTGCCAGTGCCCGCTGCTCGACAACGTCCGCGCTGCTCAGCTGAGCCTCGCGCAAAGCCTTCGCGGTATCGAGACGATTGAGCATGTCCGTGATGCCGCGTTGGTAAAGCGTATCGGCATGGCTGGCTGTGCGCTGGGCAGCCGCCAGACGAATCTCTTCCTCCATGGCTTTGCGGCGCCCGGTATCAATGGCAGTGAGTGCATTTTCGGTATCTTCGATACCTTCAAGCACTGCCAGGCGGCACGCAAAGATCGCTTCCGTCAAACCCGCTTCGCGCGCACTCACGGTCGCGCGGCGTGCGCCCCAGTCCAGCAATGGGATGTGGATTGATAGCCCAGCGGACGCGTTCGTCGCGCGTTCGGCTAAAGGTGTGCCGAGCAGGCTGCCGCTGGCTTTGATGTCTCCTGTTAGCGTCATGCGCGGGTAGAGATCGGCGACAGCGATACCCAACTCCGCACTGGCTTGTGCAATCAGGCGTTCTGCACGTTGGATTTGCGGGCGTACGCGCACAAGATCGGCAGGTAGAACACGCAGCGCCAAGCGTTCGGCAACGGGTTGTGGCATTGGCTTCAGTAAGTCCGAGTCGAGGGTGGCTTTACCGGTCAATACGGCGATGCGCTGGGAGGATTGCTGTATGGATTGTTCGAGCAGCGGCAGTTGCGCCGCTGTCTCCGAGGCTGCCGTCAGACTGCGATCGAGGTCGAGATCGCCCACAATGCCTGCGGTGCGTCGGTCACGCGTCAGCGCGACGAGACGGTTTTGATCTTTGAGGTTTTCTCTCTGGAGCGCCAGGCGGCGCTGTGCGGCGCGTAACTCGATGTAGCTGCGCGCCACTTCGGCGACCACGGAGACGCGCGCCATTCGAGACTCGGCCAGCGCACTACCCGCTGTTGCGCGGGAGGCTTGTTCGGTCGCTGCGAAGTGCCCGAACAGATCTAGCATCCCAGGATGCATCGAAACCCGCCTGGAAGTAACTGCTGGTTCGCGAACCGGTAGAAGACTGTAGGTTATCTTCCGAGGCTCGCTCGAAGTCACTTTCGGCGGGGCCGGACAAGCGCTTCTGGCGGCGGCCTTCAGTGGTTGCGCCCACCTGTGGCAAACGCTGAGCCTCGGCTGTTCGCACCAGTGCCCGGGCGGCTTGCAAGCGGCTGCTGGCCTGCAACAGCGTCAGGTTTTGTTCAAGCGTCTGTGCAACCAACGCATCAAGCACCGGCTCATCAAACGCCTTCCACCACTGAGCTGGGTCGACGATCGGTGTGCGAGGCACGGTGCCACGGTTCGCCCAATCGGTTGCAACGGGCTGCACGTTTTCGGGCTGCGGGCCAAGCTTTGCGCATCCTGCAAGCGTGGCGGCTAAAACCATGACCGCGGATAGAAGCGGCCTTTGCGTTATAGGGGAGTTTGCCGGTCGGCTCACGGAAAGATCCTTTCGTATCGTCGCTTGACTGTGCCTGGGGTTTTCTAAATACTAGACTAAGTAGTCGATCTAATGAAGGGGGCGAACATCAACACCTGCCTCTATGGAGAAGAAATGAGAAAAGTTGATCCTGAGAAGCACCAGGCCAAGCTGCACCAGATCCTCGAAGCAGCGGTCATGTGCTTTGCTGAAAAAGGCTTTCGCGGTACTTCGACCAACGAAATCTGTGCTGCTGCGGGCATGAGCCCTGGCAATCTGTTTCACTATTTCCCCAATAAACAGGCAGTGATTGAGGCCATTGCGGAGGAGGACCGACGCGAAATGAGTGAGCGCTTCGCCCGACTTGCCGATGAACCCGATGCCATTGTGGCTGTCGAGCGATTGGCGAAGGACCTCTTGAAGCAGTGCGCCGATCCTATCTACGCCAAGATCGGCGTTGAGGTTGTTGCTGAGTCCATGCGCAACCCTGAAATGGCAGCCTTATTTGCTGCCAGCGAGGCTTCGATCAAGGGGGATCTGGTCGCGCTTCTACAGCGCGGAATCACACAAGGTCAGATCGATGCAACCTTGGATCCGAAAATCGCTGCTACCTGGCTCATCGCTCTTATTGACGGTGCAGTTTCCCGCTCTGTTCTGGACCGGGATTTCAAGCTCAAAACCTATACGCCAACGTTGATGCGCATGATTCGACGATTTCTTGAGTAGCGCTTTTCACTAAGTTCATTGCCTGTACGCCGTTCCTTCTCCGGTGAAAACTGGAGCTGCACCGGTGTGCGCAAAGCCTTTTTGCCGACACGTTTTTTCGGACTACCTCAATGAAAACTCCGATGAACCCGAACCTCGCCTTTGCGGGTGCGCCACGATCTCACCGCCTGTGGCTTGGGGCGGGTGTATGCCTGCTGCTGGTCAGCTTGGGAATATTGCTGCTTTGGCCTTCCGACGAGCCCGCAGCCTCCGTTGTACCCCCGCTGCGCGTCAGCACAGCCACGGCAGGTCCAGCGATGCTCGATCGTTCTGTACAGGTGAATGGAGCACTGGTTGCCCGCGAGGAAATCGCCATCAGTTCATCCGTGCCGGAACAGCGTGTGGCAAAGGTGAATGTGGAGGAGGGCGACAGTGTCCAGGCGCAACAGTTGCTGGCTCGCCTGGAAACCCAAGGGCTGGACGCGCAGGTTCGCCAGGCGCAAGCGGTATGGGCACGTGCGCGTGCTGCAGTCGGCCAACAGGAAGCTGTCACTGTTGAAGCACAAGCCACCTTCAAACGCATCGAGTCGCTGGGGGAAAGTGGGGCGGTCAGTGAGCAGCAGGTCGATGAGCGTCGTGCCCAGGCGGACTCAGCAGCCGCCAACCTGCGAGCTGCGCGTGCAGAAGTTGAGCAGGCGCTCGCGCAACTTGCCGACGCTCGCCACCACCGCAGCAAAGCTGATATCCGGGCACCTTTTGCAGGTGTCATCGTGGAGCGTATGGCACGTACCGGCGCGTTGAGCGGTGGTGAACCCATGTTCCGGCTGATTCGAGAGGGGGTCATCGAATTTGAAGGGGAGGTGGCGGAAACCGATCTGGTCGATATCACACCTGGGCAAACGCTCCGCGTCCAGATTGCCGGGATATCGTCTCCCATGAAGGGCACGATTCGACGGGTGGTACCCAAGGTTGATGCGCGATCCCGACTCGGTCGTGTGCGTATTGAGTTGGGCTATTCGCCTCTGCTTCGCGTTGGTACCTATGCCCAGGCGACGTTGGTCCTTGCGCCGCGCAAGCTCGACGTGACGCTGCCGGCTCGGGCGTTTTCTATCATCGATTCCCATCGGGCCTGGGTGATGCGTATCAATGATCAGGGGCTCATCACTCGTCAAACAGTGGCAACCGGTCGGCGCAGTGGCGACTTACTGGAGATTACCTCGGGCTTGCAGGCCGGCGAGCGTGTAGTCGCGAATGCATCTGCGTTTGTGCGCGAAGGCGACGTGGTGAACGGCTCCGCCGCTCCTGCGCCGCTGATCGAGGAGGCGCCATGAGCTTCCAGGTATCATCCTGGGCGATTCGGCGGCCCATTCCCACGCTGGTTCTGTTCTTCCTGTTGGCTGTTGTCGGCATCAGCGCGTTCGTGCGCCTGCCCATCAACGCGAACCCACGTGTGGACTTTCCCGTCGTCACCGTTGCTGTCACCCTGCCGGGAGCCGCGTCGAGCGAGTTGGAAAATGCTGTCACCCGCCGCGTGGAAAACGCCATTGCCGGGCTTGCCGGTATCCGGCACATGAGTTCAACACTGAGCGACGGCACTTCTCTGACCACGGTTGAATTTCAACTCGGCGTCGATCCTGACCGTGCAACGAATGACGTGCGCGAGGCCGTTACCGTGGTGCGCCCCGAGTTTCCTCCAGCCGTGCTGGAACCGCGCATTTCGCGGGTAGATGTCGAAGGGGGCGCGATCCTCTATTACGCAGTCGACTCCGCTGAGCGCAGTACCGTGGAGCTTTCGTGGTTTGTGGACGATACCGTCAGCCGAGCCTTGCTCGCGACACCCGGTGTTCAGCGTGTGCAGCGCATGGGGGGCGCGGACCGAGAGATCCGGATTGAACTCAAGCCGGAGCGGCTTGCCGCGCTAGGCATCAGTGCCGAACAGGTCAACACACAATTGGTGCAGGGCAATGTGGATGTGCCTGGCGGACGTATCATTCTCTACGGCCGCGAACAAGCCATCCGCACGCTAGGGAGCGCCGCAAGCATGGAGGCGCTAGCGGCCCGTCCGATCTCACTGCCTGGGGCGCGGTGGGCCACTCTGGCCGACCTCGCGACCGTGCACGACGACAGTAGCGAGAATCGGGAACTTGCCCGGTTGAATGATCGGGAAGTTGTTGGTTTTGCCGTTTATCGCGCCAAAGGCTCCAGTGACACCGTGGTTGCTCAGGGCGTTGAAGACACCATCGCCGGCCTCCAACGCAGTTATGGCGATCTCAAGATCCAACAGTTCGCCTCCACGGTGGACTACACCCGCGCCAGCTACAAAATGTCTATGATGACGTTGTTGGAAGGCGCGGGCTTGACCGTCATAGTGGTGTTCTTTTTCTTGCGCAACTGGCGCGCCACCCTGGTCGCGGCCATCGCGCTCCCGTTGTCGATCCTACCGACATTCGCCGCCATGGCATTGCTGGGCTACACCCTGAACAGCATCACCTTACTGGCCTTGACCTTGGTTATCGGCATCCTGGTCGATGATGCGATTGTCGAAATCGAAAACATTGAGCGTCATCTGGACATGGACAAACGCCCGTTCCGTGCCGCGATCGATGCCTCCGGTGCGATCGGCTTCGCAGTCGTTGCCATCACCGCGACCATTGTGGCCGTGTTTCTTCCGGTCAGCTTTATTGGTGGCTACATTGGACGTTACTTCACACAGTTCGGCATCACGGTTTCCGTGGCCGTACTGGCCTCTATGTTGGTCGCAAGGCTGGCAACACCGCTTCTCGCCGCCTATCTGATGCAGCCGAAGGCAGGTGTGGGTTCAGTAGGTCATGGCCCGCACGCCCAACCAGGCAAGTTGATGGCGCTCTATCTCAGATTGTTGGACTGGTCACTTCGGCATCGCCGCATAGCACTAGGGAGTGGGGTGGCGTTCCTTGTCAGCTCGCTTCTTTTGATTCCTTTGCTCCCCACGGGGTTCATGCCCGTGAGCGATCTGAGCCTTACGCAAGTCAACGTCGAGCTGACCCCGGGTACACCACTGGCTCAGACCGACGAGAAGCTCCGAGAGGCCGGCAACCAGATCGCCCAGCGCAAGGAAGTGAATGCTGTATTCACGCTGGCCGGAGGACAGGATGCAGCGGGCGCGAACGATGTCACCAAAGGCATGCTTCTGGTCCGCCTCAAGCCCCCGAGCGAACGGGAGCTGGATCAAAAAGGGTTCGAGCAATTGTTGCAGCAAGATCTGAATCAGTTAGACGACATACGATTCACATTCCAGGGGGGAAGCGATGCGCGTGATGTTTCCATCATCCTGCTCAGCGCGGATCCCGCAAAGCTGTCAGAGACAGCGAACGAACTTCAGCGACAAATGCGTGGAGTTGCAGGCATTGCCAACGTTCAGGTCAACGAGCCGCTTGCTCGCCCGGAATTGTTGATCCAGCCGCGTCTCCATGAAGCAGCACTGGCGAGAGTCTCTGCGTCCAGCATCGGCAACGTCATGCGTATCGCCACACTCGGCGAAGTCGATGCGAGTTCTGCTCGATTCGACCTGACTGATCGACAGGTACCTATTCGCGTCGTGCTGGATGAGCGCTCACGCAGTGACCTGGAGACTCTTCGAAATCTGAGCATTCCAACCGATGATGGCAATAGCGTTCCGCTTCATGCCGTCGCCACTCTCAGTTTCGCAGATGGGCCCGCGCGCATCGAACGCTTCGACCGTCTTCGGCGGGTGTCGGTGGACGCGGACCTGAGTTCTGGCTCCACCCTGGGCGATACCCTCGACAGCATCAATACCTTGCCTGTGCTGCAAGCGTTGCCTGAAGGCGTGCGTCGCGTTGAATATGGTGACGCCGAGTACATGAACGAGATGTTCGACAAGTTCGGTGTGGCTATGGGGTTTGGCATCCTGATGGTGTATGCCGTCCTCGTGCTGTTGTTCAAAGATTTTCTGCAGCCCATCACGATCCTGGTCGCGCTCCCGCTGTCCATCGGCGGCGCCATTGCAGGTCTGCTGCTCTATGGCGCAGCACTCGACCTTCCCGCGATGATCGGCATTTTGATGTTAATGGGCATCGTCACGAAGAACTCTATTCTTCTGGTCGAGTTCGCCAATGAAAAGCGCCGGGAAGGGGTTTCGCGCCGGGACGCACTTCTGCGGTCGGGAGCAGAGCGGGCCCGCCCGATCATCATGACGACCATCGCCATGGCCGCCGGCATGGTGCCCGCGGTCCTCAGCAGTGGTGCCGACAGTGGCTTTCGGGCGCCCATGGCGATTGCTGTGATCGGAGGTTTGATCACGTCTACCGTCCTGAGTCTGGTTTTCGTGCCGGTGGTATTCACTTATATGGACGACTTGCGAAGGTATCTCGCCCAAAGATTAATGCGATTGACCTCGGTCACCGAGATGGATCGGAAGGAAAGCGATTCCTTGCTCCCCCCGCACAGCTGAAATGCGAAGCAGGTGCGACGAGTGTCTCGGTATGGATCAAGGTCCGCAAGGACGTGCTCGCCAATACCAAAGCGACTTATCTGCAGCAGTGCAAGCGGTAGAACATCGGAAAGACAGGTGTGCCTCAACGACTGCGCATTAGCAACGAAATCAGGCCAACGGTTCGTGCTTGCAACTGGAGCGAGTCAGGGAGCCAATTTAGGTTAGCGTTCGCATGTCTCAACTCGCACAGCTATCGTGGAGAGAGCAACTCAATGGATAAGGCATTTCATGATCGCCGTTTATGGCCGCCAACGATGATCAATATCCCAGGCGGGCAAGCAAGTGTTAAAGACGAAGCGGCAGGGACTCGATGGACGGCGGATCTTCCACCGTATCGCATCGGACGTTATCCGATAACTGCATGGCAATACCAGCAACTCGTCAATGATTTCGCGGTCTCTGATGAGGAAGGCGACACCCCAAAAGTTGAGGTGTCGTGGCTGGACGCGATCAGTTTTTGCAACCAAATCTCCCTGCAGCAGGGGCTTACGCCGAGCTATCGCACGACTGTTGACGGGAAATAGAATGCGACTGGGGTGTGAACGGCTACCGGCTTCCCTCGGAAGCAGAATGGGAATTTGCATGCAGAGCCGGCAGCTCGGAGGTGCGATACGGGCCACTCGAAGACGTCGCTTGGTACCGTGAAAATTCAGAAGGGTGCATTCATCCAGTTGGAAGCAAGGCGGCGAATGCATGGGGCCTACATGACACTATTGGGAATGCATGGGAGTGGTGCTGGGATATCTACGACCCGGCAGTCTATGGCCCATATCGGGTGTTTCGCGGCGGAGGCTGGTGCGATCCGGCTCATGGATGCCGAGCCTCTTGCCGCCGGAAGAGCCACCCCACCTACTGCATTGATGACGTTGGTTTTCGGCTGGCTCAGTCTGTTTGTAACGGCCCGGTTATGAGTAGTGTGAAGCCAGAACTTTAGAGGTCGAAATATCTGGCCTGTACGGTAGGCGTGCGCCGTATTGAATATGGTGACACCGAGTACATGAACGAGATGTTCGACAAGTTCGGTGTTGCGTCAATAGATAAGGGGCGGGTCGGTAATGCTCCGTGCTACGAGTTCTCTTTCGCAGGCGTCTCTTTGTGAAGCGAGAAGCGTACGAAAACAAGGCCGCGAGGGAGCGCTTGAAGGAGGGGCTCAATGCCCCGACTTTACAAGCGCACCGTAAACGCCATTGAGCTTCGTCAATTCGGTATGTGTTCCCTTTTCAACGACGCGGCCACGTTGCAGAACGACGATTTGATCTGCGTGGCGAATGGTCGAGAGGCGGTGTGCGATCGTGATTGTGGTTCGCCCTTTTGACAGAGCTGCAAGGGCAACCTCCATGGCTTTTTCGGTACGGGTATCCAGCGCACTGGTCGCTTCATCAAGAAGAAGGACCGGAGGGTTGCGCAAAATCGTGCGTGCGAGTGC
Source organism: Pseudomonas sp. B21-048 (assembly GCF_024748615.1). Taxonomy (NCBI): domain Bacteria; kingdom Pseudomonadati; phylum Pseudomonadota; class Gammaproteobacteria; order Pseudomonadales; family Pseudomonadaceae; genus Pseudomonas; species Pseudomonas sp. B21-048. Next base: position 3,228,561 of record NZ_CP087168.1, on the reverse strand, counting down.
AAGACGCTGCTTTTCTCCTCCCGAAAACCTGTATCCACGATCTCCAACCAGCGTGTCATACCCTTCGGGCAAGGCGGATAAACTGTTGTGGATTTGCGCAATCTTGGCGGCCGCGATCAACTCTTCGTCGGTCGCGTCTGGTTTTGCAAAACGCAGGTTCTCTGCCACAGAGGCGTAGAGGAGATAAGGTTCCTGCGTTACTACGCCTAGCAAATCGGTAAGAGATTCAAAACTGAGACTACGAACATCCACGTCGTCATAACGGATTTCACCGGCATTGACATCGTACAGACGAGCCAGCAGATAACCCAGCGTGGTCTTACCTGATCCTGTGGCTCCCACGATGGCGACACTGGCCCCGGCAGGAATGTCGATTGAAATATCCGACAGTGTAGGTTCCTGGCTGCCGGGATAAGAAAACTCAACATTCTCCAGTCGAACCGCGCCTTGCATTTGCTGCCGATCTAAACAGACGGCGTCAGGTTGTTCGGTGATCTCTACGGGCTTGTCGAGGTACTCGAAAACCCGGGTGAACAAGGCTCGGGTGGTGCGCAACTCTCTCCCGATCTCCAGCAGACCTTCCAGCGGCCAAAGTAATTGCTCCTGCAAAGCGATCATCGCCACTAGCGTTCCGATAGTGACCAGAACGCCGGCATGCATCAACAAGCCACCCAGTAGAAGGGTGAGTGCCGGAAACATCGACAACATCAGCAAAATCAATTGCCACTGCCATTCTCCTGTGGTGTTAGAACGGACCTCCAGCCTTGCGACTTCCTTGGATGTACGCGTGAAACGTTGGGTCAAATGTGCGCCACGCCCCATAGTACGAGCCAAGATGACACCTGAAATTGAAAGAGACTCTTGGACCACAGCGGACATATCGCCAAGACGAACCTGCTGTTCGTGCGTAATGGCTTCACGCATCTTGCCGACGCGATCACTCAAGATGATAGAGATGGGCACCGCAATCATCGAAAACAGTGCGAGGCGCCAGTCAAGTAGAAACATGGCGATGGTTGTCATCACCACGATGCTGAAATTACGCGCCAGCTCGTTGGCCGTATTGGTGACGAGCATTTGTAGGCCCCCGATATCGCTGGCTATGCGTGATTGGATTTCACCAGAGCGTGTCGCTGAAAAGAAGGAGAGTGAGAGCGATTGCAGGTGCGAATATAACCTTACGCGCAGGTCGTGCATGATCGATTGGCCGATCTTCGTAGACATGACAATCTGAAGTGTATTGAGTCCTGCCGTTAGGGCGGCAACGCCAATCAGCCCACCAGCGAGATAGGCGAGCAGGCTCATATCGGCGTTAGGTAACGCCTCGTCAATAATTGTCCGCAGCATGAAAGGTGAGGCCATTCCGATGGCTGAACACACCAGGATCAGGCAGATGACCCGTGCTATTTGCAGTTTGTATGGAGTGAACAGCGCAATGATCCTGCTTGCCGAAACATGCTTGGCTGCAAGGTCATGGTAGGTGTGATTTTTTGCTACTTCAGGCTCTGACATTTTCTATTCCTGGCGTGTAGGTACTGAATTGTTTGCCTACTGTCGGTAGGTGTTCCAAACACCGATATTCCTAGGCCGGAACCACCCTGACGCGCGTTGTATCTCGGTCTATTCGCGGCAAATGCTCTCGAACGAAACGATGTCCTTCCCCCGGCGAGTCGTGATCCAGCGCCGCTGGCGAAAATCTGCCTTTCTCCCGGCCTTCTCATTCCCATAGACGAGGGACTTGGCAGCAGCGTATTATAGACTAATCACTTAGTCTATTAATTGTGAAGGAGTAAAGCAGTGCTACCAGCAGCGACCGCAAACACCTGTCCTAACCATCGGCAGCCGTCAGCCTGCTATCCACTCTGGGGGGTTAGCGGGCTGACGTGAAGATGCAGGGAGTTTTTAGATATGACGTTGGAAGCCTCGGTTTTCGCTTGATTCATTGATGTATGACGACACAAGCGATTAATGCGTGGGCTGCTATTTTCGGTGCGGATTCGAGGTCAGGATGTCAAAAAAATATACGGTTCTGGGTGTCGCTAGTGTCGTTGCGGTACTTCTAGGATTGGCTGTATTCGTGTTCCAAAACTTATCCGACATAGAATTCAAAGATGCTCGGGTCTCTACGTTGCAGTTTCGGGCAGGTGGAGCGGAGTTGGTCGGCACGCTGGCATTGCCCATGAATGTTCAATCAGCGCCCGTGGCTTTGATCATTCATGGTGATGGTCCTGTGGATCGCTTCGCATCCGATGGATACTTCCCGCTAATTAACAGCCTTCTCGATGCTGGGATAGGTGTCTTTACTTGGGATAAACAGGGTGTCGGGGAAAGCAGTGGGAATTGGCTCAACCAGTCGATGTCAGATCGTGCCACGGAAGCCGTGGCCGCACTTGCTCGAGTGCGCAAGGAAAGTGGCGTTGCAACAAATAAGGTAGGTTTTCTTGGTTTCTCCCAAGGTGGATGGGTAATACCGAGGGCTGCGAGTGAAGGGGATCCGGATTTTTCGGTAATTATCGGTGGGGCTGTAAGCTGGCGACGGCAGGGCATGTACTACACCGGGTTGCGACTGGCGGCTGAGGGGCGTACTCAAGATGAAATCAACGTAATCGTACGGGAGGAATACGAAAAGAATGACAAGATTTTCGGCAATCCAAATGAAAAATACACCTCTGATACTTTTCCAGATATGGACCGCACCCATTTCAACTTCGTTCTGAAAAATTACAACGAAGACGTGACTCCATCATTGAAAACCATGAAGGGGCCGGTTCTGGCGATTTGGGGGGCTATGGATTTGAATGTCAATGCAGCCGAAGACTCGAAAGTCTACAAGGAGCTATTTTCTGGCGTCAGGGACAGGCAAGTTATCGTTATCCCCGATGCCACTCACGGCCTGTTGAGAGCAGGGCTGTTTAATTATCAGTTGGTATCGCAATGGCCGATATGGAAGGAGTATTTATTCGTGGCTCTCGGGCGCCGATCATATGCTCCCGGCACCTTGCACTTTATTAGTGACTGGATCAGATCTTCGTCATCGAACGACCAATCGTAAGATGGCAAGAGGACAGCCGTAAATTGATTTGTTTGTAAGCGTCTGTGGGACAAACTGAATCGCCCCAAGTTTTGTAGATATCTCTTTACTTTAAACTGAGGCCAATCAGGAGGTGTCATGAGTAACCTGTGTTACTCCGAAGAATGCAAAACCCAAGCGGTCAATCTGGCGACTGAGAAGAAATTACCCGGCATCACAAGCAGCTCGATGCGCCAACAGTCAGTTGTGGCTCTCCTGAGATGATGAGGAGTGGTCGACGATACGGGCATTTTTCGAGCATACCTGCACTCCTGATCCCATCAGGTTGATAACAGTTTTCAGCGGGCTCAGCGCAGAATCTAATAGCTTGTCTTGGAGTTTGGTCTTTTTTGCTGTTGCAACGATCCGATAATAAGTCAAAAATTAAGTCTTCTATTGTTTAGGCAAGAAAAGAAACCCTTTAGATTTCAAACGGTCGGACGCTAGTGTGCTGTTTTGAAAATAACTTACCCGCGAGCCTGTGAGGCCATTACCTCACGGGCTCGCTGTATCTTGTTCAAGGTATCCTCTCCCTTCGCATTCCACACATAGCGGGTTGGCTGCGCATTTCGCAATGCCAGGAACGTGGTAATCGAACTCTCCAATTCGCGAACCGGACTGAAACTGCCCTCGCGTAAGTACACCGTGATGTCACGAAAGAAGCGCTCAACCATGTTCGTCCACGAGCTGGAGGTCGGGGTGAAATGCATGTGGAAGCGCTTGTGCTTCTCAAGCCAAGCCTTCACTTTCGGGTGTTTGTGGGTGGCGTAATTGTCCACGATCAGATGCAACTGAAGATGCTTGGGCGTTTCGCGATTGATCTTTTTGAGAAACTCCAGCCACTCCTGATGCTGGTGTTGTCGCTCGATGCAGCTGATCAAGCGTCCTTGAAGATAATCCAGTGCAGTGAACAAGGTGACCGTGCCGTGACGGATATAGTCATGCGATTGCGTACGGATATGTCCGATCCCCAGAGGCAAACCAGGTTGCGTGCGCTCCAAGGCTTGAACCTGGCTTTTCTCATCGCAGCAGAGCACCAACGCCTTGTCTGGCGGGTCGAGATACAGCCCGATAACATCCCAAAACTTCTCTTCAAAATGCGGATCATTGGACAGTTTGAAGGTGCGTGTCAGGTACGGTTTCAGGTCATTGGCGGCCCAGAGTCTGTGCACGCTGGTGGACGAGATCCCGGCGACTCGTGCCATGCTCCGGCAGCTCCATCGAGGCTCACCTATTCGCGGCTGAGTGACCTGCTCAAGGACACGGCACACGGCGTCAGCCGGCAAGGACGTTTTGCGCCCACGACCCGGCTTGTCGAGCAAACCGTCCAATCTCAGCGTTTGAAAACGCTGGCACCAACAGGTGATTGTGGGGAGTGAGAAGCCGGTCAAGCGAGCGATCTCTATCCGCGAACAACCTTGGGCTGCCAGCAGGATCAGCCGGGCGCGACGGCCGTCGCGCTGACTGATGATGGCCGAGCGTACTCGGCGGCTCAGTTCGGCTTGTTCTTCTGGGCTGAGGACGATCTCTTGGGCGTTCACTTGCGTTCCCCCGAGCGCTGAATGACAGAGAAAGTGTAGCTAAGACCGCAGAAAAATTATTTCGAGAACAGCACACTAGCTGGCGCTACCATCCGTGCGCTTCTGGCCAAAAGAGGGCCACAGGAGTATCAATGCTGGCCAACGCTTCCAGTTACAGACCCACCCTGACCGCCCCTGCGCAGTATCAATACCGTCGCCTCATAAACAAGGACGTTTCCCCCCCCACGTCGTAGCGACGTGAATTTTAAACACAACCCACCCCTGTTCATTGTTTTCCGCATGGATGAGTTTAATTTCGCAAGGCGTATTTGCTGGACGCTTACGGGTAGCCTGGTTCGGATTCCGTTACAGAAACTAATGATGTCGTTTTATGTTCTAATGACCACCGAAGGGAAGGTAGGCACTAATTGCAATAGGCTGGGTAAACCCAAAGTTTATAGTGACACCTATGGAAACCTTCAGAAGTATCGAATGCGTTGTGCGTAGCGCCGGGGTCGGCAGCTTCGCCGAGGCCGCACGATGCTTGAGCGATACCAGCTGCGGGGCCAAGAGTGTCGCTAAGCTGGAGGTGCACCTCGGAGTGCGGCTGTTCAGCGCCGCACCGCGGAAATTCCTTGCGAGGTGAAACGGCTTGCGCCGCATAAGGTTATCCCCGGAAATCGACCAAGCAATACCTTAGTTCTTGAGCGCATCGATCCCAAGCGGCTAGGCGCACTGATCGCGATGTACGAACACAAGGTCTATGTGCAGAGCGTGCTCTGGGGCATCAATGCGTTCGATCAGTGGGGGTGGAGTTGGGCAAAGAGCTGGGTAAAGGTGTGTACTCGCGAATTGTGGGGCAGGAGGAGGTGCGGGCGGAAGACGGCTCGACCCAAGGGCTGATTGGCTTTTTCCGCGGTCGGCATAGAGGCTGACCTTAGCCGGGGCAGAGGCCATCGGAATTACCTATTTTCAAGGTGGGCTGCCACAGCACCTGGAGGTTCTCGGGTGATTCGCCATCGAGCAGCGCGAGCATAAGCTCTATGATTTTTTTGCCGACGGCGAGTGGCTCGGCGGATTGCAAGGCGGTTATCTCATACCCCATGAGTGCGTCCGGAGGGAGGCCGTCATGAACAATGACCGACATTTCACTGCCTAGTTCGACACCCGCCTCGACGAGCGCGCGCATGGCTCCCGCCCCGCAGGGAGGATTATCCACAATGACTGCGGTTGGTCGAGGATCGCATAAGAGAAGGCGACTCATGGCCTCATAGCCCCCAGTGCGATCCAGGGTACTCTCCACCATGTACTGCGCTTCGACCGGTAGTTTCGCATCGGCCATCGCCTTGACGTATCCCTCGCGGGCCTGCGACACAAAATACAGCTCCCGCGGGCCGCTCAACAAGGCTATACGTTGGTGTTTGAGGCTGACCAGTCGTTCTACTGCCATGCGCAGGCCTGCCGCTGTGTCGAAGTCGAGCCAGGCGTATGGATCGGGCAGAATACTGCGGCCATAGGCCACGAAAGGAACACCTTTTTTGGCAAGATAGGACAATCGGGCGTCATGCAAGTGTGTTCGCGCCACGACCATACCGTCGATGCGTCGCCCTTCGATCATGCGCTGGTAGGTGCGGATTTCATCAGAGCCGGACGCTGAAGCGAGCATCAGATCCATATCCGATTTACCCAGCGTTTCAGTCATACCCGCGACAACTTGTACGAAATAGGGGTCGCCAAGGTCATGGACCATGAGCGGATAGACAATGCCGATGGCATCCGCGCGCCCGGTAGCCAGACGACGTGCCACGGGATTGGGTCGGTAACCCGCGGCTGCAGCGGCGGCGGTGATTCGTTCACGGGTCTTTTCGCTGACATCCGTGTAGCCATTGAGTGCGCGACTGACCGTGGTCTGGGACAACCCAAGCTTGTGGGCAAGTTCTTTTAGATTCATCGACGATGATCGCCTGAATGGGCAAGAGCGCTGTGCGGCTGCATCAGGCGCATGAAGTGAGTATTTTTACCAATACTACATTTCCCATGCTGATCATCAAAGCGCTTTGACTCATCGCGACAGTGGCGTCGGCCAACAGGGCGTATCCGTGTCACTCGATGCGGAGTCGCACTGATCTCCTGCTTGCACGTGTGACGGCATAGCGCCTTTGCCTCGGCGTACGCCGCCCTTCATGTAGCCACTGGCCAAGCCGCCAAAAATCCCGCTTGCGTCTTTTTTTGAGCTGCTATAGTCTTTTCTCCAAAGCGCTTTGGAATAAATTAGAAGCGCTTTGGTAATGATTAAAAGCGCTTTGGATTCAAGTATGTGATGTGTCTACAAAAACAATAATAGTTGGAGATATGCCATGGGTAATACAGCGAAAAGAGGCCGGTTCAGCCGCCCTCGCTCATGCGGCAGCAACGTTTTCACTGCTGGTCAATCAGGTGGCCAATTGGGCTCGTGGATTTCCCACGGTTACTTGCGTAGTCGCACAGGCAGTCATAGAGGTGGGCGTTGTACGCACATGAATGTGCTGCTATTGACCATCGGCTCCCTGGTTGGGATGTCGACCGCCATCGCGTCGGATCAAGAAGGGGAGTGGACCCAATTCAAGGGGTACCTGCGCGCAGGAGTCGGCAGCAGCGAAGGCCAAAAACAAGCGTGTTTCCAGTTGGCCGGCGCTCAGAGCAAATATCGACTTGGCAACGAGTGCGATAACTACAGCGAGCTTGAGCTCGATCAAAAGATGTTCCAGTTCGAGAGTGGCATGCAGTTGTCGGCCGTTGGTATGGTGAATCTGGCAAGCGATCTCAACAGGACACCCACCTTTAACGACAGCGATGGCAACAATGGACGTATTCGATTGCCACAATCGTACGTGCAGTTGACCGATATTCCCGGGTGGGACACTGCTCGCGTCTGGCTCGGCCGGATCTATTACCACCGCAACGACGTGAACATTAACGACTTTTACTATTGGAACCCGAGTGGTCTGGGCTCTGGCATCGACAATATTTCCGTCGGTCATGACCTCAAGTTCAGCTATGGCTTTTTCCGGGAAGACACTGTCGACTCCAAGGATCTGGCAACCCGTCACGATTTTCAATTGTCCGGCTTCCACCCCAACCCCGACGGCGAATTGCAGTTTGGTTTGTCTTATATCCCTGCGCGCGCCCCGCTCAGAGGGGACGATGGCGTTCAGGAGAATGCCCATGGTGGTTGGTCGGTCGCTGCGCAGCATACCCAGATCAATCTGCTGGGCGGCAAAAACAAACTGGCTTTCCAGTATGGCGTTGGGCCGGGTACCGGGCTTGGCAGCACCGGCTCCTTGACCAATGACACTCGCTACAAGAGCTACCGGATCGTTGAAGCATTCGGTTGGCAGGCTACCCAGAATTTTGGCGGTCAGTTGGTGGGCGTTTATCAACGTGATATCGCCCCGACCGGGTCGCAGACCTGGGTATCCCTGGGTGTGCGCCCGGAATACGCGTTTACTAAACATTTCAAGCTGCAAGGTGATCTGGGGCAAGACATCGTCACGCCGGACGATGGACCCACGCGCAACCTGACCAAGGCGAGTATCGCGCTGACACTGGGGGTGGATCGAGCGTTCATGGCACGCCCGGAACTGCGCCTCTTCTATACCTACGCGCGCTGGAACCAGGCGGCACAACAAGCGGCCGCTCCCGGTGACACGTTGTCGTCAACCGGCACCTTCGGTGATTCCCGCGACGGCTCGACAGCGGGATTGCAATTGGAGTGGTGGTGGTAACACGGGCGTTTCCTGAGTAAGGCAAACGTTTATAAAAACAAGAGACCAACGCGCTAGCGTTTACTAGAGAAAAGTTCATGACTGACAAAGTATTAAGACACGGCTACGTGTTACCTGAAATTAAGGTGACTTCTCTGGGTGAACGCTCCCGCGTAGATACTCTAAGTAAGGGTTTTGTTTTTCGTTATATGTTGTTGACCCTTGGTTTATTTACCGGTCTTATGACGCCGGTCACCATGTCGCTGGCGATCAGAGTGAGTGAACTTGTACCTGCCAACAAAAACGCCACACTCGGCTGGATTCTGGGGCTGGGTGCACTGTTCGCAACATTAGCTAACCCAGTTGCAGGTATGTTATCGGACCGTCTGCGCTCGCGTTTTGGTCGTCGTCGTCCGCTGCTCATCGGAGGGGTCCTAGGCGCCGTAGCGTGCTCAGTAGTGATAGGAGCGAGTACCAGTATTTCCGTTATCGCAGTGGCATGGTGCCTGACTCAGTTATTTAGTAATGCGTCCATTGCAGCGTTGGTGGCAATTGTCCCGGACCGGGTCCCGGTTTCGCAGCGCGCACAAATATCAGCTTTTTATGGCATGTCCGCCAATGTGGCAGTCTTTGCTGGAAGCACGATCGTGGCACTGACAGGAACTCAGGGGCCTGACATGTTTGTCTACCCGTGTTTGTTTGCCTTGTTCACCATGCTGGTATTTATCGCCTTCTATGACGACGAACCGACCGACCAGGCGCCAAAACGCCCGCTGAGCCTGGCGACGGTGGGTTCTGCTTTCTGGCTTAACCCGATGCGTCATCCTGATTTTGCATGGGCCTGGTTCAGTCGCTTCATGGTCTATCTCGGCACTGCGACGCTGATGACCTATCAGGTTTATTACCTTAGGGATGGCCTGGGTTATGAGCCGGCTGAAATCAGCGAAAAAATGCTGCTTACCACCCTTGGAATGACATTGATGGTGATTGTGGCTTCTTGGGGCTGCGGCCGGCTGTCTGACCGTATGCAACGACGCAAACCGTTCATTGTTATCTCGGGTGTCGTTTATGCACTCGGCGTCTTGTTGATTCCTTTGATTGGGGGTTTTAACGGCCTGATGGCGGGCATTATCGTTTCGTCTATTGGTTTGGGTGCTCACTTGGCTGTCGATCAGGCTCTGGTCGTGGATATCCTTCCCGGTAGTCAGACCGACGCGGCAAAGAATTTGGGAATAATCAACATCGCCAATGCGGTTCCGCAGACGGCGGCACCGATCTTTGGCCCATTGTTTTTGGCGATTAACTCTGTAGCGCAACAGAACTATGACGCGCTGTTCATGGCCGCAGCGATCTTCGCCATCGTAGGCTCATTTGCCGTGTTATTTGTTCGAGGCGCCCGTTAAGGCAATTGTTTTCTCAAAGTTATCATCTTACATGTTCAAACAAGTGGAGTTTCAAATGTCGGCTCAGATTAAACATCCGTTCGTGGCGGAATGCAGTACGGGGGCAGAGTGGTGGCGCAGTGCTGTCATCTATCAAATCTATCCGCGCTCTTTCGCCGACTCAAACGGTGACGGCATAGGTGATATTGTTGGGATTTCCTCGAAACTTCCCTATCTTTCTTCATTGGGGATAGATGCTATTTGGCTCTCTCCCTTCTATCGCTCTCCCCAGATGGATGGGGGTTATGATGTGGCGGATTACTGCGATGTAGATCCACTGTTTGGCACGTTGGGTGATTTCGATCGGATGCTGGAGCAGGCACACGATAAAGGGATCAAGGTCATCATCGATCTGGTCCCCAATCACACGTCTAGCGCCCATAAATGGTTTCGGTCGGCTCTCAAGGCGCCAGCGGGGGGGGGCGAGCGTAATTTCTACCACTTCCGTGAGGGCAAAGGCGAGAGCGGCGAGTTACCGCCGAACGAGTGGAAAAGCATTTTCGGCGGAAATGCGTGGTCGCGCATCCCCGGGGAAACACAGTGGTATCTGCACCTGTTTGATAGCAGCCAACCGGATCTTAATTGGGAAAACCCCGAGGTCCGGGCGGAGTTTGAAGGCATCTTGCGCTTTTGGTTGAAGCGTGGCGTCGATGGCTTCCGTGTCGATGTGGCACATGCCTTGGTGAAAGAGCCTGGTCTACCCGATTGGGATGGAAAAATCTCGGAAGATAGCGGCATCAACTTTGGGCCGATGTGGGACCAGGAAGGTGTCCACGAGATCTATCGCAGTTGGAACAAGGTGCTAAAGGAGTTCCCTGGCGATCGCATGCTGGTTGCCGAAGCCTGGGTACAGCCGCAATCTCGACTGGCGCGCTATGTACGCAATGATGAAATGCACCAGGCCTTCAACTTTGATTATCTGCTGGCTCGCTGGGATGCCACGGCATTGAGATATGTCATCGATACCTCCCTGGCTGCAGCAGCCGAGGTGGGCGCGCCGACGACCTGGGTGATGTCCAACCACGACACCGTCAGGCATACATCACGCTACGGCCTGAGCGAGCCGGGTTTGCGCCCTAACGGTATTGATGCATCGAGAGAGCAGCCAGATGAAGCGCTGGGGTTACGCCGGGCTCGTGCTGCGGCGCTCTTGACGCATGCATTGCCAGGCTCGGCTTACATCTATCAGGGTGAGGAGCTGGGTTTGCCTGAGCATACAACCCTTGATGCCGCTCACCGACAGGACCCAAGCTTTTTCCGTACCGACGGGGTGCTAATTGGTCGCGACGGTTGCCGTGTGCCGATCCCTTGGGTTTCGGGGGAAGCGTCCTGTGGGTTCAGCGTAGCCGGGGATTCCTGGTTGCCTCAGCCGGACTCATTTTCCCGGTACAGCGCAGATGTGCAGCAGGGGGATCCGCAATCAACGCTAGAGCTCTATCGTCAATTGCTGAAGCTGCGTCATGACTATGCATTAGGTAACGGTAGGTTGACCTGGTTGCCTTCGGCACAAGGTGTACTGCTGTTTGAAAATGGTCCGATCCGCATCGTAATCAATTTCACCGATCTGACCACCGCACTTCCTGACGGTCATGTGCTGATTTCCAGCGTGCCGATCGATCAACCGGGCGTTTTACCGGCCAATGCGGCGGCGTGGTTGACGTGAGGTGATTGATACCCCGCCCGGTAGGGCGGGGGAGTATCAACCGTGCGTCCATCGGTATTCACGAATGGGTGTCTGGGCGCGCAGTTTCTATAGTTTACTCAAGGCGCTCTGGGCGGTACTGCAAATGCCTGAGCGCAACGATAAGAACAAGAAGAAAGTTGGAGATATTTATGATCAGTACCGCTGGCCATCGTGAGCTCAACATTGCCCCTTCATTCGGGAGCGACGCTTGCACTGCCAATCACATCACGACCACAGCGCTCGTTTACTACCGCGATTTTCTGTACCCATTCGGCCTTCTGGCTATCTCGTCCCGAAAGATAAAGCTTTCCACTGGCCGCTGCCCGCGAATCGAGCAAGTGTCCAACCATTAATTGTGCGCTTGGCGCGATGCGGTCCGCTCAAGTTGTTCGCGTGGATGCTCTGGAGGAAAAATGTCACGAGTTCAGTTACGTAACGTAGGTAAGTCATACGATACCCACCAGATTATCAACAATGTGGATCTGGATATCGAGGACGGTGAGTTCTGTGTCTTCGTAGGTCCTTCCGGGTGCGGAAAATCGACATTGTTGCGCATGATTGCGGGGCTGGAGGACATCACCGCCGGCGAACTATTGATTGGCGACGTGCTCGCTAACACCGTGCCACCGGCCAAGCGGGGTGTGGCAATGGTATTTCAGTCTTACGCGTTGTACCCGCACATGAGCGTGTACGACAACATGGCCTTCGGGTTGAAACTGGCCGGCAAGGACAGCAAGGACATCAGGGCGCGTGTCTTGCGAGCGGCGAGTATTCTGCAGCTCGATCATCTGCTCGATCGCAAGCCCAAACAGCTTTCAGGTGGCCAGCGGCAACGGGTCGCCATTGGCAGGGCGATTGTCAGGAAACCCGGTGTGTTCCTGTTTGATGAGCCACTCTCCAACCTTGATGCCTCATTGCGCGTACAAATGCGGATCGAGATCGCCAAGCTGCATAAAGACCTCAAGGCAACCATGGTGTACGTGACTCACGATCAGGTTGAAGCCATGACCCTGGCGGATAAGATCGTGGTGCTCAATAAAGGCAATGTGGAGCAGATTGGAGCACCGCTGGAGCTGTACAACTATCCGAAAAATCTATTCGTCGCCGGATTCATTGGTTCACCCAGGATGAATTTCATCGATTGCAAGGTTGTTCGCATTGATCGCCAGGAAGCCATTGTCGCTCTGCCTGGCGGTACGCAGGTGGCGGTGGCAGTAGAGGCGGTCAGCGCCAAGCCAGGTGACGAGGTGATCCTTGGTATCCGCCCCGAACACTTGGTCATCTCTGAACAGGGCTTCAGCGGCAAGGTGGAAGTAGTGGAGCAACTCGGGGACGAGACCTATGCCTACCTGGACGTACCGGGGACCCGTGAAGGCCTGCTGACTGTTCGTTTGCCTGTGACGACGCTCGTCCGACTGGGCGATACGTTGACGCTCGGTGTGCCGAAACACAGTAGTCATTTGTTTGCCGCAGACCAAAGGGCCTACCCGAGGGGCAGGCCAACTGAGGTCACGCCCGTCGAGAGTAACCCTGTTCTGGTGGTGCCCGGCAATTCATCTGGTGCAGGCCAATTATCCGGAGGCGCGCTCCACTAGGATGCGGTCACCGAAGGTCAGAACACAACAATAATAATTTCGCAGGGCGCAACGCTATCCACGTGTGGCCCGTGCGTCAGCAAGGCTGGAGACAATATGAATATTCGTAACTTCACCACATCCGGATTGGGCCTACTCTTGGGTTCGTTACTGCAGGCAGGTGTCTGCAGCGCAGCGACTATTAGCATTTCCTGCAGCGCGACTGGCAAAGACCTGGAAATGTGTACCCAGAGTGCCGAGGCCTGGGCAAAACAAAGTGGCAACCAGGTCAATGTGGTGTCTTCACCAGACGCGGGCCGATTGGCGCTGTATCAACAATTACTGAGCGCTGGTTCATCGGATATCGATGTATTGCAGATCGATACCGTCTGGCCGGGTATCCTGGGGCAACACCTGGTTGACCTGAAGGAAAAGGCTGGTGGCGTGACAGACCAGCACTTTGCTTCCCTTATCCAAAACGACACAGTCGGCAATCGGCTGGTCGCAATGCCTTGGTATGCCGACTCAGGGGTGCTGTATTACCGCACGGATCTACTGGAAAAGTACAAGGCCAAGGTCCCCGAAACCTGGGAAGAGTTGAGCGCCACGGCAAAGATGATTCAGGATGCCGAGCGCACTGCCGGCCAAGACAAGTTATGGGGGTTTGTCTGGCAGGGCCGCAATTACGAAGGGCTTATGTGCAATGCTCTTGAGTGGGTGTCGAGCTACAACGGTGGCGCGATCGTCGATGCCACCGGCAAGGTGACGATTGACAGTCCCGAGGCGGTCGCCGCTCTGACGCTCGCCAAGAGCTGGGTGGGCAGCATCAGCCCGCAAGGCGTTCTGAACTACAGCGAGGAGGAGGCCCGCGGGGTATTCCAGTCCGGCGATGCGGTGTTCATGCGTAACTGGCCTTACGCACTGGCGCTGGCCAACAATGCCGGTAGTCCTGTCAAGGAAAAGGTCGGTATAGCGGTACTCCCCAAGGGAGGCGAAGAGGGGCGGCATACACCAGTCCTCGGCGGCTGGCAGTTAGCTGTTTCCAAATACTCGAAAAATCCCGACGCGGCGGCGGATCTGGTGATGTACCTCACCAGCGCGGCGGAGCAGAAGCGACGTGTCATCGCAGGAGGTTACTCCCCAACGATTACCGCCCTTTACAGCGACGAAAGTGTTCGCTCGGCTGTGGGGCCGGTCGTTGATGTCCTTCACGACACATTGACCAATGCCGTATTGCGACCTTCGGCGATCACCGGGGGCCGATACAGTCAGGTGAGCGCCGAGTTCTCCAATGCCGTTTATTCCGTTATTTCCGGCCGTACTGACGCCGCGACGAGTTTGAAGGATCTGGACAGCAAACTGTACAGAATGGGTCGAGGTGGAAAATGGTAAATACTACTGCTAAAGCATCTGCCGCTGATGCTTTTCCCTCCGGGAAACCAGGCAACTCAGGACCTCGTAATAGCTCTTTAACGCGTGACCGTGTGCGCTCAGCGTGGTTGTTTCTAGCCCCGATGCTGATAGTTCTGGTACTCATCGCTGGCTGGCCGCTCGCACGCACTATCTGGTTTGGCTTCACCGATGCCAACCTCGCGGATTTGAGCAGTGCACGGTTTGTTGGTTTTGGCAATTATCTGACTATTGACGATGGGCGCTGGTCGGGCTTGCTGACGGATCCTGATTGGTGGCATGCAGTATGGAACACCGCGTACTTTGCGGTTGTATCCGTCAGCCTGGAAGTCGTTTTCGGGACGATCGTTGCCTTGGTACTTAATGCCAATTTTCCAGGGCGAGCATTGGTGCGTGCGGCCGTTCTCATTCCCTGGGCTATCCCTACCATTGTCTCGGCGAAAATGTGGGGTTGGATGCTGAATGATCAGTTCGGGATTCTGAATCACGCATTGATGGCGCTGGGAATCATCAGTCATCCGCAAGCGTGGACGGCGGATCCGGACCTCTCGATGATTGCCGTTGTGATAGTAGACGTCTGGAAGACCACCCCATTCATGGCGTTGCTGATTTTGGCCGGCCTGCAGATGCTTCCTTCCGATTGTTACGAGGCAGCGAAGATTGATGGCATCCACCCGGTGCGGGTGTTTTTCAAAGTCACGTTGCCGTTGGTTCGGCCAGCCATCATGGTCGCCGTGCTTTTCCGCGCGCTTGATGCCTTGCGCGTGTTCGATCTCATTTATGTGCTGACCTCCAACAGTAAAGAGACAATGTCCATGTCGATCTATGCACGCCAACAGCTCCTGGACTTCCAGGAAGTCGGCTACGGTTCTGCTGCGTCCACGCTACTGTTTCTGGTCGTGGCCTTCTGCATCGTTCTATACATCGTGGCCGGTCGCGTTCGCTTCGACGAAGAGCAATAAGGGGATCTGCAATGAAAAAAGTGCTCGGGACCTGCGCCTTTTACCTACTGGTGGCGATGATTGTTTTCATTTCTGTCTTTCCGTTTTACTACGCGATCATCTCGTCGCTCAAACCGGCGTCTCAGATGTTCAATGTCGACTACTTTCCTAAATTCTGGCACTGGGAAAACTATGTTGCAGTGTTCCGTGAACAGCGGTTTGCGGCCAATATCCTGAACTCACTACTGGTCGCGTTCTCAGTGGTGGCCGTGTCGTTGTTGCTGAGCGTAACGGCCGCTTACGCGTTGGGTCGAATACGCTTTCGTGGACGCAACACGATCCTCGTGATCATCTTGGGGGTGTCCATGTTTCCACAGGTCGCGGTGCTGTCGGGCATGTTCGAGCTGATCCGTTTACTGGGTCTCTACAATAACTTGCTTGGCCTGACGCTTTCGTACCTGATTTTCACGCTTCCTTTTACGGTATGGGTCCTGACGACTTTTATCAGGGGCCTTCCCAAGGAGTTGGAAGAGGCGGCAATCATGGACGGAGCCAAGCCATGGACGATCATCACCCGTGTGTTGATGCCGCTCATGTGGCCGGTTCTGGTGACGACCGGGTTATTGGCTTTTGTGGCGGCGTGGAATGAGTTCCTCTTTGCCCTGACGTTCACCTTGACCAATGAACAACGCACAGTGCCGGTAGCCATTGCTCTGATCACCGGTGGCAGCGCTCACGAACTGCCCTGGGGCAACATTATGGCGGCCTCGGTCATTGTGACGATCCCCATTGTATTGTTGGTGCTGTTCTTCCAGCGGCGCATTGTTTCAGGGTTGACCGCAGGTGCAGTGAAAGGCTGATATCAGCCAGTCAATAAGTACGAGCATGTCTAGCGCCGAAGAGGAGATATCAATGGGTGTTTCGCCACGAGTGGCTCTTGGGCAACAGGGTCTGGAGCTTTCTCGCATCGTATTTGGCATGTGGCGCTTGAGTGATTGGTCGCTATCGGTTTCTGAGCGCCAAGGATTGATTGACGCAGCGCTTACCCTGGGGTGACGAGTTTCGATCATGCCGACATTTACGGCGACTATCAGGCTGAAAGCTGGCCTGGAAAGACTTCTTCGGCCATATCGCTGAACTGGACTGGCATGTCGAGCGGCACCGGCAGGTGGAGGATGTGCCGGGATTGATTCGTCGACTGATGCCGTTCGGCATCAAACTCGTGATTGATCACTTCGGCCGTCCGGATGCGCGTTTGGGCGTTGATCAACCAGGCTTTTCCGAGATGTTGGAGCTGGGGCTAAGCGGGCAAATGTGGATGAAAGTCTCCGGCATCTATCGATTGGCGGAGACGGATCAGCAGAACGTCGAATTCGCCCAGGCCGCACTGCCGTTGTTGGAGCAGAGTTTCGGTCTTCGCCGTTTAGTATGGGGCAGTGACTGGCCCCATACACAACATGAAGAAAGCATTGGTTTCGGTACGGTGGTCGAGCAGCTTCAAGCGCTGGAGTGTTCGACTCAGCTTATGCGGTCGTTGCTAGTAGACGCGCCCCAAACGTTGTTCGGATTCGCTTCTGACCGCGAGTTGGCGATCCCTGTCGGAAAGCGTGCATCGATATGATTTCTTTCAAATGAAGCACCAGCTCGAAGCGTTCATTGCCCAGAACCAACTTTCTGGCGGGGCGGCAAACTGTACGGCGCTCGCGAGTGTGAGCCTGTGCGACGTGGGCAACGTAACCCCCATTGAGGGATCGATTGCGACGCAACTCGCGGCTGATCGTAGAGGGGCTTCGGCCAAGCATTCGAGCTATCTCGCGCTGACTAAGATCTTGATATTGCCCGACCTGGATCGTGGCGCGTTCTTCGACGCTGAGTTCTGTATAGGACATGGCGGCACCTTACCGGAGGGTGAGGTGTTGCACTCAGTTTTCGCGGCCGCCCTCCAATTGGATATGAGCAGAACCCAATAGCGTTGCCTAAAACTGCTTCTTTTTTGCTCTTGATACCCCCAAAAAACAAGTCCAAAATTGAGTCTTTTCCTGCTTCGGGAAGAAAAGAAACCCCTAAGATTTCAATGGGTCGGACGCTAGATGCGAGTCTCGTTTCCCGCTCCAAATATTGCACTGCAGAGTTCCACTGGATTCTGTAAGTGATTGAAAAAAGGACCTTCGGGTCCTTTTTTCGTTTCAGCGATTTCTACTGAAAACCACCCCCAGCCACGCTTTTTTGTACATTACAACGGACATCGAAATCCGGGCCCAGGGCGTGTCAGTTTTTAGATAGATGATGCATTGCTGGAACCCGTACATCTCTGCTCAATCGATCGAGACGAGGGCATGTGCATATTCCTTTAACTGATACGGCTGTTCGCCACGCAAAAAACCTCGGAAAAAATTACAGCCTCAAGGACATGGACGGCTTGCACCTATTTGTCAGTTCGACGGGTGTCAAGAGCTGACATTTTCGTTTCACTTGGCTAGGCAAGCCGGCTCGCATCTCCTTGGGAATGTATCCAGAGCTTTAAAGACGCTCGTTTTGCTCGCGACAATGCGCGTGCCCTGGTCGCAAAGGGGACTGGTCCTCGAGCCGCTCGAAGGGAGGATCGCCTCAGCGCCTTGGCTGCTGACGAGAATTCTTTTGCAGCAGTCTTTCTTGCCTGGCGCACCTTCAAGGCCGTCTATCGCGCAGCAGGTGTGGATGAACACTTGATCAATGTCCCGCAAATGCACCTGGGCCTTGATGCCCACATCCTCATGTTTCCGGTGCTTGAGATGTCTACGGTACCGGGGGCACTTTGCTGTTGCCAACACTCTTACCGCTGACTGCTTTTGGTTTCTGGTTTCCTTGATCCATCAAAGCGCCCAACGCTCATTTGCAGCTCTGAATCCTGTCAGCTTCCCATCCGAACATGCGCCTTTAGCAAGGCGTCGTGGGCACCAATGTGAAACGGCTAAACCTTCGACTCGATGAATCGTCTTGGAAAGATGATGGTATCGATTTTGTTGCATTCAGTTACGACCCCATCTATTTTGTGCGCCCCTGGTTTTTGGGGGGGGGGGCGGCCATTTTTTCGTCGAGCCGCTTCCGGTGTTATCAAAAGGATTTGTTCATGTGCCGTGCCCGAGGCGTCTTTCTGTTCGTCTGCTTGCTCCCTGCGTTTCTGCAGGCTGCGCCCATGAAGGATCGAGCTGAATTGATGGGCGTCTATCGCCAGGCCGTCCTGCATGACTCAGACCTTGCCGCCGCCCGCGCTGACTTTGCCGCCCGACAAGAAATAGTGCCGCAGGCCCGGGCCAATCTGTTACCCGTCATCAGTGCGGGCACAACAGTAGAGTCCACTCGCCTTGATCGTGATCAGCCTGAGCTTATGCGTGAGCGCAGTGGAACGACTGTGCAAGCCAACCTTAAACAGCCGGTGTTCAATGCGGCTTTCTGGTTTGAGCTGAAAGCGGCTCAGGCTAGTACTGCACAAGCGGCGCTGGAGCTATCCGCCAAAGAGCAGGAGCTCATTCTCAAAACGGCTGAGGCCTATTTTGAAGCATTGCGTGCGACTGACGAACAGGCGGCCTCAGTCGCTGAAGAGGTCGCGCTCAAGCAGCAGCTTGATCAAGCGCAGGGGCGACTAAAGGGTGGACTGGCGAGTATTACGGATGTTCTGGATGCCGAGTCGGCTTACGACAACGCTTTTGCCAATCGCAAACTCGCTCAGCGAAAAGTAGATGATGCTTTCGAGCAGTTGATACGTCTGACCAATAACAACTACGTGAGCATTGAGGGGATGCAGCATCAACTGCCAGTTTCCGCTCCGGTGCCCGATGACACCCAATCGTGGGTCGACGCGGCGGTTGGGCAAAACCTGATGCTATTGGCGAGCAACTATGCCGTGCGCGCAGCGGAACAAAACCTGAACCAGCGCAAAGCCGGACATGCCCCCACCGTAGATGCTGTCGCTTCGTACCGTCGCGGAGACAACGACAGTTTTGGCTACAGCAATCCCAGTGACTTTGGCCTGGATGGTTATCGCAGCCAGGTCTCCCAAAGCAGTGTCGCGCTGGAAATGACTATTCCGATTTTCAGTGGGGGCCGCACCAGTTCGCAGTCACGTGAGGCATATGACCGACTGACCCAAAGTGAGGAATTGAGGGAAAGCCAGCGTCGAGAGGTGGTGCTCGATGCGCGTAATTTCTTCCGTGCGGTCAACTCAGATATAGAGCAGATAAAGGCGCGTAAACAGACGATCATCTCGAGTCAGCGCTCGCTTAAAGCATCTAAAGTCGGTGCCGATGTCGGTACGCGTAATACCGTTGATGTCCTCAATGCACAACGTCAGCTGTTCAAGGCCGTGCGCGACTACAACAACGCGCGCTATGACTACATTCTCAATAATCTACGTTTGAAAGAAGTCGCAGGCACCTTGAGTGCCGATGACCTTCTGAGGCTGGCCGAGTACCTGAAAACCGACTATGAGCCGCAACGTGACTTCCTTCCTCCCGACTTGATACAACTCTCAACGTCCGACCGTTCATTCACGGTCACCCAATGAGCCCTACTTAATTGATGCAATTGCACGGAAGCGTTTATGCAAGAACAAGGGACAGAGCCGGCTAAGCAGACAGCCTTGCTCGATACAGGCCTGGCGTGTCTCGCCATGCTGGCGCGCTTTCATAACGTTGCGGTTTCTCCGGAGCAGCTTGCCCACGAGTATGTCGAAGAAGGGCAAGTATTCGGCAAGGCGGAGATACTGATGGCCGCCCGCCAACTGGACTTGAAGGCCAAGGCGATCCGCACCCCCTTCGAGCGGTTGGATAGAACCCCATTGCCCGCTATCGCCTGCGCAAACGATGGCAGTTTTTTTATCATTGCCCGTCTTGATCAGGACAATATCCTGATTCATGACCCGCAGTCACAGCGCCCGGAAATGATCAACCCCCGGCAACTTCAATCACGCTGGAACGGCGAATTAGTGTTGCTGCGCTCCCAATCATCGTTGGCCGCCGATCTGTCCAAGTTCGATTTCACGTGGTTCGTTCCCGCCATTGTCAAATACCGCAAGTTGCTTGGCGAAGTGCTGCTGGTGTCCTTTGTCCTGCAGATATTTTCGCTACTGACGCCCTTGTTCTTTCAGGTCGTGATGGACAAAGTATTGGTTCATCACGGCCTGACAACCCTGGATGTGATCGCCATCGGCCTGTTGGGCATCATGGTGTTCGAGACCGTCTTGAGTGGGCTGCGCAGTTATGTGTTTGCCCACACGGCCAGCCGCATTGATGTTGAGCTGGGATCGAAGTTGTTTCGTCACCTGGTGACGCTGCCGCTTTCGTATTTCCAGGCCCGGAGGGTGGGGGATTCGGTTGCGCGGGTCCGCGAACTTGAAAATATCCGCAGCTTCCTCACAGGCAATACCATCACCCTGGTACTGGATGTTCTGTTTTCCGTGGTGTTTATCGCGGTGATGTTTTTCTACAGTGGCTGGCTGACCTTGGTGGTGCTGTTGTCCCTGCCGCTGTACATCGTGGTTTCGCTGGTGATTACCCCGGTGTTGCGTGCACGGCTGAATGAAAGTTTTGCACGGGGGGCCGAAAATCAGGCGTTCCTGGTCGAAACGGTCAATGGTATCGATACGCTCAAATCCATGGCCGTCGAGCCACAGATAACGCGTAAATGGGATAACCAGTTGGCGGCCTATGTCAGTGCGGGTTTCAAGACGCAAACCCTGTCTACCATTGCCAACGAAAGCGTGTCTCTGATCGGCAAACTAGTCACCGTTGCGACACTTTGGCTAGGCGCCAGGCTGGTGATCGACGGTCAACTCTCTGTAGGCCAGTTGATTGCATTCAATATGCTGGCGGGTCGAGTGGCGCAACCGATCATGCGCTTGGCCCAGTTGTGGACGAATTTCCAACAGACTGGTGTTTCGGTCCAGCGACTTGGCGACATTCTCAACACGCGTACTGAAATGTCCCAGGCCACTCGGAGCGCGCTGCCGACCCTCAAGGGGCGTGTCGAGTTTGACCAAGTGCATTTTCGTTATCGCCCCGACGGTTCAGAAGTATTGCGTAGTGTCAGCTTGGTCATCGGAGCAGGAGAGGTCATCGGCGTGGTGGGGCGGTCTGGTTCGGGCAAGAGCACGCTCACACGGCTGTTACAGCGTCTTTACGTCCCGGAGCGAGGACGTGTGTTAGTGGACGGCATGGACTTGGCCCTGGCCGATGTGTCATCGCTGCGTCGGCAGATCGGAGTTGTCCTTCAGGACAACATGCTGTTCAACCGCAGTATCCGTGAAAACATCGCGTTGACCGATCCCGGCGCGCCACTGGAAACGGTGATGGGGGCCGCAAAAATGGCCGGCGCCCACGATTTTATCCTGGAGCTGCCCGAAGGGTATGACACGGTCGTTGGGGAGCATGGTGCTTCACTATCCGGCGGTCAGCGTCAGCGCGTGGCGATCGCAAGAGCACTGATCGGCAACCCGAGAATCCTTATCTTCGACGAGGCCACCAGCGCACTGGACTATGAGTCGGAGCGCATCATCCAGCAGAACATGCAGACGATTTGCAAGGGCCGCACCGTCATCATCATTGCCCACCGATTGTCCGCCGTGCGCGATGCCCATCGTATCGTGGTGATGGACCGTGGGCAGATCGTTGAGCAGGGCACCCACAGCGAACTTCTGGCGCATCAGGCGGGCCACTACTCTCGCCTTCACCGTTTGCAACAGGGGTAGTGGTCATGAGCGAACCTTCAGCAGCACGCGAATTGTTGCAACGTTACCGGTTTGCCTGGCGCCAGGCTTGGCGTCAGCGCAAACAGCTGGATGCGCCTTTGCGCCTGGCACATGAAGTGCAATTCCTGCCGGCGGCATTGGCCTTGCAGGACCAGCCCAGCCATCCGGCACCGCGGTACATTCAGTGGGCCATCATGTTCTTCGCAGCCTTGGCGCTGGTATGGGCCTGTCTTGGGGAAATCGAAGTCGTGGCGACGGCGCGAGGTAAGGTTGTCGCTAGCGGCAAGAGCAAGACCATACAGCCGAGCGAAGTGGCGGTGGTCAAGGCGATACGTGTTTACGACGGCCAGTCAGTCAAGGCCGGTGACGTTCTGGTGGAGTTGGATACCAGCGCATCCGGTGCCGATGTAAAACGTTTCAAAAGCGACGTATTGGCTGCGCAGGTCGATAGCGCGCGCGCCAGTGCCATGCTTGAGGCCATTCGCAGCGGCAAGGAGCCAGGATCCTTGGCGGGCTACATGCTGGAGGCCGAGCCGCAACAGATCCTGGCGGCGCAACGCTGGCTGAATGGGCAATACCTGGAAATGCGCAGCTCACTGGATCAAGTGGACGCCGAAGTCGAACAGCGTACTGCCGAGATTCAGTCAGCTAACGCCATTGTCAGCTCCTTACAGCAGTCACTTCCGATCACCCGCCGCCTGGCTGAAGACTACAAAGAGCTGCTTGATCAGCAATATGTTCCACGCCACGCCTACCTGGAAAAGCAGCAGGCGCTGCTGGACCAGAATCGTGATATGGCCGTGCAACAAGCACGTGTGATTGAACTCAATGCAAGCCGCAAGGAAGCCGAACGGCGCCGTCAAAGCATCCTGGCGCAAACCCGCCGCACGATGCTCGACTTACAGCAGCAATCCGAACAGAAAGCCGCATCGCTTACCCAAGAGCTGCGCAAGGCTGAACAACGCGATCACTTGATGAGCCTGACGGCACCCGTCGACGGTACGGTTCAGCAATTGGCCATTCATACCGTCGGTGGCGTGGTGACGGCCGCACAACCGCTAATGGTCGTGGTGCCGAGTGATCAGCCCGTAGAGGTCGAGGCCATGCTGGAGAACAAGGATGTCGGCTTTGTACGTGACGGGCAGGCCGTGACGGTCAAGGTGGAAACCTTTACGTTCACCAAGTATGGAACGGTCGAAGGGAAAGTCATCAGCGTGTCCAACGACGCCATTGAAGACGAGAAGTTAGGGCCGATCTACAGCAGCCGGGTTCGTCTGCTGACCGACTTTATTCTGGTCCGAGGTCAACGGGTGTCGTTGTCTCCAGGGATGGCTGTCACAGTAGAGATTAAGACAGATCGGCGCAAAGTCATCGATTACTTCCTAAGTCCGCTGCAGCAGTACGCCGATGAAAGTTTACGTGAGCGGTAAAGCCGACGGTCTACAAGGGGAACTCTATGAACGGTGTTAAAGCGTTCTTATACGGCATGTACGATGTCGTGGTTTTTCCGTGTTGGATCGTATTTTTCATGTGTTTGGTCAGGATGA
Organism: Pseudomonas sp. B21-048; assembly: GCF_024748615.1. Classification (NCBI taxonomy): domain Bacteria; kingdom Pseudomonadati; phylum Pseudomonadota; class Gammaproteobacteria; order Pseudomonadales; family Pseudomonadaceae; genus Pseudomonas; species Pseudomonas sp. B21-048. The sequence continues at coordinate 3,204,906 of NZ_CP087168.1, read as the reverse complement.
ATAAGCGCTTCGCAGCCCCTCTGTTTGTCTGGGGCTGCAGCCTCCCCGTCACGTTGTATTGCTACGTCGTCTACATCGTAGATGGCGGCAGGCCCTGGGTTCATTGGTCGGTAGTGGCGCTCGACTTTCTTGCGTTTTCTCAGTTGGGTTGGATAGGGGCGCTGTTGATGGCAGGCGGTTATCTGGCCAATAACGACCGCTTTAAAAAAGCGGCAGTTTGGACCTCCGTGGTTTCCGTCGCCTCTCATGGCTTTTTTCTCATCGTCGGGCTGGTATGGAATGCGCTATCGGAATAGACGGTAGGCATTCAGTGGTTGAACTTTCTATTCGCTGGAGTGTGATGTGCACCGTACGAAAAAAATATACTTGCTCATGGCATTCTGCATGCTAGCGGCCGTGCTGACGGGTTATGGCCTCTGGCTGTTTTCCGAGTCGCAGAAAGTGCGTTGGGTTGTAGAACTTGTCGGCGGTGCAGAAAACCTGAGCGCTTCTGAAACCTTCTTATCTGAAGGCGATGCGCTTTACATAAAGTCACTGCATCTGGCTCCAGACCAGCAGATGTACGACCGCGTCCGAGCATTGAACCTGTGCCAGGACATGAACGATGCGTGCTTGACCACCAGTTTGACGGTCGCCAATTTTTTGATGATCAATACCGCGGACGTGCGGGCCGCGAGGAATATCGTCGAGGGATATGCGCGTTACAACATTCTGCAAGCGCAGCCGTGCCCGGCGAAATATGAGACGTCCCTGGTCATCAAGGATACCCAGTATCTCTCTACGTTACCCATGGCTGACGCGAAGCGTTTTGCCAAACAACGATTGGAAAAAATTGAAGCTTCAGGCGGGCTGATTTTCTCGTTAAGAACCCCTGAGTGTCATCGTTATTTTGCAGCGCACCCGTCGGTGGCCAGAGGTTATCTGGCGCATATGGCGCTGCTGGTCAAGGCCGTTCAAGGCAAAACGTCTGCGGCCTGGTTGTATCTGTTATCCCGTCCGGGCGTGTACGCGATCATTAAGTAAGAGGGAGTTTGAAATGGCACAAGGTGCACAGCAGGCAGCAAGTGAAACGACGCAAACGCTTCCGGAAATGCTGGATGAGTTGGGCAAGGCGAAGGACCAACTGAACAAATCGCTGGAGGCGACGGGGGTTGCGGGTAAGGTCTCGCGTTACAACACCTTGCTCGATATGACCAGCTCCATGGGGATAATTGCCTATATAACCTCTGATAAATACAACGGTACCAGTACTCAAACGAATGTTCATATCCTGGAAGCCATCAAGCTGTTGAAAGTTCCGGGCCTGAAACAGGTACAGGAAAAAACGGTAGATAAAGGCATCAGTGGCCTGCAATACGTTTTGGAATTTACCGGCGATGGGAAAGATAATGATGTCGCGTTGGGCGGGCTTTTATATGCGCTGGCCTTATTTAGTAAAAGCACTAAAGCGTCACGTGATCGGGAGTATGGTCAATCACCATCGCTGAACGCGTGGTATGACGCGCTGAGTAACGTCACGAAGTTTATCGATGATACCGTTGCATCGTTTGGTGATGACTACGATCCGTCCAAAATTTCCGGATTGAACTTTTCCAGTCCAGCCGCGCGTTCAGCCGTTGAAAGCGCGATGACGAGCCGAATGGACGAGTTTTTCTATGGCGTTCCTACCAGTGCGAGTGCCTTTAATCTGCAGGTCAATAGTTCGGGTGAAATCATACGTAAGACCGCTACAGATCATGACGCCGCCGCCGCGCAAGTCGCCAACGGCCTTGTCACCAGTGGCGGCGGTTGGAACCTGAACTACGATCCCAACAAGCTCAACCTCAATCAATATCAGGGCAACTGGGTCAACAACACCTTTACTGCCGCCGCTACCCAGATCCTGGCGGACGGTTATCGCCCAGGTAACGTCAACACGGCAAAGGATGTGTTCGATTTCAGCTTGCGCAACTCCAGCCAGAGCCTGACCTACGGCAGCACCTTGGCGGCGCTGTTGAACTCCGGCGACGCGCGTGCGCGTTTGACCTTGCCGACTGACCCATTGGTGCTGGACTTGAACGGCGACGGTGTGCGCTTGACCGATTACCTGAGCGCGCCGGTGTTTTTTGATGCCGATAACGATGGCGGCAGCCTCGAAGAAACCGGCTGGGCTAGCCCCGAGGACGGCATCGTGGTCGTCGATGCCAATGCCAACGGCAAGATCGATAATATCAGCGAGACCTTGTCCGAATACTTCGGCGGTATGGCGGGCACCAACGGTGAAACCGGGCAAAAACGCTTCACCAACGGTTTTGCCGCACTGGCCAGCCTGGACGGCAATGCCGATGGCGTATTCGATGCGCGGGACGCAGCCTGGTCCAGCGTGAAGGTGTGGGTCGATGGCAATCACGACGGCAAAAGCTGGAAAGATTTGAATGGCAACGGTGCGATCGACGTCGGCGAAGCGAGCGAACTTAAATCGCTCGCAGATCTTGGGATCACCCAGATCAACCTGGGCAACCAGGCACAAAGTGGTGAGTTGCGCGACGGCAACGAAGTGCTGGCCCACGGCACTTTTGTGCAAAATGGCCTGACCCAGGAAGCCATCGCGGCCAACTTCCTGGCCAATCCCAATGGGCACACGTTCACCGCCAGTGGATCGGGGACGGTGGTTTCCACCCAAGGCTCGGGACAGGTGGCGGCCGTTAAAGGGTATGTGTCTTCTTTGACCACCGGCGAGACCATCGATGTGGCGCATAAAGGCGTCAATAACGCTACGGGCGGTTCGGGCAGCGACGTGCTGCAAGGCGATGCCCAGACCAACTGGCTGGCCGGCGGCCAGGGCAGTGATACCTTCTACGGCGGCGCGGGCGACGATGTGCTGCTGATCGACGGTGATGACCTGGCGGCCAACATCCATGGTGGCGATGGTACTGATATCGTCCAAGTCATTGGCGAAAAAGGTGTCAGCCTCAACCTGGCTGAGGCCCGCATAGAAATCGCTCAAGGCGGTCGTGGCGATGACGTATTTATTGGCGGCGGCAACAGCACCGTCTACATGCGCGGTGGCGACGGTGATGACGTGTTGGTCGGCGGTTCAGCCAATGATGCACTCTCGGGCGAAAACGGCAATGACACTCTGTTTGGCGGTGCAGGCAACGATGTGTTGCGCGGCCATCGCGGCAATGATCGTATTGACGGTGGCTCAGGTAATGACCTGATCGATGGCGGCCAGGACGATGACAGCCTGAGTGGCGGAGTCGGTGACGACATTCTGATAGGCGGTGCCGGTGATGATCGGATCGACGGTGGCGATGGGATCGATGTCCTCGAGCTGTCCGGCGACTTCGCCGACTATCGGATTACCCGTGCCGCAGATGGCGTTTGGATCAGCGATACCGTTACAGGGCGCGACGGGACCGACTTCCTGAAGAGCGTCGAGAAGGCCAGCTTCAAAAATCTCAAACTGGTGGAGATCCCGACAGATACAAGTGCGGGCATGGAAAATCCTTTGTTGGTCAAGGATGTGCTGAGCCAGAACAAGTCCGGCGCCAGTTTTGATCGCTCGCGGGCGCATCTGATCGGTCAAGAACAACTGTTGCGCAACGACATAGACTGGCAACAGGACACCTTGCATATCACCGGCCTGTTCGATGTGGTGGGCGGGACTGCGAGTCTCACCCAGGCCGGCGATGTGCTTTTCACCCCTGATGCCACGTTTACCGGGATCATGGGCTTCAAGTACACCGTGGCGGATGCCAAAGGCTATGAGGCTAGCGACATTGTCGATATGGCCACGGGCGAAAGCGCGACTATGCGCGCCGCCGTGTATCTCAGGACAGCGGACCTGCCCAGTGATCCATTGGTTACCGATCAGTGGTATCTCTCGCAAGCGAACATTCTGCCAGTCTGGAAGGACTACACCGGTAGAGGTGTCAAGATCGCTCAGATCGAGACCAACAGTCCGTTTGGAACCACCAAGGAAGTGCTCGACTATCGCCACGCCGATTTAAAAGACAATATCGACGAGAGCTGGCTGGCCAATGCAACGCCGGGGCAACTGGCCGGTGAGGGCAGCGAGGGCAAGTTCAGCGAGCATGCCACATTGGTCGCCGGTGTGATGGTCGCCGCGCGCAACGGCGAGGGCAGCGTTGGGGTGGCATACGATGCCACCGTTGCCGGTTACTGGATCAATAAAGACGACTTCAGCAACATGTCCCACATGCGTGAATATGATGTGGTGAACCACAGCTGGGGCAGTGAGCATCACTTTGATCTGAAGTTTACGCCGGCGACGTTGGGGGAGATGCCCGCAGCCTATCGTCAGGCCATTGGTATGGGCCGCGATGGCTTGGGCACCGTCATTGTGACGGCGGGAGGCAACGATCGGGAAAAGGGTGGCAACACCAACTATTCCAATCCCAGCAACACCCGCAGCAGTATTGTGGTGGGCGCAATCAACGCCACCACCGACCTGGGTGCGTTGCAGGCGGGGGGCAAGCCGTTCTCCAACCCTGGCGCCAGTATCCTGGTCAGCGCGCCTGGCTCCAACGTAACTTCAACCTCACGTCTGGTGCAGAACGATAACGGCTCCACGTTTGGCAGTGACACCGGGGTGTCCCAGGGCACCAGCTTTGCCGCACCGATCGTGTCGGGCATCGTCGCACTGATGCTCGAAGCCAACCCTGAGCTGGGCTACCGCGATGTACAGCAGATCCTGGCGCTTTCAGCACGCAAGGTGGCGGATGCGGGGACCTCTTGGCAGGACAACGGTAGCCAGAATTGGAACGGCGGTGGTATGCACGTTAGCCACGATTACGGCTATGGTGAAGTCGACGCCCGCGCTGCCGTGCGCCTGGCAGAAACCTGGCATACCCAGCAGGTGCTGACCAATGAGTTCGGCCTGTCCAAGCCTTTAGATTCAGGTGTGCTCAATCAGGCGATTGCCGATGGGCTGGAAGCCGGGGTAAGCCATTCGTTGACGCTGGGCAACGTGGGCATATTGGCCGAACACGTTGAAGTCAAGGTCAACCTCAGCCATGAAAATCCGGGTGACTTGATCCTCAAGTTGATCTCGCCATCGGGTACCGAATCCATTCTGATGAATCGTCCGGGCAAGGCGCCGGGGAGCGCTGCGAGTGATCGTGGGGATGCTGATTTTGCCGGTAAAAAGACGCTGGACTACGTTTTCTCTACCGCGTTGTTGCGCGGTGAGGCTGTTCAGGGTGAATGGACGCTGAAAGTCATCGACAGCGTAACCGGGGCGACCGGTACCCTGAACAGCTGGAGCATGAATGTGTGGGGGACTATCGACACGCACGATGATCAATATGTCTATACGGACGAGTATGCGCAGCTGGGGGTATCTGGCACCCGTGGAACGCTCAACGACACCAATGGTGGCAAAGATACGATCAACGCCGCAGCGGTAGGTCAGAAAAGCTATATCAACCTGGCGAAGGGTGAAGCGACTCTCGCCGGCACGCACCTGACCATTCAGAACCCCGAGCAGATCGAGAACGCCATCGGCGGTGAGTTTGCCGATGAACTTCACGGCAATGACGCCAGCAACATGTTGGTCGGCGGCAGTGGCGATGATGCGCTGTATGGCGGCGCCGGCCGCGATTTGCTTTTGGGTGGGAAGGGGAACAATACCCTGGCAGGCGGCGCCGACCTCGATTATTTCGTGGTCGAGCGCGCCAGCGGTTCCATCCAGACCATCACTGATTTCGTGGTTGGCACCGATAAACTGGTGCTGTCTGGGTTCTCTGACTTCGGTCACGGGCTGATCAATACCACTCAACAAGGCGCGGATGCGGTGATCAACTTGTCTGGTGTGCAGTCTATTCGGCTGAAGAATGTCGACGCAGCGCAAGTGAGCGCCGAAGATTTCTTGATCCTGGATACCGCAATGAGCTTGGCCGAACTCACCAAGTACGGCGCTTATGGCTTCGGCGTCAATAGCCGTGAAATACGTCTGGCTGACTCTGTCCGGGGCGAAGACTATTCCGCCCTCTCAGGCGGGCAGCGAGTGTTTGGAGGCACTGGCGCCGATATCATTCGTGGCGGCAGTGGTGCCGATGTGTTGGTTGGCGACAATACAACCGGCGGTACGCAAGGCTCCAACGATTTCATCGAAGGCGGTGCCGGTGATGATGTGATTCGCGGCGGTGCGGGCAACGATGTACTGCGCGGAGGCTTGGGCCAGGACTATATCAGCGGTGACGCGGGAGATGACATCATCTATCTGGAAGGCGACCAGGGCAGTTTCGAGTTGGGCGGCTGGACCTCGCCTATCATCACTTGGGACGGAGCTCGACTGACCGGGGCTGCCGTCGCGGGTGGCGCTGGGAATGATCGTTTTGTCGTCGAAAAGGCCTCGGGGGTTCCCATCGATCTGTTGGGTAATCTGATTGAAGATTTTGAGTTTTCCAATCCCAACGAAAAAATCGACCTTTCGCAGATTAATTCCGTGCACTCGATGGCAGATATTGCATTCAGCGAATTGACCGTAAACGGCCAACATTATCTGCGCGTGATGCTGGGGGGAACAGGCGCTTCGTTTATTACCCTCAAGGGTGTGACCGCGTCGCAACTGTCACCTGATAACTTTATTTTTGGCAGTGCGGGTTCCGGCAGTACCCCCTCGGTTCCCGCTACGGGAGGCATCATTGCAGGCAAGGAACTGCACATTGCCACTACGAACCCTCCGCCATTGAAGCCGCTGATTGACAGCGAGCTCACTGGCGAACTGGTCGCCGTACCACAACCGGTGCTGGGTGGCAGTGACACGGTACTTCCTGAGTTCGACCTCGGAATTATCTATTGGGCCAACGCCACCGGCGAACGCGTGGCGGGCACTTTGGGCGCCGATACACTTTACGGCGGAGAGGGAAATGACGTCCTCAGGGGCGAGAACGACTTGAGTGACGCGGCAGTTGGCAGTGGCGACAGGCTGTTCGGGGGAGCAGGCCACGATGTTGTTTACGGCGGCGCTGGTGATGACGTCTTGTGGGGCAACGATGGGATGGATTATCTCAACGGTGGCGCCGGAAACGACACGCTGTATATCGAAGGTGATCGGGGAGACAACTACACCGGTGAACTGGACTTCGAACTGCCACTAATCACTGTGAAGGGGGTTGTACTGACTGGAGCGGCTGTAGCCGGTGGAGCGGGTAGCGATCGATTCATCGTCGACGATTACTCCACGGACGGGCTGGTAGGCGGTCTGATCGAAGACTTCGAAGTTTCGAACCCCAACGAAAAAATCGACTTGTCAGAGTTCAGTTCATTACGCTCGTTTGCGGCGCTGAATTTCAGCGACCTGATGGTAAACGGACAGCAATACCTTCGGGTCTGGCTGGGCCCCGTGGGGGAAGATAATCCATACGTCACTCTGAAAGGGGTCACAGCGGATCAGCTGAGCGCGGACAGTTTCATCTTCGCCGAACGCGCCTACAGCGACACCTACATCTCCCGCGATGGCGACGGGACGCTGGTGGGCAACGCTGGCGGCAATACGCTCGCAGGATGGGGTGGGAAAGGGATCCTGGAAGGACGCAGCGGAGACGACACCTATATCGTCGATGATGCAGGTGACATCGTCCGAGAGGTCAGCGGTGGAGGGTACGACCGCGTGGAGTCTTATATCAGCTACACCTTGCCGGATGAGGTTGAGGAACTGGTGCTGAAAGGAGGGGCGAATGGCACGGGCAATGCGCTGGCAAACCGACTGGTGGGCAACACGCTTGCCAACATCCTGGATGGTGGTGCCGGCTCCGATGTCATGGTCGGTGGGAAGGGTAACGACACCTACATTGTCAACGAGGGGGCGGACCGCATTGTGGAACTGGCAGGTGAGGGCGTTGATACCGTCAAGGCTTCGGTTTCCTTTACGTTGTCCCCAGCCCTGGAAAACCTGATTCTCACAGGCACTGCCAACATCAATGCCACCGGTAACGCCACAAATAACCAACTGACGGGCAATGCAGGTAATAACCGTCTGGATGGCGGGATGGGCAATGATTGGTTGAGCGGCGGGTTGGGTAACGACCTCTACCTGTTTGATCGAAATGGCGGCCAGGACGTCATTGAAGATGTAGACGCCGGGGTCAATGCTGATGTATTGCAATTCGGCGCGGGGATTTCTGTCGACCAGTTGTGGTTCCGAAAAAGCGGCCTGGACTTGGAGGTCATCGTCATCGGCACGGCAGACAAGGTGACGATTTCCAAATGGTCGTCCGCAGACCAGGCAAGTTCGCAAAACGCCCAGCACATCGAACAGTTCCGAACCGCCGATGGCAAAGTCCTGCTGGACAGCCAGGTCGATCAGCTGGTTGGCGCCATGGCCGCGTTTGCGCCACCCGCAGCGGGACAGACGTCGTTGCCGCAAAACTATAAAGAGGCGTTGAACACGGTGATTGCCAGTAACTGGCAGTAATGGAGTGATTGCTGTATTCGGAGGTACGGCTCTCTCAAGCAATCGCGATAGCATCAGTTAGCTGAGTGGTATCTCAGACTTGATCTGACAGTTACCGGATTTACGTTCGTGACTGTCAGGTCAAATTCAATTGCAGGCGTGGCGTTACTGCGCCTTGATCGCTGTAACCGTGATCTCCACCAACCAGCCCGGCGGTACCAGGCGTATGACTTGAGCGCGGGTACGCGCAGGCACGTAAGGCTGGGCCTGCGTTCCGAAGTACTGGTTGTAAACTTCGGAGAACCCCTCGAAGTCGGCCTCTCCGTTCAACGCCGGGTCGCCGACGACAAGCGCTTGCATGCTCACCACGTCACCCAGGGTGTAACCGTGACGCTTCAGTGTGGCCTCGATCTGCTTGATGACACTCAGGGTTTGCGCCTTGGTGTCGCCGTAGGCCTTGATCGAGCCGGCTGCGGCGCTTGGGTCGGCAAGCTGAGGCCCGACCCCGCTGAGGACGATCTGCCTGGCATTGGCAGGGACCTCGATGGCTTCGGCGAACTCCCGAGCCCAAGGCTCGTTGGCACTGGCGGGGTTCAGGTGACGAACAATTGTGTCACTGGCTTGGGTAGTCATGGTAGTCAGCATTCCAGTTAGTACGATAGCGAAGGTTGCAACACGCATCGGAGTTCCCCTTTGATGTCTTGGCATTGCCGCGCCGAGCAGTCCTGTCATCAGGGATTGCGGCGCAGCAACCGATCATCGGCAGGTGCTCATGCACTGACAAACGATTTGATTGCACACAGGCATGAGCTGAGGGCATGCGTGATGGAGTTCACTTGGTTTCATGAATGATCTTTCTCGCCAGGTCACGAATCTGCGCCGCTTCACTCTGTACCCATTTGCAGAACAATCTCAGGGCGCGGTCCTCCGCCGCGTCTTTGCCGGTCAGCAGGTAATACTCCCCGGCACTCTCAAGCCCTGGCTCGAAAGGGCACTGCAGTTCATGGCGAAAATCACATTGCTGGAGCAGCACCAGTGGCACGATCGCCACGCCCTTGCAATCGCGTGCCGCCTGCAACGCAATAAAGAAGTGCCCGAAATCCGCCGTCTCCTTGAACTTTTCGTAATTGAGCTTGTGCTGCCCAAGCCAGTCAGGCCAGGCATGCTTGCGGCTTGAGGTATTTATCAGCCGGTAATGCAGCAGATCCTTGGGCGTCTCCAGCGGTGCGCCCTGGGACAGTAGGCGACGGGCAATGACCGGCACCAGCACGTCGGCAAACAACGGCTCAGCCCTGACGCCGGCCCAATCTTCGACCATCTCCATTTCTATGCGCGGCCGGTTCTTCTGATAGACCTTGCCCGGCAGCCTCCCCACCCGTAGGGCGACGTCGACGGTGCCTGAATGAAAATCCACCGGATGGATCGAGGTGATCAGGCGTAGCTCAATGTCTGGATAAGCCTGGGTGAACTTGCCCAGGCGTGGCATCAGCCAGAGTGTGGCGAGCGTCGGCAGCACGTTGACCGTCACTATCTGCGGGTCCTTGCTGTTCCTGACTTTGGTAGTGGCTTTGGCGATGGCCTGAAACGCGGCCTGAATGCTCTGCATGTATTGGCTGCCGGCATCGGTCAGCTCAATGCGCCGGGTCATGCGCACGAACAGCTTGCAGCCCAGGAAGGATTCAAGGGCGCGGATTTGGCGACTGACGGCGCTTTGGGTAATGAACAGTTCCTTGCCGGCGTCGGTGAAAGACAAATGACGGGCGGCGACTTCGAACACTTTGAGCGCAGCAAGCGGGGGCAACTGAGGCGACATGCGGGCACCACCTGGGAAAGGTTTATGCATGATTCTGGCTCATGCATAGAGGTGCAACAAGTTGTTTGTCAGGCCGCGCAGGTCGGCCCTACGATCACCCCATCAGCCGGCGACCAATGCCCGCTGGGGCGTGCAAACCCAGAATTGGAAGAGCCTAATTACAATGAAAACCATTTTTCAGGCGTCAGGAATTTCCAAACACTATGGCACCACCTGCGCTCTGCGCGATGCGAACCTGGTGCTGAAAGCTGGGCAGATTCACGCATTGATGGGGGAGAACGGCGCAGGAAAATCGACATTCGTCAAAATCCTGGTCGGCGCCATTCGCCCGGATGGCGGGGCACTGGTGCTGGACGGGCAGCCGGTAGTCTTCAGTTCGGTGCGTGATGCATTGAAACAGGGCGTGGTTCCGGTTTATCAGCATTCCACTTTGTTCACCCCATTGACCGTGCTTGAAAACCTGAGTGCCTTTGGCCTGGGTAGCGCGCAACGTTCGTGGGCCCGGAACAACTGCCTGGATCGCCAGCAAGCGACTGAAGTGCTGAGCCTGGTCGGCCTCGATGTATCGCTGGACAGCCTGGTCGATGAGCTGTCTCTGGGCGAGCGGCAGTTGCTGGAAATCGCCCGTGGCGTGGGCCGGCGCTGTTCGGTGCTGATTCTCGACGAACCGACCGCCGCCCTGGGCGCCAGGGAAGCCGATCGCCTGCATCAGGCGTTGCAGGTGCTGTGCGCCAAAGGCACGGCGATTCTCTACATCTCGCACAAGATCGACGATATCAAGCGCATGGCGGACGCCGTGACCATTCTGCGCGACGGTCTGACGGTGGTGAATGCCGCTGCCCGTGACGACATTTCAGCGGCGCAGATCGTCCAGCACATGCTCGGGCAAACCTTTGAGCCACAAGCGTTGTGCGTGAGTACCCGAGGTGAGGTGGTGCTTGAGGCCAAGGACATCCGGCTGACCCCCACGGCGCAACCGATATCGCTTTGCGTGCACCAGGGTGAAGTGCTCGGTATCGTCGGTGTCGCCGGTTCTGGCGCCCTGCGTCTGGGCGAGGTGCTGGCGGGTGCGGCCAGCGGCCACGGCGGGACGGTCTCGCTCAATGCAACGTCCGAGGTAGTCAATGATCGCCAGTCGGCAATGCGCGCCGGTATTGGCTACGTGCCCTCGGATCGACATGCCGATGGTTTGTTCCTCGGCTTGTCCGCGCTGCAAAACGCCTCGGCATCAGTCTTGCGTGTTTTTTCGAGCTGGGGCGTCCTGCGCTTGCGCGAGGAGGCCGCTCCGTTCGACGCCTTGATCGCTCAATTTAATCTCAACCCCCCACGGCTAGATCTGGACGCGGCGCATTACAGCGGTGGCAATCAACAAAAGCTGCTGTTCTTGCGCAACCTGGTACTACCGAACCTACGGGCCCTGGTGGTGTTGGAGCCGACCCGAGGGGTGGATGTGGGGGCCCGCGAAAGCATTCATCAAGCGCTTCGTGCACTGGCCTGTCGTGGCATTGCGATCATCGTGGTGTCGTCCGATCTGCTGGAGGTGAACACTTTGTGTCATCAGTTGCTGGTGGTCGCCTCCCATCAGGTCGCAGGCCGGATGATGGCCGACGCGCAAACTGATGCAGTCCTTTCAATGATGGTGGGAGCGTGCTGATGACGACGTTGATCAAACAGCGTCCGGCGATTGCGCTGGGCTCGCGGATCGGTGTGATTGCCGTGCCGCTGCTGGTGTTTGTCTTGTGTGTATTGTTCGTGCCGAGATTCCTGTCCGTGGACAACCTGCAGAACGTATTGCGTGTCGGCTCGATTCTGCTGATTGCGGCCTGCGGGCAGACCGGGATCCTGATCGTCGGCGGAATCGATTTCTCAATGGGCTCGGCGGTCGCGCTGCTCAGCGTTGTGACCGTGATACTGGCGCCCGAGCTGGGTGTCGCACTGGCATTTACCGGCGGTATCTGTGTCGCGGTGCTGGTCGGCTTATGCAACGGTTTACTGATCGCGTACCTGAAGCTTCCGGCCTTTCTGGTGACCCTGGGCATGTTGCTGGTGCTGCATGGTCTGGCGTCGCTGCTGTCCGGCGGAATGCCGCTGGACGCCGCACCTTCGCCGGGCTTCTTGTGGCTGGGCAGCGGGCACGTCGCGGGTATACCGGTGCCGATCATCCTTGCACTGCTGGCGGTACTGAGCCTGCATGGCCTGTTGCGGTACACGCTGGTCGGGCGCAGCTGGTACCTGATCGGGACCAGCTTCAACGCCGCGCTGAATGCCGGGCTGCCGGCACGCCGCATGGTGTTGCTGGCCTATATCGTCGCCGGGCTGTTTTGCGCACTGGCCGGGGCGATTCTGACCAGCCGCGTTGGCTCCGGTCAGCCCAATCTTTATCCCGACCTGGCGTTCGCCACCATCGCGGTCTGTGCCATTGGCGGGATTCCGTTGAATGGCGGACGCGGTTCTGCAGTGCAGGTGGTATGCGGGGCGCTGATCATCGCCATGCTCAATAACGCTGTGGTGCTGCTCAACCTGACTTCGGCCTGGCAGCAGTTGCTGATGGCGCTGGTTATCGGTGCCGCGGTGGTGCTGCCGCAAATGCCCAACGTTCGTCGACGCTGCATCCATCTGCTCAGGGGCAACGCTCAATGAAGGCATCAACGATCAACCGCCAGGCACGTTTTCTGGTGGCCCCCGGTGCTTTGCTCCTGGTTTTATTGATGGCCGGGGCCCTGGTTGCCGATTACGCAAGCCTGGGCAACCTGCAAAACATCGGCTCGCAAGCCGCCATCCTCGCGCTGCTGGCGTTGGGGCAGATGTTGGTGATGCTGGTGCGCGGCTTTGATATTTCGGTGGGGGCGGTCGCGGCCTGTTCGAGTACCGTCGCGGCACTGACCATGGATTGGCTGGGCACGCCCTCGATCGCCCTCGCGGTGGTGACCGGTTTGCTGTTCGGTGGCCTCAATGGGCTGCTGATTGCCTTCCTTCGGGTGCAGCCGATTGTCGCGACACTGTGCAGCATGATCGCGGCTCAAGGCCTGGCGCGGCTGATTTCCGATGACGGTCAACCGGTGGTGCCCATCGACGCCAGTGCACTGACAGACCTGGCCTTTCAAAACGTCGCGGGGATCCCGCTACTGCTGGCCCCGGCCTTGATTTGCATGCTGCTGGTCGGGCTGATCCTGAAGAAATTCACCCTCGGGCGGCACCTCTTCATGGTCGGCTGCGACCCGCAGGCCGCGTCGCTGGTAGGCGTCGACAGTCGCCGGGTGACGTGCATCGCCTATCTGGCCTGTGGCGCATTGGCGGGCCTGGCCGGCGCCGTGCTCTTTTGCAAGACCGGCACCGGCTTACCCACCGAAGGCGTCAGTTGGGCGCTGCAGTCGGTGGCCGCGGCCGTGATCGGCGGCACCGCATTGCAGGGCGGGACGGCGAGCGTCTGGCCAGTGTTTTTCGGCGTGTTGCTGATCCAGGCGCTGGAGACCGCATTGAATATCGAAGGGGTGTCACCGTTCATTGCGGAGATCGTGATGGGCCTGATCATTCTCGTTGCTGGCGGCCTGGATCGTTTGATCCTGCGGCTTTTTTCCTCCTCTACCGCATACGGTGAATCATGATGAAGACGTTCATACAGCCTTGGCGTGCGCCACTTGCAATGCTTGCCGTGACCCTATCGTGCGTCGCCGGAGCGGGCGCCGAGGAGTTGACGATCGGTTATGCCGTGCCAAGCCTGTCGCAGTCTTTCTGGATATCCAGCGCCTATGGTGCGCAGGACGAGGCGAGCAAGGAGGGCGTCAAACTGATCAAGCTCAGTGCTGGCGGGGATGGCAATGTCGCCCAGCAGATCTCCCAGTTGCAGTCATTGATCCAGCGACGTGTCGGAGCCATCGTCGTCGGCGCAACCAATGGTGACGCGGTGCGCGCGGTGGTCGATCAGGCGGTGCGCCAGGGGATTGCGGTGATCGGTATTTCGTCGCCGCCCAACAGCCAGCACCTGACCTCCATTGTCACCGCCGATCATTACGACATGGGTCGCATGCAGGCCGAATGCCTCGGTGAGGCGCTGCAAGGGCAGGGCGATGTGGCAATGCTCGCAGGTCCCGCCGGGCAAGCGTGGTCGGACCTGCGCGCCGAGGGTTTTCGCCAGACCCTCAAAGACAAATTCCCCGGGATCAACGTGGTAGCGCAATCGCGCTTGGCAGACAACCGCAACGCCTCGCTCAATACCACCGAAGACTGGTTGCAGCGATTCGCCAACCTCAAAGGCATCTACTCGGCCACCGAAGACATGGCCGCAGGTGCGGTGGCCGCGCTGCGTGCCTCGGGCCGTCTGGAGCAAGTCAAGGTTTCCACCTCTAACTTCAGCCCGACCACCCGGGAGCTGTTGGCCAACAACGAGGTGGTGTGCAGTTCGGTGCAGCAGGTGGTCGAGCAGGGGCGTTCCGCCTTGCGCCTGGCCGTTGCGGCAGCGCACAAGCAACGCGTCGAAAAAGTCGTGTCGCTGCCCGCCCTGAAAATCTCGCCCCAAGACGTGGCAACAATCAACCTGGACCAGGTCATGGCGCCTGCCAGTTACACCCCGTGACCATTGGCCAACGGTTGCTCCCACTCCTTCAAGAACTGTCATAAAGGGGACTTGCTCATGCTACCTGGACCTAATCGTTTCGCTTATTCAGGCATAGAGTCACGCGCAGATTTCCAATGGCCGGAGGGCAAGCGACTGGCGTTTTATGTCGCGCTCTGCGTCGAGCATTTTTCCTACGGCAGCGGCGGGCTCGGGCTGTCTTACTCGCCCGGTATTTCTCAACCGAACACCTACAACTGGGCTTGGCGCGAGTACGGCAATCGCGTCGGCGGCTGGCGCATTCTTGCACTGTGCAAGGAGTTGGACATTCCGCTCACGGTGCTGCTCAACACTGAATGCTATGAGCACTGCCCTGAGCTGGTACAGGCACTGGTAGACGCCGGAGCGGAAATCGTTGCCCATGGGCGCAGTAACTCCGAAATACAGAACGGTTTGTCAGAAGAGCAGGAACGGCAGTTGATCCATTCGGCGACCGAATCGATCAAGCAACACAGCGGCTTACAGCCCGCCGGCTGGATGAGCCCCGGTGCCAACCCCAGCGCCGTGACCGAAGACCTGCTGCAAGAAGCCGGCTATTTATACACGCTGGACTGGCCGATGGATGACCAGCCGGTATGGATGAAAACCCGTGAAGGCAAGCTGCTAAGCCTGCCTTACCCGCATGAAGTCAACGATGTGCCCATGGTCGTTCTGCACCACGGAACCGCACCGGCCTTCGCGGAAATGGCGATCGCCAATTTCGATGAAATGCTGGTCCAGTCCACCCAGCAGTCCCTCGTCTACGGCATGACCCTGCACACCTTCATCATGGGTCAGCCGTTTCGGCTACAAGCCTTGCGCAAACTGCTTGAACACATCAAGCGCCGGGACGATGCCGTTTGGTTCACCACCGCCGGGCAAGTTGCCAAGCATTATGCGCAGCAGATTGCGCCGGATTTCAACGATAGCTCTCAGGGAGCCCCAGCATGACCACTAGCCTATATTCTTCCGATTTGCGCATCGGCATCGTCGGCCTGGGCGCTGTCGGTGCCTCGTTGGCGCGAACCTTCGACGCAGGCATCCCCGGAATCCGCCTGGTGGGCATCACCGTACGCAACCCCGAGCGCGCAGCAGGGGTGTTGGCCAACCTGAAGAATCCACCGGCGCTGCTGGACCTGGATGAATTGGCGCAGGTCAGCGATGTGGTCATTGAATGCGCACCCGCGGCGCTGTTGCCGCAGATTGCGCTGCCCGTTTTGAGTGCCGGCAAAAAGCTGGTGGTACTCAGCTCCGGCGCCTTGCTGGAAAACCCGCACCTGATCGACCTGGCGCGGCTGCATGGTGGCCAGATTCTTGTGCCCACCGGTGCCTTGCTTGGGCTGGATGCAGTGACCGCAGCGGCGGAGGGCGTAATTCACTCCGTACGAATGATCACGCGCAAGCCACCTCGTGGCCTGGTGGGTGCGCCTTATCTGCTGGAGAACTTGATCAGCATCGAAGGGCTCGACAAGCCCAAACGCGTGTTCAAGGGCAGTGCACGCGAGGCCGCTCGCGGGTTTCCGGCCAACCTCAATGTGGTGGTGGCCCTATCGCTGGCGGGGATCGGCCCTGACCGCACGACCCTGGAAATCTGGGCAGACCCGTCGGTGACCCGCAATACTCATTTGATCGAGGTCGATGCCGATTCGGCGAGCCTGACCATGACCATCGAGAACATCCCCTCGGACAACCCCAAGACCGGTCGCATCACCGCGCAGAGTGTGGTGGCTCTGCTACGCAAAATGAACGCGCCGCTGCGCATCGGTACGTGAAGCCGCAGCTCCATGGCGTCTGTCAATTGGCCGCCTGCTGCTTGCCGGTGCCGACCCCGAGCGGTCGGCCCTGGCTAATCGCCCGATCGATCCTGGAGCTTGTCCATCATGAGCATGATGTCGCTGGAGTCATTGCGTATTGAGTTGGCGCGCGGTCGAACCACCAGCCGCGCGCTGCTTGAAACCTGCCTGGAACGCGCACTCGATCCAGACGGTGAAGGTGCGCGCACCTTTTTGCATATTGATGTGAGAGGCGCCCGGATGCGGGCGGATGCGGTCGATGCCAGGCGGAAAAAGGGCCAACAGATGTCGCCTTACGCGGGGCTCGTGGTCTCGGTCAAGGACCTGTTCGACGTGGCGGGGCAAGTCACGGCCGCCGGCTCCTGGGTGCTATCCAGCGCACCGCCGGCCCACGAGGACGCCTTCGTCGTTGCGCGACTGAAGGCCGCGGGCTTGATCATCATCGGCCGAACCAATATGAGCGAGTTTGCCTATACCGGCATTGGCCTCAATCCCCATTACGGGACGCCGGCCAACCCCTTCGAGCGGGCACTCAAGCGCATCCCCGGCGGCTCATCTTCGGGGGCGGCGATATCTGTCACTGACGGGATGGCGGCGGCGGGGCTCGGTACCGATACCGGTGGCTCGTGCCGGATTCCTGCGGCCTTGACCGGCATTAGCGGCTTCAAACCCAGCGCATCGAGGGTCAATGGCAGGGGCGTGTTTGGGTTGTCCAAGAGCCTCGACTCAGTCGGAGTACTGGCGCCTGACGCGGGCTGTTGCGCGATTATCGATAGCATCGTTGCAGGAACAGACATCCGCCTGCCCGCTGAAATCAATCTGCGTGGCGTGAAGTTCGGCGTGCCCCAGACCCTGGTGCTCGATGGCCTCGATCAGCACGTGGCGCAGACGTATTCGGCAGTATTGAAGCGCTTGCACGATGCCGGCGCCGAGCTGCGGGAGATGGCGCTTGATGAGTTGACCGAAGTGGCCACGATCAATCGCCGGGGAGCGATTGTGGCGTATGAAGCTTATGCCTTGCATCAGGAGATATTGCGCACCCGTGCGGATCAGTACGACCCCAATGTACGGGCGCGTATCGAGCACGGTGCGTTGTACCGCCAGGCTGACTATGAGGATGCCTGTAACGCTCGCCGGGACTGGATCACGCGTGTGCAGCGGCGCATGCAGGACGTGGATCTGTTGATATGCCCCACGGTCCCGATCATCGCACCGACCTTCTCCCAAGTGGCAGACAACAGGGATTTCCAACACTTCAACCTGCTATTGCTGCGCAATCCCATGCTCGCCAATTTTCTTGATGGCTGCTCCGTTTCGATCCCTTGCCATGAACCCGGCACAGCCCCTGTGGGGTTGATGTTGATCGATCGGCATGGCCGCGATGAGCCGTTGCTAAGTGTGGCTCAGTCCGTGCAACGACTTTTACGAAGTGTCGAAAACCGCGTGTGACCTAACATTCAGTTGTTCTGGAGAATATTATGCAGTCAATTTTTCACCTGGCTTATCACGTTCGCGACCTTGATGAATCGCGTCATTTCTACTGCACGTTGTTGGGGTGCAAGGAAGGGCGGAGTACCGAGACCTGGGTCGATATTGATTTTTTTGGTCACCAGCTCTCATTGCACCTTGGCGAGCCTTTCACCGTGACCAACACCGGACGCGTCGGCGAACATTGGGTACCGATGCCACACCTGGGGGTGATTCTCGCAATGCCCGACTGGCAGGCGCTGGCTGATCGACTGGTCGAGGCGGGGCTTGCATTTGTCATGGCGCCGAGCATTCGTTTTGCCGGCCAACCGGGCGAGCAGGCGACGATGTTTTTCCTCGACCCGGCTGGAAACCCGATTGAAGTGAAAGGCTTCGCGGATCTGCAGCAGGTGTATGCCATATGAATCCGCCGATTCCGTTTCTCGCTGCGCCTGACTATCCGGCGACGCAACAATGGATCGCAGCCCTGCAAGAGGCGATGCCTGGCGAACGTATTGTCACGTTCAGCCAACTCAATGATGCTGATAAAGCCGCGTGCACCCTGGCCATCGTGGCCAATCCCAACCCCGCGGACTTGAAGCAGTTGCCGCAGTTGCGCTGGGTACACAGCGTCTGGGCGGGCGTCGAACGCCTTGTTGCCGACCTGAAGCAGACTCAGGCTGAACTGAGGATCGTCCGCCTGATCGACCCGCAACTCGCCGAAACCATGGCCGAAGCCGTACTGGCCTGGACGCTGTATCTGCATCGCGACATGCCCAGCTATATCCGTCAGCAACGGCAGAAACGTTGGCAGCCACTGCCTGCCGTGCGCGCTCAAGAGCGGACGGTCGGCTTGCTTGGCATGGGCGTGCTGGGCGAAGCGGCCGCACAGCGTTTGCATGCAGCGAACTTCAAGGTCAGAGGCTGGAGTCGCGAGCGCAAGTCACTGGCGAATGTCGAGTGCTTCGCCGGCGCTGCAGAATTGCAATCGATGCTCGCCGCGACCGACATCCTGATCTGCCTGCTGCCATTGACCGAGCACACCACCGGGTTGCTCAACGCTCAAACCCTCGGCTGGTTACCGGCGGGCGCGAGCCTGATCAATTTTGCCAGAGGGCCGATCATCGATGACGCAGCGCTGTCGAGCGCACTGGACAGCGGCCATATTGGCCATGCGGTGCTGGACGTCTTTGCCGTCGAACCCTTACCCCAAGACCAATGGCAGTGGACGCACCCACAGGTGTTGGTGCTGCCACATTGTTCCGCACCGACCCATCATCAAACCGCATCAGCCATCGTCGCATCCAACATTCAGGCATTTCGCAGCAGCGGTTTGATCCCGGCAAGCGTCAATACGCAAGCAGGTTACTGATTCGGCACCGCCTCCGGGTGACTTATACCGTGGCGGTTCAACTCTTTGCGCAGTTTTCCGGGAGACATGCCAAACATATTCTGAAAATGTCGAATGAAATGAGGGGCATCGGCGAACCCGCATTCGAAAGCGATTTCGCCTATTTGTCGATCCGAGCTGATGAGAAGCCATCGGCCAAACCTGAGTCGAACCTGACGATAGAATTGGGCTGGAGTGTTACTGGTTTCGGCGACAAACAGCCGCTCAAGTTGCCGTTTACTGGTACCGACAAGGCTTGCGATTGAGTCAATGTCCAGAGGTTCGGTCATGTGCTTTTCCATCAGCATCACGGCTTCGTGCAGACGCCTGTTCGAAGCGCTGGCGTAGCCAAGTGCCTTTCGCCGGTCGACGAAACTGCCGGAGCTGCTTTTTGCGACCGTCATCTGATGAACAACTTTGCCGGCCCGATCCGGGCCGCAATGTAGCCCAATTAGATGAATGGCCAACTCAATCACCGAGATACCGCCTGCGCAGGTGATCCGATCCTTGTCGATGAGGAAGTCACTGTTGCTGACAAAGCGCAATCTGGGGAACAGACGTTTCCAGTCGTCGCAATGGTAGGCATGTACGCAAGCGGTACGTCCCTCCATCAAGCCATGTCGAGCGAGCACGAAGCTGCCCGTGCATAGACCGATCAACGGCACGTTAGCGGCTGCTGCCTGATGCAGAAATGCCGGATACGTCTTTGGTGCTGCCTCAAGGGAATCAAGCAGCCCACCAATCACCACGATGTAATCAAATTGATGAGGATGGGTGAGCTCAGTGTCGATAGGCACATCCAGTCCACAGCTGGAAATGACTCTTTGCCCAAGGGTACCCAGTACTTTCCATTGGCAGCGTATCGGACGGCTCTGATCACCCGTATCGGCGGCATGTCGCAGCGCATCGGTCAGCCCTGACAGTGACAGCAAGGGGAAGCGCGGCCACAACACAATGCCAATAGACAACTCGGTGGCGCCGCGTCGGCTTGGCGGATGTCGTGCCTGACCCTTATCAAGACCTTCCACGAGGCTTTCGCTGGAGGCCCTGGGCAGTACATCTCTGAAATGTCGCAAATGTTCAATCATTCATGCAAACCATCCAACCAGTTACACCGCCGATCACCATACGATGAGCGCCTGCCCAACACCATGCTGTTCATAAAAAAACAATCGAGGAGCACGTGATGAAGAAGCCCAACGTTCAACGTATTGCCGGTATCTATGCGGGTCTGCTGGTCTCCATGCTGGCCTCGGTACCGGCATTCGCACTGGAAACGGTAGAGCCGGGAAGCCTGACAATTGCGTTCAGTGGCGATATGCCGGGGACCGGTTATCAAGACAGTCGAATGGTCGGCTACGACGGTGAAATCCTTCAACAAATTTCTGAGAAGCTGGGTTTGAAAGTTAAACCTGCGTTGATGGACTGGGCCGGCACCATCGCCTCGGTGCAGGCCAAACGCGTGGATATCATGGCCGGCACCATGGGCTGGACCGAGCAGCGCGCGAAGATCATGACCGTGAGCGACCCGATTCACTATTTCAAGAACGGCATCACCCAAACCGACAAGACCAACTGGAGCAGCCTCAAAGATTTGCAGGGCAAGAAGGTCGGCACTATCACGGGTTTCTCGTTCATCCCTGAGATGCGCAAGATCGAGGGGTTACAAGTGGCGTTGTACGACACATCCGATGCCGCGGTGCGCGATCTCCTCGCCGGGCGCATCGATGCAGTGATCGGCGATCCTCCGGTCATGCAATACGCCATTTTCCGCAACGAGCAGTGGCACCTGCACTTCAACGCTTTCACCGACAACGATCCGAATTTCCCTCTGCTGACGGGGCTGGGCCAGGTGGTGTACGGCTTCAATAAAGGGGCCAACCCGCAGCTGGTGGCGGCCGTGAACGAGCAGATCCAGTCTCTCTGGAAAAGCTGTGAAATGCGCAAGATCGGTGCCCGCTACGGTCTGACCCAGGATGTCTGGTATGTGCCGGAAGGCAGGGACCTGAGGCTGGGTGTCGACCGCCCGGCGGACTGGAAACTGCCCGGCTGCAAGTAAGCACTTGAGCGGATGAGTCGGCCTGATGCCCCGTGCCGATTCATCGCCATGTCTATAACAAAAAAAAGGTTAACCAAGATGTCGACCCCCTCCGAACCTGCGTTGCTGCGAGTGCATGACCTGCACAAAAGTTATGGTGATCTGGAAGTACTCAAGGGTATCAACCTGGAATTGAAAGCCGGTGAAACCCTGTCGTTGATCGGCCCCAGCGGGTCGGGAAAGTCCACTTGCCTGCGTTGCATCAACTATCTGGAAAAACCCACTCGAGGCGATATCTGGCTGGGCGACGAGTTGATCGGGCAGATCAAGGACGGTAAACGCATACGTCTGATGAGTGATCGGGAAATGGCTCCGCAGCGACGCGAGATCGCGATGGTGTTCCAGCTCTTCTACCTCTGGCCACATTTGAGCGTACGCGACAACGTCGCGCTGGGGCCGATCAAGGCACAGGGTATGCCGCGCAAGCAGGCCTATGAGCTGGCGGATGCCATGCTGGAAAAAGTCCATCTGCGGCACAAGGCCGAAGTCTATCCCGAGCAATTGTCCGGTGGGCAGCAACAGCGGGTCGCTATCGCCCGCGCGTTGGCTCAACAACCTAAAGTCATTCTGTTCGACGAACCGACTTCGGCGCTGGACCCCGAACTGGTAGGTGAAGTACTGGCCGTGATTCGTGAGTTGGCGCAAGAGGGCCGCACCATGATCATGGTGACCCACGAAGTGCGATTCGCTCGGGATGTGGCGGATCGGGTGATCTTCATGGACGGCGGACACATTGTCGAGCAAGGGCCTTCGGCGCAGGTAATCGACAACCCAAGCCATGAGCGCACCCGTAGTTTTCTTGGGCGCATGGCCATGGAGGGCGCTTGATGGCGAACTTCGAGGTTTTTCTCGGGCTACTGCCTCTGTTGTTGAAAGGCGCACTCACCGCCCTGGAAATCGCGCTGTGTTCCTTGTTGCTGGCGAGTGCCGGCGGAATAGTCCTGGCGGTGTTGCTGACGTTCGGTCGGTCACGGGTGTTGCATGGGGCGATCGGCTGTTTCATTGAATGGATGCGCAATGTTCCCGCGCTGGCGCATCTGTTCCTGATCTATTTCGGTCTTTCCTATCTTGGCATCAATTTGCCCGCGTGGCTGGCCGCTATCGTTGGCTTGAGTCTGGTGGGCAGCGCGGTGTTGGCCGATATTTTCCGTAGCGGCTTGCAGTCGCTGCATGTCGGTCAGTATGAAGCCGGGCTGGCTGTCGGCCTGAGCCGGATGCAGATTCTGCGTTGCATCCTCTTGCCCCAGGCCCTGCGCGTTACGTTGCCGGCGTTCGCCAACTACGTCACGCAACTGGTCAAGGACACGTCCATCGCCTCGGCCATCGCCGTGCCGGAAATCATGTTTCTGGCGCGCAATCTGGTGACCTCCACCTTCCAGACTTCACTGATCTATTTGGCTGTGATGTGCATCTACGCCGCGATGATTTTGCCGATCGGTGTGGGATTCATTCGGCTCGAACGCCATTTTGGGAGCGCGCGATGATCAGTTTTTTTCAGCAATACCCAGAGTACTGGAGCGACTGGATCGCTCGCCTGTTGCTCGGTGCACGGATCAGCGCCGAGTTGTCCTTGATGGGGTTCGCTCTGGCGGCCATATTGGGTGCGCTGTTGGCCTGGGCGATGAGAAGCCCCAATGTCCTCCTGAAACGGTCGGCCGCGTACTTTATTCAGAGCATGCGCGCCGTACCTCTTTTGGCGCTATTGCTGGCCCTGTATTTCGCGTTACCCAGCCTGGGGCTGACGTTGTCTGGCTATTGGGCCGGGGTCATTGGCCTGGGTTTGCAGGGCGCCGCTTACGTCGCGGAAATCCTGCGTGGCAGCCTGGATTCGCTGCATCGCGGCCAGCGCGAGGCCGCCATCGCCACCGGACTGACACCGTTGAAAGCGTTTACGTCAGTCATCTTGCCGCAAGCGATTCGCGGCATGTTGCCGCCACTGCTTAACGCCTATGTGTCGATCCTCAAGGACAGCTCATTGTGCGCCCTGATCGCTACCGATGAGCTGATGCTGGCGGCGCGGGCCATCGCTTCGGAAACCTTCCTGCCCATGCATGTCTTTCTGTTGGTAGGGCTGTTCTATTTTGTTATCGCTTTCCCTCTTTCAATGCTGTCGCGTGTGCTTGAAAAGCACTTTTCACGCGGGCGCAAAACCCTGCGAGGTTGAATACATGAGCACCATAGATCGAGTTACTTCCCACAGCATTGCCCAGTTGCAGCAGGCGCTGGATGCGGGATCGCTGACTAGCGAAGCGCTGGTTCGTGCGCAACTGGCGCGCATCGAGCATTTCGACGAGCAGCTCAATGCCTATGTCGAGGCCTATCCCACGCGAGCTCTCAATGCGGCCATCGCCGCGGATCGTCAACGTGCGGCTGGCATACGCCTGGGACCGCTGCATGGCATTCCGCTGGCGATCAAGGATTTGTTCGAGATCGAGGGCCAGGCCATCACAGGTGGGTCATTGGCACAGGCACCGCGTGTTTCGAAGTTGACCGCCACCGCAGTGCAACGCCTGGAGCGTGCCGGAGCAATCATTCTTGGCAAGACCCACACCGTCGAATTCGCTTTCGGTGGCTGGGGCACCAACGCGGTGATGGGCACGCCGTGGAACCCGTGGGACCGCAACGTGCATCATGCTCCGGGTGGCTCAAGCAGCGGCTCGGCAGTGGCCGTGGCCAGTGGGTTGGCAAGCGCTGCGTTGGGCACCGACACCGGTGGTTCGGTGCGAATTCCGGCGGGCATGTGCGGCTTGGTCGGGCTGAAAACCACGCGTGGGCTTATCAGTCGCCATGGCTTGATCGAACTGTGTCCGTCGCTGGATTCGGTGGGCCCTATCACCCACACAGTTGAAGATGCCGCGTGGATGCTGGATGCACTGCTGGGCCCGGACCCGCTGGATCCGGTTTCGGCCCAGGCGCCTGTATTCAACGCCGCTGCCGGTCTCAATCAGTCGGTAGCCGGTTTGCGCATCTGGGTGTTGCCACAGGCCGAACGAGCGCATGTCGCTCCCGGGGTGCTGAAGGCTTACGATTTGGGGCTCGAGCAACTGGCCGCCTTGGGGATGCAACTGATCGAGCAACCGCTACCCACGTCGTTGGAGCAGTGTATGCGCATCGCGGGTGGGCTGATGAGCGCCGAAGGTTATGCCAGTCTGGGTAGCTTGTTCGAGCGCGACGATCTGCGTTTTGACCCCCATGTTCAACGTCGCGTCCTCAGTGGTCGCGCCATCGACGCAGCGTCGTATATCCAGTTGCACAATCAGCGCCGCGCCGCTCGGCACGCCATGCAGCAGGCCATGACGAACATAGACGCCTGCGCTTTCCCGACTAATGCTATCGGCAGTGTGCCGTTGGATGAGGTCGATGAATATGGCACGCCACTGGCCCTGTTGGGGCGGTTCGCCAACTTGCTGAACCTGTGTTCGGTGGCGTTGCCCATCGGGTTCGATGAAAAGCGCATGCCGGTTTCGATGCAGATTGTGGGGCGGGCATTCGCCGAACCGCTCATTCTGCGCATCGGCCATGCCTATCAACAGGTCAGCGATTGGCACACGCTACGGCCTGAGGGTTGGGAGCTGGCAGATAACGCGGTTGCGTGATGGATATCTGTCGAGATTATGGAAATAGCAGCGAACCAGAGCGTTTTGATCGCTGAGTTTTTAGGGGCGGGGAATTGAGCGGACCGTTGATAAAAGAGCAGGGGAGTATCGGGTTGATTCCAGATACTCCCCTGGGTTCTTAATGCTTTGAATTGCTCTCGATGAACTTCTCGTAAAACATCTGGAATCTTTCGATTTGCTGCTCGTTGAACCAGGTCTTGACCGCTTCGACCATGGGAGGAGGGCCGCACAGATAAATGTCGAATGGATCAGCCTCAAACGCATTCCGATCAAAGTGATCAGGAATCCATCCAGTTTTCCCTTTCCACTGCTCTGATGGCTTCGACACGATAAGGTGGTAGTCGAAATCAGAGATACGTTCGCGATAGCCCGCCAACCGCTGGGTTTCGCAGAGGTCATTGTCCTGCGTGACACCATAGAACAGCTGGATCGGGTGTCCGCAGCCACCCTTTTCCGCGATGTTATCCAGCATCCCGAGGAAAGCCGACAGGCCGGTTCCTCCTGCCACCAGTACCAGAGGCTTGGTCACTTGGCGTAGATAAAAACTACCCAGAGGGGCCTCGAGCTCGATGATTTGACCGGGTTGGCAATGTTCACGGATGAAATTACTCATCACGCCATCAGGCAGGAGCCGGATGAGAAACTGAAGCTGGTTAGTGGGATTGGGCCGATTGGCGAAAGAGTAGGAGCGCCACTCACAGGTTCCAGGTACATGCAATCGTGCGTATTGCCCTGGGAGAAAATCCAGTTGCAGCGGGCTGGCGCTAGCGTCGATATGAAGTATCGCGGTAGTGGCTGAAACCTGCTCCACACGGGTAATCACCGCTTGCAATAATTGGGTTGCCCCAGCGTTGCACAAGCTCGAATCGAAGTCGAAATAGAACGAGGCATCCGATTGCACCCGGGTCTGGCAGGAGAGCATCTTGCGTTGCGCCAGATCGTGTTCGGATAATGCCTCTTCATCGACGTAGTCTTGAGTGAATTGACCTGATTCGCAGCGCCCCTGGCAGGTGCCGCAGACACCTTCGCGACAGTCCAGCGGGATGTTCACGCCATTGCGTAGCGCAGCGTCGAGCAACAACTCGTTTGTCTTGACCTCGAAGAATGAGGTCTTGCCGTCGGCGAAGCTGAAAGCGACTTTATGGTTCATGACAGCGTGCTCCGCAGGTCACAGGTGATAGAAATCAAGCACTGAGTTGATGGTGTCGTTGAGCAACACGATGTGCTTGCGAGTGATCTTCCAGCTGTCTGCGACGGCTTTAAGGTGGTAAGTCACATGACCGTAGAACTGCTCGGACAACCCCTGTCGGGTATAAAGGGTGACCCAGGCTGCCTTGACTTCAAGCAAGCCATGATCGAGTTCCTTGATTCGCACGTTGCTGATTTGATGCAGGGTGCGCGGCATCGGGTTTGAGGCCGCCGACTTACCGGTGCGCAGGCGAAACACCCGGTCTTCAAGGCCGGAGCGGTTGGAGTAGTAAATCAGCGACATGCTGCGCTTGGGGTCGGTGGTGTACACATGCTCCGACTCCCATTGCGGCAGGTGGAATTCACTCTGCTCATCGAAGAGGGCGATGTAGGCATCCCAATCCTGCTGATCGCACAGCTCGGATTTACGGTAAAGGAACTGCTCGACGGAATGTTGTAGTGCGCTCATTTCACACCTCCTTCAACTTCAGGGCTTTTTGTTCCAGGCCTTGCAGAAGGAAGCGCTGCCAGGAACCGTGCTGATTAATGTAGAGCCCCTCATGGGTGAACTCGGTGCCGGTCAGTACCGGGTTGATGCCCAGAGCCTCGCTGTTGGGAGTGGGGCCTTCGACCCATTTTTCACTGCCGCGCGATACTTCGTTCCAGCGCTCGAGGCGGGCCTGGAATCCGCGTTGGGCTTCGCGAAACTCCACCAGGTCGTCGGGAGTGCCCATGCCTGAAACGTTGAAGAAGTCTTCGAACTGGCGAATGCGGTTTTCCCGGTCCGCATCGGACTCACCTTTCACGCCAATGCACTGGCTGGTGATTTCTGTCTTGTTCCAGGCTACCGGGCGCACGATACGTAGCTGCGAGCTGATCTGATCCATGAAGAACAGACTGGGGTAGATGTTGAGGTTGCGCAGACGGTGCATCATCCACTCAGCCTGCTGCTGGCCGTATTCCTCCACCAGGCGCGGCATGACGCTGGCATAACCGGCGCGCACGGTCGGGTTGGGCATGTCGCTGAACAAGAGGCTGTGACCATTCTTGAACGAGAACCAGCCGTCGTCGGTTTCTGCATCACCGGCGCCCAGTTTGCTGTAGTCCAGTGTGCTGGAGCCGCCGCCATTGGCGGCATTGACTTGCTGGCGATGCTGTACCGTGGAGACATAGTTGTAGTGCACGGTGCTGACGTGATAACCGTCCAGACCATTTTCGTGCTGCAGTTTCCAGTTGCCGTCGTAGCTATAGGTCGACTTGCCGGGCAGTATCTCCAACTCGCCGGTAGGAGACTGCGCGACCATCATGTCGAAGAACACTTTGGCATCGCCGAGGTAGTCTTGCAGCGAGTCGCTGCCGTTGACGTCCAGACTAATGAAGACGAAGCCCTTGTAGCTCTCGATCCGGGCTTTCTTCAGGCCGCGAGTGGCCTTGTCGAAGCCTTCCGGGTATTCCCCCGGGGCCTTGACTTTGACCAGGCGGCCGTCACTTTTGTAGCACCAGGCATGGAACGGGCAGGTGAAGGTGGACTGGTTACCTTTGCTGACGCGAGTCAGCGTCGCGCCACGATGCTGGCACGCGTTGATTAGCGCGTGCAGCTGATTGTTGCCATCGCGGGTGATGATCATGGGCTGACGACCCGCACGCATCGTCAGGAAATCATTGGGGTTGGCGATTTCACTCTCGTGGCAGGCGTAGATCCAGTTCTTCTCGAAGATCAGTTCCATCTCCAGGTCGAACAGTTCCGGCTCTGTGAACATGTCACGGGCGATGCGGTAAATGCCTTCAGCCGGACGGAAATCCAGGCAGCCCTGAATGTAGTCTTGCCACTGCGCAATGCTTCTAGTGCTGTTCATCAGGTACACCCTTTTTGTAGTTTTAGGCACAACCCGATTGAAAGCCTTTCTGTGCAGTGCAGCTATCCGGATTCGAGGCGATCTCTGTCCGTTTCTTGGGAGGATCGAGTGGTGGTGGCCTTGCGATCGCGGTCTTCGGTCGCTTCATCGACTGGAAGGCCGCGATCGCGCCAACCGGCGAGTGATCTCGAAGATCTGTTGTATCGCTGCCGTGGTGGATACGAAGGTATGCGGATTGACCACCTTGGCGCCGCCCTGATCGCCGCCGATGGGAATGAGGGCAACCGAGGCATTGGCCTGGATGATCGGCAGGGTCGCCCCGCGGCCGGCGGCCTTGATGATCTGAAAGGCCCATTCATCATGTCCGATGCCGTTGACCACCAGAACATCGATATTCATCGCGCGGGTGATGTCATCGGGCTGCGGCTGGTAGTTGTGCGGATTCGCCTCCGCCGGGATGAGCGCAACGACCTCCGCCCGATCACCGACGATGTTTGCCACGAAGCTGTAGTAGGGATGCAGTGTGATGCCGATTTTGAGCGGGACCTATTTACAAGCTTTGTCTGAAGATCTGTCAGCAGGGTTTAGTGATCTGAGCTGCAAATGAGCATGAAAACCTTTCGCTTCAATTGACATTAATTATCATTGGCACCTAGTATTCATTCCCCTTTGTGCCGGTCGGACCGTATAAGGATATTGAAGCGCCGATGAAAGACTTTGATGATGCTTTGCTTGCCTTGCTCCAGGATGACGAATTACAGCTGCCAGACAGCCTCCAAAGACAGTCTGGTGGTGGGCCGCAAGTCCTTTCTTTCGCTCAGCAGCGTCTCTGGTTCCTGCAGCGCCTGGAACCGAATGCCACGGCTTACAATCTGTCCCGCGCCTTTTTGTTCACGGGAGCCTTGAACGTCCCGGCATTGCGTTTGGCGTTCGAGACGCTGATCAAGCGCCATGGGGTATTGCGCACACGATTTATCGAAGTCGATGGCGAGCCACGGCAAGAGCTGCTGGAGGAAGTGGCGTTCGTCATGCAAGCGCTTGAGGTGCCGGGCGTCGATCGGGCCTCACGGCGCGAGCATCTGGCGTCGTTGTTGGCGCTGGAGGATCAATCGGCGTTTGTCCTTTCCCAGGCGCCCCTGCTCGAGGTCAAGCTGATTCGCTATGACGAATTCAGCCATGCTCTGCTCTTGAAAATGCATCACATCGTGACTGACGCCTGGTCCAATCCGATTCTCGTGCGCGATCTGGCGACGGCGTACAGCCAAGCCCTCCGAGGTGAGGCCCCGACCTTGCCCCCATTGCCCGTGCAATATGTGGACTATGCGATCTGGCAGCGTCGTCGCCTGGACACTGACGTGATGCAGGCTGATCTTGAGTACTGGAAAAACTACCTTGGCGCGTCGGTGCCGGTGTTGGAATTGCCCACCGATTTTGCGCGCCCCGCGCAGCAAAGTCAGCGTGGACAACGGCTGCGGTTCGCCCTGGACGATGTACAGTCCGCCCGGATCCAGGCGTTCTGCCGCGACTGCGCATCGACTCCTTTTGTCATTCTCCTGGCGGCCTGGCAACTGCTGCTGGCGCGCTATAGCGGCCAACAGGCATTTGCCGTGGGCGTTCCCCATGGCGGGCGCAGCCGTGAAGAGCTGGAGCAGTTGCTGGGATTCTTCGTAAACACGCTGGTCTATCGTGTTCAACTGGACCCGCAGCTGACGGGCCGTGCGCTTTGCCATCGTTTGCGCGGTGAGTCGCTGTCTGCGCTGCAGCACGCCGAGCTGCCGTTTGAGTGGCTGCTTGAGCATCTCGCGATCGAGCGTGACGTCAGCCGCACGCCGGTGTTCCAGGCGATGTTCAACTTGAGTACGGGGCCAGCGGTCAACCTTGCGCTGCCCGGGCTTGAGGTCGAACGCGTGTTGCCAACACAAGACAGCGCCAAGTTCGATCTCACACTGGATGTAGCGGTTCGACCAGACGGTGTGTATTGCGAGCTGGAATACAACCTGGACCTGTTCTCGCCGGCCACCGCCGAGCGTCTCGCCGGATGTTATCGTCAGTTGCTTAACGGCTTGTTGACCCAGCCCGACGTGCCGGTCTGGCATCTGCCGATGCTCGATGAGGTTCAGCGCTTGCAGCAGCTGGATACCTGGAACCGGACTGAGCGAGCGCTGTTACCGAATCAGGACATGCTGGCCTTGTTCGAGCGACAGGTCAGTGTAAATCCTGATCGCTGCGCGTTGATCAGCGGCGAGCAACAGTTGAGCTACGCAGTGCTCAACGCCCGTGCCAATCGACTGGCCCATTGGCTGAGAGCGGCCGGTGTTGTCTGGGATCAGCGGGTAGGCGTTTGCCTGGATCGCGAAGCTGATTTGCTCGTGACGTTGCTTGCCATTCAGAAAAGCGGCGGCGCCTATCTGCCGATCGACCCCGGACAACCGGCGGCACGCAATGCCGATATCATCGAGCAAGCCCGACCAGGCCTGGTGCTGACCCGTGAGGCCCTGCGGGGCGTCGTCGGTTCCGCCGCGCGGGTGGTCACCCTGGAAACGCTGACCGATGCTTTGCCGGCGCCGCCCGATACCAACCTGGCGCTGGCCACTCATCCACGTCAATTGGCCTATACCCTTTACACCTCTGGCTCTACGGGACGACCCAAGGGCGTCGACATTGAACGCCAGGCGTTTATCAATTTCCTGCTGGGCATTCAGGAGCACGTGCAATTGAGCGACGCCGATCGGCTCCTGGCGGTGACCACCCTGGGCTTCGATATCGCCGGGCTGGAACTGTTCCTGCCACTGATTCAGGGCGCGACGGTGGTCTTGGCCAGTCGCGAAGCCAGCCTGGACCCACGGGCATTGATCGATTTGCTCGAGCGTCACGCCATCAGCGTCATGCAGGCGACACCTGCCACCTGGCAAATGCTGGTCGACCACGATTCACCTGCCTGGAAAGGGCTGCGAGTGCTTTGCGGCGGCGAAGCCCTGGGGTCAGAACTGGCCGAACGCTTGCTGGCGCGCCAAGTCAGGCTGCTGAATGTTTACGGGCCCACGGAAACCACGGTGTGGTCGGCGGTGCATGCGGTAGAACAGGTGGACAGTGCTGTCATCCCCATCGGCCAGCCCTTGGCCAACAATCGCCTGTATGTGCTGGATGAGTTCCTCGAGCCCCAGCCGGTTGGCGTCGCCGGTGATCTATACATCGGCGGCAGCGGTGTTGCCCGAGGGTATGCCGATCGGCCTGAATTGACCGCCGCGTCATTTATTCCCAATCCATTCGTACAGCCTCATGCGCCGGGCGTCCAGGCAGGCAGTCGACTGTACAGGACCGGTGATCGTGCGCGTTATCGCCGTGACGGTTGCCTGGAGTTTCTGGGGCGCAGCGATTTTCAGATCAAGCTGCGCGGCTTTCGCATCGAGCCAGGTGAGATCGAGGCGGCATTGTCCGCGTTGCCTGGCGTGGCTCAGGCGGTGGTGGTGTTGCGACGCGGCCCCGGCAATCAAGACGTTCTGGTGGCGTATCTGTGCGGTGAAATCACCGAGGTGGACAGCGCTGCCGTTGGGCAGCGACTGCGTGAACGGCTACCGGCTTACATGGTCCCGGGGGCGTTTGTCGTGTTGACGAAAATGCCACTCAATGCCAACGGCAAGGTCGATCGCAAGGCGCTACCGGAGCCGCTCTGGAGTGCCGGGGAGGCGGGCGAGGCGCCAATAGGGCAGTGGCAGACAAGCCTCGCCGACATCTGGAAAGAAGTGCTCGGGGTCTGGCCCATCGCATCCGATGCCGATCTGTTCCGGTTGGGCGCGCAATCGCTGCAACTGGTCAGGATTCAGGCACGGATCAGGCACCAATTTGGTTGTGAGATCGCACTTGCGCAGTTGTTCGCTTACCCGGTGCTCAGTGACATGGCCGCGTTGATCGAGCAAACATGCGCTACACCCGAGGTTGATGAACTGACCGCTATTGAAAACCTGTTGCTGGCCTTCGAATAAACCATTCGATCCGCCGCACGCGTGTGCAGCCTCCGAGGAATTTGCATGACCCTGTTCTTATCTCTGCTCAAGCGTCACCGTACGTTGCTGAGTCTGGGCCTGTTGGCCAGCCTGGTCAGCGCCGCTGCCGGCATTGGACTGCTCAATGAGATCAATCGCCTTATTTCAGGCACCGCCGTCATGAACGCGCTGCTGGCCGCGAAGTTTCTTGGCTTGCTGGCGCTGCTGTTTGCCTGCGGTTTTGGTTCTCAGGCCTTGTTGACCGCGCTGGGCCATCGAGTGGTTTACGAGTTGCGCTTGCAAATGGTCAAGCGCTTGCTGGATACCTCCATCGAACAGCTGGAGAAAATCGGCGAAGCCAGTCTGTATGCGACCTTGAGCAAGGACATTGAAAGTATCGGGCAGGCCTTCAACCGCCTGCCGTTCGTGTTCTACAACACCGTCCTGATGCTCGGTGGTTGCCTGTACATGGCCTGGTTGTCCTGGCAGCTGTTGCTGATCTGCGTCGTCGGCTTGAGCCTGGGAACCTGGTTGGCCCATGGCTGGTTTACCAAGATGCGCCAGTTGATGAAGCGCGTACGGGAAACCGACGACCGCTTGTACGCCGCCTATCAGGGCGCGATCGAGGGGCGCTTCGAACTGGCACTCAATGCCCGGCGCAAAGAGCGTTTCTATTCACTGGATCTGCAGCCTGCCGCGGAATATGCACGGCGCAATGAAGTGCACGCCGATCGTTACTGGACCTTGAGCCTGAACTGGACGGTGACCCTGATCCTCGCCCTGGCGGGCGGCTTGTTCGCTGCCGGGGCCTGGTTGGGTCTGAGCAATGCCATCATCGCCGCGTTTGTTCTGGTGCTGATGTTTTTGCGCATGCCCCTGAACGACCTGATCGGCAGCCTGCCGACCCTGGTGGCGGGCAATGTTTCGCTGGCCAAGATCGAGACCCTGGCCTTTGCCGATTACCGTACCGAGTTCTCGACCCGGACCGGTCAGCCGGATGTCCGGCAGCCAATGCTCGAACTGCAGGGGCTGGGCTACGACTACCCCCATGCTGCTGACGAATACGGATTCCGTCTGGGCCCCGTGGACCTGAGTGTCGCGAAGGGCGAGATCCTGTTTATCGTCGGGGGCAATGGCAGCGGCAAGTCGACCCTGGCCAAATTATTGACCGGGCTGTATGAGCCAAGCACCGGGACTCTGCGTCTGCAAGGCGTGGAAATCACCCCTGAGTTGCGGGACTGGTACCGCGAACATTTCTCCACGGTGTTCTCCAGCTTCTACCTGTTCGAGCGTCTGGTCGGTCCGAACGGCGATTTCGACATGAACCTGGCCCAGGCATGGCTTGAGCGTTTGCGCATGGAACGCAAGGTCACGATTGACGAGCAAGGTGGCCTTTCCACCACTCGCTTGTCCCAAGGGCAGCGCAAGCGACTGGCGCTGCTGGTGGCGTTGGTGGAGGAGCGGCCGATCCTTCTGCTTGATGAGTGGGCCGCCGACCAGGACCCCGGTTTCCGTGGGTTTTTCTATCAAGAGTTGCTGCCTGAACTGAAGGCTCAGGGGAAAACCATCATCGCGATCAGCCATGACGATCGTTACTTCTCCATCGCCGATCGGATCCTCAAATGCGATGGCGGTCAGCTGTATCCGTTCGATCATGCCGGGGTAGATATCGAACAGCTTTCTGCGCAGGCGCATTGCGTTCCTGTTTGAGTTTTCTCTGCATTGTTTCTTGGCGAGCAGTGGTTTTGCACCACAACAAATCAAAAAAAATGATGGCCCTGAAGGGGCCACACATAGGAGCGAGCGGCATGCAACAACGGGGTAAAGGTCGACCAACGGCCAAGATGGGGAATCTGCTGTGGGTGCCGATAGTGAGCGGGGGTATGTTGCTCACGCCGTCGGCATGGGCGCAAGAGAACGAAGCCAGGCAGGCGCCAGCCGAAACAACGAGCACCATGACGCTGCCCGAGCAGTCGATTGTGGGGATGCAGACCGAAGCGCCCACCGTGTCGGTGGGGACCAAAGTACCGTTGCGTCTTCGCGAAGTGCCGCAGACCATCAACGTGATCGGCCAGGAACGTATCCAGAAGCAGAACCTGTATACCCTCGAGGATGCCTTGGGCAAGGTCGGTGGTGTCACCGTGCAGCGTATCGACGCCAGCCGCTTGAGTTTTTACTCCCGTGGTTTCGAGATTACTTCGTTGCAGCTGGACGGCACGCCGACCACCATGGACAACCGGATTTTCCTTTCACCTGATCTGACGATGTATGACCGCGTCGAAGTGCTCAAGGGCCCGTCCGGCAGCCTGACAGGCGCCGGCGGCCCCGGCGGCAGCATCAACCTGGTGCGCAAACGCCCGTTGGCCGAGGCGGCGGTATCGGCTGAAATCAGTGCCGGCTCCTGGGACGACTATCGGGGCATGGTCGATGTCACTGGTCCGCTGACCGACAGCGGCAACGTGCGTGGGCGCCTCGTGCTCAGCGATCGCAAGCAAGGTTTTTACTACGACGGTGGGGGTAAACGCGAGTCGAACCAGATCTATGGCGTCGTCGACATTGACCTGACGCCAGACACCGTCTGGACCCTCGGTGCAAGCAACCAGAACACCGATATTCAAGGCGCCCAGCGCTCTCTGCCTGCCTATCGCTACACCAATGCCGCCGGTGAAGCCGCCATGTCGCTGCCGGATGTTTCGCGCAAGAACTTCTACGGAGCGGACTGGAACCGCGATTACTTCTGGAGCACCGCAGTGTTCACCGAAGTTGAGCACCAGTTGGGTGACGGCTGGAAAACCAAGCTGGCCTTGCGTCACGCCGACAACAACTACGACCTGACCCAGGCGTATGCCCGCAATGGCGGAGGGATCGACCCTGCCGACAACCAGGTGTCGATGAACTCGATCATGTTCGATTATCGGGAAAAGCAGGACGAGGCGGACCTGTACCTCGATGGACCGTTCAACTTCCTTGGTCGTGAGCACAAACTGTTGGTAGGCGCCAACTATTCGCGCTCCGAGTTTGCTTCGAACGGTGGCTACTACTCCGACTTCCTGGGTGATGTCGACCTTAACGATCCGCAGATGGATTTCCCTTATCCCGCGTTCCCTGATTCGGACAAACTGCCGACCAGCGTGGCCAATACCCGCTCCAAAGCGGTCTATGGCAACGTTCGCTTGAGCCTTGCGGACCCATTGACACTGGTGCTTGGCGGGCGGGTAACCTGGCTCGATATGCACCGCAGCCAGCATCAACCCACAGACGGTTCGCCGTCGGAAAAGGTCAGTGATAGCGTTTCGCAGAAATTCACGCCGTTTTATGGCCTGATCTATGAACTCAATGACACCTACTCGCTGTACGGCAACTATGCCGAGGTGTTCCAGCCGCAGCCGATCAGCAACCTGGACATCAACAACGGCATCATCAAGCCGCGCGAAGGCGAGCAGTACGAGCTGGGCATCAAGGGTGAATTCCTCGACGGCGCTCTGAACGCATCGCTGGCGGCGTTCCAGATCGAAGAAAAGAACCGTGCGGTTCCGGATATGAACGACCCGAACTCCCGGGCAAGTGTCGCCAGCGGCAAGGCCAGAACCCGTGGTTTCGAAGCCGAGGTCAGTGGGCAGTTGACGCCGGACTGGTTCCTGACCGCCAACTTCACCCACACCTACAAACGCTATGACAGCCCCAACGAACAGTTGCAGACTTACCTGCCGAAAAACATGTTGCGCGTCTGGACGCTCTACAAGTTGCCAGGCGAGCTGGAAAAATGGAGCGTGCAGGGCGGCGTCAGTGTCGTCAGCGAAACCTTCAACAAGCTGGACGTGCCCGGGCTCGACATGAACGGCACCAAACTGCGTCAGGGTGGTTATGCCTTGTACGATGCCGGTATCGGTTATCAGATCACGCCGAACCTGTCGGCTGACCTGCTCGGTACCAATCTTGCTGACAAGAAGTATTTCCAGCGTATCAACACCTTCCAGGACGGGAACATCTACGGTGATCCTCGGGCTGTGTCCATGACATTGCGCGCCAAGTTCTGATCGGGACGGCCTGGAACAAGCCCGGCATATTTCGGTATGCCGGGCTTTTGTCGTTATCGGGCAGCTGCAGTAATCAAGGAGGGTGAGTGAGGCATCGATCTGTAAAACACAACAAAAAGCCGCTGGATCGACAGCGAGCGGGGTGGCTGGTGCTGGTGTTGTTGATCGGCTATCTGTTCATCTGGGCACTGACCACCCTGTCGGGGCTGAGTCTGTTGCAGCTTGGGCTGCAGCGAAGTGAAGCGGTGTTGGTCAGCACGATGGCGGGTTTTGTGATCTACCCGTTATTGGTGCTCTGGTTATTCTGTGCCCGACGCGCAAGGCGCAATGGCGTGCTGGTGGCTGGCGCGTCGATGCTGTTGCTCGGGACGGCTCACTATCTGGCGGGAGGATTCTGATGTTCGACAGTGTTCGTCAGTCCATGCTGTGGCTGCACCGGTTCATTGGGGTCGGTTTTTCCGGGCTGTTACTGATCGCTTTTTTCATGGGCAGCCTGGCGGTGTATGACCGTGAGCTGGACAGCTGGATGCTGCCGCAAACCCGTCTGGCCCCTGTCGATGTGCCGATCTCCCTGGACCGGCGCGTGGTGCCTCATGTCGCGAGCTTGAGCGAGGGCAAACCGCTCATGCAGTGGTACGTCGAATTGCCCGATGCGCGTCGACCGCTGTTGCGTTTTCAAGCCTGGACCCTTGAGGGCGATGGCTACAGTCGATTTCTCGCTCCGACGGGTGATCAGGTCTTGCCTGAAGCCGGCAGTCGCGGCGGTGATTTTTTCTATCGATTGCATTACACCTTGAACATAACCACCTGGAGCGCCGGTGCCCGCTTGCTCGGTCTGGCGGCCATGTTGGGGTTGATGGCGTTGATTGTCGGTGTTTGCATCCATGCCCGACTGTTCCAGGATCTGTTTACCTTGCGCGTCGACAAATCGCCAAGACGGCTGCTGGACCTGCACAACCTCACGGGGGTTTTCGCCCTGCCTTTTCATTTCGTCATCATGCTGACCGGCTTGCTGATTCTGTTCCCTCTGTATTTGCCTGCCAGCGTCCTGGCGGTGTATTCGCAGCAGGCCGATCAGTTCGGTGCCGAAGCCAGCGCGGCGTATCGCCGGGAGGCTTCAGGCACACCGGGGCTCCTGGCGTCGCTCGATCAGATGATGGCGCAAGCCCGATTGCACTGGGGTAACGGCGAGCCCACGTTCGTCAGGGTCTGGCACCCGGGGGACGCCAATGCCTACGTTGAGATCAGCCGCGCTGCCGGTGACCGTCTAAGCAAGGATGAGCAAACCCTGTATTTCGACGGTGTCAGCGCCAACCTGCTGCACGAATCTCGATTGCCTGCCGCTGCCGGGACGTTCAGGTTTCTGGCGGGTTTGCATGTCACACACTTTCAGCAACCATGGTTGCGCGCCTTGTATTTTCTCGCCGGTTTGAGTGGTTGCGTGATGCTGGGCAGCGGTCTGCTGTACTGGCTGGAAAAGCGCCGCCTGCAAAGCGCCAATGGGCAGTGGGGCGTGGCGTCGATGACGCTGTTTACCAGCGCACTGATCACCGGGATGCCGCTGGCCACCTTGGCCATGCTGGTCGCCAATCGCTGGCTGCCGGTCGAATTGAGTGCCCGTGCCGATTGGGAAATTCAGGTGTTCTACGTGGCCTGGCTGTTGGCGACCGCGCATGCCGCGCTGGCTGTCTGGCGCTCGCCGCAACGGCGCGCGCCGTGGGCTATGCACTGTCTGGCGATCAGTGTGTTGGCAGTGCTGGCGGTGATCTCCAATGCCTGGAGCACCGGCGATCATCCATGGCAAGCCATCAAGCAAGGCTTCACGGCAGTGGCGGGGGTGGACCTGGCGCTATTAGCGGTTGCGCTGCTTGCGGCAAGCATTGGCTGGCGTTTGCGCAGTCGCACTGGCGTAGTGGTTGCGCTCGGTGAGGTGAAGAATGGCTGATGGATTGTCGAGCCTGATGGTGTTGATCTTGCAGAGTGTGGGGCTCAGCACGCTAGCGCTGAGTCAGATCGTTCATTGGCGCAAGGTCATGGCGGGTGAACCATTCCCCGGACCCCGAGCGTTGCGCTGGGCCGCACTGTTGGCGTTGACCCTGGGGTGGGTGTTGAGCCAGGCCGTTCTGGGTGTCGCCATGGGCACAGTCTTCTGGTGTCTGGCGCTGGTGCCTTGCGCCATGGTAGTGACGCTGCTGCTGTGTTGGCGTGATTGGTGGCTACGCGGGTTGGGGCGCTTGTTCAGGGCGTGAGGCCTTGCGCACGTTGGCAGGCCCCGGGGCATTCCCCGGGGCCTGTTATTCAGCCAGCCAGCGCTTTGGCGTAACGGCTCAAGACATTGGCCAGATCAGCCAGTATCGGGTTCAGGAACACCAGGTGAGCGGGGATTTTCGTGCCCCACAGTGCCTGTAGCCGAGCGCACAACAGTACCGCCTTGAGTGAGCTGCCGCCGACTTCGAAGAAGTTCGCCTGCTCATTCAGATCGGTGTGTTCAAGCACCTCCTGCAAGGCGTCGAAAACCTGCGTTCGGGCGTCCGCCAGAGGCTCGACCTGTGGCCGGTTCATCGGTTTGAGCTGTTGCAACAGCGTTTCGAAGGACGGCGATGTTTGGCCCAGGACAGTATCGAGCAAGGCGCGGAAATCTTCGCTCAACGCCACGATGCTGTCGTGTTCGAACAGATCGGTGCTGTAGGTGAACGTCGCGATCAGCCCTTGCTCACGCTCGCTGATGTCCAGCATCAGGTCAAACAGGGTGCTGCGCTTGCCGTTGTCTTCCTTGACCGGCTCGATCCTCAAATCGCCAAACTCGGAGGAGGTGAGAATGCGCTCGCGATGCAGATCGAACATCACCTGGACCAACGGCGCACCGTGTTGTTGCGCGCTGGGCAGTGCTTGCAGCAGCTGTTCGAACGGCAGGTCCTGATTGGCGTGCGCCGTCAGCAGGTTGTCCCGGACCTGTTTGAGTACGTTGTCGAATCCCGGGTTGCCCGACAGGTCCGTGCGCAAGGCCAGGGTATTGACGAAGAAACCGATCAAGCCCTCCAGCTCCTGACGATGGCGATTGGCGATAGGAATGCCGATCCGTATGGCCTGCTGCGCGCTATGGCCGGCCAGCAGCACGTTGAACACGGCCAGCAGCGTCATGAACAGGGTCGCGCCCTGTTCCCGGCTGTAGGCGTGCAGCGCTTGGGTGATTTCCAGGCCCAGTTCGAAGGTGTATTCAGTACCCCGATGACTGGGCAGCGCCGGACGCGGCAACATGCAAGGCAGTTGCAAGAGCGTTCGGTCGGCGCCCAGGTGTTGCAGCCAGAAATCCAGTTGCGGCTTGAGCACGTCGTGATTGAGTTCACGGCGTTGCCATTGGGCGAAGTCCGCGTACTGCAAGGTTTGCCCGGTCAAGGGCGAAGGCTGCCCTTTGCTCAATGCGGCGTAGAGCTGGGTCAATTCACGGGTGAACACACGCATCGACCAGCCATCGAAGACGATGTGGTGCAAGGTCAGCCACAGTACATGCTCCTGGGCAGACAGCCGAACCAGGCCTGCGCGGATCAAAGGCCCCTGCGCCAGATCGAACGGGTGGGCGGCCTGGGCCCGGAGTTCGGTGTGCAGGTGTTGATGCCGAGCACTTTCGTCCAGATGACTCAGGTCAATCAATGGCAGCGTGAAGCCCTGCGCTGCGCTGATGCGCTGCACCGGTTGATTGCTTTCCAGTGTGAAGGTGGTGCGCAGGGCCTCATGGCGTTGCAGCAGTAGTGCAAAACTGCGCTCCAGCGCCAACACGTCCAGGTCGCCGTGCAGGCGCACCGATTCGGGCACGTTGTAAGTGGTACTTCCCGGGTGCAGGCGATCGAACAGCCAGAGCCGTTCCTGGGCGTACGACATCGCCGTTGAAGGCTGGCGGTGTTGGGCCGTGATGGGCGGCAACGTCGAGGCATCGGCCTTTGGCAGCGCCTGGTCAATGAACTCGCCCAGCGTCGGATGCTGGAACAGGGCACGTACCGGCACTTCCAGCCCCAGGCTGCTGCGCAGTCGCGACACCAGTCGGGTCGCGGTCAGGGAGTGGCCGCCCAGTTCGAAAAAGTTATCGTCCAGGCCGACACGCTCGACCCCCAGCACTTGCGTCCACAGCGCGGCCAGCAATTGCTCGCGTTCGTTGCGTGGCGCCCGGTAGGTAAGCTGGCGCTCGCGGGCGGGCGCCGGTAATGCCTTGCGGTCCAGTTTGCCATTAGGGGTCAAGGGAAATGCCGACAGCATCACATAGGCGTTTGGCAGCATGTAGTCCGGCAATTGCGTGCCCAGGTGTTCGCGCAACGCGATGGCGCCGGGGCACACCTCGCGCGCCACCAGATAAGCGACCAGCTCGGTATCGCCGACTTCATTCGGACGGGCGATGACGACGGCTTCCCGGATCGCTGGATGGCTCAGCAGGCGGGCTTCGATTTCCCCCAGTTCAATCCGGAAACCGCGAATTTTCACCTGGTCGTCGACACGCCCGAGGAACTCGATGTCGCCATGGGGGTTGACCCTGCCGATATCGCCGCTGCGATACCAACGGCTGCCTTGGGGAACGAGCGGGTTGCTCAAGAAGCGTTCGGCGGTCAGGTCAGGTCGTCCCAGGTAGCCTTGAGTAATGCCTGCGCCACTGAGGTAGATTTCACCCGCCACGCCGGCCGCCACCGGGCGCCGCTGCTCGTCGAGTACGAACACCTGCATATTGGCGATGGCCTTGCCGATCGGCAGCACACCGTGCTCATCGCCCCGGGCGCGGTAGTAACTGCACCAGACGGTGCCTTCTGTCGGGCCGTACTCGTTGTACAGCTGGGCGTGCTCGCATAGCTCGCGATGATGTCGGGCGAGGGCGGCCGGACAGGCTTCGCCGGCGACGATGGCGCAGCGCAGGCTGCCCAATTGGTCGGCGGCCTGCTCCAGTACCTGGGCGTAAAGCGACGGCAACATCAAGGTGTGGCTGATGCGCTGAGTCGCGATCAAACGGCCCAAGGCCAAGGCATCCTGCACCTGATCGTCCTGGGGCAGGCACAGTCGACCGCCACGGCCGAGGGTCCAGAAAAGACCGGCCACCGAACTGTCGAATGCCAGCCCGGACACCAGCAGGAACGATTCCAGAGGCTCTTCATAGGCCAGCTGGCGCGCCGAGGTCGAATGCACGGCATTGCGATGCGTCACCATGACCCCTTTCGGGCGCCCGGTGGAGCCCGAGGTGAAAATCAGGTAGGCCAGGGTGTCGGCATCACTGATGGGCTCGGGACGCTGATCGAAGGCGCTGTCGTCACTTGGCTGGTCGAGCCATAGCGTTTCGTAATTGCCTTTGGGCAAGCGTGTTTGCAGGCGCGTCAGGCTCAGCAGCAGGGGGGCCGCGGTCTGCTCGAGCATGTCGCTCAGGCGTTCGGCGGGGTACGTTGGGTCCAATGGCAAATAAGCGCCGCCTGCTTTGAGGATGCCCAGGATGCCGACAAGGGCTTCACTGCAACGCTCGATGAACAACCCCACCGGCTGCCCGGCCGTCAGGCCCGCCTGACGC
Organism: Pseudomonas sp. B21-048; assembly: GCF_024748615.1. Taxonomy (NCBI): domain Bacteria; kingdom Pseudomonadati; phylum Pseudomonadota; class Gammaproteobacteria; order Pseudomonadales; family Pseudomonadaceae; genus Pseudomonas; species Pseudomonas sp. B21-048. The sequence continues at coordinate 3,163,136 of NZ_CP087168.1, read as the reverse complement.
AGTCGGTGCGCCACCTGGTTGGCCTGGCGCTCCAGCGTTTGATAACTCAGGTGAACATCACCGTGGGTAACGGCGATGGTGTCAGGTTGTGCGTCGACCTGTTGCTCGAACAGATGGTGCAACAACGTCGGGGCCGCCAGCTGCGTGGCGGTCGAGTTCAAGGCCGCCAGCCAAGCCTGATGAGCACGACTGATACCGTTGGCATCGCTCAACGGTTGCGAACTGGCAGCGCTGGCCTGCACGCACAGGGTCAGGTACTGATCGAGCAACAAACGGGCAGCGTCGATGTCCAGCGCCGAGGCGTCGAAGTGCAGGCGAAAATCAAACCCTTGCGCGTGTTCGGTGACGTCCAGCAGCAGTGAATGCGGGCATTCTTCGCCTTCCAGTGCCTGTACCGTCCAGGCCGAGGGCGCCGGTTTGCGCAAGCGAAAGCCGAACGGCGTTTCCACCGATTGAGCGGGCCACGCTTCTTGCCAGGTGTCGGCCTCGGTCAACAACGAGGAAAACTCACCGAGCAGGCCGGCCAGGGATTGGCTGTCGTCGAATGTCAGCAGCAGCGGCAGTTGCTTGGCATAGGGGCCCATCGCCGTCATCGTGGCACTGTTGCGGCCCGGATGTTCCCAGCCGAGCATCACCTGAGGCTGGCCCAGATGGCGCCTAAGCAGTACCGCCCAGCACGCGCCGAACAGATTCTGCGCCGGGGTATCAAGGCCGGCGAGGGCGCTTTTGAGTCGGTCTTGAAAATCCGCGTCCAGGGTCTGTTCGACCTGGGTCATTTGCCGGTCGCCAGAGGTCGTGGCGCGCTGGAACGGATGCAGTACCGTTAGCAGTTCCGGCGCCTGTTGGCGTTGCCAGAAGGCTCGACCGGCATCGCTATCGCCGCCGCTGGCGTATTCGAACTGCCATTCGGCGAAGTCGGCGAACTGGACGGCGTCTTCCGACAGCTCACTGCCCAGATAAAGCGCTTGCCACTCCAACAGTAGGCGTTCCAGTGTGGTGGCGTCGGCATTGGCGGCGGGTAGCGCGACCAGCACGGTGGATGGCAGCAAGGCAACGGCCAGGGCCGGTGGCGTGGCCTGGCTCAAGACGTCGCGCAGTGTCGATTTCAAATCGTCGACAGAAGACTTGGGCGCAGTGATTTCCCGCCAGTCAATGTTGATGTGTTCGGCGATCACCTGCACCGGCAGTTCCATGCCGGGCGCGGCCACCAGACGGGTGCGCAGAATTTCGTGGCGCTCCAGCACTTGCTCCAGGGCCGAGCGCAGGCGTGCGCTGTCGATAGCGTCAGGCAAGGCCAGGGTCAGGAACAGGGCGGCGCTGCGATCAGTGGCGCGCGACCAGTACAGGTTTTGTTGCAGGGCGGGGCGAAAGCCCTCTAAGGCATTACTGGACATAGGATTGAGGCCTTGAAAAATAGGGGCAAGTCAGGCCCGTAGAACGGGCGAGCGGTTCAGGGTTTGAGCGCCACGTCTGTGCTGTTCAGTGCTTCGGCCATGGAGACCAGGATGCGCCTGGGGCCGTTGTATTCATTGCGCGCATGCACCGAGAGCATGTTGTCGAGCAACAACACATCGCCGCGTTGCCAACTGAACTCGATCATGTTTTGCCGGTACACGGCGCGCAGATGCTCCAGCACCTCGGGCTCGATCGGGCTGCCATCGCCATAAAAAGTGTTCTGCGGCAGATCGTCGGCATCGGCGAAGTCAGCCTGCAGTGCGTCACCGACGCTGGCCGGCAGCGTGCTGACGTGGAAAAACGTGGCATGGTTGAACCAGAGGATTTCGTCGGTGCGCGGGTGACGGACCAACGCCGGGCCGACCTGGCGCGTGCGCAGGCGATTGTTGTCTTTCCATTGCGTCTGGATGCCGACACTGGCGCAGTAGGCCTCGACCTGCGCCCGGTCCTCGGTCTGGAACACGGTTTGCCAAGGCAGGCCAAAGCCGTCTCCGTAGTTACGCACGTACATGATGCCCAGGCGGGCGAAGCGTTCGCGTACCTGCGGATCGATGCCACGGGTAATGGCGCGGGTATCGCCGATCGGCGTTTCACCACGCCATTGCGGGGCGACGTCGCACCACAGGAAAATCTTCAACGGGAACACCGGTGAGTAAGAGTGTTCGTTGTGCGGGAAAATGCGCTGGTCTTGCGGGTAGTCGGTGGAGGTGTAGATGTTCAGGCGTGGATCGACCTGCGTCCTCGGCGAGGCCCTGAATTTGTACTCCAGCGCACCGCCCGACAGCGAGCTGATGCATTGGTCGAAGGCCGTGGCGTTGTCGACCTGGAAATTACGAAACAGCAACGCGCCGTGCTCCAGGAGTTTGCGCTCGATCAGTTCCCGTTGCCGTTGCGCCCAGGCGATCAGATTGACACCGGGGCTGGCAGGTTCGCACAGCAATGTGTAGTTCTGACCGTCATTGAGCGGCTTGAAGGTGACCAGTGCGTCTTCATCCAGGCGAATCGGCTTGCGGCGCATGCCGCCCAGGGTAGGTGTCGCGGGACCATTCATGTCTTATCCCTCCATAGAGTCAGTGGTGAATCGAGTACGCCGACGTGCGCTGCCCAACCGGGCCAGGCTCTGCTCGTTGCGTGCGCTCAGATGCTTCATGCGTTGTTCATGGGTTTGCCGTTTCAGGTCCTGGGCGAGGTCGTCGATCAATCGCTCTGGGTCGGTGACAACGTGCTCCAGCAGCGTACTGAAGGCCTTGGCGAAAGCCTCGGCCGTGATCGTGTCGAACAAGTCGGTGCTGTATTTGAGGGTGCAGGCCAGGGCGCCCCGGTCTTCTTCCACGGTGAGGTGCAGGTCCAGTTGTGACTGACCGTGCTCGATGCGCTCGGGCAGCACTTCCAGCCCCGGCATTTGCAACACGCTTGCCGGTTGGTTTTGCAGCACCAGCTTGACCTGGAACAACGGGTTGTAGGCGAGGCTGCGCGGCGGGTTGAGCGCTTCAACCAGCTTGTTGAAAGGCAACTCCTGATGTTTGAAAGCGTCCAGTACCTGGGGGCGCAGGCGCTGGATCAACCCACTGAACGTCGGGTTGCCGGTCAGGTCACCGCGCAGGGCCAATTGATTAATGAAAAAGCCGATAAGCCCTTCGGTCTCCGCGCGGTTGCGGTTGGCCACGTCGGTGCCGATCACCGGATGCTGGCGACCGCTTTGGGCATACAGGCACACCTGCAAAGCCCCCAGCAAGCCCATGAACAAGGTCGCCCCGTTGCTCAGGCAAAGCTGTTTCAGGGCTTGGGCGGTGTGCTCGCCGATCTGGAACGAACAGCGTGCGCCTTGTCCGCTCATGGCCGCCGGGCGCGGTCTGTCGCTGAGCAGGTCCAGCGGCGGCTGAGGTTCGCCAAGCGCCTGCTTCCAGTAGCCCAGCTGACGTTCCAGCATCGGCTCATCCAGGTATCGCTGCTGCCAGGCCGCGTAGTCGCAATACTGGATGGGCAAAGGCGCCAGGGTTGGACTTTCGCCGCTCAGGGCGGTGCGATAGAGGTGAGTCAGTTCGCTCACCAACAGGCCCATGGACCAACCATCGGAAACGATATGGTGCAGCACCAGCAACAGCAGGTGCTCATTGTCCCGCAGCTTGATCACATGCAAGCGCAGCAACGGCGCCTGGCGCAGATCGATCGGGCGTGTCGCCAGGTCAATCAACAATAGTCGGGCGGCGTTTTCGGATGCTTCGACAGGCAGGGCGCTGAGGTCATGCAATGGCATCGGCAGATCGATATCGGCCTGCACCTGTACGAAGAGTTCCGCGTCCCGTTCGTGGAAGCTGCTGCGCAACGCTTCATGGCGCTGCACCAGCCCTCGGAATGCCTGATGCAACGCATCGATCTCCAGGTGACCGCGCAAGCGCGCCGCGCTGGGGATGTGATACGCCGCGCTCTCGGGTTGCATGGCCTGCACCAGCCACATCCCTTGTTGTGCGTGGGACAGCAACCGCCGGCCATGAGACGGGATAGGTGCGGGCTCTATCGGTTGCTCGCTGCTGGCCTCGGCTTTGGACAGCGCAAGCGCCAATTGCGCGATGGTCGGTGCTTCGAAAAACGCCCGCAGGGGCAGTTCGATGTTCAGCGCCAGGCGAATTCGCGTGACCAATTGAGCGGCCAGCAATGAGTGCCCACCCAGGGCGAAAAAGTTGTCGTGCAGGTCTATGGATTCCAGCCCGAGTACTTCTTGCCAGAGCATCAGCAACTGCTGCTCCTGCGGGGTCTCGGGCCCGCGCACCGGTGTGGCTTGCAGCGAATAATCGGGGGCCGGTAGCGCTGCTCTGTTGAGCTTGCCGCCCGGGGTCAGCGGTATCTGCTCAAGGGAGACGAAGGCGGATGGCACCATGTAGTCAGGCAAATGTTCGGCAATGTGTTCGCGCAAGGTGGTGAATGCCAAGGGTTCTGCCTGGTAAACCACATAGGCGACCAGGCGACGATCGCCAGGCCGGTCCTCACGCACGATCACCAAGGCCTGGCGTATCGCTGGATGACTCTGCAAGCGTGATTCGATCTCGCCCAATTCGATCCGAAAGCCCCGCAGCTTGACCTGCTGGTCGATCCGGCCGAGGTATTCGTAGGTGCCGTTGGGCAAGCGCCGCACCCGATCACCGGTGCGGTACAGGCGGCTGCCCGGCGGGCCGAACGGGTCGGGGCAGAAGCGTTCGGCGGTCAACCCCGGAACGTCGTGATAACCCCGGGACAGTAATGAGCCGCCAATGCACAGCTCCCCGGGCACACCGACAGGCGCGAGGTTGTCATCGCGGTCGAGCAGGTAATAGGCACGGCCGTGCAAGGGTTCGCCGATCGGCATTTGCAGTGGCAAGTGTTCACTGGCCAGCAGCTCGGTGCAGTCCTGAATACTCGACACCACGGTGATCTCCGTGGGGCCGTAGATGTTCAGCAGCCGGACATGACTCAGCCCGGCCTTGCGCCAGGCGTTGAGCCCTTCGGGAGGCATGGCTTCGCCACCGACGCTGACCAGACGCAGGGTACCGTAGGCGTTGGCCGGGTCCAGGGCGAAGTCCTGGGCCAGTTGGTACCAATAGGCGGTGGTCAGGCAGGCTGCCACGGTGATGCCATGGCGATACAGTCGGGCGAGGAATTCGCGGCTGTCCCATAACTCGGGGCCGCGTACGACCAGGCTGGCGCCGCACACCAGTGGAGGAAACAGCTGATCGACGAAACCATCAAAGTTGAACGTGGAGAACTGCAGCACCCGATCTTCGGGGCCAACGCCGTAATAGGCACGAGCGACTTCGGTATAACCGGCCAGTGAACGGTGAGTGACCGCGACACCTTTGGGTTTGCCCGTGGAGCCGGAGGTGTAGATGACATAGGCCAGTTGTTCGCGATGCACGGTCCGGCCCGCCATGACGGGTTGAAGTCCAGGCATTGGCGGGAGTGCGCAGATGTCCAGGCATGGCCGTTGATAGGGCTTCACGACCGGCGCTGTGGACGCGTCGACCAACACCAGGCGAATGTCGGCATCGTCGATCATGTGAGCCAGGCGTTCGGCTGGAAATTGTGGGTCCAGCGGCACAAAGGCAAGCCCTGCTTTCAATGTGCCGAACACCGCCGCGATGATGTCCAGCCCCCGGGGCAGGCACAGTCCGATGCGCGCTTCCGGTGGCAGGTCGAGCGCCAGCAGATGTTGGGCAATACGGTCAGCCCGGCGTTGCAGTTCGGCGTAGGTCCAGGTCTGGTCATCGTGGATCAGCGCCAGGCTGTCCGGGGTTTTCGCCGCTTGCGCCGCCAGTCGCAGATGGACCAGCTCGGGCTGCGGCGAAAGCGCCAGTGAAGCCTGGCACTGCGCCAACAGATGCTGCTCGGCTTCGGCGTCGCGTATCGGCAGATGACCGATCATGCTGTCGGGAGCCTGTACCAGGCCCTGCAAAATGGCGCTGTAAGCCCGACCATGGTTGACGATGCTGTCATGTTCGAACAGATCGCCATTGTAGGTGAAGCACACCTCAAGTCGGTCGCTGCGCTCCGACACGTTGAGCACCAGGTCCAGTTGCGCGGTCATCTGCTGGCGCTCGATTTCCTCGATCTCAAGCCCTGGCAGTTGCAGTCGACGCGGCGCGTGATCGTCGAGCAGGTTGAACATCACCTGAAACAACGGCGAGTGGGAAAGATGGCGTTCAGGTTCGAGTGCCTGGACCAGTCGCTCGAAGGGCAGTTGCTGATGTTCCAAGGCACTGCGTCGCACGTTGTTGACGTCGTCCATCACCTCATTGAAGGTGCGCCGGCCGTTGAGTTCGCAGCGCATGACCAGGGTGTTGATGAAGCAGCCGATCAAACCTTCGGTTTCCACGCGCGTGCGGTTGGCCACGGGCACGCCGACACGCAGGTCGGTCTGGCCGCTAAGGCGATACAGCAGAACGTTGAAGGCGCTCAACAGCACCGTGAACAATGTGGTGCCGCGCGCTTTCGCAAGCTGTCGCAAACCTTCGGTCAATGTCGGGTCGACGGTGAGGTAATGGCGGGCGCCACGACCGCTTGAATGCTTCTGGCGAGGACGGTCGGTCGGCAGTTCCAGCAAGGGTTGTTCCCCCGCCAGGTGTTCGCGCCAATAGTTCAGCTCCGGTGCCAGTGCGCTGTCACTCAGGCAGGTCTGTTGCCACAGCGCGTAATCGGCATATTGGACCGGCAACGCGGCTAGTTGCGCCTCGATGCCTTGCAGGGCGGCGCTGTAGGACGCGCTCAGTTCCTTGACCAGGATCCCCAGGGACCAGCCGTCCGCGACGATATGGTGTGCGGTCAGGATCAGCACATGCTCGTCGTCGCCGAGTTTTACCAGCAGGCAGCGCAGTGACGCCTGTTGCAGGTCGAAGGAGCGGTTGGTTTCGCTGTCGATCAGATGTTGCAGGCGTGATTCGCGATCGCTGCCGGGCTCATCTGAAAGATCGATCAGCGCCAGCGCCAACGGCAGCTGCTCGTGAGTGATCTGATGCGCCTTGCCCTCGGCTTCGTGAAACGTGCTGCGCAAAATCCCATGCCGTGCCACCAGTTGATCGACGCTGTGTTGCAAGGCGCCGATGTTGAGCGCGCCACGCAAGCGCAATGCGGCCGGCATGTTGTAGGCGCTGCTGTCGGGGTCGAGACGGTGGAGAAACCACAGGCGCTGCTGGGCCCAGGACAGCGGGCGCGGCCCTTCGTCAGCAGACGGGACAATCGGCAAGCGATTGAGTGGTATGCCTTGTGCCGCCAGTGCCGCGGCAAAGGCTGCGCGTTTGTGGGGTGTGAGCCTGGCGATGCGCTCAGCCAGTTGATGCGGGTTGATTTCCATAGCGTGATTGCGTCCTGGGGTCATCAGACAGAAGGGCTGGCGGACTTGGCGCGTGCCTGCAAGGCGGCGCGTTCCTCGGGCGACATCGCGGCCAGGGTGCGGCGCAGCTCGGCGATTTTCAGCAGTCGCCCCGGCTGGCTTTCCTGGGCGCGCAACGCCTGCGCCAAGGTCGCGATGCTCGGGTTGTCGAACACCAGCCCCGGCGGCACTTCCAGTTGCAACAGGTTGCGCAGGCGCGTGCAGAGCTTGATGACCATCAAGGAATGGCCGCCCAGATCGAACAGGCTGTCGGTGATGCTCAGGCTGTCGCGCTCCAGCAGTTCCTGGTAAAGATCGGCCAGCAGGGCTTCGAGTGCATCCCTTGGCGCGAGCTCGACGCGGCGTTCAGCCAGGCTGTCGGGTGTGGGCAGTGCTGCGTAATCAACCTTGCCGTTGGCCAGGCGCGGCAACGCTTGCACGCGCAGCACGTGCGAAGGGGTCAGGTAGTCGGGCAACGACGTGCGCAACTCGGCGAGCAAGTCAGTGCTTTCACGGCTGCTGACGGCGTAGGCCAGCAACTTGCCGCCCGTGAAATGCACCACCGCCTGACTGACGCCGGCCAGCTTCAGGAGTGCCGCCTCCAATTCACCGGGCTCGACACGAAAGCCGCGAATCTTGATCTGCTGGTCGCGGCGGCCCGCCAGGTGCAAGCGCCCGTTGGGCGAAAGCCGTGCCAGGTCTCCCGTGCGATACAGGCGTTGGCCCGGCTTGAATGGATCATCGATAAACGCATCCGCCGCTCGGTTCAGATAACCACGGCTGACTTGCGCGCCGCCCAGGTACACCTCACCCAAGGCGCCCAACGGCGCGGGTTGCAGACCTGCCGGGGTCTGCTCGAGGACATAGGCGCGGGTGTTTGCCAATGCCTGTTCCAGGGCCAGCGGTGCCGCGCTCTCGAACGCCTGGCTGAGGCTGAATAGCACGCCGACCGTGGTTTCGGTCGGGCCGTAGTGATTGTGTACCCGGCTATTGGGGGCCACTTGCTGGATGCGTTGGCGCAATGCGCCCGGGCAAGGTTCGCCACCCAGTATCACGACATCCGGCAAGACGCTGGCCTGGTCTTCGAGCAGTGCCGCCAAGTGTGACGGTACGATTTTCAGGCAGTCGATACGCTGATCGCGAATATAACGCGCGAATGCGCTGGCATCGCGGCTGGCTTCGTCACTGGCCAGCACCATGCAGGCACCGTTCCAGAGCGCGCCGTACAGCGTGGTATTGCCCAGGTCCGCAGCCACCGAGGAAATCAGCGCGAAGCGTTTGCAATGGGCCAGGTTCAGCGCTTCGCTGATCGCTGCGGTGTAGTTGAGCAAATGACCGTGTTCGATGATCACGCCCTTGGGTTCACCGCTGGTGCCAGAGGTATAGAGCAGATAAGCCGCGTCGTTGAGCGAGATGTCATCTGTCGAAGGCACAGCGACAACCGCCGAGTCTTGCAGCTCGCAGATGCTCACGCCCTGAGCAGAGCCGATGAGCAGTTGCGGCTGCGCATCGCCAAGGATTTTCTCCAGGCGAGCGGCCGGCCACGTCGGGTCCAGAGGGATGTAGGCAGCGCCGGCTCGCAGCACGGCGAACAGACCCAGCAGCAAGTCCGCCGAGCGTGGCAGCAGCAAGGCCACTGTCGACTCACGGCCAATACCTCGCGCGCACAAGGCACCGGCCAACTGCTCGACCTGTTCGTGCAGTTGTCGATAACTCAAGGTTTGGCTGTCGGTCTGTAATGCCGGTGCATCCGGCGTGTTGTGCGCCCAGTGGAACAGCCGCTGAGGCAGCGCCCGGGAGCCGAAGTCTCGGCTGGGGCCGCACAGCTGGAATTGGCGGGCCCGATGCTCGGCGTTGCTCAGCGGCAACTCGCGCATGGCGCGGGTGTTCAGCCCTTCGGGCAACGCGCGCAGCAGGCAGCCATATTGCTCCAGCAAGCATTGCAGGTCTTCGTCGCCATAGTGCGCGCCGGGCGCCTGGACGCTGACCGTCAGCCCCGGACCGTGCTCATCCAGTACGACTTGCAACGCCAACTCGAAGCACGAGTCGACACCCGGCAATGTATCGACCTGCCAGCGCAGGCCTGCGTTGTCGATGTTTTGGCAGTGGCTTGCCAGGTTGAAACCGACGTTGCGATGACGGGTATGGGCCGGGTCGGCGACGTTCCAGTATTCCTGTTGTTGAGTGTGTTCGTTGAGTTGACTGGCCAGGCTTTGCAGCCACTGGTCGAACGTGCCGTTCAGATCGGGTTTGAGCACCAGTGGCAGGATCTTTTCATAGACGCCAATTCCGTTGGCCAGGGTGTCGTAGTCGACACGGCAATCCTGTTGCCAGCCGGCGCAGAACACCGAGTGCCCGCCAATACGGGCCAACAGTAACCACCACGCCGCTTGCAGCACTGCCCCCAGCGGTTGCTGGCATTGATCGGCGAGTTGCTGCAGCGCGTGATGCAATTCGACGGGCAGGCGTTGACTCACCGGCGGGAGGCTACGCGGCCCCATCGGCTTGTGATGCGATCCCAGGTGCATCGGCGGCGTGTCCGCAAGTTCCAGCGCGGCCCAGTAGGCGCGACCGTTCAGGGCTTCGTCATCGGCATCGAGGTCGTTGCGCCATTCCACGTACTGCGAGTACTGGAACGCTTCTTCCAGCACGGTAGCGGGGCGAGCATAGAACTCGGCCAATTCACTGAACAGGTTTTGCAGGCTGAGCCGGTCGCTGGCGCAGGCAGCGACCAGCAGGTCGAGGCGCCATTGGGCCGGTGCCAGTTGACGCAAGATGCCGCGAACCAGACAACCGCTTTCAACGGAGAACGGCGCTTCATGCAGCGCAGCGCTTTGCTGTTGCTGCTCGGCGTCGGACAAACCGGGCCCCAGCACATGCCATTGCAGCGCTGGTGCCACGACGTGCTGGCGCAGGCTTCGATACAGGTTCGAAGGACGCAGCGCCGTGCGCAGGCTGGTATGGCGTTCGATCACTTGCAGCAACGCTTCATGCAGTTGCCCCGGGTGCAGCGGGCCTTCAAGGGTCATGCCCAGATGCACGGACGGGCGGCTGCTTTGCAAGGCGACGGACTGCTCCGCGCTGAGGGGCTGGTCGTGGTTCGTTTCCGGGTTATTGCTCATGGTAGGGCTCAATCCTGCAGTTCCATTGCGTTGTTGTAATTGGCCAGGTGAGCCGGCTCATGCAGATCCCCCATGGCGACGACAATTTTTCGCGGGCCCTCAAAGGGGTCACGGGCGTGAGCGGCCAGCAAGTTATCGAGCATGATCACATCGCCCTGTTGCCAGTCGAAACGCACCGCGCATTCTTCGTAGAGTCGACCTATCAGCGCCATGGTTTCGGGGTCGATGGGGCTGCCATCACCGAAATACACCTGGCGTGGCATACGTTCCTGACCGACCATTCGCAGCAGGTCTTCGCGTACCTGAGGGTCCAGGCAAAAGGTGTGGTGCAGTTGAATCTGATTGAAGAAGCTGCGCTCGCCACTCAGCGGGTGGTGGATCACCGCCGGGCAACGGGTGCGGGTTTGCAGCTCGTCATTGGCCAGCCAGCTGAACTCGGTGCCGCTGGCCCGGCACTGGGCCTCGACTTCGTCGCGATCTTCGGTCTTGAAGAACTCCCGCCAGTTGACATCCAGTCGCTCGGTGAACGTACGCACATAAAGCAACCCTTTGCTTTCGAACCTTGCGGCCAGGGCTGTCGGCAAGCGACGGTACAGTTCGCGGCAGTCAACGATGGGCGTCGCACCGCCGACAGGCGAAGGTTGTTCACAGAAGAACCATTGTTTGCGTGGAGAGCGGGGCAGGTGCGAGCTCTCGTTGTGGAACAGGATCATCTCCCGCTCGGGATAAGGCGTGGAACGGTAGATATTGCGTCCGCCTTCCTTCTTCGGCAGGTCGCCATAACCCCCGAACAGGCCGGGGTGGATGGCCTCGGCGAAGGCTTCGAAGGCCTTGGCGTCGTCCAGGGCAAAGCCGCGAAACAGCAGGCCGGCGTGCTGGCACAGCAAGGTATCGATCAGGTCCCGGGAGCTTTGTGCCCATCCCACTGGATCCAGGTCCGGCACACAGGGTTCGATCATCAAGGGAAATTCCCGTCCCGGCAGCAGCGCGGCGGTGCGGATCAGCGGCTTGGGCGCGGTGGCGCGGGCCGGCATCTTTTTTAACTTGTCGAGTTTGCTCGATGGCGAGGGCGAATTAGCCAAGGCGGATGACTCCACGGAGGGCAATGTGACGGTGAAATGAGAGAGGGCAGCGTGGGGCTGCTCGACGACTTGTTGCAGCAGGTTCAGCCAGGCACGGATCAAGGCCTCGATACGCTCGCCCTTGAACAGTGCGCGGGCGTAGACCCAGTCGCCGCGCATGACATCGCCCTGGCGCTCGAGGAACAGCGCCATGTCGAACTTGCTGGTGCGTTCCGCCGGGGGCTGCTGGCGCACTTGCAGACCGGGAATGGCAAAGTCAGCCTGGGGCGTGTTCTGCAGGACGAACAGGGCTTGCACCAAGGGGTTGCGGCTGCGATCGCGGGGTACTTGCAAGGCTTCGACAATGCGATCGAAGGGCAACGCCTGATGCTCAAAGGCCTGCAGACAGGTGTCGCGAGTACGGCCCAGGAAATCGCTGAAGCGCTCGTTGCTCATTCGACGCGAGCGCAGCGGCAGGACGTTGACGAAGAAGCCGATCAAACCTTCAAGGCTGGCGTCGTCGCGACCGGCGACATCCGTGCCCAGTAACAGCTCATCGTTGCCAATCAAGTGATGCAGCAGCAATTCGAAGGTGCTGAGCAGCACCATGTACAGGGTGACTCCTTCAGCCAGGGCCAGTGCCTCGAGGCGTGCCAGCAGTGGCGCGGGTATTTCCAGGGCTTTGGCGGCGCCCCGTGCATCGGCCAGGGCCGGGCGCGGCCAATCGGTCGGTAGCGCGAGTACGGGTGGCGCACCGCGCAGCTGTTCCTGCCAGAAAGTCACTTCGTGATCGAGGCTTGGACCTTGCAGGCATTCACGCTGCCAGTGCGCATAGTCTGCGTATTGCACCGGCAAGGGAGCCAGTTGCGGGTCTTTGTCGGCATGGAGCGCGGTATACACATGACTGAGTTCATTGATCAGTACGCCGACCGACCAGCCGTCAGCGACCATATGATGCAAGCCCAGGAACAACAGGTGCTGATGCGCGTCGAGCTTGAGTACCCGCGCCCGGATCAAGGGCGCCTGTGCCAGATCGAAGGGACGTCGCAGGTTGTTCAGGCTTTCCTGATCGGCCACGGCCTGGCGCTGCCCGGCATCGAGGTGCGACACATCGCGCAGCGGCACGTCCAGTTCAAGGTGCGGCACGATCAGCGACACCGGTTCGCCGTCGATGTCCGAATAGGCGGTGCGCAGGACCTCATGACGTTCGAGCAGGGCATTGAAAGTAGCGCGCAGGACGCTCATGTCCAACGCACCTTGCAGGCTGAGGGTGGCGGCCATGTTGTAGGCCGCGGATGGCCCGTGCAGGCGATCGATCATCCACAGACGATGTTGGCTCAGGGACAGCGGCATGTGCACCTGGCGCTCGACGGGGTGCAACACTGGCGCGCTGGTGGCGGCGTTGACCGGTTGTGCCGCCAGAGCGTCCAGGCACTGCGCCTGTTGCCACAGCAGCGGCGCATCGAAAACACTGCGCAGCGCCAGCTCCAGGCCGCAGCGTTGGCGAATGCGGGCGATCAGGCGGGTGGCCAGGAGTGAGTGCCCACCGGCTTCAAAGAAATGACTGTTGCGCCCCAGTCTCTGGGCCGGCAGCAGCGCCGCCCATAGCTCGGCCAGCACGTGTTCGTTGGCGCTGCTCGGGGGATCGACCTCGACGCTGTCCAGGGTGGGTGCCGGCAGGGCCTTGCGATCGATTTTGCCATTGGCGTTCTGTGGCCAGCTGTCCATCTGCACCCATAGTGAGGGCACCATGTAAGCAGGCAAACCATCACGCACGAACTGCGCCAGCGCGGCATCAGTGAGTGCGTGCCCGTGACGACCCTGCCAATGGCCCACCAGCATCTCGCTGCTGTCCAGTCGTTGCAGGCTGACCATGGCGCGCAAGATGTCGGGATGACGCTCCAGATGCGCTTCGATTTCTCCCGGTTCGATGCGGAAGCCTCGCAGCTTGAGCTGGAAATCCTTACGTCCGAAATACTGCAACACGCCGTCGTCACCCCAGCGCGCCAGATCGCCGCTCAGGTAAAGACGACTGCCTGCCTCGCCGAACGGGTTGGGAATGAAGCTGGCGGCGGTGCGCGACGGGTCTGCCAGATAGCCGCGACTGACGCCGATGCCGCCGATGGCCAATTCGCCGACCACGCCGTTGGGCAGCGGTTGAAGGTCGTGGCCCAGAACGTACAGTTCGGCATTGGCGGTGGGCCGGCCGATCGCCACGCTGGTGCCTTGATCGGGCGCGTTGCGCAATGGCTGGAAGGCCACGTCATCCGAACACTCGGCTGGACCATAGGCGTTCATCAACGGAATGTGCGGGTAATGACTGAACCATTGCTGGGTGGTTGCCACCGGCAGGGCTTCACCGGTGGGCAGCACCCAGCGCAGCTCCGGCAATGACACCGGCTGGTCGGCCTGGCTTTCCAGCATCGCCTGCAACAACGCCGGTACCGGCTCAAACAGGCTGACGTGGCGCGTGCGCAGGACCTGAAGCAGTGCCTGGGGATCGCGTACGACACTGTCGCCGATGATCTCCACGCAAGCGCCGAACAGCGGTGCGGTGAGGGCTTGCCAGACAGAAATATCAAAACAGGCCGGTGCGGTCTGAGCGATCACATCGTTCTGGTTCAGACCCAGCGGTTCCAGCTTGGCCAGCATGTTGTTGAGCATGCCGGCGCGAGTGACCATCACGCCTTTGGGCTGACCGGTGGAGCCTGAGGTGAACAGCACGTAGGCCAGTTGATCCTGACGTGCCGGTTGTTGCGGCAGACGTCCGAGCGCACTCATTTCCACCAGATCGTGCGGCAAGGCGTGCTTGCCCTGATAGACCGAAGCCAGGCGCTCTGCGTACTCGGGCGCGCAGATCACCATCGGCTGTTCGAGCCGCGCCAGCACCTGTTGCCAGCGCGCCGGGGGTTGAGAGGGCTCCAGCGCCAGCCAGGCACAGCCTGCGCGCAAGGTCGCGACCATCAGGCACAACCAGTCGATGCCCCGGTCGACGAGCAAGGCGATCGGCTGATCGGGTTGCGCGCCCAATGCCTGGAGACCACGGGCCATGACGTCCGAGCGTTGCCAGAGTTGGGCATACGTCAGGGACTGCTCGGCACACCGTGCGACCCATCGTTGAGGGTGGGCGGCGACTTGGGCGGCCACCCGTTGCTCCCAACTGTCTTCGAGGCTGTAGCCGGCCCGATGGGTTCCCCAGTCAAGCAGGCGCGCGCGTTCGTCGGCGGTCATGATCGACAACTGCTCGAGACGGGTGCCGGGCGCGGTGTCCATGGCGAGCAGGAGCCGGTGCAGATGATCGATCAGCGCTTGCAGCGATTCGACCGGCAGACGTCGGGCGTCGGCGCTGAAAAGCACCTCCAGGCGGCGTCCGGGCAGGGCCTCGACCGTGAGGCCGTAACTGGTCTGCTCAAGGTTATCCATGACCTTGAGCGTCAATTCACCGGATTGCAGTTGCCGCTCACCCAGGGCCGGCAGATTCTGGAACACCAGCAGCGTGTCGAACAGTCCGGCGCCTCGTGGGTGCTGCCGAAGGATTTCGGCCAGCGGCGTTTGCTCATGTTCGCGCATGGCGACGCTGATTGCCTGGACCTGATGCAGGTAGTCGCCCAGGGTCAACCCGGAGTCAACCTGCAGACGCAGCGGCAGCGTGTTGATGAATACGCCGAGCATCTGCCCGGCATCTGGCAGATCACCCGGCCGCCCGCTGCTGGTGACACCGAACATGACGTCAGGCTGGTTGTTGTAGCGCGCCAGCAGCAAACCCCAGGCCGCTTGTATCAGCGTATTGAGGGTGACCCGGGTGTTTTTCCCGAGGGTGTTCAACGCGGTGGTTTGCGCTTCGCTGAGTTGCAGGCTGCGGGTGCAGTAAACCGCTGTTGCCGCGCTTTCCGCAGGGCTCAGGACGGGCAGGGACCCTGCGCCTTCGAAGCTTGCCAGGCGCTGCTGCCAGTAAGCCTGGCTCTGGGCGTCCGGTTGCGCGGCGAGCCAGTCGATATAGTCGCGGTAGGGTGGCCGGGTGTCGACCGCGATGCCGTTGTAGCGGGCGAGTATCTCTTCCATCAACATCACCGAACTCCAGCCATCGGCGATCAGGTGATGGCGGCTCCACACCAGCCATGTACGCTGCTCGTCGAGGTGGATCAGTGCGATGCGTTGCAAGGGTGGACGCTGCGGATCGAAACCCAGCGCGCGGTCAGCCTGGCAGTAATCGGCCATGGCTTGCTGGCGTTGGGTCTCATCGAGTGTGCTCCAGTCCAGTTGTTGTACCGGCAAGTGCAGGTCGCGATAGACCCCTTGCAGGGGTTCCTCCAGGCCCTGCCAGAGGATCCCGGTACGCATCAATGGATGCGCGGAAAAGGTATCGCGCCACGCGGCCAGGTAGCGCGCAGGCTCCAGCGGGCCTTGCAATTCGGCGTGCAGCTGGTTGACATAAACGCCATTGCCGCCCTCCAGCAGACTGTGAAACAACAGCCCTTTTTGCAGCGGCGAAAGCGGATAGGCATCCTCCAGTCCGGTACCGGCCAGGGCGTTGAGCGCCTCGCGTTCGATAGGGCTAAGGGAGAAAACCGCCGGTGGATTCGCCGGCGCTTGAGGCACCGGAGCGGCCACCGCCGGTGCGCGGCAATTGATCAGGCTGGCCAGCGCTTCGATGCGCGGGTGGGCGAAAAGCTCTTTTGGACTGAATCGCAGGCCTTGCTTGCGTGCCTTTGCAATCAATTGCAGGGCGATGATTGAGTCCCCTCCCAAGGCGAAAAAATCGTCCTCGCGGCCCAGATCAGTACGTTGCAGGACATCACGCCACAGGGCGGTTAATTGCGCTTCCAAATGCTTGAGGGGCGAATCCAGTGTGGCAGCCAGTTGCGCAATGGTGGGGTGAGCGAAGAAGTGCTTGGGTGTGAACTTGAGTTGTGCCTTGCGCGCGCCGGCGATCAATTGCAGGGCCAGGATCGAGTCGCCGCCCAAGGCGAAGAAATCATCGTGGATCGACAGCGAGGACTTGCCGAGCAGGGCGCACCACAGTTCCATCAACAACGCTTCGACCGGATCGCGGGGGGCGATGTCCAGCGTGTTTTGTCGCTGACTCTGTTCCGGGGCGGGCAGGTTGTGTCGATCGACTTTACCGTTTGCCAGGCGCGGCAGTTCGGTCAGTTCGACATACAGGCTCGGTAACATCGGCTCAGGCAGTTGCGCCGCCAGTTGCCGGCGCAACTGTTCGCGATCCAGCCCGGTGTCCGGCACCAGGTAAGCGATCAGTTTTGCGGCATCGTTGTCGCCCAATGTCCGGGCCACCACGACCGCCTCGCGCACGCCATCACAGGCCCTGAGGCACGCTTCGATTTCCCCTGGCTCAACGCGAAAGCCACGGATCTTCACTTGATCATCAATACGTCCAAGGAACTCTACGACGCCTGAAGGCAGCAGTCGTGCACGGTCACCGGTGCGATAAAGGCGCTGACCCACGCCACTGAACGGGTTGGGGATGAACCGCTCAGCGGTGAGACCGGGTTGCCCCAGGTAACCATCGGCAACGCCCGGGCCACCGATATAGAGCTCGCCGGCGCTGCCCAGTGGCATCGGGTCCAGGTAGCGATCGAGCACGTGAACGTTGACATTGGCCAGTGGCGCGCCAATCGGTGCAAAACCTGAAAAAGTATCGTCAGACTCGTTCACTGCTTGAGTCAGGCAGCCGACGGTGGTTTCTGTGGGGCCGTAATGGTTAACGATCCGGCAGCCCGGCGACAACGCTTGCAGGCGCTTTACCAGCGTCAGGTCCAGGCCTTCGCCGCCCAGCACCAGGCATTGGCGCGGGAGCAGACGCTGTGGGTCGGCGACCGCGAGCAGGGCGTTGAGGTGCGACGGTACGATCTTCAGGCAATCGACTGGCGCGGCGGCCAGGCTTTGCGCCAGCTCTTCGGGGTCAGCGGCCAGTTGTTCATCGATCAGGCGCAGGGTTCGTCCGGTCAACAGCGCGCCAAACCAGGCGGTGTAACCCAGGTCCGCGGCCACGCTGGCCAAGGCTGTCAGGCTGGCGTTTTCGCTCAGTGCCAGACTCTGCATCACCCCGTCGACGTAGTGAATCAGGTTGCCCTGGGTCACGCGCACGGCTTTTGGCGTGCCTGTGGAGCCTGAGGTGTAAATCAGGTAGGCCAGTTGTTGAGGGTGGGCAGGCGCGGCATTCATGGGAGCGACGCCTGTGCCTTGGGCCAGGCAGCGCACGGTTTGATCGGGGCCGATCAGTACGCTGGCAGCGCTGTTATCGAGCAACTGCTGACGTCGGGATTCAGGCAATGCCGGGTCCAGGCACAGATAAGCCGCGCCCAGTTTCCAGCTGGCCAGCATGGCCGTCATCAGCATGCGGCCCCGGGGCAGGGCCAGGGCGACAATCTGGCCTGTGCCTGTTCCGGCGCTACGCAGCTGTTGTGCCAATGCTTCGGCCGCCTGGTCCAGCTCGGCGTAAGTGAGCGAACCGTTGGCGTCGCTCAGGGCAGTTCGATCGCGGTGCGTGCGTACCTGGTGTTCGAATGCTTCGACAGCGGTTGCAAAGGCAGGCTGGTTGTTCAACCCCAGACAGCGCGATGCCGCTGAGGGCGGACAGGCCGGCAGGTCGCTGACCCGCGCCTCGGGCATCTGCTGAGCCTTGCCGGCAAACCAGACGAAATCTTCGGCCAGACGGGCGATACGCTGCGCATCGAACAGGTCGGTGCGATAGCGCCATTGCGCGAGCAATTGGGCGCCGTCGTCCTGCCAGCGCAGGTTGAGGTCGTTGGCCGCGCCACGTTGGGTGAACAGATGCTCTTGCACGCTGTACTCGCCGAATTGCTCGTCGCGGCGGCTGGGCATGTAGGTCAGCATGCAGCGAAACAATGGGCCGTTACCGACGTCTTCCTGCATGCGCACCGCTGGATAACGGCGATGACGCAAGCCTTCACGCATTTGTTGCGCGATGTCGCGCAGACAATCGGCCAGGGTCGGGTTGTGCTCGAAACGAGCGCGCAGCGGCAGGCTGTTGAGCGTAAAGCCCATCAGGTTTTTGTATTTGGCTTTGTGCCGGTCCATGGTCGGCGTGCCGATCAGGAAGTCGTCCTGGTCGCTGCAGCGATGCATGAACACCTGAAACAGCCCGGCCAGTAACACAAACAGGCTGACATGATGGGTGTCGGCCATGGTGCGCAGATGGCTGCTCTGGGACTCACTGAGCAGTAATTCGAATTCGTCGCCTTCGTAGTCGGGGGTGCGCGGGCGAGGGCGGTCCGGTGTCAATTCCAGGGCTGCGGGCGCCCCACCGAGTTGCGCCTGCCAGTAACTGGCGAGCGAGGCGAGCTTGCTGTCTTCCAGTAGCTCACGGTGATCGTTCAACCATTCGAAGTACAGGCCTGGCTCTGGCAAGACCAGCGGTTCGCCGGTGACTTGGGCATGGTAGGCGGCGAAGGTCAGCTTGAGCATCCATTCAACGCTCAGGAAGTCGCCGCTGATGTGGTGCGCCGCCATGCATAAATACAGACGACCTTGATTGCGCAGCAGCCGCAAGCGACAGATGTTTGCCGATGCGAGGTCGAACGGCTGGTCGGCATGATGCTCGATCCACGCCTTGACCCCTGCCGCGTCGAGGTCGTCGAGGCACTCCCAGGTTGCACTGACCTGGATCTGTTCGGGGCGCAACATCCACAGTTGCCCATCCACTTCCCGATAGCCGCAATGCAGCGTTTCGCAGTGTTCGACGACGCGTGTGAAGGCCGCGCACAGTGTGGCGGCGTCCAGGTCCGCCCGCAGCTCGCGAGCGGCAACCATGTTATAGGCATGACTGGCCGGGTTGAGTTGGTGAAACTGCCATAGAGCCTGCTGGCCGGGGCTGGCCAGGTGTAAGGGGGTGGACGTCATGTCAGTTTTGCTCCTGGGCAGGTTCGGCCATGGCGACGATCACTTGTCGAGGCCCTTTGAAGCTGGCACGCCCATGGGCGACCAGCATGTTGTCGAGCATCAGGACGTCGCCTTTTTCCCAAGGGAAATAAACGCTGTTTTCGGCCAGCACCCCACGAATTTCCTCCAGTGCACTTTCTTCCAGCTCCGTACCGTCGCCGTAATAGACATTGCGGGGCAGATCGAGCGGATCATCATCGACGACCGCCATGAGGCTTTCACGAATCGCCGGCGCAAGATTGGAAACGTGGAACAGGTGCGCCTGGTTGAACCAGACCCACGCCTGGGTTTTCGGATGACGGGCAACGGCCTGGCATATCTGGCGGGTGCGCAGTTCGCCATCGTCTTTCCATTCGAACGCAATGCGATTGGCCCGGCAGTAGGCCTCGGCCACCGCAGGGGCCACAGTGTTGAAGGCCTGTTGCCAGGACAAATCCAGGCCATTGCCATAATTGCGCACGTACATCAGGCGTTTATCACTGAAGCGCCGGCGCAACGCAGGGTTGAGCTGCTGGAAGATGCGACGACTGTCGGCGATAGGCGTTTCGCCACCCTCGACACTGGGCTGGACGCAATGGAACCAGATCTTCAAAGGCCATTGCAGGGTGTAGGACTGCTCGTTGTGCAGGGGGATAGTTTGATGGGCGGGGTATTCGGTAGAGGTGTAGACACCTTGCTCGATCGCTTTGCGGGGTGTCGAGCCAAATTCGTAATTGAGTAACTCATGGCCAAAACCGCGAACCAGCGATTGAAACGCTTGCTCTCCGAGAACATCGAACCCGCGCAGAAGCAGGGCGCCGGCCTCGTGCAATTGATCCTCGACCAACGCGTGAAGCTCGCTCAGGCACGGGCGCCTGCGCTCGAGCGGTTCCACCAGCAGTGGCAACGTGTTGTGCACCAGAAGTGGGCGCACGGATAACCCTGTTGCGTGCTCGACTTCCCGTCCCATGCGCTTGCTCCTTCTATTCAGTCATGTGTCAAAACGCCACTTTGTAGTGCGTTTTCTTGAGGCGAGAAATACTATCCGATACGAGTGACAGATGTTAATAATATTTATTAACATTCGCATTATTGGTTGTTGGCTGCCAGAATCATCCGCTCTCGCAGTCGTCAGGCTTCATTGGATAACGCTCGTACAAGGAACTGGGAAATGAGTTGGGACAATGCTGAAAGCGGTTTTATCGTGGTGGTCAATCACGAGGAGCAGTATTCGATCTGGCCGGATTACAAGGCGCTACCCGAGGGCTGGCGTGCGGCCGGCCAGCAGGGCAACAAGGCGCAATGCCTGGCCTGGATCGAGGAGCAATGGACGGACATGCGCCCGCTCAGTTTGCGTGTGGCCCTGCAAGCCACCCCACAGCGCTGAACGCTCGCCTATATAAGGACATTCGTATGGAAAGTCTTCATCGCTGGACGGAGTCCGGCTCGATTTTTACCCTCGAACATTTCCGCCAGCAGCCAGCGCGTGAGTTCAGGCCAGACGACTTGCTTGAACGCCAGGCCATGCGCGAATCCAATGCCCGCTCTTATCCAAGACGTATTCCGTTGGCCCTTAAAGAAGCCCATGGACTTTATGTGCTCGACACGCGCGGCCAGGTGTTCATGGATTGTCTGGCCGGGGCCGGGACACTGGCACTCGGTCACAACCATCCGGTGACCATTGACGCGATGCGAGCGACGCTCGATTCGGGCTTGCCACTGCACACACTTGACCTGACCACCCCCGTGAAGGATGCATTTGTCGAGGCCCTGTTCGCGGCATTGCCACCGGCGTTCGCTGCGCAAGCACGCATTCAATTCTGCGGGCCGACGGGGGCTGACGGGATTGAAGCGGCCCTCAAGCTCGCGAAAATCGCGACGGGTCGCAAAGGCATTTTCTGCTTCTCCGGTGGTTATCACGGTATGACTCAAGGCGCATTGAGCCTGATGGGCAATCTGGGGCCCAAGCAATTGCCTGGTTCGCTGATGGCCGACGTGCAGGTGTTGCCCTATCCCTATGACTATCGCTGCCCATTCAATATTGGCGGCGAGGCGGGTATCGATGCGGGGCTGAGTTACATCGAGCAATTGTTGACGGACCCCGAATCCGGAGTCCTTCCACCCGCCGCGGTGGTGGTGGAAGTCGTACAAGGGGAAGGCGGCGTGATTCCAGCACCGGCCCGCTGGCTTCAGGGGTTGCGCAAGCTGACCCAGCAGCATGGCGTCGCATTGATCGTCGATGAAGTCCAGACCGGATTAGGCCGTACCGGACGCATGTTCGCGTTTGAACATGCCGGGATCGAACCCGACATCCTGGTCCTCTCCAAAGCCATCGGCGGTGGTCTTCCGCTGTCGGTCATGGTCTACCGTGAAGCCTTGGACCTCTGGAAGCCGGGGGCTCATGCCGGTACTTTTCGCGGCAACCAGATGGCCATGGCCGCGGGCACGGCAACATTGCGCTTTATCCAGGAACAAGGCCTGGCGTCCCACGCCGAGGCCATGGGCGAGCGCTTGATGACTCAACTTCGGCAGATACAACGCGACTATCCGTGCATCGGCCAGGTTCGTGGACGTGGCTTGATGGTGGGCGTCGAAATCGTCTCGACGATAAATGAAGGCGCACGCGTGGCACCGGCCGACGGTGTAATGGCAAAGGCCATTCAACAGCAATGCTTGCGAGAGGGCGTCATTATTGAACTGGGCGGGCGCCACGGTGCCGTCGTGCGGTTCTTGCCACCGTTGACGATTCAGGCTGCCGAGATTGATCTGCTGGCAGAGAAGTTTCAGCTCGCATTGGGTAATGCGGTGCGTTGATCGGGCATCTGGATCTGACAGTCACCCGTAAAAACGGGTGACTGTCAGATCAGCCCTCTACACGCTTGGCGGCACTCGGGCCTTCTCCAACATATCGAGTTCGAGGGTCAGGACGCTGCTGTGCCTTAATAATGAAGGGGGAATCAGAATATTTCATACAAAATTATCGGAAAAGCGTGTGTGAAGATTAATAATTAATTCATAAAAAAGTGCACTTCCCCTAACCTTCCAGTATCAATTACGGAGGTGGGGCTATGTGGATATTTGTTAAATCAATGGTCATTGGACTTTGTATTGCAGCCCCTGTAGGGCCCATTGGACTGTTGTGCATGCAGAGGAGCCTTACGCTGGGATGGAGAGCAGGTTTCGCGACAGGATTGGGCGCGGCTACCGCTGATTCGATCTATGGATTTATCGGTGCACTGGGGATCACCGCCATCATCGCGACACTCATTAGCTTCAAGCCATGGCTGTGTATTTTCGGGGGAGTGTTCCTCGCGTACATCGGGTATCAAACAATAAGATCAAAAGGGAGCACAACAGCCCTGGCGGGTGAACGAGCCAACCTGTTCAAAGCCTACTCGACCACGCTGTTTTTGACACTCTCAAACCCAATGACCATCTTGTCGTTTATCGCGATATTCGCCGCCATGAGCGACGGCATGATCAATGATCAAAGCAGTCAGCACTCAGTGCTGCCTATGGTGACCGGTATATTTCTGGGCTCGGCTGTCTGGTGGCTGGGGTTGAGTGGATTCTCTTCCCTATTCAAGACCCGAATCTCCCAATCAAAACTTAGGCTGATCAACTATTTTTCCGGGTCAACCATCACCCTCCTGGGCGCCTATCAAGTTGCCACTGGCGTTGTACTCGCCACAGGTTCCTGAGCGTTAGTCATCCCCCCTTTCAAAAATGGCTAACAGTGTCAAGATGGCCGCTTCCTGAAACCTCATACACACGACAATGTTTTCAGGGTTTAAAATCTTTATCCCTTTATTCACCTGTAAGTTTGAGAAACGTACATGGATCGTATAGACATAAAAATCCTGGGTAAGGTGCAGGACTGTGGTCGCATTTCCATCACAGAGCTGTCCAGACACGCGGGTCTTTCTATTCCCGCCACCACGGATCGGCTGCGAAAGCTCGAAGACGCTGGGGTCATCAAGGGCTATAGCGCCCAGTTAGATCCAACCAAGTTAGGGTTCGGCATATCGGCTGTCGTCGGCATCACCACCCTCAAGCCGGCGAAATCCAAATTGATAGCGACGCTCAACGACATACCTGAAGTCGTTGAGTGTCTACACATCACGGGCAACGACTCCTACCTGATCAGGATCTATGCCAAGTCAATGGCCGATATCGAGAATGTCATTGCGAAGATCAACGTGTACGGTGAAACCCGTACAAGCATTGTTTTGTCAGTCCCTATCGAGAGAAGAACGCTTACCCCTTGAGCCTGTGCATTGCGCAGTGGCTACTGTCTTTTTTGGTACTGCCCTGTCTCGGTTTCACTGGCTTGGCAGCGACGCCTTGCCAGTGCAAGACGCCGATCTGTTCGTGCGCTTAAAACCAATAATGCAGGCCGAGCATCAATGATTGGGCGCTGTAGTCAGTGCGCACATCGCCTTGGGGCAGACCTTGAATGTCACCGAAGTGCGCTTCGCGCGTCTTGAGGTATCGGTAATCCAGGGACATCGACCATTGCTCGGTGAGCTCGAAACCTACCCCGGCTCCGAGTTGATAGGCCGAGACGGTGTCGCGATGAGTGTCGCCGAACTGGACGCCGCCAGCTTCCAGGCCACTGACCGTCAGGGTGGTGTAGCCCAGGCCGCCGCCAATATAGGGGGTGAACCGACTGAAGGGGGCTGGCAGGTTCAAGACGTCATACCAAAGGTTGGCCATCAGGCTGGTGGCTTCCTCTTCGCCTTTGCCGTCGATGCTCCCACCGCCTTCATAGACCCGGTTATTGAACTGGGTCAGGGTGTTTTTGCGGTAGCTGAGTTCCACTTCAGGTCTGAACCCGACAGGAAATCGCCAGCCGAATGCCAATCCGGTGGCGAAGCCGGAATGTAACGGTTGGTTGAACTCCATCTCGACAAAATCGAGGTTGTTCTGGTTAAGGTCCTGCGCAGCCACCCAGTTCAGGCCGCCCATCACGCTGATGTAGGGGCCGAGCGTGTCGGCGGAACTGGACGCTGGGGCGATAAAGCCCACGCCAATGACGCCCATCACGAAATGCTGAGTGTTTTTTAGTAAGTTCATGCTCGGTCCGAAGTGTGCCGTTATCGATAAGTAAGCGAAGCGTGTCGGGAGCGAGCGTTCAACACGCTCCCTCCCGGGATATTTCATACTCGGTGCAAATGCGTTGCAGGTTTTTCGAGCCTTGGTGTACCGACGGCATTTGCTCGTTGTTCAGCCAGCCGGCACAGATTGTGAAGTGCGGTGGTCATTGCCGCGGTCAGCATTTTGCGCAGTGGCCCGCGGTATAAAAAACTCAAGGGGCCAGCGATCTTCGCGCTATGGATGACCTGGGTTTCATTCGGCGACAGTCTGCGCATCTGGTGATCAAACTCGAGGTCGATCCAAAGCAGTCTTGCCGTGTTCCGATAGCTTTCATGCACGCTCACCGTTTCCAGTTTCAGCGGCATGTTCAGGCCATTTTTGAGGACGCATTTGCCTCGGGTTCCCGGTTCAAACGGGCCATTGAGTTCACAATGGCGGACGTCGGTATCCCATAACGGCGCTTCTGAAAAATTGCTCCAGATCTTCCATATTTCAGAAGGCGGCGATTTGACTATGACTTGCACTTTGACATCGTTCACGGCGACACCTTGGTTGTTGGGGGACAGGGTCATGCTGAAGAGTGAGATCAATTTAAAGCTTCAAGCGGCGGGCGCGGATTGACTCAGCACTTGAGCGGTAATACTGGCTTGTCCGATTTTTTCGCCCCGGCTGAACAGGTCGATATAGATGCGGTTGGTTTTGAATGGCTGATCCTGGGCGTCAAAACCGGCTTGCGGTGCCAATGACAGCGGACTGTTCCTGGGGATTGGCCGATCGAGGGTGAAGCTCAAGGCCAGCAGGTTCATCGGGGTGTTGAGTGGAATTCGCAGATAGCTATGGGCAATCTGCATGTAGCACTGGCGGGCAACTTCGAGGAAATACACCATTGAATAGTGTTCGGGGTCGCCCTCCCGGAAGAAGTGTTCATCCGGCAGCTTGAGTGTGTCCACGCTCAGGCCCTGAGCGGCCCCGCTCATGTCACTGACGATGACGTTTTCGTCTCTGGCCTTGTGCAACAAGGCCTTGTCGCGACAACGAGTGGCCGTGAACTCGCCGGCGGGCGATGTCTCGAATGCCGAGCTGTAGGCCATCCCAAGGATGCAGGTGCACATCAGATTTCCGGCCTGCATGACCTTCGCATTGAATACCTGGGGGTCTTTGCCTTGTTCTACATGCAGATCAATCACACCCTCCTTTTGTACGTATTGCTGGAACTTGATAGTCAGGGTTTTGACATAGGCGGCTCGTCCGCTCAGTGGGGGCATGGCGAGTTCAATCAGTTGCAACACGCCCTCAAGCAATAAAATGCCGGGGATGTGATCAAGCGGGTGATCGAAGAAATAGGGGTGCGCTTCATTCACCACGAGCTGGGCGTGCAGTGCTTGAGGGCCTCGCTGGACGTTGGCGATCACGATATTTTCCGGGCTGCGTTGCCAGTGCGCCGGGCGCTGGGCTTCAGCGCCACGGTGCAGGGCGAACAGGCCCTCCATGGCGCGAACTCTGACACGCAGCCCTGAGAGCAGGGTACTGGTGAGCATGTCACTGAGTTGCAGCACGTCGACGCCGTCGTGTTGCGGCTCGCGGACAACGCTGACAGGGCGGGCAGGCGCAATGATCTGTTGCAGTTCGTGGGATGCCGAGTGAGCAAAGCGCAACGTGAAAGGATGCTTGATGGCAGGGTTGGGTTCGGCGGCCGCGCTCCATTCTTGAAGTTTTTCAGTCATTAACCACATCACTGCCTTACCGGCTTGGCGAACCTCGATCACGGTGTGAGCCGATGTGCTCAACATCACCGCCAGCAGGGTTTCAATGCCAGTGGCTTCAGCCAGAAAGCCAGTCATCTCTTGCAGTGATCCGCTTGCATGAGTCGCATCGGGCTGTAGCTCGCAGACTTCAATGTTCTGGTATTGACTGCGCTGTTTGCCCAGCAGCTGGCAAGCTTCCTCCAGCGAATTTGCGGCATGGGCGAGGACCGCTGCGCGGATCACCAGCAAAGGTTTGTCGCTGGCCTCTGGTTGATAAGGACGCAGAGCAATCAGCCCCAGTCCTTCACCTTGCGTGGTTGTGGAACGCCGGGCGCGTTCGATCTCGATTTCACCGCTGATAAAGCGCCCCGCACCGAGCAAGAGCGTGGTTATGCCCTCCTTGAACCATTGCGGTGAGGCCAGCAAGGTTTGCCAGAACAATCCCGGGGTGCCGACCAGCGTTTGATGGAAACCCCTGAAGTCAAAAATCTGCGCCGGGTAGCCGGACAACATATTTGGCAACATGGTTGCCACGTCCGACACCTCCACGCCCGGTGGCATGCCTTGAGCGCCGGAGTAGTAGTTGTGAGCGCTGCTGTACGCATTGCTGAAGCGTTCCCCACCCATGTTGCAGCACATGACCATCGCCGTGCCGGGTGAGCCCGCCACACCGGGCAGGCGTCGCAGTAAATGGTTGACGCGATCGGTGATCAACAGCTTGAACGGATCGACATGGGCCAGAGGTTTGGGGCCCATGCCAAAACCGTCGATATCAATGACGCGATCCTGCGCCAGGAATTTTCCCAGTAAGGGCTGAGCGGGAGCAGGGGTGTAATCAACGAAGCGCCCATAAGGAAAAATGACTGAGGGTGCTGCCGGTTGATTGAGCTGTTGCTTGAGTGACTGCAATGAGCAGTGACTGCCGATCGCCGCTTCAGCCTCGACAATCGCAAGGTCCAGCCTCAGCACACCGGGGTGAGGGACGGCCATAGGGGCGGCGGGGTGGTTGTCGGGAATGTATTCATCCACCACCAGATGCGCATTGGCGCCGCCAAAACCAAAGCTGGAGATGCCTACCCGGATCGCCGACTGACGATCAGCGAGGGGCTGAATCTGCTCGGTGGCCAGCTGCAGGCAAGTCTCGTCGACTTTTGCGCTGGGACGGTAGTCGGGCTGGGGCGGAATACCTTTATGACGCAAGATCATCAACGCCTTGGCGAGCGAAGCGCCTCCGGCGGCGGCCAGGGGGTGACCAATGACGGACTTGATCGAACCGATGGTGATTTTTTTGCCGTCTGTGCGATGGGGGGCGAAGAAGCTGTTCAAGGAGCCCAGCTCTGTCGCATCACCCAGCGGGGTGCCGGTGCCATGGGTCTCGATGTAGTCCACGTCGCTGGGGTCAAGACCGACATAGGCACGCTGATAAGCTGTGTACTGGGCCCGTTTGCCAGGCGCAAACACTGAGCCTTCGGCGCCATCGGCGGAAAGCCCCAATGCGCGCAAAACGCCCAAGGGCCGGCGCTGCGCAATCAGGGCCTGCGAGACGGGTTCGACCAGAAAGGCGACCGCACATTCGCCCGGCACAATACCGTCAGCGTCCTGGCCGAACGCCTGCATTCGGGCCCGGGCGGAAAAGGCGGTCAACTGCGAGAATCCCAGAAACAGCGCCGGTGGCAGCACGGTGTTCAATGCCATGACAATCGCGTTATCCGCCTGTCCACTGTTGACCAGGGCCTGAGCCATATCGATTGCATAGGGGAATGAACTGCAGGCGGTATCCACTGATAACGCTGGACCACCCAAGGCAAAAGCCGCCGCCAGTTCAGCGACTTGTTCACCCGGTGTATAGCCCTGCGGGGCATCGGTTTTTTCGGACATTCCCGTGACGAAATAACTCTCATCGCTCCAGGACGTCGCGACCACCAATGCGGTGCGTTCCTTGATCAGTGCCGTGCCTTGTCCGGCCAGCTGGGTGAGAAGCGTCTGGAGTACTTTCTTGCCAATGGCGACCTGCCGTCCTTCATGCCGTGAAGGGATTGATACGTCATCGGTCAGGCAAAAAGCACTGTCCAGATAAGTGCGATCCTTTTCACCTGCCTTGGCTGAATAGATCGACGCTTTATTCAGTTCCCAGCGTGTCAGCATCGAATGGACCGGCGCTATCTGCCCTTGCGAGAGCAAGTGCCAAAGCGCATCCGTAGACGGTGCCCCAGGAAACTCGCCAGCCATTGCGCTGAAGCAAAAATCGCCCTCTGTCGTTACCGCGCCACTCATACCCAATCTCCTGATTGCCATAATGCTGGGTGATCTGTTCGATCACCCGGATTCCATTCCACTTTGTTTCAGCTCAGTCTTGCCAGAAGCGACAAGGCGTCCTGTGGCGTACGCCGCGACATCAGCGCTTCACCGGCAAACTCGCTGGCAGAACACTGTTGCGCCATTGATTGGCAGAGTGCTTCTCGGGCAAAACCGTTGAGCCCCAACTGCGCAAAGGGCGTCTCAATGTCGATCGACTGTGGCACGCCCGGGACCAGGGGGGACAGGGCGTTGAACAGCAGATTGCTTATCTGCCCTTGAGCGTCCGTTGTGGCAGGTGATTGCTCTTCAGAGGATGTTGTCGGTGTTGACTCGGGGCTGACCAGGGCGGTTTTAATCAGGGCGATTGTTTCATGCGGCAACTTGGCGTTGACCAGTTCAGTGCTGTTGGCCTTGAGTTGCGGCCACACGGAAACGACCGATTCCAGGAAGTCCAGTTGCACCAGAGAGTCCATGCCCAGGCTTTCATAGCTTTGTTTCGGGTCGATCTGGTCCACCGTAAAACCGGTGATATTTGCCAGTTGTTCAAGTACCCACGCTTCGATATCCACGGCAGGCGCCTGCGGATTGGCTTCAAGCCGTGCCAGCAAGGCGGTAGGGGTGGGAGCATCAAAGAGTAGCGAGGTAAGCGCTTTCTTTTCCGGGAAGTGCTGGGCTAGGGATTCGAAAATATCGACCAACCCCAGCGAGTCGATGCCCAGACTCTCGAAACTTTGATCAAAGTCGATCTGGCCCTTTTTGAATCCAGTCACCGAGCTTATTTCGGCGCGCAACCATTGCCCGTAGCTAAGTGCCGGCGTTTGTTCGGCAACGGGTGCCGATGCCTGCAATACCGAGTTCGAGTGTGCCGGCTCCAGCACCGCAAGGCTTTTATTGACGGGGGCTTCAAGCCCATGGGCATAAACGCCCTCCAGAACTTGTTGATGCGCATTGAAGTAATGCGCAGTGACGGATTCGGCCTGCTCGAGCAAACGCATCAATATTGATTCTTTTGCTGTATTGGAATCGCACAGTGAATCAATGATTTTCTCTGAGAGGGAGAAATAGCTATGCGCTATTTTTCCATTGGACACGATGAATTCCTGCACAACATCATTGAGTTGGGCGCGCATGAGGTTCTCCAAAAGTCGGAATATGTTTTTCTATTATCAAGAAATTAAAAATCAGGGCCCAGGGGTGGGCCTTGTTTCAATCAATGAACCAAACTGGCAGTAGTCATAGAGAGACTTAGAGTTGGAGTTGCACTGCGTCGATCTCGGAGGATGTTGTTTTTCTGGCGCCCTTGAGCAGCCCGGATCTTACGTTCAGATAGGTAACGAGCGTCATTGCATCGGCGCCCTGGAAAGCGATGTAGCCGTCAGGACGAATCAGCATCAACGTGCCCTCTTTGGCGTGGTAACGCTTGTGCAACCGCCAATCGGGGTCCAGCAATGTCGAGTGCCAGGAAGGCAGCTCGGTGCTACTCAGTGCATCAATAACGCAATAAGCCTTGATGCCCGGGTAGTCCCTCTCCACCGACTCGGCCAGCGAGTAATAGCCCGGCAACAAAGGGGAAAACTGATCGGCGGCGCTGAAAATCAACAGCGTGAACGTTCCGTGGAACAAGTCGATCAAGCGTTTTGGCGGCAAACCTTGCAGTTGCCACAACTCGACGTCGGGTGCCAGTTGACCTGCGCGAGGTATCGCTGTCTGGAACTCGGGTTTTTTGCCTTTTTTGTCCCAATTCTTGCGCTGCTTCTTCGTTAGCGATTCTTGAATGTAATCACTTTTGCCGTAGTGATACTGGTGACCGGAAATCATCGAGGGCAGCTTGCGCTGAACCTTGCGCCGGTTGCTCAGCAGTGGCAGAACATTGTCGCGCAGCCATACGAGGGCGCGTTGCTTGACGGTTATCAGTCCGGTCAGCCGGTGTGCCGTGTTCTCGACTTCCAGGGCAACCGGGTAGCGCTCTTCGTTGTAGCTCTCCAGCAATGATTGATCCGCCAGGCCCTGATCGACATAGGCCATTTTCCACGCCAGGTTATAGGCTTCGGAAACCCCCAGGTTCATCCATTGCCCACCGATCGGGCTACCGATATGCGCCGAGTCGCCCATCAGAAACACGCCGCCTTGCTGCAGCGACTGCACGCGGCGATGTTGGAAAGAGGCGATGGTGGTCGATGAGATATTGGACAGCGTCATCTTTTGCCCGCGTCCTTCGCACAACCGCTGAAAGTTCTCCAGGCTCAAGGAAGGGCGTTCGCCTTCGGGTGGCAGGTTGTAGGGCATCTCGATGAAAAGTCGATAGCGCGATTGCGCACTGATCGGCGCGACCGCCACATAACCGTCCTGTGCGCCGAGGAAGAAAGCGCCTTCGTCCTTGCTTCCAGACCATTCGATATCGGCATCGGCGAGCATGAAGAACCGGTCGTAGGACGATCCTTCGAAGGTCATATCAAGACGTTTTCTGATGTTGCTGCGAGCACCGTCGCACGCGACCACCCAGCGACTGCTGAAGGATTCGTCGCTGCCGTCCGCATGACGAAGCGCCATTCGCACGGATCCTGGCTGGTTTTCTATATCGACCAGCTCGGTATTCCACTCAACCTCTGCCCCCAGCGCGCTCAGTCGCTCAAGCAGAATCTTTTCTGTCTGCGGCTGCGGCAGGCTGAGGAGCAGGGGATAGGTAGCGTCCAGGTTGGAGAAGTTGTAATTCAGCACCCGTTTGGCATTCGACTGCACCGAAAACTGGTTGATCGTGAACCCGTCGTTGATGGCCTGATCGGCAACACCCAGCTCTCGAAAAATTTCCAGGGTTCTGGAATGGATGGCCATCGCTTTGGTAGCGGTCGAGGGGCCAGCATTCTTTTCAATAATGCGAAAAGAGACGCCCCACTTTTTCAGCATGATTGCCAGGGACAGACCAATAGGGCCGGCGCCGACAATCGTTACTGTAGGGGGGTTACCGGTTTGCCTGAAGTGCTTGGGGGCCAAAGTGCTCAGCGTGTTCATCTGTTAGTACCAGTTTCTGTAGAAGGGAGAGTTGGCAATGCTGAGCAGGGCATCATCACCTGATGAATCCCCGTAGGCATAAATGTAAAAGTCATCAAGGTTGCTCAGACAGCCTTTGAGCCGCGTAACTTTCTCTCTCTCAACACAGTTGGTGCCTGATATTCCACCGGTCAGTTTGTTCTTTGCAGTGGCCAGGCGGGTGCCGCACACATAATCAAAACCCGCGGCCTGGCCCCAGGGAATCAAGTAGTTCTCCGGCGAGTTGCTGACCAGTGCAGTGACATGTCCCATCGATTGATGCCATTGCAACCGGCGCAGGGCCTCGGGCCTGAGCCAGAGTGGCAGCTGCTCGGTAATGAAGTACTTGGCATGCTCGCGCTCTTGCTCAACTGACAGGCCACCCAAGTAACAGGCAATGAATGCCAGTCGCGCTTGCATCAACGGCGTGATTCCCAGAATCACACTGAGCATTTTGGGCAACAGGGGAATAATCCTGAGCCAGAATGATCGGGTTCCCACGATGAAGCGCATGTAGCGCCAGAACGTATGCCTGTCGGTCAATGTGCCGTCAAAGTCAAAAACGGCCAGTACCGGTTGTGTGCTATTGGCTTGCATGAATCTCTTCCTTGAGAGCGATAATCTCGATGGTTCTGGGCAACTTGAAGCCCGAAAGGTGGTGCGATAGCAGGGTGGCGACCGCGCTCTGGGTCAGGTCACCGCGTCCTTCAACGCACAGGTGCAATACGTTGACCTCTTTGTTGTCAGGGACGATGTAAGCCTTCGCGCGCATTACGTCGGGGTGCTTGAGGGCAATGGACTCGATTTCCGTCAGGTCGACCATTTGCGCTTTGATCTTCGAGATTCGCAGGCGTTGGCAATAAAAGAACACATGTCCATCGTCGTCCCGCCAGACCAGATCACCCGTGTGCAACCAACCATCACGGAAGAACCGGGCGTTGGCGTCCTCTGCCCCGTCGTATCCGTCAATCACCATCGAGCCGCGTATCAGCAGCTCGCCAATACGTCCAGGTGCAACATCACGCCCCTGGGCATCGATGACCCGCAGTTCTACGCCGCTAATCGGTTGCCCCATGGCGCCGCGATGAACCTTGCCAATCGAGCTCTGGACAATCACCGGCATACTCTCGGTCAATCCATAGCCTTGCAGTACCGGATTGCACCCCAACAGCCTTCCCAGTTTCTCGGCTTCGTCTGCCGGTAGATGGCTGCCACCCGAATACATCATCAGCCGAGGATGCATCGGCAAAAGCGCGCCTTTGCGTTTGGCCAGCCTTGTATTGAAGTAGCGAATGACGTCAGGCACCAGGCAGGCAAAGGTGACCTTATGCTCAGACAAGACTTCTGCCAGATCCCTATTGAGCAAGGTGTTGGTCATGAGCAGAGTGGCGCCCACGCTTAGTGGAAAAACCATCATCACGGACAGCCCGAAAATGGCATACAGCGGCAGGGTCACCAGGTGAACGGAACCCACGCCTTGAAGATGGAACTGCTCATGCAGCCCATCGCTCGATTGCGTCAGGTCAAGGTAGCGGTGAGAAACGGCCAGGGGTTTACCGATGCCCCGATAGGTGAACTGTACCGAGACGATCGGATTGCCCTCAGGCAATAACAAGGGCTTGGCCTGTCGGGGAAGCTGAGAGACGGCCGTTGCGTTGTCGGGCAGCGGCGATTCGGCGTTCAACACTAAGGAGTGTCGAACACCGTATGCCGCCTGAAATACCTCGCTATGTTGCTCGAACAGCGTTTGGGTCGTGACGACCAGCGTCGGCCTGGCGATGCCAATGACGTTGGTCATTTCGAATGGCGTCAGTTTGTAGTTGAGTATGACCGGAATCGCACCACACCCGATGATCGCCAGATAGTACGCGATGAAATCCACGCCATTGGGTAGAACCAGCGCTACTTTGTCACCCGGCAATACATCCAGTGCGTTAAGGGCGCCATGACGCTCTTCAGCCTTAATTCGCAACTCGCGGTAAGTTACAGTGTCTTCTTCCCCGTCCAGGTTTCTGATCGCAATGTGGTCGGGGAACGACTCTGAAAAACCGACAAAGCGATGCAGAAAACCTTCTTTATATGAAAGGCTTTTCATTAACCAACCTCTTTCAATCCTTGAACTTCTGGTTAGGCAAAAACGTACTACAGAGGCAGGCTATCGAAGAATTGTTTCAATTAAGCGTCTGTGTAGTTATTGTTCCGATACCAATCCAGAGTATCGGTCAGTGTTTCCGCTACGGGGCGGAATGTGCACTTGAGTTCCTGTGAACTTTTGTGATGACTGAAGTGGGTGCGCCCTTGTTCTTGCTCCATGAGTTTGACCGTGGAGGTGCTGATGAGTACCGGTTTTTTTGTAATCCGGTAATAGCCCTCATAGACCAAGGCAATCAAGCGGAGCATGAACAGGGGCACTTTGCGTTCCGGCGCTTTTACGCCGCTGACGCTGGACAACGCCTGGAAAATGCTTTTCATGTCCATATGATTGCCGGCGGCCAGGTAACGTTCTCCGGACCTGCCGCGTGTGATGGCCGCGATTTGATGTTCTGCCACGTCCCTGGCGTCTACAACGGAAAAGCTACCGGGGAGTACGCCAGGCAATTTCTGCCCGACAAAATCGAGCAGGAATTGTCCGGAAGAGGTAGGGCCGATGTCACCCGGACCAAACATCCAGCCTGGCAATACCATCGCAATGAACATGTCCGGGTGTTGAGCCAGGAATTCGTGAACTT
Source organism: Pseudomonas sp. B21-048 (assembly GCF_024748615.1). Lineage (NCBI taxonomy): Bacteria > Pseudomonadati > Pseudomonadota > Gammaproteobacteria > Pseudomonadales > Pseudomonadaceae > Pseudomonas > Pseudomonas sp. B21-048. The sequence continues at coordinate 3,128,864 of NZ_CP087168.1, read as the reverse complement.
TTTGCTCGGACAATATTTTACTCAAGTAATAATCGTCAGCCTCCAGTTCATTGCGAGACATTGTTTCATCGATCACTTGATCTCTATCGCCCTTCAAAACGGCAATGGAGGAGGTATGAACTGCACGACGAATGCCGGCGGCATAAGCGGCTTGCAATAATCGTTCGGTGCCCGTCACATTAGTGTCATACAGCTTCTGCCAGTGTTTTCCGCCTTTGTAGCTGTCGCGAAAATAGGCCGCCGTATGAAACAAGGCATCACACCCTTCCAGGGCATGGCTGAAGGCGTCGACATTGAGCATGTCGCCTTCGACAAACTCGACAGGCAGATTACCGAACTGCTTCTTGGCTTTTTCTACGGAACGAACCAGCGCTTTTACCTTGATATTCCGCTTTAAAAGCGCATGAACCACATTGTTTCCGAGCAGGCCAGTAGCGCCTGTAACAAAGGCATATTCCATTAATATTCAGCTCCCGTGAGGTAACCTGACTCTGCATCGAGATGAATGTTAGAGCTCGAGGCTTTGATCAGGCGTTGGGTCGACCAACGGCGCAAGTAAAAACCATCCGGTATCTGAAAATCAAGCGGTATTTCGTTGGCGTCTTGGGTCGATGTCTCTGAGTCGGGCTCAGCGCACCGAAACTCAACGTTCTGAAGCTTTCGTTGGGGACAGAAGTCGACCGCTTTTTCGGGCGTTAGCCCTAGGATTTTTAGCCGCTCATTCACGAGTCGACACTGACTCGATTGAACAAGGGAGCGCGTCATGGTGGAGACCAAAAGTTTAAGTTCAAATGCTTAAGAAGGGGGCGTATAAAAGGGTATGTTGAAACGAGGGCTGCCGCAGAGAGTAGCCGATTTGTTGCATCTAGTTACAAATACATTTATTTGGCCAGAGGAGCCGAGGGCGTGATTAAAAAGAGATTGGGTCGAGAAGAGAGCCAACAAGTAACAAGGGACAAGTTGTTCGATACCGCCACTGATCTTATGGTCCGGAAGGGTTTTCACGCCGCCAGCGTCAACGCAATTTCCGAAGAGGCCGGTTTTTCCAAAGGGGCATTTTTTTCAAACTTTTCAAGTAAGTCGGAATTACTTCTGCAACTGACTCAGCGGTTCAAGAGAGTTGAAATTGACCGTTTGAGTGTTACCTTGACTTCCGGGTATTCATCGGAACAATTGACCCATGGCTTGAATGCTTATATTGACACGCTCAAAAATAATACCCGCTGTGCAATCCTTGATGCTGAGCTGCAACTGATCGCTTTGCGCGATGAAGCGTTCTCCCAGCATTATTATGACTTGCATCAAGAAAATAGTGAGGCCTTGGGCAAACTGATTACCATCATTTTTAATCATGCAGGCAAGAAACCCCCTTTGGCCTATGCCGCACTTGCAATGACCTTCACCGCATTGTCGGAGGGTTTGATACTGCAAGGACATAAAGATCCGGCTTCTGAAATAAAGTTGGTATTGAATTCGCTTATCCAGACAGCAGAGTCGTTATAAAACACTCCATTGTGGTGCACATGATCGTCGCGGGGGGGGGGGGCGAGGCTCGGCCCCTGTGTGTCAAGGCTGCACACAGCGCTATTTTCACGGCGCAAACACTCATGCATGAGCAGCCGCCAAAGGGATCGATTCCTGCCGATGGAAGGTTTTCCGCATCCAGGGTCAGGCTTTTCAGCCTTCCACGGGGATACGTGATACCACTCGTCATTGCACGCAGAGACGGCTGATTTCAATAGCTACGCACAGTCGTTCGGCATGATCTAAGCTCCACGAGGTATGGCTTTTCGAGCAGGGGTTTCAATGCGAAGCACACCTGAAAACAGTCTGCATAATGCGTTGAAAGCCTGTAGAGACAGCTTTGTTTCTGTTGGCTTTTTCAGCTTTTTTATCAACGCCCTGATGCTTGTTCCTACCTTTTATATGCTTCAGGTCTATGGGCGAGTCATCACCAGCGGAAGTCTGACGACGTTGGCCATGCTGACACTGATCATGACCGGACTGGTGGTTACGCTCGGCTCCCTGGAATGGATCCGTTCGCGGATCATGGTGCGGGTCAGTACCCGGCTGGATGTGTTACTGAGTCGCCAAGTCTATAAGGCCAGCTTCAAGCGCGCGCTCGACAGTGGCGGCATGGATGCATCGGCCCAGTCGCTCAACGATTTGACGGGTTTGAGACAGTTTCTCTCCGGTAACGGTTTATTCGCTTTTTTCGACGCGCCCTGGTTGCCGATCTATATCGCGGTGATGTTCATGTTTCATCCCTGGTTTGGCTGGGTCGCGACGGGCAGTGCGCTGTTGTTGTTATTGCTCGCTTTTATCAATGAGAGGGCGACGGGGCCGACACTTGCCCAGGCTAACAAGGAACACATTGGCGCAACGCTCTACACCACGAAAAATCTACGCAACGCTGAAGTCATTGAATCCATGGGCATGCTTGAAACCCTTATGGACCGTTGGGGACTTCGCCAAAGAAACGTCCTGTTGCTGCAGGCCCAGGCGAGCGACAGAGGCGCCATAATCAGCACGCTTTCCAAGACCTTCCGGATCCTGGTGCAATCACTGATCCTTGGCCTGGGAGCGTACCTGGCCGTGGACCATCAGGTAGGGGCAGGCTTGGTGTTTGCCGGGGCCATACTGCTAGGGCGCGCATTGGCCCCCATCGATCTGATCATCGGCAGTTGGAGGGGCTTTATTGCGGCCCGCTCGCAGTACGGCCGTCTCAACGACATCCTCGACAAACAACAGGCTCAGCCCGAACGTATGTCATTGCCTGCGCCTCAGGGGCACGTGCAGGTGGAGAATCTGGTCGTCGCGGCACCTGGCTCGAAAACGCCGATCATCAACAACATAAGTTTCAGCGTACCTGCCGGCTGCGTTGTCGGCATCATCGGTCCAAGTGCAGCGGGCAAGTCCACCCTGGCCAGGGCACTGATGGGGGTATGGGTGCCGCAGCATGGCGTGGTCCGGCTGGATGGCGCGGACATCAGCGCGTGGGACAAACATGAGCTCGGGCCGCATATAGGTTACTTGCCCCAGGACATTGAACTGTTCGAAGGCAGCATCAGCGAGAACATTGCCCGTTTCGCCGAAGTCGATTCCGAGAAAGTCATTCTGGCCGCCAGGACGGCGGGTGTTCACGAAATGATTCTGCTGTTGCCCGATGGCTACGACACCGTCATTGGCAGCGAGGGCGTCATGCTGTCGGGAGGGCAGCGGCAGCGTATCGGCTTGGCCCGTGCCCTGTATGGCAACCCACGGCTGATTATTCTCGACGAGCCCAATTCCAATCTTGACGAAGTCGGTGATCGCGCACTGGTGGCAGCCATCCAGCAGCTCAAGCAGACCGGCGCGACCCTGTTTGTCATTACCCACCGAACCAACATCGTGTCGCAGCTTGACCGGCTCATGGTGATGAACGCAGGGGTTATCAGTCTTTATGGGCCACGCGAGCATGTGCTCGCCGAACTCGCGCAGAAACAGCAGGCACAAAAGCACGCCATGTCGGCAGGCGCCAGCATGGCTTCGGTCAAAACCAGCAAGGGCGATGCCGATGAACCCTACGATGCCCAGTCGTCAAATTGAAAGCTTCGCCGGTCTGCCGACATCTGATCGTAAAGCACGTCGCCTGGGCATCGGTATTGTCGGGGTGACCTTCGGCCTGTTCGGCACCTGGGCGGCGCTCGCGCCCCTCGACGGTGCCGCTTTTGCGCCGGGGGTGGTCACCGTGCAGACTTACCGCAAAACGGTCCAGCATCCTGAAGGCGGCATCGTCAAAGAGGTATTGGTCCATGACGGTGACATCGTTAAGCGTGGTGATCCGCTGATCATTCTTGATGATGCCCAGTTGCGCTTCGAATACGAGATAAGCCGAGGCCAGTTGGTCGCGACCAGAGCCATGGAGGCAAGACTCAGGGCCGAGCGCGACACACTGTCGGCGATCAGCTTTGGGGAAATAGCTGATCCCGCCAGTCTGCGAGGAGTGGAAGCGCGCCAGGGCGAGACCCAGGTATTCAACGCCCGGCAGGGCTCGCGGCTGGGCCAGATCGCGGTGTTGCGCGAACGCATTGGCCAGTTGAATCAACAGATCAAGGGACTGGAGTCGATGATTGGTGCCAAGGTTCATCTGGAGAAATCCTACAGCGGTGAAATCGTTGAATTGACCGACCTGCTCAAGCAAGGGTTCGTTGACAAACAACGTCTGCTCGATCAGGAACGTAAGCTGGGGATGCTCCGGTCGGAGGTGGCTGATCACCGGTCTGCTATTAACAAGACTCGTCTGCAGATCAACGAAACACAGCTGCAGATTCTGCAAATCGACAAGGATTTCAGTACCGAGGTTGTCAAGGAGCTGGCCGAGGTTCAGACCCGGATGTACGACCTGCAAGAGAAAACCTCGTCCCTGGAAGACCGGCTCAGTCGTATCGTCATCCGCGCACCCGACGCGGGCATGGTGATTGGCATGACAGTGCACACCATTGGTGGTGTGGTGAGCCCGGCGACGCCGCTGCTGGATATCGTGCCCTCGGTTTCCGAGCTGGTCATAGAGGCCCAGGTGGCGCCGGTGGATATTGATCGTGTCGCCATCGGCAAGCGTGCCGATATCCGTTTCGGCGCGTTTAACAGCTCGACCACGCCGGTGATCGAAGGCGAGGTCAGCAGCGTATCGGCTGACCGGCTGGTCAACGAAAAGGCCGGGACGGCCTATTACCTGGCGCGGGTCCGGGTAACCGAGGAGGGCGCGCGCACCTTGGGTGAGCGCAAGTTGTTGCCGGGGATGCCGGCGGACGTATTAATCATCACCGGGCAACGCACGTTGTTGCAGTACTTGATGCAGCCGGCTCGCGATGCCATGGCTCAATCGATGATCGAGGAATAGCCATGAGCGCATCGGCAGTTCTGCTGGGCGGTGTGTTTATGCTTGCAGCGGGTGCCGCCCTGGCGCAAACCATTGCGGCAACGCCGACCGGGGTCAGCGCCTCGACGTTTTCCACCGACCTCATGCAGTTGTATCGTGAGTCACGGCTGGAGGATCCGCGGGTATTGGCCTCCTATGCGCAAGCGCAGGCGGGTAAGGAGCATCAACGCGAGGCTATGGGTGCGCTGTTCCCGCAGGTATCGCTCAATGCCGGGACGAATCGGATTCATCAGGAGAGCGACCTGGTGGAGCAAAGTTACGATAGCGAAAACTACAGCCTGGTGCTGCGTCAGTACCTCTACAACAAGACCGCGTGGGAGAACTACCAAAAATTCAAAAGCCTGGCCAGGCAGTCCGAATCGCAAGCGCTGGATGCCCAGGCCGAGGCCACAGTGGACTTGGCGCAGCGTTACTTCACCGCGTTGGCGGCCGAAGATGAACTGGAGTTGGTGAGGGCGGAGCGTCGAACCACGCAAAAGAGTCTGGACCGAGTCAATGCGTTGTACGAAAAGCAGCTGGCAATGATTACTGATCAGCTCGACCTCAAGGCCCGGGTAGATTTGCTGGCGGCGCAGGAACTGGATGCCCAGAACCAGGCCAGTATCAGTCGCGAGGCACTGGCGGAGATCGTCGGCCGGCCGGTCAAGGAGAAGCTCAACCGGATTCGCGATGACGTGCAACTACGGGTTTCGGCGCAGAGTCTGGACACCTGGGTGCGCGAGGGTATAGCGCTAAACCCGGCGCTCAAGGCCAACGAAAGCGGCGTGGAAGCTGCGGGCGCTGCGTTGCGCAGCGGCAAGGGCGGGCACTATCCGACCCTGAGCCTTACGCTGAGCGCGCAGCAGACCAACGAGGGCTACAACAATGCCCTGGCGCCGCGCACCGACAGTTATGTCGCCGGTATTGGCGTGCAGGTGCCGCTGTACAGCGGCGGCTCGACTTCGGCGCGGGTCCGTGGGCTCTACCAGGATCAGATTACCGCCGAGCAGGAGCTGGAAGCGATCCGACGCCGGGTGGTCAAGGAGATCACCAGCGCTTACCTGACCGCCAATTCGAGCGGAGAAAAAATCAATGCGAGCCGAAATGCCCTGGCCTCGGCACAGCTGTCCAGAGTGGCGGCAGAGAAAGCGCTCGATTACGGTATGGTCAATGCCGTCGATGTACTGACCAGCGTACGCAACGAATTCCGGGCTCGTCGTGACCTGCTCAAGACGCAATACGAGTTCGTCACTAATGTCCTTACCCTTAATCGCTGGGCGGGAAAGCCGCCTGCCGAGGGTGTCGAAAACGTTAATGCCTGGTTGAGCCCCGGCAGCTCCAGCCAAAACCTCACATCCCACTGATTCTGCCGCAATATCGCTGCGTATCCCCGTCCCCACTTGATGCCAATTTGAGTCACAACCTCCAGCAGTTCAGGCGGTGGTGGCCGTGGCGTTGTCGCAATAGATTCCAGCACCGAAGTCATGCTGTTACCCAAGCGGCGCGAAAGGCAAAACCAGCGGCGAGATCCAGATTGGGAGCATTCCTATGTTCGGCAAGGGCGAATCTCGCCGATAAATTGACGCCAGCGTTACGGTTGCGCTTGTGCGTACACCATTCGTCGGTTAATTGACGATTTGGGTCGTGATCAGCCCTTAGCCGCAGGTCACCCCTGGCGAGTCTAAGACCTTGATTTTTGAGGGCGCTGGGGCTGCCGGGAACAGCGAGCGGGCTGCTCGCATGAGGCTTGAGTCGACGACTGGCGGATAGGAGGGCTGGCAGCGCGCTGGGCTGGCCTAGACTCAGTTCAGCGGCTTGAGGGAGCACATCAATCCTGCGCAAGCTATTGATGATTATTCCTATTATGTTGCTTCGATGGCTTTGCCCGGCTTTTGCAAACGTCCGCAACGCCTGCCGGTGAAGCCAACGGAAGTGTCCCCCAGGGATGAATAGCCGGGTGGGCACCGTAAGGCCTGTCGGCGTTCGCATCTGTCCTTCGATCACGGTGGCCAGGTGAGCGAGCTGCAGATCCAGGAAGGCCAAGGGAGGGAGGTCAGAGTTAATTCTTCAAGGGAGTCAGGAAAGTATGACGACCCACAGAAAACCAATACGCGTGATGCTGATCGATTGTCGTCCCCTCGTCCTCATGGGCCTTCAAGATTTGATCAATGCCAGGAAGCCTCAGATGGAAGTGAGCGGCCAGGCCACCACCTATACCAAAGCGCTGGATCTTGCCGATCAGTTGCGTCCCAATGTGATTTTCTTCAGTTTCTTTCCAGATGCGCTGAACCCGTTGGAAGTCGTTGCGGGACTCACCCGCAGCGCCGAAATGAAAGTGCTGGTGCTCAAGGGCCTGTACGAAGTCGTCCCCGTTGCCCAGGCAATAGAGGCGGGCGCACGCGGTATTGTGCTGGCGGAAGATCCGACGGAATCGATCATCCAGGCCATCATCACGGTCCACCACCGCGACACCGGAAAGGATAGGGCCTGGGCCGGTGGGCTTTCCGGCTATTCCGCGACCGGGCATATACACTTGAAATGCAATCTGGAGCAGGCGAAACAGGCGCGGCTGACGCTGCGTGAGAGGGAACTGATTCGCGCCATTGTGGGGGATCCGTCCGCCAAATACATGAGCATCGCCGGGCGCCTGGGCATCAGTGAGCACACCGTGCACAACCACCTCAGCAACATTTATCAAAAGCTTAATCTGATCAACCGTATCGATTTGCTGATGTATGCGCTGAAGCACGGGCTCACCAACAACGAAAAGCCACCCGAGTCCTCGTGGGTGGAGCTGGATTTGGTTTCACGTCAAAAAAAGACGCTCTGACACCCTCTGGCGCGCCGAGGGTGCCCAGGTTGATGTGATCGTGCGGATCTCCTATTGGAAGTGCAAAAAAATGCGAGGGTGGCTTGCGCCACCCTCGCATCGATTTACGTGCGTTTCTCAGACGCTGCCGTAAACAATGTCGCTACTCAGAAGATCGACCCCGACCAAGGTGATGGTCGTGACTTGTCCGCCCGTTTCGGCAACTGTGACGATGCTGTCTGCACCGCTGATGTCGATCGATTGGACAACCGCGCTCTGGTCGCCGTTGAGCACCAGGGCGTCTCGCAGGTTTGCGCTCGCATCGAAGCCGGTGACCTGATACAGGTTCTCATCGACTGACAAATCGATGTTGAAGGCATCACGTTCACCGCCCGTACCCACCAGTGAGAAGTCGAAGAGGGCGTCGACCGAGTCGTTGGCGAACAGGTTGGCGTCGAACGTACTTGTCGCCGAGTCACCATCCTTGTCCGTCAGCGTCGCGTTGAACGTCAGCTGGACATCGCTGGCCAGGCTTTCGCTCTCCTGAATGAACTGGATCGTCGGGATCTTGATCTCGCCTCGGGCCATCGTGAGCTGAACAGCGTCGATCAGGTTCGTGCCATCGCTCTCAATGAGGAAGGATACCTGTCCGCCTGCCTCCGGAGTCAGGGTGTTCACTTCGATGAGGTTCGAAAACGTGCCATCCTCGTAGAAGGCCCTGTAGTACAGGTCCTCGGTCGCCGTGTTGTAACCCCCCACGGAGTTGTCGATGAAGACCCTCATACCCGTCAGGAGGCTCTCCGGATTGATGACGAAGCTTTCATCGGCGGCGCTGATTGCCGCTTGGTTGTCTCCCTGGAACAGGTTATTGGCAACGCCGATGCCGGCCGTGCTGACGTTCATGGCCCTCGGGTCGATGTATGAGGGCAGGGGGTTGGTCTGTAGCGTGGTTTCGGTAGGGTCGGGTTCTCCGAGCCCGATGCCGGTCAGAATGTCCGACGTCGACGCAAGCGCCTTCGCGGTAAAGAACACAATCTCTTCAGATGGTGAAGGAATAGTCGGCGGATCCTGCTCCGGAATTAACAAGGTGCGCACGGGGTCAGGACCGCCGGCACCGAGCGCGCCATCGGCAGTGCTGAGCACGATCTCTGAACTGAAGCCTTGCACCAGATCCAGTGCATAGCGGCCATTGGCAAAGGCGGTCAGCGTGTAGTCGACGCTGGTATCCGCGGTTGCGGCGTTGTTGTCGAAGTCGCCGCTCAACGTCCCTGCGAATTGGTACGCGCCGTTGCCGTCCGGTGAGGGCGATTGCTCGGTGAGCGTGGCGGTCCCGATCGTGGTCGTGTTATCCGGCCTGACGAGGGTGAACTGGCTATTCACCGAGATATCCAGACCCGCCGCCCCCAACCCGTCGGCGCCGGCCGAATTGTCCCAGAACCCGAATTGCGGCAGGACGCTACCGGTGCCGATCAGGTTGCCGAATGCAAGTGATGGGCCGTCGTCTTCGAACACCAGGTTCTGCCCGATATTGAGTGTCGCCTGGGCTCTGTCGCCGTCCTTGTCGGTTGCGGTCCCTATCAGCGTCACTAGGTTGTCCGCCGACAGCGTCGTCGAATCATCGGGATTGGTGGCATCGGGATGCACCACGGCGCGAATCTGGTCGAGCGTGACGTCACCATTGGCGGCCACGTTGGCCGTGAACACCAGCAGGTTGGTCGTGGCTGTGCGGCCTTCCACCACTGTGCCATTGAGCGACAGGTTGACCGCCTCGCCGGTGGCCGTGTCGGTCAGTCCGGAGGCACCCACCACCACGCCCAGCGCATAGGTCAGTGTGCCCGCACCATCAGCGCCAAACGCCGAGCTGAAGTTGGCGGTAAAGCTCTGGGTGGCGTCGGTCGACAGCACCGTTTCGTCCACTGTCAGCACAGGCTCCGTGCCAGTGGTGCTGATACTTGGCCCGTCGTCCTCGAACACCAGGTTCTGGCCGATGTTGAGGGGCGCCTGGGCACTGTCGCCATCCTTGTCGGTGATGGTCGCTGTCAGTGTCACCAGATCGTCCGAGCTCAGGCTCGTCGCATCATCGGGGTTGGTGGCATCGGGATGCACCACGGCGCGCAGCTGATCAAGGGTGACGTCGCCATTAGCGGCGACGCTGACCGTGAACACCAGCAGGTTGGTGGTGGCCGTGCGGCCTTCCACCACGCCACCGTTGAGCGACAGGTTCACTGCCTCGCCGGTGGCCGTGTCGGTCAGCCCGGAAGCACCGGCCGTCATGCCCAGTGCATAGGTCAGCGTGCCCGCACCATCAGCGCCAAACGCCGAGCTGAAGTTGGCGGTAAAGCTCTGGGTGGCGTCGGTCGACAGCACCGTTTCGTCCACTGTCAGCACAGGCTCCGTGCCAGTGGTGCTGATACTTGGCCCGTCGTCCTCGAACACCAGGTTCTGGCCGATGTTGAGGGTCGCCTGGGCACTGTCGCCATCCTTGTCGGTGATGGTCGCTGTCAGTGTCACCAGATCGTCCGAGCTCAGGCTCGTCGCATCATCGGGGTTGGTGGCATCGGGATGCACCACGGCGCGCAGCTGATCAAGGGTGACGTCACCATTGGCGGCGACGCTAGCCGTGAACACCAGCAGGTTGGTGGTGGCCGTGCGGCCTTCCACCACGCCACCGTTGAGCGACAGGTTCACTGCCTCGCCGGTGGCCGTGTCGGTCAGCCCGGAAGCACCGGCCGTCATGCCCAGTGCATAGGTCAGCGTGCCCGCGCCATCAGCGCCAAACGCCGAGCTGAAGTTGGCGGTAAAGCTTTGGGTGGCGTCAGTCGCCAGCACCGTTTCGTCCACTGTCAGCACAGGCTCCGTGCCAGTGGTGCTGATACTTGGCCCGTCGTCCTCGAACACCAGGTTTTGGCCGATGTTGAGGGTCGCCTGGGCGCTGTCGCCGTCCTTGTCGGTGATGGTTGCCGTCAGCGTGACCAGATCGTCCGAGCTCAGGCTCGTCGCATCATCGGGGTTGGTGGCATCGGGATGCACCACGGCGCGCAGCTGATCAAGGGTGACGTCACCATTGGCGGCGACGCTAACCGTGAACACCAGCAGGTTGGTGGTGGCCGTGCGGCCTTCCACCACGCCACCGTTGAGCGACAGGTTCACTGCCTCGCCGGTGGCCGTGTCGGTCAGCCCGGAAGCACCGGCCGTCATGCCCAGTGCATAGGTCAGCGTGCCCGCGCCATCAGCGCCAAACGCCGAGCTGAAGTTGGCGGTAAAGCTTTGGGTGGCGTCAGTCGCCAGCACCGTTTCGTCCACTGTCAGCACAGGCTCCGTGCCAGTGGTGCTGATACTTGGCCCGTCGTCCTCGAACACCAGGTTTTGGCCGATGTTGAGGGTCGCCTGGGCGCTGTCGCCGTCCTTGTCGGTGATGGTTGCCGTCAGCGTGACCAGATCGTCCGAGCTCAGGCTCGTCGCATCATCGGGGTTGGTGGCATCGGGATGCACCACGGCGCGCAGCTGATCAAGGGTGACGTCACCATTGGCGGCGACGCTAACCGTGAACACCAGCAGGTTGGTGGTGGCCGTGCGGCCTTCCACCACGCCACCGTTGAGCGACAGGTTCACTGCCTCGCCGGTGGCCGTGTCGGTCAGCCCGGAAGCACCCACCATCACGCCCAGCGCATAGGTCAGTGTGCCCGCGCCATCAGCGCCAAACGCCGAGCTGAAGTTGGCGGTAAAGCTTTGGGTGGCGTCAGTCGCCAGCACCGTTTCGTCGACTGTCAGTATCGGCTCGGTGCCGGTGGTGCTGATGCTTGGCCCATCGTCCTCGAACACCAGGTTCTGGCCGATGTTGAGGGTCGCCTGGGCGCTGTCGCCGTCCTTGTCGGTGATGGTTGCCGTCAGCGTGACCAGATCGTCCGAGCTCAGGCTCGTCGCATCATCGGGGTTGGTGGCATCGGGATGCACCACGGCGCGCAGCTGATCAAGGGTGACGTCACCATTGGCGGCGACGCTAACCGTGAACACCAGCAGGTTGGTGGTGGCCGTGCGGCCTTCCACCACGCCACCGTTGAGCGACAGGTTCACTGCCTCGCCGGTGGCCGTGTCGGTCAGCCCGGAAGCACCGGCCGTCATGCCCAGTGCATAGGTCAGTGTGCCCGCACCATCAGCGCCAAACGCCGAGCTGAAGTTGGCGGTAAAGCTCTGGGTGGCGTCGGTCGACAGCACCGTTTCGTCCACTGTCAGCACAGGCTCCGTGCCAGTGGTGCTGATACTTGGCCCGTCGTCCTCGAACACCAGGTTCTGGCCGATGTTGAGGGTCGCCTGGGCACTGTCGCCATCCTTGTCGGTGATGGTCGCTGTCAGTGTCACCAGATCGTCCGAGGTCAGGGTCGTCGCATCATCGGGGTTGGTGGCATCGGGATGCACCACGGCGCGCAGCTGGTCGAGCGTGACGTCACCATTGGCGGCCACGCTGGCCGTGAACACCAGCAGGTTGGTCGTGGCTGTGCGGCCTTCCACCACTGTGCCATTGAGCGACAGGTTGACCGCCTCGCCGGTGGCCGTGTCGGTCAGCCCGGAAGCCCCCGGCACCACGCCCAGCGCATAGGTCACTGTGCCCGCGCCATCAGCGCCAAACGCCGAGCTGAAGTTGGCGGTAAAGCTTTGGGTGGCGTCAGTCGCCAGCACCGTTTCGTCCACTGTCAGCACAGGCTCCGTGCCAGTGGTGCTGATACTTGGCCCGTCGTCCTCGAACACCAGGTTCTGGCCGATGTTGAGCGTCGCCTGAACGCTGTCGCCGTCGCCATCGGTTGTGGTCGCCGTCAGTGTCACCAGGGTGTCCGAGGTCAGGGTCGTCGAATCATCAGGATTGGTGGCATCGGGATGCACCACCGCCCGCAGCTGATCGAGCGTAACGTCGCCATTGGCGGCGACGCTAGCCGTGAACACCAGCAGCCCGGTCGTGGCCGTGCGGCCTTCGACCACGGTGCCGTTGAGCGACAGGTTGACCGCCTCGCCGGTGGCCGTGTCGGTCAGTCCGGAGGCACCCACCACCACGCCCAGCGCATAGGTCAGTGTGCCCGCGCCATCAGCGCCAAACGCCGAGCTGAAGTTGGCGGTAAAGCTTTGGGTGGCGTTGGTGGCCAGCACTGTTTCGTCCACCGTCAGCGTTGGCTCGCTGCCGGTGGTGCTGATGCTCGGCCCGTCGTCCTCGAAGATCATCTTGGAGCCGATTTCGGTGATCGAAGTAGAAGCCTTGACCAGCGTGAAGCCGCCGATATCAAAATCGGCGTGGTTATCACCCCTGGCGTCAATGGCCGCCCCGTTCTCGATGAGCACGCGGTTGTGGTTCGACGTTGTGGTGTATTCAATCTGATAGCCGGCCAACACGCCGGTGATGGTTGCCACTCCGGCAGCAGAAAAGCTGATGCTGATGGTCGGATCATTCACTGATCCGTCTGAATTCTCGATCACCAGCCCGGTGCTATTGTTGATGACGCGAACATTGGTGATGGCAACCGGCGTATCGTTCGCATAGCCGTTGATGAAATTCGCGCCAGGTTCAGCCGCGGTGCTGAATGCGCTGATTTTTACCACGGCAGTCTTGCCGCTTTGCAACTGCACGACGTCGAAATTGGCCGAGGTCGAATTGTAGACGCTGGTAAAGTCGATGTTGGACTCAACATCGGCTTCGGTCTGACTCAGGTTGGGAACGGTCACATCCTGCCTGGCGCCCGTGACGAACGAAAAGTGGATGCCTTCCTGTTCCACAATCATCTGGTTGTTGGTGCCGATGGTGGTCGGGCCACCCCCCTGGCTGGTATTGATCGTGTCGCCAGTGTTTATATTGGCACCGCTTGATTGGTCTGCGGGGTCCTTGCCGGTGGCGATGATGGTGGGATCCGTGATCCGCACGACACCATTGACGGTTTCAGTTGTCGGGTTCGCTTTCGTGAACATCAGGAACAGGTTCTGACCGGAGGGCGCACCGGCCAGACTGAAATCCAGGTCCTGAGTGGCTCCGATGAACACCTTATCCAGCAGATTGAGCGAATCATCGGGGTTCGTCATATCTGGATGCTTGAGCGGTTGGTACTCCACGGTCCAGATCTTGCCGCCGGTGACTGGCGATCCGGTTTCTTCAATGTAGGCAGCGAACACGATCGCGCCATCTGCGGCCCCGGCACGGCCCAGAACGATGTTGTCGTTATTGGTATCCGTATAGAGAAGGATGCTGGTGCCATCAAGGGTGTCCAGTCCGCTGTCCACGCCATTGAGGGGGGCGCCAGCGCTGTCGACGAAGCGGATATCGGTAATGCTTCCGCCGCCGTTGATGGTGAACGCATTGCTGCCCGTGTTGCCCGCGGCACCGGTATAGCCACTCAAGGCCGCACCCGTTGCGGTACCTGCTCCAAGTGCGGTCAAACGGGTAGAGAAGGAAGAGGGCAGGGATGCCACCAGAATGTCGTTGTCGTCAGCGTCTCCTGCAGGGGTTGGCGTGGCGGTGGCGTTCTGTAACCCGGCCGTCTCGTCCAGCACAACGTCCTCGCCGGTGATTGCAATAGCCATGATTTTTCTCCCAAGCAATTGCGGTCATTGAAGCCTGACCATTGACCTCTACAACTATGATCAATCGCCGGAAATTGCACATTGGCCGATACTCCCAAGTGCAATGGGAGTTTCGGCCTAGTCGTCTTCGTCGGTGGTCTGCCGCAGGGTGCCCAAGGGGATGCGAGCGTGCGGATCGCCTGTTTGAACTGCAAAAAACAATGCGAGGGTGGCTTGCGCCACCCTCGCATTTTTCACACGCGACGCCTCAGACGCTGCCGATAACGATGTCGCTAGTCAGAAGATCGACCCCGACCAAGGTGATGGTCGTGACTTGTCCGCCCGTTTCGGTAACCGTGACGATGCTGTCTGCGCCGCTGGTGTCGATCTGGACACCGGCAGTCTGGTCGCCGTTGAGCACCAGGGTGTCTCGCAGGTTTGCGCCCGCATCGAAGCCGGTGACCTGATACAGGTTCTCATCGAATGACAAGTCGACGTTGAAGGCATCCCGCTCACCGCCCGTACCCACCAGCGTGTAGTCGAAGGCGCCGACCAAGTCGTTGGCGAACAGGTTGGCGTCAAACGTACTTGATGCCGAGTCCCCATCCCTGTCCGTCACCGTCGCGTTGAACGTCAGCTGAATATCGCTGGCCAGGCTCTCGGTCTCCTGAATGAACTGGATCACCGGGATCTTGATGTCGCCTCGGCCCATCGTGAGCTGAACAGCGTCGATCAGCGCCGTACCTTCCTGCTCAATGAGGAAGGACACTTGTCCGCCGGCCTCTGGAGTCAGGGTATTCACCTCAATGAGATTCGAAGTCGTGCCATCCTCGTAGTAGATCCTGTAATACAGGTCCTCGGTCGCTGTGTTGTAACCCGCCACGGAGTTGTCGATGAAAACCTTCATCCCCGTCAGCAGGGTCTCCGGATTGATGACGAAACTTTCATCGGTAGCGCCGATTGCCACCAGATTGTCTCCCTGGAGGACGTTATTGGCGACGCCGATACCGGACGTGCTGACGTTCATGGCCCTCGGGTCGATGTACGCGGGCAGGGGGTTGGTCTGTAGTTCGGCTTCGGTGGGGTCGGGTGCTCCAAGCCCGATACCGGTCAGGATGTCCGTAGTCGACGCAAGCGCCTTCGCGGAAAAGAACACAACCTCCTCAGATGCCGAAGGAATAGTCGGGTCATTCGTATCTGGAATTAACAATGTGCGCACCGGGTCCGGACCGCCGGCAGCGAGCGAGCCATCGGCAGTGCTGAGCACGACCGTCGAACTGAAGCCTTGCACCAGATCCAATACATAGCTGCCATTGGCAAAGGCGGTCAGCGTGTAATCGACGTCGGTATCCGCCGTTGTGTCGTTGTTGTCGAAATCGCCAGTCAATGTCCCTGCAAAATAGTACGTGCCATTGCCGTCCGGTGAGGGTGACTGCTCAAGGAGCGTGCCGGTCCCGGTGATGGTCGTGTTGTCTGGCCTGACGAGGGTGAATTGGTCATTCACCAACGAGATATCCAGACCGTTCGCATCCAGCCCATCGGCGCCGGCCGAACTACTCCAGAAGCCAGTTTGCGGCAGGACGCTACCGGTCCCGATCAGGTTGCCAAAGGCGAGTGCTGGGCCGTCATCTTCGAAGATGATCTTGGAGCCGATTTCGGCGGTCGTAACAGCAGTTTGGAGCAGCGTGAAACCACCGATATCAAAATCGGCGTGGGTATTGCCCCTGGCGTCGAGGGCCGCCCCGTTCTCGACGAGCACGCGGTTGTGATCCGAGGTTGTGGTGTATTCAATCTGGTAGCCGGCCAAAACGCCGGTGACGGTTGCAACCCCACCAGAAAAGGTGATGCCAATGGCCAGATCATTCACCGATCCGTCTGAATTATCGATCACCACCCCGGCGCTGTTGAAGACGCGAACGTTGGTGATGGCAACCGGCGTATCGTTCGCATAGCCGTTGATGAAGTTCACGCCAGGTTCAGCGGCAGTGCTGAATGCGCTGATTTTTACCACAGCACTCTTGCCGCCTTGCAACTGCACGACGTCGAAGCTGGCCTTTTTCGCATTGACGACGTCGGTAAAGTCGATGTTGGACTCAACATCTGCTTCGGTCTGACTAAGGTTGGGAATGGTCACATCCTGCCTGGCACCGGTGACGAACGAAAAGCGGATGCCATCCTGTTCCGTAATCATCTGATTGTTGGTGCCGAAGGTGGTCGGGTTAGCCGCCTGGCTGGTAATGATCGTGTCGCCAGTGTTTATATTGGCGCCGCTTGACTCGTCTGCGGGGTCCTTACCGGTGGCTATGATGGTGGGGTCCGTGATCCGCAACACACCACCGACGTCGACAACTGTCGGGTTCGCCTTCGTGAACATCAGGAAGAGGTTCGCACCGGAGGGCACGCCGGCCAGACTGAATTCCAGGTCCTGACTGGTTCCGACGTATACCTTATCCAGCAGATTGAGCGAATCATCGGGGTTCGTCATGTCTGGATGCTTGAGCGGTTGGTACTCCACAGTCCAGATCTTGCCGCCCGAGACCGGTGATCCGGTTTCTTCGATATAGGCCGCGAACACGATCGCGCCGGTTGCGCTCCCGGCTCGGCCCAGGAGAATGTTGTTGTTCGTGTCCGTATAGAGAAGGATGCTGGTGCCATCGAGGGTGTCCAGTCCGCTGTCCACGCCATTGAGCGGTGCGCCAGCAATGTCGACGAAGCTGATATCGGTAATGGTTGCTCCGTCGGTGACGGTGAACGCATCGCTGCCCGTGTCGCCCCCGGCACCGGTATAGCCACTCAAGGCCGCATCCGTGGCGGTACCTGCGCCAAGTGTGGTCAAACGGTCAGAGAAGGGCAAGGGCAGGGACGACACCAGAATGTCGTTGTCGTCAGCGTCTCCCACAGGGTCTGGAGTGGCAGTGAGGTTCTGTAACCCGGCCGTTTCGTCCAGCGTAACGTCCACGCCGGTGATTCCGATAGCCATGATTTTTCTCCCGAGCATGCGGTCATCGAGGCCTGACCGTTGACCATTGCCCGCAACTATGGATAAGCCCCGGGGATTGCGCATCGGCCGATTCTCCCAAGCGGGATGGGAGTTTCAGCCTACGTGAGAGGGGGAAACGGGAGGAGGACGCGAAGATGCGGCGCCGCCTGTTCTAATTGTGAGTGAAGCGGCCCAATGAAAACGGCCTGGCTCCTTGAGGGGAGCCAGGCCGTGTGCCCTCAGTGGTGTTCAGACAATGTCAGTGCTTGCGATGTTGGTCACACCGACTAACTGGATGATGTTGGTGATACCACTGCCGTCGCCGTCGAATGCCAGGTAGCCGTCGCCTCCAACGACGCCGAAGTAGTAGTCCGTCGAGCCGTCCAGTGCGGTATCGGCGGCAGCGGTGAATGCCGCCAGGTTGGCGACCGGTGCCAGCACTTCTGTGTAGTTCGTACCCGAACCCGCCGCCGTGAAGTCCAACTTGTCGACGCCGGAGATGAAGCCGCCGGAGATCACGGTTGTCACCGCGGACAGCACCACATCGGTATCGGAATCCAAGCCGATAAAGCTGAAGGTGTCCACATTCGCCCCACCGGTAAAGGTCTTGCCGCCGGCGATGGACACGTCCAACGTCTGGGTGCCGGTTGAATCACCGTCCGCATCCGTCACCTTCACATCGAAGGTCAGGTGGGCGTCCGGTGTCGACGAGCTCACAAAGCCCATGTCGACGATCTTGACGACGTCGCTGTCCCATGAGCCTGCCTCGCCGGTCTCCAGGGGGTTGCTCTTGCCGCCCTCGCCAGCCTCATCCCCGAACGTCAACATGGCACCGGTGCTTGCCCCGCTGACGCCGACATTGCCATTGAGGTTGTACCCGCTCCCGGTAACACCCTCGGTCGAAACCAGCACCTGCAAGCCCTCGATCAAGTAGTTGTCGTCGCCAAAGTTGTAGTCATTGCTCTCGATGATTACCGCGCCGTCGTTCTGATCCAGAGTAATCCCGTAGGCGGCGGGATTCGCAATCGGATGATAGTTATTGGCAGAAGTCGAGGCGGTTTTCAGGATGATGTCTTCGCTATCGACAATGATCGCCCGGGTGATATGTTGGTCATCAGAATTGACCAGCTTCAGCACAATCACCAGGTCCTCGCTGCCGATGCCGTCGAACTTGAGGTAAATCCCCTTGCTCGTTTCTGTGGGCGCTGTGGTGGTGATCCCGAGTGGATTGGCCGTGAAGAAGTCCAGATCCATCACCTCGCCTTTCTGGAGCGTATCACCGGCCACACCTGCTGCAGTCCCGGAAACACTCACCCAGGACGTCGCTGCAGAGAACAGCTCGTTGGGGGTGAAGGCGTTGTCGCCACCCGCCTTGATATTATCTGCTCCGGTTCCGCCGCCTGCCTCGGCGAATCCAGTGAACTGCACGAAGAAATCGTCGGCCAGTTTGGCCACCGAGACCGGCGGTTGCTGGTTGATCGGCGTTGTGCCGCCGATCGCATAGCCGGTAAAGCCCTGCGCGGTCGACGTCCTCAGGATGCTGAAACTTTCAATCTCGTGGGTCAGGCTTAGCGTGTAAGTGTCGGCCACCTTGTTAAAGGTCAGGGTACCGGTTGCATTGGTGAGGTCGCCCTGATTCGGATTGTTGGACACATAGGTAAAGGCAACGTTGAACACCGCGCTCGTGTCATTCTCCGAGGACCAGACCACCGACTTGTTGGTAATGGCGTTCGCTCCCACCGAGACACCCGTCAGGCTCACGGAGAAGTCGGTGTTCGTGGTGCTGTAGGTTGTTCCCAACCGATCGTCCGCGCCGATGTCATAGGCAAAGACACCGGTGCCACCGGGGGTCGGATTATTGGCGTTCGCGTAGACCAGGTTCGACTTGGCCGTTACGACCGGAGTGTCGTCATCGACGTTGATTCCCAGCGTGCCATCGGCCGTATCGCCATCACCATCAGTCACCCGGTAGTTGATGGTGAACGTCTGGTTGTTCTCGTCCTGGCCCGGCGCATGGAGGATCGGGTTGTTTTGCACCACCGAGTATTCGCCTGTCGCCGCGACGATCGTCAGCGTCAGCACCGTAATCGTGCCTTGCATGACCAACAGATTGGTGCCATCAGTCACATAGCTGAAGCCTAAGGGCGCTCCGCTGGTCAGATAGGCCACCGTGCCAGCCCCGTCCTGCCCAAAGGCGCGTCCCAGAGTGCCGCTCACGTTTTCCGAGTTTACATCGTCGCCCGTGCCGCCAGGATTACCCGTGAGCACATCGTCGTCGAGCCGCACCGTGTCGTTGGCTGAAGTTGCCGGTCCATCGTCCTGAAAGGAGACGCGGGCGCCGATGCCGACCGAGGCGGCGTTGGTGTCGCCGTCGCCGTCGGTAACGGTGGCCACCGCGAGCAGCGCGGCATTATTGATGGCGAGCGACTCGTCGTGGCTGGTGCCGCCAGTGGGGTGCTTGATCGAGTGGTACTGGACGATGCTGAGCACGCCAGTGCTGGCATCGATCGCCACGGCGAAGGCAGCTTCGCCGTTATCGGCGCCGCCGGAGATGCGTCCGACCACCAGCGCGCCTTCCTTGGTCAGCAGGATATTGTTGCCTTCCGTCGTGTCCAGACCGGAGTCAACGCCCGCGCTCGCCACGTTCAGCGAGTAGGCGGTGCTGGCCAGGCCGTCCGCGCCGCCGACGCTGGCGCTGGAGCTGATCACCGAGGCCGTGCCCTGGGCGTAAGCCGCAGTCATGTCGGTACTGACGGTGGTAACGGCTGCAAACGCGGCAAGCGGGCCGGTAACGTCGTTGGCATCGCCGTCGTTGCCAGTCGTCTCGTCGTGACTGACCGCGCCAGTACT
Source organism: Pseudomonas sp. B21-048 (assembly GCF_024748615.1). Classification (NCBI taxonomy): domain Bacteria; kingdom Pseudomonadati; phylum Pseudomonadota; class Gammaproteobacteria; order Pseudomonadales; family Pseudomonadaceae; genus Pseudomonas; species Pseudomonas sp. B21-048. The sequence goes on along the minus strand of NZ_CP087168.1, from coordinate 3,108,788 downwards.
CAGCGCCGCCGAGGCTGTTGGCCCATCGTCCTGAAAGGAGACGCGGGCGCCGATGCCGACCGAGGCGGCGTTGGTGTCGCCGTCGCCGTCGGTAACGGTGGCCACCGCGAGCAGCGCGGCATTATTGATGGCGAGCGACTCGTCGTGGCTGGTGCCGCCAGTGGGGTGCTTGATCGAGTGGTACTGGACGATGCTGAGCACGCCAGTGCTGGCATCGATCGCCACGGCGAAGGCAGCTTCGCCGTTATCGGCGCCGCCGGAGATGCGTCCGACCACCAGCGCGCCTTCCTTGGTCAGCAGGATATTGTTGCCTTCCGTCGTGTCCAGACCGGAGTCAACGCCCGCGCTCGCCACGTTCAGCGAGTAGGCGGTGCTGGCCAGGCCGTCCGCGCCGCCGACGCTGGCGCTGGAGTTGATCACCGAGGCCGTGCCCTGGGCGTAAGCCGCAGTCATGTCGGTACTGACGGTGGTAACGGCTGCAAACGCGGCAAGCGGGCCGGTAACGTCGTTGGCATCGCCGTCGTTGCCAGTCGTCTCGTCGTGACTGACCGCGCCAGTACTCAGCGCCGCCGAGGCTGTTGGCCCATCGTCCTGAAAGGAGACGCGGGCGCCGATGCCGACCGAGGCGGCGTTGGTGTCGCCGTCGCCGTCGGTAACGGTGGCCACCGCGAGCAGCGCGGCATTATTGATGGCGAGCGACTCGTCGTGGCTGGTGCCGCCGGTAGGGTGCTTGATCGAGTGGTACTGGACGACGCTGAGCACGCCAGTGCTGGCGTCGATCGCCACGGCGAAGGCAGCTTCGCCGTTATCGGCGCCGCCGGAGATGCGTCCGACCACCAGCGCGCCTTCCTTGGTCAGCAGGATATTGTTGCCTTCCGTCGTGTCCAGACCGGAGTCAACGCCCGCGCTCGCCACGTTCAGCGAGTAGGCGGTGCTGGCCAGGCCGTCCGCGCCGCCGACGCTGGCGCTGGAGCTGATCACCGAGGCCGTGCCCTGGGCGTAAGCCGCAGTCATGTCGGTACTGACGGTGGTAACGGCTGCAAACGCGGCAAGCGGGCCGGTAACGTCGTTGGCATCGCCGTCGTTGCCAGTCGTCTCGTCGTGACTGACCGCGCCGGCATCCAGCGCCGCCGAGGCCGTCGGCCCATCGTCCTCGAACACCAACCCCGCGAACGACTCGGTCCCGGAGACGGAGCTACGCAGGGCGAACTGGCCAATGTCGAAAGCGGCATCAATGTGCGACTGGTTGCCGGGGTTAACGGCCGTGTTCGCGATCACCACGCGGCTGTGGGAGAGGTCGCCGCTGGCGTCGCCGGTGTGGTACTCGATCACATCGAGCGCTTGGACACCCGCCAGGGTCACGGTGCCGTTGGCATTGAAAGTGACGGTGACACCGGTAATAGGGTCCGGGATGCCGGAGTCAGTAGAGTCAAATTCGGTGAACACGGGTTTGTCGTCATTCGGATCATTCGGATCCCCCGGATCGATCACCGGCACGATGTCGTTGCCGACCTGTTTCTGGAGGCTGACCTTGACATAGTTGATGTTGACGAACCCATCGTCAAACAGCTTCAGTTCGTCGATGTAGGCTCCCGCCGGGGCAAAGTCGGCCAGGCTCGCGCTGATCGTCAGCGTGGCGGCCTTGTCCTGCTGCAACTGGACAACGGTAAAGGTGGCGCCGGTCGTGGTGTGAAGGCCGGTGAACTTGATGTTGGTCTCAACGTCGGCCTCGTTCTCGCTCAGGTTGGGAACGATAACGTCATTATTTGCAGTGCCCACATTGGTCACAAAGGTGAAGGCCAAGGCTTCGCCGGGATCGACCATCTGGTTAGTGTGACCAATGGTGGTGCCACCGCCGCCCTGGCTGGTACTGATGGTGCCGCCGGTCGTGATGCTGAGGTCGTCACTCGTAACCAGCGGATCCTGGTTCGGACCGGACTGATTCACGGGATTGGTGGCGGTGACGACGATCGACACTTCATTGGCCGGATCGCCATTGTCATCAACGCCAGGCGTGCCATCACCGAACATCAGGAACAGGTTCTGGCCGGAGGGCGCGCCTTCGATCGAGAAGTGGCTGAATTGGTCGACCGTGACGTAGAGGTTGGAAATCGTCACGGCGTCGTCGGGGTTGGTAGTGTCCGGGTGTTGAAGCGGCTCCAACTCCACCAGATAGACCTTGGCGCCCGTGGCGCCGGCATCGAGTTCTTCCGTGGCTGGAACGCCAGTGATGGTGTTGGTGTCCAGGTAGGCGACGAAGACGACGTCGCCGTCCGGATCGGTCAAGCCGCCAGCGGTGGCCTTGCGTCCGATGACGGCGTCATTGCTGATGCCTGAGGAGTAGAGGTAGATTTTGTAGCCGTCACTGGTCAGCAGGTCGTGCTCCACCTGGTCGGCAGTGCGGTACTTCGCCGTGACGCTGCCATCGAACGGGTCGCCGTCCGCGTCCTGACTGAACTTGACATCGGTAATGGGCGTAGTACCCAGTCCAGTGAAGTCAAGAATTTCGGTCCCGTCTGGATCAGCGAGAGTGTAGCCACTCAGTGCGACGGTGGTGGTTGCCGGGTCCGGCACCTGCTCCGTTGCGCCCTCGTTCAGCGCATCCTCAAGAATTGAGGTCAAGGGGGCTGGTACCGCGATACCACTTAATTCACCGACGCCCAAGTCATTGTTTTGTTTACCCGTCGTCTCGTCGAGCGTCACTGTTCCAGTGGTGATAGCCATAATGTACTCCCGAAAAATCCGGTCATCGAGGCCTGACCGTTGACCTTTGGTCGCAACTATGGCGAAGCGCCAGAGATTGCGCATTGCCCGATACTCCCAAGCGGGGTGGGAGTTTCGGACTACTTGGAGGGGGAGACGGGATGCGGGTGCAAAGGAATGGCGCGCATATTTCGCTTGTGAATGGCTCAGGTTGAGATAAATCCCAAAAAACGCATCGCCGCGCCGCCTACGTGATTTTAAGCGGACGGCAGGTGCGGTTGCGCCGCGACACAATCCTGAGAATGTCGGACGTTTCCTCGATTTTTTTGGAGGATTTCACGCGTTCAAGGTGCGCGTTTAAAGACACCCGCCGTTACGTCCCAACGGCTACAACACCTTGCGTCGTTGCCTACGCGTGCGCCAGAATCCGCTGGCTTGTGCGGCTGTGGGGCGAGCTATATCGTTTCCCTGTCACTGAAAAACAGTGATCGGGTTTGGTAGCCCGCCTTTAAGTAGTCGCATGGCGACACCTTATGCAGCCCCTTTTTTGGGGCTCAGCTTTATATGGTGGTCATGCGTGGGGCTCCATTGTGAGCGCCGGGTTTCCTACTTAGACCGGTCTACCAACCCGCGTATGGTCGCCACCCCGTTTGGTAGCGAGGGTGATGGCTCTTATTTATTCTAAGTGGGAGTTTCATCTATGTTCAAAGTGACACCCAATTCGCCAGACACCGATCCGGCATCCCCCTACGAATCTGACGATTCAAAAAAATTCCACGAAGCCGCCGAGCGCGCCCTCAATTTCTACCTCAACCCGGCAGCGATCATGAACAACACCCCACGCAAACCCAGCACCCTGTATAGGGTTGCGCCGGATGTCGGTCATGAAGCCTTGCTGGTTCAAACGTGCGAGAACCTGGCCTCGGCCAGTGTCATGGCCAGCGACATTGCTGCATTGGTAGACGGCACCCACCGCCATACCCTGCTGGCGCTTCAGCAAGTCATCATGCTGGCTGAACTGGCGGTGAACGAATGCTGGATAACTTCGTTCCACCCAAGTAATCAAGCAACCCTTTACCGAGAGCTCGCCCTCGGTAAAGGGTTTTGATACTTCACAACGACGTCCTGACCACCAATGGACAATCAACCGGCTGGGTTCCCGATTCTTCCAGAGCCTCGATCAGGTGCCGGGCCGCATTGCGACCGATCTCGTAGTACGGCAGTTGCACCGTGGTCAGCGGCGGGACGAACAGTTCGGCGATGCCGATCATGTTGTCATAGCCGAGCACGGCGACATCGTCGGGAATTTTCAGGCCACGGCCCAACAACAGCTGGTAGGCACAAAAGGCAATCCGGTCATTGCCACAGATCAGAAGGTCGAATTGGGGGCGACCGTCAATGATGTGCCGGTCGAGGATGGCGGCGGTTTCACCATAGGCGTCATGATCGGAAAGGTTGTATTGCAAGAGTGCGTCCGGCGCCAGGCCGAATGCCTGGCAGGCACGCTGCAGGCCTTTTTGCCGCAGGCCCCAGGCCAGACTCTGTTTGGGCAGATTGATGCACAGCGGGCGCCGATAACCCTGGCTCAGCGCGTGATGCACGGCTCGATACTGCCCCGTTTCGTCGTCTGGCACATAACTCACCAGGCGACTGTCATCGGCCTGGCAATTGGCGAGTACCAGGGGTTTGCTCTTCAAGCGCTCGGGAATGCTCACCTGGCGAAACCCCATGGCGCTGAAGATCAACCCATCGGGACGGTGCGACAACATCAGGTCAATGTTCTGGTCGGTGGGCGGATTGCTCAACAGGTTGAGGATAAAGACATTCCAGCCGGCTTGCTGCGCGGTCTGTTCGATGGACAGCAGCAACTCAACCGCGAACGGTGTGGTCGCGGTGTCTAGCGCGAACACACCGATGGTGCGCGACTGGAGGTTGTCGCCGCGCATCTTGCGCGCCGACAGGCTCGGTACGAATTGCAGTTCATCAATGGCGCGACGCACCCGCTGAAGGGTTTCGGGGCTCAGTTTTTCCGGGTTGTTGAGCGCGCGAGAAACCGTCATCAGGGACACGCCGGCCAACTGTGCAACGTCTTTCACTGAAGTCATGCGAGGCGAGGCCGGTCAGGTTGACGCAGGATCATGACACAGGGCCCGGGTTTCTCGCGACTCGAATGACGCCGCTCACAACCATCCCGAGTCCAGAGGCCACGCCTTGGGAATCGAGACCCGTCCGCCAGTCCCGCTTGCCAGCAGTTTCACGCCCAGACTGTCGGGGCTCGGATAGAGGCGACTGCTGAAACTGAAGCGGCCGTTTTCGTCGAACACCTCGATGGACGAGCGATCGAGGAACACACGCAGTTCCAGTCGCTCTTGTGTCGGGTCTATCGCCACGCTGCGCTGACCGGTGACTTGTGCACCCGAGCGGCTGCGGTCCAGCACCAAACGCTGCAGCGATGCATCGTAGTAAAGCAGGGTTTCTTCCTTGCCATCGTCGCTGCAACGCAAAGCGATTCCGAGGTGGCCGTCGGTGCAACCGAGCAAATCCAGATGCACATGGATTTCGAGCATGTCGCCATTCACTTGCGGCACGCGCCGGGTTCCCGATTCATCCCACCAGGGTGTGCCCGGCAATGGCTCCTTGCGTAAGGCGGCGAGCTCCCGTGCCGGATACACGTAAAGGCGATCGGCGTGCAGTTCAAGTTCGCGCGGCAAACCGAGCATGCCGCACCAGTGATGGGCCTGGCTCGGCATCGGGCTTTCCCACATGTCGAGCCACGCCCACACCAGGCGCCTACCGTCAGCGGCCACTAGCGTTTGCGCGGCATAGAAATCATGGCCGTTATCCAGCTCGATAAAAGGCCCGCCGGTGAAGTGCCATTCGCTGTCGAGCCGACCCACTCGATAACCGGTCTGGTACTTGTTGAGTCGTTCGTAACCCTCGGGTTGCATGCCTTGGGGGGAATACAGCAGCACATCGCGTCCATTCAGCCGGAACAGGTCCGGGCACTCCCACATATAGCCATCGCCCTCGCTGCCGCTGGACACATAGTCGAGGAATTCCCAGGTGTGCAGATCCGTGGAACGGTACAGCGGGAGCAACGGCACATCGCCCAGACGCGCGCCGGCAATCAGGTACCAATAGTCATCCTCCTGCCATACCTTCGGGTCGCGAAAGTGCATGATCGTGTCTTGCGGCGCAGTGTCGATGACGGCGCCATGCTTGACGAAATGGATGCCGTCGGTACTGGTGGCCAGGCACTGAACTTGACGGATCGAGCGCTCGTCACCCACTTCACCCAGCCAGGTGTGCCCGGTGTAGATCAGTGCAAGGGTGTCACCACACACCACCGCGCTACCGGAAAAACAACCGTCGCGGTCGAAGTCGTCGCCGGGCGCCAGTGCAATGGGCAGATGCTGCCAATGGACCAGATCGGCACTCTTGGCATGCCCCCAATACATCGGGCCCCATTTCGCGTCGAAGGGATGGTGCTGATAGAACACGTGGTATTCGCCACGAAAGTACACCACCCCGTTGGGGTCGTTCATCCAGCCCACGAGAGGGGCGATATGATAACCGGGTCGATAATCATCGACGACGCGAGACAGACCCTCACGCAGCGCATGCTGCGCAATATCAAGGGCAGCGGACATTGGAACACTCATGGAATTCAAAGACACAGTCATAGGGCGCGTGCTCGTACCGGGCGTAGAGAAACGCCATCCGGCAGGGTTTCAATGGCATGTGGATGACGGCTCAAGGCCGCACCGTCGGCGTCGAACAGGTGCAGGTTGTCGATGTCCAGCTGCAGCTCAACCCGATCGCCTGCCTTCCATCCGGCGCTGACTTCACAACGACAGATCAATGGCTCGTCCTGACCGGTCTCAAGGTGCACATAGGTTTCGCTGCCCAGGTATTCGACCGCGGTCACAACGATGCCAGCGGTTCCCTCCGCCGCCTTGAGCGACAGGTGCTCCGGGCGAATCCCCAGAGTCAGCTGCGCGCCTGCCGGCAGGTTCGAGCTGTCGAAGGGCAGGGACGAGTGACCCCATACGAGGGTGTCGACCAGGCTGGTTTCACCTGGTGTCTGCAGGCGTGCGGGCAGAAAATTCATCCGGGGCGAACCGAGAAAGCCGGCGACAAAGCGGCTGGCCGGGCGCTCATAGAGTTCGCGTGGTGAGCCGACCTGTTCGACGCGACCGCCATTGAGCACGACAATTTTGTCGGCCAGGGTCATCGCTTCCACCTGATCGTGGGTGACGTAGATCATGGTCGAGCCCAATCGAGCATGCAGCCGGGCAATTTCGTTGCGCATCTGCACCCGCAAGGACGCATCCAGGTTGGAGAGCGGCTCATCGAACAACAAAATGTCCGGTTCCCGCGCCATGGCCCTGCCCATGGCCACACGCTGACGCTGCCCGCCGGACAGTTCCTTTGGCTTGCGTTGCAACAGCTTGTCCAACTGCAGGATTTGCGCCGTTTTCAGCACGCGCTCGCGCAGGCTGGTTTTTTCAGTCTTGGCCAGTTTGAGACCAAAGCTGATGTTGTCGTAGACGCTCATGTGCGGGTACAGGGCATAGGACTGAAACACCATGCCGACGCCACGCTCGCGCGGCTCCAGGTCGTTGACCCGTCGCCCGTCGATCAGCAGGTCGCCGTCACAGATCGAATCCAGTCCGGCGATCAGTCGCAGCAGAGTCGACTTTCCGCAGCCCGAAGGGCCAACGAACACCACGAATTCACCCGCGGCGATCTCCAGGTTGACGTCGCGAAGAATCCGCGCGCCGCCCAATTGTTTGTTCACGTTGTCCAGTTTCAACTTGATCACGATGCTGTTCCTTATAGTTGTCGGGCATCAACCCTTTAGCGCGCCGGCAGTGAGACCGGAAACGATTCGGCGCTGGAAGATCAGCACCAGAATCACCAGTGGGACGGTGACCACCACCGATGCGGCCATCAACAGCCCCCAAGGCAGCTCATGAGGACTCCCGCCGGAAATCAAGGCGATGGCGACCGGTACCGTGCGTTGCGTGTCGGTGAGGGTGAAGGTCAGGGCAAACAGGAACTCGTTCCATGCGGCGATAAAGGCCAACAAGCCCGTGGTGACCAGTGCGGGCCACAGCAGCGGCAACAGCACGCGGGTCAGCGTGACCCATGGGGAGGCGCCATCCATGATGGCCGCTTCTTCCAGTTCATGAGGCAGTTGCCCCATGAACGTGGTCAGCACCCAGACGGTGAAAGGCAGGGTGAAAATCGTGTAGCTCAGGATCAACGCCCAGGACGTGTTGTACAGACCCAGGGCGCGGATCACCTCGAACAGCCCCGACAACACCGCAACCTGAGGAAACATCGACACACCCAGCACCATCATCAACACCGTGCCACGCCCACGGAACTTCACCCGGCCCAAGGCATAGGCGGCGGTCACGCTGAGGAACAACGCCAGCGTCACCACGCTAAGCGCAACCACCAGCGAGTTGCCGATAGCTAGCAGGAATGAGGATTGGTTGAGTACCGCCGCGTAATTGGAGAAGTCGGGGTTGTTGATCCAGTAGCTCACCTCGAACAAGGCGCTGGACGGCTTCAGTGACGTCACGATGGCGTAGTAGAAAGGGAAAACCGCATACAGCAGCAACACCCCGATCAGGCACCAGAATCCGAGGCGCAACAGTGCTTTTTTCAGTAGGCGCAGGTTCATGACCGGACCTCCAGTTGACGGCGTCCGAGGTAGAGATAAAGCATGGCGATGACCGCAACCACCAGAAACAGCAGCGTCGAGGCCGCGCTGCCGTAACCGACGTCCTGGAACTCCACCAGGTGCTGGCGGGCATACACCGACATGCTCATGGTGCTCGACGAGTTTGAGGTCAGCACATAGATCACGTCGAATACCCGCAGCGAGTCGAGGATGCGGAAGATCGCCGCCACCAACAGTGCAGGCATCAATAGGGGAAGGGTGACACGCCAGAACACTTTCAGCGGATGAATGCCATCGACCCTCGCGGCCTCGTAGCAATCGCTCGGCAACATCTGCAAGGCCGCCAGCATCAGCAGCGTGACAAACGGCACGGTCTTCCAGACGTCGACGAGAATCACCGCCCACATCGACAGATCAGCATCTGCCGTCCAGGCCAGGGGGGCATCAATCAGGCCGACGCTCAGCATCATGTGATTGATGATGCCGAACTGGTCGTTAAGCATCCATGACCAGATCTTTGCCGAGACAATGGTCGGAATCGCCCAGGGAATCAGAATCATCGCACGCACGAGGGAACGGCCGGTGAACTTGATGTTCAGCAGCAATGCCACCAACAGTCCCAGTACGACTTCCAGTCCCACCGACACCACGGTGAAATGCAAGGTGTTGCGCACCGCGTTCCACCACTGAGGATCGACCAGGATGCCCGACCAGCTGGAGCCGTTGTGGAACAGATAATTGCTCAGGCCGACGAAGGATCCGCCACCGGTGTCCGACAGACTGGCGTCGGTCAGGCTGAACCAGAATGTGCGCAGTAGCGGCCAGGCTGCCACCAGGGCCAGACACAACAGCATCGGTGTCAAAAACAGCCAGGCGGCGCGTACCCGGCGTCGTTGTACGGGCGTTTCCCTGGTGAGCAGAAGCTCGTCATAGGGGACATGGGTCGTAGAGACAGACATGGTGATTTTCTTCCTTGTGGCTTACCAGTTCCGGCGTTTGATGCGCGTGAGTTCGCTTTCCAGCTCGGCCAGCGCCTGATCCACAGGCAACTCGCCCGCCAGCACACCATGCACTCGATCGAAGAATGCATTGGAGACTCGTGGATAGCGATCGGCGGTTATTGAGGCGGGGCGCATGACCCCATCGTTGAGAATGCTGTGCAACTGAGCGTAATAAGGCATGGCCGCGAGCAACTCGGGATCTTGATACAGCGACTCGATCACCGGGTTATAGGCGCCGATCAGCGCACGATGTTTTTGCTGTTGGGCACTGCTCAGGTAGCTCACCAGCTCGGCGGCAAGTTTTGGATGGGCGCTGTAACGCGATACCGCCAGACCCCAGCCACCGAGGGTGGAGGCATGGCTGCCGGTCTCGCCGCCACGTGGCAGGGGAGCGACGCCGACTTTGTCTTTTACCGCACTGTCCTTGCTTTGCACCAGGGCCCAGACATAGGGCCAGTTACGCATGAACAACGCATTGCCCGACTGGAATACGCCACGGCCTTCCTCCTCGGTGTAATTGAGGACACCACGCGGGGAGATGTCTCCTACCCAGCTTTTCGCCAGGGTCAACGCCGTTCTCGAGGCCTGGCTGTTGATCACGATGTCGCCTTGCGGATTGACCAGCCCGCCTTGCGGTTGGCTGCTGATCCACTCCAGCGCATTACACGTCAGGCCCTCGTAGGCGCGCCCCTGAAAGATGTAACCCCAGGCATTGGGGTTCCCGGCAGCGCGCTCGGCCTGTTGAACATTCCGGGCGGTGGCGGTCATTTCTTCCCAGGTCTGGGGAACCGGCTGGTTGTACTTCTCGAGCAAGTCCTTGCGGTAATACAGCAGGCCCGAGTCGGTGAACCACGGCATCGTCACCAGCCGTCCGTTCACCGTGGCGTTATCCACCTGAGCCTGGAAGTAGCCCTGGGTCGCATTGGCAGGAAGCACCTCGCGAAGATCCATCAAATGTTTAGCCAGCATCCCCGGCCACACCATATCGATTTGAATGATGTCGATGTCGCTGGACTGCGCACTGAGGATCTGTTGGTAGAACGACAACCTCTCGGTTGCCGAGTTAGGTGTTGAGACCACCTCGACGTGGTTGCCGGTCTGTTTCGACCACGCCTCGACAGCCTCTTTACAGAGTTGTAACTCCGCACCCACCGCGCCGCAGGAGATCGTCAAATCAGCTGCATTCGAGAGGGATGGAAGCCCGGCACAAAGGGTGAGCAGTGCTACTGGAAGAAGAGATTTAAGCGCTTTCATAAAGCCCTCTTTATTTTTGTTTTTAGAAAAGTTAACGTTAACATCGCCAAATGTAGCAGCGTATTTGCGATGAGGCATCCTTTTTTTCGTCAATTTTGAGAATTCACAATTCACGAAGAAAGGCCGGTTGCGGTAGCAGAAAAAATAAAAACAAAACAGGGGATTCACATGCACAAAGCATCAAGTTGGCTAATCGCAGGCGTGCTCGGCACCTCGGCGGCAACCTCTCAGGCCGCGACTCTGGAAGAGCGCATGGCTGCGTTTGAAGCCCGTGCCAGCGCAGCGGAAAAACGCGCAGCGGCAGCGGAACAGCAAACCCAGGCCCTCGCCAGGGAATTGCAACAGATAAAACTCGCCACACCAACCTTGCAGCCTGCAGCGTCTACCGCAGCAGCCATGTCGGCGCCTGCTCTGGACACTCGACTGGCAAAACTCGAAGCCCGTCAGCAAAGCATGGAAAAGCAGGACAGCAGCGCACACCTCACTGACGGCTTCAGCTTCAAAGGCTACGCGCGCTCCGGATTGTTGATCAACGATGGGCTGGGTGGTGGTCGTGGCGGTCCTTATACCACCCCGGCCGGTTCAGTCGGGGGGGCAGTCGGGCGACTCGGTAACGAAGACGACACCTACATGCGCATCGACCTGTCGAAAGAAATCCTGGCGCAGAACGGTACCCGTTCCAAATTCACGGTGTCCATCGCTGACGGTGTGGAGAGTTCCAATGACTGGACGGCCGACGAAAGTAACCTGAACGTGCGTCAGGTATTTACCGAACTCGACCATCTCGCCGCCTTCAAGGGCAACTCAGTGTTCGAAAATTCCACCTTGTGGGCAGGTAAACGATTCGACAGGGACAATTTCGATATCCATTGGCTGGACTCGGACGTCGTCTTTCTGGCCGGCACCGGGGGTGGTATCTACGATGTGCAGATGAACAAGGACTGGCGCTCGAACTACTCCTTGATCGGGCGTAATTACGGGGATTTCAGTGAGGGCGGTGTCAATGCCGATGTGGAAAGCTACATCCTGACCTCCAACCAGTTCTTCGATAATGGTCAGTGGCAGTGGATGTTCAATGGCATTGGCTCGAAGAAAAACGACTTTGCCACCCGCACCAATGAGGCAGGCCTGACGCCTGCGGATTCCGGCTTGCACAGCATGTTGGCCAATCACCAGAAAGACTTTTTCGGCAGGGAAGGCTTCTTCAAAACGGCACTGCTCTATGGGCAAGGTCTGGGGGCAGAGGTCAAGAACATCGGTTCGGATGGCGAACTGATCGACGACGCCCGCGCGCTGCGTCTGGCGCTTTATGGTGAGACGCCCATTGCCCCCGGCTGGCGCATCGGTCCTAGCTTGTTGGCCGAACAGAGCAAGGACAGGTACGTCAAGGGTGACGATTACCGCTGGATGACCCTGAACGTGCGGTTGGCCAATGAAATCAACAGCAATTTCGAGATGGCCTACGAAATGAGTTGGCAAACGATGGACCTCGACCCCAAGGGCTACATGCAACGTAATGCGGTCGACGGTAATTTCTGGAAATTCACCATCGCCCCGACATTCAAACCTGACGTTGGAGACCTGCTCACACGTCCCGAATTGCGAGTGTTCGCCAGCCTCATGAACTGGTCTTCGGACCTGGACGGATACAGCTCCGTAGACAATTTCGGCAAGTCGGACTTCAACGCCGGCGGTGTATGGCAGTACGGCATACAGATGGAAACCTGGTTCTGATATCCGCTTCATCTGCGTAGGAGCCAGGCTGCCGTAATGCCGGTCAGTTAAGCGTGATACTGAACCTGTGGCGAGGGAGCTTGCTCCCTCGCCACAGGTTACTCATCGCTGGTTCTGTCTCTGAACCGGGCTTGCTTAACGGTGTGAGCTCATAGGTGGGCTTCCACGCAAAATCTCAATGGGCGGCTCGATCAGTTGCAGTTCGAGCGCACCCGAGGCTGGCACAAAACGCGGGCCCGTGCTTTCTGGCGTTGCCCGCAACCTCCAGGTGCGCTGCACCTTCGCCAGTTTGGCGACGCCTGATCCCAGGGACCAGCGCCGGCAGACCTTCTCCAGCTTGAGCGGGTAAATCGTGAGTTGGTCGCCTTTGAAGTGCATACGCAGGAAGCATTTGTGGTCGGCGATGCATTGCGAGGAAAAAACCACCTCGCTGTGTAGCCCCCATAAAGTGTTGCCCATCACCATCCAGGCGCCGAACAGCAGGCCTCCCAAAACGCCGCCGAACAGCAGCGTCCCCGCCAGAAACAACAAGACTTGACGTAGGTTGTCTACCTCCAATTGAAAGTAGTAGATGTTGACACGGCCCATGAGCCACAGCAGTCCGACCGCCAGCCCCAAGTGAAGCAACCCGTGAGCGGCCCCGACGCCATAGGCGAGCTTGCGGGTGCGCTTGACCCCGGTGGCTGAGAACACTGCGCAACCCAGCACAATGGTCACGGCGAGCATGACCGACGAAGGACTGTATGCCATGACCAGAAATAGCTGTCGCCACGCTTCGAGGAGGTTGGGAATAGACGCTTCGAGTCCAGACAACACTTCCATCAGGCTGCGGTTATCACGCGCCGGGTGAGGTACCTTGCTGGCGCTTTGTACCATCCAGTCGAACAGCAGGTACAAGATGGCCAACATGCCGCAGAACGAGAGGTTGCGGGTGGGTAGCCGCCAGGCCCGATTACGCAGTTGCTCGGAGGTCTTTTTGTCCGGGTAGACCGCGGCCAGATCATAGTGCTGCCGGGCTCCACCAACGGTGATCGGCTCGGGCGGATCTGGAAGCTGATGTGTGCCATTCAAGAAAGCGCCACCGCCTCCGCAAGTGATGCGCTGCGGCGCCTGGGTGCCCGCTTTTGGCTGGTAGCGTGCGTAGTGGTGCGAGTCTCCGGCCAAGACCACCGCCAAGTGGTCACCCAAGAGCTGTTCGATATCGCCCAGGCTGCTGAAGCGTGGGGTCTTGGTTTCGATCGAGGGCAAGGTCTTGCGCCCCACGCGTGCGAGTCGTTCGGCCTCGTCCACCCAGCTCGGTTCGGGTGTGCAGAGGATCACGCGATCGTCGGGCTGCAGTTTGGCGTGCATCTGCTCGAAGTATTGCTTCTGCTGCTGGTCGATCAGGGACTCCAGCTGCAGGTCCAGACCCCAGATCCACCAGCCATTGGGCAGTTGCAGCACGTAGTAACTGGTGCGCTGGCGGGTTTCCCAGCCGCCGATGGGCTTGCGCTCGCAAAACAGTTGGGAGAAACCGCGCAGGCCGTCATACCAATCGTGGTTGCCGGGCGTCGCCACTATCCACGGGGCACCCGGCTGCGGCACGGGTTGGTCCTGCTCATCAGGGCGAACCTTGGGTACCGGCGCGGGAAAGGCGGCACGGAAGGGATCCAGGAAGCGGGTGCGGTAGCCGGATTGGGCCGGTGTGGGATAGACCTGATCGCCGCCGAGCAGCAACACGTCACCGCGCGGCAGCGTGAGCGGGTAGTCCGGCAACTTGACATCCTGACTGACGCACAGTGCCATGGAATAGGTGGAGTCCCAGCCGTCGCCAGTATCGGCCAGATAGTCGATCCACACGTCACCGTCGCCAGCCACCTGAATGGGCGGGTTAGAGTCCCGAGGGTTGAGCATGCCCAGCACGTCGCGTGGGTCGGCGAAGGCACCCATCGTGGTGGCCACGGCCGTTTGTATGCCCGTACGCATTAGCTGAAACGGACCTAGCCAGTTGACCATCGGCTCCTGGGTGTAAAGCTCGATGCGACTATTGAGCGTGGCAGATTGGGTGGGACGGGTCATGGCGAGGGGCGAAGAGTGTGGCGTAAGCGCCTCTCCAGCGCGAAACTCAATCGAATGCTCCTTCATCATTCAGCCTCCATTGCTGTAACGAGTTCAGATACCTCAAAAGGGTGATCTTTTGTCGGTCGATTCAGAATAGGTCAGTTATTCGATGGCCGCCGATTCATAGCCTGAAGGAGAGGCTGTCGTGAACAGTTCCCGAAAACGTTGTCTCCACCGGCCCGATGAGAAAGACAGATCCCACGCCATCCCATTGAACCGTTACGGTTCCGCCATCACATTCAACCTCAACGCAAGGGTCTAACAAGCCACGACGAATCCCGTTAACCGCGGCGCCACAGGAGCAGGAACCAGAACCGAGCGCAATGCCACCTCCGCGCTCCCAGATGCGCAACCGAATGTGCTTTCGGTTAATGATCTGGACGAAATGCACGTTCGTCTTGAGAGGAAACAGAGGGTTGGTTTCAATGGTCGGTCCGAGGGTCGCTATATCAACGGCTGTCAGATCATCCACAAAATAGGTGCAGTGCGGATTGCCCATGCTGGTCGCTGCTGGGCCACCCGCCAGTGGTAAAACAGCGGTATCCAGTTCCAGGGCCAGAGGAATATCCGACCAGCCGAATAGAGGTTCTCCCATGTTGACGGAAATCGCGCCGGTTGAGGTTCGCTCACACGTGAGTAGACCACGGTTGGTTCGCAGCGCTATCGAAGTAAGGTTTAATTCGCGCATCAGCCTATCCGCGGCACCCCGCGTTGCGCTGCCACAAACATCCAGCGTGGAGCCATCCGCATTCCAGAACATCACGCGCGCAACGGCATCATCGCAATCGAGCATCACCGCGATTTGATTGAATCCGACACCTCGATGCCGATCACCCATTTGCCGGGCCAGGGTGCTTGTCATTGGATTAGCCGAGTTTCGCGCGTCCACAATGACGAAGTCATCGCCATTGGCGTGCATTTTATGAAAGCTCAGCGGCATAAATTGATCCTGGTGGCGAGGCGTGGGGTGAATTGATATTTAACGGCAATCCAGCCCCATTTGCATAGAAGTGGGCCCGCCAGAACAGCGGGTCCGAAAGGGGATCAGAGTGTCGGTAACTGCCCGATATCAGCTTTTTGGGGCCGCTACGCAGCCCAACGTCGGAACGCCGCCCGGAGCAAGCTCGCTCGCCACAAAGTAGGCAATTACCAACGCAACTCGAAGGCATTTTTCGCGCCCGGCTGAATGCTACTGCCCAAGCGTGCGCACTCGCGAGAAAGGGTGTCGTGCAGCCATTGGCGGTCATCCCCTTCGGCGCGACAGATGCGCAAGCGACAGAGGCGGGTGGGTATCAGGTCCAGCGACTTCAGCTGCCCGCCCAGGCCCAGCGAGGCAAAGTACAGAAGCCCCAGGTCGCCGCGAAAGTCTGTGTGGCCCTCGATGCCTTCGTAATCATTCAGCAGATCACCGCAGCCATAGAGAATCAGGTGTTCGCGGTACACCTCGATGCCCTTGACGTGGTGCGAGGAATGCCCGTGCACCACGTCAACTCCAGCCTCGTCGATCAAGGCATGGGCGAACCGGACTTGCTCGCGCGGGATATCGAACCCCCAGTTGCCGCCCCAATGAATGGAGGCGACCACCCGATCCCCCGGCTTTTTGCTCTCGAGAATCCGTTTGGCCACAGGGCGCAGGCTTTGCATAGTCAGATCTTCCAACCGCGCGACGCCCGCGCGCTTATCCGTGGCGGCCCAGTCCGATGGAATGCCGCTGTCGGGATCGCCGAGGCCAAACACCAGCAAGCGTCGTCCGCCAGGCTGTGGCAGCACGGCGGGCGCTTCGGCAGACTGTCGGTTGTACCCGGCGCCGGCGCTGCACATACCGTTGCTCGACAAGGTATCCAGCGTATCGGCCAGGCCGGCTGCCCCCCAGTCCAGCACATGGTTGTTGGCCAGCACGCAGCAGTCGATGCCGGCTGCGCTGATGGCCGGGAAGTTCTCCGGGCTCATGCGGTAATTGATGCCCTTTGGCTCCGGTCGTCCGCGGCGCGACACCGCCGTTTCCAGATTGATGATGCGTGCGTGTGGCTGGCGAAGTTCAAGCTCATCCAGCGCAGCGCCCCAGACATAGGTGAAATCGACGGGGAGGGGAATCGGGCCATTGAGTCTTTCTGCCAGCCGGACGTAATCGCCGGCATTCTTGACATAGTCTTCGTAAAGCCGCGGATCGCCAGGATGCGGCAATACTGAGTCGATGCCGCGGGCAGTCATGACATCGCCGGCGAGAAACAGCTTCAGTGTATCGGTAACAGCTGCCATGGCGCCCTCCAGGATCAGGAGTAAGCATCTGTTTTAAAACAAATATATTTTTGTGTTGGGCTTCCCAGGCGAAGCGAAAGTTGATAAATTGCCGCCCGTTCTTGCAGAGGCTCGGACAAATCAGAAAGAGAGTGCCGGGCACTCGCAGCAACAGATACAGGGGCGTCGCCAAGCGGTAAGGCAGCAGGTTTTGATCCTGCCATGCGTTGGTTCGAATCCAGCCGCCCCTGCCATTTTCCTTATACTCATCCAAGTATGGCTCCGCCGGCAGGTAGTGCGGGAGTCCTGGATGATTGTCTTTACAGAAAACGCCAACGCCGATCCGGCGTTTTTTTATGCCTGCAAATCCCTCTTGGTCACACTTTTAACATTCAGCCGCTTTGCGAGCGCAGCGCCGTAGCGGCGCGCTCGCCAGTCACTCAGTGGGGCGCGCGAGGGATGGTCTTGAGCAGGTCTTCAGGGCTGATGTGGCCGACGACCGGCTGCACGCTGCCCGGTTGCGGCAGGTCAAGGATGTGCCCCTTCATTTTGCCGATCACGTGCATCTCGCAAGGCTTGCAGTCGAACTTCAGCGTCAGCACCTCATCGCCATGCACCAGTTGCATCGGAGCGACCTTGGTGCGCACGCCGGTGACGCCCTTGGCCTGCTTGGGGCAGAGGTTGAAGGAGAAACGCAGGCAGTGCTTGGTGATCATCACCGGCACCTCGCCGGTCTCCTCGTGAGCCTCATAGGCCGCGTCGATCAGCTTGACGCCGTGACGGTGATAGAAGCCGCGGGCTTTCTCGTTGTAGACGTTGGCCAAAAACGACAGGTGCGACTCCGGGTACACCGGAGGGGGCTCGGTCTCGGCCTTGCGACCACCCCGTGGGTGGGCTTTGATGCGCGCCGCGGTCAGCGCTTCGATGACTTCGCGGCGCAAGGCCTTGAGCTGCGAGTTCGGGATGAAATACGCCTGCGGTGCATCCAGTTCGATAGCCGTGGCGTGGTATTGAGTGGTGCCCAGTTGGCCGAGCAGGTCGTGCAGTTGCTCCAGAGCCTGTTCCGGTTTGTTGGCGAGGCCGAATGGACCGTCCAGGGCGACACTGGCGCTGACACCTTCCTCGCTGGTGGCGGTCAGCTCCAGGCGATCCTCACGCAGGCGAGCGACCCAGGCAAGACCCACCCGGCGCTCGGCGGAGGTCTTGACCAGGGCCTGCTGCCAGTTGTGGTCGAGGTTGCGGCTCAATGGGTGATTCGGTCGCAGCTGGTGCAACCCCTTCGGCATCTCATTGGGCTCCACACGATAGCGGTAGCGCTTTTCCCCGTCCTCTTCGAACTCGCCCTTCGGCTCGGCGATGTTGGTGCGCCAGCCCACCACTTCACGCTTGACCAGCACATTGAGGCCATCGCCGTTGGACAGCGGTTCGTGGGTGACCACCAGCAGATCGCGCTTGCCGACTTTCTCCACCACGCCCACCGGCAGGCCGGTGAAGGTGGGTGTGTCGAAGGCGCCGATGTCGATCTTGCGGTCGCTGACGAAGTAATCGGTGCTGCCGCGGTGGAAGGTCTTGTCCGGGTCGGGCAGGAAGAAGTGCGCGGTGCGGCCGCTGGATGCGCGGGCCAGGTCCGGGCGGTCTTCGAGAACGTCGTCCAGGCGCTGGCGATACCAGGCGGTGATGTTCTTCACATAGCCCATGTCTTTGTAGCGACCCTCGATCTTGAACGAGCGCACGCCGGCTTCAACCAGATCGCGGATGTTGGCGCTCTGGTTGTTGTCCTTCATCGACAGCAAGTGTTTTTCGTAAGCGATCACACCGCCTTTTTCGTCCTTGAGGGTATATGGCAGGCGGCAAGCCTGGGAGCAGTCGCCACGGTTGGCGCTACGGCCGGTCTGCGCGTGGGAGATGTTGCACTGGCCGGAGAACGCCACGCACAGTGCGCCGTGGATGAAGAACTCGATCGCCGCATCGGTTTCGTCGGCGATGGCGCGGATCTCCTGGAGATTCAGCTCGCGGGCCAGTACCAATTGGGAGAAGCCGGCCTGATCGAGAAACTTCGCCCGCGCCAGGGTGCGGATGTCGGTCTGGGTGCTGGCGTGCAGCTCGATCGGCGGGATGTCCAACTCCATCACGCCCAGGTCCTGGACGATCAGCGCGTCGACGCCGGCATCGTACAACTGGTGGATCAGCTTGCGGGCCGGCTCCAGCTCGTTGTCGTGCAGGATCGTGTTGATGGTGGTGAACACCCGGGCGTGGTAGCGACGGGCGAATTCGACCAATTGGGCGATATCGCTCACCTCGTTGCAGGCGTTGTGGCGTGCGCCGAAGCTCGGGCCCCCGATGTACACGGCGTCGGCGCCATGCAGGATGGCCTCGCGGGCGATGGCCACGTCGCGGGCGGGGCTGAGCAATTCCAGGTGATGTTTGGGTAGGGACATGTTTTTTTAGTCTGGCTTGTCACGGTCAAGGTGCGCATTGTAGCGGCGAAACGTTTGACCGGCACCCGTATGCTGCCCGATAGCCTGCGAGGCCGCCGGATGAAGCTGTGTTTAGCCTCTGCCAGGCATGTCGATGTCATGTTGATGCACTCGTCGATACAGCGTTGCCCGGGAGATGCCCAAAGCCTTGGCTGCGGCGGTGGGCTTCCAGCGATGACGCACGAGGGCATCGATGAGTGCCTGGCGTTCCGGACTGGCGCAGCGTTCCACGGTGTCGGCTGAAGCCGGATCACTGAGTCGATGGCCGAGCAGTTGCTCAGGCAAGTCACTCAACAGAATCAAATGGGTCTCGCACACCGCGCAGGCGTAACGCAGCACGTGCCGCAGTTCGCGCACATTTCCCGGCCAGCGATAGCCGAGCAGGCATTCCAGTGCGGCGCTTCCCAGTTGCACCGCTATCCCACAGGCCGACGATTCTTCTTCGAGTATCCGGTTGATCAAGGCCAGTCGATCGCTGCGCTCGCGCAACGGCGGCAACTGGAATCGCGCTCCTCTGAGGCGAAAGTACAGGTCCTCGCGAAACTCGCCAGAGGTCACCCGTGCTTCCAGATCGCGGTGGCTCGCGCAGACGACCTGAATGTCTATCGCTTTGCTTCGTGACGCTCCCAGGGGCGCCACTTCGCCCTCGGCTAAAACCCGCAACAGACGGGTTTGCAGGGGCAGAGGCATATCGCCGATTTCATCGAGAAACAGGGTGCCGCCATCGGCCTGTTCCAGCAGACCTTGCATGCCTTTGCTCGAAGCGCCGGTGAAGGCGCCGGGCACATAACCGAACAGCTCGCTTTCGATCAGGTTTTCGGGAATCGCTGCGCAGTTCACCGCGATAAAAGGCCGCTCACGGCGCAGACTGGCCTGGTGCAACTGGCGGGCGAAGACTTCCTTGCCAGAACCGGTTTCGCCCTGGATCAGCACCGGTAAATTGCGGTCTTTGACGCGCACCGCAAGGCGCAGACTTTCTTCCAGTCGCGGGTCGAGTTCGGCGGATGACAGTACCCGGCGCGCAGGGTTGCGTTTTACCCGCCGTGGCGCGTTGAGTCGTCCATGCAAGGCATGGCGGGCACCCTGGCAGTGAAGCAGGCAAAGCGATTCGTCCCTGGCCCGATGTAATAACTGCTGATCGAACACTTGGCCGATGTGTTCCGGCAGCTGACCAAAGCTTTGCAACAGCCACTGCCGCGCCGCGGGGTTTAGCGCCTGCAGTCGTCCGTCATCGTCCCAGGCGAGCAGGTAATCGGGTTGGCTGTCGACGTAGCCCGGGCTGTTGTGGGCCCGCAACACCCAGTAGCCCTGGGCACTGCTCATGAAAAACGCCTGTTCTATTTCCCGCGCGCTCTGCACCACCATCTGCCGGATCAGGTGTTGCGAACGGCGGTCGTCCGGAGAGCGCACCGCAGACACATCAAGTACCCCGAGCAGTTCGCCCCGAGGGTCGAAGACTGGAGCAGCAGAGCAGGTGAGTCCGATAAAAGCGGCGCGGAAGTGATCTCGCTTATGCACCGTGACCGGTGTCCGTGCGGTCAGCACCGCGGCCACGCCACAGGTGCCTTCCTCGCCTTCTGACCAGCAGGTGCCCAGATACAGGCCGGCTTTGCGGCAGTCATTACGGATCGAGGTTTCCACGCGGTAGTCGATGGTCTGGCCCTGGGCATCGGTAAGCAACACGCAGTAGTCAGCATCGCGCACGCGACCGTGGAGGCGGGCGACTTCTTCGCTGGCAATGCGCAGGAACAGTTCGGAGCGTTCTTGACACTCCTGCAGCACGTTCTGCGAAAGGATCCGTGGCCCTTGCAGTGAGCCGGGGTCCAGGTGGTGTTGCTCCATGGAACGGCGCCAGGAGTCCAATATCAAGTCCGACACAGGCAGTTGCGGCAGGTGCGCTGCGTTCTTCAAAACACGGCTGACGCAATCCACGTGCGCCTTCGAGTGTGCGGAAAGCATTTAAGGTCTCCGGTTCAATCTTCTTTTATTTGTGCGGCTATTAAGCGCCGTTCATGGACGGTCGACAAGCATCGGTTCACTCACGGCGAAGGTGAGACGCAACGTCTCAAGGTCTCACCACAAACCCGTGCAGGCTGACATGGGACGTCTCAATCGAGCGTGATCCCAACCCTCATGGACTCAGGTAAAGACCGCTCTGGAACAGGCCTCCTGGCGCTTTTTTGCGAATCTGGCACTGGCCTTGCTCTAGCTCCTGCAACCAGTGCGACTGGCAACCCGATAATAAAAAGAGGTGCCCTATGTTCTCCTGCCGAGGCCTTTTCCTTGTTCTACCTGTGGGGGTGACATGAGTCGCTTGCCCCTGACCGTCGGCATCATTGCCAACCCGGCGTCCGGCCGGGACGTACGACGCCTGACGGCGAATGCCGGGTTGTTTTCCAGCACCGACAAGGTCTCGGTGATCCAACGGCTGCTGGCGGCTTTTGGCGCCACCGGTGTCGAGCGGGTGCTGATGCCCACCGACATGACCGGCATTGCCGCTGCGGTGTTGAAGAACAGTCATGGCCGCCAGGCGCGTGACAGCCACTGGCCAACCCTGGAGTTCCTGGACCTTACCTTGCGCCAGAGCGTGGCGGACACTCGTCAGGCTGCGCGCTGGATGGCTGAGCGCGGCGTATCGTTGATCGCCGTGCTCGGCGGTGACGGCACCCACAAGGCGGTGGCCGCTGAAGTCGGCGACATTCCACTGCTGACCCTGTCGACGGGGACCAACAATGCCTTCCCGGAACTGCGTGAAGCCACCAGCGCCGGGTTGGCCGGCGGGCTATTCGCCAGCGGGCGGATTCCACCCGAAATCGCTTTGCGCCGCAATAAACGCCTGCTGGTGCGGATTCCGAGCCGCGACCTGTGCGAAGTGGCATTGGTGGACGTGGCGGTGTCCTCGTTGCCCTTTATCGGCGCCCGTGCAATCAGCCGTGGGATCGATCTGGCGGAGGTGTTTGTGACCTTCGCCGAGCCTCAGTCCATTGGCATCTCGGCCCTCTGTGGCTTGTGGTTTCCGGTGTCGCGCCAAGCCCCCAACGGCGCCTGGATGCGCCTTGATCCGCACTCTTGCGAAGCCTTGCTGGTGCCACTGGCGCCCGGCCTGTTGCAAGGCTGCGGCGTGCTCGCCGCCGCCAGCCTTGAACCCGGCGTTGCCCATCGCCTGTGCCTGGCCAGCGGCACCCTGGCGCTGGATGGCGAGCGTGAAATCGAATTCAACGCCCATGACTTACCCACCGTGACCCTCGATGCCGGCGGTCCGCTGAGCATCGATGTCAATGCAACGCTGGCCTATGCAGCGCAAGAGCGGCTGCTGGCCATCGGCCGTGAACACCCGCAACACCCTTTGAACCTTGCACTTTGAAACTTGAGCCTCAAGACACCCTGGAGAATAAAAATGTCGACACCGCTGACCGCTGATCAATTGCTGCATGCCTATCGGGTGATGCGCACCATCCGTGTTTTTGAAGAGCGCTTGCACGTGGAGTTCGCCACCGGCGAGATTCCCGGTTTCGTCCATCTTTATGCCGGCGAAGAAGCCTCGGCCGCCGGTGTCATGGCTCACTTGGGGGATGATGATTGCATCGCATCCAACCACCGAGGCCACGGTCATTGCATCGCCAAGGGTGTTGATGTGTACGGGATGATGGCCGAGATCTACGGCAAGAAAACCGGGGTCTGTCAGGGCAAGGGCGGCTCCATGCACATCGCCGATTTCGAGAAGGGCATGCTCGGCGCCAACGGCATCGTCGGAGCCGGCGCACCGTTGGTTGTGGGCGCGGCACTGGCCGCCAGGCTCAAAGGTACGGACAGCGTCGCAGTGGTGTTCTTCGGCGACGGCGGCTCCAATGAAGGTGCGGTGTTCGAAGCGATGAACATGGCTTCGGTGTGGAACCTGCCGTGCCTGTTCATTGCCGAGAACAATGGTTATGCCGAGGCCACGGCCTCTAACTGGTCTGTGGCGTGCGATCACATTGCCGACCGCGCGGCCGGCTTCGGCATGCCTGGGGTCACCGTCGACGGCTTCGATTTTTTTGCCGTTCACGAAGCCGCCGGTGCAGCAGTGGAGCGGGCCCGCGCCGGTGAAGGTCCGTCGCTGATCGAAGTCAAGTTGACTCGCTACTACGGTCACTTCGAGGGTGACGCCCAGACCTATCGGGCACCGGACGAGGTCAAGTATTTCCGCGAGCACAACGACTGCCTGATGCAGTTTCGCGAACGCACCACCCGGACCGGCTTGATCGATGTCAGCCAGTTGGACCAGATCGATAGCGAAGTGGACCTGCTGATCGAAGATGCCGTGCGCAAGGCCAAGTCCGACCCCAAGCCGAGCGCGGCCGATCTGCTCACCGACGTCTACGTTTCCTATCCCTGAACGCCCCCTATAACAAGAATCGAGACCTTCATCATGGCGAGAAAAATCAGTTATCAGCAGGCAATCAACGAAGCCCTGGCCCAGGAAATGCGCCGCGATCCCAGCGTGTTCATCATGGGCGAAGACGTCGCCGGCGGCGCCGGTGCTCCCGGTGAAAACGACGCCTGGGGCGGGGTGCTGGGCGTGACCAAGGGCCTCTATCATCAATTCCCCGGGCGCGTACTGGACACGCCGCTGTCGGAGTTGGGCTATGTCGGTGCCGCGGTCGGCGCAGCGACCTGCGGTGTACGCCCGGTGTGTGAATTGATGTTTGTGGACTTTGCCGGTTGCTGTCTGGACCAGATCCTCAATCAGGCGGCCAAGTTTCGCTACATGTTCGGTGGCAAGGCCTCCACGCCGTTGGTGATTCGTACCATGGTCGGCGCGGGCCTGCGGGCAGCCGCCCAACACTCGCAAATGCTCACATCGCTGTGGACCCACATCCCCGGGCTGAAAGTCGTCTGCCCGTCGTCACCTTATGACGCCAAGGGCCTGTTGATCCAGGCTATCCGCGACAACGACCCGGTGATTTTCTGCGAACACAAACTGCTCTACAGCCTGCAGGGCGAGGTACCGGAAGAGCTCTATACCATCCCTTTCGGTGAAGCTAACTTCCTGCGCGATGGCAAGGACGTGACCCTGGTCTCCTATGGACGCACGGTCAACACGGCGATGGACGCCGCCCGCAGCCTGGCAGGGCGAGGCATTGACTGCGAGGTCATCGACCTGCGCACCACCAGTCCGTTGGACGAGGACAGTATTCTCGAAAGCGTGGAAAAGACCGGACGCCTGGTGGTGATCGACGAAGCCAACCCGCGCTGTTCCATGGCCACCGACATTTCGGCGCTGGTGGCGCAAAAAGCCTTCGCCTCGCTCAAAGCGCCCATCGAGATGGTGACTGCGCCGCACACGCCGGTGCCATTCTCCGACGCCCTGGAAGACCTCTATATCCCTGACGCGGCGAAAATCGAAAACGCCGTGCTCAAGTTGATCGAGTGGAGCAAGCGTTCATGAGCCAGATCCATACCCTGACCATGCCCAAATGGGGCTTGTCCATGACCGAAGGCCGGGTCGATGTCTGGCTCAAGGAGGAGGGCCAGGCGATCGCCAAGGGCGATGAGGTGCTCGATGTAGAAACCGACAAAATTTCCAGCAGCGTCGAGGCGCCGTTTTCCGGTGTGCTGCGTCGGCAGATCGCGCGCCAGGATGAAACCCTTGCGGTCGGTGCGTTGCTCGGCATCGTGGTCGACGGCGAAGCCAGTGAGGCCGAAATCGACGCGGTGGTCGAGCAGTTCCAGGCCGCATTCGTGCCAGGTGACGGAGTCGAGGAAGACAGCGGGCCGAAGCCGCAGAAGGTCGAACTGGACGGGCGGCTGATCCGTTACTTCGAGCGTGGCGAAGGCGGAGTGCCGCTGGTGCTGGTGCACGGGTTTGGCGGTGACCTGAACAATTGGATGTTCAATCATGAAGCGTTGGCCGCCGAGCGCCGAGTGATTGCTCTGGATCTGCCGGGCCATGGCGAGTCGACCAAACAGCTGCAGCACGGAAATCTGGATGAGCTGAGCGGAGTGCTATTGGCTCTGCTCGATCATCTGAATGTTCCCGTGGCGCATCTGGTGGGGCATTCCATGGGCGGGGCGGTGTCGCTGAACACCGCGCGTCTGGCACCTCATCGGGTGCGTTCCCTGAGCCTGATCGGCAGCGCCGGCCTGGGCGCGGAAATCAATGGCGATTACCTGCAAGGTTTTGTCGAGGCTGCGAGCCGCAATGCCCTCAAACCACAGCTGGTGCAGCTGTTCTCCGATCCCGAACTGGTCAATCGGCAGATGCTCGAAGACATGCTCAAGTACAAGCGCCTGGAAGGGGTGGACGCGGCCCTGCGCCAGCTGGTTTCGGGTTTGTTCAAAGAAGGACGGCAACAGTTCGATCTGCGCGGCGTGGTGCAAGAAGGCCGGCGGCCGGTGTTGCTGATCTGGGGCAGTGACGACGCGATCATTCCTGCGGCCCACAGCGTTGGCCTGCCTGCTCAGGTCGAAATCCTGCCGGGCCAGGCGCACATGGTGCAGATGGAAGCGGCCGAGCAGGTCAATCGGCTGATTCTGGACTTTGTGCAACAACACTAATGCTCCCTTGGCGACCATTTGCGGGTCGCCAAGGCCATCGACTTCAAGGAGATTCCAACATGAGCCTTCTAATTAACCCGGCCCGCAGCATGCGTGCCGCTGTCTGGCATGGCCGTCACGATATCCGTGTCGAAGACGTTCCATTGCCCGTGTCGCCACCCGCGGGCTGGGTCCAGATTCGCGTGCAATGGTGCGGTATTTGCGGCTCCGACCTGCATGAATACGTGGCCGGGCCAGTGTTCATCCCGGTGGATGCACCGCACCCGCTGACCGGAATCAAAGGGCAGTGCATTCTCGGTCATGAGTTCTGTGGCGAGATCGTCGAAATCGGCGCCGGTGTTCAGGGGTTCAGTGTTGGCGAGCCGGTGGCAGCGGATGCCTGTCAGCACTGTGGTACTTGTTATTACTGCACCCATGGGTTGTACAACATTTGTGAAAACCTGGCCTTCACCGGCCTGATGAACAATGGTGCGTTCGCCGAGTTGGTCAACGTGCCGGCCAACCTGCTTTACAAGTTGCCGGCCAACTTTCCCGCCGAAGCCGGGGCGCTGATCGAACCGCTGGCAGTGGGCATGCACGCGGTGAAAAAGGCCGGGAGTTTGCTGGGGAAAAATGTGGTGGTGGTTGGCGCGGGAACCATCGGCCTGTGCACCATCATGTGCGCCAAGGCTGCTGGCGCGGCCCAGGTCATCGCCCTGGAAATGTCAGGCGCGCGCAAGGCGAAGGCTCTGGAGGTGGGGGCGAGCCATGTGCTCGACCCCAATGAATGTGACGCTCTGGCAGAGGTGCGACGGCTGACCGGCGGGCTTGGGGCGGATGTCAGCTTCGAATGCATCGGCAACAAACACACGGCCAAGCTCGCGATCGACCTCATCCGCAAGGCCGGTACGTGTGTGCTGGTGGGTATTTTCGAGGAGCCCAGCGAGTTCAACTTCTTCGAGCTGGTCGCCACCGAAAAACAGGTGCTGGGTGCACTTGCCTACAACGGTGAGTTCGCCGATGTGATCGCCTTTATTGCCGACGGCCGACTGGACATCGCCCCGCTGGTCACCGGGCGCATTCAGCTCGAACAGATTGTCGGGCAGGGCTTTGAGGAATTGGTTAACAACAAGGAACATAACGTGAAAATCATCGTGTCACCCGCTCGAGTCTGAAGCACTTGCGGGAGAACGATGGATAAACGATCGTCATAAAAAAGGACCTCTGAATAGAGGTCCTTTTTGGGTTGCGCTGAAGCGGCCTGCTTCAGCACCACCATTCTTAGTTTTTCACCGTCTCCTCAAGAGAAAAACGTCCCAGTGGGTTTTGCTGGAAGTTTTCTACGTTCTTGCGCGAAATATTGATGTACGGGCTGTAGTACAGGTCGATCCAGTTGACGTCCTGTTTGGCGACTTTCTGTAAATCGACGTACATCTGTTCACGCTTGATCGGGTCCGCTTCGATTCGGGCAGCCGACACCAGGTTCTTGACCTTGTCGTTCTTGTAGCGGGTCATGTAGTTCATGTTGGTGTCGTGGCCCAGAACGAACGTGGTCTTCTGGTCCGGGTCGAGGATGTCGTTGGTCCAGTACATCACGGACAGGTCGTAGTCACCGTCGACCAGCATCTGCCAGCTCTGGGTCGGGTCGACCTTTTGCAGGTTCGCGGTCACACCGACCGCCGCCAGCTGCTGCTGAACCAGCACGGCAATCTGCTCATCGGCTTCGTTGCCGGCGTTGACCACGTAATTCAGCTTCATGCCCGCTGCGCCGGCATCGATCAGCATCTGCTTGGCTTTGACCGGGTCGAATGGACGCTTCAGGTTGTCCGCGTAGTGGTATAGCGAGCCCTTGGGAATGTAGGAGTAAGCCTCCTGACCCTTGCCGAAGGTGACGGTATCAACCACCGACTTCTTGTTGATAGCCATGTCCAACGCCTGACGGACTTCAGGCTTGCTCAGCAGACCGTGCTCATGGTTGATCAGCAGGTGATCTTCCCGAGTGGAAGGGTCGGAATGGATGGTCAGGTTGGGATCCTTGCGCAGCGCATCGACTCGCGAAAACGGTACGAAGATCGCTGAGTCCAGCTCGCCTGCCTGCACCTTGAGCATCCGGGTATTGTCATCGGGGATGGAAATCCACTCCACGCCATCCAGGCTGACCTTATCGGCTTGCCAGAAATTCGGGTTCTTCTCCAGTTTCACACGATCGCCGCGCAGCCACTCTTTGACAAAAAATGCCCCTGAGACGACAGGATCCTGGGCATAGGCGTCTTCACCCATGCGGGTCATGGCCTTCTGCGAGAGAACCGACACGGTCGGCGAGGCTAATTGCGAGAGGAACGGTACTGACGGGGTGGTCAGGGTGACCACCAGGGTGCGCGGATCGGCCGCTTTCGCCGTGTCGATCAGCTTGTAGGCATCGCTCCACAGCGAGGCCTTGTTATCGCGAGTGCGCAACAGGCTGAATGCCGCGTCATCGGCCGTGATCGGCGAGCCGTCGGAGAATTTCGCCGAGCGCATTTTGAAGGTGTAGGTCAGACCATCGTCGGAGACTTTCCAGCTTTCAGCCAGGCCGGGTTCCATCTTGCTGCCGGCCTTGTCGACGCGGATCAGCGTGTCGTAGACATTGGCAAACACCCAGGTATCGCGGTTTTGCGCGCTCTTGATCGGGTCGAACGTGGTGCTTTCTTCGCGGCAACCGATGGTGAGTACGCCGGCCGCTTGTGCAATGCCGCTGGCAAGGGTGCAAGCGGTCAATGTGGCTGCGGCGAGCAATTTCAAATGCCTGGATCGCATGGTCAAACTCCTTCTTGATGGGTGCAGTGTGTTTTAAAACAGTGGCTCCTCGAGCACGCAGTCGTAACGGCGAGCGTCGAGTTGACGGGTAGGGGGCGCCACCTGGCTACACGTGGTACGGACGTAGCGACAGCGCGGGTGAAAAGCGCAGCCGGATGGCAGTTGCAAAGGGCTGGGCGGTTCACCGGGCAAAGGGTCGGTGGGTAGCGCCCGGGTTGGGTCGATTTCTGGAATCGACTGGATCAGTGCGGCGGTATAAGGATGTCGCGGGGAGCGGAATACGTCCTCCACGGGGCCTTCTTCGACGATCTTGCCCAGGTACATCACCGCCACCCGATCACAGAGCCGGCGAACGATCGCCAGATCATGGGCGATGAACACAATCGCCAGGTTCATGCGCTGGCGCAGCTCCAGCAACAGGTTGATGATCTGCCCCTGGATGGACACATCCAGCGCGGCCACGCATTCATCGGCAACGATCAGGCGCGGCTCCACGGCCAGCGCGCGGGCGATCCCCACGCGCTGGCATTGGCCGCCACTCAAGGCGTGCGGTTTGCGGGCGGCCAATTCGGGGCGCAGACCCACCAGGGTCAGCAATTCATCGACTCGGGCGGCTATCAGTGGCTCTGGCACTTTGCGTTGGACCCGGAGCACTTCCGCCAGAGTCTGGCCGATGCTCAGGCGTGGGTTGAGGGCGGCGTATGGGTCCTGGAAAACCATCGCCGTTTCCTGACGCAGCCTCTGGATATCGATCTTCCCGGCGTGGGCCATGTCGACGCCCTCGAACAGCACCTGTCCAGCGTAAATCTCGTTGAGGTGCAGGATCGCCCGCCCCAAGCTGCTTTTGCCACTGCCCGACTCGCCAACCAGCCCCAGCGTTTCTCCGGCCGAGAGGGTCAGCGAAACGCCGTTGACCGCCGTCAACCATTGCCGGTTCATGCCCAGCAGACCTGTGCCCGGCGCCGCAAACCGCACCTGCAGATCCTTGACCTTGAGCAGGGTCATGAGTGGTCTCCGACGGCCAAAGGGTAATGGCAAGCAATGCGGTGCCCATGGCTGACGGGCTGCAAACTCGGCATCAGTGATGTACATGGGCTGCCGGTTTGCTGGCAGCGTGGATTGAAGCGACAACCCTGGGGCAGGGCATCGAGCAGGGGCGGTTGCCCGGCGATGGTTTTGAGCAAGGCGTGACCGTGACTGGTGGCTGGCTGACAGTCGATCAATCCGGCGGTGTAAGGGTGGCGTGGATGGGCGAGCACCTCGTGTTTGTTGCCGTGCTCACACAAGCGTCCGGCGTACATCACGGCAATCGAGTCGCAGGTCTGGGCCACGACCCCCAGGTCATGGGTGATCATGATGATCGACAGGCCACGCTGGTCGCGAAGATCCAACAGCAGGCGCAGGATCTGCGCTTGCACCGTGACGTCGAGGGCGGTGGTCGGTTCGTCGGCGATCAGCACGTTCGGGTTGCAACCCAGGGCCACGGCGATCATCGCTCGCTGGCGCATGCCGCCGGAAAATTCGTGAGGGTAACTGTCAACGCGCCGCTGCGGATCGGGAATGCCCACTTGCCGCAGTACGTCGATGGCCTGGGCGCGGGCTTCACGCTGGCTGGCGCCCTGATGCAGACGAATACCTTCGCCAATCTGCTCGCCGATGCGCATCAACGGGTCGAGATGACTGCTGGGGTTCTGGAAGATCATCCCCAATTGGCGCCCACGCATGCGACGCATGCCGGCCTCGTCCAGGTGCAACAGATTTTCCCCGGCCAGCTGCACGTTTTTGCCTTCGACTCGCAGGTTCGGCGAAGGCAGCAGCCTCATTAAACCGCGACAAGCCAGGGTTTTGCCGGAACCGCTTTCCCCCACCAGTCCGAGCACCTCACCCTCGGCCAGGTCAAAGGACAGGCGATCCACCAGGGTCACCTCGTGCTCACCTTTGCTGGCGATGACGCTGAGCGCTTCGACCTTCAGCACGGGCGTACTCATGAGCGTTCACCCAAGCGTTCGGCGACAGCGTCGGCCAGCAGGCTGAAGCCCATGGCCAGGGTGACGATCGCCAATCCCGGAAAGGTGCAGATCCACCAGGCGGAAGTGATGAAACTCTGGCCTTCGGCGACCATCGTGCCCCACTCGGCGGTCGGTGGTTGCACCCCGAGGCCGAGGTAACTGACCGCCGCGCCGTTGAGCAGTACCAGCACCGCATCAGACATGGAAAACACGATCGAGCCGAACATCGCGTTCGGCAGTAGGTGCCGAAACAGAATGCGCCCATGACCGAAGCCGAGGCTTTTGGCGGCCAGGGCAAAATCGCTTTCCTTGAGTATCAGGATCTGTGAGCGGATCAAACGTGCATAGGACACCCAACCCACCAGTGCCATGGCGATATAGAAACTCATCAGGCCGGGGCCGAGGATTGCCATGATCGCCAGCATCAACACCAGAAACGGGAAGGCCAGGATGATATCGATCAGGCGCATGCAGAACGTATCGAAACGCCCGCCGATGTAGCCGGACAAGGCCCCGACACAGGTGCCGATCAGGAACGGGAAAATCACCCCGATCACTGCCAGCTGCAAGTCGATGCGGGCTGACCAGATCACTCGAGACAAGACGTCGCGGCCGAAATTATCGGTGCCGAACGGGTGGGCCAGATGGGGCGCCAGCAGGCGAATATCAGTGTTCTGGGCGACGGGATCGAAGGGCGCGATCCAGGGCGCGAAAATCGCCAGCACCAGCCAACCGAGCAGGATGGCCAGACCCAATCCCATGGCCAATCGAGGGTTGCGCACACCCAGACGCAGGTTCAGTCGGGGGGCTGCCGTTGCCTGATTGCTCATCGGATGTTCACGCGAGGATCGATGGCTACCGTGATCACATCGGCGAGAAAGTTGACCGCCACGGTGGCGCAGGCCAGCACCATCGCCACGCCCTGGACCACCATGTAGTCACGGGTGAAGATGCCCCGGACCAATAACTGGCCGATCCCGGGAATGGCGAACAGACTTTCGATGACCACGGTGCCGCTGATCAGCCAGCCAATGTTCACCGCCAGCAGGTTGACGGCGGGTACGAGCGAGTTGGGCAGCACATGACGACGAAACACCGCGCCTTCAGACAGACCGCGAGCCCGGGCTGCCGTGACATGGTCGGCTTGCAACTCCATCAGCATGCTTGCCCGCAGATTGCGTACCAGCACCGCCGATAACGCCAGGGCAATGGTCAGGCAAGGCAGGACCATGTGGTGCAGTTTGTCCAGCCAGGTGCGGCCATAGCCGGAAACCGGGAACCAGCCCAGCTGCACGCTGAATAGCAGGATCAACATGATCCCCAGCCAGAACGCCGGCATGCCGAGCCCGGCGGTGGTGAACAGGCGGATCAGGTTGTCGCCCCAGCCGCCCTTGTTACGAGCCGCAACGGTGGCCAGCGGCACCGCGATCAACATGGCCAGCAACACGCTGCCAAGCACCAGAAACAGCGTGGGTTCGATGCGTGTGCTGATCAGCTTCAAGGCGTCGACCTTGTACAGCAATGACTGGCCGAGATCGCCCTTGAACAGGTTTTTCAGGAAGTAGAAGTACTGCATCCACAGCGGCTGATCGAGACCAAACTGAGCGCGAATCCTGATCAGCCCCTCCGGCGTACTGCGCGAGCCGAGCAGGGCGCGCGCCGGGTCACCGGGAATCGAGCGCACCAGCACAAACGTGATCAGACTGATGCCGAACAGCACCGGTAGCAGTTGCAGGGGCCGTGACAGGATGAAACGGTAACGCGACAGATTCATCGACTAACCTCGGTGCTGCCGGAGGAAATCCAGCAACACCGGAAAGTAGGCGTGAGGTTCTTCGTAGAAGGGCATATGGCTGCTGTTGGGGAACACATGCAGTGCGGCATTCTTGAGCGCCATTTTCATGCGCATGGCACAAGCCGGCGTCAGTTCGTCATGCTGGCCGGTGGTGATCAGCACCGGCATGGTGAAGTCGGCCATTTCCTTTAGACGGTTCCAGTTTTTCAGGTTGCCGACATAGAGAAACTCATTCGGCCCCTGCATGGTGGTGTAGGGCCCCATGTTCCAGTCGTCCAGAGAACGCGTGACCGGCGCCGGCCACTCATCCAGACGGCAGACATGGCGGTAGTTGAGAAGGGTGATCGCCGCTTGGTATTGCGGATGATCGAGGGTGCCCATGGCTTCATGACGTTGCATCATCGCCACGGTTTCGCTGCCCAGCGCACCACGTAGACGCTCCAGTTCCTGCGACAGGTGCGGGATATCGCCTACCGTGTTTTCCAGAATCAGGGTTTTGAGGGCGTGAGGGTGGTAAATGGCGTATTCGATCGCCAGCCAACCGCCCCAGGAGTGCCCCATCAGGTGAACTCGGCCCAGGTCGAGCGCCTGACGAACGGTTTCCACCTCGGCGACATAACGGGTGATGTCCCAGAGAGACGGGTCTTCGGGCCTGGCCGAGGCGCCAGTGCCGAGTTGGTCGAAGGCGACCACTCGCAACCCCTTTTCCTTGAGCCAGCCATGGGCGTCACGCAGATAATCGCAGGGAAGGCCCGGGCCGCCATTGAGGCACAGCAGGACTTCATCGCCCTCGCCAAAGCTGTAAACCACCAGATTATGGCCGTCGACTTCGACGTTATAGTGCTGATCCGGTTCGATTTCACGCCACATCGCACGCTCCCTTTATGATGCTGGCCGGTTCGGATGCTGAACAAATGCTCAACCTTACCGAGTAAGTCCTGCGCCCAAAAGCTAGTATTTGTTATAGGTTTTGGTCTGGCAGTCCCTCGCCGAGGCGTGGCATTCTACGTGCTGAATTTCAGGATTGAAATTAATTAGGAGTGCAATGGATGCAAAGCAAGCTATCGGACCTCAATCCCCGTCTGTTGTCGGGCAAGAGCCTGGATGAGCAGATGGACAATGCCTTGCTATTGGCCGAGGAGCTGGGCTTTGATGCGTTGGTGTACGACTACAGCCCGGTGCCGCTGGACCATGAAGGCAAATTGATCACGCCCTCGGTGCTCAAATTGCGCAACACTCCCGCCGATTGGCATACGCGTTGGTGCGCAGAAGGTTATTACCAGATCGACCCTGTCCAGCAGGTCGCACTCAATTGTGTTTCACCCTTTGTCTGGTCTTACAAACCCGGGACGGGCACCGTGCTGGAGCCGGTCATCAGTCAGTGCCATGCGCCCGTGGTGAATTATCTGGAAGACACGCAGATGACCTGTGGGGTGTCAGTCCCGATTCATCTGCCCCGAGGCGGTTTTGCCTCCCTGACCGGACTGCGTACCGGCAGCAGCCTCAGTGTCCTGCGCGATGCCCGGCGGACCCTGGCGGATTTCAGCCTGATTTCCCATGCCTTTCAGGAAGCGGCCTATCCGTTGCTTGGCAAAGAGGCTCACACGCCCCCCATCCACCTGACCAAGCGTGAACGCGAGTGTCTGAAATGGGCGGCTGAGGGCCTGACCGCCGCCGAGATTGCCAGCCAACTGAATCGGTCATTGGCCACCATCAGCCTCCATCTGACTTCGGCCATGCATAAACTCGGGGCCAAGAATCGGGTTCAGGCCGTGGTTCGGGCCACTCACTATCGATTGCTCGATAGCTGAAACAGGGCAAAAACCTATCGGTTTCTCTAGTTATCTCGAGAATCTAATCCCGCTATTGTGTGCCGTACGATTTTTCAGGAGCGGCACAAAAAATGGAATCTATCGGGATACGTGAAGGCTTCGCCCCTTTTGGTCCTTATCAGACCTGGTACCGCGTCACGGGTCACTTCGACGGTAAAAGCACGCCGCTGGTGATTCTGCACGGCGGTCCGGGCTGCACGCACGACTACGTGGACGCTTTCAAGGACATCGCCGCCAGTGGGTATCCAGTGGTTCATTACGATCAACTGGGCAACGGTCGCTCGACCCACCTACCTGAAAAAGCCCCTTCGTTCTGGAGCGTACAGCTGTTTCTCGATGAGCTGGACAACCTGCTGGATCATCTCGGCATGCGCGACAATTACGCACTCCTGGGGCAATCCTGGGGCGGTATGCTCGCCAGTGAGCACGCGGTAAGGCAACCTGCGGGGCTGCGGGCTTTGATTGTCGCCAATTCCCCTGCGGACATGCGCGTCTGGGTCGAGGAAGCCAACCGTTTACGTCAATTATTGCCTGATGGCGTACATGAAACATTGCTTGAGCACGAACGGGCCGGGAATTTTCAAGCGCCCGCCTATCAGGAGGCTTCGAGGGTTTTTTACGACAATCATGTGTGTCGCGTCCTGCCGTGGCCCGATGAGGTGGCGCGTACGTTTGCTCACGTCGACGCCGACCCCACCGTTTACCACGCCATGAGCGGGCCGACGGAGTTTCATGTGATAGGCAGCCTGAAAGACTGGACCATTGTCGACCGCTTGCGGCACATCAACGTGCCGGCACTGGTGATCTCCGGTCGCTACGATGAAGCAACACCGGCGGTGGTCAAACCCTATCTGGAACAGATCCCTAATGCGCGTTGGGCGTTGTTCGAGAACTCCAGCCATATGCCTCATGTCGAGGAGCGGGTGGGCTGTATGGGGACGGTGGTGAGCTTCCTGGATGAGTGCCTGGAGGAGAGGGCGATGGTTGCTGATCTCCAGCGTGAAGCGCTGCCGCTCTGACCCGCGTCGTTATCGCGGCCGATTTCTGCCTGAGCCCTGTTCGGCCTGCCGACCATTGCATGATCGGCACACACGCCGGATGTGAAACGGCCGAGGGTTGCGGGACGGGACCCAGTTGAAACCCTCGACAGTTGCACCGTCCTTGGGCTGCATTGCAATGGGCGCGACCCAAGGGACGGGTGTCTGATGGCAAGCCGGAACGACAGCTTTAGAACAGCAAACCCATCAAGGATGCTTTGACGGCGGCTTCGGTTTTGTTCGATGCCTGGAGTTTGCGCATGGAATTGACCACATGAAATTTCACGGTTCGCGTGTCGATATTCAAAATAATGCTGATTTCGACATACGTTTTTCCCATGGCCGTCCATTTCAAGGTTTCTTTTTCGCGTGCGGTCAATGGCTTGTATTGTTCAGGGATGGGTTTTTCGGACAAAAAGCGCGTCATGGACTCATGCACTAACTGAGTCAGCCAGATTAATTTAACCTCTTTACTCTCCAACTCTGCCGTTGAAATATATTCATCGGCGCGGGAAACAGAGAGTAAACCAGTAGTGTTGTGTTCGCGTTGCGAAGAAAGACACCAACCATGGTTGAGGTTGTAGTGTCGCGCTTCTTCCCAGAATGCCAGGCTTTGATGTTGTTGTTCTGCGCACCAGCGCAGGGGCGTGGAGCGTGTCAGCCCGTGCTCGACGGTGGGGTCCTGGGAGAAATAATCTTCGGTTACGTATTTTTTCTCCCAAGCGCTGGGGTAGTTTGAGAATAGAAAATAGTGCGGGGGCGTTAACGGTGCGTGGGTTTTTAGTCCATAGGAACAAAACTCGAATCCCAAGCTGCAAGTTATTTTAGTCAGCTCATTGAATAATTCATGTTCAGACGTACAACTAAAAACCAACTCCATGAAATCTTCGCGCCAGTCATTCACCAATATTACCTTCCATGGTCAGCGCTCTGAGTGGGAAGAGCGGCGACTGATCATACAGGATCGGAGTGCCGCCGGAAGGTTGCCCTGGTTTGCAATTTCGATAACACAGTGTCTACACCTCGCCAGGGACGGTGACGTGTCAAGCCTGCGACAAAAGGTCCGTTATGCCCTCTGTTTTTCGGGTGCGGAAGGGCTCGGTCAGGGGAGGTGATGTTATTTAACCTGCCCCTTTGGGCAGCTACTAAAACAGGCTGTGGTTTGGTGTACTGGCGAATACATACAGCACGCAGGGTTTATTTATTGTGATCTATTTAATCCGTCACGCCTCGCCCTTGGTCAATTACAAGCGCTGCGATGGCGTTGCGGCTAAAGCATTGCTGGATGAATATAACCAGACCTCAGCCATTGACGAGGGTGAAATCACAGGGTTCTTGAGTCAGTCGGACTTGTCCAAACCACTTTTAGCGTCTGAGGCCAACGTCATTTCGTCGCCGGTCAACAGGGCTTATGCAACGGCGTGCAAATTGTTCGAGGCTGCGCGTGTTCAACAGGACAGTCGATTACAAGAGTACGACCTGCGGTTAAGCGCCATTCCCCTCCTGAAAATGGGATTGAGGCAATGGTTCGCGCTGCACAGAATTTTATGGTTACTCGGGGTTTCATTGGGAGCCATCCCCCGAAAAACGGAATACCGTCGGGCTGTCGGTGTTGCCGATGAGCTCTACAAGTCCTGCTCCGAGACAGGGAAGACGACGATTGTTATCTCCCACGGGATGTTCCTCAGAACCGTCAGGAAAACACTGCAAAAGCAAGGTATGCAGGCTCGTACGGTTTATCGCTCAGGGTGCTTCACGGTCGAGTCTTTAACACGGGCCTGCGATTAACTGAGTAAAAAATGGGCCTCTGGAAGAGGTCCATTTTTTTGTTTTTTCACGGATGGTCGGAAAAGTTTCCCGGGATTCTGCTGTGGCTACTGGTAATGGTGGTGTTCATCCTCGGTGAATCAGCGACCCGCTGAGGTCAAGTTTTGCCATCATTCCTCGGCCGAAACGGGCGGCTGATGTATTGAACGCTCTGCTGAGCAAAGATGGACAGGGTACTCAGCCATGATTAATCGCAAGTGCTCGATGGCTTCAAGGTATTTACGATCAGCCTGTCGTCTTTTCTTCTGGTATTGCGTGAACATATCGACGTCCATATCGGGGTGTTCGAGAAGATCAAGGGCGGCGTGGCTCAAGTGATAGGCTTCGCTGAACAGTTGTTTGTTACGTTCAAGCGCCAGGTTTAGACAGGCTATCGCTTGATCGGAAGTCATCGTACCGTTCATTGCTGCGACCTCTTTATGGGGGGGCTCGGGCTTGGGTAATGAAGATGGACAAGACAGGGGGTAGAAATGGATATGTACTCCCAACACCAAGCCCCGGCAGTGAGTAGAGGACAGTCAGCGAGCAGTGAACACCAATTTAAATTCCTGCGGCCACCGTGGGTGCAACGCGCTATAGGCCAGCGCATAGGTCAGCGTGCCGATACCAATGCTGCAGGCCAAATGCAGATACCCCCGCAAATCCAGGTGCGAAGAAACAAACACCACAGTGGCGGCCATGATGAGCGAGGCGATCACGCTGCGATAACTGGATTCGAAAACCGCGCGCCAACCGTAACCTATTGCCGTGTTCAGCCCACGGATCTGCAAGGGCGTGATCATCACCATCCGCGCCAGCAAGGCCAGGGCTGCGGCCATGCCTGCGTAGCGATGACCCAGGCTGTAAACCAGCGCCAGCGCCAGCAGGGTGGTTGCGACTTCAGCCTTGACGGTCAGGTGGGTGCGATTGACCGCCACCAGCGCGGTCGTGGCATACATGGCAATGTTGCCGATGGCTGCCGTGCAGGCGAGCACTTGCAGCAGGGGAATGGCTTCTGCCCATTTGGCGCCGAATATCAACAGGATGATGTCCTGGGCCGTTAACGCGATGCCGATGAACAGCGGCGTGAGCAGGAAACCGCTGATGGCCGTCGAGTCGCGGATCAACCCGATCAACCGCGGGGTATCGTTGCCGCGCCGGGCAAACACCGGCAGTGCGTAACTCATCAGGCCGTTATAGATCGCCGAGCGAGGCAGATCGATGATGCGCATGGCCATATTGAACATACCGACGGCATAGGTGCCGGCCGTAATGCCGAGTAGCACATTGACGCCGCGCTGCAGCATTTGCCAACTCATCACGTTGATGGCGACAGGGGCTCCGGCGCTTAATAGTTCGCGCAAGAACGGCCCGTCAATGTAGAAGGCAATCCGGCGGCGGTTTCCGAGCATCAATACAACGATGGAAACGAATTCCATGATCAGCGCCTGAGCAATCACGGCCCAGGCGCCAAATCCCCACAGTGCAATGGCGATACCCCCGACGCCGCCGGCCACTTTGCCCAAGAGCGTGCGCGAGGCCAGCATCTTGAAGTTGCTGGTGCGGCGCATTTCCACGACATAGACCCGTGCCATCATGGTGAACAGGATCTTCAGCGAGGCGGCCGCGGTCATCCACTGCAGCATCACAGACCTCGTATACAGCATCGCAGCAAACGATATGACGACGATAGAGGCCAGGCTGATCAGCACGGCGAACCAGAAGGCTGTGCAGATGTGTTTCTCTTCGAGATGCTCCAAACGTACCAGCGGGTCTTCGAGCATTGAGGAGTAGAGAATGGCCAGTACCTCGACAACGGCAATGATCACCGTGCCCACCCCCAGCTCTGCCGGCGACATGAGCCTGGCATAAGCGATGAAGGTAATCATGGACAAGAAAATCAGGCCGATTTTTTCGGTGAAGATCCAGATCAAGGTCATCAGGCGATGATTGGCCATGGGCAGTGTCCAGGCTAAGGCGCCTTGCGCAGTGTATTCACCCGCGCATGGAGATAGCGCAAGGTCGGTTTACCCTCGAAGAAAATCAGCGCTTGCCACGAATGCTCGAACATCCGCCCGAACACGCTGATGACCGAACAGAGTAATCGCGAGGGAACATTCAACACTGGCTGTTCTCCTTGGACATCGTTTTGGCGGGTACGCCCTCGAGCGTGACGCAATCACCAGACGTGAAAGGATGTGTTGCCAAGCCGGGGCGTTTGGCGTGGTGGTGACGGAATGACAGGGCCAGAACGCAGAACACCAAAAACTCCGCCGAGCGGTAATTGGGCACTACATACGCCACATAGTTGGTGAGCATGAACGATCCGATGATGACCATCGCACTGACGTGAAACTGTGCCAACTGATCAGCCAATACGGCCCGATAGTGTTTGATCAGCGCCTCGACCTGCATGAGGATCAGCGCTATCAACTGAACGATGCCGCCGTTAAGCAAGGTTTCCATGTAACCGCTGTGGGCATTGCCGATGTAACCCCAACGGTTGATGAATACTTCGGCGCTCGGGCTGGACCAGAAGCCGCCGAAGCCGTAACCCTTGAGGAGTTCGGCGTCGATCAGTGGTGTGAGCAGGTCCCAGATCCGCGTGCGGTCGGTGAGTGACGGGTCACGACTGGTCAGCTCCAGCAGCAGCGCATAATTGCCGTATAGAAAGAAACAGATCAGCACATAGACGATCATCGTACCGAGGAACGCTGGCCATGAGCGGTTGATGTGCAAGCGGATTAGCGTGAGGAAGTACCAATAGCTCACCGTACCGGCAACGATCAGCGCTATGGCGGTGGCGGATTGGGCCAGCGCAATCGCGATCAGCGAAAACAACGAGCAGAGCATGGCCCAGGGATTGCGCTGACGGATCATCGGCAGCAGTAACAGAATAGCGATCGCGTTGATCCGTGCGCCGGCATTCTTTTCCGGGAAGATCCCTTTGAACGCTCCATCGCGAGGACCGCCGTAAATGAAGGCGATGTCAGGCCTGAAAAACGCGAATATCAAGCCTAACAACGCTGCGGCACCGATGATGCAGCCGAGCATGAAGGCGATTTTCTCGAGGCTGTAGTTGTAGGCGATGAAACCTGCAAAGAACACCAGGCTGATCAACGCCACAAAACGTTTGAAACTTAACATCGGGTCATAGGACCAACTGATCGATACGGCCAGGCCGAGTATGAATACCAGCAGGAAGGCATTGTTCCTGTAAAAACTTTTGCTGAGAAAGACCTTGTTGCGGATGAAGAAGAACAGCGGAACCAGCAGGGTGATCAGGCCGCAGATCTGGTTGATCGCGTTGCCTTCGAGGTCTTTTTCGGCGGCGCCCAGACTCGACACATCCGCCAACCCGAAAAAAAATCCAATCACCTGGATATAGAACAGCCCGCCGAACAACGTGAAGGCGTCGCGCAGGGTGGTGTACCTCACTTCCAGTTTGTTCATGACGACCTCAGTAATGCGTCGAGATAGGTATTCGCCGCGCAGGCGCTTACGAAGCGGGCAGCGGCATCAATGCGGGCCTGGCGGTTTGAATCTCGCGGCAACGTCAGTTCCATGGCGATGGCCTGTGCCAGTGCTGCTGGGTCGTCGACGACCACCAGCGGGGCGATTGCGCCATTGTCGAGAATCTCTTGCGGGCCATAGGGGCAGTGGGTCGATACCACGGGGGTGCCCGTGGACATGGCCTCGACCAGCGCGTTGGGACTGCCCTCGAAACGAGACGACAGCACAAAGCAGTCGGCCGCTGCCACTTCCGCCAATGGATCGCTGGTATAGCCCGGCAGATCGAACCGGTCGGCCACGCCCAGGGCGACTGCCTGCTCAAGCAACTCGGTTCTGAGCGCGCCTTCGCCGAAAATGATCAATCGGGCACCGGGATCGGGTAATCGGGCGAAGGCATCGATCAATACGTCAAAGCCTTTCTGCCGCGCCAGGCGACCCACGGCGACAATCACCGGGGTGGACTTTTCCAGCAGCCAGCGGTGGCTTGGGCGCCCCGGCGCCTTGTCGCGAAAATCGTTGTCGAGTACCGGGTTGTCGGCGATGGTCACGTCCTGTGGTCGCGTGATGGTGGTGTCGACCAGATCCTGGGCGACGCCGCGCGAGACGCAGATCACCGGATTGGGGATGAGTCGATACAGCAGCGGGGCCAGCAGATAGGCTGTGCGTACGGTCAACGCGGGATTGACGTATTTGTCATGGGAAAATGCGTTGCGCTCACTGACATGCAGGCGCGCCAAAGTACCTGACAACGCGGCAGCGGCGATGGCCACCACGTTGACGTGGGTGAGGGCGGCCAGTTGCGCGTCAAAGTAATTGTGGCGAAGAAAACGTGCCAGAGCCGGCACTGCCCTCGAGCTGTGCGCACTGTGCAACTCGACCTGTTTGACCCGTGGGTCGAGGCGCGCCGAGTTCACTCCTGTACCGGTGAGCATCAACAAGGTCACGTCATTGCCTGCGTCAGTCAGCGCACCGGCGAGGCGCACCATCATTTTTTCGGCTCCGCCTCCGTTCAAGTCCTGCAGAATAATCAGCAGCCTTTTCATTGATTCCATACCTGGTAGTACGCCTGTGCGGCGTATTGACTGGTGTACTGCCGGACGGCGTCAGCGGCCACTTGTGTGCTTGGCGCAGCCTGACCTTGCGCGGTCAGGCTGCGCAGCATCCCTTCGGCCAGCGCCGGTACATCATTGACCTTGACCAGGTGGCCGAGGCGGCCGTTATCAAGCAATTCCCTGGGCCCGGTTTCGCAGTCGCAGGCCAACACTGGCGTGCCCAGCGCCAGGGCCTCGATCAGGACGGTCGGCAAGCCCTCATGAAAGGAACTCAGGATCAGCAGCCGTGCATGCCTGATCAATGGGTAGGGATTACTCAGAAAACCGGTGAAATGCACACGCTCCTTGATGCCCAGGCGGCCTGCCTGTGAAGTCAGCGCGGCGAGCTGCGGGCCATCGCCGATGATCACCAGATCCGGCAGTGCAGCGCTGCGTAAGGCCATGGCATAGGCATCGAGCAGCAAATGGAAACCCTTCGGTTGCACCAACCGGCCCACCGCTAACCAGAACTCCGTCGGCATACCGATGAGCATGGGCGTTTGTGCGGCATTGAGCAGTTGTTCGGTGACCACGGCATTGGGGCAATAACGGATGCGCTGGCGACCCCAGGGCACCCGATCGGCGAGGGACTGGCGCAAGCCATTGGAAACTGTCACGACCTGACCGTTGCCACAGAGGTACAACGCATAGAGTAGACGCACAGTAGCTGGGCTGATTCTCTGTTCGCTGCAATCGAGTGCCGCGTGACGGGTATAGATGACCTTGCATGGGCTACCCAAGGTGGCAAACCAGGTGCAGAGATTGGCTTGTTCCTTGGCGGCGATGAGGTGAGTCACACGCTCACGACGAATACTCCGGCGCAGCAATACGATGGACTTGAGCAGGCCGACGACTCCATTGCCGCCGCCATTAAGCGTGGCAGCCCCTTCATCGTCCGGCGTGTCGCCGTTCATGACGAAATAACTGACACGCTGGCCATCCTTGAGAAACTGCCTGGCCAGGCGTTGCTGGACACGCTCGAGGCCACCCTCGGGCTTGAAGTCCTTGAGAATGAACAGGATATGCATGGTCGGTGCTCGGTGATCAATGCTGGGTGATCAGTACCGGGTGTTCAGGGGTGAGTGATATTGATGGTCACTTCGCGCCAAACGATCATCACCAACAGATGAACAAAATTGGTCGGATAATCGACCAGGTAACGCTTGATGGTGTGCGGTTCGCGGTACATCCGATAGAACGCGCGCAGATGCAGGCGGTTGATCAGCTCAGGGTAGTAATGATGAGTGGCCGTGGCCTCTTGGCGAATGAAACCGCCACAGGTGAATGCAGCACCGGTGAAGCCGGCACGCAAGGCATCCTGCTCGAACTGCTCTTGAAGCCCGGCGCCCAGGCCGACTATCAGGATGTTTGCTTCACTACGGCAGATGTCTGCTTGAATGCACGCGGCCTGCGGTGCATCGAAATAGCCGTTGTGGTGACCGGCGATAATCAACGCCGGGTAGCGAACCTTGATCTTATCGATGAACAGGTCCAGTTCGGCTTGCCTGGCACCGACAAAGTACACGCGCTTGCCTTGTTTCTCGGCGCAACTGAAGACAGAGTCAGCGATGGACGTGAAGTCGAAGCTGACCCGGCCGATCGCCCGGCCGGTGATGCGAGACATGAAGGCAGACATCAGCATGCCGTCGCAAAAATAGGCGACGGACGTCGGGTGCCGGTCGAACAGACTGCCGACGGACGCAAAATTAATGAAGGAAAATGCCTTGTTGGCGTCCAGCAGATTCGGGGTGTAATGCCCGATTAATTCCAGATTGATCATTGCTGACTCCTGGGGGCTGTTGACGTGGACGAACTCGCGCCTGTTCGCGTTACGCAATAACCTGCGCAGCTCCGCTGCTTGATACTGCGGTGATATGGTCAAAGTCAGGGCTAATCAGTTTCCGACACGGCTGAGAGATAATGAAAGAATTTTTTTAATTTGTCTGGCTATGGGGACTTCTATTTTTTTGTGAATGATATAAGACGCACCTATCATCAAGGCGGCGGTTCCCCATAGCAGTATGTGCGGATTCACGGCCGGATAAGCAATGTTAAAGATCATAAAGCCAATCATTTGATGTAATAGGTAAAGTGGGTAGGTTAACGCCCCTAATGTAGTCCAGTCCAATGTCCCTATGGCTGCCGTTTTGTTCGTTGCGATCAACAAAAACGTCATGAAAAACAGGATAATTATCCCGCATACGATCAGATGATTGAATTCGGTTGAATATTTGGTTTCGAGCAGCTCGGCCCATACAATTGCGGTGTAGCTGGCTAATGCCAATGCACCTGTCAACAGGAGGATTCGTGTTTTTGTGAATCCCTTGGCCCATATAATGTAGAACGTGGCACCCGCTATGAAGTATGCAGAGTAATCGGTAATTAATATCGAGCGCATCTTTTCAAAAGTGAAGGCTTCTGCTGCGGCAGAGATGAGTAGCCAGAGGATGAGGTATGTTTCTATTTTCTCTATTTTTTTGAAGCCCAACAGAATGGATATCATTAGGTAAAATTTGATTTCTACAAACAGAGACCAGTAAACACCGTCTATCGACGGGACGCCCATCAAGTCGCTAAGCAATGTCATGTTAATAATGTATTGATAAAAACTAGCCGTATATCTTGGCTGGCCGATGGCAAGCGTGATTAGGAAAGTGATGGTGCAGCACACCAGGAAAGCAGGGTAGAGGCGAACGACGCGGGATATAAAAAATACTTTGAGATTATTGCTCGAAGCGGTCATCAGAATGACGAATCCGCTGATCATAAAAAACAGTTCGACGCCTAAATAACCGTATTTAGCAGACTCAGCCAATAGCGGGTAGGGCATTGTAGACATGTCGCCCCTTGCATACCCGCGAAAAGCATAGTGAAAAATCACTACTGCGAAAGCAGCAAGGAAGCGCAGCAAGTCTAATTCTTTCACCCGGCGCTTGATCATGTCTATGCGCTCCAAACGTGTTGGCGCTGATTGAAAACAGATCCCCTGCCGATTGAAATTTGATCTGGGGCGAACGTTATAGCTCCGTGTGAAGGCTATTGAGCACGTTGCCACATCTTGACGTAGTCGACGCTGAAGGTGGAAGGCAGGTCAGCATCGTCGACCACGCCGAACCAATTCCACATGGCCTCACTGTCAAAGACGATTTGCATGGGGAAGAAGAAGTGTGTGTTCTTCGATTCCCTGACCAGCACGCCATCGACGTACCAGCGCAGGGTGTCGGGCTGCCAGTCGAAGCCGTAGACATGAAAGGCACTTGCCAGGCGCCAGGGGCTGATCCAGGTGCTGCCGTTGGCGACATGTTCGGTGCTTTGCGGCGTGGCCCACAGGTGGGCGTTCATGTTGTATAGCCGGTCGAAGGCAGCGTCTTTGGTCTTGCCGCCGATTTCGAAGATATC
This sequence comes from Pseudomonas sp. B21-048, assembly GCF_024748615.1. Taxonomy (NCBI): domain Bacteria; kingdom Pseudomonadati; phylum Pseudomonadota; class Gammaproteobacteria; order Pseudomonadales; family Pseudomonadaceae; genus Pseudomonas; species Pseudomonas sp. B21-048. The sequence goes on along the minus strand of NZ_CP087168.1, from coordinate 3,063,792 downwards.
GATTTCGGTTGCGTTGTCAGCCATGCCCGTCCACGCGAGCCAGAATGCGCTGGAACCTGCGGAGTTCATGGGTCTGGCGTGTGTTTCGTAATATCCGTAGAAGCCGCGTTCAAGGGTACGAACCATGGCTGAGGTGTAGTCCTTGAAACCGAGCAGGACATACTTTTGCGGCAAGGTTTCCTTGCGAAAGACAATGTTCAGGTTGCCATTGCTGACGGTGGCATTGCCCGCAGTGAAAAGCGCCGGTTTGCGTCCGAGCGATTCGGTCCCTATGGCATTGTTGACGTGCCAGCGCCCGGGGTCGAGGGTTGTGCCATTGAAGTCGTCGGACAGTTTCGTGTTGAGAATCCACTGACCGGCATTGGCCTGATCGGATAGCGGCAGATTGGCGTGGGTCCGGGTCGGCAATGTGCCGAGTGGTCCGACACGGGTCCAGGTATCGGCCTGTAAGGGGATGGCTACTGACCACTTGTCTGCCAGGTACTGGAATGCACGCTGGCGCTCTGCGAGGGAGGCAAACGGACGGTCGTACACCAGCACTTCTGCGATGTCGCCGCGAAAGTTTTCGGAATTGCCGACGACATTGCGTCCGATTGCATACGGACCAATCGGCACATCGTAAAGCTCCAAGACGGAAACAGTCGGCGCATACGCGGTGGTCTGTTGCAGGCTAATGGCGAAATTCGGTAACACGTTATCGTTGTTGGCAGTTTGCGGGCGTGAGCTGAATAACCGTTGCCAGGGGTCGACCCGGGCTTGTTCGGGCAATCGACGGGACACGATCAACACCGTCACAGGGCCTTTGGCCGTGCGGATTGTTTTGCCGAGAAACGCCGAAACGCCACTGAAACGCACTACCGAATGACCGTTCAGGGCGTTTGCCATCCACTGTGGCTGCAAGGCGGCATCGTCTACTGTGGCGTCATTGGACTCGCCGGATTTGTCGCTCCAGCGTTGGAGACGGTTCTGCGCATCCAAGGTCATTGTTGAAGCATCGGCCGCGTCCAGCCACAGCACGAGCCCGGTGGTGGGTACACGGGAAGGCGCTTGTGCTGCGTTGCAAACAAGCGAAACCGACAGCAGGAGTGCCAGCAGACCTTCTTTAAGCATCTGCATCACTTCGCTTCAATCGACGCCGGAATTTCGAATGAAGTCTGATACCCCTGCGGATTACACGACTGCCACCGCCAGGTATCGATAATCATCTGTTCCAGGCCGCGTTGGGCGCTCCAACCCAGTTCACGTCCTGCCTTGCTCGGGTCGGCCCAGCATTTTGCGATGTCACCGAGGCGGCGCGGCGCGAAGCGGTAGGGAATGGTGATGCCGGTAACGTCTTCGAAACTGTGAATGATCTGCAGCACGCTGTAGCCGACGCCGGTGCCGAGGTTCCAGAAATTGATGCCGCTGCGGTGCTGCAGCACCTGCAACGCTTTGAGGTGACCGTTGGCAAGGTCGACCACATGAATGTAGTCGCGTACGCAAGTCCCATCCACGGTGGGATAGTCGCAGCCGTACACCGTGAGTTCGGGAATCTGGCCAATCGCGACCTGTGTCAGGCACGGCAACAGGTTGTTGGGTCGACCCTTGGGGGCTTCTCCGATCATCCCGCTTTCGTGAGCGCCAATCGGGTTGAAGTAGCGTAATAAGGCGATGTTCCAGCGTGGATCAGAACTGCACAGATCGGTGAGCAATTCCTCGATCATGAGCTTGGTGCGGCCGTAGGGATTAACCGGTTTGCCGGTGCCGAAGTCTTCGGCAATCGGTGTTCGCGTGGGGTCGCCATACACCGTGGCCGACGAGCTGAACACCAGGTTGAACACATCGTTTCGGGCCATCGCCCCACAGAGGCTCAGCGTACCGGCGAAGTTGTTGGCATAGTAATCCAAGGGTCTTCGCACGCTTTCCTCAACGGATTTCAAGCTTGCAAAATGCACCACCGCATCAATGTCGTAGCGATGGAAGACATCGTCGACCAAGATCGAGTCGCGAACATCTCCATTGATGAAATCGACCCGGGTATGAGTCAGTCGCTCAAGGCGAACGATCGATTCTCGATAGCTGTTGCACAGGTTGTCGAGCACCAGCACATTGTGTCCGGCGTTGATTAACGCCAAGGCGGTATGGGTGCCGATATAGCCGGCCCCGCCAGTGATCAGTGTGGTTTTGCGCATGGTGAGGTGTTCCTGATCAATGTAACCAGACGGTGTTTAGCCGTGCGGATACCGGTTCAATCAGCGAAGGTTGACGCCCTTGCCTTGCGCAATGATCTGGCGTGGGCATAGAGGTAGCGCAAGGTCGGTTTGCCGTTGGCGAAGATCAGTGCTTGCCAGGAATATTCCAGCATTCGCCGGTACACGCCGATCACCTGGGCATGCTCGCCGCATCGGGAAAATGCATTGAGAAAGTCGGTGTGGTTGCCCAGCACGAAATCGATCCGTTGCTGCTTGCTGAGCTGCGCGCCATAGCGGGCGAGGTACACTTCGATGAACCTGATCTTGTTCTGGTAGTACTTTTTCGGTTGCGCGGTCATGTTGCCGCTGTTGACCGTGCGCTCCAGCAGCACCTGTGGCACCGTGTGAATCTCCCAGTGTTCGGCGATTCGGGTCCACATGAAGCGGTCTTCGGAGTAACGCAGGCTGGCATCGAAGCCGCCGAGTTGCATGATCACGTCGCGCTTGACCAGGGCGGTGGATACGCCATTGACGACGTTGGCGTGGATGAAATCGTAGAAATGCCTGCCGCTCTTGCGCCGGTTGTCCACTTGCCGCCTACCGTCGCTGTAATTGATCTGCGTGTAGCAGTCGATCACCCCCACCGGCCGTCCTTGACGGCTGAGTTCGTCATACAGCGCCAGTTGTTGCTCCAGCTTTTGCGGACAAAATTGGTCATCGGCATCGAGAAACGCCACAAAAGTCTCTTCAGTGTGCCGCAATCCGTGGTTGCGGGCGCTGGCCTGGCCTTCGTTGGCTTGCCGCAACAGCGTCAGGCGAAACGGCGCCGCGAAGTCTTTGACCCGTTGTGGTCCGTCATCGGTGGAACCATCGTCGATGACGATGACGTGATCGGGCCGTCGGGTTTGCCCGACCAGAGACGCCAGTGTTTGCTCAATGCTGTCGGCGCCGTTGTACATCGGGATCACGACGCAGACTGAATGCGGTAAAAGGGGGGCTTGGTCTGGCACGGGTGTTTCTCCTTTTGTTACGCCTGGGGGTGTAATGCCCGATTAATTCCAGGTTGATCATTGCCTGACATCCCTAATAGATGTCCTTTGAGAACAATGTGAAAGGGGTCTTGACGAGAATCTTGACGTCCAGCCACAGCGACCATTGGTTGATGTACTTGAGGTCCTGGGCGACGCGCTGCTGCATTTTTTCCAGCGTCTGGGTTTCACCTCGATGCCCGGTGATCTGGGCCAACCCTGTAATGCCCGGCTTGAGGCGATGACGGGCCATGTAGGCGCAAACCTTGCCGGTGTAATAAATGTTGTGCGTGACCGCGTGCGGTCGCGGGCCGACCAGGGCCATTTCGCCGAAGAGCACGTTGAACAGTTGCGGCAGCTCATCGATGGAACTACGCCGCAAAAAACGCCCAAGCGGGGTGATGCGGTCATCCTCGCGGGTGGCCTGACGGACTTCGTGGTCGTCGTGCACATGCATCGAGCGGAACTTCCAGACCTTGATCACCTCGGCGTTACAGCCGTAGCGATTTTGTTTGAACAACACTGGGCCGGGCGAGGAAAGCTTGATGGCCACCGCCACGATCAGCAGCAAGGGGCTGAGCACAATAATGGCCACGGCGGCCAGGCTGCGTTCGAACAGCTCTTTGCAGAGCAGGCTGCCGGGATGCGAACTGATCAGGCTTTCATTGAGGTAGATGGCCGGCATTCGCTCTATTTCCGAGATCGACTGATTGAGCAACACCATGCTGCCGAAATCGGGGATCCAGACCACGTCGACATTCATGTCCAGAAGGTCGATGTACAGGGCTTCAATGATGGCTGCCTGGGCCATCGGCAGCACGATATAGACGCGACGTATGCGCAGGTGAGTGATGATTTCGCGAACCTCGTCGATGCGCCCCAGCAGCGGCAGAATGCTGGGTGCCGGGCCGGTATGTTCGGCGGTTGCGATAAAACCCAGAAGCGGTACGCGGTTCGGTCTGGACAGTTTCCTCGCCAGCTTGTGCGCGGTCGGGCACGTACCGATGATCACCGCGCGGCGCTCGTTGCAGAGCTTGCGTGAATGCAGTCGGGCGAGGTAGTGCAGGGGCAAAAAAACTCGCAGTCTGGATCAGATAACCCAGTACGGCCCAGACGATGATCACTTGGCGCGAGAACATCACGCTGGTCTGGGTGACGAAGGCAATGCTGATCAGCACGGCCAGCAAGATCATCCAGGCCGCCAGTAACCGAGCGAGTCCTGACAACCATTCATGACGCTTGTGGTAAACCTGCATGACGCTGTAGATCGGAACCGAACCGAGGACAGTCAGAATCATCAGAACACGGTATTCACTGGTCAGGCTGCCGACCCGCCAGTACACGAGCAACATCAGCAGCAGATTGGTCAGGCTGAGTGCGCACAGCCATTGGCCCCAGAAGGTCAGACCTCGCCGGTGTGCCATTTGAGCGGTGTAGAGCGATGTCATCGGCTCAACCTCCGGGCATGGGTTGGACTTCGGCGCCGAATACTGCACGCCCTCGTTCCCGCACGCTGGTATAGCTCGACTGGGATGAAGCAGCTTTTGGTAGATGTTGGGAAGGAGACTACGGGTGAGACAGGCGCAAGGTTCTATCTGGACATGTAGTCGTAGTTCTGGAACGTATCGGAATGGCTGTAGCCCTGTCTACGAGCGTTGCGCAGGTCAACCTGGTTGAGCACCACACCAAACACCGGCGCATGGCTCTGCTGCAGAATGGCAAGGCATTTCTGCACCAGGTTCACAGGCGTGCTCTCGGCCTTGACCACATAGATCACTGCGTCCGAATGCTTGGCCAGCAACAGCGCATCGCTGACCATTTGCGCAGGCGGGGAGTCGATGATGATGCGTTGGTACCGCGACTTCAGCGCCTCAAGCAGGGGGGCCAGGCGCGGCGAGCTGAGCAGGTCCAGCGGAGGGGGTGAAAGTTTGCCGGCCGGCAGCATGTCGAGGTTGCCGACCGTACGAATACAGTCTTCGAGCCGGGCAGTACCCGCCAGGACATTGGCCAGCCCCGGGCTGTCTGCCGGAAAGTCGAAGTTGAGCGACAGGCTGGGTTTGCGCATGTCGGCATCGATCAACAGGACACGCTCCAGCCTCGTGAGCGAGGAGGCCAGGTTGTTGGCGATGGTGCTTTTGCCCTCATCGGCCATGGTTGAGGCAACGAGTACTACCTGTGACGGCATGTCGCCGCTGTGCAACATCAACCAGGTGCGCAGATTGCGAATGGTCTCGCAAAAACGCGGATGGTCGTTGTCGTCGAACAATCGCGCCAGTTGCCGACGGCTTCTCTTGGTCACCAGCGGCACCACGCTGAGGAGGGGGAGGTCTAGCGCGCTTTCGACGGCTTCGTCGGTCTTGAAGGTTTTATTCAGGGTTTCGGACAGCAACGCCTGCGTTATGCCGATCAGCGCAGCCACGATGGCAACAATGGCCACAATCAATGTTTTACGAGGCTTGCTCGGTTCCAAAGGCACAATCGCAGGGTCGACGATGCGCGCCTTGGTGGCGTCCATGTCTGCCGTGGCCGCCGTTTCCTTCAAACGAGTGACGAAGGTCTCATACAGGGCGCGGCTGCTGTCGACTTCACGTTGGAATTCACGCAACTGGAATTCTTTACGCGAAATATCCTGTATCTGCGCCTTGTTGCTGTTGAATGATTGACGCAGTGAGTTTTCACTGGCCCTGGATAGCTGGTAATCCTGTTCGATGCTGGCGACCACCTGTCGAACCTGCAGGCGCAAACTGTCGGTAGCCATGCGCAACTCGGCGCGAGCGGCAGCCAGGGTCGGATGTTTTGGGCCGTAGCGCCCGGACAATTCTTCGACCTTGGCTTGAGCCTTGGCCTGTTGCGCCTGGAATTTCTGCACCACAGGATTACTCAAGACGGCCGGCACACTTGAGAGTTTGCTCAGGTCGCCGTTGCTCAGGGCCTGCACCTGGCGAAACCGGCTCTCGGCTTCCGCCAGGTTGCGGCGGGCATCGATCATGCGGTTGCCGGTCATTTCCAGTTCATTGGCGCTGATGGTGGTGACACCGCCGACGTCGACCAGGCCTTGTGCTTCCCGGTAAGCCTGAAGTTTGTTTTCGGCACTGCGCAGGTTATTGCGCAACTCGATCAGGCGTGAGTTCATCCAGCTGGTGCTGGTCTGCGAGGACTTCAAGCTATTGTCGAGCTGGCTATCGATGAAGCCTTGGGCAATTGCATTGGCGGCGGCGGCAGCCAGGCCAGAGTCGGGTAACTCCACCTCTATTTTAATCAGCTGACTTTTACCGACGAATTTGACGCTGGTATGTTGCATGAGGTCCTGCGTGACTTCATTGAAGATATCCGCTTCAGAGGGCATCACCGGCATGGGCGTCAAAAGGCCTGCTACTGGCAGCCACTGGCCAAGCTCAAGCGTTGCCAACCATTTTCGCGGTGTGAACCACGACTCCGGTTGTTGGCGCGGATCGGTCACCGGGTGGGTGGTGAGGCTGAGCTTTTTGACGGCGCGTTCGGCCAGATCCCGCGATTGCATAAGCGCCAGTTGCGTCTGTAAGTAATCGACGGTACCGGAGCTCGAATCCGTGACTTGCTGAAAGGCCAACAGCGGCGGCGTTTTTTCTTTGATCAGCAGGGTGGTACTGCCGATGTACTGTGGGGGAATGAACGACAGCGTGGCCATCGCCAGCGCACAGCCAAGCAGTATCAACCATGCGATTTTCCAATGGGCGCGCCAGATCACCCTCCAGTATTTGAGCAGGTCAATGGTGTCCTTTTCCTCGCTGTACTGCTGCTGAGCCAGATGTGGCTGGAGCGGACGTTCGACGTAGATGCTTGGGCTGTTGTCCATGATTAGAAAAAGCCTTGTGCAATGGAGATGGTGTCACCGGGGGCGATGGCGGTGCTGCGCGTGACCTTGTCGGTCAGTGATGGGGAGCCATCGCCGCGCACGATGGTTACCCGTTTGATCGAGGCACGCTCGGTCAGGCCACCGCCCAGGGCGATGGCTTTCTCCAGTGTCAGCCCAGGCTCGAAGGGATAGCTGCCGGGTTTTTTCACCTCTCCATTGATGTAGAACGAGCGGTAGACGATCAGGTTGACGCTGACCTTGGGGTCGACCAGGTAACCTTGCTTGAGCCCGTCGACGATGATTTTTTCCACCTGATTGGGCGTAAACCCCTTGGCGGCAATATCACCCAGAAACGGATAGGAAAACATTCCGGCATCGTTGAGACGGATTTTCTCGAAGCTCAGGTCCCGCTCACCGAATACCGTGATGCGCAACACATCGCCGGCGGCCAATTTGTACTGGGCGCCGGGGTCTGCTGCAAACGTCGCGGGCAACAGCCACGGCAAAAACAACAAGCCAAGCATTCGGGCGTTCATAGGGAAAACCTCTTAGAGACTTACGTTGAAGCTGAGCAAGAAGATGTTGCGTTCAAAACTCTGATTGTCGGCATCGGAGTCATCGTTGCGGTAGCGATAGCCCAGCGCGATATCCAGCCAGCGGCGCATTGCGTATTCCACGGCGAGGTTGTAGTCACGAAGGTCATCGGTGCGTTCCTGGCCCTCGTACTCATAGCGGGACAGCCCGACTTCGGCCACCGTGGTGATACGTTCGGTCCAGCCATGACGCCAGCCGACCAGGGCTGAGGTTGTCTTGACGGCGTCAGCACCGTCGTCGCCCTCGGCCATCGCCTGGCGGGCAACAAACGAAAAGGTCGAGTAGGTGCGCGGTTTCCATCGCACGTCTACCTGCCAGGTCGGATTACTGAGGTCATCGACGCTGTTGTCATCGAAGTTCTTGCGCTCGTAACCAATGCGGACTTTGCCGGAGGTGCGTGCGGTGAAGTCCCATTCGGCACCGGCAAGGATTGCATCGGAGGTGCTGTTGAGACGGCTGTCGGATTGCAGGTAATCAAAGACGGTATGGTCGTATTCCAGCAATCCACGTGTGTTGCTGCCGATGCGGTGGTACCAGGTGGTGGTCAGGCCGGTGGTATTGCGCTCTTTATCGTCATTGATACCGTCGGAATTGTCGTAGCGAAGTTGCGCATAACTGGCGCCCAGATCGATTTGATTGTCAGCGCTCCTGGCGCCATAGGTATAAAGGCCGTTGACGCGGTTAGTGCGAATCTTGTCATTGATGCCATCGACAGCGGTCGACGTCGTACGCTCGTATTTACGTGCTTCCGCTTCAAGTTTCAGTCGATGGCGATCGGTGAATTCCATGATGCTGTTGAGCCGCACGCGTTGTGCCGTATTCGAGGCATCCGGCTCGTCATGATAAATGTATCGGGTCGGCTGCCAGATCAGGCGGGTGGCACTGTTGCGGTCTTCAGCTTTCAGTTCGAAGGTGGGCGCAATTTTAGTCACCATGGAAGACTGGCGCCCTCGCTCCAGTTCCCGAAAGTTGTCGTCATAGCTCTCTGAAAATAACAGGGTGGGGGTGAAGTCGAATCCGTAGATATCAATCGACTGGGGATCGAGACTCCAGGCCGCTCCGGGATATAAAGAGATCATGATCAGTGCGAAAGGGCCGCGGGTCTTGAGGGTCATGTCATTGCTCCTGGGGGTGAACCCAATGACTATAGACCGGAAAAACTGCAGGTGACTAAGACCCATAACTGCTTCATGATGAGTCAGACTTTTACGTTGAAATTAGTTGCTTTAAAAAGGACGGAACATTAACTGGAAAGTTGCCAGTAACGGGGCGTGTTTCTGGAGCCGGTTCAATAGAATCGTTTTCTTTAACGTCCGTCGCAGCAGAAATGGATGGGTAAAATTTATAAATGAGTCCAAGGGCGCTCAATGTCCGTCAACGGGACGCGAACGGGTTGTTCTCTATTCAAGAAGTGCAGCAGAATCATGACGCGCTCGTCACCTAACATGGTCAGGAAGATACCTTCCAGTGTCGACAACGGCCCTCGGGTTATTTGCAACGTTTCGCCGGGCTGGAAAGGGTGGGGGGGCTGAGTTTCCGAGGGTTTAAAACACCGGCTACGCAGATGCTCAATCACATCGTCAGGCACCATCGCCGGCCCATGATTGAAGTCGACGACACGGCTGACGCCGCGTGTGGAACGCAAAGGCGCCCATTTGTCATCACGGCTGAGCTGAATGAAAAGATACCCCGGAAACAGAGGCTCCAGGGAGTGATGAGGTTTGCCATGAATCAGGCGCTGGTTGACGATTTGCGGGCAAAATATGACGTAATTCTGTCGCAATAAATTGATTTGTGCCCGTTCGTCCTGACGCGGCTTACACTGCAAAAGATACCAGTTGGAACCTTGGGTACTCGTCAGCATTCTGGCAAGCTCCACACTATTTGGTTTAAGCATGCCTGGTGGCGCATCAGGGATGCCTTGGCGCCTCCAGTGAGTTGTATCGAACTTGTGGAATCGCGAAAAGTGTTAAGTAGTTGGAGCAGGTGTATCAATAACGAAGCAGGTAATGTGCACGTAGCGGAAACTAATAACTCGAGTCAATTATCTGACGTGCATACAAGGGAGGTTCTATTCGCTGAGGCAGCGCTCAATCAGAACTCTGGATAGAAAGTGTAAACATAACTTAACGCTAAAAGTGATATCGCCACGGCATTAGAGAGATGAAGTTCCGGGTGATGAGCAAAGCTACCGCAGGGGGCCGAAGGGTCGGCCCGTTGAAAATCAAGTACTTTCGATCATGAACTTAACTGCTGGGGTGACGTATATCCAGTCATTCGACTCTGGTCTTTGTTATACGTCGACCTTGTTAGGTATCGACTACTCCAGGCGGCCTGTCAAATGTCACTAGTCAAAAATATAGCCTTCTGTCCAATAGTCCGTTAAGAGGCTTCAACCAATTGTTTTAAAAAGTGATTTTTTTTGACGCTGACAGAGATCTTATCTGGATTGGACGCCTGCGGTGTCGTCGGCAGATGTCCTCAAGGGCGCGCCAGGAGAACCGTGAAGGGTGTTTACTGAAAATACATCGCACAATACAATGAGAATCGTTACTAACAATTCATCGAGTGCGACGTCTTGAGCCATCAACACCCCCTTGCCCGCCGCAAAGTCTTCATGAAACACGCGTTGCCGACACTTTCCTGCGTCATGTTTGCCAGCCCTCTATGGGCACAACCTCTCGAATTGCCGGCCACCGATATTCAGGCAAGCCGTGTCAGCCAGGACACGGGTTACACCACTTCTCAAGCCAGCACGGCGAGCAAAAGTAATGTGCCGATCAAGGAAGAGGCGCAATCGGTCAATGTGGTCACCCAGCAAACCCTGTCCGACTATCAGGTGCGCTCGCTGGACGATGCCATGAAGTTTGTCAGCGGCATCAGCCAGGGCAATAGCTTGGGCAACTCTCGGGATTCACTGGTCAAGCGCGGCTTCGGCACCAACGATGATGGCTCGATCCTGCGCGATGGCGTGCGTTCCAATCTGGGGCACAATTTCAGCGCCACGACGGATCGCATCGAAGTCCTCAAAGGCCCGGCCTCGATGCTGTATGGCGCGTTGGAACCCGGCGGATTGATCAACGTGATCAGCAAGCAGCCTGAATATACGCAGAGCACGACGCTGAGCGGTTCGGCCTACAGCGAAGGCGGCGGCACCCTGGCCGTGGACACTACCGGGCCTCTGGGAGATACGGGCCTGGCTTATCGCCTGATTGCCGAACGTGGCCATGAGGATTACTGGCGCAACTACGGCGTGAACGAGAGCACGCTGGTCGCGCCATCGCTGAGCTGGACCGGCGACCGCGCCAGCCTGACCTTAAGTTACGAATACAACGATTATTCCAGTCCCTTCGACCGCGGCACCGTGTTCACCAATGGTCATCCAGCGGACATCAACTACGACAAGCGTCTCGACGAAAAATGGGCCAAAAGCGTCGGTATTCGTGAAGTGGCCACTGCGCGTTTCGAGTATCAGTTGAATGACGATTGGAAAACCCGCGTCACCTACGGCTGGAACAACGACCGCTACAGCCTCTCGATTGCCCAGCCCAGCTCATTGACCGGCAACACGCTGCGACGCGCTGCCAACGGCGCTCACTACGATGATGAGACCCGCTACACCAGCTGGGATTTCATCGGCCAGCAGGAACTACTCGGCCAACGCCATGACCTGCTGGTCGGCGTGGACACAGAAGCGTCCGACCAATTTCGCGGCAAAACCTACCGTAATACCGTGCAGTCGGGTTTCAACATCACGTCACCTGTTTATGGACGTCTGGCCGAGCCGAGCCTTATCAGCGCTAAAGACAGCGACCTGAGCAACCGGCTGACCTCCAGCTCCGTGTACTTCAAGGATAACTGGCACCTTGATGACCGCTGGATCCTGGTTCTAGGCGGTCGCCAGCAGCATTACGATCAGTACAGCGATCAGGGCCGCGGCGGCAGTTACAAGGTCAACCGCGACGATAACGGCGATGCCTTCGTGCCATTCGTGGGCCTGGTCTACAAAGCCACCGATACGCTGTCGCTGTATGGCAACTACAGCCGTTCGTTCAAGCCCAATACCCAAGTCGACGATGCGGGCCACACGTTCGATCCGGAGGAGGGCCGCAGCTACGAGGTCGGCGCGAAGTACGACCCGCTGCCGGGGCTGAACATCAACCTTGCGCTGTTCGATATCGTCAAGAAAAACGTCGTGACCACCCAGACAATCAATGGCGTCAGCCTTTCGGAGGCGGCGGGCAAGGTCGGTTCACAAGGCCTGGAGCTGGACATCACCGGGCGTGTGGCCGAGCGTTGGGACCTGATCGGCACCTACGCTTACACCCATACGCAAATCCTCGACGATCCGGATGACGAAGGTCACCGCCTCGCCGATGCGCCCAAGCACACCGCGAGCCTGTACCTCACCCATCACCTGAACGTCCCTACCAAGTTCGGGGCGTGGCATGCCGGCGCTGGCGCGCGTTACATCGGCGAGCGCGCGGCCAATAACGCCAACGATTTCTGGCTGAATAGCTACACCGTGGCCGATGCCTTCGTGCGTTGGGAATCGCCGCTGTTTGGGTACAAGACTTCGCTGCAGTTCAACGTCGACAACCTGTTCGACAAACAGTACTACCCGTCCTCTACCGGCAGCCAACTGGCGGTCAACGTCGGCGAATCTCGCACGGCAAGACTCAGCGCCAGTGTGACGTTCTGACCTTGTTGCATTGATGCACTGTCCCGTTCCGCTGTCAGGTGTATCGGACGTAATGGGGCGGGCCTCATGGCTTCATGAAGTGATCAGGTTTTCTGCATAGAGGCGGATATTGGCAATGTCATTGTGTTTCTGAAGGCCTGCATGATCGATGACATGGGAACTGATCGTTTTCTGAATGGCATGAGCACGCGGGAGGCTCTGGACTGAGATGAGAGGGAGGGGCGCCGGCCTCCTAAACAGCGGCGCTTGAGTCGTTACCCGGCCTGGTAATCGGCAACGAGCTTGTCCAAAAATACCAATAGCTTCTGGTTCATCTCATCGTAATCGTTAGCCCGTAGCGCGGCTGGCTGCTGAACAAAACGCCGATCAGTGAGTGTTATCAGTTCCGCCTCCGATGCCTGAATCAGCAGTTCCACGACGTCTTTGGTGAGTTCCATATGGCATTGAAAACCGTATACCAGTTGGCTGTATTCAACGATTTGACGCGGGCAGCCTTCGCTGCTGGCAATGATCTTGGCATCCTGAGTGAGCCCAGGCATGTCATTGTGCCAATGGCCGACTTCGAGGGTTTCCCCGAAGTGCGAAAACTTCGGATTAGCCAAACCCTCTTGGGTTAAATAAATCGGGAATTTGCCAATTTCCTTTTCGGGGCTGTGGTTGAAAGTGGCACCCAGTGCTTCTCCGATCAATTGCGAGCCCAGGCAAACTCCAACCACAGCCCGTCGGGCCGATATGGCTTTGCTAATGAGTTCGCGTTCGGCTGCGGCATTGAAATGTGGGCATTGCTCCAGCGTAGTCGCCGGATCTTGCGGGCCACCCAACACCACCAGAAGGTCGAACGATTCTGCGGTATCTGGCAAGACATCATGTTGGTAGACGCGGGAATAGGTGGCTTGGTAACCGCGAGCTTTTACCCAGTCCTCAAATGCACCGGGTGCTTCGAAGGACTCGTGCATCACGAAATGGACTTTCAACGTTTTACCCTCGGCTTCAGTTCTATGGTGATCGCGACTTCGCAATCACGAAAATGACAACGCTAGCTACTTACAGGACAGCGAACGCCTCATACGCTGCTTCGACCAGCGACTACGATGCCAGATCGTTCAGCAGCCCTTTCAGGAAGGTGCAACTTTGAGCATCGAGCGGTTGAAGTGGAAGGCGGGGGCCGCCGACGTCAAGGCCCTGCATCTTCAAACCTGCCTTGATAGTGGTCGGCAGACCACGACGAGTGATGTATTCCAGCATTTCGTACTGGCGATAAAACAGAGTACGGGCTTCTTCCAGCTTTCCACTCTGCACGGCATCCCACAGCGCCAGGTTCAGCTCGGGAATGAGGTTGGGCGCGGCGGTACACCAACCCGTGGCACCGGCAACCAATGCCTCCAGGGCCAACGGGTTGCAGCCGTTGTAGAAGGCTACCTTGCCATCTGTTGCCTTGAACAGGCGGTGCATGCGTTGAATATCGCCAGTACTTTCCTTGACCATGGTGACATTCTTCACTTCGCTCAGAATGCGCAGGATCAGATTGACCGACAGATCAGTGCCGCTGGTGCCTGGGTTGTTGTAGAGCATGATCGGGATGTTGATGGCTGCACCTACAGCCTTGAAATGATCGACGATTTCCGTATCAGTCAGCTTCCAGTAAGAGGCCGGAAGCACCATCACCGCAGTGGCGCCACAAGCTTCAGCCAGTTGAGCACGCTGCACAGTACGCGCGGTGGTCAGGTCAGAAACGCTGACCACAGTCGGGACTCGGTCAGCGATCTTCTCTTGGCTGAAGCGGACAACCGACTCCCATTCGCTATCGGAAAGATAAGCTCCCTCTCCGGTACTCCCCAGAGGGGCGATGGCATGCACGCCGGAAGCGATCAGCCTATCGATAGATTGCCCCAAGGCGACCAGATCCAGTGAGCCGTCGACCGCGAATGGAGTAATGGTGTAGCCGATAACGCCGCGAATTACAGAAGTAGACATGCAGGCACCTTTGCATTTTCTATTTATGAATGTAGGTACGATCAGGCCAGGCAGTCGCCATGGGTACGCAGTGCGCGCCGTGCGTAGTAGCTGAATGCTGCACCGTGACGTTTCGGGGTGGAGATCCAGTCGTGAGCTTCTTTGCCTAACAATTCGGAAATGGGGCGAATTTCCCCTGCGCTCATGGCCAGCAATTGCATCCTGGCCGCACGTTCGAACAACAGTGCCAGGACGCAGGCCTCTTCAATCGAATCACCCGCAATCAGCAAGCCATGGTGGGAGAGCAAGATGGCGCGCTTGTCCCCGATAGCCTTGGAAATAATCTCGCCTTCTTCATTGCCCACCGGGATACCTGGCCAATCCTTGAGAAAGGCGCAATCGTTGAAAAGCGGGCAGATGTCCATATGGGAAACTGCGAGCGGGACTTCCAGCATCGACAGCGTGGCGCTGTGCAGTGGGTGCGTATGGATAATGCAATTCACATCCGGGCGAGCCCGGTAGAGCCAGCTGTGAAAGCGATTGGCGGGGTTTGCCATGCCTTGGCCCTTAAGCACCTTGAGGTCTTCATCGACCACCAGCAGGTTCGACCCGCAAATCTCGTCAAAGCCCAAACCCAGGCGCTGCGTATAATAGCTGCCTGGCGTTTCGGTACGGGCGGTGATCTGCCCGGCCAGCCCTGAGTCATGACCGCCGTCAAAAAGAATTCGGCAGGTGAGTGCAAGCTTCTGTCTCGGGGTATATTCGTTATCGATCAGTGTCATCACCATTTGCTTCTCAGCGAGGGTGACGAGCTGATCCTTCGGGATCTGCATGGTCGTGGTCACGGTCAGTACCTGGTCGAAAACAGTTCAAATTGCCAAGGAGTCGCTGCAACGACTCTCAAGGACACAGAGTGATGCTAATGACACATTGTGTCATTAGCAAGCCGAGTGTCATTATTTTTCAAGGAACGGCGTTGGATGGCGGTGCAGCTGAGAATTTTGCGGAAGAAGATGGGGATAACCCTGGAGCAGCTGGCCGGGCAAACCGGATTGACCAAGAGCTATCTGTCGAAGGTGGAGCGGGGTGTGAGTTCGCCCTCCATTGCGGTGGCACTCAAACTGGCCAAGGCATTGAATGCCCAGGCTGAAGAGTTGTTCAGCACCGAGGCGGTGCCCACCGAAGGCTATAGTCTGGTTCGACGTCAGCAGCGCGAAGCCAATGACGCGGGAGTATCAGTGGCTCACGTACCGCTGGCGCGCCATATTGGCCATCGGGCGTTGCTGCCATTTCTGGTCTATCCGCCACGCTCGTTTGGCCACTCTGCCTTCAAGGAGCACCTTGGGGAGGAGTTCATCTATGTGGTTCGTGGCCGTGTCGAAGTCGATTTCGGTAACGAACGGCAGACGTTGGATGAAGGCGACGCCCTTCATTTCAATGCACAGAAATCTCATCGTCTGCGCACTGTTTCTGACGAGCAAGCAGAGTTGCTCGTAGTCGTACATAGCTCGGATTAGGCGCCAGGGTTCGCGCGGGGTAACAGTTGAGCAAGGCGCTGGCCGCCGCAAACGGGCTGATCAGATCAGAATTTCCCCAGAGGAGCAGGACTGGCATGCGCAACTCGACCAGCCGGAGCGTGAGGTCGGTGCTGTCGTCGAAAAACCAATTCGGTAGTGTCGTGGTGGCAGCAAAATCCGGGCGCCAGTCATGCGCGCCCAGAGCAGACATATTCACCCCGCCAGAGGTGACGGTCAGCGTCAGGTGCGTGATCAGTTAAGGGTGTTCAAGCGCTGTGGGCGGGGGATGCGATCACAGGTTCGGTCCTTGAAGGTGCGATTGAAAAAAGTCAGCAGAACAGGGCGCTTACCCTGGAATGCCAATGGCAGTTTGTTCTAGATCGATGGCGACTCAGACATCTCCACCAGCAGTTGCCCGAATGCATGGGCCGCAGGCGTCTTTCCTGTGACACTCCATATCAGTCTGAAATCAGCCTCCGGCAGCGGTGGCAGGCCATATTGACCATCAATCACCACCATACCGGGTTCCAGATCTCCCAGCGGTAGCGCGGTGACGGCAAGCCCCGCCAACACCGCCGCCCGCAATCCTTGTTGACTTGGAGAGGTAAAGGCGACCCGCCAATTCACGGTGGCACTCGCCAATGCCTCTACGGCCACCTGGCGGTGTACGCAGGGCGCTGGTGCAAACGCCAGCGGCAAAGGGGAATTGCCGGTAAAGTCGAAACCCTGCGCCGCGGCCCAGACAAACCGGGTTTCGCGCAGCACGGTACCGCCGACCTGACTGCCCGGCAATGCCATGATTACGGCCAGATCAAGCCCATCGGCATCGACCAGCGCGCGCAGGTCGAGGTAGGTGCCGACGGTTACATCCAGACGTACGGCGGGAAACTGTCTGGCGAACCGAGTCAGTAACGGCGGCAGGCCATCGCCGATAAAGTTTTCCGGCACACCGAAGCGCACGGCCCCGGATACCGACGACGCTTCGAAACGCCGGGAGAGGGCGTCTTGCGCTCTGAGGACGTGTTCGGCATGGCGCAGAAAATCCTCGCCATCTTCTGTCAGCGTCAAACGTCGGGTAGTGCGCACCAGTAGCGCGGTACCGGCCTGTTCTTCCAAGCGCCGGACCTGATGACTGATCGCTGACTGGCTCAAATGCAGCCGCTCTGCGGCACGAGTGAAACTGCCGGTCTCCTTGATCGCGACAAAAGCACGCAACAGCGCTGGGTCGAAGTCCATTGGGTCCACTCATGATGAATATTAATAAAACTTACGAAATTAAATCATTTCTGTCATTTTTTAATTACTTCCAGAATGCGGCCGGTCACTTGGAGTTATGTCGGGTGACGCTGGTGAGGCTATCGCGCCAACTCCCCTTGAGCGGTCTTGCCAGTGCCCATCAACTTGATCTGGAAGATCATGATGTCGTTCTCTTCTTCGCAAAAAGATATTTTCACAATAGCCGCCGTTTGCTTGGCCTCGCTGATGTTCGGCCTGGAGATCTCGAGCGTGCCGGCAATCCTGCCCACGCTTGAATCGATTCTGCACAGCGATTTCAACGATATGCAGTGGATCATGAATGCCTACACCCTCGCCTGCACCATGGTGCTGATGGCCACCGGTACCCTGGCGGATCGGTATGGGCGCAAGCGAGTGTTTGTCATTAGCCTGGTGCTTTTCGGCATTACCTCACTGGCCTGTGGATGGGCGCAAAGCGCCAGTGTGTTGATTGCAAGCCGATTCCTGCAAGGCATGTCCGGGGGGGCCATGCTGATCTGTCAGGTGGCCGTGTTGTCTCACCGATTTCAGTCGGGAGCTGCGCGCGGTAAAGCATTCAGTGCCTGGGGGATCGTGTTCGGCATCGGTCTGGGGTTCGGCCCGATTATCGGCGCAGCTATCGTGGCGCTGTCGAGTTGGGAATGGGTGTTCCTGGTGCATGCGCCCATTGCCGTGCTCGCGCTGGTGCTGGTGATCGCCGGTGTCGATGAATCACGCGATCCGCAGCGTCGCAGACTGGATGTGTTGGGCATTATCTCGTTATCGCTGGCAGTGTTGGGTCTTTCCTGGTTCATCACTCAGGGAGCGGGGGTGGGTTTCTCCAGCGGTTCGGCCATCACCAGCCTGATTGTGGCAATGGTCAGCTTTATCGTTTTTGTCGTCGCCCAGCGACGCCATGCCGATCCCATGTTCGACTTCTCGGTGTTTCGTATCCGCCGCTTCTCGGGTGCTTTGCTCGGGTCGGCAGGCATGAACTTCAGCTTCTGGCCCTTCATGATCTACCTGCCTCTGTACTTTCAAAATAGCCTGGGCTACGCCGGTATCGGCACCGGTCTGGCACTGCTGGCGTATACGCTGCCGACGCTGGTTATCCCTCCGTTAGGCGAACGGCTGGCGCTGCGCTATCGACCTGAGGTGGTGATTCCCGCGGGCTTGTTCACCATAGGCCTGGGATTTCTGCTGATGAAATGGGGCAGCAGTGTCACGCATGCCAGCTGGCTGACGATGCTTCCAGGCTGCCTGATCGCCGGCATCGGATTGGGGCTGACCAACACCCCTGTGACCAATACCACCACTGGGTCGGTGCCCAGTGAGCGTGCAGGCATGGCATCGGGCATCGATATCAGCGCTCGTATGATTAGCCTTGCAATCAATATCGCGCTAATGGGATTCATCTTGGTGGAAGGCATCCTGTCTTCCCTGCGCGACCACTTATCGGGCTCGCCCGATGAAGTGCAATTGAGGTTGCTGGCGGAGAATATTTCAGCCGGCAACTCCGCGGTGTTGGGGCAGCCTGGCCAGGGCACTACGATTGCACTCGATGTCGCCAACGCAGCTTTGGCGCATGGGTTTGGCTGGGTGATGTTATATGGCGGTATTGCTGCGTGGGTGCTTGTGGTGGCGAGCTGGGTGGTCTTTCGTTCGGGCAAGGCCGTGAATGCTCAGCAGTGAGTGTCATCCGAAGCCGCCGATTTGTACTCTCGGCGTCCTCTATTGATACGGAGTAAGGTGTGAAATCAACCCATCCTTGACGAGCGAGAAGTAAGACAGTATTTTTCAGGAATGATCATTCCTGAAAGGCTGATTCGATGCGCACCAAAGAATTTGAGCATGACGAGATTGTCGACGCAGCCATGCAGGTTTTTTGGCAACTCGGCTATTGCGCCACCTCGATACAGAATCTGGTGGACGGTACCGGATTGTCTCGAAGCAGCCTGTACAACGCCTTTGAGAACAAGCATGGATTGTACGAGCATGCGCTGCGCCGTTATCACGATCTGACTGCCACGAACGTAGCGCTGCTTCAGGAATCGGGCTCGGTCAAAGGGCTGATCCAGCAACTACTGATGAGGATCGTCAATGATGAACTCAGCGATACCGGGCAACGCGGCTGCCTTGCCGCCAATGCCACACTTGAACTGGCTAGCCAGGACGAATCCGTTGCCGAGTTGGTCTCCCGCAACTTCCTGCGTCTGGAGAAAGCTCTGGAGCGTGCACTCATCCGCGGTCAGGCAGAGGGGGAAATCCCCACCCACAAGAAACCTCGCGCGCTCGCACGCTTTATAGTGAACACGATTCAGGGCCTGCGGGTATTGAGTAAAGGCAGTGCTCACCAGAACCGTCGGCAACGCTTGCTGGATGTGGTCGACATCGCGATAGACGCGTTGTAACGCAGGACGGGGTGTTGTAATGCTTCAAGTGAAAGACTGGCAGAGACCCGTATTTATTTGTCCAGAACTGGAATGATCATTCCAGATGAATTCAAAGCAATTTTGTTCATTTTGCAAACGGCCTTCAACGATTAAAACGCACCACGGTTGCTGCCTGAATTCACCTCAGGCAGTCGATCAGGAAACAGGAAATGTATTTTTTATCAGGGATACAACGATGACCATGCACGGCGACAATGGATTGATAGCAACGGGGCTCGATGAAACGTCTTCTGCGCAAAGGCTGCCCGTGTGGAGACTGTTGGCATTTACGATGGCTGGCTTCATCACCATCATGACGGAGACTATGCCAGCCGGCCTGCTGCCTCTGATCGGGCAGGGACTGGGCGTCTCGCAGGCCTTGGCGGGTCAGTTGGTTACGCTCTATGCTTTAGGCTCGGTGCTGGCGGCGATTCCGGTCATTGCTGCTACGCGAAAATGGCGCAGGAGGCCATTGTTCCTGCTGGCGATCGGCGGGTTGCTGGTCTTTAACACCGTGACGGCATTGTCCTCCCACTATGTACTGACCCTGGTCGCGCGGTTCATCGCCGGAATGGCGGCGGGCGTGATATGGGGGCTGTTGGCCGGTTATGCTCGACGCATGGTGCCACATGATTTGCAGGGGCGGGCCCTGGCGGTGGTCGGCATTGGTCAACCCATTGCCTTGTGTCTCGGCGTGCCCCTAGGCACCTGGCTGGGTACTCTGTTTGATTGGCGTGGCGTGTTCTGGATCATGTCGGCCCTCGCGTTACTGCTATTCGTATGGGTGCGGTTTGGCGTGCCTGACTACGCGGGACAGAATGAACGTCAACGCCAGCCGATCTGCAGAATTCTTCTGACCCCAGGTCTGCGCTCGATACTGTTTGTGATCTTCGTCTGGATACTTGCGCACAACATCCTCTACACCTACATCGCGCCATTTTTGGACTCCGTCGGGCTTGGTCAGCGAATAGACCTCGTGCTGCTGGTCTTCGGTGTTGCCTCTATCGTCGGCATCGGGGTCACAGGAATGTGGGTGGATCGTGGGTTGCGTGTGCTGACGCTTCTTAGTCTGGCGGTTTTCGCGATGGCGGCGCTGGTGTTGGGAATGGCAAGCAGCTCTCCCAACATTGTGCTCCTCAGCGTTGCGATCTGGGGGCTGACGTTTGGTGGCGCTCCCACGCTGCTACAGACGGCCATTGCCGATACCGCCGGTGACGGCGCCGATGTCGCGCAGTCGATGCTGGTCACCATCTTCAATCTGGCAGTGGCCGGAGGTGGTATTGCTGGTGGCTTGTTGCTGGAGCATGCGGGGCCGAGCTCTTTCCCCCCAACACTGCTGATATTGGCGCTGCTCGGTCTGTCCGTGGTTTGGCTAGCTAGGGTCAATGGTTTCAAGCCTGGCCATCGCGCAGTCATGCAATAAGAGTGGCCAATGGGCCGCTGGATGGATGTTGAAGATCATAAAAATAGCTTGAGAGTCTGCTTTCGGCACAGAGTGTGTAAAGACGTAAGCGGCTGGTAAACGCACATGGACAACGCTCTCAATATCCATCCGCGCTCTTGAACTGGTTACGGCATCGGCTTGCTCGACTCGACGCAGCGTCATGCTAAGCCGCCAAGAGCGCTTGCCGGAGCGTCGCGACAAGCGGCTTGGGGTCATCCTTGCGCCAGATGGCATAGACCCTGACCCGTGAAGGAAACCAGGGCAGCTCGCGAAATATGACGCTATCTGCAAGAAAATCCCGAAGACTTGCCTGGACAAAGGTAATGCCCAAACCTGAGGCCACCAGCCTCAAGGCTGCCAGCAGGTCATCCGCCTCTACCTTGATGTCAGGCAAGAAACCGCAAGCGGAGCAATTCTCAAGAAAACGCTGGCGGGCCGCAGGATTTTTTGACCGGGCCAAGGCAACCCAGCGCTCCCCGTTCAAGTCTTGAGGAGCAATGCTCGCTTGCGTGGCCATCGCATGTCTTTTTCCCAGAACAAGCAGTAGCGCTTCGCTTGAAATCTCCATGGACTCTATGACTGCGCTCTCAGGCACTGAATACACCAGCCCGAAATCAAGCGCTCTACCGAGCAGGGCCTCGGATTGTTCTGAGGAACCCATGGGGCGGAGTTCGAAGGTAGCAGCCTGATGGCCTGATTGCAGACCCGCAAGGGCACGCGGTAATACATTGGAGTGCATGGCGGCTTCGACATAACCCACGGCAATATGGCCTGTCTCGCCAAGAGCGATACTGCGCGCTGATGCTTCGACTTCAGATGCATGGGCGACCAGGCTGCGCGCCTCCTGAAGGAAAAGACGTCCTTCGTCAGTCAGGCGCATACGCTGGCGCGCGCGTTCGAATAACCTCAGACCAAGCTGTGCTTCAAGCTGAATGATTTGCCGACTCAAAGGCGACTGCGAGATATGTAGACGGCTGGCGGCTTGACCGACATTTTCAGTTTCAGCAACAGCGATAAACGCAACAAGCAGTCGAAGATCTAAGGTCATGTGAATCGGGTCTCAAGTCATGTAGAACGCGTCTTGGACCAGAATAGTGTTTTTTGCAATTATCCGTGAACTGTTTAAACGACGAACGCCTTGAAGGGGATATACATATGCAGTTCATCACACTTTCGCGTCGAGTCTCAGAGCGGTTTTCCGATGCGGATTTTGCGCCTCATCTCGAAGCCGAAGCTCAGCGTGCCAGGGCTCTCTATCTGGAGGGATTTATCCGCAACATCTGGCACCGTGGTGACATGGGTGGCGCCTGCCTACTGGTTGAAGCCGAAAACGAGACAGCCGTTCGGGAAAAGCTGGCAACGCTGCCACTGGTAAATTCCGGGATGCTGGAAATCACTTCTGTTGTACCGTTGAAACCTTATGGTGGATTTGGCCCAAGAATCCAGTAACCGCTCTTCGTCCGATAATATTTAGTACAGAGCCAAGGAGGCACTCGATGCAATTCGTCAAAAGGGTATGCGCCCGGCCTCCCGTCTTGCGTCACTAAACCGGTTGCCATCTATGCGGCGGCAGCTGCGCAATATTAATTGCCCGTTGCGTCGGCGGGCGCGTGAGCACGTCCTTCAAATAGGCGTACGGATCATGCCCGTTGAGCCGCTCCGACTGGATCAAAACTCATGATCGCCGCCGCCCGTTTTCCGCTGCCAGGGAACCTGCAAAGAGCCAGTTTTTCTCGCGGACTTAACCCTCAATTTCATACAGCAACTGAATGTAACGCAGGGCCTGCTCGGCGAGCGTGCCTTTGTTGGTGGCGTGTAGTTCGAAAAACTTGCGCCGCGCATGGGCCATGCAGCCGATCTCGGTGACGCCGAGTTCGAAGCTGGCTTTGTAACCACCAAAATCATCACATACCAGCTTGCCCCTCCAGTCTTGCAGGAAGTTGCGAGCATGCTCACCGGCGCGGCTGGGGCTGAAGTCGTAGGCGACAGTTGCTGTTTTGCAGAATTGGCTGGTGGCGTAGCCCAGACATAAGGACGGTGGGTTTTCTTCGAGCCTGGCGCGAGCATCTGCACCGGTGTACCGGCACCCAATCAGGTGTGGTGCGGCGACATCACCTACATTTTGGCCCAGGGGAAATGGCATTATCTGGCTGTCGTGCTGGATCTTTGCGCGCGTTGGGTGGTGGGTTAGGCATTGTCGGAAAAGCCGGACGCCGAGTTGGTTATCAAGGCACTGGATATGGCCTACGAGCAACGTGGAAGGCCTCAGGGCCTGCTGTTTCACTCGGATCAAGGGTCGCAGTACGCGAGTCGTTTATTTCGCCAGCGGCTGTGGCGTTATCGAATGCGCCAGAGCATGAGTCGCCGGGGAAATTGCTGGGACAATGCGCCGCTGGCTCGCGTGTTCCGCAGCGTGAACACCGAATGGATACCGACTCTGGGTTACAGAACGGCCCAAGAAGCCCAATGCGATATCAGCCATTTCTTGATGCATCGGTACAACTGGATTCGACCCCATCAATTCATCGGTGGGCTGGCGCCAGCTCGGGCCGAAGAAAAACTTAACGTCGTGTCCGGGATTAGTTGACCACTACAGGTATCTCGCTGGCAAGCCAGCGGTGACGGTCTTTGACCTACCCCTCAAATCGAGGTGTAATCGAGTTGCGCATGCTTTAACGCCCACGCATCAGGACAACTTGGCTCACTCCAGCCTTGTTTCGAATAGCCGTCGCGCGCGTATAAGTAGAGGACTTGTACCATTCCTCCGCAATGTCCAAGGACGGAAATTCAATAATCGCAGCTCTATCCAAGGACGGAACGCCCTCAATTTGGCGCATATCATTTCGACTAACCGCAGATATCACGCGACCTTGATATGGCTTTAGAGACGGAAGGACTAAGGATGCGTACTCCGTATACGCATCTGGATTGTTTACCTGAATAAAGAACACCGCATATCCAGGCTTGTTGGGGCTGGCCATTTCGGGTTGCGTCTGTCCCGACGCAAGGCTAGCCGCAAGAGATGTCAAAGTGACAAACGCTAGAACTCCGCTGGCGATCTTACGATGGAGACTCGACTTAGTCATTTTCATACTGACGTTCCTTTTCTGTTCAGTTGCAATCACAGTCAGCATTGCAGAAAAAGGAGATACAATCCAAGACTGATATGGACACATTTAAGACCATATGAGCATCACATGGATTTTAAGTTACTTCGCGCCTTTGTCGTTGTTGCTGAGACCGAAAATGTTGGTCAGGCGGCTGAACGATTGCACATCTCACAGTCGCCGCTTAGTCGTCAGACTATGCAACTTGAAGCGCAACTTGGCCTCACCCTATTCGAACGATCACGCCAACGGCGTCAGACTGACGGACGAAGGTCGTTATTTCTTATTGGCGTGTTTCTGCGTCGGCAACCGCGCCAGTACGTCCTTCAAATACGCGTACAGATCATGCCCGTTGGGCTTGGTCGACTGGATCAGGCTCATCAGCGCGGCCGCCCGTTTTCCGCTGCGCAGGGAACCTGCAAAGAACCAGTCTTGCATAAGCGTCCGCCGAACACATTGCGTGGTTACGCGGATGCGCCCTCAGGGTCTGGTCAGTGCATTTTCAGTGATTATTTCAGGCACTTTTCAAAGCGAATATCCCCTTCCGGTAAGTTCGCCACGGGCTGCCAGCCGAGGTTTCGATAAAAGCCACTCGCGCGGCTTGCTTCAGCGGTTTCTAGCCATATCGTCTGGTGGTGTTGAAATAGAAAACCTTCTGCTTTACCCATCAGGCTGCGCCCTAAACCGTGCCCTTCAAATTCAGGGAGAACGAAAGCAGCAAACACGCAACCATCCTCAACATCAGCCATAGAAAAACCTACGGGCATACCATCGACCTCAGCGATCCAAACGCAAGGAGCCTCTAGGATTGCCTGCCTTATAGTTTCGGGAGTAATGCCCATTTCCGCTAACTGATCATGAGACAGGTGGTTTTCCTGAACGCTGGTTCGAATATCAAAAATGGCGCTGATATCGGTTTGATTGGCGAGTCTGATGATTTTTTCCATGACTTACTCCTTTGAATTCGATCAACGCGACGAAAAATACCCTTACATGTCTGGCGTAATCAAAGGTGGCCCCAACTATGCGGCAGCAACTGATCGATTTCGCTCGCCCGCTGGGCTTTGTGGGGGCGGGTAGATGACTTGGCCGAACGGATACCTCCTTCCGACGCAGCGGGCGAGTGAGATCGGCAAGTTGCTGCCACATCAATGGATACCTGCCTGACTTATCAAAGCATGTACCTCGTCAACCTACTGAAGATCAGTCTTATTACTGGGATATGGGTGTCACTCTCTCTCTGTATTCACGAGGCGAACACGTCATGATGCGCTTGAAAGCGTGGCTAAAAGCACTGTCGGAGTCATAGCCCAGCTTTTGTGCTATGGACGAAATGGTAGTGTGGTTTGTTTTCAACAATTTCGTAGCTAATTGCATCCGCCAGCGCAAGACATAGTCTAAGGGGGTGACACCAGATTTTTGCTTGAACCGCAAAGCGAAGGTCGAGCGAGAAACACCCGCGATTTTGGCAAGGTTCTCGACCGTCCAAGAACGCGCAGGATCGGCATGAATGGCTTGAATGGCTGCCCCGATACGTGGATCGGATATAGCAAGCAGCCAGCTCGGTGCGCTATTTCCTTCTTGGATCAAATAAATTCGTAAAACCTGCACCAGCATGATGTGGCCGAGATACTGAACCACAATCGAGTTGCCAAGAGACGGATAGGTGAGTTCATGAGCAATGCGCTGCAAGGCCCAATTCAGCACGGATGCTTGATCCGAACCACTTTTGATGACTGCGACGGGAGGCAATCCGTCAAATAGAAGGCGCGATTCCTCACCGAAGTCAAAACGTCCCCCGATCAGGAAAAACGCATCGGCTGTCCCACAACGGGCGATGCCATTGACGGCATGGCGATAAATCGCATCCGAATGGATGGCCGGAAATGCTAAGTCGCTGCGGAGTGAAAACGCCCGCTTTCGCGCCAAAAGAAAGCAATCTCCGGCCGTCAATCGGATAGGTTGCTCCACGCCTTCCACCACGAGCCAACAAGTCCCTTCAAGGATTGCATTGAACTTGATGCCGTCGGGTGGCGGAAAGTCGATGGCCCAGTCTCCACCAGCCTTCAGACCTGCAAAAAAGGAGCTATGAGTGCTCAGGAGCGAGAGAGCTTCGGACAGGGGATCCATAAGGTATATAGGACGATCTCGACAGATTATTGGACTTTGTTGCATTCACAGTCCTGAGTCTAGCCTAGACAATAGTGGGCGTGGGCTTTGCCCTGATTCAATGTCAGATGCACAAGGAAATGCCATGACCTGCAAACAGTCTCCCATCCGCTCCGGTTTCGGAACGGTAACCACCGCATCAGAGCTACTTGAAGGGTGCGATCTGTCCAACACCACTGTCATCGTCACCGGGGGGCACTCCGGCCTGGGTCTGGAGACGACAAGAGCACTGACGAAGGCAGGCGCGCGTGTCGTTGTCGCAGCGCGTGATGTAGAAGCTGCTCGCGCAAAGACTAGCGGAATCGCCAATGTGGAAATCGAGCGACTGGATCTTTCCGATCTGACCAGCGTGCGCGACTTCGCTCAGCGTTTCTTGGCAAGCGACCGACACATCGACATCCTGATCGGCAGCGCGGGAATCATGGCTTGCCCGGAAACCCGCGTAGGGGCGGGTTGGGAGGCACAGTTCGCCACCAATCATCTGGGGCACTACGCCCTCGTGAATTTGCTATGGCCTGCGCTCAAAGGGCGAGCAAGGGTGGTTGTGGTGTCATCGGCTGGGCATCATCAATCGGGTATCCGCTGGAACGATGTGCAATTCACGCAGGGCTACGACAAGTGGTTGGCATATGGGCAGTCGAAGACGGCCAATGCACTGTTTGCTGTCCACCTTGATCGGCTTGGTCAGCACGAGGGCGTCCGGGCTTTCTCCCTTCACCCAGGCAAGATTCTCACTCCGCTCCAGCGTCATCTGGCGCAGGATGAAATGATTGCCGCCGGCTGGCTAGACGTCAACGGCCACCTTGCCGATCCGACTTTCAAGACGACGCAGCAAGGCGCGGCGACTCAAGTTTGGGCCGCAACATCTGCGCAGTTGAATGGCATGGGAGGCTTATATTGTGAGGACTGTGAGATCGCTTCACTGGACGCAAGCGAACCACCATCCTTTGTCGGCGTCCGGCCTTATGCCGTCGACCCTGATCAAGCCGAACGTCTTTGGGCACTATCCGCTCAACTTACAGGGATTGACGCTTTTGAAAGGAAATGAGTGATTGGCGCGCAGCGGAGAAACTGCCCATCGAGTCGCCGCCGCTGTCGCACGGAAGAACAGGACGAAGACCCTAGGCGAACAGTTGTTCATCCGTAAGCGTCCGCCCAACACTCTTGCTTTTTTTTGTGGCATGGATCACCGTTCAGCCCCCCTTCAAACTCTGGGGTAGAAGACTTCAGCAACAATTGACGTTAGCAAACACCTAGAGAAGAAAGCATGCACGCCGCCGCCTGGCCCCCATTGATGAGCTGAAGCTCGCAGTAGACGCTG
The DNA here is from genome assembly GCF_024748615.1 of Pseudomonas sp. B21-048. NCBI lineage: Bacteria > Pseudomonadati > Pseudomonadota > Gammaproteobacteria > Pseudomonadales > Pseudomonadaceae > Pseudomonas > Pseudomonas sp. B21-048. The sequence continues at coordinate 3,036,265 of NZ_CP087168.1, read as the reverse complement.
CCGCTATGCGCTGACACATACGGCTGTGACTCTGCTTCATGCTGCTCCCAAAAGGGAGTAGCGGCTCTGCTTCGTCCGTGGTTTTTCGACGCTTTGGCGCGGAGAAACGGAAGTTGGCTGTTTTTCGTTTCGGGTATTGATATGCACCTTTTCAACGCTTTGATGGCTCGTGCTGTCCCTTTTATTCCTCGTGCAATTATCCAAAAAATCTCCCGCCGCTACATTGCTGGTGCCACGCTAGGCGAAGCCCTTGCGCGAGTTCAACAGCTAAACGCACAAGGGTTTTGTGTGACTCTCGACGTATTGGGCGAGACTGTTTCGACTCCACAACAGGCTGACAATACGGCGATCGATTACATTGATTTGCTTGAAGCGATTCAAGCCAATGGATTAAAAGCCAATATTTCGATCAAGCCTTCCTCGCTTGGATTGCTCCTCGACATGCAGCAATGCGAACGCCTCGCGGAGCGCATTCTTGAAGCCGCAGAGGGCCACAAAAACTCTGTTTGCATAGATATGGAAGATGTTAACTGCACGGAAAAGGAAATCGATCTGTTCACCCGATTGAGGAGAAGCCATAACAATGTTGGGCTGGCATTGCAGGCCTATTTGAAGCGTACTTATCAGGATATTGAGGTGCTCACACGCGAAACAAGCACTCTGCGCATCTGCAAGGGTATCTATGTGGAGGAGCGATCGCATCTTGTGAGCGGCTCATGGAGTGATCGTACCGCCATCAACAAGCATTTTTTGGATCATGTCATGCGCTGCTTTAACGTCGGCAGCTTCGTTGGTGTGGCCACGCACGACGCTGCACTGATCGAGCAAGTTATTGCTCTGGCCCGAGACAACGGTATCGACAGAACCCAGTTTGAATTCCAGATGCTGCTAGGCGTTTGCGAACCCTTGCGTGACAAGGTGTTGGGAATGGGATTCAGCGTGCGCATTTACGTACCTTTTGGTATGGATTGGTACGGTTACAGCACGCGCAGGCTTAATGAGAGTCCTGGTCTCGCGGGCTATGTCGCCAAAGCGCTTATCGGTCTCTGAAGACCTAATAAAAGTACACAACATAACGGGATCGCTGCATTCAGTAAGTGAACTCCAAGGTGCGATCACTTTGATCTGAGCAGAGATTCATGTCCTGACGTAATTTGTGATGGGATGATTTCCTTCCAGTGAAAACTGGAAGGAGGCATCGCTTTTCGTGGGGGAGTTTTATGGGGATCTGCCCATCACGCCAGCGTCATTAAAGTAAACGTCCGCACAGCATTCCCAGCATGATCAGTCCGGCATGGACGCTCCGAGCAGCGTCAGCACCTAGATGCTAAATCGTGACGGTCATGGAAAGTGCCTTAGATGTTGCGGCAGGGGCGAGAGTCGAACAATATTGAATCTCCTGCAACTCAAGAGACCGATATGATCCGGCTAGCCGAAGCAAGCGATGAGCCTGAGATTAGAGATTGTGCCGAACAGGCCTATGTTCGCTATGTTCCAATGATCGGGCGTAAGCCAGCTCCGATGGTCGCCAATTTCGTCGCTCAGATAGCGGCAGGAATGGTGTACGTGGCGACGGATGACCAAGCCACCTTTCAGGGGTTCATTGTGTTCTATGCCGAAGAGGAGCATATCTTGCTGGAAAACGTGGCCGTCCTGCCCAGTGCAGCCGGACGCGGTGTAGGCAGAGCGCTGATCAGCTTTTGTGAAGATGCTGCTCGGCAGCGTGGCATGAACGGCGTACATCTCTATACCAACGAGAAGATGACCGACAACCTCGCGATTTACCCCAAGCTAGGGTATGTGAAGGTGGCACAACGTACGGAAGACGGGTTCAAGCGCGTTTACTTCGAAAAATCCCTCACCTGACCAAGTGCGGCTTGACCCAAATTGGCGCCGCTTTTCCAGCATCGATGGCAAGACTCGAAACATCCCATGCCATGAGTTTATAAATCAGACCACTAACTAGAGAGCCTGCCCCCATGAGTTTCAACTGGCACAGTGATCAGCTCACAAGAAATACGACAATTTGCAAGAATTACCGAAATACACAGAATGTCCGCAGATTCATGATGGAACACTGCGGCGCGAACTTTAAACTTGACAGAGATTTTATGGCCTGGATACGTAATGGCGTACCTAAAACACTCGGAGAAGTTGTCGATGAGTGGCTGCGCCGAAATCGCGATGCCCATTGAACGACCGACCTGCATCAGACCAAACACTCTAGATGTTCAACCAGGCGCCCACTTCATCCATCCGAATCGCTGGGGGAATATATTCAGCGTCGCGGCCATCTCCCCGGAGGCGCGGCGGTATATGAGAGTAGGAGTACTACGATAAGGAAAGCCACCTGGGACAGGTAGAACGGCTCCAGCCATTGTTGCTTCAATGCGACGTAAAAAGTGTTATGGATTACGTCGACCATGATAATCGCTACCGTAAGCACGATTCCGGCCCTTGGCTTGATGAAAAGTAGCGAAGCTGCAAGCGGGTCAAAAAACGTAAGCGCCCCCCAAAAAATACGGCTGGCCAGGTAAGTGTCAGGCCCGTATCCGTAGTCCCAGAGCAGTCCATGCGAAACGTCTGCACGGATGTGATTAGCGGTTGCGATAAAAAGGCAGCATGCGAACAATATTCTGACGGCGAATGACAGTTTTGCAGCTACACAGAGCCTGATCTCAGCCCTGAAAAGATAAGTCTTGAAGTCGTCAGCTTTCATAATAACCAAGGCTCAACGGGGCTGAAATCTTAGCCCCGCGACGCCAATATACTGATCCTATTTTTGGCTGAGTGTCGCTATCGATACGCCCGAAGCCACGAAGGTGAGTCCTGCCCCTACGTTCAGCCCATTTACCAGTCGTGGCCTTTGACGCAAAAAACGGGACAGTGCAGTGGCAAATACGCCCATCAATGCGAATCCCACTGCCGTCAGTGCGGCGAACCATATGCCGTACACCAGCATCTGTACACTCACTGATCCGCGTTGCGGGTCGACGAACTGCGGGATGAACGCAAGGACGAAAAACCCAGGCTTCGGATTGAGTGCTGCCGAGAGTAACCCCGTGAGGAAAATGCTCGGCAGTGATTGCCGAGTCGCTGGCTGGAAACTAATCAGGCTACGAGAGCGTAGGACTTTTATACCAAGCCAAAGTAAATAACCGGCGCCGATGAGCTTGACGACCCAGAAGGCAACTGCGGACGTCTGCATAAGCAAAGTCAGTCCTAGCGAAGCGGTTGCCACATGAAAGAGAATTCCCGCCCCGGATGCCATGCCCGATACGATAGCGGCTGTTCTGCCCTGACTGAGTCCTCGGCCTACGGCCAGCAGATTGTCCGGGCCGGGTGCAAGTACCAATAGCAAGCACGCGGCAGTATAGGCAACCCAAATATTGATCGGAAACACGGCATTATCCTTAAGCCTCACCGAGGCATCCATCCTCACGTAATGCCAGACTGTGCCTTTATCAGGTAGCAAAGTCAAAGCCACTGAATTCGATAAAGATGTATTTGCCGAACGGTTATTCATGAGCCGAGCGATAAACAACATCAAGGAACACCGCGCTGCGTTTTTACACACTCCGGCCGTCCTTCAGGACAACTCTCCAGGCTTCGCGATATTAGATTCGATCTTTTTCCCCATGCTGATGCGCGGTTCGGTCGAGTAGCCCAGAGATTCGTAGAAAGTCTTGACGCTTTCATTTGCGCTGACGATTTGCAGGTTGATTTTCATGCACCCCCGTGCGGTCAAAGCGCCTTCAGCATGACGGACCAGATTTGCGCCTAAGCCTCTTCTGCGATGTGAAGGATGCACTGCAATCGAGTACAACCAGCCACGATGGCCGTCGTATCCGGCGAGAACGGTGCCGATAACCTTATGTCCTGCCAGAGCAACAAAAAAAAGGTTCTTCACGGAATCCCGGGAAACACAGAAACAAGAACGCCGATTTGATTGATGATGTTCGTGCGAGCAAACACATCTAACAAACCGGCGTTCTTATGCGCGATATTAATACTTTCCTTCCTTTTTGGGAGGGCTTTTCTGTTGTCACCATCAAGCCTGATGGCGATACCCTACAAATCGATCTAACCCCTCACGCCACCCGGTTCCCATCTTGTGGCGGGTGCCAAAAGCCCTGTTCAACCACTCATGAGTATTGCGAGCGAACCGTTCGTGATTTGCCCATCCTCGGCCGTGCGGTGCGTCTCAGCGTGTTGCTCAGACGTGTTGGCTGCCGTGATTGCGGCAAACGCATGGAAGCCGTCAGTTGGCTGGATCGCTATGCCCGCATGACGCGCCGCCTGTCTGAGGCCGTCATTCAAGCCTGCGAGCGTCTGCCCACGCTGCACGTGGCTCAGATGTTTGGGCTGCATTGGGACACCGTGCGGTTGCTGGAGCGTCGGGCCTTGCAAGCGGCGCTGAGTGTTTTGCCGAAGGCGCAGCCACGGCGCCTGGTGATGGACGAATTCGCCCTGTTCAAAGGTCATCGCTACGCCAGCGTTGTGCTGGATGCGGATACACGACGAGTGCTGTGGATCGGCGAAGGCCGCAGCCGAGCGGCGGTCAGGCCATTTTTCGAAGAGCTCGGACCGCAGGGTTGCGCTCGCATAGAAGCGGTGGCGATGGACATGAACACCGCGTTTGACCTGGAGGTTCGCCAGCAATGTCCGAACGCGCGAGTGATCTACGACCTCTTTCATGTGGTGGCCAAATATGGCCGAGAGGTCATTGATCGAGTCCGCGTCGACGAAGCTAATCGGCTACGTCACGACAAGCCTGCGCGCAAGGTCATCAAGCAAGCGCGATGGCTGCTTCTGCGTAATCCGCAGAACCTGAAAACGCCGGAGCAACAGGTCCGTTTGGAGGATCTGCTGGCGGCCAACCAAGCGTTGATGACGGTCTACTTGATGAAGGCTGAACTCAAAACGCTTTGGACGCCGAGCACCGCTTGGGGCTGGCGATCAGCCTGGAAGCAATGGCTGCGCCATGCTCAAGAAAGTGAAATACCGGCTCTGATCCAGTTTGCAAAGCGACTAAAGGGTTACTGGCGGGGCATCGTCAGCCGGGTTCGCTGGCCGATGCACACGGGTCAGCTGGAAGGCATAAACAATCGAATAAAGGTCATTAAGCGGATGGCGTACGGTTACCGGGACAGCGAATTCTTTTTCATGAAGATCAAGAGCGTCTTTCCCGGTAATCCGTGAAGAACCTTTTTTTGTCTGAAGGTTTTGTGGTGTCTGGTCGGGCCTCTTCGCGATCCGACTTGCCCGCGAAGAGGCCATCAGCCCAATTGTTTGTCAGACGATAGGAAAACTGTTGAAGTCGACGACGTTGGCCAGTCGGCTGTCGATCAGGCCGATAAAGCCGTGCATTTCGGGGCAGTTGAAATGCACGCATCATTGTGTAGAAGTTGCGTGGATGAAAAGCCTTCGATCCCACTGCTGGAACCCACTGGCGGTGAGCTTTCGGCAATCGTTGGTAACCGGCATCGACCTTGGTCAGCACTTGGTGCGGCGGTAAAGGCAGGTGGCACTGCATGACTGTACAATGCCGACGAGCCCGTTAACCTCTCGCGGGCGCGTGCACATTGCTAATGAATAATCTCGGTTCAAATGTTATCGCGAGAATTGAGTGTTGCCGTGGCAACTTCCGGGGTTTGCCCTCGATCCAGATCTGATTTATACAATAAGGCCACATGAAAAATGAAAATGAAAATAGTATTCATCGTTTCGCTAGGCATTTTATCGTTAATCCAAACATCACTGTCCTTCGCGGATAATGCCAATGGGAAAAATCTCTATTCGCAGAGATGTATCATGTGCCACGGAACCGATCTCAAAGCAACAGGGCCATTGGCTAATAAAAGCAATCCTCCTACACCTGATCTCACAACATCCGCTTTCAAAAAACGACTAAATGATTATCCGGGCGTTATTGTGTCATCGATAATACTTCGTCCAAATGGAGACTTGATTCCAAGAACTTTGAAAGAGAATGGTGTAAAGCTACCGCCGTACGCTTGGAGGATTCAGGACCTGCGTGATTTAAATCAATACATGAGTGGGGTGATTTCAAAAAATCGATGATCTGAAATGATGGATGGTCGATTGTCATGCTTTTTACTCTAGCAGGGGGTTGCGCAGTTGAATGGGGCAAGCTCCCCCCGCCATAGGTGCGCATCTGCAATTGTGGTCGCCATGCAGAGGGCGTGCGGTTTAAAGTGGTCGGCCACGCACCGATCAAGGACGAACAGCACCGTGCCAGACCATGACCCCGCCATTCATCTCGAACGCTTCAACGAATCGCACATCGAGGGCGTTACTGCGCTCTACAACGATCTGGCCGTGGCCCGGCAGGTGCTGCAGATGCCGTTTCAGTCCACCGAGGTCTGGCGCCAGCGCCTGATGGCGGATAACGAGCGTGCGGTCAAACTGGTGGCGCTGCACCAGGGATCGGTCATCGGCAACATTGGCCTGGAACAGTTTTTCGCGAATCCGCCGAAGCCACGCCGGCAGTCTCGGCATGGGCGTTGCGGTGGCGTGGCAGGGCAAGGGCGTCGGTTCGAAACTGCTGGCGGCGGCACTCGATGTTGCCGACAACTGGATGAACCTGCAACGGGTCGAGCTGTCGGTGTACGCCGACAATGAAGCCGCCATCGGGCTGTACCAGAAATTCGGCTTCGAGACCGAAGGCCTGTTTCGCGATTACGCCGTGCGTGACGGGCGACTGGTCGATACCCTGAGCATGGCGCGCCTGCGTCGCACGCTCAAGGCAGACTGAATCAGTCACCCAACGCAAATGCCACCGCCGCCTGCGCATGCAGTTCGGTGGTGTCGAGCAAGGGCAGGGCGCTGTGCTCGGGTTTGATCAGCAGGCCGATTTCGGTACAGCCGAGGATGATCGCCTGGGCGCCGCGCTCGGACAGCGACTCGATCACCCGTTGATAGACCTGGCGCAAGGCCTCACTGATCACCCCGACGCACACCGCAGATCTGACAGGTGAAACCTGGAAAAGCAGGAAAAACACGACCGTTTGTCGCGTTCATCCGCCCAGGCTCTGTAGCCGTTCGCACCTTTGCCATACGCGAGCGGGCGGCATCTGCCATGATCAACTTCCGCAGCACCGCTTCAACCAAAGGAACACCGCAATGGACGACGTACAGCAATTGGGCGAGATGCTTCGCCATTACGCAGATAGCGAAGCGCACAAGAAGCAACTGTTTGAATCGCAATCGGCCGTGTGGGCGACGCGAATTGGTGAGTTGTTCGATCAGATCCAGCAGTGGCTGACACCGGTCCTGGCGCCAAATCTGTTGGAAGTGAGCCGCGAGGTGTATGTCGCGTCCGGGTCGAGCGTGCCGGTCGAGACGTCGACGTTCAAGACCGAGAAACTGTCCATTGTGATTGCCGGTAAACCGGTGGAGTTCGTGCCGGACGTGATGGGTGCGGGAGGGCAGATTTCCCTGGCAGTGATGGGCTTGACCGCCGCGCGTTATGGCAGCATTTCGCTGGTGTGCCTGCCACCGTCCAGCGACTGGCAGTGGCGCAAAACCAATGGCTTGAAAGATCCGGATATCTTTGCGTTCGATGCGAACTTCCTGGCGCAGCAGCTACAGGGCCTCATTCCCCGCGAACGCAGCTAATACTGCAGTAACAAATGAATATTGCGTGGTTTCATAACAAAATGCCGGACATTGGCTATACCTGTAATTCCCATATGCAATATTGTTGCCGGCTGACAGGAGTTACAGCATGAAGCTTGCGTTAATGATGAGCACACTGTGCATCGCCTCTATCGGGGTGGTGGGTTGCTCCAGCAAAGTCGTCGAGCCAGACCAGTATTCCGGCTTTCTCAAGGACTACAGTCAGCTGAAGGAAGCCAAGTCGCCATCGGGTGCCGTGGTGATGCGCTGGATGGACCCCAAGCTTGATATCAACAAATTTACCAGTGTCTACATCGAGCCGACTCAGCTCTATCCCAAGCCGCAACCGACGGCGAAAATTCCTCAGACCACGCTAAACGGCATTACCGGCTACTACGATCAGGCGCTCAAGCGCGAGGTGGGTAAATCCCTGCCATTGGCCTCCGGTCCTGGCCCCGGGGTGATGGTGGTGCGTGCGGCGATCACCGGCATCAGCAGCAAGACCGAAGGCCTCAAACCTTATGAGGTGATCCCGATCGCCCTGGTGGCAGCGGCAGTCAGCACTGCCAGCGGTATTCGCGATCAGGAAACCGACTTGGCCACCGAAGCGGTGTTTCTTGATGGCGGCAACAACAAAGTCATTGCCCAGGTCGTGCGCAAAGGCACCGGCAAACCGCTGGAAAACGCAGATCAGGTGATGAAGGCCGATGACGTGAAAAGCGTGATCGATGGATGGGCATCGGACCTGCATCAGTCGTATCTGAAACTCAAGTCCAAGTCCAAGTAATGCGGCGGGGCTGAGGGCCTGTATCGCGAGCAGGCTCGCTCCCACACTGGATCTGCTGTGAGCACTATTTGTGAACACCAGAGATCAAATGTGGGAGCGAGCCTGCTCGCGAAAGCGGTCCTTCAAGTGCGCTTCAGTGCTTCTTCGCCTGCGCACGCACGCGCTCTTCCTGCTCGCGCAACTGCGGTGTGAATTCGGCACCGAAGTCTTCGGCCTCGTACACTTGGCGAATCTCGATCTCGGCCTCTGTACCCGGCATCGGGTTAGGGCAGCGCTTGACCCACTCGATCGCTTCCTCTTTCGACTTCACCTGCCACAGCCAATAGCCGGCGATCAGCTCTTTGGTTGTGGCGAACGGGCCGTCGATCACCGTGCGCTGGTCACCCGAGAAACGCACACGGGCGCCTTTGCTGCTGGGCTGCAGGCCATCGCAATCGATGAGGATGCCGGCCTTGGCCAGTTCCTCGTTGAAATTGCCCATCGCGGTCATCAGTTCTTCGCTGGGCATCACACCGGCCTCGGAATCCGGGCTGGCTTTCACAATGATCATGAATCGCATGGTCTTGTCTCCGCTGGATTTGAATGACTCATTGTCTAGTCGAATGGCAGTCGCCTGAATCGACACTATCGCTAACAAAAGACCGCAAAAGGAACGGATTTGCTACCTCTGTGAGTGGCTCATGGCACCTCGATATAAATCCACACCGATAACTATGTACCGCACCTGACCGCGGCTCCATCGACATGCTGTGCCTACAGACAAGGAGTGACTGTATGGCACAAAACATATTGAACGATGAATCGACAGGGGAAGTTGTCATCAGGCCGGGACCCTCATCCTCGGGCAGCGTTTTTTAGCGTCGGCGGAGGGGTTTCAGGCGGATTCGGTGGTACGAGCAGCAAGAAGAGAAAAAGGGCCCGAAAACGGGCCATGGAAGCGCATCGTCAGGCGCAGGAAAAAGAGCGGGCTCAGGCTGCAGCCAACGCTCAAGCCGAAGCGGCGCGAGCACAAGCGGCCGCTGCGCAAGTTCAGGAACAGGCGCGGCATCAAGCGCTTTTGCAATTTCTGGCAGGCCTGACGCAGCGGCACGACGTCATCCGATCCGAAGTGGATCGCCGTTTTGCCGAGAAGGCCAGACAACTCACCTCAGCGCTTGAACAGGAAATCCTCGCAACAAAGAGGCCCCCTGACGCCAACCAGACCGAGCGTTGGCAGCTCTACACCATCACCAAAGAAAAAAACGAAATCGACGGGCTGCTCGCACGCAAGACCATTGAGCTCAATGCAAAAAACGCGGTTGCCCGGTCCTTCGATGGGCATGATCCATTTACCCGCACTTCGAATGATTACCTGACGCGATTGGGGGCGTTCGGTCAGGCGCTCAATGACGGCCACCAAATTTGGGAAAACGCCTACAACGCGGCCCATGAAGCGCGGTTGCTGACATCGCAAATCAATGCGCTTACGGGCAAATCCAATGCGCTGGCAAGGCATCACGCTGACCAGACCGTGGTCTGGCGCGAAAGGGAAGCCGTCTGGGAGGCCCAACGTCAATACGCCGAGCAGCGTGAAGCACGCGTTCGCTTCAAGCAGCAGACTGATGAGGATGTACGAGTTGAAAGGGTCAGGCAGGCCCACACGCTGACGGCTCCTGTTACCTCCGTTGCCGCTGGCGGGATGGTTTTGACGCGTGACGGCGTATTTGTGGCGCGGCAAGCGGCGGCAGCGCTTGAGGCGGCTGTCCAGTCTGCCGTCAACACCCTCATCGATTTCGGGCGGATTGCCGCAAAAACGGGGCCGGTGTTCGTCACCGCGATGGTGTACTCGCCAACCTTGGGCAATGGCGAGTTGACTGCCGAGCAACGTCGGCGTTTGTTCCAGGCTGTCGGGGTGCCGGCGCAAGCGTTGGGCCTTACGGACCGACAAGCATTGCAATCAATTGCCGATTCGGGTGGTTCAGTGGAGGTCGCGTACCGGCTCAAATCTGAGACCGTGCCGGAAGGTACAGCGATCATCGTTGCCAGCACGGGTGAGGAGATAGGTGCCCATGTGCCGGTCGTCAACGCAGAGCTTGACCCGTTGACCGGCTTCTATAGCGCCGAGATTCCCGGGTCACCAACCAGGCACCTGCAATTCACACCGGACACCCCTCAGGTTGCCGCTGTCACTCAGCCAGGGCTGAGCGTGTTGACACCACAGGTCGAGGCCATTGCGACGGGTGTCGATCTGCGTTTCAGCGATTGCATTGTGTGCGTGCCTGGACAGCCGCCGATCTACTTCACCTTCAATCTGCCACCCATAGGGTCGGGCGTCGTCACGGGGATCGGTAAACCAGCGGCGAATGATTGGTGGAAAACCGCGAGCCAGGCACAAGGTGCCGCCATTCCCGTGCAGATCGGCGACCAATTCCGTGGCCGTGAATTAAATTCGTTCGCCGCCTTCGATGAAGCGCTGTGGCGAACGCTCGGCGAGCATCCGGCGCTCATCGCCCAATTCGATGAGGTCAACAAAAAACGCATCGAACAAGGTTTCGCGCCGTACGCGCCGAAAAGTACCTGGGTCGGTGAGCGACGCGAGTTCGAATTGCGCTATCAGGAGCAGGCAGAGCTCGGCGCCAATCCTTTTAATCTCGACAAAATCAGCATCACCACGCCGCAAAGCACCCAGGGACGACTGGGGATCACTCCTGCAGTCCTGCCCTGGCCGACTCGTCCGGTCGGCGTTGGTATCTGGACACCACTGGCTCCGCCAGGTATCGAACACCTCGGTCCTACAACCTTACCGGTTACACCGTCGATTCCGACGGTTTATCCCGGCGCTCCAGTCATCCCGGTCCTACCGCAAAACGAGACGTTTCCGGCTGTTGACGAAGGGCAGATCGGTGCCAGTATTCCTGGGTACCCGGCGGATATGGAGTTGCCTTCGTCGGACGTCCTGTTTCTGGATCGGCGAGACGATCCGGGTGTGGCGATGGGGTTTGGGGAGTCGGTTTCAGGAGTATGGCTCGGCGACGCTGCACGAATGGACGGTGCGCCGATTCCTTCGCACATTGCGGATCAATTGCGGTGGCAGGAGTTCAAGAATTTTCATGGGTTCAGGCGGGCGTTTTGGAAGGCTGTTGCGGCGGATGTGGAACTAAGAACTCAATTCACGCCTATCGATTTGCACTTGATGAAAATGGGTAAGGCTCCTTTTCCGTCGGCAGAAGATAGAAATGGAGGTCGAGTTAAATTCGAAATCCATCATCTCGTAGAAGTTGCGCAAGGTGGGGCTGTTTACGATATGGATAATTTGGTGGTGATGACACCTAAACGGCATATTAATTTTCATGGAAAAGGAAATTGATGATGGTTTTTAAAGAGAAATTTGAAGACTACACCGAGGCTGAATTTTTAGAGTTTCTGCGCGGACTTTATGAAGAGAGAGATGATTTGTCCGCTGATGCATTTGATGACTTCATAGTCAAGGGTGTATTGCACTTCGAGGCGGTGACTGAACATCCGGATCGATCTGATGTGATTTTCTACCCCAAGGATGGGTGTGAAAGTACACCGGAAGACGTACTGAGGGTAGTCAAAGAATGGCGCGCACTCAATAACAAACCCGGCTTCAAGCCAGAGTAACTGCACGCATACAATTCAAAGGCATCTGCTCATCGCAACATGAGCAGATGCTGTTATCTGGCAGCCGTTGTGTGCCCGAAACAAGGAAGCAATAAAGATGGAACTTAAAACAACACTCAAGGATTACACCGAATCGGAATTCCAGGCCCTGGTGAACAGAATCTGGGCCGTCGATCTGCCGAAACAGGACCACAACCAACTGATCAATCATTTCGATAGCATCGTGGGTCACCCCAAAGGCGCAGACCTGCTGTTTTATCCGCCAGAGGACGATACGAACACCTATTTATCGGGCTCGGTCGTGTACTACGTCAAAGACTGGTACCACAAACAGAACCGTGCAGCATTCAAGGGGGAGGGGGCTCCTGTTCCACGTCCGGTTGTTGCAAGACCGGGAGCGCCGTTGACCCCGGCGCAGATGACGCAGCAGCGCATTGCCCATAATCTGGCTGACGTACAGAAAACCGCTGTCGATCTGGCTGCTTCAGAACGGGTGGCAGAAGCGGCACTCAGTGTGATCGAGCAACGAATCGAACACCTGCGTCAGCGACAGAACGCCTACGTGGACATCCATGGGCGGGAAGCGGACATCCGTGCTCTGGAGGTCGCCGAGTTTGAAGCGCGCCTGGCGGCTCGCCGGTACGAATTCTGGAAAATGAGCATCGGGCTCAAAAGAGACAGCGCCCGACGCGACCTGTCCTACGCCCGATCCGAGCACGCGCAGTGGCAAAGTATTGCCCACCAGATCAACATCACTTACGACCTCTATCTGACGAAGCTGAATGAGATCAATCAACGCCTCCATCGCCTTCAAATGGATGCTGAAGCGCTGCTGGTGGTCGCGCAAACACAACTCGTTGATCAGCGTTATCAGCAGGGAACAGGGCCGACTCAGGCGAGCGAACAGCTTTTTGCACCGCTTGCCTTTGCCAATGCGCGACCGGGTATTGTCCTCGATGGCGGCCTTTCACAACCCTTGGAGACCCATCGGGTCGCACTGCAAAAAGCCATACGCTCGGCGGTGGCAGAGTTTACCTGGCAGATCACTTCGGGAACCCAGGATCATCAAGGTCAATACGCCGCCGTGCTGCAATTCGATTTTTCCAGTCGGGCCGAAGTGGGGAGGTACGGGCTCAGCGTTCCTCTGCTCGAGTTGCTGCCAATCGAGGGACAGAATTGGCAAGGCCTGGCCGCGACGGGTGCCGAAGTCGATCTTCCATTCAGGATGAGCAGCGGCACGTACACCGTTCCACCAGGGACGATGTCCCGAGGCCTGAGGGAAATAAAGACGTTGCTACAGGTGGCCATTACGCCGACGAATGGCAGCATATTGTCGTCCAGAGTGAGGGTGCGAGCCGCCGTCTGGAATGAGCAACTGAAGACCTACTGCTTCACCGCTGACGGATCGGCCCCGATGATCGTGAGCTGGAGCGCGCCCGCTACCCTTGAAACCACTTCGACCCTGGCGCCTGCTCCCGAGTATCGGCTCGGATTCCTCCGATCTTTATCTGTGCCTATGTTGGAGCCCTTCAGTGATATGGCCGCAATTCGTTTCGATGATTATGTCGTTGTCTTCCCGCCAGCGTCTGGCCTGGACCCGCTTTACATCATGCTCAGAGACCGGCGTGAATATCCCGAAATGAGCGTTGCTGAAGCAAAGCCTGATGCGACGTAGCGCTAATGCCGCTGCCAGTCAGTCTCTCGCCAAACAAAGGAATGTTACCGTCTATGCCTGTTCTGGAACTCACTACCCTGATCCCCAATCGCACACCTGAGCTAGTCCTCGACTTCTGCCTGGAAGGCGTCAACTTCCCGAAGGTCTTTCCAGAACGTGTCACGCTGTTGAGCGATATCGATTTAAGCAACCTGCGCATCGAAGCCGGTCGTCAGTTCCGCTTTTGCCAGTGGATGTTCAATATCATTCCTGTGAGCTGGACGGTGGTGATCCGCGAGGTGGGCGAGCACCATTTCATCGATGAAATGCTCAAGGGGCCAATGGCGGCCTTTCGTCATGAACATCGGGTGGCGGCGGGTGAGGGCGGTACGCTGTACACCGACCGTGTGACCTATGCGGCCATTGGTGGCGCGCCGTTGGAATGGCTGGTGGTCAATGCCTACATGCGGCGGATTTTCGAAGCGCGGCACCGCAATATGTTGCGATTGCTTGGATAGTGCGGAGTGCATCCAATCCTGTGGGAGCAAGCTTGTGTGGCGAGGGAGCTTGCTCCCGCTCGGCTGCATAGCCGTCGCAAAGCTTTTGGGGCCGCTTCGCGACCCAGCGGGAGCAAGCTCCCTCGCCACACAAGCCCGCACACAGGGTTATGCAGTGTTAGTAAGTTTTGTTGAAACGCGTGTATCCAGTTTTATGCGACGACATATCACAATTTGTATCTGGGCATAGGTCGTCAGGCCATTTCGTGGTTAACTTCGGCCTCGTCAAAACTCTCTACATCAACGTTCAGAAGGACTCCGTTCATGGCTCAAGTCACTCTTAAAGGCAACCCGGTTCAAGTCAACGGCCAATTGCCACAAGCCGGTTCCCAGGCGCCAGCCTTTTCCCTGGTGGCCGGCAATCTGTCTGATGTGACCCTGGCGAGCTTCGCCGGCAAGCGCAAAGTGTTGAACATCTTCCCAAGCATCGACACCCCGACCTGCGCCACCTCCGTGCGCAAGTTCAACGCCCAGGCCAATGATGTCGCCAACACCGTCGTACTGTGCATCTCCGCTGACCTGCCGTTCGCCCAAGCCCGCTTCTGCGGCGCCGAAGGCCTGGAAAACGTGCAGAACCTGTCGACCCTGCGCGGTGCCGAGTTCATTGAGAACTACGGCGTGGCGATTGCCGATGGCCCACTCAAAGGCCTGACCGCCCGCGCCGTCGTGGTGCTGGACGAAAACGACAAGGTCCTGCACAGCGAACTGGTCAAGGAAATCGCTGAAGAGCCGAACTACGACGCAGCACTCGCCGTTCTGAAATAAGCGAAGTTTGATAATTGTTAACGGCCTGGCCCTGTCCAGGCCGTTTTCATTTGTGCTCTTAACTTCCTGTTACGTAATCCAAAGGTAAATTGCCGGTAAAGGCGCTTTGCTTAATACCCGCCAGTGCTTATCGTTCAGCCTCCTGTAGAAAGAAGCTTCACGCGCCCAATGGTTGATCATTCCATGCAATCCTCCGCTTCCCGCAATCCTCGTCGCTGGCTGTTCGGCCTGCTTGTCCTGTTGGTCATCGCTGGCCTGTGCTGGAAATTCTGGCCCGCAGGCAGCAGCCCGAAGGAGGGCGCAGGGCAGAAAGCCGTTGCCGGGCATGCAGGTCGGTCGGGGGGGATGCGTCCGGGGTTCGGCGGGGCGAGCGGACCGGTGCCGGTGCGCGTGGCGCCAGTGGTTAAAGGCGATTTCCCGCTGTATTACAAGGCGCTGGGCACCGTGACCGCGCTGAACACCATTAACGTGCGCAGTCGCGTTGGCGGTGAATTGATCAAGATCTCATTCGAAGAAGGGCAAATGGTCAAGGCGGGCGATTTGCTGGCCGAGATCGACCCACGTCCTTACCAGAATGCCTTGCTCCAGGCTGAAGGCACTTTGCTGCAGAGTCAGGCACAACTGAAAAACGCTCAGGTCGATGTCGAGCGCTATCGCGGCCTGTACCGCGAAGACAGTATCGCCAAGCAAACCCTGGACACCGCCGAAGCACTGGTCGGCCAGTACCTGGGCACGGTCAAGACCAATCAGGCGGCGGTCAATGACGCCAAGCTCAACCTGGAATTCACCAAAATTCGCGCGCCGATCGCCGGGCGCGTGGGCCTGCGTCAACTGGACGTCGGCAACCTTGTGGCGGCCAACGACACCACTGCGCTGGTGATCATCACCCAGACCCAACCGATCAGCGTCGCATTCACCTTGCCGGAAAACAGCCTGGACACCGTGCTGACCCGCTATCGCACCGGTGCCAAACTGCCCGCCGAAGCCTGGGATCGTGGTGACACCCAGTTGCAGGCCACCGGCGTGTTGCAGAGCCTGGACAACCAGATCGACGTCACCACCGGCACCCTGAAATTTAAGGCCCGTTACGAGAACCGCGATCAAGCGCTGTTCCCTAATCAATTCGTTAACGTCCACTTGCTGGCCGACACCCTCAAAGGTGTGGTGCTTGCGCCTTCGGCGGCGATCCAGTTCGGCACCAACGGCACGTTCGTCTATGCCATGGACGGTGACAAGAAGGTCACCCTCCGTCAGTTGAAAGTCGGTGCCAGTGACGGTGACAACACGGTGATCACCGAAGGCCTGGCCGCTGGCGATCGGGTGGTGCTGGAAGGCACCGACCGCCTGAAAGAAGGCAGCGAAGTGGAGGTCGTCAACGACAGCAAGGATGTCCCGACCACTCCGACCGAACACCTGCAAGGCAAGTCGGCCGCCACTGCGCCTGATGCGACGGCCACCGACAAGGCGAAAAAGGGCGGCGCATGAACATCTCGCGGCTGTTCATCCTTCGCCCGGTCGCCACGACCCTGAGCATGCTGGCGATTATTCTGGCCGGCGTGATCGCTTATCGGCTGCTGCCGGTGTCGGCATTGCCTCAGGTGGACTACCCGACCATTCGCGTCATGACGCTCTATCCCGGTGCCAGCCCGGATGTCATGACCAGCGCCGTGACCGCGCCGCTGGAGCGTCAGTTCGGGCAGATGCCCGGCCTGACCCAGATGGCCTCCACCAGTTCCGGCGGCGCCTCGGTGCTGACCTTGCGGTTCAGCCTCGACATCAACATGGACGTTGCCGAGCAGCAAGTGCAGGCAGCGATCAACGCTGCGACCAATTTGCTACCCAAGGACTTGCCCGCGCCACCGGTGTACAACAAGGTCAACCCGGCGGACACCCCGGTGCTGACCTTGGCCATCACCTCCAAAACCATGTTGCTGCCCAAACTCAATGATTTGGTCGACACCCGCATGGCGCAAAAAATTGCCCAGATCAGCGGTGTCGGCATGGTCAGCATTGCCGGCGGCCAGCGTCAGGCGGTGCGCATCAAGGTCAATCCCGAAGCCCTGGCGGCCAACGGCTTGAACCTGTCGGACGTGCGCACCCTGATCGGCGCCTCCAACGTCAACCAGCCCAAGGGCAACTTTGACGGCCCGACCCGGGTGTCGATGCTCGACGCCAACGACCAGCTGACGTCACCCAAGGACTACGCCAACCTGATTCTCGCGTACAGCAACGGCGCGCCGTTGCGGCTCAAGGACGTGGCAGAGATCGTCGACGGTGCCGAAAACGAACGCTTGGCAGCGTGGGCCAATGAAAATCAGGCGGTGCTGCTGAACATTCAGCGTCAGCCCGGCGCCAACGTCATCGAAGTGGTCGACCGGATCAAGGCCTTGCTGCCGAGCATCACCGACAACCTGCCGGCCGGCCTCGAGGTCACGGTGCTCACCGACCGCACCCAGACCATCCGTGCCTCGGTCACCGACGTGCAACACGAACTGCTGATCGCCATTGCGCTGGTGGTGATGGTCACGTTCCTGTTCCTGCGGCGAGCCAGCGCCACGATCATTCCGTCGGTGGCTGTGCCGCTGTCGCTGATCGGCACCTTCGGCGTGATGTACCTCGCAGGTTTTTCGGTCAACAACCTGACGCTGATGGCGCTGACCATCGCCACCGGTTTCGTGGTGGACGATGCGATCGTCATGCTGGAGAACATTTCCCGATTTATCGAAGAGGGCGACAGTCCACTGCAAGCCGCGCTCAAGGGCGCCAAGCAGATTGGCTTCACCCTGATTTCCCTGACGTTGTCGCTGATCGCGGTGCTGATTCCGCTGCTGTTCATGGCGGATGTGGTGGGGCGCTTGTTCCGTGAGTTCGCGATCACCTTGGCGGTGGCGATCCTGATTTCCCTTGTCGTCTCCCTGACCCTGACGCCGATGATGTGCGCGCGGCTGCTCAAGCGTGAGCCCAAGGAAGCAGAACAGGGCCGGTTCTACCGCTCCAGTGGCGCCGCAATTGATTGGATGATCGCGGCTTACGGGCGCAAGTTAAAGTGGGTTCTCAAGCACCAACCGCTGACCTTGATGGTGGCTATCGGCACGCTGGTCTTGACCGTGTTCCTGTACATGGTGGTGCCCAAGGGTTTCTTCCCGGTGCAGGACACCGGGGTGATCCAGGGTATTTCCGAGGCGCCGCAGTCGATTTCCTTTGCGGCGATGAGCGAGCGGCAGCAGGAACTGGCCAAGGTGATTCTGGCCGATCCGGCGGTCGAGAGCCTGTCGTCCTATATCGGGGTCGATGGTGACAACTCGACGCTAAACAGCGGCCGGCTGCTGATCAATCTCAAATCCCACAGCAATCGCGACCTGAGTGCCACCGAAGTGATCGCGCGCCTGCAACCAGAGTTGGACAAGCTGATCGGCATTCGCCTGTTCATGCAGCCGGTGCAGGACCTGACCATCGAAGATCGGGTCAGCCGCACGCAGTACCAGTTCAGCCTGTCGTCGCCGGATGCCGAGTTGCTCAGCCTGTGGAGCGGGCGTCTGGTGGAAGCCCTGGCCCAGCGGACTGAGCTGACTGACGTTGCCAGCGATTTGCAGGACAAGGGCTTGCAGGTTTATCTGGTGATCGACCGCGATGCGGCGTCGCGGGTCGGCGTATCGGTGTCGAACATCACCGACGCGCTGTATGACGCCTTCGGTCAGCGGCAGATTTCCACCATCTACACCCAGGCCAGCCAATACCGCGTGGTGCTGCAATCGCAGTCCGGCGAGAAGATCGGCCCGGATGCGCTGAACCAGATTCACGTCAAGACCACCGATGGCGGTCAGGTGCGCCTGTCCAGCCTGGCGCATATCGAGGAGCGTCAGGCGCAACTGGCGATCACTCACATCGGCCAGTTCCCGGCGGTGATGATGTCGTTCAACCTGGCGCCCGGCGTGGCGTTGGGCCATGCGGTGCAGATCATCGATCAGGTGCAGAAAGACATCGGTATGCCAATCGGCGTGCAGACCCAGTTCCAGGGCGCGGCCGAAGCGTTCCAGGCGTCGCTGTCGAGCACCTTGCTGCTGATTCTGGCGGCGGTGGTGACCATGTACATCGTGCTCGGCGTGCTCTACGAGAGCTACATTCACCCGATCACCATTCTCTCGACCTTGCCCTCGGCGGCAGTCGGCGCCTTGCTGGCGTTGCTGTTGAGCGGCAATGACCTGGGGATGATCGCGATCATCGGCATCATCCTGCTGATCGGTATCGTGAAAAAGAACGCGATCATGATGATCGACTTCGCCCTCGAGGCGGAACGCAACCAAGGCATGGACCCGCAAACCGCGATCTATCAGGCAGCGCTGTTGCGCTTCCGGCCGATTCTGATGACCACCCTGGCCGCGTTGTTCGGCGCGGTGCCGCTGATGCTGGCCACCGGTTCCGGCGCGGAATTGCGCCAGCCTTTGGGTCTGGTGATGGTCGGTGGCTTGCTGGTGAGTCAG
Organism: Pseudomonas sp. B21-048; assembly: GCF_024748615.1. Taxonomy (NCBI): domain Bacteria; kingdom Pseudomonadati; phylum Pseudomonadota; class Gammaproteobacteria; order Pseudomonadales; family Pseudomonadaceae; genus Pseudomonas; species Pseudomonas sp. B21-048. The sequence goes on along the minus strand of NZ_CP087168.1, from coordinate 3,016,756 downwards.
GTGCTGACGCTGTTCACCACGCCCGTCATCTACTTGTACTTCGACCGCCTCGGGCGGCGCTGGGGCCGTAAGTCCGAGTCCGTGGAACCGGTAGAGCAGCCATGAACCTGTCCGGACCTTTCATCAAGCGCCCGGTCGCGACGATGTTGCTGAGCCTGGCGATCATGCTGCTGGGCGGCGTGAGCTTCGGCCTGTTGCCGGTCTCGCCACTGCCGCAAATGGACTTCCCGGTGATCGTGGTTCAGGCCAGTTTGCCCGGTGCAAGCCCGGAGGTCATGGCCTCGACCGTGGCCACGCCGCTTGAGCGTTCCTTCGGCGCCATCGCCGGGGTCAACACCATGAGCAGCCGTTCCAGCCAGGGTTCGACGCGGGTGATTCTGCAGTTCGACCTGGACCGCGACATCAACGGCGCGGCGCGGGAAGTGCAGGCGGCGATCAACGCCTCGCGCAACTTGCTGCCCAGCGGCATGCGCAGTATGCCCACCTACAAGAAGGTCAATCCGTCCCAGGCGCCGATCATGGTGTTGTCGCTGACCTCGGATGTGTTGGAAAAAGGCCAGCTCTACGATTTGGCCTCGACCATTTTGTCCCAGAGCCTGTCGCAGGTGCAGGGCGTCGGTGAAGTGCAGATCGGTGGCAGTTCGTTGCCGGCGGTACGCATCGAACTCGAACCCCAGGCGCTCAACCAGTACGGCGTGGCCCTGGACGATGTACGCACCACCATCGCCAACGCCAACGTGCGCCGGCCCAAGGGCTCGGTCGAAGACGGCCAGCGGCTGTGGCAGGTGCAGGCCAACGATCAACTGGAAAAAGCCAAGGACTACGAGTCGCTGATCATTCACTACGCGGACGGCGCCGCCCTGCGCCTGAAGGATGTGGCCAAGGTCAGTGACGGCGTCGAGGACCGCTACAACAGCGGGTTTTTCAATGACGACGCGGCGGTGTTGCTGGTGATCAACCGCCAGGCCGGTGCCAACATCATCGAGACGGTCAACGAGATCAAGGCGCAGCTGCCGGCGTTGCAGGCCGTGCTGCCGGCCAGCGTCAAACTGAACCTGGCGATGGACCGTTCGCCGGTGATCAAGGCCACCCTGCACGAAGCGGAAATGACTTTGCTGGTTGCCGTGGCACTGGTGATTCTGGTGGTGTTCCTGTTCCTCGGTAACTTCCGCGCCTCGCTGATTCCAACCCTGGCGGTGCCGGTGTCGCTGGTGGGCACGTTTGCGGTGATGTACCTCTACGGCTTCTCCCTGAACAACCTGTCGCTGATGGCGCTGATCCTGGCCACCGGGCTGGTGGTGGACGACGCCATCGTGGTGCTGGAGAACATTTCCCGGCACATCGACAAGGGCGTGCCGCCGATGAAGGCCGCGTACCTTGGGGCTCAGGAAGTCGGCTTCACACTGCTGTCGATGAACGTTTCGCTGGTGGCGGTGTTCCTGTCGATCCTGTTCATGGGCGGGATCATCGAAAGCCTGTTCCGCGAGTTTTCCATCACCCTGGCGGCAGCCATTGTGGTGTCGTTGCTGGTGTCGCTGACGCTGACGCCAATGCTCTGCGCGCGCTGGCTCAAGCCGCATACGCCGGGGCAGGAAAACCGTTTGCAACGCTGGAGCCAGCGGACCAACGAATGGATGGTCGGCAAATACGCCACCAGCCTCGATTGGGTGCTGCGTCACCGTCGTCTGACTTTGCTCAGTCTGTTCGTGACGATTGGCGTGAACATCGCGCTGTATGTCGTTGTTCCTAAAACATTTTTACCTCAGCAGGACACCGGCCAGTTGATCGGTTTTGTGCGCGGCGATGACGGGCTTTCGTTCAGCGTGATGCAGCCGAAGATGGAAATCTTCCGCCGTGCCGTGCTCAAGGACGAGGCGGTTCAAAGTGTCGCCGGGTTCATCGGCGGCAACAACGGCACCAACAACGCCTTCATGCTGGTGCGGCTCAAGCCGATCAAGGAACGCAACCTGTCCGCGCAGAAAGTCATCGAACGCCTGCGCAAGGAAATGCCCAAGGTGCCCGGTGCGCAATTGATGCTGATGGCCGACCAGGACCTGCAATTCGGTGGCGGCCGCGAGCAGACCTCCTCGCAATATTCCTACATCCTGCAAAGCGGCGATCTCGGCGCGCTGCGTCAGTGGTATCCGAAAGTCGTCACCGCCCTCAAGGCGCTGCCGGAGTTGACGGCGATTGACGCGCGCGAAGGCCGGGGCGCCCAGCAAGTGACTCTGATCGTCGATCGCGATCAGGCCAAGCGTCTGGGCGTGGACATGGACATGGTCACCGCGGTGCTGAACAACGCCTACAGCCAACGGCAGATTTCGACGATCTACGACAGCCTCAACCAGTATCAGGTGGTGATGGAGGTCAATCCGAAATACGCCCAGGACCCGATCACCCTGAATCAGGTCAAAGTGATCACGGCCGACGGTGCGCGGATTCCGCTGTCGGCCATCGCTCACTACGAAAACAGCCTGGAAGACGACCGGGTCAGCCACGAAGGTCAGTTCGCTTCGGAAAGCATCGCCTTCGACATGGCCGAAGGCGTGACGGTAGAGCAGGGCTCCGCCGCCATCGAGCGGGCGATTGCCAAGGTCGGTTTGCCCGAAGACGTGATCGCAAAAATGGCCGGTACCGCCGATGCGTTTGCCGCCGCTCAGAAAAGCCAGCCGTGGATGATTCTCGGCGCGCTGGTGGCGGTGTATCTGGTGCTGGGCGTGCTGTATGAAAGCTATATCCATCCGCTGACCATTCTCTCGACCTTGCCGTCGGCCGGGGTCGGGGCGCTGCTGTCGATCTATGTGCTGGGCGGTGAGTTCAGCCTGATCTCCTTGCTTGGGCTGTTCCTGCTGATCGGCGTGGTGAAGAAAAACGCGATTCTGATGATCGACCTGGCGTTGCAGCTTGAACGAAAGCAAGGCCTGGAGCCGCTGGAGTCGATCCGCAGTGCCTGTCTGCAACGGCTGCGGCCGATTCTGATGACCACCCTGGCGGCGATCCTCGGCGCGTTGCCGTTGCTGTTGAGCCGGGCCGAAGGGGCGGAAATGCGTCAGCCGCTGGGCCTGACCATCATCGGCGGGCTGGTCTTCAGTCAGGTGCTGACCCTTTACACCACCCCGGTGGTTTACCTCTATCTCGACACACTGCGCCATCGCTTCAACCACTGGCGTGGGGTGCGTACCGATGCTGCTCTGGAAACTCCGCTATGACTGACCGTTCGCTTATCAACCGGGTTGCACCGCTGATCACGGCCCGAGGCTCGCGTTTGCTGAGCCTGTCGCTGTGTGTGGCGATGCTCAGTGCCTGCGCCATCGGCCCGGATTACCAGCGCCCGCAAGCCGCCGCGCCGGCACAGTACAAAGAAGCGGCTGGCTGGCGTCAGGCCAATCCCAGCGACTCTCTGGCGCGCGGTGCCTGGTGGGAGCTGTACGGTGATCAGCAGCTCAATGGCTTGATCGAAAAACTCAACAGCGCCAACCAGACCGTCGCGCAGTCCGAAGCCCAGTACCGTCAGGCCCAAGCCTTGGTGCGCAGTGCCCGGGGTGCGTTTTTCCCAACGGTGGACCTGACCGTCGGGAAAACCCGTTCCAGCCAGGGCACCGGTAGCAGCAGTTCGAGCCTGAGCAGTTCTTCCAGTGGTATTCGCGACACCTACACGGCGCAGGCCGGGGTCAGCTGGGAAGCGGATGTCTGGGGCAAGTTGCGCCGAGGCCTTGAAGCTGACACGGCCAACGCCGAGGCGAGTTTTGCCGACTTGGCGGCGATGCGCCTGAGCCAGCAATCGGAGCTGGTGCAGAACTACCTGCAACTGCGGGTGATCGACGAACAGAAACGCCTGCTGGAAGCGACGGTCGAGGCCTATCAACGTTCGCTGACCATGACCGAAAACCAGTACCGCGCCGGTGTCTCCGGCAAGGACGCAGTGGCCCAGGCCACCACTCAGCTTAAAAGCACCCAGGCGGAGATGGTCGACCTGATCTGGCAGCGCGCGCAGTTCGAAAACGCCATCGCTGTGCTGATTGGTCTGCCTCCGGCCGAATTCAGCCTGGCTGAAACCAAAGATATCCCGGCATTGCCGCAGGTACCGCTGAGCCTGCCTTCGCAATTGCTGGAACGCCGCCCCGACATCGCCTCCGCCGAGCGCTCGGTGATGGCCGCCAACGCCAACATCGGCGTGGCCAAAGCCGCTTACTACCCAGACCTGACCCTGAGCCTGAACGGCGGCTATAGCAGCAGCACCTCTAACAACTGGATCAGCGTACCGAACCGCTTCTGGTCGGTCGGCCCGCAACTGGCCATGACCCTGTTCGACGGTGGGCAGCGCTCGGCGGAAGTCGATCGCAGCGAAGCGGCCTATGACGAAACCGTCGCCAAGTACCGCCAGACCGTGCTCGACGGCTTCCGTGAAGTGGAAAACTATCTGGTGCAACTCAAGGTGCTGGAAGACGAAGCCAAGGTGCGCCAGGAAGCCCTGGATGCGGCGCGAGAATCCTTGCGATTGACCCAGAATCAGTACAAGGCCGGGGTGATTGCTTATCTGGATGTGGTGGTGGTTCAAGCCACGGCGTTGAGCAACGAACGCAACGTGCTGAGTTTGCTGCAGAGCCGCTTGATCGCCAGCGTGCAATTGATTGCCGCACTGGGCGGCGGGTGGGACGGGCAGCTTCAGGTGAGTGACAAGGAATAACGCATGATCGTACCCACGCTCTGCGTGGGTACGATCAGTTGAGCAACAGTCAAACGTTTCATCTTCTTGATGGCCTTTTGATTACTTTGTGAGTGCGTTCATCCACGAAATCAGTACAATCGCCGGCTTTGCTCCCCGAGAATTACGCAAACCGGCGGGAGCGGTCACGAGAAGTCCCATGCTTATCGGTAGTTATTCCATTACCCTGGTTTTCATATCATTGTGTGTGGCGATACTCGCCTCTTATACCGCGCTCGATCTGACCGGGCGCATCGCCACGTCCAAGGGGCGGGCGGTGCATCTGTGGACAGCGGGTGGCGCTTTTGCGATGGGGATCGGCGTGTGGTCGATGCATTTCATCGGCATGCTCGCCTTCACATTACCGATCGATCTGGGCTTCGACGCGGTCTTGACCTCGCTGTCCCTATTGATTGCGATCCTGTCTTGCGGTTTTGCCCTGTGGCTGGTCAGCCAGCCGCAACTGCCGGCCTGGCAACTGGGGTTCGGCTCGCTGGTCATGGGCGCGGGCATCAGCGCGATGCATTACACCGGCATGGCCGCCATGCTCATGCAGCCGGGCATCGATTACGACCCGACCCTGTTCAGTGCCTCGCTGCTGATTGCCGTCGGTGCGGCGGGCGCGGCGTTATGGATCGCGTTTCGCTTGCGTCGGCACACGCCGTATGTTCGCCTGATTCGCGCCGGTGCTGCAGTGATCATGGGCATCGCCATCGTCGGCATGCACTACACCGGCATGGCGGCGGCGCGCTTTGCCGACGGCAGTTTCTGTGGCGCGGCGGTCGATGGGCTGAATGGCGAGGGCCTGGATAATCTTGTTCTGATCACCACCCTGGCGGTGTTGAGCATTGCCTTGCTGACATCGATCCTCGATGCGCGCCTGGAAGCTCGCACCGCGGACCTGGCCCGCTCGCTGACCGAGGCCAATCGCGAACTCACCCAACTGGCGCTGCACGACACCCTGACCGGGCTGCCAAACCGCGTGTTGCTGGCCGACCGTATCGATCAGGCGATGTCGAGGGTGCAGGAGCAGGGCGGTTGTTTTGCGCTGATGTTCATCGATCTGGATGGCTTCAAACCGGTCAACGATGCTTTTGGGCACCACATGGGCGACCAGTTGCTGCGTGCGGTCAGCCTGCGCCTGCGTGAAGACTTGCGCAGCCAGGACACCCTGGCGCGGATCGGCGGCGATGAATTCGTGCTGCTGGTGCAACTTGCCGGGGCGAATGACGCGCTGAACCTGGCGGCGCGTCAGGTCGGGCTGATCGGGCGCTCGTTCCGGGTAGCGGAACATGACTTGCAGATTTCCGCCAGCGTCGGCATCGCGCTCTATCCGGGCAATGGTCAGACCGCCGAGGAGTTGCTGATGAACGCCGACGCCGCGATGTACCACGCCAAGGGCGCAGGGAAAAACGGCCACCGCTTCTTCGACGTGTCGATGAACAGCAACGCGCGCAAACAGCTGCAGTTGCTGCAAGACCTGCGCAATGCCGTCGATCAGCAGCAGTTCAGTCTCTATTACCAACCCAAGTTCGACGCCGGCAATGGCCGGCCGGTAGGCGCCGAAGCTCTGTTGCGGTGGATACATCCGACCCAGGGCATATTGCTGCCGGATATGTTCATCGACCTTGCGGAGAAGACCGGGCTGATCATTCCCATTGGCGAATGGGTGCTCAACGAAGCCTGTCGGCAAATGCGCGAGTGGTACGTACTCGGTTACACCGACTGGCGCATCGCGGTGAACCTCTCAGCCTTGCAGTTCTGCCACGTCGGATTGGTGCAGAGCGTCGCCAAGGCCCTGGCCGCTCATCATTTGCCGGCCAACAGCCTGACCCTGGAAATCACCGAAACCACCGCCATGAGCGACGCCGATGCGAGCATGACGGTACTGCGGGAACTCTCGGAAATGGGCGTCGACCTGTCCATCGACGACTTTGGCACCGGCTATTCTAGTTTGATGTACCTCAAGCGCCTGCCGGCCAATGAACTGAAGATTGATCGGGGCTTCGTTCGCGATCTGGAGCACGACAGCGACGACGCGGCCATCGTTTCGGCCATCGTTGCGCTGGGACAGGCATTGGGCTTGCGGATCGTCGCCGAAGGGGTGGAAACCGATGTCCAGCAAGATTTCCTGACCCAATTGGGCTGCGACTCGTTGCAGGGCTACCTGCTGGGGCACCCGCTGCCTGCTGATCGTTTCATGGCCGATATTCACCGTGCAGAGCAATCGGCTACTGGCTGATGGACCCCTGTGGCGAGGGAGCTTGTCGGATCGCCGCACCGTCCCGTTCGGCTGCGTAGCAGTCGTAAACCAGACACCTCGATTTATCTGATGTACCGCACAGATTTGTGGGATTGGAATTGACACAGGTTCATGCAAAACCGCGAAATGGCGGTTATTCTTGGCCCCGACTGCTTACGCTTGGAACGGGGGAGAAGCCAGCATGGACAAAGTCATCGTCATCACCGGCGGCAGCCGCGGAATTGGCGCCGCCACGGCCCTGCTAGCCGCCGAGCAGGGCTATCGGATCTGTATCAACTATCAGTCCGACGAACAGGCAGCCCTCAGTGTACTGGAGCAAGTCCGCGCACTCGGCGCCCAGGCCATTGCGGTACGCGCCGATGTCAGCATCGAAGACGAAGTGATCGGTCTGTTCCACCGCGTGGACACTGAACTGGGCCGGGTCACGGCGCTGGTGAACAATGCCGGCACCGTCGGGCAAAAGTCGCGGGTCGACGAAATGTCTGAGTTCCGTATTCTGAAAATCCTCAAAACCAACGTCCTGGCGCCGATCCTCTGCGCCAAACACGCCATTTTGCGCATGTCACCCAAGCATGGCGGGCAGGGTGGCAGCATCGTCAATGTGTCGTCGGTTGCCTCGCGTTTGGGGGCACCCAACGAGTACGTGGATTACGCCGCGTCCAAAGGCGCGTTGGACACCTTCACCATCGGTCTGTCCAAGGAAGTGGCGGGCGAGGGGATTCGCGTCAATGCCGTGCGGCCGGGTTACATCTACACCGATTTCCATGCATTGAGCGGCGATCCGGACCGGGTCAGCAAGCTGGAATCGGCGATCCCGATGGCTCGCGGTGGGCGGCCGGATGAAGTGGCGGAGGCGATTGTGTGGTTGTTGTCGGATAAGGCTTCTTATGCAACGGGGACTTTTGTTGATCTCGGCGGTGGGCGGTAAGATCAGGGGCAAGATCTTTTGATTTTAGAAAGATCTGACAATCCGCCCTAACGTCTCCATCGCCTTCTCCGAATCCTCAGTCCAGGGGCTCCCATAATTCAGCCGAATACAATTCCTGAATCGCTGGGTCGCTGAAAAAATCGGCCCCGGCGCGATGCTGATCCCTTGTGCCAACGCCATCTGAAACAACTTCAGCGAATCCATTTGCGGCGGCAGTTCCAGCCACAGGAAATAACCGCCGGCCGGTTGGCTGACGCGTGTTTGCGCCGGGAAGTAACGGGCGATGGCGGCGAGCATGGCGCTTTGCTGTTCTTCCAGGGCGTAACGCAGTTTGCGCAGGTGCCGGTCGTAGCCGCCGTGCTGCAGATAATCGGCGATGGCGGCCTGGGCGGGCATCGAGGCGCAAAGTGAGGTCATCAGTTTCAGGCGTTCGATTTTCTGTGCATAGCGCCCGGCGGCGACCCAGCCGATGCGGTAGCCGGGGGCCAGGCTCTTGGCGAACGATCCACAGTGCATCACCAGACCGTCACTATCGAAAGCCTTGGCCGGTTTTGGCGCCTGTTGGCCGTAATAAAGCTCGGCGTAGACGTCGTCCTCGATCAGCGGCACCTGATGGCTACGCAACAACTCCACCAGTTCCAGCTTTTTTGCCTCGGGCATGGTCGCGCCCATGGGGTTCTGGAAACTGGTCATGCACCAGCAGGCCTTGATCGGATGCCGCTCCAGGGTTTGGGCGAGCACGCCGAGATCGATGCCGTCTCGCGGGTGGACGGGAATTTCCACTGCTTTGAGCTTCAACCGTTCCAGCACTTGCAGGCTGGCGTAGAACGCGGGGGCTTCGATGGCCACCAGATCACCGGGTTCGGTCACCGCTTGCAGGCACAGGTTCAGGGCTTCGAGGGCGCCGTTGGTGATCAGCAGTTCTTCCATGGGTAGCATCAGCCCGCCGACCATGTAGCGCAGGGCTATTTGCCGACGCAGTTGCGGGTTACCCGGCGACAGGTCGGTGACCACCATGCGCGGGTCCATTTCCCGGGCGGCACTGGCCAGCGAGCGAGACAGGCGTTGCAGCGGAAACAGAGTGGGGCTGGGGAAAGCCGAGCCGAAGGGCACGGTAGTCGGGTCCTTGATTGAGTCCAGCACCGAAAACACCAGTTCGCTGACATCGACTTCGGTGGACTCGTTAACCTGGCTGCTGATCACCGGCTCCGAGAACGGACTCGGTGCATGCGTATTGACGAAGTAGCCGGAACGCGGCCGGGCGCGGATCAGGCCACGGCGTTCGAGCAGGTAATAGGCCTGGAACACCGTGGACGGGCTGACGCCGTAGGTCTGGCTGGCGTAACGCACCGATGGCACCCGCTGGCCGGGACCGAGAACGCCGCAACGGATCAGTTCAGCGATATCGTCGGCGAATTTTTCGTAGCGTTTCATCGAGTGCCTGGTTTGAAGTTATTCATGGGTGCCCTTTTGTGGCGAGGGAGCTTGTCGGATCGCCGCGCCGTCCCGCTCGGCTGCGTAGCAGTCGTAAATTTGGGGGGGCGCTTCGCACCCCAGCGGGAGCAAGCTCCCTCGCCACAGAGACCGCATCTGACAGGGGACTGCCTCTGACAAAGGATTGCATCTTAAAGGCTCAGCGGTTCATCGGCGCAACAAACCGGCTCTTGGCCACGCTGTAGATCTCCGGCTCATCGCTGTCGACAATCTTGAAACTGATGGTCTGTGAGCTACTGCTCGGTCGATCCATGGTCATCGCCACCGACACCGGCACGTCGACGATCTCACCGGGGGCCAGGCTCAGTTCGGTTTTGCCTTGCAGCTGGAAGCCGTCGCCATCGACCAGCGTCAATCGATAGTCCTGACGTTGCTGGGTTTTGTTGATGACCTTCAGGCTGTAGATGTTTTCGATCTGGCCTTCACTGTTCTCGCGGAACAGGCCACGGTCCTTGCTCACGTCCAGCGACACCATCGGCCGTTCCACCAGCGCCAGGGCGAGGGCGCCGATCATCACCAGCAGCACCGCGGTGTAACCGATCAAGCGCGGGCGCAGCAGGTGGGTCTTGCCACCCTGCAACTCATGTTCCGAGGTGTAGCTGATCAGCCCACGGGCATAGCCCATTTTGTCCATGATCGAATCGCAGGCGTCGATGCATGCGGCGCAACCGATGCATTCCATCTGCAAGCCGTCGCGGATGTCGATGCCGGTCGGGCAGACCTGCACGCACAACTGGCAGTCGATGCAGTCACCCAAGCCGACGTCGGCGGGTTTGACGTCACGTTTGCGCGGGCCACGGTTTTCGCCGCGGGCCACGTCGTAGGAAATCGTCAGGGTGTCTTTGTCGAACATCACGCTCTGGAACCGCGCATACGGGCACATGTGCATGCACACCGCTTCGCGCAACCAGCCGGCGTTGATGTAAGTGGCGCCGGTGAAAAACAGTACCCAGAACAGGCTGACACCGCCGATCTGCAAGGTCAGCAATTCTTCGGCCAGCGGACGGATCGGTGTGAAGTAGCCGACAAAGGTCAGGCCGGTGAGCAGGCTGATGGCCAGCCACAAGGTGTGTTTGGCCGAGCGGCGGAGCAGTTTGTTCAAGCCCCAGGGCGCGGCTTGCAGTTTGATGCGCTGGTTGCGCTCGCCTTCGGTGAGCTTCTCGCACCACATGAAGACCCAGGTCCAGGAACTTTGCGGGCAGGTGTATCCGCACCAGACACGGCCTGCGAACACGGTGATCGCAAACAGGCCGAAGGCAGCGATGATCAGCAATGCCGAGAGCAGAATGAAATCCTGCGGCCAGAAGGTCGCGCCGAAGATGTGAAATTTGCTTTCGGAAAGGTCCCAGAGCACCGCCTGGCGGCCGCCCCAGTTCAGCCATACCGTGCCGAAAAACAGCAAAAACAGAAACCCCGTGCCGCTCATGCGCAGGGTGCGGAACAAACCCGTGAAGCTGCGAGTGTGGATCAGGTTGTCGCTGGATTTGGCCTTTATCTTTGGACGCAAAGGCTCATTGTTTTTTATAAATGAGGCAGGTTCAACGGTTCGGACGGGAATTCTATCGCTCATGGTCTGTCGCTCATCAGCCTCCATCAGGCCTGAGCACTATGACCCGCGATCTGTTTGCATAACAGACTCACCTAAAACGATAAAAAGCGGATCAGATGGGTCGCCAGCGCGCGCCCGCAACAACCTGATGCACCCGCAGCGGCTGGCCGCAAACACCTATGTCAGGTGTTTGCGGCGTGTGTTGATGCAGGTCAGTCAAATCACCGAACCACGGTCTGTGGCCTTCAAGTGCCGACGACCGTCCACGGCGCCTGCTACGGTCAATGCATCAGCTTCTGCTTCGGTGATGTAGATGTGCTGGCCGTCGAGGTCGACCATCGACATGGATTTTTCCGGGTCGGTGACGATGGTGACGTCGGGACAAAGACGAATTTCTTCGCCGTTCTTGGTGATAAAGAAGCAGGTCTGGTTTTCGATGCGCACGGTCATGGCGGTGTCCCTTTTTCAGCGGTACTGAAGCGTTAGGACGCATCCGCCGGTCATCGTTCTGTGCAACCGATTAATGGTGCACACGGTCCATCCATTATCGAGTCGTTAAATCATCACAAGGACTGCGCCATGGAAGCCTGGTGGCACGAGGTTTGGGTGACATTGCAAGCGGAGTTCGCCGATATTGGCGATGCGAAACAATTTACCCAGATTATCGTCCGCCTGCTGATCGCAGCGCTGTTGGGCGGCATTCTGGGGTTTGAGCGTGAACACAAGGGCAAAGCCGCCGGGGTACGCACCCATATGCTGGTGGCGCTGGGCGCGGCGTTGTTTGTGCTGGTGCCGCAAATGTCAGGATCCCAGGCCGATGCCATGAGCCGGGTGGTACAAGGCGTGATTGCCGGCATCGGCTTTCTCGGTGCCGGAACTATCCTGAAAAACGCCGATGGCGATGAAGGCCATGTCAAAGGCCTGACCACCGCCGCCGGTTTGTGGATGACGGCAGCCATTGGCGTTTCGGCCGGATTGGGCCGCGAGGCGACTGCGGTGCTTAGTACGTTGTTGGCGTTGGTGATTCTCGGTGTGATGCCTATCGTCGTGCGCCAAATTGAAAAGGATCGAAACCCGTAATTGAACCTTCATGCAGTTTACGGATGCACGATTTCCGGCGGCTGGGAGCTCGGCGGCTCTTCCCGGGGTGGCGGGCTGGTGCCTGGCGGTTCCTGCTCTGGGATGGGCCCGGGTTCGGTCGGCGGGGTTGGGGGTATGGGCGGAATCGTCGGCTCATCGATGTTCGGATCGGGTGTCTCGGCGGGGATAGGAATACTCATCGAAACAGTCTCCAGTGGCAGATGGCGTGAGTCGTGCTTAAGTTGATTGACCCGTACTCAGGGAATTTGATTCCCCGAAAGACTTGGCAAATCCTTCTGAACTTTTAGCGTCGCCTGTTGTTCGGAACTTAAGTGAGTTCATGTCGGGGCAGACCGCTTCACATGAGCGACGATCAGGCACAAGAGCGTCCTTGGGGCGTTAAGGAGAGATGCTCGATGACCGCTGAGAAACCCACCGAACTGAGCTACAACCCGCATATACCGCTGTCGCAGGCGTTACTGCTACCGCGGATCGTGATTGAAAACACCCTGCCGACCCTCGATGGCGGGCAATTCGCCGTTAAAGCCGTGATTGATCAGGACGTGGTGGTGACCAGCAAAGTGTTTGCCGACGGTCACGACAAACTGGCCGTGCGCATCCGTTGGCGTGCCGATGGCGAGGACACCTGGCAGAGCGAGGTGATGACCGAACTGGGCAATAACGGCTGGCAGGGCCAGTTTCGTGTCAAAAAGCAGGGGCGCTATGTGTTCTGCCTCGAAGCCTGGATCGATCAGTTCGCCAGCTTTTGTTATGAGCTGGAGAAAAAGCACGTCGCTGGCGTCTCGGTCAGCCTGGAGCTGCAGGAAGGGCGCACTCACGTTCAGCAGGCGGCCGAACGTTCCGAAGGCCAGCTCAGTGAACAGCTGGCGGCGTTGCACCATGAATTGTCCGGTCTGCTCGAAACCGAGCAGGTCGCGTTGTTTCTGCACCAACGCAGCGCAGACTTGATGGCCCAGGCCGACCATCGCCCGTTCCTGAGCCTGAGCCCTGAATTCCCGGTGGACGTGGAGCGAGCGCTGGCGCAGTTCGCCAGCTGGTATGAACTGTTTCCGCGCTCGATCACTGATGATCCGGCCCGCCACGGCACTTTCAACGATGTGCATTCGCGGCTTCCGATGATCCAGGACATGGGCTTCGACGTGCTGTATTTCACGCCGATCCACCCGATCGGTCGCAGCTATCGCAAAGGCCCGAACAACGCGTTGATCGCCGGCCCCGACGATCCGGGCAGCCCTTACGCCATCGGCAGCGAAGAGGGCGGGCATGAGGCTATTCACTCGGAACTGGGTACGCGCGAGGATTTTCGTCGGCTCGTCGCGGCCGCTGCCGAGCATGGGCTGGAAATCGCTCTCGACTTTGCGATTCAGTGTTCCCAGGACCATCCGTGGCTCAAACAGCACCCGGGCTGGTTCAACTGGCGGCCGGACGGCACGATCAAATACGCCGAGAACCCGCCGAAGAAATACCAGGACATCGTCAACGTCGATTTCTATGCCGTGGACGCGATTCCCAGCCTGTGGATCGAGTTGCGCGATGTCGTCGTGGGTTGGGTCGAGGAGGGCGTGAAGCTGTTTCGCGTCGACAATCCTCACACCAAACCGTTGCCGTTCTGGCAGTGGCTGATCGCCGATGTGCGGGCGCTGTACCCCGAGGTGATCTTCCTGGCCGAAGCCTTTACCACGCCGGCGATGATGGCGCGCCTGGGCAAGGTCGGTTATTCCCAGAGCTATACCTATTTCACTTGGCGCAACACCAAAACCGAGCTGGCAACCTATTTCACCGAACTCAACGAGTCGCCGTGGCGTGAGTGTTACCGGCCGAATTTCTTCGTCAACACGCCAGATATCAACCCCACTTTTCTACATGAGTCCGGGCGCCCCGGTTTTCTCATCCGTGCGGCGCTGGCGACCATGGGTTCCGGCCTGTGGGGCATGTATTCGGGTTTTGAACTGTGTGAAGCGGCACCGGTTTCGGGCCGGGAGGAATACCTCAATTCCGAAAAGTACGAAATCCGCCCCAGGGACTTCAACGCGCCGGGCAACATCATTGCCGAGATCGCCCAGCTCAACCGCATCCGTCGGCAGAACCCGGCACTGCACACGCACCTGGGCCTGAAGGTCTACAACGCCTGGAACGACAACATTCTGTACTTCGGCAAACGCAGCGTTGACGGCAGCAATTTCATTCTGGTGGCGGTCAGCCTCGATCCGCATCACGCACAGGAGGCGAACTTCGAATTGCCGCTGTGGGAAATGGGTTTGCCCGACGAGGCCAGCACCCAGGGCGAAGACCTGATGAACGGTCACCGCTGGACCTGGCACGGCAAGTACCAGTTCATGCGGATCGAACCGTGGCATCTGCCGTTCGGGATTTGGAGGATTACCGCACCGTCATGATCGTTCCCACGCTCTGCGTGGGAATGCCGCCCTGGACGCTCTGCGTCCGCCGCTGTGACGCAGAGCGTCACTGGATGCATTCCCACGCAGAGCGTGGGAATGATCTCGGCCAAGGCGTTCTCTAGTATTAACAGGAGTTTCAAATGGCGAAGAAACCCAGGTCAGCCACCTTCATCAAGGACCCGCTCTGGTACAAGGATGCGGTGATCTACCAGGTTCACGTTAAGTCTTTTTTCGACTCCAACAACGACGGGATCGGCGACTTTCCCGGCCTTATCGCCAAGCTCGATTACATTGCCGACTTGGGTGTCAATACCATCTGGCTATTGCCGTTCTACCCTTCGCCACGGCGCGACGACGGTTACGACATCGCCGAATACCGTGGCGTGCATGCCGACTACGGCACTCTGGCCGATGCCAAACGCTTCATTTCCGAGGCCCACAAACGTGGCCTGCGGGTAATCACCGAGCTGGTCATCAATCACACCTCGGACCAGCACCCATGGTTCCAGCGCGCGCGCAAGGCCAAGCCCGGTTCGGCGGCCCGAGACTTCTATGTCTGGTCCGATAACGATCAGAAATACGACGGCACCCGCATCAT
This sequence comes from Pseudomonas sp. B21-048, assembly GCF_024748615.1. Classification (NCBI taxonomy): domain Bacteria; kingdom Pseudomonadati; phylum Pseudomonadota; class Gammaproteobacteria; order Pseudomonadales; family Pseudomonadaceae; genus Pseudomonas; species Pseudomonas sp. B21-048. The sequence goes on along the minus strand of NZ_CP087168.1, from coordinate 3,001,719 downwards.
CTTTCTCGACACCGAAAAGTCCAACTGGACCTGGGATCCGGTGGCCGGTCAGTACTTCTGGCACCGTTTCTATTCCCACCAGCCAGACCTGAATTTCGACAACCCGCAGGTAATGAAAGCGGTACTGTCGGTGATGCGTTACTGGCTCGACATGGGCATCGACGGGCTGCGGCTGGACGCGATCCCGTACCTGATCGAGCGCGACGGCACCAACAATGAAAACCTGCCCGAGACCCACGACGTCCTCAAGCAGATCCGTGCCGAGATCGACGCCAATTACCCCGACCGCATGCTGTTGGCCGAGGCCAATCAGTGGCCGGAAGACACGCAGCTGTACTTCGGTGACACCGACGCCAAGGGCTTGAACGGCGACGAATGCCACATGGCCTTTCACTTCCCGTTGATGCCGCGCATGTACATGGCGCTGGCTCAGGAAGATCGCTTCCCGATCACCGATATTTTACGCCAGACCCCGGAAATCCCGGCCAATTGCCAGTGGGCGATTTTCCTGCGCAACCACGATGAGCTGACCCTGGAAATGGTCACCGACCGGGAGCGCGATTACCTGTGGAATTACTACGCCGCCGACCGCCGGGCACGGATCAACCTGGGTATTCGCCGGCGTCTGGCGCCGTTGCTGGAGCGTGATCGCCGCCGCGTGGAACTGCTCAACAGCCTGCTGCTGTCGATGCCCGGCACGCCGACCCTGTATTACGGCGACGAAATCGGCATGGGCGACAACATCTACCTCGGCGACCGCGACGGTGTGCGCACGCCGATGCAGTGGTCGATCGACCGCAACGGCGGTTTTTCCCGCGCCGACCCGGCCAGCCTGGTGCTGCCGCCGATCATGGACCCGCTCTATGGCTACCTGTCGGTCAACGTCGAAACCCAGGCCGGTGACCCCCATTCGTTGTTGAACTGGAACCGACGTATGCTCGCGGTGCGCAAGCAGTCCAAGGCCTTCGGTCGCGGCACGTTGAAAATGCTCTCGCCGAGCAATCGACGGATTCTGGCGTATACCCGCGAATTCACCGGCGCGGACGGCAAGCACGAGATCATTCTGTGTGTGGCCAACGTGTCCCGTAGTGCGCAAGCGGTGGAGCTGGATCTGTCGGCTTATGTCGGCATGGTCCCGGTGGAGATGCTCGGCGGCAATGCGTTTCCGCCTATCGGCCAGCTGACTTTCCTGCTGACGCTGGCGCCTTACGGTTTCTATTGGTTCGGGCTGGCGGCGGAAAACCAGATGCCGAGCTGGCACGTGGAGCCGGCGCAAAGCCTGCCGGACTTCACCACCCTGGTGCTGAAGAAACGCATGGAAGAGCTGCTCGAAGCGCCGTCCCGCCATACCCTGGAACAGGGCATCCTGCCGAACTGGTTGCAGAATCGCCGCTGGTACGCCGGCAAAGACGGAGTCATCGACAACGTCAACCTCGCTTACGGCGTGCGTTTCGGCGACCCGCAGCATCCGGTGTTGTTGGGTGAAATCGACGTCACCAGCGGCGGTCAGACCAGCCGTTACCAATTGCCGTTTGGTTTTATTTCCGAGGAACAGGTGGGTGCGGCCTTGCCTCAGCAATTGGCGCTGGCCAGGGTCCGGCGTGGGCGTCAGGTCGGTTTGATCACCGACGCCTTCAGTCTGGATAGCTTTGTTCATGCGGTGTTACAGAGCATGCAGGCCGGGATGCTGTTGTCATCGGATGGCGGCGAGATCCGCTTCGAGCCTACCGACGAACTGGCCAGACTTGGCCTGACGGCCGAGTCGGAGGTGCGGTACCTGTCCGCCGAGCAATCCAACAGTTCGGTGGTGATCGGCAGCAGCCTGGTGCTGAAACTGATCCGCAAGGTCGCGTCTGGGGTGCACCCGGAACTGGAAATGAGTGCGTACCTGACCCATGCCGGTTTCCAGAATATTTCGCCGCTGCTGGGGGCGGTGATTCGTCGCGACGCGGCGGGCGAGGACACGCTGTTGATGATCGCCCAAGGCTATTTGAGTAATCAGGGCGATGCGTGGGAGTGGACCCAGAATAACCTCGAACGGGCACTGCGCGATGAACTCGCTGATGCCGTGTCGGAACAGGAGCAGCACTACAACGCCCTCGGCGAGCTGAAGGATTTTGCCGGCATGCTCGGCCAACGCCTGGGGGAAATGCATGAGGTGTTGGCCGCCCCGAGCGCCAACCCGGACTTTGCCCCACAGATCACCACCCAGAAAGATGCCCTGGCCTCGGCCAAAGATGTGGCGGCGCAACTGGAGTATGCCCTGAAGTTGCTCAAGCAGCATTCAACTGAACTGAACGCCGTGGATCAGGCCTTGGTCAGTCGCTTGCTGGACAACAAAAAAGCCATCCTGAGCCATGTTCAGGACCTGGGTAAACAGGCTGTTGGGGGCCTGCGCATTCGCGTCCATGGTGACTTGCACCTGGGACAGGTGCTGGTGATCAAGGGCGATGCCTACCTGATCGATTTCGAAGGTGAACCGGCGCGGCCGCTGCATGAGCGTCGGGGCAAGCACAGCCCTTATAAAGATGTCAGCGGCGTGTTGCGCTCCTTCGATTACGCCGCGGCGATGACGATCAACGTGCATAACGTCGATAACACCGCCGCCGCCCAAGAGGCGCGTCAACGGGTTGCCGAGCGTTATCTGAAAGAGGCAAGGCAAGCATTTGTCGACGCTTATCGGTTGGCGGCAGCTAGTCTTGCTCATGCATGGCAAGATCCTGAAGGCGAGGACGCCGCGCTGGCGTTGTTCAGTCTGGAGAAGGCAGCTTATGAAGTGGCCTATGAGGCTGAAAATCGCCCCACCTGGCTGCCCGTGCCGTTGCACGGTCTGTACGGGTTATTGAGTGGGCTTAAACCCTTTTCCGATCTTGGTGGAGAGTAGTCATGAGTATCTCGAACAAGGAACAGGGGCACGTTAAAGAGGCGCTGCTGCCCAGGGCGCGGGATATCGACGCATTAGTACGCGCTGAGCATCGGGATCCCTTCGCAATTCTCGGCCCGCACGGCGATGGCGCTGGCGGGCAATTCATTCGAGCCTATCTACCGGACGCTTTGAGCGTGCAGGTGGTGGACAAAGAATCCGGGGAAGAGCTCGGCAGCCTTGAGACCACCCAAACCCCGGGGCTGTTCGTCGGGCACTTCGAGCGGTCCCGACCCTACCTGTTGCGAACCCGCTGGGCCGGTGGCGAGCAACTCGCCGAGGACCCTTACAGCTTTGGCCCGTTACTCGGCGAGATGGACTTGTACCTGTTCGCCGAGGGCAATCACCGCGACCTGAGCAGCTGCCTCGGCGCGCAGTTGAAGACGGTCGATGGGGTGGATGGCGTGCGCTTCGCCGTGTGGGCGCCGAACGCCAAAAGGGTCTCGGTGGTTGGCGATTTCAACGTCTGGGACGGTCGCCGCCATCCGATGCGCCTGCGTCACCCTACCGGTGTCTGGGAGTTGTTCATTCCGCGCTTGCAAGCGGGGGAGCTCTACAAATACGAGATCCTTGGTGCCCACGGCATTCTGCCGCTCAAGGCCGACCCGATGGCGCTCGCCACCGCACTGCCGCCGGACACCGCCTCAAAAGTCGCCTCGCCGCTGAAAAACGACTGGCACGACCACGCCTGGATGCAGTCGCGCGGCGAGCGTCAGCGAACCAGTGCACCGCTGTCGATTTACGAGTTGCACGCCGGTTCCTGGCAATGCGAGCTGGATGACCTGGGCGAAGTCGCCCGTCAGTACACCTGGCCCGAGTTGGCCGAGCGGCTGATTCCTTACGTGAAGGAGCTGGGTTTCACCCACATCGAACTGATGCCGATCATGGAGCATCCGTTCGGTGGCTCCTGGGGTTATCAACTGCTGTCGCAATTCGCCCCGAGCGCCCGTTACGGCACGCCGGATGACTTCGCCGTGTTCGTCAATGCCTGTCACCAGGCCGAGATTGGCGTGATCCTCGATTGGGTGCCGGCGCATTTCCCCACCGATACCCACGGCCTGGCGCAATTCGACGGGACCGCGTTGTATGAATACGGCAACCCGCAGGAAGGTTTTCACCAGGACTGGGACACGCTGATCTACAACCTGGGCCGCACCGAGGTGCACGGCTACATGCTGGCATCGGCGCTGCATTGGCTCCGGCATTTCCACGTCGATGGCCTGCGTGTGGACGCAGTGGCGTCGATGCTGTACCGCGATTACTCGCGCAAGGCCGGCGAATGGGTGCCCAATCGTCACGGCGGACGGGAGAATCTGGAGGCCATTGATTTTGTCCGCCATCTCAACGATGTGGTGGCCCTGGAAACGCCTGGTGCGCTGATAATTGCCGAAGAATCCACGGCGTGGCCGGGGGTCAGCCAAAGCACGCAACAGGGCGGGCTGGGTTTTGCCTATAAATGGAACATGGGCTGGATGCACGACTCGCTGCATTACATTCAGCAGGATCCGGTGTATCGCGCCCATCATCACAACGAGCTGAGTTTCGGCCTGGTGTATGCCTGGTCCGAGCGCTTCATCCTGCCGATTTCCCACGACGAAGTGGTGCATGGCAAGCATTCGTTGATCGACAAGATGCCCGGCGACCGCTGGCAGAAGTTTGCCAACCTGCGAGCTTACCTGAGTTTCATGTGGACGCATCCCGGCAAAAAACTGCTGTTCATGGGCTGCGAGTTCGGCCAGTGGCGGGAGTGGAATCACGATCAGCAGCTGGATTGGTATTTACTGCAATACCCGGAACACCAGGGTGTGCGCAAACTGGTTGGTGACCTGAATCGGTTGTATCGCGAAGAGCCGGCACTGCACGATCAGGACGATGCGCCGCAAGGCTTTCAGTGGTTGATTGGCGACGATGCGGTCAACAGCGTTTATGCCTGGCTGCGCTGGAGCAAGGACGGGCGACCGGTGCTGGTGGTGGCCAACTTCACCCCGGTACCGCGTCAGTCCTACCGCGTCGGCGTACCGTTCGCGGGGCGCTGGGTCGAATTGCTCAACAGCGATGCCGACACCTATGCCGGGTCCAATTACGGCAACGGTGGCGGGGCGTTCACCGACGAAGAACCGAGCCATGGCCAGGCCCTCTCACTGGTGTTGAACCTGCCGCCGTTGGGTGTGTTGATTTTGCGTCCGGAGGGTTAGGGTTCTGATCGTTCCCACGCTTTGCGTGGGAATGCAGCCCGGGACGCTCCGCGTCCCAAGAGCAGACGCAGAGCGTCCAATGAGGCATTCCTTTGCTGCGCGTGGGAACGATCATCGGCCAGGCTTTACCACCGCATCCGCACCCCAAGGCTGCCAATCAACCCGTTCAAATCATTGTCATCCACATCACTGCTGTAATCGGCGCTGATATACAGGCTGACCAAAGGCGTCACTTTGGCCACCAAACCCAGACCCACATCCACCGTCGATGAATTACGACTGCTGCTGATTTTGTCGACCTGATCCAGGCTCACGGTATTGCCGGTGTACACCGTGTGCCACACGTTGGTCCGCACATACGGTTCGACGGGCAAGCCGTTAATATCGTAACTGCCTTTCAAGCGTGCACCGACCCGACCGCTCCAGGATGTCAAGTCGCTGGATGACGCATTACCAGAACCGGCATACGGCGTATCCAGCGTAATGCGTTGATTGATCAATTGCGCCTGGGGTTCGATCACCCAGTTATTACCCAGACCAATCGGGAAACCACCTTCCACCGACAACGTCACGGCGCTGCCTTCGGTGGCTTGTCGCGCGCCTTGGTCATTGCGGCTGTAACCGTTGACTCGGCCACCGCTGGCCGACAAGTCCACGTGCCAGCCTTGCGGGCCGGTCAGGCTCCAGTAGGCGCCGAGACTCTGGCCTTGAAGGTTGAGCGTGTCATGGTCGGGATCGGCGAGGGCGCGACTGGTCAGCAGGCCGTTGTCATTGCCCTGGAATTGGGTGGTGCCGCCGATCAGTCCGACCCGTTGGGTATGGCCGCTATTGCTTTGTACGGTCAGCAGCGCCGGGCCTTTGAATTCGCCGACGCCGGGGATAGAAGAACCCTGGGCCAGAGAGTCGGTTTGGGCCTGCCGTGAGGTCTTTCCGTAGACGTGGTCCCAGGCTGAAGGCGAGGCATCTTCAACCGTCAGGCGTGAGCTTTGTAAGTCTGGATTGACGCGTAAGCGGCCGGGATACGTGGCGGAGGCGGTGGGCAAGGTGAGGGTCGGCAGTGCCTGGTTGTACCAGAGAGTTGGTTCGTCCTCGGCAGGCGAGGCCTGCACCTCCATGGATGAGCACAGCAGGAGTGAACCCGTGACTGTACAAAAAGTGATTTTGATCTCTTGGGGGGTGAATGACGTTTTCATGGGGGTCTACCTTGCAATCGCATGTGTATCTCGCTGTGGCGTCTCTCCTACCCCGAATGAGGGGCGACCGAATGGATTGAGGCAAGGTCAGACCCGCCCGTTTTTACAGGAGTCTGGAGGCTTGCCCTCGATGGATTTCCGGGGGTAGTAATGAGTAGCTAAGAAGATCGACGAGGCTGCGTCAAGAAAATGGCCGATAAATGGTATTGCTATTTTATGGCGTGTAAGTGGCTGATATTTGGCGTGTATCTAAGTTGTTGTTTGTGCGATGAATCATTCTGAAAGGTGCGGGCCAGACGGGTTGGGTAGCGGGCTATCAGTCAGCCGATGGAGGGTCGGTGCAATATTGATGAGCGAATTCATCCTGTTATTGCTGTCATTTTTTCTGTTGCTATCGGCAGTGCCTGACGCCTGCCGATTGACGCCGTTACAGGCGCACCTCCACCGCCAGCGGCAAATGGTCCGACAGATGCGTCCAGGGTTTGTGACCGAGTATTCGCGGTTCATGACTGGTTGCGTTACGCAGGTAGATCCGGTCCAGGCGCAGCAGGGGAAAACGCGCGGGGTAAGTTTTTGCGGGTCGGCCGTGGTGGCGCTCGAAGGCTTCGTGCAGATAATCACGACGGGCAAGTGCAGCATTACCTTGCAGTTGCCAGTCGTTAAAGTCGCCGGCAATGATCACCGGGGCATCATCGGGCAGCGATTCGAGCAGCAAGCAGAGCAATTGCAACTGGAGTTGCCGATGGCTTTCCAACAGGCTCAGGTGCACGCAAATAGCATGTACTTCGGCATGGCCCGGCACGTCCAGCACACAGTGCAGTAACCCGCGCCGCTCGGGGCCGGTGATCGAGACATCGAGGTTGCGAAATTCGCGGATCGGGTACTTCGACAGCAGGGCATTGCCGTGATGGCCGTCAGGGTAGACCGCGTTACGACCGTAAGCGAAATCGCTCCACATGCTGTCGGCCAGGAACTCGTATTGCGAGGTCCGCGGCCAATCGTTGTAACGGGAAGAATGCCGGTCGTGCTCACCGACCACTTCTTGCAGAAACACCAGGTCCGCCGCCGTGCTGCGTACCGCTTCACGCAGTTCAGGGAGAATAAAACGCCGATTCAGGGCGGTGAAGCCTTTGTGGGTGTTGACCGTCAGCACCCTCAGTCGATGAATCGCCGTAGGCGTGTTCGATAGCACTGATTCGACGGCCTGTCGTTCGGCATCGCGGGTCACGTTCACTCCTTTGAATCAGGGCGGATGTAATGCATGCGACTGATGCACGGGCGAGCAGTTCAACGTGATTTGTGGCCGACTTCCTTTCACTCGTCTTCCACACGTTGCAATTCAAACAGCAGCAGCGAACGGCCGGTGACCGAATACTCATGACCGAACTCGAAGCGTTCCTGGCCACGAATCGAGGGTTGATGGGTATCGATCATGCAGGTCCAGAAACCGCCGTCAGGCACTTCCGGCAGGAGGAAATTGACGATGTCATGGTGAGCGTTGACGACCATCAGCAGAGTCGCGTCGGCGCCCTTGCGGCGAATACCGGTTTCCTGGGCGCGGCCATCGAGCAGGATGCCCAGGCAGCGACCATGGGCTTCTTCCCATTGTTCAGTGGACATTTCGCTGCCATCCGGGGCCAGCCAAGTCACGTCCTTGACGCCGATGTCTTCGTTGTAATTGCCCACCAGAAAGCGCCCGCGACGCAGGATCGGATAGGCCAGGCGCAATTTGATCAGGCGCTTGACGAATTTGAGCAGGGCCTTGCCATCTTCGCTCAGGTCCCAATTGACCCAACCGATCTCGCTGTCCTGGCAATAGGCATTGTTGTTGCCTTCCTGGGTGCGGGCGAACTCGTCGCCGGCCACCAGCATCGGCGTGCCCTGGGACAGCAGCAACGTGGCGAAAAAATTACGCATTTGTCGCTGGCGCAGCGCATTGATCTCGGGATCGTCGGTGGGGCCTTCGACGCCGTGGTTCCACGACAGGTTGTTGTTGCTGCCGTCTTGATTGTTCTCGTCGTTGGCTTCGTTGTGCTTGTCGTTGTACGACACCAGATCGTTGAGCGTGAAACCGTCATGGGCGGTGATGAAGTTCACCGAGGCATACGGACGCCGGCCACGCTGGTTGAACATCTCCCCGGACGCGGTCATGCGGTTGGCGAAGTCGGCGAGCTGGCCGTCGTCGCCTTTCCAGAATGCGCGCACGGTGTCGCGGAACTTGTCGTTCCACTCGACCCACCCTGGCGGGAAGTTCCCGACCTGATAACCGCCGGGGCCACAGTCCCAGGATTCGGCAATCATCTTTACCTGGCGCAGCACCGGGTCTTGACGGCAGGCCACGAGAAAGCTGTGACGCTCATCGAAACCGTCGTGGTAACGGCCAAGAATGGTCGCCAGGTCAAAACGGAAACCGTCCACGTGCATTTCCGTGGCCCAGTAACGCAGCGAGTCGGTGACCATTTGCAGCACGCACGGGTGACTCAGGTCCAGGGTGTTACCGGTCCCGGAATCGTTGATGTAGTAGCGCTTGTCGTCGGGCATCAAGCGGTAGTAAGAGGCGTTGTCGATGCCGCGCATCGACAGGGTCGGGCCTTGTTCGTTGCCCTCGGCTGTGTGGTTGTAGACCACGTCGAGGATCACTTCCAGATTGGCCTCGTGCAGGTGCGCGACCATCTCCTTGAACTCGGCGATCTTGCCGCTGGCCAGGTAGCGTGGGTCCGGGGCAAAGAACGCGATGCTGTTGTAACCCCAGTAATTGGTCATGCCTTTGTGCAGCAGATGCTGGTCATTGACGAAGGCATGAATCGGTAGCAGTTCCACGGTCGACACGCCGAGCTTGCGGATGTGTTCGAGCACGTCATCGACCATCAACCCGGCGAAGGTGCCACGCAGGTTCTCGGGGACGGAGGGGTGACGCATGCTGAGGCCGCGTACGTGTGTTTCATAAATGATCGTTTTATCCCACGGCACGCTGACACGATGGTCATGACCCCAGGTGTGAGCCGGGTCGATCACTTTGCATTTGGGTACGAAGGGCGCGCTGTCCCGTTCATCGAAACTGAGGTCCGCGTCAGGGTGGCCGATGGTGTAGCCGAACAACGCTTCGGACCATTTCAATCGACCGACCAATTGCTTGGCGTAGGGATCGATCAGCAGCTTGTTGGGGTTGAAACGATGACCGTTGGCCGGGTCGTAAGGACCGTACACGCGATAGCCGTAGATCAACCCCGGGTGGGCGTCGGGCAAATAGCCGTGATAGATCTCGTCGGTGTATTCCGGTAACTCGATACGCTCGAGTTCCACCTCGCCGGAATCGTCGAAGATGCACAGTTCGACCTTGGTCGCGTTAGCCGAAAACAGCGCAAAATTAACCCCCAGGCCATCCCAGGTCGCGCCTAGCGGGAAGGGCAAGCCTTCACGGATTCGCGAGGCCTCGGTACGAGGTTCGGGCGCGGTTTTCTTTGGACTGCTCATAGTTGCTCCTGCATGGGGGCATTATTGGACTAATGCCGGTCAGCTGTGGCGAGGGAGCAAGCTCCCTCGCCACAAATCAAACGGGGCAAGGCGATCAAGCGTCAGGTCGTTGGCGGTTTACGCGCGGCGCGAGGCTTTTTTATCGTGGTTTTTTCTCCTGGCGGGATCACTGTCGAAGCGGCGGCGGGTTTGGCTTTGGGCTTGGTTTTAGCTTTGAGTGCGGGTTCGATGTCTTTGGCATTGACCAGCTTGCCGTCGGGCTTGCCGAGTGCAGACTTGGTGCCGACGCGTTTGCTGCCGGTCGCTTTCGATGACTTGCCGGGAGCCAGTGCTTCGGCTTCGGCCAGTTTGCAGGCCATCTCCCAATGGCGTTTTTCCTGGCCCACGGGTTTCCCTTCGGACTCCCAGATTTGATAGGCAAATTCGCGGATGCGTTTATCGTCGGTACTCATCGCAATGCTCCTGAACTGAACTCAAGCTTGGGTCGTTTGGATAAAGAGATTGACCGGGAAATTCCCCAGCGCGGCGCTGACCATCAGTTCCCTGTGTTTTGTGACTGCGACGCTTGCAAAAAGTCCCTTCAGATTTTCTTCAGGCGCAGTGAACGGTAACTTGACCCGTGTATCGCCCCAGAGCGGCGCGTCAATCTGTGGTTCGGCACTGTTTTCCAGCAGTTCGGCACAGCGTATCGGTACGATCACGACAGCCCGTTTTCCCTGCCATTCGCGAGCAAATGCCAGTACCCGGTGAGCCTGGCTGCCGAGGACTTCAAGGGCTTGATAAATCCCTTTTTGAAACAGCCCGGTATGCTCGGCACGCCGGTTTAACGTCTGGGTGATCAGGGTTTGCTTGATGCGCCCGTCACGCCAGTTCACCAACAGATCGGGCAGGTCCAATCGTACGTGCATGGCCTGCTGACGGCTGACGTAATCCACCGGCCGGCGGTTGTCCGGATCGACCAGCGTGAAGTCCCAGAACTCGTTGCCCTGATAAAGATCCGGTACCCCCGGCACGGTCATTCGCAGCAAGGTTTGCGCCAAACCATTCAACGCACCCGGGACGGCGATGCTCTGCGCAGCCGCACCGAGGGCCGTGCGCAGTGGCTGGCCTTCGGGGCTGAGCAGCAGACGTAGGAGAAACCTATGGGTCGCCTGCTCATACCCCTCATTCGGCGCGCTCCAGCTGCTTTGCAACTTGGCTTCGCGCAGGGCTTTGCGTTGCCACTGCCAGAGGCGCTGGGCGTAGTTCTCGAGCGCCACCCGATCATCGCTGCGTAGCTCCAGCGGCCAACTGCCGAGGATCGCTTGATAAAGGATCAGCTCGTCACCCGCCGAAGGCGCGCCGGGTTCAGTGCGCAATTCATCGGCCAGGGTTCGCCAGTGTTCGACCTGTTCGGCGTACCAGGCGCTGCGCTCGCTCAATACCGCCAGCCGCGCACGGGTGTCCTCGCCGCGTTTGTGGTCGTGGGTCGCGGTGGCCAGCAGGTTGTCGGGGAATTCGGCGAGACGATTGACGCAGGCCGCGTGGAAGTCGCAAACCGGCGCACTGAACTGCTCGGTGTTGTAGCCGACATCGTTGCGCGACAGCAGCACCGCCGAGCGATAAAGCGCGGTGTCTTCCACCGCCTTGGCCGCCGCCGGTGAAGTCAGTTGCTGGAAGCGCACGCACGCATGCTTGAGCAGTTTGCGTGGGAGGCCCACCGGGTGTTTGCGCCAGGGTTGGCCACCGAGCCAGCCGGCCAGGCAGTCGAGCACCGGCCAATCGGCCTCGCCAAGGGTTTGCCTTGCACCGTCCATGGCCTGCTGGAAAAACACTTCGTCCTGAGCGGCGCGGCCCAGCGGGCTGATGTAAGTGCGATACACCGGAAAGTGTACGATCAGTTCCTGCAAGGCCCGACGAATCGCTCCGAGGGTCAGGTCCCGTGTCATCAAGTCGTCTCGGGCCACTTGCAACAGGGCGTGGGCGACACTTTCGAAATCCCCGGCCAAGGAGCCGTTGAGAATCTGCTGGCGCGCCAGTTGTGCTTCCTGATGGAAATCGGCGGGTCGCTCACTGTGCCGGCTCCAGAGTTCACACAGGGTCTGGGCGCCTTCGGGGTCGTGTTGCAGCAACGACAACTGGTTCATGAATTCGTAACCGGTGCTGCCATCGACGGACCAGTCGCGGTGCAGGGTTTCGCCTTCGCCGAGGATCTTCTCGACGTAGATCGGCAGGTGCCGCTGCGGTGCCAGTCTATCGACTCGGCGGCGTAATTTGCGGCAGTAACCACGCGGGTCGGCGAGACCGTCGATGTGGTCGATGCGCAGCCCGTCGACAAGACCCTCGGCCACCAGCTCGAAGATTTTTGCATGGGTCGCCTCGAACACTGCCGGGCGTTCGACGCGCAGGCCGCCCAGTTCATTGATATCAAAAAAACGCCGCCAGTTGATGTCGTCCGCCGCGGTGCGCCAACTGGCCAGGCGATAACTCTGGCGCTCCAGCAGGCTATGCAGGCGCTGGAAACCCTCGGGGGTGAGTGAGTCATAAGTGCCGAGGGTGTGCTGGATGGCGTGAAGAATCGCCGGATCGCCGGCCAGTTCATGCAACTCGGTTTTTAGCGGAACTGCCAAGCTGTGCACGTCAGTCTGATAACTCAAGGTATTGAAACGGTCTGCCAGGGATTTGAGCTGCTCGACCTGCTCGGCATTCAACTGATCATCTGCCTTGAGCAGTTCGCCGTAGTTCGTCGGGCAAATCGGGAAGTGATGTTCGTAGTGCTCGACATAAAAGGCGCCGCGCCGGGCATCGAAACACAAGGGCAGGGTGCCGTCCTGCAAGGCGATGCCGTAATCGCTGGCCAAAAAAGGCAGCAGCAATTGGCCCTCCATCAACGGGTCGGGCGAGTGCCATTGAATGTCGAAGAACTCGCCGTAAGGGCTCAGTCGCCCCCATTCCAGCAAATCGAGCCACCAGGGGTTGTCGCCACCGCCAACGGCCATGTGATTGGAGACGATGTCGAGGATCAGCCCCATGTTCTGTTCGCGCAACGCAGCGACTAAACGGCGCAAGGCAGCTTCACCGCCCAGTTCCGGGTTGACGGTGGTCGGGTCCACCACGTCATAGCCATGCATGGACCCCGCGCGGGCGGCGAGCAGCGGCGAGGCATAGACATGGCTGATGCCCAGGCTGGCGAAGTACGGCACCAACGGCACCGCCTGATCCAGGGTGAAACCTTTATGAAACTGCAGCCGCAGGGTCGCCCGTAGCGGCTGGATGAACGGGTGATTCATTGGTCACGCTCGGCCGCCTGAAGTCGCGCACAGGCGAGCAGTTCCAGGCGCCGGGCGGCGTCCGGATCATCGAGCAGGGCTTGGCTGTCGCCAGGCAGCCTGCGCGACCAGTTGGGATGGGTGTCGGTGGTGCCGGGCAGGTTGGCCTGCTGTTCGATACCCAAGGCATCTTCCATTGGCAGCAATACCAGCGGCGCGCGGGTATGGCCGAGGAAGCGGATCGCGGCGTCGAGCACCTGATCGGTTTCGTGGGACTCTTCGCGGAAATTCTGCGGGTCCTGGCTCAGCACCCGGCGTAGACCTTCGCGCTCGCGCTCACGGTGTTGGCGCCATTCGATTTCACCCGGTGCATCGACCAGATTCAAGCGCGCGCTCCAATCGATATCGCGGCCATGCCACCAGCCATTGAGCGTCGGCAGGTCGTGGGTGCTGGTGGTGGCCAGGGCGTTGTCCGGCCAGTCGAGAATCGGCTTGAAGTGAGTATTGTCCTGTTCGAACAGCAGCACGCGCATGCCGAGAATCGAGCGCGCGATGAGTTTCTCGCGCAACCCCTCGGGCACGGTGCCGAGGTCTTCGCCGAGGACGATGGCCTGATGTCGATGGGATTCGAGGCTCAGCAAACGCAGCAGGTCGTCCACCGGGTAATAGAGGTAGGCACCGTCGCTGGGTTGCGCGTCGTTGGGGATCACCCACAGTCGTTGCAGGCCCATGACGTGATCGATGCGCAGGCCCCCGGCATGGGCGAAGTTGGCCCGTAGCATTTCGATGAATGCGCGAAAGCCGTTGCGCACCAGGCCTTCGGGGGAGAACGCGGAAATGCCCCAGCCCTGGCCGGCACGGTTGAGGATATCGGGTGGCGCACCCACGGTCAGTGAAGCGAGCAATTCGTCTTGGCGACTCCAGGCCTGGCTGCCGCCGCCGTCAGCACCCACCGCCAGATCCGCGATCAGGCCGATGCCCATGCCAGCACTGCGGGCGGCGGCTTGGGCGCGCTCCAGGCTGCGCGCAATCAGCCATTGGCAGAATGCGTAGTAGCCGATGCGGGACGAGTTTTCCTCGGCAAAATGTGCCAAGGCAGTGCTTCGCGGGTCACGCCACTGTTCGGGCCACTCGCGCCAGTCAAGGCTTTCACCGCGAAGGGCACGGGCTTCCTGGATCGCTTCGAAGCGGCAATGATTTTCCAGCGCTTCGCCACCGGCGTGGCGGAAGCTGCTGAAGTCCGGGTGCAAGGGGTGTTCGCCGTGGGTGAATCCTTCATACAAGGCTTCGAGCAAGCGGTGCTTGGCTTCGGCGGCGGTGGGCCAGTCGATCAGTTGCAGTGCTTCGAGGTGCTTGAGCTCAGCGGCGAGGCCGGTGGCGTCGATCGCGGTGCGCAGGGCTCGCTCACCGAGAATCGCACCGGGCGCCGCGTACAGGCTATTGAGGAATAAACGGCTGGACGGCGAGTAAGGGCTGTAACGCTGGGTGTCGCCGCTGAACATCGCATGCAGCGGGCTGATCGCCAACGCTTCGGCGCCCCGTTCGCCGGCCACCCGGGCCAGATCTTCGAGGGCCTGGGTATCGCCGAAACCGCCATCGCCGGGACGGCGCAGCGCGTACAACTGGACACTCAGGCCCCAGGCGCGCGGGTTTTGACTGTCAACCGCGTCGCCGACGCTGTAGCAGCGCTGGGGTGCCACCGCCAGGGTGAAGGATTGATCGTCGATGCTCACATGCTGATAACCCACGGGCACCAGCCCGGGCAATACAGCGTTGTCATCGAGCTTCAAGTTAATCCGTGAGCCGTCTTCGAGATGGATCTCACACGGGGTTTGCGGTTCGAAGTAGTGGGCCAGGTCAAGGCCGACGCCCACGTCGCAGGTCAGCAGTGGCGGCAGGTGCCGGGTTTGTTGCACCTCCTGCAGTTGCAGCAGGCTGGCGTCGATCTCCTGGGCAGTATTGGCAGGATGGCCAAGTCGGCTGAGCACCGAGCGCAACACCGCCGGGGTGACTTTCTGTGGACGACCATTGGCGTCGATCCAGTCGACAGCCAAGCCTGCTCGGCTGGCCAGTATTTCCAGTTGCGCATTGCTCATGGGCGCTCTCCATTCGGGGGTAGCAAAGGGGCTGCGGCCGTGAGGCTGACGAGCGCGCAATACGGGGCAAGCATGCCCTGATTCAACAGACCGGCCGATTGTGGCGGGTGTTCGAACAGCAATCTCGCATCGGCCTGTAGGGTGTGGACCACGGGCGCATCGCGCAGGTTCAGGTCAATGCGCAACTGACTGCCATCGCCCAGTCGCCAGCGCGCCGTCACCGCGCCTTCGGCCAGCACCTGCGCACCCAGCGCGCGGGCGCCGGGCAGGTGCGCGATGATGTGTCGGTGGCGGATCTGCAGCAGTTGGCGATACAGGTCGTAAATGGCCGGATGCTGGGTGGAGGTCAATTTCGGCCGTGACGCCTCGAAGGTCTGCGTCGCGTTCGGGTCAGGAATCTGCTCGCGTTTGTGCGGGTCGGCAAAGGCGTTGAACGCCGCAAACTCATTGCGCCGTCCTTCGCGCACCAATTCCGCCAATTCACCGTGGTGGCTGGTGAAGAACAGAAACGGTTGCTCGGCGGAGAATTCGTCGCCCATGAACATCAGCGGGATCATCGGCGACAACAGCAGCAACGCGGTAGCGGCGGAAAGGGCATCAGGATGGGCCAGCTGATGCAGGCGCTCGCCAAAGGCGCGATTGCCAATCTGGTCGTGGTTCTGCAGAAAAAGCACGAAGGCCGTGGGCGGCAAGTGACCGCTCGGCTCACCTCGCGGCGTACCGTGGCGGGTGATGTGGCCCTGAAACACGAAGCCCTGGCTCAGGCAACGGGCGAGCTGTTCGGTGGGCTGCTCGGCATAGTCGGCGTAATAGGCATCGGTTTCACCCGTGAGCAGAACGTGCAGGGCGTTATGGCCGTCGTCGTTCCACTGCGCATCGAAACCTTGCTCCAGCAGGCTGGCCTGGTTGTGCTCGTTTTCCGCCATGAGCCACACGTGCCGCGCCGGATCGGTTTGCCGGCGAACCCGTTGCGCCAGCTCCTGAAGGAAGTCCGGGTCTTCGATGGCGTGCACCGCGTCCAGGCGCAGGCCGTCGAAGCGGTACTCCAGCAACCACATCAACGCGTTGTCGATAAAGAAGTCGCGCACCTCGCGCCGCCGGAAGTCGATCGCCGCGCCCCACGGGGTGTGTTTGTCTTCGCGGAAAAAGCCTTTGGCGTAGCGATGCAGGTAATTGCCGTCGGGGCCGAAGTGGTTGTAGACCACGTCCAGAATCACCGCCAAACCATGGCCGTGGGCCGTGTCGATCAGGTGTTTGAGTTGTTCGGGCGAGCCGTAGGAGGCTTGAGGCGCGTAAAGCAAAACTCCGTCATAGCCCCAGTTACGCTCGCCGGGGAACTGCGCCAGCGGCATCAGTTCGATGGCGGTAATACCCAGCTCGACCAAACGCGCAAGATGCTGCTCGACCTCGCTGAAGCCGCCGAGTGCACCGACGTGCAGTTCGTAGATCACCGCCTCATGCCATGGCCGACCCTGCCAGGCGCTGTGTTGCCACCGATAGGCGAGGGGATCGATCACTACGCTGTGGCTGTCGATATCGCCCGCCTGGGCGCGGGAGGCCGGGTCCGGCACCGTAAGCTCGCCATCGATGTTGTAGCGGTAGCGGGTACCCGCGGGGCAGCGGGTCTTGATCACGTACCAGCCATCGGCCTGAGGCAATAGCGGCAGGGATTGTCCATCTTCCAGTTCGAGACTGACGAAAAACGCATCGGGCGCCCACAAGGCAAAACGCGTGTGTTCTGCGTCCAGCATGATTGCGCCGTGGGGCCAGGTCTCAAGGGTCCGTAACGGCATCGTTGAAAGCCTCTTACTGTTTGCCCGATTTTCCCAGCGCTTTAGCCACCAGTTGTTCGTAGAGTTCGGCGTAGGGTTCGACGGCCTTGCACCAGTTGAAAGGCGCCGCCATGGCTCGGCAACGCATCGCGTTGAGCAGCCCGGGGAAGGCGAACACCTTGAACGCGCGGCTCAGGGCTTCGCGATAACTCTCCACCGTGGATTCGTCGAAGAGGAAACCGGTCACGCCATTTTCAATGGTGTCGGCCAGGCCACCGGTATTGCGCGCCACCGGTAATGAACCGAAGCGCTGGGCGTACATCTGGCTCAGGCCGCAGGGTTCGTAACGCGAAGGCATCAGCAGGAAGTCACTGCCGGCGAACATCCGGCGAGCGTCAGTTTCATTGAAGCCGATGTGCACGCCAATTTGGCCGGGGAAGCGCAACGCCAGCTCACGCATGGCTTGTTCTTCTTCCGGTTCGCCACGGCCGATGATCGCGATCTGTCCGCCGTTGGCGACAATGTATTCGGCCACCGCTTCGGTCAGGTCCAGGCCTTTCTGGTAGACCAGCCGCGAGACCACGGCGAACAGCGGACCTTCAGAGTCTTCGAGGTTGAACAGTCGGCGAACGTGCGCCGCGTTGACCGCTTTACCGTCCCAGTCGCCGATGCCGAATGGGCGGAACAGGTGCAAGTCGGTGGCCGCGTCCCAGCTTTCATCAATGCCATTGGGAATCCCGCTGAGCAGACCTTGCTGGGTCTTGGCGGCGAGAAAACCGTCGAGGCCGCAGCCGAAGGCTGGCGTAGTGATTTCCTGGGCATAGGTGGCGCTGACGGTGGTGATGTGGCTCGAGTAGGCCATGCCGGCCTTGAGGAACGACATCTTGCCGTAAAACTCCATGCCTTCCTGCTGCAAGGCATGGGTGGGAATACCGAGTTCCGGGCACGAGCCGAGGCTGATGACGCCCTGATACGCCAGATTGTGGATGGTGAACAGGGTCGGGGTGCGTTGGCCACGCCAGTGCATATAGGCCGGTGCCAGGCCAGCGGGCCAATCATGGGCATGCACCAGGTCGGGGCACCAGTGAATTTGGGCGAGGTTGGCGGCGATATCGGCCGCCGCGAGGCCCAGCCGGGCGAAACGAATATGGTTGTCCGGCCAGTCGCGGCCGTTGTTGGCGCCGTAAGGCGAACCTTCGCGTTCGTACAGTTCAGGGCAAATCAACACGTAAATGACCAGGCCGTCGGGCAAGTCCATGCGCCCGATCTTGCAGGGCGGCAATGCGGCGTGCCCGCCCAGTTCACCGATGACATGAATCGGGTTTTCGCTGTTCATCACTTGCGGATAGCCGGGGATCAGCACCCGGACATCGTGCAGATGCGCCATGGCCCGCGGCAGTGCGGCGGACACATCGCCCAGGCCACCGGTCTTTACCAGATCGGCAATTTCCGAGGTGACAAACAGGACTTTTTTCTTGTTGGGATTCTGGCTGACTACCGGGGCCAGCGTCTTGGGGGTCGGCATATTGACCGATTTGGCACTGAGGACACCGACGGTGCTCGTTTCCCCGACCTGCTGAGCACGTTCTCCCTGAATGTCTAACGCCGCACTGATCATATGAATCTCCCGTGTTGTTGATCTGATTTTCAGGCCTGGCACAAACGGTGTTCGGGGCCAAATCCTGTGGCCGGGCGCAAACGCGCTACGCATCGGTGAGCAAGTGCTGCCCATGCGCTGAAGCAGAATGGGTGAAGTGGCTGTTGCAAGGAATGCACCAATCGCTGTGGCCCTACCTTTACCTGACACGAGGCCAACACCAAAAGTTTCGATTATTTTCACCGAATGACCAGCCGGTTTTACTCCGCGAAATCAGTCTAGGCCAGAACCTGGAGGAGGACCGCTCAACCGGGTAAATTGTTCGACAATCGGTTCAGAGAGAGTACAAATCTGGAGGCTTTGGGGGAGACGCACCGACGAAGGGCGTGTTTGTTTTTTTGCGTGGGTCAAATCAAGACTGGAAAGTCACGATAATCGGGCGTGATGGGACGTTGGTTGCACCATTGCGGTGCGGCGATCCGACTTGCCCGCGAAGAACGATAACGCGGTCTCAGCCCAGCAGCCGAACCGGCCGGCTCTGCAGGATCGTTCAATCCATCCAGCCCAGCGTGGCCAGGGCAAGCGCACCATAGCGGGCGCCCTTGGCGAGTGTCACGATCATCAGGAAACGCCCCAGTGGCTCGCGCATGACGCCAGCCACTAGCGTCAGTGGATCGCCGATGATGGGCACCCAGCTTAGTAGCAACGACCAATGACCGTAGCGCTGATAGTGTGTTTGGGCTCGCTGAAGATGGCGAGGGTTGACCGGAAACCAGCGCCGTTCGCGAAACCGTTCGATGCCGCGCCCCAGCCACCAGTTCAGCAGCGACCCCAGCACGTTGCCCAGCGTTGCGACTGCCAGCAGCGACCAGAGCCAATACTGGTCGTGGAGCAACAGCCCCGCCAGAACCGCTTCGGACTGCAATGGCAGCAGCGTTGCGGCACCGAATGCCGCGAGAAACAGTCCGATGTAGGCACCGAACATCAATGGGCGGGGTAGTCCGCCACTACCACCTCAGTGCCGTCCTTTTTCAGGCCGATCACTTGGTAGGCATCGCTCATGCCGTCCATTTCCATGCCGGGCGAGCCCATGGGCATACCAGGGGCGGCAACACCCAACAGGTCGTCACGCTTGCTCAAGGCCAGTACTTGATCGGCTGGCACGTGGCCTTCGACGAATTTTCCGTTGATCACGGCAGTGTGGCAGGACGCGAGGCGAGGTGGCACGCCGTGTTGTTGCTTGAATTGGCTCATGTCGGCTTCGACGTGGTCTTCAACTTTGAAACCATTGGCCTCCAGATGACTGACCCATTTCTTGCAGCAGCCGCAATTGGCGTCGCGGTGAACTTCGATGGGAATCAGATCCGCGGCCTGGGTCAGGGAGGAGATGAAGAGGGCGCTCAGGGCGACCAGACGCAGGTGGGTTCGCATGGGAGTCTCGTCTCGGGTTGTGGCCAAAAAGATGCATTTTTGACCATTTTCTCTCGCGAAGAGGAGGTGGATTGTTTCGAAGTAATACAGCATGAGTAAAGAATTTGTGGCGAGGGAGCTCGTCGGATCGCCTCGCCACAGGGAGGGCATTCCAGCCTGTTGCAATCAACGAACCTTGAAACGTCCTATGATCGCGCTTACCCGGCTATTGGCTTCCAGCAGTTGCTGAGTATTGAGCTCACTGGCCTGACAGGCGTTCTGCGCGACGCTGCCTGCATTTGCGTTTTGCTGTAAGTCGTCATGCAGCCGTTGCATGTGCGCGCAGTGCAGGTTGAGGGATCGAGACTGGACGCCTCGATGAAACAGGGCGAACCAGCCATTATCACCTGGCGTGGGCATCAAGCCGGTGAAGGCGAAGCCCAGAGCTGAAAAACTGTGCATGTCCCGGGCGAAGTGTCGGGACAGTTCCAGTCTTGCCGAGATCAGCCAGTGCCTGGGAAGTTGTCTGATCTGCTCAAGCAAACGTCTGTTCCAACGCTGAATGACAATATCGAACCGATGCTGCTGTTGCTTTATTTGCAAGGGCATCGCGGGCCGTGATGCCTTGTCTTGCTGGGTTCCAAACACCGAACACAAGTGCTGCATGAACGTCCGGCAGCTTGCGGGCCAAGAGATGTCGGGGAGCGGGCGCGCGTGTCCGTCAATCATGTGACAGCCCATCACGATGGTTTCCGGAAGTGGTTCGGCGAATGGCGAAGGGACAAAATCGGGAAGCAGTCCAGTGCTGTGGAAGCCGATTTTTCCTGCCATGCGTTGAGTGTAGGGATGGTGGGTTACTTGCTTGATCGAGATGCTCTTGAGTCCCAGGGCGTCTGATTTCATCAGTAATTCCTGGCCAAGACGAGTCGCGATGCTCTGCCCCTGCGCGGCGGGATGCACCACGCTGAGAGCCAACTCCGCGGTATTCGACGGGATATCGCGGCACAACGCGGCGTGCCCGAGAACGTCTGCGCCGTCCACTGCCAGCATTGATTGCCAGCGACCCTCGGTGTTGTGTTGACTGATCATATTCGGCAGGTAGACATCCGGTTGAACGTAATGACCGCCGTAGACCTCTTGAAACAACCGGGTCACGGCATGTGCATCGGAAGGGCGGTAGGGTCGAACAATCAACCGGGTCATCACACGGGCTCCCGTGGGGGAACGTCATACACTCGTAGATCCAACACGCGCAGTTGTTTACCTGAACGAGGGTGAAGCTTCAGGTCGGTGGCTGCGCAGGTCAGTACCCGCAACTCCAGCAGACCCTCGCGGCTCAGGTCGTCGATGGTGGGGTAGTGGGCAATCAGCGCTTCACGCAATGCACGGAGCAGCGGCTCGACGGTTTGTAACTGAGGTTCGGGCACCCACTTCACGCTCAACAGATCCTTGGGGCCGGTCTGTTCGATCAGCAATTGCCATTGCTCGCTGTGCGCTACGCGCTGAACGATTTCGTGTATTTCTTCGGTAAACAGTGACAGCACACCTACTCGTACCCGCTGACTGTGGGCGCTGCGCCCCTTGAGGGCGAATTTACGCATTGGGGTTGCAGTCGATTCACGCCAACACGCACGGTCGCCTACCGGGTAACGCAGCAGCGGCATGAGCCGACGTGTCAGGTTGGTCAGTACCAACAATCCGATGCGATCGCACTCTTCAATCACTTCACCGGTGTGCTCATCGATAATTTCCAGCAAGGTTTGCTGTTCGAATACACGATGCTCGCCCAATGCACAGTCGCGATCGCTGGCGCCTATGAGTCCGGCGTCCACACTGGCATAGCCGATAGAGGCGATACGAGCGTTGGGGAATACTTCGCCGAGGATTGCCAGTTGCGGGGCAAACAGGCTTTCGCCGCCATACAGCAGCGTCTCGACCCCGCACAGCACACGCCGATGCTGCGTCAGGTAGGCCGCGAATCGCAGTAACTGTGCGGGCACCCCGGCCAGAACGTTGATCCGATATCGCGTGATCGCATCCGCCAGTACATCCAGCTCGATGTCTCCGGTAAACGGAAACTCACAAACGGATCGTCCGACATGGGCCAGGGAATCGTGGACAAACAGAAAACTGGCGTAGAGATCCCCTGAAAAGAACAGATTGGCGATGCGGTCGCCATTATTCAATTGAGAAGTGAGACTGTTTCCGAATGTACTGACCAGTGTTTGCCATTCCTCGTAGGCGTAAACCGCCAGTTTGCCCTGACTGGTCGAACCTCCGGTTTTAAACACCAGCGCATCATCGACGTTTCCCGTCAAGACCGGCCAATGACTCAAATCATTGCTGCCGGTCCAATAGTCGGCCACATGGGTTAACGGTAAATCTCTTAAAGTAATACCTGTGGTGGGTAAATATTTCAGATGCTCGCTGTAGTAGTTTGAGTGTTGTCGTACAAAAGACACGAGTTGTTCGAGCGAATGACTGGATTTCACTGGATTCTCTTTTCTAATCAGGCTTTTTTTGGTTTGAAAAACACGGTCGTTGAAACGTTTTATTTTTATATTCTTTGATCGATAATCAGTGAGACTTTGCCGCTGTGTTTGTTTCGTATGAATTCATGTTCAGCGCATGCCGTTACTTCTACAACCAACAATGCCGCGGCTACGGCATTTGCCAATGCTTCATGGGTCAGCAATTTTTCTCGTACCCAAGTGGTATCTGCGTCCGCTCTAACTTGCATTCGTTCTACGCCACTGGCGGTGTAGTCCAGAACAACTTGAATGGGGACGCCTACGCTGTGTTCCAGCGCCGAAGGTGAAATGAACTCCGTACCAATTCGCACCAGCTTGCCGTGCCGCTGCAGCAGTTCGAATCGCGGGGTTTCCAGTCCGCAAGGGCAGGTTCCGGGGAGCCAGCGGCCGGTGTCGCCGATGTCATATCGGTGAACGCGTTGACCTTGCCGGGCGCGGGAGGTAAATAGCAGACGGCCGATCTCATTGACCTGTACTGGGGCATCCTGTTCGAACTGAACGATCTCCAGATACTGGGTTTCGCACATCAAGTGAAACACGCCGTCTGCCATAGCCCGGCAGGCATGACCCAGTGGGCCTGCATCGACGGATCCATAGAGAGCAGAACGAATCGTCGACACTCCGCAACTTTCCATCAGGCGTCGACTGGCCTCCCCCGGATGCTCGCCGCCAAGGAGCACTTTGCCGATACCGGCATAGTCGCGAAGTCGGGCCTGCTCTTTGAAAAACAGGCGATGCAGCGTACTGGGCATGCCAATCAGCACGGTGACACGTTGCTCCACGATCAGTCGGACGATTTCGCTGAAGTCGTCGTCCTGGTGAGCCCCCATAGGCAAATGTGCAACGCCCATCTGTTCAAGAATGCTCGAAAAGCTGAAAAAGCCACCGTACAGGTTCCCGCTATAGAACAGGTTCATCACCCGGTCCTGTGACGGATCAAGCCCGACAGCAAACATGCCATCAGCCGCGGCGCGCATTTGTCGTTGAAAGTCTTGGTAGCTGAAACCTGCCAGGGCCGGGGTGCCGCTGCTACCGCCGGAGCGGAAGTACAGTTGTGCCGTGGGGCTGATCGGCTGGGTCATGAAGGTGGCTTTGTCCATGATCGGGCCGCGGGCTGTGTCAGGGGCAGGCGGCACCGGGTCAAGCGTTGAGCGGCCAATCGAGACATCAGAAGCCAGGCTCACTGAGAGGCGGCGACTCAGACGCGACAGCGCATAAACACCATCGTGAGGCTCGCCAGCGTAGCCATCATGAATCGTCTCGCAAGGTGCAATACGAGTGACGCCAGCGTTGACCAATGTACGAACTAACTCGGGCGTTTCTGCAGGGGGGGCTATCAGCGCGCAGCTTTGCAGGACGGTGCGCCAGGGCAACAGTGATTCGGCGAGCAGGTGCTGTGGGACTGGCTTGAGCAGCACTGTGCGAAAGAGCGGCGATGGCGCGAGCGTCTGATGATGTTCCCAGATGACACGCCATCCGGGGCCGGTCCACACCTGACCGGTCTGATGGGTAAAGCACTGATCAAGCTGCGCCATGGCAGTGCGTGTGGTGATTTCCGAAGCTTCCTGGTCTGTCGGTACCAGCGCTGGCCACTGTTGGGCGCGACGTTTGAAGGCTTCGGCCAGACGCTCTCCGAGGTCGTGCAGGACCGCCGGATCGTTGCTGTCCACCAACACCCATTGAGGGCTGGAGCACGCTTGTTGATCCAGGCGACAAACTTCATCTACCAAGGCATCGAGCGCTGCAGGATCCGCCGCTTCAGGTGACAGATAGGCGAAGCTGATCTTGTGCCCCCAATCGATCCAGCGGCACCCCGAAGGAATCTGCTGACGAATCGCCTTGAGCGCGGCTTCACCACCCCAGGCCGATACGCCGTCTGCCGTGGCGCAAAGTTGAGCGATCTGTGAGGTGCCAACCGGTAGAACTGCTACGAATTCGGCCAGTCTGCCGCTGCTGTCGCATTGCACAAAGGCGGCGAGCAACTGCGCGGTCAACCCCTGATCACTGGCACTGGGACGCAACCAGTTGATATTGCCGGCCAGCAGACTTTCGAGTATTGCGCAGAACGCCAGTAACGGCGCATTGCCGGGGGTGATATGCACCACCAACCCTAATGGATGCCAGCTCTCGAAACATGGCTGTCGATAGTCGATACGTCGCAGCGAACGCGGTTGCAGGCCCAGCTCTCGCTCAAGTTTTGTGTCCAGGTTGCTGCGCTGGCAAAAATCGATCAGCCCCTGGCATTGCTCGTCGTCGAGGGACAGACCCAGGTCACGAGATTGCAACTTCGTGGCAAAGCGAGCGGCAGACTCGATAACGGTCTCACTATCGATCGGTGAAGAAAGCAGCCGAGACAATGGTTTCTGAAGGAGTTTGAGGGCGCTTTCCGGGGTGACGTCATCACGCAACTGGCCATTGATCAGATACATATCAAGCGCCTCCGATCAGTTCGGAAGCGGCCATGGCACAGCTGCGACTGGCGCTGGTGCCGGCACGGCCATGCAGCTCGAACCAATCGGTTGGCAGACCGCATCCGCAACTGGCGCCCCGATGTAGTGTTGCCAGATCGCCCATGACCACGGCATGGGCAGGGCTCGACGAAATGTACGGCGAGACGAATTCCAGCAAGCCGCGCTGGCCGTATGGCTGAACAGTGAAATCGGATGGGTTACGCACGAAAACCTTCGAATAGATCGGTACATGAAAATGATGGTGGGCGCACTGGATATAAGGCACTGCATGCTCTACGGCGCCATAGCCGTCCCGGCATCGGGGCAGGTCGATACCCAATTGCCGATTGATTCGGGCATACAACTGATGCAGGGGAATTTCCTGTGCCGCGTGGGTTTTCCAGCCCCCACCCAGAAACACCAATGACTGGGCAGGCAACTGCAAATCGGCCACGCAGGTGTCTTCCATGCACTGAAGGGCATGGGAAAGGAACGCCGGAAAACCGAGAATGCGAGCGGGCAATCCTTCCTCGGCAAACTCTTGCAAGGCTCGAATCACACCAAAAAGATCGAACTCGTGACCTTTGCCGGTAAGGCGCAAGCCATAAGCGACACGATTGACAGGGGCGTAGCTGCAAAGAAACTGATCGGTATAGGCAGTGCCCAAGGTGATGGCCACCTCCGGCTCATAGCTCAGGAGCAGATAATTGCAGGGGCTGTCCGGTGTATCCCAGCCGTAATGCCGGAAAATGTGGTTCACCATGCCTTGTGCCGCGGCCATGCTGCGATGGTCGTAGCGCATGCGACTCTTTTGGCCGCTGGTGCCGGATGATGTCAGTTCCAACGCGCCTTCGCCTGTGGGACCGAACACCAAATGACGTTTGAAGTAATTGGCGAAAATCGGCGGCAGCCTTGACCAGTCATCCAGTGTCTCGAGGGCGTTGGCGTCAAGATCATTAGCGTTCAACCAGCGTTCGTAGCCGGGCGTGTGATGACAATGAAACAGGCTGATTTCGCTCATGGCCTGGTCGAACAGGCCGTCCGGCACGGAATCCAGGCAATAGGGTTGCGTTAACGCACAAAGCGCATCGGTATGGGGTAGTTGAATCATCAAAAAACCTACTGGTTGGTATCAGATCGCAAGCGGGATGTGAGAACGACGCAGAAACAATCTCAAGGGCGCCAGGCACAATAGCCCCATGAGACAGGCCATCAGAGCGAAAGCCTCAAGGCTGTCACCGGCACCCAGGGCAGCGATAATCGAGCCCCCACCACCCATGACAGCGATGGAGATCATGCCGATCGCGGCTGAGACCAACCCTTTACTGTCATCGCTGGAAAACAGCGCGAGCCGGTACAGCGCGGCGTTGCTCATGCCAAGGCCGATGGCGTAAAGCGACAGGCAACTGACCAACAGGAGCGTCGAAGCACCGGTCAAAGTGATGGCGGCCAACGCGATAAGCCCACCGCAAAACGGCCAGAGCGCGTATCGAATCAGTTGCGGCAGTTCAGTGTTGGCAATCAATCGGTTGAGTATCAGATTACCGAGAATGACTGCCGCAAATACCGGGATCTGCCACAGGCCGTACTGCAAGGTGGAAAGTCCCTGGTTCTGGATCAGCAAGAGCGGCGCCAGCCCGATCCAGGCAATCAACGGCAGACTCATCAGTCCCAAGGCGACGGTAGCGCGCAGGAACTGCATGTTGGTGAGCAAAGCAGCGTAGCGGCGCACCGTGCCGCCCCATTCAAAGGGCACGGCAGCCAGGCGTTGACCGTCCTGACGCAAGGCGCCCACGGTTTCCGGCATGTACCAATAAAGCCCCAACCAGACCATCGTGCCGCCGACACCTAACAGTAGAAACAGCTCACGCCAGGAGAGCCACTCCAGCA
Organism: Pseudomonas sp. B21-048; assembly: GCF_024748615.1. Classification (NCBI taxonomy): domain Bacteria; kingdom Pseudomonadati; phylum Pseudomonadota; class Gammaproteobacteria; order Pseudomonadales; family Pseudomonadaceae; genus Pseudomonas; species Pseudomonas sp. B21-048. The sequence continues at coordinate 2,974,940 of NZ_CP087168.1, read as the reverse complement.
TCAGACTGCCGAGCAAGGGGCCCAGCAGTGGGGAGAGCAGCGCCACGTTGCCCAGCAATGCCATGATCTTTACTGCGTCGGCTTCACAGAAGACTTCTTGCAGGGCTGGATAACTGACCGCGATGACAAATCCCAATCCCATGCCCTGAATCAGGCGCAAACCATTGAAGACAAAGATGCTCTGCACGTAAAACGCCGCAACACAGGCTAGAGCGAATAGCGCACAGCCGATGAGCAGCATCCTGCGACGACCAAAATGATCGGACAGCGGACCGATAAGCCATTGCAAAAGAATGCCCCCGACCAAATAAAGATTGAAGGCGTAGGGAACATGACTCGCACTGGCATTCAGTTGATGGGTTACGGCCAACATGGCCGGCATGATCATATCGCTGGCCATATAAGTCAGCAGTTCGAAAAGAGTGATTGCAAGGCAAAACCCAAGTAGTCGAGGCGAATTTATATCTATTAAAGGTTTGTGCATGATGTTCCTGTTGGTGCCGAAAATTGGATAAGGCGGCAGAGCAAGAATAGACATGGCCCCTGAGGAATTTCACGTGCTTATTTGAGGCAAAAAGCTTCAGCGCTTTTTCATTGTGTGTCTGACTGGAGTTTCTAGGGGGAAGGTAAATAAAATCCCAGCGGAATAAGAATTGTCCTACACGAAAAATGCCCGCTATAAAGCAGGCATTTGTACGGGGGGTTGTAGGATAAGTTTTTTGTGTTGGGGTGAATAAGTCGGTTATTTATCCAGCCAAAAAACTATTTAATGTTCGATGCTGATAATGGTCCGGTGCGCCATGGTCATAATGGTGATCGTCATGCCAGCCACCCTGGGGGAAAACGATGCAGCCACTCAGGGGCAAGAGAGCAAGCAAGGGAATCAGCAGTGTGATTCGACGGAACATTTCGAAATCCTCATGGGTTATCGCCGCAATGAAGTCAAAACTCTTCATCGGCTGTAACATGAGACCCCGTTCGCAGCCCCTCATTCCCGCAAAACGGTAAGGGTTTGGCACGCCATCGGATACAAACCGGATACATTTTTTTGGTTCAGGAACCCGCAATGACCCAGTCGCAACGTTTGAAATACTCGATTCTGATTTCCCTGGTGGTACTGGGGATCATGTTCGGCCTGTCCTGGCTGCAAAACGCAGGGATCATCACAGAGAAACTGTTCCAGTACATCGCCATTGGGGTGGCGGTGGTCGTGGTGGTGATCAACGGGGTGATGCGTCGCAAGGTCAAGCCTTGAGCGACGCCTCGGGTTGCTCGCTATATAGAACAGCGGTGGCGTGTGGATGCAGGCAGTAGGTTTTGTCCGGATTGAGGGCGATCACGCCTTCAACGCACAAGCGTTTCAACACTTCCCTGACACTGAGAAAGGACAGAGGAATGTCCAGGTCCAGCAAGTGGCTGTGTACGCCGCGAACCCCCAGGCTGCGGTCGCTTTCGGCGGCTGTCAGCAAGGCATCGATGACTTTCAGGCGAATCAGACTGGTTCGCAGGCCAAAACTCTTGAGTAGAAACCTGATCCGTTCGTTGCCGTGACGTTCGGCCTGTTGATTGAAAGCGCCGGAACCCGCAGGGGTGCCCTTTGGCGCATGGCTACCGTCCGTTGGCAGTTGCGGGTTGTACATGCAAAAACTCCTTTACAGAGCCTGATCAGGAAAATGTGATGGGTGCTCTCAGTCAATACGACGAACGAGCAGGCAAATAATGAAGACCGCTATGTAGAAAATTCGTCGCCATTGCGTCAGTGGGCCGTGATCTGGGTGCGGGAACGATTTCTGGGGCCGTGCCTTGCGGCAAACGCAAGCAGCCAGCCAGAGCAGGTGATCGCTGACATTCGCCGGACAAGTTTGGAAAAAGTATCAACTGGAAATGGGAATTGATACTATTCATATAAATTCCCGCCGGACTCCTGATGTCCCGGTATCTTCTAAGGTTTGTATGTTGATGCGTCGAACTCTCGTTTCTCTGTGTGTGATCCAAGCCATCTCCCAGGCTGCCTGGGGTGAACAAGCATCGACCGGTCCTGCGTCATTGGAATTGCAAGCGATCGACATCAACGGCACATACGATGAACCGGCCCAAGGGCCGGTTCAGGGGTATCGAGCAACCCGTTCGGCCAGTGCGACGCGCACCGACACGCCGATTCATGAAACCCCACAATCCATCAGCGTTGTCACCAAGGATGTCGTGGAAGACCTCGGTGCCACCCGGTTGCAAGATGCTCTCGATTACGCCGGTGGCGTGGGCCGTGCGAACAATTTCGGCGGCCAGGGCCTGACCACTTTCACCGTGCGTGGCTTTACCACCGGTGAGTTCTACCGCAACGGTTTCCCGATCAACCGTGGTTATCCGAACATGCCTGATGCCAATACCATCGAGCGCCTGGAGGTCCTGCGCGGGCCGGCCACCACGCTGTATGGCCGTGGCGACCCGGGCGGCACCTTCAACGTGGTATCCAAACAACCCCTGGCCGAGCGCACGGTCACCTTGGGCAGTCAGCTCAACGATCAAGGCATGCGTCGCGGCACGCTGGATGCCTCAGGGCCGCTGGATGACGAAGGGCGCCTGGCCTATCGGCTGAACGTGATAGGCGAGGGTGGCGATACCTTCCGTGATCACGTCGAAAACGAGCGTTATGGTGTGGCGCCGGTGCTCGGTTGGCAGGTCAACGACACCACCCGTATCACCTTCGAAGGCGATTTCATGCGCAACAACGCGCCGCTCGATCGGGGTGTGACCCGCTATCGCAATCAGACAGGCGTCGCGTCGCGAGATACTTTTTTCGGTGAAAAGGATATCGGCAAGCTGCACAACGACAACAACATGGCGCAGGTGCGTTTCGAGCATTTCCTGAACGACGACTGGACCTTGGGCGGCGGCGGCCAGTGGCTCGACGGCAGCATGCAAGGCAATGCCATCGAAGGCAACGGTGTCGCTGCCGACGGCCGCACGCTGGGACGCAACTTCAACTACCGCAAGCTGGAGTGGCGCGACCGGGATGTGCAGTTGAACCTGACCGGGCATTTTTCCACGGCCGGATTCGACCACACGTTGCTGACGGGCATCGAATATGAGGATTACGACTACAAGTCGATCATCCGTCGCTCCAGTGGGGCGGTGGGTGCCTACCCCATCGATATTTTTGATCCGGTCTACGGCCAGCCGCGTCCGGCGCTGACTCGCACCACCACCCACGATCAGGAAAACCTCAAGACCTACGCCGCTTTCGTGCAAGACCAGGTGACCCTGACCGAGCGCTTGAAAGCCTTGGCAGGCGTACGTTTCGAACGCTTCGAACAGGATTACGACAGTTACCTCGTCAACGGTACAAGCTGGACCAACAGCGACAACGCAGTCACCCCGCGCCTGGGGTTGATCTACGACGTGACCCCGACCGTGGCGATTTATGCCGATACGGCACGGTCCTTCAAGCCCAACAGCGGTGCCAGTCGAACCGGTGGCGGCTTCAAACCTGAAGAAGGCAAATCCTACGAGGTGGGTGTCAAGTGGGAGGCCTTCGATCGCCAGTTGAGCGTGGATGCCGCGGTGTATCAGATCGAAAAACGCAACGTCCTGACGACAGACCCGGTGGACTCGACCTTCAGCGTGGCGGCGGGCGAAGTTCGTAGCCGTGGCTTAGATCTGAATGTGGCCGGCAACCTCACGCCGCAGTGGCGCATGATCGGTGGCTACGCCTATGTGGATGCTGAAGTCACCCAGGACAACGTGCTGAAGTCAGGCACGCGCCTGGTGAACATTCCGCGCAACAGTTTCAGCCTGCTGAACGTCTATGAGTTTCAGGACGGCGACCTCAAAGGGCTGGGCCTGGGGCTTGGCGCCAAGTACGTCGACGAGCGCGCCGGCCAGACCGCGGCCACTGCCTTCTCCATGGACAGCTACACGGTGGTCGACCTGCTCAGCTATTACAAAGTCAACGAGCACCTGCGGCTGAACCTTGACCTGAAGAACCTGTTCGACAGCCACTACGACGAAGGCGCCTTTGGCAATGTCTACGCCTATCCGGGCGCGCCGAGAACCGTGCAGGCGGGAATTTCATACACCTTGTAGAGAGGAAATTCCTGGGGCACGGGTGCATGGCGTGAGTGCGCAGGAGTCTCAAGACCGGGGCATGTAAGGCGAACGCGTCGGTGGCGACCGCCGAGGCATGGCACAACGTATCGTCATCGGCTTTTTTGATTTCGCCATTGCACTGTTCATCACGCGGGCTTGCTCGCGATAACGGTGTATCAGTCAACATCAAAGCTGAATGACACACACCGAATTCGCGAGCAAGCCCGGCCCCAGGTGGACTGCGCCATGTTGTGTTTCTCAGAGCTGCACCCGTCGCAGTCTGCCGCTCAACGGGACAACGTTGTTGTCTGGCGTGGGCAGTGGCCGGCCGATTAATCCCATGCCTTCGCTCACCAGTGCCGCATCCGGCAACAGGCACAGGTTGGACGGGGTATCCAGGCCTCGGGCGAGCACGGCGACCTGGGCGGTTTGCAGGTTGCAGCTCAGTAGCCGCCCGCTGAAACGGGTAAAGCCGCCATGCAGCGGTTCGCCGTTCCAGTCCGGCGGCAAGGGTTGCTGCAGGCGGTCGCAGAGTTCCAGGACCAGCACGTTGCCCTTCGGACACAGTGCCAGTCCGGTGGGCAGTTGCAGGCCGCGAATCAGGGGCTCGATCTGCCCGCTGGCGGGCGAGACCCGAATCACCTGGCCTGCCTTGTCGGCAAAGTCGATGCCCTTGCGCGTCGGGTCGCCATGTAATTCTCCAGAGAACAGACTGATCAGCACGGCGTCGGTCGCCGGTTCGTACACCAGGGTCACGGGAACGGCTTCCTGGCCTTGATCCAGTTCGGGCAACTGGACCAGCACGCGCTCACCGTGTTCGCTGCTGAATTCCACCAACTGATTGGTATCGGGTTTGACCGCCAGCCAACTGCGGCGAGTCGGGTGGTAACACAGCGTATTCAGATTGCCACGGCTGTGAAACACCGGCTCGGGCGGGGTGTATTGCAGGTCCAGCAGTTTGGAGCCCTCGACGTAATCGGTCTGGCTGACCAGGCAGCGCCCGTCACCGCAGGCGATGTCCGACAAGCCCATGATTTCATCGCGCAGCATGCGGGTCTGCATGTTCATGGCGCGAAAACCTTGCACCAGTGTTTCGCGGGGCAGGTAGGCGCCGGGTCTGTGCGGATCCGGTCGCAGTCGGCTGATGCGGCCGCTGAAGGGCTGGTCCGGCAGGCCTGAACCGGCTTCAGTCAGCAGCAGGCTGCCATCGGCCTGGATACAAAGGCCCCGAGGGTTCAGCAGGCCCTCGGCGATGATGGTGCTCGGGCACAACGTTTCAGTCGGTTGTGCCGGAATATGAACGGGAATGGACATAGGGTCTCTCTCCATGGACAAGGGGCACGATTACTGCGGCGGCTGCCACGGTTCACCAGTGAGGTAGGCCCGGAGCAGCGCCCGCTGGCAGGGCGACATCGAGCGCACCACGGGCATGAACAGGGTGGTGCCTTTGTAGGCGTCCGAGGTGCGGGCGAGGATGGGGTTCTTGGCGCCCTTGACCGCGTCGGGCTGATTGAGCGGGATGTAGCGCGACATGGCGGGGAAGGCCAGGTAGTGAAAACGCAAGACGTTCGGGTACATCCGCTCCCAGGTAATGGTGGTGCCCGCGGGGATGCCGAAGTCGGTCTGTGCGTATTTGCGAAAGCTGGTGAAGTAGCCACTGCTCGGAAGGCCATTGGCCGTACAGGTCAGGGCGACAAAACCCGCTTGGGCGGCGCTACCCGGTTTGACGGTGACGGGGACACTGATTTCGAGCTGGCCGGTGTTGACGGTCAGCGAGGAAGGAAAATCGAGGAAGTCCCAGTATTGCGGTTGATCGTACGCAGCAGGCGCAGCGGCCTGCAGGTCGATTTCGGTAGCGCTGGGGACCGGGCCGCCCAGATACCTCACCTGCAAAGTGATCGACAGGCCATTGGGGTAGTCCTCCAGGTAGACATTGCGCTGATCGGCATAGATTCGATAGGTCGATTCGGTGGCTTGAAGCGAGGTCCCGGCGACCTTGTTGGGTGCGTTGATGGCCAGCGCAGTGGTCCGCACCGCCTGCAGTTTATTGGCGGTCAGAGGCAGGTCGACGATGCCGCCATACACGTAGTAGTCGAGTAAAAAGCGGCTGGTCGGCTCCAGGGTGGTCAGTTCGGTGGTGCCTGCACTGAAGGTGACGGGGCCGTAGTTCGCGTTGGGTCCGATAGGGCTGGTGATGTCGTCCCTGACGGCCCTGAAGGTTTCCTTCGGAATGACGTTCACCATGTCGATGCTCAGGTAACCGTTGTTTTCGCCCAACTCTGCATAACCGGCATTGCCCGTACTCTGGTTGACCAGTTGCCGGCCCGCCTGGCAGTTCAGCGGCTCGTCGGCGAAGGCCGGGGCCAGTGTACCGATGACCCTGCCGATGCTCGGGTTGGGCGTGTACCTGCCGGCGGCGTAGTCGGCATCCAGTTGTTCGGTGGTCATCATGGGGCACATTTCGAACATGACGAAACGCAGGACGATGCCTGTCGCACCCGGCGCGTTGATGATCGAGCGCAGGCCACTGCTGTTCTGGTTCCAGCTGACGATGCTGCTCAAAGGGAAGGTCAGTTGAAACGTACCGCTGGCGTGGAAAGATCCCGGCGCATCCATTTTCGCGGGCAACAGCACACGTCCCGCCACGTCGAAACTGCTGCACACGGTATTACTGCGAATCAGCAATTGGATGTCGCTGTTACCGCCAATTTGCAGACCGCCGACGAAAATCTGGGTGGTCGTTGAGGAGGTGGGGTCCAGGTCTACCATCATCGGGCCGGAAACGGGCCCCTGTCCGGTCACCGGGTCCACCGAACCGAGCAGATAGACCGGCTGGCCCACCATATCGCCGGTGGTGTTGATGCTGCCCGGACTACCCTGCGAACTGATCAAGGCGTTCTGCATGTCGACGACGTGCTGCCCGTAGTGATTCCAGCCGCCGGCGGTGTAGTAGTCGCCGTCGGGCGCGTTGATCATGTTGTTCAACTGATCATCGGTGTAAGACTGGGCGCCCGGTGCCAGGGTCGAGGTGGTCAGGTCGAAGAGCGGCCATTCGTCATTGCCGTCGTATGGGATGGTGGGGGAGTTGTTCGGCAGGCTGACGTCCGTGCGTATGCCGCCCCAGAAATTCAGTCGTGGTCCATTGAGAATGCTCATGATCTATTCCTCGTCCTTGGTGGTTTTGCCGACGGGCGCATTGGCGAATTTGAACAGGTAGGAAAAATCGGCCTTGTAGGGGCTCTTGACCGGTGTCGCCATGGAGTGGCAATTCATGCAACTGCTGTTGGGCTGGATGTAGCTCTCCATGGTCACGTTGGCCGACAGGGCCGGTGTCGGCTGGCCCAGTGGGTTACTGGGGTTGTCCGGCATCAGCGGGCGTTGGGTGGTGATGAGCTGGTAGTACTTCAGTACGCTTCTTTGCAGGTCCGGATCGGTGCGGTATTGATTGTTGACTCCGTTGGTGACCTCGGCGATCGGGGTGTACCGGTTCAGCGGGTTCGGGGTCTGGAACGTGGTGCCGGGTTTGGGCACGCAGACCAGATGTGCGCCCTGAGTCTGCCAGTCGCAGGGGGACTGGTTAAGGCTGACGGCGGGGGCGGCGGGGTTGAAGTAGGAATAGGCCGTGCCGGATGTCGGCTGGTCGACCCATTTGCCGTTCACCAGCGCCTTGGGCGGAACGTTGTCGATCTGCTCGAACGTGGACCAGATCCACTGTGGGTAACCGTTCGCCTTGGTAATGATGTGCAGGCCCACCAGGCCCAGGTACGCCTCGGTGACACCGATGCGCTGGCCTTGGTCGTCGAACTTGGCCACGCGCGCGAGCATGGTCAGGTAGTGACTGGCATTGTCAGAGGTCGTGAGGATGCGCCAGCTCGATTTGACCTCGATGACCCCGTTGGGGAAGTTGATGTTGCTGGCTCTGGACACGACATCGGCGTTATAGAAGTTGTTGGCGACAATGTAGTTGTAAGAGGTCTCGTTGGCTGAGATGTCGTAGTAGGTCGGGTTGCCGGCCTGGTCGATCAGCCAGCCGCCGACGGCCTGGTCGACGGCATTCACCTGACTGCTGTTCTTCAGCGCGGCGATGTTGATGATGCCCAGGCTTTTTGCGGTCTGCGGGGTATTCCACGGACCAGGGTTGGCCCCTTGCGGCAGAAAGATTTCCTCCACGGTCTTGTAGGTCTGCCAGACGGTGTAGCCGGGATCCCCAGGCTGTTTGCTACAGTCGGGATCACCTCGCTGCCCGTTCTGTGCGGGCCAGTTCAAGGCGATGAACATCTGCCAGCTGTACTGATCGAACTGGTCCTGACTGGCCGAGGCGGCCGGCGCGGTGCCGGGAGGCTGGCAGTTCAGGCTGGTGGCCTGCGTCGACGGCATGGCCTGGTCCAGGGGCTGCTCCAGGGCTTGGGCCGGCAGGCTGGCCAGGCCGAGCAGCAGGGTTAGCAGCAACAATCGGTTCAAGATGCTGGCTTTCATATGACACTCCTGTGAAGTGCCGGGTGACAGGCTCGTCACCCGGTGGTCCTGAGTGAAGCGTTGTTGTTTTAGCCTTGTTCGTAATCGCTCATGTTGAGCGGGACGGGTGGGTAATTGCGTTTCACCAGCGACTGTGCCCAGAGCTCCAGCACAGCGCGTCGGCTTTGTGACATGTCGCGGGTGATGGGCATGGCGAGGGTGCTTTCCTCTTGGTACTCCTTGCTGATCAACACAATCAGTTGGTCGATGGCGCCTTCGATTCGCTCCAGGGAATTGAGTGGCATGTATTTGCTCATGATCGGGTACAGGTAATAGAAGGGCTGCAGGATGCGTGGATAGATGAAGCTTTCCCAGATCAGGACCCGGGCCTCGGTTTTCGAGTAGATCTTGTTCCACTCATTGACAAAGTCCACCTGCAGTTTCGGTTCCAGCGGCAGCACACGCAAAGGCGCCAGGAAGTCGGTATAGGCGTCGGTGTAGTTGAAACTGAAAGGGATTTCGGGAGGCTGTTCACCCTCCTGCACGAAGAAGCGCAGGGTCGGAAAGCCAGGGGCCCGACCTTTGACGGTCAATTGCGCGATGCCCTTGGCGTCAGTCTGTATCTGCGTCACGCAATAGTTCACGGTGCTGTTCTGCAGATCCTGCAGTTTTCCTTCCATGGCGATGGGATTGCTGAAGCCCAGGCTGGGGGCCAGGGAGACCGAGGCGGGTGTCGACAGGTATTGTTGATAGGTGACCGGGATCGGCACCTCGAAGGGAGCCTCGGCGTGCAACGCCATGAGCCGGCGGCCACTGCCCGTGCTTGCCTGGCTGTGTTCGCTGGGGGTATCGATAAATTGCGGCAGATTGGATTTGTTGCTTTGGCGGTTCAACGGATAGTCGTAGAACAGCGTGAAGTCGGCTTTGTTGCTGAACGCCAGGTAGTAGTTGCTGGTACTCAGCATGAAGGCGTTGTCGTACTCCGCCACCCAGAGCACGGTGCCGGCCGGAGCCGGAAGGCCGTCGTATTGCACCATGATCTGCAGGGTTCTGCTGTCGCCGACATCGATGAAGCTGGCGCTTTCGACAACCTCGGCGGTCCACATTTGCTGGGTGGCGGCTTGCACCGGAGTCGTGCCTTGCAGTTGCAATTCAAGCGATCCGGTTTGCAGCTTTTTCCGGGCTCCGGGGCTGAGCGTCAAGTCCAGGATGCCGGAGCGTTTGTCGAAGGCTGCCTGTCGATACTGTTCGAAGCCGAAACTGGCCAAGGGGCTGAACTGGCCTGCGTCGTTTATCCCCAGCACGTAATCGCCTGCCTGAAATTTTTCCGCCACTGGAATATCCGCCTTGCTGTCGAGCGGATAGAACGGGAAGGCAGTCGAGAGATCCAGCGACAGGGTATCGCTGTCGGGTTGGAGCTGGGTCGAGATCACTCCCAGTTGTATTTCCACACCCGGAGGAAGGTGGGTATCGCCCGGCGTTTTTTGGTAGATGCTGATGGCGGAGGCGGGGGCCAGGCGTCGTCCCGCCGGCGCGGTCGGGAACTCATCCTCAAACCACAAACCCAGGGTGCCGGCGGTGCGGCTGTAGGCCGGGTTGAAGAAAATATCGGCAACGTTATCCAGGCCTTTTTGATACATCGCCTGCACGTTGGCCTGTATTTGCGGGTCTGTGGAGTGGGTGTTGATGGGAGGGTAGTTGTTGAAAATGCCATTTTTGTCGTAGCAGGTCAGGTAGGTGGAGAACCTGAACATCAGCCCCTTGGCGTGTTGTTGCTCCATCTGTTCCTGGAGGTTTTTCAGCAGTTGCGAGTTGCCGATCACCCACTGCAGGTTCTCTTTGGGAAAGCAGGTCTGCCAGGTCGTGGTGACATAGATCAGGCCACCCAACGCCCCCCAGTTGAAGTTCAGGAAACGATCGAGCATCCGGTGTTGACGCTTGAGCGTCACGCCGCACTGATCGTCACCCAGCACCAGCTTGTCGAAGTACAACGCGGTGAAGGTGTTCTGCCAGGGGCTGACGTCGACGAAACGGGCGGGGGTGGGATTCGTGCTGCCAAGGGGGCTGCCGAACAGTTGATAACCCTTGTCGATCAGCGCGTCCTGGTCGACGTAACCACCGCCAGGAAGCTCGCCGCCAATGATCACGGAGCGGGTCTGGTCATAGCTGACAGTGCCGCAGGCGTTGTCACCGAACAGGTCCCATTCGGCGGGAATCATCGGGTAGTTACCCGGATTGGCATTGCCCGGTACTTGCTGGGCATAGGCCGGTACGTCGCTTAGCGGCAAAGGCGCGATGGTCCAGGGCATCAAGGTGCTGGCGGCATTCTCGGGATCGATGCCGTATTCAGCGAGAAACCGCCAGTTCATCTGCATCTTGACCGCGTCGTAGAGCGGCAGCACATCGTTGTTGTTGGCCGTCGGCGGGTTCCAGAACATATGGCCGTTGAGGTAGATGCGGGGGAAGTTCAATACGCTCATGTCATGCTCCTTAGCGTTGCCACTGGGCGCGTTTAAGCGACCAGACAAAGTCCAGTTTGTTGTAACCGGCAAAGGCCGAGTCCGGCAGAGGGGCGGTGGGGTAGACGATGCCGCCCTGTTCTTTCATGGCGAAGTTGAAATAGCCCTTTTGCGCCGAATACGCGGCGGTGTCGTGGCAGGCAAAGCAGGACGACTGGCTCTGGAAGGCTGACTCCAGCTGAGAGTTGGCCAGCAAGGTCGGGTTGGTCCTGGACTGGACGGCGATCAGTTCGTACTGCGACAACCCGGGATATTGGGCCTGGAATTGGCTGTTGACGGGCTTGGCAGCGGCTATCGGCCCGGTACTGTTGGTCATCGGGGTGGGCGGGATGGCGTTGGTGACGGTGTACTTGCTGTTGTTAATGTTTTCGAAAGTGGTCCAGACCCAGCCGGGATTCAGTTTGTTGATGATGTGCAAGCCGCTCAGCGCTGCGTAGCCGACCTGGTATTTGCCGTCTTGCAGGTAATAGGCCTGGGCGATGTAGTAACCGTCGTGTTCCAGTGTCTGTTTGTAGATCGCGTCGGAGCCGATCCACAGCCAGGCGGACTTCAATTCCCAGGCGATGGACGGGAACTCCAGGTTGCTGGTCAAGGCGGCCTGACCATTCATGTTGTAGACCTGGCGTTGAACGACGTAATCGAAAGTGCCTTCGCCCATCAGCAGCTGAAAGCGCACGGGTTTGCCTGTTTCTGCTGCCGGCACCGCACCGCCCATTTCCAGAATCATGCCATCCACCTGTTGCGTGGCATTGAGGCTATGGAAGATTCGGGACAGGTCCATTCCTTGCGCCTTGGCTTGCGTCAGCACCGCGTCCGGGGGCGGCACGGGCGTGCCATAAGGGGCGGGTTTGGCGCCATTGATCAGGAAGACCTGGTCGGAGGGCTTCATGGATTCCCACTCGCGGTTGGGGCTCCCCGCGGCGGCAGGCTGGTTCAAACAGACGAACCAGTTCCAGGCCAGGGTTTCGGGACTCTGGACAAACGCCGTCCGGGTCTTGTTGATGTCTCCTCCAAACTGCAGAAAGTTGCTGCAGTCGAAGGTGTTCGGGCTCTGAGCCTGAGCCAAACCGGCCAGGGTACTCAGAACTGTTATAGAAATGGCGCGCCGCATGGAAGCTCCTTGGCATTGGCCAGGTCGGTGTGTGGGTGCCCCAGGAAATGCTGCAGGAGCAGTTGTTTCACCGCCGTGGCCGCAAGGTGCTGCGGCAACGGCAGATCGCAATTGGTGATGAGCAGTGGGCCGGTCTGCTCGCTGGTGGGCAGGCGGCCATGGCTGCCGCGGATCAATCCGGTGTCCAGCGGAATCAGGTCCATGTAGTAGCGAAAACCGAGCTTCTTCTGCAGCAGACGGCGCGCCACTTTCAGCTTGGGGAAACGAATGGCCGGGTCGATGAACAGCTCCAGCGGGTCGTAGCCGGGCTTGCGATGGATGTCCACGGTGCGGGCGAAGTCGGGTGCCTGGCGATCGTCAAGCCAGTAGTAGTAATCGAACCAGTAACCCGGTGCCGCTACGGTCACCAGCTCGCCACTGCGGGGATGATCCAGCTGCCAGGCCCGTTGTTCGGTTTTATCCAGCACCTGCTCGATGCCGGGCTGGCGCTGCAACAGTGCTTTGACGCGCGGGACGTCTTGCGCCTGCTTCACGTAGACATGCGCGATCTGATGATCGGCCACGGCAAAGGCCGCGCTGGCGCCGGGGTCGAGCAACTCCCAGGTCAGCGATTGGCGCACCTGCAGCAACCCTTCCGAGCGTAACAGCCGGTTGATGGAGACCGATTGCTGTACCGCTTCGATCCCGTATTCGGACAGCAGCATCACCGCTGCGCCTTGTTCCTGGGCAAAGTCCAGCAGACGACCCACTTCACTGTCGATGGCCCGCACCTCGACGGCAATCGATGGATGATCGGGGCCCAGGCGCTGCAGGCTGTAATCCAGATGGGGCAGGTAGACCAATTGCAGGTCGGGTCGGTCGAGCTGGAATTCGGCGATGGCGCAGTCGACGATCCAGCGGCTCGACGCGATGCCGGCCGCCGGGCCCCAGAAACTCGGAAACGGGAATTCGCCAATCTGCTGCTCGATGCGCTCGTGCAACGAGGCCGGTGATGAATACAGACCGAACATTTTGCGGCCGTCGGCCGGGTAGTGAGGGCGTGGGGTGATGGCGGCGTCCACGTCCGCATACATGTTGTACCACCAGAACAGCTGGCTGCAGCGAAACCCCGGGATCTCACACTTGAGTTGCTGCCAGACCTTTTCTCCCTGGATCAATGCGTTGGGTTGCAGCCAGAAACGCACTTCAGCCTGGTCGCGAAAATACCAGCCATTGCCGACGATGCCGTGTTCCGACGGCGGCAGACCGGTGAGGATCGAGGCCTGCACCGTAGACGTGACGGCTGGAAACACCGGATGCAGGCTGGCCATTTTTGCCGTTTTCAACAGGGCATTGATGTGAGGCGTCGCCGCCCCCAGAAGCGCCGGTGTCAGTCCTACCACGTTGATCAGTAGCAGCGGTTGGCGCGGTTGATCAGAAGGCATCGGCGTATGCCTCCCGTGTTTGGGGTTGCAGCAATCGCCGCTGCCGCAGTTGATCTTCGACCCAGTGCAGTTCAGCGGCGATCCCGTGGAGTTGGGCGTGCTCGGTCGTGGGCCGCAGTGGGACGGGCAAGACACCCCAACTGTAGGTTTCCACTTCCAGTACAGGACGAAAATCCCCATGGTCTGCCAGGAAATCGAAAGTCTGCGACAGGGCAATCTGACTGCCGCTGAGTTCGGGCAGCAGCAAGTGTTCGCTGAACAGTGGAATGTGGAAATGAATCCTCAGTTCGGGGTAGTGTCCCGGGCGCTTCGCGCAATCGATGAGCGCGGCGGGAAGGTCCGCCCAGGCCAATAAGCGCTCCTGCGCATCGCGGGCTTTCACTTGATGCAGGTAGGTGGTTTCGGCAAAGTCGCTCAAGGTCTTGAGGACGTGTTCGCGCCGGTTGTCGTCATCAGGGGGCAGGCGACAAATCAAGGCGTTGGACAGCTGGATCTTGCCGACGGGCACCCGGGCCTGACGCAACCTTTTCAGCGATTGATAGCAGTCTTCGAACATCACTGCCTGGTGGCAGACATCAAAACACAGCGCCAAGTATTCATGGTGCGGGTCCGTGGCTTGGTAGCGGTGGAAGAAGGCGATGGTCTGCTCGGTGTTTTCCAGCACGCAGTCGGGCTCCATCTCCAGGCAGAACACGATCTTCTTGCCCGTCTCCAGATGCAGCCTGGCCAGTGCGGCCGTGAGCTGGCGCAGTAGATGCTCGGCACGCTGCTGTAAGGCTGGGTTCCAGCTGGCGGCATAGCCCAGCGGCACAGTGGAAATTACCCCCTGGCGACAGTCCGGCGGCAGGGCGTCCGCGAGGATCCGCGCCAGATTCAGGCTGTATGCCAGCCGTTCCGGATCGGCCCAACTGGGCAAATACACCTCGGCTTTCACCGCGCCCTGATGAAATTGGCCATAGGGAAAGCCGTTAAGCGAGGTCAGGCGCAGGCCGCTGCGTTGCAGCAGGCTCAGGAACTCCGCGCGAGCTGACGCCCGTTGTAATTCGGACGCGGCGAGGGCGCTGATCCACAGTCCACTGTCCTGCTCGTTCAACCCGCGCAGGGTTCGCACGCCCTGAAAATGCTGTTCGATGGAGGACCGTAGCCCAGCCAGGTCACGGGTCGGGTGCACATTGCTGCAATAACCGACCTGCGCGGCAGCCCAACCCGTGCCGGCACTCATTTGATCACCGGTTCCTGGCCCCGCAGGGCGGAGTTTTCCTGCCACTGCCGACGCTGATCTATGGGCAGTGGGGTGCTGACCAGGGCTTTGTCCAGTTGGCCGCTTTGGGCAAAAAAGTCCACCGGGTTGTGGAACAGCACCTGTTCGACCTGGGCTTCGGTGAATCCGGCAGCCAGCATCGCCTCGCCCGTTTTGGGCACCTTGAGCGGGTCGCTGATCCCCCAGTCGGCGGCGCTGTTGACCACCATTTTTTCGGTGCCGTACTCCTTCAACAGGGCGACCATGCGCTGTTCCGACATTTTGGTGTTGGGGTAGATGGAATGGCCGCGCCAGCAGTCGCTGTCCAGCACCAGCGGCAGGGTCAGTTCGTTGAGGTGGTCGATGATCACCAGGTGCTCGGCAATGCCCACTTCGCGAATCACCGCCAGGGTGCGTTTGGTGCCACCGATCTTGTCGCGGTGCGGGGTGTGCACCAGCACCGGCAAGTTGAACTGTTTGGCCAGTTCCAGCTGAGCGGCGAGAAAGCGATCCTCCTCGGGGGTGATGTCGTCGTAGCCGATTTCGCCCACCGCCACGACGCCGTCTTTCACCAGGTAGCGCGGCAATATCTCCAGCACTTCATTGGCCACCGAGAGGTCATTGGCCTCCTTGGGGTTGAGGCCGATGGTGCAGAAGTGATGGATGCCGAACATGCTGGCGCGAAAGCGCTCCCAGCCCAACAGGGTGTCGAAGTAGTCGATGAAACTGCCGACACTGGTCCTGGCCTGGCCCTGCCAGAAGGCCGGCTCGATCACTCCGGTGATGCCGGCGGCCGCCATGTTCTGGTAGTCATCGGTGGTGCGGCTGACCATATGAATATGCGGGTCGAAGTACTTGAGCATGGTGAATCCTCGTCAAGGGGAGGGAGCCGTTGAGCATCAGTTCAGAGAGGTGCGGTCAGGTGTTCTCGCCATTCCGGCGGCAAGCGTTGCTGCTGACTCAGGCCGACCAGGCGCTGGTGTTGCGCCGGGCTGAGCAGGTCGAAGGCAATCACCCGGGGTAGCCCGGCGGACACCGTTCGTTCGGCAGCGAGCTGTTCGTCCAGCAGGTCGAGGGCCAGCTGGTTGAGGGTGACGCTTTGTCGTTGCGTAAGGCCATGCAGGCGTCGTACGTCGAGCCCCATGCCCAGTGCCTTCAGCACCAGTTGATGGAAGGCCCGTTCGCTGTAATGACGCGACGGGTAGAGGGTGTCCAGGGCGAGGGCGGCAAACACCTGGCTGTTGCTGGTACGCCCGGCCTGCAGCGCCAACTCGACGCAGAGCCCACGGCTATCGAGCCAGTCGAGGGCCTTCAAGGTGGCGATCTTTTCCTGATCGTCGCCCCACAGAAACAGCTGGCGCAGCAAGGGCAACTGCCCGGCGAGGGGTTGTTGCTCCAGGACCTCAGCCAGCAGCAACGCCCGCGCCAGTTGGACAGTGCTCCAGCCGCAATTGTCGGGCAGCGCATGCTCCTTGAGGCTGCGCTTGCACTGGCTGCTCAAGAGCGCCGCCGTGTTGGCGTCCGGGCGTTGGGCAAGCCGCTCCTGTGCCTGACGCCACCACTGCAGCTCGGTGTCATCGAGCTGTTGGGTAAAGGCCTGGCGTTGTTCGGCGAGGCAGTCGTGGCGCATTTCGAGGGCCGCCGATGGCGGCGCTGTGACGTCCATGTTCATGTCGGTTTGATCCAGCGCTGGAAGTGTGGAAGCAGGAAAAACACCAGAACACATAACAAGCTGCCCAATGGCTGGTTGGCCACGGCCAGCACCAGCGCGTCGAACAACGGCAGGGCCGCCAGGCCAGCGCCGATAAAGGCGCGGACCTGGCGTTGCCGTGGGTTGGCCAGGTGGCGCCAGTAGTGCCAGCCCAGCCAGCCAAGCCAGAGCAGCAACACCGGCCAAAACCAGACGTTGTCGGCATAGATCGCCAGGGCCAACGGGCTCAGCATCAGGATCAGGGGGAGGCGACTGAGCAATTGATTGCGGTGTTCCTGACGGGCCAGGTAGGTCAGGCCGCTGATGTAGACGCCTAGCAAAATGGCGCAGAGCCAGATCGGCTCCGGTGGCACCGCCAGGCTGGCCGCCGCCGTGAGGTAGAGGGCCGAGCGGCAGGCGCCCATCAGCCAGACGCTGTGGGCGTATTTCTTGTGCAGCAGGTTGTAGCCGAGGATGCAGCCCACCAGCAGAGTGGCGCTGCCCAGCAGCCAGAGCGGCTGGTCGATCAGTCGGCTCAGGCCCAGTACCGAAGCTGCGGCCAGCACCAGCAACAGCCCAGTGGCCAGGCCCACTTGCTGTCGACTGACCAGACCCAAAGTGATAGGGCGGGGATTATGGTGCTGTTGGTCCCAGTCGGCGTCGAGCAGGTCGTTCAACAACATGCCGGCCAGATACAGCGACGACAGTGCGGCCAGCAGCAGAATCCACACCAGGGACGACGGCGGCGCCAGGGCACCGGCGCTACTGGCCAGCAGGGCGGCGGCCAAGGTGTTGGTCCACACAGTGGGCAGGTTGGACACCCGGCCCAGGGTCATCCAGGTCTTCAGGTTCAGCGGTGTCTGGCTCATTGCGCGCAACCCTCGCTCAAGGTGAGCGCCGGGCCGCTGTAAGTGGACAGTCGCTGCAGCGCCTGCTCCATCCTTGCGGCATCGATCTCATGCAGGTCCACCGACTCGCCGATCCGGCTGAGCATGGGGATGGAGAGTTGCCCGCCCAAGTGCTGGCGGAATTCCTCCAGTCCGAGCAGAGCCATCGAGCGTCCCTGTGCATCTTTCAAGGACAGTTCTGGTGGGTTCAGGCAGAAACCGAGTTTGAGCAGCAGGTTCAGAACCCGTTCGGTGTCGGCATCGCTCAACAGTCCCATGGCATTGGCATAGAGTCCATCCAGGGCCATGCCCACCGCCACGGCTTCACCATGGCGCAGTCGGTGCTGGCTGAGGTTTTCCAGTTTGTGCGCGGCCCAGTGCCCATAATCCAGTGGCCGTCCGTTACCGCGTTCGAAGGGATCACCGGCACCGGTGATGTGCGCCAGGTGCAGTTCGGCGCAGCGGCGAATGGCATAGCGGCTGGCCGAGTGATCGAAGTGGGCGAGGGCGTCGACCTGTTGCTCCATCCATTGGAAAAACGCCTGGTCCTTGATCAGTGCCACCTTGACCGCCTCGGCCAACCCGGCGATCTGGTCGCGACGGGTTAGGCTGGTCAGCAGCTGGAAGTCGTTGATCACCGCGGTGGCCGGGTAGAAGGCCCCCAGCAAGTTCTTCTGGCCGAAAGCATTGATGCCGTTTTTTACACCGATGCCGGCGTCGTTCTGGCCCAGTACCGTGCTCGGAATACGGATCAGGCGAATGCCGCGATGGAAGGTGGCGCAGGCGTAGCCCACCGCATCCAGCACCGCGCCACCCCCCAGGGCCAGAACATAACAATGCCGGTCCAGCCCATGTTGCAACATGTCGCTGTACAGCTGCTGCAACACGTGTGAATCCTTGCTCAGTTCGCCGGCCGGAACCGCAATCGGCGCGGCTTGCAAATGCAGCTCCGCCGCATGGGCGGCAAAGTAGGCATCGATCTGTTCCAGCAGTTGTGGGGCGCTGTGCAACAGGTGTTCATCAGCGAACACCAGCACCGTCACAGGGCCTATGTGCTGTGGGGTGAGTCGTGCAGTGAGCTGGCGGTGCAGGCAGGGGTTGGACAACTCGAACAGGTGATCGGTAAACACCACCGGGTAGTCATAACTGACCTCGAATCGGCCATGCAGTGGTTGCTCCACGTCGTGCCTGCGCAAGGTCTTGAGCAGGCTGTACCCGGCGATAAACAGCCCGGGCAACACCATGCTGGCGAGAAGGGTCACCAGCAACGCGTTCTGCTCGACGAGGAAGGTGCCGATGGCGCTATAGGCCAGTGCCAGGCCGGCATTGGCCAGGGTGGTGACCAGTAGAAACGCGCGCAATGGATAACGTTGCATGCCGGCGGCTACCACCGAGGTTTCCGCCAATACCGGTACGCCACGCAGGCAGATCAACGACAGCGTGCTCAGCCGATATGCCAGCTGTCCCGGTTGGCGTTGATGCAGGCCCAAGCGGCCGGACAGCAGACGAAAATAGCCGGCCCCTAGCGCATAACCCAGCCCCGCACCCAGGCACAGGCCAATGAAAATCACCAGATAGCCGCCGAGACTGCCCAGCATGGCCACGGCCAACAGCGCGACCATGCTCGAAGGCACCGGCAGCACCACGTCCAGCGCCAGCAGGGCGATCAGCAACATTGCCAAGTTGAGTTTCTGGGAGGGGGTAGTGGGCAGGTACAGATTGAGATGGGTCAGGAAGTCCTGGATCTGTTGTTCGAACAACAGAAAGCTGGCGATCACCAGGCCCGAGAAGCAAAGCAATGAAATCCAGAAATGTCCGGCTGGCCCTCTTTTCGAGAGCGCACGATACCCACGGCTGCGCTTCATCAAGCATCCCTCTTGATTTTTATGACTGATTCCGTGTCAGCAATTAAAAGCAGCGTCTAGTTTTTTTCAGGTCAATAGACTCTCTCGCCTGAGGGGCTGGTTAGGTACGGTTGATTGCGCTTGTGAAGATAGTCTTGAACTTAGACGGTCGCGGTGTTTTTGCAAGCTCGCCTGATGGCAATTTGATCTTTTCAACGCGCCCCCCGCCCCCCGCCCCCCGCCGTCCGCTGGGCATCGAGCACGTCGACGATGTTGCGCGTCCCCACCTGCGCCCATCATTCATTGACGCAACAGCTTGCAGAGCCGGCCGCTACGCAGCCCGGCGCGAGCAAGTTCGCTCGCCATAGTGAACGGGAAGACTATGCCGACATCGTGCAGCAGGCCGCATTCGCCGGGCGTCTGGTCGGCCATTCCATGGGCGGACTGACTGCACTGATGCGCCCGGACCGGATACTGAGCTTCGTCGACATCGAGGGCAATATTGCCCCGGAGGACTGTTTTCTCAGCCGGCAGATCGTCGATTACCCGGCGGACGATCCGGAGGTATCGCGATGTGGCAGCAGATCGCCGATTTTCAGGCGAGCGGCCATCGCGGATGAGCCCTGCACACAATGCACAGCACCGTTGTGAACTATTCTTTTCAAGTGGCCCCTGCAATGCCTTATTCAAGGATTTGATATAAATCAACGCTTAAGAGGCTTTAGTGGCGGAGTCGGGGCCTGATGCTGGATTCTCGAGCCGGCGTCGAGGATCTACCTGTCTGGAGTCAGATCATGAGCCAGTATCAAAGGTTATTACTGATCATCAACCCGCTGCTGCGTCATTCGCCTGCGATAAACCATGCCGCTGCCGTGGCCAAGGCCAGCGGGGCGAGTTTGCACATTGCAGCGCTGATTCCGTCGTTGGACATTCTGTCGCTGCTCGAAGAAGGCGACCGCAAAATGGCTCGAGCGAGCTACCTGCAGGAGCATCGCGACTGGCTCGATGAGCAGGCGGTAAAGATGCAAGGCCGGGGGATCGAGGTGACAACCGAAGTCGCCTGGGCCGACAACCTGCGCCAGGACATTCTTGACCACGTCACGCAAATGCAGCCCGATCTGTTGATCAAGCAAGTGCAGCATGAGCCCATGCTCAAGCGCGCGTTCTTCACGCCGCTGGATTGGCGTTTGTTGCGCCATTGTCCGGTCCCGGTTTATCTGGTGGGGGGTGAGTGCCATGCCTTGCCGCAGAAGGTGGTGGCCGCGGTTGACGTGTCAGACACCGAGCCCTCGAACAATGAGCTGAATGACCGGATCATCTTGCAGGCGTCGAGCCTTGCGCTGCAGTGCAATGCCGAGCTGCATCTGCTGTACGCGTGTGACATTTCGGCCGCTTTTCTGGCGGATATGGACGGCGGTCTGACGCTCGCGGAGCTTACCCGGGAGTTGCGTAGCGACCTGGAAAAGTCTTTTCTCCAGTTGGCCGCTCGGTTCGGTGTGACCGCTGACTGTCGGCATTTCATCATGGGGCACCCGGTCTCGGTACTGAGCGAATTCACCCATGAGCATCAAGTGGATGTGATCGTGATGGGCAGAGCTCAATACCGTGGCCTGGAGCGGCTGCTAGGCAGCACAACCGAACATATTCTGTATCAGGTGCCTTGCAGCATTCTGGCGGTCTAGGGGCGCACGCCCGGATTGGAATGATGGCCGCCGTCAAACGAACGCCCGTTTTTGGGGCTCCCGCCCCAGGGAGGTTTTCAAATGACCAGTCCTTCATTACAAACCATCTTGCATGACCGGGTGGATGCCGGCCGAGGCCTGGTGGAGCCGTTGCTTAAATACGCTAAAAGAGCTGACGTCATCGTCCTTGCCTTACCCCGTGGCGGCGTTCCGGTTGCCTATGAAGTGGCCACGGCCCTGGAGGTGCGCCTGGACCTGATGCTGGTGCGTAAACTGGGGGTGCCATTCCATCAGGAGTTCGCCATGGGCGCCATCGCCAGCGGCGGCATAAAAATCGTCAATGACGATGCGCTACGGGCTAACGGTATTGATCAGCGCACGCTCGATGGCGTGGTTGCAAAGGAAACGCAGGAATTGTCGCGTCGCGAGCGAGCATACCGGGCATCCCGCGCACCTCTGGCGCTCAAGGATCAGGTGGTCATTCTGATCGATGACGGCCTGGCGACAGGGGCTACGATGATGGCGGCGATACAGGCCGTGCGCCTGCAAGCGCCGTCGCGCACCGTCGTTGCCGTGCCGGTGGCACCGCTTGAGACGGCCGAGGCGTTGCGCGACGAAGTGGACGAGCTGATTTGCCCGCTGATCCCCGATTGGCTGATTTCGATCGGCCATTGGTACACGGATTTTTCGCAGACATCCGACGAAGAAGTCATCGATCTTCTGCACCGGGCCTGGCAGAGAGAGTCCGGTTCGGGCGACTCATTTCAGAACGGTTCCGGTATTTGAGCCGTTGCCTGGCGTGGAATAAACCACGTCAGGCCTTCAAGTAATCCTGACGTTCACGAATTGCCACGGATCGGATTCATCGGTCTGCTCGGGCATCAGCGAGTGACGTCCGGTAAGGGGCGTCCAGTCGGAATAAATGCCTTCTACATTCCCGAGGTAGGGCATGCAAATCTGCAAAATCTCCCTGAAGGGCAATTCATCCGGCTCGAGGATGCCGCGTTGAGGATTGCGAATGGCCCAGATCACGCCGGCCAGCACTCCCGCCGTCACTTGCAGGCTAGTAGCGCTGTTACAGGGGCACAGCGCTCGGGCTTGCTGGATCGATAAGCGTGAGCCGTACCAATAACTGTTTCTGGCATGCCCCATCAGCAGAACGCCGAGTTCATCATCGCCGTCCTGGATGTCGTCATCGAGCAGGCGCTCGCCCATTTGGGGCTTCCAGTTGCGCTCGGCAAGTTCATGCACCGAGAGCAACGCATCGTCACAGGGTCGATAGGCGTAGTGGACGGTCGGCCGGTAGATCGGCTGCCTTCCCTGGCCGAGGGTCAGGTAATCGGCAATCGACAGGGCTTCGTTGTGAGTCACGAGCAACCCGTGGGTTGGCCCCGTCGAGGGTGTCCAGGTACGAACCGGCGTGGAGGCACCGGGGCGTTGCAGGTAGATCCCGGCCTGACACCCGAAGGCATGGAAATAGCCATCCTCGGGAAGCACTTTCTCATGGCTGCCCCAACCCAACTCCGCCGGTTGGCTGCCCTCGCTGATGAAACCGTCCACGGACCAGGTATTGACGAACTCATCGGCGATTTTGTGTTGCGATGAATACTGCGAATCGCGCTCGGCAATGTGGATGCAGCGGATGTTCAGCCGGCTGGCCAGCCGCGCCCATTCTTCGCGAGTGACGGGCAGGGGCGTCGTATCGCCCAAATCCTCGGCGAGGTTGACCAATGCCTGCTTGACCAGGTGCGAGACCAGCCCCGGATTGGCACCATGGGTCAAGATGGCCGTGGGTAGACCTTGCGCACTGTTAACCCGAAGTTCAAGCGCCGCCTCTCTTAATGCATAGTTGGATCGTTCGGAAAGGGATTTTTCGGGGTCGGTATAACCGCCTTCCCACGGCTCGATACAGGTGTCCAGATACAGCACGCCTTTACGATGGGCGAACTGAATCAGGGACAGGCTGCAGACCCCCACCGAGAGATTGAGCAGGAAGTCGCCAGCGCTCAAAAGAGGGTCCAGCAACGCCTCGTAATTGTCCTGGTCCAGTTGCTCGGTTCGGTGGGTGACGCCCAATTGCTGCGCGAGCAAGCGTCCATCTTCATCAGGGCTGAGGATCAGCATTCGCTGCGGTTCAAGCTCAATATGGCGCAATAGCAGCGGCAGTACGCCTTTTCCTATGCAGCCAAAGCCGATCATCACCAGCCTCGCATTAAAGGGCTGAATGACATGCTCAAGGTCGGACATCGATTGCCTCCACCGCCTGACTGCGCGTTCGCCAGATGACCTGTCGATAACCACGACGCTCTCAACTAGAGACTGCAACGGTCACTTAAAACTCAAAAAAGTTTCGGACATCCTCAAGATGGATCTGTTGCACCCATAGAGACCGAAAAAAACTCATGGGAATGAGGCGAACTGCTGGCCCCCCGATGTCCGTTTGGTTGTCAAACTTGCTTTCTTTTCAGAAGGTTAGGCATTGGCGATATGCGGACTTTGGTATGGATGGCTGCAACGTTTGTCCTGGTGACTCTTTCGCTTGAGGTTCAGGCAAAGGATCTGAGCAAGAACAGTCGTTTCGTCTGCAGCTGGGGCTCGGACATAGCCGCAGACGCGCAAGCGTCGAAGCTTTCTGGATTCACGCTTTACGGGGCACGCAAGAAACTGCAGTCGCGAAAATTCCCCCGGCCGTGGATGCGCATGACGGCCATGGGGATCACGGAGCAAACCTATAACAGTTCTTCGCGCCTCAAGCCTGCCGGCATCAAGCAAACATATTACGAGCAATGCATCCGGCATGAGTTGGCGCGACGGTAGGGGCTTGGCTGCCGGTGGTATTTGGGCACGAAGGTGTACGCTCCGAACACGCGACAGCTGCCCCTTCGCGCCTGGAGCCGACGGGTATCAGAGGCGAAGGCTATAGAAGCGGATCATATTTTATCGGGGGCAAGAAACCGCTGCTCAATGGCCTCCGCAAACGGGTAGAGCGAAAACCAGGGCCTGGCTTCGTCAATCACCCGCTGAAATGACGGCCTTTGTACCAACCTGTCGAAATAGGCGCTCAAGTGGCCGTAGTCGTCGGGGAACGGCACGAGTGTGCTGGCATAGAAAAGTGCTGGGGCAGCGGCGCAATCGGCCATGCTGAACTCCGGGCTGGCCACCCAGATCCTCGACGCCATCCGGCGATCGAGCATGCCGTACGCGGTCTCCAGCGTAGACCGCTCTCGGGTCAAATCACCGTTGGTCGCGTGTAGCCGATCACTGACAATCTGTTGCATCGGCACTTGTACATAATGGTCGAAGAAACGATCCCATAACCGGACCTCCAGCGCGCTGTCCCAATCGTCTGGAACCAGTCTGTGCTTGCCTGGATGCAGTCGATCAAGGTACTCGATGATGATACTGGATTCCGGCAGATTCCGCTGCCGGGCATGGTCGTGAATTATTGGGAACTTTCCGATTGGCCACAATGCCTGAAGTTCTGCGCGGTCGGCAGCGTCCCCGAGATCGATGATTCTTCTCTCGAATTCGGTGCCGTTTTCATAGAGCGCGATGAGTACTTTGTGGCAGAACGACGCCAGCGGATGGTAGTAGAGCGTCAGCGACATCTTTCAACTCCTCATTTGATGTGAGGGGGGAGAGCTCTGGAACTGATGAGGGTGGGGCCAATGATCAAGCATAGGCGGATGGTGGCGAAGCGTCAGGCAGTCATTTTTAAGCTTGCGTGCTTGCACACGGGAAAATCCCTGCTTAACTGTGAGCCACCGGTCGGTTTGTGACTTATTGGTCATGGTGTTCATCTCAGCGCCCTTGTACCGTTGTCGCTGGTTTGTGCTGTCAGGCTTGCCCGGAGGAAGCCGGATAGTCAATCAAGCTGTGTGCCTGGTCCAATTTGTTCAAGGAAGAGAATGACATGACGCTGAAAACTGCGATCGTCGAGATTGGTGAGAAGTACAAGGTTTATACCGAGCATTATCTCAACGCGGCCGCTGACAAGACCATTATTCTGGTCAACGGCTCGCTGGCAACGACAGCATCTTTTGCTCAAACGGTGCGCTATCTGCGGCCACGCTTCAATGTGGTCCTCTACGATCAGCCCTATGCCGGTCAATCGAAACAACACAACCTGCACGATCAGCCGATCCGCAAGGAAGACGAGGCCGCCATCCTGCTCGAGTTGATCGAGCACTTTCGCGCGCAGCATGTGTTGTCCTTTTCCTGGGGCGGTGCGGCGACCTTGCTGGCCCTGGCGCAGCGGCCGCGACTCATCGAAAAGGCCGTGATCAGTTCGTTTGCCGCGCGGATCAACACGCCGATGCGCGATTATCTGGAGAGCGGCCGGCATTTTCTTCAGGCCTGCGATCGGAGCAATGTCGGGCGCTTGATCAACGGCACCATCGGCAAGCACCTGCCGTCGCTGTTCAAGCGTTTCAATGAACGCCATGTCAGTAGCCTGGACGAACACGAATATCGGCAGATGCATTTTCACGTCAATGAGGTGCTGACCCAGGACACGCACTGCTACGTTTCCTGTGCCGATGCCATCGACGTCCCGCTGTTGTTCATCAATGGCGAGTGGGATGAATACACGTCGGTGGAAGATGCCCGTCTTTTTGCGACTCATACCCGTCAGGCTCAATTTCATACCATCAAGGACACCGGGCACTTCCTCGATATGGAGCACCCGACAGCCTGGCATGATACCCAGCAGGCCTTGCTGGGCTTTCTGCAGCCGACAGCCAAAATACCGAGCCAGCCGCGTGACCTGACTTTCGGTAGCAAAGCGTCAGTGATCCCGCCCCTTCGGTCAGCTAACTGGGTGCGGCTTTAACCGGCGCAACAAATCGATCCGGTCTGCCGGGACCAAAGTGCGTAAGGCTTTATACAGCGCGCGGGTTTCAAGCAGGTTCCAGACGCGCAGCATGGTTTCCAGGGCGTCCAGTGGCTTGCTGATGAAGTCTTTGGCGCCCAGGGCCAGTGCGCGCAGTCGGGTCTCGCGGGTGGCGTCGGCGGTGAGCACGAGGATCGGCAGGTATTCGCCCGTCGGGATGCGCCGGTTGAGTTGTTCCAGCACTGCAAAGCCGTCGAAGTCAGGCATGTGCAGGTCAAGAATCACCAGGTCAGGCTCGAAGCTGTTGAACAGGTCCAGGGTTCGCAGCGGCTGAGTGCTGCTCAGCACGTTGGTCAGTCCTTCGCGAATCAGCAGCTGCTCCATCAAATCGAGGTTGGGCCGTTGGTCGTCGATGATCAGAATGCGCAGGTCGGTGTTCACACGGGCTCCGGTAGATGCTGGTCAAGGCGGGCGAGGAATGAAGGAATGTGAATCGGCTTGGTCAGCACCGCCGTCGCTCCCGCTTCCAGCAACGCCAGATGAGTGAGATCGCTGGCATCGGCGGTGATCATCAGCACTGGAGTGGCACGGGTGATGGAAGACTGGCGCAAGCGTTGCAGAACCTTGAAACCATCAAGATCCGGCAGTGCCACGTCCAGCAGAATCAGCTGCGGCGCATGTTGACGGGCCAGGTCCAGGCCCATTTGCCCCTGCATGCTTGAGAGCAATTGGATGTGCGGTCGTCGCTGCAGCAGGGTTTCGATCAGGGCCAGGCTCGAAAGATTGTCTTCGATGCACAGCACTTTGCCTTGGTAATCGTGGGCGGTGAGGGTGGTCGTAATTGTTGGGTGGCTGATTCGTGCAGCAGGTGGCTCGGTGACTGACAGCAGGCGCACGAAGGGCAGCTCCAGGGTGAAACTGGAACCTGCGCCGGGCTGGCTTTTGACGGTCAGGCTGCCGTTCATCATTTCCAGCAGGCTTTTGCTCAAGGCCAGGCCAAGACCGGTGCCTTCCACGTTCGGATCGGTCTCCAGGCGCTCGAACGGCTTGAACAGTTGCTCCAGCCGATCGGCCGCGATGCCTTTGCCGGTATCGCAGACCGACACGGCAATTCGCTGTTGAATAATCCTGATTTCGATATGCACCTGGCCTTGGGGCCGGTTGTATTTGATGGCATTGGATAACAAGTTCAGCAGCACCTGCACCAGGCGTTGCCGATCGGCGACGATTCCGCTGTCGGCCGCCAGCGTCGGCAGCTCAACCAGCTCGATGCCGGCGTCGCAGGCCATGGGGGACACCAGTGTCAGGGCTTCTTGCAGAACCAGCGCCAAGGGCACTGCCTCCACGTTGAGTGGCAGGCGCCCGGCCTCGATCTTGGCGATGTCCAGCACTTCGTTGATCAGGGTCAGCAGGTGTTGTCCGGCGCGCAGGATGTGCCCGATCTGCACCCGCTGCCCTTTGGGCGAGTCCATGTCCAGCAGTTGCGCGAAGCCTAGAATGGAATTGAGCGGGGTACGCAATTCGTGGCTCATGCGCGACAGGAATTCACTTTTGGCGCGGCTGGCGCGTTCGGCTTCTTCCCGTGCGGTGCTCAGCGCGATCTCGGCGGCACGGCGATCGGTGATGTCGCGGGTGATCTTGGAAAAACCGCGCAGGGCACCACTGCTGTCGTATTGCGCAGTAATCACCACGCTGGCCCAGAAGCGGCTGCCATCCTTGCGGCAACGCCAGGCCTCTTCCATGTAGTGACCGTCGCGAGTGGCCTCGCGCAGCGCCATGTCGGGATGTTGCGGGCATTCTTGCGACAGATAAAACACCGAGAAATGCTGGCCGACGATTTCCTGTTCCGTGTAGCCCTTGATCCGTTCGGCGCCCGCATTCCAACTGGTGACGAAGCCCTGTGTGTCGAGGGCGAAAATACCGTAGTCCTTCACCCCGTCGATGATCAGCCGCAAGCGCTCTTCGTTGTCGCGCAAGGCCCGTTCACGTTCGGCCAACAACAGTCCGGCCTCGACCAGACGTGTGCCCAATTGACCAATCTCATCGTTCTCCGGCGGTTGCGGCAGTAATGGCTGACCGAGTGCCAGCCGTTGTGCGTTGCCCTGGACCTGCTTGACCCGGGCGACGATGCCCTTGGACAGGAACAGCACCGCCACAATGGCGCCAAACAGTCCGCAAGCGGCGGCCAGCAGGGTGGAGAACAACAAACGCTGTCGAGTGGAGGCGGCCGCTGCGGTGCGCTCGGCCAGCAGCGTGTCTTCAAGCGTGCGCATGGCGCTGATGCGTTCGCGTAATTCGTCCAGGACGTGCTTGTTGTTGATCAGGATCGTGGTGATGGACTCGGGTGTGGCGTTGCGTTCATCGAGCAGTTCAACCAGGCCCTCGACCTTGGTTTCGATCAACGGAGTAATCACCTCCAGATGTTTGCGCACCCGTTCATCACGAACGTTGCTGTCGAGCCGGCGCAGGGCCGATTCGATCAAGGGTTTGGCTTGCCGATAACCCGGCAGGAAATCCTCGCGGCGGGTCAGCAGATAGCCGCGCACGCTGGCGGCGGCCTCCGCGAGCAGGGTGTGCACGGCCTGAATGTCGCCTTGCACCAGCAGCACGCGGCGTACATCCTCTTCCGCGCGTGCGGTCTGACGCTCGGTGGTATAGATCAGCACCAGCGAGAGCAACAGGATCACCAGCGGCAGGGAAATCACCACGAGGGCTTTGCCACGTAACGGCAGATCGGCCCAGCGTCGAGCGTTTGAAACCTTCATGCCTGGGTCACCAGACCCAGGGCGATGCCACGGACGGCGGCCTGGGTTCGGTCGGCGGCGCCGAGTTTACCGATAACCCGTTCCACGTGGGCCTTGGCCGTGCCCGTCGTGATGCCGAGTTCTTCGCCGATTTCACGATTGCTGCAACCGCCGGCCACCAGCCCGAGGACCTGGCGTTCGCGGGCGGTCAGGGTTTCGGCAGGCGCGGCGCCACTGGTGTTGCGCTCGGTCATGCGCCGTAGCAGACGGGCGCTGACCGCACTGTTGAGGGCTTCCTCACCCGCGGCGACGCGTTGCAGGGCGTTGATCACTTCATCGCGGCTGGCGTCTTTGAGCAGATAACCCACGGCACCGGCATTCATTGCCGCTTCCAGGTGATCCGGGCTGTCGTCCATGGTGAATATCACCACTTTCAGGGCCGGCAGGCGTTGCTGAAGCATTCGCGCCGCGCCCAACCCATTGAGCACGGGCATGCGAATGTCGAGGATGACGATGTCGGGCCGCAGGCGTTCGCACACGTCCACCGCTTCCTGGCCATCGCGGGCCTGGCCGACCACTTCGAATTGCGGATGGCCCGCCAGCAGCGCGACGAAGCCGGTTCGGGTGACCTCATGATCGTCCGCCAGAACCAGACGTAAAACTTCAGTCATTGAGCTGTTCCATTGAGGTCGGAGGGCACGGTGGCACGCAGTTGCGTTCCGCCGTGCGCGTGGCTGACGCAGGTGAAATCACCGCCCAGCAGGTTCGCGCGTTCCTGCATCGCCGCGAGCCCCAGGTGCCGGGCGCCGCAGGTGTCGAGGCGTTGCTCCATGGTAAAACCGTTGCCGTTATCGTCTACCCGCAGCGAGGCTTGCCCTTCGTGCAGTTCCAGCGCCAGGATGACGTGGCTGGCCTGTGCATGTTTGAGAATGTTGTTGATGCCTTCCTGGGCAATCCGGAACAGGGCAATTTCAACCTGGCTGGGAAAACGTGCTTCGCAACGCGTGCTCCAGTTCACTTTGATCCCGGCGTCGCGCAGGCGATCGGCCTCTTTGTCGACTGCCTTCAGCAAGCCAAAATCGTCGAGTACCGTCGGGCGCAGGCCGCTGATCAATTGCCGGCCTTCACCCACGCAATGTTGGGCCAATGCAAGAATCGTCTGTAAGTCCGCGCCGAGTTCGTCGGGCAGTGGCGGGCAGCGGCCGGCAAAACCTTGCAGGCGCTGATGCAGGCCGGCGAGGGTTTGCGTCAGGCCGTCGTGCAGGTCGTAAGCCATGCGTTTGCGTTCGTCTTCCTGGGCCCTGAACAGCCGATGCACCAGATCGGACATGGTGCGCTCGCGCGCGACCAGTGCATCCAGCAGACGCTGGTTTTCCAGGTGCGCCGCCAGCAGGGTGGCGAGCAATTGCAGGGATTCGATGTCCTCGGTGTCCGGTGCACTGATGCTGACGCTGTTGGCCAGCACCAACGCACCGAAGGCCACGCCATCGCCCCCGCGCAAGGGCACCCGCAGCACATTGGGCAGGACCTCGCTCGCCTGTTCCTGCCATTGCGGGATGCGCATCGCGGTATTGGCGAGTCGCTCGAGGCTGCTTAAACGATCGCGGCTGCCATGGCTGGCGGTGGTTCTGACTTGCGCATCCACGTCCCATTCCAGCAGCAGGGCGTGGTCCATCGCGAGGAAGGCGCAGGCCCGTTGCAGCACGCGTTCGCGCATGGCCTCGGGGGGCAGTTGCGTCAGTTCCTGGCCGGTATCCACCAGCAGTCGCAGCCGCGCGGCACGACTCTGCGATTGCCGATACTGGGTGCGAATGGCCAGGGCGCTACCGGGGTCATGATCAGGCGTTTGCATGGGTGGGGTCTGGCGCCGGCACGCCCGTTCGGGCTGGGGCGTCATTAAACCGTGTTAATGGGGCAGGGCGCTATCTGCCGAATGGCATAGGCAAATGACTCCGGTTGGCCGATGGCAGAGAGCGTTTCGAGCGGCACAGTGTGGCCATCGACCATCATTGGAATAGCGCAATGAAATTCAAGACCTCAGCCATCGTTCTGTTGCTCGCTCTGACCGCCCCGTTGGCCCAGGCGTTGGAGGCAGTGCCTTACGTTTACAGCAGCGTGGCCGAACAGCCTGCTAACGCGAAGGATCGCGAAATCGCCGCACTGTTCGACCATTGGAATAGCGCGTTGAAGAGCGGCAATGTTCAGAGCGTGGTTGACCTGTACGCGCCGAACGCTGTGCTGCAACCGACGGTTTCCAATCGGGTGCGCACCACGCCGGCGCAGATCAAGGACTACTTCGATCACTTCATGGCGCTCAAACCGGTGGGGCAGATCAACTACCGTGAGATCCGTCCATTGGGCGCCAACGTGGCCATGGACAGCGGCGTCTACACCTTTTTCCTGACCGAAGCCGATGGCAAGACCCGTCAGGTGCAGGCGCGTTACACCTTTGTTTACGAGCAAGTAGGCGGTCAGTGGAAAATTCTCAACCACCACTCTTCGGCGATGCCGCAAGCGCAGGTGCTGCACGCCGGGAAATAACCGCGTTTTCGAGTAACCCGCTTTTCGTACATGTGCTCAGTTCAACGCCAGGTCGTCCACTGGCTGCTGCCCACGGGCCTGCGCCGCGCGTTGCAACTGGCTGGCGATCAGGGTGTTTTTCAGCAGATAGGCAATGGTCATCGGCCCGACACCACCAGGCACCGGGGTGATCGCGCGGGCGACGGTGCGGGCGCTGGCGTAATCGACATCACCTACCAAACGGTCGCCGGACTCACTGGCGATGCGGTTGATGCCGACATCGATCACCACCGCACCGGGCTTGAGCCAACTGGCGTCGATCAACCCTGGTCGACCCACTGCAGCGACCACGATATCCGCCAACCGGCACAACGCCGGGGCATCGACGCTGCGCGAGTGCACCACGCTGACCGAGCAGTCCGCCTGCAACAGCAAGGTCGCCATCGGTTTGCCGACAATGTTCGAACGGCCGATCACCACCGCGTGCAAGCCGCTGAGGTCATCACCGCAGGTCTCGTACAACAGACGCATGCAGCCGCTGGGCGTGCACGGGGTCAATACCTCCATGCCTTGCACCAGCCCACCGACGTTTTCCCGATGAAAACCGTCCACGTCCTTGATCGGGTCGATGGCCTGAATCACCGCCTGTTCATCGATAGTGTCCGGCAAGGGCAGTTGAACCAGAATGCCGTTCACCGTGGGGTCGGCGTTGAGTTGCGCAATCAGTTCCAGGACCTGGGCCTGGCTGGCGGTTTCCGGCAGGCGGTGTTCAAGGGAGCGGATGCCGACTTCCTTGGCGCGCAGCAGTTTGTTGCGCACATAAACGTGGCTGGCCGGGTCGTCGCCCACCAACAGAACCGCCAGGGCGGGATAGATCTGCTGGCCGGCCAGGGCCAGTACCTCTTCCCGGACCTCGTCGAGAACCTGGGCGGAGATGGCTTTGCCGTCGATATCGCGGGCCAGTGCTGGGGTACTGCTGATCAAATGCGTCACCGTCGTCATTGAAAGAGCAGGCTGCAGATTACCAGTCGATGCCCATCGTGTACCACCCACAGCAGATGGGCAGGATACCGCGGGCCATGGTAGGAGCTGCCGCTGGCTGCGATCTTTTGATCTTGATCTTCGTGATCGCCAAAAAGATCGCAATCTGCGGCAGCTCTACAGGGATCGCATTCGATCTTTCTCAGACGATTCTTTCCGATTCATGATCAGGCTCAACAGCACCGAAGTCAGAATGATCCCGCAGACAACGACCAGCGACCATTCAACCGGCATGTGAAGCCATGGCATCAGCGTCATCTTGGTGCCGATGAACACCAGCACGAACGCCACACCGTATTTGAGCAGGTGGAAGCGGTCAGCCATGTTGGCCAGCAGGAAGTACAGCGCCCGCAGGCCCATGATCGCGAAGATGTTCGACGTGAACACAATGAACGGATCGGTGGTGACGGCGAAGATCGCCGGGATGCTGTCGACCGCAAACATCAGGTCGCTGGCCTCGATCAGCACCAGCACCAGAAACATCGGCGTCGCCCAGTGCCGACTGTTTTTGACCACAAAAAAACGCTCGCCATGAAACCCGTCGGTGACGCGCAGATGGCCGTGTATCCAACGCAATATGGGGTTGTTATCGAGGTCAGGCCGCTGATGGGCGAATACCAGCATCTTGAACCCGGTGATGATCAGGAACACACCGAACGCATACAGCAGCCACGCGAACTGCGACACCAGCCACACGCCGGCGAAAATCATCGCCCCACGCATCACGATTGCCCCGAGCACGCCGTATAGCAACATCCGGCGCTGCAACTCCGGCGGTACGGCGAAGTAGCCGAAAATCATCACGAACACGAACATGTTGTCGATCGACAGTGACTGCTCGATCAAATAGCCCGTGAGGAACTCGAAGGTTTTGCGCTGGGCGATCTCGGGCCCGAACTCGCCATTCAAGTACCACCAGAGCAATCCCGCGAAGGCCAGCGCCAGCGCCCACCAGGCAAACACCCAGCACGACGCCTCGCGCACCGATACCCGATGTGCCTTGCGCCCGCCGAAGACAAACAGATCCATAGCCAGCATGGCGATGACGAAGAGGATGAAGGCGACCCACATCCAGAGTTCGCCGATGTTCAGGGGTTGCATGTCGTTCTCCCTGTCTGGACTTGTTCTGGAGCCGACAGAGTCATGCTAGCGGGGAGATTGCAGTGAAGAAAAATCGATTATTCTTCACCGACAGTTCGTTATTTACGAAGTGTTGCTGACAATTCCTCAGCAACGCTCTCAATGCATCTTGCTGTGGTCCTGCATGCCGAGCGCCCGCGCCTCGGCGTCAACCTTGATCGTCTCTTTTTCACCTTTGGCGTTTTCCACGGTCAGGGTCAGGGGCACTTTATCGCCTTCCTTAACCTGGGCCGTCAGGTCCATCAGCATGATGTGGTAGCCATGAGGATCAAAACTCACCGGTTTACCGGCTGGCAGCGCGACGGATTCGACCTGGCTCATGCTCATCACGTCGTCTTTCATGCTGGATTGGTGAACTTGCACGGTGTTCGCTACCGGCGACTGCACGCTGAGCAGTTTGCTGTCGCTGTTGGCCTGCAGGGTCATGAAGGCACCGGTCGAATGCTGGCCGGCCACCGTTGCGCGGACCCAGGCATCATTCACTTGGGTTTGAGCGGACACCTGCCAGGCCATGCCGATCAGGGAAAGGCCCAGGGTCAGTTGTTTGATACGTTTTGTGCAGAACGAAGTCATCAGCAGACCTCCATGACGGTGAGCAGGTCTTCTGCACACTCTTGAGCGTTAAGGGATGCGGACAGCCCCAGGCGCAAATTGCCTCGGGAGTCGAAAATGAAGCTGGTCGCGGTATGGGAGAGCGTATAGGTCGAACCGCTCGGGACCTTTTCATAAAACACGCCGAACTCCTTGGCGGTGGCGGCGGTTTCTTCCAGCGTGCCGTACAGCGCCTCGAAACTTGGATCGAAGGCTTTGACGTAGGCGTCGAGCATTGGCGGCGTATCGCGTTCGGGGTCCAGGGTGATGAAGATCACTTGCAGGCGCTCGCCATCGCGGCCCATCAGTTTTTTCGCCTGTGCCGCACGGGCCAGCGTCGTCGGGCAGACCGCCGGGCACTGGGTGAAGCCGAAGAAGATCATCGGCATCAGGCCACGGTAGCTGCCCAGCATCCGGGTTTCGCCCTGCGTGTCCTTGAGCTTGAAGGTACGCCCCATGATCTTGTCGCTCAGATCCTTGCCGTACTTGAACGACAGCTTGCTGCTGTCATCGCAGCCGGCGAGCAGGCCAAGGCTCAACAGGCTCATGCCTTGCAGGACCGTGCGACGGGTATACAACGTACTCATGGAAAAAAGCATCCTGTGTAGCGACCGGGAATCTACAGTGGCTGATCAATCAGACGAAAAAAAGCGCACGGATGTTAACAAACTGTTGCCCTGTGGCGCCCAATCGATGGCCAGTCGGCATGCGCCAAAAGGTCGCGGCCAGAGCAAGCACCGAGAAACCTGTGGCGAGGGAGCTTGCTCTCGCTGGGCCGCGCAGCGGCCCCAAAAAAGGAACCGCTGCACAACCCTGCGTCAGTGACTCACTCACCATTACTCAGGCGTATTAATGTGATCCAGCACCCGGTTCGCCGTGATCTCCGCGACCATGATGCTGTTCGAAATACCCAGCAGGGCGTGACGCGACTCACCCTCCAGATGATCGACCAACTGATGGACCATCACATCGACCGAGGCCAGCGTCTCGACCAGAAAAATCGCCAGGGTTTCGCTAGTCGCTTCCGGGTCCACGGCAAATAGCTTGCTGGGTTTACGCGCGGTGGCTTTGATGTCGGCAATCGAGTTGAGGTGATAATCGAGGGCGCGTTCGGCGGCCTCGTTGAGTTTTTTTGAACCGGGTTCGTAGGGGGATATCGGATCGGTGTCCGGTGGGTTTGGCGTAACCTTGAACATAAGCTGGCTTCTCTGATTGGGTGCCAACCCTTCTGCTGCTAAACGAGAGGGAGGCAGCTGTACGCAGGTTAGCAGACCGGGGAAGCTAGCAAAGCCGGCGCGCCCGAAGGCGCCCTGCGCACAACCACCATCAAGTGCAGGCATGGTAATGCCTGACTGACAAGAGCTTGTGCACCTTGCTTGTAACCCCAGGCTGCTAAACCCGATCACTGATGGGCAGTGACACGAATCAAGTTACCGAGCAACCCCAAGGCGCACAAGCCGGCGGATTCTGGCGTAAGCGTAGGCAGCGGCGCAAGATCTTGTAGCTTGCAGGAAGTAACCTTGAGGACGCTTAAACAGGATCCTTTAATCAATGTTGAATGATCTGACGCGCACGTCCTACAAGCGGTGAAAGCCTCGAAAAAACCGCTACATGCACTTTTATAAAGCGCGATGCCATAAAAACGTGCACCTGCCGCGATCGGTTCCCTGAGTTTTCCCCTCTGTCAGTACCCACTCCTCTGTTGCCAATGATCCGCGCAACCACGTCTGAAATCCTGTCAAAACACGTCTGTTCTGGGTCGCCAGCCTGTTTCCCGATTGTTCAATCGCAAGTTTTGCAACGCGGATGAAGTATCGACCCACCGGCTGGCACAAAGGCTGCATTGATCCCCTCAGGTCCATCGAAAACAGATGGGCAGCCCACTCGATCAACGAAGATCGACCGGCCGAGCAGGTCGTGGGCAACATCGGTGGATCCGGCGAAGGCGCCAGGTCGAACACCGCGAAGAACAGGCAAAGACGCCTGAAACCGAGAGGTTTCAGGCGTTTTTTTTGCTTTTTTTAACCGTGATTGGCTTTGGCTGGGTGCTTACTATGAATTCCAATGTTGCCGCGTTGAACAAACTGCAAACACTGATCGTGATCGGCAATGGCATGGTCGGCCACCATTGTGTCGAGCAGCTCATCGAGCGCGGCGCCCTCGACCATTACCGCCTGCATGTCTTCAGCGAAGAGCCGATGCGCGCCTACGACCGGGTGCATCTGTCCGAGTATTTCGGCGGGCGCGATGCCGAGTCGCTGGCCCTGGGCGAAGCCTCTCTGTACCAGACGCCGGGCGTCACCTTGCATCTGGGCGTGCCGGTGCTGGAAATCGACCGCAACCGCCGTCAGGTGATCACCGCACAAGGTTGCGTCTCGTACGACAAACTGGTTCTGGCCACCGGCTCTTATCCTTTCGTGCCGCCTATTGAAGGTGCGGAAGGTGACTCGCGCCTGGTCTATCGCACCCTCGAAGACCTCGACGCGATTCGTGCCGCGGCAGCCAATGCCCGGCGTGGTGTGGTGGTCGGCGGTGGCCTGCTCGGCCTGGAAGCGGCCAACGCTCTGAAAAGCCTGGGCCTGGAAGCGCATGTGGTGGAATTTGCCCCCCGCCTGATGCCGGTGCAGCTGGACGAGCAGGGTGGCTTGGCGCTGAAAGCGCAAATCGAGCGACTCGGCGTGGGTGTTCATCTGTCCCGTGGCACGCAGTCGATCAGTGCTGGCGAGCAGTACCGCTACCGGATGAATTTTGCCAATGACGAATTCCTCGAAGCCGACCTGATCGTGTTCTCCGCCGGCATCCGCGCGCAAGACGCGCTGGCCCGCCAATGTGCGCTGGACATCGGTCCACGTGGCGGCGTGGTGATCGACGATCAATGCCTGACCAGCGACCCGAACATCTATGCCATCGGCGAGTGCGCCGCCTGGAATGGCAGCCTCTTCGGTCTGGTCGCCCCCGGTTACCAGATGGCCCGTGGCGTCGCGTCGCTGCTGTGCAATCAAGCCACCGAGCCGTTCCAGGGCGCCGACATGTCGACCAAGCTCAAACTGCTCGGCGTCGATGTCGGTTCCATCGGCGATGCTCACGCCCAGACGCCGGGTGCGCGCAGCTATCAGTTCATCGATGAAGCGACAGCCAGCTACCGCCGCCTGGTGGTGGATGCTGACAGCAAGCGCGTGCTCGGCGCGGTGCTGGTCGGCGACAACAGCTATTACGACACCCTGCTGCAATACATGCAGAACGGCATTGCCTTGCCGTCGGAACCGGCCAGCCTGATTCTGCCATCGTCCTCCGGCGCACCAACCCTGGGCCCGGGCGCGTTGCCCGAGTCAGCGACCGTGTGCTCGTGCCATAACGTCACCAAGGGCTCGATCTGCTCGGCCATCGACGGTGGCTGCACCGACCTCGGCCTGCTCAAGTCGCAGACCAAGGCTTGCACCGGTTGCGGTGGATGCGCAGGGCTGCTCAAGCAAGTGTTCGAGCATGAATTGATTGCTCGCGGCGTCAGTGTCGACAAAAGCCTGTGCGAACACTTCGCCTACACCCGTCAGGAACTTTATGCGCTGGTGCGGGTAGAGGGGGTGATCACCTTCGAAGAACTGCTGGCCAAGCACGGCCGCGGCCACACCGGTTGCGACGTGTGCAAACCGGCGGTGGGTTCGATTCTCGCCTCGTGCTGGAACCAGCCGATCATGGACGTCTCGCTGGTACCGTTGCAGGACACCAACGACACCTTCATGGCCAACATGCAGAAAAACGGCACCTATTCGGTGGTGCCGCGCATCGCCGGGGGCGAGATCACCGCCGACAAGCTGATCGCAATCGGCGTGGTGGCGAAGAAATACGACCTCTACACCAAAATCACCGGCGGTCAGCGCATCGACTTGTTCGGCGCGCAGCTGCATCAGTTGCCGGACATCTGGTCCGAGCTGATTGAGGCCGGTTTCGAAACCGGGCACGCCTACGGCAAATCGACCCGCACGGTGAAGTCGTGCGTCGGCAGCACCTGGTGCCGTTATGGCGTGCAGGACAGCGTGAAAATGGCCCTGACCCTCGAGGACCGCTACAAAGGCCTGCGCTCGCCGCACAAGCTCAAATTCGCGGTCTCTGGCTGCACCCGCGAGTGCGCCGAAGCGCAGAGCAAGGACGTGGGCGTGATCGCCACCGAAAACGGCTGGAACCTCTATGTAGCCGGTAACGGCGGCATGCGCCCGCGCCACGCCGAGCTGTTCGCCACCGACCTGGACGATGAAACCCTGATCCGTTACATCGACCGCTTCCTGATGTTCTACATCCGCACCGCCGACAAATTGCAGCGCACCTCGGTCTGGCGCGAAAGCCTGGAGGGCGGCCTGGATTACCTCAAGGACGTGGTCATCAACGACAGCCTGGGCCTCGGCGCGGAACTCGAATCGCAGATGCAACGGGTGGTCAATCGCTACGAATGCGAATGGGCGAATGCCCTCAAAGACCCGGAAAAACTCAAGCGCTTCCGCACCTTCGTCAACGATCAACGCCCGGACCCGGACATCCATTTTGTTCAGGAACGCGGTCAACGCCGGCCGATCATGGCCGCCGAACTCAACCTTATCCCTGTCACCGAGGAGAATGCCTGATGAGCCAGTCCACTACCCAGCGTGTCGAAGCCCCTGCAACCGCGGCCAATGCTCAGGCCTGGCAGGCGGTGTGCAGCCAACAGGATCTGGTCAGCAACTCCGGCGTCGTCGTCTGGCTCGACGGCGCGCAGGTGGCGCTGTTCTACCTGCCGCAGGCTGAGGGTCGCACCCTCTACGCCATCGACAACCATGATCCGCAATCCGGCGCGAACGTCATCGGCCGTGGATTGATCGGCAGTCTCAAGGGCGATCTGGTGGTGGCGTCGCCGATCTACAAACAGCATTTCCGTCTTGAAGACGGCAGTTGCCTGGAGTATCCGGAGCAGCGCTTGCGGGTCTGGCCGGTGCGCCTGAATGCCGGCATCGTGGAAGTCGCGGCGGCTTGACTGCCGCCCTGAACCGTATCGGAGAACGTTGATGAAGACAGCCGCACAGTTGCTCAAACTGAAAGTTGTGCAAAACCAGCAGGTGCACAGCATCGCACCGGACCAGATGGTCCTCGACGCCCTGAAAATGATGGCCGAGAAAAACGTAGGTGCGTTGCCCGTCATCGAAGACGGGCAGGTGGTCGGCGTCATCAGCGAGCGCGACTATGCGCGCAAGGTGGTTCTACAGGGGCGATCTTCGGTCGGTACGTCGGTGCGCGAAATCATGAGCGCGCCGGTGGTGACCGCCGACAGTCAGCAGAGCATCGAGCGCTGCATGGCGGTCATGACCGACAGTCATTTGCGCCATCTGCCCGTGCTGGAGAGCGGCGAACTGATCGGGCTGTTGTCGATTGGCGATCTGGTCAAGGAAGCCATCGTCGAGCAGGCCGATTTGATTCGGCAACTGGAGCACTACATTCGCGGGCACTGAGCACTTTGCGTTGCCGAATCACAAGATCAAAACGCGATAAGGCATACCGCAGGTCGCTTAAAAACGGTTTGATTGGATATAGGCCTAAGTAACTGGTTGCAACAGTCGATAAACCCAGGAGCAAAGCACGTCAGCCGAGCATGCAGATGCCGTCAGGGGAATCATCAAATGTCCATAAAGTTGCGTTTGTTTTTGTTGATCGGCACCAGTTTGCTCACCGCTCTGATCGTGAGTCTGGTCAGCTATCTGGGTAATGCCCGGATGGCTGAAGCGGTGAGTGATAACGACGTCAGCATGACCGCGCTGCGCAACCACCTCGAAGCCGACATGATGCACGATGCGCTACGTGCGGATGTGCTGTCGGCAATGCTGGTCGGGCTGGGTAAAAGCGACAGTAGCAAAGCGCAAGTGCGCAGCTCCCTCGATGAGCATGCGGGGCATTTTCGGGAAATGCTCGGTGACAACCTCAAGTTGCCGGTCA
This sequence comes from Pseudomonas sp. B21-048, assembly GCF_024748615.1. Taxonomy (NCBI): domain Bacteria; kingdom Pseudomonadati; phylum Pseudomonadota; class Gammaproteobacteria; order Pseudomonadales; family Pseudomonadaceae; genus Pseudomonas; species Pseudomonas sp. B21-048. The sequence goes on along the minus strand of NZ_CP087168.1, from coordinate 2,935,180 downwards.
ACGACACCCTCAAGGCAACGCTGGACAAGATCAAGCCCAGCCTGGATTCATACATCGGTGCTGCCGAACACATTGTCGTGCTGGCGCTGGATAATCCGGATACTGCACAACAGCAACTGGGCACGTTTAATACCGCGTTCAGCCAGCTGGAAGGCCAGATGGCCGCCCTCAGTGAACTGATCGAAACCAACACCCGGCAGACCAGCGCCGGCACTCAGCAAGCCATCAGCAGTGCCAATTTCACGCTCGGCACCGTACTGATCGCCAGTTTGTTGCTGCTGCTCGCTCAGGGGCGCTGGGTCATCCTGAGCATCATGGGGCCGTTGCAGATCGCCAGTCGTATTGCCGAGAGCATCGCCCATGGCAACTTGAGCGAACCTATTGTCGCGCCCACTCGCAAGGACGAAGCCAGCACCTTGATTCGGAGCCTGGCGACCATGCAGCGCGACTTGCGCGGCATGATCGAGGTGGTTCGCAGCAACGCCCATGGCGTCAGTGGCATGAGCCAGCAATTGAGCAGCGGCTGCCATCAGGTCGCGGGCAGCAGCCAGCAACAAAGCGTCGCCGCCAGCACCATGGCTGCGGCGGCCAGCGAGATGACCGCGAGCATCGAGGAAATCACCCGGCATGCCGAGCGAGCATTGAACATGGCCAATCAGGCCGAGGAACTGGCCAAGAATGGCGGTCGCGTGATCCATCAGGTGGTCAGCGACATGGACGGTATTGCGCGTTCGGCGCAGCAGTCGGCCCAGGTGATCCGCACCCTGGACAAGGAGTCCGAGGGGATTTTCAGTATCATTCAGGTGATCAAGGGCATCGCCGATCAAACCAACCTGCTGGCGCTCAACGCTGCCATCGAGGCTGCTCGCGCCGGTGAGCAGGGCCGTGGTTTTGCCGTGGTGGCCGATGAGGTGCGCAGCCTGGCGGGCCGCACCAGCGCCTCCACCCAGGAAATCGCCGCGATGGTCGCGCGCATCCAGCAAAGCACCCGTGAGGCGGTCAGCAGCATGGAGGCGGGCGTTGCGCAGGTCGACAAAGGCATGGCGGTGACCGCCGACGTCGAGCGCGCCATCCGAGACATCCTCCAGGCCACCCTCAGCACCACTGAGCTGGTCAATGACATCAGCCGTACGATCGGTGAACAGAGCCTGGCCAGCAACGAAATCGCCCATCAGGTGGAAATGATTGCCGGCATGTCCGAAGGCAACAGCAAGGTCATCCACCAGACCGCCTCGACCACTGATGAGCTGTCCACTTTGGCGGGCCAGCTTTCGCAATCGGTGGATCGGTTTCGTCTTTGAGGCAGTGGCGGACCCTCTGGAGGACAGCATTTTGATATGCAGGGCGACGTAAGAAGGCCATGTCTACCGTGCAGTAGACATGGCCTGTGCGCTACGGGCTTCAAGTCGGGTGCTTCGCAGATAACCAGCGCGTTTCATCTCGCGTTCGGTGGTTTGCGTGGGTGCCGCGACGAAGCCGACGTTGTCAGCCACTTTGCTTTGGGTTGTCGGTGATGAAAGAGCCCGCGACACTGGCATCGACCCAGATCGCGCACTTTGCGCTGTTGAACAGGGCCGCCGTCTTGTTGAAGCCATTGCTCGAAACACCCGGTGGACCGTACTGCTTGAAGGTGCGGCGCAGGGCCTTGAATTTCACGGCGTTACCCGCAAGAAAGCGGCCCGACTGCTGGAAGAGATCGGTCAGTGCCACGGGCGGCACTTCCGTCATGAAATGCACGAGACACCCAGCGAGTATCGGCAGCGGTTGCAACGTGCGGTGACGGCAGGTCATTGACGGAATGACCTTGAATTATTTTCCTCCAGTTCTTGACATGCCTTTCGAACCAGTCCAGAATTGCGTCCATTCCTGCTTCGGGAACACGAAAACCCCTTAGATTTCAAAGGGTTGGAAGCTAGATTAGAATCTTGTTTCCAGATACGAGTTTACACGTTTGATGTTGTGCTACTGACATCAGATGTTTGAGGCCGAATAGCAAAATGGTTATGCAGTGGATTGCAAATCCACCTACGCCGGTTCGATTCCGACTTCGGCCTCCACTTTAAACGAGCTCCGTAGATCAATGATCTACGGAGCTTTTTTATTTTCGCAGTCCTGCAAGATTTAGTCTTGAAAAGGATCTTTGCGAACTTGCTTCACCGGGGCGGGATGTATATATTTCCCCCTCTGTTGCACAAGCGTCAGAACGGCCAGGTTGTTATTGGTCAGGCTTCAGACTGCTTTACCGCGCTACCGCCCGAATGGCGAAACTGGTAGACGCATGGGACTTAAAATCCCCCGCTCGTAAGGGCGTGCCGGTTCGATTCCGGCTTCGGGCACCATCTAAAATCAAGGGTTTGCGGGCGAAAGCTGATGCAAACCCTTGTTTGTTTCTGGGTCGCAATTCTGGCTTTGGGTCGCAATTCACTTGGTAGGCGAGACTTTCTTGCCTTTGCGATTGCGGATGTATTGCTCGGTCATGACAACGGTAGTATGCCCAAGTTGATCTCTGGCCTGCATGATGTCGCCACTCGATTCAGCCTTGTCCGTACCGGCTTTAGCGCGTAAATCACGCATTTGAAACTCGGACTTCGGGACTCCCGCCGCCTCCCTGGCCAGATCAAACCTTCCCCGCAACATCGCCACTGTCATTGGTGTGCCATCCTCCGAAACGATCAGCCGTGTCGAGCGGACTTTATGTTCTTTTTTTCGGGACATGATTCGATCAATCAAAACCTTCAGTTCGCCACTTATCTCAATCCGACGTTTTGCATCAGTCTTGCCTTGAAGCACCCAGATTTGGTCGTCTCGGACGTCCCGTTCGTCCAGTAATCTGGTATCGGTCACGCGCTGACCGGTTAGATAGGCAAGGTCCATCGCATCTCGCAGACCAGCATCTGCTTTCTCGTATACACGCTGGAACAGCGCGTCCTCGATGTAGACGTCCCGGCCGGTTTCCTTGTTGCCCTTGATCCCGGCACACGGGTTGGCCAAGGCTGTATAGCCAACGTCCCTCGCAAAGTTCCAGATTGCACTGAGCAACGCCTTCTCGCGGTTGGCCCTTACAGGTGCAGCCTTGCGCCAGGTCAAATACTGGCGGACATGCAGGGGTTGGATTGTTTCGAGCGGTGCCGGCGGGTCGTCAAAAAAAGACATCAGGTTTTTCAGCTCTCTGACGTTGTCCTTCTGTGTGGCGGGTTTTTTCGTTGGCACGACGTCGACCATGTACTTTTCGGCCACGTACCGGAACGTGATCACCTTGGCGACCAGCGCAGTCGCGGTGCGGTCCCGCTCAAGCTTGGCGTATTCCATGATTGCCAGGCCGTAGTCGCTGCCCAGCGCGATTTCTTTGCGGTCCTTGCCGCCCATCTCGTAGTAGTAGAAAACCCGGCCGCTGGCTTTCTTGCGCTCTCGCAGCCGTGCTATTGAGCCGGATTTACTCGGTCGTCGTCCCATTTTCAGCTAGCCTTGCGTGGTTTCCATTCGGTTTTTTCTGCTTCAAACATACCGACCGCCGTCACGGCCATGGCCGTGACACTTGGCCAACCATTCACCTTGATGGTGTGTCTGACGCCATTCTTCTTCAGGTTGAGGATCTGTCCTGCCTTGGTCCGCGCGCCGGTCAGCTCGCAAACCTCCTGGTGCGATAAAAATTGAATGCTCATGAGCTGTTCCATGCCGCGCGTGGCGGCAGAAGGTGGTTAGTTGGCGAACTTGGAGAGTGCGGCGTCTGCAATCTTCATTGCTGCCTGGGCATCGTTCACATAGGCTGGGTCGAAACCACCGCACAGGTGGATGGTTGCTTGGCAGGCGCGCAGGTTCTCGCGGGTGAGTTTCAATGCCGCGACCAGCTCTTCGCACGACGCACGTTCTTCTCGGCCGATATCCCAAAAGCGCTGGCCCCAGTGCCCGGCCGGCGGCGGGTTGCGGTTTTGCACGCCGAAAGCCATCGCTCCCACCGCCGAATCAAGCAAGTCGCGCTTGTAGGCGTTGTCGCCATCGATGCTCAGGCCGCGCCGGCGCAGTGTGCTGACAACCTCGTCGTCAACCAAGCCTTGATCCTTGAGGACGATGTCTTCCCCTGGCTTGCCGTGGGTGTAGATAACCAGCGCGATCTTGGCGCCAGGCCAGAGTTGCTCGCTGATCTTGACCAGAGCGTCGTTCGCGACCTGGTGGAAGCGTTCAAGAATTGCGGCCATAGAAATTCCTCGCCCGCCGTTCACCGGCAGGCTGTTGAGTTGGGGTAGGGGTTAGGAGAGGGTGCTTGGTTCGAGTCTCGAAAGACATCCATCTGTGCCGCGCCGTCGAGCCAGGCCGCAGCAATCCGGCGTTCAGCCATTGCGGCATAGTCCTGATTGAGCTCGCACAGGATTGACTTTCGACCTTCCTGCATGGCGACCACTGCTGTGGTACCGGCACCGCCGAATGGGTCCAGTACCACGCCGCCGCGTGGAGCGCCGGCCAAAATGCATGGCCGGATCAGGTCAGGTGGAAAGGTGGCGAAGTGGGCGCCCTTGAAACTGTGCGTCGGTACCGTCCAAACGGTTCGCTTGTTTCGTTCGCTAGGCATCACCGCCAGGGCGGAGTTCATCGATTCGTTGTCCTTGATCCTGCCGCGGCAACGCTCTTTGTCATCCGTACCATGCCCCCAGCCGACGCCGTTCGGCTTCCTGGCCACAGCCTTCATGTTGCCGTTGCTCTTGGCTCCACCGTTGGCACGATCGCTGCCGATCTGCGCGAGAACGTCTTGCGAGAGTCGGTTATGGGTGTTGGGTGAGCAGGGCTCGAGGATTGCTGATTGGTCGTAGTAGTACTTCGGCGACTTGCTGAGCAAGAAAATGTATTCGTGCGCCTTGGTGCAGCGGTCCCGGACACTCTCAGGCATCGGGTTCGGCTTGTGCCAGATGATGTCCTGACGCAGATACCAGCCATCGTCCTGCAGGGCGAAAGCCAGCCGCCACGGCATTCCCATCATGTCCTTGACCTTGATCCCTTCAGTCAGAGGTACGCGATCTGGCGAGATGGCAGCTCTATCGCGGCGGAACGTCAAATTTCCGGTTGAGCGCACTGCGTAGCTGTCACCCATGTTCACCCAGGCTGTGCCGTCGTCGCGGAGTACTCGACGCACTTCGCGGAACACTTCGACCAGGCGCTCGATGAATTCGGCCGGTGTTTGCTCGAGGCCGATTTGACCGTCGACGCCATAATCCCGCAACCCGAAGTAGGGCGGACTGGTTACACACATTTGAACTGATTGATCTGGCAGGGTCCGCATCATGTCGATGCAATCACCAACCAGAATGCGGTGTTCTGTCATCGCCGTGGCCCCGTGTAGATGAGCCAGGCCATGTAGGCGAGGGCGGGGAGGATCATGGCTTCACCTGCGCTATGTTTGATTCGACCCATTTGCGCATGCGCTGCCAGCGCTGCTCCGGTGTTTCAGCCTGCCAGCTACCTTCGTCGTTCATGAAAACGATTTCTGAAGCCATGGCGGGGCTGATACCAAACGCCTCACCTACGGCCTCTCGGTCATCCGGATCGAGCGACGCCATATCCACGCCGCGCTTCGCCCCAACTACGCCGATGGTGCAGAACTCACCTTCAGCCTGCAGGGAGTCGGCGATCAGGCGCTTGCCCGGCATGGCGTCCAGTGCATCGCGCAGCTCAATCAGGAAGGCTTGACCTCGCTTCCCTCTGAGCGCGGACTTGACGGCACCTCTCCAGCAGATCAGATCCCATCCGCCACAGTCATCGCTGTATCCGCTGCGGCTCATGACGTCACCTCGCGGCGAGCCCACCAGCAAACCGGGCCGTCATCGGTATCGTTGATCGACAAGCAGAACCAGCCTTCGCCTTCTGGCTTGGCCGGCTCCCAGTAACTGCAATCAGGCTCGCCGGCTTCGAAGTAGCGATTGGCGATCGCCTCATCGGCGTACTCCAGGCTGACCATCCCCACGGTCAGGCCTTGGCTGGCGATCCACTGCTTGCTCTTTTCTTCGTCGCCTTCTTCAAAGGGCGGAAGGTCCGGGTGCCAGAACATGCCGTCTGCATCGCGGACAACAGGGACTGGCTGGATCAAAACAGTTTCTTCAGACATGACTGTTCCTTTGCCGCTATAGCGGCTGACTTTGAATAGATGACGAATGGGGCTGGTGAGACGTTTTGCTTCTGGTCGGATCTCTAATCCAGGAAGCAGTTGCCTCTTTAGGGGGATTACGGTGCCCCAAAATAGCTTTCGGCTAGAGGCAGCAATTGGACAAAATGGTGGTATTGACTAGCATTGTTAGGACTTCTACAGAATTGGGTGTATTGATCTCGGTCTGTAGGGGGGGGCATGTTTTTTATGGGTGGTTTTCGCGCTCGATACGAAAGATTCCCGGTAAAATAAAAGCCTTAAAGAGTGTTGTTAAATGTTGTGTTGTGGGCGCCTAGTCTTGTGCTGGGCTTGGAGATGAGGTATGAAACTTCGTTTATTAAGGGTTGTGTTTTTCGCGTTTTATTTCTATGCGGTATTGTTTGTGCTTTTTGAGTCTTTATTGATATTTACAGACGCGGATGAGCGAGACTTTTATGATCGCGTAAACGCTGCAATGCCAGTAGGAACTTATAAAACCCAAAATCCGGAGGTGGATAAAGTATATGGCATAATTCTTAGGAACTACGCTGAGGGTGAGTCGCCGAGATTTGTGCTTTTGAATGTGAGGCTTCTTGAAGTGCTGTACTATATGATGATTCCGTTTTCCTTGATAATAATGTTGCAGTATATATTGGTTGGGAGATTTAATATGTTTTATTCGCTAAGACGTAATAATAAGGTTTAAGGTTTTGTATGGTTTGACACGCTATTTTTAAACTCACGATACATAGTGAGAATGCCGAGCCACTATGTGAAGCGGCCGTCGCTAACTGAGTAGGCAATGGGTAGTAATTGAGTGAAAGCCTGGGAAGTTCAGATCGGTATGCCGGGTCATTGGCCCGCTGAGATAAATGCGCTTCATGCGGCCATTTTCTGCTGTCCATGGCCGAGGGCCTGTTGCACCGCTGCAATGATGCGGCACAGGTAATGCCAATCTGGGTTGGGCTCTACGGCCTTCTCGTCTACCAGATGCCACCACTCGGGGCCTAACAGGTCGGTCAACAGTTCGTTCCGGCAGTGCGCCGCCATGATCGACTCGATATCCCGCAACTCGTCAATCTGGTCGTAGAGGTCGCGGGCATCTTCGAGGTTCAGGCTGTCGCCAAACTCCCAGTAGCCCTTCGTCATCCGGCGCCTGGAAATAACCGACTTACGTGCCAAGGCCAGCAGAGAGTCATTGCAGAACCGCTTCGACCTCAGGCCCTGCTGGAAGTATCCGATGATGTAGGCCTCATCGAGGCGGCAGAAGAATTGCGCGATGGTGTGACCATCCCACATGCCGCCCCAGTAGGCGTGCCAGCTCTTGTCCCAGCAACTGACGGTGATCTTGCCTTTGCACGGTGCCAGGTCTTCGAGGAAGACGGTGATCGGGTCGAGATTCGACGCGCCGGTGATCACCAACTTCGTGACTGTCGAGCGCTCAACCTGCAGCGGCTGGGCCGGTTTGTTTTCTGTGGGCATGGGGCGTCCTATGCCGGGTCATGCCCGGGCGGTGGAGGGTGAGAGCTGGTGTTGTGGTTTAATCAGCGGTAATGGATCTAAACCTCAGAGAGCGACAAATGGTTTCCGCTAAATTCATCTTCACGGTTCTTGTAGCGTTGTTCTCGCTGGGCTCCTGTTACCTTTGGTTTAAATCGGCAACTGTCGAGATTTTCCACGATGAGAGCGCCGATAGTTGGACTGGCGTTTTGTTAACCAGGAGCACAAAGAAAGGCACGGTCGACATACTCCAAACCGCAGAAGAACAAACCAAATGGAACAAGCTGGCGGCAGGCTGTGCCGCTGCTGCAGCTATCTGCCAAGTGGTTTTGATGTGGGTGACTTACTAAAGATCAATCGCCACAGAAACAGTCAATGTCTTCGGCGAGATAGTCGAAATCGAAGTCGGTCTGCCGGGATCGTTGCTCGGCAGACCAGCCCATCGTCTTGTAGTTAGCTCGATCCTGCCGGAAGACCTGGCCGAATCGCTCTTCAGTTCCTGACCACCAGATAACCCGCGACGGGTCTTTTATGATGGTCTTGATCAGCTTTCCTTCGTTCTTCTTCCAGCACAGGTCGCAGTTGCCGAAGTCGGAATCCATATCAAGATCGAATGGCTGAGCCTTCCAGAATTCGGCTACGTTTTCCTTTGTGATACCCGCGGTATAGGAGGGGCAAAGATTGTCCCAGCGGGTGCCTCCTCGATCATTGGCGGCCATCATGCGGTGATAGCGCTTCGGCTCGTCGTAGCGGATGCCGACGACGCAATCCCACTCTGTGTAGCCCAGGGCGCGCATGTGTTTCTCGCCGATCTTCACCTTCAAGTAGGCGGTGCACATGTTGTTTGAGAAGTTCGGCAGCACCGGCGGGAGGTTCTTTTCGGCCTTCCTGTACGCGGCGTAGTACTCGAGCATCAAGGTGAACGGTTCGCCATTACGGCTGGCGGTTTCGAAATTCACCAGCCGGTACCAGGCCACGTCGTCCGGCTGGCCGTACACGCGACACCACTCCATCCAAACGATGTTCACGTTCCAGCGCTTGGCAATCTGATCGATGAAGATCAGCGTTTCTTCGCGCTCCTTGCCGGTGTTCTGGAAGAACAGGTGCACGTCTGGTGGCAGAGACCCGCCGTGGGCTTCGAGAATTTTGTAGACCATGTGCCCGCTGGTACGACCACCGCTGATGCCGATCTGGGCGGGCCCTGTGATCAGGTAGGGATTCATAACTGCTCCAGACAGCCGATTGCCTCGCCGGCTGGCGTGATTCGTTGAAGTGGGGTATTTATTTAGGTCGAACTCAGCCTGGAGGGAGGCCGACATGAGACTGCAAAGCGATATCGATGCACTCGCGGCAATCGAAGAAGACGCTCAAATGATGCTCAAACGAATAGGGATTCCCGACGACAAGCAGAAACTGGAAGTCGTCATTTGCTTGCGTCAGATAATTGATCTTGCAACCTACCGGAAAGAGATCGACCGATTTACAGAACCATCAGCGCAATAGGTGAGGGTGGGTCATGCTGCCACCTGCTGCTGTTCCTGGCGCAAAGCTGTCTGCACCGCTTCGACGACTCGGCGCAGGTATGTGAACTTGTGATTTTCCTCTTTGGCGTGGTCACCGACGGGGTAGTGCCACTCTTCGCCGAACAACTCGGTGAGCAGCTCGCTTTGATGCCAGCACTCGTTGGTGGATTCGATGTTGCGAAGTTCGTCGACTCGATTGAACAGGCGGCGCGCGTCTTCCGCATCGAGGCTGCCTTCCTCCCAATCTGACTTGTTGCGGCCGCGCCGCCGTTCAAGGATGCACTTGCGGGCCAATGCCTCGAGCGCATCACCGGTGAACTGTGTATCGCTGATCCCTCTGTCCAGGCAGTTCAAAACATAGTGCCAGTCGCAGTCGGCAACGAACTCAGCAACAGTGCGCGGCCCCATGCCACCCCAGTAAGCGTTCCAGCTGTTGTCCCAGCAGTTGATGGTGATCTTGCCCTGAGCAGTCTGGTAGTTCGGGTTGGATTCGGTAGGACAGTCACGACGACCGAAGTCCTCGAGGAACACGGTGATCGGGTCAAGTCGCGGGGCGCCGGTGATAACCAGCTTCGTGACGGTGGACCGCTCAACCTTCAGCGGCTCAGCGATTACGTTTTGAGTGGTCATGCAATCTCCTTCGGCGTGTAGGTCAGCGTGCCATCGAGGATCGCTGCTTTGATGGCTTCGAACTCCCAGGCGTAATACTGCGATTCGACGTAGACGCGCATCTCGCCGTAGTCGTGCTTTTTCCGGCGGATGAATGCCTCGGCGGCGTCCTTGGTGAAGTGGCTGTTCACGATCTCCCAGCGCTTGTTCCAGCCGGTGACGGTGTGGCTATCGCACTCGGCGAGGTATTCCCACTGATCGTCCTCATCCAGATCCATGAATGCGCACTCGCGGTCGGCCATCAAGGCTTCGTCGATTTCTGCGCGCTCCTCGTCGTCCAGGTCGTCCCAGTAGTCCTTCGGGCTGAACCACGACCGATCTTCCAGGCAAACAACCCGCCCTTCGGCGTAGTCAATCTCGAAGCCGTAATCGATACGCTTGGTTTGCACGGTGAACAGCGCCGCTGCGGTGTGGTGCCACTTAACGCCGGCGCCGTTGCAGTGATAGCGGAGGCGCTGGACAAAGTCGGCCCAGGTCGCGGCGTCGAGGTTGTGGCCGGTCGCCAGGCTCGGTGCCGGTTCAGCGATTTTGTTTTCTGTGGGCATGGGAGGTCCTTGCGGTCTATGCTCGGCCGCTAATCAATAAGGAGTGTTAATGTCTGATCAAAAGGCAGTTTTGGAGATGATTTTGACTGCAGAAGTACTCGCATTAGCTGCCGCGCTAAAAGCCGAGAAACTCGCAAAATCGAATGTGATGGGGTATGACGGGATAAGCGATGCTGTAAGGCTCATAAAGAACAAGCGGGCCTCAATCCTTGAGGAACTCTCTCGTCCGTAGTTTCACGCAGCTACTGCTTGGTGTTCCGCTATTCGCCATGGGTCATTGGCCCTTGCCAGTGCAGCCATAGGCGGTGGGCTGACGCTGTTCCCGCACATGTGGACTTGCTGAGTCTTGGTGAACGGTTTGCCGTCGGCTCCGTGGCTGATGATGTAGTCGGCGGGGAAGCCTTGAGCCTTGTACAGCTCGGCCGGTTGCAGCATCCGCAGGCAGATGTCGACGATCACGTACGGCGTGCCCTTGATGGTGACGGTGACCAGGCCGAGTCGATCCTTGGTAGTGATCGTTGGCGCTGGTGCGTCGGCGGCGCTCATGTTCTCGGTGCCGTAGTAGCTGATCAGGAATGCCGCGACGCGCAGTGCATCGGCTTCAACCTCTGGCGAAAGCTGGAACTCAACCAATGAGCTCTTTCCGCCACCGCCTGCCGTGATGGTTGGTGCAGGCTCATCCACCGCCTGGCCAACGCTGGCGCCGAACTGACGCTCCATGAATGCGGTGACCAGTCCATGGTGGGTGCCGCCGGCGCTGATGGTGTGCAGTGGATCGGCAGTGTCCCGCGCATCGCAGTTGCCGCGCAGGTGCACCAGGTTGGCTGTCACCAACTGCTGCTGGCTGCCGGTGTTGGTCACCGTCGTCATCGGGTCTTCGATACTCTTGGCGTCGGTGGTGTTGAAGCCACCATTCATCTGGGCCATGAACACCGTCGAGATTCCCATTGCGTGGGCAGCACCGGCCGGGCGCTGGTAGTTGCCACCGCTGGTGATGGTCGGCAATGGTTCATCGAGCGCCTTGCTCTCATCAGCAAATCGGAACTTCACCAAGTGCGCCGCGGCGATCGCGCGATGGTTCTGGGTCATCAGGGTCCCGGCCGGCTGATCGATTGCGACCGGCTTGCCTGAGTATTCAGGTCCACCGGCACCGACCAGCACCGGGCTGATCAACGTCAGTTCGCCGCGGTTGGCGCATGTCACCGTCGGCAGCGGTGCGTGTGGGTCATTGATGCGGTCGCTGCCCTGGTGCGTTGCTGGCGCGATGATCGGGCTGGCCATGGCGAACGAGCCGCCGCGTGGCCAAGATGTCACTGTGCGTAGAGGGTCGTGCGCTGACTGAACACTTTCACCGGACCAGTTCGCGATCGGCACGATAAACGGGTCAGCGGAATCGATGACGAATTTCTTCATGCCCTTAGCGATTCGCCGTAGGGTGGCTGGTGCCAGTGGCTTTGGCCGGTCGAAGATGCTTTTGCTCGGGATGGTCCAGTCTATGCACTCGGCGGCGGTGCGCCACTTCTGCTGTCCCTTCACCGGGTGTTTGGCATGGGTTGGCGCCGGCCAGACAATCGGTTCGCCGTCGCACCGGGCGATCATGAACAGGCGTTCGCGGCTGGTCGGTGCGCCGAAGTCGCAGGCCTTAATGACACGCCACTCGACGACATAGCCCAGGTGCTGCAGCTCGGCGACAAAGGTCGCCCATGTCTGGCCGCGCCGCTTCGGGTCAGGCACCAGGAACTGCTGGTGGACCGGGACGACTTCGCCCGGCTCGGCAATGGAGCCGCCCAGCTTCATTACGCGGCCAGTTGCCTTGCAGCGCTTAGCAATCAGCGGCCCCCACTGGAGGATCTGTTTCACGTTCTCCAGGCTGATGACGCGGGGCTTCTTCTTGCCGGCCCACTTCAGGCCGATCCACGACAAGTTGCGAATCTCACGCTTGCGTGGCTGGCCGCCGGCGGCCTGACTGTGATGCGTGCAGTCCGGAGACATGTGGAACCAGCCCACGGCCTTGCCGCCGCACTCTGTGTCCGGATCGCCCTCGAACACGTCGGTGGTGTAGTGCACGGCACCCGGGTGATTGACGGTGTGCATGCTGATCGCTTGAGGGCTGTGGTTCTTCGCGATATTCACTGCGCGGCCAAGGCCCATCTCCAGCCCGGTACCGGCGCCGCCGCCACCACAGAAGAAGTCGACAACGATCTCATCGTCCTGAGTGCTGAATCCGAGTCCGTATTGAGTTTTGAAATCGGTTATTCTTAAGTCGTGGCGGTTCATACATTCAACTCTCTTCGGACTGAATATGGAAAATTTTGAAGGCGCTCTGGCGAGGTCAAACCGTTTGATCAACAGTTCGTTGATAATTGGGATTTCGTTGTTAGGTGTTGTATTTGTGGTTAGCGTTGGCTTGTATTTGAAAACATTTAATGGCGCCTTATCGTCGCAATCTGGTGACTGGTCAGCGTTAGGTTCTTTTTTTGGAGGGGTATTTGGTCCGGCTATTTCGATTGTCACCCTCATAGCCCTGCTGAAAACTTTGAAGCTTCAACATCACACCTTGATGTCGCAAAAGGCGGACTCTGAGAGTGTCATTTCTTTGCAGAAAAAATCGTATGATGCTCAAGCTGAACAGCTTTTACTCGCTAAGGCAGAATTGAATAGCGCTAAAATTGCTGATTTCAAAAATTCAATTATTCGAGTTTTCGAACAGCGAATCACTTATTTTCAACACTCCCAAGCTGATGCCCTAAACAGGATGAGTGCTCTTAGTGCACTAGGTGAAACGCCTGAGATCATAGGGGCAATGAAAAAGATAGCGGAATCCACAGTTCTATATAAAAACGAATTAGAAAAACTTTTGAAGTGTTCCTTGAAATTGTCTTTTGAGGAGTTTAATTCTATACAAGAAGTAAAAATTTACATTGCCTCATTACATGCCGACGACATGCCAGATTAACGCAGATATATCGGTTCAACCCTGCCGAGGCATATATCATTAATCGTCAATTCGTAGAAACTCTTCACGTTTGGCAAAGCTTTCAAGCTGTCGCGACCACTTTTCAGAAATATCAATTTTGGGTCGCGACATGCTAGCGAAGCGTACGGACTCAACGGCGGGCGCCGCAGCCAAGTTCAGGATGAGGGTCGACACCGTCTCCTGCCATTCCTCAAAGTAATGGCGCTCGCCGAGCACCTGAAGTGCATCAGCGAGCGCTTTCGACACAATCAGCGTGCGTTTCTCGGCGCCGATCCTGTCCAGCAAGGCTTTCTCCTTGGCGCGCTTGTCCTTCTGAATATCCGCGTTGCTCTTGGCCATGGCCTGCCTCTTCAATTCCGTGGGCCGGTATATCCAGCCATGTCTGTCGTTTGCGTTGCTGGATGCGGAGTCGTCTCAAGTCAGTTTCCCGCCTTGCGCAAGTTCGATGCTGTGTCGCGCGGCGATCTGCTCGACCTGCGGTGTCGTCAGCTTTTCGCCCAGGGCGCGCAGCTTGTTGCGTACCTCGATCGGCGTTCGCCGGGCCGTGCCGAACTCGGTGACGATGGAGGCAGCGCCGCGAATCATCTTCGCCAGTTCGCCTTCCTTCTGGATGAACTCGCGGCTCCCATCTTTGCGGCGAGTGATGGCCGAGTTCCACATGCTGATCGGCTTGGGCTGGGTTTCGCTGAGCCCGCACTGGCGTACCAGACCGCCAGATGCAAGGAAGGCCGCAGTTGCGGCCTCGATGGGTGCCTGGCGTTCGTAGCCAAGCGGGATGAGTGTGTCCATGTCAGGCACCGTTCAGATGATGGAGGGGCGCGAAGGGGATGTCGTCGTCAAAGCTGTCGAAGTCCGGCCCGTTTGTGCCTTGTTGATTTTGTGCTGGACGGGCCGCGGCCTGCTGCCGGGATTGCTGCGGCCTGGCCTGCTGTGCCGGTTGACTGGCCGCTTGAGGGGGAGAGCCCACGAACTTGATCACGATAACCTTGCCTGTCAGCTTGAAGCCTTCACCGCCACCAGTTTTGGCGTAGGTTTCGATATGGGCGTCGTCCATGGTGAAGTGGACCTGTTGCCCTTTGAGCAGGTAAGGCGCCATGGCCTGGGCCTGCTTACCCCAAAGAGTGGCGTCAACCCATTGGGTCGGGCGCTTGCCGTCGACCTTGCGACCGTAGTCGCAGGCCAGTGCCAGATTGATCACGGCGTCACCGCCGGGGGTGTAGCGCAGTTCAGCGTCACGGCCAATGCGGCCGACGTCGGTAAGTGTTGGCATGGGGTTTCCTTAAGCGGCGATGCCGAGCACGCGATTCATGCGCTCGTCGAGGATTTCGTAGAAGGTTTTGACCCGCTCGCTCATCTTGCGAATCATCACTTCGTCGCGGTAGGCGCGCTTCACGAACAGCTTCATGCCTGGCCAGTAGCTGACGAAGTCGATCCACTCGCGATCCGATACCCACAAGCCACCCTGGCACTGCGCAACGTGTTCCTTCGGGATCTCGCCGGAGAGGATCACTTCGACCTGAAACTTCGGCAGTTTGGTTTTGATCTCGCAGAGCCCGTCTTCGCCGATCAGTGAGTCTGGCGAGTAGCCGATCCCATGGTTCAGGATGATCCCGACCTGGTTGGTTATGACGTCCACCTGAGATTGATACAGGCCACGAGCCACGCCTTCGTACTCATGACCGCGTTCGGTATGCCGGTTGCCTTGGAACGGGTCGGCAGCCTCGCCGGTGATGCGCTCACCGATCAGCGTGTTCATGTAAGTGAATGCGCCGGCGCCGAAACCGGCTTCGCCTTTGCCGTTTACCAGCAGGCTATCCAGCTCCGAGCAGGTGACGATGCCCAGGCGAAGATCCAACCATTCTTGAGTGCCTTGCTCCACATTACTGATGATTCGCATCGTCTTTCCCCTCGGTGGTTTTGCTGTTTTGAGTTGCTGACTTGGTGAGCATTGCGAGCACCTGGTCGAACACCGCTTTTTCGACAGCGGTCGGTGTGCCGTGGATTCCGGCAAATGCGGCTTTCGCTTTGTCGCTGCACTTTTCCAGCAGCATGGCGATCTGCGCAGCCTGGGCGGACGTGACTCGGGGCGTTACTTGCGCGCCCGGCCCGTTACCGTCGTCGTCTTCACCGGTCGTGGTGATATTCAGCAGCAGGCCCGCGGTGTACCGCTTGCCGTAACTGACGCTGGAGGCGACTGCCTGCACGCCGTTCTTGCTGCCGGATGCATCGACTGGCAAAACGATCGATGTCACTTCGCGATGCCCGGCGCGGTGGCTCAGCACGCCTTCGACCTCGATGCCTCGCTCGTTGCGTGGCGTACGGAAGGTGATGGCAAAGCCATACTTGGCCATTACCGGTTTGATCATCTCGTTGACGTCTTCCCAGAGTGCGTAGGTGCTCTGGATGCGGCCGCTTTTGTCCTTGATGCCGCCGCGCTCGCCGATCACGGGCATTTCTTCCTGTAACTGGGCCAAGGCGTCGTCGTACTGCTGTTTTGCCTGCTGCGCCTGGAAACGTTCGTGCATCGCCATCAGGCGTTCCATCTTGTCGATGTCAGCGTCCGGCGACATCGCCACCTGCTGGATGATCGACATGATCGTCGCGGACTCGGTTTGCACGGCCGGCAAAAGCTCGGCCTTGTCTGTCACTGCAAGATTGCTCATGGCGACCTCAGTACTGGATGGAAATGGCGGGGATTTTGCGTTGCGCGATCAGGGTGATTGCCTGCTTCGCGCATTCCTCGGTCATGCCGCCGATTACGAACGCTTCAAGCGCTTTCCGGTTGATGGCCTTCTTGTGCTCGATATCAGCTTCGCGCAAAGCGGCTTGGCGAATGTTCTCGTCGGCGGCATCGTTCTGGCGCTTGATCTCGGCGAGGCGGGCGTCTTCGGCGGCCTGTATTGCACGCTGTTCGGTAGCAACGCGAGCCTGCTCGGCGCGCTGTTCCGCCGCCAGACGGCTGGCTTCGGCCTGTTCGGCAGCCAGTTGTGCCTGTTCGGCTTGAAGCTTGAGCTGGCGACGCTGAAGTTCGGCTGCTGCTTCAGCGTCTGCAGCGGCCTTCTCAGCTGCGCGCTTGGCGTTGGCTGCGCTGTCGATCAACTCCTGCTCACGGCGGGCGGCGGCTTCTCGTTCTGCCTGGGCACGTTGCTCGGCTTCACGCAGCGCTCGCTCTTCAGCTTCCCGGGCAATTCGGGCCTCACGCTCTTGCTGTTCGCGCAGTTCATCTTCAGCGCGGCGGCGGGCAAGCGCTGCCTGATCGGCTTCGTATTGCCGGCGGGCGGTGAGGGCGGCGCGCAAGATGACAAGGGCTTTATCCTTGCCGCGCGCGGCTTCCGCCTCAAACTCTTCCCATCCTTCGCCCAAGGCGATTGCCTCAAGCTGTGCGACTCGATCAGCTAGGTCTTCGGCGGTGATTCCGTCCAGGTCGATGGCCGTCAGCCTGATTTTCTCGATCGCTGAGTTGTGCCTGTCGATCCGTGCGTCCTCGGCAGCCTGCCACTCGTTCAGAGGCCGGCGCACTTCTTCCTGCCAGGCCTCCAAAGTGTCCCGAACGCGCTTGCGCTCGGCGTCGATCTTTTTCGGCACTTCCTTCAGATCAGCTACCAGCTTCTTGCCGACATCATCCAGCGCCGTCTTGGAGCGGGCGACCTTGTACGCCATGGAGGCGATCGCATCACGACCCTTGCGGGTGCTGATGTCCGGCGTGAAGCCGTCGATCTCGGTCCGGATCTGCTGCAACCAAGGCTCAAGGCCTTTCTCAGCAGTGAAGACGGCGAGGGCGGTTTCTTGCGGCGGCGCAACGGCCAATTCAGTAGTAGCGGACACGGGGAATCCTTGCCGCGATGCACGCAGCGATGAAGTTGTGGGCTATTGAGTTATGCGGTCAGCGAGAGCGCTAAGTAGCATCAGGAAGGCAAAAACGGTGAGGGCGATGGCTGAGCCGCGCCAGAACCAGAAGCGCTTGGCGCGCTGGTAGGAGGTCATTGCCTCACCCGCACCGCGATCCGGCCGCCCTTCATGGTCGCCGCCAAACGGCACGGCAAGCTGGCGACCAAGGATTCGCGGGGCTTGCCAATCACCTCGTTAAAGGGAAGACCGAAACCCAGCAAGATCAGCTTCGATTCGATCTCGTCGAGCTGCTCGTCGATGAGCGTTTTAACCAGTGCAGTACTCATGACAACTCCTTGCGCTGCCGGCAGTGTTTAAGCAGGCGCTTGCAGTAGTGGCTGAACTCTTCGAGGGTGATCAGTTGATCGGTCATCAGGTTGGTGATGATCTGCTGGACCAGAAGGCTGTTGCTAGGAGGGCTGTCTGGATGCTCAAGGCTATCCAGCGCCTCATCGATCAAGATGTACGGGCTCACGACTCGTCATCCTCGGCATCGGCGATTAGTCCGTCATGGGCATATGGCTCAAGCAACGCCTCGGCGATCTCGAAAATCTTGCCGCTGACGTGGTTGCTCTGGCCGAGCAAGTTCTCGGCAAAGGTTTTGACGCTACCGCCGGCGTACGCAGCTGCTACCAGCTGCGCAAACCAGTCTCCGTCATCGGCGCCGTCGATCTGCCGCTGCACCAGGTGCTCCTGAATCTTGGCAATGAACTGCGCTTGAGTTACCCCCTGCCAATGCCCGTGACGGCGCAGGAACAGAACGTCACAACCCAACACCAGCTGCTCGGCGTTGTTCTCGATCCAGCGGGTCGCGGCCTCCTGATAACTCGAATCGTCTTCAGGCTCCGCGTTGTCGTGGCGAAGCTGGCATTTGAGTAGTGCGTTCACGGTCGCCTCCAGAGTGGCGGGGTGTTGATCCAACAAAACTCGGCTGCACTCATCCGTTCCGCTGGTTGCCGTTGGGCGCGGAGGGGGAGTGCATTCGGGTTGTGTCGGGGAGGAATGAAGAGAGCAGGCGCTCTGGTAGAATTACGCTCCACGAGAATCAGTTTTGAGAACCGCACTTTCGGAGAGCAAAGGTTGGGAGCCATATGGAATTGTGTGAAAAAGATCTTTGCCTTCCTGAGGACAATTCCGGGGAAGCTTTTCGAGCTGCTGTTAGCAATTACCGGAATTCCATGGCTATCAAATCGTTCAAGTAAGTGGTTCGCCCGTAAAAGAAAATTCCTACTTGCGGCACTATGCGCAAATCTCCTGTATTTGGGCGTTATGGGGCTCTCAATATGGGGCATAACTGCGCACTGGGATGACTGGGAGCGGCTTCAGTTCGTAAGCGCATTTCTGTCTCTCGCTTACTTGCTTTTGCAATATTCTGATGCGGTGCACAAGTCGTACAAAGGCTACTTGGCACCGGAGGCAGCCAAAGAATCGCCTGTTGATGAAGGGGCAAATCTGCCATAGAGGAATCCAGGCCCGCTACTGGCGACGGCCTAGGTTTGCAGCATCAAATTGTCGACTGCGCTGGAGTGGCCTACCGGAGTTCCGGCCGATGCGCGGTGACATCGACGGCCTACTGTCCGCTGCCTGGATAGGTGTTGGGCGCAGCCTTCAGGCTTGCCGCGCCACGCAAGTGAATCGTTCGGCTACTTCATGGCGGTAGCTCCTATTGCTCGCTCACTGGGCAGGCAGTGGCCACCTATCGAAGCAGCATTGGAATGTCGGTCCACACCATTTTCTGCAATCGACGTCCGGGTATTCGCCACAATCCGATTGCTCTGGAGATGCTTTTTTCATGACCCGCCGACATTCCGATGCGGCCTCTTTCGAGGTGATCAGGCAGTGCTCGTCATGCTGACGTGACGCTGGCTTTTCTGGTAGTAATTGGTCCCGGATGTTTAGCCACGCCGGGCCGTGGTAGTCTCGCGGTCCCTACGACTGCGAGAACAACCTATGACAAAGTATTTTCATATTGCTCCCAACATGCTTGGAGAAGGAACTGTTGTACTGCCAGGAAATTTCGGTCGAAACTTGAAGGCTTACTCAGTTGGTCCGAGAGGTCCGGAAGGTCATTTTCTTAACTTGGCCAGAGAGCTGATTTTCGAGAGTGTCAGAAATCAATACCACCCTGAAAAAGTGTCTCGATTTGAGGCGTGCTTCCTTTTCGAAAGTTATGAGGATGTCCGGAGGTTTGGGCATTACATCTATACGTCTGGCGTTATTTATGAGGCATCGATCGTCAATCAGGACGCGAAGATTCATCGGGGTGATTTTTCTATGTTTCAAGATCACACCCTTCAACAACAGATATCTTTCATAGAGTTGCATGAGGGGCAGGCCAAGGACTATTGGGCCAATCCCCCTCAGGTGCGCATAGGGGCGAATGGAGCTTGGGGTGTTGCAGCGGAAATCTTGACCGACAGCCCGATACGCCTGGAGCGCCAGATAGGATTTGTTAACGATCCGGTTCTTTGAGGTTAGGATCAATATGTTGATGGTAGCGCCAATCTCGACTTGGAACGGCCGGACCACTATCGAAGTTTCTTATAGATGCACCTGGTGAGACTTTTTTAGAGCCTCCATAGTCGGCTGTTGCTCCCTGCTGTTCTGCAGGTCCCACCACCATTTCTTTTCCAGATTTCATATCTATATCCCTCGGTTGTCATCCCAAGCAGCCCTCGCGAGAAGGCTGCTCAGTGATGCTTTCCGCCGTGACCCGCTACTGGCGTCGGTCACCGGCCTGTCTCAAATTGTTCTTCCAGCCGCGGGCCTTTCGGCTTGTTCTCCCGCTGAATAACTGTTCTTGGCGTTTTACGCTGCACGCCCGGGTCAGTTGCCAACCCTCTGAACCGTTGAGGCCGGTTCATCGCTGCCTTTAAATCTGGGCCGGTGGTGATCCGGCAAGGTGAAGCTGTATCGCTAAAGAACGGCGCGGCTTTCGCTGCTGGGCTGGTATTGCTTGATGGCTTGAACATAATTTAGCTCTGAGCTAAACATTGCGTCAATAGCTTTATGCTAAAAATTTAGCTTGCGCATATTTTGTTTAGCTCTTTGTTGTCGTAGGGGTAAGGGGAGGCGGAATTTCAGGCACAAAAAAGCCCGCTCATTGGCGGGCTGCGGGCATACATTTTCGGTAGGAGGTGTCTTGCCTCTTACTACTTTCTTTTTTGGAACGGGGGGTCTACTGGCATAGGCGGCGCCACGACTTGGGCCTGAGCCTTCAAGGCATCTTTAGCCATGGTCATTCCGAAATCAACAGCCTTATTCACAATGAAGCCGCCAACCACTACTAAGAGAGCCACTATCGCACCCGCTGCGTATATGGTCCTCTCGATTTTCACTAGGGATTTGGCAGCCTCATCGCTTTTTTTCTCAGCTGCATCTGCCTGCTTGACCAGTGTTTCTACGGCATGCGTCAGGCTGACAATATTGAGGTCGAGGCGGTTGATCGCCTGCATAGTCCATGTGGGCTCAGAGGGCGGTGGCGTCGAGATGATGGGTGAAGGGGTTACCTGCCCGTCGTTTCTATTTTCCATGACTACACCGAATGGGTTTGAACCCACTCCCAGACATTAGAGTTGGCTCGACCGTAGTAGCTCCCCACTGATACGACAATGCACGGAGGGACGCTGGATTCCCCTCCCGGTGTGATTGTCAGAAGATCGCTAAGCTCCACACTGGTCCCCCTGAAGCTCACAAAGAACTCCCCTCGAGGTAGCTCGAGGAATTTTATGGTATCAGCGCCAGCTTGAGTTTCAATGCTAGCTTTGACGCCTTCAGTAAAAGGGGTGGATGGGATTACCAAAAAAATAGCCATAAAATCCTAGAGAGACGAATATTTTTTACTTCTGAACATTATGAGTTGGGGAGGGGCAGGTCAAGGCATTACACGATTGAGTTGTATTCGGTATAGCTCACGACAGCAGAAATACCTGATTCAATCGTATCGACCAACTCGGCAACATATAGAGTGGAAACGCTTACTGATATTTTTCTCGAGCAATCCTTCCTGCTCTCACCTCGTCAGCATAGTCGGCCAGCCGATCCTCGATATCCTGGTAGCTCGACGCGATCCTCAGCAGCTCTTTGGCTTCGTCTTCGCGCCCTGCCTCTGAGAGTCGCACGGCTGCCTGCATCAGATCGACGCCGGACCACTTGAGAAGAGCGGCAGCCTTTTTCAGGTCACGCCGGAGCTGCTGATTTGGTTTGGTGAGGGGCATGAGACACCTTCTAGTGTGCTGACTGCCATTCGCCCGACTCGCACTCGTATCTGTCGAACGCTTCCTTGAGTGCGGCTATATCCAGCGGCGACTCAGGAGTTATTGATCCAGGTTCCGATGGCGCAATGCCGTCAGCCTCCATCAGCTGAATAAGCTTTCTGCCACGGCTAAGGTCTACACCCAAATGCCGAGCAACAAAAGCTGCAGTAAGGTGATTGCCTGTGAGCGCTGCTATCACAGCTCTGCCGTACATCGGATCAGCCGCGTAGCTTTCTTGATCCAGATAGTTCTCCAGCCATCCAGCGAAGCGGCACTCGGTGAGTAATACATCAATCTCGGAAATCGTTTTATCTGCGCTTGCCAATGCTTCCGCTCGTGCCTCTTCGTAATCCTGGATCTGCGCAGACTCCGCTGTGATCAAATGGCTTGTCGACAGGCCTGTGCCTGGTAGCCCGACGGTAACCTTTGTTCCTTTCTTGCCGACGTTAACGCTCAGTCCTGATGGGCCAAAAGAAAAGCTGAAGCCGGACTTGCTGATGTTCAGCCAAACCCAGGGAAGTATCTGGATCCGCTTCTGAAATCTTATTCCCATTGCTCAATCCCTAAGCTGATTTCGTTATCGTGCGTACATACCCCACCAAAACACATGTCCAAGAATGCTGATCTGCTCATCCTGGATGTCCTGGAACGTGTAGTCCTCATCCGGGTGTTCTTCGCGGTTAAAGCTGCGCAGGCGAACACCTGACGGGAGTCTGTAGAGCTGCTTTACGCGCAGCTGTCCATTGTGAATTAACGCGTACAGGTCGCCATCGGTGACATCGGAGATCGAGGTGATGCCGGTGTTGATTCCCACCGTAGCCCCATCTCTCAGTATCGGAAGCATGCTGTTGCCACGAATGGTCACGCATTTTGCATTTGAGAACTGGACGCCGTTCTGTCGAAGGCTTCGCTTTCCGAACCGCAGGAACGAATTGGAGCTTACCTCTATGACGAAGCGGCCAGAGCCGGCGGCGAGCTCGACCTCTCTAAGGAAGGGGACGGATACCTCATCGTCATCAATAGGCGTGGAATCGTCCCAGAGCTGAATATCCTTCAGATCGGCGTGCTGAGACTCAGGCATCGACTCTGCAACCAGCGACATATCTCTGACGTTATCCAGGTAGCCCTTCGGCAGGTCTTCGGCCGCCTCAATTCTGCGCGCGAGCTCATCCCCCAAGTTCCTGACCGGGTTTTTGGAGAGTATCTGGCTCAACACCGAAGACGATGTTCCCCATTTCTCCGCACATTCTTTTCGCTTTCTGTTGCCTGCAAGGGCTTCCAGGTTGCGCTTTCTGATCGCGTAGATATCCATGCGCTAATGATTGCAGCTCTTAGCTAAATGATAAATATTCTCCGAGCTAAACTCATGCTTGCTAAATAATTTAGCTAGAGGCTAAACTCTGTGCGAGACAAACGGAGAATACCCATGACCACCCAAATGCAAGAGTGGCTCAAGAAGGCGACCGCACCGGAGCGCGATCGAGTTGCGGCAGCGGCAGGCACCAGCGTCGGCTACCTCTATCAAATTGCGGGCGGTCATCGGAAGCCTTCCCTGGAACTTTCGAAAAAGCTTCAAGCCGCAACAAGTGGAGATCTGACTATGTCTGGCCTGCGGCCCGATCTGTACGAGCTTCTCACCGAATCAAAACCCCAAGTAGCCGCCTGACAGCCAGCACCGTCGCTAACCCGTTGAAGCGAGATTAGAAGAGAGCAGTCCCCATGGAAACGTCCAGTCCAAGACACAGCGCCCAAACCCGTGACCAGGTTCTGGTCGCGCACGCGGCAAACCAGATCGCCCGTACCAGCCTGAGTCAGGACGATTTCGCCCAGGCACTGAGTCGCGAATTGCACTTGGCGTGCCCGGAAAAGGCCACGGCCAAAGAGGTGCCGGACTTCGGCGCGCTGACTGAGCAAAACGATGTTGGTGAGTTCGTGAAAGCGACCGGTCGCTGGCTTAAGCGTGTTCAGCGCTGGCTTTCTGGCGATCAAGACATGCCGTCCTGGCTGGAAGAGTCGTGGGTGAACGCACTCGAACCTGAGTTTCGCGACCACTGCATCAACGAACTGGCCGGACGCCACGGATTGATCGGCGCCCGACAGATGATCAGCGACCAATGCGCAAACAAAAGCTTCGGCGCGCTGATCCGTGCTTTGGGTGATGTGATCGACACCGGCAGTGACGTCTTTGACGACCAGGTGATGTGCGAAGAGGACTTGCCGCATCTGCCGGCGTTCGCCACGCAATGCCGCCAGGTTGAAGCGCGGGCAGGGGAGCTCGGCCGGAAGGCAGAAGCACTGCTCGACAAACACCGACCAAAACTAAAAATCGCCTGAATCCCGGGCACAAAAAAGCCGGGATTGCGCCCCGGCTGATTCATTACCACTCGATGAGGCCGATTATGCAGAGCCAACCCAATTCAAGCAATACCCCGAACCATGTCGCGACACGTTTTGTTAATTCGGAAAACGTGTCGCGGACCACGATGTCTTCCCGCGAGATCGCCAATGTCACCGGCAAGCGTCACGCCAACGTGAAGCGCGACATCGCAGCGATGCTGAAAGAGCTGAAATTAGATGTACTCAGTTTTGAGCACATCTATCTGGATGGTCAAAACCGCGAGCAGGTCCAGTATCTGCTCGACCGCGAGCACACCGACTGCCTGCTCACCGGCTACAGCGCCCCAATGCGCATGAAGGTGATTCGCCGCTGGCGAGAGCTGGAACAGCAGCAGGGCGCCCGCGAGCAGGTCATGCTCAATGGCACCAAGGTCGTCGGCGAGATCGCCATCATGGAGTGCTTCACGCGCCTGCTGAAGCCCGCCCCATCTTGCCAGATGGCCATGCTCACCAAGATCGCCCAGAACAACGGCCTGGACCCGAAGTTTCTCCCGGGCTACGCCGTAGACGCTGCACCGGATGCTGCTGACGGTTCCTCGATGCCCACCAAGTCAGCCACTGCCTTGTTGAAAGACAACGGCATCCGTGTGGCGCCGGCGGCATTCAACCGCGCCTTGGCCGCAAAGGGCTTCCTCAAGCAGCTACAACGCAAGAACTCCAAGCAGGAAATGGTCGATTTCTGGTCGGTGACTGAGCAGGGCCTTCGTTTCGGCAAGAATTTGACCAATCCTCAGTCACCCCGCGAGACGCAGCCTCACTGGTACGTCGATCGTTTCCTCGAACTGGCCAAACTGGTCGGGAAGGCCTGACATGCAATACACCGTCACGATCAATCAGGTGAAAGCGCTGGAGTGGGGGCTGAATTCTCAGCAGGCCCTGCTGTTTGCCTTCGTCTACGAGAGCCCGAGCTGGGCCAATCCAATCAAGACGGGCACCGGGATTTACTTCGCTCTGAGCAAGAGCAAAATCGTTGAAGAACTGCCGCTGCTCACTGACAAGCCGGACACCGCTTACCGACTACTGAAGGCCCTGCGTGATGCCGGTCTGATTGAGCTTTCCAGCACATCGAGCATCACGCTGATCCGCCTGACTGAAAAGGCGAAAGAGTGGAACCGCAAACTGGATGGGTCGGAAAAATATCCGACCTCTGATGCTATTGATGGTCGGAAAAAAATCCGATCTACCTCGGATAAATCTCCGAGCAAAGTCGGAAAAAAATCCGATGCAGGGTCGGAAAAATCTCCGACAAATCAGGGTACCAATAATCAGGTTACCAATCAGGTAACCAGTAATCAGGATTTGCAGGACGGCTCGGACAAGCCGAACCGGTCCGGCGGATTGGTCTTGGTCGTTGACCGCATCGAAGCACCGCGGGTTGAGATCCCCGCCGACATGCCAGGCCCCAAAGACCAGACCTGCAAGACCTTCAAAACCTGGGCGAACTACGCCATGTCCTACCGCAAGCGCTACAAGGCATGGCCAGTTTGGAATGCCAAGGTGGGAGGGCAGGTCGGTTTACTGATCGGCCGCCTCGGCATAGAGGTGGCTCACAGCGTCGCGGCGTACTACCTCGGCATCAACGACGCCCAGTTGATCCGCAAGTGCCACAGTTTCAACGAACTGCTGGCCAACGCTGAGAGCTACCACACCCAATGGGTCACCCAGACCCAAATCAACGGCCGCACCGCCCGCCAGCAAGAAGACACCCAGGCCAACATCAACGCCGCGCAGGAAGCTGCCCGGAACATCCGCGAAGGGGGTAAGCGAAATGCTTTCTTACGACCAACTCGCTGATCTTTCTGCCGCCCTCTGCGCAACGGCTGAAACCGCCGGCCAGACCCTGAGCGCTTCGGCTGCCGAGCTGATGGCTGAGGACCTTGCTGAATATCCGATGGACGTGATCACCAATGCCCTCTGGGCTTGCCGTCGCGGGTTGACCGGCAAGCTCACCCTGAAAGCCATCCTCGATCTGGTTCAGGCTGCCGATGGCCGCCCGGGCAAGGATGAGGCCTGGGCCATTGCCCTGACTTCGAACGATGAGTTCGAGACGGTGGTGATAACCGATGAAATCCAACTGGCGTTGGGTGCTGCAAAACCTGTCTTCGACGCCGGCGACAAGATCGGCGCGCGCATGGCGTTCAACAGCGCTTATGAGCGACTAGTCAGCCAGGCTCGCGAAGACCGCAAGGTGGTCAACTGGCACGTATCTGTGGGGTTCGACGCCAATCGCAGAGTTGAGGCGATCGCTAAGGCCGTGCAAATGCAGCGGATTCCCCACGAACACGGCCAGAAGTACTTGGCCGATATGCGAGTGGTTCCGGTCACCGAAGACGGCCGCGCGTTGGCGGGCCTGATTACTGGTGAAGTGACCCGGCCAACATCGGCAGTGCGTGAAAAGCTCCAAGGCGTGAAGACTTCCATGTTGGAAATGCGAGCGGCCTCCGCAGAAAGGAAGGAGGAAATACGGATTGAAGCAGCCAATGAGTTGGTAGATCGCCGGGCTCTGCTACTGAAGCAGATCGAGGTACTGGAGTCGGAGAGGGCATCCCATGGCTGAGCTCGCATTGATTCGCACCGCCCAGGGTTTGGTACCGGCCACCGAAGCTGACCGTGAAACTGTCCAGAAGTGGAAGGCTGGTCAGATCATTCACGGTAAATTCACCCGCATGCGCAATGGCAAGTTCCACGGCAAGTTCTTCTCGATGCTCGATCTGGCTTGGGAGTACTGGGAGCCGGTCGGTGGGTTGATTCCACGTCAGGAGATGCGTGGCATTCAGGGACTGGCCAAGTTCTTCGAGGCGCAAAGCGGAAAGCCGGGGCAGCTCTCGCACGCGGTTGCGGCTTACATCACCGGTCTTGAGCTGGCTCGTGCTGAGCGTTTCCCGGCGGTGGACAAGAGTCGGGAAGCCTTTCGTGAGTGGGTGACGATCGAGGCCGGCCATTTCCACCTGGTGCACACGCCTGAGGGAATCCGCAAAGAGGCCAAGTCGATTAGTTGGGCAAACATGGATGACACCGCTTTCGAGCCACTTTACCGCGACGTCTTCAACGCCTGCTGGCGGTTGGTGCTGTCCGCACACTTTGAGAATGAAGCTGACGCGCTTTCTGCCGCCGATCAGTTGGGGAGTTACGCATGAGCAATCAATTAAAGCAGGGCGACCTGGCGCTGACCTTGCTCGCGGGTGTGGTGATTCCTGCGATGGCGGAGGTTGAGATCGACGTCTTCCTAAAGCTGGGCGAGAGGGCCGTAGACCCATCAGGCAAGGTTTTTACTGCCCCTTTCGACGGGTGGTCGATTTGGCGGGATGGTGTTGGCTGTGAGTTCTTTAAGCCTGAACACTTGATGCCCCTGCGCGGCGACTTCTCCCATGAGCAGCAGAAATCCAAGGCGGTGTGGATATGAGCCTGCCCGCCAAACAACCTCGACCGAAGAAGTGCAAGAACCCAGCATGCGGCATCAGCTTCCCGCCTCAGCGCCTCGGTCAAGCCGTGTGCAGTCCCAAGTGCGGTCTGGCCATCAAGGAAGTGAACCAGGAAAAGGCCCGCAAGTCGCTGGCCCAGATCGAGCGCAAAGAGATCAAGGTCCGCAAGGAGAAGCTGAAGAGCCGGGCCGACCACCTCAAGGACACGCAGCAGGCCTTCAACGCCTGGGTGCGTGAGCGCGACGCTGGGAATCCATGCATCTCATGCGGAACGACAGCAAACGTCCAGTTCTGCGCCGGTCACTATCGAACAGTTGGTTCATGCCCAGAGCTTCGATTCGAGCCGCTGAACGTACATCTCCAATGCAACAAGAACTGCAACTTGGAGAAGTCCGGGAACATCGTTTCCTATCGTCCGCGCCTGCTGGAGAAGATCGGACCTGAAAGGCTCGATTGGCTCGAAGGCCCGCACGAGCCGAAGAAGTACACCATCGAAGAACTGAAGGCGATGACCGCCGACTACCGGGCAAAGACAAGAGAGCTGAAGGGGAGAGGGGCATGACATATCGCAACGTGGTATCCGCAGTAGTTCGGGCGCTCGCCGCCGAAACCATCACCTCTGCCGGCGGCTGCGACTTTGAGCCAAAGGTACAGTGCGCCAAGCAGAAGGGGGAGATCGTCGGCAAGGAGGCTGCGTTCCTCACTGACTGCTGGGTGTTCGGTCGGCTGCACAAGTCGCTGTCGGCGGCGCATTGGCGCGCGTTGGTGGCGAAGTACTCAACGCATGACGAGCGCAAGCATGGGGCGATCCTTGAGCTGATCAAGACGGCGCAGTCTCCAGCACCGCAACGCTTCCGGGAATGTGCAGTGCTGACCTGGGCAATCCCGCAAGTGGCTGGTACAGAGGGCAAGCGGTCCGCCGCGGTCCTGCCTGCTGCCTGGTACGACATCACCAACTGGGACAACGACGGCAAGCCGGAATCGACTCGGTACAGGTGGCGATCGAACATCCGCAAGGCACTGGATGACCAGGTGAACGAAGCGCTTACTGCTGCTCAGGAGCTGCTCGATACAGAGGGTCTGATCGAAAGTTGCGCGGCGTAGCAAATAGCCATTGCATCGAGTGAGAAAGTGAGAGAGTATTCCCCCATCCTGTCGATCTTTCGCGTTAGGGATCGACAAAACTTCTCCCTGGAGCAGCGGCATCCGTTGTTGTGGCTGGAGTCGTAGCCGGCACCGTAGGATTCATGGCATTGGTAGCTGTAAACATGCTGTATCTCAAGGTGCAAGAGCCGACCGTAGCGGCCTCGACTACGAAGGAGGATAACGAGATGGTGAAAAAAACTGACATGGCGTTCCTTAACACAATTCACGCTGTCGGTGCCGGTCTCGTCTCCAGCCTCATCATTGCCGGTCTGATTCGAGCCTAACGGCTCACAGAGCCCCGCCTAGTGCGGGGTTTCTTTTAAACCCGCCCTGTGCGGGTTTTTTGTTGCCTCGATTTTACCTGTAGCCAGGAAGGCCCTCGGGAACGCCTGGACGTCGATAGCCGGATAGTGCGACGTACGGAATCAACACCGGCAGCCCGTGCACTCTGACCTCACATTGCTTCCGGGGTGGCGCGAGACTGGATCAGCGAGATCGATGCAAAGGGACGTCGACATTGAGAAGGCCTTTGGCAGACTGCTCGGAAAGACGAGCGCATCTATTCAGAGCCTCTGCACTTGCAGGGGCTTTTTCGTTGAGGAGCATTCGATGCAAATCCACAGCTATGTGCC
The DNA here is from genome assembly GCF_024748615.1 of Pseudomonas sp. B21-048. Lineage (NCBI taxonomy): Bacteria > Pseudomonadati > Pseudomonadota > Gammaproteobacteria > Pseudomonadales > Pseudomonadaceae > Pseudomonas > Pseudomonas sp. B21-048. The sequence continues at coordinate 2,906,113 of NZ_CP087168.1, read as the reverse complement.
CAGGGGCTTACAGAGCTAGCTACAGTTCAACTCCTGCACGCTGGGTGATACAGTTGGCGTAAAGGACATGGATAGGTGGGCTTCGATTGTGGAATCGCTAAAGGCTTTAAATGTAAACTATCAGGAGCTTTTGCCAAGGGCGGATAGATTGAGGTCTGCCGTTGTGGCAGAGCTCAATGAACTCTTCATTAAGGCCGATGTAGCTCTGGGCTTTCCTATTGAAAGTCGGGTTAAACAGTGGAGTTCAATATCCGAGAAACTTGTTCGTAAAAGTATCGATTTGACATCGGTAATCGATCTTTCTGATTTAGTGGGTGTTCGGGTTGTTCTGCTTTTTCGGAAGGACTTAGAGCGCGTTAAAGATATTATTTCAAAAAACTTCGATTTAATTTCATCTGAAGATACAGGTGACCGGCTCGGGGATTCTGAATTTGGTTATCAATCTCATCATTACTCTGTAAAGGTACCCCAGAGCTGGCTTTCCGTGCCCACTTTGGCTGGGCTAGGGGAGTTTACGATGGAGTTTCAGGTTAGGACGCTGGCGCAGCATATATGGGCGGCAGCATCACATAAGCTGCAATATAAACAAGAAGCTGGTGTGCCGCCGCCTATTCGCCGATCAATTAACAGGGTTTCAGCATTACTTGAAACTGTGGATCTGGAGCTTCAGCGGGTTTTAGAAGAGAGGGGAAGTTATACTGATGATATGTTGGCTCAATCTCGTCATGGTGCAAGTCTCGATGAGCCTTTGAATGTGGATAACCTGGCTGTGATTTTGGGTGATGTATTTCCATCGAAAAATAAAGCTGAGTTCGAAGATTATTCAGATCTTTTAGATGATATAAATCAATTGGGTGTTGCCGGCTCTTTGCAAGTCCGTGAAATCTTTGATAAACATTATGGAGATGTCATGAAGAAAGAACATTTCTACGTAAGTTCGCGAGGGAAAGGACAAGTGGGGAGCCATCGACCAGGAGTTTATTTTCGGCACGTTGGAATGGGGCGGCAAGCCCTTAGGCTAGAGTTTGGAGATGATGTTATGTCAGAGTTATTTGAGAAAAAGCGGAACAGTTAGACCCAAATTCTCACTTTAGCTGACCGGCTAATCGATTCTTCCCCATCATGTCATTATTACGCACGTTGAATTAATCGCTGCGCAAGAATGTTAGATCTTTCGCGATCCAAGCCTCGGCATCCGCTGGGGCTTTTTCGTTTTCGGCTTCTCGCACCCCATCGCTTCGAGCTGGGCGTACTGCTGGAGCCGATTCAAGTTCGCAGGTGATTACCTGCCAACCGACCACCACTCCCTGACGGGGAGGAACCGAGATGCCAAACATGCCAGACAAACCAGACACCTGGGCGATTGCGCTTGCGTGGTTGAGCCAGCATTCACCAGTCCTATATGCGGCTGCATTGTCTTGCGCAATGGCTGTCCTGCGAATCACCTACGGCGGCGGAACACGGCGCCAGATGATTGTGGAAGGCGCGATCTGCGGTGGTCTGACCCTCACCATCATCAGTGGTCTGGACTTCTTCGGCCTCCCGCAGAGCATGGCGACCTTTGCCGGTGGCTGGGTTGGCTTCCTGGGCGTTGAGAAGATCCGCGCAATTGCTGATCGGGTGACTGACTTCAAGCTGCCCAGCCGCAAGCCAGAGTAAATCGCGACACGTTTCGCGAATCAGCAAATTGTGTCGCGACATTGGAGAGGTGCATGAGCAACGTCACCCGCTTGCGCCAGGCTCTACCAATGAGCCCAGACATCAATAAGGCCGTAGCCGATCTGGATAGAGCCATTGCCAAGGCGGTAGGTGCCGCCAAGGTTGCCGGCCTGCCTCAGGGCTTGGTCGTATCTCTCTTGCACGGGCACGCCCAGGTGCAGACCAACATCATGGTGAGCTGAATGGCTGCAGAGATACACGACCTGGCCGACCAAAGGCCTCACCTAGTGATCGTGGCTGATGACGGTGTCCATGTAGTGCCTCATGCGTTGGTGCGGGAAGTGATAGTGGGCGACAAGTCCTCAAGCATCCTGACCGAGCCTGTACTGCGTCGAATCATTGAAGAGTGGACGGAGCGAGTGACGGCATGAGCATGAAGATCGTTGAGTTCAAGCGTGAAGGCTGGCGAGACGCCGTCAGCACGCTGCGCAAGATCGCCGATGACCTTGAGTCGGGTGAGCGGGGAACCTGCTCGGTCGGTGTGATCGGCATGCGCACAGAGAGCGGTCGCATTGACGTGTTCGGGTTTGGTCCGAAGGCCGATGACATGCAGTCGCTTGCTCTGTTTCGCTTGGGTGAGCAAAAGCTGATCGAAATTATTCTGGAGGACGCGGAAAGGTAGGTGTGCCGCAGGAGAGTGCGGCACGGGGGGGAATTTAAACTTTCAGTGCTTCCTGAATTTTGTCGGCGTAAATTGAAAGGCTTCTCATCTCCGACTCAAGGTTAACCCCGGAGTTTGACGCAACATATGCGTTGATGGTTTCAAGAGCGGCTGCAACAGCGAATGCTCGTTTATCATTCGCACCAAAGCCGGGATTGGCGGAGTTGTTCATTGCTGCGTGGATTGTTGCGGACATATAGCTTTCCTTGCTTATGAGATGAACCTTACCAATACCGGAAGCGAACCATTATTTCAAGAGCCAGGTGATTCATGGATAGACCAATGCCGCCTGAGTCGCTGCTTGAACTGTCCAACCTCTCCGACTTCGGTATTCGCCTCACTCCAGCCCCTGAGGTGTGGGAGTGGCTGAGTACCGAGATCCTCGCCGACACCGGCAGCATTCACAACGAAGACCATGCCCATCTGATCGACGCTGACATCCGAGTGATGTGGGCATCGGCCGCATTCAGCAAGAAGGGTCGCACGGTCGTAGGTCAGGCCGAGCAAGTGGCGTTCCGTGCAGGTGGCTGGCAGAAGGCTCGGATGGAGCAGCAGATGATGGATTGGTTCGGCGATGTGCCGGCCTACATCATCACGCTGGCAGCTGATTACTGCTCACAGTGCACCGATGCAGACTTCTGCGCGCTGGTAGAGCATGAGCTGTACCACATCGCTCAGGCCAAAGATCAGTACGGCGCTCCCAAGTTCACACAGGAAGGATTGCCCAAGCTTGAGATGCGCGGCCACGACGTCGAAGAGTTCGTCGGTGTGGTTCGCCGCTATGGGGCGAGCCCTGATGTGCAAGAGCTGGTGGATGCTGCAAACAAACCTGCTGAGGTAGGGAAAATGAACATATCGAGGGCCTGCGGAACCTGTCTGCTCAAGTCGGCCTGATTCTGGACAGGCATTGGACGGATGAGAATTTATGGCGGCCCTTCAAAATGACGTGAAGGCCTTTATCGTTCAGGCCCTGGCGTGCTTCGACACGCCGTCACAGGTTGTTGAGGCTGTCCAGAAAGAATATGGGGTATCGATCACGCGTCAGCAGGTTGAAACACACGATCCCACAAAGACCTCAGGGAAGTGCCTGGCGAAGCGCTGGGTGACGATGTTCGAAGACACCCGCAAGCGCTTCCGCGAAGAGACGGCAGAGATTCCGATCGCCAACCGCGCCTTCCGACTCCGCGCCATGAACCGATTCGTGGAGAAGGCCGAGACGATGAAGAACATCGGCCTGGCCATGCAGATCTTGGAGCAGGCCGCGAAAGAAACCGGCGACATGTACGTCAACCGGCACCGGAAGGACGAACCTGGCGACGAGCCGGCAATCCCGACCCGCATACAGGTCGACGTAGTGGATGCGAGGAAGCCGAATGCCGAGCCTTAACGTTCCGCAGGCTCAGTTCCTCACTCTCCCCAACAAATTCCGCGCATTCGTTGCTGGCTTCGGCTCAGGGAAGACCTGGGTCGGATGTTCGGCGCTGTGCAAGCACTTCATGGAGTGGCCAGGTGTAAACGCTGGTTACTTCGCACCGACTTACCCGCAGATCCGGGACATCTTCTATCCGACGGTGGAAGAGGTGGCCTACGACTGGGGACTGAAGACCAAGATCAACCAGGCGAACCATGAGGTTCACATCTACAGCGGCCGGCAGTATCGCGGCACTGTGATTTGCCGGTCGATGGAGAAGCCGCAGACGATTGTCGGTTTCAAGATTGGCCATGCTCTGGTGGATGAGCTGGACGTGTTGACGTCGATCAAGGCTCAGCAAGCCTGGCGCAAGATCATTGCCCGGATGCGTTACAACCTGCCGGGGTTGAAGAACGGTGTGGACGTAACCACGACGCCGGAAGGCTTCAAGTTCGTCTTCTTGCAGTTCGTGAAGCAGCTCCGCGATAAGCCGAAGCTGAATGAGATGTACGGCCTGGTGCAGGCGAGCACGTTCGACAACGAACTGAACCTGCCAAGCGACTACATCGAATCGTTGATGGAGTCGTATCCGCCGCAGCTGATCCTCGCTTACCTGAACGGCCAGTTCGTCAACCTGACGTCCGGCTCGATCTACCACACGTACGACCGCAAGCTGAATCAGTGTTTCGACACTGTGCAGACGGGTGAGCCGCTGTTCATCGGCATGGACTTCAACGTCGGCAAGATGGCGGCGATCACTCATGTCAAACGCGACCAAGGTCTGCCCCGCGCAGTCGATGAGTTGATGGATGGCTACGACACGCCGGACATGATCCGTCGCATCAAGGAGCGCTACTGGGAGCACACCGGCAACGACTACAAGAAGACCTGCGAGATCCGAATCTACCCGGACGCCTCTGGTGATTCGCGCAAGTCTGTCAACGCCAGCGTCACCGATATCGCCATGCTCAAGCAGGCGGGCTTCACAGTCATCGCGCCGGCGGCCAACCCGCCAGTCAAGGATCGGATCAACGCCATGAACGCCATGTTCTGCAACGCGCAGGGTGAGCGGCGTTACCTGGTCAACCCATTCACATGCCCGACTTACGCCGACGGCCTTGAGCAGCAAATCTGGGCGCCCAACGGCGAGCCGGACAAGAGCCAGGGCAACGACCACGCCAACGATGGCGGCGGTTACTTCATTCATCGCGAGTACCCGATCGTTAAACCGGTCACCACAATGAAAATGGGAGTCGCCCGATGACGGACGTCACTTTTACCCGTCCCGAGTACAAGGCGGCGCAGTACCGGTGGCGCTTGGTGCGCGACGTCTGCAAGGGTTCGGAAACCATTAAGGCTGCCGGTGATCAGTACCTGCCTCGACCGAATGCTTCGGACACCAGCAAGGACAACAAGGATCGCTACGATGCGTACAAGAAACGCGCCGTGTTCTACAACGCAACGGGCCGGACAAAACACAGTCTAGTGGGTGCAGTGTTCCGCACCTGGCCAACGCTGACCGTCCCCGGCGCACTCGACTACGTGTCGAAGGACATCGACGGGCAAGGCGTAAGCGTCTACCAACAGTCGCAATCGGTCATCGGGCATCTGCTCGAAGTCGGCCGCCACGGGTTACTGGTGGATTACGCGGCTGTGGTGGCCGGCTCGGTGAGCAAGGCAGACGAACAAGCAGGTCGAGCCCGGGCGAACATCGCCAGCTACCCGGCCGAGGCGATCATCAATTGGAAGACGCGCCAAGTCGGCGGCCAGCATCTGCTGTGCCTGGTCGTGCTGCGCGAGACGGTCGATGTCGACACCGATGACGGCTTTGGTAGCGAGCAGGTTGTTCAATACCGGGTGCTGCGCCTGGATGCCGCCGGCGTCTACACGCAGGAAGTGTGGGAAGAGGGCTCCAGCGAAACGGCAATGACCATCGCACCCTTCACTCCACTGAATGGCCTCGGTCAGCCTTGGCGAGTGATCCCGTTTCAGTTTCTGGGCAGCGAGAACAACGACACCAGCATCGACGATTCGCCGCTTTACGACATGGCTGAAGTCAACATCGGCCATTACCGCAACAGTGCTGACTACGAAGAGGCGGCCTACCTGGTGGGTCAGCCTCAGCCATGGATGGCCGGCCTTGATGAGCAGTGGCGCGATCACATGGAGAAGGGCGGCATCTTCCTCGGCTCCCGTGCGCCTTGGTTGCTTCCGGTCAGCGGCACGTGCGGCGTCTGGCAAGCTCAGCCCAATACCGTGGCCAAAGAGGCAATGGACGGCAAGAAAGAGGACATGGTGTCACTCGGCGCCCGACTGATCGAACGAGGCAGCGCGGTGAAGACCGCAACCCAGGCCGACAACGACAGCGCCGCCGAACACAGCGTCCTTTCGCTGGTGGTGAGCAACGTCAGCGAGGCCTACAGCCAGTGCCTGGTCTGGATGGCTGAGTTCGTAAACGCCCCCGGCGAAACCCTCTACAAACTCAATCAGGACTTCAGCCAGATCACCCTGGACGCGACGATCCTTTCGGCACTGTTCAACGCAGTGCAGGGCGGCAAGTTGCCGGCGGGCGACTTCTGGCAGTACCTGCGTGATCGCGGGGTGATCGATCCCGAGAAGACCGACGACCAGATCCGCGACGAACTGGAAACAGAGAATCCGGTGATTGATCTGGATGACGACGAGGTAATCCCGAATGGCGGCAAACCAAGCGATCCTTGATGCCACGATTCGGCACGCCGTTTTCCTCGAGCAACTGAAGTCGGGGGAGGTCGCGAAGTTCGGACCTTTCCTCAAGGAGATCGATCGTTCGATCCGTGAGCGACTGACCCGGGCGGACCTGACGGACTACACCATCGTCCGGCTGGAGCGGCTGCTGAGTGAGGTCGATAGCCTGCTTCTGGGCATCTTCAACCGCTACAGCGACAAGCTGAACCTCGATCTAATTGACATTGCGAACTACGAGGCTGAGTTCGAGGCGACCAGCCTGACCCGGGCGGCACCGGTTGGCGTCTCGTTTGATGCGGCGGTACCAGGTGCTGCTGCAATCAGGACGGCAATCCTCGGCAACCCACTCAGCGTGCGAGGTGCTGACGGCGGCAAGCTGCTCAAGACGTTCATCGATGGCTTCACCGCCACCGAGCGACAACGCCTCACAGGCGCGATCCGGCAGGGCTTCTTCGAAGGCCAGACGAACTTCCAGATCATCAAGAACATTCGCGGGACAAAGGCGCTCCAGTACAACGACGGCATCCTGGCCACGACCAATCGCAACGCCGGCGCCGTGGTACGGACAGCAGTGCAGCATGTCGCCACCCAAGCACGTATGGAGACGCTGAAAGAGAACTCCGACGTCGTGCAGGCGGTGGAGTGGGTCAGCACCCTGGATACGAAGACGACCAGTCAGTGCCGGTCGCTCGACAAGCAGCGCTTCAAGTTGACCGAGGGGCCCCGGCCGCCGATCCACATCAACTGTCGTTCGACGGTGGTGGCGGTCACCCGTTTCAGCGCTCTGTTCGCGAAGGACGCCACGCGAGCATCCATCGGCGACGGTGGTCCTCAGCAGGTGAGGGCGGACCTCAGTTACTACGACTGGCTCAAGCAACAGCCGGCCGCGTTTCAGGACAGGGCTATCGGCCCGGTCCGCGCCAAGTTGTTCCGCGAAGGCGGTCTGAGCATCGAACGATTCTCAGAGCTGCAGCTGGATCGCAACTTTTCACCTCTGACCCTTGTGCAGATGAAGAAGCTTGAACCTTTGGCATTTGAGAGGGCAGGATTGTCCCTCTAAACACAGAGGAACAGCTCTTGCAAACAATCAGTTCTATTTTCAAAGCCGCCGCAAAGGCCAGTGCGGCTGGATTATCGCCTGCTGAACATCTCAACAAACTCCAGACCTTCATCGGCGAAGGTGACTTCTACAGAGCGCTGGAGAAATCGCTCAGCCATAGCGATGCAATTAGTGAGCATATCGCTGCGGCAGACGCACCCATGGCTACCGCTTTGGAGGTCAATGAAATGACTGAAAGGAGTCGAAATGGGCTGCGTCTTGAGGTCGCCCTAGGCCTCTGAATTACATTTACTACATCAAACCCGCTCCGGCGGGTTTTTTTATGCCCGCAGGCAGGGCCTGCAAATCGTCTCTGGGAGACAAGCAAATGGGTTTGAAATATCAGCTGGACACTCTGGATGGGGTGGATGACACCGTGCGCGCTCTTTACACCGAGAAGGACGGCAAGTACGTCCTCGGCATTGAAGGTCTGCCTCAGCCTGAGGATGTCTCTGGCCTGAAATCCAAGGTTCAGGAACTGCTTGATGAGAAGAAGGCCGCCGACAAGGCCCGCAAGGACGCCGAAGATCAGGCGCGCCTGGAGCGTGAGGAGAATGCCCGGAAGTCCGGTAACGTCGAAGAGCTCGAGCGCTCCTGGTCCGAGAAGTACAACCGCCGCGAAGCTGAGCTGAACGGCACGCTGGAGCAGGAGCGTGGAACGCTGAGCGCGCAGATCCGGGATCTGACTGTCGGCCGTACCGCTACTGATATCGCGTCTGCCCTGGCAATCCCGGGCAGCGCCAAAGCCCTGTTGCCGCACATCGAACGCCGTCTGAGCGTCGAGCAGCGCGACGGGAAGCCTGTTGTGGTCGTTCTCGACCAGCAGGGCAAGCTCTCGGCGGCAACGCTGGATGAGCTGAAAGCAGAATTCGCAAACGACACGGCGTTCGCGCCGTTGATCGCGGGCAGTAAGGCATCTGGCGGCGGGGCTGGCGGTGCTGGAGGTGGCGGCGGGGCCGCAAAAGGAAACATCGGCGGTACCAAAGCGGAGCGCACGGCGGCAATCGCCTCTCGGTTCTCTGATCTCCCCCTAAATTAAGGATTTGACCCATGTCCCTGTCTCAAATGCAGGTTTTCAACGATTACATCATGCCGGCGACTCTCGAGACGCTGGATCAAATGCTGGAGGCGTTCAACGCAGCCAGCAACGGCGCGATTGTGCTGTCGCCGAACGGCTTCACCGGTGACTTCCTGCAAGAGTCGTTCTTCCAGAACCTCGGTGCAGCTCAGCGTCGCGTGAACCGCTACGGCGCCAACGCCGCGGTGACTCCGGTCGACCTGACCGAACTGCAAGACACCACTGTGAAAGTGGCGGGTGGCTTCGGTCCGATTCGCTACGAGCCGTCTCAAATGACATGGCTGCAGCGTCCAACCGCTCAAGGCGTTGAAGTCGCTAGCCGCGCGTTTGCTGAAGTGCTGCTGAAGGATCAGTTGAACACTGCCATCGCTGCACTGGTGGCGGCCATCACTGCGCAAGCAGCTGCGGTCAACGATGTGTCGGCAACCGCCGGTATCACCCAGTCGGGCCTAAACAGCGCGCACGCGAAATTCGGCGATGCCAGTCAGAACCTGGTAGCTCAGGTCATGCAGGGCACCACCTGGCACAAGCTGGTCGGCCAGGGCCTCGCGAACCCGAACAACCTGTTCCAGGCCGGCAACGTTCGTGTTGTCGACATCCTCGGCAAGACCTCGATCGTCACTGATGCGCCGGCTCTCGCTCAAGCCGGTACGCCGAACAAGGAGATCATCTTGGGTCTGGCCGCTGGCGCGGCGCTGGTGCACGACAACCGAGACATCATCTCGAACGTGCAGACCAACAACGGTAACGAGCGCATCACCACGACCATCCAGGTGGACTACACCTTCGGTCTCGGCATCAAGGGTTACACCTGGGATGTCGCGAACGGCGGCAAGTCGCCATCCAGCGCCGCGCTCGCCACCGGCACCAACTGGGACAAAACCGCAGCCAGCATCAAGGACACCGCTGGTGTTGCTCTGATCGGCGACGCCTCCAAGTAACCATTCGATGACTGCGCCGGGGCATAATGCCCTGGCCCAGCGGAGTAACAGTGATGACTGATAACATCTGGTATCTGCCGGGCCCGTTTCACCGCTACGAAGATGACGTGAAGGCAATCGCCAAAAAGGAAGGCCTGATCATCATCGATGCCAATGTCACGGAAGACCGTGGTGGCGAAGTTGAGAAACCACCGAGGGCGAAGCTGAAACCCGAGTACCGCCCAGCCTCGAAGGCCTCAACCGCAGATCCGCGCGATAAACTGAAGCTCGAAGAACTCCAGGCCGCGCTGACGAAGAAAGGCGTAGCCTTCGACAGTAACTCCGATCAGCCAACCCTTCTGCAACTGCTGAAAGACCAGGACTGACACATGCTCATCATCGAGGACGGTACCGGCAAGCCTGACGCCGAAAGCTACGCGAGCGCCGCAGACTTGGTCATGTATGCCGGAAAGTTCGGTGTGACCATTCCTGTGGATGAGCCTACGCAAGAAGCACTGCTTCGTCGGTCCGCCTTGGCGATGGATGGCATGACCTGGAAGGGGCGCAAGACGGACAGCGATCAGGCCTTGGCCTGGCCGCGTCGAGGGGTTGAGCTGGACTGTCAGATCAAACCTGACAACTACCTACCGGCGCGCATCCAGTACGGCCAGATGGCCTTGGCCGCCGAGATCCACACCGACGACATCGATCCGGTGGAGAAGCGCAAAGGCGCAATCACCCTGGAGCGTGTCGAAGGCGCAGTAACTCGCGAGTATGCAACGATCCCAAACACCAGCGGCCGACTGTTGCCGGCGGCGCCGGACCGGCCGAGTGCAACGCAGTTTGCGGATTATCTATTGAAGCGTGGTCTTTTTGCAGTTAGAGCTTGATCCGAAATTCAATAGGTCATACCACCACCAGTTAAAGAAAAGGTCTTGCGGTAAAAGCTGATTTGCACTTCCTATCAAAATGACTAGATGAATTGTTGCTTCATAATTGACATGAAGGCTTTCATCGTTCGAAGAAGGGCAGCAACGATTTTTGGCTATCGCTGCGTACCCTTGAATGTCAGTCCTCTCAAATGTCTCCTGAATCGTTGCCATCAATTCATAGCGATAAAAGCGCTTTAGATCCGAGCGACATGCTAGGTAATTCTGCAGTGCTACGAAGATAAGTTGTGCACGGTCCAGGTTATTCATGAATCCTTTCCTTGAGCGAGGCTGCTTGTGGCTTTCTATGAAGAAATGGCCGTGATGGCTCTGGATATGATCACAGAGTTCGGCCAGTCCGTGACCATCAGCAAGACGGAACCGGGCGAGTATGACCCTGAGACGGTTGGCGAGTCACCGGGCGCCACCATTGAGCAAATCGCCCAAGGCATCCTGCTCGACTTCACCGGCCAAGAGTTCCAGAACAACAGCCTCATCAAGCAGGGCGACAAGAAATTGAAAATCGCCGCTCAGGGGCTGGAGTGGGTTCCGGATTTGCTGAACAAGGTGATCATTCAGGGGCGCACCTGGTCAATTGTCCCTCCGCTGAAAGAGATCAACCCGGCTGGCACACCGATTTTGTATGAGCTGCAGGTGCGGTCGTGAGTCGCGCCGGATCCGGCCAGCCCGGCAGTTTCGCCCTAAGCCTCGCCGAGTTTGCGGCCCAGGCCACAGAAGCCATCGACGCCAGTCTGCGCGAGATCATCATTGAGATCGGCAGCAGCGTTATCCGCATGTCACCGGTGGGTAACCCCGAGATCTGGGCGCAGAACGCCGTGGCCAGCCAGTACAACAAGGCCGTGGACGATCACAACAGCGATTTGCGCAGCGATCCGGCCAACCTGACGAAGGCTGGTCGACTTAAGCCTGGGCGCAAGCTGAACGACGGCATGGATATCGTTGCCCCTGAAGGCTACGTCGGCGGGCGGTTCCGAGCGAATTGGCACCTCTCGATCGATGTAGTGGAGAACGTGACCTTTGACGAGGTTGATCCAGGCGGGCAAGCAACAATCGCTGCATTGGTTTCGGCTGTCAGTGACTTCACTGCCGGACAGACTGCCTACCTCATCAACAACCTGCCGTACGCCATCCCGCTCGAGTTCGGACATTCGACCCAGGCACCGGGCGGCATGGTCCGCATCACTGTGGCCCGGTTCCAGCAGATCGTCGATGAAGCCATCAGGAACAACCAGGTATGAGCCATAACCTCATCGCTTCGATCTACGAGGCCAAGCTGATCAATTGGGCGAAAGCCTTGTCGGTGCCATTGAAGGTCGTCGTCGAGAACGAGACCTATACGCCCGTGAACGGCGCGACCTACCTGAAGGCATTCACGCTGCCGGCCGATACTGCGAGCAACACACTCGGCGGTGACCACAAGCTGTACACCGGTGTGTTTCAGGTCAGCATCGTGACGCCATCGGGTAAGTACCGCGGTGCGGCGGGTGTGATCGCCGACCAGATCGCCGCGCTGTTCCCGCTGTACGAGCGGAACACCAAGGGAGCGCTGACCGTTGTGACGATGACGCCGGTTGACCCGGGCCCCGGCATTCCAGACAACACCACCTATACGGTGCCGGTTTCGTTTTTGTACCGAGCCGACACCAACTGAATTAGCCCGTTGGGCAAACCCAGAACCCGCCTTTGAGCGGGTTTTGTCATTTCTGAAAAGAGGAACCCCCCATGGGCTACAAACTCCCGAATGGCGCGACGTTCGAGCATGCCGCTACCTACGCCGCTCCGCTCGCATTCTCGGCCATCTCCAACGCAGCTGAAGCCATCTGCACCACTGTCGGTGCCACGCTGGTGACCGGCGACATCGTTCAGCTCACTTCTGGTTGGACTCCGCTTAACGGCAAAGTGGTCCGCGTGAAAACCGCGACCGCGACCGCGATTACCCTGGAAGCGATCGACACCACCAGCACCCAGATATTCCCTGCCGGCTCCGGCGCGGGCACGCTGACGAAGGTACTGACCTGGGCTCAAATCCCTCAGATCACCGATGTTGCCTTCTCCGGCGGAGATCAAAATTACGCCGACATCGTCTTCCTTGAAGACCAGCAAGGCCGCCAGCTGCCGACCGACAAATCCGCCGCCAGCATGGTGCTGACTGTCGCCGATGACCCGTCTCTGCCCTATGTCGCCATCGTTACGGCCGCCGATTCTGCGAAGTCGATGCAAGCCGCTCGCCTGAATCTGCCAGGTACCGACAAGTTGTATTACGGCGCCTACACCTCGTTCTCGCTCCAGCCTGCGGTATCTCGCAACAACTTGCTGACTCGCACCGTCTCCCTGGCGCTGCAAGCAGCACCTACCCGCTACCTGTCGTAAGGAATCCTCATGGCAAAGTTTTCCATCGCGCCGAAACCGACGTTCACCGTTGATGTTTCCATTCCGCAGGTTGGCGGCACGCCGGCAATGGTGCCGTTCACGTTCAAATACCGCGACCGTACGGCGCTTGCTGAGCTGTTTGACTCATGGAAGGAAAAGGCGGAGGCCATCGGCGAGCGCTTCAAGGGGACGCAGCCCTCTCTTTCCGAAGTAACCGCGGCCGAAGTCGAGCAGGGCGCTGGTCAAATCAAAGACTTGGTCGTGTCGTGGGGCTTCGACGATGAACTCAACGACGAGTCGATCACTGCTCTGGTGAAGAGCTGCATCGGCGTATCGGATGAAGTGGTTAAGGCCTACAGCGAAGCCTTCGGGAAGGCCCGCCTGGGAAACTAACCGCCGCCGCTCGTGCGCTATACGAGCCTTCAGTTTCGGCCGAACAGTTGGCGTTATTCGGACTATCTCCGGACGACTATGACGAGACTTTCGAAGTCTGGCCGGACAACTGGAAGGCGTTCCTCGTCATGGATTCGATGGGGACTCAGTGGCGTACGGGTGCATGCGGCGCAACTGGCCTCGATTACGGCGTCCTGCCGAATGTAATGCGACTCGTCGGCGTACCGGCGAAGGATCGCCCCAGCGTATTTCAGGACATCCGCGTCATGGAGTCGGAAGCCATCGCAGTCATGGCTGAAGCCCGCGACAACAGCCCGTGAAGACGGGCACTTATTCAAGGTGAGTCGATGAACATTGCAGAACTCGGCATTAAGATCGACTCGGCTGATGCTGCCCAGGCTGCGACCGATCTCGACAAGCTGACCAAGTCCGGCGAGCGGGCAGAGCAATCCGCTGTCGGCCTGATGAAAGAGATGGAGGCGCTGGAGAAGTCGCTGTCGAAAGGCGCAACCACCACGCAAGAGCTGGCCAAGCAGCGTGAGAGTCTGGCGAAACTCACCAAAACCGGCGCCTACGGCGAGGCTGAATTCACCAATATCACCGCGCAGCTCGATAAGCAGCAGGTGGCCCTGGCCAAGTCGACACTGGATGAGCAGAAGGCCCTGAACAGCCTGCTCGGCGCGATCGATCCGGCCAAGGCGGCAATGTCCAAGCTGGACACTCAGGTTGAGCAACTGGGTAAGCACCTCGATGCCGGTCGCATCAGTCAAGACCAGTACAATTCGTCACTGAGCAAAATCGACAAGGATTACGCCAAGCTCGAAAAAACCGCCACCGGGTTCGACAAACTGAAGCTCGGAACCCGCCAAGCGCAGGAAAACGTCGTTCAATTGGGCAACGCTCTGTCGTCAGGTGACTGGGGCAGTGGCGTTCGTGCAGTGGCACAACTGGGTGCTGGGGCTGGTAGCGCCGCGATTGGCTTCGCTGCCGTTGCTGCTCCTATTGCGTTGGCCGCTGCCGGTATTGCGGCTCTCACAAATGCGTATTACCAGGGCACCAAAGAAACCAGCGAGTACAACAAGGCGCTGACACTCACCGGCAACTTTGCCGGTACCAGCGCCGGGCAGCTTTCCGAGATGGCCCGTCAGGTCAGCGCAACGGTGGGTACAACGGGTGCAGCCGCAGACGTGTTGGCTACGTTGGCCGGTAGCGGAAAACTTGCAAGTGGCAGTTTCGTCGAGATCGCCGAGGCGGCGTTGGCGATGGAAAAAGCCACCGGTAAATCGGTGGATGCAACAGTCGCTGAGTTTGTGAAGATTGCTGATGACCCGGTGGCGGCAGCCAAGTCGCTGAACGAGCAGTACCACTTCCTTACCGCGTCGGTGTACTCGCAAATCGTTGCCCTGAAAGAGCAGGGCGATGAGATCGGTGCAACCAAGCTGCTCACCGACACATATGCCGATACGATTCAGTCCCGATCTGGGCAAATCATCAGCAACCTAAGTCTCTGGGAGAAGGCCTGGAAGGGGGTGGCATCTGAAACCCAGAAAACTCTGGATGCTTTCAAGGATATAGGTCGAGCCGAGGAATCGGCGAAGCGAATTGTTGAACTGACCCAGAGTGTCGCCTTCGCACGCAGCGCTTTGGCCGCAGACCCTGATGACACCGACGCCAAAAAGAAGCTGCAGAACTCTCAGCAAGAGCTCGAATTCCTTACCAAGCAACGGGATACCCAAGCAGCAATTGCTTCTGCCGCAGGACTGTATCAGCAGACTCAGGACAAGGCGCAAGATGCACAGCGCCGAGTCAAAGCGCTCTCTGATTCAAACCTCACGAACGAAGAAAAGCGTAACAAGCTCATCAAGGAGTATTTGCGTGACGTAGAGGCGATCCGAAAGGCAACTCCCAATGATCCCTCTGTCCAGGCTGATGTTGTTACCAAAAACATCCAAAACATAAAGGACAAGAACAAGGACCCGGCCGCCGTTGCGGGAAGCGTTGACCTGACAGGTTTCAACAACGCGAAAAACGCCCTGGCCGAAACCCTGGCCTATTACAAAAACGCCGAGAAGGAACTGGAAGCCTCCCAGCGCGCCGGCGTCATCTCTCAGGCGAGTTTTACCGAGCAGCGTGTCGGCCTGCTTCAGCAGGAAGCCACCGAAGTTGCCCAGAGCTATCAGTCGGAAATCGATGCGCTCGAAGCGGTCAAGACCAAGAAGGGAACCACTGCGGCGCAGGTCATCCAGATTGATCAAAAAATCTCGGATGCGCGCTCCGCCATGGTCAAGGCGCAGCAGGGCAGCGACAGCGAACTGGCAATCATTGCGACCAATGAAGAAGGTCGGCTGCGCAAGCAGACACTGGCGGTCAGCACGTACACCAGCGCTCTTCAGCAACAGGTCGAGACACTTCGGCAGCAGGGTCTGCGAGCGGCTTCTGGCCTTGGCCAGGGTGATCGGCAACGTGGGCTGACTGAGCAGCAAAACGGAATCGACGACAAGGCCAACGCTCAGCGCATCGACCTGGCCAACCAGTATGGCGATGGCTCGCGTGGTATGAGCCTCGATGAGTACAACGCCAAGCTGAAAGCCGTTGCGCAGAGCCAGCAGGAGCTGCGCAATGTGGTGGTCGCCAACTACGACGACATGACATCGGCACAAGGTAGTTGGACTGCCGGCGCATCGTCGGCCTGGGAGAACTACCTGGAGTCGTCGCGCGACGTGGCCGGGCAGACGAAGAGCCTGTTCACCAATGCGTTCAGCTCTATGGAAGACGCCGTTGTCCAGTTCGCCATGACCGGGAAACTGTCGTTTGGTGACTTCGCCAAGTCGATACTCGCCGATATGGCGCGTATCGCTACTCGGCAGGCCAGTTCCTCGGCGCTGAGCGGTCTGTTCGGCCTGGCTGCTTCTGCAGCTAGTTCGTACTTCGGTGGCAGCTCGTCAACTTCGCTTGGCGCATCTCAGGCCGGCTATTCCTCGACCTACTTCCCGCAAGCGAAGGGGGGCGCATGGTCCGGCGACGTGCAGATGTTCGCTAATGGCGGCGCGTTCTCCGACAGCGTGGTCAGCACGCCGACCGCGTTCGGAATGGCCAACGGCAAGACCGGCGTGATGGGTGAGGCTGGCCCAGAGGCAATCGTGCCGCTGGCACGAGACTCACAAGGTCGTCTCGGGGTTCGGGGTGGCGCCAATTCGAGCACGGTCAACGTCAGCGTGACAGTGGACGCCTCCGAAGGTGGCGGCGCATCCCCCGATCCTGCTCGTCTGGCCGAAGCCATCAAGGTCGTCTGCCGTCAGGAAATCGCAACCGCGCGCCGTAATGGCGGGCAACTCGCCTAAGGAGGAATCATGCTGGCATTCACATGGGTTCCGACCTACGACGCCACCAAGACGATCACGCCGACGGTCAAGGTCATCAAGTTCGGTGATGGGTATGAGCAGCGGCAGGGAACCGGCATCAACCGACAGCCGCGCAAGCTCGCCCTGACCTTCAAGCGGCCCAAGGCGGAGATCGAAGCCATTGATGCATTCCTTAAGGCTCGGGGCGCTATCGAGGCTTTCACCTACACGCATTCCGGTCAATCGATCGGGGTTTTTGTTTGCCGAGAATGGACTCGCACCAACATCGCCAAGGGCATTGATGGGCTGTCCGTGACCTTTGAGGAGGTTTACGAATGAGTGAACTACAAGGTCAACTTTCGCTGGCGACAGGACTTTCCATCTGGGAAGGGTTCGAGCTGGTGCTGCCAGACCAGACGATCCGCTTTCACGCCGGAACCAACGAAAAGTTGAATTCAGTGGTCTGGCAGGGGAACGTCTACACGCCTTGGCCACTCAACGGTACCGAGTTCGCTACGCCGAGCCAAGGATCGCCGGCCAGGCCAAAGCTGCAGGTCGGTAACTTCGGCGGCACCATTTCGGCGCTGTGCCGTCAGTACGAAGACCTGCTCGCGGTCAAGCTCAAGCGCCGCCGCACGCTGGTCAAATACATGGACGCGGTGAACTTTGCCGACGGCAACCCTACAGCCAACCCGGCTGAAGAGTATCCGGTCGAAACCTGGATTATCACGCGCAAGGTCAACGAAACGCCGGCCGCGATCGAGTTCGAACTGGGCTCGCCGCTGGACCTGCAGGGCGTGAAGTTGCCGCGGCGACAGGTGGTCGCTGGCACTTGCCTGTGGGCTTATCGCTCGGGCGAGTGCGGATACGGCGGCGGCCCGGTGGCGGACTACGCCAACCGGCCGACTAGCAATCCCGCGCTAGATCAGTGCAGCCGCACAATGACCGGTTGCAAGATGCGCTTCGGCGCAAACGGCGAGTTGCCATTTGGCGGCTTTCCGGGCATTGCCCGCGTTCCGAGACTCTGATCATGAGCGAACTATTCAACAAGTGTCGGACTGATGCTGAAGCGCATGCTCGCGCCGACTATCCGCGTGAGGCGGTGGGCCTGGTCGTCAGTGTGCGCGGCAAGCCGTCCTACGTGCCGTGTCGCAACCAGTCAGAAGAACCGGACCACTTCATCCTGCACCCTGAGGACTACGCGACGGCAGAAGACATGGGCGATATCGTCGTGGTTGTTCATTCGCACCCTGACGCCGGTCCCGAGCCGAGCCTGCATGACATCGCCAGCCACGCCGCCAGTCGCATGACCTGGTGGATTGTTGGGCTGAAGGATGGCGCTGCGACCTGGCATGAGATGCCCGCCGCCGGCGAGCTGCCGCTGGAAGGCCGCGTCTTCGTCCATGGCGTCATCGACTGCTACACCCTGGTACGCGACTACTACCGCCAGGTACTCGGTATCACGCTGATGGACTTCCATCGCAAGGACGACTGGTGGCATAACGGCGAGAGCCTGTATGTCGACAACTTCGCCCGCACCGGCTTTGTTCCGGTTGATACGCCCGAGCAAGGCGACTTGATCGTCATGGCGATCGGCAGCGCAACACCGTGCCACGGCGCGATTTGGCTGGATGGCGATGTCTTACTGCATCACCTGTATGGCCGCCTGAGCTGCCGCGAGGTCTATGGCCGCGCCTACCGTGAGTGCACGACGCATATCATGCGCTACACGCGATAGGCCCTGTATTTATGCGCAATCTCCCTGTTAGAGTCGCCAAAACATTGGAGGCTCAACATGCGGAAGATTCTCACAGCCTTGGCGCTGATTTCCTTGGCCGGGTGCGCCACCTCACCAGTTCCGAATGCTCAAGCTGTAAGCGCTCCCGCTGATCGCGTGTTTGCGTACCAGGCTGAGCTACAAGGCGCTGGAAAAATCACAGTTATCAGAGATAGCGGATTTATTGGCAGCGCCTGCTATGCCACTATTTTTCTGAACGGCGATCGCGTTGCTAAGCTCGACCCAAAAGAAAAAGCGACTTTTATACTCCCGTCGGGAGAATGGGTTGTCGGCGCGGCCCTTGAGGGTTCCGGGCTTTGTGGTGCGAATGAGAAGCGCACAGAGACAGAAACGATATTGAAGCAAGGCCAGGAGAAGTACCTTAGGGTTTTCTCATCCCCAGATTCAGGATTAGATGTTCGGCCAACCAGCCTCTAACTAGCACAGACCAGCAAAGCCGCCCACGGGGCGGTTTTTTATTGCCCGGAGAAAAGTATGACAGCCGCCCAAAGCAAGGCCATGACCAGAATTTTGCTCTCCGGCAGCTTAGCTCAAGCCTTTGGTCGCGAGCATTTCCGCCAGCTTGAGGCTGGGACAACCGTTGAGGCTTTCAGCGCGCTAAAACACACCATTCCGGGCTTCGAGGATTTCATTCGCGGCTCGGCGCGCAAAGGCCTTCGTTACGCCATATTTCGCAACCGCGAGAACGTCAGCGAGGGTGAATTTACCCTCAGCGGAACCACAGAAATTCGCATCGTGCCGGTCATTGCGGGTAGCAAGAACGGCGGAGTGTTTCAAACCATCGTCGGTGTCGTATTGATCGTCGCTGGCGCGGTGCTCTCCGGCTTCGGCCAGGGGTGGATAGGCGTACCAATGATGCAGGTGGGGGCCGCCATGGTCATTGGCGGTGTCGTGCAAATGCTCACGCCGGTCCCAAGTTCGAAGTCAGGCAGCCAGCAAGAGCAGGCCAGCACCGAAAACAAGCCTTCGTACCTGTTCAACGGCGCGTTCAACTCTACGCAGCAGGGGCTTCCTGTGCCCGTCATTTACGGCCAGATGCTAGTCGGCTCCAGCGTTATCACAGTCGGCACCTGGACGGAGGCTCTACCGGTATGAGTGAAGTAATTGTCGGTAGAAAGGGTGGCGGGAAGAGTGGCGGAAGCAGCAGTAGCAGTGGTTCCGTGCGCGCCGCCGTAGAGGCACCTGAAAGCCTGCGTTCGCGTCAGCATGTGCGGGTACTGCATGCAATCTGCGAGGGGGAGATAGAAGGCTTCGTCGGCGGCGATCAGGGGGTTTTCTTCGACGATGTGCCACTGCAGAACTCCGACGGCAGCTACAACTTTTCCAGCGTCAGCATCGATAAGCGCACCGGCACCCAGTGGCAGGGCTATATGCCGATCACCGGGCTTGAGGCCGAGCAGTCCGTCGGTGTCGAGCTGAAAGGATGGATTCCCATCGAGCGCGCCATCACCGATACCGATGCTGATGCAGTTCGGGTGACGGTCAGCGTTCCGCAACTGTTCTCACAGAATACGCAGAACGGCGACACGGGCGGCTCTTCCGCGCTGTTTCGCCTGGAGGCAAAGCACGGCAGCGGCGCGTGGTATCAGATGTGCGAAGACATCTTGATCAATGGCAAAACCATGAGCCGCACGCAGTTTTCGTACTATCTGCGTTTGCCGGCATCTGGCGGCCTGCCGCGCTATATCCGCGCCACCCGAATGGGGGGCGATTCGACCAGTTCTACGATCCAGAACCGCACCTTCTTCGACAGCATGACCCTGTTGTGGGACGAGAAGCTGCGCTATCCAAATACTGCGCTGTGCGGCGTCAGCATTGATGCTCAGCAGTTCGCCAGCATCCCGCGCATGGCCTTCATGGTGCGCGGGCTCAAGGTTCTGGTTCCGAGCAACTACAACCCTGCGACGCGCACGTACAGTGGCTCCTGGAATGGCGCCTTCAAGCGTGCATGGTCTGATAATCCGGCCTGGGTCTGGTATGACATGCTGACCAACACCCGCTATGGGTTGGGGGGATTGCTCGATACCGCGCTGGTCGATAAGTGGTCGCTGTACAACATCGCCCAGTATTGCGATGCGATGGTTCCAAACGGTTACGGCGCTTGGGAGCCGCGCTTTACCTGCAACCTCGCGCTGACCACTCAGCAGGATGCCTGGAAGCTGGTCAACGATATGGTTTCCGTGTTCCGCGCTATTTGCTTTTGGGCGGGCGGGACGCTGACCGCAGTGCAGGACGCGCCACGCTCCAGTAGATACCTGTTCAACAATGCCAACGTGGTTGGTGGCGACTTCAGCTATCAGTCGGTCGCATCGGATCAGCGCTATAACGTCGCCGCTGTCACCTGGAACGACCCGAACCAGCAATATAAGCAGACGGTCGAGGTGGTCGAGCGCCCCGAGCTGATCGCGAAGTGGGGGCGAATCCAGCAGAGCGACGTTGTGGCTGTTGGCTGCACCTCTCGCGGACAGGCCCGTCGTTTGGGCCGCTGGTTATTGTATGCCGAATCGGAGGCCGTGACCTTTGCCGTCGGTGCAGACGGCGCGCTACCTCTGCCGGGCGACATCATCGACGTCGCCGATGCCAATCGGGCCGGCGCACGCAATGGCGGGCGACTGCTGGCGGGGAGCACAGCCTCCACACTACTACTGGATGCCCCCATCGGTGTGGTGGGCGCAGGTGTGGTCGGCGTGATCATGAGCGATGGCAGCTATGCCAGCGCGAATGTCACGGTGACGGTCGGCGCGACACAGATCAACGTATCGCCACCGCTGGCCTCTGCGCCCCTGGCCTCTGCTCCATGGGTGTTCTCAACAGCTGCACTGGAGACGCAGAAGTTTCGCGTCATAGGCATCAGCGAAGGTGACGACGGTACCTACGCGATCAGCGCCGTGGCGTTTGACTCGGATAAGTTCAACCAGGTTGAGTACGGCACACCGGATGTCGACAACCCGACCAGCATCGTCAACCTGGCCAAGCCAGATGCAGTCGGTCAGCTGACATTTTTCGAATCACTCTATGACACCGGTACCGGTCTGGCTGCCGCACGACTTTCGGTCAGCTGGACCCAGCCGGTGCGGGCGATGCGCTATCAGATCGAGGTAATGAAACCAGGGGGCAACTGGGAGTATGTCGGGGAAGTGTCGACGCCCAGCATCGACTTTGACTCTGCATCCTCGGGTTTGTGGTCGGTTCGCGTTACGCCGAAATCGGCCCTTGGCCTTTCCGGTGCGGCTTCCATTCAGACCTATACCGCTCAGGCACTGCTGATGCCTCCATCGGCTTTAGCCGGGCTGAGGCTCGACGTAATCAACAGCGTAGCAACGCTGGCGTGGGATCCCGTTCCAGAGCTGGACGTGAAGCTTGGCGGCAGTATCGCCATTCGTCATGCGCGCAATACGGCTGCCACTTGGGATGCCGCTTTGCCGCTGATCGAGGTAGCGGGGCGCTCAACATCGTCCGTGGTGGCGTTGCTGCCGGGCAAGTACCTGGCGCGTGCGGTCGACTCCTCGGGAGTCGGCGGGCCTATCACCGAGGTCTGGTCGGATGCGCAGGCAACTCTGCCGTCCAACGTGGTGCTGACCATTACCGAGTCGCCTGCCTTCGCCGGGATGGCGGTCAATGCAGCCGCAGCAGATGGGGTGCTGAAGCTGTCGGGTGCTGGGTTCGTGGATGATGTGACGGATGTTGATGCGCTGCTTGGCGAGATTGATAAGTTCGGCGGCTCGTTGCTGTCGGCGACGTACAGCTTCGCTGCGGCGGCGGATCTCGGCTATGTCTATGACTGCCGACTGACCGCTGATGTAGAGGCCGCGCTGTATGACGACGGCACCTACATCGACACAGTGGTGGACTTCGATGTGCTCCTCGGCATTGATGGTGATCCGCCTAGCGGCGCCTCGCTGTCGCTCTGGGTGCGCACATCGGACGTTTCCCCGCCAGTGTGGTCGGCCTGGAAGCCGTTTGTCGTCGGCGACTATCGCGCGCGCCTGTTCGACTTCCAATTGCGCGGATCCGTACAGCTGACCTCGCACTGGATGGACGTTTCCAAGCTTGAGGTGGTGATCGACATGCCCGATCGCATTGATAGCGGAAATGACCTTCCGGTTCCCGTGGGCGGGTTGGTCATCAGCTATTCGCCGCCGTTCAACGCACCCCCTGCGGTCAGCCTGACCGCGCAAGGGCTTTCCCCAGGCGACTACCTGGACGTCTCGGCAAAGACGGCTACCGGATTCATCGTCTTCATCCGCAATTCCGGCGGAGTCGCCCAGTCGGGCCGCTCTATCGACTACATCTCAAAGGGATACTGACCTATGTCGCAGCATGATATGGACGTTGCCAATGGGCCTGGCCTTACGTTCAGAACCGATATGAATGCTGCACTGCAGGCGCTCGCGTCTCAGAGCAGCGGGGCAGCAACGCCAAACCCGACATTCCCGTGCCAAGTGTGGGCGGATACTGGCACGGGTCGCATGAAAAAGCGCAACAGTACGAATACAGCCTGGCTGGATATGGGGGCGCTGGACTCCATGCTGCGGGATGCCGTCAGTGCGAGCTTTTTCGCCGTCGATACCGGAGCGGCCAATGCTTATGTGTGCAACTTTACGCCTGCCATTACTTCCCGTGGCGGAAGCGTTCCGATCCGCTTCAAAGCGACCAACGCTAATACTGGGTCCTGCACAATCAATGATGGCCTTGGTGTCGTAGCGCTCGTCGGGAGGGCTCACTCCGCTCTCCAGGGTGGCGAAATTGTTGCTAACGGCGAGGCATGGGCTCAGTGGAGTAGCTCCGTTGACGGCGGCTCTTACATCTTGCTGTTTTGCACCGGGGCTGCCGAGCAAGTTGCGCAGGCCACCCAAAGCCAGCACGCGCTGCCGCTTGGTCAAGCGATGACTTTGCTTAGTCAGCCGGGACGCGTCGATTGGTTTGCAACAATGTCTCCACCAAGTGGATATTTGCCGGCGTATGGCACAGCAGTATCGCGTAACACCTACGCTACGCTGTTCGCCGCGATAACGGCACAAGTGACGGGTACGGTTACATCGGGCAGCAACAGCATTTCAAGCGTGGCCAGCCCGCAAGCTATGTGGGTCGGCATGCCGATTAGCGGCCCTGGTATTCCCGCTGGCGCGACTATCACTGCTGTCGGTGCCAGCACCATCACGCTGTCTTCAAACGCCACGGCCACCTCTACAACAACCGTTGTCATCTGCCCATTTGGTGTTGGTGACGGATCAACCACGTTTAACGTTCCTGATGTTCGTGCCAGAGCTCCTCGCGGCTGGGATGGCGGCGTTGGCCTCGACCCTGGTCGTGTGTTCGGTAGCCTGCAGGGAGATCAATTCCCTGTTCACACCCACACGTATGGCTCTGCGACATTCTTCACTACAGCCACCGGCGGTGGTAGCACCACAGTTGCTAACTGGGCTTCTGGCAGCACGGGCCCGGCGGGTAGTGGTTCAGAAACGCGGATGAAGAACATTGCGTTGCTGGCTTGCATTAAATATTGAGGATAAAGAAAAATGATTGTTTACAGCTTTGACCCAACAAGTATGGAGTTTGTCGGGGTAACAGACGCCTTTGAATCCCCACTGGAACCGGGTGTTTTTCTTCTCCCAGCAAACTCTACAGAAGTTGCCCCGCCTGACTTTGATAGCGTCACTCAAATCTGCACATTCAATGGTGCTGACTGGACTCTTACCGATCGTCCGTTGCCCGAGCCAGACCCGGTCCCAACGCCAGAAGACATCCACGCTGCAAAGGTGTCTGCCCTTTTGAATGAGCGCGTACAACTTCTGTATTCGTCGGACTGGATGGTAATCAGGCATCAAGACGAGTTGCTGGCCGGCGCAACACCAACACTCACAGCCACCAAGCTCAAAGCCGCATTGGATTATCGTCAAGCGCTCCGCGATCTGCCAAAAGCTGATGGCTTCCCTGAGTGCAGTCTGCCAGTGCTGACGTGGCCGACCTCTCCCTAACCGAACCCGTAACTCCGATGCCCGCCAAGTGCGGGCTTTTTTTCGCTTGGAGAAAAGTATGCCTGTCACCGAAAAGGATCGAGACATTCTCGCCCGCACGTTGTGGGGGGAAGCTCGCGGAGAAAGTCTTGTCGGCCAGATCGCCGTAGCCTGGACCATTCGCAACCGTGTTAACGACGGCAAAGATAAATCGTGGTGGGGCGAAGGTTATGCCGGTGTGTGCCAAAAGCCGTACCAGTTCAGCTGCTGGAATAGGAACGATCCGAACTACGCCTACCTGAGTGGTGCAAAGCCGATCCCGTTCCGAGAGTTGGCCCAAGCCAGGATCGCCGCTGACCAAGTGGTTGACGGGAAGGTGCCGGACCCCACCGGCGGCGCTACGCACTATTACGCGACCACGATGCCGAAAGCGCCGGCCTGGGCTGTAAGAGCGAAGCAGACGCTGAAGCTTGGTCACCACGTTTTCTTCAAGGATGTGCCATGACCGCCTTCAGCAGAGTGTCTCGAGTTCTGGCCACTACCGAGGAAGGTAGCCTTTGGTTTGAGTGCCCTGGCTGCGCGATGGTGCACCGCGTCATGCACGGCCCCGGACCTGGTCCGCGCTGGGGCTGGAATGGAAGCACCGAGAAACCTACCTTCACGCCTTCAGTGTTGGTGCGTTATCACTGGTCTGATGGCGATCGGGTCTGTCACTCGTTCGTCACCGATGGCCGTATCCAATTCTTGTGCGATTGCACTCATGCCCTGGCCGGACAAACGGTTGATCTTCCGCCTTGGGAGGATGAGGCATGACTTCAACCTGGTTGCGCATCCTTCCCTATGTAGCTGCGATGCTTCTGGTCGCCGGCACGCTGTTCGGAGCCTATCACCACGGAGTGACGGTCACGGAGGAGAAGTGGCAGGGCGAGTGGAATGCTCGCGACACTCGGGACGCAGAGGCAAAAGCCCAGAATGAAGCCGCCGAGCGTACCAAAGAGCAGGCCTACCAACAGTCAATCAATAAGGCGATCCAGAATGGCCAACAGATCATCGATCAAGCAACGGCTGATGCTGCTTCCGCTCGTGCTTTTGCTGGCGGCGTGCAGCTCGCCGCCGGCAACCTTGCCCGTCGACTCGCAGCCAGTGAAGCCAGCGGCAATTCCTGCACTGCCGCCGCAAGCAAGGCAGCTGCCCACTCCGCCAGAGTGCTTGCCGACGTGCTCAATATGGCTGATGCAGCAGCGGGAGTCATGGCGGCAAATGCTGATCAAGCCCGCGGACGGGGCATGACGTGCACGGCGGCCTATGATGCTTTGGTGAATCAGAAGTAGGGATTGTGTTCGATCGGCAGGACACCGGAGAGGTGACGACGAGAAGAATCCCGTTGGAACGTGCCTTAATTTCGCCGTGCCGTGCGCCTCGCTACGCCGGCAACACTTACGGGTGTGAGTGGACGCCCGACCACAGCCTCTGCCTGGGGAATCAAACTGTGTACTCCTGGGATCGACAAGGTCTCTCCCAGCTCCAGCGCACACATCAGAACGAATCCAGCCAGAAGAAAGCCGCATGATTTCATCAAGAGGTTCATTTGGTTTTTCCTCGCACAAAGTTGCTCGGTAAGTCCTCGGCGTTGGGCAGGTCTTTCAACTCCATTTTTTTGGCATTCGTTGAGTTATTAAAAGCGAAATCTTCAGGCGCAACGGCATCGCCGCTTTTCCAGTCGCTCAGCTGAATGCTGTACTGTGGACCACCAGCAACCTTTTTTGACGTAACGGAGTAACGGCAAGGGTAGGGCCGCTCGCCCTGGGCAATCCATATTTGCCAATCCACCTCTTTCTTCCTGAAAGCCAGGTGATCGCATTCGACACCGCCAATAACACCGCTGCCCAGGTCTTTGATGTTGGTCACGTCTGCCATCAATTGATCTTGAGGGTTTGACATGAGCAGGTCAGCGCCGGGAAGTGGCCTGTCGTATTTATCCCGTAGTACATCGAACAGATGGTCAAGCGTGCCCGGAACTTCGATCTGCGTGTAAATGTTTTTACCTTTACCAATCAACGTGAGCATCTTGCCATCAAACAACATTTCCATGTCTGCAAAGCCGCTGGAACGTGTAGTGTGCAGCTTGTCAGGCCGGTTGATCGACACAGCACCGGAGCCCGCCAGGGCCAGTCTTTGCTGATCTTTAGTGACGACTTCAAGAATGGTGTCATAATTGAACGATATGTTTTTTTGCGCTGACATGTAGTCGGACATGTTCTTGAGTTGACTTTTGGCATAGGCCTCATCGGCATGTGCCGCTTGAGTTATGCCCAATCCGGCGATTAGGGCAAGTCCTGCTCCGGTAATACGGGCTACGGAGGGGATGATCAATTTTCGGGCGATCTTATCCATTGCAAGTCACCGCTATATGTATGCTGAGATGGCAGTACGGATACATAATGCTAGTCGCATCATGATTGCTTCGCCGTATTTTGCCCGACCATTCATCCGGTCTCAGATTCAAAGCGTTCGTTGATAGCAGAAATCAGCACGCCCGAATCTGACAATCGCACCGGTTAAAAGCGCCAGACGGCTCCGCCACCAACGACATGCAGGGCGGCGGCGGAGTATCCGCCTGATACTGTGCCGCAGGAACGGCGGATGAGGGCATCGCAGCAGTGGCAGTTCTGGTTCGCGTGATTGCCATGTAGTGGGTTACATCGTTTCTGGTGATTCTGTGCTACAGCTAGGGGCTATGTGTCTGTACTTTTCAGTTACAGTTGCGTATTTAGGAATAGTTAGCGACTACTTGCAAGCGTTGCACATGGAAGGGAATCAAAAACATGGATGGTGTGCGTTCTGTACAAGTTATCGCCGTGAGCGGCGGAAAGAGCGGCGTCGGCAAGACGACTGTGGCTGTAAATCTTTCATTGGAGCTGGCGAAACTTGGAAGGCAAGTCGTATTGCTTGATGGCGATCTTGGCTAGGCGAATATCGATGTCCTGTTGGGGCTTTCCCCGCAGTACACGCTTGCCGATTTAATCGAAGGTCGCTGTGAGCTATCCGATGTACTTTTGCGCGGTCCGGGCGGGATACGAATCGTCCCCGCGGCTTCAGGCTTCCAGAGCATGGTGCATTTGTCTCTGGCTCAGCACGCAGGCCTGATTCAGGCCTTCAGTGAAATCGGTGACAGTCTCGCTGTGCTGGTGATTGACACAGCTGCGGGCATCGGCTCGTCGGTGGTCAGTCTCGTCCGGGCGGCCCACGAAGTCTTGCTGGTGGTCTGCGACGAACCGACCTCGATCACCGATGCCTACGCACTGATCAAACTGCTTAATCGTGATTACGGAATGGACTGTTTTCGGGTGCTGGTCAATATGGTGCAGAGCCCGAATGAAGGTCGCGCGCTGTTCGCTAAATTGGCCAAAGTCACCGATCGCTTCCTCGACGTAACCCTGCGGTATGTGGGAGCGGTTCCGTACGATGTATGTGCGCGTAGGGCAGTGCAGAAGCAGCGAGCAGTCTACGAACACTTTCCGCGCTCCAAGTGCGCCGAAGCATTTCAGAAAATCGCTTTAAAGGTCGACGCTTGGCCTTTGCTGACCACCCCCAGAGGGCATATGGAGTTCTTCGTTGACCGACTCGTCCATAATTCGAGAGGGTGACATTTCTCTTCCGGCCGTATGAGTGGTGCGATTGTGGTGTCCGCTTATGCCTAGTAAACCTGGAGGCGCTTTTGTTGGGTCGGCTTGCGCAAAACCTCCTCTGGAGGCCGCGTGTTTCCGTTTGCATAAGCACAAAAAAGCGGGTGTTTTGCCACCCTTATAAGTGGCTATATTTGTTTAGAAACAATAGGTTAGGCTGCTACAGCCCCCAGCATGGGGTGCTAGGGACCTAGAAAGCACGCGGGGAAGCACTGAAGTATGCGTAATCGGCATACCTGCGGTGTAAATCGCTTCGGGCAAAGAGCGTACTTTGACGCTGAAATAGGTGGTTTTTCCGGGCCGCAATCTCTGAAGGGTATGCGGAAACATTGGGCCGTATGGCAGCCAATTAGGCGTAATTGCGACCCGGAAAAACTATTGGAGAGCGCAGCCTGATTGATTTTCCCTTGGGACTTAAAATCCCCCGCTCGTAAGGGCGTGCCGGTTCGATTCCGGCTTCGGGCACCAATAGTATGATTTCAGATGTTCCCGTAAACACCTGAAACCTAGAGAAACCGGCCTTATAGCCGGTTTTTTTGTGTCTGAATATCCCCGTATGTTCCTGTACAGCCCCAAGATTTAGGTATACGTTTAGGTATATATCGGTTCGATATCGAGGCGTATACCTATGGCGCGCACCGTAACCCCCCTTACCGACCCCAAATGCGAGGCCGCCAAGCCCCGCGCAAAGGACTACACCCTGTTCGACGGGCAAGGGCTTTTTTTGCTTGTAAAGGCTACCGGCACGAAGGTCTGGCGCTTCAAGTATAAAAAGCCAAGCGGTAAGCCTGGTCTGGCAACGTTCGGCAACTACCCGGCTCTCGGTCTGAAAGCCGCCCGCGCGCGTCGAGCCGATGCACTCGAGTTGCTGGCGCATGGCCAAGACCCCATCGAGAGCGCTAAGCAAGCAAAGATCGAGGCGGCCAATGAGGCGGGGAACACCTTTGAAGCGCTGGCCCTGGAATGGCACGCCAGCATGGCCGGCAAATGGTCGAAGGATCACGCGGTCAGGGTGCTGAAAGAGATTGAGGTTGATCTTTTCCCCATGCTGGGCAAACGCCCCGTATCCGACCTGAAAACCCGCGACCTGCTGGCCTGTCTGAAGGCGGTAGAGAAGCGCGGCGCGCTTGATGTGGTTGGGCGACTGCGCCAGCGCATCGCCGGAATCATGCGAATCGCCGTTCAGCGCGAGTTTATCGAATACAACCCGGCGCTTGATCTGGTGGGCGGGACTGCCACCCGCAAGACCAAACACCGCCCGGCCTTGCCCCTTGAGCGGTTGCCGGAGTTGTTGCAACGCTGCGAGGCTGACACCGGACGACCGCTTACCTGTCTTGCTGTAAGCCTCGCTCTACTGGTGTTCATTCGTTCTAGTGAGCTGCGCTTTGCCCGCTGGTCTGAGTTCGACTTTACCCGGAGCATGTGGACGATTCCCGGTGAACGGGCACCAATCGAGGGCGTCAAGAGGTCGCACCGAGGAGCCAAGATGGGGACTCCGCACCTTGTCCCGTTGTCACGCCAGACGCTTGAAGTGCTAGAGCAGATACGCCGGCTAAGCGGGCGTTTTGATCTGGTGTTGCCGGGCGATCACTACTACTGGCGGCCAATGTCGGAGAACACCGTAAACAAGTCACTGCGCCGTATGGGGTACGACACCAAGATAGAGGTTTGCGGGCACGGTTTCCGCACTATGGCCTGTTCCGCGTTGGTCGAGTCCGGCCTATGGTCGCGTGACGCGGTTGAACGGCAAATGAGCCACCAAGAGCGCAACGGCGTGCGCGCGGCCTATATCCACAAGGCTGAGCACCTGGAAGAGCGTCGGCTGATGATGACGTGGTGGGCTGACTACCTGGACGCCAACCGGGAAAAGCACATCACGCCCTATGATTTTGCACACCGGAACACTGATGTGGTGAGCGTGGAGAGGGGGCTACAAGCATGGAAATAAAAAGGGGCAAGCGATCAAAGGCACTTCCAGTATTCGACAATCAACCCGAATGGGGTACAGGTGATTTGGTCGATGAAAGCCTGTCTGATGCTGCGCGGGCAATTATCGCTGACTTGGCCGGACATCACGACGGCGATCTTCAGGAATGGTTCAAGGAAAGGCTTGGGTCCTACAGAGCGGTCATCCGCGAAACGGAAAAAGGCCCCGCGCGCCACGAAGAACTTCGCCATGTGCGGCAGGTGCAACTGCATCTTCAGGAAACGTTACGGGGGCTAAACAATCTCCCTCCTTTCGCCGAGGGTTACATCAACGACGCCTGCTGGCGAAGCCATGGGTGCTTTTTCAGCGGTGGCTTGCTTTCTGACCTTATGGCGAAGGCCGCCATGGTGTCCGATGTGTTGGACATTACCGAGCAGAAGTTGGAGGCGGCTCCAACTATTCGTGGCGTGAAGCCGAAGTATCCGCGAGATGATTTGTTGGCTGATACCGCGGACAAGCTACGGCAGTCTTCCTTAGCGAAGATGACCAAACGCAAAGCAGCAGAGCTCGCCCGAGAGCTTCTCGTTGCTGCAGGAGTCGAGGTGCCAGCGGACATTGTCGAATATGAAAAATTGATCCGACGTGCAAAAAGGGGGGAAATAAGCCTCTAACTAATCTCTTTTGAGCACTGCGACAGCAATCGGGGGTTCAACAAAAATGACTCTGTACCCGATACGGAGTCACTCAAATGCAGCCAGCAACAATTCCCCCGAAAGCTCTCATCCGTCAGCCAGCGCTCTGTCTATGGCTGGACCTGTCCCGCTCTGGTCTAGACAAACTCCGCAAGAAAGACCCGACGTTCCCGAAGCCAATTAAGGCCAACGAAAGCCGACAAGCCGCGGCTTATTACGTCTTGGCTGAGGTGGAGGCTTGGTTACGGACCAAGATTGAAGCGAGAGACGCAGTATGAGCCATTCATCATCGCTTACAGCTTCCTGGAAGCTTCGCGTAATGGCCGCCCTGCACGTTGATTCCTTCCCGTCTCCTTCTAACTGGTCCTGGCGCAAAGCCAAGCAGCGCGGGGTGTAACCCATGAAAAGTCAAAACGGCGCCCATGCGCCGACGGGATCGGCTTGGCTGAAATCCATGATTGGGCCAGTAGCCCGGTACCTTCTTGGCGAGCCAAATACCGCAATGAGCAAGCAAACCGAGCTTCGGTTCGGAGCGCATGGCTCGTTATCTGTTGATCTGGAAAAGGGGGTATGGCACTCGCACGAAGACGGAAGCGGTGGCGGCGTGTTGGATTTGATTGCCAGGGAAACCGGCATCACAAGTCGGGCCGAGCAAATGGCCTGGCTTGAGCAGCACGGCCTAAAAGAAAAACATCCGGCCCCAAGTCCTGAAAGTCCTGATGTCCTTCCGGTCAGGGGCCAAGTGTCGGCTCGTTATGACTATACCGACGAGGACGGCAACGTTCTGTATCAGGTTGTCCGTTTCGAGCCAAAGGACTTTCGCCAGTGCCGCCCCGACGGAAAAGGTGGCTGGTTGTGGTCGGTGAAGGGCGTGCGTCAGGTTCCCTTCCATCTGCCGCAATTGCTGGACGCGCCGTGGGATACGCCAGTGTTTGTCGTGGAGGGCGAGAAGGACGTTCTTCGCCTGGAATCGCTGGGGCTGGTCGCAACCTGCAATGCCGGTGGCGCTGGCAAGTGGCCTGATGCTCTCAATGAACCCTTTGCGCGCCGCCGCGTAGTGATTCTGGCGGATAACGACGAACCGGGACATAAGCACGCTGACAAGGTTTGTCGGGCGCTGAGTCTGGCAGAGGCCGAAGTTCGCGTGCTCTGCCTTCCAGGGTTGCTGCCGAAGGGCGACGTGTCCGACTGGTTGGACGCGGGTGGCACCGTCGAGCAACTGCTGCAAATGGTGGATGCTCCCTGCAATCACCAGTTCGAAGACGACGATCAGCAGCCAGTCGAGGAACACTTCGAGCCCGGTGATGATGCCGAGGAAAAGCAGAGCCAGGCGTCTCTACTGGTGAAGTTCGTGGAGCAACGCTTCGAGCTGTTCCACGATGAAAACAAGGACGTCTTCGCCCGGGATCGTACGACGGGCGAAGTGCGTAATCTAGCCGCGCGCCAGTTCCGAGATGCACTGGTCGCCGGATTTTACTCGGACAGCGGAAAGGCGCCCCGAGATCAATCGGTCCGGGAGGCGCTGGGCACCCTGAGCGGCCTCGGCCGATTCCATGGAGACTGTCAGGAGGTACACCTGCGCACTGCTGGTGCCGCTGGTGATTACTTTCTCGACCTGGCTGTACTAGGCAGTAGCCGAGCGGTTCGCATTCGGCCGGGTAAGTGGGAGATCGCCGAGTCACCCGAGGCCATGTTCGTTCGACCTGAATCCATGCAGCCGATTCCAGCTCCAGTTCCTGGTGGATCGATCGAGCAACTTTGGCACGTGGCGAACATCCCGCACGGCTCCCGTCTGCTGGCCCTGGCTTGGCTGATCGAATGCCTGCGTCCTGATACGCCTTATCCAGTGCTGGAGCTGCTGGGCGAGCAGGGTAGTGCGAAGAGCACGACACAAACAGCGCTGCGCCAGCTCATTGATCCGAATTCCTGCCCTTTGCGCAGTGCTCCGAGGTCGTCGGAGGACCTATTCGTTTCAGCTGGTGTGTGTGCGGTAGTGAGCCTGGAGAACGTCTCGCACTTGCCCGCAGCAACTCAGGATGCCATGTGCGTATTGGCAACCGGAGGCGGCTTTGCCAAGCGCAAGCTGTACTCGGATGCCGACGAAAGTGTTATCAGCGTGAAGCGCCCCGTCGTGTTGAACGGCATATCTGCGGCAGTCACGGCGCAAGATCTGGTGGACAGAACGATCACTATCGAGACGCCGGTTATCAGCGAGCGGCTGGAAGTAACAGACCTTTGGCGGGAGTACGAAGCCGAGCGTCCGTGTTTGCTGGGGGCGCTGCTGGATATATTCGCCAAGGCGCTGGAGTTGTTGCCGCAGATGCAAATCCCCGCCGACGATCGTCCGCGGCTGGTTGAATTTGCTCGCCTCGGTATGGCTGTCGCCGCCGCAGCAGGTCATGAGCCCGAGGACTTCCTGCGCGAGTTCAAAGCCAGTCGGCAGGAAAGTCTGGCTCGCACCATTGACGCTAGCCCGGTAGCTGCCGCCGTAGTGGAACTGGTCGAGGCGCGTCCGCACGGCGTGACCGCCCCGGCAAAGGATATTCTGCGTACCCTGGAACAGTACCGTCCAACCGGCTGCGATTCGTGGCCCCGTTCCGCTAAGGGGCTAGGGGACGCCCTGCGACGTGCTGCTCCCGCTCTTCGGCAGATAGGCATCGAGTGCAAGTCTCTGGGTAAATCTGGGGGGGCGGTGAAATGGGGTATCGGGAGAAAGTTATCGAAGCAATGTCCTGCAAGTCCTGATGTCCTGCCAGACGATCACCCCGAGCAGGACATTGGGACTTGCAGGACTTCGAGTCGGCAACTATCCCCCGACAACACCGGTACTTCGCCGGACATGGTCTTCGATGAATCCGACGCGGAGGCCTTCTGATGAAAGTTATCGACTATCTCCGTGATCGCGGGTTCAGTGCCAAGGTGGTGGGTAACCGCTTAATCGTCTGGCCATCTATCAGGCTGACACAGGAGGAGCGCCGCTATATCAAGTTGCACCGTTTGGAGCTGATGGTCGAAGTGGCGGCCAACGATGGTGAAGCCCGACGCAGTCACTGGACAGTGTCCGTGACAGGGTACGGTCCCTTCACAATGATCGGTGAGCCAATGACTCATGCCGAAGCCTTGGTTGAAGCCCGAACGCGATGGCCTAACGCAAAGATAGAGTGACGTTTAGCCCGGATAACTACCGGGCTTTATTCTTTTACGCAGTTGATTGGTGATGATTTCGCCTGCATGGGTATCCGGGAATACTTGACCAGCTCAGGTTGCCTCCAGACTACTTGATCACTGCTTTTGATTTGGCGTAGATTTGCTCTTGTCGTTCCCTTAAGGGGGCGATGTTGGGCCGGTTCGAGTGAGTCGACTGGTACCGTTTCTTGCCTTTAGGCGCAGCGGACTTCCTTTTTCATACAGGAGGCCGCCATGGCCCATAAATCAGTTATCAAACATCGTTTCGCTGCGTTCGATCGCCAAGGTGGCCGCTGCTATTACTGCGGCTTCCAGATGTGGCGCGATACTCCTGAGGCCTTCGCCCGCCGCCATGACCTTTCCCTTCGGCAAGCTAGGCACTTCCAGTGCACAGCCGAGCATCTAGTCGCCAGGCAGGATGGCGGAAGAGATACCCAGTCCAATATTGCTGCCGCCTGCCAGCGGTGCAATCAGCGCCGTCATAAGCGCAAGGACGCGCCTGAGCCGCAGGAGTACAAGGCTTTAGTGGAGAAGCGGCTGAGCAAAGGTGGCTGGCATCCGCTCCCAGCAGGACCCCATTTGTTCTGATCACCAAGGTGGCCTTGGCTGCTCTGGAACGCGTCTATCGGGAGCTGGCCCAGGCTGTGTGAAAACGCTTTAGAACAAGTTTGACAGTCAGGATCGGAACGAAAATCGCGTTCCTACGTAAATTTTAGATCTGCTTACTAACCAAACGCCGACAGATTTTACGTAGCAACGCAGACTAAAAAACGGTGCATGCGTTTTCACAGCCTGGGCCAGAAGCGGACGTTCGCCCAAGCTGCTTTCTGGGCAAGCGGACGCTCGTAAGTGCCGTTGAAATCAAAACGCCCCAAGGTCGACCTCTTCTCCTCAGTATAGCATTAGGCTATCGTGCCTAAATGACCTTCATTCATATGCTGCAAAGGGACTGACCATGCGTTTGAGTAAGTTGCGAGTTCAAAACTATCGGAGCATTTTAGATACCGGCGAATTTGAGGTCGAACACCTTAAAACAATACTAGTCGGCCCCAACGAGGCAGGCAAAACAGCAATTCTTCAAGCAGTTCAGCAAATAAATGCCCCCAGTGATATAGCAAAGTTTAATCCCCTGCGAGATTATCCAAGATCTATATATACTAAAATTAGCCGCGGGGAGATCGATCCTGAAGATGTGCCCGTGGTCACCGGGACTTTCACCCTCGATACCTCTGATCTTGAGCATGCCCCGAATCAAATAAAAACAAGATTATTCACCTATAGTTTTACACGCTACTTAGATAATTCAGCCACACACAGCCTTAATAATGTTCAACTACCAACATACTCAGAGATCAAGAATGACCTAATAAGGCTTGTCGCCCATCTCGACAGGGGTATTACTGACGGATTAGTTAAGGTTCACACCGAGAGTCTCAACAAAATCACGAAATCTTGGTTTCCTCATAGACCACTTTCATCGGATGCTTCCGTGCTTAAACAATGGCTGGAAGAAAAACTTTCAGCCATTGACGAAGACGATGCGAAAGAGAATGAGCGCTGGGAAAAGATAGATGGAATTTTAGATTATGCTATTGAGCTGAAAAACTTCTTAGCTTATCTTGATAAAAATAAGCCAACCTTTGTTCTCTATAGCAATTATTTCCGCGTTAAGCCAATCATCCATTTGGACAGCCTCGCTAGACGCTTGGAGTCAAATATCTTGGATGATGATGCATATGATTACGGTAACAACTGCTTGCTTAAGCTTCTCGGTTTCACTGCAAAAGAGCTCTCTGATCTCGGAAGAGCCTCCGATCCTAGTCATACAACAACTGATCTTGAGCAATATCGAGAGAAGCTCGATAAACGCAGCTACCAGCTAAATGCCGCAAGCGTAGAACTTACTCAGCAGATTATTAAAGTGTGGAATCCGGATGAAAACAAGGCGGAAGCTAGCAAGCTAAAGCTGACTGCAGACGGTCAGTATCTGAAAGTTGTGGTTGAAGACAACATTGGTGTCGAAGTTGAGCTCGACCAGCGCTCCGAGGGCTTTCAATGGCTGGTCTCGTTCTTCATCGTCTTCTTTGCCGAGGCAAAAGGAAAACACAAAAACACCATCCTTCTACTGGATGAGCCCGGTGTGAGCCTACATGCTTTGAAGCAGCGAGAGTTCAGAAAAACCATTTCAATGCTCGCCGATGAAAACCAAACAATATATTCAACCCATTCGCCATTTTTAGTGGGCCCGGATGAGCTTGACATGGTTAGGGTGGTGGAGCTGACGGATAGGAAAATCGGCACTAAGGTACATACGACTGTGTCCTCCACCGACCCAGCAGCACTCCTGCCGCTACAGGAGGCGCTTGGCTACGACTTGGCCCAGAGCCTGTTTGCAAACCAACGTAATCTTATTCTCGAAGGGTTGACTGACTATTGGTACATCGAGGCTATTTCTGGCCTGCTCAAAGATGGAGGGAACGCGGCACTGAATGACAAGATCTCACTCGTTCCCGCCAATACCGCCAGCAAGGTAGTGTATTTCGCGACGATCCTAACGTCGCACAATCTGAAGGTAGCTGCACTTCTTGACTCTGATAATGCGGGTAACCAGGCTGCTCAACAAGAAGTGCTAGTACACCGACTCAGCAACAAAAGGATTCTTCGCACCTCAGATTACTCGGTACCAAAGATCGATAAGGCCGAAATCGAAGATCTACTTAGGGACACACTCATTGAAATCGCGAAGTCTGAGTTTGGCTGGGACATCACGTCAGCCATAGCAAGCACTCCCGACAAACCCATCATAGATACATTCCAGAAGCACATTGGTAAGGAATTCTCGAAGTACAAGCTAGCCAAGGCTTTCTTGAAGTGGTCGCGCGATCACTCGGCGTCAGATTTGACTGAAAACGAAATTGAGGGTTGTGCGAGTCTCATTAACGCGATCAATTCCGCACTGAAATGAGACTGGTATATCAGGCTCATGCATATCTCGCATGAGCCGTTTTATCCAACTCATCGCTTGAGTGGGCCAGGAAATAATTTTGCATACGGGTAAGCTTCATGTGTGGACTCCTTCTCACGGTTGACTGTGGTTCGCACCTTCAGTCTGGCACTCAAGATACCGAGGTGAGGAGGAGTCCATCCCATTGCTTTTGGCCGATTTCTGCCTGTCACCAAGGGCAGCAACCGACCCAGGCTGTGTGAAAACCCTGATCAAAAATTAAAGTGCGTGCTTCTATGCGAAATCTGAAATTTATCGGATGGTTAGCAGACCCGGATTTTACGTAGAAACGCGATTTTCAGTCCTGTTTTGGGCACCCGTAGCGCTCAAAAACGTTTTCAGACAGCCTGGACCCAAAGCAGACGTTTGCGACAGACAGAAAACGGCTATGAACTAGCCACTCAACTTCAACTCCTTGGTCTGCCCCTGATGTCCAGTCGAATACCATGATTCAAGGGGAGAGCGGAAAGCTGTGTTTCTCCAGTATCCAGTTGGTAAACGCGATGCGGCAGATTCGCTCAATTCCTGAGTTCATATGGTAGGCCTCCCAGTCACTTTCAGCCCACTCTACCGGTATATGTTCGCCTGTAAAAAGAGCGCCTGCATGAAGTATTTTTGAGCGCTGGCTATACGATTGTTTATAAAATCTTATTACCTCATCTGATTCGGAGCTATATTTTTTAAGAAAGTCTGTGAATTTTCTTGTAACGGCGTAACGCGGCGCACTGCATTCTTTGCATTTTTCAATTTTAACGCCTTTATGGAGGTGATCAACAAGCGTTTCTATTGAGGAGACAAAGCAGGCAAATGATATAGAGGGTGATATTGGCTTGATTCTTATTGCATTATTGAATAAGGTTGCTGACTTTAAAAATGCGTTCTTGTTGTCTTGGTCTAGGCTGTAGTAAGCATCCAGAATGTCGCTGAATAAGTCAGGGACGGAAAAATCAGAGCCGGTATATCTTGCACCGAAGTTGTAGAATTTTGCCGTTTTTATTTCATCAATTTGCGCGACTGGAGAGTTTGTGAACTCGCTGATTTCATGCTGATGTCCGCGAACGAAGTATGAGAGTTGACGCCACTCTGGTTCAATTGCAATGTTGTCGTCTGTTCGAATAGTCCAGCTATGTTGGTCTTGTGTAAAGACGAATTTTGAAAAAGAAAATACGTCAAATAAGCGCGCTATTTCGTGAATTAATTTTTTTTCATGGTCTTTTCTTTGTATCCAGTCGGGAACCTCTGTTTGGTCAGGCATTGTCTTGTTTGAGTCAGGGTTGAAGTTGTATTTTACTTCTAGGAGGCAGGGGTGGTGCGCTTCAGAGTAAGGCGCCCGAGGGAAGTGGTCAGGCGCAGGTAATATCTGAAATTCATCTCTGTATATGTATTTTCCTGCGACGTTGGCATTTGTTAGCATGATAAAGCTTCTAAATGTTTCCGCCATATTTTTACCTGCTTCCTTAGGTGTGTGCGAGGGGGTGGGTTTATTGTATGGGACTGGGTCACTCTAACATCCGTATAAAATCAGGTACAGACACACGGTGTTGATGCTGAGCGGCAGCTTTGGGCGGTTTTCAGCCGGTCGCGACTGGCAAAAAAACGACCCAAGGCGGACCTTGCTGCAAATGATGGCCATAGGCTACTCTCGATCCCGAATAATTGTATACACTCATAACTGTCTTCCGAGACATGACTTCCAATCAGTTATATATTCAAGGAGAGAAATGAGTACCGCGAAAATTTCTGAGCCAATTTCAGGTGATAAGGCCTACCAGATACGTGCCCGCGCCGCGCTTCCTCTGCTTGTTCGTCAAGCGAAGGCGGGTGTCCCAGTTTTTTATTCCGATCTTGCCGAAGAACTGGGGATGCCTAACCCGCGCAACCTTAATTATGTTCTTGGGAGCATTGGCCAATCGTTAGAACGTCTCTCAAAGATATGGAAGGTCAAGGTTCCACCTCTTCAGTGTCTCGTGATCAACAAAAACACCGGCCTACCAGGAGAGGGCATTGGTTGGTTTCTCGTGAAAAAAGAGGACTTTTCAGCACTTCCGCTTCGCCAGAAGCGTGTCATTGTTGAGGCAGAACTTGCGCACGTCTTTTCCTTTTCTCGATGGGACGAAGTTCTTAAAGCGCTTTCGCTTGAGCCAGTAACGTGCGACTTTTCACCTGTCTTAAAAAAAGCCAGTGAGGGCTACGGCGCTGGAGAGAGCGAGGATCATAAGGCGCTCAAAGACTATGTTGCATGTAACCCGCGCGTCATCGGACTCAGCTCTAACATCCCAGTGGGAGTGACCGAATACCGGTTACCATCCGGTGACAGCCTTGACGTCTCGTTCAATAGCAAAGCGGTTTGGGTAGCTGCGGAGGTCAAATCTGCAGTCTCTGCGGAATCTGACATTGTAAGGGGGCTATTCCAATGCGTTAAATACAGAGCTGTTATGGACGCAGTGCTGCTCGCTGAAGCACGCCCTCAAATCGCGAGAGCGATCCTTGTATTGGAATCCACATTTCCTCAATCACTGATACCGCTGAGGAATCTTCTTGGCATTGAAGTTGTTGACGGCATCACACCGCAAACGAGCGATCGCGAGTTCGATACTGTTCACTCGGCTCAAAGAATTAAGAAAGTCGAGCTGGTTAGTCTTGTTTAGACTACACATCAATTAACGGCTGTATGGGTGATGCTCTGCACAGTCCGCTTTTGGCCGATTTCTGCCTGTCATAACAGTCAGAAATCGGCCAGAAGCGGCCCTTTCCGGTCAGTCCTGACAGGCATAAACTCGCCAGCGTGCTTCTCTGCGACTCCAGATTTTTACCCTGAGTGGGTACCGATCGGGAATAGTTGGTGCCGATAGCTGGCAGTCTTTCAAGATTCGACTGCGACAGCCCGTAATCAACTTATGCAGAATCTGTCTTTGACGAATAACGGGAGCGTTTAGTGATGCGGCGCTCACGTAAAATCATCGCTGCCTCGTTCCACGAATTTCTTACACCTAAAAAATTGCAGCCTGGTGGGGCTGCGGCACCAGCTGGAAAAAATGGTATGCCAATGGACTTCAAGCGGGACTTGGCCTTGCTGCCCAACGCGACTACAAATGCCTGAGAAAGCAAATCCAACTGCGGTTTCAAGTAGCAATTAGTGCAAGCTCGCCAAGATGATGCCTTCACTGAGCCACCTTCCTTTGGTGCAGAACATAAGAGTGATTCTGTCATCCATGTTTTGCGGAGCTGGCTGTCGAATGAGTCTTCAGGAAAGCAAAGATTCAAAATGTACCGAACATTGCGATGAAACAGGTCCGTTCCAAGCTTCATGCATTGGTAGGTGTACTCCAGTGAGGTATCCATCGTTTCGTCCTTTTCTACATCATGCGGATCGCCCGGTTCTGCAAACACAAGCACCAGTTCCACCTCCCCAAGGGTGCCAGTCGCTCCGAGAAAGCCACGAGGAACGTGCCCTTTGTCAGGTGCCCAAACGAGAGAGCTGCATGCGTCAGCAAAGTTTCTGCAAGGCGCATAGGCGGGTTCGATAATTGTCAGCAGTTCACTACAAGGCTTCATTTCACCACCGGGCATGGCGATTCAGGTGCGGCAACAAAGGGAGTAGTAAGGTTTATGTACTTACTCAAGCAGATCAAAGAATAGCCCGTGTCCAAAAATTTGGCCGATTGCTGCCTGTAGCCACCGTTAATAATCGGTCGCCTCCAGCCGGTCACGACAGGCAGGGGACGGCCAAAAGCAGACTTTCTCCGATGCAGGCTAACACTCCTAAGTGGCCTTTACCGAAGCCTAGGTAGTGCTAAAGGTAATCAAGGAACTCATCATCAACGGAGCCGAATTAAGCTAGCAAAACCCTACTGGGCTCCTCCCTAGCTGCCTCCGCCTCCGTACATGCGATGTCCGCATTATTTCTCGGATCAACGACTCCGAGACTGTCCCGGCGCTGTGTGCCGGCACGTCGAGACGACGAGAACTACGAGATGGCCCTAGGCGAACCTAACCCTGCTACCGCGTTTTTTATTTTGCCACTCGATGCAGTTGGCATGAATACGGTTAACTTACCGCTGCACATAGCCCGCAAGGAACGCCCTACGATGTCTGTCGAAATCACCTCTGTTGTTGGCTCCAAAGAGACCGGGAAAAAGCTCCAGCAGCTCATAGCTCAGTGCCAGTCGTTTGCTTGGGCCAGCGCATGGATTACGCCCAATAAAGCGTTTGAGGCTGCGATTAAAGCCAAGGCGAAGCTTGAGAGCCTCGTCATCGGCACTCACATGTACATCACTGATCCACTCTGCTTGCAGATGTGCGTCGACATCCCCCAGGCCAAGGTTCTGCTGCCCGACTCCGGGCCTCTGTTTCACCCCAAGCTTTACGCCTTCCGACATGAGAAGAAGGTCACCATCTACGTGGGCAGCGCCAACTGCACCAATGCTGGCTTGAACAAGAACATCGAGGCCGGCGTCTTCCTCAGCGGTGACCATCTCGACCCCAACCTCCAATCGTTCTTCACCTTCATCAAGCAGCAGGCGGCCCGAGCCCTGGACATAAACGATCCACTCATTGAGTCCTATACGGCCAACAAAAAGCTCAACCAGGACGCACTTGATGACCTCGACAATTTCACGTGGGTCAAAAAACCCAGACACACTGCCTCCTCCTCACTCCACAGTGATCTCAATGGGACGGAGTGGGAGCAGTTTGTTCAGTTGGTGAAGGAGGACAATGCCAAGGATATGCGACTTGAGCTCCTCGCCAGGGCGAGGCAACTGTTCGCAAGCGGCCGCACCGTTCAGGAGTTCACCGTCACGGAGCAACAGTGCGTAACAGGACTTCTGCAGCCTACCGAGCTCGATGGCGTGGACTGGGGATACTTTGGCCAGATGAGCGCCCACGGCAGCTTCAAGAGAGTACTCAGAGAACACGCCCCTCTCCTGTCTCAAGCCCTCGATAAAATCCCGCTAGTGGGCCCTGTCAAACGCCGGCACTACGAGGCATTCGTCGAAGTTTTTCAGCGTATCCCTACGGCTAGGGCCACTTGGATTGGCTTTGGTACCCGCCTGCTGGCGATTAAAAGACCGGACTACTTCGTCTGTATCTGCAATCCCAATAAGCGGCAACTGGCTGATGTGTTCGCAACGTCTTTTTCGACGTTCAACCTGGACAACTACTGGGATCGCGTCGTGGCGCCGATGCAGCTGATGCCTTGGTGGCAGGAAGAAATGCCCAGCGAGGGGTTCGAGCAGCAGCTTTGGATGGGTAGAGCCGCGATGCTAGATGCCATTTGCTACGATCCCTCAATGCGCTAAAGCACGCCAGCTGTCGCGAGTGACTGGCATACTTAGTTTCCAGCGAAAATTACCGAGCCT
Source organism: Pseudomonas sp. B21-048 (assembly GCF_024748615.1). NCBI lineage: Bacteria > Pseudomonadati > Pseudomonadota > Gammaproteobacteria > Pseudomonadales > Pseudomonadaceae > Pseudomonas > Pseudomonas sp. B21-048. The sequence goes on along the minus strand of NZ_CP087168.1, from coordinate 2,863,834 downwards.
ACGTTCATGGTGCTATTCAATACACCCGAGTTTTATATCCAAAAAATTTATGACGCTGTGAACTCCGCCCATAGGAATGATATCCAAGGAGTTGGCACGCACGTTTTTGGGTTTTTCAGTGGCCAAGAATATTCTGGGGGGCGAGTAGACGTTTCGCCACATCACGTCCAGATGATTTTTCAAGAACCCATCGTTAGTTATTTTCGGGCTGAACCAGAAATTTTTGTAGAATGGGTAGCGGTAATATATTTGTATTTCCGGAGCCTAGGTGCGATGCCAGAGGTGGCACGCGACACATGGAACAGCGCCACTGCAATCATTTACTTGGCTAGGATTAAAGATGAATCCGCAATTGTCGAAGCAATGTGTCAGCTAGTAGCCTGGGATTACTTTTATGGGCGAGAGCACTACCCAGACTATTTAGATAGTTTGAAAAAAACCCACTTGGAGCATAGGCGCGCCAAGAGACTTAGAGAGCTCTTTCTTTGCACTGCATCTAACATGGGGCAGCCTGATTTTCTTCCATCCATTAAACGAGCTTATAAAAACCGTCGGCACTTTACTGGAGCAAATGCTGCCTCAGCCTTTATAAATTACTACTGCCACATTAAATCGGAATATGGCGTCCTAAGTGAATTAAAACGCTACTTGAGTGGCCCTCAAATGCGCGAAATAATTCAAAAAGGGCATTGTGACTTCCTGAAACCTTTATTGGGGAAGCTTTACGAAAACAACAATTATGACGCTCTGTTTTCTTTAGTGTCCTCGCTTAAAAACGTGACTGGACTAGGGGTTTCTCGCGTAGGTCATGGTTACTTGCTGCCAAACGGTAGTAAACTGATGATATTGTCAAGATCAGGCCAAGTCGTATTTGAAGAGCTTGGTAACTACGAGCGTTACAGCAAGCTAATAAACGCGTGCAATCGGGCAACCAACACATATGTTACCCTTCTTGGGGCATTCGATGACAATGGAGCGTTCATCGATACTGATCGAGGCGGAGCCCCGCCCGTTGACGATGATTTGAGTGAACTTAGAGGAACTGTAATTGCTCACTTTGGTCTGAATGACCCTTTGTATGGAGAATTTCACTCTCTCACGATTCTCCCTTCTCATAATTTTCCTTTGCAATCAGCTTTATTCAGCCTCGGGAAGAATGCTCCACTCATATCCGTCAGCCACCAAGAAGTCTTGGATGATCCGGACGATAAGCGTTTCGTTTTCTTTCTTTCAACCCATACACACACTTATACGTTAGAACATGAATTTATTATTGCGGAATTTGGCGATGAGGCAGAGATTTATGTAGACCCCCAAGAAGATTTCTTTGTCGATATTCTTGCATCAGAGCAACACGACGTAATATATATATCGGCGCATGGCGAGTACAACCACTGGGGCAAGGCTATTGAAGATGAAATTTTCTTCAATGAAGGGTCAACGATCACCGTCGGAAAGCTATGGTTGTGTCGACATAGCAAAAGTACAAATCGGAACATAATTTTGAACATTTGCGATGGAGCGGCAACGGAGATAAGTTGCAATCCTTACTCAAGGGGGATTGCTGCTTCATTAGCTGCTGGCAATCAAACCATCATATCCCATATGTGGCCAGTGAACCCGCTTTATGCTGCATGCTTCGGCATGTTGGCAATATATTTTTCTCGGCGAAACACACCTATAAATGTTGCCAGGATGATTTACGAGGCATTAGACCAAGAAAACAACTCAATAATTACTAACTCTAAACGTTTGGCAGAGTCCTTCGATACCCTAGAAAGGTGTCTCAAAGATAAAGAATTTGATATGCGTCAGTTCAAAAACTTGGGGAGTATCTCAGTATACTCCTAAGAGGCAGTCAGCACGCAGGAGCTGCGGGGATTCAGCTCCTTACGGGCGAGATAGAATACCTAGCTTGTTCAAGGGGGACGGTAACCAGATTATTGATATTTGCGTTAGCTCAAGACTTAGTGTAATTCCAAAAAACCATAGTTTCGTGGGGTAACCACCCTGGATTGGAAGATCAGACCATGCCCCTCCCTCGACTAACCTTACGCCATAGCCCTCTCGCTGGGTTGCTTGGTCACCCGCTCTCGGCATTGGCGTTGAGTAGCGCCAGCATCACCGTTTTCAGTCGCCTCCCCATAGTGCCCCAGCTATCGCGTTGTCAGCGTCTGCTATTGGCCGATTGCTGACTGTCGCGAAGCTACGACACGCAGCAGATTCAAAATTGAGTACAGTTACGTCATTCTGCGCAAAATTTGGCTTCGGCCTATTCCAAGATCTATACACAGAAGGTCAAATTCAATGAATGATACGGGGTTTGCAATCGTTCTAAATAACCTACAAATTGCTGATGACTTGTTGCCGTTCGAAATAAGCGAGAGTGCAGTAATTAGGCGGGCAACACATTTCGAAGCAGAGCACTATAAGTTCCTCTTGAAAGCTGCAGGTCAATTTTCAACTTTCATTGTCGATCATGGCTCGGAAGTGAAAAAAGTGGAAACAACGCCAGGGAGTTTTCACAATAGATACGTGCCGCCTGAAAGTTCTCAACTATTGGTGGTTGAAACAACAGAGTATAATAGAAATATTCAATCCATAAATATGGCTGGCAAATTAACCAGGTTTCAGTTCAGGGTTGGTGGTCACGCAGGCTACGCTAAAGACTCGAACAAGAAAGCAGTATCTATGCACCAGGGATTTAACAGTTACGAACTGGATTTGCTACAGGATTTCACTCACAAAGGCTCAATTTCGATTCCATTGAATGAACTTCAGGAGTTGCGAGGTTATTACGTTAAAATAAATGACAATTCCAAGCCGGTTGATCGTCGAATCAATCGGGCCATAACTATCTATCATGATATTGATACTTTGCCATTTTTTTCGGAGCTAAGAACGCTCTCCTACTTCGCTGTTCTAGAATGTTTGTTGACTAGGCAGGATGCCAGTGGAGCAGCTTTGTCTATACAAAAACAACTTCAGAGAAAAACTGAGCTTTTATGTAATTACATTGGTTTTGACACCCAAAACACAAAATTTTTTAAACCTCTTGGCATCAAAAAATTATGGGAAAAACTATATGCACTGCGCAGCAGCATAGCGCATGGCAATATTTACGATATTAGAATCGATGCGCCGGAATTGATTGATCTTCAAACGGTTAACAGCTTTATGGAACAATTGGTACGAGAAATGCTTCGAACAGCTATCGACCAATACCAGCTTGTGGCTGATTTGAGAGAGTGCTAGCACAGTAGGTCTTTCTCTATCTCCCAATTCATATAGGTTTCGAGACGGCGAGCGCTTACGGTTGCTCACTGGCGTGTAGAGTGGCAAACCGAGAACTCAACGGGGTTTTGCGTGAGTTCCGCCGCGATTGATCCTTTATACGTAAGGGCTGCTCATAACAATGGATTCCTACGGCAGCTTCCAGTTAGTTGGCTGACCTGGATGCCTGCTTCTGGCCGTTCTCAGTCAATAATCAATGCGGACTCCGACGACGGATTGTAATCGCCCCTAGCGGGTAATTCGAGACCCGGCGCAGGGTTGCATACGGCAGGGCGTGCCTGATTGGTTGTTTATCCGTAACTCGCCATCGGGCAACGCAACTAGGGCAGTTGGTGCTGCTCGATAAAGCCATTGGGTAGGGGGCGGTCAAAAGTCTGGAGTCCTCGCCCGAAGGACCGATCCCTGCCCGTTTCGATCATTAATTCGTAGTTTTTTAGGAAATCGCCGTCTTGGACGAATTTGGGGGAATGCTGGAGGTGCTGCGTCAAAAGTATTAGCGTTCGCAGTATCGGCGCCCCCACGCCCAAACTATTTTTCCATCTCTTCCATCCCAAAACGGGGAGAGTAATGATGATCACAAGCGTCACCCGGAGACGGCAAAACGGGAGGGAGGGCGTCGGCATGATAGGTTCCCTGCTGGAGGCGGAGAAGATAAGGGTACTTCCCGTTTTAGGTATACGTTTAGGTATACATACTGAGATTAATAATAGATAAATCCGGTAAAATAGCGGTCTGTAGGCGGTATGTTCGACCCCGGCTTCGGGCACCATTTAAAATCAAGGGTTTGCTGGCGAAAGCTAATGCAAACCCTTGTTCGTTTCTGCTCCGCTATTTTTGATCGATAGGTGTTGAAGGAGTCCACACGCAATCGTTCATATGTAGCGCCGCTACTTCTCCGTCCATTTCCCCCCCCCCAGTTTCGCAATCGATCCTGGCCTGCGGCAGGTTCTCGATGCTGTAGTAATACGTGATGACCTGGGCATTGTCGGGAATGTTCAGCGGTTTGCTGTTCTTGTCTTTGCTGATGGATTGAGGGTTGGCCAGCGCCTCTGGCGTCAATGTACCCAGGCAGGTGGCCCGATAGCGATCACCGCACTGCGCAACTTTGGTCTTGGTGCTGGTCAGCATTTCCTTGCTTTCGTTGCTGCAGGACCAATCAATAGCGTCCACTGGCATGCCTTCGTATTCATAGCAGGAGTGGGTTTCGATCACCGGCACTGAAGCGCTTTGGGATCGGGTTTTGACATCGCACCCTTGTGCCATCGCCCACGTGGGCACAGGCTGACGATCAGAAGCAGAAGAAGTCTGTTCATCGATATTTCCTCTCCCATAGCGCCCCGGGGGGTAGCAAGGAGTCAGCTACACGAATGGCTGGCCGGTGAAACCACGCGGCAGTCTTTGCAAGCCAGGCATTTCGATCAGCCGCTGGGTCCAGGCTGCGCGCCAGTCAGTGACGGTGTGGGCGACTTTGGCCTTGCGTGCAACGCGACGTGCAGCGTTGCGTTCGGCTTTGCGTGCTTCTTTGAACGCATCGGTGTTGCGGCAGCTTCTGCATTTCACCCGGGTCAGTATGCGGCTTGAAGTCAGGTTGCTGCCTTTGTGCCCGCAGGCCAGGTGCCCGCCGACTTTGAAGTGAGTGACCACGATGCATCTCCTTCGTGACGTGTAATCGTTCGACAGGCGGACGAGGGCGTTCGTTCGCTATATGGCAGGCAAAAAAAGGCCCGCATGCGGGCGGGCCAATGGGCATTCTTGAAAAGGAGTAGATGCACTGTAGGGGGGTAGTTGTGAACGCGGTGTGAAATGTCAGAAACACACAAACATAAAAACCCGGCAAACCTGGCCGGGTTGGTGTGTAGCGCATGACAAGCAGACAGGTATAAGCCTGGTGACGATAATGTCACCGATCAGGCGTCCTGACTCGGGCTCTGTCCCTGGTTTGAATACTTTGCTCGGCTCATCTGAAGCGAGGCAGCGGCGGCTCGACAGGTTTGAGCGAAGACAGCGCGCTGCGAATCTGCGGCGTATCTTTCTCGATGTCGTTCAGACGATCGCGAATCCTGAGGGCTGTCGGATGTCCCCCTTGATTATCAACCCAGTCGGCGATTTCCTTGCACGCGGCGGCAAGGCGCGCCTGACGGGAGTCAAGCAGGGTAAGCAGGGTGGTGATGGACTCTTTCTCGGACATGACATACACCTCCGTTCAAAGAAATCGGGTAAAGGGCAACAAAAAGCCCGCGAGGAGCGAGCTTTCTGCCGATGGGTCGCTGATCCTTCAGCTCCTTTGAGTATAGACCCAGATAAGAAGCCCGCTGAATTCGCAAGAATCGTGCGCAAGGTTTTTTCGGACAGCCGTAACGGTGGAACATCTCGTCTTCCAGTTGAACACTGAACATCAATCTTGAGGGTTTTATTGCAAGATGCATGTGCTATGGTTGTGTACTCAAGCATTGATCATCAATCAGAAGCCACCATGAATAACGATCAGCGAACCGCTCACCTCATTTACGGACCGATTGCTGCAGGAAAATCAACCTTTGCCCGCACACTTGCCACAGAGGTCAACGGTGTTCGCTTCGCCATTGACGAGTGGATGCAGGCGATGTTCGGGGCTGACGTGCCTGAACGAATGGACATGTCGTGGGTCATGCCCCGCGTGGCCAGATGCCAGGCCCAGGTCTGGTCAGTAGCAAAACAAATTCTTGGCACCGGAACAGATGTCATTCTGGAGCTTGGCTTGCTTCGAAAAACGGATCGGGATTCGATCAAGTCGAAGGTTGAACAAGCGGGGCATGTGGCGCTTTTCCACTTTGTCGATGCGCCATTGCCAATTCGCAGACAACGTGTGCTTCGCAGGAACTCGGAGAAGGGGGAAACCTATTCGTTCGATGTGACACCGGGGATGTTTGAGGCAATGGAGTCCTGCTTTGAGCATCCGACCGACAGTGAACTGTCGGACTCGCACCTTGTGCGAGCACTGCAAGAATGAGCACCGTCGTGAATACAGATGAAAACAATGGCAGTGCGGACGCAGGTCTTGAGTTTTGCATCAGATTGTCGCGCGCCTATGCCAATTTGACGCGGCGCCTTGATAACGTGTTGTCCGGCTTGCACGGGCTCAGTTTTGCCGATTTCATGACCCTTTATTACCTTGAGCGCGCGCCGGGTGGCAGGCTGCGTCGAGTGGACTTGGCTGAGCGGCTGGGCTTGACCGCCTCAGGTGTCACTCGCAGTTTGCTTCCCCTGGAAAAATTGGGCCTGGTATCACGACAGCCTGACCCGAGGGATGCACGAGTGGGCTACGCAACACTCACAGATTCGGGGCGTCAGCTCTTGGGCCACGCAGTTACGTCGGTTCGCACTGTCGCACAAGATGCAACCGAATGGGTTGCATCGGAACAGATCGAGGCGGCATCAGCACTACTCGGACGACTGGCAGGGATGAACTCGTCCAATAGTTAGAAGCGCCAGGATTGGGGCAGTCATTCCGAATTCTGCGGGGCGCCCAAAATGACAGCAACCGGCTTCAGGCCTGCCGGGACTTCGGTGAGCTGACCGCGTTAAGCCGCCGACATTCGCGCGCGGCGTCCTCTTCAAGATCGAAGCCGTCACCGATGAAGCCGCGAGTGCGGGTATCGGTGATGCGATACCAGATGGCAGCGTCGGGTGGTGGGTGATCGGGTTCTCCGGCCCGGCGGCCATGAATAATGATCTTGTTGCAGCGTTTCACAACGAAAATGTCTTCCATGGCGTCACCGAAGCTATTCGTATTCAGATCAAGCATAGAAGCCCTTTGCGATCGTGCACAGAATGGGCAGGTCAGTTCGTCGGTTTAGTCCACCTCGAAGAGGTCTCACGGTATTTCGGCCGTCTCGATGAGTTTCTCCAGAAGCACAGCCAGCGCGACTTCTTCAGCCCTGAGTCTTTTGCGCCCTCTCGATCGCGGCAGTTCGGACAATGCGCCCTGCATGAAGCCATCGACGACCGCAGGGTGGATATAGCACTTGCGGCAAATCGCCGGAGTATTACCCAATTGTCGAGCGACATTCTTGACCATTTCCACCACATGCCGCTTTGCATCGGCTTCCGATTCCCACTGCAGCTCGCGCAGCACCGCCAGGGCCAGCGCGCTGCCGGCCCAGGTGCGGTAATCCTTGGCGGTGAAATCGGCGCCAGTCAACGTCTGCAAGTAGGCGTTCACGTCGGAGGAACTGACGGTGTGCCGCTCGCCGTTTTCGTCCAGATATTGAAAGAGGTTTTGCCCGGGGAGTTCCAGGCAGCGCTTGATGATCCGTGCCAGGCGCCGGTCTTTTAGGGTGATCTGGTGCTCGATACCGCTCTTGCCGCGAAACTGAAACAAGATCGCGCTGCCATTGACCTCGACATGACGGCTGCGCAGAGTCGTCAGGCCGTAGGAGCGATTGTCCCGGGCGTATTGAGTGTTGCCGACCCGAATGAGCGTCGCATCGAGCAAGGTAATCACCGTGGCCATGACCTTGTCGCGGCTGAAACCGGGTGCGGCCAGCAGCACTTCGAGTTTTTTGCGCAGTTTTGGCAGCGCCAAGCCGAATTCCCGCAGGCGCGAGTATTTATTGGCGTCGCGCACTTCTCGCCAGCGTGGGTGATAACGGTATTGCTTGCGGCCACGAGCGTCGCGGCCGGTGGCTTGCAGATGACCGCGCGGGTCTGGGCAAATCCACACGTCGGTGTAGGCAGGCGGTACCGCAAGTGCGTTGATGCGTTTGATTTCATCCGGATCGCTAATATGCTGACCCGCCGGGTCGAAGTAGCAAAACTTGCCGCGCAGGAGCTTGCGGGTGATGCCGGGCTGGCTGTCATCGACGTAATGCAGATCGGGCGGCAGAACATCGGGCAACGCGGTATCTGGCATGGCAGGCAATCCCGGGCGACGAATCATGGGGCGTTAAGCCATTGACCGCGCGCCGATGCCGGGGTGCCTGGAGAATGCCTGGAGAGTGTCGACAGATTTTAGGCCAGCACCGCCACCGCTTTGATCTGCGCCCAGAGTTGCTGTCCAGGGTGCACGCCCAATTGATCCCGGGAATAGCGTGTGATCCGCGCCAACAGCGGCGTGCCGGCCGCGTTCAGGCGGATCAGTACGTGAGCGGCGTTATCGGCGCCGATTTCACTGATCACCGTGACCGGCAGGCGGTTGAGAATGCTGCTTTGCTCGACGCCTTGCAGACTCAGGCTGATATCCCGCGCCTGGACCTTGCAGCGCAATGCCTGACCTTCGGCCATCGGCGAATGGGCGACCCGAATGCTCAGGTCCGTGTTGGGCAGTTGCAGGGTCAACAATTGATAATCAGCGTCGTAGGCGCTGACGTGCCCTTCGATCACCACGCCGGCGTCATCGCCCAGCGCCAGCGGCAGATCGAGCCGGGCCAGGGTTTCTCCGATGGGGCCGCTGGCCAGGGCCTTGCCGTTGCCGAGCAGTACGAGGTGATCGGCGAGCCGCGCGACTTCATCCTGGGAATGGCTGACGTACAGCACGGGAATGTCCAGCTCATCGTGCAGCCGTTGCAGGTAAGGCAGGATTTCGTTTTTACGCTGAGTATCGAGTGCCGCCAGCGGTTCGTCCATCAGCAACAATTTCGGGCTGGTGAGCAGGGCACGAGCGATGCCGATCCGCTGGCGCTCACCGCCAGAAAGGTTCTGCGGATCACGATCGAGCAAATGGGCGATCCCCAGCAACTCCGTGGCATGGACCATGTCGACCCGGCGCTGTGAGTGGGGAATACGTCTGAGACCGAACTCCAGATTGGCCCGCACCGATAAATGCGGGAACAGGCTGGCTTCCTGGAAGACGTAACCTAAAGCGCGTTTATACGGCGGGACGAAAATCCGTTTGTCGCTGTCCTGCCAGACTTCGTCATTGACCTGGATAAAACCTTGCTCGGCCTGTTCCAGACCGGCGATGCAGCGCAGGCAGGTGGTTTTGCCCGAACCGGAATGGCCGTAAAGCGCCGTCACGCCGCGACCGGGCAGTTGCAGATCTACATCCAGAGAGAATCCCGAGTAATTCAGTTTCAAACGCGCATGAATCATCGATCAGCTCCAGACCGCTTTGGTTTTTCGGCTGGAGTAAAGCGCCAGCAACACCGCAAACGAGAACACCAGCATCGACCCGGCCAGCCAATGGGCCTGGGCATATTCCATGGCTTCGACGTGATCGTAGATCTGCACCGAGACCACGCGAGTCTTGTCGGGAATGTTGCCGCCAATCATCAATACCACACCGAATTCGCCGACGGTGTGGGCGAAACCGAGAATGGCTGCGGTGATGAAGCCGGGGCGGGCCAGCGGCACAATCACGCTGAAAAACGTGTCCAAGGGATTGGCGCGCAAGGTGGCAGCCACTTCCAGTGGGCGAGTGCCGATGGCGGAAAAAGCATTTTGCAGTGGTTGGACCACGAACGGCATCGAATACAGCACCGAGCCGATCACCAGCCCCGCAAAACTGAAGGTCAGGGTGCCAAGCCCCAGCGATTGGGTGAACTGACCGATCCAGCCGTTCGGGCCGAGTGCCAACAACAAGTAAAAGCCAATCACCGTGGGCGGCAGCACCAAGGGCAGGGCGACGATCGCCCCGATCGGGCCGCGCAGCCAGGAACGGGTGCGCGACAGCCATAACGCAATTGGAGTGCCGATGACTAATAGGATCATGGTCGTCAGGGACGCCAGTTTCAGGGTCAGCCAAATGGCGGAATAATCGGCACTCGATAGCGTCATTTAGAGTTGGTAACCGTAGGATTTGATGACGGCGGCGGCTTTCGGACCTTTGAGGTAGTCAACCAGCGCCTTGGCGGCCGGGTTGTCCTTGCCTTTATTGAGGATCACCGCGTCTTGTTTGATCGGATCGTGCATGTCGGCCGGGACTATCCAGGCCGAACCGCTGGTGACTTTGCCGTCTTTGTAGATCTGCGACAAGGCCACAAAACCGAGTTCGGCATTACCAGTGGAAACGAACTGGTAGGCCTGGGTGATGTTCTGGCCTTCGACGATCTTGTCTTTGACTTTGTCGGTCAGGCCCTGCCTGGCGAGCACCTGAGTGGCGGCCAGGCCATACGGGGCGGCTTTCGGGTTGGCGATGGACAGATGCTGATATTGATTGTCGCTCAGCACTTTGCCCTTGGCGTCGACGTAACCGTCCTTGGTCGACCACAGTGCCAGGGTGCCGATGGCGTAAGTGAAGCGCGAGCCTTTGACCGTGTCGCCTTCGGCCTCGAGTTTTTGCGGGGTGGCGTCGTCTGCCGAGAGGAACACTTCGAACGGAGCGCCGTTCTTGATTTGGGTATAGAACTGGCCGGTGGCACCAAAGGAGGTGACCAGTTTGTGCCCTGTGTCTTTCTCGAAATCGGCCGCGATGGCCTGGATTGGCGCAGTGAAGTTGGCAGCAACAGCAACCTGGACTTCATCAGCCTGGGCGGACCCGAAAGCAAACACGGTGAACAGGCACGCGGGGGCAAAACGTGAGGCACGAATGATCATGAAACGGCTCCGTGGCAGGCGAGATAAAACGCTATATAGCGGAATATATAGCGAATCGCCTGTAAACGGAATGAATGGGATGCACACATTGAATCATGCGCGCCCCTGTAGCAGCTGCCGCAGGCTGCTACAGGGACCTTTCCTGCTGACGGACCAACTTCGCTAGTCCTTCCTCGGCCAAACGCCGGGTCAGCTCTGCCGACGTCATTTCAACGCCCAGCGTAAACGCCTGCCCGGCCCAAAGGCTGCTGAAATCCGCTTCCCCTTTGGCCCGCAATGGCATCAGCGCACCGCCCGCCAAAGGGAAGGCCGGCGCTTTGGCGCTCATCGGTCCCAGCTCACGCATCACCCGATTGAGAATCCCGCGTGCCGGACGCCCGGTGAAAATGTTGGTGACCGCCGTCTCGCTTTCCTTGGCCGTACGCAACGCCTTGCGGTGAGAAGCGCTGACCTTGGCCTCCGGCGTGAACAAATAAGCCGTACCCACCTGAACCGCCGAAGCGCCCAGCAGAAAAGCCGCCGCGACGCCCCGCGCATCGCCAATTCCGCCCGCCGCTATCACTGGCACGTTCACCGCATCGACGATTTGTGGCACTAGCGCGAAAGTCCCCACCTGGCTGCTCAGGTCATCACTGAGGAACATCCCTCGATGACCGCCAGCCTCGTAACCCATGGCAATGATTGCGTCGCAACCATGCTGCTCCAGCCAGATGGCTTCTTCGACCGTAGTCGCCGAAGAGAGAATTTTCGCCCCAGTGGCTTTTACCCGATCCAGCAGCGACTTTTCCGGCAAGCCGAAGTGAAAACTCACGACTTCAGGACGAAACTCTTCGAGCACTTCGCAGGCCGCATTATCGAACGGCGCGCGATTGGATACCGGCGTTGGTGCATCGAAATCGACCCCCAATTCCCGATAGTACGGTTCCAGCAGGTTCTTCCAGTCCCGGGCGCGCTGCTCATCGGGTGGCGGAGGTTGATGGCAGAAAAAATTGACGCTGAACGGGCGCTGGGTGTGTTGGCGAATCGTCTTCAGCTCCTCGCGCAACTGCTCGATGCTCAGCATCGCGGCGGGCATTGAGCCCAGGCCGCCAGCGTTGCTCACCGCAATCACCATGGCCGAAGTCGTCGCGCCGGCCATGGGGGCCTGGATAATCGGCAGTTCGATCCCGAGCAGGTCAAGCATGCGGGTGTCTGGCCATTGATTCATGTGCAGTGTTCTCCGACGTCGGTAGAAGCGAATTTGTATCAGTAATGACTGACCCAAGGCCAGTCGAGTTCGAGGATTGGCTTAAAGTCGGCTGCGGCGATGTGTTTTCATGTGCTATTTCAACAGCACGACAACTGAGCGATTCCATCGGGAGGCAGTGATGTTCAAAGGCATTTTGATCGACAAGGATGACAGCGGTTACCGGGCCACTCTGCAAGAGATCAACGACGATCAGTTGCCTGAAGGCGATGTAACCGTGCGTGTGGCATACAGCACGTTGAACTTCAAGGATGGCCTGGCGATCACTGGCAGCAGCCCGGTGGTGCGCAAATTCCCGATGGTGCCGGGGATCGATCTGGCGGGCACTGTCGAAGTCAGCGGTCATCCGGACTACAAGGTTGGTGATCAAGTCCTGCTCAATGGCTGGGGGGCGGGCGAAGGACACTGGGGCGGATTGGCGCAGAAAGCTCGCCTGAATGGCGACTGGCTGATCCCGCTGCCCAAAGCATTCACCGCCGCGCAAGCAATGGCCATCGGCACGGCCGGTTACACGGCGATGCTGAGCATCCTGGCGCTGGAGCACAACGGCGTGAATCCCGGTCAAGGCGAAGTGCTGGTGACGGGCGCCAATGGTGGCGTAGGCAGTTTCGCCGTCGCGCTGCTGAGCAAGCTCGGCTATAGCGTGGTGGCGTCCACTGGCCGCACCTCTGAGCACGAATATCTCAAGCAATTGGGCGCCAGCGAAATCATCGATCGCGCCACGTTGTCGGAGCCGGGCAAACCGTTGGCCAAGGAGCGTTGGGCGGCGGTGATCGACTCGGTCGGCAGCCACACGCTGGCCAACGCTTGCGCAAGCACTCGGGCCAACGGCACCGTCGCCGCCTGCGGTCTGGCACAAGGCATGGACTTCCCGGCCTCCGTCGCGCCGTTCATTTTGCGCGGTGTGACTCTGGCCGGCATCAACAGCGTGACCCAGCCCAAAGCCAAGCGGATACTGGCCTGGAATCGCCTGGCCAAGGATCTGGACTTCGCCTTGCTGCCGCTGATCAGTCACGAAATCGGCTTGAGTGAAGCCATCGACGCGGCGCAGCGCCTGCTTGCCGGCCAGTTGCGCGGCCGGGTGGTGGTCGACGTCAATCGTTGATCGTCTTGACGCCAATCAAACAGACAAACTGTAGAAACAAGGAAATAGCGACAATGGATGTAAAGCTACGTGAAGTGCTGCCCTTTAGCGTCTCGGGTTTGCAGGTGCGAACCCTCAATGTCGCAGAGCAGCAGCCAGATACCGCGCGTATCGGCCCTATGTGGGAACGATTTTTCGTTGAGGACGTTTTCGACAAGATCGCCCACAAACAGCCGGATTCGTTTATGTACGGCGTCTATTCCAACTACGAGTCCGATGCTTCGGGCCAGTTCGATGTGACCGCGGGTGCGGCGGTTACCGCGTCCTCCGAAAACTTTGCGCAGATTCAGGTTGAGGGCGGCGATTACCTGGTGTTCAGCGCCAAAGGACCGATGCCCGACAGCGTCATTCAGACGTGGGGCCTGGTCTGGGCTTACTTCGAGGATAACCCGCAGGTTCGCCGCAAGTTCGCCACGGACTTCGAGGTCTACACTGGTCCGGAGTCCGTGGCGGTCTATATCGGCATTCAGGATTCAGCCGCGTTTTCTCGCTCCAGCAACTGACGCTTGCGCTCCACGCCCCAGCGATAGCCCGACAGGTTGCCGTCGCTGCGCACCACGCGATGGCAAGGGATTGCCACCGCCAGGCTGTTTGCGCCACAGGCCTGGGCCACGGCGCGCACGGCTTTCGGTGCGCCGATGCGCTGGGCGATATCGGCATAACTGGCGGTGCTGCCGAGAGGAATGTCCCGCAGCGCTTGCCACACCCGTTCCTGAAATGCCGTGCCACGTACGTCCAGCGGCAAGTCCAGGCCGAGCGCCGGGGCTTCGATAAAACCCACCACTTTAGCGATCAACTGCTCGAACTCATGATCGGCGCCAATCAGGTTGGCGCGGCGAAACTTGTCCTGCAGATCACAGACCAATTGATGCGGGTCGTCCCCCAACAGAATCGCGCAGACACCGCGCTCACTTTGCGCCACCAGAATCGCTCCCAGAGAACACTGGCCGACGGCAAAATGAATGTCGTTGTTTTGTCCGGCCGCACGGTAATCGCTAGGCGTCATGCCCAGCACTTGATCCGCGGCCTCATAGAATCGGCTGTTGGAGTTGAATCCGGCGTCATACAGCGCGTCGGTGACCGTGCCGCCGTCCGCCAGACGCTCGCGAACCTTGCGTGAGCGATGGGCGGTGGCGTAGCCCTTGGGCGTCAGGCCGGTAATGGCCTTGAACACGCGATGGAAGTGGAAACTGCTTAGGCCAGCGGCGTCCGCCAGTTCATTCAGCGCCGGCAACGTCTCGGCGGATTCAATGTGACGGCATGCGGCGGCCACGGTCGTGGCGTGCTGTGCGGCGACGTCGCTTTGATCCTTCGCGGCCCGTTTGCTGGGACGATAACCTGCCGCCTGAGCTTGCTCGGCGGTGTCGAAGAATTCTACATTCTGCGGTTTCGGCAAGCGTGCCAGGCTGCTGGGGCGGCAGTAGATGCCAGTGGTTTTCACCGCATACACAAAATGCCCGTCGGCGCGGGGATCGCGTGCGACCACGGCGGCCCAGCGAGGATCGTTTTCGGTGGCGATATTTTTCGAATGAGTTGTCATGGCTTCATGTCCGTTGACCCGTTTCATGCAGATTAACCAGCCGGCAGAGACGCCACACTCCGGGTCTTGCGGTCGAATTCAACGGTTTCATCCAGCGGTACGAAAGGTGAAGTTGATCCGTTGTTCGCCCAGCTGAGGGTGATAACCCTCCTTGATCGGCAATACGCCGTGATAACGCAAACGGTCCACGCCGCCCCAGACCACAATATCGCCGTGCATCAGCGGCACGCGTTGGCTTTTGGCGCTGCGTTCGAAGCCGCCGAACAGGAATGTGGCCGGCAACCCCAAGGACACCGACACAATGGGTGCCGCGTAGGAACCTTCGTCTTTGTCCTGATGCAACGACATCCTGGCACCAGGGACATAGCGGTTAATCAAGCAGGAATCCGGTACGAAACCCATAAACCCTGCCTCTTGCGCCGCCGCTTGCGCCAACTCGAAAAACACCTCGGGCATTTCAGGCCAGGGCAGGCCGGTTTGCGGATCGTTGCGGGTGTACTTGTAACCGCTGCGGTCGGTGGTCCAGCCCCAGGTGCCGCAACTGCTTAGTGCCACCGACATGGTAAAGCCGCCAGGCGTGACCATTTGCCGAAAGGGCGCGGCTGCCAGAACCGCCTCCAGCGCCGGCAGCAACCGGTCGAACCACGGCAGGGCGAAGCCTCTAAGCACGTAGGATTGTTCGCCGATTTGCTCGCGCCTGGGTTGTTGCTCGGGTTCGGCATCGGCAAACAAATCGAGGGTGATCGGGCTCATGGGGTCATAACGCATCGTGAAAGATGATTCCAAGGGTATGCCGTTTTCCACTGTGCAGGCGACTCACCCCGTGACGCATGGTCACCCGGTAATAGCCGCGAACGCCTTTTACCGGGCGCTGATTCACGGCAAAAATCAACGCGTCGCCTTTCTTCAGGCCGATGACTTGCGGGCGTGACTGCATCCGTGGGCGTTGTTCGGTCAGCACAAATTCACCGCCGGTGAAGTCTTCTCCCGGTTCTGACAGAAGAATCGCCACTTGCAGCGGGAAGACGTGTTCGCCGTACAGATCCTGATGCAAACAGTTGTAGTCCTGCGGGCCGTATTGCAGCAACAAAGGTGTCGGGCGTTCCTGACCGGCGGCATGGCAGCGTTGCAAAAATGCTTCGTGCGATTCGGGGAAGCGGGTCGACAGGTCCATGGATTCGTGCCAGCGATTGGCGATTGGAACCAGTCGAGGGTAGAACGCGCTACGCAACCGGGCCACCGGATCTGGCAGCGGGTACTTGAAGTACTTGTACTCACCTCGGCCAAAACCGTGCCGAGCCATCACCACTTTCGAGCGAAAGGGCTCGGGCCGGTCGTACAGGGCGCTTATTTCATCGCAGGTCTCAGGGCTTAAAAACGACCTGATAACGGCGCAGCCATCCTGGTCGAGTTGCTGCTCCAAGGCGGCCCAGTCGAGGGCATCATTGTGAATCGGGTCGGTAAACAAGGGGTCTGACTCCTTGACCAAAAGGTCGAGGCGGCCAGTTTAGTGAGCGTTGCGGGAGTGGGCACTCCGGCGCTTGCGGTCGAATTCGAAAGGGGAGCAGACGTCCATGTTGTCGCTCCAGATCGCTTTACAACGCTTTGCTCACGCTGATCTCGCTGATGACATCTTCAGTCTGGCCATGAATGACGTCGAGTGCAGCCTTGGCTTCTTCTTCCGTGCCGTTCTCCAGCTGGGCGAATTCAAAGCGGCGCTCGCCGTTGAGTTTGTATTTGATGACGTATTTGGTCGTCTGGGCCACGGTCATACCTGCCTGTTTTCGTGTGGGCTCAGCTCAGTTTCGAGCTGGAGCGGCGGATGATCTTGATCGAGTGCGTCAGGCTCGGCTTGCGGGTCACGCTGATCGGCCGACGGGTGACCATGTCGATGGTGATGTTCCAGAAACCAGTGCTCGGCGCAGTGATGCGGGCCGGGAAGGTGTCGAATGCGCCACCGTGGTAAGTGTGACGGCCGCCATTCTTGAAGCTGCGGAAGTTGGCGTCGTTCATCAAGCGGATGTTGCACATTTGGGAGCACTGAATGACGACGATGTCGTCTTCGTTGAGGTGCTCGCGCTGGTGGATAAATTTCATGAGGCGCCTCCAGAAGGGCTTTTTCTACAAAATCAAAACGATAGCATGGGCGATTAGCGCAGTTTATCAGCCCGAACAGGTTATTATCCGGCTGTCGGGGTCCGCTTTGACAATTAAAAACAGTTATTCGGAATTCTATGAGCGATAAAAGCAATGAGCCTCGGAGAAAAACAGTATTTGTGCTGTCGGAGGGTCTTTATCGGAGGTTTTGTATGAAGTGGGGTGTTCTGGTCGTGCCGTTGGCATTGGCAGTGGGTGGGTGTGCGAGTGTCTCGGACATCAATGAGTCGCTGCCCACTATGAGCGTGATTTCAGGCAAGAAACCCCATGAGTACGCGCAGTGCCTGGTCGAGAAACTGGCCGAAAGCCGTGGAGCGCTGCAAGTCGAGCCGCACAAGGAAGGCGTGCGGGTTATCGTGCCGCAGAAGTTCTCCTCGGGGCCGGCAGCGGTATTTGAAATTGAAGACCGCTCCGGCGGCAGCAGCATCAAGCTGCATGAACGCATCTCCAATGTGCCTTTGCGCCCATGGGATGTGCGCAATGCCGCCACCGCGTGCATATCCGGCTGATAAACTACCCCCGGTCAGCATCGATGCCGTCAAAGTCGCGCTTTGACGGCATTGTCATTTCTGGAGTCAAGCATGAAGCGAGAGCAGGTGCGGGAGCGCCATGCAGAGGGTCATATCTCTGCCACCCACGTGATTCAGAACCCGGCGAATCCGGGGGAATGGATCGTGTTTTTCAAGAAAAGCGCCGGGCGCAGTTTTTTCCTGGTGGATGACAACGATGAAGTCGAGTCCTTCAGTCGCCTCGACGATTTAATCGAGACTGTGCGCGGGCTCGGGATCAAATTCGCTGAAATTCACATGTAGCTACTTGCAGACCACCACCACGCTGCGGTTTTTGTAGTTGCCGACGTCGACGCCCAGGGTCTTGTCGCTTTCCTCAGGCGAAGGTGTGCCATCGGTACCGACAATCCGATAGCCGGTGCCGGCGCAAGAGGCATCAGCTTTTTCGTAGCAGGTGGCCCAGGAATTGGCCTCGCCGGAGCAATCGATGGTCAGCCCCTGTTCACCATTGTTCAGGTAGGTTTTTTCAGCCGAGGCACAGCCCGCCAAGGCAAGAACTGCAAACAGCGCCAGTATCGTTTTCATGGAATCAGTCATCGGGAAGGGAAGGGCTGGCGCGAGGGTATAGCGAATGGCCATTTCGGTACAGATAAACCCATCACCGAGCCCCCGTTCAATGCTCGAACGGCATTTGCCGGGGCCGGTCCTGGTCATTTCTTGCGGCGGGGGCTCCGAGCTGGCGCTGCTTCACGGGGTGCGGCCGGGGCAGAGCGGTCGTCCTGGAACACCGCAGCCACTTCCACCGCCATCGCCTTGCTGGGCAATGGGCCAGCGACCTGTTCGCCGTGGTAATTGACTATCCACCACTGACCGTCCTCGTCCTGGCTGACCGAATAACCGTTTGCGTTTTGTGCTGCCGACATATAACTGCCTCGTTGGCGGGATCAAGGCGGCCATGATACGTCAAATGCACGCAAACGGCGCTCATGGGCGTAGAGTGGGACCGCTCGATCCGTCGAACCGGAAGGCGATTGAACTATTCGCCGGTTTATTTCTCTATGATGGCAGCGGTTAGCCAGCGCGGGGCATTGTAAGGTGCGCGCCGCCTGATTAGACTGCGCCGAAACTCGTACACACAGCCCTTTCAAGGACTTATATGATCAAGAAATGCTTGTTCCCAGCAGCCGGTTACGGTACTCGCTTCCTGCCAGCGACTAAAGCCATGCCCAAAGAAATGCTGCCGGTGGTAAACAAGCCACTGATCCAGTACGGCGTCGAAGAAGCACTGGATGCCGGGTTGACCGAAATCTCCATCGTTACCGGTCGCGGCAAGCGCGCCCTGGAAGACCACTTCGACATCAGCTATGAGCTGGAAAACCAGATCAAGGGCACCGACAAGGAAAAATACCTGGTCGGCATCCGCAAGCTGCTCGACGAATGCTCGTTCTCCTACACGCGCCAGACTGAAATGAAAGGCCTGGGCCACGCAATTCTGACGGGCCGCCCACTGATCGGCGACGAACCTTTCGCCGTGGTACTGGCGGACGACTTGTGCGTCAACCTTGAGGGCGACGGCGTACTGACCCAGATGGTCAAGCTGTACAAGCAGTTCCGCTGCTCGATCGTGGCCATTCAGGAAGTCGACCCGCAAGAAACTCACAAGTACGGCGTGATTGCCGGTGAGATGATCCGCGATGACATCTACCGCGTTCACAGCATGGTTGAAAAACCAAAGCCTGAAGATGCACCGTCGAACCTGGCGATCATCGGCCGTTACATCCTGACCCCGGACATCTTCGACCTGATCGAGCAAACCGAGCCAGGCAAGGGCGGCGAAATCCAGATCACCGACGCCCTGATGAAGCAGGCACAAAACGGCTGTGTCATGGCCTACAAGTTCAAAGGCAAGCGTTTCGACTGCGGTGGCGCCGAAGGCTACATCGACGCGACCAACTTCTGCTTCGAGAACTTCTACAAGACTGGCAAGGCTTACTGATAGCGCCTGAGCTGCTTGTATTGAAAAGCCACCTTCGGGTGGCTTTTTCTTTTTCCGGCCCCAGATAGTTTGCAACGCTTGCCCAAAGGCCGCCCGCAGGTATGCTGGTGACCTGCCAAGGAGAAAGAAATGGCCTACGATTTTGACCTGTATGTAATTGGCGCCGGTTCCGGCGGTGTACGGGCTGCACGGTTTGCGGCCGGTTTCGGCGCGAAAGTCGCCGTGGCCGAGAGCCGCTATCTGGGCGGTACGTGTGTGAACGTCGGCTGTGTGCCGAAAAAATTGCTGGTCTATGGCGCGCACTTCGCTGAAGACTTCGAGCAGTCGCAAGGTTTCGGCTGGACCCCGGGCGAGGCGAAGTTCGACTGGGCGACGCTGATCGCCAACAAGGATCGCGAGATCAATCGCCTGAACGGCATCTACCGCAATCTGCTGGTCAACAGCGGCGTGGCCTTGCATGAAGGTCACGCGAAAATCGTCGATCCGCATACCGTCGAGTTCGATGGCAAACGCTATACCGCCAAGAATATCCTGATTGCTACCGGTGGCTGGCCGCAGATCCCGGAGATTCCGGGGCACGAGCACGCGATCAGTTCCAACCAGGCGTTCTTCCTTAAAGAGCTGCCCAAGCGTGTTCTGGTGGTCGGTGGCGGTTACATTGCGGTGGAGTTTGCCGGGATTTTCCACGGCCTGGGTGCCGAGACCACGCTGCTGTATCGCGGTGATCTGTTCCTGCGCGGCTTCGACGGTGCGGTGCGCAAACATTTGCAGGAAGAACTGACCAAGCGCGGCATGGACCTGCAATTCAATGCCGACATCGAGCGCATCGACAAGCAAGCCGATGGCAGCCTGAAAGCCACGCTCAAGGATGGTCGCGTACTGGAGGCGGATTGCGTGTTCTATGCCACCGGCCGGCGTCCGATGCTCGACAACCTGGGGCTGGAAAACACTGGCGTCAAACTCGACAAGAAAGGTTTTGTCGAGGTCGATGAACAGTATCAAACCGCAGAGCCATCGATCCTGGCCCTGGGCGATGTGATCGGTCGCGTACAATTGACGCCGGTCGCGTTGGCCGAAGGCATGGCCGTGGCACGACGTTTGTTCAAGCCCGAGCAATATCGCCCGGTGGATTACAAGATGATCCCGACCGCCGTGTTCAGCTTGCCGAACATTGGTACCGTCGGCCTGACCGAAGAGGAGGCGCGGGAGGCCGGGCACGATGTGGTGATCTTCGAAAGCCGTTTCCGGCCGATGAAGCTAACCCTGACCGAATGCCAGGAGCGCACCTTGATGAAGCTGGTGGTGGACGCCAAGACCGACAAGGTCTTGGGCTGCCACATGGTTGGTCCGGATGCCGGCGAGATTGTTCAGGGGCTGGCGATTGCACTGAAGGCGGGCGCGACCAAGCGCGATTTCGACGAAACCATCGGCGTGCATCCGACGGCCGCCGAAGAGTTCGTCACCATGCGTACGCCAGTCGCGGGTTAATCGTCCTTACGCGAGGCTGATGCGTCTGGCCCTGTCGCAACGACAGCGGCCAGGCGCGCGCTTTCATCCACGCTTGCCTGCAACTTGATCAGTTCAACTTCCAGCGCTTTGTTGATGTGCGACTGTTCGTCGATGTTCTGCTTGAGTGACTGGCTTTCCAGCATGGCAATACGCAAGCGTTCCTGGAGGAGGGTGCGCTCGCTGTCGATACGGTTGACCTGTTCCAGCAGTTGATCTTGTCGGCTGTTGGTGTGCTTGAGTTGCTCTTGCGACAGGCTCAACTCCCGCAGCGTTCCGCGATTTTCAGTCAGCAAGCGCTCGTTGTCTCGATGCAGCTGGGTGATTTCATCCTGGCGTACCAGTGCGCTTTGCTGCGCCTGACGCAACTCCATCTGAATCTGCTGCACCTGACCTTCGTGGCGGCGCTGTTCCTGCTCGCGTTGGTCCTTGACCGCGTTGCGGTAGTGTTCCAATGCCTCGCGGGCGTGCAGGTGTTTTTCTTCCAGTGAGCGAATCTGCTCGTCCTTGTCCTGCAAGCGTAATTCGTAATCCGCCAGTGCCTGGTTCAGTCCGGCGTTGCGGGTTTGCTCGGTTTGCAGCATGGAGCGGGTGTCTTGCAGTTCCGCAGACTCTTGGGTCAATGCCAGGCTTTGAATTTCGTATTGCTGATGCAATTCGGTATTGGCCTCGCGGGCCTCATGCAGTTGGGTTTCCAGTTCTTTTCGTTGTTGCTCGAACTGTGCGCGTGCCTGATCGATGGGTTCTTGCGCCTGTTCTTTCAGACGTAGCGCCAAGCGCGATACAAGGCTTGTCAGCTCATCGTCGATAGGTTCGGAAGGTGCTTGAATGGGCTCGACACCGTCATCGAGCTCCTTCATGTAGCGATGGATTGTGGTTTTTGAACCGGTATTGCCCATCTCGATCCGCACCGCATCGATGCTCGGGTGTTCGCCCCGGGCGAGGATTGCCGAGCGTGCCGCCTGCACCAGAGCCTTGTTTACGCCGCCACGTGCCATGTGTTCTCCTACGATTTGATACTGTGGTACGTACCACTATTATAAGCAATGTACCATGCTAATGATAAAGTTAAAAATTCTATGATTAATCATGCGGGATATACTGGTATTACCCCGTGTGATGCGCTGTAATCCGGGTTTCGCCCGCCAGAGCGGTACGTTTTCGAGAACTGAGCCTATGACTGATCTGGATCGCTACCTGCAAGCCGCCACGCGCGACAACACTCGTCGCAGCTATCGCGCGGCCATCGAGCATTTTGAAGTCAGTTGGGGCGGGTTCCTGCCGGCGACCAGTGACAGCGTTGCGCGCTATCTCGTGGCTCACGCAGGTGTGCTGTCGATCAATACCTTGAAGTTGCGCTTGTCCGCGTTGGCGCAATGGCACAACAGTCAGGGTTTCGCCGATCCCACCAAGGCGCCCGTGGTGCGCAAAGTGTTCAAGGGCATTCGCGCGCTGCACCCGGCCCAGGAAAAACAGGCTGAGCCGTTGCAGCTTCAGCATCTGGAGCAAGTGGTGGCCTGGCTGGAGCAGGAAGCGCAAACCGCCAAGGCGCAGGGCGATCAACCGGGTTTGCTGCGGGCCCGACGTGACACGGCGCTGATCCTGCTGGGCTTCTGGCGCGGTTTCCGTAGCGATGAGTTGTGCCGCGTGCAGATTGAACATGTGCGGGCCAGCGCCGGCTCAGGCATCACCCTCTACCTGCCTCGCAGCAAGAGCGATCGCGAGAACCTTGGCCAGACGTATCAGACGCCAGCCTTGCAGCGCTTGTGTCCGGTGCAGGCCTATATCCAATGGATCACTGAAGCTGCGTTGGTCCGCGGCCCGGTGTTCCGGGGTATCGATCGCTGGGGCCATCTGAGCGAGGAGGGCTTGCACGCCAATAGCGTGATTCCGTTGTTGCGTCAGGCGCTGGAACGCGCCGGCATTCCGGCCGAGCACTACACCAGTCACTCCTTGCGCCGGGGCTTTGCCACCTGGGCTCATCAGAGCGGTTGGGATTTGAAGTCGTTGATGAATTACGTGGGCTGGAAGGATATGAAGTCGGCCATGCGCTATGTTGAAGCCAGCCCGTTTCTCGGGATGACCCGCATCGCTGAAAAGCCGTTGGCGCCGTAGATCACGTTTTCTTCTATTAATACTGTCGGCTAATAGCGAAAACCAATCAGCAGCATCAGGTTTGCCAATGAGCCAACCGGCGATCGACTGGGTAGGATTCACCTCATCAACTTCTTAACCCCTGACGGAGAGTCATCGATGCCTATCATCAACAGCCAAGTTAAACCGTTCAAAGCTGACGCCTTCAAAAATGGCGACTTCGTAAAAGTGTCGGACGCTGACCTGAAAGGCAAGTGGTCTGTCGTGTTCTTCTACCCAGCTGACTTCACCTTCGTCTGCCCGACCGAACTGGAAGACCTGGCTGACAACTACGCCGAGTTCCAGAAACTGGGCGTCGAGATCTACAGCGTTTCTACCGATACCCACTTTGCCCACGCTGCCTGGCACAACACTTCGCCAGCCATCGGCAAAATCCAGTACACCATGATCGGCGACCCGACTCACGCTATCTCTCGCAACTTCGACGTGCTGATCGAAGAAGCCGGTCTGGCTGACCGTGGCACCTTCGTGATCAACCCTGAAGGGCAGATCAAAATCGTTGAACTCAACGACGGCGGTGTAGGCCGTGACGCTTCCGAGCTGCTGCGCAAAATCAAGGCTGCTCAGTACGTTGCTGCTCACCCAGGCCAGGTTTGCCCAGCCAAGTGGAAAGAAGGCGAGGCCACTCTGGCTCCGTCCCTGGACCTGGTCGGCAAGATCTAAGTCCGTGGATCGCATCATCAGGGCGGGTTTCCGCATCTAAGTAAGCTGCAACCGCCCTCAAA
Organism: Pseudomonas sp. B21-048; assembly: GCF_024748615.1. Taxonomy (NCBI): domain Bacteria; kingdom Pseudomonadati; phylum Pseudomonadota; class Gammaproteobacteria; order Pseudomonadales; family Pseudomonadaceae; genus Pseudomonas; species Pseudomonas sp. B21-048. The sequence goes on along the minus strand of NZ_CP087168.1, from coordinate 2,840,051 downwards.
AACGCCCGGGCGAGATTCGCTCGGGCGTTTTTTTATGTCTTATGATTAAAAAGGAAATCGCCCGTATGTTGGACGCCAATCTTAAAGCCCAGTTGAAATCGTACCTGGAACGGGTCACCCAGCCGATCGAGATCGTTGCCTCCCTCGACGACGGTGCGAAATCCCAGGAAATGCTCGCATTACTCAAAGACGTTGCCAGTCTTTCCACCCAGATTACGTTGCTCGACAACGGTAACGATGCGCGTAAACCATCGTTCTCGATCAATCGCCCAGGGGCCGATATCAGCCTGCGTTTTGCCGGTATCCCGATGGGCCACGAATTCACGTCCTTGGTGCTGGCCCTGCTGCAAGTCGGCGGCCACCCCTCGAAAGCCAGTATCGAAGTGATCGAGCAGATCCGCTCGCTCAAAGGCGAGTTCAACTTCGAGACTTACTTCTCGCTGTCCTGCCAGAACTGCCCGGACGTGGTCCAGGCATTGAACCTGATGGCTGTGCTGAACCCGAACATCCGCCACGTCGCCATCGACGGCGCGCTGTTTCAGGCTGAAGTCGACGAGCGCCAGATCATGGCTGTGCCAAGCATTTACCTGAACGGCGTCAACTTCGGCCAGGGCCGCATGGGCCTCGAAGAAATCCTCGCCAAGATCGATACCCGTGGCATCGAGCGCCAGGCCGAGAAAATCAGCGCCAAAGAAGCCTTTGATGTACTGGTCGTCGGCGGTGGCCCGGCCGGTGCTTCGGCGGCGATCTACGCTGCTCGTAAAGGCATTCGCACCGGTGTGGCGGCGGAGCGTTTTGGTGGTCAGGTGCTCGACACCATGGCCATCGAGAACTTCATCTCGGTGCAGGAAACTGAAGGGCCGAAACTGGCCGTGGCACTGGAAGAACACGTCAAGCAGTACGACGTGGACATCATGAACCTGCAACGCGCCGACAAGCTGGTGCCGGGCAAAAATGGCGAACTGCACGAAATCCATTTCGCCAGCGGCGCCTCTTTGAAAGCCAAGACTGTGATTTTGGCGACCGGTGCCCGGTGGCGTGAAATGAACGTTCCCGGTGAGCAGCAATACCGCAATAAGGGCGTGGCGTACTGCCCGCACTGTGACGGTCCGCTGTTCAAAGGCAAGCGTGTGGCGGTGATTGGTGGCGGTAACTCCGGCGTCGAAGCGGCCATTGACCTGGCCGGTATCGTGTCCCATGTGACGCTGCTGGAGTTCGACGTACAACTGCGTGCCGACGCGGTGTTGCAGCGCAAGTTGCACAGCCTGTCGAACGTCACCGTGATCACCAGTGCGCAAACCACTGAAGTGATCGGCGATGGCCAAAAGGTCAACGGCTTGCGCTACAAGGATCGTCAGTCGGACGAGTTGCGCACTGTCGAGCTGGAAGGGATCTTTGTGCAGATCGGTCTGTTGCCTAACACCGATTGGCTCAAAGGCACCATCGAGCTGTCGCCGCGCGGCGAGATCATCGTCGATGCCCGTGGTGAAACGTCGATGCCTGGCGTGTTCGCAGCCGGTGACGTGACCACCGTGCCGTACAAGCAGATTGTGATTGCGGTGGGCGAGGGCGCCAAGGCTTCCCTGAGCGCATTCGATCACCTGATCCGCACATCGGCGCCTGCATAAGCGCCGACGCTGAAAACACAAAACCCCATGAGTGATCATGGGGTTTTTTGTGTCTGATCGTTCCCACGCAGAGCGTGGGAACGATCGGTTCTGCGGTGGGGCTTACATCGGTGCAGGCTGAATGATCTCGACCCAGTAACCATCCGGGTCCTTGATGAAGGCCAGGCTCTTCATGCGACCGTCGTTCAAGCGTTTCTGGAAATCGCAGCCCAGCGCTTCGAAGCGTTCGCATGCCGCGCGAATATCTGGCACCGAAATGCAGATATGGCCGAAGCCGCGAGGGTCGGTGTTGCCATTGTGGTAAGCGAAATCCGCGTCGTTCTCGGTGCCGTGGTTGTGGGTCAGTTCGAGAATGCCGGGGATCGATTTCATCCACTCGGTGCGAGCCGCGGCATCGGCCGGGATCTGGTTTTTATCGACCAGCGCCAGGAAATACAGGCTGAACTCGGCTTCCGGGAAGTCGCGTTTTTCCACCAGCGAGAAACCCAGGACGCGGGTGTAGAAATCCAACGACTGGGTGATGTCCTTGACCCGCAGCATCGTGTGGTTGAAAACGAACTTCTGGGTGGCGGTGTCGGGTTGGGCGGTCACACCGGGAAATGTATTGAGTTCGTGCAGGCTCATGGGCCCTCCGGAAAACAAGTGGGGCTAGGGGGGCTCAATCAGTTTTCCCCGCCGCGGCGGGGAAACTGATTGAGAACTCCCCTAAAGCTCACAATGATACGCAAGGGCTCTGGCATCGCCAAACCAAAACCGCAGGCTTGCCTGGCAGTCGGGTGAGGCTCAGACTTTGCCCCTCAATCTGTGAGTGTTCATTGCAATGATCCGATCCTGCCAATTGATGTTCGTCCTGATGTGTTTGCTTTCAGGTGTTACCAGTGCTCATGCAGAGACTCCGGTCATCACCTGGCCAAGTGGATGGACCGTCGAGGTCGTTGCGCAAGACGAGGCCAAACCGCAGGTTTCCCGGCAGCGTGCAGTAAAAAACGATCAGTACGGTACAGCGGTGATGGTGATGGAATTGACCATGACTCAAGTGGAAAGCGGTCACCAAGTGAATCTGGAAGGTGTGTTGCTGGAAATGCGCAAGTCGGTGCAAAAGGACTTTTTTCAGAGTGGGTATCAGAGCGTTTGCACTAAAATTCACCCGACTACCTTGAGCCGGCTATCAGCGCTGGAAACTACCTGCACGATTACGCAGAACGGTCGGCATGTGCTGTCTCAAACATTGGTCGCTGCGGTAGACGCCGATAAGGCCTATGTTCTTTCCTACGCGGGGCAGGCAGAGGTTTATAAGGCAAGTCAGGACGACATAGCGGCTGCTCGAAACGGCTTGAAACTTTAGTTTGAGGTTTGCGTATCAGTAGATTTCAGCGTTTCCAGCATTTTTTAGATAGCCAAAGGGATTAAGCAGAAAGTTTAGCGATATGTAACGAGTTGATCGGCGACTATCGTTGCATTTAGACGCTGTCCATGAAAAAGCCCTACATCTGCAGGGCTTTTTTTATGACCGTGAGTGCTTAGCCACGCAGCCAGGAATCAACGGTGGTGGCACCGTATTGTTCCTTCCAGGCTTTCAGGCCGCGATGGTTGCCACCCTTGGTTTCAATCAGTTCACCGGTGTGTGGGTTCTGATAAACCTTGACCACGCGAGCGCGGCGGGTTTTGGGCGCTGTTGCCTGCTGCCGGCTGGATTTCGCCGGGTTCGGATCGAGGATGGCGATGATGTCGCGCAAGCCCTTGCCGTAGGTTTTCATCAGCCCCTGGAGCTTTTCTTCGAATTCGATTTCTTTCTTGAGCCCGGCATCGTTCTTCAGCGATTCCAACTGCTTGAGCTGTTCTTGAAGGGCCTTTTCAGCTGCACGGAATTCAGCGAGTCTGGACAATATCTTTACTCCAATAGTGTGTTGGCTGATACCAACCGCAAACAAAGCTATAAGCCAAGAGCCTTGAAGCGACTCGGTGATAATGGCTCACCTGCCAGTTCTGTGCAGGTATGAAAAATTGTAGTAGTTAATTGGCCAAGAGTAAATCCTGACTTTTTCTTCATGTAACAAGAGTAGTCTTTTGATTCAATTTGGTGCGCATCTTCGTGGCTTCGATGCTTGAAAGTGGTTAGTTAATGATCACTTAATGCTCTAATGAATTCTGCGCCGGGCATCGGTCGGCCAAACAGATAACCTTGTAGAAAGTTCACGCCGTGGGCGGTCAGATAGTCACTTTGTTCCGCAGTTTCCACGCCTTCGGCGACGATACCCAGATCCAGTTTGGCCGAGAGCTCAATGATGCTGTCCAGAATGTGCCGAGAGAGGGCGTTCCCCCCGATCATGGCGACAAAACTCTGGTCGATTTTCAGGAAATCCACATTGAACTGACGCAAATAACCCAGGCTTGAATGGCCGGTGCCGAAGTCGTCAATCGCGATCATCACGCCCAGCGCGTGAAGCTGCTCGAACAATTGCAGAGTGATGGCTGTCGGCTCGATGAGTTCGCGTTCGGTCAGCTCCAGCAGCAGGTTGATGCTGCCCGGGACGAAAGCGCTGAGGAATTCGCGGCAGTCCTCGACCAACGCCAGATCCCGGCAGTGACTGGCGGTGATGTTGATGCCGAGGTGAAACGGCCTGTCGAACGACGCCGACAAGGGTGCCAGCAATGCGGAAGTCTGTCGCATCAAGGAGCGAGTCATCGGCACGATCAACCCGGAATGTTCGGCAAACGGGATGAACAGATCAGGGCGCACCAGGCCTTCCTTTGGATGTTGCCAGCGCATCAACACTTCGGCGCCAGACCACTGCTTATTGTCGCCATGCACCACGGGCTGGAAATACGGAATGAACTCTGCTGCTTCCAGTGCCCGTTGCATTTCACGGCTGGGCGACATCGAGCGCTTTTGCAGCACATGCCCGATCGAACCGGACACCACACCGAAAAACATCAATAGACTGAACAGCGGTGGGTACTCACTGCGCATGTAACGCCAGGTTTCTCCTTCCGGAAAACCTGCGGCTACGGAAAAGGCATATCGCGAGGAGGTCAGAGTATTTTGTGCCACGGGCAAGGCGGGCAGGGCATCGTCATGGACCTTGCCGTCGGCTGACAACCAGTGGGGGCCTACTCGCAGCAACAATAATGTTTTTCGACCGATCAGGCGCAGCACGTTACTGAGGTGATAACCGTCCAGCGTGGTCAATGCGCCCTGGTTTCCTTCACTCAGCCGATACACCAACAACGCGGTATTGGGCGTGACCGGGTTGCCGTTCATGAGCCAAAGCTTGCCTTGGGTGTAATCACCGGGATTGATCTTTTCCTGATATTCACCGAACAACGAACTGCAATAGAGGTTGGTGTCCCATACAAGATTGGTTGAGCGCACGAATGGTCGGCGAGTGACTTGTTCGCGCAAGGCCAGTTTGACGTCGTTGCAATTCTGGCCGGCCAGCGGCAATAGCTCTTGCGCCGCTTGCGCGGTGTTGTCGAGCATCAGCTCGAATTGGCGAACGGCTTCTTCGCCAGTCAGTTCGGTACTTTGCTTGAGCGTACGTTCAGCCTGCAGATAGAGAATGGCGACTCCCAGCAACACCGGAAGCAATCCGCTCAAAACAGTCACAACGATCCGGATGCCACGTTTACGGCGGTTTTTGACGTTCAGTGGCATTCGCAAATCCATCGCGATAAAAGAGGGCTCTCAAAGACTGGTAGAACAACACGCCTCCCAGAAGAGTTCAGCCATGATAGTTGGCCGACGGTGCTTATGCCGCTTAACATTCATTCAGGGCGTGAGGCCAGTTTGATAAAGGCCAGCGTCGCCGGTGATGACTGACGCTGATCAAGCACCGCCAGACCGACCTGGCGGCTGATGGGTGGCGACAGCGGTTTTCTAACGTAGCGGCTGTCGTTATCGTCAGGCAATGAGCCTTCGGCGACAATGGTCAGGGCATCGCCACGGCCTACGGTGTCTAGTGTGCTGAGCAATTGCGAGCAGCGATACCGAATGTTCGGCGTCAACCGCGCCGCATTGAACAGGCGCGACACCAGTTCCGAAGAACCGGCTTCGGTCAGCACAAAAGGGTCGTGGCACAAATCGCTCAAACTCAAGCTGTCGTGACCGGCCAGCGCATGGTCGGCAGGCAGCAGCGCGACCATTTGGTCTTCGATCAGCCTGAACGTGTCGAAACGTTCCTGCGGCAACACCACGAAGCCGATATCGATACGCCGTTCTTCCAGCCACTGGATCACCTGGCGATCCGACCCTTCGTCGATGTGAACCTCGATACCCGGGTGTGCGGCGCGGTAACGCTGCAGGATTCTCGGCAGCAGCTTGATCGATGAAGTCGGGCCGAACGAGCCAATGCGCAGGGTGCCGCGTTTCATTCCTCGGGCATCCGCCGCTTCCTGGCGCAACGTGTTGGCCAGCCCGAGCATTGCCCGCGCGCGCAGTAATAGCTGCTGGCCGATGTCACTCAGCTCGACCTGGGATTGATGCCGGTGCAGCAACTCTACGCCCAACTCCTGTTCCAGAGACTTGAGCGCATGAGAGACCGCGGATTGGGAAATCTCCAAACGATGTGCAGCCGCAGTGAAGCCGCGCAGTTCGGCCACCAGTGAAAAAATCTCGAGTTGCGTGAGGGTCATGAGTATTTGCTCATTTTACGATGATAAGTCATTAATCGAATGATATGCCATGTGCCTGATTTTTGATGATGGAGACTTATGATTACGTGTGAACAGACCTTGGCGAGTTCTTCGGATGTACCGGTTTATCTGAAACTGGCTGCGGTCACCATGATTTGGGGCGGAACGTTCGTTGCCGGGCGATTTCTGTCCGACAGTCTCAGTCCACTATTGGCCGCGAGCCTGCGGTTCTTGCTGGCGAGCGTGGCGTTGCTGCTGTTTCTGTTGTTTGCGCGGGTGCCTTTGGTGCGTCCCAACCCTCAGCAATGGATGCAACTGACGCTACTGGGTTTTTTTGGGATCTTCTTCTACAACCTGTGCTTCTTTTACGGGCTGCATTACATCAACGCGTCACGGGCGTCGTTGATCGTGGCGTTGAATCCGGCCGTGATCGGCCTGGCGTCGTGGCTGTTGTTCAAGGAGCGACTGAGCGGGGCGAAAGTGGCCGGTATCGCGATCTGTATTGCCGGCGCCAGTCTGGTGATCGTCAGTCGCAATCCGCAGCTACTTGCCGGTGGTACTAATGCCTGGATCGGCGATCTGTTGATCTTCGGCTGCGTGCTCGGCTGGGGCATTTATTCGCTGTTCTCCAAAGGCCTGAATCAGACGCTGGGGCCGGTGCAGACAGTGACCTACTCGATTTTGCTGGGCACGTTGATGCTTTGGGTGACCAGTGCCGTGCGGGGTGAGCTGAGTGTCGCGGCGCTCGCCGAACTCGGCAAGCAACAATGGTTGAGCCTGATGTACCTGGGCGTGCTGGGTTCGGCATTGGCCTATATTGGTTATTACGACGGTATCCGCAAAATCGGTGCGACGCGCTCGGGTGTGTTCATCGCCTTGAACCCGCTGACCGCCGTTCTGTTTGGCGCGTTGTTGTTGGGCGAGCAATTGACCCTGGTGATGTGCCTGGGGGGTGGGCTGATCCTGGCGGGGATTTTTCTGTGCAACAAACCGCTTGCGCAGGCTGCAAAAAAGCGGATTTTATAAGAAGGATGGACAACTGATTTACGCTGTGTAGAATCGGTTTACGCATATAAGAATAATCGTCTTCTGGCAGCAGAAGCCTCGCCCGTAATAGCCTTGGGTCGACAATGAAGATATTTGGGTTTCAATTGATCTACGGTGACTTCCTCGCCCGCAGCGTGCGGGGCATCTCCTGCGCGCCACCCGCCGGTCTCAGCATTGCTAGCAACTAACGATTTGTTAATTGATAAGAAATGATGAGGCGCCAAAATGGCAGATTTATACGAAAACCCAATGGGCCTGATGGGCTTTGAGTTCATCGAATTCGCATCGCCGACCCCTAATACCCTGGAGCCGATCTTCAAGATCATGGGCTTCACCAAGGTCGCGACCCATCGCTCCAAAGACGTGCACCTGTATCGCCAGGGCGCGATCAACCTGATTCTCAACAACGAACCCAACAGCGTGGCGTCGTACTTCGCGGCCGAGCACGGTCCGTCGGTGTGCGGCATGGCATTCCGTGTCAAGGACTCGCAAAAGGCCTACAAGCGTGCCCTGGAACTCGGCGCCCAACCGATCCACATCGAAACCGGTCCGATGGAACTGCACCTGCCGGCGATCAAAGGCATCGGCGGGGCGCCGCTGTACCTGATTGACCGTTTTGGCGAAGGCAGCTCGATCTACGACATTGACTTCGTGTTCATCGAAGGCGTGGACCGCAACCCGGTCGGGGCCGGCCTGAAGATCATCGATCACCTGACCCACAACGTGTATCGTGGTCGCATGGCTTACTGGGCCAACTTCTACGAGAAGCTGTTCAACTTCCGCGAAATCCGCTACTTCGATATCAAAGGCGAATACACCGGCCTGACTTCCAAGGCCATGACCGCGCCGGACGGCATGATCCGCATTCCGCTGAACGAAGAGTCGTCCAAGGGCGCCGGGCAGATCGAAGAGTTCCTGATGCAGTTCAACGGTGAGGGCATCCAGCACGTAGCCTTCCTCAGCGATGACCTGATCAAGACCTGGGATCACTTGAAAAGCATCGGCATGCGCTTCATGACACCGCCGCCAGACACCTACTACGAAATGCTCGAAGGCCGTTTGCCGAACCACGGCGAGCCGGTCGATCAACTGCAAGCGCGGGGCATTTTGCTGGACGGTTCGTCCGAATCGGGCGACAAGCGTCTGCTGCTGCAGATTTTCTCGGAAACCCTGATGGGCCCGGTGTTCTTCGAGTTCATCCAGCGTAAAGGCGACGATGGTTTCGGCGAAGGCAACTTCAAGGCGCTGTTCGAATCCATCGAGCGTGATCAGGTTCGTCGGGGCGTGCTGTCCACTGACTAATCCATGACACGACGAAAAAAGCCCGCCCGGCATCACTGCCGGGCGGGCTTTTTATTGATCCATGCAAAATCCAATTACATTGGCCGGCGTCGTTGCCGGACCAGATGCTTGAACCCTTCAAACACTAATGTCGCCACCGCGAGCCAGATCGGAATGTAGGTCAGCCATTCGCCGGGCTTGATGCTTTCCCCCAGCAGTAACGCAACGCCGAGCAACAGCACCGGCTCAACGTAACTCAGCAACCCGAACAGGCTGAACGGCAGCAGTCGGCTGGCTATGATGTAGACCACCAGTGCCGACGCGCTGATCACGCCGAGCAGCGGAATCAGCAGCGACAGCCACGGATATTGATCAAACACGTCGAAACCCTGTTCGCCACTCTGCACGAACCAGAACGCCACCGGCAGCGTCAACGCCATGTCCAGCCATAAACCGCCAAGGTTGTCTGCGGCCAGACGCTTGCGCAGGATGAAATACATTGGATAGCCGATACAAACCAGCACGGTTGCCCAGGAAAAACCACCGACCTGATACACCTCATTGATCACACCGAGGCAGGCAAATACCACGGCAATCTTTTGCAAATAGGAGAGGCGCTCGCCATAGGCGATCCGCCCGGTCAGCACCATGGTCAACGGCAACAGGAAATACCCAAGCGACACATCCAGACTATAGCCGTTGAGCGGCGCCCACATGAACAGCCAAAGCTGCACACCTAGCAGGGCCGAAGAGGCGATCAGGCCGGCCATCAATTTCGGATGGCCAGCGATGCGCCGTAAAATGTCGGCCACGCGTTTCCATTCGCCGGAAACGACCATGAACACGGTCATGCACGGTACGGTCAGCAACATCCGCCAGCCAAAGATTTCCACGCCGCTCAAAGGGGTGAGCAACGAGGTGTAGTAATACATGACGGCAAACAGCACCGAGGCTGTGACCGATAGAGCGATACCTTTAGACAAACTGTCCTCGCGGTTAACGGTCAAACGGCCGCGCAGAATACGTGGTTTTTGTGCTGAATATTGGCCGCATGATCAATGTTTCCAACATTGTGGTTGAATGTTGCATCGTTATCGCAGGCAAGCCAGCTCCCACAGGGCTGAGCCAAAGCATAGTCAGCAGAACGGCACAAAACCTGTGGGAGCGGCGGTGCGGCGATCTGACTTGCCCGCGATTGATCTCAAACCGTGCGCGGTTTACGCCCGGACACGAAATGGCTCACATCATTGAACCCCGGCGTCGAGGCATGCCCCGGTGTCACCAGCGAATCGATAAAAGCTTCATCCTCCGCCGTGATCTTCACCGTCTGCGCCTTGGTGTAGGCATCCCACTGTTCTTCGGTGCGAGGGCCGACGATGGCCGACGTCACAGCGCCATTGTTCAGCACCCAGGCAATCGCAAACTCGACGATGCCCACGCCACGGCCCTGCGTATATTCCCGGATCTGTTGCGCAATGCGCAGGGACTCAACCCGCCATTCGGTTTCGAGGATGCGTTTGTCCTGACGCCCCGCACGGCTGTTGGCGTCCGGCGTCACATTGGGCGCGTACTTGCCGCTGAGCACACCGCGCGCCAGCGGACTGTAAGGCACCACGCCAAGGCCATAGTTTTGCGCGGCGGTGATCTGCTCGGTTTCCGCCTGACGGTTGACGATGTTGTACAGCGGCTGGCTGATGACCGGCCTGTCGACCCCCAGTTTGTCGGCCACGCGAATCACTTCAGCAATACGCCAGCCACGGTAGTTCGACAGACCCCAGTAGCGGATTTTGCCCTGGCGGATCAAATCGCCAATGGCCGACACCGTGACCTCCAGCGGCGTGTCGTGGTCTTCGCGGTGCAGGTAATAGATGTCCAGATAATCGGTGCCCAAGCGCGTAAGACTGGCGTCGATGCCGTTGAACACGTGCTTGCGGCTCAGGCCGCTGCGGTTCGGCACACCGTCCACCGGGCCGAAACCGACTTTGGTGGCGAGCACCCATTCCTGACGGCGACTGGCAATCGCTTCGCCGACGATCTCTTCGGAACGGCCGTTGGTGTAGACGTCCGCGGTGTCGATGAAGTTGATGCCCTGGTCCCAGGCCTTGTCGATGATCCGCAGAGAATCTTCGGTGCTGGTCTGTTCGCCGAACATCATGGTGCCCAATGTGAGGGTTGACACCTGTAAACCCGAATGACCCAGCGTGCGATAGCTCATGACGAAATCCTTTTACCGGTCAGAAAGCCCTAATCAAATACCAGAACGGTTGTCGGAAGCAATCTGAATATCAGCTCGCTCCCACATTGAGTTGGTGGCAATAAACAGCAATGTTTAAATGGCGTCGAGGGATGTTCTCGGAGGCTACACATCCTTGCGCCGTTGCCTACGACTACGCCAGAATCCGCCGGCTAGTGCACCTTGAGCCCGGTCTGTATCGTTTCCCTGTCGCTGAAAAAAGCGATGGGGTTTGGTAGCCCCCGGGCGACGTAAGGTGCATAAGCATCATGAAGCCTGCTGGCCCATGCCTGCGAAACCATGGCATCGGCGAGTGTGATGCTCAGTGATTTCGCCGCATTGGTGGGCGAACCCTATCGCAGCACGATGCTCGGGATTCAACAGGTCGTGATGAACGGTGAGCTGGCGGTCAATCGAGTGCTGGATAATCTCGATCCGCAGGGCTAACGCAAATCGGTGGTTCGGAGCTTGCCTGTGGCGAGGGAGCTTGCTCCCGCTCGGCTGCGTAGCAGTCGTAAAACCGATGGCGCGGTGTGCCAGAAGGAATGAGTTCTCGGGATTTGCGTGCAACCGGGGCGAACCCGAGCAATTGCGCACTTATGCTGAACTGGTGCGCATGACCGCCGAGATGCGGGTAGGCCAGCGCAATCAGCAGGCCGAGCAGCAATGGCGGCGTCAGCGTTGTGATGATCTGTTGGCGCTGCTGCTCAGCGAGGCGGGGGATTCACCGCGGTTGCTGGATGAAGCGCAGCAATTGGGACTCAAACCGCAGTTGACGCGAGTGCCGTATCTGTTCGAGTTGGGCATGGAACACGGCCCGGGCCAGACCGTCGAAGCGCTCAGCGCCTGGTTGATGTCGCGTTATCCGGACAGTTGGTGTGAGCACGACGGCCAGAGCCAGGCCTGCGCCGATGCGCTGGGGATCCATCGCAACAGTTTGCGGTTACCGCATGGAGCGGATCGCCGAGCTCAGCGGCGTCGATCCGCTTAAGCTGGATGGAATGCTCGCACTCTACCTCGGCGCCCAGCTCCTGCCCCAAACCGAACGACCGACCGCCACCCCGTAGCACCGCAGCAGCCTCGACAGCTGCTATGACAGACGGTACGGCCACGGGTTTTGTGAAAATGAACAATAATCCTCACGCCCGCTTGTGCAGCGGACCGGCGTTATTGTTCATGGCGGCTGGCCGCATGGACGCATTGGAACTGGAGAATTCGCATGAAAATCGTCATCGCCCCGGATTCGTTCAAAGACAGTCTGAGTGCCCAAGGCGTGGCAGAGGCCATTGCGTTGGGGTTGGCTGAAATCTGGCCGGACGCACACTTGCTCAAGTGCCCGATGGCTGACGGTGGGGAAGGCACGGTCGAATCGATTCTGGCCGCGTGCGACGGCGAACTGCGCCGTACCCATGTTCGCGGGCCGCTGGGCGCCACGGTCGATGCGGCCTGGGGCTGGTTGCCACAGAGTCATACGGCGATCATCGAAATGGCCGAGGCCAGTGGCCTGCAACTGGTTTCGCCGAACCTGCGCGATGCCTGCACCAGCAGCACCTACGGCACCGGGGAATTGATCCGCGCCGCGCTGGATGCCGGCGCGCAACGGGTGATCCTGGCGATTGGCGGCAGCGCCACCAACGACGGCGGCGCCGGGGCGATGCAGGCGTTAGGTGTGAAACTGCTGGACGCTCAGGACCAATCCCTGGTGCCGGGCGGTCTGGCCTTGGCGCAACTGGTCCGCCTCGATCTGAGTGAGATCGACCCGCGTCTGGCCAAGGTGCGCTTCGATATCGCCGCCGACGTCAATAACCCGCTGTGCGGCCCTCATGGTGCCTCTGCGATTTTCGGTCCACAGAAAGGTGCGTCGCCCGAGCAAGTCAAGCAACTGGACCATGCCCTTGGGCACTTTGCCGAACGCTGCGCGCAAGCCCTGGGCAACGACGTGCGCGATGAACCGGGTAGTGGCGCGGCGGGTGGTTTGGGGTTTGCCGCGAAGGCGTTTCTCGGTGCGCAATTTCAGGCCGGGGTGGAAGTGGTCGGCGAACTGGTCGGGCTGGCTGAGGCGGTCAAAGGCGCCGATCTGGTGATCACCGGTGAAGGTCGTTTCGATGCCCAGACGTTGCGCGGTAAAACCCCGTTTGGCGTGGCGCGCATCGCACGGCAGCACGGCGTGCCGGTCATCGTCATCGCCGGCACCTTGGGCGAGGGGTATCAGGCCCTGTACGAGCATGGCATCGATGCAGCCTTTGCCTTGGCCAGCGGACCGATGACACTGGAACAGGCCTGCGCCGAAGCGCCGCGTTTGTTGCGCGAGCGCGCCCGCGATATTGCGCGGGTGTGGCGGGTGGCGGCTCGCAAGGCCTGACTCAATTCCCAGCAGAAAGAAATCCCTGTGGCGAGGGAGCAAGCTCCCTCGCCACAGGGAATGCCTTCGCCGGCAAGCCTGACGCCTACAAAAAAGCGCTCGTAGTTCTTTGAAAAATATTTCCCCAACCCCTGCAAAAAACCTCAACCCCGGCCGATACAGCTAACAGGCGCACAAAAACCAACTACAACAGTGGCGCCAAACTGAAAGGTGTGCGCCTTCGCCTGCCCGACAGTGATCACCGCAAGGATGCTCGCCGCCTCAATTACCGAGATCATTCTATGTCACTGCGTAATCTGAACATCGCGCCTCGAGCTTTCCTGGGTTTCGCCTTCATTGCCTTGCTGGTGATCGTGCTGGGTGTGTTTGCCGTGAACCGCATGTCGGTCATCCGTCAGGCCTCTGTCGATATGGAAATGACGCAGTTACCCAGCATCGGATTTCTGGGTAACGTGACGGAAAACGTCCTGCGGCTGCGGATTCTTTCGTTCCGCGTACTGGTCAACCGTGATCCGGCCGCATTGCAGGAAGCCCAGACCCGCATCGGTGCCCTTGTCGACAAGGTGCGCAGTGCCCAAACAAGCTATGCCGCCTTGCCGGCCGGCCCTGAAGAAGCAGCGCTGTACAAAACCTTCGCGACAACCCTCGACAACTACATGCAAGCCCAGAACCAGATGCTGGAGCTGTCGCGGCAGAACAAACTGGATGAGATGCGCACCCTGATCAACACGCGAATCAAGGAAGGCACCGATCAGATGGGCGAGCAACTGAACAAACTGGTGGCGTTCAACGCCGCCGATGCCAAAGCTGCATCGGCCAAAGCGGGCGAGCACTACAGTGAAGCCTTTACCGGCATCGTGACCGTGGCGGTAATGGCTTCGTTGCTGACCGTGTTGCTGGCCTGGCTGTTGACCCGCAGCATTCTCACACCGTTGAACCGCGCGGTGCTCGCGGCCGAAACCATTGCCGGCGGCAACCTGCGCAACGTCATCGAAGTCGACGGTCATGACGAACCGGCGCGTTTGCTCGGCGCCTTGTCCGCCATGCAGACTAACCTGCGCAAAACCATCGAACAGATCGCCGGCTCCGCGACGCAACTGGGCGCCGCCGCGGAAGAACTCAGCACCGTGACCCAAGAAGCCTCCCGCGGCTTGCAACTGCAAAACAACGAAATCGAACAGGCGGCCACCGCCGTCAACGAAATGACTGCCGCCGTAGAAGAGGTGGCGCGCAACGCGGTGTCGACCTCCGAAGCCTCGAACCAGTCGACCCAGGCGGCCCGCGAAGGTCGTAACCGGGTGGTGGAAACCGTCGACGCGATCCAGACCATGACCCACGACGTGCAGAACACGGCGTTGATGATCGAGGGCCTGGCCACTCAGGGCCGCGACATTGGCAAAGTACTGGACGTGATCCGCGCCATTGCCGAGCAGACCAACTTGCTGGCCCTCAACGCCGCGATCGAGGCCGCCCGTGCCGGGGAAGCCGGGCGTGGTTTTGCGGTGGTGGCGGACGAGGTCCGGGCGTTGGCCCATCGCACCGCGCAGTCGACCCAGGAAATCGAGAAAATGGTCGCCGGGATCCAGAACGGCACCGGTGAAGCGGTCTCCTCGATGCAGCAAAGCAATCAGCGCACCCAAAGCACCTTGGAAATGGCCCGTGCGGCGGGTATCGCCCTGGAGCAGATCACCCAATCGATTCAATTGATCAACGAACGTAATCTGGTGATCGCCAGCGCCTCGGAAGAACAGGCTCAGGTATCCCGTGAAGTCGACCGCAACCTGGTAAACATCCGCGACCTGGCCACTCAGTCCGCCGCCGGTGCCAACCAGACCAGCGCCGCCACCCACGAACTGTCGCGATTGGCGGTTGATTTGAACGCGATGGTGGCGCGTTTCGTGATTTAAGATAGGGTTGAAACTGGAACTCGCGCGTTAGGAGAAGTACATGCGCTATTCAGCCTTGACCCAACGAATCGCCGGTGACGGAGCGGCGGCCTGGAACATTCACGATCGAGCGCTGGAATTGCGCGAGCAGGGCGTCGACGTGCTGTTGTTGTCGATCGGCGATCCGGATTTCGACACGCCACTGCCCATAGTCCACGCCGCCATCGATAGCCTGTTGGCCGGCGACACCCATTACTCGGATGTACGCGGCACCCGCACGCTGCGCAGCAGCATCGCCAGCCGTCATCAGCGGCGCAGCGGTCAGGAGGTGGATGCCGACCATGTGATTGTGCTGCCCGGTGCGCAGTGCGCGGTGTATTCGGTTGCTCAATGCCTGCTCGATCCGGGTGACGAAGTGATCGTCGCCGAGCCGATGTACGTGACCTATGAAGGTGTGTTCGGCGCCTGCGGGGCCAGTGTGGTGCCGGTGGCGGTGCGTCCGGAGAACGGCTTTCGGGTCGAACCGGCGGATGTCGCGGCAATGATTACCCCGAAAACCCGCGTCATCCTGCTCAACAGCCCGAACAATCCCTCCGGTGCCAGTCTGTCGTTGAAGAGCTGGCAGGCGCTGGCGGCGTTGTGCGTGAAGCATGACCTTTGGCTGATCAGCGACGAGGTCTACAGCGACCTGTTGTATGAGGGCGAACACATCAGCCCGGCCAGTCTGCCGGGCATGGCCGAGCGCACCGCGACCCTCAATAGCTTGTCCAAATCCCACGCCATGAGCGGCTGGCGAGTGGGCTGGATGATCGGCCCGAAACCGCTGGCCGAACACTTGATGCATCTGTCGTTGTGCATGCTGTTCGGCCTTCCGGATTTCGTCCAGAAAGCCGCGCAAGTGGCGCTCGATAAAGACTTGCCGGAAGTGGCTCTGATGCGCGAGGAATATCGCCAGCGTCGCGATCTGGTGTGCGCGAAGTTAAGCGGTTGTCCGGGCATCCGGCCGATCAAGCCCGATGGCGGGATGTTCGTGATGGTTGATGTGCGCCAGACCGGGCTCGCTGCTCAAGATTTTGCCGAGCGGCTGCTTGAAGTGTATGGCGTGTCGGTGCTGGCCGGTGAAGCCTTCGGGCCGAGCGCGGCGGGGCATATTCGCATTGGTCTGGTGGTGGATCAGGTGAGGCTGGCGGATGCCTGCGCGCGGATTGCGTCGTGTGCGGCGGATTTGTTGCAGGTGCGGCGGGCCTGATCGAGCCCGAGCATTCTCACGCTCCGCGTGGGAATGCTGCCATGGACGCGCTGCGTCCGCTTCGGATGTGAGGCGCAGCGTCACGGAATGCATTCCCACGCGGAGCGTGGGAACGATCGATGTCCTCAGCCCTTCCAAGCCCCGGCATTCACCAGATTAGCAGGCGGCTCCCCAACCAACGCCGCCAACAAATTCTCCACCGCACACCTCGCCATCGCCTCCCGCGTCTCATGGGTCGCCGAGCCGATGTGCGGCGTCGCGACCACGTTGTTCAACTGCAACAGCGGCGAGGCATGGCTCAACGGCTCACGCTCGAACACATCCAGCCCCGCCGCGCGAATCCGCTTCTGCTGCAAGGCTCCGATCAACGCCGCTTCATCCACCACCTTGCCCCGGGAAATATTGATGAAGATCGTCTCGGGACGCATCAAGGCGAACTGTTCGGCACCGATCAACCCTTCGGTTTCAGCGGTCAGCGGCAACGTCAGGCAAACGAAATCGGCTTCCTGCAACAACTGCGGCAAGCTGCAGTATTGCGCGTTGAATCGTTGTTCCACCGCCGGTTTCGGCGAATGGCTGTGATACAGAACCGGCATGCCAAAACCGAAATGCCCGCGTTGCGCCAACGCCTCACCGATCCGTCCCATGCCAATGATGCCCAGCTTTTTGCCGTGCACATCGCTGCCAAAATGCGCCGGCCCGATGTTGCGGTTCCACTGGCCGGCGCGAACCATATTGGCCAGTTCCACCACGCGCCGGGCGGTGGCCAGGATCAGCGAGAAACCGGTGTCGGCGGTGGTTTCGGTCAACACGTCGGGGTGTTGCTGAGCAGGATCCATGATGTACCACCAGCGGCGGGTGGCCAGTGTTGCGGTTTTCATAGTGATGCTCCTGAGCTTGTTGTTTTTGTCGCAGCAGGTAACGGTTTTAAATCAGTTTTTTGCGGTGATTGCTATGGCCTCTTCGCGGGCAAGCCTCGCTCCTACAGTGATCTGTGGCGTTCACCAATCCGTAGGAGCGAGGCTTGCCCGCGAAGAGGCCAGAACATTCACCGAAGATTCCCCAGGGTCGACCCTCGAACAATCAACCGCGCCGAAAAATCCAATGTCCGCACCGGCCCATCATCCCCACGCAATCGCTTGAGCAAACATTCAAACGCACTCGCGCCAATCTCCGCCGTCGGCTGGGCGAGGGCGGTAATCCCGCTGCCCACCAACGGATACCAATCCAGATCATCCAGGGCAATCAGCCCGACATCCTCAAACAGGTTGCACTTCAACTCGCGCAACGCATGGGTGCTGGCCAGCGCGGCAATACCGTTGGCACAAAACAGCGCTTTCGGGCCAGAGCCGGGAGTTTGCAGAAAGGTTTTCAAACGGGCGGTCAGATCGCCGCCCGTTTCAACCACCACCCCCGAGAGCACCGGACGCCGTTCGATCTGCGCCTTGAAACTGCTGACCCGCTCGATCCGCGAACTGGTGCCGTCATACGGTTCGGTCACCATCAACACATCGCGATAACCGCGTTGTTCAAGGTGGGCAACGGCCATCTCGACAGCGGCCGGATTATCCAACCCCACCAAGTCGCTATCGAGCTGATCGACCTTGCGATCCACCAGCACCATGGGCATTTCCCGATGCAATTCGCGCAGCTCATCGCGGTGATGGCCGAGGGTGTTCACGATCAAGCCTTCGATGTTGTACGAGCGCAGTAACGCCAGGTGCTGACGCTCTTGCTCATCATCACGATCGGTATTGCACACCACCAGGCTGTAGCCGTGCTGACGGCAAGCGGTTTCCACCCCGTGCATCACGGCAATCGAATACGGGTTACGGATATCGGCTACCAACATGCCGATCAGGCGGGTTCGCCCGCGTTTCAGCCCGCGAGCCATCTGGTTGGGGCGATAGCCCAACTCGCTGATCGCCTGCTCGATGCGCAAGGCAATGGCATCGGAGAGCAGGGCGCGGTCATCGCCAATGAAGCGCGAGACGCTGGCCTTGGAGACGCCCGCGTGTTCGGCGACGTCGAGCATGGTGATGCGGCTGCGTTGGGCTGCTGAGAAATCGTTCATGGATTGAGTCTTCTTGTTATCTGAAACCGGTTTCAGATAACACCAGTCTCTTCGGTGGCGCCAAGTGAAGATGCTTCCGGCAGCGGGGTGTAAAGCTGATGTATCCGACAGGCGGTAGCAAAACCTGTCAGATCTGACAGTTGGAAATAACCACGTTGAAGCGCCTAATTTCCTCGATTGGACAGCAAACTAAAAACCAAAGCCTTTCGAATGTTACGTATAAGTCGGTGATATCAGAATGACCTCGATGACATTTAATCAGCCACGAAATGCAGGCGTATTGGCAATGCCGCTTTCAGTGGAAGGCGTCGACGACAACGACCCGGCTGGTCATGTCCCTCGCGACCTCTTGATTAACGGTACTCGTATCGTTATTCCGTATTGGATTGATCCGGTACCCAACGATGAACTGTGGGTGGTATTGCGTCAGAATGGTGTGGAACACAGGCTGTACACAGAATTTTATCCAACACCTCTGACCGTCCCGTTCTTGTATTTCGATTTGACGGCTCAACACTTGGCAACTGACGGCATTGCATTTCTGTATTACAAAATCTGGAAAGGTTCGGGCGGTACCGATGACCCTTCACCGGAAAGACAACTGACCATCGATCACACGCCACTTTTAACTTTGGAAGAGCCCTGGTTTCGGCATGCCACACTTCGGGGGTATCTGAATAACGATACGAATCCTCCTCTGACAAGCGGCGCCACGGTTGTCATTCCCTCTTTTATAAACATCGCTTTGCCCGGGGATATTGCAAAAGTCCACTGGCGGGGATATTCGAGCCTCAACGGCAGTGGACCAGAGGTGCCGGGAACTTACGGTGTTTGGGATAAACAGCTCTCCGCCGCTGATATAGCAAATGGATTTGATCATGTGGTGCCATTTCTGGTGCATATAAGCCCCTTGTTTGATTACGACTCGGCCGTTGTTGTTTGCCAGTTATTCAGAGGCGGGTGGCTCATTGCGGAATCAGAAAAAGGCTTGGTGAAAATTGACAGAGTAATACCTGGTGAAAGTGGCCCGTCGGGCCTTAACGATGGAGAAATAGAAATGACAGCTCTAGAACAGGTAACGTTTAAAGCCAGACCGAAAGCTCCACGACTTGGTGGGGACGGTGCAGGTGTTTTTGCGATATCGATTTCGGTGGATACAATAGCTGATGATTTTATTCCGAAGAGTCAAGTGGATACAGGAAAGATTGTTATCGCGTTGGCTCGCTTTACAGAAGAGGAAGAACTCGATGATTTAGATATTTATGCGGCTGTAGAAGGTCAAACACTTACGCAAATAGATTACAAAGTTCTTGGTCCGATCGCCGATCGAACCGATCCCATCCTGCTTGAACTGGATGTGAGCAAATTTCCAGAGCTGTCTCAGCCTGCTGATCCTACTGCTTACGAAGTTCGAGTCATCGTCTACAAAGGCGGTGCCGGTAACGACGACCCTTCGAACGTTGTACGAATCGTCAGAGACGATAACCCGCCGTTCGGAGTCAAGTATCCATCGAAAAGATTGAATCCACCGACGCCTCTTCCCACCTTTGTCAATGCCCCAGTGGATGCTCAACGGCTTGTGAACGAAGCCTGGATGCAATTGCCTGCGAATGCGAACCTTGATTTTACTTTGCCTGTCACTTACCCATTGCGCCGTGCTGATGATGAACTTGAAGTTCATCTGGTGTCGGGTGGTGTTGATATAGTGGCGTTTAAAGGAACAATCACTGGCTCATTCTCGGTGCCCAACGCTGAATTGCGTAAACTCCCGAACGGGCGGGTCATGATCCATTATTTCTGGAAGGACCATGTGGGGAACCTTAGCGCAAGCTCTGTCCCCGCAGCCCTCCTGACACTAGGTCTCGCTTTGGACCCGGTTCTGCACAAAGCACCTTTGGTGCCGGTGACTGACCCGAATGGAACCACAACGATTTATCTGGATGAGTTTTTTGCAAACAAAGTGTCGTCGATCGTCGAACGCGCATTTATTGATAATGCGGAACCTGGCGATGAAATTACTCTGTTAGTCGAAGATGCATCTGATCCTACGAATTTCAAGCAACTTGGCCCTCAACCTCTTGCCGCTGCGGATCTGACTTTCTCGCTCCCTTATCCTGCTTTCTTTGCAGATCTCTTTGGAGCGTCGACCGACGCCATGGAGTTCAAAGTATGGTTCGAGCTCGTTCGGGGAGCTAAGTTGTTTCCGTCTCCCGAGTTGTTCTTCTGGGCAAATCTTTATGCTCCAGGAGGGCTATACCCGGAATTGCCCAACCCGACGAACCCGGCTTTTGTGTTCCCCGTAGTCACCGGCGCATCCAATACACCCAACGACTTGCTACCTGGAGATCGAGACAAACCGGGCAAGTTCACAGTAACTCTTGGAATTACAGATCCACCGATTACTTCAGCTGAAACGGCTAAGTGCTACATAAATAATAAACTTGTGGGAGAGTATTCACCGTTTGCTGACGCGACAAGTTTTGTGGTCGACATTAAAACTGCGGACATTACCGCGCTACCGACACCCACTGTGCCAGCCCACTGGACGCGTCAGAGAACGGGCATTGACAAGAACGTGATCAGTTCCAATCCGGAAACTGTGCAAGTCAAAGGCAAAAGAATAGATTTGTTGCAACCGACCATCAGGATTCGCAATCCGACACTCAAGGATCAGATGGATTGTTTTGCAATGAACAACGCCACCACCGCCTGGGTGCTTGCGGTGGGCATCCCCAAAGATGCGGTCAACCTGCCCCCAGGGAAAGTGATTACGGTGCATTTCGCAGCATACAGTGATGCAACGTATACCACTCTGATCCCCGGAACCCCGGACTCCAAGCCTTACACGATTCAAGCGGTCGGCACGGTGGATGTCGCAACGGTTGCCAGTGCAGCAAACTTCAAGGCTGCACAACCGACACTGGGTTCGAAGGCTTGGGCGAAGGTCTGGTACGAGGCGGATATCGGTGGGACGCAAACTTCGATAGAGCTCCAAAAGCCACTGGATACCATCACCTCAAGCGGCGAGTACTGCGACCGGTTGGTTGTTCCGGCGACTTGATTGTTCGCTATTGAAGGAAGTCTATCGTGGGAGAGAAATATCTCTCCCACGATACTGATATTTCTAGGAGGGATGTTGGCGATAAATCCCTTTCAATTTGCAGATAAATCCTACAGAGCTGAGGACTATTCCTACATCTAATTCGCAGAATGCTGATTAGCCTGTCGAACGTTTTTGGGGGGGGCGATTTTTTCGGTCTATCAGAAAAGTCGCTTTCGGATTTGTTCGCTGTACGGAGTTCTCATGCCTTTACTATCAAGTTTCAAGCATCGCAAAACAACTGGATACTTGTTTGCCGCAATTATTTTCAGTACACCCGCGGTCAATGCCAGAACACTTCTTCCAGGGGAAAACGAAACCGTTACCAATCCACCTGCGCCGGAGGCATGGGCAGTATCCCAGGGCGGAACACTGACGATTAATAGTGCAAGTGCACTGTCGATCAGTTCGCAAAATGCCAATGTCATTTTCAACGGCGGTCAGAGTCAGCGAATCGATGCCCGCGAGGGATCCAGGTTGGAAATGGCAGGCGCTGCAGTAAACAGTTCAACAGGCAGGGGGGCTGTTTCGCTTAGCGACAGCTCTGCCACTATTGATAACAGCACCATCACGAGCACCAACAGTTTTGGACTTCTGTTGGGACGTGACATCAATACTCCGACATCGTCCAGCGCGACCATCACCGGCAATAGTGTCATCACTGGCGCAACCGGGGGCGCGAATGCCGTTGGTTTTGCGGTATTGAACCTCGAAAATTCCACGGTTCGCGGCTCCGGAACAACCAGCTACGGCGTGCAATTGGGCGGCGCCACACTGTCGGCGACGGGCAGTACGATTACCGGTGGGCAAGATGGCCTGCAAATCATCACTGACAACACGGGCGTCAACGCCAGCACGGTTACACTCAACAGCACCCGAGTTACGGGCGGAACAGGGTCGGCGATCGTGCTGGGTTCGTCCGGCAGCGCGGGCACAGTTGCCAACATCAATGTTCTCGCTGGTTCTGAACTGATCGGCGGCAACGGCACATTGTTGCAAGCGACCAATCGTTCCACAGCCAACCTTAAAGTCGACGCAAGCCACTTGAGCGGCAATGTCATTGCCGATACCGGCAGCACCGTTGCGCTGCTGATGCAAAATGCTGCCTCCCTTGACGGCAACTTACAGAACGTCACTCAGGTCAATCTCGATACCCGTAGTACCTTGAACGGCAATGTGTTGGCGGTTGCGGGCACAGCTGCGACGGTCAATCTGGACAACGGTTCTGCAATCAACGGCAATGTCGAAAATATCTCCAGCCTTTCGCTGAACAATGCCAGCAGCATGACCGGTGACGTGACCACAGACTCCAACGGCAGCGTGCTGCTGGACAACGGTTCGGTACTGACGGGGCAGATCAACAACTCCAGCAACCTCAATATCAACAACGCAGCGCAATGGGTGATGACCGGCAATAGCACCGTGCAACGCCTGGCATTGAATAACGGCGTGGTTCGCATGGGCACCAACGAACAGTTCCAGCAACTGAACGTGGGCGACCTTTCCGGAAACGGTACCTTTGTAATGGGCACCGATCTGGGTAATGGCAACACCGACTTCCTGAACGTGACTGGCAATGCAAGCGGGCAACATCAACTGCAAATTTCCGCCACCGGCACCACTCCGGTCACTGCCGAGCCGGTGAAGGTCGGCAATATCGCTGCCGGCGATGCGAGCTTCTCGTTGGGTAATCGCGGAACAGTGGACGCGGGTACGCATGTGTACAGGCTGGCGAAGGAAGGCCAGGGCTTGTACCTGAACCCGGACAAGGAAACCGTCAGTACTTCAAGTAACACGGCGCTGGCGTTGGCGGGTAGCGCACGCAGTGTGCTGAATGCGGAAGCGGCCATGCTTAGCGACCAATTGGGTGACCGTAGTCTGAGCGTCCGACCCGAAGCATCGATGCGCGCGATGGACGACAGTTCGGTAAAAAACCTCAGCAACAGTGTCTGGGTTCGCACTTACGGCAACCAGTACAGCGTCGATAATGCCTATGGTGATGGGTACACCCAGAATCAGACCGGTATCACGGGTGGTGCCGACACAACGGTGGATCTGGGCGGCAGAGCGTGGGTGGTGGGTGGATTCGTCGGGGCAAGCCACACCAAAATGGATCTCAAGTACGGCTCCAGCGCTACCGTCGACAGCCTGAATGCCGGTGTTTATGGCAGTGCATTTGATGTTGAAAGCGGTGTATTCGTTAACGTCATGGCCAAGATCAACCAATTCGACAACAAGGCAAAAGTCACCATGAGTGACGGCACACGGGCCAAGGGGGATTACAAGGCCTTGGGCGCCAGCGGTTCGGTGGCGGTGGGCAAGCATATTCGCTTGAAGGGCTACTACTTTGTCGAGCCTGAAGTACAGGTATCGACCGGCGTCATTCAAAGCGACAAGTACCGGCTCAACAATGGCCTGGAAGTGAAAAGCGACACCATGCGTTCCGTGCAGGGCAAGGTCGGTGTCCGCGGCGGGCGTGTCATCATCCTCGACAACGGCAGCCTGCTCGAGCCCAGCCTGATGACGGCGGTCAATCACGAGTTTGTGAAGAGCAATGAGGTCAAGATCAATGACGACAGTTTCGATGATGACCGTGCAAGCAGTTCGGTTGAGTATGGTGCGGGTTTGAAGTGGACGCCGGCTCAACGTAACTGGCAGGTTTCCGGTCAGGTGGGTGGCAGCAAAGGCACGACAGTCAGTCAAGACTGGAGCGGTAGTTTGAGAGTGAGCTATTTATTCTGATGTAGCGGTTCAATGAAACGGCTTATAAAAATGCCCCGACAGCGTCGGGGCGTTTTTGTATCTGTCTGATTATTTTGTGACTAGAGCGTTTGTGCGGTGATCAGCCAAACAACCCCGCCGCAATATTGATCGAAAAACCCAAAATCGCCGTATTGAACACAAACCCGATCAATGACTGCGCCAACACTATCTTGCGCAAGTCTCGCGTGGCGACGCCCACATCTGCGGTCTGCACCGCCACGCCGATGGTGAACGAAAAATACAGGAAGTCCCAATAATTGGGGGTTGCCAGCCCCTCGGCAAAACGCAGCGCCGGTTCCTTGCCGCTCCAGGTGTAATACAGTCGGGCATAGTGCACGCTGAAAATCACCCCGATCAGCAGCCATGAACCGATCACCGTCAGTGCGGTGAAACCGTAGCGCAGCAGTTTGCGGGCGGTTTCCAGATCCTTGCTGCCGGCGAGTTCGAAGGTGATGGTGCCGAGGCTGGCCAGTGCTGCGACGCACACCAGCAGCAACACCAGACCGGCGTTTTCGTCCTCGACCTCGGCAATGCGTTTAACGTCCGGGGCCTTGGCCCGCATGGTGAGCCAGAGCATCAGCAGCAGATACGTCCAGACTCCGGCGTTCCAACCGATGAGAATTTTGCTGATGATTGAGTCGGCCGGAGCCAGAATGCCTACCGCGAGGCCAAGTGCGGCAGCGGCGGACAGGCGAGGGTGGGTGCGGGCGAGTAGGGGCATAGAGGCTCACTTTGATGGCGCGTCAGTGCACCATAGCCCAGGTGTCCACGCTTTTGTAGGCGCTGCCGCAGGCTGCGATCTTTTGATCTTTTATCTTTAAAGCAAAGTCAAAAGATCGCAGCCTTCGGCAGCTCCACGGTGAATCAGTGGTGTTTGGTAGATTTGCGCACCAGCTTCATCACCACCACAAAAAACACCGGCACGAACACCACCGCCAAGGTCGCGGTGATCATCCCGCCGATCACGCCCGTGCCGATGGCTTGCTGGCTCGCTGAGCTGGCCCCGCTGGCAATTGCCAGCGGCACCACGCCGAGGATGAATGCCAGCGAGGTCATTACGATTGGCCGCAACCGCAGGCGTGCGGCTTGCAGGGTGGCGTCGATCAGGTCGTGGCCTTCGTCGTACAGACTCTTGGCGAATTCGATGATCAGGATCGCGTTTTTCGCCGACAGACCGATGATGGTAATCAGCCCGACCTTGAAGAACACGTCATTGGGCATTCCGCGCAGGGTCACGGCCAGTACTGCGCCGAGCACACCCAGCGGCACCACCAGCAGCACCGACGTCGGAATCGACCAGCTCTCATACAGCGCCGCCAGGCACAAGAACACGATCAGCAGCGACAGCCCGAGCAACATCGGTGCCTGGCTGCCGGATAAGCGTTCTTGCAACGACAATCCGGTCCACTCCTGACCCAACCCCGCCGGGCCTTGCGCCACCAGCCGTTCGATCTCCGCCATGGCCTCGCCAGTGCTGTAGCCCGGTGCCGGTTCGCCGGAAAGACTGATGGCCGGGTAGCCGTTGTAACGGGTCAGCTGCGCCGGGCCCTGGGTCCAGTTGGCCCGGACGAAGGCCGACAATGGCACCATTCTCTCGGCGTCGTTGCGCACGTGAATCTTCAGTAGATCATCGACCTGACTGCGTTGATCGCCTTCGGCCTGGACCACCACCCGTTGCATCCGTCCCTGGTTGGGGAAGTCGTTGATGTAGGCCGACCCGACCGCCGTGGACAGCACGTTGCCGATGTCGGCAAACGAAATGCCCAAGGCGTTGGCTTGCTTGCGGTCGACTTCCAGTTGCACCTGCGGCGCTTCGGCGAGGGCGCTTTCGCGCACGTTCATCAAGACCGGGCTCTTCTCGGCGGCGGCCAGTAATTGGCTGCGCGCCTGCATCAGCGTGGCATGGCCGAGACCGCCACGGTCTTGCAGGCGGAACTCGAAACCGCTGGACGTGCCCAGGCCATCAACCGGCGGCGGCAACACCGCAAAGGCCATGGCGTCCTTGATCTGACTTAGCGCGATGTTGGCGCGGTCGGCAATCGAACTCGCTGAGTCATCGCTACCCCGATCCGACCAATCCTTGAGCGTGGTGAACGCCAGCGCGGCGTTCTGCCCACTGCCGGAGAAGCTGAAACCGAGAATCACCGTGCTGTCGCCGACGCCCGGTTCGGTGGCGTTGTGCGCTTCGATCTGTTCGACCACCTGCACCGTACGGTTCTTGCTCGCGCCGGGTGGCAGTTGAATGTCGGTGATGGTGTAACCCTGGTCTTCCACCGGCAGGAACGAGGAGGGCAGACGACTGAAGCACAGCCCTAGACCGATCAGCAGCACGCCGTAGATCAGCAGGTATCGTCCGCTGCGTTTCAGCGCATAGGCGACCCAGCCCTGATAGCGCTCGGTCAGTTGTTCGAAACGCCGGTTGAACCCGCCGAAGAAACCACCCTTGGCGTGATGCTCGCCCTTGGCAATCGGCTTGAGCAGCGTCGCGCACAGCGCCGGGGTCAAGGTCAGGGCGAGAAATGCCGAGAACAGAATCGAGGTGGCCATCGACAGCGAGAACTGCCGGTAAATCACCCCGACCGAGCCCTGCATGAACGCCATCGGAATGAACACCGCCACCAACACCAGGGTGATGCCGATGATCGCCCCGGTGATTTGCTTCATCGCTTTGCGCGTCGCCTCTTTGGGCGACAGGCCTTCGGTGGCCATGATCCGCTCGACGTTCTCCACCACCACAATGGCGTCGTCCACCAGAATACCGATGGCCAGCACCATGCCGAACATGGTCAGCACGTTGATCGAGAATCCCAGCAAGAGCATGGTCGCGAAAGTGCCCATCAGCGCCACCGGCACCACCAGCGTCGGAATCAGCGTGTAGCGGAAGTTCTGCAGGAACAGGAACATCACCGCAAACACCAGCACCATCGCCTCGACGAGGGTGTAGACCACTTTGGTGATCGAGACTTTGACAAAGGGCGAGGTGTCGTACGGAATCTTGTATTCGACGCCGGCCGGGAAATAGCGCGCCAGTTCATCCATCTTCGCCCGCACCAGCGTCGCGGTGCTCAGGGCATTGGCGCCCGGCGACAATTGCACGCTGACGGCGGTCGACGGTTTGCCGTTCAGGCGTGTAGAGAACTGGTATTCCTGGCTGCCGATCTCGACCCGCGCCACATCAGCGATGCGTACCGTGGAACCGTCAGGATTGGCCTTGAGCACGATGTCGGCGAATTCTTCAGGTGTCGACAGTTGGCCTTTGACCAGAATGGTCGCGGTGATTTCCTGCGTGGTGCGGGTCGGCAAGTCGCCGATGCTGCCGGCGGAAACCTGAGCATTCTGCGCAACGATGGCGGCGTTGACATCGGCCGGAGTCAGGTTGAAGCCGATCAGCTTCTGCGGGTCGATCCAGATGCGCATCGCCCGTTCGGCACCGTACAGCTGGGCCTTGCCTACGCCGTCCAGACGCTTGATCTCGTTCATCACGTTGCGCGCCAGGTAGTCGCTGAGCGCTACGTCATCGAGCTTGCCGTCACTGGAGGTGAGGGTGATCAGCAGCAGGAATCCGGCGGAGACTTTCTCTACCTGTAAGCCCTGCTGGGTGACGGCTTGCGGTAAACGTGACTCCACCACTTTGAGGCGGTTTTGCACGTCGACCTGCGCCATTTCCGGGTCAGTGCCCGGCTGGAACGTCGCGGTGATGGTGGCGCTGCCGAGGCTGCTCTGGGATTCGAAATACAGCAGGTGGTCGGCGCCGTTGAGCTCTTCCTCGATCAGGCTGACCACGCTTTCATCCACGGTCTGCGCCGAAGCGCCCGGGTAGGTGGCATAGATTTCGACTTTCGGCGGCGCAACGTTCGGATACTGCGCCACCGGCAACTGCACAATGGCCAACGCACCGGCCAGCAGGATGAACAAGGCGATCACCCAGGCGAACACCGGGCGGTCGATAAAGAACTGCGGCATAAAAAGCGTCCTGCTTACTGACCAGAAACCTGGGCAAGTGGAAGAGGGGTGTCATCGATCTGGACTTTTTCACCGGGACGCGCATGTTGCAGGCCTTCAGTGACGATGCGGTCGCCGGACTTGAGGCCGTGGGTGACGATCCAGCGATCGTTCTGCACCGCGCCCAGTTCGACCGGTTGCTGGCCGACGCGCTGCTCGGCGTCGAGCAACAGCACGTGGGCGATGCCGGCGCTGTCACGCTGGATGGCCCGTTGCGGCACGCTGATGCCTTGCTGATTGAACGCTTGCTCCAGGCGCACGCGAACGAAGCTGCCCGGCAGTAAGTCGAGGTCCGGGTTGGGGAACTCGCTGCGCAGAATGATCTGGCCGGTGCCTGGGTCGACGGTGATGTCGGTGAACAGCAACTTGCCCGGCAGCGGATAGAGCCTGCCGTCGTCCTGGATTAGGGTGGCTTTGGCCTGACCTTGGCCCACTTCCTTTAACTGGCCAGAACGGAACGCGCGACGCAGGTCGTTGAGTTCACGGGTCGATTGCGTCAGGTCCGCGTGGATCGGATTCAACTGCTGAATCAATGCCAGCGGCGTGGTTTCGTTCTGCCCAACCAGCGCGCCTTCGGTTACCAGCGCTCGGCCGATGCGCCCGGAAATCGGTGCGGTGACGGTGGCATAACCCAGGTTCAGTTTTGCCCGCTCCACGGCGGCTTTGTTGGCGGCAACCTCGGCGGCGGTCTGCCGGGCGTTGGCCCGGGCGTTGTCGTAATCCTGGCCGCTGATGGCGTTGCCTTCGATCAACTGGGCGTAACGCTGCTCTTGCAGCCTGGCCTGGAACGCATTGGCCTCGGCCTTGCGCAGCGCGGCTTCGGCGCTGTCCAGGTCGGCCTTGAACGGCGCCGGGTCGATGCGGAAAAGAACGTCGCCTTTTTTTACATCACTGCCTTCGCGAAAGGTGCGTTGCAACACCACGCCAGCGACTCGGGCGCGGACTTCGGCGATGCGTGGTGCGGCAATTCGCCCGCTCAACTCACTGCTGATCGACGTGGGGCGGACTTCGATGGTTTCGATGCGCACAGTGACCAGCGGCGCCTGCTCTTCGGCGGTCGAGGACTGCTCACACGCGCTCAGCGTCAACGCCAGCGCAATCAGGCCGAGCCCTGCAAGCAGATTCTTTGACATGTAAGTACCCCAATGATGACCGCCCGTATCCTACGGGGAGCCGATGAGGGTAGCGGTGAAGCTTTGTAGGTGCTGTGTGAAATTGTGTAAGGGTTTTGCTCATGGGCGTGTGAGGGCGTATATCCTTCGCAGCTTGATTCCGTTTGCGACTGTTATGCCGACTTGCCCGCAAAGAGGCCCTCAAGGTCACCACTGCACTTTCTGGAAACACCCCATGCCCAACATCCTCCTGGTCGAAGACGACTCCGCGCTCTCCGAACTGATTTCCAGCTACCTGGAACGCAACGGCTATTGCGTCAGCGTGCTCAGCCGTGGTGACCACGTGCGCGAACGGGCGCGGGTCAATCCGCCGGATCTGGTGATTCTCGATCTGATGCTGCCGGGGCTCGATGGTTTGCAGGTCTGCCGCTTGCTGCGCGCCGATTCGGCGACCTTGCCGATCCTGATGCTCACCGCCCGCGACGACAGCCACGATCAGGTGCTGGGCCTTGAGATGGGCGCCGACGACTACGTCACCAAACCTTGCGAACCACGCGTCTTGTTGGCCCGAGTGCGGACTTTGCTGCGCCGCAGCAGCCTCAGCGAACCGATGACCGCCAACGACCGCATTCTCATGGGTAATCTGTGCATCGATTTGTCCGAGCGCACCGTGACCTGGCGTGAGCAACCGGTCGAGCTGTCCAGCGGGGAATACAACCTGTTGGTGGTGTTGGCTCGGCATGCCGGCGAAGTGCTGAGCCGCGACCAGATTCTGCAACGCCTGCGCGGCATTGAGTTCAACGGCACCGACCGCTCGGTGGACGTGGCCATTTCCAAGCTGCGGCGCAAATTTGACGATCATGCGGGCGAGGCGCGCAAGATCAAGACTGTGTGGGGCAAGGGCTACCTGTTCAGCCGCTCCGAGTGGGAATGCTGAACCGATGTTCAGAATCCTCTTTCGTCTCTATCTGGTGACCATCGTCTCGTTCAGCGCGGCGATTTACCTGGTGCCGGACCTGGTGATCCAGGTCTTTCATGAGCGTTTTATGACCTACAACCTCGATTACTCCCGAGGATTGCAAACGCTGATCGTCAAGCAGTTTCGCGCAGTACCTGTCGAGCAGTGGCCGGCGCTGGCGGCGGAGATGGACAAGGAGTTCCAGCCACTGCAGATCGTGCTGGCTCGCAACGACGACGCCGAATTCACTCTGAATGAACGTGAACGCTTGCAGCGCGGTGAGAATGTTGTGCGAATCGGTGAGTGGGGCTGGCGTACCTTGGCCGTGGCGCCATTGAACGAGCAGAAGGTGGTTGAAATGATCGTGCCGCCAGACCCGCCGGACGTCAGTTGGTTGTACTGGAGCATTAACGTGCTGATCGGCGCGACCATGCTCGCCTGCCTGTTGCTGTGGTTGCGCCCGCACTGGCGCGACCTGGAACGCCTCAAAGGCACCGCCGAACGCTTCGGCAAGGGCCACCTGAGCGAGCGTACGCAGATTTCCGCCAGCTCCAACATTGGCAGCCTGGCCAACGTCTTTGACACCATGGCCGGTGACATCGAAAACCTGCTCAACCAGCAACGCGATCTGCTCAATGCGGTGTCCCATGAATTGCGTACGCCGTTGACGCGGCTGGATTTCGGCCTGGCCCTGGCGCTGTCCGACGACTTGCCGGCCACCAGTCGCGAACGTCTGCAAGGCTTGGTTGCGCACATTCGTGAACTGGATGAGCTGGTGCTGGAATTGCTGTCCTACAGTCGATTGCAAAACCCGGCGCAGTTGCCGGAGCGGGTCGATGTGTCGCTGGATGAATTTATCGACAGCATTCTGGGCAGCGTCGACGAAGAACTGGAATCCCCGGAAATCGTCATCGACGTGCTGCTGCACGGCCAGTTCGAACGCTTCTCGCTGGACCCGCGCCTGACCGCCCGGGCGATCCAGAACTTGCTGCGCAATGCCATGCGCTATTGCGAGAAGCGGATTCAGATCGGCGTGCAGGTGTGCCCCAAGGGCTGTGAGATCTGGGTGGATGACGATGGCATCGGCATTCCGGAGGAAGAGCGGGAGCGGATTTTCGAGCCGTTTTATCGGCTGGATCGTAGTCGGGACCGCGCCACTGGCGGGTTCGGGTTGGGCCTGGCGATCAGCCGCCGGGCGCTGGAAGCACAGGGCGGCACACTCACTGCGCAAGCGTCGCCGCTGGGCGGCGCGCGGTTCAGGTTGTGGTTGCCAACACCTGTCTGAATCTTGTGACATCCCTGTGGCGAGGGGGCTTGTCGGAACGCCACAGGGATCACCAGTCACAGATTATTGAGCGTTCAGCCGAGTATTTCGGTTGATGGAATCAACCTAACCCCAGCCACCTGCATCCGGTCAATCGCTGCCGCCAGCGATCCATCCAGATCAATCGCCCGACACGCATCCATCACTACAAATGCATTGAACCCCGCCGCCCGCGCGTCCAGTGCAGAAAACATTACGCAGAAATCCAGCGCCAGCCCGACCATGTAAACCGTGTCGATGCCGCGTTCTTTCAGATACCCGGCCAAGCCAGTGGTCGTGGTTCGATCCGCCTCCAGAAACGCCGAATAACTGTCGATGTCCGGATTACAGCCCTTGCGAATAATCAATTGGGCGTGGGGCAGGTCCAGTTCCGCATGGAATTCGGCGCCGGGTGTGGCTCGCACGCAATGCTCTGGCCAAAGTGTCTGCTCACCGTAAGGCAACTGGATCACGTCGTAAGGTTTGCGCCCCGGGTGGCTGGAAGCGAACGAGGTGTGGCCGGGCGGGTGCCAGTCCTGGGCGATGATGACCTGCTTGAACTCGCGGCCGAGGCGGTTGATCAAGGGCACGATCAGGTCGCCTTCTGGCACCGGTAATTGACCGCCGGGGATGAAGTCGTTCTGTACATCGATGACGAGTAAGGCTGCACGTGAAGAGATTGGCATGGTGGGGTTCCTCCTTGGAAAATCAGGTGCAAGCATAGTGACAACTTCGCTGGTGCGCTAAGTCGGTTTTATTAAATGGCTGCGTTCGTGTAAGTGAGGCAGTTGGATCGGCGGTATGGCCTTCGCGGGCAAGCCTCGCGCCTACAGGTTATGTGTCGGGCGCACGTTCATTCCCCTGTAGGAGCGAGGCTTGCCCGCGAAGGGGCCAGTCCAGACACCACAACCGCCGCAGTCCCGCATTTGGCCGAACCGCTGCCTTACTGCCGGCACTGATGCCTTGTTATAGTTCGGGCCTCATTTTCTGCCCCGGTAAAGGATCACTGCCATGTCTCAATACACCGCCTTCAGCGTCGAACTGGCCGATAACATTGCCCATGTGCAGATCAACCGCCCGGAAAAAATCAACTCAATGAACGCCGCATTCTGGAGCGAGATCATCGAGATTTTCCAGTGGATCGACGATACCGACGAAGTGCGGGTGGTGGTACTCAGTGGCGCCGGCAAGCATTTTTCTTCTGGCATCGACCTGATGATGCTGGCCGGTGTGGCCAATGAACTGGGCGAGGATGTCGGTCGCAACGCGCGCCTGCTGCGGCGCAAGATCCTTGCACTGCAAGCCTCGTTCAATGCCGTCGACAATTGCCGCAAGCCCGTGCTGGCGGCGATTCAGGGTTATTGCCTGGGCGGCGCCATCGACCTGATTTCGGCCTGCGACATGCGTTACGCCGCCGAGGGCGCGCAATTTTCCATCAAGGAAATCGACATCGGCATGGCCGCCGATGTGGGCACTTTGCAACGCTTGCCACGGATAATCGGTGACGGCATGCTGCGTGAACTGGCTTACACTGGTCGCACCTTTGGCGCCGACGAAGCGCGCACCATCGGCCTGGTCAATCGCGTCTACAGCGACACCACCAGCCTGCTTGAAGGCGTGATGGGCATTGCCCGTGAAATCGCCAGCAAGTCGCCGATTGCCGTCACCGGCACCAAAGAGATGATCAGCTACATGCGTGACCATCGCATCGATGACGGCCTCGAATACGTCGCCACCTGGAACGCCGCCATGCTGCAATCCACCGATCTGCGCGTGGCCATGGCCGCCCATATGAGCAAACAGAAACCCGAATTTCTGGACTGATGAACCATGACTTCACGCTGGACCACCGCAGTACTGGACACCGATCAACCCGGCGGCTGGGCCGTGGCGCGCAGCCCCGAAGGCTTTTTGTTCGATGACAATGGCGCGCTGTTTCCACGCGAATGGCTCAAGCGTCAGGACCTGTCGATTCTCGCCGAGCATGGCATCGGTCACCTGGATGGCGAACCGGTCTACCTGCTGGAGTTGCGCAGTCACAGCGAAGTACCGGGCTGCAACTGGAAAGGCCTGCGAGCGTTCATGCTCGAGGGCGATCACACTGTCTACAAGGTGCTCGGCTATGCCGCGCAAATCGGTACATGGGCCCGTGAACACCGCTTCTGCGGCAATTGCGGGCAGGTGATGAGCCAGGTGCCGCGTGAGCGGGCGATGTACTGTGAGCCGTGTGATATACGCCACTATCCGCGCATTTCACCGAGCATGATCGTGCTGGTGACCCGTGGCGACGAAGTGCTGCTGGCTCGCTCGCCGCGTTT
The DNA here is from genome assembly GCF_024748615.1 of Pseudomonas sp. B21-048. Taxonomy (NCBI): domain Bacteria; kingdom Pseudomonadati; phylum Pseudomonadota; class Gammaproteobacteria; order Pseudomonadales; family Pseudomonadaceae; genus Pseudomonas; species Pseudomonas sp. B21-048. The sequence goes on along the minus strand of NZ_CP087168.1, from coordinate 2,806,103 downwards.
TGTCACCGGGGTCTACAGCACGTTGGCGGGGTTTGCCGAGCCGGGTGAGTCGGCCGAGGACTGCCTGATTCGCGAGGTCCGCGAAGAGGTGCAGATCGAGGTCAAGAACATCCAGTACATGGGCAGTCAGTGCTGGCCGTTCCCGCATTCGATGATGCTCGGTTTTCACGCCGAGTACGCCGGGGGCGAGATTGTCTGTCAGGAAGACGAGATCGAAGACGCCCAGTGGTTCAACGTGCACGAGCTGCCGCCGTTGCCAGCGTCTCGCTCGATTGCCCGTTACCTCATCGACGCCTATGTGGCACGGCGCTTAGGCCACGCTGAACCAGTGCTGCCAGGCTAACCGGACGGTCAAGCCGAGCACCACGGTGATGAACACCGGGCGAATGAATTTCGCACCGCCGCTGATGGCGGTGCGCGCGCCGAAGAAGGCGCCGACCATCACCGACAGGCCCATGCTCAGGCCGATGATCCAGTCCACCTGCCCGGAAAAGATGAACACCGACAGCGCCGCGATGTTGCTGACGAAGTTCATGCTACGCGCCACGCCGCTGGCCTTGACCAGGTCGATGGGGTAGAGCAACAGACTGCTGACGGTCCAGAACGCCCCCGTTCCCGGACCGGCCACACCGTCGTAGAAACCGAGGCTGAAGCCTTGGGTCGATTGCCACTTTTTCTTGATCGGTGCGTCGCTGTCCAGCGGGGCCTTTGGTGTGCCGCCAAACAACAGATACACGCCGCAGGCGAAAACGATCACCGGCAGCATCTTGTTCAGCCATTCCGCTGGCAAGTAATGAGCGACCACGGCGCCGGTGAGTGCACCCACCAGTGTGCCGACAATGGCGTGCGTCCATTGCCGAGGATGGAACAGCTTGCGCCGGTAGAAAGTGAAACTGGCAGTGGCCGAGCCGAAGGTCGAACTGAGCTTGTTGGTGCCCAGCACCAGGTGCGGCGGCAGGCCGGCGGTCAGCAGCGCCGGAGTGGTCAACAGGCCACCACCACCGGCGATGGCGTCGATGAAACCGGCAATGAAAGCGACAAAGGCCAGAACGGCCAGGGTAGTGAGGTCAACGCTGAGTTCGAAAGGCATGGAATGGGCTTATTCGGCGGGGCGCAGGAAGAGGGCTGCGAGGAAGGCCGGTATCTTACCCATAAATTTATTCTGTTACAGCCGATCGTTCCCACGCTCTGCGTGGGAATGCATCCTGTGACGCTCTGCGTCACATCCGAAGCGGACGCAGAGCGTCCATGGCGGCATTCCCACGCAGAGCGTGGGAACGATCATTACCGGGTGGCGGGACCATTACCGATCTGCCACACAAACGGCGGTTCAGTCCCGTTGATCACCCAGTCCCCGACAATCCGCGCCTTGTAGATCACCGGATTGTGCGACGACACGGTCCGCGCATTGCGCCAATGCCGATCCAGCGATTTGCCTTCACGAACATCCGAAGCGCCCAAGGCATTGAACAGCGCCGTGGTCGCGCGCTGGATCAATTCCGAGACCACCACCTGAGCCTTGGCCGACTCAATCTCCGCTGCCACATTTGCCGCGCGCTCCAGCGCTTCATCCCCCGAAAACCGCGCCAGATAAGCCCGCTGTGCCGGTTGCGCAGCTTTCAAGGCACCGGCTTCGGCCGCATAAACCCACGCAGCCACTTCACCCACCACCTGCTGCACTTGCGAATCCTCGCTGACCCGCTGTGCATTGCCGTGGCTATAGATGCGTTTACGCTCGCGCACCTGATGCGCCACATCACGCAATGCGGCGCGGCCAATTCCGGCCAGGGTCGCCAACAGCACCAATTGATAAAACGCCGTCTGGTATTTGAAGCGGGTGGCGAAGTCGATGATGTTCTCGGCGTCCACTTCGGCATCGATAAATCGCGAGGTGCCGCTGCCCGTGGTGCGCTGGCCGAAACCGTCCCAATCATCGCTCTGCACAATTCCCGATTGGCGTGTGCGGACGGCAGCAATCACGTCGCCGCCGGTATCGCTGCGCTGGGCATAGACGTCGATCCAGTCAGAGAAAATACTACCGGTGCTGTAGAACTTCTCGCCGTTGAGCCGCCACTGATCGCCGTGGGGCGAGACCTTGGTGATCACATCGCCGATCGCCACGCTGCCGATTTCGGTCCAGGCATTGCCGGCGATGTCACCCTCGACAAAGCGTTTGAACCAGACATCCCGAGCTGGCCCCAGCGGTGAGTTCAAACGATCCTCGGCAAAAGCGAAATGCCCGCGCAGCGCCTGGGGCACGTTGGAATCGGCTTCGGCCAGTTCGATCAGCAATTCGAACAACTGCGGCAGGGACGCGCCGCCACCGCCGTATTCAACCGGCACCCGCACCGCGCCGAAGCCAGCCTCCTTGAGCCATTGAACCGGTTCGTAAGGCAGGCTGCGGCTTTGTTCGCGCTCAATGGCACCGGCGGCGATGCGCTGGAAGATTGGCCGAAAACGTGCGGCCAGCGCTTCATAGTCAGTGCCGATGGACAGCGGGTTGATTACTTGATGTTCGGTCATGGGACAGCTCCTTGGAACGGCAGTGAGTGCCATAGGGGATTGCACGGTCCATGCCGAAGCTCGCAGACCCTGATTTATTGGATGTTGTGGATTTCGGCGTGGCCTGAATTGTTGCTGTGCCAACAGTGCATCAGCAAATTGCCTCAGCACATCACATACCCGTGGCGAGGGGGCTTGCCCCCGTTGGACTGCGTAGCAGTCCCTTTTTTTGGGGCCGCTACGCGACCCAACGGGGGCAAGCCCCCTCGCCACAGTTCGCGCGCGCCTCAAGATTCAGCGCTGGCACGGTTGCTGCTCTGGCCTCAGGACTTCCCTGAAAACCCGAGGACACGCCAATGAGTCAGCAAGCCGTCAAATTTGCCTACTGGGTACCGAACGTCAGTGGCGGGCTGGTGGTCAGCAAGATCGAGCAGCGCACCCACTGGGGCATCGACTACAACCGCAAACTGGCGCAACTGGCCGAAGAGGCGGGGTTCGAATATGCCCTGACCCAGATTCGTTTCACCGCCGGTTATGGCGCCGAGTTCCAGCATGAATCCGTTGCCTTCAGCCATGCGCTGCTGGCTGCCACCACAAAATTGAAAGTCATCGCCGCGATCCTGCCGGGGCCATGGCAACCGGCGCTGGCGGCCAAGCAACTGGCAACCATCGGTCAACTCACCAACGGCCGGGTGGCGGTGAACATTGTCAGCGGCTGGTTCAAGGGCGAGTTTCAGGCTATCGGTGAACACTGGCTGGAGCACGATGAACGTTATCGCCGCTCCGAAGAATTTATTCGCGCATTGAAGGGCATCTGGACCCAGGACAACTTTACCTTTCGCGGCGACTTCTACCGCTTCGACAACTACAGCCTCAAACCCAAACCGCTGGGCCAGCCGGAAGTTTTTCAGGGCGGCAGCTCCCGTGCGGCCCGGGACATGGCGGCGAGGGTTTCGGACTGGTACTTCACCAACGGCAACACCCCCGAAGGCATCAAGGCCCAGGTCGACGACATTCGCACGAAAGCGGCTGCGAACAATCATTCGGTGAAGGTCGGGGTGAATGCTTTTGTCATCGCTCGCGACACCGAAGAAGAAGCACGGGCGGTGCTGGCGCAGATCATCGATCAGGCCGACCCCGAAGCCGTGAACGCCTTTGGCAATGCGGCGAAACAAGCGGGCAGGGCATCGCCCGAGGGTGAGGGCAACTGGGCCAAATCGACGTTTGAAGACCTAGTGCAGTACAACGATGGCTTCAAGACCAATTTGATCGGCACGCCACAGCAGATCGCCGAGCGGATCGTCGCGTTGAAAGCAGTGGGCGTGGATTTGGTGCTGGCGGGGTTTCTGCACTTTCAGGAAGAGGTGGAATACTTCGGGAAGCGGGTGTTGCCGTTGGTGAGGGAGCTGGAGGCCAAAGCGGCTATCAGGCATCAGACTGCGGTCGCCTGAACACCATAAAACCCTGTGGGAGCCGGGCTTGCCCGCGATGACGGTTTCACATTCAACAAATAAGTTGTCTGTAACTTCGCCATCGCGGGCAAGCCCGCTCCCACAGTGGATTTCGGTGAAGTTACAGACCGAGGTCGGAAAGACTTGGGTGATCATCCGGCCGGCGGCCCAGCGGCCAGTGGAACTTGCGGTCGCTTTCCTTGATTGGCATGTCGTTGATGCAGGCGTAACGGTTGAACATCAAGCCGTTCTCGTCGAACTCCCAGTTCTCGTTGCCATAGGAACGGAACCAGTTGCCCGAGTCGTCATGCCATTCGTAGGCATAACGCACGGCGATACGGTTGTCGCCATGGGCCCAGAGTTCCTTGATCAGCCGGTAGTCCAATTCCTTGGCCCATTTACGGGTCAGGAAAGCTTTGGCTTCTTCGCGGTTGTGAGCGAACTCGGCGCGGTTACGCCACTGGGTGTCCAGGGTGTAGGCCAGGGACACCCGTTCCGGGTCGCGGGAGTTCCAGCCGTCTTCGGCCAGGCGAACTTTTTCGATGGCCGATTCACGGGTAAACGGCGGCAATGGCGGACGAACTTCGGCAGTAGACATATAAAGTCTCCCTATCAAATTAACGTTCAAGCAAGTTGTCGGGCTTATTAAAAGTGTTACAGGTCCAATAACTTTCGCGCCATGCATTGCGCATTATCGGCGGCACTGTGATCACCCATCACAAGCGGCGCTCCCACATTTGAAATGCATTCCCCCGTGGGTGCAAGCCTGCTCGCGATAGGGCCATTACAGACAGTAACAAGACCCAAACCCATCCATGGTGTAAGCTCTCGGGTTCTTCGGATTCGACCCTTTGCGAGCCCTATGCCGTCGCTTTTCAAACGCTCTCTGCTGCCTAAACTGCGCAGTTTTCCGCTGACCGCCGATGCCGTCACCATCCTCTCTGGCGCCGCCGAGTTCCGTCGTTGCCTGCTGGAGCAAATCGCCCAGGCAACCCAGCGCATCTATATCGTCGCGCTGTACCTGCAACAGGATGAGGCCGGGCAGGAAATCCTCGATGCCCTGCACGCCGCCAAACTGGCGCGCCCGGAACTGGACGTGGTGGTGGTCGTGGACTGGCTGCGCGCCCAGCGCGGTTTGATCGGTGCCGGCAAGCAGCCGGGCAACTCGGCCTGGTATCAGGAAACGACCCGCACCCACGAAAGCGTGGTGCCGGTGTACGGCGTGCCGGTGCAGACTCGCGAGCTGTTCGGCGTGCTGCATTTGAAGGGCTTCGTGATCGACGATTGCGTGCTCTACAGCGGCGCGAGCCTGAACAACGTTTACCTGCACAAATTCGACAAGTACCGCTTCGACCGTTATCACCTGCTGCAGAATCATGCGCTGGCCGATTCGATGCAGCACCTGATTCAGCACGGTCTGATTGCCTCAAAAGCGGTGCATCGCCTCGACCTGCCAAACCTGCCGACCACCCGCAGCCTGCGCAACGATATCGGTGATTTGCGCAGCCGTCTCAAGCACGCGGCGTACGACACCACGGCAGGCAGCACGGCGAAGGACGGTTTATCAGTCAGCCCCTTGCTCGGCGTGGGCAAGAACAACCCGTTGAGTCGGGTGATTTGCGAGTTGATCGCCAGCGCCCAGCAGCAACTAACCATCTGCACGCCGTACTTCAACCTGCCGCTGGCGGTGACCCGGGAAATCAACCGGGCGCTGGCCCGTGGCGTGAAGATCGACATCATCGTCGGCGACAAAACCGCCAACGACTTTTACATTCCGCCCAGCGAGCCGTTCAAAGTGATCGCGGCGCTGCCGTACCTTTACGAAATCAGCCTGCGACGCTTCGCCAAGCGCCATCAGCGCAGCATCGACAGTGGCAAGCTGAATCTGCATTTGTGGAAGGATGGCGACAACACTTATCACCTGAAGGGCATGTGGATCGATCAGCGTTATACCTTGCTGACCGGCAACAATCTCAATCCTAGAGCGTTTCGTCTCGATCTGGAAAACGCGTTGCTGATCGATGATCCGAAAGGGGAGTTGCTGGAGCCGCGTGGCAATGAGCTGGCGGAGATTTTCCGGCACACCAGCCGCATCGAGCGGTATCAGGATCTGGAAACGCTGCCGGATTACCCGGCGGGGGTGGCCAAGTTTCTCAAGCGCGTGAGTCGGGTACGGATCGAGCGGTTGTTGTATCGGATTTTGTAAGGGTTAACACGGCGGGGAAGGTGAGGCGCCTGTAAGAATGCCTTCGCGAGCAAGCCCGCTCCCACAGGGATCTGCACCGGGCTAGTGGCTACGCTAATATGCCCACCACTCAAATAACAAGGCTCGCCACGGTCAATGTCGGAAAAAGACACCATCTCCATTCAACTGGTGCGTGAAGCGCTGTTGCAAAGTTGCACCCCGGGCGCTGCCACCGAAGAGGTGTTGCATAAGGTCGGCATCGCCCCTGCATGGCTGGAAACCACCGACGCTCGTGTTCCAGCCACCGCGTACGCGCGACTTTGGCGCTTGCTGGCCGGGCGCGAAGATGATGAGTTTTTTGGCATGGACCCGCGCAAGCTCAAGTCCGGCAGTCTGGAGTTTCTCTGTCGTTGCTCCATGGTTCAGCCGACCCTGGCCGCCGGGCTGACGTCGGGGCTGAGCTTTCTGTCGTTGATGCTGGAGCGCATGCCCGCGCAACTGGTTCGTCAGCAAAGTCTGGCGGAAATCGTGTTGCTGGAGGACGACGAAGACCCGCGCCGCGCCTTCACCTATTTCACTTACTGGATGATCGTGCACGGCGTGGCCTGCTGGCTGGCGGGGCGGCGGATTCCTATCCTGGCCATCGAGTTGCGTTGCCCGGCGCCGGATTTTTGTGATGACTACCGGGTGATGTTCTCCGAGAACCTGCGGTTCGACCGGCCGCGCACGCGGATGATTTTCTCGGCCGATTGCCTGGATTTACCGATCAAGCGCAGCGCTGAAGAGTTGAAGCGATTCCTCGCGCATGCGCCGGCGAACATTCTGGTCAAGTACCGCGATCCCGAAAGCCTGGCCAGTCGGATCAAACACGATTTGCGGCAACTGCCCGCCGAGCACTGGCCGGAAACCGAGGCGCTGGCGCAGCGACTGTGCATGTCGGCCTCGACCTTGCGCCGACGCTTGGCTGAAGAGGGGCAGACGTATCAGGGGCTCAAGGACAGCGTGCGCAAGGAACTGGCCATTGTCTGGTTGGCCGAACCGGCCATCAGCTTCGCCGAAATCGCCAGCCGTTTGGGGTTTGCCGATGCCAGCTCGTTCTACAAGGCGTTTCGCAAGTGGTCGGGGTCCAATCCGGGCCATTATCGGAGTTTGATTCTTAGCGAGGCCGACTGATCGATCGTTCCCACGCTCTGCGTGGGAATGCCTCAATGGACGCTCTGCGTCCGCTTCTGGGACGCGGAGCGTCCCGGGCTGCATTCCTTTGCTGCGCGTGGGAACGAGGTAGGTAGTGACCTTGGCCAAACCAGTCACACAACTTGATAACTTTGACCATTGTCCCGCTCCCCACGCAGAGCGAGTATTTCCCTGTTATTTACGGTTCCCCGACCTAATAAAAATACACAGGGATTCTGGCAATGCGCGATTACTTGTCTGCCACGTCACAGTTCAATTATCAGCACACCGTCGATGCCGCGCTCACAGGGTCGTTGAGCGCACTCAATGCCTGCGTCGAGTGTTGCGACCGGCATGCCTTGCCGGGGCGCATCGCGCTGTTCTGGGAAGGCCGCGACGGCGCCAGCGCGACCTACACCTTCAGCGACTTGCAGGACAAAGCCGCGCGGTTTGCCAATTTCCTGCTGACCCAGGGCGTGAAGAAGGGCGATAAAGTCGCCGGCCTCTTGCCACGCAACATCGAATTACTGATCACCGTGTTCGCCACCTGGCGCATCGGCGCGGTCTATCAACCGCTGTTTACCGCCTTCGGCCCGAAAGCCATCGAACATCGCCTCAACAGCTCCGGTGCCGCCATCGTAGTCACCGACGCGGTCAATCGACCGAAACTCGCTGAAGTGGCCGACTGCCCGACCATCGTCACCGTTGGCGGCCCGAAAGGCCAAGGTATCGTTCGGGGTGATTTCAGTTTCTGGGCCGAATTGGCCAACTATTCTTCCGAGTGCGAACCGGTATTGCTGACCGGCGAAGACCCGTTCCTGCTGATGTTCACCTCAGGCACCACAGGCCCGTCGAAAGCGCTGTCGGTACCACTCAAGGCGATCGTCGCGTTCCAGAATTACACCCGTGACGCGGTGGGTTTACGCCCTGAAGACGCGTTCTGGAACGTCGCCGATCCGGGCTGGGCCTATGGCATTTATTTCGGCGTCACCGGGCCGATGGCGATGGGGCATCCGATCACCTTTTACGATGGTCCGTTCACCCTCGAAAGCACCTGCCGGGTGATCAACAAATTCGGGATCACCAACCTCACCGGTTCACCGACCGCGTATCGCTTGCTGATTGCCGGTGGCGACGAGTTCGCCCGTTCGATCAAGGGCAAGCTGCGCATCGTCAGCAGCGCCGGCGAGCCGCTCAACCCGGAGGTGATCCGCTGGTTCGCCGATAACCTCGGCGTGGTGATTCACGACCATTACGGCCAGACCGAACTGGGCATGGTGTTGTGCAATCACCACGGCCTCGATCATCCAGTGCACGTCGGCGCTGCCGGTTTCGCCTCGCCGGGCCACCGCATTGTGGTGCTCGATGACGAATACAAAGAACTGGGCGTCGGCCAGCCAGGCATTCTGGCCGTCGACCGTACCCAGTCGCCGATGTGTTGGTTCGGCGGCTACGAAGGCGCACCGACCAAGGCCTTTGTCGGCAACTATTACCTGAGCGGCGACACCGTCGAGTGGAACCCGGACGGCAGCATCAGCTTCGTCGGGCGCAGTGACGACGTGATCACCACGTCCGGCTATCGCGTGGGCCCGTTCGACGTGGAAAGCGCGCTGATCGAACACCCTGCGGTGGTCGAAGCTGCAGTGATCGGCAAGCCCGACCCGGAGCGCACCGAGCTGGTCAAAGCCTTCGTCGTGCTCAGTTCGCAATACCGCGCAGAACCGGCGCTCGCCGAAGAACTGCGCCAACACGTGCGCAAGCGTCTGGCGGCGCACGCGTACCCCCGTGAAATCGAATTTGTCAGCGAATTGCCGAAAACCCCAAGCGGCAAATTGCAGCGCTTTATCTTGCGCAACCAGGAAATCGCCAAGGCTCAAGAGGCCGCCGCGAAGAACGTTTCAGCTTGAATCCAAGGAAACAATGATGCAGATCGAAAACAAGGTTTTTCTCGTCACCGGCGGTGCATCCGGCCTCGGTGCCGCCACTGCTGAAATGCTGGTGGCTGCTGGCGCCAAAGTGATGCTGGTGGACATGAATGCCGAAGCCGTCGCCGCCCAGGCTGCACGTCTCGGCGCGCAAAGCGTGGTGGCGGATATCAGTAATGAAACGGCTGCGGAAGCGGCGGTGCAGGCGACGGTCAAAGCCTTTGGCGGCCTCAATGGTCTGGTCAATTGCGCCGGCATCGTCCGTGGCGAGAAGATCCTTGGCAAGAACGGCCCTCATGCACTGGCCAGTTTCAGCCAGGTGATCAACGTCAACCTGATCGGCAGTTTCAACATGCTGCGCCTGGCGGCGGCGGCGATTGCCGAAACCGAAGCCGACGAAGACGGCGAGCGTGGCGTGATCATCAACACCGCCTCGGCCGCGGCCTTCGACGGCCAGATCGGCCAGGCCGCGTATTCGGCGTCGAAAGGCGCGATCGTCAGCCTGACCTTGCCCGCCGCCCGAGAACTGGCGCGCTTCGGTATCCGCGTGATGACCATTGCCCCAGGCATTTTCGAAACGCCGATGATGGCCGGCATGACCCCGGAAGTGCGCGAGTCTTTGGCTGCCGGTGTGCCGTTTCCACCGCGTCTGGGCAAGCCGAGCGAGTACGCCGCGCTGGTCAGGCATATCATAGAAAACAGCATGCTCAACGGCGAGGTGATCCGTCTCGACGGTGCCTTGCGCATGGCCGCCAAATAAGGAGGATTTGTCATGACGCTGTCCAACGATCCGATTGTTATTGTTAGCGCCGCCCGCACCCCGATGGGCGGGTTCCAGGGCGAACTGAAAAGCCTGACCGCGCCACAGCTGGGCGCCGCAGCGATTCGTGCTGCCGTCGAACGCGCCGGTATCGCTCCTGAATCCGTAGAAGAAGTGCTGTTCGGTTGTGTGCTGTCCGCCGGTCTCGGCCAGGCCCCGGCGCGGCAAGCGGCACTGGGCGCCGGGCTGGATAAGTCGACCCGTTGCACGACACTGAACAAAATGTGCGGCTCGGGCATGGAAGCCACGATTCTGGCTCACGACAGGCTGATCGCCGGCAGTGCCGATGTGGTCGTCGCCGGGGGCATGGAAAGCATGTCCAACGCGCCATTCCTGCTGGACCGCGCCCGCAGCGGTTACCGCATGGGCCATGGCCGGGTGCTCGATCACATGTTCCTCGACGGCCTCGAAGACGCTTACGACAAGGGTCGCCTGATGGGCACCTTCGCTGAGGATTGCGCCGAAACCAACGGCTTCAGCCGCGAAGATCAGGACGCGTTTGCCATTGCTTCGACCACCCGCGCCCAACAGGCGATCAAGGACGGCAGCTTTACCGCCGAGATCGTGCCCGTGCAGGTGATGGTCGGCAAAGAGCAGGTGCTGATCAGCCACGACGAACAGCCACCGAAAGCCAAACTGGACAAGATCGCTTCGCTGAAGCCGGCGTTTCGCGACGGCGGCACCGTGACCGCGGCAAACTCCAGTTCGATCTCCGACGGCGCGGCGGCATTGGTGTTGATGCGCCGTAGCGAAGCCGAGAAACAAGGCCTGAAACCGCTGGCGGTGATTCATGGTCATGCTGCATTTGCCGACACGCCGGGGCTGTTCCCGGTGGCACCGGTGGGCGCGATCAAGAAGCTGATGAAGAAAACCGGCTGGTCTTTGGATGAAGTCGAGTTGTTTGAAGTCAACGAAGCCTTTGCGGTGGTCAGTCTGGTGACCATGACCAAACTGGAAATCCCCCACGAGAAGATCAACGTCCACGGCGGTGCCTGCGCCTTGGGCCACCCGATCGGTGCATCGGGAGCGCGGATCCTTGTGACCCTGCTCTCGGCCCTGCGCCAGAAAGGCTTGAAACGCGGCGTTGCAGCGATCTGCATCGGCGGCGGCGAAGCGACGGCCATGGCTGTGGAATGCCTGTACTGAGGCTAATGGGGCGCAACCTGTGTGCGGGGCTTTTGTGGCGAGGGAGCTTGCTCCCGCTGGGTCGCGAAGCGGCCCCATAAGCTTGCGACTGCTGCGCAGTCGAGCGGGACGGTGCGGCGATCCGACAAGCTCCCTCGCCACACAAGCCCGCTCTCACAGGTCTTGCGTTTCAACTTGAATTTTAAGGACTTGGCATGATCCCCAATGACGAACAACTTCAGATCAGCGACGCGGCCCGGCAGTTTGCCCAGGAACGGCTGAAACCGTTCGCCGCCGAATGGGACCGCGAACATCGCTTCCCCAAGGAAGCGATCCGCGAGATGGCCGACCTGGGCTTCTTCGGCATGCTGGTGCCGGAGCAGTGGGGCGGTTGCGACACCGGTTACCTGGCCTACGCCATGGCGCTGGAAGAAATCGCTGCCGGCGATGGCGCCTGCTCGACCATCATGAGCGTGCACAACTCGGTGGGTTGCGTGCCGATCCTCAAATTCGGCAACGACGACCAGAAAGAACGCTTCCTCAAGCCGCTGGCCAGCGGCGCGATGCTCGGTGCGTTTGCCCTGACCGAACCGCAAGCCGGCTCCGACGCCAGCAGCCTGAAAACCCGTGCCCGGCTGGACGGCGATCACTACGTGCTCAACGGCTGCAAGCAGTTCATCACTTCCGGGCAAAACGCCGGGGTGGTGATTGTGTTTGCGGTGACCGACCCGAGTGCCGGCAAACGCGGGATCACGGCGCTGATCGTGCCCACCGATTCGCCAGGCTATAAAGTCGCGCGGGTCGAAGACAAACTCGGTCAACATGCCTCCGACACCTGCCAGATCCTCTTTGAGGATGTGAAAGTCCCGGTGGCCAATCGACTGGGCGAGGAGGGCGAAGGCTACAAGATCGCCCTGGCCAACCTAGAAGGCGGCCGTGTCGGCATCGCCTCGCAATCGGTGGGCATGGCCCGCGCCGCGTTCGAAGCGGCCCGCGACTATGCCCGTGAGCGCGAGAGCTTCGGCAAGCCGATCATCGAACATCAGGCGGTGGCCTTCCGGCTGGCGGACATGGCAACCCAGATCGCCGTCGCCCGGCAGATGGTGCATTACGCGGCGGCATTGCGCGACAGCGGCAAGCCGGCGCTGGTCGAAGCGTCTATGGCCAAGCTGTTCGCTTCGGAAATGGCCGAAAAGGTCTGCTCCTCGGCGTTGCAAACCCTTGGCGGTTACGGTTACCTGAACGACTTCCCGCTGGAGCGGATCTACCGCGACGTGCGGGTGTGCCAGATCTACGAAGGCACCAGCGACATTCAGCGCATGGTCATTTCGCGCAATCTTTGAGAAGGAGTCCCCTCTGTGAGCAATAAAGAGCTGAATTACGAAACGATTTTGCTGGAAACCCACGGCCGCGTCGGCCTGATTACCCTCAACCGTCCACAAGCCTTGAACGCGTTGAATGCGCAAATTGTCAGCGAATTGAACCATGCCCTCGATGGCCTGGAAGCCGATTCGAACATCGGTTGCATCGTGCTGGCCGGCTCGAAAAAAGCCTTCGCCGCCGGTGCCGACATCAAGGAAATGGCCGAGCTGACCTACCCGCAGATCTACCTTGATGACCTGTTCAGCGACAGCGATCGCGTAGCCAACCGGCGCAAGCCGATCATCGCTGCGGTCAACGGTTTCGCCTTGGGTGGTGGCTGTGAACTGGCGTTGATGTGCGACTTCATTCTGGCAGGCGACAACGCCAAATTCGGTCAGCCGGAAATCAACCTCGGTGTGTTGCCAGGCATGGGCGGTACTCAGCGCCTGACTCGCGCAGTGGGCAAAGCCAAGGCCATGGAAATGTGCTTGAGCGGGCGTTTGATCGATGCGGTGGAAGCAGAGCGTTGCGGGATTGTGGCGCGGATTGTGCCGGCGGATGAGCTATTGGACGAAGCGCTGAAAGTCGCGGCGTTGATTGCGAAGAAGTCGTTGCCGATTGCGATGATGATCAAGGAAAGCGTCAATCGCGCCTTTGAAGTCAGCCTGTCGGAAGGCGTGCGTTTTGAGCGTCGGGTGTTCCATGCGGCGTTTGCGACGCAGGATCAGAAGGAAGGGATGGCGGCGTTTATTGCCAAGCGGGAGGCGGAGTTCGTCGGCAAGTAATGCGGCGTCCTCGCGGACGTCATCGCGGGCAAGCCCGCTCCCACAGGTTTCTTGAGCGTATACAAAATTTGTGAACGCCGGGAACCACTGTGGGAGCGGGCTTGCCCGCGATGCTTTTAAAGGTCACACCAGATAATTTTTCAACTCCCGCGCAATCACCATCCGCTGTATCTCGCTCGACCCTTCATAAATCTGCGTGATCCGCGCATCCCGGTAGTAGCGCTCCACCGGGTAGTCTTCCAGATACCCATACCCGCCATGAATCTGTATCGCCGACGAGCAGACCTTCTCGGCCATCTCCGAGGCAAACAGCTTGGCCTGTGAAGCCTCCGACAGACACGGCTTGCCGGCGCTGCGCAACCTTGCGGCGTGCAGGATCAGTAAACGTGCAGCATTCAGACGGGTGTGCATGTCGGCCAGCATATTAGCGATGCTTTGGTGCTCGATGATCGGCTTGTCGAACTGCACCCGATCCCGCGCGTAAGCCAGCGCTGCTTCGAACGCTGCACGGGCGATGCCCAAGGCTTGCGCGGCGATGCCGATGCGGCCGCCTTCGAGGTTGGAGAGGGCGATGGCCAGGCCTTTGCCGCGTTCGCCCAGCAGATTGGCCTCGGGAACAGTGCAATTGTTCAGGGTGACGGCGCAGGTATCGGAAGCACGGATGCCCATCTTGTGTTCACTGCGGTCGACGATGAAACCCGCTGTTTCGGTCGGCACCAGGAACGCTGAGATGCCGCGCTTGCCCAGCTCCGGATCGGTCACGGCGAACACAATCGCCAGCTTCGCCCGTTTGCCGTTGCTGACGAATTGCTTGGCGCCGTTGATCACCCACTGGCCGTCGCGCAGTTCGGCGCGGGTGCGCAGGTTATGAGCTTCGGAACCGGCCTGGGGTTCGGTGAGGCAAAAGCAACCGATGGCCTGGCCGCTGGCGAGGTCCGGCAACCATTGCTGTTTCTGTTCTTCGGTGCCGTAGTTGAGCACCGGCCCGCAGCCCACGGAATTGTGGATGCTCATCAGCGCACCGGTGGCGCCGTCACCGGCCGAAATCTCTTCCACCGCCAAGGCGTAGGCGACGTAGTCGACATAAGTGCCGCCCCATTCCTCGGGCACCACCATGCCCAGCAGGCCCAGCTCACCCATCTTCGCCACCAGACCGTCATCGATCCAGCCGGCCTTTTCCCAGGCTTGTGCGTGGGGCGCGATTTCGCCGCGGGCAAAATCCCGGGCCATGTCGCGGATCATCACTTGCTCTTCGCTCAATTCGATATCGTGCATGACTCAGCTCCAGCTTGGGTCGAACCCGGTGAAAAAACTCGCCACGTGCTCGGCGCCCAGCGCCTGCAGGGTCGGCGGGTTCCAGCGCGGCTTCTTGTCTTTGTCGATCAGCAAGGCGCGCACGCCTTCGATCAGGTCGCCGCGTTCGAACCACTGGCGATCCAGGTGCAGTTCGAGGCTAAAGCACTGCTCCAGGCTCAAGCGTCGACCGCGCCGCAGCATTTCCAGGGTCACACCCATGGCCAGTGGTGAACGGCTTTCCAGCAGATCCGCCGTGGTTTTCGCCCATTCGTGACTGTCGGCGACCGTCACTTCGCGCATTTGCTCCACCATACTCGGCACGTCGGGCAGGGCGAAGAAGTGATCGATGGCCGGCCGCAATGCCGCCAAGGGCGCTCCCGGCAGTTGCTGCACGGCGAGTTTCGCCAGCATGCCTTGCAGGTCCTTGAGCGGCGCGTCGTGCCATTCGAGGTGATCGAGCTGCTCGTCCAGCGTGCCCAGGCTGGCGCTTTCCAGATACCAGTCGGCCAGGCCGCAATAGAGCGCATCGGCGGCGCGAATCTGCACGCCGCTGACACCGAGATAGATGCCCAGCTCACCGGGAATGCGTGGCAGGAAGTAGCTGCCGCCAACGTCCGGGAAATAACCGATGGCCACTTCCGGCATCGCCAGGCGGCTGCGTTCGGTGACCACTCGCAAATCGGCGCCTTGCACCAGCCCCATGCCACCGCCCAGCACGAAGCCATCCATCAAGGCCAGGACCGGTTTGCGATAGTGATGAATGGCGAGGTCGAGTGCGTACTCTTCGACGAAGAAGTCTTCGTGCAGGGAGTCGCCACTTTTGAAACTGTCGTACAGCGAGCGAATATCGCCGCCGGCACAGAACGCTTTCTCACCGGCGCCGCGCAACACCACCGCATGCACCTGCGGATCCTGCGCCCAGGCATCGAGCTGCAGGTGCAGGCTGCGAACCATGTCCAGGGTAATGGCGTTGAGGCCGGCGGGGCGATTGAGGGTCAGGTGACCAATGTGATTGCGAACCTCGGCCAACACTTCATTTTGCGTGGCATCCATGGGCTGTGTTTGCGCGGATGAAACCTGAGCAGTCATCACTAACTCCCTGCTTTTATTGTTTTTTATAGAAAACTCGCGCGCGAGCGATGCTGGATCGTATCAGTGCAAATTTGTGATGTACAACCGGGATACGTGCAGGTGCTGTTTGCATTTTTGCCTTAAGACAAAATCAAAAGATCGCAGCCTGCGCGAGGGGTGTTCATGCGAAAAAACGGCGGTGAACACGGTCAACGCAGGAGCTGCCGAAGGCTGCGATCTTTTGATCTTCAACCCTTGTTGGAAAATACCTCTCTGATGCTACGTCGCTTGGCGTGCAACTCGCTGGCATGAATCAGTTGCTCGAGGTCTTCGGGGGTGACGTCGTAGAAGGCCTCCATGTCGGCAAGTGCCAGTTTCAGATCCGCGGCAGTGATCGCCTGGATGTCGGGGACGGGCATCATCAGGGGTGCCGGTTCGCTGGCGCGTTTGGGGTAACGGATGCGCGTCAGGTTGTTATAGGCGAGGGCGCTGAGCAACAGGGTGGAGGCGCTGAGCATCACCGGGCCAAGGGCTTTCCACTCCATGGCAATGGTCGCCGGGTCTGCCACCACCATAAGCAACGCCAACGCCCCGGCCGGTGGGTGCAGGCAACGCAGCCAGCACATCAGAATCAGCGCCATGCCCGCCGCGAGGCAGGCGCTGCCCAAGGTTCGTCCGAGTACGTGAGCGACCAGCAGCGAAATCACCCCGGCGCTCAAGTAACCGCCAAGAATCGACCACGGCTGGGCGAGGGCGCCTGAGGACACAGCAAACAGCAATACGGCGGATGCACCCAGCGGGCCGATCAGGTGCAGCGCCACTTCCATGCCGAATACCTGACTGCATAGCCAGACGCTGAACATTGTGCCCAAAGCCATGCCGATAGCGGCGCGGCTCCATTCTGAAGGACGGGTATTGATGGCGGCAGGTAACCAGCGAGCGAACATGAGGCAAACGATCCGTAAAAAAATCGAGGCAAAAAAAAGGCTTAGCTGGGAGACCCAGAAAGCCCTTAAAGTCGTTCCAACTATTGGGGGAGGAACAGCGCACAGTGTGCCCATCAGTCCTGATGGTGACAAATTCATATTAATGCTGCTTGAGTGCATTATTTTTGCAGTATCGTCACCCGCTACTTCACACGGGAGGCGCGTGAAGCAACACGAAATCGTTTTTTCGGTCTGGCTGACCAACCCGCGGCAGGCAGGTCCCGGGCGAAACCGTGTTCACGCGACGACTGAGGCCGCTGGCCATTGCTGAAGGGGAATCGGCAACTTGCGCGACTCACCGCGCCCCATCGGGAAATACAGGAAGCCACTGCGGGCCAGGCGTTCGGCGTCGTACAGGTTGCGCCCGTCGAAGATTACCGGTTCATTGAGCCGTTGCTGGATCAGGTCGAAGTCCGGTGCCTTGAACTGCTGCCATTCGGTGCAGATGATCAGTGCGTCGGCGCCCGACAGCACCGATTCCGGCGTGCCCATGAGCATCAGTTTCGACTCGTCAGGGTACAGACGCTGGGTTTCCTGCATGGCTTCCGGGTCGAACGCCCGCACATTGGCCCCGGCGGCCCACAGCGATTCCAGCAGCACCCGGCTCGGCGCATCGCGCATGTCGTCGGTGTTGGGCTTGAAGGCCAGGCCCCACACGGCGAAAGTCTTGCCGCGCAAATCGCCTTGGTAGAAGGCATTGATGCGTTCGAACAGTTTGTGTTTCTGCCGCTGGTTGATGGCTTCCACCGCTTGCAGCAGGTCGCTGGAGCAATGAGCCTCTTCGGCACTGTGAATCAGCGCGCGCATGTCCTTGGGGAAACACGAACCACCGTAACCGCAGCCGGGATAGATGAAGTGGTAACCGATACGTGAATCGGCGCCGATGCCCAACCGCACCGATTCGATATCGGCGCCCAGGTGCTCGGCCAGCTCGGCGATCTGGTTGATGAAACTGATCTTGGTCGCCAGCATGCAGTTGGCGGCGTATTTGGTCAGCTCGGCGCTGCGCAGGTCCATGAACATGATGCGGTCATGGTTGCGGTTGAACGGGGCGTAGAGGTCGCGCATCACGTCGCGCACCTCATCGCGCTCACAGCCGATGATGATGCGGTCCGGGCGCCGGCAATCGGCCACGGCCGAACCTTCCTTGAGAAACTCGGGGTTGGAGACAATATCGAACTGCAGCAGCCGACCGACCTTGAGCAGGCACTTATCGATATGCGCGCGCAGCGTATCGCCCGTGCCCACCGGCACTGTGGATTTCTCCACCAGAATCACCGGTTGTTCACGGTGACGCGCCACTGCTTCACCCACCGACAACACGTAGCGCAAGTCCGCCGAACCATCATCCCGCGAAGGCGTGCCGACGGCGATGAACAACACCTGGCCATGCTGCACCGCGAATTTTTCGTCTGTGGTGAACTGCAGCCGTTTGGCTTCCAGGCTTTCGCGCACCAGGCTGGCCAGCCCCGGTTCGAAGATGCTGACGTGGCCTTGTTGCAGCAGCGCGACTTTATTCTCGTCAATGTCCATGCACACCACGTCGTGGCCGACTTCAGCCAGGACGGCGGCTTGCACCAGGCCAACGTAACCGCTGCCAAATACACTGATTTTCATGGAGCACTCCTAATTTCAGGCGCACGAGCAGGTCGAGAGTTGATCGTGATCACACCGAGGATGACCAGCGCCACCCCCAGGGTTTTCGAAAGACTGAAAGTTTCGTTGAATAACGGCAGGCTGGCGGCCAGCACATACACCAGCGCGTAGCTGATGCTCAGCAGCGAATAGGCCCTACCCAGCGGTAAATCCCGCAGGGCGGCGAGCCAGGTGAGCATCGACACGGCATAGGCGAGAATGGCGGCCAGCACGACGGCCACGGCGGACACATTAATGCTGCCGTTGCTCAAGGCGGGTAACCATTGTTCGGGATGCGGCAAGCGGGTCATGCTCCAGCGCATGCCCAACTGTGCGGCGCTACCCAGCAGCACGCTGCCCAGGGCGAAGGCGAGTCCACGACGCAGGCTCATGCGTGTTGCCCCAGCAACGCCACGCCACCGATCACCAGCGCCACGCCCAGCCAGTGACGGCGGTCGATGGTTTCGTGAAAGACGAAGCGCGCAACCAATGTGATCAAGACGAAATTCAGGCTAAGCATGGGGTAGGCGACGCCAACTTCCAGGCGCTGCAACACCAGCAGCCAGACCAGCAAGCCCAACCCCAAAGAAGCGAGCGCCAGCCACAGCCACGGCGAGCGCAGTTTCTCGCCCCAGCCCGACGTCTTGCCGCGCCAACTTTCCACGGCGTACTTCTGGGCGATTTGGCCCAGGCAGGTCAGCAGGCAGGCAGCCAATACGAGCAGCAGGCTCATGAGGCCTCCTGAGGCAAAATCAGCATCATCAGATTGCCTTGTTCATAACGTTTGCCATCCTTGGGCAGTCGCTGGTGGACTTCGAGCAGCCGCGGTTGCTGAATCAGGATAGGCCAGGCCATGTTTCAATTCGTCTATCGTGTTGTTTCCAGTCAAGCAGACGTTCGGTATTGGCGATGCCTGGTTTCGCCGACAACCCAAGAAGCCACCATTGACTTTCCAGTCCATGGTCGGCAGCGTGACGGCCCGGCTGGCTCAATGGATGACGGGAGCCTGCGTATTTATTCATTTCAAGGCCCGTTTCATTGATTGACTTACCTGCTACTGAATCCCTCGTTTCAAAAGCCAACCCATTGACCCTGTACCTGGCGCGTCTGGCACCATCCAGCCAGTTGACCATGCGTTATGTGTTGCAGGACGCCGCCGACCGTCTGGACTTCGAAGACATGAACATCGAAGAGATTCCCTGGCATCAACTGCAGCCCGAGGATGTTGTTGCGCTGGTGGCGACCTTGCGCGAAGACGGCTACGCGCCAAATACCTCGTCGCTCTACGTTAATGCGGTGCGCGGGGTGATGAACGAAGCGTGGCGCATGAGTCTGATCAGTCAGGAGCACTTGCTGAAAATGCGCTCGGTCAAAGGCATTGCCGGCACGCGACTGTCCCAGGGGCGCAACCTCAAGCGCACCTTGATTCGCGACTTAATGGAGGTCTGCGCCGCCGATCCACGGCCGCAAGGGCTACGGGACGCGGCAATCATCGGGATTCTGTACGGTTCGGGGATGCGCAAATCGGAATCGGTGAATCTGGACCTGGCCCAAGTGGACTTCACCGAGCGCAGCCTGTGCGTCACCGCCAAGGGCAACAAACAGCTGATCAAGTACGCGCCAGCCTGGGCCTTCGCCAAACTGGATGCGTGGCTGGAGTTGCGGCGTTCGCAGTTAAAGGAGGGAGAAACGGATGATCCGTTCCTGTTCAACCGCATCCGACGTGGCAGCCACATTACCCGTGAGCGCATCACCAAACATGCGATCTACTACATCGCCCGGCAACGCGGCGCACAAGTCGGGGTGAAAATCATGCCGCACGATTTCCGCCGGTCGTTCATTACCCGAGTGATTGAAGAGCACGACCTGTCAATCGCGCAGAAACTGGCCCATCACAGCAACATCCAGACCACGGCCAATTACGATGTGCGTGACGACAATGAACGCCGGCGGGCGGTGGATCGCTTCGATTTGTGAACCACTATCAGGACGCCGAAGGACACCCTTTTTGCGAGCCGATCGCCTGGCTGATCGCGGCAGCCAAGCGTTTCACATTGTTCTGATGAGCGACCACCAGGTCATCGATGCTCGCACCGGCAGCGGTCTGCAACGTGCTGCGACAGGTGATCAATGCCGGATCTCCATGGCCGAGACTGCGCAGGCGCCATTTGACGTCGATCAACGCGTATTGGCCGGGAATCGAATCAAAGCGTTGCACATCCAGACGCAACGATACTTTGCGTTGCAGGTTACTGTTGACCAGTTGATCGACCAGGGCGCTGCGCAACTCATCCACCAGGCTGGCCGCCCACCATTCGGTTTCGAGGATCGCCAGCCCGCTGTTGCCTTCGCGAATGACAATCTGTGGGCGGTCAACCTGGGGCGGCACGGTGATGCTTTCGATCTGGATCTCCGCGCTACTGTTTGCGCCACTCAGTTGGGCCGGGGTCAGGGTGTGGAACCGAATCGGGTCGCTGCGGCAAGCAGTGAGCAACAGCAACGCAGTGACCAGCGTGATTTTCAGCGAAAAAGCCATGGTGTTGCTCCTGTGGTCAGTTGCGCGGTGGCGCCTGCATATCAATCGGTGCGGCATTGTCGGGACGACCGCGAATCAGTGATTCCGGGTGCCGACCCAGGTAATCCGAGAGCTCACGCAGTGAGCGCGACATGCGCCCGAGTTCATCCAGGGTCTGGCTCAGTTGTTCCCGTTGTGGTGAATCATCGGCGAGCGTCGAACTGGCCGATTGCAAGGTCTTGCTGACATCCGCCAGCGTGGTCTGCACACCGGGCAACGTTTTGGCGTTGAACTGCGCAAGACCTTTACGCAACTCGACGAGGTTGCTGTCGAGGTTGCCGGCAATGCGTTCGATGGGCAGCTGGTTGATCTTGTTGACCATGCCTTCGAGTTTTTCCTGCAGCTGTTCGAGACTGCCAGGAATGGTGGGGACCATGACGGGACGGGCGGTCGGGTCGAACACGACTTTCTCCGCTTTGGGGTAGAAGTCCAGCGCGATGTAAAGCTGGCCGGTCAACAGATTGCCGCTACGGGCCTGGGCCCGCAGACCGTTTTCGATGAAGCTGCCCATCAGTTTTATGCTGGCGGCTTCGTCATTGGGGTCATGATTCAAGGCCTTAAGCATCTTTTCATGAGCCTGGCCGAGTCGCTGCGGGTAGATCACGATGCCGACATTGACCGGAAAACTGCGTTTTTTTGCGTCGAAATCCAGATTGACCGACACGACTTTGCCAAATTCGATGCCGAGGAATTCCACCGGCGCATCGATCTTGAGACCGCGCAAAGCCTGATCGAAACGCAGGCTCAAGTACTGCCCCTTACCGTGAGGAGGCGCAAGGGCGGTTTGCTGATCTTCGAACAGGTCGAAGGCTTTATCTTCGTTGGCCACCTGATCGTTGGGGCTGTATTCCGGCGCGCGAAACGCGATGCCGCCCACCAGCAAGGATGACAAGGATTCGGTACTCACCGAAAAACCGTTGGCGCCGACGTTCACATCAATACCGCTGGCGTTCCAGAACCGGGTGTTCTGCGTGACGTAGACGTCATTGGGCGCATAGACGAAGATTTCGATGTTCACCCCTTTACCTTCGGCGTCCAGCGCATACGCCACCACTTGCCCAACCGGGATCTTGCGGTAGTAGACCGGCGAACCGATATCCAGTGAGCCGAGGTCCTGCGTGTGCAAGGTGAAGCGTTTGCCCGGCTCGCCATAGGTAATGGGCGGCGGGTTTTCCAGACCGATGAAGTGTTTGGAACGGGCATTGGCCTGACCGATGTCGGCGCCAATGTAGTCACCCGACAGCAGGGTATCGATGCCCGAGACTCCGCCAGCACCAATGCGCGGCCGCACGACCCAGAACTGCGAATCTTCGCGGGAGAAGCTTTCTGCCTGTTTGTCGAGTTTGATCGTGGCGTTGACGCTTTTCTGATCGTTGCTCAGCTTCACTTCCGAGACATGGCCGATGACTACGTTGCGGTATTTGACCTCGGTCTTGTTGGCCGTAAGGCCGCTACCGGTCTTGAAGGTGACAGTGATGATCGGACCTTCCTGCATCACGTTGTGTATAACCAGAGAGATCCCCACCAGCACCGCAACGATCGGCACGATCCACACCAGCGAAACGCTGAAGCGACGGGTCTTGATATTGGCCTGGCCAGGGCCTTGGGGCCCATCAGTGGCTTGCGACTTCATCCGTGAGCTCCTCGTTTTGTGATTTTTCCCGCGCCTTATCCCAGATCAATCGCGGGTCGAAACTCATCGCCGACAGCATGGTGAATACCACCACCAAACCAAAAAACAGAATGCCCAGACGCGGTTGAATATCGCCCAGCGCCTGGAATTTAACCAGTGCGGCGACCAGCGCGACAACAATTACATCGAGCATCGACCAGTAGCCGATCAGCTCGACGAAACGGTAAAGCTTCGAACGTTCCTTGCGAGCCCAGATACTGCCGCGTTGCACCGTGATCAGCAGCAAAGAGAGGGCAACGAACTTGATACCCGGCACCGCAATACTGGCGATGAAAATGATCAGGGCAATGTCCCACGCACCATGTTCCCAGAACTCCAGCACACCGCTCATGATGGTGCTGTCGGAGCCGTTGCCGAACAGACTGGTGTTCATGACCGGCAGCAGATTGGCCGGGATGTAAAACACCAATGCGGCCAGCAGATAGGCCCATGTGCGGGTCAATGAATCGGCTTTACGGGCATGCAGTGGCGCGCCACAGCGTTCGCATTCATGAGGGTTGTCGGTGATGTCGCAAGCCAGGCCGCAGCTATGGCACAGGCACAGATTGAGTTCGCTGGCGAGCGGTGGCGTGTTCATAAAATGTTCCACAGTTCGCGCACATCGCGCCCGGCGATGCGAATCAACAGCAGGCTGAGAACGGCCAGGGCAAACAGGCCGATGCCGGGGATGACATCCAGTAACCCTGCAAGTTTGAACACCGCGACCATTGCGCCCAACAGACAGACTTCAAGCATGCTCCAGGGCCTGAGGGTTTCCAGCCAGCGCATGCACAGTTTGAAACCGGGCGAGCGCCGATGCCTGAGGGCGAAGCTCAAGACCCAGATCAGCAACACAAGCTGAAAAAGCGGTGCGAGGATGATGGAGATCGCCGCCACCAACGCAATAAAGGTGATCGGCCCCTGGCTCAATGCCAATACCGAATCCCACAGCGTCGCACTGTTTTTCAGGCCCTTCATGCTGATGCTCATGACGGGATAGAAGTTGGCGAAAATCCACAGCATCATTGCCGTGAAAGCCAACGCCAGACGCGGCTCCACCGACAGTCCGTTATAACGCTGGAGGACGCCGCCGCAGCGTGTGCACAAAGCTTTTTGATGTTTGGCGAGCGTGACTTTTTCAAACACGCAGTCGCAGTGCTCGCAGATGATCAGTGAGTCAATCGTCGCCATGGGCCGCACTCGCCGGAAGGCAGAAAAGTCAGAGCACACCCTCAATATAGAAGTGACTTGCGATTGAGCAAATTAAAAGACTATTCAAGGGATGCATTGGACCTCCAGGATCAGATGGGCATTTGCTGCGAGGTGATTGGCACGAACTTCAGCCGAGCAATTCACGCAGGCGATACCAGAACATGCCGAGAGCCAGCAGCGGCGAACGCAGGAGTTTTCCACCGGCAAAGGTCATGTGCGGCACGGCGCTGAAAACGTCCAGCCCCTGGCTGTGCCCGGCATGAATCGCTTCGGCCAGCAACCGTGCGCACCAGTGAGTCACGTTCAGCCCATGACCGGAATAACCCTGGGCATAGAACACATTCGGGTACTGGCTCAAACGTCCGGCCTGGGGGAATCGGTTGGCGGTGATGCCGATCATGCCGCCCCATTGATAATCGATGCGCACATCTGCCAACTGCGGGAAGACTTTGAGCATTTTTGGCCGCATATAAGCACCAATATCAGCCGGATCGCGCCCGGAATAATGGCAGGCGCCGCCGAACAACAATCGTTGGTCCGCCGAGAGCCGGTAGTAATCGAGGCCGACTTTCTGGTCGCACAGCGCCAGGTTCTGCGGGATCAATTGCGCGGCGACCTCAGGTGCCAAAGGCTCGGTGGCGATGATGTAACTGCCCGCCGGTAAAACCTTGCCGCTCAGGCGCGGTTCGAGTTCTTCCAGATGCGCATTGCAGGCCAGCACCAGACTGCCGGCGCGCACCGTGCCGCCGCCGCAGCGTACACGCACGGTGTCGCCGTGAATCAACTCCAGCACCGGGCTTTGTTCGAATAGCCGCACCCCGAGGGATTCAGCAACGCGCGCTTCGCCGAGTACCAGATTCAGCGGATGCAAATGACCCGAGCCCATGTCGATCAGGCCACCGGCATAAATATCGGAGCCCACCACTTGCTGGCGGATCTGCTCGGGGCCGACGAGTCGGGTTTCATGGGTGTAGCCCAGTTCGGCGAGGCTTTGCAGTTCGGCCGTGAACGCGGCGAACTGCGCCGGGGTGTTGGCTAGCTCGCAGAAGCCCCAACGCAGGTCGCAATCGATCCCATGCTCGCGGATGCGGTTGCCCACCAACTCCACTGACTCGATGCCCGCACGCTCCAAATAGCGCACGCCGTCCTGACCGATATATCGGGCGAAACCGCTGACGTCATGGCCGATACCGCGGATCAGCTGCCCGCCGTTACGCCCGCTGGCGCCCCAGCCGATCCGCCGACCTTCGAGCAAAATTACCGAGAGCCCGCGTTGCGCCAGTTCAATCGCAGTGTTAACCCCGGTAAAGCCGCCGCCGATCACGCAGACATCGGCTTCAAGGTCCGAGTCCAGCGTGGGGTAGGGTGTCATGCCCTTCGCTGATGCAGCGTAATAGGAATGAGCGTGTTCGTTGTCGTACTGATTCATTGGTTGGACTTCACTTTGCTCCAGGAACGGGTCATCAGACGCATGATCGCCTGGGGCGGGGTGGTTGATATGTAGAGTTTGTCGAGGATTTCCTGAGGAGGATAGAGCAACGGATTATTGACCAGCTTCACCTGGCGCGCGAGGAAATGGTTGGAGGGCACCACCACGTCATAACCCGTGCGGCCGGCGAGCAGTTTGTCCTTCAGGGTTTCGTTGGAATCGAATACGTCGTAAATCACCTTGATCGCGGTTTTCGCCTGGAAGTCGGCGAGGGTAGTCTCGCCGATGTAATCGGTCCAGTTGTAGACGTTCACAATTTGCTGGAGCTGTCTCAGGTGGCCGGGGTTTCGCTGCGTCAATTACAGCATGCCGTCAAGACGTATACCGGGATGACACCCACGCATTGGTTGCGCTTGCGTCGGCTCAACAGCGCGCGCCGTGAATTGCTCAATCGAACGACCGGCGAAACGACGGTTGCGCAAGTGGCAATGGATTGGTCATTCTGGCATTTGGGACGGTTTTCCAGCAGTTATCGAGCGTTGTTCCAGGAGTTCCCCAGCCAAACGCTGGCCCGCAAACACAGTGGACCTTATTGGAGGTCATCATGAGTCGGTTAACGTCTTTTAGCCTGTGTGCCGTAATGTCAATGGTCTATACGCAGGTTCAGGCCGAAACGGTTGTGCCCTTGAAAGGGCAGAGCTCGCAACAAATCCAGCTGGATATCAATGATTGCCACACTGTTGCGGCCAGTCAGAGTGCCTCAAGTCCGCCCCCCTCGGGCGGGAGACTGCGCGGTGCTGCGGTGGGTGCCGCTGCGGGAGCTGTGGGCGCCGGGGTGCGTGGGCGTCAGCATGACGAATTCTACGATCAGGTCGACAATGATGTGAAACAGGATTATCGACAGAACCGGGCCGGGCAAACCGCAGCGGCGGGTGCGGTGGTCGGTGGCGCGCGTCAGCGTCAGGAGCGTCGCGCGCAACAACAGACCAGCGCGGCGACCGGTTCAACGGCCTATACCGGTTGCCTGCAAGGGCGGGGTTATCAAGTCACCCCTTGAGTGTCTGGGGTTCGCTGCCGCTGATCGAGTAGATAAACCATCAGACACGCATAGAACGTGAGGGCGACAAACAGCCCCATGCGCACGACGAAGGCGGTATAGACGTCCTTGCCGGCGAGGCTGTCCTGAACCGACTGGCCCAGCAGGATGATCAACGTGACCAGGCTGTTGAGCCAGAACCCCGGGGTTTGTCGGGTCGGGCTCAGGGCATAGAGCTTGCGTGCCAACAGCAAGCCGAACAGGAGCATCCACAGAAAGAACATCCACAGGTGCACAAACAGGCTGAGCGCGCACCAGAACATAATAGCCAACAGCCCGCCCATGAAGGTCGAGCCGAGCAGTTCATGAGCAGCGTTGCGCGCCGTTGTCGTCGAACTCTGCTGACCAAGGCTGACCGCTTTCAAAATGATCGGCAGGTAGCTGGCCGGGTCGATCAGCGCCAACAGGAACGCCGGTATAACAATCAGAGTCGCACGCAGGGCAACCCGGCCCACCTCCTGCGCCGGCAGCGCGCTGGCGGCGGGTGAGGTGGGCGCATTGGCCGGGTCGGGAAACAACCAATGACTGAACGCCACGACGATGACGGCGAGGATCAAGCCCATGACCAAGGCACCAATGACCATCATCGCCAGATCGAAATCGGCAACGCCGGCCGAGGAAATCATGGTCAGACCAATGATCAGGAAGGTCATGATCAAGGTGTTGCCGCCGCGCAGGCCAAAACCAAAGGCCAGGAACAAACTGACTCCAATCAGCAGCACGCCGGTAATCGGGTAATAACGCAGGATCGGAATCAACAACAGGCCGACACCAGTGGTTAACATCGCAGCCAGTGCGAGAATCAATCCGGCCTTGAATGGCAAAGGCTGATTGAGCGAGGCCAATAGCAACACGGCGAGCACTGGCGAAATAAAGGGGATCGGCAGCGCCAGGCCGTAGCTGATGGCCAGGCACAGCGCCGTGCCGGTGGCGAGACGCAACGCCCGTTGAACACGAGGCGTGCGCTGAGTAGGCACGCCCTTAATAGGCATAGCTCAGCCAGCTCATCAGCCCCACAAACAATCGGCCGAGCAGATTCAGCGGATTGTCTTCGGTAGGAAACGCCATCACTTCAGCCTGCCCACCGGCACGGATGGCGCGACTGTCGAACAGCGTTTTCCTCGATTCCTCCGAAAACTCGATAATCACCGGAAAACGCTGGGCCGGACGCAGCCAGTCACGACTGTTCTGCACACTGGGGAGGCTGCCGGGCGCAGTGGTCTGCCCCACGCTGACGCCGTAGCCGACACTGCGCACACGGCCGTCGAAAACCTTTCCCGGCAGGGCATCCAGAACGATCGAAACAGGGGTGTCGACCTCGACCAGGCCGAGGTTGTTTTCGGTCATGTCCGCGCTGATCCACACATCATGGATGGCAATCAGGGTCATGACCGGGCTGCCGGCAGTGGCGAACTGTCCGACATCGGTGCGCAGATCGGTAATCAGACCCGCTGACCGTGCGCGTATCTGCGTGTTGGACAAGTCCAGTTCGGCTTTTGACAACGCCGTGGCAGCGCTACGCAACAGCGCGTTGTCGTCCTCGCTGCCGCCTTCCTGTTCCCGTGCCCGCTGGACTTCGGCATGGGCTGCGGCGACCTGACTGACGGCCTGTTCACGGCTGGCCCGAGACACCTCAAGCAGGCGCACGGAAATGGTGCCGGGGTCTTCGCGGTACAAACCTTCAAGACGCTGATTGTCCTGTCGCGCCTTGAGTTCATTGGCCTGGGCGGCGCGCAAATTGGCTTGAGCCGAAGCAATACCGGCGGTGCTGGCACCGATCTGGCGGCGTGTGGACTCCAGGTCTGCGCGGGCGCGGTCGACGGCTATTTGATAGGGCTGCTGATCCACTTCAAACAACACATCGCCCGCTTTGACGTCCTGATTGTTGCGCACATTCACACGGATCACCCGACCGGCCACTTCGGATGCCACCGGAATGACAAAGGCGCCCACCCGAGCCTGTTGCGTATACGGCGTGAACCGGTCAGCCAACAAGTACCAGGCCAGGCTCAATACGATCAGCAGCATCACCCATTTGATGCCCTTTTTTGCGGGATCGGCAGCAGGCTCTGGCGCCTTGGGGGAGGGTGCCTCAGTGGAGGGCGGCGAGGGTTCAGTCATCGGCTTTGACCTTCTGGCACAGGATAGGATGCTTGCGAAGGGGCCGGCTCATTCAGCAGGTTACCCCAGTCGGTGCGTTGTTCCATTTGCTGGCGAGTTTCTTGATCGACTGTCGTCTGGGCGCTGTACCAACCACCGCCAAGGGCTTTGTACAGTGCGATCAGGTTGCTCACCGCATTACTGCGGCTGAGCAGGTAGTTGTCCTGCTGTTCGAGCAATGCGCGTTGAGCATCCAGCACGCGCTGGAAGTCCGAGTAACCTTCCCGGTATTGAGTGCTGGCCAGGCTCAACGAACGCGCGGCGGCGATCTGTGCTTCACCCAGGATGCGCTCGCGCTCCAGTGATTTGATCAGACTGCCGGCGGCATCATCGGCCTCCCGTGCGGCCTGGCGGACTTTGTCGCGATAAACCTCAATCAGCTGCTGTAATCGCGCATCTTGTACACGCACGTTGTTGCTGATCTGGCCGTGGTCAAACAGGTTCCAGCGCAAACTGGGGCCGCCGATCAGGTCCAGGCTGTTGGAGGTGCCGCTCAACGTGTCGGTGGTCCAGACGATGCTGCCCAGCAAGGTCAGCGACGGATAGAAGTCGGTTTCCGCTACACCGATCAGTGCCGACTGGGCCGCGACATTGAGCTCGGCGGCGCGCACGTCCGGTCGACGCAACAACAGGCTGGCCGGCACGTCTTGCAGCACGGCTCGGTCCACCAGCGGGATCAGCCCTTCATTTTCGAGCAATTGGGGCAGGGCACTGGGTGGCCGGCCGATCAGCACGGCCAACGCGTTGCGGGTGCGCAGTACTTGCGCCTCAAAATCCGGAATGCTGCTCAAGGTGCCCAGGTATTGGGTCTTGGCTTGTTGCAAGTCGAGTTCGGCGCTCTGGCCACTGTTGAACAGTTTCTCGGTGATCTCAAAGTTGCGCTTCTGCTGTTGGGCGTTTTCGCGGGCAACGCGCAAACGCGCTTCGGTGGTGCGCAACGAAAAGTAGGTATCGGCCACCTGAGCACGCAGCAGTACAAGTACGTCTTCATAGTTGGCTTGAGCCGCAAAGTAACTGGCATCGGATGACTCGATGGCTCGACTGAAACGCCCCCAGAAGTCCAGTTCCCAGCCAACGTCAAAGCCCGCGCTGTGTTGCCAGAAGTGGCTGTCTTGCGGGTTGTTGCCGCCGGACTGCTGGCGGTTGAAGTACAGGCTGTCGGCGCTGGCCTGTTGCAGTTGCGGATAGCGTCCGCTTTGCGCAATGCCCAACCGCGCACGGGCTTCCATGACGCGAAGGCCGGCAATTTTCAGGTCTGAATTGTGCGCGTCCGATTCGGCGATCAGCGCGTCGAGGACCGGGTCGGCGAACACTTGCCACCACTGGCGAAGGTCGGGATTCAGGCTTCGTTGGCTGGCCTGCTCAAGCGCGGGGCTGCTCCAGAGTTTTGTCCAGGCTTCGCCCGGGTGCTGAAAATCCGGCCCTAGACGGACACAACCGCCAAGGCCAAGGGCGACCAATAGAAGCAGAGGACCTGAGCGCGTTAGCATCGGTGCACTGATAGTAGATCTTGGGAAAACGTCATCCGAACATCCCTGGCATTGAAATGGCGTTGGTTACCGGTTCGCTTAGGTTAGTACAGCCCGGACAAATACAAGGTCATGTTGAATGATCATAGGATCGACCAACTGCTACGCTTCTGAAGATCTATTAATTGCGGCCAGAAAAGAAGGTTAAGAAGACCATGAGCAACCCTCAGGATGACAATGTACCCAGCTCCACCGGATGGCGTTTCAAAGTGGGCATCGCGATTATCTGTTTGATGCTGGGATCGTGGCTGATGGTGCCTCTCGCTGCCGCGGCGGATGTATCAGGTTCAAAGATTGCGGCCCTGACCGGCGTTTTATTTATCAGTAACAAAATTCTGTTGATTCTCGCGATTGCGATCATGGGCAAAGCCGGCTTTCAGCAACTCAAGCGCAGCCTGTTTGGTTACGTCTCCACGCTGGCACCGGCAGACGTGGAAGTAGGCCCGGCTCGTCATAGAATCGGTCTTGTAATGTTTTGCCTGCCGCTGATCTCGGCATTTCTCGAACCTTACATAGACACTCTTTGGCCGGGGCTGAGACCGAATCTCTGGCAGCTCCAGGCGCTGGGCGATGCCATGCTGATCGGCAGCTTCTTCGTACTGGGCGGGAATTTCTGGGACAAGGTACGCGCGTTGTTTATTCGCACGGCACGTGTGGTGAATACGACTGCGGTGTGAATCGCGCCTACCGCGAAATAATCCCGTGATCGATCGCGTACTTTACGAGGGCGGCGGGTTTGTCGATGTTGAGCTTGCGACGGATACTCAGGCGATGGGTTTCTACTGTCCGGACACTGATGTCCAGTTCGCGAGCCATTTCCTTGTTGTTCAGCCCCTGAGCCATCTTGTACAGCACCTGGCTTTCGCGCGGAGTCAGCTCATTGTCGGTGCTTTTATCGGCGATGAGGCGCTGTGCGATTTCGGCACTGTAGAACGTCCCTCCACTGACAATGGCTTCGATCGCCGCAATGATTTCCCGCGAAGGCGCGTTCTTCAGCACATAGCCGCTGGCACCCGAGCGCACGGATTCACTGACGTATTCATAGTTGTCGTACATGCTCAACACCAGCACCTTGAGCGACGGGTACTGGCTGCGTAACAACCGGGTCAGCTCGAGGCCGTTGATGTCCTTCAGGCTGATGTCAACCAGCAACAGATCTGGCTGGCAGCGCCCGACCATTTCAATGGCATCCGCGCCATTTTCGGCTTCTCCCACCACTTCCAGTGGCGCCATGACCGCCAGCAGCGATTTGATTCCGTCGCGGACCAGGGAGTGATCGTCGACCAGGGCGACGCGGATCGGGTAGGGCAGGTTCATCGCAGGCATTCACTCTAATTGTTATGGGGTGAGTCAGCGTTCTGTACCGGGCAGTTTCATCGGCAGCAGCACGTCCAGCTCACTTCTTCCCGGCATCGAGGTCAGGTCGAATCGACCGCCAAAATGCTCGACACGTTCACGGATATTACGCAGGCCAATGCCGGTGTGACGACGTTCGACCTGGGCAACGTTGAAACCGATACCGTCATCGACCACCGTCAACCGTACGGACTTTTCAGAACCGTGCAGGGTAATGATGACGTGTTTTGCTTGTGCGTGGCGTTCGATATTGGTCAGGCCTTCTTGCACGATGCGAAACAACGAGACGGCGGCGCCATCGACCAGAAGACAGTCGAATTCGTTATCGTTGAAGGTCACGACAAGACCGCTGCGTTGCTCGAATTCCGCGGCGAGTTGACCGATGGCCGCTGGCAGGCCGAGGGTGTCAAGCAGCGACGAACGCAAGTCGTGAGAGAGGCTGCGAACTTCGCCAATCGCCTCCCCGAGGCGCTGCGTGGCGTCTCTTAAAATGCCCAAGCCCTTATCTTGCCCATTCTCCAGCACATGGCTGGCCAGTTCGAACTGAAACTTGATAGACACCAGTAGCTGGCTGATGCCGTCGTGCAGCTCTCGGGAAACCCGTGAGCGCTCTTCCTCTTGCAGGCTGACGATGCGTTGGGTCAGGCGCTGCAGTTTTTTGTCGGCCAGGCGATGTTCGCTGACGTTCAGCGTCATGCCGCTGGCGAACACAAACAGCACCGCCACGAGGGCCACCGCAGCAATCGCCCCCATGGTTTTACGGATGCCCTGAGCCACTTCGGCACGCGCTTGCTGGGTGGCGCGTTCAACGTCTTCAAGGTAGATACCGGTGCCGAGCATCCAGCCCCAACGGTCCAGCATCACCACGTAGGCGAGCTTGTCGGTCACTTGGCCTGAAGAGGGTTTGTTCCAGGCGTAACGCTGAAAGCCTTCGCCTGATTGCGCACTTTTGAGCAACGCCTGGATCACGGGTAAGCCGTGAGGGTCGGTCATGTCCCACAGGTATTTGCCCACCAGCTCTGACTGGCGCGCGTGCATCAGACTGCGACCCTCGTGGTCGTAAACGAAGAAGTAGCCATTGATGCCAAAGCTGAGCTTGCGCAGTTCTTCCAGCACTTGTTGCTGCGCGTGCTCATCGCCGCGACCGTCGTCATACAGCGGCGCGATCAGGCTTTGCGCCATTTCGACGTAGTTTTTCAGCTCTGCGCGTTTGCTGGCCAGAATGCTGTCTTCGATCAGTTGCGCCTGTTGATCACCCAGTTGGCGGTTCAGGGAAATCACCAGCGCGCAGATGACCGCGATCGCCAACACCAGCGGCAGAATCCCGAGCGCGACGATTTTATGTTTGAGTTGCATCTCTACTCCTGGCTACACCGAGGGAAGGCGCGGGCCCGGCATCATATGCCAAAGATACGCGTGTCCAGTAGCGGCGCCATCTGCAGGATACGGCGCAGGCTTCGCGCCCATTGGTGCTTGGTCAGAAACTGCTAGGATTGCGCCAGAATTAATTGATTTTCACAAGGAGTGTTTGTTGTGCATCTTCCAGATATGAATCTGCTGGTGGCCTTGGATGCGCTGCTGGACGAGGGCAGTGTGGTCGGTGCTGCCCGGCGCATGAGCTTGAGTCCCGCGGCCATGAGCCGGACCTTGACCCGGATACGTAGCGCAGTCGGTGATCCGATTCTGGTGCGCGCCGGGCGTGGCCTGGTGCCGACACCCAAGGCCCTGGCATTACGGGCTCAGGTGCGCAGCTTGGTCGAGCAAGCGGCGCAGGTGTTCCTTTCGGGTGATGAGGTCGATCTGACGACGCTGGAACGCTGCTACAACTTGCGGGCGAATGACGTATTTGTCGCGGCCTTTGGTGCGCAACTGCTGGAAATCATGCGCAAAAAGGCCCCACGTACCGTGCTGCGCTTCGTGCCGGAAGGCGAGGGTGAGGATGACGCGTTGCGCGAAGGGCGGATCGATCTTTATATCAGTGCGACGCGCAATCTTGGGCCGGAAATCAAAGTCCAGAGCCTGTTTACCACGACCTTTGTCGGCCTGGCCCGGGTGGATCACCCAATCTTTCAGGAAGAAATCACTCCCAAACGTTTCGCCTCCTATGCGCAGGTCAGCGTGTCGCGACGCGGGCGTGCAACCGGGCCGATCGATACCGCTTTGGCCGGGATGGGCTTGCAGCGGCGTGTCGCGTTGATCACCCCTAGCTTTCACTCGGCGATGTTCGCCTTGCCCGATTCCGACCTGTTGCTGCCGCTGCCGGAGCATGTGTTGTGGAGCGTCTCGCGGCTGGGGTTGCCGTTGCGTTCGTTCCGTATCCCTATGGCGCTGGAGACGGTGGTGATCATGCAGGCCTGGCATCCACGCTTTGATAACGACTCGGCCCATCGCTGGCTGCGTCAGACGTTGAAAGAGAGCTGCGCCAAGTACTCCTCGCCACGGGTTTGAAGCAGCTTGCGCTTCCAGGATCGCCCCAAGCCCTTTCGGGCCGAGCACGACCCCGGCTTATCGCAGCCTGCGGCAGCAGCTACGCCAACCGAGTAACCCGATGTTTTCCAGGTAGCTCCCAATCTCTGTAAGCATCTGCCGAAGGGCAATTTGGAGCTGGATAGTTTCTGTGGATTGATACGTGCGCTGGGTGCAGCTTAAAGCTTCCCATATGTCAGTTTTCGGAACTATTGCGTCTTCATAAACTATCCAGGTAAATCCTTTACTTGGAGTCATGACGCAATGTGTCTTGTGTTGTTTTCTGTCTTTCGGGGCGCTGGCCAACGGGTGACCCTGTGAGTTCGCTCGCAGCCTCTGCTGTTATGGCCCCGGCGCTGGAAGTGGCGAAACCCGCACCGGCCGCTGCGCCAGTGTTTGGCCTGCGTATTGTGATCGGGCTGGTCGGGGTGCTGATTGCCGTATTGGTGGCCGGTCTCAACGAGATGGTCGCCAAAGTGGCCATGCCTGACATTCGTGGCGCGCTGTATATCGGCGCGGATGAAGGTACCTGGTTGATCGCCACTTACGCTGCCACCTCAGTCTCGGCCATGGCGTTTGCGCCCTGGTGTTCGGTCACCTTCTCCCTGCGTCGCTTCACTCTCAGCGCGATCGGTGCGTTTACCGTGCTTGGGGTTCTCTGCCCGTTCGCTCCGAACCTCGAAAGCCTGATGGTGTTACGAACTTTGCAGGGGCTGGCCGGGGGCAGTCTGCCGCCGATGCTGATGACCGTCGCGCTGCGTTTTCTCCCGCCCGGCGTCAAGCTTTACGGGCTGGCAAGTTATGCGTTGACTGCCACCTTCGGTCCGAGCCTGGGGACTCCGTTGGCCGCGTTGTGGACCGAATACGTCGGTTGGCAATGGGCGTTCTGGCAGATTGTCCCACCCTGCTTGTTGGCGATGGTCGCGGTTGCATATGGCTTGCCGCGGGACCCGATGCGCTTTGAGCGTTTCAAACAGTTTGACTGGCGTGGCTTGTTGCTCGGTTTTCCGGCGATTTGTGCGCTGGTGATCGGTCTGTCCCAGGGCAATCGTCTGGACTGGTTCGAGTCCACGCTGATTTGCTGGCTGCTTGGTGGCGGTATGGTGCTGTTGGTGTTGTTCTTTATTAATGAATGGTCGCACCCGCTGCCGTTCTTTAAATTGCAGATGCTGACCAACCTGAACCTGTCGCACTCGTTGCTAACCCTCGGCGGGGTACTGATTATATTGCTGGCGGTGATCATCATCCCTTCCAGCTACTTGGCTCAGGTGCAGGGATATCGCCCGGTTCAAACTGCGCCCGTATTGCTGATGGTGGCCTTGCCGCAGTTGCTGGCGTTACCGCTGGTGGCGGCCTTGTGCAACATCCGTCGGGTCGACTGCCGATGGGTTCTGGCTATCGGTCTTGGATTGCTGGCGCTGGCCTGTGCTGGCGGCACGCAAATCACTTCCCAGTGGATTCGTGACAACTTCTACATCTTGCAGCTATTCCAGGTGTTTGGTCAGCCGATGGCGGTGATCCCGTTGCTGATGCTCGCTACCGGTGGCCTGGCGCCGCAAGACGGCCCGTTCGCTTCCGCCTGGTTCAACACCGTCAAAGGGTTTTCGGCGGTCCTTGCTACCGGCGTGCTGGATGTGCTGACCACGGCGCGGCTGCATTTCCACTCAACCATGCTGGTCGATCGCCTGGGCAACTCGCCTCTGGCAGACAGCGACGCTGAAGGGCTTGCCTATCGCATCCACGAACAGGCGGTCGTACTGACGTCTTCGGACTTGTACTACTGCATGGCGCTGCTGGCACTGGCCTTGATTCTGTTGATTCCGTTGATGCCTTCCCGGATCTATCCACCTCGTGCGGTGGCATAGCGTTCCATTCAGAGAGAAAGTCGTTATGACTACGAGTAAAAATCAGAAAATTGCCTTGTACACGGTTGCCTTGGTTGCTCTTGGCGGGGTCATCTACCTGGCAGCGCCGCGCCTGTTTGGTTCCGGCTCACTGCAAACCACTAACGATGCGTTTATCACGGCGGACTACACGTTGGTGGCGCCGAAGGTTTCGGGCTTTATTAGTCAGGTGCTGGTGGAGGACAACCAGCCGGTGAAGGCCGGTCAATTGCTGGTGGTAATCGATGATCGTGACTATCAGGCTGCGCTCCAGGCGGCCGAAGCACAGTCACTGGTTTCGCAGGCGCAGTTCCAAAACGCGCAAGCCACGCTGGAACGCCAGTCGTCATTGATCGCTCAGGCGCAGGCCATGGTGGCTGCCGACAAGGCTGAGCAAGCATTCGCGGAGCACGAACTGACGCGCTACAACCATCTCGCAGGCCAGGGCGCCGGGACCGTGCAAAATGCTCAGCAGGCCCGCAGCCGGGTGGATCAAGCCAGCGCCCGCTTAGCCAACTCGACCGCTGCCTTGGCCGCTTCGCGTAAGCAGGTGGATATCCTCAAGGCCCAGCTCGACAGTGCCGACGGAGGCCATAAACATGCATTGGCATCTTTGGAGCGGGCCCGTTTTGATCTGTCTTACACTCGTCTCGTGGCACCCATTGATGGTGTAGTCGGTGAACGTGCTGCGCGTGTCGGGGCCTATGTCAATCCCGGCGCGAAGATCATGGCGATTGTTCCTCTGGATCGGGCCTATGTGGTTGGCAACTTCCAGGAAACCCAGTTGACGCATGTGCAGCCAGGACAGCCCGTGAAGATCCGCGTCGACACCTTTAGTGGCGAGAGCCTCACCGGTCGGGTCGATAGTATTGCGCCGGCGACCGGGGTGACCTTTGCTTCGGTCAAACCGGACAATGCGACGGGCAACTTCACCAAAGTCGTGCAGCGGATACCGGTGAAGATTGCGCTGGATGCCGATCAACCGTTGGCGAACCGCCTGCGTGTGGGCATGTCGGTGGAAGCCAGTATCGAGACGCAGGACCCGCAGGGCAACGACGCACGTAAAGAGGTCACCCTTCGATGAGTCGGACTTTCCCTGTTCAGCCATTATTGTTGTCGAGCGTGTTGATGCTCTCGGCTTGCAGCGTTGGTCCGGACTTTCAGAAGCCTCAGGGGCCAGGTAACGCAAAGTGGTCCGTGCTGCAAGGCCAGGCTGCCGCCAGTCGCCCAGAGGCTTCGCCGGTGGAAGAACGCTGGTGGGACCTCTTTCACGACACGCAGTTGTCTGCCCTGGCTCGCCGTGTTGTCACCAGCAACCTCGATATAAAAATCGCCAGTGCTCGTCTGCAGCAGAGTCGAGCGGCGCGCCAGACCATCGCCGCCGATCAATATCCGAGCCTTGATGCCGGTATCGGCTATGAGCGGGCACGCAATAGCAGCAAGGGCCTGAACGATCCTTCGGGCAAGGGCGGCAAGTCTGCCTTCAATCTCTGGGAGGGCGATTTCACCGCTGCCTGGGAGCTAGACTTGTGGGGTCGGGTCCAGCGCGAAGTGGAAGCGGCCGATGCATCGGTCGAGGTGGCTGAGAACGACCGGCGCATGGTCCTGCTGTCGATTCTGGCCGAGACCGCTCACGATTACATTCAGCTGCGCGGCGTGCAGAGCACTCTCGCGGTCACTCGCGAGAACCTTGATGTTTCCCGGCACAGCCTAAAGCTGTCGCAGATGCGTTTGGCTGATGGCATCGCGACCAATCTGGATGTGGCTGAAGCCGCTGCGCAGGTCGCCGCAGTCGAAGCTCGCTTACCGTCGCTCGAACAGCGTCAGGCACAGTTGATCAATGCTTTGAGCCTGCTGTTGGCCGAGCCACCAAGAGCCTTGCAGGCCGAACTGGAACGACCGGCACAAGTACCGCAAACCCCACAAAACTTCGCAATTGGCTTGCCGTCGGAGCTGGCCGAGCGGCGTCCGGATATTCGTCAGGCCGAAGCCCGTCTGCATGCCGCGACGGCTGGGATCGGAGTGGCCAAGGGTGATTTCTATCCGCGCATTCGTCTGTCCGGCAACGTTGGTTTCCAGTCGATGCAGCTATCGGATTTCGGGTCCTGGGGCTCGCGCCAATTTGCTATAGGCCCACAGTTGAGCCTGCCGATTTTCGAGGGTGGGCGTTTGCGTGGGATGGTCAAGTTGCGCGAGGCGCAGCAACAGGAAGCGGCGCTCGATTACCAACAGGTGGTGCTGCGGGCCTGGCATGAAATTGATGATGTGCTGACCTTGTACAACGCCAGCCAACTGCGACGTGACCGACTGGCCGAAGCGGTGCGGCAGAACCGGATTGCGCTGGAAACTGCGCAAAGCCAGTACGTCGAAGGGGCGGTGGATTTTCTCAACGTGCTGACGGTTCAGAGCGCCTTGTTGGCGAATCAGGAACAACTGGTGGAAAGCTCGACCACGGTCTCGTTGGCCATGGTTGGGCTATATAAATCACTAGGTGGCGGCTGGCAGTCGATTTATCCGCTGGCAACGGCTGATGCCGGTACCACTGATTGAGGCGCCAGGCTTTTCGAATCAATTACGGCGGACCTTGAGTCCGCCTTTTGTGTCGTTACATCATCCATCGGAGAAAGTAAGCATGAACATATCGTTGCACGGAAAGCGCGCGATCGTCAGTGGTTCCACAGCCGGTATTGGTCTGGCTATTGCTTTCGGTCTGGCCGAGGCGGGTGCTGAAGTGGTCATCAACGGGCGCAGCGAGGAGAGGGTGCGCAAGGCTATCGAGCACATTCTGAGCCGACTGCCGGGTGCTCGGCTGATCGGTCTTGCAGCCGATCTGGGAACCGTGGAAGGCGCGCGGGAACTGTTCTCCAAAATCTTGAATGTCGACATCCTGGTGAACAACCTGGGGATCTTCGAGCCCAAGGGTTTCTTTGATATTACCGATGCTGACTGGCAGCGTTTTTTCGACGTCAACGTGATGAGCGCAGTGCGTCTGTCACGTCACTATGCGCCGGCCATGGCTGAACGTGGCTGGGGTCGGGTGTTGTTCCTGTCCAGTGAATCGGCGTTGCAGATTCCGGCTGAAATGGTCCATTACGGCACCACCAAAACCGCGCTGCTGGCAATCTCTCGTGGTCTGGCGGAAACGCTGGCCGGCACCGGTGTGACGGTCAACGCGGTACTGCCGGGACCAACGCGTTCTGAAGGTGTCGGCGGTTTCTTCGCGCAGATGGCCGAAGAACAAGGCGTGCCGTCTGAGCAGCTGGAGAAGAGCTTCATCGCGCAACATCGCGCAAGCTCGCTGATCAAGCGTTTGGCGACGACTGAAGAAGTGGCGAATCTGGTGGTCTATCTGGCGTCGCTTCAAGCCAGCGCAACCACCGGTGCGGCGATGCGTGTCGATGGTGGCGTGGTTCGCTCCATCGCCTGATGCAGAGGGTGACCGTTGAAGGTCACTGGAGGCAAGAAGGCATGGGCGGTGACCTCCGCCGCGTGGATGTATTCGTTGATCCACGCGGTGAAGGTTTCACGATCGCGGGCAATCGGGTCCCAGGCCTGATAGAAGCGGTTGTCGCGCTCGTTGTAATCGTGGGCGTAGGAAGGATGCGCTCCGCCCGGTACGTGGCAAACCGCGCTCAGGGCCCAGCTCGGCAATACACAGGAGTTCATCGGTGCATTGCGGTCGTCGACGATTTCCTTATCCAAGCCTAATGACATTGCTCTCATATCTAATGAACACCGAGGTGGCCTGCGGAGGGGCTTGCATTTCAACTGACAGATCAGCGGCATCTACGTAGAACTACGCAGATGCCGCGTACGTAGTAACGCGGATTTATTTGTCGACAACATGCGCAGATATTGGGCTGGCTCCGCACAGCGGACACAATTATAAAAATTACCGCCGCAGCCATGGCTGTCGGCAGGAGACACGCTATGCCCCGTCTGGCTAAACACCTCGCCTGGTTTGCCGTGGCTGTCCTGGGAGCGTTTGCGCTGAGTGTCGTGGCCCTGCGCCGCGGCGAAGCCATCAACGCCCTCTGGATCGTAGTCGCAGCAGTCGCTATCTACCTTGTCGCATACCGCTATTACAGCCTGTTCATCGCCACCAAGGTGATGCAACTCGATCCCAATCGAGCCACTCCCGCCGTACTTAACAATGATGGTCTGGACTACGTGCCGACCAACAAACACGTGCTGTTCGGTCACCACTTCGCGGCCATCGCCGGCGCGGGGCCGCTGGTCGGTCCGGTATTGGCGGCGCAGATGGGCTACCTGCCCGGTACGCTGTGGCTGATTGCCGGGGTGGTGCT
Organism: Pseudomonas sp. B21-048; assembly: GCF_024748615.1. NCBI lineage: Bacteria > Pseudomonadati > Pseudomonadota > Gammaproteobacteria > Pseudomonadales > Pseudomonadaceae > Pseudomonas > Pseudomonas sp. B21-048. Next base: position 2,766,102 of record NZ_CP087168.1, on the reverse strand, counting down.
GGCCGGTGCGGTGCAGGACTTCATGGTCCTGTTCATGTCCACCCGCCGCAACGGCCGTTCCCTGGGCGATATGGTCCGTGAAGAAATGGGCCGCATCCCCGGGACCATCGCGCTGTTCGGTTGCTTCCTGATCATGATCATTATCCTCGCAGTGCTGGCGCTGATCGTGGTCAAGGCCCTGGCCGAAAGCCCGTGGGGCATTTTCACGGTGATGGCGACCATCCCGATCGCGATGTTCATGGGCATTTACATGCGCTACATCCGCCCGGGTCGCATCGGTGAAATCTCGGTAATCGGCGTGGCGTTGCTGCTGGGTTCGATCTGGCTGGGCGGGCAGATTGCCGCTGACCCGGTGTGGGCCAAGGCGTTCAGCTTCACCGGGATTCAGATCACCTGGATGTTGATCGGCTACGGTTTCGTCGCGGCGGTACTGCCGGTGTGGCTGATTCTGGCGCCGCGTGATTACCTGTCGACCTTCCTCAAGATCGGCACCATCGTTGCGCTGGCGATCGGCATCCTGATCACCATGCCCGACCTGAAAATGCCGGCATTGACTCAATTCATCGACGGCACGGGGCCGGTGTGGAAGGGCGGTCTGTTCCCGTTCCTGTTCATCACCATCGCCTGTGGCGCGGTATCCGGTTTCCACGCACTGATTGCTTCCGGCACCACGCCGAAATTGCTCGCCAGCGAAGGCCATGCCCGTTACATCGGTTATGGCGGCATGCTGATGGAATCCTTCGTGGCGATCATGGCAATGGTTGCTGCTTCGGTGATCGAGCCAGGCGTGTACTTCGCCATGAACAGCCCGGCGGCCCTTGTCGGCGCGGATGCTGTTTCGGTGGCTCAGACCGTCAGCAGCTGGGGTTTTGCAATTACCCCGGAAGCGCTGCAAGCGGTGGCCAAGGACATCGGTGAAACCACCATCCTGGCCCGTGCCGGCGGTGCGCCGACCTTGGCGGTCGGTATTGCGCAGATCCTGCACCACGTGCTGCCGGGTGAAAACACCATGGCGTTCTGGTACCACTTCGCAATCCTGTTCGAAGCGCTGTTCATCCTGACCGCGGTCGACGCCGGTACCCGTGCCGGGCGTTTCATGCTGCAGGACTTGCTCGGCTCCTTTGTGCCGGCGCTCAAACGCACCGAATCCTGGACCGCCAACCTGATCGCCACCGCCGGTTGTGTGGCGATGTGGGGTTACCTGCTGTACCAAGGCGTGATCGACCCGCTGGGCGGGATCAACACCTTGTGGCCGTTGTTCGGCATCTCCAACCAGATGCTGGCGGGTATCGCGCTGATGCTGGCAACCGTTGTGCTGATCAAAATGAAACGCCAACGCTATGTCTGGGTGACCCTGCTGCCAGCCGTGTGGTTGCTGATCTGCACCACCACCGCAGGCTTCATCAAGCTGTTCGACGCCAACCCGGCCATCGGTTTCCTGGCGCTGGCCAAGAAGTACAGCGATGCCCTGGCCAACGGTCAGGTTCTGGCGCCGGCCAAGAGCATCGAGCAGATGCAGCACGTGATCTACAACGCCTACACCAATGCGACGCTGACTGTGCTGTTTTTGCTCGTGGTGTTCAGCATCCTGTTCTTTGCGCTCAAGGTCGGCATTGCCGCCTGGGGCACCAAGGAACGTACGGATAAAGAAGCGCCATTCCAGGCTCTGCCGGATGCTTGATGGAGGAGGGTGCCCATGTTCAATGACCTGAGTCGCCTTGGTAAATACCTCGGTCAGGCTGCACGCCTGATGGTTGGCATGCCTGACTACGACACTTACGTCGAGCATATGCAAACCAGACACCCGGACAAACCGGTGATGAGTTACGAGGTGTTCTTTCGCGAACGTCAGGAAGCCCGTTACGGTGGCAAGGCGGGACCGAAGTGCTGTTGACCCGCTGATATCGGGTTATCGGATGTAATGCGAGAGCAGGTCTGTATGGCAGCGGGCTTGCTCGCGAAAGAGGTGTGTCATTCAACATTAATGTCGACTGGCACGACCTTTTCGCGAGCAAGCCCGCTCCTGCATGGATTGTGCTTTAACTGACTGGCTCGGTTGATGACGCTGCCGCGCCTGCAACAGTTCGTCAATCACCCCCATGAAGGCCTCGACCAACAGGCTACGCCCCCGGGTTCGCGTGAGTATCAGCAGTTGCGCGCAGGCTTCGGGATCTGCCAGCGGCCGGTAGGTCACGCCCTTTTTCACCAGAGTCTGTGTGCACTGGGGCACCAGCGCAACACCTTGCCCGGCGGCCACTAACGCGATGATCGAAGTGATCTGTCGTCCGGACGGGCCTGGACGCAGGGGCAGGCCGCTGCGCCGGTACAATTGTTCAATCGACTCGTTGAGCCCCGAGCCGTAATCGACCGGAAACAAAATCAATGGGTGCGCGCTAAGCTGGGCCAGGGTGACCTCGGCTTGGCTGGCCAACGGGTTGTCGCTGGAAAGAGCGGCCACCAGCGGCTCCTCTCCCAGGGACAATGCCCGGACCTCTGTTTGCCCGCTTTGAAGCTGCAGTCGGCTCATGCCGATATCGATACGACCATCGACGACTTGCGACCACAGACTGCCAGACGCACCTTCCACCAGCGTCAGCTGAACTGCTGGAAAGCGTTGGGCAAAGGCTTGAATGGCCTGGCTGAACATGTCCGACAAAGCAATCGAACTGGCATAACCCAGTGCCAGTTGCCCGGCCGATCCCGCAGCCAATTTGCTGGCGATGACTTCGGTCAGGTCGGCCTGTTCCAGTACGGCGCGCGCGTAAGGCAGGAAATGTCGGCCTTGTGCAGTGAGCGACACCGTTCGGCTGGTGCGATCGAACAGGCGAAAACCGAGCTCTGCTTCCAGAGCCGAAATCTGCCGGGTCAACGGCGGCTGGGCGAGGTGCAGACGCAATGCTGCGCGACCAAAGTGCAGCTCTTGGGCGACCGTCAAAAAATAACGTAACTTGCGTAGATCAAGCATCGTAGGCCAAGCGTCCTGTTTCTTGGGTATTGATCGGTCCGAATTCGGTATTGGTCTTCGGCAACCTGCATATTCTATAAAGGCCTCGGGTCATAAAACGAGAGGCCTCATGAATTCGCGCCTGCATAGTGCTCGCGTCGCCCTGTTTCTGTGTGGTTGTGCGGCCTTCCTTAACTTGTATTCAACCCAGAGCATACTTCAGGAGTTTGCCCTGAGTTTTCAGGTGAGTGCCCGGCAAGCAGGATGGAGCATAACGGTGACCACCCTGGCGGTCGCCCTCACTGCGCCCTTTGTCAGCCGTCTTGCCGGTCGCTTTGAGCAACGCTCGGTGATTGTCTGCGCAGCACTGCTATTGGCGGTGCCGGCACTATTGACAGCCCATGCCGGCAGCTTTGCCGAGCTGTTGGTCTGGCGTTTTGTCGAAGGCATGTTGATTCCGGTGGTGTTCGCCACGAGCGTAGCCTACATCGGCGACCGCTGGAGCGGTGGCACGGTGACTGTCATCACCAGCCTCTATGTGGCCGGTACCGTGCTGGGCGGATTTGCCGGACGCTTCGTGACAGGGATCATGACCGAATATGTGGGCTGGCGAGAGGCCTTTGAACTGTTGGCGGCGATGAGTCTGTTCGTCGGCGTGGCCATCCACTTTTTGCTGCCGGCCAATCCAGTGTTGGCTGCCAGGGCTTCACCTATCCGTCTGCAAGCGCTTCGCGAACTGTGCAGCAAACCTTTGCTGGCGGCCTATGGCGTCGGTTTTTGTGTGCTGTTCTCGCAAGTGGCGACCTTCACTTACGCCGGTCTGTACCTCAGTCAGACACCGTTCAACCTCGGAGCCGCGGCCCTGGGGACGATCTATGCGGTGTTCCTGCTGGCATTGGTGGTGATTCCCATCGCCGGGCGCTTGAGCAAATTGCGGCCGCAATCCGAGTTGCTGGTGGGCGCAGTGGTGTTGGGAGTCAGTGGTTCGATCCTGACCCTGCTGCCGTCGCTGTGGCTGATCGTGCTGGGCCTGGCCCTGAGTTCGACCGGCGTGTTTCTGGCCCAGGCCTCTGCCAACGCCTTTATCACGGCCACGGCCCGACATGACAAGGCCGGGGCAGTGGGGCTGTACCTGACGGGTTATTACCTGGGGGGCAGCTTCGGCGCCATCGTCCCCGCGATGATCTGGAGTCGCTGGGGCTGGCAGGGCTGCGTGGTGCTGATCATCGGCTTTCAGTTGTTGTCGCTGTTGATCGCCTTGACCGGCTGGAAACCCCTCAAACCCGATACGCCGGTCGCGCACGACCGTAACGGTTCCGAGCGAACCGGTGAACCTGCCTGATTCATCATCCAATAAAGGAATATGTGAGATGACCATGAGTAACGTAATGACCCGACAGAGCCAGTTGTTGAAAATCGTCGAACCGGTGTTGAACGACATGCCTGCCAGTGTCTTGAAACATGCACTGTTCGAGGCGTTCTGGAGCGAAGAGGGTGCGCTTGTGGACATCGAAAGTGCCTTCGAGACACTCACCGCGCGTCGCCATTCGCCGGTGGCCTTGCGCAAGTTTTTCGCCAGTTGGTCCAAGACCAACAACTCGGCCGCCAGCGTCTCGGGCCTGGCCAACCGCATTACTTTACTGGCGCGCTCAGAGCAGGGCTCCGAGGCCGCCGAGAGGCTCTATCGGGCCTGCGGCAGTCTGCAACGGATTACCGATGAGGACTTGGGCGCGCTGGGCAATACCTTGCACTCGGACCTGTTCTACAACATGGCCACGCCTCTGTGCGGCGATGACCTGTGGCTGTTGAAAGAAAACTGCCTGCCTTCGGCCCAGTCCTTCAAAGACTGGACTGACGCTCGCCGCCTGCGCGATCGCGATTTGTTGCAAGGCTTGCTGACCACTTTGATCCATGAGGTGTATACCCATGGCGAAGTGGAGTTTATCCATCCGCTGTACAAACAGTGGTTTGTCCGCGACATGGGCGTGCCAGCGGAAAAGGCCCGCGCTACAGTCGCCTGGGTCACCGTGCATACCGGTGGGACCGAGAGCAATCATTTCGCCCATGCCGTAGCGGCCGTGAACGAATTTGTCGATGCGATGCAGATTGCTGTCGACCAGGAAACCGCCCGGGAGATTTTCGCCGACTACCTGCGTCGCAAATCCGGCGTGATGAAGGATTGCGCGCAACTGTTGCAGTAATGGTGGAGCGATGAACGATCTGAAAGACGAAGTATCGTCCTTGCAAGAGTCGCAATTGGCTGATGCTTCTGTACGTCGCCGATCCCTGGTGGCTGGCTGTGGCGCCCACGCCGTGCATGATGGTCTGACCGACGTTATCTATGTGCTGTTACCGATCTGGCAGGCGCAGTTCGCCATGAGCTACGCCCAGATCGGCCTGTTGCGCGGCGCTTACTCCGGGATGATGGCCGGTTTCCAGCTATTGGCGAGCCGGGCCGCCAGGCGATGGGGGCGAGAGAGCATGCTGGTGGGCGGGACCGCACTCGCGGGGCTGGCTTACTTGCTGGCGGGGCAGGCAGGCGGTTTGACGGTGCTGTTGTTGGCGCTGTTGTTGGGCGGATTGGGCGCGAGTACCCAACATCCGCTGGCGTCTTCGTTGATCACCGATACTCACGAGGCGGGCGGGGGCGTCAAGCAAGCGTTGTCGCAGTACAACTTTTTCGGGGACATCGGCAAAACGCTGATACCGGGGTTGGTCGGCCTGTTGCTGACAGTCATCAGCTGGCGGGCGAGTGTCACGCTGATGGGCCTGCTCGGTCTGGCCGCAGCCGGCCTGCTGTGGTGGCTGATCCCGGCGCGCGCCGTTTCCTCGTCCGGTCAGGGCAAGTCCTCCAGGGTAATCATGGGAAATGGCTCCGCCAGCGGGCTGCGCGCGCTGATCGTGACCGGCACACTGGACAGTGCGGTGCGAATGGGGTTTCTCACCTTCTTGCCGTTCCTGCTGAAAGAGAAGGGGGCCGGGACGGCGGGTATAGGCCTGGCGCTGACGATGTTGTTCGTGGGCGGTGCGTTCGGCAAGTTGCTGTGCGGCTACTTGGGTGCACGCATCGGCATGATGAAAACCGTGTGGCTGACCGAGTTCTCCACCGCGATGTTGATCATCATGGCCGTGTACCTGCCGATTTTCGGCCTGATGGCGATGTTGCCGCTGCTGGGTCTGGCGTTGAACGGAACATCATCGGTGTTGTATGGCGCCGTGCCGGATCTGGCCAGCCCTGGCAAGCGAGAGCATGCCTTCGCCGTGTTCTATACCGGCACCATCGGTGGGGGAGCGCTGGCGCCAGTGTTGTTTGGCGGCCTCGGCGACGTCACTGGCGATGAGAGATGTCGCGGATGGAATACTGCTCAATGGTCGAACGCTGGAGATGGAACCTCGTTGCCTCGGGATCGATGAAATACTCGATTTGGTGCCTGGCACCCGATAGTTAAGGGGCTGCCTTCTGATGGATAAAGTGGAAACTAACGGGGGAGGCTGGATCCCCTGATGCAGGACCAAATGTCTTGGCTCTAATCAACAACTATACTAAATGACTGTTTAGTATAGTTATAGTCTATCGACAAAACAAATCTAATAGGCATAGTGTTTTTAAGGGAGGGCATCTGCATGACCAACAGTGAATTCGATACTCAAATCCCCAACGCTGAAGCAGTGATCGCCGCATTGGCTCTGGAGCCTCACATGGAAGGCGGTTTCTACCGAAGAAGCTTTCAATCCAATCACCACGCTATGGTCGAGATCAATGGTGGTCAACGTCACCTGATGACTTCAATTTATTACTTGCTGACCAAGGATTCGCCGATCGGTCATTTCCACCTGAATCAATCGGACATCGTTCATTACTACCATTTGGGAAACCCGATTCAGTACAGCCTGATCTTTCCAGACGGCACGTTGAAAACTGTGGTGATGGGCAGCGACATTATCGCCGGGCAATGTTTGCAGATGCATGTACCTGGTGGCGTCTGGAAAGCTTCGCAGCTTATGAATGGTTCAGCGAAATACGGTTTGATCAGTGAAGCGGTTTCACCAGGGTTTGATTTTGCAGATATGGAGATGGGCAACCGGCAGAAGCTCAGAGCGCAGTTTCCCGAGCATTCGGAGCTGATTGGGAAGCTGACGCAAGGATGAGGAGGTTTGGGGGAATTGAGGGCTGCAAAATCTGCGTGCAACCAGGCTAATCTTGAAACAAGATGTTACGTGTAATGTATATTATGTTAAACGATGTGTCGGAGCTGAAAAAATCCTTAATAAAAATATTCTCTATTCCAGTACCCGGAAGCAAACATCCAAATTTCTGTGAAGTAATTGTCCAAATCGGGGAATCCTACCCGCCTTTGGATATTTACTTCCCAAAGGCAGCCGTCAGATAGCCAGGAAAGACTCTGCGCTGGAAGAACGCGGAAGCAAATCTTTGTCTAAACTCGGAAGGAAATCCAAGATAGCGTACTTCCAAGCGATTCCCGGGAAATAGCATATGGATTCTAGCCGTAATCCTTTTGCACCAAGCACAGGAAAGAGAGCTCCTGAATTTGCAGGGCGTGATGAAGTCCTCAATCTTGTGAGAGTTTCCTGCGGCCGGGCCATTGCTGGACGGAGCGCCCGGTCGATCATGTTCCTCGGATTAAGAGGAACTGGAAAGATGGATGAAGGTCTTACGGAAGCAAATCCCTTCCGTGCCATCAAGCAGAAGTCGATCTATAAGCAGCGAAACACGCTGGACGTGGCGTCTCGGTCCTTGACCGAGTTGCAATGGAGTTTCGTGATTGATACTGCGGAACTGATGGCTGACGATGATCCAGCCCATGAGCGGACGCTGTTTGTCGTGGCGACGCTCTTTGCTATGTACCTCCGTGTGTCTGACCTGATCGGCCGTGATAACTGGCGGCCAACAATGGGAGATTTGCGGCGGGATACAACGGGCAATTGGTGGTTCCACGTCGTCGGCAAAGGTAACAAAGCGGCCAAGATCAGTGTGAGAGACGAGTACGTCGAGCGCTATCTCGTGAGATATCGCCACTTTCTAAAAGCTCTCTCCCCTGCCCTCACCACAGGAACAAACGCCACGGATTACCACACTGAAAGGCCGCGGTGGGCTATCGGACCTACATGTAGGGTCGCTTCTTCAAGCAGTGTTTGATCGCGCTTTGCAGCGCATGCAGAGTGAAGGTTGGAGTGAGGATGAGATTGACCAACTTCGCTCTGCCTCGCTCCACTGGCTACGGCACACAGCAGCCACATTCGACGCGCCGCTTCGCGGTATGAAAGACCTTCAAGCCGATCTGCGTCATAACAGCCTGAGCACAACGCAAAACACCTACTACAACAGTCTGGACGAGCAACGAGCCAGATCAGTAAAAGGACTAAAGATGCGAAAGTAATTCTTGGATCCGGGCAGAGTCGCGGTCGATCATGCCCCTAGCGAAAGCTTTACCTCTCACCGGTACTTGATCTCTACAGCGGCGAAATCATCGCGACATAGTCGGTGCGATGCTACGCAAGCTTTTGAGCGGTTGCGACCGCGCGATAAACCAATCCTGCATTCCTAGCAGGGATGGCAGTACCGGATGCCTCCGCGTAACGAACACGCAATAAAACCAAGCATGTTCTGCAAATGAAATTACTATGACAATTGTTAGAAATCTTTTTTCGGACATAGTGACTCCTCCCTCGCCAGGCGTTTTATTTCTTGCCGGCCTTTTAATTCGGCCAAGAAATAGCCAGCCACCTGTTCGGTTCCCTAGCAACGAGATACGGTAGAGTTGGAGGCGACCGCAAGACGGATGCACAGCGAAAGCGCGTCGCGAAACTCGAAATTGCCAACCCATGACAATCGGGTAGCACGATGAAAAAAAAGTCACCACCTGAGCATCACCTTCAACTCCGGGTACGCGAACTTGCGCAGTTGTTTAACTCTATGGATCCGACACCTTTCCTTAACAAGGATCTCGATCGTGAAGCGGAAGCGTTCATCGAGACCTGGGCGGCGGAATTCAAGTCGGACAGCCGGCTCAGGATTACAATTCATCTTGAGCATATGCCTGCAGAAGGCGAGCCAAGCGCGATCATGCTCGAGGCAATCCACAATTACTTTGATCGTAAGGCAGGTCTCGTACGCGGTGAGTTGAAGCATCTCCTTCGGGACGGCCGTATTAGCCTATTGATCGGCATCTCCTTTGTGATCCTGTGCCTGAGCTTAGCTGATGTCATTGGTCAATTTGGCACTGGCGCTTTCGTCAACATAGCGCGCGAAAGCCTGATAATCGGTGGCTGGGTGGCAATGTGGCGACCGCTGCAGATTTTTCTATACGACTGGTGGCCGCTTTTACGATCGATTCGCATCTACAAGGCCATAAGCCAAGCCCATGTTCGAGTGGTGCAAAGTAAATAGTGTCTACGCAAGCTGTAATTCGATCTCGGCTCATTCATGTGTGCGGAAGTCCGCTTTTATTACGTCTTGTAGTCTTCAGCTCACCTGTTTCTGCCAAGCGTCAAACGATCATCCCAACCTTTGCCAATCCGGAAAACTTCTGCATGGCATCCAGCAAGGCCTCACGAAAATGGCCCTTGATGCCCGATCACAGAGGATGTGAACGGGTTCATCATCAGCCAGCTACAGCCCTGTGCCATGCATGGTTATGCGTCCCTCAGGAAAGGAGAAGCTCAGTGAGTAAGAATTGGAGGCCCAACCGCGCTGTCGAGCATATCGGTAAGAAAATATCTGATTTGAAAGACATCACTGTCAAAAACTATGCACGCGACATGTCCTGTCATTGTCACTTTAAAAACAGAAAAATCAGCTTAAAAAATTAGCTCGTAAAATGTCGGAATAAACGGTGGCGACAATCAGTCTCTGGTTCTCGACGAACAGCCAGGCTCGTGGTCGGACGGTGGTCGCGCATCTGGGTAGCGGCGCCAGCCTATGCGGCATGCGAGATTTGAAAAGCGTCGCCACCACCATGGGTTTCTCAGCGCTGGATGGCTTGATGATGGGTACCCGGTGCGGGGCGATGGACCCTGGCGCGGTGATTTTCCTGATGGGAATCTGGAAGTTGAACCTGGAGCAGGTTAGCCACGTCCTGTATCACGAATCTGGGCTGCTTGGGGTTTCCGGCATTTCCAGCGACCCGCGCGTATTGCTCGAAGTCGAAGCTGCCGAACCACGCGCAGCCATGGCCCTTGCGTTGTACTTGCGCCGTTTCATCCACGAAGCCGGTGCCCTTGTTGCGATCCTGGGAGGCCTGGACATGCTGGTGTTCACCGCAGGTATTGGTGAACATAACGCGGCAATTCGCTCCCGGATGTGCGCGGGCCTGCATTATCTGGGCATCGAACTGGACGAACCGCCAATCTGGCCAATGCCGCCGTGATCTCGACCCCGGCCAGCCGAGTCAAGGTGATGGTCGAACCTACAAACGAAGAATGGGTCATAGCGCTCGCCGCCCACAGACTGACCGAACAAAATCGATGAAGCCAGCTCTGAGCTAATCTTTCGAATCAAACCATGACAAAACACAGTTTTCTATTTTTGGATACCAGTTGAATGGGCATAACTGGCTGATTTTTCTGGCCTTGAACGTCTGCCCTATGAATGAGGAATCATCATGAACGATTTAAAGTTGCGCCGAGATATTCTCGATGAGCTTGAGTTTCAACCCCACATTGATGCTGCGGCTATAGGTGTCGCTGTAGAAAACGGGGTTGTCAGCCTCACCGGACATGTCCGGACCTACGCTGAAAAAATCGCGGCCGAACGCGCTGTAAAGCGCGTTAAAGGCGTACATGCTGTTGCCGAAGAAATCGAAGTTCGGATACCAGGCGATGCTGATGTCGCAGATGACGTCATAGCGTCCCGCTGCATGGACATCATCCAATGGAATGTTGACATTCCAGAAGACCAGATACAGGTCAAGGTTCAGCAAGGATGGGTCACGCTTGAAGGTGAAGTGGAGTGGCAATATCAAAAAGAAGACGCTGAAAGGGCTATGTGTAAGCTGGCAGGGGTCGTCGGCATCAACAATCTGTTGATCGTCAAACCCAAGGTCAGTCTGGAAGATGTCAAACGCCGCATAGAAAATGCGATGGCGCGAAATGCAGAGCTGGATACCAGCCACATCCGCGTTACGGTGGAGGGAACGACGGTAAAACTCGAAGGCTGCGTTCATCTGTGGCGAGAGCGGAAGGCTACTGAACATGCGGCTTGGGCGGTCCCGGGGGTGATGCATGTGGAAAACCACATACTCATCGCCTGATCCGACCTGAAACGTTGATCATTCAGTGCTACAGAAGCGTCGGTTTTCAACTCCCCCGCCTCGCATCATTCTGTCAATGTCTGCACTGCACTTGCACTGTCGATAGCACGGGCTCAAAACTGGCCTCATAACGCCTATTGTTGGTGCAACCTAGGTGCGCTACTTATGCTGACAGTGCGCGCCGACTTCGCCGCGATAGCAGCTTCTGGATGTTCGAGGCACCCTATGTTTTCGATTACGTTAATCAATACGCTGGTGGTGATTGTCACAGTGGTGATCCACTACGAATGCCTGTTGCGCCTGAACGATTGGCTGCCCAGGCTCAAACTCTGGAGCCGCTTCAGGATCGTAGTTGGGGTGTTCGGCGCGATGCTGGCCCATGCGATAGAAGTCTGGTGTTTCGCACTGGTCTATTACCTGCTGGTCCGCTCCGGTGAATGGGGCAGCCTGAGCGGCAATTTCGATGGCTCGTTCATGGACTGCGTGTACTTTTCCTTCACCACTTTTACCACCATCGGTTTTGGCGATATTTCACCCATGGGTCAACTCAAGTACCTGACCGGATTGCAGGCACTGACCGGCCTGGTACTGATCTCCTGGACGGCTTCGTTTCTGTTTCTGGAGATGCAGAAGTACTGGAAGAGCAAATAGCACCCGGCTGCCTCGACACCTTGCCTGCATCAACCGCTTCTATGAGGTAAAACTTGTGTTCCTGCATCATGACATCCCTCCGCCAAGGCCTCGGATAAACCAGGGGATGCGCAGATTCTGGGAGTCTGCACCACGCTAGCGTTGATCTACATCAAGCTCTTACGCCGCCCGTCCGGCTCTATGCTGGCTTGAACAACTGCCAAGCCCCCCACTCGTCGATGCTCCCGATAGAGCACCCGAGTGAGTCCATTATCCGAACTATGCTTAAATCCTCTGTTAAGGGCCTTTACCATGCCTGAAACCCGGCCATACCAACATCATTATCTGAAGGCCGCATGCTCCAATTGCAGCGTCTTGGAGTTGTGCCTGCCGATCGGCTTGACCGGCCAGGAGGTCGAGCGGCTGGATACCCTGATCGTTCAGCGGGTAAAGATTAAAAAAGGTGCCGCCCTGTACCGGGCCGGTGATCCGTTGCGCTCGCTGTATGCGGTACGCATCGGTTCATTCAAGACCAGCATGCTGTCGGTCGACGGCCGCGAGCAGGTGACCGGTTTTCAGATACCCGGCGAGATGCTCGGTCTGGATGCCATCAGCGACGATCGGCACGCCTGCAGTGCCTTTGCCCTTGAGGACAGCGAAGTCTGCCCCCTGCACTACATCCAACTGGAGAAACTCGCCCAGGAACTGCCCTCACTGCAACACAACTTGAACAAGCTCCTGAGCCGGGAAATCGTGCGTGATCACAGCCTGCTCATGATGATGGGCAACATGAACTCCGATGAACGCCTGGCAGCCTTCCTGCTGAACCTATCGCAACGGCTGAGCATTCGCGGGTACTCGTCTAGAGACTTTGTGCTGAAGATGCGCCGTGAAGAGATCGGCTCGTATCTGGGCCTGCGCCTGGAAACCATCTGCCGGGGCATCGCTCATCTGCGGGATCAGGGGTTGGTCGAGATTGCCGGGCGTAACGTCAAAGTCCTGAATCTGGACGGGCTCAAGCAACTGGTCGCCGGCTGTCACCGGCAGTCACCCCTCTGACGCCCTACGGTGCACAGGCTTTTGGAGAGTCGTCATGCGCGCCATGGTTCTGCATGCCCCCGGTCAGCCGCTGCAACGGGAAGAGCGTGCCATCCCGACACCCGACGCACACCAACTGTTAATCAAAGTCCTGGCGTGTGGCGTGTGCCGCACTGATTTGCATCTGGTGGACGGTGAATTACCGCAAGCGGTGCTGCCGCGGGTGCCGGGCCATGAAATCGTCGGTGAGGTGACGGCGGTGGGTGCCGATGTGGCGCCCGGCTGGGTTGGCAGGCGCGTCGGCGTTCCCTGGCTTGGCTGGACGTGCGGTGAATGTACATTCTGCCGCTCGGGCCGCGAGAACCTCTGTGACCAGGCCCAGTTCACCGGCTGTCACCTGGATGGTGGTTATGCCGAGTACACCGTGGCCGACGCCCATTTCTGTTTCCCCATTCCGGACGCGCTCTCGGCCGCCGAAGCCGCACCGCTGCTGTGTGCCGGGCTGATCGGTTTTCGCGCATTGCAAATGGCCAAAGGGGCGCGTCATCTGGGCCTTTATGGCTTCGGCGCGGCGGCGCATCTGGCGATTCAGGTGGCGCGGGGCCGGGGGCAGCAGGTGTATGCCTTCACCCGCCCGGGCGACAACGAGGGCCAGGCCTATGCCCGAACCCTGGGCGCCGAATGGGCAGGCCCCTCGGATCAACCGCCGCCGCATCCGCTCGACGCCAGCCTGATCTTCGCCCCCGTCGGTGCGCTGGTGCCGTTGGCGCTGGAGGCCACCGTCAAGGGCGGCTGTGTGATTTGCGCGGGCATCCACATGAGCGACATCCCCAGCTTCCCTTATCGATTGCTGTGGGGCGAACGCAGCATCCGTTCGGTCGCCAACCTGACCCGCGAAGACGGCACGGCGTTTTTTGCAGAGCTGCGTCATACGCCCGTGCACAGCGACGTCACCTGTTTCGCCCTGGACGATGCCAACCAGGCGCTGGCAAGCCTGAGGGCCGGTCAGGTCAAAGGGGCGATCGTGCTCATCCCCTGACGAGCGACCCCGGCTGTTTGACCGCCAGAATACTGCCCGGCACCGAGTAAAGGGCCCGTTCCGTATTGCTGCCGATCAACCGATCGAACCCCACTCGATGCACGGTGCCCATCACCACCACATCGACCAGATACTCCTCGACAAACTCACTCAGCACCGGTACCGGCAGGCCCATGATGAAATGTCGGCGCTCTGGCGGCACGCCATAACGATCAGCCAGGGTGACAAACGCCTGATGCAGGGATTGCCGCAGCTCCTCCATGAAGTCCACATTCCACCCGCCGCTAGCCAGAGGCGCATCGCCATTGAAGGCCGGCGACAAGTCATACGCATACAGCAGATGCAGCGGTGCATCACATTGCAGGGCCAGTGCATTGGCCGATTGAATGATGGTGTCGTTGAGGCCACTGATTTGCGTCGAGGGGTCGAACGGGTCCACTGCCGCCACGATCCGGTGCGGCAAACCGTAACGGGCCTGATTGACCAGGTGCACCGGCACCCTGCATTCGCGCAGCAGGTGACAGTCCAGAGGGGTGATGAACACACGTTTGAGCAGCGGCTCCAACGTAGCGTCCTTGATCAGCAGGTCGGGTTTGAGTTCTTCGACGCACCTCAAGATGTCCAGTAATGGATGAGTGGTGAAGACCACCTCCACGCTTACTTTCAATCCCTCACCGCTGAGGCGCTGGATTTCTTCCGCCATCCAGCGGCGATAGCGGCGCAGATAGCGCTGGTACTCCGCCTCATCGGTTTTTTCCTCCCACAAATGGATGATCGGTGCCGGCTCGATAAACGCCCGCACATCCAGCGCCGCCCCGCTGGCCTTGGCGAGGGCAACGGCACGCAGCAAGGCTGGGGACTGGTAAAGGGTTCGGTCGGCGATCAGCAACACACGTTGATATTGACCCATCACACACCTCGATTCGGCACCGGTCCCAAGCGCCGGCATGTTCCCAGATTGCACTCGTTGCCCCCTGCCCCGGGTTGATTTACATCAGATACGCGCGTTTCAGCCTGCGTCTCACGAGTGTCTGATCCAGATCAGATTCAAGCGCCACCAGCGGCGTAAAAAGAAATGAACCGCGTGATTCGTTGCGACGCGCAAGCCCTTCAATCCAGAATGGAGAATTGCACCATGCTCACTGTTAAAGATCATAACGACAGAGCCGCAGCCGCTTACGCCGCCGTCACCGGACAGTACTGGATTGAAGGGCTCAGGGACGGCCGCCATGTGCTGATCCGACCGCTGGCGGAGAAAGACCGCGAACGTGAATACGCCTTTATCAAACGCCTGTCCCCGGAGTCGCGGCACATGCGCTTTCTGGCGCAAGTCAATGAGCCCGGCAAGGCCATGCTCGACCAGTTGATGGATGTCGACGGCAAGAAGCGAATGGCCTACATCGCCCTGATTCACGACAATGGCCAGCTGATTGAAATCGGTGTCAGCCGCTATGCCGCCACCGGCGACCATGAGTGTGAATGCGCCGTGACGGTTGCTGACGAGTACCAGCATCTGGGCCTGGGAACGGCGCTGATGGAGCACTTGATCAAGGCCGCGCGCAAGAACGGTTTTCGCCAGATGTATTCCGTCGACGCCGCCAGCAATGCCCCCATGCGTGATCTGGCCCAAGCCCTGGGCTTCGAGACCCGCCACGATCCCGATGACAGCCGTCAGGTCATTCACAGCCTCTATCTGTAAAAAAGCGTCCCTCGGCGTCATTGGATCCGCCGAGGGACATTTCAACTCAGGGCTGCAACAGCTGGCACCGGTCAGCTATTCGCTTTTTTTCACACACTGTCCGCCAGCAAAACACGAGGCTTACGAATAAATCTGGTGATCGCCATTTTGCAGCTAACGCAAAAATGGCTTGCCTTTACTAAAGAGAACCCATCAGTTCCACGCTGTCACGGTACTCCGGTACCGAGACCGACCAGCCCAGCTCCAGGCTGATGCGTCGGCGCAATACATCCGAGGCATTGGGTTCGCCATGCACCACATAGGTGTGTTTCGGTGGCTGCTTGAAGCCGCGCAGCCACGCCATGATTTCATCGGCGTCAGCGTGCGCAGACAGGGTTTGCATCGGCACTACTTCGGCCCGGATCGGCACGTCTTTGCCGTGAATACGTACCGACGGGGCGCCTGCGATGATTTGCGCGCCGCGGGTGCCGCCCGCCTGAAAGCCCGGCACCAGCAGCGTATTGATCGGGTTAGGCGCCAGCGCCTTGAGGTGGTGCAGCACCCGCCCGCCAGTGGCCATGCCGCTGGCGGCGATGATCACCGCCGGTGTACGCCGCTGGTCCAGGTCGATGGAGTCTCTGGTGGAGCGCACAAAACGCGTGACATGGCACATGCCTTCGCACTCTTCCAGCGATAACCGGTGTTCACTGCGAAAGCGCTGATACAAACGCGTGACGTCGGTGGCCATGGGGCTGTTGAGGTAGATCGGTAGGTCAGGAATCGCGTGTTTCTGTTGCAAGCGATACAGGTGGTACATCAGCAACTGCGCGCGACCGACCGCAAACGATGGCACCAGCGTGATGCCATGGCGCAGCGCGGTACGGGTGATGACTTCGGCCAGTTGATCCTCCGGGGATTCGTCGGGATGCCGACGGTCACCGTAAGTCGACTCCACCAGCAGATAATCGGCCTGCTCGATCGTCTCCGGGGCAAACATCAGTGGATCGTTCGGCCGCCCCAGATCCCCGGAGAACACAAGCGTGACGCCATCGGCGACGACTTCCACCGTCGCTGCGCCCAGAATATGCCCGGCACCGCGCAACAGAATACTCATTCCCGGAACAATATCGACCCGGTGGTGCAACTGCACCGGCCGCAGCAATTTCAACGCCCGCTCTGCGTCTTGTTCGGTATACAGCGGCAAGGCCGGAGAATGTTTGGAAAAGCCATGGCGATTGGCGAACTCGGCCTCCTCTTCCTGCAAGCGGCCGCTGTCGCGCAGCAGGACTTTCACCAGTTCACAGGTGGCAGGCGTGGCATACACCGGGCCGCGATAACCGTTGCGCACCAACACCGGCAGGTAGCCGCTGTGATCCAGATGAGCGTGGGTCAGCACAATGGCTTCGAGGTCGCGAACCGGCAGCTGGAACGGGTCCCAGTTGTGCAAGCGCAGTTGTTTATAGCCCTGGAACAGGCCGCAATCGATCAGCACATGCTGGTCGCGATGTTCCAGGAGGTACTTGCTGCCTGTAACCGTGCCCGCAGCACCGAGAAATGTCATTTGCATGGCCGTTTCCTTGCGCATTCATGGAGTGCTATTGATCACTCCTTTACGCCCATGGGCAGTTGATTTTTATCAACGGAAGCCGCACGGGTTCATCTTTTTCAGTCGAGCCGGGGCAATGGCTTGACGATCGTCAGGCTGCAGGGTGACCGGTTCAATACACTTTCGGCCGTACTGCCGATGAATATATCGATCCCGCGATGGTAGGTCGTTCCCAGCACCACCATGTCGAAGGCACATTGTTGTGCGAAACGGGCAATCACCGCGGGGGGAGTGCCGGGCAGCAAATGGCGCTGTTGTTTCTCTATTCCGTAGCGTTCGGCAAGCACCTCAAAAGCCTCCAGCTGAGCATCGCTGACCGCATCTCTCAAACTGCCATCCAGTGTCGCGGTCGGCACGTTCACTTCAGCCTCCCCCAGCTCCGACCAGCCGCTGACATTGAGCAGGTGCACGGTGGCGCCACAAGGTTCGGCCAGGCTCGAAGCCAGGTCGAGAATCCGGTCATTGAGCCCTTGGGTCAGCTCCTCCAGATGGGACAAATCGATGCTCGCGAGTATTCTCAACGGCTTGGGGTTTGTGGCATCTATGACCAGGTGCAAGGGGGCCGGACAGTCGCGCAGCAACTGCCAGTCCAGCGGCCGATGAAAGGCGCGATCGAGTGCCGATACGCGGTGTGTGTCCTTGATCACCAGGTCTGCATGGAAGTCATTCACGTACTCCAACAGATGCGCCAGGGTCGGTCTGGCCCACACCACTTCAGTGCTCACCTGCACGCCTTCGCATCGTTGAAACCGGGCCTGCTGCTCCAGCCAGTGACGATGAACCTGCAAGTAACCTTCACGCGCCTGGGCCATTGCGTCATGGTCAAACAGGCCGGCCGCCGCCAACGCCTGGACATAATCAAAAGCGACAATGTGCAGCACCGCACCGGTTGCACAGGCCAGGGCTCGCGCTCGTTCGAACGCCGGGGTGCGGACCATTTCGGTCGGGGCAATCAATAGCAAACGTTGAATTTTCACCCTCACCCACCTCATCTGGATAGCTTCAGGATTGACTTAAGTATCGGGGGCTCTCGCCGTGAGGCTCTGATTTTTATCAACTAATGGCCGACTAGCCATCGGCTCGCCGCCTGACGCTCGAGCCCGGCTGCCTGACCGCCAGAATGCTGCCCGGCACCGAGTACAGCACCCGCTCCGTGTTACTGCCGATCAACCGGTCGATCCCCACGCGATCCGTGCTCATCACCACCACATCCGCCAGGTATTGCTCGACAAACACAATGATCCTGACGACAGCCGCCAGGTCATTCATCGTCTGTATATGTTGTAAAAGCCGATTGCCCCACGACGTACCGGCCAACGGTTCGCCGTGGGGCAAGTCAACGCTCAGGATTGCAACAGCCTGTTGGGTTTGATCGCCAGCACACTGCAAGGAGCTCGGTGCAAGAGCTGCTCGGCAGTCGTCCCCAATAGCTTGTTCAACCCCGAGTGCTGCACCGTCCCCATCACAATGACATCGGTGCGATGGTCATCGGCGAACTTGCAAATACTCGGCAATGGCGCACCTTCGATGAAGTGCCGATGCTCCGACGGCACGCCGTGACGCTCGGCCAACGCCGTAAACGCCTGGTGTTGCGCCGTGCCCATGGCTTCGTAAAGACCGGAGGCCAACGGCAGTGCGCCAACGCCCATGTCCAAGGCATACACGGCTGTCCAGTCATACACATGTACCAACTCGATCTGCGCCTCACACTGTTCAGCCAGCTTGGTGGCAGCGTCGATAATCTGGTCATTGAATACCAGGTCCTGCTCTTCACTACGCAAAACATCGACGATGGCCAGCACGTTGCGTGGCCGCGGGTTCAGGGCGTTGGTCACCAGATGCACCGGCACCGGACAGTCGCGCAACAACTGCCAATCCAGCGGTGTGAAAAAAACCCGCTTCAACGCCGACTCTTCCTGGGCATCCTTGATGATCAGTCTCAGCGGCATCTCATTGACGAAGCGCAGGATTTCCTCGTAAGGATGCTGCACCCACACCACCTCACTGGTGACCTCGACGCCGTGTTTTTTCATCAATTCGGCCTGTTCGACAAGCCATTGCCGATGGGTATTCAAATAACCGTCCCGGGCCTGGGCGATTTGCTCGGGGGCAAACAGGCCGGCGATGGCCAGGGCCTGCAAGTAGTCGAATGCCACGATGTGCAGCGGCGATTGCATCGCGCGGGCCAACGCGGCGGCCCGGTCGAACGCCGGGGTACGGGTCATGGATTGGGGGGCGATCAACAGTAAACGCTGAATCTGCGACATGGGACACCTCGGCACGCGGCCATCTCGATGTGAGTAGAACCCTAGAGTGATAGCAGCAGAATCGGGTGACTTGATCTTTGTCAGCTACAGCGCGCGGATGCACGTTAATGCAGCAACATGCCCGCCCACATCGCCAACGTCAGCAAGATCTGGCCGGGAATGACATACGCGGCGAACCGTCGCCCGCCGCTGACCCAGGCCACCAGGCATTTGCTCAGGGAGTTACTGCTGACGGCAACCAGTGTGGGCGCAACAATGGCGTCGAACGGCAACAGCCCGGCCTTGGCCAGGGCGCCAATGGACGCCGTCGAAGAATGTGCATCGGCGAAACCGGTGAGCGTCGTCGTGACCATCACGCCCACTTCACCAAAGTGGCTGAGCACCATCGATGACACAAAGGTGATGCCTGTCATGGTCAGTGCGATGACCAACGCCAGTGTGAGGTTGAACGCCCCACCGACCTTGATCGGCTGATTGGCGCCACTCTCAGGTTTGGGCAGCATCAGGCTCAAGCCATACAGCGCCGTGGCGGCGGTACCCAACAACAGCGGCCCCCACATGTGCCGCAATAGACCGGTATCGACTGCCCCCAGGATCAGGCCGACCTGAATGATGGTAGCCAGGTTGGACAGCATCGCTGCCGCGCTCAGGACTTTGATGTTGCCTGGCTCCTTGGCGACAAGGTGCCCCATCGCGGCGATGGTCGCGATGCTGGAAGCAAACCCGGAGGCGATGGCGCTGACCATATAGCCGTAACGGGCACCCAAGGTACGAACGGCAATATGCCCTATCGCCCCGACGGCCATCAGCAACACCGTCAGAGTGCAAATGGTGCGCAGATTAATGGCGGCATATGGGCCGATAAAGCGGTCCGGCGCCAAGGGCAACACCACCAGGGCGGCGACCAACAGCACCAGGCCGTCGCGCATTTCCGCTTCGGTCAATTGGCTGCGCGCAAAATGGTGCAGTTTTTGCCGATACGTCAGCAGACCCGCCACCACCACTCCAATGGCGATAGCCAGCTCGGGCGCGGTTCCACACAATGCCCCCAGTGCCAATACCGTGAACAGCGCTACTTCACTGGTGACACCAGGGTCAGTGCCCAGGCTCCGCCAGTAAGCCACGGTGACCAGCAAGGCCACAGAAATCGCCATGATACCCACCAGCAACCCCCCACCGACCTGCATCGCCACATAACCCAGCAAAGCGGTGATCGCGAACGTGCGCAATCCAGCACAGGCGCGACTCTCCCCCCGGCCCTTGTGCCGTTCACGTTCAAGGCCGATGAGCATGCCAATCCCCAGCGCAGCCGCCGCGCCTGCCAGGCCCAAGGTGTCGTTCATGCGATTGCGTCCGGGTAAACCACAAGCCCCAGACTGCGCGGTATGACGCAAGAGAGGTTGATAATGGTCAATATTTTGTAAATGGACGCGCGACTCACCACACGTCGGGCTGCCTGCTGCATCACTCGCCAGATTGATAAAGATCAATTCTTCTCCCCCGTTCGGCGGCAGGATAAAAACTAGGCTTCCTGAGCAAACGCAAGGGGTGCCAGTGAGTACAGGAATATCTACGACTATTGACGGGAGTTTGGTCATGTCTGAGCAATCACGCTTCATGCTGGTCGTCTCGCCGCTTATGGAAAACAGCTCCGCGTTCGACCGCGCCGCCGCGTTGACCAAGGCTGCAGGCGCAGCCCTGCACATCGTCGCCTTCGATTACCTGGAAGGCTTGGCAACGGCGAGCATGGTCAACGAACAAGCGCTGGAGCAGATGCGGCTCGGGTATGTCGAGCGCCATCGGCAATGGCTCGAAGAACAGGCCCGCCCCTTGCGTAAAATCGGGGTGCCCGTCACCACGGAGGTGATTTGGGTTGAAAGACCTTTGCAGGAAATCCTCATTCATCTCAAAGAACAGCCCATGGCGGTACTGATCAAGGCACTGGAATACGAGTCGCTGCTGTCACGGATAATGTTCACGCCCCTGGATATCCATTTACTGCGCGAATGCCCGGTGCCGCTGCATTTTGTCAGCCACGTGAAGCACGTGCTGCCGCGCAAGATCGTCGCTGCGGTCGATCCCTTCCATAGCAACACTCAGTACAAGGATTTCAACGACAGAATTTTGCGCGAGGCCTCAAAACTGGCAAGCACCTGCAACGCTCAGCTCGACGTGATCTACGCCCACGACCTTTCATCTATCAGCGCAGACGAGTTCGATTTCGACAGTAGCTCGGCGCTGTTTTCCCCACACAAAGCCAAGACGTTATTTGATGCTCAGGCCGATGCTTTCCGCGAACTGACCGAGCGCAATGGTATTGCGCCAGAGCAACAGCACATGATCATGGGCAATCCGACCAAGATCCTTACCCAATACGCCGACGCCTACGACATCGACGTGATTGTCATGGGCCGGGTCGGCCACCGAGGCGTGGGCCGACTGGTGGGCAGCACGGTGGAGCATCTGCTGTATAAAATGCCGTGCAGTGTATGGGTGGTTTCACCTGAAGAACTGTAGAGCGCTGTTTCGCGCAGCCGCGACCACACAACGTTACGCCAGCGCCCGGTCACTACTGGTGTACTGCCGGGCGCTGAACAGCGCCATGAAGCTCAGGGTTCCTCAAACGCATCACCAGTTTGCGCAGCTCACTGAACCAGAAAACAGTGCTGGCCATAGCAAAACAGAGCCCCCACTGGCTCAGTGTCAATGCACTCGTGCTGAACGCCTTATTGAGTGGCGACCAGTGCACCACTGCAACCTGCAAAGTCAGCGCCAGCACTATTGCCCCCCAGAGCCACCGGTTGGCGAACAACCCGATAAACGCACTGGCCGACTCTGAGCGAGCACTCAGCGCATTGAACAGCTGCGCCAGCACAAGGACCGTAAAACCGGCAGTGCGTGCCTGAACTAGTGATTCATGCCCCGGTATCAAACCATCGGGCAGCATCCAGTCGACCGTCAGCAAGCTCGCCAACGCCATCACCAGACCGACCTGGAGCACGCCACGCCACATGTTTGCATCGATGATTCGATCCGTGGGCTTGCGTGGGCTGCGCCTCATCACACCCTCATCATGCGGATCAAGCCCCATGGCGATGGCAGGTGCCGCATCAGTGATCAGATTGATCCACAGAATCTGGGTGGCCAGCAGCGGCAGGACGATCCCACCCCGTTCATCAACCAGGCCGATGACGCCCGCACCGATGACAGCCAAAAAGACCGTCGTCCGCAGGTGAACGTGGACGATATCCAGCGTCGCATCGAAGAAGCCCTCAAACGCAATGCCGAAGTCGATGCCAAGGGAATTCACATCAAGGTCGAAGGCGATGTGGTGAAGCTTGAAGGCAAAGTTCATTTGTGGCGTGAACGTCAGATCGCCGAACGTGCCGCCTGGTCAGTACCGGGTGTGAGGCAAGTTGATGATCATTTGCGCATTGCCTGAGACAAAGAACCCGGGGAACCTATAGTTTCCCCGGGGCATCAAGGGCTTGCGGTGGGTCAACCGAGCTTTACCCGTTCGCCGATTGCTCCCGGAGCTCTTCCGAACGGAATTCGTGCCGAAGTGCACAACACCTATGCTTCATATATAACCCACATGAATCCATTGACATGGCTGAAGTCCGCCTGCTTCAGGGTCAACACCTCAAGGGTGCCTGTTCCAATTGCAGTGCATTAGAGTTTTGCCTGCCTTTTGGTCTCAACAAATAGGAAATCGAGCGCCTGGACAAGCCGATTTTTCAACGGTTCAAGGTCAGGAAAGGCGCACTCCCTCTACCGCGCAGGCGATCCCTTGCGCTTGCTGTATGCGATCCGTATCGGCTCATTCAAGACCAGCGTGCTATCGCTCGATGGCCGCGAGCAGGTCACAGGTTGCCATTCGGCGGTCCTCCACTGTGGCTGCATGGCTTTTCAGCGCTTATCAAGGTAACGAAAGAGTTCTTCCTCCTGATCGAAGTGCGACCGCACGAGGGTATCCAGGCGGATCAACTGATGCTGTATCTCATCGACAGAAGCCGTTGCCGGGTCGATACTGAAATCCGTGTTCATGCGCGCCAGTAAATGGATCAGGCGAAAAATCTCGCGGTGGACGTGGCTCATCGCCGACATGGGGTCCTCGCCTGGCAGGCTTTGCGTCAACAGCGGGTACAGGGTGTTTTCATCGTCCCGTTCATGGCGGACCAGTGATTCCTGCAGGTTTTTTACCAGCGCCCGCAGGTCGGTCTGCGCTTGCTCGAGTGGGCGCTGGGCAAAGTCGCTTGCCAGTTGGTGCAGATCGCTCAGTACCGAAGCGAGCTGGTCGTGTTCGTCCTGCAGGTGATCGATATGCTCGGCGGCCAGCTTGCGTTGGCGCCGACCTGGAAACGGCCCCAATGCACGCAAGGCATTGAAAATGATCACCACATCAATGCCCTCTTGCACCACGGCGCCAACCAGCGGCGGCAGGTAGCCGAAGGCGGCCACCCCCATGGCCAGCACCGACATGCCCATGCCGGCCAATACGCCTTGACGGGCGATATGGCGGGTTTGACGGGCGATGTCCAGCGCCTCGACCAGACGATCCAGACGATCCACCAACAGCACAACGCCCGCCGCTTGTGCGGACGCCGTGGCACCGCTGGCCCCCATGGCCACCCCGACATTGGCCGCCGCCAGGGCGGGTGCATCGTTGATGCCATCACCGACCATCAGTGTGCTGGCGTGCAGGCAGGCATCTTGTACCGCACGCACTTTATCCCCTGGGCTCAACCCGGCACGCAACTCGTCGATCCCGGCCGACAGTGCAATCATCTCGGCGGTTTCCACACGATCGCCCGTGAGCATGACGATCCGCTCGATGCCTCTGTTGCGCAGTCGGCGCAGGGTCAGAGGGGTTTCCCTACGCAGTTTGTCCGAGAAAATCAGCAGGCCCGCGAGCGCCCCATCCACTTCAACGAAGCTGCCGCTGCACGCCAGGTAATCCATGTGGCGCAGCATGGTGACGGCCCAGTCGCCAACCGGTGACTCTTGTTGAACAAAGGACAAACTGCCGAAACGCACCCGCCGGCCATCGATCACCCCGCAAAGACCAGAGCCCGGACTTTCCTCGACCGCCTGCGGCACGCCGAGTGGCAATCCACGCTGACAGGCCGCCTCGACAATGGCCTGGGAGATGGGGTGCGTCGAGGCCTGCGCCAGCGAAGCAGCCAGGCCCAGCAGGCACTGCGGATCAAGCGTTCCGTTGGTCTCGATCGACTGCAGACGGGCATGGCCGCTGGTCAACGTGCCAGTCTTGTCGAGAAACACTTGCTTGACCTCGGCCAGCGCTTCCAGGGTGACGCCGTCCTTGATCAGGATCCCGCGCCGCCCTCGAGATACCTGACATGATCGAAATCGGCACTGCCAGGATCAACGGGCAAGGCGTGGCCACCACCAACACCGCCAGCGCGCGCAAAGAATCGCCACTCATGTACCAGGCGATGCCGGCAATCAGCAATGTCAGCGGAATGAAGAACAACGCGTAACGGTCGGCCAAACGCACAAAAGGCGCGCGCGAGCGCCGTGCCGCTTCAGCCAGGCGCACCACCCCGGCATAGGTGCTCTGCGCTGCGGTTCGAGTGGCTGTCAGCAGCACTGGCGCACCGACATTGGTCACCCCGCTGGGCAGTAGTTCTCCTTCCCGGCGGGTGACCGGCAATGACTCGCCGGTGAGCGCCGACTCGTCGAGGATCGCGGTGGGGCTGAGTAGACGGCCGTCGACCGGCACCACCTCCCCCAAGCGCACAAGCAACGTCTGATGCGCCTGGATCTGCTCGACCGGAATCTGCCGTAAATTGCCGTTCTCCTGCAGCCAGGCAACGCGTGGCGCCCGGTCGACCAGCGCACGTAGTTCGCGTTCGGCGCGTTGTTTGGTGAAGAATTCCAGGATACGCCCCGACGCGAGCATCAGGGCAATCACCGCCGCCACCAGCGTCTGCTGAAAAAACAACGCAGCGGCTATCGACAGTAGAGCGATCAGGTCCACACCTGCCTCGCGCCGGGCCAGGCGCCTGACAATATCGACGAGCAGCACCAAGGCCATCACCAGACTGCCCACGGCCCAGCAAATCGATGCCCAGTCAGACTTGTGAGCAACCTGCGCAATGCCCCCAGCCAGCAGGGTCAGGGTGGTGAGCAGCAGTAGAACCGGGTCCAGCCACTTACTGAGCATCGATGTGGATTCCTCAAAAAAACGCGGCGCATCCCTCGCGATATAAACGCCCGCGACTCATCGCCGTCTGGGTAGAGCTTAGGTCTCGAATGCCCGGCATGTTCGCTGCACGTTATCAATTGAAGCTTCGCCTGACGTTAGCGCAATGTTCGCTGCTGGATAAAATCGCTGCCTGCTTTCTTTCTGATCTAAATCAAACAGGCATTGGCCGTTCACGTAGACATTGAGAGTCAGCGTTAACGCCGCCGTATCTGCAGCCGGCACCCGCTCTTTCGTTTCCGGCTGGATGTTGCGGTCCTGAACACTGGCCTTGTAAGGGCGAGTGTCGGGTTCTTGTTTTGTCGTGGTGGGCCGCAAACCCCATGTTCGCGGTTCACCTTATTCGCCAAGAGGAGAAATGAAATGGCCAACTCCGTGAAAAAAATGCCGACGCAAACCGAAAAAAAAACCGCTGCGCAGCCAATGTCGACCGAGCTATGGCGACCCTTTGAAAACCTTCGCCAACAAATCGATCACGCGTTCGAAGACTTCGGCCGCGGCACAGGGCTGTCGCCATTCGGTCGGGGACTGTTCGATGTCGAATCGCTCTGGCGCAAGGAACTGACAGGCTATGGCATGCCTGCCGTGGACATCACCGAGAAAGACAAGAGCTTCGAAATCACTGCCGAACTGCCCGGCATGGATCAGAAGAACATCGAGCTCAAACTGTCCAACGGTTGCCTGATCATTAAAGGAGAAAAGAAAGAGGACAAGGAAGAAAAGAGAAAGGGTTATCACCTCAGCGAGCGTCACTATGGCTCCTTCGAACGGGTGTTCAACCTGCCCAAAGGGGTCGACGCCGAGAAGATCGAAGCGAGCTTCAGAAAAGGTGTATTGAGCATCTCGCTGCCGAAAAAACCCGAAGCCATGAAAGCGGACAAAGTCGTGCCGATCAAAGCAGACTGACCGCAGGCCCGGCCCCTTGCCGGGAAACCGGCAGGGGGCTGTTTTCTGAGAGGAACCCGATCAAAAAAGTGCAAGTCAGCGCGGCCCCTGACAGTCGACATGGCACTACGCAGCATTGCACGTCGGCCAACCCGCCTATGGAGCTGCGCCGGGCCCTGTCCAAATCTGTGCTGGAGCGGGCCATCGGTGTGATTTATCGACCCGCCAGCGAGCGCAGCAGCCACTACTTCGAGTCAGTGCTGACCGAACAATTCGACGCCATGGTCTGGATTGAACAGACGCAACCGGTAACAGCATTGCCCCTGCCGAAAAGCCAGGCGCTGGAACCGGAAGACGAGACCTTTCCATTCGGCATATGACAGTCATCAGACGGTGGTTGTCTGCTTTGGATGACTACCGTCGCAAATACTTCTCGAACCAGTCGCCGGGCCAGTCTGGCGACTGCTTTGCACATTGAGATTGAGCACCACCTGATCCAGCTCACCGACAAACTGCAAGGTCGGCGCCTTCACGCGGGACAGTGCCTCACCCGCAAGATCGGTCCGCCCGCTCGGCCGCTGCCAATAGCGCCGCCGCAGCACCGGTGCTTGCGGCGAACAATCCGATCGGTAGCGGTTGCAGTTCGGCGTCTCGGCCAATCCAGTCGATCACCTTCACCCGTTGGTTGGACCGCAGCGCAATATTGAAACGCAATTCCCAGGTCTGGTTGTCCAGGTACTGCTCCGGCTCCGTGAGCAGATCGAACAGCAATGTCCCCAGCCCCGCTCAGCCAGAGACCGTGCAACTTGTTGATTACGCGGGCTTGAACGACCACTACCGCTGCCATGAACGAACACCACCAAGCCGCTAGCGTTCATTGGCAGACGCAGGTCAGCGGACAGTTCCATGCTTCCCTCCAGCTTTCGATAGTGAAGTTCAAACACTGGAGTTCTCCTGACCGGAAACACTGGTACCGGATGCTCTGCGCCAGCCCGTTGCAAAAAATCGGGCTCAATGATGACCCGAACCTAGACCGCCAGAACGCTGCAGGGCACCTGATACAGAATATGCTCGGTCGTGCTGCCGACAAGCTTATGCAGCCCATGGGACTGGACCCTGCCCATCACGATCACATCCACTTGATGCTCGTTGGCAAACTCACTCAGCGCCGAGACCGGTTGCCCTTTTATGAAATGTCGACGGTCAGAAGGCACACCGTAGCGCTCAGCCAATTCAAGAAAAGATTTTTCCAGGTCCCTGCGCAATTCCCGGGTAAGCTCTGACAGCGTCAAACCGCCGCCCAGATCAGCCAGCCAGGCTACCGAAATGTCACATGCATACAGCAGATGCAACTCGGCGTCACACTGCAGGGCTAGGCCGAAAGCCTGTTGGATGATCCGGTCATTCAGCTCGCTGTCTGAATCAGTACCCGAAACATCAACCGCCGCCACTACCTTGCGCGGCAAGGCATGGCCACTGCCCCCCACCAGATAGACCGGCACCGGACAGTGACGCAACAAGTGCCAATCCATAGGGGTGATGAACGCGCGTTTGAGCACCGGTTCATACTGTACTTCCTTGATCAGCAGATCGGGCTGCATTTCCGTGACGTGCTGAAGGATTTCCTGTTGCACATCGTTGGCCCACGCCACTTCGGTTGTCACGTTGATACCCTTGCGACAGATATTTTTTGCCCGGTCCTTCAGCCAATCGCGATGGTCCTGCAGGTAACTCTCCCGAGCCTTATGCCGGTCGCCTTGTTCGAGCAGTGAGAGAACATCCAGCGATGGTAATAGCGCCGCAATGTGTAAACTCGCCCCGCTGACCTTGGCCAGCTCAGTAGCATGGTGTATCGCAGGAGAATGGCGCAGGACCGGGTTGATGATCAGCAATAATCGTTGATACTGGCTCATGATCCGACTCCAGAAAGGTTGGGCTTCGACGCCTGCCGATGCCCTTGCCGATGGTCGGTCGTCGCGTCATCGCAGGGTTGAACACCAGCGTTGACCCAGATTCCTCCCTTGGAATCTCCTTGGCTTTGATCTATATCAGATCCTTGTAAAGGACTTTCAAGACGTCCAGCGCCACTGCAGAACCTCGGGCATATCCTGCCCATGCTCGATGATGTAGAGCTTGTGTTTCTCCATCGTTTCCCAATACCGCGCCGTGGCTGTTGCAACCTGGCCTTGCAGGCGGGAAACCCGTTGAATGACGTCCAGTGCCAACTGATAACGATCAAGGTTATTGATCACTACCATGTCGAACGGTGTCGTGGTTGCGCCCTCCTCCTTGAATCCACGGACATGAAAGTTAGCGTGGTTATTTCGTTTATAGACCAGTTTGTGAATGAGCGCCGGATATCCGTGGAACGCGAAAATCACTGGTTTGTCGACGGTGAACAGTTCATCGAACGCACGGTCCTGCAGCCCATGAGGATGCTGAAATGAAGGCTGCAACACCATCAAGTCCACGACGTTGACGACCCGAATCCGGATATCCGGCACGTACTCGCGCAGCAATGTCACGGCGGCGAGTGTTTCCAGCGTCGGAACGTCCCCCGCGCACGCCATCACCACGTCCGGGTCCTCATCGTTATGGCTGGCCCAGTCCCAACGGCCAATCCCGGCCATACAGTGACGAATGGCCGAATCGATATCCAGCCACTGCCATTCGGGCTGTTTGCCGGCGACAATGACATTGATGTAGCCGCGACTTCTCAAGCAATGGTCAGTCACTGACAGCAGGCAATTGGCATCGGGGGGCAGATAGATCCGAACCACGTCGGATTTCTTGTTTGCAACATGGTCGATGAACCCTGGATCCTGATGGGAAAAACCATTGTGGTCCTGTCGCCAGACATGGGACGTGAGCAAATAGTTGAGTGAGGCAATCGGTTTGCGCCATGGGACTTCAGCGGCGATTTTCAGCCATTTGGCATGCTGATTGAACATCGAATCAACGATGTGAATGAAAGCTTCATAGCAGGAAAACAGCCCGTGACGACCGGTCAACAAATAACCTTCCAGCCAGCCCTCACACACCTGTTCACTGAGAATTTCCATCACCCGACCGTCGGCGGCCAGATTGACATCCTCACTTTCCCGGGCGCCCATCCATTCTTTTGCGCTGACCTCATAGATGGCATCGAGACGGTTGGAGGCGGTTTCGTCCGGGCCGAACACGCGAAAATTGCGCTGTTGCAGGTTGTTCTTCATGACATCCCTGAGCAAGCCGCCTAATACCCGGGTTGCCTCCGCACGCAGGCAACCTGGTGCAGGGAGGTCCACTGCGTAATCGGCAAACCTGGGGAGGTCCAGCGGCTGCAACAGCAGGCCACCATTGCCATGGGGGTTAGCGCCCATACGCCGATGCCCGGTTGGCGCCAGCGCAGCAATGGCGGGCAGCAAAGCACCATTGGCGTCGAACAGCTCATGAGGCCGGTAGCTGTTGAGCCATTGTTCCAACTGCAGCAGGTGAAGCGGTTGCTGGAAGTCGCTGAGGGGTACCTGATGCGCACGCCAGGTACCTTCAACCTGTTTGCCATCAACGAATTTCGGGCCCGTCCAGCCCTTTGGCGTACGCAGTATCAGCATCGGCCAAAGCGGACGCTCCAACTCATGGGTCTGTGAACGGTTTCGCGCGACGCGCTGAATCTCGCAAATCTGCAGCAGTATCGTATCCAGGGTTTTGGCCAGCAGTTGATGGACCTGCTCGGGATCGTCTCCCTCGACAAAATACGGGTCGTACCCATAACCATACATCAGCGCCGACAGCTCATCTTCGCTGATTCTGGACAGCACCGTCGGATTGGCGATCTTGTAACCGTTAAGATGGAGAATGGGCAGCACGGCCCCATCACGTTCCGGATTGAGAAATTTGTTGGAGTGCCAGCTGGCGGCCAATGTGCCTGTTTCGGCCTCGCCGTCGCCGATCACACAGGCAACGATCAGATCCGGGTTATCGAACGCCGCCCCATAGGCGTGGGCCAATGAATAGCCCAGTTCGCCACCTTCGTGTATCGACCCGGGAATCTGCGCCGATACGTGGCTGGAGAGCCCGTAAGGCCAGGAAAACTGCCGAAAGAGCCGGGTCAGCCCATTCACGTTCTGCTCCACGGAAGGATCGAATTGCGTGTAAGTCCCTTCCAGGTAGCTCTGGGCAACAATCGCCGGACCACCATGGCCAGGACCGGTGATGAAGAGCATGTTCAGGTCATAGGTTTTGATCAGCTGATTGAGGTGAACGTACATCAGGTTCAGTCCCGGTGTCGTACCCCAATGGCCCAGCAGCCGCGGCTTTATGTGCTCCAGTTTGAGGGGCGTGCGCAGCAATGGGTTTTCCTTGAGGTAAATCTGGCCCACGGCAAGGTAATTGGAAGCCCGCCAGTAGGCATCGATACCTTTCAACTGCTCAGCACTCAGAAAATCACTCATGAAATCCTCCAGAATAGATCCGGAACCTTGGCTACCGGGCAACGGTCCCCCGATCAGAGGTGTTCAAAGTCATTGATCGCGTGGACTGTTTTGCCGCACGCGTCCCTGAACAGTTTCAGGGAATTGGCAACAGCCGACCTGACCCACTGCTTAGCTTCATGGCATGACTCATATACGACGAATCGCTTATACAGGGCGATCGGGATATTTCGCCTTGTTATCGGGTAAACCATCATGCTCCTGACTGGTGTGCTGATGGTCACAGCTATGTTCACCACTTTCACCGTGTTCATGTCCGCCATGCCCACGATGCATGAAAAAATGCATCAGTGGACAGGCCAGTAATAGCAGGAATGGCAGATACGGAATGACGTGGGCCCTGTGCTCGGTGAATAGGAAATAACCGACGATGACAAGGAAGCCTAAAAAGTACCAGTTGGTGCCCCTTGCGCGGTGCTGGGGCAAGTTATGTTGATTCATGACGGTACTCCTTGGAGGAAACGGGTGGGACGGTCATAACGCAGCCACTTCCAATTTTGCTGGAACGCTCGTAGGTGTGAGCATAGCGAGCCAGACCATTGGTTTACCTGTCCAACGCGTCGGCAATTTAGGGGGGCGAGTCGGATTAAGTGTTAAGGCAGTTTCTCCCTTTTCAGTTGCCGATGAACCTCGGCCATGTCCTTATCAAATTGGCGGACGCCGCGAAAAAGTTGCACCCCGACCAAGACCGGGCACAGCAGGAAAATCGCTGCGAGGACAAACGACTTGCCAGTCAGCCCCAACAGGTAAACCACCGCTGCGATACCCACAACACTCACCAGGAGGCAGATAATTAAAACTTCGCGATTCATGATTTGGCCTCCCGACTTAAGCCAATACGGGCACGTTTCAGCAGCGCGGAGTTGGCGATTACCGACAAGGAGCTGAGTGCCATAGCGGCGGCAGCGATGATGGGATTAAGCAGGCCAAAGGCCGCAATTGGAATGCCGATGCTGTTGTAGATGAATGCCCAGAACAGGTTTTGTTTAATCTTGACCATGGTTGCGCGCGACAGCTTGATCGCGGTGACCACGTCGCGTACATCGTTCTTGAGCAGGATGATGCCGCCAGTTTCCTTGGCTACATCGGAACCCGAGCCGATGGCGATGCCGATGTCCGCGGTAGCCAGGGCAGGTGCATCGTTGACACCATCGCCAACCATGGCCACGACCTGCCCTTCGCTTTGTAATTGACGGATCACTGCGGCCTTGTCGTCCGGCAGGACTTCGGCGATAACTCGCTCAATGCCGACCTGGCGCGCGACTGCCTGCGCAGTACGATGGTTGTCGCCGCTCAGTAGCACGACCTTGATGCCGCTTGCCTGCAATGCCGCAACGGCTTCAGCCGCTTCAGGTTTAATGGTATCGGCGACAGCAATCACCCCGAGCAAGCTGTCGCCGACCCCGACCAGCATCGCGGTCTTGCCATCGGCTTCCAGGCTGATGAGGTGCTCCTCGGCAACCTCGGTCGAAATGCCTTGGCGGGCGAATAAACGCCGGTTGCCCAGCCAGATTTTGCGATTGTCGATACTGCCTTCGATGCCGTGACCGGCAATCCCATTGATGCCGATCGCTTTCGGCAAGCTGATGCCGCGATGCCGGGCGGCGCGCACTATCGCTGCGCCGAGCGGATGTTCTGAACCAGACTCCACGGCGGCGGCGAGCATCAAGACCTCGTTTTCCAACGCAGTACCAAGCGGGATCACATCGGTTACGTTGGGTTCTCCTCGGGTAATAGTGCCGGTTTTGTCGAACACCACCGTACTCAGTTTTTCTGCCCGCTCCAATACTTCGCCACCGCGGATAAGGATGCCGTTATCGGCCCCCTTGCCAACACCGACCATTAATGCGGCGGGTGTCGCCACGCCCAGTGCGCAGGGGCAGGAAATGATCAGAACCGCGATAAAGGCCAATAGTCCCTGCGCAAAGCTCCCCGCAAGAGACCAGCCCATCAGGGCCAGCAGCGCGACCGTTACCACTGCCGGCACAAAGTAGCCGGTAACCTGATCGGCCAACCGCTGGATCTGTGCTGTGCTGGTCTGCGCCTCCTCGACCATCTTGATAATCTGCGCCAGTGCGGTATCGGCACCGATCCTGCTCGCCTTGAAGGTGAGCACGCCACTGCCATTGAGCGTGCCTCCGATTACCGGACTGCCTGGGTGCTTGTCGACGGGCATCGATTCGCCGGTCAGCATGGACTCGTCTACCGTTGACTGACCTTCACTTACATCGCCATCGGTGGGGATTTTTTCTCCAGGTTTGACTATCAGGAACTCGCCGACCATGACGCGTTCAGCAGGCAGGTCGACTTCTTGCCCATCACGAATCACATGCGCGATCGCTGGTTTGAGATCAAGCAAGCGCCGTACTGCCGCTGAAGACTTCTTCTTGATGATCTCCTCCATGTACCTACCCAGCA
The DNA here is from genome assembly GCF_024748615.1 of Pseudomonas sp. B21-048. NCBI lineage: Bacteria > Pseudomonadati > Pseudomonadota > Gammaproteobacteria > Pseudomonadales > Pseudomonadaceae > Pseudomonas > Pseudomonas sp. B21-048. The sequence goes on along the minus strand of NZ_CP087168.1, from coordinate 2,732,629 downwards.
GTACGAAGGCGATGATCACCGCCGACACCTCGAAGTAGACGTCGCGCTCGGCCACCTTGACCGGCAGGACGTCCGGGAAAAACAACACCGCGACACTATAGAAATAGGCGACCGACGTGCCGAGGGCGATCAGAAAATCCATGTTGATGTTACGGGTGCGAATGGCGTTCCAGGCCCCCTTATAGAAACTCCAACCTCCGATGAACTGCACCGGCGTCACCAACAGGAAAAGCCATATACCCCACGTGAACCAAGGGAGCGCCGGGATCGGCACCCAAGTCAGCAGTGTGGCCCCGGCGGCGAGTGCAATGAAGGCGCCCGCCCGCAGCAGCGCTAGGGCCAGTACACCGGTCAGGGCGATAGTTACGCGGGTTTTCATCGCCTTCAGTTCTCTTTCCGGCGACTCGAAGGTGCGCAAGCAGGTATCGCTGCAAAAGTAATAGCTGCGCCCGCCACGTTCTCGTGATAACGCTGTGGTCTTGTCTACCATCATCCCGCAGATCGGATCTTTCGCCATTTTCCCTGATGCAAGCGCCTGCTGATGTTGACTGTGCTGCATGTGTGATTCGTTCATCGTTGCCTCCTGCTCAAAGGGGCTATCAGGGCCTGCCATGGAGCTTGGCGGACAGCCACGCAAACAAGGTGCCGACCAGCGCGCCCCATACACTCAAGACCAGCAGTGGCCCGACGAAAGTCGCCACACTGTAGTCTTGCGGAGCTTGAAGGCGACCGAAGTCGAGTCCATGGAACAAGGCGCTGAGAAAGGCGATACCCTGCGCCGGCCATAGCGCATAGAGCAGCGCACAGATGGTGTAGGAAATGGCCATGGTCAGAGCCAGAGAAATGCCGGTTTTCCAAGGAGCGTTCATGGCTGTTTTCCTGAGCTTGGAGGGGCACCAGTAGGGGTGTTGGGACTGTGGGGGGCTGACCAGGGCAGGAATGCCGGAGTCTTTTGACAGTAAGTGCGATAGGTATCGCCGAAGTGCGTAAGCATCTCCCGTTCCTCTCGCTTCGCCAGCTTGGCGTAGACCACCAGGAGGATTGGAAACATCACTAGGGTGATCAATGTCGGCCACTGCAACAAAAAGCCAAACATGATCAACACGAAGCCGGCGTACTGTGGGTGACGGATCCGCGCATAAGGCCCATCGAGCGCTAGTTGCCCAGTACTTTGGGCCTTGTAGAGTACACGCCAGGCGGCCGCTAATAACCAGAAGCCGCCAGCGATCAGCAGATTGCTGATTATGTGGAATGGCCCCCAGTGCGGATTGACCTTCCAGCCCATCACTGTTTCGAGCAAATGCCCTGCGTCGTGCGAGAGGAAGTCGATACCAGGGAAGTTGCGAGTGAGCCAGGGCATCAACAAGTAGATAGTCAGTGGGAAACCGTACATTTCGGTAAACAGCGCGACCAGGAACGCCGAGAACATGCCAAAGGAGCGCCAATCGCGGCTCGTCTTGGGCCGGGTGAAGCTGAAGGCGAACAAGATAAACACCAATGAGTTGATGATAACCAGCGACCAGAGACCGTAGGCCGATTCAGTATGGTTCATGGTGGGCGCTCCTCAACAACGCACATCAGACGAGTGCTGGCTGCATTCACTCAGCCAGCACCAGAGCCATGTAATTTGCAGCAGCTCTACCGCACATTTACTTTTTCATTGGCATTTCCATCATGGACGACTGCTGCTCCATCATCTGCATCATCATGTCCATCATCCCTTTGCCTTCTCCGCCCTTAGCTCCAGACATGCCCATACAACCCATTGCGGTCTGCTCCTTGCTCATCATGGCCATGCTGTCCCTCATTGCTTTCATGCCTTCTTGCATGGCGGCCTGGCGCTCGGCGGGAGTTTTAGCCGCTGCCGCTTTGTCATGTGCAGCCTGCATTTTCTCCATTTGCTCGGTCATGGCTTTAGTTACGGCCGTCGACGTTGGGGCTGTGCTCTCAGTTGCGTCGCCTGGTGCGTCGGCTGGGTGATGCGCATCCTCGGCAGAGGCCATGAGTGCACCGCTAGTCAAGACGGCAGCTAGAAGGAATTTCGAATGTTTATGCATGATGAACTCCAGAGATTGTGAGGGGATAAGCAGGAATAACTGAGGCGCGAAAAAGCGGCGCAGCAGGACGGAGCAACCAGTGCTCTGCCACTCTGAGGTAGGGATTAATCGTTGAAACGGACGAAAGTCAGGCGAGCTGGGCCTTCTGGCGGTGCGGGACGCTTCAGTGCAAGAGCGGCAAAAGAGGATTTTTCCTCGAGATTAAGCACAATTAATACTGCCGCAGTTAACAGCAAAAGGGCGGCCCACTGGATGGGGTCCAATGCTGGAGTCTGCAATGCAGGTTTTATCGCCGTGGCAGTGTCCTCACAGTTTTGAAGGCAACCACTGGTATGGCGAGCATGCCCATCCACTACGTACTGCTCGGCATGGTGTGGCGCGGCTATATTGTGATTTGGTTGCACCAAACAACCCTGGATTGCCATCACGGCCACAGCTAACACCCATACCACGAGGGTGAGGTGCAATAGGCTTCGGCGGTGACGGCGGAACCAGTACATGAAGTACAACCTCGACTTATTACGTCGTATTAATTTTCAGTGTAGCTAGCTAAGCAATGGAGAGGTTGATCAAAATCAAACCAATGGATGGAAGAGACTGCCACCGGCTACGCCAGCAAAGTAGGTGCTCGCTGGCTTTTTTTTATCGCGGAGTGCGTTCTACGTTAACTCAGGACGTACTCCTAAGCCTTGCCTTTCAGCCTATCGCTTGCGGCTGATGGCAGGGCTGATGGTTTTGCCCTAGGGATCAAGCACTGTCTGCGTGCAAGCGTCGCGATACTGGAGGTCTGGGTGATATGCCAAACGATAGATGCCCAGACAATGCAGTTTCGCGTATGGCCGGCAAGTCATGAGGCGCATCAATCCGCGCCTTGAGCAGCCTGACGAATGACTCGGCTTCACCAAGGCTATTGAAACCCGCCACCCAAGCGTCCATATGCACCGACCAACGATTCCTTGAATGCTGCTTATGTATTTCAATGATCATCACAAGTCCTCTGTTCGCCCCCATTCGGGGATGGGAATACAGCCTCCCTGCTAACAGATTGCACATGTCTTACTGTGTATGGCGATTTCTTCTGCCCGCCAAATAAAAGCGGCGCATTACGTTTCATGAATCAATACAGACTGCGCCTGGATAACAGTCGAAAGGTTGATCATGGTCAAGAATCCGGGCTTTGGGCGCCCATTGACGTGACCACACGTCGGACACCATCAGCAGTCTCCCCCTACATTGATACAGATCAAACAGATGAGCCCTATTGGCAGCACGATTGGACAATAGCCCCATTCCCCGTTTCTGATTTGCGCAACTCGACATCTTAGTAGCGAAGTACCGTTTTCCAGTAATTTCCTGCTCCGCCGGAAGGAATGCTGTCATGACCCTGAAAGAATCAACAAAAACACGACATGCTGCCGGTCCTGAATCGACCAGTCGCACCGATCAGCTCTTCTTCGAAGCCGATCGACTCAGTGCTCAAGCCTATGCGCTCTTGAGTGAGCAACCAATTTCGACTCAAACCCTCCAAAGATTTTCTGAAGCAAAAAAACAGGCTGATGAAAAATATCCGCAAGCCAGGCAGGAATGGTTGCGTGTCAAGGAAAAGATCAGCCAACAATAGGCGAAGGATGTTGGCTCAATGTCCCTTGCCGTTATTCCATGATCGGCACCCACTATCCTGCGCAAGAGCATTCTATGATCATTGACTGGATCAATTTCACCCCTTGGAAGTCATTGGCGGGAGGCGCTCTGATTGGCTTGGCTGCCGGGCTCTTTGTTGTACTCAATGGGAGAGTGGCTGGGATCAGCGGTTTACTGGGTAGCTTACTCAGTCGAGATCATGAAGGTCGTTCGGAAAAGGCTGCTTTTCTACTCGGGTTGTTTATTGCCCCACTGATCTGGCTACTGTTCACTCCCCTCCCCGTCATCGAGTTTCAGAATGGCGGGCTCAGCCTGCTGTCGGCAGGGCTGCTGGTAGGGCTCGGTACTCGTTACGGATCAGGTTGTACCAGTGGACATGGTGTATGCGGTCTGTCCAGATTGTCATTCCGCTCCATGGTGGCGACGCTGAGCTTCATGACGGCGGGATTCGTAACCGTTTTCGTCGTTCGTCATCTATTGGAGGGCTGACCATGCGTGCGCTGATTGCGTTGCTCGCAGGATTGATGTTCGGACTGGGCTTATTGCTCGCGGGTATGGCAAATCCCACCAAAGTATTGGGGTTTCTCGATTTGACCGGAACTTGGGACCCATCACTGGCACTGGTGATGGTCGGCGCCATTGCCATAGCTGCCTTGCCATTCGGTTGGGCAAAACGGAAAAAGTACTCTTTGCTGGGTGAAGCAATGCAACTGCCTCAGAAACGGGTACTCGACCGACGCTTGATCGCAGGAAGCCTGACATTCGGCATCGGATGGGGTATCGCCGGCATCTGCCCGGGCCCCGCAATCGTTGGGCTGGGGGCCGGATTCTGGCAGGCTGGCGTGTTTTTGGGAGCCATGCTGATGGGGATGATCCTCTTCGAAGTGCTTGAGCGCTTTACCGGGAAGCCAAGCCTGGGTGATGCAATCTTATAAGGATCTGCCACCTACTTTTGAAACAGTCGACGTTATGAATGACTGATCTCCAGCGTCGCACGCAGTCCCCCCCGGAAAGTCGATTCTCCAACCTGATTCGACCGCCCAGACGGGCGGCGATGGTTTGCACGATGGTGAGGCCCAGCCCTGCCCCCTGGTCATTTCCATGGCTGTAGAAACGTTCGAAGAGCCGATGATGGAGCTCATCAGCGTTCTTCCACCAGATAACCGACGCCACGAATGGTGCGGATCAAATCAGTGGAAAATTTCTTGCGCAGATGATGAATGTGCACCTCCAGCGTGTTGCTTTCCGCTTCTTCGTTCCACCCGTAAAGCAGTTGCATCAACCGCTCGCGAGTCATTACCCGCCCCGGTGGAGACAACAGTTCGTAGAGTAACTGGTATTCCTTGGGGGGCAGGGGCACGGCTTCGTTGTGATAGGTCACCTGCTGAGTGCTGGGGTCCAGACTGATACCGGCATGCTCGATCAGTACCCGTGCCCGCCCGGCACTACGGCGTAAAAGCGCCCGGAGCCGGGCTTTCAGTTCAGCCAGGTCGAAGGGTTTGACCAGGTAATCATCGGCACCGCCATCCAGGCCGGCGATACGGTCTTCGGTGGCATCGCGTGCGGTGAGAATCAGCACCGGCAGGTTAGAGCCGCTCTTGCGCAAGCGATGCAACACGTCAAGACCGTCCATGCGTGGCAGGCCGAGGTCGAGCAGGGCTAGGTCAAAGGTTTCGCTGAGCAGCGAATGTAAGGCACTGCTGCCGTCTTTCAACCAGTCGACGGTGTAGCCCTCTCGGCTCAAGGCCTGATGAATCCCTTCGCCCAAGGCTAGGTCATCTTCGATCAACAATAAGCGCACAAAGACTCCTGTCAGTTCAGTTTTTTGTCGGCATTGACCAGCAGTGCCTGAATCTCTTGGCGGCGACCTCTATCGGCCACTGCTCGTCCTGCTCTGGCGGGTGCTTTCAAGGCTTTGAGCAAGGCCCCCCTGGCTTCGCTGTAACGGCCTTGACGATCCCCAGAAGTACAGACTGTCGATGCCATCGGGATTGAGTGCCAAGCTTGTTTCAGGAGTTGCTCGGCTTTGTTCGCGTCACCAAACCCGATAGGCCAGCCGATGACGCTCTTGCTGGGTGGCTTCTTGCAATCTGTCAAAAAAACTCATGACGGGAATTCCCCGCAATGGTCGGATGAGGTGAGCCATTGCCGGTAGCGTTCGACAATGGCTTCGCGGCGCGGTCGGCCGTTGGCGGTGAGCAAGCCGTTGGCGGGCGTAAAAGGTTGCTCTAGACGGGGCCAGCGATGAACCTGGGCATAAGTCGGGTTGGCCCGAGCGACAGCGGCAGCGAGCTCGGCGTCGCTGCAGTCAGGTTTGTGCGGCCACAACAGGGCACGGTTACTCGGCAGCGCTTCGCCGACGAACTGGTGCTTCTTGCGGCCATTGAGATAGAGGAAACCCTCGTCGTCGAACAGCCCCAGATCACCGCTGTGCCACCAGTCACCGGTCTCGGGGGCTCTCCCGGATAACCGAGCATGGGCGAGCCACTGATCAGTACCTCGCCATCCTCGGCCAGCCGAATCTGAACGTGGGACAAGGGGTTGCCGACACTGCCGGGGCGATGGACGCCAGGATGATTGAGGCACACCACTGAGGCGCATTCGGACAAACCATAACCCTCGTAAACCGGCAGGCCGAGACGCTGTGCCCGTTGCAGCAGCTCCAGCGCGACCCGGGCGCCACCCACCGCGGGGCGTTGAAGGCTTTTTGCTCGGCGGCGTTGACCAGCAGCAACAGCAATTGGGGCACCATGATCAGGCTTTCGGGCTTGCGCAGGGTCAGGCAGGCGAACAGTTTCGAGGCGTCCACCCCACCAGAGCCTTGAATCCCCAGTGTTCGCGGGCTCGGCAGACTCAGGACGGCGCCGGCATACAGCGCAGCATAACAACCGAGATTTTCCAGCAGGATCGCCATTGGCATTAGCGCCAGATGAAGGCGTGGGTCATTGAGTCGGCTGGCTTGACCCAGCTCGCGAGCGACCGTCAGCAGGCTGTCGAAGTGGCTATCGGCAACAGCGTCTGCGACATTCTGTTTTTTAAGTATTTATTTTTTTGTCCTTTTTACCCATCAGTCACAATTTCTCAAATCTTACCTGTCTTTCTGACGGCTAATAGATGCGGCCTTGATCGAAAAAATCCAGATTAATTCTTCGGACCACGAACTCAACTTTCTCCAGCTCAGCAACGAGCGCCTCACTGTACCTCAAGGGCTTCGAGGACAGCTGCCACGCTGTTGACAGCTACATGGTTGTGCGAAGCGGCAACCAGTCAACCTTCAACTCTTTCAGAATCGATGTCGAACGCTTGCTGCTCCGGGCACTGATTGTGGCTCGCAAACCGCTCCTGGATCTGCGCCGCTCCGATATTTCAAGAAGTTTCGTAACTAGCGGTCTTTATGTCTCTACAGTTTGTGAAAGATGTAGCTTGACGATTCCGAAGTATCGACTTGCACACCGCTGCTTCTGACTTTTTCACGCAATTCATGATCTTCGATGCGCACGCTCCACGAGGTATGGGCCGCTCTTTTAATACCTGAATCATAATGATCGAGCGCAGCCATCAGCTTCTGTCTATCCGGTAGATACACGGCCAAAGCGTTTTCTTTCCACGCCGCAACCGTCATATCCATGGATTCGCAGATAGCCACTTTCGCATGCGCATCCAGTCTGTCCGCGTCCCTGGACTGCGCGATCTTAATGCGCACCGCAGGGTCGACTACCCGATCAGAAACGATTATCTCGCCCGCCTCCCACACTTCTGGGGGGCACACCTTATTCGCAGGATCCAAGGTAATGAACGGTGAAATTTCCGCCGGATAAATACTGCACACCAGCGGCCTCTCTTCATAGATCCCACACCGATCCTGATCGTCCAAATTCGGGCATTGAGTAAGCGCATTCGCGGCGAAAATCGCGATAACGTTGATCTTGGTATTACCACTATCAATCTGCGCCGCACGTTTAGCGCTGTGCGAGAACTTCTCAGGCTCACTGGGCCAAAGGGATTCGTCGAATGCTTCAAGTATCACCGCGACGTCATGGCCCCGCTTTAGCCACTCTCTCGACTCATTGAAGGTCAGAGGAATCAGGCGCCCCTTGCAACACACTCCACAGCCATTGCAAGCAAATCGTATTGCAGTATTTTCCATGCGCGTACTCGTCCTGTTTGTCCATGGGCATTAGCGGTTGGTACCGCTACATTCGGGTGAATGTGACTTAGCCGAAAATTATGTGAGGATAGACACAAGGACTGATTGCCCAATCCATTGGGGTGATTGTCTGTTCCAATTTAAATGCTGTTGATCCAAGTCGCTGTCTTCCCGGCGATAAAGATGAAAGCGATTCGATTCGTCGTTTTAGGCAATCTTTTACCCAAACCATGCAAACCTTCGCATCCTCTGAACGAGAAGAATGGATCTTCCTGGTAACTGGGCGATAAGGGCCCCGGCCAGACCAGACGTAAGATTTTCAACTTTAAAGGAAAATCGTATGGCTGACAAAATGGTTTGGCTCATCACTGGCATAAGCAGAGGCCTTGGCGTCCATTTGGTTCATGTGGCTTTGACTGCTGGCCAGCCGTGGTCGCTCGATTTGCAGCCGAGGGCTACCGAGAACAAGGCCAGGGTTCTTCTCGAGCAAGTGAGCGCCTACCGCTCACTGTCATCCTCACTGACACACGATGAAGCCTGATTTGAAGTAGCCGAATGCAATGACATTTTCCGTCCATGGGCAAGCCCGTCGTAGTGGCTGTTTTGTCAGTGGATGACCCTGTGCGCATAGAAGTGCGCCCCGCGAACAATTTTTCAGGAGTTTATCCATAGACAGCGATAAGCCAGAATCCAATTCAAGTTCTGACTTTTTCGAAACATTTGGACGCCGCGAATTTGTGGCTAAAACCACGCTTGCAAGTGTGGCATTGGCGATCGGTGCTTCGACGTGGGCAGGCGCCTCAGTCCCCTCCTCCACAATCCGACTACCAACAAGCCCGTCGAGAGGACCTGGAAAAATGAGTAAACGTTATCCAGGCAATCTGCAGGTTTCAGCCATCGGTGCCGGCTGCATGAGCATCAGTGCAAACTATGGCCCACCGGCTGATATCGACCAAGGGATCAATACCCTGCGAACAGCTTATTCATTTACGCCTCCATTGGATCTGCTCGGCCCCTGCCTCCCTGAGAGATAGACCATAATCCTCTCTGCAGAGCACATGTATTCTGCCAACCTAGCAGTGCTTTTGCATCTGATTCGACTAAGTCGGCACCGCACCAATGGCGAGACGCCCAGCCGACGTTGCGATCTTACTGTTGTGGAGACAATTGGCATTCGGTGGTTTGTACGGATCATTTCCGCGCAGCAAGCAATCCGGACGCGCCGGCAGTTTGGGCAGGTGCCGAATCAGCTGGATGATATGGATGAGGCCGTAGCCCGCCACCGTCCCTCTTCCCACTCAACCTCAAGCTACATCCTGCCTGGGCAAGATCTCACCTCTCCAGTTGCAACAGCGCTTTCGACCAGTAGACTGCTTTCCTAGAACACTTTTGACCTTGAGCATCGACTCACCATTGCAACCCTCTCGCTGGGCAGCGCCCCAGTCAGACCAGTAGCAAGCACATAAGGATTTGTATGGCCGGTATCAAAATGACCCACGCTTTCGACCGGAATGGCATCAAATGGGTTGCAGATGACTATGCCAAGGGCATGGGCGCAGAACCACTGCACTGTGAGCGCTGCGATGTCACTGTGAGCCACGTCCCTTCGTACACCAAGGACTATTACGATAAGCCCTCGCGTGTCCGTGCCTTTTTCCGCTTGCAATCCAACGGCGCGCATGGCCCCAACTGCCGCTTCGGCGTCGACAAGGAAATCATTGAGGTAGCCAAGACCTCCGAAGGACTGGTCGAAAGCGTGCAGAAAAATCGCTATCGGATGCGCCTGGTCGCAGTGAAAGAAGAGCTGGAATCGAGCGCAAGGCAATCAAGGGACAGCGCCGGCGACAGAACACCCAGCGTGTCAAAACGCTACACATCGACTTCTGGTCGGCTTTCCGCCTACATTAACACTGCACTTCGCGTCCTCAAGCTGCGCGCACTATGTGATGAAGACCACGACATCGAGCAGCACCTAGAACTACTATTCGAGGGAAATACCACGGTGGCGTGGAACCAGTTCTACTTCGATCACGCTCGGCAAATGGCGGCCCACTACACCGTCTCACACAACACAACCCAGTACCCCATAGCCATCCAAGGTCGAGTCGGCAAGATCAGCCGAGCCATTAAGGACGATCCGACACGGAACGTCCTCAACCTTCAAAAGCTCAAGGTCTCCCAGGATCCCAATGAGCCAACCAACGGCATCAGCCTGGAAGTGAGCGTCTGGGGCGCCAAAGCAAGCTGGTTTGACGGGCTGAATGAAGACGACGAGGTCATCGTCTTCGGCTTGTGGAAATCCCCTATCCCGGGCCAGACCAAGGCTACGAAGGAGGGGTATTTCAAGACATACACTAACCGGCGCCTAACTCTGACACTGGCCGTGAAATCTCAAATCACCAAAGTCTGATCATTATGGTGTTCCTGCGCTTCAAATAGGAGTGCTTGGGCTCTTCTTTGTCGCCAAAAAACGGCTATCGCAAGCGCCTGATAGATCCAAGCTTGAAGTCGACAAGTAGAAAGAACGAAGTCCCAGTACACCAGTGGTAAAATCCTTGTGGAGCTAAGGCAACCACCCAGCCGATCCCAGTGCCGCTCGAATCGCGCTGGGCTTGCCATATGCAATGGTACGTTTGTCTTCGAACTTCTTCGAGCTGACAAAGCCTCGGCCCCGCAAGGCCTCGACCAAACGTCGATCTTCACCCGCTGATGGCAGCACCACTTTTCCCGATTTAGCAAGTTTTAGGTACGCGCTATCAAGGAGGTCAAGGGCCGGTATTATCTGCTCCCAGGCGCCATTCAGCGCCAGCGCCTGAATAACAACCTCCACGCGCCCTTCTCGCTCCAGGTCGCCTGCCTGGGCGATCTGAACGAGCACACCCAGGTAGTCAGCCTTGAAACGTGCGCCTTTAGCGCTGGCGCGACCGCACACCTTGGCCAGCTCCGCTGTTGCGCCTTCGCAGGTGGCATAGGCATCAAACGGGATACCCGCCCACATCCGAAGCGTATCTTCCAGTGTGGCCCTGCCGTTCCGGCTGACTTCATGCACCACGCTGATCGGCAGTGCGTCCAGATCAAGCAAGTCCCGTGCAACCGTCCACCGTTGCCGAATATAAGCACCCTCCAAATTGCTGGCTGCGCTGACAAGCGCAGAGTGGATCTCAGGTGTATAGGGAACGGTGCTGTTATAGGCAATGTAGGCCCAGCGGGTGGCAGTGATGTTCGAGCTGAGCACGACTTCCGGCGACAGGTTTACGCCTTGGAATACCGACCGCAGCGTCGTATTGCTGATGGTTGCGCTTTGGAGCAAGAAGCGTTGTAGTGCTCTTTGGTCATCTTCATCACCCTCCCACAGCATCTTACCCAACGCTTCAGAGTGTCGATTGACGTGTTGCAGGAATGCCCCCTGAATGGCAGCCAGCGCCTCGATATTGGCCCTGTTTGCCTCAGTTGCCTCAGCACTTTCATCAGGACGATACCTGCGCTCGAGGAAGGCCCAGGCCGCAGCGCTGACAGGTTCGATCCTATCGTCCTCCAGAAGACTGACCCAGAGCGAACGGGGTATCGGTTCGAGATCAGAGATTTTGCAGTCCGTGAGGGCCAGTAATGCCTCCATCTGCTCTTGATCCGGCTGACGATAATTCAACAGCGTCACAAGCGAGCTTTCGGATTCAGGCAGTATTTGCTGCTGGCTCAGCAGCTCATCTACAAATGCATCTGGCGCCTGCTTAACTTGTTCAGCGAATCCAGCCAGCTCGAGCGAAAGCAAGCCCTGATATGTGACGGGGCTGTCTTTCAGAGTGTTATTAGTCAGCCGTACCATCACCAATTTCAGCATTGGAAGAGAAAGCTTGAGGCACCTTAGTTCGACCAGCTTGCGTAGTGTCGTTGCGTCGGTCGTTTCGTTGAGGCTGTCGAATTGGGCAGGCTTGCTTCTCAGCCACTTCCAACCATTAGCCGGGTTCTCAAGCTGCGGGACGAGCTCAGCAACGTTGGGCAAGGCATTGATCGCTTTGAGCAGCAACCCCTGTCGATCCTTCATACCTGCTATCTGCTCTTCTGTCAGGGTATCCAAAACGGCGCAGATAAGACCGGCTCTCGTGTGATTGGGTTGAAAGCGCTCGGCTTTGAGCAACTGGAGAATCAGGTTCTGATCGATTTCCAGAAGGGCTTGGATAGTGCGCGTCTTGCCATCACCAGGTGCTGCGACAACAAGCTCCATTGCTTCGGCGAACCGTTCTAGACGGGGGTATGCGCTCCCGAAAATCGTCGCGAGCTTTAGCCTGGCTTGTTCGACGAATTGGGTGTCACGATGGCGCGCCAGGGTCTCGATCACATTGGCAATCAACCCTCGGCCGGCGGCCATAGAGTCGACGTCGAGCTTGCTCAAAACGCGTTCTGGATCGTCCAGCACCGTGGCCACGTCCAGCACTTCGCCCCTGGTCATCGCCAAGATGAAGTTCTTGTCGGCCTGGGTGATGGAACCCTCGTAAAAATATCCAAGATAGTCAACATAATCCGTATCGAGTAGCCCTTTGCGCATCAGGTAGATGACCACTTCAAGGCCCTGGAGCCCCGCAGCCACCACATCGCTGTACCCATCCTTTACAGCCTCACGAAAAGGGATGGTCTTAAGGCGCGTCACCTGCTTAAGAAGCTGGGTGATTCTTTCTTCAATGCCATCGAGTGACTGCTCGAGTCGTGCTACCCGAGCTTCGTAGTTCATTGCCTTGAGCAATTGCTTGGGAACGACGTATTCGCCCTGCTCATTTCCATATGACTGATTGGAGATGAACATGGATTGGACTCGCCCTGCGCCAGTAATCGACGCGAATGTCTCATCCTTCACAAAGTCGAGCAGCGTGCAGGTTGCTCCATGGTCACTCTTGATCCTGTTAGCATTCGGACGCTTGCCTTGCTGAATGATCTCGAACCACACGCACGCCCGGAGGTGATCCAGGCTTTGTGCAACCTTGCCTTCCCTTTCATCAAGGCGGGATCGCAGCTGTTCGATTTCCTGCTGATGCACACTGACTTCCCGTTTGACCCAGCCAGGAAAGTCCTCGAGCACTTTATGGATTGCTCCCCGGCGCTTGATCAGCTCAGCATAGGCCTCGGGATGAAGATTCCTAAGCACCACGATTGCAAAAAGCTTGTTCGGGTTGAGCTCCAAGCCGTCATTTGCCAGAAGATTCGAATAGATATCGTATTCATTGACAATGTTCTTGATGAGCCTCATTTCATCTATGTAATAGCAGACCGTCTCAACCATGGCCGGATCCAGCTTGGCGCCAAGCACGACGTTTCCTACCGTTCTGCTTCGCATGAGCTCGTTCAGCTTTTCACGCGAGTTCTCAGAGTTGACTACCGGGATGATCGGGATGATGAGATCAAAGAATTTGGTCTTGTCAGTAACGGTGAACAGCTCATCGCGGATGGCGTAGATGAAATGCACTGGACGACGCACCTGGGGGGACTGGCGAATCGTGAAGTTGATTTCGCGTAGGCGAAAGAAGATGTCTTGAATATCGAAGCGATCCAGGTCTTCAATCACTACGACCCGAATGTCGCTTCGCTCGAAGCAATAAATGATCTCGTCGACGTTCTTGTGTAGTACAGATCCATGGTGTGTTGCTTCAAGCTTCCCACCCTTGAGCGTCAGGCCGTCGATACTGAACATTGAGATGAATCTAAGCCCTGCGTACAGCAGATAGATTCCACTCCCAAGGATGCATCCGATGGCCAACCACTCTGGAATCGCATTTAGGCCGTCGATCAGCCACTTCGCTTCAACGTCTGTACGCTTCTCGATCGTAGGAAGGCAGAAGCGCAGAACGCTGGCCAACAGGCAAATCAGCAACACGGTGTGCAGATAGACCGCGAGCCCGGATGCCTGAACAATACGTTTGAGTCGGGTTTTGGGTAGCTTGGAAGCCGGCACCGAATAGAGCAGCTGCTGCACTATGGTCTCTTCGATCCGATTCATAAGGTCAGGCGTCGCAGGAGTAGTCGCTACGCTCGCTTGCGGGACGGCTGTTGCCTCACCAGCTGATTCGATCAACGTACTAAATTTGCTGGGCGATGGTTTGGTTTCGCTGAAGGTCGCTAGGGACACCAGGGCGTGCGGGAATTCTGGATGCCGCTCCAAAAACGTCTTGAGCACACTGCTCTTGCCTGCCCCGTAGCCGCCAGTGACTGCGATGTTGAGGACTTCCTTATTCTGAAGACCTTTGAGCAGCTCCTCCTCATAGCGCTTGAATCCCTTGTCCTCCAACAGTACAGGAGTCAACGGCTCGAACGAACCGAGGGAGTTTGGCGGCCGCCGCGCAGCGCTGAAGGCGGCTACTGCGGCTCGACTGCCGATGGACAGCGCTATCCAATTGCGTTTGATACGACTCAGCATTGATCGATACATCGGCCCTGACCCTGACTTCCATCCTGAAACGTCGATACGGGACATGGGGATTGGAACACCCCACCTCTCCATTGGATTCGGAGAATACCATGGCGGCGATATGCCATTCCTAATCACCTAAGCCTTGTCGAAGGCATTAGGTGGAAGGGGCCCAGCGCGCCAGATCTAGAGTTTTTCCAATCCTACCAAGGCTTGCTTGAACATCCCTGACAGTCTCTGGGTCTCCCGGCTTGCAAGCTCCCGATGGGCATTGCCCAGCATGGTTGTCAGCCGGTCTACCTGCTCCGGCAGCTCGCCTACCCTGCCCGGTGGCTCATCGCCTCGCTGGAGGCATCTGCATGCATGACAATCAGCGCTGAAATCCTTTGCCGACAGGCCCGTAGTTCCCGATTGGTCTCATCCAGCTCATGGCAGAGCAATACCGGTTACTGTCGTAGCATTTCGAACTTGGTGGGGAGCAGACCGAAGCCTGAGTCTTCGAGGGTTTTCATGGAAAATGCCGATACTGTTCTTACGTACAGCATCTAAGGCAATGCCAAAGTCTGCAAGCGCGCCACCTCTATTCTCGATGTGGTGCGGCATGGCTCACCTAGGAGCCAGGTTATCTGGAATTGCAGATCGAGGCTGTCGGCCTGCTGACTTATGCATGCCAGCAGGTCGAGCAGACGTATCATCGTGCGCCCCGCGTCCCTCCATGGCTGTGCTGCCCACCAATTCGGGCTTTCTCGGCCTTGTCAGTTGCCACCTTGGCATTTGGTTCGCCTTTGCGTCCGGCTTCTTTAACTTTTTGAGGGTCGTCGGAAAAACCGTGATGCGGTTCTTGTCGTTTGGTCATGGCTTGTCTTCTTTAAGTAAAATGTCGTCACCTTTGTTGGATCGGTATGTCTAACCTTCGTCCCGTTGGTACGACCAACGGAGCTTAGCCACCCGTTACATCCAGGTGCAGAGCAAAAGACAAAAGGAGCGGCCATGGATCTCATATTTCTTGGCACTTCAGCAGGCGTTCCTTCCCGCAATCGAAATGTGAGTGGCACCGCGCTCATCGAATCCTCCGGCAAGGGTTGGTATCTGGTGGATTGCGGTGAAGCTACCCAGCATCAAGTAATGCGCACCCCATTGTCTTTACGAGAGCTTCGCGGGTGCTTCATAACCCATGTACATGGCGATCATTGCTTCGGTTTACCCGGCTTGCTGGCCAGCGCTGGCATGTCGGGGCGTCTCGAGCCCCTCGATATAGTGTTGCCGGCCGCGCTACATGAGTGGGTGCGCCTCAGCTTGACCGTCAGCAAGTCCTGGCTGCCCTTCGAATTGCATCTGCATGCGAGCGAAACCTTCACCGGCTGGCAAAATGACAATGTTCATGTCGACACCGTTGCCCTCTCCCATCGTGTTCCCTGCCATGGCTATGTATTTGCCGAATCAGATCCTCATCCGCGCCTGGATATACAACGTCTGGAGGCCGAAGGTATTCCTCGTGGCCCCCTTTGGGGCGAGCTGGCGCATGGACATGACGTTGAGCATGCCGGATGTATATTTCGAGCGGAGCAATATTTGCGTCCTGCGCGACCCGCTCAACGCATCATCATCTGTGGCGATAACGATACTCCCCAATTGCTGGCGGAGGTGGTTGCCGGTGCGGATGTGCTCGTGCATGAGGCGACGTTCACTCAGGCACTAATCGATCGCACTCGCGAGAGTTATGGGCACAGCAGTGCCGCCGCCGTGGCGCGTTTTGCCGAGTCGATGCGCATTCCCAATCTGGTTCTTACCCACTTTAGTGCGCGCTATCAATCCAATCCCGAGCGAAGCCCGTTCATTGGAGACATCCGCGAGGAAGCAGCGGCATATTTCACCGGCGAGTTAATCCTGGCGCGTGATCTGCAACGTTACCACCTCGACCGGGATGGTCGCCTGAAAATGGCCATTGGCCGTCTGCCGCAATAGCTCTTGCACATATTGAACAAGCCCGCTGCACAGATTGAAATGCCCTCTGCGGCGCTGTTCACAAGCATCGCAATGTCATCCCAAACGACCTACACCCACTCGCGGCCCCACATGCCATAGCGATCAACCTAAGTCGAGAGCCGCAATTCTCCCGGTCGGGCATCGCTCGGGCGTCAACAGAACGTTATTTTTTCAAAACACGGCAAAACATCTCCCAACCGCTAATCAGTCAGTTCGGTTTTTTGACACTTCCCCGATATGCGGTCACAACTTTTGCCCTCCGCTGGGTCATAACACGATAGCTGTCGATGGAATATTGGCATCTACCGAGGTATTCGCCTGATACGGAGATAAGCTCATGATTTTCAATGTACAAAATTATGGCGCCAAAGGAGATGGCATCACTGACGACACGGCGGCGATACAAAGCGCAATTGATGCGGCGGCCGCTGCAGGCGGTGGGCAGGTGTATATGCCCACCGGAACTTATATCGTTTCGGGAGGTGAGGAACCCTCCGACGGTTGCCTGATGCTCAAGAGCAACGTCTACCTGTACGGCGACGGCATGGGCGCAACTACCGTCAAGGTGGCTGACGGTTCCGACACCAAGATCACGGGAATCATCCGCTCCGCCTATGGCGAGGAAACCCACGACTTCGGCGTCAGCAACCTCACCATCGACGGCAACCGTGACAGCACCACGGGCAAGATCGACGGTTGGTTCAACGGCTACATTCCCGGCGAAGCAGGCTACGACTCCAACGTTACCCTCGACAGCGTCGAGATCAAGGATTGCTCCGGGTACGGTTTCGACCCCCACGAGCAGACCGTCAACATGGTCATCAAGAACAGCGTGTCCCACGGCAATGGCCTGGACGGCTTCGTGGCTGACTTCCTCAGCAACAGCACCTTCGAAAACAACATCGCCTACGACAACGACCGCCACGGTTTCAACATCGTTACCAGCACCCACGATTTCACCATGACCAATAACGTCGCCTACGACAACGGCGGCAATGGCATCGTGGTGCAGCGCGGCAGTGAGGACATCCCCTCCCCCACAAACATCACCATCACCGGTGGCGAGGTGTACGGCAACGGCGCCGAAGGGGTGCTGATCAAACTGTCCAGCGAGGTGATCGTCAGCGACGTCGATATCCACGACAACACCAGCGCCGGGATACGCATCTACGGCAGCAACCACGTCGAGATCATCGACAACACGCTTAACAATAATTCCCTGGGCAGCCCCGTACCGGAAATCATCATCCAGTCCTACAACGACACCCTGGGCGTGTCCGGCATGTACTTCAACGGCAGCGATAACACCATCCAGGGCAACATCATCATCGGCAGCGACCTGTCGACCTATGGCGTCGCCGAACGCAACGAAGACGGCACTGATCGCAACGCCATTATCGGCAATACCATCAGCCACACCAGCAAGGGCGCCACGCTGGTCTATGGTGACGGCAGCTACGTCAGCGACACGGTGCCGATGATCACCGTGCAAGGTACGGCTGGCAATGACACCCTGCTGGGCAGCGCCGCCAGCGAGATTTTCTACGGCGGTGCCGGCAACGACACCATCAATGGCGGGGCCGGTGGCGACATTCTGGTGGGTGGCGCAGGCATCGACAAACTCACCGGTGGTACCGGCGCCGATACGTTCCGTTTCGCCGCTCAGTCCGACAGTTACCGCAACGCAACCGCAAGCTTCGATGACACCATCACCGACTTCGACGTCACCCAGGACAAGATCGACCTCGCCGGCCTCGGTTTCACCGGCCTGGGCAATGGCCGCGGCGGCACCCTGCAGATCAGCTACAGCGCCAGCAGCGACCGCACCTACATCAAGGACTACGATGCTGACGCCAGCGGCAATCGCTTCGAGCTGATTCTCTCGGGTAACCTGACCAGCACCCTGACGGCCAATAACTTCATCTTTAATCGAGTGATCACCGGCACCAGCGGCAGCGACTCGCTGCTGGGTAGCGATTCGGCCGACACCCTCCTCGGCCTGGCGGGTAACGACAACCTCAGTGGCGGCGCGGGCGACGACAAGCTCGACGGCGGCGCAGGCATGGACACCCTCACCGGTGGCTTTGGTGCGGACATCTTTGTGTTCTCCAATCGCCTGGACAGTTACCGCAACTACAACACCGGCGGCGCCAACCTTGGCGACCTGATCACCGATTTCGATATCACCGCCGACAAGATCGACCTCTCGGCCATAGGTTTCACCGGCTTGGGGGACGGCAAGAACAACACCGTGTACGTGGTGCTCAACAGTGCCGGCACCAAGACTTACATCAAAACCCTGACCGCCGACGCCAATGGCAACCGCTTCGAAGTGGCACTGGACGGCAACTACCTCGGCAAGCTGACCAGCGCCAACTTCGTCTTCGCCACGTCGTCACCGACCAACCAGGCGCCGGTGCTGGCCACGCCGCTGCTGGATCAGAACGCGACCGAAAACACCCCGTTCAGCTACGCAGTGCCGGCCACCAGCTTCACCGATCCGAATAACGACAGCCTCAGCTACACCGCGACCCTGGCCGATGGCAGCGCCCTGCCCGCGTGGCTGAGCTTCAATGCCACCAACCTGACCTTCAGCGGCACGCCGACCAGCACCGCGTCCGGCAATTACAACGTGCTGGTCAACGCCACGGACCCGACCGGTGCATCGGTCAGCGATAGCTTCGCCCTGGTCGTGGCCGATGCGCCCGCCAACACCATCACCGGCACCAACAATGCCGAAACCCTCAACGGCACGGCGGGCGCCGACCTGATCCTCGGCCTCGGTGGCAACGACACAATCAAGGCCGGCACCGGCGCGGACATCGTCGACGGCGGCGCCGGACGCGACTCGCTGTACGGCGGCGACGGTGCCGACACCTTCCGCTACACCAACGCACTCGACAGCTACCGCGACTACGACACGGGTGGTATCACGGCCACCGACACGATTTATGACTTCACCGCGGGCGTCGACAAGATCGATGTTTCGGGCCTGGGCTTTGTCGGCCTCGGCGATGGCAGCAATGGCACGCTGTACATGACGCTCAACGCGGCCGGCGACAAGACCTACATCAAGTCCGCCGAAGCGGATGCCGATGGCAATCGTTTTGAAATCGCCCTCAACGGCAACTACCTCAACACCCTGAGCGCCAGCGACTTCGTGTTCGGCGAGAGCACCCAGCAGGACATCCTCTACCTGCCCACCCTCGGCCAATCCAATGCACGCCTGCTGCGCATGACGGAGGACGACAATCAGTCCGGCACCTCGATGCTGGTCAATGACCTGGACCGCTACACCCCCTATGACGTGCGCAGCCAGTTCACCGATGCCAATGGAAACGGCATCGACATCGCGGTGGGCGGCAGCACGGTCACCGGCCTGTCGACGCTCAGCGCCGAGGAACTCAATTTATGCTGGTGGCTGACCGACACCAACCAACCCGGGCCTGCGCTGTTGCGCGCCGTGACGCTGCTGCGGGAACAACTCACCGAACTCCAATCCATCAATAACGTCACCATGGGCATCATTTGGGGCCAGGGCGAGGAAGCCGCCCAGGAGATCGCCCGCGCCACGGACAAAGCAGCGGCAGCAGCGGCCTACAAGGCCGCGACCCTGAAGGTGTTTGATTACCTGCATGCCCAGTTCGGCAACTTCAGCGTGTACTTGATGGAGACCGGTCATTACGAACAGGACGCGGCGCGTGCCCGTGGTTATTCGGAGGAAAAGATTGCCTCCATTGTCGAGGGGGTTGGCTATGTCCGCGCTGCCCAGGAAGCCATCGCCGCCGAGCGCGCCGACGTCAAGCTGGCGGTGGACTACACCGACCTCCCCTTGCGCCACGAAGTCGATCCACTGGCGTATCCCGACGACGTCTGGCACCTGCACGAGGAGTCGGCGGAGATCGTCGGCCAGCGCCTGGCCGACTACATTGCCAATGACCTTGGCTTCCAAGGCAACCCCGGCGACAACAACAGCGTGCAGGACATTTTCGACAACGCCCGGAACATGATTTCCGGTACCGACCAGGCGGATACCCTGGTGGGCGGTTCGGGCAACGACACGCTGGATGGCCACTTGGGCGCCGACACCATGACCGGTGGCGATGGCAACGACATCTATCTGATCGATAACGCGCTCGACCGCGTGGTGGAAACCAACACCTCGACCTCGCAGATCGATACGGTGCAGGCCTCGGTCAGTTGGGCCCTGGGCGCCAACCTCGAGAACCTGGTGCTCACCGGCGTGTCGGACATCAACGGCACCGGCAATGAGCGGCACAACTTCATCACCGGCAATGCCGCCGATAATGTGCTCAATGGTGCCGCAGGGGACGACAGCATGAGCGGCGGTGATGGCAACGATACCTACTATGTCGACAACGCCGACGACGCAGTGATCGAGACCAACAGCAATGCCGTTTCTGGAGGAGTCGACAGTGTGCACAGCAGCTTGGCCGCCTATACCCTCGGCAACAACGTCGAGCGTCTGTATATCGATAGCACTGGCGCCGCCAATGGCACGGGCAACGCGTTGGACAACACGCTGTTCGCCGGAGCCGGCAACAACGTGCTGGACGGGCGCGATGGCAATGACACGGTGTCCTTTGAGCGCGCCCTGTCCGGTGTCACCGCAAACCTCTCGACGTCCGCGCAACAAAACACCGTGAGTTCCGGGCTCGACACCTTGAAATTCTGCGAAAACCTGACGGGAAGCGCCTACGCCGACAATCTGTCTGGCAACAGCGCCGCGAACGTTCTGAACGGTGGTGCGGGCAACGATTCGCTGGTGGGCGGTTCGGGCGATGACCGGCTGATCGGCGGTGCAGGCACCGACAACCTCACCGGTGGCACTGGGGCGGATACCTATTCGTTTGGTGCGCTGTCGGACATGGGCGTCGGGGCTTTGCGCGATGTGATCAACGGTTTCAAGAGCACCGAGGGCGATCTTCTGGATTTCACCGGCTTGGACGCCAACCCGCTGACCACCGCTGTCGACGCCTTCACCTTTATCGGCAGCAACGCCTTCGACCCAGCCAACGCCACCGACCAACTGCGCTTTGCCGATGGCATTCTCTACGGCAGTGTCGATACCGACGCTACCCCCGAGATCGAAATCCAACTGGTGGGCGTCCAGGCGCTGCACGCCAGCGACTTTACAGCCTGAGTCAAGCCCATATCCTGTGGGAGCGGCGATCCGACTTGCCCGCGAAAGCGGCGGCACATTCAACATGGATGCTGATTGACCCACTGCTTTCGCGATCAGGTTCGCTTGGACCCGGCCACGCTTTCGTTGATCGCCAGAAGCAATCTGCCCAGCCAGTTGGGCCGCATTGCACTCGGCCTGGAAAAGTTTGTTGAGCGGAACGTAGCCTTCACGGGCCAAATCACGGAAAGATTCTGTATATCCTTCGACCTGTAAATAATGCAACTCATTAGCCCCTTCGTGCCTACCATTCTCTACCCAGCCCACGTAACGCTCGATCAGAATGGCGTCGCCGATGTTCTTTCCCTTGCAGTTATGGGGCGCATTTGATTACAGCACGCTCAGCTACAGTCGTCTAAGCGTCATCATCTGTCCCTATCTTCTTTGAGGCTGCGAATAACGCCTCGATGCGACCGAAAAACTCATTTACTGCCTCACCCAGTAGTCAACTCCATGATCTACGTCAGAGTGGGCCCTTCGGGTTGCTTCTAAAGTTCACTCAGGCACCGAAAGCTTCGGAGAAAAGAGGTGTATCGGCTGCTTCGCCATAGTCCACGCGAAATGGCGTAGACCCTGACGATTTTTTCAGGTAGGCACCAAGCTTCTTAGCCGCAGGTGTGCACCAAATTCGGATTCAGCTTCGCTGAAATGATCCAATACCAACGCTCTGGATCAAGGCTCAGTGTTGGCGGTGTTGGGTATCTGCCCCTTTTAACAACCGGCGCATTTGCCCGCTTGGAGACCTGTCAATGAATGCCTTGAAAGTCGCTGCCAGTGATGCGGTTCGAGATTGTTTCCGTACTGCCCGTCAAATCGTCTCCCTCGACCAGACCGACTACACCGATGTCGCCGTTGCCGTGCTCTCGGTGGATGATTTGGCGGCCGGGGCGCTGGATTCCATCAAACGTACCGGCTTCGACATCCCGATCTTCCTGGTTGCCGCCCATAGTCGCGGCAATCGTTCTTTGGAAGTCTACAAGCAACTGCAGGATGTCATTTTGCAGGTCAATGGCGTCTTCGACTTGACCAGCAATAACACCGAGTACTACGGAAACCAGCTGGAGACGGTAGCCAAGGCCTATGAAGAGAGCCTGCTGCCGCCGTTCTTCGATTCGCTCAAGCATTACACCGAGGCGGCCAACGCCACCTTTGCCTGCCCGGGTCACCAGGGTGGCCAGTTCTTTCGCAAGCATCCGGCCGGCCGACAGTTCTTCGAGTTCTTCGGCGAGACTCTGTTCCGCGCCGACATGTGCAATGCCGACGTCAAGCTGGGCGACCTGCTGATCCACGAAGGCCCGGCGCTGCAAGCGCAAAAACATGCTGCCAAGGTTTTCAATGCCGACAAGACCTACTTCGTGCTCAATGGCACCTCAGCGTCCAACAAAGTGGTCACCAACGCCCTGCTAACCCCGGGTGACCTGGTCCTGTTCGACCGCAACAATCACAAGTCCAACCACCAGGGCGCGTTGCTTCAGGCCGGTGCTACGCCGGTCTACCTGGAAACCGCGCGCAACCCTTATGGTTTCATCGGCGGGATCGATTCCCACTGCTTTGAAGAAGACTATCTTCGCCAACTGATCACCGAGGTTGCCCCGGACAAGGCCCAACTGCCAAGGCCATTTCGCCTGGCGATCATCCAGCTCGGCACCTATGACGGCACCGTCTACAACGCCCGCCAGGTGGTTGAACGCATCGGCAAACTGTGCGACTACATCCTGTTCGACTCGGCTTGGGTTGGCTACGAACAATTCATCCCGATGATGAAGGACTGCTCGCCCATGTTGCTCGAGCTGGATGAGAACGACCCTGGCATCTTCGTCACCCAATCGGTACACAAACAACAGGCCGGTTTTTCCCAGGCCTCGCAGATCCACAAAAAGGACCGCCACATCAAGGGCCAGCCACGCTACTGCAATCACGCGCGGCTGAACAACTCCTTCATGGCCCAGGCCTCCACCAGCCCGTTCTACCCACTATTCGCCTCGCTGGATGTGAATGCGCGCATTCACTCGGGCCGCAGTGGCCTGCGCCTGTGGGACGACTGCGTGAAGTTCGGCATCAACGCACGCAAGCTGATCCTGGAAGCCTGCACCCTGGTTCGCCCATTCGTACCGGACACAATCGACGGGCGCCGTTGGCAGGACCACCCAACCGACGCTATCGCCAGCGACATCCGCTTCTTCGAGTTCCACCCCAAGGACCGCTGGCATGCCTTCCCCGGTTATGCCGACAAGCAGTACTTCATCGACCCTTGCAAGCTGCTGTTCACCACACCCGGCATCGACCCGGTGGACGGCAGTTACACCGACTTCGGCATCCATGCCGGCATCCTGGCCAACTTCCTGCGCCAGAATGGCATCGTTCCGGAAAAATGCGACCTTAACTCCATTCTGTTCCTGCTCACCCCTGCCGAAGACTGGGCAAAGATGAACCACCTCGCGGCACAGATCGCCCGCTTCGAACGTTTCATCCACGATGACGCGCCGATGAGTCGGGTGCTACCGGCCATTTACGCGCTGTACGAAGAGCGCTATCGCGACTACACGATCCGCAAACTCTGCCAGGAAATGCACGACCTGTACCGCAGCCATAACGTGCAGCAGTTACAGAAGGACATGTTCCGCAAGGAACACTTCCCGAAAAAGGCCATGAACCCCCAGGCCGCACAGATCGAGTACATCCGCGGCAATGTCGAACTGGTGCCGCTGGCCGACGCCAATGGACGCATCGCCGCCGAAGGTGCGTTGCCCTACCCGCCGGGCGTCTTGTGCCTGGTGCCCGGAGAGATTTGGGGTAGTGCAGTACTCAAGTATTTCCTGGCCCTGGAAGAAGGCATTAACCGCCTGCCCGGCTTCACCCCTGAACTTCAGGGCGTCTACCTGAAACACGAAGGCGGTCGAACCCGCGCCTACGTTTACGTACTCAAGGCCTGATGCTGCGCTCAAGGAGATACGCATGAGTCACTCGCAAACCCGATTTCCTGTCGATTTGATGCAGCGCTTCCCCGTGCTGATCGTGGCCAACATCCAGGAACATGACAGCAGTATCATTCTGCGCAGCGCCCAGGCGATTGCTGCCGCCCTGCATGAACATGAATTGGAGGTGGAGCTGGTCGGGTCGCTGGAAGAGGCCGAAATCGCCGTCAGCGCCAACTCGGCCTACTGCTGCGCGATCATCGGTTGGGGCCTGTGCGAAAACAACCAGGACCAGGCGCTGCAGTTGATCCAGCTCATCCGTCAGCGCACGGCGCAGCTGCCGATCATGCTCGGCATGAGCCGGGCGCATCAGGGCCGGGTGCCGCTGGCGTTCGTGGAGAACATCGACGGTTTTATATGGCAGCCTGAAGACAGCCCCGAATTCATCGCCGGGCGCATCGAAGCCGCCGCCCGCCGCTACCTCGACAGCATCCTGCCACCGTTTTTCGGCGCCTTGGTGAATTTCGCCAGTACCCATGAATATTCTTGGCACACCCCGGGCCATACCGGTGGTACCGCCTTCATGAAGACTGCAGTGGGGCGCGCATTTCTCGACTTCTACGGCGAACAGATGCTGCGCTCGGATCTGAGCGTTTCGGTTAGCGAGCTGGGCTCGCTCAACGACCATTCCGGCCCGATCGATGAAGCAGAAAAATATGCCGCGCGGGTGTTTGGCGCTGACTTCACGTTCTTTTCCGTGGGTGGCAGCTCCGCGAGCAACGAGATCGTCCTGCACTCGGCAGTGATCGATGGCGATGCCGTGCTGGTCGACCGCAATTGCCACAAGTCATTGAACTATGCCTTGAACATGTCCGGCGCAGTGCCGCTGTACCTGCGTCCACGGCGCAACGCGCGCGGCCTGATCGGCCCGGTGCCACGCACTGAGCTGACTCCCGCTGCCGTCGCGCAGAAACTCACCGAAAGCCCCTTGGCAACCAACAAGACTGCAAAACCTGTGCTGGCAGTGCTGACCAACTCGACCTACGACGGCCTGTGCTACAACGTGCAGACCACCACACGCGAGCTGAGCCAGAGCGTCGACCGCATTCACTACGACGAAGCCTGGTACGCCTATGCTCGCTTCAACCCGCTGTACGAAGGGCGTTACGGCATGCACCGTGGCGAACGGCATGCCGACGACGCCACGGTGACCGTCACCCACTCCACCCACAAGCTGTTGGCAGCGCTGTCCCAGGCTTCGATGATCCATGTTCGTTCCGGAAAAGTGCCGGTCAAACCGGCCCTGTTCAACGAAGCCTTCATGATGCACACCTCGACCTCACCGCAATACAGCATCATCGCCTCGACTGATGTCTCGGCGAAAATGATGAACGATGCCGGTGGCTACCTCACCGATGAGTCCATCAGCGAAGCCATTGCCTTTCGCCAGGCCATGGTGCGCCTGAGCAAGGAAATACAACAGCGCAACGCCAAGGACTGGTGGTTCGGTGTATGGCAACCGGACCAGGTCGACGGGGTGCCTTTTGCCGACGTCGATCCCGACGTCCTGCGCCACAGCGACGCCTGGTTGCTCAAGCCGACAGCCACCTGGCACGGTTTCGGCGACCTGGGCAGCGACTACTGCATGCTCGACCCGATCAAGGTCACGGTGCTCACGCCGGGGCAGACCCTCGAAGGCCAGATGGAGAACAGCGGCATCCCGGCGCCGTTGGTATCGTCCTTCCTCTCCAGCCGCGGCATCGTGGTGGAAAAGACCGAGCCCTATTCGATCCTGCTGCTGTTCAGCATGGGCGTGACCAAAGGCAAATGGGGCTCGCTGGTGGCCGGCCTGATGGAGTTCAAGAAACATTACGACGACAACTCGCCACTCGAACAGGTGATGCCTGTCCTGGTCGACAGCCATGGTGACCGCTACAGCGGCATGGGCCTCAAGGACCTTGCCGAAGAGATGCACCAGGACATGCTGGCCACGAAAATGCTGCACAACATGGATGCGGCCTACACTCTGTTGCCTGACCCGGTGTCTTCGCCAAGGGACACCTACGCCAAACTGGTTAGAGGCGAAATCGAACAGATTGCCGTGCGCGACATGCAAGGCCGCACCGTGGCCATGCAGATCGTCCCCTATCCACCTGGCATTCCGTTGATGATGCCTGGCGAGAAGGCCGGCGCCGACAAAAAAGCCATCGTCGACTATCTGTTGGCGATGGAGGCCTTCGACGGCCGCTTCCCCGGTTTCGAACATGACAACCATGGTGTCGAGATCGAACGCGATAGCCTGGGGCGGCCCACCTACAAGGTTTATGTGGTCAAGCAGTAAAGATTACCCCCTACCTGGTGGCAGGCATAACGTCACCTGCCCCAGGGTCAACTATTTGAACAGGGCAAGGAGGTTTGCGATGGCTGATTCAAGCAACAAAATGGGCCTGATGGGGCTCACGACGCTGGTAACAGTCAACATGATGGGCTCGGGTATCATCATGTTGCCGACCAACATGGCTCAACTGGGTGCTGTCTCGCTGTTGTCGTGGATCTTCACGGCCATCGGCTCGATGGCCATCGCCTACTGCTTTGCCCAGTGCGGCGTCTTCTGCTCGCGTTCCGGCGGCTTGTCCGCGTACACCGAAGAAGCCCATGCGAAGTCGGGTTTTTTCCTCTGCTCGTACCTGTACTTCCTGTCCCTGGCCATCGCCAACGTGGCCGTGGCCATCTCGGCGGTGGGCTACATGAGCACTTTCATGCCTTGGCTGGGCAGTGGTGCCATCCCGCTGTGCATCGGCACGATCGCGCTGATCTGGCTGACCACCGTTGCCAACTTCGGTGGCCCCAGCATCACCGGCAAGATCGGTGCTTTCACGGTGTGGGGCGTGATCATTCCGGTAGCGGGCCTGAGCATCATCGGCTGGTTCTGGTTCAAGCCCGAGGTGCTGGCCGCCGCCTGGAACCCGAACAGCCTGCCAATCTCCGAGGCCATCAGCAAGGCCATCCCCCTGACCCTATGGGCCTTCCTGGGCATGGAATCGGCGGCCCAGGCCACCGATGCCGTGGAAAACCCCAAGCGCAACGTGCCGCTGGCTTGCTTGTTGGGCACCCTGGGTGCAGCTGTGATCTATGTACTGTCAACCACCGTCATCCAGGGCATCATCCCCAACGCTGATCTGGCCAAATCCTCGGCGCCCTTCGCGCTGGTCTATGCCACGATATTCAGCCCGATGGTGGGCAGTATCGTCATGGCCCTGGCGGTCATGGCCTGTGTCGGTTCGCTGCTGGGCTGGCAATTCACCCTGGCGCAAACAGCCAAGATGACGGCCGACCAAGGTTTGTTCCTCAAGCTGTTCAGCAAGGTCAACTCCATGAATGCGCCCGTTGTCGGCATGATCGTCTGCGGCGTGCTGCAGACCCTCATGGCCCTGGCGACCATCTCACCCGATGCCGCCGCCCAGTTCAGCAAGCTGGTCAACCTGGCGGCGGTAACCAACCTGATCCCCTATATAACCGCGCTTACCGGCCTGCTGGTGATCATGTACAAGGCCGCGGTCTCGCCGGCGATCTACTCACGCAACGTGGTGGTACTGATCATTGCGATGGCGTACTCCTTGTACGCCCTGTATGCCTGCGGCAAGGATGCAGTGATGGGCGGCACACTGGTACTCGCCTTCGGCTACCTGCTCTACGGTTTCCTCGCCAAGCGTTTCACCGACATGCCGCCAGCCGCCCAGGCCAGGGCCGGCAATCTTTAGGCGTGGCATTCAGGACTGCACAGACTTCTGCATAGGGATACCAGACATGAACGTACCATTTGCAAATACCACCAGCCTGCTGCTTGCCTTCGCGCTCTCGACGCTGCCGCTAGTGGCCGGCGCCAACACTCTTGAACGCGTGCGCAGCAGCCACACCTTCACCCTAGGCTACCTGCCAGAAATGGACCCCTTCAGCAAGCAGGAAGGCGACAAGGCCAGCGGCTACGCCATCGACCTGTGCCTGAAGATCGCCGACAAGCTCAAGAGCGAACTGGGCCTGCCCGACCTGCAACTGCGCTATCAGCCCGTCAAGGTCGCCGAGGAGACCAGTGCCGTGAATCTGGGCAAGGTCGATATCCTTTGCACGCCGACACCGGCGACCCTGGAGCGGCGCAAGATGGTCAGCTACTCCATACCGATCTACACCGCCGGTCTTTCGGTCGTGGTGCGCAAGGATGCCGCCGAGCCGCTGCTCAATGTGCTCAACGGCGAAGTCGCCTACAGCGGCCCGACCTGGCGTGCCAGCATCAACCGCGGCCTGGCCAACCACATCTATGCCACTATTGAGGGTGGGGTAACCGAAGACTGGATTCGCGAGCAGATGCGCCTGCTCGGCGTGGTCGCCTCGCTGGTGACCGTGGCCAACAACGATGAAGGGATTAAACTGGTCGCCGAGGGCAAGGCTGATGCCTTCTTCTCCGAGCGCATGCTGTTGAGAAACGAAATGGCCAAGGACGACACTGCCAAGAACCTGATGCTTCTGGACCGCATCTTCGAGTATGCCCCGGTGGCCATGATCGTGGAGCGCAACGATGAGGACTTCCGCCTGCTGGTCGATACGGCCTTGAGCGAAGCCTATCGTTCGGGCGCCATCGAGAAGGCCTACGACAAATACCTGGGCGGGACCAACGATATCGTGAAGAAGCTGTTCAAGGTTTATGCTTTGTTGCCCTAGCGACCGCACTGCAATGAACAAGGCCGCCGTGGGTGGCCTTGGCATGCAAACCGCTGATTTATATGGATCGGCGACATAAGCTATCTCTACAACTCGAAGAGCGGTTTGACTGCATCCCTGAACGTAGTCCAGATCTGCCAACCCAGCACGCCAGTCAGATTATCGATCTGCTGCAACATAAGTGGGCTCGTTAAGCCTCGCCGCATCTACGCGTTTGACTTTGCTCGGGAACGTGCCTCCAAAGCTGCATGAGCGCCAAAGAAGCAAGACTCGCGATAATGAGCGCAAGCAAGCTTACTCCAATGCTCAGCCCCCAAAAGTCGATCAAGTAACCTGTTAACACCGGGATCACCCCAGCGGGCACATAACCCCCCATGTTGAACACTGCGTTGGCCTCGGCTCTGCGCTGCGCAGGCACGCGGTCAGCAATAAGGGTCAGTCCACCTAACTGGCCCAATCCTTGACCGGCGCCTGCCAACAAGGCGGAAACGATCAGCCATGGAGCGGAACCGGTTTTCAGTGCGATCCACACGAAAATCATTGAGAAGACAGTGCCGATCCCGCTAAGCGAAAACACGGTACGGCCGCTGTATCGCTTCGCCCCAAACTGCACGCCCACGGCGACGAGGAACATTGAAAAGGCCATACAACCCGTGACAAGGGGACTATTCACGCCTAGAAAAGTCGCTATCAGCTTGGGGCCGAGCGACAAGATGAATGATGTCGAAGTTATTCCAGGGCCGAAGAACGCTATCCCCAATAGCACGATGCCGAGGTTTTCCTTAGCGACGGTGGGCAAGTGTGGTTTAAACGTACCGCCCCCAAGCTTCTGGTTCTTTTGATTGAGTAACGCTAGGAGTGCCATGCACAAAATCGCGATTTCCACTCGGAAGACTGTGTGGATCGGGTTCGGAAGATATTGCGCAACGACCCCTGCCAATAGCGGCCCGGTGCCCGCTCCGGCCACCATCGCGACAGATGCCATTAGCGAAGCAAAATGCTTGCGATGAGGCTGAGCATGCTCGACGACATTCGCCATACCCCCAGATACAACGAGGCCCACCGAAACGCCGGTGAGGAAGCGTGCGAGCATCAAGACGCCGATGCTGTGCGCTTGGTCGAACAGAATCGCTGCAATGATAGCCAGCCCCACACAGGGTAGAAGCAAGGCTTTGCGCCCGTAGTGGTCGGACAGCTGCCCAGCGACGGTGAGCGTTAGAAGAAGACCGATGATGTAGCAGGCAAAAATTACGGTTAGCACTCCCGACGCGAAGCCGAGGGACTGCTGCCAAAAGCTGTAGAGTGGCGTAGCGGCATTTGAAAGTATAAAAATCGCGGTCACGATCCACGCTGTACGGTACACAGCCATTGAGCTTTGTATGGGATGGGAACTGCTCATTTGGTGAAGGGCCTCTCAGTGGCAGGAATTCAATTCGGAGCCCAGAGTAGAGACATGTTTCGTGATGGCCCATTCATCAAAGTCACAAAGCGGATGTGAAAAAATTCACAGCCCCTGTGCCTGCACTAATCCCTCCATGATGAAATCAAGCACTGCCCGGATTTTTAGAGAGCTGCGTAAATCTTCATGAAACGCGAGCCAGATGGGTAGCTCCAGCGGTGTGTGATCCATATCTACCCTTGCCAGCCCATATTCTTTGCCTAAAAAATCCGGAAGGAAAACTATGCCAGCATTGCCTACGGCAGCTAATGCCTGGATGCGCAGATCGTTGCTGGTGACGGAAAGCGGTCTTCCTTCCAGCCGATCCAGGAGCCATTGCTGCTGTACCGAATCGCCCATGCTACGGTCGTAGCCTATGAACTCGAACGCTTCAGGTTCACGTTGGCTAATGTAGTCCTCGCTAGCATGAGGGTAAAAACGCAAGGAGCCGAGACTTTTGGCGACGATACTCTGTTCATCCGGCCTGCTGAAGGTAATGGCAATATCGGTTTCTTTCCTTGCCAACGACGCAGTGGACTTGGCCCCGACGAGCGTCAGCTGCAACCGGGGATAACGCTCGCGCAATACCCCAAGTCGCCGAGCTACCAACGTTCCGAGGTATGCAGGAGGTGCAGACAAGATCACCACACCCTCAACACGGCTTTCTCCCCCGTCAGCAAATCGCCTGAGCGCAAGTGACGCAGACTCCATCTGCGCTGCATATTCACCTACCCTTACACCCTCCTCGGTCAGTTGGTAGACACGGCCCCTACGATCTACCAGCTTCATGTCCAAAGAGGCTTCAAGGGCAGCTATTCGGCGAGCCACAGTCGCGTGCTCCACCCCCAGCGAGCGAGCCGCAGCGGCTAAGGAGCCCTCATGAACAAAGGCAAAGAAAAAACGGAGGCTGTCCCAGTCAAGCATATTGGTCATCAGGGTGTGGTTAGGAGTGGATTTACAGCGAGCGAAAAACGTAGCTTACCGATAAATCAGGTGGTGCTGCCGCATAAAGCCTGGACTTCATTTCGTCCCCGCGTTCTCCGTCCCGCAAGAACCGCTTGGCGATTACAGCGATCACGACGGGCATAGAATATTCAGTCCCTTCCGGGGCCTGTAGAGCAACGGGCAAAATCGCGGGTGATATCAGGGGGACCTTGTCCTTGGGCGCAGCGAACTTCGCCTACGGGGCATCAAAGGACTCTATAGATCTCAGAAATCACCTGCATCGTTGCGTCTTCGATCGTGCCTTCATTACGGCATAGAACCCAGCCGTGATCTGCAATTGCTCGCTCGAACGCCTCGCTACAAGCGACATGTTCTTCCAGCTTATGGATCACAGTACTGCTCAGCCCGCGCCGTCGTGCCGCTGCCCTCGCCCAAGAAATATCAGGGACGGTGACAACCCCGACATGCAGGTCTGGCACTCGCACGTTTCGATCAATGTTCAACTGTAGAATCTCTGCAAACGGGACTATCCGGCGGAACGCGGCATCAGAGGGGTACCAGCGATCGATCAAGATGATGCTGTCTGGTGGCTGCTTAGCCAGTACGTGTTGGGAAATCCAGGTACGGCTATCAGCGAAGCGCTCACAAACCCTCAACTCCAAATCCCGGGTGGGGTTTCTGACAAGTTTGTTCACGAGGGTCATTGTTTCCCCCCTAAAGGGATCGCTTTTTTTCTCGCAAAGTCGGATCACCTTTTTGTTGTCTGCCCTTAGCGCTTTCGTAATGGCTTCCAACAGTGTGGTTTTGCCGGTTCCCTTGGGCCCATCTAGAGAAACAAACAGCGGACGATTCATTTTTCACATAACGATTGATATACGGTTTTTTTTGCCCTGTTCGTTCGCTGGAACCGCTTGGCGCGACTACGCGAATCGAGTGGAGCGCTTTTGAACGATTGATTCCAGTGCTTTATGTTTTCGCTTCAAGGAAAAAGCCCCGCGCGCTGGCCCGTGTCCAGGGTAAGGTAGCCGTTTACCTTCAATAATCAAAATCATCGTCTGCGTCCGGCAAAACCACGGTAAGCACCTAGTGAAGACACCTCCCTGATGCGCATCAGGGGCGGTGCTCTTTACGGCTTGTTACAGCCTTATTCGAGGTGGTAATTGAACCAAATATGGTGCGTTCCATCGGTGTCAATTGTGATCCCTCCTGACCCTGAGATCCCTTTCAAACCCTCCGTACCACTGCCTCCAACGATGCAGAAAAACTCATCTGCACGATCAGTTCCGGTAGTGGAGGCGGAATGAATGAAGTTAAAGGAACCCTCTACCCCATTCACCGTACCTTTGAAGCTCTCCATCGCGATGTAGCTACCCCTTCTTGACGCTTGGTCGAACGCCGCGGTAAAGGCTGTTGAAGAAATACCATCGATAGCGCCTGTATAGGACTTTTCCATGGAGCTGATCGACACGGGTAAGCCTGTTGTAATTTCGGGCGTGAGGATCAGGTCCGTTGGTTTGAAATTCTTGGCGGAAAAAATGGCTCGCGCTTCCATTCGGATCAGTCCTGTTCCATATGAGTTGAGCGGTCATTCTAATGCAAAAGCGCCCTCACGTTGAGAAGTCAGGCCAATGCTGTGGCAGCAGCTGCCCGACCGAGACACCATCTTCAGTTTTTCAGCGATGGCGACGCCACGACGCTTAGGCGCCCCCCGCCTACATCCTCCTCGCCAACGTTGTAGACGATATGCTCAGGTACCGACGAAGCTCGTTCTCAGCTATTTCGGATGCCCGCGACGACTGCAATGCCGACGAAACAATCCTGACCAGATATCAATCCAACTGATGCCGAAAAGGTAAGTCTGGCCCGGTTTTACCGCAGGTCTGGGCTGCGGCACTGACGGCAAAAGTGAGCATTGCGTCGATCTGTTCACGGCTCAAGCGTTGTAAGCCCTCCACCGAATCCAGCTGCTGCTCCGTCAGCCAAGCGATCAATGCCGCTTGGAAGGTGTCGCCGGCGCCTACGGTATCGACCATCACCACGCGATGGGCCGGCACCGACCAAGTGCCATGGCGGCGGCTGAAAACTGTCGCGCCCTGACCGCCACGGGTGAGGAATACCAGTTGGCAGCGGTGTTCCAGCCAGCCCTCGATCACGCTCTGCGCATCACACTCGGGGTAGAGCAGATTCAGGTCTTCGTCACTGACCTTGATCAGATCGGCATGTTCGACCAGAGTGCCGATCCGTTCGCGCCACAATTCGATATTCGGTTCTGGGTTGAGTCGCACGTTGGGGTCGAGGCTGATCAGGCGTTTGCCACTTTCCCGGTAAACCAGAGCCAGCAGCGTATCGGCAATCGGCTGCACCACCAACGAGTACGAGCCAATATGCAATCCGCGCACCTCAGCGCCTAACTCAGGCAAATGGCTCAGCAACAGCTGGCGATCCGCGCAGCCTTCGCCGCGAAAGCTGTAATGCGGCGAGCCATCGGCACCCACGGCGACCATGGCAAGGGTGGTCGGTGCGTCGAAGTCCTGAAGATAGTTCAAGCGCACGCCCTCCTCCCGCAATACTTGCTGTAAACGCCGGCCCAGGTAGTCGGTGGACAACCCGCAAAACAGCGCCACGTCGACACCCAGGCGTCGCAGTCCGACGGCGACATTGAACGGTGAACCGCCGGCAATGGCCTTGTAATTTACTTTTGAAGCTTGAGCTTCGGGATCGTTTTCACTAAAGAAATCGAACAGCGCTTCACCACATACCAGATACATAATCGTTTGCTCTTTAAAGGTTCGCTATTGGTTGTTGATAGGCAGCCACATTGGCTGCGACGGGTAAGGTTTCACTGACGAGACTGGCACAGCGCTCGCACAATACGGCCAGTGAACAAGCAGAAAGTGACCGTCGTCCCCTCCGGATAAGCATGATTATCTCAAGGAGGGGAAGTGGGTTCTTTGTCTGTGATCATGAAGTCAGCTTTACTGCTGGCCGACATTACAAGCTCGGCATTCGGAAGGTCGTTGCGACGAATTTTTTCACAGGCAGTAGACTCATCGAACCCGAATGATCGCCATCGATCAAGCAGCCGCGTCTGCAGGGTTTTACGGTCAACCTGCAGCATGATGGTGGCGTCAAAACAGTCTCTTAAAGACGACCATGGCTCAAGGTTTAATAGAAGGTAGTTTCCTTCCACGACGAGATATTTCACGTCAGAGGAAATCAATCGTCCTGCAGCACGGGATATCTCCAGGTGTCGATCGAATACCGGGACGGCAACCGTCGGCTCGTTGTTCGCACGAAGCCGCAGCAGCAGACTTCTGAAGCCACCCACATCGAATGTATCGGGGGAACCCTTACGATCTAAAAGGTTCAAGGATCCAAGAACCGCATCATCGTAATGAAAGCCATCCCCGGGAATGACCGCTGCGCTCCCCGGCTCAATACTATTAAGGGCCTCTACCAAGGCCTCGGAGACGGTGGACTTACCAGCACCAGGCGGCCCCGCTAGCGCAACGACAATTCGATTACCAGACAGAGCCTTAACGTAGTCAAGTAGCGCTACGCTTACCAATGTGTTTGTGTTGGAAAACATGCCAAATTTCTCGTCAGCAGGCGGACCGAGGAAGTTTCCAAGATGCTTGAAGCACATCTTTGGGCCTGATACTTGACTTGAGCCAGCGGAGGATCATTAAAACGAGCGTTTTTGGCTACTACGAATATCCGTAGCAGCCATTACCCCATTTCAGAGATGGCTAGATATCCCTATGCCATTTGACTCAACCGCTTATTACTCAGTGATCGCTTGCCAGCCTTTGTATTCCGTCACATTCGTCCGGGTTACAAGTGAGGGTTGAAGCAGTACCATTGTGCTTTCCAAAGATTTCCCATTCAACAGGTCGTTACCCATCGTTACGGCCTGTTTTGCTTGGCCCCAAGGAGACTGAGAGGCAGAGGCCTGGATCTGCGTATCGCTTTTGAGTGCTGTCTCTATATCGGGAGCCCCATCCACCGATGCGATAATGATGCCTTTACGCTTAAGTTGTTTTGCTGCCAGGTCTGCACCTATGGCCTGAGGATCATTAATAGCAAACACTGCGTCGACTTTTGCAAAGCGAGTGAGGTCGCCTTGCATCACGCTGTAGCCACCTTCGCGCGAGCCTTTGGCATCCTGATTATCGGACAGTACCTTGATATCCGGTGCCTGTGCGAAAACACTCTTACAACCATTGACACGATCCAGGACTGCTGAAGTTTGCGTACCGTTCTGAATAATAACGTTACCCTTGCCACCCAGCTTCTCAGAAATGTACTGACATGCAATCCTGCCGGCTTCGACGTTATCTGTCTGTACCGTGGCGTTTGCACCTTGCACCATGACATCGACACCCACAACCACTATGCCTGCCTTTCTCGCTTTCGCAATCGCAGGTGCGATGGCGACAGGGTCGACGGCATTGACAAGAATCAAATCTACGCCCGATGAAATGAAGTTATCGATCTGAGTAAACTGCTTATTTAAATCGTAATCGGCCGAGACCGACGTGAATTTTGCATTTGGATTAATATTCAGTGCCTGCGCTTTGGCGCCATTGACCATCGCTACAAAATAAGGATTTCCCAGCGAGCCAACAGTTATCCCGACGGATTTCAACTCTCGTGCTTGAGCGGTGCTAAATGTCAGTAGTGCACAAACAGCGGTAAATATTATTTTTTTCATGGGGACTGCCTCTTGTTATTGGAGTGTGGGTGGGTGATTTTTATATGATTCAGGTGCGTGCGCCGGTCTGTCGAAAGCGATCGAGTGCTACCGCCCCAATAATGACGACACCTTTGATGATGTATTGCCAGATATCCGAAACGCCTAGCAATATCAGGCCGTTGGAAAGTGTAGCGATAATCAAGGCGCCAATTAGCGTACCGACGATGGTGCCGACGCCTCCTGTGAAACGTGTGCCCCCCAGGATAACGGCTGCGATAGCGTCGAGCTCATAGGACTGTCCCATTTGCAGTCCGTTAGCAGCCATCAGGCGAGCGGAAGTCATGATGGCCCCCACACCCGCCAACAAACCGGATAAAGCATAAACAAATAACAGGACTTTCCAGACCTTGATTCCCGATAACCGTGCGGCCTCGGGATTGCCACCCACTGCGTAAATTTGGACGCCTAAAACCGTACGTCGAAGAATAAGCCACGAAAGAGTAACCACTACCATCGCGATTACCACCAGCCATGGCACCCCGAACAACGTATCGTTACCAATATAGGCAAACGATAGATCGGGATTGAAAACCGTTTTGTCTTCGCCGATGAGGCGTGCGATTCCACGCATCGCAGTCAATCCGCCCAGCGTGACTATAAATGCCGGTAGCTTCCCGAAAGCGACCAATGCTCCATTGACGAGCCCTAGCAGCAGTCCGACCCCAAGTCCCGCAGCGATCGCCAGGGAAGAAAACCCGGGAACTTGCGATACCAATAGTGCCACTACTGCGGAAACAGCCAGAATCGAACCAACCGAAAGATCGATTCCACCTGTCAAGATCACGAAAGTTAAACCTGATGCCAATACCACATTGATAGAAGCTTGTTGACTAATGATTGAAAAATTCTGAACCGAGAGAAAATTCTCGCTCATCAGGCTAAAGCCCACACAAAGGAGCAACAAGACGGGCAGCATACCTGCCACCCTCATCAGTTGGCGCATTTTATCCTGCGCGGTAGCGCCAACGATGTTTCGTACACCAGGTGTGGTGAAGTCACTTACTACTTTTTGTTGCAGTGGGGACGTCATTGGACTAAATCTCCGTTGGCTAGAGTCAACCTGTCGCTGCCTGTGGCAAATGCAATAATGGTTTCAGGTGTGATATCAAGACCGCTGTGGCCACCGAGTTCCGTGACAAGTTTTCCTTCACACATGACCAACACACGATCAGCAATTCCAACGATCTCTGGTAGTTCACTTGAAATCACCACTACACAAACGCCAGATGCGGCCAATGCATGGATTATTTTATATATTTCTGTTTTGGCTCCAATGTCTACACCCGAAGTAGGCTCGTCGAGGAACAATACCCTGGGTTTCATCTCAAGCAGACGAGCCAGCAAAACCTTTTGCTGGTTGCCTCCAGACAACGCTCCGACATTGATATTTGAGGATGCTTTGATATTGAGTGCTTCAATGGCTTGTTTGGTGCGTCCAGTTCCGGCTGCTCGGCTCACAAAACCCGGAAATAGAGCATCTCTTCCCAAAACAGATACATTGATATTGTCGTGAACACTCATGTCGAGAAAAAGACCCAGCGCTTTGCGGTCTTCTGTTAGATAGGCGATGCCTGCATTACCTGCATCGCGAGGAGAGCGTATGACTACAACTTCGCCATCCATTTCAATCTGACCACCTGAGTACGCATCGACACCGGCGATGAGTCGGGCAAGTTCAGTTCTTCCGGAGCCTACCAGCCCTGCAATTCCAAGAATCTCGCCGGCATACAGATCGAAACTGCAATTTTTAATATTGAAGCCATCTGTAAGATTACGAACACGTAGTATCGGTTGTTCATAAGAACACGAAGGACGCTCATGGGCATAGAAACCGGAAACATCACGGCCAACCATCATCCGGACTAAGGTTTCAGCTGATAGCGTGGCACGATCCAGCGAACCTACGTAATGACCGTCTCGGAGTACCGAAACACAATCGGACAATGCGTATATCTCAGCCATTCGATGGCTGATATAGATGATCGCGACGCCATCAGCCCGTAATTGCCGAATCAATATAAATAGACTTTCAGTCTCTTTTGAAGATAGCGGTGTTGTAGGCTCATCCATCACCAGGATTCGTGTGTCGGCATGAATTGCCCGGGCGATTTCAACCAGTTGTTGGTCGGCGATCGACAATGTACCGACCAGCGCGTGCGGATCAAATGTGACGCCAAGTCGCTTTAACACAACCTGCGCGCCTTCGGTCATTGCCTTATGGTTTACAACCCCACATCGACGAATTTCTCTACCGAGGTAGATATTCTCGACCACGGTCATATTCGCGCACAAGCTAAGTTCTTGATAGATAACTGAAATGCCATGGCGCTTCGCATCGTTCAGGCCATAGCTTTTAATATCGCATCCATCGATTCGGATAGTGCCACTGTCGGCTGTATAGGCCCCCGACAGTATTTTCATCAGCGTGGATTTTCCAGCGCCGTTTTCGCCCATTAGCGCGTGGATTTGTCCTGGGAAAATACTGAGGTCGATGTCATGCAGGACGCGTATCCCATTGAATGACTTAGAAATAGAGCGCATTTCCAATAGGGCAAGAGGTGGACTTGCAGATCCAGTGCTCAGCATTGCGGTTAACTCCTTATCTACCGATTTGAGAAGCAGTTGAAACCTCTCATCGGTGTTCTTGTTCGAGAAACATAGACCAAAGGAAAGCGCTTGCGCAAGCGCTTTCCTTTTCATGAAAAGGAAACCTGAAAAGGTAGGAAAGCGCTTGCGCAAGCGGTTTCGTCTCGGCTATGATTTTTTTCAACAGCGTCCCTGCGTGCCGTTAACGGTTCGCCATGTGACCGCTACTAATAATAAAAAGGAGTGCCAGGCTATGCTGCATAGCGGATTCCACCCTCTCGCTTCACCCCCTTTATGTACACAGCGCACCTCGCTGGGTCTCTCACGATATTGCGAGGTCGTCCCGGCATCAATTCCTGGACCCTCAGACACATTTTCTCGCCGTGCGCTTTACAATGGCTAACCGCTGGGCATGAGTTCAGCGCTATTCATAAATCACGTGAGAAAGGAGTGGTGCACAGTGGGCGCAAAGATGAGCGATGTCGCGCGAGCCGCAAATGTATCAATGTCTACGGTATCCCATGTACTCAATGGGACTCGTAAAGTACATCCTGACACCGTCCGTAACGTGAATCAGGCTGTAGAGTCCGTAGGCTATATTCGAAACTCGCTCGCTCGGTCTCTGGCTCGCTCCTCTTCAGGTGCTATAGGGGTGGCGATTGCTACACTGTCAAACTATTATTTCAGTGAAACAGTACGTGCTATCGAAGCGGCCTGTGCGAAAAACGGCTTGATGATGATACTGGTCAATACGCAAAAAGATCCTGAACAAGAGCTTAAAGCGGTCAAAGCACTGCATGAGAGGCGTGTTGACGGCATTTTGCTAGCCTCGGAGTATGATCCAGAAAATAGAGTATTTAATTACTTAAAGGCCAACAAGATACCCACGGTTCTCATCGATCGACTTCTGTCGACGTCTTTCGATCAGGTGGGGGTAGAGAACAAGCAATCCTCTCAAGAGTTGATTGCTCACTTGATTAAACTGGGACATCGGCGCATCGGGATGGTATCCGGACGATTGACTCAGTCCTCTTCTCATGAGCGAATTGACGGTTACCGTGCGGCCTTGGCTGACGCAGGAATTCAGTACGAAGATCAATTAGTTTGCTGTGGTGAATCGGCGATTGCGCCGGCAATGGAAGCGACCCGCCATTTACTAGCGCTAGAGCACCCACCTACCGCAATAATGACTGCAAACAACTTGATGACCATTGGTGCAATGCAGGCCTTACGTGAAATGGGGCTTGAGGTGCCAAAGGACATCGCGCTGGTCGGCTTTGACGATTTCGACTGGGCGGATGCTTTTAGCCCTCGACTGACAGTTATAGCGCAACCTCTTGAAGAGCTCGGAGCCCAGGCAGTGAAGCTTTTATTGAAGCGTATCAAGCAACCTGAGGGGAGACGTCAGACTATTCGATTGAATCCCACTTTAATCCAGCGAGATTCTTGCGGCGTTCCCAAATGACTGTACTCAGGACTTCAACCTGAGGATCTAGCGGTTGCGGGCTTGATTTATTTGACTCTTGTCCACGTCTCGCCGCCTAGATAATTTTGAAACTAAGTGATCAGCATCTGATTTCCATTTGTTGTGCACGTATAGATGTGTTTACAGTTTTTCTTGAGAGACCGGCTTCGGTTTTGTTTTCTTCAGATTTCAATAATTTCGTTAAAGAGGCAGGCGTCATTTTAGGTCGCTATGAAAAACCCTGACTTTGTGGAGCGAAGTCCGACAAATTGGTTGTAACTACAACCGTAGAACGTCGGGGCGCTCTGCGTTTGCAGAATTACAAACCGCCAAAAGATGAATCGTTGATTTAGACGGCGGACGCCGTATTGCCAAAGAGGCTGAACATGAATCACTACAACAAAACAAATGATGTGACTGCATTGCCGGCATGGCGCAATCTGCTCGAGCACCGGGAGAGCATGAAAGATTTTAGTATGCGCGATGCCTTTCGAGATGACAGTAAACGCTTTCAAGACTTTTCCTTGGCGGGCTGCGGGCTGTTTCTGGATTACTCCAAAAACCTGATCACTCACGAGACGCGTTCATTGCTTATAAACCTGGCGCGTGAGGCTGGCGTGAAACAGGCAGCGCATGCCATGTTCAGTGGAGAAAAAATCAACTGTTCCGAGAAGCGTCCTGTGCTGCATACCGCGCTGCGGCGACCAGTGGGGGAACCTTTGATGGTCGATGGCCGCAACTTGATGCGCGATGTGCATGGTGCTCTGGCGCAGATGACTGACGTGGTGAGTCGTATCCATAGTCATCTTTGGCGTGGCTACAACGACAAGGTCATTACTGATGTCGTAAACATTGGTATTGGTGGCTCATTTCTGGGCCCTGAGCTTGTCTCTGAAGCACTGGCGCCCTTCGCTCGGCATGGGGTGCGGTGCCATTACCTGGCTAACATCGACGGCAATGAATTCCGAGAAGTTACGGCCGAGCTGAACGCAGAAACAACGCTGTTCATCATCTCCAGCAAAACCTTCGGTACTCTTGAAACCTTGAAGAATGCGCAAGCTTCTCGAAGCTGGTATTTGGCTAAGGGCGGGACGGAAGAGAAGCTATATCGTCACTTCATTGCTGTGACAAGTAATCGTCAAGCTGCACTGGATTTCGGCATCCGTGAAGCAAACATTTTTCCTATGTGGGACTGGGTCGGTGGCCGTTACTCACTGTGGTCGGCCATTGGCCTGCCGATTGCTCTGGCCATTGGCATAGCTAACTTTAAGGAACTGCTGTCTGGCGCGTATGCTATGGATCAGCATTTCCTGAATGAACCATTGGAACAGAACCTCCCCGTTCTTTTAGCGGTACTCGGCGTTTGGTATCACAATTTTTGGGGTGCGCAAAGCTATGCGTTCTTGCCCTATGACCACAACCTGCGCAATTTCGTGAAGCATCTGCAACAGATGGACATGGAGTCCAACGGTAAAAGTGTTCGTCATGACGGCACGTCAGTTTCCTACACCACTGGCCCAGTCATCTGGGGCGGCGTGGGATGTAATGGACAGCACGCTTACCACCAGTTGTTGCATCAAGGGACACCTTTAATTCCAGCCGATTTCATTGTCCCTGTGGTCAGCCACAACCCAGTGGCTGACCATCAGGAATGGCTGTACGCCAATTGCTTGTCTCAAAGCCAAGCGCTGATGCGCGGCAAAAACCGCGCTGAAGCTGAGGCAGAGTTGAAAACTAAAGGCCTTTCTTCCAGTGAGATTGAACGACTGGCGCCGCATAAGGTGATTCCAGGTAACCGGCCAAGCAATACGGTTGCTCTTGAGATCATCAATCCACATAGTCTGGGGGCATTGATCGCCCTTTATGAACACAAGGTCTTTGTCCAAGGTGTCATTTGGGGAGTCAATTCGTTTGATCAATGGGGCGTGGAGTTGGGCAAGGAACTAGGCAACAGCGTCTACAACCTTCTGACTCGCTATGACGCGGAACCGGCAGATGATTCCTCGACGCAGGGTCTTATAGATTTCTTTCGAGGACGTCATCGGGGTTAGAGCCTCTTAAGATCAGGCGGGCTAACGCCCTCCCGTCTTGGAAATACCTGTAGTAGTGCCTCTGTGCATTTATCCACTCATGTTGTATTTTCGGGGCGGCTAACTAACTCATGGGTTAAGTAATCTCTTGCTGATCATGTTGCACGGATACTATCGGGTTCTTGCCTTTTGCCTTGCTTCAGGCAAGGCGGTGCGTTTTCTATTC
This sequence comes from Pseudomonas sp. B21-048, assembly GCF_024748615.1. Classification (NCBI taxonomy): domain Bacteria; kingdom Pseudomonadati; phylum Pseudomonadota; class Gammaproteobacteria; order Pseudomonadales; family Pseudomonadaceae; genus Pseudomonas; species Pseudomonas sp. B21-048. The sequence continues at coordinate 2,690,124 of NZ_CP087168.1, read as the reverse complement.
GATTTAACCTGTTTCCCATCCGGGAATCTGTGAATGTAAAAAGCGTGCTAGTTCGCGTTATCGACCTTGTCCAATAAGTATAAAAACCAAAAGGTATTATGAATGAACGTTAAAACTCTCAGCGCAGTTTTGGGTGCGTCCTTGGCTGTTGGCTTTCTGCCTGCTGACGCGTATTCCACAGACTTCAGTGGTTATTTCAGAACCGGGGTTGGGGATTCGACTCAAGGAGGGAAACAGTCGTGCTTTCAGCTACCGGGCGCGCAATCCAAATATCGCCTTGGTAACGAATGTGAGCAGTATCTGGAACTGGATTTGCGCCAGGATCTGCTTTCACTGGACGACGGCTCGACGGTCAGCGTGGAAGGCATGGCACAGTTTTACAACGAGTATGGCCATGAACCAAAATTTGACGGGGAGCACGGCTATACGCGTATGAGTCAGCTCTATGCAGAGTGGAGCAAGATGCCGGCATTGAATGGCGGTTCTTTCTGGGCGGGCCGCCGTTACTACAACCGAAACGACATCAATATTTCCGATTACTTCTACTGGAACCAAAGCTCAACGGGCTTTGGGTTCGACCAAGTCGCCTTGGGAGATCTGAAATACAGCTACGTGCTCTCACGCAAGGACAACGTCTTCCAAAAGGATTTTGTTACTCGTCATGATGTGACCGTCAGCGGATTCAACACAAATCCCGGTGGTGAGGTTCAGCTGGGCGTCAGTTATCTGGACAAGCCGAGCCGCGAGAATGCTCATCAGGGCTGGTCGGTGGTTGCCCAGCACAAGCAGGTCGCGTTTCTCGGCGGAGTCAACAAATTCGCTGTTCAATACGGCCGAGGGCCGGGAACCGCATTGGGCTACACCGGTGATACCACGCTGGATGAGAGCAACAAGAGCTGGCGAGTCGTGGAGTTTTTCGACTGGCAAATGACTCATGCTTTCAGCGGTCAAGTTGAATTGGTCTATCAAAAAGACACGCGCCCTGATGGGGATGATCAGAACTGGTTATCCATGGGTGTTCGGCCAATTTATGCGTTCACGGATCAATTCAAGTTGATCACAGAAGTTGGGCGCGACCAGGTTGAAGCCGCAGACGGTACCCGAAAACTCACCAAGTACACTATCGCGCCGACTTGGTCTCCGAAGGGTCCGGGATTCTGGGACAGACCGGAAATTCGTCTGTATTACACCTACGCTACCTGGAACAAGGCTGCACAACGTGCCGCGAGCTTGCAATCTCCGGGATCGGCTCTGTCTGATACGGGTGCGTTTGGTACAGACCTGCAAGGCTCCAATGTAGGGGTTCAGGTCGAGTATTGGTGGAAATAACCTCCCTTGTTGCGCCGATGCCGAATTGAATAACGTAGCGATGCAAGACTGACCCATCTCCAAATCAGCACAAATCCAGCTCAGGCAATGGTTTGTGAGGAATCAGATTGGGTCAGTGACATCGCCGCAACTGGGTATATTCGACATTGGCGCCAACGGAGGTGGTCGTGTGTGACGCGAACCAATCCCGAAGGCTTTTTCGGTATCCCCTAGCGAGAAATCGCGCACTCTTGTTCCGCATTAAAACTGATTTCAATCAGAATTCAGTGTGAGAAAATTGCAAATTTCAGGCATTAGAGGGTGATTTGCGCCACAAAATAGAAACCATTTTGAAATTCTTGGTGAGTTTTATTATTTTCGGTAAGTATCATCACTTGGACCATAAGCGCCTCGCGATACTTGATCTCAATGCCGCAATAGTGAGGGGTAGACGATGCCATCTCTCATAGATTAGAGTACTGTCGTATTAGAGAGTATTGCTGCCACGGAGGCATGTATGTGTACACGTCTTAACTCCCGCCAAAAAACTTTACTTTGCTGCGCTCATGCGTCTAGTCGCCAGGCGACTATAGCGTACACCCCTAATTAAAAATAAACCTCTTGTCTAAATATTCGGCCGTGAATATAGGCTTTGACGCCCCATGATCAATATATTTTACCAATTCCGGAATTTCGCAGCACAGTGACCCTAAAGTCTCTCGTCGCCGGCCCCATCATTCCAACATAAACCCATGGTCAACTATGCCTTCTACCAACAATGATTTACGTATAGAAAAAAACACCCAATTTTTAAAAAATTTTTGGGCTGACACCTTCGCGCTCAATACGTTTTGCTACTTAATCTCCATACCTATCGAACTGGGCTTTGCGCAGATGACACTTGGCACACACCTAAGTGCTAGACTCGTAGGGCTTTTCATTATCACCAGCACTGCTCGCCCCTTCGGTATATGGCGCGACTATGTCTTTAAAAAATTCAATATCTCCGACAAGGATAAAGGCATGAAACCTTACCTTGTCGACACCTTGGCCTATCTCTCGTTTGAGCTGCCACTCTACATGATAAATATGAGCATAAGCGGTGCAACCTTAATACAAGCCATCAAGGCCGCCTTGGTATTTTGCATTATTGCAGGCTTTGTCGGTAGACCTTACGGAATTTATAGAGCATTCATTAGAAGAAAACTATTCAACCTGAACTGAGAACGCAACATGGATATTGATTCAATAGTTCACGCCATCACATCACAGAAAAACCTAAGAGAAAACATTGTAATCGACTGCGGTCACACCACCCTGTTCTCAGCTCATGACGGCTATTCATTTGGCATTCAAGGAGAACCTAGCCCCACGGAGATTCTCATTCAAACTGGGGGTTGTATTACATGACGCCTTAAAGCGTCATAATAAAAACGCAACCATAAACCTGTACCTTTCTGACCTTATAGGCATCAAAGGGGGAAACGATGAACGGCGGAAAATCACTCAAGACATTCAACACCATCAGAGGGCCGTTTATATCCCAATGGCCTATCAGGAAATACTCGCCGCCAGTGAAATACCTTTAGAAAAAATAGCAATCCATTTGCAATCCAAAGGCAACGATCACTTCAGGAAAATCCTGCGTCGGACTCGCTCAGGAGTTGAACAACTCAAGTCAACCAGTCAAAATTACATTCACGAGGTATTCAGCCCTGTTCCTTTCTACCGAAGATCAGGGGCTATTCTCGTTGACCACTCCCTATCTGTTCGATACCGATGACGAGGACTCCTATTTTGGAGGTTCATGGTGGAAGAATAACGAGAACCAGATCAAACAGAGCGACCTGGAAAATTGCCCTTTGGCGCGTTTGAAAAAAAATCCGGTGATCAATCTTTACGAAACGGGAGGACGAGTTCTTTGCCCTGCGACCTACGGCGGTTTGTTTTGTCAATTTGACAACTCCGTGGATCACATCGCGATTTACGCAAGAGCAGATGACGAGTTCATTGGAGAAAAGGTGTATCGCGGCGTTATATCAGCCAACTTATTGATCGAGAATTTTCCCAGAAACTGTGCGCAGATCATCATCAACAAAGAAGAGTTGATCGAGTACACCTTCATGGAAAAAGACCTGATGGGCCGTTCAAATACAGACAGCATGAAATTTACAAGCCAGATACAAGATATGCTGCGCAACAACAACATGAAAATTATATAAGTACATATATGATCTATCTTGACAGCGCTGCCTCTGCATTACCTTTTGAAGATGCTGTGACGTTCTCTCCTGAACCTGGAAACCCTTCAAGCGATCATTCTGCAGGCTATGAAGCCAATGCAGTGCTTGAAAAAACCAGATCGCTGCTAAGCGCGATGTTCGGAGGGCGATCAAGCGAGTATCATTTCTGCTCAGGCGCCACCGAAGCTGCCAATTTAATTATTCAAGGAAGATGCAATTTCCTTAAGATGGCCAATTCGACAAGAAATTAAATAATTGTCAGCGCCATTGAGCACCCTGCGATATTCAATACCGTGAAACATATGCGACAGTCCGGTTTTATCGTCCATATTGTTCCAGTTGATCATCGAGGCATTATAGAGGCCTCCTTCATATATGATTTATTCAATGAACATACTTCGATGGTATTGGTCATGGGCGTTAACAATGAAACTGGGGCTCGCCAACCTGTCGATTATATTGCTAAAAAGATAAAATCCATAGATCCGGAGGTCTCTTTTATTTGTGACGGCGTACAGACACTGACAAAAGTTTCTTCCCCCGACTTGACGCATATCGATGCCCTTATTGGTTCCGGTCACAAACTCGGAGCGGCAATGGGGGTCGGTTTTTTTATTTGAATCATCGTTTTCGACTTTCCCCTTTGCTATTCGGAGGGGAGCAGGAGGCTGGCGTCAGGCCAGGAACAGAAAACATCTACGGCATAGGCTCTTTATATAGAGCTCTCGTACATCACCAAAAAAACGCTGACCAGTACCATCATCACGTTCGTGCCCTGAGCGTGCTCCTTCAAAAGACCCTTGAGCAAGCGAATATCCCATTCTCGATCAATACCCAGGATGGAGAAACTTCGGGTTACATACTCTCTATCTGCTTTAACGGTATCGATGCCAGCAGAGCGATCAAATTTCTCTCGCAAAGAGGTAAGCAGTGTGTCTCCCACCCCTTCCCGGGTGTTAAGCGCCATGAAGCTCAGTCACAGCCAAATGAGCTCCACCTTGCGCGTCTCTTTTAGTCCGCTAAACGTCAAGGAGGACGTTCTCGCTTTTTGTACGGCAATGAGTGAATTGTATTCACATAACGTCGAAACTTCGGCGCTAGAGCAACAAAGCCAGATATAAGCCTTATCGCGGAAAAACGCAGTACGATGAACATACTCTGCGCTCATCGTACTGCCGCCCCAGCCGACGGAAGCCGGTCGCTTACGCGAATTTGACGGAACCGCCCTGAATGTCGTCTCGCGCCATTCGCAAATCATTAGCGTCCTGGTTGAGACGATGAATCAGGTTGAGCAACCGCTGACGCAACACTTCGTCCTGGAGTTGCTCAGCTGCGCGCATGACATCAAGCGCAGCGCCCTCGTTATGGGTGGCGACGGAGTCGAGCAGCTTGCGCATGTTTCTTGATGGCCGATTCATGACTCATCCCTGCAGTTTTCGGTGACGCGAATCATAGGCCAGGAATATTTCCTCAATATTTCAGTTGAACGGATGATCCAAGGGCGCGTTGAGAAAAAATCGGGTGTCATGGGACGAAGGATTTCACCCGATGTAAAGGTCGACGGTAATGAGTGACTTTGATGCCTCAACTCAGCTCGTTGATGCAGATCACTTTGGGTTGTGTCATGTCTTCGTAGGCAAATCGAACCCCTTCTCGCCCCAGACTTCCGTACTTGAAGCCACCGAAAGGCATGGCATCAAAACGATAATCGGAAGAATCATTGATCATCACCCCGCCGGCTTCAATTTGCCGCGCCAATTTCAGGGCCTTGGAAAGATCACGTGTGAAGAGTCCCGCATGCAGGCTGTACTCTGGAGCGTTGGCCAGAGCAACGGCATCATCCAGATGGTCAAAAGGCTCCAGGATGACCACCGGCGCGAAGACTTCCTGCTGCCAGATCCGACTGTTATGGCTTACTCGCTCCAGCACGGTCGGCGCGTAGCTTCCCGCTTGACGATGGTGTCCGCACAGAAGAAGAGCGCCCTCCTCCAACGCTTCATTCACCCATTGTTCGGTGCGACGAGCCGCCTGCTCCGTAATCATCGGGCCGACATCCGTTGCTCGCTGAGCTGGGTCGCCAAGCACCAATGCACGCGCTTGGCTGACAAAACGCTCACGAAAATCTTCGTAGATTGAACGGTGTACGAGGATACGCTGAGTGCCAATGCAATTCTGTCCTGCTGCCCAGAAAGCACCTGATACACAAGACTCTACGGTTGGTTCAAGATCACAATCTTCAAGCACGAGAACCGGTGCATTTCCCCCCAGATCCATGGCCAGCTTCTTCAAGCCCGCACTACGAGCAATAGACTCTCCAGTGGCAAAACCACCGGTGAAGGAAACCATCCGCACCTCGCGCAGCGCCACCAATGCTTTGCCCAGATCGACGCCTCCGGTCGCCAGGGTTACCACGGACGGAGGCAGACCCGCTTCCACCAGACACTCAACCAGCTTGAGAGCTGACAACGGTGCGAGCTCTGAAGGTTTCAGAATCACAGCATTGCCACCGGCGATGGCCGGGCCCAGTTTATGGGCGACCAGGTTCAGCGGATCGTTGTAGGGGGTGATCGCGACGATAAGCCCCAACGGTTCGCGAGTGAACCAGCCTTGGCGCGATTCTGAGCCTTCATATGCCTCAAATGGAATCACTTCCCCGGCGTTACGGCGAGCCTCATCCGCCGATAGCTTCAACGTGTTCACACAACGCTTCACTTCCTTCTCTGCTTGTCGCAGCGTCTTTCCGGCCTCTGCAACTATGAGCCTGGCAAACGCTTCAGCCTCAAGTTCCACCCGCCGAGCCGCTTCCTCAAGGACGCGGGCACGAAGGTGACGAGGCATTGCCGCACTCTCACGCACGCCAATTCGCGCACGCTCCAGCAAGCCAGGAACAGCGGTTGCATCGAGGCAAGGCACGCTTCCCACCAGGCGACCATCGAATGGACTGAACACATCAATCTGTTTGGCATCAACAAGCTGGATACTGGCCATGCTGGATACATTCATGACGACTCTCCTGTTACTTGCCGTGAGTGGTATGGATGGCGATGATGTCTGACAGCAGCGCGAAGGCAGTCTCGATACGTCCCGCCCCAGGACCGGATACCGTAACGGAACCCAGCAATGCCGTGTTGAACGACACCGCGTTGGTGGCACCGCAAATACCGGCGAGAGGATGCGAATTCGGCAGCAGTCGAGCCTCCACACTCGCCCGAACCGAGCCATCGGCTTCGCAACTTGCAGAGCCGATCAGCTTCCAACTGGCACCGTTGGCGCTTGCCTGAGCGATGTCTTCTGGACGGATACTGCTGATCCCCGAGCAAGCCACATCGCTGACGTTCAATCGCGCATTGAGCAGTTCGTTGGCGAGGATCACCACCTTGAGGCGGACGTCAAACCCCTCCACATCGGCAGTCGGGTCGGCCTCGGCATAGCCGAGCTGTTGGGCCTGAGCGACGGCCTCGTTGAAAGTCAGGCCATCCTTCATGCGGGTCAGCACGTAATTGGAAGTCCCGTTCAGGATGCCTTCAAAGCCTTGAACCTCTGCACCTGCCAGCGCCTGTCTTGCCAGACGAATCACAGGCGTGCCGCTCATGACCGAACCTTCGTACTCGAAGGCAACACCATGACGACGGGCCAAATCCTTCAGCTCAGCGCCGTGCAGTGCAATGGGCCCCTTGTTGGTGGTCACAACATGGATGCCGCTTTCCAGTGCCCAGCGGCAGAACGTTGTAGCGGGCTCACCATCGACAGGATTGGTGAAGGTGGCTTCAGCCATCATGTCAGCACCAGAATGCTTGATCACGGTTTCGTTTAACGCCTCAGCGGTGCCTCCAGGCAGCTGAGCGAATGCCCCCTTCTCGATAGGCAGAGCAACCAGCTGCTTTGCATCCAGCCCCTCTTTAGCAACGATGGAGCCGAGAAAAATATCAGTCACACCGACGATTTTGATGCCAAAACCCAGCGATGCTTTCCACTCGGCGTTGCGATCTGCAATCAGTTGAGCCAGGCCGCGGTTAACGCCACCAAAACCCACCAGGGCAATTTTGTATTCAGTCATGAAAGCAGTCCTCTTGGATGTTCGATAGGCACATCGTAAGAGTCGGGCTCTGGCAGTTGAATAGGGCAAAATGCTGTATTAGTTGGCCATTCTGCCCATATAGAAAACTGCTCAATGAACAGAAATAAAATGAAGAAAGGAGGTATGGCCAGGGACAGAAATGCCCCTGGTTTTTTGGTACTCAAAACACTGCAGAAAGGACGAATGAGGTGACGGTGTTTTCCACCCCAGGCATCGCCGAGATTTCCTTCCAGACGAGATGGACACGTTCGGGGGACGCTGCATTGACTCGAAGCATTAGATCAAACTCACCACTCAAGACTTCACACTGAACCACCTCGGGGAGCGAGCGCAGCGCCGCAAGCACCTCTTCCCCACGCATGCGGTCGTAGCGGTAGACAAAGATCACGGCACTGATCAGCGATGAAGGCCGTCGGGAATCACCGAGGCGCACCGTATAACCCTGAATGGCGCCGTCTCGCTCAAGACGCTCAATGCGCTGCCGCACAGCATTGCGAGACAAGTTGATCTTGGCGCCCAGCTCAACATGGGCGATTCGAGCATTCGCGGTGAGTTCGGCGAGGATGCGCTCATCCAGCGGATCCAGAATGCGCTTCATACGTGCCTCTGCCGCGCCAACAAGAGGGCTTGGCACAGCCCCTCCAGATCGCCTTTAGCCAAGTACGGTGGCTGAGCAAGAATGTCGGGAGTCGTGGGCACCTCTCCCCGCCAGACACCTAATTCGGACAATAGGGCCGCGGACTTGGCTGGAGCAATTTGCCCAAAGGTCACCATCGGAGCCCCCAGGCTGCGTCGATGAATTCGGCCAGCCAGTACGCCGACGGCGGTATGTGGATCGATTGCAGACCCGGTCTCACGGAACAACTTGACGACTTCGTCGCGAACCTGTGATTCGTCTACCGCATAGGAATCGAACAGCACTCGAGCCCGCAGCCACTGCTGGTTGCCAATGCTTAACTCGCCGCAGTCCTCAAAATGCTCCATCAGCGCCTTCACTGAGCCCCCATCGTGCCCATACAGCTCCCAGATGAACCGTTCCAGGTTGGAGAAAAGAGAGAAATCCATTGCGGGAGATAACGTACGGTTACTCACTCGGGTCGAATAGCGATTGCGATGGATGAACTGGTGAAGTGCATCATTACTGTTCGTAGAAATGATCACCTGATTGATGGGCAATCCCATTTTCTGGGCAAGGTAGCCGGCGTAGATCTCAGCAGAGCTGGCCGCTGGAACGCTGAAGCCTACAGGACGTGTCCCCCCGCCCAGCTGCAAGGCCGCGTGGAAATAAAAAACGATCTGTGCGAGGACACCGACCCAGTTGGTGGAGTTGAAACAGACCGGTATTACCCCCTCTAACGGCCAGTCCCGTAAGAGCCGGGAGACCAACGTCTGGCAGTCGTCGAAATTACCGTCTACCGGAAAAAGCTGAACCCGTTCAGGGTCTGCCGTTTGCAGGGCAGAGAGTTGTTCAGCCGGTACCCCATGGCGCGGATACATAATCGCCATACGGGTGCCCGGACAATTAGCGAATGCCTCAAGCGCCGCCAGCCCGGTATCGCCATTGGTCGCACCGACAATCAGCGCCTCGCCACCGACCTCACCCAAGAAATGCTCCACCAAGCGCGATTGCAGTTGCGCAGCGAAGTCTTTAGAAGAATGGGTTGGGCCATGAAACAGCTGGAGTATCCACTCGTTATGGCCAATCTGCTCAAGCGGGGTAATAGCGCGGTGATTAAAGTTCCGATAGCTGTCGCTGAGCAAGGCACGCAGAGTGCTTTCCTCCATGGAAGAGCCAACGTAGGGCGAGACTACTCGCCAGACCAGCTCATCGAAGGGTAGCCACGACCAACTGGTAATCTGCTCCTCAGTGAAGACAGGCAAACTTGCCGGAACATAGAGACCGCCATCTTCGGCAAGCCCCGACAGAACCACACTGCGAAAGTCCGCCCGCACTTCACCGCCGCGTGTGCTCACGTAATACATAGATGACTCCGAATTACAAAGGGCGGTGGGCTTGAGCCACCAGCCATGTAGAAAAAGTCGCGGCATCAGGCGAGAGCACCTCGGCCTGCTCGCGCACCAGATAAAAGGACTCGCTGGCTTCAATTCGGTGACTGAAGGGCGCAATCAGATGCCCACTCTTGAGTAAATCTTCCACGACGGAAGACCGCGCCAAGGCAACGCCCTGCCCCAGTTCCGCCATGCGGATCGTGGAAATCAGTGTGTCGAACTGAAGACCACGGGAATAATCGACATCGTCTGCTCCAACCCGCTTCAACCAGTACCCCCAACCTTCCTCGTACCCCAACACATGGAGCAAAGAATGGTTCATCAAATCCCGAGGCTCATGGATCGGTGAGCGGGCCATGAGCCCTGGCGAGCAAACGGGCTGGAGGACGTCCCACGTTAATCGCTGAGCGTGCAATCCTGACCACTCTCCGCATCCCCAGCGAATCTCCAGGTCATCCTCTCCGTCCGGCTCCTTCACCCAAATGTTGCTGATATATCGGATATCGATTTGCGGATACTCTCGACAAAAATCTGCGAGCCGAGGGGCCAACCAATAGTGAAGGAAAGAAAGGCTGCCACGCACCTTCACATGCCTTCGATTGCGCTGGCCAAAAATCTCGTTTGTACCCACTGCAAGACGACTGATCGCGTCTTGTACTACCGGTAAGTACGACTGCCCTTCTTCAGTCAAGCCAAGCCCTCGGGGCAGGCGCTTGAACAGCGCCACACCGAGGTGACACTCCAACTGACGGATCTGCTGACTGACTGCACCTTGAGTCAGGTGCAGTTCCTCGGCTGCATGGGTGAAGTTCAAATACCGCGCCGACACTTCGAAGGCCCTCAGCCAATTCAAGGGCGGTAGTGATTTTTGACTCATCGGCGCAACCTCATCGGGAATTATCTGTGCTCAATCATTGCCTGAGCTATTCACGCTGCGCCAGCGGAATGATGGACAGCGGCTGCCAATGCCAACCGCGCGCCCCGCTTCTTGCGAGTGATCCAATACACAAAGTAGCACCACGCGATAAACGGAAGGCCGAAGTAAAGCGCCACTCGCTGCTCAGGGTCAAACGCGATACCGACACAGGCCAGCAAGCAACACAACAGAGCACCAATGGGAACCCAAGGGTAGCCGCGCACCCGGAAATGCAGATCTTCAACTCGCCCGCCATTGGCCACGTATTGGCGTCGAAAAGCGATTTGGCTCGCGGCGATGCTCATCCATACGACCACGACCGCAAGGCCCGAAATCGACACCAGGGCCAAGTAAACCGTATCAGGGGCAAGCACACTGCTGAGCAGAGACGCCACAGCACCCGCCATACTCAAAACGATCGCGTTAACCGGTGTGCCCCGGCGCGAAAGCCTGGCGTAGCACTTGGGCATATGCCCTTGATCACTCAGCGTCCAAAGCATGCGCGAAGCCGCATACAGCCCCGAGTTAGCAGCGGAAATCAAGGCGGTGAGAATGACGAAGTTCATAATGTCAGCTGAGTATGGGATGCCAATCAGCTCGAACACCATCACGAACGGACTTTCAACGATTCCCGCCTGCTCGCGGGGCAACAAAGTCGCCAGTACGAAAATCGTACCCACGAAGAACAGCGCCAAACGAACTACTGTCGTGCGGATCGCCTTGGGAACACTTGTCTGAGGGTCTTGCGCTTCACCGGCAGCAATCCCGATAAGCTCAGTCCCGGAAAATGCGAAAGAGACAGCTAGAAGTGTCATCGCAATGGGTAAAAGCCCGGTCGGGAAAAGCCCTTCACGGGTAAAGTTCGAGAGCCCGACACCCTGCAAGTGCTGAACCTGGAGGAGACCGCAAATAGCCGCACCACCAATGATAATAAAAGTAATGACGGTCAGTACTTTGATGAGCGAAAGCCAGAACTCTGTTTCCGCAAACAAACGAACAGATACAACGTTGCTTGAAAACACCGCCATGGCAAAAAGCGCACTCCAGATCCAGACCGGTGTATCAGGGAACCACCGAACCATCAGGATGCCCGCTGCGGTAAATTCAGAACCGATAGCGACTGCCCAAGTGAGCCAGTACAACCACGCCACGGTATACCCCGTGCCTGGGCCCAGGTATCGCGTTGCGTAGCTACTGAAAGATCCGGTTTCCGGCATCTGTACCGCCAGCTCACCGAGACAGACCATCACCAGATACACCATCACCGCACCGATGATGTAGGCAATCACTGCGCCGAGCGGCCCAGCCTGATTAACGGTATAGCCGGAGGTAAGGAATAATCCCGTGCCGATAACACCGCCCAACGCCAACATCACAATGTGGCGGGTTTGCATGTCTTTCTTGAAGTTTAATTGTGGATCGGACTGATCATTTTTTACTTGAATGGTCATGGTTATATTCTCATGAAATGTTCGGACAAATTTCCTTGTCACTGGTTATTAGGCAGCACAATTAAATTGTCGCTAGTTGTTATTGTTTTCACTATTCATGAATAACTGTCCGACACTACAGTCGGCAGTCTTATCCGAGTTCAGGTTCCCACCTCAGTGAAACGCTCGGTATTATCAGCGCGATGACTTGGATGATGTTGTTTACTGCGAACCAAGCTGAATGCTTGTTTAAGATCAGCCAACAAATCGGCCGTCTCTTCAATACCCACGGAGACCCTGACCAAGCCCTCGGAAATTCCTAGTGCCTCGCGTTCCTCCAAGGTGTTTTCCACGTGGCTGGTTGTCCGTGCCGGCCCGTAGATGGTTTCAACCGCGCCCAAGTTACCCGCCCGATGTGCATACTTAAGCAGCGGTAGCAAACGAGTCACCGTGTCCATGCCGCCCACCAGCACGAAGCTGATGATTGCGCCAAATCCGCGCATCTGCGAGCGAGCAATGGCATGACTTCGATGTTGAGGGAGTCCCGGATAGTTCACCGATTCAACCAGCGGCTCGGTGCACAGGTATTCGGCCAGAACTTGTGCGCTTGCCTGTTGCTGGCGCAAACGCAAAGCCAGAGTCTTGATACCCCGGATGATGAGATAAGCCGAGAAAGGATCCAGCGAGGCCCCATTGATCTCGCGGCAATGGCGAACTTGAGACATCAGCTGTTCGGTGCCGCAGACCACACCGCCAAGCACATCGCCATGACCCGATAGAAACTTGGTAGCACTGTGCACGACTACATCAACTCCGAGTGCAAGAGGGTTCTGATTCAAAGGCGTCGCGAACGTATTGTCCGCTACCACCAAAGCCCCAACACGCTTCGCCGCCGCCACGAGACGTCGAATATCCAGGACTTTCAGCGTTGGGTTCGTCGGGGTTTCCAGATAGAGAACATTGCAGCCTTTAGCGATCTCATGCTCGATAGCCTCGGTGTCGAGGGTATCGCACAGCGTGACCTGGACGCCCATGCGAGGCAGAAACTCTTCAAAGATCTTGTTTGTACCACCGTAACTGTCGCGGGTAGAAACCACACGTTGACCACAGGACAGGAAGGTATGCAACACACCACTGATTGCAGCCATCCCGGTGCTGAACGCAACCGCCGATTCTGCGCTCTCAAGCTCGCAGAGTTTGTGTTCCAGGACAGAGACAGTCGGGTTGCTCATGCGGCTGTAAATGAAGCCAGGTTCTTTACCCAATGCAACGTCATACCATTCATCAATGTCATGGTAACCATAGGCGGCGCTGACGACGATGGGCGTCTGGGTAGCATTGTAGGGATGCTGAACTTGCTCCCCTCCCCAAACCACTCGCGTCCCCAGACCCGCACCTTGGCTCTGGCCGGGTTTTATCTTGTCATTCATAAATTTATCTCGCATCGATGAAACACCAATGTGTTCCGATTGGGCTTGCGATGACTATATGGAAGGCTTGCAAGGGTGAAAAATCATGTTATCGGGGGCTAAGGGGGGCTTTTTTTAATGGATGATTGATAGGAAAGGGCCGTGATGGCACCGCTAACGAATGTCTGAACGCACCTTTCCTTTGGCTAAATTATAGCGGCCATATGCCTGTGGGGATCGACCTTGACGTCATAATCCGAGAAAGGTGAAGCGCGTAGCATTACCCTTCAAGGGTTCGAGAGCTTGTAGAAAAAATATCCTTTTTCGGCCTAAAAAACCGAGTAAACAATTCCGATTGTGACTTGATATTTAATTTGGCGTAAATATTGCGACGGTGAACTTTTATCGTCTCTGTCGAGAGGGAAAGCTTTCCAGCTATCTCTTTATTAGAGAAGCCACTCAGTAACAACTTGAGCACGTCCTTCTCTCGCGCTGTTATTTGTGTGCCCAGTTGGACAATCGTTTCTGGCCATAGCGGTGGTTCGACGAGATCCTTTGCTACGTCAACCTCAAAACACATGCGCTGATGCATTAACGCAGTCACCCATGGCTTGATCACATCTAACGCTGTTATTTGCTCTTGATTGAAGTGCACGTTACTGCCAAAGGACATGCACAACGTTCTATCGGAGTCTAACTGAACATTGTACTGCGCTTCGTCGACAGAGATATATTGTGCGAAATACTGACGATAATACTCGGTTTCAAGAAAATACTCCGGTGCAATGTCCAGCATATGAAAAAAACCGCTCTGCGGGTTCTCTCGATTGGCTATATAAAATGGATCCAGCAGATAAAGTCCTTTCACATAGCGATGAATGAACGCATCGATCTCCTCTGCATCGGCCACTTCAGGAAGGCTCACAACTTGCACTTGTTGATCACTAAAGATCAATACGACCCAGTTATCAATTTGCACATATTCATTTAACATACGAATAAGTGAGCTCCAGAATTCTGGACGGTTCAACTGCATGATCAGCTTTCCAATCGATCGGTGCCAAGCCAGGCTATGTAGGTCGAGTGGCATTTTCTACCCCTTTAGGGTTAGGTGTTCGTAGGTCAGAGGTAAGTATTCGTAGGTATTTACTATTCGTCAATGCCGGGTATATTCATGATCAGAACTCACGATGGCCATGAGGCCTGTCGTCTTGACAAGGATAGTTGTATGAGTAAATCACCGTTGCGAACCCTTTTTGCAGCCTCGCTTCTCTGTGCAGGGATAAGCACATCAGTGGGCGCTGTAGAGTCTGGGGTGTATCTGTATAACTGGTTCGGGCTTATCGCACCGGAGACGCCCAAGGAGTTTGAGCAGGAAACCGGCACCCGAATTCATATGGATGCGTTCGACAGTGCCGAAATCATGCAGAGTAAAGTAATGGCTGGGCGCACGGGATATGACGTGGTTGTGGCGACCTCCGATGTGTTGCCAAGCCTGATTCAGGCGGGAGTACTTCAGCCGTTGGATCGTAATCAACTGAGTAATTTGTCCCACATCGATCCTGAAATCCTGTCCCAGGTAGCGGTCAATGATCCTGGTAATCGCTACGCTGTGCCCTATCTATGGGGCACCACCGGCATTGGCTATGACGTTGATAAAGTCAAAGCAGCCTTAGGCGACAAGGCACCGGTGAATAGCTGGGATTTGATCTTCAAAGAAGAAAACATCAGCAAACTCAAGTCCTGTGGTGTGGCAATGCTTGATTCTCCAAGCGAGATCATTTCGATTGCTTTGCATTACCTTGGGCTCCCTAGCAACAGTCGGAATCCGGATGATTACCAGAAAGCTCAAGCCTTGCTGTTAAAAATCCGTCCCTACGTCCTCTATTTCGACTCCTCCAGAATCGACGCGGACCTGGCGGATGGCAATATTTGTGCTGTTGTGGGTTGGGCTAATGGTGCCCTTGCTGCACAGGCCATTAATGAGAAGGGCAACACCGGACGCAAGATTGCCTACAGCCTGCCTCGCGAGGGAGCGCTGGTCTGGTCGGAAAATCTGGTTCTGTTAAAAGATGCTCCCCACCCAAAGGAAGGTCTCGCATTTATTAATTATATGTTGCGACCCACCATCATTGCCAAGACCTCGAATCACACGCTGTACCCTAACGCCAACAAAGATGCCACTCAGTTTGTTGAGCAGACGCTGCGAGATAATCCTTGGATTTATCCAGACAAAAAGACTGTCGCCACACTTGTTCCACTTGAGCCACTGCCATTGAAATTGGAACGAATCCGCACCCGGGTGTGGACCAAGGTGAAGAGTGGTACATGATCTGACTTGATTGTCATCTTTGTTGTTCTGTGGGGATCTTTATTTTATGTGAGGGTGCCATGGGCATTTGCAGAGAAACCAAAAACGACATTAAAGAATTGCTAACGCTGATAAAAATGACTGAGCAACATGAGGCACTCATTGCAAATAGCGTTATGTCGCTGGATAGCCAGCCCATTGATTTTAATGATCAGCGGTTGATCTGTATTGAAGAATTGCTCCGTCAGTATGATGTGAGTTCGCAATTTAAAGGAGGCTGATCCATTTCGGCTTTATGTTGATTCATGCGAAACGGGGGCATCTCCTGCAATGGGCCGCGTTTATTTGGAGCATGGGTAATCACGTAGGATGCCGGGGCAACCCTAAGGGGTGTCACATAGGTTCTAGGGAAGGAGAAAAATCATGCACCCCGGTGATTGTCAATGCAACTTGGAGTCGGACGAATACAAAGCCTACAAGGCGATTGAGGAGCAGATCGGCCATTGCCCACCCGAACAAGCCTGGGCTATGTATTACGTCTCGGTCGGGGCGGTGCGTGAAAACATCACCCTGGCGGTGATGGAACACATCGCCAACGGTAACAAGGCACTGCTGGTTGAGTTCCCCGAACTTGCACCGGCTGAGAGGGGCCAGTCAGTTAAAGTGGCTGGGGATGCGTCGAGCGAGAAATCCTGCACTTCATTGCTAGTGTTCAATAGCAGCGTCGTCGTACATTCGGGCGCAGGATGATCGATTGCCGCCCGCCTCACCAACCTGCGCCCCAAGGTTGAGCATCCATCAAGGCAATCGGGCTATACGAAAGCATCTATCACGGACTGATCAGGACAGTTTGCATGCCATTACAACCATCCCAATTTCAGCCCTGTCAGTTTTGAAAGGGGTTTCACCGATCTCTTGAAAACCGAAGCCCTCATAGAAGCGCCGCGCATTGGAATTGGTCTTGAGCACGTCAAGCCAGAGCAAGCGCGCACCTTGCGCTATCGCTCGGTTGCAAATAAAGCGCAGAAGCTGTTTCCCATATCCTCGTCCTGCTTGGGATTTCAGGAAGTAGATCTTTTGAAGCTCCACCCCCACTTCGCCAGTTAACGGCGCTGGCACTGACCAGTTAACTTTGGAAAAACCTACGACTCTGTCATTGTCGTCTGAGGCTATAAGCCATAAATGGCTTGCGGGTGACTCGAGTGACTTGCCGAGCGCACTGAGTGAAAAGTCTTGATTGAGGAAGCCCTGCATGCCGGCGGGAGACCAGATGGCCGAAAAATGCTCCTGGTAGGTCTCACAGCCGATTTCCTGCAGAGCATTGAGATCGGCTTTAGTGGCTTCACGAATGTTGATCATATTGTAAGCGTCCGGTCATTCCATCCCTTGATTCCCAGGCTGCAAAGCCCGCCCATTCAGCACTGACACACCAGAACCAAAGCAGTCGACTGAATACCTGAAAGCCGCTGCGTTGACCGGGCTTTCAAGATGACTATCAACGTCAGCCCGCTCTGCGGCGGGTCATATGAATGAGTGCTGATCTACGACTATCCAGAGACCTTCGCTCTTCGACGGCAAAGGGCAAGAAACCCAATTTTGGATAAAGCAGCAAGCCTGCTGTATTTTCATTGAAACACGAGATCTGGACCTCTGTGGCGTCATAGCGATTGAACGCCAGAGCAGTCATCGTCTCCACGATGAAGGTCGCCACCCCTTTACCTCGTGCCTCTTGAGCAACGATGACATTGCCGATGCAGCAAACCCCACCCGTTTCAGCCCGATAAAAGTTAGCAAAGCCGACGACGCTATTCTCGGTCTCGACAACCGTCGAGTCGAATCGTTGAGTAATAGCGTTAGCCAGCTGAGTTTCAGTCAAAGGGTATTGAGCTTTCGGGAACATATAAAACAGTTCCCGAGCGTTAAGGGGAAAGCTGCAAACAGTTTTGACGTCATCAGCCTTCACTGGCCTGTGTTGTAATATCATCGCGCGTCCTTGAGGTCTAGGCATCCGGCATTCTAGCTCACCTGTCTTCGCGATGTGATCAGTCGTATCTCACCCGCGCAACCCTGGCCGAAGGCTACACTGTGAAACACCCTAAGCGATGTTCAACCCATCGATAGGTCCCGTGGCAAACCGGATAGTGAATTGATTAAAGCCAACATGAAAACGGTTATAGCCTCTTTCACCTGTCTGCTCGCTGCCAGCGTTTGCGCGGCGACGAGTTCCTGTGCAATTGCGGCCTCTCCTTCACCCATCTTCAAGACCCGCTTCGACTGCGCCACGGCAAGGGCATCCGTCGAAAAGCTTGTCTGTGGCGACCCACAACTGGCGCGGATGGATAATGAGCTGACGCGTCTTTATCACCTGGCGCTCACCGATGAACATTCAGAGCCGCGTCCAGACAAAGTCATGATCGACCAGCAATTCTGGATCGAATCCCGCAATCAATGTGCCTCCGAGCCGGATCCCAAGGCGTGCACGATCCGACATTATGCCGAGCGCGCGCACCAGTTACGTCAAGGCTCGGCAATAGTGAGAACCAAGGATCCAGACCGACTCACCGAAGGCCCCCTGGCTTTTCGTTGTACAGGGTTGAATGCGCCGATGGCCGCCACCTTCTTTAACACGCAGCCTGGTGTCGTGTACCTGAAATGGGCGAACACCTCGATCACCCTGACCCAAGTGCAGAGTGATTCGGGAACGCAATACATTGGCAACGATTACCAGGGTAATTACAGCTTTCGGCAAAACGGCAATCTGGTCCTTTTCCAGAAACCAGGCACGGGGACAATGAGTTGTACGGCCGAGCCTGTCGGGTGAGGCAAAAAAAAACCGTGACCGAAGGAGGCACGGGACAAATAATTGGTTGGTTGCGGCCAACCAAAGGAGCAATTTGAAAGCGGTTACCGCTTACAGGCATTCCTGCGCAGCACGTTCGAAACTCGAAGGCATGAAGTTCGACGCCAGCAAATGGCGCTCATACAAAAACACCTTGCCACCATTCGGGGCCTTGTAGGCTTCGAGAACGTTGTCTGCCGCGACTTTGCTCGGCACCACAATCCGGTAGCTGCGCTGGGTTTGCGAGACCGTCGGGTTGAGTGCGCTGCCCTGCAACTTCGGCACTACGCAATCGGCGTACTCGGCAGGCGTTTTTTTCGTCTGAAAGGTCTGCGTCGGGTCGTTCGGTGCGCTGGCGCAACCGGCCAGCAGCAAGGAGGCGAACATCATGACAAGAACAAATAAAGGGCGCATAGGTAAAGTCCTGAAAATAAAATCCTGGTTCGTTAAGCAACGGTTCGGCGTTACAGGCGCTGTCGTTGCAATTATGATTTCGGTGTTTAGCCAGCGCTCACGAGGGCCTTGAGCGAGTCATCGAATTGCTTCAGAGCACTCAGTTGCAGGTCGCGTTGCCGTTCGATCTGTGTGGCAATCTCAGGTGCTGCTTTGTTGTGCACCCAGACTGAAGGCATTTGTTTTTCGATGGCGCCTTCGGCCTTGCCGATGTATTGCAGGTCGGCGTCGTAGAACCGCGCGGCAAAACGCGCCTCGACCAGGCTGTTGCGTTGGGTCAGCAGACGATTGTGAGTGTCGAGCATGACCACCACATCCGGATGGGCCTGCACCAGTGCATCGAGGTTGTCGTAGACGGTCACGGACAGGAACTGGCGCTGCAACGAGTTCATCAGCCAGTCGATCGCCAGTTCAGGGTCGGAGCTGTAGATGAAAGCGTCGCGAATTCGCGCATCCAGTGCATCCCTCGCGCCGTTCACCGCTACATCGTGATAGCGCTCCAGGTATTGCAGATTGTCCAGAGTGTTTTCGCTGTACAGCACACCGACGGTTTGCGAGTGTTGCAGCCCGGCGCTGGTGCCTACGATGGGCAGAAAATGGCACGATTGGGCCTCGTCTGCGTAGGCCGGTGCAGTCATAGCAACCCCGCCCATCAGCAGGGCGACAACAGCCAGTCGGGTCAATGTTTTCATCGCGCCAGTTCCTTGAGCAGCGTCTTCGATGGAGGCGATTTTCCGCCTTTGCCCAACAAAGCAGAACTGGCGTTTTTTGATTGTCACTATTACTCGAACCGATAGTTGCGCCGCGCTATCGCTGGTCAGATCAACGCTTTAAAACCAAGCCCCGCCATAAGCGGGGCTTGATGTATTTCACACGGCATCAGGGTTTACGCCCGCCGCTGGGGTTTTGCCCTCCTCCTTTTCTGCCGGCTTCAGACGCTTTGTCCCTGTCGTCGGCAAAGTTGCCCGAGCGGCCTCCTCCCTGTTCGCTGCCGGAGCGATTGGCATCGCTGGATTGACGTCCCCCTGAGGCCTGTCCACCTTTTTGGCCGCCTTGGGAAGGACGTTG
The DNA here is from genome assembly GCF_024748615.1 of Pseudomonas sp. B21-048. Lineage (NCBI taxonomy): Bacteria > Pseudomonadati > Pseudomonadota > Gammaproteobacteria > Pseudomonadales > Pseudomonadaceae > Pseudomonas > Pseudomonas sp. B21-048. The sequence continues at coordinate 2,670,059 of NZ_CP087168.1, read as the reverse complement.
CGGATCGTTCATCATTCCGCCGCCCGCCTCCCTGCCTTTTTTGCCAGCTTCGGAGGCTTTTTGAGGGTCATTGGCAAAATTGCCAGGATTTTTGTTTCCGGTGTTAGCCATTTTCGTTCTCCTCATTGTTACTCACGAACCTTTGTCGGTTCGTCTAATTCCGAGGTTTTCTGTGATTGAAAGTTTGAACTGATCCGTCATTCTTGCGACAAGCGGACTGGAATGATTAGTTCCAGAAAACTCCGGCTATGGCGACTAATGGGGTGATTAAAACGAGTATAAAAACGCGTTCTGCTTATACAAATTCATGAAAGAAAAGAGCGGTGAGGTCTGGCATTATTCAATGCAGTTACGCTGAATCATCAGCGCGCTCATTTATCCTCTATGGAGGTACGCCGATGACAGAGCACATCGTCCACTTTCATTGCCAGATCGATCAGGGCACGATGGAACGCTTCAGGGATTGCTGCCTTGACGCCATCGACCAGGGTGCCTCTTCCTTGCTGCTGAATCTTTCCACCAGCGGTGGCAGTACCAACTTTGGTTTCGCCCTCTACACCTTCCTTAAATCCCTGCCGGTGCCGCTGTGCGCGATTAATGCCGGTAACATCGAATCAATGGGCATCATCATGTACCTGGCCGCCGGCCGGCGTATCACCGCGCCCCATTCGCGGTTCCTGATTCACCCGATGAATTGGTACTTCAGCCAAAGCTCGGTCGACCATCAACGTCTGCGCGAATACCTCTCGAGCCTGGATAACGACCTCGCGCGCTATGTGCAAATCTTTGCCCTGGAAACGGCCCACGCGGACACCAAACTGGACATTTTCCATTGCCTTTCAGCGGAAGAAAAAGTGATTGCGGCGCATGAGTCCCTGGCCTACGGAATCGCTCACGAAATGCATCAGATGGTGTTTGCCGATAACGTCAAACACTGGAAAATCAGTGGCGGCTGACGCCTGTTCGAGACGACCCTGAGCTTTTCATTACCGATGAGTCAGGTGCCAGCAATGGGCTGAATCTCCAATGTCATTCCATCACTCAACGTGAGTTTCAAATCCTTGATAGTGCCGGCCACACGGTCCTTGAAAACCGGCTCGCCCTCGGGATCAACCTCATCGTAGATAAAACGGTTGCCTTCGAGCCAGCCGATGGCCGTTTGCAGTTCGGGCGTGAGGTAATACTTGCCGTCGAGAAAAAAACCGGCAAACGGTTCTACCCTTTCCCGGTTCTCGATCTCATAGCGCACGCCTGGAATCATGCCTGTGGATTCATCAATCATGATTCATACCTCGTCATCGTGTCTGATCCGGGAGTTCAGCCTGTTTCAAGGCGTCGATAAACCGGGCCCGACGGGACGTCTATGGATCAGACCTCCCGTCTTGCCCTGATACCTGTCAAGAAGTTCCCAGCCCACGCGACAGATCGGCTGAAGTGTCGGACGCGGGCTTGCGCATCTCGCCCGTTTCTCCAGCGATTGAGCCGTGGGGTTGCGTGGTTTCCATCACCTTTTCGCGCACCGCCTCATAGCCTTCCCGTGCCTGCTGTTTGACCTTGCCGGTGAGGCTTGCGCTGGTCTTGCCCAGATAGCGACGCTCCGTCGCGGTGGTGGGTAGCGCAGCGCCTAGCAACGCGCCCACCGCCATACCGACCGCGGCCATCATCAGTGGCTGCTCCTTGAGCAGATGACTGAACTGGTCGCCCATTTCATGAGTCCTGCGCGCCAGGTGATCGCGGGTGTCATGGACAGCGTGACTGAAGTGATCAGTCTTCGCCTGCAGGCTGTCGCTCAGGTGCGCCGCCCTACCCTTGACGGCCTGATAGCTGTCCTTGAGCGAATCGGTGGTGGCGTGAAGACGCTGACGAGCGCTGTCCAGACCGTCGGTGAGCCCTTCGGCCAAGTCATCGGCCCAGTCGATGTCCTGCTCTGGCTCGACGCGATATTCCCTGGGCGCTGGCGGACGATTCTGGCTCATCATCAACCACATCAGCCCGACCGAGGTCAGCACCGCGGGCACGGGGTTGTTGCGCACACTGGTGCCCAGGTTGGTCAGGAAAGTCGAGCCATTGCTTTGCATCAGCAGCAGCGCCTGATCGAACATTTGGCCAGGGGTGAACTTGCTCTCCAGCGCGTCGACGATATGCCCGATGTTCTCCCGTTGCGCATCGATTTCACGCTCGATGGTTTCCGGGCTCTTGGCCGCTTCGGTTTCGAATTCTCGGTTCATGACACTTTCCTCCGCAGGGCTTCCTGGTCTTTGTTCAGCGCGTCCAGGGTGCGATCAGGCTTGAAGTGGGAAGGCTCGAATTGTTTCTTGCCTGCCTGCAACATCACGAACCCGATGACCATCACCACGGCGCCGACAATCAGCGCCGCCAGCCAGGGCACCATCACCAGGCTCAAGGCATAGACGATAGCCATGAGCAAAATGATGAACCCGGCAAGCAGCACAATGGCGCCACCGGCAACCCCGGCAATCCCTGCTTTCAATGTCGTCAGGCTGGCCTGGAGTTCTGCCTTGGCCAGCGCCAGCTCCTTGGTGAATAGCGCCGGTACTTCCCGAGATAACTGCCGCAATAAACCGACCACGGAAGCGTCATGATCAACCGTCGTGACAGACGGTGTGACGGGGGCCGTGCGTTGCAGTTCTGGATCGTCTCTGTTCATCACCGTTCTCCTGTGAAATGAGTGGAATCGTCGCCACGATGATCGGGGGCGTATGGCGAGGACGGGGTGATGCCCGTGGCCAATCCGGGTGACACCTCGTCAGCGGGAGTCATCGACGTGTCATAAGGCCCTTGCGAGCCATCGCCACTGAACGTGGTGGAGCTGCTCTGCGCAGCGAACTCACGGTCGGTTGTTGTCGGCATGGGGGCTGTGCCTGCCTTCAGGAACCGCGACAGACCGAACCCCACCGCGATGCTGCCGACAATGAACAACCCCGGATTATCGCGTGCCAGATCAGCGCCATCGTGCAAAAGCTCTTCGGCACTTTTGCTGCGCAGTTTTCCCGCCAGGCTGCTCATGCTGTCGGCCATGTCCGCCAGGTAGTCAGACATCCCGAACGTGTCGTTCGTCCTGATCTCGGAAACGACTGACTGGGCGCCTCTGGCCAATGCTTCAATCTGATCCGCTGCGGTATCGCGGTATTGGCCGAATTGCTCATCAGCCTGATGCCGCGCACCGCCGATAGCGTCGGTTACCTCCTCCTTTAAATGCTGAAAGTCTTGTTCGGAGCCTGCGGACTCCCGAGGGGCATCCGGTTGTCCGGTTCTGTTGTCTGGAGTAGTCATGTCATCCCTCGCCTTCGTAATGAACACGTCAGGAAGTGACCGCGGTGTGCCCGCGGTAGTGCTTCATTGCAGATGACGAGAGTGTCTGGCCGGGAGTTCCAAGCAGATGATGAAGTGATAAGGAGGGGTATGTAGCTCTGTCATCCTGAACGATTGCGGTACGTCAGGCGAACCGCATCAGCCGGATTCACGACTGCGTCACCGCCGAACGCAGCCTTCGATAGCGCAGACAGATCGTGTTGCGGAGTGAGGCAATCATCCGTCAATCATCCTCATGCAATTTGATCCCGCGTTTATGCAGCAGGTACGGTACCAGCAGCACCAACAACGTCAGCGCCAGGACCGACGCCGCGATGGGTTGCGTGACAAATATCATCCAGTCGCCCTGGCTGATGGACAAGGCGTTGCGCAGTTGTTTTTCCGCCATCGGGCCCAGCAGCATGCCGACGATCACCGGGGCGACGGGGAAATCGAAACGCCGCATCAATACCCCGGCCCAGCCGATGCCCAGCATCAGAAACAAGTCGAACGTCGAGTGGCGCATGCCGTACACGCCGATGGTGGCGAACACCAGAATGCCGGCGTTCAGGTACGGCCGGGGGATCTGCAAGAGTTTGACCCACAGGCCCACCAACGGCAGGTTCAGCACCAGCAGGATGGCGTTGCCGATGTACAGCGAGGCCACCAGCGTCCAGACCAACTCGCCCGAAGTCTGGAACAACAGCGGCCCCGGTTGCAGGTTGTAGTTCTGGAACGCGGCCAATAGGATCGCCGCCGTGGCGGAGGTCGGTATGCCCAGGGTCAGCAGCGGAACCAGCGAACCGGTGGCGCTCGCGTTGTTGGCCGCCTCGGGGCCGGCAACCCCCTCGATGGCGCCCTCGCCTTTGCTGGCGGCGAACTCTTTCGGGTATTTGCTGAGTTTGCGTTCGGTCGAATAAGACAGGAATGTCGGAATTTCCGCGCCACCGGCCGGAATCGAGCCAAAAGGGAAACCGATCAAGGTGCCCCGTAACCAAGCGGGAATCGAGCGTTTCCAGTCGGCGCGGGTCATCCACAACGAGGTCAGACGATGTCGGCTGCCCGTTTCTTCCTTTTGGTAGAGCACGCTGTACAAGGCCTCGCCGACGGCAAACAAGCCGACCGCCACCAGCACCACTTCGATGCCATCGACCAGTTCGGGCACCTCCATGGTGTAACGGGCAATGCCCGAGGTCGAGTCCAGGCCGATCAAGCCGATGGTCAGCCCGATGCCCAACGAGGCAAAGCCGCGCAACATCGACGCACCCAGCACCGCCGACACGGTGGTGAACGCCAGCACCAGAATCGCGAAATATTCCGCAGGCCCGAACTTCAGCGCCAGCGTGGCTACGAGTGGAGCGAACAGCGTCAACAAGATCGTCGCGATGGTGCCGGCTACAAATGAACCGATAGCGGCCGTCGCCAAGGCCGGGCCCGCCCGCCCGTTGCGCGCCATGAGGTTGCCTTCCAGGGCCGTGACCATGGAGGACGACTCCCCGGGGGTGTTGAGCAGGATCGAGGTCGTGGAACCGCCAAACTGAGCGCCGTAATAGATCCCGGCGAACATGATCAGCGCCCCGGTAGGATCGACCTTGGCGGTAATCGGCAGCAGCAAGGCGACGGTCAGCGCCGGGCCGATCCCCGGCAAAACACCGATTGCGGTACCCAGCAGACAGCCAATAAAACCCCACATCAAATTGATCGGCGCCAACGCAGCACCGAAGCCGCTTGCCAGACTTGAAAGAATGTCCACCTTGTCGACCTCCTTCGGCCCGGATCAGATCCAGGCGTTGATCAAGGGCGGAAGGGAAACCCCTAGCCCGGCGGTAAAAAGCCAATAAATCGGCAGCGTCAGGGAAATGCCGATGGCCAGGTCCCGCACGGGGCTACGACTGCCAAAACCGCGTGCCGAACAGGCAAACAGCAGGGCGGCCGCCAAGACGAAACCGATGTAGGAAATAAGCAAGACGACCCCTACCAGCCCCGCCGTGACCCAGCTCGCCCCAGCCTTGCCGCCGGGCTGGGCCTGGGTAGTCTCATGGTCATCGGGCAGGTTGCGAAAACCACCGGTGAGCGCCTGATAGCACATCAACAGACCAACGACGCCCAGAAACGCCGCAACAGCGTAAGGGTAGACGTAGGCCGGCATGATGACGAACCCCATCTCGGCGGGGAACCGCGAGGCGCCGAACACCAATACCGCACTGATGGCAACGACACCTAAACCAATCGCCAGTTGGGCCGGCATGACTCTCCAGCGCCCGGCCATCTCAAAGCAATCCGACCTTGACCAGCATCGCGCGCAGGCGCCCATGTTCTTCCTCGACAAACTTGCCGAAGTCATCCCCGGTCAGAATGCTCGGTGACCACGCATTGGTTTTTACGTTTTCTTGCCAGACAGTGCTTTTGGTGGCAGTCAGGACGGCTTCGGTCAGTTCTTTGCGCTGATCCGGCGTCAGGCCCGCCGCGCCATAAACGCCACGCCAGTTGCCGATCGTCACGTCATAGCCACTTTCTTTGAGGGTCGGTGCATCGATACCTTCTACGCGGCTGGGCGCGCCGATGGCGAGTAAGCGGAACTGCTTGGACTGGACGTATTTGGCAAGTTCGGCGTAGCCCCCGGTGATCACCGTGATATGGCCACCCAGCACCGCGGCGACGACTTCGCCGCCACCGGCGAAGGCAACGTAATTCACCTTGTTGACGGGGACGTCCATTTTGCTCGCCAGTTCGGCGATGCCAATGTGGTCGATCGAACCCTTGGAGCCACCGCCCCATTTGATACTGGACGGGTTGGCTTTAAAGTCTTTGAGCAAGTCGTCCAGGGTTTTGTAGGGGGAATCGTCACGCACGGCAATCACGTTGTATTCGGTAAACAGCCGGGCGATCGGCGTCACGTCCTTCAAGGTGATTTGCGGTTTGTTCTGCTCGATGGCCGCGACCATGATTGCGCCGACCACGATCAAAGCATTCGGGTCGCCCTTGGTGCCGTTGGCAAATTGCGCCAACCCCAGGGTGCCACCGGCGCCGCCCTTGTTTTCGAAGGTGACGGCTTTTGCCGTTTTGGCCTCGACCATGGCTTTGCCCAGGACGCGAGCGGTCTGGTCATAACCACCACCGACCGAGCCCGGGGCCATGAACTTGACGGTGTCCAGCGCAAAAACCGGTGATGCGAGCGCGGCGGCGGTAATGAAAACGGCGAGGTTGCTGCTGAATCGACGGGCCAATGCAAACATGAGTCGTCTCCGATAGCTGTTCTTGTTGTTTTCGATCAGGGAAGAGCCCCTGTTCGTTGAACATGCGTCTGGGAATAAGCGTAGGTCATCGTTGTGTTTGTTGGCGGTATTTCAATGGCCGGCCTGCCGCCATTATTTCTGCGAAAAAAACAGCACATCGATTCAATATTCCCGCCCGGATCGACGCCATCATGGCCTCGCAAATCACCCTCCCACATAATCCATTAGGACCTTCACCATGGCCATTGCAAAAGCTGTTCCCGGCAAAACCCTGCTGACCCCGACCGACCACACCCTGATCATGATCGATCACCAGTCGCAGATGTCGTTTGCGACCAAGTCCATCGATGCCGTCACCCTGCGCAACAACGCCGCCCTTGTCGCCAAAGCCGCAAGGGGCTTCAAGGTATCGACCATCCTCACCACCGTCGCCGAGAAGAGTTTTTCCGGCCCGATTTTCGACGAAATCAAATCGGTATTCCCGGAACACAAGGTGATCGATCGCACCAGCATGAACACCTGGGAGGACGAGCGCATTGCCGTTGAAGTCAACGCTGCCGGCAAGCAGAAAATCGTTCTGGCCGGCCTGTGGACTTCCGTGTGCATCGTTGGCCCGGCCCTTTCGGCGATTGACCAGGGTTTCGAGGTCTACGTGATTGCCGACGCCTGTGGCGATGTCACCACCGAAGCGCATGAAATGGCCTTGCAACGCATGATCCAGATTGGCGCCCGTCCCATGACATCGCTGCAGTACTTGCTTGAACTACAGCGCGACTGGGCACGTACCGAGACCTACGACGAGACGGTGAAAACTTCCATCGCCAACGGTGGTGCCTACGGTCTGGGCCTGATCTACGCCAAGACCATGTTCAACGCCTCTGAAGGTCATTGAGAAAAAAACAGCGACTGCGCACGTTCTGGCGTCGCTGTCCCTGTGTGGCGAAGTCGCTGATCTTCAGGCAACTATGATCGGCGTCAGGCGGGAAACGGCGGAAGGCAGCCGGAGTCGAACCTGCCCGGGAACGGATGCCGTCCCCAACCGGGTTTGAAGCCCGGCCGCGCCACCGGGCGCGATTGCCTTCCTTGAACTCAGTTTTCTGTTTGTTGGGCCAATGCATTGTCGAGCCGGATATGGCGCCGGTCGCCAAAGCGCCGGGTCAGGCCGATTCGGTCGAAGTACTCAAGAATCTGAATGCTGCGCTTGCGCCCCAAGCCCACGGCATCGCGAAACGCGGCAACCTGAATCACCGGGTTGTCGCTTGCCAGTTGCACCAGCATAGCCGCCAATCGGCGCAGCAGCGTGTCGGTGTAGAACAGGTCACGGACCACTTGGTGCACCAGCCCCAGCCGCGCCATCTTGCGCAGCAGCAGGCGCACCGCGGCTTCTTCATGGCCCGTCGATTTAGCCAGATCACGCACCCACGGCGGATCGAAACCCGCCTGTTCGAACAATGGCTGTAATTGTTGCCACAGGGTTTCGTCATCCTCGCTCAACCGCACTTGGTGATCGGGTAAATGCAGCCACGGGCCACTGGCGACGATCGTACCGCTGGCCAGTAATTCGTCGAGCAGGCTGATAAAGGTCGGCCGGTCCAGCGTGGTGCCGACGAAGCGACGCAGGCGATCCCTGTCCGGTCCCATTTGATCCGGTTCGAGTTGATGAAAGCGTGCGAGGTGTTCCAGCAGCGGCGCTTTCAGGGCTTCCCAGCGGGCCGCGCTGAACAGCAACGGTCCTTGCCGCGTATCGATCAAACGCACATCGTCGGGCAGCTCCCAAGTTTCGCGTGGACGGTTGAACTGGCGCTCCAGGCGCTGCGGATCGAGCCCGCTGTCGCTGTTGGCCAGCAACGCTGGCAGTGTTTCTTCCAGGCTGTTCGTGGTAGACAGCGCTTGTAGCTGCGCCAATCGTTCGGGGCTGCGGCGGTGTCGAGCGGGGGCGAACGGGTCGAGCACGCGGCCACCGCCGAGGGTGCGCTGAGCGCTTTGATCACGCAGGATCAAACGGTCGCCCTTCACCGCCAGCACCGGCGCGTTCACCAGCAGTTGCGCAAACATCTGCTCACCCGGTGCCAGGCTGGCGCCCTCCAGCAAGGCCGCTCGCCCGGTCACGTCCTGAGTACCGAGGTGCACGTGCACGGGCTGAAAGTGCTCGAAGTTTCGCGCCTCGCTGGCCAACAAGGTCATCTCGATATCCACACGCTGGGTCGGCGCATGCAGCCATTCGGCCAACAACCAGTGGCCCCGGTGAATCTGCTCCAGGGCCAATCGGTCGGCACTCAGGTTCAGCGCGACTCGCTGCCCGGCCGTTGCGCTGTCGGCCGCTTGGTTCTGCGCATGCAGGCCACGCACCCGCACCGGTTTGCCCAGCGGACTCAACATCAGCGTATCGCCCACGGCCACCTGGCCAGACAACGCGGTGCCGGTCACCACGATCCCGGCGCCGGCCACGCTGAAAGCCCGATCAATCGCCAGGCGAAAACCGCCGCTGGCGCTGCGTTGAAGGACTTCATGTTGCGCCTCCAGCAAGGCCTGTCGCAGGGTTTCGATACCCTCGCCGGTCACACTCGACAGCGCGATTTGCGGCGCGTCGGCATAAGGCCCGGGCGCCAGTAATGCTTCGATCTGTTCGCGGACTGCCTGCACGCGCGCGGGGTCGACGCGGTCGCATTTGCTGATTGCAATCAGTGCCTGAGGGACGCCCAGCAACTCGACGATCGCCAGGTGTTCACGGGTCTGGGGCATGACACCGTCATCGGCCGCCACCACCAACAACACCCGATCAATACCCTGAGCGCCGGCCAGCATGTTGTGGGTGAAGCGCTCATGACCGGGAACATCGATAAAACCGGTCAGCGCGGCGCCCGGTTCCAGCGCCGCGTAGATATAGCCCAGGTCAATGGTCATGCCGCGTTCACGTTCTTCCCGGCGACGGTCGCCGGCCTGGCCGGTCAATGCCTGGAGCAAGGAGGTCTTGCCGTGATCAATGTGCCCCGCCGTGCCGACAATCACCCGTTCCGGCCCTCCTCCTGCAATTGATTGAGTTGCGCCAGCCACGCGGCTTCGTCGTCGAGTTGGCGCAGGTCCAGCCAAAGCGCATCGCCGTCGATGCGCCCCAGCACGGGAATCGGCAGCCGACGAAACGCGGCCTCCAGCCCCAGTAATCGCCGCCCGCGCAAACGCTTGGAAACGTTGGGCCGCAGGCATAACGCGGCGCTGGGCAGTCGCGCCACCGGCTGGCTGCCACTGCCGATCATGCCCAGCGCCGGCACCGCGCTGACGCTCCAGCCGTCACCCAACACCTGCGCCAGTGACGGTTGCAGGCGTTCGGCTTGGGCGAAGATGTCGGCCTGGGGCCGGGTCAGCAGGCGCAGACTCGGCAGCCGTTCGGCCAGACGATCAGGATTGCGGTACAGCGCCAATACGGCTTCGAGGGCGGCCAGGGTCAGTTTGTCCACACGCAGCGCACGCTTGAGCGGGTTCTTCTTGATCTTCGCGATCAGGTCTTTGCGGCCGACTATCAAACCCGCCTGGGGACCGCCGAGCAGTTTATCCCCACTGAAAGTCACGATATCCGCGCCATCAAGCAGCGCCTGACGCACCGTTGGTTCGGCGGGCAGGCCCCAGCGAGTCAGGTCCAGCAGACTGCCGCTACCCAGGTCGTCCAGCAGCGGCAGACCGTGACGGTGAGCCAGTTCCGCCAACTCAGCCGTCGGCACCCGGGCGGTGAAACCTTCAATGGAATAATTGCTCGCATGTACGCGCATCACCAGGCCACTGCGCGGACCGATGGCAGCCTCGTAATCGCGCGCATGGGTGCGGTTGGTGGTGCCCACTTCGTGCAGCCGCACGCCGGCGCGGGCCATGATGTCGGGAATGCGAAAGGCACCGCCGATTTCGATCAGTTCACCCCGGGAAATGATGCCTTCCTTGCGTGCGCCCAGGCTGTTGAGTGTCAGCAACACGGCGGCGGCATTGTTGTTGACCACGGTCACCGCTTCGGCGCCGGTCAGCTCGCGGATCAAGCCTTCGATCAAATCATCCCGGTCGCCGCGCTTGCCGCTGTGCAGATCAAATTCCAGATTGAGCGGATAGCGGGCGGCGAGTTGAACGGCTTCGATAGCCGACTCCGGCAACAACGCGCGCCCGAGGTTGGTGTGCAGCACTGTGCCGGTGAGGTTGAACACCCGCCGGACTTGGCTGCGATGCTGGATCGCCAGACGCTCACCCGCCCTGCCCGCCAATACGTCAGGGGCGATTTCAACGGCATTGAGTTCACCCTTGAGCACCGGCTCACGCAGATCATCGAGCAGCTGCCGCAGGCCGGCCAGCAGCGCATCACGCCCATAACGCTCGGCCAATGCCTGGCAGGCGGGATGGCGCAGCAAGCTGTCGATGGAGGGCAGCCGCAAGGCTTGGCTGGCGGAGGGTGCGGACATCAGAGGCTCCCGGAAGCGAATGACCGTCGCGTCTGAGTGTAGTCGCTGGGCTCACTGCTCAAGGTGATGCCGAGCGCCGCCTTCGTCTTTGGTCGTCGTCTGCGCGGCGGTGATGTCTTTGCGTTTGAGGCTCGCGTTGTGATCGTGTCGCCGCTGGCGCTTTTGAAGGGGAATTTGAGGGTGAAGCTGAGTGGGTCGGCCATTGTTGGTGCTCCGGCTGGGTTGCTCTTGAAGAACCCAGAGCATCGCACCTGGCCGTGGTGCTGACTTTTAATCGACTTTAAAGAGACAGCGCTTTGATCAAAGCTCTTTACCGAGGGGCAAGCCTCTCGGTAAAGGGCTGAGTGATTACTTAGGTGGAACGAAATTATCCAGCATTCGATTCACCGCCAGTTCAGCCAGCATGATGACTTGCTGAAGCGCCAGCAGGGTATTGCGGTGGGTGCCCTCTACCAATGCAGCAATGTCACTGGCCATGACACTGGCCGAGGCCAAGTTCTCACACGTTTGAACCAGCAAGGTTTCATGGCCGACATCCGGCGCAACCATGTACAGGGTGCTGGATTTGCGGGGGGTGTTGTTCATGACCGCTGCCGGGTTGAGGTAGAAATTGAGGGCGCGTTCGGCGGCTTCGTTGAGCTTTTTTGAGTCGAGGGATTCGTACGGGGATGCCGGATCGGTGTCTGGCGGGTTGGGCGTAACTTTGAACATAGATGAAGCTCCAACTTGCAATATTGAGGAGCCATCACCCTCGCTACCAAACGAAGGGTGGCGGCCATACGTGGGTTGGTAGACCGGTCGAAGTTGGGAAAACCCGGCGCTCACAATGGAGCCCCACGCATAACCACCATAAAAGCAGAGTCCCGAAAAGAGACTGCATAAGGTGTCGCCATGCGACTTCGTAGCGGGCTACCAAACCCGATCACTGTTTTTGCAGTGACCAGCAAACGATATAGCCTGCCCCACAGCCGCACAAGCCAGCGGATTCTGGCGCACGCGTAGGCAACGACGCAAGGCGTTGTAGCCGTTAGGACGTAACAGTGGGTGTCTTTAAACGCGTAAGTTAAACGCGTGAAAGCGTTCAAAATAATCGAGGAAGCGTCTGACATCTTTTAGGGGTTGGCTGTCGCAAGCGAGAGGTTTAGTGTGGTTGCGCCCATCAGGTAGAGAGATGGGGCCACGTGGTGCTTGGCTGGATGCACTTTGACACCCACGGCAGTGAGCCACCTACCGATTAGACTGCTAGGTATTGATCCCGGAGGTCACTATGAGCGCCGAACTTTCCCCCATCGTTTCAGCGTTTGACACCGAAGAGCAGGCCGCCCGCTACGACCGTTGGTTTCGTGCCAAAGTGCAGGCGTCGCTCGATGATCCACGCCCGAATGTCCCGCACGATCAGGTAATGGCTGATATGCGATCCCTTCTCGAAGCCAAGCGCAATAAGCGCGATGCTGGTTGAGTAACGGCCCGAAGCGCGGGCTGAACTGTGGCAAATCATTGATTATATTGGCGACCGCCACCTTGTAGCGGCGAGCGAGCTGTACCAAGCCATTGAGGCTGCTACCTCAGCCCTTCCGCAACATCCCTACCTTTATCGATTTGGTCGTGTACCCGCTACGCGGGAAATTGTTGTGCATCCCAATTATTTGGTGGTCTACCGAGTGACGGATCGAATCGAGATCGTGACCGTTTTGCATGCCAGGCAGGAATACCCCTGACTCCCATTTGCCGCACGTAAGTAGCCGAGAACGGCGTCTCGTACTTCGTCGGATCCCGCGGTTTTGGGACAGGCTCAGTCGCCTCCGGGGGCCAACATCAAATTGGGCGATAGGCGCTGGTAACCCTCCTCCTCCAGGCGCATATCCAACATCAGGCTGGACAGGTCCGCCGAGAGTGCTTCGGCTTCGGCGTCGTTTTCCAGGTAGATCAGTTTCAGGTAGCTGTTGCAGCCGGGGCAGACTTCCGCCCGCAATGGTGCCTGATTGGCAGCGTAACGGTCATCCTCGAAGCTGACGTATTGAAGCCCCTTGCTCTGTTCGCAATACACGCACTTGACCCGCACCGCATGCCATTCACAGGCACACAACGAGCACACCAGATAACGCAACCCGTTGTATTTGCCGCGATGACGAATCACCCCGGCCATCGCCGGCGAACCGCAGGCCGGGCATTGACTAAGACTGTCGCCGCGCTTGAGTTCAAGGTTCGGTGAACTCAGCAGCCAATGGCTCCAGGCCGCTTGCAGCGCTGCACCGAGGAATGGCACCAGCTCTGCCGGCAGCATTGAATACTGGCCGCTGACCAAGGCAATTGCCCAGGCTTTGAGCAGCTCTGGGTTGGCACTGCGCAACGTCGCCACGGCGTTTTCTACCGCAGCCTGTGGCGGTGGCTGATAGCGTTGCAGCAAGGCTTCGAGATACGGTAGCCAAACATTTTCGCGCACCAGACTGTCGGCGGCGAACGGTGGCAAGCCATGTTCTACGCACACCCGAAGACGTTCGGGATCGGGCATGGCGGCCACGGGCGGATCGTCCATCAGGTTCTGCTGAGCGTGGCAAAGACCTGCGATCAAGCGCAGATAGTCCGCCATGGGATGCCCATCGGCGAGGCGTTCCAGGCGCAGCGCGCGCAAGGTGAACAGGTTATTCGGTGGCAGGTACAGAAACGGCGGTGAGCTCGCCGCCGCTTCTATCTGCCCAGGTTCAAGGATCGTGGCCAAGGGGTCATCCTTTTTTGGTGATCGGTCGCTCAGGCGTCTCGTCTCGGGTCACTTCCTGATACCAGAGTTCATGGTGTTTTTTCGCCCAGGCGCGGCTGACCCTGCCACGCACCATGGCGTGGACCGAGCCGCGAATCCAGATACCGGCATACACGTGGACGATGATGCTCAGCACCAGGATGAACCCCGCCAGCGCATGCAGCAGCATCGCCCAGCGAATACCGGTGATGCCGAAGTACGCGCTGAACCAGGCGCGCCAGATCACCAGCCCGCTGAACAACAGCACCAGCATGCAGATCAGCAACACCCAGAACAGCACTTTCTGCCCCGGGTTGTATTTGCCGATCGGCGGCACGCCCTCCTCTTCGTTACGCATGACAGTCCCGACGCGCCTGAGCCACAACCGGTCGTTGGCGCTGAAGTAGTTCGCCCGCCAGAAACTGAACACCAGGCCGAGGAACAGCACAAACATCGCCACGCCCATGTACGGATGCAAGATGCGCGTCCACGAACCTCCGCCAAACAGGTTGCTGAGCCAGAACAATCCCGGATGGAACAAGGCCAGCCCCGACAGCGCGGCCATGAGAAACACAATCGCCACCAGCCAGTGGTTGGTACGCTGGTTGGGGGTGTAGCGCAGGATCGGTTTGTCGTTCATGGCCTGTCCTCCCCGCCGGGTTTCGTCGGATCAAAGGTGTGCACCGATGGATCGAATTCATGCACCGCTGGGTCGACGATGACTGGATGTTCGTCTTCCTCGACCACCTGCGGCCCAACGCGCACGTAATGGAAGAACCCGGCCAGCACCGCCGCGCCCATGGCCAACAACGCCAAGGGTTTGCTCAGGCCTTTCCACAGGTCCACCAGTGGACTGATCGCCGGGTGATCTGGCAACCCGGCATACAACCTGGGCGTGTCGGCATGGTGCAGCACATACATCACGTGGGTGCCGCCGACGCCTGCGGGGTCATACAAACCGGCGTTTTCGAAACCGCGGCTCTTGAGGTCGACGATACGTTCGGCGGCGTGTTCTTTCATGTCTTCCTTGCTGCCGAAAACGATGGCGCCGGTCGGGCAGGTTTTCACGCAGGCCGGTTCCAGCCCCACCGCCACCCGGTCCGAGCACAGCGTGCATTTGTAGGCCTTGTGATCCTTTTGCGAGATGCGCGGAATGTTGAACGGGCAACCGGTGATGCAATACCCGCAGCCGATGCAATGGTCCTGATCGAAATCGACGATGCCGTTGGCGTGTTTGATGATCGCCCCCGGGCTCGGGCACGCCGCCAGGCAGCCAGGCTCGGCGCAGTGCATGCAGCCGTCCTTGCGAATCAGCCATTCGAGGTTACCGGCGTCGGTTTCATGCTCGGTGAAGCGCATCAAGGTCCAGGTGTCTGCGCTGAGGTCCTGAGGGTTGTCGTAGGTGCCGAGGTTGTGACCGACGTCGTCGCGCAGTTCGTTCCATTCCGAGCACGCGACCTGGCAGGCCTTGCAGCCGATGCACTTGGTGGTGTCGATCAGCTTGGCCACTTCCTCTTGCGTGCGCACCGAGGGCGGCACGGTGGTGGTGGCCGAGCGGGCGATGATGTCTTGGCTGGCCATTTAGATTTTCTCCACGTTGACCAGGAATGACTTGGATTCCGGGGTCTGTGTGTTGCCATCGCCGAGGAACGGCACCAGAGTGTTGGTCAGGTAACCGTGACGGGTGGCGCCGGTGAAGCCCCAGTGCAACGGGATACCGATCTGGTGCACCACCTGATTGTTGACCTGCAGCGGACGAATCCGCTTGGTCACCACCGCCACCGCTTCGATATGCCCACGCTTGGAACTGACCCGCACCCGGTCACCGGCAGCGATGCCCTTCTCCTTGGCCAGCACCTCGCCGATCTCGACGAACTGCTCAGGCTGGGTCACGGCATTGATCGGGCAATGCTTGGTCCAGAAGTGGAAGTGTTCGGTCAGCCGGTAGCTGGTCGCCGCATAGGGGAAGTCCTTGGCCTGCCCGAGGGTGTCCCAGACTGAATCGAAGATCCGCCCGGCGGGATTGCTGGTCGCCTGCTTGTTGTTGGGGTGCATCGGGTTGATGCCGATGGGCGTCTCGAACGGTTCATAGTGTTCCGGGAACGGCCCTTCGTTCATCTTGTCGAGGGCGAAGAAACGCGCCACGCCTTCGGGGTTCATGATGAACGGGTTCATTCCGGCTTCCGGCGGCACGTCGGCCTTGTAGTCAGGCACGTCGGTGCCGGTCCAGACCTTGCCGTTCCACCACACCAGGCGTTTGTTCGGGTCCCACGGTTTGCCTTGAGGGTCGCAAGAGGCGCGGTTGTAGAGAATCCGTCGGTTCATCGGCCAGGCCCAGGCCCACCCAAGGTTCTGTTTCATGCCGAAAGGATCGCTGTTGTCACGCCGGGCCATCAGGTTGCCCTGCTCGGTCCAGCTGCCGCAGAAGATCCAGCACCCGGACGCCGTGCTGCCATCGTCCTTGAGTTGGCCGAAGCCGGACAGCTGCTGACCGGTCTTGATCACCGCGCCCGAGGCGTCGGTGACATCGGATACGGCGTAACCGTTGAATTCCCGGGCCAGCTCTTCCGGCGTCGGGTCATCCGGCACTTTGTAGGGCCAGTCGAGCTTGAGGATCGGCTCGGCCCAGGCACCGCCATTGGCCTGGTAACGCTTGCGCAGGCGCAAGAACAGCTCGGCCATGATCTTCACGTCCGTGCGCGCCTGCCCCGGGCCATCGGCACCCTTCCAGTGCCATTGCAGCCAGCGACCGCTGTTGACCAGCGAACCATTTTCTTCGGCGAAACAGGTGGTGGGCAGGCGGATGACTTCGGTCTGGATCTCGGCCGTTTGCACATCGTTGTAAGGCCCGGCGTTGCGCCAGAACTCCGAGGTTTCGGTGGCCAGTGGGTCCATCACCACCAGCCACTTGAGCTTGGCCAGAGCCTTCATTACACGGTTTTTGTCCGGCAAGGCGGCGATCGGGTTGAAGCCCTGGCACATGTAGCCATTGACCTGACCCTTGCCCATCATGTCGAACATTTTCAGGATGTCGTAGCCGGGAATGTCCAGCTTGGGCAGCCAGTCGTAGCCCCAGTTATTCTCGGCGGTGGCATTGGCGCCGTACCAGGCTTTCATCAGGCTGACGTGAAACTTGCCGTAGTTCTGCCAGTAGGACATCTGCCCGGGACGCAGCGGCTTGAGTGCGCGCTTGGCGATGTAGGCGTTGTAATCCTGTTCGGCTTCGGCCGGCAAAGTCAGGTAACCGGGCAGCAGGTTGGACAGCAAGCCCAGGTCGGTCAGGCCCTGGATGTTGGAGTGCCCGCGCAGGGCGTTGACGCCCCCGCCCGGCATGCCGACGTTGCCCAGCAGCAGTTGCACCATGGCCGCGCTGCGGATCATCTGCGAGCCGGTCGAATGCTGGGTCCAACCCAACGCGTAGAGAATCGTCATGGTTTTGCCCGGTTGCGAGCAGGTGGCGATCTCTTCCCAGATTTTCTGCATCGCGTCCACGGGCATGCCGCAGACCTGACTGGCCAGCTCCAGGGTGTAGCGGCTGTAATGCTGCTTCATTAATTGGTAGACACAGCGTGGGTCCTGCAAAGTCGGGTCGACTTTGGCGAAACCGTCCTCGCCGATTTCGTAGCCCCAGCCGGACTTGTCGGTGTAGGTGCGCTTGCTCGCGTCGTAACCGCTGAACAACCCGTCCTCGAAGCCGTAGTTGGCTTTGACGATGAACGACACGTCCGTATAAGCGCGTACGTATTCGTGCTGGATCTTGTCTTCGGTCAGCAGGTAATTGATCAGCCCGCCCATGAAGGCAATGTCGGTGCCGGTGCGGATCGGCGCGTAATAGTCGGCCACCGAAGCGGTACGGGTGAAACGCGGGTCGACCACAATCAGCCGCGCCTTGTTGTGGGCTTTGGCTTCGGTCACCCATTTGAAGCCGCAAGGGTGCGCTTCTGCTGCGTTGCCACCCATCACCAGAACCAGATTCGCGTTGGCGATATCGGTCCAGTGGTTGGTCATGGCACCACGGCCATACGTCGGGGCAAGACTTGCCACCGTCGGGCCATGTCAGACACGTGCCTGGTTATCGAACCCCAGCATGCCGAGACTGCGAATCACCTTGTGGGTGATGTACCCCGCTTCGTTGGACGACGCGGACGCTGCGAGGAAACCGGTGGTCAGCCAGCGGTTCACCGTTTGCCCCTGGGCGTTCTTCTCGATGAAGTGGGCGTCGCGGTCGGCCTTCATCAGGTCGGCGATGCGATCCAGTGCTTCATCCCAGGAGATTCGCGTCCACTCCGTGGTGCCGGGCTTGCGCACCTGCGGGTACTGGAGACGAGTGGGGCTGTGAATGAAATCGAGCAGGCCCGCGCCTTTGGGGCAGAGAGTGCCGCGATTGACGGGGTGGTCGGCATCGCCTTCGATGTGGATGATGCTCTGGGCGACATTCTTCGCATTGTCGCCCTGGCTGTACATGATCAAGCCGCAACCGACCGAGCAGTATGGGCAGGTGTTGCGGGTTTCATGGGTATGGGCGAGCTTGAAATGACGCACTTGTTCGGCGAAAGCGGGCGTCGGGGCCATGCCCAGCGCGCCGAGGCTTGAGCCCGCAAGGCCGAGACCAGCGACCTTGAAGAACTGACGACGGTTGAGGTCCATCGTGCACTCCTGATCAGGTGGAAACCCGGTGCGTTGGCCAGCCTCGCTCCTACAAGGGTTTTGCTTAACTGCCTGGCGTTTTGCGTAGCCGGGTTTTTTTGGACGATCACGGTGACGGCAACCTATCTACCGCCACTTAGAACTTTAGACAATGTTGCCGTGCGCCGTCTGAAAACCGACCGTCGGCGGCTTGCCGGTCATGCTCTGTTGCGCAATTCGCCAGCGATCAAGGTTGGCGCTTATCATGGCCGCCGGATTAACCCCCTGCCTTTTATGAGACTGAGCATGACTTTCGATTTTGATCAGGTGTTCGACCGCCATGGCACCGGCAGTACCAAATGGAGCCGCTACCCGGCCGACGTGTTGCCGATGTGGGTCGCCGACATGGACTTTGCCGCGCCGCCAGCGATCATTCAGGCGCTGCAACAACGCCTGGAACACCCGATGCTCGGTTACAGCGTGGCTCAGGATGACTTGCGTGACGCCATCGTCGCCGACCTGTGGCGCAAGTACGCCTGGCGTGTGCAACCCCAAGAGCTGGTATTCCTGCCGGGTATCGAGTCGGGGTTCAACATGGCCCTGAATGCGCTGGTTCAGCCGCAACAGAACGTGGTCGTGCAGACGCCAAACTACCCGCCGCTGCGCCATGCACCGGGCCACTGGCAGCTGAACAAAGTCGAACTGGACTTCGACGCGTTGGCCGATGGCACGTATGCCACGCCGCTCGATGCCTTGCGCGAGGCGTTGCAAGGAGGCGGCGCGCTACTGCTGAGCAACCCGCACAACCCGCTGGGCAAGGTCTTCCCGCACGAAGAACTGCAAGCGGTCGCCGACATTTGCCTGGAGCAGGACGCCTGGATCATCTCCGACGAGATCCACGCCGAGCTGTGCTTCGACGGGCGCGTACACATTCCGACTGCCTCGCTCAGCCCGCAGATCGCCCAGCGCACCATCACCCTGATGTCGGCGAGCAAGGCCTACAACATCGCCGGTTTGAAGACGGCGTTCATGATCATTCAGGACGCGGCACTGCGTCATCGGGTCAACAGCGCTCGCTGCGGCATGGTCGACAGCGTCAACCCGCTGGGCCTGGAAGCCACCCGCGTCGCCTACAGCGAAGGCGGCCCGTGGCTGACCGAGCTCATAGCCTACCTGCAAAACAATCGGGATTATCTGGTGGAAGCGGTTCGCACGCGGTTGCCGGGTGTGACCATGAACATCCCTCAGGGCACTTACCTGGCGTGGCTCGACTGCACGGCGCTGGGGCTGGATAACCCGCAGCAATTCTTCCTCGAACAGGCCAGGGTCGGGCTGAGCGCAGGGCTGGATTTCGGCGATAACGCCCGGCAGTTCGTGCGTCTGAACTTCGGCTGCCCACGGGCATTGCTGGAAGAAGGGATCGCGCGGATGGAACGTAGTTTGCGTAACCGCTAGCAGCGGAGATCCACTGAGAGAGAGCCTTGTGTGGCGAGGGAGCTTGTCGGAACGCCGCACCGTCCCGCTCGACTGCGCAGCAGTCGCTAAGCTGTTGGGGCCGCTTCGCGACCCAGCGGGAGCAAGTTCCCTCGCCACACAGGCTCCACAAAGTATTAGCGGATCGCTGAAGGCCATCGAAATCCAACCGAACTCAAGACAAAAGACCGGGGTCAATCCCGTGTAAGCAGTCTTTTGCCTTGAACAGAGGAGATTACCCGATGACTGACTATCCAAAACCACCCTTCCCGAAACAAAGCCAGCCAGTCCCCGGGGTACAAACGAAAATGGACCCTTACCCGGATTGTGGTGAGCAGAGCTACCAAGGTTCGGGTCGGCTGGAGGGCAAGATCGCCCTGATCACCGGTGCCGACAGCGGCATCGGCCGTGCGGTGGCGATTGCATTCGCCCGGGAAGGCGCGGATGTGGTGGTTGCCTATCTGAATGAAACGGAAGATGCGCAGGAAACCGCGCGCTGGGTCGAACAGGCCGGTCGTCAATGCCTGCTGCTGCCCGGCGATGTGACGCAGAAAGCGCACTGTCAGGCGCTGGTGGACAAAACGGTCGAGCGCTTTGGCCGGATCGACATTCTGGTCAACAACGCCGCCTTCCAGATGACCCACAAAAACATCGAAGACATCCCGGACGAAGAATGGGTAATGACCTTCGATGTCAACGTCACGGCCATGTTCAGGCTCTGTCAGGCTGCGCTGAAGCACATGAAGCCAGGCAGTTCGATCATCAACACCAGTTCGATCAACTCCGACATGCCCAAGCCGACATTGCTGGCCTACGCGACCACCAAGGGCGCGATTGCCAACTTCACCGCCGGCCTGGCGCAAATGCTGGGGCCAAAGAACATCCGGGTAAACAGCGTGGCACCGGGGCCGATCTGGACGCCATTGATCGTCTCGACCATGCCCGAGGAAGACGTGCAGAACTTCGGATCGCAAACCCCGCTCGGCCGTCCCGGCCAACCGGTGGAAGTCGCACCGATCTATGTGCTGCTGGCCTCGGATGAAGCCAGCTACATCACCGGGCAACGGTACGGTGTCACGGGCGGCAAGCCGATGCTCTGACGCAGCTGGCGTAGCCTGTGTTCGGCAGCTCCAGAGATCGCGGTTATTCAGCGGCCAATGCACGTTGATGAAAATACGACACCCGCTTCAAGGCATGTTCTGCCGCCAGCAACTGGACCCGGCTACGGGACCCGAAAAACCGATGCTGATGTGCGAACACGCGCTTCCCTTGCTCAGTCTGGTACGCCCAGGCAAAACAGATGGTCCCGGCAGAAATCCCGTCGACATCCTCCGGCCCCAGGATGCCGGTGGTGGCCACGGCCACGTTGGCGGGGCTGTCAAGCAAGGCGCCCAAGGCCATTTCGCGAGCCACTTCGCAACTGGTCAGGTTGAACGTCTTGATTGTATGGGGGCTGACATTGAGCAACCGTTGCTTCGCTTCGGGTGAATAAACCACGTAGCCGCTCTCGATCAAGTCCCCACTGCCTGGCACTTCGGTCAGTAAGGTCACGATCTTTCCGGCGGTACAGGACTCGGCAGTCGTCAGTCGCAACTCGTGTTGCCGCAAATATTCGACGACCATTTGGCTTACGCTCATGGCCAGGCCTCCAGGCAGAGGAACTGCTCGGTTGACCTTCGACGCTTGCAAACATTCCCTCCGACAGACCGCCCAGGCCTCACCCGATAAAAAATGAACCCCCGGCACAGGATGCACCTCAATACTTCTAGGGCTCCTACGCCGGGCTGCTCGCTATCTGGAGGTCGTCATGTCCGCACCTTTCGTCAGGCTGTTCACTCAGCCCAATTTCGTCTGGACAGATATTCGCAAGGAAGAGGAAGCGCATCCGCGCCATTACCTCGCTCATTTGCTGTTGCTCGCCTTGATCCCTGCGGTATGTCTGTTCATCGGGACCACCTACGTCGGCTGGAGCCTGGTCGAGAACGAAACGGTCAGGCTCACCACCACCAGCGCCCTGCAACTCTGCGGGTTGCTGTACCTGACCATCATTGTCGGCGTGGTACTGATGGGGCTGTTCATCCGCTGGATGTCGCGCACCTTCGATTCACGCCCCACCGTCAATCAGTGCATCGGTTTTGCCGCTTATGCCGTGACCCCGTTCTTTCTCGCGGGTATCGCCGGGCTTTACCCGAGCCGCTGGCTGGCGATCACGGTGCTGGGGGCCGCCTCCCTCTATTCGACATTTCTGCTGTTCGTCGGTTTGCCGATCTTCATGCATGAGCGCAAGGAGCAAGGCCTGCTGAATGCGGCAAGCGTATGGGGCGTCGGGCTGTTGGTGCTGGTGACTATCCTGGTGGAAATGATTCTGCTCTGGTCCAACTACCTGAGACCTGAGTACCTGCGCGTGACCGGCATTTGATTGCCTTGGGTCAGCCATCCGTCGACAGGCGACGGCACACCTCCAGGAACCGGACATGAGTTTCATCGTATGGATGGCGGTGTTGGGGGCGGTGCTGCTGACCTTGGCACTGACCTCGTCCTATTTACGCTGGATGCCGGTGACCACGTCAGCGGTGTGCCTGGCGCTGGGCGTGGCGATCGGCCCGGCGGGCCTGGGCTTGCTGAAGCTGAACATCAAGGACGCTGCGTTCTGGATGGAGCACCTGACGGAAGTCGCGGTGCTGTTTTCGCTGTTTGTCTGCGGGCTCAAATTGCGCCTGCCGCTCAAGGATCGCCAATGGCGGGTAGCGTTCGGCCTGGCGGGACCGGTGATGATCCTGACCATCATTGGCGTCTGCCTCATGCTGCATTACGGTTTTGCCCTGGCCTGGGGGCCATCGCTGCTGATCGGGGCGATTCTGGCCCCCACCGATCCGGTACTGGCCTCGCTGGTGCAAGTCAACGACGCCAGGGATTACGATTCGGTGCGCTTCGGGCTCTCCGGTGAGGCGGGCCTCAACGACGGCATCGCCTTCCCCTTCGTCATCCTCGGTTTGTTGTTTGTGCAACAGAGCGGCAATAGCGAGGCCTGGCTCGGTGAGTGGGCATTGAAAAGTGTGCTGTGGGCCGTGCCTGCCGGTTTGTTCACCGGTTACTGGATGGGCCACGGCATCGGTCGCTTGACCTTGTCGATGCGCATCCGCAATGCCGACAGCACTATTTCTCCCAACGATTATCTGACCCTGGCCCTGATCGCCCTCGCTTACGTCGCGGCCGAGGAGATTCATGGCTATGGCTTTTTGTCGGTATTCGCCGCCGGCCTCGGTTTGCGACAGGCCGAAGTCAAATCCACCGGCGACGCTCTGATGCCCGCCGAGCATCTGGTGCAACCGGTGGTCGGCCACCAGAACGTCGAACCTGAGGCCGCCGTCCATGGCGACGTGGCGAATCTGCCAGAAACCCAGGTGGCGGCGGGCATCATGATGGGCGACATGCTGGCATTCGGTAGCCTGGTTGAACGCGCCATGGAAGTCTTTCTCGTCACCCTGTTGGGCGTAGTGTTGGTGGGCCACTGGGATTGGCGAGCGTTGGTGGTTGCGCTGGTGTTGTTCTGTGCCATTCGTCCCTTGTGCGTATGGCTTGTGCCATGGGGGCGCTTGCTGGACAGCCGCCAGCGGCTATTGATTGGCTGGTTCGGGATTCGCGGCATCGGGAGTTTTTATTACCTGTTCTACGCTTTGAACCATGACCTCGGTCCGGCGGCGGCAACGCTATGTACCGACCTGACGTTGTCGGTGGTGGCGCTGAGCATTCTGGCGCATGGCATCAGTACTCAACCGATGCTTGCCCGATATGAGCGCCGCAATCAGCAGGACGGCTGACGATTTCCTCTGTCGGTCAACCTGCATTGAGCAGCAACAAATATTCATGCAGGTTGCACGACAAACGTCGTTTCTATTCGATCACATCCCGCTGTTTTTTATGGTTTTTTGGTAAACCTTGAAACAGGCACGAGAAATGCTCCAGCCGTGTGAGCGACAGCGGCAGGAAGACCGTTTGCGCTTGACCCCATGACTAAACAAGAGGTTTGACCATGAACGCCATTGACCTGTTGAAAACCGACCATGAACGCGTAAAAGGCATCCTGGCCCAGTTGAGCGAGTCCACCGAGCATGGGGTTAAAAACGTACCGAGTTGCTGGCTAAACTGGAAATGGAAATCAAGATCCATACCCGTCTGGAAGAGGAAGTTTTGTATCCGGCTTATAAAAAAGCCGGGGGTAAAGAGCAGGATGTGATGTATTACGAAGCCAAGGAAGAACATCGCACCGTCGATACGCTGGTGCTGCCCGATCTGAAAACCACTGATCCTTCTACCCTCGAATTTGCCGGTCGAGTGAAAGTGGTCAAGGAGTTGCTGGAACATCACATTGAAGAAGAGGAAAAGGAAATGTTTCCTCAGGCCAAAAAATTGCTGGGCAAAACGACGCTCGACGAATTGGGTGTAGAGATGGAAAGCCTGAAAGCCCAATACAAAAAAGAGCTGGGCACGCCCATTCTCGCGGCTTGATAAAGGTGGGTGAATAGCCAAGTAAACCGCTTTTCGTAGGAGCCAGGTTTGCCGGCGAAGGCGTCCTTAAGAGCGCCTTCGCCGGCAAGCCTGGCTCCTGCATGTTGCCCACGACTATCACTTCATCGCCAAGGCAATGACTTCCACCAGATTAAGCTGGGTAAAGGGCTTGGACAGGCGTGGAAGTCTGGCTGCGAAGCCTTCCAGGCGCTCCGCATAACCGGTGGCGAGGATGATCGGCAGGTGTGGCCTTATCATCCGAATAGCCTGTGCCAATTGCGCGCCACTCATCTTGGGCATGATCATGTCCGTAATGACTAGGTCAAAGTCGTGTTCGCTGTCGAACAGTTCCAGCGCCTGTGCACCGGACGCTGCACTGATTACCCGATGGCCCAGGTCCTCAAGCAACAGGCTGGTACTGGTCAACACCAGGCTGTCATCATCCACGACCAACACACACAGACGAGGTACCCGCGACATGGCGGGCTCTTCAATAGCGGGTTCGGTGGTCGAGTTGGCTAGCGCAACGGGTAACCAGAGTTCAGCAGTGGTACCGACGTCCTTCTGGCTTTTGAGGATGAAGCGTCCACCCAGTTGTTCAGTAAACCCGTGAACCATCGACAACCCCAGGCCAGTGCCTTTGCCGACGCCTTTTGTGGTGAAGAAAGGGTCCATTGCCGACGCCAGGGTAGCGTCATCCATGCCCTCCCCTATATCCGTGACACTCAGGCAGACATAGCGGCCTGGCGCCAGGGATAACCTTGCCTGATCGCAGATTTCTTCTGTCTGTGCACTGATGACAAGTTTCCCACCGTCGGGCATGGCATCGCGGGCGTTGGTCGCCAGATTCAGAACCGCCAGTTCGAGCTGATTGACGTCGGCCATGACCGGGTCAAGTCCAGGTGCAAAGCGGGTTTCTATACTCACCGCAGGCCCCAGAGAGCTGCGCAATAGCCCGGTGATCCCTTGTATCAGGGTCGGGATTTCGACGGATTCAGTCTTGAGCTCCTGACGCCTGGCAAACGCCAGCATGCGCTGGGTCAGGGAAACGCCGCGCAAGGCGCCTTGAGTGGCATTGTCGAGCAAACGGGTCATTCTTGGGTCGTCCACCGCACGTTTGCGAACGACTTCCAGATTGCCAAGGATAACGGTCAGCAGATTATTGAAGTCGTGGGCAATCCCTCCGCTGAGTTGACCGATGGCCTGCATTTTCTGCGCCTGAAACAACGCTTCGCGGGTTTTTTCAAGCGCTTGCTGGGCTTGTGTCACCTCGGTAATGTCCCGAGTGATCTTGGCAAATCCCAGTAGCGTACCGGTGTCGCCCCAAATCGGGTCGATCACGACATGCGCAAAAAAACGCGTACCGTCCTTGCGCACGCGCCAGGCCTTGTTTTCGAATCGCCCCTCGCGCGAGGCAATCTCCAGCGCCCGTTGCGGTTCACCGGCGTCGCGGTCTTCAGGGGTATAAAACATCGAGAAATGCTGGCCGATAACTTCTTCGGGCCGGTAGCCCTTGATTCGCTGAGCCCCCGGATTCCAGTTGGTCAGGCGTCCATCCGGGGCGAGCATGTAGATGGCATAGTCGGTGACGCTTTGCACCAGCAGCCGGAACTGCTGCTCACTTTGTTTGAGGGTTTCTTCGGCCATTTTGCGGTCGGTCAAATCCCGGGTGATCTTGGCAAAACCCAGTAATTTGCCCGACGGATCGAGAATCGGATCGATGATGACGTGGGACCAGAAATGCGTGCCGTCCTTGCGAACCCGCCAGCCTTCGCCCTCGAAACGTCCATCGTGAATGGCGGTATCAAGGGCGCGCTGAGGCAAACCGGCCTTGCAGTCCTCTTCGGTATAAAAACGCGAGAAATGCTGGCCGAGAATTTCCGCTTCCTCATACCCTTTGAAACGCTTGGCGCCAGCGTTCCAACTGGTGATGATGCCATCGGGGTCAATCATGTAGATCGCGTAGTCGATCACAGCATCGATCAGCAGACGAAAGCGCATCTCCTCGATGGCATTGAACCTGGTCCGGTCATCGCTCATGGAGCCCTGTCCTTATTGTTGTTCTTCTGGAGTATGCGACAAACCGCAGGTTTGGAAATTCAAAAAAACATGATCTTTTGGGGCACTACTCAGCAGGTTGAAAAAGCGCTGATTTCATCGACCACCAGCGCGGCAGCAATTGCTTGACCTTGCTCTCGCCAAATCGGTCATCGATCAGCATCACCACCCCTTGATCTTGCTGAGTGCGGATCACCCGCCCCGCTGCTTGCACGACTTTCTGCACGCCAGGAAACAGGTAGGTGTAGTCATAACCGGCACCGAAAATCGCCGCCATGCGCTGTTTCATCTGTTCGTTGACCGGATTCAGTTGCGCCAGCCCCAGGGTGGCAATGAAAGCACCAATCAACCGCGCGCCGGGTAAATCGATGCCTTCGCCAAACGCTCCACCCAGCACTGCAAACCCTACGCCCTGACTATGGACGGTGAATTGATCGAGAAATGCCTGACGCGGCCCTTCCCCCATTCCCCGGGACTGTGACCAGAGCGTGATGTGTGGATGCCGTTCGGCCAGCAACTGGGCCACTTGCTGCAAATAATCGAAGCTGCTGAAAAACGCCAGGTAGTTACCGGGGCGCTGAGTGAATTGTTTGGCGATCAGCTCGACGATGGGTTCAAGGGACGCCTGACGGTGGACATAGCGGGTCGAAATCTGGCTGACGATATGCACTTGCAACTGTTCGGCGCTAAATGGCGATTCCACATCGATCCAGACGGTACTCGCCGGTGTTCCCAGCAAATCGGCGTAGTAATGCCGAGGGCTCAAGGTGGCGGAAAACAGCACGGTGCTACGCGCAGCGGTCAGGCGCGGACGAATGAAAGCGGCGGGCACCACGTTGCGCAGGCACAGTTGCGACAGGTTGCGCTTGCGCTCGAGGTCGCGTTTGCTGATGTCGAACAGGAAATGCTCATCAAAGAGTTCAGCCACCCGGCCGAATTGCAGCATGTCGAAGTAAAAATTCTGCAACCCGCTGTCCAGGCCCTGAGGGTGATCGTTCAGGTAGTCGCCAATACTCGCGCAGCATAAGGACAGCGCCTGAAGCAGTTTTTCCGGGGCTTTGTCGTAGGCTTGATAGGGGCTGAGTTGCTGATCATGCAGGGCATTCCATTCGCGATTGACCCGCTGCAAAGATCTCTTCAGTGGCAAAGGCGCGGTTTTTCGCACGCTGGTCAACGTCGCCTGGTCGAGGCTGGCGCTGTACATCTGTCGGCCACGCTCTACCAGATTGTGGGCTTCGTCCACCAGCACCGCGACTTTCCAGTTATTGACCTGGGCCAGCCCGAACAGCAATGCGCTGAAGTCGAAATAGTAGTTGTAGTCGGCGACCACCACGTCCGCCCAGCGGGCCATTTCCTGGCTCAGGTAGTAAGGGCAAAGCGCATGCTGCAGGGCAACCTCGCGCAAGGCACTCTGGTTCAGCAGGCTCAATTGGTTGGCGGCCTGACGCGCGGCCGGCAGACGATCATAAAAACCCTGGGCTAACGGGCAGGACTCGCCATGGCAGGCCTTGTCCGGGTGTTCGCAAGCCTTGTCCCGGGCGATCATCTCGAGGACTCGCAAGGGCACAGCTTCGGCGCCGTCGAGGATGACCTGAGCGGCGTCCAGCGCCAATTTGCGCCCCGGGGTTTTCGCCGTGAGGAAAAACACCTTGTCCAGTTGCTGCGGCGCCAGGGCCTTGAGCATCGGGAACAGTGTGCCAACGGTCTTGCCGATACCGGTCGGTGCCTGGGCCATCAGGCACCGACCGGTGCTGACCGCCTTGAACACCGATTCGGCCAGATGCCGTTGCCCGGGACGAAAATCGGCATGGGGAAATGCCAACTGTTGCGCCGCCAGATTACGCCCTTCGCGATGGGCCATCTCCTGCTCGGCCCACTGCAGGAACAACCCGCAGTGGTGTTCGAAGAACCGCTGCAATTCGGCGGCGCTGAAGGCCTCGACCAGACAGGTTTCCTTTTCGCTGACGATGTCGAAGTACACCAGCGCCAGATTAATCTGCTCCAACTGCAGTTTCTGGCACATCAACCCACCGTAGATTTTCGCCTGTGCCCAGTGCAGTTGCCGATGGTTGGCCGGTTGCTTGCTCAGGTCGCCACGGTAGGTTTTGACTTCTTCGAGGCAGTTTTTCGCCGGATCG
This sequence comes from Pseudomonas sp. B21-048, assembly GCF_024748615.1. Taxonomy (NCBI): domain Bacteria; kingdom Pseudomonadati; phylum Pseudomonadota; class Gammaproteobacteria; order Pseudomonadales; family Pseudomonadaceae; genus Pseudomonas; species Pseudomonas sp. B21-048. Next base: position 2,641,534 of record NZ_CP087168.1, on the reverse strand, counting down.
TAGCCGTCTGCCCGGCCCTTCACCGTCAAGGTTCGATACTGGCCCTCAAGCGCGACCTCGCTCTGATAACCCTCGCTGCGCCGTGACGCCACGGTGCGATGCCCGACGATGCCTTCCAGCGCAGTCGGTGACGGAGTGAAGCGCAAGTCGAGGTCGCCGACCTTGGCGGTGAATTCACACAGCGCCCGAACCGCAATGCTGTAGCTCACGCGCTCTGCTCCGCCCATTGCACGTAGCACACGGCGATCGGCATCTGGTGCTCGTGACAGAATTCCAGCCAGCGCAATTGATTGTCTTGCAACCGATCGCCGGGGCCTTTGACTTCGATCATCCGGTAGGTTTTGTGTTGCAGCCAAAACTGGATCAGGTCCGGCATGCCGGCGCGGTTGGCCTTGATGTCGAGCAACAGTCGATTGAACCAGTGCTTGAGGTGTTCGGCGGGCAGACAATCGAGCGCCTGCTCCAGCAGTTCCTCACTCAGTACGCCCCAGAATACGAACGGCGACTGCACGCCCCACTTGGCGCTGTAACGCTCGCGGACAGTGTGCACATAACGCCCGTCATCGAGTTCGGCTAGGCAGGCCTGAAACAGATCCGCGCGCCGCGCATGAAAGTCTTCATTGAGCAGGTCTACCGGCCCGCGCTGGAACGGGTGAAAAAACGCCCCCGGCAACGGTGCGAAGATTGCCGGCCAGCACAGCAGCCCGAACAGTGAGTTGATCAGGCTGTTCTCGACGTAATGCACTGGCGCCGACTCCTCCGCCAGATGTGCTTGAACGTAAGACTCTACCGATAACGCCGGATCGTGCCTGGGCAGTTGCAACTCCAGACGTTGCATGGCCCGAGGGGCTGGCCGCTTGATCGGCGGCCCGCCCAGTTTGCGCCGCAGCCTGGGCAGCACACGCGATAGATGCTGATGCTCGGCGGCGCTTTCAGGGGCTTGCTCGGCGTGGGCGGCCAGGTCCATCGCCCGTTGATATTCAGCACAGCGCTCCAACACGCGAATCAGCCGAAGACGCGCGCCAGGATAGGCACATTCGCGGTAGAGGCTCAGGGCGGTAGAAAAATCCGCGATGCGTTCGCAGTGCTGACCAATCTGAAACAGCAGTTTGCCGCGACGTCTTTGCAGCCAGGGATTGTCGAGCTGCAGCCCGTTGATCTGCTCGACAATCGTCGCCACGTCCTCACCGGCTTCGAAACGCTGCTGACAGCTGTGCAGAAACAGGCAGGCATCGACGTCCTCGCGACTGCGCAACCCTCGGGACTCGGCGCAGAACTCGACTTTTTCGTAGGTAAAGATGCCCAGGTCGGCCAGCACGAACTCCGACCAGTCCTGGTAAAGGTTGCCAAAGAACATCAGCCGCAGCCGATCACACAGGCCCATGACGGTCAGGCTGAACAACCGCTCATTCAATGCCGGACACCATTGGGCAAAACTTTGCGCTTCGGGAAACTGCTCGCTCAGGGTCGGCAGCCAATCGGTCTTTTTGCCCTTGGGCTGATCGATGGCGCTGCCAAAGCACTGCAGAATCTCGGCCTTGAGCAACACCTCGAACAAGTCCTCGATGTGCAATGGCGACTGCTCATCGATCCAGCCCGATGTCAGCAGCGGCGCCGCAGCGCTGTCGATGTCGCCGATCTCGACGTAACTCAGTTTGCCGGCCCTGAAATGCACGCCCTTGCGCATCACCAGTCTGACCAGCAGGGCTTGGGACTCACGGGGCAGTCGATTGAAGTCGTGGATGAAACCCTGCTCCTCGATGCTCAATACATCGGCATAACGATGTTCAAGCCAATCAAGCACTTGCATGAAGTTGTTCAAGTAATAGAACGGGTCATCGAGAGGATTTACAATCACGGGCAAAAGGGCCATGGCAAACGAGTACTGGTTATGCGTACAGATACCAGCTATGCCCTACCCGGTGCAAATGGAAAAGGATCAGTGGCGACGCTATTCGGCAATTTTCGGGTGGCCATCGAACTTTCTGCCATTCCATCGCACCAACCGCGTAGAGGCACAGAACGAGACAGTCGTGCTGTTTTCATTGAGTGATGAGAGGTGTGTATGAATATCAAGATTCTGGGCTTGCCCCTGGTGATAGCGGCCTTCCTGGCGCTGACCGGTTGCTCGACGCCAACGGTAGTGACCTTGCAGAACGGCACCCAGTATTTGACCAAGGACATGCCGAACACCAAAACCAAGGACGGTTTCTATGAGTTCGAAGATATTTCCGGAGCGAAGGTGAAAGTCCGGGGCGATGACGTGGCCACGGTTCGCAAGGAAGACTGATTCCCGAGACGGACTGCCCGCGATGTTGTGATCGCGGGCAGCGAATCAGAGATCTTGAGAATCAGAGGTACTTGAGAATCGCAATATCGCGGCGGCGCTGCTTGAGGTTGGCGAACCAGCGCGTCGGGAAAAACAGCAACACGCCGAGGATCACGCTCCACAGCCAGACCATGGGCAGGTTGTCGAAGCCGTAATAAGTGCCTTGATTGACGCCCCAGATCGCCACAGCCACCAGGTACATGGCCTTGAGCACGTACAGGTGCAACAAATAGAAGAACATCGGCGCACCGCCGTAGATCGCCAGGGTCGCAATGGACCACCGGTCCTGCGCTTTCTCGAACAACGCCAAAAGAATCAACCCAAGACCGAGCGTCGGCATGCAGCAATCCAGCCAGCACGATCATGCAGAGGCCAATGCACCAGATCACTTGCAGCCACAACGTCTTGGGCGGGAACTCGGCATTCCAGGCAAAGCAAACGAACGTGAGCTCCAGAAACAGCAGAAACAACCCCCGCTTGAGCAGGAATACCGAAGTCTCGTTGGCGGTATGTTTCTGGCTATAAAGCCAGGCCGACAAACCGGTGAGGAAAATGGCCTGCATCAAAAAAATGAACCAATCGCTAAACGGACTGAAAAAATCCACATGATTTTCACATCTGGATGCTACTTTTAATAAATGTCACCGGTTGAGCCATTGAAGGTTCTTCCCTCCTAACATGAGCTAAAGGAAGCGCTCGATGAATAAGGTGGGCAACACATGAATAAAGGGTCCTTCAGCAAAGTCACTTTTCCAAATGCCTGCCAGCTGATGCGCTGGCATTTTCATCCCATGGGTTTCGAAGCGACCATGGATGCACCGGGCAGTATGGTTGCCCGATTGTTTGACCGCGCCAGTGGCGAAACCATGATCGCCATTGCCGGCATTCCTTGCGCAACGGTCATGAATGCAGCAGATGTAGAACGAATCATCGAGGCCGTGGAGGATGAGCTGGAGGCATTCATTCCGCTGCAGGCTCTCAGAAGTTATGCCTGATGTGTAGGAGCTGCCGAACGCGGCCCGAGCCTTCGGCAGCTCCTACATGGATAGTGTTTAACCGACCTTCAACAGGGCCTGGGCCAGATCGGCGCGCAGATCTTCGACATCCTCGACCCCCACTGACAAACGCACCAGCGCATCGCCGATACCAAGTTGCGCGCGGGTTTCTGCCGGGATGCTGGCATGGGTCATGATCGCCGGGTGCTCGATCAGGCTTTCCACCCCGCCCAGGCTCTCGGCCAGGGCGAAGATCCGCACACTCTCGAGGAAACGCTTGGCGCCAGCCAGGTCGCTGTTCAGGTCGAGGGAAATCATCCCACCGAATCCACGCATTTGCCGCCGCGCCAGTTCATGCTGCGGGTGCGATGGCAGGCCCGGATAGTAAACGCGCGCCACCTGCGGCTGACGCTCCAGCCATTGCGCCAACTCCAGCGCGTTGCTGCAATGGCGCTCCATGCGCAGCGCCAGGGTCTTCACCCCGCGCAGAGTGAGGAACGCGTCGAACGGCCCGGCAATAGCCCCCACCGCGTTCTGCAGGAAACCCAGGCGTTCGGCCAGTTCCGCGTTCTGCCCGACTACCGCAATACCGCCGATCACGTCAGAGTGACCGTTCAGGTACTTGGTCGTCGAGTGCAGCACGATATCAAAGCCCAACTCCAGCGGGCGCTGGATCCACGGACTGGCAAACGTATTGTCGGCCACACAGATGATGCCTCGCTCTCGACAGGTGCGCGCGACGGCGGCGAGATCAGTAAGGCTGAGCAACGGATTGCTCGGCGTCTCGACCCAGACCATCCGCGTGTCGTCCTGAAGTGCCGCTTCGAAGGCCGCCAGGTCAGTCAGATCGACGAAGCTGAAACGATGCCCGGCACTGCGCTGGCGCACCTTGTCGAACAGCCGAAATGTACCGCCGTACAAGTCATTGCCAGAGACGATGTGGGCGCCAGCATCGAGCAGCTCGAGCACATTGGCGATCGCCGCCAGCCCGGAAGCGAAGGCGAAGGCCTGAGTGCCGCCCTCGAGGTCCGCCACGCAACGCTCCAACGCAAAACGCGTCGGGTTGTGCGAACGCCCATAGTCGAAGCCCTTGTGCACACCCGGGCTCTGTTGCAGATAAGTGGAGTTGGCGTAAATCGGCGGCATCAGCGCCCCGGTGGACGGGTCCGGCGTCTGCCCGGCATGGATCACACGGGTGGCGAAGGCACGTGGCTTGGCGGTTTCATCGTGCTGACTCATGCAAGGGATCTCCGCAGGTAATTGAGCATGTCGACGCGGGTAATTAGCCCATGGAAACCCGAGTCGTCGGCGATCATCGCCACCAATCCACGGTCGAGCTTCGCCTCCAGCTCGGCCAGACTGGCGCCGGGCGGCAGGATTTCCAGTTTGTCGGTCATCGCACTGCTCACCGGCATACGGAAGTGCGAAACGTCTTCGTGTACGCCAAGCAGAATATCGGACTCATCGATCACCCCGACCAGCCGCTGCCCGTCTACCAGCACCGGCAGTTGCGACACATCCGCCAGGCGCATGCGCTGGAAGGCGGTGAGCAATGTGTCGTCCGGCCCCACGCTGACCACCCGGCCATCCTCGAAGCGCCGCGCGATGAGGTCTCGCAAATCACCATAGCGCTTACGCGCAAGCAACCCCTGATCGTTCATCCACTGGTCGTTGTAGACCTTCGACAGGTAGCGGGTGCCGGTATCGCAGACAAAACTGACCACCCGCTTCGGCTCGGTTTGTTCGCGGCAGTAACGCAGCGCCGCAGCGAACAATGTGCCAGTCGAAGAACCGCCGAGAATGCCTTCGACACGAAGCAGCTGGCGGGCATGATCGAAGCTTTCCTCGTCGCTGATCGAATAAGCCTTACGCACGCTGGACAGGTCGGCAATCGACGGAATGAAGTCTTCGCCAATGCCCTCAACCGCCCAGGAACCGGGCGTACCCAGGGTGCCGCTGCGGCTGTATTCGGCCATCACCGAGCCGACCGGATCGGCCAGCACCATTTCCAGATTCGGTTGTACGCGCTGAAAGAAACGGGTCAGCCCGGTCAGCGTACCGGCCGAACCGACGCCGACAACGATGGCATCCACATCATGCTGAGTCTGCGCCCAGATCTCCGGCGCGGTACTGCACTCGTGGGCCAGTGGGTTGGCCGGGTTGTTGAATTGATCGGCGAAGAAGGCGTCGGGAATTTCCTGCGCCAACCGCGCAGCGACGTCCTGGTAATAATCGGGATGACCTTTGCCGACATCGGAACGAGTGATGTGCACCTCGGCGCCCATCGCCTTGAGGTGCAGGACCTTCTCGGTGGACATCTTGTCCGGCACCACCAACACCACCCGGTATCCCTTGGCTCGGCCGACCAGAGCCAGGCCCAGACCGGTATTGCCAGCGGTGGCCTCGACGATGGTGCCGCCGGGGCGCAGGCGCCCATCGCGCTCGGCGGCGTCGATCATTGCCAGGCCGATGCGATCCTTGATCGAGCCACCGGGGTTCTGCGATTCGAGCTTGAGAAACAGCGTGCATGGGCCGGTATCGAAGCGGCTGACGCGCACCAGCGGCGTATTGCCGATCAGTTCGAGCACGGCGGGACGGGAGTCGTTCGGCATGTCGTCACCTCGCTGCATGTATCCGCACTGGATGGACAGCGACCTGCGGCGAATCATTGCGCGCCAGTCGCAAGCAAAGCCTCGCCTTGGACCTTAGGCCGGGATTGCATCCCCCGCAACTTTTCGCGGCCAGTCGGTAGCGTCCTGTGGCGAGCTTGCTCCGAGCGGCGTTCCGACGTTGGGTCGCGTAGCGGCCCAAAAAAACTCGACAAGCATTGCCGATTTTTGTGAGTGCTGCGCACTCAAGCGGGAGCAAGCTCCCTCGCCATAAGTTTCTCTGAGACGCTCTTAAATCAGGCCGGCACTTTTCCCTGACGATGATCAGCGAAGAACGCCTTGCCTTTGCCGATCCGGTCGGAGGCCTTGGGCATATTCGCAGCCGAGGTATCCTGACCATCGACATACCAGTAGCAATGGCTCACTGCCCGGGTGATGCCCACGTAGGCCAGTCGCAGAATCTCGTCTTTCTGTGCGCTGTCGTAAGCTTCGCTGTCGCCGGCCTTGCAGAGCCCGGCAATACGATAGACCTGGTTCTTGTAGGGTGAACTGGTCAGGTGCTGGCAATCGCCGAGTAGAAATACCGCATCAGCCTGCAGGCCTTTGGCGCTGTGATAGGTCAGTTGTTTGAGCCGTCGAGCGTCGTACGGCAAGCTAGAATCCACATTAACTACAGACTGAATATGCTCTTCTATCAATGACTTATCGCTGCTTTTTCGATAAAGCATCAAGATTGAGTCGCCTTTTCTGTAGTGCTCGATCAGGCGTTTGGCCATGCCTTGGTCATCCCGATCAAGCACATTCACAGGCAGCAGTGCCTTGGGTTCACCGCTGGCCTTGGCCTTCTTGCCAGCGATCGCCGGCGCCGCGCGGACGATATGCTCCGCCGCGTCAATGATGTGCTGATGGCTGCGGTAATTGTCGCTGAGCATCACTTTGGTCGTGCTTGGCGACGGGAATTCCTTGTTGAACTCCATGAAATAAGTCGGCGAGCTGCCGCGCCAGCCATAGATGGACTGCCAGTCATCGCCGACACAAAGCAATGACGAACGTTGCGCCCCGCGCCCCACATGCAGGGCCGGTCCGCGACTGCGGATCTGCGCCAAGCTGGCGCGAATCCACGAAACGATCTGCGGCGACACGTCCTGAAACTCGTCAATCATCAAGTGCGACATTGGCCGGAGCAGTTCATCGCTCAGCAACTTGAGATTCTCCGGCGAATGTTCGCTGAACAAGGCGAACATCCGGTTGTAGGTCATCACCGGAGGCGATTGATCCAGCAGATGATCTTCCAGCGCTCGCCAGAACAGGCTCAAGGCCTCGAAGAAGAACCGGTCCGGGTCGTCCTTGGCGAAACTCATCTGGCCCACGGCATTCGGCACATCCAGGCCGAGGTTTTCAATAAACCCGGCCGCCGCGACAAAACAGTCCAGCAATGGCGCGGAGCCGAGCTCGCCCTTGACCTTGTAATCGAAGCCCGGCCCGGCGCTGGCGTCCCCGGCAAGCGATGCCAAAACACGCTTTGAAGACTCATAACTGTCTATCCATATCAAAGGCTTACGACAGAAAGCTTGAAACAAGGTGCGCTTTACCGCCCATTCTGCGCGCACTGAAAGCTTGGCATTCGGACGGCTGACCTGGGGATTTTCCCGAGGATCGAAACCCAACACCACCCAGGCGTCCAGCGTCGGAATGTAGCCGTGGCAATGAAAGGTCGCGCCATTAATGTCGAAGGTCTGACGATTCGGTTCGATGCCCTTGATCGGCCAGGCACCGGCGCGAAACCACAAGTCTTCGAGGGTGTCGCACAGCTCTTCATCGCGCTTGGCGGCCAATTCGGTCACCGCCATGCGCTTCTGCACGTCCGGGTGATCTCGCTCCAGCTCCTTGAGCTGCAAGGCATGGCGAGACAAAGGCTTGATCAGTTCGCGAAAACGCTCATCGCGGGTGTACAGGCTGTGATAGCAGGCGTTGAGTTGCTGACGCTGAGCATCGTTGATCCGCAGGTCGAAGGGGTTGCTGTCGACCTCCTCGTCGCCGCTTTGCACGCGGTGACTGAGGTTTTCGAAGGCTTGCAGCCGTTCGAAACCCGGCAGACTGCGGACCATCGGCAGGATGCGCGAATGGAAAGTGCGCACTAGGTCGCGCGCTTCTTTAAGGCTGATTCCCCGACCCCAGACTGCAAACAGCTCGATCAGCTTATTAATGAAGTCCTTGCGCGATTCGCGGGTGAAGGTCACCACGGTCATCGAGCTCAACTCAAACCCCAGGTAATGACTGAGCAGCAGAATTCGCAGCACCAGGGTGGTCGATTTACCCGCGCCCGCCCCCGCGATCACCGAGGTCGACGGTGTGTCGCTGAAAATCATCTTCCATTGGGCGGCGCTCGGTTGGGCATGCGCGGGCAGCAGTCGCGCCACGTCGGACTTCATGCGCTTCTTCAGCTCAGCACTCAACGGCAGTCGCCAATCGTCGAACAGATTGTCATCGACGTTGGGCGGTCGATGCTCGGTTGAGCGCGAGTCGCGAATCAACAGAACCTGGCGCCCCTCCTCCAGCCCCTCGAGTTTGCCTTCCTTATAGCCGTACTCCACACCGGCGCTGTGGCCGCTGCGAAAACCGTCGGCTTGCCCGTGCAGCCAAGAGGCCCGGTGTTGCGCGCGCAACCGGGTAAGGCCGTGGCCAAAGAACCGAGCGGCCAAGCGCTTGAGCAGCGGCATCTCGGCCAAGGGACGAAGTTCGGGAGGAAGATCGGGGGTGTGTTGCGGCACGCTGACGGACTCCGGGGTGTGAGGCTGTTGAGGGCTATGGTGTCTGTATTTGCCGCTGAGTTCTAGTGAAATGCTTACGGGTCATTGGCTTATGCGATGAAGTGAAGGCTGGATGGGAATATTTCGAAGCTGTTTTGATATCAACTTATTCGATTGTATTGAGGCATTTTTTACGCTTTTTATCGATGATTGCCTGATAGATGATCCTCACCATCAACCACCGGTTCTCGTCTGTGGCTCAGGCGTTCTGCCCCATGACGAACCTTTTCAGGAGACGATCATGCTTGAACTCAGGCCTTTCAACTCGCTGGGCGGCGCGCACCATGGCTGGCTGGATGCCCATCACCACTTTTCGTTCGCCGAGTACTACGACCCCAAACGCATGAACTGGGGCAACCTGCGGGTGTGGAACGACGATGTGATTGCCCCCGGAACCGGGTTCCCGCAACACCCGCACCGGGACATGGAAATCATCACCTACGTTCGTGAAGGCGCGATTACTCACCAAGACAACCTTGGTAACAAGGGCCGCACCGAAGCGGGCGACGTTCAGGTCATGAGCGCTGGCACCGGAATCGCTCACAGTGAGTACAACCTGGAGACGACCGAGACTCGGATCTTTCAGATCTGGATCATCCCCAACGAAGTGGGTGCCGCACCGTCGTGGGGCGCCAAACCGTTCCCCAAAGGCGAGCGCGAAGGCTTCGTGACCCTGGCCAGCGGCAAGGCCGGCGACGATCAAAGCCTGCATATTCGCGCCGACGCGCGGCTGGTGGCGGCGAATCTGAAGGCCGGTGAATCCGCGGAGTATCATCTGGACAGTGGCCGTCGCGCTTACCTGGTGCCCGCCACCGGGGCCATTGAAGTCAATGGCTTGCGTGCACAAGCTCGAGACGGTGTCGCGATTGCCGATGAACAGGTGTTGCGCGTGACTGCGATCGAGGACAGTGAGATTGTGTTGGTGGATGTGGCTTGATGCGGTGAATGCAGGACGAAAAAAGGGGCGACCGTTGATGGTCGCCCCTTTTTTGTGGTTGAAATCCTGGGTGACTGTAGCGACGCCTTCGCGGGCAAGCCTCGCTCCTACAGGTTTAGCGCAATCCTTGTGGGAGCGGGCTTGCCCGCGATGGGACCCTCAATCACTTCGCAGAAATTGCGCCATCCACCAAGGTCTGAGCCTCGGCCACCAACTGCTTCAGATGATCGTCGCTGACAAAGCTTTCCGCATAGATCTTGTAGATATCCTCAGTGCCCGACGGACGCGCCGCGAACCAGCCATTCTCGGTCATGACTTTCAGACCGCCGATGGCCTGGTCGTTGCCCGGCGCATGACTAAGAATGCTCTGGATCGCTTCGCCCGCCAGTTGAGTCGAGGTGACCTGGTCCGGCGACAATTTGCTCAGCAGCGCTTTCTGCTCAGGGTTCGCCTTGGCGTCGACCCGTACCGAGAATGGCTCGCCCAGTTCATCGGTCAGCGCACGATAGGCCTGGCTTGGATCACGTCCCGTGCGAGCGGTCATTTCGGCGGCCAGCAATGCCGGAATCAAACCGTCCTTGTCGGTGCACCAGACACTGCCATCCTTGCGCAGGAACGACGCGCCAGCACTTTCTTCACCGCCAAAACCGAGGGAACCGTCGAACAGACCGTCGGCAAACCATTTGAAGCCGACCGGCACTTCGTATAGACGTCGACCCAGACGCTTGGCAACGCGATCGATCAAGCCACTGCTGACCACGGTTTTGCCCACGGCCGCATCGGCACGCCACTGTGGACGGTTCTGGAACAGGTAATCAATCGACACCGCGAGGTAGTTGTTGGGGGCCAGCAAACCACCGGACGGGGTCACGATGCCATGGCGGTCGTGATCCGGATCACAGGCAAAGGCCACGTCGAAACGCTCTTTCAGACCGATCAAGCCTTGCATGGCGTGGCTGGACGATGGGTCCATGCGGATCTGCCCGTCCCAGTCGACGGTCATGAAACGGAACGTCGCATCAACTTCTTTATTCACCACCTCCAGGTCCAGGCGATAGTGTTCGGCAATCGCCGACCAGTAGCGCACCCCTGCTCCACCCAGCGGATCGACACCCAGGCGCAGCTTCGCATCGCGGATGGCGTCGAAGTCGATCACGTTGATCAGGTCGGCGACATAGGTGTTGAGGTAATCGTGACGATGGGTGGTGCTGGCCTTCAGCGCCTGCTCGTAGCTGATGCGTTTGACGCCGGCGAGTTTGGCCGCCAGCAACTCGTTGGCCTTGGCTTCGATCCACTTGGTGATGTGGGTATCGGCCGGGCCGCCATTGGTAGGGTTGTACTTGTAGCCACCGCTTTGTGGCGGGTTGTGGGACGGCGTGATGACGATGCCATCCGCCAGGCCCGAGGTGCGGCCACGGTTGTAGCAAAGAATCGCGTGGGAAATGGCCGGCGTCGGCGTGTACTCGTCACCTTCGGCGATCATCACTGTCACACCGTTCGCCGCCATCACCTCCAGGGCGCTGGCCCCGGCCGGCGTAGACAGCGCGTGGGTATCGATCCCGACGAACAGTGGACCATCGATGCCCTGAGCTTGGCGGTACAAGCAAATCGCCTGACTGATGGCCAGAACATGCCATTCGTTGAAACTCAGGTCGAACGAGCTACCTCGGTGTCCGGACGTGCCGAAGGCAACGCGCTGGGTAGAAATGGCTGCATCGGGCTGGCCGGTGTAATAGGCCGTTACCAGTCGCGGGATGTCGACCAACAGTTCTGCCGGTGCCGGTTTGCCCGCAAAAGGACTGAGTGTCATGCAAAACCTCTGAGAGAGTGGTTCAGGAATAGGCCTGCAGTTTACTGACAGTTGGCCCTTGGCGCGACGTTATCGATTGTCAGGTTTCGCGCAGCTTTGCGCCTGGACTCAATCGATCGATTCCAGGCGCAAGGCATCCCCTAACAATCCAAGTGCATCGGCGAGATCGTGATGGCCACCAAAGGTGTGAGTCAGGCGCAGATGCTGCCCATGCAGGCCTCGCAAGCTGAACAGTTCTCCTGGCGCAATCACCACCTGATGCTTGAGCAGGCGTAGAAACACTCGATGCACATCGACCTGGCGCAACGAGCGGATCCAGATCGTCGCCCCGCCCTGGGGCTCAACGAAGTGCAATGCATCGGGCAGACGCTCTTCAAGCAACTGAGTCATCTGCACCATGCGTTCCTTGAGCAGACGACGCAACACGACCAGGTGCTGATCGATGCGTCCGTTGCTGTACAGCCGTGCAATGGCTTTCTGACGAATGAGCGACAAACGAAAAGCGCGTAGCAGAAAGTGCCGTTGCAGTTCAGCGCGCAGTTGTCGCGAAAGCAGGTAACCGTACGGCGCCTCCGACCCGATGATTTTCTCGAAAGTGGAAAACACGATCAGCCGATCCGGGTCCAGCAAGTCGCGGAACCGCAGGCCGTTCGGTTCGAATTCGAGTTCGCCGTAACAATCGTTTTCCAACACCCAACTGCCATGCCGTTCCAGCAGTTGCGCGGTGGATTGTCTGTTGCTGTCAGGCGCCACACTGGCCCGCGGCATGTTCAGCCCCGATGAAAGCATTACCAGACGCACTCGCTCAGTCTCGAGCAGTGCCTTCAGTCGCTCAAGATCCAGACCACCATTGGCTTGCAATGGCAACTCCATCACCTGTACGTCCGCGTCCTGGAGCAGGCGCAGAATCACCCAGTCGCACGGCGATTCAACCACTACCACGGCGTCTTTGAGTCCCAGGACGGCGATCAATATTTCCAGGACTCCCCGCAGGTCAGCGCCGATGTAGACATCATCGGCATGCCAGCAACGAGTCGGTGAAGTGGTGTAGCGCGCCGCGAGGGCTGTGCGCAACTCCAGTTCGCCGCAAGGTTGCGAAGAGGGTTGTGGCTGGCGCGGATACTGGCGCAGCAGTTCTCTTTCCAGTAACAGCAACGGGCTATCCAGAGGTTGTAACAACGCTGGCTCATCAGCGCTCAGCACCAGCATGCCGGGGCGTCTGGCGTTGAGATAGACCGTTTCCAGCAGATCCTTACCGCCGCCGGGCATGCCGATGGAGGATACAGGGAGTGCGTAATAGCCAGACTTGGCGACTGAATAAACGCGCCCTTCCTTTTCCAGCAGTGAATAGGCGTACTGAATGGTCGAAATCGAAACACCCAGGCGGTGTGCCAACTGTCGCAATGATGGCAGGCGCACTTGCACATCACTGCCCGGCTCATTGATCAGGTTAATCAGATAACGGTACACCGCCTGGTACGCAAAATCGGTATCTCGTGGTCCTTTCATGGGTAATGGCCGAACAGGCTGTGAACGTCGTGCCGCACCGTTGGTGAATCCGTCAACCCTGGCACTTTCACCGGCCCGTCGACCATTCGCCAGGCATGGCCGTTTCACTGTCTTGCTCCATGACTTCAGCTGGCACACCCACGTCGCCACCCGAGCCGAGGCCCCTGCCCTCATCCCGCATCACCGGGCCCATGCGATAAAGCGTACCGATCAGACTCACGGGCAACCCGCTGACATCGACCATCCACTGCAGAACCTGCTCGGGTGCCGGTCCGCCCTGCATCGCCCGATGCAAGTCCGGTAGCGCCACAAGCATGCCGGGATGGCACCGACGAAGAAAATGTTCAAGCGCCGCGCCGTTATCGACAAAAGGAGCAAACAGCAAACACACCATTTGAGCCTCGCTCAAACCGAGACTCTTTTGTGTTTCGGCCGTCGCCAATGTGCGCTGGTCGGTCATCGACATCGGGATGCCGAAGGCTTCCATCGCCTGTTCGCAAAAACGCTCTGGAAGCTGTTTACGACGCATCATCACCAGCGCCCGCTGCAGGTATTCAGCCACGCCCGCCTCATAGGTGCGACCCTGTATAAAACAGGCTTGCAAGCCACCAAGATGCGCGGATATCGGCAAGCTGACATAGTCGTTATCGCTAAGCTGAGCCGACAACTCGTCAGGTTGAAACCGGAGAAAATCGGTGAGCAGTGGCCAGCGGTCTTCCAGGTTGCTGACCAGCATGTCGTGAATATCGATGAACGTTGTGCGGCGACACGCTTCAAAACGATCGGCGGGACGCCACGCCGCCTGGTCGGTCTCAGGATAAAATTCGCGGTAGCAATCGCTGCCCAATTCATCGAGTCGCGCGAACAGGCCTTCATAGCCCGTTTCATGACGGTTCGGTACCTTTAGCCCGGCCTTGGCCGCTGCACGGTTCAAGCCCTCGATAAATTGCTTCTGCCGACGAGGTGTATCGCTGCTGATCAATGCATCGACACCCTTGTCCCAGCGGGCGATTTGTCCGTAGAACTCGCCGGTCGCCAGGTACCCGTCATCCCATAGATCAAGCGGTCCGTTCCAGGCACGACGGTGCCCGACCATCAGCAGGTTGAGGCGATTCGACTCGCGACCGGCCTGGGAGATCGGCGTCAGGTGATTGAACGGCAGTACTTCGCGATTATCCACCATCAACACTTCGACCCGGGGATCGTCGTAAAGGAACAACGCACTGCAGCTACGATGGATATTTTCCAGGGCTGTCGAGGTGGCACCGTTCAAGCGCAAAGTCGCCACTCGCAACTTGAACGTCGCCGGTGACCGGCTGGCGATGCTCAGTTGGGCGGCGCGCAGCAACGCCAGGGTATAGCAGCTGTCGCGGGATCCGGACTGGATCGCCAGCACCTTGTAATCGCCGATACACTCCATACCGCCTGCAGACACTACCAGGCGCTGAATCATCAACTGCAATGCCGTGCGCTCGGCACGAGAGAAAAAACCCATCAAACGCTGCAGCATTTGCTGATAAACATAGTTCATTGCCTGATCATGGGTAGCGGTCATTGTTATTTACCTGTGACTCATAAGTTCAATGCCGCGCAAACATGAGGTGCAGTGCGCGGCAGGTTATCTGTTATGAAGGGCGTGCCGGATTGTTGTACAAATGCTAGCACTTAAGCTCTATGTAATTATTTGAAACGATTAAGTGTCACGGTCACGCCAAGACGATCAAAATCGCCGCAACCACCGCCAGAATAGGCACCTTGCGCCCTCAGGAGGTTTCCTAGGAAATTTCCGACAGCGTCCCACAGACACTGAGCACAAGAAATAAAGAAAGAAGTTGCCAATAAATGTAAGACAACTGAGCGACACCGCATTATTTGTTGAGCATATATTGCCAGCGCGCACTGAGGAGTTTCAGCCTGATACTCGGCCATGACTCTTTCCTTGAGATGAAAGTAATCATTCAATTATCAGGGCTTATATAACGATTAGAAGATACAGATCGAGAGCAAAAACCAGTTCAGTTGCTAAACCGGCCCACCGACTACTCGATGGAACGTCTCGTTTTGAAGTGACTGCCAGCCAAAGAGTCCGTGCTCACACGGACTCTTGAAGAGGGAGGGGCTCAGGCCGGTTCGACCTGCAGGGCGACCCGTTCGCGACACGGGCATTCGTCCATATAGCGGTGGGCTTCGACAAACTCGGAAAACGGGAAGACCCGAGTCTTGAGCGGCAGCAGCACACGATCCGCGGTCAACTGATTGATGTCGCGCAGGGCACGTTGCAGTGCAGCCTGATCCTGGACGATGCCCAGTTCCGGCTTGCCGGTGAAGTTACCGATGCAGTGCACGAAAAACTGAATGTTCTTCTGAAACGCCGCACAGGCCGGGAATGGCGTCTGGTTACCCCCTTGCAGGCCATAGAGCACCAGGCTGCCACGTGGAGCGAGCACATCGCCGAGCAGCGACATCTGCGGCCCGCCCAGACCATCGAACACCACATCCACACCGCGATTGTCGGTTATCTTGTTGATCCGCATAAGCAGATCTTCTTCCTCTGTGACGATGACTTTCTCGGCACCCAGTGACAGCAGGTATTCACGCTCATCCGCGGTTTTGGTCGCAGCGATCACTCGTACACCGAGGGCTTTGCCCAGTTGCACGAATGAAGGTCCGGCGCAGTGGCTGGCGTCGGTCACCAACGCAAATTGCCCCGGTTTGACGCGCGCCAGATCGGCGTAGGCGAAATAAGCGATCAACAGCGGCGTGTAATGCACGCTGGCTTCAATCGGGCTGAGCACGTCCGGGTAGCGAGTCAGCGCCGAGCGCGGCAGAACAATCTGCTCGCCGTAGACCGGATAGTCGTTGGGGCTTTCGGCCGGAAAGCTGGCGACCTTGTCACCGACAGCCAGGTCATCGACGCCCTCGCCGACCTTCGTGACGACCCCGGCCATTTCATGACCGAGGCCTGAAGGCAGACGAGCATGGGACGAGGCCAGGTTCTGGCGCCAGAGAATGTCGTACCAGCTGATGCCAATCGCTTCGACGCGCACCTGCACTTCGCCCGGCGCAGGCAGAGCGGGCGCATGCTCTTCGCATTTGAGCACCTCGGCTGGGCCAAACTTGTGAAAACGGATCGTGCGGGACATCGCAAACCTCGTCAAAGTAACCTCTAATGCCTTGAACTCTATCTGGGCTTTTTACCCAAGACCATCAGTGGCTATTAATAGTCGACATGCCTGTCATTGATTCCGCAGCGACGGCGACATCATCCAATGCCGTAAAAACCGAAGCAGCCTTTCAGGAAAAACTGAATTACCCTGTGCAGGGTACCAGCCTTTGCCCGTAAGATTCACGCCGGCCATTTTTCTGATATGGCCGCTCACGTCAAGTTTGCTGAATCTGCCAGGACTCCAGATGAATCGTAATGACCTGCGTCGTGTCGACCTGAACCTGTTGATCGTTTTCGAAACACTGATGCACGAACGTAGCGTGACCCGTGCTGCAGAAAAGCTGTTCCTCGGCCAGCCGGCCATCAGCGCGGCGCTTTCACGCCTGCGCGGGCTGTTCGACGACCCGCTGTTCGTGCGCACCGGCCGCAACATGGAACCTTCTGCCCGGGCGGTAGAGATCTTCGCCCTGCTCTCGCCGGCCCTGGATTCGATTTCCACCGCGGTCAGTCGTGCGGCGGAATTCGACCCGGCGACCAGCACCGCGGTGTTCCGCATCGGCTTGTCGGATGATGTTGAATTCGCGCTGCTGCCGATGCTGCTCAAGCGTCTGCGCGCGGAATCGCCGGGGATCGTGCTGGTGGTGCGTCGGGCCAACTACATCCTGATGCCGAACCTGCTGGCCTCGGGCGAGATCTCTATCGGCGTCAGCTACACCGCCGACCTGCCGGCCAACGCCAAGCGCAAAGTGCTGCGCCGCAGCATGCCGAAACTGTTGCGGGCCGACACCGTGCCGGGACCATTGAGCCTGGATGATTTCTGCGCCCGCCCCCATGCTTTGGTTTCGTTCGCCGGCGATCTGAGCGGGTTTATAGATGAAGAACTGGAGAAGCTCGGACGCAAACGGCATGTGGTGCTGGCAGTACCGCAGTTCAATGGGCTCAGTACACTCATCAGCGGGACTGATATTGTCGCGACAGTGCCTGATTACACGGCTGAAGCGTTGACCGCTGCTGGCGGTGTACGGGCCGAAGATCCGCCATTGCCGGTGCGCAGTTTTGAGTTGCACATGGCTTGGCGCGGGTCGCAGGATAATGACCCGGGTGAGCGTTGGTTGCGGTCGCGGATTCAGATGTTTTTCGGGGATCCGGATAGTCTGTAAGAAAATTCAAAATTCCAAAAAAAACTCCTATAAACATCAGCTTATATGTGAAATTAGTCCAAGGCCGTCCGTCCAGTTCCACTGGGTTCCAGCGCTCATGGGGGCGTAAATTGGGGGCAAATTCGATTTTCAAAAAAACGGTGCCCCCACCGATACCCCCAGAAAACGGCCCTGTTTTCAGACGAAAACTCAGCGATGCCTTCATCCGCTCGCTGACCGAACCCGCACGCCGACGGCGAAGTCCCTGGCCTCTACTTGGAGGTGAGGGCGTCGAGCAAGAACAAGAACAAACACATCGTGCCGTTGCCCGAGCAAGCCCTGGTCCTGCTGCGCGAGCTACGCAAAACCCGTGTGGTGGATGCAGAGGGCAAGGGTTGGGTGTTCGTCTCGCCGGTCTATCCGGGTCGCCCCATCAACCCGACCTCCCTGCTCAAGTCCTTTCAGCGTATCTGGCCGGAGTACGACATCACTGCCCACGGCTTTCGCGCTACCTACCGGACGATTGCCCATGAGCACTTAGGTATCGATCCAATCGTGCTTGAACTCTCATTATCCCACCGGATGCCAGGCGCTCTGGGGGCGGTGTACGCGCGCGCAACTGCTAGTGCAACGCCGGGAGGCGGCTCAGCAATGGGCGAACTACTTAGACCAGTTGCGGCAAAATGCAGAGCGGGTGACGACAGATTGACGATACAGCGAAAACGATCAGGAGATTGGAGCGGGAAACGAGACTCGCATCTGGTGACACACGCCAACAAAGAAAAACCGATGAGCCTTGAGTAGGAGGTCCAACGCATAAGCTGATCGTCAATCGTGATCTCAGGCGACTGAAACGAAAGCTAGAAGGAATGGGATCAAATCTTACGAGCAAATAGATACGGCTGGGGGCGGATTGGTTTCTCAGAGCAGGTCTCGAACAAATCTCCAGCCAGCCAAAATCAGGGTGAGATTCGCGACATAATTACCTGCAACAGCCAAACGTCTCAAGACAGCTGACGCGCTCAAACAGTCCCCTAGCCTGCGAAGAACTGATGGGGCTCGACCGGAGAGCGCAGCGCTTGTCCAAAATTTGGTATCAAGGTTTAAACAGACAGACTCACAATAATGAGGGCTACTATTGGAGCTTTAATGAAGGTCCAACGGTCAGCATTGGGTCGATACGCTATAGGGTTGGCGGCTCAAAAACAAATTGCTATAGCTACCAATCATCGCCCCTTAAATTTTTTTTAAATACTAAAAGGGCTCTATAGGAGAGGAAACACCAATGGTGCCCCGCGTGGGCGATGGCACAAGGGTACGATGTCAAAACCCGATCCCAAAGCGCTTCAGTGCCGGTGATCGAAACCCACTCCTGCTATGAATACGAAGGCATGCCCGTGGACGCTATTGATTGGTCCTGCAGCAACGAAAGCAAGGAAATGCTGACCAGCACCAAGACCAAAGTTGCACAGTGCGGTGATCGCTATCGGGCCACCTGCCTGGGTACATTGACGCCAGAGGCGCTGGCCAACCCTCAATCCATCAGCAAAGACAAGAACAGCAAACCGCTGAACATTCCCGACAATGCCCAGGTCATCACGTATTACTACAGCATCGAGAACCTGCCGCAGGCCAGGATCGATTGCGAAACTGGGGGGGGGGAATGGACGGAGAAGTAACGGCGTTATTTATGAACGGTAGTGCGGCAGATCCACACTCGCTCAAAAAATAGCGGTCAACCTCCACAACGCCGGCGCTACCCGCCAACCTTGGTGTTGAGCCATTCAATCAGATGTTGAATCTGCTTCATCACCTCGTCACTCAGCATCTGGATTAGGTTGTGAATGCCCATGATCTGGTATCGATGGAGATTGCAGGATGAAGATGAAATCTCAACTCAAAATTAAGATACCAGCCTTTTCAGTAGTAACCGTGAACCGGCTTCCAGCTTCTCATATTTCGAAGCAATAATCTCCGCACCTCGCACGGCATGGCGCGCTAGTGTCAACATACGTTTTGCATCTGTATCTTCGTAAGCCATGTCCATCATCTCACTTACAAGATCCTTCGTTAGGTTTTCGCACTCAGGAAATCCACAAATCCAACCTCGCCCCCCTTCGTAAACATAAAGCCAAATACAACCCCAGCAGAAAACAACAAGCAACAATAAAAAAACATCAAGTAACCGTCTCTTCGACTCATCGCAATTCTCGCTATCCAGAAGTGAAACGATAAGTCTAGTTCGCAAATTCTGCCCCTTCAACGTCAGCCGCTATAGCGGCAAAGGAACAGTCATGCCTGAAGAAACCGTTTTGATTCAGCCTCTGCCAGTCGAACGCGATAACGATGGCTGGTGGTCACACCATGATTACCTATCGGAATTCGACGACGAAATCACCGAAGCACAGTTCAACGATTGGTGCTCCCGCAACCAGGTGGAAACGAAGATCAGCCACATGGAGAGCGACGTATCGACCGACGTGTTCAACGTCTACATGGAAGACGGCCAAGTAAATTGCTCGGTGTGGGAGATGATCCAGCACCCCGCCGAGCCGGGCTGGTTCATCCTGTCGATCTACGACGCCGAGGATGGCCCTGTTTGCATCTGGGGCCGGCAGATGACGCCTTGCTCCTGAAAGCGGTCACCCTCGGCGTCTGCTTCTAGGTCGAGAAAAATCAAAATGGAGCTCACCTAACTAGGGCCTAGCACTCCGTGCTTGGTAAAGAGCCAAAACTGGATGAGCGGTGAAAACTCTATCCAGAGTTGCGCCATGTGTCCCGAACACAATTCTGAATAAACCTGAAGAGCTGCCATGCGGTTGGCGAGGAATCCCCAAAAATGTGTACGACGAACAAATCAGCCCTCTGGTCCATCAGATCATCGACATCTGTAAAGAGCACAACATCGCCTTGCTGCTCTTTGCTCAGCTTCAGGACGAGGATGATGAAACGCTCTACTGCACAACCATTCTTCCCGGTACCGACGATGTGTCTGAAGAGAAGTTTGTCCAGGGCACTGAACATCATTCGGCCGCCAAGTCGCTCCGTCATACACATGACCACCACTCATGCAGACGGCAGTCAGACGCTGACCGCAATCATCTGCCCTTCTTCCCCAACCTTCTCCCTCCACGCGCGGCACGGAGCATCAACCTGGAAACCGAAATTCTCTCGGACGAAGAGCTGGCGGATCTCACCGACTACAAGGCCAGGGCCTACCAACGGCGCTGGTTGATGGATCGCCAATGGGGTTCGTCGAAAGCCGAGGCAAGCGGGAGTGGACTTCTTCTATCACGGCGAGGCGGTGGACAAAAAAGGGAGCGTGCGTTATGCGCCCCGCCTAGCCTACGACGCCTTTCTGGGCGAGTATCTCCAGTTGCGCGAAAAATGGTAACCCGGCTTTCGCATCAATAATCCGCCGACGAGAGTGATCGAGGCGATCCCCGATGCCACCGTGTCGGGAGGGATGCGGTATCGAGACCTAGACGTACAAGAGCCGCAAGAGCCGCAGCCATGAGGCGGGATACACCGGGCTGCCCCAGTCGCGCCGCTTAACCGCAGCAGATCAAACGCCAGCGTGAGAGTCAGCTTCCGGCCCAGAGTGTGTAAAACCGCTCATGACCTCATCGCTTTCGATCATCGACGTTCGTTGACTGGGCGATTGCGCAGTCAACGCCGCGGGGCCCGTTTCAAATTGTAAGCGAGCACATTCAAGCTCATCTTCGCACTCACCCCGACGAGCTTTCGGGTCAGGAAGTATGTCGCGCCCATCCATTGTTTGAGCGTCCCGAAGGGATGTTCAACCGTCCGTTTTCGGACTCGCATCATCTCCGGTGCGTTGCTCAGCCGGAGCTGCATTTCCTCCAATACGGCTTCATGCTCCCAGCGTCGAACTCGTCATTCCGTGTTCGGTGTGCACTGCGATTTCAACGCGCAGCCCTGGCAGTTCGAACTCCAGTATGGGTAGCCCCATGTCAGGTATGTGACTGGGCGAAACTGGCTGATTGATGGCGTTGCATACCCCTTCCGAGCGCTACGACCGGGTTGGGCAAGTTTCGCTCAACTGACAGTCGTTGGCACAAGGGTGCCTGCAACTATGGAATCTAGGTAAACAATCAAAGGAAAAATTACCCGAGATAGGAATTTTTTGCTTTCTTAGACTAGCGCGATCTAACCCTGCCTGGATCGCAAGCCATGACACACGCACCCACTCCCAACGCGGCGGCGACACGCCACAGTTTTTTCTCAATCACCTTACTGGCTATCGCAGCCTTCGTCATTGTCACCACCGAGTTTCTTATCATCGGCCTGTTGCCCGCACTGGCGCGCGACCTGAACATCTCTATTTCCGCCGCAGGCCAACTGGTGACCTTGTTCGCCTTCACGGTGATGCTGTTCGGCCCACCACTGACGGCGGCGCTTGCGCACATCGAGCGCAAGCGTTTGTTCATCATCATCATGCTGATCTTCGCCGCGGCCAATGCCCTGGCCGCAATGGCGCCGAACATCTGGATACTCAGCCTGGCGCGGTTCATTCCAGCGCTGTTGCTGCCAGTGTTCTGGGGCACCGCCAGCGAGACAGCCAGCCAACTGGTTGGCCCCGAACGGGCGGGCCGTGCAGTGGCACAGGTTTATCTGGGTATCGCCGCAGCCACGCTGTTCGGCATTCCCTTAGGCACCGTGGCCGCCAATCTGATTGGCTGGCGTGGTGCCTTCTGGGGGCTGGCAGGGCTGTCGCTGCTGATGCTGGTGCTGCTGGCACTCTACATGCCCAGCCTGGCACGCCCAGTGCGCAGCAGCATCGGCCAGCAGATGCGCATCCTGCGCGATAGCCGATTCATCGGCAACATCGTCCTCTCGGTGGTGGTGTTCACCGCTATGTTCACCGCCTATACCTACCTTGCCGACATGCTTGAGCGCCTGGCTAACATCCCTCCGGTAGCTGTCGGCTGGTGGCTGATGGGTTTCGGCGCAATCGGTCTGGTCGGCAACTGGCTGGGAGGGTACTTCGTTGATCGTAATCCATTGGGAGCCACTGCGGTGTTCGTGCTGATCCTCGCCGCCGGGATGTCCATCAGCATCCCCTTGGCCACTTCGTATGTCGGCTTGGCGGTGGCTCTGAGCGTCTGGGGCATCGCCTACACCGCGTTGTACCCGGTGTGCCAGATACGGGTGATGAAGGCTGCCAGCCACGCCCAAGCCCTGGCCGGCACCCTCAACGTCTCGGCCGCCAATGCAGGTATCGGCCTGGGGGCGATTATCGGCGGCTACAGCATAGAACAGGCGGGCCTGGCCAGCATCGGCTACATCGCCGCCTCGATCGCGCTGGGCGCGGCAGTGATCTGCTTGTTACTGGCCCAGTTCAAGACACGACGCACCGAAGACGCGATCCCTGAACAGTCCGGGACGATCCGCCCATGACCGGTTCTCTGTCTCCTTCAGTACGCTCTGCTGCGCAGCAAGCCCAGGCAAATGCCTCGCTAGCCGGGCATCCTGCATACGCTCAGGTGTTTCGACCGGGCCAACTGACCTTTGGCCTGATCGCACCGCTGGAAGCCTATCCACATGGGGCTACGCCGCCACTGCAACAGCATACGCAGCTAGTGCGCCATGCCGAGGATCTTGGCTTCTCGGCCATCTGGCTGCGCGACCGTCGCAAGGCCCTGCTCGAGTTCTGGTTACGCCAGTGCGAGCAAGGGGTGTCGCACATCGCCCTGAACATGCGCATCACCCGGCGTCCGGTGCAGGCGGTGATGGATGAGCTGGCGGAGCAGGTGCTGCCTCACTTTGCCTGATACCCCCCCGAAGGTGCATCTGCGGCATCGGTCTGCCCTCCGTGACCTGATACCCTAACGGTCGACCACTGCAACCTGCCCGGCCTGGGCAGGTTGACTCCCACGGGGCCAAGTCACCCCACAATCAGCGCATGAAGCGTGCGCGTCCGGTGCGGGCGCCGGTAGAAGGATTTTCAATGAGGCTCACCGAACATCTCAAAGGCATCGAAGTGTTCGTCACCACTGCGGACGCTGGCAGCTTCACTGCGGCAGCCGCACAGCTCAACCTGTCCACCTCGGCTGTCAGCAAGGGGGTGGCCCGCCTCGAAGGGCGCCTAGGCACACGGCTGTTTGAACGCACCACACGCAGTCTTTCCCTGACCGACACCGGCGAGGCGTTCTACCGCACCTGCGCACGCATTCTGGCCGAGCTGGAGGAGGCCGAGACAGTGCTGGCCGCCGAGCGCCAGGAGCCCGCTGGACGGCTGCGCATCGATGTACCAGTGACCTTCGGCAAACTGCATGTGCTGCCACTGCTACTGAACTTTACCGAACACAACCCGCGCCTACGCCTGCACGCCTCCTTCACCGACCGCTTCGTCGACATCATTGAGGAAGGTATCGACCTGGCAGTGCGCATCGGCAGCGTCGACCAGCTTTCGAACCTGCTGGCGCACCAACAGATCGGCCAGGAACGCCTGATCTTCTGCGGGGCCCCCCAATACCTGCGCCAGCATTTGAGCATCCAGCACGGCAATGAGCTGGACCAGTTCGACTGCATCATGTACGGCCGCGCCGACGGCAGCATCAGCCCGTGGTTGTTCACCGGGCCGGATGGCCAAATCGAACGACGCACCATGAACGGCCGAATCATCGTCGGCAGCGGTGAGGCTCAAGTGCAAGCGGTCAAGGGCGGCTACGGGATCTCCCAATTGGCGACGTGGATGATTCGCGACGAACTGCAACGGGGCGATCTGGTAGAGATCATGCCGCACCTGTCGACCCCAGGATTGCCGGTACACCTAATCTGGCCTCGTAGCCGACAATTGCTACCTAAGGTCGATACTATGCTGCGCTTCCTCTCCCGGCACTTGACGCCATTATTCCTGGATAACAACTAACGTTATTATAAGCGTGCGGCCAGCCGGAATATTTCATGCTTTCCGGCTGGCCATTTTCATGAACTCGCCGTCTCCCCGAACCGGCTTGCCTCACCAAGCCATTAGTTCCAGCTCCCGCCTTCTGCGCTCGCTCTTTAGCGCCCCGCCCTTGCTCTACACCTCATCACACTATTGACTGCGTATTGAAACAGTTTTGTCGTTTTGTCAACGAGCCAGAAAAAAACACGTCGATTACTGAATAAAACTCCACAAACAATAAAAAAAACAACTGAAATCAACTACATTGATAACAAAAAAATACACAGACCAGGATCTACTGTAATTAATCAAAACAATTTAATACTATACAGAGCTTAGAATATCCCATGAATCAAATTATTATTGCCGGCACGGGAATTACTGGACTAACGCTCGCATTTTCATTACATGAAAAAGGCTACCAGGTAAAAGTTTACGAATCGGCAAAAGTCATTGGGCCTCTGGGTGCAGGCTTGAATATCCAGCCATATGCCATGAAAGTGCTAACCGAACTAGGGCTACTGAGGAAATTGCAAGACAAGTCCATCACAGTGGCCTGGAAGGCGCCGGCGTAAATCTCGGGGTAAGGATGAGCTGTGGGGTTTCCTGGACTTCTCCTAAAACCTATACGGCATTCGTCCTTACCCAAGTCCTTCTTGAGCAGAAGCAGACTGCCTACGCAGATCACGCCCAGCATTGCAACCATGCCCACAATGCGTCTAACTCGGCACTATGGGAGTGTAAAAGTCGTTGAGATTACGCTGTCTTTAACGCAAAAGATCAGTTTATAGTGGCGTCTCAATATCAATCACGCAGCAGCGCCGATTATGCTCAAGGATGGGAGTTTATGCTTCTCAGCAGTTACAACAGTGTTTTTGTCGCTTTTTCTCTGATTGTCGCCATTCTTGCCTCTTACACGGCCCTTAACATGGCCAGTCGAGTCTCCAGCTCCACGGGAAGAGCATCCGCGTTATGGCTGATAGGTGGCTCGTTCGCGATGGGGTTCGGCATCTGGTCGATGCACTTTATCGGCATGCTCGCCTTCAATCTGCCCATTTCCCTAGGCTATGACGTACCTCTCACACTCCTGTCGCTACTGATTGCCATCGCCTCATCGGCCTTTGCCCTATGGTTGGTTTGTCAACGGGATCTACCGTGGGGCCGCCTGGCTCTGGGTGGCCTGTTGATGGGCACCGGCATTGCCTCCATGCACTACACCGGCATGGCCGCAATGTTGATGACGCCGAACGTGATCTATATTCCCTGGATATTTGCCCTGTCCATTGTCATCGCGGTTCTTGCCTCAGGGGCGGCCCTGTGGATCGCCTTCCGTCTGCGCAGAGACTCAACAAGGGCTACCTATGCCCGTATCGGTGCGTCGCTGGTGATGGGGTGTGCCATCGTCGGCATGCATTACACCGGGATGGCGGCTGCGCAGTTTCCTGTCGGCAGCTTCTGCGGGGCGGCAAACAACGGCATCGATACCAAGTGGCTGGCAGTGCTGGTAATCGTGGTGAGTTTGGCAGTATTCGCCATTGCCTTGATTGTTTCCATGCTGGATGTGCGTACTAACCTGCTGGCGATCTCACTCGATCAGGCCAACAGCGAACTGGTTCAGCTGGCATTGCACGACAACCTGACCAAGCTGCCCAATCGTGTCCTGCTGAATGACCGGTTGGAGCAGGCCATTCAAAAATCCGCACGGGAAAAACGCCATTTTGCGGTGCTGTTCATGGACTTGGATGGCTTCAAGGCCGTCAACGATGTCTACGGGCATCACGTTGGCGACCTTCTACTGATCGAAGTCTCGCGACGAATCCTCGACACCAAACGCTGCGAGGACACCATTGCGCGCCTGGGTGGTGACGAGTTTGTTTTATTGATTGATCCGGGTGCGCCCGAAGATGCTGCGGCGCTGGCACAAAGGCTGATCGAGAGCATTGGCAGCCCCTTCAGTATCGCCGGCAATAGCCTGCATGTATCAGTCAGTATTGGTATTGCATTGTTCCCCATGGATGGTCTTACCGCGCACGAGCTGCTGGTCAACGCAGATGCCGCGATGTACCACGCCAAGGAACTGGGGCGTAATGGGTACTGCTTCTTCGAAAGCACGATGAACACCAATGCTCATCAACAAATGCAACTTCAACAAGATCTACGCCAGGCGCTGGATCGAGGTGAATTCCTCCTGCATTACCAGCCTAAAATGCTCGCCCCCAACGGCCCGATGATTGGGGTCGAGGCTTTGTTACGCTGGCAAAATCCCGAACTGGGCTTAGTCCCGCCGGATCGTTTTCTACCACTCGCGGAAAGAACTGGCTTGATTATTCCCATTGGTAATTGGGTAATCGACGAAGCCTGTCGCCAGATGCGCGAGTGGCACGACGAAGGCCATCAGGACTGGAGCATTGCGGTCAATCTGTCCACCGTTCAACTGGGGCATGCCAGTCTGGTGGATGTCGTGCGCACGGCTCTAGCGCGTCATTCGCTGGATGCTCGCCACCTGATTCTTGAGGTCACTGAATCTACGGCGATGCGCGATGCCGAAGCCAGCTTGGTGATCCTGGAACGCCTGTCGGAACTGGGGCTGAGCATTTCCATCGACGACTTCGGGACAGGCTACTCCAGTTTGCTCTACCTTAAACGTCTACCAGCCAATGAGCTGAAAATCGATCGGGGATTTGTCACCGAATTGGCTCAGGGCAATGACGATGCGGCGATTGTTTCGGCAATTATTGCACTGGGCAAGACGTTAGGTCTAAAGATTGTGGCCGAAGGTGTGGAGACCGCAGAACAGCAAGAATTGCTCACTCGCTTAGGCTGTAACACTTTACAGGGATATTTACTCGGAAGCCCGTTGCCGGCAGAACTGTTGCTCAAAAGTCTAACTGCAACAGCGATTTCCGAGTCCACGCTGACTGATTGATGCGTTTCAGACTCGTGCTACACCTCATATCGTTGGAGGATTCGATCCTGCCTCCCAACGTACACTCTCCAGCCAAGAGCGGAAATTCACTACCCCCTGGCGATGGTTCAGGCAGTTGCTGTGGTATGGACACAGACGGGGTTACGCAGCAACGAAATTATGCGGCTTGCCCCAGGCTGCGCCCATGCTCAGTCAAGCGGTGTCGTGCATGAAGACGGGACCACCGTCCCTGCAGGAACCTTGTGCTATCTCGACATTCCAGTCAGTAATAAGCTTTCCACTTTGTCAGCACCTTGTAATTGTCGAAACGCTCTATCGTTCAATCGCCGCCCAGAAAGCATTGGTTTTGCTAAGGCCAGCGTCGCAGGGATCACGGAACCCATAACCTCCCCCTTCGCAACTGATCGATTGCGGGTTGGCGGCAGGTCACTTTTCGCTATCAGCTCGGCTAGCATGCTCAGATCGAGTTTCAGAATCAGGCCCAAGCTTGGCTATTCCGGGCTACAACGGAGCTACGTCAAAGGCAGGCTTTCAAAAGGTGATCTAATCCCTGCCCATTCACTCCTTGCTTGATTTGGGTATCGCTATACGGCTACTGGTCTTGACCTCGCGTAAAGCCAGACTGGACTGGATGGACGCAATACCCACCTGACGCCTGAGCACCTGCTCGATAAAATCACTGTAGCTATCAAGATCCTCTGCCAAAACTTGCAGCACGTAATCGGCATCCCCGGTGATCTTGTGACAGGACAACACTTCAGGTAATTGAGCAATCACCGCCTCGAAAGCGTCGGGAGCGTGATCGGCGTGGGTGGAAAAACGGATGTGCACGAACGCCATGATATCCAGCCCCAGCATTCGTCGATCAAGGTTCGCCTGATAGCCCTTGATCACGCCCGCCTCCTCCATTCTCTTACGCCGTCTCCAGCAAGGTGTCAGGCTTAACGACAAGCGCTCACTGAGCTCAGCGTTGGAGATACTCGCATCTTCTTGCAGCAATGCGAGGATTGCCAAGTCGGTATCGTCGAGACTGATGCGTTTGGATAATTTTTTCTGCATTATGCCTTTCCATAGTAAAGCATACGAAAACGCCGCTCAGGGAGCGGCGTTTTTGTACCTCCAGCAGACACGCCTCACGACATTCGCAGACGCGTGCTGAGCGACTTCTGTTTACAGGTGGAGGTAAATCAACTTCCCACGGTTTGGGCCGCCGGTGTTTTCAGCACCAATGCGGACACCGCCATGGCCAGCAACGACAAGCCAATCGCAACGCTGACTGCAATATAGATGGCCTCGTTGAGCGGTTGGATCGAGGTCAGCAACGCGCCGAATATCGCGACGCCGAACGCGGAGCCACTCTGTCGACTGGCATTGAGCGTGCCGGCCGCCACCCCTGCCTTGGCGCGGTCAACCACGCTCATCAGTGCCGAAGTGGCGGCCGGGGTGATGATCCCGGCGCCAAAACCCACGGCCGGATAACACAGTGCGATCCGCCAGTACAGCGCGTCACTGGCCAGGGCGAACAGTCCGATGAATCCCAAGGTGTACAACCCGAACCCGGTGCATAGCACAGCTCGGGGCCCATAGGCACGGGTCAACCGGCCGCAGGTGAAACTGCCGAGAGTGACCATTGCCGTCAAGGGCAGGAATGCCAATCCGGTATCCAGGGGCGACCATCCGCGATTCGTCTGGAAATACAGGCTCAACAGAAAGAACAGGCCGTAGAACACCAGCGCGGAAATCAACGACAGAAAGGTTGCACCTGTGAACACCGGGTTGCGGAAATAATGCAACGGCAGCATCGGATCCTTATGCCGGCTTTCGGTCACCAGGAATACACACCAGGCTGCACAGGCCAGGATTATGCCCGCATACACCCATTCGGAATTCCACCCCAGCTTTGCCCCTTCGATCAGCACTGCCACCGAAGTGGCCAGGGCGACGATGGCGGCGACCTGGCCGGTGAAGTCCAGATGGCGATTAGGTGCCAATGGAGGCGAAGGAGGAATACGCGACGTCAGCCATACGCCGACCAGAGCGATGGGCACATTGATCAAAAAGATACTGCGCCAGCCAAACAACTCGATCAGCACGCCGCCAACAAGAGGCCCGGCCGCCATGGCAATACCACCACAACCTGCCCAGACACCGATGGCACTCGCCCGTTGATAGGTCTGCGGGTAGGCATTGTTGATCAGCATCAGTGAGCACGGCACCAACATGGACGCACCCACCCCCTGCAGCACTCGGGCAGCGACCAGTTGAAGCAGGTCAGTTGCCAGACCACATAATGCAGAAGCAACCGCAAACAAGACCAGACCAAGGCCGTAGATCTTTCTTGCCCCGCAACGGTCGCCCAATAAACCGCCCGTCAGCAGTAAACTGGCGAACGTCAATGTATAAGCGTTGATCACCCACTGTAGCCCGGTGATATCCGAATCAAATGTCTGAGAAATGGATTCCAGTGCCACGTTGACGATTGAAGTATCGAGAATGACAACGACGTAACTGAGGCTTGTAGCGATCAGAACCTGTCGTTGGTAGCGACTCTTGATTTCCATGACTTCGCATTTCCTTTCCCTGGCGGCGGATTGACTATAAGCAGCTTTTTGCAAAAAATGCTTCGGGGCGTGTCGAAGTGTTTCTAGTCATGTCATCCTGAAAGCCGGGTGATCCGACACACCCATGGAGTTCAAAGGAATGACCCAGCCTAAAATTTCTTCCATCGCCTACTTAATCGCTGAACCCGTGCGGGCGGTCATCCTGATCACCCTGTCCGACGGTGGCTCGTTGTCAGCCAGCGCACTGGCGGACGCCGCCGGTGTCACACCACAGACCGCCAGTTCGCACTTGGCAAAACTGCTCGATGGCGGACTGCTGACTGTTGAGATAAAGGGGCGCAACCGTTTCTATCAATTGGCAGGCCCCGACGTTTCCCATGTGTTGGAAAGCCTCGCAGCCGTCTCCCCACAAACCAGTTCCTGGCGCAGTCTGCCCAATCGCGCCGCCCATGAACTGCGTTTTGCCCGTTGTTGCTACGATCATCTGGCCGGTCAAGTTGGCGTCGCGGTGGCTCAAGGCATGCTTGAGCGCGAGTTCATCGTCGAGTGCAATGAGCGTGAATATGCGCCTACCCCTCGCGGCATTGAATGGATGCAATCCCTCAATCTGGACAGCGGCGAGCTGTGTTTCGAAGCTCATGGCCAGGCTCGCCGATGCCTGGACTGGACCGAAAGGCAGCACCACATAGCCGGACCGCTGGGTGCACACCTGCTGGATACCTTCTGCAACCTGGGCTGGATGCGCCGATCCACAGGCACTCGCGCCGTGACCATCACCGGTGATGGCTGGAGAGCGCTCAAGCACCATTTAGGAGTCCAACACTTGCATGATCTTGAAACGCTGGCGCGCCCGCTTGTTTCCGCCTGAAAACCGGCTATGCAAACTACTGCGCAGGCGAAAAAAACCTCTCGATTTCGCGGAAGCGACGCTCTTGGTCCAACCCTGTCGCCTGCCACGCCACAATGTTGTTCACTCGCTCATACCACGCAGCAACGTGGGGATACTCAAGAAAGGAGGCCTGGCAGGTTAGCTTCGAGCGATCGAAGTCGATACGCCCCTGCATCACCCCGTTGCTTAACAACTCATAGAGGCCGGGAAACATTTCTAGTGGTTCAGAGCCCTGAGGAAACACTGCCTCTGATTTTACCAACGTCCTGACCCGCGAGGCCTCAAGCAAAATCGCGTCCACCTCTGGCGGTAGGGAGAAGGATGGAGGTATCGCTTTAGGAGATAATTCAGACATTGCCAAAACCCGACAATCTTGTTTTGAAGGCTCGGATAGTGTCAGAGCCATCGGGCCTGTAGACGACAGGCATACCTGAATCAGGAACATAGAATGTACGTAGGTCACTTCGCCATCGGCCTGGCAATCAAGGCCCGCTATCCCAAGATCCCTGCGACACCCATCATGATGGGAGTTGGTTTTCTGGATCTGCTTGATGGGATTTTCATCATTCTCGGCTTCAACACCCTCACCCCCAATTTAAACAGCGGGCCGTACCTGTTCTTTGATCTGACCTTTATCGATTGGGATCACTCATTGCTTGCCGCTGTATTCTGGTCAGCGATTTGGGGACTGCTTTTCGTAAAGCATCGACCAGTAGCAATTGTGGCGGCGTTGGCAGCCTTCTCTCACTTCATCGCTGATTGGCCGATGCACAACAGCGATCTAGCACTGTATCCCCACTCGGTTGAGCATTACGGTTATGGCCTATGGGGCAAGCTGGGGACTGCCTCTTGGATCCTCGAAGGAGTTCTCTCAGCCGTGCTGGCAGCCTATGCATGGCGGCTAAGTGCGCGACGCGGTGTCAGCTTGATTTGGCCTTGTGTGGTGCTGCTTGTCTTGTTCTTGCAGCTATCCCCAGTCGCTTCGCCCATGAAGCTTGTTGCCACTCTCGAGGAACCTCTGACGCACATACTTCACGGGGTTTTAGTCTCGTTAGGTTTCCTGATTCCAGGGCTGCTGATGTCATGGCTTTTGAATAGAAGTGAACGATTCCACGAGTGAACATCAAAACAATCGCGATAAAGGTGAGCGTCCGGCGTCTCGCCTTGCGTGATTAAACCGGTTGCCACCTATGCGGCAGCAACTGATTGATTTCACTCGCCTGCTGAGTCGGCAGGCGCGCGAGAACATCCTTCAGATATGCATACGGGTCATGACCATTCAGCCGCGCAGACTGGATCAAGCTCATGATCGCCGCCGCCCGTTTTCCACTGCGTAACGACCCTGAGAGTCGAGTCAGCCGAAGGGAATTTCACCCCTCGGCTGCTCACAGCCCCGTACGTGACAGTCTCCCGTCATACGGCTCTTGATCACACATTCGATGCACGTAGTAAATACCAATGCGCGAACAGCTCCGGATTCTCTCTTCGAACAAGACGCAGCCGATGCTCCGCTTGACGTATAGAGATTCGGTACTTGCTCTTCATCCATTTGAGCAGGCGCGATTGCAACGCGCTCCACAATCGGTAGCTGAAGTTTCTGTACCAGAATTTACCGTAGTATTCGATCCATCCTCGAATCACAGCGTTGTACCTGCGAGAAAAATCCCTCAGGTCATCCGTAGTGGATCGATGGATGCGCCAGTGTTTGATCGTGTCTACCATCCTGCGCATCGCCTTCATCGACGCTCCCGGCATGCACTTACGAAAGAGTTCGCCCTTGGAGTTCCTCAGGGTTCGCACCTTGAAATCATATCCAAGAAAGGTGAAGCTCGTCGCGACATTGTGCCGCTCGAATGTGTCGATGTAGACAATCTTCGACTTTTCTTCGTTGATGGTCAGACCCACTTCACTCATCCGTCGTGTCAGGCTCTCCCTGATTCGAACTGTAGTGGTCAGACCAAGGAGCAGCGTCAGTCTCTTGTTAATGTTTTCCTGAAGACTGGTATTCGATCAGTTCTCTTCGTTGTTTTTACTTTCGTTGTCGCTCACAACGTTCTCTACATCTACATTGAGCCATTCCTAGATTCTTCGGGGCTGGCTGCGAAGTTGGATGTTGTTCTTTTTGTTTTCAGGCTAGGTTCCATCGTCGGCCTGTGGCTCGTGGGGGCAACAATTGATCGCCGGTTGCAATTTCTCATCATCGCGAGTGTTCTTATATTTGCTTTTGCCTCCCTGTCGCTAGGGCTTTGGGGCAGTATCCCCGCGATGATCTATCCCTCTGTCGCGGTTTGGGGGCTAGCTGTCGGAGGATTTGCAACGATTACCCAGACGGCATTGTCTCGCTTGGCCGGCGACTCCGTTGATGTCGCCCAGTCGATGTACACCACAGCCTGGAATACCGCTGTTGCCAGTGGTGGAGTCGTCGGTGGTGTTCTGCTGGCGCAGGCTGGGTCGACGTCATTTCCATGGGGCATTATCGGAATTTTGGTTGTTTCGTTGGCCGGTGTGATCTTCTCGATGAACAAGGCGCTGCCCTCACCTCGTGACTCTTGATACGAGCTGTTTTGCAAGCTTCTCTGGAAGTGTGCCGTTACACGTGCCTCAGAGGCGGGCCTACATCTAGGCTTACGCGACAGTCTACTTGGAAACGCTCATGTTGTTGCCTGGAGGACAGCGAAGCCCTCTTTGCCTCGGTCAATCTCTGCCGGTCGCGCCAAAGCAATGTCGTCAACCTCGACGCAAATAGCTGATCAGAATGAATGCAATCAGGCAGGCAATTCCCCAGCAGTAAAGCAATCGCTTCTTCGCGTAAGCGCCTAGCCTTTACCCCATAATACGTTCAAGCAAGACATTGGTTCCCAGCAGATCCACCACCTTGAGCACAACCAGCATATCCAACGATTTAAACGCACTGATCAACGCACCAAAATTTTCGGGCGATGCAGTTGGACGACGTCAAATGAAGCGGTTGCAGCTCATCGCTGAAGACATCTACAAAAAACACATCCAAAGAGGCGTTGCTCGAAGCAAGGGGTAGAGCCGAAGGCTACATCCATGGCCTGGTGGACGCAGGTCACCTATAACAAGAGACACCGATCGTGACTATCTCATTTTGAGCGTCGTTCAAAGGCGACGTGAGTTTCTGCAGAGATTGTTGAACGACTACGGATACTGAACCATGAATGCTCATGCGGATGAGAGTTGCAGAAGTGACGAATGGCTGATGCACTCCAGACGATAAAACTGGTATATCCGGTGCGTTCACCTGAGCGGAGCAATTCAAGAAAACTACGCCGCCCGCTGATGAACAACTGTGGTGCACCCCACCGAGATTTTCCTGTGCGTGCCCTGGTGTATTTCATCTTCTGCTCCAGCCTCTCGGTGCTGGCCAATCTGCTGGCGCGCAAGCACACGTCAGGTAGCACTGCGTCTCAAGTTTCCTAGCGCTCGGTCACCAACCATCAATGAGTTGACCCAGCTCAATGTTTTCCCGCCGCGTTCAGGCTACCCTTGCTTGGGGCCAGTAATCCCAATACCGATCACTGGCCCGACCAGTCAACCAAGCCATGACAACACTGCCCTGCGTCATCAGCGCGTCCGAAAGTAATTTTCGGCGCAGATAGAGCGTAACAAGGTCAATTCAAGGAGAATGACAGTGAAGTGGATGGATGATCTGCTGGACACGATCGACAATGCCCGAACCGAAGCTGAATTGTTGGCCCGGATCGTAAGCACTGCAAGACACCTAGGGTTCGACTATTGCGCCTATGGGATCCGAATACCTATACCCGTCACTCGTCCCATGGTCGTGATGAGCAACAATTTTCTGCCTTCGTGGCGACAACGCTATGTCCAATGCGAATACATTGCCGTGGACCCGACGGTACAACACTGCACGAAATCGACGATACCGATTGTCTGGGACGAGCAAATGACCCAGCAAAGCCCGCAGATGTGGGAGGAAGCCCGCGCTGCCGGACTGGTACACGGTTGGGCGCAATCCTGTCTGGACGGCCGCGGCAGCGGCGGCATGCTGACACTCGCACGCCCCAGCGACCCTATTACTACCCAAGAGCTTGCCGCCAATCAAAAATACATGCGGTTTTTGGTGCATGTCGCCCATCAGGGTTTCTTGCGCGTGCTGACACCGCACTGGCAATTACCACAGGAAAAATCGCTGTCGCGGCGCGAATGTGAAGTCCTTAAGTGGGCAGCCGACGGCAAGACCGCCTACGAGATCGGTTTGATCCTCTCTCTATCGCGGGAAACCATCAAGTTTCACCTGCGCAATGCAGGCTCGAAACTGGGCGTCCATAACTGCACCGCTACCGTAGTGCGCGCCACTTCACTGGGCTTGCTCGCCTGACACACAACTCATTTCCACACCGCTGAAGCGTTAACGTCGCTGAGTGATAACAACAATAATAATACTCGCTCCTTGACGACACACCTGCCCAAAAGAGCAGTACCTAAACATTCGATTATTCTGCCGAATGATCCCTCGATTATTTGCCGAGGGTTCCTCATGTATATGACCACGGGTACGCGCCTTACATTACCGATAGAACTGTGGCAGGCCCTGCTGCTATATCGCTATCGCGTATTTGTCGAGAAGCTTGGATGGCATCTGGACTGTGCGATCGGTGAGGAACTGGATCAATTCGATCGCGACGACACGGTATACGTGATCGCCCATCAAGGCCCGCGCATCGTCGGAGTAGCGCGGCTGCTGCCCACGCACAAGCCCTATCTGCTGGGAGAAGTGTTTCCCCAGGTGATCGGCGACCAGGCACTCCCTCGTTCCGCGGACATCTGGGAAATCTCCCGTTTTGCCGCCGTCGACCTGCAACAACGGACCTTCACTGGCCATTCACTGTCATCGCCGAACGCCGTGGCGCTACTGCACGAAGTGCTCAAGGTCGCGGCTCGCCACGAGGCTCGCCAATTGATCACGGTATCTCCGCCGGGGATTACCCGATTGTTGCGCAAAGCGGGCTTCGATGCTCATTGCGAGGACAAGCTGACCGTAATCGACGGGCACAAGATCATGGTCAACTGGATCAGGGTACCGCCCAGCCTTGTTGATCGAGAAGTGGCCTGAAGCACTACGAATGGCCTGCCGCTGCCGGCAAATTGGCCAAGCCGCCTCCCCAAAAGGTTAGGTTACAACTTCAGGCACCTGCTCTTAAATAGTGCTGCATCGGAATTTCAATCGACTTATTTATATAAAGGACACGTGCCCTACATGAAAAAAGTCATTGTCATTTCTGGCCATCCTGATCTCTCGGTTTCCCGCGTCAATATCGCGATCATGAGCAAGATCAGCCATCGTGGCGTCAAGGTCCATAGCCTGGCCTGCGCGGTAACGCCCACCGGGTTCGATATTCGTGCAGAGCAGGCGTTGCTCGATGCCCATGACCGCATCGTGTTGCTGTTTCCGCTGTATTGGTATTCCTGCCCGGCAATCATGAAGCAGTGGATCGACGAAGTGTTCACCCCCGGCTATGCCTACGCACGCGGCGGCGACAAGCTCAAGAACAAGGAATTCTTGATCATCGCCACAGTGGGTGTGCCATCCATAGGCTACCGCGCTGGCGGGTTCAACCGTTACACACTGGATGAATTGCTCAGGCCTTTGCAGCAGACGGTGGCGTACGTCAAAGGTATCTACCTGCCTGTCGTCGGGGTTTACGAATCGGTATTCATCGATGACGAGTCAATCGACGTCACCGCTCAGAACGTCGCCGAACAGGTTGTCGAGGACCAGGCATCCGCCGACCGGCTCTACGAAAACATGCTGTTGCAAGCCGAGCAGGCGCAAGTCGCCCTGTTGCAATAAGGTGTCATCGATCATGAAGACGCCGAACGACCAGATCCCACCGTGCGCCAGCCTGGTGGCCGCGCACCATGAACTGGGTTTTCTGCATTCGGCCAGCGCGATCATCGACACCGAAGCCACGGTATTCGAACTGTACTGCCTGATGACGGCCGCCACGCCCGCTTGGCTCAAAGGCGCGTTCAGGCTGCGCGACAGTATCTCGCAGCACTTTCACGTCGAGAGGATCGGCGGGTTCTCGGGCGTTACACCACAGTGCGTCCCGGCGGTCGGCGAAAAGCTCGATTTCTTCACCGTCGAGGTCATCAGCGCACAGAAGCTGGTACTGACCTCACGCGATACCCATCTGGCGGTCATGGTCTCGATCGATGCAACACTCACGCAACGGCGTTGCCTGCATATCACCACCTCCGTCAAGACCTTCAATACTTTCGGCCGCCTGTACATGCTGCCGGTGGCGCCGGTACATGGGGTCATCATCAATCTTTTGCTGTCCCATCTCCCCCTACATTCCCCAACTCGCTCACTGGAGATCGCAACTCATGAACAGCGCATACTCGATTGACCCTCACCTGTTGCACAAAGACACACCCAAGGATGTCCTGGTCGCTCGACCAAGGCTGATTCTGCCCAGCTTTCTCAGTGCTCCGATCGGCGCCGAAATACTGGCTGGCAACGCGGAGGATCAGGCCCTGTTCAAGAAACTGTACCGTGCACAAGATGGCCAGTATGTGCTGCACTATCTGCCCTTGACCATCAGCGCGGAACAGGCGACCACACTCTCCACCTTCGAGATCCGCCTGAACGATTTCTATACCGAGTGCGGCGACCACTTCGTCCTCACGGCTGAATTCATCCCTCAGCAGACCCAACGCTACCTTGCCCAGCATTTTCAGGGCGTTGATGCCGAGATACCGCCCGACCAAGTATTACGCATGATCGAATGCCTTGAAGCGCTCGCGCAGTGGGACAAGGCCAGGCGGGGGTCTTATCTGTTGATCAACGACACCAAAAATTACTACTTCTACAACAAGCAGCACGAACATGTGCCTGGCCTGATGCTGATCGAAGTGGCCAGGCAAGCCATGTACCACTATGTCTACAACCACTTGGGACACCAGCGCGGCGCAGTTTCCATTTCCATCGAAGACTTGCGCATTTCCTTCAGTGCCTACATCGAATCGGCCTATGAAGTCGAAATCATGGTGCAGCAGGCCAAGGGCCTCAAACGATCACAGCCCAAGACCATCGACAAGTGCGCGCACTTCTATCAGAACGGTCGGCTGGTGTCGCGTCTTTGGCTGCAAGGCGCAGTGATCAAGTTACCGCTGTTCAAACGCATGCGCTCGTTGAACTACCCTCAGGATCACTGGTTTGCCCCCTCCGATCGCTTGCCCAAGAACATTCTCGTGCATTACGCCGATAGCGTGTTGCAAGCCAGGCTGAGCCTGCTCTCGGTACTGGGAGTGCTGGTGACTCATCAAGCCGGGGCCATCGATTGGAGCACGGTCAGTACCGTATCGCTCTACATCGAAGGGGGTGGTTTCCTCAGCCTGCCAGTTGCTTCGACCTGCTCCACCAGCGAACCCGATCAGCGGGTGCTGGTGTTCGGCAAGCTGTCCAAGGACCAGGCCAGCGAGCTCCGTGAAACGATCAAGTGCCACTGCTTCTTTGCCGGACAGATGCAATCGGCCGCTGCCTCTTCGCCTGCCCCACTCGCCCACGAGCAAACCGTGGCATGAGGATCGTGCGCCCATGAGCTATGAGATGTCACAAAGCCCACTGGTGATCGGTCAGAGCGTTTCGCTGAAAAACCGATTGTATTTCGCCCCGATGGGCATCGACCTGGCCACCTCGGACGGTTCGCTGTCCGAAGAAATGCTCACTTTCTATCAACATGTGATCGATGGTGGCTGCGCCATGGTGGTGCTGGGCAACTCCTCCATAGCGCCCTCCACGCGCCTGCATGCGCGCGGCCTGTGCCTGCACAGCGATGCCAACATGGAAAAGCTCGCGCCGCTGGTGGAGTACGGCCACCAGCGGGACTGTCCGGTGGTGGTGCAACTTCAGCATTACGGAGCCCAAGGCGGCACGCAGATCAGCGGCCAGCCGTTGCTTTGCCCGAGCCGCAGTGCGTTATCCGGCAGCAGCGGCGCCGATCTCTTGGTAGAGATGAGTGTCGAGGACATCGACGCTGTCTGCGATCAGTTTGCCCAAGCGGCTCTGCGTGCCAGACAGGCCGGCGCCAGGATGGTCCAGCTTCAGGCATCCAACGGCTATCTGCTGAGCAGTTTTCTGTCGCCCTGGACCAACCATCGCCGTGACGCCTATGGCGCCAGCCCACTCAAGCGAGCGCGGTTCCTGTTGGAAGTCATCGACCGCATTCACAGGGTTACCGCTGGAGACCTGGAGGTTTCCGTGCGCTTGGGCATCGATGATTGTTTGGGCGCCAACGGGCAGCAACCGGAACTGCTCGAGGACGTCGTGGCTGCCCTGGCGGACGCCGGGACGTCGGCAATCATGTGCTCGATCACCATCAAGGAAACCTTCCGCTACATGCTTTCTGCCCATCCGACGATTCAGCGACAGTTCGTCGAAGGGGTACGCCTGATCAAGTCGTTCACCTCTCTCCCGGTCGGCTATGCCGGTTTCATTGGCTCCCTGCAGGAGGCAGAAGATCAACTGCGGCTTGGTCACTGCGATCTGATCGGCATGAGCCGAGCCCTTTTTGCCGATAACGACCTGATCAGCAAGTCACTCGCCGGTCATGAAGATCAGGTCCAGCAATGCCGGTTTGACGGTAACTGCTTTCGGGACAAGAGCAATCCGCAACTCGATCGGGTGTATTGCTGTGTGAATGAGCACTACAAGCGTCCCGCTCACATCCATTACGGGAATCAATAACATGGAATTTCAAGACAAGAACATCGTCATCACCGGCGGTGCAAGCGGCATCGGCCTGGCGGTGGCAAAGCAATTGGCCGGAGCGGGCGCGCGGCTGTTCCTGATGAGCAGGAACCAGCAAAAGGCCGCCGCCGCTCTGGAGATACTGGGTACTTCGGCACAGTTCATTTTTTGCGATGTAGCGTCGGAAACTTCAGTAGCCGAAGCATTCGCGAAGGTGGCTGGCGAGGTTGATCGCTTGCACTACGCAATCAACAACGCAGGCATTACCGCCCCCTATGCGCCGATCGCGACAGTCCAACCGCAGGACTGGAACAGGGTCATCCACACCAACCTGAACGGCCCCCTGTATTGCCTGCAAAAAGAACTGGCATTGATCAGCCAGTACCCCGATGGAGCGATCGTCAATGTGTCCTCGTGCGCTGGCGTGATGCCTATGGCCAATCAGGCGGCCTACGTCGCCAGCAAGGCAGCGCTCAATGCCTTGACGCAAGTCGCCGCCATGGAGAATGCCTGCGACAGCGAATCCCGCTTTGCCGTGCGCGTCAACGCCGTAGCGCCCGGGCCGACACTGGGAGGCATGAACTCTCCGGAACGGCTGGCTGCCCATCCGGAAAACACCCAGCGCAAGCGCGACGTGACGGCCATGAAGCGCTTTGCCCAGCCAGAGGAAATCGCCGACGCGATCGTGTTTTTGCTGAGCAAGAGATCCAGCTACATCACCGGCACGGTGCTCAGCGCCGATGGCGGCTATCACATCGGAAAATTCTAGGGGCAATCATGGCTAGCATATTGATCACCGGTGTAAGCACCGGTATCGGCAACGCTCTGGCACGCAATCACCTGGCCAGGGGCGACGAGGTGTTCGCTGTGTCACGAAATCCTGCGGCCAATATCCCGCCACAGGAGCACTTCCACTTCCTGCGGTGCGACTTAACCGATATCGAGCGCGCGCCGGCAATCTTGCAGGCGTTGCTGTCGCGCACCCCTAACCCGGTAGAGACCGTCTACCTGAATGCGGGAAGGTTCGGCAGCCCGCCCCAACTGGCCACGCAGACCTCGATGCAGGAGTTCAATAGCGTCCTGGCGCTCAATCTGGGCGCCGTGAAAATGGTCCTGGACATTGTGCTGAGTGCGACGCAGCCCCCCAGTACCGTGGTCTTCTCATCATCGATTTCAGCACTGCGCCAACGTGCCGGGATGCTCTCATATTCGGTATCCAAGGCGGCGTTGAACGCTCTGGCAAAAATCTATCAATTGGAAAACCCACACACATTCTTTGCAGTTCTGGGGCTCTGTAACGTCCAGACAACTGTGGCGCGGACCATCATGGCGGCGGATGAACGTTTCAGCGATCTTGTCGCGCTGCGGCAACGAGCGGCAGTTCCCGGCTACATCGTCGACGCCGAGTCCCGCGCTGGGCATATCATCCAAGTCTTGGCCGAGCGCCATCGTAATGGACTGAAATCGGGGGAGTTCCAGGAAATTCGCGACGTGTTGAACCGGCCACTCCAGGAGGAGACTCGCAATGACCCAATCCACACATGAGAAAATCGTACGCGTTGGCGCTGTATACGACATTCTTGCAATGGCCCCATTCGCCTTGCCGATGGTGTCCGTCTGGGCTATTCACTGATCCAATGGCTCGATCATCAACTGGGCTTCGACAGCCGCTTTTCGACGCTCGACCCCACGGCCATGTTCCTGCTCAACATCGGCGCCTGGGCATACCTTGTGTGGGGCTTTGTGCGTTGGCGAGCCCCCACGCGCGAACACGCCCGTCTCAGTGCCTTGCTGCACGTGATCGTAGTGGTACTGCAGGTATTGGCCGTCAGGCACGGCCCAGCGACCAACCGAAGTTCATGCCCGCAGCCGCCAGCAGGATGGCGCTCGCACCAATCATTTGCAGGACGCCGAGCGGGTGGGCGAAGGCAACCCAGTCGACCAGGATGGCGACGATCGGATAGATGAACGACAGCGCCCCGACCAGCGCCGTGGGGATTTTCTGGATGGCGCTGTACAGCAGGGTCGACATGAGCCCGGTATGGGCCACGCCGATAATGATCAGGTAAGTCCAGGCACCTTCGACCGTATCAACCCTGGTGAAGTCCACGAACGGTGCCAGGACCAGCACGCCTACCACCATCTGGATCAGCACGATCAGGTGCGCGGGTAAGTTTTTGAGGCGCTTGGTGATCGCCGCCGCCACAGCGTAGAAGAAGGCTGAAGCCAGGGCCAGGCAGATGCCCAGCAGGTAGTCGGCGCCGGTGGCCTGCCCACTGCCTTTGGCGGACACGATCAACATCAGACCGGAGAAGGCCAACAGCAGCCAGCCGACCTTGGCGGCGCTGAGGCGCTCGGCGAAGAACAGCACACCCAGACCGACCAGCATGAATGGCTGAACGTGGTAGACCACCGTCGCAATGGCGATAGAGGAATGTTTGTAGGCACTGAACAGCAGCAGCCAGTTAAGTATCAGCGCCACCCCACCCAGGCATACCAGAATGAACTGCCGGGCGTTGATCCGGGAGCGGCGCAGCCCCCCGAGCACCAGGCACGCGACCAACATCGCCATGGCGCCGAACAAGCAACGCCAGAACACCACGGCCTCCGGACTCTGCCCCGACATGATGACGAACCAGCCCACCGTGCCGGAAATCACCATGGCCGAAATCATTTCGAGCGTCCCACGAGTTTGCGACTTCATCACTCACTGCTTCCTTGCTGCCGGCATTGCCGTAACCTAAGCCGTCATTCGTGGGGATTGGGTCGGCAAATCGTGCTTTATAATGAACTAACGACCGCTATACTGAACAATGCGTCTGAGAGCGTCAACCCAATTCAGGATTATTTATAAAACAAATGACCGATATAACGAACACGCTACTGAGAAATAACCCGAGCCGAATCGATCTGCTGGCCCTTTCGATCAAACGCGAGCGCCTGGCCGCCGGGCTTTCCTTGACTGAGCTGGCGAAGCGCGCCGGGGTGGCGAAGTCGACCTTGTCTCAATTGGAGTCGGGAATCGGTAACCCCAGCATTGAAACCTTGTGGTCGCTGGCGATGGCAATGGGCTTGCAAGTCACCCGGTTCTTCGAGCAACCCCAGCAGACCCTGCGGGTGATTCGCGCCGACGAGGGTATGACGACCTATGCCGAGACTGCCAATTATGCAGCGACACTGCTTGCCGATTGCCCGGCGGGAGTACAACGCGATATCTACCGGCTCAAAGTGCAGCCCGGGGAAGTTCGTCTGTCTCAGTCCCACCCACTGGGCACCGTAGAGCACGTGGTGCTGTGCAGTGGCAGTGCCCATATCGGCCCGGCGACTGGACCTATATTGCTGAACGCTGGCGACTACATCAGCTACCTGGCGAATGTGCCTCACGTCTTCGAAGCACTCGAGGCGGACACCACTGCGGTGATGGTGATAGAGCATTCCTGAGGTGGGTGCCATCGACACGGCGTGAATCGCCCTGAATTTTCTAGACGCCCTGACAGCTGCGCACGATGCCCTGACTTCAATGTGGAGTTAACAGAAACCATTAGAACCCGAATGGAATTATGCCAGCACTCGTCATTTTCGTTCGCTCGTGTATCGCGAGCGAGTGGGGGTATAAGGGCATCAGTAGTTTTTTATCACCTGAAACCACCGCCCTAGAGCCCAGTCAAAATGTACTTTGGGGATCCGGATAGTCTGGTTTGATCCTGATGTTGTATTGAGGCTGATGGCCTCTTCGCGAGCAAGCCTCGCTCCTACAGTGGATCGGCGGCGTACACAAATCCCCTGTAGGACAAGCTTGCTCGCGATGGCCATGACTCGGTTTCAAACTTGTCCTCTGCACTCCCTGCAACACTCAATTGTCATCATTTCATTTGATAGCCCATTAATGGAAGGTGCATGCTAGAGGGCTCGCCTTGAGCTGATATCATTCCGAATGATAGTTATCTTCGCCCCATTCGATTCGTGCCATACAACCCCGCCAAGCATCATCCGCCCATCTCAATACATTGGCGGATGCATCCATGGAACAATCACTCAAACATTTGCGCTTCCCCTTGGCCCTGTTGGCCGCGCTGGTGATGAGCGCTTGCGGCAAGACCCCGGACGCTGCCGCTACCATGCCCGCGGCCAAAGTCAGCGTAGCCAAGGTGCTGGAACAACCGGTCAACGAGTGGGACGAATTCACCGGGCGCCTTGAAGCGCCGGAAACGGTAGAGATTCGTCCGCGGGTCTCAGGCCAGATCGATGACGTGGCCTTCACCGAAGGCGCGCTGGTGAAGAAAGGCGATCTGTTGTTCCAGATCGA
The DNA here is from genome assembly GCF_024748615.1 of Pseudomonas sp. B21-048. NCBI lineage: Bacteria > Pseudomonadati > Pseudomonadota > Gammaproteobacteria > Pseudomonadales > Pseudomonadaceae > Pseudomonas > Pseudomonas sp. B21-048. The sequence goes on along the minus strand of NZ_CP087168.1, from coordinate 2,597,892 downwards.
CCCGCGTCCATTCCAGGCTGAGGTCCGCCGCCTCGAAGCCCTGGTTGCCCAAGCTCGCGCCACCGCCACCCGCAGCGAAAACGAATCCCAGCGCGGCGAACGTCTGCGCACCAGCAATGCGATTTCCGCCGAACTCGCTGACTCGCGCACCAGCGCGGCTCAAGAAGCCCGCGCCGCCGTCGGCGCCCTCCAGGCCCAACTGGACCTGGCCAAACTAAACCTGAGTTTCACCCGTGTGACTGCCCCCATCAGCGGCCGTGTCAGCCGTGCGGAAATCACCGCCGGCAACCTGGTGACCGCCGATACCACCGCGCTGACCAGCGTGGTGTCCACCGACAAGGTCTACGCCTATTTCGACGCCGATGAGCGTGTGTTCCTCAAATACACCCAGCTCGCCCGCCAGGGCCAACGCGGCGCAACCACGCCGGTTTACCTCGGCCTGTCCAATGAAGACGGCAACCCCCACCAGGGCCAGATGAACTTCGTCGACAACCAGGTCAACCCAAAGACCGGCACCATCCGCGGTCGCGCGGTGTTCGACAACAGCGACGGCACCTACACCCCAGGCCTTTATGCGCGCCTGAAACTGGTGGGCAGCGGCACCTATTCCGCCGTGTTGATCAACGACGAAGCGGTTGGTACCGACCTGGGCAAAAAGTTCGTGCTGGTGATGGATGTCGACAACAAAACGGCTTACCGCCCTGTCGAGCTGGGTCCGAAAATCGAAGGTCTGCGCATCGTGCGTAGCGGCCTGAATAAAGACGACACCATCATCGTCAAGGGCTTGCAGCGGGTTCGCCCGGGTTCACCGGTCACCCCTGAAGTGATCCCGATGGCCAGCGAACAAACCCTCGCGGCTCTGGCTCAACAACGACAAGCGCTGGAAGCCAGCAACCTGCCCCAAGTCGCACCTGCCAAGGTCGCGCCGGGTACGGTTGTGAAACTGGCTGCTGCGACTCCACGCGGTTAAGGGGCGACAACTTCGATGAATTTTTCCCAATTCTTCATTTCACGGCCGATCTTCGCAGCGGTGTTGTCGCTGCTGATCCTGATCGCCGGTGCGATCTCGCTGTTCCAGTTGCCGATCAGTGAATACCCGGAAGTCGTGCCGCCGACCGTGGTGGTGCGTGCCAACTTCCCGGGCGCCAACCCTAAAGTCATAGGCGAAACCGTGGCCGCTCCTTTGGAGCAAGCCATCACCGGCGTCGAGAACATGCTGTATATGTCCTCGCAGTCCACGGCTGACGGCAAGATCACCCTGACCATTACCTTCGCCCTGGGCACGGACCTGGATAACGCACAGGTGCAGGTTCAGAACCGCGTGACCCGGTCCGAGCCCAAACTTCCCGAGGAAGTGACGCGCATCGGTATCACCGTGGACAAGGCGTCGCCCGACCTGACCATGGTTGTGCACTTGACCTCGCCGGACAAACGCTACGACATGCTCTACCTGTCCAACTACGCCTTGCTCAACATTAAGGATGAGCTGGCGCGTCTGGGCGGTGTCGGTGATGTGCAACTGTTTGGTATGGGCGATTACTCGCTGCGGGTATGGCTCGATCCGAACAAGACCGCTTCGCGTAACCTGACCGCCACCGACGTGGTCACCGCGATTCGCGAACAGAACCGCCAAGTGGCGGCCGGTGCCCTGGGCGCTCCGCCGGCACCGAATGCCACGGCGTTCCAGCTGTCGATCAACGCGCAAGGTCGTCTGGTTTCTGAGGAAGAGTTCGAGAACATCATCATTCGTTCCGGCGAAAATGGTGAAATCACTCGCCTGAAAGACATCGCCCGCGTCGAACTCGGCTCCAGCCAATACGCCCTGCGCTCCCTGCTGGACAACCAGCCGGCGGTGGCGATCCCGATCTTTCAGCGCCCTGGCTCCAACGCAATCCAGATCTCCAACGACGTTCGGGAGAAAATGGCCGAGCTGAAGAAGAACTTCCCGGAAGGCATGGATTTCAGCATCGTCTATGACCCGACGATCTTCGTGCGCGGCTCTATCGAGGCGGTGGTTCACACCCTCTTCGAAGCGCTGATCCTGGTTGTGCTGGTGGTGATCCTGTTCCTGCAAACCTGGCGCGCTTCGATCATCCCGTTGGTGGCGGTGCCGGTTTCGCTGATCGGTACGTTTGCCGTGATGCACCTGTTCGGCTTCTCGCTGAACGCCCTGTCGCTGTTCGGGCTGGTACTGGCCATCGGTATCGTGGTCGACGATGCGATTGTGGTGGTGGAGAACGTCGAGCGAAACATCGGGCTCGGATTAACCCCTGTAGAAGCCACCAAACGTGCGATGCGCGAAGTGACCGGTCCGATCATTGCGACGGCGCTGGTGCTGTGTGCGGTGTTTATCCCGGCTGCGTTCATCTCCGGCTTGACCGGGCAGTTCTATAAACAGTTCGCCCTGACGATTGCGATTTCGACCGTGATCTCGGCCTTCAACTCGCTGACCTTGTCGCCGGCGCTGGCCGCCGTGTTGCTCAAGAGCCACGACGCGCCGAAAGACCGTTTCTCCAAGGTTCTGGACAAGATCTTTGGCGGCTGGTTGTTCCGTCCGTTCAACCGCTTCTTTGACAAGGCCAGCCATGGTTATGTCGGCACCGTGGGCCGGGTTATCCGCAGCAGCGGTATCGCCCTGCTGCTGTACGCCGGGCTGATGGTGCTGACGTTCTTCGGTTTCTCCAATACCCCGACCGGTTTCGTACCCGGCCAGGACAAGCAATACCTGGTGGCCTTCGCGCAATTGCCGGACGCCGCGAGCCTGGACCGTACCGAAGACGTGATCAAACGCATGTCCGACCTGGCCCTGAAGCAGCCTGGTGTAGAAAGCGCGGTGGCCTTCCCGGGTCTGTCGATCAACGGCTTCACCAACAGCCCTAACTCCGGCATCGTGTTCGTCACCCTCAAACCGTTCGACGAGCGTAAGGATCCGAGCATGTCCGCCGGTGCGATTGCCGGTGCATTGAACGGCCAGTACGCGGGGATTCAGGAAGCCTACATGGCGATCTTCCCGCCGCCACCGGTACAAGGCCTAGGGACTATTGGCGGTTTCCGCCTGCAGATCGAAGACCGGGGCAACCTGGGCTATGACGAGCTGTACAAAGAAACCATGAACATCATCACCAAAAGCCACAGCGTGCCGGAACTGGCTGGCCTGTTCACCAGCTACACGGTGAACGTGCCGCAGGTCGATGCCGCCATTGACCGCGAAAAAGCCAAGACCCACGGCGTGGCCGTCAGTGACATCTTCGACACCCTGCAGATCTATCTGGGCTCGCTGTATGCCAACGACTTCAACCGCTTCGGTCGCACCTATCAGGTCAACGTTCAGGCTGAGCAACAGTTCCGCCTTGAATCGGACCAGATCGGTCAGCTGAAAGTGCGTAACAACCGGGGCGAGATGATTCCGCTGGCGACCTTCATCAAGGTCAGCGACACCTCGGGGCCGGACCGTGTGATGCACTACAACGGCTTCATCACCGCTGAAATCAACGGTGCGGCAGCCCCCGGCTACAGCTCCGGCCAGGCCGAGAAAGCCATCGAGAAACTGCTCAAGGACGAATTGCCCAACGGCATGACCTACGAGTGGACCGACCTGACCTACCAGCAGATTCTGTCCGGCAACACAGCGCTGTTCGTGTTCCCGCTCTGCGTGCTGCTGGCGTTCCTGGTGCTCGCGGCTCAATACGAAAGCTGGAGCCTGCCACTGGCGGTGATCCTGATTGTGCCGATGACCCTGCTGTCGGCCATTACCGGGGTGATTGCCTCGGGCGGCGACAACAACATCTTCACCCAGATCGGCCTGATCGTACTGGTGGGACTTGCGTGTAAGAACGCGATTTTGATCGTCGAGTTTGCCAAGGATAAACAGGAAGAAGGCCTCGGCCCGCTGGCCGCGGTGCTGGAAGCTTGCCGTCTGCGTCTGCGGCCGATCCTGATGACCTCTTTCGCGTTCATCATGGGTGTTGTGCCGCTGGTTTTCTCCAGCGGTGCCGGTGCCGAAATGCGTCATGCCATGGGTGTGGCGGTGTTCTCCGGGATGCTCGGGGTGACCTTCTTCGGTCTGTTGCTGACGCCGGTGTTCTACGTACTGATTCGCAACTTTGTGGAGCGCGGTGAAGCGCGCAAAGCGGCCAAGGCGCTGAAACTGGAAAAGCAACTGGAGGCGCAACAATGAGCCTGAAAGCCTTCCTGCCGAGCCTTCTGGTACTGGCCCTGAGTGCCTGCGCCGTCGGCCCGGACTACAAAACCCCCACCACGGAGGCGGCCAACATCACGGCCGCCACCGATGGCAGCGCCGGTCAGAAGAATTTTGACCGTGCACGTTTCGAAGGCATCTGGTGGCAGCAGTTCGACGATCCAACCCTCAACCAGTTGGTGACGCAATCCTTGCAAGGCAACCGCGATTTGCGCGTGGCCTTCGCCCGCTGGAAAGCGGCCCGGGCAATTCGCGACGACGCGAGCAATGACGCCATGCCGACCATCACCAGCCGCGCGAGCAGTGATCTGGCCAAAGGGCAGATTCCCGGCCAGACCACTAAACGCGTCAGCAGTGAACGCTATGACCTGGGCCTGGACATGGCCTGGGAACTGGACTTGTTCGGTCGCATCCAGCGCAACCTGGAATCCAGCGACGCCGAACAGCAGGCGGCCGAAGCCGATCTTTACCAACTGCAAGTCAGCATGATTGCCGAACTGGTGGACGCCTATGGCCAACTGCGCGGCGCGCAACTGCGGGAAAAGATCGCCCTGGCCAACCTGAACAACCAGCAGGAATCGCGCAAGATCACCGAAAGCCTGCGTGATGCCGGTGTCGGCGATCAGCTGGACGTGGTTCGCGCCGATGCGCGCCTGGCATCTGTCGAAGCCAGCATGCCGCAACTGCAGGCCGAACAGGTGCGTCAGCGCAACCGCATCGCCACCCTGCTGGGTGAACGTCCGGAAAAACTGACAGTCGATTTGAGTCCAAAAGACTTGCCGGCAATCGCCAAGGCATTGCCGATCGGTGATCCGGGCGAGCTGCTGCAACGGCGCCCGGACATCCTCAGCGCCGAACGCAAACTGGCGGCCGCCACCGCCCGTATCGGCGTGGCCAAGGCTGATTTGTTCCCACGGGTCAGCCTCAGCGGCTTCCTTGGCTTCACCGCCGGGCGCGGATCACAGATCGGCTCGTCGGCGGCCAATGCCTGGGCACTGGGCCCAAGCATCACCTGGGCGGCGTTCGACCTAGGCAGCGTGCGCGCCCGTTTGCGCGGCGCCGATGCTGAAGCCGAAGGCGCCCTGGCGACTTACGAACAGCAAGTACTGCTGGCGCTGGAAGAGTCGGAAAATGCCTTCAGCGATTACGGTAAACGTCAGCAGCGCCTGATCTCGCTGATTCGTCAAAGCGAATCAAGCCGCGCCGCGGCCGATCTCGCCGACATTCGCTACCGCGAAGGCACCGTGGACTTCCTCGTGCTGCTCGATGCTCAGCGTGAGCGCCTGGCAGCCGAAGACACCCAGGCCCAGGCCGAAGTCGATTTATATCGCGGCATCGTCGCGATCTACAAAGCCCTCGGCGGCGGCTGGCAGCCAGAGACGGTCGCCAGCAAGTAACGTTTTAAAGCGCTCCTTTGGTTGACCGCAATCAACCAATTCTTTTGCCCCGCGCCTCATTCGGTCGCGGGGCTTTTTTTGGCCATCTTTAATTCAACGCATATCCCTGTAGAAGCGGGCTTGCCCAGTTAAGAGATAGAACAAGCAATGAGTAACCCGTGGCGAGGGAGCTTGCTCCCGCTGGGCCGCGGAGCGGCCCCTTTAACCCAAAAAGAGGGGACTGCTTCGCCCGAGCGCGGACCGGTCCAGCGGGAGCAAGCTCCCTCGCCACAGGTTCAGTATCACGCTTAACTGACTGGCATTAGGGCTTGCCCGCTCCCACAGGGATTGCGGGGGATCATGATTGGATAGTTCTACTGATTCCAAGGCTCAAATCGCGAAAACCTCACTCGTGGTTTGACTCACAGCCCGGCCTGACCGAAGCTGATGACTTTGCAAAAACCTGTCACCCCGGATTCCTGCATGCCTCAGTCCCGCCGCTACTTGCTCATCAGCCTCTGCGTATTGTTTGCCTTCGCCCTCGCTTGGTTTTTCCTGCGTAGCACGACGCCTGTGGTGCCGGCGGCGATCAAGCACGGCTACAGCGAAGCGCTGGCCCAGGCACGCGCGGGTCAACCGGGGGCGGCGCGGGTGCTTTATCAGCAATTGGGCCGCCCTGACCTGTCGACCAAGCGCCGTGTCTGGTTGCACGCCGAACTGCCCAACTACCCGAGCCCGCAAGCCCTGAAACTGGCGGATGCAGACCTGCAACATGCCTCGGCGGATGTGCGCATCGCAGCGATCAAAAGCATCAACGGGCTGGTGTCCAGTGGGCAACGCAGCCTTTTGCTGGGGCCCTTGCTCGATGACAGCGACCCTAGCGTCCGGTTTGCGGCGGTCAATGCCTTACTGGGGCTGACGCCGGATGAGCTAGGGTTGTACTTCGGCCCATTGGAGCAAGCCATCGATGCCTGGGAGCAACTCCTCAAGGGGCAGCCGGAAAGCGCCGAAACCCAGTACCAACTGGCGCGCCTGCACTTGCACAATGCCGAACTGAAGGACGCGCAGCAGGCCTTGGAGCGCACGTTGCAACTGGCGCCTGGTAACCTGCCGGCGCTGGTGATGCAAATTGAAGTGCTGGATAAACAGGGCCAAAGTGACGCTGCCAGGCAATTGTTGGCGAAACAATTAAAGGCCCAGCCTGACTCGGCCTACCTGCAACATGCGCTGGGACTCTGGTTGCTGCATCACGGGCAAAGTGAGTTCGCCTTGCTCGGGTTGTCCAAAGCCGTTGAACTTGAGCCGGACAACAAGGATTACCGCTACGATCTGGCCACTACGCTGCACGGTGAGCAAGAGCTGGAAGCGGCGCAGAACCAGCTGCAGGAAATCGTCCAGCGTCACCCGGCCGATCGCAAGGCGCGCGTGCTGCTAATCAACTATTGGAAAGAAAGCGGACAGTTGCAGAACGTGCAGATCCTGTTGGCGCAGCTGGAACAGCTAAATCCGGACGATCCGGCGTTGCAGCAAGGGTTGTAAACGGTCGTTCTGTAGTGGCTCGGGCGCGCAGAAGACAGCGCCATACATGCCTTGACGAGGACTTCGTCCCCGGAAGCAGGTTTCAGCAGCGGCTACACCGGAACGGTCCTTTCAGGACAGCATGGCCTGCATGATCCGTTGCAACTCATCCAGATCGAACGGCTTGGCCAGGATTGGTGCTGTGCGGGTGATCGGGCTGTCGGTCTCACGAATTTCCTGGGGATAGCCGCTGATGAAGATGACCTTGAGTTCCGGTCGCAGCTTCACGGCGGGTTCGGCGATCTGTACGCCAGAGATTCCCCCCGGCAAGCGGAAGTCGGTGATCATCATGTCCAGGTGCGGCTTGCTCGCCAGAATTTCAAAGGCCTGCTCGCCATTTTCGGCTTGCAGCACGCGGTAACCTTCGCCCGACAAATAAGCAGACAACACCATCAAGATCGAAGGGTCATCCTCGACGATCAATACCACGTCTTGTGCATCTTCACTCATGGGTAGCCTTTGCTCGGTCAATAACTGCTGATACGACCATACGGTCATTCAGAGGTTGCGTTTATCTGGCTGTTTTCCTGCAGCGGCAGACAAACGTGTTCATCATTTGCGGTAGATCCGTTCTTGCTTGACCAACGGTTCAAACTGATCGCCATAGGCCGAGAACTCAAGGGTTTCCTTACTGCCCAGTGCCAGAAAACCCCGACGACACAAAGATTCATGAAACAACCCGAACGCGCGATCCTGAAGTTTTTTATTGAAATAAATCAATACATTACGACACGAAATTAATTGAGTTTCCGAGAACACGCTGTCGGTGGCCAGGCTGTGATCGGCGAAAGTCACGTTGTCGCACAGGCTCTTGTCGAAAATGGCGTAGCCATAGGCCGCCGTGTAGTAGTCGGCGAATGAACGCTGACCACCAGCCTGCTGGTAGTGGTGAGTGTAGGCCCGGACATTCTCCAGGGAAAAAATCCCCTGCCTGGCTTTATCCAGCGAGCGCGGGTTGATGTCGGTGGCATAGATGATGGTGCGATCCAGCAAGCCTTCTTCGCGCAGCAGAATCGCCATCGAATAGACCTCTTCGCCAGTGCTGCAACCGGCGATCCAGACCTTGATCGATGGATAAGTCTTAAGCAGTGGCACCACTTCGCGGCGCAGCGCCAGAAAATACGAAGGATCGCGGAACATTTCACTGACCGGGATCGTCAGCCATTGCAGCAGTTGCATGAACGCGGTCGGATCATGCAAGACCTTCTCTTGCAACGCCGGGATGGTATTGCATTCGAATTGGCTCAACGCATGATTGACCCGGCGTTTGATCGAGGCGGCGGAGTAATCGCGAAAATCGTAGCTGTACTTAAGGTAGATCGCCTCGATCAACAACCTCAATTCGATTTCGGTACTGCGCACTTAGATGCGTTCCATCTTCGGCAACCACACACGAATCAGCGAGAACAGGCGGTCCAGATCGATCGGCTTGGCCAGATAGTCGCTGGCGCCAGTCTGCAAGCAGCGCTCCTGATCGTCCTTCATGGCCTTGGCCGTCACCGCAATGATCGGCAGCTTGCGCCAGCGCGGGTCCTTGCGGATTTCGAGGGTGGCTTCAAAACCATCCATCTCCGGCATCATCACGTCCATCAGCACCAGATCAATGTCCTCGACTTCATTCAGTTTTTCAACGGCCTCACGGCCAGTGCGGCCAATGACCACGATAGCGCCTTTTTGCTCCAGCGCACTGGTGAGGGCAAAGATGTTGCGTACATCGTCGTCCACCAGCAGCACTTTACGCCCCTCAAAAACCTTGTCGCGGCTGCGGGCTGTCTTGAGCATCGTCTGGCGTTCCAGGGACAACCGGGATTCGACTTTGTGCAGAAAAAGTGTCACTTCGTCCAGCAAGCGCTCGGGCGAGCGCGCGCCCTTGATGATGATCGAGCGCGAATACTTGCGCAGCTCGGCCTCTTCGTCCCGGGTCAGGTTACGTCCGGTATAGACGATCACCGGCGGGAACGAGCAGATATCTTCGGTGGACATGCGCTTGAGCAAGTCGTTGCCGAGCATGTCCGGCAGCTTCAGGTCGATGATCATGCAGTCGAAAATCGTGGTGCGCAGCAGGTCGAGCGCATCCTGCGCTAGGCCGACGGCGGTGATTTCGATGTCTTCCTCGCCGATCAGTCGGGCGATGCCGTCGCGTTGCACATCGTCGTTTTCGACCAGCAATACCCGTTTGACCCTCTGTGTCAGTTTGGCTTCGAGGCGGGCAAACACCGCTTTGAGCTCCTCGCGGGTGGTGGGCTTGAGCGCATAACCGATGGCCCCCATGTGCATGGCGGCCTCTACGCGGTCTTCGACCGAAATCACGTGCACGGGAATGTGCCGGGTTTCGGCGTGCTCTTTAAGACGCTGCAATACAGTGAGCCCGGAATGATCCGGCAAGCGCATGTCCAGCAGGATCGCATCGGGGATGAATTGGCTGGCCAGGTCACAGCCTTCGTCGGCGCCGTGGGCCACCAGGCACTGATAACCCAGTTCATGGGCCAGATCGTAGAGAATATGCGCAAAGTTCGGCTCATCTTCCACCACCAGAATGCAGCGAGTGGCAAATGGCGCCTTGTGGCGATCATCGTCGAAACGCGGAATGTCGGCGGCAATCAGCGACACAGGCGCGGTAACCGTGATGCTTTTCGGCATGGCCACCGGCGTGGCGCTCATCGTCTCGACAGGCGCGTCGCCCGGCTCGACGTAGTGCCGCGGCAACACCAGGGTGAACACACTGCCCTGCCCTGGCTCGCTGATCAGGCTGATGGAACCGCCCAACAACCTGGCCAGATCACGGGAAATCGACAAGCCAAGGCCGGTGCCATCGTAACGACGGTTAAGGGCGCCATCGGCCTGACGGAAGGCTTCGAAAATGCTTTGCTGCTGATCCGGCGCAATGCCAATCCCGGAATCGCGAACGATAAAGGCAATGCCCTCGCCCGACTGAGCGCAGACATTCAGGCTGACAGTGCCCTTTTCGGTGAATTTCACCGCGTTGGACAGCAGGTTCTTGATCACTTGCTCCAGACGCTGGCGGTCGGTGAACAGCATCAACGGTGCATCAGCCTGCAGTTGCACCTGGAAATCCAGTTTCTTGTCGGCGGCCAATGGCTGGAACGTGTCCTGCAAACCTTCCACCAGACGCGCGACGCTGGTGTTTTCCGGACGGATTTCAAGCTTGCCGGCCTCGACCTTGGAAAGATCGAGAATATCGTTGATCAAATTGAGCAAGTCGGTGCCGGCAGAGTAGATCGACTCGGCGAATCTGACCTGCTCGGCGCTGAGGTTTTCCTGCGGGTTTTCCGCCAGCAGCGTGGCCAGAATCAACGAACTGTTCAGCGGCGTGCGCAGTTCGTGGGACATGTTCGCGAGGAATTCTGATTTGTACTGGCTGGAGCGCTGCAACGCTTCGGCGCGCGCTTCGAGTTCCACCTGGGCCTGATTCAGTTCAGTGTTCTTCAGGTCCATGGCATCGCGTTGCCTGACCAGAATCTGCGCCTGTTCGGCGAGTTGTTCGTTGGCTTGCTCCAGCTCGATCTGCTGGGTTTCCAGATTGGCTTGGGACTCATTCAGACTCCGCGACTGTTCTTCCAGTTCTTCGTTGGCGGCTTTGAGTTCTTCTTGCTGGACTTGCAGCTCTTCGTTGAGTTGCTGGGTTTTGGCGAGTACTGCCTGCAAGCGCTGACGATAGCGCGCCGCCTCGATCGAGCTGCCGATATTACCGGCAATCAGCTCGAGCAGTTCGACGTCGCGATCCGTCAGCGCCCGCAGGAAACCCAGTTCGATCACCCCGTTAACCCGATTATCGTCGCTGGTCGGCACCACCAGGACGCTATGGGGAAGGCCTTCGCCGAGGCCGGAACTGACTTTGAAGTAGTCGTTTGGCACATCATCAAGACGAATCAAACGAGCCTGTTGCGCCACCTGGCCGACAATCCCCTCGCCACTGGAAAGTTGCTGCTCAAGCGCTTCCTGTTCCCGGGAAAAACCGTAACACGCGATACGTTTCAGTCCGCCATGCTCCTCACGGACATAGAGCGCCGCGACAGCGCTGCCCAGATATTGCGCGCAGAACTGCAGAATATGTCGACCCAACACATTCAGGGACAATTGCCCCAGGATTTGCTCGGCCAGCTCACTCTGGCCAGTGCGCAACCAGGCCTGCTGTTCCAGACGCCGGGCACTGGCCTGTTGCGCGGCGAGATTGGCACTGTAGCTGCGCGAGAGGTTAAGTAGATCCCGGCGGCCAATGTACGCCAGCAAACCGCTGATACCGACCACGAACAACAAATAAAGGGCAATGCTCCAGATCGTGGTGCGGCGTACGTCCTCGTTGCGCGTGGCACGCAGCTGCTGCTCCATGTCAACCACATCTTCGAATTGCTTGCGAATCTCATCGGTCAGGCGCTTGCCACGGCCTGTCTTGATTGCGCCACGGTAATCCCCCCCGGCGCGCTGCAAATCGAGCATTGTTTGCGCGTAATTGACCCATTCCATGTGCAAGGCCTGGAGCCGGTGCAGACGGTCAGTCTGGATCGGGTTGTCGGCGGTCAGTTCAAGCAAGGTATTGAGGGCGACCGCTATTCTCGGTTTGGCCGTCTCGTAGGGTTCAAGAAAATGTTCATCGCCGCTGAGCAGAAAACCGCGCATTCCGGTTTCCAGATCAACGGTCAGCTTTGTTGCTTCATTGGCATTATTGATCACCCGGTCGGTGTGCTGGACCCACTGGATTACCGATAACAGATAGGTAATCAGCGCAACGAAAAAAAACGCGCTGATGACACCCAGACCCAATGGCAGGCTTATATTACGGCTCAGCAGTTTACGGAATCGTTGCTCATCAACCGAAGACGCAAAGATCATGGCTTAGCCTTATCGGACTATCGGAAATAATTGAGTTTGCCCGATAACTGACGAATGGATCCAATTTTATGACCTGTTTTTTGGCAAAATCGTGATTTAACTGCTCTGGCGCGAAGGAGCAGTTATTCTGTGCGGCTCTTGTGCGGCTATTGTTTTTGTAGCGCCTTACAAACTCATCGTGATCCGTCACTGACGCATCCAACGAACCCGGCGACTTCGATCGACGCAACCGCACATCCAGCCCTGTGAGAACCCGCCATGTCCACCAATGCCTCCACCATACTAGTCGTCGAAGACGATGCCATCGTGCGCACGCTGATCGTCGATGTGCTGGAGGAGCTTAAATTCCGGGTGCTTGCGGCGGATGGTTGTGAAATGGCGCTGGAATTCATCAACGATGAGGACCAGGGCATCGATTTGCTGATGACAGATGTGGGGCTACCCGTTATGGATGGCCGGGAATTGGCGAAACAGGCACGCATGCTGCGTCCCGAGTTACCGATCCTGTTCGCCAGCGGCTTTGCCGAAAGCATCGAGGTACCTGACGGCATGCATCTCATCGGCAAGCCATTCTCGATCGATCAGTTGCGTGACAAGGTCAAAGGCATACTCGTCTAGGCTGGTTTCACCCCCCGATTTCCCCGCTCCCTACCTGTATCAAGGAATACCCATTAAATGAGTCAACCCCGCGCAACCAAAGTCCTGGTGATTGGTTACGTCTGGCCCGAGCCCCGCTCTTCTGCGGCCAGTGGGCATGTCATGCAAATTCTCGAAACGTTTTTGCAGCAAGGCTGGGACATTACCTTCAGCAGCCCCGCTGGCACCGGTGAGCACCGTGCGGACCTGAGCACGTTGGGCATTCGCGAAGTTCCAATCGAGTTGAACAACAGCAGTTTCGACACCTTTGTCAGTGAACTGGCCCCGGATATCGTGTTGTTCGATCAGTTCATGATGGAAGAACAGTTCGGCTGGCGAGTAGAGAAACACTGCCCCGATGCGTTGCGTGTGCTTGAGACTTCAGACCTGCAAAGCCTGCGACATGCCCGGCATCAGCGACTCAAGGATCGCTTGAAGGCCAGCGACGACGCCAACGATTTCAGTGAGTTATTCGCCCCGGCATTGCGTGAAGAGTTCGAGCTCATGGCCGATACCGATCTGGCAAAACGTGAGATCGCCGCGCTGTATCGTTGCGACTTGAACCTGATGATCTCTGAAGTGGAGATCGAATTGCTGGTCGAGCAGTTCAAACTGCCGCGCAACTTGCTGCACTGGTGTCCGCTGATGGTCGATGCACCGAGTGAGGCACCGAAAGCTTTTGAGGACCGGGCGCACTTTCTCAGCATCGGCAACTTCCGTCATGCGCCGAACTGGGACGCGGTGCTCTGGATGAAAACGACCATTTGGCCGCTGATCCGCCAGCAACTGCCAACGGCTCAGTTGCACATATACGGCGCTTACACGCCGCCCAAGGCCACCGCGTTGCACAATCCGGCCCAAGGGTTTCAAGTGATGAACTGGGCAGAAGATGCATTGCAAGTCATGTCGGCTGCCCGGGTATGCCTGGCGCCGTTACGTTTCGGTGCGGGTATCAAAGGCAAAATCGTCGACGCCATGCTATGCGGCACACCCAATGTCACGACCCCAATTGGCGCGGAAGCGATGCACCGAGAACAGCCGTGGCCGGGCGCGGTGACCCGAACCGCGCGCGAATTCGCCGATTGTGCGGTACGTCTTTATAAAGACAAAGACCTTTGGATGAGCGCCCAATCCCATGGGCAGACGCTGTTGGCCGATCGCTATCGGCCGTCGATACATGGCCCGGCGCTGATCGAGAGATTATTGTATTGCCAGGTACATCTCGCTCAACTTAGAAGGGACAATTTCACGGGCAGCATGTTGCGTCATCACCAGCACAAAAGCACTCAGTATATGGCGCAATGGATTGAGGCAAAAAATCGAAATCAGTAGTAACTCATTCAGCTCAAGTTCAACCAACAAATATAGAATCAACACAAAAACAGAACATACGCTGCATTAAACAGTAATTTGCCATGCGCACTTTTATCATTATAAATACGAAGCAGCCGCCCCTCACCGTTTCAATAAACAGGGGCGACGCTTCTATTAATCGATGTAAGGACGCATCAATGAACAACACCACTTCAGAAGATTACGCACTCAACAACTGGATGGCTGCGACCCCGGCCCTCGATACACTATCGCTCTGCGAGTTGACGCTGCCGGGCACTCACAATGCGGGCTGCGACTGGCAAGCGTCCTACCCGACAATTCCAGGCGCTCACTGGCTGGCGTGCCAGCACGATTCGTTTTATGCCCAGCTGAACAATGGTTCGCGAGCGCTGGATGTTCGACTGGATTTTGACTTCGACGCGCCGGGGCTTGGCAAATTCCGTTTTCAACACAATGGTTACCGCTCCACCCGTACTTTGGGCAATCTTGTGACGGACTTGAATCGTTTTCTCAAGGAAAACCCCGACGAATTTATCATCCTGGACTTCCATGAACTGAAGGGCGGTCATCAGGCATTTGATTTTGCCTACTTCAATAGCATGATTATCCACTTCTTGGGCTATCGCATCATTCCCACCGGAAACCTGCATCTGAGCCTCGGCCAACTCAAGCACATCAGCCCTCTGGAAAGAATTCTGGTCGCGACGCCGTCGCACCGTGCACTTGATCAAACTCTATTTTGCAAAAAAATCGAACACCAATGGAGTCGCATCGCCGATACGAACACCGCTGAACTGGAAAAACACATCGTTGACGTACTGAAAAACCCTCCTGGCGAATGGGCGCCCTGGTCGCTTTCCGCAACCAGCTACAGCATTACCAGCGGCCCTGTCGACATCAAAGGACATCTCAATTGGTGGTTCGATCTCGCCAAGCGCGACTGGGCAACCCAGTGCAACATAATCAACGTCGACTTCATTGAAGAATCAAAAATGGTTTTTTATTGCCGAGCCGCGAGTTTGATAAAAGCGAACAATCGAATTAATAGTATGGCCACTCGAGCCAGCCTGAACGTTACTCGGGCTGGCACAGTGACCTATCCTTCCTAGATGTTGATGGACGACCACAACGGGTTGGAGCATCGCTGTCAGTTAGTGTTCCTGGCCCGAGGCGGCGAAGGCGCAACGGTGGCCCACGGTTCGTGGTCTATGCCGGCTTGTTCGGTGAAGATTGCCAATACCGTGAGGGGCTGGCGGTACCTTCCAGGCGGCGCTGATTGCCTGGCTGATCGACAATTCCACGGTCTCCGTGAACTGGAGCAATAGCCAGCCGCCCGTACCGATCACAGTGCCTGGCACCACGGCCAATGCAGGCTTGGCATCATTGGGTTTTGTCTCGGGCACCGATACTCAAACCGTTTCGGTTTCACTGCCCAGCAACGCCGGTAGGTCCCTGGTCGAAATCTGGCTGGGAAGTGTCGGCATGCCGACCAATACGTCGGGGCTCAGTAATTATCCGCTGCAGGCCGATGGTGAGCAGCATCCGTTCAACAAGTACACCCGTTACTATGCGGCCCCCCCTCGAAATGGATGAACCTGACGATCAGCAGCTCCATTACACAGTTCCTCTCCTGCCAGTTCCGTGAGGCGCAAGCGACCGTGTTTGTCGTCAATGAGACTTCAAACGGCCTCCTTGCCAATCAGGTCACCAACATTGGGCCTACTGCCAGTGCGGCTGGGAACGTCAAGATCGTTTACTCGCAGATTCAGAGCATTACCAATAATCTGCAAGGCGACGGTACGCAGTGGGTGTGGATGGACGCTGACAGCCAGCAAGACTTCAGAGCGCGACCATTTCTTTGCAATCGCTTTGAGTTCTCTAGCTGAGTAATAAAGGAAGGCCCCACCCTGTGCAGACTGTGTGAAAACCTAGCCATTTGCGCAGCGATTCAAGAAAATGCCCCATCATTGAAAGATACGGGGCATTTTTGCTGTGGCGTATATCCAAGGTGAACCACGAAACCAGACCAGTCTCTTCCCGGTTTCTCTGGAAGATTTAATACCTGAAGATCATCTCGTTCGCGTGATTGACGCCTATGTCGCAGGACTGGATCTTGTTCAATTGGGCTTCGGCAGGGCAACTCCCAAAGGCACAGGACGTCCCTCTTACGATCCTGCCGACCAGCTCAAACTGTATCTCTACGGCTATTTCCAGCGGATTCGCTCCTCGCGCCGACTTGAAGCCGAGTGCCAACGCAACGTCGAAGTCATGTGGCTGATCAATCGACTCAAGCCCGACTTTAAAACCATTGCCGACTTTCGTCGGGACAACAAAACCGCGTTCATTGCCACGTGCCGGGCCTTTGTCCAATTCTGCCGCGCGGTCGGTTTGATTGCGGGCGACCTGGTTGCCATCGATGGCAGTAAATTTCGGACGGTGGCGTCTGCACGACGGCATCTGAATCTCAAACAGCTCAAGCTCCAGGAGGAAAAGCTGGACAAGCGCATTGCCCAGTATCTGGTGCAGCTGGATGAGGCCGACAAGGACGAGGCGGGTGAAACGGTTGATCGCAGCGCGATCAAAACCGCGCTGGCGCGACTTGAAGACAAGCAGTCGAATAACCGGACTTGCCAGGCTTTGATGAAGTCTATGGATCTGGAGCAGTTCAACGCTCACGAAAGCGATGCTCGAATGATGCGCACCGCCAAAGGTCCGCGAGTTGCTTACAACGTGCAAACGGCGGTGGACGCTGAACACTGCCTGATCCTGCACCATGCAGTGACTCAGGATGGCGACGATCGGCGTCAGTTGGAGCCGATGGCCAAGGAGGCCAAAGAACAGTTGCAGCAGCCAGAGCTGACCGTGACGGCTGACGCCGGCTACTCCAATGGCCAGCAATTCCAGGCATGTGAAGACGCCAACATCACGGCTTATGTGCCGCCCAGCCGATCAAAGAACTCCAGCCGCAAAGGTAAGGATTTTTTCGACCGAAAAGACTTTGTTTACGACGTAGAGCACGACCATTACCAATGCCCTGCCGGCCAATTACTGACACTCAAGCAATTGCACAACGGCAATCGTGAGTACCAGGCCATCAAGGATTGCACCTCCTGTGCATTAAAAGCACAGTGCACCGATGCGCCTCGTCGGTATGTCTCGCGGCATGCAAACGAAGATGCCTTTGAGCGCATGGGGCAACGGATGCGGGCACATCCAGAGATGATGGTCAGCCGAAGATCCATCGTTGAACACCCTTTCGGCAACCTCAAACAATGGCTGTTCGGCAACGGCCGCTTCCTGCTGCGTCAATTGGAAGGCGCGAGAGCGGAAATGGCGCTGGCGATAAACGCCTACAACCTCAAAAGAGTGATTAATGTGCTGGGAGCACGTCAACTGATGGCGTTAATGGGCTGAATAGCCTTTTTTCGTCTGCTTCCCGCAAAGAGCAAACGCCCCGAACAAGCCGTGGCGTTTGCTTGGGCCGCGATTACTGCGTTTTCACACAGTCTGCTGTGGGGCCTTCCTTTTATCTGACATGACGGCCAATTTGCCTCGAAAAAAATGTTCGGCGCGTTGGGGGTGATGTTTTATCGGGTATGGCAGGCACCGCTCTGGCAGCGAGAAGCGCGATGTGCAGCGGCTTTATGGTGGGTGTTTCGATTTGGCGGCACTGGGCTTCGGCGAGGCTCAATGGTCATGCCGGGCCGGGTATTTAGCTGGTGATACTGGTGGAATTGAACGGGGTCTGGGGTTTATCCAGACCCGGCGTGTATCGGTTGAACGGGGTGAAACGGCCGGTTAATGGGCTTTTGACTTTGGGCTGTACGGATGCTCGATAACGTGATGTTCAAGGCCCGAACGCAACTCGACGATCAGCTCTTTTATCTCCCTACATCCATTGAGACGCTGGGCGTCTATACCGGTGACAAACAGATCGAGATGATCCGTTTCATCGTCCGCGTATACTTTGACGGTCATCGACAGGTCCGGTGACAGCGTGCATTGGCAGCGTTTTGGGAGAAAACTGCTCTCGATGATATTGCGTAGTTCCAAGGCAGAAAGAAACATGGCCACCCTCTCGGTTTGTGAGATTGCCAATCAAAGATCAATGTCGGTCGGAGCTCAAATGCCCGTTGCTTTTCTTCCGTGGGGAGCCTCTTTGTTCCATTCCAGCGTCCAACCGCTTTCTTGTTTCAGCGCTGACTCAGTAGCAATCGTGGTCAGCTCAAGACAGCTACAGCATAAAACATGCCCGGGATTTCGCTCTGCGCCTCGTCGGTAAATCAAGGGTTTTAGGGAGATGGCAACACAACGCGTCATGCAAAATGCAAGAAAGGACTGTTTCAAGACCCGCATTTTGCAAACACCCCGGTGTGGCGGGTTTGCATTGGGTGAGGACGGCAGTGAAAATGCGGCCCATCTATTCAGTATCTACTGACCCCACATACACGCAAGGAGGCATCATG
Source organism: Pseudomonas sp. B21-048 (assembly GCF_024748615.1). NCBI lineage: Bacteria > Pseudomonadati > Pseudomonadota > Gammaproteobacteria > Pseudomonadales > Pseudomonadaceae > Pseudomonas > Pseudomonas sp. B21-048. The sequence continues at coordinate 2,579,452 of NZ_CP087168.1, read as the reverse complement.
GGGACTTTTCCGCTTAACACGACCGTCGGGCTGATAGTTGGCTGTTTTGTCGTTCTACATCCGTCACGCTTGGGCGGCATGCTCGAGTCGGCGTAGAACCCTGTCGAGAAAGCCGTTCAGGAATAACCGACCACCACGCCAAAGGAGTGCCTATCTTGATTACCTGCCATGTCAAATATGTGATCGACCCATACTTTTTGCGTCCGCTGCTCGCCTGAGCCCCTGATGCCTCCTCACGCCGGCACGCCGCACAACGCGGCGCGCTCGGCCACATGCCGCAGGCTGTCGAAATTGATGTTCGCTCCGGAATCAATGGCCACCAGGGTCTGCCCCCGGACGCCGTTTCGTGCCACGTACTGCTTGATCCCGGCCACCGCCAGCGCACCGGAAGGTTCGGTGATTGAGCGGGTATCGTCATAGATATTCTTGATCGCGGCACAGAGTTCGTCGTTGCTGACGGTCATTACCTCATCGACGCAAAACCGGCAGACCTCGAAACTATGGGCGCCGATCTCAGCGACCGCCACGCCATCGGCGAAGGTGCCTACATGGGGTAACACGACCCGTTCACCGACCTGCAATGCAGCCTGCAAACAGGCGGAATGTTCCGACTCGACGCCGATGATCCGGACTTCAGGGTGAAGGTATTTGACGTACGCGGCGATGCCGGCGATCAAGCCTCCACCGCCCACCGGAACGAAGATCGCATCCAGCGGCCCTTGGTGCTGGCGAAGGATTTCCATGGCGACGGTGCCCTGCCCCGCGATCACGTCCGGGTCGTCGAAGGGTGAGACAAAGGTGCGGCCGGTTTGCCGTGCCAGATCCAGCGCATATTCCAGGGCAAACGGAAAACTCTCGCCGTGCAGCACCGCATCCGCTCCCCGACTGCGAACCCCGTGCACCTTCAATTCCGGTGTCGTGCAGGGCATGACAATCGTTGCGGCAATCCCCAATTCGCGGGCTGCCAACGCTACGCCTTGGGCATGATTGCCCGCCGAGGCCGTGATCACGCCATGGGCCTTCTGTTCATCGCTCAGGTGCACCAGTTTGTTGTAGGCGCCGCGGATCTTGAAGGAAAACGTCGGTTGCAAGTCTTCGCGCTTGAGTAGGATCTGATTGCCCAACGCCTCGGACAAGGCAGGTGCTGGTTGCAACGGCGTGCGCACGGCAAGTTCGTAAACCGGCGCGGCGAGGATTTTTTTCACGTACTGCTCAAGCAAGCTCTGCTGAGCGGGGGTGCTGTTCATGATCGTCTCCTGACTTTGATCGGAGCCCAGAGACAGAAAGTAAAAACCCGCCTCTAGGGCGGGTTGGGTGCTGCAGTCGTGAGCTAGCCCGCCAAATAAGGAATGGCGGTAATAATGCTTGGCTGGCAGCGCAATACGGTGGAAGTCATGGCTGGAAATTAGCCGGACGCTGATGGCAAGTCAATGGCCAATTTTCAAGGGCCGCTGTTATACCTGCTGGCGACGCTTGCCGGTATCTGGATGTACCAGGATGCGTGGGCAGTCGGGATTGTCCGTGGTTCCCTATCTGTTGGTGACGGTGTTTTTTGTGTCTGTCGGGCCATTGTTGTATCTGGTGGTGCGGGGTCTTCAGGAGCGGAAAAATTCCGTTAGCGCGGCTCAAGAGGTCTGATCCGGAATTTGTGGAGTTGAGGTGATTGCCATCGCGAGCAGGGAGGACTGCGCCGGACCCGAGCGAGCCCGCTCGCGAAGGCGATCTTGCAGTTGCTACAAAGTTTGGGCAAACCCGTTTACTTCAACCCAACCTTGTACAACACGCCATCCTCCTCATCCGTCAGCACATACAGATACCCATCCGGCCCCTGCCGTACATCGCGAATCCGTTTGTTGAGCTCACCCAGCAACCGCTCTTCGTGAACAACTCTGTCGCCGTCGAACTGCAGACGAATCAGCTCCTGACTCACCAGCGCACCGATAAACACATTGTGCTGCCAGACCTTGAAGCGATCGCCATCATAGAAGGCCATGCCGCTGAGGCCGGGGGATTTTTCCCAGACATGGTGCGGGCCCACGGTACCTTCGGCGGTTTCGCCCTTGGCTTCTGGGATTGGCAGGCCGGAATAATTGATACCGTGGGTTGCCAGCGGCCAGCCGTAATTCTGGCCTCGTTCGATGATGTTGATCTCGTCGCCACCCCGGGGGCCGTGTTCGTTTTCCCAGAGTGTGCCGCTCCAGGGGTTGAGTGCCGCACCTTGCGGGTTGCGTTGGCCGTAGGACCAGATTTCCGGGCGAACACCTTTTTGCCCGACGAAGGGATTGTCCTTCGGCACCTTGCCATCCGGGTAGAGCCGCACGATCTTGCCTTGCAGCTTGTCGAGATCCTGCGCCGTGGGCCGGTCGTTATTCTCGCCCAGGGTGATGAATAGATAGCCGTCGCGGTCGAACACCAATCGCGAGCCGAAGTGATTGCCGACTGAGAGCTTGGGCTCCTGACGGAAGATCACCCTGAAATCCTTGAGGGCCGTCAGGTCTTCGGACAACCGTCCGCGACCGACCGCCGTGCCGGCCTTGCCGCCCTCACCGCCCCCTTTGGCGTAAGATAGATAGACCATGCGGTCTTGCTTGAAGTCGGGCGACAACACCACATCGAGCAATCCGCCCTGCCCCTTGGCCCAGACCTGAGGCACGCCGCTGAGCGGGCCCGAGAGTTTGCCGTCGGCGCTGACCAGCCGCAGGTTGCCGGGCCGTTCGGTCACTAGCATCCCTTGGCGGTCGGGCAGAAACGCCAGCGCCCAGGGATGTTCCAGGCCTTTAACGATCGGCGTGACCTCAAGGGTGCCCTGCTCGCTTTTAAAATCCTGTGTTGGCGCTGCGAAGACGGGCGCCGTGACTGCCAATAATGCGCTGGCACAGACGGTGGCCAAGAAGACTTTACGCAACATGCACGATTCCTTTTGTCGTCAATATGGCTGGCAAGACCTCTGTCCTGCCGTTCAACGGTAGTTGCGGTCCGAGTCCCGGGGCGGTGGATTGGGAATGAATTTCGGTTCGCTGGTGGGAGCCTGTCGATCTTGCGGATAGCGGTTGCCGATCCCACCGTTATCCAGCGTTGGCGGTCGTGGCACAGGCACCGTGTTTGGGCCGCGAATCACCGGGATGCTCGGCTGGGTGCCTTGCATGCTGTTGGGATTGGCCCGGCGGATCGGGCTGTTGTAAGGATTGTTATTGGTGCTGCCCGGCAGGTTCTGCGCCAGCAGCAAGGATGAGGACGGCGATGCGGCGTCTGCCAGAGCCAAAGGGCTCAGCACGCCACTCAATGCCAGCGCGATGACGCCGAGCACACATCGGTTCATGAGGACCTCTCTAAATGAGCGTGCCATGCTTCACGGATGAATAGAGCCACGCTACGCCCAGGGTCCGGATTTGTTAACCAAAACCTGCTCCACAAGATGTAACACCAGTTGACCGCACCGCCGATCAGCCCGCAGGACCGAGCCGCCGCCGACTGAAACTTTTGCCCTTGGCCACAGGTCACCAGAACATCAATCGACGAGATCACGACGATGGCACGGGCAATCTGGAAAGGCGCAATCAGTTTCGGGCTGGTGCACATCCCCGTGGCGCTGGTTTCGGCGACGTCTTCGCGCGGGATCGATTTCAACTGGCTCGACAGCCGCAGCATGGACCCGGTCGGCTACAAGCGCATCAACAAGGTCACCGGCAAGGACGTCACCCAAGAGCACATCGTCAAAGGGATCGAGTACGAAAAGGGACGTTACGTGGTGCTTAGTGAAGAGGAGATTCGCTCGGCTCATCCACTGTCGACCCAAACCATCGACATTTTTGCCTTTGTCGGCAGCGAGCAGATCCCCCTGCAAAACATCGACACGCCCTACTACCTGGCGCCGGACAAACGCGGCGGCAAGGTCTATGCGTTGTTGCGCGAAACCCTGAGCAAAACCGACAAGGTCGCCCTGGCTCGCGTGGTGTTGCATTCGCGCCAGCACTTGGCGGCCCTTATGCCGCTGGAATCAGCCATGGTGCTGGTGATGTTGCGCTGGCCCGCCGAAGTGCGCAGCCTGGATCAACTGGAGCTGGGCAGTGAAGTGACCAAGCCGGATCTGGCCAAAGGTGAGCTGGAGATGGCCAAACGGCTGGTGGAGGACATGAGTGCCGACTGGACGCCCGAGGAGTACCACGACAGCTTCGAAGACAAGATCATGGCGCTGGTCGAGAAGAAGGCGAATGAAGGCAAGATCGAAGATGTCGAAACGGCGACGGGTGAAGAGGTGCGTAAAACCGCCGATGTTATCGATCTGACCGAGCTGCTCAAACGCAGTCTTGGCGGCAAGGGCGGCGGTAAAACGACAGCAAAAGCCAAAACGACTACAGACAAAAAAGCCACGAAGCATTCTCGTGGCTGACGGGTCACAGTAGCATTCGTAAACTATGCGATGAAAATCCCGGCCTCTTCGCGGGCTTGCTCGCGAAGGCGTCATGCGCCAAAACGCAAAACTCAGATCAAAAGAAAAATCGCCAGCAACCCAGCAAAAATCGCCCACTTCTCCAGGGAGTAGCGAGTGCGGTTACGCTTCTTGAGCGCTTTGCCACGCAGGCGAATCTTGTAGATTCTGGCGAACAAGCGGTTGATACCACCGACCTTGTCGCCGGCATCGTTCGGCGCGCCCGCCGCCGCCATCACCGTGCGGCTGAACCAACTGTTGAACGCCGCCGCCCAGCGATACTTCATCGGCCGCTCAATGTCACAAAACAGGATGATGCGGTTTTGCGCAGTGGTGTTTTCGGCGTAGTGAATGAAGGTCTCATCGAACATCACCGCCTCGCCATCGCGCCAATGGTAGTTCTCACCGTCGACGTTGATGTAGCAACCGGCATCATTCGGCGTTTCCAGCCCCAGATGATAACGGTAGGAACCGGCATACGGATCGCGGTGACGGACCAGTTTCGAACCCGGTGGCAGTTCGGCGAACATCGCCGCCTTGATCGAGCCAATGCTTTGCACCAGTTCAGTGGTGCGCGGGCAGAGCTTTGCGGCCGACGGGTGACTGTCGCCATACCACTTGAGATAAAAACGCTTCCAGCCACTTTTGAAAAACGAGTTGAAACCCACATCGTCGTATTGGTTCGAACGCTTGATTTCCCCAGCCTTGAGCAGGCTCTGGCCTTCGGCGCGAATCTCTTCCCAATGAACCTGCAAAGGGCTCAGGTCGGGAAAGTCCGCCGGATTGAGATAAGGTTTGTTGGGGATTTTCGAGAACAGATAAAGGAAACAATTGATCGGTGCCAGAAATGTCGAGTGGTCGCTCAGTTGACGGCCTAATTTATGGCGAACCTTTCCGCGCAAATGAACATACGCGATGGAGATGACATAGATAGCGGCAATGATAAGTTTCACGAAAATCGTCACACGTCAGAAGTGAACACATTGCGTCCCGATGGCGCGTTCTTGAGCCATACCGACGGTCGGCATGGGGTCGAAAGATGGCATTTTAGCCACACTTTGTAACTAATAGTTAACCTTCAACTGTGAAAATGTGTCCACGTTATTGTTAGCGCGGTCGGCCGTAATGCGAAACGCTATCCCGATAGTAGCCTCCTGCCATACCACCATCCGTCGCATATGTAAACACGACACTCAATACGCGGCCCTGTCTGGCTTAGGCCTTGCAGAGCCCGGACCTAGCAGCCCCAGAGCGACGTAATTCTGACGCGGCGGCAATTAAATTAACGTTTAGGACTCCAGCGATACGCTTGGTCAGTCACCGGGAGATGTAACGTGTCAACTCTCAATGAAATCGCAGCGAACCACGCGAGAATGGCTAAGGCAAAAGAAGAAGAATCGACCGGACTGAATGAGCGGCACCTTCAAATAGTGGGAAGTTTCGAAATCCCCTCTATCGATGAACAACAACACATTCCACTGCACCTCATTACTGGAGGGCAGGACAACCATCTCGGACAAGCCGCTGGGTACTTGCTCTGAGTCTCGACCTGGTCAGTCGCCGGCTTGTCGCACGTAGTAGTTCAACGTGCGGCAAAGCCAGACTTGCAATCGCTGCCAGCGAGTCGTTTGCCTGTCGGTGAGCGACGGATAGTCATCGGCACCACTGCGACTCACAGGGGATTGCGTCGTTGTCGCCGTCCATTTTCATTCCTGGGCAATTTTGCAGAAAGTTTTTGGCCTCTGCGCACGAGGTCATCTGCGAACAATATTTTCGCCCATCACATTTGAATGGCGCTGAAACAGGCTTCGGCGCAGTCACGACTATAGAGACTTCTTTGGGATTCGATAGTTGAGCTGCAGCCCAGGACTGTAATTCAGGGGAAAGCTTCCAAGCCAACAGACCAACAACAAGCATCACCAAAATCAGTTTCATTTTGACCCCATCCATGATGAGAGACTGTTTGCGTTCTCACGTTGCCTGCTTTCCAGCGTACCCCATTGATCCACTCACAGCCTGCTGGGGGGAATGGCGGGCGAGGAGCGTCTTGGTTGAGAAACAGGTGCTGGCCATTCAGCAATCCATCTGAAACATACCAGGCCGGGCAAGCAGTGCTGACTTTACCCAGACCCACGCCAAGTGTCCCGAACACAACGCCGAACAAAAATAACATTGAGGTGCGATCAAGGAGCGTCCCTACGTTTGCCCACCCTCCAGGATGAGCCATCCCATCAGACAGATCCAGGTCTGCACAAACCGGGGACGAACCTGGAAGAAGCCCGCGACACGTTATCGCCCACCGTACAACTGCCGTCACACTTATGCGACAATATGCGCAATGTCTGGCATGAATCCCGCCGTTATTGCCCAACAGCTTGGACACAGCGTCCAGATGCTGCTCTCGACTTATGCGCGCCGGTTGAACTCTAGCGGTGACTGGGGAGAGATGGAGAGAAACTCCAGAACGTCCCAGGAATGGCCCAAGCGCCCAATGCGCAGCTCGCAACCCATTGATAGGTAAAGTAATTGATCTCCACAGCTAACATCACGATGCAGTTCGGCGCCAAGCCGCTTTTCGAAAACGTTTCGGTCAAATTCGGCGCCGGCAACCGCTACGGCCTGATCGGCGCCAACGGTTGCGGCAAGTCGACCTTCATGAAAATCCTCGGTGCTGACCTCGAACCGTCCGGCGGACAGGTCATGCTCGAGCCGAACGTGCGTCTGGGTAAATTGCGCCAGGACCAGTTCGCCTACGAAGAATTTACTGTGATCGACACCGTAATCATGGGCCATGAAGAGCTGTGGAAGGTCAAGGCCGAGCGCGATCGCATCTATTCGCTGCCGGAAATGACCGAAGAAGACGGCATGGCCGTGGCCGAGCTGGAAACCGAATTCGCCGAAATGGACGGTTATACCGCCGAATCCCGCGCTGGTGAATTGCTGTTGGGCCTGGGTATCGGCATCGAGCAGCACTTCGGCCCGATGAGCGAAGTGTCCCCGGGCTGGAAACTGCGCGTATTGCTGGCGCAGGCACTGTTCTCCGATCCTGAAGTGCTGTTGCTCGACGAACCGACCAACCACCTGGACATCAATACCATCCGCTGGCTGGAAAACATTCTGACCCAGCGCTCCAGCCTGATGATCATCATCTCCCACGACCGTCACTTCCTGAACAGCGTGTGCACCCACATGGCTGACCTGGACTACGGCGAGTTGCGCCTGTTCCCGGGCAACTACGACGAGTACATGACCGTGGCGACCCAGTCCCGCGAGCAACTGCTGTCGGACAACGCCAAGAAGAAGGCGCAAATTTCGGAACTGCAATCGTTCGTCAGCCGCTTCTCGGCCAACGCCTCGAAAGCCAAGCAAGCGACCTCCCGCGCCAAGGCGATCGACAAGATCCAGCTGGCCGAAGTCAAGCCTTCGAGCCGTGTGAGCCCGTTCATCCGTTTCGAACAAACCAAGAAGCTGCACCGTCAGGCGGTCATCGTCGAGCGCATGGCCAAAGGCTTCGACGGCAAGCCGCTGTTCAAGGACTTCAGCTTCCAGGTTGAAGCCGGCGAGCGCGTAGCGATCATCGGCCCGAACGGTATCGGTAAAACCACTCTGTTGCGTACTCTGGTCAACGAACTGACCCCGGATGCCGGTACCGTGAAGTGGACCGACGCCGCCGAACTGGGCTACTACGCCCAGGACCACGCTCACGACTTCGAAGACGACTGCAACCTGTTCGACTGGATGGGCCAGTGGACCCAGGGCGGCGAGCAAATCGTTCGCGGCACCCTCGGTCGTATGCTGTTCTCCAACGACGAGATCCTCAAATCAGTCAAGGTCATCTCCGGTGGTGAGCAAGGTCGCATGCTGTTCGGCAAGCTGATCCTGCAAAAGCCAAACGTGCTGATCATGGACGAACCGACCAACCACTTGGACATGGAATCCATCGAAGCGCTGAACCTGGCGCTGGAGAACTATCCGGGCACGCTGATTTTCGTCAGCCACGACCGTGAGTTCGTATCGTCCCTGGCCACCCGCATCATCGAGTTGAGCGCCGATGGCGTGATCGACTTCAGCGGCACCTATGATGACTACCTGCGTAGTCAGGGTGTTTTGATGTAAGACGGCTGCAAGCTTCAAGTGAAAAGCCCCGTCCTGGTGACGGGGCTTTTTGCATTTCAGAGCCAAGGGATGCTTTGGTGCCAACACCTTCGCGGGCAAGCTTCGCTACAGGTCCCGAGTTGTTCACATTACGCGTGAACGACACAAAACCTGCGAGCGACGCGGCGATCCGACTTGCCCGCGAAGAAGCCCTCGATAGCGCTGCAAAACTCAAAGGCCAACATAGTTAGCCAGCTTCCTTTTATTCCACACCCGCGCCATGATGCAGCTCTCCTGCCGCCGCCCCCGAACGAGCTCTCATGTCTGTGCTGCAACTGCCTCCGCAACGCTCAATGGCGATCACCCTGCAGATCGTTTCCGTCGTGTTCTATAGCTTTATTGCCTTCCTCTGCATCGGCCTACCGATTGCCGTGTTGCCAGGGTATGTGCATGAACAGTTGGGTTTCAGCGCCATCGTGGCGGGGTTGACCATCGGCTCTCAATACCTGGCCACCCTGTTCACCCGCCCCATGGCCGGGCGTCTGTCGGACAGTGTTGGCACCAAGCGGGCGATTGTTTACGGGTTGTCGGGGATTGCATTGAGCGGTGTGCTGACGCTGATGTCGACCCTGCTGCAAAGTGTGCCATTGTTGAGCCTGATCATCCTGATCGCGAGCCGGTTACTGCTGGGGATCGCCCAAGGGTTGATCGCTGTCGGCACAGTCAGTTGGTGCGTGGGTCAGGTCGGTGCCGAGCATACGGCGCGTTCGATTTCCTGGAACGGCATCGCCTCGTATGGCGCCATCGCTATAGGCGCACCGCTGGGCGTGGTGATGGTCGCTGAACTGGGGTTCGCCAGCCTCGGGATCGCGTTGTCGTTACTGGCCTTGATGGCGCTGCTGTTGATCCGCAACAAACCTTCGGTACCGGTGATTCGCGGCGAACGTCTGCCGTTCTGGGCGGTGTTCGGACGCATTGCACCCTTCGGCGCGAGCTTGAGCCTGGCGTCCATCGGTTACGGCACGCTCACTACCTTTATTACCCTGTATTACGTCAGCCTTGGCTGGACCGGGGCGGCTTATTGCCTGACGGTGTTCGGGGTCTGTTTCATTCTGGCGCGACTGTTGCTCATTTCCAGCATTAGCCGTTTCGGTGGCTTCACCTCGGCCATTGCCTGCATGAGCATTGAAACCGTCGGGTTGGTCTTGCTGTGGTTGGCACCCTCTACAGGATATGCCTTGATTGGCGCCGGCTTGGCCGGGTTCGGCCTGTCGTTGGTGTATCCGGCGCTGGGGGTGGAAGCGATCAAGCAAGTGCCCAATTCCAGTCGCGGAGCGGGTTTAAGTGCTTATGCAGTATTTTTCGATCTGGCACTGGCGATTGCCGGGCCGCTGATGGGCGCAGTGGCGTTGAACCTGGGGTATTCGTGGATTTTCTTTAGTGCGGCGGTGTTGTCAGTCACTGGACTCGGGTTGACCTTATTACTAAAACGTCGCGCAATGGCGTGACTTCACGCAATCCCTAAATGGCGTGACTTCACTTACGCAATCCCTTGGAGCTGCCGAAGGCTGCGATTTTTTGATGTTGCTTTTAAGAACAAGATCAAAAGATCGCAGCCTTCGGCAGCGCCAACGGGGACCGCGTCATTGCATCATTGGCCAGCGTTGATTTATTGATCGGCGGTTTGCATGCCGGCGCGGGTGGGCTTACCCAAGGCACGGGAGAAAAACCGTCCGGCTTCGGAAATCATGTTGCGGTGAATATCCTTGCGGTCGACGCCGTCGGCATCGGTGCACAGCGCTGGCATGGCGGCGATCTGTTCTTCGTTGCAGGGTGCAAGGAACACGAAGTGCCCTGCCCCAGCCAGCAATTTGAAGTCCGGTGCGGTCGGCAGTTTGCGCGCAAGCGCTGCGGCGTTTTTGTCGAATGCCACCAGTTTGTCGCCATCGCCGCTGTATAGCAGCACCGGCACATGCACATCGGCCAGAGTATGGCGGCCGAACTTCAGGCTCAGCGGCGCCATCAGCAACAAGGCATGCACGCGCGGGTCCGCCACGGGCTGCAAATCATCACGATCGACGATCAGTTCGCCTTGCGTGTTGCAGGCGTCATGATCATCCGGGCGCTCGTGGCAATAACGGCGCAGGCGATCCAGGTCCGGGGTAGCGCCGGACAGGATCAACGCGGTCTCACCGCCCGCCGAATAGCCAATCACCCCGATCTGCTCGGCATTGACGAAGGGCGCGAGCATCCGGTCGCTGAGTGTCGCGGTAATGGCTTCGGAAATCTGGATCGGCCGCCCATAAAGGTTGCTCAAGGTGCCGAGGCGGCTGTGGTCTTTGGAGTTGTCGCCGGGATGGATCACCGCCACCACCACAAAACCCTTGCGCGCCAATGAGGTGGCGAGGTCGTGCAGGGCCAGCGGGGTTCCGGTGTTGCCGTGGGACAGCATCAGCATTGGAAAGCGCCCGATGGCGACTTTGGTGTCTTCACCGGCTTCGACGGTGTAGCCCTCGAGCGTGCTGGAATGTTCCTTTTCACTGGACGGGTAAAAAGCGATGGCACGCATCGGTTGCGAATCCAGCGGATCGTGAAAGGTCATCTCATGAAAACCGACGCTCCAGTGAGGAGGCGGCGCAAGCGCGGCGTGCACTGAATTCAGGCTGCCCAGCAGACAAATCAGAAGCGTTGCACAAAGACGCACCATGGGATGCCCCACCTTATTACCTGACCGCAGATGTTAACCCTCGACTGCATAACCTGGGCCAGAGACTGATAACCGCCAGAAACAAAAAACTCCGTACCTGGCCATCACGATGACCAGAATACAGAGTTTCAGGGGTATTGCCCGACTGTTTACGACTTTACGCAAGCCTTACGCGGCAGCGAACAATTGCTCGCTGATGTGCGCCTGAGCGTCGCTCATGGCTTTGCTGCGCACTTCATCACCGTAGGCCAGGCCATGGGCACGAACGAACTCGATGTCAGTGATGCCGAGGAAGCCGAACAGTACTTTCAGATAATCTTCGTGCGCAACACCGGTCGCTTGACCGGCATGCAGACCACCGGCAGTCGAGACGATCACGACTTTCTTGCCGCCGCACAGGCCTTCAGGGCCGGCTTCGGTGTAGCGGAAAGTCTGACCGGCCACGGCGATGCGGTCGATCCAGGCCTTGAGTTGGGTCGGAATGGTGAAGTTGTACATAGGCGCGGCAATCACGACGGCATCAGCGGCGATGAATTCGGCCAGAGCCTGCCCGCTCAGATCGGCTTCGTGCTGTTGCGCGGCGTTGCGCAGCTCAGCGGCTGTGCCGGCGGCGACCAAGGTGCTGGAAGAGAAATGGCTGATGGCATCGGCGGCCAAGTCGCGGTAGGTCACCACGACGCCAGGCTCCGCGGCTTGCCAGGCTTTGACGACTTCGCCGCTCAACTGACGGGAAGCTGAGTTGTCGCCCAGAATGCTCGAATCGATATGCAGTAATTTCATGTGGGATCTCCAAAGTGAGGATCGCCACCGGCGATCTGATGGAAACAATCCTATCGACGAAACCAATAACTGATTAGTCGGCAACAATGCGATAGTTCGTCCCACTAATAGAACAATTGGATTTAAATCATGCAAGACCTCAACGACCTCTACTACTTCGCCAAGGTGGTCGAAGCCGGTGGCTTCGCGGCGGCCGGGCGTTTGCTGGGGATTCCCAAGTCGCGGTTATCGCGACGCATCGCCGAGCTGGAAGAGCGCCTCGGCGCACGTCTGCTGCAACGCACCACTCGCCAGCTCAACCTGACCGCCGTGGGCGAGCGTTATTTGCGCCATTGCCAGGCGATGCTGCTGGAAGCCGAGATGGCCGACGAAGCGGTGGCCAGCATGTCCAGCGAACCCCGAGGGCGCTTGCGAGTGTCCTGTCCTGTCGGGTTGGCCCACGAAATTCTGCCTGGAGTGATCAGTCATTTCCTGGAGAAATTCCCTCAGGTTCAGCTGGAGATGATGTTGCTCAACCGTCGGGTTGACCTGATCAACGAGGGCGTCGACGTCGCCTTGAGAGTGCGGGATTTGGGTGATGAAGATCCATTGCTGGTCACCCGCCGCCTGCGGCAGGCCCAAATGGCGATGGTTGCCAGCCCTGCATTTTTGCTCGGCCGTGAAATCAATCATCCCGAAGACCTGAAAAACCTGCCCGTGCTCGGCGCTCTGGAAGCCGACCGCATGGTGCACATCCGCCTGCTTGATCAAACAGGTAAAAGCTATGATCTGAGCCTGGAAGCGCGATTGGGAATTGACGATTTCATCGTGCGCAAAGCCTGCACCCTCAGCGGCCTGGGCTTTACCATGCTGCCGATGATGCATTGCGAGCAAGAGCTGAAAAATGGCGCGCTGGTGCAACTGCTTCCCGACTGGTCATTGCCGGGCGGCTGGCTGCAAGCCGTCTACCCTCATCGACGCGGGGTGATGCCGGCGGTGCGTGCCTGGATCGACCATTTGATCGAATCATTCAATGCGTGTGGGGACAGACTGTTATGAAAGCGGGACTAATGAGCGAAGAGGACGTCGCGCAATTCTGCCTGGCACTGCCCGGTGCGCGGGAAGACTACAAGTGGGGTGGCGTGCGGGTGTTTTCGATTGCCGGGAACAAGATGTTCGCCTTGCAGAACCTGCGGGGGCAGTCCCTGGCGTTCAAGGTCGACAAGGACCTGTTCCTGGGCCATTGCGACCGGCCGGGCATTCACCCGGCGCCGTATCTGGCCCGGGCCCAGTGGGTCATCATGGAAACGCCCTACCCGCTGGGCACCGAAGAGCTGCAAGGCTTGCTGCGACGTTCTCACCAACTGGTGGTGAGTAAGTTGCCCAAGCGAACGCAGGTCGGCTTGCTGCTTTAAAGCAATGCAAACAGGTTAGCGCCCAGAAACAGCTGATCGATCCAGAACACCTGATGCATCAGCACGATGAGCCAGAACACCAGTTGAAACGAGACTTTGCGGGTCTTGTGCCGAAACGCTTGCTGGGCCAGCAAGGCGCCCGGCCAACCGCCCGCCAGCTCCACCGCGTGCAACACGTTCTCCGGCGTGCGCCAACTGTCGGCGCGGGCCTTGTGCTTGTCGCTCCAGTACAGGAAAAACGCCAGCACGCTGACGATGCCGTAGGCCGCCAGGGGAATCACCGACACCCCGCGCAGCCACAGCGACACCGAGCCAAATAATGGCACTGCGCACAGCACAGCGAACGCCAGCAGTTTCAGCCGCAGGTTTTGAATGGCTCCCCCGGACTTGCGCCCGGGGTTGTGGCGTGCGGCGGAGTCACTCATGGTTTGACCGCTGTCCAGTCGACCCAGCCGAATTGCCAAGTGGCCAGGATCACCAGACCAAACGCGATGCGATACCAGGCGAATGTCGCGTAGCTGTGGCTGGCAATGAATATCAGCAAGGCCCGGACGGCGATCATCGCAAAGATAAACGCAGTGATGAAGCCAATGGCAAACACCGGAAAATCCGCCGGCACAAACAGATCGCGGTATTTATAGCCGGAGTACACCGCCGCGCCGACCATGGTCGGCATGGCGAGGAAGAACGAGAACTCGGTGGCCGTCTTGCGCGACAACCCGAACAGCAAGCCGCCAATGATCGTCGAGCCGGAACGCGAGGTCCCCGGAATCATCGCCAGGCACTGGGCGAAGCCGACTTTCAGGGCGTCTTTCCAGGTGATGTCGTCGACACTTTCAGCATGCACTTCATGCTGACGGCGTTCAGCCCACAACATGACGATCCCGCCCACGACCAATGCAGTGGCCACGGTAATCGGGTTGAACAGGTACTCGTGAATCAAGTCGGCGAAAATCACCCCCAATACCACGGCCGGCAGGAAGGCAATCAACAGGTTCGCGGTAAAGCGTCGAGCGCTGGGCTGCGTCGGCAAACCGATAACCACGTCGAAGATCTTGCGGCGAAACTGCCAGACCACCGCCAGGATCGCGCCGAGCTGAATGATGATGTTGAAGGCCATGGCGCGCTCACCGCCAAAATTGAGCAAATCCGCCACAATGATCTGGTGCCCGGTACTGGAAATGGGCAAGAACTCCGTCAGCCCTTCTACAACGCCTAAAATCAATGCCTGAAAGGCCGTCCAAAGATCCATCAATCCCCCAAGAAGCAATACCCCCAGGCATGCTCCGTTAATATTTTTTAAGCGTTCATTGCGATCAGCGTAGCTGACATGCCGCGCGCACAAGATCCCCACAAAACCGTACAAATGCCGTGAAAAACAAACTGGAACTCAGGTTTTTTCGCGTGGGGCCGAAATCCTATCAGACACGCCTTGTTTTCGCTGCCGCGTAATAGGACCTGAGTCGCATAGGCCCGATCGACAAAGTGTGGTTGGATGCTGGCGATCGTTTATGACAAGAACAAGAAAACGGAGTAACAGCGTATGAACAGCTTGCGCAGTGTGTCGATCAGCCGACGCTTGTGGCTCATCTTGATCGTGGCCGTGGTGATGCTATCGACGTTGGGCGTGTTGATGCTCAAGCAGATTCACGACGACCTTTATCAGGCCAAGGCCCAAAAGACCCAGCATGTGGTGCAGACCGCCAGTGGCATCCTTACCTACTACCACGGCCTGGAAAATGCCGGCACCCTCACCCGTGACGCCGCGCAAAAGCAGGCACTGACCGCCGTGCGCGGTTTGCGCTACGACCAGAATGACTACTTCTGGATCAACGATCTGACGCCGGTCATGATCATGCACCCGACCAATCCGAAACTTGAAGGCCAGAACCTGTCGACGATCCGCGACCCCGACGGTTTCGCGCTGTTCAACGAGATGGTCGCCATCGCTAAGGCCAAGGACGCCGGTATGGTCGACTATCGCTGGCCGAAACCGGGTGCCAACGCGCCGGTGGAGAAAACTTCCTACGTCAAACTGTTCGAACCCTGGGGTTGGGTGATCGGTTCGGGGGTGTATATCGATGACATGCAGGCCGAGTTTTATGCTCAGGTCTGGAAGGCCTCTTTCGTGGGCCTGGTGATTGCCCTGATCATGGCGTTGCTGGTGATCATGATTGCCCGCAGCATCGTGCGCCCGTTGCAGGAAACCGTGAACGCCATGGCCAATATCGCCAGCGGTGAAAGCGACCTGACCCGCAGCCTCGATACCCACGGCCAGGACGAAGTCACACAATTGGCCCGGCACTTCAACGCCTTTACCGCAAAACTGCGCCTGGTGATCTGTCAGCTGCAAACCTCCGCCAGCGCGCTGGGTCAGTCTTCCAGCGAACTGGGCAACGATGCCGCGCAAGCCCAGCAACGCAGCCAGCAGCAGTCGCAGCAGATGGAGCTGGTGGCGACCGCGATCAACGAAGTGACCTACGGTGTGCAGGATGTGGCCAAAAACGCCGGGCACGCGGCCAGCGAAATGCGCAATGCCGAGTCTCAGGCGCAACAGGGGCAGGTCAATATCGACGGCAGCCTGCAGCAGATCGACAAGCTGTCTTCGACCATCGATCAAGCCGTCGAAGTGATTCGTACGCTGGCCGCCGAAAGCACACAAATCGGCAGCGTTCTGGAAGTGATCCGCTCCATCGCCGAGCAAACCAACTTGCTGGCCCTCAACGCAGCCATTGAAGCCGCCCGGGCCGGCGAGCAAGGTCGCGGGTTTGCGGTGGTCGCCGATGAAGTGCGCCTGCTGGCCCAGCGCACCCAGAAGTCCACGGCGGAAATCCAGTCGATGATCGAACGCCTGCAAAGCCATTCCGAAGCGGCGGTCAAGGTGATTGGCGACAGCAGCCGTGCGTCACAACTGACTATCGAACAGGCCGGCCTGGCCGGCGCCAGCCTGAATGCCATCGGCCAGGCCTTGCGCAACCTCAACGGGTTGAACGCTTCGATTGCCAGTGCGACCTTGCAACAGGCCCACGTGGTGGAAGACATCAATCAGAACGTCACCCAAGCAGCCGGGTTGTCCCACAGCACGGCACTGGCGGCCGAGCAGTCGAGCGTGGCCAGCGTACATCTCAAGGAACTGAGTGAGCAGTTGAACGGGTTGCTGAAGCAATTTCGGGTGTGACTCCGTCCCAGCACCCGGCGTTGCCCCTACAGGGACTGGCAAGCCCCATTCCCCACAATCCGGGTACAATTCGCCCCCCTCATTTGTACAACACCAAGGAATCTCCATGTCCGGGCTTGAACTGTTTGCTGCCGCCCTCGGCGTGATTGCCGTCTGGTTGACGGTCAAACAGAACCCCTGGTGCTGGCCGATCGGGCTGGTCATGGTGCTGCTGTATAGCTGGATTTTTTTTGAGGTGAAGCTGTATTCGGACATGCTGCTGCAAGTGATCTACGCCGCATTGCAGCTCTACGGCTGGTGGCAGTGGACCCGCGCGGGCGCGGCGCATGACGGGCGGCAGGTCAGCCTGCTCGATGGCAAATCCATCGCGCTCGGTCTGGTCGTGGGCGCAGTTGGCAGTTTGCTGCTGGGCGCCGCGATGGCCCACTGGACCGATGCCGCCCAGCCCTGGCTCGATGCGGCACTGACCGGCTTCAGTTTGGTGGCGCAGTTATGGATGGCGCAAAAACGTCTGCAATGCTGGCCGCTGTGGATCGCGCTGGACATCATTTTTGTTGGCCTCTTCGTCTATAAAGCGATGTACCTCACCGCCGGCCTGTACGGTTTATTCGCGCTGCTGGCGGTGCATGGCTGGCGGACGTGGCGCGTAGATCCGGCGTTGCGCACATGAAAGTACTGGTACTCACGGGGCCTGAATCCAGCGGCAAGAGCTGGCTGGCCGCCGAACTGCAACAGCAATTCGGCGGTGCTCTGGTGGGCGAATACGTGCGCTGGTTCATTGAGCAGAAGGCGCGAGACACCTGCCCGGCCGATATCCCCGACATCGCTCGCGGTCAGCTGCAATGGGAGGACGACGCCCGCGCCCTTGGGCCGCAGCTGCTGATTCTCGACACTCACTTGCTGAGCAACATGCTCTGGAGCCAGACCCTGTTTGGCGATTGCCCGACTTGGCTCGAGCAGGCGCTGCTGGCCCGGCACTATGACTTGCACTTGCTGCTGTCGCCCGAACAGGTCGTCTGGACCGATGACGGTCAGCGTTGTCAGCCCGAGCTGGATGAACGCCGGGCTTTTTTCAACGCGACTCAGGCATGGCTGGAGCAACATCGACAGCCTGTTCAAGTGCTTCAGGGCGATTGGGCCGAACGCCGGGTTCAGGCATTGCAAGCCGTCGCGTTACTGCTCGAGCGCTGATCGTGCTTATTCTGCGATTGATGTCGCAGAGGGCCTTTGCCGCTTCACCGCCCTAGCGGATCTGATGCTTGTGCAGCAATCGGTAAAAAGTCGGCCGCGACACCCCCAGGACTCTGGCAGCAACGCTGAGGTTGTCGCTGTGGCGGTTCAATACGTCGCACAGCGCCTGACGCTCGGCGCGGGTCTTGTAGTCTTCAAGGGTACCCATCGGCGAGGCAAAGCCGTGTTGACTGATCAGCCCCAAGTCGCGCGCCTCGATCTGCCGTCCTTCGGCCAGAACCAGCCCGCGCCGTACCCGGTTGGCTAACTCGCGGACATTGCCTGGCCAGTCATGCTTGCCCATGGCGATCAACGCGTCCTCGCTGAAGCTGCGAGGACGACGGCCGGTTTCATGGCTGTAGAAATGGGAGAAATGGTCGGCCAGCATCGCAAGATCGCCATGGCGTTCACGCAACGGCACGGTAATGACCTGCAGGACGTTCAAACGGTAGTACAGATCTTCGCGAAAGCTTTTTTTCTCGATGGCCGCCTCAAGGTCGACGTGTGTCGCCGCCAATACCCGCACGTCCACCGCAATGGGCTGATGCCCGCCGACACGTTCAATGTGTTTTTCCCGCAGAAAGCGCAGCAGACTGGCTTGCAGTTCCAGGGGTAGATCACCAATTTCATCGAGAAACAGAGTTCCGCCGTTGGCCGCCTCGATCCGCCCGACCTTGCGTTGATGAGCGCCGGTAAAAGCGCCCTTCTCGTGGCCAAACAGTTCGGACTGAATCAAGTGCTCAGGAATCGCGCCGCAGTTGATTGCCACGAACGGTTTGCTGTGTCGCTGGGATTGTTGATGCAGGGTACGGGCGACCAATTCCTTGCCGGTCCCGCTTTCCCCGCGGATCAGCACCGGAGACTCCGTAGGCGCCAGTTTGCTCAGCAATTTGCGCAGTTCACGAATCGGTTTGCTGTCGCCCAGCAACTCGTGTTCAGGCTGATCGATGTGAACCGTGCCCTGGCTGCGCAGGCGTGCCATGCCGAATGCGCGGCCCAGGGTCACCTGAACCCGTGAGACATCGAATGGCAGGGTATGGAAGTCAAAAAACCATTCGCAGACGAAGTCCCCGACATTTTGCAATCGCAAGACTTCCTGATTAAGCACCGCAATCCATTCGGTACCGCTACGGGTGATCAATTCCTTGACGGCTTCCGGGCGCTCCAGATGAAAGGGTTGCAAACGCAACAGGCCGACATCGCAGCTTCGTTCAGTGGCGTTTTCCAAGGTACAGCTGTCAACATCCCATCCCACGGCGCGTAAACCCGGCAATAAACGGTGGCAGGCATCGCAAGGATCCACCACTAATAGACGTCGCAAGACAGGCGCTTCGATCATGACTGTTCCTTGACGCCAAATTTTAAGAAATATTATTAAAAACAGTCATTTGGCGGGCTTCGTTGTAACAGTAGCAAGAATTTGACGCGGGCTTGTATCAATTGCTTATAGGGTTATTGACGTATTAGTTATAAGAAGCCACTTTGTTAGTTGCCTATCGAGTTGAACCTTTCGTTGAGCTTTCAGGAAAAGGCCGGAAAACGGAATCAATGACAGAAAGTTGAAATTTCTTTTGATTGTGTGTGACCCAGACCCCCGTTTCGGGCATCAGTACAGTAACCAGCCGAACGGTAAGCCCAACCGACGGCACATCACTTGATTGGGCATATAGAGAGAAGACCCCATGAACGCCCCGCTCCGTATCAACGAAGCACTTTTGATTGCCGACCGCGCATTCCAACCCTTTCAATGCGTGGCCTGGGCCTTACAAGACGGTGGCGAACTAAGCCTGGCCATTATTGATCGCACGAATACGCGCATCGGCCGCACGCAAATTCCAAGCAGCGCCTATTCCGATCCAGCGCAACTTGAACACGTGCTGGAAGAAGCCCGTGCCGAGTTGAGCCAGGAAGGTTACACGCTGCAATCGTGGTCCATGCCGCACTAAGTGTTTTCGCGGATTACCTCATGGTAATCCGCTCCCTCCTCTTCTTAGTTGACGATTTTCTACAGTCAACTGCGCGACACCACTCACCTTTTCAACTTCTGACGCGCCAGATGACCTGGCAGGTTCGTCAGTGGTTCGTTCTGGCACAAAACGCCCCTCCTCCGGCTCATGAAGACAGTTGTGCGCCAGGTCATTCAGGGATTGAATGTTCTTCTCAGTCACCACCACCCGGGCACCCGGATAAGGATGACTGGCAAGGAGATGCATGCATGTCACCCCAGACTGCTTTTGTCTTGCCTGCAACCATGAATAGCGCCGGGAAACTCGATACGAGTTTCGCGGGTACCCGCAAAACTCAAGTGTATTTCGCCGGCAGTCTCTCCAGCATGGCCAATGGGATTGCGATTGACCACGCCGGCCGGTTGTTGGTGGCGGCAAAGGTCGGTACGCCGGGCGGCCAGCGCTTTGGCCTGGCCCGCTTGCTTGCAGACGGTTCGGCGGATCTGGCATTCGGTAAACAAGGCAGCATCAGCGGGCAGTTCGCACAGGGTTTCGAGGCCATGGCTGGCAAGGTGCGGGTGTTGGCCGACGGGCACATTCTGGTGGCCGGCCTGCACTACGAAAACGCTCACCATTCGCTGCCCGCCCTGGCGATGTTTGATCAGCAGGGCTGCCCGGTCCAGGGTTTTGGTGACCATGGACGTTGCGTGGTGCGCCTGCCGGGCGATCTTTCCCGGGGCGCTCGCGATACCTGGTTACCGCCCGGCGTGCCGGGTGCCGAAGCCTGTGATCTCTGTGTGCAGGACGACGGTCGAATTCTGCTCTTGGCCAATCATGACTTCGAACCGGCGGATCACGCCGGCATGCTGATACGACTCAACGCCGACGGCTCGCTGGACGACAGCTTCAACGGTCGCGGTTTCGTCATGGTCCGGCACTTGTTGATGAACACCTGGCTCAGCAACCTGATAGTGCAACGTGATGGCCGGATTCTGGTGAGTGGATCCATCAATTTTCCCGAGGAAGGTCTGCTGGCGCGTTATCACCCGGATGGCCGCCTGGACGACTGCTTCGCCGTTGAGGGTTTCATGACCTTCAAGGCGCGAAACCATAGCGCTCAGATCAACCAGATCGTCCAGCATGAAAATGGTGACTTACATTGTTTTGGCAGCAGTCGCGACCCGATGCTCTGTCTGTCTCTGAAAGTTCACAGTAATGGCCGACCCGATATTCATTGCAACGGTGGTCAGCCAAAGCTATTGGGCGTCGGCCGCAGCAGTTGCCGCTGGACCGCCGCCGAGACTCAACCGGACGGCCGTGTGCTAACAGTTGGATCGACGGTCGGCGGGATCGAAGCCGATTTCATTTATGCCCGATATTTACCCAGTGGGCAGCTGGATCGCAGTTTTGCCAAGGGCATCGGCTGGTGTCGCACACGCTTGGGCCGCGGTACGCATACCGCTACTTCATTGGCCATTCAGGCCGACGGTTGCATTGTCATAGGTGGCTATTCACTGGACGGAAGTTGCCGCGCGGTTGTCGTGCGTTATCAGTGTTAGGCCAGCACTTGATCTTCTGTTCTTCTTACGGCAAGTTGCGCGCTTCTTAATACAAGGAGTAGCCGATGTCCGGTTCAATGGCCCAGGCCTTCGCGCACAACTTTCTCGGGCACTCACCTCGTTGGTACAAGGCGAGCATCGTCGGCTTTCTGATTCTCAATGCCCTGGTGTTGTGGACGGTCGGTCCGGTGGCGGCCGGCTGGCTATTGGTGATTGAGTTCATTTTCACCCTGGCCATGGCGCTCAAGTGTTACCCGCTGATGCCCGGTGGCTTGTTGCTGATCGAAGCATTGCTGCTGAAAATGACCACGCCCCAGGCGCTCTATGATGAGCTGGTGCACAATTTCCCGGTGATCCTGCTGCTGATGTTCATGGTGGCGGGCATTTATTTCATGAAGGACCTGTTGCTGTTTCTCTTCTCGCGCCTGCTGCTGGGGGTTCGCTCCAAGGCGCTACTGGCGTTGATGTTCTGTTTCCTGTCAGCGTTTCTGTCGGCTTTTCTCGATGCGTTGACGGTGACCGCGGTGATCATCAGTGCGGCTGTGGGATTCTATTCGGTATATCACCGCGTCGCCTCGGGCAGTGATCCGCGTCAGGACGGTGAATTCAGCGACGACCGGCACTTGCCCAGCCTCCATCATGCTGACCTCGAACAGTTCCGCGCTTTCCTGCGCAGCCTACTGATGCACGGCGCCGTCGGTACCGCGTTGGGTGGTGTGTGCACGCTGGTTGGCGAGCCGCAGAACCTGCTGATCGGCCATGAGATGGGTTGGCACTTCGCCGAGTTCTTTCTGAAGGTCGCACCGGTGTCGTTGCCGGTACTGGCAGCCGGTCTGGTGACCTGTGTGCTGCTGGAAAAACTGCGCTGGTTCGGCTACGGCACGCTGCTGCCGGACAACGTACGTACGGTGCTGGCCAATTACGCCGCCGAAGACAACGCCGCACGGACTGCACGTCAGCGTGCTGCGTTGCTGGTTCAAGGGGTGGCGGCGCTGATTCTGATTGCCGCGCTGGGGTTTCACATCGCCGAAGTCGGCCTGATCGGTTTGATGGTGATCGTGCTGATCACTGCGTTCACCGGCATAACTGACGAACACCGTCTGGGCAACGCCTTCAAGGACGCCATGCCGTTCACGTCATTGCTGGTGGTGTTTTTCGCGGTGGTGGCAGTGATTCACGATCAGCAACTGTTCGCGCCGCTGATCCAGTGGGTGCTGGCGCTGCCAGCGGATCAACAGCCGGGCATGTTGTTTATTGCCAATGGCTTGCTGTCGGCCATTAGCGACAACGTGTTCGTGGCGACCATTTACATCACCGAAGTGAAGCAGGCGTTCCTCGCCGGCCACATGAGCCGCGAACACTTTGAAACCCTGGCGATTGCGATCAATACCGGCACCAACCTGCCGAGCGTGGCAACGCCCAATGGTCAGGCGGCGTTCCTGTTCCTGCTAACCTCGGCGATTGCACCGCTGATTCGCCTGTCGTACGGGCGGATGGTATGGATGGCGCTGCCTTACACCGTGGTGATGGGCGTATTGGGCTGGTATGCGGTGAGCTTTTGGCTTTGAGGTGATAGGTCTGACGCCTTCGCTGTAGGAACGGGCTTGCCCGCGAAGACGGCGGTACAGTCAACATTGATGTCGCCTGACACACCGCTTTCGCGGGCAAGCCCGCTCCTACAGTGAAGAACGATAACGCGGTTCAGACCGAACTCAGGATAAACCGCTCGATCGCCTGGGCTGCACCGTCTTCGGTATTGGCCCCGGTCACCACGTCGGCCTGGCGCTTCACCGCCTCCTCCGCCTGCCCCATGGCGATCGATAACCCTGCCCGGTGAAACATCGCCGGGTCATTGCCGCCGTCCCCCAGTGCGGCGGTCTGCTCTAGCGGTACACCGAGAAACTCGGCCAGTGTCGCCAATGCCTCGCCCTTGTTGGCTTTCATCGCGGTCACGTCCAGATAGATCGGTTGTGAGCGCGAGACCTGCGCCTGCCCTTCGACCGTGGGCAGCAATTGCGCTTCCAGCTCGATCAACAGTTCGGTGTTGTTACTGGCGGCGACGATTTTGTCGATACCCTCCAGGTAAGGCTCAAAACTCTCGACCATCACCGGCGGATAACCCAAGCCATGCTGCTCTCGCGGGACCATCGGGCCGTACGGATCCTTCAACAACCAGTCGCCGTCACTGAATACCCAGACTTCAATGTCCGGCTGATCGGCAAACAGCGTCAACGCCGTCAGCGCTGCCGTGGCCGGCAAATAATGCGCAACCAGCAAACTGCCATCCGGGTTTACGATTGTGCCGCCATTGAAGGCCGCCGTCGGCAGATCGACACCCAAGGCTTCGATCTGCTGCAGCATGGCTTTGGGCGGACGCCCGGTGGCCAGGCTGAACAGCACGCCAGCCTCGCGCAAGGCGCGGACCGCTTCGATTGTGCGCTGACTGAGGCTGTGATCAGGGAGCAGCAAAGTGCCGTCCATGTCACTGAGCAGAAAACGGATGGATTGTTGCGTAACGTCACTCACCGACGCTGTGCCAAACACGACCATCGCGGGTCAGCAGCTCGTCAGCGGCCTGTGGTCCGTCTTCGCCGGCCGCGTAGTTCTGCACCGTTGCATCCTGCTGCCACGCGTCGAGGAACGGCTGCACCGCGCGCCAGCCGTTCTCGATGTTATCGGCACGCTGGAACAGCGTCTGATCGCCGGTCAGGCAGTCGTAGATCAGCGTTTCATAGCCCGTCGACGGCTGCATCTCGAAGAAATCCTTATAGGCGAAACCCAGCTCGATATTGGCCATGTTCAATGCCTGCCCGGGCCGTTTGGCCAGCAGGTCGAACCACATGCCTTCGTTGGGTTGAATCTGGATCCGCAGGTAGGTCGGCTGCAACTCATCAACCTCGGTATCGCGGAATTGCGCATACGGCGCCGGTTTGAAGCAAATGACAATCTCGGTGTCGCGCGCGCTCATGCGCTTGCCGGTGCGCAGGTAGAACGGCACGCCGACCCAGCGCCAGTTGTCGATCATGATTTTGAGCGCGACATAAGTTTCGGTCGTACTGTCGGGCGCCACATTGGCTTCCTGGCGATAACCGGGCAGAGGCTCGCCCTCAATCTCACCGGCGGTGTATTGGCCGCGCACTGAGTTGGCTCGCGCTTCCTCGGTCGACCAGGGACGGATCGCGCCGACGACTTTGGCTTTTTCGCCGCGTACCGCATCGGCGCCAAAAGCGGCCGGCGGTTCCATGGCCACCATCGCCAACAATTGGAACAGGTGATTGGGCACCATGTCCCGCAGGGCGCCGGTGACCTCATAAAAACTGCCACGGGTTTCCACGCCGACGGTCTCGGCGGCGGTGATTTGCACGTGGTCGATGTAGTGGTTGTTCCAGAAGGCTTCGAACAGGCTGTTGGAGAACCGGCTGACCAAAATGTTCTGCACGGTTTCCTTGCCCAGATAGTGATCGATCCGGTAGATCTGCTTTTCCGTCATCACTTTGAGCAAGCACGCGTTCAAGGCTTCGGCGGTGTGCAAGTCGGAGCCGAACGGCTTTTCGATCACTACCCTTCTGAACGCTTCGGGGGTTTCCTGGAGCAATCCGGCGGCACCGAGACGCTGCACCACTTCACTGAAAAAGCGCGGCGCGGTGGCCAGGTAGAAAATCGCATTGCCAGTGCCGCTGGCGGCGATTTTCGCCGCCAGCGCTTCATAGGTGCGTTCATCAAGGAAGTCGCCCTGGACGTAGCTGATGTGCTTGGCCAGTTTGGCCCACAACGCCGGATCAAGGGCTTCATCGCCCTTGCCGACCTTGCTCGCCACTTCGGCCCGAATGAAGTCTTCGAGTTTTTTGGCGAAGGCTTCGTCACTGATAGCATTGTGATCAACGCCGATGATCCGCAGTCCATTCCCCAGCAAACCGTCGCGACTCAGGTTGTACAGCGCCGGCATCAGCAGGCGCTTGACCAGATCACCATGGGCACCGAACAGAAACAGCGTGGTAGGCGGTGCGGGTTCTGCCTTGGATTTCCTGCGGATCACATGGGTCATTTTTTTGCGGTCTCCACGTGGCCGCCGAAGCCGAAACGCTGGGCAGAGAGAATCTTGTCGCCAAAGGTGCCTTGCCCGCGCGAACGATAGCGCGAGAACAGCGAGTTCGACAGCACCGGTACCGGCACCGATTGCTCCATCGCGGCCTCGATGGTCCAGCGACCTTCACCGCTGTCAGCCACCGAGCCTGAGTAACCGTCGAGTTTCGGGTCGCTGGCCAGGGCGTCGGCGGTCAGGTCGAGCAGCCAGGACGACACCACGCTGCCACGACGCCAGACTTCGGCGATGTCGGCAACGTTCAGGTCAAAGCGCTGATCTTCCGGCAGGTTAGTGCTGGCCTTGGTCTTGAGGATGTCGAAGCCTTCGGCGAAGGCCTGCATCATTCCGTACTCGATGCCGTTGTGGATCATCTTCACGAAGTGGCCGGAACCGGCCGGGCCTGCGTGGATGTAACCGCGCTCGGCGCGATCGTCATCAGACTGGCGATCCTTGGTGCGAGGGATGTCACCCAGGCCGGGGGCCAGGGTTTCGAACAGCGGGTCGAGACGTTTAACGGTCTCGGCATCGCCGCCGATCATCATGCAGTAACCACGCTCCAGACCCCAGACGCCGCCGGAGGTGCCAACGTCGATGTAATGCAGACCTTTTTCCGACAAGGTTTTGGCCCGGCGGATGTCGTCCTTATAGAAGGTGTTGCCGCCATCGATAATGGTATCGCCGGCGTCAAGCAAGGTGCTCAGGGTATCGATGGTGTCTTCGGTCGGTGCGCCAGCGGGCAGCATAACCCACACCGCGCGCGGTTTGGCCAGGCCAGCGACCAGGGCTGGCAAGTCGGCAACACCGGTGGCGCCTTCTTCAGCCAGGGTGTCGACAAAGGCGGTATTGCGGTCGTAAACAACGGTGGTATGCCCGTTGAGCATCAGGCGCCGCGCAATATTGCCGCCCATGCGGCCCAGTCCAATAATCCCGAGTTGCATGTACTGATGCTCCCTACTACAAATAAAGTGTGTCAAAGGTTATAGCCCAACGCGGCTCTTGAGGGTTAGTCCAGAGCGGCGGGATGAAGTTTCCGGGCATTGTGCCCGATCCTGATGGATAACGTCGGCAATCACATCGAAGACACAACGACCATGAAAAATAAAAAAGTTCCCTTCCGAGGCAAAAGAAACCAAAATCGGCGCCGATAGTAAGTCAGCACTCGATCTGCGAAGCGCACTTATAGTTGAGACAGCCATTTGCGAGGTGAGCAATGGGCACCGTACACACAGCACTGCCAGCACAAACCCTTTACGTCACAATCCGTCGTGATGAACTGCGCCAGTTGAAAGATGAGCGCGACCAGTTGAAGCGGGAAGTCGCGCAATTGCGCCTGCTGACCCAAGGCAATCAAGCTCAGCCCTTGCCTGTCACCCAACGCACTCCCCACGCCTGACCCCCTTATTTTTATCGGAAACAGCTACCGCTGTTTCCGATCCGCAGTAAACCTGCCAGCTCCGGCAACTCACAAAGTTTTCACACCTGCTTGTCGATACTCCGGCTCATTGTGGCCGCTCGGTATCCGCGCGGCGCCCGTTCGTCGGCGATAAGGAAAGTGCCGACGGCCGAAGTAATCATCAGGCTGGAGTGCTGAATGGCTTTGTTTAAACGCAGCAAAACATCTGCGAATGGTTTTGATTGGGCAGGATTTCTCTGGTTATTTCTGTTCTTCTGGTATTTTTCGGGCATTACCCAACTGCTGATTCAACTGACGGGCACTTCCGGTTTTACCGGGTTTCGTCAGGCCTTTGTGATGAGCGCCATCTGGCTCGCGCCCATGCTGCTATTTCCCAAGCAAACACGTGTGATGGCCGCGCTGATCGGCGTGGTGCTGTGGGCCTGCTCGATGGCCAGTCTCGGTTATTTCTTTATCTATCAGCAGGAATTTTCCCAGAGCGTCATCTTCATCATGTTCGAATCGAACGTGTCTGAAGCCGGCGAGTACATGACCCAGTATTTTGCCTGGTGGATGGTACTGGCATTCCTCGCCCATACCGCGTTCTCGTATTTCCTTTGGACCCGTTTGCGCCCGGTGTACCTGCCACGCGGCCAGGCCTTGGTCGCAGCCACGGCGATTCTGCTGGCGGTAGTCGGTTACCCGCTGCTCAAGCAAACCGCGCGCACTGGCAGCCTGGCGGGCGGCTTCGAGAAATTCGAAACCCGCATCGAACCCGCGGTGCCGTGGCAGATGGCGGTGGCCTATCACCGTTACCTCGATACCCTGGCCGGCATGCAAGACATGCTCGACAGCGCCAGCAAGATTGCACCGCTCAAAAACCTCACCGATTCAATGGCCAATCAGCCGGCGACCCTGGTGCTGGTGATCGGTGAGTCCACCAACCGTCAGCGCATGAGCCTGTACGGTTACCCTCGGCAAACCACCCCGGAACTGGACAAACTCAAAGATCAACTGGCGGTTTTCGATAACGTCATCACCCCACGCCCCTACACCATCGAAGCCTTGCAGCAGGTGCTGACGTTCGCCGACGAAGAGAACCCTGACCTCTACCTGACGACCCCATCGCTGGTCAGCATGATGAAACAGGCAGGTTACAAGACGTTCTGGATCACCAACCAGCAGACCATGACCAAGCGCAACACCATGCTCACGACCTTCTCCGAGCAGGCCGACGAGCAGGTGTATTTAAACAACAACCGCAACCAGAACGCCGCCCAATACGATGGCGACGTGATCGAGCCATTCCACAAGGCTTTGGCTGACGCGGCACCACGCAAGTTAATCGTCGTGCATTTGCTCGGCACGCACATGAGCTACCAGTACCGTTATCCGCCGACGTTCGACAAGTTCACCGACCGCAAAGGTGTTCCCGAGGGCGTGCGTGACGACCAGGTGCCGACGTACAACAGCTATGACAACGCGGTGCTGTACAACGACTTCGTGGTGTCGAGCCTGATCAAGGACTACGCCAAGTCTGATCCGAACGGCTTCCTGCTGTACCTCTCCGACCACGGCGAAGACGTTTTCGACTCCGCGGGTCATACAACCCTGGGTCGTAACGAGAACAAGCCGACCGCACCGATGTACACCATTCCCTTCATGGCCTGGGCCTCGCCGAAATGGCGCGAAACCCATGACTGGAGTTTTGCCGGTGATCTGGGTCGGCCGTACAGCAGTTCCCAGCTGATTCACACCTGGGCGGATCTGGCGGGCCTGAGTTTCGATGAACTGGACCGCAGCAAAAGCCTGGTCAGCGACAGTTTCAAGCCTCGGCCATTGATGATCGGCAACCCTTATGAGCGTCAGCAGCGGCCGTTGATCGACTTCAGCCTGATGAAACCCAAGGGCGCGCCTGTCACGCCGGCAGTCGTTCAACAGTAATTCTTTTTGTAGGAGCCAGCGGTGCGGCAAGTCGGATCGCCGCACCGCTGGCTCCTACAAAAAGCGGTTCATTTGGACTGCGGACTAAAGCGCCTTGGTCCAGAACAGCATCCGCCCATGCACCGGGTCGAACATGCCTGGCGAAAAGCCGAATTTGCCATAGGACGCCTGAGCCACCGCATTGCCTTCGAGTACTTCCAGAGTCATTTTGCAGCAGCCGCGCTGGCGTGCGATGTCCTCGACTTTGTGCAGCATCTTCTGGCTCAGCCCCAACCCGCGAAACTTCGACACCACGGCCACATCGTGCACGTTGACCAGCGGTCGACAGGCGAAGGTCGAAAAACCTTCAAAGCAGTTGACCAGCCCTGCCGGCTCACCGCCGACAAATGCCAGTACGCTGAAAGCATGGGGACGTTTGGCCAACTCCCCTGGCAGTTGTTGCAACCTGTGAGCGGGTAACGGATGACCGCCGCCCATCGGGTCTTCGGCGTAGTGGTTCAATACAAGACAAATCGCCTCGGCATGCACCGGGTTGGTGTAGCTGGCCTGAAGCACAAGAATTTCTGCGGATTCCATTTCCACCCTCAATCACACAAGTTGCCCCAGTTCGCCTCTTGCGCACTGAAAGGTCCTGCGACCTTATCGCGAGTGCCGGGGTGCCGACAACTGGATCCTGTGGTGATCGTTCTCTCTCAAAAGCCCCCAGCCATCAAGCCTCGACGAAACGTTTGAGCTGCATTTCCTGCAAGCGACTCAGGGTGCGGCGAAATGGAAACTGCAAATAGCCCTCGGTGTACAGCGCCTCCATCGGCACCTGCGCTTCGAGGTACAGCGGCACCTTGCGGTCATAGCATTCGTCCACCAGGGCAATAAACCGACGCACACCGTCGTCATGCACCGATAACTGCGGCAACTGGCGATCACCCGCCGCCACCCGCTCGACACCGTCTTCAGTGCCGCGGGCAATGCGCCCTTCGCGTTTTTGCGCGCTGAGGTTGGGCACGTCGCTCAACAGAATAGCGCTGAAGGTGTCGCACAGCGCCATGAAGTCCATGGCAGCAAATGGCTGCTCACAGAGTTCGCCGTAACGGCACCAGAGCACCGTTTGACTGGCCTGCATGATATTGACTGAACGGTAGCCGATCTTGAGCGGAACGCTGGACAACGACTGGCCGGCGGTCAAGGCTTTGAATACCTCGCTCAAGGCACCGGGTTGACCCGGTACATTCACCCAGTAACGTTGCAACCCGGCGCCAGGGTGCAGGCGGTGATCTTCCCCGCCATCCACCGCAATCACCTGCATGTGCTGCTTGATTGCGGTAATGGCCGGCACGAAGCGGTCACGGTTGAAGCCATCCGCGTACAGCTGGTCCGGCGGCTGATTGGAGGTGCAGACCACCACCACGCCCTCCTCGAACATCACCTGAAACAAACGCCCGAGAATGATGGCGTCACCGATGTCGTTGACGAACAGTTCATCGAAACACAGTACGCGCACTTCCTCGCTCAGCTCGCGGGCCAGCGCTTTCAACGGATCGGCGATGCCGGTCAATTGAAAGGAGCGCTGGTGCACCCAGCCCATGAAATGATGAAAGTGCTGACGCCGGGACGGGACGCGCAGGTTTAGATAAAACTGATCCATCAACCAGGTCTTGCCGCGCCCCACCGGGCCCCAGAGGTACACGCCGGTAGGCGTGCGGTTTTCATGCAAGGCTTCGTGACATTTTTGCAGCGCCCATACAGCGTGTTCCTGAGCTTCGTCCTGGACGAAGCCCTTCTGTTCAATGGCGTGTTGCCAGGCGCTTAAGGGAGAGTCGACATTCATGC
The DNA here is from genome assembly GCF_024748615.1 of Pseudomonas sp. B21-048. Lineage (NCBI taxonomy): Bacteria > Pseudomonadati > Pseudomonadota > Gammaproteobacteria > Pseudomonadales > Pseudomonadaceae > Pseudomonas > Pseudomonas sp. B21-048. The sequence continues at coordinate 2,548,886 of NZ_CP087168.1, read as the reverse complement.
GCGGCAGTATATAGCAGCTAGCGAAGCTCAATGCCTGTGGGAGCGAGCTACAGCGAGATATCCAGCCGGGCGATTTTGCCCTGTTCATTGAGGCGGAACATGTAGCGCAGTTCCAGCGGGCTACCTGGAAAGGTACCGGAGATCAGGTTGTGCACCAGCACTTTGCCGGTGCGCAGCTGAACGTCGAGCACCTCGACCCGGGGCTGATAACGTTGTGCGGTGGCTTGCATCCATTGGGCGATGGCTTGTGTGCCGACCTGATGCTGCCCCTCATCGAACACGTTGGCATCCTCAGCGAAAAAACTGGCAACCCTCGACGTGTCGCGAGTATTGGTGGCGGCAATGTAGGCGGCGATGGCGGGGGCCAGTGAAGAGGCTGGACTGGACATGTTTACGACTCCTTGTGAGTTGATTCTGGCGCCATGCTAAAACAAGCCTGTGTCAGTTCTTGTCAGGAGTGAAACGCCCTGCTTCGTCCAGTTGCATTTGCTTGCGCCAAGTGCGCAACAGGTCGCTGCGCCGCCCCGGATAGCGTTCGCCCTGCTCGCTGGCGGCCGAGATCCGGTCGGTGCGAAAGGTGCGATAGGCACTGCGCAATTCACACCAGGCGACGATGATTCGCACTTCGTTGAGAAAACCCAGGGCCAATGGCCAGATCAGCCGCTGACTCGGCACCTGGTTGGCGTCCGCGTAATCGATGTGCAGCTTGGCCTGATCGCGGATGGCTTGGCGAAACACGTTCAAGGGCACGGCATTTTGCGGATAGCCATAACCTGGTGGCCCTGGCAGCACCGTCGGGTTGCGCAAGGCATCCTGGGCCACGGGGTCGAGTACCGCGGCGATTTTTGCCAAGGCATCGGCCGCAGCTTTGCTCAAAACCTCATCGCCACGCTGATCCACGTAGCGCAGCCCGAGCACGATAGCTTCGGTTTCATCGGCATTGAGCATCAAGGGCGGCAGGAACAGACCACTGCGCAACACATAACCGATCCCCGCCTCGCCAAAAATCGGTGCGCCGAGCGCGGTGAGTTCCGCGATGTCGCGGTAGAGCGTGCGTTCGGAAATCTCCAGTTCGCTGGCCAATGTCGCGGCAGTCACCGGGCGACTTTTGCCCCGTAGCACTTGTAGCAAAGTCAGTAAACGAGTGGTTCGCGACACGGTCGGCAGGCTCTTTGCTGAAAAATCGTCGGAGCTTAGCAGAGGCTGCCGTCAGAAACTGGCAGGAGCGACTGGCCGCCTGAAAAGCTTCGCGTCATAACAGGCTGCGCAACATCTTCGAATCACTGTTAGCGCGTTGTGCGCTATCGTGCTGAATAACTTCCTGTTCGAGAGCCTGTCCATGCGCAGATTGTTTGCCCTGTCCTTCCTGCTGCTCTCCCTGAGCGCCTGCGCCCTGTTCCCCCATCGCGACCCGCTGAACATCAACGTAGTCGGTATCGAGCCGCTGCCAAGCCAGGAGCTGGAAGTGCGATTTGCGCTAAAACTGCGCGTGCAAAACCCTAATGAAACGGCGGTCGACTACAACGGCGTCGCCCTGGATCTGGAGGTGAACGGTCAATCGCTAGCCTCCGGCGTCAGCGACCAATCGGGCTCGATCCCACGGTTTTCCGAAGCGGTGATCGTGGTGCCAGTGAGCGTTTCAGCCTTCTCGGTGCTGCGTCAGACCCTCGGGCTGAGTCAGACGCAGACACTGGACAATCTACCGTATGTGCTTCGAGGCAAACTGGCCAGCGGCGTGTTTGGCACAATGCGTTTCGTTGATCGCGGCAAACTCAGCCTGCCAAGACCGACTACCGACGCGTGGTAGCGCTCACGGTTCGGCCCGCGATTTAACGGGGTCGATCACCTGGGTCACGCAATGTTTGAGACCTTCTACGTGCCAGTGGGCCCATAGCCGACTTTTTCCAGTGCCATCTTCATCCGGCTCTATCGCCAGCCAGTTTCGAGCGGCGATCAGGTAACGTCCCCGTGCGCCGATGGGCAACAGTGTTCCGGTGACGGCGTAGTCGATCTGTTCCTGGTGCTTGCCAATGGACTCCAGAAACTGCACCGCCAGCACCGGCGGTGAAGGATGCACGACCCCGGTCGATATCAGTTGGTAGATCGTTCCTGCGCCGTCGATGTTATGCCGGGACAACTTCGATTCGATCACGCAGGCCCCTGCCACATGAACATCACCGGACACCAGCGTGACCTTGCAGGATTCGCTATTGGCAAAATCCAGCAAACGCATGATCAGCCGCTTGCGTTCGTCTCGGTGGGGCTGGCTTCGCCAATGGTCGCGTAAATCGTCCTCAAGCTCCTGTTGCCCCGAAATCAGGTCCAGTGCCTTTTCGGCCGCCTGCAAATCCAGGTAACCCACGGGAATACTCGACATCAGCAGCAAGTGCTTATGCCCTTTGAGCTTGCCCAGCCAGGCATAAATCGCATCCCAACTGACGGGCGAAATGATCCGGGTTTGCCGAGCCGGCGGGGTCGTCAAATCCGGCGCACGCTCACTGCGCAAGTCAGGAACCAGCAATGCCAATTCGCCTAGGCCGGTAAACCCCAGGTGAAAGCCGTCGGCGGTGTCGGGAATGGCACAGGGATGAGTATCAGCGGACGGTTTGAGGTGAGGATGAGTCTGGATCAGTTGCTGCTGGAAAATCCTGAAATAGCGTTTGGCCGTGGCAAACAGCCCCTGGAACACCGGGCTTGAATGCAGAATCTCATCGTAAGAACCCCAGCCATCGATGATGTCATGGTCATCCCACATCATCACCGTCGGAACGGCGCTGAGCAGCTTCGCAACCTCAGGCTGCTTCCAGTGCTCCAGGTAGAGTCTGGTGAAGAACTTGTCCAGATCGGCTTCGATCACCTTGCTGTAGACCGCCTTTCGACGGTCGGCGAAGGGTTTGGCAAACCATGTTTTCATCGACGACACATTGCTGCGCATATCGTCGCTGTAAACCTGATCGCCCCCCATCAACAACAGGTGATAAGGCTTGCTTTGATGAGCCCCCCACAGGTGTTCCCAGCGCTCATTGTTCCGGTCCACTTTCTCCATCTCCTTGGGGTCCGAGAAACCGTTGCACGACACATAAGCCATGCGCGGCGATTGCCCCTCGGCCGGAACGACGAAGTTGGCCTCCGCGCCCTCTATCTTGATCGTGTAAGTAGTGGCGACATCCTGGTCTTGCAGCGCTTTTAAATCGATGCGCCAGACGCGGTACTGAGGATTGAGCAACGGGATATCGGCGGTGGCCAACGGTTTGCGGGCAGTGACACCGCCGGGTACTTTTACGCTGGGTGATGTCGCGCCCAAGGGTAAAACCACTAGAGCAGACACGTTATAAACATTACTGTTGATGCCACGAAACTGCAGAATCGGGCCGAGTAACAAACTCATGGGCAGTCCATCCGTTGACAGGGGTGTGAACGCCTAGAGACTAGACGGACAATCGACGCTGCGCATGATGCGCAGCGCCCGTCCCTACAAGGAGGTCATCCACGATGCACACTGCTCCAACGCTCTACACCGACAGGCTGATTTTGCGTCCGTTGGAACTGGCCGATGCCGAGGCCATTCAGCGACATTTCCCCCACTGGGACGTGGTGCGTTACCTGAACGTCCTGGTGCCGTGGCCTTATCCCGCCGACGGCGCGTTGACTTATCTGCGTGATATTGCCCTGCCGGCGATGGCCCGTGGCGAAGAATGGCACTGGTCGATCCGCTTGAAGTCAGCCCCCGATCAGCTGATCGGCAATGTCAGCCTGATGAATGAACAGGACAACAACCGCGGCTTCTGGCTGACCCCGCAATGGCAAGGCCAGGGATTGATGGCTGAAGCCAGTGCGGCGGTGACCGAGTACTGGTTCGAAACACTCGGCCGGCCGTTACTGCGCGTGCCGAAAGCGGCGCCGAATATCGGCTCGCGCAAACTCTCGGAACGTACCGGCATGCGCTTGATACACACTGATGAAGGCGACTTTGTCAGCGGGCGACTCCCGAAGGAACTCTGGGAAATCACCCGCGAAGAGTGGCTGCGCCTCAGATAAAACGCACGCCCGGTTTGGCCCGCTCATCCACCGTCAACTCAAACACGTCCGGGCGCGCGTAATGCCCGACCACGTCGTAGTCATAACGGGCGCGGATCAGGTCGTCGGTGTCGATTTCGGCGCTCAGTAAACCCGCCTTGTCACGCAGCGGTCCGGCGAGGATGTCGCCCATGGGCCCGACAATCACGCTGCCGCCGGCAATCAACAGACGCTGTGCCGGCCAGTTGGCGATTTCCACGCCCAAAGCTTGCGGTGAGGCCTGGACCTGACAGGCGCTGACCACAAAGCAGCGTCCTTCATGGGCGATGTGGCGCATGCTGACCTGCCACATTTCCCGCTCGTCCACCGTCGGCGCGCACCAGACCTCTACGCCTTTGGCGTACATCGCGGTGCGCAGCAGCGGCATCATGTTTTCCCAGCACACCACGGCGCCGATTCGCCCGACCCGGCTATCGATCACCGGCAAGGTCGAGCCATCGCCCTTGCCCCAGATCAGTCGCTCGGTGCCGGTGGGCATCAGTTTGCGGTGCTTGGCGACCAGCCCGGCCTGCGGATCGAAATACAACGCGGTGCAGTATAAGGTGCTGCCCGCGCGCTCGATCACGCCGATCACCAGATTGGCGCCAGTGCGTGAGGACAATCCGGCCAAGGCTTCAGTCTCGGCACCGGGCACGTCGATGGCGTTGTCGAAATACCGCGCAAACGCTTCCCGCCCCTCTGGCAGTCGATAGCCGAGTTGCGTGCCGAAACCCTCGCCCTTGGGGTACCCGCCGAGCAACGCCTCCGGCATGACCACCAGTGCGGCGCCGGATTCGATAATGGCGGTTTCCCAGGAGAGGATTTGATCGAGGGTATCGGCCTTGCCGCCGGGCAAGGCGCCGATTTGCAGGGCAGCAACGATAGACTTGGGCATCGCGGTGACTCCGTCAGTAATGAGGTGTTGCTCATTCTCCGGCGCCACAGGATCATGAATAAAGCCCGACTCACTGCTGAATGATATGAACCCAATGAATATCGTGACCGTCGATCTCAATCTGCTCAAAGTCTTCGAAGCGCTGCATGAAGAATCCAGCGCCAGCCGAGCCGCGCTGCGTCTGGGCGTGACGCAATCGGCGGTCAGCGCGGCGTTGCGTCGATTGCGAGAGGTGTATGGCGATCAGTTGTTCGTGCGCACCGGTCGCGGCCTTGCACCGACGCTCAAGGCTAACCAGTTGAAACCGGTGGTCAGCGATGCGCTGAATAAATGCCGCCAGAGCCTGGCGATGGTCGATCCGGCGGCGAATCATTACGACGGACGCTCGGTGACGGTGGGTTTGTCGGATGATTTCGAAATCGCCTACGGGCGACGATTGATTGACGAGATCGCTGATCGCGCGCCGAAACTGCGGCTGATCTTTCGCCAAACCCATAGCCAGATCGTCGCCCAGGCCTTGATGGAACGCAGTATCGATCTGGCGATCACGGCAGGCGGGTTTGCCGAGCGTTTGCTCAGTCGTCAGGTGCTGGGTGAAGGCGATTATCTGTGTCTGGTGGATCCCTTCAGTCTGGCCGAAGGACAGGAGACGCTCAGCCTTGAAGCGTTCGTCGCCCGCGAGCACATTCTGGTGTCATCGGGCGGTTTTATCGGAATTACCGATGAAGGCCTGGCGGCGTTGGGACTGAGTCGGCGGGTATGCGCGTCAACCACGCACTTTGCCGCATTGCCGCATCTGCTCAAGGGCAGTCAGGCGGTGGCGACCATCCCGGCCCACGCGGCTCGAAGTATCGCTGCGCTCAGCGGACTGGCGCTGCTGCCCTGCCCTCTGGCATTGCCACGCTATCCGATCGAACTGGGCTGGCGCACCATTACGCAGCTCGATCCGGTGGTGCTCAGAGTGCGCGAGGCGATTATCGCGACCTTTTCCCACCCGTAGGAGCTGCCGCAGGCTGCGATCTTTTGATCTTCGGCGGATTCGAAACTGTCAGTGCTGGAAGCTTATTTAGCGGCCATCAGCCGATTGACTTCACTGCGCACCATGTTGGCGAATTCCGGGGGCGACATGCCGTCGAGTTCGGAGCGCACCCATTCGGCCCATTTGCCTTTGCGCTTGGCACGCTCACCGAACAACCGTGCGGCTTCACCCTTGGATTTACCCAAGTTGTTTTGCCAGAGCTCGAACAAACGGGACTTTTCATCTTCAAGCGCCGCGCGCTCGGCAAGGGGTTTGTCGGCCAGATTGAAGCTCATGGAAGATACCTGCTGCGTAAAATAGGCGACATCTTACACTGTAGGAGGAAATGTCCTGCGCTGGATTTTTCTTCAGGGTTGAGTCGCCTGGCAAAATTGCTGCAACTTTTGCCATGGCGGCAGACTCCATTGTTCACTGTCCATTCACCTGCAAGGAGTACTCCAATGGCCCGAAAAATCATCGATCAAGTCGCCGAGGATCAAATCAAGGATCAGGTCTTCAGCGAACTTCAGGCCCTGATCGAAGAATCGGAAAAACTGCTCAAGAGCAGTGCTTCACTGGTCGGTGAGGAAGCGGACACCCTTCGTGGGCAAATCGCCCAGAAACTCCAGCAGGCCCGCAGCTCAGTCGCAAACGTACGTGACCGAACCCAACCCGCCGTCGACGCCACCGAAATCTACATCGGCGGTCATCCCTGGCAAACCGTGGCCATCTCCGCCGGGTTCGGTTTGGTGGTGGGGCTGTTGTTGGGACGGCGTTAAGCGGGAAACACTGGACCTGCACCTACAAAAAAACACTGTCCCTCTAGAACCCGGCCAGCTCCCGCAGATTTGCCAGTGTTTGAGCATCGAGCCCAATGCCTTCATCCTTGGCTTTGGCGCGCTGCTGATGACGCCGATCACCCGGTAGTCGCTTGAGCCCCACACCGTGCATTTGCCGAGCCAGTTCCTCACTGCGCTCGGCAAAATTCTGCCCCGCCGACTTGCTCGGGTCGATCACGATCAGCAGTTGACCCGTCCAGGGTGTTTTCGCCCCCGGATGGTTCGACCAGTCGAACTCAAAAGAGAAATTGCCGCCAGTCAACGCCGCCGCCAACAGCTCCACCATCATCGACAGTGCCGAACCTTTGTGCCCGCCAAATGGCAGCAAGGCGCCACCCTCAAGGATCGCTTTCGGGTCCTGGGTCGGCTGGCCGAGGCTGTCCACGCCCATGCCTGCCGGCAAACGCTCGCCTTTACGGGCGGCAATCTGTACATCGCCATGGGCGATGGCGCTGGTTGCGAGGTCGAAAACGATTGGATTACCACCGGCACGAGGGGCGGCGAAGGCAATCGGGTTGGTCCCGAACAATGGCCGATCGGCGCCGTGTGGCACCACGCAGGTCATGCTGTTGACCACGCTCAATGCCACCAGCCCTTCATCGGCAAATGGCTCGACGTCTGGCCACAAGGCGGCGAAATGGTGGGAATTACGGATGGCCAGCACTGCAATGCCGGCACTGCGGGCTTTCTCGACCAGCAATGACCGCGCTGCCATGAGGGCCGGTTGGGCAAAACCATTAGCGGCGTCAACCCGGACGAAACCCGAGGCCACGTCCTCGACCACCGGCACCGCCTGACCATTGACCCAGCCGCTTTGCAGCGTCGACACATAACCGGGAATGCGGAAAACACCATGACTATGAGCCCCGTCGCGCTCGGCACCGGCGCAGTTGAGGGCCAGGATTCTGGCGACATCGGCTGAGGTGCCGTGGCGCTGGAAGATCTGCTCGAGCAACGCCGTCAGTGCTTCGAAGGACAGGTTTGGCGAAACCGCAGTAGACACATGATCGTGTGGCGCAGACATCTGAAGCTCCAGAATAATTATTTGAGGGGGCAACAGCGTACGAAGACCCGCTGATTAACAACGCGCGACGAGCGACCTGTCAACTTTACGATTGATCCGTGGAGGTTGTCCCCGCACGGCTGTGCTTTTTTCTCAGGTTTGCACGATCACCGGCAGGCTGTGCGGTAATTATTTACCACCTTCCACTCCCCTATGACTTTTAGTCTCGATGCTCAATCCCACTGGCGCATTTCAAAAATTGCGCCCTGAACGAGACTCGACAATGTCTACTTCTGTTACTCCGATGTTTTTCCCTCAGGCCCTGAAGTCTCGCGGCCTTTGGAGGAAGCTTGGCCAAACCCATGGACTGACGCAAAAGGATTTCGAATGGCTCAGTCACGTGCAACTGGCCAGCCACACATTACGCAGTAAAGAAACGCCGCCCATGCTCGCCGAAAAAATCCTGCTCAAAACCAATGATCTGGACCCCGTGCCACTGGCCGGCAGTTTTGTGCTGAGCGCCACTCCGGATGACAAGGGCGTGATTCTCTACACCCCTTATGCCGGCATACAGAAATTCGACAACCGCACAACCTTGACCGAAGAGCTGAACAGTCAGCTGAAGAATGCAACCGAGGACGACGACCTGCTGGCGTTCATGTCGTTGTCTCATCGCAAAACGCTGGCAGATGCCGCCGATATCGAGGTGACCTTTCAAACCCTCGAAGGCGATGTGTTCGAAGACCAGAGCAACACCATCACCGCATACCAGACAATGAACGATCGGGCTCTGCTCGATGAGCTCAAAGTGCTGCCGACACTGGCTTCGTTGCTCGATGCAGTGCTGGATGAACTGTTGAAGTCAGCGTTCCCCGGCCTGGATCAGAGCCAGACCCAGGTCAGTTTCTATTTCACCGCTGCGACCGATGAACAAGATAAGGAAAGCCCTCCGACGCGGCGCTTGATCAACTCCATATCCTTGAGGGAGGCGGTGCTGTTGTACTACCGCAATCAACGCTGGCCGTCAGGCCAATCACATGAGTTTTCCCATCCGGGAAAGCACTCAGTGACCACTGACCAGCAACACTGGGAAACCGCTGTAGTCACGGCTTCCAAAAAGTTGATCAGCCTGCTTTCCGGGCAAATGGAAGGCTACTGGGACGCCTTGAGTGTCGATGGCACGTCACGTCGCGAGTTTTTCAGCAAGGCCATCGCCGAAAAGGCGCGAGCAGAGCTCTTGCTCAAGCGCGAAGCCGAGATCATCACGCCTGAACAAAGCCAGGACTTGCATTTGCTGATCAAGCCGACCAGCCGAACGTTCGAGACGCTGACCATCGAAACCGTGCGCCTGTGGGAATACAAGGACAATTATGTAGAGCTGGCAGGCTCGCTGATAATCAGTGGCAGCAATGCGTTTCTCTACTCCCCCATTCAGGGGCTGCAGGTGCTGAAAGACTATCAGGACCTCAAAGACACCTTGCTGAGCAAATTCAGCGCGGCCGGTCACGAGGATGAGCTCTACAACCTCCTGAGTCTGGAGGAACGCCACCGCTTCATCGGTTTTGATCAGCCGAATGTCACCGGGGAGGCCATTTCCGGTTCGATTTTCAAGAAGCTGTTCGAGGCGATCATCACCAAGCAACAGCAGAACATTGAATATGCCCTGCAGGTTTTCCGTCACAGCGACGGCATCGTGGACATCAACGCCTTGTTCGATAAGGCGCTGGACATACGCTCAATGATCAGCGAGCAACTGCCGGCGCTGGATGCTAAAGGACGCTGGAGTACGCGACCGGTATTGTCAGGTAATCAACAGCCCTCCATGGTGCTGGCAGACAAGGCGGCGGGGTTCGTGAAAACCTACAGCGATATCGAAGCGCTGATCAGTACGGACTTCGCGTCCCAACCCGTCACCCCGCTGGCACTGCAGCGGGTCTATCTGGATAACTTAAAGCCCCGCCTGGCTCACGCCCTCTCCGTAGGCGTATGCGGGGAAGCCCATCTTCGGGTACTCGACGCAACGTTGGGCGATACGGATCGGGCTATTGTCGTGACGGTGCTCGATCCAGATCAGCCGGATCGTAAAAGCCGTCGCTCTCTCAAGGGATTCCGGCCTGACGTCTATTCATTGACCCTTGAGTGCTCCGGCCAAACGAACCTCCTGCCCTTGGCCAATTGCTTGCTGTTGACCGAGCGTGGCGGGCTCGACCCTCAGCATTCGGGCCGAACGATTCTATGGACATCCGCGCAGGGCCTGGAAGTCTTTGATACCGTCAGCCTTGCAAAGCAGGAGCTGGATCGGCGTCTGCTTGATCCGCGCAAACGCTTGGCGCTGTTGGAAAACCTTCCCCCTGCCCAACGCTCCTTCCACCAGCGCTATTCGCTCGGCGCGTTGCGACTGATTGAGGATCATGTTCTCCAGCAGGCATCACAATCGTCCATCGACCACTTCCTGGAACGTTGCGAACACCTGCGCAGCCTGAAGCTGGACGCTGCAAAACAGACCAAAGCCCTTGAAACCTTGACAAAAACGGTGGTCGACACCAACTTGCGCAGAGCCACCTTGATCGCGCGGGCGATTACCCGTCAGCAGTCCTTGCCTGCCTGGCTCGGAATGGCCCCCGTCGAGGACCTGCAATTGCACATCGAATTGCTGGAGCAATATCGCAACAGCGTCAACGATGACAAAGACTACCTGCATGGCATGAAGCCCCTGCGATCGTACGTGCATGACACATTGGTGTCGCTGCTCGGCAGCCGGTTCTCCGGGGCTCTGCCGGACCCCGATGACATCGAAATCACCCCCAACCTGACCTTGGCCGGCTCCGCTCGATCCTTGACGGAATTTGCCTTGAATCATGTCAATGTTGCCCAGGGCACAGGATTCAAGATCGCATCGAAAACCACGCAATCCCTTCCAGAAGGCCTGGACCAGGCGGCGGTCAGGCAACTTCTGCTGTCACTGAACATTCAGCAAACCTACGCAAAAGAGGTGACCGACAGCTTATCGAACAAAAGCGCCGAAGCCGACACTCGAACACTGCGCTTCGTTCGGCAATTGCCTTGGCAATTGATGCAACACGCCCATGCGCAGAAGCTGCAGCAACGTATTTCCGATAGCGGCTTCGACTTGATTCGACAGGTTATGGACATGCCGGACGCTATCGCCCGGGCTGCTGTCGAAGGTGCCCACGCCATCGTCCGCCCGCTGGAGCTGATCAAGACTGTCGGCGCAGCAGCCGTCAAGACACTGGGCCTGTACCTGATCGGCCCCGGCTCCGGCCAGAAAGGCCCGCAAGTCCTGTATGCCCCCTATCACGCTGACTCGCCGTTCACCGAGTTCGAGAATGAGGCGAGCGTTGTCTCGGAAAAGCCCTGTCGAAAATGCACAGTCAATATGTTTCCAGTCGCGCAGTCAGCAGCGTACTGAATATTGAAGCGCGAGGAATGGAAGACATTCGGACAAAACACCCGGAAAAAGCACGCATGATCGTGCAAGCCATAGACCTGGCTCGCTACTACGCTTTTAACAGTTTGCATAACCTGGTGCAGCTCAAAAACATGAGGCCGGGGACGCGGCTGGACACCTTCCTCAAAACCTTTTTTGAAGTTGACAAAATCGACGCCAATGTTCTTGAAAAAATCAACAAAGTCATCGTACCTATTTGTAAAGCGCTCGTGGACCCAAACGAGGATTTGATGAGTACCGATCGCTTTGTGGTCGGTTCAAACAGATACCGGGCCGACAACACCCTTGCTTTTGTCATCCATGACGACTCGCAGATGAATGTGCATTTCACGGACAGGTTTTTCAATCAGCAACTCGATGAATACAAGTCTTTTTTGACTGAGCCTTTCGACATCGACACCCATGCCCAGGCGGCTACCCTGATTCATGAGTTCTCCCACCTTTATTCAAAGACCGTGGATATCGCCACACTCGAATCAAGGCGTCCGTTCTCCGATCTTGTCACCTCAATAGCTATTTTCAGCGCAAAACTGAAACAGACTCAACTGGACTTCCAGCGAGCGGCACTCTCCCTGACGACCCCCAAGGAACAATTGTTTCCATGCTGGAACAGTGAACTGGACTTATGGGAAGGTCTGGACTCGATTGTGGGTCTGGAGCATGTGGGCAAAAGCATTCTCAAAACGACAGGCTGCAAGACAATGGATGAAGCTCGCGATGCCTTCCTGAACCCACAGAATACTAATTTGCGAATCGACACTATTTTGTGCAATGCAGACTCAATCGCGTTTCTGATCTGCGAAATGGGCCGACAACTGGATCCGGTGCCTGTCACCTCTGGTTCCACTTCAAAGACCTGAGCCTCTTGAAAAGCACGCAAATCCAAGGATCTGCTCAGTACCGTCGCCATCACTCACTAGGGTGGCGACAGCACGGGCGTGTTTGATCTTTTTTGTCATGTCATTGATGGGTTATTACCGTCCTGTGAATTCCTTCAATAATATGTCGAAAAATAAATACGCTTTGATAGTTAAATGCCATGACCCATGTTCTCGCCGATTTCTCCCAAGGTTAGAATGCAAGAAATCAGGATGAGTCAATGACCGACCACTCTTTCTCGCAAGCTCAGTACGATGCCATCACCGATACCGCTGCGCACTGGTGCATGCGTCTGCATGCCGTCGACTGCACGGCCGAAGAACGTCTGGCCTTCGAGCAATGGCGTGATGCTCATCCTCTGCATGCCTTGGAGTACGAAGCCATGCTGGATATCTGGGATGTGGCAGGGCATTTGTCTCGTCCCGAATCCGCCGTGTCGGCAGTTGGCATCAAACCGGCAAAGCCCTGGCGCACCTTCGGCATGGCTGCCGCGATCTGCGCCCTCGCGCTGCCGTTGGCGGCCTATACCGGATGGAACCTGGGTTGGCTGCCCAATGCCCACCAGCATTTCGAGGCGACCGATAATGTTCGTCAAGTCACGTTGAGCGACGGCAGTCAGGTGGAGCTGAACCTGGGCAGTGAATTGACATTCAGCAATTACAAAGATCAGCGTCGGGTCACGCTGAAAAAAGGCGAAGCCTTCTTCAACGTCAGTCATGACCCGCAGCATCCGTTCATTGTCAGGGCAGCCGATGGCAGGATTCGCGTCACCGGAACCCGATTCAACGTCTGGATGTATGAAGATCAGGTACGCGTGAATCTGATCGAAGGTTCCGTGCTGGTCACCAGCAATAGCGACCTGTCGGGCGAAGGTTTACATCTGGAACCTGACATGCAGGCGCGTTACAGGCACGGCGACTTCTCGCCTCAAATCAGCCAGACCTGCGCCAACGACCATTCGCTGGCCTGGCGCAGCGGCAAACTGGTGCTCGATGATCTGGCGCTGACCGATGCCCTGCCCTTGATCAATCGTTATTTGAACAAGCCTGTAATGGTCGCGGACCACAGCACGGGTTTGATTCGTCTCGGCGGTATCTACAACATCAAAGAACTCAATAACCTGGTGGCATCGCTGCCCAAGGTACTGCCGGTCTATCTGACCCGTAACAAGGAGGGTAATCCAGTCCTTAATTCAATAGCGCAACAAGTCCCAAAAAGCTGAAGACCGCACTTTTTTGGGTGTGGCCCCTTTTATTTGCATTCACTTTGCTGTGCTTCATCTCAAAAACTCCATGTAGTAGTTTGGGGCTTACCGGAGAATATATCTGGACTAGACTCGCTCATCCTGATGCCCTGCCATACTGTTTGACATGACCCGTGCAACCTTCCGCTTCTACGAAGAACTCAACGACTTTCTGCCGGCCGAACGGCGCCGACAGTCCTTCACCTGCGAGTGCGCGCGCGGGGCGACGGTCAAGCACATGATCGAGGCGCTCGGGATACCGCACACCGAGGTCGAACTGCTACTGCTCAATGGCGAGTCGGTGGGCTTGGAGCGGGTGATCTTCGACGGGGACCGGCTGGCGGTGTATCCAAAGTTCGAAGCGCTGGACATCAGCCCGCTGCTCAAGGTTCGTGCGCAACCTTTACGGGTGCTTCGCTTTGTCGCTGACGCGCACCTTGGCGGGCTGGCCAGCCTGCTGCGCATGAGCGGCTTCGATACCCTCTACGACAATGGCTTCGAGGATGGCGAGATCGCCGAGATCGCTGCGCAGCAAGGACGCATCGTACTGACCCGCGACCGCGAACTACTCAAGCGGCGGATCATCAGCCACGGCTGTTACGTGCATGCCCTGAAACCGTCGCTGCAGCTGCGCGAATTGTACGAGCGTCTCGACCTGGCGCGTAGCGCGCGCCCATTCAGCCTGTGCCTTCATTGCAACCTGCCGCTGCACGAGATCAGCCCGGAACTGGCCCGGCCGCAGGTACCGCCACGTGTTGGCGCCCTCTATTCACACTTCCTGCGCTGCGACGCCTGCCAACGGATTTACTGGGAAGGTTCGCACTGGCGCGGCATGTGTGCACTGCTGGCACCTCTGCTGGACCGATAGCCGGGCTTGCGTAATTCGCCGCAGGTGTGAGGTCAGTCTGCTGCTGCCGACTCACGACCCGCCGTCAACGAGTCTCACCCTGTGGCAGTCAGAGGGTTCAAGTTTTTGACCGCTTGAGGAGCGAACATCAAGCGGCATCAGAGGCTGAACGAACTCGTTGTCCATCAGCACAGAACGCGTCTCGTGCGGCTTGAACAGGAAACGCTCACCCCACTGCCTCATACTGACCACGACCGGAAAGATCTCCCGTCCTTTGTCCGTCAGCACGTACTCCTTGTAGGCGCTGCCATCCGACGCCGGTCGAACATCGAATACTCCGACCTCGACTAACGTTCTCAGTCGCGATGCCAGAATATTTTTGGCCACGCCCAAGCTCTTTTGAAATTCGCTGAATCGGCGAATGTCATCAAAAGCGTCGCGAATGATCATGAGTGACCAGCGATCTCCGATGGCCTCCAGCGTTCTTGCTACCGGGCATTCGCTGCTTTGCGGAGAAGCGTCTTCGTCCATCTTTTTGACCTTCTAGAATATGGATTTGCCAAGTCTGTCCACCGGACTGGCGCGATGTGGTTGCAATTTAAAACAAGTTACGACAACAATCGATCTAGTTTTTAATTGAAACCAGTTTAGCGCCATGGAGGCGTACATGACAGCAGAGGCCAACTCAGCCACCCAACGTTTCTCCAATCAGCCGTCTGGATTGCGGCATTTTGATACCGAAGAAAACAGCAGGACCGACCGATCGCCAGGGCTTTCTCCATTGCTCACGGTATTACTTTCTGTCACTTGTGCGCTTGCGGTAGCCAACGTTTATTTCGCACAGCCTTTACTCGATTCAATGGCTCAGAGCCTGGGTGTGGCCCCATCAATGATCGGGGTTGTGGTGACGGCCACTCAGGTTGGTTATGCGCTGGGGCTGCTCTTCATCGTCCCGCTTGGCGATTTGGTCAACCGTAAGCGGCTGGTTCTGACTCAAGTACTGTTGTCTGCGGTTGCGCTAGCGGCGGTCGGTGCAGCACAGCAATGGCTGGCGCTGTTGGCTGCCATGATCATGATGGGTTTACTGGCAGTGGTCGTTCAGGTGCTTGTGGCATATGCCGCTGTGCTGGCAACGCCATCACAACGTGGGCAGGCAGTGGGAACCGTCACCAGCGGAGTTGTACTGGGTATTCTTCTGGCCCGGTTTACCTCTGGGCTGATCGCGGATCTAGCGGGCTGGCGCGCCGTTTATTTTGTATCCTCAGGATTGATGCTGACGCTCGCGGCGGTGTTCTGGAAAGTGGTTCCTGCCGCCGTGTCGCCACGCAATCAACACGCCTACCCAGCGCTCATCCGGTCGCTGTTCAAGCTGTTCATGACTGAACCGGTTTTGCGGATCAGGGGCCTGCTGGCCCTACTGATCTTTGCCGCTTTTTCCGTGCTGTGGACCGCCATGGTACTACCGTTGAGCGCCCCGCCGCTGTCGCTTTCACACACGGCCATCGGCATGTTCGGCCTGGCCGGCGTCGCCGGCGCCCTCGCTGCCAGAGGAGCCGGTCGCTGGGCCGATCAAGGTCTGGGACAGCGAGTGACCGGCCTTTCGCTGGTGCTCCTGACGCTGTCTTGGTTGCCCATCACGTTTGCCGAGACGTCTCTGATCGCGCTGGTCTGCGGCGTAGTCCTGCTCGACTTCGCGGTGCAGGCAGTACACGTTACCAACCAGAGCCTCATTTTCGCTGCGCGACCAGACACCCAAAGTCGCATGGTCGGTGCCTACATGATTTTCTACTCAGTCGGCAGCGCGCTGGGAGCCGCGGCAGCGACCCAGATTTATGCGCTATGGGGCTGGATGGCGGTCAGCCTGCTGGGCGCCTTGATCAGCGCTACGGCCTTGGTTCTGTGGTTTTTCACGCGATCGGCCACTGTTACCGGAGTTACAAGCCCGACGCCCCTTACGCCGCCTGCCGCCGCATGGTCAGAATGGCAGCACCGAAACCGATGAATGTCGACCCCACTACCCGGCTGACCCAGCGGGACAACGCAGGCCGGGTCAGCACCCCCTTGGCCCGCGAGGCGAGCGCGGCATAGAGGCTCAAGGACGACACCGACAATGCCATGAAGATCGAGGTGAGGATCAGAAATTGCGGCAGCAGTGCCGTGCTCTGATCGATGAACTGCGGAAACAGCGCGGTGAAGAACATCGTCGCCTTGGGGTTGGTCACTGCCGTCAGGAAGGCCGATTTGTACAGTTTGGAGCGAGTCGGCCGGCTTTTCTTCAAATCATCCTGAATCCCGTCCGGAAGCATCGGGCCCTTTTTGAACAATTGCCTGATGCCCAGATAGAACAAATAACCGGCACCGATGAATTTCACCGCGTTGAACAACCATTCGGAACTGGCGAGCAGCGCCCCGAGCCCCAGCATGGCAGCAGACGACAGGCAGAACAGGCCACTGGCGTTGCCGAGCGAAGACCATATGGCGCTGCGCTGCCCGTGGGCCAAGCTATTGTTGATCGCCATCAAGGTCGCAGGCCCTGGGCTGGCGATGGCAATCGCGGCGACCAGGGTAAAAGTCAGAATCGAGTGAGAGTCCATTTTCAAAGCTCGCGGTGGTGAGGACTGGCATATTACAGGAGTGAGCGGGACAACGAGTCAAGTGGTGCTCGGTTTCCCAGGCGGTAATTGGATCGAACGTGCTCTCTGCCCCACCGACAGCTATCGCCGAAAGACCGTAGACAACACCCCGGGCAGGAAGCTAGCGTCGGCATTCAATTCGAGGTCTATGCCATGGATGCTATCGCCGACTACTCAAACGAACACCATCGACTTGCCGTTATGGAACTATGGGAAACCATATTCGGTTACGAAACTGCGCATAACACTCCTAGGTTCTGTACGAAATCCTTTGAAACCGCCGTCACCGCACTTGAACACTGATATTCGGTAAAGTTCGCGCCCATCGAAGGCAGGAGGCCACGATGGTGAAACGGTACGAAATTCCCGATGCAGCCTGGGAGCTGGTTGCTGACCTCTTTGAACAACCCCGGCGCAATGGTCGGCCGAGAGCCGATGATCGTTTGATGCTCAATGGCGTGCTCTGGGTGCTTTGCTCAGGCGCCGCATGGCGCGACATGCCCGAGCGCTTCGGGCCCTGGTCAACGGTCTACCAACGGTTTCGGGATTGGCGTAACCAAGGAACGTTCGACCTGATGCTCAGGCGGCTGCACATTAAGCTGAACGAGCAAGGATTGATCGACCTGGAAACATGGATGATCGATTCCACAGCTGTACGCGCAACCCGAGCTTCATCAGGCGCCGGGAAAAAAGGGGGCCTGATGAACCTTCAGACCATGCGCTAGGCCGCAGTCGCGGAGGCCTGACGACCAAGATTCATATGCTTTGCGACGCCAACGGCATACCGCTGCGTTTTCTACTTTCGGGCGGACAAGCCAGTGATATCTCGTATGCCCAGCCACTGCTCGATGAAGCCTATATCCCCAGTTTGCGCGGTCGTCCTCGCAAACGATGTCGCTGGCTTTTGGCCGACAAAGGCTACGATGCTGAGGCTCTGCGTCGCTACTGTGACCGTTACCGGATGCAGCCGGTAATCCCTCTGCGATCCATGAAACGCAAACCCAAGCCCGGTTTGCCTCGCTTGTTTGATCGGCCAAAATACCGGCAGCGCAACATCATCGAGCGCATGTTCGGCTGGCTGAAAGAAAACCGCCGCATCATCACACGCTTCGACAAGCTCGCGAAAAGTTATGCTGCGATGGTCTCGTTAGCTTGTGCTATGCGGTGTTTGCGACATTACTTTTCGTACAGTGCCTAGCCTTGCAATCGACAAGAAGCTAGCCGTTGCGGATGGCCTTTTTTTTGGTTCTTCACGGATTACCGGGAAAGACGCTCTTGATCTTCATGAAAAAGAATTCGCTGTCCCGGTAACCGTACGCCATCCGCTTAATGACCTTTATTCGATTGTTTATGCCTTCCAGCTGACCCGTGTGCATCGGCCAGCGAACCCGGCTGACGATGCCCCGCCAGTAACCCTTTAGTCGCTTTGCAAACTGGATCAGAGCCGGTATTTCACTTTCTTGAGCATGGCGCAGCCATTGCTTCCAGGCTGATCGCCAGCCCCAAGCGGTGCTCGGCGTCCAAAGCGTTTTGAGTTCAGCCTTCATCAAGTAGACCGTCATCAACGCTTGGTTGGCCGCCAGCAGATCCTCCAAACGGACCTGTTGCTCCGGCGTTTTCAGGTTCTGCGGATTACGCAGAAGCAGCCATCGCGCTTGCTTGATGACCTTGCGCGCAGGCTTGTCGTGACGTAGCCGATTAGCTTCGTCGACGCGGACTCGATCAATGACCTCTCGGCCATATTTGGCCACCACATGAAAGAGGTCGTAGATCACTCGCGCGTTCGGACATTGCTGGCGAACCTCCAGGTCAAACGCGGTGTTCATGTCCATCGCCACCGCTTCTATGCGAGCGCAACCCTGCGGTCCGAGCTCTTCGAAAAATGGCCTGACCGCCGCTCGGCTGCGGCCTTCGCCGATCCACAGCACTCGTCGTGTATCCGCATCCAGCACAACGCTGGCGTAGCGATGACCTTTGAACAGGGCGAATTCGTCCATCACCAGGCGCCGTGGCTGCGCCTTCGGCAAAACACTCAGCGCCGCTTGCAAGGCCCGACGCTCCAGCAACCGCACGGTGTCCCAATGCAGCCCAAACATCTGAGCCACGTGCAGCGTGGGCAGACGCTCGCAGGCTTGAATGACGGCCTCAGACAGGCGGCGCGTCATGCGGGCATAGCGATCCAGCCAACTGACGGCTTCCATGCGTTTGCCGCAATCACGGCAGCCAACACGTCTGAGCAACACGCTGAGACGCACCGCACGGCCGAGGATGGGCAAATCACGAACGGTTCGCTCGCAATACTCATGAGTGGTTGAACAGGGCTTTTGGCACCCGCCACAAGATGGGAACCGGGTGGCGTGAGGGGTTAGATCGATTTGTAGGGTATCGCCATCAGGCTTGATGGTGACAACAGAAAAGCCCTCCCAAAAAGGAAGGAAAGTATTAATATCGCGCATAAGAACGCCGGTTTGTTAGATGTGTTTGCTCGCACGAACATCATCAATCAAATCGGCGTTCTTGTTTCTGTGTTTCCCGGGATTCCGTGAAGAACCAAAAAAAAGCCCCGCCTCTTCCGAGACGGGGCTTTTTCATTCAACGCCTATCAGGCAGCCGGTTCCAGCTCGGTGCTGACAGCGGCAGTCGCAGCGGCAGGCATCACCGCTTGACCGCTCAACGCCAGGTCCAGCAGTTCGCGGTTGGCCACCGCGTACATGGCGTAGTCAGTGCCGCTGGCGGCACGGATTTCCACCAGCATGGCGCGCCAGCGTTCGATCATGCCTTCGTGCGCTTCCATCCACAGCGCCAAGCGTGTTTCCACGTCCTGGGTGCCGTCGCCCTGTTGCAGAACGGAGATGGTGATCGCACGTTGTTGCCAGTCGACATCATCACGGAACGCTTCACGAGCCAGGGCTTGCCAGTTGTTTTCAACCGGCAGAGCGCTGATCTGTTGCAGGTACCAGGTGATGTCCAGCGCGCTACCCACGGCGAAGTAGGCCTTGGCCACGTCCGCTGCGTTCTGGCCGGTCACGTCCGAAGCTTCGATGATCGGCAGTAAGGTGTACAGGTGAGTGGTGCCTGCAACCATGCGCGCCAGCAACTCAGGCACGCCAGCTTCGACGTAAGCCTGGTAGCGGGTCTGCCAGCCTTCGCGAGTCGGGCCTTCCAGCAGTTCGTCGAGCTTGAGGCCCAACGCCGCCAGGTGCGGACCGAAATGCGCGACGTCACGGGCAGCGTTCTGCTCGTTGCGACGGCTGCGCAGGAACCAGCGCGTAGCGCGACGGCCCAGACGCATCAGCTCATCCATCAGCTCCAGTTGCACATCCGCGGAGACCTGGTAGTCCAGGGCTTCGATCTGACGGAACCAGTGCGGGAGATGGAAGATGTCACGCACGATCACGTAAGCACCGGCCACGTTCGCCGGGCTCATGCCGGTCGACTCTTTGAGTCGTTGAACGAAGGTGATGCCCATGTGGTTCACCAGATCGTTGGCAATCTGGGTGCTGACGATTTCACGCTTCAGACGGTGACGGCGCATGGCGGCGGAGAACTTGCTGACCAGCGTCGGCGGGAAAGCGGTTTCCATGTCGCGTGTCAGGTAATCGTCGTCCGGCACCAGGGAGTTGAGCAGCGCTTCCTTGAGGTCGATCTTGCTGTAAGAGATCAGCACCGACAGCTCGGCACGGGTCAGGCCATGGCCTTCCGCGAGTCGCTCGTTGATCGCCTCTTCAGCCGGCAGGAACTCGATGGCGCGATCCAGCTTGCCGCGGCCTTCAAGATCGTTCATCAGGCGCTTGTATTCAGCGATCCGCACGAAGGCACGGCGTGCCGCCAGGGACAGGGCCTGAGTCTGCTTGTAGTTGTTGCCGAGCACCAGGTTGCCGACTTCGTCGGTCATGCTCGCCAGCAACTGGTTACGTTGCTTGTCGGTCATGTCACCGGCGTGTACCACTTCGTTCAGCAGGATCTTGATGTTCACTTCGTGGTCGGAGCAGTCCACACCACCGGCGTTGTCGATGAAGTCGGTGTTGGAACCGCCGCCATTGAGGCCGAATTCGACACGACCCAGCTGAGTCATACCGAGGTTACCGCCCTCGCCCACGACTTTGCAGCGCAGTTCGTTGCCGTTCACGCGCAGTGCATCGTTGGCCTTGTCGCCGACATCGGCGTGGCTTTCGGTGCTGGCTTTCACGTACGTACCGATACCGCCGTTCCACAACAGGTCTACCGGTGCCTTGAGCAAGGCGTTCAGCAGTTCGGTCGGGGTCAGCTTGTCAGCCTGAATGTCGAAACGCTCTTTCATCTGCGGGGAAATCGCGATGCTTTTTGCGCTGCGCGAGAAGATCCCGCCGCCTTCGGACATGATGCTGGTGTCGTAATCCGACCACGCCGAACGCGGCAGATCGAACAGACGCTGACGCTCGGCGAAGCTGTTGGCAGGCGCAGGATTCGGGTCGATGAAGATGTGCAGGTGGTTGAACGCAGCGACCAGTTGCAGCTTGTCGGACATCAGCAAGCCGTTACCGAACACGTCACCGGCCATGTCGCCGACGCCCACTACAGTGATGCTGTCTTCCTGAACATTGATGCCGCGCTCGCGGAAGTGGCGTTGTACGCCGACCCACGCGCCCTTGGCGGTAATGCCCATTTTCTTGTGGTCGTAACCGGCCGAGCCGCCGGACGCAAAGGCGTCGCCGAGCCAGAAGCCGTAGTCGATGGCGATGCCGTTGGCGATGTCGGAGAAGGTCGCAGTGCCCTTGTCCGCCGCTACCACCAGGTACGGGTCATCGTCGTCATGACGCACGACGTTGGCCGGCGGTACCAGCGCGCCGTCTTTCAGGTTGTCGGTGATGTCCAACAGGCCCGAGATGAAGATGCGGTAGCAGGCGATGCCCTCGGCCGCGATCTCGTCACGGCTGCCGCCCAGTGGCAGGCGACGCGGCAGGAAGCCGCCCTTCGCACCCACCGGCACGATGACCGAGTTCTTCACTTGCTGGGCTTTTACCAGGCCCAGGACTTCGGTACGGAAGTCTTCTTCACGGTCGGACCAGCGCAGACCACCGCGAGCAACGTTGCCAAAGCGCAGGTGCACGCCTTCAACGCGAGGCGAGTAAACGAAGATTTCGAACTTCGGAACCGGCTTCGGCAGCTCTGGAATCTGGTGCGGGTTGAACTTGAAGCTGAAGTAGGGCTTGTTCTGACCGTTGGCATCGGTCTGGTAGAAGTTAGTCCGCAGGGTCGCTTTGATCAGGTCCAGGTAACGACGCAGGATGCGGTCTTCGTTCAGCACCTGAACATCGTCCAGTGCCGCCAGAATCGCGTGTTCCAGGCGTTGTTGCTTGTCTTCCAGATCATCGCCGGTCAGCTTGCGCGCCAGGTAGAAACGGGTCTTGAACAACCGGGTCAACTCGCGAGCGATGTCGGTGTGGTTGTTCAGGGTGCTGGCGATGTAACCCAAGTCGAAGCCCAGACGGATCTGCTTCATGTAACGGGCGTAGGCACGCAGCAGCGCCACATCGCGCCATGGCAGGCCGGCGGTCAGCACCAGACGGTTGAACGCATCGTTCTCGGCATCGCCACGCACGATGTGGACGAAAGCGTCCTGCAAGGTGTCGTTGAGTTGCTGGATGTCGAGTTCCAGGCCTTCGGCGGCAGTGAACGCGAAGTCATGAATCCAGAATTCGCGGCCATTGTTGTGACGCAGGCGATACGGGAACTCACCCAGCACGCGCAGGCCAAGGTTTTCCAGGATCGGCAACACGTCGGACAACGCCAGCGGCGTATCGGCGTGATACAGCTTGCAGTGCAGCATGCGCTGACCGGAGACCTGGGCCAGCGGCTGATAGAAGCTCATGACCAGCGGATTTTTTTCGCTCAGGCTCAGCAGGTGCTGCATGTCGACCACAGCCGAGTGGGCTGCGAAACGCTCGCGGTAACCGGCCGGGAAGCCTTTCGGGAAGTCGCCCAGCACGTTGGTGCCCTGGGCTTCGCCGAAGCTCTCGACCACCAGGCTCGCGTAGTCGTCCTGCCAGCTGCGGCAGGCCTGCACCACTTCTTTTTCCAGCAGAACCGGGTCGATGTCCAGACGGTTCTTCGGATCGACCCGCAGAATCAGCTGTACACGGGCCAGCACGGACTCGGAGAAGAAGGTCCAGAACTCGCAGTCCGAGGCTTTCAGGCGATCCATCAGCACTTGCTGGATCTTCTGGCGCACTTCGGTGGAGTAGATGTCGCGCGGCACGTAGGCCAGGCAGTAGCAGAAACGGCCATACGGGTCTTTGCGCAGGAACACGCGGATCTTGTTGCGTTCCTGGATCTGCACGATCGACATCACGGTGGTGAACAACTCGTCCACCGGGGTCTGGAACAAGTCGTCGCGCGGCAACACTTCAAGCACCTGGGCCAGTTCCTTGCCCAAGTGAGCCTTGGCCTGGAAGCCCGAACGCTGCTCGATGATCTCGACCTTGCGACGGATGTAAGGAATGACCCGCACGCTTTCGCCATACACCGAGGAGGTGTACAGGCCCATGAAGCGGCATTCCTTGATGACCTTGCCATCGGCATCGATCTGGCGGATCGACACGTAATCCGGGTACGCCGGACGGTGGACACGGCTTGGGTGTGCAGCCTTGGCGAACGACAGCGGCGTCGGTTCGCGCAGGTAGTTCACGGCGTAGTCTTCGATGCGCAGGTCTTCGACGGTCAGGCCGGCGCGCAGCAGTTTGGTCAGGCCGAGGAACGAATTCTGGTCATATTCGATGTGACCGCCGTTCTGATCTTCGCCCACCACGAATTCTTCGTAGCCCAGGAAGGTGAAGTGGTTGCCCACCAGCCATTCCAGGAAGCTCTTGATTTCGGATTTTTCGTCGGCGTTGATGATGAACTGGCTGTTGTCGATGCCTTCGATCAGCTCCTGGACCTTGGCTTTCATCGGCTCAAAATCGGCGACCGCGACGCGGACTTCGCCGAGAACCTGCTCCAGCTCTTTGGTCAGGACATTCAGTTCGGCCGTATTGGCGCAACGGTCGATTTCCAGGTACATCAGCGATTCTTGCAGAATGCCTTCGCCCTGGGTGCCTTTCGGCAGGATTTCCAGCAGCTCGCCCTTGCTGCCGCGACGCACGCTCAGCACAGTGGTTTGCAGGGTATGGATGCTGTAGCCGCGACGGTTCAGCTCGGTACGCACCGAGTCCACCAGAAACGGCAGGTCGTGGTGCAGCACTTCGACCGCGGTGTGGGTCGACTGCCAGCCGTGGCGTTCGTAATCGGGGTTGTAGACGCGCACTTGCGGATGCGCGTGATCGAAGCGCTCAAGCAGGCGCCACGCAGAAAGGGTGCAGCCGGCGAGATCGGACAACCGACGCTGGGTCAGCTCGTCGAGGGAAATAATGCCGAAAAATTGTTCGGCGAACAGCGCCACTTGTGGCAGTGCCTGTTCACTGATGTGCTGCGCCAGTGCCGCTTGCAGTTGGTGCTGGAAGTCGGCTTTGCTGGCTGCGGTGAAGAACGCCATCTGTGGTACTCCGCTTGGGCTTGTTATTGATGGAAGCGTCGCGTGCAAAACCCCTTTCGGGGCAATCCGTCACCCTGTTCCTGATTCTCGGGCAGAGGAAACAGAATGACAGGTGGATGAAGCTGGACGAGACACTCAGGTCACATTCACCTTCCTGAATGGGTATCGGCAAAAGCGACTGTACAATGAATTACACAATGCCTTTACGGGTATCCATTCGATGCGCAGCTTAACGAGTGCAGCAAGGGCCGTGCTTGCAGCGCTGCGACATATTCGGTCATCGGCACGTAAACGGCGGTCCATGCCTCGAACAACACTAGCAGTCATGCGGGAAAATAGGCACTTTATGGCCGGTTTTACGGCACATTCGTACCAGAAATGACCAGCAACACCCCAGATGTTCACGACACATCTTCTGACAACCAGGCGAGCAGAAATTCCCGTCTGCTGGCAGAATCGCCCTTTGTTCGTCTCCACAATGCTCGTCGAGCCAGGAATCCCCCATGCAAATGACCACCGCCCTCTTGATCGTCAACCCGCGCGATGACGAAGAAGACAACATGGCCATGCTCTGCTGCCACAGCGATCAGGGCGATATGTTCCTGATGACCCGCTACCCGGACGAGGACGCGCTGGACATCACCCTGGACGGCGAGCCTTCGACGCTGGATGGCGTAAAAGTCACGCTCAGCCCTACCCGCCTGCTGATCGAAATCGCCGCCGCTGACGCCGATGCGCTGAATGGTGATGATTCGCTGGAAATCATTCACAGCACTGATGCAGCGGATTTGGCCGAAGTGGAAGAAACGTTGCAGAACATCCTTAAAGGCACTGGTACCTATATAAGCCAACTGAGCTGACTCCTCCCTTCCGGGCACTGATCATTCCCACGCTCCGCGTGGGAACGAGCGTTAATCCGCACTTCGCGCAAAATGCCGTTAGTCGGCGCCCCCCGCGATGGATTAAAGTATCGCCCCCAGCCCTGGCGTTATTCGAACGTCTTCGGTCACCCTTTCCAGGAACAGTCATCGATGGAACATCGTGAAGCGCTGCTCGCGCTGCGAACCTTTCTTTCAACGCAGATTCTCGGCCAGGAAAAACTCATCGAGCGCTTGCTCATCGCCTTGCTCGCCGACGGCCACATGCTGGTCGAGGGCGCCCCGGGGCTGGCCAAGACCAAGGCCATCAAAGAACTCGCCGAAGGCATCGAAGCACAGTTCCATCGCATTCAGTTCACTCCCGACCTGCTGCCGGCCGACATCACCGGCACGGAAATCTATCGCCCGGAAACCGGCAGCTTCGTGTTCCAGCAAGGCCCGATCTTCCACAATCTGGTGCTGGCGGACGAAATCAACCGTGCCCCGGCCAAGGTTCAGTCAGCCCTGCTTGAAGCGATGGGCGAACGCCAGGTCAGCGTCGGACGCAGCACCTATGATCTGTCGCCGCTGTTTCTGGTCATGGCCACGCAAAACCCCATCGAACAGGAAGGCACCTACCCGCTGCCTGAAGCCCAGCTCGACCGTTTCCTGATGCACGTGAAAATCGGCTTCCCCGACGCCACCGTCGAACGGCGGATTCTGCAACAGGCTCGCGGCGAAGCGTTGCACGGCGAAACCAAGCCCGAACGTCGGGTCAGCCAGCAGGCGATTTTCGCCGCACGCAAGGAAATCCTTGGGTTGTACATGGCCGACGCCGTGGAGGAATACCTGGTGCAGCTGGTCATGGCCACGCGCATCCCGGCCAAGTTCGACCCGGAAATGGCCGAATGGATCGCCTACGGCGCCAGCCCGCGGGGCTCCATCGCCCTCGACCGTTGCGCCCGGGCTCATGCCTGGCTGGCCGGTCGCGACTTCGTCAGCCCGGAAGACATTCAGGCGGTGCTATTCGATGTGTTGCGCCACCGCATCATTCTGTCTTTTGAAGCCGAAGCCGCTGGCATCGACCAGGACCGGGTGGTCCAGCGGATTCTCGACGTCGTAGCCGTCGCTTGACCCCGATGAACGCCCTCCTGCCGCCTGAGCCGGGCATCCGCATCAGCCTTTCCGAGCTGATCAAGATGCGTCATCGCGTGCGTGAAGTGCAGCTGTTTTCCACGCCGAGCCAGCGCAGCCCGCTGATCGGCCTGCATCACTCCAAACTGCGCGGGCGCGGGGTGGACTTCGATCAGGTGCGGGTCTATCAGGCCGGTGACGACGTGCGCAGCATCGACTGGCGCGTCACCGCCCGGACCCAGGAGCCTCATACCAAGCTATTCCATGAAGAACGCGAACGGCCGATTTTCATCATGGTCGAACAGAGCCGGCGGCTGTTTTTCGGCTCCGGGCTGATGTTCAAATCGGTGCTCGCCGCTCAGGCAGCGAGCCTGATTGGCTGGGCCGCTTTGGGCCATAACGATCGGGTTGGCGGGCTGGTGTTCGGCGACGACGAACACTACGAGATCAAGCCGCGACGCAGCAAGCAGAGCCTGCTGCAATTGCTCAATCGGCTGGTGCGGGTCAATCAGTCGCTGCACACCGAACGCGAGCCGGATCGCGACGCCTTCGGCATTGCCCTGCGCCGCGCCCGGGAAGTGTTGCGCCCTGGCAGCCTGGTGATCGTGATCTGCGATGAGCGCGCCTTGTCCGACGGTGCCGAGCAGCAGTTGAGCCTGTTGTCACGTCATTGCGACCTGTTGCTGCTGCCGGTGTCCGATCCGCTGGATCACGCCCTGCCCGCTGCCGGGCTTTTACGCTTCGCGGAACGCGGGGCGCAGCTGGAACTCGACACGTTGAATTTCGACTTGCGCCAGGCTTATCGCGCACAAGCGGAAGCGCGTATCGCCCGCTGGGAACTGCTGGCGCAGAAACTGCGGGTATTGCTGATGCCGTTGAGCACCCAAAGCGAAATGGTTGAGCAACTGCGCGAATACCTGAACCCGCAGCGTCCGGGGAAAGGTCGATGAGCAGCCTCGATCAACTGCAACCGCTGATTTCCCCGCCACCGATCGGCTTCTGGCCGCCGGCGCCGGGCTGGTGGCTGCTGCTGTTATTGCTGCCATTGATCGGTTTCGGCGTGTGGCAGTTACGGCGATTCATTCCGAACAAGCGCCCCATTGTCCGTGCCGAGCAACCGCTGGACCCGGTGCGACTCGCTGCCTTGGCCGAACTCGCCCGGATGCCCAAACCCTACGACGGCGCCCCGGCCGGTGCCTGGCTGCAACAACTCAACGGCTTGCTTAAACGCCTGTGCCGCAACCATTACCCCTACAGCCAGAGCCATACGCTTAACGGGCGCAAATGGCTGGCATTCCTCGACAACCGCTGCCCGGCCGCCGGCCTCACACGCTGGATGGTGCTGGTGGAAGGCGCCTACAAACCCGAATGCAAACTCGATGACAAGGCCATCGCTGGCCTGACTCAAGCCGTCGACACCTGGATTCGCAAACATGTTTGAGCTCGCCTGGCCATGGATCTTCGCCCTGCTGCCGCTGCCCTGGCTGATGCGGGTGCTGCTGCCGGTGGCCGACAGTGGCGAACCGGCGCTCAAAGTCAGCTTCCTCAGCGACCTCGAAGGCCTCGCTCGCCGCCGTGCCCGGGCGAATCTGCCAGCGTGGCGTCAGCAAGCACCGTTCATTTTGCTGTGGCTGTTATTGCTGATCGCCGCGTCGCGCCCGCAATGGCTCGGCGAGCCCCTGCCGGTTGCCGCCAGTGGCCGCGATCTGCTGGTGGCGGTGGATGTATCCGGCTCCATGGATTTCCCCGACATGCAGTGGCAGGACGAAGACGTCAGCCGATTGTCGCTGGTGCAGCATTTGCTCGGTGATTTTCTCGAAAAACGCGACGGTGACCGGGTCGGGTTGATCCTGTTCGGCAGCCAGGCCTACCTGCAAGCGCCGCTGACCTTCGACCGGCATACCGTTCGCGTGTGGCTCGACGAAGCGCGAATCGGCATCGCCGGCAAGAACACCGCGATTGGCGACGCCATCGGCCTGGCCCTCAAACGTCTGCGTCAACGCCCGGCACAAAGCCGCGTGCTGATTCTGGTCACCGACGGTGCCAACAACGGTGGCGAAATCGATCCGCTGACCGCCGCGCGCCTGGCGGCCAACGAAGGCGTAAAAATCTACCCGATCGGCATCGGCGCCGATCCGGAACAAAGCGGCACCTTGGGTTTCCTTGGGATCAACCCGAGCCTGGACCTCGACGAACCGGCCTTGAAAGCCATCGCTGCAGCCACCGGCGGCCAGTACTTCCGCGCCCACGACGGTGAAGAATTGCAAGCGATCAAGAACATCCTCGACAAACTGGAGCCGGTGACCCAGCAACCCACGCAAGCCCGCCCGGCCCAGGCGTTGTATCACTGGCCACTGGCGATGGCGCTGCTGTTGAGCATGTTGCTGGTGATTCGCGTGCGCTGGCCAGACAACCCGTTGCAAAGGCTATTTACCAAAGAGCGGTTTCTGCAAACTCAACTGCCTGACTGGCGTCAGCGGCTCAAACGCTTGCGTCTGCGGAGGCGCCGATGATTGCCCTCTGGCCGCACTGGTTCCGCCCCTGGTGGCTGCTGTTGTTGCCGTTGCTGGGCTGGTTGCTCTGGCAACTCTGGCACCGGCAGAAACGCGCCGGCCGCTGGCAAATGATTCTGCCGCCGGCCTTCCATGCCGCGCTGCTCAGCGGTGGCAGCGGTCGTGAAAGCAAACTGCCGTGGGTTGCCCTGGGCCTGGCCTGGGTGCTGACCGTGCTGGCCCTGCTGGGACCGAGCTGGCAGCGCGTCGAGCAAACCAGCCAGAAACCTGCCGACCCGCTGGTGGTGTTGCTTGAGCTGACCCCGGAAATGCTCGCCACCGACAGTGCACCCAACAGGCTGGAACAAGCCCGACGCAAACTGTTCGACTTGCTGCAAAACCGCAGCGACGCGCAGACCGCAATCATCGTCTACGCCGGCAGCGCTCATACCTTGGTGCCGCTGTCGGATGACCTGGCCACCAGTCGCAACTTGCTGGAAGCACTCAAGCCATCGCTGATGCCCCAGGCCGGTCATCGTGCCGATCTGGCGGTGACCAAAGCCCTTGCGCTGCTGGATCAAGGCGCCCTTGGCCAGGGTCGAATCCTGCTGATCGGTTCGTCGCTGACGGAACAGGAACGCCAAGGGATTCGTCAGGCCCTGGACGACAAGCCCACGCCATTTCTGATGCTGGGTATCGGCACCGCCGAAGGTGCGCCGGTCGCGCAGGACGACGGCTCTTTCCTCAAGGATGACGTGGGCGCAATTCTGGTGCCGCACCTGGACGGCCCCAGCCTGAAAGCCTTTGCCACCGGTCTGGGCGGACGTTATCGCCAGGCGCGCCTGGACGATGCCGATTTGCGCGGTCTTGGCTTGCTCGACGGCCCACGGGATCTGCGCAACGACGGCCAGACATTGCGCCTCGACACCTGGGCCGATCAGGGCTACTGGCTGCTGCTGCCACTGTTATTGCTGGCCGCCTGTGCCGGACGCCGGGGTTGGCTATTCTGCCTGCCGCTGCTGTTCCTGTTGCCGCAACCGAGTTACGCCTTCGATTTCGAAGACTTGTGGTTGCGGCCCGATCAGCAGGGCCTGCACTTGCTCAAACAAAAGCGCCCGGCCGAGGCTGCACAGCATTTTGAAGATGCTCAATGGCAAGGCGTGGCGCTTTATGAAGCCGGCGACTACAGTGGCGCCGCTCAGCGGTTTGCCGAAAGCAATGACGCCCACGCCCACTACAATCGGGGCAACGCCCTGGCCAAAAGCGGTGAGCTGGAAGCAGCGCTGGATGCTTACGAACAAGCGCTGGAACGTCAACCGGATCTGCGCCCGGCCCTGACCAACAAGGCACTGGTGGAAAGTCTGCTCAAACAGAAGGCCTCAACGCCGCCCGTCGAGCCGGACAAAACCGCCGAGGGCAAAACCGAAACCATCACCCAGGAACCGCCGCCGGGCAGCGCCACCCAACCCAGCAATGGCGAGCCGAAAACCGACGCCGAGCAAACCACGCCGGACGCCGAGCAGCCGCCCACGACGCCACCGCAACCGGGCGCCAATGAAGTCCCGGGCAGCGAGTTAGGGGATGAGCAAAGCACCACGCCACCCCGCTCCCCCGCCAGCGACATGATCGAAGGCGAACAGCGCCAGGCACTGGAGCAATGGCTGCGCAAAATCCCGGATGACCCCGGCGAACTGCTCAGACGTAAATTCTGGTACGAACAGCAACAACATCAGGATCAGGGAAAAACTCGATGACCCGCTTCACCGCCTTCTTGCTCGCATTGCTGCCCGCCCTGTTGCTCTGCACCGTTCAGGCCCAGGCTGCGGGGCTGGTCGCCAGCGTCGATCGCAGCCGCCTGAATTCCGGCGAGACGGTCGAGCTGACCCTGGAAACCAGCGACGTGACCCAGTTCGGCAAACCCGACCTGGCCCCGCTGGAACCGCTGTTCGAGGTGCGCGGCACTCGTCAAGTCAACCAACTGAATACGCTCAATGGCGACACTCAAGCGACCACGCGCTGGATCATCACGCTGTTGCCCCGGCAAAATGGCAGCGTGGTCATTCCATCGCTGCAACTGGGCGACACCCAGAGCCAGCCGATTACCGTGCAGGTGATCGAGAGCGAAACCCTGGACAGCAGCAACACACTGGCGCCGGTGTTCATCGAGGCCAGTCTCGACCAGAACAGTGTCTATGTGCAGGCCCAGGCGATCCTGACCTTGCGCATCTACCATTCGGTGTCCTTGTACGACGACAGCAGCCTGACTCCTTTGCAGATTCCCGATGCGCGCATCGAACAGCTGGGCGAGTCGCGCACCTACGAAAAAGTCATCAACGGATTGCGCCATGGCGTGATCGAAATGCGCTACGCGATCTACCCGCAACACAGTGGCGAATTGACCATTCCGGCACAGATGTTCAGTGCCACGCCGGTCGATACCCGGCCGTCCCAGGATGCAACACCTCAAGGGCCGAAACCGGGCAAGCAGATGCGCGTCAAATCCGCCGAGATCCCGCTGACGGTCAAGGCCAAACCCGGCACATATCCGGCCGATGTTCCGTGGCTGCCGGCCCGCAGCCTGAGCCTGAGCGAAAGCTGGAGCCCGGAACCGGATCATGCGCAGGTCGGCGACTCGCTGACCCGCAGCTTGACCTTGAACGCCGAAGGCCTCGCCAGTTCGCAATTGCCACCGCTGCCCGCCACCGAGATCAACGGCCTGCGGCGTTACCCGGATCAACCGGTGCTGGGCAACCAGAGCAGCGAACGCGGCTTGATCGGCAGCCGCGAGGACCGTGAAGCCCTGGTGCCAACCCGCACCGGCAACATTGATTTGCCGAGCGTTGAAGTGGTCTGGTGGAACACCTTCGAGGATCACCTGGAACACAGCAGCCTGCCGGCCCGCACACTGCAAGTGGCGAGCAATCCGAGCCTGATCGTCGATAGCCCGGCGGGCAACCCGCAGGTCATGTCCGGCGCCAGCAACGAAGCCCTCTGGTGGTGGAAACTCAGCACTGTGATTCTGGCCTGCACCACCCTGCTGGGCTTCGGCCTCTGGTGGCGCGCCCGCTCGCAACCGGCGATCCTGCGAGCGGCGCAGACCGGCCCGAGCCCACGCACCTTGCTCGACGACCTCAAACGCGCCTGCCAGGCCAACGATTCCCACGCCACCCGCCAGGCCCTCGACGCCTGGGCCCGGCAACAACCGGAAACCCTGGCCGACATGGCGGCGCGTTTTGTGCCGCTGTCCGATGCGCTGGACGGCCTGAACGGCGCGCTGTACAGCGAAACCGGCCAGTACTGGCAGGGCGAGGATCTCTGGCGCGCGATTCGTGCGATCCCGACGGTCGAAGGGGTTCAAGATCTGGTTGGCGATACTGGGTTGCCGCCGCTTTATCCCAAATAGAATCAAAAAATCGCAGCTTCCTGCCGACGCACACCAATCCCCTGTAGGAGCGAGGCTTGCCCGCGAAGAACGATGACGCGGTCTTACGGATGCATCGAGTTATCGTTCTTCGCGGGCAAGCCTCGCTCCTACGGGGACCGTGACATCCCGCCAAACCCGTGTTCCTTTGCACATTTGCCAGTAAACTCTCCTCCTTTTAGCCGCCACCCTTTTCCTCGCGGCCATTACCTTATTTCCTACGGAGTACGCCTTGCGTCTGTTTCACACCTCCGACTGGCACCTTGGGCAGAACCTGCACGGCCAGGAACGCGATTTCGAGCACGCTTGCTTCCTTGAATGGCTGTTGCGCCAGCTGAAGCTGGACCAGCCCGATGTGCTGCTGATCGCCGGCGATATCTTTGACACGGTCAATCCGCCGGTCAAAGCCCAGGAACGCCTTTACGACTTTATCGTCAGCGCCCACGAACAGCAGCCCTTGCTGACCATCGTGATGATCGCCGGCAACCATGACTCCGGCTCGCGAATCGAATTGCCCGCGCCGTTGATGCGGCGCTTGCGCACTCACGCCCTCGGTCGCGTGCTGTGGCTCGATGACGGTCAACTGGATGCCGAACGCCTGTTGCTGCCGTTGCCTGATGCCAGCGGCGAAATTGCCGCCTGGTGCCTGGCGCTGCCATTCCTGCGCCCCGCCGAAGTGACCGGTGCGCATTTGGGCGATAACTACTTGCGCGGCATCGGCCAGGTTCATGAATGGCTGATCGAAGCGGCCAACGTTAAGCGCAAGCCGGGCCAGGCGCTGATCGCCATCAGCCATGCGCACATGGCTGGCGGTTCGGTTTCGGAAGATTCCGAGCGTAGTCTGATCATCGGCAACGCCGAAGCCCTGCCCGCCAGTCTGTTCGGGCCGAGCATCAGCTATGTCGCCCTCGGGCATTTGCACAAGCCGCAGAAGGTCAACGGTGAAGAGCGCATCCGCTACTGCGGCTCGCCGATTCCGTTGTCGTTCTCCGAGATCAATTACCAGCATCAGATTCTCGATATTCAGCTCGATGGCGAAACATTGGTCAGCGTCGAACCGCGCCTGATTCCGCGTTCCGTCCACTTGCAACGCCTCGGCTCCGCGCCGTTGGCGGAGATCCTGCTGCAACTGGCCGACCTGCCCAACATCGATCTGCTCGCCGATATCCAGCGCCAGCCGTGGCTGGAGGTGCGGGTCCGCCTCGACGAACCGCAACCAGACCTGCGCCATCAAGTGGAAACGGCGCTGCAAGGCAAAGCCGTGCGGCTGGTGCGGATTGCCGCCGAATATGCCGGCAATGGCAGCCGCGACGGCGTCGATGACGGCACAACCTTGATCGAACTGGATCAGATGACGCCGCAGGAACTGTTCAGCCGCGCCTGGCAGGACAACTACGGCAGCGAGGTCGACGAGCAAACGCTCAAGGACTTCGCCGAGCTGTTGCAAGACGTGCAGATGGAGAGCGAACAGCCATGAAGATCCTCGCGATCCGCCTGAAAAACCTCGCCTCCCTGGCCGGGCCGTTTGAAATCGACTTCACCGCTGAGCCCTTGGCCAGTGCCGGCCTGTTCGCGATCACCGGGCCGACCGGCGCCGGCAAAAGCACACTGCTTGATGCGCTGTGTCTGGCGCTGTTTGGTGCCGTGCCGCGCCTGAGCAATGCTCAAACGTCCGCCAAGACGCCGGACGCCGACGGTGAAATCAGCACGGGCGACCCGCGCACGCTGTTGCGTCGCGGCACCGGTGAAGGCTTTGCCGAAGTGGATTTTGTGGGCATCGATGGCCGCCGTTATCGCGCACGCTGGGAAGCCAATCGCGCCCGGGAAAAGGCCGGCGGCAAGCTGCAAGCCAGTCGCCAGAGCCTTCGCGACATCGATCAGGATCAACTGCTCGCCAGTCAGAAACTTGAATTCAAAAGCCAGATTGAATCCGTACTGGGCCTGAACTTCGAACAGTTCACCCGCGCCGTCATGCTGGCTCAGAGCGAGTTCAGCGCCTTCCTCAAGGCGGACGACAACGACCGCAGCGAACTGCTGGAAAAACTCACCGACACCGCGCTCTACACCCGTCTCGGTCGTCGTGCTTTTGACAAGACCAAAGAAGCTCGCGAAGCGCACAAGCTGTTGCAGGATCAGGCCACTGGGGTCACACCGCTGTCGCCGGAAGCCCGAGCCGAGCTGGATGAGCGCTTCAACGACGCTCAGCAGCAACTCAAGACCCAGCAGGCACAGCTCAAACAGCTGGAGTTGCAACACACCTGGCTCAAGGAACTGCGCCAGGTGCAGGACGCGCAGCAGAGCGCCACCGAGCAATTGCACTCCGCCCAGCAACACTGGAACAGCCTGGCCGGTGAGCGCTTGAAGCTGACCCGTCTGGAGCAACTGGCCCCGCAACGGCATCAGTTCGCACGCAAGACCGAACTCACCGCCCAGCTCACGCCGTTGGCAGCGCAGATTCAGCAGTACAGGCAACAGCAAAGCGAGCTGACCGAGCGACAGACTCAACTCGAACAGAGCCTGAGCACCGCACAAACGGCGCTGACCCAAGCGCAAAGCCAACACACCTCCAGCGCGCCCCTGCTGCGTCAGGCCTTCGAAGAGCAAAGCACCCTCTCCCGTCTGGTCAAGGACGCCGCCCTCAGTGCCGACCTCAAGCAGCAGGCGGAACAGGCCTGCACTCAGGGCCAGGGGGCGATTCAGGGTTTGCTCGACCAACAGAAACAGGTCGCCGAACGGTTGCAGCGGATTGCCGGTGAGCTTGAGCAAAGCACTCATCTGGCACCATTGAGCGATGCCTGGAACGCCTACCGCGATCGCCTGCAACAACTGATGCTGATCGGTAATCGCCTGAACAAGGGCCAGGCCGAACTGGCCGCTCTGGAGCAAAGCGCCGCCCGCGCCGCCGAGGAACTGGCCACACAGCGCCAGAGCCTAGAGGTGTTGTACAAAGAAGCCGGCGCCGAGCCTGAAGCGGTGGCTGAGCAGATTCAGATCCTCGGCAGCCTGCTGCAGGACAACCGCAAGCAACTGCGAGCCTTTGAAGAGTTGACGCGACTGTGGGCCAGCCAGCAGGAACTGGACAAGCGCGGTGCCGAGCTTCAGCAGCGGCAACTCGCCGCTCAGCAAGACCGCGATCGTCTGACCCAGGACGGCGTGAAAACCAAGGCCGAACTGACTGTCGCCGAACAGACCCTGACCGTCACCCGCGAACTGCTGGAGCGTCAACGTCTGGCGCGCAGTGCCAGCGTCGAAGAACTGCGCGCGCAGTTGCAAGACGATCAGCCGTGCCCGGTTTGTGGCAGCCCGGACCATCCTTATCATCAACCCGAAGCCTTGCTGCAAAGCCTCGGTCGGCATGATGAAAGCGAACAGGCCAACGCTCAGAAAGCCGTCGACCTGCTCAAGGAAAAACTCACCGATCTGCGCGCTGAAGTCGGCGGTTTGATTGCTCAGCAAAAGGAATTGCTGCAACAGCAAGAACAGCTCGCGGCTCAACAACAAGGCCTGACGCCAAGCCTGGAAGCGCACCCACTGTCCGCTCAACTGCTGGCCCAGGACGTAAGCAAACGCGATGCCTGGCTGACGCAACAAAGCAGCCAGTTGAACCAAAGCATCACCCAGGACGAACAACGGCAAACCACCCTGCTCACTTTGCAACAGGATGCCGCGCGCCTTGCGCAGCAACTGCGCAATGCCGAAACGGCGAGTCAGCAAGCAACACAACACCTGATTAACCAACAACGTGAATTGAGCAGTGATCGCCATCGTCTGGACGAAGATCTGAAGGCGTTCAGCACCCTGCTGCCAGCCGACACGCTGGAGGCCTTGCGCAACGAACCCGCCGCGACCTTCATGCAGCTCGACCGGCAGATCGTCCAGCGTCTGGAACAACTTGACCAGCAGCGCGAAGAACTCAGCGAACAGCAACAGCGCCAGCAGACGCTGGAGAAAGAGCAGTACCAACAGCAGACCCGCACCCAGCAGTTGGACGCCGCGCAACAGCAGTTCACCGCGCTGGCCGGGCAGCAACAGGCTTGCCAGGAAAAACTGACGCAACTGCTGGGCGAACATGCCAGCGCTGAACAGTGGCAGCAGCAACTGGATCAGGCCGTCGAGCAGGCGCGCAGTGCCGAAGCGACGGCCAATCAGGAACTGCAAACCGTGCGCACGCGGTTGGTGCAATTGGCCGCCGAACTCAAGGCGCAGCAGGAACGTTCGCAGGCTCTGGAAACTGAAGATCGCGAGCTGAGCGGCAAAATTGCCGACTGGCGTGCGCAGCATGCAGAGCTTGACGACGGTGGACTGGAAGATCTGTTGAGCGTCGACGACCAACAGCTCAGCGAGCTGCGACAACAATTGCAGCAAAGCGAACACGACATCACGCAAGCCAAGGTGCTGCTGCAGGAGCGCGATCAACGCTTGCTCGATCATCAGGCGCAGCACAACGGCAATCTCGACACCGAACAACTGGCCACGACGCTGGCCGAGCTGCAAAACCTGTTCGCCGCCAGCGAACATCGTTGCGCCGAATTGCGCGCAGAACAGGCCGAGGATCAGCGTCGCCAGAATGCCAATCAGGCACTGGCGCAACAGATCGCCGACGCCTATACCGAATACCAGCGCTGGGCACGGCTTAATGCATTGATCGGTTCGGCCACCGGCGACACCTTCCGCAAGATCGCCCAGGCCTATAACCTCGACCTGCTGGTGCATCACGCCAACGTCCAGTTGCGGCAACTGGTGCGACGCTATCGCCTGAAACGTGGCGGCAGCATGCTCGGGTTATTGGTGATGGACACCGAGATGGGCGATGAACTGCGCTCGGTGCATTCGCTGTCCGGCGGCGAGACGTTCCTGGTGTCACTGGCGTTGGCGCTCGGTTTGGCGTCGATGGCGTCGAGCACGCTGAAAATCGAATCGTTATTTATCGACGAAGGCTTCGGCAGCCTCGATCCAGAATCCCTGCAACTGGCCATGGACGCCCTCGACGGCCTGCAAGCGCAGGGACGCAAGGTCGCGGTGATTTCCCACGTGCAGGAAATGCATGAACGGATTCCGGTGCAGATTCAGGTTCACCGTCAAGGCAACGGCCTGAGTACGCTGGAGGTGAAATGAATACGCTGTATTCATTCCGCCGCTGCCCCTACGCCATGCGCGCACGCATGGCGCTGCGTTATTCAGGGGTTGAGGTGGATATCGTCGAGGTCAGCCTCAAGGCCAAACCGGCCGAAATGCTCGCACTGTCGAGCAAAGGCACGGTGCCGGTGCTGAGTGTGGATGGACGGGTGATGGATGAGAGCCTGGAAATCATGCGCTGGGCGCTGGCGCAGAATGATCCGCAGAACTGGTTGCTCAAAGATAACCCGCAAGGACAAGCACGCAGCGCCGCACTGATCGAAGAAAACGATCAGGTGTTCAAGGGGCACCTGAATCGCTACAAGTACGCCGAGCGTTATCCCGAGCAATCGAGGGAGTTTTACCGGTCTGAGGGCGAGGTGTTCTTGCGCAAGCTGGATGAATTGCTGGAGGGGCGCGACTACTTGCTGGCCGGGCATCCGAGCCTGGCGGATGTCGCCTTGATGCCGTTCGTACGGCAATTCGCCCACGTGGATCGCGAGTGGTTCGGGCATACGCCTTATGTGCGATTGCAGGCGTGGTTGCAACGCTTTATCGAGTCAGAACTGTTCACCAGTGTGATGCAGAAATAACACCGCGCACTTGCTCCCGCTCGGCTGCGTAGCAATCGTATTTGCGTCCTTTCATGCCCCCACCACTCCCGCCACGTCGGCGTGATCGACCGTTACGCTTTGAGCGCGGTGTTCGAATTGAATGGAGGGATAAGCGACCTGGATCGGTGCTTGAAAGTTTTGTTGCGACTGCGCCGAAAAGCTGACGACCAACACCATGGCCACGTAAAGACCGATGGCCAGGTAGGCGCCGTGTTTGGCAGAAGTGATGATTGCGCTGGCCATGATGTTCTCCGTGGGCGTGTTTCAGTGCCCACAGAATCGATCAAAAAACAGAAGATAACTAGCGACCTTTATCCATAGTCGCTATCAGTTTTATTGATCATGAACCCAGCGTATTTCAGCCCTCGATAAAACTCATCAAGCGCTCGCGGGCTGCCTCCGGCTCGTTTGAAACGGGCTCGGCAGCCGACAGAATCGGGGTGGAATAGAGAAACAGGAGAACCACTGCCAGACGCATCGCCATGCTGTCGATCCTTTTAGGGAAGGAGTCAAAAAATCAGCGCCAAATTTAAACTCATGGCCATGTGATATCAAGCAATACCTTGATATCAATATGATGCTGTCGTAAACGCGTTATGCAGGAGCGACATCACTTCGACGCTTTTCGACGCCTTACAGGTCGATCGGCAAGTGACTTCGCTCCTGCATAAAAGGTGCGGAGCTTACAGTTCAGTGTTGGG
This sequence comes from Pseudomonas sp. B21-048, assembly GCF_024748615.1. Lineage (NCBI taxonomy): Bacteria > Pseudomonadati > Pseudomonadota > Gammaproteobacteria > Pseudomonadales > Pseudomonadaceae > Pseudomonas > Pseudomonas sp. B21-048. The sequence goes on along the minus strand of NZ_CP087168.1, from coordinate 2,510,160 downwards.
TTTTGTGGTCCAGCGCGGCGTAGAAGTTGGCGCTCTGTTGCAGGTATTTCTGGGTGTAGCTTTGGGTGTGGGATTTTTTGTCGCTGATTTCAACGTTGGCATTGGCAGGCAGTGCAACGGTGGCAGAGATAGCGGAAGCGGCGATGACGGAGAAGAGATTGAAATTCATGGCGGTATTCCTCGATTCAGTTGGCTTGCTTGCCCGGTGGGGCCGTGAAGCAAACTTAACTCCCGAGGGTCGACGCCTTGAAATGCTTTGTAGCATTAGCCGATATCAGTCTCATTAATAGAAGGTTGCAGGCCCCATCAACCGGGGCCTGCGGTCTATTGACGCACCAGGAACTTGAGATCGCTGGGGGCATCCATCGGCAGTTTCTGCACGGTTTTACCCAACAGACCGGTCTTGGCATCGCGCTCGACGACGACAATCTGGTTGCTCTTCTGGTTGGCAATCAGCACGAACTTGCCACTCGGATCGAGGCTGAACTCGCGCGGGTGATCACCGTCCACGGAGCGGCGCTGAAGCTCCTTGAGGTGCCCGGTCGCCGGGTCGATGGCGAATACCAGCAACTGATTGGTGGTGCCACGGTTGCTGACGTAAAGGAACTTGCCGTCAGCCGAGGCGTGAAGCGCAGCCGCAGCCTTGCCCGATGTCGGCAGCCCCGCCGCCAGATCGACCAACTGCGTTTGCTCAAGTGTGCCGTCGCGGTAATCGAACACCGCGACCTGCGCGCTCATCTCCAGGGTCAGCCAGGCGTGCTTGCCATCGGCGCTGAACAGCAAGTGTCGCGGCCCGCTGCCGGGTGGCAACTGGACGGACGCCGGTTTGGCGGCGGTCAACGGCCGTTCCGGATTGGCCTTGGGATCGAAGCGATAGACGAAGATCTTGTCCGCTCCCAAGTCGTTGGAAAACACGTATTGGCCATCCGGCGATGAAACCACCGAATGCACATGCGCCGACTTCTGCCGCTCGGGGTTGACCCGGCTGGACGGATGACTGCTCATCTGCACCACCGGTTTGAGCGTGCCATCGGTGCCCACCGGTAACACCGCCAAGGTGCCGCCCGGGTCTTCAGCCACCGAGTAGTTGCTGACAAACAGGTGACTGGCGTCGCCGCTGACGCTCGAATGCGTCGGTTCGCTACCCAGGGTTTGCACCTGGCTGATCAGGCTCAACTCGTGGGTCTTGGGGTCGATCGCATAGCTGCTGACACGCCCTACCGGATCGGACTGACCCGGGCCGTTTTCGTTGACCACGAACAGGCGACGTTGATCCTTGGACACCGTCAGCCAGGACGGATTGGCGCTCTTCACCACTTGCAGGGGTTTGGCGTCGATCTGCCCGGTGCGGCTGTCGAAGTTCAGGCGATAAATCCCTTGGCTCTGCCCGGCGGTGTAGGAGCCCACCAGCAACTCGTAACTGTCGGCCGGGGCCGCTTGCACGCCCATTGCGGCGACGCTGCCGGCCATCAACAGTGGCCAGAGGTTACGCATCCTCATTCGTTTCGTCCTCGTCGTCACCACCGCCGAACGCTTCCATCGGCACCAACCGGTGCTCGCCGGAATCGCCGGTAATGATCCAGCTCTTCAAGTCGGGATCAAAAGTCGCCGCCGCGATCTGCGCCACGCTGAACTCCCAGCGCTTGAGCGCCCGACCGTCCATGCATTCGATGTGCAGGTTATCGTCCTCATCGAGAGAAAAGTCGAAAGCGTGCAGCCCGTCGATTTCCAGCATGTCGCAGTGTTCGAGGGCTTCGATCAAGGTGTTGGTTACGGCAGTCATGGCAGTCAATCTTTGAATGAGAAAGAGGCAATGATAGCTCATCACATGAGCGTTCCCACGCTCCGCGTGGGAATGCAGCCCGTGACGCTGCGCGTCACATTAACAGCCGAACGCGGAGCGTCCGTTGAGGCATTCCCACGCAGAGCGTGGGAACGATCAGTTACAGCGGCGGACCAAGCCAATCAGTTATGGGGGCTAGAGGGCATCACGCGTTGGCTTGCCATCGACCAGGCGCTGAATGCGCAGCGGATTGCCGTTCTTCAGTGCTTCCGGCAGCAAGCTGTCGGGGTAGTTCTGGAAACACACCGGACGCAGGAAACGGTCGATGGCCAGAGTGCCCACCGATGTGCCGCGCGCATCGGAAGTCGCCGGATACGGACCGCCATGAACCATCGCGTCGCAGACTTCCACGCCGGTCGGATAGCCGTTGAGCAGGATCCGACCGACTTTCTGTTCCAGCAATGCCGTCAGCTCGCTGAACTGTTCAAAGTCCGCCGGCTCACCGATGATCGTTGCCGTCAGTTGCCCATGCAAACCGTTCAACGCGGCACTGAGTTGCGCCTGATCCGCCACTTCGACGAACACCGTGGTCGGGCCGAACACTTCCTCTTGCAGCACTTCATCGCCTTCGATCAACAGGCTCACATCCGCCTTGAACAATTGCGGTTGCGCCTGATTGCCTTGTTGCGGGTTGCCGACCAAATGCTCGATTTTCGGATGCGCGAGAAGCTTCTGCAGGCCTTTGCCGTAGCTGCTCAAGGTGCCGGCATTGAGCATGGTTTGAGCCGGCTGGTCGCCAATCAGCCCCGCCACCTGTTGCACGAACGCGCTGAACTGCGGCGAACGAATGCCGATCACCAACCCCGGATTGGTGCAGAACTGACCACAACCCTGCACCACAGAAGCCGTGAGGTCACGGGCGACGTTTTCAGTGCGAGTTTCCAGCGCCTGCGGCAACACGATCACCGGGTTGATGCTCGACATCTCGGCAAACACCGGAATCGGCTGCGCACGCGCCGCGGCCATGTCGCACAACGCACGCCCCCCCTTCAGTGAGCCGGTAAAACCGACCGCCTGAATCGCCGAATGCTTGACCAGCGCTTCACCCACCCCGCCGCCGTAGATCATGTTGAACACACCGGCCGGCATGGCGGTTTTCTCGGCCGCTCGGATCACGGCGTCGGCCACCCATTCAGCGGTTGCCATGTGGCCACTGTGGGCCTTGAATACCACCGGGCAGCCAGCGGCCAATGCCGAAGCGGTGTCACCGCCTGCCGTGGAAAACGCCAATGGAAAGTTACTCGCGCCAAACACCGCGACCGGCCCGAGGCCGATGCGGTACTGACGCAGATCCGGACGTGGCAATGGCGTACGCTCGGGCAGTGCGCGATCAATCCGCGCCCCATAGAAATCACCACGCCGCAGCACCTTGGCGAACAGACGCATCTGGCCGCTGGTGCGCCCCCGCTCACCTTGAATACGGCCCGCCGGCAACGCGGTTTCGCGGCAAACCACGGCCACGAACTCATCGCCCAGGGCGTCCAGTTCATCGGCAATCGCATCGAGGAATTGCGCACGTCGTTCGGCGCTCAGGCTGCGATAGGCCGGGTAAGCAGCGGCGGCAGCCTTCGCGGCGGCGTCGACTTCTTCAAGGGTGGCCTGATAGAAATCATGGGGCAAAGCCTCGCCAGTGCTGGCATCGACGCTCTGGAGTTTGACCGTGCCAGTAGCGCTGCGCTGACCGCCAATGTAGTTGTGACCAAGAATCCGGGTCATGGGTGTCTCCTTAAAGTGTGCCGATGGTGCCGGGTTCAAACGCCGCTTCAACGGGCTCAATGCCGTTGATCAAGGGCGCGCCGAACTCGGCCTGACTGATCTCGAACACATCACCCGGTTGGGTGCGGATGCCGTCAGCGAAAGACAGGGTCGCGGTGCCGAAGAAATGAATGTGCACATCGCCGGGGCGCAGGAACTGGCTGTATTTGAAATGGTGATACTCGAGGTTTTCCAGACTGTGGCACATGTTCGCTTCGCCACTGAGGAACTCGTTCTGCCACAGCACTTCACCCTCGCGCAGGATGCGGCTGGTGCCGGCCAGATGCAGGGGCAATTCGCCGACCCGAAGCTCCGGGCCATAGCTGCAACTGCGCAATTTCGAATGGGCCAGGTAAAGGTAATTCTTGCGCTCCATCACGTGATCGGAGAACTCGTTGCCCACCGCGAAACCGAGGCGATACGGTTTGCCATCGTGGCCGATCACATAGAGACCGCTGAGTTCAGGCTCCTCCCCGGCATCTTCAGCAAACGGCGGCAGCGGGAACGGTTTGCCCGGTCGCACAACGATGCTGCCGTCGCCCTTGTAGAACCACTCCGGTTGCACGCCAGCCTGGCCGGCAGTGGGTTTACCGCCCTCCACGCCCCACTTGAAGATGCGCAGGGTGTCGGTCATGGCAGTTTCGTCACCGGCCTGCTGATGCATTTTGTCCCGGGCCGACGCGCTGCCCAGATGGGTCAGGCCGGTGCCGCTGACCAGCATGTGCGCCGGGTCCGGGTGATCCAGCGGCGGCAGGATTTGCAGATTGGCCAGCAGCGCTGAATAGTCATGGCTGATGCCCAACCCCAAGGTTTGAACCTGGTGCTCAAGACCGACGCCCGCCTCGATCGCCGCCAGCGCCAGATCCCGCACCGAGCGCGCATCCCGCACTTCGCGCACCCGGCCATCCTCGACCACGCCGACACGACGCTCGCCGTTACTCAATTCGAACTGAACTAAACGCATGATTTTCTCCTGTTAACGCAAAACTTCAAAACACCGCCGCTCCCACATTTGAATCGTGTTGACCTCAGGTACGGGTAGCCCCACGCGCACTGGCTGCAAATTCATCGGCCGGCAGTACGTGTTTACGCTCCAGCAGCCGATAAACCACACCCGTCAGCACCAGGCCGAACACCATCACGCAAGACAGGAAGTACAACCCCGACGCCAGATTGCCGGTGTATTCCTTCAACGCACCAATCACGAACGGACCGATGTAGCCGCCGAGGTTGCCCACCGAGTTGATCAACGCGATCCCCGCCGCCGCACTGGCGCCGGCGAAGAAGCGACCCGGCAAGGTCCAGAACACTGCGGTGCAGGAAAACAGCGCGAACGCCACCAGGCACAGCGCTGCCAATTGCAGCACCGGCACCGTCAGCCAGGCGCTGAGGAACAGACCGATGGCGCCCAACACATACAGCACCGCCAGATGACCGTAGCGATCATTCAAGCGGTCGGAACTGCGCGGAACAATCAGCAAACCGATGATCCCGAAGATGTACGGCACCGACGACACGAAACCGGTCATCAGATCAGTGCCACCGAACTGCTTGATCAACGTCGGCAACCACAAACCGAGACCGTAGATGCTCAACGTCACCGGCAGATAGAACAGCGCCAGCAGCAACACGCGTTTGTCCTTCAGTGCATGAAGCGGATTGCCGTGGCGGGTCTGGCCGTATTCTTCCAGGTCCTTTTTCAGCTCGCCGGTCAGCCAGTCTTTCTCAGACTGGTCCATCCATTTCACCTGTTGCGGGCCGTCCGGCAAGTAACGCAGCACTGGCCAGGTCAGCAGGATCGCTGGAGTACCGATGACGATGAACAGCCACTGCCAACCGTGCAGCCCAAGAATGCCATCCATGCCCAGCAAGCCGCCGGACACCGGGCCGGTGATCATCATCGCGATGGGTTGGGAAAGGATGAACAGCCCGAGGATCTTGCCGCGATGGCGGATCGGGAACCATTGGGTGATGTAGTACAGAACGCCCGGGAAGAACCCGGCTTCGGCCGCTCCGAGCAGAAAACGCATTACATAAAAGCTGTTCGGTCCCTGGACGAACGCCATGCCGATGGTGATGGCGCCCCAGGTGACCATGATCCGCGCGAACCAGCGTCGGGCGCCGAAGCGGTCGAGCATCAGGTTGCTGGGGATTTCCAGCAGGAAGTAGCCAATGAAGAACAGCCCGGCCCCCAGGCCGTAAGCCGCGTCCCCCAGGCCAATGTCGGCGCCCATGTGCAGCTTGGCGAAACCGACCGCGGAGCGATCCACATAGGCGATCAGATACAGCAGGATCAGGAAGGGAATCAGTTTCAGCGTGATGCGACGAATAAGCCGCAGTTCCTGGCTCATGAGTTCGGTCTCCGATTGTTGTTGTTATAGAACCTCGGGGGACGCCTCTCGCAGAAAATCGCCAGGGCCATCCCACCGTTGAAAACGACTATATAGTAATACTATTTAGCCAACAACACTTCCAAGCAGCCGAAATTGCGCTTATGTTACGCCGTAGCTCGAACAATATAGTCATACAATAAGAGAACCGATCATATGTCTGATAAGAAACCCACCCTGCGCTCCGCCCAATGGTTTGGCACCGCCGACAAGAACGGCTTCATGTACCGCAGCTGGATGAAGAATCAGGGCATCGCCGACCATCAGTTCCACGGCAAGCCGATCATCGGCATCTGCAACACCTGGTCGGAACTGACCCCGTGCAACGCGCATTTCCGGCAGATCGCCGAGCACGTCAAGCGTGGGGTGATCGAAGCCGGCGGGTTTCCAGTGGAATTCCCGGTGTTCTCCAACGGCGAATCGAACCTGCGCCCCACCGCCATGCTCACCCGCAACCTGGCGAGCATGGACGTCGAGGAAGCGATTCGCGGTAACCCGATCGATGGCGTGGTGCTGCTCACCGGCTGCGACAAAACCACCCCGGCATTGCTGATGGGTGCAGCCAGTTGCGACGTGCCGACCATCGTCGTCACCGGCGGGCCGATGCTCAACGGCAAGCACAAGGGCCAGGACATCGGCTCGGGCACGGTGGTCTGGCAGCTCAGCGAACAGGTCAAGGCCGGTACCATCACCCTCGATGATTTCCTCGCGGCCGAGGGCGGCATGTCGCGCTCGGCCGGTACCTGCAACACCATGGGCACCGCCTCGACCATGGCCTGCATGGCCGAAGCGCTCGGCACTTCCCTGCCCCACAACGCGGCGATCCCGGCGGTCGATGCGCGCCGTTATGTGCTGGCTCACATGTCCGGCATGCGCGCAGTGGAGATGGTGCGTGAAGATTTGAAACTGTCGAAGATCCTGACCAAGGAAGCCTTCGAAAACGCCATTCGGGTGAACGCCGCCATCGGCGGTTCGACCAACGCGGTGATCCACTTGAAAGCCATCGCCGGGCGCATCGGTGTCGAACTGGACCTGGATGACTGGACCCGCATCGGTCGCGGCATGCCGACCATCGTCGACCTGCAACCCTCCGGGCGCTTCCTGATGGAAGAGTTCTACTACGCCGGCGGCTTGCCCGCAGTGCTGCGTCGCCTCGGCGAAGCCAACCTGATTCCGAACCCGAATGCCCTCACCGTCAATGGCAAAACCATCGGCGAAAACACCAAGGACGCGCCGATCTACGGCCAGGACGAAGTGATCCGCACCCTCGACAACCCGATCCGCGCCGACGGCGGCATCTGTGTGTTGCGCGGTAACCTGGCCCCGCTGGGTGCGGTGCTCAAACCTTCCGCCGCGAGTGCCGAATTGATGCAACACCGTGGGCGTGCGGTGGTGTTCGAAAACTTCGACATGTACAAGGCGCGGATCAACGATCCGGAACTGGACGTGGACGCCCATTCAATTCTGGTGATGAAAAACTGCGGGCCGAAGGGTTATCCGGGCATGGCCGAAGTCGGCAACATGGGGTTGCCAGCCAAGCTGCTGGCCCAGGGCGTGACCGACATGGTGCGGATTTCCGACGCACGCATGAGCGGCACGGCATATGGCACGGTGGTTTTGCATGTGGCACCGGAAGCGGCGGCTGGTGGGCCTTTGGCGACAGTGAAGGAAGGCGACTGGATCGAACTTGATTGCGCCAACGGGCGTTTGCACCTGGACATTCCGGATGCGGAGCTGGCGGCGCGCATGGCCGATCTGCAGCCGCCACAGCAATTGATCGTGGGCGGTTATCGTCAGTTGTATATCGACCATGTGCTGCAGGCGGATCAGGGTTGCGACTTTGATTTCCTGGTTGGTTGCCGTGGCTCTGAAGTTCCCCGCCACTCTCACTAACCCCCCTACCGATCGTTCCCACGCTCTGCGTGGGAATGCAGCCCGTGACGCTCCGCGTCACTTCCCGCGCGGGGACGCGGAGCGTCCCTTGAGGCATTCCCACACAGAGCGTGGGAACGATCATCAAAGGGCTGGATCGCCCACCGCTCGCGCCTGCTATCATGCGCGGCACCCCATCGCACAGGATCGCGCCGTTCCCCATGGATTACCGCAAACCCTCCGACCGCAAAAGCATGCATTCGCGCATCGTCCAGGAACTGGGCATGCAGATCGTCTCGGGACGGTTCAAACCGGACGACAAACTGCCCGCCGAAGCCCTGCTGTGCGAGGAATACGCGGTCAGCCGGCCGGTGCTGCGCGAAGCCACTCGCGTATTGGTCGCCAAGGGCCTGGTGTATTCCCGTCCGCGGGTCGGCACGGTGGTCAAGCAGCGCAAGGAATGGCACATGCTCGACCCGGACGTGCTGCATTGGCTGATGCAAAGCAGCCCGCAAAATGAATTCTTTGATCTACTGACCAGCGTGCGCAGCATCATCGAACCCGCCGCCGCCGCATTGGCCGCGCAATTCGCAACGGATGAAGACATCGCCTCCATCGGTGAAGCCTATCAGCGCATGGAAGCGGCACCGACGCCTGAAGCCTTGTTGCAACCGGACCTGGATTTCCACAGCCGCATCGCCGACGCGACGCATAACGACTTGCTGGCAAACCTGTGCAACATGCTGTCGGTGGCGATTGCCGAAGCCTTGAAGCATTCCAACCAACGACCGAATCTGCATGAATTGGCGATGCCACGGCACAAGGCGATCCTGACCGCTATCGAAAATCGTGATGCGCTGGGCGCGCGGCATGCGACGCTGGTGCAGCTGGATGATGCGCGCAGTGCGCTGAATGTGGTGCTGGGTACTGATTTGTCCTAGAGCAAAGTCAAAAGATCGCAGCGATCGAGTACACCCAACAGTGCACGCGGTCCCTGTAGGAGCTGCCGAAGCCTGCGATCTTTTGATCTTCATCACGAATAAAAAAGCCGCAACCAAGATTGCGGCTTTTTTGCTTCAGCGACCGGTTAGTGAGCGAACAGCGAATTGCCCTTCTGCCCCGCCAGTTTCTCCGGCTTGATCAGGAACCGCGCCAACGCTGGAAGCAGCCACAACGCGCCGAACATGTTCCAGAGCAGCATGAAGGTCAGCATCAGGCCCATGTCGGCCTGGAACTTGATCGCCGAGAAGATCCAGGTACACACGCCGATCGCCAGGCACAGACCGGTGAACAGCACGGCTTTACCGGTGGACTTCAGCGTCTGATAGTACGCCTCTTGCAGCGGCAGGCCGGCACGCAAGAAGCTTTCCAGTCGGCTGTAGATGTAGATCCCATAGTCCACGCCAATCCCCACCCCGAGCGCCACCACCGGCAAAGTCGCCACTTTCACGCCGATGCCCATGAACGCCATCAGCGCGTTGCCGAGCACCGAGGTCAGCACCAGCGGCAGCACGATGCACAAGGTCGCCGCCCAGGATCGGAAGGTGATCATGCACATGGTCGCGACGCAGATGTATACCAACACCAAAATGGTCAGTTCGGAGCGTTTGATCACCTCGTTGGTGGCCGCTTCGATCCCGGCATTACCGGCGGCGAGGATGAATTCCAGGCCTTCCTTGTTGTTCTCTTTGGCGAAGTCCTGCACCGCATGCACGGCGCGGTCCAGGGTTTCGGCCTTGTGGTCGTTGAGGAACACCAGCACCGGCGCCAGGGAGCAATTGTTGTTGTACAGGCCATCGGCACGGGCAATGGAGTTGTTCAGCACGTCCGGGTTGCGCGACAGGGTTTCCCATTTCAAGTTGCCCTCGTTCATGCCCTTGATCATCTGCTTGGACACGGTCACCAGCGAGATCGCCGACTGCACGCCCTCGGTGTTCTGCATTTTCCACATCAGCTCGTCGATCGGTGCCATGGCTTCGTAGCGCGAGCAACCTTCGGACTTGGTCTTGACCATCACCACCAGCACGTCGGAACTGGTGGAGTAGTTGTTGATGATGAAGCTGTTGTCCTTGTTGTAACGCGAGTCCGGACGCAGTTCCGGCGCGCCTTGGTCGAGGTCGCCGATTTTCAGGTTCTGGCTGTACCAGAGACCGCCACCGAAAGCGATCAGGGCCAGGGCAATGGAAATCGGGGCGACTTTGGGGCTGGCAAAATTCGACAGCAGGCGCCAGAACGGATGTTCGCGGTGCGCGTCTTTCTTGCTGCGTTCGACGGCGCGTTTGCTGATACCGACGTAGGAAATCGCCACCGGCAGCAGGATCAGGTTGGTGAACACGATCACCGCCACGCCGATGGACGCGCCGATGGCCAGTTCACGAATCACGCCAATGTCGATGATCAACAGCGTGATAAAGCCCACTGCATCCGCGAGGATCGCGATCATCCCTGGCAGAAACAGCTGACGGAAAGTGCGGCGTGCCGCGGTCAGCGCGTTCTCCGCCTCGCTGGACTGCAAGGCGATACCGTTGATTTTCTGCACGCCGTGGGAAATCCCGATGGCGAAGATCAGAAACGGCACCAGCATCGAATACGGATCAAGCCCGAAGCCGAAGAAATGCATCAGGCCCAACTGCCAGACCACCGCCACCAGCGTCGTGCTCAACACCGCCACGGTACTGCGCATGCAGTTAGTGAACCAGTACAGCAGGATCAGGGTGATGACGAAGGCGACGCCGAAGAACATCACCACCATGACCAGGCCATCAATCAGGTCGCCGACTTTCTTGGCGAACCCGACAATGTGGATCTTCACGTTGGGGTTCTGGGCTTCGAACTTGTTGCGGATCTTGTCTTCGAGTTCGTGAGAAAACTGGCGGTAGTCCAGCGCCAGCAACTTGCCCTGATCCTGCGGGTCCGGGTAGGACTCCAGCAGCGGGATGTCGACGATGCTCGACTTGAAGTCGTTGGCCACCAGCCGCCCGATTTGCCCGGACTTGAGCACGTTGTTGCGCAGCAGGTCGAGGCTTTGCTGGGAGCCGTTATAGCTCTGGGGAATCACTTCACCCCCGGCGAAGCCCTCCTCCGTCACTTCAGTCCAGCGCACGCTCGGGCTCCACAGCGACTTGAGGCCGGAACGGTCGACGCCGGAGATGTAGAACACCTCGTCATTGATCTGACGCAGGGTCTCCATGTATTCCTTGGAGAAGATGTCGCCGTCAGTGGCTTCCACGGAAATCCGCACCGTGTTGCCCAGGTTCGCCAAATCGTTGCGGTGCTCCATCATTTTTTCAATGAACGGATGCTCGAGCGGGATCATTTTTTCGAAACTGGTCGACGGCCGGATCAATGTTGCCTGCCAGAACAGGAAAACACTGACCAACAGGCAGATGACGATGACTGCCGGTCGGTTGTTGAAAATCAGGCGCTCAAGAAACGTCGCCTTGTCCTGATGAGGAGTGCTTAAGGATGTCATAGACCCGCCTTCTTATTATTTGCCCGGCTCATTTGGACGACCCGTTTTTTCCATTCTCTGCGCCGGTGGGCGAAGTGACGCGAACGCCGCCCTGTCCTGCCAGAATCAGATTGCCGTTGCCTGCCGCCGTCACCGCCGAAACGGAAATGCGATCCGGGCGATTGAACACGCTGAAGGTTTCGCCGTCGTCGCTGCTGCGAATGATGCTGCCGCCGTTGCCGACGATCACGATGGAACCGTCGTCGAGCAGTGTGGCGCCGGACAGACCGAACTCCAGTGCACCGCGTGCAGCCTTGAGTTCGACCTGTTCCCAAGTGCTACCGAAATCCGTGGAACGGTAGAGATTGCCGCGCAACCCATAGGCCAGCAGCGTGGCCGATTGCGCAGTGCCGATCACACCGAACAGCGAGCCTTCGTAGGGGCCCTCAAGCTTTTCCCAGGTCTGCCCATCATCGGCGGAGCGGAACATGCTGCCCTGTTCGCCGACAATGAAAATGCCGGAATCCTTGACCGCGGCAATAGCGTTGAGGTGGTACTGGTCTTCGTTGCCCAGGCGATCACTGGCGTCTTCCCAGTTTTTACCGCCGTCGGTGGTTTCCAGCAAGGCACCATAAGCGCCCACGGCAAAGCCGCTGTTAACGTCCTTGAACCAGACGTCGAGCAGCGGCGATTCGCGTGTCAGGTCTTCGAATTGTTTGGTCCAGGTGATGCCACCGTCTTCGCTGGCGAGGATCTGCGCGTCATGGCCAACGGCCCAGCCGTGTTTGTCATCGACAAAAAACACCGCCGTCAGCAGTTGCCGGGTCGGTACCTTGGCCTGGGTCCAGGTCGCGCCCTGGTCATCGGAATATAGAATGTGCCCGCGATCGCCGACCGCCACCAGGCGTTTGCCGGCGTGTACGACATCGAGCATCAGGCCTTTGCTGGCCTTGGCGGATTCAACGGAATAAACCACATCGGCGGCCGACGCGGCAGCAGCCAGCGCAGGCGCCGACAGCACGGTACAGCCCAACAGCGAGAGCGCTGTAGCCAGCAACGCGAACCTGCGTAATGCCGGCGGGCGGCCAATACTCACACCCATGACAGGCTCACTCATAGACCTTCCCCCACATTATTATTGTTAGGTCGTTTAACCCTTCAGGGCGCCGTTAGGGGTGCTCATCGAGATTGACCTATTCAGGAGCATAGTCCTGAAACCCGCAATCCAGAGCCCCCTTCGGAAGCTGGCTTATCCTATCGGGGTTTGGAAAGGTCTGACAATCGACGCCTCGTTATGTTTTGTTAACTGGGGGATATGGGTTGTGGGTGAATGAGGAGGTATTCGGAGGGGTGGTTTGGGTTTGGGTTTGGGTTTGGTGTACATATCCGTTTCTGCGGTAACGACGGCTAACGGTTCCGCCCTTACGGCGGGTCACTTTGGAAAAGCGCCAAAGTAACCAAAGCGCTTTTGCCCCTGTCGTTCGGTGCCTCGCCCAGGCTCGGCATGCCCTCGCTCCGGTCCTGCTCCGTGGGCCCGCCGCCATCGGCCATCCATGGCCGGGGCGGCTAACCCGGCATCCATGCCGGGTTGCCCACTGCGCAGAACCTCCACTCGGCCTCTCGAGGGGGCGTGCACCGCAAAAGCCAAAGCGAGGCGACCTACCGGCCGGCCTGGTTGGAAGCGCGTACGCACTTTTCCCGGAGCTGCCGAAGGCTGCGATCTTTTGATTTTGCTCTGGCTCTGGCTTTGGCTTTTGATCTTGATCTACCCGCCCCTTCGGGAGGCTGAGTGGAGGTGTTCATCTGGGGATTGGCGCGCAGCGCCGTTCGACGCAGTCGAACCCATCGCATGTAGATCGTAGCGAAGCAGACCGTAGGGCGATGCCCCCAGATGGATACCGGAGCGAAGGAACGCCGAGCCTCAGCGAGGGGCCGTACGCTTGGGGCGAGACTTTTTGGTTCCTTTTGTGGCGTTTGACAAAAGGGACTCGCCGTAAGGGCGAAACCATAAGCCGCCGTTACCGCAGGAATGGATATGTACACCATCAAAAATCCCGGTCAGCTATCAGGCCGCCTTCGCGAGCAAGCCCACTCCCACAGGGTCCAAAAAAGTGAACCCTGAAGGAGCAAGGCCAAACTCAGGCCAGGCTTTTGCTGACCACTTCAAACACATCGCTGGACAGTTGCCCCGAAGCGCGAATCCGCTCCAGTTCGCCTTTCATCAACGCCTGACGAGCCTCGTCGTACTTGCGCCACCGAGTCAGCGGAGCCAGTTGGCGAGAGGCGATCTGCGGGTTAAACCCGTTCAGCTCGATCACCAGATCCGCCAGGAACCGATACCCGGAACCATCCGCCGCATGGAAGTTGATCAAGTTCTGCCCGGCAAACGCGCCGATCAGGGCACGCACCTTGTTCGGGTTCTTGATCGTGAACGCTGGGTGTTGCATCAAGGCTTTGACCCGTTCCAGACCACCCGGCAACGTGCTGCCGGCCTGAACGCTGAACCACTGATCCATGACCAGCGGATTGTCCTTGAAATGTTCGGCGAAGGTCGCCAACGCCGTGGCTTTCTGCTCTTCGAACGGCGAATTGACCACCACCGCCAACGCCGTCAGACGCTCGGTCATGTTGTCGCTGGTGTCGAACTGTTCAAGGGTTGCCGCCAACACCTCCGGCTTGCCGCTGAGCATCAGGTACGACAGCGCAATGTTTTGCAGCGCGCGGCGGGCGAAATGCTCGGCTTCGGCCACATACGGCGTTTTCTTCGAGAGATCGCGATTGGCCTGATAACGCAGCCACAATGCCTCGAACAAACCTTCAGCCAATTGCTTACGGGCAAACTCACGGGCCGTGTGAATGGCGTCTACGTCAGCCACTTCACTGATCTCGGTCAGATACGCCTCGCCCGGCAACGAAAGCATTTCGGCCACCATCGCTTGATCCAGCGTCTCGTCGGACAGCACGGTACGCAGCGCTGCAACCAAACGCTGATCCAGCACCAGCGCTTCACCCTTCTGTTGCTGTTCGATCAACTCTTGCAGCACCTGCACTGACAATTGCTGACCGGCATCCCAGCGGTTGAAACCGTCGCTGTCGTGCTGCATCAGGAACATCAGCTGATCGCGGTCGTACGGGAAGCTCAGTTTCACTGGCGCCGAGAAGCCGCGCAGCAACGAAGGCAGCGGCTTTTCAGCAATGTCGATGAAGGTGAAGGTCTGCTCGGCTTCAGTCACCGAAATAACCCGCGAAGTGCCTTGAGCACTGGCTTCACCGACAAGACGCAGGGCAATTTCGCCGCCCTTACTGTCCAGCAGACCCAGTTCCACCGGAATCACGAACGGCAGTTTTTCCACCTTGTCCGGGGTTTCCGGGCAGCTCTGGCGGAAGGTCAGGCTGTAGGTTTTCGCTGCGGCGTCGTAGGACTCGCTCACCGCCAAACGTGGTGTGCCGGCCTGGCTGTACCAGCGTTTGAATTGGGTCAGGTCAACGCCGTTGGCGTCTTCCATGGCCTTGATAAAGTCGTCGCAGGTCACCGCCTGGCCGTCATGGCGTTCGAAGTACAGGTCGCTGCCTTTGCGGAAGCCTTCGGCGCCAAGCAAGGTGTGGATCATGCCGACCACTTCCGAACCCTTTTCGTACACAGTCAGGGTGTAGAAGTTGGAAATCTCGATGAAGCTGTCCGGGCGCACGGCGTGGGCCATCGGGCCGGCGTCTTCGGCGAACTGGTGGGTGCGCAGGTAAGCAACGTCCTGGATGCGTTTGACCGTGGCCGAGTTCATGTCGGCGGAGAAGCCGGAATCGCGGAACACGGTGAAGCCTTCCTTCAGCGACAACTGAAACCAGTCGCGGCAGGTCACGCGGTTGCCCGACCAGTTGTGGAAGTACTCGTGGGCAACGATCGCCTCCACACGCTGGTGCGCGGCGTCGGTAGCGGTTTCGGCGCGGGCCAGCACGGCGCTGGAGTTGAAGATGTTGAGGCCCTTGTTCTCCATGGCGCCCATGTTGAAGTCGTTGACCGCGACGATCATGAAGATGTCCAGGTCGTACTCGCGACCGTAAACCTCTTCGTCCCAACGCATGGACTTCTTCAGGCTGTTCATGGCGTGCTGGCACTTGTCGATGTTTTCCGGCTCGACATAGATGCGCAGCGCCACGGAGCGCTCGGTCATGGTGGTGAAGGTGTCTTCGACGCACCACAGGTCACCGGCCACCAGCGCGAACAAGTAGGCAGGCTTCTTGAACGGGTCTTCCCACGTCGCCCAGTGCCGGCCGTCTTCGCCCGGACCTGAGGCAATCGGGTTGCCGTTGGATAGCAGCACCGGATAACTGTGCTGCTCGGCGACCACCGTGGTGGTGAACGTGCTCATCACGTCCGGGCGGTCGAGGTAATAGGTGATCTTGCGGAAACCTTCGGCTTCACACTGGGTGCAGAACATGGTACCGGATTTGTACAGACCTTCCAGGGCGGTGTTGGTTTCCGGGTGGATCCGGACGCTGGTGTCGACCGTGAAGCTTATGGCGGTCGGTTGCAGGGTCAGGTGGTTCTCGGTCAGTTGATAGTCGGCGGCGCTCAGCTCGCGGTCGGCCAATGTTACCGACAGCAGTTCGAGTTGCTGGCCGTCCAGCACCAGCGGCGGCAGGCCCGGGCCACGTTCAGGATTGCGGCGCATCACCAGTTGCGCATGGACCAGGCTGTGGTCCTCGAACAACTCGAAGGTCAGGTGCGTCTCGTCGATCAGGTACTCAGGCGCCTGATAGTCCTTCAGGTAGATCATCTTCGGTTGTTCGGTGCGCATACTGGAATCCTTACTGATGCACGGCGAGCTGGTAGGCCGTGTATTTACGAATATTGATCACGCCGGTGTCGAAAATCAGGTATTGGCCCTTGATCCCCAGCAGCGTGCCTTCGGCAATCGGGTTCTTGTCCAGGTTGAAGCTGACAATCTTGGCCGGGTATTGCTCGACCGGATAGCGGATCTCGAGCGGTTCGACATCGGTAATGGTCTGGATTGCTTGCAGGCCAAATCGTTCCTGCAATGTTTGCAGGCCTTCGGCGCAGCTGTCGAACAGCTGATCGCGAACCTGCACCAGATCCACCGACACCGCATCGCCCTTGAGTAAAGCACGCCAGTTGGTTTTGTCGGCGACCTGGCTGCGGAACAGGTCTTCGACGAAGCCCGACTGCTGGCGGGTCGCGACGCGCATGATCGGCAGAGCCTGGCTGGCGCCCTGATCGAGCCAGCGGGTCGGCAGCTGTGTGGCGCGAGTAATTCCGACCTTCACCCCTGACGAATTGGCCAGGTACACCACGTGATCGGTCATGCAGAATTTTTCGCCCCACGCAGGCTCGCGGCAGGTGCCGGCGTCGTAGTGGCAACGTTCCGGGCTCATGATGCAAATGTCGCACTGGGCCAGTTTGGTCATGCACGGGTAGCAGTAACCCTGGCTGAAACTGGTTTTGGTCTTGCGTCCGCAATGGGTGCAGTGGATCGCCCCCAGGTATTCCAGGCGCACCGTGGTGCCGATCAACGGATTGACCGGTACCTCGGCGTCGCCCAGACGAAAAGCGTACTGAACGTTCGGCCCGTCAAGGCGCGCCGACATTTTGCTGATTGCACCGCGGCCAATCTCGATCAATGGATGGCATCCGATTTGAACAGAATGTTCGGCACTTCGATCGACTTCGACTCGCATCCCTGCGGGCCCATGTAGCCGGTGCGCTCTTCCTCGGGCAGGTTCTGAATTTCCCAGGCGATCATCGCTTGCAGGGACAGTTCGCGCTGCTCGGCGGTGAGTTTGCCGCCGTCGGACCATTTGCCGATTTCCACCGCCAGTTTCAGGCTCTGGTAGATATCCGGGGTGATGTTTTTGATCATTTCGTTAAAAGAGGACATCAAGGGCTCCGCGCTCTTTAATTCACATAACTTATTTGGAAGTCAGTTTACGGCGGTTGTACAAACCGCCCAACAAACCGGTGAAGCATCCGATGAGTAACCCGCTGACGTGGGCCGCGTTGGCAATCTGACCGAAGCCGATCATCGAAACCAGCCCCGACAGGCACACCAGCAACCACACCAGCATCATCACCAGCACCCCTCGGGGCAGGCGATAAGCCGGGTTCGGCGACAGAATCTGGAAAATCCAACAATGCCCGAGCAGGCCATACAGCACGCCGGATAACCCACCAAACAGGCTCGGGCCGCTGAAAAGGAACTGGGCATAGTTGGACACCAGGCTGAACAGCAACGTCAGGCCGATCAGGTTGATGCTGCCCTGACGCGACTCGATGCGCCGCCCCAGTTCCCAGTACCACATGCCGTTCATGGCCAGGTGCAGGATGCCGAAGTGGATCAGCATCGGCGTCACCAGACGCCACCACTGCCCCGCCGCCAGGCTGTCGGCCAGTGGCGTGAAATGGATGTACTCGCCGACCACACGGAAATCGAGGAAGGTCAGCCAGCGCATCGTCTCGAGGTTCTCGCCCAGCAGCGTCACCATGGCGACGATCAGGCTCAGCAACAGCACCAACGCCGTGGCCTTGCTGTGGCGCACCTGCTCGACGAAGCCCGGACGCTGCCGCGACTGCGCGATCGGGATATCCAGTTGCTGATCCGGGTCGCCCGCCGGAAAGCGTTCGTACAATGAGCGCACGTCTTCGCTGATGTCGGCCGGTACCCACAGCACCTGTTCGCCCGCCTCTTCGCTGACCCGATGGGGCACTTGCATGCGCCGCAGCAATTTGACGAACCCACTCAAATCCACCGCCAGAGGCAGACGCAATACCGCAACGGCCGTCATTGCAACACCTCCGGCCGCTCGACATCGACCCAGACAAATTTATGCGGGTCGAGACGGGTTTCCTGGTCCAGACGATAAGCAACCAGTTTGCCGTAGAGCACTGCGCTGTAATCCAGACACGCCAGGTTCGGACGGATCGGCGCCGGCTTGCCGCTGCGCCAATAGTGGCCGACAAATAATAGCGGCTCATCGATGCCGTAACGCAGCAGGTTGTCTTTTTCGGTGGACGACAGTGGCGTGCGGGCCACCGGCTCAGGCAAGGCGTCGGGCTGGAACACGATGTCTCCGTAGGTTTGCGGGTCGTCTTCCCAGAACTTGGTGCGGAAAAACGAGCGCGTCAGGCCATCGCCACTGGTCATGGTCAACCCGTGGGGCAAGCGCATGTCGGTGCCGCGCAACAGGCGATCGAATACGGTGCTGGCAAAACTGCCCGGCACCGCGGAGGCCTGAAGGAAGTGCTCATCAATGCAGCCGTCGGGGAACAACCCGCGCAACGGCTCGATCAGGCCGGCGTCCCAGCAGGCATGCACCACCCGGAAGCGCCCTGCATCGACGAACAATGGCAGCTTGTAGAACCATTGCAGGAAGTCACGCCATTCAGCGGGATGATCTTCGAACTGGGCCAGGGTTTCCTGAAGCAGGCGCGCGTGGCGCGGCGTATGTTCACGCACAAATTGCTTGCCGCTGCCCGGCGGTGCCGGCGTGCTCCAGCCCAGGGCGTTGAATTCATGATTGCCCATGATGCACAGCGCCTGACCGGCTTCGACCATGTCGTGGACGATGTGCAGCGCTTCGCGAATCCGTGGGCCGCGGTCGATGATGTCGCCGAGGAACACCGCCATGCGCGACGGATGCCGCCAGACACCCGCCTGTTTGTGGTAACCGAGCCGGTCGAGCAAGTGCTCAAGGGTCAGAGCGCAACCGTGCACGTCACCGATCAGGTCGTAGCTACGCGCGGGATCGAGCATCAGTCGCCTCCACCGCCCAACTTGCTGCCCCAGCCAAGCTTGGTCCGGCAGACTTCATAGTAGTTGTGATCGAGCGGATGAATCAGCCGCAGCTTCTGCGCTTTTTTGCTGATGGTGATGGTGTCACCGGGCGCGCAGGTGAAGTGATTCTGCCCGTCACAGGAGACTTGCGGGTAAATCTGCATATCTTTTGACACGACGATTTTCAGCTCACTGTTGCCATCGACCACGATCGGCCTACCCGACAAGGTATGGGGGTACATCGGCACAATCACAATAGCGTCGAGCTTGGGATGCATGATCGGGCCACCCGCCGACAGTGCGTAGGCAGTCGAACCGGTCGGTGTGGCGACGATCAGGCCGTCGGCCTTCTGGCTGCAGACGAACTGGCCGTCGATGTACAACTCGAACTCGATCATCCGCGTCGATTTGCCGGGGTGCAGCACTACATCGTTCAGCGCATCGCCCTGGCCAATGGCCTCGGCGTGGCGACGGACTTCGGCTTGCAGCAGGAAGCGGTTTTCCACCAGGTAGTGGCCGTCAAGCACTTCGGCAACTTTGACCTCCAGCTCATCGGGACGAATATCGGTCAGGAACCCCAGGCTGCCACGGTTGATGCCGAGCACCGGAATATTGTGCTTGGCCAAGGCACGAGCGGCGCCCAGCAGGCTGCCGTCACCACCGACCACAATCACCATGTCACACACTTCACCGAGCATCTTGCGCGACGAAGTTTGCAGGCCATGCCCCGGCAGGACTTCGGCGATGGTGTCTTCGAGGATCACGTGCAGGTGACGATCGAGCAGAAACCGTTTCAGTCGGCGGACGGTATCCAGCACCTGAGAACTGCCAAGGCGACCGATGATGCCGATATTACGAAATTGCTCCATGGGGCTCCTATTGGGACGCGGAGGGCCTGCGACGGCGAAAAACACGATTATGGGCGAAAGCGCGGCGTAGACAAAACCCTTTCAGCCACGACGGTGCGCTCGCGTTTCGGGCTATGCTCGCAAGATGATCCTATTTCCAGATTTGCTCCAGTTACCCCACCAGTTGCGCCACCCTGAAGTGCGCGACCTGGCTTGGGTCATCCTCGCGCCGCCGATGCTCGGTGTCACCCCGTGGCCACAGCGTCATCCGCTGGCCGGCAGCGACTGGGTGCAGGCACCGGAGCGCCTGGAACACTGGCTCAGGCAACTGGATCGCGACAGCTACGATTTGCTGCACTGGCTGGCTCAGGCCAGGACCCGGCGGCTGGGTCTGTACTACGAGCGGCTGTGGCAATACGCCGTGCGGCACGCGCCGGGCATCGAACTGATTGCCGCCAACCTGCCGATCCGCCGCGAAGGCCACACCTTGGGTGAACTGGACATGCTGCTGCGTGATCGCGATGGTGTGCATCACCTGGAATTGGCGATCAAGCTCTACCTTGGGCCACAGAACGGTGACGGCCATGACACCGCGCAGTGGCTCGGACCGGGTTGTCATGATCGGCTCGACCGTAAACTGAAGCACCTGAGCCAGCATCAATTACCGATTTCCGCGCGGGCGGAAAGCCGTGCAGTGCTGGCGTCGCTGGATATCCAGCAGTTCAGTGCGCATCTGTGGCTGGGCGGCTATCTGCTTTATCCGTGGCCGGGACAGTCCGAATCACCGAGCGGCGCGCACCCTCAGCATCTGCGCGGTAGCTGGCTGCATCAGAAGGACTGGGCGAACTTTGTCGTGCAGCGCCCGTTCGGTCGCTGGCAACCCCTGCCCCGCCATGCCTGGCTGGCACCGGCACACTATCCCGAGGAGCAGACCTGGAACGCTGAGCAGCTGAATGCATGGCTGAGCGATCTGGACCCGCTGGCACCGGCGCAATTGATGGTGCGGCTGACAGAACGTACGAACGGGGATTGGGAAGAAGCCGAGCGGCTGTTTCTGGTGTCCGATCTTTGGCCGAATGTGCCGGGTAATGGTTGAGTCTTTTAGCGTCTGGGCAGGCCTATATCGCGGGTTTGCCCGCGAATAGGCCCAATACGGTCTAGATGGGGACGGTCATGGCTTTTTATGCTGCTCAACCCACTGCGCATACGCATCGATGAATTTCTGCAAGAACGGCTTGAGCGACTCCGACAACTTGCCTGCCTCGTCGAACGCTGAACCGGCGCCACCCAGATAGGCTTCCGGTTGCTGCATGCATGGCACATTGAGAAACACCATGGACTGGCGAATATTGTGGTTGGCCCCAAACCCACCGACGGCGCCCGGTGAAGCGCTGATCACCGCCCCCGGCTTGCCGTTCCAGGCGCTCTTGCCGTAGGGGCGCGAACCCACGTCGATCGCATTCTTCAACGGCGCCGGTACAGAGCGGTTGTATTCCGGGGTCACAAACAGCACCGCGTCGGATGAACTCACTTGTTGTCGGAAAGTGCTGTAGGCTGCCGGCGGTGACTCGCCATCGATGTCTTCGTTGTAAAGCGGCAAATCGCCGATTTCGACGATGGTCAGCTTCAGATTGGCAGGCGCCAACTCGGCCAGCGCCAGTGCGACTTTGCGGTTGATCGACGCTTTTCTCAGGCTGCCGACCAGAACGGCGATCTCGTAGACGTTGCTCATAGAGAATTCTCGACTGTCCGATGGAAAGAGCTCTAGTTATAGATTTCAAATGACGATTCAACCAGCGGGCGACGGAAAATCGCCGCCCCTGACTATTTTTTTCCTGTAGGAAAACTTACCTCGCCCAACCACGGTCTACAGAGCCGCAAATTGAGTGATTTATCTCCAGAGGTTCTAAGCAGATGGCAGCAGTACTCGTCGGTCAGTTCCATGCAAGAGACGCGGAAGGCCGCGTTTATTCAGTGCATGAGTTCCAGGACTCAACCCCTTCGCACGACGGCCTCGCCGGCTCTGCGCCCGTCACCACCTATAAGCTGGCTATTGGCGACCGGGTCAACAAACTCGACGATAACGAGTTTTTGCTGGTGCAATCAGGCGTCACCCTTATTCGCGAACCTGAAACGAACGTAGCCTCATAACCCACTGTTATGAGCAGAAGTCATAGGCGTGCACTTGAGTTAGGATTCAGTGACTGACTTCCTCACCTGCTGAACATGGACTTCACGCATGCGTTTACGTCATATCGAAGTGATCCAGGCGCTCCTGCAGACCGGTCACCTGGGCACCGCCGCCGAATGGCTGCAGCTGCCGGTGGCCGAGGTAGAACGCACCCTGCGTGATGCCGAAGATCAGTTGGGGTTCATGCTGTTTGCCAGCGTGCGTGGTCGCCTGCAAGCCACGCGCGAGGCGCGGGAGTTGCAGGTCGAGATCGCCCATGTCTATGAAGCCCTC
Source organism: Pseudomonas sp. B21-048 (assembly GCF_024748615.1). NCBI lineage: Bacteria > Pseudomonadati > Pseudomonadota > Gammaproteobacteria > Pseudomonadales > Pseudomonadaceae > Pseudomonas > Pseudomonas sp. B21-048. Next base: position 2,487,750 of record NZ_CP087168.1, on the reverse strand, counting down.
GAACCGGTGCAGCGACTGGCCAGCAGCCTCAAGCAATATTTGGCCCCGCCCCTGCGAATCATCTGCACCCCGCCGTTGGCACAACACCTGTTGCCACACAGCATCGCGGCCCTGCGCCGACGCCTCCCCGACGCACCTTGTACTCTTCTGAGCCAGCCTACCCGCGAGATTGTCAGAAGCCTGCTGCTGCGTGAAAGCGACTTGGGCCTGAGCCTGCATGACCCGGACCACGCCGATATCCATTGCCAAATCATCGCTCAAGGCAAGCTCCAGCTACTGGCACCCCATGGCTGGCTGCAACCGAAACAGAAATACATCTCGCTGCTGGACTTGGCTGGCCAGTCAATGGTTGGCCTTGAAGGTCACGATCCATTGAACCCGGCACTGGACAACAAGCTGCATGCGCTGCGCCCTGCCCCGGTCATTCAGACCCGGGTCCAGACTCATCAAATGATGCGCAGCATGGTCGAGGCCGGTGAAGGCCTGGCGATTGTCGATCCATTCACCGCCCTCGGTGCCAAATCGGCCGGGCTCGATGCCTGCCCGTTGGCGCCTGCCGTGCCGATCAGCGTGTATGCCTTGAGCCTGAAGGGCGCCGAGCATTCTTCAGCCGTTCAGGCGCTGCTGGACATCATCACGGAACAAGCCGTGGCGATGCTGGCGAGCTGAGCGGGTTTTCCAGCGGGTTATCGAACAGCCGATACCAGAACAGCGCCACCTCGGCGGTGTTCGGATCGATCCCGCGGTAGCGCAGATGATCGATCCCGCCGACGGTATAACCGCAGCGCTCATAAAGTCGACAGGCACCCAGGTTGTTGTTCTGGGTTTCCAGCATGATGCCCGGCAGTTTTTTCTTGCGGCTCCAGAACTGCGCCACGTCCAGCAACGCCTTGGCCACGCCATGACGGCGCGCCGGTGCATGCACCGCCAATTCATCGATATGGGCGAAACCGTTCCAGTTGGTGCTGACCACCAGGTGCCCCACCGGCTCGTCATCCAGGTAGGCCATGAAAATCGCGCTGTCAGCGGCATCGTGAAAACTGCTGAATTCTTCGGGATCGATGCCGTAACACTTGCGATACGGGGTGATTGGCGTCACCGGCCACTGCGCCACCGGCTTACCGATTTGCGCGACACCATAGGCGGCGACTTCAAAACTGAAATCACTGCCCCAGATATAAGCCGCAAACCCCTCATCGGCGACACGCACCGAGAGGCCCGGGTATTTGGGATTCATGACGGGTTGCATACTCGCAAAGGTCCTCATTCCTTGATGCAATCGACGGTGTAGTGCCGTCCATTGCCCTCGTCTTCGTGTTGCAAGCCATGCACATCGGCGACAAATCCGGGAAAACTACTGTCGAACGTACGGGCAAACTTCAGGTAATCGATGATCGAACGGGTCGACTCGGTGAAACGCTCGCCGGGCATGATCAACGGGATCCCCGGCGGGTATGGCACCAGCATTACCGCTGCGATCCGCCCGTCCAGAGCATCGATCGAAACAGCCTCAACCTCCCCGCGTACCAATTGATCATAGGCGTGCGCCGGCTTCATCGCGACTTCCGGCAGTACGGTGTACATGCGTTTGAGGTGTTTGGCCGTGGCGTTGCTGCGATAACAGGCGTGCAATTGATCACACAGATCCCGCAAACCCATGCCTTGATAACGGGCAATATTGTGTTGTGCCACGCATGGCAGGCAGGTGGCCAAACTAACGTTGGCGTCATAACTGCGCTTGAACTCCAGCAACTCGGTTAGCAACGTGCTCCATTTGCCCTTGGTGATGCCCATGGAGAACAGCACCAGGAACGAATACAGCCCGGTCTTTTCCACGACCAGCCCACGTTCCCAGAGGAATTTGCTGACCACCGCCGCCGGAATCCCGCGCGCGCTCAGGGCACCGCCCGCCGTTAGACCCGGCATCACTAACGTGACCTTGATCGGATCAAGGAGCACGTAGTCGTCGGTCACGCCGCCAAAGCCGTGCCAATCGGCATCGGGTTGCAGCAACCAATCTTCGGTGACCACCTGCTCGATACCTTCGGCCGAGGGTGGCTGCCAGATGGAGAACCACCAGTCATCGGCGGCGATATGCTGGCGCAGATTGGCCAGCGCCCGGCGAAAACTCAGGGCCTCGTCGAACATTTCCTGCAACAGCGAACGCCCGGCCGGCCCTTCCATCATCGCCGAGGCTACATCCAGCGAGGCGATGATGCTGTACTGCGGTGAAGTCGAGATGTGCATCATGAACGCTTCGTTGAAACGGTCGCGATCCAGTTGCCGCGCACCGCCGTCCTGAACATGAATCATCGACGCCTGACTGAACGCCGCCAGCAATTTGTGCGTGGAGTGCGTAGTGAACACCAGCGGACTGTCTTCGCTGCGAGAGGTGCCCATGCCGTAACGGCCGGCGAAGAACTCGTGGAACGCCGCATAGGCGTACCAGGCCTCGTCGAAATGCAACACCTCGACGCTGTTGCCCAGGCTTTGCTTGATCAGCTCGGCGTTGTAACAGAGGCCGTCGTAGGTCGAGTTGGTCACCACCGCCAATTTGACCTTGGGTTCGCGGCCCTGGGTCAGCGGGCTGGCGTCGATCTTGGCCTGGATCGATTCGCGGCTGAATTCGCTCAACGGAATCGGGCCGATAATCCCCAGTTCATTGCGCTCCGGGCACAGGTACAGCGGAATCGCGCCGGTCATGATGATCGAGTGCAACACTGACTTGTGGCAGTTGCGATCCACCAGCACCAGATCATCGCGGGCCACCATGGAATGCCAGACGATCTTGTTGGCGGTCGAGGTGCCATTGATCACGAAAAAGGTGTGATCGGCGCCGAAATTTCGGGCCGCTCTCGCTTCCGCCTCGGCCAGTGGCCCCGTGTGATCGAGCAGCGAACCGAGTTCCGGTACCGACACCGACAAATCCGAACGCAGGGTGTTTTCCCCGAAGAACTGGTGAAACGCCTGCCCCACCGGGCTCTTGTGATACGCCACGCCGCCGCCATGGCCCGGCGTATGCCAGGAATAATTGGAGTCGGCCGTGTGCTGCACCAGCGCCTTGAAAAACGGCGGCAACAGGCCGTCCAGATATTTGCGCGCCGCGCGGGCGACCTGACGGGCGAGGAAAGGCACAGTGTCTTCGAACAAATAAAGAATGCCGCGCAGTTGATTGAGTTCGGCCATGGCGTCGGCCGGGGCATTTTCGAGGGTCACCTGCTCGCCCAAGGCGAAGATCGGCAGGTCCGGCGCTCGAACCCGTGCCAAGCGAATCAGCTCGGCCATGTTATGCAGAAGATGAGCATGGGTGCTGGCATCTTCGGCGGCAATCAACATGCAAGAGAGGCCGTGATGCGTCGAGGCGACCAGACGCCCTTCGTTGTAATCGACTGCCGAGACGATGCTGAAGCCTTCTTGCTCCAGCTCCCGGGCGATGCCACGTACACGATCACCGGCAACGGTGTCGGCCTTGATGTCGCGGTGGACGATCAGGACCGGAAATTTCAAATCTTTATACATGGGGCTCGGTGTCCTGAGGCGGCAGACCGTGGCCTGCCAATCACCTCAGGGTAGAGGGTTGGAGCCCATGTGGCGAGGGGGATGCCCTGAAGTGGGTCGGTGGGCGAACCATGCTGAAGCGAGAAAATGTGAAGTAGAGATGAGCTCTCGTGGCGAGGGACCTTGCTCCCGCTCGGCCGCGTAGCAGTCGCAAGATGCGGTGTCACTGGAAGACCACAGGGGCCGCTTCGCGACCCAGCGGGAGCAAGCTCCCTCGCCACAAAAGCACTTTCGCTTTTTATCTGCGATTTACGCCTGGGCCTTGGCCTCAGCCAATTGCTGCCAAAGCGACGGAGCGCCGGCGGATTTGGCGATGGCTTCAAGGCGCGCAATGTGCTGGGCCAGGTCTTCTTCACTGGCACGGATGATCCGGATCGGCTGACGATCGGCTGGCAGACGACGGATTTCGGTGGCGGAGTTGTCCGCGCCTGCACCTGAACCATTGCCATCGGACGCGTTACCGGCCAGCGACAGGCTGGTCTGACCACCGGTCATGGTCAGGTAAACGTCGGCCAGAATCTCGGAGTCGAGCAAGGCGCCGTGCAGCTCACGGCCGGAGTTGTCGACGCCATAGCGCTTGCACAAGGCGTCAAGGCTATTGCGCTGCCCCGGGTGACGTTCCCGGGCCATCATCAGGGTGTCGAGGATCGAGCAGTGTTGCGTGATGTCCGCGCGATCGTGATGGCCCATCAGGGCGAATTCGTTGTTGATGAAGCCAACGTCGAACGCCGCGTTATGGATGATCAGCTGCGCGCCCTTGATGAACTCGAAAAACTCATCGGCTACTTCAGTGAAACGCGGCTTGCCCACCAGGAATTCGTTAGTGATGCCGTGAACGCCGATGGCGCCTTCATCACTCTCGCGATCCGGTTGCAGGTAAACGTGGAAATGCCGGCCGGTCAGGCGCCGACCGATCAACTCGACACAACCGATTTCGATAATCCGGTGGCCGTCGGTCACCGGCATGCCGGTGGTTTCGGTATCGAGTACAACGGATCTGGTGGCCATCAGTGCTCAGCTCTCAACGGGTCAATCGTGCAAAAGCGGCGATGTTAACACGCTCGCCGGGGTCTTTCAGATACACCGTGTTGCACCCATCGCGAGCAGGCTCGCTCCCACTGATCGTTCCCACGCTCTGCGTGGGAATGCCTCAAGGGACGCTCCGCGTTCCAATGGGACGCAGAGCGTCCCGGGCTGCATTCCCACGTAGAGCATGGGAACGATCAGTGAAAGGTCTAGGCTTGTTTGTACCCACGCACTTCATCAACGCCACGGTTGGCCAGTTGGTCAGCCCGTTCGTTGCCGTGATGGCCGATGTGCCCGCGCACCCATTTCCAGGTGACGTTGTGGCGGTTGACCTGCTCGTCGAGCAGTTTCCACAGATCGGCGTTTTTCACCGGTTCTTTCGCCGCGGTTTTCCAGCCGCGCTTCTTCCAGTTAGCCATCCACTCGTTGATGCCTTTCATCACGTACTGGGAATCGGTCACCAGCAGCACGTCGCAGGAGCGCTTGAGTTCTTCCAGGCCACGGATCGCGCCCATCAACTCCATGCGGTTGTTGGTGGTGTTGGCTTCGCCGCCCCAGAGTTCTTTTTCAACGCCCTTGCACACCAGCAACGCGCCCCAGCCGCCCGGGCCAGGGTTGCCCTTACAGGCGCCATCGGTGAAGAGTTCTACGCTATCGCTCATGCCAATCTATCCAGAAAATGCGGTGGCTCGCCGATCGGTGACCGACGATGCCCGAGGCCGGGGCGAACCCGGCCGGGAAAATAAAATGTGTATTACGGTTCGAGGTGACGACGGTTGACCTTGGCCATCGGCAACGGAATCAGCTTGCCCATCGGTTCGCGCCGTTCCTGACGCACCGGCCGCAGACCCACCACGATCTTGCGCGCGACCAATAAATAGAAGCCACCACCCGACAATTGCCAGTCACCGGCCTTGCGCTCCCAACCGGCCAGACGGGCTTGCCAGGCAGGCGACGCAAGCGGCGGACGATAGCACCCGAAGCGGCGTTTCTCCAGCGCGAAGCCCAGCAGGTTCAGCCAGTCAGCAACCCGCGACGGCGAAATGCAGCGGGCCTTGCGCAAGGCGTCATGGGCGAACACATGACGCAGGCCCCAACTGCTCCAGGGGTTGATCCCGACAATCAGCAGATGCCCGCCAGGCCGAACACTGCTCGCTGCTTCGCGCAGCAAACCGTGGGGCGACAGGCAGAAATCCAGCCCGTGCTGCAACACCACCACATCGGCGGCATGCTCGCTCAACGGCCAGGCCTGCTCTTCACAAACGATCTCGACCCCCGGCAACGGCGCACCGAGCCGCACATTGCGCTGGACCTGCGGTGCCGACGGCGGTGTTTGCGCCGAGGGGCCGTAATGCACCAGGTAGCCGCCGAAGAAGCGCCCCAACTCGTCTTCGAGCATGCGTCGTTCTTCGTCCAGCAGAAATTGCCCGATGGGCCCGGATAGCCATTCACGGGCCGCGCTGATCAATGTCAGCCACTCAGGATCGGCCTGAGCGAACGCTTTATCGGTCATTGCATTCTCCAACGCGCCAGGAAGTTCTAAGATGCGCCAATGTTTTCCGCTTGGCGAATCCGACGATGATACAGATCAGTGCCCTGCCCGCCTTCACCGACAACTACATCTGGTTGTTGCAAGACCACAGCACCCAGCGCTGCGCCGTGGTCGATCCGGGTGATGCCGCGCCAGTACACGCCTGGCTCGCGGCGCACCCGGGCTGGGTGTTAAGCGATATTCTGATCACTCATCACCATCATGACCATGTCGGCGGCGTCGAGCGGCTGAAAAAAGCGACAGACGCGACAGTCTACGGCCCGGCCAGTGAAAGCATCCCGGCGCGAGACGTGGCGCTCAAGGACAATGACCGCATCAGCGTGCTGGGCTGGGACTTCGACGTCATCCAGGTGCCGGGCCATACCCTCGGGCACATCGCCTTTTATCACCAAGGCCATTTGTTTTGCGGCGACACCCTGTTCGCTGCCGGTTGCGGCCGGTTATTCGAAGGCACGCCCGAGCAAATGCATCACTCGCTGAGCCGCCTCGCGGCGCTCCCCGAAGACACGTTGGTCTACTGCACCCACGAGTACACCCTGAGCAATCTGAAGTTTGCCGCAGCGGTCGAACCGGGCAACGCCGACACCCTCGCACGACTGGCCAAAGTCGCCCGTCAACGCGACGCCGGAATCATGACGCTGCCTTCGACACTGGCACTGGAAAAGCTCACCAATCCGTTTTTGCGTACCGGCGAAACATCCGTTAAAGAAAAAGTGGACGAACGGAATGGACCCGACAACCGGGCTCCGAGTGCGGTTTTTGCGGCTCTTCGCGCTTGGAAAGACACGTTCTAGGGAGGCTGCTTGATGGTACAAAAATTCTGAATGGTTGACCGCAGGGGGTGCGCTTTCTAGAATCGCCCGACATTTTTGCCCGGAACTTACTTCCAGCCAATGTCGTCACCTATTCGTAAAGCCATCAATTCAGACGCATTGACCCGCTTGGCTCAAGCCATCGCGGTGGCTGTGTCCGCCACTTTGGCGGGCTGTTCCAGCCATGTGCCGCAGACCGAAGCGACACACACCCCGAATATCGCCGCGCGAGCCAAGCAAAAACCTGTCTGGCTCAGCGAAAAACCCACACCGCAAATACCACAGGACGTCTGGGAGCGCATGCGCCAGGGCTTCCAGTTGCAGGACAACCTGGGCGTCAACCCGCGCATCGAGCAACAGCGCCTGTGGTTCGCCAGTAACCCGTCCTTCCTTGAAAACGCCGGCGAACGCGGCAGCCTCTACATTCACTACATCGTCGAACGCCTTGAAGAACGCAACATGCCGCTGGAACTGGCGCTGTTGCCGGTGATTGAAAGCGCCTACAACCCGATGGCCTATTCCCGGGCCGATGCGGTGGGTCTTTGGCAATTCATTCCTTCCACCGGGCGTTACTTCAACCTGCGTCAGACCCGCTTCTACGATGGCCGTCGCGACATCACCGCCTCGACCACCGCGGCCATGGATTACCTGACCCGTCTGCACGACATGTTCAACGGCGACTGGCTGCTCGCCCTGGCGGCCTACAACGCCGGCGAAGGCACGGTCAGCCGGGCCATCGAGCGTAACGAACGACTCGGCCTGCCGACCGACTACTGGAACCTGCCGCTGCCCGCGGAAACCCAGGCCTATGTGCCCAAGTTGCTGGCCCTGTCGCAAGTGGTATTGGCGCCCGAAGCCTATGGCGTGAACCTCAACCCGATCGCCAACGAACCGTACTTCCAGGTCGTCGAAATTAACCAGCGCATGGACCTGTCCAAGGTTGCCGCGGTGGCCAACATCGACGAAGACGAATTGTTCCAGCTCAACCCGGCTTTCAAGCAACGCACCACCGTCGATGGCCCCCAGCATCTGCTGGTGCCAACCTCCAAGGCGCAACTGCTGACCGCCAGCCTGTCGACCATGCGCCCTGAGGAGCTGATCAGTCAGCGACCGCTCAAACCGGTGTTCGAAGGTGCAGACGACAGCGAAATCGCCAGCCTCAAGCGCGCCTATCGAGTCAAACGTGGCGACAATCTGGGCACTATCGCCAAGGCCAACAAGGTCGACATCAAGGACCTGCAACGCTGGAACAAACTGACGGGCAAGGACCTCAAGGTCGGTCAAAACCTGGTGATGCAGGACACCACCAAGCGCAAGTCCGGGCGCGTCAACACCGTGGTGGCAGCGAACAGCAAGACGAACGGCAAGATCACCAACAAGGCCCAGCAGACCCAGTACAAGGTCAAGCAAGGCGACTCCCTGTACATGGTCGCCAAACGTTTCAATGTCGAAATGCAACACCTCAAGCGCTGGAACCCTCGGGTTGGCCAGGCGCTTAAACCGGGGCAGATGCTGACGGTTGCTTCGCCGCATTAAGCAACACGCCCTGTCGAGGGGCTATTGTGGCGAGGGAGCTTGCTCCCGCTGGGTTGCGAAGCAGCCCCAAAACCTGAAACCCGGTGATTTCTGACACACCGTGTATTTCGGTTTAACGACTGCTTCGCCCGGGCGCGCATCGGCCAGCGGGAGCAAGCTCCCTCGCCACAGGTTCTGCGATCCGCCGGACCTTCACCTGCACAATTAACAATGCATTAACCCCCCGTCTTTTTCCTGTCGATACAAGCTGTTACTGTACGGCCCACAAAGCCCAAGCCGCCTGGATCGGATCTCTGACTTGAAGCGTCCCCTCCTCCTGCTCCTGATCAGCCTGGCCTTGAGCTCCCCCGCCAGCGCGACGATCAGCGAAAGCCATGGTTATGCGCAGTTCGGCACGCTCAAGTACCCGGCCAGATTTACCCACTTCGACTGGGTCAACCCGCTAGCGCCCAAGGGCGGTACGTTGCGGGTGATGGCGTTTGGCACCTTCGATACGCTCAACCCATACACCTTCAAAGGCTCGAGCCCGGTTTCTACCCCCAACTTCCTGCAATACGGCATCAACGAACTCAATGAACCGTTGATGGTCGGCACCGGCCAATACGCGCCGTCTGGCGATGAGCCGACTTCCAGTTATGGCCTGATTGCCCAATCGGTGGAATACAGCGAAGACCGCAGCTGGGTGGTGTTCAACCTGCGCCCCGAAGCGCGTTTCCACGATGGCACGCCGATCACCGCTTACGATGTGGCGTTCTCTTACCGTTTGCTGCTCAAGGAAGGTCACCCGCAATACCGCACCAACCTTCAGGAAGTGTCGCGGGTGGATATCCTCAACCCAAGGCGCATCCGTTTCGTCTTCAAACGCGCTGGCAATCCGCTGCTGATCCTGCGCCTGGGCGAGTTGCCGGTGTTGTCCCAGCATTACTGGGAAGGTCGCGACTTCAAGGTCACCACCTTCGAGCCGCCATTGGGCAGCGGGCCATATCGCATCACCTCGGTAACGCCGGGGCGGCAGATCGTCTTCGAGCGGGTCAAGGATTATTGGGGCAAGGACCTGCCGGTCAATCGCGGCAAATACAACGTCGATCGCATGGAAGTCGAGTTCTACCGTGACAGCGATGTGGCTTTCGAAGCGTTCAAGGCCGGCGAGTTCGACATTTACATCGAACACCAGGCCAAGAACTGGACCAACGGCTACGACTTCCCGGCCGTGCGCCGTGGCGATGTGATCAAGGCGCAAATCGCGCACCAGATCCCGACCCAGAGCCAGGGCCTGTTCATGAACACCCGGCGACCAACCTTCGCCGAGGCCAAGGTCCGCGAAGCGCTGGGGCTGATGTTCGATTTCGAGTGGACCAACCGCACGCTGTTCAGCGGCGCCTATAAGCGCGCCATGAGTTATTACCCCAACAGCGAATTCTCCGCCACCGGGCTACCGGTCGGTCACGAATGGCTATTGCTCAAGCCCTATCGCGATCAGTTGCCCGCCAAGCAGCTTACCGAGCCGTTCAGCCTGCCGCAGACCGATGGGCGCGGCATTCCGCGGAAAACCATGCGCAAGGCCCTGGAGCTACTCGCCGAGGCCGGCTGGAAGCTCAACGGTCAGCGGCTACAGAACACCATCGGCCAACCGTTGCGTTTTGAGATCCTGCTGGTCAACCCGAACCTGGAACGCATTCTTCAGCCTTACGTCGAGAACCTCGCCAGCATCGGCATCGACGCACGGCTGCGCACGGTCGATCGCGCCCAGTACAAACAGCGCCTCGATCAGTTCGATTTCGACATGATCCTGATGACCCTCAACCAGACCCTCAGCCCGGGTCTGGAACAATGGCAGTACTTCCACTCCAGCCAGGTCGGGGTCAAGGGCAGCAAGAATTACGCCGGTATCGCCAACCCGGTGGTCGACCATTTACTCGAACAACTGCTCGCCGCCCAGACGCGCGACGCACAAGTCGCCGCCGGCAAGGCGCTCGACCGGGTGCTGCTGTGGCAGCACTACATCATTCCCAACTGGTACCTCAATTATCACCGCCTGGCCTACCGCAACCGGTTCGCTTTCGTCACCACGCCGCCCTATACCCTGGGCCTGAGCGCTTGGTGGCTGAAATCTTCGGAGAAAGATCAATGAAACCCGTACGCGCCCTGCTCTTGCAGGCCAGCGGTCTGTTGTTCGCCGGGCTGGCCTGCGCCGCCCCGCAACATGCCCTGACCCTGTACAACGAACCGCCGAAATATCCGGCCAATTTCAAACATTTCGATTACGTAAACCCCGATGCGCCCAAGGGCGGGATCTTCCGCCAGGCCGGGTTCGGTGGCTTCGACAGCCTCAACCCGTTCATCAACAAAGGCGTGCCGGCCGACGACATCAGCATGATCTACGACACCCTGGCCAAACAGGGTCTGGATGAGCCGTTCACTCAATATGGCTTGATCGCCGGCAAAATCGAAAAAGCCCCGGACAACAGCTGGGTGCGCTTCTACCTGCGTCCCGAAGCACGCTTCCACGACGGCCACCCGGTGCGCGCCGAAGACGTGGTGTTCAGCTTCCAGACCCTGATCAAGGATGGCGCCCCGCTCTACCGCGGCTATTACAGCGACGTGGAAGAAGTAGTCGCCGAAGACCCGCTCAAAGTGCTGTTCAAGTTCAAGCACACCGGCAATCGCGAATTGCCGCTGATCCTCGGGCAACTGCCGGTACTCCCCAAGCATTGGTGGGCCACCCGCGACTTCACCAAGGGCAACCTGGAACTGCCGTTGGGCGGTGGGCCGTACAAAGTCAGCGAAGTGAAGGCCGGACGTTCGGTGCGCTATGAGCGGGTCAAGGATTACTGGGGCAAGGACCTGCCGGTCAATCGTGGCTTCTACAATTTCGACGTGATGACCACCGACTACTACCGCGACAACACCGTCGCGCTGGAAGCGCTCAAGGCCGGTCAGTTCGACTACTGGCTGGAATCGGTCGCAAAAAACTGGGCCAAGGCCTACAACATTCCGGCAGTGACCGAAGGTCGGCTGATCAAGGAAGAGATCCCCAACGGCAAACCCACCGGTATGCAAGGCTTCGTGTTCAACCTGCGCCGTCCGGTGTTTCAGGATGTGCGCGTGCGCCACGCGCTGACCCTGTTGCTGGACTTCGAATGGACCAACAAACAACTGTTCAACGGCGCCTACGCGCGCACCCGCAGTTTTTTCGAAAACTCGGAAATGGCCGCCACTGGCCTGCCGGACGCCGATCAACTGGCGATCCTCGACCCGTTCCGCGGCAAGATCCCCGAGCAAGTGTTCAGCGAGGCGTTCCAGAACCCGGTGACCGACGCCAGCGGCATGATCCGCACTCAGCAGCGCCAGGCGTATCAATTGCTGCAAGAGGCCGGCTGGCGGATCGTCGACGACAAAATGGTCGACGCCACCGGCAAACCGGTGACCCTCGAGTTTCTGCTGGCCCAGACCGAGTTCGAGCGGATACTGCTGCCGTTCAAGCGCAACCTCAGTGATCTGGGCATTGATCTGGTGATCCGTCGGGTCGACGTCTCGCAATACATCAACCGCGTGCGCTCGCGGGATTTTGACATGATCGTCGGCAGCTTCCCGCAGTCGAACTCGCCGGGTAACGAACAGCGCGAGTACTGGATGACTGCCGCCGCCGACAACCCCGGCAGCCGCAACTCCATGGGTTTGAAAGATCCGGTGGTGGACCAATTGGTCGAGCAACTGATCAACGCCGATTCGCGCCAAAGCCTGGTGGCCCACGCCCGAGCGCTGGACCGGGTGCTGCAATGGGGCTATTACGTGATCCCCAACTGGCACATCAAAACCTGGCGCGTGGCGTACTGGAACCACATCGGCCACCCGAAGGTTTCACCCAAATATGACATCGGCATCAATACCTGGTGGGTCAAGCCCGACGCGGTACCTGCGATAGAAATCGAAACCAAACGGCAAGCCGACCCTGCGGGCACGGAGTAATCAGATGCTGGCGTATATTTTTCGGCGACTGCTGCTGATCATTCCGACCCTACTCGGCATTCTGCTGATCAATTTCGTGATCATCCAGGCCGCGCCCGGTGGGCCGGTGGAACAGATGATCGCCAAGCTCGAAGGCTTCGAAGGCGCCACCAGCCGCATTGCCGGCGGCGGTGCCGAAGTCTCGGTGGCAGGCTCGGCCTATCGCGGCGCCCAAGGCCTGGACCCGGCGCTGGTCAAGGAAATCGAACACATGTACGGCTTCGACAAATCGGCGCCGGAACGTTTGTGGATCATGATCAAGAACTACGCCACCCTGGATTTCGGCGACAGCTTTTTCCGCGACGCCAAGGTCATCGATCTGATCAAGGAAAAGCTGCCGGTGTCGATCTCCCTCGGGTTGTGGAGCACGTTGATCATGTACCTGGTGTCGATCCCGCTGGGAATCGCCAAGGCGACGCGACACGGCAGCCATTTCGACGTCTGGACCAGTTCGGCGATCATCGTCGGTTACGCGATCCCGGCGTTCCTGTTCGCCATTCTGCTGATTGTGGTGTTCGCCGGCGGCAGCTATTTCGATTGGTTCCCGCTACGGGGCCTGACCTCGAACAACTTCGACGAGCTCAGCACCGGCGGCAAGGTCCTCGATTACTTCTGGCACCTGGCGCTGCCGGTGACCGCATTGGTGATTGGCAACTTCGCGACCATGACGCTGCTGACCAAAAACAGCTTCCTCGACGAAATCAACAAGCAATACGTGGTCACCGCCAAGGCCAAGGGCCTGACTCGCCACCGCGTGCTCTACGGCCATGTGTTTCGCAACGCCATGCTGTTGGTGATCGCCGGGTTCCCTTCGGCATTTATCGGGATCTTCTTCACCGGCTCGTTGCTGGTCGAAGTGATTTTCTCCCTCGACGGCATGGGCCTGATGAGTTTCGAAGCGGCGATCAACCGTGACTACCCGGTGGTGTTCGGCACCCTGTTCATCTTCACCCTGCTGGGGTTGGTGGTGAAGCTGATCGGCGACCTCACGTACACCTTTGTCGATCCGCGCATCGACTTCGAAAGCCGGGAGCATTGAGATGAACCTGTCCCCTCTCAATCGCCGACGTTTCGAGCTGTTCAAGGCCAACAAGCGTGGCTGGTGGTCGCTGTGGCTGTTCCTGATTTTGTTCGGCGCCAGTCTCGGCGCCGAGCTGATCGCCAACGACAAACCGCTGGTGGTGCACTACGACAACGCCTGGTACTTCCCGGCACTCAAGCGCTACCCGGAAACCGCGTTCGGCGGCGAATTCCCGCTGGAAGCCAACTACAAGAGCCCGTACATCCGCGAATTGCTCAAGGCCAAGGACGCTTGGGTCTTGTGGGCGCCGATTCCCTACAGCTACCAAAGCATCAACTACGACCTGAAAGTCCCGGCCCCTGCGCCGCCTTCGGCCGATAACCTGCTGGGCACCGACGACCAGGGTCGCGATGTACTGGCCCGGGTGATTTACGGCTTCCGGATTTCGGTGCTGTTCGCTTTGACGCTGACCCTCCTCAGCTCGATCATCGGCGTGATCGCCGGGGCCTTGCAGGGCTTTTATGGCGGCTGGGTCGATCTGGCCGGGCAGCGTTTTCTGGAGATATGGTCCGGGTTGCCAGTCCTGTATTTGCTGATCATTCTGGCCAGTTTCGTGCAGCCGAACTTCTGGTGGCTGTTGGGGATCATGCTGCTGTTCTCGTGGATGAGCCTGGTGGATGTGGTGCGCGCCGAGTTCCTGCGCGGGCGCAACCTGGAATACGTGCGCGCGGCCCGGGCGCTGGGCATGCGCAATGGTGCGATCATGTTCCGCCACATCCTGCCCAACGCCATGGTCTCGACCATGACTTTCATGCCGTTTATCCTGACCGGCGCCATCGGTACGCTGACCGCCCTGGATTTCCTCGGCTTCGGCCTGCCGCCAGGCGCGCCATCCCTGGGTGAGCTGGTGGCTCAGGGCAAATCCAACCTGCAAGCGCCGTGGCTGGGCATGAGTGCGTTTGCGGTGCTGGCATTGATGTTGAGTCTGCTGGTGTTCATCGGCGAGTCCGCTCGCGATGCCTTCGACCCGAGGAAGTGAAATGAATCAGGACAATCTGATCGAAGTGCGCGACCTGGCTGTCGAGTTTGTCGTTGGCAAGCGCGTTCAGCGGGTGGTCGAGGGCGTCAGCTTCGACATCAAGCGTGGCGAAACCCTGGCCTTGGTGGGTGAAAGCGGCTCCGGCAAATCGGTGACCGCCCACTCGATCCTGCGCCTGCTGCCCTACCCGCTGGCACGGCACCCGTCCGGCACCATTACCTATTCCGACCAGAACCTGCTGGACCTCAAAGAGAAAACCATCCGCCACATCCGCGGCAACCGGATTGCGATGATTTTTCAAGAGCCAATGACCTCGCTCAATCCGCTGCATTCGATCGAGAAGCAGATCAACGAGGTATTGGGCATCCACAAAGGCCTGATCGGCAAAGTGGCGACCAAGCGCACGCTGGAACTGCTGGAAATGGTCGGCATCCCCGAGCCGCAGAAGCGCCTCAAGGCCTTGCCCCACGAATTGTCCGGTGGTCAGCGTCAGCGGGTGATGATCGCGATGGCCCTGGCCAATGAGCCGGAATTGCTGATCGCCGACGAACCAACCACGGCGCTGGACGTGACTGTTCAGCTGAAAATCCTCGAACTGCTCAAGGAATTGCAGGCCCGTCTGGGCATGGCGTTATTACTGATCAGTCATGATTTGAACCTTGTGCGAAGAATTGCGCATCGCGTATGTGTCATGCAGCGCGGTTGCATCGTCGAACAGGCATCGTGCGAAGAATTGTTCCGCGCGCCGCAGCATCCGTACACGCGGGAACTGCTGGCAGCGGAGCCCAGCGGCAAGCCGGCAACCAATGTGATTGGCCCGCCGTTGCTGCAGGTCGAGGACTTGAAAGTGTGGTTCCCGATCAAGAAAGGCTTTCTGAAAAAGACCGTGGACCATATCAAAGCGGTCGACGGGATTAATTTCAGCCTGCCCCAGGGCCAAACCCTGGGGATTGTGGGAGAAAGCGGTTCCGGCAAGTCGACGCTCGGCCTGGCGATTTTGCGGCTGATCGGTAGCAAAGGCACCATCCGTTTTGAAGGCAAGCAGCTAGACTGCCTGACGCAGCACGAAATTCGGCCGCTGCGAAGGGAAATGCAGGTGGTGTTCCAGGACCCCTTCGGCAGCCTGAGCCCACGGATGTGCGTGAGCCAGATCGTCGGCGAAGGCCTGCGGATCCACAAGATGGGCACTGAGGCAGCACAGGAACAAGCGATTATTGCGGCACTCAAGGAGGTAGGTCTGGACCCGGAAACCCGGCACCGCTACCCCCACGAATTTTCCGGTGGGCAGCGGCAGAGAATCGCCATTGCCCGGGCATTAGTGCTAAAACCGGCGTTGATTCTGCTGGACGAGCCGACTTCGGCCCTCGACCGCACCGTACAACGCCAAGTGGTGGAGCTGCTGCGTTCACTGCAAACCAAGTACAACCTGACGTATCTGTTTATCAGCCATGACCTGGCTGTCGTCAAAGCGCTGAGCCACCAACTGATGGTGGTCAAGCATGGCCAAGTGGTCGAACAGGGAGACGCGCAAAGTATCTTTGCCGCCCCCCAACATCCGTATACACAGCAGTTGCTGGAAGCCGCTTTTCTGGTACCAGCCACTGCGCAATAACCTGAAAGAGAGGAGCAACACATGGGTTTTCTCGCCGGTAAGCGCGTACTGATCGTCGGTGTCGCCAGCAAGCTGTCCATCGCATCCGGCATCGCTGCCGCCATGCATCGCGAGGGCGCTGAACTTGCCTTCACTTATCAGAACGACAAACTCAAGGGTCGTGTCGAAGAGTTCGCACAAGGCTGGGGTTCGAGCCCTGAGCTGTGCTTCCCGTGCGACGTGGCCAGCGATGAAGAAATCGCCAAGGTCTTCGAAGCGTTGAGCAAGAAGTGGGACGGCCTGGACTGCATCGTGCACTCCGTCGGCTTCGCCCCGGGCGACCAACTGGACGGCGACTTCACCGAAGCCACCACCCGTGAAGGTTTCCGCATCGCTCACGACATCAGCGCCTACAGCTTCGTGGCCCTGGCCAAGGCTGGCCGCGAAATGATGAAAGGCCGCAATGGCAGCCTGCTGACCCTGTCGTACCTGGGTGCCGAGCGCACCATGCCGAACTACAACGTGATGGGCATGGCCAAGGCCTCGCTGGAAGCGGGCGTGCGTTACCTGGCCGGCTCCCTGGGCCCGGACGGCACCCGCGTCAACTGCGTATCGGCCGGCCCGATCCGCACCCTCGCCGCTTCCGGCATCAAGAACTTCCGCAAAATGCTGGCCGCCAACGAAGCGCAAACCCCGCTGCGTCGTAACGTCACCATCGACGAAGTCGGCAACGCCGGCGCCTTCCTGTGCTCGGACCTGGCGTCCGGCATCAGCGGCGAAATCATGTACGTAGACGGCGGCTTCAACACCACCGCCATGGGCAACATCGAAGAGTGATCTTCGGTTAGCCATGAAGAAACCCGCCGATTGGCGGGTTTTTTATGGCTGCGATCTTTTGATCCTTACAACAAACACCGCGCAAACAACTGCTGGATCGGCTGTGAGCGCTGGCTATAACGCTGCAACAGCACGATCTCCCGGTAAAACGTCAGCTCACCCAACGAGATGGTCCGCACTTTCGCCCCATGCTCAAGCCACAGTCCGGCCTCGGGCAGCAAAGAAACACCCAGCCCGTACTCAACCATTTTGACGATAGCTTCCAGCTCATCCAGCTCCAGAGCCACCTGCACATCAATTTGCTGCTCACGCAAAAAGCGAGTCACCAAGCGCCCACCGAACGAATTGCGGTCGTAACGTACGTGAGGGTGATTGGCGAGTAACAACAGCGGGTCGTCGCCCTCAAGATCTGCCGGCACGATCAGCACAAACGGTTCCCGACGGATGATTTGCGCCGACAATTCCTTGGGCAATTCAAAAGGCGGCTTGATCAGAATCGCCAAGTCCACTTCGCCGGTGTCCACCTGACTCAACAGGTTCAGGGATACCCCCGGCATCAGTTTCGCTTCCAGCAACGGCGCCTGCTGCCTGAGGCGCAACAGCGCTCGCGGCAACAACCCGGTCTGCACGGTGGCCACCGCGCCGATCTTCAATTCGCCCCGAAACTCGCCGACGTCGTCACTGATTGCCATGCGGCTGAAGGTCTCAAGAATCTCCCGAGCCATCGGCAACGCCCGTTGTCCCGCCGCATTAAGCGTCGCCTGCCGGCCGGTGCGATCGAACAGGCGAATGCCCAATGCCTGTTCGAGGTTACGGATCTGCGCGCTGACCGCCGACTGGGTCAGGCCGATGTGCATGCCTGCCGCGGCGAACGTCCCATGACGGGTCACGGCAATGAAGGTTTTCAGTTCTCGCAGCATGTGGCTCCCCAATTGATCGAAATAATTTGAGCTCGACGCAAAAACTATCGTCTTTCAATCAAAAAACACAGGATTAAACTCAGTCTCAACTCCAACCCGTTGAGGCACGTCCAATGCAGCTGTCCCCTTTTCACTTGGCTATTCCGGTTTACGATTTGGCCGCCACCCGGCGTTTCTATGGCGAAGTGTTCGGCCTGGAAGAAGGTCGCTCCAGCGATCACTGGGTCGATTTCAACTTTTTCGGCCATCAACTGGTGATTCATCTGGCACCGAAAAACGCTTCTCAGGAAGCCGCCCATACCAACGCCGTGGATGGCCACGACGTGCCGGTGCCGCATTTCGGTGTGGTATTGGGGATGAAGGAATGGGAGACGCTGGCCGAGCGTTTGAAAGCCCTTGGCACTCGCTTCGTGATCGAACCGGGTATCCGCTTTCAGGGATTGGTGGGCGAACAAGCGACGATGTTTCTCTTCGACCCCTGCGGCAACGCCCTGGAGTTCAAGGCGTTCAAGAATATCGATCAGTTGTTCGCTAAATGATCGGCCCTACCCTTGATGCCACCGCCCTCAGTGAAGCGGCGGTCAATGGCAAGACGAGCGCCGCGGCTATCGCCGAGCACTTTCTTGAGTGCATTCAGACGCTGGAACCGGATATCCAGGCTTTCGTCTCATTCGACGCCCGACAGGTTCGCGCCGATGCGGCGCAAAACAACGGCCTAGGTCTGTTGGCCGGCGTTCCCGTCGGCATCAAGGACATCTTCGACACCGCTGATTATCCGACGCAATTCCATTCGCCCATTTATAGCGGCCATCAACCCTCCCGGGACGCCCACGTGGTGACGCTGCTGCGCCAGGCCGGAGCGCTGATCATGGGCAAGACCCACACCACCGAGTTTGCGTATATGCACACCGGCCCGACCCGCAATCCCCACGACCTCGCTCGCACGCCGGGCAGCTCCAGCGCGGGTTCGGCAGCCGGGATGGCGGCGGGTTTCTTTGCTTTGGCGCTGGGCACCCAGACCGCTGGCTCGTTGCTCAAGCCGGCGTCCTACTGCGGCCTCTTCGCCTTCAAGCCGTCGTTGGGCCTGGTATCGCTGGAAGGTGTAAAACCGCTGGCGCCGAGCTTCGACACGGTGGGTTGGTATGGACGATCAGTGCGCGATCTGCACCTCGTGGCACGCGTGTTGATTCCCGGCTTCCTGATACCTGAGGTCGAACAGCGTCCGCGGCAATTGGGTTTCTGCCGCACATCACGCTGGGATCAAGTGGACCCCGAAGTGGCCCGCGCTCTGGAACAGGTAGTGGATCAGTTGCGTAGCGCCGGCCATCACGTGAGCGAAGTGCAACTGCCGGATGAGTTTGCCGGGGTGTTCGACGATCATCAGTTAATTAACGATTGCGAAGGTGCCCGCTCACTGGCGAAGGAATTTCAACGACACCGGGCACAATTGAGCCCTTCGACACTGGCCATGTTCGAGCGAGCGGCGGCGACAACGTGGGAACAGGAATCCGCTGCCAAGGCGCGCCTGGCCACTCTTGCCCCGCGCTTGAATGAGCTTTGCCAACCTTTCGATGCCATGCTCGGCGCCAGTTGCGGGATGGTCGCGCCGGTAGGGCTGGAAAGCACCGGACCGTCGGATTTCATCAAGTTCTGGGGCGCATTTGGCTGGCCGCAGGTGAATATCCCGCTGATGCGCGGCCAAGCCATGTTGCCTCTAGGGTTACAGATAATCGGGAGGTTCAGAGACGATGCTCGGCTGTTGCGAACAGCCGAGCACATTGCAGCGGTCTTGCAAGATGCCATTCAACAATGACGAACATCGAATTCCCGGGCGCACAGCGCCTTATCAGCCAAAGCCAGCAAGCCTTCCGCCGTCTGGTGTAGCCGAGAATCAAACTCGATCTGCCCGACACTGAAGCGAATGTCATAGCCACGATGCACCGTGGCATTACGCTCATCGAGTATTTCTTCGAGGCGCACTCTGATCGCGGCAACTTCCACGGCGTCGGCGCCGGTCAACAAGGCGGCGAACTCATCGCTGCCGAGCCGGCCAATCACATCGCTTTCGCGAAAGGCGATGCGTAGCACATCGGCGAAGGTTTTCAGGGCATTGTCGCCCTCGGCGCGACCGTACAGACGGTTGATGCGCTTGAAGTCATCAAGGTCGAAAAACAGCAGCGTCGCGGGTTTGCCCAACGCTAGACAGGCCTCCAGCCCCAACCGGGCCAAAGCCTCGAAGCCATGACGATTGGGGAGCAGCGTCAGTTCATCCATGCTCGCCATCTGCACGCCCATCAGCGCTTGTTCGGCCTTGCGCGCCAAGTCGCGCAGTACATCGCGATCCTGCACTGCGCTGTCGAGGACATTGGGCGTACGCAAGGCATCTGCGCCAGCGCCGGGTTTGAACGGTTTGCCTGGGGTTAACATCACTCACTCCTTTGATGGGTATGAACGTTAGAGTCGTTCACACCTGGTTTGACTCCCTATAAACGCGCCGCTGGTCAGCTACCCGCCACCGGACAAGGCCCGCCAGCCTCCGCCCAGAGCTTGAACTGGGTGACAAAGATGTCGTGAGGCACCGGCACCGGCGCCCGCCCCTCACCTGGATGCCAGCCCCAAAGCACCAGCTTATCGTCGCTGACGTGCTTGATCAGCGCCGCAAAATCACGGTCGCCATTGCTGGAACGGTCCTTGATCATCGCGCACAGCTTGTCAGCCGGCAGACCGATCCAGGCCATTTTGTGCGCGGCCGGTGGCAGGCTCCAATGCGGCGCTCCGGGTGGCGCATGGGGGCCATAAGTGGCCGGCGGATTGCTTTCGGCGTGACATGTAGCACACGGCAAACCGGCTGCGCCCTTGCCGTCCATTCCGCGAACCACATTCATTGCATGAGGGATACCAGCATCGAACTGCAACGGCGAATCACCAGGGATATGGCAGTTCTGACAACGCGGGCTTTGGAACACCTTCTGCACCGTATCGAACGCCTTCACCGCCTCTTTATCATCAGCGAACAGGTCGAAGGCATAGCCACCCAGGCCGATCAGCATCACCGCGCCCCAAAATACAGGCCGTCTCATCTCACACCCCCGACAGTTGCAACGGCAGTTCCCGCAGACGCTGCCCGGTCAATGCAAACACCGCATTCGCCACGGCCGGCGCCACCGGAGGTACACCAACCTCGCCGATGCCACCGGGCTTGTCGCTGCTGGGGACAATGTGCACCTCGACCACCGGCATCTCGTTCAGGCGCAGGACCTGATAGTCGTGATAATTGGACTGCTCCACCTGACCGTTCTTGAACGTCAGTTTGCTGTGTAAGGTAAATCCCAGACCGAAGGTGATACCCGATTCCATCTGCGCGGCGATGCTCTGCGGGTTGACCGCAATGCCGCAATCCACCGCACATACCACCCGGTGCACACGAATCGCCAGGTTGTCCTGCGAGACCTCGGCGACCTGGGCGACGTAACTGCCGAAGGACTCGTGCACCGCCACGCCCAATGCATGACCGTCCGGCAATGGCGCCTTCCAGTTGGCTTTCTCCACGGCCAGATTCAGCACGCCCAGATGCCGCGGATGCGCCTTGAGCAAGGCGCGTCGGTATTCCACCGGATCCTTGCCGGCGGCGTCTGCCAGTTCATCGATCAACGACTCCATGACGAATGCCGTGTGGGTGTGCCCCACCGACCGCAGCCACAGCACACTGATGCCGGTTTGTGGTGAATGCAGTTCGACCTGGTGGTTGGCCAGCCCCTCAAGATAGGGGCTGTCGGCCACGCCTTCGACGGAGGTTTTGTCGACGCCATCCTTGACCATGGTCGCCGCGAACGACGTGCCCGTCAGGATCGACTGCCCGACCAGCACATGCTTCCAGGCCATTGGCATGCCGTCGGCACCCAGACCGATGCGCGCCTGATGCAGGAACGCCGAGCGGTAGTAACCGCCGCGAATATCATCCTCTCGAGCCCAGACGGTTTTCACCGGCCCGCCCGCTGCCTTGGCGACATACACGGCTTCGCTGACAAAATCCGAGGTCGGATTGGCCCGACGTCCGAAACCGCCACCGAGGAATTGGGTGTGGATCTCGACCTGTTCGGGTTTGAGCCCGGTGATCTTCCCCGCGATCATCTGATCCAGCGTCTGAAACTGCGTGCCGGTCCAGATTTCGCATTTGTCCTTGGTGATTTTCACCGTGCAATTGAGCGGCTCCATCGGTGCGTGAGCGAGGTATGGCACGCTGTATTCGGCTTCAATCGTCTTCGCTGCTTTGCCTAGGGTCGCCGTCGCATCCCCAGCCTTACTGGCGGAAGTGCCGGGCGTGGCGGCGAGTTTACGAAAGCTTTCCAGCAGCTGTTGACTGTCGAGCCCGGCGTTTGGCCCCAGGTCCCATTCGACCTTCAGCGCATCACGCCCCAACTTCGCCGCCCAATAATGATCGGCAATCACCGCAACACCCGTGGGCACCTGCACCACTTTGTGCACCCCCGGCACCGCCAGCGCCTCGGCGCCTTCGAAGGATTTGACGCTGCCGCCGAACACCGGTGGCCGAGCGACCATTGCCGTCATGAGCCCATCGAATTGCACGTCCATGCCGAACTTGGCGCAGCCGGTGATTTTCTCCGGGGTGTCGAGGCGTTTGGTGGGTTTGCCGATGACCTTCCAGTCTTTGGCTTCCTTGAACTTGATCGAGGCCGGATCCGGCACCGGCAACTTGCCGGCGTCATCCGCCAATTCGCCGTAAGTGGCGCGCTTGTCGCCGGCAATGACCACGCCCGATTCGGTGCGGATCTGCGAAGGCGCCACGTCGAATCGCTTGGCCGCCGCTTCGATCAGCATCAAGCGTGCTGCCGCTCCGGCCTGGCGATAGCGGTCGAACTCCATCCAGGTCGACGTCGAACCGCCGGTGATCTGCATCCCGCCAAACGCCGGCAGGCCATAATCGGCCGCCGAGGCCGGCGCATGTTCGACGCGGATTTTCGACCAGTCGGCGTCCAGCTCTTCAGCGATCAACATGGTCAGGCCGGTCCAGATGCCTTGGCCCATTTCCGAATGGCCGAGCAGCACGGTGATACTGTTGTCGTTGCCAATGCGTAAAAAGGCATTGGGGGCGAAGACGTTTCCTTGATTCTCGGCCGCGAAGGCAAAACGATTGGCACCCGGGATGACAAACGCCACCACCAGACCGCCGCCCAGCACTGCACTGCCCTTGAGAAAACCGCGACGCGAGACAGGGTTGATTCTGTTCATGGGTCAGCTCCCTTCGACGTGGTATCAACCGATCTCGGCGGCGCGTTTGACCGCGGCGCGGATTCTTGGGTAGGTGCCGCAGCGGCAGATGTTGCCGGACAGCGCCTGGTCGATGTCGCTGTCGGTGGGTTTGGGGATCTTCGCCAGCAACGCGGCCGCCGACATGATCTGCCCCGACTGGCAATAACCGCACTGGACCACGTCGAGTTCGGCCCAGGCTTGCTGGACCGGGTGCGAGCCATCGGCGGACAAACCCTCGATGGTGAGAATTTTCTGCCCGTGGGCCACCGCCGTGGCGGGCGTGATGCAAGAGCGCAGCGGCGCGCCGTCAACGTGTACGGTGCAGGCACCACACTGGGCCATGCCGCAACCGAATTTGGTGCCCGTCAGGTGCGCGACATCGCGCAGCACCCAGAGCAATGGCATGTCCGCGGGGACATCCAGTTCCTGGTCCTTGCCATTAATGTTCAGGGTCAGCATGCGGGTTTCCTCAGACTCACGGTGTTCTGAGCCACGACACCGCTATTTTTTGCAGGCGGTCACGCGCGCCTTGGGTTATCCCTACAGCTAAGCGCAATTTGACCCACAAGCCATGTTCATCGACCACCGGTCGCCATCGCCCCCGTTCCGTAGTGGGCGCTGGCTCAAGGACACGTTCGACGTGTCGGGGCAAATCATGCCCGTGGCACTGATGGACATGATGAAAGCCCCCCGGCACAGCCAAATCCCGGCGCGCCATGGTGGCGACGCTGCAAATGAAAAAACCGACATCGCCACGCTACAACGAGCCTTTGATGGCGAGAGCTAATACACTCCAACGCTGAACTGCCGAGGACTCCAGGATGAAGCACGCCGTTGCCAACGATGCTGACAAAGCCCCGCGCTTCTGGCGCGACGACGCCCTGCCCTTCATCGAAGCCCGTTCCATCGCCGACGGGCGCGAGGTTTGCTACAGCCGGCACTCCCACGCACATTTCTCCATTGGCGCGATTACCGCCGGGCGCAGCACCTATATCCACGAGCAAGCGCACTATCAGGTCAGCGCCGGCACCGTGGTGTTGATGAACCCCGGCGATGTGCATGCCTGCAATCCGATCGACGACCAGCCCTGGTCGTATCTGATGCTGTACGTCGAAACGCCCTGGCTGACCGATTTACAGCATCAGCTCGGCTTCAGCCAGGACTCGGCGTTTCGCCGTTTTTCCGTCACCCACAATCGTGACCTTGAGCTGTTTGCCGGTCTGAAGAACTTGTACGAAGTGCTGGTCGACCCACTACAAGACGTGCTGCGCAAGCACAGCGCGGCGGTGGAGTTTTTCACCGAGGTGCAACAGCGGCTCAACCCCATCGATCAACCGCTGCGCGAGCCCAATTTCAAGCTGGAGCGGGCCGCCGACTATATCCGCGATAACTGCACGCAGATGCTCAAACTCGAAGACATTTGCGAGGCGGCACAACTGTCGCCGTCGTACCTGATCCGTGCCTTCAAGCAGCATTACGGCATGACGCCCCATGCGTTTCTGGTCAACCGGCGCATCCAGTTCGCCCGGGATCGACTGCGCAGCGGCAGGTTGATCGCCGATGTGGCGCTGGAGGCCGGGTTTGCCGACCAAGCGCATTTTCAGCGCGCGTTCAAACAACATCTGGCGGCGACACCGGGGCAGTATCGCGGCTAACTAAAGCGACCCAAACTCCCTCACCACAAAAAGTCTGACACTCTCGTCTACGGCAACAGCAAATACACCGCACTCACCGCCAGCAGCAACGCCATGATCCGATTGAACAAGCGCATGCCCGCAGGATTGCTCAGATAGCCGCGCAAAAACGTCCCGGCATACGCCCAGCAACCCACCGACACATAGCAGATCACAAGGTAAACCGCGGCAAACTGCCACACCAACCGCGCCTCACCATCGGCGACAAACGCGCCCATCCCCGCCACACAGGCCAACCAGGCTTTCGGATTGAGCCATTGCATCACCGCGCCGTACAGCATCGACGGCGCCCGGCCTGACTCCTTGGCATCGAGCTGCCCGTTGTCAGTGGCCAATTTGAAAGCCATGAACAACAGAAACGCCACCCCCGCCCATTGCACCCCCCGCGTCAGCGCCGGCCAGCGCTGCAACACCTCATGTAAACCCAACCCCATCAGCACCAACAGCAGAACGAACCCCAAGGTCGCCCCGGCCACATGCCGCTGACTGGCGCGAAAGCCGAACTGTGCGCCAGAGCTCAACGCCACAATATTCACCGGTCCCGGTGTAATCGACGCCGCCAACGCAAACGCGGCCATGGAAACAATCAGACTCATTGCATACATCCTTCAATTCAGTTGAACCAGGCTTCAAGGTAATGAGGTACCTGAGCGACGTATTGAAGAAAACACCCCTGTGTGTTGCATAAAAAAGACAGGCCACGATTTCAGGCGAACATCGACCCGACTGAGTCGTTGCAAACCTGCCACGATGGGTCTTACGGCGGGCCTATACTTTAAGCGTTGGCACTCGATGCGACCGGCAATCGTATTTGATTTAGCGGATGACGCATCGAGCAATCGTTCACGCAGGCAACAGCCTGCCTTCGTCGTAAGGAGGAGAAGATCATGGCGCGTAAATACATCGACTGCCGCGAGTTTCCGAGCGATGCAAAATGCTCGGTCGCGCTGTCCGCAGACTCTGAAAACGAGTTGCTTGAGGCCGCCGCACAACATGCGGTCAGTGTTCACAAGCACACCGACTCACCCGAGTTGCGTGCTCAACTGAAGACGATGTTTCACGACGGCACCCCGCCTGTTGAAGCACCGCGTTCCGCGTAGGCGCTGCCGAAGGCTGGGGCCGCGTTCGGGCGATCTTTGCGCTTGATTTCACCAGGGTCGCCGAAATTCAAGATCAAAAATCGCCCTGTATCAGGCCGCGGCACCGGGGACATTGGTTCCCATGCCCAATGGCAGATGAGGTCGAATTTCGTCGATTTCCGCAACGCTAAGGCGTAACTCCGAGGCGGCGATCACCCCGTCCACTTGGGCGGGGCGGCGGGCACCGACGATGGCGCCGGTCACCACTGGCTTGCGCAATACCCACGCAATGGCCACCGCGGCAGCACTCACGCCGTGCCTTTCGCCAATGCGAGCCATAACGTCAACCAATGCCAGCGTTGCACTTAACCGTGGCTCCTGGAAATCAGCACTTCGGGCCTTGCGCCAATCGTCTTCAGGCAGCCGCAAGATGCGCTCGCGCGTCATGCTGCCGGAAAGCAGCCCCGATTGAAGCGTGGAATAGGCAAGGACACCCATCCCGGCCTGCTCACAGAATGGCAGAACGTCGTTCTCGATGTCCCGCATCAAGGCGGAGTACGGCGGCTGGAGCGAAACGACCTGTGTCACCGCCTGTGCCCGTTTGAGCTGAGCGACATCAAAATTCGACACACCGATAGCACGAATTTTTCCTTGATCGAGTGCGGCGGCCAAGGTCGAAAGTGCCAGTTCAATACCTTCACTGCCTGCATCGGCAGGAAAAGCAGGCCAATGGATCTGATAGAGATCGATCGTCTCGACTTGAAGCCGGCGCAAGCTTGCATCGATCTCGGCAAGCAAAGATTGAGGGGCCAGCGAGTGCGAAATCGCCTTCGTGACCGGGTCCCAGACCAAACTGCCTTTAGTGAACACCAAAGGACGCCGCGAGGCCGGCACCCGACGCAACAATTGCCCGACTAATTGCTCCGCATGACCCAAGCCATAAACCGCAGCGGTATCAATCCAGTTCACACCCCGTTCGACGGCATATTCAAGTGCGGCCAGGCTGTCGCTGTCATCCTGCGCTCCCCAGCTGTATTCCCAACCGGCACCGGCGATTGCCCATGTCCCGAGTCCGATAGGAGAAATCAGAAAATCCGACGATCCAAGACGATTCTTTTGCATGGTGACCTCTCGACAAATGATGTGAGAAGTATCCGCGAGGCAGTTAGTGTCGATAAGATGGGTAATCGTATTTGGACTACTGAACTGCATTCATGAGTAATAACCCCGACTTCTCTGAACTCGACGCTTTTGCCACCGTCGCCCGCCATCGCAGCTTTCGCAAGGCCGCCGACGAGCGTGGTGTGTCGGCTTCTGCGTTGAGTCACACGATGCGAGCCCTGGAGGCGCGCCTGGGCATCAGGTTGCTAAACCGAACCACGCGTAGCGTGACCCCGACCGAGGCCGGCCAGCAGCTGTTGGCAACGCTGGTTCCAGCGCTGCATCAGGTCGCCGATGCACTCGTGCAACTGACCTCGATGCAGGAAGTACCCGCGGGCAAACTTCGCCTCAACGTGGCGCGTCCGGCGGCGCGTATCGTGTTTGCGCAATTGCTCGCTCGCTTCGTGGCCCAGTATCCACGTATTCAGTTGGAGCTGGTCGCCGATGATGGGTTGACCGATATTGTGAGCAGCGGGTTTGACGCTGGCGTTCGCTTTGGTGAAAGCCTGGCCGGCGATATGATCGCCGTCCCTGTTGGCGCACCTCAATCGTTCGTAACCGTTGCGGCGAATGCCTATCTGACCGCGAAGGGAATGGCGAAGGCCCCCCGCGACTTGCTTGACCATTCGTGCATTGCCAGGCGTTTCCCCAGTGGCAAACTTTACGCGTGGGAGTATCAGGCAGACAGGCAGCCGATACGCTTGGCTGTCAACGGCCCGCTCATTCTGGAAGACGATGCGTTGATGATCCAGGCGGCCAAAGATGGCGCCGGTATTGCTTATGTCTACGAAGAACTGGCACGCGACGACATACGGAATGGGCATCTCAGCGAAATACTTCAGGAATGGAAAGCACCGCCAAGCCGATTCTTTCTTTATTACTCCAGCCGGCGTTTCGTGCCACCCGCCTTGAAAGCGCTCATCGAATTCATCAGAGCGGATGATCTGCGAAGTTGAGGGTCATTTCTGAGGAAATGATTGGATCCTGACTGCTCTCAGCAGCCAGCTTCAATCGGTCAGCTTTACTAATGTATTTAGACTTGCTTGCCGGTGCCAATTTGGCACTCGCCTTTTTGGCGTGAGCCTTTAATAGCTGCTTGATTTTTTTACGACGGTTCATATTTTCCTAATCGGTTTGTAAGTTTTTTGAATGATATCAGCTGGCGACCCGACTCAGCTGCAGGGCCCTTTCAGTTCGACCTGGTTGCCGTCCGGATCGAAGCAATAGATCGACAGCCCATTACCTTCGGCGCCGAAACGCACGGCGGCTTTCTCGGGCGTCAGGCCGAAGGACTGCAAGTGACTGACCAGCGCTTCCTCGTCGAACGGTTCAATGCGCAGGCAGAAGTGATCGACGTTGCGCCGTTCGTGGCCAGCGCCAGCACCGCCCTTGCGGCCGAGTTCGCCCTGGATGTCGACGAGGTCGATCATCGAGGTGCCCGCACGTAAATGCACCAGGCCCAGATCGTCGCGGCGCTTGACCAGTTCGGCGCCGAATACCTCGCCGTAAAACGCGATGCTTCGTTCGAGATCCTTGACGCGCAGGACGATGTGATCGATGTGTTTGATCGTGAACGGTTGCATTAGGATGATTCCTGAAAATAGCGTTTACAGGATTATCGGTGACCCGATGACTGTAGCTCAGGGCCACAAAAATTCACTGTCGATTTTCCGGTGGAGGCGCCGGGCGACGCGCCCTATGCTCAGCCCATGAACCTACAAAACGCTGTGCTTCCGCCTCACGCCGAGATGGTTCGCGCCATGCTCAAACGCGACACCGCCTACGAGGGGTGTTCTTTACCACGGTCAAAACCACTGCATAAAAGACCATGACATAAAAAGCGAATGACCACGATTTCAGGCAAATGCCAAACAATCGTGATCTGTCCCTGTTATTCCGAAGTGAAATATAGACAGGGATTCAAACTCCTTTTATTACGCCACGCCGCGACAAGGCAGGACGTCATATTAATCTTCTTAGCCAATCCTGGCGTTACTCATTTGTTGTCCTACAATGAAATCTGATTCAAAAAAACGTTGTGCACGGACTTAATATTAACTCGCCTTATGGATGAAGCCATGACTCAATCACAAGTTAAAATAGACGCACTGCCTGCCTTTTTTAGGGATATAGAAATAATTGGTCCAGCCGTTCATGAAATCCCTAAATACAAAGCACTCCATGCGTCGTTACTTTTCGCGTCGTCGGCCAAGCAAAATATTGAGGTCACAGCGGACAGCTCACCCGTTCTACTCGCGTCAAGATCGGTAAAAGAAATTTATCAAAGCAACAACTTCTCTCAAATCAAGGACATGGAAAGAAAAGCCCAGAACGACCTCCAGGCAATTTATACAAACGTATCGCAAAACGGAACGAATGCCTGGACAAAGGTCAGAAGCCAAGGCAAAGACTTCTATATGAGCTGGTCTGACACTGGATCAATGTGGTCTTTTACTGACAGCATTACCCAAACCGCTAAAAAAAACCAAGATGGCGAAACCACATACCAGGCAAAAGTTCAAATTGGCACATACACTCAAACTGGCAAGATCGCGGGAATTCACACCTATAATTTAACACTTCCAACATTGCTAGTTGAATCTGTAGTCGCGTTAATTGTAGCAAAAGCCGTTTCTGGAATCATTGCAGATGGCTTAGGATTTCTAGTCGCAAATTTCGCCATGTACCTAACGAGCGCTGCTGCAGAGTTGGGTTTGGAATCATTTAGTTTTTTTATTTCTGAGGCACTGCTTGCAACTGTCGCTTCATGCCTGGTTTTTGCGGTTGTGTTTATCGGATTAGCCTACCTATGGGATTGGCTTAACCGCCAATACACAATTCGCCTCCAAATATTTAACTGGGATGGAGATCATGATTGGAATGCGGACGGGCAATATATGTCAAATGCCAAGATATCGGGTGACAATTCAACATTCGATTTCAATCTCCCCAAACTGACCAAACCAGGAAATATTGTCACCCCTCCTGGCTTCCAGCCTGTGGAGGCTCTTGAATCCGTGTGCTACTACGCTGTAATCATCTGGCAGAATGACAGCACCTTCATGCAAGGGTGTTCTGCTGCGCTGAGAATGCAACGAGACGGCTCTTCCGACGGTTTTATGTGGGCATTTGATTGTCCGCGCTGGTCAGATAACCAGCAGGCCAGCACTAATGGTACGAGTGACCCTAAAACTTACCTGAACAACCCAAACTGGAATAACAACCCAAAAAACTTTAGCATTGAAAGTACTTCTTCCAAAACGCCTATAAACCTTGCACTCGATGCATTAAGCGGCGCATCGGATAACCTCTATAACTTCATCATCAATATAAACAAAAAATCTTAACCACACCCCCATGACTCATCACTTATGACTCACAACTAACATCCGATATTTGCCCCATCAAATATCGGATTTTTTTATTAAACCGTTTCTGCGCGAGTTTGTTGTCGGCGGCGGCTTCGGTGCTGCTGATGGCACGGTGGGCCTGAATTTACGCAGCCCGACTTTCGGACTTACACGGTCGGCAGCGCCTACGAGATCTCTATCGATTTCCAGTACGAATTCACTGTCGATTTTCCGGTGGAGGCGCCGGGCGACGCGGCTTATGCTCAGCCCATGAACCTACAAAACACTGCGCTTCCGCCCCACGCCGAGATGGTTCGTGCCATGCTCGAACGCGACACCGCCTACGAGGGGGTGTTCTTTACCGCGGTCAAAACCACTGGCATTTTCTGCCGCCCCGGCTGTACGGCGCGTAAACCGAAGCCGGAAAACGTCGAGTTCTTCGCCCATGCCGATGAGGCGATGTCGGCGGGCTATCGGGCGTGCCTGCGTTGCAAGCCGCTGGACGCCGCAGCCATCGCGCCAGACTGGGTGCAGCGGCTGCTCACATCCGTGGACGCTGATCCCGACTGGCGCTGGACCGATGCCCAGTTGCTCGCCGAGGGCATTGAGCCGCTGAAACTGCGCCGCTGGTTCAAGCAGCATTTCGGCATGACCTTTCACGCCTGGCTGCGCAGTCGGCGCCTGGGCATCGCCCTCGGTGGCATCAAACAGGGCGAATCCATCGACAACGCTGCGTTCGACTCCGGCTACGAATCCCTGAGCGGTTTTCGCGATGCGTTTCAAAAGTCGTTCCACATTACACCCGGCCGCACCGCCCACAGCGAGCCACTGCTGTTCACTCGGCTGACCACGCCGCTGGGGCCAATGATCGCAATGGCCGAACAGCGTGGGCTGGTGCTGCTGGAGTTTCTCGATCGACCGGCATTGACCAAGGAAATCGAAGAACTGCAAAAACGTTATGACTACGCCGTGGCACCCGGGCACAACGAGCATTTGCAGCAGATCGAAGAAGAACTGGCGCAATACTTTGCCGGCAAACGGAGCGCATTCAATGTTGCACTCCACCTGCCCGGCAGCGCTTTCGCCCGGCAGGTGTGGGCCGAATTGATGAAAATCCCGTACGGTCAGACCACTACTTATGGCGCCATCGCCGCGCGACTCGGCAAGCCCGGCGCCAGTCGCGCCGTGGGCCTGGCCAACGGACAAAACCGCTTGGCGATTATCCTGCCCTGTCATCGAGTGATCGGCGCAGATGGCTCATTGACCGGCTATGGTGGAGGGCAGCCGCGCAAGGCGTTTCTGCTCAGGCTGGAAACTGCCGCGACGCAAATCACCGAACAACTCGCGTTCTGATCAATCCGCCGTTTCTTTTCAGAAAGTCATAAGGAAGGACATTCGATGGACACACTCGACAATCAATTCCACCAGCTACACCAAAACGGCCTGCTGATTCTGACCAACGTCGCCGACGCCACCGGGGCGCGACTGGTGGAACAGCTGGGCAGCAAGGCCGTCGCCACCAGCAGCGCGGCGGTGGCTTGGGTTCATGGTTACCCGGATGGCAATACCTTGCCGCTTGAACGGCTGATTTCCACTGTCGAATCTATCGCTCGGGTTATCACGGTGCCGTTGACCGTGGACATTGAGGCCGGTTATTCCGATGACTTGGGTCGGGTCGCGGAAGTGATCGACGCCGTCATCGCTGCCGGTGCCGTGGGGATCAATATCGAGGACGGTGCTTCGCCGCCCGAGCTGCTGGCCCGCAAGATCGAAATCGCTCGCCAGGTCGCCAATCGCCGGAACGTGAAGCTGTTTATCAACGCTCGCACTGACGTGTATCTCAAGGGCTTGGTGCCGGCCGAAGATCGCGTGGCAGAAACACTCAAGCGCGCCGCGTTGTATCAGGCCGCCGGTGCCGACGGGCTGTTCGCGGCGGGCGTCACGGCGGCGTATGAGATCGAAGCGCTGTGCCGTGGCACGACGCTGCCGGTGAACGTGCTGGGTTTCGCGGGCCTGCCTTCGCCGGAAGAACTGCAAGCCCTCGGCGTGCGCCGTTTGAGCGCCGGCTCGAGCATCGCCGAATTCCTCTACGGCGCCATGGCGTCGGTAGCCAAAAGCTTTCTGGAAACCGGAAAACTCGATAGCAGCGACCTCAAGGCCTTTACTTATGGCCAAGTGAACGCCCTGCTGGCCCCCACCGGCAAAGTTTGACCGCAAGCAATGGAGTGCGGCGCTTCGGGGTGAGGGCTAATCTTCCCCGCAGTCACCCGCGCTTCAGGATGCTCCATGCCCGACACCTATCAACTGGCCAGCGAATTTCTCTCGGCCCTCGATGCCGACTGGCAACGCCACATCAGCGCCATCGGCCCCTGCCTGCATCAGCCCCATGCAGCTCGCGATCCTTATGAGTCGCTGGTGCGGGCGATTGCCTATCAGCAACTGCATGCCAAGGCCGGCGATGCGATTGTCGGCCGGCTGCTGGCGTTGTTTCCGGCGAGCACCTTCCCAAGGCCCGAGCAGATTCTGGCGACTGACTTCCAGCAGATGCGCGGTTGCGGGTTTTCTGCCAGCAAAATCGCGACTATTCAGGGCATTGCTCAGGCGGCTCTGGACGGGGTAGTGCCGGATTACGCCACGGCCCTGGCCATGGACGATGAAGCGTTGATCGAGCGCTTGATTACCTTGCGCGGAGTGGGTCGCTGGACGGTTGAAATGCTGCTGATCTACAGCCTGGAGCGGCCGGACATTTTGCCGGCCGATGACTTTGGGGTGCGCGAGGGATATCGGCGGATGAAGGGGTTGGAGGTACAGCCGACGCGTAAGCAGATGATTGAAATCGGGTTGGCGTGGCGCCCTTATCGGACAGTGGCGGCGTGGTATTTGTGGCGGGTGCCCGGCCGGTAGACCGCGTTATCTTCATAGCGAGCAGGCTCGCCCACATTGGGTCTTTAGTGTTCACAAAATAATGTGTTCGCCGAAAATCCCTGTGGGCTCGAGCCTGCTCGCGATAGCGCCCGCACAGCCAGTACAAATTCAATGGCCCAGGAACACCGACGGTCTAGGCTGTCTTGAGCCATCCCAAGACCCGTCGGAGGTTCCCATGCAGCTCGAAGGCTCCTGCCATTGCGGCGCGGTGTCGTTCAGCCTGACCAGCGCCCACCCCTACCCTTATCAACGCTGCTATTGCTCGATCTGTCGCAAGACTCAGGGTGGTGGCGGTTATGCGATCAACATCGCTGGCGATGCCGCCAGCCTCAAGGTGCGCGGTCGCAAGCGCGTCTCGATTTACCATGCGCGGCTCAAGGAAGAAGGTGACAAACGCGCTCACCGCAGCACCGCCGAGCGGCATTTCTGTTCCGTTTGCGGCTCGGGGTTATGGGTGTTCAGTCCTGAATGGCCAGACCTTGTTCACCCCTTCGCCTCGGTCATCGACACGGCGCTGCCGGTACCACCCGAGTACACGCACGTGATGCTCGGTTCGAAAGCATCATGGGTGGAAGTCCAGACACAGCCTGCTGATCGACAGAGCGATGTCTGGCCCGAAGAGTCCATCGCCCAATGGCACGAGCGCCTGGGTTTGAGCCGCTAAGGCCGTTCACAGTCTTTGACAGTTTCCCGACAAAGCTGTCAAAGATTGCTGGCCGGCACCCGCCTAGCATGGGCGCATCCAACCTCCCTTCGGGTGCTCCCATGTTCCGTTCGTTGTGTCTGCCGTTGACTTCATGCTGCCTGCTCATCTCTTCCGACTCATTGCACGCCGAAGACTGGCGCTACAGCCTGCGAGCCGGTGCCGCCAGCGTGCCGCGTTACAGCGGCAGTGATGAACGCGCAGTGGCACCGCTGTTGGGGGCAAAAATCACCAGCCCTTATGGGTTGTTTCTCGACACCGATAAGGGGCTGGGCTGGGCGTTTGATGAAGACGATTTCGGTTTGAGCGTGTACATCGGCGCCAGTGATGTGCGCAAGGATCGCAAGACCGGTTTCAAAGGCTCGGATGAGCTCAATGGCATGGGCTCGATCAAGTCGCGGCCGGTACTGGGGCTGGACGGAACCTACCAGATGGGGCCGATCATCCTCGGCGCCACTTTCGAACATGCACTGGAAAAGGATGATGACGATCACGACACCGGCTCGGCCTGGAGCCGGTTGAAGCTGAGCATCAGCGCACCGGTTTATGAGGGTGACTACGGCAAGCTTGTGGGTAGCCTCAACAGTCAGTTCGGCGACAGCAATTACGTGCGCACCTGGTATGGCGTCAGCGCGGCTCAGGCTTCACGCAGCCAGTTCCGGGCTCATGACACTCATGGCGGGCTGTTCAGTCGCGGGGCGGATTTGACGTGGTCATTGCCGATCGATGATCAGTGGAGCGTTTCGACGGTGCTGGCCGTGCAGTACCTGGCCAATGATGCGGCGGACAGCCCGATTGTGGAGCGCCGGATGCAGACGTCGTTGGTTGGGCAGGTGGTTCATGCCTTTTGAGAAGGGGTGTTGTTGATGGCCCCTTCGCGGGCAAGCCTCGCTCCTACAGGATTTGCGGCGTTCGCGAATGCGGTAGGAGCGAGGCTTGCCCGCGAAGGCGTACGCAAGAACAACACAGCTAATCCAGGTGCGCCCAGGTCATGCGAAACGACGCCCCGCCCCATGGCGAATCCGTCACTTCCACTTGCCCGCCATGGGATTGCGACACCCGTCGCACCAGCGCCAGGCCCAGGCCAAACCCACCGGTGCGGCGGTCGCGGCTGGCGTCCAGGCGCGAGAATGGCTCGAAGATTTTCTCTCGCCCGTCCAGCGGCACACCCGGCCCGTCGTCGTTGACCCGCACTTCGTAATGATCACCGGTGCGCACCAACGACACTTCCACCCGCTCGTCGGCGTAACGAATGGCATTGCGCAGCAAATTGATCACCGCGCGGGCCATGAAACGCGGTTCGATACGAACCTCGTCGACCTGGCATTCAACAATCAACAACTGCACCCCGGCAGCCTCAGCCTCCAGCGCGACGCTGCCAACCACGCTGTCGAGCCAGTTGCTGGCCTGAATATTTTCCCGCGTGATCACCGTGGCGCCGCGCTCAAGGCTGGCGTACGTCAGCAGCTCGGAAACCATCTCTTCCAGCTCGCCGAGGTCGGCGTACATGTCGGCAATCAGTTCGAGATTCTGGGTCGCATCGGGTTGTTGCTTGAGCTGATCGAGTTCAAACGACAGCCGCGCAATCGGTGTGCGCAGTTCATGGGACACCGCGTTCGTCAGCTCGCGCTGATTGGCGATCAGGCCTTCGATGCGTGCCGCCATCAGGTTGAAGTGTTCGGCCAGATCGCGAATGTTCGAACGCTTGGATAACTGGATGCGCGACGACAAGTCGTTATCGCCGAATCGCTCGGCCGCCAGGCGCAGTTTTTCCAGATCGCGCCAGTGCGGGCGCACCCAGAATAACAACACGAAACCGATCATCACCGCGATCATCAGATAGGCCGCGGCGATGTAGAACGACATCAGGCTCGGCTCGGCCGGCAGTTTGATGCTGAGCAGCTGCGAGCCGTCGTCAATGCGCGAAATGAATTGCGTGTACTTGTCGCGAATCACCAGCAGGCCCTGGGCCAACTCGGCTTTTTCCTGATCGGTCAGGGACAGTTGATCGGACTCGACCAGGGTCAGGCCCAAGCCGTAATGGGGGCGCACGGCTTCCAGTTGTCGCTCCTGCGCCAAACTGTCCAGGCCGCGCAACTGCTCGGTCAGCGACCAGGCCTGGCCCCGCACCGCCTCTCGGTTGTAGCTCTGCATCTGACCGTCGAGAAGCGCATCGAAGGTGCGCTCGACGGTTTGCAGGCCCAGTACCAGGCCAACCGTCATTACCAGAAACAGCCCCAAAAATAACCGCAGCATTTACAGCTCCCACGCAAACGGATTGAACAGGTAACCCTTGCCCCAGATGGTCTTGATGCACACCGGCTCACGCGGGTTGTCCTTGAGCTTGCCGCGCAATTTGCTGATGTAGACGTCGACGCTGCGGTTGAGGCCGTCGAAGGCGATACCGCGCATGCGGTTGAGAATGTCGTCGCGGGACAGAGTCTTGCCGGCGGCGCTGGCCAGCAACCACAGCAGTTCGAATTCCATGGTGGTGAGTTCAATGCCCTCACCCGCCAATCGCACTTCGCGGCAGCTGCGGTCGATGCTCAGATGGCCAAATTCCAACGAACTGCACACGCTGCTGTCGGGCATCTGACGGCGTTGCAAGGCGCGCAAACGGGCCAGCAGCACCGGTGGTTTGATCGGTTTGATCACGTAGTCGTCGGCACCGGATTCCAGGCCGAGGATGTGATCGAGGTCGTCTTCCTTGGCGGTGAGGATGACGATCGGCGTGTCGGATACGCTGCGGATTTCGCGACACACGTGCAGGCCGCTCTGGCCAGGCAGCATCAGGTCGAGCACCACGATTTTCGGTTTGAAGTCGAGGAAAGCGGCCAACGCGAGATCACCGCGGTGCACCTGTCGGACCTCGAAACCGTGTTGGGACAGGAAATGCGCGATCAGCCCGGCAAGCTTTTCGTCGTCTTCCACCAGCAGTACTTTGCCAAAACCCAGGTTATCCATAACGACCGTTTGCCAACCCTTGAGTGAAGTGGCGGGCATTATGGCGCCAATCGCGTCCGGGACGGTTATCG
Source organism: Pseudomonas sp. B21-048 (assembly GCF_024748615.1). Lineage (NCBI taxonomy): Bacteria > Pseudomonadati > Pseudomonadota > Gammaproteobacteria > Pseudomonadales > Pseudomonadaceae > Pseudomonas > Pseudomonas sp. B21-048. The sequence goes on along the minus strand of NZ_CP087168.1, from coordinate 2,450,632 downwards.
CAGGCAGCAAAAACCGGCCACGGGGGGCCGGTTTTTGGCGATGTTTCATTCTTTTAAGAGTTTTTTACAAACAGGGTCAAAGATCACAGCCTTTATCACGCCGCTACCGGCACACCACTGTGAAAGCGAAATTCTACATCCGGCGACTCGATCAACGCCTGCTCGGCATCACGAACCCTGTCGATCACCAGGGCGATGTCCTTGGCGTCACCGTACTGATAGGCCAGTTTCAGGTAACCCTGGAAATGCCGTGCCTCGCTTTTCAGCAGACCGAAGTAAAACTTGCCCAGTTCTTCATCCAGATGCGGCACCAACGCCTCGAAACGCTCGCAGCTGCGGGCTTCGATGAAGGCGCCGACCACCAGCGTATCCACCAGTTTCACCGGTTCGTGGCTGCGCACCACTTTGCGCAGCCCCGAGGCGTAACGCCCGGCGGACAGCTGACGCAACTCGATCTTGCGCTTTTTCATCAGGCGCATGACCTGCTCGTGGTGCACCAGCTCTTCCCGGGCCAGACGCGACATCAGGTTGATCAGATCGACGTGGGAGTGGTATTTGGCAATCAGGCTCAACGCCGTGCTGGCCGCCTTGAATTCGCAATTTTTGTGGTCGATCAGCAAAGTTTCCTGATCGGCCAGCGCGGCCTGGATCCAGCCATCGGGCGTGCGGCAGCCAAGGAATTCGTGAATTTCGGGAAGGATCATGGGGCTCACGGATAAGAGGTTCAAACGAAAGCCGCCGATTATACCGGCCAACCGACAGACCACCAGCCGCGACCATTGATATGCATCAAGTCGCCGAATGCCGACCAGCAACTATAGTTGTCCAACGCGGTGTTTTTTACCTTCCAGGGAGATTCCGATCATGCAAGCCATTCGCAGCATTCTGGTGGTCATCGAACCCGAGCACTCGGAGAGCCTGGCGCTCAAACGGGCCAAACTGATCGCTGGCGTGACCCAGGCCCATTTGCACCTGCTGGTCTGCGATAAAAAGCATGACCACGCTGGCATGCTGGGTGTGCTCAAGGCGGCCCTGCTGGAGGACGGCTATAGCGTCACCACCGAACAGGCCTGGAACGAAAGCCTGCACGAAACCATCGTCGAAGTGCAGCAAGCTGAAGGCTGCGGGCTGGTGGTCAAGCAGCATTTCCCCGACAGTCCACTGAAAAAAGCCCTGCTGACCCCGGCGGACTGGAAACTGCTGCGCTACTGCCCGACGCCGGTGCTGCTGGTGAAAACCGCTAAACCCTGGACCGGCGGCGTGATCCTGGCGGCCATCGATGTCGGCAACATCGACGGCGAACACCGTACCTTGCACGCCAGCATCATCGATCATGGCTACGACATCGCCAGCCTGGCCAAGGCCCATTTGCACGTGATCAGCGCTCACCCGTCGCCGATGCTGTCGGCGGCCGACCCGACGTTTCAACTCAGCGAAACCATTGAGGCCCGCTACCGCGAGCAGTGCAAAGCCTTTCAGGCCGAGTTCGACATTGATGACGACCACCTGCACATCGCGGAAGGTCCGGCGGATGTGTTGATTCCGCACATGGCCCATAAGCTGGGGGCCTCGGTGACGGTAATCGGCACCGTGGCGCGGACCGGGTTGTCCGGCGCGTTGATCGGTAATACGGCGGAAGTGGTGCTCGATGCGCTGGAGAGCGATGTGCTGGTGCTCAAGCCGGATACGGTGATGGATCATCTGGAGGAGATCGTGACTCAGCATTGAAGCCACGAAACATACTTGTGGCGAGGGAGCTTGCCACAGGTTAAACAATCAGCCGCCAAAGGCATCCTTGAGAAACCCCGGCGCAATGTAGCGCTGGTAATGCGCTTCCGAGAGCAGGAAAAATTCCCGATCAATGGCATCGCGCAGTTCCGGCAGGTTCCAGTCGCGAAACTCCGGCAGCAGCACCATCCCGTAGGCTTCCAGATTATTGATGACCCGCGCCCCCCGGGCGATCAGCTGATACGCCCAGCAATATTCCGACTGATGCGGCACAAAGCGGATCTTGCGCTGCTCCAGCTGCAGGCGCAGCAACGCGGGATCGAAAATCTCTATTTTGCTGGCCATAACCTGTGACAACAATTGCTCAAGACGCAGCCACACCGCGCGTTTCTCTTCCTCGTTGTAACCGTTCCAGTGAATCACTTCATGGTGGAAACGCTTGCAGCCACGGCACACCAGGTCACCGTAAACAGTGGAACAGAGGCCGACGCAGGGGGTCTTGATGGTCTGATTGGGCATAGGTAGGCAAAACACGGGAAAGCAGAACAGGTCGGCATGTTAGCCCTTTGTCTAACATTCATCACCCCTCAAAGTTCAGGGGCTAACTTACGTTTATTTTTTTTTTGCCGTAGAATCAGCCAGCCTTTTAAGGCGCCAATGTCCGTTAGAAGCTGTTTTCAAAGCGTCACGAGCACAGTCGTTCCTTCAGAGCGGTGTTGGCGAAGGGTTTTTCAGCGGTGAAAAACCTGACGCCAACCCTCATCAGCTCCCCGTTCTGCAGGCGTAAAACTTTGAAAGCAGCTTCTGTAAGGAATTGCCGGTAATTCTGGCTAAGCGGCCCATAACGCCACGCAGCGCATGAGTACGGCCATTTCGGGATGAGCGTCCCGGACACCCATTTGGGACCACTGATGAGGGTAATAACTGTGCTTGAAGCCTACCGCAAACATATCGAAGAGCGTGCAGCACTGGGTATCGTTCCCCAGCCGCTAAACGCCGAACAAACTGCAGGCCTGGTCGAGCTGCTGAAGAATCCCCCGGCTGGCGAAGAAGCCTTCCTCGTTGACCTGATCACCAATCGCGTTCCACCTGGAGTGGACGAAGCGGCCTATGTAAAGGCCGGTTTCCTCTCTGCCCTCGCCAAAGGCGAAGCCAAATCCCCTCTGATCGACAAGAAACGCGCTGTTGAACTGCTCGGCACCATGCAGGGCGGCTACAACATCGTGACGCTGGTCAATCTGCTGGACGACGCCGAACTGGCACCAGTGGCCGCCGAAGAACTCAAGCACACCCTGCTGATGTTCGACGCCTTCCACGACGTCGCTGAACGCGCCAAGAACGGCAACGTTCACGCCAAAGGCGTTCTGCAATCCTGGGCCGACGGCGAGTGGTTCAAGAACCGCCCTGTGCTGGCCGACAAGATCAGCCTGCGCGTGTTCAAGGTGACTGGCGAAACCAACACCGACGACCTGTCCCCTGCTCCTGATGCCTGGTCCCGCCCGGACATCCCGCTGCACGCCCTGGCCATGCTGAAAATGGCTCGCGACGGCATCGTGCCGGACGTGCAAGGCTCCATCGGTCCGATGAAGCAGATCGAAGAAATGCGCAACAGCGGCTTCCCGATCGCCTACGTCGGTGACGTGGTCGGTACCGGTTCGTCGCGTAAATCGGCCACCAACTCGGTGCTGTGGTTCTTCGGTGACGACGTTCCTTTCGTGCCGAACAAGCGCGCTGGCGGCTTCTGCTTCGGCAGCAAGATCGCCCCAATCTTCTACAACACCATGGAAGATGCCGGCGCACTGCCAATCGAGTTCGACGTAACCAACATCAACATGGGCGACGTGATCGACCTGTACCCGCACGCAGGCAAAGTCTGCAAGCACGGTACCGACGAAGTCATCACCACCTTCGAAATGAAGACCCCGGTTCTGCTGGACGAAGTTCGCGCTGGCGGCCGTATTCCGCTGATCATCGGCCGTGGCCTGACCGAGAAGGCTCGCGCCGAACTGGGCCTGCCAGCGTTCGACCTGTTCAAGAAACCGGACGCCCCGATCGAAAGCACCAAGGGTTTCACCCTGGCGCAGAAAATGGTCGGCAAGGCGTGCGGCGTAGCCGGTGTGCGTCCAGGCACCTACTGCGAACCGAAGATGACCACCGTGGGTTCTCAGGACACCACCGGTCCAATGACCCGTGACGAACTGAAAGACCTGGCGTGCCTGGGCTTCTCCGCTGATCTGGTGATGCAGTCGTTCTGCCACACCGCGGCTTATCCAAAGCCGATCGACGTAACCACCCACCACACCCTGCCTGACTTCATCATGACCCGCGGCGGCGTTTCCCTGCGTCCGGGCGACGGCATCATCCACAGCTGGCTGAACCGCATGCTGCTGCCGGACACCGTCGGCACCGGTGGTGACTCCCACACCCGTTTCCCGATGGGCATTTCGTTCCCGGCCGGTTCCGGTCTGGTCGCGTTCGCCGCTGCCACCGGCGTCATGCCGCTGGACATGCCGGAATCGATCCTGGTGCGCTTCAAAGGCAAGATGCAACCGGGCGTTACCCTGCGTGACCTGGTTCACGCCATTCCTTACTTCGCGATTCAGGCTGGCCTGCTGACCGTCGAGAAGAAAGGCAAGAAGAACGCCTTCTCCGGCCGCATCCTGGAAATCGAAGGCCTGGACAACCTGAGCATCGAACAGGCTTTCGAACTGTCCGACGCCTCGGCCGAACGTTCGGCTGCCGGTTGCACCATCAAGCTGTCGAAAGAGTCGATCACCGAGTACCTGAGCTCCAACATCACCCTGCTGCGCTGGATGATCGGTGAAGGCTACGGTGATGTGCGTACCCTGGAGCGTCGTGCCCAAGCGATGGAAGCCTGGATCGCCAACCCTGAGTTGATGGTTGCCGATGCTGATGCCGAATACGCTGAAGTCATCGAAATCGACCTGGCCGACATCAAAGAGCCTGTGCTCTGCGCGCCAAACGATCCGGACGACGCCCGTCTGCTGTCCAGCGTTGCTGGCGAGAAGATCGACGAAGTGTTCATCGGTTCGTGCATGACCAACATTGGTCACTTCCGCGCTGCCGGTAAACTGCTGGATCAGGTCAAGGGTCAGCTGCCGACTCGTCTGTGGCTGTCGCCGCCGACCAAAATGGACGCTCACCAGCTGACCGAAGAAGGCTACTACGGCATCTACGGCAAGGCCGGCGCGCGCATGGAAATGCCGGGCTGCTCGCTGTGCATGGGTAACCAGGCACGTGTAGAGCCGAACTCCACCGTGGTGTCGACGTCGACCCGTAACTTCCCGAACCGTCTGGGTGACGGCGCGAACGTCTACCTGGCTTCGGCCGAGCTGGCGTCCGTTGCGTCGATCCTGGGTCGCCTGCCGACCGTCGAGGAGTACATGGAGTACGCTGGCAAGATCGACAGCATGGCGGCCGATGTTTACCGCTACCTGTCCTTCGACCAGATCGCCGAGTTCCGCGAAGCGGCTGCGAACGCCAACATCCCGGTCGTTCAAGCCTAACGTTACAACGCCATAAAAAACGCCGCCCATCGTGAGATGAGCGGCGTTTTTTTTGCCTTCAGGAAGACCGCGTTGCCTGATCGTTCCCACGCTCCGCGTGGGAATGCCTCAAGGGACGCTCCGCGTTCCAGCTCTCGAAAGGGACGCGGAGCGTCCCGGGCTGCATTCCCACGCGGAGCGTGGGAATGATCAGCATGGTGGTCAAGCAGTCAGGGAGTAGATCAACGCCGTAATCGCCACCAGGCCCACCGCCGTCACGAAGACGTTAGAGGCTTGGCCACGATAACGCGCCATGGCCGGAACCTTGCGGATCGCGTACATCGGCATCAGGAACAGGATTGCCGCGATGACCGGGCCACCGAGGGTTTCGATCATCCCCAGAATGCTCGGGTTCAGCGTGGCAACGATCCAGCAGACCACCAGCATGAACGCGGCGGTCATGCGGTCCAGCGTCTTCGGTGCCGGGCGTTTGCCGCTCTTGACGATCAGCCCCTTCAAGCCTTCACTGGCGCCGATGTAGTGGCCCAGGAACGACTTGGAAATGGCCACGAAAGCAATCAACGGCGCCGCGAAGGCGATGGTCGGGTTGCTGAAGTGGTTGGCCAGGTACGACAGGATCGACAAATTCTGCGCCTTGGCTTCCGCCAATTGCGCCGGAGACAGGGTCAGCACGCAACTGAAAACGAAGAACAGCACCATCACCACCATCAAGATATGGGCGCGTGACAGGATCTGCGAGCTGCGTTCTTGGGCATGCGCGCCATGGCGACGCTTCTGATCCACCGCGAACGCCGAGATGATCGGCGAGTGGTTGAACGAGAACACCATCACCGGAATCGCCAGCCACAGGGTGTGCAGCAACGCCGAGGGCTCAGGTAGCGTGGTGGCGGTGCTGAGGATGCCGCCATTCCAGTGCGGAACCAGGAACACCGCCAGGAACAGCAGCGCGACGATGAACGGATACACCATCAGGCTCATGGCCTTGACGATCACCTGCTCACCGCAGCGCACCACGGCCAACAGGCCGAGAATCAATACGAACGACAGCACGGCGCGCGGTGGCGGCATGATGTGCAGTTGATGCTCGAGGAAACTGCCCACGGTGTTGGTCAGGGCCACGCTGTAGATCAGCAGGATCGGGAAGATCGCGAAGAAATACAGCAACGTGATCAACGCGCCGGCCTTGATGCCGAAGTGTTCTTCCACCACTTCGGTGATGTCGGCGCCTTCGCGGCCGGACAACACAAAGCGGGTCAGGCCACGGTGTGCGTAAAACGTCATGGGGAACGCCAACAATGCCAGGATCAGCAGCGGCCAGAAGCCGCCCAGCCCCGCGTTGATCGGCAAAAACAGGGTACCGGCCCCGATTGCCGTGCCAAACAGGCCCAGCATCCAGGTGGTGTCATGGCGATTCCAGCTTTCGAGGCTCGCTGGTGTCGCCGCTACATAGCGTTCGTCGACGCTATTGGCCTGATCATTCATCCGGTCGGTTCTCCGCTTTCCGGTCACTTGCCACCCGGTCAGGACGAGTCGGAAAAAACCGACAGGCAGCGCCCTGGCCGAAACAGGGGCGCGATTGTCCGGGATTAGGCTACAGAAGCAAAGACTTAGCTGAGCAATGGTTGTGCGGATCAGATGCGGTTAGCCCGTAGGAGCGAGCGGTGCGGCGATCCGACTTGCCCGCGAAGAACGATAACGCGGTACTCCTGATGGACCGGGGCGACTGGTTCGCGGGCAAGTCGGATCGCCGCACCGCTCGCTCCTACGGATAGTGGACAAACTCCCACCATCTGCCTCGCACTGATCTAGTGTTGTCATTAGAAGGATCGCAGGCTTCGCCACCGGGAGCCAAAACCCCTGGCCATTGCCAAACCGCTCTGGAGTCAGCAATCTGAAGCGACGTTCGAGCACCCGATATTCCGCTGCCCGCAGGAGCCCAGCATGACCGCAACTGTTCTGGTACTGGTTGAAACCATCAATGAATACCTGCCGATTCTCGAACGTCAGGGGTTTTATCTGATCCTCGCCCCGACCCCGTCCGAGCGCGCCGAAGCCATTGCCCGACAGGGCGGTCAGATCGATGCGGTGCTGACGCGCGGCCCATTGGGCCTGCACGCCAATGAAATTGCCGCCCTGCCCAATCTCAAAATCATCTGCGTGATCGGCGCCGGCTACGAGCATGTCGACTTGCAAGCCGCCGCCGACCGCGGCATCACCGTCACCAATGGGGCCGGCGTCAATGCCTCTTCTGTCGCCGACCATGCCATGGCGTTGCTGCTGGCACTGGTGCGGGATATCCCTCGGGCCGATGCTGCCGTGCGTCGGGGCGAGTGGCCGAAAATCATGCGCCCTTCCCTGGCCGGCAAACGCCTGGGCATCCTCGGCCTTGGGGCCGTCGGCATCGCGATCGCCAAACGGGCCGCCAACGGCTTCGACATGAGCGTGAGCTACCACAACCGCCAGCATCGCAGCGACGTACCCTATAGCTTCTGCTCGACACCGGTCGAACTGGCACGCCACTCGGATTTCCTGATCATTGCCGCACCCGGCGGGCTCGGCACCCAACACTTGATCAACAGGCAGGTACTCGACGCTTTGGGGCCCGACGGATTTATCGTCAACATCGCGCGGGCCAGCGTGATCGTCACGGCAGACCTGATCAGCGCGCTGGAACGGCGACGGATCGCCGGTGCCGCGCTGGATGTCTTCGATAACGAACCCCAGGTGCCGGACGCTCTGAAGAGGTTGGCCAACGTAATTCTGACCCCGCATGTCGCCGGATTGTCCCCGGAAGCCACCCAAGGCACCGTGGAACTGGTCGGCAAGAACCTGACGGCGTTTTTTTCCGGTCAACCGGTCCTGACCCCGATTGCTTTACCACCGCCGACGGCAGCCACCCGGCACAATCCCTAAAGAACGTACAAAGGTACGCTGCTGGTTCAAGCGCTGGAGTGATCCTGCTGAAGCCTTATCTATATCGCAAGCAAGCCCACTCCCACCGTTTGATCGCGCGAATCAGGCGCGCTGATTATCCAGCAACACGCTAGCCTATAAGACCGTGCCGCGCTTGTGGCCACCCCGGCGCCCCCTTAGATTAGCCAATGATGTCTGGCCTCCAAAATAAGCAGAAGGGATAAGCATGGCGCTTACTGATCAGTCCACCCGTATCCGCTCCGGCGAAGAACTCGATGCCAGCCTGATCGATCCGTACCTCAAGGCGCACATTCCTGGCCTGAGCGGTTTGCCGACAATCAGCCAGTTTCCGGGCGGTGCGTCGAACCTGACTTACCTGCTGGAATACCCCGAACAGGAATTCGTCCTGCGTCGGCCACCGTTCGGTCACAAGGCCAAGTCTGCCCATGACATGGGCCGCGAATTTCGCATTCTCAATCAGCTGCGGGACTGTTTCCCTTATTGCCCCAAAGCCTACGTGCACTGCACCGACGAATCGCTAATCGGCGCCGAGTTTTATGTGATGGAACGGCTCAAGGGCATCATCCTGCGCGCCGAACTGCCGCCGGAACTGGGCCTTGATTCAGCGAAGACCGAAACCCTGTGCAAAAGCTTCATCGACAAGTTCGTGGAACTGCATCAGGTCGACTACAAGGCCTGTGGCTTGGGCGACCTCGGCAAACCCGAAGGTTATGTCGCGCGACAAATCAAAGGCTGGAGCGAGCGCTACGAAAAGGCCCTGACCCCGGATGCGCCGAAGTGGGAAGCGGTCAAGGCCTGGCTCAATGACAAAATGCCAGCCGATCACCCGACATCGAGCATCGTCCACAATGATTACCGCTTCGACAACGTGATCCTCGACCCCGAGAACCCGATGCAGATCATCGGCGTGCTGGATTGGGAGCTGACCACCCTCGGCGACCCGCTGATGGACTTGGGCAACACCCTCGCCTACTGGATCGAAGCCGACGACCCGGCGCCGGTGCAATTGATGCGCCGCCAGCCAAGCCATGCCCCCGGCATGCTGACCCGCCGTGAGTTCGTCGATTACTACGCCGAGCGCGCGGGCATCCAGATCGACAATTTCGACTTCTACTACACCTACGGCCTGTTCCGTCTGGCCGGCATCGTGCAGCAGATCTACTACCGCTTCTTCCAGGGTCAGACCCAGGACAAACGCTTCGCACAGTTCATTCACATGAACACACTGCTGGAGCAGATGAGCCTGCAAGTCATCTCGAAATCCAGCCTCTGATCACGACCGCTGATCGGGCCCCAAAACAAGGAAAAATCATGTCCAGGACTCAGTTGTTCGACCTCGACGGCAAGATCGCTTTCGTCTCAGGCGCCAGCCGCGGTATCGGTGAAGCCATCGCCAAACTGCTGGCGCAGCAAGGTGCCCACGTCATCGTCTCAAGCCGCAAACTCGAAGGCTGCCAGCACGTCGCTGACGCAATCAACGCCGCCGGCGGCAAGGCCACCGCAATCGCCTGCCACATCGGTGAAATGGAACAGATCACCCAAGTCTTCGTCGGCATTCGCGAACAGTTCGGGCGCCTGGACATTCTGGTCAACAACGCCGTGACCAATCCGCAGTTCTGCAACGTCCTGGACACCGACCTCGGCGCCTTCCAGAAAACCGTCGACGTGAACATTCGTGGCTACTTCTTCATGTCGGTGGAAGCCGGCAAGCTGATGCGCGAACACGGCGGCGGCAGCATCATCAACGTTGCCTCGATCAACGGTATCTCGCCGGGGATCTTCCAGGGCATCTACTCGGTGACCAAGGCAGCGGTGATCAACATGACCAAAGTCTTCGCCAAGGAGTGTGCGCAGTTTGGCATCCGTTGCAACGCGCTGCTGCCAGGGCTGACCGACACCCAATTCGCTTCGACGCTGGTGAAGAACGACGCCATCCTGAAAACCGCGCTGCAGCAGATTCCGCTCAAGCGTGTGGCGGATCCGAGTGAAATGGCCGGTGCGGTGTTGTACCTGGCGAGTGATGCTTCGAGCTACACGACTGGGGTTTCGTTGAATGTGGATGGCGGGTTCTTGTCCTGATCTGTTCTTGCAGATAAGAAAAGGCAGCCTCAGGAATACCTCAGGGCTGCCTTTTTGTTTAATCGGAGGACGAACCGGCCATCTTCGCCAGTGGCCAAAGGGCCACTGGCGAAACACCGAAACGCCATTACGTTGCAGCCTTGTCAGGCCTATTGAGTCACGCAACGGGTCAGGGTCGTGGTCCGGGTCACCTGCCCTTCAACCCTCATATCACCCTGCACATCGGTGTTTTCGGAGGTCTGACAGGTACGAACCGGTGGCGGTGGTGGCGTAGCGGGGGGTGGAGGCGGCGGACTGGCACAACCGCCGAGAATCGCTGCACTGAGTGCGAGCGGCAGTGGCGAAAAAACGCGTTTCCCAAGAATGTTCATAGACTGACCCGCGATAAGTGATCGACACCTTTGTGACAACAGAACAGCCCTACAAAATCCATGGACCGATCCTGGAAAAATCAGCTCGTATCCTTTTACGCTTCCTATAAAGCGCTGGACCGATGCAGGCCGCTACTTTCAAGCTCATAGCGCAACTCTTCAATCAGCCCCGCCAGCGCCTCTGGCGTGCGGAGTGTCGCCACACTCAACCCACTGACGACCAGATCCACCTGTCCCGTAGTCGGATGATAAAGCTTCACCGTCAACGAATTACCCCCTGTGAGCGCACACTCACAGGCCAATGGGGAAAAACTCCGTTCCAGTTGCATACGCAATTGCGTCAAACAAATCATCCCGATTCACCTGGGCGACGGCAGAAAATCGACTGCATTGCTGATTTATTTGCACTCATGTGGCAGTTCCTTTAGCGGCGTCAAAGAGGACGCGACACTGACCGAAGCCACGTATCGCACCCTGACAGCCTAGAAAAAGCCTCCTGCGACCAACACATGAAATTGCACCACTGCCTCTAGTGCATTTGCACCTTAACTTCCACCCTTGGAACGGCTCTCGCCGGAGAACAAACCCCGTTCGCGGGCCCATACTATCGCCTCACTCCGGCTGTGCACGTCGAGTTTGGAATACACCGTCGAAACATGATTGCGCACCGTATTAGGCGCCAGTTTCAGGCGCGCGGCGATTTCCTTGTCGGCCAAGCCTTCACAGATCAGGCCGAGCACATCGCGCTCCCGGGCGGTCAGGTCGGTGAACGACACACTGGGCAACTGCGGCGAATTGACGTTCTTCACATTGGCCAGTTTTTCGATCAGCGTGCGGCTGAACCAGGAAGCATCCTTCATCACCTCTTCGATCGCCGAGACCAGTTCCAGCTCGGTGCGTTTGCGCTCAGTAATGTCCATCAACACCAGCAGATAACAAGTGCCGTCTCGAATGTTTACGGTGTCCGCCGAGACCGCGCAATCGATCGATCCGGTGTCCTTCCTGCGCACCCTGACATCAATGCGATCAACGCGCCCGGTTTTCTCCAGGGCCGCAAACAGTCGCGTTCGGGCCTGCGCATCATCAATGAAACCGAGTTGCGCCACGGTCTTGCCGACCACCTCTTCACTGAGGTACGCGAGGGTATCGAGAAAAGCTTCGTTGACATCCATCACCACTTGATCGTCGGCACTGCACACCAGAATCGGCACCGGGGTGAGGCGAAAAGCTTTGGCGAACTGTTCTTCGCTCTGGCGCAGGGCAATTTCAGCCTTGTGCCGCAGCTCCATGTCGACGAAAGAAAACAGCATGCAATCTTCATCGTTGAGCTCAAGCGGTTGCCCGGCAACGATCACTTGTTTGCTGCCACCGTCGGGCAATTGCAGTTCGGCCTGCATCTGCGGAATGGTTGCCCCGTCACGCAAACACTGCTTGGCCAGATCCTTGTTTTCCGCACGCTCCAGTACGTCCAGTTCATAGGTCGAAACGCCGATCACCTGATCTCGGGCATAGCCGGTCATTTCCAGGAAACCCTGATTGACTTTGATGTAGCGCAAATCGCTGAGGCGACAGATCACTGCCGGGGCGGGGTTGGCATTGAAGGTCTTTTCGAAACGCTGCTCGGCGCTGGCCCATTCGGTGACGTCGTTCATGATCAGCACCCAAGACTCCGGCTCGCCAGCGCGGTCGGCAAGTACCATGCTGCGCACGCTGTGGACCCAGGTGCGCTCGTCGTTTTCCACCGGTGTCAATTCAACCAGCACATCGCTGAACACCTCGCCGCGGGCAACACGGCTGATGGGATAATTCTGCGTCGCTACCGGGTGATTGTTGCGATAGCGCAAGGCAAACCGATTCACGTACTCCTGGGCATTGGCGCCCAGCTCACCGATCCGACTGACGCCGTGCATGGCCAGCGCGGCGTCATTGGCCCAGAGAATGGTCTGGTCGAGCTCCAGCAGAATCACCCCCTCGGACAGGCCGGCGATGATCTGCTGCAACTGACGGCGATTGGTTTCGGTGGTCAGGACGTCCTGGCTCATTGGATCTCCACGATGGCGGCGGCGCACTGACGCGCTGCCCTGTGAAGATTACGACCGTTGGAGGTTCTGATAGTGCGAATGAAGCGGCCGCCGGGACCAAAAGACCCAAAGATCGTCAGACCGCAAGTTCACCACTGGCAATCGCATCCGAAGCCGCCAGCATCGCCCGCAACAACACCGCACAGCCGGCAGCCAGGTCGTCCGGCGCGGCGTTTTCGATTTCGTTGTGGCTGATGCCGCCTTCGCAAGGCACAAAGATCATCCCGGCCGGGCCGAGTTCGGCGAGGAAGATCGCGTCGTGCCCTGCTCCGCTGACGATGTCCATGTGCGACAAACCCAATCCTTGTGCGGCACCGCGTACTGCTTCGACGCAATCCTTGTCGAAGTACAGTGGCGGAAAATCGGCGGTCGGGGTCAGTTCGAACGTCAGGCCGTGTTCCTCGCAGGTGGTTTCGATGACCTCGCGAACTTCGGCGATCATTGAATCGAGTCGCGCCGGTTCCAGATGACGGAAATCCAGGGTCATGCGCACTTCGCCGGGAATCACGTTGCGCGAGCCGGGGTAGGCTTGCAGGCAGCCGACGGTGCCGCAAGCGTGGGGTTGATGGCCGAGGGCGGCGCGATTGACCGCGCCGACGATCACCGAGGCGCCGACCAGAGCATCCTTGCGCAGGTGCATCGGTGTCGGGCCGGCGTGGGCTTCGACGCCACGCAGTTTCAGGTCGAACCATTTCTGCCCGAGGGCGCCCATGACCACGCCGATGGTTTTGTGTTCGTCCTCAAGAATCGGGCCTTGCTCGATGTGGGCTTCGAAATACGCACCGACGGCGTGGCCACTGACTTTGCGCAGGCCGGCATAGCCAATGGCATTCAAGGCTTCGCCGACGGTTACGCCCTCGGCATCGACCTTGGCCAGGGTTTCTTCGAGGGTGAATTTTTCCGCGAACACGCCAGAGCCCATCATGCACGGGGCGAAGCGCGAGCCTTCTTCGTTGGTCCAGACCACCACTTCCAGCGGCGCTTCGGTTTCCACGCCCAGGTCATTGAGGGTGCGCAAGACTTCGACCCCGGCCAGCACGCCGAAGCAGCCGTCGAACTTGCCGCCGGTGGGTTGAGTGTCGATGTGGCTGCCAGTCATCACCGGCGGCAGGTTCGGGTTGCGCCCCGGACGCCGGGCGAAGATGTTGCCGACCGCGTCGATGCTAACGGTGCAGCCGGCTTCCTCGCACCAGTTCACGAAAATGTCCCGGGCCTGGCGGTCGAGGTCGGTCAGGGCCAGCCGGCAGACGCCGCCCTTGACCGTGGCACCGAGTTTGGCCAGGTCCATGAGCGACTGCCACAGACGGTCGCGGTTGATGTGCTGGTGGGTGGACTGCAGAACATCTATGGCAGCGTTCATGGTGATCTCCTCAGTTTTTCTTCTGATCGTTCCCACGCTCTGCGTGGGAATTCATCCGTGGACGCTCTGCGTCCGCTTCTGGGACGCGGAGCGTCCCGGGCTGCATTCCCACGCGGAGCGTGGGTACGATCAAACCGTGGACTTCGCGACTGACGGGGTCGGCCGCATCACGCTCAATCCGTAATAGATCAGCCCACCAAGGACCGAGCCGGTGAACCAGCCGTAGCTGTAGAACCAGCTGAACGCATCGCTGCCCAGCGACAGCAGCGTCAACGCCACCGGCACGCCGAACGCGATGAAGCCGAGCCAGTTCCACGCTGGGTAAACGTCGTCACGATAAAGGCCAGCCAAATCCAGTTGCTGCTTCTTGATCAGGAAATAGTCCACCACCATGATTCCGGCGATCGGGCCCAACAAGCTCGAATAGCCCAGCAGCCAGTTGGAATACACCGTTTCCAGGCTCAAATCCGAAACGATCAGCCCCAGCTTCTTCAACAGTTCATGGGCCATCAGCGCCAATCCGACCAGCCCCGTGAGGATTACGGCTTTGGTGCGGTTGATGATCTTGGGCGCAACGTTCTGGAAGTCGTTGGTCGGCGAAACGATGTTGGCCGCGGTGTTGGTCGACAACGTGGCGATGATGATCAGCGCCATGGCCAGTGCAACCCAGACCGGGCTCTGGATATGGCCAATCAGGGTGACCGGATCAGAAACCGTGACGCCCACCAGCTTTACCGAAGCGGCTGTCATTACCACGCCAAGGGAGGCGAACAGGAACATGGTCAGGGGCAAGCCCATGATCTGCCCGACGATCTGATCCTTCTGGCTTTTCGCATAGCGGCTGAAGTCCGGAATGTTTAGCGACAAGGTGGCCCAGAACCCGACCATCGCAGTCAGTCCAGCGGCGAAGTAACTGACCACGCTGGCCCCTTCCGGACGCTTGGCCGGGATCGCCATCAATTCGTTCATCGATATGTTCGGCATCGCCCACACCAACAGCCCCACGCCCACCAGCACCAACAACGGCGCCGAAAGGGTTTCCAGCCATTTGATCGAGTCCGCGCCGCGAATCACCACCCACAGATTCAAGGCCCAGAACAGCATGAAACCGATGACTTCACCGGTACCGCCGAGGGCTTTCCAGTCATCGAACACCGAACCGAGAAACAGGTGAATCGCCAGCCCGCCGAACATCGTCTGGATGCCGAACCAGCCGCACGCCACCAGGGCACGGATCAAGCACGGAATGTTGGAGCCGAGGATGCCGAAGGACGAGCGCAGCAACACCGGGAATGGGATGCCGTATTGGGTGCCGGGGAAGGCGTTCAGGGTCAGCGGAATCAGTACGATGATGTTGGCGAACAGAATCGCCAGCAGCGCTTCGCCGACGGTCAGGCCGAAGTAGGCAGTGAGCACGCCGCCGAGGGTGTAGGTCGGCACGCAGATCGCCATGCCGACCCATAAGGCGGTGATGTGCCATTTGTTCCAGGTTCGCTCGTGCACCTTGGTCGGTGCCATGTCGTGGTTGTAACGGGGACTGTCGAGGACATCGCTGCCGGCTTCGAGCTCGAACAAGCCGTCGCGCTCGGTCACTTGCGATCTGATCTGTTGCATGGCCGCTCCATTATTCTTTTGATTATTTTTGCTCATCGGGGGCTGGCGCGAGGCGCGCGAGCCGGACGATGGCCGGAGAAACTGACAACTTTCAGGGACGGCCAAGGTGTCAGCGGCGGCATCAATAAACGTGCCGGGTGCCCCGCTTACGCATCATGCAGTGCCATGAAATTTCGCTAACCAACTGATGTTAATCAGCTTTATTTATCCAACTATTGAATCCGCGGGTGAGTTGCCGTGCCACTCAGGCCGAATGTCAGGCAAGTTGTCCGAACAGTCAGGACTCAATCTGGTGCGTCGATCTTTTTTGAAAGACTGCGACCTCAACCATAGACCCTCCTCAAACGGCTGATTTCTCATAGAAAATCTCGTCTATTTTTGGAACCTGTCAAGTGCGTCAAAATGGTGAGAGACCTCACCATTTTGGTGATTTTCAGTTTTTTTCTTTATTTTTCAATAAATTAAAACGGTAATAAGCTTATAAAAAATATGCTTGCTCAATCGACGAACTGCAGCTAGCGTCTATTCTTGACAGCGCTGACAGGAATACACCAATTGGCGTCTGCTACCTATAAAACATTTAGAACCGGCCTCAGTCGGTCAATGCCTGCGAGGAACTCGGAATGTCTCTGTTGATCCGTGGCGCCACCGTTATTACCCATGATGAAAGTTATCGCGCCGACGTCTATTGCGCCGAGGGCGTGATCAAAGCCATCGGTGAAAACCTCGATGTTCCCGCCGATGCCGAAGTGCTCGACGGCAGCGGTCAATACCTGATGCCCGGCGGCATCGACCCGCACACTCATATGCAGTTGCCCTTCATGGGCACCGTGGCCAGCGAAGACTTTTTCAGCGGCACCGCTGCAGGGCTTGCCGGCGGCACCACCTCGATCATCGACTTCGTGATTCCCAACCCACAGCAATCGTTGATGGAGGCATTTCATCAATGGCGCGGCTGGGCGGAGAAGTCGGCGTCGGACTACGGTTTCCACGTCGCCATTACTTGGTGGAGCGAGCAGGTCCGCGAGGAAATGGCTGAGCTGGTCAGCCATCACGGGGTCAACAGCTTCAAGCATTTCATGGCCTACAAGAACGCGATCATGGCCGCCGACGATACGCTGGTGGCGAGTTTCGAACGTTGCCTGGAATTGGGCGCAGTGCCGACCGTGCACGCGGAAAACGGCGAGCTGGTCTATCACCTGCAACGCAAGTTGATGGCCCAGGGCATGACCGGGCCGGAAGCGCACCCGCTGTCGCGGCCTTCGCAGGTGGAAGGCGAAGCTGCGAGCCGGGCGATCCGCATCGCCGAAACCCTCGGCACGCCGCTGTATCTGGTACACGTTTCGACCCAGGAAGCCCTCGACGAAATCACCTATGCACGCAGCAAGGGCCAACCGGTTTACGGCGAAGTGCTGGCCGGGCATCTGCTGCTGGACGACAGCGTTTACCAACACCCGGACTGGCAGACCGCCGCCGGTTATGTGATGAGCCCGCCCTTCCGTCCTCGCGGCCATCAGGAAGCCCTTTGGCATGGCCTGCAGTCGGGCAACCTGCACACCACCGCCACCGACCACTGTTGCTTCTGCGCCGAGCAAAAAGCCGCCGGCCGTGACGACTTCAGCAAGATCCCCAACGGCACCGCCGGCATCGAAGACCGGATGGCGGTGCTCTGGGATGAAGGGGTGAATACCGGGCGCTTGTCGATGCAGCACTTCGTTGCCCTCACCTCCACCAACACCGCGAAGATCTTCAACCTCTATCCGCGCAAGGGTGCCATTCGCGTTGGCGCCGATGCCGATCTGGTGCTGTGGGACCCGGAAGGCACGCGGACGATTTCAGCCAAGACCCATCACCAGCAAGTCGACTTCAACATCTTCGAAGGCAAGACCGTGCACGGCGTGGCGAGCCACACGGTTAGCCAGGGCCGAGTGGTGTGGGTCGATGGCGATTTACGGGCCGAGCCTGGTGCCGGTCGGTACGTCGAACGGCCGGCGTATCCGGCGGTGTTTGATTTGCTGAGCAAGCGGGCTGAGAAGAACAAGCCGACGGCCGTGAAACGCTGACTTTACCAATGATCGTTCCCACGCTCTGCGTGGGAATGCAGCCCGGGACGCTCTGCGTCCCATTGGAACGCGGAGCGTCCCTTGAGGCATTCCCACGCAGAGCGTGGGAACGATCAGCTCACCAGAGGCAGTACCTCAAATAACCGTGAGGTCAACACCGTGATCAAGACTTTGAACCATCTCCCACATCCCCAAGAGGACGCGGCCGCCCTCGCCGGTCATTTCACCGATCTGGCGCCGCCACTCAACGACCGTCAGGCGCATCTGGAAGCCTCGCGTTGCCTGTATTGCTACGACGCGCCGTGCGTGAATGCCTGTCCGAGCGACATCGATATTCCGTCGTTCATTCGCAATATCCATCAGGAAAACGTTCAGGGCGCCGCGCAGAAAATCCTCTCGGCCAACATTCTCGGCGGCAGTTGTGCCCGGGTCTGTCCGACGGAGATCCTGTGCCAGCAAGCCTGCGTGCGCAACAACGCTCAGGAATGCGCGCCGGTGCTGATCGGCCTGTTGCAACGCTACGCCGTGGACAACGCACACTTCAGCGAACACCCGTTCCAGCGCGCCGCCGCAACCGGCAAGCGCATTGCCGTGGTGGGTGCCGGCCCGGCCGGTTTGTCCTGTGCGCACCGCAGCGCGATGCACGGCCACGACGTGGTGATTTTCGAGGCGCGGGAAAAGGCTGGCGGCCTCAACGAATACGGAATCGCCAAGTACAAACTGGTGGACGATTACGCGCAGAAGGAGCTTGAGTTCCTGATGGGGATTGGCGGGATCGAGATTCGCCACGGGCAGAAGCTCGGCGACAACCTGACCCTCATTGAACTGCATCAGCAATTCGACGCGGTGTTCCTCGGTCTTGGCCTGGCCGCCAGCAAACAGTTGGGGCTAGCCCACGAGGATGCCCCCGGCCTGCTCGCCGCCACCGACTACATCCGCGAACTGCGCCAGGCCGATGACCTGACGCAACTACCACTGGCCGAGCACTGCATCGTCCTCGGTGCCGGCAATACCGCCATCGACATGGCCGTGCAAATGGCCCGCCTCGGCGCTCGCGACGTGAATCTGGTGTACCGCCGTGGCGCCGAGGACATGGGCGCCACCGATCACGAACAGGACATCGCCAAAGCCAATCAGGTGCGCCTGCTGACTTGGGCGCAACCCGAAGAGGTGTTGCTCGACGATCAGGGCAACGTGCGCGGCATGCGCTTCGCTCGCACCCGGTTGGTGGAAGGTCGCCTGCAAACCACCGGCGAAACCTTCGAACTGGCCACCGATGCGATCTTCAAAGCCATCGGCCAGGCTTTCGACGGCAGCGCCCTCGCCGATCCGCTGGCCCGTGAACTCAAGCGTCAGGGCGATCGCATCCTCGTCGACGAACAGCTGCGCACCAGCATTCCCGGGGTGTATGCCGGCGGCGACTGCACCAGCCTCGATCAGGACCTCACCGTGCAGGCCGTGCAGCACGGCAAGCTGGCCGCCGAGGCCATCAACGCTCAACTCATGCTCAACGTGGAGGCTGCGTAAATGGCCGATCTCTCGATTGTTTTCGCCGGCATCAAAGCCCCCAATCCGTTCTGGCTGGCTTCCGCGCCGCCGACCGACAAAGCCTACAACGTGGTCCGCGCGTTTGAGGCTGGCTGGGGCGGCGTGGTCTGGAAAACCCTGGGTGAGGACCCGGCGGCGGTCAACGTGTCGTCGCGTTACTCGGCGCACTTCGGGGCTAATCGGGAGGTGCTTGGTTTTAACAACATTGAACTGATCACCGACCGTTCGCTGGACATCAACCTGCGGGAAATCACCCAGGTCAAAAAGGACTGGCCGGACCGTGCGCTGATCGTGTCGCTGATGGTGCCCTGTGTCGAAGAGTCGTGGAAAAACATCCTGCCGCTGGTGGAAGCCACCGGAGCCGATGGCATCGAACTGAACTTCGGCTGCCCCCACGGCATGCCGGAACGGGGCATGGGCGCAGCGGTCGGCCAGGTGCCGGAATACGTCGAACAGGTCACCCGCTGGTGCAAGACTTATTGCTCGCTGCCAGTGATCGTCAAGCTCACGCCGAACATCACCGACATCCGCGTCGCCGCCCGTGCCGCTTACCGGGGCGGGGCTGATGCGGTGTCGCTGATCAACACCATCAACTCGATCACCAGCGTCAACCTGGAACGCATGGTCGCCAATCCCGCCGTCGGCAGCCAAAGCACCCATGGCGGTTATTGCGGCTCGGCGGTGAAGCCGATTGCGCTGAACATGGTCGCCGAAATCGCCCGCGATCCGCAGACCCAAGGCTTGCCTATCTGTGGCATTGGCGGGATTGGCAGTTGGCGCGATGCGGCGGAATTCATTGCGCTGGGCAGCGGCGCGGTGCAGGTGTGCACGGCGGCGATGCTGCATGGTTTCCGGATTGTCGAGGAGATGAAGGACGGTTTATCACGCTGGATGGACAGTCAGGGCTACGCCAGCGTGTCGCAGTTTACCGGGCGAGCAGTGGGCAATACCACGGACTGGAAGTACCTGGACATGAACTATCAGGTAATTGCGAAGATTGATCAGGAGGCGTGCATTGGTTGCGGTCGTTGTCACATTGCTTGCGAAGACACCTCGCACCAGGCGATTGCGAGCCTTAAGCAGGCGGACGGGACGCATAAATATGAAGTGATCGATGATGAGTGCGTGGGGTGCAACCTGTGCCAGATCACCTGCCCGGTGCAGGATTGCATCGAGATGGTGCCGATGGAGACCGGCAAGCCGTTTCTGGATTGGGACCATGATCCGAGGAATCCGTACCATGTTGCTGTTTGATCGTTGAAGATCTTTTGACTTATGGCTCCAACCCGATCCCACGCAATATCACACTGGTCACCGTCTGCACCGCCCGCTCGAACTGCATGTCCGACAGCGGCTGGTGATCGTTAAGAATATTCACCTGGTGGTCAAAGTCGGCGTAGTGCTGGGTCGAGGCCCAGATCATGTACAGCAGGCTGGAAGGTTCCACCGGCAGGATGCGTTTGTCTTCCACCCACTGGCGAATTTTCGCTTCTTTCATCTTGGCCCAGTCGTACAGGCTGGCGTCCAGTTTCTCACCCAGTGTCGGCGCGCCGTGGATGATTTCGTTGGCCCAGACTTTCGAACCGTACGGCCGGCTGCGGGAATGATTCATCTTGGCGCGGATGTAGCTGCTGAGCACCACACGCGGGTCGTCGAACGTCTCGAAGCACAGGGCGTCCTTCTTCCAGACCTCCAGCAAACCCAGGAGCACCGCGCTGTACAGCTCACTCTTGGTGCTGAAGTAGTAATGCAGGTTGGAACGCGGCAGTTGCACTTCGGCGGCGATGTCGGCCATGGCGGTGCTGCCGAAACCTTTTTCGGCGAAGACTTTTTCGGCCCCCAGCAGGATTTTTTCGACGTTACTGCGACGAATCTCGATCTTGTGATTGCCCATGAGGGCTCCCTGACAACAGCATTGATCAAGACTAGCATCCGCTCTGGATCGGGCGACAGGGGAAAACGAAACTTCGTACAGCGCTCCAGCGACAGGTAAACTGGCCGCCTCTTTGAAACTGCCTCCGAGGTCTTCACGATGCTGCTCAAGAACGCCCTGACCACCACCGCCCTTCTCGGCTCGCTGTTCGCCGCCTCGTCAGTGTTTGCCCACGCGCACCTGAAAAGCCAGACCCCGGCGGCCGATAGCACCGTCAGCGCGCCATCGGAACTGCGTCTGAAGTTTTCTGAAGGGATTGAAGCGACGTTCACCAAAGTGACGATCAGCAAGGACGGCGCCGACGTCCCGGTAAAAAAACTCGCCACCGAAGGCAGCGACAAGAAAACCCTGATCGTCACTCCGGCCGCGCCGTTGGCCGCTGGCGATTACAAAGTCGAATGGCACGCGGTGTCGGTCGACACCCATAAAAGCGAAGGCGCCTATCGCTTCAAGGTAGGTCAGTAATTCATGACCGATGCGTTGGTGCTGTGCCGCTTTGTGCATTTCACCATGGTGCTGATGCTGTTCGGGGCCTGGGTGTTCAGGCCTCTGCTGTTGGGCCGTGAAACCGCGTGGCTGGATCCGCCGCTGGCGCGAGTGACCCGCTGGCTTACCGCTATGGCGTTAATCAGTGGCGTCGGCTGGTTGCTGCTGATCACCGCCAGCATGGCCGGCTCCGCGGACGCGGCATTCGATCCGGCGACGCTAGGCCTGGTGCTGAGCAATACCTTTTTCGGTCAGGTCTGGCGCTGGCATCTGCTGCTCAATCTGTTGCTCATGGCCCTGCTGCTGACGCCTTGGCGTTCCAGTACGTTTTGGCGCATCAGCCTTTCCAGCCTGCTGCTGGCAACGCTGGCGCCGGTCGGTCATGGCGCCATGCTCGATGGCTTGCAAGGTCAATGGCTGATCCTCAACCAGATCATTCACCTGGCCTGCGTCGGCGCCTGGCTCGGCGGGTTGATGTTGCTGGTGATAATCCTGCGCCAACCGATTGATCATCCCTTGAGCGCGATACTGCAACGCTTCAGCGGGATCGGTTACGCCTTGGTGGCGGGACTGGTGATGACCGGGCTGATCAACGTGCGGGTATTGACCGGCATGTTCTGGCCAATGCCGTTGCTATCGGGGTTTGCGCTGATCCTGTTGATCAAGGTTGTGTTGGTGGTCGGGATGTTGGGGTTGGCACTGTTCAATCGGCTGCGGATCAAGGATTGCCAGCAGCGTCCGGACTTGTTGCATACCAGCGTCGTACTGGAGTGGTTACTGGGCATTGGCGCGGTGGGCGCGGTTTCGCTACTGGGCACCCTGCCCCCGATGATTACCGCCTGAAAGATCGCTACGCCAAAAGCTGACTCAACACCGCGCGCAACTTGCCGGGCTTCACTGGTTTATTCAGCAGCGGCGCGTCGAGGCGCTGCAATGAGCGCCGACACTGATCGGTGCGGTCGGCGGTGATGATCACCGCCGGAATCGTCTGGTTGAAATGCTCGCGCAGATGCCGAACCACTTCACAGCCCACCACCCCGTGGTCGAGGTGATAGTCCGCCAGAATCAGTTCCGGCGCCTGTCCCTGCAAAGCCACCAACGCGGTGGCCTCGTCGGTGGCCGTGACCACCTCGCAGCCCCACTGCCCGAGCAGCGCGCTCATGCTTTCAAGAATGCTGACTTCATTGTCCAGCACCAACAGACGTCGGCCCGGCAGCGGGTTGCCGGTACTCGGCTGCGGCGCGACCTGACTGATCGGCAGTGGAATCTCATGGGAAATCGGCACTTCGATGCTGAACATCGAACCGCGCCCCGGCCGCGAATGCACCTGAATCTTGTAGTCGAGGATCTTCGCGATGCGTTCGACAATCGCCAGTCCCAGGCCCACGCCCTTGCGATCGGCGGCGCGCCCGACATCCAGTTGGTTGAATTCGAGGAAGATCGAGTCAAGACGATCCGCAGGAATCCCGCGCCCGGTGTCCCAGACTTCGATACGCAGCGCATCGCCCCGGCGTCTTGCCCCCAGCAGAATGCAGCCTTCGTCGGTGTAACGGCAGGCATTGCTGAGGAAGTTGCGCAGGATTCGGGTCATCAGGCGCAAGTCGGTATGAATGGCGTAATCGCCCATGCGCACCCGCAGGTTCAACCCGGCTGCCGCGGCCACCGATTGAAACTCCGAGACCAGTGGCGCGAACAATTCATCGAGGCGGTACAGGGCAATGTCCGGCTTCACCGCGGCCTGATCGAGCCGGGAAATATCCAGCAGATCGGTGAGCAAGTCTTCGGCCCCTTCCAGCGCCTGATGTGTGCGCTCCACCAGCACCTGCTCGACGTCGGGCAGTTTGCGTTCGCGCAAGGTCGAGATCAGCAAACGCGCGGCATTGAGCGGTTGCAGCAAGTCGTGACTGGCGGCCGCGAGGTATTTGTCCTTGCTGCGATTGGCCGCCTCGGCGGCATCACGGGCATCGCGTAAGGCTTCGGCGATCTGTTTGCGCTGGGTGATCTGCTGTTGCAGATTGCGGTTGGCGTCCAGCAACTCGTTGGTGCGCGCGGTGACCCGCTGCTCCAGTTCGTCATTGAGTTGTTGCAGGCGCTGTTGAGCGAGTTTTCGTTCGGTGATATCGGCGACAAAGCCCTCCACCAAACCTTCCTGATCCGGTTTGAGCAGCAAGTTCATCAATACGTCGAGGACGCTGCCGTCCTTGCGCCGCAGCTGGGTTTCATAACCTAACAAGCTGCCTTCGCGCTGAAGCATTTCGCCGATGCTTTCCAGCTCTTGCGCCCCGCCGACGAACAGCGTGCCGGCCAAGTCCGTCAGGGAAAACAGCACGTCCTGAGGGTCCTGATAGCCGAGCATCCGCGCCAGCGCCGGGTTGGCGGCGCGCATGCCTTCCTGCAGGCTGGCCTGGAAGATCCCGTGTACCGCGTTTTCGAACAGCCATTTGTAGCGGTTGCGTTCGGTTTCCAGTTCATCCAGGCGCGCGGCCAGTTCCGGGTAATGACTCTTGCGCGCCGAGTGGTTGCCTAAGCCGAGTAACCCGGCCAGCGCCCGTTGTTGCTCGTCAGAGGGCTTCGCCATAGACGACCTCGACGTCGCGCTGACTGGATTCGCGCGGGTTGGTAAGGATGCACGGGTCATCCATGGCATGTTGCGACAGGAACGGAATGTCCGCCGTACTCACCCCGTGCAGGCCCAGGGTTTCGTGGAAGCCGATGGCGTGTTTGAGGGCGATCAAGTGTTCGACCAGACGCCCGCAAATCTGCCGATGATTGAGGCCACGGCAATCAATACCGAAGGTCTCGGCAATCACCTTGAAGCGCTCCGGCGCCGAGCTGTAGTTGAACGCCACCACGTGTTCCACCAACACCGCATTGCACAGACCATGGGGCAGATCGAGGAAGCCGCCGAGGCTGTGGGACATCGCATGCACCGCGCCAAGGATCGCGTTGGAGAACGCCAGCCCGGCCTGCATGCTGCCGAGCATGATTTTTTCCCGCAGGGCGATGTCGCTGGGGTTGGCGATCATTTGCACCAGATTGCCGTTGATCAGCCGCATCGCCTCCAGCGCATGAGGGTCGGTGAGCGGCCCGTGACCGGTGGAGACAAAGGCTTCGATGGCATGGACCAACGCGTCGATGCCGGTACAGGCCGACAGGAACGGGTCCATGCTCAGGGTGGTTTCCGGGTCGATCAGCGACACGTCCGGCACTGCGGCCTTGCTGACGATGGAGAATTTCATGCGTTCTTGCTGATTGGAGATGATCACGAACTGCGACACGTCGGCCGAAGTGCCAGCGGTGGTCGGGATCAGGATCAGCGGCGGGCTGGGCATGCGCAACATGTCCACGCCCTCGAATTCGAGGATGTTGCGTCCGTGGGCGACGACGATGCCGATGCCTTTGCCGCAATCCATCGGGCTGCCGCCGCCGATCGCCACGATCACATCGCAGTGATTCTCCCGGTACAGCTCGGCGCCGAGCATGACCTCTTCGATCCGCGGGTTGGGCGAAACGTCGCTATACAAAAAGAAATCAATGCCCTGGGCTTGCAGGCTGGCCTCGACATCGGCGACCCAACCGGCGGCAATCACCCCGGGGTCGCTGACCACCAGCACTTTACGGGCGCCGAAGGTCTTGGCGTAATTACCGACGTTGTGCCGACAGCCGGCACCGAAGATGATTTCAGGCGAAACGAATTTACGCAGCTGGCTGAGATTCTGGCTCATTGGAAAGCCTGCTTTTATTGTTTTGGAAGGTAAAGTCCACACTAAAGCATCCGGCTGCGAATGCAATCAGACCAATGGATGGCAGCCCGCCCCGGGGACACCGAAGATTCCTGTGGGAGCTCCCACAGGGATTTGTGTCAGCTCACGATTCATCCACGATAGATCAGCCGCGAAGCCTTTTCATTGCGCAAGGTCAGGTGCTCCATGCCCTGCCCCGGCGCGTTGGCTTCGTCCCGGGCCTTGAGAATAACGTCGTGGTGCGGCGACTTGCTGCACACCGGGTCAGCGTTGCTGGCATCGCCGGTGAGCATGAACGCCTGGCAGCGGCAGCCGCCGAGGTCCTTGTGCTTTTCATCGCAGGAACGGCACGGTTCTTTCATCCAGTCATCGCCGCGAAAACGGTTGAAGCCGAAGGAGTCGTTCCAGATGTGGTCGAGGCTGTGCTCGCGCACGTTCGGAAACTGCACCGGCAACTGGCGGGCGCTATGACAAGGCAACGCCGTGCCGTCCGGGGTGATGTCGAGAAACAAGTTGGCCCAGCCATTCATGCAGGTTTTGGGGCGTTCTTCGTAGTAATCCGGGGTCACGAAAATCAGCTTGCACGGGTGGCCCTCGGCCTCAAGCCGCTGGCGGTATTCATTGGTGATGCGCTCGGCGCGCTGCAACTGTTCGCGGGTCGGCAACAGGCCGACGCGGTTGAGCTCGGCCCAACCGTAGAACTGGCACGTCGCCAATTCGACGAAATCCGCCTCCAGCTCCAGGCACAGTTCAATGATCTGCGCGATCTGGTCGATGTTGTGCCGATGGGTGACGAAGTTCAGCACCATCGGGTAGCCCTGGGCTTTCACCGCCCGGGCCATGGCCAGTTTCTGGGTAAAAGCCTTGCGCGAGCCGGCGAGCAGGTTGTTCACCTGTTCATCGGCGGCCTGAAAACTGATCTGGATATGGTCCAGCCCGGCGATCTTGAAGTCGCGGACCTTCTGTTCGGTCAGACCAATGCCTGAGGTGATCAGGTTGGTGTAGTAACCCATGTCCCGCGCGGCCTTGATCAACTCGGCCAGGTCCTGGCGCACCAACGGCTCGCCCCCGGAAAAACCCAGTTGCGCAGCGCCCATCTCCCGCGCCTCGCGGAACACCCGAATCCATTCCTCCGTGCTCAACTCCTCGCCCTGTTGGGCGAAGTCCAGCGGGTTGGAGCAATACGGGCATTGCAGCGGGCAGCGATAGGTCAGCTCCGCCAGCAACCACAGCGGTGGGCCGGGTTGCTGTTCGATCAGGCTCACAGGATGATCCCCCGGTGCCAGACCTGCTCGGTGGTGACGGTGTGATACGGCGGGCGATCCAGCTCGTAGGCCATGCTCATCGCGTCGAGCATGCTCCACAGCACATCGAGCTTGAACTGCAGAATCTCCAGCATGCGTTGCTGGCCTTCGACCGTGACGTAGTGCGCCAGGGTGATGCGCAAACCATGCTCGACATCGCGCCGGGCCTGGCTCAGACGCGTACGGAAATAGTCGTAACCGGCCGGATCGATCCATGGGTAATGGGTGGGCCAGGCGTCGAGCCGAGACTGGTGGATTTGTGGCGCGAACAATTCGGTCAGCGAGCTGCTGGCCGCTTCTTGCCAGCAAGCGCGACGGGCGAAATTGACGTAGGCGTCCACGGCAAAACGTACGCCCGGCAGCACTAGCTCTTGCGAGAGGATTTGTTCACGATCCAGCCCCACGGCTTCGCCCAATCGTAGCCACGCTTCGATGCCGCCTTCACTGCCGGGGACGCCGTCATGGTCGAGGATCCGCTGCAGCCATTCCCGGCGCACGTCGCGGTCCGGGCAGTTGGCGAGGATGGCGGCATCCTTGAGCGGGATGTTCACCTGGTAATAGAAGCGATTGGCGACCCAGCCCTGGATCTGCTCGCGGGTGGCACGCCCGGCGTACATGGCTTGGTGGAACGGGTGGTGGATGTGGTAATAGGCACCCTTGGCGCGCAGGGCTGCTTCGAATTGGGTGGGGGTCATGGGAGTGTCAGTCATTGCGGTTCTCCGGGGAATAACCGTTGGGTTCTGCGGTGTCTGATCTTGCCCGCGATGGGGCCTCCGCTACAGCTCAATACTCATGCCGTCATAAGCCACTTCAATCCCACGCCGCTCCAACAAGGCGCGCTCGGCCGAGTCTTCATCGAGGATCGGGTTGGTGTTGTTGATGTGGATCAGCACCTTGCGCTGGCGATTGAAGCCCTCCAGCACGTCGAGTATGCCGCCGGGGCCGCTTTGTGGCAGATGGCCCATTTCGCGGCCCAGGCTCTGGCCGACTTCGCACACGCGCATTTCATCGTCGCGCCACAGCGTGCCGTCCAGCAGCAGGCAGTCGGCGCGCTGCATCCAGCTCAATACCTCGGCGTCGACCTGTCCCAACCCCGGGGCATAGAAAACCGATGCACCACTGCGCAGGTCTTCGATGAACAGGCCGATGGTGTCGCCCGGTTGCGGATTGCCGCGATTGGGCGAGTACGGCGGTGCATTGCTGACCAACGGAATCGCGCGAAACTGCAGGTGTGGGCAGGCCGCGATGCTGAATGGCTCGCGATCCAGCTCGATGGGTTGCCACTGCAAGCCACCGTTCCAGTGTTTGAGCATGGTGAACAAGGGAAAGCCGCTGCTCAGGTCTTCGTGAACCCGCTCAGTGCACCAGACCGAATGCGGACAGCCTTCGCGCAGGCTCAACAGCCCGGTGCAATGGTCGATTTGACTGTCCAGCAGAACGACGCCGGCAATCGCCGTGTCGCGCAGGCGTCGAGCCGGTTGCATCGCCGGAAAGCTTTCGAGTTGCGCGCGAATATCCGGTGAAGCATTGCAGAGCACCCACTCCACACCGTCGTCGCTCAGGGCAATGGACGACTGCGTGCGGCGTTGTGCGCGCAGGTTGCCGTGGCGCATAGCCGCGCATTGGCGGCAGTTGCAGTTCCATTGCGGAAAACCACCGCCGGCGGCGGAACCGAGAACACGGATGTGCATGGGATGGCTCCAGAAGGCAGGCCCGGCCAACGCGACGGCCGACCGGGCGATCAATCAACGGTTGGCGAAATACATCGTCACTTCGAAGCCAATGCGCAGATCGGTAAACGCGGGTTTATTCCACATGGGGCAATCCTCTTCTTGTGCCGGACAATTCCGGTAAGTCCATTAATGCACGGGGGATGAGATGACCGAATGCTACTTTCGAAGGAGGGTGTGGGGTGCGTTGGTAGGGGGTGTTGCGCAGATCTTTAGCTCCACACAAAACCCTGTGGGAGCGGGCATATGTGGCGAGGGGCTTGCCACACAGACTCGTTCCCACAGGGCTTGTGGGGTGCTTATGGGATTAGAAGAACCCCAACGGATTGATGTCGTAGCTCACCAGCAGGTTTTTGGTCTGTTGGTAATGGTCGAGCATCATCTTGTGGTTCTCACGGCCGACACCGGACTTCTTGTAGCCACCGAACGCGGCGTGGGCCGGGTACAGGTGGTAGCAGTTGGTCCAGACGCGCCCGGCCTTGATCGCCCGGCCCATGCGGTAGGCACGGTTGATGTCGCGGGTCCACAGGCCGGCGCCGAGGCCGAACTCGCTGTCGTTGGCAATCGCCAGGGCTTCGGCTTCGTCCTTGAAGGTGGTGATGCCCACCACCGGACCGAAGATTTCTTCCTGGAACACGCGCATTTTGTTGTGGCCCTTGAGCAGGGTCGGCTGGATGTAATAGCCGGTCGACAAATCGCCCTCAAGACGCTCGGCCGCGCCGCCGGTGAGCAGTTCGGCGCCCTCCTCCTGAGCGATTTTCAGGTACGAGAGGATCTTGTCGTATTGCTGCTCGGACGCCTGGGCGCCGACCATCGTCTCGGTGTCCAGCGGGTTGCCGCGCTTGATCTTGACGATCTTCTTCATCACCTCGGCCATGAACGGCTCGTAGATCGACTCCTGCACCAGCGCCCGGGACGGACAGGTGCAGACTTCGCCCTGGTTGAAGAACGCCAGCACCAGGCCTTCGGCGGCTTTCTCGATGAACTGCGGCTCGGCATTCATGATGTCTTCGAAGAAAATGTTCGGCGACTTGCCGCCCAGTTCAACGGTGCTTGGAATGATGTTCTCGGCCGCGCAATGCATGATGTGCGCGCCCACCGGGGTGGAACCGGTGAAGGCGATTTTGGCGATGCGCTTGCTGGTGGCTAGCGCCTCACCGGCTTCGCGACCGAAACCCTGAACGATGTTCAGCACGCCGGCCGGCAGCAAGTCGGCGATCAGCTCGGCGAACACCATGATCGACAGCGGCGTTTGTTCGGCGGGTTTGAGCACGATGCAGTTGCCGGCAGCCAGGGCCGGGGCGAGTTTCCAGGCAGCCATCAGCAGCGGGAAGTTCCACGGGATGATCTGCCCGACTACGCCCAATGGTTCGTGGAAATGATAGGCGGTGGTCAGTTCGTTGATCTCGGCGGCGCCGCCTTCCTGAGCGCGGATGCAACCGGCGAAATAACGGAAGTGGTCGGCAGCCAAAGGCACGTCGGCGTTAAGGGTTTCGCGCACGGCCTTGCCGTTGTCCCAGGTTTCGGTGACGGCGAGGATTTCCAGGTTCTGCTCGATGCGGTCGGCGATTTTCAGCAGCACCAGCGAGCGATCCTGCGCCGAGGTTTTACCCCAGGCATCGGCGGCGGCATGGGCGGCGTCGAGGGCTTTTTCGATGTCGGCGGCGCTGGAGCGCGGGAACTCGGCGATCACTTCACCGGTAACCGGTGAGGTGTTGGCGAAGTACTCGCCGTTGACCGGGGCAACGAATTCGCCGCCGATGAAATTGCCGTAGCGCGGTTTGAAGGAAACGACGGCGCCGGGTGTTCCGGGTTGTGCGTAGATCATGGTGGGCCTCTGTCTGGGTCGATGCCTGTCAGGCCAACAGGCGATGAACCGATAGTAGAGAGCCCCGCCTGCCAGACGAATGCGCCGTTGGCAGGGGGATTCTCGTTATTTGGTAGTAGGTGATCGTTCCCACGCTCTGCGTGGGAACGATCAGTGCAGCGATCAGTGTTTGGCTACCAGATCTTTAGGCAACTTGAACGTCCAGAGCATGCCGCCCTGGTTGAAGTCCTTGACGCGCTTGGCCACTTCGCCGCCCCACAGCGGTACCGCGCCGCCCCAGCCGGAAAGCACCGAAACGTATTGTTCGCCGTCCATTTCCCAGGTGATGGGCGAGCCCAGCACGCCGGAACCGGTCTGGAATTCCCAGACTTTCTCGCCGGTCTTGGCGTTGAACGCTTGCAGAAAACCTTCTGGCGTACCGGTGAACACCAGGTTGCCCTTGGTGGTCAGCACCCCGCCCCACAGCGGTGCGAAGTTCTTGTGGCGCCAGACTTCCTTGCCGGTTTTCGGGTCGATGGCGCGCAGCACGCCGATGTAGTCTTCATTCAACGGTTTGATGGTGAAGCCGGCACCGAGGAACGCCGCGCCTTTCTTGTAGGCGATGCCTTCGTTCCAGATGTCCATGCCCCACTCGTTGGACGGCACATAGAACAGGCCGGTGTCTTTGTTGTAGGCCATCGGCATCCAGTTTTTCGCCCCAAGGAACGCTGGCGCGACGAAGACTGAACTGCCTTTGGCGTCAGAGCCCGGCGCCCCCGGACGACCGGCTTCGTTGTAGATCGGCCGGCCATTTTTATCCAGGCCGCTGGCCCAGGTGATCTTGTCCACGAACGGGAAGCCGCGGATGAATTTGCCGTTGGTGCGATCGAGCACGTAGAAGAAACCGTTACGGTCCGCCGTGGCTGCGGCTTTGATTTCCTTGCCCCCTTCGCTGTAATTGAATGACACCAGTTCGTTCACGCCGTCATAGTCCCAACCGTCGTGAGGGGTGCTCTGGAAGTGCCATTTGATCGTGCCGTCATCCGGGTTCAGCGCCAGACGCGACGACGAGTAGAGGTTGTCGCCAGGACGCAGGTGCGAGTTCCAGGGAGCCGGGTTGCCGGTGCCGAACAGCAGCAGATTGGTTTCCGGGTCGTAGTAGCCGCCCAGCCAAGGCGCCGCGCCGCCGGTTTTCCACAGATCGCCCGGCCAGGTCTTGCCCGCTTCGCCGCCGGAGATGCCGTTTTCTACCGCTTTGCCGTCCTTGTAGACATAGCCCATGTGGCCTTCAACGGTTGGTCGGCTCCACAGCAGGCTGCCGTTTTTCGGATCGTAGGCTTCGATCTTGCCCACCACCCCGAACTCGCCACCGGCCACGCCGGTGATCAATTTGCCGTTGATCACCAATGGCGCGGCGCTGATGGAATAACCTTCCTTGTGGTCGGCGACTTTCTTGCTCCACACCACTTTGCCGGTGTCTTTGTTCAGGGCCACGAGTTTGGCGTCGAGGGTGCCGAAAATCACCAGATCGCCATACAGCGCAACGCCCCGGTTGATCACGTCGCAGCACGGGCGGATGTCATCGGGCAGGCGCGCATCGTATTGCCAGAGCTTTCTGCCGGTGCGCGCATCCACCGCGAACACCCGCGAGTAGGAGCCGGTCATGTACATCACGCCGTCCTTGATCATCGGCTGTGCCTGCTGACCGCGCTGCTTTTCCCCGCCGAACGAAAAGGCCCAGACCGGGCGCAGATCCTTCACGTTGTCGACATTGAGGGTGTCCAGCGGGCTGTAGCGCTGACCCTGGACGCCCAGGCCATTGGTGACGACCTGCTCCGGGTTCTTCGGGTCCTGGAGGATGTCTTGATCGGAGACTGCGGCCAATGCCTGGCCAGACAACAGCATGGCACTGAGCAGCATGCTCAAAACGAAGGGTTGGCGACGTGCGGGTTGGGTCATGACGGCTGCCTCTGCGGTTTTTGTTATACCCGGGAAATTTTCCCGGTCTGGTGCAGATTCTTGGGCGCCGCCGCCCTTGCAACAATTGCCCGCAATGCGGAGATTGCTAGTTCCTTAGTACCGGGTCGGAGGGAATGGGTCGCGGATTGATCGTTCCCACGCGCAGCAAAGGAATGCCTCAACGGACGCTCCGCGTTCGGCTCTGGATGGGACGCGGAGCGTCCCGGGCTGCATTCCCACGCGGGAGCGTGGGAACGATCATCACTTGCGCATGCCCGAATCAACACGGGTCATCTGCCCCCGTTCGTAACGAGGGTACAAATGACTGACACTGCGAATCAGCTCATAACGGCTCAAGCTGATCCCCGCGAAACGTTGAGGGATGGGGCTGCGGATCATCTCGGCCATGTCGCTGCCATGAGCGGCGCCATCGCGCATCAGCTGGTCCAGCCAGGTCAGGTAATCGCGCATTTGCTCGAACGGTTGTGTGTCCGTGGCCACCGGCCCATGGCCGGGGACGATCAGCGTCCACGGCAAATCTTGCAGGGTCGCGATGTCCGCCAGCCACACCGACAACCCCGGGCTGTTGGGCGTGGTCAGCGCACGTTGATAAAACACCAGGTCCCCGGCAAACAGCACGCCGGTTTTCTGGTCGAGAATAGCCAGATCCGCGCCGGTGTGCCCACCCAGACTCAGCAGGCGCAAATCGTGGTTCCCAAAACTTTGCACGCCGGGCGTCAGCGTCTGCGTCGGCAACACCACTTCGGTGCCGCGCATCCAGTCACCCACCAGTCGATACATGTTTTCCGCCATGGCCTCACCCTGTTGCTGCAACAGTTCAGTGGTACCGGCCAAGGCTCCGATCGGCACGTCGGTGAAAGCCTGATTGCCCAGCACATGATCAGGATGGTGATGGGTCAGCAGCACCTGGATCACCGGTTTATCGGTGGTCGTCGCAATTGCTTTGCGCAGCGCTTCGCCATAGCGCTTCGACGGCCCGGTGTCGATCACCACCACGCCTTTCTCGGTGACGATGAACGCGGTGTTGACGATGTTGCCACCGTTGCTCTTGGCGAAATTATCGGTGCTGCCTTCCAGCAGCCAGGTGCCTTCGGCGATCTGTCGGGACTTGAGTGCGTAATCGGGATCGGCCAGGGCCGGCAGGCTCAGACTGATGAACAACAGCAGCATCCAGCGCATCACACGCTCCTTGGGTCAGGGTATGGCCGCATCGAATTGATTGCCGCTGTTGTCGCGCAGCACCAGGCGCGTCTGCCCTGCTCCTTCGATATCGAAGGCCAAATTGGGGTTTTCGCTGACCGCCGGGAACAACTCAAGACGCGCCAGCAATTGATCGTTTTGATCGCGCAGCTCGGCGTGATTGATGAAAAATTCCGGGATGCCGCTGACCATGCCGTTGTCCATCGGATGTGCCACCTGCAAACGCACGCGACTGAATTCACCACGGGGATAACGACCGCCGAACACTTCGCCGATGTGTTCCTCCCAACCCGGTTGGGTGCGTACAACGCTTGGCGCCGTGCAACCGCCGCCCGCCGCATCGATCAGGGTCGAGCCGACATGCCACAGCCCATCGCGGGTCAGTACCGCCGCACGTAATGGCGTGGCCTGTTCAACGCGGATACGGATCGACAGCCATGGCAACACACCGGTCAAGGGTTCGAAATCGACGATTTTCGGCAACGGATTGAGTTCGGCCCAGGCGAGGATTCGCACCACCTCACCCTTGAACGCCCGGGCGTCAATTTCCAGCGGCACTTGCCGCGCGTTTTCGGCAAACGGCGGCGCCAGCAGCTTGACCCGTTCGTCAAACATGAACGGTGCATCACCCAGCATCTGCTTGTGATAGAAGGCCCACATCACCGACGGCACCGGGTCTTTACCCGGCTCGACATCCACCGCATGCGCGGCCAAGGGTAACCAGCAGGCCAACAGACAACTCGCTCGCCAGTTCACTGTTGATACATCTCGGGTACGTCATACCGCAGGCCGTAACGGGTATAAATGCTTTTGACCGTGCCCTCGAGAATCAACGCTTCCAGCGCCTCTTCCACGGCGTAGGCCAATTGTCGGTTGCTTTCATGCACCGCCATGCCGATCTCCCAAAGCTGCTTGCCCATGTTCGGATAGGCGTTTTCCGCCAGCGCCACTTGCGGGTCGCCGGCCTGATGGACTTGCCAGTCGATCTCGCCGCGCATGGCCATCACCGCGTCGACTTCACCGGCCTTCATGGCAGCAAACGCCAGGGGCACGCTCGGGTAATGATGGGTCTTGGCGGCCAGCATGCCATTGAACACCGAGGTCAGGTAAAACGACGGCACGCTGTCGACTTCAACGCCAATCGGGTGTTGCTGAAACACCGCGACGCTGGCCACTGAGTCCAGTCGACGACGGTCATAAGCCACTTGCCATTGTTCGCTCTGGTACGGCCCGAACATCACCACATGGCCGTTTTCCAGCTCACCCAGTTCATTGCGTTTCTGTGAGTAATCGCGATCGTACGGCACGCGCATCATCAGGTCGGCCAACTGCTGATTGTGCAACTGACTGGCCCGCCAGATGTAATCGCGCAGGTCGTCGTCGAGCTTTTCCCCGGCGGGTGCCCAAATCAGTTTCAGGCGTACTCCCATGGCCTTGGCCAGGGCCTGGGCGAGTTCGACATCGACCCCGCGAGCCTCGCCAGCGTCTTCAAAGCTGTAGGGCGCGAAGTCCTTGTACACCGCGACTTTCAGCTCGGCGGCGGCGATCATTTCGTCATAGGTACGGACCTGCGCCTGCGCTGTCTGGCAACACAGCCACACAGCGCCGATCAACACCGCGAGCACACGCATGGGTCACTCCTCGACGTGCACGCTGTCCAGGTAGGTGCGCACCGCCCACAAGGCTTCCTGACTCAGGTAGTCGGCCATTTTCGGCATGTACACCCGGCCGTCACGCACGGCACCATGGCGCACGCGTTCGACGAACCATTCATCACCGGCCTCGCCGACGTCGAGCATGCGCAAGTCAGGGGCGATGCCGCCGGACTTGGCTTCCAGGCCATGACAGGCCGCGCAGTTCTGGTTGTAGGCCGAAGAGCCGATTTGCACGGCTTTATCGCGTTCCGGGGAGGAACGGTAAGGGTTCGCCGCCGCCCAACCATCGGCATCGACCTGCACGCCGGCATCCTTGATCGGGGTCAGCCCCTGGGTTTCGACGGCTTGGGGTACCACGTTGCCGTGGGCCCAGACGGAACCTGCGTTGATGAAACCGGCCAGCAGTCCGGCAACGAGCAAGGCGTTGCGTTTTGTTGTCATTGTTATGCCCTCAAGATTGCACGCAAAACCTCTTGGCAGAGGCTAGGCCCCATCTTAGGAACCCCGTCGCGCCAGCCGTATGCTGCTTTGGTGGCCGCGGCCTACTCCCTTGGTAGTAGGGCTTGTGGGGCACGCCCAAATCAGGTGCTGTACGGGAAGTTTTCCCGGCAACAGCGGGACTTTTTCCGTATCCGCCCTCTCTCGGGCGCAGCACCCTGTGCAGGCCAAAACCTCCACTGGGAACTGCAACCATGACAATAAGATCGCTACCCGCCCTTTCGCCGCTGAGACTTTCCCCTCTGAGCCTTGCCGTGCAGGCTTTTCTGTTGGTGGGCAGCCTGTCCCTGAGCACTGCAAGCTACGCCGCGACTGCACCGGCCACCCCCACTCGCACCGTCAGCTGGGAAGACATCGCCAACGATCACCTGACTACCCAGGACGTGCTGCAATACGGAATGGGCACCAACGCCCAACGCTGGAGTCCGCTGGCCCAGGTCAACGACAAGAACGTGTTCAAGCTGACCCCGGCCTGGTCGTACTCGTTCGGCGACGAGAAGCAGCGCGGCCAGGAATCCCAGGCCATCGTCAGCGACGGTGTGGTGTACGTCACCGGTTCCTACTCACGGGTGTTCGCCCTGGACGCCAAAACCGGCAAGCGCCTGTGGACCTACAATCATCGCCTGCCGGACAACATTCGTCCGTGCTGCGACGTGGTCAATCGCGGTGCGGCGATTTACGGCGACAAAATCTATTTCGGCACCCTCGATGCGCGGCTGATCGCCCTCGACAAGAACACCGGCAAAGTGGTCTGGAACAAGAAGTTCGGTGATCACGCCGCCGGTTACACCATGACCGGCGCACCAGTGCTGATCAAAGACAAAACCAGCGGCAAGGTGCTGCTGATTCACGGCAGCTCCGGCGATGAGTTCGGCGTGGTCGGCCAGCTGTTTGCCCGAGACCCCGATACCGGCGACGAAGTCTGGATGCGGCCCTTCGTCGAAGGTCACATGGGGCGCTTGAACGGCCAGGACAGTACTCCGACCGGCGACGTCAAGGCGCCGTCCTGGCCGAATGATCCGACCACTGAAACCGGCAAGGTCGAGGCCTGGAGCCACGGTGGCGGCGCCCCTTGGCAGAGCGCCAGTTTCGATCCGCAGACCAACACCATCATCGTCGGCGCGGGTAACCCCGGCCCCTGGAATACCTGGGCTCGCACCTCCAGGGACGGCACCCCCCACGACTACGACAGCCTTTACACCTCGGGCCAGGTCGGCGTCGACCCGAGCACCGGTGAGGTGAAATGGTTCTACCAGCACACCCCCAACGATGCCTGGGATTTCTCCGGCAACAACGAGCTGGTGCTGTTCGATTACAAGGACAAGGACGGCAAAACGGTCAAGGCCACCGGCCACGCGGACCGCAACGGCTTCTTCTATGTGGTCGATCGCAACAACGGCAAATTGCAGAATGCGTTCCCCTTCGTCGACAACATCACTTGGGCCAGTCACATCGACTTGAAGACCGGTCGCCCGGTGGAAAACGAGGGTCAGCGTCCGGCCAAACCGCTACCGGGAGAAACCAAAGGTAAACCGGTGGAAGTCTCGCCGCCGTTCCTCGGTGGCAAAAACTGGAACCCCATGGCGTACAGCCAGGACACCGGGCTGTTCTACATTCCCGGCAATCAATGGAAGGAGGAGTACTGGACCGAAGAGGTCAACTACAAGAAGGGCTCGGCCTATCTGGGCATGGGTTTTCGCATCAAGCGCATGTACGACGATCACGTCGGCAGCCTGCGTGCGATGAACCCCACCACCGGCAAGGTGGTCTGGGAACACAAGGAACCCCTGCCGCTGTGGGCCGGCGTGCTGGCGACCAAGGGCAATCTGGTGTTCACTGGCACCGGCGACGGTTTCTTCAAGGCCTTCGATGCGAAAACCGGCGTAGAGCTGTGGAAGTTCCAGACCGGCAGCGGCATCGTCTCGCCGCCGATCACCTGGGAACAGGATGGCGAGCAATACATCGGCGTGACCGTCGGCTACGGCGGCGCGGTGCCGTTGTGGGGCGGCGACATGGCTGAGCTGACCAAACCGGTGGCTCAGGGCGGGTCGTTCTGGGTGTTCAAAATCCCGAGCTGGGACAGCAAGGTGGCGAAGAAGTAACTCCGTTCCTCTGTGATGAAGGGGCTTGCCCGTGGCGAGGGAGCTTGCTCCCACTGGGCCGTGAAGCGGCCCCCTTCATTTCCGGCGGCGGCGGGTTGCCCGGGTTTACGACTGCTGCGCAGCCGAGCGGGAGCAAGCTCCCTCGCCACACTGGATGGGTGATTATCCAGCCGCTCTACATAACGAGATTTCGCCATGAACTACCCGTCTCTTCTGCTTTTGCTGGCGCTACCTATGGTTTGCGCTGCCGACGACACACCACTGATCATCAACAACTGCACCCTCGCCGAACACAGCCAATGCCCGGGCATAGATCTCAGAAATGCGAACCTGAGTAATCAGGACCTGCGCAGCATGAACCTCAGCGGCGCCGACTTGCGCGGTGCCAATCTGCGTCACGCCCGGCTAGACCTGGCCAATCTGGAGAAAGCCAACCTGCAAGGCGCCAACCTGACCCGTGCCAGCCTGCAACAAAGCAACCTGCGCCTGGCCGACTTCACCGGTGCCACGTTGATCGCAATCCAGGGCTGGGGGATGTTCGCCCAAGGGGCGCAGTTTCAGGACGCCAACCTCAGCGCCGCCTACCTGCAATTTGCCCGCCTCTCCGGCGCCAAATTGCACAACGCCAACCTGCAAGCGGCCGACCTGGAAATGACCTGGCTGAACAAGGCCGATCTCAAGGGTGCCAACCTCAGCGACGCCAATCTGCAAGAAGCCAAGTTTGGTGAAAGCAATCTGGAGCAGGCCAACCTCAGCGGTACGCGTCAGCATTATGGGAATTTTCAGGATGCAAATATGGAGGGTTGCATGGGGTGTCCGACGACGTGGGACAAATGAACTGAATCCAAGCACACAATGGTAATGCAGTGTTTGAATTAGCAGGCCACCCGCACCACCCCCATATCAATCCCCAAATGCACCAGTTCGGCATGGGAGCTGACCTGTAGTTTGCTTTTAAGCAAGGTCAGGTGATTGGAAACGGTTTTGCTGCTGATGCTCAGTTGTTCAGCGATCAGCCGGGCCGGGGTGCCTTTGGCTAGCATCACGAAAATCTCCAGTTCGCGCCGGGTCATGCTCTGCAAGCGCGGGTCGCTGGCGTCCTGTTGCGGGTGGCAGGCCAGTTGTGTGGCCAGCGGTTGTTCGATGTAGGCATGGCCGGCGAGGGTCCGTCGCACGGCCTCGATCAACACCTGCGGCGCCGAGTTTTTGGTCAGGTAGCCCGAGGCTCCGGCGTCCAGTGCCTGACGCACCAGAGGCAATTCATCGTGCATGCTGAAAAACAGCACCCGCAGTTGCGGCAAACGTTGACGCAGACGCCGGGTGGTTTCCAGGCCGCTGATGCCCGGCAGGCCGAAATCCATGATCACCAGTTGCGGCACGGCTTCCTGCACCCGAATCAGTGCCTCTTCGCCGGTGGCTGCTTCACGCACTTCAATCGCCGGCAACAGCGCCCGCAACAGACTGGCATAGCCCTGACGGACCACCGCGTGGTCATCGACCAGCAGAATATTCATGACGCCTCCAAAGGCATGCTCAAAGCCAACGCCCAACCGGCGCCGGGGTGGCTGATGATGCGCAGTTCGCCGCCCAGGCTGCGGGCACGCTCGAACATCGAGTACAAACCGACGCCCGGCCGCTGCGGCTGTTGCGCGCCGCGACCGTTATCACGGATCAGCAAGCGTAAATGCCCGCCATGGTGTTGCAGGCGAACTCGCACCTGACTGGCCTCGGCATGCCGCGCGATGTTGGTCAGGGCTTCCTGCAACAGACGATAGAGATGGGTTTTGTTCGGCGCAGACAACGCCGGCAATGGCTCGCCAACCGTTAATTGGCACGCGATGCCTTGCCGGCTCTGCCATTGTTCCAGCAACAGGCCGAAGGCTTCGGACAATGGCAAATGCTGCAGCACCACGGGATAGAGGTCGTGCACCAGTGCCCGAAAGCCTTGTTGCAGGTGTTCACAGTTTTGCTCCAGCAGCCGTGCCGTGCGCTCGACGGTTTCCGGTTGATCCATCGCCAGTCGCAGCAGACAGGCCTGAGCGCGAATCCCGGCCAGGTACTGACCGAGATCATCGTGCAGTGTCTGGGCCAGGTGCGTGCGCTCCTGCTCCTGCACCGCCAGCAGTGTCTGGGTCAGTCGGGTGTTGTCGGCGCGGGTCTGTTCCAGGGTCGCGGTCATGCGGTTGAAATGCGCCGCCAGTTGCCGTGCTTCCGGCAGTCCTTCGGCGCGCAGGCGCACTTTGAGCTGGCCGCCAGATACCTGCTGCAACGCCCACAACAGTTCATCCAGCAGGCCCATGCCCCGGTGCACCGCCCAACGAATGGTCAACAGGCTCAACACCAGCGCCAAGCCACAGAGACCCAGTAGCTGTTGCAGGGAATCCCAGACTTCATCGATCTCATCTCGCGGATCGACGGCAATCTGTACCCGCCGACCATCCTGCAACTCCAGCACCTGCGCATTGTGTCGGGCCTCGGCGAACATTAGTCGACCGAGCCAGGCATCCAGCCCCTCCTGCACCGGCAGTTGCGCCGCTTCGCCCGGCTCCAGCCAGCGCACCCGCACATGACGCAAGCTGCGGGTCAGTCGAGGTTGCAGGCTAACCGGGTCACGTTCGGCGGTTTCGCCCAAGTATTCGACCACCGCTTCGGCCGATTGCAGTTCGCGCCCCACATCCGCCAACGCCTGATGCAGCAGCAACCCCATGCACGCGACCGTGACCAATGCGAAAAAGCCGCAGACCCAAAGGTTGATCCGCCACAGGGCCGACATGCCTAGCGCCCCGGTGTCGCGGACAAGACCGGCACAACGGCGAGTCGCGAGCTGTGGAGTTTATCGACGCCGATCAGGCTCAAAATCAGCAACAACGGCAGGAGCAGTGCTTTGAGAATACGCATGGTCGATCTCCCCCTGAGTGATGGCCGTTGTTGCCCATGCTAAAACCGCGCCGCCCAAGGCGAGTTACTACCTTGGTACTGGCTCACTGGTACTTTCTGCATATTTCCCCTTCCGTTCAGGGTTCCTATGCTGACGCTACCTGTGATGGAGTGCCTTATGCGCCAGCTCGCCCCTTATGCCTTGATCTACTTGCTGGCAATTGCCTGCGCCGCCGGGGTGGCGACCCAGACTCAGGCGGCGGATGCGCCGCTGCAGGTGCAGATCGGCTACCTGGGCTATCGCCCCGCCCCCGGTCCGTTGCTGTCGAATGTCCATGTCATTCCCGAACCAACCGATGCCGGCCTGCGTGGCGCCGAACTGGCGATTACTGACAGCAACAGTACCGGGCGTTTTCTTAACCACCGCTACGACCTGGTCAGCGAAAATGTCAACAGTCCCGAAGCCTTGCTTGAGGCGGCCAAAATCCAGCACCAACAAGGCCTGCGACTGTTTGTAGTGAATGTGCCAGCCAACAATCTGCGCCAACTCAGCGCGGCGTTGCCCGACAGCCTGCTGTTCAATGCCGGCAGCCCCGATGACAGCTTACGCACTACCGATTGCCTGCCGAACGTGCTGCACAGCCTGCCAAGCCGCGCGATGCTGGCCGATGCGCTCGCGCAATTTCTGGTGCTGCGCAAATGGCAACGGGCGCTGCTGATCGTCGGCCCGACCGCGGACGATCAAGCCTATGCCGCCGCCCTGCGTCGGGCGGCCAAACGCTTCGGCTTGCAACTGGTGGCAGAAAAAGCCTGGAGTTTCGATAACGACCAGCGCCGCAGCGCCCAGGCCGACATGCCGCTGTTCACCCAGACCGCCGAGTACGACGTGGTGCTGGTGGCCGATGAACGCGGCGACTTCGGCGAGTACGTGCCCTACCAGACCTGGTATCCACGGCCGGTTGCCGGCACTCAGGGCCTGACGCCCGTGGGCTGGCACAAGACCGTGGAAACCTACGGCGCCGCGCAGTTGCAGAAACGCTTTGAAGCCCTGACCGGACGCTGGATGAACGACCGGGATTTCGCCGCCTGGATGGCCGTACGCAGCATCGCCAGTGCGGTGGGCAAACTGCGTCAGGCCGATGCCATGGCGATTCGTCAGTTGGAAATCAGCGATCAATTGCCACTGGACGGCTTCAAGGGTCGCAAGCTCAGTTATCGGCCGTGGAACGGTCAGTTGCGCCAGCCGATCCCCATCGTGCAACCCCGGGCACTGGTCAGCACTTCGCCGCAAGACGGTTTCCTGCACCCCGTCAACGAAATGGACAGCCTGGGTTACGACAAAGCCGAGGTCAGCTGCCGCTTTCTCTGAAAGTCCTACAACCACAACAAGAAGGAATCTGCCATGCGCCGCACCCTGCTTTCATGCGCTCTACTGCTCGCCGCCGGGCATGCGGCGGCCAGCACCGCCTGGGTTTCCAACGAAAAGGACAACAGCCTGAGCCTGATCGACATGCAGACCCTGCAAGTCACCGATACCCTGCCCGTCGGCCAGCGACCGCGTGGCCTGTTGCTGTCCCACGACAATAAGCTGCTGTACATCTGCGCCAGCGATTCGGACCGGGTCCAGGTGATGGACGTCGCCACCCGCAAGATCATCAAGGAACTGCCCTCGGGCAAGGACCCTGAGCAATTCGCCCTGCATCCCAACAATCGCTGGTTGTACGTCTCCAACGAGGACGATGCGCTGGTGACGGTGATCGACACCGAAACCTCCAAGGTGCTCGGGCAGATCAGCGTTGGCGTCGAGCCTGAAGGCATGGCCGTCAGCCCCGACGGCAAGTGGGCGGTGAACACCAGTGAAACCACCAACATGCTGCACTGGATCGACACCAGTACCCAGACCCTGGCCGACAACACCCTGGTCGATCAGCGGCCGCGTTTCGTCGAATTCAATCCCGATGGCTCGCAACTCTGGGCCTCGGCGGAAATCGGCGGCACGGTGACGATTCTCGACGTCGCCAGCCGCAAGACCCTCAAGACCCTGACCTTCCAGATCAAAGGCGTGCACCCGGACAAAGTCCAGCCGGTGGGGATCAAACTCAGCGCCGACGGCAAGTACGGTTTCGTCGCCCTCGGCCCGGCCAACCATGTGGCGGTGATCGACGCCAAGACCTTCGAAATCCTCGATTACCTGCTGGTGGGCCGACGGGTCTGGCAGATGTCGTTTACCCCGGACCAACGGCAATTACTGGCTACCAATGGCGTCAGTGGCGATGTGTCGGTGATCGATGTCGACAGCCTCAAGGTCAGCAAATCGGTGAAGGTCGGGCGCTATCCGTGGGGCGTGGTGGTGACGCCATGAACGCCCTTGAAGTCAGTGACCTGAGTTTCGCTTACGGCCAGCGCGAGGCCTTGCGTCAGGTGAGTTTCAGCCTGGTACCCGGGCGTTTTGCCGCGCTGCTGGGACCGAACGGCGCGGGCAAGTCGACCCTGATCGCCCTGCTCACTCGCCTTTACGATGTGCAGCGCGGTGATATTCGGGTCGGTGGCTGTTCGTTGCGCAACGCGGCACGCCCGGCGTTGAAGCAATTGGGTGTGGTGTTCCAGCAGAGCACCCTGGATCTGGACCTCAGCGTCGAGCAAAACCTGCGTTATCACGCCGCGCTGCATGGCCTGTCCCGACGCCAGACCGGACTTCGGGTCGACGCCGAACTGGCACGTCAGGCCCTGACCGAACGCCGTCGCGAACGGGTGCGCGAACTCAATGGCGGCCATCGCCGCCGGGTGGAAATCGCCCGCGCGTTGCTGCACGAGCCAAGCCTGTTGCTGCTCGACGAGGCGAGCGTCGGCCTCGATCCGGCCAGTCGCCTGGCGCTCAACCAACACATCCGCAGCCTGTGCCGCGAGCACACCATCAGCGTGCTCTGGACCACTCATTTGCTGGATGAAGTACAGCCCAGCGACGACTTGCTGATCCTGCATCAAGGCCGTTTGGTGGCCAGCGGACAGGCAGACGCGTTGAGCCTAGAACATGGCGGTGACCTCGGTTCGGCCTTCGCTCGCCTGACCACCTCGGTCTCTTCAGGGGCAGTCGTCCAATGAACGCTTACTGGCAATGTTTCAGCGGTATCGTACTGCGCGAATGGCTACGCTTTGTGTTGCAGCGCACGCGATTTCTCAGCGCACTGGTGCGGCCATTGCTGTGGCTGCTGGTGTTCGCCGCCGGTTTTCGCGCGGCACTCGGTATCGCCATCATCGAGCCCTACGACACCTACATTCCCTATGAGGTTTACATCATCCCGGGCCTGGCCTGCATGATCCTGCTGTTCAACGGAATGCAAGGTTCACTGTCGATGGTCTACGACCGGGAGATGGGCAGCATGCGCGTGTTGCTGACCAGCCCCCTGCCCCGGACTTTCCTGCTGTGCAGCAAATTGCTGGCAACCTCGCTGATTTCGCTGTTGCAGGTGTATGCCTTTCTGGCGATTGCCTGGCTGTACGGCGTGCAACCGCCGGCCATCGGCCTGTTGCTGGCCTTGCCGGCGTTGCTGCTGGTGGCGTTGATGCTCAGTGCGCTGGGCCTGTTGCTGTCCAACGCCATCCGCCAGCTGGAGAACTTTGCCGGGGTGATGAACTTCGTGATCTTCCCGCTGTTTTTCCTGTCGTCGGCACTGTATCCGCTGTGGAAAATGCGCGAGTCCAGCGAGTGGTTGTATTGGCTGTGCGCCTTGAGCCCGTTCACCCATGCGGTGGAACTGGTGCGCTTTGCGCTGTATGAACGCTTCAACCCGGTCGCGCTGGCGGTGTGTGTGGGGCTGATGCTGGTGTTTACCCTGCTGGCAGTACTCACCTTCAACCCGCAGCATGCCGCTTTGCGCAAAACCGGCTGACTACTCCGGATCGTTCCCACGCTCTGCGTGGGAACGCAGCCAGGGACGCTCTGCGTCCCAAGAGCGGACGCGGAGCGTCCGGTGAGGCATTCCCACGCGGAGCGTGGGAACGATCAAGCACCCGGCAATCCAGGGAAAATTACTACTTTAGTACTGGTTCACCTGTCTATCGTCGCATTCACAACGCACCGCTACTGGCATGTAATGGGTTCATAACTATAAGGACTGAACCCCCATGCCGCGTGCACGATGTGTTCTGCTGTGCCCTTCTCTCGCCGCGCTGTCGCTGAGCCTGTTGCTGGGCGTTGCGCAGGCTGAAACTGCGCTGTTCTCCGCCGAGGGTTATCGCATCGGTTTATACCGCAGCCCGACCCCGACTCAGCTTCAGGGCGCGAGTATCATCGATACGCCGGCCCTGCAAAACCTGCTCAAGCACACGCCGCAGCCACTGCTGATCGAT
Organism: Pseudomonas sp. B21-048; assembly: GCF_024748615.1. NCBI lineage: Bacteria > Pseudomonadati > Pseudomonadota > Gammaproteobacteria > Pseudomonadales > Pseudomonadaceae > Pseudomonas > Pseudomonas sp. B21-048. The sequence goes on along the minus strand of NZ_CP087168.1, from coordinate 2,405,662 downwards.
GTCTATCGCCAGCAATGGCTGCAAAGCCGTTTCATCGAAGACCAGCCCCACGAAAACCTGCCCGGCAGCCATTGGCTGGCCAATACCGGTGACGGCGACCTGACGCCCCCGTGGCAGCAATATTTCGCGCGCCACCTGCAGCAATTGACGGCGGGCGATCTGACTCGACCGTTGGTCTTTTACTGCCGCTCCGATTGCTGGTTGAGCTGGAACGCGGTAAAACGCGCCGCTTCCATGGGCTATAAAACACTGTATTGGTACCGCGACGGACTGGATGCGTGGCAAGCGGCAAATCTGCCCGTGACGCCGGCCCGGCCCGAGCCCTTTCCCTGACGTGAACGCTTGCGAGTTGTTGCCACACCCTGATCAAAAAAATAATGAGGTGAAAGGCCATGTACAAAATTCTGATTGCCGACGATCACCCGCTGTTTCGCGAAGCCATTCATAACGTCATCAGCGACGGTTTCCCCGGCAGTGAGGTCATGGAAACCGCCGACCTCGACAGTGCCCTGGCCCTGACCCAGGAACACGACGACCTTGACCTGATCCTGCTCGACCTGAACATGCCCGGCATGCACGGCCTCAATGGCCTGATCAACCTGCGCAACGAGGCGCCGACCATTCCGGTGGTGATCGTCTCGGCCGAGCAGGACAAGCAAATCGTGCTGCAAGCCATCACTTATGGCGCGGTGGGGTTTATCACCAAATCGTCGCCACGGGTGCAGATGACCGAGGCCATCCAGCAGATCCTCAATGGCAATGTGTACCTGCCGCCGGACATCATCCGCACGCAAAAAAGCAGCACTCATCGCCGGATGAATGACACCCCGAGCTTCCCGCCGGAGTTGCTCCAGGCACTGACACGCAAGCAGTTGCTGGTACTTGAGCGCATGACCAAAGGCGAATCGAACAAACAGATCGCCTACACCCTGGAAATCGCCGAAACCACGGTCAAGGCCCATGTCTCGGCGATCTTGCGCAAGCTCAATGTGCACAATCGGGTGCAGGCGATTTTGAGTGCCGGGGATATTGATTTCGGGTCGTATTTGCGGCGCTGATGATCGTTCCCACGCTCCGCGTGGGAATGCAGCCCGGGACGCTCCGCGTTCCAAGAGTCCCAAGAGCGGACGCAGAGCGTCCATTGAGGCATTCCCACGCAGAGCGTGGGAACGATCAGGGCCGCCCAAGCAAATGACTCATCGCCGTCTTGAGCTTCATCGGCCGCACCGGTTTGTGCATCAGGGTGTGGCCCAGTTCGCGGATCTGCTGTTTGAGTTCGTTGCTGTAGTTGGCAGTGATCATCATCGCCGGGATCGCTGAAGCGCGACGGGCGTTGATACGGGCCACGGCGTCGACGCCGTTCTTCTCGTCATCCAGGTGATAGTCGGCGATCAGCAGGTCGGCTTCGGCGTGATAGTTGTCCACTTGCCGCGCCAGGTCCTCCTCCGACAGCGCCGTGATCACACGGCAGCCCCACCCTTCGAGCAAGGTGCGCATCCCGGCACAAATGGCCGCGTCGTTGTCCAGCACCCACACCCGTGCACCGCGCAGGCGCTCGAGCATCGGCTCACTCATCAGCAGGCTCGGCAATGCCTTCGGCGCCGTGGCACTCAAGGGTACTTCGACGGAAAACATCGAGCCTTTGCCCGGCCATGAACGCACGTGAATCCGATGGCCGAGAATGCGGGCGATTTTCTCGACGATCGCCAGGCCCAGCCCCAAGCCGCGATCCTGATCCGGGCGCTGCACGTCACCGCGTTTGAACTCCTGAAAAATCTCCTCCAGACGGTTTTCCGCAATGCCCATGCCGCTGTCCCAGACTTCGATGGTCAACCGCTGATGATGACGTCGGCAGCCGAGCACCACTCGCCCGCTGTAGGTGTAGCGAATGGCATTGCTCAGCAGATTACGCAGGATCCGCGCGAGCAACTGAATGTCGCTGCGCACCAGCGCCGAACACGGGATGAAATGCAGTTCAAGCCCTTCGCTGCGGGCCACTTGGGTGTATTCGGCGGCAAGATTTTCCAGCAACTCGCTCAGGGCGAACGGCGCAATGTCGGCCTTGATCACCCCGGCATCGAGTTTGGAAATGTCCACCAGGGTGCCCAGCAGATTTTCCACGTCTTCCAGGGAATTGCTGACGTTGCGCACCAGAATTTCGTTAGCCACCGGCTCCCGGCGCTCCAGCAAGGCGCTGGTAAACAGCCGCGCGGCATTCAACGGTTGCAGCAGGTCGTGACTGACGGCGGCGAGAAATTTGGTCTTCGACAGGTTGGCCTGCTCGGCTTCAAGCTTGGCCTCGCGCAAGCGTGACTCCACGCGGCGGCGCTCGTCGATTTCGCGCAGCAATTGGTCATTGAGGGTGGTCAGTTCGGTGGTGCGTTCACGCACCCGCAACTCAAGATTCTGATAGGCCTGATGCAGCGCCTCGGCGGTGCGGCGGCGCTCAGTGATGTCGCGGATCAACACGAAAATCCCCACCACCTCCCCGGTGGCCAGGCGATTGGGCACGTAGGAGCGCAGCATGTAGCGCTCCTGATTGTTGATGTTGGTTTCGGCAAACTCGAACGTCACGCTCTCGCCGGCCAGGGCCCGCTCCACGTAGGCTTCGAGGCGCTGATAATGCTGTTCGCTATGCACTTCGCGCAGGCTCTGCCCGAGCATCACGCCCCGGGGCCAGCAGTACCATTCTTCGTAGACCTTGTTAGTGAATTCATAGACCAGATCGGCATTCAGGTAGGCAATCAGCGCCGGCACATGATCGGTGATCAGGCGAATCCAGCGCTCGCTTTCGCTAAGCGCTTCGGCGTGCTGATAGCGCTCGGTGATGTCGGTGAAGGTGTTGACGAAACCGCCGGTGGGCAACGGATGGGTGCGGATTTCCAGCACCCGGCCATCGTAGAGGCGCTGCTCGCATTCCTGCACATGCCGCCCGTTCGGATCGCGACTGGCCGGGGTCAGCAGGTTCAGTTCGCTGTCGGCGATTACTTCGGCGAATGGCCGATGGGCCGCCACCGGGGCCAAGCCGCTGAGTTCCAGGAAACGCCGGTTCCACAGTTCCAGAATGCCCTCGGCGTTGACCATCGCCACCCCTTGGGACAGGTTGTCGACCGCCCGTTGCAACAAGTGCGACTTCTGCGCCACAGCCTGCTCGCGGCGCAGGGTTTCGCTGAGTTTGACGTCGGTAATATCAGTGAACAGGATCACCCGCCCACCTTCCTGAGTCGGCCGTTCGCTGACTTGCAGCCAGCGCCCGTTGTGCAGGCGATAGAGCAGGTTTTCGTCGGCATGCCCGCGAGGTTCTTCGCTGAACAGTCCGGTCGCAGTCATCAACCGTTTGACTTCGCGCAGACGCATGCCGGCGGTGATCCGCACCCGGCTGTTGCCCCAAAACGCCTTGAAGCGGCTGTTGAACAGTACGATCCGCTGCTCGGCATCGAACAGCACAAAGGCATCGGAAATGCTTTCGATGGCGTCGATCAAGTGTTGATGGGCGGTTTCGGCCCGCAATCGCGCTTCGCTGAGCAAATGATTGCCAGCCTTGAGTTCGGCCATGGCCTGGTTCAGGGCGTCGGTGCGCTCACGCACCTGCTCGGCCAGCACCACCGAATGTTGGAACGCCGCATACGGGTCGTTGCCCCGGGTGATGCCGGACTCGATGCGCTCGATCAGCGCGCCATTGATGCGCTGCAGTTTATGGTTTTCGTGGCGCAGGCTGGCGATCTGCGCCTGAAGGTCAGCGCTGTCCAGGGGAGCGGCCTCGGGCAATGGCAACCCCGGTGAAGGTCTGGTTGATGTGCATGCCATTGAACTGTTCTCCGTAGGTGTTGAAACCCATCACCCGCTGGTCCCGCAGAAACGCGCCTATCTGCTCGAGATTGCCGCCGTCTTCCAGCTCCAGACGCCTGAGAAAGCAGTCGCAGCCGATGGTCAGCAACAGGTCGCCGAGACGCGCCTGCAAACCGTCGAACAGGTTTTGCAGATTCGGCAGCATGGGGCCGGGGGTCATGACAGTGAGGACGATGCCGTTTTCCACCGCACAGTAAAAACTCAGGCTCAGGTCTGGATGAACCTGCTGGATCGCCCGCACGTAATACTGATCGTTGATTCGCACCGCCAACGGGTGCGCGGCAAAAATTCGATAATCGAGGTCGGCCACCGCCACGCCGATGTGCCGGGCGTACTCCTCGGCGGCCGGTTCGGCGTTGAGTTCAAAAACTCGGCGCGAGGCGCTGTCCGCCGCGGTGACCACCAGTTTCTCGGCCCTGGGCAGGATGTGGTGGGTGGTGAAGACTTCGAAGTCCAGCCAGGTATTGACCAGCACCACCACCGCCGCGCCGCTGTGAAACTCTCCGCCGAAATACACGTGGGTGTGGGTCAGGTAATTGTCGTCGCCGGCCGAACCGCCGAAATGCGGAATGTCGCCCAACGCCGCGCTCAGGGCAGCGAGAACCATTTCTTCACGGCTGGACAAGCCATCGAGCAGGGTCAGGGCAAAGCTGTTGCCCTTGATCGGCGCCAGGGTATTGCTGCGACAACCACTGACCAGTCGCTCGACCATTTGCTGGGCATCGATCAGGCTGAAATGCTCCATCTCGTCGATCAGTTCGGTGGCGATGGAAAAGTGCCGATGATCGAAGCCCACCGCCGTCACGCAGCTGCGGCCATAACCTTGGGGGGTGATTTCCCCGGCGCTGGTGCAGCCCACCAGACGAATGCCGCCGAAGCTCTGTTGCAACGCCTTCCCCAGCGCCTGCAAGTCGTACTCGGCGGAACAGAAGAACAGCACGAAGCCCAAATGCGGGTGCAAAAGTTGTCGCGCCAGATCCTGAGCCGCTTGTTGGGCATCGGTGGCTTGGGACATGGCACTGACCACACCGTCGTTCTGAACCTGCTCCATCCTCGCCCCTCGCCGGTGCGCCTGTATGAGGCACGAGTGTACGAAGCCTGCGGGCGGCGGCGAATGCTACTTGGGTAGTGGGTGGGTGGTTCGATGGGATGAGAGGGGGATTTGCACGATTGCGTGGCTGGAGCTTTTGTGGCGAGGGGGCTTGCCCCCGTTGGACTGCGCAGCAGTCCCCAAAATTGGCCGATGCGCGACCAGAATCGGGGCCGCTTCGCGACCCAACGGGGGCAAGCCCCCTCGCCACAGTTGATCTATGTCGCCACCAGTTACCAGGTCAACACCGCCCCCATCGCAAACGTATCGGTGTCTTCATTCTGGTCGCTGGTGTCGTGGCCATTGATTTCGAACTGGTTGTACTCGGCCACCAGTTTGAGGTTGTCGTTGACGTCATGGAACAGCGCAATGCCGCGGGTCTCGTAATCGGCGCCGCTGCCGACCACGCCGTTGCCATCGTCCTCGGTCTTGCCGTAAGACAGTGCCAGGCGGTTCTTGCCCAGTTTGTAGGACCCCTGCAACAGGTAACCGTCGCTGTCGACATTGCGCAGGGTCGGTTCGCCGGCGTTGTTGGTGAAGAACGGGTTGATGCCCTTGGCCTGGAAACCGGAGCCGGTCAGCGACAGCCCGCCCATCTTCGCCTGCACACCGTAGCCGACGCCTTTGGAGGTGACGGACTCGACGCTGGAGTCGGTGTTGTCCGAAGTCTGGTAGCTGCCGTTGAGCCAGCTGTAAATCTTCGCCCCGCCGACGTCGAACTGATAGGTGATCTCGCTCTCGGTGCGGGGGTTCCCCTGATACGCCTTGCCCGTCGCGCTGCTGTCGTTGGTATCGACCGGGTCCATGATCCCCACCGCCACCCGCAAACCGTCCATCACCGGGGTGCGATAGGTAATCTGCGCCGTCGGGAACGGGTATGGATAACCGCTGCCGATGTTGCCGAACGACACCCCGCCGCCGTCCACCAGGCCCAACGTATCGCTGACCTGACCATAACCGGCGAGCAATTCGTCGAGCAGGATGTTGGAGCGGGCAAACAGGCCGAAGTCCTTGCCGATCAGCACCTCGCCCCACTCAGGATTGGCCACCGTGCCGTAGAACTGCCGTACGTCGATGGCGGTGTCGGTGCCGTTGGTTTCGCTGTCGTTGATGGTCACCCAGAACGAGGCGCGGGCGCCGAGCTTAAGGTCATCGACCTGCTTGCCCATGTTGAAACCCAGGTAGTTGGGCAGAAACCCCATCTTCACCCGCGCCTGACGCCGGTCGTACTGCTCGCCGGCCCGGTCCACGTCGCTGTTCACATAGAAGGCGTTGATGTAGCCATCCGTGGAGAACGTGGTCTGGTCCTTGTCGTACAGCATGATCTCGGCCTCGGCCATTGAGCTCAGGCCAAGGGACGACAGGCTGGCGATGAGGGCCGGCAAGAAACGATGCTTGAAGTTCTTATTGTTGTGCATGACGCGCTCCGCAACGGGGGACTTGATGTCGGAGGCGATTATCGAAAGCTGACCGGCGGCGTCATACGCTGCCTTGGGGGCGGTTGTCCGCTGCTTTGGATTGGCGGGGTGGCGCGCGGCAAATTCGGCGTAAGACCGCCCGCCGGACAGGCCCGGAACTTAGGGTGTAAGCCTGTGGACCCGACTGCTGTCCACAGGAACTGGTGTCCGCTAGGCAAGCGCTCTAAACAGCATGTAAACGGCGATCACCCCGCAGACGCTGGCGAAGCCGATCTGCAGCCCTCGGGCCGGCACCCGCGCGCAGAGTTTTCGACCGAGGATCATCCCGACGATGCTGGCGACAATGAACGACACGCCCAAACCATCGATCCGCACCCCTGCATGAAACGCGCCGACCACGCCGATCACCGAGATCAGGCTGATCACCATCAATGACGTGGCGACGATGCCGCGCATCTGCACATCGGTCAGTTGCTTGAACGCCGGCACAATCAGAAAGCCGCCACCCACCCCGAGCAGCCCCGAGACCACACCGGTCACCGCGCCGAGTGCCGCCAGGGTCGCGGTGCATTTGGCAGTCCAGGAAAAACGCCCGGTCTGCTGATCGAGCATGCAGTTCTTCTGGCCCCAGTTGGCATGGCCGTGATCGCTCGGGCCATCGTCGTGCTTTTCCCGGCGCAGCATCCGCCAGGCCACCATGACCATCAGCAGACTGAACAGGACCATCAGGATCTTTTCCGGCAACTGATGGGCGAAGTAGATGCCCACCGGCGAAAACACCGCGCCGAGCAGCGCAATCAACAACGCCGCGCGATAGCGCACCAGGCCATGACGCAAACCGTCAATCGCACCGATCGCCGCCGCACTGCCCACCGCAAACAAGGCGACGGGCGCCGCTTGGGTCATGGTCAAACCCAGCCCCAGCACCAGGGCCGGCACGGCAAGAATGCCGCCACCGGCACCGGTCAAGCCCAGCACCAGGCCCATGACCACACCGAAAAAACTGGCCAGCAACATAGAGTTCTCTCAGTCAATTCTGGACAGACGGGTCAGCCATTCGCGGCCCTTGAGCAGGCCATTCCAGTAGAACCATGGCAGCAGGGTCGCCTTGAGAAACCAGGCTGAACGACGCGGCACCGTCGGGTCGAGGGGAAAGGTCGGCAGCAATTTACCGGCGTAACCGAACTCGGCGAGGATCACCTTGCCCTTCTCCACCGTCAGCGGGCAGGAACCGTAGCCGTCGTACTTGAGTGGCAACGGCTGTTGCTTGCGCAGGGCCAGCAGGTTTTGCGCCACCACCACAATCTGCTTGCGCGCGGCGGCGGCAGTTTTCGCGTTGCTGGTGGAGCAGACATCGCCCAAGGCAAAGACGTCTGTATAGCGTACGTGTTGCAGACTGTGCGGGTTCACTTCGCACCAGCCAGCGGCGTCGGCCAACGGGCTTTGGCGGATGAAATCCGGCGAGACCTGAGGCGGAACGACGTGCAGCAGGTCGAAGGTTTTTTCTTCTACGTTCACGACACCTGCAGCGTCCTTGACCTCAAACCACGCGGTTTTCGATCGCCCGTCAACCTTGACCAGATTGGAATTGAAGGCCAACCGAGCGTTGTACTTTTCGATGTACTTCATGAGCGGCGGCACGAATGTCGCCACGCCAAACAACGCAGCGCCGGCCAGATTGAACTCGACGTCGAATTTGTTCAGAACGCCGGTTTTGCGCCAGTGATCGCAGGACAAGTACAAGGCTTTCTGCGGCGCACCAGCGCATTTGATCGGCATCGCTGGCTGGGTGAAGATCGCTTTGCCGCCGCGCAATCCCTGGACCAGTTCCCAGGTGTAGGCCGCGTGCCGATAGCTGTAATTGGAGGTCACGCCGTTCTGGCCGAGGGTGTCCTGCAAGCCTTCGACTTTCTCCCAGGCCAGGCGCAAACCGGGGCAGACGACGAGGTTCTGGTAACTGACGGTGCGGCCATCGTCGAGGGTCAGCTGTTTGCTGTCCGGGGTGATGTCAGTCACGGACGCCTGCAACCAGGTGGCCTGACGCGGCATCACCGAAGACATCGGGCGCGCGGTGTTTTTCACCGCGTAAGCACCACCGCCCACCAGCGTCCACGCCGGTTGGTAGTAATGCTGGCTGTCGGGTTCGATAACGGTAATTTTTAAACCCGGATCGCGTTTCAGCAGGCTGGCAACCAGGCCAATGCCGGCGGTCCCGCCGCCTATTACCACGATGTCGGCACTGATGGATGGGCCCCAGTGTTGATCGTTCATCATTCATTCCTTGTTATTGCACGCATGGCGCCGGGTTCAGTCCTGATGCCAGTCAGTTAAGCGCAATCCCATGTACAAGCGGGCTTTTGTGGCGAGGGGGCTTGCCCCCGTTCGGCTGCGAAGCAGTCGTAAACCCATTAAATGCGGTTTGACTTTGAAATGCCGGGGTCGCTTCGCAACCCAACGGGGGCAAGCCCCCTCGCCACAGCCCGCACATGGGATTGCGCTTAACTGACCGGCCATCAGGCTCAGCCCCAGCTTTTCAGCACCGCTCCGCAGTACAGGCCGGACAGTGTCTTCATCACCTGAATCACTTCGTGACTGGCTAAACCATAGAATATGTACTTGCCTTCACGACGGGTGACTACCAATCCTTCGTCGCGCAGGATGCCCAGCTGTTGGGACAGTGTGGGTTGGCGCACGCCGGTCATTTTTTCCAGTTCGCCGACGTTGCGCTCGCCCTGGGTCAATTGGCAGAGAATCAGCAAGCGGTCCTCGTTGGCCAAGGCCTTGAGCAGCGCGCAAGCTTTGGAGGCCGAGGCCCGGAGCTGGGCGACTTCACATTCGGTCAGACTGGATTGCATTTGCAGGATGCCTTCGACGTCACTTAAGCTGCGGACATTATGTTTAAACATAAAGTGTTGCAACCGGTTATTGTCCTCCCGCCCCTTTCCACAGGTTCGTACCCATGTCTGCGTTGATTGAAGCCTTTCTTGACCCCGCCTCGTCGACTTACAGCTACGTGATCTACGAACACGATGGCGGGCACTGCGCGATTGTCGACCCGGTACTGGATTTCGACCCCGCCGCCGGGCGCACCGCGACCGTCCAGGCCGACAAAATCATCGCCTTCGTGCGCGAACACCAGTTACAGGTGCAATGGCTACTGGAAACCCACGCCCATGCCGATCACCTGTCGGCCGCGCCTTATTTGCGTCGGGAACTGGGCGGCAAGATTGCGATTGGTGAATCGATCAGCAAGGTTCAGGACGTGTTCAAGGCACTGTTCAACCTCGAACCGGGATTTAGCGCCGATGGTTCACAGTTCGATCACCTGTTCGCGCCGGACGAATCATTCCGCATTGGCAACCTGAAGGCCACGGCCCTGCATGTGCCCGGGCATACCCCGGCGGACATGGCTTATTTGATCGACGGCGATGTGATTCTGGTGGGCGATACGTTGTTCATGCCGGACGTTGGCACTGCGCGTTGCGATTTCCCTGGCGGTAATGCCAACCAGATGTTTGCCTCAATCCACAAACTGTTGGCCTTCCCCGCCAGCGTGCGGCTTTACGTCTGCCACGATTACCCGCCCACGGGCCGCGCCCCGCAATGCCAGAGCACGGTTGGCGAGCAGCGCAAAAGCAACATTCATATTCACGACGGCATTGATGAGGCCTCCTTCGTCGCGATGCGCATCCAGCGTGATGCCGGTTTGTGCATGCCGACGCTGTTGCTGCCGGCGATTCAGGTGAATGTGCGGGCGGGGAATTTGCCGCCGGCCGAAGATAACGGCGTGACCTACCTGAAAATCCCGATCAACCGTATGTAAGCCCGATCGCACGACATCGTTACTAAATACAAGGTGCGGACGGGATGGAGGCTCACATTGCAACGTATAAAACCCACGTAACCATATGTTTTAAAAGATAAACAGACAGAAAAACCCTTAAAACAACCCCTCTTCCGCAGTACAAAGCTCGTAGGAGGTATGGATAGTGAACTGAACACCACAGATAGACTAAAGCATTACTACGGCGTTCCTAGACTCTGCTACCCTAATTTACCAAGGACGAAATTTCCGGGTGGAAAATGGACAGAATTAATGAGCTAATAAATTACGACCCTACTGATATTGTTTTCCACTCAAGCAACTTAATACATGCCTACTGCTTCTGTTTAACTCCAGAACAAACATGTGAGCTTTTCAAGTCCATCCCCAGGAAAAACAAACGCCTCCTCGATAAAGCCCTGAAGAAAATATGCTCCGACATAGAATCCGAAATGCTTCCGTGTCACGAAAACCTTTTAGGCGTATTAGAGAAAGAGCTCACTTCTGTCACTTCAAAACACAGACAAAGTATTGGCTATTATTTGACAAACATCTCTGACTGCGCCCCAGCCGACACCAGAAAGCGGATCCAAACACTTTTCCTGGAATCTAAGTATATCGGGATTCGCAAGAGGGGATACAAGAGCATTACAAGAAACAAGAACGACTCTCAAGATATACTTCTTGAAGCATGGAATACATTCAACGACGCTGAATGCGCATGGACCATAACCAACACTTTCCCTACAGACGCGCTGGTCCCTATCAGGAAGAATATTGTAAATACTTTCTCTGAAGGATGGCAGTATTCAAGGCTATATTTAAAAATAGGTAAAGAGCATCCTCAGTTGCTCGAGGAACTCAGAGACCTCGACGAAATATCATTTTGTTACGTCCTTGCCAAGCTCAACAAAAAACTCACTACAACTGATGCAAAGAAAATAATAGATAACAATCTGTGCGATGAACGAATCGGGTTGTTAATCTGGGCTCTAGGGCGCTTACGCCTATGGAAAGCATTGCAGTACATAGAATTACAACTGAAACACAACCAAAACCCAATACAGCTCAAACCTACACCATGCTTATCTTAGCAGAGCAAACATGGGTTAGTAGCCACATGTAAAAACCACAAGAAAGGTTTATCATGCTCACAAAAATCAGAAAAATAAAAAACTTTGCCATATATCAAGACTTCGACTGGGACTCTTCCACCAGAGACACCGGCAACAATATAGCCAAGTTTAAAAAACTAAACATTCTATATGGTCGCAATTACTCAGGAAAAACAAGCCTATCCAGAATAGTGAGAACATTGGAAACTAAAACACCTCATGAAAAATACAAGCTCTCCAGTTATGAATTCACTCACAGCGGAGCCCAAAAGCTCGACAGCACAACATTAACCAACTGCCCATACCATGTACGGGTTTACAATAAAGATTTCGTTGAAGAAAATCTAAAATGGCTTTCAGACTCAGACGGAACAATTAAACCCTTTGCCGTGCTAGGAGAACCTAATATAGCGCTGGAAAAAGAGATCGAAGAGAAAGAGGCTCTACTTGGCTCAGAATCGGATAAAAAAGGTCTCCGACACGAACTAAAAACAAAAATCGAAGAAAACCAAAAAAACACAGCCACACTCACAAAAGTATCAAACACCCTAGATGAAAAATTAAAAACCAAGGCCAACACAAGCATAAAAACCAACCCTATATACAGGGAGATAACATACAATATACAAAAAATAAAAAACGACATAACGGCCATATTATTAGCGACCCCCAACCCCCTACCAATAGAAGAACAGCTCAAGTTACGAAAGATCCTTACAGAGGAAAATAAAGAAACACTGAGCTTTAAAAGCGACTTCACCAATAAGCTACATAGCTTTCAAACAGAAGCCAACAAGCTTTTAGAACAGGAAATAAAACCCACAGACACAATACAAAAACTACTGAATAACGCTATTTTACAGGAGTGGGTACGTACGGGTGCAATGCTCCACAAGGGGAAAGAGACACATTGCAACTTCTGTGGCAATCCATTGCCATCCGATCTTTGGAAAAAAATAGATGCACATTTTAGCAAAGAATCTGAAAATCTCCGCACTTTAATTACCACCCTAAAAAACAAACTTGATACAGAAACAAGATCCTCGGACATCTCAATCAACTTAAAAGCCTCATCCTTTTACTCAGCACTTGAATCAAAATTCGTTAAGCTGAATGAAAAGCTGGAAAACGGAAAAGAGTTATATAAAAACGACCTCTTATTGTTAATATCATCATTACACGCCAGAGAAAATAATATATTTTCTCCTCAGCCAAAACCTACTTTATTGAGCAACCCTCAAGATATTGAAAAAACCCTTAAGTCTATCGAGGAGATAGTAAATGAGCACAACGCAAAAACTGGAACAATAGCAAAGGACCAGGAGATTGCTCGAAAAAGCTTAAAATATGACGAAATCGCGACCTTCATAAAGGACATTGAGTATTCGACGACAACAAAAAACATCGAAACACTTACCACATTCCAAACAACCTTAAACAAACAACAAAATGAAATATCAAATAAAATCACAAAAGCAGAAAAAGATATAAGCATTCTTAAGAACCAACTTAAGGATGAGCGAAAAGGTGCTGAAAAGGTCAATCACTATCTACAACATCATTTCGGACACTCCGGACTACAGCTATCCGCCATAGACGAAGATACTACAAAAGGTGTTCATTTTAGAATCAGTAGATCAAATGATATAGCTCACAATCTCAGCGAAGGCGAGTGCAGCCTCGTAGCCTTCTGTTACTTCATGGCAAAACTAGAAGATATCGAAACCAAAGACAAGGAATTAATAATTTGGATTGACGACCCAATTTCAAGCCTTGATAGCAACCATATATTTTTCGTCTACAGCCTGATCGAAGCAATGCTAGCCAAACCGATAAAGGCCGTCAACCAAACGAATACATACAGATATAGTCAGTTATTTATTTCGACCCACAGCCTAGACTTCCTCAAATACCTAAAAAGAATCTCGAAACCAAAGAACGACTCCGAATACTTTATCTTGGAACGCACCGAAAGAAACTCCGCCATTAAGCTAATGCCTAGCTACCTAAAAAATTATATAACCGAATTCAACTACTTATTCAGCCAGATATACAAATGCACCCAACCAATAATAGGCGATTCGGACCACGAAGCCTTCTATAATTTTGGCAACAACTTGAGAAAATTTCTAGAAGCGTACCTTTTCTACAAATACCCTTCGCACTCGAGCACGGAAGAAAAACTTGGAAAATTTTTTGGTGGCGACCAGTTAGCCACTGAGCTCTCAAATAGACTTTACAATGAACAATCCCACCTAGAAGAAATTTTTGACAGAAGCATCAAACCCTCTGAGATCCCGGAAATACCAAAACTTGCCAATTATGTGCTCAACACAATAAAACAAAAGGACCCAGATCAATACAACTCATTAATTGAGAGCATTACTTGATCAACTTATCTAGGGGCGGAAACTCCCCGCCCCACATTCAATATATTAAGTCCCAAGAGTCAACCCATTCGCCGGCAACGGCAGCGCCGTCTTATACCTCACCTGCTTGAGCGCAAAGCTCGAACGAATGTTCGCCACCCCCGGCACCTTGGTCAAAAAGTCCATCATGAAGCGTTCCAGCGACTGAATGGTCGGCACCAGCACGCGGATCAGATAGTCCGGGTCACCGGCCATCAAATAGCACTCCATCACTTCCGGGCGATCCGAGATCGCCTCTTCGAAATGCTGCAACGCCTCCTCCACCTGTTTCTCCAGGCTGACGTGAATGAACACATTCACATGCAGCCCCAGCAGGTCGGCATCCAGCAGGGTCACTTGCTCACGAATCAGCCCTAATTCTTCCATCGCCTTGACCCGGTTGAAGCACGGCGTCGGCGACAGGTTCACCGAGCGCGCGAGGTCGGCGTTGGTGATGCGCGCGTTCTCCTGAAGGCTGTTGAGAATGCCGATATCGGTACGGTCCAGTTTGCGCATGAGACAAAACCACCTGTTTTTTATGTTTATGCAGATTTTTTATCCTCAAATGACCTCAAGCGCAACGAAACAGAGAGAAATATTCTTCTTGGCCCGACCTATCATTGTTGTAGGACAAGAATTCTTTTACCGAAGAATGACTGCCAGCTCACTACAAGAAATTCACAAGATCGAGCGTAGAAGCCATGAACCAAGCGTACGAACCGCTGCGCCTGCACGTTCCCGAACCTTCGGGCCGCCCCGGCTGCAAAACCGACTTCTCCTACCTGCATCTGACTGACGCAGGCCTGGTGCGCAAACCCCCAATCGACGTTGAACCGGCCGACACGGCTGATCTGGCCAAAGGCCTGATTCGCGTGCTCGACGACCAGGGCAATGCCCTCGGCCCGTGGGCTGAAGGCGTGCCAGTCGAGATCCTGCGTAAAGGCATGCGCGCCATGCTCAAGACGCGGATTTTCGACAACCGCATGGTGGTCGCCCAGCGTCAGAAAAAAATGTCGTTCTACATGCAAAGCCTTGGCGAAGAAGCCATCGGCAGCGCCCAGGCCCTGGCCTTGAACATCGACGACATGTGCTTCCCCACCTATCGTCAACAAAGCATCCTGATGGCCCGCGAAGTGCCGCTGGTCGACCTGATCTGCCAACTGCTGTCCAACGAGCGCGATCCGCTCAAGGGTCGTCAGCTGCCGATCATGTACTCGGTCAAGGACGCCGGTTTCTTCACCATTTCCGGCAACCTCGCCACCCAATTCGTTCAGGGCGTTGGCTGGGGCATGGCCTCGGCGATCAAGGGCGACACCAAAATCGCCTCGGCCTGGATCGGCGACGGCGCCACCGCTGAATCGGACTTCCACACCGCCCTCACCTTCGCCCACGTCTACCGTGCGCCGGTGATCCTCAACGTGGTCAACAACCAGTGGGCGATCTCGACGTTCCAGGCGATTGCCGGCGGTGAAGCCACTACCTTCGCCGGTCGCGGCGTCGGTTGCGGCATCGCCTCCCTGCGGGTCGATGGCAACGATTTTGTCGCGGTCTACGCCGCTTCTGCCTGGGCTGCCGAACGCGCACGCCGCAACCTCGGCCCGACCATGATCGAATGGGTCACTTACCGCGCCGGCCCGCACTCGACCTCTGATGATCCGTCCAAATACCGTCCTGCCGACGACTGGAGCCACTTCCCGTTGGGCGACCCGATTGCGCGCCTCAAGCAGCACCTGATCAAAATCGGTCAGTGGTCCGAAGAGGAACACGTCGCCGTCAGTGCCGAACTGGAAGCCGAAGTGATCGCCGCGCAGAAAGAAGCCGAGCAGTACGGCACCCTCGCCGGCGGCCAGATTCCGAGCGCCGCGACCATGTTCGAGGACGTCTACAAAGAGATGCCGGAGCACTTGAAGCGCCAGCGTCAAGAGTTGGGGATCTGACATGAACGATCACAACAATAAAATCGAGTTGGAAACCGCCATGACCACGACCACCATGACCATGATCCAGGCCCTGCGCTCGGCCATGGATGTGATGCTTGAGCGTGACGACAATGTCGTGGTGTTCGGCCAGGACGTGGGCTACTTCGGCGGCGTGTTCCGTTGCACCGAAGGCCTGCAGAACAAGTACGGCACCTCCCGCGTATTCGACGCACCGATCTCCGAAAGCGGCATCGTTGGCGTCGCCGTGGGCATGGGCGCTTACGGTTTGCGGCCGGTGGCCGAGATCCAGTTCGCCGATTACGTTTACCCGGCGTCGGACCAGATCATTTCCGAAGCCGCACGCCTGCGTTATCGCTCGGCCGGCGAGTTCACCGCACCGATGACCCTGCGCATGCCATGCGGCGGCGGCATCTACGGTGGCCAGACCCACAGCCAGAGCATCGAGGCGATGTTCACCCAAGTCTGCGGTTTGCGTACGGTCATGCCGTCCAACCCTTACGACGCCAAAGGCCTGCTGATCGCCTCCATCGAAAACGATGACCCGGTGATCTTCCTCGAGCCAAAACGCCTGTACAACGGCCCGTTCGATGGTCACCACGATCGTCCGGTAACCCCGTGGTCGAAACACCCCGCCGCGCAAGTGCCGAACGGTTACTACACCGTGCCGCTGGACGTTGCCGCCATCGCTCGTCCAGGCAAGGACGTGACCATCCTGACCTACGGCACCACCGTTTATGTATCGCAAGTGGCGGCTGAAGAAACCGGCATCGATGCTGAAGTCATCGACCTGCGCAGCCTGTGGCCACTGGACCTGGACACCATCGTCAAGTCAGTGAAGAAAACCGGACGCTGCGTGGTGGTTCACGAAGCCACCCGCACCTGCGGTTTCGGTGCTGAGCTGGTGTCGCTGGTGCAAGAGCATTGCTTCCACTACCTGGAAGCGCCGATCGAGCGCGTCACCGGTTGGGACACTCCCTACCCGCATGCGCAAGAGTGGGCGTATTTCCCTGGTCCGTCCCGAGTGGGCGCGGCTTTGCATCGGGTTATGGAGGTCTGAATGGGCACGCACGTTATTAAAATGCCGGACATTGGCGAAGGCATTGCAGAAGTTGAATTGTCGCAGTGGCACGTCAAGGTCGGCGACATGGTCGTCGAAGATCAGGTGCTGGCCGATGTGATGACCGACAAGGCAATGGTCGATATTCCGTCGCCGGTGCATGGCAAGGTGATTGCGCTGGGCGGCCAGCCTGGCGAAGTCATGGCGGTTGGCAGCATATTGATCAGCATTGAAGTTGAAGGCGCGGGCAACGTTAAAGAGTCGGCTCAGCCAGTAGCGGTTAAAGAAGCACCTGTTGCAGCGCCTAACGTTGAAGCCGTTGTTGAAAGCAAACCGGTTGCGGCACCTCGTCCGGCCGCCGCGTGCCAAGATCCGATGGTAGCCCGTGAAGCCGATGAGCGTCCGCTGGCCTCCCCGGCTGTGCGCAAGCATGCGCTGGACCTCGGCATTCAATTGCGTCTGGTGCGTGGCAGCGGCCCTGCCGGTCGGGTGCTGCATGAAGACCTCGAAGCCTATCTGGCGCAGGGTCAGTCAAACGCCTCGGCACCGGCCTCTGCCGCTTACGCCCAGCGTAATGATGAGCAGCAAATCCCGGTAATCGGCATGCGCCGCAAGATTGCCCAGCGCATGCAGGACGCCACCCAGCGCGCCGCCCACTTCAGCTACGTCGAAGAAATCGACGTCACTGCCGTGGAAGAACTGCGCGCACACCTGAACGAAAAACACGGCGCGACCCGCGGCAAGCTGACCTTGCTGCCGTTCCTGGTCCGCGCGTTGGTCGTGGCGCTGCGCGACTTCCCGCAGATCAACGCCCGTTACGACGACGAAGCGCAAGTCATCACCCGCCTCGGCGCGGTGCATGTGGGCGTCGCCACCCAAGCCGACATCGGTTTGATGGTGCCGGTGGTGCGTCATGCCGAAACCCGCAGCCTGTGGGACAGCGCCACGGAAATCTCCCGTTTGGCCACCGCCGCGCGCACTGGCAAGGCCAGCCGCGATGAGCTGTCCGGCTCGACCATCACCCTGACCAGCCTCGGCGCGTTGGGCGGCATCGTCAGCACGCCGGTGTTGAACCTGCCGGAAGTGGCGATCGTCGGCGTGAACAAAATCGTCGAACGACCGATGGTCGTCAAAGGCCAGATCGTGATCCGCAAGATGATGAACCTCTCCAGTTCCTTCGATCACCGCGTGGTCGACGGCATGGACGCGGCGCAATTCATCCAGGCCGTTCGTGGTCTGCTCGAACAACCCGCAACCTTGTTTGTGGAGTAAAACATGCAGAATTTGAACACCACGTTGCTGATCATCGGCGGCGGCCCTGGCGGCTATGTGACGGCGATCCGTGCCGGTCAGTTGGGCATTTCGACCATTCTGGTGGAAGGCGAATCGTTGGGCGGCACTTGCCTGAACATCGGCTGCATTCCGTCCAAGGCGTTGATCCACGTCGCCGAACAGTTCCACCAGACGCAGCACCACAGCCAACACTCGGCGCTGGGTATCAGCGTGTCGGCGCCGACCCTGGACATCAGCAAGAGCGTCGAGTGGAAGGACGGTATCGTTGATCGCCTGACCACCGGCGTCTCGGCACTGTTGAAGAAGCACAAGGTCCAGATCATTCAAGGCTGGGCCAAAGTCATCGACGGCAAAACCGTGGAGGTCGGCGACACGCGCATTCAGTGCGAGCACCTGGTGCTGGCCACCGGTTCGAAAAGCGTGAACCTGCCGATGCTGCCGATTGGCGGGCCGATCATCTCTTCCACCGAAGCGCTGGCACCGAAAAGCGTGCCTAAACGGTTGGTCGTGGTCGGTGGCGGTTACATCGGTCTGGAACTGGGGATTGCCTATCGCAAACTCGGCGCCGAGGTCAGTGTGGTCGAGGCGCAGGATCGCATCCTGCCGGCCTATGACGCCGAACTGACCCATCCGGTGTACGAAGCGCTCAAGCAACTGGACGTGAAACTTTACTTGAAGCACAGCGTTGAAGGCTTTGATTCACAAAGTAATACGCTACAAGTTCGTGATCCGAACGGCGACACCTTGAACCTGGAAACCGATCAGGTACTGGTAGCCGTCGGTCGCAAACCCAACACTCAAGGCTGGAACCTCGAAGCCTTGAAGCTGGAGATGAACGGTTCGGCGATCAAGATCGACAACCGTTGCCAGACCAGCATGCGTAACGTCTACGCCATCGGCGACTTGAGCGGCGAACCGATGCTCGCCCACCGGGCCATGGCTCAGGGTGAAATGGTTGCCGAGCTGATCAGCGGTAAACACCGCGAATTCAACCCGACCGCCATCGCCGCCGTGTGCTTTACCGACCCGGAACTGGTGGTGGTCGGCAAGACCCCGGACGAGGCCAAGGCTGCAGGGCTGGACTGCATCGTGTCCAGCTTCCCTTTCGCCGCCAATGGCCGGGCGATGACGCTGGAATCGAAAAGCGGCTTCGTGCGGGTCGTGGCGCGCCGTGACAACCATGTGATTGTTGGCTGGCAGGCGGTGGGTGTAGGCGTTTCGGAGTTGTCGACGGCGTTCGGTCAAAGCCTGGAAATGGGCGCTCGGCTGGAAGACATCGCCGGCACCATCCATGCGCATCCGACGCTGGGTGAGGCGGTGCAAGAAGCGGCGTTGCGTGCCCTTGGTCACGCGCTGCATCTGTAACCCGGACCTGACTGATCGTTCCGACCTCTGCGTGGGAACGATCAGTGCGAGAGAGATCGCATTCCGGGCTGCGAAATGGGCCCGGAATGAAGTATTGTTGTCCCCATCCAGAAAAATGTCAGAAGCCTTGAACCGTTTCGGCGGTTGTTAAGTGATAGAGGGTGTCATGGGTAACGAAAGCATCAATTGGGACAAGCTGGGTTTTGACTACATCAAGACAGACAAGCGCTATCTGTCGCACTGGCGTAATGGCGAGTGGGACAAAGGCACCTTAACCTCTGACAACGTGCTGCACATCAGCGAAGGCTCCACGGCCCTTCACTATGGCCAGCAGTGCTTCGAAGGCCTGAAGGCCTACCGCTGCAAGGACGGTTCGATCAACCTGTTCCGCCCGGACCAGAACGCCGCACGCATGCAACGCAGCTGCGCGCGCCTGTTGATGCCACACGTGTCCACCGAACAGTTCATCGAAGCGTGCAAGGACGTGGTGCGCGCTAACGAGCGTTTCATCCCGCCTTACGGCACTGGCGGCGCGCTGTACCTGCGCCCGTTCGTGATCGGCGTGGGTGACAACATCGGCGTGCGTACCGCGCCCGAGTTCATCTTCTCGATCTTCTGCATCCCGGTCGGCGCCTACTTCAAGGGCGGCCTGACCCCGCACAACTTCCTGATCTCCAGCTACGACCGCGCCGCCCCACAAGGCACCGGCGCGGCCAAGGTCGGTGGCAACTACGCCGCCAGCCTGATGCCGGGCTCCCAGGCCAAGAAGGCGCATTTCGCCGACTGCATCTACCTGGATCCGCTGACCCACACCAAAATCGAAGAAGTCGGCTCGGCCAACTTCTTCGGGATCACCCACGACAACAAGTTCGTCACGCCGAATTCCCCTTCGGTGTTGCCGGGCATCACTCGTCTGTCGTTGATCGAGCTGGCCAAAACCCGTCTGGGCCTGGAAGTGGTTGAAGGTGACGTGTTCATCGACAAGCTGTCCGACTTCAAGGAAGCCGGTGCTTGCGGTACCGCTGCAGTGATCACCCCGATCGGCGGCATCAGCTACAACGACAAGCTGCACGTGTTCCACAGCGAAACCGAAGTCGGCCCGGTCACCCAGAAGCTCTACAAAGAGCTCACCGGTGTACAGACCGGCGACGTCGAAGCGCCAGCGGGCTGGATCGTCAAGGTTTGATTTGACTCGACTGACCGTTTGAACACAAAAGCCCGGCCATCACCTTGAAGGCCGGGCTTTTTTTCGTCCGCGTTTCGTGGAAACGTCACTAGACTTGCCACGTGCAACAGCCATTAACAGGTGCCGCCTCAACCATGAGCAAACTCTGGCGAAAGTATCTGGCCTTGCTGGACACCGATTTCACCACGCGAGTGTTCGACAACATCAAGAACCTGCTGGTGTGTGCGTTGATGTTCGCTGCGGGCACCAACGCACTGCATGGCGAGCATCACCTGTTCATGGGGTTACTCGCTTCGAATCTGGCGGGTTGGGGGTTGATCCTGATAGCGGCGTTGCTGATGTTGCTGAATGTCAGCGACGGCTTGCGCCGGCTGTCCAAGTTGCCGTATCACACGGCGTTTCAGATTATTTTGTTTCTGATTTACCTGATTTTGGCCGTGCGAGTGGTGGAAATAGTCTGGGATTTCAGGGCGTAGTGGTCACAGTACGAGGTGTTTGCCAACGCCGCTCATCCTGTGCAATCCGGGCAAACAGCCACTCCACAAACACCCGAGTGTGCGCCGTCACGTCCGGCGCAACACCGTAGTAATAACGTGGCAAGGGCATACGCAACTCGGGCAATGGGCAGGTCAAGTGTCCGCTCAAAAGATGGGTGCCCAGCAAAGAGGTCGGACACAAGGCAATGCCCTGCCCCTCCACGGCAGCCTGAAGCACCAGGTGCATGTGATCAAACTGCCGGGTGACCTGAGTGGCTGACAGACTTTGACCAAAGTGCATGGCCCAATGGTGCCAGTCTTCACGACGTGCCTTGGCGGTCAGTAACGTGTGGCTGCTCAGCGACGTGAGGCTTTCAAGGGGCAAGCGTTCGATCAGCGATGGCGCCGCGACCAGCACTAGTTCGTCTTCGAACAGTGCTCGCGCCTCAATCGCCGGAGCCCAATCGTCACGACCACGGCGAATGACGATGTCGAACCCGTCGCGTGCCTGATCGGGAGCCTGGGTTTGCGTGATCACCTGCGGCTTGATGTCCGGGTGCTGCGCAATGAAATCCGCCAGCCTGGGCGTCAGCCAAAGCACGGCAAAGGACGGACGGACATTGATCTTCACGGTGGGCAGCGAGGCATGTTGCTTGAGCGCAGCGGCGGCGTTGGCGATCTGCGCCAGTCCGGCGCTGACCTGCTCATAAAAGCGCTGGCCGGCCGGCGTCAGCACCGATTGACGGATGCGCCGCTCGAACAGCAGCACACCCAGGTATTCCTCAAGCAATTTGATGTGCCGGCTGATGGCACTGTGGCTGACATGCAGCTCTTCGGCCGCCAGGCTGAAGCTCTGATGACGAGCAGCAACGGCGAAGGCGCGAACAGCATTAAGCGGCGGTAGTTGATTTATCATGCGTCTAATTTAGTCACCTATGCGCTTTAATTAAAGCGTTTGTCACGCTCTCGTCGTCACGCCACTCTGCCAGCACGCAGCCAGCGCCACCTGACGGAGCACGACATGAACAGCTACGGACTCTTTGTACTTTTCGCCACCTTGACCATTTTGAGCCCGGGGCCTGGTGTGGTCTTGACCCTATCCAATGCGATACGCCACGGTTGGACGGGAGCCGTGCCGGGCATTTTGGGGATCGCATCGGGGGCGTTTGTCGTCGCCGCCATCAGCGCCACCAGTGTTGGCCTGATACTCAGCACCTCGGCGAATGCCTTTACCGCGTTGAAATACGCAGGGGCCGCCTATCTGTTGTACCTGGGCTACAAAAGCTGGCGCTCGGATCGTTTCAGTACGCTGCTTGAAACGCGCCCTTCAAGCCCTGGCTATCGCTTCCTTGAAGCCGCTTCGATCCAGTTTCTGAACCCCAAGGCGGTGTTTTTCTTTCTGGCGGTGTTCCCGCAATTCATCGACACCTCGGCGCACTTCTACGCCCAGTTCTTCAAACTGGTCGCCACCTACGCCGCACTGGTGATCCTGGTGCATGGCAGCTATGCGTTGCTCGCCAATGCCGCCAAAGGCTGGTTGTCGAGCCCGAAGGGGTCCTGGCTGGCGGCAAAAATCTCGGGTGTGACCTTCACCGGTTTTGGCGTACTCATGGCCTCGGCCAGTCGCTAAGCCACGGGGCTTGCGATTGCACGGCGCCGGTTCTCGGTGGATGCGGGTTGTGCTGGCGTCAAGTCGAGGCGCTGACTTCGGCAACCGCCGCCAATTCGGTGCTAGTACGCGCGTGGCCGTCCATCAGCGAACAGAGGATTTTCGTCCGGGCCGGCTCGGCAATCGCTGCCGCCACTTGAGAGACGCCGACGTCGTGTTGTCCTGCGTTCATATTTCGCTCCCGGACGAATCAAGGCCCTTTCGGGCTGGAGATAGTGGCAACACTTTCCAACCACCAATAAGGCTGCGCCCCATGGACCCGATCATTGCTGCGACTCATGCCGATCCCTACCCTTACTACGCGCAACTGCGTGCCGAGGGTGGATTGGTTTTTCATCAGAGACTGAAACTGTGGATGGCCAGCAGCGCCCGAGCCGTTGCCGCCGTGCTGGCGCATCCGGACTGCCATGTCCGGCCGTCTCATGAGCCGGTGCCCCGATTGATTGCTCAAAGCATAGCCGGAAAAGTGTTTGGTCAGTTGATGCGGATGAACGAGGGTGAACGGCAGCGTTTCGCGGCAACCTCGTTAATTCGAAACACACAATTGGATTCGGCTCAAGTTGATGACTTGATCGCCGAAGTCCAGCGCTTCGACCCGTCGGTGCAAAACACCCGCCGTTTCGTCGCCGCACCGTGTGAAATCGACGGTGTGAGCCTGAACCACGGCGACGTCATCCTGGTACTGCTGGCCTCGGCCAATCGCGATCCGCAGCTTAATGATGATCCCGATGCGTTTTTGCTCGATCGCCCGAACCGTCGCAGCTTCACTTTCGGTGCGGGGCGTCATCAATGTCCGGGACAGGTTCTGGCCCTGCATATCGCCAGCTCCACGCTGACGAAAATTCTTGCCATGAAACCCGCGCTGGAGCGGTTGACCTGGCACTATCGCCCGTCCCTGAACGGGCGAATTCCGCTCTTTGCCTGAGTTCGCCCAATCGAAGACCCGAAGAGTTTTGAACTATCCTGTGTGGCTACAAAGGATCAGTCACCTCAAGTCACTGCTGCAGGGAGAGCGATGATGGACGTGGATTCAGGGCGGCGGGTAAGAACATGACTTCGGATTGAGTCCGGCTAACTTCGAACCACTGACGCCACGAGAGCGAGAAGTGATGCAACTAATCAGTCACGGCCTGGATTGCCGGGCCATTTCCCTGCGGCTGCATATCAGCCCTTGGACAGTTCGTAAACATCGCAGCCACATCATGGCCAAAAAGGGCCTGACCCATTCGGCGCAACTCTGCGTCCTCGCCGTAGAATATTATTTTCGTCGACCGAGCCATCACTCCAATCACTGATGGTTCCCGGACTGACCAACCCCATCTCCCTTCCCCGCTGTCCCGGCGTGAACGCGAAATCGCGTGGCATATCGCATGCGGACGCACCAGTAAAGAAATTGCCCAACGGCTGAGTCTCAGTGATCTGACCGTGCGTAAACACCGGGAGAACCTGTATCGAAAACTGGGCATCGGCAGCATCGCGCAACTGGTGCGCTATTGCCTGGAGCAACACCTGGTCAGACCTTCAACATCCTGATAGCCAACTACGCCATCGGTGGTATTGCCGGCCTTGCGATCTGCCTCCAATCATGTACCGGCAAAATGCCACAACTGAAAAGCGCTCGAGCAGCCTGCCCGAACGTGAACCTCGTAAATGGAGACAAGGAATGTCACGCCAGAACAAATGTGCCTGCCTCTGGGCCATCGAATGCGAACGCCTGCGTATAGCCTCTGATCTGCATGACCATGCCGGACAACACTTGGCGCTTGCCCAATTGCGCCTGGCCGAGCTGCAACAACAAACATCTGCTGCTGCGCTAAAGCAGTTGATTCAGGAGTTGCAGACCTTGATCCATGAGGCCAGCACGAGCCTACGCTCGGTGGTGCACAACCTGGGGAAAGGACCGATACCACGCCAATCCCTGGACGAAGCACTTCGAGGGTTGGTTCGCGACGTTCAGACCGACTTTCCCGATGCCCCGACCATCGTTCTGAACCTGCATGGCCCGCAAGCACCGCTTGCAGATGCCACCACGGCCACCCTGCTGCGGTTAGTCAATGAACTACTGGCCAATGTACGCAAACACAGCGGTGCGACGCAGGCAAAACTCAAATCCTCCTGCCTGGGCAACTACCTCACGTTGTGCGTAGAAGACAACGGCCATGGCTTCATCCCCCATTCGGAGGGCCAGTCGAACGGCTTCGGTTTGCGCAGTATTGCGCTACAGCTCAAGCCGTTGGAAGGACGGCTGATACTGGTCTCCGAGCCAGGCAATGGCACCTGCGTTCGGCTGCTGGTTCCCAGTCATCACCTCGATAGCGCGACGCGGGGTCGCTCATGAGCACAGGACCGCTGAAGATTTTGCTGGTTGACGACCATATTCTGTTTCGCCAAGGCCTCGCCGCATTACTGGTCAGGGAACATGACCTACACATTATCGGTCAGGCGGCCAACGGCCTGGAGGCCTTGGCCTTAATAGCCCCGCAACCTCCGGACCTGGTGATTATCGATCTGGAAATGCCGCTGTTGAACGGCATCGACACCATCGCTCGCGCTCGCCAAAGGGCACCAGCACTGCAATTTCTATGCGTGTCGGCCCACGGCGAACAACGCAGGATCAGCGCGGCCCTGGACGCAGGCGCCTCAGGTTATCTGCTCAAGGATTGTGCCGTAGATGAGTTGGTTAAAGCCGTGCGTACGGTAGCTCAGGGACGCAGCTACCTCTCACCGGAGATCGCCACGGCAATGGTGCTGAGCCAGCGCCTGAGCAACGCACAACACTCCACCCCCGCGGGTGCACGGCTCAGTCCACGGGAACGGCAGATTTTGCAACTGTTGGTGGAGGGGCTCACCACCCGGGCGATTGCCGACGCCATACACATCAGCTGTAAAACCGTGAGCACCCACCGCGAACACATCATGAGCAAGCTCAACCTCAAGGGCATCGCACAACTGACCCGCTATGCCCTGCGCGAAGGATGGCTTTAGAGCTGATGGGGTCGGTATTAATGCCTATAGAGAATCAGTGTTTTTGAGGCTTCGAATCAGCATTACGTACAGGTTCACACCTGCGAACGAAAGATAGTCTCTGTTTCAGACGAGCGATGCACACATCACTGCACTGATCGTCTCAGGAGGTCGCGGTACTGACCGCGATGCTCGGTTTTCCAACCGATTTGGAGCAATACGAAATGGCTAATATTGATACTTTGGATCTGTGGCAAAAATGGATGGGAGCAGTTCAGGCAGTAGCACTGCCGGGCGGCATTAGTGATAAGCAACAGTTCAGTGCAGGTTCTACCACCCTTAACATTGATCTGGGTAATAGCGACCCGAACATCCAGAACTACTACATCCATGGCCTGGGTGATGTGGTGCCGGCCGACAGTCCATCCTACTCGGCTGGCAGCGGCTTGCTGTCCGCTTATGCGACCTTTCTGGACTGGATTGATCCGGGTGCTGCGCTCAATCCGAATCTGGCCAGCCAGGTCTCTGTCGCGACCACCAACCTCAATACCGCTCAGACAACTTTCAACAACGTGCAGGCACAAGCCTTTACCGCCTACACCAACGCCAAAAACATTTTCCCTAACATCCCTGCATTCCAGGATTGGGTAGGGCAAGGCTACCAGTCCTATCCAGCTGCGAATAACGCCCTGATCGGTGCCGCCAACACCTACGAAGAATTGATGATTCAGATGTATGGACCGGGCTACAGCGTCCTTCAGTCGGCTCGGACGAAAGTCGGCATCAACGGTGCCCAGAGCCTGATGGGACCCAACGCCTTCAACATGGCGGTAACCTCTGGCACGGTCTCTCCGCCCGGGAGTCAGCCAGTCGTGATTGGAGGCACCACGCCACCGCCAACGACCGCCTTGGTGTCTACCCTGGCACCTTCCTATACCCTCCAGGCATTCGGCACCAAATATGCCGAATGGCAAGCGGCCAGTGTTGCAGGCAAGACCAACGCCGGCGCCACGATCGCCATTACCTCCAGCACCGCCAGCTACAGCCTGGATAAGTCCGGCTGGAGCACTTCGGCCAACGCCAGCCTGTTCGGTGACTTCTTCAACTTTTCCCTGGGCGGCTCAGCCAGCGGCCAGAAAACCAGCATCGACACCACCAGCAGCGACTTCTCCTTACAAGTCGATTTCACCGGCTTCGGCAGCTTTCTGGTCAGTCCCGGGCCGTGGTGGGACAGTGCCCTGGTAGCGATAAACAGCAAAAAACTTAAACCTGGAGCCCCTGCGTTCTTCGGTGAAGGTGGTGCGTTGTCAGCCATCGCCACCCAGGTGGTGGTGGGTTTTGAACCAACGGTAACGCTAAAAATGAGCGCCAGCGATTACAGCAACGTCAAAAGCAGCTGGCAGGCGAGTGCCACCACCTCGATCGGTATCGGCCCGTTCCGCCTCGGCTCCCTCAAAGGTTCGGCCAACGGTACCAAGCAAGACATCAAGTACGACGATGCCACTGCGTCCGTGACCATCGGCCCGATTAGCAGCACGCTGCCAGTACTACTGGGGGTGATTAGCCAAAAACTCGGCGTCTAGCCCCTCGCTGGTTGCCCTTTGCCTGAACACGCGAAGGGCACCAGCTCCTGGATCGCAGCCAAAACAAGGAGAACATATCGTGCAGAGCGATTCATCGATATGGCAGTTGTACAGGCAGGCTCTTTCCAACTGGGCGCACGTGACAGGCAGCGACGTATTGTCGGTCGCGGCCATAGATACATTCAGTGACCTTGGCAGCTCGGATACCGGGCTCTGTAACTGGAGTATTTATCAACTGGGCAATGGCATTCCCTCGCCCACCGGCAGCTATGCCCCCCACAGTGGCCTGTTTTCGTCTTACTGGATTTACCTCAGTTACCTCCTGCAAGACGTTGCGCCCGTCCCGGTGCTTTTGCAGGCGAACGTCAGCGCGCCGCACCCGGAGGTCAACTTCGAACACTACCGGCAACTGCTGCTGGCCACGCTGAACCCTCAGACGGCTATTGCGCAGAACGGCTTGTGCCCTGCCAGCAACACACCGAGTACCGCCGACCTGGCAGCGGTCCATCAATCCATGACAAGTACCTTCATCAACCGGGCACCGCAGATTATCAAGGCGCTCAATCAGTGTTGGCAGGCCTCACTTCAGGAATCCACGGCACTCAACATGGTGGTCAGCACTGCCAACGCGACCGCTTCCCGTTGCCCCGGATTCACCCTTGAACAGTGGGCCCAGACCTTGCCCAGCTGGCGCGGCAGCGGGTTGTCGGCCCTGCGCAGCAGCGCTCCCACCGCATTGCTCAACGCCGTGGACATCGTCCTGCCCTCAGCACCGAACAGCACCTCGGAAGCTCAGCTACTGACCACCGCCGACTTACCGTCCTTTATCGGTTTAAGCCAAGCCAATCCCATGCACACGGCAATGAGCAGTCTTGCAAACCTCAGCAACACCTCAGTCACTATGAGCCTGTCCCTTGAACAATTCGGTAGCTTCGCTCTCAGCCCTGCGGCCTGGTTTGACGCCGATTTTTTTGACGGTAGCCGTTACATCGCACCGCCCAATACCGCCGATTTTTTCAGTGAAAACGGAGCCATTGGCCTGCTGCCCAGCCATGCCGTGATTGGCTTTCGTCCGCACCTGACATTGAGGGTCAGTAACCTGGCCAAGGTACAAGACCTGGCCAATTCGGTGACACGCATCGGGCCGTTCCACCTTCAGGCGACGGCCACCGTTCCACTTCCCGCAGATGCCGGCGGCAGCTCGGGTGAAGTCGATATTCATTTTGATGCACAGGATTCAAACCTGCCGGTATTACTCGGCGTAATCAGCCGCCAGGTATTGCACTAAAACGGAGTTTTTCAACAGCCGACCAAGGAGGACTGCGATGAACAAAACACCCGATTGTGAACGAAGCGAGCAAGACCAAAGCAATACTTTCTATGGAATGAACGAGGGTCAAGATCATGGCGTACTGTCAGGAAAAGTTTGAAGAAACCGTCACTGGGGCAACTCAGATCGTTTACTGGCAACAAAATAAACACGTCCACAATGCCGCGCTACAGACGGTAATCGCTACATGGCTAGGACCCAACTGGCGGCCCCGAGTCAAGAGCTACCAATCAAACTTGTCAAAATTCTCAATCGGCGCAGTCGAGTATCGATGAGCAATAGCCGAGGGGGCTTCACGCCCCCTCGTTTTTAAACGCTGCAAACCAGGTTCTGTACGAAATCCTCGTGCACACACCTCAAGCGTTGCGATATTCGACCGTCAGGTGAGACAACTCATGAACCGGCGCCAGACGTTCGCGAATGGCATCGGCACTAATACCCGCCACGGCCACGACGCTGACAATCGCCGCCCGCGCCTGAGGGCCAACCTGCCAGACGTGAAGGTCACTGATGCGAATATCGTCCGTTGATTCGAGCAGCTCACGAATTTCGGCGGCGACGTGTTCATCGGTGGTATCCAGCAACACCGCGGCGCTGTCGCGCATCAAGCCATAAGCCCATCTCGCGATCACGATGGCACCGACGATCCCCATCACCGGGTCCAGCCAGACCCAGCCCAGGTAGCGCCCGGCCAACAATGCCACGATAGCCAGCACCGAGGTCAACGCATCGGCCAGCACATGGAGATACGCTGAACGCAGGTTGTTGTCGTGATGATGAGTGTGGCCATGGCCGTGATCATGATGATCATGGCCGTGATGCCGTTGTTTGCCCGCCAGCAGAAACGCACTGACGATATTCACCGCCAGCCCCACCACCGCAATCACCGTCGCTTCGGTGAAAGCCGCTATTAGGTGGCCGTGAAAGGGATGAAGCAGGAAACATACCTCTCAAAAAAATCAGTGGTAGCGCATTACCTCGCTCATTCGGAACACTGATTTTAGGTGGCGTAGGAGCTGTTGGCTCCGGGGCGGCTGCAAGCGGTGCGGGGGTAGTGACGACTGGTGTTGTTGCTGGCGCTTTGGCGGGAATCGTTGCGTTGCTCTGGCCATCGACGCTCGGGGACAGTTCCCTGTATTCGGAAGAACAGCTCAAATCACTCAAAGAAGGTCGCACCCGAGTTCGCCTGCATATTGAACAACAGGCCAATGGCACCTTGAAGGCATACGGATACAACACTCAAAAGCGCAGCGACTGGGAAATGATTCCTGTCGTGCAGTTCGTAGCTCAAGGCTCTCAGCAAGTGGCTGACTTTGGTAACGGGGTAACGCTGATATGGACACCAGCCGTAGATCCGTCGAGCACTTCGGGAATCCCGCCGCTAGAAGGAGCTCCACAAGCTCCGCAAATCTGGATTTATCCGCCTACACCAGCGGCTGACAGCATCATTGTTAACCCGATCTACCCGCCTAAATACAAGGACTTCATCCTTGTTTTTCCGGCTGACTCCGGCATCAAGCCTCTTTACATTGTCTTTTCCCTGCGATTCGATGCTGCCAGGTACCATGGTAAAGACGGATACACCAGTTAAAAGTAAGGGTCCCGTGAATGGCCAGGAAGCTTTGGATAATTCGGTACAGGTAAAACCTACATCGGAACGCAGGATTGGTATTGATCCCAAAACCAACGAGTTTGTCGTCTTTGATCACACGGGAGGGGACGACTACCACGGACATGTCAGAGCATGGAATAAACTCCATCAAGATATGAAAAATGTATTGATCAAGGCAAAAAAAGCCGACAACAAGGGAAACATCCTGGGAGCTAAACAGTGAGTCTTATCTACCACGATCCGTCGATTAGCCATGACGAAGCAATCAGTCTCTTTGATAGCGGCTTAGAAAGGAACATTGTCACCGCGCTGATTTCCATCGGATTAAATGAGCAAGACAGTGCCTGGGCTCAGACCATTTGCCTGAAACATCTCGAGAATGGTACTCAGTCTGTGGCTGCGGCAGCAATCACCGCACTCGGCCATGTAGCCCGCAGATTCGGTGAGCTTGAAATGCAAGCCGTGATGCCCGCCCTTGATTCCGTAAAAGGAAAATTCCCTGCACTTGAAGCCACAGTTGCTGACACGCTCGACGATATTGAAATGTTCACCTGACTCGCTAAATCAAAACCAGAAATCACCCTCCCAACACATAAAAACCCCACCATTTCTTCTAACAGAGATGGTGGGGTTCGCCATTTCAGCCCACACCCAACAAATCAATCATCCCGCGTCAGCACTTCCAGCAATTCAATCTCGAAAATCAGGTTCGAGTTCGGTGTAATCGCGCCCATCGTCCGCTCGCCATAAGCCAGATGCGCCGGCACCAGCAGCTTGCGTTTACCGCCAACCTGCATGCCCATGATTCCCTGATCCCAGCCCTTGATCACCCGCCCCGTGCCAATCACGCACTGAAAAGGTTTACCCCGGCTGTAGGAAGAATCGAATTCAGTGCCGTCTTCCAGCCACCCCCGATATTGAGTGGTGATCAGCGCGCCTTTGACAGCGGTTTTGCCGTCGCCCACTTCAAGGTCGATTACCTGCAATTCATCATTCATTACATTCACTCTAGTGTGCGCTTGCCCGAACAGGCTTCATGGGCGCCGTTTTCCCAGAAATACAGGTTGTTGGCAACCGTTTCGATCTGTCTCCGGCAGTTGGGCGAGCAGACGTTGAGTCACAGCCAGGTCGAATGACACGCTCAGTCTTTGCTTTGACCGAAAGGAATGCCGTTGAAGGTATGAGTGCAGCAATGGCAGTAAGGCGTCATTTGCTCAGCCGTCAGCTCAGGATTGACGACCCGCAGACTCCCCTGATCATCGACATACAAGCCACTGAAATAGCTCGACTCCCCCAGTCGCACCTGCTCCTGCCTTTCGCTTTCATGAAGCGCAACCATCCAGAACACCGGTTCGGTTCGATCGAGGCGAGCCACCGCTTCGCTGAAAACCTCATCCCACTGTCCTCCAACACGGGACAGCAGGAATCGGAACAACGGTGTGTAATCCAGGCCGTGGCGGCGGGTTCCGTGCATCGAACCGCGTGACGACTCATTGTGGATTTCGGCTTTGGTATGGCGCTGATGCCGGTACTCACCCGAGTAATCATTCAGCCGAACACCCCTGGTACGAGTGTTGATCTTGCGGTAGAGGGGTTTCTTTTCCAACGAGTAGCTCCTGACATCCAGTCAATCAAACACCCTGTGCGTTTTACTCGAACGGTGGCCAATATCAATCAGCTCGCCGTGGCCAATTGTTTCAAGCGGCTTGAAATGGCACCGGCGTGATAACGGTATGTCAGCCAACAACATTGTACGTTCATGGCTGACGCGTCTTGTCGCAGCCTTTATCCTCATCGCCCCGCCGTACCGAGTCCCAGGAGTTTCCCCATGCCCCACGAAGGCAACCTGTTGCAAGCCGCTGTCGTCTTTTTATTCGCGGCAGTGCTCACCGTGCCCTTGGCCAAGCGCCTGCAATTGGGGGCGGTGCTCGGCTATCTGTTTGCCGGGGTGATCATCGGGCCGTCGGTGCTGGGCTTGATCGGCAACCCGCAAAGCGTCAGCCACATTTCCGAACTCGGGGTGGTGTTGCTGCTGTTTATCATCGGCCTTGAGTTGTCGCCGCGACGTTTGTGGGTGATGCGCAAATCGGTGTTCGGCGTGGGCCTGGCGCAGGTGTTGCTGACCGGTTCGGTGATCGGTGTGTTGGCGTTGTTCGTGTTCGGCCAATCCCTGAACAGCGCCATCGTGTTGGGCCTGGGCCTGGCGTTGTCGTCAACCGCATTTGGTTTGCAAAGCCTGGCCGAGCGCAAGGAGCTGACCAGCCCTCATGGGCGGTTGGCGTTCGCGATTTTGCTGTTCCAGGACATCGCCGCGATCCCGCTGATCGCGATGGTGCCACTGCTTTCCGGCGGCGATCACACCAGCAGTGCCGCCGAAGATTTGAACCATGGTTTGCGGGTATTGGGCAGTATCGCGGTGGTGGTGATTGGCGGGCGGTATTTGCTGCGACCGGTTTTTCGCGTGGTGGCCAAGACCGGCCTGCCGGAGGTGTCCACCGCCACCGCGTTGCTGGTGGTGATTGGTACAGCGTGGCTGATGAACCTGGTCGGCGTGTCCATGGCACTCGGCGCGTTTCTCGCCGGTTTGCTGCTGGCGGATTCCGAATACCGCCACGAACTGGAAGCGCAGATCGAGCCGTTCAAGGGGCTGCTGCTGGGGCTGTTTTTCATCAGTGTCGGCATGGGCGCCAATTTGAGTTTGCTGTTGAGCGCGCCAGTCGCGGTGCTGGGGCTGACCGTGCTGCTGATCGCGATCAAGTTGCCGCTGCTGTTTGTGGTCGGTCGATTGGCGGGAGGTTTGGGCAAGGTCAATGCGATTCGTTTGGGTATCGTGTTGGCGGCCGGTGGTGAGTTTGCCTTTGTGGTGTTCAAGATCGGCCGGGATCAGGGCTTGTTCGAGCCGCGCCTGTACGACTTGCTGGTGCTGACCATCACCCTGTCAATGGCGCTGACACCGCTGTTGCTGCTGGCGTGCGCACGACTGGTCAAGCCGAAAGTTCAACCGGTGGAAGTGCCGGATAAATTCCGCGAAATCGACACCGATGCACCACGCGTGGTGATCGCCGGCATGGGCCGAATGGGGCAGATCGTGGCGCGGATTCTGCGGGCGCAAAATATCAAGTTCGTCGCCCTCGACACATCGGTGGAAACCATCGAACTGTCCCGCAGCTTCGGCGGTGTGCCAGTGTTCTACGGCGACCCGATGCGCCCGGAAATCCTCAGCGCCGCCAAGGTCGAGCAAGCGGAGTTCTTTGTAATTGCCACCGATGATCCCGAGACCAACATCAAGACGGCCGAGGTGGTGCACAAGCTCTATCCGCACATCAAAATCATCGCCCGCGCCCGTAACCGTCAGCATGTGCACCGGTTGGTGGATGTCGGGGCTCAGGCGGTGCGGGAAACCTATTACTCCAGCCTGGAAATGACCCGACGCACCCTGGTTGGACTAGGGTTGACCCAGGCCCAGGCGGATGCGCGGATCAAGCGTTTTACCCATCACGATGAACAGGTGCTGGAAGCCCAGCATGCGGTGTATGACGATGCGGCCAAGGTGATGCAGACCGCTCAGGAAGCGCGGGCGGAATTGGCAAAACTGTTTGAGTCGGATCAGTTGGAGGAGGAAGCGGGTAAGGTTTGAACCGGATCGTTCCCACGCTCTGCGTGGGAACGCCACCATGGACGCCCTGCGTCCACTCCTGAAATGTGACGCAGAGCGTCACGGGATGCATTCCCACGCAGAGCGTGGGAACGATCACTTGGCAAGGAACCCATAATGGCAGACCAAACCTCCCCCGCCCTGAAGGAAATCTTCAACGCCGAACGCCTCGCACACATCGCCACCGAGATGACTGCGGTCTATCCCGGGTTCGATGCCAAGGCCTTCCTGAAATTGGCCAAAACCGGCCTGGCGGAGTTGTCAGTCATGCAACGCATGGCCCGCGTCAGCGAATGCCTGCACGCGGTATTGCCACTCGGTTATGAAGAGTCCCTGGACGTTCTGCGCGCCCTCGCCCCGCGCCTGAACAGCGCCTTCGTCAGCATGTTTTTGCCGCATTACGTCGCGACCTACGGCGCTCATACGTTCGATCTGTCGATGAATGCGCTCAAATATTTCACAGCCTTCGGCTCATCGGAGTTCGCCATCCGGCATTTTTTGCGCAGCGATATCGAGCGCTCGTTGGCGCTGATGCACGACTGGTCGCGGGATGAAAACGAACACGTCCGGCGCCTGGCCAGCGAAGGCAGCCGACCACGCCTGCCCTGGTCGTTCCGCCTGGAACAGGTCCAGGCCAACCCGACACTGGCGGCTGCGATCCTCGACAACCTCAAGGCCGACGACAGCCTCTACGTGCGCAAATCCGTGGCCAACCACCTCAACGACATCACCAAGGATCATCCCGAGTGGGTGCTGGCGCTGATCGAGGGTTGGGCGCTGGACAACAAGCATACGGCGTGGATCGCCAGACACGCTCTGCGCAGTTTGATCAAACAGGGTAACAAGCGGGCGCTGGCAATCATTGGCGCGGGCGGCACGCCCGAGGTTGAAATCATTGACGTGAAAGTCGAACCGGCGGTGATTCGCCTGGGAGAGAAAATCACCCTGTCTTTCAGAGTGAAGTCCACGGTCCCGGACCGTCAGCGATTGGTGATCGATTACGCTATCGATTATGTCAAAGCCAACGGCAGCACCTCGGCAAAGGTGTTCAAACTTAAGGCCCTCACGCTGTCCGACAATGCCAGCGAAGCCATCAGCCGCAGTCAGCACATCAAGGAACTGACCACCCGCAGGCACTATGCCGGCCAGCACGCGGTGCACATTCTGGTAAATGGCGAACGCTTGGCCAGCACCCAATTCCGGATTATCGCTGACGCTCTTTGACGCCCACACCAGAGCGCCCCGGAAGCATGCGCGTGAGCGTGTTATCGCGAACCCAATAGTGATGGAACAACCCCGCCGCTGCGTGCAAACCAATCAACCAATAACCGGTGCTGCCGAGCAATTCATGCCAATGCTTGAGTTGCTTGGCCAGATCGGGATCAACCGCAACCGGCGCCGGCAAGAAAAAGCCGAAATACGGCATCGGCTTGCCCCCGGCGGCCAGCATCAACCAGGCCAATAGCGGCGTAGCAATCATCAGCCCATACAGCGCCAGGTGCATGAGGTGCGAGACGCCCGTCTGCCAGGTGGGCGGGGCCGGGGTAATCGGTGGCCGGGGCGAGAAGCGCCCGAGCAAGCGAACCCAGACCAGCACAAAAATGCTCAACCCGAATACGCCGTGCAGCCCCAGAAACAGGCCCCTCAAGGCATGCCCACGGGGCAGCAGTCCTTTGATCTCGATGCAGCCATAGACACCGACGAACAACGCCAGCATCAGCCAGTGCAAGGTGATCGAGAGTTTTCCATACCGGTGTACTGCTGAATCTCGGGTCATACGGGGCCTCGTGAAGCTCAGTGGCGGCTGCCGACTCATTCGCACAGCCTGGATCCGGTTTCGTCGAACCGACCGGCGCCACCCTGCCCGTCCCGTCTTAAGACAATCTGAAGGTCACCTTCAGACTCCGTTAAGAATTGCCTTTGATACTCCTCCCAAACTTACTCAGGGAGGCGTTCTTGCCCATGCCCGATTTCGACTGGAACATCCCTCTGCCCCTGCACTTCGGCCAAGCCGAAACCCCGCAGATGAGTCTGGCAAGAGCCTTGCCGGACGATCCCCAGCGTCCGGTTCTCGAAGCCTTTATCCAGCAACGTTTTCGAAAGGCCCACGGCGCCGACATTCGCCAATTCATGCCGCAGCTGTTCGGCATGAGCGATGCGTCAGGCGCGCTGTCTGCGGTGGCCGGCGTACGACTGGCCAGCGCCGAACCGCTGTTTCTGGAGCGTTACCTGGACGAGGCGATTGATCCGCTGATCAGCGACGCTGCCGGTCAACCCGTGGACCGGGCCGGTATTGTCGAGGTCGGGAACCTTGCCGCCAGCGATACCGGTAGCG
Source organism: Pseudomonas sp. B21-048 (assembly GCF_024748615.1). Classification (NCBI taxonomy): domain Bacteria; kingdom Pseudomonadati; phylum Pseudomonadota; class Gammaproteobacteria; order Pseudomonadales; family Pseudomonadaceae; genus Pseudomonas; species Pseudomonas sp. B21-048. The sequence goes on along the minus strand of NZ_CP087168.1, from coordinate 2,369,494 downwards.
CGCGCCTGAGCATCATCGCCATCACCTACCTGTTGGCCATGGGCGGGCTGGAATGGGTGGCGTTCACCGGCAACATCGGGCTGGTGAACAGTTTTCATCGCCTGGGCTTGAAGCCGGTGACGCTCTGCGCCGCCGATCCTGCGCGGCTGGGCGACGACCGTCACCTCTGGGGCAGTTATTACGAGAGTCAGCCATGGGTGCATGTCGGCAACATCCGCGCCGGTTTCATCCATTTGCGCAACATCGGTCTGTTCAATCGTCTGGGGTTGCCGACCTCCCTTGAGGAGTCCAGCCATGTCGCCTGAAATGGAACGGTTCAAACAGACCCTGCGCAGTCACGCCGAGCGCAAGACCAACGCCATCGCCTTGTGGGGCGATCAGTTGAAACTGGACTACGCCACGCTGTACGCCGAGGTCATGTATCGCCAACAGCGCCTGCGCGATGAGCACGTCAACGTGGTCGCGCTGGCCCTGGACAACGGCACCGAGGCGATGCTCTGGGACCTGGCCGTACTGTTCGAAGGCCTGACCTGCCTGACGCTGCCGCCCTTCTTCAGCCCGGCACAACGCAGTCATTGCCTGGAACAGAGCCAGGCCGAACGGGTGATTGCCGAACCGGAACTGGAAGCCGAACTGCAGGCGGCCGGCTACGAGAAGACCGGCGAATTCTGGCGTCGCACCTTCAGCGGTCCGAACCGGATACCCGAAGGTACCGCCAAGCTGACCTTCACCTCAGGCACCACCGGCACGCCCAAAGGCGTGTGCCTGAGCGCCGAGAGCCTTCTGCGAGTGGCCCGTGAGCTGGATCAGGCAAGCAAACCCACCGATCCACGGCATCACCTGGCGCTGCTACCCCTGGCGATTCTGCTGGAAAACCTCGGCTGTTATGCCTCGCTGTATGCCGGCGCGACCTTGAGCGTACCGAGCCAGAAAACCCTGGGCATTCAGGGCGCCAGCGGTGTCGATGTGCCGCGGCTGTTGGGTTGTCTGGCCACCCGAAAACCGGAAAGTCTGATCCTGGTGCCGCAGTTGCTGCTGATGCTGGTCAGCGCCGCCGAGCAAAAAGCGTTCAACCCCCAATCGTTGCGTTTTGCTGCGGTCGGTGGTGCACGGGTTAGCGAAGAATTGCTGCATCGCGCTCAGCGCATCGGCATTCCGGTCTATGAGGGTTACGGGTTGTCGGAATGCTCATCGGTGGTGTGCCTCAATCGCCCGGGCGCCCGCCGCCCCGGCAGCGTCGGCCGGCCCCTGCCCCATGTCGAGATTCGCCTGGCCGATGATGGTGAAGTACTAGTCAAGGGCTCAACCCTGCTCGGCTATCTGGGGCAAGCCCCCTTCAGCGATGAATGGTGGCCGACCGGCGATCTCGGCGAGTTCGACCCGGAAGGTTTTCTCTACCTCAACGGGCGCAAGAAGCATCAGTTCGTCACCAGTTTCGGCCGCAACGTCAATCCGGAATGGGTCGAGGCCGAACTCACTCAGCGTCGCCATATCGCTCAGGCGTTCGTCTATGGCGAAGCGATGCCGGCCAATCACGCCCTGCTCTGGCCCCATCGGCCGGACTGCACCGATGAAGAACTGGCCGCCGCCGTGGCCCAGGCCAACGAGGCCTTGCCCGATTACGCCCAGGTTCATCACTGGACCCGTCTCGATCAACCGTTCACCGCCGCCAACGGCTTGCTGACCGCCAATGGCCGACCGCGCCGCGACGCCATCGTCGAACGTTACCGGGCGCAGCTCACTGAATCCGTTTTTTCCGAGGAATCCGCATCATGAGTTTTTTCGACACCCTGCAAGAAGCCACCCTGCAAGAACGCCACGAGTTGTTCAACCTGCCGATCATCCGCGATGCCCTCGACGGCAAGGTTAGCCTGGACAGCTACCGCGCCTTCCTCGCTCAAGCCTACTACCACGTGCGCCATACCGTGCCGTTGATGATGGCGTGCGGCGCACGTCTGCCGCAGCGGCTGGAATGGTTGCGTAAAGCGGTGTGCGAATACATCGAGGAGGAATACGGCCACGAACAATGGGTACTCGACGACATCGCGGCCTGTGGCGGCGACAGAGAGGCGGTACGTGACGGTCGCCCCTCGCTGCCAATCGAGTTGATGGTCAGCTTCCTCTACGACCTGATTGCACGGGACAACCCGGTCGGCCTGTTCGGCATGGTCAACGTGCTGGAAGGCACCAGCATTGCCCTGGCCACCCACGCGGCCGGCAGCATCCGCGAGCGTTTGGCGCTGCCGGAAACCGCCTTCAGCTACCTGAGTTCCCATGGTTCGCTGGATATCGAACACATGCAGACCTACCGCCGGCTGATGAACACACTCGAAGACCCGGCCGATCAAGCCGCGGTGATTCATGCCTCGAAGGTCGTCTACAAGCTCTATACCGACATGTTCCGCGGCCTGCCCCGCGATGGGGAGAACCTGCATGCAGCTGCATGAAGCCCGTGTGGTTTTGACCGGAGCCAGCGGCGGTATCGGCCTGGCCATCGCCAGCGCCCTGTGTGCCAGTGGCGCGCGGGTGTTGGCCGTGTCCCGGCACCGGGAGGCGCTGGAACCCTTGCTCGAACGCTACCCGCTGCACCTGTGTTGGGTCGGCGCTGACCTGACCGTCCCCGGCGACCGACACAAAGTGCTGGCCGCGGCCAAAGCCATCGGCGGCATCAACCTGCTGGTCAACGCTGCCGGGGTCAATCACTTCGCCATGCTCGAACAGCTCGATGACAGCGAGATCAATGCGATGCTGGCGCTGAACATCAGCGCGCCGATCTGCCTGACCAAGCTTTTGCTGCCGCTGCTCAAGCAAGCCGAGAGCGCCATGGTGGTGAACGTCGGCTCGACCTACGGCTCCATCGGCTACCCCGGTTACGCCAGCTATTGCGCCACCAAGTTTGCCCTGCGCGGTTTCTCCGAAGCCCTGCGCCGGGAGCTGGCCGACACCCGGATCAGCGTGCTTTACGTTGCCCCTCGGGCGACCCACACCAGCATGAACAGCCCGGCGGCCCAGGCGCTGAACGATGCGCTCAAAGCCAATGTCGACGATCCGCAAACCGTCGCCTCGGCGGTCATCCACGCGATTGCCGGTGACCGGCGCGATTTGTACCTGGGCTGGCCGGAACGCTTTTTCGTCCGGCTGAACAGTCTGTTGCCGCATCTGGTGGACCGTGGCTTGCGCAAGCAGTTGCCGCTGATCCGTCGCCTCAGTCAGAAGCCCGATAACGAGAGCCTCAAACCATGAAAAAAATCATCACTTGCCTGCTGTTCGGGGTGTTGAGCCAAAGCGTCTGGGCGCTGGACGCCGCCGATCAGCAGCGCCTCAATGGCATTCAGCAAAGCTGGGCGCACATTCAATACGAATTGCCCGCCGAACAACGCACCGCGGCCTTCGAAAAACTCGCGACCCAGGCCTCGGCGTTCACCCAGGAACGCCAATCCCTGGCCGAAGCATGGATCTGGTCCGGCATTGTCACCAGCAGTTGGGCCGGAGCCCAGGGTGGCCTCGGTGCCCTGAGCAAGGTCAAGGCCGCCAAAGTCGACCTGGAAAAAGCCCTCACCATTGATCCCAAGGCCCTGCAAGGCTCGGCCTACACCAGCCTCGCGGCGCTGTATGATCGCGTGCCCGGCTGGCCCCTCGGTTTCGGCGATGCCGACAAGGCTGAACAATTGTTAAAGCAGGCCTTGCAGCTGAACCCCGCTGGCATCGACAGTCTGTACTTCTGGGGCGATCACCTTTACCGTCAAAAGCGCTATGGTGAAGCCAGGGAAGCACTGCAAAAAGCCTTGCAAGCGGCACCCCGCCCAGGCCGGGAAAGCGCCGACGCCGGGCGACGCAAAGAGATCCAGGCGCTACTGGTGGACGTGAACAAAAAACTCAACTGACAGGAGTCCGCGTGCGCTTATTACTGATCGAGGATGACGTGGCCCTTGGCGAGGGCATTCATCAGGCCTTGGGCCGTGAGGGTTACACCGTCGACTGGCTGCAGGATGGCAACAGTGCCTTGCATTCGCTGCTCAGCGAGACGTTTGACCTGGCCGTGCTCGACCTCGGCCTGCCGCGCATGGACGGTCTGCAAGTGTTGCGCCGCCTGCGTGAAAGCGGCTCCAACTTGCCGGTACTGATCCTCACCGCCCGCGATGCCACCGAAGACCGCATCGCCGGGCTGGATGCCGGGGCCGACGATTACCTGATCAAACCCTTCGACCTGGACGAACTCAAGGCTCGCCTGCGGGCCTTGTTGCGACGCAGCGCCGGTCGCGCCCAAGTGCTGATCGAACACGCCGGCATCAGCCTGAACCCCGGCACCCAGCAAGTCAGCTATCAAGGCGAGCCGGTGGCGCTGACACCCAAGGAATATCAACTGCTCCACGAATTGCTCTCGCCTCCGGGCCGGGTCATGACTCGCGATCACCTGATGCAATTGCTTTACGGCTGGAACGAAGAAGCCGAAAGCAACACCCTGGAAGTGCATATCCATCACTTGCGCAAGAAGTTCTCCACCGACCTGATCCGCACCATTCGCGGTGTCGGGTACCTGGTGGAGGAGCGTCGATGACTTCGATCCGGCGTCGCACCCTGACGCTGATCATTGGCCTGTTGCTGACTGGCCTGGCGATCATCAGCGTGCTCAACCTGCACGACAGCAATCACGAAATTGCCGAAGTCTACGACGCTCAACTGGCCCAGAACGCCCGGCTGCTGCAGGGTGTGATGCGCATGCCGCTGGCCAGCAATGAACACGCCGAACTGTATCAAGCGTTCAACAATGCCTTGAGTGAAGCGGTGCCGAGAGTCGATGGTCACCCCTATGAAAGCAAAATTGCCTTTCAGGTGTGGAATCGCAAGGGCGAAGTGCTGGTGCACACCGCCAGTGCGCCCTCCTTCACGACCCCGCCGACAAAACCCGGTTTCAGCGATGTGGTGGATCTGCACAACCGTCATTGGCGGGTGTTCATGCTCGAAGACAAACAGAATGATCTGCGCATCTGGGTCGGTGAACGGGACGACGTGCGTGCGGACCTGGTAGACCGGATCGTGCGCCATACCCTGTGGCCCAATGTGCTGGGCAGCCTGATATTGGCGGCCATGGTCTGGCTGGCCATTGGCTGGGGGCTCAAACCCCTGGCCAATATGGCGGAAACGTTGCGGGCACGGCACAGCGGTTCTCTGGAGCCGTTGCAACTGACTCCGTTGCCCAGCGAACTGGAACCGATGCAGGCAGCGCTCAACCGCATGCTCGCGCAAATTCAAGAAGTGCTTGGCCGCGAGCGGCGCTTCATTGCCGACGCCGCCCACGAACTGCGCACGCCGCTGGCAGTGCTGCGGGTGCATGCGCAAAACCTGCAGGAAGCCGGCACGGAACAGGAACGTCGTGAGTCCCTGGCGTTTCTGATTGCCGGGGTCGACCGCACCAGCCGCCTGGTCAATCAGTTGCTGACCATGGCCCGTCTCGAACCCAAGGCTGTGGCGCCGGTGTTGCACAGTATTGATCTGAGCGAAACCGTGCGCGCCAGTCTGGCCCAACTCACGCCCTGGTTATTGAGCAGGAACCTGGAACTGGCCTTCGACGTCGATGACCAGCCTTTTGAAGTCCTCGCCGACGCCGCCGACATCGACATCGCCCTGAACAATCTGGTCACCAACGCCGCGAATTTTTCACCGGAGCATGGCGTTATCACCGTGCAATTGAGCCGGGACGACGGGTTCTACCACTTGAGCGTCCAGGACCAGGGGCCGGGCATCGACGAAGCGGATCGCGCGAGGTTGTTCGAACGCTTTTACAGCCGTGGAAATGCTGGGGGCGCTGGGTTGGGACTGACCATCGTCAGCACCATCGCGACACGGCTGGGTGGGCGGATTACCCTGGTCAATCCACCCGAAGGCGGGCTGCGGGCGACCCTGTCGATTCCCGATGGCCAGCACCACAACTCTGTGCAACGGACCACCCGCGAGCTGCCGCCCAATGGCTGAGCGACTGCGCGCGGAACACAATCCCCGTAGGAGCGAGGCTTGCCCGCGAAGAACGATAACGCGGTGTGTCAGACTTGACGCCTTCGCGGGCAAGCCTCGCTCCTACAAGACGGGAATGGTTCCTTGCAGCAGATGTTGCTCACGCTCACACAACTCCACCACGTAATCCCACAACACCCGCAACCTCACGGACTTGTGCAGCTCGCGCCGCGTACTGATCCAATAACTGCGCTGGATGCTTTCATCGGGCAGCAACGGCACCAAGTCCGGATCGGCGCTGGCCATGTAGCACGGCAGCACGGCGATTCCCAGGCCCGAGCGCGCCGCCTGTTGCTGGGCGATGACGCTGGTGCTGTGGAAGACCACCTGAGGGTTGCGGCAGAAGCTGTTGAGGAACATCAGTTCCTGGCTGAACAGCAAGTCGTCGACGTAGCCGATCCACGCATGGCGGCCAAGGTCTTCGCGGCTGCGCAATGGCGGCGCGTGATCCAGATAGGCCTGGCTGGCGTAGAGCGCCAGTCGGTAATCGGTGAGTTTGCGGGTGACCAGCATGTCGGCGGCCGGGCGTTCCAGGTGGATGCTGATCTCGGCTTCACGGTTGAGGATGCTGACGAAGCGCGGCACCGCCACCAGCTCCACTTCCAGTCCTGGATAGCGTTCGAACAACCCGTTCATGCGGCTGGCTAGGAACATGATGCCCAGCCCTTCCGTCACCCCGACGCGGATCTTGCCCAGCGGCGCGGAGGATTGGGTGATTTCTTCCTGAGCCAGCAGCGCGACGTTTTCCATAGCCTCGGCGTGTTTGAGCAGCGCTTCGCCGGCCGGGGTCAATTCGTAGCCTTGGGCATGCTGGACGAACAGCGCGGTGCCGAGGCTTTTTTCGATGGCTTCGATGTGCCGGGCTACGGTGGCGTGGGTCGTGTTCAAGCGGCGAGCAGCGGTGAGCAAGCGGCCACTGCGCTGCAATTCGAGAAAAAACCGCAGGTCATTCCAGTCGAACATGAGCCCTCCTTGTCGTTATGTCGCGTGAATGACTCTGTCTAAAAACGCACAGCAGCTGCGCAGAAACTAACATTCTTTTAACGAAAGCTAACAACTAGGATGACCGACAACAAGAACAACAATACGAGGGTCAGGGATGCAGATTTCCCTTGATGAATACGACTACATCGTGGTCGGCGCCGGGCCGGCCGGTTGTTTGCTGGCCAATCGACTGTCAGCCAACCCGCAGCATCGGGTGTTGCTGCTTGAAGCGGGCGGGCGCGATAACTACCCGTGGATTCACATCCCCGTCGGCTACCTGTTCTGCATCGGCAACCCACGCACCGACTGGTGCTTCAAGACCGAAACGCAACCCGGCCTGCAAGGCCGCGCCCTGAGCTACCCACGCGGCAAGGTGCTCGGTGGCTGTTCTTCGATCAACGGCATGATCTACATGCGCGGCCAGGCTGGCGATTACGACGGTTGGGCGGCCGAGGGCAATGTCGGCTGGAGCTGGCAAGACGTGCTGCCACTGTTCAAACAAAGCGAAAACCATTTTGCCGGCGACTCGGAGTTTCATGGCGCTGCCGGCGAATGGCGGATCGAACGGCAGCGGCTGTCGTGGCCGATCCTCGACGCTTTCCGCACGGCGGCTGAGCAAAGCGGCATCGCCAGCATCGATGACTTCAATCAGGGTGACAACGAAGGCTGCGGCTATTTCCAGGTCAACCAGAAAGCCGGGATCCGTTGGAATGCGGCCAAGGCGTTTCTCAAACCGATCCGCCAGCGCGCCAATCTGACGGTGCTGACCGACGTCGAAGTGGACCGCGTGCTCCTGGAAAACGGCCGCGCCTCAGCGGTCAGCGCACGTTGGCAAGGCCAGGCGAAAACCTTCAAGGCGCGCAAGGAAATCATTTTGTGTGCCGGCTCCGTCGGTTCACCGGGCATCCTTCAGCGCTCGGGTATCGGCCCTCGCCCGCTGCTGCAAAAACTGGGCATCGGCGTTGCCCATGAACTGCCCGGCGTGGGTGGCAATCTGCAGGATCACCTGCAACTGAGGCTGATCTACAAACTGGAAAACGCCCGCACTCTGAACCAGATCGCCGGCACGCTGTGGGGCAAGATGGGCATGGGCCTGCGTTATCTGTATGACCGCAGCGGCCCTTTGTCCATGGCACCGAGCCAACTTGGAGCCTTCGCCCGTTCGAGGCCGGAACAGACCTCGGCGAACCTCGAATACCACGTGCAACCGTTGTCGCTGGAGCGTTTCGGCGAGCCGCTGCACGCCTTCCCCGCCTTCACCGCGTCGGTCTGCGATCTGCGCCCGCAAAGCCGTGGCCGAATAGACATTCGCTCCGCCGATCCGCGGGAAGCGCCGCTGATTCAGCCCAATTACCTGAGCCATCCCGAAGACTTGCGAGTGGCAGCCGACGCCATCCGCCTGACTCGTCGCATCGTCTCCGCGCCCGCGTTGCAAGCGTTCAAACCGGTCGAGTACCTGCCCGGCGACAGCTTGCAGAGCGAAGAACAATTGCACGAAGCCGCCGCCCGGATCGGCACCACGATTTTCCACCCGGTGGGCACCTGCCGGATGGGCAACGATGCGGGCGCGGTGGTCGACGCCGAGTTGCGCGTCCATGGCATTCCCAGCCTGCGGATTGCCGATGCCTCGATCATGCCGCGCATCACCTCGGGCAACACCTGCTCGCCGACGCTGATGATCGCTGAGAAAGCTGCGCAATTGATGCTCAGCCCCAGCGCAAGGAGCCTCAACCCGCAGAAGGAACTGTTGAGCAACCAACTGTAGGAGCGAGCGGTGCGGCGATCCGACTTGCCCGCGAAGAACGATGACGCTGTGTGTCAGGTCTGACGCCTTCGCGAGCAAGCTTCGCTCCTACAAAGATCGACGTACACCCCGCTTTATGGATAAACGCGGCGTCGGCCCACAAGGCTGGCGTCGACAGTGGAACAACAAAAACAATCACTGTGAGGGATACCGATATGTCAGAACATGTTCAGCCCCTGGAAGCCGTCCGCAGCGTCGGCACCAGTCAGGAAACCCAGAAAGTCATCTTCGCCTCGTCCCTCGGGACGGTGTTCGAGTGGTACGATTTTTTCCTCTATGGCGCCCTCGCGGCAGTCATCAGCAAACAGTTCTTCGCCGGGGTCAACGACACCACGGCGTTCATCTTCGCGCTCATGGCCTTCGCCGCCGGCTTCATCGTGCGACCGTTCGGTGCGCTGGTGTTCGGGCGCTTGGGGGACATGATCGGGCGCAAATACACGTTCCTCGCGACCATCGTCCTCATGGGCCTGGCGACGTTCTGCGTCGGCTTACTGCCGACTTACGCGAGCATCGGCATTGCCGCGCCGATCATCCTCGTGGTGCTGCGCATGCTTCAGGGTCTGGCGCTGGGTGGTGAGTATGGCGGCGCTGCCACTTACGTTGCCGAACACGCGCCGATGGGCAAACGCGGTTTCCACACCAGCTGGATTCAATCTACCGCCACCCTCGGCTTGCTGCTGTCGCTGCTGGTGGTGCTCGGCTGCCGCTACTTCACCGGTGACCAGTTCGAAGTCTGGGGCTGGCGCATTCCGTTTCTGTTTTCGATCGTGCTGCTGGGCATCTCGACCTGGATTCGCTTGAGCCTGCATGAGTCGCCTGCGTTCGTGAAAATGAAAGAAGAAGGCAAACTCTGCAAGTCGCCGCTGCGCGATTCCTTCGGCAAATGGGACAACCTCAAAGTGGTGCTGATTGCGCTGTTCAGCATCAACGCCGGGCAAGCGGTGACCTTCTACGCGGCGCAGTTCTACGTGCTGTTCTTCCTCACCCAATTCCTGAAAATGGACCCGGCCCTGGCCAACAGCCTGCTGATCGTCAGCGTGATCATTGGCGCACCGTTCTTCATCTTTTTTGGCTGGCTGTCGGACAAGGTCGGGCGCAAACCGGTGCTGATGATTGGCCTGTTGCTGGCCACCGCGCTGTACTTCCCGATCTTCAAGACCCTGGCCCACTACGCTAACCCGGCCATCGACCAGGCCAGCCGCCAGGCACCGATCACCGTGCTGGCCGACCCGGCCACCTGCACCTTCCAGTTCGACCCGGTGGGCAAGGCTAAATTTGATAGCCCATGCGACAAGGTCAAAACCTTCCTGGTCAAACAAGGCCTGCCCTACAACAGCGAAGCGGCTCCGGCCGGCAGCGCCGTGCAGGTCAGCATCGGCGAGGTGAAAATCGATGGTTACGACGAAGCGGCCCTGCGCGGTGCAGTGACCCTGGCCGGGTATCCGTCACAAGCCGACACCCAACTGATCAACAAACCGATGATCGTGGCGCTGATCGTCGCGCTGATCATCATCTCCGCCATGTGCTACGGCCCGCTGGCGGCGCTGATGGTCGAACTGTTCCCGACCCGCATTCGCTACACATCCATGTCCCTGCCCTACCACATCGGCAACGGCTGGTTCGGTGGTTTCCTGCCGACGGTGTCGTTTGCCTTGGTGGTGTACACCGGGGATATTTTTTACGGGCTGTGGTACCCGGTAGTGATTACCGGGGTGAGCATGGTGGTGGGAATGATGTGTTTGCGGGAGACAAAGAATGTGGATCTGAACAAGAACTGACGACATGCATCTCTAGCGGAGGCTTACCTGTGGGAGCGCGCTTCCTGTGGCGAGGGAGCTTGCTCCCGCTCGGCTGCGAAGCCGCCGCAAGCTGACATTAGGCCAAGCCCCCTCACCACATGCTTTCTGCACCTCAGGTATCAAGTATCTCAAACGTCACTTCTTCGGGGTAAAACGCTACATACCCGTGAATCTGCGCGACTGAGACCTTAGGGTGCTCATAACTCCACACCGCATTGGCGCCTTCATGCCCGGGGATTTGCAGGCTGAAATAGCTGGCATCACCCTTGTAGGGGCAATAGCTGGTGTGGTCGGTGCGGGCGAAATATTGTTCGGCGATGTCCTCTCGCGGGATGTAGTACACCGGAGGATAATTGGCCTCATGCATGACCAGCGTCCGAGTGGATGACGCCACTTGAATGCCATGGAACTTCACCACCACGCAGCCGGGTTGAGGGCTGATGGCGATGGGATTACCGGGTCCGGGGGCTTTCATGGAGTAGGATCCTCTGTCGCTGCTGTGCTGTATCCGCGCTCCGACAGGTATACCGCATGTTTCGGCATCGCGACTGCTTCACAGCCGAACGGAGCTGCTTGGGCTACAGTGAAGCCCCCAAAACAGCATGCCCCAACCTGCTGTCATCAACCGCAACAGCTTAAGCTGTACATCCATACAGATAAAGATTGCTCCATCGCTCATCAGCCGCCATTCTGTGCACCTCACGCATATTGATCGACGATGGTGGTTATGCAGCTGTACCTCTGTGAAAAACCTTCCCAGGCCAAAGACATCGCAGCCGTGCTCGGCGCCAAGCGTCGGGGCGACGGCTGCTGGCTGGGAACGGGCGTCACGGTGACATGGTGCATCGGCCATCTGCTGGAAACCGCACCGCCGGATGCCTATGACGCGCGTTACAAGCGCTGGGTGCTGGCGGATCTGCCGATCATTCCCGAAAAATGGAAGATGACCGTCAAACCGCGCACGGCCAGCCAGTACAAGGCGGTCAAACGCTTGCTCGGCGAGGCCAGTGAACTGGTGATTGCCACCGACGCCGACCGCGAGGGCGAGATGATCGCCCGGGAACTGGTGGAGCATTGCCGTTATCGCGGGCCGATCCGGCGATTGTGGCTGTCGGCGCTGGACGATGCATCGATCCGCAAGGCGCTGGCGGCGCTCAAGCCCGGGGCCGAGACGTTCAGCCTGTATCATTCGGCGTTGGGGCGCTCCCGGGCCGACTGGTTGATCGGGATGAACATGAGTCGGCTGTTCACCCTGCTGGGGCGTCAGTCCGGCTATCAGGGTGTATTGCCGGTCGGTCGGGTGCAGACGCCGACCTTGCGCCTGGTGGTGGATCGCGACCGCAGCATTGCCGATTTCGTCCCGGTCGCCTACTGGGCGATCGATGTGCAACTGCTGCACGACAGCACCGCATTCACCGCCCAGTGGCGTGCGGCCTCCGACGCTTGCGACGATCAGGACCGCTGTCTGAATCAGGCGCTGGCTCAGAAAGCCGCCGCGGCCATTAGCGGTGCGGCGAGCGCGCGGGTGATCAAACTGCGCACCGAGCGCATGCGCGAAGTCGCGCCTTTGCCGTTCGATCTGGGCACGTTGCAGGAAGTCTGTTCGAAGAAACTCGGGCTCGGGGCTCAGGAAACCCTCGATATCGCCCAGGCGCTGTACGAAACCCACAAAGTCATCACCTACCCGCGCAGCGATTGCGGTTATCTGCCGCTGAGTCAGCACAGCGAAGCCCCAAGTATTCTTGCTGCGCTGAAGCAGGCCGATCCGGCATTGAACGCCTTGCACGATCACCTGGAGCCCCAGCGCCGCTCACGGGCCTGGAACGATACCAAGGTCAGCGCTCACCACGGCATCATTCCCACTGCTGCGGCGAAAAACCTCGACCGACTGGTAGGCAAACAACGGGCGGTCTACACCCTGATTCGTGCGCGCTACCTGGCGCAGTTCCTGCCCAACCATGAGTACGACCGGACCCAGGCCGACTTCGACTGTGGCGGTGAAGCCTTGCGTGCCGTGGGCAAGCAGATTGTCGAGCCCGGCTGGAAACGCGCCTTGCCCGAGGCTCTCGCGCCAGCCAAGGGCCGCGAAGCACCGGCGCCGCAAACACTCCCGGCATTGGCCGAAGGGCGTGACTGCGCGGTGGCCGACGTGAAGCTCAAGGACCTCTGGACCCAGCCGCCCAAGCCGTTTACCGAAGGCGATCTGATCAAGGCGATGAAGAGCGTCGCCAAACTGGTGGAAGATCCACTGCTCAAGCAGAAGCTCAAGGACACCACCGGCATCGGCACCGAAGCCACCCGCGCCTCGATCATCCAGGGCCTGCTGGACCGCGGCTACCTGATCAAGAATGGCAAGGCCCTGGCCGCGACGCCGGCAGCGTTCAGCCTGATCGACGCCGTGCCGCGCGCGATTGCCGATCCCGGCACCACGGCGATCTGGGAACAGGCCCTGGACATGGTGCAGAGCGGTGAAATGAGCCTGGAAGAATTCGTCACCAAACAGGCTGCGTGGATGAGCAAGCAGGTGGCACGTTGCGCCGGCCTGAACCTGACCATCAGCGGGCCGGCAAGCCCGGCCGGGCGTGGCGCCACACCGTGGAAAAACAAACGCAAACCGGCCAAACGCAAGCCTTCGACCGGTACCAAACGCGCGGCGAAACCGGGTTGACGCAAAGCCTCAAGGCGTGAAAAGGACAAGGAGCTGCCGAAGGCTGCGATTTTTTGGCGTCCTTGAAGGCGCTGGAAGATCAAGATCAAAAGATCGCAGCCTTCGGCAGCTCCTACACTGATCGACATCAGCCCTGCTTTCTGAAAGGTACGACCATGGCGACAATCAGAAGCCAGCCCTCAATAGAACTGCACGCCGCCCAGCGTGACGAACTGGAAACCATCGAAAACCTGATGCAGTTCTACATCTACGATTTCAGCGAATGGCTGCCGCTGAAACTCGGGGAACATGGCTTCTTCAACATCCAGACCAAGCTTGATTACTGGCGCAACCCGGCAACCAGGTCGTTTCTGATCAAGGTTGACGGCGAGCTTGCCGGTTTCGTGACAGTGGATAACCAGACCCATATCGTCGGCGCGGAGCACAACATCGGCTACTTTTTTGTCAGTCGACGCTTTCGTGGTCAAGGCGTCGCGAAGTTTGTCGTCTCTGCCCTCTTGAGCCGGTTCCCCGGTCAATGGCAAATTTTCCACATCGATGCCAACCAGCCTGCACGGCTGTTCTGGGCCAAGGTGATGCCTGACCTCACGGGCGGTGTGTTCACCCTGCATCACCTGCCGATCGACGGTTATCCGTGCACCGTTTACCGCTTTGAAAGATCGCAGCTTACGGGGCCGGGGTAGGACGCCACGCCCCTTCAAGCCCTAGCCACGTCCGACTTTCTAATTCCAAAACCACTTTGTCCGACAATATGTAGTGAACAAAAATAATCACTACAAAATCGTTGACGCCTCCGATTTGCCCTTGCATGATGCAGACGTCTCCCCGATCGGGAGTACAGGCAACACGTTTGAGCAAGCTCGTCTGACCGCCGAGCTGTTTTTTCCCGGATACACGCTGCCCACAAGGCAGATTGAAGAAGCTGACCTGGCCTGAACGTCCAGTACAAGGGCGAGAAGCGCTGGCGATCAATCCTCATGAAGCTTGTGGCCGACCCTGAAAACGTCGGCAGTGGCCTCCAGGTTTTCGCTGCTTCTCTTCGTTGTGACGCTATTGCGTAGCAGTTATTCAACACGACTACATGCAACAGACGCGGGCCCCGTCGTATTGACGGCTGACTGCTGACGTCCTGGTTTCGGTGCCAGGGATCAACTAACCGATGGGCTACTTGTATTAGCGAATCAACTTTGAAAGATCACCAAATGGTCAAGGGGCTTACAATGAATCTGAACAATCAACCTACTATCGATGAATTGGCTCGCTTGTTCGCTGCGCAGAAAGACAGCCAGGACAGCCATATTCTGTGGATCAGCAAATCGGGCCAGGTTCATATCGACTGCCTGTCGCCCCATGCCCATGAAGAAGAGTTCGACCAGAACAACCAGAACCTGCTCGCCCGACTGAAGATGTACCGTCGCGGCCAGGGCTATGTTGGCAAGAAAGCCGCGGCCGACAAAGACTTCATCGGTAATGTGCTGCAAACGCTGAAACAGGCGTGGGCCTCGATGCAGAACCAGAACGAAGTTCGGGTGATTGATCGGTTGTACTGATCGCTTTCAAAGGGTCACCCCCCCCTAAACAAAAGGCCCCGCTCGTATCATCGAGCGAGGCCTTTTTTTGTTTTTCGCGTATGCCCCTCTAACTTCGCACTGAGTCAAAAGAACAGCGCTATGGTTAACAGAGTGCTGGACATCGGTTTATCCATTGGAGGTCTGCGATGAAAAAAATCCTGACATTCATGCTACTGGCATTGGCAGGTGCCGCTCAGGCGAACAGCGTTCCCGGCGTGCCTGCTTTTGATGTGGATTGCCCCGGGAAAATCATGGTCCACGCCGACCAGGATGGTCCGGTCATGATCAACAGCAAAGAAGCCCAGACCAAAATGATCAACGATCGCCTTTTCGAGGCCAAGGGGCCGGACGTAACGATCTCGATCAGCATCGCGGATGACGACTCGGTTGCCGTGACCTATACCAGCAAGAAAGGCGGCAATGGCATCTGCCAGTCCGTGGATGATTGATCTACACGCTGGCGCTGCCGGCCAGCGCCTTCTCGGCCAGCATGCGCTGCCAGAAGCTGCCGCCAAGGTGATTGGCGAGAAACTCGAACTGGACGCCGACGCCGTGGCCCGCCTGCAGATCATCTCGCTGCGCGGCAGCCTCTCAGGTGTCCCGACCGATCCGACCCTCTACCGTTTCTACGAAATGACCTGAAAGCTTCGCCCCGTCCTCGGTTCCCGACCGGGAAGGCGACACTCACAAAATCGCCGTTGTTATTTGTCGTCCGTCTTTGCTGACGATTGTGGCCGACGTTCAGGAGTGTCTTCGGCATTGGGCGCTTCTGGAAAACTGCCCGGCGTGAACACGTGAGTGAGCAATTCGCTGGCATCGATGTCGACGACACCATGGACCGAACGGGCCAAAGCAACAGCCTGCTCACACTGCCTATGAGTGTTGACGCGGCCGCTCAATGCCACCCTGCCTGCATGGGTTTTGACATGGACATGCAGGCCAAGGGTTGAATCGGCCAATGCCAGGGCCGACTTCACCCTGGTGGTAATCCACGCATCGTGAACGACCGTTTCCAGATCATGCGAGTAATGTTGAAAGGAATGAAGTTTCATGGCGTAACCCTCCCTCACGTAGTCAGATGAGCGCTGTCCGCCCCCATGCAGACACGGACACACATTAAGTATAGTGCGGCCGTTGTCTGGGGTCGGGGGCTGTCCCCTCACTGTCCGTTCTAGCGTGCCATCTCAGCGTTTGACCGACAGATCCGTCTGGGTCATGCGGCTACGGATCGTGAACACACCATCCCCCGAGAGAATCGCGCTACGTGCGAACAAGCGCCCACTCTCCCAGTTCGAAAGCCCCAGTTCCGGCTTGTTCAACGCGTACTGTCCATCGACCCAGCGGGTAATCCCATTGCCAACAAAAGGCGCGTTGACCGCGTTGTAGAAACGCTCCTGCGCTTGCGCCTCTTCACTGATCAGCGACACGGTGAATTGCGGGCTGTAGCGATTGAACAAAGCAATGGCCTGGTCCAGGTCGTCGACGATCTTCAGGCTGACTTCCGGGGTTTCTTCCCATTCCCACTCGCGACCCAATTGATCTTCGGGCAGCGGTTCGGCCAGCGCTTCGGTCTGATAGCCTTCGGCGCGGTACACCTCGACGCTCGCGGTTTGCCAATCAGTTGGCAAGTGCTGCTCACTGCCCTCGACGATATGCAACTTGCAGCCCTGGCCGCGAGCGGTGCCGGCCTGTTGCAGGGCGTCGAGAAACAACGGCACCAGTTCGGCGGCGCGATCGCGGTGGATCAGGCAGACGTTCAGGGTATTGCAGACTTTGCGATCCAGTGAGTTGCGCACCACGGCGGCAAAGCGCCGGGCATCGGCGTCCTTGTCGGCGATCAGCCACGCGCCACCGGTGCCGTGCAAGCTGACGGCGGTGCCGGCCTGTTGCGCGATGCTGCCCAATTGACTGACCGCACGTCCCGAACCTCGGGCCACGGCCAATGACAAGCGCCGGTCAGCAAACATCGCCCAACCGGCGGCGTGATTGACGCTTTCCACCAGCGACACCGCTCCGGTCGGCAATCCGGCATCAGCCAATGCAGGATTCAATGCGTGGGTGACGATGGCCTGCGCGGTGCCCAGCGCATCGCTGCCAATGCGCAGCACTGCAGTGTTACCGGTGCGCAATACACCGGCGGCATCGGCGAAGACGTTCGGCCGGCCTTCGAACACGAACGCGACGATGCCCAGCGGCGAGACCACTTGCTCGACTTTCCAGCCGTCATGCTCGACGCAGCTCACGACCTTGCCGCGCGTGGCCGGCGCATCGCGCCAGGCGCGCAGGCCGGCGATCATGTCGCCGCGCATGCGTTCATCGGCGAGCAACCGCGTGGTGGACCGCCCGCGTGCCTTGGCGCGCTCGATGTCGGCCAGGTTGGCGGCCGCAATCAAGGCCCAGCATTCCGGGGTTTCCAGGCGTTGAGCAAAGCGGTCAAAGAACGCGCTGATGGCGTTATCCGAGACGCTGGACATTGCAGCGAACGCTACTTCAGCGCGCTCGATGGCGACCGCCGCCGCTTGCTGGTCTGCCACCGGGATCAGCAACAACTCACCACTGACTTGCTCTACCAGCAGATGGTCGCCGGGCTGAAAGCGCGCCGCCAGCTCGGGGCTGACGACCGTGACACGATTGCCGGCAAAAGGGATCGGCGTGCCAGCGACTAGACGTTCGAGCGCAAGAGACATGAAACGGTTTCACCATGCAGGGGGACGGTCGGAAAATGTATAGCAAAATTCGCGGAGCGTCATTCACCGGGGGTGCAGTGGCGGTTACTTTTTCGCCAGTCGAAATACATCTTGCTCCAGGCGATTGCTCCCCTGTCTGCGCCACGCGGCGTTCGCGTCATAGACCACCAGCAGCAAGGGCTCTTCTACACCCGCAGTGCTGACAAAGGTCATTCCTTCGGCATGATCGCAGCCTTTATCCTCTCCTTGTCCGTAAGGAACCTCCAGGACCGGCGTCAATTGTTCGCTGAAGACAAAACTTTCGTCTGTTGGCCTGGCGCCGTCGTGCCATCGAAATAAGCTGACAGGCCCGTCGAGGTTCATTGTCGGCCCGGCCAGGATCAACATGTCGTCACCATCGATGCATAAGTCCCTGACGCCGAGTCCATCCAGCTGGAGAAAATGCTTCCGATATTTGCGCCCCTTGGGCCCGATTTTTTTCAGCGTCAGTGTGTGAGCAGCATCGGGATGGTCCTCGGGTTCGACCTCCAGAATGATTGCCCAGCCACGCAACACCGGCCCCCGCAACCCGATAAACACACGATTGCCGTTGATCTCAAGGCCCTCTGTATCGAACCCGTTGTCCTTGCCGGGGATGTGCAGAAATGCCCCCACATGCTCGTCGTCCTTGAGTTCATCGAGCAATTCGTTACCCAGTTGATTACCGGCCAACTGGGCGGCGACTCGATCATCGCTAACGGTGCTCTTCACCAAAGTGAACGTTCCGTTTTCTTCGACCACCGGAATCCGGGCCAGGAGAAAACGATTGCCATCACTGCTGACAGTTGCCAGACGCTCGGCGTTTTTCTTCAGGGACTTGGTGCTATCGGGTTTTTTCCGTTTCAGGCTGTGAGACCCCACAATCCAGAGATACCCCGTGTCGCGGCCGTAGCTCATGCCTTCCAGGTCTGCTTCAACGAATTCTTCGCCAATCGTCGGGATGACCGGCAGCGTTAACAGGGACGCCAACGGGAATTGTTTGTGCTGGTCAAACAGAAACTCGCCCGCACCGACGCGCTCACGCAAGGTGAAGCGGTCCAGGCTCAGGGATTCATCATTGGCGACCCACAGGGTGTCACCTATCTGGACCACGGCAGACAACCCTTTGCGCAAATGAGTGTCCGGGTCATTGAAGACTAGAAGCGCGGAACCGAAATTCACCATGAAGTCACCCGCCCCTTCACCCGTTCGGGTGAGTCAAAGAATGCCTGCTTCACGGTAGCGGTCATCGAGCGCTAGTCAAATGCCATCAGAACACCGACCAGCCGATCCGCTGACTCAACAATTCCAGCGCGGCCATGCCAGCGAGGGAGTTGCCGGCGGCGTTCAATTCCGGGGACCACACGCACACCGTGAATTGCCCCGGCACCACCGCAACGATGCCTCCGCCCACGCCACTCTTGCCCGGCAGACCGACGCGATAGGCAAAGTTGCCGGCTTCGTCGTACAGCCCGCTGGTGGCCATGATCGAGTTGACTTGCTGGGTCTGGCGGGCGCTGAGGATCTGTGCGCCGCTGTGTTTGCAGAAACCGTCGTTGGCCAGGAAGCAGAAAGCCCGGGCCAGATCCACGCAACTCATGCGCAGCGCGCAATGGCTGAAGTAGCTGCGCAGCACGGCTTCGACGTCGTTATGAAAATTGCCGAACGATTGCATCAGATAAGCCATGGCCGCGTTGCGCGCGCGGTGCTGGTATTCCGACTCGGCGACCTTGCCGTCCACCATGACATTCGGGTTGCCAGACAAACGCCGGACAAAATCGCGCATCGACAATGCCGGCGCGGCAAAACGTGACTGGTTGATGTCGCAGATCACCAGCGCACCGGCGTTGATGAAGGGATTGCGCGGGCGCCCGCGCTCGAATTCCAGCTGCACCAGCGAGTTGAACGGTTGGCCGGACGGCTCGTGGCCCAGGCGCTCCCAAATGGCTTCACCGGAATGGTCGATGGCCTGCACCAGGCTGAACACCTTGGAAATACTCTGCACCGAGAACGGCGTCTCGGCGTCCCCGACGCAAAACAACTCGCCGTCGTTGCCATACACGGCAATGCCCAGCTGATTGGCCGGCACTGTGCCGAGCGCGGGAATGTAGTCAGCCACTTTGCCCTGACCGATCAACGGTCGGACTGCGTCAAGGATCTCGTTCAACAGCGCTTGCATGCCGGGTTCCGAAGTCTCGCCCCATGGGATTGCGGGGACACTGTCGCTAGACGCTCCTGGTCAGCAGCGAATCACAGTTTTGTACAGGATTGTATCTGTCGCGGTCCGGGATACACCAACTTGCATCACGCGACTTTTCAGACATACCGCCCATACACACGGTTGAAATACAACGCCAACGCTTCCCCCACATTGGTTTGTCCGCAGCTCAAACCCATGAACACCTCTCTCTCATTGGCCGGCCGATTGGTCTACATTGAGTGAACTTGCCCAAGGTTATGCCATCAGCAATAAAGGCCATGGCAACTTCAAACTGCCGCTGATCTACCTCGCAGCCCTCATGCCGTTGCTGCTCTCGGGGGCCGGCAAACTCAGCGTGGACGCGCTGTTGGCTCGATACTTCTGGCGGCGCAGTCACCGCTGATACGCCAGCGTCTCGATAACCTACCCAACTTATGTAAAGGAGCCATCATGAGCGTAACCACCCAATGGATCGAGATCAGTAGCGCCGAGGGCACATTCGGCGCTTACCTGGCCATCCCCCACACCCGTAAAGGTCCGGGGATTGTGCTGATTCAGGAAATCTTCGGCGTCAACGAACACATCCGCTCGGTCGCCGAGCAGTACGCAGCCGACGGCTACCTGGTCATAACGCCGGATCTGTTCTGGCGCAACGGCCACCGTATCGAACTGGGCTACGACGAAGCTGGCTGGAAACGCGCCGTCGAATTGATGAATGCCACCGACACCACCAAGGCCCAGGCCGACATCAAACTGGCCATCGACGCCCTGAAGGCTCATCCGGGGCTTGACGGCAGAATCGCTTCCATCGGTTTCTGCTTCGGCGGCATGCTGTCGTACAACACCGCGGCCAACGGTTTCGTCGACGTGGCGATCGCCTACTACGGCGGCGGCATTCAGAACCAGCTGGATCGGGCCGGTGAAATCAAGGTGCCGATGCTGATGCATTTCGGCGAACAGGACAGCCACATCCCCATCGATGCCGTGAAGCAAATCGCCGAGCGTTTCGAGTTCAACGATGACGTCGATATCGAGGTTTATCCGGGGGCCGAACACGGCTTCAACTGCTCACACCGTGACAGCTACAACCAGCGGGCGGCGGTTGAGGCGCATGGCAATACGTTGCTCTTTTTGAGTCAGAACCTTTAAGGGCTGATCGCTGGGGTTGGCGACATAAACAATCGGTGAGCATTCAATCCCGGAAACCCGCATGGACAACCTCTCAAAACCCAGACCGGCTTCACTGCGTATCCCCTCCACGGTCTGGGCCCTGGGTTTTGTCAGCCTGTTCATGGACCTGTCTTCAGAACTAGTGCACAGCCTGCTTCCGGTGTTTCTGGTCACAACCTTGGGCGCGAGCGCATTGACCGTCGGGGTGATCGAGGGCATCGCCGAGGCGACCGCGATGCTGACCAAGATCTTCTCCGGCGCCATCAGCGACTTTATCGGCCGGCGCAAAGGCCTGCTGTTGATGGGCTACGGTCTGGCCGCCTTGTCGAAACCGCTCTTTCCTCTCGCGCATTCGGTGGATGTGGTGTTCACCGCGCGTTTTCTGGATCGCATTGGCAAAGGTATTCGTGGCGCGCCGCGAGATGCATTGGTCGCCGATGTCGCACCCGCCGAAATCCGTGGTGCTTGTTTTGGCATGCGCCAGTCGATGGACACCGTGGGCGCCATTCTTGGCCCGATCCTGGCCATCGTGCTGATGCTCTGGCTCGGGCAGATCCATCTGGTGTTGTGGTTTGCGGTGATCCCGGCGGTGATATCGGTGGCGCTGATTGTCGGCGGGGTAAAAGAACCGACCGCTGCCGCTGGCGAACGCACCTTTCGCTCACCTATTCACTGGAAGGTCCTGCGGGATTTTTCCCGTGATTACTGGTGGGTGGTGATCGTCGGCGGGCTCTTCACGCTGGCCCGCTTCAGTGAAGCTTTTCTGGTGTTGAAGGCGCAACAAACAGGCCTGACGGCCACTTGGGTGCCGATGGTGATGGTGGTCATGTCGCTGCTTTATGCCGTGTCTGCCTACCCGGCCGGCTGGTTATCCGACCGGATCAGCCGCACCAAAGTGCTGTGTGTCGGCATCGTCCTGCTGATTCTGGCGGACCTGTTATTGGCGCAAGCGGATTCGATCACGAGCATGCTGGCAGGCGTGGCCCTGTGGGGCCTGCACATGGGCTTCAGCCAAGGGATTCTCGCGACGCTGATCGCCGATACCGCGCCCGAACATCTCAGGGGCACGGCATTTGGCCTGTTCAATCTGATCAGCGGCGTGTGCCTGTTGATCGCCAGTGTGCTCGCCGGCGCGCTGTGGGAGACCTCGGGCTCGGCCAGCACCTTCATCGTCGGGGCGGTGCTGGCGGCTGCGGCGCTGCTGTTGCTTGTGCTGCGCAAGCCTTAGTTCACCGCAGCCGCGAACCCGCTCCCCAGAACTATCAAGTGGCGAGTGCCAGGATCAAGCCAGCTAACATTGAGTGCCAAAAATCTATTAATGGAGCAAACGATGCAGATGATGAAAGTGGGGCCGAGCGGTTTGAATCAGCTCCGTGAGTGTTTGAGTGAAGCCGGACTGCCCTGCGATGATGTAAGCGAACCGGGACTGCAGTTTTACCACTTCGACGTGGATGGGAAATGGGTTGCTTATGGGGGGCTGGAGGGTTCTGGCCCTGATCTGTTGCTTCGCTCAATGGTCGTTTGTCAGACGCGTCGTGGTGAGGGGCTAGGTAAAGCTGTGTTGTCTGAACTGGAACAGTATGCAGTCTCCCAAGGCGCAGTCCGACTTCATTTGCTGACCCAAAGCGCTGCTGGTTTTTTCACAGCCAATGGCTATGAACTGCTCGATAGGGGTGAAACGCCTGTCGCAATCAGCCAAACAGCTCAGTTCAAGCATCTGTGTCCTGCGTCAGCGAGCTATCTGCGAAAAACTTTAAAGGCTCCTCTCAGTACTGGGTCAGCGTCCTCTGAGACTGAATAGTGCCGTCAGCCATTCTCACCGACGTGTTAAACGTCACCGCGGCGCGAATCAGCGTCTTCAACGCGTCTTCATCAATACTGTCGCCCTCATGAATATCGATGGCGCGTTGGGTGTTGCCTTCGAGGCTGGCGTTGAACAGACCTGAAGGATCCTCCAGCGAGGCGCCCTTGGCGAAGGTCATCTTCACGGCATTCTTGTACGTCTCACCGGTGCAAATGATGCCGGCGTGCGACCACACCGGAACCCCTCTCCACTTCATCTCCTCGACCACGTCGGGGTCAGCCTGCTTGATAAGGGCCCGAACCCGAGCGAGCGTCTCACCCCGCCAGTCACCCAACGCCTGGATTTTCGTCTCTATCAGCTCAGCGACAGAGCCTTCCCCCTCGCCTGCCTTTGTGTCGATCTTCTTCATGATGATTGTCACTCCTCAGGGTGGTCATCAAACGTCCAGCCCACCGTTCATATCTGTGCGTTATAGCACTGTTCACAATGGGTATATCTGCGCTCCAACATTCGACTATCGTCATCGTATATGACGTGATCGCGCAAGCTCTGCTGCTCTTTTGCTGCGATATGCCCCAACATGAGGAGGCCATAATGAGTTCCCATAAGGCCATCGCGGCTCTGTTGACCTTGGTCAGCGTAGCCTTTCTGGCACCTACCGCCTTGGCCGAGGAAGCAGGTTTTATTGCCGCCACCTCATCCGAACTCAACTGGAAAGCCGCGCCGTCGGTAGGGCCCGGCGCAATGATCGCAGTGATTGAAGGCGACCTCAAAGCCGCCGAGCCCTTTACCCTGCGCTTGAAGCTGCCGGCAAATACGAAAATCGGCGTGCATACCCATCCCGTGACCGAACACGTAACCGTTATCTCCGGCACCTTCTACTTCGCCACCGGAGACACATTCGATCCGGCACGAGCCAAGGCCTATCATCCGGGCGACACCTTGATCATTCCTGTCGGCATGTCGATGTACGGCGCCAGTCGAGAACAGGAAACCGTTCTCCAACTCCACGGCACTGGCCCTTGGGGAATCACCTACCTCAACCCGGCGGACGATCCCAGAAACAGCAAAATGTAGCGGCAGGCAGGCAAATAAATCATGCCTGATCGCCAGCAATATCATCCCTGAGAAACGCTTTTGAAGTCCGGCAACAAGAAGGTACAGGCTGGCATCGAGGAAGGAACAGTTTCCTGCTGGTGTACAAGCCAACCACAGGGGGTGGAGGTCGTTACGCTGCTGGATTCAAGCCAAGGCGCTGGCATCGGCTTCATGCTCGTCTGCGAAGGCCATGAGCACCTCCAGATCGAGCACATCCAGCTTGATCTGGGCGATAAAGGCTGAGAAGGCAAGATTAGCGGCGAGCCGACGCAGATCGGCGGCCCAGGCCGGGATATGAACCGGCCCCTGGAGCCAGCCGGACTCGAAGAGCGGAGCCAAACGAACGGTATCACCCAGACTGAGGCGCCCGGCGAACAGATGGCCCACCAATTCCGGCCGGTTGTCGCGGATTGCGATGCGCAGCAGGGTATGGACGCCGAGCAAACCGGTCAGGTAGGCGGCATCCTTGGTGAACGCCGAACCACCGCGCAGGTCGGCGCCGCGGAAAACTCGTTGGGTCGAGCGGAAGGACTCCTCTTGCGACTGACCGGCCGCGAGAAAGCCTTCAAATACCTGGATGAAATCGGCGCCATCCAGCGCCTGCTGGACTGCGAGCACGCGCAGGGCAAGGCGGCGCAGGCGGTTGATGTCCATGCTGCCGGTGAACAGCTCGGCCAGGGTGGCGATGCCCTCCTGAGTCTGAGTGGTGCGTGGCGCCCCCAGGCCCAGGCTTTTCAGGTTGGGTTGGAGCGCGCCGTTTTGTGCCGTGGCGACATGCACGAAAGCCTCATGCTGCAATAACTGACTCTTGTCCAGTTCCGAGAACAGGGCGCTGGCATGCAAGCGGATGCGGCTCGACCCGGCGATGGCCTTGGCGGCCAGGGTGGGATCGAGCACGACCGTGATCCGGCCCGGGCCGAAGAAGCTGTCCAGTTCCGGCTGCATCCAGGTCATCGCGATGTTGATGGCGTGCGAACACATAAGGCCCACGTTTGTGTCACCGGCCACGGTCAAATCGAAAGAATGCTCCGTTTTCGTGACCTGCTCAGGGACGCCCCTGTGATTCGCCAGCAGTATCAAGACTTAAAACTTGAACTGGAAGCAAGCAACACCGACGGCATAGGTGAATACCTGGCACAGAAAGCACCGTTTATCGACGGGCTTATGGGGTCGGTCTCAAACTTGATTTCCCTACCCCCTGTCACAGGCTGTTCCAGTCAGCGTTAGTTCAGATCAGAAACAGAGTTGAAGCTCTGACCACGTCGCGAGGCGGGTTGGAGCAATCAGCTCGCAATTATGCTCGCATACACCGACCGATCCACATTCCCGCCGGACAAAATCACACCCACCTTTTTGCCCAGCATCATTTCACGCTCCTGAATGAGCGCCGCCAGCGCTGCCGCACCTGCCCCTTCAGCGAGGTTGTGGGTATCGGTGTAATACACGCGCATGGCCTCGGCAATCTCGCCCTCGCTGACAGAGACGATTCTCGCCGAAGCGGTCCCGTAGATGTCGAACGCATCGGGAACTGGCTTACGCACGGCCAAGCCATCCGCAAAGGTATTTGCCGAGGCGGTCTCGCATATTGCCCCGGCTTCAAACGATAACTTCGCCGCCGCAGCCTCTTTGGAAACCACGCCCACCACTTGGGTGTTCAGGCCCAGCGCATCGCGGGCGGCGATCACCCCGCAAATCCCCGATCCACAGCCAATCGGCACGTAGACGGTATCCAGATCGGGCACGGCGATGAACAGCTCCAGCGCATAAGTGGCCACTCCTTTGACTAACTCGGTATGGAACGGTGGCACCAGGTAGAGGCCATGCACTTGCGCCAGACGCGCGGCCTCTTCACGGGCCTCGTCGAAATCGCGACCACACTCAAGCACTTCGCCGCCAAAGCCGCGCATGGCATTGTTCTTTTCCAGTGAATTACCTTCCGGCACGACAATCAAGGCCCTCAACCCCAGCGTGCTTGCCGCCAGCGCCAGGCTCTGACCATGGTTGCCGCGCGTAGCAGAGACAATGCCCTTTACGTCTGGATGCTCGCACCGCAGCCAGTGCAAGAAGGTAATGCCACCCCGTACTTTGAAAGCGCCTGTAGGTGTATGGTTTTCGTGTTTGACCCAGACAGTGCAACCTAACCGCTGAGCCAGCAATGGCCAAGGGTATTGGGCGGTGGCAGGCATGACTTGGTATACGTGGCGGGCAGCTTGTTCGAGATCGTCGCGAGTCAGTTTGTGCATGAGTTGTCTTCCTGAGGCTTTTCCCAGTCTAGGCACGGGCATGTCACGCCGGCTTTCAAAAAACTGACCTGACTTTTACGCCCCCTCTTCACTACTATGGTGTTCATGAGCCTTCGAAACCGTCTGCAGCCCTCGCTCGTACCTGAACCGATTCGTCGTGTCGAGGCAGGGCCGTGGACGATCGAATTGCTACCCGGCGCCGCCTACGCGACCCGATATGTTGCGACCCAGGCAGCGATCGGCTTTGCCTTCGACAGCCAACGAGGCTTGCACGCCATTGGCAGCGACCGAGTGCGCCCCTTCGATGCCATGCCCAATGGGTTGGCGTTCGTCCCCGCTGGCTGTGATGTGTGGTCCGAGTCACCCACGGGTGGTGAATACCTGCGGATCATGCGCACCGACGGTATTTCATTGCTGGGTGACCGGGCATTCAACAATCGCATTGATCAGCCAGCCGTTAACCTCGCTCTGCGAATGCGCCGCGCGCTGTTGCAGGCCTCCGTGGAGGACGACTGTGAAGCCTGGGCACTCGCCTTGGCTGAACGGGCGGAGGGCATCGAAACGTCGTCGGCGCCGCCCCAAGGCTCTATAACTGGCAGCCGAATGCGCCTGCTCGATGAATTCATTGATGCTGGCCTCGATGGCCCTCTGGGTATACAGGCAATGGCAGGGTTGCTTGAGTTGTCCGAAGGTTATTTCATGCGCGCATTCAAGAACGCGACGGGCAAAAGCCCTCATAGCTATCTAATCGACCGACGCCTGGCCAAGGCCCGAGCATCGATGCGCGATTCGACCGCCAGGCTGTCGGAGATCGCACTCTCCTGCGGCTTTAACTCCCAAGCGCACATGACAACCGCTTTCAAGCAACGCCTTGGCGTCAGTCCAGCGCAATTGCGAAGGTGTTCAACGTACGGTCAAAGCTAGGTTATTGGCCGTTTTGCCATTTGATTGAGGACCCGCTATCGGCCGGGTCGGTATCGAAGGAACAGGATTTCCCGGATCAAGCGTTAAAAACCGTCGTTAGGCGCACGGACGCGCGCCCTTGCAAATCAGGCACCGTGCAGATACTGTCGGCTTCATGAATCAACCACGCATTGCCTCGACCACCACAACCACGACCGCCCAGGGCGGGTCGTGAGAGGTGTCGTGAGCCAATAACGCACGAACTTCAAAGGCCCGCCAGTGATGGAGAGGGCCTTTTCTTTTGCCCTTGCGTCACTGGTACAAACGCAAGGAAAAGCACTATGCACGCACTGTTGATTCTCGATATGCAGGTTGGATTGTTTCATGGCCCGGATAAACCCTGGGCTGGGGAAGCGCTGTTAAACACTTTGAATAGCCTGCTGAACAAAGCCCGGAAGGCAGGCGCGCCTGTTTTCCTGGCTCGCCATGTGGGTCCGGCTGGCTCGCCTATCGAGCCTGCAAGCCCGTTGACACAATTGCTGCAGGAACTGCTGCTACAAGGCGACGAAGTCATCTTCGAAAAAAGCCGACCCAACGCTTTCGCCATGACTGACCTGGCCGATCGGCTAAAAGCTTGTGGATCTCAGGGTGTGGTTATTGCCGGAATGAATACCCAGTATTGTGTCGACAGCACCTGCCGCGCCGCACGAGATCTTGGGTTCGATGCAGTACTGATCGCCGACGGTCATACCTGCTCCGACACCCCTGCGTTGACAGCCGAAAATATCGTCGCTCATCACAATGCAACCCTGGCGGGCCCATTCTGTCGTGTCGTTCTCGCCGAGAACTGGAACTTCTGACCAACGTTGATAGATCGGCTCAGACGGGGTCGATCTATCCTTCGTCGGCGTTGTTTCCGCTAGAGCCGCGCGTCAGGCCCGACCGTGTCGGATATCGGGCCTGACGTTACTCTTGCCTGACAATATCGACCGAGATCTCCACCGCAGGAATCGTTCCTCTGTTCTCAAGCCAGTGTGTGGTGTTCCTGTCCTCGGGCCAGCCCACGCCCGGTCCATAGTCCGTGGCGACTCCATGTCGATGGTCAGTGATCGTTCCTTGCAGTATGTAAACGGTGCCTGGCCTGTCTTTATGGTTGTGAATGGGCCCGAAGACGCCTCCAGGCTCGATAGTCACCCTACGCATTCTAAGCTGGTGCCCGGCCATGCCCTCGATTTCAGGGCCAAGGTCAACCGTTGCAAGTAACTCCACCGCAACACCTTTCGTCTCTGGTGCCATCTGTTCGGTGCTCATAGGGCTTTCCTCTCTGTACATGCAGGGCCTGACTTCCCCCGACAAGCACCCTCACAACAATGGCTCGTTCCATCTAACGGGCCATTTCCTAATTTTTGCACTCCGATAACACCACGTGGCAGGTATCCGGCGCGCCACCGGATCGGCCGGCATAGCGTATGCAATTAACCATGGATTTTTCGCGCGCCATGTTCAAGGTAGAGCCCCAAGCCAGGCCACCTTCACCAGCGGTGGGTAACGCTTTTGCATAGCAGCTTGAACCTGTGTTTGAAGCCGAATAGCGAGCTGTGGAAGCGTTGCCAGCACATCCCGCCGTTAGCGCCAGATCGATGGCTAACAAGGAGAGTAGGACCCATGACGAGCATTGGCGCGCTGTTGTTCCGGTCATCCCGTTTCCCCTGTAGCAAGAGGCGTGAGGCACGTTTGTGCCCTCGTACTACTCAGATTAGACGGTGTTGCGCCTGCCCTTGGCTCCGTTTAGCGGACTGATTTGCGCTGGCCTGCCACTCTCCGGAAGTTGCCAAAAGAGCCCGGTTGCCTACGCTACTAAAATGCACGCATCAGTCCTATTGTGGAGAACCAGATGATCAGCAAAAACACGATTTGTCTTTGGTACGACGGCACCGCGTTGGACGCGGCGAACTTCTATGCCCAGACGTTCCCGGACAGCGCTGTGGGAGCTGTCTTTCACGCACCAGGCGATTATCCGGCGGGCAAACAGGGCGATGTCTTGACGGTCGAGTTCACGGTGATGGGCATCCCTTGTCTTGGGCTGAACGGGGGGGCGGCGTTCAAGCACAACGAGGCTTTCTCGTTCCAGGTGGCGACCGACGACCAAGCTGAAACGGACCGCTTGTGGAACGCTATTGTCAAAAACGGCGGCCAGGAAAGTGCATGCGGCTGGTGCAAGGACAAGTGGGGACTGTCGTGGCAGATCACTCCGCGCGTTCTGACAGCCGCGATAACCGATCCTGATCGAATGGCGGCCAAGCGCGCGTTCGACGCCATGATGGGGATGAGAAAGATCGACATCGCTGCGATCGAAGCGGCTCTGAAGGGTTAACCAGCGGTGCCTGGGGTTGGGCGCTTAGACCTGTCGGATGTGGCCGGTGCTGAAGCCAGGCGCTGGGCTGGAAAACACCAGCAGATATCGGCCAGAAGCCGCCTCCATGTTCAGGCCGTTTTGCACGTCAACCAAGCCCCCCAGAAAAGACTGCTGAAGAAACGGGTAGCGTCCCCAAATCCGGCGTCATGCAAAAGTTTTTGAACCGCCGCCTCGGAGTGTGGAGGGTCCGCGCCTTGAAGGATTTTCCCAAACTTGACCTTCACGTCATCCGGGCTGGCTCCATGCTGCCGCCACCGTTGCCCCCAGGCAGCAAGCAGTAGCGGCTGGCTGGCATAAGCATATTGATTCCCCGCGACAATCAGCGGTGCACCCGGCTTTAGATGGGTCCGAATGGATCGTAAAATTTGTCGCTTGGTTTCATCCCCATCGAGATGATGGAGTACACCGATCAAGGTGGCTGCGTCGTATGACTCCTCTGCTGCCAGGTCTTCAACATGCCCAAGATGCAGGGTCGTTCTTTCAAGCAAGTTGTTCGCCTCTAACTGCTGCTTTGCTGCCTCCAGCATCGGCTGGGATGGATCAACGGCAGTAAAGCGCCAACCCGGCTCAAGCCTGGCCATAGCAATAATCTCCTGCGCCGTGCCGCCAGCACCAACCACCAGTATTTTTGCCATGCTTGTATTGCCAAGGCTTGCCGCCAGCATGCACGCCGCCAAATCTTGGCAAGCGTCATATCCGGCTAGTGCAATACGGCTCTGTCGTCCGTACTCATTGGCTCGTGAGGTATCAAATTTTCCAGCTGAGTTAAGAGGTGATGATTTCAAGGCGGTTCTCCATGTCCTTGAATCAAGCTACGTCATACTAAGCAATAATAAAAATTCATTAATTTTATGTATTGCATTCCTGAAAGGAATATATAGCCCAAATATTTTTCTCGTCTGCTTAAGTTGATTCAGCCTTGGGGCGACAGTCAGTTTCGGGTCGATTTCGGTCAGTCGTGACGGGCAGCAATAGGCCAAAAGCAATGGGATGGACTCCTCCTCACTTCGGCATCTTGAGTGCCAGACTGAAAGCGCGAACCACAGTCAACGGTGAGAAGGAGTCCACACATGAAGCTTATGCGCATTGGGGTCGATCTGGCCAAGAACGTGTTTCAGATCCACGGCGTGGATTGTCATGAGCTACCCGTCTGGCGGCAGCGCCTACCGCGTGATCGCTGGCTGCAAACGGTGTTGGAGAAGATCGAACCTGGCTGTGAGGTCGGGATGGAGAGTTGTGGCGGTGCGCATCACTGGGCTCGGCAGCTACAAGCCCACGGATTTCGGGTGAAGCTGGTCGCGCCGCAGTTCGTCAAACAGTACGTCAAGAGCAACAAGAACGACGCGAACGATGCCGAGGCGATCTGCGAAGCGATGAGCCGTCCCAGCATGCGCTTCGTCGCCATCAAGACCATCGAACAACAGGATATCCAGGCGACGCATCGCATCCGGGCCGGCTTAATCGAACAGCGGACGGCCAAAGCCAATCAGATCCGTGGGCTGGTCGCCGAGTACGGTCTCGTTGCACCGAAGGAATTGCTGATGCTGCGTCGTGCAATACCATGCTGGCTAGGGGATGCGGATAACGGTTTGACGGCACGCTTTCGTCGTCTGCTGGATGGTTTGTGGGACGACCTTCGTGCGCTGGATGGGCGTGTTTGCCAGCTCGACGGCGAGATCACTGCAATCGCGACAAACGAGCCGTCCGCCGTTCGCCTTCAACAGCTGCGCGGTGTCGGTCCAATGATCGCCACAGCGCTCGTCGTCGCTCTCGGTGATGCCCGTCAGTTTGCCAATGGCCGACAGTTTGCCGCCTCGCTGGGACTGACACCGAGGCAACACAGTTCTGGTGGTAAGGATCGACTACTCGGTATCAGCAAGCGCGGTGATACGTATCTGCGAACATTGATGGTGCATGGCGCACGCTCGGCGCTACGCACAGCCAAATCCAAAGAGGATCGGTTCAGCCAGTGGGCAGTTCGTTTAGCCGAGCGATCGCATCCCAATGTGGCCGCTATTGCGCTGGCCAACAAAACTGCACGCATGGCTTGGGCGATGCTGCGTCACGACACTGATTACCAACCGAATCAGGCAGCGGCCTGATCTATTTACCCGACGTGTTCTACGAGAGAAACAACTCTTAACCACGATTGCGAAGCAACCTGAACGATGGCAAACCGGTCGAACCGGCGTCGGCAAAACCCTCGAATGTCCAAGTGCGAAAAGCACGAAAAAGCGATCGGGAGCCGGCGCGCGAATAGCCCATCATGGCCCTGCATCGAAACGATGCCGTATTTAGAGGCCGAATATACGTGTGCAGTCGGCACGGGTGCCAAAGCAACGGGGCTTGCAATGAGGGGGAGTCCATATACGGGCATTCAGCGCGACGTCGATGCGTTCCTGGATCACCTCGTCGGCCCGATGTGCCTCCGGCGTTGCCGTGTCTTCGCCATCCTGTCACGATGGCTGACGAAACTTGAGGCAGACTGAAATGCCAAGGCCCTGGTGAGGATCACGCAGGCCTGGCGGCACCTTCTGCTGAACGGGCACTAAACGTTTCACGACGACTGCAAAGTGATCAAGCTGGATGCACTCGTAGTCGGGTTAGATCTTAAGTGACGGAGTTTTCGGCGGTTCGGGCTTATACCCCTGGTTAGGGCTTAAGTGCACTTTCTGTCCCGTTGCTCCCCAAACCCCAAACCCTATTCTTAGCGTTTTGGTCACAATTCTGACCGGCCATTCCCTATTAAAAAAGGTAGTCAGCTACTAGCAGCCTATCTCGCTACGTGCCACCTCTTCATTAGCAAGTTTTTTGCCAGTCTGCACGGAAATTCGTTTTTGAATTCCCGATAAGGTGGCGGAACTGAAGCGTTCGCAGCTTTCGGTTTCCCACACATCACCGGTTAAGGTGTTAACCGCGAAATGGCCAAGTACATTGGACGCCGCGCCTTTTGGGTTATTGAACACCAAACCGAAGTCATAGTATCCCGGACGAAACAGAGTCCCTTTCTCTTCGCCCTGCCATGGACCGTCAATCCACATAGCCGGGTTTGACATCTTGTAGCCCTGGTCTTTCAGCACCACAAGCAGAACCTGCTTGGCTTGATCCGCCGTCAAGCCGGAAGGCCGAATGTTCTTTGCGTTGAGTGATTCCGCAAGCACGGGCGAACAGGCCAACAGGGCAGCAGCAACCATCAATGCTTGCAGCCGGCTTATGTACCGCATTGCATTCTCGCTTTCACCATACCAATTGCGTCTTCCACAAGTTTCGCATACCCAAAGCGCCCGCCAGTCTTCGCATCGCCTGTGTTGAAGTGGCTTGTAACAAGGGCTCTGCTAAACTCGCCCGGATCTTTTTTACCGCGTACTGCACTCCCAAATCGCGCCAAAAAAGACTGCCCTGACTGTGAAAATGAGGCGAAAGCAGCAACTTTCATTTTTGGATCGCCCAATGCCGTTATCGTGCCGGTCTGTAAAGGCGCTGGCGCGTGCATCGAGAAAAAATTGTTGCCCTCGGTAGCGAACCGGCCTTTGCCGTATTGACTCTCATGTGCGGCAAGGCCAAGAATGTTTTCGGTCGGGACGTCAATCTGCTTGGCTAGAATTTCCGCAGAGAAACGGTGTTTAACTACAAACATTACAGCCGATTCAGCATTACACGGATTGCGCAAAACTCTCTCCTTAAGTTAGGTTTATTCAATATGCCATTATGCTCATACAGCATAAACGGCGCTATCAATTCGCGCTTTCATGGCATAACACTGTGAGCGTACGGGGAATACGCCTTGTGCAGGGTATGCGTGTGGTGAAGGCCGTACTCAAGTTAGTGCCATAGGCCAGTGGCATGGACATTAGCCCTAGGAGACCAATGGCGTGCACTAGAGCTGGTAGCGACGTCCCTACCCCAAGCACATTTGCAGTGGCACGCGACCTCTATTTATTCAGTTACCCAATGTAGCTCATGACTTAGGCCCGCCACGGTGGAAGAGCCCCTTCGAAAAGTGAAAAGGCTCGATGCAGGAAACTGTTGAAGCGAGCGGCATCACGCCGCAGCCCTGCCTGTTGACCACCAATCAGGCACAGATGGGCCACCTGACCAATCACTTCTGCTTCGCCTGGCATATGGACCAAGCGGCGGCACGTCCGTATCGCGAAGTCCAGTCGTCTTGTGTCAACACGCTGCTGAAACTCGCCTACCAACGGATCGTGCAGCGACCAGGCTCGGATGGAAACTTCCCGCCCAGGTTGTTTCTCAGCGGCAATACTCAAGTAGCGTTTCAAGGTTTCGCCCGCGCTACGACCCTGCGCCGCATAAGCGAGCATGCGCTCCGTGTAGTCTTCTTCCCAAGCGGCCAGCAAGGTGCGGACAAAGTCTTCGCGATTGCGGAAATGGTGATAGAACGATCCGCGGGTCACATTCAATCGGCGCGATAGACTCTCGGCCGAAACGCCAACATGCCCTATTTGGTCGAGGGCCTCAAAACCAGCCGCGATCCAATGGTTACGAGTTAGTTTTCTCACCAGTTATTTCGCTCCATATTTAGCGCCATACAGACTGTGTATGGTGCGCAACCGATTGATACGCTGCGAACACCAGCAAAGATGGCCGTTGCGTTTTGCACGCCAGCACTTTTCATGGAGCTCGCCTTGAAGAAAATCGTTCTGGTTGCTTTCGACCAATTCACTGATATCGACCTATTCCTGATGTGGGACATTTTAGGCCGCAACACTGAGGACTGGCACGTCCGAATATTGGGTTCTAGCTCTATCGTGCGATCGGCGCACGGCCTGCCTGTTTCGGTGCACGGTCCGCTTTCCGAGGCCAATAGTGCCGACGCGGTATTGTTCGTCAGCGGCAAGGAAGGGATACCCGCTGCACTTGCCGCCCCAGATTTCCTGCCGTCGTTTGAACTTGACTCCAGACGCCAGCGAATCGGCTCCATATGCGCCGGAGCTTTCATTCTCGAACGGCTTGGGCTGCTCAGCGACCAAGCAACTACACACCCGGATGCACGATCGAGCTTGCAAGCTCTGGGACTTGAGCCCGTGGACCAGCCACTTGTATGCCAGGGGAACGTTGCAACCGCTGGCGGATGCCTTTCGGCGCTCTATCTGGTGGGATGGTTGGTTGAATCCTGGTTCGATGTCGACAAGCGCCGCGCGACGTTGCTCCCTGTTCTGCCAGCTGGGCAGCAAGAGCTCTATGATGCCTTGATCGGGCTCAGTATCCGACAAGGAGAAGTTGGCGCCTCAACAACATCCAGTTAATCCATGCTCGCTCAGCGAGGCTCTGGACCTCATCAAGGCGTGGACATTGGTTATCCGGACGGCATCGCCACGACCCATGCGAGCTCCGCTCCTGGTGCGCTACTGCGCCTGGAACCTGAAGTTGCCGTGAACCCCACATTTGAATACGTACCTGATAGCCTAAGTAAGCACGCCGCAATATGGAAAAAGAGCCGCTTGTACAGCGAGATTCCTCCACTATGCAGATACCTCGTGTGCTTGGGAATGAGCAGTGAGCGCGGTTGTCCCTGTCCGGCTTGAAAGTCGGTAACCGTCACTTCTAAGCTAGACAAGCACTGACAGGGCAACAAGGAGCGTTATACGACAAGCCATTGCAACAAGAAACGTGACATGGCATGTCGCCTAATTAGTAGTTAGACCTCAGGAGAGATCCCCGATGCCCAGAGAATTCGAGCTCATTACGTCCGTGCCAGTCCCTTCGAGGTCCGGCATCTCCCACTTTTACAAGTCGATGAACCTAGCGGACGCTTTTGCGATTCGGCTCCCTGCGGGCACATCTAGCAATCCAGATTTGCTGGCTCGATTCATCTTTTCCCACCAGCCATCCTGGATCGGATGGCTCATGAAAGTCCGAGACACTATCGTTGCCTGTTTCGGTCTCAAGACAGCCAAACACTTGGCATCGCTTGCTAATCGGGTTGGAATCTTCAAGGTCTACAGCACGAACCAGACTGAAATCGTGTTGGGAGAGGACGACAAGCACCTCGACTTCCGGATATCGGTTCTGTGTTCTGGAGAGGCAGAGCCAGAAGGCAGTCACCAACTCGTTGTTTCAACCGTGGTCCAGTGCCACAACCGTCTAGGCCGGGCCTACATCTTCGTCATTGCCCCATTTCACCGCTTGGTTGTTAAGGCCAGTCTCCTGCGTGCAGCGCGCCTCGGTTGGCCTCTGGCTACCTGCCCCTAAGGCTGAAAACGCTGTGCGCCCCTCTGAAGTTTAACCCTTCCATCGAAAGGCTTGTTCCGGCAAGCCCTGGCAAGCTTCTCAAGTCAAACGTCAGGCCGCCAGGATTCATTCGCTCCATCTGCCGAACATCACTTAAGGAAAGGAAAATATGTCCAGGTCTGCGTTCAGCGCCAAGGTCTTCGCCATCTATTTGTTCGTCGTGGGTGCCGTGTTAGTCGTCGCGCCGAACTTCTTGCTGTCGATCTTCCGGATTCCACCAACCTCCGAGGTCTGGATTCACGTGGTTGGCGTTATCGCGTTCAATTTTGGCATCTACGCATGGGTCGCAGCCAAGCACGAAAACAGGCCATTTTTGGAAGCATCGGTGTACACGCGCTTCGTCGTCTTCGTGGCCTTCACTACCTTCGCTGTCGTTGGCCTCGCCAGTCCAATGATCGTTCTCTTCGGAGTAGCGGATCTTTTTGGAGGCATATGGACCTACTTCGCACTGAAAGCCGATGCTCAGTCGATCAGGTCTATCCTGGCGGACCAGCACTGAGGCCTAACTCTTCCATCGAGCGGTTGAATCCACAGTCGATTGCAGCCCTTCATGACAAGCAGAAATCGGTAAGCGGCTGGCTATCCCACCTTGCGCAATTACACGACGTAACCGCACGCAGCCCGCTTCGGCATGTCGAAGGGCGTAGCATATGTTCTGGAATGGGTCGTATGGTCAATGAGTCGTTTAGGAGTTGTTCCCGTTGAAATTCGATTTAACTGAACTAGACACAAAATATGCAGGCGCGGCAGACCCGGCCCTCGGCCATATTCCGAACGATCTGATAGCTGCTATCCAGGATGTGTACAAGCCGGCGGGAATGCAATTGACGGATCTGGCTCTACGCGAGGCTGAGAGTGTCGAGTATGGTGCCTCCCGCTTTGGCCTCGACGGACACACCATTGTCTTCCGTGTGGCTAAAACAACGCCGACGAAGATTGGACAGTTCGTCACAATATGGAAGCGCCCGACGTCAGGCAGCATCATTGCACCTCTCGATGTCGATGATGGCGTAGCCTTTGTTGTGGTGAGTGTGTTCGATGCAACTCATCGCGGACAGTTTATTTTCGACCAGAAAATACTGGCATCAAAGGGCATCATGGCGATTAACGGTAAAGGCGGTAAGCGCGCTATCCGCGTTTATCCACCTTGGGTCAAACCAGTCGCCAAAGAGGCCGTTAGGACACAACAATGGCAACTACGATACTTCCTTCCTCTTGAACAAAGCGGAAGCGCCGATTCCGTGCAGGTGCGTCGGTTATTTGAAGTTTAAGATCCTTATCCGTCATTCTTGAGCGTTCTGGGTAAGCCCGACGTCCACCTATGCGGCAGCAACTGATCAATTTCACTCGACCGCTGCGTCGGCAGACGCGTGAGAACGTCCTTCAAATAAGCATACGGATCATGCCCGTTGAGCCGCGCAGATTGGATCAAACTCATGATCGCCGCCGCCCGTTTTCCGCTGCGTAGCGACCCTGCGAAGAGCCAGTTCTTGCGTCCAAGAGCCCACGGCCGGATCTGGTTCTCTGCCCAATTATTATCAATGGGAACAGTTCCATCATCGAGGTAGCGCAACAGCGCTGCCCAGCGTTTCAGACTGTAATCCAACGCTCTGCTGATAGCCGAACCTTCGGGCACGAGATCGCGCTGCGCGATCATCCAGGCATGCAGCCTATCCATCACCGGTACGGCTTTTTCTTGCCGTATTCGGCGCCGTAAATCCGGATCCAGGTCGCGGACTTCACTTTCGATTTCGTACAGCAACTGGATACAGCGCAGGGCTTGCTCGGCGAGCATGCTCTTGTTGGTGGCATGCAATTCGAAGAACTTACGCCGCGCATGGGCCATGCAACCGATCTCCGTCACGCCGAGTTCGAAGCTGGCCTTGTAACCGCCAAAATCATCACAGACCAGCTTGCCCTTCCAGCCTTGCAGGAAGTTGCGAGCATGCTCACCAGCGCGGCTGGGACTGAAGTCATAGACGACAGCCGCTGTTTCGCAGAACTGGCTGGTGGCGTAGGCCCACACATAAGAGCGGTGAGTTTTCTTCGAGCCCGGAGCGAGCATCTGCACCGGTGTTTCATCAGCATGGATGACTTGCTGCCCAAGCACCACGTCGCGCAGCGCGTCGATCAGAGGCTGCAACTGCACGCCAGTTACGCCAACCCATTGAGCCAACGTTGAGCGCGGAATCGCCAAGCCAGCCCGACCGAAAATCGACTCCTGGCGGTAAAGCGGAAGATGGTCGGCAAACTTGGCGATCATGACGTGGGCAAGCAGCCCGGCGGTCGGGATGCCCTTATCAATGACCTGCGCCGGAACCGGCGCCTGGATAAGCGTTTCGCAGTCATCGCATACCCACTTACCACGGACATGGCGCTCAACGGTAAATACGCCGGGCGTGTAGTCCAGCTTCTCGCTAACGTCCTCACCGATGCGCTTGAGTATGCAGCCACATGGGCAGTGAGTGTTGTCAGGCTCGTGATGGATCAACGTGCGTGGAAACTCAGCCGGCAATGCAGTGCGTTTGGGCTTTTGCTTTTTCTCGGTCAGCGACGGAGCGGGTTGCAAGGCTTGAAGTTCAGCTTCAATCGCCGCGATATCGGTATCGATCAGGTCATCGAGCAAGCTGGCCTGCTCAGGATTCATCTGCTCGCTGCGCTTGGCAAACTTCAAGCGCTTGAGCTGAGCGATCTCGTGGGTCAGTTTCTCGATCACCGTTTGATCGCGGTTGATCTTATTGCTCATTGTCTCAACCGTCTTACCCAGCGCGTCGACTTGATGGTCGAGCGTCTCGACACGCTGCATCAACTGCGTCGCCAAAGCGCGCAGTTGTTCAGGGGGCAGGTGGTCGAGAGCGGGAAGAGAAGTCATGGTGCCGATTTTGCCAGACCTGACAATTCGCAGCGATAGATCGATAGGCTAATGGCAGCAGTTAAAGCAGTGTGATCTCACCGCCGGAGCCCACGCGTTGCCATGGCAGGCCCAACACTAAAGCCCGAAGTTGCTCGGCATCCAACTCTATTTCGGTGCCTTGGCGAATCCCTGGCCAGTGGAACTTGCCTTGATTCAACCGGCGAGCAGCCAGCCAGATCCCGAAGCCGTCATGCACCAGAACTTTCATCCGAGTGGCTCGGCGGTTGGCAAACAGATAAGCACAGTGCGGCTTCACCGCACCAAACACCGCGATCACTCTGGCTAATGCCGTCTCGGTGCCCGCGCGCATATCCATCGGCTCCGTGGCGAGCCAGATGGAATCGATTCGGATCATCGCAGTAAGTCTCGAAGAAAGGTCGCGCAGGCAGCAGCACTTTCAGTTGGCCAGTTCACTTTGACGGTGCCGCGCGGGTGCTGGATTTCGACGCAAATATTCGACGATGCCGCTTGCGAATTTGCTCCGGCCAGCTGCATGGGTAACGGAATAAATGCAGGTTGCAGCGCCGTGCTTTTCTGCGCTTGTACCCGAATCCATTTGTGGACGAGGTTTGCGTTGAGGCTATGGCTGAGGGCGATGCTGGCAATCGAAGCGCCGGGCTGGGCACACTCTTGAATGACCTGAGCCTTGAAGGACTTGGAGTAGGAACGGCGTTGTGGCTGCATGAAATACCCGCTTAAAAGGCTAAAACTGGTGCCCACTTAAATTTAAGTGCACACCATGTCCTGGCTTTGCGGGACTCGGTAGATGACTTGGCCAGACGGTTACTCTGAATCTGGGACGCGACCTTAATAGTCCAAAGTATTTACTCTGCGCCTCATAACCAACCGGGTGGGCCACAGGTTCGAGAATGGCACGATGTTCTGCGGCCTATGGTCCGTGCATACCAATACACTGATTACAATGCTCGCCCTCCCCCGTAAACAGGTATTACCTACACTGGACTCCGCCCCCTATGCTCCTGGTTTCAGCTACGGACGCCCTTAAGCAGAAGCTCAAGCGCCCCCAGGGCCTGCAACAGCCTATCTGAACCTGGCTCAGCTTCTGCGATCCAGAATGCTGCTTCGCACAAGGCACCATGGATCAGCATCGCCAATGCTTCGGGATCGGTTTGTACAACCGTCTCTTGCAGCATCAGTTGCTCAAGCATCTTTTGTAGGGAGGCTGCACAGTGCCGATGCGCTTCTGGTGGGGAGCTACCCAGAACAGCGCGCGCATCCCGCAATACGATGCGCTGTATCTCAGGCTCCTGTGCCATTTCCAGGTACATGCGACAGCGGTCCCTGAAAGCTTCCCATGCGTTGTCTGTACTGTCCGAAATCACTTGTAGCCGCGTGTCCATCTCCGCATCAATTTGAGCGACCACGGCCGTGAGTAAACCTTTCTTGTCGCCGAAATGATGGTAAAGCGCGCCCCTCGTCAGGCCAGCCAGCGCTGTCAAATCATCCATGGATGTTTCGGCATAGCCATGTTCGCTGAACACCTGGCGCGCGGTCTTCAGCAACGTGGTACGTGTTTCTTCCATATCAGCGCGTGTACGTCGAACCATGATATCTCCTAGACCAACAAGCCATTTACATTCACCGCGTATGATTATAGGATTTTAATCATACGCGGTGAATGTATATTCCCAGTTCAGCGACGCCCCGACAAGCTGAACTCATTTGATAAGGAGCATCGAGCATGGCCAATCCGTACCGAATACTGTTCCAAGCCCCCGGCACCAGGGGATTCTCCCTGGCAGGCCTCCTCGCCCGTTTACCGCTCCCCATGACAGGTATCGGCATCATCACCATGCTTTCGCAGTTGCGGGGCAACTACGCACTGGCAGGCGCGGTTTCTGCCACCTTCGTCCTGACCTATGCATTGATGTCACCGCAGGTTTCACGCATGGTGGATCGATACGGTCAACGCAGGGTACTACCGTTGTCTGCTGGCATCAGTGCTTTGGGTATTCTTCTACTGCTTGCCTGTACCTACTGGCATACGCCCGATTGGGCTTTGTTCGTGGCCGCTATGTTAGCGGGCTTCATGCCGAGCATGTCGGCCATGGTCCGCGCTCGCTGGACTGCGGTCTACAGGGGCAAGCCGCACCTGCAAACAGCTTACTCACTTGAAACCGTGCTGGACGAAGTGACGTTTATCGCAGGCCCCCCGATTTCCGTTGGTTTGAGCGTGGCCGTCTTCCCCCAGGCAGGACCATTAGCGGCAGTTGTACTGTTGGCGATTGGCGCACTTGCTTTGGCAGCACAAGTATCCACCGAACCGCCAGTAGAATACGCTGAAGAAATGAGCACGCGAACAGCCTCAATCTTTCGCTTGGCAGACGTCCGGCTATTAACATTGCTGATGGTCGCGATGGGCGTCATCGTCGGAACTGTCGATATCGTGAGTGTCGCGTTCGCTGAACAAATGGGCAGTCCGGCGGCGGCCAGTATCGTGTTGTCCTGTTACGCCATCGGCTCGTGCGCCGCGGGCTTGTTGTTCGGTGCGCTAAAACTGAAAACACCGTTGCACAAACTCTTGCTGTTGGGTGGCCTTGCAACTGCCGCAACGACACTGCCCTTGTTGATGGCCAGTAACATTGCCAGCCTCTCGGGAGCAGTGTTGGTGGCCGGGTTATTCTTTGCGCCCACGATGATTGTGGCGATGTCCTTGGTTGAGCGAATTGTGCCGGAACGACAATTGACCGAAGGCATGACCTGGTTACTGGCGGGCTTGAATGTTGGGGTGGCGATGGGTGCTGCAGCGTCGGGCCAACTGGTGGATATGGAAGGTGCTCGCTATGGATTTAACGTTGCTCTGGCAGCCGGAGCAGCTGTATTGCTGGTAGCTATTTGGGGGTATCGACGGATTCGAGAGCACTCGCTTGCGGCATCATTCCCATGTATCTGACGGTGCTTTCAAGCTTCCTGTGATCAGGCAGGAGTTGGACAGCTCTCAGGTTCTTCGTCCTGCGATAAATCAGCGATGCCTTGGTTCGCCGCAGCGTGTGAGTACCGTACAGGGTTGGGTCAAGGCCAATGACGATCACCCATGCTTGGACTATTCGAGCGTATTGCCTGGTGGATAGTTGATCTGAGTCGTGTAACCGGGAGGTGGGCCTGATGCATCCAAGCCTCCAGAACCGTTCGGGTTTGCTCAGTGATTTCAAATTGCGCTGGGTGCTGAATTTTCTGCTGCATAACGATGGCCCGTGACGACACATGTTGGGCTATGTCTCGTACTCTCAGTTTGGTTAAGTCACAGGCACCCAGCTTGCTGTCGATAGCCAAGTTGAAGAGAGCCAGATCCCGTGTCTTCTCCGCGAGTTGGAGTCTGACCCGGATGGCCCAGATACCTCTGACTCGGAGCGGGGCTTCCTGCCCGACAAGTTTTCCCTTGTTCCAAGGCTGATGGCTGTATGTAGCAATAGTGTTCATGGTTTGTCCTCCACGCTGAAGGAGGACAAGGGTGGATCAGTCACAGGGAGTGGTGGTCGCATTCGGCCAGAAGCGATCACTGAGTTTCATCCATCGAGCCATAACAAATCACGAACATAATGAAGCATCTCAAACGGATGCAGCCTAGAAATTAGCGCGACCAGGCACCGTTAACAAACCTCAGTCCATCGAAAAGGACACCGATACTCAAGGCCGCTCCGATAAAAGTGAGCTGAAATTTCTATCCACATCAACACGCTCTGGATGCCACTGGAAGTGACCTCATTGCGCACCCAACCAACTCGAGTGATAGGCAAGGTTTGGCGAAGGAGCAAATGAACATCAATCTTGTGTCGACATTTGGACAGTGATGGCAAGATGCCCCATAAAATATCCACCGATACCTCATCCAGGGAACGGAAATGGCAGCAGCGACACCATTCACTCCAGACCAGATCGCTCAAGCAATGAAGGCCAAAGCGCAAGATGCCTATGGCGAGAAGGTCACCGATCCATTTAGCGTCCGAGATATCGAGCAGCACCGGGCAGACGTTCACTACACGGTTACGGTTAACTACACGTGCCAATACAACAGCCGTCCGGTTCGCTATGCCACTGGGCCGATGTACGCACCGTCACAGATCATGGCGGTGCTAACCCACCGTCAAGGTGCGCTACTGGCCTACCCGGGTCACTACCGCGAGATGATGCTGACCAAGTTCCAAAGCAATGGAAATCTCTACCGCGAACCCATGAAGTTTCTC
Source organism: Pseudomonas sp. B21-048 (assembly GCF_024748615.1). Lineage (NCBI taxonomy): Bacteria > Pseudomonadati > Pseudomonadota > Gammaproteobacteria > Pseudomonadales > Pseudomonadaceae > Pseudomonas > Pseudomonas sp. B21-048. The sequence continues at coordinate 2,326,746 of NZ_CP087168.1, read as the reverse complement.
CTCACAAGCGATGGCGAGGTCTGCTGCAGTGTAGAGGACTGCAAAGGTTGTTCTGGGCAAGGGACCGTCAACTGCTCGACGTGTAACGGCCATGCCAGTTATACCTGCAGGCAATGCCACGGCCAGTGCCGACTGCGATGCACCGGATGCAGCGGTACCGGAAACAGCACGCACAGCCGTCACTGCACGGCGTGCGGGGGCTCGGGCGTTTACGCGGGCAACGGCAGGTGCAACCAGTGCAACGGCTCGGGCGTTGCCGGCCATACCTGCGGCCGCTGTCATGGCTCGACGATGATGACATGCGACGGGTGTCACGGTGGCGGCCGCCAGAACTGCACCATATGCAACCGGGGCCAAGTAACGTGCAATACGTGCAGCGGCGCACGACAATTGATCTACGAATACCACCTGGACGTCTACGCCGACACGAAGGTGCTTTACCGCTGGAGTAACCTGAGCGCTGGCTGGCTGGACCAGGCCATGAAAGACATGATCAACGCACCGCAGAGCCACACGGTTTTCAGTGTTGATCGCTATCAGTTGGCGAACGAAGACCCGAGCGTTTTTACCGCCACCGGTCACGTTGTCGCGGCACAGGCCTCAGTCTCATACCAAGGCACTTCAGGCAGTTGCCGGTTCATTGGGCCAACTCTGGAATCGGTGTTCCTCGACGGCGTCTTGAGTGGGGGATTCAAAAAGTCTGTCGAGGGTGTCAAAGATTTCAAAAACATCAAGAAAGTCAATACCGCATCCAGCTCCAGGATCGCGCGGCAGCTCATCAAGGAGACCGACGAGAATGTTGATGTTAAACACACTACGCCGGTAACCAAAGGCATTATCAGCCATGAAGACGCCACGATGTTCATCGGCGCAAGAGCCCAGTCTACGTTGCATATTTTGACGACTCGCCGCTCGTTCCGGTGGAGTGCTGTGTTCGGGTTCTCATTCCAAATTTGCAAGGTTCTAATCTGCCTGTATGCGCTGATGAGCATCCTGACCCATGGCACACCGACGGTGCTTGCGGGCAACGAAGGCTTCTTCGGCATCCTGGCGCTCATGCACAACCCTAAGCAGGTCCTAAGCGGGTTCGGGCAGCCCCTTAGCTACCTTGTGTATAACGTCGCGAGCAATCACGACTACTGGCAGCTGCTCTGTTGGATCATAGCGTCCATGATCTTTAACCGGTTCATGCTCTCCCTGATGGCGCCTCGAACGTGGGACTGGGCACAGCGGTCTTGGGCTCGGCTAATCCTCGTGAGCGTGCCTGGCGCGCTGTTGCTGAGCCTGTTCATGGCCATGCACCCGGATGGTTTCGTGCTACTGAGATTCACGTCGTTCGTCCCGAGTTTCCACTTCAGCCTAAGCACGATCCTCACATGGGTCATCCTCTACGTGCCGCAGATCTGGGTGCTCTCACTTGTGGTTTCGCTTGTTCGCTACAAAGCCGCAGGCGTGCAATGGGGCGTCCGGATGATGCGCATCCTCACTCAGTCGAAGGACGTTTCAGGGTATTGGCCGATGCTGAAGTAAGGGGACAGCCCAACGTTTTGCGATCAGTACCTATCTCCCCTGAGCCCGGTACCCGCCGGGCTGTTTCATGAGCGCGCGGCGAAAGTCTCGCATTCATTCCCGAGGTTGTACGAACAGCCTACCGCCTGAGCAAGCGCGCCGAACGCCAGGCGAATACGCCCTCAAACTTGGTAGTGATGTGGGCAGCGGCAAGCTCCATGTTCCGGAGAAGAAACGCTTGTCGGAAATCATCGAGGCGCTGAACGATATCTTTGGTGCCAAAGCGAGCGATGACGACCAGTTGCAGTTCCTCACAGGAATCGGTCAGCGCATCAGCCGCCAGGAAGATGTGATCGCCCAGGTAAACAATCACTCGGCGTATCAAGTGACGCACGGCCTGCTCCCAAACGCGTTCTGGACACTGTACTAGATGCCATGAACGTCCACGAAAAGCTTTCGCTGGAAGTGCTGGATACCGAGACCAAAAAGCCGCGCTCTTGCTTTGGTGATCTTGAAGATGCTGAAATCGGCAGCCGCACTAAATCCGGCCTGCGCGATGCCTGAACCACACAACCCCCATAAACGAAGCACGCGCCTATATCTGCTTTTTGCTGATTTCTGCCCGTCGTCCCCGGCAGCAATGGGTCCAGGCTGTGTGAGAACGCGCTAAATACCTCGACGGCCAGAAGCAGCCAGTCAATCAAACAGCAGCCTGCGACCGAGATCAGTCACAGATCAATGCGGCTGAGATAACTCAAAAATCTGCTCAATGAGCACCAAAGCGGGCGAGCGCAGCATCGATAAATCGTCGAAGTTTGGCTGTTCTCTGACGATTGGCCGTGTAGAGCAAATGCATTTGTCGGCTCGGTGCCTGGTAGTCAGCTAACAGTCGAACTAACCCACCGCTGCGCAACGCGGGCTCAAGAAAGTCTTCCGGTCCAAGGACAATCCCGAACCCGTCCAGTGCTGCCGACAGCAGTGCTTTGCTCTCATTGACCTGCAATCGACTGACGACTTGTACCCGCTCAACTGCGGAGCCTTTGCAGAATATCCATTCGCGGTCGGCCGGCCGGGACCAATAGGCATATCCCAGACACTCATGATTCTTCAGATCATCCGGTACTTGCGGCACTCCGCGGTCGGTCAGATAGCTCGGTGCCGCACAGGCTACCAACCGATAAGGCGCCAACGGCCTGGCGGTCAAACTGGACGCGGTCAATGGGCCAATCCTGAAAGTCACTTCATAACCCTCCTCCACCAGATCGACGAAGCGATCGGTCAAATGCAGATCGATTTCGACCTCCGGGTGCTGACGTAAAAACTCCGTCACAAAGGGCATGAGGCTATAGGAGCCGAACGTTACGGGAGCGCTGATTTTCAGTTTGCCGCGCGGGGTGTCGTTCATGATCTGCACAAGGGAGTCGGCAGCCTGAGCCTCGCTCAAAATGTGCTTACAACGCTCGTAGTAAGCGCTGCCCAACTCAGTCAGGCTCTGGCGTCGGGTGGTCCGGTTCAGTAGCCGCGCACCTAGCCGCTGCTCAAGCGCGGCAACATGTTTGGCCACCATCTGCGGCGACAGGCCCAATCGCTCGGCGGCGCTGGCGTAGGAGCCGGATTCCGCCGCCATCACAAACGCCCCCATGCTCGTCAGGCGATCCATCATTCAACACTCCTGGTAACGAGACTAAGTAATCGATGATCATTTATCTGTCCTTGGTTGGCAATCATCATGGTTTCTTCTTACCAACCAGCGGAGCAAGGTCATGCGTATCGGCATTATTGGGGCGGGCTTCATCGGACGTGCAGTGGCGCAATTGGTTATCGCGGCGGGACACGAGGTGATGCTCAGCAATTCACGTGGGCCACAGACCATGAGCAGCGTGCTCAGTGGAATTCCTGGCAGTCAGGTCGGCACTGCCGAGGACGCAGCACAATTTGGCGACGTTGTACTCGTGGCCATTCCTCTTGAGCATTACCGAAGCGTTCCGGCCAAATCGCTAGAAGGTAAAATCGTGCTGGATGCCAATAACTACTACCCGGAACGTGACGGTCACATTGCCGCGCTCGACCGATTCGAAACCACCACCAGCCGCCTGCTCGCCGAGCATCTGCCCCACTCCAGCGTGGTCAAGGTGTTCAATGCAATCCTCGCCCAGGACCTGCTGCAGGACTCGCGCCCGAAAGCAGCGCCCGACCGACGCGCACTGCCGATCGCGGCGGATGATCCGGCGGCGAAAGCGCTGGTGATCAAGTTACTGGACGAGATTGGATTCGACGCGGCAGATGCGGGCAGCCTTGATGAAAGCTGGCGATTCGAACGGGCTAAACCCGCCTACTGCATACCGCTGGATAAAGAGGGGCTGAAGGTCGCCTTGGCTGCAGCGCATCGGCAGACAGAATTGCCTGGGGGATCGTGGCGCCGCTGAATAGCCCACAAACCACTGGATCGAGAGAAGACCTGGAGCTGACAGAGGGTAATGTCAGCTTCAGGTCGGCTCCGACCTGTGACGGCCGGCAACAGTCGACCCAATAGGGACTGATTCAACGGGCAGCTTCAGGTCGATTTCAACCCTTCGCGACAGGCAGCATTCGGCCCAGGCTGTGTAAAAACGCAGATACGGTTTTGAAGTCTGCGTCGCTACGTAAAATCGGCCAATGATTGGTGTATCAGCGGCCCCTGAAATTTGCGTAGGAGCGCGATTTTCTTTCTGGTTCTGACTTTCAAACCTGCTCTAAACCGTTTTTTACACAGCCTCGGCCAGTAGCGGACGTTCGTCTTCGTCCGCGTACGACCCAAGCTACTACTCATACAGGAGGTGCCGGCAGTCTCGGAGATTCTTTCCTTTGAGCGGTTGCCAATGACGCATCGTAGCCAGTGAGGCTACATGGCCACATTCGCGCTTTGATACTTCTACGCTTCCCAGCGTAGCTCTGAAGCTGGTACGGCAGCCCAAGAGAAGTACAGCTAAGCTGTCCTCCATTGAGGGGGCAGAAAAACGTCACCCTTGGGATATCAGCATCTGGCAAGGGAGCCGTTCTCCATGAGTGCCGAACAGAGTCATCACCGTCAGGCCACTTTACTGGTGGTCGACGACACACCTGATAACTTGATGCTGATGACCGATCTGCTAAAGGATCGCTACCGTGTCAAGGCTGCCAATAGTGGTGAGAAGGCTCTCCGGGTGCTGCAGGGAGACTCGCTACCAGATTTGATTTTGCTTGATGTCATGATGCCGGGACTGTCCGGCCACGAGGTGGCGGACCAGCTCAAGCACGATCCGCGAACCCGCGATATTCCCATCATTTTCCTCACCGCCCTGGCGGCAATCGAGGATGAGATTCATGGCCTGGAATTGGGCGCGGTCGACTACATCACTAAACCGATCAATCCGTCATTGGTTCTGGCGCGGGTGGATACCCAGCTCAAGATCAAGGCCGCAGCGGACTTCCTCCGCGATCAGAACGACTACCTCGAGAAGGAGGTGGAGCGCCGCACCCGAGAGGTGATGGCCATCCAGGACGTGACCATCCAGGCCATGGCTTCCCTGGCGGAGACGCGCGACAACGAGACCGGCAACCACATCCGGCGGACTCAACACTACGTGAAGGTGTTGGCTGAGCAGTTGCGCGATCATCCTCGCTTCAACCATTTTCTCAACGACGAGACAATCCGCCTGCTGTTCAAGTCGGCGCCGTTGCATGACATCGGCAAGATCGGCATTCCTGACCATATTCTCCTCAAGCCGGGGCGTTTCACCGCAGAGGAGTTCGAGATCATGAAGACACACACCACGTTGGGGCGTGATGCCATCCAGCGCGCAGAGGATCAACTTGGTGTTCAGGTGGACTTCCTCAGTCTGGCCAAGGAAATCGCTTACAGTCACCAGGAAAAATGGGACGGTAGCGGGTATCCCCAGGCGTTGGCCGGCGACGAGATTCCCATCAGCGCCCGGCTGATGGCGGTGGCGGATGTCTATGACGCCTTGATCAGTCGACGGGTGTACAAACAGGGCATGCCTCACGAGGAGGCCGTCGAGATCATCCGGCAGGGGCGAGGTTCACATTTCGACCCAGACATCTGCGACACATTCCTGGCTCACGTCGAACAGTTCCAGGCCATTGCGCAGCGCTTTGCCGACAGCGATCAGGACATGGCCAAGCAGTTGGCCGCCTTGGAGCGTATCGCCCAGAAACCTTGAGCGAAGTCCCGCAGCCGCCTTCGCCAGTTTCTTCATTGTGGTCACTAGGTTATCTCATGGTCAGATTACGCACGTTGCTTGAGCGTCTCCCGCTTCGCCACAAGCTGATCCTCGGCTTTGCCACCCTCCTGCTTTTGGTGCTGGTACTCGGTGTGCAGAGCTTGCGTACTCAGGAGTCGCTGAAGCAGAACATGCAGAATCTCTATCGCCAGGAGCTTGTGGGCATGGAACACCTGCACGAGGCGCGGGTGCAGTTGCCGCATCTGGTGCAGACGTTGCAGCGTGCCGTGGGTACGAACAGCGCGGATATCCGCATCGAATCACTGAAACAGCTACGTGATACTCAAAGCCGTCTACAGCAGGCCCTCGCCCAAGCCAAACCAACCCTCAGGCGTCCGGAAAATCTCGCACGTCTCGCCGAGTTTGACGTGCTGCTGCAACAACTGGAGCGTGATAGCGAGCAGGCCTTCCAATTGATTGATCAGGGCCGCCAGGGCCAGGCATTACTGCTGCTCAACAGCAGTGAGTTCCAGCAACTCGACCAGCAGGCGGACGCCCTGTTGTACGCAGTCGCCCAAATTAAGGAGGCCTCGATCCGCGACACGGCCAAGGAGATTGCCGACTTTGCCGAGCGCAGCACCACGCTTACCTACATCCTGCTGCTCGGCGGCTTGGCGCTGGCGCTACTGCTTTGCTGGCTGGTTAGCCAGTCGATCCGCAACCCGCTCAACCGAGTGCGAGTCGCCGTGGACCAGCTAGCTGCAGGAAAGCTCGACCAACCGATTCCGCACACTGACTTGAACAACGAGACCGGCGACTTGGCGCGGGCTATCGCCAAACTGCAGATCGAATCTCAACAACTGGAGCGCCAGCGGTCGGTCAAGGCGCAAATCGCCCAGTTGCAGATCGACCTGCAGCAGGCAGAGGCGCCCGGTGAACTGGCGCAGGTGTTTCTTCAACACATGGCGAACCTGCTCGGTATCTGTCAGGGAGTTCTCTATAGCGCCCACCAGGACTCCACCCGACTGGTGTTGATGGGCGGCTATGCCACCGATTCCAATCGGCCACCGCAGGCGCAGGTCATGTTCGGCGATGGCCTGCTGGGTCAGTGCGCGGTCGATCGCCAAGCACGCCTGATGCAGGCGCTGCCGGAACAATATTGGCGCCTGCACTCGCCGCTCGGCGAGATCCCGGCCACTTGCCTACTGCTGCAACCGATTCTGCGTGGCGAGCGGCTGCTGGGCGTGCTCGAACTTGCCGGATTAAAGGCCTTGGATGATGACCAGTCACTGCTGCTCCAGGAAGCCACCCCTCGCTTGGCTGCGGCGATGGCTATCCTGGAGCGTAATCAGGCCGTCCAGGCACTGCTGGAGGAAACTCGTCGTCAAGCCGATGAAATGGCCGGGCAAACGCTGTTGTTGGCGCGCCAGGCTCAGGAGCTGGAAGCCCAGCAATCCGCGCTGCGCGCCACCGAGGCCTGGTACCGAGGGATCATCGAGGCGGCACCGGACGGCATGTTGGTGGTGGGCGCTGACGGACGCATCCTGCGGACCAACCGGCAATTGGATCGGTTGTTCGGCTACAGCGCCGGCGAGTTGGTGGGCGAGGCTATCGAGCGTCTGGTACCGATCGCGAGTCGCGGGCGCCACGTCGAGCTGCGCAACAGCTTCATGGCCCATGGCGATACTCGACAGATGGGTGCCGGTCTGGACGACCTGCAGGGCGTGCGCAAGGACGGCAGTCTGTTTTCCGTGGAGATCGGCCTGTCACGCTTGCCTAGCCTTGAAGGAAGCGGAATATGTGTGTGCGCCTCGGTGCGCGACGTCAGCGAGCGTCGCCAGCTGCAAGCGGCGCTCAAGGTCAGCGAAGCACAACTGCGCGCGGTACTCGACAGCAGCCCGGTAGCGATGCTGATCAGGGATATTGAAGGCCGTCCGACCTACTGCAACCCGCAGTTCGAACACCTGTTCGGCGTCGATATTGTTCAACTCGAAGGGATAGATCCGGGGCGTTTCTGGGTCGATCAGCAGGCACACCAGCGCTTTATCGAAGCAGCGGAGCTGGGCGCGGTGCTGAACTTCGAGGCCACTCTGCAGCGTAGCGAGGGGGAGCGCTTCGATGTGCTGGTTTCGGCGGTGACGCTGGAGCAGCGCGAGCGAGTCAGTCGCGCCAACTGGTACTTCGACATCACCGACCGCAAGGCCGCCGAGGCGGAAGTGCATCTGGCGCGGGAGATTGCCGAGGAAGCGACCCGGGCCAAGAGCGATTTCCTGGCCACCATGAGCCACGAGATCCGTACGCCGATGAACGCCATCATTGGCATGAGCCACCTTGCCCTGCGCACGGACCTGGACCATCGGCAGCGCAACTACATCGAGAAGGTACACCGCTCGGCGGAGAATCTGCTGGGGATCATCAACGACATCCTGGATTTCTCCAAGATCGAGGCCGGCAGGATGCACCTCGAGTACATTCCTTTCCACTTGGAAGACGTGCTCGACGGCTTCGTCAGCATGATTGGCCTGAAGGTCGAGGACAAGGGCCTGGAACTGCTGTTCAGCACCCCGGCGGGGCTGCCGACTGCGTTGATCGGCGATCCGTTGCGCCTGAGCCAGGTGCTGATCAACCTTGGCAACAATGCAGCAAAGTTCACCGAGCAAGGCGAGGTCGTGGTGAGCGTGGAGCGACTGGGTGGCGGCGAGGAGCAGGCACAGCTGCATTTTTGGGTGCGCGATAGCGGCATCGGCATGAGCCCCGAGCAATGCAGTCGGCTGTTCCAGCCGTTTAGCCAGGCTGATAGCTCCACCACGCGCAAATACGGTGGCACCGGCCTGGGCCTGGCCATTTCCAAGCACTTGGTGGAGCTGATGGGCGGACGTATCTGGGTGGAAAGCGAGCTCGATCAGGGCTCGATCTTCCATTTCGAGGTGAGCCTCGGCGTTCAGCGCGACGCTCAGCCGCGGCGAATGTTTACTGCCGATGAGCTACTAGGCGTTCGCGTGTTGGTGGTCGACGACAACGCCAGTGCGCGCGAGATTCTCTCCAGCATGGCGCGCAGTTTTGGCGTCGAGGTGGACGTGGCGGAGAGTGGGCGGGTGGCGTTGGGGAGGTTGGTCGAGGCGGAGCGCAAGACATTGCCCTATGACTTGGTGTTGATGGATTGGCGCATGCCCGGCATGGACGGCGTGGAGACGGTGCGTCAGATGCACGCCGCCAATCTGGCACAAACACCTTCGGTCATCATGGTCACCGCGTTCGGGCGCGAAGAGGCACGCGAGGAGGCCAGCCGGCACGGCATCCAGTTGCCGGTGGTACTGACCAAACCGGTCACCCCATCGACGCTGCTCGAGGCCATCGGCACTGTGCTTGGCAAGACTCCCCAGGCCGATACCCGGGCCGGCGAACGATCCGGACAGAGCGCCGGTGCCATGGCCAGCCTGCGTGGAGCGCGCTTGCTGCTTGTCGAAGATAATGAACTGAACCGCGAACTGGCCTGCGAGCTGCTGGGCAGCGCTGGCATTGAACTGTGCGTGGCCATCCATGGCGAAGAGGCACTCGACCTGTTGGCGCGCGATGACGATTTCGACGGCGTACTGATGGACTGCCAGATGCCGGTGATGGACGGCTATACCGCAACCCGCAGGATTCGCGAGCAGCCGCGCTGGGTGGGGTTGCCAGTGATCGCCATGACCGCCGACGCCATGGCGGGAGACCGTGAGCGAGCCCTGGCCTGTGGCATGAACGACCATATCTCCAAACCGCTGAACGTCGAGGGCATGTTCGTCACCCTGGCCAAGTGGATTCACCCCAGGCCCGGTCGTACCGCCCACGCAACCGAAGTCTCACCGCTCCCCAAGGTTGTCCCCATGGGCCTGCCCGTTGAACTTGCCGGTATTGATCTGGCTGCCGGCCTGGCCACCAGTATGGGCAAGGTCGAACTCTACCTGCGCCTGCTGCGCAAGTTCCGCTCCAGCCAGGGTGCTTTTCGAGCTGAGTTCTTGGTCGCGCGAGGCGATGAAGATCCTTCGGCGGCAACACGACTGGCCCATACCCTGCGTGGCACTGCGGGAAACATTGGTGCAAAGGCCGTCGCGGATGCTGCCATCGCCTTGGAGCAGGTTTGCCTGGCCGGCGCCCAGGAGGAGATCGTAGCTGACCGGCTGTTGGCGGTGGAGCGTTGCCTGAATCTGGTGCTGGAAGGATTGGTGGAGCTAGCGGAACCGCGGCCATCCACCGAGTGGGTGCCTGCGTCACATTCTGAAGCCGAGTTGCGGGAGCGGTTGGCCCAAGTCAGGGACCTGCTGGCCGAGAGTGACACACAAGTGCTGGCAGTCCTGCACCAATTACAGGGGCTGGCGTCAGACCCCAGGGTGGCCGAGCAGTTGCGTCGAATCGTCCGGCACGCCGAGCGCTTCGATTTCGACCAAGCCCTGGAGCTATTGGAGAACCTGACCTGACCCGGCCAAAGGAACCGGAGAGTCGGCACCGAAGGTGCCGGGCAGTTTATTCAGATCGCCGAGCAAAGTGGTCTTATCGTGCCCATTGGCGAATGGGTCATAAGCGAACGCTGCCGCCAGGGCCAGGGGTGGCGCGAAGCTGGTATTCCACCTGTACGGATTGCGTTAAACCTGTCGGCCGTGCAATTCAGTCACGGCGATATCGAAGGTACGATCCGGCGTGCTCTGATCGAGTCTGAGTTTGATCCCAACTTTCTCGAACTTGAACTTACGGAATCGGTGCTCATTCGCAACACCGAACAAGTGCTTACCACCGCCCTGCGCCTCAAGCAGCTTGGCGTGATGGTCTCCGTGGACGATTTCGGCACCGGTTATTCCAGTTTGGCTTATCTCAAGCGTCACGCACTTAACCTTCGCACGATAGCGGAAGGCGTCGAAGACGAAGCAACGCTCGTATACTTGCAACAGTTGGAATGTGACGAAGTGCAGCGATATCTGATTGCCAAGCCGATGCCAGAACCCTGAAGCGACATCGCCAAAGTCATAGCATGGACGATCGCATGTCAAAAAACCTTTTCTTGGAGAGATCCAGAACTGGACGCTGAGCAAATTAAACCTCTGCAAAAGCGTCGACTCTCGAAAGTGCTGGATAAACGTATATGGCTCGGTCCCGCGCTCTAGCGTGCCGTTACCAAGCGGGATTAGAGCGTGTCCTGCCCCAATCCCGCCCTGTCTATTTTTAGACACCCGACAATGGCGGGGTTCGAGGCGGGATCAATCGCTTCGTCCCCATCGACTCAAACGCCGAAGCCAAGCGAAGCAGCGTCGAATCGTCATAGGCGCGACCGGCAAAGGTCAGCCCGACGGGCATGCCGATGTCCGGCATTATTCCCATCGGCACCGTGACCGTAGGAACACCTAGGTGGCGGATGGCGAGATTGCCATTGGCGACCCAGACACCGTTACTCCACGCGATATCCGCAGACGTCGGATCGACATCGGCATTCGCCGGCCCGACGTCGGCCACCGTCGGGAAGATCACCGCGTCGAGCCCCAGCCGGTCCATCCACTCTTCAAGATCGATCCGGCGCGTTTGCTCAAGGCCACGTAGCCCGTCAGGCACCGTGGTGATCTGGTCCCAAGGAGTGATGCCGCGCTCTGCCATTCGCACATACTCTTCCATGCCCGCGGCAAGGTCGCCCTCTCGGTTAGGCAGCGTTCCCGGGTCGTGCGGAAAAATCAACGGCCCGTTCACATCGACCAGGCGATTGAGTGTTGGATCGCCGTTGGCCTGCAGAAAATCGTCGAACGCCCAAGCTGTCAGATCCCATAACTCATGGTGAAGGAACTCTTTGGACACCAGGCCACGGTTGAACACCGTCGGTGCACCAGGACGATCGCCCTCGCAATTGGAGACCAGCGGGAAGTCGACCTCGATCACCTCGGCTCCGGCAGCTTCAAATGCCTTGCGAGCCTCTTCCCAAAGACCGATCACCGAGGCACGGGTGTTGATTCGCTGACCCGTCGGACCACCGATGCCAGGCGCATCGCTGGTGCCTGCATCGGGATCTGCATTGATGTACATACGAGGAACGCCGAAGCGCTTTCCGGCGAGGGCATCGGTATTTGCGGCAAGCGACCCATAGGAAGCGGGACGCACCGAGGCGACACTCGGAATGGGCACCCAGGGTTGCATCCGCCACAGATCGCCCCGTGTGTCGGGATCGTCCGCCACTATCACGTCGAGCACTTCGAGCAGGTCGGCCATGGTTCTGGCAAACGGCACGACAACGTCCATGGTCGGCGTCAACGGCCAGTTGCCGCGCACCGAGATCACCCCGCGCGAAGGCGTATAGGCACACAAACCATTGTTCGAGGCAGGGCCCCGGCCGCTCGACCAAGTCTCTTCGGCGAGGCCGAAGGCTGCGAAACTGGCGGCGGTTGCCGTACCGGCGCCGTTCGATGAACCCGATGCGAAAGGGGCAGTGAGATAATCAGCGTTGTACGGGCTCTCGGCACGGCCATAGACCCCACGCTGCATGCCGCCGTTGGCCATGGGCGGCATATTGGTCTTGCCCAGGCAGATCGCGCCGGCGGCACGAAGCCGTTCGATGGTGAACGCATCGCGATAAGCAATCAGGTTCGCGAAGGCGGGACTTCCAGAGGCTGCGGTGAGCCCCTTCACCAGATAACTGTCTTTGGCCGTATAGGGAATGCCGTCGAGCGGCCCTAGCGTCTGGCCCTTGGCCCGACGGGCATCGGACGCCTGCGCTTCCTTGAGCGCATCGGGGTTGCGAACCACCACTGCGTTGAGGGCGGTGGGCGTGTCGGGGCCGTCGTAGGCATCAATCCGGGCGAGATAGGCCTGGACTAGCTCAACCGCCGTCGTCTGGCCCGATTCGAGCGCAGCACGCAGTTGAGCAATGGAGACCTCGGTGACCTCAATCATGCTGTTACCGTCGGCGGCTGATGGGTGGCTGGATCTTGGACTCAAAGGCATCACTTATCTCAAAAGGGGTTTTCATATTGGTTCTCGTTGCACTGCATCAGCGCGGTCGATTATTCACAATATGGGCTCAACATCTTTATTTCAGGGCGCTTGATGCAGGATCTGCGATCAATACGCTGTGCGTACGTTGTACCCGTGATTTTGCATAAGATAGAGAAAGAACGCACGCCATGAACAGCCCTGGAACATTACGCATCCTGAAGTCGCTCACGCAAAAACTCGATAAACCGCTGGGTTTTCGCTGGCAACAGCCGCGTCTCGGTGAGGGCGTAAACCGAGACGGGTGAAGCCTGCCACTGCGGCAAGACTCTGCGCAGTGTGCCATTGGCAAGGTCTTGCGCAACGATGCCTTCGGCCAGCAACGCGATCCCCAGATCCAGCGTCGCCAGACGTCGAATCATGCCCACGCTGTTGAGTTCGAATCGACCGTCAACTTCCACCTCCAGCTCCCCTTCACTGCCGGAGAGTATCCAGCGGTCAGCGCGCGAGCTGCGCATACGCAGGCATTCGTGGCGTGTCAGATCCGAGGGCTGAACAGGGTCGCCGTGCAGCTCAAGATAACGGGGCGAGGCGTAAAGACAGCGGCGAAAAGTGGCGAGCTTGCGGGCTATCAGGTTCGAACTCACGGGCTCGCCCATGCGAATGACCACATCGACCGGCTCACTCACCAGATCGACCTGACGTGGCGTCAGGTCAAACTCGAAGTCGATACCGGGATACAACTGGGCAAACTCCGCAATCAGCGGCGCCAGGTAGAGAGAGGCGAAATCCACTGGGAACGAGGCCCGCAGCACGCCACTGGGCTGGGCAAGCATTTCGCCGAGCTGCTCGTGCGCGAGCCGGGCTTCGTCGACGATGCGTTTGCAGCGATCGAAGTACACCTGCCCCGCCTCGGTCAGCTCGATTTTGCGCGTGGTGCGATGTAAAAGCCTTAGCCCGATTTCCTTCTCGAGGCCACTTATCCGGCGTGACAGCGTTGAGTTCGGCATCCCCATCGCCTCGGCCGCACGGCGAAAGCTGCGCGCCTTCACGACTTCGACGAACAGCGCCATGTCGTTGAGAAACTCCAATGTCATTGCTCCATCAGTGGATCAGTCAATTCTGTTTTACCGGATTTATCCCGAATTCGGATTGATCAATGATAGCCACATCGTTTCCTGAGGAGTACCGCAATGCATTCGCTTTTTGCTCAAGTCCAGATCGGTCGTCTTACACTGTCCAATCGCATGGTCATGGCCCCGATGACGCGTTCGCGTTCCAATGACGCAGGGGTACCTACCGAGCTGGTGCCGACTTACTACGCGCAGCGCGCCGGTGCCGGGCTGATTATCTCTGAAGGGGTGTTCCCTGTAGCCCTTGGCCAGGGTTACGTGCGCACCCCCGGTATCGAAACCGCCGAGCAAGTGGCCGCCTGGAAGCAGGTTTGCGATGCCGTACATGCTCGCGGCGGTCGAATCTTCATGCAGCTGATGCATTGCGGACGTATTTCGCACCCTTCGCTGTTGCCTGACGGCGCCCTGCCACAGGCCCCCTCCGCGATCAAACCCGCCGGCCAGACCTGGACAGCCACAGGCCTGCAGGACTTCGTCACCCCACACGCGCTGAGCGTGATCGAGATTGCCGCGGTCATCGAGGGTTACCGTCAGGCCGCACGCCTGGCCATCGAAGCCGGTTTCGATGGTGTCGAGCTGCATGGCGCGTCGGGGTATCTGCCTGAACAGTTTCTCTCGACGGGCAGCAATCAGCGCACGGATGAGTACGGTGGATCGGTTGAAAACCGTGCTCGCTTTGTACTGCAGGTGCTGAACGCCATAGCGACGGAAATTGGCAGTGATCGCGTCGGCATCAAGCTCTCCCCTGAAATGAACTTCAACGACATCGTCGATGCCAACCCGCAAGAAACCTACACCCATCTGGTCGAGCAATTGCGCGGGCTGAATCTCGCGTATCTGCACGTTGCCCTGTTCGGCGCCAGCATCGATTACCACGCCTTGTTGCGCCCACTGTTCAATGGCAGCTACCTGATCGGTGGCGGGCTCGATCAACGCTCCGCCGAATCCCTGATCGCGGAGGGCCGGGCCGACGCAGTGGTGTTTGGCAACGCATTCCTCGCCAACCCCGACCTGCCCGAGCGTTTTCGCACAGGCGCCGAACTTAATGTGCCGGATAAAGACACGTTCTATGCACCGGGTGCGCAGGGGTATATCGATTACCCGGCCATGAGCTCGGCTCATAGCGCCTAAGTGGCACTGCAAGGCTAAAAACCTGGTGCAAAACCTTGTGGGAGCGGCGGTCGGCGATCCCACAGGGATGTGCGTTTGACTGACCGTTGCCGTCTACATTTCGACCTGCGTGCCCAGTTCTATCACGCGATTGAGCGGTAACTTGAAGTATTTGAGGTTGCTGTTGGCGTTCTTCAGCAAAAACGCGAACAGGCTTTCGCGCCAACGGGCCATGCCTATACGCTTGGTCGGGATGACCGTCTCTCGGCTAAGGAAGTAAGTGGTGCGCATCGGGCTGAAATCCAGCTCTTTCAAATGACAGAGGCTCAACGCCAGCGGTACGTCGGGCTCCTCTATAAAGCCAAAGTGCAAACTCACCCGAAAGAACCCTTCACCATATGCCTCGACCTCGAAGCGTCGATCCTCGGCCACACGCGGGCTGTCTTCAGACACCACAGTGAGCAACACGACCTGTTCGTGCAGCACCTGGTTATGCAACAGGTTGTGCAAGAGCGCATGAGGGACAGCATCAGCCCTGGCCGTCAGAAATACCGCTGTGCCCTGCACACGATGGGGAGGTTGCGAGCCGATGCTGCTGATGAACAACGGCAGCGGCAGAGAGGTTTCATCCAGTCGCTCGACAATGATCTTCCGGCCCCGTTTCCAGGTGGTCATCAAAATGAACAGGGCAATACCTGCAATGACCGGGAACGCACCGCCCTGGAAAATCTTCGGTGCGTTGGCGGCGAAGTACAGGCTGTCCACCACGACAAAACCCAATAGCATCGGAATTGCCAGCCAACGAGGTGTTTTCCAAAGCAGCAAGGCGACGGCCGAGGACAAAATGGTCGTAATCAGCATGGTCCCCGTCACGGCCACGCCATAGGCCGCCGCCAGCGCACTGGACGATTCAAAGCCGATGACCAGCAACACGACGCCGACCATCAGCGCCCAGTTCACCATGCCGATGTAAATCTGCCCCTGTTCCTGGCTGGAGGTGTGCTGGATAAACATGCGCGGTACGTAACCCAGCTGAATGGCCTGACGGGTCAGTGAGAACGCGCCGGAAATCACGGCTTGGGAAGCGATGATGGTTGCCAGTGTCGAGAGCGCGACCATCGGCAGCAGCGCCCAGTCAGGTGCCAATAGATAGAACGGATTACGGACCGCTTCAGGGTTCCCGAGGATCAGCGCGCCCTGACCAAAGTAGTTGAGCACTAGGCCGGGGAGCACCAGGATGAACCAGGCACGAGCAATGGGTTTGCGGCCGAAGTGGCCCATATCGGCATACAGTGCTTCAGCACCGGTCAATGCCAACACAACGGCGCCCAGAATGGCCACGCCAATGCCCGGATGAACCACGAAAAATTGCACCGCCCACGCAGGATTCAACGCTTGCAGAACTTCCGGCCGTTGCAAGATGCCGTAAATGCCGAGTCCGCCCAACACCACAAACCACAGCACCATGACCGGGCCGAACAGGATGCCGATACGCGCCGTGCCATGTTTCTGTATCAGGAACAGTGCTACCAGGACGACCACGGACAGCGGAACCACCCAATGCTCAATGCCATCGAACGCAAGCTGTAGCCCTTCAACCGCAGAGAGCACCGAAATGGCCGGGGTGATCATGCTGTCGCCGTAAAAAAGTGCCGCGCCAAACAAGCCAAGCAATACCAGCACCCTGCTCATTTTGGGATACGGCGCCGCGGCCCGACGTGCCAGTGCCGTCAAGGCCATGATGCCCCCCTCGCCCTGGTTGTCGGCGCGAAGGATAAACAACACGTACTTGATCGAGACGACCCAAATCAGTGACCAGAAGATCAACGACAGAATGCCCAGTACACCGTCGTGATTGGCCTGGACTCCGTAGTGACCGGCGAACACTTCTTTGAGGGTGTAAAGAGGACTGGTGCCGATATCCCCATAAACCACGCCCACCGCGGCGACGAGCAAACCCACGCCTGATGTTTTGGAGTGGGACTCTTCATGGGCAGGGATTGCTGTTTCGCTCACGGGTCGCTTCTCTGAGACGGAGGGAAAAGGAACTGACCTCAAGTCAGCCGGGGGACGAAGGATCGCAGGCATTATTGATGATCAAAAAACACGGCAAGTATCGTCGCGAGGGAGAATATCCACCGTAAAAAAAACGTAAAATTCTACCGGCAGCACCCTGCGTCAACGCTCATGAAGCGATTCGTACCTACTGCGCCTTCCCGCCACGAGGCTTATAGAAAAGAAACTTCCGGGTCTCGGCCGTCCTGGTGTATTTCTTCGCCCAGGCGGGCTTCACCGTTCTGTCGTGGAAATACAAGGCACCGTGGGTGCGGTCCGTGAGTTGCTTGTTGAGGGCCTTGCGCGCGATTTCCTTGGCGAGGACATATTCGTCGTCTTCCTTGACCTGATCCGCACGTCCGTCACACCACCACGAAAACTGGCAGGAACGCGTTTCAGAACCTTGCTTGACCACCGCGCACACCGAATCGGGAAAACCCTCGTGGCCCAGCCGGTTCATGACCACGTTGGCGACGGCTTCCATGTCCGCACCGGCCACACCTTTGGCTTCCCAATAGATGCTGCGTGCAAGGCAGGTGATTGCATCGTCGAGAGGGGCTGCGCCTGCCGGATCGACCGCCTGCGCTTCGGAGGGGGTGATGACTGCGGCCTTGGGCACCGGAACTTCGCTGCCCTTCTCTGCCGCTTTCTCTTCCAGGACCTGCGCCTTGTCTTCAGCCACTTCCTGTTTTTGCTCCTGGTCAGCCGCCAATACCTGCCCACACAGAAGGATGATTGCGAAGCAGGTGAGTACCCATTTTAATCGCATGATCGATCCTTCCGATGACACTGGCTTGAGCAACGAAACGGCGATGTTGTAGCTCTGATCTGCTGTGATTGTAGTCGTCGCCAATCATTCCAGTCGCCGGGCAATAAACGCAAAAAGGCATTGCGTTCGCAGGGGTGAAATCGCGCATCATGGGCGCAGTCCGTTCAAGGGAG
Organism: Pseudomonas sp. B21-048; assembly: GCF_024748615.1. NCBI lineage: Bacteria > Pseudomonadati > Pseudomonadota > Gammaproteobacteria > Pseudomonadales > Pseudomonadaceae > Pseudomonas > Pseudomonas sp. B21-048. Next base: position 2,308,853 of record NZ_CP087168.1, on the reverse strand, counting down.
ATTTTCATGCGCAGCCTGTCATCCGTTTTGCATCTTGCCGTGTTGTCATTCGGGCTGGTGTTCAGCGTCGCCGCGTCGGCGGTCGAGGAAACGCAGCTGGTCGAGTCGATCAACGTTTACCGCAGTCAGGTGCAGCGCTGCGGCGGCCAGGCGTCATCGGAGCTGCCACCGCTGGCGAGCGATCCGCGCCTGGTCCTGTCCGCCAACAGCATCGGCGACTTGCAGCAGGCTTTGGCCCGCGCGGCTTATCCGATGGTCAATGTGCAGGCGATCAGCCTGTCCGGCCCGCGTGATGCGCCGTCCGCCATGAAGGCGATTCAGGAGAGCTTCTGCCAAGTGGTGCTGGACCCGCAATTCGTCGACATCGGCGTCAGCCGCGATGGCCGTGAATGGCGCATTGTGCTGGCGCGTCCGCTGTTGACCGGGCGTCTGGGCGACTGGCAGACGGAGGGACAGAAACTGCTTGAAGCGATGAACAGCGCCCGCGCTCAGACACGCCAGTGCGGCACCCAAGCCTTTGCCGCCACGACGCCACTGGCCTGGAACGCCACTCTGGCCTCCGCAGCCGAGACCCACAGCCGGGCCATGGCCAACAATAACTATTTCGATCACAAGGACCGCGATGGCCGCACACCGGGTGATCGGGCTGAACTCGCGGGTTACGCCGGTCAGCAGGTCGGTGAAAACATCGCCGCCGGGCAAGACACCGTGCGCAAGGTGGTCGATGGCTGGCTGGCCAGCCCGGGACATTGCGCCAACCTAATGAACCCACAGTTTCGCGAGTTGGGCGCAGCTTATGCAGTGGACCCGAAGAGTGATGCGGGCATTTACTGGACGGCGATGTTTGGTACGCCCTGAAGGCCTGAATCGACAGTTGAATAAGGAATCGTCACTTGAATAAAGCCCCCTCTTCGATCGTCGAGCAGGACCTGTCGAAGCCTGAGGCCATCAGTCTGCGGGAAGCGTTTCTGTTCTGGCTGAAGCTCGGCTTCATCAGTTTCGGCGGGCCGGCCGGACAGATTTCGATCATGCACCAGGAATTGGTGGAGCGCCGACGTTGGATCTCGGAACGGCGCTTTCTGCATGCCCTCAACTACTGCATGTTGCTGCCTGGGCCTGAGGCTCAGCAGCTGGCGACCTACATCGGCTGGCTGATGCACCGCACATGGGGCGGCCTGATCGCCGGCGCACTGTTTGTGCTGCCTTCGCTGTTCATCCTGATCGTGTTGTCCTGGGTGTACATCGCCTTTGGCGAAGTGCCGGCGGTGGCCGGTCTTTTTTATGGGATCAAGCCTGCCGTGACCGCCATTGTGGTGCAGGCAGCTCACCGGATCGGCTCGCGGGCCCTGAAGAACAACTGGCTGTGGGGAATCGCCGCAGCGTCATTCACGGCCATCTTCGTGTTCAATGTGCCGTTCCCGTTGATTGTGCTGGGCGCCGCCATCATCGGTTATGTCGGCGGACGTCTGGTGCCTGAAAGGTTCCAGACCGGGGGCCACGGCGCTGCGAAAAAATCCTTCGGCCCGGCGTTGATCGACGACGATACTCCGCCTCCTGAACACACCCGCTTCAGCAGTTTTAAATTGCTGCGCCTGTTGTTGGTGGGTGCTGTTTTGTGGGTATTGCCGATGGGCATTCTCACCGCTCTGTTCGGCTGGGAAGGCACCCTCACCCAAATGGCCTGGTTCTTTACCAAAGCGGCGTTGCTGACATTCGGCGGCGCGTATGCCGTGCTGCCCTATGTGTATCAGGGCGCCGTCGGCCACTATGGCTGGCTGACACCCACGCAGATGATCGATGGTCTGGCACTCGGCGAAACGACTCCCGGACCGCTGATCATGGTGGTAGCTTTCGTCGGCTTTGTCGGCGCCTATGTTCATCAGGTGTTCGGCCCCGATCATGTGTTCCTGGCCGGCGCCCTCGCCGCCACGCTGGTGACCTGGTTTACCTTCCTGCCTTCGTTCCTGTTCATCCTCGCTGGCGGTCCGCTGGTGGAATCGACGCACAACGAACTCAGGCTCACCGCACCGCTGACCGCGATTACTGCAGCGGTGGTCGGCGTGATACTTAATCTGGCGTGTTTCTTCGGCTACCACGTGCTCTGGCCCAACGGCTTCGGCGGTCAACTCGACTGGCCTTCGGCGCTGATCGCCATTACGGCGGCCATTGCGTTGTTCCGCTTCAAGCGGGGTGTAATCGAAGTACTGATGGGGTGCGGGCTGATTGGGCTGGCGGTGCATCTGCTGCGCTAGCCCGATCAAGACGAAATCATTGGCCTTGCCGTTGCCTCTGTAGCTCAGTCTTCAGCCAGAAGCTGGCGGATTGTACGCCTGCCGGACAACGCACTTCATAGGCGCGGCCACTCATACTGCTTTGGCTGGCCACCAGATCGATGAAGTCCTCTGCGCTGTTTACCTTGTTCCGGTCTTCAAGATACTTCAGCTTCTTCTGCAGATGTACCCGGGCTTCAGCGCCCGGGTACTCGCTTCCATTACGCACAAACCGGCACTCACTGTGCTCGACAAAGTCCAGCAAGCTGTTTATTTCCTGAGTGGCTTGAGGTGGGGTTTGCGCCTGTGCATCGAACGCCATGGCGGTCAAGCCGATACCCGACGCGATCAGCCAATGGCTGAGGCGCCGAGCGAAACGTCCAGGCAGAATTCCCATGGTGATTCCTCGCATGACTAACGGCAGATCAGAGCGGTGGTGCCCGCTCTGAAGGCTGACGGACAAGTATCAATCGTCGTCGCGGTCGTCACGGTCCCGATCGCGGTAACGACGGCGATCATCACGACGGTCGTAATCGCGGTCATACCCTCGATCATCACGTTGGTCATAGCCTCGGTCATGGTCGCGACGGTATTCACGGCGGTGATCCCGATCGTACCTGTCGTCATCTTCCCAGTGAGGAAAGCAACCTCCCAGCAGGAGGGTACTTGCAATGGCCAGGGTCATTATCGCGGTGCGCTTCATTTGAACGTCCTAAAAGGTCAGAGCTGCGGGGATGAGGTGACGCTTCCCGCGAAATAAATCGCAGTGCGTTCAAACCCATAACTACGACCTTCCAGCCAATCAATGATTCCGTTATCGCAGGGCCTTAGAGCGTTCTTTGGCTGTTGCCGATGGTTTTGGCTTTTTCGATGGCCCACTCCATCGCAGCTTCCATGTCCATCTGATGCGGCGACGGATGGTTGTCCTCAACGATGGCCGAGCCGTCCGGCCAGTAAACACCGATGAACATCCCCAGCGAACCGTCTCTCAATATCTCGGCCTTGACCTTGATCGTGCATCCGTTCGATAGCGTTTCCGAGTGGATCATATGGCGCTCAGTCATGACTGCATTCCTCCCGTCGTAGCTATCAGCGTAACCCATGCAGCGCTGACCGCGATGACGCTCAAGCGTCTATCTGCACCACCTCAATCCCCAGTTTTTGATAATCCTCGACATTGCCCGAGGCCACGTGACGTTCGGTGATCAGGGTATGCACGCGGTTGCAAGGCGCAACAACGAAGGGCTCCACCGCCCCCAGTTTATCTGCGGTGGTGACGGCAATCACATGGGAAGCACTGGCGAGCATTGCCTGCTTCACCCGCACCTCATCGAAATGCAGCGAGCTGATGCCGACTTCCGGATGAATGGCGCAAACCCCGGTAAACACCAGGTCGGCCTTGATGCTCTCGATCAGCCGCAGCGCTTCATGGCCGCCGGAAGACATCGTGGCGGGATTGAGCTGACCACCGGCGACTATCACTGTGATGCCTTTGTATTCGGCCAGGGTGATCGCGATCATCGGCGACGCGGTGATGGCCGTGATGCAGATGTCAGCGGGCAACGAGCGCGCGATCTGCAGCGTGGTGCTGCCGGAATCGAAAATCACGATCTGGCCGTTTTTAACCCGCCGTGCGGCGAGTTGGGCCAGCCGGGTTTTCACTTCATCGGTTTCGCCGACCCGGGTGAAGTAATCCTTGCCCGTATCTTTGGGTCGCGGCAACGCCCCGCCGTGTACCCGCTGCACCAGCCCGGCGCTGGCCAGCTCCGACAGATCCCGGCGGATGGTGTCCTCGGACACGGCGAAATGCTGGCTCAATTCGGAGGCCATGACCTTACCGTCGCGCTCCAGGATCAGCAGGATTTTTTGACGGCGCAGCTGCGGGAGTTCAGCGATGGAATGCTCAGCTTGCATGGTTATGCCTGTTTTTGCGTGTTTGTGCAAGATTAGCCAAACACCGGGATGAACACAACTGGCGGCAGAAGAATGCAGGCTCATACCAAGCGCAGAACCTGTGGGAGCGGGCTTGCCCGCGAAAGCGGTGTGTCAGCAAACATCAATGCTGGATGTGCCGCCGCCATCGCGGGCAAGCCCGCTTGTATGGTAGGACTTGAAGGGAGGAGGAGGGACAAAGCCCGATTCTGACTGTTGACGCAGTACAGATCCGTGGGAGATTTCGCCCCTCCTCCTTTCACCCAAGCGCCGATAAAGAATGCATCTGGCTAGACCGACGATAGGAACAAGCCTGCGCCTCTGGGTGAGCCCTTCAAGTGCTCAAAACCATATCCCGGAGGAAATCCAATGGCAATGCCGGTTTCTGTCACAAAGCCGATCGTAGGCGTGGATGTCGCCGAGAACGAACTGGTGATCTATCACGCCGAACTTGACCTGCTTGAAGAGATCCCCAACAACAAAACAGCCATCAAGCAATGGTTGAAGGCCTTGTCGGGGACCGTCGCTGTAGCCATTGAGTCGACCAATATCTATCACCTGGAGTTCGCCGATCTGGCCTATGAGGCCGGCTGCGTGATTTACATGGTGGGTGGCTATGAACTCAGCCATTACCGCAAAGGGGTGAATATCCGCGCCAAAACCGATGCGCTGGATGCCCGACTGCTCGCTCGCTATCTGAAGAACGAAGGTGATGATCTTCACCCTTGGACCCCGCCATCACCGCTGTACCGCCAGCTCTTGAGCCTTTTTCGTCGTCGCGCAGCCTTGGTTCAGGCGCGGGTCGGTCTGGTGCAAAGCTGGACGAATGAACCGCTGCTGAAATCTGCTTTCGCCGAGCAAGTGAAGTCCATGCAAAAGCTTGAAACGCTGGTCGAAAAGACGATTAACGATCGTCTGAAAGAAGCCGGTTTGCTCGGTCAGTTGAAGCGGAAGCTGCCGGCCACCAAGTGCAGGTCTCCGATCTATACGCGATGGACTGGAAAGCCTCACTGGACGCCGATGACAGCCCCGGCCGGCCAGCTGAATCGCGGTTCAATCCCTCGCTGGACTCCAAACATGCCTTCGAAGAAGGCCGACAAAGCCAGGACATCGTCCTCGAACAGGAAAAACTGCTCTGGGCCGATGCCGTCATTCTGCAGTTTCCGCTGTGGTGGTTTTCGATGCCGGCGATCCTCAAAGGCTGGGTGGAACGCGTCTATGCCTATGGCGTAGGGGAACATTCCGATGCGCGCTGGGGCAACCGCTATGGGGAAGGCAAACTCGCGGGCAAACGGGCGATGCTGATCGTCACCGCGGGTGGATGGGAATCGCATTACAGCCCCCGGGGCATCAATGGGCCCATCGACGATGTGTTATTCCCGATTCAGCATGGCGTACTGTTTTATCCCGGCTTCGACGTGCTGCCACCGTTCGTGATCTATCGGACCAGCCGAATGGATGAGGAGAGATTCTCAACAACTTGCGACGCGCTCGGCCAACGCCTTGATGACCTCTGGAAAACCGCACCGATTCCTTTCCGACCGCAGAATGCTGGTGCATATGACATTCCGCTACTCACGTTGCGCGCGGAAATTGCTTCGGATCAGATTGGCTTTGCGGCTCACGTCAGACAGGCGGAACGCGATGAACCAGGCGTGCGCGAGTCATTCACAAAAGTGAACGCCGTGTAGAACAAACTGGCTACCCGCGAACACGAAAAAGCCCGCACAAGGCGGGCTTCTGAAATCGATGTAGGTGGCCAGCGCTGGTCTCTGGCTTACAAGGTTTATCGGGCCTCTCACAGAACAGGATTTTTAACTTTAGGCTGTTCTGCCTCACACGGCATAAGGGCTGGATCTCAGCGCGGAGATCTTTCTAACCGTGTACCCTTGGGAGCGCGCCCCACGCTTCCTCGCTATCCCTTTGCGCATCAGTCTGCGTCTTCACCTACAGCTTCAGAATAGCAAATCGTTCGAGGCTTGGGTCGGGGTTTTTAGACCGATTCTTTTCTAGGGGAATGACTGCAGAATGGAAAAATACTAACGCCGCAAGACGGACTCCATCACGCCTTGGAGCTATTCGGCTGAGTCAGCCTCACTCTGCTCGCGACTGTGTGAGCGACCACATCCAGACGCTCAATACCACGAGCAATACCAAGGCGAGCACGCTTGGCCACAGGGGCATGGGATACCCATCAACGAGAACCTCGGGGCGAATAATCAAGCGCCCCAGTTGTGCCAAGGCCATCAGTGCGTAGACGGTGCCGGCCACTCGCAGCCCAATGATCCGGGATTTCATGCTGTTCTCCTCGACCTGACTATGAACGTAACAGGCGAGCAAAAGCGTTGTTTTTTTGCCGGCCCAGTGTGTGAAGTCGTGAAGGGGCGGCCAGCCTTGGCACGCTCCTCTCATCCAGTTCGGAAACCACTATCCAACCCTGGCCTTCACCAGAGGCCGGGGACCAATCTCCAACGTACTCGACGGGTATAATCGTCATACCCTGCAAGCTCGGACCGCAACAGCTGGTCCTCTTCTTGGCTCAGGTCCATCGGTAGTGATGAGTTCCTCTCCGAGCCGGAACGCCAACATTCTCGAGACAATGGGTAAAGGGCAAGGGAATGCTAGTGCTTCGGAGCGCGGGCATACCAACCGTAGATTGCGATGCCGGCATAACAGGTCGCTGGCACGCTCAATGCCATCGCGAGCGTCGAGAGGTCGGCCGCATACCCTGTCAATGGCGGAATAAATGCCCCGCCAACAATGGCGCAACAGAATAGGCCCGAACCTTCCGCCGCGCGATGACCGAGCCCTGCGGTCGCAAGGGTAAAGATCGTCGGAAACATGATGGAGTTGAACAGCCCGACGGCCAGCAGCGACCATCCGGCAACAACGCCTTGTGTGGTGGCAGAGATCGTCAACAGCACAATGACTGCCGTGGCGGCAAAGGCCAGCAGTTTCCCGGGTGCGAAAGTGCGCATCAGCGCCGAGCCGATAAAGCGGCCAACCAGGGCGCCACCCCAATAGAAGGCAACATGCTTGCCTGCGGCTTCGGCGGGAAGGGCCAGGGTTGTCGGCAGCATGAGGTAGTCGGTGATGAGGCTGCCAATCGTGACTTCGGCGCCGACATAGAGAAATATGCAGACGGTGCCGAGTGCAAAGCGCGGCTGCTTTAGAAGGTCGAGCGCAGCGAGTGGATTGAGACGTTCAGGTCTTGTTGACGGTTGCAGCTCATTTCTTTTCAGCCAGACGATCAAGGCGACGATGCAGATGAAGAGCGTAATGCTTGCATAGGTGTTGCTGATCACGCTGGCTTCCTGCGACAGGAAGGACGTCAGTTCTGCTGGCGACAATGCGGAAGTATCTACCGCATTAAGGGAGCCCAGGATCAGTATGGCACCCAGGTAGGGTGCGACCGTGGTTCCCAGCGAATTGAACGCATGGCCGAGGGTGAGGCGGCTGGGGGCCATTGCGGCGGTTCCGAGTAGTGAAAGCAGCGGGTTCGCAACGACCTGAACGGTTGTCACGCCAATCGCAAGCACAAAGAGGGCACCGAGGAAGGCTGGAAACAATGCGGACTGGGTGGCAGGAATGAAGAGCAGGCATCCACCAGCCATCAGCAGCAACCCGAGGACGGCCGCTCTCATGTAGCCGATTCGCGAAATGAGCAGGCCTGCGGGTATGGCGAAAATGAAATAGGCAAAAAAGAATGACGACTGCACAAGCATGGCCTCGGTATAACTGAGGCTGAAGAGGTGCTTGAGTTTTGGCACCAGGACATCGTTAAGGCTGGTGATGCTGCCGAGGATGAAAAACAGCACGAACACGTAGGTGCTCATCCGTTGGGTGTGGGGTGTTGCCAAACTGTTGGTGACAGTCGCGCTAGCACTAGCGTTAGTCATCACGGGCTTCCTCTTTCTTGTGATTGTTACTTTCAAGGAAAACTCTATCGAGCCTCAGGCACCTTGATAGTGAGACAGCGCTATCTTTGTGCGGTGAAGTACTCGCCAAAGGAGGGTGCGCTGCCATCTGATTTTTTGTCTGTAGCCGTTACCGCTCACCCCAAGTCCGGGGCCAGTCGTTAGAGGGCGCTACCTTAGTGCCTGACTTTTCGTTTGGCAAGCCGCTGGATCTCTTGGGGGTTATGCCGAGATAAGGGGTAAATTCGCTCATTTGGGCTGCAGCAGGACCGTGGGTACTTGGACGCTCGAACTGGTTATTTGCTGGGTAAGCGTCTGGCAAAGCCATCTGGTCATCCCTGCGAAACCAGGACATAGGGTTTGACTCCGGTGGTAGGGCCAATGATGGTGCAGTAAGTGGCCCTCATGCGACACTCCCCGCCCTACAAATCAGGGAGAGTGTTGACATGGTGCGTTTGCTTGCCGTTTCAGGGAGTCTTCGCGAGGCCTCCTCCAACTCAGTGCTATTGCGTGCAGCTGAGGTTCTCTGTCCCAAAGGGCTGTCGATAGCGCATTATCACGAGGTTGGCCAGTTACCTCATTCAACCCGGACTTCACGGAAACTCCTCCTGAATCCATCATGGGCTTACGCTTCAGTATCGCCCAAGCGGACGGCGTTCTGATCTCTTGCCCTGAGTACGCTCGCGGAATTCCCGGCTCATTCAAGAATATGCTGGACTGGCTCGTTAGCTCTGAGGAGTTCCCAGGCAAACCCGTTGCTCTTTTCAACGCTTCACCTCGGGCTTCGCACGCGCAGGCGGCACTGCGGCTGGTTCTGGAAACAATGTCGGCTTGTATCGTGGAGGAAGCATCAATATCCGTAAATTTGCTTTCCACGGAATTGAGTGCAGAGACCATCGCAAATGATCCAACGATCCGCCCACTGATTGTTTCCGCACTTGAAGCATTCAAGCAGCAAATCGATGGCAAAAAAAGCGGGCTATCTTCACAGAGATTCCGCCAGTTAAGTCGATAGTAATAAGCGTTTGGGCGGCGGTGGGTGGGTATCGCTTGATGGACTCCGAACTCTCAACCCACTCGCTACGAACGCAACACCCCTATCGCTCGCCGATACTTCTCTACGCGCTCCAGATCCTCCCAGGACGGCTGGGCAATCCGCGACAAGTCGCTGTTCTCTTCCAGATCCGCCAGTTTCACCACCCGCCCGATCGGGTTCTGCGCCGCGCGCTCGACAAATGCCTCGTAGGACTCGTCCGGCACCTTGGTCACTGACGCAATCGCCATCAGCACCGTTTCGCTGAAGCCTTCGTTACGCAGGTCGTCGAAGCTGATGCCTCAGTCCTCGACCACGTCATGCAGCACCGCGACGATGCGCTCTTCCAGTGTGTTCACCCGCAGCATGACCCTCAGCGGATGCAGGATGTAAGGCGCGCCGCCCTTGTCCACTTGCCCTTCATGCGCTGCGGCGGCGATGGCAATGGCGCGTTCCAGTGTCTGACTCATGGGATTCTCTTCGGGTTAAGCGCCGTAACGGCTGGTGAAATGAATATTGCGCTTGAAACAAACTGCAATCGTGATCGATTGATGAAGCCGCAGCCAGGATTTTGAAGTCTGAGAATCTCGTAGGAATTTGCGCTTTGTGGTGAGGGGGCTTGCCCCCGTTGGGCTGAGAAGCGGCCCCAGATCCTGCTAGCCCGTTTCCTCAGACACACCGCAACACCCCATTTTGCGGCGGCTGCGCCATCGAACGGGGCGATGCGGCGTTCCGCCCCTCCCTTACAGTGACCGCGTATGGTCCTACAGCCCGGTTGCGGCTATCAAAATCACTGCCTAGAGTGGGTCTGTCGCTGACCACAGTTAGCGATAGGGTTTCGCAGCCCTGAGGGAAATGACCTAACACCGTCAAACAACAATTCTGGCAAACTTCGCCAGCATTACGTTTCATGGCGGCTGTGTGTGGGAGACCTTCGGGTCTGCCGGGTTGGTCTTGTCCTCGGTCTGCGAACCCGCTCACAGCTGCCACCTATTTGTTTCGCAGCAGAACAGTGGCACTACGTTTTTCACGATAGGACCATCCTTATGACAATGAAAAAACCCGCTCCGCCACTACACCCCAATGTCCCATTTCGCCACCGACCACCCCGTCCTCCTCATCGACGCCGACGCCCCACTGCGCGAACTCCACAACTGCCTCAGCGAACGCCTCAGCGCCGTCCTCAAATACCTCAACCTCATGGCCTGCACCAGCCTGCCGGACTACGCCGAGCACGACATCAACACTGTCACCAATATTGCTAGGATCATGGTCCAGGATGTGAGTGATGTGTTTCGGGTGATTGAGCAGCGTGGGTTTGATACGCCGTAAAATCAAAAAAATCAAAAAGGTGACCAAAAAGGTGACAGATCTATTTTTTTCAATAGATCTGTCACCTTTTTTCCGTTTTCCCAGCAAGGCAAACAGCCACGGACACTCTCAGAGAATCGAGTGATTTGCCGCATGTCCCAGTTGTGCGCAGAGATCAATGCCAAGGGCATGGGTGACCTTTAGAACCGTATCAAAACGTGGTTTCGCGCCTGGCGCGAAGGCCTTGTACAGGTTTTCGCGGCCCATTCCGGAATCCTTGGCAATTTGTGTCATGCCACGGGCCTTTACCACGTAGCCGATAGCAGCTTCGATGACAACGCGGCTGACGATGCCAGTGCTGGCCATCGGCGGTGAGAAATCCTTTGGCAGCAATGAAGCGATCGTTATGCGCAATGCGGCGGATAAGGTCACGGAAGTGGTGATTCCGGGGGCAGGACATTGGCTAATGGAAGAAGCGCCGATAGAGACTATTCGAGCGATTCGGGACTTCATCGCGCAATAATATAGGGTTTTACCATCACTAATTTCTTCACGAACTGTAAGACGAGTCTTAAGTTAGTTTAAAGATTTACCACATCAAAATCCTGTCGATAGTGCGCCTGATACACTCGAAATGAAGCAATCAGAAGACAGGATGTACCCCGCATGGCTAATCACGGATACATGAGAGTCACCGGCAAACGCCAGGGTTTAATTTCCGCCGGGTGCTCCGGAGTGGAATCTATAGGGAATAAATTTCAAATCGCTCACAAAGACGAAATCATGATTTTGGCGTATTCGCACAATATGATTACGGGCAATGACGGTGGTGTTTCAGGTGGTCGCGGCAAACATTTGCCGATCATGATTACCAAGAATATCGATAAATCTTCACCATTGTTGGCGAGTGCCCTCCATGAAAGGGAAGAAATTGAGTGCACTATTTTTTTCTATAGAACATCTCCGGCGGGCGGCCAAGATAAATATTATAAAATACAACTCACAGGGGCGAAAATCGCGCACATCAACCTTAAAGTTCCTCATGCCATATATATGAATGATACAGAACCTCAAGAGATGGTATCCATCCGATATCGCGATATCACTTGGACGCACGTCCAGGCGGGAACGTGTGCTTACAGTACGTGGGAAATTGAAGATGAATGACGATTCTTGTGACATTCATGATGTGACTAAAGCTGCGTCCGATCTTGTTGCGTTCGGGTGCACTATTGGCGCTACGCAACTGTACGATAGTTTTTTGCAGCTTCAATTCAGCTCGATCGTTTCATCTTATGCTAACGAGATTATCCAAGCGGTTGATGAAGGTTTAATTAGCGCGCGACAGGGTTTGCAAAAAATCAGAGATGAGTATGCCGAATTATCATCCAAAGCGATGTTTTACACTAAAAATGGCATTGGTATTTTAGCGGGAGCAATGCAAATTCAAACTGGAGCTTCACTACTCGGAAAGTCAAGAGGTATTAAATTAACCAGCGGGTTAACCTACGTTGCGCATGGCGCTAATAATATTTATGAAAGCGCAGGAAATATATACAATGGACCTGACGCACCCAGCACAGTAGGGCCCATTAGGAGAACATACCAACACCTAGCCGAAAACACTAAAACCGGCAACACTATCTATTACTCTGTGGACTTAGGACCATCAGCGTTCGGCGTAGTTAGTTTAGTGCAAAAAAACGATATATTTGAGCTTTTCAGGAAAGACCCTATAAACTATGAGCGAGCATACAGACAAATGGGAAAACTGGCACTGGCCTTTGAAGCCCTGGTCGATGCAATCACAATAAAAAACATAGCAGAAGAAACAACTTTAGAATAAACCACCTCATCGAGCACATCACTTTCTTCGGCGCAGCCTCATTATATAAATGCATAAGCAGACAAAAACCAACATAAAAATAGCCGCACTAACGACAAACGAAAGCTTTCCTCGCAGCGGAAATATTTGATCAATTTGTAGAACGATAACAGCAACCCAAAACAAAGAACCGATAAAAGCACCGAAATAGGCAACCCAAGCAGAGTCTCTTTCGGGATTAAGATCACGCCCCAGTGAAACATCAATATAGCTGAGAGAGCAATAATAAAAATTAACAACCAACAAAAAAATAAAAAAACACCTAGCACCAACCAATAATAAATCCCGATTAAAGGGACCACCACCCCTATTAACCATGCAAGAAATGCCGCATAAAGCATGGAAAGCATAACAGTTAATAAATCCGAAACTAAAACGGTAAAAAAACTCTCAGCCGCATTAATACCCCCTCAGACAGCCCGATAGATTTCTTGAGCTTCGATACAAATCAGCGCTCACACCAAAAATTATAACCCTATCATTAATATGACTCACTCTAACAAATGACATAAACGAGCGACGATCCGAAAAGCCCTACACATCACTTCTTTTCATCCTACACATCATTCCCATAACCCCAGAAACGATTCATCAAAAAAACTATCGCAATAGAGGTCTTCAAAATTGGAAGCCGGCATATTCGGCCGAGCATTGGATTTTTTAGAGCCGTAAAAACACCCTCGGGCAACCCCGCGCCCAATGCGAAGGCGCAAGGAGATTAGAATTTCGCCGGGGTGTTAGTACTGATGATTTCCGCCTCATCCGCCCCAATATTGCGAAACCGATGCGGCAGCGTGCCAACTTTCGATCAGTCACAGACAAACGGTCCAAGCTGGGGTTGGTTGATGGAAGAAGCCGCCAACACAGACTATTCGCGCGATTCGTGACTTCACTCCGCAGTGATAGGAATAGTTTTCGAAGAAGACCCTGTCCCCAGGGCCTGCCAAACTCGAGCAATCAGTAAACCTGCACCCGCCACAATTCCCGCGAAGAAGAACCCGCCGACATCGGCAGCCTTCCATGCAACGTCCGATAGTTGTCGATCAGCACCAAATCCCCCTCACTCCATTGATGAGCAATCAGGCACTCCGGGTCATAAACCAGCGCATTGACCTGTTCCAGCAACGCCTGCTGCGCCTCCTCATCATGATCCTGCACAGACTGACTAAGCGTCTGCAGTGTCGATTCAGTGCCCTCTTGATAACGCAGGATAAGTTCGCCGCTGCGGGGGTGGTGATCCACCAGGCTGTAGCTGCGCGGTGAGCCACCGAAGTAGGTCATTTTGGTGTAGTAGCTGATGTTCACGCCCTGCCATTGCTGGGCGATTTGCTGCCCGACTTTGCGCAGGACGTTTCGGCTGTCGACGATGGTGGTCTGGCCCTCGCCCGGCTGCGGCGCGGTCTTGCAATAGAGCATGAATTTGCTGGCGCAGAATTTCGGGTTGCGCTGCACCTGTGCGTCGCTGTCGGGCAGCATGTTCAGGTCCCAGTGCAATGGTGTTTTCTCCAGCGAGTGCACCACGCCTTGGGGTTTGTCCGCGGGTTTGACCACGTGCACGGCGCCGAAGGCCCATTCGTACAGCGTGCCGAAGCGTTCGCAGCTGCGCGCAAAGCTGTCCTGGTCGTCGAAGCGGCAGCCCTTGAGGCAGACGAAACCGAAGGTTTCCACCAGTGCCTCCAGCAAGCCCGTGGACAGTCGCTCGAAACCCAGCCCCAACGGGTCTCGCACCACCAGACCAAAGAGCGGAAGTTTTTGCAGTTCGTACTCGAAGCCTTGCGCCTGTGGGTTTTCTGTTTGGTGGTAGAGCCACGGCCGCCCGTCATACGTGACCAACACGTGGTGGTCGAGGTCGACCTGGGCGCGGGTGCGAAGGGTTTGGCTGCCATCGAGGTTGCACACCGGCACGGCATGCCAAGGGCTGTAAACACGGGTCAGCCCCTCGGCCAATCCGAAGGTGAACTTGGGTCCGGCATTGCTGTACTGGTGGACCGACAAGCGAATGTCATCGCCGAAGAAACGGTCCACTGCCGCATTCAATGCCTGCCCGCGATACATCATTTGGTAGGCTTTGAAATTGATTTGCTGCAGGTACTCATCCTCGCTCTGCCCGTCCTCCCGGCACAGTCGCAGATCGTTGTAGAGGTGACTGCAGAGGTGGTCATGGGCCTGGCTGAGGGATTCATCTTCGCGGCTCTTCTCGATCAGATCCCCAAGGTTTTTCCAGGGCAGACGGGCCTGCTTGACCAGGCTGGCGCGAACCGACTCGGCGCTTTGGGCCTGTGGGAACAGGTCTTCCATGCTGACCCACTGAATCGTGTGGGTGGTGCACAGTTCACGCAACGCTCGGTTGTAGGCGACGCGAACGTCGTCGGCAACGCCAACGATGTCATTGAAGGTCGTGCCGTCACTGAGGATCGACACCACACAGCCCGGGGCATGCAACGCGGTGATGGCTTGGCCGAGCTGGTCGAGGCGCTCGATGGCCATGACCTCACCATAATCCGGCAGCACGCCGAAGGTCTGGTCGATGGCGTTTGGCGACTTGCAGGGAAAGCCTGGCAGTACCAGACGCACTGGCAGGCTCTGATCGAAGCAATGTCCCAGGCGTAGCGCGAGATGCGCGCTGCCTTGTGCTTCGAAACAATCATCCGTGCCTTTGAGCAGATAACCCGCCAACAAATCGCTGACAGCAGCGATCCAGGCTTCTCTATGTTCCATAGAACAGCTTCCTTGAGAGTGTGTGTATCAATAGGATTTAACAGTGTCGCCATGCTCGGTGAACGCAGGCGCCGTACCGCAGACTTGCTGCAAAATGCGCAGCAGCCCGGCCGGTTGTTCGCAACAGAAGTTCGGGGCCTGGGCCTGCAATGCAGAGGTCAGGCCATAGCCCCAGGTGACTGCCGCCGAGTACATGCCTGCGGCACGCGCCGTTTGCAGGTCGATCTGCGTGTCACCGACGAACAAACAGCGTTGCGGATCAACCGATAAGCATCGGGCGGCTTCCCATGCCACCTCCGGCTGAGGTTTGAGCGCCCGGCCCGCGCGATGCCCCAGAATCGTCCCGAAGGTATTCTGTGGAAGCAGCGCATCGGCTACTTGCCGGGCCATTTCGTCAGCCTTGTTGGTGACGATTGCCAGCGGCACTTGCAATTGGCGACAACCTTCGAGCAAGGCAAGCACACCGTTGAAGGGCCGGGAAAATTGAACAAGGTTGTTTTGGTAGAGCGTCACATAGCGCTGGTGCATGGCGGGCGCATCAGCGATATCAAACTGCGCGGCAAGCTGCTCGATCATCGCCGTGACCCCACCGCCGATATAACCCCGCACCGTTTCCGCGCTCAGCGCCGGGCAACCGTGTTCGAGCAACACCTGGTTCAGGCACCAGGTGATGTCAGGCAAGGTATCGACCAGGGTTCCATCCAGATCGAAGAGTACGGCTTCGACCCGCAACCGAGACACCATCATTGAGCACTGGCGTAGTGACAAGGACGCCCCTTGCGGAACACCAAGCGGTGGTAACGTTCATCGACATTGCTGCGTTTTTCGAGGGTGACCACACCCCGTCGCTTGATGGCCACCGAATGCCAGGGCGTACGCCACAGGTCACTGGTTGGCACCAACCGGATACCGATTTTCGTCGACACCGCCAGTTGCGGGTGAATCGACAGGCGCAGGCAATGTGGGTAGCGCGCCTGTAACAGAGCACTCCAGGCTTCACTGCGCTGGATCACCCGCTGCGAGGCCGGCTTGGCGATTTTTTTCACCGCATTAAGGCTCATGCCCGCGAATACTTTGAGGCCCGAGTAATCCTCGGAAAGAAAGCGATGGATGCCGCAGTACATCAACATCATGTGCGGATCATCCTTGAAGCGTTGCTGCAACAAGACCAGTGACTGGCCGTGCTCGATCATCATCTCCTCACGCATGGCGTCCAGACAGTCAAGCGGAGGATAGGCATCCCGGAGGTCGAAATGGGCGAACGTGCCGCGATAGTGCTGTTCGGCGTAGTCCTGGATAGCGTCGGTGTAGGCTTTGACGTCTGCATCGGGAACATGCACCAGATCAGAGAACACATAGCCATCGGAGCAGATATGAATCAGCGCCCCCGGTGCGTAGATCGCCTGGATCTCATTGCACAGGCGGTGTAACTCGTCGATTGCGTGATGCTCAGCAAGATCTGGCAGATGGCTGAGGGTTTTCTTGCGGCTGGGTGATTTGCCCGGGAAGGCTGGCAAGACCATTTCGACCTGGCGACCGCGCTCGACCGCCTGCATGACCTTGGTCAGATGGGGTTCCAGTACCTGCAACGAAAGCTCGGAATCCTGCCCCGGGGCAAGGCTACGACGCCGAAACAGGCATTCGAGGATTTGCTCGGCAATGTTCATGTGTGCGGTGTTCTGATGCGTATGCACCCGCTGACCGCACACCTGTTGAGCAACGGTGTTTGAACCTTGCATAGGCAATCCCTTGTGTGATGAATAACGGCCATTTTTTGGCCGTCAGCAGATATTCCTTACCTGCGAGCGGCTAAATTCCTACAAGTCGTTCGGGCTGTCAATCGTGGCAATCCGGAATATTACGGGCTGGTTGTGGTTGAGGGCACGATATGAGTGCCATGGAACAAAATCCAAGAGCGGTGTTTTTTTCGTGGCTACACTCATGACGGGTAGCTTTTGGCTACCCACGTGATGGGTCCCAACAGGAAATTACAAATAGAAGGGAATCTGATGAACAAATTAAAAGCCCCACCATTTGCCTGCGCTGCATTGTTGTTTTTCAGCTGTAATTCAGTGACTCAAGCGGCCGACATCCTGGATCAGGGATGGAATGACACCACCCTCTCCAATTGGCATGACCTTTCACAAGGTTCGAGAATTCTCCCTCTCTCCTGGGCACGAGCACTGGAAGTGCCCGCTTCAGAAGAGAAGTTCATGAGTGACAAAACGATCTCTGCCTACGGTTACATGCCTTATCAGCCGTCTTATAACGGTAAGCGTTTTACGTTGCCGATGGGTTTCGTTTTGGATGATAGCCATGACAGCAAGCTGTCCTTCACGAAACTCCGTTGGTTTTTTGGACAAGGGACGCAAGAGCCGTGGGTGGGGATGAATTGCTCTGCTTGTCACACGGCTCAAATCAATTTTGAAGGACAGAATCTTGTCATCAATGGCGGGCCAACTAACGCCGACTTTCAAAATTTCTTTAAAGCATTGAGAGCGGCGTTAACCACAACGGCTTCCGACCCTGAAAAATTTGAACGCTTTGCGAAGAGTGTCCTGGAGGATGACCTGTCGAAAGGAAATCGCCAACGGCTGAAAAAATCGCTGGAAAGCTTGAATGCGTTTTATGCACAAAACGAGACACTGAATGCCACCGATCTGCAATATGGCCCAGGGCGCCTTGATGCAGTAGGCCACATTCTCAACAAAATCAGTCAAGTCACCCAAGCGAAACCGCCTACCCCTAACCCCTCTGATGCGCCGGTAAGTTATCCATTTCTCTGGAATACGCCTCAACATGACGTCCTCCAATGGAACGGAATGGTCGGCAAAAAAACACTCCCCTCGATAAAAAAAGACGGCGGCCTCGATGTTGGAGGCCTGGGGCGTAATGCTGGAGAGGCCATCGGCGTGTACGCCGATATTCGACCGGTTAAAGAAAATCCGGCCAAGCCAGGATTTGTCTCCAGTGTAAACGTGAAAAATCTGGATGTTCTAGAACGTTCTCTTTATACCTTGAAGCCTCCGCAATGGCCTGGGTCGCTGCCAAAAGACCTCACGTCAGGCGCCAAATTGTTTACGGACAATTGTGCCGGCTGCCATGTACCCCTTGATAGAAACGATCTCACTACGGCCATCGCGGCGGTCATGATTCCAATCTCCGCGAATGACAATTTCAATGCTCAGAGCCCAAAAGCCTCGACCATTGGCACGGATCCCTGGATGGCGTGCAATGCTTATCAATTTAAAGCGGATGCTGGCGTGTTATCGGGTTATCCCAGAGTCGATAAATTAGGACCCATTCAGCCAAATGACCGTCTCTACAACATGCTGGGTGTGACCGTCCTTGAGACATTACTTGGCAAAGGACGCGATGTCGCCGAACTGGCTTTCGATGGATTGCTTGGAATAGATACCAAACCTCAAAAAGTCCCTGGATTCAAGGACCGTGCCTTGTTCAGCAATGCTGATGAGAAAGCGCTACGGCTATACAACTGTTACCGTAAGAGCCCAAAAATTTCTCTTCTCGCCTATAAAGCAAGACCCCTCACCGGCATCTGGGCCACCGCTCCCTATTTGCATAACGGCTCTGTGCCGACCCTGAACGACCTTCTCTTGCCACCCCGTCAGCGTCCCTCGACGTTCTATACAGGGACCCATGAATTCGATAACCAAAGGGTGGGATTCAAGACTGATAAGTCGGACAAGAACTGGTTTCTTTTCGACACCACGCTTGAGGGCAACAGCAACGGCGGCCATGACTATGGCGTGGGCAACCTCAGTGATATCCAAAGGTCACAGCTTCTCGACTACTTGAAGTCACTTTGAGCGGCGTCGCAGACGCCCTCACCTGAGGTATGAAGTGGTAATCGCTAGGAGGGGCGACCAAAAGTCGTGGTCGCCCCGCCGAAGGTCGCTGCGGGTTTAATGTTTGCTTTAGAGGTCAGAAGTTAGCCGAGGTGTTGGCGCTGATGATTTCGGCCTCATCCTGCCCAATATGCGAAACCGATGCAGCAACGTCGTCGGAAAATTACCCATCCTAGGCATACAACACACTAATCTGCACATCAACGCCAAGCCTACAAAAGCGCCTTCACCATCGGTGTACAAGCCAGCTGAAGCCCGGAGGGCGAATGGTAAATAGCAGGTTCGTCACCCACGAAACCGCAACGCCGGTAAAAGTCAGCAGCATTCAACGTGGCGTCCAGATTGATCTCCTTCAGCCCCAGATCTCGCGCCAGGCATTCAAGGTAGTCCAGGACTCTCAAGCCAATGCCTCGTTGCATAAAGCTCGGGAGCACAAAGATCGCGCCGATTTCGCTCCTCTCCAGATCAAGCATTCCGGTCGCCACCGGCTCACCCTGAATACAGCCCAGATAAAAGTGTTTATTCATCAGGTCGCTATAGCCGTCGTTGGCTGATCCTGCCGTCCAGGCCAACATTTGCTCCGTGGTATAGGCGCCGATGCATTGATGCCGTATCGCTTGAAGGCGAATATCGAACGCTGTTTGGGCATCGCTGTGCGTGGCGCGTCTAATCTCGAACATTTCATTCTCCGTTAGCCATCGGTAGACGGAGACCTAAAAAGCCCCGTCCATTTCTGGCGGGGCCTTGGGTAATTACGTCAAATTCTACGAACGCATGACCTCATGGCCCGCCGGAAGCGGTCATGGAGGTGCACATCATGTTCATGTGGCGTGTGTAGGTCATAGGCTGATAGTGTTTTGGATGATCCGGGTTGTCAATCGTGGAGCGGAAGGACCAAGAGAAGTCTCCTCAAGTCACTCCTTTGCTGCTTCAGATATCAATCCAGCAATGCGACTTTCTGCAGTAGCTCATAAAGACCATCTGGAACCAAAGGTGACCCATCAGTGAAGCTTGCGACGCCATGCCATTTCGCTATGAAGGCCGTGCCGTCACTCTCACACGCCTTCAACTGCGGCAATTCGTAGACGTTCGCATCCACAAATTTTGCATCGTACACCTGAACAATTTCATGCCCTGGAGTGCCGGCATAAGTGAAGATGCTCTCAAGCGTACCGAGTAAGCGAACATCAGAGATGGGTAACCCGAGTTCCTCTTGTACCTCTCGCACAACTGCCTGGGCACTGGTTTCGCCGAACTCGATGCCTCCACCGACGGGGCGGAAAAAAGTCTGCTTTTTTATTGAGTCGTAAGCTTCGTTGACCAGAATTTTTCCGTTGTGATGGAAGACGCAGAGTGCGAGGGGGCGGATGCGTTGTGTGGTCATGAGGTGAAGTCCATTTACTTTGAAAAAGCCCGTAGCAGCTACCAATGGCTACTACAGGTTTGATGTTCACTATCGTTATCAGAAGTTAGCCGGGGTGTTGGCACTGATGATTTCAGCCTCATCCGCCCCAATGTTCCTAAACCGATGCGGCAGCGTCGTCGGAAAGTAATACCCATCCCCGGCATTCAGCACACTAATCTGCCCATCCACCGTCAACTCAACCGTGCCCCGCGTCACCAGCCCACACTCCTCGCCTTCCGAGTGCACAATCGGCTCTTCCCCCGAACTCGCCCCTGGCGCGTATTGCTCGCGCAACAGCCGCATCTGCCGACTCGGTACCGAAGCCCCGATCAGCAACAACCGCAGCCCATGGCGCCCGAGATCTGGCTGCTCATTGGCGCGGAACACGTATTGGTGCTCACGCGGCGGTTGGTCGAAGGTGAAAAAGTCCGCCAGGGACATGGGGATGCCTTCGAGCAGTTTTTTGAGGGAGCTGACGGAGGGGCTGACGCGGTTCTGTTCGATCAGGGAGATGGTGGCATTGGTGACACCGCTACGCCGGGCCAGCTCACGCTGGGACAGTTTGTAGCTTTCGCGTACTAATTTGAGTCGTGAGCCCGTGTCCATGACAGCCTTATGCGAAGAATACTTAAGGGTAATGGGGGTGGGTGGCGGGCGACTGGTGGCCGCGGATTACGCCGTTTCCCATCCCGGAACCGTGGAAGGCGGGTATTAAATCACGTTTGTGGATGTTGCTCAGCAGGTTCGATAAACGGCAGATAATCGAATAGGTGGATGATAGTCGTCCGTCCCTGTACGAAACCTGTAGAAGCGGTCTTTCTCGCGATGGCGAGGTGTCAGGCGACATCAATGTTGACTGTGCTGCCGTCTTCGCGAGCAAGCTCGGCTCCTACAGGGATTGGGTCTGGCTTATATGCCGAACCGGTCGCGCAGCGCGTAATACGCCGCGCCCATGGCAGTGAGTGGGGCCTGGAAGGTGCGGCCGCCGAGCATGGGCATGTGCGGCAGGGAGGCGAAGGCGTCGAAGCGTTCGGCGTCGCCGCGGATCATTTCGCAGATGAGTTTGCCGGCCAGGTGCGAGCAGGTGACGCCGTGACCGCTGTAGCCTTGCATGTAATAGGCGTTCTTTTCGATGCGGCCGAATTGCGGCATGCGTGACATGGTCAGCAGGAAGTTGCCGGTCCAGCGGTAGTCGATTTTCACGTCCTTCAATTGCGGGAAGGTTTTGAGGATTTTCGGTTTGATCAGTTGTTCGATGTCGTCCGGCTCGCGGGCGCCGTAGACCACACCGCCGCCGTACAGCAGGCGGTTGTCGGCGGTGAGGCGGTAGTAGTCGAGCAGGTAGTTGCAGTCTTCCACGCAGTAGTTATTTTTGATCAGGCTGCGCGCAACCTGTTCGGACAACGGCTCAGTGACGACGATTTGCGAACCGCAGGGCATGCTTTTGCGCGTCACGCGGTTGTCGAGGTCTTGAGGCAGGTAAGCATTACCTGCGATTAGCAGGTACTTGGCCCGCACCACGCCTTTGGCGGTGCGTACGGTGATCGGTTCGCCGTAGGTGATTTCCACGGCGGCGGATTGTTCGTAGATTTTACCGCCCAGGCTGATGATCGCGGCGGCTTCACCCAAGGCCAGGTTCAGCGGGTGGATGTGCCCGCCCTGCATGTCGAGCAGGCCGCCAACGTAGTTGTCGCAACCGACTTCGCGCTGGATGTCCGCTGCGTCGAGCATTCTCAGGTTTTTGTTGCCGTAGCGCTCCCAGCTGCGCTTCTGCTCGGCCAGGCCGTTGAGTTGCTTTTTGTTCAGCGCGGCGAAGATGCCGCCGGGGCGGTAGTCGCATTTGATGTCGTACTCTTTGATGCGCGAACGGATGATGTCGGCGCCTTCAAAGATCATGCTGCCGAGCACTTCGGCGGTTTTATCGCCATAACGCTCTTCGATCACATCGACGTCGCGGCTGTAGGAATTGACCAGTTGGCCGCCGTTGCGACCGCTGGCGCCGAAGCCGACTTTGGCGGCTTCGAGGACGGTAACGCTGTAGCCCGCTTCGCTGAGGAACAGCGCCGAGGACAGACCGGTGTAGCCGGCGCCAATCACGCAGACGTCGCATTCCACCCACTCTTCAAGAACCGGGTAATCACCGATCTGATTACGGGTCGCGGCGTAGTAGCTGTTTACATGAGTCTGTTTCATACGTTTCTCCGAAGGCCGCCGGCACGCGCGGGCGACCGCCGCTGTAAAAGGGTTAGAGCTTGATCCAGGTCGCTTTGAGTTCGGTGTATTTGTCGAACGCATGCAGCGATTTATCCCGACCATTACCCGACTGCTTGAACCCACCGAACGGCGCGGTCATGTCGCCGCCGTCATATTGGTTGATCCAGACGCTGCCGGCGCGCAAACCGCGAGCGAAGGTGTGGGCCTTGCTGAGGTTGCTGGTCCACACGCCAGCCGCCAGACCGAAGATGCTGTCGTTGGCGATCTGCAGCGCTTCTTCCGCGGTATCGAAGGTGATCAGCGACAGCACCGGCCCGAAGATTTCTTCCCGGGCGATGGTCATGGCATTGGTCACACCGTCGAAAATCGCCGGTTCCACGTACAGGCCACCGGTGCCTTCGAGGGTACGATTGCCGCCGGCGATCAGGTGTGCGCCCTGGTCTTTGCCGACCTGGATGTAACGCAACACGTTCTCCAGTTGGCGCTGATCGACGACCGCGCCAACAGTGGTTTTCGGATCGAGGGCGTGGCCCGGTTTCCACGCTTGCAGCGCATCCACCAACAGCGGAATGAACTGCTCGCGAATCGAGCGCTCCACCAGCAAGCGCGAACCTGCTGTGCAGACTTCGCCCTGGTTGAAGGCAATCGCGCTGGCCGCCGCCTGAGCGGCTGCGCGCAAGTCCGGCGCATCGGCGAATACCACGTTCGGGCTCTTGCCGCCCGCTTCCAGCCAGACCCGTTTCATGTTGCTTTGCCCGGCGTAGATCAGCAGTTGCTTGGCAATCGCCGTCGAGCCGGTGAAGGCCAGTACGTCGACGTCCATGTGCAACGCCAGCGCCTTGCCGACAGTGTGACCGAAGCCTGGCAGGACGTTGAACACGCCTTTGGGGATGCCAGCGTCAAGGGCCAATTGCGCGACGCGAATGGCCGTCAGCGGTGACTTCTCCGAAGGCTTGAGGATGAAGGAGTTGCCTGCCGCGAGGGCCGGGGCGAACTTCCAGCTGGCCATGATCAGCGGGAAATTCCACGGGACGATGGCGGCAACGACGCCTGCTGGTTCGCGGGTGATAAGGCCGAGTTGATCGTGCGGTGTGGCGGCGACTTCGTCGTAGATTTTGTCGATGGCTTCGGCGCTCCAGCGGATCGCGTTGGCGGTCGCCGGGATGTCGATGCTCATGGAATCGCTGATCGGCTTGCCCATGTCCAGGGTTTCCAGCAGCGCCAGTTCTTCCTGGTTTTGCAGAATCAGATCGGCGAAACGAATCAGGATGCGCTTGCGCTCGGCCGGGGGCAGCTTGGCCCAGATGCCGGATTCAAATGTGCGGCGTGCAACCTGCACGGCGGCATTGGCGTCGGCTTCGTCAGTGCTGGCGATGTTCGCCAGAAAGCGGCCGTCGACCGGGCTGATGCATTCAAACGTGTCGCCGCTGAGTGCCGGGCGGTATTGGCCGTCGATGAATGCGCGGCCTTCTAGTGTGAGGGACTGGAAGCGTTGCTCCCAGTCGCTGCGAGTGTTTGCCATGGTTGTGACTCTACGCAGAGGAATAAGTAGTCGCCGGACTAAAGCCGACCAATTAACGATTAGAAAACCACGATCCCATCAAACCGTATGCAAGTACCAGTTGTACTCAAGGTCGGAGATGGAGTTTTCGAACTCGGCCAGCTCGCTTTCCTTGCACGCCACGAACACGTCGATGTACAGCGGGTCGATGTAGCGCGCCATGACTTCGCTGTCGTCCAGTTCGCGAAGTGCATCGCGCAAGTTGTTCGGCAGGCTTTGCTCGTTCTGTTCGTAGCTGTTGCCTTCGACCGGGGCGCCCGGTTCGATTTCGTTGGTCAGGCCATGGTGAATACCGGCCAGCACTGAGGCCATCAGCAGGTACGGGTTGGCATCGGCGCCCGCGACGCGGTGTTCGATGCGCACGGCATCTGCCGAACCGGTGGGCACACGCACCGCCACGGTACGGTTGTCGATGCCCCAGCTAGGCGAGTTCGGTACATAGAACTGCGCGCCGAAACGGCGGTACGAGTTGACGTTCGGGCAGAGGAACGCCATCTGCGCCGGCAGGGTCTCGAGCACACCGCCGATCGCGTGACGCAGTGCGGCGTTCTGCTCGGGATCCTCGCTGGCAAAGATGTTGTTGCCTTCTTTGTCGAGAATCGAAATGTGCACGTGCAAACCATTGCCTGCCTGGCCCGGATACGGCTTGGCCATGAAGGTGGTGTCCATCTCGTGGTCGTAGGCGATGTTCTTCACCAGACGCTTGAGCAACACCGCGTAGTCGCAGGCCTTTATAGGGTCGGAGACGTGATGCAGGTTCACTTCGAATTGCGCCGGGGCGCTTTCCTTGACGATGGCGTCAGCGGGAATGCCCTGCTCTTTCGCGCCTTCGAGGATGTCTTGCAGGCAGTCGACGTACTCGTCCAGATCGTCGATCAGATACACCTGAGTCGAGTGTGGACGTTTGCCGGACACCGGCGAACGTGGCGATTGCGGACGACCGTTCACGTTGTCCTGGTCGATCAGATAGAACTCCAGTTCGAAGGCTGCGCAAATGGTCAGGCCCATGTCATCGAACTTGCTCACCACCTGACGCAACACTTCGCGCGGATCAGCAAAGAACGGCTGGCCTTCGAGTTCGTGCATGGTCATTAACAGCTGCGCGGTCGGGCGCTTCTGCCAGGGTTCGATGCTGAGGGTATTGGGGATGGGGAAGCAGATGCGATCCGAGTCGCCGATGTCCAGACCCAGGCCGGTGCTTTCCACCGTAGAACCGTTGATGTCCAGGGCAAACAGTGACGCCGGGAGGTTGATGCCTTTTTCGTAGACCTTATGAAGACTGGTGCGCTCGATGCGCTTGCCGCGCACCACACCGTTCATATCCGCAATCAGAAGGTCGACGTACAAAACCTCAGGATATTTCTTAAGGAATGCGTTTGCTTCGTTGAGTTGAACGGCACGCAGAGGGACCGACATGATGCACCTATTAGCTGTTAATTATTATGTTCACTTCACGTTCACGAGCCCAGTCAACCCGAACGGAAAAGTGAAGTCAATAGCGAACACTTGGCCTCTCGCCCTTTATTTTCTGGGCTTTTTTGGGCATGAAAGTGCCTAGCTAGTCTTGCGAACCGCATAAATCCTGAGGATCTGGCGTGCGGCGTTTAGAATTTTTTACATGAGAGTTGTTAATTAAAATCAACAAGGCTAAGCTCCGGAAAAGCTCGTTCAAGTGTGAAACTTCGAGGTGATAAAAATGGCATTCAAGCCATTGATCGGCGTTACTGCGTGCACTAAACAGATTGGCCTGCACCCCTACCACGTCAGCGGCGACAAGTATTTGCGTGCTGTCAGCGTCGCGGCCTTGGGGTTGCCAGTGGTCATTCCTTCCTTAGGCGATCTGACCGAAATCGATGACCTGCTCGCGCAGCTCGACGGTCTGTTGCTGACCGGCTCGCCGTCGAATGTGGAACCCTTCCACTATCAAGGCCCGACCAGTACCCCCGGCACGGATCACGATCCGCAACGGGACGCCACCACCCTGCCCTTATTGCGCGCAGCCATCGCCGCCGGTGTTCCGGTGCTCGGCATCTGCCGGGGCTTTCAGGAAATGAACGTGGCGTTCCGCGGCAGCCTGCATCAGAAGGTGCACGAACTGCCCGGCTACCTTGATCATCGCGAAGCGGATCACCCCGACCTGGCCGTGCAGTACGCGCCTGCTCATGCGGTGAATATGCAACCGGGCGGTGTGTTCGAAGCGCTGGACTTGCCGCAGGTGTTCCAGGTCAATTCGATCCACAGCCAGGGCATTGACCGACTGGCTCCCGGCCTGCGCGCTGAAGCTGTCGCACCGGATGGTTTGATCGAGGCGATTTCTGTCGAGCACAGCAAGGCCTTCGCCGTCGGCGTGCAATGGCACCCGGAATGGCAGGTGCTTTCGAATCCCCCCTATTTGAGTATTTTCCAGGCGTTTGGCGAAGCGTGCCGGCAACGGGCGGCGCTGCGTAATACGCGCTGACTTCAAAAAGCATTTAACGATTTAACTGCCCCCGTGAGTCTGGCGGGCGTGCCTTTGCGCGCCGGTCGCTCACGTAATAGATGAACCGCAATAACAACAAGTACGACCAGGCAGCCAGGACGGCGGTGCCGAATAAGCCCTGGCACCCGCGCATCGCTCGGCTCGGGTTTGCAATCCACTCTTAAGTCAGGCCGCGTTGGCCCGATGACTGAAACCTGTTGGGAGTTTCATATGGCAAACGCCTCCAGCATCTACAGGAAGGCTCTTGAAGGTCACCAGGCACCGAAAAAGGTGCTGGTGAAAGTCGACCGCGTCACCAAGAAATTCGACGAAACCACCGCCGTGGACGATGTGTCCCTGGAGATCCATCAAGGGGAAATCTTCGCCCTGCTCGGCGGTTCCGGCTCGGGTAAATCGACGCTGCTGCGCATGCTCGCCGGCTTCGAACGCCCGACCGAAGGGCGGATTCTGCTCGACGGTGTCGACATCACCGACATGCCGCCGTACGAACGGCCGATCAACATGATGTTCCAGTCCTATGCACTGTTCCCGCACATGACAGTGGCGCAGAACATCGCCTTCGGCCTCAAGCAGGACCGTTTGCCCGCCAGCGAAATCGACGCCCGTGTCGAAGAGATGCTGCGGCTGGTGCACATGACCCAGTACGCCAAACGCAAGCCGCATCAGTTGTCCGGCGGCCAGCGTCAGCGTGTGGCGTTGGCCCGTTCGCTGGCCAAGCGACCAAAGCTGCTGTTGCTCGACGAACCGATGGGCGCGCTGGATAAAAAGCTGCGCTCGCAGATGCAACTGGAGTTGGTGGAAATCATCGAGCGCGTCGGCGTGACCTGCGTGATGGTGACCCACGATCAGGAAGAAGCCATGACCATGGCCGAGCGCATCGCGATCATGCACCTGGGCTGGATCGCTCAGATCGGCAGCCCGGTCGACATCTATGAAGCCCCGGTCAGCCGCATGGTCTGCGAGTTCATCGGCAACGTGAACGCCTTCGACGGCACCGTGATCGAGGATCTGGAAGGTCACGCGATCATCCACAGCCCGGATCTGCAACAGAAGATCTACGTCGGCCACGGCGTGAGTACATCGGTGCAGGACAAGTCGATCACCTACGCCATCCGCCCGGAAAAAATGCTGGTCAGCACCCTCAAGCCCGAGACTCGCTACAACTGGTCCGAAGGCAAGGTGCATGACATCGCCTACCTCGGCGGCCACTCGGTGTTTTACGTGGAGCTGCCCGGCGGCAAGATCGTCCAGTCGTTCATGGCCAACGCCGAACGCCGTGGCGCGCGCCCGACCTGGGACGATCAGGTCTACGTGTGGTGGGAAGACGACAGCGGCGTGGTACTGCGCTCATGAGAACCTTCAATCAGCAGTTCCTGCGCCTGGTGCCCAGTGGCCGCAAACTGGTCATCGGCATTCCGTTCCTGTGGTTGTGCCTGTTTTTCCTGTTGCCGTTCTTCCTGGTGATGAAGATCAGCTTCTCGGAAGCGGCGCTGGCCATTCCTCCCTACTCCGAGATTTACACCTTCGCCGAACAGAAATTTCAGCTGCTGCTGAACCTCGGCAACTATTCGCTGCTGACCGAAGATGAGCTGTACATCTCGGCTTACTTCGGCTCGTTGAAGGTCGCGTTTTCAAGCACGCTGATGTGCCTGGTGATTGGTTTCCCGATGGCCTACGCCATCACCAAGGCCAACAAGGAAACGCAGAACGTTTTGCTGCTGTTGATCATGATGCCGACCTGGACCGCGATCCTGATCCGCGTCTATGCGTGGATGGGCATTCTCAGCAACAACGGTTTGTTCAACGCGCTCCTGATGTGGACCGGGCTGACGTCGCAGCCGATCGAGATCCTCAACACCAACACGGCGGTCTATATCGGGGTGGTTTACGCGTACTTGCCGTTCATGGTGTTGCCGCTGTACGCCAACCTGGTCAAGCACGATCACAGCTTGCTGGAAGCCGCGTCGGACCTGGGTTCGAGCAACTTCAACAACTTCTGGAAAATCACTGTGCCGCTGGCCAAGAACGGGATCATCGCTGGCTGCATGCTGGTGTTCATTCCAGTGGTCGGTGAGTTCGTGATTCCGGAACTGTTGGGCGGCCCGGAAACCCTGATGATCGGCCGCGTGCTGTGGCAGGAGTTTTTCAACAACCGCGACTGGCCGGTGGCGTCCGCCTTGGCGGTGGTGATGCTGGCGATCCTGATTGTGCCGATTCTGCTGTTCAACCGCAGCCAGGCTAAAGAGATGGAGGGACGGGGATGAAACGCTTCGGATTTTCAAAGTTCATGCTGATTTTCGGTCTGTCGTTTATCTACCTGCCGATGCTGATTCTGGTGATCTACTCGTTCAACGCCTCGAAACTGGTGACGGTGTGGGGCGGCTGGTCGGTGAAGTGGTACGTCGGTCTGCTCGACAACTCGCAACTGATGGGCTCGGTGATGCGCTCCCTGGAAATTGCCTGCTACACCGCGATTGCCGCCGTGGCATTGGGCACACTCGCCGCTTTCGTGCTCACCCGTGTGACGCGTTTCAAGGGTCGCACGCTGTTTGGTGGTTTGGTGACGGCGCCGCTAGTGATGCCGGAAGTGATCACCGGTCTGTCGCTGTTGCTGCTGTTCGTGGCGATGGCCCAGTTGATCGGGTGGCCGCAGGAACGTGGCCTTGTCACCATCTGGATCGCCCATACCACGTTCTGCGCAGCGTATGTGGCGGTGGTGGTGTCGGCGCGTTTACGTGAGCTGGACCTGTCCATCGAAGAAGCGGCCATGGACCTCGGCGCGCGGCCGTTCAAGGTGTTTTTTCTGATCACCATTCCGATGATCGCGCCGTCACTGGTGGCGGGCGGCATGATGTCGTTTGCCTTGTCGCTGGATGATCTGGTGTTGGCGAGTTTCGTCTCCGGGCCCGGCTCGACGACGTTGCCGATGGAAGTGTTCTCGGCGGTGCGTCTGGGCGTGAAGCCTGAGATCAATGCCGTGGCCAGTTTGATTCTGTTGGCGGTATCGATCGTCACGTTCATGGTCTGGTACTTCAGCCGCAAAGCCGAAGCCACCCGCAAACGGGCGATCCAGGAAGCGATGGACCAGACCGCCAGCGAGTCGTGGCAGCAACCGAAAAAGCAGCGGGTTGAAGCGACGGCTTAGTGCTGCGGTTCAGTTAACTGTGGCGAGGGAGCTTGTCGGATCGCCGCACCGTCCCGCTGGGCTGCGAAGCGGCCCCAAAAATTCTGGCTACCTGCCTATTTCTGATCGTTCCCACGCTCTGCGTGGGAGCGATCATGTACGCAGCGCCTTACCACCGCCCCACTCCTCTGTAGAAAAACGGCTTCACCTGGCTTCCTCGGTCAAGGTGAATTTCAGGCGCTCTCGGGCGCCTTTTTTTATGCAGAGACCAACGGCCATTCGGCCAACGCCCGATACCGGCCTTTATGGGATTCGAACAAGGTAAAGCGATCCGCACGCAAGAAAAACTCTGGCGGCGTAATGGATTCAGGAACCGGCGCCCGGTAGTCGCGCATCAGAGTCAAATGTGGACGAAATTCCCGACGAGTGTCTTCAAAGCCAAACGGCAACATGGCCTGCTCCAGCGCATACACCAGCCGCAGCAACTGCGGTTCTGCCTGCGCGGGTGCCAGCAATAAAACGCCGGATCGACGCCAGACTTCCAGACGATCAAGCACCACCGTCAACGGCACGCCGGGCATCCGGACATTGGCGGCGGCCTCGCAGACGCCCGCTATCTGCGCCATCCCCACCGTACCGAGAAACAGCAGCGTCAGATGAAAGTTTTCCGCCGGCACCGGGCGCCCGACATTGAGCTCCAGCGCACTGCGCCATTGGGCGATGGCCCGGCGTTGTTGGGGGGCGCAGTTCAGGGCGAAGAACAGCCGCTTGAACGGCTCACGGGTTTCATCGCTCATGTCTGCCACCTCAAGGTTTCGGGCCCCTTTGATTTTACAAAGGGATATCGCACCAGCAAGTGCATTTCTGGCACCTGCCCGCCTGCGCGTTATAGTTGATGCAACCGAATCGACGGGAGGGCGCCATGCGTCAGATCATCAGCAAAGAGCCATGGTGGGCCGTGCCACCGAAACCCGGCCAGGATGAGTCAGAACTGGAATGGGGCTGGCTGGTTCATTACAACGAAGGCGAACCGCGCTTCGAGTTCATCAAGGAGCGGCCGTCGGACAGCGAGATTCATAACCGTAAAAGCTGCAGGATCACCCCGACGCCGGAGTGATCCTGCCGTTGAGTTCAGGCTTTGACGATCATATCGAAACCGCCAAAAATCATTCGCTGACCGTCAAATGGCATTGGATTGACATCGGGTTGCATGCGCGGATCAGACATGAGTTTCGCCATCCCAGCATCACGGGTGGCTTTATCGGGCCAGACGATCCAGGAAAACACCACGGTTTCGTTTTCCTTGAGTTTTACTGCCATGGGAAACGAGGTCACTTTGCCGTCCGGGACGTCGTTGCCCCAGCATTCGGCGAGACTGAGCGCACCGTTTTCCTTGAAAATCGCGGCGGCGGATTGCGCGTGTTGCTTGAATTTTTCGCGGTTGGCGGTAGGCACTGCAAAGACGCAGCCATCAACGTAAGCCATGATCGTTCTCCTCGGGTTATGGGGTGATCTGCTGGATAGTCGAGTCAGCGTGGCTAAAATCGACAGCGCCAGTATCCAGACCGACCGACGGCTCGACGGTCTCCTCCAGGCTGCCCTCGATCTGCCTGGCCATGTACAGCGTTCCGGCCATGACGCCGGTGGCGGGGTTATCCACCAGTTTCATCCATGCCTTGTCGAACGAATTACCCAAGCTGCTGCGGATCAGCGCTTCGCTATCGGGCCGATCGTTGGCCTGAATAATCGCGCGCACCCCCGCCACTCCCACGGAAATCAGCGCCCCGGCCGCCTTCCCCGCCATGGCGGCCACTGCACTGGCTGCTCCTCGCGGAGCCATCTCGGCTTCTATTCGCTTGCTGGCACGTTTGGCCACCGGCCCCATGCCGGCGTCTGTCGAGGCGATGCCCTTCTCGCCGCCCGCCGTATGGATCTTGTTGATCAGTGCCAGGTAGGCCGGCAATGCATTCAGTTCGGTGTGCACCACCTGATACAGCGATGCGTCACGGGCGGGCGGCGGGCCCAGTGAAATAGCCGGGATTTTCTGGATACGACCGTTGAGCTGCGCCATCGGCACACCATGACGTTTGGAAATAACCTCGAGTTGCTGACCCAGCAGTTGCACGTAAAACGCTGTCGCCTGCCCGAGGATCGCGTCGGGATCAACCTCCACCGCCACCGGAGCCAACACGCGTTGCTGATATTGCTCCAGCAGATAGGCTGCCAGGCGCTTGGATGAAGCATCCTGTTCATCCCCGGCGTTGATGGCGTACCAACTGACCTTCATCGATATCCATTCCTGGGTCCAGTAGCTGCTGAACCACGGAATGAAGACTTCTTCAGTCTGCTGGTAAACCCGCGTGCGCCAGTGTTCCATGGACCCGCGGGCGTAGACCCTGGCCTGTTCGGTGGCCTGTTGCGAAGCGGCGACAATTTCCCGATCCACTTGCTGCCAGGTGCTCTGGGAAACGACCACCGGCACCACGATTACCGGGGCAGGCGTGTGCGTGGCGCATCCCGCCAGCACCACTAACACAGCGACGATCAGCGAACGCAGGTTCAAGATCGCGGTGTCCTACAGTCTTCGCCGAACGGTGTGTCCGACGCTAAAGAACGTGCTGATTTGAGTATAGGTCGGGGGCGATGGCCGTCCGTCAGATGAATGGATGGCGCCCTCAAAGACTTGATTGCAGAGCCAGTCAATTGTTTCTTGAAGGAGACATCACACCTGTGGCGAGGGAGCTTGCTCCCGCTGGGGCGCGTAGCGGCCCCGCAACTTGCCGCAATGGTTCAGATAAAACGTAGGCGAATAAAGCCGCGTTCATCCTGCTAACTGGTACTCAGGATCCGCACCGGCCCTTGGCGATCGAGAACCTCGATCATGACGTTTTCCCCCGAGCGGCGGAGCATCAAGTCCACGCATTCAGCCCCCACGGCCAAACGTCGCAAGTCGATGGTGTCGAGAAACGCCGGGAGTACCGGTTCGTCAAACAGGATGTTGAGCTTCCTCGGCCTGAAGCTCATCCCCAGACACGACTGGATCATCGACAACGGCGCAGCGGCGGCCCAGGCCTGGGGCATGCAGGCGACTGGATAAAACGTCGGCCCTTGGGTGCGTTGCCGGGCAAAGCCGCAGAACAGTTCCGGCAGGCGCCGTAGATCGATGTAGGTCGACGCGGCGAACAGTCCTTCGAAAATCCGCGCCGCGTCCCGACGGTAACCGTAGCGGGCGAAGCCGGCAGCGATCAGCGCATTGTCGTGAGGCCAGACCGAGCCGTTGTGATAACTCATCGGGTTATAACGAGCCTGGGAAGAGGCGACGGTGCGCACGCCCCAGCCGGAAAAGGATGAGCGGTCCATCAGGGTGTCGACGACTGTCGCCGCGCGTTCCGGGTAAGCGATGCCGGCGAACAGGGCATGGCCGGCATTGGAGGTGCGGATTCGACAGGGCTTTTTGCTCCCGTCCAGGGCCAATACATAAGTGCCCAGTTCTTCGTCGAAGAAGCGGTTATCGAATTCTTCGCGCAAGCGTTGGGCCTTGTATTTCAGGCGCTGGGCCCGCTCCGGATCACCCAGTCGACGGGCGATTTTGGCGGCACCGGTCCAGGCGCCATACACGTAGGCCTGAACTTCGACAATCGCAATCGGGCCCACGGCCAATTGCCCATTGGCATGGAAAACCGAATCGTGGCTGTCCTTCCAGCCTTGGTTAATCAGCCCCTCGGCGGACTGCCGGCCATATTCGACAAAACCATCGCCATCGCGGTCGCCGTATTCCTCGATCCAGGTCAGCGCCGCTTCGATATTGGGCCAGAGCTGACGCAGCGTGCCCAGGTCATTGGTGCGCTCCAGGTACGCAGCGGCCAGCATGACGAACAGTGGCGTGGAATCGATGCTGCCGTAGTAGCGTCTGAACGGCACCTCGCCCAACTCGGCCATTTCCCCCAGCCTTATTTCGTGCAGGATTTTACCGGGCTCAGAATCAGCGTGAGGGTCCACAATGGTTGCCTGGTTGGCGGCCAGATGCCCGAGTACGCCTTTGGCGATACCGGGATCGAACCACAGCATCTCCCATGCCGTGATCAGCGCATCTCGTCCGAAAACAGTGCTGAACCATGGAATGCCGGCGTAGGGATATAGCCCCTCACGGGTTTTGGTCATGAGCATGTAGAGGTCGGAAACGCTGCGGCTGACCGCCTCATTGAACACATCATGGGAGGTCACCACAGAGGCCGCCCGCGAAGAGAAGGTGCGTAACTCGCGCCGGGAATCGCGCAATGAAATAAAGAACCCGTGGCGCACAGTAAAAGGTGGATTTGGCACGCCGCAGTTGATGTCCATGAACAGCGACTGGCTTTCTCCCGGAGCCAGTCGGACCTCGAACAACGCCGAATCGCAGGTCAGGCTAGTCGGCACCGGGGCGAAACGCAGGCGGGTCATGCGCCGTTTGTGGTCCAGGCCGGTGTAGGAAAGCACCACCTCTTCATCGGTAATCTCTGCCCGATGCCCCTCTCCGCGTTGCGGGCGCCGGGCACCGCGAACTTCGAACAGGTCTTTGAAGTCAGCTGCGAACTGGATCCTCAATTGCAGATGCTGGGGCGAGTCGTCGAAATTGCGCAGGGTCAGGCGTTCATAACAGGAGCCCTTCCACAAGAACCGTGAGCGGCGCAAATGGATCAAATCGTGGTGCAGAATTTTTTCACCATTGGCATCGAACAGGTCCGGATTGGTCAGGTCGCAGGTCAGCATCGCGTTGTCATCACGCAGCGTGGAACTGAGCAACAACGGCCGCGCGCCGTTAAGTGTCAGGTAGAGCCCGGACAGGTGTCGGGTATCGGTATGGAAAATCCCTTGCGGGCTGTCGTCCGCAAACAGCACGTCGCCATTGGGATCGAACACGGCGAAGGTGTCGTTGTTTTTCAGGTTGCGCAAACGCAACTCTTGCAGCGACGCGGTGGCCGGAATATCGAAGGGTGTGGAGGGATGCCCATAGGTATTGCCCGCCGTCAGATGGCGATACAACTCCAGATAGTGATGGGTCATACACTCGACCGTGAACCGTTCGTCAAACCTGGCTCGCACCTTGCGCCGATCCAACTCTCCCAACCGCTGCACCGCCGCGACCGCCCCGGCGACGCCATCGACGATGTAACCGGACACGCCCTCGTCGATCACTTCCGGCACCGAGCCCTGACCAAACGCGATCACCGGCGTGCCGCAGGCCATGGCTTCGATCATGACCAGACCGAACGGCTCGGGCCAGTCGATGGGAAAGATCAATGCGCGGGCATTGCCCAGCAAGTCTGCCTTTTGGGATTCATCGATCTCGCCGAGAAATTCGACATTCGGATGGGTCGCGATCATCGGTGCGATGACTTCTTCCCAATACACCTGATCAGCCTTGTCGACCTTGGCCGCGATCTTCAATGACAGCCCGGCCTTCGAGGCAATCTCTATGGCGCGGTCCGGGCGTTTTTCGGGTGAGATACGCCCCAGAAACACCAGATAATCGCCGCTCGGCTCAGGGTTGAAGCTCAGCAGATCGCCCGGAATGCCGTGATAGACATTGCCCACCCAATTGACGTCACCCTTCACCGGGGTGCGTTGCGCCTTGGACACCGAAACCAGCGGCACCTCGGGAAAGTGAGGATAAAAGGATTGGTAATCCCCAATATCCAGACGCCCGTGAAGCGTGGTCACGCTGCGCCCGGCCAAGTGTCGAATCAAGGGAAAATGGTAGATATCGACATGAAAATGCATCACGTCGAATTGATCCGCCTGATGCAGGACATGATCGAGCATCAGGATGTGATGAGGTAACCCGTCCTTGACATGTGGATCGAACCGCAGGGCCTGGGGCGCACCTGACTCCAGGCGTGCCGAGGTTTGCGAATCGCCGCTGGCGAAGAGCGTGACATCGTGGCCCTGGCGCACCAGCTCTTCGGTCAGATAAGACACGATCCGCTCAGTGCCACCGTACAAACGGGGTGGACAACGTTCGGTGAGCGGCGCGATCTGAGCGATCCTCATGGAGAGGCCCTCCGTCATGGGGTCGAAGGATAATGGCCTCCAGCACCTCGGTGTTTCCTCTCACTCGGATCTGGCGGCCCTGTCCTCGATTGACGGTACGCCTGCTGCAACAGTTCCATCCGGTTATACGCCTTGGGGCTCACCGGTCGCCGCTCTCCAGACTTCTGAGCAATTGGCGGCTTATCGACATCATTCAATGAGAACTTATGAATTTTTTTCGGAGACATTTAATAGAGCATTTCGATGAGACAACCGTCGCCGGAACCAGGCAACCCATAGCGTGAAGAATGCACCTGCCACAGCCAGTGCCATGTCGGCCTGAGAGTCCCAGGGGTCATTTTGTGCAGCGACAAAAGCTTTCGCCGTGTCTTTCCCCAAGTACTGCCCCCCTATCCATTCCACGATTTCATAGACAGCCGAGGTCGACAGCACGATGTTCAGCGCGATGAAACCAACCCAAAAACCGCGCAGCGGCGTGATTCGCACAAGCACTTCCCGAATCGGATACACCATCAAGAGCCCATAGGTCAGATGGACCAGCCGATCATAGTGATTGCGTTCAAACCCAAGGGTTTTGTTGAGGCTGATCCCGGTCAAGGCTGAGCACCAGCGGTCGTAAGGCACCAGCGCATAGGTGTAGTGCGACCCCAGCTCATGAATACACAGAAAAACGAAAACCAGGCTGATGGAAACGGCAGACAGACGGAACCGTCGGTAAACGCCCACCAGGACCATCACCAGCAGCAGGGCCAGCAGGTTTTCCAGAACCCAATCCACTCGACTATGGGGTGAAATACCCAGCGCTGCGACGATGAGAAGAAATGCAATCAACAGCGCCAGGTCGTATCGCGGATGCTCCTTGGGCGTCATGACCGGCAGAGGTCTGCTGTGAGTAGTCAGGTCTTTTACGCCTATCGACTTGCTCATTGGGCGCCTTCTTCTCGAGTCTTTTAAATTCGAGACACGGCCGTTTCGCAAGTTCGTTTTTTCTGGGCGGGTTGCGGCCCGATACCCGCCCCCCACGCTTATTAAGGCCGGCGCACCGCTCTCACCTTCCCGCTGTTGCCGCCACCACAGAAAAACCGGTCGCGGTCATCGAACTCAAGGCCGGAGACCCCGACGCCTGCCGGCATCTGGATGCTCTCCAGCACCTCGCCCGTTGCCGTATCGACTCGCCGCAACTCGCTCTCATCCCCTTCCCAGGTGCCGTGCCACAGATCGCCCTCGACCCAGGTCACCCCGGTGACGAAACGGTTGGATTCGAGGGTGCGCAGCACTGCCCCGGTCTGGGGATCGACCTGATGAATTTTGCGCTCGCGATATTCACCGACCCAGAGCGTCCCTTCGGCCCAGGCCAGCCCCGAGTCGCCACCGCCGCCGGGCGCGGGGATGGTGGAGAGCACACGCCCGGTGTGCGGGTCGATTTTCTGGATGCGATCCTCGGCGATCTGAAACAGGTGCTGGCCGTCGAAGGCGGTGCCGGCATGGGCGGCGACATCGATCGAGCGCAGCGTCTTGCCGCTCGCAGGATCGAGAGCGTTGAGTTTGTCGCCGGAGGCAAACCAGACCTGCTGGCCGTCATGGGTGACGCCGTGCACGCTGTCGACGCCTGGAAAGGGTCCGTATTCGCGGATGATTTCGGCCGTTGAATGTTTCATGTCTTGCTCCTCGTTCACTGACTGCATTCACTGGGTGGGTGAAGTGGATGCTAGTCATTGGGCAGCAACCCTGTGAGTAACAATACCGTCGCGAATCCCGGAACCGGCGGGGTCATCCAGCGACGGGCGCGGCCGTGACCGAATGATTGCACCTTGCCGGCAGCCGCCAGGGTGTCAAGGGCCCGTTGCACGGTGCGCTGACTGGCGCCAAGCGCTAACGCCAAGGCCGAACTTGACCACGATTCGCCGTCAGCGAGGAAGGCGAGCAGCGTCGCATGCGGCTCTTCGACCGGCCGCGCCAGCACCACGACGTCATGCGCAACGTGCGGCACCAGCGCAAACCCTCGCGGGGTCGCGACGACATCGGCGATCAAGTGCAACGCCGCGCGCAACCGCCCGAGTTCGACGCGCAAGCGCGCGCGATGGGAGTCATCCGCGACTTTCATCCGAAAGGCTCGCGCAATCAGCGTCTCCCTCGGCACGTCGGCGGGCCACGCTTCACCCAGCGCCTGGGCGAGCGCAAATAGCACCGGACGCCGGGCGAGTGAAACCGACGAGCCTGCGTCGCGCACGACATACCGGCATGCGTCCACGACCAGTGTGGGGGATGCCAATAACGCTTCAATTTCATCCAGCAGCAGCGGCCGTTCCTGACCACCGACAATCAGTCGCGCCGCCGGTGTGTCGAGGATGCGGGCGGCGCTTTCGACCTCTGCCGTCAACGCGGGGATAGCGGCGTGTTGTGCGGCACGCTCGGCCCGTTCGAGTGCAGCGCGCGCCGTTTTTGTTTGCAGGCGACGCATTGCGATACCCGCCACGACCAGTTCGTAGGCTGCCCTCGATGTGGGTGGTAACGGCGTCGGATCGAGTTCGGCGAGCCGGTGTTCGGCCTCGCCGAGGTGCCCGATCAGCAGCAAGCGGCGGATCTCGAGGTACCGCGCATGAGCGGCATTGACCCAGTCGCCGTGCGCCTGAAGCGTCGCCCGCGCGGCGTCGAGTGCCTTGGTTGGCCAGTTCAGGTCCCGCGAGGCGAGCGCGATTTCGGCTTCGGCGACGACACACCGCGCCCGGGCCAGGGCCTCCTTCGGCCCGAAGGCACGTGCGGCGCTGCGCACCAGCGCCTTCGCGCGCACAAGGTCGCCCAGCTGCGCCATCGCGATGCCGCGAAGCGCGAGGGCTGGCGCGTCGTCGCGCAAGGCGATGCGGTTCAGCGCGCCGAGGGGATCACCCGCCGCGAGCGCACGGGCCGCCGCCGTGATCAGCGAATCCATCTGAAGCGCGCCACCTGTCATCCCCCACCGTCCGATGCCCGCTGATCAGTCTATCTCACGAAGCCGTCATGCGATCTGTAGCAGCTGTCGAGTGCTGCCTCGAAATGCTCAAGCCCTTCGCGTGGAGCAATACTCCACAATGAGCTGAGAGAGCGCTGCCACGATCGCCTGATCCGCTTCAGCAGAGGTAAACAACCGAAACTGCGCATCCGGCAAATCCGGCAACCCTTGCTCCGCACCCAGCGCCGCCAGTCCCTGCCCCAATTGACTGACCGTCATCGGCGCCACCGCGAAACCAGCCAACGCCGCCGCTCGCAACCCGGCGGAGCTGGTGCAGGACATCGCCGTGCGTTGGGCGATCCCCGCCCGAGCCAGCCGCCTCAACGCTATCTCACGATAAGGACAGGGCTCAGGAAACAGCGCCAACGGCAACGGTGTCGGTAACCGGGTGACGGGTTGTGCCGACCAGGCCCACACCAGCGGTTCTTGCCACAGTAGCAACCCTGCTTCGCTGGTTTCGCACAGAGAACCGATGACCAACTCAAGATCGCCTTGCTTCATCAGGTTCAGCAACGTGCCAGGAATGCCCACCTGCACATCGATTTCCATGCCCGGGTACTGCGCCGCAAAATCCTGAAAACCCCGCAGCAATCGCGGTTCGACAAAATCCTCCGACACCCCGATCCGCACCCGCCCGTGAAACGGCGTGCGCGTCAGTTGCGCCCAGGCATCACGGTTCAGCGCGAGGATCGTCCGCGCATAAGCGATCAGGCGCTCGCCATCGGGCGTCAAATGCTGGGAGCGGGTCGTACGCTTCAACAGCGGTTTACCGACCTGTTCTTCCAGTCGCCGCAAATGACCGCTGACCGCAGATTGGGTCAGGTGCAGTTTTTCGGCTGCGCGACTGAAACCTTCTTCATCGACGACCGTGACAAATGTTTTGAGCAGCAGAGCATCGAACATAGTTTTATACGTGATCAATAACTAATTTATTCACGATTTATATTCCAGATACAACTATGTTGCAATGCGTCCATCTCACCCATCCGAGGCACCCATGACCACCCTTCTGCATATCGAATGTTCCCCGCGCAAACAGCGGTCGGCCTCCCTTGAAGTCGCCCGCAGCTTCATTACGCGCTATCAAGAAAACACCTCAGCTACCGAAATCATCACCCTCGATATTTGGAACATGGTTTTGCCGGAATTCGACGAACTGGCAATGGATGCCAAATACGCCGGGCTCAATGGCACGCCCTTGACCCCGGCGCAGCAAGACGCCTGGAACACCTTGAAAGATCTTGCCGCGCACCTGCATCGCGCGGACGTGCTGGTAATGTCCGTGCCGCTGTGGAATTTCAGCATTCCGTACAAACTCAAACACTTCATCGACCTGGTGTCGCAGAAAGACATCCTGTTCAGCTTCGACCCGGAACGCGGTCTGCAAGGCATGCTGCATAACAAAACCGCCGTGGTGATGTACGCCCGCGGCCTGGATTTTTCGGCGCAGTCAATCACGCCGGCGGAGCGCTTCGACTTTCAGAAGCCCTACGTGGAAGCCTGGCTGCAATTTATCGGCGTGAGTGATGTGCACTCGGTGATTGTCGAGAAAACCATCCTGGGGGAAGACGTTGACCTTGGTACGCGTAAGGCCGCGATCCAGCAGGCCATGAGGCTGGCAGATAGTCTCGTTGGTTGACGCTTCAAGTGTTCTCGCTGGTTGATCCCGTTAAGCAAAAAAATGGGCGATCTCTAGAGATTAATGCCAATCAGTTAAGTAATTTCAGCCGCGACGCATTTCCTTGTAGCAGCTGCCGAAGGCTGCGTTCGGCTGCGAAGCAGTCGTGAATTCGGCTAACGCGGTCCACCTGACGCACCGCAGTGGCTGATTTTACGACTGCTACGCAGCCGAACGCAGGCTTCGCCAGCTGCTACAGATAGCATTGCAGCTTAATTGACGGGCATTACCCCCAAGCTGTCCTGTTCGGCCTGACAAGCCAGCCACGTGCAAAACAGATCCAGTTTCTTATTGTGTTCCGGACTTCGCTTCGCAACATAGGCGTAGTCACTTTGGTGAAAACCGAACGGTGCCAGTAAACGGCCAAGACGAATGTCGTCGGCCACCAGATGGCAAAACCAGCATTCAGCTGTAGCAGCTACAGAGAGTGCGTTACAGTTGAAAATGATTAACTTATCGGCATCAGGGCTTGGCTGATCTGGCCCGCTGCCAGCCGCCCCATACACAACCGCCCTCTCACCCCCTCAAGCAAGAGATCCCCCATGGCAAACCGCGACCTCACCTTCCTGCCCGACCCAGACCCGGAATCCATCTCCTCCGACGTCGCCGGTTTCGGCGGCCTGCTGGTCTCCACTCAAATCCCCACCCGCGCCGACGGCAGCCTGGAGCTGGGGAGCATCACCCTGCAGAGTGAATGCACCCTGCAAGCGCTCAAGGTTGCGCTGGAATTAGCCGGCAGCTCCATGGACCGGGTTCTGCACCTGACCATCTACCTCACCGACATGGCCGACCGCGCCGCTTTCAACGAGGTCTACAAGCGCTTCTTCGCCAAGCCCTGGCCGGTTCGCGCCGCCGTTGGCGTGGCGTCCCTGGCGGTCGATGGGATGCGCGTGGAAGTGACCGCGATGGCGGCCAAGGGCTGAGTCCACGGACTTGTCCGGTGGCGCTGCTCCAGCGAGCGGCTGCCACCGGGCACCACACATTCCCTTTCACCGACACAGTTCCATACCGGCTGTCCGCCAGGCTCCGCGCAAGCTGGCGAAGTCTTTACGCCTGACTAAACTCCCCAGCGCTGTGACTTCCGTACTTGCAAGGCATTTATAGATAAGGAGATCTATCGTGCGCAGCCCTGCCCATGACGCAAGCCTGAAAAAACCATCCCTCTCCTACGGCATTTGCTCCCCTCCCCCGGTGGTCAGCAGCATCCAGGACGTCTCGGTGTCGGTGATCTGGCAGAACCTTCAGCCAAGCGATGTCTTGGCAATGCTCTCGGGTATCGACGTTCCCACCACCGGAGTCTTCATCGACTATCAGCAAAAGGTCGACCAGAACGGTCCGTTCACGCGCTGAAGCAGCCTGACTACCCCCCCGACAGCAGGTATATACCGTCGGTTGAGGCCAAATGGAACAGTGGATGAAAAATCTCGGTCTTGGAATTCTGCTTGCCGCTGCATCGTTGGCAGCACATGCGCAATGTACTTTTCCCGCATCGGCAAGTTCCGCTTACGATCCAGCCATGAGCGCCATTCATTTACCTTGGCGTACTGACTTGCCAGGCACTCCTGGAACCCCCGTATTTGCCTGGCAAGAGGTCAGGTTCGAATCCAGTTGGCGCGACTACATGGCTGCGTTTCTTGAAGAGATTCGGGCCAGTGGCATCCGCATCGACCAACGCCGACTTACGATGAATCCAAAAGCAGAATGGTGGATCGTTCCATGGATGGACTACAGCCTCAATGGTCGTGAACGTCTCAACGGCCTGACCGCTGAACGCGGCCCGGACCGGGGGGACCTTTCGAAAACCTCAGGCGATAACATTCAGACGTGGGCGGTGGGTTGGTATAACCGCCCTGGCGCGTACGCGATTGGCGAGATTTTCAAGAATCCTTGCAATCCTCAGATTCCAGCGACTTTTGCTTTTCCCGCTCAATCTGCCTCATTCAAATTCCTCTTCACCACCGCGGATGTCGAGCAAGTGTCGTACCTCGAAGGCTCACCTGAGATCGATGCCTACATAAACCCGAAGGATGATCCGCATGGTGAACGGGATGGAGTCGATGGCCGAACACCAAGGCCAATGCGACTGCTGCAAGTCGACATCGCGGTAAAAGACCCGAACGCGAAGGACACCGGATGGGTGATGGGGACTTTTGTCTGGCGAAAACCTGCAAACCCAAAGGCTTTCAAAGGCGATTGGCTGCTCGATAATCTGGTTCCCGTCGGTCTCATGTGGGGGAATGATCCAGGTGAACTGGATCCGGCCTGGAACAAAACCACCGCCATTAGCCAGAGCCAAATCAACCAAGAGCTCCGCGGTGTGGTCTGGGCCGCTTCCGAAGCCGATTGGCCACAGCGTCCATACCCGGGTTTTCAGGGGCGTCTTAATGGCCCGGCAGATAATCCTCGCTCATCATGCCTTGCGTGCCACGCGGCCGCTCAGTGGCGTCGCGACCAGCCCTTGGTGGACTCATTCAAGTTAGATAAAAGTTTCTCGGAGGAGAAAGTCCGAGCCCACGTCAGCAAGTTCTTCATGAATACCCAAGGCGGAATTCGGCATTCAGGTTCCAAGGTGGGTAACCCGCTCGACTACTCACT
Organism: Pseudomonas sp. B21-048; assembly: GCF_024748615.1. Classification (NCBI taxonomy): domain Bacteria; kingdom Pseudomonadati; phylum Pseudomonadota; class Gammaproteobacteria; order Pseudomonadales; family Pseudomonadaceae; genus Pseudomonas; species Pseudomonas sp. B21-048. Next base: position 2,265,843 of record NZ_CP087168.1, on the reverse strand, counting down.
GCAACTCGAAGCGGCATTCGATCGAATTTGCCGGGCCTGCAGCGATCAGAAACTCCAGGCCAAGACCCCGGACATTTGCAAAGTGCCGCAGGTCCGTAACCGCGGCACAATCGTGACACGAGACACTTGTGAGGCGTCACCGGCAGTCAATTTTCTCAAGCTATTCATAAAACCCGAGGCACTTAGCGAGACGCCCAACCCGCGACAGTAAGAGACGGATAACAGGCCTATCAAACGGCCCCCGGGCCCCACTGGCATGCCGCTTCCTGAGCGCGGGCAGCCGATGCCTGCTGCAAACGCTCCTGTGTGGGTGGATTCTGCTTGTAGTTCGCAGTCCTCGCCGAGAAGCAACTTGCCCTTTGACTGTTGATTGATAAACAGCACTAATCTGAGAGCCAAAAACTCGCCGACTGTCAGTTTTGGACCGATTCTGTTGAAAAAGTCGGTTCTTCCAGACTGCCCGCATACTGACTGCTGAAAACGCCTTTTTTGCGTGCCGCTACGCGCAATCTGAGCCCGGAATCCTCTGCTCAATGTAAAGATTTCAATCTCAAGTGCGTACTTTTCTACCGTGGAAACCATGGCCGACTTTTTCAACAGAATCGGCCAGAAACAGACACTCAGAACTTACGCCTCCCTGAGCACTACCGCTGCCCCAAAGGCACTCAACTTAGGCATAACGATGCCGGAAAGAGCAGCATCAACAGCCATCCCGCCACAAAAAGCCCCAGTCCGAACGTCAGATGCGCAGTGACGCTTCTGCGCCTTGCCACGCTCGGTGCCGCTGTCTTCGACGCGGCAACGCCGAAACCGAACGCGGGCTGCATGATGAAGAAAGGCGCAATCACACTGACTAACCCCATCACCAGCGCAGGCACCAGCGTGGGGTTGCAGATCCAGGCAAGCCCTTTCGCACCGATCAGCACCATCGCGAAAACAATGCCCGTGACGTAATGGAACACCCACCCCATCAGGCGTTCATTCCTGACATGAGCCGCCGTCATGATCGAGGCGTGACGAAACCGCCCTTGCAACATGTGGCCCAGCCAACGACCGACCAGGCCATAGTCAAACGACGCCAGGCCAAACACTCGTGCTTGAATAAAAGCCGATACGTCCATGATCAGCGTGGCCCCCATTCCAACAAACAGAATGCGCAGTGCTGTCTCGGCTGTTCCCATGGTATTTCTCCTTGCCTTGAACCTGTTTTGGCGGTTTGATCCGAGCAGTCTGCAGGTTCAAGTCGACTTGAGGTCAAGCATGAAAGAGCTGGATATTGGTGAGGTGGCACGACGTTCCGGTCTACCGGCTTCAACGCTGCGCTACTACGAAGAGAAAGGTATTATCAGCTCGATAGGCCGTCGTGGACTGAGTCGCGTGTTTCGTGCCGATGTACTCCAGCGATTGTCCTTGATCGCGCTCGGGCAGTCGGCAGAGTTTTCACTGGACGATCTCGTCGCCATGCTTGACGCAGACGGTCAGCCTGACATTGATCGCCAGCGACTTAACGAAAAGGCAGACGAACTGGACCGTACCATCAAGCGACTCAGCTCCGTACGCGACGAGCTTCGTCGCGTAGCGTCCTGCCCTGCTCCTCGTCACGTTGAATGCTCAAAGTTTCAGAAAATGCTGAACGCCATCGGGACGGGGGATATCAAGAGAAAAACTGGAAAAGGCGACCTGCGCAGACGTGGATCGTAAAAAGGAGACGCGCCTGTTTTGGATCGATAGCGCAACCCTCTCGGACAATGGGACAACACTGAGCGCAAGAACGACAGCTTTTCGAGTAACGATTTCCACTGGAATGAAGAGGCCGAGGAATACCGCTGCCCAGCCGGCAACGTATTACGCAGCGAATGGCGAGCCTTCAAAAACGAGCGTTCGCACGTCACAAAAGCCAACACCATCATCTTCCGATCCAGACAGACCGACTGCGCAACGTGTCCGATGAAAGCCAAGTGCTGCCCGAACACTTCGATTCGCAAGATCGTCCGCTGCGTCCATGAAGCCGCTCGTGATGTGGCTCGACGCATCGCGGCGACGCCGGAGTACGTGCGCTCTCGCCACGAACGTAAGAAGGTCGAAATGTTGTTTGCCCACCTCAAGCGCATCCTGAAACTGGATCGCTTGCGACTACGTGGCATGAATGGTGCCTCCGAAGATGGTTCTCCGGTGATGGCCGTGCCTGAGTTCAGCTGATCTGAAAATCCGATTTTTTCAACAGAATCGACCGGTAACGGACTCTTGGTAAACCGACGGATACTTTTACTTTACCAGCCGCTTTTCCTTGGAAGGTCTGTAGCCGAAGTACGAGCTATAGCACTTGCTGAAATGACTGGGCGACACAAAGCCACAGGCAACCAGCACGTCTACCTGTGACAGCTCTGTGTGCTGGAGAAGTCGACGCGCTTCGGTGATGCGCAGCTCCATGTAATATCGCTGCGGCGTTGTCCCGAGCTGCTCCTTGAACAGGCGTTCGAGTTGTCGCCGGGAACGGCCGGCGTAGACCGCCAATTGCTCCAGCTCCAGCGGCTCTTCTAGGTTGGCATCCATCAGCTTGACCACCTCTCGCAGCGGCGCGCTCACACAGATATTTTCAGCCGGTTTGATGCGCCGATAACGAGACTCTTCGAAAGCAAGAATGTCCTCGATACCCTCGACCAGGGCTTTATCGTGCAGTTCCTTGATCCAGTCCAACGCCATATGAAATGCCCCAGAGGGACTGGACGCGGTAAGCCGGTCTCGATCGATGACATAGGGCTCACTGGTGACATGCGTCGCCTTGGAGATTTCCGCGAGTGCGGGACGATGTTCGGGGTGAATGGCGCAACGGTATCCATCGAGCAAGCCAGCGCTGCCCAGGAACCATGCACCATTCCACAACCCGGCCAGACTGACACCGTGGTCTGCTGCCATTCGCAACAGGCTGATCAACTCATCAGTCGCCTTCAGTTCTGTCCTGTAGCCGCCGCAAATCACCAGCAGGTCCAGGTTGTGAATGGCTGAAGAATCGATACGGGCATCGGGCCGAATGACCAGGCCCAGATCGCTGACGACCTCCCCCTCATTCAAGCCGAACGTTCGGGAAGAGAACAAGCCGGGGCGCAGAAGATTGGCGGTGACAATCGTATCCAGCGCTTGCGTGAACGCCGGCAGCGAGAAATGCTCGAGCAGCAAAAAGCCCACCCGAATCATTCGAGCAGGCTCGCCAGGGTTTTCATTCAGATAGCGGAGGTTTTTCCCCTTCATGCCCCCGCTGAATTGACGTCGTTCGATCAATGTTCGACCCACTCGGTTACGTTAACCAACCTGTCATTAGGTGCGCTGATAAAGCGTCATGCTAACGGCAAAAGCTCAAAAAGCCCTAACGCCATTATGCGACTGATCAGGCCAGTTGAAAGCCGTGACGAAGCGGGTCTTTATCATCGAACTCCCTCCATACCGTTGAATCCAATGTGTAGGCCAATGGAGGTGAACGAAATGAACAATGATGACCGTGTTAATGACGACGAATCAGAAACGACCTCGAACGTCCCGCCTACCGATACGTCTGACAAACCCGTCGATGGAGTGGAAGGAGCCCTTGAGGACAACGACACTGAAGATTTGGAGCAAATTCGAAAGCAGGAGCAGGAGGCTGAAGAGCTCCGTCGAAAAGTAGATGAGATAGAACGGAAGGTGGCGGACGGTAATTAGCAGAATGCCGCAAGGGCGAGAGACATCATGATGCAGAGGTTGGCCGAGGGTGATGCCACAAACGTGGTTTTGCGCTTCGATAATTGACCGTTTTGGATTGAGGACTCAACCGGTCGATGCAAGAGATTGCAATTGGGCCAAAACCGGTCAATATCGCTCCATTTCGTCTACCCTCTCAAAGCGCCAGGCAGCCATCAGCGTGTGCGCCTCGACATTCTTTCGTTAATACACCGGAGATTTTCCATGCTCAAGCGCACCCTGGCATTGGCCGTCGGCTTGACCCTGTCTTTTTGCACCCTGCTGACGCAGGCCGCCGATACGCTGAAAGTCAGCGCGATTCCCGATGAAGCCCCGACCGAACTGCTGCGCAAGTTCAAGCCACTTGGCGCCTATCTGGAACAACAGTTGGGCATGAAGGTCGAGTTCGTGCCTGTGAGCGACTATCCGGCCGTGGTCGAAGCGCTGGCCACCGATCGAATCGATCTGGCCTGGCTGGGCGGCTTCACGTTCGTGCAGGCACGCCTGAAAACCGGCAATGCCATTCCACTCGTGCAGCGCGAACAGGACGCCCAATTCACCAGCAAATTCATCACCGCCGACCCTGCCGTCAAGTCCCTCGCCGATCTCAAGGGCAAGACCTTTGCATTCGGCTCGGTGTCCTCCACGTCGGGCAGTCTTATGCCGCGCTACTTTATGCTCAAGGACGGCATCAAGCCTGAAACCTACTTTAGTCGCGTAGGCTACTCCGGCGCCCATGACGCCACTGTCGCCTGGGTCCAGGCCGGCAAGGTGGACGCCGGGGTACTGAACGCCAGCGTGTGGGAAAAACTGGTCGCTGCCGGCAAGGTCGACACCACCAAGGTCAAAGTGTTTGCGACCACCCCGGCCTACTTCGACTACAACTGGACAGTGCGCGGGACCCTCGATCCCGCGCTGGCGGCCAAGATAAAGGCAGCCTTCCTGGCCCTCGATCCGGCGAAGCCTGCGGACAAGGAGATTCTGGATTTGCAGGCCGCCAGCCGATTCATCGAAACCAAGCCTGAGAACTACAAGGGCATCGAGGAAGCCGCCCTCGCCGCCGAACTGCTCAAATGACATTGCGTCTGACCCAGGTCAGCCTTACCCACGCCAACGGCGTCCATGCGCTGCGTGGCGTGGACCTGCACATCGGTGCAAGCGAACAGGTGGCCATCATCGGCCCGTCCGGCGCCGGTAAGTCGAGCCTGCTCAATCTGCTGGCCACCGCCCTGCGACCGGGCAGCGGCGAGCTGCAAGTGCTCGGCGAGCGAGCCTGGCAGCTTTCTGCCCGTCAGCGTCAGCGTCTGCGCGCCCGCATCGGTCTGATCCATCAGTCACCTCCTCTGCCACCGCGCCAGCGCGTGGTCACTGCGGTTCTGGCGGGAAAACTGGGTCAGTGGGGGCTGGGCAAGAGCCTGCTGAACCTGCTGCATCCACTGGATATTCCGGGCGCACGCGCGGCATTGGCCAGGCTGGACCTGAGTGACAAGTTATTCGCGCAATGCCAGCAACTGTCCGGCGGACAGCTGCAGCGCGTGGGCATTGCCCGCGTGCTGTACCAAGCGCCCGAGGTGTTGCTGGCTGATGAGCCGGTATCGGCCATGGACCCCGTGTTGGCCCAGCACACGCTTTCGGTGCTCTGTCGCCATGCCCGGCAGCACAACGTCACCCTGGTCGCCAGCCTGCATGCGGTGGAGCTGGCCCTGGCGCACTTTTCGCGCATCATCGGCTTGCGTGATGGACAGATCCTGTTCGACCTTCAGGCCAGCGAAGTCGACCGAGAGTTGCTGGACAAGCTCTACGCCAACGAACAGTTGCTGTCCCCACCGATTGCTCCGGCGCCCTTGAGTGTGCAGATTCCCCGATGCTGACCCGTGATACCCGAGATCCCGCCACCCGGCCTCGCCTGCTGCTCACCTTGCTGGCCCTTGCCTTGCTGTGGCCGGGCATCCACTTCAGCGAGCTGGACCTCAGCGTATTGGTGGCGAGTGACAGTCAGAGCGAGATGGGCCGGTTTGTATCTGCCTTCTGGCCACCGGCCCATGACGAAGAGTTCATTGAGCTGCTGTTGCAAGCCACCCTGCAGACCCTGGCCATCGCCACGGCCGGCATGGCCCTGGCGTTGCTATTGGCAGTCCCTGCCAGCCTGTTGGCCAGCCGTGCTCTGTCGCTGTCTGCTGCTTCCCGTGCCGGCCACCCGAGCTATTGGGGCCAACTGTTGCGCTGGCCTGTACGCGGTTTACTGATCTTCCTGCGCAGCGTGCCGGAAATCGTCTGGGCCCTGTTGTTCGTGCGCGCCGTCGGCCTCGGCCCGACGGCCGGGGTGCTGGCCATTGCCATTACCTACAGCGGCATGTTGGGCAAGGTCTACGCGGAAATTTTCGAGTCGGTCGACCAGCGCCCGGCCCACGCGCTACTGCAATCGGGCAGCGGTCGGCTCGCAGCCTTTTGCTACGGGATCCTGCCCAATGTCGCGGCGGAGCTGCTGTCATACACGGTGTACCGCTGGGAATGTGCCATCCGCGCCTCGGTGGTGATGGGTTTTGTCGGTGCCGGCGGTCTGGGCCAGCAAATGGATCTGTCGTTGCGCATGTTCGCCGGCGGTGAAGTGGCCAGTTTGCTACTGACGTTCCTCGTACTGGTGCTGCTCGCCGATCAACTCAGCCGCCTGCTGCGCTGGAGGCTGGCATGAATCGCCTGATCAACCTGGCACTGCTGCTCTGCATCGGTGCAACGGTGGTCGCCTCGTTCAGCTATCTGGGCATCGACCTCGGCGAACTCGGCAGTACCGGCAACCTGCATCATATGGGTGCTTATGCGCAGCGATTTCTCAGCCCGGACCTGAGCTCCGGCCATCTGCAAGCCATCGGCCACGGCGCCATGGAAACCATTGCCATGTCCGCTCTTGGCACCCTGCTCGCGGCGGTATTCGGCCTGCTATTGGCATTGCCCGCGGCCGGGCGCTTCGGCTGGCCACTGCAGAGCGCGTCGCGCCTGGTGCTCAACGCCTTGCGCGCGGTTCCGGAACTGGTGTGGGCTGCACTGATGGTCCTTGCCGCCGGTCTCGGTCCCAATGCCGGTACCCTGGCACTGGCCCTGCACACCACTGGCGTGCTCGGTCGGCTGTTCGCCGAAGCGTTGGAAAACACCCCACCAGAACCCGCCGAAGCCATCCGCCTGCAGGGCGGCAATGCCGTGTGGGCTTTCTGCTATGGCACCCTGCCCAACCTGTTTCCACAGCTACTGGCCTACATCCTGTACCGCTGGGAAAACAATATCCGCATGGCCAGCGTGCTCGGCTTCGTCGGTGCCGGTGGTTTGGGGCAAATGCTTTATGTCAGCCTCAGCCTGTTCCAGGAAGCTCAAGCCAGCACGATTATTCTGGCCATGTTGTTACTGGTATTCGCCGTCGATACCTTGAGCAGTTGGAGCCGTCAACGTTGGGTCAAGGCTTGACTCTTTTCGCAAAGCAGATGTATCTGCAAAGGCACTAAGGATTGAGAACAGCAGCCCTCAAGCAGCGGCGCAATTATGGCAGCGGCCCGTTGATTTGCGCCGAGCGCATGGCATAACAAACTACACACCAGCAAGTCCCGCAACACTCTCAAACATGTGAAACCTCATACTCCAGGAAGTCGCACACTGGAATTACAGTTGTCATTATTCTCAAGGCCATCAAACTTGACTTCCACTCCCTCCTGCAGCCATTTCTCAAAATCAGAAACCGTCGTCCCTTGATCTATAGGCGCGTAGTATACAAGTCGCAAGTGCCTATCGACATCAATTGTTAATGTCGTATGCTCCAATATGACATCGCCAAATGACTCGATCGAAAGATGTCGAATACCTTGGCACGGCCCATGAACATCCTGTTTTGACCACCAGCCTTTAAACTCCGAACTCGTTTTCTCAAGCGCCTGTACCAATGACGCGACATCGCTTTCTTTCGAGGCGTGCACGTAATCCCTACGAAAACTGGAAAGCATCTGGATCGCCTGGTCGTCCCAAGGGCTGAAAAGTGACCTCATACGCTCATCGGTAAACAGCATCCACACTATATTCCGATGCTCAGACGGTTTATCTGAAAAGCTGAAAACTTTGTCTGCTGCGGGATTCCAGGCAAGAACATCCCAACGAAGATTCAGAACATAGGCGGGCCGCAAAGGAAGATCCGCTAGCAGGCGGTTTACAATTTTTGGGACTACGCACCATGTTTTGCCTTCCTCAGCTGGTGGGCGCTGATGGGAAAGAAGGTAAAGATGCCTGCGCTCTATTGCGTCAAGCTGAAGAACCCGACACAGATTATCTAGAAACGCTGGCGACACACTAATATCTCGCCCCTGTTCGAGCCATGTATACCAAGACAAGCCTACACCTGCCAATGCAGCTACTTCTTCGCGACGCAGGCCAGGCGTTCTGCGTCGTCCAGTGGCCGTTAAACCTGCCTGCGCGGGTGATATACGCTCACGACGGCTGCGCAAAAACTCAGCCAGATCCTGTCGAGTGCGCTCTAAACTCCTTTCCATTATCCAGTTGCTCCTAGTAACACCATAAACAGTAGCCATTGTACTGACTATCAGGTTGTTTAAGAATCCGCTCGCCCCCTTAGAGAGGCCATTCACACCCGTAATGGATTATCGCGGGATTCGCTGCCAGGAGTAGAAAAAATGTATCAGGCACTTTTGCAAGATAAGCTCGAAGCGCAGCACACCTCAGGGCAATATCGGCACTTCACAACTCTAAACAGCATTTGTGCCCGTTATCCCATGGCTCATCTCGCTGATAACGATGACAGCGAAGTCGTAGAGCTTGGTGCAGTAATGATTACCTTGACATGTCCCAACACCAAGACGACCGCGTGGTTCACTGAGTACGACGTAAATCTGGTGATCTGATGAAGTCTGGGGGGGTGCCAGTTTTAATGCCCTCTGCGCTTCGCACAAGGAGTAACTAACTAATGTCAAAAACAATACCGGGGTCGGTTTACCTGATCGCTATTGGCGCCTTTGCCTTAGGGATGGCGTCCTACGTGACCGCGGGGCTGATCCCTATGATCGAGCTTGCCTTTGACGTGCAGGTAGCCGTAGCTGCACAACTGGTCACCGCTTTTACACTGGCTTATGGGGTTGGCTCGCCTGTCTTCGTCGCCCTGCTACCAGCACAACGACAGCGGTTCGGCTTGCTGGTCGCGCTGGCCCTGTTCGTTCTTGCCAATGCGGCAAGCGCTTTGGTAGATAACTTTGCCGTGCTACTGGTTTGTCGCGCCCTGGCAGGTATTGGCGCGGGCGTCTATCTCGCAACAGGCATCGCTGCATCCGCTGCAGTCTCGGCACCCGAACTGAGAGGCAAGTCCATTGCGGTCATCATGGGCGGCATGGCCAGCGGAACGGTTCTTGGGGTGCCTGTCAGCCTGCTACTCGCCGAGCAGTTTGGCTGGCAGATGGCTCTGTGGCTGGTGGCTTTTCTCGGGCTGGTTTCCTGGTTAGGCCTGATCCTCAAGCTACCCGCGATTCCTACTGGTCCGGCGATGCCCATGGGCCGAAAACTTGCCCTGTTGGCGGACAGGAACGTACTGACCATTCTGGTGGTTTCGCTGCTGGCGGCCGTGGCCAGTCTTGGTATGTACACCTTTATGGTTCCGCTGATGACGGACCCGGCCTATGGCGGAGTAGGCAATATAGCGCCCTATCTTTGGGTCTGGGGTCTGGGCGGCGTGGCGGGCAGTTTCCTGGTAGGGCCTCTTGTGGATCGCATAAAGGGGCCGACGCTCACATTTCTGATCTTGATAATCCTCAGCGTTTCGTTGTTTGCGCTACCGGCCGCGGCGGCAGTAACGCCCTGGCTTGCAATGCTCCCGATTGCCTTGTGGGGTGCCGTGGGCTGGGCGCTGCAGGTGCCTCAAAACAATGAATTGATCGCTGCACGTGATCATAAAGGTGATGGAAATCTTGCAGTGGCTCTGAATGAGTCGGCGCTCTATCTGGGTAGCGCCTTGGGTGCCGCAGCGGGGGGCTTCATATTGCTCCTGCAAATGCCGGGCTGGTCATTGGCCGTCAGCGCAGGAGCGGTATCCGTTATCGCAGCTATCGTGCAAGTCCTGCATTTACGCAACAGGAAAATGCACGCTGTTAACGCCGCGACCGGCATTTCTGCTCAGTAAAAAAAGACCGCAACTTCGTAGTTAATTCGGGTGCCGCGTGATTGGCACCTGCTCGGTAGGTGCAAGCCCGCCGAGAAGCCGAACGCCATCGCGATTGGGAGCGCCAACAGGATCGGGCCATGCGGCACCGCTATGAGGACGATCACCGCTACTATCGTCGCTAGTGCGAAACCACGGGATTAATCCGTCTGCAACATGAGTCCTGCTGCGCCAACTTGCGAAACCAGGGACTCAAGCCGGCCCCAAATAGCAGTGCTCGCCCAGGTTGTAGAAATCAGACTGATTCTCAAATCTTCGGACACTATTGGCTCTGTTAAAGTACCTCTCCGAATACAACTCACGGACGGCTTCATGGAACGATTCCATCCTAGTGGCATTGATGCAGACGGATATATCCTCACCGTGCCCAATGTCGAGGTGCAGCCACAGTTTCAGGATTTGCTGGCGGATGTTTGCATGACGCTTACTCGGTCGGAACTTCTGCTGGACGGGATTTATCTTTATGGCAGCGTCGCTAGAGGCAACGCCGTGCCGGGGGTTTGCGACCTGGATCTAACCCTTGTCCTGCATAGCCCTCCTGCACCGCAGGATCTGGAAATGTTGGAGTCGAAAAGACGCACGCTGGAAAGTCGGCATGCCGAAGTCATCAAGATCGATTTCGATATCGGTAGTCGTTCTGAAGTATTGGCGACTGACAATCGATTGAGCTGGGGGTATTGGCTCAAGCATCACTGTCGTTGCATATGGGGAAATGATCTGACCAATCGCTTCGACCGGTTCAAGCCGTCGCGTGATATCGCCATTGCCGTAAATGGTGACTTCGAATCCGTACTGACCCGGTATGCCGATCTTATCGATCAGGCGGCGACTTCGACGCAATCGCTACGCTTGCAACGCGAAGCCTCGCGCAAACTCATCCGGTCAACTCAAGTACTTCGCTCTGAACGGGACTCGATGTGGCCGCACACACTGGAAGAACATGTCGAGCTGTTTATTCAGCATTACCCGTGTATGAGCATGCAGATCTCTTTTTTCTTGTCCCAGGCAAGGAACCCGTGCGCCAAGCCAAAAGAGTTTACGACTCAGCTGCATAGTTTTTTGACCTGGATGGCTTCAGAAACCGGTTGAATCCACAGTCGATAGCAGCCATTCCCCAAACTCCACCCTCCCATTTAAAGTAGCGCGATCAAATCCGGGGAACGATGAACATGGATGGGTTTCACCAAGGTAGCTGCCTCTGCGGGGCGGTGAAGTATCAGGTATCAACTGAGCTGAAAGCCGTCACCCATTGCCATTGCAGCCAATGCCGAAAGGGGCATGGAGCGGCCTTCGCGACGTATGCCAGCGCTCCCAGGTCAGCGGTTTCGATCATGACGAGCGCAGAGACGCTCAAGGGTTATCAGTCGTCCGAAGGCGTAACACGACAGTTCTGTTCCAACTGTGGCTCCTCGCTGTTCTGGTCTGATTCCAAAGGATCGTTCCCAGACTGGATTTCGATCGCGATAGGTACGCTGGATACGCCATTACTGGCTAAAAAGCAGAAACATGCCTGTGTATCCTCGAAAGCGTCCTGGTACGAAATACAAGATCCGCGATAACACAAAGCCGAGGCCAGCAAGCCCGGGCTGTAGACGTCGCGCTCAACGGCACAACAACCCCATGGGCAAACCCGATCATAGCGCTCTATGATTGAACCCCATGACGACCTCTCTTCCGATCCGCCAACCCTGCCCGCCCGGAGCCTGCATCTGCGAGCGTGAGCCGTTGCTGGAAACCCCCGGCGCGGATCTGCGCATCCTGAGCCTGACCCGGTCGGAGGAGAAGCGCTTGATCGAGCGCCTGGAAAATCTTCAGAGCCTCGGCGATCTGGAGCGTCTGCAACGCCGGATGTACGAGCAATTGGGTTTGCGTGTCGAGATCGCTCCGGGCTTCAATGAAGTGCGCACCATGCGCGGCATCAATATCACCCTCGGCGAACTGCCGGGCCTGTGTCGCAAAACCCGACAGTCGATTCCGGCGGCGATTCGCCGCGGGTTGGAGAAGCGCCCGGAGATTGCCTACGAGCTGCTCAATGCCAACGACTTGTTGCGTGATGCCTGACAGTTTGCGCTGTTATCCCGATACGTTCATTTCAAATGCCTGAAAGAGGATCAGCGATCGTACTCAGGCGCCCCGCCCGCCGACGTCAACATGCTGGGGCGCTGGCTATTTTTTCATCCCCACCCGCCGGCGCATTTCGGCGGTAATCGTCTGTCGGGTTTTCTTCAGGTCGGCCCAGGGTTCGTCACCGATTTCGGCCAGGCGCTCATGCACGTTGTGGACATTCCATTGATTACCGCCCTTGAGCTCGGCGACCTCCTCCCGAAAGATCGGCACCGATACTGGAAGCCCTTCGCGGGTGCGCACGGCATAGGCGCAAATAGTGGTAGCGCCCAGGCCGTTGCGCAGGTAGTCGATGAAGATACGCCCAACGCGGTTTTTCGGTCCGGACACCGCAGAAAAACGATCCGGCAGTAATTTGGCCATGTGGCTGACGATCGCGTGGCTGAAGTCCTTGACCTCGTCCCAGCCGTGTTTGCGGGTCAGCGGTACCACCAGGTGAATCCCCTTGCCGCCGCTGGTTTTGAGAAACGCCTTGAGCCCCAGTTCATCCAGCACCGTAAGGGTTAACTGGGTCGCTTCGATCATACTTTTCCAGGGCAGCGCCGGGTCCGGATCGAGATCGAGAACGAAGCGATCAGGTTTATCCAGATCGACTGACGTGGCATTCCAGGTGTGCAGTTCCACCGTGCTCATCTGCACCGCGCCGATCAGGGCTTTGGCGTTGTTGATGATCATCACCGGTTGGCCCGTCAGTGCCTTGTCCAAAGTAATAATCCCCGGAATGGCCAGGCGTTCGGCGTTCTTTTGAAAGAACAGTTCGCCGGCGATCCCGTCCGGCGCGCGCACCAGCGCCACCGGCCGGTCCTTGAGTTGCGGCAGTATCCATTCCGCAACGCTGGCGTAGTACTCCGCCAGTTGCAGCTTGGTGATGCCGCTGCTGGCGTCGATCACCCGGTCCGGGTGCGTGATGCGTACCTTGCCGCTGGCCAGGCCGATTTGCGATGGGGCGACAGTCGACCGGGCAGTTTTTGGCTCGATGGCGTCAGGTTTCTCGGCGACAGATTTGTTCTTCGCCGCAGACTTGGGTGAGGCTGTTTTCGAGGCTGAAGTGTTCACGGTTTTCGGCAGCTCCTCGGTGATTTCTTTGGCCGGCTTGTCATCACGCAAACCATGGAACACGGCGTGGCGCACGGAGCCGTCCTTGGTCATTTCGGCAAAGGCCACTTCCGCCAGCAGCGTAGGTTTGAGCCAATGCACACCCTTGGCTTCAAAACCGCTCGGCGGATTGATCACCGCCGGCTTTTTCGTCTGCAGCGGTTTCAGTTGCTCGTAAATACGCTTGAGGGTCGCCTCGTTGAACCCGGTGCCAACCTTGCCGGCATAGCGCAACTCACCGCTGTCGCGGTCGTGCAACCCCAGCAACAACGCGCCAAAAGCGCTGCGCGCGCCTTTGGGGTCGGTGAAGCCGACCACGACGAATTCCTGCCGATGCTTGCACTTGAGTTTGATCCAGTCACTGGTACGCCGGGACACATAAGGCGAACCCAAGCGTTTACCGATCAGCCCTTCCATCTGCATTTCGCAGGCGCTATTGAGCAAGGCCTCCGGGGATTCGCCAAAGGCATCGGAGAATCGCAACAGCGGATTTTCGTTGGGTTTGAGCACCGTCGCCAACGCCGCTCTGCGCTCCTCGACAGGCACTTCGCGCAAGTCCACGCCATTGAGGTAGGGCAAATCGAACAGGTAGTAAACGATGCTACCGCTACGGCCGGAATCGAACGCGTTTTGCAGCGCCTGAAAATCCGGAACGCCTTGCTCGTTGGCCACCACCATTTCGCCGTCCAGCCAAGCCGATTCCAGGCCCAGTGCTGCCAGTGCCTCCGCTTGCCCGGGCAATTTATGAGTCCAGTCGTGACCATTGCGGGTGAAGAGTTTGACTTCGTCGTGGTCGATGCGCGCCATGACACGGTAGCCGTCGAACTTGATCTCATAGCTCCACTCGCCGCTCGGCGCGGATTCCACCAGCGTTGCCAGTTCAGGTTTGAGCAACTCCGGCAACCTGGCTTTGCGCGCGCCCGTCAGTTGTGTCGACTTTTCCTTGCGCGCCTTGGCCGGGGCTTTTTTGATCGGTTTAGGCTTTTCAGCACCGTGCTTTTTTTCCACGATGGTGCGGTCGCTGAGCACGCTGTCCGGCTCTGCGGCGACCACGTCGTATTCGCTGTCGGGTCTGGCGGCGCTGTCCTGATGCTTGATCAGAAACCACTGCTCCTGCTTGCCCGGCATGTGTGTGCGCACGAGATTCCACAGGCCGCCGAGCTTTTCTCCTTTCAGCTCGAATTTCAGCCGGCCCTGGGTGTACGCCTTGGCCGGATCGTCTTGGGGAATCCACACGCCACGGTCCCAGACGATCACATCGCCGGCGCCATAATGCCCTTCGGGAATGGTGCCCTCGAACGTGGCGTAATCCAGCGGATGGTCTTCGACGTGGATGGCCAGGCGCTTGACCTTGGGATCCAGCGACGGCCCTTTGGGCACGGCCCAACTTTTCAGCGCACCGTCGAGTTCCAGGCGAAAGTCATAGTGCAGGTGGGAGGCGTCATGCTTCTGAATACAGAATTGCAACGCATGATCCTTCACCGTTTTTTTGCCCGAGCGTTTGGCGGCGGCCGGTTCCGAGGTCGCCGAGAAATCGCGCATGCGGTTGTAATCGTCCAGATTCTTGTTCATGGCTGATGCTCGTTGCCGAACGCTGAGTGGGCAGGTTTCTACATCAGCAGAGCGACAGGCCTGGAAGAAAATTCCATCGCCGTTGAAATTACCCGGACAGACGGATCGGTGTTACGGCACTTGCTCGCGGCGTCATTGGCGTGGTTTCTGATCCGCGTGGCGGTCAGTTTTTTGCGGCGTTGAATCAGCTCAAGGTGCCTGAAGACCTGCCTCGGATACTGGATATATCTGACGGCTTCGTCGTTACGTTTCTGCTGACGAAATTACCAGAACACACGTAGGAGCTCTGCCGCAGGCTCGGGCCGCGTTCGGACGATCTTTTGATCTTTGCCATGTTCGAAACCGCTGAAAATCAAAAGATCGCAGGGGAACGCTCAGGCAGCGCCGCCCTTGGCCTGCTGCTCCAGATGGACTTGCAACTCGGGATCGATTTTCAGCGCGGCGGCCAATTCATCCAGATAGTTGCGCTCGGCGTCCTGCTGATCGTCCACCAACATCACGCTGGCCAGGTACATCTCGGCGGCCATGCCCGGGTCCTGGGCGGATTGCGCCACATCGGCGGCATCCAGCGGCCGGGCGACTTCGTCATCGAGCCATTGCTGCAGTTGCGGATCGTCGGTGTGGCGGCCGATTTCGGTGCTGATCATTTGCTTCTCGGTATCGTCGATGCGGCCATCGGCCTTGGCGGCAGCGATCAAGGCACGAAGGATGGCGTGGCTGTGGTCTTCGACTTCCGGGCCGGATAACAGGTCAACGGTGCGCGGCGCCTGTTGTGGTGCCGAAGCCTGGCTGCGTTGCCAGGCCTGATACGCCTGGAATGCCATCATCCCCAAAGAGGCCAACGCCGCATAATTAGTGCCGCCCGAACGTGTCTGGGTCGAATGGCCCGTGGGTGAACCGCCGCCCAGCAGACCACCGAGCAAACCACCCAGGCCTCCGCCGCCCGCCCCGCGCCCTAACAAACCACCCAGCAACCCGCCAAGATCGCCCAAACCACCTTGAGCTGACGCCGCACCGCCACTCTGTTGCGGCTGCGAGCCTTGGCCGGCCCGCAGTAATTGCTCAAGCAAATCGCTGGTATTCATGACGACGTCCTCATCAATGGGCAGAAACTCAGTCAGGCAACGATAGTCCTCGCCCGACATTCCGCCAACGCCGTCTGGCTGACGGCATGTCTACTGCCCTTCGCCTTCACACTCCTGACAGAAACTGACAGCGCCTGCTTTTATGCTGCGCTCACCTTGAATGGAGCAGCCCTATGATCACTCCCCGTTATATTTTGCTTTTCGTGGAAAACCCTGCCGTCAGCGCGCGGTTCTATGAGTTTCTGCTGGAGCGCAAGCCCGTGGAAGAGTCGCCGACCTTTGCGCTGTTTGTTCTGGAGGGCGGCTACAAACTGGGGCTCTGGTCACGGCATACCGCCGAGCCAGCCGCGCAAATGACGGGCGGCGGGACCGAGTTGGCGTTCCCGGTGGAGTCCGCCGAGCAGGTCGATGCACTGTTTGCCGATTGGAGCGCGCTTGGGTTGACCATGGCGCAAGCACCGACAGAGCTGGACTTCGGTCGCACTTTCGTCGTGCTTGACCCGGATAACCATCGGCTGCGCGTGTTCCACCCCTCGCTGAGCTGACGCAGTCTCGACATCGGTCAACGCTCAATACATGCCCCGGATATTTCCGGGGTATTTTTTTGCGCGGCGGCTAAGATTCAAGGGTGGTGAACCTTATTCCCGAAAATCCGGTCGATACCTGCAACCCGACCCCGTTTGCCGATGCCCTCAACAAGTGGGTGATAACTGGCTTGCTTCACTTTCTGGAGAATGCTCCCGTGATATCCACCGTACACATCGCCAGGCTCAAAGCATGGGGCGCCCATGGTTTTACCGCCACTGGCGTGGTCACAGCCTTCCTCGCGACCCTCGCCTTGCTGGAGAACCAGCCGACCAATTGCCTGCTGTGGCTGGGCGTGGCGCTGATCGTCGACGGTCTGGACGGCGCGCTGGCGCGCAAGGTGAATGTGCAATCGGTGCTGCCGAGTTTCGACGGATCGATCCTCGACCTGGTGATCGACTACCTGACCTATGTGTTCATTCCAGCGCTATTCATCTATCGCTACATCCCGTTGCCGGACTACACCCTGCTGCTGACCGTGTCGCTGATTCTGGTGTCGTCGCTGTTTTGCTTCTGCAACGTCAACATGAAGAGCAAAGACAACTACTTCCAGGGCTTCCCCGCCGCGTGGAACGTAGTTGCGTTGTGCCTGTACATCATCGATCCCTCACCGTGGATCACCTTGCTCACCGTCATTGGCCTAGCGCTACTGACCGTGACCCGAATGAAGTTTCTGCACCCGTTCCGCGTGCACCGGTTCATGCCGATCAACATTGCCGTGACGGCCATCTGGCTGCTGTGCAGCTTGTCGCTGGTGGTCAACCACCCGGTCATCAACCCGCTGGTGATGGCCTTGTGGCTGCTGATGTCGGCGTACTTCCTGGGGATCTGTTTCTGGCGCACAGCGTTGGAATGGTTCGACGGCTCGCGGCTCAAATAGGTACGGCGATCATGCCCATCCACATCGTCCAACTCGGCTCACCCCGCACCGCGAATGAAGGCCTGCGCCTGGGCACGGTCCGCCGCCCGCCTCGGGGGGTGCCGAAGGCCGAGTTTGCCAGCCGGGATTTCTACGATGTGTGGCAACCGCTGCTGTCCCCCAGCCCCGAGCTGGTGGCCGAAGCCAAAGCGGCGGACGATGCCAAAGCCTGGGGAGCCTTCAAGCGCAAATTCAAGGCCGAGATGAACCATCCCGCGCCCAGCCAGCTGCTCGATCTGCTGGCCGCCCTCTCCCATCAAACGTCGCTGGCTGTGGGGTGTTATTGCGAGGACGAGGCGCACTGCCACCGTTCCGTATTACGAGAGTTGCTGGAGGCACGGGGCGCGAAGGTTATCTAGATGACGCGAACACCAAAGCCCCCCACATTAGAACTTCGCCATGACACCCCTCGCATGAACCTCACGGAAGAGAGACCGATCATGGTCAATAATTAAAGGATTGGGTGTATTGAACGGGAGGTTTGTCATGTCTGGTCAAGCACGTTTCATGCTGGTCGCTTCGCCCCTGATGGAACACAGCCCCGCCTTCGACCGGGCCGCAGCACTGGCCAAGGCCGAGGATGCAGCCCTGCACATCGTGGCTTTCGACTATCTGGAGGGTCTGGCGACCGCCGGTTTGGTCAACGAAAAAGCCCTGGAACAGATGCGTCTGGGGTATGTCGAGCGCCACCACCAGTGGCTTGAGGAACAGGCCCGCCCCTTGCGCAAGATCGGTGTGCATGCCACCACCGAGGTGGTTTGGGTCGAAAATCCGCTGGAGGAAATCCTGATTCACCTCAAAGAGCAGCCGATGGATGTGCTGATTAAGGCGCTGGAACATCAATCACGGCTGTCGCGGCTGGTGTTTACCCCTCTCGACGTGCATTTGCTGCGCGAATGCCCGGTGCCGCTGCACTTCGTCAGCCATGCCATTCATGCATTGCCGCGCAAGATCGTTGCGGCGGTCGACCCCTTCCACAGTGATGATCAATACAAAAGCTTCAACGACCGGATCCTGCACGAAGCGTCAAAACTGGCGAGTTCCTGCAATGCCGAGCTCGACGTGGTCTACGCCTATGACCTTTCGTCTATCAGCTCGGATGAGTTCAGCTTCGAAAACGGATCGGCGTTTTTCGCTTCGGACAAGGCCAAGACCCTGTTCAATTTCCAGGAGGATGCCTTCAACGAATTGGCCGCCCGCAACGGCATCGCCCCGGAGCAACGGCACATGCTGATGGGCAGCCCGACCAAGGTGCTGACTCGCTACGCCGATACCAATGATGTCGACGTGATTGTCATGGGCCGGGTCGGCCATCGCGGCATGGGCCGGTTGCTCGGCAGCACGGTGGAGCATCTGCTGTACAAAATGCCGTGCAGTGTGTGGGTGGTGTACACCGAGCGGCTGGATGAGTGAGGGGCGGGTCAAATTTTGCACATACCCCTTGTGGCAGCGAGCCTGCTCGCGATGGGGGACCTTCAGTCAACATGCATGTTGAATGTAAGACCCTCATCGCGAGCAGGCTCGCTCCCACAAGTGTTTTGCGTTTTCAACTCAACGCCGGGTAATCACCACCTCCAGGTATTCACTCGGCACCACCAGCGACCGCTCCCCCGCCCGGTTCAGGCGATTCAGCAGTTCGGTCAGGTCGTTTTCCAGGGCTGTGCCCCCTTCAGGTGGCAGGGTCGCAAAAGCCTTGTGAACCGGGCCATACCAAGTGCGGAAGGTGTCGATGAAGTGCGCAGCCGAGCGATAGCGGAAGTTGAACAACCGCCGTGTCACTTGGAGCTGGAAGTCGCGCTGGTCGAATTGCGAGTGCAACCAGGCTTCTGAGCCCCAGTTTGAGGGCGGTTGAGCGCCCATCGGTGGCGGCATGTGGCGGCCCAGGGTCTTGAACATCTGACCGACAAAGCCTTCAGGCGTCCAGTTGGCAAGGCCAATCCGCCCGCCAGGACGGCACACCCGTGCCAGTTCCGCTGCTGCCTTGGGTTGATCCGGCGTAAACATCACGCCAAAGGTTGAAAGCACGGCATCGAAACTGGCGTCCTCGAACGGCAAGTCCTCGGCATCGGCCACCTGAAAGGTCACGTCCAGGTGCTCCGCCCGTGCGCGATCTTCGCCGCGTTCAAGCAGCTTGGCCACGTAGTCGGTGGACGTGACCTTGCAGCCCCGGCGCGCGGCGGCGAGCGTTGCATTACCGTTGCCGGCGGCGACGTCCAGCACCTGCTCATCACAGAGTAAGTCGCAGGCTTCGGCCAGTTGTTCGCCGACAATCTGTAAGGTGGTGCCGATCACGGCGTAGTCGCCGCTGGCCCACGTGGCCATCTGACGGTTTTTCAGGGCAGTGAGGTCAATGGGTGTGCTCATGAAGTCTGCTCCGTTGCGGGTTGGAACGCGTCCCGGCTTACTCCGCCGTGGTGGGATCGATAATGTTCATGACCCGGGAAACGCTGTTGATGGGAAATTCACCCTTTTGGGCGTGCTCCCTGATCAGTCCCTCGTTCGGCGCGATGTACACGCAGTAAATCTTGTCGCCAGTGATGTAACTCTCCAGCCACTGCACCTCTGGTCCCATCTCGCGCAACACATCGCAGGACTTTTGCGAGATCGCTTTGAGCTCCTGTTGCGGCAGTGCGCCGGCGCCCGGAAGCTCGCGTTCAATAATGTATTTAGGCATGGCAACTTCCTTTTCTTGAGGGTGATGACAGGGTCGGCAATGATCCCGTCGTCCACAAACTATCGCTCCCGGATACGCCGGCGTCCTGCCGATCGTCCGGAGAATTCACGAAATATGGCATTCTCCGATGCATGGTCACCTATCTGTAACAACGCATTGACACCCAGGTGCCCGGATTGCCGATACGCCATGAATCAGCGCTTACAAGCCACCGACTTTTTGAAAGGATTCCCTATGCCTCGCCTGGACTGGCTCGCCCTCCATATGCACCACAGCGACACCTTTGCCTCATGGATTCACCAGCAGTTCGACTACGAATACGCCGACCAGCCCTTGCCTCACTGGCAACGGGAATTCGCTGACGGCCAAACCAATGGCCACTGGCAATGCTTGATCGCCCAGGATGGGGATCAACTGCTGGGTGACGCAGCGCTGGCCATGGCCGATCTGGCTCAACGGCCTGACCTGGGCCCTTGGCTGGCCTGTGTGTTCATCACACCCCAAGCGCGAGGAAAAGGATTGGCCGAGCGTTTGATCGAAGGGATATGCGCAAAGGCCAAGGAAAATGGTGTAGCGAGTATCTACCTGCATACCCAGGACCAGAGCGACTACTACGCCAGACGCGGGTGGACAGTACTGGAGCGCTTTAAGGCTTGGGGAAAAGACCAATGGCTCATGGTGAGGAACCTGTGAGCCATTGATGAGCGGTTACGCGGCAAGCGCTTTGGCCTCTTCCAGCAGTTGCTGAATCATCTGCTCCTGAGTCTCGTACGGCCCCTCACCAAAGTGGGTGTAACGCACCTGGCCCTTGGCATCGATCAGGTAGTGAGCAGGCGCTCAATCGGATGTGAGGGGCGTCTGCACGGTGTCGATCTCATCCTGGGATCCGGTCTCCAGCGTCTGAAAACTCAGTGCCGACCGGCAGGCCCAGTCAAGCGCCGTGGTGTGTCGGGTCTGTGTTCACCAACGCCGCTCTTCTCAGGCCACTGTATCGGACAGGCAGTCAGATACGGTGGGGTACACGAACTAGACTTATTGATTACCCCCGTAGGGGAGCCAGGACGCGGTTATCGTCCTGTTCATTCCCACGATCACCGCCCAAAGGTGCATGCCTCGACAAACAATGCCTCTGGAGCGTGATCCTGCTGAAGGAGCACACAAGATGGACGAGGCCAGACTCAATGATTTCATGGGCAAACTGGTAAACGACATGGGTGGCGCGGCGATGCTCGCCAACGTCATCCTCGGCGAAGAACTTGGTCTGTACCGGGCCATGGCCGACAGTCAGCCAGTTACTCCCGAAGCACTCGCCGAGAAGACCGGCTGCAACACCCGCCTGCTGCGCGAATGGCTCAGCGCCCACGCCGCCTCCGGTTACATGGAACACCGCGACGGCCAGTTCCGACTGCCCGAAGAGCAAGCCCTGGCGCTGGCGATCGAAGACTCACCGGTTTATGTGGCTGGCGGTATTGGGGTGGTCGCGTCGTTTTTCCATGACAAGGACAAACTGGTCAACGCCATGCGCGGCAACGGCGCCCTGCCCTGGGGTGATCACCATCCGTGCATGTTCAGCGGCACCGAGCGATTTTTCCGCCCAGGGTACAAGGCGCATCTGGTCAGCGAATGGCTGCCGGCCCTCGACGGAGTGGTCGCCAAACTGGAAGCCGGCGCCAAGGTGGCGGACATTGGCTGCGGTCATGGCGCGTCGACCGTGATCATGGCCCAGGCGTTTCCCAATTCACGGTTCGTCGGTTTCGACTACCACGCGCCTTCGGTCACCGTCGCCACCCAGCGCGCCGAAGAAGGTGGCGTGACCGGCCGGGCGCGGTTCTTCCAGGGCACCGCCAAGAGTTATCCGGGCGATGACTATGACCTGATCTGCTACTTCGACTGCCTGCACGATATGGGTGACCCGGTCGGCGCCGCAAAGCATGCCTATGAATCGCTCAAACCCGACGGCTCGGTGCTGCTGGTCGAGCCCTTCGCCAACGACACGCTCGATGCCAACACCACTCCGGTGGGACGACTGTTCTACGCCGCCTCGACCTTTATCTGCACGCCCAACTCACTGTCCCAGGAGGTCGGCCTCGGGCTCGGTGCCCAGGCGGGTGAGGCACGGTTACGCAAGGTCTTTACCGAGGCGGGGTTCACGCAATTCCGGCGGGCCACGGAAACGCCGTTCAACCTGATTCTTGAGGCACGTAAATAAACACCGCTGACTGCTAATTGCAGGAGCTGCCGAACGCGGCCCGAGTCTTCGGCAGCTCCTACGGGACCGTGTTGGATTTCAGGGGGAAAGTTGTTGGCCGAGACTTTCAGCCTTGAGAATGTCGAACAACGCCTGCGCCGCCGCCGACAGTTCATGCCCCGTCGTCAGCACACCGATCGCCCGTTCCACCACCGGGTCACGCAGGGTAATGCAACGCGCGCCCAGCTCGCGCATTTGCCCGGCGCACAATGCCGGCACCGCACTGACGCCCAGTCCGCTGGCGACCATCCGCCCGACCGTCGCCAACTGATGACTTTCAAACTCCACCGGCAACTTCATGCCGCGCGTCTGTAAATGTTCCTCGAGCATCACCCGCACTGTCGACGGTCGTTGCAAGGTAATGAACGGTTCCTTGAGCAAGGTTTGCCAATCAATGTCGTCCAGTTCCGCCAGTGGTGAATCGAGGGGCACCACCGCGACAAACCGGTCGATGTACAACGGGGTGAATTCCAGCGACGAACTCTGGGTCGGTTCGAACGCCACGCCCAATTCCACCTGACGGTCGCGAACCATTTCCAGCACCTGCTCGTTGATCACGTCGTTCACCGTAACGTTGACCTTGGGGTAACGCGCGCGAAAGGTCTTGAGAATCGGCGGCAGCAAGTTGCCGGCAAACGACGGCATCGCCGCCAGGGTCACGCGGCCGCGCTGGAGGGTGAAGCGTTGGCGCAATTCATCCTCGGCATTGTCCCAGTCCGCAATCAATCGACGAGCCAGTGGCAGCAGCGATTCGCCTTCGGCGGTCAGTGCGACGTTGCGGGTATTGCGCGTGAACAGGCGCCCGCCCAAGCCCTCCTCCAGCGCCTTGATGGTCAGGCTCAACGCCGACTGGGACAGGTGCAGCCGCTCGCACGCCACGGCAAAACTCAAACTCTGCGCCACGGCCAGGAATGCACGGATCTGTTTGACGGTCATAGTCGCTCCGCTCCAGCGGTAAGCCGTAAGTTTCAAGCTGCAAGTTGGCCAGCAGTTAATTGATGATCTTTATCAATCAATTCAACCTAAAAAACAACTTAACAAATGAATACCACGACGAGACACTCCCTCCCCATCCGGCTAGCCAGCCGCCCACAAAGAGTAAAAGAGGTGCCTATGGCAGGGTTCGACAAGCGCGTGTATTCCTACGAGGAAGCGATGGCAGGTCTTGAAGACGGCATGACCGTGATCTCCGGCGGCTTCGGCCTGTGCGGGATTCCGGAAAACCTCATCGCCGAGATCCAGCACCGCGGCACCCGTGATCTCACCGTGGTCTCCAACAACTGCGGCGTCGACGGTTTCGGCCTCGGTGTGCTGCTGGTAGACCGGCAGATCCGCAAGGTGGTGGCCTCTTACGTCGGCGAAAACGCGCTGTTCGAGAAGCAACTGCTGAGCGGCGAAATCGAAGTCGTCCTGACCCCTCAAGGCACCCTCGCCGAGAAAATGCGCGCAGGCGGTGCCGGCATCCCGGCATTCTTCACGGCGACCGGCGTCGGCACTCCGGTGGCCGAAGGCAAGGAAGTGCGCGAATTCAAGGGCCGCCAGTACCTGATGGAAGAGTCCATCACCGGTGACTTCGCCATCGTCAAAGGCTGGAAAGCTGACCATTTCGGTAACGTGGTCTATCGCCACACCGCCCAGAACTTCAACCCGCTGGCCGCCACTGCCGGCAAGATCACCGTGGTCGAAGTCGAAGAAATCGTTGAACCCGGCGAGCTGGACCCGTCGCAGATCCACACCCCTGGCATCTACGTCGACCGGGTCATTTGCGGCACGTTCCAGAAGCGCATCGAACAGCGCACCGTGCGTAAGTGATCCCCTGCCCCCGGACTGAATGAAGGAATAACAACAATGGCACTTTCCCGCGAACAAATGGCTCAGCGCGTCGCCCGCGAAATGCAGGACGGCTACTACGTGAACCTCGGCATCGGCATTCCGACCCTGGTCGCCAACTACATCCCTGAAGGCATGGAAGTCATGCTGCAATCGGAAAACGGCCTGCTCGGCATGGGTGCGTTTCCGACCGACGCCGAAGTCGACGCCGACATGATCAACGCCGGCAAGCAAACCGTGACCGCGCGTATTGGCGCGTCGATTTTCTCGTCCGCCGAATCGTTCGCAATGATCCGCGGCGGCCATATCGACCTGACCGTGCTGGGCGCGTTTGAAGTGGACGTCGAAGGCAACATCGCCTCCTGGATGATCCCCGGCAAACTGGTCAAGGGCATGGGCGGCGCGATGGACCTGGTGGCCGGTGCGGACAACATCATTGTCACCATGACCCACGCGTCCAAGGACGGCGAGTCGAAACTGCTGTCGCGTTGCAGCCTGCCGCTGACCGGCGCCGGTTGCATCAAACGCGTGCTGACCGACCTGGCCTACCTGGAAATCCAGGACGGCGCGTTCGTTCTCAAGGAACGTGCGCCGGGCGTCAGCGTCGAAGAAATCGTCGCCAAGACCGCTGGTAAACTGATCGTGCCTGACCACGTCCCGGAAATGCAGTTCGCTGCCCAGTGAGGAATCCTTCCATGCAAGAAGTTGTGATTGTTGCCGCCACTCGCACTGCCATCGGCAGCTTCCAGGGGTCGCTGGCCAATGTGGCCGCGGTTGACCTCGGTGCTGCGGTGATCCGCCAGTTGCTGGCGCAAACCGGTCTTGATCCAGCGCAAGTCGATGAAGTGATCATGGGCCAGGTATTGACCGCCGGTGCCGGGCAGAACCCTGCGCGTCAGGCCGCGATCAAGGCCGGCCTGCCCTTCGCCGTGCCGGCCATGACCCTGAACAAAGTCTGCGGCTCGGGCCTGAAAGCCCTGCATCTGGCGGCTCAGGCGATTCGCTGCGGCGATGCCGAAGTGATCATCGCCGGCGGCCAGGAAAACATGAGCCTGTCCAATTACGTCATGCCGGGCGCCCGCACCGGTTTGCGCATGGGTCACGCGCAGATCGTCGACACGATGATCAGCGACGGTTTGTGGGATGCGTTCAACGATTACCACATGGGCATCACCGCCGAGAATCTGGCTGAGAAGTACAGCCTGACCCGTGAGCAACAGGACGCCTTCGCTGCCGCTTCCCAGCAGAAAGCCGTGGCCGCCATCGAAGCCGGGCGGTTTGCCGATGAGATCACCCCGATCCTGATCCCGCAGCGCAAGGGCGATCCACTGTCCTTCGCCACCGATGAACAGCCTCGCGCCGGCACCACCGCCGACTCCCTGGGCAAACTGAAAGCGGCCTTCAAGAAGGACGGCTCGGTGACTGCTGGCAACGCCTCTTCGCTGAACGACGGCGCCGCTGCGGTGATTCTGATGAGTGCGGAAAAAGCCAAAGCGCTGGGGCTGCCAGTGCTGGCGAAGATCGCCGCTTATGCCAACGCGGGCGTCGACCCGGCGATCATGGGCATCGGCCCGGTGTCGGCCACTCGCCGCTGCCTGGACAAGGCCGGTTGGTCCATCGATCAACTGGACCTGATCGAAGCCAACGAAGCCTTCGCCGCGCAATCTTTGGCAGTGGCCAAGGACCTGGAATGGGATCTGGACAAGGTCAACGTCAACGGCGGCGCGATTGCGCTGGGTCACCCAATTGGTGCGTCGGGTTGCCGAGTGCTGGTGACCTTGCTACATGAAATGATCAAACGCGATGCCAAGAAAGGTCTGGCGACGTTATGCATCGGCGGAGGCCAAGGTGTAGCGCTGGCAATCGAACGGGTGTAACCCAAAACCCCCTCGCCACAGTTGATCGGGGGTCGATCACAAATTTTGTGATCGGCACAATTCCAATGTGGGAGAGGGCTTGCTCGCGATATAGGTAGTCGCAATGCTAACGTGGCCATCTCACACCGATCGGAGACGCGTGCGTGCTGATGCTCAAACTGCTGGTGATCCCAGGATTTCTAACGATGATCACCGCACCGCGCCACAAGGTGAGAACGCACCCTGCTACAGGATCGCGATCCATGGGATGATCGCCATCAAAGCGCGGATCATCCCACGGAGAGTTTGAATGTCATTGTTGAGTAAAAAAGCCGCTGTTCTGCTGCTGATGGCGGCTACGGGTCTGGGCGCCTTGAATGCGCAGGCGGCCAAGGCCACTGCCAGCGACAAAGCGCCGACCCAGAAGGTCTCGATGCTCGGCGGCAAGTTCACCTTCACCCTGCCCAAGGGCTTCATCGCCAACCCGCTGCCGGCCGGCGATGCAACCACCGGCACCGCCGGGGCGACGGGTACGATGTACACCAACCAGACCACCAAAACCGTGGTGATTGCAGCCGAAAACACCCTCCCCGGAGGCGCCAACGTCAAGGACAACGACGGTGAGTTCCTTGACGCCACCGTGTCCGCGTTCGCCACCGAGCAACGCAACGCTTTGCCGGATTTCAACAAAACCAGCGAAAAAAGCCTGACCCAGAAAGGCACAGGCCTGGGCCTTCGGCAGATCGACAGCACCGCCACCCAGGGCGGCGGCCTGACCCTCGACAGCACGCTGATGGCCGCTTCCGGCACGCGCATGGCCATCGTTCAGGTCATTTCCCGCCCCAACGACAAAACCGGCCACGATACGCTGGTGAAACAAATCGTCAGCGGCAAATAAACCCGACCGATTCAGGGATTGAGGCGCTGCAACCAGGCGCTCAAATCCCGCATCTCAGTGACGCTGATGCTGTGCCCAACACCCGGATAGGCATGAAATTCGGGCTTGAGTGACAGACGCTGCAACAGGCTGTCGGCATCGGTGCCATCGTTGTAGGGCAGGCGTTTGTCGGCGGTGCCATGACCGATGAAAATCGCCAGCTGCCGGCGTTTTTCATCCGGTTTGAGCTCGGACTCGAGCACCGGCAGGATGCGTCCGCTCAACGCCGCAACGCCGCCCACCGCCTCGGGATGACGCAACGCGACCTCGTAGGACATGATCGCGCCCTGGCTGAACCCCACCAGGAATACCTTGTCCGCTTCGGTGTGATATTTCTTCGCCGCTTGTGCGACAAAATCCCGCAGCACCTGGCCGCTGGCTTTCAGGTCGTCCGTCTCGCCGTCATAGGCGCCCTCGCCCTTCTGGCGAAACCACTGGTAACTGCCCTCCTCCATCGTCATCGGCGCCCGCACCGACAGGTAGTTGTACCGCGGCGGCAACTCATCTTTGATGTCGAACAGGTCCTGCTCGTTACTGCCGTAACCGTGCAGAAAAATCACCAGGGGTTGGTTGCGGGATTCAGCGTCGGTGTGCTCCAGGTACTTGAGCGGCAGATCAGTGTGCAGCGGGGTTTGAGCGTGGACAGCGGTGGACGCCAGGAGCGTGAGCAGAGCGAGCAACTTCAACATAAACCTTCCTTCACAGCGCGCAGGGTTCGGGGCAGAGCCTAACATCTCTTCCCGCCTATACATCGCCCCTGTAAGAGCTGCCGCAGGCTGCGATCTCTTGATCTTGTTTTAAAAGCCAAATAAAAGATCGCAGACTGCGGCAGCTCCTACATTTTGAATCGCGTGGAGATGGATATAGCGAGACTTCTTGTTATTCTGGCCGCCTTCTTTCATGGACGAATACCGAGACAAGCCATGGCTAATGAGACCCCGTCACGCATCGGGAAGATACTGCTGGCCCTGCTTTTTGCCCTGATCGGCATTGGCTTGTTGGCCATTACCGCCGATTTCACGCTTGAACGACGCGATTTCCTCGCCCGTGCACAGACCGCCGATGGCATTGTCAGCCACTTGAATGCCGGTGGTTCGCACCCTGAGATCGCCTTCACCACCGGCAGCGGTGAAACAATTTCCTACCCCCAGAACGGCTTTATCTTCGGCTATCAGCAGGATCAGCCGGTGCGGGTGTATTACCTGCCCGAGCAGCCGGCTGGCAGCGCCATTGTCGATGACCCGGCCGCACTGTGGGGCACTCCCGGGGTGCTGGGTTTTATCGGCCTGGTGTTTACCCTTGTCGGCCTGATAAGAGCCATCCGTCAGCGCGGTCGCGGTGCGGTTCATTCACATAAAGGACTTTGAACGTATGAGCTACAACATCCCAATCCCGGTCAATGAAAGCCGCTGGCAGTATCAGACCGCCAGCGGCGGCGGTCTGACCGTGGTCATGGTGGCCGGCAGTGGCGGTTCGATCATCCTGCGTTCGCCCCAGGGCGAGAACGTCAGCTACCGCTACGGCGGCGTCGGGGTGGGTGTCGGATTTGGCGCGCGGCTGCCACGTTTCGGCAAGATCAATATCCAGATCAAGGGTAAGAGCGTGGCTGGAACGGGTGCGGCGCAGGCTTTTCCCAGCACCGGCAAGGTGTTTGTCAGCGACGCCCTGGTCAGTCGTGACCTGACCAGTGACGACATCACCGGGCCTTGCATGTATACCGAAGTGGGAGTGGGTCTGGTGGTTGGCGGTTCTGCCACGGCGCTGTTGTTCGGGCTTGATCCCAAGTTGCTGGCGTTGTCGGTGGCCCTGAGCGCCAACCCGGCGACCTCGCTCATTGCTGCCACCACGGTCAACCGGCAGCTGGCGCAGTCGGCCAAGGGGGCGGTGGTCATGGCGGGCATGAACGCTGGCGTGCAGGCCGGCGGTAGCGCCGCGATCTACATGGGCTATCTGTTCTAGCCGCGCATCGGTTTTCGATGCCAATAACGCTATACGTTAAACCAGAAGTGAGCGGCGATCTCGATACTTCAAGACGTGTGAAAGGTCGCCCCTCTTCGATTTTTCGCCTCCGTGGTCCTGCCCAACCGAGTGATCTCAATATCCCGAACAGTGTCAATGTAGGTGATCGATAGGTGAGAGTCGCGCACGTTGCCCCCGCCAACCCGCCCCCCCCAAAAGAGAAACATGATGTCCACATTGAACCTGATCCAGCATCATCCTGCCGAAGGTCCTGGCGCCATTGCCGAATGGGCCCGGTCCCGTGGCATTACGCTGAATGTGTTTCGTGCCGACCTCGGCCAGTTGCCGTCGGCGAGTGCGGCACCCGCGATTCTGTTGGGTGGGCCTTATGAATCCAACGCCGGGCCGACGTGGCTGGAAGCGGAGCGTCAGTGGCTGGCAGACAGTCTGGATCAGGGCGCGGCGGTGTTTGCGATGTGTCTGGGAGCGCAACTGCTGGCGCTGAGCCTGGGCGGCAATGTACGGCGGATGTCTCGCCCCGAAACTGGCTGGACGATCGTGACCTTTGCGGATGGCCAGAGGCTGATGGTGCTGGAATGGCACGAAGACGCGATCGATTTACCGCCGGATGCGCAATTGCTGGCCAGCAGTGAGGTTTGTGAGCAGCAGATGTACCGCGTCGGCCCGACGCGGGTGGGGTTGCAGTTCCACCCGGAGTGGAATGCCGAGTCGGTGGCGATTCTCAATGAGCATTTTGCCGAAGAATCGCCGTTGCCTCGGGGACCACAGGATAGTGCTGCCTATGCAGCTGTGTTTGGCTGGTTGCAGGCGACGCTGGATGAGTGGTGGACCGCTTCATCAGCTAATCGCTGAATCTGAGATTTGATGGACTTTTGTGGCGAGGGGGTTTACCCCCGTTCGGCTGCGAAGCAGTCGTAAAACCGGTTAATGCAGTATGCCTGACAGAATGTGATTTGGGGGCTGCTACGCAGCCCAACGGGGCGGTGCGGCGTTCCGACGAGCCCCCTCGCCACATTTGATGACCTGTTCCTGACGTCAGCATTCGCAACCAATGACCGCCGTAGCGGTGCGTGCAACCACAACACTCAATTCAAACCCCTCATCCAGCCACCCGGTCACCCCGCCGATCATCTCCTTGACCGGGTAACCCAACGCCGCCAGTTTCACCGAGGCCTTGTTGGCGCCGTTGCAGTGCGGCCCCGCGCAATAGACCACGAACAACGTGGATGTCGAATAAGCCGCCAGGCCGTCAGCCGTAATCAGTCGCCCCGGAATGTTGATCGCGCCCGGTACATGCCCGCGTTCGAACGCCAATGGTCCGCGTACATCGACCAGTACAAAATCCACCTCGCCGGCCTGTTGGCTGCCATAGACGTCGGAACAATCGGTTTCGAAGGTCAGACGGTTGCTGAAATGCATCAGGGCGATGGCGGACGGGGCGGCGGGAATTTCGCGAACCAGGCTGGGCATGGGCTGTACTCCAAAGTCTCGGTGGGTGTGGGAAGACTTTATCTGCCCCGCGCTTGCCGCTACAGTGGCGCATAAGACACTCACCGGGAATTTTCCGCCAAATGCAGCCCAGCCCTGGATTGGTCGCGATTCTGGCCTACGACGGCCTCTGCACCTTCGAATTCGGCATCGCCGTGGAGATCTTCGGCCTGGCGCGGCCGGAGTTCGATTTCCCTTGGTACGAGCATCGCATCGTCGCCGTCGACCAAGGGCCGATGCGTGCCATGGGCGGCATTCAGGTGCTGGCCGACGGCGAGATGGAACTGCTGGAAGAGGCCCGGACCATCATCATCCCCGGCTGGCGCGACCGCAGCGCGGCGGTGCCTGAACCTTTGCTCGCCGCCCTGCGCCAGGCCCATGCCCGGGGCGCGCGATTGCTGTCGATCTGTTCCGGAGTATTCGTACTGGCGGCCACTGGTTTGCTCGACGGTCACGGCGCCACGACGCATTGGCGCTATACCGCTGAACTGGCCGAACGTTTTCCGGACATTCAGGTGGACCCGGACGTGCTCTATGTCGATTCGGGCCAATTGATCACCTCAGCCGGCAGTGCCGCGGGCATCGATGCCTGCCTGCATCTGGTCGCGCGGGATTTTGGCACTCAGGTGACCAACTCGGTGGCGCGGCGATTGGTGATGTCGCCGCAACGCACCGGCGGTCAGGCGCAATTCATTCCGTCACCGGTCAGCCCGACGCCACGCAGCGATCTGTCGCGGGTCATGCAATGGGCACGCGAGCGCTTGCACGAACCGCTGGAGGTTCGCGACCTTGCCAGCGAGGCGGCGATGAGTGAGCGCACGTTCCTGCGGCGGTTCACCGAAGCCAGCGGCCTGCCGCCCAAGGCATGGTTGCAGCATGAGCGCCTGGCCCGGGCGCGCGAGTTGCTGGAGAGCACCCGCCAAAACACCGAGCAGATTGCCCAGCACTGCGGTTATCGATCGGTGGAGAGTTTCCGGGTGGCGTTTCGCAGTGTGGTCGGCGTACCGCCGTCGGTGTATCGGGAGCGGTTTGGGCGCGAGATCAAGGCGATTTTTTGAGGTGTTATTGAGGACGTCTTCGCGGACACAATTATCTCAAGGCTTGCGCAACAAATAGGTATCCATAATCCACCCATGCGCCAGCCGCGCCGCCTTGCGCACTCGCTCAATCTCATCCGCGACATCCTTGAGCTTGCCACTGATCAGGATTTCATCCGGCGTCCCCAGATAAGCCCCCCAGTAAATCTCCGTCTCCTGATCAGCCACGTGATGGTAGGCATCTTGCGCATCCAGCATCACCACCAGGCTGTCGGCATCACTCACCTGCCCCGCCGCCAACCGCCGGCCGGTGGTGATTTCAATCGAGCGACCGATACGATTCAGCGGCACCTTATGTTGCGCCGCCAACGCCTGCACACTGGTGATTCCGGGGATCACCTCGAACTCGAACACACACCGGCCTGACGCCAGAATCGCCTGCAGAATCCGAATGGTGCTGTCGTACAACGCAGGATCGCCCCACACCAGAAGACCGGCGCACTGGTCGTCGGTCAATTCCTCATTGATCAGCCGCTCGAAGGTTTGCTGCTTGGCGCGGTTCAGGTCTTCGACGCTGGCCTTGTAGTCCACCTCCCCGCGCTCCCGCTCCGGGCTGTGGGCTTCAACAAAGCGGTAATCGCGATCGGTAATATAGCGCTCACAGATCTCGCGGCGCAGGTCGATCAGTTTGTCTTTGCTCTGGCCCTTGTCCATGAGGAAAAACACATCGACGCGGTTCAGCGCCTTCACCGCCTGCATCGTGATGTAGTCGGGGTTGCCGGCGCCGACACCGATGACCAGAAGTTTTTTCATCAACATGCTCCCTCAGGGTCCGTGCCCATCAAGCGTAGCCGCCAGCGACCGTTGAACCGCAACTCGATGGCCGACAACGGTTCGACGTCGATCTGGTTGAACGCCATGCTCTGCAACACCTGCATCAGTGCGGCGCGAATGACAAAAGGATGGGTGATCGCAACGATATGCCCCGGCGTTGCCTCAAGGGTATGCAACCACGCACCCACCCGCTCACCGAGTTGCGCCACCGTTTCTCCACCGTGGGGTGCCGAGGTCGGGTCATTGAGCCAGGCCTGGAGCGTTTCGGGTTCAGATATCTGCAGGTCGTCGATCGACGAGCCTTTCCAGCGTCCGAAATCGCAATCTGCCAGCGCCGCGACAATCTCCACGTTATCGCCAAACAGCGATGCCGTTTGCCGGGTCCGCAGTTCCGGGCCACAGAACAAACGGGGTGTGCCCTTGAACTGGCGGCAACGCGACCCTTTCGCCGATTGCCAATCCATTTCCAACGGCTCGTTCGTAGGAAAACACGCCAATTTCTGTGCGACGGTTCGAGCGTGGCACATCAGGGTCAAACGGGTCGCCTGCACGGAAGATCACTCAATCAATGGGATGAAAAAGGCACGATGCCACGAACAATCGGGTCATTGTGCCCCAAGATACGCAATCCAGCGCGCTTGGTTCCCAGCAGTCGATCGGGTTCGCGGTCCAATTCCCCTCCCAGAAATAGCAATCTCCGACACCACTACGGACGATGTCCTACAACGTCAATCGACATCCGCGTAGCCCACGGCGTACGGGGCTTTCGCCCCCTATTGGGGCTTGTTTAATTCGCGCAAAAATTCACTAGACTTGTAGCGCACGTTACATAAATACTGTTTTATCAATTTATGAAATAAAACCGACACACCCATCCAGCAGGAGCCCGGATGCCCCCTCTCAGAGACCTGATCACCCATCCAGGCCTGGAACTCACGCCATCGGAACGCAAAGTCATCCGCGCCTTGCTAGACCAGTACCCGCGTAACGGGCTGGGCCCGATGTCACGTCTGGCCGAACATGCCGGTGTCAGCGATCCAACCATCGTGCGGTTGGTAAAGAAGCTTGGTTTCAGCGGTTATGCCGAGTTTCAGGAAGCCTTGCTCCGCGACATGGACGACCGCCTGCGCTCCCCTAGTACCCTGTTGCAACCCCGCGCCCATCTCAAGAAAGACGACCCCTGGAGCCATTATCTGGCGGACAGCCATCGGGCACTGGTCGACACCCAGGCACTGACCCAGCCCGAAGATGTACGCATTCTGGTCGAATGGCTACTCGACACCCGCCATCAAATCCATTGCTTCGGCGGCCGCTTCAGTAGCTTCCTCGCCAACTATTTGCTCACCCATCTGCGCCTGCTGCGGCCCGGCTGTTTTGCTCTGGAAGACAACGCGCAATTGCCGGACCGACTGTTCGACGTGCAACGTCAGGACGTGGTGCTGATGTTCGACTATCGCCGCTATCAGTCCCAGGCCATGCGGGTCGCCCATGCCGCGAAAGGTCGACATGCGCGGGTCGTGCTGTTCACCGATATCTACGCGTCACCGCTGCGAGAAATGGCCGACCTGATCATCAGTGCACCCGTGGAATCGGCGTCGGCCTTCGACTCGATGGTTCCGGCGCTGGCTCAGGTTGAAGCCCTGGTTGCCTGCTTGTCCTTGCGCAGCCCCGAACTGGCCGATCGCCTGGAAGGCATCGATGCCCTGCGCACCGACTTCGACACTCATCTGCTGGAGGATAAATAAGGATGTTCACGCTCCCCCACCACTCGCCCCGAGACTTGCCGTTTGCCGCCGACCACACCGCACTGTTGCTGGTGGACATGCAGCGTGCCTGGCTTGAGCCGCAGTTCGACCCGCACCTCAACGGACAGGATGCCGAATATTTTCTGACCCGTGCCCACATGCAGGTGGTGCCCAATCAACGCCGGCTACTCAGTGCCTTTCGTAATGCACGACAAAACGTGCTGCACACGCTCATCGAAAGCCTCACTGCCGATGGTCGCGACCGCTCGCTGGACCACAAACTCTCGGACATGCACCTGCCCAAGGGCAGCCCGCACGCGCAAATCATCGATGACCTGACGCCGGTCGAAAACGAAATCGTGTTGCCCAAGACCTCTTCCGGGGTCTTCAATTCCACCAACATCGACTACGTGCTGCGCAACCTTGAAACCCGACACCTGATCATCGCCGGCATCGTCACCGACCAGTGCGTCGACATGGCCGTGCGCGACGCCGCCGACCGTGGTTACTGGGTGACGCTGGTCGAAGATGCCTGCGCCACCTACACCGAACAACGGCATCACGCCTGCCTGAATGCCATCAAGGGTTACTGCTGGATCACCGACACCCAGACCGTGCTCGGACGGTTACGGGAGATGCAGTCATGAGCGCTCGCCTGTCGCCACTGCCGATGACCACGATCGTCACCACCGACCTGATCGGCGTGACGCGCGGCCGTTCCTTTCCCACCGACGAACTCGATGCCTATCAAGTGGCGGGCTGCGGCTGGGTGCCGGCCAACAGCGCCCTGACCCCGCAAGACATCATTGCCTCCAGCAATCCATGGGGGGCTTATGGAGACTTGCGGCTGATTCCCGACCTGAGCAGCCGCGTGACCGTCAACAATGGCCCGGACGCCAATGCCCCGGCGCTGGACTTCATTCACGGCGACATTCGCGAAACCGATGGCCGCCCGTGGGGCGCCTGCCCGCGCACGCTGTTGCGCAACGAGGTGGAGCGTTATCGCAGCGAATTGGGACTGCAGATCAACGCCGCGTTCGAACATGAATTCAACCTCGGCAGCGGCGCGGCTGAGCATTTGGCGTTCTCCCTGCAAGCCCAGCGTCAAGGCGCCGAGTTCGGCGGCTGGCTGCTCAGCGCACTGCGTGCCGGCGGTGTGGAGCCGGAGATGTTCCTGCCGGAATACGGCAAGCACCAATACGAAATCACCTGCCGCCCGGCCCTTGGCGTCGCCGCCGCCGACCGCGCGGTGAACGTGCGCGAGATCACCCGTGAGATCGCCCGGCAAATGGGCCTGGACCTGAGTTTCGCCCCCAAGACCTCCGAACAGACGGTGTGCAATGGCGTGCATTTACACGTGAGCCTGCAGGATCTGGCCGGCCACCCGGTGCTGTACGACGCCGGCACCACCAACGGTCTGTCGACCCTCGGCCAGCATTGGGCCGCCGGCGTTTTGCACTATTTACCGGCGCTCTGCGCCTTTACCGCGCCGACACCGGTTTCCTATCAGCGCTTGCAGCCCCATCACTGGAGCGCCTCCTACGCCTGCCTCGGCCAACGCAACCGCGAAGCGGCGCTGCGGATTTGCCCGACCGTGAGCCTGGGCGGCAACGCCGTCGCGGCGCAGTACAACCTGGAATTTCGCGCCTTGGACGCCACCGCCTCGCCGCACCTGGCCATGGCCGCATTGCTGATCGCCGGGCGCCTGGGCATCGAGCAACGTCTGGCCCTGAACGCGATCACCGATGAAGTCCCCGATTCCCTGAACGAAGAGCAACGCCAGGCTCGCGGCATCGTCGCCCTGCCCGCGTCGCTGTCCCAGGCCCTGGATTGCCTGCGCAATAGCGAGGCGCTGATCGAAGCCCTGCCGAGCGCCTTGCTGGACACCTGGTTCGCCCTTAAAACCGAGGAACTGAGGCTGACGGAACAGCTCACGCCCGCCGACCTCTGTGAGCACTATGCGCGCCTGTACTGAATCCGCCGAACGGGGGCTCTACACCCAGCCTGCGTACACCCTGAGCCGGGAAGCTTCCGAGCACCCGCTGATTCTGGTGTGTGAACACGCCAGTCGTTTTATCCCGGTCGAGTTGAACGATCTCGGCTTGAGCCACGAGGCCGCCCGCGAACATATCGCCTGGGACATCGGCGCCCTGGCGCTGGCCGAGGGCGTGTCCGAAGCACTGGGCGCGACCCTGTTGGCGGCCAACTATTCACGGCTGTTGATCGACCTCAATCGCCCGCGCCATGCGCCGGACAGCATTGCCTTGCAGAGCGAGATCTATCAGGTGCCGGGCAATCGGGATCTGGACGAGGCCACCCGCGACTATCGCCGCCACTGCCTCTTCGAGCCCTTTCATACATGCCTGCAAACCTTGATCGACGCCCGTGTGGCGCAAGGTCGGCCGGTTCGCGTGGTGGGGATTCACAGTTTCACGCCGATCTACTACGGCCAGTCCCGGTCGCTGGAAGTCGGCGTGTTGTATGGACAGGCCGGGGAGTATGCCCAGCGAGTGATCGATGGGCTGAGCCGGCATCCCTTGAGAGTCGCCGGTAATCAGCCGTACAAAGTCGATCCGCGGGGTGACATGACCGTGCCGGTTCACGGCGATGCCCGAGGGCTTGAGTCGGTGCTGATCGAGGTGCGCAACGATCTGCTGCGCACCCCGGAAAACATCGGTCGCTGGACCGACTATCTGGCGCCACTGCTGTAGAGCAATCGCTTCAAACTCGCAGCGTGCGGCTGCTTTCATATCAAGGAGAAGGGCTTCATGGAAATAGAAGAGTTTGGCTACAAGCAAGAGTTGAAACGTAGCCTGTCGCTGACGGACCTGGTGGTGTACGGGATGATCTTCATGATCCCCATCGCCCCGTTCGGCGTTTATGGTTACGTCAACGCCGAAGCCCCGGGGATGGTGCCGCTGGCCTACATCATCGGCATGGTGGCGATGCTGTTCACCGCCCTCAGTTACGGCAGCATGGCCCGGGCCTTTCCGATTGCGGGCTCCGTGTATTCCTACGCACAACGCGGCCTCAACCCGCATGTCGGGTTTATCGCCGGTTGGCTGATGCTGCTCGATTATTTGCTGATTCCGCCACTGCTCTATGTCTACGCGGCGATGGCGCTGAATCATTTGTACCCGGACATCCCGAAAGTCGGCTTCATCCTGGCTTTTCTGGTCAGCGCCACCTTCGTCAACCTGCGGGGCATTACCTTCACCGCGCGGATGAACATCGTCTTTCTACTGGCGCAACTGGTGGTGTTGGGGATCTTCCTGTTCTATGCCTGGAATGCCCTGCACAGTGGCGGCGGAAACGGCGAGCTGACGCTGGCGCCGCTGTATAACCCCGAGACGTTCAACTTCGCACTGCTGATGCAAGCAGTCTCGATTGCCGTGCTGTCGTTCCTCGGTTTCGATGCGATTTCCACCCTCGCCGAAGAGATCAAGGGCGACCCGGGCCGTAGCGTCGGCAAAGCTGCGCTGATCACCTTGCTGGTAATGGGCGCGATCTTTGTCGTGCAAACCTGGATTGCCACCGATCTGGCCGCTGGCCTGGGCTTCAAGTCCGCCGATACGGCGTTCTATGAAATCGCCGAAATCGCCGCCGGCAGCTGGCTGGCCACCCTGACCGCCGTGGCCACCGCCCTGGCCTGGGGCGTCGCGGTCGCGATCACCTCGCAAGCGGCGGTTTCGCGTCTGCTGTTCGGCATGGCCCGAGACGGCAAACTGCCGAAAGTGCTGGCCAGGGTGCACTCGAAACACAACACGCCGTACGTGAGCATCTATCTGGTGGCAGTGCTGTCGCTAGTGATCTGCTACCTGTTCATCAACTCGGTGGACACCCTCACCTCCCTGGTGAACTTCGGCGCTCTGAGCGGCTTCATGTTGCTGCACCTGACCGTGATCAACTACTACTGGCGCCGGCAGAAGTCCGGCCAGGTGATTCGTCACCTGCTCTGCCCGGTGATCGGCTTCATCATCGTCGCCGCCATCATGTACAACATGGGCGTCGATGCACAGAAACTCGGCCTGATCTGGATTGCCCTGGGGCTGGTCTATCTATTCTTCCTCAACAAACGGGGTGCCAGCACGGTCCTACCCGACCCAAGCAATGGCTGACAAGAAAAAGAGCAGCGTCTGACATGAATTCAGGCGACTGCCGATTTAACGCGTGGAAACCGACAGTGATAG
Organism: Pseudomonas sp. B21-048; assembly: GCF_024748615.1. Taxonomy (NCBI): domain Bacteria; kingdom Pseudomonadati; phylum Pseudomonadota; class Gammaproteobacteria; order Pseudomonadales; family Pseudomonadaceae; genus Pseudomonas; species Pseudomonas sp. B21-048. The sequence continues at coordinate 2,227,731 of NZ_CP087168.1, read as the reverse complement.
TCAGGTTCGGTGCAAATCGCCGAACCCTTTGAGACAGGAGTACATCCATGCTGGTCTTACGCCCAGTGGAGTTAAGCGACCTGACCCAGTTGCAGCAACTGGCGCGCGACAGTCTGGTGGGGGTCACGTCCTTGCCGGACGACACCGAACGCCTGCGCGAGAAAATTCTCGACTCCTGCGCTTCGTTCGAGAAAAACGTCCAGGGGCCTGGCCCGGAGAATTATTTCTTCGTGCTGGAAAATCTCACGACCCGCCGTCTGGTCGGCTGCTCGGAAATCCTCGCCACCGCAGGGTTCAGCGAACCGTTCTACAGTTTGCGCAACCGCCATTTCACCAGCGCCTCACGGGAACTGAACATCGAGCATGGGGTGCCGGCGCTGTCGTTATGCCACGACCTCGGTGGTCACACCTTGCTGCGCGGTTTCCATATCGACACGGCGCTGGAACGCACGCTGTTTTCCGAACTGCTGTCCCGGGCGCGGCTGCTGTTCATCGCCGCCCACACGGTGCGTTTTGCCGAAGCGGTGATCACCGAAATCGTTGGCTACAGTGACGAACAAGGCCAGTCACCCTTCTGGGATGCGCTGGGCAAGCACTTCTTCGACCTGCCGTACGTTGAGGCCGAGCGGCTTTGCGGTCTGCAGAGCCGGAGGTTTCTCGCCGAACTGATGCCGCAATACCCGATCTACGTGCCGATGCTGCCCCCGGCCGCACAGGCATGTATCGGCCGGATTCATCCTGACGGTCAGGAGGCCTTCGACATTCTTGAACGCGAAGGCTTCGAGACCAACAGCTATATCGACCTGTTCGACGGTGGCCCGACGTTGCACGCACGCACCTCGAACATTCGCTCCATCGCCCAAAGCCAGACCGCCGCGGTGCACCCTGGCTCAGCCTCCGACGCCCGCGGCAACTACCTGGTGAGCAACGATTCGTTGAAGGGTTATCGCGCCATCGTCGCCGAGCTCGACTATCGAGCCGGGCAACCTGTGACATTGAGCGCCGAAATGTGCGCGGCCCTGAACGTGACCGACGCCAGTAAGATCCGGTTGATCGCCCTGTGAGCCGCCACCCGCCCCGTGCCCAACGACAGCGCCCGAATGGGCGCGAAGAAGGAGCTGCCTCATGATTCTCCGCCCGGTTCAAGTCACCGACCTGCCCGCCTTGCTGGATCTTGTGCAACGGGCCGCCCCCGGGGTCACCACCCTGCCGGCCAACGAGGAACGCCTGGCCCATCGCGTTCGCTGGGCCCAGCGCACCTTCGCCGAACAGGTCGAGCGCGCGGACGCCGATTACCTGTTCGTGCTCGAAGACGACGATCAACAAGTGGTCGGCGTCAGTGCCCTGACGGGAGCTGTCGGCCTGCGGGAGCCCTGGTACAACTACCGGGTCGGACTCACGGTCAGTTCGTCGCCGGACCTGGGCATTCAGCGCCAGATCCCCACGTTGTTTCTGAGCAACGAAATGACCGGCCAATCGGAAATCTGTTCGCTGTTTTTGCGACACGATCAACGTCATGGCAGTAATGGTCGATTGCTGTCGCTGGGGCGTCTGCTATTCGTTGCCGAATTCCCGCATCTGTTCGGCGACAAGCTCATTGCCGAACTGCGCGGCAGTGCCGATGAACAAGGCTGCTCGCCATTTTGGGACAGTCTGGGCCGGCACTTTTTCAAGATGGATTTCAGCCAAGCCGATCACTTGTCGGGGCTGGGCAGCAAAGCGTTTATCGCCGAACTGATGCCGCGCCAACCACTCTACACTTGCCTGCTTACTGAACAGGCCCAAGCGGTGATCGGCAAACCTCACCCGAACACGGAACCGGCGCTGAAAATCCTCACCGCCGAGGGGTTTACCCATCAGGGCTATGTCGACATTTTTGACGCAGGTCCGGTCATCGAAGCCCCGGTATCGAGAATCCGCACGGTGCGTGACAGCCAACGCCTGGAGCTGGCCATCGGCACGCCCGACGAGCAGGCGCCGGTGTGGCTGATCCATAACCGCCGCCTGGAAAACTGCCGCATTACCACCGCCCAGGCGCGGATGGTCGGCAATAGCCTGATCGTCGACCGACTCACCGCCAAACGCCTGCAACTGCAACCCGGCAACTCGGTCCGTGCCGTGCCGCTGCCTAACCAACAGCGGCAGGCGGTGGCGGCGTGATCGGAAAAGATTGTCCGAACGCGGCCCGAGTCTTCGGCAGCGCCTACATCGGGATGCTGTGCACCCGATAATAACTACATCCTCATTTTTTACCCGTCCCATTCGTTGAACATCCCGCAGCAGCTGCCCCAGGCTGCGATCTTTTGATCTTGCGTCTCCCTGCTCGGCAAATTCGTCATCATTCTTCGCCCGCCCGCGTGATAGCCTTTTGTTACTTTGGCGTTGACACTTTTTGCTCAAGCCCTTCCATTCCTTTGTATTGGTGGAACTCATATGTCCAGGCTGTCACATCAGGATTTGCGCCGTAATTTCCGCCAACTGTTTGCTTCCAATGCCTGCTATCACACCGCGTCGGTCTTTGATCCCATGTCGGCACGCATCGCCGCTGACCTGGGGTTTGAAGTGGGGATCCTCGGTGGTTCGGTCGCGTCGCTGCAGGTGCTGGGCGCCCCCGACTTTGCCTTGATCACCCTGAGCGAGTTCGCCGAGCAGGCGACCCGCATTGGCCGCGTGGCCCAATTACCGGTGATCGCCGATGCCGATCACGGCTATGGCAACGCGCTCAACGTCATGCGCACCATCGTCGAACTCGAACGCGCTGGCGTGGCCGCGCTGACCATTGAAGACACCCTGTTACCGGCACAATTCGGCCGCAAGTCCACCGACTTGACCACAGTCGCCGAAGGCGTCGGCAAGATACGCGCGGCGCTCGAAGCTCGGGTCGACTCGGAAATGGCGATCATTGCGCGGACCCATGCCGGGATCCTGCCGGTTCAGGAAATCATCAGCCGTACCCAGCAATACCAACAGGCGGGGGCGGACGGGATTTGCATGGTGGGCGTGCGGGACTTCGACCACCTCGAACACATTGCCGAGCACCTGAGCGTGCCGCTGATGCTGGTCACCTACGGCAACCCGCTGCTGCGCGACGACAAACGCCTGGCGGAACTGGGCGTGCGCGTCACCATCGATGGCCATGGCGCCTACTTCGCCGCGATCAAAGCCACTTACGACAGCCTGCGCGAACAGCGCCAGATCTTTACCCAGGCGTCGGACCTGAACGCTACTGAGTTGACTCATACCTATACGCAGCCTGAGGACTACATTCTTTGGGCGAAGGAATACATGAGCGTCAAGGAGTGAGGTTCAGCTGAAATGATGCCATCGCGAGCAGGCTCGCCCCCACAGCTGTTTGGGGTGATCGGTCAGACTGAATCGAGCAACGCTTTATACGACTTACCGTCATTGTGGCAGATGACGCGATTGCGGCCGGTGGTCTTGGCTTCGTAGAGCGCCTGGTCGGCATCATTGAGCCAGAGGGTCGCGTCATCATGGGCGGGATTGAAGGCCGCCAGGCCGATGCTCAGACTGACTTTCAGCGCCGGGCTCTGCTCATAACCCAACGTGGCGAAACGATCACGCAGCGCATCCATCGCCACGGCGGCGCGGTCCAGCGGCAGGTCTGGCAGCAACACACAGAATTCGTCGCCGCCATAGCGCCCGGCGACATCCGCTGCCCGCAGGTTCTGCTTGAGCATTTTGCTCAACTGACGCAGGACAATGTCCCCGGCGACATGGCCGTAGGTGTCGTTGATGATTTTGAAATGATCGATGTCGATCAGCGCTATCGCCCCGCCCTGCTGCTGGCGTTGGCAACGCTGAAACTCGATTTCCAGCTGATCTTTCCAGGCCCCGTGATTCAGCAGGCCGGTCAGGCTGTCGGTGCGACTCAGGGCCAGCAACTCGCGCTTGTGACGGCCGAGGGTGTGGGCTTGGCGGAAGCAGATCCAGCCCAGGGACAGCGGATAAATCGACAGCAAAGGCAAGCAGGCGTACAGCTGAAACGGGCTGGTTTGCGGGACAAAAGCCGGCATGAACACCAGCAGCCCGACGCCGATCCCGAGCATCTGCGCAACGGCGCCCACCAACAGAAAACGCAAACCGCCGATGGCCACGTTGTGCATCGCCATCATCGACAGTGTTGCCGCGCTCGGCAGCGGATTGAACTGCATGGCGGCCACCCAGAAACCGCCGAGAAACGCGTCAACCAGAATGTTGCGGTGTTCCGCGTGGTAGGGAACTTTCGCCCGGCGCGCCCATTGATAGGCCATATGCGGCCAAAGCAAGCCATTGATCAGCATCACTCCCCAGACCCAGGGCGCCGGGTCGAGTGGATACATTCCTGCACCGACGCACAATAATCCAAGGGCCAGCCCAAGGATTCGCGACGTATACAGCCTCCTGGCCAATGAAAGTCCCTTTCCTCCCTTTTTTTCCATAGAGGCCTCTGTACGACTGAACGGAGCCTGACAGCACACGGGGGTGAAAGTGTGTTTTGAAGTCTATCAGGGCAACGGCAAATAGCCATCACCGGCTAGCGGTCTGAATTACGTAGCATCGCCATGAGGCGAGTGTCCAATGTTTGTCTATACATGAAGGGAGGGATCGATAAACAACCTGCCCTGATCACCGCAAAGGAATAGCCTGATGCTTCTGTTGGTTGTCTCTATCGCCGTCTTCGTGGCCTGGAGCTGGTTGAGCTACCCGGCCATCGGTTACTGGCTCTATGATTTGAACATGGCGCTGGAGGCCAGGCTGTATCGGTTGCACAAGATCGTTGTGCCGATCACCGAAATGACCGTCTCGACCTGGCAAGGCGGGCCTTACGAAGCCTCCAGCAGTGTGCTGATGCTGCATGGCTTCAGCGCCGACAAGAACATCTGGCTGCGTTTTGCCCGCCACTTTGTCGACGACTACCGGGTGATTATTCCTGACCTTGCGGGGCATGGCGAAACCGGCTTCAAGGCCGGCGGTGGCTATGACATTGCGGTCCAGGCCAAGCGGCTGATCCAGCTGCTCGATATCTGCGGGGTCGAGAAGGTGCACGTGATCGGCAACTCCATGGGCGGTTACATCGCGGCGTGGCTGGCGGCCACCTACCCGGAGCGCATTGTTTCACTGGCGTTGATCGACCCGGCCGGTGTCACCGCCCCGGAGCTCAGCGACATGGAGCGACACCTGGCTCGTGGTCACAACCCTTTTTTGATTCATTCCCGGGAAGAGTTCCAGTATTTCTACGCCATGACCATGGCCTCGCCGCCATGGGTGCCGGGGATCGTGCTGGATGCCGTCGCCCAACGCTATGAACAGCAGCGCGACGAGCTGGAAGAGATCTTCAGGGACTTTCACGCCAGCCCGCCGATGGAGCCGAAACTGCCCGACATCAAATGCCCGGCGCTGCTGCTGTGGGGGCGCAAGGACCGTTTGATCGACGTCAGCAGCGTGCCAGTCTGGAGCAAGGGCATCGTCGATCTGCGGGTGGACATCTGGGACGGTGTCGGCCATATGCCGATGGTTGAGCAACCGGCCAATACGGCGCGGTTGTACCGGGAGTTTTTGGAGACACATCGCTCCTGAGCCCTCCCCCATAGCAGCTGTCGAGCTGCGAGACTGCGTTTGGCAGATAATTCGGGGTGATGTTCAGCGATTCATATGAGGCGCGATGATGAACATTCTTTACGACGAACGCATCGACGGTGTTCTGCCGAACGTAGATAAAGCAGCGCTGCTCAAGGCGTTGCAGCAAGAGGTGCCGGACCTGGACATTCTCTGGCGCGAAGAAGAACTCAAGCCCTACGAATGCGACGGTCTCTCGGCCTATCGCACCACGCCGATGCTGGTCGCCTTGCCTCGGCAACTGGAACAGGTGCAGGCACTGCTCAGGCTCTGTCATGCCCGTAATGTGCCGGTGGTGGCGCGCGGGGCCGGCACCGGCTTGTCCGGCGGTGCGCTGCCATTGGACAAAGGCGTGCTGCTGGTGATGGTGCGGTTCCACAACATTCTGCACATTGACCCCGCCGCCCGCACCGCACGGGTCCAGCCGGGGGTGCGCAACCTGGCGATTTCCCAGGCAGCGGCGCCCTTCGGCCTGTATTACGCGCCGGACCCGTCCTCGCAAATCGCCTGCTCCATCGGCGGCAACGTCGCGGAAAACGCTGGTGGCGTGCATTGCCTCAAATACGGCCTGACCGTGCACAACCTGCTGAAACTCGAAATATTGACCCTTGAAGGCGAACACCTGACCCTCGGCGCCGATTCGCTGGACGCGCCGGGCTTCGACCTGCTGGCGCTGTTCACCGGCTCCGAAGGCTTGCTGGGGATCATCACCGAAGTCACGGTCAAACTGCTGCCCAAACCCCAAGTCGCCAAAGTCCTGCTGGCGAGTTTCGACTCGGTGGAAAAGGCCGGCCGCGCGGTGGCCGAGATCATCGCCGCCGGGATCATCCCCGGAGGCCTGGAGATGATGGACAACCTGGCGATCCGTGCCGCCGAAGATTTCATTCACGCCGGTTACCCGGTGGACGCCGAAGCGATCCTGCTGTGCGAACTGGACGGTGTCGAAGCCGATGTCCACGACGACTGCGAACGAGTCCGCCAGGTGCTGCAACAGGCCGGCGCCAGCGACGTGCGCCAGGCCCGGGACGAAGCCGAACGCGTGCGGTTCTGGGCCGGGCGCAAAAACGCCTTCCCGGCGATCGGCCGCCTCTCGCCGGATTACTACTGCATGGACGGCACCATCCCCCGCCGCGAACTGCCCGGCGTGCTCAAGGGCATTGCCAGCCTGGCGCAGGAATACGGCTTGCGCGTGGCCAACGTTTTCCATGCCGGTGACGGCAACATGCACCCACTGATTCTGTTCGACGCCAACCAGCCCGGTGAACTGGAGCGGGCCGAAGCCCTCGGCGGCAAGATCCTCGAACTGTGCGTGAAAGTCGGTGGCAGCATCACCGGCGAGCACGGCGTCGGCCGGGAGAAAATCAATCAAATGTGCGCGCAGTTCAACAGTGACGAATTGACCCTGTTTCACGCCGTCAAAGCCGCATTCGACCCGCAGGGCCTGCTCAACCCCGGCAAGAACATCCCGACCCTGCACCGCTGCGCCGAATTCGGCGCGATGCACATCCACGCAGGAGAACTGCCGTTTCCTGAGCTGGAGCGTTTCTGATGCCGGACTTCGATGCCAGTGCGGCCCTGCTGGAGCAGGTCAGGCAGGCGCGGGAGAACGCCACGCCACTGCGCATTCAGGGCGGTAATACCAAGGTGTTTCTTGGCCGTGAAGTGGCTGGAGAAATACTCGACACCCGCGCCCATCGCGGTATCGTCAGCTATGACCCGACGGAGCTGGTGATCAGCGTTCGCGCTGGCACGCCGCTGAGTGAACTGTTTGCCGCACTGGACGCAGCGGGGCAAATGTTGCCCTGCGAGCCGCCGTCGTTCGGTGAAGGCGCCACCGTCGGCGGGATGATCGCGACGGGGCTGTCCGGGCCGCGGCGCCCGTGGTCCGGTTCAGTGCGCGATTTTGTCCTCGGTACGCGGGTGATCAGCGGCCTCGGCACCCACCTGCGCTTCGGCGGTGAAGTGATGAAAAACGTTGCCGGCTACGACCTCTCGCGCCTGATGGTGGGTAGTTATGGCTGCCTCGGCGTGCTGACCGAAGTTTCGCTCAAAGTGCTGCCCAAACCCCGGCAATGCTTGAGCATCAGCCTGGACATCGATTGTGCCCACGCCTTGGCCAATCTGGCGCAATGGGGCCAGCAACCGCTGCCCATCAGCGCCGCCAGCCACGACGGCAAGCGTTTGTATCTGCGCCTGGAAGGCGGCGAGGGTTCGGTCACGGCCGCCCATCAACGGCTCGGCGGCGAGCCGTTGGACTCCGTTTATTGGGCCGACCTGAACGAACAACGACTAGACTTTTTTAATGAGGGCTTGGCGCTGTGGCGCTTGTCATTGCCCAACAACCTCGGGCCTCTGGACTTGCCCGGTGAGCAACTGATCGACTGGGGCGGCGCGCAACGCTGGTTGAAATCCGCGGCTGACAACATTCAGTCGCGAGCCCGTGAACTCGGCGGCCACGCCACCTGTTTCAGCCATGGCGTCAGCGAAACGCCTTTCCAGCCGCTGGCCCCGGCACTGCTGCGCTATCACCGGCAACTCAAGGCGCAACTGGACCCGCAAGGGCTGTTCAATCCCGGCCGGATGTACGCGGAGCTTTAGGGGGCGTTCTTCATGCAAACCAACCTTAGCGAACAGTCCAAACTACTGCCCCGCGCCGAAGAAGCGGACAAGATTCTGCGCACCTGTGTGCATTGCGGGTTCTGCAACGCGACGTGCCCGACCTATCAACTGCTGGGTGACGAACTGGACGGGCCGCGCGGGCGCATCTACCTGATCAAGCAAGTGCTCGAAGGCGCCCCTGCCACGGCCAAAGCCCAGTTGCACCTGGATCGCTGCCTGACCTGCCGCAACTGCGAAACCACCTGCCCGTCCGGGGTGGATTATCACAACCTGCTGGACATTGGCCGCGCCGTGATCGATCAAGCGGTGCCGCGCCCGGCCAGTCAGCGGTTGTTGCGCCAAGGGCTGCGGGCATTGGCGCCGAACCCGAATCTGTTCAGGACTTTGCTGCAAATCGGCGCCACATTCCGGCCGTTGCTGCCACGGGGCGTCGAGGCGAAGTTGCCCCACGACCTCCCCGCCGCAGGCGAGCGCCCTGCTCCTCGGCATGCTCGCCGGGTGCTGATGCTCGAAGGCTGCGTGCAACCTGGTCTGTCGCCCAACACCAATGCCGCGACCGCGCGGGTGCTGGATCGATTGGGGATCAGCGTGATCCCGGCGCCAAACGCCGGTTGCTGCGGCGCGCTGGACTATCACCTCGACGCCCAAGCCATGGGCCTGGACCGCGCCCGACGCAACATCGACGCTTGGTGGCCGCACCTGGAAAACGGCGCCGAAGCCATCGTGCAAACCGCCAGCGGTTGCGGCGCGTTCATCAAGGATTACGGGCATCTGCTGGAGCGCGATCCGGTGTATGCGGTCAAGGCCCGGCGAGTCAGCGAACTGGCCCTGGACCTGGTGCAAGTGCTGGCCGATGAACCTTTGGAACGGGTTTGCGCAGCCACCGACCAGCGGATCGCCTTCCACTGCCCCTGCACGTTGCAGCACGCGCAGAAACTCGGCGGCGCGGTAGAAGCCGTGCTGACGCGATTGGGCTTCAATCTCACGGCGGTGCCCGACAGTCATTTGTGTTGCGGCTCGGCCGGTACCTACTCGATCACCCAACCGGTACTGGCGCGGCAATTGCGCGATAACAAACTCAACGCACTGGAAAGCGGCCACCCTGAGGTCATCGTCACCGCCAACATCGGCTGTCAGAGCCACCTCAACAGCGCCGGACGAACGCCAGTCAGGCACTGGATCGAACTGGTGGACCAAGTGCTGCGCTGACTCAACCCTCCTGCGTTGCAAGAACAGTCCTTGGCAGAATGAAGTTCGTCAGAAACTTCGTTTGTCGGCGCCGCCGAAGGCTGCGATCTTTTCTCGCATTCATCACACCGCGCCAGGAATTTTTTTCATGAGCCATCCGAACTTCGTCAGCCCTGACCTGATCCGCCAACGCTTCTCCAAAGCGATGTCCGACATGTACCGCGAAGAAGTGCCGCTGTACGGCGCGCTGATGGAGCTGGTGGAACAGACCAACCGCCGCGTGCTGGACAGCGATCCGCAGATCGCCCGACAGCTGAACAGTACTGGTGAAATCCAGCGACTGGACCTGGAGCGCCACGGTGCGATCCGCGTCGGCACCGCCGCTGAACTGGCAACCCTCGCCCGCCTGTTTGCGGTAATGGGCATGCAACCGGTGGGCTATTACGACCTGACCCCGGCCGGCGTGCCGGTGCATTCCACCGCGTTCCGCGCCGTGCATGAGGCGGCGTTGCAGGTCAGCCCGTTCCGGGTGTTCACCTCGCTGCTGCGCCTGGAACTGATCGAAGACGCCGAACTGCGGGCTTTTGCCCAGTCGGTGCTGGACACGCGCTCGATCTTTACCCCGGCGGCATTGGCCCTTATCGAACGCGCTGAAACCCAGGGCGGCCTGACTGAATACGAGACGCAGGACTTTGTCACACAAGCCCTGGAAACCTTCCGCTGGCACCACAGCGCCACCGTCACCGCCGCGCAATACCAGCAACTGAGCGCCCAGCATCGACTGATCGCCGACGTGGTGGCGTTCAAAGGCCCGCACATCAACCACCTGACGCCACGAACCCTGGACATCGACATCGTCCAGGCACAAATGCCCGCCCATGGCATCACCCCCAAAGCGGTGATCGAAGGCCCTCCCCGCCGCCGATGCCCGATCCTGCTGCGCCAAACCAGTTTCAAGGCGCTGGATGAGCCGATTGCTTTTACCGATCAGGCCGAAACCCGTGGCAGCCACAGCGCCCGCTTCGGTGAAATCGAACAACGCGGCGCGGCGCTCACCCCCAAGGGCCGGGCGCTTTATGACCGCTTGCTCAACGCTGCCCGGGATGAACTCAAGGATTTTCCCAACGAAGCCAACGCCGCACACTACAACGCGCTAATGACGCAGCACTTCGGCGAATTCCCTGACACCCTCGAGGCCATGCGCCAACAGGAGCTGGCGTACTTTCGCTACTTCGTGACGGAAAAAGGCCTGGCGGCGGATGAACTGAAAGGCGCGTCGCTGGAGGATTTGCTCAGAGGTGGCTATGTGCGGGTTGAACCACTGGTGTACGAAGACTTTTTGCCGGTCAGTGCGGCGGGGATTTTTCAGTCCAACCTGGGGGATGCGGCGCAAACCCACTATGGCGTGCATTCGAACCGGCAAGCGTTCGAAAAGGCCTTGGGAAGGTCGACGATTGATGAGTTGGGGCTGTATGCGCAGACGCAACAGCGGTCGATCGAGGAGTGCTGCAAGACATTGGGGTTAGCGAATCTGACTTGACCCAAAGAGCTTTCAGTCAAACACACTTTGTGACGAGGAAGCTTGCTCCCGCTTGAGTGCGTAGCACTCACAAAATCTGCGCTTGTACGCAGAGTTTTGGGGCCGCTGCGCAGCCCAACGTCGGAACGCCGCCCGGAGCAAGCTCGCTCGCCACATAAATTCGACCGATGGCTATCTGGGTTTACTCCAGCTTCGCCAACAACGCCTTGGCGGTCGCTTCCGACGAGGCCGGGTTCTGACCGGTCAACAACAGACCCTCCGCGACCATGTAACTCGCCCAGTCATCCGCCTTGGAGTACAGGCCACCGTTGGCCCTGAGCATGTCCTCCACCAAAAACGGCACCACGTCCGTCAGCTGCACAGCGGCTTCTTCGGAATTGGTGAAGCCCGTCACACGCTTGCCTTTGACCAATGGCTGGCCGTCCGCATCCTTGACATGACGCAACACCCCCGGCGCGTGACAGACCGCCGCCACCGGTTTGCCCGCCTTGTAAAACGCCTCGATCAAGGCAATTGAAAAGGTGTCTTCAGCCAGATCCCACAGCGGACCATGCCCGCCTGGATAGAAAACAGCATCGTAATCTTCGGCCCTCACAGTACTCAGCAGCCCGGTAGACGCCAAGGCGGACTGGGCAGCAGGATCCTTGCGAAAGCGATCGGTGGCCGCGGTTTGCGCGTCCGGCTCGTCGCTTTTGGGGTCCAGTGGTGGCTGGCCGCCCTTGGGTGAAACCAGGGTCAGCTGCGCACCTGCATCCTTGAAGGTGTAATACGGGGCGGCGAATTCTTCGAGCCAGAAGCCGGTTTTCTTGCCGGTGTTACCCAATTGATCGTGGGACGTTAAAACCATCAGGATTTTCATGTCGTTCTCCAGTCGATGTCAGGCTTGTTCAGTGATCTCGGCGTTGGATTTGACCTCCGGGCAGCGCTGTTCGTTGCGCCCATTGCCGGGGGCGATGGCTCAAGGCCTTGATGCGCAAAAAGTTGCGCAACTATTTCGGGGAAAAGTCCTCCAGCGATGCTGGACGCCAGGTTTATCAAGCCCTCCAGCCAAGTGCGCAATAGGTTGCGCAGTGGTGCGCAACCTATTGCGCACTTTTTCAGCTGATCCTTGCCGAAAATTTTTTCGGCGTTGGATAAACCGCCTCAACTACCTGTTTTATATAACTTTAATCATCTACGGCACGGTCCTTGATAACAGTCAGGCACCCGCCGGGCAATTTTGCCTCCCGGGCCCTAACTTTTTAGCAAGGAGCACTTCCATGGCTACACCCGCGTACATGTCCGTTACTGGTGAGAAACAAGGCCTGATCACTGCTGGCGCGTTCACCGCTGACTCGGTTGGCAACACCTACCAGGAAGGTCACGAAGACCAGGTCATGGTTCAGGCTTTCAGCCACGACGTGATCATCCCGCGTGATCCACAGTCCGGCCAACCGACCGGTCAGCGCGTACACAAGCCAGTCGTGATCACCAAGGTCTACGACAAGTCTTCGCCACTGCTGCAAGCGGCGCTGACCTCCGGCGAGCGCATGAGCGAAATCGTTATCCAGTGGTACCGCACCTCGGCCCAAGGGACCCAGGAGCACTACTACACCACCCAACTGGAAGACGCGATCATCGTCGCCATCAACAACAAAATGCACAACTGCCAGGACCCGTCGAATTCGCACTTCACGCACCTGGAAGAAGTGCAATTCACCTACCGCAAAATCACCTGGACCCACGAAGTATCCGGTACCTCGGGTTCCGATGACTGGCGTTCCCCGGTCGCAGGTTAAGTCCGGCCGAGCGTTTCAAGCATCGACCAGCGCTGCTGGTCGATGTTGTTTGCGGCCCTTCCAGAATTTCGCGTCCGTTGATCCGGTTTTCGGGTGTCAACGCACGCCGCAGCATTGCACGAGGAACAAGGGATGTTCGCGCCGGCCGATCAGACTCACTTTGCCCTGACCATCGAGGGTCTGGAACACGATCTCCAGGTCCTTGCCCTGCCCACCGCAAAGTCGAGCCCCAGTAACGCGCCATTCTGTGAAGAGTGCGAGAAATGCAAGGCAGGTGCTTGTGCGATCTGATCTTTTGACTCCTCAAGCGTGGCTGGCTGAACGGCCGTTGCAGACGGGTGAGTGTTTGTACTTGATCGTCAGCGCGGCCAGCGATGCCGAAGCGCTCAAAACCCTTTACCAACATGAACCCACAACCCAGGCGATGCCGATCTGGGGCGGCACACCCTACGCAGCTTGGCAGCCGGTGATGCCCTACCTCACCGAGTTGAAACCCAACTCAAGCTTTCTGTCGTGGATTGCCGAAACGGATGCCCTCGATTGGGGGTGGCTGGCCGTTTCCAGCAGCGAACCGGACGTGGTGTTCAAACACCTGCGTAGCCTCACTCAGGTTCGGATGCCGGATGGCACTGACGTGTTTTTCCGGTTCTGGGATGGGCGGCATATCTACCCGATTCTGGATGGGCTCGGCGATGCCGCCGGTGAAGTACTGCCGGTGTTTGATCGGTACCTGATCAATGGGAAGAGCTTGGAAGTTGGGCCGCGCGCGGTGCCGCCGGCGAAGGGCTGGCCTTGGTGGGAAGTGCCTACGGCGCTGCTGGATAGTTTGACCAAGCAGAATCCGTCGACCGTCATCGGCAACATGATGCAGTGGCTGCTGGATGAGCATGCCGACCTGTACTTCTCGTTCCCCGAATCCAACCTGCGAACAAAAGTGGCGCGCTTCGTAAAACGCACGCCACTCACGGAAGAGAATTTCACCGGGCTGTTGAAGGCCCATCTGGAAAATGAGGTGGCTGTATGAGCATTTTGATGGGTGAGATTGTAGGCAACCTCACGGCAAAACAACCTGATGCTCAGGCCATCATCAGTGACTTCAAGAAGTGCCTGAAGGATTACCGTGAGCATGCCGAGGCCTGGTACGGCGGTGTGCTGGACGCGGAACAGCAATTCAAGGTCGGTGATGAGGTCGGCACTCAGGACAAGGACAGCAAGAAGGAAAACACCCTTTATGCCAACTGCCCGGCAAACGGCAAGCTCACGCTTGTGCATAGCTTCGAGTCTGCGCGATTTGTTCCGATCGGCAATACGCCGGTCCGTCTGGTGCCTGTGGTGGAGGGCGGGTTCATCGGCAAGAACGAAGCCGGACCGGAAATCAACAAGACAATCGACTCGACCGGGATTCTGGAAGTCACCGGCCTCACGCCCAATCAGCAATACAAAATCACGTTCTTCCCGAACCCTACTCGCGCGCAGATCGACAGCCTGTTCAACTCCTATCAGGGCGTGATCGGCGATTTGAGCGGCTGGTTGCAGACTGAATGGAGTACCAGTTTCCTACCGCTTTGGCAGGCACATACCGATGCATCGATGGGTGGCCGTGTCCTGCAGGAACTGGAGGCCGCATGGGAAGGCTTTCTGAAAGCGATCATGGGTTTGTGGGGCGACATCAAAAGCCTCTACAACCTGATTGCGCATCCTCGGGAGAACTACGAGAAGCTGAAAAACTTCTTCACCGAAGAGCAAATCAAGAAAATTTATGACGCCTCCGCTGAGGCCATTCACACCGCCCTGTTGATCGCCAGCGATGAACCACTAATGTGGATCTACGTTGCCGCCATCATGGCCTGGGTGAAGATGCTACCACCGCAGACATGCACGGAAGTGCTGGCTCAGCTGACCACAGAGTTCCTGCTGAACATCCTGGTCGGTATCGTCCTGACCGGTGGTCTCGGCCTGGCCGTGCGCATTGGCACGAAGGTAGTTAAAGCCACGCAAAACAGCGGCAAAGTTGTGAAACTGATTGAAGACTTTACCGGCATGCTGATGAAAGTCAGCAAAACAAGCGCCACACCGCATACAGAGGCTGCTCGGCCTTTACTGCTTAATGGCAATTCGGCATTCAACCCGGCACGTAAAGCCAACGTTGAGATCGCCCCGCCCAAACCCGCCGAAACAGCAACGGCGCCGAAGAAAAAACCACCTGTCGTAGGTGGAAAAGTGGAAACGGATGCGCAGATCCAGGCGCGCGGCAAAACTGAAAGCGCCACACGTGTCGAGCAAAAAGAGGCGGTCGACAACGCACCAAATCAATCAAAAAACCCGGCTGACCAACCCACCGAGTGTGCCAACAAAACCTGCCTCAAAGACGACCCGATTTCGATGGTGACGGGCGAGGAATTGCTGACCCTCTCCGATGGCGAGTTGGGTGGCTTGTTGCCGCTGGAATGGACGCGCCTTTACCGAAGCAGTGCGGTCGAAATCGACTGCCGTCTTGGCCATGGTTGGAGCCATTCCCTGTCTCATCGTTTGCAACTGGACGATGAAGGTGTGCTGTGGACGGACAACGAAAACCGCCAGATCCGCTTCCCGATGCCAACCGAACAACGCCCGGCTATCACCAACAGTCTGGCGCAGGCGGCAATTTACTTGGGCGATGCTCCCGGTGAACTGATCCTTACCCAGGCGGGGCCAAAAGCACGCTTCTATCACTTCCGTGCCGGGCGATTGATCACCATCAGCGATGCCTATGACAATCGGGTGCATATCAGTTATGACCTGGTCGACCGCATTCAACGCATCGACAACGGCGCAGGCCGCGCCTTGCTGCTGCGTTACGACGACCGTCATATCGCCGCGGTGGATCATCAGCAACAACGCTCCGAGTACAACGAGCGCGGTGAGCGCCAGGATCCATGGCTAACCCTTCAGACCTTGGTCTCGTACCGCTATAACACGCGTAATCAGCTCGTATCCTCGACCAATACAGCAGGTGAAACCGAGCATTACCGCTACAACGATCAGCACGTCATTCTGGAACGGCAACTGGCCGGTGGTGCCAGTTTTTTCTGGGAATGGGAGCGTGAAGGCAAGTTTTCCCGTTGCGTCCGTCACTGGGCTAACTACTCGCAGCTGGAAGCGCGTTACGAGTGGGATGACAAAGGTTCAGTGACTGCTTACAACGCCGACGGCAGCGAGCATGTCTACGTGCATGACAAGAATGCGCGTTTGATCAGCGAGACCGCTCCCGATGGCGGGGAAACGCGGAAAGCCTATGACGATCAGGGTCGTCTGGTCGCAGTAAAAGACCCGATGGGCGCCATCACCGAGTATCAGTACAGCGATGCCGGGCGCTTGATGGCCGTCATCCCGCCAGAAGACGAACCGACCCGTTACAACTACTTCAATGGTCAACTCATTGATGTCCAGCGAGGTAAAACGCGCTGGAAGTACGAGCGTAACCGTCAAGGCGATATCACCCAGCAAACCGACCCTCACGGCGCCGAAACCCATTACAGCTACGACCGTCAAGGCCGTCTGCTGGAAATCCGTCATCCCGACGGCAGCCGTCACCAACTGGGCTGGAACAACCTCGGCCAACTGCTGGAAGAACGCCTGCCTGACGGCGGCCAACGCAAGTACCGTTACGACGCGCTAGGTCGGCAGATCACCCGTCAAGAAGAAACCGGCGCCATCACCCATTACCAATGGGACGCAGTTGATCGCCTGACACAAATCACCCTTCCTGGCGGCGCCACCCGCGCCTTCACCTATAACCCGTATGGTCGCGTCACCGCCGAACGGGATGAACTCGGGCGCATCACCCGCTACGAATACGCCGACAACCTGCACCTGGTGAGCCGCCGCATCAACCCCGATGGCAGCCAGCTGCGTTACCGCTACGACAACTCGCGCCTGCTGCTCACCGAGATTGAAAATGAACGCGGCGAGCACTACCACCTCGACTACTACCCGAACGGGTTGATCCAGCAGGAAACCGGGTTCGACGGTCGCCGCACCGCCTACGAATACGACCTCAACGGTCGGTTGCTGAAGAAGACCGAGTTCGGCGACGACGGCAGCGAGCTGGTGACCGAGTACCAGCGTGACGCTGCTGGCCGCCTGCTGGTGAAAACCTTGGCCGACGGCGAAGAAATTCACTACAGCTATGACGCCCTCGGTCGCCTCGTTAACGTTGACGACGGCAACTGGCCGCTGGCGTACGAATATGACCTGCAAGACCGCCTCATCACCGAACACCAGGGTTGGGGCACCCTGCGTTACGAGTACGACAATGTAGGCCAACTGAAGCACTGCCGCCTGCCGGACGCCAGCAAGCTCGACTACCGCCATCAGCCCGGTGGCCGGTTGAGCAGCATCGACCTCAACGGCTCGCGCCTGACCAGCCACCAGTTCAACGCTGGCCGCGAACAACAGCGCCAACAAGGCCTGCTGCTCAGCCAATACCAGTACGACGAACAGGGTCGGTTGCAAGCACACAACGTCAGCCAGCGCGAAAAGAATCTGTTCCAGCGCCGCTACACCTACGACGCCAACGGCAACCTCGCCGGCATCGACGACAACCGCAAAGGTAACCGCAGCTACCACTACGACCCGCTTGATCGCCTGATCAACGTCCGTGGCAGCACGCCTGAAAGCTTCGCCCACGACCCGGCAGGTAACTTGCTGGGCCAAGGCGACCAACCAACCGCGAACCTTGCCAACGTCAAAGGCAATCGCCTATTGATGCAGGGCGATCGCCATTACGACTACGACGCGTACGGCAATCTGATCCGCGAACGTCGCGGTACCGGCCAGAAACTCGTCACTGAGTACCGTTACGACTGCCAGCACCGTTTGATCGGCGTCAGCCTGCCGGGTGGCAGCATCGCGAGCTACAAATACGACGCCTTCGGCCGTCGCATCGCCAAAACCGTCGATGGCCACACCACCGAGTTCCTGTGGCAAGGCGAACATCTCATCGCTGAAAGCGCGGATAACCGCTATCGCAGCTACATCTACGAACCCGGCAGCTTCCGCCCGCTGGCCATGCTCGATGGTGAAGGCCCGCTGAAGGCCGCGCCGTTCTACTACCAACTCGACCACCTCGGCACCCCGCAGGAACTCACCGACTACAGCGGCGAGATCATGTGGTCGGCGAAATACCGCGCCTACGGTAATCTCGCCGCACTCGACATCGCCGAAATCGACAACCCGCTACGCTTTCAGGGCCAGTATTTCGATGCCGAGACAGGGTTACATTACAACCGGCATCGCTACTACAATCCGGGGACTGGACGGTTTCTGACGCCGGATCTGATCAAGCTGGCGGGTGGGTTGAACAACTACCAATACGTGCCTAACCCTACGGGGTGGGTGGATCCGTTGGGGTTGAATAACTGTCCGGGTGATAGCCTTACTTCATCAAGTGCGGTAAAAAATCCGGCCACTAAGGCGGCAGTCAATGAAGGATCGCCTAGCACCCCAGAGCCTCGGGATAACTCGGCCCATAATGTAGCTCTCTTTGAGCGACAACGTGCTGGCTATGCTGCACAAGAAATAAATGCAGCTCAACCAATAGGAAACGCTCTGAAAGAGGATCCAATGCACAGAGCACCTAGCTATGTCGTTGATCAGATACCTGCAAAGGGAAGAGTATTTCCGCTCAAGGGCGGAGATGGAACAAATAACACGTTCACACAAATGGAGGGAACAATGAATAATAAACGTGGCGTTTTCGAATGGATTGTAAATTCAAAACTAGAGCTAACTCACCAACGATTCATCCCAGATGGAAAAATAACTGGTACACCAAACCAAATCCCATCAAGACTGCCCAAGTAGATACAAAATGAAAAATCTTCCGCTCGACGGCCATTACATATACAAAAAAACTCCATGGATAAATTGGAAAGAGCTTCTATATGGATTCGAGCACGGTTTTATAGATGAAAAAGGAGTATCGGAATACGCCTGTGAAACCCTAACAGAAAAGTCCTCACAAGAAGCAATTGAGCTCGCCTCATTGCTACCTCAAGAAAATTATTTGGCAAGCGACTTACTCCAATCCCTGGCAGACAAGGACCTCTCACCAGCAACAGACACCACCAAACCTTGGATTTTTTTATTACTTTCCTTTTTACTTGAGCATCAAGAAGACTATGAAGATCCGCTTGAAATAATTGAAGAGCTGTACGCAGACTTCGACTACCCAGAAGAAATTACCTCTTTAGTTAGATACATGCCTGCCCCCGAAGGAATCGAAGGATCCGAAGAGCGGCTATTTGAAAATTGGAAAATTATCTTATCAGCTTATAAAGATTTTTTCGAACAACAGAACAGATTCATTTAATAAGAAGCAAAAAAAAGAGGACAGCTTTATAGACAACAAACAACAAAGGGGACCAACAAAGGGGACAGATTTATTTTCTACGCACTCATGAAAATAAATCTGTCCCCTTTGGCTCTATACTCATTCAGCCGCACAACTTATCACTCCAATAGAGTATAGCGACAAAATAAAATCCTTAATTGAAAGGTTAGACACCATCAAAATAACCACAACTGAAGTACCAGAAACCATTCAAAGTTTTCAAAACAAAAACCCAGCATAAACAAATGGCAAGTAATCAGAAAAAGGGGCAATGACTTCATCTTGTCCAACAAGAGTCACCCCCCATGAAAAATTATGAAAAAGACGAGACTTATGAAAAGCTTCACTCATGGATCGGCGACTCGGAAGAGTCAAACTGGACTGAATGCAGTACAGAGCTTGTTGCAAAGTCAGTCTTTATAGACTTTAAAGATCAGCAATGGGAACGATTTTAGCAAGAAATACTTCAGAAACCAGAGTATTGGCAACAGCGTTGCGCCGTTTCATTGGGAGAAGATAGAACAGAGCACGCAATTAAACTCCTAAAACTATTACTTTCCAGTTCCTGCTACAAAGATGTAAAACACATCGCAATATACGAACTCGACTGGGCAGAAGTACCTGTTGAAAAACGATACGCACCTTTTATCAAAAAAATTATAGAGACAACGCCTATTGCTGAAATTGAGCCTGAACTCAATAGTTTACTTGCCAAAGCTGAGGCGGCAGAAAAATAATAAAAAAGGAACACGGAAAAACATGAAGAAAATATAAAGTGGACAGATTTATTTTTTACGCGCTCATGAAAATAAATCCGTCCCCTTTTTTGTTCGTCCCCTTTTTTGTTATAGACTTCAAAAATCAGCAATGGGAACGATTAGAGCAAGAAATACTACAAAAGCCTGAGTATTGGCAACAGCGTTGCGCCGTTTCTTTGGGAGAAGACAGAACAGAGCAAGCGATTAAACTCCTAAAACTATTGCTTTCCAGCTCCTGCTACATAGATGTAAAAATCATCGCAACATACGAACTCGACTGGGCAGAAGTACCTATAGAAAAAATACGCGCCTTTCATCAGAGAGCTTATAGAGACAACACCTATTGATGAAATTGAGCCAGAACTCAACAGATTACTCGCCAAAGCTGAAGCAGCAGAAAACTAATCACAAAAAAGCATATAAAGCCATATAAGGACTATAAAGGGGACAGATTTATTTTCTACGCACTCATGAAAATAAATCTGTCCCCTTTGGCCGCCCTTTGGCTCGTCCCCTTTGGCTCTGCTTTGGCTCTCCCTTTGGCTCCTGAAAAAAAATCAAAAAATATTCCTCTGCGGTATCCACGAATACGCCTGACAAGAGCGTCGGACATTTCCTGCAAGACACAGCGCTTTCGCGAACTTGCGCACAGCCACCCTTACCGATAACCTTCGTCCGTCGCTGCAAATTCAGCGACCGGTTTTGACAGATCGAACGTTATCAAGGCATGCAAGTGCCGCTATGTGAACAGTTGGCACTTTTTTTATGCCCGCAGTTCCGTATTATGGCGGCTGTGCGTGGGGCACCTTCGGGTGCGCCGGGTTCCTTGATCCTCGGTCTGTCAACCCGCGCACAGCTGCCACCCATCCTGTTTGACAGCGGGTAGTGGCAGCTCCATTTGATCAAGGAGCTTCACCATGAAAAAGATCACTCCCAATCCCCCTGAAACCCCGGACGCTTCCGACTCCCTCGACCCCCTCCAACTCAGCCAAGCAACCCAACGCACCATCGGCGCCCGCCTCCGCGACCCAAAAACCCCCGACCCCATCAGCCACGTTTTCACCCTCCTCCCCAACATCGACACCGAAACCCTGCTAAGCCACGCCTGCGAAACCCTCGCCTCGCTTAACGTGCTGACGACCGACTTTGCTTGTGAACTCGAAGGCTCGCACCGCAGCCTAGCGCTATCGATTCAGCAATTGGCCGTGCTGGGTGAATTGTTGGTAAACCGGGCGCTGGATAATCTCGATCCACCCGGTGGGGTGTCCGATGTTCAGGAGGTGCAGCCATGACTCGATACATGCCGATTACCGGCATCGACTGCACGATCCCTTCCCTGTTGATCGATACCGAAGCGCCTGTCGACGTGTTGCACGACACGGCGGCGTATCGCATTCGCAGCGTCACTCAACTGTTGGAAACGCTTTCCCTGGGCGAAGCGCTTGGTGGTGATGCTGCGCTGTTGCAAGAGTTTGCGCGGGTGTTGGCCATCCCGTTGCGCGATGGCTGCGATTTGCTGGATGTGGTAGGACGGCGGTTGCGAACGCTACTTTAAATCACCAATAACAATGGGCGATCCAAGGTAAGGTCGCCCATTTTTATGTCCGAAACTTTTAAACATCGCCTCCCAGACTTATGCACGCAGCACTTCGCAAGCGTTGTTAAAAATTGTCTTTAAACTTCTGATCAATCCAAAAAACCGACTCAACATGGTGAACAAAAAACCAAAAAACTGGCTATTCGGTCAAGTAATACCTCACCGCCTCACCGCCTCACCTGAAAACAGCGAAAACAGCGAAAACAGCGAAAACAAAAAAATGGTTTTCAGCCCACCTTCAAATTATGCTTGGGCCTACAGTATGGAGGCTGTGATTTATGTTCAAACTCAAACGGACCACATGGATTTTTCTCCTGGTCTACACCGTAGGTGTCAGTGGCTATATCTACTACCTCTACGTCGAGACTCAAGGCATTCTCACTGACAATGTTAATAACAAGCTGCTGCATGCCGCGTTGGGGGCTTCGGCCATTCTTGGCGACCGCTACCATGACAATCTGATCGACAAACAGTCCAAATCCGAAACGGAAGACTGGAATGCCATCCAGCGGCTCTCCCGGTTTAACGATTCCATGGGTACGGCCTTTGTCTACAGCGTGGTCAAACGCTCGGGCAAGGCTTATCTGGTCAGCTCCAGCGCATCGAAAAAAGAGATCCTGGAAAAGAATTTCGTACGCTTTTTCGATCCCTACCCGGATGCCAGTCAAGCTTTACTCGACAGTTTTGAGCGCACCGAACCTACCTGGATCGACTACTCGGATCACTGGGGAGACTTTCGCGCCGTCTTCGTCCCAATGAAATCGCAGGACGGTACGATTTATGTTGCGGGTGCGGAGAT
This sequence comes from Pseudomonas sp. B21-048, assembly GCF_024748615.1. Classification (NCBI taxonomy): domain Bacteria; kingdom Pseudomonadati; phylum Pseudomonadota; class Gammaproteobacteria; order Pseudomonadales; family Pseudomonadaceae; genus Pseudomonas; species Pseudomonas sp. B21-048. Next base: position 2,205,463 of record NZ_CP087168.1, on the reverse strand, counting down.
GATCTTGACGGATTACTACCAGCAACTTAATCAGGACTCCCTGCACCATATCATCCTGGCCATTCTGGTATTCCTCGTCTTCAGCCTTATACGCATGCGTGCTCATCTCCAGCAACTGCAAATAAACGAGGAGGTGTTGAGTCAGGCAAAAAAAGCCGCCGAGGACGCTGATCGTTCAAAAACCAGTTTCTTGGCCACCATGAGTCATGAAATCCGCACGCCCATGTACGGTGTTATCGGCGCGACCGAGTTGCTGGCAAGGTCCGCCCTGAACCCCGAGCAAAGCAGTCTGCTAAAAACGATTAATACAAGTGGACAAGCCCTGCTGTCTCTTATCGACAACATTCTCGACCTTGCAAAAATCGAAGCAGGCAAACTTGAATTGAAGCCTCGTGTCTTCGAAATAAGAGCGCTGGTTTCATCCAGTATTGAAATGATCCGGCAAAACCTTCAGGACAAGCCAATAGTGCTTGAGGCCCGGGTATCACCCAACGTACCTCACTTAGTCAAAACCGATACCAATTGCCTTCGCCAGATATTGATCAACTTGTTGGGCAATGCGGTTAAATTCACCGAGGCCGGAAAAATATCGCTCATGGTCACGACTAGCGGTTACGGCACTCGAGCCCGACTCGAATTCTCCATATGCGATACCGGCATAGGTATCCCCATGGAACGGCAAGACAGCCTGTTCAAGCCCTTTGCTCAGTTTAAAGGACCGACCAGTCAGCGCTTTACCGGAAGTGGGCTCGGTCTTTCCATCTGCAAAAATCTGGTCGAGGCGCAGCTGGGGACTTTATCCTTTACCAGTCAGTCTGGCGTCGGATCGACGTTCTCCTTCTCACTCCCCATGGAGCTTTTTTCAGTCTCGGAACTCCCCATCCAGGACGACCCTGCATCGGTCGATTTCGACTCATCTTTTGCCGAGGATTACCCGCTCGATATCTTGCTGGTGGAAAACCATCTTGTGAGTCAGAAAGTTGCCATGGCGATGTTACAAGAGCTGGGTTATGCACCCCACCTTGCGTCAGATGGCCTGGAAGCAGTAAATCATTGTATGACTTCGACTCCCGATATCATTTTTATGGATATCAATATGCCTGTTATGGATGGGCTAGAGGCCATCCATAAAATCCGCCAACTAGCACTGCGCAATATTTCCTACATCGTTGCGTTCACCGCGAGTGCTTTTTCGAGCGAAATAGAACGTTTCAGGGCCGCCGGTGCCAATGACATTTTAACCAAACCGACGACCTTTCAGGCCTTGACCCACGTGCTTCAGCGGGCAGCCAACTATCGGCAGCAGCTCCAGGCCAGCACGCCGGTAGTGGATACAATTTCAGATTGAAATGGACTCAGGATACAAACGTCATTACGGAAAACCTCGATTCCCCCGCTGGAGTATCGGCGCCACCGCTTTAACCCAGCCCATAAAATGGGCGACCCTCAAGGTCGCCCATTTTTATATCCAAAACTTTTAAAATCGTCGCCCAAAAAAGGTGTTCGCCCAGTGTAATGGCCTGGCAATCCATGCACCGGTAAAGAGCCCTGACACCGGGCGAACGGGAAGGATTTTAATAGAATTTGGCCGATATGTCCTCAATATAAACATGAATATTTCGTAAATCTTTGCTAAAAAATCAGATACAAAGTTCTCACAACTCATTGATTCGAGCTTGTTCTTCTGCCCCTATTTGCACACGGATCATCAATTAGTACAAATAATGTTCAGCTTATGCTGGCAGGTGATATTCAACCTATCGGTATCAATCACCACAACGCTCTGTTCTACGTTCAGATCTTTCATTTTCGCCTGCATAGACGCCCGCTCAGAGGGCGCCGCAGTTTCTTGCGCGGTGGACTCTCCGCTGTCTGTGCCCTTGCCGCTTTCCTTGCGCCGGTGTGGGATTCATGGAGTTTTCCTCACGCTTCGGGATCGTCGACTTCGTGGGCGACGTTCACGGCGGGCGAGTCTTTATGGGATTGATCGGCCTTGGTTTTGAGGATCTGCCATTGATCGAGGTCGATGGCGCCCTGCCCGAGCAGATCATCGGCGATGCGCAGCAGTTCGGCGTAATGGGCGTCGGGAGATTGCTGCCAGTAGGCTTTGTCGTCGAACAGCCGCTGCCAGGTGGCAAGGGTGGGCGGTTTGAGATCGTCGCTCATGGCGGGCTCCCGTGAATGGGCTTCATTACGTAGGAAAACGGCGTGGCGCCGAGAGTTCCGGGTCAATACCCGGTCATCTCCAGATACCCCTGCCCGCCATGACTGCCGCTGAGCCGCACCGGCCCTTCCCAATAGGGAATGCGCAAGTCCATCCAGGCCTTGGGATTGAGGGCGCCGATGGTGATATCGAGGTGCTCGGCGGGGATTTTGATCGACCAGCGCACGGGCATCGAACGCCCGGCCACGTTGGCGGTGTCTTGCGGTGTGAGGCGGATGTCGTCGCCATGCAATAGCTGCGTCTGCCCTTGGGCATCGATCCAGGTGCCGGTGAGGTACGGCGCGCCGTCTTTTTGCCGCATGCGGTAGAGCATGACTTGTTCGCCACTGTCCAGGTGCAGGGAGAACCAGTCCCAACCGGTCTGGTTGGCGGTCAGGGGTTGGCTGCTCCACTCGCGGTCGAGCCAGGCCGGGCCGCTGACCGTGTAGGTTTTACCGTCGATTTCCAGCGTGCCGTTGGCCTGGAAAAACGGCTGACTGTAGTAGTACGACGCCTGGCCTTGTTCGGATTTCTGGCTGAAGCCTTTGTCGCCCTGAAGCACCAATGGACGTGTGGAGGTCAGTCGAAGCTGGTAGCTGAAAGCCTTGTCGCGGGCGCTGAGTTGCAAGTCCGCCAGCGGGTTTTCATCGGTGGCCTGACTGCTGAAACGCCAGTCGTCGATCCATGCGTTGAACGGCGCCAGACTCACTCCGGCCTGGCCGACGCCACCCCGGGCGTAGCGTTCGGCGGCATGATGCGCCGTGGCAGAAGTCACGGCCGCATGGCCCAGCCAGAGGGTCTGATTGCTCCAGCCAGGTTGTTCGGGCGTCGCTTTCAAGGCGCTGCGAAAGAGCGTCCATTGCGCGCCGAACTCACGGCCCTGATCGTCCTTGAGGTTTGCGGTGACGTACCACCATTCGATGCGAAAGCCATCGTGGAGGCCGTGGTCCGCCGGAAAATTGAAGACTCGTCCGGGTACCACCGGGGTAAATGCCTCTGCCTGATGACCGAGGCCGGCGAAGCCTTTTTCCGGCGCCGGCGTGTTGTCGCATCCGCTCAGCAGCGCGGCCAGTAACAACACGCCGAGCTTAATCTTCATGAGCGAACGTCCTCAGCAGGTCCGCCGGTTGCGTGCGATACAGCGAGTACAACGGCCACGCTGACGCGAGCAATGTCGCAATCAACGCTAGGCCCATCAACTGCAACAGTTGCAATGGAAACACCCGTAACGGCAAGCGCCAGCCGAAGGCCTGAACGTTGATCACCGTGTCCAGGCACCACGCCAATGCGATGCCCAAGGGCAACGCCAGCACCAGCGTCAACACCGCCAGCAACCAGGTTTGCCCCAGGTTCAGCAGCATCAATTGCCGCCGCGTCACACCCAGCGCCCACAGCGGTGCGAGTTGTCCGAGGCGGCTTTGGCTTTGAGTCAGCAGGCTGATGAACAGCGCCACGCCTGCAACGCACAGCGTCAGGCTGTTAAGCGCGGCGGTGGCGGCGAAGGTACGTTCGAACACTTGCGTGGACCAGCCCTTGAGCCGGGCCTGATCGACGATGCGGCTGTCGTCCAGGGCGAAGCGGGCTTGCAGTGTGGTCAGGAACCCAGGGATCGATGCCGGATCGATGCGCAAGTTGAAACGGCTGGGCGTCAATTGCGGCCAGCCACGCAACAGGTGATCGATGTTGACCAGCAAGTGGCCTTTCGGATTGCCGTAGTCAGCGTAAATCCCGATGATCCGTGGCGACCATGGGCCATTCGGCGTGGGGATCGTCAGGTGATCACCCAAGCGCACCTTCAACCGGCGGGCCAGTTGCTCGCTGAGCATCAGCGCGTCGTCCTTGGCCAGTCGCTCCCAAGGGTTGTCGCCCAAGGCTTCCAGCAGGGGCCAATGCTGACGATAAGTCGGGTGATCGATCACGCCAAAAATGTCCGTCGGCCAGCCCTGCAGCTGAATCGACACCTGCCAGTTCGGCAGCACCGCCGTGACTTGAGGTTGTTGTTTGAGCCAGGTGTGCAGTTCTCGAGCCTGGGCCGGATTTTGCGGATTGAGGTACAGCTCGGCGGTCAGGCGTTGTTCGAGCCAGTTGCTGAACGTCTGACGGAAACCGGCGGTCATGCTGCCGGCGCCGATGTTGGCCGCCAGCGCCAACAACAGTGCCATCAAGGCCAGGCTCAGGGCCGGCAGTTGCTGGCGGCAGTCGGCGAGAAACCATTGGCCGAGCACCGAACGACTGCGCCCAAGCACCCAGTTGAGCACACTGTTCAACACCACCGGCAAGGCCAGTGCGGCGCCAATCAACAACGCGGCCATCAGCACGAAGCCGCTGTTCAGACTGTCGCCGAAGATCAACGCCAATAATGCGATTACCGCAGCCATCGCCGCGACCCATCCCTGGCGCCGCAACCAGCGCGCGTGAGCCTGATGCCAGGCTTGCGGATTGGCCAGCGCCAGCAACGGCAAACGCGCCGCCCGCAGCAAACTGTTGGCACCGGCCAGCAAGGCGCCGAACAGGCTCAGGCCGATACCGCTGAGCCACCACAGCGCACTGAGGTTCAACTGCCCCGGCACTTCGGCGCCGTACAAGCCGCGCAGGCTGGCGGCAACATCTGGCAGCAACACACCCGCCAACAGGTAGCCGCTGACGACACCGGCGATACCACCGATCAGCGCCAGCCCCCCCAGCTCGACGGTGAGACAGGCAATCAACATGCGCGCACTGACTCCACAGGCGCGCAGGGTTCTGAGCAAGCTTCGGCGTTGCTCCAGCGCCAACCCGATCGCCGCGTGAACGATAAACAGGCCGACCACAAACGACAGAAAGCCCAAGGCATCGAGGTTCAGGTGGAAGCTCTCGGTCAGGCGCGCGAGATTGTTTTCTTCGCCGCTGGTTTTGAGCTGGAGTTGGCCCTTTAACGCATCAGGCAGGGTTGCGGTGAAACCCTTGGGCAGCAGCAGGCGCGACAGTTGATCGGGCAATTGCAGAATCTGTTGGGCGAAGCCGATGTCCACCAGCAATACACCGGGCGCCATGTCGGCCTGGGCACGCAGCGGCGGCAACATGACGCCGCTCTGGGCTACCGGTGTTTCACCTTCGTGCAAGCCCAACGCCTGCAAAGTCTGCGGTGAAATCCAGGTGCTGCCCGGCGGGGTGAAAAACTCGACAACCTGCTCGATCGGCAACGACCGCCCAGCCACTGCCGAACCGGCCGGCAACGACACCGGTTCAATGCCCATCAACTGCAAGCGCTGTTCTTCATGACCTTTGAGTGTCACTCGGCCTTGCAACACGGGCGATACCGGCCAGCCCGCACGACGCAAGTCGACAAACCATTGCTGAGAGAACACTCCGCCGCCGGGTGCGCTGAGGCTGGCTTGCGGTTCACCGCCGATCAGCTGACTGGCCCGGGCGTAGCTTTCTCGCGCCTGACTGTTCAGCGCTTGCACGCCGGTCAGCAAGCTGGTGGCGAGCCAGAGCCCGGTCAGCACACTGAAAAATTGCACCGGATGCTGTCGCCAATGGCTAAGCAGCGCCCGTAGTGTCTCGCGAAAAACCCGCACCTCAGTGCTCGTCCGCGCCAGCCAGACGACCACCGTGCAGCACCACTTTGTTCGCCAACCGCGCGGCGACTCGTGGGCTGTGGGTGACCATCAACAACGTCGTCGGGCTGTCGTCGAGTAGCTCCAGCAACAATTTCAACACCTCATCGCTGGTGGCTTCATCGAGGCTGCCGGTGGGTTCGTCAGCCAGCAACAATTTTGGTTGCGATGCCAAGGCGCGACCCAGCGCAACCCGCTGCTGCTGCCCGCCGGACAGTTGTTCCGGATAGCGCCGCAGTAAATCTCCCAACCCAAGACGTTGCACCAGATGCGCCTGCCAACGTGGATCGTGGCGCCCGGCCAGACGCGCCTGAAACGCCAGATTGTCTTCAACGCGCAAGCTGCCGATCAGGTTGAACTGCTGGAACACCAGACCGATTTCGGTCCGCCGCCAGTTCGCCAATTGGCTTTCGTTCATCTGCTCCAGCCGATGCTCGCCACTGCGGATGCTGCCGCGATCGACCTTGTCCAGCCCGGCGATCAGGTGCAGCAAGGTGCTCTTGCCACTGCCCGATTCGCCCATCAGCGCCAGGCTGCTGCCGGGTTTCAACATGAGGTCGACGCCTTGCAGCACAGGCAATGGGCCTTGGGGAGTGGCGTAGCTTTTGAAGACGCCCTGGACCGAAAGCATGAGGGGAGACTCGTTGAAGACAGTGGGCCTAGGATAGCGGACGGCAGCGACATCGCGTTATCGTTTAACGCGAGCCTGCTCGCAATGAGGCCGGGTCAGCCCATCAAAATTTCACTGCCCCACCGCCACACTCGGCACCACCCGCCCCGGCGTCACGATGCTGTTCAGGTCAATATGCTTCCACGCTGGCATGGCCCCCAACCGTGCATTGAACCGATAGTTGAACGTGAAATCGTCCATCGTCGGCACGCTCAACGGTTTGCCATACACCGCCTCGATTCCCGCCAGGTCATAGCCCATTACCTGCAGCAACGTCGGGAAGATGTTGTAGTGACTGGAGCGATCCTTGTTGGCCGGCAACTGCGCCTGCCAGTCCAGGGCCTTCAAACCGCTGCCCGAAATCACCACCAACGGCACCAATCCCTCCTCCTCCACTGGGTCACCACCGCAGTGCGTATTGAGCCCAGGGTTACCGCGCTCATGCAGATCCTGCCCGTGATCCGAGGTGTAGATCAGCAGCGCATGGCTCAAGTCCGCCTGAGCAAACACCCGCGCGAAAAACTCGCCGACATTCCACAAAACAGTATTTTTGTAGGCATTGCGGTACCGCACCCAATCATCTGGCTGACCATTAAACCCGTCGCGGGTCCCGGTGTCCGCCACTTCGACAAACTGCCCACGGGGCAATGTCGGGCGGTAGGCCATAAACGCGTCCGGGTACTTATCGTGCACCGGAAAATGCGCGCCGACTTTGTTAATCACCACCAGCTGCGGCTTACCGTCGTTGAGCAGATTGATCAGTTTGGCCGCCGCGGCCATGTCGCGATCGCGCACGCTGGTCTGGTCGAATTGCACGAACTCGTCGATGTCGTTTTTCTCGGCAGCGTTCATCAGGTTCTGCAAGTTGCCACCGGTGCGCTGAGCATCAATGTAAACGGTGCCCAGCCCGGCCTTTTTCGCGTACTGCCAGATCGACGGCAGCGTGCTGTTGATCCGCCTGTAGTCGCCGCGAGTGCCACCGTAGCGCAGGGTGACATTGGTGTCGGCGCTGCAATTGGCGATGGATGCCGCGTAGCCGTAATTGAAAATGCCCACGCCCGGGCGCGGTTCCTTGAGGTTGCTGTGCACACCGAACGGCGTGTTGATGTCCAGATAATTGCCAGAAATGCTCTCGTCGATGATCAGCACGATGTCGTGCCCCACCGGCTGATCGATGCGCGCCAGGCTCACCGGTTCACGCGGGCCGACAGTGTTGTGCAGCGCTTCATAGGTAAACAGATTCAAATAGGCTAACGGGGTGTACATGATCGGCAAGCCACGGGCGCCCTCACCGGCCCGCACGAATAGTACTACGCTGAGCAGTAACACCCCGAGCACCGGTGCCACCATCAACAGCGCACCCGGTAATGGCGCCCGTCGACGCGGCTTGAGCCCGATACCGAACAGCAGCAACACACCACTGATCATCGCGCTGATGATCGCGTCGCGGTACTGGTAAGCCGCCTCCTGAATGAATCCGCCGGAGTACACCAGCGACACGAAACTGCTGTAAGTCAGGTACCCGGCGGTCACTTGTGTGTAGGCATCAAAAAACACCGCCGAGCCGAACATCACCAATGCGAGCAGATGACGGAGCAGTGTCTGACGGATACACGCGGTCATGAACAGCGCCACTGTCAGCACCACGAACATCCCGCCATACAGCAGCATCGGGAAACCGATGCCCAGCGTCGTGAGGCGATCGAAATAGTCGTCGTAGTTTTTGAGTAAATACAGAACGAGCAACAGTTCCTTGAGGTATCGGATCATGGTGATTACAGCACCTCCCTGATCGGCCATTTTCTGACACTAGCACCGAGCCACCGAAGCGCAAGAAATGCCGGGTTTCTGCCAAAAGCGTCAAAAATATGTTGCCTCAAATCTGACACACCAAAGTGCCTGTAACCCTTGTATTACAAGCCTTTCGACCGTTTATCGTTTTGTTCTGATCCTCCGCAAACCCTCAAAATCACGGTAAATCCAGCAGTGGCAAGCACTTGATATCCAATAGCCCGTGAAATCAGGGTTTTCTGCCCGAGCAACCCGTCATTTTGCTGACACGCTTTCCCCCGGCTGGGCTATACCCCTTTTGACAGTCTCATCCCAGTTACATCCACCGTTTTACGAGGCACGCCAGTATGGACGTGAGCGTATTTGGTACGGGCTATGTAGGCCTGATACAAGCTGCGGCATTAGCCGATGTCGGGCATCGTGTCCTGTGCGTGGATGTTGATCTCAACAAAATCAAGCAACTGCAACACGCCGTGCCCCCGATCAGTGAACCGGGACTTTCCAGCACACTCGAAGACAACATCAAGGCCGGTCGCCTGCTCTTCTCCACCCAGGCCAGTGACGCGGTCGAACACGCCGAGCTGATTTTCATTGCGGTGGGTACGCCCGCCGATGAAGACGGTTCCGCCGACCTCAGCCATGTGCTGAATGTTGCTCGGCAGATCGCCAGTTTCATGGAGGCCGATCGCACCCTGATCATCAAATCCACCGTGCCGGTGGGCACCGCGGACCAGGTGGCAAGCGCCGCCAATGAAGAACTGCAACGCCGTGGCAAAGAAGCGTTGAACGTGCGGGTGGTGTCCAACCCGGAGTTTCTCAAGGAAGGCAGCGCCCTGGCCGATTGCATGCGCCCGGACAGGATCATTGTCGGCACCAACGACGATGAAGCGCGCAACCAATTGAGCGAACTCTACGCACCGTTCTGCCGCAACCGCGAAAAGCTCATGTTCATGGACAACCGCAGCGCCGAGCTGACCAAGTACGCGGCCAACGCAATGCTCGCCACACGCATCAGTTTCATGAACGAGCTGGCCAACCTCACCGAGTTGCTGGGGGCCGATATCGAAGCGGTGCGCAAAGGCATCGGCTCGGACCCGCGCATCGGTTACCACTTCATCTACCCCGGCTGCGGCTTCGGCGGCTCTTGTTTCCCCAAGGACTTGCGTGCCCTGCTGCACACCGCCGAACACCACGGCATGCCATTGCGTCTGCTGCGCAGCGTCACCGAAGTGAACGACAGCCAGCGGCACATTCTGTTCAGCAAACTGCAGACGCTATTTCCCGATGGCCTGATCGGCAAATCCATCGCGATTTGGGGCCTGGCTTTCAAGCCCAATACCGATGACATGCGCGAAGCCCCCAGCCGTTATCTGATGGAGGCGCTGTGGGCCGAGGGTGCGAGCGTGCAGGCTTACGATCCGGAAGCCATGTCCGAGTGCCGGCGCATTTACGGCTACCGCAATGACCTGCACCTGTGCGCTACCCGCGACGACACCCTGGAAGATGCCGACGCGCTGGTGATCTGCACCGAGTGGAAAAATTTCCGTGTGGTCGATTTCGACCTGTTGGCGAGCAAACTGCGTGCGCGGGTGATCGTCGACGGGCGCAATCTTTACAACCCGGAACAGGTGGCGGCGGCCGGTTTGCACTACAGCGGCATCGGCCTTCGGCACATCGCTCCCGAGGCGCCACGGCCATGAAGATACTCGTCACCGGAGCGGCTGGCTTCATTGGTGCCCATTGCGTGTTACGGCTGTTGAGCGACGGGCATCAGGTGTGCGGGCTGGATAATTTCAACGATTTCTACAACCCGCAACTCAAACACGACCGCGTGGATTGGGTGCGTGGGCACGTCGGTGATTTCCCGCTGGCGACAGTCGATCTGGCCGACGCCACGGCCCTCGACGCCTTGTTTGTTTGTGAACAACCGGAGGTGGTGATTCACCTCGCGGCCCAGGCCGGGGTGCGTTACTCCCTGAAAAATCCCCGGGCCTACGTCGACAGCAATCTGAGCGGGTTTCTCAACATCCTCGAAAGCTGCCGTCACCACCCGGTCAAACACTTGATCTATGCCTCGTCCAGTTCGGTGTACGGCGCCAACCAGCACACGCCTTACTCGGTCAAGGACTGCGTCGACCATCCGTTGTCGTTGTACGCCGCGACCAAAAAAGCCAATGAGTTGATGGCCCACAGCTACAGCCATCTGTTCGGTATTCCCTGCACCGGTTTGCGTTTTTTCACCGTGTACGGACCTTGGGGTCGGCCAGACATGTCGCCGATCCAGTTCGCCCGGGCGATTACCGAAGGCCAGCCGCTGAAGCTGTTTAACTACGGCCAGCACCAGCGTGATTTCACCTACATCGACGACATCATCGAGAGCATCGCCCGTCTGCTCGAACGCGCGCCCCAAGCAGCACCGGACTGGAACCGTGAACAACCGGACCCGGCCAGCAGCATGGCGCCGTGGCGCATTTACAACATCGGTGGACAACAACCGGTGGAGCTCAAGGACTACCTGGCACTGCTGGAAAAACACCTCGGACAGAAAGCCCTCGTCGAGTTGCTGCCGCTGCAACCGGGCGACGTGCTCAACACCTGCGCCGATGCCAGCGATCTGGCGCAGGCCACCGGTTTCCAGCCACGGATCGAGCTGGATGAAGGACTCGGACGATTCATCGCCTGGTTCCGTGACTACTACCCACTGCGCAACGCCCACTCGCCACTCGCGTCCGGGCTTCAGCGGAGGCCCCTATGACTGGACAAGAAAAAGGCATGTTGCTCAATCACATGCAGCGTGACAAACGCCTGGACCCCGATCACCGAATGCGCCTCGACCGAGCGATCCACATGCAGGGTCGTGGCTGGGTGACCGGCCGCAACGGCGGTCGGCCCTGGACCCTGTCGCGCACCAACCGGGTGGTTGCATGCCTCGGCGCACTGGTGATTCTGCTGCTGCTCTCCCCTGTGCTGCTGGGCCTGGCACTGGTGATCAAATTCAGCAGCCCGGGGCCGGTGATGTTCGTGCAGAAGCGCACCGGCTACCGCGGCCGCCTGTTCGGCATGTACAAGTTCCGCACCATGGTGGCCAATGCCGAGGATCTCAAGGAGTCGCTGCGGCACCTGAACAAGCACGGTGCCGACGCCATCGATTTCAAGATTGACGACGACCCGCGAATTACTCCCATCGGCGGCTTTTTACGGCGCAGCAGCCTTGATGAACTGCCCAACCTGATCAATGTAGTCAGTGGCGACATGCGTTTGGTAGGTCCACGACCGACTTCGTTCAACGCCTATCGCTACAAAGACAGCCACCTTGCACGCCTGAGCATCTACCCCGGCATGACCGGCCTGTGGCAGATCTCCGGGCGCAGCAATATCGACTTCGACCAGCGCGTTGAGTTGGACCTCAACTACATCGCCGAGCAGAGCCTTTTGCTTGATCTGAAGATCCTGTTGAAAACCCCCTTCAAAGTATTCAGCGGCAACGGAGCGAGTTAAATGGACGGTTCATCGAACACAAGCTTGACCATCGCCAGCCCGAGCGAGTCCAACCTGACTTCGACCGTGCTCGACCTGGATCTGCGGATCCTCTTCCTGACCTCTGCCAATGCAGGCGCCGGCACCACCACCAGCGCCCTGGCGCTGGCCAGCCAACTGGCGTCAATGAGCAGCGGCCAAGTGCTGCTGGTGGACGCCAGCCAGTCGGAGAGCAACCTCACGCAACAACTGGGCTTGAGCAAAGAACGCGGCTTCCGCGACCTGCTGTTCAACGCCTCGCCGCCGCTGCTGCAGGACTGCCTGGTGAACGTCTCCAGCCTGCCCTTCCACATCCTGCCGAACGGGCGGCACATCCGCGGCGCCGAGCACCTGACGACTGAACAGCTGGCCCCGTTGCTCAACCAACTGGGCGATCGGTATCGCTTCGTGGTGATCGACGGCGATGCGGTGTATTCGGCCGCAGACACCCTGGTCATCAGCACCCTGGTGGACGGCGTGATCATGGTGGTGCGCGCCGAAGACACGCGCTGGGAAGTGGCCCAGGCCGCGGTCCAGCGCCTGACCCAGGCCGGCGCAAAACTGGTGGGCAGCGTCTTCAACCGGCGCAAGTACTACATGCCCAAATGGCTTTACAAAAACCTGTAAGCAACCGCAGAAAGGATGACGCTATGAACGCCAAAATGCTTCTCCTGCTGTTGCTGCCGCTTGCAGGTTGCTCCAGCACCAGTGAAACCCAGCAAATGCCGGTACAGATTCTCACGGCCGAGCCGGCCAATGCCCAGGCCACCGACATGCCCAAGGTTGAACAGACCTTGCGGCCCAAGGATGTGCTGGATGTGATCTTCCACGTCAGCACCAGTAGCTCGGGGGCTTACCGCATTCAGCCCGGTGACCAGGTCGCCCTGAACTTCACCGCCGCCAGTCAGCTCAACGGCACTCAGCTGGTGCTGCCCGACGGCACCATCGAACTGCCAGGGGCCAATACCGCGGTGAAAATCGGCGGGCTGACGGCCGTCGAAGCGCGGCAGGAGATCCAGCGTGCCTATGAGCGCAAATCCCTGTTCCAGCCCAATCGCAACCAGGTGACCGTGCTGGTCACCAGCCCGCTGAGCAACGAGCTAAACCTCAAGAGCAACCTGAGCCAGCCCGGTAGCGGTATGACCCGGGAGATCACCGTGGGCAACGACGGCTATGCGAGTTTCCCGGAAATAGGCTCCGTACCGCTGCAAGGCATGACGGTCAACCAACTGGAAACTTTCCTCAATCAACGTTACGCGCAACTGCCGGGGCGGATGAGGGTCGACGTCATGCTCAAATCCACGTCGGGCAACGAAATCTATGTGCTGGGTGAAGTCGCGCAACCGGGCTCCTACCCGATTCGCCGGCCGGTCTCGGTCCTTGAAGCGTTGACCCTGGCCCGTGGCACTAACGTCAAGGCACGACTCGATTCGGTGGTGATCATGCGCCGCACCGGCAACCATGTGCAGGCCGTGCATTACGACGTGGAAAAAGCCTTGTCCGGTGACGCGTCGCAGATTGCTTACCTGCAACCGGACGACATGCTCTACGTGCCCAAGACCAAACTGGCCAGCGCCGGTGAGCTCGCGCGGCAACTGGCGGACGTGGTGTTGTTCCAGGGGGTAGGCTTCGGCTTCGGCTACCGCGTCGACAACAAAGACAGCGACAACTAACGCTCAGGTGACCGACCATGAACCCAAAGGAAAACTACCTGCATGAGTTCTTCAGGATTTTCTTCGCCAACAAGCAGTTGGTGAAACGAGTCTTCCTGATTTTTGCAGTGATCGCCCTGATCTTGCCGCTGATGCTCAAACAGAGCTTCGACATTACCGCGCAGGTGATTGTGCAGTCCAAAAAACTCTCCCAGGGAGACGCCACCACGTCCCTGACCCAAAGTGACGCCTCATTCATTCCGCCGTCACTGGCAGACATGGAAACCGAGAGCAATATCCTGCGTTCGCCGGCCTTGATCCGTCAGACCATCAGCGACCTGCGGGACAAAGGCGAATACGCGCCCAACCCCGGGATCTTCAGCAGACTGGTGACCGAACCGATCAAACGTTTTGTGACCACCCCCTTGCGTGAATACGTGGTCAATCCGGTGCGCGATGCATTCGGGCTTGAAACCGATCCGGTTCGGGACACCGCCCTGGATACCTACACCCAAGAGGCCGTCGATAACCTGAAAATCGAAACCCTGCCGGGTTCCAACGTGATCTCCATTGTCTACAGCTTTGGCGATCCCGCCCAAGGCACCCGGTTTGTCGCGGCGCTGCTGCAAAACTACCTGGCCAGCCGTCAGGAACTGCAATCGATCGACCTGCCGCAGAGCTTCTACGAAACCAAGAAGAAGCAATATCAGGTGCGTCTCGATGGCCTGGAAGGCACGCGGCTGGCGTTGCTCGAAGGCGTGGGTTCATCCGATCCGAAGGAAGAAATTACCTTCCGCCTCAATGCCATCAATACCGAGGAACAGGCCCTGAACCTGTATCAGGATCGCCTGCTGCAAAGCCAGCGCTGGCTCGACTACCTGAAAACCGCCCTGGCGTCAGCCACCAATACGTCCCGGCTCAGCGAGTACACCTTCCCCTTCACCTTCACCACCACGGTGGATAACATCGCGTTCGAAGACCGCGAGATCAGGCAGCTCGGTGAGCAACTGACCACTCAGGTCAGCCGCTACATGAACGACCTGGCGGTCTTCCAGCCGGGCAGTGAACCGATGCTGTTGACCCGCGAGCAGATTTCCCGCACTCGTCAGCAGTTCCTGAAAATCGTCAGCAACCGGATTCAGGAGCGGACCAACGACCTGGCGATTGTCACCTCGGTGATCAAGCAGAAAACCGCGCGCATCGCCGACTTCAAGGACCGCATCCATCAGTTGCAAGTGGCTCAAAGCAAGCTTGCGCAGATGGACACCGAGATCAATGCCTTGCACGCGGCGTTCTCCACCTATGCCCAACGCTTTGCCGAAAGCAGCTCCGCCGGTTTGCTGGACAACGATATGTCCAACGCCCGGGTACTCAGCCCGCCGTACGAACCGACCGATGCAGCGTTTCCCAAACCGCTGCTGATCATTCCGTTCGGGATGCTGACCGGTCTGCTGTTGGCGATTGCCTTCGTCTACGTGCGTGAGTTCTTCGATCACCGCTTCAAACACCCAGCGCAAATCACCCATGAACTGGGCTTGCCGGTGCTGTTGGTGATCAACGAGCAAGACGTTATGCCGAACAACCCGCACAAAAACTGGACCGTGGATAGCTTCGTGCATTGGGTACGCCATTGAACGGGCCGCTCAGCGCCAGCGCTCTGCCGATCATGCATTTGATCAGCAGCGGCGGCTTCTATGGGGCTGAGCGGATGCTGCTGGACCATTGCCTGGCGACGCCGGGGCGGCACCAAGTGCTGTTTCTCGATGCGCCGCCAGTGCTGATCGCGCGATTTCGCGAGGCTGGGGTCGATTGCCGCAGCTTCACGGGTTTGAGGCAATTGCTGCGTCATTTACGTCAGCGGCGGGCTGAACAGCCGCTGATCAATACGCACAATTTCAAGGGTCTGTTATTTGGTTGGGTGAGTGCGACGTTGTTGGACTTGCCATTGGTGATTACCCAACACGGTTTCACCCCACGCAGTCGCAAGCAACGCCTCTACGGCTGGCTGAGTTTGCAACTGTGCCGCACGGCGTCGGTGCATCGGGTTGTTTGCGTGGCTGAAAGCATCGCCGTACTGCATCGCAGAGCGAGTGTTCGAGCGGAGAAACTGCAAGTGATCCCCAATGGTCTGCCAGCAGCTAGCGACCTGCTGCCCAACAACGTCAAACACCCGCGCTGGCTGGCGGGCTACGTTGGAAGGCTGAGCAATGAAAAAGGCCCGGACCTGTTTCTCGATGCCCTGATTCCGCTCTGTCAGCAACACTCGCAACTGGACGCCGTGATGCTCGGCGACGGCCCGGAACAGGCAGCCCTGCTGGCGCGGATTGCCGCTGTCGGCTTGCACAAACGCATCACCCTGCCGGGTTATCAGACCGACATGAACCGGTGGTGGCAGCAACTCGATGCGCTGGTGATCAGCTCGCGCACCGAGGGCACGCCGATGATTTTACTGGAGGCGATGCAGGCCGGAGTGCCGGTGGTGGCATTCAGCGTCGGCGGGATACCCGATGTGCTGGAGGATCGGCACAACGGCCTGCTGGCGACACCCACCGACAGCGCCGCCCTCGCCCGGCAGATCGACACGCTGCTGAGTGAGCCGGCACTGGCTCGCGAATTGATCGACAACGCAAGACGTACGCAATTGGACCGTTACGACCTGAAGGCTTTGGCCGAACGCTGGTCGCAGCTTTATATCCGTACTGCACGGGAGGCACGCGCGTGATCTTTCCGCTCTCGATCGTCAGTCTGCTCGCCCTGGTCTGCCTTGGTTTGCTGGCCAGCCCTTATCCGTATCTCGCGCCGGGCGCGGTGCTCGGTCTGGTCGCCATCGCCGTGCTTTACCGAAAACCCGCCTGGGGTTTGTTGGGCATCGCGGCGCTGGTGCCGTTCGAAGGTTTCTTCAAGGGCAATGCGCTGTCGGGTACCAAGTTCATCGGTGCTTCGCTGGCACTGATCGTGATGTTGCAACTGGCTATCCACCAGATTCCGTCCGAGCGCCTGCGCAGCAACATCTGGCGCTACCTGATCTGGTTCATGGTGTTGTACCTGTTGAGCATGATCAATACCGACAACCTGGACATGTCCCAGAGTCATCTGCGGGATCTGAGTGTCGGCCTGGTGCTGTTTGTAATTACCTTGCTGATCGGCCGTGATTTGAACCTCGATATGTTCGCCCGGCTGGTAACGCTCAGCGTCAGCGCGACCAGCGCGCTGGCCATGTTCTCCACCAAGTATCAGGACCAGGGCCGCGCCGCCGGGCTGCTGGAAGACCCGAACTCGTTTGCCCTACTGATCGCCTTCGCCGTGCCATTGGCTCTGCTGCTGGTGATTCGCAGCCCGAACCTGTTGCACCGATTGTTCTGGGGTGGCTGCTGCATTTTGCTGCTGGGCGGCATGACCAAGACCGATTCCCGTTCCGGGCTGGTGGTGCTTTTTATCAGCTTGATGATCGGCGCCTGGCACTACCGCGCGCAGTTGCCACGCATCCGTCCGCGCCACTTGGGTTTTGCCATGCTTGGTCTTGCGATCGTGATCCCGCTGACCATTTATTCAATGCCGGCCGGTTACATCGCGCGCATTCAATCCTTGAGCATCTTGAAAGCCGGCGCCAAGAGCCAGGACGAATCCCTCGGCCGTCGGGCGTCATACATCGTGGTCGGCAGCCAGATCATCCAGGAACACCCGTTGCTCGGTTCCGGCCCCGGCACCTTCCCGCTGCACTACGCCACCACCGGTTACGCCAAGGTGTTTTCCGCCAACCGCAAGCCCAGTGACCTGTACCGCCGCGCTCACAACACTTACCTGGAAATCTTCAGCGAAGTGGGGATTCCCGCCGGGCTGTTGTTCGTCGGCATGCTGGGCCTTGGGATGTACAACCTGATCCGTGCCCGTCATGCCTGGTTGCTGCGACGGGATTGGGAACAGGCCGACCTGATCACGCACCTGGGCATCAGCTATCTGTCGCTGATGCTGTTTTTGATGTTCCTCAGCGCACCAAATCATAAATACCTGTGGATCATGCTCGCCCTGACTTTCGTGTTGCGCCTCAAGGCTGAAGAACGTCCGCCGACGGAGGCCAAGGCATGAGCCGCATCAGCCTCGTCATCCCGATGTACAACGAAGCCCGACACATCGGTCGTACGTTGCTCGCCGCGAAAAAAGCCGCTGAGGCCACCGGGCTGGAATGCGAGTTGATCGTGGTCGATAACGGCTCCGACGATCAGGGCCCGCACATCGCTCGCCAGTTCGGTGCGCAGGTGCTGGTGCTGCCCGGCCTGCTGATCGGCGCCCTGCGCAATCGCGGGGCGGCGATGGCGACAGGCGAATGGCTGGGCTTCATCGATGCCGATATCGAGATGCCTGGGGACTGGCTGACGCTCTTGTTCGAACTGGAGTCTGGCGGTCAGGCCGATGTCCTTGCCCTGGACTTGCACACCCCTATCCAAGCGCCGTGGTTTGCCACGGCCTGGCAACGCCGCATGGCCCGCCCGACCACTCACACCTTGCACCCGGTGCGATGGCTGCCCAGCGCCAACCTGCTGATGCGCCGCACCTGGTTCGATAAGGTCGGCGGCTTCGACGAAACCCTGCGCACCGGTGAAGACAAGGCATTCACCTTGCGCCTGAGCGAAGCCGGCGCACGATTGCTCGCGGTCAACCAAAGCGTCGCCTTGCATTGGGGTTACGAAGGCAGCTGGCGCGAATGGATGGGCAAGGAGTTGTGGCGCCAGGGCAGTCACCTGCAACTGCTGCGCACCCAAGGGATGAGCCTGCGTTTGCTGCGGTTCCCGGCCTTTTCAATGGGCGTCTGGGGGCTGGATTTCATTGCTCTATCCACCCTGTTCAATGGTTTCCCTCAAGTGGCGTTATTCATCGTGTTCATCACCAGCCTGCCAGCGCTGGTGCTGAGCCTGCGCCAGAGCCTGAAACACCATGACATAGGCCTGATGCTGCAGCTGTGGGGCCTGCATTGGGTGCGTCTGCACCTGGCCGGTGCCGCGCTCCTCCTGAGCCTTTGTCATTGGAATGTCAGGAGGCCGGCCCGTGGCTGAATTCATTTTCTGGTTGTGCCTGCTATTGCCGGCGTATGCCTGGCTCGGCTATCCGCTGCTACTGACGCTGCTCGCGCCATTCTTCCCCGCGCGGCGTCATGCGCCAGCCCCCCCCATGAACGTGAGCATCATCATCGCCGCGCACAACGAGGCCCGGCACATCGAAGAGAAGTTGCGCACTCTGCTCGCTCAGAATTATCAGGCGCGCTCGCTGCACATCATTCTGGCCAGCGATGGCTCCAGCGACGACACCGTGGCCTGCGCCCACAAGGTCATCGACCCGCGCATCAGCGTGCTCGACTTGCCCCGTCAGGGCAAGGCAGCCACCTTGAATGCCGGCGTCGCCCTGAGTACGGGCGAGATTCTGGTGTTTACCGACGCCGACAATCAATGGTCGACCGACACCCTCGGCCAGTTGCTCGCGCCCCTGGCCGATCCAGAGATCGGGGCCTGCGCCGGGCACATGCTGATCCCGGTGCCGGGCAAGGGCCTGAGCCTGGGCGACAGCCTTTATCGGCATTACGAAGGCTGGTTGCGCATGATGGAAAATCGCACCGGCTGCATGGTCTCCGCCGACGGCGCCCTGCTCGCCCTGCGCCGCGAGTTGTTCCAGCCGGTGCCGGCGGAGGTCAACGACGATTTCTTTATCAGCACCTGCGCGCCGGTGGCGTTCAAACGCATCGTCTATGTGGCCGAAGCACAAGTAAGCGACCAGGGCGTCGACGAAATCGCCAAGCAATGGCGTCGTCGCCAGCGCGTGACCGTTGGCGGCCTGCAAAGCCTGGCCCAGCGCCGGGAACTGCTGAACCCTTGGCGCCATGGCCTGTATGCGATTGCACTGATCAGCCACAAGCTGATTCGACGCCTGGCACCGATCCTGTTGCTGCCGCTGTTGCTAAGCAATTGTTGGCTGTGGAATGTACATGGCTTCTATCGCTTGAGCCTGATCGCGCAACTGCTCGGTTACGCGATGGCCCTCGGCGGCCTGCTGGATGTGCAACACCGTTTGCCCAAACCCTTTCGCCTCGCCGCGTTCGTTCTGGTGACCCTCGCCGGGATGAGTATCGGTCTGTGGCAGTTCTTGCGCGGCCAGCGGTACGCGCAATGGAACCCCGAGCAAAATCGTTGAAAGGACCGCGCCATGGCAATCAAACAATTATTAAAACGAACCAGTGGCTGGCTTTATCTCAACTCGCCGGTCGGCCGTCACCAATTGCACGGCGCCGGGGTGATCCTGATGCTGCACCGTGTGCTGGCCAATGACCGCGCCGCCGATTTGCCCCATCGCAATGAGCTGTGCGTCGGGCCGAATGCCTTCGAGCATCTGCTCATCTGGTTGAAAAAAAACTTCGACTGCGTGCCACTGATGGATATCTTGCAACCCGGCGCCATCTGCTCCGAACGGCCGAAAGTCGCGCTGACCTTCGACGATGGCTGGCGCGACAATGCGCTGAATGCCTTCCCGTTGCTGAAAAAACAGCAGGTGCCGGCGAGCATTTTTCTCTCCACCGATTTCATTGGCAGCCGGCAGCGCTTCTGGTGGGAAAGCCTGGGTGAAACCTTGTGGCGCAGCCACGGTGAAAAAGCCCGGACGCACTTGATTGAATGCCTGCAACAGCTTGGGCGACCGCTACCGGTGCTGCTCGATGACCTGGATGTGCAGCGCCGTAGTCTGGCGCTTTTGCATTTTCTGCAAAGTCTGAAAACCTTGCCTGCGGGCGAACTGAACTGGCTCACCGATCAATGCCCGGAGGAGTCGTTGCCCCAGGCTCTGGACTGGCATCAAGTACGCGCGCTGGAAGCCAGCGGGTTGATCCGCTTCGGTCCCCATGGCGCCAGCCACGCGATTCTCACCGACCTTGACGATCAACGTCTGGATGAGGAACTGAGCCGCAGCCGCAATGCCCTGCGCAACGGTTGCAACCGGCCACTGCCGGTCTACTGCTACCCCAATGGCGACCATGATGCGCGGGTGCGCGAACACGTGGCGGACCATGATTTTCCGTTTGCCTTGGGCACCGTCGCCGGGATTTATCGTGGTATCAGCGATCCCTTGGCCTTGCCGCGAATCGGCATCAGCCAGCGCACCGCGCGCAATCCGGAGTTGTTGTCCTGGCGCATCTACCGCGGAGCCAGGCCATGAGTCGCAACCACTACCTCAAACACCTGGCCCTGAGCATGGGCACCAAACTGGCGATGATCGGCCTGCGACTTTTGCGCAACGTATTGCTGGCGCGGATTCTCGGCCCCAGCGAACGCGGACTGTTTGCGTTGCTCAGTACCCTGCCCGACTTGATCAGCGCCGCTACCAGCGGCGGGCTGAATTCGGCGGTGGGCTATCAGGCGGCCAAACAGCGGCCCATGGGATTGTTGCTGAGCCAGGTGCTGGTGTTCGGTTGCCTGTTGGCGGGTTTGCTGACGTTGTTGGTGGTGGCGCTGGTACGGGAGTTCGGCAGCGAACTCGACATCACCACGCAACTGGGGTTGCTCGCCTGGCTATTGCTGCTGGCGGTACCGCTGACCGTGCTCAAGAGTGGCCTGCTGACCTTGCACAATGCGTCGGGTGGTGTGGTGGCGTTCAATGTCTTGCGGCTGGTGGAATCCCTGACGCCGCTGCTGCTGTTTCTGGCGTTGTTCTTGATGTGGAAAGACGCGGCGCTGGAAGCGGCGCTGATCAGTTGGCTGACCGGCATCGGCCTGGTGGTATTGGCCGGTTGGTTCTGGCTCGGGCGCGCCCAGCCCTTGACGTTGCAATGGGACCGCGCCAGCCAGAATGAACTATGGCGCTACAGCGTTCGCAGCCATCCGGACCTGTTGTTCCAGCAAGTGATTCTGCGTTCCGATTACCTGTTCATCGGCGCCCTGCTCGGCAGTACGGCGCTCGGTCATTACGCCATGGCCAGCGCCGCCGCCGAGTTGCTGCTGATTGTCCCGGAAGCGGTGACCACGCCGCTGATGAAACGCCTGCTGCAACAGGACGAAGGCATGGATCGCCTGACGCCGTTGGCCCTGCGCCTGACCGCCACGGTGATGCTCGGCGCCTGCCTGACCATGGCGGTGATCGGTGAATGGCTGATCGTCACGCTGTTCGGCATTGCCTATCAACCGGCCTACCCCGCGTTACTGGCGCTGCTGCCGGGGCTGCTCGGCCTGTGCTATGCGAGCATCCTGCGCCTGGACTTGCTGGGCAAAAATCGCCCCGGCACGATTTCGCTGTTGATGGGCCTCGGCGCGTTGCTGAACCTGGCCCTGAACCTGTTGCTGATCCCGATTTACGGCATCGTCGGCGCCGCCACGGCATCGTCCATCGCCTACCTGGCGGTCACCCTCGCGCTGCTGGTGATGTATTGCCGGCTGAGCGGCGTACCGGTCTGGCAAACCCTGATCATCCTGCCCAGCGATGTGGCCCCGATGCTTCAGATGCTGCAACGGAAATCGGCATGAAACGCCTCGTGCTGCTGTTGAGCCTGGGCCTCGGTTTGAGCGCCCAGGCGGCGCCCATGCGCTGGGCGGATATTCGCGACGGCAGCCTGTACCTGCAAACGGATCGCCCCGACACGCTGACTATTCGCTGGGTTCCGGCGTGGCAGGCCGATGCCAACGAAGAACGCCTGTACCTGCTCGACGGCAACGGCAACCTGAAGGGCGAGCGCCTGATCGCTGCCAGTGAAACCCGAGGCAAGCAGAGCTGGCCACTGGCGCCGAGTGCCGCCAGTTATCGACTGGAAATTCCGGGCTACAGTTTCCGCCGCTACACGATCGAACATGACGAGAGCACCGTGGCGTTGTTCGCCCCGGCCAAGGTGCATTTCAGTGCCGAAACCCGCGGCGGCGATGAGCTGTATTTCAAGGTCGCGCCGGGGCAACACGCCGTACTGGCCGGCAAGTTTCACGGGGGGATCAGCGCTCTGCTGGCCCAGCGCGTCAGCGACAATAAACAGTTGTCCCTGGCACTGAAACCCTATCGCGCCTATTGGCAGTTCGATCAACTTGAACTGCCTGTTACCCAGGACGAACAAGTCTGGCGTCTGCGCCTGCAAGGCAGCGGCAAGGTTGCGTTCTGGCTCGACGGCACAGCGAACCTGTTCGCCCAGAACCCGCAGCAACTCAAACCGCTGCGCGAGGACGATGGCCAGACCCGCTTGACCCTGCACAAAGAGATGCTCGGCCCCACCCCGAACCTGGGCATTTACTTGCCCTACGTGCTGCCCCCTCAATCCAGTTTCGCAGCGCTCGATGCGCTCAAACCCCAGGCGGGCACCTATTACAGTTTCGTTGACGTCACCGCGCAAAATCCGCACCACGAAGATGCGTTCCGCCAGCTCTATCAGAACCGCTTCGGCATCACGCAGGACCTCACGCTGTTGGCCGGCAGCCAGCGTCAGGCCGATCTGCGCGCCGACACCCAAAGCAACGCCGGCCTCGACGCCTGGCTCGCCGCCACTCGCGCCCTCGGCGGCACCGGTACGCACTACATCGCGTTCGCCGACGAGCCGAACCTCAATTACCCGAGCTACGCCGACTACCAGGCGATCTTCAACAGCATGGCCCGACAAGTGCGCAGTGACCCGGCCAATGCCAAGGCCGGTGTGCGCATCGCCATGCCCGCCACTTCGCGCTTCGTTAACGGCCCGTTCGCCGACAACGCCGTCGACAAGCGCGGTATCGATTGGGCGCGGCGCCTGCTGGCCGAATCCGGCGAGCAGATCGACGCCCTCGCCTGGCACGAATGGATGATTCGCGACCTGCTGGCGACTCGGGTCTACCGCGACAGCGTGCGCCGTGCCGCCGAGCTGGTGGGCCTGGATGCCAAGGGTCGGCCGCGCAAAGCCTTGCTGCTGGATCAGACCAACCTGTCCAGCGGCTCAAGCCTGAGCCCTTACGATCAGGAAACCCATTTTGCCTCGCTGTGGTGGACCTCGGTGGTCATCAACTCGGCCCAGGACGGGTTGCTGGACATGCTCAACTGGTTCCAGGCCGCCGACGAGCCGACTTACCCCAAAGGCATGGTGCGGGTATTGGGCAGCGACCGTTTCGAACTCAAACCGGTAGGCCTGGCCCAGCAATTCATCCAGCAGCACTGGCTGAAAAACGTCATGCGCCTGGACAACGATGCCTTCGAAGTCGATGTGCTGGCCATGGCCACCGAACGCCAGCGAAGTTTACTGGGGGTCAACAAGGGCATGCGCTTGCAGCGTGTCGATCTGGCCGGGGCGGCGTGCCCGCTGGCCAAGGGCACGCTGATGTACTTCGGTGCCGACAGCCGCAGTCGTCGCGCTCAATTCAACTGTCACGACGGTCGCGTCAGCTTCGACCTGCCGGGCGAAACCCTGTTCGCCTTGAGCTGGAGCGCCTCATGAACGCCATCAATTTGCATCACCACGACCGCGCCGCGCTCTACTGCGCGTTGCAGCATGTTATCCGCGACCGGTCCCTGTCAGGAGGCAATGACATGAATGCCTTAGGGAAACTTCGCCAACACATCAAGCGAAAAGGCCTGCGTGAAACGATCAGAGTCGTGTGGAGGCGCTACGTGTTCGCTCACTGGGGGTTGTTATGGATGAAGCGTGACCTGGTCAGCCCGGTGCCGCCCCATCAGCTCAAGCCTTACAAACCACTGCAGTTGAAGACCATCACCGTGCACAACACCGCAGCCTTCGCCCGTCACTTTGGCGACCGCGTTCACACCATGGAGGAACTGGCCACCGAGGGTTACACCGGGCACATGTATCTGGACGGCGAAGGCGACACAGTGGCCTTCATCTGGGGCAGCACCCGGGAGTACCACGACCGGCATTTCTACGGCTGCAAGTTCCCGGTAAAGAAAGGCGAGTTCTTCGAGTTCGGCGGCGAACTGGCTCCCGCCTATTGGGGCACCACGCTCTCGGTGGACCTGCAACTGCAACTCTGGAAAGCCATGCAGGCCCAAGGCTGCAACACGGTCGTGGATGTCTGCGACGCCCACAATATACCGGCGCTGAAACTGCACATCCGCATGGGCTATCAAGAGCAGGGACGCATCCAGCACGTCTACCGATTATTCGGTCGCTGGCGCTTCTTTCGTGAGACCCGTTACAGCGACTCACGCCTGGATGCGCTACGTAAACCGTCCCGTTCACCTGTTTCTGAGGCGGTGGCTTGAAGCGATGGTGGCACGATTCGAATGGCGCGCGTCGTTGTGCGCCCCGGACTTTCCGGTAGCGGCCTATGAGGGGTTGCGCCTGCGCGTGACCGACCACACGCCATTCAACACCCTGGCCTGGCTGTACGCGTCGGAACAGGCACTGACCGCTGGAGCATGCTTGCACGTTCTGCTGGGCTGGCAAGGCGATGAATTGGCGTTGTGTTTGCCGCTGGTGGCGTCCGTGGAGCGCTTTGGAAGGTTGCCATTTCGGGTTCTGCGTCACCTCGGTTATCCCCTCACCGATCGCCTGGCCCTGCTCACCTGCCTCGATGCCGACAGCATGCGCAAGGCGCTGGTGATCATCCGTCGTCGCTTGCCCCATGCAATGCTGCAACTCAATGAATTGTCCGAACCCATCGGCGAAGAAAGCGCGCTGACCACATGGATGGCCCACAGCTCGACCGGCGAGCGCCGCCTCAGTTGCCGGGTGCCGGTGCATTTGATCAGCGAGGCCGACCGCCAGGAAGTCTCCGGCGACCCGCGCTATAAATTGCGCCGGGCGCGTAAACGCATCTTGGCCTATGGTGCCCAGGTCCGCCGGATAACCCCCGACGCGACCACTGTCGGGCCACTGCTACAGATGCTCGGTGAAGTCGAAATGCAGAGCTGGAAAGGCATTCAAGGCATCGGAATTTTTACCAACGAGCGCAGTCGGCAATGGATCGAGCTGGCCTTCACCGCCCTCGCCGAACAGGGGCTGATGCGAGTGGTGCGCCTGGAACTGAACGGACGCTGTATCAGCTATCGCCTGGGGTTGCTGGAACAAGGCCGGCTGTACGACTACAACCTGGCATTCCTGCCGCAATACGCCGACCTGGGTAGCGGTCGTGTGCTGCTCGATGAATGGATTCGCTGGGGCCTGGATGACAACTGGCACTGGATCGACGCCTCTCGGGTCAGCCTGATGAATTCCAGCCACCAACTTCAGGAGCGCATGACCGGGCAACTGGAGCACTGGCGCTGGAGCTTTTACTCCTGGCGCCCCAGCGGCCTGGCCCTGGGGCTGACCATGCGACTCTGGCACCAGCTCAAGCCCTGGTTGAAAAAATGGCGGGCCTGGCGTGCCGCAATGCAGGCTGTTGCTGCACCCACTCCTACGCACGCCGACCAAGGTCCTGCGCCCACTGAGAAAACCATGGAGGGAAAAAATGCCTCGCCAAGTCATAATCAACGCTGACGATTTCGGCCTCAGCCCGAGCGAAAACGGGGTGATCCTCGGCGCCTTCCGCGCCGGGGTCATCAGCTCCGCCACCGCCATGGCCAACATGCCTGCGTTCGAGGAAGCCTGCGTCATGGCCCGACAGCCATTGCTCAAGGGGCGAGTCGGGCTGCACTTCAACCTCACGTATGGCCGGCCGTTGAGCCCGTCGATTCTCGCGCGCTCGACGTTCTGTGACAGTGAAGGTCTGCTCGCTCTCAACCTGCCTCGCCACAGTTTATGGCTCAATCGCCTGGATCGCGATGCGGTACTGGGGGAACTCGAAGCCCAATGGCAACGCTGCCTGGACAACGGCCTGCGCCCCAGCCACATCGACTCTCATCAGCATGTGCACAACATCTGGCCCATCGGTGAAATCGTCGCGCGTTTCGCCGCCTACCAAGGGGTGCCCGTGCGACTGGCGCGTCATCTGGGGAATAACCTGAGTGTGCCCAAGCGGGTGTTCAAGACGTTACTCAATCATCGATTGAACCATCTGGCCGGAGCGGCTGCGCAGTATGTATGCACTCCGGCAGACCTGCGCAACGTGATAATGCCGATCGACGGCCTGCTGGAAATCGTTGTCCATCCAACGCACATCGGCGCCGATTTTGGCGATATCTATCTAAACCCCGGAGAGTCTCTGGCTCACATCCTGGAGCAACGTCTTGCGGGCGTTCCGAGAGTGTCCTATGCCGATGTGCCAACGACATTCAATGAGGAGCCGCAATACTCGATTGAGCTGGACCCGTTGAAACCTTGAATTATCGCCATTGAAAACGTTACCCACCCAACCCTGGCTTCAGCCTCGGAGGACTTCATGAGCGCCATCGACAAGCTTCGCGAACGCATCAAACAAAAAGGCCTGCTCCATACGCTCCAGACGCTCTGGAAGCGTTACGTATTCTTCCACCGAGAGCTGTTGTGGCTGGGGCGCGATCTGGTCACCCCGGTGGCACCGCACACATTACGTCCCTATACGGGCTTGCGGCTGGTGACCATTACACCGGAGAACGCGGTGGCGTTCAGCAAGTATTACGGTAACCGCGTCAAGGCCATGGCCGAAATCGCCGCCGAAGGCCATACCGGGCACATGTACGTGGACGAGGAAGGTCACGCGATCGGATTCATTTGGGGCAGCCTCAAGGACTATTTTGACCGGCACTATTACGGCTGCTGGTTCCGGGTCAATCCCGGTGAGTTTTTCCAGTTCGGCGGGGAAATGATCCCTCTCTATTTCGGCTCCAGCCTGTCGGTGGACGCCCAGTTCAAGATCTGGGATGCGATGCGGGTCCAAGGTTGCAACAAGGTCGTGGACGTCTGCGATACCCGCAACATCCAGGCCATGAAAATGCACTTGCGCATGGACTACCAGGAACAAGGGCGCATCACCCACGTCTACGACCTGTTCGGCCGCTTTCGCTTCTTCCGCGAAACCCGCTACAGCGGCTCGCGGCTGACTGAGTTGCGTAAACCGGCGCAGCAGGCGGCGACTGCGGCGCAGGCGTGATTTTGGCTGGTGGGAGCGATTGCCGTTGTTTGATTGAGGACTGTGTCGCCGCCATCGTCGGATTCGCCGCCCGGAGCAAGCTCGCTCCCACATTGGATTGCGCTGAACCTGTGGGAGCGTGGCTGGCCCGCGAAGGCGTCAGACAGCGCAACTCATTTCTAGAATCCGAAACTCAGCGCTTCAGCGCCACCAACGTGTAACACAATGGCAACTGCGCCTTTTGGTGCTGATACCGATCATAGAGTTCTTCGCGATTGGAATGCGGGTACTCCTTGAAATGGCTAATCCGCAACCCTGCCTCAACGGCACCGGTGAAGATGGCCCCCAGGGGGTGGACGAACCAGTAGGATGCCGAGACCTGCTGTTCGACTTTGCCTTCGTAGACGATCGGCTGATTCTGGATGAAAGGTTCGCTGCGAAAATACGAGCTGTCCGGGCGATAGGGATCGGCTGACTCGGGGTCGAACATTTCCAGGAACGGGTGGGTTTCGTACACCACAAGAGCGCCACCAGGTCTGAGGGTTTGCGCGACATGGCGTAAGAATTCGGCGATGTCCGGCATCCAGTTCAATACGCCGATGGTGATCAGCGCCACATCGAAGCGCTGGTGAAGATCAGTCGGCAAGCGATGGATATCAGCCTCGATGAATTCGGGCTCATGGGGCGAACGGGATGCCAGCTCCCGGGCCTGATCGAGAAAGGCCTGCGACTGATCAATGCCCACGACACGACGGGCCCCGAGGGCAAACAGCGAAAGACTTTCGCGCCCGTTGTTGCAGCCCAGTTGCACCACATCCTTGCCATCGACGCCGACCTGTTGGAGCAACCCGGTGAGGGTGTCATCCAGGCAGGAAAAATCGCCATGGCTCACGGCACTCAAACAGGCCGGCCACTCAGGGGTATCTTTGTGGTGTCGGGCGGAGTCATTCCACGCATCGCGATTGCTGGCGATGGCTTTTTCTTTTGTCGGCATTTCCATTGCACACTCCAGAGTTCGGGCCTTTGATTGGCCGGCACGAGTCTGGATCAGCGTCAGGAAAACCACCATTCGAGTTTTGTTGCGATCTTGTAATCACCGGAGGGGCAAACCCTCTTCGCGTTGATTCAACTGCTCACGCAAGAACTCGATCAGCGCCCGCACCGGTCGCGAACCCTGACGATGTTGCGGGTAGACCGCCGACAAGGTCAGCGGCCCGGGGCGAAAATCCTCCAGCACTGGCACCAGTCGGCCGTCCTGCAGGGCGGAACCGACGATGAAGGTCGGCAGGTACGTAATTCCCATGCCGGCGATGGCCGCGTCCTTGAGCAACTCACCGTTGTTGACCCGCATTCGCCCGCTGACATTGACGATCAGCGGCTTGCCCCGTCCCTCGAAACGCCATTGCACCTGACGCCCGTGGCCGTATGGCAGGCAATCGTGGGTGTGCAAATCTTCCGGTTCAAGCGGCGTGCCACGCTCGGCCAGATACGTCGGACTCGCGCAGTACAGCCGCTCGATAGAGGCAATGCGTCGGGCGATCAGCGTAGAGTCTTCCAGCACGCCGATGCGCAATGCCAAATCGTAACCTTCACCGAGCAAGTCCACCGGACGATCGCTCAAGTCGATTTCAACGGCGACGTCGCGATAGCGTTGCAAAAACACGGGTAACAGACTGCCCAAATGCGTGACGGCAAACGACAGCGGCGCACTCAGGCGAATAGTGCCGCGCGGTTCGGTGGTCTGGTCGGCGATGCCCTGCTCCACTTGTTCGACTTCGCTGAGCAGGCGCAGGGCCGATTCGTAATAACTCTGCCCCAGCGGCGTGATGTCCAGCCGTCGGGTCGAACGGTTGAGCAGGCGCACACCAAGGCGCTCTTCCAGTTGCATCAGGCGGCGGCTGACGAACTGCTTGGACAGCCCTAATTGATCGGCTGCCGCCGTGAAGCTGCCAGAGTCCATGACCTGGCAAAAAATACGCATGTCTTCGAACGGGTTCATTGTCGCGCTCTGATTGACAGTCAAACGCTTTATAGCCGTTTTTACCGTTCCCGGCTTCCCAAATCAAAAGATCAAAAGATCAAAAGATCAAAAGATCTTTTAAAGCTGCCGATCGAAACCGGCAGCCGTTCATCTTACTTCGCGGTGAACGTCGTATAGCTGTTGATCAGGTTGCGGTAGTTCGGAATGCGCTGCGATAGCAGGTTGGCCAAGCCTTCCATGTCATTGCGCCAGTCGCCCTGCAGCTCACAGGCCACTGAGAACCAGTTCATCAGTTGTGCACCGGCCGCCGCCATGCGCGCCCAGGAGGCTTGTTGCACGGTCGTGTTGAAGGTGCCGGAGGCGTCGGTGACCACGAACACTTCAAAACCTTCAGCCAGCGCCGACAGGGTCGGGAACGCCACACACACGTCAGTCACTACACCGGCAATGATCAGTTGCTTGCGGCCGGTGGCCTTCACGGCTTTAACGAAGTCTTCGTTGTCCCAGGCGTTGATCTGGCCCGGGCGCGCGATAAACGGCGCGTGCGGGAACTGCTCAAGTTCTGGAAATCGCTGAGTTCTTCCTTGGGCTTCTGCGTGAACAGGTTGTAGGCGATGCGGATGGTCAGTTGCTCGTCCTTGGCCAACTGCTCGATCACCTGATAATCGTCTGGGTAGTTCTGAAAACCGCCGCCGGCATCGATCGCACTGGTCAGGCCGAGGCGATTGAGTTCGCGCATGAACTGGCGGGTCGAGTTGACTTGATATTCCAGCGGCAACTTCGGCCCCTTGGCCAGGGTCGAGTACAGAACCATCGCGTTCGGCCGCGCCACCAGCATCCCGGTCGGGTTGCCGTTGGCATCACGCACAATCTCGCCACCCGGCGGGTTCGGCGTGTCACGGGTGTAACCGGCGACGCGCAACGCGGCGCGGTTGAGCAGCGCACGGTCATATAAGTGCAGTACGAACACCGGGGTGTCCGGTGCCGCCTGATTGAGTTCTTCGAGGGTCGGCATGCGTTTTTCGGCGAACTGGAATTCGTTCCAGCCACCGACCACCCGCACCCACTGCGGCGTCGGCGTGCGGTCGGCCTGATCCTTGAGCATGCGCAGCGCATCGGCCAGCGACGGCACGCCTTCCCAGCGCAGTTCGAGGTTGTAGTTCAAACCGCCACGGATCAGGTGCAGGTGCGAGTCGTTGAGGCCGGGAATGACGCAACGGCCCTTGAGATCAATGACCTGCGTGCCCGAACCACGCAAGGCCATGGCTTCGGCATCGGTGCCCACCGCGACGAAGCGACCGTCGCGGATCGCCACGGCGTTGGCGAGCGGTTTTTCGCGGTCTACGGTATGAAATTGGCCATTGAATAGAATCAGATCGGCGTTCATCGCGTTTCCTTAAGGCTGTGTGGAATGGGACCGGCCGGCTTCCAGCCACGGCGCGAACAGGCGCGTGGCCAGCGGCATAAAGACGTACACCACCGACAGCACAATGGTCAGGGTGATCAGAAACGTGACGACCACGTAGTTGGACAGGAATGCATTGAGCTGCAGCAACGGCCTCCAGAGCAGCGGCACCAGCAAGGTGTGCGGCAGGATCACCAGCAACGTCACCACAGCCTGCTTCCAGCGTGGCGGCGGCGAGCCTTCAGCCAGCGGCGAGAACCAGAATTCATTGACCGGGTTGACCTCGGTCTGGTCGCCGTCGGCGAGCATCGGCGCGGCTTCGTCGACCTGTGCCTGGCGTTGCGGCGAGTCGAGCCAGCGCTGCATCGCCTCGGTGGAGCAAAAACGCAGCACGCAGGTGAACATGTCGAGGCCACCGTTCTTGCCGCGGATCACGTCCACGCCCAAATGTCCTTCCGCGCGCCCCGCTACGCTGACGATGTTGCGCAGCCAGGCTTCATAGGCGGCTTCGAAACCGGCCTTGACCCGGTGCTTGATGATCAGCGTCACGATCTCATCGGACCCCGGCGCTTTTTGAGTTTGGGCTTCAGACATAACGGAGCACTCCGGGCAAACGGACATTGAGCGCCAGCCGTCCCGGCCCGGCGATAAACACACTGGTGAACAGGATCAACAGCAGCCAGCCAAACTGCCCTTCGGCCACGCTCCATTGCGGATGCACAATCAACAGCGCCACCAGCAGCACAAACAGAATAGGCAAGCACGCCAAACGCACCAGTACCCCGGCGACGATCAGCAGCGGGCACAGCACTTCGGCGAAAATCGCCAGGCTCAAGGTGAGGTGGGCACCGAGATGAAAGGGGTCTTCGATCAGTTGCAGCTGGGCGTTGAAGTCCAGCAGCTTGGGCAAGCCGTACACCCGCACAACAGAAACAGCCCGCCGCTAATCCGCAGAAACAGCAGCCCGAAATCTTGAGCCTGTTCATTCCATCGCGAAGTGTTCATGGGCCTACCCTTGATTGATCATTGGCCTTAATAGTGCCGCTGCGGGGTAGGGAAAAATTGAATGTACGTGCTCTCTTTGCTCAACAGGCTGAACGCCGGAACGACACAACACCCTGTGGGAGCGAGCAAGCCCTAATGTCAGTCAGTCAAGCGATAGAACAAGCGATGAGTAACCTGTGGCGAGGGAGCTTGCTCCCTCGCCACAGGTTCAGGTCGGCTGTCAGGCCATAAGAATCACGGGGCCGGTATTTTCAGGGGCTCAGACATGAACTGACTGATACGCGAGCGCAACCAGCGCTCCGCCGGATCGTTGTCGTGCACCCCGCTCCAGGCCATCGACAATTGCGCAGCATCGATAGGGAACGGTGGATCTTCGGCACGCAAGGCACATCCCTCAACCAACGCGCAGGCTGCGTAATCGGGGACAGTGGCGATCATCTCGGTGCCGGCGAGCAACGCGCGTAACCCACTGAATTGCGGCACCCCAAGCACAACGCGTCGTGTGCGCCCGACCTTGGCCAGATCCACATCAATGTTGCCGCTCAGGTCACCGGAAAACGACACCATCGCATGGGGCCGCGCACAGTAATCGTCCAGGGTCAGCGGTTCTGGGCGGTTGTCGCCGCGCAGTACTTTGCACGGGATGTCGCGCAGCGTCTTGCGTTTGGCGTTGGCCGGCAGATCGGTGGTGTAACTGACGCCCACCGAAATTTCCCCGGAGGCTAGTAATGCCGGCATCAGCAGGTAATTGGCGCGGCGTACCACGACCACGATTCCCGGTGCTTCTTCTTGCAGTTGCCGGAGCAACGGTGGGAACAGACCGAACTCGGCATCGTCCGATAGCCCGATGCGAAACACGTCGCAGCTGGTCGTCGGGGCGAATTCCTTGGCGCGGCTGACGGCCCCCGAGATAGTGTCCATTGCCGGTTGCAATTCCTTGAGAATCGCCAGCGCCCGTGCCGTCGGCTCCATCCCGCGACCGTTGCGCAGCAACAACGGATCGTCGAACAAATCACGCAACCGCCCCAGCGCAGCGCTCACCGCCGGCTGGCCCATGAACAGTTTCTCGGCGACCCGGGTCAGGTTCTTTTCGAACATCAAGGCTTCGAAAATCACCAGCAGGTTCATGTCGACGCGGCGCAGATCGTTACGGTTCATGGGCACGGTTCCCTTTTGTGTTCAGCCAGGCGCGAATCTGTCGGACTTTACTCGATCAAAGGCACTTTCGTCGCTCGTTTGTAAGGCCCGTACTCGATGGGCACCCACTGGAAATGCTTGCCCACCGCAGTGATATGGCCGACCCCTGGAAACGGCAAATGCGCCGCCGTGACCCAGATCTTGCTGGCCGCCGCATCGCTGAAAACCTTGGCGCGGCTCTTGATCGCTTGTTGGCTGTCGACATCGAAATGAATCGATACCTCGGGATGCTCGAACTGCACCGCCAGGTTATGCACCAGATCGCCCATGAACAAAATACTCTGGCCCTGGGAATTGAACCGATAGGTGGTACTGCCCGGTGTGTGCCCGGCTTCCAGCTCGGCATCGACGACGCCCGGCACTGGCGACTGCCCGACAGTAAAGGTCTTGAAGCGGCCAGCGGCGATGTACGGCGCGGTGGAGTCCTGGGCGATCTTGAAAAATTCCCTGGCACCGGCCGGCGCCTTGGCCATGGCCTGCGGGTCAAGCCAGTAATCGGCTTCGGCCTTGGCCGCGTAGACCGTTGCGTTGGCGAACACTGGTTTCTGCTGCCCGTCCACCAACCCGCACACATGATCCAGATGCAAGTGGGTGAGCAGGATGGTGTCGACCTGTTCCGGCTGATAACCGGCGGCTTTCATGTTCGCCGACAGCTGACCCGCCGTGGCGCCGATGCACTGCCCCGCCCCTGTGTCGACCAGAATCAGTCGTTTGCCGGTGTTCACCAGAAACGCATTGAACGCGGTTTGCACGCCCGGTGTTTCAATCGAGCGACGCGCCAACAACGCGCGGATCTGGTTTTGGCTCAGGCCGTCGAGCAGTTTGGGCGACAGGTCGTTGTAGCCATCGAACAACGCCGTCACCTCGTAGTCGCCGACCGCGAGCCGGTAATAACCGGGCACCTGAGTGTTCACCTGAGCCGGTGCCTGGGCCAGGCTGGTGCCGGACATCAGCGCCAACGCCAGGCCGAGGCCGCCAAGCATGCAAATGTTGGAATGCTTCATGAGATCACCCTTGATCGAGGTCAGAAAAAGCGGAGCAGCCGAGTCCGCCACAAGAGGTCAATCTTGCACGACCCTGCGCGGGTACGAATTGCAGCGATGTGCTCAGTTGAGGTGTTTTTGCCCTTGGGCCCCGACTGCGCAATTAACAACGTTCAACTCGCAAGCAAAGCCCTCTCGACCAAGAATGAAACCCTCTGCACAGCAGTCATTTTTCCCGTGCGTTCAAGTGCAGCACCGGCCTCTCGCCGCAAGACTGGATTGGCCAGCAACGCATCGTGCGGGCCAAGCAATTGATCCAGAATACAGACCTGACCCTGACGCAAATCAGTCTGGAGTGCGGCTTCTGTGATCAGGCGCATTTTTCCCATATTTTCATCCGCAGCGAAGGCATTACACCGTTCGCCTGGCGTTGCCGGACCGTGCGTGCCCTGCCCTCGCTCAAGCGCAAAAGATCGCAGGCCTGCGGTATACACATAGCCGTGTAAGCGCTGCAGGTGGCTGCGATCTTTTGATTTTGATCAGCCTTTAATGAACGCCAGCAGATCCTCGTTGAGTTGGTCCTTGTGGGTATCGGTCAGGCCGTGGGGCGCCCCCGGGTAGACTTTCAGCGTAGAACCCTTGACCAGTTTCGCCGCAGCGATACCAGCGGCTTCGATCGGCACGACCTGGTCATCGTCGCCATGCACCACCAGGGTCGGCACATCGAACTTCTTCAGGTCTTCGGTGAAGTCGGTTTCGGAGAACGCCTTGATGCAGTCATAGGCATTCTTGTGTCCGGACATCATGCCCTGCAGCCAGAACCAGTCGATCATGCCTTGGGACGGCTTGGCCCCCGGGCGATTGAAGCCAAAGAACGGACCGCTGGCCAGATCCTTGTACAGCTGCGAACGGTCGACCAGGGACGCCTGACGAATGCCATCGAACACTTCCAGCGGCAAGCCGCCGGGGTTGGCCTCGGTCTTGAGCATCAACGGCGGCACCGAGGAAATCAACCCGGCCTTGGCCACGCGACCGGTGCCGTGGCGACCGATGTAGCGCGCCACTTCGCCACCGCCGGTGGAGAAGCCGAACAGGACGGCATCATGCAGATCCAGATGCTCGATCAGTTGCGCCAGGTCATCGGCGTAAGTGTCCATCTCATTGCCGGACCATGGCTGGCTCGAACGACCGTGACCACGGCGATCATGGGCGATGACCCGGTACCCTTTGGAGGCCAGGAAGATCATCTGCGACTCCCAGCTGTCGGCGTTCAATGGCCAACCGTGGCTGAAGACGATCGGCTGACCGCTGCCCCAATCCTTGTAGTAAATCTCGGTGCCGTCTCGGGAGGTAAAGGTGCTCATCGTGATGTTTCCTCATGCAGGTTTTTTTGCGGCGGTTAATAAGAGGTGCGGGCCATTCGTTCGGCCAGGCGTGCCACGCGTTCGCCCAAATGCGCGGCAGTGCGGCGATCTTCGGGCGGTGGTGCAAGGTCGCTCCACACCCTGCCCCACGGCTTCGGCCATGACTCAGGTGTGCCCGTAGCCGCTGTGATAGACCACCACCACGTTGCTCATTCCGGCGCCTCCAGAAATGTTCATCCTTTTTGCGGTACGCTTTTTGTTGCAGGAAGGAGTGTGCCTTCGGTGGTACTTGAAGAATTGGATTTTTGAGCGTAGACCGGGCGCAGGACGAGTTAAACGTTGTTAGTTTTCAACAGTGCTCCCACAGACTCGGTTACCCCTGCGCCAGCGCCGCGCCCAATAAATACGAGGCGATGAGATTGAGGGGAATGCATCAGCCGCTGTGCGCCGCCGACAGTTGCTCGAGGCTGCATTGCGCTGCCGAAAGAACCTGAGGAGCATCCCCGGATACCACGTGCGACATCCATGCCTCCCTCCATCCAGGCTCCCGCTGCTCCATAACAAAGAGTTCACGGGTATCTTGGCAGGCATGGGTGGCGGTACAACGGCCGTGGGAGGAGCGTCACGGCCATCACGATGCGCGCAACGGACGAGGAAGCGCTAGCTGAACTGTTCGCGGTACTGGGTGGGGGTCAGACCGAGCTTTTCACTGAACAGAAAACGCATGTGCCGCACGCTGCCAAAGCCACTTTTATAGGCCACGGTCTTGAGCGGCAGGTCACCGGTTTCCAGCAGGTTCCTGGCGCGGTCGATGCGCGCACTTTGCAGAAATTCCATCGGCGTCATGTTCACTTCCCGGGTGAAAACCCTGGCGAAGTGCCGCGCACTCATGTTCACCAGGCTGGCCATGCGTTCGATGCTGAAGGCTTCATCGAGGTGTTCGAGCACATGGTTCTGCACCCGGGTGATCGGTGTTTCATGGGGGGCCACTGCCGCCGTCAACGGACTGAACTGCGCTTGCCCACCCTGGCGTTTCATCACCACCAGCAACACTTTGGCGACGTCCTGGGCGACTTTTTTGCCATGGTCCTGGGCAACCACCGCCAACGCCAGGTCGATGCCTGCGGTAACACCGCCGGAGGTGATGAGATTGCGGTCCTGCACGTAAATCTGATCGGTCTCGACAGTGGCCTTGGGAAAGCCTTTGATCAGGCGTTCGGTGTAATGCCAGTGAGTGGTCACGCGATAGCCGTCCAATAACCCGGCATGCCCGAGCACGAACGCGCCGGTGCAAATCGAGCCATAACGGTTCGCCCGGGTGACGGCGCCCTGAAGCCAGCCGAGCAGCGACGGATGTTTTTCGTTGTAGGCTCCCGGCCCGCCCGGCACCAGCAACACGTCATAGCGCCCGTTTGCCTGATCAATATGCAGATCGGCCTGAACGTTGACGCCGTTTGAGGCGCGCAATGCGCCATGCTCGGTGCCGATGGTCAACAACTCGTAATGGTCGCCCGCTTGCAGATAACGATTGGCGATGGAAAACACCTCCATGGGACCGGCCATGTCGAGCAGAAGAAAGTCGGGGAACAGCACCATTGCCACGGTTTTCATGGATTGGACATCACTGATATCAGGGGAAGAGGGAACATAGGCTCAGCACTGAGCATTATGGCCAAATGTAACAACAAGGATACGTGAACTCGCGCGCAAAACTGTCAACCTGAGAGAGACAGTATTTCAATTTCCACCTACTTATTGCACTCAACGGTAAACATTAACCTTCTCCTCTTTCGGACGAATTCCCGTCCTGACAGGAAATTTCATCATGCTGACCCTTCGTAAAGCTTCGGATCGCGGCGCGGCCAATCACGGTTGGTTGAAGTCGTTCCATACCTTCTCCTTCGCCAATTACCGCAACCCGCGTGAGCAGGGTTTTTCTGATCTTCTGGTGATCAACGACGACCGCGTGGCCGCCGGTAAAGGCTTTGGCCAGCACCCGCACCGCGACATGGAGATTTTCTCCTATGTGCTCGAAGGCGCGCTGGAACACAAGGACACCTTGGGCACCGGTTCGGTGATCCGCCCCGGTGACGTGCAATTGATGAGTGCCGGCAGCGGTGTCGCGCACAGTGAATACAATCACTCATCGACACGCCCGGTGCACTTCCTGCAAATCTGGATCGTGCCGGAGGTTAGCGGCGCCAAACCGCGCTACCAGCAAGAGCACTTCAGCACGCAGAAAAAACGTGGACGGTTACAGTTGATCATCTCCCCTGACGGGGCCAACGGTTCGCTGAAAGTCCGGCAGGATGCGCGGGTATATGCCGGCCTGATCGACGGCCCGGAAAGCGCCACGCTGGAACTGTCTGCCAATCGCTATGCCTACGTGCATGTCGCGCACGGCAGTGTCGAGTTGAACGGCATGCCATTGCAGGAAGGCGATGGTGTGCGAGTTCGCGAAGAACAGGTACTGACGTTGAGCAATGGCGTGGATGCCGAGGTGCTGGTGTTTGATTTGCGGCCGCAAGAATTGCCGCAAATGCCGTGAAGCGCCACACCTTGTGGCGAGGGGGCTTGTCCCCTCGCCACATTAGTCCGTATCACCAGGCACAAAAAACGGCCCGCTGGCCGGCACAAATCCCCTGTGGGAATTGAGGCGCTAACGATAACCACGGGCCTGCACGTTAAATAACTGTGCATAGCGCCCACCTGCCGCGACCAGGCTGTCGTGATCACCTCGCTCAAGGATCACCCCCTGGTCGAGCACGATGATGTGGTCGGCATTGCGCACGCTGGAAAACCGGTGAGAAATCAGCAATGTCATGCGGCCTTCGGTGTGTTGACTGAAATGCTCGAACACCGCCGCTTCCGCCGCCGGGTCCAGGGCCGAAGTCGGCTCATCCAGGATCAGGATATCGGCGTCGCGGCGCATGTAGGCGCGAGACAAGGCGACCTTTTGCCATTGCCCACCGGACAGCTCCTGTCCACCGGCAAACCACCGACCCAGTTGCGTGGCGTAACCGCGATCCAGACGCTCGATGAAGGGCGCAGCCATACCCTCGGCGGCCGCTTGCTGCCAACGCACTTCATCGTTGAACGCCAGGGTATCGCCCACGCCAATGTTCTCGCCCACAGAGAACTGATAGCGAATGTAATCCTGGAAAATCACCCCGATGCGCCGTCTCAGCGCCTCTTCGTCCCAAGACTGCAAATCGCTGCCGTCCAGTAAAATACGACCCTGATCGGGGCAATACAGCCGAGTCAGCAACTTGATCAGCGTGGTTTTGCCCGAACCGTTTTCTCCCACCAGCGCAACGCTGTGCCCGGGCAGCAGGTGCAGATCGATTCCTTGCAAAGCGGGGCAGCTCGCCCCCGGATAACGGAAACCGACGTTCTCGAAACGCAAACCATCGTCGGGCACCGCGCCAACGGTCAACGTTCCGCTATCGGCAATAACCGGCTCGGCCAAATATTCATGGAGGCTCGACAGGTAAAGGCCATCTTCGTAGAGACCGCTGATCGCGCTCAGGCTGCTGCTCACGGCGGCCTGCCCCTGCTTGAACAGCACCAGGTACATGG
This sequence comes from Pseudomonas sp. B21-048, assembly GCF_024748615.1. Classification (NCBI taxonomy): domain Bacteria; kingdom Pseudomonadati; phylum Pseudomonadota; class Gammaproteobacteria; order Pseudomonadales; family Pseudomonadaceae; genus Pseudomonas; species Pseudomonas sp. B21-048. The sequence goes on along the minus strand of NZ_CP087168.1, from coordinate 2,166,596 downwards.
TCATCTGCCCCAGGCTGATGTTGCCGTGAACGCTATCGACCACGACCCAGGCATAGGCCAGATAAAACGCAGCAGTACCCAGCAGCCCCAGCACAAAACCCCAGCCGTCGCGACGCAGCGTCAGGCGCCGGTCTTCGGCGTAAAGACGAGCAAACGTGTCCCTATAACGTTGCAACAGCAGCGGCGCGAAGCCGAACAGTTTTACCTCTTTGATGTAACCCTCATGGGAAAGCAGTGTTTCGATGTAATTCTGCTGTCGACTCTCCGGTGCCCGGCGCGTGAATAGTCGAAAGGCATCCCCGGAAAAGTGCGCTTCGGCAAAGAACACCGGCAATGCCCCCACGACCAGCAACACCAGCGCCCACGGCGAAAAATGCACCAGTAATACGCCGAAGCTGATCAGCACGATGAGGTTCTGGATCAGCCCCAGCGACTTCATTACCAGCGCCAGCGGCCGTGTCGATGCTTCGCGTCGCACCCGTACCAGCTTGTCGTAGAACTCGGAATTCTCGAATTGCACCAACGATAACGTCTGGGCCTTCTCCAGAATCAGCGTGTTGACCTTCTGCCCCAACTGCACCCGCAACAACGATTGCTGAACCGACAGTGCGCGTTGCGTCCCGGACAACAGCGCCAGCACGCCCGCTTCAAACAGCACATACCGCACAACCGGCCACAACGGCGCAATGCCCTGCTGGGCGTGCAATTGCATGGCAGTGACCACGGCGTCGACAATCCGCTGTCCCAACCAGGCCGCCAACGCCGGCAGGACACCGGCAATCAGCGTCGCCACTACCAGCCCCAGAAACAGCCCACGAGACGTTCCCCAGACCAGCAACAAGGCCTGCCTCGCCTGATCGAGCAGAGAGACGAAACGGGTAAAAACAGGCATAGGGCATTGGACCTGGTGGCTGATATCAGAGAAACACGACAGCTTTCAAAAGTGGAATGCGCATCCACGCTAGGTTTTCTTTACGGAGGAAGGCGATAAACCTCGCCTGCGCCTTGAGAAAACACCTAGAAAATACCACTGCTCGCCACGTTTGGCGCTTTGTCAGGGGAATCAATACCCATCGGGATTCGAGCTCCCTGATTTGCTCACTCCATGACTGGGAGCAACACATGAAAATCAATCCCTACCTGATCTTCAACGGCGACCGCAAGGCTGCAGTGGTCTAATTTCCCCGGACACCTCGACAGTGGAAAATGCATCTGTCCGGAACGAGTTGATCGATACACGCCGCCTTCACCGCCTACGCCCAAAGCCTGCCAGGCCAGATCATTCCTACACGTCTACAGGTCGCGGACCCGGCAAGGGGCGTCAGTTTCGAAATGGGTCGAGTCGATTTGACGTGGCATGGATAATACGGATCAGCAACTGGCCATCTCCCCAGTTAGTCCATAAAACTACTGGCTCTTTAATGGCTCATTAATGGCTCTTTAATATCAGTTTTTTGATTTTTGATTCAATAACCAAACAGAATAACAACTCATCCACAAATTCAGCTTTCGGCATAAATATTACGAATATCATACTGAATCAGTCAACTAATATAGTGCCCAATCTCCTTGCCCCAAAAAGAGGCGATCAATGTACGGCTTGCCTCTCGAACACGCACCCTATCATCATAGAACACCATGGAATATCCTTATAAATCAATTTCAAGTTTGCAAAAATGCGAGCCCGTGCCCAGTTCATACGCAAGCGCTATCACTTATGCCTCATTCTATAGCCCTCGTTGACGGCAAGCCCGCATTGAACTGCTTATAGAAAAGTCAACCTAAAGTACGACCGAAAGGACACACTAACTAAGCCGACCCTCCCTCAAACAAATGGCTTACGCCCGCGCAGTTGCCGGTTCCATTGAATCAGCTCAAAACTACCAGCGATGGAATGGCGTGTGTTGACGGCGGGAAATGTTATAAAAAGTCAGATAATTTCAGTATTTTGTGTATTAAGATTGCAACGCCAGCACATATGAGTAATTTACATGATGAGTAATGATATCAAAATTGAAAATAGCCAAGGGGGTATTCTCGCTATTGGACGTACGTGGCGTCCGACAGAAAAACTTTTCCAATTTGTTTTACCAAATATTACAAATGTTTATACATTAGAAGACCCACACACCTTAAGCGTTGATACGCCCGATACCGTACTGATCGATATTGAAAGTTCCTCTGTTTTTAATGATTGCCTGGCACTGATTAAACAAATACGCGCCACTTCGACAGAACTGGCCATTATCATGGCAATCAATTATCGCTCCCCACATATTAAAACCGAATGCTATCGCGCTGGCGCCGATCATTGCATCCAGGTACCTAATGATCAGGATGAAAAAGCCAGGCTACTATCAGAACTGCTTGAAACGCCTGAATGGTTAACGCGTATCAAGTTGACCCTGGACCCAACATGCCTGCACTTATACAACGCCGAATATAAACTTGATCTGGCCTACCAGGAAATGAAAGCGCTGGATGCGCTAATTAATGCAGAAGGTAATATTCTGCACCATGACTGCATGGCTGAATCGATGGGCTTGAATATAAAGCTGTACGATTCACGCGTCCTGGAAAAGTCCATAAGCCGGCTTCGAAATAAAATCAAAAAGCACTTTGGCATTAACATCATTCACAGTGTTCGGGGTTATGGCTACCGACTGCTTCGAGGCGTCGTTTCAATCAATCACGCAAATTTTCATTCTTAAAGGGATTTAAATGATGGAGCCCAGTAGGCAAGCCATGGAGCAAGAAAACATCGCACTTGTATTTTTCAGGCAATCGATTCTCAAACGAAACGATGAACTGTTCGGCAGCGACATTTATGCGAAGGCGATGAGACAGGACACACCGCTGAACAAGGGATACCAACAACTGCACCCCGATCACCCCTTGGCGACTTATCGAGAAGTTCTGTCACGGGTCCAATTGAATGCCCTTGCACAGATTAAGGCTATACCGACGCCCCACAAACTGTTCGTGACCATGAATCCATCTGCTTTATTGGATAAAACGCTCATCAAGGAAATGAACGAGGCGCAAACGGCACTCAAAAAGCATGAACAACAGCTAATCCCCAGCATTAATAGCAGTTTGCTCCTGTCGCTCAACCTGAAGGAAAAAAGAACCATTATCAATCACATCCATCTATTAAAAGACAATGGAATCGAGATCGCTTTCGAAGGCTATGATTTAAGTGACAACACTGCGGAAAAACTGATCAGTCCTATGCTGTTCGATTACATAAAAGTGGACCTGACCCAATCCAATTTCGACATCATGGTCGAAAACAACCAGGACTTTTTCAACCGATCCTACGACTGCCTGAGCGGCATGATCCATGACAGCAAGATCAAGTTCGTGGCGGACCGGGTGGAGTACAAAGCACTACACACACTGGCTCGCAGCATGCCTTTCGACTTTTTCCAGGGAAGGTATTACTCGCCGACCGAGCTTATTTAAGCTTTGAAAACTGCAATAGACACTAGGAAGGAACCTTATTGTGAATACGTCGAATAACAGCTTTCTGATTTTCACCCGAGACCAACTGGCACGACAAGCAATAGAGTCGCTGCTCGCACAACGCCTGCATTTATCTTGTGAAATCGAGTCAGGTAAACTCAGCAGCGAACGCATCCGAAAGAATCAATTCACGCACATTCTGCTCGACCAGGCGGATATATCGCTGAGCGATGTCAGTTTCATTCGTAAAAATCAAAAAGATGCGGAAATCATCCTCATAACACCCAACTCTGAACCTTCGGAACTGCATCACTTTTCGCACTTTGGTGTGGATGGCTTTCTCAAGAAGCCGGTGGCCGACGAAGAGTTTATCTCGGCAGTCAGCCGGGTTAAAGAGTCTCAGGGTAATCCTGATATCTGGTGGTTCAATGCTGACGATCGAACATTGGTCAAAGAAGAGATCACTGTTCCATTGACCGGTACCGAATCATTAATGCTCACCCAACTGATTCTCAGCGATCGACGGGTACTCAGCAAAAACGATCTTATACTGCGCATTGATAAAGACCCGGAACAGTACAGTGGTCTGGAAATGTGCCTGAGCCGGCTGCAGAAAAAGTTTAAGACCGCCGCCAATGGCGAACGGCTGATACGCTCCGTTAGAAACCGCGGCTATTGCCTGGCACAACGGATCAGAGTCGCTTACTGAGCGAAATCGCAAAAACAATAACAATACCTGCGATTTCCCGCTATAACCGATACACCCACCTCATCTAACAACTTGCCTTCGTGCCCACTTGCGCCATAGATCATTCCATGGTTCTGTCTCCACTCATGCCTCGTTTAGACGTCAAGCATTTATCGGAATACTGCAATTATATAGAGGATCGCGTGACATCTGCCTAATAAAAGAGCGCGACTTTTTATAACAAACCCTCTAGAAGCCTGACAGTTATAATTCGTCAGACACCCACAAAGATTTAGGTACTAGTATAAAAACCAGACACTGAGACAACCGTATCAGCTGACTTGAAAACAAAGCCAGAATGGCCAGCCATAAGCCAACGTTATTCCTCACTAATAATAAAAATAGCACCTGACTGAACCGCGTTCATTCAGCCCTTGTGTGTGGCTGCCATTTATTAACCGTCGACTGATACACAACGTGGCGCAGGCCCGAAGGACACCGCGATGGTACATAATCGTATTAATCGAAACAGCATATCCAAAGGACTGACCTTCTGGGGGCAATGGATAATTGCCATCACGGCGGTCAATACCTTGTTATTTGCTCTGGCGCTGTACCAGACAGGAGAAATTGAAGCGCATTATCGCGTGCTTGCCGTGCTTACTTTCCTCGGTTCGGTCCCTTCCTATTCCCTGCTATTGGTCTATCACAAGCAGCACGGCTACCTCAGTGGCCTGGGACGTCTGTTGCTGGGGTGGTTGCTGACACTGACCGGACTGACCAGCATCGGCTTTCTCAGCAAGACCAGCGAATTGTTCTCTCGGGAAATCATCCTGGTCTGGGCCTCGGCCGGTTATTGCGTGCAGGCTTTGCTGTACCTGCCTTTGCACAGCTTTTCCAGGCACTACCATCGGCAATTGCACAGCCAGAACAACACGCTGATTATCGGTACTGACCAACTGGCGGTGAATCTGGCAGACAAACTGGCCAAAACCGAGTTTCCACCGCTGGTTGGCCTGATCAGCTCAAAACCCAATGAGCTGTCTACCAACGTCAATGCGCACAGGATCGTAGGTCAGTTGCAGGAACTGCGCGAGCTGATCCAGATGCACGATATCCGGCGGCTGTACATTGCATTGCCCTTGAGCGACGCCAAAAAAGTCGAAGCGTTGTACATCGACCTTCTCGACTCGAATGTTGATGTAGTCTGGGTTCCCGACTTGGGCAGCATGACGCTGCTCAATCACTCCGTCAGCGAACTGGATGGCCTGCCCGCCATCCATCTCAATGAAAGCCCGCTGACCAGTTACCCGACAGCGGCACTGAGCAAAACCCTGCTGGACAGAAGCCTCGCCGCCCTCGCGCTGATCGGCTTCAGCCCGCTGCTTCTGGTGATCGCTGCCGCCGTGAAAATTTCCTCCCCGGGGCCGATCATCTTCAAACAAGAACGGCATGGCTGGAACGGCAAGGTCATCAAGGTATGGAAGTTCCGCTCCATGCGCCTGCACGACGATCATCAGGTCCGCCAGGCCGGCCGTGAAGACCCGCGCATCACTGCGGTCGGCCGCTTCATACGCCGCACCTCCATCGATGAACTGCCGCAGTTCTTCAACGTGCTGCAAGGCCATATGGCACTAGTGGGACCACGACCCCATGCGATCGCCCACAACGACTACTACACCGGAAAGATTCAAGCCTACATGGCCCGCCATCGAATCAAACCGGGCATCACCGGACTGGCCCAGATCAGCGGCTGCCGTGGCGAAACCGAAACCCTCGACAAGATGCAAAAGCGTGTGGAGATCGATCTCAACTACATCAACAACTGGTCGTTGTGGCTTGATATCAAGATCTTGATCAAGACGCCTTTTACGCTCTTTTCCAAGGATATTTATTGACTGCTGCGACCTTCGCTCCATGTATTCTTCAGCTTAGCTACCGGGGCAGTCAGGTTCTCTGACTGCCCCGGAGCGCCCGCCCCGCTGTCTCATTCCATTCCTAACTCCCCTGTCGCCTTCCGATACCGGCTACGCCTGCCGGCTTGTAGCAACATTTCTCCATGGCGGGGCTCGATACAAGCATCCGCACCGAGCCCGGTCCGCTAACGGCAAGATAATAAACCCGACGATCTGCTCGATACCGACATCGCGGCCATTGACGCCGAGCTGAGGGCGTTGACTCCGCCGACTGCGCCGGCCCGAGCCACGCAAGCAGCCCAAACGTGTTCCTTTGCCTGCGCAGTTTCCGCGTACCGTGATTTATCACGAACCAGACAACACCCAATGCGTCTTTGGCTGCCAGCTCCAGCGGATCGGCGAGGACGTCAGCGAGAAGCTGGATGACACGCCGGGCGTGTTCACCGTGGGGCAGCAAGTGCGCGGGGAATGGGTCTGCCGCGAGTGTGAAACGCTGACTCAGGCACCAGTTCCGGCGCAGGTAATCGACAAGGGCATCCCGACCGCCGGGCTTCTGGCCCACGTGATGGTGTCCAAGTTCGCTGGACATTTGCGCTGTATCGCCAAGAGAAAATCTTTGGTCGCTCCGGCTTGGCCATTGCCCGCTCGACACTGGCGCAATGGGTTGGCCAAACCGGTGTGCAGCTCCGGCCCTAGGTCGATGCACTGCGTGAAACAGTACTTGCTCGCGACGTGATCCACGCTGACGAGACGCCGGTGCAGATGCTTGCGCCGGGCGAAAAGAAACCCATCGCGCATACGTCTGTGCCTACTGCACCACGCCCTTTTCCGCACTCAGGCAGTGGTTTACGACTTCAGTCCGAGCCGTGCCGGCGAACATGCGTGCAATTTCCTGGGCCAGTGGAATGGCAAGCTGGTGTGCGACTATTTCGCCGGCTACAAGGCAAGCTTCCAGCAAAGCATCACCGAAATCGGTTGCATGGCCCACGCCCGCCGCCAGTTCTTCGATCTGCACGCGACAAAAAAAACCAACTGGCCGAACAGGCATTGCACTCAATAGGTGGGTTATACGAAATTGAACGGCAAGCGCGGAAGATGACCGGCGAAGATCGTTGGCGAATACGCCAGGAAAAAGCGGCCCCCCTAACGACGCGCTGCATACCTGGATGTTGGCCCAGCACGACCTTGCGCCCGAAGGATCGGCTATCGCCAAAGCGCTGGACCGTACTGACTCGATACATCGAGGACGACACTGTGCCCATTGACAACAACGCGGTCGAAAATCAGAGAAGGTCATGGGCGCTTGGATGTTCGAACTGGTTGTTCGCCTGGCCACTTCGCAGCGGCAAGCGGTCAGCTACGATCATAAGTCTGATCCAGTCGGCGCGCATGAATGAGCATAATCCGTATTGCCTATCTCAAAGATGTGCTGACGCGGCTGCCGACGCAGCGGGCAAGTGATATCGACAAGCTGCTGCCGCATCAGTGGGTATTAGTCGGACAAGGCAAAGTGACAGAATCTCACTCCGGTCCGCATGAGCGATAACCACAACTAGCGATGCTTACTTTAACGCGTGGTTAATTTGGTCTTCAGAGACGCGGGCAATGTTTATTTCGTGAAGCAAGTCTCTAGAACCTGGCCAGATGTTTCATCTATCCGGCAATTGCATCCAGAAAAATTTCCTACCCACAATGGCTCCTCGTTCGTTACACCGGTATAGGCATCCACGGCCCCATTCCAATACCTGGTGCTCGCCAAAGTAGATTGCCTGACAAGTCGAAGCAAAAAAGATTTTGCGCAGGAGCATTCCTCTCAAATGCCATCCAATCAAACGTCACGAGCACCCGCCCGTTGACCAACACGGCTTCAAGGGCAGGATTTTTAAACCTCAAACTTTATCCCGCCCCCGAAAATCCAGTTGCCGCTAACTTCACTCTTCCTGTTCCTATCACCACGATGGCTACTCCAATGCGGTTTTCTACCGTATACGCTGCGACGTCGATTTGATGCGCAAGATGGGATGCCCGGCCCATACGCCGATCGCTGAGTAAGGGGGCCCGCCGCTGCCTTCCTCTAGTCCATGCCTGCATGCCGAGGAAGGCTAGGTTCTGTACGAAAACCCTTGAAACACTGAAATGGGTAAAATCGCCGCCATCAACGGCAGGAGCCCCTGACGGCCAAGCGATACGAACTCAGCGGTGCATCCTGGGAAATGATCGAAGATCTCATCACTCAGGATCAGAAAACGGGACGTCCACGACACGACGACCGGCTGATGCTCAACGGCATCTTGTGGGTGCTCTGCTCAGGCGCCGCATGGCGCGATATGCCGGAGCGTTTCGGCCCCTGGTCGAAGGTCTATCTACGCTTTCGCGACTGGCGCAATCGAGGCGCCTTTGACTAAATGCTCAAGCGCCTGCATATCAGGCTCAACGAGCAAGGGTTGATCGATCTGGACACGTGGATGATCAACTCCACCGCGGTACGCGCAACCTGAGCCTCTTCCGGCGCCGGGAAAAAAGGGGGCCTGAAGAACCGCTAGACCATGCACTGGGCTGCAGTCGCGGCGGTCTCACGACCAAGATTCATATGCTCTGCGATTCGAACGGAATCCCTCTGTGTTTCAACCTGTCAGGTGGACAGGCCAGCGATATTGCTCATGCGCAGCCGTTGCTTGATCAGGTTCAAGTCCCAAGCAGCCAGAGGGGACGACCTCGCAAGCGCTGTCGCTGGCTATTGGCGGACAAGGGATACGATGCCGAACACCTTCGGCGCTATCGCGACCGCTACCGGATGCAGCCGGTGATTCCTTTGCGCACCATGAAGCGTAAGCCCAAGCCCGGCTTGCCCAGACTGTTCGACAAGCCCAAGTACCGACAGCGCAACATCATCGAGCGCATGTTTGGCTGGCTGAAGGAGAACCGGCGGATAGGCACCCGTTACGACAAGCTGGCGAAAAGTTTTAGCGCGATGGTCTCATTGGCTTGCACCATCAGGTGTTTGCGACATTACTTTTCGTACACTGCCTAGCACTGCGTGCATATAACCCGGGTCGCTACCGTAGACCGGCGCGTAATCCAGATAGGCAGAGTTGACCCACACGACTACGCCGGCGTGCTCGATCAGTAGCGTCTTGAGTTGCGTGACCCAATCTGTACCGATCGGCAATCGCGCCACATGCGCGCCTAATGCCTTGCAAGCACGAAGACCGACGTTTTCAACCGCGAAGGTGTATTCGGGCATGCCCCATTCATCGAGGCCTGCGCGGTACAGGTAGCCGTCGCCGGCCTCAAGCAGTTGTGCTTCATCGACGAGGACACCGCCTCGTCTGGACAGTTGTGCCAGACTTCCTGTAAAGCAGTTGATCGCTAAAGGTGCGAAACGAATGACTTCATACAGGTTCATAGGGCGCTCTTGCTGGCCGGATGAGGATCGACGTGAAGACGGTTTTCGGCCCCTCGAATGGCTTTGGCGATTCGCCAGAAATAAATTGCGCCAATCAAAAATTCGAACACCGAACCGATGACCCAGCATGTCATCAGCGACGACGGGACATCGCGATTGTTCATTGCGACGTAATAGATCAACGGAATGCTTATAAACCACATCAGAACCAGGCGCACGACCAGCGAAAATCTGGCCATGCCAATACTCTCCAAGACGGCTGCCCCCGTCATAGAGAAGACAAAGGCGGCGGAGAATGTCCACAGTACGCGTTGTGTATCGATGGCCAGGGCGACGATCTCCGGGTTGTGCCCCAGGTCGCCGAAAGCCTTGAGCAAGACCTGTGGCAAAGTGATTTGAACGGTGGAAACCAGCAGCACGTAGAGCAGCTCGATGGTCAACGTCACCCGTAGGATCGTTGCCAACTCAGTGTATTGCTCCTTGCCCACTGCAGTGGCGCACAGAATGCTGCAACCAATACCCAAACCGATGATCGGGATGATGCCCAGGTAATTGATCGTCAGATTGACGTTGTTTGCCGCTAGCGCACTAGAGCCCAGTACTGCGACTATCCAGATGAATGCAGTGTTGCCGAGCTGATCCACCCCGGCGGATAAGCCACTGGGAACACCTCTACGCAGCCGGAAAAACAGCCGGGGCAGTAGGCGCTCGCTACGGGCAATGAAGATGTTCATCAACTCAAGCCAGATTTTTCGAGGCAGCATTACTGCGTAGCACGTCAGCATGGACAGAGTGCCGATCAACGTACCGAAAGCGGCTCCGGCCATTCCCATTTCGGGCAGCCCGAACTTTCCGAAGACCAGGCCGACGGTGAAGATTGAGTCGACTACTTGACCAACGATGCCGACCATGAGCGTTTCGCGGGTTCGACCCACACCGTTGAAGAACGAGGACAGCGCTGTGTTGATCGTCATTACGCCACCGAAGATCGCCGCCCAGAGCATGTACTGCGATTCGAGGCTGACAATCTGCGGTGGGCGGGAGCTGAGCTGTGGGATCATCGCGATCAGCGGGGCGGCGACAAACAGCAGGGCACCGCAGGCAATACCAAGGAGCAGCCCCAGTGCGGCTTCATTCCAAGCCTCGCTGAGCCCCGATCGACCATTCGCCTGTGCAATAAAGGAACGTGACACGCCCACGGTGCTACAGAAGAAAGCGATAATCGCCATGCTCGTGAATACTGCTGGACCGGAGGCGGCCAGCGTATCTTGTGAGTAGTGTGCCAGGCATAGCCTGTCGACAAGCATCATCAATAAATTGCCGACCATCGTCCCCATCAACGGAAACGAGACGATGGCGATTCTTTTCGCCACCCCTGCGTCAAACCAGTGCCGCATATTCACATTCCTTTGTCTCGCGGCTGCCGCGATGGTCGCCCAACACATCGCGTAAAGAGCCAGCAGTGTGTCAGGATTTCCAATCTGCGCCAGCAGCGACAACAGCAGACGCGCTCCATGCCGAAGGCGACGCAGGCTGAATGCATGAGCGGTTCTGGGGCTTGCGGGCCGATCTTGAACGCGTTGGTAAACAGATCCCGGTGCAAGTTGCGCGAACCCACGCTGACCTGTCGCTGTGGCCATGGAATCAGTACCTCCAGCTTGATGCCCATCGCCAGTTGCACCTTTCGAGTGACTTCGGCGGACTCTCCGTAAAAAACATCGCTGGCCCGATCAACGAAGGTGGACGGCACCAGGCGCTTAATCAGCGCTACGCCACTGTCGAATAGTACCTGACACATATACTCGACCTGCGGCTGTTTAGGCACCTGTTACGACAAGCTGGCTAAAAGTTTTAGCGCGATGGTCTCATTGGCTTGCACCATCAGGTGTTTGCGACATTACTTTTCGTACACTGCCTAGTGCGTTTTGACTGCCAGCGAACGATAGAAATATTCGCCGTGATTTCTCCTGAAAAAAATATGCTTATGTCCATGCGGATTCACTGATCACCACCCATCCATTGGCGACTGTCCTGTAGATAAAATGCAGTGTCTTGTTTTTTGCTCTTATCGCCGTGCCGCCAGACACGTCGACCGGAACCCCAAATACACTAATAGCGCCAGAGGTATAATTCACGGCGGGCCTTAGAGTTATCATAATTTCCCTGCCGTCTACTGGGTTTACTGCAGTAACGACAGCCCCGCCATTGGAAACGCCTTTTTGGTAGGAAAAGAGTGGATAGTTGCAGTCAATGACCAATCCACCAAGCATCCCATTGTGATGAAGTCAGGAACGATAATGATCCAGTCAGCATCGACAATCGGCCACTTGAGGAGCTCCAAATTTACGCTGAATCGTTGACTGACCCTGCCGCCATCGAGGCCGCTAATCAGGACTTTAATGACCTGATACGCCATGGCTGACCCTGTGTTCGCACCATCGGCAAGAGAGGTGTTACTGGGGAATAGAGAAAGGATCTACGGTTACAACATGCCGGCAGACTGCTTGGGTATGTCGCGCCTGTTCAGCGCAACCAGTACCTGGAAATCAATAACCCCATCAGCACGCCGATCGTATTTGCCAGCATGTCGTAGGGTGAAGCCGTGCGCATCGGCATCATGCCTTGTGCGACCTCAATGAGTACGCCGGTGAGCAGGCACCCCAAGGCTATCCAGCGTAACTTCACATTGGGGAAAGCCAGGCGGCAGCTGCACGCAAATACCAGAAAGCCGATCCAGTGATGGAGCTTGTCCTCTTCGACGAACAGCTCCGGGATCGGCTGAGCGCGCAAACCCGCGAACAGCAGAATCACGGTCACCGTGACAAAGAGCAGGCCCCGGAGCCAGAACGGTAATTCGATCAAGCCCTTGAGCCACGTGATCATTCGGTAATTTTCTCGAAGTTGTTGTAGAAGAGATCGCTGTCACGTCCATCGGTCATGGTCTGCAGCGAGTAGGCACGACTCAGGCGTGCGCCACCATCGCGAGTCAGCGGTGCCCAGACGATATTGGCCCGGCGCATAGTGGAGGTACTCAACAACTCGTCGAACGGGATGGAAACATAGATCCCTTTGTCGAAGCTGCCCTCGCCATACTCCTCCTTCGATGCGCTGGTCAGGGTGACCCAACCGCCAAATTTCACACCGTTCTTGAACTCCCGCGACAAGTCGACGGTGGTGCCCCAGTCCCGTGCCAGATAACGCCCGACGCTGACCGCTGCAAGCATGTCGTTCGGCAGCTCAGTATAGCTGGTGATATGGCCAGTCACGGTCTTGTAGTCACGCAGGCCGAAGCCCTGATCAAAGTCCCGCTGACGCACGAAGTTCAGGTCTGCGCCCAACGACCAGCGTTTCCCCGTGGGTCGATACAGCACTTCGCTGCCGACGCCGGCGAACATGGATTCCAGATAGCCGCCGTAGACCATGCCGTATAAATCCCGATCCAGCTGCGCCGCATGGTTGAACTGGAACGTTGGCATCGTCACATCGGAGGTGGTCACGTATTGGCGCAGATCGGTGCGCACGCGCGGCAGCCCGCTCGGCGCGTCGTAGGTGAACTTGTCGTAGTTGTTGAGCAAGTTGGCACTGAGCAAGCCGCTCCACCAGGTATTGCGGGTGAAGCGGTACTCCGCGTCGACATCGGCGGTGAACTGATAGAGCAGTCCGTCGGGACCGCCGATATTCTGTTTGTAGCCCAGACCGAGGCCGTAACTGAACGGTTCCAACGCCTGGGTGTAGAGCGTGGTTTCCCGGTGCGCCGTTGCCGGATTGACCTCAGTCGTACGGTGCAGATCCTTCAGTGGCTGGTCGTTGTTCACGACCGCGCGGAACGTTTCCCGCGGCACGCTGGTTTCCTCGATGGACATGTCATAACGCTGGTTCACCAGAGTGAACCAGTCGATGTCCTGATTGACGCTGTTATCGAGAATCCGGCTGGCTCGCCCGACGGCCTTGGCCGAATAAAAATAGCGAGACTGCTCGCCATACACCATCAGCTCAGAACCGCGTTGGGTGATGCGTTTCACCTTGTAGCCCGCATTTTGTTGCAGTCGGTTGGAGACATCGGCCCAATTGACCTGGTCAGTCGGGGTCGAGGGTTCCTGCGTCGGCAATGGCTCGGCGGGCGGATCATACGTCTTGACCGGTGTCTTGCGGCTGACAAAGTTGGTGTGCAACGTGATGCCGAACATCGCCGTATTGCCACGCTCCCAGCCAGCGCTCAAATCGATGCTGTCGGCCAGCTTGTAGACCACGCCGATGTTGATCGGCAGGTCTTGCTTGATCGCGTTGTCCAGTGGCTCATTCTTGTAATCGTTGCCCTCGTACTCAAGCTTCAGACTCAGCGGTGCCCACGGCGTTTGGTAGGCAACACCGCCAAACAACGAAGGATGACCTCTGAAATACGCGTTGGTGTTCACGTCCCCTGCCCTGGCGACCGCCGCCGAGCTCTCTGGCCGGTCGTTGAACTTGCTGCCGAAGACCGCAAACGGGTTACTGAAATCCCCTCGATTACCCAGATAGCCCCAGGCAATGCCGAGGCTGAAATCCAGCTCGCCATAACGCTTGTTGGCGACGAAATATTCGCTGGAAAACAACCCGGTACCGCCGATGTCCCTAGCGCCGATAGCGACTTGCGGCGCCCAGCGAGTTTCTTCCCAAAGCCGCGCCTTGATGTCGATGGCCTTGTCTTTGAAGCTCTGGTCACCGCTAAAATCCTCCGGACCGTAGTTGCGGTTGGTGATCGCGGTGTAACGAAACGAGCCTTCCAGCCAATCGAACGGCTGCAAGGAAAAACTGTAGCGCGAGTAAGGATCGGTACGACTGGCCGTGGCGCTCAACTCGCCCGCGGGGGCCATGCGTGCGGTGGGGGTCTGTAACAGGCCGACGCCACCGAAATCACTTTGGGTGTAACGCGGTTCACCGTGAGCCCATCCGCAGGGCAAGAGCAACACGGCAGCGAAACGTAATTTTAACAAGTACTTCAAGGGGCCACCTCAGCCAGGGGTTGAGTGGCGAGAAATTCGGCCAGTTGTTGATTGAGCTCGGGGGTCGGTACCTCAAGATCATCGTTCCTGATCGGCACCAGGATCCTGCTGCCGGGAGCCACCACGACGCCGTCCTGACGATTCCATACCGCCACGCCCACGCGCCGCACCTGGCCGTCGGGCTGGATCAGCCACAGATAATCGCGTTCGGCGTCGTCGAGGATGGCGCATTGCCGGGCATAGGCGCGGACTTCCTGCATGGCGCTATAAGGCACATGACAAGGCTGAGCAACCGCCCCGAGGATTTCCACGGTGGACGGCCGCGCGGGATACATCAGACGGTCGCCATCCTCCAGTAGAGCGTTGCTGGCGAATCCCACTTCCACGGCGATCGGGTCGAGCACCGCGACCTGGCGTCCGGTGACCGGCAGCCCTTCGATTTGCTCATGCAGGCGCGCGCTCAAATCTGCTCGCGTGCCCTTGCCATCCAGCAAGGCACCCCGTTGCAGCAGCTTCAGATCAAACAGGACGCCGGCCTTCAATCGCGCTTGCTGATTCTCCAACGAGCGATGTAGCCACGCCGCACCCAGCCAGTAACTTTCGGCGTTGGGTTGGGCATCGCGAATGACGTCCAGCAAGCGTGCACCGGGCTTGATGTCGACATGACCAGGGCTGCGCACATCACCGCTGACCGTGACGGCCGCCTGGCTCACGCCCGGGCCGATCAAGAGCAAGCCAAGCAACATAAGGTTCGAACACTTCACCGGGCAGCCCCCCGATCAGGGCGCACCTGCAGGATTTTCAAGAACAGCTGCGGCGTCAGATGCTGCTCGCTGCGCAGGATGAAACCGTCCTGAGGGTCGACCCAGTAACGGTTGGTGGCACGGAAATTCAGGGTGGGTGCATCCACCTGCTCGTCGATACGCAGCAAGGCGTAATCCTTGTCCAAAATGCTGATGGTCTCGATGCCGTGGGGGCTGAAACGGCTGTTGACCGCGATACCGATTCGATTGCCGTCGTAGATGTCGATCCAGCGCGTGCTGGTGTAACCGTCGGGCAACTGCTGAAGGCCGCGCTTGAAGGGCGACTCATCATTGAAGCGAGTGCCATCCAGTGAAACGCCCAGCCCGACGGTGCGCACCACCAGGCCATCGCGCATCATCAACACTTGCTTGCCGGAAGCGACCCAGAACTGCAGGTCGCCCCGTCGGCGAGCCATCGCCATCACCCCCTCGCTGGAGGGTGTGGTGACCAGGATCTGCGGATACGGCACGGCGTCGACCTGAGCGCGGGTCAAATTGATGGAGGCAGGCCCCGCGACGGACGCTTCAAGCGTGTCCCAGGAAGCCTTCATCAATGGGTTACACCCACACAACAAAAGCGCCATCGTCAGACTGGCGAAGGTAGGCAAATTTTTCACGGCGGGATTGAGCCTTATCTGCTGTTGGCTTCGCTGATATCGTTAACTGAGCTGGCACCGGTCCCGAGGACACTGGCGGTCGGCAGAAGCTGGGTGATCAGACGGTTCCAGCGCGTCACGCCGGCCGGGCCGACATAAACGATGTCTTGCGGCTGCAAATCGAAACGAGTGGCCAGCACCAAGGCTGAAGGCGATTCGGCGTCGAGCTGGAACACTTTGGCCGGTTCGGTTTCCAGCTTGTCCGCGCCGCGAATCACGTACACCGCATTGCCATTGGAGGTGGTCTGGTTCAAGCCCCCTACCGTGCCCAGCGCATCGGTCAAGTTGATCGATTTGCTCTTGAAGCTCAGCGCGCGAGGCTGGTTGACCTCACCCATGACATAGATTCGCTTGAGGTCGTTATAAGGCAAGTACAGCCGGTCGCCCCCTTTGAGGTAGACACCCTGAAGCTGCGAGTCCTGGCGATTGAGGGTATCCAGATCCAGCCTGTATTCGCGCCCGTCGCGGGTCAGCGTCAGGCCTGACAAGTCTGCATTCGAAGGATCCACACCGGCCGCACCAACGGCCTCCACTACGCTTAGCGGGGTGGTCGTGATCGGCTGCTGGCCAGCTTTGAGCACCGCGCCGGAAATCACCACGGTCTGGCTGGCGAAGCGCAATACGCTGACGTCGACCTGTGGGCTTTCGACAAATTGCGATAACCGCTCAGCGATAAAGGCTCGCAACTCTTCGATGGTTTTACCGGCGGCCGGAATGTTCCCGATGTAGGGATAAAACAGTGTGCCATCAGGACGAACCAGACGACCGTTGGCATCGAGCTGCTGTTGCGGCCCCGAAGGCGCCGTCAATTCGGGGTGATCCCAAACCGTGATAAACAACAAGTCATTGGCGCCCACGCGATAACCGCCCGGCGCATAGGACAACAACGCCGAGGGAACTGATTCGCGAACTTGCGTGGCGGCATCCATGGCAATCAATTTAGGCGTGATGGGAATAAGCTCCACCCGGCTACTTTCCCCAGAGCCGTCACTGACCATTTGACTGGTGTCCATGTGTTGACCAGGCGAAAACATACAGCCGTGCAAGCTGATACTTGCCAGCATAACAACAGATAATCTACGGATCATAATGGCACTACGCTAGTCGAGGGCAAATCTAAAACAAGATCACCCAGAAAGTTCTGAGTGATCTTGAACAACATACTTCGCGGGGTCTTAGTTGGTGCCGGTTGTACCGGTTGTGCCAGTTGTGCCACCCGTTCCGGAGGTACCGCCATTGGAACTGCCACCGGAGTTTGAAGCCGCCGCCGCCGCACCGAGAATGGCCGCGCCGACCACCATGGTTTCGGCGACTGTGACGCCCCCGACCAGCGGGGTGTTCAACGACAGTGGCTCGCTCACTGCTTCGCTCGTGGCTTCGCTCGCCGGTTGACTCGGTGGTGCATCCGCCGCCAACGCTGCGGTGCTCATGACAGCCAGCAAGCCGGCCGTAAGTACTTTCTTCATATCAGACTCCTTCTCGACATCAACTCTGCATTAGATTTGATACTAAGGGACCGGGAATGGAACAGCAGGTCAATGAACGGATACCCGCGACGTTGAGCGAGCCAATTCATACACATTGCCTCCATTGGAGGATGTCATTTATAGGGAGTGCATGCCATACGCCGAACCTTTGTCGCCTCATCCGCAAAAGCGTTTGCCGGAGCATGACGTATTGACGGAAAAAGGCGGTTT
Source organism: Pseudomonas sp. B21-048 (assembly GCF_024748615.1). Lineage (NCBI taxonomy): Bacteria > Pseudomonadati > Pseudomonadota > Gammaproteobacteria > Pseudomonadales > Pseudomonadaceae > Pseudomonas > Pseudomonas sp. B21-048. The sequence goes on along the minus strand of NZ_CP087168.1, from coordinate 2,148,983 downwards.
TCAGAGATGTTCACTACGCAACAAGATATTTTCGGCACAAACTCCCAAACGCTGATCACTTTCCCCTCGCGCCTGTTGTTATTATTAGTCAGGATTTTCCCGACGCTTATTGCGCAAGGTTCTACTGTGATTGAACATTCAAGGCTAAATAACATCAGGTCATAAATAGTTAATGTTAACTATAGACCCTTATTGCTCAGTCATTCACCGCTCAATACCGCGCGCAAGCGCGGGTTTCGCAAGTCTTTATCCGAGAGTTGAGGTGACTCCAACGGCCAGGCAATATCCAGCTCCGGGTCATTCCAGAGCAGACCACCCTCGTCCTCGGGGTAATAAAAATCGGTGCACTTGTATTGAAAATCGGCGGTATCACTGAGCACACAGAAACCGTGGGCATAACCCGGCGGCACCCATAGCTGCAGATGGTTGTCGGCGGTCAACTTGACGCCCACATGTTCACCACACGTGGGGGATTCTGGATTGATGTCCACCACCACGTCGTACACCGCACCTTGGGTGACCCGCACCAACTTGCCTTGCGGCCGGGTGCGCTGGAAGTGCAAACCACGCAGCACGCCATACTGCGAGCGTGAATGATTATCCTGGACGAAAGGCAATTCGATGCCGGCGTCGCGATAACGCTCCTGGTGATAACTCTCGAGAAAGAACCCGCGGGCATCGCCGAAGATTTTAGGCTCGATGATCAGTACACCAGGCAACCGGGTATTGATGACTTTCATTTCGCGGGCTCCGCAGTCAGCACCCGTGCCAAGTATTGGCCGTAACCGGTTTTATGTAACGCGGTGGCTTGTTTATCGAGTTCCGCGGCCGACAACCAACCCTGGTGGTACGCCACCTCCTCCAGACAGGCCACTTTCAAGCCCTGACGCGCTTCGATGGTCTGGACGAAATGCCCGGCCTCCATCAACGAATCATGGGTCCCGGTGTCCAGCCAGGCAAAACCACGTCCCAACACACTGACGTGCAAATCCCCGCGCTGCAGATACGCGTTGTTCACATCCGTGATCTCAAGTTCGCCGCGGATCGAAGGTTTGACCTGCTTTGCAATGCGCACCACGTCTTTGTCGTAGAAATACAAGCCGGTGACAGCATGGTCGGACTTCGGATGTTTTGGCTTCTCTTCGATCGAGATCGCCTTGCCGTTATCGTCGAACTCGACAACGCCAAAACGCTCCGGATCACTGACTCGATAACCGAAGACGGTGGCACCAGTCTGTCGTTGCGACGCTTCACGCAGCAAGGCGCTGAAGCCGTAACCGTAGAAGATGTTGTCGCCCAGAATCAGCGCCACATTACTGTCGCCGATAAAATCCTCGCCGATCAGGAAGGCCTGGGCCAGACCATCGGGAGAAGGTTGTTCGGCATAACTGAGTTCAATACCGAAAGAAGAGCCATCACCCAACAGGTTCTGGAAGTTCGGCAAGTCCTGAGGCGTGGAAATAATCAATACCTCGCGAATGCCCGCCAGCATTAATACCGACAGCGGATAATAAATCATCGGCTTGTCGTAGACCGGCAGCAGCTGTTTGGATACACCACGGGTAATGGGATGCAAGCGGGTGCCGGAGCCTCCGGCCAAAATGATGCCTTTCATGTGGGGATTCCCTTCAAAATTTAATAGAGGCAGGATTTAGATGGTTCAACCGATATTGCCAAGACGCTCCGGGCGGTACTCACCGTTAAGGACTCGTTGCCACCACCCTTGATGATCCAGGTACCACTGAACCGTTTTGCAGAGGCCGCTTTCAAAGGTTTCCTGTGGTCGCCAGCCGAGCTCACGCTCGATCTTGCTCGCATCGATGGCGTAACGGAGATCATGCCCGGGACGGTCAGCGACGAAGGTGATCAGCTCCTTGTAAGAGCCCAACTCTTTATCGCGGGGGCGCAGCTCATCGAGCAGCTCGCAAATGGTTTCCACCACTTGCAGATTGCGCTTCTCGTTGTGCCCACCGATGTTGTAGGTTTCGCCCACGGTGCCGCGCGACACCACTTCGAACAGCGCGCGGGCATGGTCCTCAACAAACAGCCAGTCACGAATCTGCGAGCCATCGCCATATACCGGCAGCGGCTTGCCATGGATGGCATTGAGAATCACATGGGGGATCAACTTCTCGGGGAAGTGGAAAGGCCCGTAGTTATTCGAGCAGTTGGTGACCAACACCGGCAGTCCATATGTGCGGTGCCAGGCTCGCACCAAGTGGTCGGAACCGGCCTTGGACGCCGAGTACGGCGAGCTCGGCTCGTAAGGCGTGGTCTCGGTGAACAGGTCGTCGGTGCCTTCCAGGTCACCATAGACTTCATCGGTGGAGATATGGTGGAAGCGAAAGTCCCGTTTCTGCTCCGTTGCCAGCCCCGCCCAATAGCGACGGCTGGCCTCCAGCATGCTGTAGGTACCGACAATATTGGTCTGGATGAAGTCCGATGGGCTGTCGATGGAACGGTCCACATGGGACTCGGCCGCCAGGTGCATCACCGCATCAGGCTGGAAACGCGCGAACAGCTCGTGCAGCACCGCCGTGTCGCAGATATCCACCTGCTGGAATTCATACCGAGGGCTGCTCGCCACCGATGCCAGAGACTCGGTATTACCGGCGTAGGTGAGCTTGTCGATATTGAGCACGCTCACATCGGTGTTGTTAATCAAATGGCGAACGACGGCGGAACCGATAAAACCGGCACCGCCGGTGACGATAATACGTTGGGTCACTTGCTGTACTCCCTGGGGTACCACTGGATCAATAATTTTTCATATTGGGAAAGGATGTTTTCCCAAGTGAACTTTTCGTTGAAGCGACGGGTGCTTTCAGCCTTCATCGCCGCGATCAAATGGTCGTGGTCGTCGCGCAGATATTTCTCAAACAACTTCGCACAGTCGTGCTCGTCGTCGAAGTACACCGCCGCATCACCGGCAACCCATCGGTTGAAATGGTTGTTATGGGCAATCACCGAGCAGCCAGCGCCCAATGCCTCTACCAGCGAAGGGTTGGTACCCCCTACTTGATGGCCATGGATGTAAAAACGACTGAAAAACCGCAGCGCCCGGACCACCGCCGCCTCGTAGATGGCGCCGGGGAAGATCACTTCCTCGCCGGCCGCGTCCATCACCCGCTTGTGGTACTCGTTCTTCTCCGGTGTGAAGTTGCCCAGCACCACCAACTTATGGTTACGGCGCTTGCTGCTGAAGGCCTTGACGACCTGCAGAAAGGAGTTCTCCGGCTCCGGCCGGGCGATAACCACCGAGAAACCATGGGGCTCCAGGCCATAACCGGCCAGGGCGACCGGGTCTGCCTCGTGTACCCGGTCCCCGCCATAGGGGATCATGGTGACCTTCGAATCCTTGACCCGAGTGGCCAGGTGATCCCTGATTTTTGGGTGGTCGGCCACCAAGTGATTGCCGATCCAGCAACCCGCCCGCTCGTTCAGCCAGAACCAGGTTTTCGCCACTAGCCCCCACTTCTCCCGCCGCCATTCGATGCCATCCATATTGATGACATTGGTCTGGCCCTTGATCCGCTGCAGGATATTGAACGCCGCCGTGTTGTAGCCGAGGGTCAGAAACAGTCCCTTCTGGCCCAGCGCATGGACGGTGGCCTTCCAATCGAAAAACACCGTGCCCGCCACGCCGGTATTGGCGATCGGGATATGAATTCGATGAACACCCTTCCATTCACTGGTCGATATACCGCCGGTACCGTCTTCCTGGCAGTAGACAGTAACTTTCCAACCCTGCTTGACCAAGTAGAGGGAGAGTTTTTCGGCGAAGGTTTCAAAACCGCCGTGTTGCGCTGGAATTCCGCGTATCCCAAGGATAAATAGTTTTTTCATCGTGCTCTACACAATCTTAGTTAGAAGTCATTGAGATGTACCTGATGAGACCTACCTTAGAGGCCCCTCTGTCTATACAAGATATTTAAGTGAACGACAAAACCTTTCCATTAGGAAAAATCCAATCAGTTTGCGCCACGCGATCACTTAAAAATCCTACGATTCGACAGAATCGTATAACGCGGCCAATTTATCCGCGCTCTTAATCAGTTAAAAATATGCAACTCTATATGAATTAGCTGGTATTTTATTACGCAGAAATAGTGCTTATATTTGCATCAGTGCAAGCGCCTTTTAGCACTCGTTTTTTCAGGCTGTGCTTGCTCAATTTCATATAAAAACTACAGTGGGCTGCCAGCCTAACTCGTAGCCCTGGCGCTCCCCATACCTCTCTAAATCAGCATATGAAGGTGGACTCGTTCGCCACCCTATGACATCAGCAAGTACGCAGCGGCACTAAACCTTTCGATAATTCATCTCAATTGCAAAAAGCATTATTATGAACACAGAGTTAAAACTAAAGAATTTTGATTCGAACGTATTAATTATGACAATGCCCATAAGAAGAGTTAAGTTAAGCATAAAATTAATTTGGGGCTTACTAAAAACAACCATCTTCGACAGAAAACAATATATATATATTACGCCCAGCACTCCTAGCGCGTAAATAGCTTCAATAAAACCATTATGAGCTGTACCAACGATAAACCCTACACTATTTTGGAAATCGGCGCTTCCTGTTGAAGATGCCAACCTAGTTGGCAAATCACTTAACCCATGCCCGACAACAGGGGATTTTAATGTCTGCACTAGCAAATAACCCCATATTAGGTTCCTTCCAGTAAAACTAGTATCTTTACCGAAAACACCAATAGAGTTAATATTGGCCACAGCGATAAACACCATAAACCCGCTAATAAGCAGGGTCGTGATTAAAATAGCTCGCCGAAATGTGAATGCAACCTTTAGGGCTTTACGGTATCCAAATAAAATGAATATAACTGTTGAAAGCGCTATTGCACCGACCGCCGTAAATGATTGCGACCCCAGAGCAAGCGCTACAGAAAGTAGCGCTCCAACAACAGGACCCAAACTGTACTTTATCTTTAGACGCCCTATAAATATACAATATGCTATTACAGAAAAACTACCGAGGGTATTTTTATGATTAAACATACCTTGCCATTTCCCAGCATGTTCTTCACCTACCGCAATCCCATATGACGGAACAAATAGAATCATTAGTAAAGAAAAAACCTGCATCCCTAACAATACATTACTAAGAAAATATATGTTCTGCTTTATGGTGAAGGTTCTTACCTGTATAAAAATTAGAGCATATGCAAAAAAAATCAACAAAGCCGTCCTAAACATTACATACTTATCATCAGCCCAAGCGATAGACAAAAATGATAGCGCTAGAAATGATACAGGAACAAGATTAAGCTCTCGGGCCTTCATTCTTTTCAACTCCTTTATCAATAAAATGACAAGGATAGGGGCAGACATCATCAACCATGAGGGAATGATATAGTTTATCGGACCTGTGTATTCAATGGCCCTACCTGCTACACCTTGCTCCCGAGCACCACCCTCTTTAAATAAATCCAACGTATCTGAAGAAATGATAATCATCAAAAACGTACATAACTTCAGGTACATTTTGTAAGGATTTACTATCGTATTCATATTATTTTCTAAAAACCCCAAGTAAGAACAGATAATCCGCCACCTGTAATTAGAACAGACAAGAGCAGCGGGACAAACATCCTCCGAAAGAAAACCAAAGGATTAATCTTTAGGGCGAACCTATACATAATTATATAAGTTTGAATAAAATTTATATTAAATGCTATTAACAAATACTCACTTAAAAGCAATACATCTTTCTGTACAACCCCAGCCACTATTGCGCTCACCATACATACAGCAGAAATAACACCACTGAAAAATAACAAATCCGCTCTTTCTAGTGTTTGAAAAAAGCTACCACTTGTTGAAAGCACTACTTGAATCGGAATACTTAAAGAAAAAATCTTGATTATGGGCACTACCCCAAGCCATTGATCGCCAAGCAGAATAAGAACAATGTAGTACGAAGAAAAATACGTTAGCAATCCAGTTATCAAACCTATATATATAAGCTTAATTGAAAAATCACTGTGGATTTTTTCTATTTCAGAAGGCTCGTTTCTGTGCTTCCTTAGAGCTGGTTGAATTGCGGGGGTCATTGCAAATGTTAGCAATAGAAGGGGATACCTCATGAGCTGGTATGATTTCTCATACACTCCCAATGTTGCAACACCTAAATACTTACCGATCAATATATTATCTAAGTTTCTGGAAAAATAATTTATGAAATTAAATCCAAACTGATATAACGAAAACGCTAATATTGGCTTTATAGCCGACAGCTTTTTACCTGGAACTGCCCTTCCAAGTTCAGTGTACTTAGAGAAATAATATAAAATGCAAAACTGAATCAGGGAAGAAACAAGCGGTTTCGTTGCTAAAGCTACGAGAGGTGGAAGCATTACGTGGGAGGAGACAATTACAAAGAACGTTGCAATTAGCTCACCAAAAAAAGAAGCAACGGCTATTTGGTAAAATTTTTGATCCCGCATTAAGGCCGCATTAGGGTAAATACAAATAGAGTAAAAAAATACGCTAATGGCTATATACGGTATGATTTCAGATATTTCATGGACATTATAAAATTGCTCTATTGTTTCGGATAACCCAATAAAAGAAAAAGAAAATAAAAAGCCCGCAACAAGCGAAATAGTAAATATTCCGTTCCTATCCTCTTTACTAAGCTTATCGACATTTATCAATGCTGGACCGATTCCGGCCTCAGTTAGCAGTTGAAAAAATACCAAAATCACCTGAACAGTAGCTACTTTACCAAATTGCTCAGGTGTAAATACCCGAGCCATTATTATCATTGAAATAACTTGCAATGCATAGACTGAATACTTACCGATCATGCTTCTATAAATAGCTGGATATAAAGATATTTTATCCTGCGTCATTGAGCACTCTCGACAATTCGATCATAGTTGGCCTCTATTAGCTTCGTGCAATTATAAAGGCTGAATTGGGTCTCAATAAATTCCCGCGCAGCTCTAGACATTACTTTCAATCTTTCATTATCGCCAATTAAACATAGGATGTGCGCGGTTAGTGTATCAATATCTTTTTCATCAAATGATAGGCCAGTAATACCCTCAATGAGACCTTCTTTCCCTCCTCCGAGCGCAGATGTTATTACTGGAACTCCACACGCCTGGGCCTCAAGAAGAACCATTCCAAAGCCTTCAGCATCACCATTTTCCGCTGTAACGCTTGGCAAACAGAGAATTCTAGACCTTTGAAACTCCGCAATTATATTTTCAGGACTTTGTTGGCCTAGGAATATAATATTTTGAGACGTAGATATTTTTTTGAGCGACTCACCCAATGGGCCATCCCCAATGATCACTAACTCAAGACTAGGATCAACTTCTAAAGCTCTTATAAAAGCTTTTATGAGGTACTCCACCCCTTTTTTTTCTACCAACCGACCAATGAACAATATACGTTTCGAACGAGTAGATATGCATTTTCCTGACGGAGTGAATTTTTCAGTATCCACTCCAGTATAACAAACCGTTATTTTACTCTCATCGATCCCGAATTTAACAGCTGAGCGTTTTATTGCTTCTGATACAGCTATAAAACTCACATTTTTTTCTTGAGCTATTTTTAGTATTTTTTCAGGGTACCGTCGATTTAGGAATCCGGCACGCCCACTTTCCCACCACTCCTTTTTAATATTTATATCTATTCCATGGAGCGTCACCACCATTGGAACATTCAAACGCTTTGCTAGAGGCCAGGCCTTGAAAACAGATGTTGCGAAATGCACATGTACTATCTTTACCTTTAGATTTTTTGTATTTAGGTAATTTATATATGTCGAGTATCCGACTGAACGAAAAATATTTTTCTTCAACCTCTGCATAAAAGTAGCAGTATAGGGAGATCGAATTGCTGTGACGCACTCCATACCATCCAACGGAAGCCCACGCATCAATCTTACTTCACCAACAAGTATACCGCTCCAACGCACCAACGATACGACTTGCTCTCTAATAAATGTTTCCGAGTATGGTAATAACTCTGGTTTGTATACAAGAACACTTTTCATTCTGCGGCTTCTAGGTTAATTTTTAATAATGGCAGGTTTTTTGAAATGGGCTTGACTATTTGATTCGATACCATTCAGATACAATCTATCAATTTTGGAGTTCTCACTTGTAATCTGAGGGTGGCTCCTATTCGAGGAGACGTTCTCCTCAATGAATAACTCTCTTACAAGGGTGTCGTTTATATGGATAAGCTTACTTTGTTTAAATGCAGGTTTTATTTTTGCATTCTTAATAATACAGACATCTACAAAACTCGGAGACTGATTCTTTTCCGCGTAGTATCTGATCGCAACGCCGGCTTCGGCGAACACCCCTTGCACATTATCTATTGAAACAAAGTGTATGTTATGGTCATTGCTCAGCGAGTAAATAGCAACCCCGCGCCATGTATAACAAATTGATGTGCACTGAGTACAAAATTTACTACGGCAGATTACATTACTAATCATTGCGGTTTTTACAGATTGTTTGTACGAACCATTTCCAGCCCACGGAACACCAGCTTCTATCGCGACCATGTCGTCATTTGAATACCCTGTAATGTTCCATATGTAGATATGATTGGACGAACCAGTTATACCATCACCCCTCATCCCCCCCTTCGGATTAAGCATAGAGATATATGCATCTATAACAACATCATGAATTCTAACAACATTACAATTCCAATGATTTATGGAGTGCCCCCTAACCTCTTTAACTAATACGTTCGCAACTTCTAGGTCATCAACCTTGTAAAAGACCATTCCTTTACTAAAATCTACCGCAGTGTTCCGTGGCCCGAATCGTTCAGGCGCCTGCCCTTGAGAGTTACCATCCAATACTCCACCAAACCATTTAATGGTAGAGTGGTTGCCTTTCTTAGTTTTAATCATGATGCAATTACTGTTGTCGGCAAGTTTAAAGACAACACCATCATCACAATACACATAAAGCCCACTCAAACCAGACTCAAGGTATATCGTCTTCGAAATCAAGTAAACAGCGGGCCCGGAGATCTTAATGGTTTTGTTTCCACCCTTAAATAAACCATTAAACGCGTCAGAAACATCACTAACTCCACTGATATCGAAATTTAGATCTTTGGTCTCATAAATAAAACCTTCTGACGCATTTGGCTCCGCTTTAACTGGGTTAATGAAAGGAATTAATGCCGTGAGCTTTACGAAATCTCTTCTACAAAGCATTTTTTCACCACATATGGATTTTAATTAACCCTAAACCCTAAACCCAACTAATTCAATTAACAAGAATCTAATTTTAAGTAGCTCTGCCTGACTTGGAAGAGAGTCGTTACAAAGTTCAACAATCAATCTAGCACAACGTGATACTTTTTTACTTCCATCTTTTACGAGTATCCAACCCTATAAGCGACACTAAAAGTGCAAAATTCCTATCAAATTTATGCATTGAAACACTATTTATAAAGCATTTTAGTAATGTTTTAATTGGCGCGCGCTCCCTGGTGGATATGAGCATATCGATTTGCGCCTTTTGTCGTGGGGTAAAGCTTGATTCATTTTGGTTTCTAAATGCCTGCGCTTGTTTAGTTACCATATTCAAGTAATCTCTAGCCTTAAGCCAAGGCCTTTCATTTAAAAGCAGCTTTATATATCGCTTCAAATCTAGTTTTTTTACCCCAATATGATTATTGCCATGTTGCCTATACAATATTGTTTTATCATTTACATATATTAATCGCCCATGAACACAGGCAGTCAGCGCTAGCCACCAGTCGTGCATTACCACTGACCCAATGAGTTCGCTACTCAATAATCCGCTACGTTCGATCAGCCGCCTATTCCCAGCGATAGTGCAACCGACAACAATATTTTGAAATATTAATTTTGAGAAATTCACGCCCGTTTGGGTGTCGAATCTTGACAACTTCATGAATGAATCCGATAAAACATTTAGATGACTATCTACAACATATAGATCTGTGAATACTAATTGAGGAATGTCATCCGATGTAATTCTACTCAACGTCTTGCTGACTTTATCCGGGAGCCAAATATCATCCTGGTCCGAAAACATAAAACATGCTGTATCAACAAGCTTAAGCAACATTAAAAAAGAACCAGCAGAACCTAGGTTTCCTAGACCATCATCAACTATAATAATTCTTTCATCTTTTTTTGAGTACTCAGATATAATTTTCTGCGTTTCATCATTCGACCCATCATCTCGAATGAGCAATGTCCAACTTTCATACGATTGTGAAATAATTGAATTCAACTGCTCCGAAATATACTTTTGTCCATTGTAAGTAGACATTAGTATTGTCAGAGTGGGCTTGCTGCAAAATTCCATATGGGGTGGCTCTTTTGCGAGGATTAGTATATATGACGATATTTACGCAGACTTCTGTCCAAAGAATGCTAATCTTCAAAAATGGCGAGCATTTGTTTTATTGATAACCGCTTTAGCTCAATAACAATGAACATACAATCGATAAAATCTGTTTCGCCTTCCACCATGTAGAAATCAGTCGCTATTGTTGGGCTGACAAACCTAACAATTGTTGTGAAGGAGACTTAATTTATCGAAAAATCGCACCAACAACTGACAAACCCTCAAAGGTAATGGCCAATTAACAAATCAACCCTTAGGAATTTATTAGTCTATTCTTAGGAATTTATTAGTCTATTTTTTTTATGAACTGGAATAAAAACTGGAACAGTGGCCTTACACTTTTTTTATACCAGCAGCATTTTATCATGTCAATTAATGTAAAACGCCGCTGGATAAGCCTAATTTTTGAACGAACTAAAAATTCATATTTCTTGTCATAGTAGCTTTTGTTTCTTTCATACAATGCATGCAAGGCGGTACTAAAAGTCATATTGCGCGAGACTCTTGTGGCGTCAGCCTCATCATGATGCATAATATAAAGTGACTGCGCCAACCTTAAACCTGCGCCGAATTTTTTTGATAACCGCAGCCATGTATCCCAATCCTGGAGTCTCGCAACCTTAGCATCGAAGCCACCAATAGCTTGTAGCTTATGTGTTTTTGTAAACACCTGATTAGATGCGATGTTATCAAGCAATAAGTCGTCAACCCTTATTATCTTATCAGCACCCCGGTAGTAATTTTTCTGTTTTCCACTCGAGTAAACATTTTTGAAATTGCTGCATATAAATGAGTACTGATCTTGCCAGCAATTCACGAACGTGGTTATTCGTGATGGTGTAAACTCGTCATCATCATCCAGCCCTGTTATGAACTCTCCAGATGCTGAAAATATACCTAGATTTCGTGCGCTGCAGGCGCCTTCAGGTGTTCTATTTCTCTTATAAACAATGTTTTTATGCTTTAATATCAACTGATTCAAGTATGCTTCTGTCTCATCTGACGAGCCATCATCGCACACAATTATTTCAATGTTAGGATAGTCCTGCTTTAACACTGAACCTATAGCTCTTTTTAATTTCCCAAACCGATTGTGGGTGGAGATGTACACTGTGACTAGCGGCTGTGGTCGGTTCATTTATACTTCCGTATCCCGCACTATTTATAAAGCCTTACGCCAGACTTAAAAATGGATTTTTTTGAAATCCGTTGCACCTCTGCAATTAACGACCAATTGACACGTAAGTAAAACCTTTCTTAAGCATTACTTTAGGATCAAACAAATTTCTCCCATCAAAAACTACTGGAGCTTTTAATTGATCTTTTACTTGTTCAAAGTCTGGCGCCTTGAACGATTGCCACTCTGTAATTATTATTAATGAATCGCTATCCTTTAGGGCTTCTTCTTTTGTGCCGCAAAGACTAAAGTCTTTACGATGCCCATAGATCCTCTGTGTTTCTTCCATTGCCTCCGGGTCGAAGGCGCGCACATTTGCGCCGTGTTTCCACAATGCTTCCATTAGCACGCGACTCGGAGCCTCTCGCATATCATCAGTATTCGGTTTAAAACTTAAACCCCAAAGAGCGAATGTTTTTCCTGCAATATCTCCATCGTAGTGGTTCATTATTTTTCTGAAAATCACACTCTTCTGGTCATTGTTTCTTGATTCTACAGATTTCAGAAGTATTGCATCAAAGTCCAGTTGCTCGGAGGTTTTAATGAGGGCTTTTACATCTTTAGGAAAGCAGGATCCACCATAACCGGATCCCGCATAGATGAAGTGGTATCCAATTCTTGGGTCTGAACCGATACCTTTTCGTACCATTTCGATATCAGCACCGAGCATTTCCGCCAAGCTGGAAATCTCATTCATGAAGCTGATTTTTGTTGCAAGCATGCAGTTGGCTGCATATTTCGTCAGCTCAGCGCTGCGAACATCCATGACAATTATTTTTTCGTGATTTCGGTTGAACGGAGCATATAGATCGCGTATGACTTCTTCCGTGCTAGCCTGCTCCGTTCCGACAATTATCCGATCCGGGCGCATGCAGTCAGATACGGCAGAACCTTCTTTTAAAAATTCCGGATTCGATGCAACGTCAAATGAGAGGTCAGTGCGGCCGCGTTGAAAAAGTACGCTCGCCACTCGGTCCTTCACTTTATCGGCTGTCCCAACAGGAACGGTAGATTTGTTAATAATGATACAATGGTTTTCAATATTATTTGCTATCGTTTCGGCAACGGCCAGTACATATTGCAGGTCCGCAGATCCATCCTCATCAGGAGGTGTGCCTACCGCAATGAATTGAACCTCTCCATGTTTCACTGCCGATGCAGAATCAATAGTGAACTTCAATCTTCCGGCGCTGTAGTTTTCCTTGACCAGGGCTTCCAGTCCAGGCTCATAGATTGGAATAATGCCCTGTTCAAGGTTTCTTACTTTCTGCTCATCTACGTCCACACAAACTACATCGTGACCAATCTCGGCTAGCACCGCCCCTTGAACAAGGCCTACATAGCCAATTCCGAATACAGTAACTTTCATGATGATTACCTGCGATATAAACGTTGGTTTTCGGCTCACACCGTTCACTTGGAAACCTAAGGGATACTAGGCGCCTTGATTGCTTTCACTAAACCTGGAGGTTCGGCGGCAAGAATGGCCGATGAAAGGCGGCGGCATTAAGGCACGCTACCGCCCCAGGATTTAATGTCTGATTCCTGAAAACGAACTGCTGATTTTTTGTATGTCTTAACCGTTGGGCAGTGTCTGCCGTCGGATGGAAAATGGTCGTCTGTCAGGCGTTGTCTGACTTGTATTCGTAGTTGTAATAACCGTAGCCGCCATAGCCGTAGCTATTGGCTGTTCTCTTTTCGACACCATTGAATATGGCGCCCCTGAGACTGATGCCGTTCTGGGCAAAGCGACGGATAGTCAGATCAATTTCGCGGACAGGATTCAACCCAAATCGAGTAACGATCAGGTTCGTGCCACACTGCCGTCCGACAATAGCGGCGTCGGTTACGGCTAACAAAGGCGGGGTGTCGAGAATGACCAAGTCATACAACTTAGATACCTGATCAAGAAAATCAGTGAAATTTCTATGCATCAAGAGCTCTGAAGGATTTGGTGGGATTGGGCCGCGTCCGATCAAATCAAAATTCTCGACTTCGGTTTTGTGGATGGCATTTTCTAACGTACAACGTTTACTCAGAATATCTGAAAGCCCATTGTCGACAGGGATGCCGAGCATTTTGTGCAGATAGCCCTTCCGCATGTCCACATCAATAAGCAGCACTCGCTGGCCGGACTGAGCAATGACACTCGCCAGGTTGGAGGAAATGAAGGTTTTTCCTACCTTCGGGCTAGGTCCTGAGATCATGAGTCGATTATTAGTTGCTTCCATCATGCCAAAATGCAAACTGGTTCTAAGGCTACGCAGCGATTCAATGGCCAGGTCTGTTGGATGGTTCGTAGCAAGTAAAAGTGTAGAGTTGCCATTTTTTGAGGCACTCCTAACTCTTCTATCTTCTGCAGTTTTTTGTAAATCACTATAGGGAACCGATGCATAGACGGGCAAACCTAACTGCTCAATTTCTTCGGCACTTTCAACTCCCCGATTGAGAGCCTTGCGCAACAGTACAATGCCGACGCCGATCAAAAGTCCCATTAATGTCGCGATGGCAACAATAATGGCTTTCTTCGGTTTTACCGGTTCGCTCAGGTCCACTTCTGCGCTGTCAATCAGGCGAACGTTACCGACCGTTCCTGCGCGCATAACGTCAAGTTCTTGGGAACGATTCAACAGTTGCGTATATATTTCGGTGCTAACTTTCACGTCTCGTGTAAGGCTCAACAGTTCTTGCTGAGTAGATGGGAGGCCCTCTACTTTTTTTGAGAGCCCGGCTTGCTTAGACGCCAGCTCACCCATTTGAGTCAACAATGCACGATAGGCTGGATGTTGAGGGGTAAATTTCCGATCCATTTCTGCTTGTTGTAGCTTCAACTCGGAGATGCTTGTATCTAATGACACTATCTGGTCGAGTATCGCTTTGGTTTCCAAGCTGATATCGATGGATTTGCTTCTGGTCTGGTAGGCGTTCAACGCATTTTCGGCTTTCTCAAGATCCTTGCGGACTTGTGGCAACTGCTCCCTCAAAAAATCAAGACTTTGTGCTGCTTCTGCAGAAGTACGCTCCACATTCTGACGAACATAAAGATTGACAATCTCATTCAGGGTTGTCGAGGCGAGCACTGGGTCGGAGTCCTCCAGTGATAGTGAAATAATTCCAGAGTCTTTGCCTCGTTCGGTAATGTTCAAACTCTCCTGATAATCTCCGATTCGTGTCAGGCGCTGGCGTTGTTCGATTCGAAATTTTGTTCCCGGATTAGCCGTTAGAGATTTTAACTGGACTTTTATATTTTCTGTCTGGAACAGCTCGCCCACTTTACTTTTGACGATTTCTTGATTGTCTCCATCATAAATTGAGTAACTTCCATTTTCTCCACTTACCAGCGTAAGTTTAGTGCCCTTGAGAACCTCAGGGATCTCGAACACATAAATATCAATGGCCTCGCCGCCCCAAGCGTAACTGTTCAGCCCAAGCCATGCGCTGGAGATTGATCCAGGATTTTTTTCTTCAAATTTTCTCGCGACATAGTTTCCAACAAAAGGAAAACGCTTGGGTTTTGCGATGACATCAAGATGCAAGGAATCTACAGTTTTGCCAATAATTGCTCTTGATTTAATAAGTTCGATTTCTGTTACTGATGGCGATTCCTTCCCCAGCATGCTGCTGACATCCGAGAAGCCAAGCATGTCATTCTTTTTGGCTTCCACCTGGATCAGCGCAGTAGCCTGATAAACCGGGGTCGCAAGAATTGCGTATGCTGCACCCGCCAGCAGAAAGGCTCCGGTAACGCCTGCAATCAGCCACTTGTGGTCGATGACTGTTCCGAGCAAACCCAGCAGGTCGATCTCGTCGTCTTCTTTTTCTGGTATCGGTGTCAGGTGCACTGGCTGCATATCGGATTCTTTGCCTGTATTACGATTCAAAAAGGAGTGGCCATCAGCGCGCCAAGCGCTGTGCCCATGCGAGTACGGCTTCTTCGATCAACGCATAAGCGTGCACAAAAGCAGGTTTGCCTTGACGATAGGGATCGCTGATTTCGCGATCGTCTTGCCATTTGCCCAGTAGCAACACCTTGCCTCGCGCTTCGGGGGCAATGTTGAGTACCCCGCTGACATGCCGCCTCTCCATCACCAGAATCAAGTCCGCCTCACTGACGGCTTGAGAGGTGAGTTGAACGGCTTCGTGCTCGTGGGGCAGATGACCATGCTCCTTGAGTACGGCATGTGCCGTCGATTCGATGGGTTTGCCCGCCAAGGCGGCGAGGCCCGCCGAGCTGACCTCGATATCGGAATGGACGAGTGCCCCGCGCAGCAGATGCTCCGCGGTGGGGCTGCGGCAAATATTGCCGACGCAGACAATCAAAACCCTTTTTAGCAAGATAACGTTCCCCGTCTTGTCAACATTGGCGGTGACCTAGCACTTGCCGAACATAAGAGCTTCAAACTACGAATGAGACCGGGTGTTGATCAACCCGGTAAATGCAGCTGCAACTTTAAAAACAATCAGTGCGTATTTATTACCATGACGTTTGAACAGCCCCCAACTTTTTCTTCAGACAAAAAATAACATTCCACTCTTCGAACACTAAAAATAACAGTCCTCGCATTTATCCAGACAATTTCTAACAATTACCATTTTCCCGCGACCGTTCAATCTAAATTACACCACTGTCGCGAATGGCTAATATATAGCCGTTCCGTTAGAACATTGCCAGGGCGTCGGGTATGAGATTAGAAGTTGAGTAAGAGATGCCTTGGGCAATAACTTTATTTAAAGCGGGTTGTGTCAGGGGTATGTCATGGAACCACCAGACCTGCTCGCCAGCCAATCGACCGCCCGATCGTTCTCTGTGCCCTCGCCTTGCGCGAAACATGGCGTACAGGCCTTTCGCTGCCCCTGCAGCGTTGCCAAGATTTTTCACGAGTGATCGAGCCATTTAGAGTCCGCACTCTCCAGCGTGCCGGTCCGATAGCCTAGTCGAACCTTTCCTACTGCCATTTGCCACTCCATCTGAGTCTACTTTCAAGGACGTTTCCATGATTCGTAAATGCCTGTTCCCCGCTGCCGGCTATGGAACCCGCTTTTTGCCCGCCACCAAGGCCATGCCCAAGGAGATGCTGCCGATTGTCAGTAAGCCGCTGATCCAGTATGCCGTCGAGGAAGCGCGTGACGCCGGCCTGAAACATATGGCTATCGTCACCGGCAGAGGCAAGCGAGCGCTGGAGGATCATTTCGATGTCAGCTTCGAGCTGGAACACCAGATTCGTGGTACCGATAAGGAGCGATTCCTGGAAGGCACTCGTGAGCTGATCGATAACTGTACTTTTTCCTACACCCGTCAGGTGGAGATGAAGGGCCTGGGGCACGCCATTCTCAGCGGTCGTTCGTTGATCGGTGATGAACCATTCGCCGTGGTGCTGGCCGATGACCTGTGTCTGAATCTGGAAGGCGATGGCGTACTGGCGCAAATGCTCAAGCTCTATGAGCAGTTCCGTTGTTCGATTGTGGCGATTCAGGAAGTACCGCGTGAGCAGACTCAGAAGTACGGCGTGATTGCCGGCGAGCTGATTCGCGAGGGCATTTACCGGGTCAACAGCATGGTCGAAAAGCCTAGCCCGGAAGACGCCCCGTCTAACCTGGCCATTATCGGTCGCTATATTCTGACCCCCGATATCTTCGACCTGATCGCTGACACCGAGCCTGGCAAGGGCGGTGAAATCCAGATCACCGACGCATTGATGAAGCAGGCCCAGAACGGCTGCGTGCTGGCTTACCAATTCAAGGGCCGACGTTTCGATTGCGGTGGCGCCGAAGGCTATATCGAAGCCACCAATTTCTGTTTCGAGCACCTGCATCAGAACGCCCTGTGATGTTGCTGACCCCCGATAGGGTCTTTATTACCTTATGGACGAAGCCTCTATGAAGACATTGAGCGGTTTCAAGGCAGATGACAGTCGCCCCCCGTACGGCGCTGACCTGAAGCACAACCTCGCGTACCGCATCGTGCGCGCCTATGCGTCGGAGTTGATCTTTTCTCGCGTGCAGAAACCGCCGGTGCTGTTGGTGGAGCGCATCGGCGCCTTCCCCTCTTCCGGGGAGATCCGCCGTCAAGTCGCGGATGGCCCGGCGCTACTGGCGAGCATCAAGCAGCGCTACGCCACCGATGCCCTCGAGTTCAACGAGAACGACGGCCTGAACCTGGTCTTTGCCGACTGGCGCCTCAGTGTTCGTCTTTTGAACGAGGGTGGTGTGGTGTGTCTGACCGTGGAAAGTCGCGGCGACAGCACGCTGATGCAGCGTAAAACCGCCCAGCTACTGGAGCAGATCGATACCGGGAGGGAATTTTCATGAACGCGACTGCAGAGCTCCCCGCCAAAGCCTGGTACCTGCTTCAGTGCAAGCCCAAACAGGATGAGCGCGCCGAAGAGCATTTGCAGCGCCAGGGCTATGCCTGTTTTCGCTCGACCTATCGGCGTGAGCGTATTTTTCGCGGGCAGCGTCGGGTGATCAGTGAGTCGCTGTTTCCGGGCTATCTGTTCATTCAACTGAGCCTTCAGGACAGTTGGGGCCCGTTGCGCTCGACCCGTGGCGTTTCGCGAGTCGTCGGCTTTGGCGGTCAGCCATTGCCTATCCGCGATGCACTGATCGACGAGCTCCAGGAGCGGGACAGCCAGGCGATCGTGACAACGTTGTTGAGAGAAGGAGATACGGTGCGCATCACTGAAGGCCCGTTCTCCGATCTCGAGGCGGTGTTCCTGGCCATGGACGGCGAGGAACGGGTGCTGTTGATGATGAATATCCTGCAGCGTGAACAGCGCATCAACCTGCCATTGGCAGGGGTTAACAAGATTTAGCGCGCCTTCAAACCCATATAAAAACGCCGCTCAACACGCGGCGTTTTTTTATGAATAGAGGAAACCTATGCCCCCTCCGAAAGGTGATTCCAGTCGACCCAACCCAAAAACCACGTCGCCAGGATCAACACGCCAAACGCGATCCGGTACCAGGCAAATACCGCATAACTATGGTTGGCGATGAACTTGAGCAAACCACGCACGGCAATCATCGCAAAAAGGAACGCGGCGACAAATCCCAGGGCAAATACCGGCAAGTCGGCGGCCTGGAACAGGTCGCGGTACTTATAGCCCGAATACACCGCGGCCCCCACCATCGTCGGCATTGCCAGGAAGAACGAAAACTCGGTAGCCGTCTTGCGTGACAGGCCAAACAGCAACCCGCCGATAATCGTCGATCCCGAGCGCGACGTGCCGGGGATCATCGCCAGGCACTGGGCGAAACCCACTTTCAAGGCATCGGTCCAGCGCATCTCGTCAACGTGATCGATCACCACCACATGCTCACGCTGTTCCGCCCACAACATGATGATTCCACCGACCACCAGCGCCACGGCCACGGTGATCGGGTTGAAAAGATATTCATGAATCTTGTCGGCGAACATCACACCCAGAACAACTGCCGGCAAGAATCCGATCAATAAATTCAGCGCGAAACGTTGCGCATTACGCTGGGTTGGCAAACCACTGGTGATCTCCACAATCTTGCGACGAAACTCCCAGACGACCGCCAGAATAGCGCCCAGCTGAATGATGATATTGAATGCCATCGCTCGCTCACCGCCGAATTCGAGCAAGTCCGCGGCAATGATTTGATGCCCGGTGCTGGAAATCGGCAAGAACTCTGTAAGCCCTTCAACCAACCCTAGAATCGATACCTGCGTGGTGGTCCAGAAATCCATTAATCCTCCGTTAAATCCTCTCGGCTGAAAGGTTTGTTGATGATGCCGAGCCTTTGATCCTGATCACGATTAAACCTGTCGGACCAGCGGAGGATTAAAGCGCACTCTCTACCCGCTTTAGCTAAACGTTATAAAACGTCCATGTCGGAGCACCAAGGCCGACCTGAGAATGAAATTGTTTTGCAGGACTGATACTTGTGTATCGCGAATTCATGAATGCCACTCATCGTCGGGTCGTTGACGTTTTGGCATTGGGCGCGCGCAATGTTCTACCCGAAAAATGATCGCCCAGAGACAACTCCACATGGCAAAGATCATAGTACTCGCCGGTGACTTCCCGCAGTGCGACGGGGAATATCATCTTGGAACCATCACGCTCAAAACGTCGCTCAAACCCCGGCGTGGAAACAGTTTTCCCGTCTCGGAATTCAAAGACCTGACCATTCAGAACACGGATTCGAACAAGAATATAAAGACCGCCATCGGCCTGGGTCTTGCGGGCGCCATGTTGCTCGGTCCCGTCGGAGCCATTGCCGGCTATCTGCTCGCTGGCAATAACACCGAGGTGACATTCATGGCCACCCTGAAAGACGGTGGAAAGCTGCTCGCCGCGACCGACAGTGATACCTACCAGGATATCTCGGCACGCGTCCAGAAAAAATCCCGAGGCGGTGGCCGAGGTTCTCTTTCCAGATCACCTGGCAACGGCCCCCTTTATTGATCCGCTTGTGGGGCGACTGCAAGAATGTTGCAAGGCACCCGATACAGAACATGCTCGGTCGTACTGCCCACCCACTTGTCCAGTCCTTTGCGATGCGCATTCCCCATGACGATCACATCGGCCCGGTGATGCGCAGCAAAATCGGCCAGCGCTTTACCGGGTGGCCCTGCCACGAAGTGTTGCCGTTCGGTGGGCACGCCATAGTGATCGGCCAATGCGATGAATGACTTGTGCAAAGACTTGCGTACGTCGCTGTTGAAGCCAGGCATTGTTACTGCACCCGCGCCCGCATCCGATAGATGCGTCTGCGCTAGATCGTAGGCATACAACAGGTGCATTTCTGCATGGCATTGCGTTGCCAATTCATTCGCAGCCTGGATGATCAGGTCATTGATTCCAGAGATCTGAGTCTCTGGGTGGGACGGATCGACTGCCGCCACGATCACGCGCGGAAGTGGGCAACCGACTTCGCTGACCAGGTGGACAGGCACTGGACATTCGCGCAGCAGATGCCAATCCAGCGGCGTAACGAAAACGCGTTTGAGTGCGGACTCGTGCTGCACGTCCTTGATGACCAGGTCCGCCTGCGTAGTTGCCACGTGCTGAAGGATCTCTTGCAGCGCGTCGCGCGTGAAAAGCACCTCGGTGCTCAGCGGGATCCCGCGCCCACGAATCAGCTCGGCTTCATCCTTGAGCCATTTTTCGTTCTCTTGCTGGCAGGCCTCACGAAACCGTGCACTGGCGTGTATCAAACCCAAGAGGTTGAAGTCTTCGATAAACACCGTGATATGCAGCGCTGCGCCTGTGGCTTCGGCAATGGCGACGGCCCGCTGCAGCGCCGGCGTGTGACGCATGGTAGGACCGGCTATTAGAAGGAGTCGTTGATATTGGCTCATGTCACACCTCCAAACGTTCTGGGATATCTGCTAGCCCCCCAGCCTCTCGTCTGTCACACCGTCAGCGATCTGCTATCGCCTCAATGATCTGGATCGACACAATCAATATACGCCTGGATTCAACTAACCAGCCATGATGGGGTTCATGAACCCCATCCCGACGGCCAATTGATTGATGACGCAACGTTACTTCTTGGCGTACTGCGCGCCGTGCGGATCATTAAGTTTCACCTGCATCAACTCCCATTCACGCTGAATGATCGAGTAAGGAATAAAGATGCTGACTCGCTCAGCCCCCTTTAATCCAGGGTGAAAACTCACATCATTAAGGGTGGTGGAGAAAAATCCGACATTGATACCGACAATGCTGCCGTCATTGCCGATGACGGGACCACCCGACATCCCCTTTATCATCGGGGCATCATGGATGGCATAGCGTTCGCCGCTGCCTTCATCGCTATTGATGAAGGGCGCCGGGTACACCTTGCCTTGGCCGGTGACGGTCGTCATGTAGGGGCTCGCCCCCACGGCGGTGATGTGTTCACCCACACGCGGTGCGCGCCATGACGGATAGCGGCCGTCGGCCTTGTGCTGGATGAAGACGAGGTCACAGCCGGTGCTGCAGCTGTATTCCACGTGGCGGATGAGGGGGGTGTGCCGCGTGGTGACGGCATAGTCTTCATTCCATTGCACGGCCGAGGCCATGTACAGATAGGGCAAGGGAAAGCCCGAGAAGACGGAGAAGTATGAATCATTGGCAGGCCCCGACAAGTCGGGTTTTACCATACCGTTGCATCCTGCAAGAACAGCTCCTGTTAAAAAGTAGGCCATGATTTTAATCATGATAATCACCGACTTATAAGGAGGATTTGATTTTTATTGTGGCGAAACTTTTAGTTGCCAGATTCTTGTGATTTCCCTCGCAGCGGTCGAGTGCGTTTATTTATGGCTTAAGCTGTAACAAATGCGTACAAATAAATTGTGCTAAGACCAATTGCTTTTCGATACATATAAAAAACCTCAACCATTTGACGCCTGAAAAATGGCACACGCATGAACAACTTACTAGAAATCAAACTTTCATAGTTGAAGTAAAGCGCGTGAAACAGCCGCTCTCAGGGCATTTAACGCACTTCGGCATGCCTCGGTAACGCCACGGAAATCAATGCCGCGAAAATAACAAACAGGCTGGATATCCATAGACACGCCTCCAGCCCGAAAGCCTGATAAACCCAGCCGGAGAGCACGGTGCCGATCAGCCGTCCCATGGCGTTGGACATGTAGTAGAAACCCACGTCCAGCGACACGCCGTCTTCCTTGGCATAAGACACGATCAGGTAGCTGTGTAACGAGGAGTTCACCGCGAACAGCGCACCAAAGCCCATCAATCCGCCTAACAGCACCCCCTGTTGCGATAACCCGGTGTTTAGCCCCAGTGCGATTGCCGCGGGCAGGCCTGCCAGAGCAAGCGCCCACAGAAACGCAGCGCGACCATCAGGAACATGCCCTCGTTGCTTGCCGGTGATTCGCGGCGCGAACGATTGCACGATGCCGTAGCCGATCACCCAGGCCGCGAGGAATCCACCGACCTTCCAGAAATCCCAGCCAAAGACGCTGCTCAAGTACACCGGCAACGCCACGACAAACCAGACATCGCGGGCACCGAACAGGAACATCCGGGCCGCCGACAGAATATTGATGGCCCGGCTCTTGGACAGAATGTCGCGAAACCTCGGCTTGGCTTTGGCCTTACCCAAATCCTTCTTCAACAGGATCAAGCTACTGACCCAGATCAGCGCCAGGACGCCTGCCATGCTCAGCAATGCCCCTTTGAACCCGATCAGGGCGAGCAATGCCCCACCGAGAAAGAAACCGACACCCTTGAGTGCGTTCTTCGAGCCGGTGAGGATGGCAATCCATTGGTAAAGCTTGCCCTGCTGCCCATCAGGCACTAACAGCTTGATCGAGCTTTTGGCGCTCATCTTGTTCAGGTCTTTGGCGATCCCCGACAACGCCTGCGCGGCCATCACCCAAGGAATCGTCAGCCAGGGCACTGGCACCGTCAGCATCAACAGCGCCACAACCTGCATCCCCAGCCCGATGTTCATGGTCCGGTTCAGGCCCAGTCGGGCGCCGAGATAACCGCCCACCAGGTTGGTGATCACGCCAAAGAGTTCGTAGAACAGAAACAACGCCGCGATTTGCAGCGGGCTGTAGCCTAACGCGTGAAAGTGCAGCACCACCAACATGCGCAAGGCACCGTCGGTGAGGGTGAAGGCCCAGTAATTGCCCGTCACGAGCAGGTACTGCCGCACTGGCGGAGCGAGGGCTGACAACGCTTTCATCACCGTTCCTTAAACAGCCAGGCCGACCATTCTGGCCAGTTCGACGGTGCGGTTCGCGTAGCCCCATTCATTGTCGTACCAGGCATAGAGTTTGACCTGGGTGCCGTTGATGACCATCGTCGACAGCGCATCGATGATCGATGAACGCGGGTCGGTGCGGTAGTCGATGGACACCAGCGGACGCTCCTCGAAACCGAGGATGTCTTTCAGTTCGTTCTCGGACGCGTCCTTGAGGAACTGATTCACTTCTTCGACCGTGGTGACGCGCTCGACTTCAAAGACACAATCGGTCAGCGAAGCGTTGGCCAACGGTACGCGCACGGCGTGGCCATTCAGACGCCCGCGCAGTTCCGGGAAGATTTCGGCAATGGCGGTGGCTGAGCCGGTGCTGGTCGGGATCAAACTCATGCCCGAAGCTCGCGCTCGGCGCAGATCCTTGTGGGGTTGGTCGAGGATGCTCTGAGTGTTGGTCAGGTCGTGGATGGTGGTGATGGAGCCGTGGCGAATGCCCAGCTTTTCATGAATCACTTTGACCACTGGAGCGAGGCAATTGGTGGTGCACGACGCAGCGGTGACGATGCGATGTTCCGCCGGGTTGAACAGTTGATGATTGACACCCATGACGATGTTCAACGCGCCCTGTTCCTTCACCGGCGCACTGACCACTACGCGCTTCACGCCCTGATCGAGATAAGCCTGTAATACCGCAACGGTCTTCATCTTGCCGCTGGCTTCGATCACCAGATCGCAACCCGACCAATCGGTGTCGGCAATTGCTGTGTTGGCGGTGACTTTGATTCGTTTGCCGTTGATGACGATGCTGTCGCCCTCGGAGTCGGCCTGGTAACTCCAACGGCCATGCACCGAGTCGAAGTTCAGCAGATGCGCATGGGTCGCCGCGTCGCCTGCCGGATCGTTGATTTGCACGAATTCAAATTCTGGCCAGCTCCAGGCTGCGCGCAACGCGAGGCGACCGATGCGGCCAAAACCATTGATGCCCACTTTGATAGTCATTTTTTATGCTCTGTCTTTGTTGTTCATCAAACCGGGCAGCAGGCAGCTACCCGTTCAGGACGGTCACCCATGCCTTCAAGGCGCTTGGCATCCAGGCTCAACCAGTGCCCGTTGGATTCGAGCACCACGGTCAGCATCTGATGCACCCAGTCCGGAAGATTTGGGTGAAGTCGGTAGTAAACCCATTGGCCCTGCCGACGGTCCGAGAGCAATCCGCCGGTGCGCAACTGCGCCAGGTGCCTGGATACTTTGGGCTGGCTCTGATTCAACGCACAGATCAGCTCGCAGACGCACAGCTCTCCCTCCCGGGCGATGAGCAGCATCATGCGGACCCGGTTGTCATCCGCCAGGCATTTGAAAACAGTGGTCGGCGTCAGAGGGTCTGCCATTGGTTTTCTCTGCGTTGGGTGTTCACGCATCCAAGGTGAATATATGCGTTTTTCCGAATATACGTTTTCCCGCATGTACGGGCAACGGCAAATGTGTCGACCCTGCGGAAAGTGGGACTTGCTCGACAATCGCCTGGCGTTGACGGCGGCACTGGCAAGCCTGGCTCCTACAAGATCGGCATCAAACGCCCGACAGTCCAGGGCGTTTGTTCGCAGCCCGCAACATCGTGACAACGATCAAAAGCTCAACTAATCTTCAGCGCGCGAGACTGATTGAGAATCTCTCGCGTTGTCGGACAACAACAATATTTCGAGGAAAACCCATGCGTAAACTTCTGTTGCTCTCCCTTCTTGCCGCCTCCCCCTTGGCTTTCGCCGGGACTCAATGCACCACAGCCGACAAGGCCCAATGGCAGGATCAGGCCAAGTTTCAGGAAGATCTGAAGGCCAAGGGCTACAACATCAAGAAGTTCAAGGTCACGAGCGGCAATTGCTACGAGATCTACGGCTGGGACAAAGACAAGCGCAAAGTCGAGATCTACTTTGACCCGGTCACCGGCAAGGTCGTGAAAGAAGAGATCGAGTAGGCCCCCCCTGTGAAAGCTGAAACCCTACGCCTCTGGGACCCTCTCGTACGCGTTTGTCATTGGTCCCTGGCGGTTGTCTTCATCAGCGACTACTTCCTCAACGAGGAAGGAGACGGCTGGCATCGCTGGCTCGGCTATTACGCCGTGGCGGTCGTGCTGGTGCGCGTAGTGTGGGGGTTCATCGGCCCACCATCGGCACGTTGGGCAGACTTCTGGCCGACCCCGACCCGCGTCGCTCATCATGGCCGGGCGCTGTTTTCCGGCAAGGGCTATCACCGCATGGGGCACTCGCCCATCGGAGCACTGGTGATGGTGCTCATGCTGCTGTTGATGACCGGCCTCGGTATCAGCGGTTTTTTGATGGAAGAAGTGGACTATTTCTGGGGCGAGGACTGGCTACGTGATGTGCATGAGGTTATGGCCAACGTGCTGCTCGCGCTAGTTTGCGTGCATATCGTCGCGGCGCTGGTGGAAAGCCTGCGCTTGCGTGAAAACCTGCCTCTGTCGATGATCACGGGCCATCGTCGCAAGCGCTAACTCTCAAGTACTCTTCTGCGCCCGCAAAGGTGCTTGCCCTCTCCCCCACGGGAAAGGGCATGTGCCAACCCTATGTGTGATGAATTTCCCGATCCTTGGTTTCCGGCAGGAAGAACGTGCCGAGAATGGCCGTCATCACGGCGATGACGATGGGGTACCACAGCCCGTAGTAGATATCCCCCGTGGCCGCGACCATCGCGAACGCCACCGTGGGCAGAAAGCCGCCGAACCAGCCATTGCCGATGTGGTACGGCAGCGACATCGAGATGTAGCGAATGCGCGCCGGGAAGAGTTCAACCAGCCAGGCGGCGATCGGGCCGTAGACCATGGTGACGTAGATCACCAGAATGGTCAGGAGCAGCAGCACCATTGGATAGTTGGTTTTCGCCGGGTCGGCTTTCTCGGGGTAGCCGGCCTCCTTGAGGGTGGTGCCGAGGGTAGCAACGAAGGCATCGTTGCGGGCCTTGAAGTCGGCAGCCGGCATGCCGGTGCCCTCGAAGCTCGAGATCACCTTGTCGCCGACGCGAACCTGCGCGATGGCGCCAGGTTCGGCTTTTTCGTTTTTGTAGGGGATAGCCTTTTTCGCCAGCAGGCTCTTGGCGAGGTCGCAGGAACTGGTGAATTTGGCCTTGCCCACCGGGTCGAACTGGAACGAGCACTTACTCTGATCGGCGATCACCGTGACCGGGTTCTTCGCCTGCGCGATGAACACGTCGGGGTTACCGTATTGGGTCAACGCATGGAAGATTGGAAAATAGGTCAGCGCCGCGAGGATGCAGCCCGCCATAATGATGCCCTTGCGGCCGATGCGGTCGGACAGACTGCCAAACACCACGAAGAACGGCGTGCCGATCAGCAGTGAGCCGGCAATCAACAGGTTGGCGGTCTGTGGGTCGATCTTGAGTGTCTGCAGTAGGAAAAACAGCGCATAGAACTGCCCGGTGTACCAGACCACCGCCTGGCCAGCGGTACCGCCGAGCAGTGCCATGATCACGATCTTGAGGTTGTCCCAGCGGGCGAAGGATTCGGTCAACGGCGCCTTGGAGGATTTGCCTTCTTCCTTCATTTTTTTGAACACCGGCGATTCGCTGAGCTGCAAGCGGATGTAGACCGACACGATCAGCAACAGGATCGACAGCAGAAAGGGAATCCGCCAGCCCCAGGCCTCGAACGCTTCGGTGCCGAGAATGGTTCGGCAAGCGAGGATCACCAGCAACGAAAGGAACAGGCCGAGGGTCGCGGTGGTCTGGATCCACGAGGTGAAATAGCCGCGCTTGCCGTTCGGCGCATGTTCGGCCACGTAGGTCGCCGCGCCGCCATACTCACCGCCCAGGGCCAGGCCTTGCAGCAGGCGCAGGCTGATCAGAATGATCGGCGCCGCCACGCCGATGCTCGCATAACCGGGCAAAAAACCCACCACGGCCGTGGAGATACCCATGATGACAATGGTGATGAGGAACGTGTGCTTGCGCCCGATCATGTTGCCCAGTCGGCCGAACACAATGGCACCGAAGGGGGCGCACGGCGAAGCCCGCGGCGAATGCCAGCAGCGCGAAGATGAAGGACGTTGTCTCATTGACGCCGGCGAAGAAGTGCTTGGCGATGATCGCGGCGAGAGAGCCGTAAAGATAGAAGTCGTACCATTCGAACACGGTGCCCAGGGACGAGGCGAAAATAACCTTGCGCTCCTCCCTGGTGATCCCGCGATTGGGTGCACTGCCCGCGGATGTATTGTCGATTGCGGCCATGAGTCTTCTCCGTCTTGCTCTTGTTATAGGCCGGAGTACCTCGCTACCTTTTTACCGCACCCAGGCCCTAGGGCTGATGTCATCGGATTACGGATTGCGCCAGACATGGAAACAAGCTGACGGCCTCGCATCGCTGCAAGGATTTCTTGAAGCATAATCGGCTTCGTGCAGATATCCACTCGGCCACCCCGCTCAATCCCGGGCCGATGCGCTGTCGAATCTCTATTCAGGCATCCGAGATCTCACGCGACACGTCTGGATGGCGTTGGCACAGATGACTTATCCAGTGCCTCTCGATACCCTACGCATCTCGGTACCTGATGGTGTTCCAGGTCAAACCACCTTCTCTCCAGACGAGCATCTGATGAAATCCCCTGCAGGTTTGCTGCTGTCGGCTATCGAGCTGGACCGTGCCAGTTCCATCCCCCTGTACCGCCAACTCTATTTGCAGATTCGCAAACAGATTCTCAGCGGAAAAATGCAAGGGGGCGTGCGCCTGCCGTCGACACGGACCCTGAGCAAAGAATTGGCGCTGTCGCGGATCACCATTCTCAATGCATTCGATCAGCTGATTGCTGAAGGCTTCCTGGCCTCGCGCACCGGGGCGGGCACCTATGTCGGCAATGAGTGGGAGCGTCGCGGGATTGCCGACGAAGAGCAGCGCCAGCCACCGCGCCTGTCCGACCTGAGCCAGTCCATGCTGTCGCTGCGCAGTAGTCATTTTCGCGGGGTTTCCTATACCGATTGGGACCCCGCGACCCCCACCTCATTCCTGCCCAGCCACAGCACCTACGACACGTTCCCGCTCGCGGTGTGGCGGCGCTTGATGAACCGCCATCTGCTCAAGCCGACCAAGGCCTTGCTCGGTTACGGCGAATTGCAAGGGTTGCTGGTCCTGCGCAAGGCGATTGCCGAATACGTTTTTGATGCCCGTGGCATCGACTGCACTGCCGAGCAGGTGGTGATCGTGTCCGGCGCACAGCAAGCCTTCAACCTGCTGGGCATGTTGCTGCTTAATCCGCAGGACAGCGTGTGGATGGAGGATCCAGGGCATATCGCGGCAAGAATTGCCTTGCAAGCCCAAGGCGCCCAAGTGGTGCCGTTACGCATTGATGAACAAGGGATCGATATTCAGCAAGGCCTGGCCGAGTGCCCCGACGCCCGCCTGGTATTCACTACGCCATCTCGCCAGCATCCCTTGGGCGTGACCATGAGTTATGCGCGGCGCCAGGCACTCATCGACTGGGCTGCGCAGTATCAGAGCTGGATCATCGAAGACGATTGCGACAGTGAATTTCGCTACAGCGGCCGCCTCCTCCCCGCGCTCTACGCCATGGACCGGATGGCTCGAGTGATCTACGTCGGCACCTTCAGCAAAGTGCTCTTTCCCTCACTAAGACTGGGCTATGTGATATTGCCGCAAGCCCTGATCGAACCCTTCTGCACCTTGCGCGCGGTGATGGATCGCAGCCCGCCCACGCTTCTCCAGGCGACGACGGCGGACTTCATGCGCGAAGGCCACTTCCTCGGGCACATCCGCCGCATGCGTGCGCTGTACCAGGCTCGCCAGCAAGCATTGGTCGAGCAACTTCAGCAACAGCTGGGCGGCTTCTTCAACATCACCCCGGTGGAAGCCGGCATGCACCTGATCGCCTGGCTGCCACCCACGCTTGATGACGACGCCATCGCCAGGGAACTGGCCCGGCACAACATCCACACTTATGCCTTGAGCGATTACTGCCTTGAGCATGTCCTGCCACCAGCCCTGCTCATCGGATTTGCCGGCACACCTGAGGACCAGGCCAAGGAGCGTGTCGAAGCGCTGGCCCGGGCCTTGAGCAAAATGGGGTACCTGCAGGCCACTTGAAGCAAGGGAAGTGGTCTTATGATTTAACTGATAATGGATCTATCGAGAGTTCCTGACTGGCGCGATAAAGGCTGCGCCGGTAGACCCGGCGTCTGAACCAGGAACGACTCGAATGAACAATAAGATCCAAGAGAGATTCAATACCTTGCTCAGCCACAAGGCTGCCGAGGCAGGAACGCCTCCCCTACTGACTGAAGCACTGGCCCGTCAACTGCTCGACCGCCTTGGGCAGATGCGCTTGTTTGCTCATGCCTATCCCTTGCTGACCAACCTCACCCATGGCCGTGTCACGCCGGCCGATCTGCTGGATTTCGCCTATCGCCACGAGTTGCAAGGTCTGAGCCTGCACTTGCTGGACGGCGAGGAAAACAGCCTGAGTCAAATGACACCCGCGCAGTTGCAAGCGTTTGCCGATAAGGCCAATACGCTCGCACTGGATGTGCATCTGGAAATCAGCAGCACGCTGAAAAAAGATGTCGATCAAGTGATCGCCATTGCCAAGGCGCTGGGTGTGCGCAACATCCGCGTTTACTCACGCTACGAGGGCGCGTTGTCGCGGGTCATGGACGTCATCGAATCCGATCTGCATTACCTTGCGCAGCAGGCCGACAAGCACGATCTGTACTTCGACTTCGAGCAGCATGAAGAACTCAAGAGCGGCGAGATCGCGCAACTGCTGAACCGGCTAAACCACCCACGGCTGCATGCCTTGTTCGACTTCGGCAACATGATCAACGCCTGCGAACAGCCACTACCGGCGCTGCGGACCCTGGCGCCGCACATACGCCAGACCCACCTCAAGGGTGTGCGCATCGTCCCCGAGCAAAACGGCTTCGGTCATTACGGCGTGCTGCAGGGCAGCGACGAAGACGATCTGCCAAGCGCCCGCATGCTGTTCGAACTGTTGATGCTCGGCGACTCAACCCCGCAAGTGATCGCCTTCATTCTTGAGCAGGAAAATCACTACATCGCCCCGGCGTTCCGCCAGACCTCTGAGGCTGCCGATCCATTCATTGCGTACCGGGAAATGAGTGACACACCACTCCCGGACGGCTACTCGCTCGAACGCATGCTCGCCGACGAACACCGCTGGGCGAACAACCAGGTCGCCTATGTGCGAGGCCTGCTGGCCGAGTTCCGAACCCTGGCCGAGTTGACCCTGAACAACCGCGAAAACGCCTGAACCTGACGCGACAACCAACACTGCTTACCCGAACACGCCTGGAGAACAATAATGACAACTCGTGACAAGGCCAAATGGCTCAGATTCCTGATTCTCATCCTCGGTGGTGGCACCATCTACAAGCTGTCGAGCCTCAAGGACGCCTTCTATGTGCCCATGCAAGAGTTCATGGGATTAACCCATACCGAAATCGGCTTGCTGTTGAGCGCCAACGCCATTGTCGCCACCGCGCTGTTTGTCGTCGGTGGTCTTCTGGCGGACCGCTACGACACACGCAAACTGATCCCCATCGGTCTGATTGGTACCGGTGGCCTGGGGCTGTATCTGGCGACCTTTCCGCCTTTCAGCAATCTGCTGATCGTGTTCAGCCTGTTGGCCGTCTGTGCCGACTGCTTCTTCTGGCCATCGCTGCTCAAGGCCATCCGCAACCTGGGCGACGACCAGGAACAGGGTCGGTTGTTTGGACTGTTGGAAGGTGGGCGTGGCGTCATTGACACGCTTGTGGCTTTTTCGGCGCTGGGCGTATTCGTCGCCATGGGCTCCGGTGAAACCGGGCTGAAATCGGCAATCCTCTTCTACTCGGTCATCGACATTCTTGCCGGAACCCTGACCTGGTTCCTGCTCAAGGGCGGCAGCGCGCAGTCGACCGACAAGCCGAAGAACGGATTGGCGAATCTGTTCGAAGCCATCAAGGTGCCGGGTATCTGGCTGGTCAGCCTCAACGTGTTCATGGTCTACATCGTCTACTGTGGCCTGACCTATTTCATTCCCTACCTCAAGGAAATGTACGGGCTGCCCGTGGCACTGGTGGGCGCCTACGGCATCATTAATCAGTACTTCCTCAAGATCCTCGGCGGCCCCGCCGGTGGTTTCATTGCCGACAAGCAATTCAAGAGCACCAGCCGCTACCTGAAGTGGGCATTCCTGGCCTTGCTACCGCTGATGGGCGTCATCCTGCTAATCCCGAAAAGCCCAAGTTTTATCTATGCGGGCATGGCAGCCACATTGTCCTTCGCGCTGATTGTGTTTTCCATGCGCGGCGTGTTCTGGGCGCCCATGGGTGAAGTCGGCATCCCTCAACACATCACCGGTTCAGCCTTCGGTATCGGCTGCCTGATCGGCTACGCGCCGGGCATGTTCGCTTACGTCATCTACGGCGCAATCCTCGACCATTTCCCGGGTCAGCAAGGCTACAACTATGTCTTCAGTTTGATGAGCCTGTTGGCCATTCTTGGATTCATGGTGTCCAGTTTGCTGTATAGGACCGTTCAGAATAAATCCACGGTAACCGGTGCGGTTAGCGCGGCGCAAAGCTGAATATTGCCTTGGCAACCAGGGGGGCGTGCGTAATGCCTCTCCCCTTAAATCGAATGGTGGTCTATGAACTTGAGTGCGACTCACGTTCTCGAAAACGGCAGTGTTTTCAAGCCATTTGGCGTTTGAATATGCGCAAGCAGATAGGGTGTTGAAGCATCTTCGAGCGGATGAAGATAAACCGGACCAGAAAAGTTTATGGCCGTCAGAATCGCTTTGATTCTTTCTGGATCCTTATGGAAGACGTCCAATGCCAACAGATGACAGCCTTTGTCTTGGAGTGCACTCGCGGGATGAGGTGCTTGTCCCCATTGAATTATGGTGGGGGCTGATCCTGCCAAGGGAAGTCTTCCGTCCGTAGGTAT
Organism: Pseudomonas sp. B21-048; assembly: GCF_024748615.1. NCBI lineage: Bacteria > Pseudomonadati > Pseudomonadota > Gammaproteobacteria > Pseudomonadales > Pseudomonadaceae > Pseudomonas > Pseudomonas sp. B21-048. The sequence continues at coordinate 2,116,735 of NZ_CP087168.1, read as the reverse complement.
CGTCATTTGCCAGGACAATATTCCTCGGGTCATAGATTCGACATCACCGACGATATCGTGGCAGGAATCACTGATAGTGTAGATATCATCGGTCCGTGCAACCCATGTCGCCAAGCGCGTCGGCGAGTGGAGAGCAAGTTGATCAAGGCCAAACCAGCGAGGTCGGCCCGGGCGTTTGGCTGATGGGTCCACGGCAATCACTTCCAGGTAGAGCTGGGGGCCAAGGCGAAGCAGCCTGTTATGGGTGCCCATGCGTGGATGGGCACCGCCCGGTTGAAGGTCGACACCTAGCAAGTCAGTGACGAACGCGCTGCCGGTATCGAGGTTCGGCGCCACGATAACAAGGTGATCGATAGTGGTGTTCACCTACTCAGCTCCTTCAAGAGATTTTCATCAACCGATTGTTTCGATCACCGATTGGCCTTTAAAGCCCCAATTCCAAGGCCAGCAAGTCCGACAAGGGTTGCGGGCGTCGAATCAATTTAGCGTGCCCTTGCTCGATCAACACTTCAGGCAACAGTGTGCGGCTGTTGTAATTGGATGACATAGAGGCGCCGTACGCGCCGGTATCGTGCATGATCAGCAAGTCGCCAACCTGCGCTTCAGGTAGCAAACGGGGGGTGACACCCTGTTCATCCTGCGTAAAAATATCGCCGGCTTCGCACAGGGGACCTCCCACTACACTGAGGTGCTCCGCACGATCGACCGGGACACCCAGGGAGTCCAGCAAGGTCATTTGGTGATAGGCGCCATAGAGGGCTGGCCGCATCAGGTCATTGAAGCCGGCATTCACCAGGATGAAGTTTCGGCTACCAACTTTTTTTACCGCGCGGACTTCGGTAACCAAATAGCCTGACTCGGCTACCAGGAATCGACCGGGCTCGATCTCCATCCGTACCGGGTGCGCGAGAAAAGCCTCGATGTCCTGTTTGGCCTGGTGCCATGCGTTCGCATAACGCTGGATATCCACCGGTTCATCCCCCACACGATAAGGCGTGGAAAGCCCCCCGCCGATGGAGAATGCTTCGATATCGTGGTCGAGTGCCCTGACGGCCGAGACCATTGCACAGCCCACTTGCTCAAGGTGCGCGTAATCCACACCTGAACCAATATGCATGTGCAATCCCACGAGTTTCAGCCCGAATTGCCGAATCACGCCGAGCGCTTCCTGAACCTGGTCATGCCAGATTCCATGCTTGCTGTTTTCACCGCCAGTATTGGTCTTGCGGCTGTGACCATGGCCAAACCCCGGGTTGATCCGCAGCCAGACGCGATGGCCCGCAGACGCTTTGCCCAATTGACGGAGCATGTCAATCGAGCCGGTATTGACCTCGATGTTCAGTTCGACGACCCGTCGCAATGTCGCTTCTTCGAACAGATCACAGGTCAGAACAATGCCCGCCGGGTCGCCGGCAGGGCTGTATCCAGCGAGCAGCGCTCGCTCGATTTCACCCAATGATACGGCATCGACCCGCACGCCTTGTTCGCGGATCAAACGGAGAATATGCAGATTGGAGCAGGCTTTTTGCGCGTATCGAATGACATCGAAGCCTTGCAATTGGTCGACGCGAGCCCTGATGGTCTGGGCGTCATAGCACCAGAGCGGGGTGCCGTGCTGTTTCGCCGTTTCGGCTAATTGCTGGAAAGCGGAATGGTTAGGCATGCGGTACTCAATCTGAGGTAAAGAGAGAAACCATCATGCCGATCACCCCGCATTCAATAAAATATCTATTCTTTGTGGGTCGATTCAGTTTTGATATGGGGATTGATCAATTGACGGAGGCCTCGGGTGGGAATTTCCATACGGCATATCGAAGTCTTCCGCGCCATCATGCAGGCGGGAAGCGTCACCGGAGCGGCCCGCTTGCTATTTACTTCCCAGCCGACGGTCAGCCGGGAACTGGCGCGGCTTGAAAGTATCTCTGGCCTTCGGCTGTTTGATCGAGAGGGAGGGAGGATGGTACCGACGGCTCAGGCCATTATGCTGCTCGAAGAGGTTGAACACTCCTACATCGGGTTGGAACGAATCAACAGCGTTGCACAATCAATCCGCCGCTTCGAACATGGCCAACTGAACGTCGCCTGCCTTCCGTTGTTTTCCCAGACGCTGTTGCCCAAGGTCTGCAAGCACTTTCAACAACAGCATAGCGGCATAGGCTTGAGCATTGCGGCACAGGAATCACCCTTACTGGAAGAGTCTCTCAGCGCCCAGCGTTACGACCTCGGATTGACCGAGGGCGAGCATGTACCTCGAGGTACTCAAGGGGAACTGCTCTTTTGTTCCGACATGGTCTGCATTCTGCCAGAGGGTCATCCTCTGCTATCCAGGTCGCGCCTGGTAATGGAAGACTTTCGCGGGGTCGATTTCATCAACTTTTCGGGTCTGGACATCTATCGTCAGACGCTCGATGAACACTTTCGTCAGGCCGGCGTCAATCGGCATACCGTCATCGAAACAACCAACGCTGCATCGGTCTGCGCCATGGTCAGGCAACAGTTGGGGGTGGCGATTATCAACCCGTTGAGCGCAGTAGAGGAGTCAGGCAGAGGATTGGCCATTCGGCCGATCAACGTGTCCATTCCCTATCGCGTTATGTTGATCCGGCCTGATTATCGTCCCTCCTCTAGCTTCATCGACGCCTTTTGCAAGTCATTGAGCGATGAGGCGATGTGTCTCGCCAATACGCTCGACAAGAGATTAGTACGAGTGAAAGAGTGACGTTACCAGCCGTTCACCTTGAAATTTTTGAAGGTTACGACTATCAGTGAGAATCAATCCTTCGAGGGCAATCACATGCCAACGACTGAAGAATCAATCATTGCAGCAGCAAGACTGCGCGCCGCTTACCGGGGAGAAAGCGAGGCGATGGCTGCGGCTTCAGCGCTCGAAGTCCTGGCAGTGTTGAAAAAAACGTTAAAGGGAGACAAATACCAGGAGGCTCTCGAAAGACTGTATCTCGAATATTCAACCTCTTGATCCGACCGAATCGCACTCTGACCCGAGAAGCGAGTGGTGGCGCTGGCACATCGATCTGAGAACGAAGTGACGACCCCGATGCCTGACAGCAAAAGCATCGGTGTCTCTTGCCTGCTCTGACAGTCCGGGGTCAACTCATCTCTGGAACGAGGTGACTCATGAACGTCAGGTTTTCAATAGCGTACATATACTCAGAGAATCTCGGATCTCCATCGTTGAACGCCTTTGCCACTTTTTGTGCGTTCTCAAGACTGTCCCACATTGCCAAGTCCGCGAAGATTCGGTCGTCGCTCATAGGGCAGTAGGCACGGTATTCGATCAAACCAGGAAAGGTCTTTAACGTTTCACGAAGCCCTGCGCGGAGCAAAGGCACTTGCGCAACGCACTCCTGTTTGACCTTGAAAATGGCTAATTCGAGTACATGTGATGAGCGCTGCATAGGGATGACCTACTGTGTGTTAGGGAGTCCCAATTATCAGTGGCTCATACTGACAGCGTAGTGTCAGTAGTGGTGATCGCTTTCCACTGACTTGCCTGGTGCTTCATATACGCTTGGAGATCAAGAGCAGGATTGTCGGGTAATGGTTGTTGGGCAATGGCGATGGAGACTATGCGATCGACCCGAAAATCGCGGTAAGCCACCCTGGCACTGCACCAGCTTCCAACCGTCCACTTTCCTCCCCAGTAGAAAAGGCCAAGGGGGGAAATGACGCGCTGCGAAACCACACCGTCCAAGCTTGTGTAAGTTATCTCCAGCGCCTGAGTGTTTTCGATGGCATTTCGAAGCGTTGCCAGATGGCCCCGCGTCGAGGAAGGTGTTGTTCCAAGTGCCCTGATTTTTGCCGCGTTGGGGTCAACCTTGTGATGGACTATGGACGCTGAGATTTTGCTCAACAACATCCTCGCCGCAGCACTTAGATCGTTATCGGCGGAAGCTGAAAGCATTTCCATTCCGAGCATCAATGCATCCAGCTCGAGCCTGTTCAACGTTAAAGGCGGCATCTCAAAATCGGCATCCAAGGCATACCCCACGCCAGCGGTCCCATAGATCGGGATTCCACTGAAGGAAAGGTCGTCGATGTATCGATAGATTGAGCGAACGGAAACGCCAATTCGGCTAGCCAGTCGTTCAGCAGAGATTGGCTGATGGACACGAATCAGATTGACCAATTGAAATAAGCGATCAGCTTTACGCACCAGATGTGCTCAACCGAGAGTCCTTTGCAAACTCAATGGCCGCGGCAATGGCGGCCCGAGCTTGGGGGCTATTCTTCCAGCAAGTCGATCCCACTGCTGCCGATGCCTGGGCCAGGATGTCACAAGCATTCGCTTTGCCGAGCACAGCTAGCGAGTCAATGCCCATCTGCTCAAGGCGAGCGATAACGGCCGGCCCTACGCCCTTTAGGGCCAGCAAGGCATTATGTTCCGTCAGTGGAAATGGCATCCGTAAACTCCTGTTATCGGCCAATGAAGCAACCGGAGTTTGCCCGACGGAAGAAGGCATCTCAATAGATGGACTCCATCCAAGCGTAGGCATCAGGAAGGGGGGGCGGCAGACGCCTACGAAATTCGGGCATAGGCATCACAACCTTCCTGCGTTTTACATGGCCTCTTGCGCTAATCGCCGCTCGACGACGAGTGCTCGAGTTCAACATCCGGCATAACCAGGCTTCACTGGCTGCCGGTTCGTGACCATTCATCCTCCTTGGCGCCTGCTGCATTGGCGACTATCAGCGCCACGACACAAGCGAGCAACGAGAACACGGCAAAAGCCCCCATCACATGCAAGTAGGGCAGCACGTTGTTCCACGCTCGAGCGACCCCCAGGAAAGCGGCAAATAACCAGCCGCTCATAGAGAGAGCCCCCAAGAGAGCGAGGCGAATGCGGCCGGAGGTGCGTAACAAGACAAAGGGAGCCTCCTGCAGCAGCGGAAAACCGATCCGATGCAGCAAAGCGCCGTTGAGGCTAAGCAACGCGACAATACTCATCTTGGCCCACAGCTTTTGATTGAGCAGATACGCACTCCCCTCATAGAGGTAACCCTGGAGCACCAGCAGCAAGCCGCTTCCCCAAAGAGCCAATAGCGCGAGCGTGACAATTTTTTGAGTCTCGTCGAGATATTCACGCTGTGTCTGGTTCAACACATCCTTGCGCCAGCTCCATAGCTTTTGATCAGCCTGTAATACCCTCCCCAGGGCAATACAGGTAGCAATCAGATGACCGTACACGAGTAGCATTTTGAGCATTACCTTGACCTTGTTTTTATATGGGCAATGCACTCCCTCGCACCCTTGATTCGAAACTAAATGATACAGATTCATATTTGTATCAACAAGTTACACGTTCAACCATCCATCCGGAAGCGCCCGCTCTCGCGGACTCCGTAGCACGGCACTTGCCGAGCCGACGACGCTGTCTTTACTAAAATCCAGGCCCGTCCAGGCTTTATACTGCCCACCAGAACACCAAAGCCCAGCACTAGACTGGGCTTTGGATGAGCGAGGGTCGCTTATCAAAATTCCCACTCAAAGGACGAACACGATGAACCGCACTGGCCATATCTGTCTGATGGCGACCTATAACGAGTGGATGAGCGCCAAGGTCTATGAAGCCGCCAGGGGTTTGTCCGATGAAGAGCTCTCGGCAGATAGGAACGCTTTTTTCGGCTCTATTCTCGGGACTCTGAACCACTTGGCGGCCGGAGATACGATCTGGCTGAAGCGATTCGCCCAGCACCCAACAAACCACTTGGCACTGGAGCCGGTGAGGCAGCTTCCTGATCCGAAAAGCCTCGATCAATTGTTATTCTCTAATTTTCGAGAGCTCTCAAAGTATCGAGAATGGCTCGATCGAATAATCATCCAATGGGCGCAATCCATTACGGAGTCTGATCTGGATGGCCCCCTCAATTATGCAAACATGAAGGGTGTAGTCTTCGATAAGGATTTTTACAGCCTGATCATGCATTTCTTTAACCATCAAACTCATCATCGTGGCCAAGTTACAACTCTGCTTTCGCAGGCGGGTGTCGACGTAGGCGATACGGATCTAGTTCTTTTGATTCCATCCGAGTCCGGTACGTAGCAAAAAACCAGGGCCCTGCCGAAAGCTTGATCAAAGGGCCTGACAGCAAGATGGGTCAGTGGCGAGTTCATGACGGTAAATCAATGGCACTCTTACGCAACGCCTCCACCTACAGCGTAAATGCCGGAGACTGCTGACGCCGGCCAGGATAATAAAGATGATATCCCGCAAAAAAGGGGCACCATTCATCCAGCACCTGGTCATGGCGTTGGGATGATAAGGCAGGTTTTCATCCAGCAGTCGCATGTCCCGCCGCCAGCGAACCCTACAACCGCACGTCGATACACTGCACTTGCGCCAGAATTTCCCGTTCGCGCAAAGCCTCGACAAACAAAGCCCCCGGCACGCATCGGGCCTGCTCCTCGCTACTGATCGGTAGCTGTATCAGGAGCCGGAGTCAAGCTGATGATCTTGGCGCCTCAAATACTCAAGAGTTCGGTCACGGGCAGTCGATTGGTGGTCTTCATCTCACGCAGGGAGAGATTCGAGCGAATACTTGAAACGCCAGGGAGCTTCCTCAGCACTTTTTCGACAAAGCGGCTATAGCTGTCCAAGTCTCGTGCAATTACCTCAAGTAAAAAGTCCGCCTCACCCGTTGTATTGTGGCAACTCAGTACCTGTGGGGCCGATTGAATAATCTTTTCAAACTTTGCTGTGGCTTCTTCGCTGTGATCAGTGCAAGAGATCTGAACAAAGGCCATTACGCCTAGCCCTAATTTCTTTCGATCAAGAATAGCTTGGTATCCCTCAATAACTCCGCATTCTTCAAGATGTCTCTGCTTACGCCAACAGGACGCCTCGCTGAGGGAAAGCTGCTCAGCGAGCTTGACGTTCGACAGCTTCCCGTCTCGCTGCAGCCGATCCAATATTGCAATATCTATCTTATCCAACCGACCAATCATGAAATAATTCTGCACATTATAGTTAATTTATGAAGATTAATTTCAGTTCTTGCATTCTGTCAATTGCAACCTGAAAGGTAATTTCAACGTGTTCATTCATAATGGAAATAACTGAATCGCGCTCATTCAAACATAGGTAATTTTAATGAAAGCAGTAGTCTACGAAGCCTTTTCCAAGCCACCGCGTCTGATGACCGTGGCAGATCCGACCCCGACACGTCATGGTGTTGTTATTCAGGTTCTTGGCACAGGTGTGTGCCGCAGCGACTGGCACGGCTGGAAAGGCCATGATCCGGACATTGAACTGCCACATGTACCTGGTCATGAGTTTGCGGGCATCGTGGCCGAGGTGGGCAAGGACGTCACTCGGTGGAAGGTCGGCGACCGCGTGACCGTGCCGTTCGTGGGTGGGTGTGGCGCTTGTGCAGAGTGCAACAGCGGCAATCAGCAGGTTTGCAACACGCAGTTCCAACCTGGTTTCACTCATTGGGGTTCTTTTGCCGAATACGTCGGCATACATCAGGCCGACCTGAACCTGGTCGCCATTCCTGAGAGCATGGACTTTGCTACCGCTGCAAGCCTGGGTTGTCGCTTCGCCACCTCGTTCCGTGCAGTCGTTGACCAAGGCAAAGTCAGCGCCGGTCAGTGGGTAGCGGTTCACGGTTGCGGAGGCGTAGGCCTGTCTGCAGTGATGATCGCCCAGGCCCTCGGCGCGAATGTCATAGCCATCGATATTTCGCAGGAAAAACTCGAACTGGCACGCTCGCTCGGTGCCGTCGCCACCGTGAATGCCCACCGCGTGGCAGACGTCACCGAAGCCGTACTGGAAATCTCCCGGGGTGGCGCCCACGTATCGCTGGATGCATTGGGCCATCCAACTACTTGTTTTAACTCCATCAACAACCTGCGCCGTCGCGGCAAACACGTCCAGGTGGGTCTGATGCTCGCCGAGCACGCCACGCCGGCGATCCCAATGAGCAAGGTCATTGCGTACGAACTTGAGATCTACGGTAGCCACGGCATGCAAGCGCATCGCTATGACGCCATGATCGAGATGATCACCTCCGGCAAGCTGGCGCCAGAAAAACTCGTGGGTAAAACCATCAGCCTGGAGCAGTCCATCGACGCGTTGATGAATATGGATCGGTTCGAGACGACAGGTGTAACCGTCGTAACGGAGTTTTAAACCATAACACCCTAGGCCGCGGGTTTTGCGCAGGCACAAAAAAGCCGATCTATCTGATCGGCTTAAGTGTCTGATTTTACTCAGTAAATATGGTCGGGACGGAGTGATTCGAACACTCGACCCCTAGCACCCCATGCTAGTGCGCTACCGGACTGCGCTACGCCCCGACTAGGCGTTGACTCTGTCCCTCATCTCGAGGAACGCTCAAGAATATATCGCAAGCTTTTGAAAACTGGAAGTATTTAAAAGCAGGAATTTATTTCTTGAGCACTACCAGAACATCTTCCAGCTCGGCGATCATCTGGCGGATCATTTGTTTGTATTGGGTGGTGTCGTCTTTGGCTTCATCGCCAGACAAACGCAAGCGTGCGCCGCCGATGGTAAACCCCTGATCGTAAAGAAGCGCGCGAATCTGCCGGATCATCAGCACGTCCTGGCGCTGATAATACCGGCGGTTTCCGCGGCGTTTGACGGGGTTGAGTTGAGGAAACTCCTGCTCCCAGTAGCGCAGCACGTGCGGTTTTACGGCACATAGCTCGCTGACTTCACCAATGGTGAAGTAGCGTTTGCCCGGGATGACGGGTAGTTCGTCGTTATGACTTGGTTCCAGCATAAGCCTCAACTCGGGCCTTCAACTTCTGCCCTGGACGAAAGGTGACCACACGGCGAGCCGTGATCGGGATTTCTTCTCCCGTTTTCGGATTGCGGCCAGGCCGCTGGCGTTTGTCCCGAAGGTCGAAATTGCCAAAACCGGACAATTTGACTTGTTCGTTGTCTTCAAGAGCGTGCCTGATTTCTTCAAAAAACAGTTCGACCAATTCCTTGGCCTCCCGCTTGTTCAGGCCCAGCTCTTCATACAGACGTTCCGCCATCTCAGCTTTCGTCAAAGCCCCCATACGTCACTTCCTTAACGTGGCGTTCAACCTTTGTTCGAGCGAGGTGAGGATGTTTTGCGTCGTGGTATTCACCTCATCGTCATTAAGAGTGCGCGATGGATGCTGCCAGGTCAAGCCGACTGCGAGGCTTTTTCTATCAGGATCAATGCCTTTACCCTGATACACGTCAAAGAGCCTGAGGTCTGTCAGCCATTCACCTGCATTTTCACGGATTACGTCCAGTACAGCCGTAGCTGCAACGTCTTTATCCGCAATCAGTGCCAAGTCACGACGCACTTCAGGAAAGCGCGATAACTCCTGGAATTTAGGCATTTTGCCCGCAGCCACTTCGGCCAGAACCAACTCGAAAACAAAGACCGGACGATCGAGACCGAGGGTTTTCGACAACTCAGGGTGGATCGCACCGACGAAACCGACCAAGCGACCATCACGCTCAATGCGCGCGGTTTGACCCGGATGCAATGCGGGGTGTTTACCCGGCACGAACGTGAACGAGTCCAGTGCACCGGCGAAGCCCAATACCGCTTCCACATCGGCTTTGACGTCGAAGAAATCCACGACATCGCGACCTTGTGCCCAGCCTTCCGGTAGACGGCTGCCACACACCACACCCGCCAGCATTGGCTCTTGCTTCAGCCCTTCCAGCTGACCGACGAAACGCAGGCCGCTTTCAAACAGACGGACACGATCCTGTTGACGGTTCAGGTTGTGCTGAAGCGCCTTGACCAGACCAGGCCACAGGGACGAACGCATGGCCGCCATGTCGTTGGAAATCGGGTTGGCCAGCAGCAGCGGCTCGACACCCGGATTAAACAACTCGAACTGTTTCGGATCGATGAAGCTGTAAGTGATCGCTTCCTGATAACCACGAGCCACCAGCAGACGACGCAGTTCAGGCAGATCGCTGCGCGCTTCGGCCTTGGCTTGCGGCGCCAGACGGGCTTGCGGGTAGCGAACCGGCAGACGGTTGTATCCGTACAGACGGGCCAGCTCTTCGATCAGGTCGACTTCCAGGCTGATATCGAAACGGAAGCTTGGCACTTCAACGCGCCACTGCCCTGCCCCATCGGCGGAAATGGTCAGACCCAAAGCGCTGAGTAGACGCTCGACTTCGGCCGAATCCATCTCCATGCCCAGCATTTGGGTGATGCGCTGAGCACGCAAGGTGATCGGCGCGATCGATGGCAGATGCTGCTCGCTGACGGTTTCGATGATCGGACCCGCTTCGCCGCCGGTGATCTCAAGCAGCAGGCCAGTGGCACGCTCCATGGCTTCACGGGCCAGTTGCCAATCCACGCCACGCTCGTAGCGGTGCGAGGCATCGGTGTGCAGGCCGTAGGAACGAGCCTTGCCAGCGACGGCAATCTGATCGAAGAACGCGCTTTCCAGGAATACATCGCGCGTGGTCGCGGACACACCACTGTGCTCGCCACCCATGACGCCGGCAATGGCCAGCGCGCGAGCGTGGTCGGCGATCACCAGCGTATCGCTACGCAGGCTGACTTCCTGACCGTCGAGCAGTACCAGTTTCTCGCCTTCTTCGGCCATGCGTACGCGGATACCGCCTTTGATTTCGGCGAGATCGAACGCGTGCAGCGGTTGACCCAGTTCCAGCATCACGTAGTTGGTGATGTCGACGGCAGCGTCGATGCTGCGCACGTCGGCACGACGCAGACGCTCGACCATCCACAACGGCGTAGGCTTGGACAGGTCAACGTTACGGATCACACGACCCAGGTAACGCGGGCACGCGGCTGGCGCGAGGACTTCAACCGAACGCACTTCGTCGTGCACAGCGGGAACGCTGGCAACGACCGGACGCGTGACTTGGGCGGCGTACAGCGCACCGACTTCGCGGGCCAGACCGGCCAGGGACAGGCAATCACCGCGGTTCGGGGTCAGGTCGACCTCGATGCTGGCGTCGTCCAGGCTCAGGTACTCACGAATGTCCTGACCGACTGGCGCATCGGCCGGCAATTCCATCAGGCCATCGTTGCCTTCGCCGATTTGCAGCTCGGCCTGGGAGCACAGCATGCCGTTGGATTCAACGCCACGCAGCTTGGCTTTCTTGATTTTGAAGTCGCCCGGCAGTTCGGCACCGATCATGGCAAACGGGATCTTCAGGCCCGGACGCACGTTTGGCGCGCCGCACACTACCTGGAAAGTCTCCGAGCCACTGCTGACCTGGCAAACGCGCAACTTATCGGCGTCCGGGTGTTGCTCGGTGCTTAGCACCTCGCCCACCACCACACCACTGAATTCACCGGCGGCCGGCGTAACGCTATCGACCTCAAGACCGGCCATCGACAGACGAGCAACCAGCTCGTCGCGACTTACCTGCGGGCTTACCCAGCCACGCAGCCATTGTTCACTGAATTTCATCCTGCTCTCCTAAGAATTCGTTACGACTAGCGAAATTGCGCGAGGAACCGCAAGTCGTTGTCGAAGAACAGACGCAAGTCGTTCACGCCGTAACGCAGCATGGCCAGACGCTCAACGCCCATGCCGAAGGCAAAGCCCGAAAACTCTTCCGGGTCGATCCCGGACATACGCAGCACATTCGGGTGAACCATGCCGCAGCCCATGACTTCCAGCCAGCCAGTCTGCTTGCAGACGCGGCAGCCTTTACCGCTGCACATCACGCATTCCATGTCGACTTCAGCGGATGGCTCAGTGAACGGGAAGTACGAAGGACGGAAACGCACGGCCAGTTCTTTTTCGAAGAACACGCGCAGGAACTCTTCGATGGTGCCTTTCAGGTCCGCGAAATTGATATCGCGGTCGACCAGCAGGCCTTCGACCTGGTGGAACATCGGGGAGTGAGTGATATCGGAGTCGCTACGGTACACACGGCCTGGGCAGACGATGCGGATCGGCGGCTGTTTCGATTCCATGGTGCGGACCTGTACCGGCGAGGTATGGGTGCGCAGCAACATGTTGGCATTGAAATAGAAGGTGTCATGCATCGACCGGGCCGGGTGATGGCCTGGGATGTTGAGCGCTTCGAAGTTGTGATAGTCGTCTTCGACCTCAGGGCCTTCGGCGATGCCGTAGCCGATGTGAGTGAAGAACTGTTCAATACGTTCCAGAGTGCGAGTAACCGGATGCAGACCACCGGAGGTCTGACCGCGGCCAGGCAGGGTCACGTCAATGGACTCGGCGGACAGTTTGGCGGCCAGGTCGGCCTCTTCAAACAGTGCCTTGCGCGCATTGAGAACCTCTGTGACACGCTCCTTGGCAACGTTGATCAGCGCGCCGACTTGCGGGCGCTCTTCTGCCGGCAAATTCCCCAGGGTCTTCATCACCTGAGTCAATTCGCCCTTTTTGCCAAGGTAGTGAACCCGGATTTGCTCCAGGGCATTGATATCTTCAGCGCTTTGCACAGCCTCTAGTGCTTGAGAGACGAGCGCATCCAGGTTTTCCATGTACAGACTCCAGATACAAAATAGGGGAAGAGCTTGAAGGCTCTTCCCCTATTTATGACGTTTAACACCTGGCCTCACAGAGGTGAGGCCGGGTGACTGTCGGGGGTACTTAAGCCAAGGTGGCTTTAGCTTTCTCGACAATCGCAGCAAACGCCGCTTTTTCGTTCACTGCCAGATCAGCCAGAACCTTACGGTCGATCTCGATGGACGCTTTTTTCAGGCCAGCGATGAAACGGCTGTAGGACAGACCGTTGATACGTGCACCAGCGTTGATACGAGCGATCCACAGAGCGCGGAACTGACGTTTTTTCTGACGACGGTCACGGTAGGCGTATTGGCCTGCCTTGATTACCGCTTGCTTGGCAACACGGAATACGCGCGAGCGAGCGCCGTAGTAGCCTTTAGCAAGTTTCAGAATTTTTTTGTGACGTTTACGGGCAATGACGCCACGCTTTACACGAGCCATGAGTTACTTCCTCTATTCTTGACTAAAATTAACGAAGGCGCAGCATGCGCTCGACTTTTGCCACGTCAGACGGATGCAGCAAGCTGCTACCGCGCAGTTGACGCTTACGCTTGGTCGACATTTTAGTCAGGATGTGGCTCTTGAAAGCGTGCTTGTGCTTGATACCGTTAGCAGTTTTCAGAAACCGCTTAGCAGCACCACTTTTCGTTTTCATCTTTGGCATGTTCGGATACTCCGCATTCAGTTGATAAACATAATCAGAAGGCCTGCCGTGCCCTGTTGATTACTTCTTCTTTTTCGGGGCGATGACCATGATCAGCTGGCGTCCTTCCATCTTAGGATGCTGTTCGACCGAACCGTACTCGAGCAAGTCACCTTCAACTCGCTTGAGGAGTTCCATCCCCAGCTCCTGGTGGGCCATCTCACGGCCGCGGAATCGCAAGGATACCTTGGCCCTGTCCCCATCACTCAGGAAACGTACCAGGTTGCGCAGTTTTACCTGGTAATCCCCTTCCTCCGTCCCTGGACGAAACTTGATTTCTTTAACCTGAATCTGCTTCTGGTTTTTCTTGGCCGCGGCAATCTGCTTCTTCTTCTCGAAGATCGACTTGCCGTAGTCCATCAGTTTGCAAACAGGGGGCACTGCATCGGCGGAAATTTCCACCAAATCCAGTTTGGCCTCTTCAGCCTTAAGAAGCGCGTCTTCAATTGACACAATCCCAAGCTGTTCACCTTCAGCCCCAATTAACCGAACCTCGCGTGCCGAGATATTCTCGTTGATCGGGGCTTTCGGTGCAGCTCGTTTATCTTGTCTCATTTCACGCTTAATAATAATTACTCCGAATCTGGGCGACCACGCCGGGAAACCGCTTGCGCGAGAAACTCAGCGAACTGGGCGACGGGCATCGAGCCCAGGTCAGCACCTTCACGAGTACGCACAGCGACAGTCTGCATCTCGACTTCCCGATCTCCGATAACCAAGAGATAGGGAACCTTGAGCAAAGTATGCTCGCGGATTTTAAAGCCGATCTTTTCATTTCTCAAGTCAGACTTGGCACGAAATCCGCTTTCATTGAGGGTTTTTTCAACCTCGGCGGCAAAATCAGCCTGTTTATCAGTGATATTCATGATCACTGCCTGGGTCGGAGCCAGCCACGCAGGGAATGCACCCTCGTAGTGCTCGATCAGGATTCCGACGAAACGTTCGAAGGACCCAAGGATCGCCCGGTGCAACATAACCGGGTGCTTGCGACTGTTGTCTTCGGAGACGTATTCGGCCCCAAGACGGATAGGCAGGTTAAAATCGAGCTGAAGGGTACCACACTGCCAGACGCGGCCAAGGCAATCTTTCAGAGAGAATTCAATCTTCGGACCATAGAACGCACCCTCGCCCGGCTGCAGATCGTACGGCAGGCCAGCGCTATCAAGGGCTGCGGCCAATGCCGCTTCGGCGCGATCCCACAACTCGTCGGAACCGACGCGTTTTTCCGGACGAGTGGACAGTTTCATCTCGACGTCTTTAAAGCCGAAGTCGGCATAGACGTCCATGGTCAACTTGATGAATGCGGCGGATTCGGCCTGCATCTGCTCTTCAGTACAGAAGATGTGAGCATCGTCCTGAGTGAAGGCGCGAACGCGCATGATGCCGTGCAGCGCACCCGATGGCTCGTTACGGTGGCAGGCACCGAACTCGGCCAGACGCATCGGCAGCTCGCGATAGCTTTTCAGGCCCTGATTGAATACCTGCACGTGGCACGGGCAGTTCATCGGCTTGATGGCGTAGTCGCGGTTTTCGGACTGCGTGGTGAACATGTTGTCGGCGTAGTTGGCCCAGTGCCCGGATTTCTCCCACAGGCTGCGGTCAACGACTTGTGGAGTTTTGATCTCCAGATAGCCGTTGTCGCGCTGAACCTTGCGCATGTACTGTTCGAGCACCTGGTACAGAGTCCAGCCATTCGGGTGCCAGAACACCATGCCCGGCGACTCTTCCTGGGTGTGGAACAGGCCCAGACGCTTGCCGATCTTGCGGTGATCGCGCTTTTCAGCTTCTTCGATGCGCTGGATGTAAGCCGCCAGCTGCTTCTTGTCCGCCCATGCAGTGCCGTAAACGCGCTGCAATTGCTCGTTCTTGGCATCGCCACGCCAGTAGGCGCCGGACAGCTTGGTCAGCTTGAAGGATTTCAGGAAACGCGTGTTTGGCACGTGCGGACCGCGGCACATGTCGACGTATTCTTCGTGATAGTACAGGCCCATGGCCTGCTCGTTCGGCATGTCCTCGACCAGACGCAGCTTGTAGTCTTCGCCGCGGGCCTTGAACACTTCGATCACTTCGGCGCGCGGAGTGACTTTCTTGATCACGTCGTAATCTTTCTCGATCAGCTGCTGCATGCGCTGTTCGATGGCGGCCAGGTCGTCCGGCGTAAAAGGACGCTCGAAGGCAATGTCGTAATAGAAGCCTTCGTCGATGACCGGACCGATGACCATCTTGGCCGTCGGGTACAACTGCTTGACCGCATGGCCAACCAGGTGGGCGCAAGAGTGGCGAATGATCTCCAGCCCCTCTTCATCCTTTGGCGTAATGATTTGCAGCGAGGCATCGCTGTCAATGATGTCGCTGGCGTCGACCAGCTTGCCATTGACTTTACCGGCCACGGTGGCCTTGGCCAGACCGGCACCGATGGATGCTGCGATCTCGGCTACGGAAACCGGGTGATCGAATGAACGTTGACTGCCGTCGGGAAGAGTAATAGTTGGCATGGCGCCTCCTCTCCTAGTGGTGACCCCTACCAAAGGTCACGTGGGTTGGGATGAGCCAGTACAAGATCCGATCCAGGCCATTCAATGACGAACGCCTGCCTTACAGCGGCAGGAGCCTTGCGGCCAACCGGAAAACCGAACCAGAGTGACTGGGATTCAAATCAGGGTTATTCGCGCCTCTGCCGCTGCCGGGACTGAAGGTCATCCGGAGCCTGCAAATGCCCGAGCAGGGCATGCTAGCACAGATGAACGGTCGTCGCGGTGGCAAGGTTTTCTGCTGGGGCAAATCAGGCATTTTTATGCCAGAGTACTGAACTAGAACCCCGCTTTACCCCTCAGATATCAAGACATTGACCCAAAAGGAGCATCCCAGCATGCGTCTGAATCGTTTATTCGCCGTCGTCGCACCCGTCGTCCTGTTGCTGCCGCTGGCTGCCCATGCCGATTGGCCAAAGGGCGAGCGCGAGAAATACATGGCTCAGTGCACTGAAGCGGCCACTCCGCAGATTGGTGCTGCGGCAGCCAAGTCCCACTGCGCATGCGGTGCCGACGCGATCAAATCTTACCCGGCCAGCGACATTCAGGCTTTGATGGATAACAAGGCCAGCCCTGAACTGCAACAGAAGGCACTGGGCAAAATCGCCGCCTGCAAGGTGGATAACAAGGCGAAAAAATAAGCTCGACAGGACGCCTTGAAGGCCTTCAACACTGGTGAAAAGTGCCAGAAAACAGCTTTTTCATGCAAGTCATGCAGGTTTTTTCAGCTTTTTTTAATGTCTTTATTTTTGGCTGAAAGCCTTTTAAACCGGGGCTTTCAGCCATACGAAGCAACAAAGAAAACGCGACTGCAGGGCAAACAGCGCACCCGGGGGGCTCCCAAAGCGAACATTTCGACTATGATACTCCGGTGTGCCCAGTTGGCCTGAGCAGCACAGTACTACTGAAAATATATGTTTCTTGGAGATACACCATGTCTAATCGCCAAACCGGCACCGTTAAATGGTTCAACGATGAAAAAGGCTTCGGCTTCATCACTCCTCAAGGTGGCGGTGACGACCTGTTCGTACACTTCAAAGCTATCGAAAGCGACGGTTTCAAAAGCCTGAAAGAAGGCCAGACCGTTTCCTTCGTGGCTGAGAAAGGCCAAAAGGGTATGCAAGCTGCACAAGTCCGCGCAGAGTAATTTTCTGCCGCACTAAAAAAACCCCGTCCATGTGACGGGGTTTTTTATGAGCGAAACAAAAGCCTGAAGCAATCAGCCGCAGTTGACGCGGGTGACCACCAGGTTGTTGTCGGTGTTCAGGTTCAGACGATCGGAGCGGTACTCCAGAGTCACCATGTCGTTTGGCTTGAGGAACCGGGCATTCTGCGCGCCTGCGCGGGTACGTGCCTGATCCAGTAATTCGGGCGAGGCCTTTTTGCCAATAGTGAATTCGGCCGCCTTTGCTTCACATCGGCTGTGGCCGGTATCGGTCGCCACAGGGTCCTTTGCCGACTCGGTGGACGTACTGCTGCAACCGGCCAGCAGGATGGCAGCCAACAAAGAACCCAATGACGCGAGCTTCCAAGGCATGAAGCCTCCTTCATTCAATAATTAAACAGAGATCGTGCGACCGCCATTCTGGCGTTTGGTTTCAGGGCGGGCGCTATCGCCCAGCCCTCGATCCAGACAGCCAAGAGTGTGCCTGAGCATCGGCAAGCCGTTCATCCCTCAATCGTGACTGAATATGAACGTGATCAGTAAACATCGATGTAGTCGAAAGGTGGCGCTGGCCAATTCTGCTTGAGCGCATTGAAAATCTGCATGACCCAGACCTCGTCGCTGGCCGCGACCAATCCGACATAACCGGCCCCCTTGGCCCAGGTCTCCAGGCGAAACAGCAACCCGTCGATGTCCGTGCCGCCCACAATGCCCGACGAAATATAGGCGATACCGCCCTTGGTGACCCGCAACTGAGTGTGTTCATCATCGCTGGCAGAAGCCAGCAGCTGACGCACCGCTTCGAGGGTCAAGCCGTCAGGAGTGTTCAAATCGATCTGCACAGCACGGTCCTTGAAAAATCTTCAAAGACCAAGTGTCGCATAGCCCTCCCCTCATGCCTAAGTCGGAGTGCCAAACGCCCCGCAAAATGGTTAACTCGACATTCAGACTGTCCCGACATCACGAGCACCATCATGACCACCGTAAGTATCGACGCCGACATCAAAGCCAAGTGGCCACAAGGCCACAGCTCTTACAGCCCGGGTAGCCCGGAAGAGTTGGCGATCATTGGTATCGATTTGCTGGTCAAGGAACTGGGGACGCAAGCCGCCCAGATGTTCATCACACAGGTGCTCGAGAAGTACCCCGCCGACTATATGGGCGCAACAGAGACCGAGTAGCGTCAAACCCCGCAGGCTGGCACCTGCGGGGTTATGGCTTACTTCAGACGAGCCAGACGCTGGGTCAGCAGGTCGAAGAAGCCCTGAGCGTCGCCGCTTTCAACCCAGAAGGCATTTTTCGGTGCCTTCAGGCCGTCATACCAGTCGACAATGGTCTGGCCGAAGGTCGGCCCTTCGCGACTATCAACCACTACGTTGACCGAACGCCCCGTGAACAGCTCTGGCTTGAGCAGGTAAGCGATGACGGTGGCGTCATGCACCGGGCCACCCGGAATGCCGTAGTGCTCCATGTCACCTTTGACGTACTCGTTGAGAATATCGCCCACCAGCTTGCTGGCATTGTTGTTCAGGGCGGCGATCTGCTTCAGACGCGCTTCACTGGTCAGAATCTTGTGGGTCACGTCCAGCGGCAAGTAAGTCAGCTTGACGCCACTTTTCAGCACCACTTCCGCCGCCTGAGGGTCGGCGAACAGGTTGAATTCGGCCACAGGGGTGATGTTGCCACCATTGAAGTGCGCACCGCCCATGATCACCACTTCCTTGATGCCCTGAACGATTTCGGGCTCCTGGATCAGTGCCAGGGCCAGGTTGGTCTGTGGACCGAGCATGGCGATGGTGATGCTGTGGGGTTTGGCGGTCTTCAGGGTATCGATCAGATAATTGACCGCATTGCCTTCGGCCAGGCCTTTCTTCGGCTCGTGCACGGTGACACCCGACAAGCCTTCCTTGCCGTGGATGTTCTCGGCATAGATTGGCGTGCGCATCATTGGTTTTGGCGCACCTGCGTAAACAGGCACCTCCTCACGCCCTGCCCACTCACGGGCCAGACGCGCATTACGCGAGGTCTTGTCCAGACGCACGTTGCCCGCAACGGTGGTCAGCGCACGAATGTTCAGTTCTTCCGGCGATGCCAGGGCAAACAGCAAAGCGACCACGTCATCGGCACCCGGATCGGTGTCGATGATCAAGTCGATCTTTTCCGCCGCTTGGGCGCTTGTTGCGCTAATCAGGGACAAAAGCAGCAGACTCCGGAGCAGGTGGTGCAGTTTCTGAGCATAGCGGTGCATGGCGCACTCCTTGTGCGTGGGAAGAATGGAAAGTTAGAACGTTACGCCAGCCACCAACACGATGTTGCAGTACGGCTGACATTCGCCTGTACGAATAATCGCCCGTGCTTGTCGGCTGAGTACTTTGAATTGGTCATGACTGAGCAGTTCACGCCGACCCAGCGCACCTTCGGCATTCAGTTCATCCAGCGTGCTCAAGGCCGACGGTTTCTTGTCCAGAATTTCCTGGGCCAGCACATGGCTTTCGACCTGCATTTCGCTGAGTACGACCTTCAAGGTACTGACGAAATCCGGAATCCCGTGGGTCAAGGCCAGGTCGATCAATTCAACACCGGGTGGAACCGGCAGGCCGGCATCGCCGATCACGACCGTGTCGCCATGGCCCAGGGAGGCGATCAGCCGCGACAGCGCGACGTTGAGCAAAGGGGTCTTTTTCATGGTGCTTTAAAGGCCTGTACGTCGGACAAGGTGGGAATCGAAGGTTGCGCGCCAGCCCGGGTGACCGACAGCGCAGCGGCGACCTGGCCGAAGCGGATCGCCTCGTCCTCGCTTTTGCCGGCCGCCAAGGCTGCTGCGAAACCACCGACGAATGTGTCGCCAGCCGCGGTGGTGTCTACCGCCTTTACTTTCGGCGCCGGGAAATGCTCGATGCGTTTGCCATCGGTGAACAGTGATCCTTGAGAACCCAGGGTGATGATCACTTTGCCGGCGCCCATGGCGATCAAGCGGGTCGCGGCGGTTTCGGCGGTGCTCAGGGAGTCCACCGGCAAACCGCTCAAGGCCGAGGCTTCGCTTTCATTGGGGATCAGGTAATCGATGGCCGCATACCAATCCGCCGGCAGAGGACGACTGGCCGGCGCCGGATTGAGAATCACGGTTTTACCCAGCTCACGACCGCGCTTCAGCGCATGGCCGACCGTGGCATCCGGTACTTCCAGCTGACAGATGATGACATCCGCCGCTTGTAACACCGCGTCGAAACGGTCGATCACTTCGGGCGTGAGCGCACCATTGGCACCGGCAACAATCACGATCGCGTTCTGACTGTTGTCATCGACCACGATCAACGCCACGCCACTGGAATCTTCAACCGTACTGACCGCCCGGCAATCAATCTGCTCGGCCAACAACGCCCCGCGCAGCGCTTCGCCATAGGCGTCGCTGCCGACGCAACCGACCATCGACACCTGCGCGCCCAGCCGCACCGCGGCCACGGCCTGGTTCGCGCCCTTGCCGCCGGAAACCGTGGTAAACGATTGGCCGATCAGCGTTTCACCACCACGGGGCAGCCGTGGCGCCCGGGTTACCAGGTCCATGTTCAGGCTGCCTATTACCGCTACTTTTGCTGGCATACATCACTCGTCAATTCTGTTTCTGCGGTGCTTTTTGGTTTCAGTGCTTTCGGTTTCAGCAGTGCTTTTTGTTTAGCGGTACTTTCGATTTCAGCGAAATTGGACGAACACACCAGCCAGCGGCGCAGTCGATTCTCGCAAGACAATACTGGGCGTCACGATGCGCTGATCGGTCGCCAGGTCCGGCGTGGCGATCCTGCGCAACAGCACTTCGGCCGCCATCTCGCCAAGCTGCAGGATCGACTGGCCCACGGTGGTCAGCGCCGGATAGACGTAACGGCTCATCTGGATATCGTCGAAGCCGATCACCGACAGTTCGGTGGGCACACGAATATTGCGCTCGGCGGCGGCGCGCAACACACCGATGCCGATCATGTCGTTGCCGGCGAAGATTGCGCTGGGTGGGTTCTTTTCCAACAGGATCGCGGCGGCGTTGTAACCGCCGATGCTGGTGAAGTCGCTTTCCAGCATGCGCTCGCGCGGCACTTCGACGCACGCTTCTCTCAAGGCGCGGCAATAACCGGCCAGACGCATCTGCGCCACGCTGGTACTTGCCGGCCCACCAATCGTGGCGATGTCCCGGTGCCCCAACTCCAGCAGATGCCGGGTCGCCAGATAAGCGCCGTATTCATGATCGATACGCACTAGATCGGCATCGAGGCCTTCAAGCCCTCGGTCGACAATCACCATTGGCGTACGCACACCCGCCAGACCTTCAGCCAGGCCGCTGTCACCACCGGCCGAGGCAACGATCAAGCCGTCGATGCGTTTTTCCAGCAACACGCGAAGGTAGCTGCGTTGTTTGTCCGGGTTGTCGTCGGAGTTGCAGAGGATGACGCAATAGCCGTTGCGCTCGCAGTAATCCTCGATGCCACGAGCCAACTCGGCGAAGTATGGGTTGAGGCTATTAGGCACCAGCAGGCCGATGGTCGCGGTGGTTTTCGCTTTCAACGACCGGGCCACGGCACTGGGCACGTAGTCGAGGCGCTTGATCGCCGCCTCGACCTTGATCCGCACTTCTTCACTGACCGGCCGCGTCTTGTTCACCACGTGGGAAACCGTGGTGTAGGAAATGCCCGCGAGTGCCGCTACATCCTTGATGGTTGCCATGACTCAGGTCCGCCGGCTTGCGCGCTGACTGCGATAAGTATCGAGCACCACCGCCACCACGATCACCGCACCGGTGATGATGCGTTTGGTGGGTTCGGTCGCGCCGATCTGCGCCAGACCGGCCGCCAGTACCGAGATGATCAGGACGCCGAAAAATGTACTGATGACCGAGCCGCGCCCGCCCATCAGGCTGGTGCCGCCGATCACGACCGCGGCGATCACTTGCAGCTCCAGACCGGAGCCGGCATTCGGGTCCGCTGCTTCCAGGCGCGAAATCTGAAACAACGCCGCGATACCGGCCAGCAGCCCCATCAGGCTGAACACCAGGATCTTGTAGGGCTTCGGATTGATCCCCGCCAGGCGCACTGCCTCTTCGTTGGTGCCGATGCCGATCAGGTACCGACCGAACACCGTGCGCGTCAGCACGGCCTGGGCGATGAAGATAATCAGCAAGGCAATGATGAATGACGGCGAGATGCCGAACGCGATCGGATTGGACAGCCAGGCGAAAGCATCACCGATGTAGGCGGTGCGCGAACCGGTCATCTGATACGCCAGGCCCCGCGCCATTTCCAGCACGCCGAGGGACACGATGAACGACGGAATCCGCCACGCCACGGTGATCGAGCCGGTGATCGTCCCGGCCAATGCCGCTACCGCCATGCCGAGCAAGGACGCAGGCAAGACGCTCCAGCCCCAACCGAGAATCGCCACGCTGACCGCCGAGGCCGCGAGCGCCAGCACCGACCCCACCGACAAGTCGATACCGCCGATGATCAATACGAAGGTCATGCCGACCGCCAGCACCATCAAATCAGGAATCTGGTTGGCCAGGGTGCTGAAGGTGTCGTAAGACAGGAAATGGCTGCTCAGGATCGAGAACAGCGCGACCATCGCCAGCAAGGCACCGGCCAGGCCCAGATAAGCGCCGAGGCCATAAAAGTTGCCACTACGTTTTCCGGCCAAAGATGCAGTATTCATGGAAGATCCCTAGGCGTTGCTTCATTGAGCAACGCATCACGTTTTTGGTAGCCGGCGAACGCGGCGGCAAGCAAATCATCCTGGGTCCAGCTGTCACGCTCGAAGGTATCGATCAGACGCCCTGCTGACAGCACTCCAATGCGGTCACAGATCAGCATCAATTCGCGCAGGTCGCTGGACACCACTACCAGCGCCTTGCCCTGACGGGTCAACTCTCCGAGCAATGTATAGATGTCGAACTTGGCGCCGACGTCGATGCCGCGGGTCGGCTCATCGAACAGCATCACCGTGCAGTCGCGCTCCAGCCAACGGCCGATGACGACTTTCTGCTGATTGCCGCCGGACAATTGCGAGACCAATTGCGCCGGGCTGGAACTGCGAATGCGCATGGCGTTGATCTGACGCTGGGCCAGAGACATCTCATCACCGTTATTGACGAAGCCACCGCTGGAAATCATCGGCATATTGCCCAAGGCAATGTTGGCGCTGATCGATTGCGTCAGCAGCAGGCCTTCGCCCTTGCGGTCTTCGGTTATCAGGGCGATGCCATGACCAACCGCATCGGCCGGCGAACGAATATTCACCACCTGAGCCGATGCCCCCAGCGCGACGGTGCCACTGTCGGCTGTATCGGCGCCGAAGATCAGACGCAGCAACTCGGTTCGCCCTGCCCCGATCAAACCGGAAATCCCGAAAACCTCACCGGCGCGTACTTCGAAGGACACATCGCTGACTTTGTCAGAACGGGTCAGTCCTTTGACCGTCAAGGCCGGCGCGCCAATCTTGCGCGGCCCCATGTCGATGTGCTCGCCCAATTCACGACCGACCATCAGGGTGACCAGTTGCTCGCTGTTGTAATTGGCCATCGGCTCAACACAGACCAGGTTGCCGTCGCGCAATACCGCGATGCGCTGAGCCACCCGTGCCAGTTCTTCGAGGCGGTGGGAAATGTAGATGATCGACACGCCCCGGGCTTGCAGGCGAGTGATCTGCTCGAACAGCATTTCGACTTCACGGGCCGTCAGCATTGCTGTCGGCTCGTCGAGGATCAGCACGTGGCAATCGCCGATCAGATTGCGGGCGATCTCCACCATCTGCTGATGGCCAATCCCCAGTTCGCCGACCAGGGTATCCGGATCAATGGCGTCGAGGCCGACCTGAGCCATGGCCTCGATCGCCGCCTTGCGCAGTTGCTTGCGGCTGATCCATCCACCATGGCTGGGCAGGTTGTCGAGAAACAGGTTTTCCGCCACCGACAACGTCGGCAACAGATTGAGTTCTTGCATGACCATGCGGATGCCCAGCTCTTCGGCCTGGCTCCGGCTGCCAGGACGGTAATCCTGCCCCTGGAATTGCATCTGGCCGGTGGTCGGCGTGACCAGTCCGCCAATGATCTTCGACAGCGTGCTTTTACCGGCGCCATTCTCGCCGGTCAGCGCCAGCACTTCACCGCGCATCAGCGTCAGGTCGATACCGGTGAGGACGGGTTGGGCATAAGTCTTACCGATACCGCTGACCGAGAGGACAGCGTTCGGGGCGCAAACTGACATAAAAACTCTCCATGTGCTCGCCCAAGAGGCGAGCACCGTTGTGTCGCCAGAAGGACTACTGGGTAACCAGCTCTACCGGAGTTTCGATGACGCCGTTGACGCCGCTATCGACTTTCTTGCCGTTGATGATGTTCAGCGCCGTCTCGATGCCGAACACCGCTTGCCGGGCAGCAAACTGGTCGGCGGTGGCCAGGACGCGGCCATCCTTGAGCATTGGCTTGATGGCGTTGATGTTGTCGTAACCGACCACTTGCACCTTGCCGGCCTTGCCCGCCGCGCGCACGGCAGATACTGCGCCGACGGCCATGCTGTCGTTGCCGGCCAACAGGGCCTTGATGTTCGGGTATTCGCTGAGCATCGACGAGGCAACCTTGCCGCCCTTGTCGATTTCCCAATCGCCGGACTGCAGGGACACGACTTTGATCTGCGCCGCTTCCATCGCATCCTTGAAGCCCGCCGTGCGCTGCTGGGCGTTGGTGGTAGTGGAAACGCCTTCGATGATGCCGACTTCGTCACCGGCCTTCAGCTGTTTGGCCAGGTACTCACCCACCAGACGCGCGCCTTTGCGGTTGTCCGGGCCTACGAACGGAACGGTGATGTTTTTGCTTTTGACCACAGCCGGGTCCAGCTGGTTATCGATATTGATCACGGTGATGCCGGCATCGACCGCTTTTTTGATGACCGGAACCATGGCCTTGGAATCTGCCGGAGCGATGACCAATGCGTTGACCTTGGACAAAATCATTTGCTCGACGATGCGCGTCTGGCCGGCCGTGTCCGTTTCGTCCTTGATGCCGTTGGAGATCAGCTCGAAGTCGCCGGAGTGGTCTTTCTGGTAAGCCTTGGCGCCGTCTTCCATGGTCAGGAAGAATTCGTTGGCCAGGGATTTCATGACCAGCGCGACTTTAGGTTTTTCAGGGGTTTCGGCGAAAGCCGAAGAGACGGGCAAAGCGGCGGATGCCGCAGCCAGCATTGCGACAGCGAGAAGACGTCCAGCGAATGGCAGCTTCATGGGTTCACTCCGATCTTATGATTATTCTGAGCAACGCTTGCGCTAGACCCTGCCCTTACGGGATAAAGCCATCAAAGGCGACCACGCAAACGTTTGCGTAGACCGAACTATGCGAACCCTGTCGAAATTTGTCAACGACCTGTTTTGTGTCTCGATTGGCAAAAGCCAACCCTTTTGCATCACGCCGTGGTGCTGACCAGATTGCCACTGCTGGAACCCTTGGCCAGCTCTTTGACCAGATTGCCTGTCACTTGCGCGAGCGCACCGCTGGTATCGGCGATTTGCCCCTGAATCGACATGACAGCGGTGGCTTTGGCTTCCGGGGTCGGATAATTCGCTGCCTGAGCGGCTGCGAGTTGCTGCTGCTGTTCGCGCAGTTGCTGCTGCAGTTCCTGCATGCGCTTGAGCAGTACCTGCACCGCAACACTTTGATTGCTGCTTTTTTCGGATTTGGTTTCGCCCTGAGCCTGCGCACCGCCACCGGTTCTGACCTGGTTGTCGCTACCCTCCTCTTCACCCAACGCTTGAGCCGAGGCGTCGGACGTCGCTTCACTCAAGGTGTTGATGGTCGCTGGGGACTTGCCCGCGATAGTGATTGCGCCTGCATTTGGAAAACCGACAGTAAACGACATTTGAACTCCTGAAAAAGATCCCTTTAAAGGAGCATCGACCTGCGCGCGGGTTTCTTTAGCATTGATATTTATCAATCGGGCATCGCCGTACCACTCGCCAGACCAGGCGAGCGGTACATGACCGTTTCCGATAAAAATTTTCCCACAGCCCTACACCAAACGGAAAAAAACACTGTCAGAGGATTTCTTGAATTTTAAGAAGTTGCGAAAATGCCTACAGTTAAATACTGTATGCACGTACAGCTTAATAAGGATAAGTCCGTGGCTACAACCTCCGTCTCGCCTGACACCTATGAACGCCTGGGCACGCGCGTTCAGAAGATCATCAATTCCCCCACCGCTCAGAAAGCCAAAGCTGCACTGATCTTTCGTCTTCCGGACGAACCTATGGATGAGTGGGAGCGCTTGCTCGAAGAAATCGACGAGAACGACAACGTCACCCTCGCCCATCGTGACGATGGCGGTGTGCAGATTTTCTGGGTTGTGCCGAAGGAAGATTGAGTCAATGAGTGTCCGCGGGTTTGCTTTACTACTACTATTCATCACCCTCGGCGCTCAGGCTGGCGCCCCACGCACCTTCGATGAAGCCAAGAAAGTCGCGTGGAAGTTATACGCTCCGCAATCCACCGAGTTTTATTGCGGCTGCAAATACACCGGCAACCGTGTCGACCTCGCCGCCTGCGGTTATTTGCCGCGTAAAAACGCCAAGCGAGCCTCGCGAATCGAGTGGGAACACATTGTCCCGGCCTGGCAGATCGGCCATCAGCGCGAGTGCTGGCAACAAGGCGGTCGCAAGAACTGCACCCGGTACGACCCGACCTATCAAAAAGCCGAGGCCGATTTGCACAATCTTGTACCCAGCATCGGCGAAGTGAATGGCGATCGCAGCAACTTCAGCTTCGGCTGGTTGCCCGTGCAATCGGGTCAATACGGTTCGTGCCTGACACAGGTCGACTTCAAAGCGAAGAAGGTCATGCCCCGCCCTTCCATTCGCGGCATGATCGCCCGGACTTACTTCTACATGAGCAAGCAGTACGGCTTGCGCCTTTCAAAACAGGATCGGCAACTGTATGAAGCCTGGAACAAGACCTATCCGGTGCAAGCCTGGGAACGTCAGCGCAATCAGCGCGTGGCGTGTGTGATGGGGCGCGGCAACGAGTTTGTCGGCTCGGTAAACATGAAAATCTGCGGCTGACCTGCCGCTGAAAATGCAAAGGCCCGGGGCATCACACCCCAGGCTTTTGTTCGTTTCTATCCCGCCGCTTTTGGTTATTGAACCGTTGGATGTTCGACCACCAGCGACTCGATATTCCTTTTCTTTGCCCGGGTGAGCGCTGCTGTCAATTCAGCTTGCCTGGCTTGTGCCTCGGTTTTCGAATTAAACGGCCCTATCAGGATACGAACCTTTCCATTCTCCCTGATGACGTTGGAAACGAAGCTATGCTCAATCAACCAGCCGCTCAGGTCGCTGACCGCCTGGGGGGTTTCGCCACGCACCTCGACGTCCCATTGTGGACCGGTTGTCGCGGCGGGGGCGGAAACGACTGCCGGTTGCGGCTTTTGAGCGTCAACCCCCTTACCCTCATCGCACCCGGCCAGCGTCAGTATTGCGATTACCAAGGCCATTTTGCGCACAACGCTTCCCTCTGAATGCTGAAAGCGGCGATTTTAACACTCATGCATCCTTTACGAACGCCGCAAAATGGGCGCAAAACAACGAGAAGGATGGTTGCAGCCTCTGTATAGTTACGCCTTGGGAATTAATGCAGCATCTGCGCGTCAGAAAGAGGCACCCAAACCGCGAGACTTCGCACTAATCTATACCTATACCGACCTCTGCACTGTCCGAATCAGGTGCCCTACAAAGCAATCAAGGAGAAAACCATGCTGATACTCACCCGCAAAGTCGGTGAAAGCATAAACATTGGTGACAATATTACGATCACCATTCTGGGCGTTAGCGGCCAGCAAGTCAGAATTGGCATCAACGCCCCGAAAGACGTTGCGGTGCATCGCGAAGAGATCTATCAACGCATTCAGGCTGGCCTGACCGCTCCGGACAAGCCGCAAACACCCTGAATCCTGCTGTAGTCAGTAGCCAGCCCATTCAGCTTCGAATATCGGCTGGCTAGAGATTCAAGCACCGCCTCGCGTCCCCAGTCTCTCTTTGCGATCCATCGCGACGGGAGCCGATATTAACGCCCTGTCTCATACCATGACTGTCAGACGTTTCGGATTTGCTGCGAGAAAGAGCTTTTTCCTTCCGGCTAACCAAACGTTACCCAACGCGCCATGCCCGTGGCGGCCACGACCATCAGCACCAGCAGCAGCGCTTCGATATGACTGATACGGGCAAACAGCGTTGCGCGCCCGGTATCGATAGCGGCCCCACGCCCCAGTGCAATCCGCCATTTGATCAGCGCCACCATCGGCGCAATTTCAAGCAACAGAATAAAGACAAAAAGCGTCATTTTGAGATGAAACAACGGTTGGTGAAGATAGTAGTCGGTGCCTTTTTCATACCCGCCAAAGGCTCGCATGGCGCCGGTGATCAGTAGAGTGACGGCAGAGATCCCCCACAGATTATCCGCTATCAAAACATTGCGTGCTTCCCCCACCCCGGCAATCAGGCGACGTAAAGCCATGCCCCGGGTCAGTACCGCCCAGAACCCCAGCGCAAAGGCCAAGAGGTGAATCGCCGCCAGAAACCAGTGAGCCAGCATCGACATACTCCTTACAGACGAGTTGAATCAGCCTTACAGTAGTAGTCCATCGGAGGAAATTTGCCCACGCACGTAGCTTCGCTGATCATCCGCACACCCTCCGCCAAGGCGCCACTATGCCGGGTGCTTCAACGTCAGGCTCACTTGGAAAATAGCGAGCACAAAAAAGCCGGGGTCCTGATGGATACCCGGCTTTGAGAGTACTGGGCTTAATCGATTCTTTTTGAAATCGAAGTGCGAGCGTTACTCAACCCTTTCGTATTGTGATCGCCAGGCTTGGTGGCCGAAATGGCAGAGGCCTTCGCCACCCCTCGCGTGTCTTTGGAATGGGCAATGCCCGAAGTGACTGAACCTCGGCCGCGATCACCGTTACGATCACTACCGTAGTGGTTGCCACTGATGCCATGGTCCCGAACAGCCCTGCCTGCATGATCACTGCTCAAGCCATCGCCGCGGCCATTGCTGACGCCACCGGAATGACCGGAGCCACCCTGGCCGCCGCTGCCACCATGACCGCCGCCATTGCCACCACCGTTACCGCCACCGCCACCGCCGTTACCGCCACCACCGCCACCGCCCTTCGCATAGGCAGAACTCATGATGGACAGATCAGCGGGCAACAATGGAGCGGCTGCCAGCATCATCACGCATGACATGACCGCTGCAAAACGCTTGTTTTTTAATAACATGGTGGGGTTCCGTGAGGTTGATATTGCACGGAATAACTGACCGTTTCGACCCCATACAGTTCAAAAGCCGACGACCAACGGGCAAGCAATGCGCTGTTATCGAACAACCCATTGCTCCCGTGATTCATGCTGGGGACACGATTGAAAGGTGTCGCTTCTTCACCTCAATCAAAAGCGCCGTTGAGAACCTCATAGATAATACCGGTAGCGATCGCGACCAATATCAAGTCAGTGCCAGCCTGTCGCCACTCGTAGCCATCGTAATGCGGAAGCCTGCCCAGCAATCGGCCATCGAGTTTTTTGGCGATCCCCGGCGGTAGCGGTTTTCCGCGGGCGAGATTTTTTTGAATGCCGGGTGGCAAGGCGGGCCCTGGGCTCCAGTAATCGCGATACCCCCCTACGATGCCAAGGACACTCCCGTGGTTGATGCTCGGGCCGTGACTCCAATCGTCACCTCCTGAGCCTTTGCCTTTGTTCCCATGGCCGGGATTGCCATGATCCTGGATATTTTGTGGGGTTCCCTTGCCGCTTCCCTGGCCTTTGCCGTTTCCCGGGTCGGCCAATACAGTCGCTGAACCAGACACCAAGGCAAGACACGTCATAGCGGCAATCAACGAGCGAGATTTAAACATATCCGTTCTCTCAGAAAGGGGATGCCTCTGCAATGTAGACGGTTATGGCTGTTTGGGTTCAGAAACCGTCTTGAGTGAAAGAGCACCGAGCTGGCGCTTCGAAGCTGCGTTTTGCAAAAATATTATGAATCGCAGTCCGCCTTACATTTTCCCCCTGCCTGACACACACCAACGAAAAGCCCCGAATATTCGGGGCTTTTTTTGTCCGGCATTCAATCATTCGGCAATGGCATCTGATCGTCATCCGGAATGCCATCTCCGGCACTCGGGTCTTTCCAGCCCTGCGGATGCTTTGTTGGCAACACTGTCGGTCTGGCTAACGGGTCTCTCAACGGGCTGTCCGGATCCATCACCGGATCCAGATCCGCTTCAGGGGTTGTGGGAACACTGTCTGGAGGATCTGGACGTTTGTCGTCGAAGCTCGAATCGGTAGACATAAGCACCTCTGACTAGGTCTTGGGTTTCAGATCGCCGAGTGGATCGTAAGGCTTGGCCGGCGCCTTCTTGTCATTTTCGCCCGGTTTTACATCCTTGGGCGCCTTGGCAGGTCCAAGGGGGTCGACCTGAGGATCGGCGAGGTCCGGCGAATCGGGGTCGAACCCCAATTCAGTATCGGACGAATGCTCAGACGAGTGCGGGCCGACAGGAGTATTGGAATGAGCCATGGGCGCCTCCTTGGTCATGGCCCGGATAAAACCCGGGCCCTTTAATTAAGAGACCAACAAGGCTGAGTAGTGCCCCGCAGATGACGAACGGAATTTACTGCGAAGTCAGTGCCTTCTTCGCCCTGGCTGCTGCCTGCTCCTGACCTGACTGGGCCAGTTCACTCGCCGCTTTCAGCCAGCGCTGCTGATCGACGTTAACTGGAAGCTGGTTCGGCTTCTGAATCAATACAGCCCAGCCGCCCGCGTTTTCGAACGCCGATTCAAAAGCGCTGAACCCCATCAGCAACCGACGATCCATCCCGGCGCGCAGCAGCACGGTCTGTTTCTGACGGTTGTAACCGGCAAGAATGGCGTATCGAGGTTCTGCCCAGAATGCCGAGCCTTCGGTGAAGCGCACCATCACCGGGAAACCGGCCGCCACTTGGGCCAGCAGCGCCGGCAAATGGCTGTCGAGGGGGTAAACCACCATCCCGTACTCGCGCGCGAGGTTTTGCATGTTCTGCTGCAAGCGGTCTTCGGCACCCGGCAAATGCAGGGGCTTGTCGAGCAACCCCGGGGTTATCACGATGCCCTGCTGGGATAACAGGCTGGCCAGTACCTGGGGGCCGCTTTGATAACTTTGTCCTCGGTAAAACGTACCGCTGAGTTCGACCCGCTCGGGCAGACGTTTGATCTCAGGCGCCACGCTCCCCGCACAGCCAGCCAGGCCGGCAACGCAGCCAACGATCAGTAGCATCGATCGAATTGGAGAAAATACCCGCACTCTCATCACTCTCTTGTTTAGACGCCAGGTATTCACACTCCCGGCTTGGCCGTGGATCATAGGATGCCGCGCTGCAGCGGTATAGCCTTAACCGGCAGTTGATTGCATTCGATAGAGCGAACAGATTGGCGATAGGCGACTTTTGGTCAATAGCCTGAAATACAGCAGCGACTAGACTGTCGGTTGCAGAGTGTGCATCGATGCAAGGCAAGGAGGAGGCAAGGATGAGCCTGACACTGATTATTGTGATGTTGATTTTCGGCTGGTTGGCCGTGGCCGCCGCCATGTTGTGGGGTGTTTTGCGCATTACCCGCCGGCACCCTCACCCTCCGGTTCCATCGGCGCCCGTGACGCAAACCGATCAGCGGGCTGCAACCGCGCACTGACAGGACATGTAGGAGCCAGCGGTTCAATGGCCGCCTGAACTCTTTCAAGTTCAGGCGGCCATTTCGTTTAACGAAGATCAAGCTTCAGCGGCCACCCGCTTCTGCCTGGCCCGTCGCGACAGCATGTTCAAGCCTTCGATCGTGGCCGAGAATGCCATGGCCGCGTAAACGTAGCCTTTCGGTACGTGGGCGCCAAAACCTTCGGCGATCAGCGTCATGCCAATCATGATTAGAAAGCCCAGCGCCAGCATCACCACCGTCGGGTTGTCGTTGATGAACTTGGCCAGAGGGTCAGCCGCCAGCAGCATCACCAGTACCGACACCACCACCGCGATGATCATGATTGGCAAATGTTCGGTCATGCCGACAGCGGTAATGATGCTGTCAATGGAGAACACCATATCCAGCAGCAGGATCTGACCGATCGCGGCGGCAAATCCCAAGGTCACGGTCGAGGTGGCCGACGTCGGATCATCCGGGGCCGGGTCCATGCTGTGATGGATCTCGGTGGTCGCCTTCCACAACAGGAACAAGCCACCGGCGATCAGGATCATGTCCTTCCAGGAGAAGGCCTGGCCGAGAATCTCGATCACCGGCTCAGTCAGCTGGACGATGAAGGCAATGGTGCTCAACAGCGCCAGACGCAGGATCAGCGCCATGCCAATACCGACGCGCCGCGCCTTTTGGCGATGCTGTTCGGGCAGCTTGTTGGTGAGGATCGAGATGAAGATCAGGTTATCAATGCCGAGCACGATTTCCATCACCACCAGCGTGGCCAGGGCGACCCACGCGGTGGGGCTTGCAGCCAGTTCTAAAAGGTATTCCATGGGTCAGTCCTGACTCGTTGTAGACGGTTTAGATTTCCTGGGTCGAAGATTCGGTTTTGTCCGTCTCTTTGGCCGGTTGTTCTTTCTTGCTGATCAAGCCATCCGTGGCATCGCTCAATGCTTGCTCGGCGGCTTTATGGGTATCGTCAATCGCTTGTTTGGCGGTTTCGGCGGCCTTGCCCATCAGTTGTTGAGCGCTTTTCTCAGCCTGTTCACAACCGGCCAACACCAGTAAAGACGTGATCAGCAGTGCCGTGGTTTTAAGCTTCATGATGCTTTCCTCGATAGAACAGACAGAACCGAAAAGGCGATTCGTCGATGGCGAGGCATTCTAAGGAAGCAGACACTTCAGGAAAATTCGTATTTTTAGCAGTTATACTTCGGTTTTTACGAATAAAAATCTGAAAGTGCGGATGTAAACCGGAGGTTCACCAACCATGTTGAATTATCGACAGCTGCATTACTTCTGGGTGGTGGCCAAGACTGGGAGCATCGTGCGTGCCTGTGAGCAGTTGAACCTGACGCCACAGACCATCAGCGGGCAGATTTCCCTGCTCGAGCAAACCTACGGCATCGAGTTGTTTCGCCGGGTCGGCCGGCAGCTGGAACTCACCGAAGCCGGGCGTCAGACCCTGCCCTACGCCGAGCAGATGTTTCAACTGGGCGGCGAACTGGAGTTGATGTTGCGGGCGCAGCCCAACGAACAACAAATCCTGTTTCGGGTGGGTGTCGCCGACGTAGTGCCCAAATCCATTGTCTATCGCCTGATCGCGCCGACCATGGAGTTGAGTGAGCCCCTGCGTATCACCTGCCGCGAAGACAAACTGGAACGCTTGCTGGCCGACCTGGCGATTCAGCGCCTTGACCTAGTGATTTCCGACAGCCCGATGCCCTCGCATCTCGACATCAAAGGCTACAGCCAGAAACTCGGCGAATGCGGCATCAGCTTCTTCGCCACCGTTGATCTGGCGGCGCGATATGGCCAGGACTTCCCCCGCAGCCTGCACGGCGCCCCACTGCTGATTCCCGGGCCGGAAACCGTGGTACGCAGTCGCCTGCAACGCTGGTTTGCCGAACAGCAAATTCAGCCGCGAATTGTCGGCGAGTTCGACGACAGCGCCTTGATGCAGGCCTTCGGCCAATCCGGCAGCGGGATATTCATCGGCCCGAGCGTGATTGCCGACGAAGTGAAACGCCAATGTGGCGTGGAATTGATCGGCCAGACCGACGCGGTGCGCGAGTCGTTCTACGCCATCTCGGTGGAGCGCAAGGTCAAACACCCCGGCATTGTCGCGATTACCGAAGGTGCCCGACGCGAGCTGTTCACCGCGATGTGAGGTGTCAGGCGCAGATTTCGCGAGGTTTGAAGGTCATCAGCGCCATCGCCAACAGGATCGAGACAAGGATAAAACCGGCTGCCGCGAAACCCAGGCCGCCCAGGCCGACACTGTCAATCACCCGCCCACCGATCAGCGCACCCAGCCCGATTCCAAGGTTGGCGCCGGCGATATTCAGCGATGCAGCAAAGGCCGGTGCCTCAGGCGCAGCCTTCATCAGGCGCACGTGACTGACCAAAAACAGCGCAGCCTGAGTCACGCCCCAAATCCCCATCGCCGCCGCCAGACCGAGGGGTGAATGAATATTCGGCACCAAGGCCACCATGCCGGCGATCATGAAGGCACAGAATGTCACTGAAGCGATGAGCGGATGCCGATCCACCGCGCGACCGCCCAACGAATTCCCGATCAAGCCAACCGCCCCGAAGCCCATCAGGCACCAGCCGACCACCGTGCCGTTGAAACCGGCCAGGCGCTCAAGGATGTCGGCCAGGTAGGTGTAAGCGGTAAACATGCCGCTGAACACCAGGATCGATAACAGCACATGCCCCAGCATCAGCGGGCTGCGCAGAATCTTGAACTGCGAACGGA
Source organism: Pseudomonas sp. B21-048 (assembly GCF_024748615.1). Taxonomy (NCBI): domain Bacteria; kingdom Pseudomonadati; phylum Pseudomonadota; class Gammaproteobacteria; order Pseudomonadales; family Pseudomonadaceae; genus Pseudomonas; species Pseudomonas sp. B21-048. The sequence goes on along the minus strand of NZ_CP087168.1, from coordinate 2,082,342 downwards.
AGCTCACCTGATGCTGGTGCAGGTTGGTTTTCGGCAGATAGATAAACAGCAGCAGCGCCTTGGCAAACGCGATCACCGCCAGAATGCCGAAGGCACTGCGCCAGCCGAACGCATCGGAAATCAGCGTACCCACCGGAATGCCAAACACCGTGGCGCAAACAATGCCGAAACCGATCTTGGAGATGGCCCGCCCGGCGTAGTCCGGCCCGACGATGTCCACCGCGGTTTCACTGGCCAACGCCCAAAACACCGGCAGCCCCAGCGCCGGAATCAACCGGGCAATGGCCATCACCCCGATGTTCGGCGCCAGTGCCGCCAATGTATTGGCCAAGCCAAACATGATCAGCACACTGATAAACAGTTTGCGCCGTTCAAACCTGGCGAAGTACGCCGTCAGGAACGGCCCGAACGCGGCCACAGTGAACGCAAACAGGGTCACCAGCAAACCCGCTTGAGGGATGCTGACGTCCAGATCACGGGCGATTGCCGGCAACAGGCCGACGATGATGAATTCCGTGGTCAGCACCGTAAAACCGGCGGCGGACAACAGAAGAATGGGCAACAGCATGCAGAACTCCAGGAAAACGACGACACCAGCGACAGCCCGAAGGCCCACTGGCAGAACTTGAAAATGAGGATGGCGAAGCTTAACAGAGTGTTTCCGGACGAGGTTGCACGAACCTGCAAATCACGTTGAACGATCGGGTGGCAGATCGTCACAGGTCTGAAGGATCGCGGCTACGCTGTGATAAAGTCCGCGACCCTGCGGTACTTACACTTTGCTCATCGGCCATTGATTGGCATTGATGTAGCGACCCTTCGGTTCCCTCCATGTGGCCTGCCCGGCTTTTTGCTGCATGAGAAGGAACCCTGCACCCTAATAAAATCAGAGATGCCGTTATGACCGCTTCATCCCCTTCTCTTTTGCAACGCCTGAAACGCAGCAGCCTGGTCACGCAAATCATCATCGGCCTGGTCGCCGGGATTGCCTTGGCGTTGTTCGCGCCTGAGCTGGCCAAGTCCACTGCCTTCATTGGCAAAGTGTTCGTCTCGGCGCTCAAGGCTGTCGCGCCGATTCTGGTGTTCGTGCTGGTCATGGCCTCGATTGCCAACCATAAGCACGGTCAGGAAACCCATATCCGGCCGATTCTTTTTTTGTATTTGCTGGGCACCTTCGCGGCGGCTGTGGTAGCGGTGATCGCCAGTACGCTGTTTCCGTCGAGTCTGGTGCTGTCGACCCAGGACGTCGCGGTGACCGCACCGGGCGGCATCAGCGAAGTGCTGCAAAGCCTGTTGCTCAGCGTGGTCGATAACCCGGTCAGCGCGCTGATGAACGCTAATTTCATCGGCATTCTCGCTTGGGCGATCGGTATGGGCGTTGCCATCCGCCATGCCGGCGAGACAACCCGCGAGGTGCTCGGCGATTTGTCCAATGGCGTGACCTTGATCGTGCGTTTGGTGATCCGCTTTGCGCCGCTGGGGATCTTCGGTCTGGTGGCCTCGACCTTGGCCACTTCCGGTTTCGGTGCCTTGATCGGTTACATGCATCTGTTGGCCGTGTTGCTGGGCTGCATGCTGTTCGTGGCACTGGTGATGAACCCGGCCATTGTGTTCTGGAAGCTGCGTCGCAACCCGTATCCGCTGGTACTTACCTGCCTGCGCGAGAGCGGCATCACTGCCTTCTTCACCCGCAGTTCGGCGGCGAACATTCCGGTCAATCTGGAGTTGAGCAAGCGCCTGGGCCTGCACGAAGATACCTATTCGGTGTCGATCCCGCTCGGCGCCACCATCAACATGGCCGGCGCTGCGATCACCATCACCGTGCTGACCCTGGCCGCCGTGCACACCTTGGGCATCGCCGTGGATATTCCAACGGCCATCCTGCTCAGCATCGTCGCGGCGATCTGTGCCTGTGGCGCCTCGGGCGTGGCCGGCGGTTCGTTGCTGCTGATTCCCCTGGCGTGCAGCCTGTTCGGCATCCCGAGCGAAATCGCCATGCAAGTGGTAGCGGTCGGTTTCATCATTGGCGTGTTGCAGGACTCGGCGGAAACCGCGCTGAACTCCTCCACCGACGTGCTATTCACTGCGGCTGCGTGCCAGGGTGAGGAACAGAAGACCCAGAAAGCCCGGGAAGCCCAACGTATGGCGTAACAACGCCCCTGTAGGAGCGGGCTTGCCCGCGAAGGCGGTGTGTCAGGCAACATCAATATTTATTGTTCCGCCGTCTTCGCGGGCAAGCTCGTTCCTACCGGGGTTGCGCTTAACTGAGTGGCATTACGGCAAGCCTGGCTCCTACACGAAAAAGCCCGCCAAGGCGTAAACCTTGGCGGGCTTTTTTGCACCTGGGTGGTTTAGAACGCGCCCATGTAATCGCGCTTACCCACTTCCACACCGTTGTGACGCAGCAGTGCGTAAGCGGTGGTGATGTGGAAGAAGAACTGCGGAAGACCGTAGCTCAGCAAGTAAGCCTGACCAGAGAAACGCTTCTCTTTAGGCGTGCCCGGACGGGTAACGATCTCGATGCCTTCCTTGCCGTCGATCTGCTCGGGTTTGATCTCGCCGATGAAGGCCAGGACCTTGGCAATCAACGCTTGCAGTTCGGCGAAGGTGGTTTCGGTGTCGTCATATTTCGGCAGTTCGACTTCAGCCAGACGCGCCGAAACGCCTTTGGCGAAATCAACGGCGATCTGCACCTGACGCACCAGCGGGAACATATCCGGGTACAGACGGGCTTGCAGGAACGCGTTCGGATCAATGTTTTTCGCGGTAGCGTGGGCTTCGGCCTTGCTCAGGTTGTTGCTCAGGGCATTGAGCATTTGCTGGAAAACCGGAACGGAAGCGGCGTACAGGGAAATAGTCATGATGGTCTCGTGTGGTGACAGGCGTAAAAACGTGGAGCGATTATAGCCCTGCCCGACCGCCCTGCGGCTTGTCTTTTATCCTGCAAGGATTAGGCTAGGCGCCTTCGACTGCATGCTTCGACTGCCTAGGGAAAAGCGCGATGAGCACTGAGCAAGAAACGACCTTCGACGAACCACGGCTCAACAGCACGGAAATTCGCATTCTGGGCTCGTTGATCGAGAAACAGGCCACCAGCCCGGAAACCTATCCGCTGACGCTCAATGCACTGGTGATTGCCTGCAACCAGAAAACCAGCCGTGAACCGGTGATGAATCTCAGCCAGGGCCAGGTCGGCCAGAGCCTGCGCGTGCTGGAAGGTCGCGGCTTCACCCGACTGGTGATGGGCAGCCGCGCCGACCGCTGGGAGCATCGGGTCGACAAGGCGCTGGAACTGGTGCCGGCGCAGGTGATTCTGACGGGGTTGTTGTTCCTGCGCGGCCCGCAGACAGTCAACGAACTGCTGACCCGCAGCGGCCGCATGCATGACTTCGAAGATGCCGAGCAGGTGGTGCACCAGCTGGAACGTTTGATCGCCAGGGGTCTGGCGCTGTTGATCCCGCGCCAGGCCGGCCAGCGCGAAGACCGTTACATGCATGCACTGGGCGATCCGGCGGATATTGAAGCGATCCTGTCGGCTCGGCAGAATCCGGTGGAACGTGGCACCAGTGGCGGCGTGTCGGTTGAGCGGATCGAAGAACTTGAAGCACGGATTGCGGCGCTGGAAGAGCGACTGGCACGTCTCGAATAACGGGACTGGCTGGAGACCGAATCGCGGCAATCGCGAGCAGCCTCGCTCCTACAGGTTCAGCGCTGAACCTGTAGGAGCCGGCTTGCCGGCGAAGGGGCCGGTACAGCCAACAAATAATTGAGGTAATCAGCCCCGGGCAAACGCCACGGCCTTCTGGAACTGCTCATCGGTCGGCCGTACGCCGGTGTACAGCACGAACTGTTCCAGCGCCTGGATCGCAATCACCTCCAGTCCGGTGATCACCCGCTTACCTTCGGCACGACCGCGCACAATCAACGGTGTTTCCGAGGGGATCGCTACTACATCGAAGACAGTTTCGGCCGCAGCGATAGCGTCAGGCTCGAACGCCAGGTGATCGGCCTCCGGCCCGCCCGTCATGCCGATGGGTGTGACGTTGATCAGCATCTGCGGGCGTTGGCCCCCCAGTTCTGCCTGCCATGAATAACCCAACGATTCAGCCAAGGCACGCCCGGCGCGCTCGTTACGGGCCACGATCAGGCCGTTTTTGTAACCGCCATCGCGCAAGGCACTGGCTACAGCCTTGGCCATGCCGCCACTGCCGCGCAGGGCAAAGGTCGAATCCTTGGGTACCTGATGGGTTTCGAGCAACTGGGCGATGGCAATGTAATCGGTGTTGTAGGCTTTGAGATGACCGTTGGTGTTGACGATAGTATTGATCGATTGAATAGCCTCAGCCGATGCGTCCAGCTCATCGACCAACGCGATACAAGCTTCCTTGAATGGCATCGACACTCCGCTGCCCCGAATACCTAAGGCGCGGATACCGCCAACGGCGCCCGGCAAGTCCTGGCTGCTGAAGGCTTTGTAGTAGAAATTCAGGCCCAGTTGTTCGTACAGATAGTTGTGAAAGCGCAGGCCGAAATTGCCGGGCCGCCCCGAGAGCGACATGCACAGTTGAGTGTCTCTGTTGGGGTTCATCTGCATTCGAATCTCCTTCAATAGCACTTTCAGATGGAGGGGATTAGCCATTCCACCTTGTTCTGATCGATCATGAAGCTGTGTGTGGCAGCGCACAGCCCCGTAAAGAAACCAGTAAAGACCTTACACAAAATTTACCCAACGGCTGTGCTGATTTTCAAAAAAAAACTGTCTTAGAAGTATCCCCGCGACAACTTGTGTCTATTGCAGACGCAAGCGCCGGGTCGAAGAATCGAGGACTTATCATGATCCGTAAAATCCCCACAGTAGCCTTGCTGATCGGTGCTCTCGCTATCGCAGGGCAGGCAGAAGCAGGTGGTCGTGGTCATGGCGGCTGGGAAGGTCCAGCTGTGTTTGGTGCGATCGTCGGCTCGGCAATCATCGGCTCAGCAATAATCGGCCGCGACCGACCCGTGTATGTGGAACAACCGGTCTACGTTCAGCCACAACCGGTGTACGTGCAGCCACCTCCTGTTTATTACCAACCGGCGCCGGTCTATGTTCAACAACCGATGTACTACCGCCCGGCACCGATCTATTACGGTCCGCCACGCGGGTATGGCCCACCACGCGGCTATTACGGCCCTCCCCATGGTTATTATCGTGGTGACCGCTGGTAATACATTCCTCAGGCCCCGCTTTAAAAGCGGGGCTTTTTTTGTGACCACCGGTGGGACGAAGTCTGAATAAATCTCGCCAAGGTCGCTGTCGGGACAATACCGACAGGTAAAGTTGGCATGATTGACGCTGATCGCCCTACTCCGACTTTGGTGATAACGGTCATATTTATGTCATGTCAGGTCCGCAAGCTTGGATCTGTCCGTAAACAACAGGTTGATAAAAACAAGGACGACCTCCATGCCCACACAAAACCCGCATCGCATTGTCGGCTTGTGCACTTCCGGCAAGGTGTACAACGCACTGACCGAACTCAAACACCTGGAAGGTCATCGCAGCGCAAAGTTTCTCTCGCTGCTGGCGGAAAACCTGGTGCGCAAAGGCCTGCTCAATGAGCAGGAAGTGATGCATATGCTCGACCAAGTGGTGGACTGACCACAGAACTCATCGGCATCAATGACGACTATCGAAAGCGTTGATTGTCCGTTCAAGCGTCCGATCCGTAAGGTAGCTCCATAGATTAATGGAGGTACTTATGGCTCAGGTTCAGATCATGTCCGTTATCGGCAGCGCCGTTCCCGCACCGCTCAGAGCGCGAGGATTGCTTGCCTGTTGGTATCTGATGCAGGACGGTGAACCGATCAGCGGTCCGCTCACCTCGCTTCCCGCCGCCCAAGCCTTGTCGCAACGTATCGGCTCAGGCCAGCTCAGCGCTTACGGCAGCTGAACCTTTGGCTTGCCATCGATGAAAATCGCCCAGCTCGACACGAACAACGCGGCAATCAACGGCCCGATGACAAAACCGTTCAAACCGAAAAGCGCCAGGCCACCCAGGGTCGAAATGAGGATCAGGTAGTCCGGCATTCTGGTGTCCTTACCCACCAGGATCGGTCGCAGGACGTTATCCACCAGGCCGATCACGAACAGCCCGAACAACGTGAGTACCGTAGCTTTCCAAATTACGCCACTAAACAGGAAATAGGCCGCCACCGGTATCCAGACGATGCCCGCGCCCACCGCCGGCAACAAAGATAGAAATGCCATCAACACCGCCCAGAGCACCACGCTCGGGATGTCCAGAAACCAGAAAATAAAACCGCCCAATATCCCTTGCGTGATCGCTATCAACAGGTCGCCCTTCATTGTGGCGCGCACCACGCGATTGAACTTGAGTTGCAAGAGACGCTTTTGGCTGTCTTCCAGCGGTATCGCCATGCGCACCTTGCGCGCCAGTTCGGCCCCGTCCCGCAGGAAGAAAAACAGCAAATACAGCATGACGAAAAAGCTCACCACGAACTCGAACGTCCCCTGACCAAAACTGAACACGGTGGTCGCGAGAAGCTGGCTGCCTTGCATCGTGCTCTTGATGATTTTCTCCCGCAGCCCACTCAGCTCGCCCATACCGAAACGATCGAGCAGGTACTGGACGTACGGCGGCAGGCTTTGTTTGAACTGCGACACATACCCGGCGATGTCCAGCTCACCGCTTTCGATTCTGCTGTAGAGCGCCGCGCCTTCCTGAACCAGCAAGGTACTGATGGTGATCACCGGCAGGATCGCGATCACCACACAGAGAAACAAAGTGAACAGTGCCGTCAGGTTGTGCGGCCAATTGAACTTCCGTTGCAGCTGATGCTGCAAGGGCGCAAACATAATAGCGAGGACGATCGCCCAAAACACCGCGCCATAAAACGGCAGCAAAATCCAGATGAAGGCGATGCTCACCAGCGTCAGCAAGACCATCAACGATGTGTTTTGTAGTTTCGTTTCGTTCATGTCCGATCCATGTCAGTGCGCAGGGGCGCCGTTTGCGCGTCCTGATATTTAGTCCACCACAGCCATCCGTTTGTTCATCAAGCATAGATCCAGATCAATAAACCCCACGGACAGGTGGATTACCCTCGCCGGCTTTTGCGATCGACACTGCCATGACCTGCGCCATGACGCTTATGCCCCCAGAACTGCTCGCCCCTGCCGGCACCCTGAAAAACATGCGTTATGCCTTCGCCTACGGCGCCGACGCGGTGTACGCCGGCCAGCCGCGCTACAGCCTGCGGGTGCGCAACAATGAATTCGATCACGCCAACCTCGCGCTCGGCATCGCCGAGGCCCAGGCTCAAGGCAAGCGCTTCTATGTGGTGGTGAACATCGCCCCGCATAACGCCAAGCTCAAAACGTTCTTGAAAGATCTGGAACCGGTGATTGCCATGGCACCGGACGCGCTGATCATGTCCGACCCGGGCCTGATCATGCTGGTGCGCCGGCACTTCCCGCAGATGCCGATCCACTTGTCGGTGCAAGCCAACACGGTGAACTGGGCCAGCGTCGAGTTCTGGCAGCAACAGGGCTTGAGCCGGATCATCCTGTCCCGCGAACTGTCGCTGGAAGAGATCGCCGAAATCCGCCAGCACGTCCCGACGATGGAGCTGGAAGTGTTCGTCCACGGCGCATTGTGCATGGCCTATTCCGGGCGCTGTCTGTTGTCGGGCTACATGAACAAGCGCGACGCCAATCAGGGCAGCTGCACCAACGCCTGTCGCTGGAAATACTCGGCGACGCCAGCCAGCGAAAATCAGCTCGGCGAGATCGTCCAGCAGTTCCGGCCCGAACCGACCCTGGGCCTCGGCGCGCCGACCGATCAAGTGTTCCTGCTGCAAGAAGCCAATCGCCCTGACGAACTGATGCCGGCATTCGAGGATGAACACGGCACGTACATCATGAACGCCAAGGACCTGCGCGCCGTCCAGCACGTCGAGCGCCTGACGCAGATGGGTGTGCACTCACTGAAGATCGAAGGCCGGACCAAATCGCACTTCTATTGCGCGCGCACCACCCAGGTGTATCGCCGCGCGATCGATGATGCGGTGGCTGGCCGGGCGTTTGATCGCAGTTTGATGACCGATCTTGAATCCCTGGCGCAGCGCGGCTACACAGAAGGCTTTCTGCGCCGGCATGTGCATGACGAATATCAGAATTACCAGAACGGCAGCTCGGTTTCAGAGCGCCAACAGTTCGTGGGCGAGTTGACCGGTGAACGCCGGGACCGGCTGGCCGAGGTGCGGGTGAAGAATCGCTTTGGCCTGGGTGATCACCTGGAACTGATGACGCCCCTGGGCAATTTCCACTTCGATTTGCATCAGTTGCAGAACATCAAAGGCGAGGTGATTGACGTGGCGCCGGGGGATGGGCACACGGTGTATTTGCCGGTACCGGATGCGCTGGATTTGCGGTTTGGGTTGTTGATGCGGGATGTCAGCGTCAGTTGAAAATCATCAAAGGCAAGGCATAAAACCTGTGGGAGCGGCACCGCCGCTCCCACATGGATTGCGCTTAACTGACCAGCATTAGACGCATTTGGGCGGATCTGTTTATCGCCTGTCGTCGGACAATGGCGTTTCTTCATCCGGCGCTGGAATGTCGTCATCCAGAGCCGGGACCAAAGCCGGGTCCCGCCAGTCTTCTGGACGATCAACGTCCGTATCGGCCGGGTCTTGCGAAGGGTCCATGCCGGGTGGTGCGTCGTGATCCATCGACGGATCGTCCCTATCGGGAATGGGTCTGACAGGGTCGTTATCGGAAGTTCCACCTTGAAGGATTTGCTCGTAAGCCATGACGCACCTCACTGATGAGGTCCAGCGAATCTGGGCCGTACAGGTTGGAAACGAGCCTGCAAAAGGGGTGCTATCGAGAAGACCAATGGCGGCTACCGATCGGCCGAAAAGCCTCCTCGCCACACAAGCCCTCTCCCACAGGTTTTTGTATTAAAGCGAAGCTTGCAGCAACCAGCCCTTGAACGCCGCCATCGCCGACGTTTCAGGCCGTGACTGCAAATGGGTCAGCCAGTAGCTACCGGTGGTGATCCCGATGACAAACGGTTGCTCGATTGCGCCCGCCGCCAGTTGCCTGGCAAACATCCGCGGCGGTGCCAATGCAACGCCTGCCCCTTGCAGCGCCGCTTCCATCATCGCCAGCGACGAGTCGAAGACAATGCTCCGAGGTGGGGCGGCATGGGCCGAAAGACCGGTCGCCTGAAACCACTCCGGCCACTCATCCGTGCGATAGGAGCGCAACAGCGTCTGCTGCAACAGATCGGCCGGTGTGTGCAATTGCCGCGCAATCTCGGGAACGCAGAGCACCGACAGCGGCGCCTCGATCAACCGTACCGCTTCGATCCCATGCCACGCCCCCGCGCCAAAGCGAATGGCGTAATCAAGCCCTTCAGCGGCCACGTCCACCCGGTTGTTGTTGGTCGACAGGCGCAAATCAATGAACGGATATTTAGTCTGAAAATCTGCCAGCCGCGGTAACAGCCAACCGACCGCAAACGTCCCCACAGCTCCCACCGTCAACACCTCGCGAAAATGCCCACCCTCGAATCGCTCCAGGGTTTCGGCAATCCGGTCGAAGGATTCTCGCAACACCGGCAACAGGGTTTCACCTTCGTTAGTCAGCATCAGGCCTCGGGGCAGGCGCTTGAACAAGGTCACGCTAAGCTGGGCTTCAAGGCTTTTGACCTGATGACTCACCGCTGCCTGCGTGACACACAACTCCACCGCCGCCCGGGTGAAACTCAGATGGCGTGCCGAGGCCTCGAAAGCGCGTAGCGCATTCAGCGGCAGATGAGGTCGAATCATACCCACTCCCAAAATATTCTAATGGCTCATCCGAGATATCGTCGTTTGTCGTTCTTCGCCAACCTGCATAGATTTGGCTTGCCCTGCAAGGGACCGGCTTGAAAAATCGCTCGGAGTGTAGCGATTAACCCAACAGAAACTCATGGAAAGTGGCTCATCATGCATAAAAAGAGACAGAAAAAACTCGCGTCCTACAGCGCTTTCGTACTTTTCCTCGGGGCTAGTCAGTGCTTTGCTGACAGCCGCATCGAAGCAATCGTGAAGAACACCCTCGAACCGGCGATGCAGCAACAGCAGATCCCCGGTGTCGCGGTCGCAATCACCGTCAATGGCAAACCGCATTACTTTAACTACGGCGTGGCCTCGAAAGAAAACGGCAAAGCCGTCACCGAAGACACCCTGTTCGAGATCGGTTCGGTGAGCAAAACCTTCACCGCTACCCTCGCCGCCTACGCCCAGGTGACAGGCAAATTGTCCCTCTCGGACAATGCCAGTCAGGTTCTGCCGACATTGCGTGGCAGCGCGTTCGACAGCATTAGCGTACTGCAACTGGGCACCTACACTGCCGGAGGCCTGCCGCTGCAGTTCCCAGGTGATGCTGACCATCAGGACAAGATGCTCGGTTATTTCAAGCAATGGACACCGACCTACGCCGCTGGCACTCATCGCCTGTATTCAAACCCCAGCCTGGGGCTATTCGGCTATCTGGCAGCCCACAACATGGGGGCGCCGTTCGATGCGCTGATGGAAAAAACCTTGCTGCCGAAACTCGGCCTCAAGCATAGCTACCTCAAGGTGCCGCAGGACCAGATGGCGCTTTACGCCCAGGGTTACAACAAGGACGACAAGCCTGTGCAAGTCGGGCCGGGTGCATTGGATTCTGAAGCGTATGGCGTGAAAACCAGTGCCTCGGATCTGCTTCGCTATGTTGAAGCGAACATGAATCCGACGTCGCTGGAAAAGCCCTTGCAGCAAGCCATCGCCATCACTCACACCGGTTACTACACCGTCGGCGAGATGACTCAAGGGTTGGGTTGGGAGTTCTACAACTATCCGGTGACGCTCGATACATTACTGGCGGGTAACTCGTCGCAGATGGCGTTTGAGGCTCATGAAGTCCGGTGGCGGAACCCGCCGCAACCGCAACGCGATAATGTGCTGATCAACAAAACCGGCTCAACCAGTGGCTTCGGCGCCTATGTCGCCTTTATCCCGGCGAAAGACATCGGCATCGTGATTCTGGCCAACAAAAATTACCCGAACGCCGAGCGAGTGAAAATTGCTCACAAAATATTGAGTGCGCTGACTGAATAATCCCGACAATCCATTATGGCTGGGCAACCGCGCACCAGTAGGATTGCGCTTAACTGACCTGCATTGAGGTAATGCCTCTCACCGCAATAGTGCCGCGCAACTCATTCATCCGGCTGTTCAGGCGGTTTGGCGGGTTTCGCCGGTTTGCCTTTTGCGCCTTTGGCCGGTGCAACTTCAGCCATCGGCGCTGGCGTCGGTACTGTTGCTTCTTTCTCTGCCGCCGGCAACTGGTCGACGGTGCTGAAAATCTCTTTCAGCTCGACCGCATCCTTTTCAAGCTTCTTTTCGCCATCCTTGCCAATCAGGATGATTTTGCTCTTCGCCCCGGCACCTAGCTTGAGCGAGCGGATCAATGCCATCGTCGTTTGCGGGTCGAGGTCTTTGCCGTCACGCTGGCCCATCGTGTTGATCACGGTGTACAGCACCATGTTTCGCTCGGTGAAGCCCTTGCGGCTGGCGGGTTCATCCAGCGACTTTTTCAGATTGACCCAAGTGGGATCAACCGAACTGGGCGCGATGACAATCAGGGGACGGGCCCTGCCCACGTCTCTAACCAGAGGGGAATCGTCATCGGCGGCGAACAGGGGGCCGACGAAAGACAGCAGAGTAGCCAGGGCCAAAGACCTGATGAGCATGCGCTTCTCCTTTTGATATCCACGCTCTAATGATTGCGCATCGCGGCGAACGTTCCGGGTGACGCACGCAATTGTGTTTCGCCTTGCCCCAAGCTTAGGTCAGGGCGGTCATTGCGCAACAGCCTGAGCTAATCTCATAGCACAACACGCACGACCTGATTCGCCGTGAGGACTTTTCCATGAGCGCTCAGCTGAACCACACCATTGTCTGGTGCCGTGACAAAAAGGTCTCGGCCCGCTACCTGACCGACCTCCTAGGCCTGCCCGAACCCGAGCCATTCGGACCGATGCTGGTGGTCAAATTCGATAACGGTGTTTCGCTGGATTTCTACAATAACGACCCGCCGATTGCTTCCCAACACTATGCGTTCCTGATTGGCGACGAAGACTTCGATGCAGCCTTCGCTCGCCTGCAAATGCACAAGCAGCCCTGGTGGGCCGATCCGGGCAAGCAACGACTGAACGAGATCAATGATTACGGCGGGGGCCGGCGGGTGTATTTCGATGACCCGGACGGGCATCTATTGGAGATTTTTACCCGGGAATAGATACCCATCGCTAGCGTGTCATATACCGAATGGAAAAGTGTCTTCCTCGTGCTCCATGAACTCAGGCGCCGGCAATGGTGAGACCGCATGGGTTTTTTCGATCCAGATGTAAGCGTCGAACTGCTCTGCCAGCACCGCCTGAAAGTAATGACTCTGGCGCTCGGTCCTGGGTCGATAGATGACACCGATGGCGCGCTCGAGCAATGGCTCGGCCAACACATCCAGCAATTCCCCACTCGGTGACGTCCGCCAGTCGAGCAGCGCTGCAGGAACGCCGGCCTGGAGAAACAGTTGTTCCCAGCTGTCGGCCAATGCCGGGCTCACCTGTTTGACCTGCATCGGCTCATCCCAGTCATCGGCGGCAGCGACGGTGCCGTGGTCGGTGCCCATGCCGATCAACACCGCTTGCGAGCCGTAGGCCGTGCGGCACAACTGGCCGATGTTGAACTGTCCCTCCCAACCCATTTGCGTGGCGGCGGCGTTGCCGATGTGTGAGTTATGCGCCCACACCACCGCTTTGGCGTCTGCTCCACGATGCTTCATCAGGGTTTGCAAGGTGTCGAACATGTGCAGGTCACGCAGGTTCCACGAGGCGGTCGAGCCGCGGTACATAGCGCGGTAATACTGCTCGGCGGCCCGCACGACGCGGGCGTTCTGGGTGGCGCTGAAAAATGCTTCATCGTCGGCGACCATCGGGTCGAGCCGCTCGCCCAGCAGTACATTCAATTGCTCGACCACGGCGTCCTCGCACGTGGCCAGGTTGCCCCGCTCGGCGAAATGACCATACAGCGCCGGATCGTCATGCCATGGCGTCAGGCAGCTGTAGCGATGGCGGGCCTCTTTCGCCAACTGCGGGTCAGTCTTATCGAGATAGCCCAGTACTTCGTCGATGGAGTGACGCATGCTGTAAACATCCAGCCCGCGAAACTCCACCCGCTGATCCAGCGTCAGCCCGCGATTATGGTGGTGCAGCCAGCGGGTAAAGGTCTGCACGGCCGTGTTGCGCCACATCCAGGTGGGGAATCGGGCGAAGGCCTGTTTTTTCCAGGCGGAGCGGCCCAGATCGCGGACGCATCGATCAATCTGGCCGGCATCGGGCCAGTCGGCTTCGACCGCGACGATGCCGAAGCCGTGCTGCTCGATCAGGCGGCGGGTGATCGCCGCTCGGGTCTGGTAGAAATCCTGGGTGCCGTGGCTGGCTTCGCCGATCAGCACCACGCTGGCATCGCCAAAGCGGTCGAACAGTTCGCCGAATTCAGGTGAGTCGCGTGCAGGCAACGGCTCGGCATGACGGCGCAACACTTCGGCCGCGTTGCCGGGTGGCTCGCCGCGGGGGCGGCGGAACCGTCGCAGAAGATCGTTTACGGGGCTGTTCATGGACTTCATGACCTCATCTGAACGTGGTCATAGTTTTGACTACGTCAGCGAGAGCATGATTCCGCTAAATTCAGTGATCTATACGGTGCCGGATCAGAACGCCAGCTTGTAGCCGATCAGCACCAGCATCGTGGCCAGGCACGGACGCAACAGTTCGTCGGAGATACGCCCGGTCAAATGGCTGCCCAGGTAAATCCCCGGCAGCGAACCGACCAGCAAGTAACCCAAAACGTGCCAATCCATGTTGCCCATGCTCGCGTGGCCCAGGCCAGCGACCAGGGTCAGGGGCACCGCGTGAGCGATTTCGGTGCCGACCAGGCGGCGGGTAGGCAGCAGTGGATACAGGATGAACAGCGCGACGGTGCCCAGGGCGCCGGCGCCGATGGAGGTCAGGGCCACCATGGTGCCGAGGACCAGACCGGTGATGACGGTCAGCACATTCAACCGCGAGCCGCTAGGATTGTAGTGGCCGCCCGCCCGTTTGTGGGCGAAATCGAGCAAGCGTTTCTTGAAGAAAATCGCCAGCGCCGTGGCGAACAGTACGAAGCCCAGCGCCTGTTTGATGACGGCGTTCATCGCGTCGGGTGAGGTCTGCAAAGTGCTGAGGAACCATAGTGTCAGCGCCACCGCCGGCACACTGCCGAGGGTCAGCCAACCGGTGATCGCCCAGTCGATGTTCTTGTTCTTGCGATGAACCAGCACGCCGCTGGATTTGGTAATGGCCGCGTACAGCAAGTCCGTGCCCACCGCCGTAGCCGGGTTGACGCCGAACCACAACAGAATGGGAGTCATCAACGAACCGCCCCCAACGCCGGTCATGCCGACGATAAAGCCGACCACCAGACCTGCAACGACCAACCCGAAATTACCGAATTCCATTAATACGCCCAGAAAATCGCAGGAAATAACCGGCTCGCAGCATAGCGATTTTTCTTATAACCAGTTATATCGATGCGGTCTATCGTTATGCCAACTCATTGAGGCGGAACACCGTTTTTTCCTGGCCACATCCCACAGGGATTGGGTTCAGAACTCGTTTTATTGCACCGGCAAGAAATTCAAAAACAGTAAACTCTGGGCGTAGTTGAGGCCGATCCGTCGGTAGCGTTCGTCGAGCATCTGGGTCAGCAGGTCCAGCCGCGCGACGATTTTGCCGAACTCCACGGCAAAACTCAGGTTGCTGCCCTCCTCCGAGATTTCGTTGGAAAACAGCAAGGGCTCGCCTTGCTTGTTTTGCCGCTGACTCAAGATCCAGGTGGCTTTCTCGATGTTGCGCGCGGCATTGCTGACGAAGGTCGGGTTAATCGCATCCGTCATGTAGAACTCCAGCCGATTGCCGTGGGCGGTGACCAGCATGCTGCCGATGGCATAGATGAAGGCCCCCACCCGGTCGCCGAGGAATTCCGGGCTCATGGCGTAGCTCAGCGCGGCGAGGTCTTTTTTGCCGCCGAGAGTGGGTAGCGGCTCTTGCTGTTCGATGGCCATGCGCACTTGTTTTTCCGCGGTGCCTACATCGAGGAAGCCGGATTTCTTCAGCTCCTCCGGGTTGCGCAGGTAGAGCTTGTTCATCAGCAGGTAGAGGCTTTCGAGGTTGTCACGCATCGTCAGGGTCGCCATACGGTCGACGCTGGTCTGGAGGAGTTCCTGGGGTTGGCCGTTGCGAAACTGGCTGACGATATCGTTGCCCGGCTGATGGCTGCAGCCACCGGCGAAGAGCATCGACAGGCCAATCAGCAGCAAGCAATAACGGCGAATGTGCGGGGTAATGCGGGGTAAAACTCGAGCCATGGGTTCTTGAACTTGGGCATGGGCCGGCGGTGGGGATCGCCGCGGGCTGGCCAAGGATAGAACCGCGAAAGCCGAAAAAGTGCAGTGCCGGTGGTCCGTAAACGCGGATTACCGTGAACGCGTCATTAAATTAGTCATGCTTTATGATTGCAACGCCGCATAGACAAGCTATAAATCCTTCCTTGATCGCGTTAAAACCTGATCATTAGTATGACTACTTATCCTAAAACAACAAAAAGGAAGGTCAACCATGATTCAATCTCGATACCTGCTCTCTGGCCTCGGACTGTCCCTGATGATCGCCACCCTCCCCGCTCACGCCGTCGGCTTGTCCAGCGAACAAAAAGCCTTTGGCACAACCAATGACGGTACGCCCGTCGAGCAATACATCTTGCGCAACAGCCATGGCCTGCAGGCCACGGTCATTACCTACGGCGGGATTTTGCAGTCGCTGAAAGTGCCGGACAAAAACGGCAAGCTCGACGATGTAGTGCTGGGTTTCGATGATGTGCAGGGGTATCAAAGCGGCACCGCATACTTCGGCGCGACCATCGGCCGCTTTGGCAATCGCCTGGCTAATGGCGCCTTCGAGCTGGAC
This sequence comes from Pseudomonas sp. B21-048, assembly GCF_024748615.1. Taxonomy (NCBI): domain Bacteria; kingdom Pseudomonadati; phylum Pseudomonadota; class Gammaproteobacteria; order Pseudomonadales; family Pseudomonadaceae; genus Pseudomonas; species Pseudomonas sp. B21-048. The sequence goes on along the minus strand of NZ_CP087168.1, from coordinate 2,066,242 downwards.
GGCAAGCACTATCAGGCGCCACTCAACGACGGCAGCAATTCACTGCACGGCGGGGCCCAAGGTTTTGACAAACGTGTGTGGAAAGCTGAACCGAGCAAAGGCAAGGATTCGGTGGGCGTAACCCTCACGTACCTGTCGGCGGACGGTGAAATGGGTTTCCCGGGCAACCTGAAAACCGAGGTCACTTATAGCCTCACCGAGAACAATGAGCTGCGCATCGAGTACAAGGCCAGCACGGACAAACCCACCGTGCTGAACCTGACCAACCACAGCTATTTCAACCTGGCTGGTGCGGGCAACGGTGACGTACTGAAGCAGCTTGCGACCTTGCATGCAGCCCATTACACGCCGGTCACCGGCAAACTGATCCCCACCGGTGAACTGGCCCCGGTCGCCGACACGCCCATGGACTTCACTCAACCGACCGCCATCGGCCAACACATCAAGGCTGATCACCCGCAACTGAAGTTCGCCGAACCGAAACAAGGCGGCTTCGATTTCAACTGGGTGCTGGACGCCAAGGGTGATCTGGGCCAGCTCGCCGCCGACGTCAGCGATCCGCAAACCGGCCGGCGCTTGCAGCTCTACACCACTGAACCCGGCGTGCAGTTCTATACCAGCAACTTCCTCAATGGCACGGTCAAGGGCAAGGCGGGCAAGATTTATCCGCATTGGGGGGCGTTTACGTTGGAGACTCAGCATTATCCAGACTCGCCGAACCAACCGAACTTCCCGTCCACACGACTGGATCCGGGCAACCGCTATACCCAGACCACGGTGTTCAAGTTTTCCACCCTGTAGGTCAAAAGATCGCAGCGTTCGGCAGCTCCTTCCATGCGCAAGGGGCTGCTTTCGAGATGGCTACGGAACCACCGGACCATTTTGCTGCCAACTGAAGTATCGATCGGGCTTCGGTAAGGAGGATTCATGCGTACTCTTGAGTTGGCCGGCGTCCATGTGCCGGTCATCGGCCAAGGGACCTGGCGCATGGGAGAAGAACGCTCCCGACACACCAGGGAAGTTGCAGCGCTGCGTTTGGGCATCGAGTTGGGCATGACCCTGATCGACACCGCTGAAATGTACGCTGAAGGAGGCGCTGAAGAGGTGGTGGGTGAAGCCATCGCAGGCAGGCGCGACCAGGTTTTTCTGGTCAGCAAGGTCTACCCCTACAACGCCAGCTGTCTAGGCATCCCCCAGGCCTGCGAACGTAGTCTGCGGCGGTTGAATGCAGATTACATTGATCTTTACCTGTTGCATTGGCGCGGCGAATATCCCCTTGAGGAAACCGTCGAAGCCTTCGAACGCCTGCGTGAAAGCGGCAAGATCGACCGTTGGGGCGTGTCCAATTTCGATCTGGACGACCTGGAAGAACTGGCCTCGCCGACCTGCACCACCAATCAGGTGCTGTATAACCTGGAAGAGCGCGGCATCGAATTCGATTTGCTGCCCTGGAGCCAACACCAAAGGATGCCGGTGATGGCCTATTGTCCGATCGGCCAGGGCGGGAGCATGCTGACCAATTCGACGCTCAAGCAGGTTGCCGCCCGTCACGAGGCGACACCTGCACAAATAGCGCTGGCATGGATTCTGCGTCAGAACGGCGTGATCGCCATCCCCAAGGCGGTCCGTCCCGAGCACGTGCAGCTCAATGCGCAAGCGGCGCAATTGCGGCTTGAGGTCGGGGATCTGGAGGCGCTGGACCAAGCTTTTCGCGCGCCACAACGCAAGCAGCGGTTGGCCATGGTCTGAGCCATCGCGGTGCTGTCAGAGGGCATCGGCATGAGAAGTACCGATCAGCTCGACGCTTTCAATTTGCCACGCTTCGTCCAGGCGCAGGACCCTGTGTTCGAGTGGGTGCAGGAGGAGCTGCGCGCCGGCCAGAAGCGCCGGCACTGGATGTGGTTCATCTTTCCGCAGTTTTCCGGGCTGGGCGACAGCGAGATGTCCCGCTACTTTGCCATTCGCTCCAGCGAAGAAGCCACGGCGTACCTGGAGCATCCGTTATTGGGTCCGCGCTTGCGTACCTGCACGCAATTGGTTCTGGACATTCCTCAAAGCTCGATCGCCAAGATTTTCGGTCACCCCGACAACCTCAAATTTCACTCATCGATGACGCTGTTCGCCCAGATTTCTCCAAAAGGCAGCCTGTTCCATCAGGCGCTGGATCAATATTTTCATGGCATACCGGATGGCTGGACGTTGTCGCTGCTGGACTCAAAACAGGCCCAGTTGCCCCCCAATCAGCGTTGAGAAATCGTCATCCACGAACGGCAGGATCGCATCCGCCACCGGTTGCAGCTGCCGAGTGACGTAATGGTCGTAGTCGATGGGCGCGCTGCGGATTTCCAGCGGCTCGGGGCCGGCAACGGTGATTACGTAGCTGATCCAGCCGCCGTTCTGATATTGCCGCGGGCGTCCCTGCTGGTCGTTATAGTCATCGGCGATCCGCGCGGCCCGCACATGCGGTGGCACGTTGCGCTGATAATCATCAAGGGTGCGGCGCAGGCGTTTGCGATAGATCAGGCGCTCGTCGAATTCACCGGCCAACGTCTTGCGCACATAGTCGCGTACATAATCCTGATAGGGCTTGCGATTGAAGATGCGCAGGTACAACTCCTGCTGGAATTGCCGGGCCAGCGGCGACCAGTCGGTGCGCACGGTTTCCAGGCCCTTGTAGACCATTTCATCGGTGCCATCGGCGCGGGTAACCAACCCGGCATAGCGCTTCTTACTGCCCTCCTCGGCGCCGCGAATGGTCGGCATCAGAAAGCGCTTGTAGTGGGTTTCAAACTGCAACTCCAGTGCACTGTCCAGCCCGTATTCCTGTTTCACATGCTCGCGCCACCACTGGTTGACGTGGTCCACCAGCGCGTGGCCGATCTGCGCAGCTTCGGCCTGCCCGTGAGGGCGGCGCAGCCAGACGAACGTCGAGTCGGTATCGCCATAGATCACCGCGTGGCCTTGGGCTTCGATCAACTGGCGGGTGCGCAGCATGATCTCGTGACCGCGCAGGGTGATGGAGGAGGCCAGCCGTGTATCGAAGAAGCGGCAACCGCTGGAACCGAGGACGCCGTAGAAGGCGTTCATGATGATCTTCAGCGCCTGCGACAGCGGCGCGTTGTGTTCACGCTTGGCGGTTTCACGGCCTTCGGCGACCCGGGTGATGATCGCCGGCAGGCAATGCCGGGTTCTTGAAAAACGTGCACCGCGAAAGCCCGGCACCGACTCGCTGTCGTCGGGATGCTTGAGCCCTTCGATCAAGCCCACCGGGTCGATCAGGAAGGTGCGGATGATCGACGGATAGAGACTTTTGTAGTCGAGCACCAGCACCGATTCGTACAGCCCGGGTTGCGAATCCATGACAAAACCGCCGGGGCTGGCCTCCGGTGGTTTGTTGCCCAGGTTCGGTGCAACGAAGCCCTGACGGTGCATCAACGGCATATACAGGTGAGTGAACGCCGCCACCGAGCCACCGCTGCGGTCCGCCGGCAAACCGGTAACGCTGGCGCGCTCGAGCAGGAAGGTCAGCAACTCGGTCTTGGCGAAGATCCGCGTCACCAGTTCGCAGTCCTTGAGGTTGTATTTCGCCAGGGCCGGTTTGTCCTCGGCGAACATGCGATTGATTTCGTCCATGCGCTGGTACGGGTTGTCGATCGACTTGCCCTCGCCCAACAGGGTTTGCGCGACGTTTTCCAGGCTGAACGAGGGGAAGCTCCAGGTCGCCGAACGCAGCGACTCGATGCCGTCGATGATCAACCGGCCGGCGGCCGAAGCGAAGTAATGATTGCGGCTGCCGTGCTCGCGCCACTGCATTTCTTCACCGCCACGCCCCAGTTTCAGCGGTACCGCCAAGCGGCGAGCATGTTCGTGCAGTACGCGCAGATCGAACTGCACGACGTTCCAGCCGATGATGGCGTCGGGGTCATGCCGGGCGAACCATTCATTGAGTTTTTTCAGCAGCAGGGTTCGCGAGTCGCAGTATTCGAGTTGGAAATCCACCGCGCTGTCATCGCCATTGGGCGGCCCGAGCATGTACACCTGACGCTCGCCGCAGCCTTCCAGGGCGATGGAATACAACTCGCCTTGGGCGGTGGTTTCGATGTCCAGCGAGACCAACCTGAGGTTCGGTCGGTAGCCCGGATCGGGTTTCATTTGCGCGTCGAGCAGCAGGCCTTCGGCGTTGGGCGTGCCGCCGAACAAAACGGGCGCGGTGATGAAACGCTCCATCATGTAGCGTTCCGGCGGGCGGATGTCGGCTTCGAATACATCGATACCTGATCTGCGCAGCGTGGTTTCCAGGCGCATCAATTGACCGTGCTGCTGGCAATACAGGCCGAGCACCGGGCGGTACTCGAAATCCAGAAGGGCCAAGGGCTTCAGCTCGACGTTTTTCTCGCCGCGCAGCAGCGCTTCGGCTTGCTCGCGTTGGGCTGCTGGAATGAACGCCACCGACGGCTGATGCGGCAGACGGATGCGCCGGGGACCGGCATCGGTCGCCAGCCAGAACTCGACTTCCGTGCCGGCCGGGGTATCGCGCCAATGCCGGGTCAGGACGAAGCCCTGCTGTAAATCCACCACTGCAACCTCAACGATTTGATTCAAGGGGTAATTCTACGCGCCATCGACGGTGATAGCGCTCATTGCCCAAGTCGACCCAATCCATGAAGGAGCGAGCCGGCAGGCGCCATCGCATTATCCCTGGAAACAAAAACGGCAGCCTCGATGGGCTGCCGTTTTGTTTACGCCTTAGCGATGACTCACGCCAGACGCGAGAGCATTTCCTTGGCTTCGCTCTTCTGACCGGCATCGCCCTCGGTCACCACCTCATTGAGGATGTCCCGTGCGCCGTCGCTGTCGCCCATGTCGATGTAGGCCTGGGCCAGGTCGAGTTTGGTGGCGACTTCATCGGTGCCGGAGAGGAAATCAAGCTCATCGTCCGCGGAGGCCAAAGCGTCTTCCTCGGTGAAGCTCGGCTCACCGAGACTCTGGGACAGACGATCCAGCTCGGCGTTGACGTCGTTGAGTTCGTTTTCGAAGGCGTCAGGTTGATCCGGGGTGGCGTCCATTTCATCGGCCAGTGACAGGTCAAAATCCGCGGGTAACTCCAGGTCGTCGAGCACCGCCTCAGTCACGGTTGGCACCTGGGCCGCAGGCAAGTCCTTGAGGTCTTCATCCAGACTCAACAGGAAGTCGTCTTCGGCCAGGGTTGCCGGCGAGGCATCGCCGCCCAAATCCATGTCCAGGTCGAAGTCCGACAGATCGTCGAGGTTTTCCTTGATTTCGGTCTGTTGCTGCAATACCGACTCAAAGCTCAAGTCGTCGTCGAGCGGGAATTCGTCCAGCTCAGCCAGAGCTTCTGGTTCTGGTTCTGGTTCTGGCTCGGCTGCAACCGCAGGCGCGATCGGAACAGCCGCATCCAGGTCGTCCAGGCTCAGATCGAAGGCGCTGTCGAAGTCAGCCAACGCTGGTTCCAGGGCTTGCGGTTCGTCCAGCAGCAGATCCTTGACGTACTGCGCGTCCAGCTCGGCGGCGATGGCGGCGGCGGCCAGGCCGCTGGCTACTACGACAGCCATGGCGGGGAAGCGGCTTTTCAGCGCTTCGACCTGGGCGAAGTTATCGCCGTTGGCCACCAGTTGACGCTCCTGAGCGACGAACGCATCGCGGTCGCCCTGCTGGCCATAGACTTCCATCAGTTTCAGACGCAGGTCACTGCGCTGCGGCTCTTGCTTGATTGCGTCTTCCAGCAAGGCAGCGGCCTGATTCAGGCGACCGCCTGCGATGTGCGACTGCGCCTGAGCCAGTACGTCGTCAGAGCGCTCGGCGGCAGGTGATACCAAGGGTGCAGCAATCGGCGGCGTCACCACAACCGGGGCAATCACCGGAGCTGGTGCTGGTGCTGGTGCTGGTGCTGGTGCGAGTTTCACGCTCGGCGGCGGAACTTCCAGACCTTCGAAGCTGCTTTCCGGCAGGTCTTGATCGACGAAGAACGCTTGCTCCTCAGCCAAGGCACGGGCCATGCGCAGATGCTTCTCGGCTTCTTGCTGAGCTTTGCGGCGACGGGCCAGCAACAGCAACAACAGCAGCACAACCACCGCACCGCCACCCACCAGACCCAACAGGATCGGGCTGGTCAGCAGCTCGTTGAATTTCTGCTCATCGGATGTCGCAGGTGTTGGCTCCACGGGTGGCGCCGGAACGGCTTCTGGTGCAGGTGCCGCGTCCGCAGGCGTTGTCCCGGGACTGGTCGACAGCTCGGCTGACATCGCCGGAGTTGTCGCAGCCGCCGCCGGTGCATCCGCGCCGCCTTCGGCCTGCAGCTTGGCCAATTGGTTGTTCTTCAGTTCGATCAGGCGTTGCAGCTTGTCCACCTGACTTTGCAGATCGCTCATGCGGCTTTTCAGCTCAGCATTGTCACGACGAGTGGTGTCGAGGCTTTCCTGGGTGACAGTCAGTTTGTTGCTCAAGGCTTTCGCATCACCGGCGACACCTTTGCCACCCTTGCCGGTATCGGCAGAGACCAGGCTCAGTTTGTCTGTCGTGGCTTGCGATGAAGCCCCTTCCCCACGAGCGCGCCGGGTAGCGTCGAGCTGCTGCTGACCGGTTCCAGGTTTCGCCACGTAGCGACGGCCCTGGCGCCATGCGGTGTTCTGCGCAGTGACTTCTGCGATGGCCTTGGCTTGCGGCAGGCTGGTGCTCTGCGCTTGATCGGGCAGGCGCAGCACCTGACCGGTTTTCAGCCGGTTGATGTTGCCGTCGATGAACGCATCCGGGTTCAGCGCCTGGATGGCCAGCATGGTCTGCTGAATCGAACCGCCGTTACGCGCCTTCGCGGCAATTTCCCACAGGGTATCGCGCGGCGTGGTGGTGTGTTGCGACGACTGGGTGGCGCCGGTGACTGGCGCGGTCACTGCTTGGGATGGTGCCGGTTGCGCGGCGGCATCGGCGGTCTGCGGCGAAAATTTGGACGGGTCGAGCAGCACGCTGTAATCGCGCAACAGACGACCGTTGGGCCACATCACCTGAACCAGGAATTTCACCATCGGTTCGGACAGCGGTTTGCTGGACGTGACGCGCAGGATGCTTTTACCGCTGGCATTAAGTACCGGGGTAAAAGTCAGGTCGTTGAGAAACGCCTGACGATCGACACCGGCCTTGGCGAAATCTTCGGGCGAGGCCAGGCTCGGCACCACTTCGCCAACCGTGAGGTCCTTGACGTCGAGCAACTCGATTTCTGCGACCAGAGGCTGGTTCGGCGTCGATTTCAGGGTCAACTCCCCAAGCCCGAGGGCATGCGCCATACCGGAGGACAGCGCCGAGGCGGCCGCTATTGCTAACACCAGTTTGCGAACTTGAACCATAACCTCTTCCTTTGTTTGAACATTCCTCGGCCAGCGAGAAGGTGTTGATTGCCGCTGCCGTAAGGCATTGCGCGCGGCGACGAAGGGTCGTCGCGCGCGATCATTTCATTCATGCAATGGGAAGCCCTGCGGGGTGGCTCACCTTGAGCATTCCGGCCAAGCATGACGCTCGACCGGAATCATTCGATAAATTGTTGCCAAGTATCTTTTACAGCAGGTCTTTTATCAACAATTCAGCCACCTGCACAGCATTGAGCGCGGCGCCTTTGCGTACGTTATCTGACGTCAGCCACACATTAAGTTCCGCCGGGTCGTCGATCCCACTGCGAACCCGACCAACGTAAACCACGTCCTGCCCTACCGCATCGCCTACCGGGGTCGGGTAATCGCCCGCCTCGACCAGCTCGATACCAGGCGCCGCTTCCAGCGCTGCGTTGACTTTCGCAAGGTCGACAGCGCTCGATGACTGCAAGGTCACGCTAAAGCTATCGCCGAAAAACACCGGAGCTTGAATGCAAGTGACGGAAATCTTTAATGAAGGTAGCGCCATGACCTGACGCAGCTCGCGCACCAGACGTTTTTCCAGCAGTGTATGGCCTTGAGCATCAGGCGTACCGACTTGCGCCAGCAGGTTGAAAGCCATCTGCCGATCGAAGAACGCTGGCTCCAGCGGACGCACATTGAGCAGCTCGGCGGTTTGCCGGGCCAGCTCGGTGACCGCTTCGCGGCCTTGGGCAGAGACCGCCAGACACGCCGTCAGGCTGATGCGTTGCAGATCGAGCAAACCGAGCAACGGCGCCAGCACCACCGCCAGCGTCGCGGCCGAAGGGCTTGGGCTGCTGACCCGGAAAGGCTTTTTCAGGCCGGTCAGAATTTCAGCGTTGGCCTCAGGCACCACTTGCGGCGCCTGATCGGCCGGCAAGGCGCCGGACAGGTCGATCAGCGAGCAACCGGCGGCCGTGGCACGCGGGGCGAAACTGAGGGTCACTGCCGGGCCGGCGGCAAAAAATACAAGCTGGACTTTGCTGAAATCGAATTCATCAACTTCCCGCACCCGCACGTTCTTGCCGCGAAACGGTACCGAATGCCCGGCCGATTCACTGCTCGCCAGCAGGTGCAGGTTACCGACAGGAAAATCCCGCTCTTCAAGAATCTGGACGAGTGTTTCGCCGACAGTGCCGGTGGCGCCGATCACGGCAATATCAAAGGACTGGCTCATGGTTCTACCTCTGGCGAAACGGGGGGAGCGGCACTTTACCGGGTGGTTGGCAGTGAGGCAATTCACGCCCCATCCTGATCGTTCCCATGCTCTGCGTGGGAATGTCGCCATGGACGCTCTGCGTCCGCCGTTGAGGCAGTGACGCGGAGCGTCACGGGATGCATTCCCACGCAGAGCGTGGGAACGATCGGTAGGCAAAAAAAAACCCGCACCTCTTTCAAGGCACGGGCTCTTTCGTTACATCAATCGATCAACGCTCAAGCAGGATCCGCAGCATGCGACGCAGCGGTTCGGCCGCGCCCCACAGCAGTTGGTCGCCGACGGTGAAGGCACCGACGAACTGCGAACCCATGTTCAGCTTGCGCAGACGGCCGACCGGCACGTTCAGGGTGCCGGTGACTTTCGTCGGGCTCAGCTCCTGCATGCTGATTTCACGGTTGTTCGGCACCAGCTTGACCCAAGGGTTGTGCTGGCTGATCAGCCCTTCGATGTCGGCGATCGGTACATCTTTGTTCAGCTTGATGGTCAGCGCCTGGCTGTGGCAACGCATGGCGCCGATGCGCACGCAGATGCCATCCACCGGGATCGGGCTCTTGAAGCGACCGAGGATCTTGTTGGTCTCGGCCTGGGCCTTCCACTCTTCGCGACTCTGGCCGTTCGGCAACTCTTTGTCGATCCACGGGATCAGGCTGCCGGCCAACGGAACACCGAAGTTTTCAGTCGGGAACGCGTCGCTGCGCATGGCTTCGGCGACACGGCGGTCGATGTCGAGGATGGCGCTGGCCGGGTCGGCCAGTTGATCGGCGACAGCGCCGTGGGTCACACCCATTTGCTTGATCAGTTCACGCATGTGCTGCGCGCCGCCACCGGAGGCTGCCTGATAGGTCATGGCGCTCATCCACTCCACCAGACCGGCTTCGAACAGACCGCCCAGGCCCATCAGCATCAGGCTGACGGTGCAGTTGCCGCCGATGTAGTTCTTGGTGCCCGCGTCGAGCTGCTGGTCGATGACCTTGCGGTTCACCGGGTCCAGCACGATCACCGCGTCATCCTGCATGCGCAGGCTGGAAGCGGCGTCGATCCAGTAACCCTGCCAACCGGCTTCGCGCAGTTTCGGGAAGACTTCGCTGGTGTAGTCGCCACCCTGGCAGGTCAGAATCACGTCGAGGGTTTTCAGCTCTTCAATGCTGTAAGCGTCCTTGAGCGGAGCAATGTCCTTGCCCACGGACGGGCCTTGGCCACCGACATTGGAAGTGGTGAAAAACACCGGCTCGATAAGATCGAAATCCTGCTCTTCCAGCATCCGCTGCATGAGCACGGAACCGACCATACCGCGCCAACCGATCAGACCTACACGTTTCATCGCAACTACACCTTCTTTAAAAGTGGGCCGCTGCTTTCAAGGTTGAAAGTTGCAGCGGGCCAAAGAGATTACAGATTCCGCAGCGCGGCGACTACTGCATCGCCCATTTCCTGCGTACCAACCTTGGTGCAACCGGCCGACCAGATGTCGCCTGTGCGCAGGCCCTGATCCAATACCAGGCTCACGGCCTTCTCGATGGCATCGGCCGCATCCTGCAGATTGAAGCTGTAACGCAGCATCATCGACACCGACAGAATGGTCGCCAACGGGTTGGCAATGCCCTTGCCAGCGATGTCCGGCGCCGAACCGTGGCATGGCTCGTACATGCCTTTGTTGTTGGCATCCAGCGACGCCGACGGCAGCATGCCGATGGAACCGGTGAGCATCGACGCTTCGTCGGAAAGAATGTCGCCGAACAGGTTGTCGGTGACGATCACGTCGAACTGCTTCGGTGCACGCACCAGTTGCATGGCGGCGTTGTCGACGTACATGTGGCTCAGTTCGACGTCCGGGTAGTCCTTGGCCACTTGCTCGACGACTTCACGCCACAATTGGCTGGAGGCCAGCACGTTGGCCTTGTCCACCGAGCACAGCTTCTTGCCACGCACGCGGGCCATGTCGAAACCGACACGGGCGATACGGCGGATTTCGGTTTCGCTGTACGGCAGGGTGTCGTAGGCCTGACGCTCGCCGTTTTCCAGTTCACGCACACCACGTGGCGCGCCGAAGTAAATGCCGCCGGTCAGTTCACGGACGATCAGGATGTCCAGGCCAGCCACGATTTCTGCCTTCAGGCTGGAAGCTTCGGCCAGTTGCGGGTACAGGATCGCCGGACGCAGGTTGCCGAAAAGGCCCAGTTGCGCACGGATTTTCAGCAGACCGCGTTCAGGGCGGATATCACGTTCGATGGTGTCCCATTTCGGGCCGCCCACGGCGCCCAGCAATACCGCATCGGCGGCACGCGCACGGGCCAGGGTTTCATCGGCCAGCGGCACGCCGTGCTTGTCGATGGCGGCGCCACCGATCACGTCATGACTCAGCTCGAAACCCAGGCTGTACTTGTCGTTCGCCAGTTCCAGCACCTTGACCGCTTCGGCCATGATTTCCGGGCCAATACCGTCACCCGGGAGAATCAGAATCTGCTTGCTCATGCTTTCCTCATGTCATCAGTCGGTGCGCCCAAGGGCACTCCCGGAAAAAGTCTATCGGGCGTTTACTTCTCAGCCCACAGCACCAGTACATCTGTGCTGAACGAACCATCGGCCTCAATCTCGAAATACTCGCGAACATGACCGGCGCCATAACCGAGGTCAAGCACACGGGCATCGCCCTGCCCCGCCAGTTCAGCCCCATCACGCCTTACGCAAATTCACGCGTCGCGAAACAACCACGGCTGGCTTGCGCGATGCTTGGCTTCAAACGTGGCAATCGCCTCGTGGTCCTGCAACGTCAGGCCGATATCGTCCAGGCCATTGAGCAGGCAGTGCTTGCGGAACGCGTCAATCTCAAAACTCAACACCTTGCCATCCGGACGGGTCACGGTCTGGGCTTGCAGATCAACCTGCAACTGATAGCCCGGCGTCGCCTCAACCTGCTGGAACAGCTCATCGACTTCAGCGTCGCTCAGGATGATCGGCAGCAAGCCGTTCTTGAAGCTGTTGTTGAAGAAGATGTCGGCATAGCTCGGCGCAATGATGGTGCGGAAACCGTACTCTTCCAGCGCCCACGGCGCGTGTTCGCGGCTGGAGCCGCAACCGAAGTTCTCGCGGGCCAGCAACACGCTGGCGCCCTGATAACGTTCGGCGTTGAGGACGAAGTCCTTGTTCAACGGGCGCTTGGAGTTGTCCTGATACGGTTGCCCGACATCCAGGTAACGCCACTCATCGAACAGGTTCGGGCCGAAGCCGGTGCGCTTGATCGACTTCAAGAACTGCTTCGGAATGATCTGGTCGGTGTCGACGTTGGCACGATCCAAAGGCGCGACAAGACCAGTGTGCTGGGTAAAAGCTTTCATGCTGCGCTCCTTTAGATCAATTCACGGACGTCGACGAAACGACCGTTCACCGCGGCGGCGGCGGCCATGGCCGGGCTCACGAGGTGCGTACGGCCACCGGCGCCCTGACGGCCTTCGAAGTTACGGTTGGAGGTCGACGCGCAATGCTCGCCCGACTCCAAACGGTCCGGGTTCATCGCCAGGCACATGGAGCAACCCGGCTCGCGCCATTCGAAACCGGCCTCGAGGAAAATCTTGTCCAGGCCTTCGGATTCGGCCTGAGCCTTCACCAGCCCCGAACCCGGCACCACGATGGCCTGCTTGATGGTCGAAGCCACTTTACGACCCTTGGCGATCACGGCAGCGGCGCGCAGGTCTTCGATCCGCGAGTTGGTGCAGGAGCCAATGAATACGCGGTCCAGCTGAATGTCGGTGATCGCCTGATTGGCGGTCAAACCCATGTATTTCAAGGCGCGTTCGATGGAGCCACGCTTGACCAGGTCCATTTCCTTCGCAGGATCGGGAACGTTCTGATCGACAGCCAAGACCATCTCGGGCGAGGTGCCCCAGCTGACTTGCGGTTTGATCTGAGTGGCATCGAGCTCAACGATGGTGTCGAACTTGGCATCCGCGTCGGAAACCAGGTCTTTCCACGCTTCGACAGCCAAGTCCCATTCCGCGCCTTTCGGAGCAAATGGACGGCCCTTGACGTAAGCCACGGTTTTTTCGTCGGCGGCCACCAGACCTACGCGAGCGCCGGCCTCGATCGCCATGTTGCAAATGGTCATGCGACCTTCAACGGACAAGTCGCGAATCGCGCTACCGGCGAACTCGATGGCGTGGCCGTTACCGCCGGCGGTGCCGATTTTGCCGATCACTGCGAGGACGATGTCCTTGGCGGTCACGCCGAACGGCAATTGGCCTTCGACGGACACCCGCATGTTCTTCATTTTCTTGGCGACCAGGCACTGAGTGGCAAGCACGTGCTCGACCTCGGAAGTGCCGATACCGTGAGCCAGGGCACCGAACGCGCCGTGGGTCGAGGTGTGGGAGTCGCCGCAGACCACGGTCATGCCCGGCAAGGTGGCGCCCTGCTCCGGGCCGATCACGTGGACGATGCCTTGGCGCACATCATTCATCTTGAATTCGACAATGCCGTATTCGTCACAGTTGTCATCGAGGGTCTGAACCTGCAAACGCGAGACCTGGTCGACAATCGCTTCGATACCGCCCTTGCGCTCCGGAGTTGTCGGAACGTTGTGGTCCGGGGTCGCGATGTTGGCATCGATGCGCCAAGGCTTGCGCCCGGCCAGACGCAGGCCTTCGAAGGCTTGCGGCGAGGTCACTTCGTGGATGATGTGACGATCGATGTAGATCAGCGCAGAGCCATCGTCGCGCTGCTTGACCAAATGCGAATCCCAGAGCTTGTCGTAGAGCGTTTTGCCGGCCATCAGACGGTTTCCTCATCAGCTTGTTTCTATGCCCCGGATTTTGAAACTTTCAATAACCCCTTGGCTTGTGAGGTCGATCCTAGGGGGTTACATTAAATAACTCAAATTCATATTTTTTATGCTTTGCATAACCACATGGAATACAACTGAGACATCATCATGGACCTCGCCAACCTCAATGCTTTTATCGCGATTGCCGAGACTGGAAGCTTCTCCGGCGCCGGCGAACGGCTGCACCTGACGCAACCCGCCATCAGCAAGCGCATCGCCGGCCTGGAGCAACAATTGAAGGTGCGGCTGTTCGATCGACTGGGCCGGGAAGTCAGCTTGACCGAAGCCGGTCGCGCCCTACTGCCACGCGCCTATCAGATCCTCAATGTACTGGATGACACCCGCCGCGCCCTGACCAACCTGACCGGCGAAGTCTCCGGTCGTCTGACATTGGCCACCAGTCATCACATTGGCCTGCACCGCTTGCCGCCCTTATTAAGGGAGTTCACCCGACGCTACCCACAAGTGGCGCTGGATATTCAGTTCCTCGATTCGGAAGTGGCTTACGAAGAAATCCTCCATGGCCGCGCCGAACTGGCGGTAATCACGCTTGCACCGGAGCCCCACGCACTGGTCAAGGCCACGCCCGTGTGGGATGACCCGCTGGATTTCGTGGTCGCCCCGGAGCATTCGCTGATCGCTAACGGTCCGGTCAGCCTGGCGGACATTGCCCTGCACCCCGCGGTTTTCCCCGGCGGCAACACCTTTACCCACCACATCGTGCAGCGCCTGTTCGAGGCCCAGGGCCTGACGCCGAACATCGCCATGAGCACGAACTATCTGGAAACCATAAAGATGATGGTCTCGATCGGCCTGGCCTGGAGCGTTTTGCCGCGCACCATGCTGGACGATCAAGTGGCGCGCATACCTTTGCCGGGCATACAGCTCACTCGCCAGCTAGGCTATATCCTGCACACCGAACGGACGCTGTCGAACGCGGCACGGGCCTTCATGGCTCTGCTGGATGCACAAATCGATCAGCCAGGGACTCGCGGCTAAGCTGTGCTTCTTCTTTTTGTGCTACGCCTATAGAGCCCCAAAACCCTGTGCCTAACGCCCAATTCAGCCCAAGGCCTGTCATCCATGCCCAAATCTGTTGAACGTATGCCGCCGATGCCGCGCATTCAGGCACTTGACCCCAAACGGTCCGAGCAGAGCTGGGAAAGCGCCCCGCAGTTGCTGGCGGCCCTTAACGGTGCTCGGCTAGGCGCCTGGTATTGGGACATCGAGCGGGGGCAAATCAGTTGGTCACGGGGTACTCAGGCGTTGTTCGGTTTCGATCCCCGGCAGCCGTTGCCGGAAGACCTGGAATACCTCGACCTGCTGCCTCAGGAGGATCGGGCGAAAGCCATTCGCGCCTTCAATGCAGTGATCGCCGGCGCTCCGCTGGAACAGGCGATGCACCACCGCATCCGCTGGCCCGACGGCAGTCTGCACTGGCTGGAAATCAACGGCAGCCTGCTGCCGGACAAAAACGGCCGACCGCGTATGATTGGGGTCATTCGTGAAATCACCCATCAGCGCCAGCGCGAACAGGCGCTGAGCAGCTCGGAAAAACGCTTCGCCACGCTGTTTCACCTGTGCCCGAACATGGTGCTGCTGACCCGTCAGGAAGACGGGCTGATCAGCGAAGCCAACCAGTATTTCGAAAGCCTGTTCGGCTGGCCGGTGCAGGACGCTATCGGTCGAACCACGCTGGAGCTGGGTCTTTGGGTCAACCCGGAGCAACGAACGCAACTGGTTAAGGCTACCAAGGCCAAAGGCGAGCTGATCAACATGGAGGTGCAGTTTCGCGCCAGCAACGGGCAGGTTCACGACGGCATCCTCAGCGCGAAAAAGGTCGAACTCGAAGGCCAGCCTTATCTGCTGAGCACGTTCCTCGACACCACCGAACGCAAAATTGCCGAGCACGCCCTCAAAGACAGCCAGGAACGCCTCGACCTGGCTCTGGACTCGGCGCAACTCGGCACCTGGGATTGGCACATTCCCAGCGGCATGCTTTACGGCTCGGCGCGGGCCGCCCAGTTACATGGGCTGGACTCCAAACCCTTCCATGAGTCCTTCGACGCGTTTTTCGAAGGCGTGCCCGGCGAAGAACGCGACACCATGCGCGACGCCTACCGCAGCTTGCGCGAAGGCCCGGCCGGCAATTATCAACTGACGTACCGCGTGCAGTTGGCGGACGGCAGTTCGCGCTACCTGGAAAGCCGCGCCAGACTTTATCGAGACGACCACGGCAACCCGCTGCGCATGGCCGGCACACTGCTGGACATCACTGACCAGATGGAACGCGAACAGCAACTGGTGGCATCGGAAGAGAAATTCGCCACCTTGTTCCAGGTCAGCCCGGACCCGATTTGCGTCACGCGCCAGGACACCGGCCATTTCATCGAGATCAACTCCAGTTTCACTCAGACATTCGGCTGGAGCACCACCGACGTGATTGGCCGCAGCGCCGACGAAATCGGCCTGTGGGACGCTTCGGCAAAAAGCCTGCAACGAATCGAGCGGGTCATCCGCGAGCAAGGCCTGAACAACGTGGCAATCATCGTTCAGCACAAGGACGGGCAATCCCTGACTTGCGTGATTTCGAGCCGGCAGATCAGCGTCGGCGACCAGCCCTGCATCGTCACCACCCTGCGCGACATCACCCAACAGCAACGCTCGGAAGCGGCGCTCAAGGCCAGTGAGGAGAAGTTCGCCAAGGCCTTCCACTCAAGCCCCGACGCCATCACCATTACCGAGCGTGACACCGGGCGCTACCTGGAAGTTAACGATGGTTTCTGTCGCCTGACAGGTTACCGCGCTGATGAAGTGGTCGGTCGCACGGTGTATCAGGTGGGCATCTGGGCCGAAGAGAAACAACGCTCCGCCTTGTTGGCGGAACTACAGATCAAGGGCCGGGTTCACCATCAGGAAATGCTCGGGCGCAACAAACGCGGTGAGTTGCTGACCGTCGAAGTCTCGGTGGAGCCGATCACCCTCAACGAAACCGCGTGCCTGCTGCTGACCGCGCGGGACGTCAGCTTGCTGAAAAATGCCGAAGCGCAGATCCGTCACTTGGCCTACCACGACCCGCTGACCAACCTGCCCAACCGCGCACTGTTGATGGATCGCCTGAGCCAGCAGATCGCCCTGCTCAAGCGCCACAACCTGCGCGGCGCGCTGATGTTCCTCGACCTCGACCACTTCAAGCACATCAACGACTCCCTAGGTCATCCGGTAGGCGATACGGTGCTGAAGATCATCACCGCGCGCCTCGAAGCCAGCGTCCGCATGGAGGACACCGTCGCGCGCCTGGGCGGTGACGAGTTTGTGGTGTTGCTCAGTGGTCTGGAAGGCTCGCGCAGCGACGTCAGCGCTCAGGTCCGGGAATTGGCGGACACCTTGCGCGAACTCCTGTCCGAACCGATGTTCCTCGACGGACAGCGCCTGCAAGTGACGCCGAGCATCGGCATCGCGCTGATCCCCGACCACGGCTCGACCCCGACCGACCTGCTCAAACGCGCCGATATCGCCCTTTACCGCGCCAAGGACTCGGGCCGCAACACCACGCAGATGTATCACAACACCATGCAGAAGGCCGCCAGCGAACGCCTGCGCATGGAAACCGACCTGCGTCTGGCCCTTTCCCGGGGTGAGTTCAGCGTTCAATACCAACCGCAAGTAGACGCCCGCGACAACCGCATTACCGGCGCCGAAGCCCTGGTGCGCTGGCACCATCCGCAGCTGGGCGCGCAATCGCCCACCGAGTTCATCAAGGTGCTGGAAGACAGCGGGCTGATTCTGGAAGTCGGCACGTGGATCCTCGACGAAGCCTGCGCGGCCTTCAAACACCTGATCGCCAAGGGCCTGATCGATCCGCTCAATTTCAGCTTGTGTGTGAACATCAGCCCACGACAATTCCGTCAAAACGATTTTGTCGAACGCATCGAACACAGCCTCGGCAGCCATGGCCTGCCCTGCTCATTGCTGAAACTGGAAATCACCGAAGGCATCGTCATCCAGAACCTGGACGACACCATCAGCAAAATGCGGCGCCTGAAAAAACTCGGCGTGAGTTTTGCCATGGACGATTTCGGCACCGGTTATTCCTCGCTGACTTACCTCAAACGCCTGCCAGTGGACACCCTGAAAATCGATCAGTCGTTCGTCCGCGACGCCACCACCGACCCCAACGATGCCGAAATCATTCGTGCCATCGTCGCCATGGCCCGCAGCCTGGAGCTGGAAGTCATCGCCGAAGGGGTGGAAACCCTGGAGCAGCTGGAGTTTTTGCAGGGGCTGGGCTGCCATTTGTATCAGGGCTATTTGCACAGCCGGCCACTGCCGGTGGAGGAGTTTCAGAAACTGCTCAAATAATCGGGGTCACTGATGCACCGCACGGGAGATATTCCGTAACAGGCGCTCCAATTGCCAGTTTTTCTCTCAACCTGTAGGGTCGCGTTTTTTGCACCGCCTCAAAGAGATCAACCATGCAGGATGCAACCCTCCCCCGCCCGGCCTTGCTGGGTATCGACCTTGGGACCACCAATAGCCTGATCGCCGTTTGGCAGGAAGGTCGCGCACAGTTGATTCCCAACGCCCTAGGCGATTTCCTCACCCCTTCAGTGATCAGCCTCGATGAAGACGACAGCATTCTGGTTGGCAATGCGGCTCGCGCCCGTCTGACCACCCATCCAGAACGCACAGTGGCGGCGTTCAAGCGTTTTATGGGCAGCGACAAACAGTTCGAACTGGGCGGGCAGCAATTTAGCCCGGAAGAACTGTCAGCACTGGTAATCGGTTCACTCAAACAGGATGCCGAAGCCTGGTTGGGCCATCCGGTGCATGAGGCGGTGATTTCGGTGCCGGCCTACTTCAGTGACGAGCAACGCAAACGCACGCTGTTTGCCGCCGAGCTGGCGGGCTTGACGGTGTCGCGGCTGATCAACGAGCCGACCGCCGCCGCCATGGCGTACGGGCTGCACGAGCAGAAGTTCGAGCGCACGCTGATTTTCGACTTGGGCGGCGGCACCTTCGATGTCACGGTCCTGGAATACGCACTGCCGCTGATTGAAGTGCACGCTTCCACCGGCGACAACTTCCTAGGCGGTGAAGACTTCACCGCAGCATTGTTGCAGGCCTGCCTGAAAGACTGGCAACTCACCCCACAGCTGATCGACGGCCAGGGGTTGGCCAGCCTGGGGGATGCTCTGGAGCAACTCAAATGCAAACTCAGTGAAGGCACCCAGCATCTGAACTGGAATGGCGCCGACGTCTTGCGCGAGTGGTCGCTGGATGAGGCCGCCGCGCTGAAAATCTGGGAACCGCTGCTGGCCCGGTTGCGCGCTCCCATCGAACAAGCCCTGCGCGATGCACGGCTCAAGCCCCGGGACCTCGACAGTCTGGTGCTGGTCGGCGGTGCTACGCGGATGCCAGCCGTGCAGCAGATGGTCGCCACACTGTTCGGGCGCCTGCCCTATCGCCATCTCGACCCGGACACGATTGTCGCACTGGGCGCCGCCACCCAGGCGGCGTGCAAGGCCCGCGATAGCGCAATCGAGGAGCTGATCCTGACCGACGTCTGCCCGTACACTCTGGGCATCTCGACCCATCGCGGTGAAGACGTCAGCGGCGCCTTCTCGCCGATCATCGAACGCAACACCGTGATCCCTACCTCTCGGGTGCAACGCTTTTACACCACCCATCCGCAGCAAGACCAAATCCGTATCGCGGTCTATCAGGGTGAACGGCCGTGGGTGCGGGACAATATTTTCATCGATGCCTTCGACGTCGCGGTGACACCCGGCGACCAGATACAAGCCCTGGATGTGCGCTTCAGCTACGACATCAACGGCTTGCTTGAAGTTGACGTGACCCTGCTGGCCAGCGGCGAACGCCACAGCCACAGCATTGATCGCAGCCCCACCGGGCTCGACCCGCAATCACGGCAAAACAGCCATGAACGGCTCAGCGCCCTGAAAATCCATCCACGAGACGCGCTGCCCAACCGCACCCTGCTGGCACGGCTGGAGCGTGCGTGGACGCAAAGCCTGGGCGATGAGCGCGAACAAATTGCCGGTTGGCTGGATGCCTTTACCGCCGTGCTCGGTGGCCAGCAATCGGTGGAGATTGCCAGCCATCGGTCTCAACTCAATAAAGCGCTGGATCAACTGCGCCTTTAGCCGTTAAGCCGCCGCAGGGTCGTCTGCAAGCCACCGGGCAGCGAGTCCTCTCCGACGCTGTCCGGCGGCACACCATAGCGGTTAGGCAGCTTGTCGCCGGAAAAGCCGAACAACACCAGAGGCAGGAACGGCAAAACCGGCGTCAGACAGGCAATAATCAGCAGTGTGGGAATCCCGCGGCCAATGTCATGCAGCCGACGCAGAGTCGCACTGAGCAACAACCCGATGCCCAGCAGCAGCATGACAACCCCCGAGACGGCAGTGCCGCTGAGTAGCGCCACGATCGGGGTGATCACCACACATCCCAGCACCTGCCCGATAAACGCCTTGCGTCCCAATCGCGTGCCCAAGCGCCAGACCGCAGCAGACGGCACCGGGCGAGTGTCGCTTTTGGCCAGGAGCAGGCGCTCGCTCCAGGACAGCAAGGCAGTCAATGCCAGACGCAGGCCCACACTGTTCGCGGTTTCATCCTTTCCGCGCTGCAACTGTTGCAGCACCTTGGTCCTCGGCACGCCTGCCGCGCCATAACGAATCAGGCTTCTCAGCGTATCGAGGACTTCATAGACCAGCAGCTTGTCGACGTCGAAATCCGTCAGCACTTTGCGAGGCGGCCAAACAGGATCCCCCTTGATCAAACCATTACGGAACGCTTCGAACCAGTCATCTTCACAACTGATAGCGGCAATGGATTGCAACAGTGCGCGATGCTGCTCGGCGTCAAGGCTCGGATCGTGATACAGCACACCCCAGAGCAGCATCAGCCCCAGCAAATCCTCGCCACACGCATCAGGATCACTTTCAATGCAGGTATAGAGCTGCGCATTACCGGGCAGCGCTGTGCTGTCCAGGGCCTGTTGCACATTGAACAGCTGCTGCACGAGCAAGCCATGGACCGGATCGGTACCTTGCAGCCATCCCAGCAAACCGGTGCAGTTGCCTTGCTCACGCTGCAAACGCCGCAACAACGGCTGGAGCCGACTCAGGGGATGAGCCGGGTTGAGCTCCAGCCGCTCCAGGCATTGCGTATCGATCAACGTCAACCAACGCTCAGGCTGTTCGAGCAATGCCAGCAGGAATACCGATTGAGCGTGCCATTGCCACGCCGCCTCGCCTTGCACAATGACCGGCAGGACTGCGCCTCGCTGTCCCAATTGGACCAGCAGACTCAAGCTCCGCAAGTTCACGTCCGCTTCTGCGTCCACCAAGTCAAATGCCTGATCGATCCGCACCAGGGCAGACGGGTCGTAAGCCCGCAGCCTGCTCAACCACAGGCGACAAATCTTGTGCGGTTCGCCTTTTGTCAGTTCCTCGGCGAGTTGCGGCTCAACTGAACGGCTGTTGAGAAAGGCCTTCATTGCCAACGGAATCGGCGCCTGATTCAACCAACAGAGTTGCTGCTCTGCCTGATACTTGAACCCGCTCAACACCAACCCCTCAAGGGCATCGAACGGATGCGGCTCGTCCAGTATTTGTTGCAACAACCACACATCCCCACGATGCAAGGCCCAAGCATGCCGGTACAGACGCTGCAAGCGGGAATCCGCATGCTCCCCTAGCAGCAATGCCAGCAGAGGCAGTTCATCCCCCGTCATTCGCCAATCGACAAATGAGGCTGCCAATCCTTGCAGATTGAGTTGCCCGACCCCAAGCCAGCGAGCCAGCGTTTCGGGACGCTGTGAAGGGCTGCCATATTCTTGAGTGACATCGTCGAGGTCATGGGACCAGTCACGGAAATTTTCCAGACGGTCAAATGCCTGAATCAGCAGCGCGAGAAAGTCTGGCTGACGTTTGGCGCAAAGCTCCAGCAAGTAACTTTCAGCCTTCGGGTGACGATACTCCAGCCAGAGCCGGATCCAGCAGGGTAGCGCCTGATCCTCAAGCCCCAACAAACTGTTTTGACAAGCCAACAAGTAAAGCCAATCGACATCGTCTGGCGCTTGGCTCTGTTGTTCGACACACAGTTGCTGCAGACCTGCACCACCGATACCCGCCTGGGTGAACCGCACCAGCAAACGCTTGATGAATGCTTCGTCCGCCGGCAGTGGCAAACAGGTGTGATGGCTGGCAAAGTCTTCGAATTCATGGAGCGGACGATGCTCGAAGAGGTAGTCGAGGCTTCGGGCATACCACAGGGTTTCCATCTGCGCAGGCTCGGACCAGCCGCTCATCAGTGTCGTATCGAACGGGTCTGGCGTCTTGATGCGTTGCAGGAACTGTTCGACTTTATTCGCCTGCTCGAACCCCAGATCCAGCAACTGGTGTTCCCAACCCATCCGTTGCGCCAGCAGATTCGCGCAGCAGTAAGACAGCGACCCGGCATTGGCCAATGCATGGAACAACCCCCAACCGAGGTCATCTAGAGCGTCCAGAGGCAGCTGATCCAACGCTTTAACGAACGCTCGCCAGGCCTCTGGATTGAAGCGCCGGGCCGGATCTTCGAGCAATGCGTAAAAATCCACCAAGGTCTGCGGAATCTCGGAGGCAGCAGCGCCTTCATCTTCGATTTCGACCTCTTCATGACGAGCGAAACGGTTGGCACTTTCATAGGCCTCACGCAGTGCCTGAAAGCCCTCAGGATCACTCTCCGGATGATGCTCCGGCAGACGCGCGCGGTAGGCATTTCGAATAAGTGTCTGGTCTTTGGTGGGTTCTATACCCAGGCGTATCCAGCAACTCATGACCAGTCGAACTCCTCAAGGGACGCCGGGCGTGGCAGCGCATCAAGGTCCGTGTGCCAAGGCAAATCAGCCAGGAAAGAAGAGGTGTCGCGCGCAAGACCACGCGCAATGAAAGCGCTACGCGAAAACTCCCCTTGCCGATCAAGCTCGTGAGCCATCTGTTCGTCACTGTTGCCCAGACAGCTCCAGAACGCATGACCGGCCAGGAAACCATTGAAATAGGAGAACCAACTGCCGTAATGGTATTGCGCTCTTACGGCGAGTCGGCCATGTAGCCAAAGACTTTCAGTTAAATCGATCCACTCATTGCGCAAGCCACAGCGCAAGAGAAACCCCATGCGCCCGAGATCCCAAGCCCTGATACCACCCGGCCCGCATCCACCGAAGGTACGCCCGGCGAACTCGTGCAAGTCGCGCTCGCGGGGTGACAGCGTTTCAAGCAGTGCCTGCCATTCGCTCGGCAAGCAACGCTGCCACGACCGATACGCCCCATCGAGATGAGAGGCATGACCGTCGTCCGCCATCCCTTCAAGCATGCTTAATAACTGCGGCCGGTCGCTGATGCCCCAGCTGCATTGCAGGTCGATGAATTGCGGATCGGAGTAGAAAGCAGGCTCGTCGTAACGGGCGCGAGGATTGAGGGCCACCATCGGCGCAGATAGACCGCACAGCCAACGCTGTTGTATCTCTTCCATGAAAAAAAGCTCCGGGCAGACCTGGCAGGATGGGGGTCGGCAAAACTGGCGCGGATTGTAGAGAAACCGTCGCAAAGCGGCAAAGCTTGTATGGCTGTTTTTTGCCTGGAAACAAAAAGGCCCCGACAAGTCGGGGCCTTCATTCAGCGGGTTACAGCCTGTTCAAACGAATGTATTTCTTCGAATGACTCAGTGCTGCAGAGCCGGTTTTTCCGTCCCGTTGATCGGGATGCGTTTGGCTTTCGCTTCTTCCGGAATCACACGCAACAGATCGATACTCAACAAACCGTTGCGCAGCTCGGCGGCCTTGATTTCAATATGGTCTGCCAGACGGAACGACAGTTTGAAGGCGCGCTGAGCGATGCCTTGGTACAAGTAAGTGACGCTTTCGTCCGCGTCACGCTTGCCGCCACTGATGGTCAGCACACCTTTCTCCACTTGCAGGTCCAAGTCTTCTTCCTGGAAACCGGCGGCCGCTACGACAATGCGGTATTGGTCGTCACCGTATTTTTCAACGTTGTAGGGTGGATAGGTGCTGCCTGGCTCATTGCGCAGGGCAGTTTCGAACAGGTCGTTGAAGCGGTCGAAACCTACCGAGGAACGGAACAGTGGGGCCAGGGAAAATGCAGTACTCATGATTCAAATCTCCTGAACATAATCAGCAAGTTTTTTGTCTCCGCGACCCGATTTCGGCATCGCGTAATCCTTAAATAAGGACCGCTGATTGCTTTTCAAGAGATTTTTTTCAGATTTTTTTCATTTTTTTTAGTAGATTCAGGCCGCTTCAGACACCTGCAGGCCCAGTAAACGCGAGACATTATCCAGTTCGGTCTCACGACGCAGGACGGTGAACAGCTCTACCGCTTCGGGATAATTGCGGGTCAACATCGCCAGCCATTGCTTCAAGCGGCCCGGCGATTGACGCGGTGTCATCTGCGCTTTGGCTTGCAGCCAGAAGTCCTGAATCAGCGGCAGCAGCTCGGCCCAGGTCATCTCGATTACGTCTTCACCGGCGCGGGCGGCAGCGATTTGCCGGGCCAGATCCGGGCGCGATACCAGTCCACGACCGAGCATGATGTCTTCGACGCCGCTGATCTCGCGGCAACGACGCCAGTCTTCAACGCTCCAGATATCGCCGTTGGCAAACACCGGCACTTTGACCACGTCCTGCACCCGAGGGATCCATTCCCAGTGGGCTGGCGGCTTGTAGCCATCGGTCTTGGTCCGCGCGTGAACCACGATGTGCGCCGCGCCGCCTTCAGCCAGGGCCGTGGCACAAACCAGCGCACCGTCCGGACTGTCAAAACCGAGGCGCATCTTGGCGGTCACCGGGATATGCGCGGGTACGGCACGACGGACGTGTTCGACGATTTGGTTGAGCAGTTCAGGCTCTTTGAGCAGCACCGCGCCGCCACGGGATTTGTTGACGGTCTTGGCCGGGCAGCCAAAGTTCAGGTCGATGACCTCGGAACCCAACTCGCAGGCCAGTGCAGCGTTTTCCGCCAGGCACACAGGATCGGAGCCGAGCAGTTGCACCCGCAGCGGCACACCGGACGCGGTTCGGGCGTCAGTCAGCAGTTCCGGGCCGAACTTGTGGTAATAGGCAGGCGTGAGCAGCTGATCGTTGATCCGAATGAATTCGGTCACGCACCAATCAATACCGCCCACACGGGTCAGCACGTCCCGCAGGATGTTGTCGACCAACCCCTCCATGGGCGCCAAAGCAATTTGCATGAAAAACACACTCAACGAAAAACGTGCGGCAGTTTACTGGTTTCGGCGCGCAGAAGGTATTTCGTCAGACCGGACGAAGGCGTCAACTAGCCCGCGACTTGCAATGCCGGGCCGTAGCCCTCGATAAATTCCGCCGGCATGCGCTTGGGCTTGCCGGTCGACAGTTCGATGCACACGAAAGTGGTTTGCGCCCGCAGCAACGTTGTGTTGTCGCTGGGACGCTTCAACTGGAAGTGTCGGGTCATTTTCAGGCGTTGATCCCAATCGACGATCCAGGTCGCCAGTTGCAGTTCGTCGCCCTCATAGGCCGCCGCCAGGTAATCGATCTCGTGCCGCACCACCGCCATTGCCCGGTCCAGCCGTCGGTACTCGACCAGATCCAGCCCAAGCCGTTGCGAGTGGCGCCAGGCGCAGCGCTCGAGCCAGGTCACGTACACCGCGTTGTTCGCGTGGCCCAGCCCGTCGATGTCCTCGGCACCCACTTCCAGATCAATGATAAACGGCGTTGCCCGATCCCAGCCCATGCCCCACTCCCGGTCAGATTATTTCGACCGAGGCAGTGTAACGGATGCTCAGGCCGATTGGCGCGATTGCAGACTGCGACCGGCCAGCAACGAAAGAACGCCGTCGATCACCCGCGGATCGGCGAGCACCCGCTGATGCCCGCCCTCTTCCAGGCGCAACAGGCGGCTGTCGAACCAGGCTTCGTGGATCAATTGGGATTCCTTGACCGGAACAAAGTTGTCGTCCTCGGCATGAACGATCAGCCCCGGCATGTCGAGCTGATAGCGCGCAACATCCAGCGCAGCAGCGCGCATGCCGACGTCTTTCTCGACCTGGCGAATAAACACCGAACGCGCTTTGGGCGGCAGGCGCACATAGCGTGCGAACCCACGCAGTACCCCGAGAATTCGCGCCGGGGCGGCGATCGAGACCAGGGTTTCGGTGCGCAAGCCCAACTGAACCGCGAGCATGGCACTGGCGCCGCCCATGGAGTGACCGATCACCGCTTGCAGCGGCGGCAATTCAGCGGCCGCTTCGAGCATGGCCCGAGCGAACAGCACCACATTAGCCTCGCGACCAGGCGAACGACCGTGAGCCGGGCCGTCCAGGGCAACCACGGTGTAACCGGCATCGACCAGCGCCGTGATCAGCGCGGCAAACTGCGTTGGCCGGCCTTCCCAGCCGTGCATCAACAACACCGCCGGACCCTGGCCCCAGCGCAGCGCGGAGAGGCCGAAGCGCAATGTGATTCGTTCAGATTTCGCCAGCAGCGGCAATTCCCAATCACGCGGCGGTAATTCCCGCGGGGTCATGAATGCCAGGCGCATCTTGCTCGCCACCAACTTCGGCGCGAACCAGCCCAAGGTGCCATTAACGCCACGAACCCAGCTCAACGTGTTCATCGCCCATCTCCTCAGGCTGACGCCTTTAGGTCATAGCACCGCCGACTTGGCGGCGCGCAGCAATCGATCGGACAACTCTCCTGGCCCCAGCGCCCGCGCCAGAGCCAAACCACCGACCATCAAGGCCATATCAGCCAAGGCTTTGTCGGCCTCTTCCGGGCTGGCCGCCAACTGCGCGACCATCAACTCAACATGTTCATTCAACGCCACACGAAATTCGTCGGGCAGACGGCCCAGCTCGCCGACCGATGCCGGAATCGGGCACGCCTGCTCGGTGGAATCACGGTGTTTGCGCGACAGGTAGAACGCTGCGACCAACGCGCGACGCTCCTCACCGGTCAACGTGGCGTCCATACCGTCGATCAAGTCACGACGATGGCTGAGCAGCTGCTTGAACGCTTCCAACATCAATGCATCCTTGCTTTCGAAGTGTGCGTAGAAGCCGCCGACCGTCAGGCCGGCCGCGCCCATCACTTCGCCCACGCTCGGCTCAGCCGGGCCGCGCTGGATCAGCGCTGCACTGGCAGCCTTGAGGATGCGTTCGCGGGTTTGAGCTTTTTTATCGTTCATCGTTGCCTCCGAATATTACGAATAGAATATTATTCTCATAATAATTTTTCGCAAGTCGTGAATGCGACCGCTGGTCTGAAGAACAGTTTGAGGAAAAAGGAGAGTTGGCCAAATGCCAGACAAACAAAAGGGCCATTCAATAATTGAATGACCCTTATAAAATCCCGCAGAGCGGGTAATCGTGGCGTCCCCTAGGGGACTCGAACCCCTGTTACCGCCGTGAAAGGGCGGTGTCCTAGGCCACTAGACGAAGGGGACGCAAAACCTTCTATACAACTGATCAGTGCTGAGAGCTGATCGATTCAAGGCCGGTGTGGCCAGACCTTGAACTGTAAAATTGGTGGAGCTAGACGGGATCGAACCGTCGACCTCTTGCATGCCATGCAAGCGCTCTCCCAGCTGAGCTATAGCCCCGGATTTTTCGCCTCGCGGCGGAGCGACATCTTGCAATATCGCTTCTGTAAAACTGGCGTCCCCTAGGGGACTCGAACCCCTGTTACCGCCGTGAAAGGGCGGTGTCCTAGGCCACTAGACGAAGGGGACGCAAACCCTTCTATACAACTGATCAACGCTGAGTGTTGATCGCTTCAAGGCCGGTGTGGCCAGACCTTGAAGTGTAAATTGGTGGAGCTAGACGGGATCGAACCGTCGACCTCTTGCATGCCATGCAAGCGCTCTCCCAGCTGAGCTATAGCCCCTCATCGCTGAGGACGGGGCGAATCTTAATGGCGCATCGGAAGGCTGTCAAACTTATTTTTAACAATTTTCAAAATTTTTTGTCGCCATAACAATCACTTACCGCCCTCCCCCCGCAAATTCGGGAGAAGCGCCGAAGATCAGGATCAAAAGATCACAGCCTTCGGCAGCTCCAACAGAGTCAAACGCCGTTTAGGCGATATTGCCCAACAATTTTTCCCACTCCTTGTTTTCCTTCTTCGACACGCCGCCCAGCAGGTCGATAGCCTGGCGCAGACGGAAACGGGTCAGGTCCGGCCCGAGGATTTCCATCGCGTCGAGCACCGATACCGAGCTGGCCTGCCCCGTGATCGCGGCGAACATCAGCGGCATGGCATCACGCAGCTTCAATTCCAGTGATTCGACCACCGCCTGGATGGTTGCAGTGATGCTGTCCTTCTCCCACTGACGCAGGCTTTCCAGCTTCCACAGAATCAACTGCATCAACTGACGAACCTGATCGCCCGAGAGCTTCTTGGATTCGAACAGCTTGGCGTCCGGGTTCACGCCACCGGCGAAGAAGAAGCCGGCCAGCGGTGCGACCTGGCTGAAGGTTTCAACCCGGCCCTGCACGTGCGGTGCGATCTTCATCATGTACTCAGGGTTCAGTGCCCACTTTTGCAAACGAGCGGCGAACTCTTCCACTGGCAGGTCACGCAGCCACTGGCCGTTGAGCCACGACAGCTTCTCGATGTCGAAAATCGGCCCGCCGAGGGAAACGCGCTTCAGGTCGAAGTTGTCGACCATTTCCTGCAGCGAGAACTTCTCGCGCTCGTCCGGCATCGACCAACCCATGCGGCCCAGGTAGTTGAGCATTGCTTCCGGCATGAAGCCCATGCGCTCGTAGAAGGTCACCGAGGTCGGGTTCTTGCGCTTGGACAGCTTGCTCTTGTCCGGGTTACGCAGCAGCGGCATGTAGCACAGCTGCGGTTGTTCCCAGCCAAAGTATTCGTACAAGAGGATCAGTTTCGGCGCCGAAGGCAACCACTCTTCACCACGCAGAACGTGGGTAATGCCCATCAAGTGGTCATCGACCACGTTGGCCAGGAAGTACGTCGGCAGGCCGTCAGTCTTCATCAGCACTTGCATGTCCATGCGATCCCACGGGATCTCGACGTCGCCACGCAGCATGTCAGGCACTACGCACACGCCTTCGGTCGGCACTTTCATGCGGATGACGTGTGGCTCGCCGGCGGCCAGGCGGCGCGCGACTTCATCCGCAGAGAGCAACAGCGCACGGCCGTCGTAACGCGGGGTTTCGCCACGCGCCATTTGCTCGGCGCGCATCTGGTCCAATTCTTCGGCCGTGCAGAAGCACGGGAAGGCATGCCCCATGTCGACCAATTGCTGGCAGTACTTCTGATAGATGTCGCCGCGCTCGCTCTGACGGTAAGGACCGTGCGGGCCGCCGACGTCCGGGCCTTCGCTCCAGTCGATACCCAACCAGCGCAGGGCGTCGTAAATCTGCTGCTCGGACTCGCGGGTCGAACGCAGTTGGTCGGTGTCTTCGATCCGCAGGATGAACTCACCGCCATGCTGCTTGGCAAAGCAGTAGTTGAACAAAGCGATGTAAGCGGTACCTACGTGGGGGTCCCCGGTAGGCGATGGCGCGATGCGAGTGCGGACGGTGGTCATGGCATGTCTCGAAAAGAATAAAAGCGAAGATCAAACAAGAGGCGAATGGTAACAGGCGATAGCCGCCCGGCTCCAGTGAGTGGGGTATTTAAGAAGATTGATGTCGGGGTTGCAGGCCGGGGAAGCGCTTTGGATCGTGGCGCGCCTTTCGCGGGCAAGCCTCGCTCCTACAGGACCGTAGGAGCGAGGTTTGCCCGCGAAGAGACCTTCACAGACAACACAAAGATCAAACGACCAACAACCGCTCCCGCAGCTTGCCGATTTCGTCGCGCAACTGCGCCGCGGCTTCGAATTCCAGATCGCGGGCGAGTTGGTACATCTTTTCTTCCAACTGACGAATGCGTTTGCTGATCTCGCTCGGCGAGCGCAGTTCGGCCTCGTACTTGGCACTTTCCTCGGCGGCCTTGGCCATGCCTTTGCGCTTCTTGCTGCGCGAACCCGGCACGACCGCGCCTTCCATGATGTCGGCGACGTCCTTGAACACCCCCTTGGGCGTGATGCCATTGGCTAGGTTGAAGGCGATCTGCTTGTCGCGACGACGCTCGGTCTCGCCGATCGCCCGCTCCATGGAGCCGGTGATGCGATCCGCATACAGAATCGCCCGCCCATTGAGGTTGCGCGCCGCCCGGCCGATGGTCTGGATCAGTGAGCGTTCGGAACGCAGGAAACCTTCCTTGTCCGCGTCGAGAATCGCCACCAGCGAGACTTCCGGCATGTCCAGGCCTTCACGCAGAAGGTTGATCCCCACCAGCACATCGAAGACGCCGAGACGCAAGTCACGGATAATTTCGACCCGCTCCACGGTGTCGATGTCCGAGTGCAGATAACGCACGCGCACGCCGTGGTCAGCCAGGTAATCGGTCAAGTCTTCGGACATGCGCTTGGTCAGCGTGGTGACCAGTACCCGCTCTTCCAGGGCCACGCGTTTGGTGATTTCCGAGAGCAGGTCGTCGACCTGAGTCAATGCCGGACGGATTTCGATTTGCGGGTCCACCAGACCGGTCGGTCGCACCAATTGCTCGACCACTCGGCCAGCGTGCTCCGCCTCGTAATTGCCCGGCGTGGCCGAGACAAAAATCGTTTGGGGGCTGATGCTTTCAAATTCATCGAAACGCATCGGCCGGTTATCCAGGGCCGAGGGCAGGCGAAAACCGTATTCCACCAGCGTTTCTTTACGCGAACGGTCGCCCTTATACATGGCGCCGACTTGCGGCACGCTGACGTGGGATTCGTCGATCACCAGCAAGGCATCGGCCGGCAGATAATCGAACAAAGTAGGCGGCGCCTGGCCGGACTCACGGCCCGACAGGTAGCGCGAGTAGTTTTCGATGCCGTTGCAGTAACCCAGTTCGAGGATCATCTCCAGGTCGAAACGGGTGCGCTGCTCCAGTCGCTGGGCTTCCACCAATTTATTGTTGGAACGCAGGTATTCCAGGCGCTCCTGCAATTCGACCTTGATCCCTTCGATAGCCTCGAGCAGGGTTTCGCGCGGCGTCACGTAGTGGCTCTTCGGATAGAAGGTGAAACGCGGCAGTTTGCGAATGACTTCACCGGTCAGCGGGTCGAAGGCGGACAGGCTCTCCACTTCGTCATCGAACAGCTCGATGCGGATCGCTTCGAAATCGGATTCCGCCGGGTGGATATCAATCACATCGCCACGCACCCGGAAGGTCGCCCGGGCAAAGTCCATGTCGTTGCGGGTGTATTGCAGGTCGGCCAGGCGACGCAGCAGCGCGCGCTGGTCGAGCTTGTCGCCGCGATCGACGTGCAACACCATCTTCAAATAGGTTTCCGGACTGCCCAGACCGTAGATGCACGATACCGTGGTGACGATGATCGCGTCCTTGCGCTCCAGCAGCGCCTTGGTTGCAGACAGGCGCATCTGCTCGATGTGGTCGTTGATCGAGGCATCCTTCTCGATGAAGGTGTCGGACGACGGTACGTAGGCTTCGGGCTGGTAGTAGTCGTAATAGGAGACGAAGTATTCAACCGCGTTGTTCGGGAAGAACGCCTTGAATTCGCCATACAACTGCGCGGCCAGCGTCTTGTTGGGCGCCAGCACCAGCGTCGGGCGCTGTATCTGGGCGATCACGTTGGCGATGCTGAAGGTCTTGCCCGAGCCCGTCACACCGAGCAACGTCTGGTGCGCCAGCCCGGCCTCAATGCCCTCGACCATCAGGCGGATGGCTTCCGGCTGATCGCCGGCGGGCTCGAAGCGAGTGACTAGCTGGAATTCAGACATAACTACCTCTGGGTTCGCATCTGCACGGCTGACCGGGCACGAACGAAAAAGACCGCAAACGACCGAGGTCGCCCGAAGAAAAAACTGGATTACGCTCAATGTGGAGCCGATTGCCATCGCTTTCAAGGCAAACGTCCTACATCGACTAGATCCTTTGACGACACCGCTCGACCAACGACCGAAAAATAATTCGAAAAACTTACCGTAAAAGCCGAATCCCCTGTCGCCATCAATCATTAATGGCCTCTATACTAGCTCCCCGTTTGTGCACCGCTCTAGTGCATTCGGCTGGAGCGCGACACGTCCCTCCACACTCCATTCAGAGCCGCCGCAATAATGAGCCTGTTCTCCGCTGTCGAAATGGCACCACGCGATCCAATCCTGGGCCTCAACGAAGCATTCAATGCCGATACCCGCACCAACAAGGTCAACCTGGGGGTTGGTGTTTACTGCGACGAGGAGGGGCGAATTCCACTCCTGCGCGCCGTTGTCGAAGCCGAGACGATTCGCGCCGCTCAACACGTTTCCCGTGGCTACCTGCCGATCGACGGCATCGCTGCCTACGACCAGGCCGTGCAAAAACTGCTGTTCGGCAATGATTCGCCGCTGATCGCCGCTGGCCGGGTTATCACCACCCAAGCTGTCGGCGGTACCGGCGCGCTGAAAATCGGTGCCGACTTCCTCAAGCAACTGTTGCCGAACGCCGTCGTGGCAATCAGCGACCCGAGCTGGGAAAACCACCGCGCACTGTTCGAAACCGCCGGTTTCCCGGTGCAGAACTATCGCTACTACGACGCCGCCACCCACGACGTTAACCGCGCCGGCCTGCTGGAAGACCTGAACGCCCTGCCGTCCGGCTCTATCGTTGTGCTGCACGCTTGCTGCCACAACCCGACCGGCGTGGACCTGAGCCCGGCGGACTGGAAAAACGTGCTGGAAGTCGTGAAAGCGAAAGGTCACGTGCCGTTCCTCGACATGGCCTACCAGGGCTTTGGCGACGGTATCGATGAAGACGCCGCGGCCGTGCGTCTGTTCGCCGAATCGGACCTGACCTTCTTCGTTTCCAGCTCGTTCTCCAAATCTTTCTCGCTGTACGGCGAGCGCGTGGGCGCCCTGTCGATCGTCAGCGAGTCGAAAGAAGAAAGCGCGCGCGTACTGTCGCAAGTCAAACGCGTGATCCGCACCAACTACTCCAACCCGCCGACCCACGGTGCAAGCATCGTCGCCGCGGTGCTGAACAGCCCGGTCCTGCGCGCCCAGTGGGAAGAAGAACTGGCAGAAATGCGCCTGCGGATTCGCGGCATGCGCATCCAGATGGTCGACCTGCTGGCGAAAAACGCTCCACAGCGTGATTTCAGTTTCGTCGGCCGCCAGCGCGGCATGTTCTCCTACTCCGGCCTGACGGTTGAGCAGGTAACCCGTCTGCGCAGCGAGTTCGGCATCTACGCCCTGGACACCGGCCGCATCTGCGTCGCCGCGCTGAACCAGAGCAACATCGATGCCGTGACCAAGGCCATCGTTCAGGTGATCTGAGTCTTCGCGTGATTGAAAACGGGAAGCCATGTGGCTTCCCGTTTTTTGTTTGTCTTTGATAATTCCCAGTTCGGCGACCGGTCGCTCTAGACTGCACGCAGATCAAAATGTGGGACCGGCGATGCGGCGACCCCATAGGTTATGAGTACACCCGAGAATTCTTGAGAACCCACATGAAAAACGATGACTTACGCGCCGACCGCGACGAGCTGGACCACTTTGTGCCCCGCTCCTCGGCCAAGCGCGGTAATAACCTGGTGCTGCAAGTGGCTGCGGGCGTGTTTCTTGGCGGCCTGGCGTTGTGGCTGGTGCAACTGGCCGCCACGATGCTGTACGCCAAGCTGATGCTCGGCACCATTACCTTCGGCGGTTAAGCCAATTCGGTTGCACGCTGGCTGGCTGCGTCGTCATAGGCCACATAAAGCGACTCGGCCACCTGGCTTTTGATCGCCTTGGTGCTTTCCAGGCCCAAGACAAAACCTTCGGCCTTGCCGCCTGCGCGGCTCAATTCATCAGCGGTGCTGGCCTGAGTGATTGCGTCGAACAGTTTCTCGGCGTGCGGGCCAACGCCTTTGGGTAGGCTGATCTGAGCGATGCTCATGCGAACACCCCACTGTTTTGAGGTGTGAGGATTGGGTGATTCATGGCGCATACCTTTTCGGCTGAGGGCCGGCAGCGCGTGTCACCACTTCCGGGCGACCATGGTAGACCTCTACCGCGATTCTGGTAACCGCCAATGACCGATAACCCCCTCTGATCCGATGAAAACATCAAACCGCCAACAGAGGCTTGACTTCTCTTTTTGAATCAGTAACATAGACGCCATTCCGCGATAGCTCAGTTGGTAGAGCAAGTGACTGTTAATCACTGGGTCCCTGGTTCGAGTCCAGGTCGTGGAGCCAGACAGCAAAATCGAAAAGCCCCAGAATCGAAAGGTTCAGGGGCTTTTTTGTGCTCGCCATAAAGTCAAAAGATCGCAGGCTGCGATCTTTTGACTTTACCTGCCTTTTTATCGGGTACCGCCGTCAGACATGCTCACTGCTTTTCGCATGCGCCGCCCGCGGCTCTGTATGTCCATGCTCTGCCTCCACCACCGGAATCTCATTCACGTCGCAGTCACGCAGCTTGCCTTCGCTGAAGTAATCCCCCTCCCGCAACGCCGCCAGGTCCTGATAACGCAAGACACGCTCGGTACCGGCCGCAAACACCGATTGTTGATCCGAGTTGCCGGCCGTGAGGTGGTTGAAGGTCAGGTTCAGGACGATGGCCATGATCGCCGAGGAGCTGATGCCCGAGTGGAAGATTGTCGCGAACCAGCTGGGGAAGTGGTCGTAGAAGTTCGGAGCGGCGATGGGGATCATGCCGAAGCCGATGGAGGTGGCGACGATGATCAGGTTGACGTTGTTGCGGTAGTCGACCTTGGACAGCGTCCGAATGCCACTGGCCGCCACGGTGCCGAACAGCACAATGCCGGCGCCGCCGAGCACGGAGGTCGGCACGGCGGCGATAACCCGCCCCATGAACGGCAGCAATCCAAGCACCACCAGGAACACCCCACCGGTGGCCACCACGAAACGGCTCTTGATCCCGGTTACCGCTACCAGCCCGACGTTCTGGGCGAAGGCGCTCTGGGTGAAGGAACCGAAGATCGGCGCGACCATGCTCGACAGCATGTCGGCGCGCAGGCCGTTGCCCAAGCGTTTGGAATCGACCTTGGTGCCGATGATTTCACCGACGGCCAGGATGTCGGCGGAGGTTTCCACCAGGGTCACCATGATCACAATGCACATCGACAGAATCGCGGCGAAGTGGAAGGTGGGCATGCCGAAATGAAACGGTGCCGGGAAGCCGAACATCGGGCCTTGGGTGACGGACGAGAAATCCGCCATGCCGAGGACCACGGCAATGAGCGTGCCGATGACCATGGCCAAGAGAATCGACAAACGGGAGATGGTCGCACTGCCGATTTTGCTCAGCAGCAGTACCAGCACCAGCGTCACCGCCGCCAGACCGATGTTTGCCATGCTGCCGAAGTCCGGGGCATGGCTGTTGCCGCCCATGGCCCAGCGTGCGGCCACCGGCATCAGCGTCAGGCCGATAGTGGTGATCACAATGCCCGTCACCAGCGGCGGAAAGAACTTGGTGATTCGCGAGAACACCGGCGTGATCAGCAAGCCGATCAGCGACGCGGCAATCACCGCCCCGAGAATCGACTGAAAGCCGCCCTCCCCACCACTGCTGACAATCGCCACCATGGT
Organism: Pseudomonas sp. B21-048; assembly: GCF_024748615.1. Lineage (NCBI taxonomy): Bacteria > Pseudomonadati > Pseudomonadota > Gammaproteobacteria > Pseudomonadales > Pseudomonadaceae > Pseudomonas > Pseudomonas sp. B21-048. The sequence continues at coordinate 2,031,154 of NZ_CP087168.1, read as the reverse complement.
CGCAACGCCGGAGAACGACACACCCTGCACCAGCGGTAACTGACAACCGAAAAACGGTAAACCCAGGGTCTGCAGCAACGTCGCCAGCCCCCCTGCAAACAATGAAGCAGCAATCAACAAACCGATGTCCGCCGGCGAGAGCCCGGCCGCTTGGCCGATGATCAAAGGCACCGCGACGATACCGCCATACATGGTCAGAACGTGTTGCAGGCCGTAAGCCATATTCGCGCCGATCCCGAGATTCTCATCCTCGGGCCGTTGTTGTGAAACATGGGGCGTTTTCATGGTTGGGGGGGGTTCCCTGGTTTTTGTTGTGCGCACACTGTATTCAATAGTCAGGACAAATGTCTATAGAGTTGTATACAACCAGCTAGTCAAATTATGGACAGATGTTCACACCGCCCTTTAGCCATAGAGCCCCCAGCCTAAAAAACTCTTGAAATACATCCTTCCTCCCCTTTCCCTCCCCACCGCTAATCTTTTGCTTTCCAAGCGACCGCCGGCACGGCCGCCTCTCGCTTATACATATAAAGTATGCATAATGAAGTCATTCGAAATTCAGTACCACAAGGCAAAGAACGCGGCCAACAAACTAAAGCATCAAGGCGTCAGCCTCGCAGAGACAGAACCCGTGTTTTATGACGAACGAGCGCTGACGCTTCAGGACAACCACCATGATGAGCCGCGATGGATCATCATCGGGCTGGATGCCAAAGGTCGACTGCTGGTCGTTGCATACACCTACCGCGACCCGAATTTCGTGCGAATCATTTCCGCGCGCATCGCCACCAAAAACGAGCGTCGCCACTATATGGAGGCTTGACCGATGAAAGATGAATACGACTTCAGCAACGCCAAGCGTGGAGCGGTTGCCTCCAGCAAAGGCAAGACCCGAATCACCATCATGCTCGATGATGTCGTCATAGAGGCCGCGCGTGCGTCGGCAGAAAGCGAGGGGTATGGCTACCAGACGGTGATCAACAATACGTTGCGCCAGGCATTGCTCAGCGACACAAGCAAAACGGCGAAGCCCGATCAGAACACTGCTGTTACCGATGTCGGGCATTTCAAAAAAGGCATCACCGCCTCCGAGCTGAAAAGCCTGGAAAAAAAATTGTCAGAGGCCCTCAGCGAAATCCATCATGTGATGGAGCTTGAAGTTCGCTCCTAGACACAACACCGACCAAAAGCAAAAGGGGCGAATGGATCAGATCCGCCCCTTCGCGAGTGCTCAATTTGCCTGTGATACAGGCCCAATCAACCGGTCAAGTACCCGCTTCAATACCTCCTGCGCCGGCACACGAATTCCGAATTCACTTTCCAGCAACCCAATCAACTCCTGCGCATCCGTCACCTCACGCCGCTCGCTGGCGGTGCCCATGCGATGAATGGCAAAACTGCCATTGTTCAGCGTCCGCCGCCATCCCTCCCCGGTCCGCGCCACCATCAATTGTTTGAGAAAGGACGATTCGGGATAGGTCGAGACGTACCAGTTGCCGAGGGTGTAATCGATGTCTTCCTGACGCTGCAGATCGAAGATGTACATCGCCCGCCATTCACCGCCGACGTTGGCGCGCAGGGTGTAGCCGTCGGCGTGCGGTTCGATGCGATAGGGTTCGTGAGGGGTGAACTGCTCGGCGTCGGTATCCAGCATTAGCGGTGCGGTGGGCACCATACCGCCGAAGCCGACGTCGGTGATGTAGCGCACGCCGTCGAGGGTCACCAGGCTCAAGCGGTGGGTGCGAGCGGTCCATGCGCCTTCGGGCTGACCCATGACCACGCGACCGGTGATGCCACGTGCGTCGAAGCCCAGTGCCTGAAGCAAGGCCAGGAACAGGTTGTTGAGCTCATAGCAGTAGCCACCACGACCGTCGTGCAGGACTTTCTGCTCTATGGACGGCAGATCGATGAGCACCGGTTCGCCCAATAACGTGGTGAGGTTTTCGAACGGGAAGGCACCCGTGTGACGCAGTTGCAGTTGGCGCAGGGTTTCCAGGGTCGGCGCCGGGGGCGCATCGAAGCCCAGGCGCTGCAGGTACAGCGCAAGATTTTTCAGTCGTGTCTCGCTCATCGCTCAATCCTTTATGCAGAGGTCCGCGGATCGCTCCGCCGATGGGCGCCATGTATAAGGGAAAACACGGTCGGACTGACAATTGATTTAGCCAATCGCCGCACACGCCAAGACTATCGACGCTTGCGCGAACCCAATCGAATCCATGTCGGCGCATGATCGCTGGCATGAGGTTCGTTGCGAACCCAGGCATCAACGCCGGCCTCTTGCAGGTAAGGACTCAGTGCCGGGTTGAGCAGCAAATGATCGATTCGCAACCCCGAGTTTTTCTGCCAGTGCTGACGGAAATAATCCCAGAAGGTGTAGATCCGCTCCTCTGGATACAGATAACGCAGAGAATCGGTCCAACCCTGATCCAGCAGCCGCTGATAACACGCACGGCTCTCGGGTTGCAGCAGCGCGTCCTTGAGCCAGGAGCGCGGGTTGTAGATGTCCAGATCAGTGGGCACCACGTTGTAATCGCCGGCCAGCACCACAGGATGGTCGCTGCTCTGTAGGTCCTTGGCGTGCGAGATCAGCCGCTCGAACCACGCCAGTTTGTAATCGAACTTCGGTCCCGGCTGCGGATTGCCATTGGGCAGGTACAGACAACCCACTAGAACCCCATGCACGGCAGCTTCCACGTAACGGCTATGGGTATCGCTGTCATCACCCGGCAAACCGCGCCGGCTCTCCAGCGGTTGCGCATCACGCGCCAGAATCGCCACCCCGTTCCACGACACCTGGCCGTGCCAGACGGCGCCATACCCGGCCGCCTCCAGTTCGGCGACGGGGAACGCGCCGTCGACCGATTTAAGTTCTTGCAAGCAGGCGATGTCTGGCTGTTCTCGCGCAAGCCAGGCCAGCAGATTCGGCAAGCGGGCGCGCAGGCCGTTGACGTTGAAGGTGGCGATTTTCAGGTTCTTCATGATCCGACGCTCGCAACGGATTGGGCGGTATCCAGTTGTGACCGGGCAGCGCCATGGCAGTTGCCGCGGCGAGTAAATCAGGCGACTAAAGGCGCGAGGCTTGCAGTGGGTGATCCTCCCGAAGGAGGAAAGCTTCAGCGGTCGGAGCGCATCAGTGCCTCGACACCTCCTTCCATGGACAACACCGCCGAACGATTTCGTCCCGAATGTTTAGCCTGATACAGCGCCGCATCCGCGCGCTTGATCAACATTTCCGTGCTGTCATGCCCCGTGGGCACAAACGAATAACAGCCTAGGCTGACCGTCACGTAGCCCGTAGGTGAGCCGCTGTGGATGATGCTCTTGTCCATGACGCCGCGACGGATCTGTTCGGCGATCGTCAGCGCACCGTGGATATCGGTATCGGGCAGCAACACTGCAAACTCCTCACCGCCATAGCGCACCGCCAGATCGACGGTGCGATGACAGCAACTCTTCAGCGCTCGCGCCACTTCAGCCAGGCAATGGTCCCCGGCCACATGACCGTAGGTGTCGTTATAGCGCTTGAAATAGTCGATATCGAGCATGATCAAGCTCAGCGGACTCAAGCGTCGGGCACCGCGTCCAAACTCGGCCTCCAGCGCCCGCTCGAACAATCGACGGTTGGCCAACCCGGTCAGGCTGTCGTGGGTGGCGATCAATTCCAGGGTTTTCTGCGCCTGGCGCAAATCGGCCTCGATCCGCTCGCCTGCTCGAACCTGATGAACGAACACCCAACCGAACAACCCCACGCCGAGGATGACCAGAGCGACGATCACACTGGATTGGATGGCCGTGTCACACCAGTCCTTGAGGATCGCATCCCTGGACGCCGCCGCCGCGACCACCACTGGATAGGTATCGAGCTGACGATAACCATACAAGCGGACAATGCCATCCACCACCGAATCAATCATGGCGTTGCCTGATGTCGCATTGGGCAGAAGTTTTTGAAAAATTTCGCCCTGGGCCAATGACGTGCCGATCTGCGATTCCACAAAAGGTCGTCTCGCCAGCAGTGTTCCATCGGTCAACGCCAAAAACATTGCGCCGTTGTCATCGAGGCTGAAGCTTTTGAAGAATTGATCGAAGCACGACATCTTGATTCCAGCGAGCAATACGCCCTGGAAATTGCCGTTCTGATCGTTGATTCGCCTGGAAACCGGAATGATCCACTCGCCATTCTCCCGACTGCGAATCGCCGGGCCGATGTGTGCCCGGGACGATATGTTCTGCTGGTGAAACCTGAAGTATTCCCGATCCGCCACACCTGGGCCACGAGGCAGATTGTCGAACGACGTCACGACCCATTGCCCCTGTCTGTCGAACAGGAATATCCCGTGCAACTGATGCAGTGTCTGCACTCGCCGCGAAAAGTTATTTTGCATGCGGGGCGTCTGGGCAGCGTCGAAGCCCTCAGCCTGAATCCCGTCCACCAGACTGGTCAGCACCAGATCGGCTTTCATAAAGGTGTCTTCGGCCTGCTGCGCCATGGCCCGGGTCAGGTTCGACGAAGAAACCTCGGCCAACGCCAGATCGTGTCGACGCGATTGCTCCAGTTGCAGGTACAGCAGCCCACAAAGGCAGAGGCACACCGCGGCAATAAACAGCACTGCGGCTTTGAGCAGGGGCAACCGCTTCAAGGCACCACCGGATGCGGGATGTAAATCGGGAAGGGGGATAGGCAAAAAGCGCGTCCTGAAGGGTAGGCATGGGCAGAGGCCCAAACCCCTATTTTTTTGTGCGCTTAGTCTACGGGGTTGGGCGAGGTAAGCGCAGAGCTGGGGGGATAAATGGTTCCGCTACTTAACTGACAGACATTATCCCCGATGAAATCGACCGTCAATTCGGGATGATCGATTGGCCCGGCAAAGAGCCGAAGAATGGTTTTGTCACGCGCTGTTTCAATCACATGACGCATGGCAAAACTGCACTACCTTGAAGAAGCTACGATTAACTGACATCAGCACAGGAAATCGATATGAGTAAAGCAGACGAGCTCGCCGAGAAGCTGAAACAATCCCGGCCAACCAGTACCGACGCGACCATCGCCGATCAGGCCATCGACAGCTGGCCCGCCCAGGTCTACGAGCTGTATCACCAGATTGAAGCCTGGCTGCAGCCACTGATCGAAGTGGGCCTGAAGCTGCGACGCAATTCCACTCACGTGTTCGAGAGGGCTCCGGACGGGGCGAGTTACGATTACGCCATCGACCAACTGCTGATCGAAGGCAACCACCACAGCATCACCTTCGACCCTGTCGCTCGCTTCACCGCCGACGGTGCCGGGCGGATCGAGATTCACTCGACAGGCAAGGAACTCGCCCTGTTGCGAACCGTGGACGAACACGGCGGAACGCAGTGGTGGCTTCAGGCGATCGAGCAATCCGGACAACAACCGGATGCGATCGCACTGACCGAACACAACCTGCTCTTGGCGGTGCAAGAAGGGTTGGGGCTTTAAGCTTTACAGCTTGTTCTGCCCCACCGCCATCGAGGGAGGCGCCGCTCGCCTCCCGTCCAGCGTTGGCCGTTCCGAAGGCAGATTCAGCGCCCGTAACACCGGGTTATCGTACCCATACACATCTGGTTTGAACGTCACTCGCCCGTCAAGACTCAGGTCTACCGTCCAATAGGCCAACAGCACCGGCACTTTCACGGGGAGCCGGATGTTCTCTGTCTTGCCGTTGGCTAACTGCTTTTGAATCCCGGCGCTGTCCCAGCGAACCGGGTCATTGAACAACAGCTCCACTAATTGCAGCGGGTTTTCTACCCGAATACAGCCAGAACTGGTCGCGCGATTGGATTGCGCAAACAACTCGCGATGCGGTGTGTCGTGCAGATAAATCGCATAGTCATTGGGAAAGCGAATGACCACCTGCCCCAGCGAGTTATCCGACCCTGCATCCTGACGCAGCGTAAGGCCGCGCGGGTTGTCCCAATCGACGGTCAACGGGTCGAGCACATTGCCTTCCCGATCGATCACGCGAATCCGGTTTGCATCGAGGTAGCCGGGATTGTTGCGAATCTTCGGCAGCATATCCTTAACCAGAATGGTCGGCGGCACGGTCCAGGTCGGATTGAACGTGACGTAGGTGATCTCGGATTGAAAAATCGGTGTGCTGCGATACGGTTTACCCACCTGCACCCGGGAGCGCCATATCAGCTTGCCATCACGATAGAACGAAACCTTGTACCCGGCGATGTCGACGATGACAAAGGTGCCCTGAAGTTTGTACAGCAGCCAGCGCGCCCGCTCCATGTTCACGCGGACCTGGTCGATTCGCGCCTCGACCGGCACATTCAGCGCCGCGAGTGTCGCCGGCCCCGCCACACCATCCGCCCCTAGATATTGCTCAGCCTGATACTTCTTCACCGCCGCCATGACGGTGTCGTCGTAGTCGGAGCGCGCGTTCATTTTCGCGGTTAGATAACCACCCGCCACTAAACGAGCTCGCAATTGCGCAACCGAGGCGTCGTCCATGCCGGGCCTGAGGGTCTGCCCTGCTGGAATCTTTGGCCAGCCACCACTGTCCCGAACCCTGCGCAGTTGCGCCAGCCCCTGTCGCAACGTGCCATAAATCGCTTCTTGTGGCGGCGCCTGGGCGAACGCACGCGCGACCTCATGGCTGTCGAGGGCGGCGAAGAAAAGATTGACGTCCTCCCGAGGATCGATGCCGACCGGGTCGAAATTCCAATGGATGTCCAGCCGCGAAGGGTCGACCTTGCCGCGCCGCAACTGCAGCAGCGCCGTGATGAACGTCTGGGTCGCCGAGATATCAAAAGCTGCCTGCTGCCCGGGGGTTGGCGCCGTTGTCTGCATCGAGTTTCTGGCCGTGACCAGTTCGGCAATTCGAAAATCCTCGGGGTCCAGGCCATCAACCCCGGTGTCACTCAGGCTTTTCAATAACTGGACGACATCGTCATCGTCCGTCCAGGCGGCGCGATAGCCACGATGGCTATAAAAATCCAGCACAGCTCGGTTAACGTCGACCCGTTGATGACGCGGCGAGGTGAGCAACGGGGGAAACGCCGAACTCAATGGCGCCAACGCAGCCTGAATCGCCTGACCAACGTAATCGCCAGGCGCTGCCTCCGCGACCACGCTAATGGGAGATGGCGGCTCAATCGGCGAAGTTTCCGCAATTGCCATGCCGCTTATCAGAAAGCCCATAAAAAATATGCGGCTTATGACGAATAACCTTGTTAACTGCCCCATGGATAATCCTTAATCTCTCGTTTTCAACCGGCTAGCGTCGTGCACGCTGCTAGACTCGAAACAATCAGATGAGACTTGCATATGGCCCCAGACCGCTTCGGCTTTTTAATGACGGCCCTGTTGCTGACCGCTTTTACATTACCGGCAGCCTACGCCGATTCGCTTGAAGCCGCGCTGATCAAAGCGGCCCCCAATGCCAACGCCAAGGTAATCGCCCTGGCCGTACGCGCTTCCCAATGCAGCCGGGCTAAAAGTGCGGCTCCGGTGCAAAGACTAGCAGTGATCGATTATTCCCTGCCCTCGACCGCGCAGCGTCTTTGGGTGTTCGACCTTAAACAACGCAAATTGTTGTTCCATGAACTGGTCGCCCACGGTCGCAACAGCGGCGAAAACATGGCCCGTCAGTTCTCCAACCGCAATGCCAGCTTCGCCACTAGTCTGGGTTTGTACCGAACCCAGTCCAGCTATGTCGGGCAGAACGGTTATTCGTTGCGCATGGAAGGTCTGGAGCCGGGATTCAACGACAACGCTTTCGAGCGGGCAATCGTTATTCATGGCGCGCCGTATGTCAGTCCCGACCTGGCCCGAGCGAATGGCCGGATCGGCAGAAGCCTGGGTTGCCCGGCAGTGAGGCCTGCGATTGCGCATCAGCTGATCGACTCGATGAAGGATGGGCAGCTGTTGTTTTCTTACTATCCAGATCAGCGCTGGTTGAAATCTTCTTCGTATATCAATTGCGGTAACGCCACCGTGGCGGACTCGGCCAGGCTGACTGGAAATCAATGAACACAGATTGAAACTGTCAGAAATGTAATCTTGGCCTCAGTCTGCTGAAAGGCGCCACTCGTTAGCCTCGTCTCATAGAAGTTCTCTCCCTCCGCTCAGGATGGACGTGAGGGCTACATCAGGCTGACGGGCGGGAAAAACGGCATGCATTCCAACACCTCAAGACGCACCTTCGTGAAGGGCCTGGCCGCTGGCGGAGTCCTCGCTGGCTTCGGGCTGTGGCGCACGCCGGTCTGGGCGGTCACCAGCCCCGGCGAACCGAACGTGCTGGCCGGCACCGACTTCGACCTGCTCATCGGCGAAACCCCGGTCAACATCACCGGCAACCCTCGAACCGCGATGACCATCAACGGCGGCATTCCCGGTCCCCTGCTGCGCTGGCGTGAAGGCGACACCGTCACCCTGCGGGTAAAAAACAAACTCAAGGACAGCACCTCGATTCACTGGCACGGCATCTTGCTGCCCGCCAACATGGACGGCGTGCCGGGTCTGAGTTTTCACGGCATCGAGCCAGATGGGATGTACGTCTACCAGTTCAAAGTCCGGCAGAACGGCACTTACTGGTACCACAGCCATTCGGGTTTTCAGGAACAGTCCGGTGTTTACGGGCCATTGGTGATCGATGCCAAGGATCCGGAGCCATTCCAGTACGACCGCGACTATGTAGTGATGCTCACCGACTGGACCGACGAAGACGCCGTCGGCCTGATGAATAAACTCAAGAAACAATCGGATTACTACAACTACCACAAGCGTACCGTGGGCGATTTCATCCACGACGTCAGCGAGAAAGGCTGGGGCTCGACGGTGGCCGATCGCAAGATGTGGGCCGAGATGAAGATGAACCCCACCGATCTGGCTGACGTCAGCGGCGCCACTTACACCTACTTGATGAACGGCCAGGCGCCGAACATGAACTGGACGGGCGTATTCCGCCCCGGCGAAAAGCTGCGACTGCGGTTCATCAACGGCTCGTCAATGACCTACTTCGACGTGCGCATCCCAGGCCTGAAAATGACCGTGATCGCGGCGGATGGCCAACACGTCAAACCGGTGAGCGTCGACGAGTTCCGTATCGCGGTGGCGGAGACGTTCGATGTGATCGTCGAGCCGACCCAGGACGCCTACACCCTGTTCGCGCAGTCGATGGATCGAACGGGGTTTGCCCGAGGCACGCTTGCGGCGAAAGCCGGGTTGTCGGCGCCGGTGCCACCGCTGGATCCGCGACCGCTGGTGACCATGGATGACATGGGCATGGGCGGGATGGATCACGGCAGCATGGGCGGCGACATGGCGGGGATGGATCACAGTGCCACGCAAGGCATGACGGGCATGGACGGCGGTGACATCCAGGGCATGGACAACATGGCCGGGATGGATCATAGCAGCATGGCCATGGGCGGCATGGCCGGTATGCAATCCCATCCAAACACGGAAAAAGACAACCCGCTGGTGGACATGCAAGCCATGACCACCTCGCCAAAACTCGACGACCCGGGCCTGGGCTTGCGCGACAACGGCCGCCGCGTGCTGACCTACTCCGACCTGCGCAGCACCTTCGAAGACCCGGACGGCCGCGAGCCCGGTCGCACCATCGAGTTGCACCTGACCGGCCACATGGAGAAATTCGCCTGGTCGTTCAACGGCGTGAAATTCTCCGATGCCGAACCGCTGCGACTTAAGTACGGCGAGCGAATCCGGGTGGTGCTGGTCAACGACACGATGATGACTCACCCCATTCACCTGCACGGCATGTGGAGCGACCTCGAAGACGAGAACGGCCAGTTCATGGTGCGCAAACACACCATCGACATGCCGCCGGGATCAAAGCGCAGCTACCGGGTCACCGCCGACGCGCTCGGCCGCTGGGCCTATCACTGCCATCTCCTTTATCACATGGAAATGGGCATGTTCCGTGAAGTTCGCGTGGAAGAATGAGGCGCTACCCATGACCAGATTGATTCGCTCTACCCGCCTCGCTTTGGCGCTCACTGGCCTCACGGTCTCTTCGGCGATGGCCGCTACCGGTGACATGCAGGGCATGGACCATAGCCAGATGTCGGGCATGGATCACAGCCAAATGCAGAGCATGGACGATGGCCAGATGCAGCCCGCCGCGCCGACCCAAAGCCGCACGCCGATCCCGGCATTGACCGACGCCGACCGCGCCGCCGTCTACGTCAGCCCCGCCGGCCACGCCGTGCATGACACCGCACTCAACTATTACTTCCTCGCCGACAAACTCGAGTGGCAGGACGCCGACGACGGCAGCGCGTTGGCCTGGGATCTGTCCGGGTGGATCGGCGGCGACATCGATCGCCTGTGGCTGCGCTCCGAAGGCGAGCGCGTCAATGGCAAAACCGAAGACGCGGAAATCCAGGCCCTTTGGGGTCATGCGATCAGCCCATGGTGGGACGTGGTGACCGGCGTGCGCCAGGATTTCAAACCCGGCGATCCGCAAACCTGGGCCGCATTCGGCGTGCAAGGCATGGCGCTGTACAACTTCGAAACCGAAGCCACCGCCTTCATCGGCGAAGGTGGCCAGACCGCCGCACGCCTTGAAGGTGACTACGACATCCTGCTCACCAACCGACTGATTTTGCAGCCGACCGCCGAGCTCAACGTCTATGGCAAAAACGACCCGCAACGGGGCATCGGCTCCGGGCTGTCCAACACCGAAGCCGGCCTGCGATTGCGCTATGAAATCCGTCGGGAATTCGCGCCCTACATCGGCGTGACCTGGAACCGCACCTATGGCAAAACCGCCGATTACGCCAGGGACGAAGGCGAGGACCGCAGCGAAGCCCGCCTCGTCGTCGGCGTTCGGCTGTGGTTCTAATGTATTAACTCAAAAACCTAAAAACCAACCGCTTAAAGCGGTAAGAGGCCTTGCATGCGCACAATCAAAACCATCGCTGTTGCCATCGCACTTTCCACCGGGCTGTTCATGAGCGCACTGGCTCAAGCCCATCCGAAACTGCTCTCCTCTACCCCGGCTGAAGGCGCGGAAGGCGCAGCACCGAGCACTATCGAACTGCGCTTCTCCGAAAACCTCGTGACCCAATTCTCCGGCGCCAAACTGGTCATGACCGCCATGCCCGGCATGGCCCACTCGCCCATGCCAATGAAGGCCAAAGTCTCCGGCGGCAGCGACCCGAAAACCATGGTTATCACCCCGCTCTCGCCGCTGCCCACCGGCAGCTACAGAGTCGAATGGCGCGCCGTGTCTTCGGACACTCACCCGATCACCGGCAACGTTACGTTCAAAGTGAAGTGATGGATGAGCGACTCAATCAGCATTGCCCTGCGCTTTGCGTTGTATGTGGATTTGATGCTGTTGTTTGGCGTGGCGCTTTTTGGGCTGTACAGCCTTAAAGGGCGGGAGCGGATGTCGGGCGCAGTGTTGCCGTTCCGGTCGATGTTGGCGGGGACGGCAGTGCTGGGTGCGGTGTTGTCCGCTGCCAGCATGTTGATGATGGCGAGTGCAATGAGCGGGGAATCGGACTTCGCCGAACTTCGTCCACACATCGAGATGATGGTGTTTGAGACGGACGTGGGTCTGGCTTGGGTGGTTCGCATCGTTGCGCTACTGACTGCCGGTTTGGCGGTGATGCTCCGTGCGCCTGGTTTCAGCTTGTTAATCGCAGCTTTTGCCGGCGGTATCGCCCTCTCCAGCCTGGCCTGGAACGGACATGGCGCGATGGATGAAGGCAGTCGTCGTGATTGGCATTTCGCGGTAGACATTCTGCACCTCCTGGTGGCGGGGGCGTGGCTGGGTGCATTGGTGGCGTTTGCGCTGATGGCGAAAATCAATGCACTGCGAACCGAAGCGCACATCAGGTTACTGGCCCGCGCGGTTAATCGATTTGAGGTGATTGGCGCGGTCATCGTGGTGGTCATCACGGTGACGGGGGTTGTGAATTATCTGTTCATCGTCGGGCCGAAACTGGATGAAGTTTTTCTCACTACTTATGGGGTTTTGCTGTTCATCAAAGTGGTGCTGTTTGCCGGGATGCTCGTGCTTGCCGCGTTGAATCGGTTTCACCTTGGGCCGTTTCTGGAGCGATCGTTGCAGGACGGGCAATACACGGTCGCCGCCAATGCGTTGCGGCGTAGTGTGGTGGTGGAATTGGCGGCGGCGGTGGTGATTGTGGGGTTGGTGGCTTGGTTGGGGACGTTGAGTCCGGAGATGGGCGCCCTGTAGGGAAATGAAAACATCCGATGACCGGCCAGAGCAGTCAGTGGACAGGGTAAGAGTCCTTTACTAGCGTCTAATCACCAGATTTCAAGCCATAGGGTTCAACACCCAAGCGCCAAGGTGAAAAAGAGGCGCACTTATCGAAAAGGAGATCGAAAATGGCTGAAATAATGAAGGTAGTGGATGTCGACTTAAAAATACTTAAATCAAACCCACCGCAGCTACACATATCGGCAATTGGCCTTGTGAATTCTGGTGGATGGACAAACCCGAGACTGGAGCCGCGGATTTACATTCAGTTCCCGCCAGACGGCATTCAAGACTTCGATTTTGTTGCTGATCCGCCCCAAGGAGCTGCTATACAGGTCATCCTTCCCATCGACGCATCAAAACTTTGGAAAGAGCCGCCACTCGATAAACTCAAGGGAGTAAGAGTCCACTCTGCCAGCAACTCGATTGAAGCGCATCTTAAGAGTTCGAAGTCCGTGGCTTGTGGATAAACAACTCATGTGAAGGGATACGTGTCGGGCCTTGCCTGACACGTACCATGCGCTGGAGTGAATGGGGTAATTGGGACAGTGGATGACAGTCAAGAAGTGCTTTCACTACACTGACTACCGCTTGAACCCCACTCCATCACAAAAGCCCGATAACAATGAAAACCATAAAAAGCACAATGATGCTCTGTGGCCTGCTCGCGTTAGCCAGCGGCGTTCAGGCAGAGCAAAGCCCTTCCCATCTGGACACCGTCCTGCAACAAGGCCAACTTCGCGTTTGCACGACCGGCGACTACAAACCCTATACCTTCAAAGGTGAAGACGGCGAATACTCGGGAATCGACATCGCCATGGCCCGCTCGCTGGCCGACAGCCTCGGCGTCAAAGTTGAGTGGGTCCAGACCACCTGGAAAACCCTGATGCCCGACATGCTCGCGGGCAAATGCGACATCGGCGTCGGCGGCATCTCCGTCACCCTGGAACGCCAGAAAAAAAACTTCTTCAGCACCACGCTGGACGTCGACGGCAAAATCCCACTAGTGCGCTGCGAAAACCAGGCGCAATACCAGACCATCGAACAAATCAACCAACCTTCGGTTCGCCTGGTCGAACCGGCCGGCGGCACTAACGAAGCCTTCGTCCACGCCTTCCTGCCCAAGGCGCAATTGAAGCTTCACGACAACGTGACCATCTTCCAGGAACTGCTGGATAAGAAGGCTGACGTGATGATTACCGATGCTTCGGAAGCGCTGTACCAGCAGAAACTCAAACCGGGTTTGTGCGCGGTCAACCCGACGCAATACATGCAATATGGGGAGAAGGCTTATCTGCTGCCGCGTGATGATATTAGCTGGAAGTTGTATGTCGATCAGTGGCTGCACCTGGCCAAGGTGACGGGGAATTACCAGAAAATTTTGGGTCAGTGGATTGCGGTGCCAGAGGCGAAATAGCCCGCTGCTATTCATTCCATGTAGCAGCTGGCGAAGCCTGCGTTCGATTGCGCAGCAGTCGCAAAATCAGAACTCGCGATGCATCAGGCAGATCACGCAACGGCGGAAGCATTTCAGCCGTTGCGTCATCTTTAATCGTGCAGCAAGCCTGAGCTGTATTCATTGAAGCTGTTGCCGATAGCGCTCCCGCCAAGGTTTAACTTGTTGGCGCTATGGCCATCGAACTGTTGGCAGGCTTCTGAAAAACACGTGCTGGTGCTCACGCCCGAACAGGCGCTCAGGAGCACTGCACTGGAGATCATCACGACTTTGAAGAGGTTCGAGATCATTTTTCAGTTTCCTGTGGGGTGGAAGCGTGGTGACACGATCTTAGGTGAGCATCCTACGCCGCGAGCCTGCCAAACTTGATGAAACATTGCAGAGCGACAGCATGGGTTCAGCTGCCATCATCGTTACGGCTGCTCATTGTCAATCGCGGTGCAGGGTCAATCCTTTTGGGGTCGTGGCGGGTTGTCCTGACGATAGGTATGCTCAGGATTGATGACCAATTGCCTGACCTGGCTGTCCAACTCTTTGCTGTGATACAGGTCCAGGCATTTGAGCAGCTCAAAGCGAACACCTTGACGCTCTGATTCGACCAGTAGATTGTGATAATCACGAGCCAGAAACTGGTCAACCAGAGGCCTACCGGCTTGAGGTGCTTGCTCCAGATCGAAATAGGTCCAGTCCATAAGCGCACTGGCACTGCTTCCGGCGTCCTGGGCGGCTTCAGGTTCGCTCTTGTAAGCTGTAGCGATGCAGTCTGCCAGCACCATATCCTTGTAATTTTGCGCGTAGGTGCGCCCGCCTGCCTGTGGGGAGTTGGTCGGATCATCCTTGGACCAACTGCTGGAAGGTGCGGCTGCCCAAGCCAGTACCAAGACCGCAGTCAAATACTTCATCAAGACAAACTCCAGAAGTTTGCGCGGTCGGTTTGATAGTTCATACCCGGCTCATTGAAATAGCAGTGGTCATAACACATTCTGCCGTCAAACAATGTGGCATGCCCCTGAGCGTCCGACCAGCCAGAAACTTCAAACAAAATAAGACCTTTCCGGCCCGCCAGGGTGCCGCCATTTGCGGCCGGGTATCTGACCGTCTCGGCACTTCCCCATTGCTGTTCCAGATAGGCAATCAGGCTTTTGACGCGATAAAAGTACCAGCGCTTGTCAGCGCCAGACACGGTTTCGCCAACTATTCGCGGTATGAGTGAACCGGAGTAATTGAGGATATAACTCATACGCACCGCGCACGTGTTGACCCATCTTAAGGCCGGATCACGGCTGTTAATGTTCATTGCAACATTGCCGCCAATGACTGTCGCAACTTTTTCAGATGGATTGATGGTGTCGTAAATCCGTTGAGAAGCCGCCCACGCGCTAGAAAATGAGGGTCGAATCATGTTTCATCCTTGAGTTTAGAAAGCAGAAATCTGCGGCAGTTTAATCCTTCATGCTTGAGATGACATAGACCTGAATGACGGGGTCATGAAGGTGTGTTGCCCTGAAGGCTCCAGAAGATGAAGCAAATGGGCGACCTCTTCAGATCCCCCATTTTCATTGCGGCGACTACACCTGCGCGAAATCCTGCAACAGCAACGCATCACGACTGATGCCCTCGCCCAGACAAACTGTCAAAAGAGTAACGTCCTACACGACACTAGGAATCGTCCGTACTCTCAACCATTGCTACGCCTCTGTCACGAGGTACACCATCAATCCCATAAGCTGGTCAGCATGAATCCACGTCGTTCGGAGAAACCGATGACCACCACGAAAAAAACCGACAAGCCCCGCCGAAAGGTCATTTATAAAGAGTCGACGTTCCTGAATGTTCGGGAAGCAGCGCGTGATGGGCAGAAAGTGTTCGATACGTTTGTGATCACTGGCAAGCTCAACTAACTGTTTAAAAAAATCCCGGCGCTGACTGGGTTTCTATGATTACCACATACCCAATCGCGTTTTCTTGATGCATAAAAAGGGCGCCCCCTCAGGAACGCCTTCTTCTATCAGAACAACAACGCCTAAACCTGCGCCTGCAACCGCCGCCCTACTACATCCAGCAAATCGCAGCCATCGCGCAGCGGAATCGCCAACACCCGCGCGAAGTCCTGCAGGAGCAATGCGTCACGACTGATGCCTTCACCCAGAGAAAGGGTTTCCAGCAGCTGCGTCACGGTGCGGATGCGGTATGCGGCCGTGTCGTGCAACACGTCGACGGGTGCTTCGGTGTCGATCAACAGCGACGGAATTGCGCAGTCGATGCCGGTGATTGGCATGTATCGAGCCATGGCTTTGAATCTCCATTAGGTAAACAAGCGTGGCCGCTTAGGCTTGGCTAGCGGATGGAATCTCGGTCTCACCGTCGGGCGGCTCAAGATTATCCAGGGCTCGGTTTACCAATAACTCACCGACTACTGCTAATTGCTGAATCGATAGCGCGAGACTGCGGTGTGAACCTTCGAGTTCGCAGGCCAGGTCGGTGGTTAGGACGTTTAGGGACGCGAGGGTTTCGCAGGCGTGGCTTAACAGGGTTTCTGTATCGACGTTTGGCAGGATGGTGAAAACGTGGCTGACCGGGTCGGCGTGGTTTGGGTTACGAAGGCGTTTGCTGACAGCGCGTTGAGTGGCTTTGGAGAGCTCATCGAGAGGGTCGGAAACGGTTGAGATTTCGGGGGGATTTGGAGTGATTTTCTTCATTGCTTTGTTCCTAGAATTAAATTAAGGAACTGCCAGCATCACTTCCACATGATGGGTGGCAGCTGTACGCAGGTGTGGAAGACCGGGGATCTAGGAACCCGGCGCACCCGAAAGTGCCCCGCGCACAGCCGCCATAATTTAACAGCAGACGAGAAAAAAGCGCCCGCTGAAATTTAGGTGGCGCTTGTGCGCCTAGATCTTGTGAAGGGCTTCCACACCCTTGTCGCTGATTTTGCAGCGACGGGGAGAAGGTTATCTGGGTGGTTGGAGGAGTGCAAGGTGGGCGATGGCGACGCGGGTTGCGGGAAATCTCCGACATTGGCGTGATGCCATAAACAGAATGATATTGCACGTAGTATTGAAGGCCTTACGCTGACCCTGCGCGATGCTCGACAGTTCGATCTCATCGAGGCAGGACGGATGATTCTCGGGGTCATCTACAAGCCAATTGACAATTTTGATATGTATCGCACCTTGGTCGATGTGGCGCAGGTCGCGCTAGAAGGTCGCAGCCTGAGCGTCTACGAAAAGTGCGGCCGTTTATGGATCTGGCTAAGCTCAGAACCTGCCCCGTTTGCCTCTACCGCTTTAACCGAAGTGACGATTGCGCGACTTGCTCCGGACAAGGCTTCGTCATTAAGCGGCCAAGGCCTAGTCTACGCCGAAAGCACAGCCGGAGGGCTTGACCATGGTCGGACGTCTTTCCCAATACACCGCATAAGCAGCTAATGCGAACTAGTCCAGGACACGAAAATAGCCATCCAAGAAAAGTAAAATTATTAACCGCGCTCTTTACTTCAGCTTGACATCATTTAGCCATCGACTAAAGTTTTCTCTTGCAGGGTCGCTTCTCAATTTTTTTACAAGGAAAGTCCTATGAAAAAAATGACACTATTTCTTGCTGTGTTAACTCTCGGTGGCTGCACCACTTTTACTTCCCCCGCACGAAAAAGCTCAGTAGATCTAAGTCAAGCTAGCTGGATTGATTATGACGGAACGCGACGAGGAGCGATCCTTATACCGGAAACATCAAAAGTCAGAACTTGCTCAGAACCATCCCCTGACGTAGCACTTAACTTGATCACCAAGTTAAGTGGGACAATTAAAAAAGTCGAAGTCGGTGAAGCCAATGGAAATGCTGAATTTAATTCTTCTGTGGTAAAACTGGCCGAGCGTACGCAAATGATTATGTTCCTGAGAGAGTCTCTATATAGATTGTGCGAACAGTCACTGGCTCGTGACTATACAAACACAGAACTGCTAACTGCCTTTAATAAAACCATAGATTCTGCGGTGAGAATTATTGATCTTGATAGGGCACAGGCAGATACCGACAGGGCCCAAGCAGAAACGGAAAAGGAGAAAGCTCAGACAGTGAACAAAGCCATAGAACGAGGTCTCCCCCCTGCGACACTGCAACAGCTAATGAATAAACAACTTACCCCTAAATAAGCCGAGAAAAGCGGGCACCTTGGATTAACAGTCTTTGATGAGGGTACTGTTGTTTCGTCCGAAGACAAGGTGGTCAGAGTGAATTTTCCGTGTTTTATGCACGGAGAGGGATCTTGGCTGAACTGCAGGGGACCATCTGCAGGGACGACGGCCGGGTTGGATGTTGACGCATCCATCCCGGCTGCTCTTTTTCACTTCGGAGTTAAGATTTCTTTGGCATAGGCCTGACAGGCCGCCAACGTGATCAGTCCTCGGTCGCCGGTATCGGTGATGCCGATAACTCGTTGAGCATGCGCTGGGTCAAGTTGGGCTCTTGTGGCGCCATGAACCATGCCGTCGGTTGTGGTGGCGGCGACACTGGGCCGCCGCTGGCGGCAGCGGTGGTGTCGAATAGGGGACCGTCACTCCCCGATGAGACGCATCTATGGATTCGTCCCTGCCTTCACTTGCGTGCCTTATCCCCTCGACACGCGCGCCTCCCCCCAATCCTGACAAACTCCGTCATCGCCTCCCCCTCATTCTATTTAGATATCTCCATGTCCCCAACAACCAAGTCAACCGCCACCCCAGCCCTCTCCCAGCAGCACGCTACGCGCCCACAGACGGACGAGAATATCGCTGCATTCGATATGCCCGAATCAACGATTGGCTGGAGCTTCGTGGTGGGAAGGGACGGATTGTGCTTCTTCACGAATCATGCCTAATATTGACCACCACATCTAGGGATAGAAATATGCACCTCGTAACGAAATCTTACTTTGATACTTTCTGCAAAGATTTTGGTGCTCCATATGAAGAGTCGAAAAACTTTGAGGCCTTTGTAAACTATTGTGCTTTCTCCAAATATTCTGGAGATAGAGTTGAAGCGAGTGACTTGGTCTATGAAGGTGCAGATCCCGGGATAGATGGTGCCCTGCT
Organism: Pseudomonas sp. B21-048; assembly: GCF_024748615.1. Classification (NCBI taxonomy): domain Bacteria; kingdom Pseudomonadati; phylum Pseudomonadota; class Gammaproteobacteria; order Pseudomonadales; family Pseudomonadaceae; genus Pseudomonas; species Pseudomonas sp. B21-048. Next base: position 2,012,399 of record NZ_CP087168.1, on the reverse strand, counting down.
ATTCCTCGATGATCGCGCTGTATTCTCACTGGAAGAACTAGATGAGATATTTGAAACGAGCAGGCGCGAATATAAAGTCACAATTGCCCTAATTCAAGCAAAAAGATCGGTGAATTGGTCGAAGCAAGAGATTGACTCTTTTGTTGCCGCCATCGTTGATTATTTATCAGAGGAACCAGCACAACCTCATAGCCCGTACTTAGCTACGTTCAAAGAAATGTTCAACAAAGTATTTGAAAACATCGGTCGAATTCGAGGTGGGTTGCCAGATCTTCACGCTTATTTCTTTTCCGCAGCACCAGACACGGACGCGGTCGAGATCAATGCTGCGTTCCAGGTCGGCGAAGCCGCACTGAAGAGAATGGGGTACTCCAACGAAACTCTTCTCGTTAAAGCCCATCGTGAGCTGATCCATGAGCTGTGGTTGTCGGCTGATGGGCCAATGGAGGCAAGACTACCAACTGTCGGCTATGCCCCATTCCCCGCCGCGCCCGATATTAATAATGCGTATGTCGCCACTGTAACTGCGCGAAATTTTATAGACTCCGTCCTCAAAGATCAAAACGGAAGTCCTCGAAAGAAACTGTTCGAAGAAAACGTGCGCGACTTCTTGGGAGTAGATGTCGAAGTCAACTCTGAAATTGCCGAAACATTAAATAGTGCGGACAAAAAGCAACGCTTTGGCCTTATGAACAATGGCATTACAATTGTAGCATCCAGCATTCGGCCAGCAGGACAAGAAATTTTCATTCGCGATTTCCAGATCGTGAATGGATGCCAAACCTCAAACATACTTATATCTTTAGACGAGCAAGTTGACAACACAGTAAGCCTGATGATTAAGCTTATTGAGGCCGACAAGCCATCAGTAATAGACGATATTGTCCGGGCAACAAATCGACAGTCAAAGGTAGAAGATGCGCAGTTTATATCTACACTAGACGCCCTGCGAGTTCTGGAACAATACTTTAACGCAAGAGGCGCAACAGAGGCGAATAGGATTTACTTTGAACGTCGCAAAGGACAGTATAGAGCGGAGAACGTTGCACCCGCGCGTATATTCGACGCGAGGGAAGTGGCACGCTGTTACGCCGCAGTAGTTATGATGCGCCCTGACTTATCAAGTAGGTATCCAAACAGATTAACAGGCGATCTTTTGAATGATGTTTTTTCTCAAGGCCGGCATGAGGAAGACTATTACACGGCCTGCTATATTTATTACCGCTTGAGGCTCCTCACAGGCAACAAGAGATTTGATGGCCGATACTCGAAGCTTCGCTGGCATGTAATGACAGCGGCATCTAAGTTTTGCGGAGCAATGTTCAAAGAGTTTGGTTGCAAAACAAAAAACGAAGCGCTGTACAACCTGTTCTCTGCTAATGACGGTGCTTGGTTTGATAGACTGGAACTCTTGATTAAAACCGCAATACCTGATCCAGATATTTCACGCGACTTGCTGAAGTCCCCCCCCCTCACGGCGACAGTGCTAGGAAATGTGGACTCTATAATAAATTAAAAGGCTGTCAGCCAAGTCAATGCGGCAAGCGTGCGAGCGCTTGCCGCATTTTTTTCGGACATTTATCAACAGTAAGTTCTGTTGAACTCGAAATTCTCTTTCCCTGAGGTCGTATCAGCATTGCTCACCTGTGAAATACGCTGAACGGCGAAAGAGCCCGCTCAGCCGGGGGGTTCAGGACAGGAGCTATCCTCGCTGAAACACGCCAAAAGCTTCAGCCTACGAGCTTTCACAAAATCAAACACTTGATAAAACCCTGTTTTTAAACGCTTCCCCTTGCAAATCAAGGCTTCTAGCGATCGGCTATTACCTTGACTTGGTCGTAAAACCGGGTAAAGCCGCTGCAGTTCTTTGCAATACCTTGCACTCCGTGTCGCCAGTTCATTAAGGGGAAAGACCACGATTTCAAGTCGTGGCCTCCGCTTACCGTCCTAACAGATAGCTAGGCATTCGCTCTTCAGCCATCCAACCCCATTCCTGATAAACTCCCATCCCTCGCCTTACCCACCTAGATACCCAATGTTCCCATCATTTGCTCCAAACACTTCACCAGCCCTCTCCCGCCGCTTCTCCGTCGCCCCGATGATGGATTGGGCGCACTAATCGCCACCCCCCAGCAAATAAAGGCTCTCGAAGCCATTTGAAATCGCCCGTACCAATTTCGTACCAGTAATGTTTCAAACATTATTGAATCCAAGCCACCTCCCGTTCGCTATAGTAAATTTTAAGCAACCGTTTTTGGCTCCAATCGCGAATACTGCCGCTGCTACACTGACTTCTTTCGAAACGTGTCGATAACCGTGACTGGTGGATGTGCTGGAAAAGCAATACCACAATCCACTCGCCCTAGAAGCGACGGTGATGAGTTAATGGTTAACGGTTAACGGTTAACGGTTAACGCTGTAGGCTGAGCGAGAAGATGGGGAAGGCGAGAACGTGCGAGGGCTGCTTCACACAATCGGCGACAACACTGGCCATATCAAACAAGGCCTGGCGCGAGTGATGGGACTGGACCTTGTTTGACCGTCAGCCATCGGCCACAAGCAGATTCTAGGGACGACGAGCGCGACTTTAGTTCGTACGCGCTGCTACTGCCCTTTTTTGGACGCCGTGATACGACCTCATCTCAATAAGCTGAAGTCGACCTGCTCGAAAGCCTTGTAAAGGTCTTCCACAGTTAAGGCGGCTAAGTAGTAAATTTTCAACGCAGTATAAATGTTCATATCTGGCTCAGATGTGCGCCAGCTAAGCTGGATGTAATGGTCATAATTAATGGTTATGCCATCACCAGCAATGCGCGGGTTTGTTTGCGCTAGATGACCGTGATATTTCTTTTCGATGACACCTAGAATCTGCGCCAATTCGTCCCGTTCATCGTCTCCAAGGTGGTAGTAAAATTCATCCAACTCAATCTCCAAAGGTTGAAAAATGTCTTTGGGTGTAGGTGCGTGCTGAACGATTTTGGCGATAACTATCCTGATTGGAAGTGGGAGCTTAGAAAAGTCATCTGCAAAGACCTGGAGTTGCTTAAAAACTGCCGGTGGCACTTCTTCTTTGGAGTCTAAACGGTCCCAGAGGTTATGGTGATTTATGAAATCGACAGGGGAAACAGAGGGTAGCTTGTAGCCACCCACCTTCAAATCACTATTGTTTTGACGCGAAAACCACGGACCTAACTTTTCTTTTATTTTCTCCACCGCTGTAAAAAAAAGCTGGTCAGGTAACGCACATATTTGTCGTACCAGATCATTTATTGTAATAGTTTGAGTGTTGTACCCTGAATGCCTTCCTGATTGACCATGTTTATTTGTGGTTAGCATTAGAAACCAGATTACACGAGATGTATTTACATTGTTTCGTATTATTGTGTCTATGCTATTCTCGATCTTCGCGGAAGTTTCCGTAACGGTTACCTGCAGTCCGGTGCCATAGCGAGTTTCTTTCCAATCAATCCCTGGATGATTCGGCCTGACAGTATTCATGTTCACAAAATTACAATTATAAGCTATATTCACAATATCAATTAGTGAATCTTCGGCAGCCTTGGCACTATCAGTCTGCCCCTCTTTGGCTAACAGCTGAATCTGAGTGACATAGCTTCCAAGCGCAAACGTTATCTCGTAGGTACATCTATGTCGCTCTGTCAGCATATCATTTACCACTAGACGATTAGTTGATGAGGCACTTGATTTGTCAAGGATAAACTTGCAATCGTGACGTAGAGAAACTAGCCTCACGATTTCATATTACTTCAATACGCTTAGGTTAAAACACCATATATAAAACAAAATAGCTAGCTCGGAGATCTACGACCGACAATCTCTATTTTGAGATTTTAGGCACGATGCCTTTATTAGTTGAACGTGCCTTTCAGAAACCAACAAATTGTGACCACCTTACAAGTGTCCTCATGTGACAGCTCAGACGAAGCCAAACAGCCAAACGACTCGATCGCTAACCGACGCTTGAGGAGGGAAATTTTGAGTAGGAGGCAGTTAAGCACACCAGCATCGATTACCCACTCCATGATTATTGTCCCGTAGACCTCATTGGGCATATGCGTAGTTAGAATCAGGGACAATACAACCGGACTAGTCCGGATTTGGCAGTCGCAGGAAATGATTTAGATTCACAGGAATCAATCCTTGCCCCGCTACCCCCATTTTTTCAGAGCTTAATCCGTGCTTGGCTCGACACGCCAAGCACATCCGCCATCGCGAGCGCCTTTCAACCTTCCATTGACGCAATTGATGGGGCGCTGTCGTATCCATGCTCAATGATGGAATCGAGCGTTGACGTTGCGGTCGGCTTCGTGAGCAAAAACCCTCCGACAACAGCAGTGAGTAGAAGATCAGCGTCGTCCTTATCAATTACATCTCGATAGGTAGCAAGAATGTCTTTGTATGTTTTTACCGCGATCCGCTCGGCGCTGTACCACAAATAGATCTCGTTCCAAGTGATGTGTGCCCAACCTTGGGTTTTAACCCCTTCCAATCGGGTTTCAAGGTTTTCTCTATGTCGCTTCAGCATGGTCGCCCTCCTTCGAGCTTTCAAAGTCGTTAGCGGAGTATATCCAACGCTAAATTTTTAGCAACCACTATATTTTTAGTGAGCGCTAATCGACTAGCTAGCACTGTTTCAGCTCACTGCATCAATGGTCATCCGCATCCTGGCGGGCGAGTTCCTGCCGTGTTTGTCAAGGTTAGATCTGAGAGAAACAATGGCTTAGAGTGCTTGGGCGACATGAACAATCTATCCGAGGGCTACAATGACAACTGAATCCGCACTTCGTGAGTGGCGCTATGGCCAGACACAAGCTGAAAGAATGGTCGCCGCGCTCTTGCACCTTGAAGGGTTCGAAGCTGTTGATCCTCAGCATCCACTTGGCGGCCCGGATGGACTGAAAGACGTGTTGTGCTGCAAAGACGGTCTATCATGGGTCGCCGCAGCGTACTTTCCGTCGACCCTATCTGAATTCAGAGTCATCAAGTCGAAGTTTGAACATGACATTGAGGGCGTCCGAGCGAACAATGCCTCAGCGTTCGCCTTTTTCGTCAACCAGCCATTGACAATCGGCGAACGAGAACAGCTTCTTGGACTTGCAGGGCAAAGCCGAGTAGAGCTTTACCACTTAGAACGCATTCGCAGTGTTCTTGATGCCCCCAAGGGTTGCGGTATTCGTTTGGAATACCTTCGGATTTCAATGACAGACGCTGAGCAATGGTCGTTCTGGAGTTCGATGAATCAAGACATTGTCCGTAAGCTCGTCGATCATGAAAAAAGACGGGAAAGCCAAATTCGAACATTGGATGAGAAGTTAGATCTGATAATTGAGCGAACAAACGCAATTGGCTTCGCGCTACTCGAAAAACCATCGCACCTGCGACAGAAAGGCTCTGCACCAGAGAACCCAGAGATGCCCACAGCGTCTCTCTCATTAACAACTCTTTGTTGGTTGCATCGCGTGATTACAGAGGACAGTCGGCTTCCGGAAGCAGTACGCGGTCGCCTTCGCTCAGTCAACGTTTGGGTAGGCCCCGCTGGTTCAACACCAGAAACAGCAACCTATGTGCCACCAGTACCGGAACAGCTTGTTGATCTAACTAACTCTTGGATTGTAAGGTGGCAAGAGCAACACTCCCGTCTCCAGGCGAGTCAAAAAGAGGAAGTCGTAGCTACCTTAGCCGAATTTCACCATGAGTTTCTGTGCATACACCCGTTTCTAGATGCAAACGGGCGCCTCGCAAGAATTTTGCTCGATCAAGCGGCACGAGAGCTTTTGAACCAGGGTATTGGTTCAGAGTTCACAGCCGACGCAGTGGCGTACTACTCAGCACTAAACGAAGCAGATGGTGGCAACTTAGCTCCTCTGATAGCTCGAGTCTCCGCCAGCCTGAAGTGAGTGCACAGACGCCTAACCTTCTCCCGTTAAAACGTTCAACAATCAGCTGTCACTAGTAGAGTTTGAAAAGCGTTATGCGAATGAGTTTGGAGAGTGTCCAAGGAATTCTGGGCGATTCAGGGGTCGACAATCCGTCTAGGGGGCTACGCTCGGAGCAGCACGTTGAAATGGCTGCTTTACTAAGTCGCCACACTACCTCGTTATCAGCTTCCCAAGCTGATAACGAGGGTTCGATTCCCTTCACCCGCTCCACTATTTTCAAGGCTTCCAGCGGTACAGAAGCCTGACTGCTCAAGACTGGTGACAGTTTGTCTGTTGGTGCGTTTGAACATAAAGTTCAAGCAGACACACAGAGCCCGCTAGTTTTCGGGAAAGCCCTCGGAAACGAGTAATTTTGGTACGACACTCCCCGTTCTTACGTCAAAACCTTGATTTCATTGGCTTTCGAAGACTGCGAGCAAGGTGATTTTTAAGTAATGTAGAAGTAAGATAATTGCTCTTTAGCAAGGTAATTTGCTATTTCACAGAACCCTTAAAAATCAATCACTTAAGCTCACATCACCTTTCTCATTACTCAAAATCACCTTCCGAGGTAATCCAGAAAAGCCAATGAATACGGGGCTTTCAGCGATGCCGTCGCCCTCGCATCACTCCATTACCTTTTTCCGACAGTCTTCCCGAAAATCCATGTTTGCTTGGTCGTCGATCAGTACAGAGCAGTCAAGCATCATCGTGGCGACCTCTCTTTTTTGCCTACCCCTCGCAGGGATTCGCAGGTTTTTTTACCCTACAGCGCCCTCTCCAGCGCCCAGTCTTTGCCGTCCTCAGCGAGGTGCAGAAGTGCGGAAAAAAAGACCCATTTAGCCCGCAGGCGAGGTGGGGGGACAACGGCGCGCGCCCGAGGGAAAACGAGCCCCCGCTCACCCCCACCAAATCGGGGCCTTTCTGACAGCCCTTCTCCATCATCTGCCAGCGACCTCAAATCCTTGCTGATGGTTTCCTGCAAACATGCCTCGCGCCGGGATATCCACTGACTGACCTCCTGGGAAGCAATAAATTTGAATGAACCCACAGCTAAATTGGTATTCTTTTGCCTCTTAAAAAGGGACGCTCCCAGCGCTGTGGTGCCCAGGGATTCGGTTTCGGCATAGATCGAAGGGCGAGCCGTAAAGCAGGAGCGCGCTTAATTTCGGAGTTTTTATTGAACAACCCGCTGGATTCGCTGCACTGAGAGTGAAATGAAGGGCTGCTCCAAGAGGTTTTACTAGCAGTCGAAAACAAGCTGCCAATGGTGCCGAAGGCTGAAACGAGGCTAGACGAGTTGAGGACTGTGTTTGAAGGGCTATACATGACAACTTCATATACATTCAAAGTAGCTTTATCTTCTAAACGAAAGAGTAATTTGTCTTGAGCGTACGAAGCACTATAAATATCGCTGATTTATTTTGCGGAATGGGCGGTTTGACTATCGGAGCTATCGAAGCGATTCAAGAGCTGAATAGAACACCAAATATAAAATATGCTTGTGATATCGACCAAGGCGCCGCCTCTTTCTACATTAAAAATTTTTCGAATCACCTGAAAAAATTCCATTCCGGCGACATATCGGAACTGATCAGCGATAATTTTTCAGCCACCCCCAATAATTCAGAAAAAAAGATAATATCTGAAAATAAAAATATTGATTTTTTATTTGCTGGTCCGCCGTGCCAAGGTCATTCCAACTTAAACAATCACAGTCGTAGAAACGACCCCCGAAATTTTTTATATCTTAGAACCATTAAATTCATTCAACTAACACAACCAAAATACTTCTTAATAGAAAATGTTCCGTCCGTCATACATTCGCAAGAGAGTATTATCACGAAATCAATGCTTCTTCTTGAAAAATTTGGTTACTCGACACGAGAAGTTGTAATCGACTTTATGCGCCTCGGCATTCCTCAAAGCAGAAAACGCCATGTTATTTTTGGCAGTTTGAACGGAGACTTAGATCGCGTCATCGATGGTATCTATACGGAGCAAAGAAATAATTTATCGGATGTATTAGGCGACCTTACAACCTTCACTGGAACAAGCCTATTTGATACTCCGTCGAAAATGACAAAAGAAAACCTGCTGAGAGCAGAATACTTATTCGAGACAGATAGCTACGACTTACCCAACGAACTTCGACCACCTTGCCACCAAGGAAAACACTCGTACAAGTCGATGTACGGACGTTTAAAGTGGGACAATGTCGCACAAACCATTACTAGCGGCTTCGGTTCTATGGGACAAGGAAGATATGTTCACCCCTTAATGAAGAGGGTTATCACTCCACACGAAGCAGCAAGAATACAAGGCCTTCCTGATTGGCTAGATTACTCTGGAGTGACTTTAAGATCTAACTTACAAAAAATGATAGGTAACGCAGTTCCCCCTGCACTATCTAAGCGATTTATTTTAAGTACTCTAGGACGATAATAATGGACTTATTTGATTCTACCGCAATTAATCTGGAGATGGTTGATGAGCAGATCTCAAGCTTTCAATCAACAATTGCCTATGATACGAAGGAATATGTAGTAGAGGTAATTGTCAAACGCTTCAATGAAGACAAGTTATTTGTCCCTTCATACCAGCGCAACTTCACGTGGCCAGAACAAAAAAAATCGAAATTTATAGAATCTGTTCTAATGGGACTACCAATTCCATTCATGTTTGGTGTTCAGTGTGAAGATGGCACTGTGGAAATATTGGATGGCGCCCAAAGAATACAAACACTCAAACAGTTTTGCGACAATGGCCTGAAGCTGAAAAATCTCGACAGGCTCGACCTGCTTGAAGGGTATTGCTTCAGAGACTTACCATCTGCTCAACAGAATAAATTTCTCGATCGCCCGATGAGAATGGTCGTACTTCCGTCGTCTGTGAGCCTAAGCGTACGCTTAGATATGTTTGAGCGGATAAACACGGGTAGCCAAGAACTTAAAGCTTCGGAAATCCGACGGGGTGCTTACTCAGGTAAATTTTCAACATTTATTGAAAAATGTGCCTACGATGAAGAATTCAACAAACTATGCCCAATGTCAGAAAATTCAAAATCTCGTAGAGAACGAGAAGAACTTGTTGTAAGGTATTTTGCGTACAGTGACAAATATCAAGAATTCAAGCATAGCGTCAAAGGCTTCTTAAATGAATACGTTATAGCCATGAATAAATCTGACTATGACGAAGAAGGCTTATGGACAAATTTCAAAACAATGCTTTCCTATGTCAGTAAAACATTTGATGGCGGCTTTGCTAAAAGCCCGACTGCCACGTCCACCCCTAGAGTTCGTTTTGAAGCCTTAGCGATCGGGTCTAACCTAGCGTTGAAAGAACATCCTGAACTACCAATCATAGACGGAAAAACGCTAACCGAGAACGATAACTTCCAGAAACTTACCACATCACACGGGAGCAATTCTGGTCCTCGTCTGCGAGCCCGTATAAATTTTGTCAAAAACTTTTTGCTCTTGGGCAACATTCAATGAAACACTTCATGGAAGAATACAACAAAAGGAAGCTTGAGATAGAGTCTTACCTTAAACTCGTTTCATTTATCAGTGGCGACAACATCATTATTAGCAATGACGATGGCGAGACTCATAAAATAAACACACTAGAATCAACAACTTTAAAAGCCTCCTTCTATTTAGTCTTATACAATATAGTGGAGGCGACAGTCCGCGAAGGCATAAGAAGTATCTATAATAAAATCACTGACGATGGCCTCTCCTTCCTTGACCTGAATGAAAAACTACAAGAAATTTGGTGGCACGCGCACCATGAGTCTATTTCCGCAACTCCGCGCGACACGTTAATACGAAAGGTTTATGAAGTCTATTGTTTATGTAGAACAGAATCGAGCCCTGCTTTCCAAGACTTCATTGCGGGTATCTCTGGCAACTTAGACGCCGAGGGAGTTAGATCAGTTTGTAGAAAGTACGGAATTGACTCTGTTGCCGACGGACGCGACCTTAAAAAGGTAAAAGACAACAGGAATTGGCTCGCTCATGGAAATAAATCTTTTTCCGAGGTGGGTAAAGACTCAACCCCATCGGAGCTCAAAGAAGCAATGAGTAAAGTACTTTCGTTCCTAGAAGAATATGTCAATAATGTTACTATTTATCTCGACAATGAGAGGTACGCGTTAGCCATTTAGAAGCACGGGAATTTCTTTCCCTTGCACGTATAAAGAAAAATTTTCATAGCGTTTTAGCTCTGGAGGCTTTACGCCTCCCCTCCGATATCGTATGGCTTAAATTGGACAACCTTCTCTCCCACCCAGTCATTCAGCTGCAACATTCGCGTCTGAATCTGCTCCAGCTCGTTGGCCGCATAGATCTAGGCCGCTTCTCTAATCCACCCGAAGCCTCCAGCGTTCTGTGGAACAATCCTCATCAACTGCGGTGGAATCCACAGGCTGGCCAACACGTCGTCCCGCGTTTGATTCTTGATCGTGGCCACCTAGATGGCCAGGATCAGCTGAATGCCGTCCTTTTTGCCTGTCGGCGAGTACACGAATAGACGCAAAGCCTAAAGCACGCGTCCGCGTCATGTGGTACGTCAATAGCACCAGCTCTCTAACGGCCACATCACATCTGCATCGCCCGTATTTATAGGCCCCGCAGCCCCCCACTGCTTGCCCATATGGACTGCCGGTGGTAGGGTCGGCAGGCATTTGACACCAGCCAAGAGCGAAAACTTACGTCTAAATTGACATGCCGGCTGGCCAACTATGCCCATTTCAGAACAGAAGAGTTAGAAAGTAACTTTCACTTAAGGAAAAGAACGATGGGGCAAGAGAATTTTCACGCGAGTGTTCAATATGGTGACTTCAAAGGCACAGCAGCTGCTGATCGCCGTGATCACGACAGTATCTCTAAATACCTTGAAAGTCAGGGCTTAATAAATCAGGGAGAGTTTCTGGTTGGCATAGAGGCGTACGCGTCCGAATTAGCGGGTAAGCCCCAGGTTACTGACGTTAGCGTTACCGCTTTGGCAACGAACTACGAAGGGTATGATGATGTTCAAGCGGCAGTAAATTCTGGCGATCCGCTCAAGGTTCGCAAGATTCGATTTGATATGCCCCTTGTAGAATTTTTCAGCCTTTTTAAGCGATTCCAGATCTCGATCTCCAGCCATGGAATGATTGATCAACGCGACATCATTTTTGACGACTGAACTTGATGAGTATTGCGCCCCGGACTAAATGGCCGGGGTCTGTTCATACGGTTTGAAACGCACCACCTCTTCACCCAGCCAATCATTCAACTGCAACATCCTCGTCTGAATGGGCTCCAACTCGTTGGCTGCATAGATCTGCGCTGCCTCCCTGATCGACCCAAATCCTCCTGCGTTCTGCGGGACAATCCCCATCAACTGCGGCGGAATACGCAGGCTGGCCAGTACGTCATCACGCGTCTGATTCTTGATTGAATTGAATTCATCTTTCGCTGCCACCTCGCTCACCGGAATCAGCTGAATCCCATCCTTCTTACCAGTCGGCGAATAGACAAATAGATTACGGAAATTACCAGGACCTTTCGAATCCTTCAGCGCCTTGCGCAACGCATCGATGTCGGTCTCGGTCTGCGCCGCATCCGTCATGTACAAGATGAACCCGGCATGACTGCCATTCTCGTAATACTTGCGCCGAAACAGCGTCGCTGATTCGTTCAACAACGCCGATTGCAACGCACTGATCCATTCTGGCAGCCCGTAAATCTCTTGATGCAAATCCGCCTCGCGCAGATGAAAAATGCTGTCCGACTTAAAGGCGTGTTCGTCCTTCCACCCTCGCACCTGGTAGAACAGCCCGTCCGGGCCGGCCCGCATGTATTTGGCCAACGGCGTTTCCAGTTTGCGAACGCCGCCCAACCTCGAACGCCGCCCCTCAAAGTAACCATTGCCCAGGCACAGGAAGTCCAAGGCAAACTGCTCGAATGAAGCCCGCGACAACAGCGGATGCGGAATAAACGTCTTGCTCAACAGGTTGCGCTTGAACATCAACCCCGAATGCAGATGCACGCTCGCCCCCACCGACCGGGCCAGACCATTCAGCGACAGCGGCGGCTCATACCACCGCCCGTTAAACCAGCACTCCAGGTAGTCGAACACCTCCCTACCACCCAACACCGGCGTAGGGTCGCCGAAGGAAAACACCTGCGTCGCGGCACTGGTGGCGGGTGTGGTCACGGGTAACAGCGCCTGGTTGGCGAGTTGTTCAGTCATCAGTAAATCTCCATCCGCCCGGTGTTGCCAACGGTCTGCCCCTCAAGCGGTTCGTGGTGCAATGCGTGAAAGAGCGCCCACGCCAGATCGGCATGGCCGGTGTTGTCGTTGCGCCCTGCGGTGTAGGTGTATTGACGTCCACCAGCGGTGACGGTCTTACGAATTGCCATCAACGACTGCGCCATATCCGTCCAGCCAGCATCAAACTCCAGCCGGCCCTTATGGATAACGTCGTAAGCCTTGAGCACCAGGCGTGTTTTGACCTCGGGTGAATAACTGAACGTGGTCACGGCCGGGAAGAACTGACGAACCAGCTGGGCCACGCCACTGCCCAACCCGGTGACATCAATCCCGATGTAGGTCACCCAGTAGCGGTCGCAGACGCTCTTGATAAAAGCGGCCTGCGCCGCGAAGTCCATGCCGCGGAACTGATGCCGCTCAAGCACGCGGAATTTGCCGCCCGGTACTAGCGGCGGCGCGACCACTACCAGCCCCGAACAGTCGCCCGTCTCGGCTGGGTCGTAGCCAATCCACACCTGGCGGTCGCCGAACGGCCGCATGGCAAACGGTTTGTAGTCCTCAGACCACTCGACCCAGCTGTCGACCATGCAGGACTGCAACAACGCCAGCGGGAAGATGCTCGCCCCGTCGTCGACAAAATCGCACATCAGCAGATTGGCGAACGCTTCGGGGCTGTACTCGCGGCGGAGCTCTTCGATGTCGAACAAGTCGCAACCACCCTGCTCCGCGTCGAGAATGTTGACGATCTGCCGCCATAATCGGTCTTCGCAGAGCCTCCCCTGCTGGAGCACGCCATGGGACACATCCACCTTCGTGTGCTGCGCGGCGGGCTTGCCCTTGTTAAAGCGCTCACCGGTCCAGAAGGTGTAGGCCTCGTGGGCCATGCTCGACGGCGTCGAGAAGTAGGTTTTGCGCCATTTTTTGTGCATCGCCATGCCCGAGGCGACCTTGTTCAGTTCTTCAAACTTGAACGTCCAGAAGAATTCGTCGAAGTAAAAATTGCCGTGATAGCCCTGGGCGGTACGGGCGTTGGTACCCAGAAAAAACAACTCGGCGCCGTTGGGCAAAACAATGGGGTCGCCGGTCAGCTCAACGCCAATTACCTCACGGGCGAAAGCCTGGATATACCCACGAAACAGGTAGGCCTGGTTCTTCGAAGCCGACAGAAAAATCTGATTCCGCCCCGTGTCCAGGGCATCGATAAACGCCTCACGGGCGAAGTAATAGGTCGCACCAATCTGCCGGCTCTTGAGAATGACGCGAGTGCGCTGATTACCAGCCCGGTACCAATCTTTCTGGTAGTCGAAACAGCCATCGATAAACGCCTCGCGCAGCAGCTCTATCTGCTCTTCGCTAATGTCGTTTTTCGGAGTTTTCTTCTTCGGCCCTTCGTTGCGTTTGGCCAGATTCGGGTTAAGGTCGGTTTCGGTACCGCCACCTTGAAAGCGCTGAATACGGGCCTGCCGCTCCAACTGCCGATGCAGCAGGTCAATTTCCTTGAAGTCCCCGCTGCTCTTGCAGTCCTTGAGGATTAGCTGCACCAGCCGCGCCTCCAGCGCCCCGCCAATGCGCTCGACGTTATTCGCCCGGTCCCACGCGTCGCGGACCTTCCAGCTATGTAGCGTTTTCTCCTTTTCCCCGATGGCCCCGGCAATCTCACAGACGCGCCAACCCATCCAGTACAAAAACTTGGATTGGCGGCGGGGATCAATGGGCAACAGTGCGGTCGGAGTCATGGCCACGATGCTGCCGCCCACGCCCGCGACTCAATAGCACCGCCCCTTGTACCCCGCGCCCCTACAGTCTCGCCCCATTGCCGCTACCCGCGCGCGTCACGACCATGCCCTCATTGCAACGCACTGAGAATTCCCGGCATGAAGAAATTCCGCAGCAACTGGTTCCGCGTCGCCGTCGAGGGCGCCACCTCGGACAAACGCACCATCAAACGCGACTGGCTGGAACAGGCCGCCAAGAACTTCAACCCATCCACCTATGGCGCCCGCATCTGGCTGGAGCATTTCCGCAGCTTGCTGCCGGACAGCCCGTTCAAGGCCTACGGCGATGTCCTCGCCGTGAAGACCGAAGAAATCGACATCAATGGCCAGAAAAAACTGGCCCTTTTTGCCCAGGTCGAGCCCACCGCCGACCTGATCGCCATGAACAAGGCCAAGCAGAAGATCTACACATCAATCGAAATCGACGACAGCTTCGCCGACACCGGTGAGGCCTACATCGTCGGCTTGGCAGTGACAGATTCCCCAGCCAGCCTCGGCACTGACGTACTCGCCTTCTCGGCGCAGAAACCCGATGTCAGCCCGTTCAAGGACCGTCACTACTCCGCAACCTCGATGTTCACCGAGGCAGTGGAAGCCGAGCTGAAGTTCGAAGAGCTTGAAGAGAAACCCAGTCGCGGCGCGCAGCTCTTCAGCAAGGTGCAAACCCTGCTCAAAGGCAAACAGGTTAAGGACGACAGCGAATTCGCCCAGATCGGCCAAGCCGTCGAGACCATCGCCGAACACGTCAAAGACCTGCCCGAGCAGCTGGCCGCGGAGAAGCAATTTTCCGCTGAGCTGAAAACTCAACTCGACCAACTGAGCAAGGACTTCACCGAGCTGAAAACCAAGCTATCCACCACCCAAGACCACAACCAAAAAACACGTCCTCCGGTCACCGGCGGCGGAAACCAGGTCATGACCGACTGCTGACAGCCGGCCTGCCAAGCCCCGAATAACCAAGGACAACTTCCATGCGCAACGACACCCGCAACCTCTTCAACGCCTACCTGGGCCAGTTGACCAAACTGCATGGCGTACCCGACGTCACCACCAAATTCGCCACCGCGCCGAGCGTCACCCAGACGCTGGAAACCCGCATGCAGGAATCCAGTCAGTTCCTCAGCGCGATCAACATCTACGGCGTCACCGAACAGATGGGCGAAAAGATTGGCATGGGCATCGGCGGACCGAACGCTGGCACCACCGACACCACCCAGAAAGATCGCGAAACCACCGACATCACCACCCTCGATGATCGTGGCTACTTCTGCTCTCAGACCAACTTCGACACCCACCTGCGCTACAGCAAGCTGGACGCCTGGGCCAAGTTCCCCGACTTCCAGGCACGCATCCGTGACGCGATCCTCAAGCGCCAGGCGCTGGACCGTATCCTGATCGGCTGGAACGGTACTAGCCGCGCCGCCACGTCGAACCCCGCGACCAACCCGCTGCGCCAGGACGTCAACATCGGCTGGCTGCAGAAGATGCGTACCGAGAACGCCGCCCGGGTGATGAAGGAAGTCGTCGAAGGTACGAACAAAATCACCATTGGCGCCGGCAAGGACTTCAGCAACCTCGACGCCCTGGTCTTCAGCATGGTCGAAGAGTTCATCGCGCCGTGGTATCAGGAAGACCCTGACCTGGTGGTGATCTGCGGTCGCCAGCTGCTGGCTGACAAGTACTTCCCGATCATCAACAAAGAACACGCCCCGAGCGAAATGCTGGCCGCCGACATCGTCACCAGCCAGAAGCGCTTGGGCAACTTACCGGCGGTACGCGTGCCGTACTTCCCGGCGCGCGGTCTGCTGGTGACCAAGCTGGAAAACCTGTCCATCTACTGGCAGGAAGGCAGCCGCCGTCGCACCGTCCTCGACAACGCGAAACGCGACCGCATCGAGAACTACGAGTCGGTCAACGACGCCTATGTCATCGAAGATCTGGAATGCGCCTCCCTCGCGGAAAATATCGACATCGCAGACGGCGGCCGCCCATGAGCAACCCCTGCCGCCGTCACTTCCAACGCGTCACAGCCGCCATCGAGGCGGCAGCGGTCGAACCCAACCAAACCATGGCCGGTGCCAACGCTTACGAGCATCAGCTCAACCAGCTGCTGCAAGACCGCCTGCGCCTGAAACAGGTGCAGTCGAACCAGGGCAAAGCCGAACTCAAACGGCAACTGCTGCCCGCCTACGAATCCTACGTGCAAGGCGTACTGGAGGCCGGCTTAGGGGCGCAAGACGAAGTGCTGACCACCGTGATGGTCTGGCGTTTCGATGCTGGCGACTTCAGCGGCGGCCTCGACATCGCCGTCTACGTGCTGAAACACAAGATGGTCATGCCCGACCGCTTCGCCCGAACATTGGGCTGCCTGGTCGCCGAAGAAGTCGCCACCGCGGCCTTCAAGGCGCAGAAAGTCGGAGAGTCGTTCGACCTGGAAATTCTGCACCGCACCGCGCAACTGACCGAGGCCGAAGACATGCCCGATCAGGCCCGCGCCAAGCTGTTTCTTGCCATGGGCCGCGCGACGCTGGAAGGCATCACCGAAGAGCAACCCGGCGAATCAGGCCAGCTGCAAGCTGGCATCGACCTGCTGAAAAAGCCATCGCCTTGCACGATGCCTGCGGCGGCAAAAAGGATCTGGAGCGGGCCGAACGCCTGCTCAAAAAATTCACCGCCACTGGCGGATAACCGAGCGTCCCCACGCACCCCGCCGGCTCGGGGCGGATCGGCCAGGCCACGTACCTGAACGTGAAGCCCCGACCACCGGCGACTCACTGCAGAGCGCACTGACATGAGCGGATTCATCGCCAGCGGCAAAGCGCCCGCCGGCCACATCAACACCGACCCCTTCTGGCCCTCCATCGACCTCGACGACGTGCGCGGCACCCTGCGCCTCGATGCCAGTGTCACATCGATCCGGCTGGAAACCGCGACCATCGCCGCCGCCATCAGCCTCAACCGCGAACTCGCGGATTGGCGCCTGGCCAAACAGGCGGACGGCTACCCAACGCTGGCCGATGTGCCGGCCGGCAAAATCAAAAACACATCGGAATATATCCACCTCTACCGGCGCGCTCTTTACGCCGCCACCGGTGCGGAAATCTGCGAACGCTACCGCTCTTACGACACCACCCACAGCGGCCACCAGAACGCCGACGACCTCACCCCCAGCATCGACGAACTACGCCGCGACCAGCGCTGGGCCGTCCGTGATTTCCTCGGTCTAGGCCGCACCACCGTGGAGTTGATCTGATGCCCGTCACCGTCCGCACTCGGCAACATGACACCGTCGACGCGCTGTGTTGGCGTCACTACGGCCGCACCGCTGGCGTGACCGAAGCCGTGCTGAAAACCAACCCCGGCCTCGCCGATCACGGCCCGGTGCTGCCCCTGGGCATAACCGTGCAAATGCCTGAAGCACAAACAGCCGCACCGCAACGGCAAAGGGTGAACCTATGGGACTGACCCACCACTCTGGACACTGGAGCCCTACACATGCCTGACCGTCCCGACACCTGGGCCTGGCTCGAACAGCATTGGCCGACCCTCTACGCCGGCTTGCTGGCCCTGATCATCGCCGCTCTTCGCATCATCTACGGCGGCGGCACCTTACGCCGCATGGCCATTGAAGCCCCATTGTGCGGCGCCCTGGCACTGGCCGCCAGCCATGGCTTGCCGTTGCTGGGTATTTCCGCCGCCACCGCGCCTTTTTTCGGTGGCATTATCGGGTTGCTCGGCGTGGAAGGAACCCGCGCCGCAGCCAGGAAATTTTTCATTCGCAAGGAAGCCTCACGA
Source organism: Pseudomonas sp. B21-048 (assembly GCF_024748615.1). Lineage (NCBI taxonomy): Bacteria > Pseudomonadati > Pseudomonadota > Gammaproteobacteria > Pseudomonadales > Pseudomonadaceae > Pseudomonas > Pseudomonas sp. B21-048. Next base: position 1,994,629 of record NZ_CP087168.1, on the reverse strand, counting down.
TGACCCCATTACGCCACGGCGACCGCTCGCAAGCGGTACGCCACCTGCAAACCAACCTGAATAATAACGGCGCACGCCTGGTCGTTGACGGGCACTACGGCGACACCACCGAAGCGGCCGTGCGTGCCTATCAGCTGAACGTCGGCCTGGTCGCCGATGGCATCGCCGGCAGCAAAACGCTGGCGGCCCTCGCCGGCGATGACTGCGAGCAATTACTGAAGCACGCCGACTTGGTCAACGCCGCACAACGTCTCGACATGCCGTTGGCGAATCTCTACGCCGTCAACGAAGTCGAATCAAAAGGCCGCGGCTTTCTCGACATCGGCAAGCCGGTGATCCTGTTCGAGCGGCACATCATGTACCGCCAGCTCTCGAACGTTCGCCATGAAAGCGATAACCCCGGCGAACTCAAACGCCGCGCCGATCAACTCGCCGCCGCCCACCCGGCCATCGTCAACCCGAAAGCCGGTGGCTACGTCGGCGGTGCCGCCGAACATCAGCGGCTAGGCAGCGCCCGCGTGCTTGACGACATTGCCGCTCCCGAAGCTGCTACCTGGGGCGCCTTCCAGATCATGGGATTTCACTGGAAACGCTTGGGCTATGCCAGCGTGCAAGACTTCGTCGCAGCCATGAGTGCAAACGAGTCGCAGCAGTTTGATGCCTTCGTGCGCTTCATCGAGACCGACCCTACACTCTACAAAGCGCTGAAGACCCGCCAATGGGCCGTGTTCGCCAAGCACTACAACGGGCCGGACTATCAGCGAAATTTGTACGACATCAAACTCCAGCGCGCCTTTGAGCGGCACGCTGAATGCGGCTGCGGGCAGAACCCAGTCGATTTACCGCGAGCTGCAAACGTCCATCAACAGCAGCAGGTCGCCCCATGAACAAACCCGAAAGCCTGCGCTCTCACCTGCTCGCCACCATTCCCGAACTCCAGCATAGCCCCGATCGGCTACTGATCTTCATCGACAACGGCAAAGTCCGCTGCACAGCCGCCGCGAGCCTGTCATTCGAATACAGCTTTGATCTGCAAATCATTCTCACCGACTTCGCTGGCCATCCTGATAGCATCATGCTGCCGGTGCTTGGCTGGGTGAGTGTTCATCAGTCTGAGTTGCTGGAGAACCTGAATAAGTCGGCTGACGGCATCCAGTTCGAGGCGGACATTCTCGATAACAGCAAAGTCGATTTGAGCCTGAGCCTACCGCTGACCGAACGGGTGGTGGTCGGTAATGACGATCAGGGCAATACCACCATCCGCCATCCCGGCGAACCTCAACGCGCCGTCGCGTTCCTCGACCCGAACTGGATACCCAGTGCCCAAGGCAGCAGCAGCGAATGGGTGTTGCGAGAATGACCAACCGCCTGGAGGCGCTGGAAGACTGGGCAGCCGGCCTGCTTGAGCAACTGGAACCGGCATCGCGCAACAAGCTGGCCCGCAGCCTCGGCCAAGTGTTGCGTCGCAGTCAACAACAACGAATCATTGTCCAGCGCAACCCGGACGGCAGCAAGTACGCACCGCGCAAGCAGCGCAATCTGCGTGGTAAACAAGGCCGGGTGAAGCGGAAGGTGAAGATGTTTCAGAAGCTGCGCACGGCGAGCTTTCTGAAGGTGCAAGGCAACGGGAATGCTATCAGTGTTGGCTTTACCGGGCGGATTGCTCGAATTGCCAGAGTTCACCAATACGGATCAAAGGATCGTGCTGAACAGGATGCTCCAGATGTGAAATATGAACAGCGAGAGATGCTAGGCTTTACAAACGCAGATATTGATCTAATCCGCGACGGACTGCTTACTCATTTTGCGGGAGAGTGATCAGCCAACAGTTTGTGGTAAAGACCAAAAAATCTGTCTCGATGGCACATCTCCCTGGGGGCACTATGAAAGATCTGGCTGACAAAATTTCCGAGCGCAACGAGCTGCTTGCAAAACGTTTATCCGAAATGGTAGTGCCGTATCTTCCTGCCATAAACGCAGTCGCACAACAGTTCGGTCAATGGCTAACACAGGTGCAAACCGATTTAGCCCCTTACTTGGAAAAACTCGCCCAGATCGATTGGAAAGCAGACCTCGAACGTCTCGAAAACCTACCAGCTCGTTCGCAAGAGGCAACGATTAGAGCCTCGGAGCGAGGATGGTTTTTTAATTGGCAAAATTCACTTCAAGATACCCTAGAGTTAATCGACAAGCTTGGCGAAGCAGGAGCGGAGGAAGTTGATGCAATACTTAAGGAGCATTTCACAGCAGATTTTGACTGGTACACCAAGCTAATCACCGATATGTATCCTGCAAGAAAAAACGCGATTGAAGCTGCAGCAAATGCACATAAACGCGGCGGATCAGAAGGATATTACCTAAGTATCCCAGTCTTCTTGGCGCAGACTGATGGCATATTCTCAGAGATAACCGGCCTGCAACAACCTATGGGTGGAAGCGGTGGGAAAATTCGAGGAAGCACCTACGTCAGTGACGAAGTAGGGGACAATCAAGACGCAAAATACTTACTACATCAAGTAATAAACCTCAGCAGCATGAGCCTATTGAAAAGCCAAGGCCAGCGAGACAAAGAAAGTATTGCTAGCGGAAAAACGTTTAATGCTTTAAATCGCCACCAAGTGATACACGGCGAAGTTTCAGACTATGGAACAGAGCTGAACAGTCTAAAAGCCTTTTCATTTTTAATATATATTGCGGCGCATGTTCCTGAAACGCTGAAATCTGCCAGATTAAAAAAGAGTTTTGAGCCTTCAACGAATCAGTGATTCGCCTCGAGCAAGTTGTAGATCAACTCCGCACAAATCCTTAACGCTGTAAACTTTCGATCTTGGCGCCACCATCGGCGCCATGAACGACTTAGCCACCCTCGCCCGCCTGATCGAAAACCTCATCCGCCTCGGCACCATCGAAGCCGTCCAGATGAAGCCTCCGCGCGTGCAGGTAAAAACTGGATCGTTGACCACTGGCTGGCTCCCATGGATTGCCGCTCGGGCTGGTGCCGACCGCGAGTGGCACCCGCCCACCGTCGACGAGCAAGTCATTCTATTCAGCCCTTCCGGCCAGCTCGGCAATGGAATAGTTTTGACCGGCCTATTCAGCGACCACATCCGGGCGAACGGCGATCGCGAAGGCCTGCACCGCCGAACTTACCGCGACGGAACCGTGATCGAGTACGACAGTGTCACCCAGCACCTGAACGCCACACTGGCCGAAGGCGGCACCACCAATCTGATCAGCCCCGGCGGCATTCACATCGTCGGCCCGATCACCCATGAGGGTGATTACACCCAGACCGGCAACCAGACCGTCACAGGTAAGGTCATCGTGTCCGAGGATGTGGTCGCGGCGAACATCAGCCTGACCAAGCACCTGCACGGCGGCGTCATGTCCGGCGGTGGAAAAACGGGGAAGCCGGAATGAACCGAGAAACCGGCGCCGCCCTCGACCTGGTCGAACACATCACCCAGTCCATCACCGACATCCTCACCACCCGCCTCGGCACCCGCGTCATGCGACGCGAATACGGCAGCTTGCTGCCCGAACTGGTGGATCAGCCATTCAACGACTTCACCCGCCTACAGGTGTACGCCGCCACCGTCATGGCCCTGATGCGCTGGGAACAGCGCATCAGCCTGAGCCGTGTGCAGTTTGTCGGGGCGAACCTGCAAGGGCAGTCATCGCTGGATCTTGAGGGCACCCTGGTGGACAGCAACCAGCCGCTGAGCCTGAGCGTACCTCTGCAACTGGGGGGCAGCGCATGAACACCTTCGTCGCCATCGACCTGAGCCAGCTGCCGGCGCCGCAGATCGTCGAACAGATCGACTACGAACAAATCCTTGCCGAGCGCAAAGCCTATGCCATCAGCCTCTGGCCGGCCGAGGCACAGACGGAAATCGCAGCACGCCTGAACATGGAATCTGAGCCGCTGACCAAACTGCTCGAGGAGAACGCTTACCGCGAAATGGTCTGGCGCCAGCGGGTCAATGAGGCGTCGGTGGCGAATATGCTCGCCCTGGCCAAGGGCGCCGACCTGGAGAACCTGGCCGCGAACTACAACGTCAGACGGTTGGTCATTCAGGTCGCCAACCCTTCAGCCATGCCGCCCATTCCAAAGCTGATGGAAAGCGACGACAGCCTACGCGAACGTGCGCAAATGGCGTGGGAAGGTCTCAGCACCGCAGGCCCACGCAACAGCTACATCTTTCACGCACGGTCCGCCGATGGTCGTGTGGCCGACGCCACAGCAGAAAGTCCTAAACCCGCCGAAGCAGTCATCACTGTGCAATCCGCATTGGGCGATGGCAGCGCCTCGGCGGATCTGCTGGCCGCCGTTAAAACCTACCTGAGCGACGACGACCGCCGCCCGTTGGGCGATCGCCTGAGGGTTCAAGGCGCACAAATCATCAACTACGAAATCAGCGCCGAACTCTACCTGCTGACATCAGGGCCAGAGTCAGAGCTGATCCTGAGAGCGGCCAAAGAACGGCTACTGAAATTTGTGCACCAACGCCGTCGATTGGGCCTGGAGGTATCTGAATCCATCCTCCACGCCTCGCTGCACGTCGAGGGCGTGCGCAAGGTGGTGCTGGAGAACTGGACCGATATCGTCGCCACCCAATACCAAGCGCCCTATTGCACGGCGATTGACCTGTTACTGGGGGTCGAATGATGACCGAGACTTCACTGCTTCCATCCAACTCGACACCACTGGAACATCAAGTCGCTCAAGCCCTGGCGCAGATCCAACGCGTACCTATCCCTCTGCGCCAACTCCACAATCCAGACCTCTGCCCCCTGCCCTTGCTGCCCTATCTGGCCTGGGCCTTCTCTGTAGACCGCTGGGACAGTCAGTGGCCCGAAGCGGCCAAGCGATCCGCCATCCGTTCCGCCTACTACATCCACTCCCGCAAAGGCACCCTCGGCTCACTGCGCCGCGTCGTCGAGCCGTTGGGCTTTGTAATTGAAGTCGTGGAATGGTGGCAGACCATCCCGCTCGGCCCCCGCGCCACGTTTGCCCTGAACATCAGCGTGTCTGAAACCGGCATCACCGAACAGATGTACCAAGAACTGACCTGGCTCATCGACGACGCCAAACCGCTCACCCGCCACCTGACCAGCCTCGACATTACTCTGGAAACCCGCGTCGATACCCATGCAGCGATTGCCATCGATGACGGCGACGAAATCGACGTGTATCCGTGGGTGAACCCGGACATCGATGTGTTCATTCAGAACTATTGCGGCGCCAGCATTTACACCCTCGACGAACTGGACGTGTACCTTCATGGTTGATAAGAACACCCTTTTCGGCGGCATGCTCACCCACCTCGGAGCCGCCAAGAAAACCAACTGCGACGCCCTCGGCATTCCTTGGGAACCGAGCTACATGCTGATCGGTGATGCCAACGGCACCGACCCGGTGCCGGATCCGTCACAGACACGGCTGATCAATCAGGTGCACCGCGCGCAGCTCAATCAACTGCGCGTCTCCCCCACCGATCCGAACGTGTTGATTGCCGAAGTGGTGTTGCCGCCTGAAGTCGGCGGCTGGTGGATGACGGAACTGGCCCTTGAAGATAAGGACGGCGTGTTTTCGGCGGTCGCGAATCTGGCACCCAGCTACAAACCGTTGTTGGCCCAAGGTTCGGGACGCAACCAGGTGGTGCGGATGCACATCATCACCAACGGCACGGCCAACATTCAGTTGAAAATTGACCCCTCTGTGGTGCTCGCTACCCGTGACTTTGTGGACCGCTCTCTACGAAATGCACATGCGCGGCCCTACACCCTGATTCGCGAAGGGAAAACCCTCACCTCCGAACACATGGGTTTGGTGCTCTGCGACGCCAGCAATGGTTCTGTGACGATAAGGCTACCGCCGTCTGATTCGAAACTGACGAGGCGAGACATTCTGATACGTCGCAAAGATCACTCGGGCCATCGACTTGTTGTTCAAGCCAACGGAACAGATCGCATCCTGTTTCATACGCATCTTTCCGAAAACGGCTATCCATTCCTGCCCCTGATGGGCACAGGTGATTGGTGGCACTTGTGTGCAGACGGATTGGGTCACTGGTGGCCCCTCGGACGTCTGGATACGTTGCCGCTGGGGCATCCCGTTTTTGAAACCACCACCCAATTCAGTCCGGGCGGGTACGCCGCTTTGAATGGTCGAACGTTTCAACGCTCAGAGTGGCCCTGGCTTTGGGATCACGCGCAGCAATCTGGAATGCTCAACACAGAGCAAAACAGCATAGGCAACGAGGGTGGATGGACCGTTCAAGACGACGGTTTAACCTTTCGCGGGCCAGAAGGCCGGGGGGAGTTTCTTCGAATACTGGACGAGTCACGCAAAGTGGATGCAGGTCGGACGCCTGGTTCCTGGCAAAAGGGCTCAAGACAAACCTACGACGCCAGGGGTGACGACGCTGTCGCGTTAACCACAAGTCTCACCCAAGACCACCTGGTAAGAGCCCACGACATTCATGGATTCGATCTGGGTGAAAACGCGAGTTATGAAGAAAGCTTACTGGCATTTGAACAATCTGACCTTCTAGAAGGAAGCGAAGTCGGTACGGTTGCAACAGCGCGACCTCGAAACATTGCATATCCAGGACGGATCAAAATCATTTGAGGCAACGATGACTAATTACTTGATCGATAACGCGGGTGTTTTAATAGGGCCGGTCGAGTTTCCGGTCGTTCCTGGTCTTGGGGTGGAAATACCCAGCAACGCAGTACGACTGACACAGCCACTGGAGCATGCAAAACCAGGTCATGTCTGGGTCATGGTTGATGGCTTGCCAGAGGAACGGGTGGACTACCGCGGCGTCGTCTACCGAACAGACAATGGGAAATCACTTCTTTGGCGAGAAGTTGCCGAGCTCCCCAACACTGTGACGGCAAAAGCTTGGCCGGGCACCCATTATTACTGGACGGGTGATGATTGGGAGCTGGATCAGTCAGCACTGGCGGCTGAGAAAAAGGCACAGGTGCTATTGGAGCGTGACACCTTGATGCAGCACGCCCAATTGCGCATCGCCCCGCTGCACTATGCAGAACAATTGCAGCTGATAACACAGGACGAACAAACGGCTTTGCTGGGTTGGATGCGTTATTGCGTCGAACTCAATCGTCTTGAGCAAAGCCCCGAATTTCCAATGAACATGGAGTGGCCAGTGCCTCCAACCGTAGGTACGCCCTGACTCCTTTCCAATTGCCATTTCGCACCTTGTTAACCTGCTCGATACAACTGCCGCGCCTCGTCAACATGCGATGAGCGCGGCAGCCTGTGTGGCGTCCTTTATCACCACGCAGATAAACCATGTCCGACTATCTTCACGGCGTGCGAGTCATCGAACTCAACGATGGTTCACGCCCCATTCGCACCATCCCCACCGCCGTCATCGGCATGGTGTGCACCGCCGACGATGCAGACGCGACGGTCTTTCCATTTGATACGCCAATCCTGATTACCAACGTCCAAACCGCCATCGGCAAAGCCGGCGTGAAAGGCACCCTCGCCGTCAGCCTGCAGGCCATCGCCGACCAAACCAAACCCTACGTCATCGTGGTGCGTGTCAAGGAAGGCCAGGATGAAGCCGAGACCACCAGCGCCCTGATCGGCACCACCACCGACACAGGCAAATACACCGGCATGAAAGCCCTGCTCGCGGCCAAGTCGAGACTCGGCCTGGTGCCGCGCATTCTCGGTATCCCAGGCCTGGATACCCTACCCGTCGCCACCGCACTGGTGTCCATCGCCCAGCAACTGCGGGCGTTCAGTTATGTCAGCGCCTGGGGCTGCAACACCAAGGAGGAAGCGGTTGCCTATCGCAAAAACTTCGGCGCCCGTGAAGTCATGGTCATTTGGCCAGACTTCCTGAACTGGGACACCGCCACCAGCAAGACCGTCAATGCCACCGCCGTCGCTCGCGCCCTCGGCCTGCGCGCCAAGATCGACCAACAAACCGGTTGGCACAAAACCCTCTCCAACATCGCCGTCAACGGTGTCACCGGCATCAACGCCGACGTGTTCTGGGACCTGCAAAACCCCGCCACCGATGCCAACTACCTCAACAGCCACGAGGTCACCACGCTGATCAACGAGGGCGGCTTGCGCTTCTGGGGCAGCCGCACCTGCAGCGAGGATCCGTTGTTCGCTTTCGAGAGCTACACCCGCACCGCGCAAGTGCTGGCCGACACCATGGCCGGCACGCAGATGTGGGCGATGGACAAGCCGCTGCACGCCTCCCTGGTGCGCGACATGATCGAAGGTGTGAATGCCGAGTTCCGCAGCAAGGTGTCCGCCGGTTACCTGATCGGCGGGAGCTGCTGGTACCCCGAAGACATCAACACCAAGGACACGCTCAAGGCCGGCAAGCTCTGGCTCGATTACGACTACACGCCGATACCGCCGCTGGAGGACCTCACCCTGCGTCAGCGCATCACCGACCGCTACCTGATCAACTTCGCCAGCCAGATCAACCGCTAACCGGAGAACAGCGCCATGGCCCTGCCGCGCAAATTGAAAAACCTCAACCTGTTCAACGATGCCAACAGCTACGTTGGCGTCGTGAAGTCGGTCACCTTGCCGCCCCTGGGACGCAAGATGGAAGCCTATCGCGGCGGCGGCATGAATGGCCCGGTCAAGGCTGACCTGGGCTTCTCCGACGACGGCATCCAGTTCGAATGGAAAACCGGCGGCCTCGATCTGATTTCCCTGCGCCAGTTCGGCGCCGTCAATGCGTCGGGCGTTGCACTGCGGTTCGCGGGCTCTTTCCAGCAGGACGACACCGGTGATGTCAGCGCCGTGGAAGTGGTCCTGCGCGGTCGCCACGAAACCCTAGAAATGGGTGACCACCAGCCCGGCGAAGACACCGAGCACAGCGTCACCACCACCTGCTCTTACTACAAGCTGATCGTCGACAACGAAGACATCATCGAGATCGACTTGCTCAACTTCATCGAGAAGGTCAACGGCGTGGACCTGCTTGAAAAGCAGCGCGCCGCCATTGGCCTCTAACCTACCTAACACCATCTGGAAAACCCTATGCAAACCCTCGAAATTCAGCCCATCGCAGAAGACAACACCGTCACCCTCGACACACCGATCACTCGCGGCAAATCCACAATCGACACCCTCACCTTACGCAAACCGCAATCCGGCGAACTGCGCGGCGTGCAGTTAATGGAGTTGCTGAACATGGACGTGGCCACGCTGATCAAGATCCTGCCGCGCATCACCAACCCAGGCATCACCGCACCGGAAGCCGCCGGCATGGACCCCGCCGACCTGCTTGCGTGTGGCAGCAAGATTTCCGGTTTTTTGTTGCAGAAGTCGGTGAAGACGGATGCCTCCCTCGTTGCGTAGAGGACGCCATGGCCGACCTGGCGGTGGTCTTTCATTGGGCGCCGGCTGATATGGATCAGTTGGGCCTGCAAGAACTGATGGAATGGCGCGAGCGCGCCAGGGTGCGGAGTGTCGCCGATGGCGAATGATCTAAAACTTCGGGTGCTGCTCAGCGCCATCGACAGGGCCACGCGGCCGCTGAAGGCGATCAACAATGAGAGCATCGGTGCCGCCCTCGCCCTGAAGGACGCCCGCGACCGGCTCAAGGCACTCAACACCCAACAGAAGGATGTCAGCGCCTGGCGTGCCCAGCGCGCGGCAGCCCAGCAGACCGAGCAAGCCCTGAACGCCGCCCGGGACAAGGTCAGGGCACTCAGTCAGCAGTTCGCGGCCACCGGCGTGCCCACCAAGGCAATGGCCAAAGACTTTCGCACCGCCGTGCGTGAAGCGCAGAAACTCAAACAGCAGCATCAGCAACAGAGCGAACAGCTCCAAGGCCTGCGCACCCGTTTGCAGGCCGCCGGGATCAGCACCACAAACCTCGGCGGCCATGAGCGCCAGTTGCGCGAGCAGATCCGCGCAACCAACCACAGCATCGCCGAACAGACCCATCGACTGTCGGCGTTGGCCGCTCAACAAAGACGCTTGGCAGCGGCACGCGCGACCTTTGATCAATCTAAAAACCTCGCCAGCGGCATGGCCGGCAAAGGAACCACCGCCCTAGCAGGCGGCGGCGCAACGCTGTACGCGGGCACCAAGCTGCTCGCGCCGGGCATCGATTTCGACGCCAGCATGAGCAAAGTGCAGGCTATCTCCCGACTTAAGAAAGACTCAGCGGAACTAGAGACGTTGCGCAAGCAAGCTCGAACACTGGGCGGTTCAACGCAATTCACCGCCGGCCAATCAGCCGATGCTCAAGGCTTCCTCGGCATGGCCGGCTTCGATCCTGCGGCAATCAAAGCCGCGATGCCGGGCATGCTCGACCTTGCAGCGGCCGGTGGCGCAGAGTTGGCACAGACTGCCGACATCGCCTCAAACATCCTCTCCGGACTCGGCATGCGTGCCGACCAAATGGGCAAACTGGGCGATGTGCTGGTGGGCACCTTTACGCGCTCCAACACCAACCTGCAGATGCTCGGCGAAACGATGAAGTACGCCGCCCCCATGGCAAAAACCTACGGCGTTGAACTGGAAGTTGCCGCCGCCATGGCCGGCAAACTGGGCGATGCCGGCTTGCAAGGCAGCATGGGCGGTACCGCGCTCAGTACCATCATGAACCGCTTGGCCACCCCACCCAAAGCCGCAGAAAAAGCCTTGGCAAAGCTAAAGGTCACCACGGCCGATGCCCACGGCAACCTGCGAAACCTGCCGGACATCCTCAAAGAGATCTACGACAAAACCAAGGACCTTGGCACTGCCGACAAAGGTGGATTACTCAAAGCCATTGCCGGCGCGGAAGCGGTCAAAGGCATGGCGCAATTGGTGGAGCAAGCTGGTACGGGAGACCTGCAAAAACTTATCGCGAGCTTGCGCCAAAGTCAGGGTGAAGCCTCGCAAACGGCCTCGGTCATGGCCGACAACCTCAAGGGCGATCTGACGACCTTGAGCAGTGCCTTGCAGGATTTGGGCATCGAGTTGCAAGCACAACAGGATGGACCGTTGCGCGGGCTGATTCAGTCGATCACCGAGATCATCCGTGGGGTAAAAACCTGGGCCAGCGAAAACCCGAACCTCGCCGCTGGCCTGGTCAAAACGGTCGCCATCATCGCCGCGCTGGCTATTGCAGTGGGTGGCTTGCTCATTACGGTGGCCAGCGTACTGCTGCCGTTTGTGGCCCTGCGTTTTATGTTCGCGCAGCTCGGTATTCGCCTGCCCGGTTTGATCAGTCTGCTGTGGAATCTCGGCAAGTCAGTGCTGCCCTTCGTGGGCAAAGCGCTGCTCATGGTGGGACGTGCGCTGATGCTCAACCCCATCGGGTTGGCGATCACGGCCATCGCCGGCGGCGCCTACCTCATCTACAAAAACTGGGATGTAGTGAAGTCCTATTTCACCAATGCCTGGCGCGAAATCAAAGCCGGGTTCAGTGACGGCATAGGCGGAATTCTAAAAGTCCTTATCAACTTCAGCCCCATAGGACTGATCTACCAGGCGTTCGCTTCGGTGATGAAGTACCTGGGCATCGACCTGCCCAGCCGCTTTACCGAGTTCGGCGGCATGATCATCGACGGCTTGGTCAAAGGATTGAAGTCGGGCTTCGGCAAGCTCAAGAACGTCATGGGCGAGATCAGCGATTCGACCATTGGCTGGTTCAAGGAGAAGCTCGGCATCCAGAGTCCGTCGCGGGTGTTTGCCGAACTGGGCGGTTTCACCATGGTCGGCCTGACTCAAGGTCTGGAAGGCGGCAAGACCGGCCCATTGGGCGTCATGACCGACATGAGCAAACAGCTCACCACGGCCGGTTCAATGGCATTGGGTATAGCGTCTTGGCCAGGTTTAACGGTCGATAGCCGTGCCCCTATCAGCAACGCCAGCAGCGTCGTCTACGACAGCCACGACACCTACGAAATTCACCTTCCTGCAACGCCGGGCATGGATGCGCAAACCATCGCTCGAGCAGTGCGCGCCGAACTGGCCCGCCTTGAAAGTGAGAAAGGCGCCCGTCAACGCAGCCGACTATCCGACCTGGAGTAATCCCCATGATGCTTGCCTTGGGCATGTTCGTCTTCAGCCTTTCCACCGCCGCCTACCAGGAGCTGCAACGCCAGACCAATTGGCGCCACGCCAGCAACAGTCGCATCGGCGCGGCACCCGCTCGGCAGTTTGTCGGCCGTGGTGAAGACGCCATCACCCTGCCCGGTGTCATCCTGCCGGAACTGACGGGCAGCGCCCTCAGCCTCGACGCCCTGCGCCTGATGGCCAACACCGGCAAGGCCTGGCCCATGGTCGAGGGCAGCGGCCGCATCTACGGCTTGTGGGTCATCGAGAACCTGAGTGAAACCAAAACGATCTTCTTTCGCGACGGCACACCGCGGCGCATCGAATTCACCCTCAACCTCAAGCGCATTGATGACGACCGAATCGACCTGATCGGCGCCGGCACTCGCGCAGGCGTTAGCATCATGAGGTCGTTGCTGTGATCGATACCGCCCTTTCCCGCGTCACCGGTTTTCTGGATGACACCGTCGAACGCTACCGCCGCGAAGCCGGCTACCCGGTTCCGGCGTTTCGCATCACCGTCGATGGCAACGACATTGCCAAACTGATCAGCCCACGACTGATGAGCCTGGAGCTGACCGATAACCGTGGCATCGAGGCCGATCAGTTGACCATCACCCTCAGCGACCATGACGGCCTGTTGGCCATCCCGCCCAAAGGTGCGGTCATTCGGCTCTGGCTCGGCTGGAGCGACACCGGCCTGATCGACAAAGGCACCTACACCGTCGACGAAGCCGAGCACAGCGGCGCGCCCGACGTACTGAGAATCCGCGCCCGATCGGCGGATCTGCGCAAAGGCCTGAAGACCAAACGCGAACGCAGCTGGAGCAACACCACCCTCGGCGACGTGCTGGGAGACATCGCCCTGGGCAACGGCCTGACCGCGACCATTGCCGGCGCCCTTGATGGCTTGCCCATCCTGCAGCTCGACCAGGCCAACGAATCGGACGCCAACCTGATCAGCCGCATCGGCGAAGAATTCGACGCGGTAGTCACCATCAAAGCCGGTTGCCTGCTCTGCCTCCCAGCGGGCGGCGGCAAAACCGCCAGCGGCGCCGAACTGCCCCATATCACCCTCACCCGCGCCGACGGCGACCAGCACCGCTACCTGCAAGCCGACCGCGACAGCTACGACGGTGTGCGCGCCTATTTCTACGACGTGAACAGCGCCAAGAAACAGGAAGCCATCGCCGGCGGCGGCGAAAACCTCAAAGACCTGCGCCACACCTACAGCGATCGCCAGTCAGCCCTGCGCGCTGCCCGGGCCGAGTTCAACCGACTGCAACGCGGCAGCGCCACGCTCAGCTACACGCTGGCACTCGGACGACCGGACCTGATTCCCGAACTGACCTACACGCTGCAGGACGTAAAGGACGAGATCGACGAAATCATCTGGTACGGCGGGAACGTGCAGCACACCCTCAGCGCGGACAACGGCTACACCGTCAGCCTGGAACTGGAGAGCAAGCTGCCGGAGGACACCGTCGAGGATCTGGCCGAAGAGAACAAGGGCAACTTTACCGGGATCGTTGCCCACTACCGCGACAAGAAAACCGGAAAAGAAAAGACCGTGATGGCTGGGGATCAGAGCAAGCCGAAGCGGTTGCGATGGTTGTACGCCACTGAGACAACGGCGAAACGGGCAGCCGATCGGGAGTGGAGGCAGATGCAGGCAGAAGAAACATGAACCCGGTTACGACTGACTGATTCCCCATCAAGGACGATTTCATGCAAGACATACGTTGCGGCCATTGCTGCCGCAAGCTAGCCGCCGCCAGCGGCTTCCTTGAATTACAAATCAAGTGCCCGCGTTGCCGGACACTGAATCACCTGAAGGCCGAGAGCCTCCCGCCAGCGTGCCGCGAGCATCCAGAACAACGAGTTCATGAATGCAGCAGCCCACCATTGGAAGCCTGTTCGCAGGCATAGGAGGTTTTGATGTCGGATTTGAAAACGCCGGTTACCGCAGCGCCTGGCAAGTTGAACTCAACCCGGTCAACCGGGCTGTGCTTGCCGATCGATTTCCCCATGCACGCCAATTTGAAGACGTGCGCCAATGCGGCGCCCACAACCTGTCCCCCGTCGATGTCATCACCGCCGGCTTCCCCTGCCAGGACATCAGCGTTGCCGGTGCCCGGGAAAGCAATCGAGACAGCCGCGGACTACGCGGTGAACGCAGCGGCCTGTTCTGGGAAATCATACGAATACTCAAAGAAACTCAACCTCGCTGGGTGGTCCTTGAAAACGTCGTTAACCTGCTCGCTGTCAACGATAGCCAAGACTTTGAAACAGTCATCAGGGCCCTTGCGGACTGCGGGTATGTGGGATTTTGGCGAGTGCTTAATGCTCAATATTTCGGAGTCCCCCAGCAACGTCGTCGAGTATTCCTGGTCGCAGGTTATCGACGAATGCCCCCCTTCGAGTTCCTGGCTGACGCCGCACCAGTGGACGCAATACCTCCAGCGTCTCGCTCGATCCGATGGCCACGCCCCGCGGATGCCTGGGCTGCCAATACTCTATTGGCAAACAAAGCCGGCTCCCAAATCGCTATGGGCTGTACCACTTTCGTCGCTCACGCGAACGGATGGGATCAGATGGCTGAGCGGCAGCGAGCGTCTGAGGATGATGGGTTTTGCCTCGGACTGGATGCGGCCAACCTTGCGGAGGCTTTTGCTGCCGGAAATGCCGTCGTTACGCAGGTGGCGGAATGGATTGGTCGCAAATTGATCAGCACCAGATGATTTCAATACGTCAGCGCGTTGCAAACCAATGCCACAAAGCGCTGACATCACGAAGGCAGTCCCTAACCACTAACCAATGATTAGAGCCACGATTTTCTGAGGGAATCGTTGTGCTGTTGCCATTGAATGGACACTCCGAAATCTATGGACGCTTCCAATACGGTTATCCCTCGATACAACTGAACGACCCGGCCGGTTTCAGTACATCGAAGGTCGGCGCTGGCGTCATGTTTTTTTAGCCAGGCACCGATCAGGCAATAGGTTTCGTCGTAGCGGGTAATCGCTTCACTGACCGTATCGAGGCAGATTTCGTAGCGTCTGTTGACTTCGAAGGATAGGACGTAGGGCATTAGAAAATCCTTTTCTGATGCCTAGGGCGACGTGCCGTAGGGAGGTACTTTTTACCAAGAAAGCACTTTTGGGATATGTAGGATGGTTCTTGTTTGGGAGGGTATAGAGCTGGGCCGGAAGGAGGACAAAACACCGGGACTGCTTAATATGATGGATTCTCTGTAGGAAAAAAGACACGCCTCAACTGAAGCTGAAGCGCCCCTGCCCCAGAAACATTCTTCCTCTGAGAACACAATTGCGCGCAATTGAAATAATTAGAGGCATGGAGCGTCTAGTCTTATCCAATCTGAAAGCCTACGTTCAGCGTTTTCTGAAGGAGTTAATGATGCAAGGAATGCCGAAAATACGCTCGCTGTTGCTCGTCCTATTTCCACTACTGGCTGCATGTACCAGCCAGCAGTCGATTGAGGTCGACAGGAGACTCCCGCAAATACATCCCGTGGTGCTTTCTAGCGCACAACGCTCTAGCGTCGAGCTTGCTACCGTCGATAACTGCGCAGTCGGGTGCCCATCTGGCGGTGGCGAGGTAACAATCGTTCGCGATGCCTACACGCTGAATAACAACGGCTCAACGAAATTCGCCAATTGGGTCGCCTACAAAATCACCAAGGACACCCCCGCCCCCAATCGCCCGCGCAACTGGAAAACTGACCCAGATATACCTGCGAAGGAAACGCTGAACCCGGTGGACTACAACGGGGCCTATGTTGCCTTGGACCTGGACAAAGGCCATCAAGCCAACTTGGCTTCGATGGGAGGGATTGCTGATTGGCACCCCCTGAACTATCTGAGCAATATTACGCCGCAAAAAGAAGGCCTGAACCGGGGCGCGTGGGCTCGGTTGGAGGATCAGGAGCGCAAGCTGGGTAAAACGCCTGGTATCGATGCGGTCTACGTAGCGACAGGACCGTTGTACGAGAGGACGATTGGGTCTCTCCCGGGCACCAATAAAGTACACACGATCCCCAGTGGTTACTGGAAGGTGATCTTCTTGGGCAGCACGCCTGCCGACGGCCAATTTGCGGCTTTCATCATGGAGCAGGAAACGCCACGCGCGGCGAACTTCTGTGACTACCAGGTGACGGTCGCGGACATCGAGGAACGTTCGGGCCTGACGTTGTGGAGCAACCTTCCGGACAACGTTCAGGCAGCACTGAAGTCAAAGCGGGGAAATTTACCGCGAAAGATCGGCTGCACCGCAGCCGTTGAGCAGCCTACTCGATAGACCAACCCGGAAAGCCATCTGACTGCGGATGGATGGCTGACGGGCTCAGCACCATCGTTGAAAGAGCCTTAACTTTGGCAGTGGCCTGACCCAGCCATTGCCTCACGAACTCCAATCGTAAAACCTGAACGGCTAGCCACACACCTTGGGAGCCGAGGAAAAAATGCCCTAACTATCCCATCTGGTGGATTTTCTGTAGGCAAAAACAACCAAACCTAGGCAAAACATCAGGCGTCAACCAACGTCCGATTCCGGAAGTGAAGGACCTTTCTCTATATATAGGGAACTTCTACTCTGTATATAGAAAATTTGGAAAAAACCAAAGATGCTCAAAAAATATACAGCTATCAATAGATAGCTTTGGATATCTATTAACAGCCACCTACCGTTCGTCGGATAGCAACTTTACACTAAAGGGTAAAACAATAGGCAATCTTGCCTATTTGACCTATTTGCTGGTCGAGGTGGCGTCACCGTGAAACCCGCTGTTTTCCACGGCCTCCGTTAAAGATTGGAATTTCCGTCGTTTATAAACGACGAAACCCGCGCAGTGGCGGGTCCCGAAGGCAAAAATTTTGTGGTTGATTCCCGGAGGAATACCTGTGGTAATCTCGCCTCACCACTTGCAGCCGTACACCTTTGTTACTCGCATCTCAAAGGGTATTGGCCTGTGGCCGAACCGTCAACCGTGCGTTAATTCGTTAATTCGTTAATTCGTCCTTTAACCATTCCGATGAGCTTGCGAATTAGTTCAAGGTTCTGTCATAGAGCAAGTGGAAAGTTATTTGTTCCGGCGTTACATCGGAGCAAATTCCGTCAACCCTTTGGAGAGTTCGCCTATGCGGTCCTTCATTCAGAAGTATCTTCCCGAAGAACTGATTCGGGCGTTTCAGGCTGCTTATTGGTCGATTCGTTTGATCAGGATTATTCAGGAGGTGTAAACGCAAAACGGGGGCCATTTGGCCCCTGCTTTCACTCCCTCCCCAAAAACTCATTTATTCCAGCCGACACCACCAGGATTGCGCATACGCGCAGCCATCGACGTATTCAATCCCACTCAAGACAAAGCCTGTCACCGCCATCCCTGCCAGCGTTGCGTCCAGCAGCTGGGGCAAAGGGTCGGGATCGAGAGGCAAGCCCACTTGGACGCGGGCGATGTTGGTACAACGGCCTAGATCAGAACTGACTGCTGAATTGACCATGACATTGCCTCGAATCGCTGGATAACGGCCACGTGCCTTGGTATCGAGAGCAACGCCACGCTGCCGCATAGGGGTCACCAGTAAATACATGTCATCACCCTGCCTACTCGTCGTTCTCAAAATCGAGCATCGTTTCCACTGCATAAGCCAATACCCCATCGGCGAGCTCCAGAAGATCGCAGAGACCATCACGATCTATTTCCTGGTGCAGGTGGAGTAGATGAGCCTGGTTAAGCAGGGCTTTATGATGTGCGCCGGGGCACGCGAGTAATGTGGCCTCGTCCCGTAGCATGCGCCGCCATTGCGATAGAGGATCGTCTTCGCAGGTCGCTTCTCCCTCAATTACGTCGCTCATAGCTTCAGTACCAACGAATCAAAATTACTGTACATGCAGCCAGTATATTGGAGAGCCGCTGAGCCGATGCGGTCGCTCCGACGAAATGCCGAGCGCCGGTCATTGCCACAACAGTACCAAGCTTTGCTTTTTGCACAGCTACCGGAATATTGGATGACTCTCGCCAAGGTTGTAGGCAAAATCCGAGAGTTGCGTAAGAGGTGCGCTTTCTGTGCTTTTCAGCGAGTTAGCGCCTTGTTGGCCTTGGTTTCGCCGGGATACTCTCCAGACGTCGCTGCAAATACAGCGATCGGGCGTGAGACCCCGGGGACAATCAAGGCGCAAAGCGCCACAGAATCTATCGCGGCGTTTTTTTGTCTGCGATACGGTTTTATGGCGGCTGTGCGTGGAAGACCTTCGGGTCTACCGGTTGCCTTGATTGCCGGGTCTCACACCACGCACGGCTGCCACCCAAGCTTTTGAGACGGCTAAGTGGCAGTTCCTCAAATCAAGGGAACTGATAATGAACAAAGTAAATCCGTCCAAAAATCGTCCTTTCGCTCGCCGCTGTTCCGCGCTACGTAGCTTCCCGATTCGTCACCTTCACCTGTGCATCAATGGAGGTGGCAAATGACCGAATCAACAGACGCAAAAACCATCGGTTTCACCCCCTGCATCTACTGTTCAGACAACCCGCTGTTCCATGTCAGCGCTGGCGTGCCCGTCAACGAAGCATTGGCAATGGCTTCTGATTTGCTGTTCCTGGCCAAGGCGTTTGCAGAAGATGCAGCTTTCATAAGAGACACCGACCGATATGCTTGGGCTGCGCACTATTTAACGGCTATGGGTAAGGCGGTGATTGATGATGTGGTGAAGGCGGTTACGCCGAAACGTGCTGGAGAGCCTAAGGAATCTGCGAAATAGTGGCTCGTATCGATACCGCCGCATCAATCGCAGACGATTAACGCAATCGCGCCCGAACCTCTGGTATTGGCTTTGTCCAGCATCATGTTTGGGCCTTCATAGCAAAAAAAGGCATGACCGAGGCGTGGCACCTCTAAAGAGCAATGTCCTACACAACACTCGGAACGATCCTTACATCTCAGCCTTGCTGTGTTTTTGTCACAAGGCCTATAGTCGATCCATCCCCCCTGGCGTATCGGGTGTGGCGACTCAATGACGGTCCAAGCTTTCCTCGGACCGACTCTGCATTACTGGCTGCCTCTGTTTGGTAGCCGACCACCAAGCCCCCCCTTCAGCCTCACCGATGGGGGAATCATGCGAGGGGCCATTAAGCTCGGCCCTGTTTGCCCGAAAAGACTTAATCACATAAGCTGGTCAGTATGAATACACACCCTTCGGAGGCTCCGATGGCCACCACCAGAAAGATCGACAAGCCCAACAAAAAGGTCGTTCGTGATGAACTGACGTTCCTCGATGTTCGGCAAGCCGCGCGTGATGGACAGAAAGTGTTCGATAAATTTGTGATCACTGGCAAGCTACCTATTACAAAGTAGGCCTGGATGCCAGCCGTCAAAATTTCTGCGCTTTTTGAAAAAATAAACAATTGGCAAAACTTCGCTGCACACTTTTATAACTACAAAGTGTGCGGTGAACTCCCAGCAATTTTCGGGCGGGACGAACGTCTCGATCTGAGCGACATGCACCACATCCACTTGGCAAGCACCCAAGCAACTCAAGCGCGATGGGCGAAAATCAACCGTCAGTATTACCGCACAGCACTGGTTAACGACCCTGACAATGACTTTTGGTTGATCTATGCTTACGATCCGTTCCGAGACGAGTACCTTTTGCTGACTGTCACCGGCCCAGATGCCCACAACCGTAGTGAATGGGGCTCATTTTTACGCACTGTGCATTGCGACATCGTTGAGCCGTGGGTTGTGGGCAAGATTACCTATCCTGATCTGGATGACCTGTAGCCTCCTTTACAGCAAAACTAAAAAACCCGGCACGAAGCCGGGTTTTTTCATTGGCAATCATTGCGACAAATATTCCTCTCTCCATGCCCTTAAACTACAGAAGCGCGATCGCCAATACTTCAGCGATATGCCGAATATATCCTCGATCCGCTTCAGATACTTCCCTGTACCATGTAAGAAGATTCCACTCATCCTGTGTTAGTACAGCATTGTCGCTAGTCGCGACATCCCTGCAAATATCTTCTTTTTCATCCTGATCCAAAATACCCACTACTCCGTTTATGTTCATTGCAGGCGCAACGTTACTTAGGAGTACGGAAAATCAAAACTGAAATCCGTCGTAACGAATGTTCTAAATAGCGACGAGTTATTTCTTGGCGTTTGAAAGACCAGTTACTTCAGCCATCGCACCAACGATGCGATGCACAGCTTTTTGGTCATAGTCAGACAGCGTCCTGAACTGATGGATCAACTTTACTTCTGCCTCATCCAACCCTTCAACAGCCCGCTGCAAACGCCCGCCAGTCAAGACGTACAACACGTCGACGCCTGCTTTGGCCACGGCTGTAAGGTAGGCAGAATCGGGGTTTCGCTCGCCTTTTTCATAGCTGCCTTGGGTGTTGCGGGTGATGCCGCCGAGCTGCGCAAAGGCATCCTGATTGAGGCCGAGCAGCGTCCTTTCCTCGCGCAAACGATCGCCCACGCTAACGTCCGAGTCTTCTTTAGATGCACAACTTTTCAAGCTTTCACCCTTTACAAGCACAACTGTTTGGTCATAATGGCGCCAAATAACCACGGATGCCTACGAATGGACACTATGCCCGCCCCCCTCACACCCGAGCAAGCCCGAGCAGCACTTGATCGAAAAGGTATCAGCCTCGCTGAGTTCTCCCGCCAGCACGAACTGAACAGCAACCTGGTCAGCGATCTACTGAACGGTCGGAAGAAGGGACGTCGCGGCCAGGCGCATCGCGCCGCGGTGCTGCTGGGCATCAAGGACGGCATCGTCAGCTGATCAAGTTCGGCCATCTCGTTAGTACAGCGCAAGGATGCAACTATTGAGCACCTACAAACTGGTCTGCCCTCACTGCCAATCCCGAATGCGGATACGCACCAGCGAAGGGACCCACATTTTTCTGCGCGTCGCTTACTTGCAATGCACCAATGAAGCCTGCGGCTGGTCGGTACGCGCTGAGTTCGAAATGACTCATGAGATGAGCCCCAGCGGTATGGCCAACCCCACCGTCAAGCTCCCTCTGGCCGATACGGCGCTGCGCCGTGAAGCCATGAAACAAGCCAGCGATCAGTTGGAGCTACTGCCGCACCAAGGACTGGAGACTGCACCATGACCCCTACGCAACATTGCACACAGGATTACCGCACCAGCATGCAGGAAGCGGCTCGGGCGTACCTGCTGCGTCATCAGGCGGAGTACTTGGCCGATTCAGACCAACTCTTCGAAAGCTGCGTGCGTCATCTAAGTGTGGCGCTTGAAGTGCCCACCAGTGTTGCAACGAAGTTGGTGCACTTGGCGTGGAGTGAAATCCAGGGCTACGAACAACAGCACACATCGCTCTCGGATATGACCTGACAAACACCAGGTAATCCCCAACGCAACAAACCTCACGCCTATGCCCGAATGGGTATGGGTGAGGTGCGCCTAAAAATTGAGGCATACATGGAAGACGACGTGGATATCTTCACCACCCTGCCCCGTGAACAGGCAGTCATTTTGCTTGAGACGCTTCGCGCCGATTACGCCGAGCAGTTCAATGCGTACTGGCATGAGAAACGTTTTAACGCAGTACCCGCACATTTGCGGCATGACTCACTGATCGCAACCTTCCCGATGATGGCCGTGCAGAAGCGGTTGATCGGCGCACTCTCATTCAGCCTCGGCCGAAGGTGCTGATCGTGATGAAGTTATCGAACACGCTTCACGCAGAGGTTTTGCAGCGTCTTGCGAGCGACTACGGCTTGAAGAGACGCCTCAGCACTGACTATCTGCGCGGCGGTAAATGCCCCGCGTGCGGTAAGAAGGAGCTGTATACCCGCCACTCCAATCCTTGGCTGATCATTTGTGGCCGCGAAAGCAAATGCGGACAGCGCTGGCATTTGAAGGAGATCTATGAGGACCTGTTCGACGACTGGAGTAAGCGCGCGCCCTCCTCCAATCAGTACCCTAGCGCGACTGCTCGAGCTTATTTGGAGTTTGCCCGAGGCTTTCGCTTTGAGTTGATCCAAGGCTGGTTTACCCAGGAGACATACTTCTCCGACGAATTGAATGCCGGCAGCGCGACCGTGCGTTTCGCCTTGGACAAGGGCGGATACTGGGAACGGCTGATCGATCGACCGCACCGCTTCGGCAAGATGAAAGCCCGGTTTCAACCAGGTGAAAGTTACCGAGGCACATGGTGGTGTCCACCCTGCGTTGAGTTGCTTGAGATCAAAGAGCTGTGGATTGTCGAAGGGATCTTCGATGCGATTGCCCTGGCCCATCATGGCATCGCGGCCGTGTCGGCAATGTCCTCCAACGCGTTCCCCGAAACATCACTCAAAGAACTCTCTCGCCAACGTGGTGGAAAGCTCCCCAAGTTGGTTTGGGCACTGGATAACGAGCCCGGCGCTCATCGCTATACAAAGCGCTGGGTCCGCGAAGCTCTCGCCTTGGGCTACACCTGCGACGCAGCGCAGATCCCGCAACCCGACAACCGCAAGATCGATTGGAATGACCTCCACCAACGCTGGCAATTTATCGAAGACAGCGAGCAACGCACCGAGCAAGTCGAACAAGACCTCAGGACCGCACGCCACTACGGCGCCTTGCTGATCGCTGAAAGCGCCGCCGAGAAAGGCGTGCTGATGTACGAATGGCGTGAAAGCCATGAGTTTCACTTCGGTTACGAGAGCCGCCTGTACTGGTTCAAGATGGACCTGGAGAAATTCAACAAGGCCATGCAGGCGCTGGACACGTCCGATCGCCATGAAGACCAGCAGCTCAGCGACAAGCAGCGCCGGGCCAAAGCGTTGCGCCAATGCGGCGGCGTAGTGGAGATCGCGAACTGCTACCCCCAGGCCTTGTACTTCCAGCGCAACGACGTCACTGATGAGTCCTGGTACTACTACCGCATCGACTTCCCTCATGACGGCGGCAGCGTCAAAAACACTTTCACCGGTGGCCAGGTGGCTGCGGCCAGTGAGTTTAAGAAACGCCTACTGAGTATGGCCGCTGGCGCGGTGTTCACCGGGAGCGGCAAGCAGCTCGACAAGATCCTCAAAGACCAGCTCTACGGCCTGAAAACTGTCGAGACGATTGATTACGTGGGCTACAGCAAGGAATACGGCGCTTACGTGTTTGGTGATGTGGCCATGCGCAACGGGTTGGTCTGCGAGGTGAACAAGGAGGACTTTTTTGAGTTTGGGAAACTTCGGCTGAAGACGCTGCAGAAGTCGATCAAGATGCATATTCAGCGTGATCACAAGCAGTACCGGACCGACTGGCTGCCGATGCTCTGGCTGTGCTTTGGCGCCAAAGGAATCGTGGCCCTGGCCTTCTGGTTCGGCTCGCTGTTCGCCGAACAGATCCGGGGCAAGTACAAATCCTTTCCGTTCCTGGAAGTCACGGGCGAAGCCGGCGCCGGCAAAACCACGCTGCTGACCTTTCTGTGGAAGCTGCTGGGCCGGGAACATGAAGGGTTTGACCCGTCCAAATCAACCCGCGCCGGTCGGCAGCGTGCCATGGGCCAGGTGTCCAACATGCCGGTGGTTCTGATCGAGGGCGATCGCAACGAGCCGGACAAGGCACACGCCAAGAGCTTCGACTGGGATGAGCTGAAAGACTTCTTCGGAGGCGGCACGCTCGGCACCAAGGGCATGAAAACCAGCGGCAACGAAACCTACGAACCACCGTTTCGCGGCGCCATTGCGATCAGCCAGAACGCGGATGTCAGCGCGTCCGAAGCAATCCTGACCCGGATTATCAAATCACATTTTGCGCGCCCGGAAGTCACTACCGAGAGCCGTGCGGCCGCTGACAACCTCAACGTGATCCCGATTGAGCAGCTAAGCCACTTTCTCGTGATGGCGATTCGTGCAGAACCGCAGGTCATGGCCAAGTTCGCAGAGCGTGTGCTTGTACACGAACAGCGTCTGCGCATGATCAAGGAAATCCGCGTGGAGCGGATCATCAAGAACCACAGCCAGATGATGGCCCTGGTCGACTGCCTGTGCCTGATCTGCCCACTGGATGAAAACCAGGTGGTGACGACTCACCAGCAGCTCACCGCCATGGCCCTGGAGCGACAATCCGCGATCAGTGCTGACCACCCTCTGGTGGCTGAGTTCTGGGAGGTCTACGAATACCTCGAAAGCCTGGGCGATGGTCCGCAGGTTAATCACAGCACGGACCCGAAACTCATCGCTATCAACCTCAATGAACTCGCTGAAAAGGCCAGTGAGCACCGACAGAACCTCACTGACCTCAAGACGTTGCGCGCGCTGTTGGTCGACAGCCGTAGCCACAAGTTGCTGGAGATTAATAAAGCCATTTACAGCGCTGTTCGCGCTTCGCAAGCAGCAAACAATTCGATGATCAAGAAACCAACCACCGTGCGCTGCTGGGTGTTCCAGAACGCGTAATGGCTCAATTCAGTTGAAGGAACAACGCAATGAAAACTCTGTTCGTCCTAATGGCTCAATACAATGGCCAAGTGGTCATTCCCCTAGACCGAGTCTGCAAGGACTACTTCACCCACCTCACCACTGACATGTTCCATCGCAAAGTGATGGCAGGCCAAATAAGAATCCCGATTACACGCATGGAGGCGAGTCAGAAGAGCGCCAAAGGCGTACACATCACCGATCTTGCGGAATATCTGGATGTGCAGCGCGCCGCTGCGATTAAAGAGAGCAATCAACTCACCGGCGCGCTTAGGAGGGGCTGAGCTACTTCATTAGTCTGGCGCCCAGTGCCACCGGCGCCTGCAAGATTTTATCCTTCCATTCCCACTTAACATAGGCATCACCTCGGCCACGCAAATGTGTGTAGCGACGCATTGAGTTCCAGTCTCGATGCCCCGAAACACTTGCCACCCGGGGAATGTCCCAATCCATTTCGAACAGTCGACTTACGCCTTCGTGCCGCAGGTCATGAAAGTGCAGGTCTTCTATTTCAAGAAACTGGCAGGCCCTGGTCCAGGACGCGGAGATTGACTCGGCATTATAAGGAAAGATCTCGGGCCGCTCTTTGGGCATGGTTTGAAGAATGGCCCAGGCTTCTGGCGGCAAGTGGCACCAGACGTCATTGCCGATCTTCTGGCCAGGGTTTTTCATGTCGCGCACCAGCACCCGATGGCCGACCTCATCCAGATCGGCCCACTGAATTCGAGTGATTTCCTCCTGGCGGCGCGTGGAGAACAGTGCGAACCCGGTCATTTTGAGCATATTGATAGCCGTCGGACGGCGGGCTTGGATGCCGTGAAAGTGCGTCAGCAGCCGATGGAGTTCATCCAACGTAGGACGGCGATCGCGCTCACGGCTGCGCATGTTGTAGCCGAGTTTTTTCAGCACCTTTCGGGCATCACCCATCGCCTGAGAATCAACTTCATACCCCCAGGCCGGGCGAGCAACTGCAAGCACTGCGCCCAAGTGGGAAAGATCGTTGCCGGCCGTCTGTGGTTTGACGTCTCCGCCCTCTTTACCCATCCGCCACAGCGCATACTCCACCAACTTCTGGCTGTTGATGTCTTTGTCGTGCAGCTCGCCAAAATATGACTCGCCGATGGCATTGAGCGTGGCGAGCTTGGTTTTGCCCAGCGGCCGGACTTTCTTCATTTCAAGCAAATAGCGCTCGATCATCTCCTTGACCGTCGCACCTTTGCGGTTTGCTCGCTCGATAGCACCTGGTTGATCCAGCTCGGCTTCGCGATTTCGAACCCAGGCCTTGGCGGCCTCTTTTCGGGCGAAGGTCTGGCTCTCTTGGTAAACTTGGGCACCGTCGCGAAACAGGCGTATCTGTGCCGTGTAGCTGACGCTGCCGTCGGTGCGCTTCCTTGCTCTGATCGTGGCCATGGTCACCTGGTACAATTGCAAAATGGATTGGTACATTGTACCAACCACTGGTACAAAACGCCGTTTTACCCCTCAAAATAGGCCTCAAACACGTAGAGCAAAATGATACAGAATCTTGCTGCAACCCCAGTAAATACAAGCTCTACGGTGTCTAGACGCTTTAGCGTTGCGCCTATGATGGATTGGACAGACCGCCACTGCCGCTTTTTCCTACGCCTACTCTCCAAACACGCTCTCCTCTATACAGAAATGGTCACCACCGGCGCGCTCCTTAACGGCGACCACGACCGCTTCCTGCGTCACAACGAAGCCGAGCACCCGCTCGCCCTGCAGCTCGGCGGCAGTGTCCCGCTGGACCTGGCCGCCTGCGCACGCATGGCCCAGGAACACGGCTACGACGAGGTGAACCTAAACGTCGGCTGCCCGAGTGATCGGGTGCAGAACAATATGATTGGGGCATGCCTGATGGGGCATCCGCAGTTGGTGGCTGATTGTGTGAAGGCGATGCGCGATGCGGTGTCGATTCCGGTGACGGTAAAGCATCGGATCGGGATTAATGGGCGGGACAGTTACGAGCAGTTGTGTGATTTCGTCGGCACGGTTCGGGATGCCGGGTGCACGAGTTTTACCGTGCATGCGCGGATTGCGATTCTGGAGGGGTTATCGCCGAAGGAGAACCGCGACATTCCGCCTCTGCGCTATGACGTGGCGGCGCGGTTGAAGACGGATTTTCCGGAGCTGGAGATTATTCTCAACGGCGGGATCAAGACGTTGGAGGCTTGTCACGAGCATTTGCAGACGTTTGACGGCGTGATGCTGGGCCGTGAGGCGTATCACAATCCTTATGTGATGGCTGAGGTTGATCAGCAGCTATTCGGCAGCAAGGCTCCGGTAATCAGCCGAGCCGAGGCGCTGGCTCAGTTGCGGCCTTATATCGCTGAGCATCTGCTGGCGGGTGGATCGATGCACCATATCACCCGGCATGTGCTGGGGCTGGGCACCGGGTTTCCGGGGGCGCGGAAGTTTCGGCAGTTGTTGTCGGTGGATATTCACAAGGCTAAAGAGCCTTTGGCGTTGCTGGATCAGGCGGCGGAGTTGTTGGAGGGGCGTTGATTCTCCTGCCGCTCTTTCGTAAGGCGAAACGGAGTAATCATCTGTGGCAATGGCCACGCTGACCTCTAAAGGACGGATCACCCTTCCAGCCGAGCTGCGCGCCCCACTGGGGCTTCGCGCCGGTGATCGCGTTCAGTTTGTTTCGTTAGAAAATGGCAGCTTTGAAATCGTGGCCGTCACTTGTTCGGCCCGGGCGCTCAAAGGTCTAATCCGCAAACCGGTACGCATCAAGGACATGGCCCAGGCCTGCCCAGCACGTTAACCGTCACTTGCGTTGAACCTGCTCCCCATTTCAGCATCGTATCTACCGATACCACGCCCCGCCTTTCAAACATCCGTTTTCAGGATGTTGCCGCTGGGGCCGTCGATACACGTACACGCCCTTGAGTGGCTGCAAGCGCTCGGGTAATGTCATTGGACCCATAGGACAGAGCACACTCATGACTTCCAAGCTGGAACAACTCAAACAAATGACCACCGTGGTTGCCGACACCGGCGACTTCGAAGCAATCGCTCGCGTTAAACCCGTGGACGCTACCACCAACCCTTCCCTGCTGCTCAAAGCGGCAGCCATTCCCGGTTATGCCGAGTTGCTGAACGCTTGCGTTCACGACTGCAAGGGCGATGTGGGCTTGGCCAGCGACCGTTTTGGCGTTGCGGTAGGGCAAGAAATTCTGAAGGTTGTACCGGGTCGTATTTCCACTGAAGTGGATGCGCGCCTGTCGTTCGACACTGACGCCGTATTGAAGCGTGCGCACCGTCTGATCGACCTGTACGACAAGGCCGGCGTTGGCCGTGACCGTGTGCTGATCAAGATCGCTTCGACCTGGGAAGGCATCCGCGCTGCCGAGAAGCTGGAAAAGGAAGGCATCCAGACCAACCTGACCTTGCTGTTCTCTTTCGCTCAGGCTGCGGCTTGTGCTGACGCTGGGGTTTTCCTGATTTCGCCGTTCGTGGGTCGTATTTACGACTGGTACAAGAAAGCCACCGGCAACGACTACACCGGCGCGGATGATCCGGGCGTGCAGTCGGTGACGCGTATCTACAACTACTACAAGGCCAATGACTACAAGACTGTGGTGATGGGCGCGAGCTTCCGTAACCTGAATCAGATCGAGCAGCTGGCTGGGTGTGATCGTCTGACCATTAGCCCGGATTTGCTGGAGAAGCTGGCGGCGGATACTGGCAAGCTGGAGCGCAAATTGGCGCCGGGGCATGCCGGTGAAGCGCGTCTGAGCTTGAATGAAGCGCAGTTCCGTTGGTTGTCTAACGAGGATGCGATGGCGACCGAGAAGCTGGCTGAGGGGATTCGTCAGTTTGCTCGGGATCAGGAGAAGCTTGAGGCGTTGTTGCAGGCCAAGCTGTGATCTAAGTTCATCGCAATGCCAAAAGGGCGAACCTTGGTGGGTTCGCCCTTTTTTGTGCGCGTTTGGTAGCGGGGATTGGGTTGGCTTCGCGCTGGTGGCCGTGGTGGGTGTGCGGACGCCTTCGCGGGCAAGCCTCGCTCCTACAAGGGATTTGTGGTGGGTCGCGGTGGCGTGTTTGCGCGGGGTTAGTGTGGGATCAGACTGACCCACACCGCCTCAGGGAATCAGTGCCGCTCCAGCGCATTCACCAGATCATGGAACGCTTCACGGTTGGAGTCGTTCAGGCCCATGAGGATTTTATGCGCCTCGAGGACTTTGACGCGCACCACTTCTTCGGACTGGTCCTGGTCTGGCAGGTCGGTCAGGCATTCAGGGCATGGGATCGGACGGTCAACGATGTTGAACACTTGCTCGAAGCCCATGGACTGCAGCAGACGGGTGATGTCTTCGTGGGTGGTGACGACGGTCGGCAGCAGGCCGACCTTTTGCCGCGACAGGATCGACAGTTTGGCCAGCAGGCCCAGGGTGGTGCTGTCGATGCTGCGGGTTTCGGTCAGGTCGATCACGATGGCGTTGAAATTCAACGCCGTGAAGATCCGCTCAATAGTCGCATCCAACGCCGAACACAGGGTCAGGCGAACTTCACCGACGAATTTCAGGACGAAGGTGCCATCCTGCTCGGCGAACTGGATTCTACCGGTACTCATTAAAGATTCCTGCTCAACACCAACAGGGCGATATCATCCGGCATCTCCCCTAGCGTGGCCAATCCAAAAACCTGGCGCAGACCATCCAGGCTGCCGCCCGCTGCCTTCACCCGTTGAGGTAAAGCAGCTTCTTTATCTTTGAGTGTGGGTTCTGGCAAAAGGTCCAAAATGCCATCAGACATCAGCGTCAAGCTGAACACTGGCGGCAATTCCAGCACGTGGTCTTCGTAGGAGGCTTCATTGAAGAGGCCCACCGGCAAACCGCGCCCTTCCAGGTAACGAACACTGTCTGGCGTGTACAACACAGGCAACGGCAGATGACCGCCGATGCTATAGGTCAACAAACCGGTCTCCTCGTCGATGACTCCACCGACCATTGTGACGTGCTTACCCAGCTTACAACTGATCAGGCCCCGGTTGATATGACCAAGAACCTCTGAAGGCTTGAACTCTGGCAATGTGCCGTTGCGCTTGGACTCGAACAGCAAGCGCGTAGTCATGAACTTCAGCAGTACGGTGACGAAGGCTGAAGAGGCGCCATGACCGGAAACGTCTGCCAAATAGAACGCTACCCGACGCTCGTCGACCCGAAAATAGTCGACGAAGTCACCCGACAGGTAAAGCGACGGGATGATCTGGTGCGCAAACTGGAACTCGTTGATGTTCCAGGGGCTGACCGGCAGCATGTTCATCTGCACCTGGCGACCGGCGTTCTGGTCTTCCTGGAGCAGGTTCAGGCTGGCTTCGAGCTCGCGGTTGGCCTTTTCCAGCTTCTCGCGATAGCGCTGGTTTTCCAGCAGCAGACGCGCACGATCCAGGGCCCGGCGCACGGAGTGCTCGAGTACGGCCAGATCTTCGAGAGGCTTGATCAGGTAATCCGCCGCGCCCAGGCGCAGGGCCTCGACCGCGTCGTTCATCACACCGGCGCCAGACACCACGATGACCGGTGTTTGCGGCGACAGCTCGGTGACCTGGCGAATGAGTTCGAGTCCGCCCATCTGCGGCATGCGCAGATCGCAGATGACCAAATCGGGCTTGTCTTGCTCGAATACCTGAAGACCCTGCTGGCCATTGCTGGCCTGCAGGACACTGAAACCACTGTCTTCCAAGTAGGCCGCGAGGCTCGCGCGCACTACTTCGTCATCATCGATTATCAGCAGCGTGGCACTGGTTTTTGGCATGTGGGCAAACGGCGCCAGAATTAGGTTGGCGTAGCAGGCTGGGCATTTGGCCCTGCTCACACTACTGGATTCGCTTTCTAGCCTCTCTGACTGCACTGTTTTCGAGCGTTTGCCCTACTCACACGTCCACCAAAGGTGCCCTTCTAAGGCGCAGACGGTACTCCCATCCGCGAGGCGTTTCAAGCTCACGCCGATGGTCGCTTGACGTCTTTACTTGTCAAATCACCGAGAGTTATAAGAACAGGTAAAACCTTAACCCAAAGGAAGGATCGAGCCCATGAGCCAAACTGATCGGGACTACAGCGAAAAGCGCGATTTCATCCGCATGAGGGTCGATGCCGATGTGGCGCTGATTCATGAGGGCGATGAAGTGCCAGCCGTCTGCATCGACCTTTCCAGCAGCGGTATGCAGGTTGAGGCGCCACGTTTATTCAAGGTCGGTGACCGACTCAGTGTGCGGATTGATTCCGATCATGCGGCGCTAAAAGGCCTTGAGGCCGATACCGAAGTGGTGTGGGCGAAAGCACAGGACGATGGTCATCAGAAACTCGGGCTTACAATCCTGAAGATGAAATAACCCGATTTAACCCGCAAGCCAAACGAAAGAAGGCGGCCAAATGGCCGCCTTCTTTCGTTTTAGCGGTCGAGATTAAAAATCGTCTTCGACCTGGCCGTCCTTGACTTTGAATTCGCGGTTTTGCAGGTAGGCATTACGAATAAAGGTGTATTTGTCGCCACTGACCAGTTTCTCGGCCGATAACAGATTGGCGCGGGCATCGACGATGTTCAGGCCGAAGATCGAGTTACGCACCGGCACGTCGTGGATATAGCGGTATGGACCGGTGTAACCGTCGACATACTTGGAAGGCGCATCACGCAAGGTGCTTGGGCCCAGGAACGGCAGCATCAGGTATGGGCCGCTGCCCACGCCCCAGTAACCGAGGGTCTGGCCGAAGTCTTCGTCGTTGCGATGCAGGCCCATGTGGGTGCCCACGTCGAAGAAGCCCAGCAGACCGAAGGTGGTGTTGAAGATCAAACGCGCGGTGTCGACGCCAGCCGCGGCGGGCTTGGCCTGCAACACGTCGTTGGCGAGGTTGGTCACATCGCCGACGTTGCGGAACATATTGTGGATGCCGTCTTCCAGAAACTGCGGCGTGACGAACTGGTAGCCCTGAGCCAATGGCTTCAGTGCGTAGGTGTCGACAAAGTCGTTGAACGTGTAGATCGGGCGGTTAATGCTTTCCCAAGGGTCTTCTTCCGTGGCAGCCTGGGCCGCGAACGGAACCAGCAATACACTGGCACACATACAAAGCTGAGCGAGATGATTGCTCCAGCGCATAGAGAAACTCCTTGGATTCGTACTGGCGCGGGGGCTCGGCCCAAGCGCAAAGGCCGCTAGTATATGACGGAAAACCCGGTTTAGGCAGTATCGCGCGCGATGGCCTATGGATGATTCATTTGGCTGCGCGCCATTCATATCCGTGTCACTCAACTGTCACCGTCCACGAATAGCCTTGTCACTATTTCAAGGATGGTTGACATGCCACGCGCCGAAGCCTCGCCTCTCATCGCACCCCGCCTGACCGCTGTACTGTTCGGCCTTAGTGGATGTCTGGTGGATTTCGGCGCACGCACCCGCCAAGCCGGCACACTGACTGCCGAGCATGCCGAAGTCACGCTCGGCGCTCTGGATAGCCTGTCCAGCCTGCAGCGCCAACAGATCCCTTGCGCCTGGCTCGATGAACTGCCCCCCGCCCTTAGCCACTCTCTGGCCGCAGCACTTCCGGACTGGATCAAACCTTTGCAACACCCGGCAACAATCAATCCATGGCCGGCGCCGAATGCCTGCTGGCAAGCCTTGATGGCGTTGAATGTCGAACGCCTGGACGGCTGCGTGCTGGTCAGCGGCGAGCCACGGCTGCTGCAATCGGGCCTGAATGCCGGGTTATGGACCATTGGCTTGGCGTCCTGTGGCTCGCTATGCGGGTTGGCGCCGAGCGAATGGCGAGCCTTGAGCCAGAAGGAACGGGAACACTTGCGCGGCAAGGCGACGGTGCAGCTGTTCGGCCTGGGCGTGCATTCGGTGATCGATCATCTGGGCGAACTCGACACCTGCCTGGCCGATATCAACCTGCGCCGACTCAAGGGCGAAAAGCCCTGACCGAGATCATGCAGGTTGCCCGAGAGTGGATTAATCTAAAGGTCAGCCATAGACCTTTGGCGCGCCACCGCGGTCTATGCCAGTGCCTATCGATAAAAGGAAGAACGCCCATGCCTGCCCGCGAACTGCAAGAACAGCTCAACAAACTGCGCGAGCAATTGGAACAGAATCCACCGCTTTCCGAAGCCGAGCGCGCTGATCTGCACGCGCTGATGCAACAGATCGAACTCGAACTTGAGCTCGAAACCAAAACCCAGGACACCAACCTCGCCGACAATGTGAACCTGGCCGTCGAGCGCTTCGAACTTGAACATCCCACCCTCGCTGGCACCTTGCGCAACATCGTGCAAGCCTTGGGCAACATGGGGATCTGAATCTGCCAGATGCAAAAAAGCCCCACTATCGATAGCGGGGCTTTTTGGTTTCCAATCGTTGAGTTATCGGGCGCCTGGAATTGCGCCAAGATCGCAGCCTGCGGCAGCTCCTACATTGGGACGGCGTACACCCTGCAAGAGCTGCCGAAAGCTCGGGCCGCGCTCGGACGATCTTTTGAACTTACTGGCGGACCAGGCGATGGTTCGGCAGTTGCACATCTTCGGTGCTGCGATACGGGTTGATGTCCAACCCGCCACGACGCACATACCGCGCATACACCGTCAATTTCTCCGGTTTTAGCAACCGCTGCAGGTCGAGGAAAATCCGCTCCACGCACTGCTCATGGAAGTCCGAGTGCTGACGAAAACTCACGATGTATTCCAGCAAACTCGCATGATCCAGCGCCGCGCCGCGATACTCCACCGCTACGCTGCCCCAATCCGGCTGGCTGGTGACCGGGCAGTTGGATTTGAGCAAATGGCTGTGCACGGACTCTTCAATAATGAGCGACTCATCGCACCGCAGCAGTTCCGGACGCGGATGCTCATAGTTGCTGACGCTGATGTCCAGGTCATCGATGCACACACCCGGCAACGCCACGACGCCTTCTGCTTCAACTTCTTTCAGGCTGCGAATCCGCACGCCCACCGGTTTGCCGGCAGCGGCCGAGAGGTCTTTCGCCAGCGTTGCTTCAAGGCTTGCGATGTCGGCAAACGCTGTTTGGTTCAGCGAGTTGAGGTACAGCTTGAACGACTTGGATTCGATGATGTTCGGCGAATCCGCCGGAATGCTGAATTCGCCAATCGCCACCACAGGCTTGCCGGATGGCAACAGCCACGACAGTTCGAAGCAGTTCCAGAAGTCCACACCCTTGTACGGCAGGGTTTCAGCCGTCAGGCCCAGCTCGGCCCATTTCGCGGTGCGCGGGATCGGGAACAGCAAGGACGGTGTGTAGGTGGCGATGTATTCGCTGGATTTGCCCAGCGGCGAATGTTCGGCTGCGGGATGCATGGCGGAAACCTGACTGAAGAATCAGCGGATTCTACCAGCCTTTGCTCCCGCCTTTGAGTGCTTACTGACTGACTGTCAGTTTGCCGACCATACCGGCCTGATAGTGGCCGGGGATATTGCAGGCAAACTCCAGATTGGTGGCCTTGGTGAAGGTCCAGGTCAGCTCGGCGGTTTTGCCCGGCTCCACCAGCACACTGTTCGGGTCATCGTGTTTCATCCCATGCCCTTCGGAAGAATGGCCCATGGACCCGTGGTCCATGGCTTTCATGCCTGTAGGCATCAGCATGCCGTTTTGCTGCATCTGGAGCATTTCCTGCTGGTGCCGGGCATGCATTTGCGCGTCGCCGAGGTTGAATTCGTGCAGTAACTGGCCTTTATTCACCAGTACAAAACGCACGGTTTCTCCGGCCCTGATATCAATCGCCTTCGAAGTGAAGGACATATCTCCCATCACCACTTCAACGCTACGGGTAACCTTGGTCGCTGCCGCCGGTTGACCGAAGTCGTAGGAATGCGCCGGTGAAGCCTCCAGCCCCAGGCTCAGAGTCAGCAAGCAAGCGGCCAGTGCCAGACGATTTTGCAAAAACATAGTCGCGCTCCAACAAGATGAGGTTCAGCTTGTGGGAGACTCTAAGCTGCGGGTACTGCCAACCACCTGACAGACAAATTACAACTTTGTCAGGTAGGCCTGCTTCGCCGCCGCCCACGGTATAACGCACCTGTTCCAATTGCCCGAGTCGCCCATGAAACTGCTGATTGTTGAAGACCAAGCGAAAACCGGCCATTACCTGCGTCAGGGCCTGACCGAGGCCGGATTCACCACCGAACTGGCGGCCGACGGCAACACCGGTCAGCAACTGGCGCTGAGCGGCGATTACGCCTTGTTGATTCTCGATGTGATGCTCCCCGGACGCGATGGCTGGCAGATTCTGCAAGCGGTGCGCGGCGCAGGCCTCGACACACCGGTACTGTTTCTTACAGCCCGAGACGCAGTGGAGGACAGGGTCCACGGCCTGGAACTGGGTGCCGACGACTATCTGGTCAAACCGTTCGCCTTCTCCGAACTACTGGCCCGGGTACGCAGCCTGCTGCGTCGCGGCAGCGCCACACCTCAGGAAACCAGCCTGCAACTGGCCGACTTGCGCCTGGACCTGATCCGCCGGCGGGTCGAGCGCAACGGTCAGCGCATCGACCTGACCGCCAAAGAATTCGCCCTGCTGGAAATGCTCCTGCGGCGCCAAGGTGAAGTTCTGCCCAAGTCGCTGATCGCTTCCCAGGTGTGGGACATGAATTTCGACAGCGACACCAACGTTATCGAAGTGGCGATCCGTCGTTTGCGCCTGAAGATCGACGACGATTTCCCCAACAAGTTGATCCACACCGTGCGCGGCATGGGCTACGTCCTTGAAGAGCGCCCCGCCTGATGCGTCGGCTTTCTTTGAGCAGCCGCCTGGCCCTCCTGTTCGCGGCCTGCACCGCGGTGGTGTCGTTGTTCGCCGGGGTGTTATTCAGCCGCGCCAGCGAGGCGCACTTTGTCGAGCTGGACCAGCAGTTGCTCGACGGCAAACTGATTGGTTTGCGCCGGGCGCTGGAGGACATTCAATCCAGCGAAACCGAGGCCAGACTGGCCGACGAATTGAGCCGACAAGCCGATCTTTCCCTGCGCATCACTGGCAGCGATGGCCAACGCTTGTACGACAGCTCGGACCGTTTACCCAAAGACTTGCCGCGCCAGCCCGGCCTGTCGACAGTGAGCGACGACGGCACCGACTATCGCGTCCTGAATGCGCCGCTGTTCCTCGACAAACCCGATTCACCGCAACTGACTCTGCTGCTGGACATCACCCATCACCAGCACTTTCTGCAGCGCATGCAACACCTGATCTGGCTGACGGTCGGCCTTTCGGCCCTGGCCACCGCCCTGCTCGGTGCCTGGGCGGCGCGCAGTGGTTTACGCCCGTTGCGACGCATGAGCGCGGTCGCCAGCGGTGTTTCGGCGCAATCGCTCAACGCGCGCCTGCCGGAAGCAGACATGCCGCCAGAACTCGCGGAAATGGCCCACAGCTTCAACGCCATGCTCGGACGCCTCGACGACTCTTTTCAGCGACTCTCGGCGTTCTCCGCCGACATCGCCCATGAACTGCGCACACCGCTGTCGAACCTGCTGACCCACACCCAGGTCACCCTCACCCGCCCTCGCCCCCTCGAGGATTACCGCGAAGCGCTGCACAGCAACCTCGAAGAACTGCAATGGATGGCGCAACTGGTCAACGACATGTTGTACCTGGCCAAGGCTGACCATGGCTTGCTGATGCCCAAGCGCGAAGCGCTGGAACTGGCGGAAGAAGCCGATGTGCTGCTGGAGTTTTTTGCGCCGCTGGCCGAGGACGCTCAGGTGAAGTTGAGTCGTGACGGCAGCGCGCGTATGCAGGGCGACCGCAGCATGCTGCGTCGGGCGCTGTCCAATTTACTGGACAATGCACTGCGGTTTACCCCGGTCGGCGGCGAGGTTCGGGTGCGGATTATCGAGCAGCCGACAGGCTTGAGCCTGACCGTTGAAAACAGTGGTGAAGGGATTTCTGAAGACTTGTTGCCGCGTTTGTTTGACCGTTTCTACCGGGCAGACCCGGCGCGTCATGAAGGCAGCAGTGAGCATGCGGGGCTGGGATTGGCGATCACCCAGTCGATCATCCGCGCCCATGGCGGGCAGATTCGTTGCGAATCGGAAAACGGGTGGACACGGTTTGTGATTGAGTTGCCACGAACCTGAGCGTTCCCACGCTCTGCGTGGGAACGCAGCCAGTGACGCTCTGCGTCACATCAAGAGCCGAACGCAGAGCGTCCGTTGAGGCATTCCCACGCGGAGCGCGGGAACGATCATTGGGGACTTACGAATACCGCAACGCCGTAGCCGGCTCCACTTTCGCCGCCCGCCACGCCGGATACACCGTCGCCAAAAAGCTCATGATGAAACCGGCGGAACAGATCAACAACACATCCGCGCCCTGCAGCTCCGACGGCAAGTTACTGACAAAGTACACATCGGAACTGAAGATGTGCTGCCCGCTGACCCGCTCCATCCAGCCCACCAGTTCACTGACGTTCAGCGCTGCGATCACGCCCAGCACGCCGCCAATCAAGGTACCGACAACCCCGATCACCGTGCCCTGCACCATGAAGATCGCCATGATCTGCCGAGGCGTCGCGCCGATGGTGCGCAGGATTGCGATGTCCGCGCCCTTGTCGTTCACCACCATGATCAGGGTGGCAATGATGTTGAACGCCGCCACCGCGACGATCATCAGCAACAGCAGGCCGATCATGGTTTTTTCCATCTTCATCGCGCTGAACAGACTGCCCTGGGTGTGGGTCCAGTCGTCTGCCTTGTAGGCGGCGCCCAGGCCGGCCGCGATGTCGCTCGACACTTGCGGCGCGGCGTACAGATCCTTCACCGCCAGCCGCACGCTCTGCACCTGATTCGGCTGCCAGTGTTGCATCTGCGCCGCATCGGCGAGGTGGATCAGCGCCATGGAGCCGTCCAACTCGGCGCCAACTTTGAACACGCCAACCACGTTCAGTCGCTGCATGCGCGGGGTAATCCCGCCCGGTGCGCTGCTGATTTCCGGCACGATCAGAGTGATCTTGTCGCCGACATTCAAGCGAAAACGCCGTGCGGTGATCTCACCGATCACCACGCCAAACTCGCCCGGCTTCAAGGCGTCGAGACGCCCCTGAACAATGTGCTTGGCAACGATCGAGACCTTGCCTTCCAGCGCCGGGTCGACACCGCTGACCTGGATCGGCTGCATCGTGCCCTTGTAGGACAGCATGCCTTCCATTTCGGTGAACGGAACCGCCGCCGTCACTTCAGGATTCTTCATCGCCGCGGCGGCCACTGGCCGCCAATCGTCGATAGGGTTCACGCCGACAATGGTCGCGTGGGGCACCATGCCGAGGATGCGCGAGCTCATTTCGCGCTGGAAGCCGTTCATCACCGACAGCACCACGATCATCGCCAGCACGCCCAGGGCGAGGCCGATCATCGAGGTCATCGAGATGAAGGAAACAAAGCGATTGCGGCGCTTGGCGCGGGTATAGCGCATGCCGATAAAGATCGATAACGGTCTGAACATTCGCTGGGGCACCGTATAAAAATAAAAGACCCGACGCACTGTTCG
The DNA here is from genome assembly GCF_024748615.1 of Pseudomonas sp. B21-048. NCBI lineage: Bacteria > Pseudomonadati > Pseudomonadota > Gammaproteobacteria > Pseudomonadales > Pseudomonadaceae > Pseudomonas > Pseudomonas sp. B21-048. Next base: position 1,956,604 of record NZ_CP087168.1, on the reverse strand, counting down.
GTGCGCCGGGTTTCGGCCAATCAGATGGGTGTCAGGTAACCTTCCTGCAAATGCAGGACGCGATCCATCTGGCGAGCCAGGTTCATGTCGTGAGTCACCACCAGAAACGCGGTACGCATCGAGGTGCTGAGTTCCAGCATCAAATCCTGAATGCCTTGGGCGGTGTGGGAGTCGAGGTTGCCGGTCGGCTCGTCGAGCATCACCAGGCCTGGTTTGTTCACCAGGGCACGGGCGATGGCCACACGCTGGCGTTCGCCACCGGACAATTCCGCCGGTTTGTGCTCCAGACGATGGCCCAGCCCTACCCGCTCCAGCAACGCCGTTGCACGCTGACGCGCTTCCGGGATCGCGGTTTTACCGATCAGCAACGGCATGCAGACGTTTTCCAGCGCGGTGAACTCAGGCAGCAAGTGGTGGAACTGGTAAACGAAACCCAGCGACCGATTGCGCAGCAGGCCACGGGCCTTTTCGTTCAATGCCGACAGCTCTTCACCGGCCAGCCAGACGCTGCCCTTGGTCGGCGTATCGAGACCGCCCAACAGGTTGAGCAAGGTACTTTTGCCCGAACCCGAGGTACCGACGATCGCCACGCGCTCACCTGGGTGCAACTCCAGTTGCAGACCCGCCAGAACCTCTACCGATTCCGGGCCTTCCACGTAGGACCTGCCAAGGTTGCGGCAGCTCAAAATTGCTTTATCACTCATGCCCGACTCACTCATAACGTAGCGCCTCCGCAGGCTGGGTGCGCGCGGCACGCCAGGCTGGATACAGGGTGGCGAGGAAACTCAGAACCAACGCGGCGGCGCAGACCATCAACACGTCCTGGCTCTGCACTTGCGACGGCAGGTAATCGATGAAATACACGTCGGCGTTCAGGAATTTGTGGCCGATCAGCCCTTCAAGGGCCGAAATCGCGGCGCTGACGTTGAGCGCGGCGAAGATCCCGACCACAGCGCCGATCAGCGTACCGACCACGCCAATGACCGTACCCTGGACCATGAAGATCGCCATGATTGAACCCGGCGTGGCGCCAAGGGTGCGCAGGATCGCGATGTCGCCCTTCTTGTCGTTCACCACCATCACCAGCGTGGAAATGATGTTGAACGCCGCAACGGCGACGATCAGCAGCAACAGCAGGCCGATCATGGCTTTTTCCATGCGGATCGCCTGATACAGATTGCCGTGAGTGCGAGTCCAGTCGCGGGCGTAATACTTGTCTTCGCCAAGTTGCTGGGCGATGGTCCATGCGACGCGTGGCGCCTGGAACAGGTCGTCGAATTTCAAGCGCAGGCCTTGGACCTGATCCGGCTTCCAGCGATGCAGCTTCGCCAGATCCTGCAGGTTGGTGATGCCCAGATACCCGTCGATCTCTCCCGCACCGACATGGAAGATGCCGACCACGGTAAAGCGTTTCATGCGCGGGAACATCCCGGCCGGGGTCACGGTGACTTCCGGCGCGACAAATGTCAGCTTGTCGCCCACCGCAGCGCCGAGCTTGGCCGCGGCCTTGTCGCCGATGACAATGCCGAAACTGCCAGGCGCCAGGTCGTCGAGTTTGCCCTGCTGCATGAAGTTGTCAATGATCGACACCTGCCGCTCCTGCACCGGGTCGATGGCATTGAGCAGCACTTTGGAGACCTTGCCGTTGTTGGTCAGTAGACCCTGCATCTGGACGAAGGGCGCAACCGCCGTCACCTGCGGGTTCTGCTTGACCTTGGCGGCCAGGCTTTGCCAGTCGCTGATCGGCTCACCGGACTCGATGGTCGCGTGGGGCACCATGCCCAGCACGCGGGTGCGCATCTCATGATCGAAGCCGTTCATGACCGACAGTACGACAATCATCACGACCACGCCAAGGGCGAGTCCGATCATCGAGGTCAGGGAAATGAATGACACAAAATGATTGCGACGCTTTGCACGGGTATAACGCGTGCCAATAAATACGAAGAGAGGTCTGAACATGTCGGGGCTTGTTCGGAGGGAAAAGGAACGTCCTTGTGGCGGGGGTCGATAACCAGCTTTACACTCAGACCACCGCCGCTACCATGGGTTCGCCATGTCGACATTAGATGAAGTAGATCGCCGCGAATACTACCGTATCGAGGACACGATCGCACTGGAAATTCGGCCCCTGTCCGCTCCCGAAGCCGCAGGCCAGGAAGTGTTGCAGGATGCTTCCCCACTGTTCAACCTGCTCAGCGAACTGCACCTGAGCGAATTCGAGTCGCAACACCTGCTGCGCCAGATCAGCGAACGCGACCGGACCATCGCCGCGTTCCTGAAATCCCAGAACAAACGCATCGATCTGCTGAGTCAGGTGGTCGCCCTGACGGTGCTTGGACAGATCGGCGAGCCGCAGCCAGTGATCATCTCCGAAGGGGGCATCGATTTTCAGTATCCGACGCCCATCGCCACCGGCGCGCACCTGTCGGTGAAACTGGTGCTGATGCCGCAAGCCCTTGGCCTGTTGCTGCGAGCCCGTGTCACCCATTGCGACCGCAAGGGCGACGGCTACGACATTGGCACCGAGTTCGAATACCTGTCCGATGCCCAGCGCCAAGTGCTGGCCCGTTACATCTTGCAGCGACAGGCACAAGAACGACGCCTGGCGCGCGAACAAAACGAATCAGGCATTTAATTAAGGAAGAACCGTGACTCTCATCTACGGCCATCGCGGCGCCAAGGGCGAAGCACCGGAAAACACCCTGACCAGCTTTCAGGAATGCCTCAAGCACGGCGTACGCCGTTGCGAACTGGACCTACACCTGTCCAGGGATGGCGAGTTGATGGTGATCCACGACCCAACCCTCAAACGCACCACCGAGCGTCGCGGCAAAGTGGTCGAACATACCGCCGCTGAACTGGTGACTTACGACGCGCGCAAGGGTGGCCCGGGCTGGATCAAACCCTGCCCGATCCCAACGCTGGAGGAACTGTTCGAGAAATGCGATTTCGAGCACTGGCAGCTGGAAGTCAAAAGCGCTTCGCGCACCCGTGCTGCAACCACCGTGCTGGCAATTCGCGAAATGGCGCAGCGTTTCGGTATGCGGGACAAGATCACGATCACCTCGAGTTCACGCGAAGTATTGAAAGCCGCGCTGGACCTCGTACCGGACGTATCTCGCGGCTTGGTGGCCGAGTACGCCTGGCTCGACCCGTTGAAGGTCGCGCAAAACTACGGCTGCGAGATGCTGGCGCTGAACTGGACCCTGTGTACGCCGGAACGCCTGCAGAAGGCGCAGCGTCAAGGGCTGCATGTGTCGGTATGGACAGTCAACGAGCCCGCGCTGATGCGCAGACTCGCCGACTTCGGCGTTGACAGCCTGATTACAGACTTTCCCGGTTTGGCCATCGCCACGCTCGAGAATTGCTGAAATCGGTCTCCCCGGCCGGCTCAGGCCACCGGCCGGAGCCGCTCAAAAAAGCCGGTTGAGGCCATCGTACGCCGCTACCCGATAGGCTTCGGCCATGGTCGGGTAGTTGAACGTCGTGTTGACGAAGTACTTCAGGGTGTTCTGTTCGCCCGGTTGGTTCATGATCGCCTGACCGATGTGCACGATCTCCGACGCCTGATAACCGAAGCAGTGAACGCCCAGCACTTCCAGCGTATCGCGGTGAAACAGGATCTTCAGCATGCCTTGCGGCTCGCCGGCGATCTGCGCACGTGCCATGCCCTTGAAGAACGCCTTGCCCACTTCGTACGGCACCTTGGCCTGAGTCAACTCCTGCTCGTTCTTGCCGATCGAGCTGATCTCCGGAATGGTGTAGATGCCGGTTGGCACGTCGTTGACGAAGCGCCAGCTGCCATTGTCGACAATGCTGCCAGCGGCCGAACGGCCCTGGTCATGGGCGGCACTGGCCAGACTCGGCCAGCCGATCACGTCACCGGCACCATAAATGTTCGGTACGCAGGTGCGGTAGTTCTCGTCGACTTCGATCTGGCCACGGCTGTTGACCTTCACGCCGATATTTTCCAGACCCAGCGCGTCGGTGTTGCCGGTACGGCCGTTGCACCAGAGCAAGGCATCGGCCTTGATCTTCTTGCCGGATTTCAGGTGCAGGATCACGCCATTGTCCACGCCTTCGACGCGATCGTAGTCTTCGTTGTGGCGAACCGTGATGTTGTTGTTGCTGAAGTGGTAACTCAGGGCCTGGGAAATTTCCGAGTCGAGGAAACTCAGCAACTGACCGCGGTTGTCCACCAGCTCGACCAGCACACCCAGACCACTGAAGATCGAGGCGTATTCGCAACCGATCACGCCAGCGCCGTAAACGATGAGTTTGCGCGGGGTGTGGCCGAGGCTGAGGATGGTGTCGCTATCGTAGATACGCGGGTGATGGAAATCGATGTCCGCCGGGCGATAAGGACGCGAGCCGGTGGCGATGATGATGTGCTTGGCCACCAGTTTTTCGACCACACCGTTGGCGCAGACCACTTCGATGGTTTGCTCGTCGGCGAAGCTGCCGGTACCGAAGAACACGTCGACACGGTTACGGGCGTAGTAGCCGGTGCGCGAGGCGACTTGTTTGGAGATCACTTTTTCGGCGCTTTTCAGAACGTCCGGGAACGAGAACCAGCGCGGCTCACCAATCGCCCGGAACATCGGGTTGGTGTTGAACTGCATGATCTGTCGGACCGAGTGACGCAAGGCTTTGGACGGGATGGTACCCAAGTGGGTGCAGTTGCCGCCGACCTGGCGACGACTATCGACCATCGCCACCTTGCGTCCTGCTTTGGCGGCATTCATTGCCGCGCCTTCTCCCGCCGGGCCGGAACCCAACACCACCACGTCGTAGTTGTAGACAGCCATGCATACTCCTCAGAACAGGCCGCGGCGCCCTCGGCACCGGCGGCTAAATCACGCCGATCTGCGGCGTGAAGGAACAATTTGGGGCCAGTGCAGAACCCGGACACAGTCTATAGAAGCGTCAACGCCGCGCACATTACCCCTTGGTCGCGTCATAGGCTAGTTTTGCCTGCACTACAACGCCATCGAAAAATGCTTTTGCTGCCGTAATCACTTGGTTTTCCCACCCGCCAGGCGTTCAAAAGCCTGATTGCTGCGTGTGACAAAACCTGTATCGGCACGAATCACAAAGAATGCAGCAATGTCATGGATTTGGGCATAGTCCCAAGCCCGTTCAGGACCGAGAATCAGCAACAGCGTCGATAGGCCATCGGCCATTAACGCTGAAGGATGAATCACCGTGACTGACGCCAAGGTGTGTAGGACCGGAGCGCCGGTGCGGGCATCGAAGGTGTGGGAATAGCGCTGGCCGTTCTGCTGAAAATAATTTCGGTAGTCGCCGGAGGTGGACACACCGTAGCCGTCGACGGCGATGATTTTTTGCGCGATTTGCTGATCATCCCGAGGTTCTTCCAGGGCTACGCGCCACGGTGAGCCATCGAGCTTTTTACCGACAGCCTTGAGTTCACCGGTGACTTCAGCAAGGTAGTCGTGGATGCCCAAGGCTTCGAGTTTTTCGGCAATCGTGTCGACCGCATAACCGGCAGCGACGCTGTTGAAATCGACCTCGACCGCAGCATCCTTGCATAACTGACCACCGTCGATACGCAAGTGGGTGTAGCCGACGCGTTGCCGCACCTGCGCGATCGCTTCCGCGCTCGGGACTTTTTCCTCACGCGCCTGCGGACCGAATCCCCAGAGATTGAGCAGCGGCTCCACCGTCAAGTCGAAGGATCCGTCGCTTAGCGAAGACAGCCGCTCGCCCATGCGGACCAATTCAAGGATCGGCGCAGGCATGGTCTGACAGCGGTTGGCGGGAAGCACGTTGAAGCGTTCGATATCGGAGTCGCTGCGATAGGTCGACATTTGCTGATCGACGTCAGCGAGGATTTTTTCAACCTGGACGCGGATTTCTGCCGGGGCGGGAAGTCCGGCATGGCGCACATATTTGATCGAAAAGGTGCTGCCCATGGTCGGGCCACCGAAGCTCTCCATCGAGTCACCACTGCCGCAGCCGGATAAGGCGCCTATCAGGACAACAACACCGCACCATCGCCATTTCAACAAACCCTGCCCTCCCAGAAACCACGCCAAGACCGGCCATTATGCACCCGCCCTCTTGTAGGACCACCCACAAACAAAAACGCCCCGATCAAAGTCGGGGCGTTTTTATTGGAGGCTAAGGCTTAGCGCGGGAACGCTGGCGGGTTTACACCGGCCATGTCTTCCATCACGCGAACCACCTGGCAGCTGTAACCGAACTCGTTGTCGTACCAGACGTACAGAACAACGCGATTGTCCTGGACGATGGTCGCTTCAGCGTCCACCACGCCTGCGTGGCGCGAGCCAACGAAGTCGGTGGAAACCACTTCCTGCGAATTGACGTAGTCGATTTGCTTGTGCAGATCGGAGTGCAGCGCCATGTAGCGCAGATACTCGTTCATCTCTTCACGGGTGGCGGCTTTCTCAAGGTTCAGGTTGAGAATGGCCATCGACACGTTCGGCGTCGGAACGCGGATCGCGTTACCGGTCAGCTTGCCGGCCAGCTCAGGCAGCGCCTTGGCGGCAGCGGTGGCAGCACCCGTCTCGGTGATAACCATGTTCAGCGCGGCGCTACGGCCACGGCGATCACCCTTGTGGAAGTTATCGATCAGGTTCTGGTCGTTGGTGTACGAGTGAACGGTTTCGACGTGACCGTTGATGATGCCGAACTTGTCATTCACAGCCTTCAGCACCGGCACGATGGCGTTGGTGGTGCAGGAAGCGGCGGACACGATCTTGTCGTCAGCAGTGATTTCACCATGGTTGATACCGTGAACGATGTTCTTCAACTTGCCTTTGCCAGGCGCGGTCAGAACAACGCGGTCGATACCCGGGCAGGCCAGGTGCTGGCCCAAGCCCTCGGCGTCACGCCATACACCGGTGTTGTCCACCAGCAGCGCATTTTTGATGCCGTATTGGGTGTAGTCCACTTCGGTCGGGTTTTTCGCGTAGATAACCTGGATCAGGTTGCCGTTGGCGGTGATGGTGTTGTTGGCTTCATCAATGGTGATGGTGCCATTGAACGAACCGTGCACCGAGTCGCGACGCAGCAGGCTGGCACGCTTGACCAGATCGTTCTCGGCGCCCTTGCGGACAACGATGGCGCGCAGACGCAGGCCGTCGCCACCACCGGTTTTCTCGATCAGGATGCGCGCCAGCAGACGGCCGATACGACCGAAGCCGTACAGGACAACGTCGGTGCCGGTACGGCCGGAACCATTCTGCTTGCCGACCACATCGACCAGTTCGTCACGGACGAACTCTTCGGCGGTACGGCCATTGCCTTCGGCCTTGAACTTGACGGCCAGCTTGCCCAAGTCTACTGAAGCAGCACCGAGCTTGAGCTCGCTCATTGCCTTGAGCAGCGGGAATGTTTCGTGGACGGACAATTCGCTGTCATCGGACTGGCGATGGCGAGCAAAGCGGTGAGCTTTGAGAATCGCGATGACAGACTGGTTGATCAGACTGCGGCCATAGATCGAGCTCACCACGTTGTTATTGCGGTAGAGCTGACCGATAAGCGGAATCATCGCTTCTGCGAGTGCTTCACGGTCGATCCATTCACCAAGACACTGGTCGGGCTTCTGAGTCACGGGAACCTTCCACATGTAGGGGCAGAAAAAAGGGGCTACATTATGCCGCCGAGTGCCTCCCGTAGCAATGTGCACCTGTCGCACGATCGGTAACAAAATTCCGTTCAAAAAAATCACGCCCTGCGCCAGCCCAGTAAAACCGGGGCTTTCAGCGCAGTCAATTTTTCGACGATAACGATGCCGTGTACGTAACCCTCCGTAACACCGAGCGGTTTTGGCACTACATTTTCAGTAATAAATCGCCAGTTTTTGTCATTACCACTACATTTTGCCCAACCTGTGTATATAGACACAGTCTGCAACTGACAGCCGGCACCCGAGACCGTTACAATCGTCGACTTTGTCGCAACGCTTGGAGCTCAACCTTCCGTGCCCGTTCTGCGTCTACCGCTTCTCCCTGCCGCGGCAGGTAAACAGCACTGGGGCAACCTGCCCGGTGCCGCCCTGAGCCTGGCCATCGCCGAGGCCGCCAGCGCTGCCAAGCGCTTTACCCTGCTACTGACCGCCGATAGCCAGAGTGCTGAACGGCTGGAACAGGAGCTGAGTTTCTTCGCCCCGGATTTGCCTGTCTTGCATTTCCCCGACTGGGAAACCCTGCCCTACGACCTGTTCTCGCCACACCAGGACATCATCTCTCAGCGCATCTCCAGCCTGTATCGGTTGCCGGAGCTGGAGCATGGCGTGCTGGTCGTGCCGATCACCACGGCCCTGCACCGCTTGGCGCCGACCAAATTCCTGCTCGGCAGCAGCCTGGTGCTGGATGTCGGCCAGAAGCTCGATGTCGAGCAAATGCGCAGCCGGCTTGAGGCCAGCGGCTATCGTTACGTCGATACTGTTTATGAGCACGGCGAATTCACCGTGCGCGGCTCGCTGATCGATCTGTTCCCGATGGGCAGCAAACTGCCCTTCCGCATCGATCTGTTCGACGACGAAATCGAAACCCTGCGTACCTTCGATCCGGAAAACCAGCGCTCCATCGACAAGGTGGACACCGTTCGCCTGTTGCCGGCGCGGGAGTTCCCGCTGCAAAAGGATGCGGTCACCCGTTTCAAGGCGCGCTTTCGCGAGCGTTTCGATGTCGACTTCCGTCGCTGCCCGATTTTTCAGGATCTGAGCAGCGGGATTACACCGGCCGGTATTGAGTACTACTTGCCGCTGTTCTTCGACGAAACTTCCACGCTGTTCGATTACCTGCCGCAGGACACGCAAGTGTTTTCCCTGCCCGGCATCGAGCAGGCGGCAGAAAACTTCTGGAACGACGTGCGTAATCGCTATGAAGAGCGTCGCGTCGATCCGGCCCGTCCTTTATTGCCGCCGGCCGAGTTGTTCCTGCCGGTGGAAGATTGCTTCGCTCGCCTGAAAAACTGGCCGCGCGTGGTCGCCAGTCAACAGGACGTGGAAACCGGCGTCGGTCGCGAGCGCTTCCCCGCTCGGGAGCTGCCGAACCTGGCCATCGAAGCCAAGGCCACCCAACCGTTGGCGGCGCTGGCCGGTTTCCTCGACGAGTTTCCCGGTCGCGTGCTGTTTACCGCCGAGTCCGCGGGCCGTCGTGAAGTGTTGCTGGAATTGCTGGAACGCTTGAAGCTGCGACCGAAAACCGTCGACAGCTGGCCGGACTTTGTTGCGAGCAAGGAGCGCTTGGCGATCACCATCGCGCCGCTCGACGAAGGTCTGTTGCTGGACGATCCAGCCTTGGCCCTCGTCGCTGAAAGTCCCTTGTTCGGTCAGCGCGTGATGCAGCGCCGTCGCCGCGAAAAACGCGCCGATGCCAACAACGATGCAGTGATCAAAAACCTCACCGAGCTGCGCGAAGGCGCACCGGTGGTGCACATCGATCACGGTGTCGGCCGCTATTTGGGGCTGACGATCCTGGAAATCGACAGCCAGGCCGCCGAATTCCTGACCCTTGAATATGCCGAGAACGCCAAGCTGTACGTCCCGGTAGCCAACCTGCACCTGATTGCCCGCTACACCGGCAGCGATGATGCCTTGGCGCCGCTGCACCGCCTGGGCTCCGAGACCTGGCAGAAAGCCAAGCGCAAAGCCGCCGAACAGGTGCGCGACGTGGCCGCCGAGTTGCTCGACATCTATGCCCGTCGCGCCGCTCGCGAGGGTTATGCCTTCGCCGACCCGAAAGCCGATTACGCGACCTTCAGCGCCGGTTTCCCGTTCGAAGAAACCCCGGACCAGCAGACCACCATCGAAGCGGTGCGCGCCGACATGCTCGCGCCGAAACCGATGGATCGCCTGGTCTGCGGCGACGTCGGCTTCGGCAAGACCGAAGTGGCGATGCGCGCGGCGTTCATCGCCGTGCATGGCGGCCGTCAGGTAGCGATTCTGGTACCGACCACCCTGCTCGCCCAGCAACACTACAACAGCTTCCGCGATCGCTTCGCCGACTGGCCAGTGAGCGTGGAAGTGATGAGCCGCTTCAAGTCGGCCAAGGAAGTCAGCGCCGCGGTCGCGGACCTGGCCGAAGGCAAGATTGACATCGTCATCGGCACGCACAAGCTGCTACAAGACGACGTAAAGATCAAAAACCTCGGGCTGGTGATCATCGACGAAGAGCACCGATTCGGTGTTCGTCAGAAAGAACAGCTCAAGGCACTGCGCAGTGAAGTCGACATCCTGACGCTGACCGCCACGCCGATTCCGCGCACGCTGAACATGGCGGTATCGGGCATGCGTGACCTGTCGATCATCGCCACGCCACCGGCCCGTCGTCTGTCGGTGCGCACGTTCGTCATGGAGCAGAACAAGAGCACGGTCAAAGAAGCCCTGCTCCGTGAGTTGCTGCGTGGCGGTCAGGTCTATTACCTGCACAACGACGTGAAAACCATCGAGAAATGCGCCGCCGACCTCGCCGAACTGGTGCCGGAAGCACGGATCGGCATCGGCCACGGGCAGATGCGTGAACGCGATCTCGAACAAGTGATGAGCGACTTCTACCACAAGCGCTTCAACGTGCTGATCGCCTCGACCATCATCGAGACCGGCATCGACGTGCCGAGCGCCAACACCATCATCATCGAGCGTGCCGACAAGTTCGGTCTGGCGCAGTTGCACCAATTGCGTGGCCGCGTCGGTCGCAGCCACCACCAGGCGTATGCTTACCTGCTGACACCGCCGCGCCAGCAAATCACTCCCGACGCGGAAAAGCGCCTCGAAGCGATCGCCAATACCCAGGACCTCGGCGCGGGCTTTGTGCTCGCCACCAACGACCTGGAAATCCGTGGCGCCGGCGAGCTACTGGGCGACGGTCAGAGCGGGCAGATCCAGGCAGTCGGTTTCACGCTGTACATGGAAATGCTCGAGCGCGCGGTGAAGTCGATCCGTAAGGGCGAACAGCCGAACCTCGACCAACCGTTGGGCGGCGGTCCGGAAGTCAATCTGCGTGTACCGGCGTTGATTCCCGAGGACTATCTGCCGGATGTTCATGCTCGATTGATTCTCTACAAACGCATTGCCTCGGCCACCGATGAGGAAGGTCTCAAGGACCTGCAAGTGGAGATGATCGACCGTTTCGGCCTGCTGCCTGAGCCGACCAAGAATCTGGTGCGGATCACGGCGCTGAAATTGCAGGCTGAACAACTGGGCATCAAGAAAGTCGACGGCGGTCCGCAAGGCGGTCGAATCGAATTCGCGGCCCAGACCCCGGTCGACCCGCTGACACTGATCAAACTGATCCAGAGCCAGCCCAAACGCTACAAATTCGAAGGCGCCACGATGTTTAAATTCCAGGTGCCAATGGAGCGCCCGGAAGAGCGTTTTAATACCGTAGAGGCGCTGTTCGAGCGCCTCATTCCGACCACTGCTTGAAGGACGCCGCATGCGCCTGTTTCGCTCACTGACCCTGTTGTCGACATTGTTGATGTCACTGCTCGCCACCACGGCGTTTGCCGATGATCTGTATCAGGTTGAAATGATTCTGGTACGACAAAACGCCGTGCCCGCCATCGTCAGCCGCGCCGCGCCGGAAGACTGGGATGCCGGTGCTCAACGCATCAACCCCGACAGTTTTCGCACGCCGAGCCTTAATCCCGAGGTGGAAAAGCTCACCGCCAGCAATGAATACACAGTGTTGATGCACAAGGCCTGGCAACAAAAGCTCGGCGAAGAAGCCAGCAAAGTTGCGATCAGTGAAGGCACCGAGCAGTTTGGCCAGTTCCCGATCGAAGGCACGTTGAGCCTGAAACTGGGGCGTTTCACCGACGTCGATGCAGACTTCTGGGTCAATAAGATTGATGCCAATGGCTTGGTCACCGCCAGTGAACGCCTGAAGCAGGAAAGCCACACCAAGAACGGCCAACTGAACTTCCTCGACAACGGTCATCTGGGCCTGCTGATCAAGATCACCTCGCTGACCGCCCCTGCGCCTCGGCCAGTCCCCGATGTCATTCCGGACTGATTGAAGCCCTTATGTCCTCCGCGCCCCTGAGCAAACCCCTGGCAACCTCCTGGGTCAGCCGATTCAAGGAACAGAGCCTGGAGCGTGGCCGCCGCTACGCTTTGGAAAACCGCGTCAGGATCATCGAGGTCGGCGATGCCACCATCACCGCCAGTTGCGAAGGCTCTGGCGGTAACGTTTACCGTCAGACCATTCGCCTGCGCGAGTCGGCCAAAGGCACCTTGCTGATGATCGACGCCACATGCACCTGCCCGGTTCATAGCAACTGCAAACATTGCGCGGCGGTGTTGCTGCAAGTGCAGGAAACCCTCGCTTATCCGGCCGCTGCCAAAGACGCTGAACTGCTGGAAAAACTTCAGGCCGCACTGGAAAACCGTAGCCCGAAAGCGCCGCCACAAGTGTTGGTGGACAACGTGCAACCGGTGCCGCGCCTATGGCTGGCGAGCATTGAGTTCAGCGCCTTCGAACCGCGCAACGGCAAGATGCAGCGGTACATCCAGCATCGCGCGGCGCTGTCCTTCAGCTATCTGGATGAATACGTCAGCGGGCAGAAAAACACTGACATCCTGATTCGCCAAGAGACGCAGACGCTGCGGATAAAACGTCACCCGGAAGTCGAACAGGCCTACAGGGAACAGCTGCGAATCCTCGGTTTCAAGATCGCCACCCGACAAAGCAAGGCCCTGCCGGAAAGTGCCGGCGAACTCTACGAGATGGTCAACGACAGCGCCTGGCTGACCTTCACCCTCAATGAGCTGCCGAAGCTGCGCACCCAGGGTTGGGAGTTGCAGATCGACGAGGATTTCGGCTTCGACCTGACCGCCGTCGATGACTGGTACGCCACTGTCCAGCAGGCACCTGAACGCGACTGGTTCGACCTGGAATTGGGGATCATCGTCAACGGCGAACGGCTGAGCCTGCTGCCGATCCTGTTGAACCTGATGCGCTCCCACACCGAGCTCCTCAACCCGGAACGGCTCGCCCGACGTCGCGACGACGAACTGATTCTGGTGAACATCCCGCAGCGCCGCAGCACCGACCAAGGGCCGCTGCAGGTCGCCCTGCCCTTCGGCCGCTTGAAACCGGTGCTGGCGACCCTAGGCGAGTTTTATCTGCAGGAGCCCGGCGAAACCACGCTGCGCCTGAGCAAGGCCGACGCCACACGATTGAATCCGCTGGAAGGCCTGCCGCTGCTCTGGGAAGGTGGCGAGCAGATCCGCACCTTTGCTCAGCGCCTGCGCGACATCAAGGACTACACCGCGACAGTCCCCGAAGGCTTGAATGCCACCTTGCGCCCGTATCAGCTGGAAGGTCTGAGCTGGATGCAGTCGTTGCGGCAACTGGAAGTCGGAGGGATTCTCGCGGACGACATGGGCCTGGGCAAAACCCTACAGACCCTGGCGCATATGCTCAGCGAGAAGAACGCCGGGCGCCTCGATCGGCCGTGCATGGTGGTGATGCCCACCAGCCTGATCCCTAACTGGCTCGACGAAGCCGCGCACTTCACGCCGCAGCTCAAAGTGCTGGCGCTGTACGGTGCCAGTCGCAAAAAACATTTCGAGCACCTGGCCGAATACGACCTGATTCTGACCACCTATGCGCTGCTGCCCAAGGACGTCGAGCGCCTGGCCGCGCAACCGTTTCATGTACTGGTGCTGGATGAAGCGCAGTACATCAAGAACCCCAACAGCAAGGCCGCCCACGCAGCCCGCGAGCTGAATGCTCGCCAGCGTCTGTGCCTGAGTGGCACGCCGCTGGAAAACCATCTGGGCGAGTTGTGGTCGCTGTTCCACTTTTTGCTGCCCGGCTGGCTCGGTGACGTAAAAAGCTTCAACCGTGATTACCGCGTACCGATAGAAAAGCGCGCCAGCGAAGTACGACTTCAGCACCTGAACGGTCGGATCAAACCGTTCCTGCTGCGCAGAACCAAGGAACAGGTAGCCACCGAACTGCCGCCGAAAACCGAGATCATCCATTGGGTCGAACTCAACGAAGCACAGCGTGACGTGTACGAAACCATGCGTCTGGCCATGGACAAGAAAGTCCGCGACGAAATCACCCGCAAGGGCGTGGCGCGCAGCCAGATCATCATTCTTGAGGCCCTGCTGAAGCTGCGTCAGGTGTGCTGTGATTTGCGCTTGGTCAACGATGCCGCCCTACCCGCGCGGGGCAGCACTTCCGGCAAGCTCGATAGCCTGATGGAAATGCTGGAAGAGTTGTTTGAGGAAGGTCGGCGAATTCTGCTGTTTTCGCAGTTCACCTCAATGCTGTCGTTGATCGAAGACGAGCTGAAAAAACGTGGCGTGGCGTATGCGATCCTGACCGGACAAACCCGCGACCGACGCACGCCAGTGAAGGAGTTCCAGAGCGGCAAGCGTCAGATCTTTCTGATCAGCCTGAAGGCTGGTGGCGTAGGACTGAACCTGACCGAAGCGGATACGGTGATTCACTATGACCCTTGGTGGAACCCGGCGACGGAAAACCAGGCGACTGATCGCGCGTATCGCATTGGTCAGGAGAAGCCGGTGTTCGTCTACAAGATGATTGCCAGGGGCACGGTGGAAGAGAAGATTCAGCATCTGCAGAAGGAAAAATCCGATCTTGCCGCAGGCGTGCTGGATGGGCGCAAGACCGGGGACTGGAAATTGCAGAGCGATGATATCGAGGCGTTGTTTGCGCCGTTGCCGGAGAAAATTGATAAGTAGCGGCGATTTATAGATCGCCTTCGCGGGCGAGTCGGATCGCCCGCAAAGGCATCACTGCAGATTCACTGAAGAAATCAGCTATCAGGATTTGGGATCAGGCAAAGGCGCGAATAGCGCCTCAATATCACCCTGTTCAAGCTTCCACCCCCCACTTGTTCCACCTTCGAGTACGGCCCCGGTCAACGCAGCCTTTTCCAATTGAAGCGCCTGTATTTTTTCTTCGACCGTACCGCGAGCAATCATCTTATAGACGAATACAGGCTTGTCTTGACCAATTCTGTAGGCTCGGTCGGTCGCCTGATTTTCTGCCGCCGGGTTCCACCACGGATCGAAGTGAATCACCGTATCCGCCGCTGTCAGGTTGAGACCGGTTCCCCCAGCCTTCAGGCTAATCAGAAACAATGGCACCTTGCCACTCTGGAAATCTTTCACCGGTGTGCGCCGATCCATGGTGTCGCCGGTCAACAACGAGTAGCCAATACTGCGCTGCTGCAATTCCTGCTCAATCAACGCCAGCATCGAGGTGAACTGTGAGAACAACAAAATCTTGCGATCTTCACTGAGCAATTCTTCGAGCATCTCCATCAAGCTGACCAGCTTTCCACTGCCCGAGCGAAGGGCTTTTGCCGTCAGATGCGTTTTGATCAGGCGCAGATCGCAGCACACCTGACGCGACTTGAGCAAAGCGTCGAGGATGATGATCTGACTACGTCCGACGCCGCTGCGGGCAATCTCATCACGCACCTTCTTGTCCATCGCTACGCGCACGGTTTCATATACATCCCGCTGCCCGTCGCTAAGATCGACCCAATGCACAATCTCGGTTTTTGGGGAAGCTCGGTAGCGACCTGTTCTTTCTTGCGGCGTAGCAAGAAGGGTTTTATTCGGGCCGTCAGGTGTTGCATCCGCTCGCTGTTGCCGTGTTTCTCGATCGGAGTGCGGTAATCGCGATTAAAGGCTTTACTGTCGCCGAGCCAACCGGGCAGTAAAAAGTGAAACAGCGACCACAACTGGAGTGCCGGACAGGCACAAACGCTGTCGAGTCTCTAATTGTCGGGCCGCCTGATGTTCTGTGCCTCATCGAGAATCAGCACGCTCCAGACCTGAGGCTGTAAAACCTCGAGGTCGCGCGGCAGCAACGCGTAAGTCGTCAACACCAGGTCGTAGTCGGCAAGGTTGGCAAAATCGTTTTGCCGAGCGGCGCCATGGAGCGCCAGGACTTTCAGTTGCGGGGTGAAGCGTGCCGCCTCATCGAGCCAGTTGGGGATGAGGCTGGTAGGCATCACGGCAAGCGCCGGGCGGTCGAGACGCCCCGCCTGTTTTTCCCAAAGCAAATGGGTCAGGGTTTGCAGGGTTTTGCCCAGCCCCATATCGTCGCCAAGGATACCGCCAACTTCCAGTTCGCGAAGGGTCTGCATCCAGTTCAGGCCTTCGAGCTGATACGGCCGCAGTACCGCGTTGAGGCCTGTTGGAGCAGCAACGTATGCATGAGTCGATTCACGCAAGCGTTTTGCAAAACTGCGCAATCGCTCACCGCCCTGCCAGACCAGCGGCAGACCTTCAAGCTCACTCAAGCGCGCCGCATCAGGGGCATTCAGACGCAACGGATTACCGCTGCTAGCACTCAAATACAACTCACCCAGCGTAGCCATCAATGGCTTGACTCGCCCGAGAGGTAGAGCGACTTTCGTACCTGGTTTCGCTCCAAACTGCCCACTATTGAGATCAATCAATACCTGATCGTTATCATCGCGGCAGGCTAGCTCAGCCGGGTTCATCAACTGTGGTTGATTGCGTAACAAATGCAGCAGAATCGGCAACAAGCTGTGGCGCTCGCCATTGACCACGAATACTTCCGTGGATTTTTTGTCCGAGGCCATGTGACCGTTGTAAGTGAACGCCAGCGCTGCGCGGTGCTCCGGTTCGTATTTCCAATTTGTATAACGCTTGGTCGTTGCGAGTGTCAGGAAGGCCTGGGGCTCAATATCGTCGACGATCCGCTCGGTCAATGTGTGTGGCGGTGGCGCTACTCGAGTCACGGCACTCATCCGATGACTGAATTGCATCGCCTGCCGCGCCGGGATGTCGGGAACCAATGACAAGTGTCTGGCCAGCTTGTTGTCCAGCTCACTCAGCAACGGCCCAACCTCCATCCGTTCACGGTCCAGGTAATACAATGGTTCCAGCGCCAGAATCGTTTCTTCAGGGGCTTCATCACTACGCCATTGCGGACGGAAACTGCCGTTGCCTTGTTCAGCCCAGACAAACTGCGCAGACCTCTTCATTCCTGATGCCAAGGGCTGCAATTGCTCGAGATCGAGATCAAGAAACAGTCGTGAAGTTTTCAACGCCAATTGGAGGACTTCGGCCCCGCAGCCGCCTTGCAAGGGGTATCCACTGTAATAAGAATGGGAAGAGTGGACTGCGACCAGCAATCTGGCGATTCGCAGGTCAAGCTCTGATAGATAGCCCGGCTCGCGCATCAGCGCATCTGACGGCGAAAACACAGACCTGATGTCCTGCAAGCGGCCATCCTTGAGCTGCGCTAACCGTCAGATCATCAAGATCGATGATCTTGACCCGATTCTCCTTGGCGTATCTGCGCGCTTTATCCAGAGCACGATTGCTGAATGCCTCCGCCCACGGCATCTGATGAAGTTGCTCAATGATTGTCGGCATAAATTCAACGCTTCTGATAATGACTGAATTACACGGGGGTTACGTCTTAGCCTTTCAACACCCGCGCCAAAGTCGACTTCACCTTGCCCATTCCGTCATGCAGCGCCTGCTCGATCTCGGCCATGGTGATCACCGCTGTCGACTTGCCCGCCGCCGGGTTCACCACCAGCGCCAGACAGGCGTAATCCAGTTCCAGCTCACGCGCCAACGCTGCCTCCGGCATGCCGGTCATGCCGACGATGTCGCAACCGTCACGTTCCAGGCGCGCAATTTCAGCGACGGTTTCCAGGCGTGGCCCCTGAGTACAGGCGTACACGCCATGGCTGCTGTAGCCAACCCCTTCAGCCGCCAACGCCGCAATCAATTGCTGACGCAGGGCTTCACTGTAGGGATAGCTGAAATCGATGTGCGTGACCTGCTCCAGGTCGTCGGCGAAATAGGTGTGTTCGCGACCGCTGGTGTAGTCGATCAATTGATGCGGCACGCAGAAATGCCCGGTGCCCATCGCGGCATGAATCCCGCCCACGGCGTTGACCGCGAGAATCGCTTCGGCACCGGCCTGCTTCAAAGCCCACAGATTGGCGCGGTAGTTCACCTGATGCGGCGGGAAACGGTGCGGATGCCCGTGACGCGCGAGAAACAGTACTTCCTTGCCGGCGTACTCACCGATCTGCACCTCGGCCGAAGGCGCGCCATAAGGTGTGTCCACCGCCAATGACTGACGAATGCTCAGGCCTTCGAGTTGAGTCAGGCCGGTGCCACCGATAATCGCGTAAACCGTCATTACGAAAAATCCTTAATCAATCAATTGAGCTTCTTTGAGCGCGCCGATGGCCGCCAGCCAGCGTGGGTCTTGACGGTATTCGGTGCTGGCGTACGCCTGCCCACGCATCCGCGCAATACGCACCGATGGTTTGACCTTCAAACGCTGGGCGGCGCTCAAGGCCAGCTCGGCAGCCGCGCGATCGTTGCACACCAGACCCATGTCACAACCGGCGGTCAATGCCGCTTCGATGCGACTGGCGGCATCGCCAACCACGTGCGCACCAGCCATCGACAGATCATCGCTGAAGATCACGCCATCGAACTGCAGCTCGCCGCGCAGGATGTCCTGCAACCAGCGACGGGAGAAACCTGCAGGCTGGGAATCGACTTGTGGATAAATAACGTGGGCCGGCATGACAGCGGCCAGTTGCTTGCTCAGTCGCGCGAATGGCACCAGGTCGTTGGCGCGGATCTCGTCGAGGCTGCGCTCGTCGTTGGGAATCGCGACATGGGAATCGGCCTCGGCCCAGCCATGACCGGGGAAATGCTTGCCAGTTGCGGCCATGCCGGCGCTGTTCATGCCGCGGATGAAAGCACCGGCGAGCAAGGCTGCACGCTCGGGATCACCTTCGAACGAACGGGTGCCAACCACCGCGCTGCGCTGGTAATCCAGGTCCAGCACCGGGGCGAAACTCAAGTCGAGACCGACCGCGAGCACTTCGGTAGCCATGATCCAGCCACACTGCTCGGCGAGGTCTTCGGCATTCGGGTTGTCGGCGATGGCGCGCATGGCTGGCAGTCGCACGAAGCCCTGACGCAACCGCTGAACCCGACCGCCCTCTTGATCCACCGCCAGCAGCAGATCGGGACGAATGGCGCGGATCGAAGCGCTCAACTCGCGCACTTGGCGCGGATGTTCGATGTTGCGGGCAAAAATGATCAGGCCGCCCACTTCGGGCTGGCGCAACAATTGGCGATCTTCAGCCGTCAGCCAGGTACCGGCGACGTCCACCATCAACGAGCCTTGCAGGCCAGCAGTCATAGAGATTCCTTGATTACGATAAACCCGGCTCGCACGAATTCGCCGCCATGGGCTGAGCCCGGCAGGTCGGCGATATCAATGAGGAGCAGGTTCAGAACGAGAGTCGGCATGGGCGGCTAGCTTAGCGGATGTCAGCTGCCGCGCCCACCCGTGTGCGGTTAAACCTTGGCGGCGACCGGGGCCGATTTGCTGCGTGGACGCAACTGCGCGGTGGCCATGGCCGTGTCGGTGACGCCAGTTTCGGCACGCATGCCCGCGGCCAGGAACGGCACCATCAAACGCATCACCTGCTCGATGGAGGTGTTGACGCCGAAGTCGGTCTCGGCAATCGCACGCAAGGCCTTGATCCCCGACATGCTGAACGCCGCGGCACCCAGCATGAAGTGCACACGCCAGAACAGTTCGATCGGAGGAATACGCGGCGCAGCCTCGTTGACCAGCATCATGTAGCGGCGGAACACCTTGCCGTACATATCTTCCAGATAACGACGCAAGTGCCCTTGGCTCTGACTGAACGCCAGCCCCAGCAAACGCATGAAGATGGAGAGATCATTGCCACTGCGTGGCTGCACCACCAGAGCTTGTTCGACAAGAATCTCCAGCAGCTCTTCAAGGGTCGGCTTGTTCTCGGGCTTGGCCTGACGGCGCTCCAGCTCTTTTTCGAGACTGAGGCAGAAAGGCCCGAGAAAACGCGAGAAGACCGCCTGAATCAGCGCCTTCTTCGACCCGAAGTGATAATTCACCGCCGCCAGATTGACACCAGCCTTGCTGGTGATCAGACGCAATGAGGTTTCAGCAAAACCTTTTTCCGCGAACAGCTGCTCGGCAGCATCGAGAATGCGTTCAACGGTTTCCGACTGGGCCATGGCTACTCCGCCTGACAAACACTTGTTTGAAACATACGTTTCAGCCCAGGCCTTGTCAAGTCTGGCGGTTCGTTTTGGGAATGGTCGGTCAGATATTTAACCATACAACAGTGGCGCTTCAATCAGCGAGCAAAATGACCATCCAGCGGCCGACAAAAAAGGGGCATTGCCAAGACCGGTTCACTGTATATAATCCCAGTCACTGTATAAAAAGACAGAGCGATCAATATGCTAAAGCTGACGCCACGCCAAGCAGAGATTCTGGCCTTCATCAAACGTTGCCTCGAAGACAACGGCTACCCGCCGACCCGTGCGGAAATAGCTCAGGAACTGGGTTTCAAGTCGCCCAATGCGGCGGAAGAACACCTTAAGGCGCTGGCCCGCAAGGGGGCGATCGAGATGACCCCGGGCGCCTCTCGCGGCATCCGCATCCCTGGCTTCGAAGCCAAGGCCGACGAGTCCAGCTTGCCGATCATTGGCCGAGTGGCTGCCGGTGCGCCGATCCTCGCCCAGCAGCACATCGAGGAATCCTGCAACATCAACCCCTCGTTCTTCCATCCCCGCGCCGACTATTTGCTGCGGGTCCATGGCATGAGCATGAAGGACGTCGGCATTTTCGATGGCGACCTGCTGGCCGTCCATACCACCCGTGAAGCCCGTAACGGCCAGATCGTGGTGGCGCGAATCGGTGACGAAGTGACCGTCAAGCGCTTCAAGCGCGACGGCAGCAAGGTCTGGTTGATTGCCGAAAACCCTGAGTTCGCCCCTATCGAAGTCAACCTGAAAGATCAGGAACTGGTTATCGAAGGCTTGAGTGTCGGCGTGATTCGCCGCTAAAGGAGGCTTTATGCAGTTCCCACATACCTCACAGCAAGCCCAACTGCCGTTGTTTGAGGCGTTCATGGCACAGCCATTGGCGCCGATCCTGAAAGACGTGGTCGAATCGCCCTGGAGCGCCGAGCCCGAAGTCTTCAGCGAGCTATCACTGCGCGGCGCGGCCGGGAACTGCCTGAACCTTCTGGCACCCATTCTCAGGGAACTGAGTCAGGATCAGGATGCACGCTGGCTGACACTGATCGCCCCGCCCGCCAGCCTGACACAAGCCTGGTTACGGGACGCCGGTCTGAACCGTGAGCGCATTCTGCTCCTGCAACCGCGCGGCACACAGAGCGCTCAGCAGTTGACCTGCGAAGCCTTGCGACTTGGCCGCAGCCATACAGTCGTCAGCTGGCTTAACCCGCTAAGCACAACGTCGCGGCAACAGCTGATCAGCGCCGCCCGTATCGGAGATGCGCAAAGTCTGAACATTCGACTGGGTTAACTGACAAACACTGTGCGCGTTGAACAGCGCGGGGCTTCGCCAGGGATAGAGAAGCCAATCTGTAGAGGTATCCGAAGAATCCGACGGGCGGGATCAATGAAGAACCCGCGCCCCCTCTTCCTTATCAAATTCGCCTTCAACCAGGCGTCCTGCCATCTGAACACCGACGCTCAACATCGCCTTGGCGACTTCCACATGCTGGCCTTGCAGGAAAACCTTGGCATCCTCGGAGAAATCCAAAGTAACCAAAGAACCCTCGTCCTCGGCCCTGCGCAGCTCGATTCGGCCGTCTGGTAACTCGACAATTTCTAGAAAGGACGTTGGCATAAAGGTCTGTTCTCCACGAAAGGCGGGGATTATATAGGCATCAGCCAAGCTTCGCTCGGGATCTTGACCAAATGCCATCACGAAGAGAAATTTCTGACATCACTCTTCCTTGAGCGGACCCGCCCCTAAACGCTCAATCTTTCAGCACTCGTTCAACCCTTCGCGAAACCGCATCGCCAGGCCTTTAAGGTTCTGACGCCAGCTCTCCAGCTCTTCCCGACTCAGCGTTTGCGGCGCCTCTTCTTCATCCAGATTAACGGCCTGAATGAGCGGCTGCGTCACATCACCCTTGGGCTTGTGCGGAACGCGAGGCGGCTGAAGCAGTGCGGCATATGCCGACAACAGCTTGGCCAGCCAGGTTTCTGGGTTTTGCGCCAGTTCGACCATCTCGGCCATTTCCGGAATGGCGATGGTTTCCAGCACTTCGCGGGTCAGCAGCATCTCGGCCCGCGGCGCATTGGCCTGAGGCAAGCGATAGAAACCGGCGATTTCATGGCACAGCCCCAACAGCGCACCGTACAGGTGAAACAACGCCGATTCGCGCCCGGCCTGAATCAGCGCCAGGGAGTTCATCGCCCGCCCCTCTTCGGCTTTGGCGAGCGCTTCCAGCGACAGACCGGCGAAATAAATCTTCTGGTTGGTACGGGTATAGAGTTCGTGGGCCATGATGGCAGCCTCCACAACGAAATAATTGCTTCACGCAGGTCAGACAGTGTCGTGGATCACCTCCGCTTCCCGCAAGCCCAAAACAAAAGGCCGCATGAAAACCCGAGGGTTGTCATGCGGCCTTTTGTGTACAGCCTTTTAAGCCTTGGCTGATGGACGCTTGTCTTCAACCGTCCACTTGCCGCCGTCGTAATACGCCTTCCAGCCAGTCGGTTTACCGTCAACCTCAGTCTGCACGTATTGCTCTTTGGTCTTGCGGCTGTAACGAATTACCGAAGGAAGACCGTCCGGATCTTTCTTCGGCGCTTCGCAGAGGAAGTGGTATTTCGGATCGATCTCATCCTTGTGCGGCACGATTTCCATCACCAGCGGAGCACGGGTCTCGCGATTTTTCGGGAACTGGCTGGCCGCCAGGAACAGGCCGGAAGCACCGTCACGCAGGATGTAGGTGTCGTTGACCTTTTCGCATTTGAGCTCAGGCATCTTCACCGGGTCCATCTTCGGCGGCGCCGCGTCACCGCTCTTCAGCAGCTTGCGAGTGTTCTTGCACGTGGCGTTGGTGCACCCGAAGAACTTGCCGAAACGACCGGTCTTGAGCTGCATCTCGCTGCCGCACTTATCGCACTCCAGGCTCGGACCTTCGTAGCCCTTGATGCGGTAGCTGCCCTCTTCGATTTCGTAGCCAGAGCAATCCGGGTTGTTACCGCAGATGTGCAGCTTGCGCTTCTCGTCGAGCAGATAAGCGTCCATCGCGGTGCTGCAGATCGGGCAGCGATGCTTGCCACGCAGAACCAGCGACTCGGACTCACCCTCATCGTCCGCGGCGATTTCATCGCCCGGCACCAGATTGACGGTGGCTTTGCAGCGCTCTTTCGGCGGCAGGCTATAGCCCGAGCAACCGAGGAATACGCCCGTCGAGGCAGTACGAATCTGCATCGGACGACCGCACAACACACACGGAATATCAGTCATCACCGGTTGGTTGGCACGCATGCCGCCTTCGGCGCCTTCTGCCACTTCGAGTTTCTTCTTGAAGTCGCCGTAGAACTCGTCGAGCACGTTCTTCCAGTCGCGCTCGCCCTGAGCCACGTCATCGAGGTTCTCTTCCATGCCGGCGGTGAAACCGTAGTCCATGAGATTGGAGAAGCTCTCGGCCAGACGCTCGGTGACGATGTCGCCCATCTTTTCCGAATAGAAACGACGGTTGTGCAGCGCCACGTAGCCGCGGTCCTGGATGGTCGAAATGATCGCCGCGTAGGTCGAAGGACGACCAATGCCGCGTTTTTCCATTTCTTTAACCAGACTCGCTTCCGAATAACGCGCCGGCGGCTTGGTGAAGTGCTGGGTCGGATCAAGCTTGATCAGCTTCATCGCGTCGCCCTGGGCCATGTCCGGCAGCACATCATCATCACCAGGCTTGGCAATTTGCGGCATGACACGGGTGTAGCCGTCGAACTTCAGGATGCGGCCCTTGGCACGCAGCTCGAAGTCGCCGGCACCGACGGTGACCGTGGTCGAGAGGTATTGCGCCGGCAGCATCTGGCAGGCCAGGAACTGGCGCCAGATCAGCTCGTAAAGCCGCTCGGCATCACGTTCCATGCCCGACAGCTTGCTTGGCTCGGTATTGGCGTCGGACGGACGAATCGCTTCGTGAGCCTCTTGTGCGCCTTCCTTGCTGCTGTAAACGTTCGGGTTTTCCGGCAGGTACTTCTTGCCGAACTCACCTTCAATATAGGTTCGCGCCATCGCCACGGCATCGACCGAAAGGTTGGTGGAGTCGGTACGCATATACGTGATGTAGCCGGCTTCGTACAAACGCTGGGCCATCATCATGGTTTTCTTCACACCGAAGCCCAGGCGGTTACTCGCGGCCTGTTGCAGGGTGGAGGTGATGAACGGTGCCGACGGCTTGCTGCTGGTCGGTTTGTCTTCGCGCTTGACGATGCTATAGCTGGAAGCCTTGAGCTTTTCCAGCGCGGCCATGGCCTGGGCTTCGTTCAGCGGCTTGAAGGCTTCGCCATTCTCGCGAGCCACGTCGAAGCGCACGGCCGCGCCCTTGGCGGTGCCGAGATCGGCATGAACTTCCCAGTACTCTTCCGGGTTGAACGCGCGGATTTCACGTTCACGCTCGACCACCAGCTTCACGGCAACCGATTGCACGCGACCGGCGGACAGGCCACGGGCGACCTTGGCCCACAGCAGCGGCGAAACCATGTAACCCACCACGCGGTCGAGGAAGCGACGCGCCTGCTGGGCGTTTACTCGATCGATGTCCAGCTCGCCCGGTTTGGAGAAGGCTTCCTGGATCGCTTTCTTGGTGATTTCGTTGAACACCACGCGCTTGTAGCGGCTGTCGTCACCACCGATGGCTTCGCGCAAGTGCCAGGCAATGGCTTCCCCCTCGCGATCCAAGTCGGTTGCGAGATAGATAGTGTCAGCATCTTTGGCGAGCCGGCGCAGCTCTTCGATGACTTTTTCCTTGCCCGGGAGGATCTCGTACTTGGCTTTCCAGCCATGATCGGGATCGACACCCATGCGCGAGACCAGCTGCTTGCGCGCTTTCTCTTTCGGTGTGAGCACCGGACCTTCACCTGCGGCGGCCTTGCCGCGCTTGGCGGCAGGCTCTTTGCTGGCGCTAGCCGAACCGCTGGTGGGCAGGTCTCGGATATGGCCGATACTCGACTTCACCACGTATTGGTTACCCAGATACTTGTTGATGGTCTTGGCCTTAGCCGGGGATTCCACAATGACCAGCGATTTGCCCATGGATCAGAAAATTCCTGAATTCTAGAAGTGAAAGGCGGTTGGCGCCTGACGCGGCACCGCTATATATAGTGGCTACAAGGTGAGGTCAAGCGCAGGGTTCTGCACGCACTCCCCTTATGGCTGCGGAAAAACGCTCGGTTCGGCTTGCACCAAAGCAAAGCGTGGCACCTGTTCGCCGTCAACCTCGACCGACTCCAGGAACATGCTCAAGGGACGCACCCAAAAGCCGTAATCGCCATACAGGGCTTGGTAGAAGACCACTTCTTCTTCGGTTTCCGAATGCCGCGCAACCGCGAATACGCGGTACTGCGGACCTTTGTAATGTTCGTAGAGCCCAGGTTGTATCGGCATGGTTTGGCCCTCACTGAAATTTTTTCAAAATAAAAACAAAATAAATCCGGGAAAACAAAAACCGGGGCACTTGGCCCCGGCTTCCATCAGCGAAACGCTTAAACGCGTTCGAAGACGGTGGAGATGCCTTGGCCGAGACCAATGCACATGGTAGCCACCCCGAAGGTGCCGCCATTCTGCTTCATCACGTTCAGCAAAGTGCCGGAGATACGGGCACCGGAGCAACCGAACGGGTGACCCAGGGCGATCGCGCCGCCGTGCAGGTTAACCTTCTCGTTCATCTTGTCGAGCACTTTCAAATCTTTCAGCACTGGCAGCGCCTGTGCGGCGAAAGCTTCGTTGAGCTCGAAGAAGTCGATATCGTTGATACCAAGACCCGCGCGCTTCAGTGCTTTTTGTGTTGCCGGTACTGGACCATAGCCCATGATCGCCGGGTCCACACCTGCCACTGCCATCGAACGAATCACCGCCATCGGCTGGATACCCAGGTCTTGGGCACGCTGCGCCGACATCACGATCATGCACGAAGCACCGTCGGTGATCTGCGACGAAGTGCCGGCTGTCACCGTGCCGCCCTTCGGATTAAACGCTGGCTTCAACGCCGCCAGGCTTTCCAGGGTGGTTTCCGGACGAATGGTTTCGTCGTAGTCGAACAGTTTCAGGAAACCGTTCTCGTCGTAGCCCTGCATCGGGATGATTTCGTCTTTGAACTTGCCTTCCAGAGTCGCCTTGTGGGCGAGCTGGTGGGAGCGCACGCCAAAAGCGTCCTGTTGTTCGCGAGTAATGCCGTGCATCTTGCCGAGCATTTCTGCGGTCAGGCCCATCATGCCCGAGGCTTTCGCCGCGTACAGGGACATGTGCGGGTTCGGATCGACACCGTGCATCATGCTCACGTGACCCATATGCTCGACGCCACCAACCACGAACACGTCACCGTTACCGGTCATGATCGCTTGCGCAGCGGTGTGCAGAGCACTCATCGACGAGCCACACAGACGGCTGACGGTCTGGCCGGCCGCGGTGTGCGGGATCTGCGTCATCAGGGACGCCATGCGGGCGATGTTCCAGCCCTGCTCCAGGGTCTGGTTCACACAGCCCCAGATCACGTCTTCAACTTCGCAGGGGTCGACCTTGACGTTGCGTTCCAGCAATTTGCTGATCAGGTGCGCCGACATGTCTTCAGCGCGGGTGTTGCGGTGCATGCCGCCCTTGGAGCGGCCCATCGGCGTACGACCGAAGTCGACAATCACGACGTCTCTAGGATTCAAGCTCATATACTTTCACTCTCGCTCTAGTGTGGGCGCTTAACCGAAGAAGCTCTGACCGTTTTTGGCCATTTCACGCAGCTTCGCGGTCGGGTGGTACAGCGCGCCCAAATCAGCGTACTGGTCAGCCAGGGCAACGAACTCTGCAACACCGATCGAGTCGATGTAGCGCAGCGCACCGCCACGGAATGGAGGGAAACCAATACCGTAGACCAGGCCCATGTCGGCTTCGGCGGCGGTTTCGACGATGCCGTCTTCCAGGCAACGCACGGTTTCCAGGCACAGCGGGATCATCATCCAGTTGATGATGTCTTCGTCAGTGACTTCGCGCTGTTCGAACACGATTGGCTTGAGCACTTCCAGTACCGAAGGATCGGCGACTTTCTTCTGCTTGCCGCGCTTGTCGGTCTCGTAGGCGTAGAAGCCTTTGCCATTCTTCTGGCCCAGGCGCTTGGCTTCGTAGAGCACGTCGACGGCCGAACGGCGATCGTCCTTCATGCGATCCGGGAAGCCCTCAGCCATTACATCGCGACCGTGGTGACCGGTGTCGATGCCGACCACGTCCATCAGGTACGCCGGGCCCATCGGCCAGCCGAATTTTTCCATGACCTTGTCGATGCGGACGAAGTCCACGCCGGCGCTGACCAGTTTGGCGAAACCGCCGAAGTACGGGAACAGCACGCGGTTGACCAGGAAGCCCGGGCAGTCGTTGACGACGATCGGGTTTTTGCCCATTTTCTTGGCGTAGGCAACGGTGGTGGCAACGGCCACTTCGCTGGACTTCTCGCCACGGATGACTTCAACCAGCGGCATCATGTGCACCGGGTTGAAGAAGTGCATGCCGACGAAGTTTTCCGGACGCTTGAGGGCTTTGGCCAGCAAGGTGATGGAAATGGTCGAGGTGTTGGACGCGAGGATGGTGTCCTCTTTGACCTTGTCTTCAACTTCGGCCAGAACAGCTTGCTTGACCTTCGGGTTCTCGACAACGGCTTCGACGACCAGGTCGACGTGACCGAAATCACCGTAGGACAGGGTCGGACGAATGCCGTTGAGCACTTCAGCCATTTTCGCCGGAGTCATGCGACCTTTATCAACGCGGCCCACCAGCAGCTTGGCGGCTTCGGCCAGACCTTGCTCGATGCCGTGCTCGTTGATGTCTTTCATCAGGATCGGCGTACCTTTGGAGGCCGACTGATAAGCGATACCACCACCCATGATGCCGGCGCCCAATACGGCGGCCTGCTTCACGTCTTTGGCGATTTCGTCGTAGGACTTGGCCTTTTTCTTCAGCTCCTGATCGTTCAGGAACAGACCGATCAGGCTCTGCGCGGCAGAGGTCTTGGCCAGTTTGACGAAACCGGCAGCTTCGACTTCCAGCGCCTTGTCGCGACCGAAGTTCGCGGCTTTCTGGATAGTCTTGATCGCTTCAACCGGTGCCGGGTAGTTCGGGCCCGCTTGACCGGCCACGAAACCTTTGGCGGTTTCGAACGACATCATTTGTTCGATGGCGTTGAGCTTGAGCTTTTCGAGCTTCGGCTGACGCTTGGCCTTGTAGTCAAACTCACCGGAGATGGCGCCTTTGACCAGGTTCAGAGCCGCTTCCTGCAGTTTCTCTGGTGCGAC
Organism: Pseudomonas sp. B21-048; assembly: GCF_024748615.1. Lineage (NCBI taxonomy): Bacteria > Pseudomonadati > Pseudomonadota > Gammaproteobacteria > Pseudomonadales > Pseudomonadaceae > Pseudomonas > Pseudomonas sp. B21-048. The sequence goes on along the minus strand of NZ_CP087168.1, from coordinate 1,928,217 downwards.
CACGGCATCGACGGCACCGACTTTCAGCGCGTCTTCAGGGCGGTTTTCCTTACCGGCGGCAATCCACTCGATGGCGTTGTCGGCACCGATGATGCGCGGCAAACGCACAGTACCGCCGAAGCCTGGGTAGATGCCCAGCTTGACTTCCGGCAGGCCGATTTTGGCGGTGTTGGCCATGACGCGGAAATCCGCCGCCAGGCACATTTCCAGACCACCGCCCAGTGCGATGCCATTGATCGCGGCGACAGTCGGGACGTTGAGGTCTTCGAAATCGCTGAAAATCTTGTTGGCTTCGAGGTTACCAGCAACAAGCTCTGCATCCGGCAGCTTGAAGTTGTCGACGAATTCGGTGATGTCGGCACCGACGATGAACACGTCCTTGCCACTGCTGACGATCACACCCTTGATCGAAGCATCTGCCTTGATGGTGTCTACGGCCTGACGCAGTTCGTTCAGGGTAAGACGGTTGAACTTGTTGACGGACTCACCCTTGAGGTCGAATTTCAATTCGACGATGCCACTTTCAAGAGCCTTAACCGTGATGGCTTTACCTTCGTAAATCATCAACTGATCTCCACGATATGGAAGCTGAACAGTACACGTCGGACGCAGGCGACTGGCTCGGCAGGGACGTTTATCCGTCAATGCTAACGCCAACTCACCCGGCACACCCGCCAACGCGATAGTCGGGATTCTGTAGGAGCGATCTGTAATACAAACGCTCAATTCATACGCCCGTTTGATTTGGGTATGTCACCTTCACGGAATTTCCGGCAATTGTCAATCGCCCAAAATACGGGTTGAAACGCGACTTTCCAGTCACTTCCGTACCACGAAGCCTTGAACAACGCAGGATGCATGCGAGGCCATTCATAGAATCAATAGTTAGAAAAGTCGCCCTAATTAGCGGCAGCCTGTGTTTAACAAGCTACGCTGGCGGGACTCTGAAGAAAAAATCTGAACGCTTTTGACGAATGCCCAGCGTAAGATCAGCGCACAAAGAATTACCGGCCTGCCTGGCCAACCTCAGCCCGATGACGATGTCGGGCTTTTTATTGCCTGTCTGTCGGGCGAAGACCCGCAACAGTGTAGGAACCGCGGGGATCGGATTTCAGGCCAGCGCTTTCAGCAGCGCATCAATGTCCTGCAAAACATTCGATTCACCCTTCTCGCCCCAATACAGGGCGATCATTTGCTTGTCCGCCTCAACCTTGTAGACATTGGCCGGCAGTTTTTCGAAATGATTCAGCAGCATTCCATCCGCGCAGACCTCCTGCCACTGATTGACCCATACGCCCGGCACCTTCTGCCAATAACTCCAGCACGCCGGTTGCGTGCCACGGCGCGGCCGATGGTACTGGGCGCAAGGGCTCGGCGGTTCCTCATTCAGCCAGTGCGGCCATTCCTGGGGCGCCAGCTGCATGGCCAGGCCAATGCGCCGCGCCTCCATGCGCAGGGCCATGCGCCCGTTCTGAGCACGAGAGGGACGCAACCAGGCTAGCGGACTCAAGACCACCAGCAGGATTGACACCACTATCCAGACCGTCATATCTGTACTCCCGAGTCTTGATGAGCCCATTGAGTCACTTTGAAACCAATGCGCTTGAAACCAGCCATACTTACCAATGTTGCAATCCTCAGGAGGAGCACCTCATGCCCTACCACCACATTCTGGTCGCTGTAGACCTAACCGAAGAGTGCGATCCTGTCATCCACCGAGCTCGCGAACTCTCGGTGAGCAATGGCGCGAAGCTGTCTCTGGTGCATATCGTCGAACCGATGGCCATGGCTTTTGGCGGCGACGTGCCGATGGACCTTTCCCAGTTGCAACAACAACAGTTCGATCAGGCCAAAGAGCGCCTTGAGCGATTGATCGTGAAATACCCGGAACTCTCCAAGGAATACAGCCACTTGACCTACGGCCAGCCGCGCCAGGAGATTCACCACCTCGCCAAGGAGCAAACCTGCGACCTGATCGTGGTGGGCAGTCATGGTCGCCATGGTTTGGCGCTGTTACTCGGCTCCACTGCCAATGACGTACTGCACGGCGCGCCTTGCGATGTGCTGGCGGTGCGTCTGATCAAAAGCTGACAACCACAAAACCCTGTAGGAGCTGCCGAAGGCTACGATCTTTTGATCTTGCCCGAAAAAATAAGATCAAAAGATCGCAGCCTGCGGCAGCTCCTACGAAAAGCCCGGCACTCACGCGAGTGAAGCCGGGCTTTTTTATCGCCGGATCAATCAGGCATCCAGCTCGGCCCAGCGCTCGACCATCACGTCGAGTTCAGCCTGCAACTGCTCCAGTTGAGCGATCACCGCAGCCGTCTCGGCAGCAGGACGCTGATAGAAGCCGGCATCCGCCATCTGCGCTTCAACCACCACGATCTGCTGCTCCATCGCTTCGATCTGACCTGGCAAGGCTTCCAGCTCACGTTGCAACTTGTAGCTGAGCTTCTTCTTTGCCACCGGCGCCTCTACTGCCGCAGCAACTGCCACGGGTTCCGCAGTGACGACAGCCGAGTTCAGGTCGGCCTTGCCGGACTTGCTTTCGGTCACGCCCAACAGGCGCGGCGAGCCGCCCTGACGCAGCCAGTCCTGATAACCACCGACGTATTCGCGAACCTTGCCTTCGCCTTCGAAGACCAGGGTACTGGTGACCACGTTGTCGAGGAACGCCCGGTCGTGGCTGACCATCAGCACGGTGCCGTTGAAGGTCAGCAAGACCTCTTCCAGCAGCTCGAGGGTTTCCACGTCCAGGTCGTTGGTCGGTTCGTCGAGTACCAGCAGGTTCGCCGGTTTGCTGAACAGTTTGGCCAGCAACAGACGGGCACGCTCACCACCGGACAGCGCCTTGACCGGCGTGCGGGCACGCTGCGGGCTGAACAGGAAGTCGCCGAGGTAGCTCAACACGTGGCGGCTCTGACCATCGATATCGATAAAGTCGCGACCTTCGGCCACGTTGTCGATCACGGTCTTTTCCAGGTCCAGCTGATGGCGCAACTGGTCGAAGTAGGCCACGTCGATGCGCGTCCCCTCCTCCACTGTGCCGCTGGTTGGCTGCAGGCCGCTGAGCATCAGCTTGAGCAGCGTAGTCTTGCCGGTACCGTTGGCGCCAAGCAGACCGATACGGTCGCCGCGCGTCAGGACCATCGAGAAATCCTTGATCAGGAACGGGCCACCCGGGTGAGCGAAGCTCACGTTCTCGAGGACCATCACCTGCTTGCCGGACTTGTCAGCAGTGTCCAGCTGAATGTTGGCCTTGCCGGTGCGCTCACGACGCTCGCTACGCTCAACGCGCAATGCTTTCAATGCGCGAACACGGCCTTCGTTACGGGTGCGACGCGCCTTGATGCCTTGGCGGATCCAGACTTCTTCCTGGGCCAGCTTCTTGTCGAACAGCGCGTTGGCGGTTTCTTCAGCCGCCAGAGTCGCCTCTTTGTGCACGAGGAAACTGGCGTAGTCGCCGTTCCAGTCGATCAGGCCGCCACGATCCAGCTCCAGAATGCGGGTCGCGAGGTTCTGCAGGAATGAACGGTCGTGCGTGATGAACAGCACGGCGCCCTGGAAATCCTTCAGCGCTTCTTCGAGCCAGGCAATTGCACCGATGTCCAGGTGGTTGGTCGGTTCGTCGAGCAGCAGCAGATCCGGTTCGGAAACCAGCGCCTGAGCCAGCAGAACGCGACGACGCCAGCCGCCGGACAATTCGGCGAGGGTCTTGTCGGCCGGCAGTTGCAAGCGGCTCAAGGTGCTGTCGACCAGTTGCTGCAAACGCCAGCCGTCGCGGGCTTCGAGGTCGTGCTGGACATGCATCAGTTTGTCCAGATCGGCGTCGGTGACGATGTTCTGGCTCAGGTGGTGATACTGCGCGAGCAGCTCGCCGACACCGTCCAGGCCTTCGGCAACCACGTCGAACACGGTCCGCTCGTCGGCTACCGGCAATTCTTGCGGCAATTCGCCAATCTTTAGGCCAGGTGCGCGCCAAACAGAGCCCTCATCAGGCTTCTGGTCGCCCTTGACGAGCTTCATCATGCTGGACTTGCCAGTGCCATTGCGGCCGATGATGCACACCCGCTCACCACGGGCGATCTGCCAGGACACCTTGTCCAACAACGGCATAGCGCCGAAAGCAAGGGACACATCGCTGAATTTGAGCAGGGTCATGAGCTTCTCCAAAAACCGGGCGCGCATTCTACCTGACTTGAGGCTTCAGAAGGCCGGCAATTTCAATGTCGAAGCACTCTGCACAACAATTGTTGCGAACTTGTGCCGACAGCTCGGCAAAGCTTTCGCCCGCTGCTGGCAAAAGGCTAAGCTACAGATAATTCAGTGCCGCGCTTGCTGGCACTTGTCATGATTTCTCTGCCCGGACGTCTCATGCGCAGTCGCCTTTTCAATCTTTTTTCATGTTTGCTTCTTACCGCCGCTGCCGCTCAATCCGCCCAGGCGGTGGACCTGTCCACCCAACGCCAGTATTACGATGAAGCCAAGCGCGCCCTGGCCAAGGGCGATACCGGCCCTTATTTCCGTTATAGCCAGGCGCTTAGCGACTATCCGCTTGAACCCTACCTGGCCTATGACGAACTGACCGCGCGCCTGAAAACCGCAAGCAACGCCGAAATCGAGAAATTCCTCGCTGAACACGGTGACCTGCCCCAAGCCAACTGGATGAAATTGCGCTGGTTGCGCTGGCTGGCCGAACGTGGCGATTGGGCGACTTTCATCAAGTATTACGATCCCAAGCTCAATTTCACCGAACTGGACTGCCTTAACGCGCAATATCAGATCAGCCATAACCGCAAGGTCGAGGGCTATGCCAACGCCGAAAAGCTTTGGCTGAGCGGCAAAACCCAGCCCGAAGCTTGCGACGGTTTGTTCGGCATGTGGGCCGCCGAAGGTCAACTGACTGAACAGAAACGCTGGGAGCGCACCAAGCTCGCCGCCCATGCGCGCAACTATGCGCTGGCCAACAGCCTGATCAATGGCCTGACGGTCCTCGCCCCGCGCGGTCGCCTGCTGGTGGATGTGGCGCAGAAACCCGAGCTGCTCAATCAGCCGTCGCGTTTCATCCCCGCTGACGAACCCATGTCCGATATTGTCAGCCTCGGCCTGCGCCGTCTGGCCCGTCAGGATCCGGACAAAGCCATGGACCTGCTCGATGGCTATGCCAGCGGCATGCATTTTTCCCGTGACGAAAAAGTCGCGATTGCCCGGGAAATCGGCCTGACTCTCGCTCGGCGTTTCGACAGCCGCGCGCTGGATGTAATGACAAAATACGACCCGGAACTGCGCGACAACACGGTTTCAGAATGGCGCTTGCGCCTGCTATTGCGTCTGGCCCGTTGGGACGATGCCTATGAGTTGACCCGCCGTTTACCTCAGGATCTGGCTACCACCAATCGTTGGCGTTACTGGCAGGCTCGTAGCCTGGAGCTGGCGCAACCGCAGAACCCGCAAGCGCAGACGCTTTACAAGAACCTGGCCCGCGAACGCGATTTCTACGGTTTCCTGGCAGCCGATCGTTCGCAATCATCCTATTCGCTGAACAGCAAACCGCTGGTGCTCAGTCAGGCACTGATCAACAAGGTACGTAATACCCCCGGCATACGACGTGCCCTGGAATTCCATGCACGCGGGCAGATCGTCGACGGTCGTCGCGAGTGGTATCACGTCAGCCGGCACTTCAACCGTGACGAAATGGTTGCCCAGGCGAAACTGGCTTACGACCTGAAATGGTATTTCCCGGCGATCCGCACCATCAGTCAGGCGAAGTACTGGGACGACCTGGATATTCGTTTCCCGATGGCCCACCGCGAAACCCTGGTCCGTGAAGCCAAGGTTCGTGGCCTGCACTCGAGCTGGGTATTCGCCATTACCCGGCAGGAAAGCGCCTTCATGGCCGACGCGCGCTCCGGCGTCGGTGCCAGCGGCCTGATGCAACTGATGCCCGGCACCGCCAAGGAAACCGCGCGCAAGTTCAGCATTCCCCTCGCTTCGCCGCAGCAAGTGTTCGATCCGGACAAGAACATCCAGCTCGGTGCCGCTTACCTGAGCCAGGTCCACAGCCAATTCAATGGCAACCGCGTCCTCGCCTCCGCCGCCTACAACGCCGGCCCCGGCCGCGTACGTCAATGGCTGCGTGGCGCCGATCACCTGAGCTTCGATGTGTGGGTGGAAAGCATCCCGTTCGACGAAACCCGTCAGTACGTGCAGAACGTATTGTCGTACTCGGTGATCTACGGCCAGAAGCTCAACTCACCACAACCGTTGGTGGATTGGCATGAACGGTATTTCGACGATCAATGATCTGTAGGCGCTGCCGCAGGCTGCGATCTTTTCCGCAACTGTAAAAAATGCCCGCCTCTTTCGAGGCGGGCATTTTTGTTTGCAGCACAAGGCAAGATCAAAAGATCGCAGCCTGCGGCAACTCCTACACAGATCTTGACCGTGCCGCGGTCTGCTTGCCAAGTCCGGTCAAGCGATAGCTTTGAGCCGGACTATTGGGCGACTCGGGGTTTGTCATTTCAATCAAATCGGCGGCTAACGCCGGTTTGAGATAGTTAGCCCGAAACGTTGCCTTGTGAGCCAATCCAACCTCTGTCATCAACTCACTGATCTTCAGCGGACCGCTTCCATCGAGAGCCCAAAGCAATTTCGCTACTTGGTCGGTTACTGGGTCGGTTACTAGGTCGGTTACTGGCTCGCTCCTAGCGGCTTCCTGAAGGGCAAGGCTCAGCGCTTGCAGCATGAACTCGACAAAAGGAGTTGATTCGGCCAACTGGTCGGCTGCCGATAATGCGGCATAATAATCGTCCTGCTGCTCTCGAATTACCGCTTCGACCGGCAGATAAGCCAGCACCGGTCGCCATTGACTGAGTATCAAGGTCTGCCAAAGGCGGCCCATACGCCCATTACCGTCGGCGAAAGGATGGATGAACTCAAACTCGTAGTGGAAAACACAGCTAGTGATCAACGGATGCCAGTCCGAAGCGGCGAGCCATGCCAGCAAATCATCCATCAAATGCCCAACGCGACTCGGTGGCGGCGCCATATGAACCAATTTCTCGCCACGGTAGATCCCCACCCCGGCTCGACGAAGTTGCCCACAGTCGTCAATCAATCCCCGCATCAGCAACTCATGCGCCTGGAGCAGGTCGGACCGGCTGCTCGGCTGCCACTGCGGCATGGATTCATAAGCTGTAAACGCGTTACGTACTTCCTGGATTTCTCGTGGCAGGCCAAGCACTCGCTGCCCTGCCAGAACGGCAGTCACCTGTTCAATGCTCAGGGTGTTGTTCTCGATCGCCAAAGAAGCCTGAATCGTACGAATTAGATTACTACGGCGTAGTTGAGGCGTCTGCCGACGATCATCCATCGCCGAAAGCTGACCAATCTGCTCACTGATCTCAGCGATCAACGCCAATATTCTTGTGGTCAGGGTCAACGGTGGTTGATAACGGCTCATATCCTCATCCAGGCTCGCAACTGAGGCCGACATAATGCCCGAAGACGGCCACATTTATTCAAACCTCGTGGCCATTTTCGAACTTTGATGGAATCGATAAAATCGTCCCGAACCGGCAGTGCCTACACTCGCAGATCGGCTTCGGCTTTGCCGTCAGTGAACTGCAACGCTGCCAGTCGTGCATACAACGCATTACTCGCAATCAACTCCTGATGCGTCCCCACCGCCACCAGTTTCCCTTGGTCCATCACTGCGATCCTGTCGGCGTTTTTCACCGTGGCCAATCGGTGGGCGATGACCAGCGTGGTGCGATTTTTCATCAGGCTGGGCAGGGCTTGCTGGATCAGGTGCTCGCTCTGGGCGTCGAGGGCGCTGGTGGCCTCGTCCAGTAGCAGGATCGGCGCGTCCACCAGCAGCGCCCGGGCGATGGCCAGGCGCTGGCGTTGCCCGCCGGATAAACCGAGACCAGCGTCGCCGAGGTGTGTCTGGTAGCCGCTGGGCATTTGCTCGATGAAGTCGTGGGCATAGGCGATTTTCGCGGCTTCCTGGACCTGGGCCAAAGTCGCCGTCGGGCGGCCGTAGCGAATGTTCTCTTCGATGCTGCCGAAGAACAGCGCAGGGGTTTGCGAGACGAGGGCGAAGCAGCGACGCAGATCCAGAGGATCGAGTTGGGTCAGCGGCACACCGTCCAGAAGGATGCGCCCTTCGATAGGGTCGTAAAAGCGCAACAGCAGGTCATACACTGTCGACTTGCCGGCACCGGACGGCCCTACCAATGCAAGCGTTTCGCCAGCGTTGATCGTCAGATTCAGACCATCAACGGCATAACTTTGCGGACGCGACGGGTAGGAAAAACGCACATCTTGCAGCACCAGATCGCCCTTCACCCGCTCAGGCAAAGTCACCAGGCCCTGGGTCGGTGGCTGGATGATGTTTTCCGAACGCAACAACTCGGCAATCCGCTCCGCCGCCCCCGCCGCTCGCTGCAGTTCGCCGATCACTTCACTCAACGTGCCGAAGGCACCGCCGACAATCAGGCTGTAAAAGACAAACGCAGCCAGCTCACCCGCGGAAATCCGTCCGGCGATGACATCCATGCCGCCGACCCAGAGCATCACCCCGACGGCGCCCAACACCAGCAGGATCACCAGGGTAATCAACCAGGCCCGCTGGAAAATGCGCTTACGGGCGGTGTTGAAAGCCTCTTCCACGGTCGTGGCAAAACGCTGCTCGTCCTGAACCTGATGGTTGTAGGCCTGCACGGTTTTGATCTGACTCAGGGTTTCGGAGACATAGCTGCCGATATCGGCAATCCGGTCCTGGCTCAGACGCGACAGGGTGCGCACCCGGCGACCAAAAATCAGGATCGGCGCGACCACCAGCGGCAACGCGACCACCACGATGCTGGTGAGTTTGGGGTTGGTGATGAACAGCAAGACAATCCCGCCGATCACCATCAGCCCATTACGCAGGAACAGCGACAGCGAAGAGCCGATGACCGATTGCAGCAGCGTGGTGTCGGCGGTCAACCGTGACTGGATCTCGGAGCTGCGGTTGTCTTCATAGAACCCCGGATGCAGGTAGACCAGATGGTTGAACACCCGACGGCGGATGTCGGCGACAACGCGCTCGCCGATCCACGACACCAGGTAAAAACGCGCAAAGGTGCCAATCGCCAGCCCCATCACCAGCAGCATGAACACGCCGATGGATCGGTTGAGCAAATGCGGGGATTGGGTCATGAAACCCTGATCAACCAACAGGCGGATCCCCTGCCCCATGGACAGGGTGATGCCAGCAGTGACGATCAACGCCAGCAAGGCACCCAAGGCCGGCCAGCGATATGGCGCGAGGAAACGGCTGGCCAGACGAATGGCTCGGCGGTGACGGGAAGAGAGCATGAGGATCATCCGAAGGTGTAACCAATGGCCTTGACCCGATCAAGCCTACACCGACCGATGGGATTGAACGCTGTAAATCACAATGAGTCAGGTTAATTATGACCGCCAAGACTAGTGGCTAGAGATTATTGGTCTAAAGTCCGGGTGGAAACGTCAGCATATTTCTGATGGACTGAGGATGCCGACCTGAAAGATCGCAGGGAGTTGTCACAGCCCGGTCACTTGGCGGTTTTACAGTAAGCACACAACCTGATGAGGAGACAGGCCATGTCCTTGCAAAACAGCAGCGATGACAAGATTCCAGTGATTCGCACGCAGCCAGACCAGTCTCTGGGTTGCTCGATTATTGATAAGGATGGGCACGAAGTACCGATCACTGAAAACATGATCCAGGACGCTTGCCGCGAACTGGAAAAGCGATTGGTCAAGCCTGCCGAACAAGAGTGATATAGCCACCGTCTTCTTGACCCGGCTCTTTTAGCCGGGTTTTTTATGGGTGCTGGTTTTGTGTAGCCTTTGTAGGGATCCGGTCAGTACGTTAAGCCGAGGTTGCCCCGAGGGTGTCCTGAGGTTTGTGTAAACGGTCATTAGGCGCACACTGCCTTTCCCAAGGAGTCTCAATGACCGAGCCCAAGCGCACTAAACGAGTCAAACCCGATCCTGAACTGGTAAAGCTGGCCGACAGCCTGTTGACCAACTACCGAAAACCCGAAGATCTGATCGGCGAAAATGGCCTGCTCAAGCAGCTCACCAAGATGCTCGTCGAACGAGCGCTGGAAGCTGAAATGACCGAGCACCTGGGGCATGACAAAAGCGCAGCCGTTACCAATGCCGAAGGAAATGCTCGCAACGGCCATAGCGGTAAGACGCTCAAGGGCGACTTTGGCGAGCTACCGCTGGAGATTCCCCGTGATCGCCAGGGAATGTTCGAGCCCCAGCTAGTTTCCAAGCACCAGACGCGTTGGACCGGCTTCGATGACAAGGTCATTTCGCTGTACGCCCGAGGGATGACTGTTCGGGAAATTCAGGGGCACCTGCAGGAGATGTACGGCACAGAGGTCTCTCCTAGCCTCATCTCGGCGATTACCGACGCCGTTAGCGAAGAGGTCAAAGTCTGGCAATCGCGTCCTCTGGACGAGCTCTATCCGATCCTCTACCTCGATTGCATTCACGTCAAAGTGCGCGACAGTGGCGCGGTCAGAACCAAGGCGGTTTACTTGGCCATTGGCGTCAATATGGACGGTCGAAAAGAAGTTCTAGGATTGTGGATCGCACAGACTGAAGGTGCCAAATTCTGGCTGCAAGTAGTCACAGAGCTTAAAACACGCGGGGTAAAAGACATCTTTATCGCCTGCGTGGATGGGCTCAAGGGCTTTCCTGAGGCGATCGAAGTGGTCTATCCGCAAGCCTCGGTTCAACTGTGCATCGTGCATATGGTGCGCAACAGCTTGAAGTTCGTATCGTGGAAGCATCAACGCGAAGCCGCTGCCGACCTCAAGCTTATTTACCGCTCGACGACGGTTGAAATGGCCGAGCAAAAGCTGACCGATTTCGAGGCCAAATGGGATGATCGATACCCTCTGATCAGCCAGTCATGGCGCAAAAACTGGGCGAGGGTCATACCTCTATTCGATTATCCACCTGAGATACGGACGGTGATCTATACCACCAACGCCATCGAGTCGATCAACATGAGCTTGCGCAAGGTCACCAAAAGCAGAGCCTCATTCCCGACTGATGACGCGGTTATGAAGCTCTTTTATCTGGCGCTGAATAACATCAGCAAGAAGTGGACAATGCCAATCAGGGACTGGGCGGGGGCCTTGAACCGGTTCAGTATCCAGTTCGAAGACCGGCTTTTGCAGGATTAACAGCAACGCCGTTTACACAGAATCCCGTACACCCCCGTTGCCCCCAACGCCGCCACGATCCGCTGCAACGCTGGCGAATCCCCCTCGATCCGCACCTTCAACCCATCAATCTCACGCCGCAGCGGGTAATGCTTGCGTAGTGCATCGAACGCCGCACGCTGCTCGTTCACGTTGCCGACAAGGCTGCGACGGAAATCCGCGTCGTCACGGCGTGGGTCGTACACGCCACGGCACAACATCGCCAGTGCCCAGGCCGGATCGCTGTCGGCGTTCAACGTCACTCCCGACAACCACGGCGCTGGCAGCAAGTCGCTCAGGTGAACCTGTTCCGGTTGCCCAAGGAACTCGCAAAACGCCTGATAGATCTGCGCCGTCCCACGCTGTTTGCCGTCCAGGCTATAACCGGCAATGTGCGGCGTCGCCAGCACACACAACTCGGCCAGTGCCACATCGACCTCGGGCTCAGCCTCCCAGACATCCAGCACCGCTTGCAGATCTTCACGCTGCAACAGCACCTGGCGCAGAGCGGTGTTGTCAATCACCGGGCCACGACTGGCGTTGATCAGCCAGGTGCCCGGCTTAAGTTGGTTCAAACGGTTTTTATCGAACAGATGCCAGGTCGACTGAGGGCCTTGCTTGTCCAGCGGAGTGTGCAAACTGATAACGTCGCATTGCAAAATGATTTGGTCGAGGCTGACGTAATCGCCCCCTTCAGCGGCTTGCCGTGGTGGATCGCAGACCAATACGTTCCAGCCCAGGCCTTGCAGAACCTTGACCAGCCTCCCGCCCACTTCGCCTGCACCGACCACGCCGTAAGTGCGTTGAGTCAGGTCGGCACCTTCGATTTCGGCCAGGGTCAGCAGGCTACCCAGAACGTAATCGACCACACCCCGGGCATTGCAGCCTGGCGCGCTGGACCAGGTGATGCCGGCCTGTTGAAAGTAACCCAGATCCAGGTGATCGGTGCCGATGGTGCAGGTGCCGACGAAGCGCACCTTGCTGCCTTCGAGCAATGCGCGGTTGACGTTGGTCACCGAACGCACCAGCAGCACATCGGCCTGCTCGACAGTGGCGCGGTCGATGGCACGTCCCGGCACCCGGCGGATTTCACCGAACCCTGCGAAGAAGGCATCGAGCAGCGGGATATTTTCGTCGGCAACAATCAGCATGGCAGGCTCCTTTGGCGGACCGGCAGTTTAGGCGCAGATGGAGGTGATGGGCCAGCAGGCATTGTTCACCTCAGATGCAAGGGCACCACCACTTGACCTGTCGTAACGTCCAAAACCGATTACAAATCCCTAACACAGGATTTTTCCTGACCACTGCGTCAAGGCGTAGAATGCGCCGCCTCGCGCATCAAAACCTTTTGGACGTTTCGCCCTTGAACTCCGTGACTGACCGCCCCGCCGCTATTTCCCTCAACCGCCCGGCCCGGGTTCGCCTGGAGCTGAAAAACCTGCTCGGCCTGGCGTTGCCGATCATGATCGCGCAACTGGCGACCACCGCCATGGGCTTCGTCGATGCGGTGATGGCCGGACGTGTCGGGCCTCGGGATTTGGCGGCCGTCGCGCTGGGCAACTCGATCTGGGTACCGGTGTTTCTGCTGATGACCGGCACCCTGCTGGCCACCACCCCAAAAGTCGCCCAGCGCTTCGGCGCCGGCACGCACAGCGAGATTGGCCCGATCGTGCGTCAGGCGTTGTGGCTGGCGCTGGTGGTGGGGTTGATGGCGACCGGCATGCTGTTCAGCGCCGAACCGATCCTGCACATCATGAAGGTCGATCCCGAGCTGATCGGCCCGTGCATGCAGTATCTGCACGGCATCGCCAGCGGCCTGCCTGCCGTCGCGCTCTATCACGTGCTGCGCTGCTTCAGCGATGGTCTGGGTCGCACGCGCCCGGCGATGGTCCTTGGTCTGTGCGGGCTGGCGCTGAATATTCCACTGAACTACATCTTCATCTATGGCCACTTGGGTGTGCCGGCCATGGGCGGTGTCGGCTGCGGCTGGGCCACGGCGGTCGTGATGTGGGTGATGGCGTTGGGGATGGCCGGGTGGGAGCGCTGGGCGCCGGCCTATCAGTCGAGCCAGTTGTTCAGCCGTTTCGACTGGCCCCAGTGGTCGGTGATCAAGCGTCTGCTGGGCATCGGCCTGCCGATCGGCATTGCGGTGTTCGCCGAGTCGAGCATCTTCGCCGTGATCGCCCTGCTGATCGGCAGCCTCGGCGCCACCGTGGTCGCCGGGCACCAGATCGCACTGAACTTCAGCTCGCTGGTGTTCATGATCCCCTACTCCCTCGGCATGGCCGTGACCGTGCGGGTCGGCCAGGCACTCGGCCGTGAGGAACCGCGCGAAGCCCGCTTCGCCGCCGGTGTCGGCATGGGCACCGCCCTGACTTATGCGTGCCTGTCGGCGAGCATGATGCTGTTGCTGCGTGAGCCCATCGCTGCAATTTACACCGCCGACCCAACGGTGATTCAGGTGGCCGCGATGCTGATCGTGTATTCGGCCCTGTTCCAGTTTTCCGATGCGATTCAGGTAACGGCGGCGGGCGCACTGCGGGGTTATCAGGACACGCGGGTGACGATGATCCTGACCCTGTTCGCGTACTGGGGGATTGGTTTGCCGGTGGGTTACGCCCTGGGCCTGACCGACTGGCTCGGTGCGCCGAGCGGCCCGAGCGGGTTGTGGCAAGGTTTGATCGTCGGCTTGAGTTGCGCGGCGCTGATGCTGTCGATCCGCCTGACGCGCAGTGCACGCAAGCGGATCCGCATCAGTCATTCGGCGGGTTAAGCGAGTTTTTTGCGAATCCAGTAGAGGTAGGTGCCTGCCTCTTCATGCTGCGCGACCAGTTCATGGTCGAGAAAAACGCAAAACTTGGGGATGTCGCGACGGGTCGACGGGTCAGTGGCGATCACCTTCAGCAGGCCGCCGGGCGCCAGGTCACGGATGTGCTGGTGCAGCATCATCACCGGTTCCGGGCAATTGAGGCCGGTGGCGTCGAGGGTGCCGTCTACCGGCGTATCGATCATTTCACTCATGATTTACTCCTGAAACTTGCCGGCATTGTCGCGCATTGCCGGGTGTCTAGTCACTGACAGCTGATCGTTCCCACGCTCTGCGTGGGAATGCATCCCGTGACGCTCTGCGTCACATCCAAAGGCGGAACGCGGAGCGTCCCCGGCGGCGTTCCCACGCAGAGCATGGGAACGATCGGCACACAAAGTCAGCGGGACTTGGGTTTCTTCACGTCCAATCGGCGCAAATGGCAGGTCACTTCCTCACGGTCGTGATACAGCTGCTTGCAGCCGATCTCGACCCGAATGCCCCGTGCCTTGAACCCGTCGGCAATACGTTCCAGCAAGCGTTTCACTTCGGCATAACGCTGTTTCATCGGCAGCTTGAGGTTGACCACCGCTTCGCGGCAATGCCCCTCGCCAATCCATTCTTCCAGCATCGCCGCGTTGCGCGCCGGTTTCTCGACGATGTCGCAGACCATCCAGTCCACCGGCTGCTTGGGCTTGAAGGTGAAACCGTCAGCCATCAAATGCTGCACCAAACCGGTGTCCATCAGGCTTTCGGCCATCGGACCGTTGTCGATGGCGGTCACCAGCATGCCGCGGTTGACCAGTTGCCAGGTCCAGCCACCGGGTGCAGCGCCGAGGTCGACACCGGTCATGTCGCTGTGCAGGCGCTCGTCCCACTGATCGCGCGGGATGAAATGGTGCCAGGCCTCTTCCAGCTTGAGGGTCGAACGGCTCGGCGCTTCACGCGGGAATTTCAGGCGTGGAATACCCATCGGCCACATCGCCGAATTGTTCGATTCGGCCAGGCCCATAAACACTTCGCGACCACTCTTGAAGGTCAGCAG
Source organism: Pseudomonas sp. B21-048 (assembly GCF_024748615.1). NCBI lineage: Bacteria > Pseudomonadati > Pseudomonadota > Gammaproteobacteria > Pseudomonadales > Pseudomonadaceae > Pseudomonas > Pseudomonas sp. B21-048. Next base: position 1,913,114 of record NZ_CP087168.1, on the reverse strand, counting down.
CAGCCGCGGCTTGTGGGCGTCTTCCACCAGTTTGCCGGCGGCCATCAGCGCCTTGCGCAGGTGGCCTTCGAATTTCTTGCAGAAGTTCGACAGCTCTTTGCCATCGTTGGTGTCGACCATTTCCAGCCACAGGCTGCCGCACAGCGGGAAGTCCGCCATGTGCGCAAGAATCACGCTGATGCGGTCGGTTTCCGGCAGATCAATAAAGATCCCACGGGCCCACTGACGCGGAAAGATCAGGTCGGCGAAACGCTGACCACGCATCAAGCGCTCGGCGCCGTCTTCTTCGGTGCAGATAAATTCGGCGCAGGCGCTGGCGGTTTTGGCCTTGGCATAACCGGCCACGTTCAGCCGCGCGGCATGTTCGGAAATCTCGGAACAGACTTCGCCTTCGAAGCCCGGCCGGCAATGCATAAAGAGGGTGTTCATTTTTACTCCTGGGCAGTTGGCGAAGAATTCAGCCACTGCGCGATGCCCAGACTTGCGTTGAAGCAAAGCCTGTCACGAAAACCGGCGCATGATAGCCGAGATCGGAACCGTGGACTTGTCCATAGAGTCCAGTTATTAGCCTTAACGTCTAAACAGGGCTAGGTTAAGAGCTCTGTCTGTCCCGCCAGTCCGTAGCCGTGCGGACCCAAAGGAGATATTTCAATGCCGTCCCTCGATAGCCTGAAAACCCTTAAAACCTTACAAGTCGACGACAAGACCTACCACTATTTCAGCCTGCCCGAAGCCGCCAAAAGCCTGGGCGATCTCGACAAGCTGCCGATGTCGCTGAAAGTACTGCTGGAAAATCTGCTGCGCTGGGAGGACGAGAAAACCGTTACCGGCGCCGACCTCAAGGCGATTGCCGCCTGGCTCAAGGAGCGTCGCTCCGATCGCGAAATCCAGTACCGGCCCGCGCGGGTGTTAATGCAGGACTTTACCGGCGTCCCCGCCGTGGTCGACCTGGCTGCCATGCGCGCCGCCATGGCCAAGGCTGGTGGCGACCCGCAGCGAATCAATCCGCTGTCACCGGTGGACCTGGTGATCGACCACTCGGTGATGGTCGACAAGTACGCCAGTTCAAGCGCCTTCGAACAGAACGTCGACATCGAAATGCAGCGCAACCACGAGCGTTACGCCTTCCTGCGCTGGGGCCAGCGTGCCTTCGACAATTTCTGCGTGGTGCCACCGGGCACCGGCATTTGCCACCAGGTCAACCTTGAGTACCTGGGCCGTACAGTCTGGACCAAGGACGAGGACGGTCGCACGTATGCTTTCCCGGACACCTTGGTTGGCACCGACTCTCACACCACCATGATCAACGGCCTCGGCGTACTCGGCTGGGGCGTGGGCGGGATCGAAGCGGAAGCGGCGATGCTTGGCCAACCAGTGTCGATGCTGATCCCGGAAGTGATCGGTTTCAAACTCACCGGCAAGCTCAAGGAAGGCATCACCGCCACCGACCTGGTGCTGACGGTGACCCAGATGCTGCGCCAAAAAGGGGTGGTCGGAAAATTCGTCGAGTTCTACGGCGACGGCCTCGCCGACCTGCCGCTGGCCGACCGTGCGACCATCGCCAACATGGCCCCGGAATACGGCGCCACCTGCGGCTTCTTCCCGGTGGATGACGTGACACTGGAGTACTTGCGCCTGTCCGGCCGCACGCCGGAAACCGTGAAACTGGTGGAGGCCTACAGCAAGATCCAGGGCCTGTGGCGCCTGCCCGGCAAGGAGCCGGTGTTCACCGACAGCCTGGCCCTGGACATGGGCAGCGTCGAAGCCAGCCTCGCCGGGCCAAAACGCCCGCAGGACCGCGTCTCGTTGCCGAACGTCGCGCAAGCGTTCACTGACTTTCTCGGCCTGCAATTCAAACCCTCCACCAAGGAAGAGAGTCGCCTCGAAAGTGAGGGCGGCGGTGGCGTCGCGGTGGGCAACGCCGATCTGATCGGTGAAACGGACTACGACCACGAAGGCCGCACGTATCGGCTGAAAAACGGCGCGGTGGTGATTGCCGCGATCACCTCCTGCACCAACACCTCCAACCCCAGCGTGATGATGGCGGCCGGGCTGGTGGCGAAGAAAGCCGTGGAGAAAGGCCTCAAACGCAAACCGTGGGTCAAGAGTTCGCTGGCCCCTGGCTCGAAAGTGGTCACCGACTACTACAAGGCTGCAGGCCTGACCCAATACCTTGATGAGCTCGGTTTTGCGCTAGTCGGTTATGGCTGCACCACCTGCATCGGCAACTCCGGACCGTTGCCGGAGCCGATCGAAAAAGCCATTCAGAAAGCCGACCTGACCGTCGCCTCGGTGCTCTCGGGCAACCGCAACTTTGAAGGTCGCGTGCATCCGCTGGTGAAAACCAACTGGCTGGCCTCCCCGCCCCTGGTCGTCGCCTATGCGTTGGCCGGCACGGTGCGCATCGACATCAGCAGCGAACCCTTGGGCAACGACAAGGACGGCCACCCGGTTTATCTGCGAGACATTTGGCCGAGCACTAAAGAAATCGCCGACGCCGTGACTCAGGTGAACACCGCGATGTTCCACAAGGAGTACGCCGAAGTGTTTGCCGGCGACGAGCAGTGGCAGGCGATCGAAGTGCCGCAGGCGGCGACTTATGTCTGGAACAACGATTCGACGTATATCCAGCATCCGCCATTCTTCGATGACATCGGCGGCCCTGCGCCGGTGGTCAAGGACGTCGAAGGAGCGAAAGTCCTCGCGCTGCTCGGTGATTCGGTGACCACCGACCACATCTCCCCGGCCGGCAACATCAAGGCTGACAGCCCTGCCGGCCATTACCTGCGCGAGCAAGGGGTGGAACCGCGGGACTTCAACTCCTACGGCTCGCGCCGCGGCAATCATCAAGTGATGATGCGTGGCACGTTTGCCAACATCCGGATTCGCAACGAGATGCTTGGCGGCGAAGAAGGCGGCAACACGATTTACATTCCGACCGGAGAAAAGCTGCCGATCTACGACGCGGCCATGCGTTACCAGGCATCAGGCACGCCGCTGGTGGTGATCGCCGGGCAAGAATACGGCACCGGTTCGAGCCGCGACTGGGCGGCCAAGGGCACCAATCTGCTGGGGGTTAAAGCGGTCATCGCGGAAAGCTTCGAGCGGATTCACCGTTCCAACCTGGTCGGCATGGGCGTGTTGCCGTTGCAGTTCAAGTTGGATCAGAACCGCAAGAGCCTGAACCTCACCGGCAAGGAAACCCTGGACATCCTTGGCCTGACGGGCGTCGAACTGACTCCGCGGATGAACCTGACGCTGGTTGTCACCCGAGAAGACAGCAGTAAGGAAAAGATTGAGGTGTTGTGCCGGATCGATACCCTCAACGAGGTGGAGTACTTCAAGGCCGGAGGGATTTTGCATTACGTGTTGCGGCAATTGATTGCCTCGTAACAGCCTGCCGACAACGACACCGCCTTCGGGCGGTGTTTTTGTTTGTATGGCGCACGTCTCTATAATCGCGCGCGCCCAAAAAGATCGCAGCCTTCGGCAGCTCCATTGGATTGCATTCCCCCTGAGCTGCCGAAGGCTGCGATCCTGGCGCCCGAATAGGCTCCTCCGCTCAAAAGGACTCCACATGATCGCACTGCCATGGACTTATCTGGCACTTCTCTCCATTGGTTACGGCCTGGCTTTGATCTACGGCCAACTCAGCTGGCTCGCCGCTATCTCTTTTGCCTTGCTGCTGTCCGCCGGTTTCGCCGTTCGCCAGCAACAGGTTCCCATTGGCCGCTACCTCGGCCACGGTTTGTTCATCATCCTGGCGGTGGCGCTGGCAATGCACTGGCTTCCCGGTTTCTACAACGGTCGCGCCATTGATCCCCAACGTTTCACCGACGATGCCGCGCCGTTTGCCATGTACCTGAATCAGGACAAACCGCTGATCGGTTTCTGGCTGTTGCTGGTTTGCCCGTGGATTGTCGGCCGGCGCTCGTTGCGACTGTCCGTTTATGCCACCGCCCTCGCCCTGACCGTGAGTGCCGTACTGGCCTTGGGTGGCGCGCTGTTGCTGGGCGTGATCAGTTGGGCACCTAAATGGCCAGATCAGTCCTGGTTGTGGGTGCTGAATAACTTGTTGCTGGTGACGCTGGTGGAAGAAGCGTTGTTTCGCGGCTATATCCAGGGCGGCCTGAGCCAGCAATTCGAACACTGGCCTTATGGGGAAAATCTCGCCTTGCTAATCGCCTCTATGTTGTTCGGCCTCGTTCATCTGGGTGCCGGTTGGCAATGGGTATTGCTGGCGAGTCTGGCGGGTGTCGGTTATGGCCTGGCCTACCGTTTTGGCGGGTTGGGCGCGGCCATCGCCACCCATTTTGGTTTGAATCTGCTGCATTTCGGGCTGTTCACTTATCCGATGCTCGCCGGCTGACGTAACGGTCGTTTTGCGACCTGTCACTGATTATTGAAAAAACGCTTCAATAAATGCCTGGCAATGCCGATACACACACAAAGCCTTGCGGATTGAAATAGCCATGCGTAACAACCAGCCCATTACACAACGCGAACGGACCTTCCCGGCTCAGCAACGGTTGATTTCCACCACCGATGCCAAGGGCGTGATCATCTATTGCAATGACGCTTTCATCGAAATCAGCGGGTTTAGTCGCGAGGAACTCATCCGTGCGCCGCATAATCTGGTCCGTCACCCCGACGTCCCGGCTGCGGTGTTCGCCCATATGTGGGGCACACTGAAACAAGGCTTGCCATGGATGGGCATTGTCAAGAATCGCTGCAAAAACGGTGACCACTATTGGGTTAACGCCTATGTCACACCGATGTTCGACGGCAATCAGGTGATCGGTTACGAGTCGGTGCGGGTCAAACCCACCGCCGAACAGATTCGTCGCGCCGAAACGCTTTACCAACGCATCAACCAGGGCAAGTCTGCGGTCCCCTCTACAGACAAATGGCTGCCGGTGTTTCAAGACTGGCTGCCCTTCATTCTGGTCAGCCAGTTGAGCTTCATGATCGGTGCCACCCTGACGTCCCAATGGGGCTTCGCCCTCGCCGCCGGCCTTTCGGTGCCGTTGGGCTTGATGGGCTTGAGCTGGCAACAGCGCGGTATCAAGCGTTTGCTGCGCCTGGCCGAACAGACCACGTCCGACCCGCTGATCGCACAGATGTACACCGACAGCCGTGGTGCCCAGGCACGCCTGGAGATGTCAATCCTCAGCCAGGAAGCACGCCTGAAAACCTGCTTGACCCGTTTGCAGGACACTGCCGAACACCTGACCGAACAAGCGAAACAGTCCGACACCCTTGCCCACGACAGCTCCACTGGCCTGGAACGTCAACGCGTCGAAACCGAGCAAGTGGCGACCGCTGTGAATCAGATGGCCGCCACCACCCAGGAAGTCGCCAGCCATGTGCAGCGCACCGCCGACGCCACTCAGGAAGCCAATCGCCTGACCGGCCGCGGTCGCGACATCGCCGGGGAAACCCGCGAAGCCATTCAGCGCCTGTCGGTGGTGGTCGGTGAAACCGGCCTGACCGTTACGCAACTGGCCAAGGACAGCGACGAAATCGGCGGCGTGGTCGATGTGATCAAAGGCATCGCTGACCAGACCAACCTGCTGGCCTTGAACGCGGCGATTGAAGCGGCTCGCGCCGGTGAGATGGGCCGTGGTTTTGCGGTCGTGGCCGACGAAGTGCGGCAATTGGCGCAACGCACCAGTGAGTCCACCGGGCAGATCCATACCTTGATCGCCAAGCTGCAACAAACCGCCAGCTCGGCGGTGCAAACCATGGAGACTGGTCATCGCCAGGCCGAAGAAGGTGTGGCACGGGTGTTGGAAGCGGACCAGGCACTGGTGGGGATCAGTGAAGCGGTGGCCAACATCACCGACATGACCACCCAGATCGCTGCCGCTACCGAAGAGCAAAGTGCAGTGGCCGAAGAAATCAGCCGCAACATCAGCAACATCTCGCAACTGGCTGACCAGACTTCGGAACAGGCACAGCATTCGGCGCTGTTGAGTGAAGAACTGACCAAGACGGCGAATACCCAGTATTCGTTGGTGGAGCGGTTTAATCGTTGATTGTTGCCCCCTGATCGTTCCCACGCTCCGCGTGGGAATGCAGCCCGGGACGCTCCGCGTCCCAACAGCGGACGCAGAGCGTCCATTGAGGCATTCCTTTGCTGCGCGTGGGAACGATCACTGACCTAGAAACGTAGTCACCCTGCCCGCCGCAGCCCCCAAATGCTGCTCATGCGTAAACCCCGAAGCCTTCAACGGCTTCAAGTCATGGTCCGCCGCCACCAACCAAAACACCTCGATACTCGGCGCCAAGTTATAAGCCTCGACAGCCGACCGATTACCCAGCGCATCCCGTTCACCCTGCACAATCAACGTGCGAGTCTTCAGCGCCGCCAGATGCTCGACCCGCGGCTTCTGCGGTTTGCCCACCGCATAAAACGGATACCCCAGACACACCAGTGCATCCGCGCCCAACTCATCCGCCAACAAACTCGCCATCCGCCCGCCCATGGACTTGCCGCCAATGGCCAGGCGCCCAGCGACATGGCGTCGCACCACGGCATACACCTCACGCCAGCACGCCTGCAATTTGGGCGCCGGGTTCGGGGGGCGTTTACCGCCATCGATACGCCGCTGCACCATGTAAGGAAACTCGAAACGCAACACGTTGACCCCTTGTGCGGCAAGGCGTGCAGCCATGTCGCTCATCCAGCCGCTGTCCATCGGCGCACCGGCACCGTGAGCAAGAATCAGCGTCGCCGAGGCCGGCGCCGTGGCGGCATTCCACAACCATCCATGATCGCGCACGCACTGCGCCCATTGATCCCCGTCAATACTGGCCTTGTGCTGTTTGTCCATGCTTGCCTCGCTTTTAGTCTGCCTATAACTCCAGGCGAAGGGAGCGTTGCCTTGCGCAAACGTGCTCACTTCGGCTGAACCGTGGATGGGGAACCATGAACACTTCTATCAGTACCGCCTACAACTACAAGGTGGTCCGCCAATTCGCCATTATGACGGTGGTGTGGGGCATCGTCGGCATGGGGCTCGGGGTTTTTCTCGCCGCTCAATTGGTCTGGCCTGAACTCAACTTCAACCTGCCATGGACCAGCTTCGGCCGTCTGCGTCCGCTGCACACCAACGCGGTAATCTTCGCTTTCGGCGGTTGCGCCCTGTTCGCCAGTTCCTTCTATTCAGTACAACGCACCTGCCAGACCCGATTGTTTGCGCCGAAAATCGCCGCGTTCTGCTTCTGGGGCTGGCAGCTTGTGATTCTGTTGGCGGCCATCAGCCTGCCACTGGGTTACACCAGTTCCAAGGAATACGCCGAGCTGGAATGGCCGATCGACATCCTGATCACCATCGTCTGGGTGGCCTATGCCGTCGTGTTCTTCGGCACGATCATGCAGCGCAAGACCAAACACATCTACGTCGGTAACTGGTTCTTCGGTGGCTTCATCATCACCGTGGCGATCTTGCACATCGTCAACAACCTGGAATTGCCGGTGAGTTTCACCAAGTCCTATTCCCTATACGCCGGCGCAACCGACGCCATGGTGCAATGGTGGTACGGTCACAACGCCGTAGGCTTTTTCCTCACCGCCGGTTTCCTCGGGATGATGTACTACTTCGTGCCGAAACAGGCCGAGCGTCCGGTGTATTCCTATCGCTTGTCCATCGTTCACTTCTGGGCGCTGATCACCCTGTACATCTGGGCCGGCCCGCACCACTTGCACTACACCGCACTGCCGGACTGGGCACAGTCGTTGGGCATGGTGATGTCGCTGATCCTGCTGGCGCCAAGCTGGGGCGGGATGATCAACGGGATGATGACGCTCTCGGGTGCGTGGCATAAGTTGCGCAGCGACCCGATCCTGCGTTTCCTCGTGGTGTCGCTGGCGTTCTACGGCATGTCGACCTTCGAAGGGCCGATGATGGCGATCAAAACAGTGAACGCCCTCTCCCACTACACCGACTGGACCATCGGCCACGTTCACGCCGGCGCGCTCGGCTGGGTGGCGATGATTTCCATCGGCGCTCTGTACCATATGATCCCGAAAATCTTCGGCCGTACGCAGATGCACAGCATCGGTCTGATCAACGCGCACTTCTGGCTCGCAACCATCGGCACCGTGCTGTACATCGCGTCGATGTGGGTCAACGGCATCGCCCAGGGCCTGATGTGGCGCGCCGTCAACGAGGACGGCACGCTGACTTATTCCTTCGTCGAAACCCTGGTGGCCAGCCACCCAGGCTTCGTCGTGCGACTGGTGGGCGGCGTGGTCTTCCTCAGTGGCATGTTCCTGATGGCTTACAACACCTGGCGCACCGTGCGGGCCTCGCAGCCTGCCGAAGCCGCCGCTGCCGCGCAGATAGCCTGAGGAGGCCGCCATGAAACACGAAACAATCGAGAAAAACGTCGGCCTGCTGATGTTGCTGATGGTATTCGCCGTGAGCATCGGCGGCCTGACCCAGATCGTCCCGCTGTTTTTTCAGGACGTGACCAATAAGCCAGTCGAAGGCATGAAGCCCTACACCGCGCTGCAACTGGAAGGTCGTGACATTTACATCCGCGAAGGCTGCGTCGGTTGCCATTCGCAAATGATCCGCCCGTTCCGCGCCGAGACCGAGCGCTATGGCCACTACTCGGTGGCCGGGGAAAGTGTCTGGGATCATCCGTTCCTCTGGGGTTCGAAACGAACCGGACCTGACCTGGCCCGAGTAGGCGGTCGCTACTCCGAAGACTGGCACCGCGCGCACTTGTACAACCCGCGCAACGTGGTGCCGGAATCGAAGATGCCGGCCTACCCATGGCTAGTGGCCAATCAGGTCGACAGCAGCCACACCGAAACCAAGATCCGCGCCATGCGCACCCTCGGCGTGCCGTACACCGACGAAGACATCTCCGGTGCCACAGCCTCGCTCCAGGGCAAAACCGAAATGGACGCGCTGGTCGCCTACCTGCAAGTGCTCGGCACTGCCATCAAGAGCAAGAGGTGAGCCATGTCCATGCCCTTTGAAATAGTCAGCGAAATAAGCGGTGGAATGATCCGAGGCTTAGGCACGGTCGTGGTGTTCGTGGCCTTCGTCGGCCTGACGCTGTGGGTGTTCAACAGCAAGCGCAATCCGGAGTTCGCCGAAGCGCGCCTGCTGCCATTCGCCGACGAGCCGCCATCCGAAAACAGCACCCAACAAGAATCCGCCACAAGGAGTACCCAGCCATGACCACCTTCTGGAGTACGTGGATCTGCGTACTGACCATCGGCAGCCTGATCGGCCTGACCTGGCTACTGATCGGTACGCGCCGAGGAGAAACCAAGGGCAGCACCGACCAGACCATGGGCCACAGCTTCGACGGCATCGAGGAGTACGACAACCCGCTGCCGCAGTGGTGGTTCATGCTGTTCGCCGGGACCTTGGTGTTTGCCGTTGGTTATCTGGTGCTTTACCCGGGCCTGGGCAACTGGAAAGGCATCCTGCCCGGTTACGAGAACGGCTGGACCGGCGTCCACGAATGGGAAAAGGAGATGAACAAGGCTGACGCGAAGTTCGGGCCGATCTTCGCCAAATTCGCTGCCATGCCCATCGAAGAAGTGGCCAAGGACCCGCTAGCGCTGAAAATGGGTGGTCGTCTGTTTGCATCCAATTGCTCGGTGTGCCACGGGTCGGATGCCAAGGGCGCGTTCGGCTTCCCTAACCTGGCCGACAGCAATTGGCGCTGGGGCGGCGATACCGACATGATCAAAACGACCATCATGGGTGGTCGCATGGCCGCGATGCCGGCCTGGGGTCAAATCCTCGGCGATGCTGGTGTGAAGAACGTTGCAGCCTATGTGCGTCATGAACTGGCCGGCCTGCCCTTGCCGGAAGGCAGCACAGCTGATCTGCACGCTGGACAGCAAGCGTTCAGCAGCACCTGCGTGGCCTGTCATGGGGCAAACGGCCAGGGCACTGAAGCCATGGGGGCGCCGAATCTGACGCAACCGGCCGGATTTATCTACGGTACAAGCCTGGCGCAACTGCAACAAACCATTCGTCATGGCCGCCAGGGCCATATGCCGGCGCAGAACGAATTGCTCGGCAACGATAAGGTGCAACTGCTCGCGGCTTATGTGTATAGCCTTTCCAGAGGTGATGAGCAGTTGAACGGCAAGTTTCAAGCTACAAGCGGTAAGTAGAGTCAAAAGCGAAAGCTGCAAGCGACGAGATCTCTCTTGAAGCTTGCAGCTCCCGGCTCTTAATCCCTTTGCCTTCAGAGCACCCGCATGGTCCACAGCAACAGCGCGGGCAAATCTAGCAGACTCAACTGTATAAAAATAACTATCAGATCTGATAGTTATTTGACTCGACCCCCTCGTCTATCATCCAACTCCAGTTCGCCTTTACACCTTGCCGATAAAGGCCGCGCTGGCATAAGTACGACCACTACAGGGGGGGGCTCATGCTCTTAGTGCACATGAATATAGACCGCATGGTCTCTAGCACATGTCATAACTCCCTCCTGTAAGTGAATCGCCTTTATTGGTTCTCTCAAACAGTCTGATGGATGGATAGGACAAACAGATGCCAAGGACGCAGACTGGCGGGTTAGCCAGTATAGACATGAATATATCTATTGCCCTGCTTGCTCAACGCCTGGGACAACATTCGGTGACAAGCAATGCAGAGGCAGTGTCTGGTGAGTACGCAAAGGCTCTGAATGCCTTCGAATTACTCTGCAACTTGAATTTGCGTGATCGCGAAATCGCCCGCGAAATTATATCAAATGACTTCACAGCATTATGCGCCGCATACCCCAATGCCTTTTCTGCATTGATCAATTGGGCCACCGGCGACCTGATCGCTACCAGGCGTTGCTGGGTCTTCCACCTCGAACAATTCCCCTGCGACATTGTTGCTTCATTCTTGCTGCACATGTTCGACTTTCTTCACGGTTACCCAGATCGCTACGGGGAATACCTGTTGAATGATGCCCGGTGCCACGACCCAATTCTAGGCGGCTTTTATCAGGGTATTCTCGCTTTCTCTCTATGTGAGCAGGGTCGCTACGTCGAAGCGCTTCCACTTGCACTGGAGGCACACCAGAAGAACGCCGATGACATCTACAGCCTGCACGCCCTGGTGCATGCATGGCATGGTGCAGGCAATCACGGGACGATAGTCGATCACCTTCAACGAGCCGTAGCGTGGCGAGATAATGCTGGCATGAACATCCACGTGAATTGGCACTTGGCTGTTTCTTTGCTGCAGACCGGCCACATCAAGCCTTCGCTATTGGCATATCGAGGGTTCAGGTCTCTGACCGCCGGACATCATGCCGAGCAAGACCTCGATGCCGTGAATTACTGTATCCGTCTGTACTGCAGCCAACTCTCACGCCCGACCTTTTCGGCGGAATATGTATTGCTTGCAAGGAACTGGGCGCCGTCAATCTACAACTCGTTGTCTTACTTCAACGATCTGCATGCAGCCATCGCGTTCATGCTGGCCGGTGATCACACTTTGCTGAAAAAACTCAGGGAGCGCCCACCTCTTCGGGGGTTGGACGAGGATCTGCAGCAGATCGGCCAGCAATTGATCAATGCCATAGCGGCGTTCGCCGAGGAAGACTACAGCAACTGCGCCGATAGCTTGCAGCACTCCCGGAGCCGCTGGTATCGCATTGGTGGTAGCCGCGCCCAACGCGAAATACTTGAAATATTACTTGAAACCGCACTTCGCTTTGCCAGTGGCAGTGCGTCGCAAGTCCGCACCTCTGAAACTGTATTGGACTGAAAGGAATTCAGCATGAGTAACGCACGCAACAAAGTCACGCTCACACATTTGAGTGAACTCTCACGGCTCATGCCTCAAGATCTGCCACGGGACCGGGTATTAGAGGCATTAGGGTACCTCTCTCTTGAATGCTCATCTGGCTTAGGCAAACTGTCCTTTAGGGATGGCTGGATCGCGGAGTACCACCATCTGAGCACTGCTGTGCAACTCACTCCAACAAATGATCTTCTGCTGTTTATCACGTCGGGGGGTGTAAAGGTCGATAGCGCGAATAACTCGCCAGAGTATGTAAAAAGCGGAGATCAGGTGCTGGTGAAGGCTGGCGCAAGGACTCATGTAATACCGGTAAGCGATTATGGTGAGGTCAGTTTCATTGCGCTGTCCGTAGAGCTTGATCTTGCCCAGATCATGGAGAGCATGGCTGATGTGAGGCCAGTACAGCCGCCCTATTACTGGGGGTACGATAAACGCTATGCCCAGACCTACGCTGAGGGAGGCACGACTTGGGAAACCCAGGAGCCCAACGACATTGTGGTCATGATGGTGCCTGAACTGATCATCGATAAGGCGCATGAAAAAATTCTTGATCTGGGTTGTGGTGAAGGACGAGACACCATTTGGCTTGCCTCACAAGGCTTCAATGTGACGGGTGTCGACGTATCCGCCGCCGCGTTGGATCGAGCCCGAGAGATCGCAGCGCAGCATAAGCTGTCCCCAAACTTCCTCGAACGCGACGTAGTCTTCCTGCGCGGTCTGAGAGACGAGAGTTTTTCGGTTGCCCTAAACATGGGCTGCCTGCATATGATGGATTCCAGTGATCACAGAGCAAAACATCTGGCACGCACATTCGCGTTACTGAGACCAGGTGGCACCTTTATCCTCAATCACTGCAAGAAAGATTGGGGCAAGGGGTTCTGGTCGCTGGATGATTATCAGACGATTGAGAATGCACAATTTGGGGACGTCATCCCGCGCAAGATCAGGCTCTCCGACGGTACAACCAAGGAAGTTATGATGGAGGTTTTGCACAACAAGGTCATGTCTGGCGATGCCTTGCGTGACGAGCTTCGAAATGCAGGCTTTGTCGATATCGAAGTGCTCGAGGAGGACAAGTTCACATTTGGCAATTCCGCTATCGCGATCTGTAGGAGACCTTCCTGATGCTCAATGCTGTGCTGTTCATAACGTTGTGCCTGAGTTGGGGCACAACATGGGTCGCCATCAAGGTTGGGGTGGCCGCCGTCCCCCCCTTATACTTTGCAGGCACACGGTTCCTGATTGCCGGCGCGCTGATACTCATGATCGCGGCGATAATGAATGGCTGGCGCTCACTGCTCGTCAAAGCCTCCGACTGGCGTGAACTGAATGTCATGTCGCTACTGGTAGTCTCAGTTTGCTTTGCATTGATTTTCTGGGGTGAGCAGTTTGTCTCGGCCGGTATGGTCGCCATCGTGGTTCAGGGTGCCATTCCGATACTTCTGCCGCTATTCACATCATTGCTCACCGGCGAGAAGTTCAAGCGCACCAGCCTGCTGTCCGGTTTGGTTGGCCTGGCGGGGCTAGGCGTGATCTTTGCCCATGGAATAGTGGAGAATAATGATTCCACAGCGTTGGCTAGCCCAACGTTGCTGGGACTGTTGGCCATCGTACTGGGAACCGTGAGTTACTGTTATGGATCCGTGAAAGGTCGTCCCCTGTTGGCGAGGAACTCGCCAGTGGCTATCGCGGGTTGGCAAAACCTTATTGGCGGTGCCATGACACTCGTGGGTTCGCTGATATTCGAGATACCGTCTCATACGTCTGCGGACTACTTGGCGATCTTCAGGCCTGATGTACTGTTTGCCTGGATATGGCTGGTGGTGGTGGGCTCTGCCATTGGCTTTGTGCTGTACATTGTGCTCCTAAAAGCATGGGGCCCCGCCAGGTTATCACCCTATGCATTCGCCACGCCGGTGGTGGCAATCTTCATTGATTTCGCTTTGTTTGGAAATCATCTGAGTTTGCAGGACATGGCAGGTGTGGGGTTGATCTTCACTGCACTGACCATTGCCTTCTACAAGCCCAAGGTAAAAGCCACTGACAGTCCTAGCGTCACGACCTAAGGTGCAGAGAAGCGGCACCGTAGAGCAGCAAGTTTCAAGCTGCAAGCAACGAGATCCCTCTTGATGCTTGCAGCTTAAAGCTCCCCCACTGCTTCTTTTTGTCACACCCTCCCTTGGTCTTCCTTTCGGTTCGCCGGATTCGGGTCTAAGCTTCCCTGCGATGCGGACGGTCCAGCGCCGGTTCCAGGTCGATTCAACCCGATGTGTTCGACGAATTTGCTCGATGACAGGCCGCAAAGGCTGGTAGACACCGGCTGATCGTTCTCTTTGCCCTCTGTTACCGATCGTCGTGTTTGAACATACGCCGTTACAACTGACCTGACCCCCTCGCCTCTTTCATCCGTTGCGACATTTTGTCCGAGGGCAATTTTGTCCTTACGCGGCGCATGGAAAGGCCGCAGAATCAGCTTTTGAAAGCATTGACCCACGTCATGGCGCGTTGCAATGCCCCCCCGCTTTCTCCATACTTGCGGCCGATTTTTACTCCTAATAAAACACCCAAACCGTGGAACCTTAGAATGAGCACAGCAATCAGTCCGACTGCTTATAACTATAAGGTAGTCCGCCAGTTCGCCATCATGACGGTGGTCTGGGGGATCCTTGGCATGGGGCTCGGTGTCTTCATCGCCTCACAGCTCGTATGGCCGGAATTGAACTTCGGTCTGCCGTGGACGACTTTTGGACGCTTACGCCCGTTGCACACTAACCTGGTGATTTTCGCCTTCGGTGGTTGTGCGTTGTTTGCCACTTCCTATTACGTCGTGCAGCGAACCTGCCAAACGCGACTGATTTCCGACAGCCTCGCGGCCTTCACCTTCTGGGGTTGGCAAGCGGTGATCGTCGGCGCGATCGTGACCTTGCCGCTGGGTTACACCACCACCAAGGAATACGCGGAACTGGAATGGCCCCTGGCTATTCTGCTGGCCATCGTCTGGGTTACTTACGGTCTGGTGTTCTTCGGCACCATCACCAAGCGCAAGACCAAGCACATCTATGTCGGTAACTGGTTCTACGGTGCCTTCATCGTCGTGACGGCGATGCTGCACATCGTCAACCACGCCTCCCTGCCGGTCAGTTTCTTCAAGTCCTACTCGGCCTACGCCGGTGCGACTGACGCAATGATCCAGTGGTGGTACGGCCACAATGCCGTGGGCTTCTTCCTGACCACTGGCTTCCTGGGGATGATGTACTACTTCGTTCCGAAGCAGGCCGAGCGTCCGATCTACTCCTATCGTCTGTCGATCGTGCACTTCTGGGCGCTGATCACCCTGTACATCTGGGCCGGTCCGCACCACCTGCATTACACCGCACTGCCGGACTGGGCTCAGTCCCTGGGCATGGCGATGTCGATCATCCTGCTGGCTCCGAGCTGGGGCGGCATGATCAACGGCATGATGACCCTGTCGGGCGCCTGGCATAAGCTGCGCACCGACCCGATCCTGCGCTTCCTCGTGGTGTCGCTGGCGTTCTACGGCATGTCGACCTTCGAAGGCCCGATGATGGCCATCAAGACCGTCAACTCGCTGTCGCACTACACCGACTGGACCATCGGCCACGTACACGCTGGCGCGCTTGGCTGGGTGGCGATGATTTCGATCGGCGCGATCTACCACATGATCCCGAAACTGTTCGGTCGTGTGCAGATGCACAGCATCGGCCTGATCAACACGCACTTCTGGCTCGCGACCATCGGTACCGTTCTGTACATCGCATCGATGTGGGTCAACGGCATCACCCAGGGCCTGATGTGGCGTGCAATCAACGACGACGGCACGCTCACCTACTCGTTCGTCGAAGCACTGCAAGCCAGCCACCCAGGCTTTATCGTTCGCGCCCTGGGCGGTGCGTTCTTCGCCAGCGGCATGCTGTTCATGGCCTACAACGTATGGCGTACCGTACGTGCCTCGAACCCGGCTGAAGCCAAAGCTGCTGAACAGATTGCTGTAGTTGGAGCTCACTGATGAAGCATGAAGCAGTCGAGAAGAATATTGGCCTGCTGGCCTTCTTCATGGTTATCGCCGTCAGCATCGGCGGCCTGACTCAAATCGTTCCGCTGTTTTTCCAGGACGTCACCAACAAGCCGGTCGAAGGCATGAAGCCTCGCACCGCCCTTGAGCTGGAAGGCCGCGACGTGTACATCGCCAACGGTTGTGTCGGTTGCCACTCTCAGATGATCCGCCCGTTCCGTGCTGAAACCGAACGTTACGGCCACTACTCGGTCGCCGGTGAAAGCGTTTGGGACCACCCGTTCCTGTGGGGTTCCAAGCGTACCGGTCCTGACCTGGCCCGTGTCGGCGGTCGTTACTCCGATGACTGGCAGCGTGCGCACTTGTACAACCCGCGCAACGTCGTGCCTGAGTCGAAAATGCCGGCCTACCCGTTCCTCGTGGAAAACAAGCTCGACGGCAAAGACACCGCCAAGAAAATGGAAGTCTTGCGCACGCTCGGCGTCCCTTACACCGACGAAGACATCGCCGGCGCCAAGGATGCCGTGAAGGGCAAAACCGAAATGGACGCGCTGGTGGCCTATCTGCAAGGCCTGGGCACCATCATCAAAAGCAAACGGTGATTTAGATGGATATCGGGATGATTCGTGGCCTGGGCACCGTTGTTGTGATGGTGGCCTTCATCGGTCTGGCGCTGTGGGTGTTCAGCCCCAAGCGCAAGTCGGAGTTTGAAGACGCGACCTTGCTGCCTTTCGCGGATGATCCCGAAGCCATCAAGCACGTCGAGCAAGCTTCTAGGAGTAACAAAGAATGACTACGTTCTGGAGTCTGTACGTCACAGTCCTCAGTCTCGGCACCATCTTCGCCCTGACCTGGCTGCTGCTGTCCACCCGCAAGGGCCAGCGCAGCGAATCCACCGATGAAACGGTTGGTCACTCCTTCGACGGGATCGAGGAGTACGACAACCCATTGCCGAAATGGTGGTTCATGCTGTTCGTGGGCACCATCATCTTCGCCCTCGGCTATCTGGTGCTGTACCCAGGCCTGGGTAACTGGAAAGGCCTGTTGCCAGGTTACAACTATCTCGATAACGACAAGCAGACCGCGTTCGCCAACGGCCAGACTGGCTGGACCGGCGTTCACGAGTGGGAAAAGGAAATGCTCCGGTCGGACGCCAAGTTCGGCCCGATCTTCGCCAAGTTTGCTTCCATGCCGATCGAAGAAGTCGCCAAAGACCCGCAAGCCCTGAAGATGGGTGGCCGCCTGTTCGCCTCCAACTGCTCGGTTTGCCACGGTTCCGACGCCAAAGGTGCCTACGGTTTCCCTAACCTGACCGACGCCGACTGGCGCTGGGGCGGCGAAGCAGAAACCATCAAGACCACCATCATGGGCGGTCGTCACGCCGTGATGCCGGCCTGGGCTGCCGTGATCGGCGAGCAAGGCGTTGCTGATGTTGCCGCGTTCGTGGTGACCAACCTCGATGGTCGCAAGTTGCCGGAAGGCACCAAGGCTGACCCGGTTGCGGGCCAGAAACTGTTTGCCGCCAACTGCGTGGCATGCCACGGCCCGGAAGGCAAAGGGACTCCAGCGATGGGCGCACCTAACCTGACCCACCCGGCGGCATTCATCTACGGTTCGAGCTTCGCTCAACTGCAGCAGACCATCCGTTACGGCCGTCAGGGCCAGATGCCTGCGCAAGAACAGCTGCAAGGCAACGACAAGGTTCACCTGCTGGCTGCTTACGTCTACAGCCTGTCTCATGGTGAGAAGGCAGCGGACGCGGACGCCCAGTAAGGCAAACGCCTGATGCAACAAAAAAACGGCCCCGCCAGTGAGAATTGGCGGGGCCGTTTTCATTTCAGCCGCAGCTCTGCTTACTTCAAGACAGGAATGACCTCCACGACTTCACGGCTTGGCCAGTTACTATCGCGAACCGCATTGACCGTCAGAGACTGTCCGTCATTGGAAAAGCTGGCAATCAGATAGGTTTGCTGAGAAGCAGACCCACTCATGAATACCGGTACTTCACCAAAATGCTTCCATTTATTCGCATACAGATGAATCCCGACGCCCCAGTGATCATGCCCGCCGAAGACGGCTGTCACCTTGTATTGCTTGATCATCTGTTGAAACCTAGAAATTTGCGTATCACTGCCTGCCCAGTCATAAACCTTGTGCATATTGAGAATAATAATTTTGCCCTGCGCTCTCGCATGCTTCAAATCACGCTCAAGCCAGTCCAGCGCATCAGTCACTTCAAAGGAAGTTCGAGCAATCGGATTGCCGGAAGTAAAACTTACGGCATAAGTCGGCTCGTTATGCAATTGAACCAAATGCACATCACCCACATCCTTTGAATAGGCGAGGCTGCCGTAATAAACGACCCCCAAACCCGCACTTCTTGCCGCCAGATCCATGGACACTCTCTTCCCCCAGTAACGCCCCTTGAGATCATTGATACTACCGGCCGCACAGTTATTCAAAAAGCAATCGTCGACATTATTGGCGTAATCATGATTACCTAAACCATAGTCATAGAGCCCTTCCAGCTTATTCTCGAAGACCGACCTGATATAGGAGCGCTCGCCGCCATGACCAAAGGCGGTGATATCTCCGTTAATCATCACGGGTATACGCGATGCGCCACCATTGAGGCTCCTGAAGCTCGCAATATCGGAGTACTGAAGCTCTATCAACTCTCGCGATCGTGTTTCTTTATTCGGGTCCGTCATATTCTTGTCGGTGAGATCGCTCCAGGGGTACTGCGAATCTGAAGCAAATATCATATGCCGAGGCGACTCTGCAGCGTAGGCCCCAGACATAACCAACAACATGGCAAGGCAGCTCAATACTTTATTAACTTTAAACATCATAGAATTCCATTTCCAAAATAGCGCAACTTTCAAGTTGAGTGACACACTCAAACCCAAAACTAACGCAAAGACGCTTTCAAAACAAACCCACGCAACGCTCCACCCAACAAAACCTATTACAAATCTCGTCCACTACCTACTTAATAACTTGAAACCGATGCTTGTTGGCTTCCGCCCCCTGACAGGTGATAGCTTACTTCCAGCTTGATGATTGAACTAAAAATTCTCTCTTAACTATTCTGATCAACACCAACCCAACAGTAATTCAACACACAAGGAAGTCATGATGTCCGAGCAAAACACGAGCACTCACTACCCTGACAACATTGAACATCCAACGAACAATGAAGACACTGCACTGACAGAAGGGGTCAACGAGACAAACATCATCCCGAAACGTCGTCCAAGGTCGCGAATATCGAAAGCAGCGCAGATAGAAAACGCGGTACCGGCGGACTGGACAGCCTGGGAGGCGGCCGGCTTCCTTTAGGCTGGATTAACCGCCACAGTTATGGGGTGCAGCGCGCTGCACTCCATAACTGTATTGCGCGCCGGTTGCCAAGGAAGAATAGGATCCGTCTATAGTCAATTGACCTGCATCATGCTTTGTTACATTCGCTACACCATTCGTAATTTTTCCCCAACGCGACCAAAGGTCGCACCCTTGACCCAGAGCTACAGGCGTATCATTGCGCCACTGCAACACCTCTTTTTGACCGCGGTCGGCACGTACTGACCGGGGCATTTTTCCACTGCCGTGGGATGCAATGATGAGCAATCAGATTCCGGTACACGACGTCACTCCGCCTGCCAAGAACGCGAACAACAGCGTCGACCTCTACGCCTCTCGAGAAAAGATCTACACCCGCGCCTTCACCGGCCTGTTCCGCAATCTGCGGATGATCGGCGGTGCCGGGCTGTTTCTGCTGTATTTCGGCACGGTGTGGCTGAACTGGGGCGGTCATCAGGCCGTCTGGTGGAACCTGCCGGAGCGTAAATTCTTCATTTTTGGCGCGACCTTCTGGCCTCAGGATTTCATCCTGCTCTCGGGCATTCTGATCGTCAGTGCCTTCGGCCTGTTCTTCATCACCGTGTATGCCGGTCGGGTCTGGTGCGGCTACACCTGCCCGCAAAGCGTCTGGACCTGGATCTTCATGTGGTGCGAGAAGGTCACCGAGGGCGACCGCAACCAGCGCATCAAGCTCGACAAGGCGCCGATGAGCGCCAACAAGTTCTTGCGCAAATTCAGCAAGCACACGATGTGGCTGCTGATCGGTTTCGTGACCGGCATCACCTTCGTCGGCTACTTCTCGCCGATTCGCGAACTGGTTATCGATTTCTTCACAGGTGAAGCCGATGGCTGGTCATATTTCTGGGCCGGTTTCTTCACCCTTGCCACCTACGGCAACGCCGGCTGGTTGCGCGAGCAGGTGTGCATTTACATGTGCCCGTACGCACGCTTCCAGAGCGTGATGTTCGACAAGGACACGCTGATCGTCTCCTACGACCCGCGTCGTGGCGAAAGCCGTGGCCCGCGCAAGAAAGGCATCGACTACAAGGCTCAGGGCCTGGGCGATTGCATCGACTGCACGATGTGCGTCCAGGTCTGCCCCACCGGCATCGACATCCGCGACGGCCTGCAAGTCGAATGCATCGGCTGCGCGGCGTGCATCGACGCCTGCGACAGCATCATGGACAAGATGGATTACCCACGCGGCCTGATCAGCTACACCACCGAGCACAACCTGTCGGGGCAAAAAACCCATAAACTGCGTCCGCGCCTGATCGGCTATGCCACGGTGCTGCTGGCGATGATCGCGCTGCTGATGACCGCGTTCTTCATGCGCTCGCTGGTGGGTTTCGACGTCAGCAAGGATCGCGTGTTGTACCGCGAGAACGCCGAAGGCCGGATCGAAAACGTCTACAGCCTGAAGATCATGAACAAGGACCAGCGCGATCACACGTACGTGCTGGAAGCCACCGGCCTGCCGGATCTCAAGCTGCAAGGCAAGCGCGAGATCAAAGTCGCCGCCGGGGAGATTTTCAGCCAGCCGGTCGAACTGTCCAGCGCACCGGAACAACTGCCGTCGAGCACCAACGAGGTGAAATTCATCCTCAAGGATGCCGATGACGCCAACGTCCACGTTGAAGCCAAGAGCCGATTCATCGGCCCACAAATTCGTTGAGAGAAGTGATCATGCCCGCAGCAACTGCCGCAAGCCCTTGGTACAAGCACCTTTGGCCGTGGATCATCATCGCCATCCTGGCCTGCTCGGTAACCTTGACCCTGTCGATGGTGACCATCGCGGTGAATAACCCGGACAACCTGGTCAACGACAACTATTACGAGGCCGGCAAGGGCATTAACCGTTCGCTGGACCGCGAACTGCTGGCCCAGACCCTGCAACTGCGTGCCAGCGTGCATCTGGATGACGTGACCGGCGAAGTCGACCTGCGCCTGAGCGGCAACAGCCAGCCGAAAACCCTGGAACTGAACCTGATTTCGCCAACCCAGCCGGAGAAAGATCGCAAGATCACCCTGGCCCGCAGCGAAACCGAACAGGGCCGCTACATCGGCCAGTTGAGCGACAAGATTGAAGGTCGTCGCTTTGTCGAGTTGCTGGGTGTGCAGGATGACAAGATCTGGCGCATGTTCGAAGAAGAACAGGTCAGCCATGCCAAGGATTTGCTGCTCGGTGATGAGCCGCTGCAAGGCGCGGAAGACCTGAAAAAATAAGCCTTACCCTGATCGTTCCCACGCTCTGTGTGGGAACGCAGCCAGGGACGCTCCGCGTCCCAGCCGAAGCGGACGCGGAGCGTCCGGGGAGGCATTCCCACGCAGAGCGTGGGAACGATCATCGGAACACGCCCCATGACCAGTCCAACCCCCTGCTACCATTGCGCCCTGCCCGTCCCGGCCGGCAGTCGCTTCACGGCCGCCGTCCTCGGGGAAACCCGCGAGTTCTGCTGCCCGGGTTGCCAGGCGGTCGCCGAGGCCATCGTGGCCGGCGGGCTGGAAAGCTATTACCAGCATCGCAGCGAAGCCTCGGCCAACCCCGAAGCCTTGCCGGTGCAGTTGGCGGACGAGTTGGCACTGTACGACCGCCCCGATGTGCAGCAACCGTTCGTCCGCCATGAAGGCGAACTCGCCGAAACCACCCTGTTGATGGAAGGCATCAGTTGCGCCGCCTGCGGCTGGTTGATCGAGAAACACCTGCGGGCTTTGCCGGCGGTGGCCGAAGCACGCCTGAACCTGTCCAACCATCGTTTGCATGTGCGCTGGGTCGACGCGCAATTGCCATTGAGCCAGGTGCTCAGCGAATTGCGCCACATCGGTTACGCCGCCCACCCTTATCAGGCCGACCGCGCCAGCGAACAACTGGCCAGCGAAAACCGCCTGGCCCTGCGTCAACTCGGGGTCGCGGGGCTGCTGTGGTTCCAGGCGATGATGGCAACGATGGCCACCTGGCCGGAATTCAACATCGATCTCAGCCCCGAACTGCACACCATCCTGCGCTGGGTCGCGCTGTTTCTGACCACCCCGATCGTGTTTTACAGTTGCGCGCCGTTCTTCAAAGGCGCGATGCGCGATCTGCGCACCCGTCACCTGACCATGGACGTCTCGGTGTCACTGGCGATCGGCAGTGCCTACATCGCCGGGATCTGGACCTCGATCACCGGGGTCGGCGAGCTGTATTTCGATGCGGTGGGGATGTTCGCGCTATTCCTGCTGGCCGGGCGTTATCTGGAACGTCGTGCCCGGGAACGTACCGCCGCCGCGACCGCTCAGCTGGTCAATCTGTTGCCCGCCTCCTGCCTGCGGCTGAGTGCCGACGGCCAGAGCGAGCGGATTCTGCTCAGCGAGTTGCGGGTGGGCGATCAGGTGCTGGTGCATCCCGGTGCGATTCTGCCGGCCGACGGCAAGATCCTCGACGGTCAGTCGAGCATCGACGAATCCCTGCTTACCGGCGAATACCTGCCACAACCACGGACCCCGGGCGATGCCGTCACCGCTGGCACCTTGAACGTTGAAGGTGCGCTGACCGTGGAAGTCCTGGCGCTGGGTCAGGACACGCGTCTGTCGGCCATTGTCCGTCTGCTGGATCGCGCACAGGCCGAAAAGCCGCGACTGGCGGAAATCGCCGACCGCGCCGCGCAATGGTTTTTGCTGTTATCGCTTATCGCAGTGGCCGCCATTGGCCTGCTGTGGTGGGAATTGGATGCTTCGCGAGCCTTCTGGATTGTCCTGGCGATGCTGGTTGCGACGTGCCCGTGCGCTTTGTCGCTGGCCACTCCTACCGCCCTGACGGCGGCCACTGGCACGCTGCACAAACTCGGTCTTTTGTTGACGCGCGGCCATGTGCTGGAAGGCCTGAACCAGATCGACACGGTGATTTTCGACAAGACCGGCACCCTCACCGAAGGTCGCCTGGCCTTGCGTTCGATCCGGCCGCTTGGGGCCCTGAACAGCGATCAATGCCTGAGCCTCGCCGCCGCGTTGGAAAACCGCTCCGAGCACCCGATTGCCCGGGCTTTTGGCCGCGCACCGCTGGCTGCCGAGGAAGTTCACAGCACGCCGGGCCTGGGTCTGGAGGGATTGGTCGGCGCACAACGCCTGCGCATCGGCCAACCAGGGTTTGTCTGCGAACTCAGCGACGCTCAGACGCCAGTAATGCCCGATGAGCCCGGCCAATGGCTGTTGCTCGGCGACAGCCAGGGGCCGCTGGCGTGGTTCGTGCTCGATGACCGTTTGCGCGCCGACGCGCCCACCCTGCTGGCGGCCTGCAAGGCTCGCGGTTGGCGCACATTGCTGCTGTCCGGCGACAGCTCGCCGATGGTTGCCAGCGTCGCTGCCGAACTGGGCATCGACGAGGCCCGTGGCGGTTTGCGTCCGGACGATAAATTGCAGGTACTGCAACAACTGCACAAGGAAGGTCGCAAGGTGTTGATGCTCGGTGACGGGGTCAACGACGTGCCGGTGCTGGCCGCCGCCGACATCAGCGTGGCGATGGGTTCGGCCACCGATCTGGCGAAAACCAGTGCCGACGCGGTGCTGCTGTCGAACCGCCTCGACGCGCTGGTGCAAGCCTTCAGCCTGGCCCGTCGTACCCGTCGGGTGATCATCGAGAACTTGCTGTGGGCAGCGCTGTACAATGGCCTCATGTTGCCGTTCGCCGCCCTCGGCTGGATCACTCCGGTATGGGCCGCGGTCGGCATGTCGATCAGTTCGTTGACCGTGGTGTTGAATGCCCTGCGCCTGACTCGCCTGCCGAGCGCGCCGGCTGCCGACACCACGCCAGAAACCCGCCCGCTGCCGGCCTGAGCCGCGCGGGCATGGAGTCCAGATGCCAGCTCTCTACGTGATGATCCCGGCCGCGCTGCTGATCGTGGCCATCGCTATCTATATCTTCTTCTGGGCGGTCGACAGCGGTCAGTACGACGACCTCGACGGCCCGGCCCACAGCATCCTGTTCGACGATCAGGACCCGAACCACAAGGCCGCGGTCGACGAGGCCAGCGGCCATCCGGCCAAACCGGACGACAAGGCGCCGCCCCATGCTTGAGTTGGCGCCACTGTTGGTGTCTGCGCTGATCCTCGGCCTGCTCGGCGGCGGGCATTGCCTGGGCATGTGCGGCGGTTTGATGGGCGCATTGACCCTGGCGATTCCCAAGGAACAGCGCAGCCGACGCTTTCGATTGTTGCTGACCTACAACCTGGGGCGAATTCTCAGCTACGCCGCGGCCGGCCTGCTGATCGGCCTGGCCGGCTGGGCCGTGGCCAATAGCCCGGCGGCGATGTTCATGCGCATCCTCGCCGGACTGCTGCTGATCGCCATGGGCCTGTACCTGGCCGGCTGGTGGAGCGGCCTGACCCGTATTGAAAGCCTCGGTCGCGGCCTGTGGCGGCATATCCAGCCGATGGCCAACAAACTCTTACCCGTGTCGAACCTCCCCCGCGCCCTGCTGCTGGGCGCGCTGTGGGGCTGGCTGCCGTGCGGGCTGGTTTACAGCACATTGCTGTGGTCGGCGAGCCAGGGCAATGCGCTGGACAGTGCATTGCTGATGCTGACATTCGGGCTGGGCACCTGGCCGGTGCTGCTCGCCACAGGGCTGGCGGCCGAGCGCGTCACGGCGTTATTGCGCAAACGCAGTGTGCGCATGGCCGGTGGTTTGCTGGTGATGGTGTTCGGCATCTGGACCTTGCCGGGGCCCCATCAGCATTGGCTGATGGGGCATTAAAGATCAAACGAGGCTGCGATCTTTTGATCTTGACACCCGTTGATGCAAATCAAGATGCCCCAGCGTCGAACCCATAGACTCGCAAAACTGCCAGCCTATCCGGGGGGAATGCCCGCATGCTCGACGCCATTCGTTGGGACACAGATCTGATCCGCCGTTATGACCTGGCGGGACCGCGCTACACCTCGTACCCGACCGCCGTGCAATTTGACAGCCAGGTCGGCACCTTCGACCTGTTTCACGCCCTGCGCGACAGCCGTAAAGCCTTGCGGCCACTGTCGCTGTATGTGCACGTGCCATTCTGCGCGAACATTTGCTACTACTGCGCCTGCAATAAAGTCATCACCAAGGACCGCGGCCGCGCCCTGCCCTATTTGCAGCGCCTGGAACAGGAAATCCAGCTGATTGCCTGCCATCTCGCCCCCTCGCAGAAAGTCGAGCAACTGCATTTCGGCGGCGGCACACCAACCTTTCTCAGTCACGATGAACTGCGCCAGTTGATGGCTCAGCTGCGCAAGCATTTCAATTTGCTGGACGACGATTCCGGCGACTACGGCATCGAGATCGACCCTCGCGAGGCTGATTGGTCGACCATGGGCCTGCTCCGGGAACTGGGCTTCAACCGGGTCAGCATCGGCGTGCAAGACCTCGATCCGGTGGTACAACGGGCGGTCAATCGCCTGCAAAGCCTGGAAGAAACCCGTGCGGTGATCGACGCTGCCCGGACCCTGCAATTTCGTTCGATCAACATCGATCTGATCTACGGCCTGCCGAAGCAGACGCCCGAGAACTTCTCCCGCACCGTCGACGAAGTCATCAGCCTGCAACCGGACCGGCTCTCGGTGTTCAACTACGCCCATCTGCCGGAACGCTTCATGCCGCAACGACGGATCAATGGCAACGATCTACCGGCACCGACACAGAAACTGGAAATGCTCCAGCGCACCATCGAACAACTGACGGCCGCCGGTTATCGTTACATTGGCATGGACCATTTCGCCTTGCCCGATGATGAATTGGCGATTGCTCAGGAAGAGTCGACCCTACAACGTAACTTCCAGGGCTACACCACCCACGGTCATTGCGATCTGATCGGTCTGGGGGTATCGGCGATCAGCCAGATCGGCGACTTGTACTGCCAGAACAACAGCGACTTGAACCAGTACCAGAATGCGTTGGCGTCCGCTCAACTGGCCACCAGCCGAGGCCTGATATGCAACGCTGATGATCGCTTGCGCAGAGCGGTGATTCAGCAACTGATTTGCCATTTCAGCCTGGAATTCTCGGAAATCGAGCAGGCCTTCAATATCGATTTCCGTGGTTATTTCGTCGAGCTTTGGCCACAGCTGCTGGATATGGCCAAGGATGGGCTGATCGAACTGGACAACGAACGGATCAGCGTACTCCCCGCAGGCCGGCTGCTGGTGCGTTCGGTGTGCATGGTGTTCGATGCGTATCTGGAACACACCAATCGTCAACGCTTTTCAAGAGTGATCTAAGGTCTGTTGTAGATTTGAAATTATCGCAGGCTGGTCCGAACGTCCTTCCGTGGGTTACCCTTACGGCTTATGTGTGTTTTCCCACAAGGATTTAAGAAATGTCCGAGCCAGTAAAGCTGCGCGCCCACAGCCAGGCCCATTGCAAGGATTGCAGCCTGGCCCCTCTTTGCCTGCCACTTTCTCTGAATCTGGAAGACATGGATGCGCTGGACGAAATCGTCAAACGTGGGCGACCGTTGAAAAAAGGCGAGTTTTTGTTTCGTCAGGGCGATACGTTCAATTCCGTTTATGCCGTTCGCTCTGGCGCCCTGAAAACCTTCAGCCTGAGCGATGGCGGCGAAGAACAGCTCACGGGCTTCCATTTGCCGAGCGAACTGGTCGGCCTGTCGGGCATGGATACCGAGAAGCACCCGGTCACGGCCCAAGCCCTGGAAACCACTTCGGTGTGCGAAATCCCGTTCGAACGCCTCGACGAACTGGCCCTGCAACTGCCACAACTGCGCCGTCAGTTGATGCGGGTGATGAGCCGCGAGATTCGCGATGATCAGCAAATGATGTTGCTGCTGTCGAAAAAAACCGCCGACGAGCGCATCGCCACTTTCCTGGTCAACCTGTCGGCCCGTTTCCGCGCCCGGGGCTTCTCGGCCAACCAGTTCCGGTTGAGCATGTCGCGCAACGAAATCGGCAATTACCTGGGCCTGGCGGTAGAAACCGTGTCCCGGGTGTTCACCCGTTTCCAGCAAAACGAACTGATTGCCGCCGAAGGCAAGGAAATCCACATTCTCGATCCGATCCAGCTCTGCGCCCTGGCCGGCGGTTCGCTCGAAGGCTGACCCTGGCGATGACGGCTGAGCGAAACGGCTCAGCCACCGTTACATTGCGATGTTTGCAGCCCGCCAGGATATTTCGACGATGGTCTTGGGCTCCTTCGACATCGAACCCCTGATCCGCCCCATGATCGACTCTCTCAAGCCGGGTCGCGCACAAACCTTGTGTACACAGAAAATCGCCTGTGGGAGAGCGCCTGCTCGCGATAGCAGACACCACAATACCTACAACGAGATCGGTTTACGCCCGGCAAACGAATGCGCCAATGTCCCGCCATCCACCAATTCCAGCTCGCCACCCAATGGCACGCCATGGGCGATGCGCGAGGCAATCAGGCCTTTGTTGCTGAGCAATTGGGCGATGTAATGCGCCGTAGCCTCGCCTTCCACCGTCGGGTTGGTGGCGAGGATGACTTCGGCAAACGTGCCTGCCTCTTCTATCCGCGACATCAGTTGTGGAATACCGATGGCGTCCGGCCCCAGCCCGTCGAGCGGCGACAGGTGGCCTTTGAGCACGAAGTAGCGACCGCGGAAACCGGTCTGCTCCACGGCGTAAACATCCATCGGACCCTCTACTACGCACAGCAAGGTGTCGTCACGGCGCGGATCGGCGCATTGCGGGCACAGATCGTCTTCGGTCAGCGTGCGACACAAGCGGCAGTGACCCACTCCCTCCATGGCCTGGCTCAGCGCCTGGGCTAGTCGCGAACCGCCGCTGCGATCACGCTCAAGCAGTTGCAACGCCATGCGCTGGGCAGTTTTCTGACCCACACCCGGCAAAATTCGCAGGGCATCGATCAGTTGGCGAATCAAAGGGCTGAAGCTCATGGGGAAAAAGTCCGACATAACAACGAGACGCGGTTTATACCCGCGCCTCGTATGAGCGTCAATTATTCAGTCTTGCGTAACGCGCAGTTCGAATTTCGGCTGTATAGAGAGCAGACCTCTGTGGTGGTATGGCGTTCGATGTTTCTTCCTTTTGTTGTGGCGAGGGAGCTTGCTCCCGCTAGGTCGCGAAGTGGCCCCATTCTTTACCTAAAAAAGAAGGGGACTGCTGTGCAGTCCAGCGGAAGCAAGCTCCCTCGCCACAATTAATGGTTAAACCACCAACGCAAAAATGCCAGGCGCGATGCCTGGCATTTTTTTTACCCATCCGACGCGCGTTGGCGAATCAGAATGGCAGCTTCATACCCGGTGGCAATTGCATGCCAGCGGTCACACCAGACATTTTGTCCTGGCTGTTGGCTTCAATCTTGCGCACGGCGTCGTTAACGGCGGCGGCGAATACCGCCTCCAGCATTTCTTTGTCGTCTTCGCTCAGGCCTTCAACCAGGCTTGGGTCGATGGTCACGCGCTTGACGTCGTGACGACCGGTCATCACCACGGTGACCATATCGCCGCCGGCTTTACCGGTGACTTCGGCGTTGGCCAGTTCCTCCTGCATCTTGGCCATTTTTTCCTGCATCTGCTGCGCCTGCTTCATCAGGCCGGCCATGCCACCTTTCATCATGGGAATCACCTCAAAAGTACTTGGATAAAAACAGCGCCCGGCAAATGCGGCCAAGCGCCTTCAGTTATTAGTCCTGACTGACCAGGGCCTCGACAGGTTCAATAGTATCGTGACGGACCACCGCCCCGAACTGCTGCATCATTTGCTGGATGAACGGATCGCCGTGGATCGACTCCTCGGCCTCACGCTGACGGTTGGCACGACGACGGGATGAGGCCTGAGCCGGGGTTTCCTGCTCAGGCTTGATCAGCTCCATGCTCAGGGTCAGCGTACGCCCGTGGAACTGGTTCAGTGCATCGTTGAGGCGACGTTGCTGTGTCGCGTTGAACAAGGCGCTGTGGGCCGGGTCCAGGTGCAACAGCCAATTGTCGCCATCGACGGCGATCAGCGTGCAGTTGGCGCCGATGCTGGCGGTCATGCCGGACACCGACAGTTTCGGGAACAACTCCAGCCATTGCAGGGCAAGGCCGGTGGCCGGCATTGCGGCCGGCTCAGGTTCGGGTTCCGGCGCAGGTTCAGCGGCGTGCTCGCTGGCCAGTTCATCGAGGTAGCTGTAAGCCGAATCCATGTCCGGCTCGATGTAATCCTCGTCCAGCGGCGGCTCGTCGTCCTGATCCATGCCTGGCGTGGCGGCATCGACTTCGGCCATGGACGGTTCCGGAATCGGCGCAGCGGCCCATTCCGGCGCATCCGGCACCACGCTGTCCGGGGTCGGCATGGGCATCGGTGGTAATTCGGGTTGTTCGCCAGCCGTTTCCAGCACCGGCTCGACGGCGGGCTGCTGGACAACTTCGGGCTCTACCGGGTCGTTCCATGGCAGATCGACAACTTCTTCGACCGCCACCGGTTCGACAACAGGCTCGGGCTCTGGCGCGACCACGGGCACAGCCACAGGCGCGACCGGCTCAGGCGCAGCTACCGGGACGGCCGGTGCCACCACAGGCGCAACCGGAGGCGGTGTAACGGCCGTAGCGACTACCGGCGCAACAACCGGCGCGGCAGCCACTGAGTTTGCGGAATCAACTGTGGCCTGGCTGATCCCCACCGTCTTTAGCGGTTGCCTCGGCGCGTCAGCAGTGTCTGCCGGCCGGAACGCGAGCATTCGCAGCAGGACCATTTCGAAACCGCCGCGCGGGTCCGGCGCCAGCGGCAAATCCCGGCGACCAATCAGGCCCATCTGGTAATAGAACTGCACGTCTTCAGCCGGCAATGCCTGAGCCAGAGCCAATACACGATCACGGTCGCCATGACCGTTGTCGACGCCTTCAGGCAGGGCCTGGGCGATGGCAACACGGTGCAGCACATTGAGAATTTCCGAGAGCACGCCGTTCCAGTCCGGGCCTTGTTCGGCCAGATGGCGCACCGCTTCGAGCAACGCCTTGGCGTCGCCTTCGATCAGCGCCTGCAAAACGTCGTAAACCTGGCCGTGATCAAGGGTACCGAGCATGGCCCGCACGTCGGCGGCCATAACCTTGCCTTCACCGAAGGCGATGGCCTGATCGGTCAGGCTCATGGCGTCGCGCATCGAACCATCGGCGGCGCGGCCCAGCAGCCACAGCGCATCGTCTTCGAACGGCACGTTCTCGACGCTCAGCACATGGGTCAAATGCTCGACCACCCGCTCCGGGGTCATGTTCTTCAGGGAGAACTGCAGGCAACGCGAAAGAATAGTCGCAGGAAGTTTCTGCGGATCGGTGGTGGCCAGGATGAACTTGACGTAGGGCGGCGGCTCTTCAAGGGTTTTCAACAGCGCATTGAAGGAATGGCTGGAGAGCATGTGCACTTCGTCGATCAGGTAGACCTTGAAGCGCCCGCGGCTCGGCGCGTATTGCACGTTGTCGAGCAGTTCGCGGGTGTCTTCGACCTTGGTCCGGCTCGCGGCGTCGATCTCGATCAGGTCGACGAAGCGGCCTTCATCGATCTCGCGGCACACCGAGCACTCGCCACAGGGGGTCGAAGTGATACCTGTTTCACAGTTCAGGCATTTGGCGATGATCCGCGCGATGGTGGTCTTGCCGACCCCGCGGGTACCGGTAAACAGGTACGCGTGGTGCAGCCGCTGGCTGTCCAAGGCATTGATCAGAGCCTTGAGCACATGGGTCTGGCCGACCATTTCGCCAAACGAGCGCGGACGCCATTTACGTGCAAGAACCTGATAACTCATCGAAAACCGTCGCAACGAAGGAACAGAAGCGGCTAATGCTAGCGGAGCAAGGCCAAAATTGCATCCGGTGCGCTCGTCTAATCTGGCTAAGCTGCACTTTGTGGAGGCTTTACTGGCTCATACCGGAGCGTTTATGCGTTTTGCCTTGGGGGCATTGCTGTTGATCAGCCTGAGTGTCGCGGCCGCCGAGGCGCCATTGCGGTTTGTCGTGTCCGACAGCTGGGCCATGCCCATGGTGCAGATCGAGCGCGGCCGACCGACCCAAGGCATCCTGCACGACATGATGATCAGCCTGGCGACTCAAGTCGGCAACCCTGATGCCAGCCTGTAGCACATGATGGCTCAGGCTGTCTGGTCAAGCGCTTGCCATTGCGACGGAGCGACAAACCCCGCCACCCAACCCGGCACCTCATCGGGCGGCATCGGGCGAGCGATGAAATAGCCTTGAGCGACTTCGCATCCCAGCCGCAACAGCAATTCGCCATGCTCGAGGCTTTCCAAGCCCTCGGCGATTACCTGCCGATCGAACGCCCGGGCCAGGCCAATGACCGCCGTGGTCAGAGCCAGATCGTCATGATCAATCAGAATGTCACGCACGAACGACTTATCGATCTTGATGGTTTGGGTGCGTAATCGCTTGAGGTAACTCAGGGATGAGTAGCCCGTACCAAAATCACCCAGAGAAAACTGCACCCCCAACGCCTGACAGGCCTGCAAACAGGCGCTGACATGCTGGATATTCTCGATCGCCACCGACTCGACGATTTCCAGATCGAGCATATGTGGGGCGACCTGGGCATGTCGAGCGAGCAGGTGCTTGAGCCGGTCGACGAAATCGGCGCGCTGAAAATGTCGCGCCGCAATGTTGATACTGACCGGCCAGCCCTGCCCCGCTTGCTGCCAACGGTGCAACTGCGACAAAACCTGATCCATCACCCATTCACCGATATCGATAATGAGGTCCGTGTCCTCCACCAGCGGCAAAAACTCGCGAGGCGGCACCATGCCGTTTTGCGGGTGCTCCCAACGCAACAACGCCTCGAAACCGACAACCACGCCACGGCGCATATTCACCTTGGGCTGAAAATGCAGACGCAATTCACCGGCGACCAACGCCTGACGCACCCGTTCGACGGTCTGGTGAGTGACCTTGACGTCTTGATCCCGAGAGACATCAAACAGGTGAAAGCGGTTGCGCCCGCTCTGCTTGGCCACGTACATCGCCTGATCGGCATGACGCAGCAGGGTTTCGGCATCTTCGTTGTCATGGGGAAACAGGGTGGCGCCGATACTGGCAAACACATTGATATCCTTGCCGTGCAGTGTGTAAGGCGCCGAAATCGCCCTCAACACGCGATTCAATGCCGCGTACAACTCCGGCAGATCGCGCACGTAACGCAACACCAACACGAACTCGTCACCGGCCAGTCGCGCCACCACATCTTCGCCGCGCACAATGTCGCGCAAACGCTTGGCCACTTCCACCAGCAACATATCGCCACTGGCGTGACCGTAACCGTCGTTGACCGCCTTGAACCCGTCGAGGTCAAGCATGCACACCGCCAACGGAATGTTTTCCTGCCGGGAGAATTCCAGCGCCTGATCCAGTAAATCCGACAGGAATGCACGATTGGGCAGCCCGGTCAGGACGTCATGCCCGACCCGCCATTGCAATGATTGCAGCAGTTGGCGTTTTTCGCTGATGTCGAAACGAATCGACAGGTATCGATGAACGTGCCCGGTGGCATCATCGAGGATCGGCACCATGGTGCTGTCGACCCAATACAGGCTGCCATCCTTGGCGCGATTGCAGATCTCGCCCTTCCAGACATTACCCAATGCAATGGTTCGCCACATAGCGGCGAAGAAATCGGCGGAATGCAGGCCGGAGTTCAATAGCCGATGATTCTGCCCCAGCAGCTCCTCGCGGCCGTAGCCGGATACGGCACAGAATTGATCGTTGACATAGGTAATCCGACCGTTGAGATCAGTCTCGGAAAAAATGGCGGCGGCGTCCACGGCCCTGCGGTATTTCTCATCCATGAGTCAGGCTCACTGTCGCTAGCGGTGGTACCGCTCGACCAGCGCAGGATGCCCGGAAGAGATGTTTTGAGACGTACAGCGCACAAACACGTTATCACTCCATGAACAGCATTTGATGGCTGCCGGAACATCAAAGATGCGGGGGGCGCTCTCAATCAGTTTCCCCGCCGCGCTGGGCTGTGCCTTAAAGCGGGCCAGCCTGCGTTGCGAAAAGGGAAGAACCATTCCCAACGGCCTGCGCCTTGCCTGGCCCGCTTTAAGGCGACAATAAGGCGGGAAAACTAATTGAGAACGCCCCCCTGGCTCAAAGGCCCTGGGCAAAGAAGCAATACCGACTCTGGCAGCATTTCGCCCTCAAGCCTAAGCCCATCAACGGCCTCTGCGCTTACCCCGACAAGGAACCAATGCTGGCCGTTTCACATCGCCTAAACTTCAGCAAGCAGATCACTAAAAGCCCGCACGAAGCGGAGATTCTACGAAATGCATCACATTTTGCAAAGCAAGGTGATGAATCATGCAGTTGCCTAATGCGAAGATCTATCGTTAAGTTCTTGATTCTAAATGGGAATTGAGCGATGCAAATTTCAAGTTTGGGTCCGGCCATCCGACGCTATCGCAAGGTCGCAGGGCTTACTCAGGCTGAACTCGGCGAAAAAACCGGTTTTGACCCCAAAACCATCAGCCGCTTCGAAACCGGCACCTATACGCCCAGCGTGGAAGCATTGTTTTTGCTTGCCAACGTGCTGGGTGTGAAGCTGAAAGCCTTTTTCGCAGATCTGGGCGACGAAGATGAACAGCGGGCGTACCTGTTCAGTGTCATTCACAAAGCCACCCCGAAGGATCTGGGAAAGCTGATCGCAGCGGTTGACCAGGCCTTGTCCAAGCCTTAGTACCAGTCATGAAAAAGAGGCCGACCTGTCGAAATGCGACAGATCGGCCTGTTTTTCATATCAACTCTTTATTCCGGAAACGAAAAAATACCGCCCCGGGCGAGCCCCATGGCAGAAAAAATAAAACAGGAATTTTAGGTCGAAAACACGAAAGAGGATTCGTGTTGCGTTATGGAGGCAACCCCACCAGCCACACCCCGGCACACAATGTTCCCGCTGTGGCTGCTCCCTTCCGGGTCTGACCAGGTTCACGGGTAATCGTTGCGGGGGGACCGATGGGGTCACCATAACGACGCTCACCTGACGGCGAGCCGCGCCATTGTACCTATCTGGGACGAAGTTACAACCGTTCGGGCGGATTAAAAAACATGAGTCGCTTCAAGGACCTGCGGTGATCCTGAAAAGAGCGCAGCCTGCGGCAACTCCTACGTTGGATCGGCGTACACCTGTAGAGCTGCCGCAGGCTGCGATCTTTTGATTCTATTGCGCCAACACCTCATCCGCCCTGCCGCCCTCTTGCTGGATCACCAGGTGGATGAAGTGCAGCTTGGCAATCACCGCTGACGGCAGGACGAACGGATAGAAATCCGGCTGGCCCATGCTGCGTGACAATTCGTTGAGCATCCCGGCCAGTTCGATCCATGCGTTGACGAACGACAAGAACGCCGGGCCGCCGGGGTGCTGCGGGTCGAATAGCGTGCCAGACGGAAACGGCTGGTAATCGAAATCCACTTCCTGTGCACTCATGCCAAAACCCAGGGCGGTGTCCACTGCGTCCATCATGTGCAGGTAATGAGCCCAGGTTTCCGCCCAGTCTTCCCAAGGATGCATGGTGGCGTAGGCACTGACGGAATGCTGCTGCCAGTCGAGCGGCGCGCCCTGCTGATAATGCCGTTCAAGGGCCTCGGCGTAACTGGCACGCTCGTCACCGAACAAACCGCGGAATGGTTCCAGCCAATGACTGTTGGCAATCAGCCGGTCCCAGTAGTAATGCCCTGTTTCATGGCGAAAATGCCCGAGCAACGTGCGATAAGGTTCGTGCATCTGCACACGAACCTGCTCGCGATGGGCGTCGTCGGCTTCCTTGATATCGAGGGTGATCAGGCCATTGGCGTGACCGGTGGTCGGCGGTTTGCCTACAAGGTCAATACCGAGGAAATCGAAGGCCAGACCAGCCTCTTCATCCTCGGTCTTTGGAATGACCTGCAAACCCAGGCTGATCAGCTGCGCCACCAGGCGCCGCTTGGCGATTTCCACTTTGCGCCAATGCTCGTGATTTTCGGGGATCGACAGGTCGGGGATGGTGCGATTCAGGCTACAGGCGATGCACAATCCATCGTGCTCACCGGCCGGCAGCAGCCAGTTGCATGCGGCCGGGGAATCGAGATTGGCGCAGCGGCGGAACACACCGGCGTCTGGATCGGCGTCGAGCAACCAGGTATCCGCTTGCGGGGCGGGTTGCAGCGAAGACAAGCGACTCTGTTGCGGCTGATAGCCCAGCGCCGCCGAACACGCCAGGCACTGGCTGTTGCGAAAGAACAGCGACTGCCCGCAACGACAATGCCAGACCTTGCTGTTGCGCAAACGCTCACCCATGAAGGGCGCGGCGATGCGTGAGCTGAGCTGTTCGAAGAAGCGGTACATGGCGATCTCTCCCTGGGGCCTGCGAAGACTAGATCATTCTTGTACCGTGATCGTTCCCACGCTCTGCGTGGGAATGCCGCCCCGGACGCTCCGCGTCCGTTGTGACGCAGAGCGTCACGGGATGCGTTACCACGCAGAGCGTGGGAACGATCAACAGCTGCCGAAGGCTGCGATCTTGGCGATCTTAAATGTCGATACCGTGCTTCTTCAGAAACTCGACAAACGCCTCTTCATCCAGCACCTTCAACCCCAGCTCATTGGCCTTGGCCAACTTCGATCCCGCGCCCGGGCCGGCGACGACGCAATGGGTCTTGGCCGACACGGAACCGGCCACCTTGGCGCCGAGGCTTTCAAGTTTGTCCTTGGCGACATCGCGACTCATCAGCTCCAGCGAACCGGTCAACACCCAGGTCTGCCCGGCCAGCGGCAACCCTTCGACGACTTTTTTCTCGCTCTGCCAGTGCATACCGAAATCACGCAACTGCTTTTCGGCCGCCTCGGCGAGCTGACGATTTTCCGTGCCCGCAAAGAATTCGCGAACCGAAGTCGCCTGCTTCTCCGGCAATGCCTGACGCATGTCCAGCCAATCAGCACTCATCACCGCTTCGAGTGAGCCGAACTTGTCGGCAAGCTTCTGCGCCCCGCCCGGTCCGACCGACGGAATGTGCAACTTGTCGAGGAAGCCTCCTAGCGTGGTGCTCGCCGCAAACTCGGCGCCCAGCTCGCCTTGATCCTGAATCTGCAGGCCGTGCTTGAGCAGATCCTTGATCACCTGCTGGTTATGCGCGTCTTCAAAGAAGCTGTGAATCTCGTGAGCCACTTCCAGCCCGACATCCGGCAAGTACGTGAGTACTTGCGGCAACGCCTGCTGAACCCGCTCCAGCGAGCCGAGAGAGCGCGCCAGGACCTTGGCCGTCTCTTCGCCGACATCGGGAATGCCTAAGGCGTAGATGAACCGCCCCAGACTCGGCTGCTTGCTGTCTTCGATTGCACTGAGCAGGTTCTTGCTCGACAGCTCGGCAAAGCCTTCCAGGTCGACGATCTGCTCGAACGTCAGGGCATAGAGATCGGCCGGTGAACTCACCAGGCCTTCGTCCACCAGTTGCTCGACGCTTTTCTCGCCCAGCCCTTCGATGTCCATGGCGCGGCGCGAAACGAAGTGGATGATCGCTTGCTTGAGTTGCGCCCCGCAGGCCAGACGCCCGACGCAGCGATACACCGCGCCTTCGCTGATGGTCTCACGGCCCTTGCTGCGCTTGACCAGTTGCGTGCGCTCGACATGGGAACCGCAGACCGGGCACTGCTCGGGAATCCGCACCGGCCGGGCGTTTTCCGGACGGCGCTCGGTGACCACTTGCACCACTTGCGGAATCACATCACCGGCGCGACGAATGATCACGGTGTCACCAATCATCAGGCCCAGCCGCGCCACTTCATCCATATTGTGCAAGGTCGCATTGGCCACGGTGACGCCGGCGACTCTGACCGGTTTCAAGCGCGCCACTGGCGTCACGGCCCCGGTGCGACCGACCTGGAATTCCACGTCGAGCAGTTCGGTGAGTTCTTCCATGGCCGGGAATTTGTGGGCTATCGCCCAGCGCGGCTCGCGAGCGCGAAAACCCAGTTCACGCTGAGACGCAATGTTGTTGACCTTGAACACCACACCATCGATTTCATACTGCAGTGCATTGCGGCGCTCGCCAATGTCGCGGTAGTAATCCAGGCATTCTTCGATGCCGTGCGCCAGTTTCAGCTCATGGCTGATCGGCATCCCCCAGGCTTTGAGTTGCTGCAGATTGCCAATGTGCGTGTCGGCAATATCGGCCGAAATCTGGCCGATGCCGTAGCAGCAGAATTCCAGCGGACGGTTGGCGGTGATCTTCGAATCCAGCTGCCGCAAACTGCCCGCCGCCGCGTTACGCGGGTTGGCGAAGGTCTTGCCGCCGACTTCCAGTTGCGTGGCGTTGAGCCGCTCGAAACCGGCCTTGGACATGAACACTTCGCCACGCACTTCCAGGGTCGCCGGCCAACCGGTGCCATGCAGCTTGAGCGGGATATTGCGCACGGTGCGCACGTTGACGCTGATGTCTTCACCGGTGGTGCCGTCGCCGCGGGTGGCGCCGCGCACCAGCACACCGTCCTGATACAGCAGACTGACCGCTAGGCCATCGAGCTTGGGTTCGCAGCTGTACTCCACCGCCGCGCCACCGCCGAACAAGTCGCCGACCGGCAGGTCCAGCCCTTCCGTCACCCGGCGATCGAATTCGCGCATGTCGGTTTCTTCGAAGGCGTTGCCCAGGCTGAGCATCGGCACTTCATGACGCACCTGAGTGAACGCCGACAACGCCGCGCTGCCGACACGCTGGGTCGGCGAGTCGCTGGTGATCAATTCGGGATGGGCCGCTTCGAGGGCCTTGAGCTCATGGAACAAGCGATCGTATTCGGCGTCCGGAATGCTGGGTTCGTCCAGCACGTGGTAGCGATAGTTGTGCTGATCGAGCTCGGCGCGCAGCTCTAGAATGCGGTTTTTGGCGGCGGTCATGGGTGTTCTCTCATAAAGCAAAAGAGCAGCCGAGGCTGCTCCTATCTCATCTCATCAAGCTCAAGAGATCGCAGCCTCGTTTCACTCGACAGTTCCTACAGTAAATCGCGAACCCTGTAGGAGCTGTCGAGTGAAACGAGGCTGCGATCTTTTGACTTTAACGCTTCTGGGTCAATGCGCGACGCTCGAATTCAACGATGCGCTGACGGTAGTGCTCAATCGTTTGGGCGGTCAACACGCTGCGCTGGTCGTCTTTCAGTTCGCCGTTCAGCTCCTGGGACAGTTTGCGTGCCGCAGCCACCATCACGTCGAAGGCTTGCTTCGGATGACGCGGGCCTGGCAGACCGAGGAAGAAGCTCACTGCCGGGGTGCTGAAATGATCGATGTCATCCAGATCGAAGACGCCCGGTTTGACCGCATTGGCCATGGAGAACAGGACTTCGCCGTTACCGGCCATGCTTTCGTGACGGTGGAAAATGTCCATCTCGCCAAAACGCAGACCGCTTTCCAGAATGTTCTGCAACAGCGCCGGGCCCTTGAAACCGGTCGGGTCGCGGCAGATCACGCTGATCACCAGCACTTCTTCGGCTTGCGGCTGATCTTTCTCGGCCGGGCTGGCAGATTTGGTGTCATCCGGAAAATCGTTATCACGGCTGTTGAAGCTCGGGCCGCCGTCCAGATCCAGACTGAGGTTCATGTCGCCCTGAGAAGGCTCGCCATGACCACGCTTACCGCGCTTGGAACCCGACTCACGAGGTTCACGGGCAGGCATGCTCACCGACGGCAGGTCGTGCTCGTCCAGTTGCGGTTCTTTATGGGTGTCCAGCACACGGGGCGGGCCCAACAACTCGGCGCTGGTGTCCTCATCCGGCAGGTTGGACAGATTTCGGTCAAGACGAAACTTCAGTTTTCCCTTGCCGCCGCGCATGCGACGCCAGCCATCAAAAAGAATACCGGCAATGACAATAATGCCGATGACGATCAGCCACTCGCGCAGACCGATTTCCATGTAATTCCTGTGCCTCTATAAAAAATGCTGAAAAATAAGGGGTTTACATTGGGTAAACCGCTTTAAAACGTGGCGCCAACTCTATGTTCTGACAGGCGTTTTGCCCACGTATACGAAAAATTGACATTAAACTAGCACGACCAAAGGCAACTTTACACCGTCTGTCGAAGTCGCTACGCAAATTGTGTCAATTTGCCATCTTCATTCCACAAGTAAAGTGTCGACGGTCTGTGCAGTTCAAGCTGCAAGTCGCAAGCGTCAAGCTAACCCCTTACAGCTTACGGCTTATAGCCTGATGCTCGCCGCTAGGCATCCACCATCGCCATCGCCTCCTCCACATCCACTGCCACCAGACGCGAGCAACCGGGTTCGTGCATCGTCACCCCCATCAATTGATCGGCCATTTCCATGGCGATCTTGTTGTGGGTGATGTAGATGAACTGCACCGTCTGCGACATCTCTTTGACCAGCCGCGCGTAGCGTCCAACGTTAGCGTCATCCAATGGCGCGTCAACCTCATCGAGCATGCAGAACGGCGCCGGATTCAACTTGAAGATGGCAAAAACCAGGGCCAATGCAGTCAGGGCTTTTTCGCCACCGGAGAGCAAATGGATGGTGCTGTTCTTCTTTCCTGGCGGCTGCGCCATGATCGTTACCCCTGTATCGAGTAGATCTTCGCCCGTCAGTTCCAAATACGCGCGTCCTCCACCGAAAACTTTTGGGAAAAGGGCCTGTAAACCGCCATTGATCTGATCAAAGGTATCTTTGAAGCGGTTTCGGGTTTCCTTGTCGATCTTGCGAATCACGTTCTCGAGGGTGTCCAGCGCTTCCACCAGATCGTCGTTCTGAGCATCCAGATAACGTTTACGCTCGGATTGTTGCTGGTATTCGTCGATAGCCGCGAGGTTGATCGCGCCGAGGCGCTGAATTCGCGCGGCAATGCGCTCGAGTTCTTCTTCGGCGTCTTTCTCATTGGCCTCGGCCATCAGGGTCGCGAGTACGCCGCGCAGGTCGTAGCCGTCTTCCAGCAACTGATCTTCAAGGGTCTTGCGGCGCACGGTCAGGGCTTGCCATTCCATGCGCTGGTGTTCGAGTTGACCACGGATCAATTGCGATTGCTGCTCGGCTTGGTTGCGGCGTTTTTCGGCGTCGCGCAGCTCGCGGTCGGCGTCTTCCATGGCGATTTGCGCGGTCTTGAGCTCTTCATCGACGGTCATGCGCTTCTCGAGCAGCTCTTCGAGTTTCAGCCGCAGCTCTTCCAGCGGCGCCTCGCCCTCTTCCAGATTGAGGCTGAGCTGTTCGCGCTTCTCGGTCAGGCGCTCGGACTGCATTTCCAGCCGTTCCAGCGCCTGACGAGTGGAGTCGTGTTGCGCCTTCAGCGAACCGAGGCGTACCGCCAGTTGGTGCGCATGATCCTTGTGCTGTCGGGCTTCCTGACGCACCCGATCAAGGCGTTCGCGCAGGCTGTCGCGCTGGGCCAACAGCAGCTCACGCTGCTCGGTGTCCAGCGCCATGCTGTCGAGGGCTTCCTGCAATTGCAGGCGCGCTTCGCCGATGTTCTCGTGTTCCAGGGCACGCTGCTCGCTCAGCTCGGTGAGTTCTTCATCGAGACGGGTGCGGCGCAGGGTCAACTGCTCGACCTTGGCTTTGCCGGCGGACAACTGAGCTTTCAATTCACCTTGCTGACGGGCTTCGTCTTGCAGCAGACGGCGCAAATGTTCGCGCCCGTTTTCCTGCTGACGCTGTTGCGCCCTGAGATTCTGAAGTTGGGTTTCGAGGGTTTCGACCGTGGCTTCGCGCTCTTCGCGTTCAAGGCCCAAGCGCTGAATCTCCTGGCCACGGGCGAGCACGCCGCTTTCCGCTTCGCTGGCCCGGCGCACACGCAAAAAGTGTCGACCGACCCAATAACCGTCGCGGCTGATCAGGCTTTGGCCGGCGGCCAATTGCCCGCGCAAGGCCAAGGCCTGCTCAAGGCTGTCGACCGGTTTGACCTGCCCCAGCCATGGCGACAAATCAATCTGCGCCTCGACCTTGTCGAGCAAACTGCCAGGCATGCGCACGCCATCGGTGGCCGGGCTGAGCAGGCGCAAATCGCCTTGGGCAAACCCGGCCAGATCGAAGTCACCGAAGTCATCCACCAGCACCGCTTGCAGGTCGGCGCCGAGCACGGTTTCCACCGCCAGTTCCCAACCGGCCTCGACCTTCAGGCCTTCGGCCAGACGCGGACGATCTGCCAGATGCTGTTCGCGCAGCCATTCGACAGTGCCGGTGCCGGGATCGAGCGCGGCTTGCTGCAAGGCTTCCAACGAAGCCAGTCGACCGTTGAGCCGCTGCAAATCACCTTGGGCTTGCTGCTGATTTTGCAGCGCTAGTTGCAATTCCTGACGCAGTTGTTCAAGACGTTCAACCTGAGCTTCTTCACTGGCCTGCAAGTCTTCGAGCGTGGCCTCGGACGCAGCCAATTGCTCGCTGAGTTCCATGATTGCCGCGTCTTCCGGATCCGCCGAGAGCAACGCACGCTCTTCGCCAAGGCGTTTCTGGCGATCAGCCAAACGTTCCATGCTGGTTTCCAGTTGCTGGATTCGCGACTGCTGGACTTCAGCCTGACGGCGTGGCTCGGCGGCAGTGAGGTTGAAGGTGTCCCACTGCTCCTGCCAGCCGTGCATGGTGGTTTCGGATTCTTCGAGCGCGGCAGCAGCTTCTTCGGCGGCGGCGCTGGTGACTTCCTGTTCCGGCGTGAGCATTTCCAGCTCTTCGCCCAAGGTCAGCAGCAAGGTACGGTCGTGGCCCAGGTGAGACTCGGTTTCCAGCCGCGCGCGCTCGGCTTCCTTCAGGTCGTCCTGCAACTGACGCAAACGCTGCTGACCGTGCTGGATGCTCTGCTCGACCCGGGCGATGTCGCCGCCGACCGAATAGAAACGCCCCTGCACCAGATTGAAGCGTTCGGACAGATCGTGATGACCGTCACGCAGGCGCTCGATGGCCGCGTCGGCATTGCGTTGCTCGGCCACCAGGGCTTCAAAGGTGACTTCTTGGGTGCCGATGATCGACTCGCGCTGGCCGACCTGTTCGTTCAATGCCTGCCAGCGCAGGGCCGACAGCTGGGCCTTGAGCTGGCGCTCTTCACCCTTGTATTCCTGATACTTCTTGGCGGCCTCGGCCTGGCGGTGCAAGCGTTCAAGCTGACGCTCGAGTTCTTCGCGCAGGTCGGTCAGGCGGGCCAGATTTTCGTGGGTGCGGCGGATACGGTTTTCAGTCTCGCGCCGACGCTC
Source organism: Pseudomonas sp. B21-048 (assembly GCF_024748615.1). NCBI lineage: Bacteria > Pseudomonadati > Pseudomonadota > Gammaproteobacteria > Pseudomonadales > Pseudomonadaceae > Pseudomonas > Pseudomonas sp. B21-048. Next base: position 1,870,803 of record NZ_CP087168.1, on the reverse strand, counting down.
CTTGTACTTGGAAATGCCGGCGGCTTCTTCGATGAAATTGCGCAGGTCTTCGGGCTTGGACTCGATCAGCTTGGAGATCATCCCCTGCTCGATAATCGAATAGCTGCGCGGGCCGAGGCCGGTCCCCAGAAAGATGTCGGTGATATCGCGGCGGCGGCATTTGGTGCCGTTGAGGTAATAGGTGGTCTGGCTGTCGCGGGTCACTTTGCGGCGAATGGAAATTTCCGCATAAGCAGCCCATTCGCCGAGCAGGGTACCGTCGGAGTTATCGAACACCAGCTCAATACTGGCCTGGCTCACCGGTTTACGGCTGGTCGAGCCGTTGAAGATGACGTCGGTCATCGACTCGCCGCGCAAGTTCTTGGCCGAGCTCTCGCCCATCACCCAACGCACGGCGTCGATGATGTTCGACTTGCCGCAACCATTGGGCCCGACCACCGCCGCCATGTTACTGGGGAAGTTCACCGTGGTCGGATCGACGAAGGATTTGAACCCCGCCAGCTTGATGCACTTGAGCCGCACGCTTAAGCGACCGTCAGGGCAGAGACCACCAGATCGCAGCTGCGCTGGGCATACGCCGTCAGCACCACGCGGATCTGAGGAAAGTCACGGGCCAGCACGGCGGCGAGCAAGCGTTCGAACAGCTCGAGGAACTCGCTCATCGAGGCCTTGCGCTGATCCAGCGCGAGGAAATACGCGCGGCTCATGGCCGGCTGCAAATTCTCGACGGTTTCCTGCAAGTACGGGTTGTTGGCGAACGGATACGCGGCGCGCATCACACTGAAGCTGTCGTCAACGAACGTGCGGATGTCCTGGCGTTCGTAGCTGTCGGTCAGGCGCTGCTGGATCTGCAGAAACGGCACCATGTCGGCCTGGACTTGCCAGCCGCTGGCCACCGCGTTGCCGAGCAAAATGTACAACTCGCTCATCAGCGTGCACAGGCTCTGCACCTTGTGCGCCGTGAGTTCGGTCACGTGGGCGCCACGTCGCGGCAAAATCGCGATCAAGTGGCGGCGCTCGAGAATCAGCAAGGCCTCACGGACCGAACCGCGGCTGACATTGAGGGCCAGCGTGACCTTCTGTTCCTGAATGCGCTCCCCCGGCTTCATTTCGCCGCGAATGATGCGTTCGGCGAGGTGGTGAGCGATTTGCTCGGCGAGGCTGTCCGGGGCCTTGAACGTCATGGTTGTCCTTCAAACTCTTCGATCTGCACAAGCGGCGCAGTGTAGCGCAATTGATGGGTCATGGCGGAGTGCCCACCCAGCGGTTTTTGGCACGATTCGAGCAAACAGCAAACGATCCCGTGAGGGTCAATAATGAAGGAACGAGTCGTTGATCGACAAAATGCCATTTCCTGACCTTTAAGTCAGAAAATCATTGACCGAAAAGTCAGACCTGATAAATTCGGCTCATGTCGGTTAACAACAATAATGAGTTTGCGAGGCCTTCCGTGATCCAGTTTTTACTCAACCAGGAACTCCGTAGCGAGCACGCCCTGGACCCGAACCTGACCGTGCTCAATTACCTGCGCGAACACGTGGGCAAACCCGGCACCAAAGAAGGCTGCGCCAGCGGCGACTGTGGCGCCTGCACCGTGGTGGTCGGCGAGTTGCAGACAGACGACTTGGGCCGCGAACACATTCGCTACCGCAGCCTCAACTCGTGCCTGACCTTTGTTTCGTCGCTGCACGGCAAGCAACTGATCAGCGTCGAAGACCTCAAGCACCAAGGCGAGCTGCACAGCGTGCAAAAAGCCATGGTCGAGTGCCACGGCTCGCAGTGCGGTTTCTGCACGCCGGGCTTCGTGATGTCGCTGTTCGCGCTGCAAAAGAACAGCGATCAACCGGATTCTCACAAGGCCCACGAAGCGCTGGCCGGCAACCTCTGCCGCTGCACCGGTTATCGGCCGATCCTGGCCGCCGCCGAGCAATCCTGCTGTGGCAAACAACCCGACCAATTCGATGCTCGCGAAGCGGACACTATCGCCCGCCTGAAAGCCATCTCCCCCACCGATATCGGCGAACTCAACAGTGGCGACAAGCGCTGCCTGGTACCGTTGACCGTGGCCGATCTGGCCGACCTCTATGACGCTTATCCACAGGCCCGCTTGTTGGCCGGTGGCACTGATCTGGCGTTGGAAGTCACCCAGTTCCACCGCACCTTGCCGGTGATGATCTACGTCGGCAACGTCGTCGAAATGAAACGCATCGAACGCTTCGACGATCGCCTGGAAATCGGCGCCGCCACCGCCCTCTCCGACTGCTACGACGCCTTGAAGGCCGAGTACCCTGACTTCGGCGAATTGCTGCAACGCTTCGCTTCCTTGCAGATCCGCAACCAGGGCACCCTGGGCGGCAACATCGGCAACGCCTCGCCAATCGGCGACTCGCCACCGCTGCTGATCGCCCTCGGCGCGCAGATTGTTCTGTGCAAGGGCGAAACCCGCCGCACCATGGCGCTGGAAGATTACTTCATCGATTACCGGGTCACCGCGCGTCAGGAAAGCGAGTTCATCGAAAAGATCATCGTGCCGCGCGCCAGCGTTGAACAACTGTTCCGCGCCTACAAGGTATCCAAACGTCTGGACGATGACATTTCCGCCGTTTGTGCCGCGTTCAACCTGCGCATCGACACTGGCGTGATCGCCGACGCCCGCGTTGCTTTCGGCGGCATGGCAGCCATTCCAAAACGCGCCAAACACTGCGAAGCCGCCCTGCTGGGTGCGCCGTTCAACAACGCCACCCTCGAACGCGCCTGCGCTGCATTGGCCGAAGACTTCACGCCACTCTCGGACTTCCGCGCCAGCAAGGAATACCGTCTGCTCAGTGCACAGAACCTGCTGCGTAAATACTTCATCGAACTGCAAACACCGCACATCGAGACTCGGGTGACCGCTTATGTCTAATCATCACGCTGTAGAGAAGACCCAAGCCGAACTGGCTGAATTGTTCGCCAAGGACCTGACCACCGGTGTCGGCCGCAGCGTCAAGCACGACAGCGCCGACAAGCACGTGTCCGGTGAAGCGCAGTACATCGACGATCGGCTGGAATTCCCCAATCAGCTGCACGTTTACGCACGCCTGTCGGATCGTGCCCACGCGAAAATCATCAGCATCGACACCCAGCCCTGCTACGCCTTTGAAGGCGTGCGCATCGCCATTACCCACGAAGACGTGCCGGGCCTGAAAGACATCGGGCCATTGCTGCCGGGCGATCCGTTGCTGGCCATCGACGATGTGCAATTCGTCGGTCAACCGGTGCTCGCCGTGGCGGCAAAAGACCTGGAAACCGCGCGCAAAGCGGCCATGGCCGCGATCATCGAATATGAAGATCTGGAACCGGTTCTGGACGTGGTCGAAGCCCTGCGCAAACGCCACTTTGTGCTCGATAGCCACACGCATCAGCGCGGCGATTCGGCGACTGCGTTGGCTACTGCTGAATATCGCATCCAGGGCACGCTGCACATCGGCGGCCAGGAACACTTTTATCTGGAAACCCAGATCTCTTCGGTGATGCCGACCGAAGACGGCGGCATGATCGTTTACTGCTCGACCCAGAACCCCACCGAAGTGCAGAAACTGGTGGCGGAAGTACTGGACGTGTCGATGAACAAAATCGTCGTCGACATGCGCCGCATGGGCGGTGGTTTCGGCGGCAAGGAGACTCAAGCGGCAAGCCCGGCGTGCCTGTGCGCGGTGATCGCGCACCTGACCGGTCAGCCGACCAAAATGCGCCTGCCGCGTGTCGAAGACATGCTGATGACTGGCAAGCGTCACCCGTTCTACGTCGAGTACGACGTGGGCTTCGACAGCACTGGCCGCCTGCACGGCATTGCGCTGGAACTGGCCGGCAACTGTGGTTGCTCACCGGATTTGTCGGCATCGATTGTCGACCGCGCGATGTTCCATGCCGACAACTCGTACTATCTGGGCGACGCGACCATCAACGGTCACCGCTGCAAAACCAACACCGCGTCGAACACCGCTTACCGGGGTTTCGGCGGCCCACAAGGCATGGTTGCCATCGAAGAAGTGATGGACGCGATTGCCCGCCATCTGGGCCTCGATCCACTGGCCGTACGCAAGGCCAACTACTACGGCAAGACCGAGCGCAACATCACCCATTACTACCAGACCGTCGAGCACAACATGCTCGAGGAAATGACCGCCGAACTGGAAGAAAGCAGCCAGTACGCCGAGCGTCGCGAAGCGATCCGTCGCTACAACGCCAACAGCCCGATCCTGAAAAAGGGCCTGGCGCTGACCCCGGTAAAATTCGGTATTTCCTTCACCGCCAGCTTCCTCAATCAGGCCGGTGCACTGATCCACATCTACACCGACGGCAGCATCCACCTGAACCACGGCGGCACCGAAATGGGACAAGGTTTGAACACCAAGGTTGCGCAAGTCGTGGCTGAAGTGTTCCAGGTGGAAATGCACCGCGTGCAGATCACCGCGACCAACACCGACAAGGTCCCGAACACTTCGCCAACCGCTGCTTCGAGCGGCGCCGACCTCAACGGGAAAGCGGCGCAAAACGCGGCGGAAATCATCAAGAAACGCTTGGTGGAATTCGCCGCGCGGCAATACAAGGTCAGCGAAGAAGACGTGGAATTCCACAACGGTCACGTGCGGGTTCGCGATCACATTCTGACCTTTGAATCGCTGATCCAGCAGGCGTATTTCGCCCAGGTTTCGCTGTCGAGCACCGGCTTCTACAAGACCCCGAAAATCTACTACGACCGCAGTCAGGCGCGGGGTCGGCCGTTCTACTACTACGCCTTCGGTGCGGCCTGCGCCGAGGTGATCGTCGACACCCTGACCGGCGAGTACAAGATGCTGCGTACCGACATTCTTCACGACGTCGGCGACTCGCTGAACCCGGCGATCGACATCGGTCAGGTCGAGGGCGGTTTCATCCAGGGCATGGGTTGGCTGACCATGGAAGAACTGGTGTGGAATGACAAAGGCAAACTGATGACCAACGGCCCAGCCAGCTACAAGATCCCGGCGGTGGCGGACATGCCATTGGACCTGCGGGTGAAGCTGGTGGAAAACCGCAAGAACCCGGAAGACACGGTGTTCCATTCCAAGGCCGTGGGTGAGCCGCCGTTCATGCTCGGGATCGCCGCGTGGTGCGCGATCAAAGACGCCGTGGCCAGTTTGGGCGACTACCAGCATCAACCGAAAATCGACGCACCGGCGACCCCGGAGCGGGTGTTGTGGGGCTGTGAGCAGATGCGTCAGTTGAAAGCGGTGAAAGCCGTGGAAGCCAAATCCGAAGTGGTGGTTTGATCATTCCCACGCTCTGCGTGGGAATGCAGCCCGCGACGCTCTGCGTCGCATCGTGAACAGCGGACGCGGAGCGTCCAGAGATGCATTCCCACGCAGAGCGTGGGAACGATCTTGAGAGGTGAAACATGTACAACTGGATCGACGCCCTCGCCGACCTGCAAACCCGGGGTGAACCCTGTGTGTTGGTGACCATCATCGAAGAGCTCGGCTCGACGCCGCGTAATGCCGGCTCGAAAATGGTCATCAGCGCCACACAAACGTTCGACACCATTGGTGGCGGGCATCTGGAATACAAGGCCACGCAGATCGGCCGCGAGATGCTGGCCAGCGGCCGACAGGACACCCATCTGGAGCGCTTCAGCCTCGGCGCCAGCCTGGGCCAGTGCTGCGGTGGTGTGACCGTATTGCTGTTCGAACCGATGGGCCAGGTCCAGGCGCAGATTGCGGTGTTCGGCGCTGGCCACGTCGGTCGGGCGCTGGTACCGCTGCTCGCCAGCCTGCCCTGCCGGGTGCGCTGGATCGACTCACGGGAAGCCGAGTTCCCCGAACAGATTCCCCACGGCGTACGCAAAATCGTCACCGAAGAACCGCTGGATGAAGTCGATGATCTGCCCACCGGCAGCTACTGCATCGTCATGACCCACAACCACCAGCTTGATCTCGAACTCACCGCCGCGATCCTCAAGCGCAACGACTTCGCCTACTTCGGCCTGATCGGTTCGAAGACCAAACGGGTGAAGTTCGAACATCGCCTGCGTGACCGCGGTTTCGACAGCAGCGTGCTGCACCGCATGCGCTGCCCGATGGGCATCGGCGAAGTCAAAGGCAAGTTGCCTGTGGAAATCGCCATCTCCATCGCCGGCGAAATCATCGCCACCTATAACGCGAATTTCGGCCAGCACACCGCCAGCGCCGGATCATCGATCGCCAAACTGCTGCCTGCTTCACGCCGCAGCCAAGCTGCTAATTGAGAACTCCCATGCCTGCACGCAAAGCCTACCGCGCCGCCCTCCTGCACAGTATCGCCGACCCCGCCGAAGTGGGGATCGAAGCCTCGTACGAGTATTTCGAAGACGGCCTGTTGGTGATCGATAACGGCCAGATCAGCGCCATCGGCCACGCCAGCGAATTGCTGCCGACCCTGCCGGCCGACATCGAGATCACTCATTATCAGGATGCGCTGATCACCCCGGGCTTCATCGACACCCACATCCACCTGCCGCAAACCGGCATGGTCGGCGCCTATGGCGAACAGCTTCTGGACTGGCTCAACACTTACACCTTCCCGTGCGAAAGCCAGTTCGCCGACAAGGCCCACGCGGATGAAGTCGCGGATATTTTCATCAAGGAACTGCTGCGCAACGGCACCACCACGGCGCTGGTGTTCGGCAGTGTGCATCCGCAATCGGTGAACTCGTTCTTTGAGGCCGCCGAACAACTGGACCTGCGGATGATCGCTGGCAAGGTAATGATGGACCGCAACGCGCCGGACTACCTGACCGACACCGCCGAATCGAGCTACATCGAAAGCAAGACGCTGATCGAGCGCTGGCACGGCAAGGGTCGTCTGCACTACGCGGTCACCCCACGCTTCGCCCCGACCAGCACCCCGGAACAACTGACCCTTGCCGGCCAGTTGCTGAGTGAATATCCGGATCTGTACATGCAGACCCACATCAGCGAAAACTTGAAGGAAGTCGAGTGGGTCAAGGCGCTATTCCCGGAGCGCAAGGGCTATCTGGACGTTTACGATCACTACCGATTGCTCGGCGAGCGCTCAGTGTTCGCCCACGGCGTGCACCTGTGTGACGACGAATGTGCGCGTCTGGCGCAAGCCGGCTCGGCGATTGCGTTTTGCCCGACCTCGAACCTGTTCCTCGGCAGCGGTTTGTTCAATCTGCCGATGGCCGAGAAACACAAACTCAATGTCGGCCTCGGTACCGACGTCGGTGGCGGTACCAGTTTCTCGCTGCTGCAAACCCTTAACGAAGCCTACAAAGTCATGCAACTCCAAGGTGCGCGGCTGAGCCCGTTCAAATCGCTGTACCTGGCCACCCTCGGCGGCGCCCGCGCCCTGCGCCTGGAAGACAAGATCGGTACCTTGCAACCGGGCAGCGACGCGGACTTCCTGGTGCTGGACTACAACGCCACGCCACTGCTCGGCTACCGCTTGAAGCAGGCCAATAACATTGCCGAGACGTTGTTTGTATTGATGACGCTGGGGGATGACCGGACTGTTCTGCAGACGTATGCGGCGGGGAATCTGGTGCATCAGCGCTAGTTTTCTCCAGGCATAAAAAATCCCCCGTAGCCGTACAGCCCGGGGGATTTTTATTGCCTGTTGATCGTTCCCACGCTCCGCGTGGGAATGCAGCCCGGGACGCTCCGCGTCCCAGCCGAAGCGGACGCGGAGCGTCCATTGAGGCATTCCCACGTGGAGCGTGGGAACGATCATCAAACCTGTGGGAGTGGGCTTGCCCGCGATGGGCGCAACGCGGTCTGACTTAAAGCTTGGCTGTTGAACGCCCAGGCTTCTTGGTCTGCAACAAATGCGAAAACACCGCATGCAAATCATCCGACGCGCTTTCTTCGTCGAGGTTGAGTTTGCTGTCGATGTGGTCCATGTGATGCATCATCAGGTCCACCGCCAGCGTCGCGTCCCGGGCTTCGATCGCATCGATCAACTGGGTGTGTTCATCATACGAACAGTGGGAACGGTTGCCGCTCTCGTACTGGGCGATGATCAACGAAGTCTGCGACACCAGGCTGCGCTGGAAGCTGATCAGCGGCGCGTTTTTCGCCGCTTCGGCCAGTTTCAAATGGAACTCGCCGGACAAACGGATACCGGCACCACGATCGCCACGGGAAAAGCTGTCGCGCTCGTCGTTGACCATCTGCCGCAGTTCGAGAAGTTGCTCGGCGGTGGCGTGCTGAACCGCCAATTCAGTGATCGCCCGCTCCACCAGGCGCCGCGCCAGAAACACCTGACGGGCCTCTTCGACACTCGGGCTGGCGACGACCGCGCCGCGATTCGGTCGCAGCAACACCACGCCTTCATGGGCCAGACGCGACAGCGCGCGGCGAATGATGGTGCGGCTGACCCCGAAAATTTCCCCCAGCGCTTCTTCGCTCAACTTGGTGCCGGGCGCCAGACGCTGCTCAAGGATGGCCTCGAAGATATGCGCATAGACAATATCGTCCTGGGTACCGCTGTGGCCGGCTTTGCCTGCTCGCGGTTGTTTCTTGAGGGGTTGCAACTGTTCGTTCATGGGCACTCGAGTCGGGAGAACTGCGGCGAATTGACCGTGACTGTAATACGGCACAGTGGGTCGCTGGCAAGTATCGCGTAAAAAACACCGCGATTGTACACAATGGACGGTGGCAACACGACTGTACGGCTGTTTGTCGCCCTTGCTGTATTGCAACGACCGGTTACTTTTCAGTTTAGGCTTGAACGCAGAATCCGCAGCTCAACGCGATGCCCAGTAGGAGCGAGGCTTGCCCGCGAAGGCGTAGTGTCAGTCGATATCAATGTTGAATGACACGACGCCTTCGCGGGCAAGCCACGCTCCCACAGGGTTCAGCGGTGCTACGGACATCTTTATCAGAACAAGGAACACCGCTGTCATGACCGACGCCACGCACACGCAGCTTCGTCCCCTGACGGACACATCACCCTCGGCCATCGTCGCCGGGTTCATCGCCATGATGACCGGCTACACCAGCTCACTGGTGCTGATGTTCCAGGCCGGGCAAGCGGCGGGCCTGACCAGCGGGCAGATTTCGTCATGGATCTGGGCGATCTCCATTGGCATGGCAGTGTGCTCGATCGGCTTGTCCCTGCGCTACCGCACCCCGATCACCATCGCCTGGTCGACCCCCGGCGCAGCATTGCTGATCACCAGCCTGGGCGGCGTCAGCTACGGCGAGGCCATCGGCGCCTACATCACTTGTGCAGTGCTGGTGACCATTTGCGGCCTGACCGGCAGTTTCGAACGGCTGGTGAAAAAGATTCCGGCCTCATTAGCGGCGGCATTGCTGGCGGGGATTCTGTTCAAGATCGGCAGCGAGATTTTCGTCGCCGCCCAGCACCGTACTGCGCTGGTCCTGGGGATGTTCTTCACGTATCTGGTGGTCAAACGCCTGTCGCCCCGCTACGCCGTGCTCGCCGCGCTGTTGATCGGCACCGCGCTGTCGGGGTTTATGGGTTTGCTGGATTTCAGTGGCTTCCACCTCGAAGTCGCGATGCCGGTCTGGACCACGCCCCATTTCTCCCTGGCCGCGACCATCAGCATCGGCATTCCACTGTTCGTGGTGGCGATGACCTCGCAAAACATGCCGGGCATCGCCGTATTGCGCGCCGACGGCTACAACGTGCCGGCCTCACCACTGATCACCACCACCGGCATCGCCTCGTTGCTGTTGGCGCCGTTCGGCTCCCATGGGATCAACCTGGCCGCCATCAGCGCGGCTATCTGCACCGGGCCGCATGCCCATGAGGATCGCAACAAGCGCTACACCGCAGCCGTCTGGTGCGGGATTTTCTACGGGATTGCCGGAGTGTTCGGCGCGACGCTGGCAGCGTTGTTCGCCGCATTGCCTAAAGAGCTGGTGCTGTCGATTGCCGCGCTGGCGCTATTCGGCTCGATCATTAATGGGTTGAGCATTGCCATGGCGCAAGTGCAGGAACGGGAAGCAGCGCTGATTACCTTTATGGTGACTGCGTCGGGGTTGACGCTGTTTTCCATCGGTTCGGCGTTTTGGGGGATTGTCGCGGGGGTGTTGACCTTGCTGATCTTGAACTGGCGTAAAAGCTGAAAGATCTTCACAAAAAAAACGGCGACCCTTGGGGTCGCCGTTTTTTAGAACATCAAGCTACCGGATTGATCGGCTTTTCCGGGTACCAGACGTCGATCAGCGGGCTGACGGTTGCTTCGGTCAGTTCGCTGCGGCCTTTGAGCCAGGCTTCAACAGCGGCACGCTGCTCTTCGGAAACCGAGCCACGCTTCTGCAGGCAAACCAGACCGAAGTCGTCGCCGCCCACATAGCCCAGACCGTTGGCTTCCATGGCTTCTTTCAGGAACGCGTCGAGGAAAGCATCAATGGCTTCATCAGCCAAATCTTCTTTGAAATCCAGGTTCAGTTCGAAACCCAGCTCTTGAAATTCATCGACGCACAGTTTTTTGCGCAGACGCTGGGAACGGTTAGTCGCCATTGGAACAATCCTCATAAGTAATAACGGGCCGCACTTTAGCAGTTTAAGGCGCCGATTGCCCGTCTCAGAACGGCGCTACGCCTACCGTCGGTAAAAAAATAGCGGATTAGACGACCGGGGTACGGCACAAGCTGTTGCACCTTGGGGCATAATGCCGACACTTTCATGACCGCTGAGGGAATTTATCTCCATGCCCTCGTCTTTTTTCCCCTCGGCTGTAGGGTTTTATTTCAAATGATCAACTCTTTGCGTCCATTGCTGCTGGCCAGTCTTCTTCTGCCCCTGGCCCTCCCCGTTTCCGCTGCTTCGATCAACACCGCCCTGTCGCCCAACGTCGAAAAGGCTCTCAAGGCCAGCAAACTGCAGGACAGTGCCCTGTCGCTGGTGATGATCCCGCTCAACGGCCCGGGCACCCCAACCATTCATAATGCTGACGTTTCGGTTAACCCGGCCTCGACCATGAAGCTGGTGACCACGTACGCCGCGCTGGAAATGCTCGGCCCGAACCACCAGTGGAAAACCGAGTTCTACACCGATGGCACCCTCAGCGGTGGCATCCTCAACGGCAACCTCTACCTCAAGGGTGGCGGCGATCCGAAGCTGAACATGGAAAAACTCTGGCTGCTGATGCGCGATTTGCGCGCCAACGGCGTAACCCAGGTCACCGGTGACCTGGTGCTGGACCGCGGCTTCTTCGTGCAACCGCAACTGCCTGAATTCAACGACGACGGCAATGACGAGAACAAACCGTTCCTGGTCAAACCCGACGCGCTGCTGGTCAACCTCAAGGCCCTGCGCTTCGTGGCCCGCAACGACTCGGGCAAGGTTCTGGTGTCGGTCGAGCCGCCGATTGCCAGCATCCGCATCGACAATCAGGTCAAGGTGCTCAACTCCAAGCAATGCACCGGTGGGGTGCGTTACAACCCGGTGCCCCAGGCTGATGGCAGCGTCACCGTGACCGTCGGTGGCCAGTTGGGCGAAGGTTGCAGTTCCCAGACCTATCTGTCGCTGCTCGATCACGCGACCTACACCGCCGGCGCTGTGCGGGCAATCTGGAAGGAATTGGGCGGCAGCATCCAGGGCCAGGATCGTCTGGCACCGACGCCGAGCAACGCCAAGGTACTGGCGCGGGCCTATTCGCCAGACCTGGCGGAAATCATTCGCGACATCAACAAATACAGTAACAACACCATGGCTCAGCAGTTGTTCCTGAGCCTGGGCCAGAAATTCCGCACTGATGCCGACGGTGACGACGCCAAGGCGGCCCAGCGCGTGGTGCGTCAGTGGCTGGCGAGGAAAGGCATCACCGCGCCGCATCTGGTGATGGAAAACGGCTCCGGCCTCTCCCGCGCCGAGCGAGTGAGTGCCCGTGAAATGGCTGCGATGTTGCAAGCCGCCTGGCACAGCCCGTATTCCGCCGAGTTCATCAGCTCGATGCCGATTGCCGGCACCGACGGCACCATGCGCAAACGCCTGAAGACTACCGCGATGCGCGGTGAAGCCCACGTCAAGACGGGCACTCTTAACACCGTGCGCGCCATCTCCGGCTTCAGTCGCGACATCAATGGCAATACCTGGGCGGTGGTGGCGATCCTCAACGACAAGGCACCGTTTGGCGCTTCCTCGGTGCTGGATCAGGTGCTGCTGGACCTGTACCGCCAGCCGAAACTGCCGGAAACGGCTTCGGTGTTGTAATCGAGCCTTAAATCCAGTGTGGCGAGGGGGCTTGCCCCCGTTGGGCCGCGTAGCGGACCCAGAATAGGCGAGCGCTGCGCACTCGAACGGGGGCAAGCCCCCTCGCCACATAGGCTCGCTCCCACAGGGATTGCGTACACCCCGGGCTAGCTCATCTGCCCCTCAACCCTATCCCGTCCCGCCTGTTTCGCCGCATACACCCCTGAGTCAGCCCGCAGCAACAACGCATCCGCGCCCTCTCCGGCCTTCCAGCTGGCAATCCCGAAACTCGCGGTGACGGTTCCGACCTCGTCGATTGGCGCACTGCGCAACCCTTGCCACAACTCTACAGCCAGCACATGCGCCTGTGCGCGGTCGATATCCGGGCAGAGCACCATGAATTCTTCGCCGCCCAGGCGACAGAACACATCAGTGCGCCGCAGGCGACCACCAATGCGCTCGCACACGGCTTGCAATACCCGATCACCCACGGCATGACCATGCTGGTCGTTGATGCGCTTGAAGTGATCGATGTCGAGCATGATCACCGACAACTCGCCACCGCCGCGCTCAACCCGGGCCATTTCGGTGGTCAGGCGCTCCTGGAAGTAACGACGGTTGTGGATTCCCGTCAGGGAGTCGGTTACCGACAGTGCGCGTAATTCTTCTTCCACGCGCTTGAGGTCGGAGATGTCCGAAATGTAGCCATGCCACAGCACACCGCCACCGGGCAGTTCTTCCGGAGTCGCTTCGCCGCGGACCCAGCGCAGACCACGCTCGGGCAGTTGCACGCGATACTCCTCGCGCCAGTGGCTGAGAGTGTTCGCCGATGCCTGGATCGACGCGCGGACCCGACGCGTGTCCTGAGGATGGATCCGCGCGAATACCGCTTCGGCATTGAGCAACAGGACATCCGGCTCGAGCTCGTAGATCTCGCGGATACCGTCGCTGGCGTAGATCACGCTGAAGCGGCCATCGAATTCCATTTTGAACTGGTAAATTCCTCCAGGGACATGGGCACTGAGCTTCTTCAACAACAGGTCCCGTGCCGCCAGGGCCTCGTGGACGCGTTTGCGCTCAGTGATGTCAATACAGATCGCCAGGTGCCCGACCCACAAACCTTGCTCGTCGAGGACCGGGGTCGCCAGCATGTTCACCGTCAAATGACTGCCATCGTGGCGGATCAGCGTCCATTCTCGCGCTTCGTGACCGCTCTTTTCCCTGCGCTCGACCAACATCGCCTGACACGTCGGGATCGGTTTGCCATAGCGCACGCTCAGTTCGGCCGCGCGCGCTTCGAGCTCCCGTGGCAGGTGCAGATTTTCCAGGGTCATGTGGCCCACGGCCTGCACGCTCGAATAACCGAGCATTTGCTCTGCCCCGGCATTGAACGTGCTGATGATCCCGCGCAAGTCGGTAGCGATGATCGCCACCTGAGTCGCGGCATCCAGCACACCGCGCAACTGGCCATGCGTGCCGCGTAACTCTTGCTCACGGTCGTGAAGTTCCCGGGTCCGCTGCTCCACCATTTTCAGTGCCCGCTGGCGCTGGCTGACCAGCACATAGAGAAACACACTGAGCAGAAGGCTGAGCAAACCGCCGAGTATCACCTGGCTGTTCACCGAGGAATGGTTGGCTGCCAGGAACGCGGCGCTGGGGCGCATCTCCACTTGATACTCATGGTCGGCCAGGCGTAGCCATCGCGTGGAGGACAAGTCACTGGCCCCCGCCGGGTTGGTCGACTCGTACAACACCTCGTGCTGATCATCGGTGGACAAGTCGAGGATACGCACCGAGAGAGCGTCATGATTTTCTTCCGGCAGCCCGTCCCCCAACAGCTGGCGCATGCTGATCACTGCAATGACATAGCCGGCGGGTGCGGTGTTCACAAGGTTCTGACGGCTGACGGGCGCTACCAGCAACACGCCACGCGAATAGGCGGGCTCGACGCCTACCAGATGCAACGGTTGCGACACGGCCATATTGCGATTGCGATCGGCCCGTTCCAGGGTCGAACGACGCAGGGATTGAGCCAGCAAGTCGTAACCCAGCGGCGCGGGCAGTCGGCTTTGGGTTTGGGTGTAAAGCACCGGTACGTACTCGTCCCGCTCCGCGGCCGGTTGCAATTGGCCATTGACGGTGAGTTCGCGAAAGGTGAAATCGCTCAAGCCTTCTGCACGCACCGCGCGTTCAAGCAAGGGACGTTCGGGGCCGGAAACCCGGGGGGCCCAAGAGTAGGCCTGAGTACGACGCAAAAGCGATTTGGCGAAACCTTCGAATTCCTCGCGGGACACCAATTCGGAATTGATAAAGAACCGACGCAGGCCATCGAGGCGCTGCGCCTGATCTTCGAAACGTTCTTCAATACGGCTATAACGTTCACTGGCGAGCAACTGGAAACGTTGCCGCAGTTGCTGATGAAACTGATTGAACGTCGCCCAGGCCAGCAATCCCGTGAGAATCCCGCCGACCAGCAATACCAGCAGCGCGACCAGCCAGGCCGAAACATCTTCGCGGATAAAACCCAGGATCTTGGGGCGCACGGCGTGCAACGACATAGAGACAACTCAAAACGCCAGGTGCCGGAAAAGCCCATTGGCCATGGGTGGAGTTATAGCTATTAGCCACTAATTTGACCAGCACTGAAAGAACCAAGAGCCTTTAAAAATCAAGGCTCTGGATCCAATCAGGCTCAAATATCAGCGTGCAGTGATCTTCCACGCACGGTGGATCTTGCCATTACGGGCGAAATCCGGATCGATGGTCTGGGCGGTGATTTCTTCAACGGCATAACGCTCGGTGAGGTTTTCCTCGAGCTGGAACTTGCGGAAGTTGTTGGAGAAGTACAACACCCCGCCCGGCGCCAGACGTGCCATGGCCAGGTCGATCAACTGCACCTGATCACGCTGCACGTCGAAAATCCCTTCCATGCGCTTGGAGTTGGAGAAGGTCGGCGGGTCGATGAAGATCAGGTCATATTCGTCACGGCAGGCATCGAGCCAGGCCATCACATCGCCCTGCTCCAGACGGTTCTTGTCGGAGAAACCGTTCAGCGACAGGTTGCGACGCGCCCAATCCAGATAGGTTTTCGACAGGTCAACGCTGGTGGTGCTGCGCGCGCCCCCCTTGGCTGCATGAACGCTGGCCGTCGCGGTGTAGCAATACAGGTTGAGGAAGCGCTTGCCGGCCGCTTCTTTCTGGATCCGCATGCGCATCGGCCGGTGGTCGAGGAACAGCCCGGTGTCGAGGTAGTCGGTGAGGTTCACCAGCAGCTTTACGCCGCCTTCATTGACCTCATTGAACTTGCCCTGCGCGCTCTGACGCTCGTACTGCTTGGTGCCGCTCTGACGCTCGCGACGCTTGACCACCACCCGGTTCTTGTCGATGTTCAACGCTTGCGGAATCGCCGCCAGGGCATCGAACATCCGCGCCGAGGCTTTTTCCGGGTCGATGGATTTCGGTGCGGCGTATTCCTGGACGTGGACCCAATCGTGATACAGGTCGATGGCCATGGAATATTCCGGCATGTCGGCGTCGTAGACACGATAGCAGTCAATGCCTTCACGCTTGACCCACTTGCCCAGCGCCTTGACGTTCTTTTGCAGACGGTTGGCAAACATCTGCCCGCCTTCGCTCAAGCGCGGTTGCTCGATCACCACCGGGGCCGGTTTGATCGGGTTGCCGTTCTTGTTGTACTTCTCATACTTGCCCGGCGCTTCGATGTTCGACGGCGCATCGGACTCGGCCTGTTCGCGCTCGATCTGGCGCTGTTCCGGAGTACGACGCTCGCCGGTGACGAACTGGTCCGGCGTGACCTTGATCAGCAGCAATTTGCACGGCAAGGCACCGTTCCAGAACGAATACTGCTTGTGGCTGCGGATACCCATGCGCTTGCCCAAGTCCGGGGCGCCGGTGAACACCGCCGCTTCCCAGTTCAGGCACGCCTGACGCAGACGTTCGCCGAGGTTCTGGTAGAGATAGAGCAGACTCGCCTCATCGCCCAGACGCTCGCCGTACGGAGGGTTGCAGATCACCAGACCTTTCTGGTTCTGGTCCGGGCGCGGCTCGAATGTCGCAACTTCGCCCTGATAGATCTTGATCCACTCGCTCAGGCCGGCACGTTCGACGTTATTGCGGCCCGGTTGAATCAGGCGTGGGTCAGCTTCATAACCGCGAATCCACAGCGGTGGCTTGGCCAGGCCGGCTGCGGCGCGTTCGGTGGCTTCTTCGTGAAGTTTTTTCCACAGCGCCGGCACGTGACCGAGCCAGGCGGTGAAGCCCCATTGCTCGCGACGCAGGTTCGGCGCCATGTCGGCGGCGATCATCGCCGCTTCGACCAGGAACGTACCGACACCGCACATCGGGTCAGCCAGCGCGCCGCCATCGGCGGCAATTCGTGGCCAGCCGGAACGGATCAGAATCGCCGCCGCGAGGTTTTCCTTCAGCGGCGCCGCGCCCTGCTGCAAGCGGTAACCGCGCTGGTGCAGGCTGTGGCCGGAAAGGTCGAGGGACAAAATCGCTTCGCCACGGTCCAGGCGCAGGTGAATGCGCAGGTCGGGGTTGAGCTTGTCGATGGACGGACGATCGCCTTGCGGGGTGCGCAGTTTATCGACGATCGCATCCTTGACCTTCAAAGCGCCGAAGTGCGTGTTGTCGATACCCGAACCGTGACCGCTGAATTCGACGGCCAGGGTGCCATCGTTGAGCATGTGGTCTTGCCACTCGATATCCAGCACGCCGTGGTAGAGGTCTTCGGCGTCCTTCATCGGGAAACGCTTGAGCACCAGCAGCACGCGGTTCGCCAGACGCGACCACAGACACAGGCGATAGGCGGTTTCCATGGTGGCCATGCCGCGCACAGCCGAGGTGTGCTCACGTGCTTCCTCAAGGCCAAGCCCGACGGCTTCCTCGATGAGCAGGCCTTCAAGGCCTTTGGGGCAAGTGAGGAAGAGTTCGAAACGATCGGACATGGTAATTCCAGAGCCTTTAGCTAAGTGAACCGGCAACGCATTGCCGATCCGGTTTTCAATCAGGCGTTTTTCTAACAGAACGCCCGCGTGGCACGAAGGTGTGCCGTCCCACCCTGACTGCTCGGGTTAAAAGAGCTTAGATGCCAGGACAGATATAAAAGTTGATGCAACAAAATGTCATAAGTCGACCCTTCGTCGAATAGTCCCCAAGTGAACGGGTGTCATTCTCGTTAAAGGCCTCAACCCTCTCATCCCGCGCAGGGCCGATCATACCGGTGTTTGGCCAATAAACACGGGACAAATATCGTGTTACTTATGGCCATAGCATCTTTATGGTTACGTTCTTATGACAAAACGATCATTCCCTCGATGTGACGCATTGGTTAGAACTCAACACAGGTTGACGTCGCAACGGCGTCAACACCTTGGCTCGCGACGCCGGCAGCGAGCCGCCAACGGCAGGATTTTTCTGCCTGACCTCGATTGAGGTCGACGCGATAAATACAGTCAACAAGTGAGGGCAACACCCTATGAGAAGACTTAAGCGTGATCCGTTGGAAAGAGCATTTTTGCGCGGATATCAATATGGCGTTGGTGGTAAATCCCGTGAGCTTTGCCCTTTTACTCTACCGTCGGTACGCCAAGCCTGGATCAATGGCTGGCGAGAAGGACGCGGCGACAACTGGGACGGTATGACCGGCACTGCGGGAATCCACAGACTCAACGAACTTCACGCCGTCGGTTAATACAGGGCACACACTCCGACACGACAATCTGATTACGCTACGACTTAACCACGCACGTCCCATCCGGACGGCGGGCTTCGGCCCAGGGGCTCCTTCGAGGAGCCCTTTTTTATGCCTGCCAGAAACTCAATCTCGAGCTGCAAACACATTACCTGTGGGAGCGGGCTTGCTCGCGAAAGCGATTTAACATTCAAGAATGATGTTGACTGACCCAACGCTTTCGCGAGCAAGCCCGCTCCCACAGGGGTTAGCGCAGCGCGGCGATGGCATCCACCGATTCACGAATCAGCGCCGGGCCCTTATAGATGAAGCCAGAGTAAAGCTGCACCAAACTCGCACCCGCGGCGATTTTCTCAGCCGCGTGCTTGCCTTCGGTGATGCCGCCCACAGCGATGATCGGCAAGCGACCGGCCAGTTCCGCCGCCAGCACCTTCACCGTGTGAGTGCTCTTGTCACGAACCGGTGCACCGGACAACCCGCCCGCCTCGTCACCATGTTCCAGGCCTTCGACACCAACGCGGCTCAGGGTGGTGTTGGTGGCAATCACCGCATCCATCCCGGTTTCGATCAACGCTTGGGCGACTTGAGCGGTTTCTTCGTCGGTCATGTCCGGCGCGATCTTGATCGCCAGCGGAACATGCTTGCCATGACGCAGGGCCAGTTCCGCCCGGCGCGTGGCCAGGTCGGCGAGCAACTGCTTGAGCGAATCGCCGAATTGCAAGCTGCGCAGGCCCGGGGTGTTCGGCGAACTGACATTGACCGTCACGTAGCTGGCATGGGCATAGACCTTGTCCAAGCAGATCAGGTAGTCATCGACCGCACGCTCAACCGGTGTATCGAAATTCTTGCCGATATTGATGCCCAGCACGCCCTTGTACTTGGCCGCCGCCACGCGAGCGAGCAAGTGATCGACGCCGAGGTTGTTGAAGCCCATGCGGTTGATGATCGCCTCAGCGTCCGGCAAGCGGAAAATCCGTGGTTTCGGGTTGCCCGGTTGCGGGCGCGGAGTGATGGTGCCGATTTCGACAAAACCGAAACCCAATTGGGCAAAGCCATCGATTGCCGCACCGTTTTTGTCCAGACCGGCCGCCAAACCCACCGGGTTCGGGAACTCCAGGCCCATGACTGTCACCGGCAGTTTCGCCGGTGCCTTGCACAGCAGACCGTTGAGGCCCAAACGCCCGCCCGCGCCGATCAGGTCCAGGGACAGATCGTGGGAGGTTTCCGGGGAAAGTTTGAACAACAGCTGACGGGCCAGGGTGTACATGGGCAGGCTTGACTCGGTTGGCGATGAGAGGCGGCGATTATAGCCGCGCATCAGGGCTTCACGCGAGGCGCGCAACAAAATCAACCCGCGATGGCATATGCCTTGCACCGTCACAGGCATCAGCACTCATGCCAACGGCGGGATGAGTGGAAGGACAATGGCGTCGTCACCCGGCTTTGCCCACGCAAGGGCCTTGGGACGACGCTTTTTTATGGAAGGTGCGAAATCGATGAACGAACCATCAGCCGGCCCACTGGCCTGGGTCAATGGCAGCGATGCCCCGGAAAAAACCGCCATCAACCTCGGCTTCATGGCCCTGAGCGACTGCGCCTCGGTGGTGGTCGCGGCCACTCAGGGCTTCGCCCAACCGTACGGCCTGACCCTGAACCTCAAGCGCCAATCGTCCTGGGCCAACCTGCGCGACAAACTGGTCAGCGGCGAACTCGACGCCGCCCACAGCCTGTACGGCCTGATTTACGCCGTGCATCTGGGGATCGGCGGCGTAGCTTCCACCGACATGGCAGTGCTCATGGGTCTGAACCAGAACGGCCAGAGCATCAACCTCTCCCACAGTTTGCAGGCCTTGGGCGTGACCAGTCCTGAAGCACTTCACCTGCATGTGCACCAAAGTCGCCCAAAACTGACCTTCGCCCAGACATTTCCTACGGGCACCCACGCCATGTGGCTGTATTACTGGCTCGCGAGTCAGGGTATTCATCCATTGCAGGATGTCGACAGCGTGGTGGTGCCGCCGCCGCAAATGGTCGCGCACCTGCAAGCCGGGCGCATCGACGGTTTCTGCGTCGGCGAGCCCTGGGCGGCCAGTGCGGTGCAGCAGAATCTCGGGTTTACCATGGCCACCAGCCAGACACTCTGGCCCGATCACCCGGAAAAGGTCCTCGGCTGCACCCGCGCCTTTGTCGAGCAATACCCCAATACCGCACGGGCATTGGTGATGGCGATCCTCGAAGCCAGCCGATTCATCGAAGCCAGCCACGAAAATCGCCGCAGCACCGCGCAACTGTTGAGTGCGCCCGAGTATCTGGATGCACCGCTCGACTGCATCGAACCGCGCTTGCTCGGTGACTACGCCGATGGTTTGGGCAATCGCTGGCAAGACCCGCACGCCATGCGTTTCCACGGTGGTGGCGAGGTCAATTTTCCGTATCTGTCCGACGGTATGTGGTTCATGACCCAGTTCCGGCGCTGGGGTTTGTTGCGTGACGACCCGGATTACCTCGGCGTGGCCCGTCAGGTCCAGCAACTAGACTTATACCGTGAGGCCGCCACCGCTGTCGGCGTGCCCGCCCGGCGTCAGGAAATGCGCAGCAGTCAACTGATCGACGGCAAAGTCTGGGACGGCTCGGACCCGGCCGGCTATGCCCGCAGCTTTACGCTGAACGCCATGAGCGACAGCGCTCCCCTTCTCGCCAGCCGCTGACAGGAGCCTACGAATATGTTGCGTATCCTGCTGATCAATGACACTGCGAAAAAAGTCGGGCGTCTGAAGGCGGCTCTGACCGAAGCCGGGTTCGAGGTCATCGACGAGTCCGGCCTGACCATTGACCTGCCCGCGCGCGTCGAAACGGTGCGTCCGGACGTGATCCTGATCGATACCGAGTCACCGAGCCGCGATGTGATGGAGCAAGTGGTGCTGGTGACCCGCGATCAACCACGGCCGATCGTGATGTTCACCGACGAGCACGACCCCGGCGTGATGCGTCGCGCGATCAAGTCCGGCGTCAGTGCCTACATCGTCGAAGGCATTCACGCACAACGCTTGCAGCCGATTCTCGACGTGGCCATGGCGCGCTTTGAAAGCGATCAGGCCCTGCGCGCGCAACTGCATGCCCGCGACCAGCAACTGGCCGAGCGCAAGCGCATCGAGCTGGCCAAGGGGCTGCTGATGAAGATGAAGGACTGCAACGAAGAAGAGGCCTACACCCTGATGCGCCGCCAGGCCATGAGCCGCCAGCAGAAGCTGATACAGGTGGCGGAGCAGATCATTGCCATGAGTGAGTTGTTGGGCTGATCCGATCATTGTGGCGAGGGGGCTTGCCCCCGTTGGGCAGCGAAGCGGCCCCTTAAATTCCGTCATATAGACCTCGCACAAAGGTCTTGCGACGGCTTCGCCGCCGAACGGGGCGATGCGGCGTTCCGACAAGCCCCCTCGCCACAAAAGCAGATTGTTGGCACAAATCTCGCTAAGTAAATCACTGCAAGGTAACCAACGGCGGTTGCCCCACCTACGACAAAGACGTCGCTCACCTCATTCGCCCCCTTGGCGGATCGGGTAGCGGCGTTTTTCCGTTTTGGCCCCAGAGACCGGGGCTGGTGGTGCGGCCTTTGTGGCGCCCCACCTGCAAGCTCATGACTCCTTCTTGATACGCCTGACAGCTGAGGTGCGCGATGAATTCAAGCTTCTGGAAATCCGGCCATACCCCGACCCTGTTCGCAGCCTTCCTCTATTTCGACCTGAGCTTCATGGTCTGGTACCTGCTCGGCCCAATGGCGGTGCAGATCGCCGCCGATTTGCACCTGACCACCCAACAGCGCGGGCTGATGGTGGCCACGCCGATTCTGGCCGGGGCCGTGTTGCGCTTTGCGATGGGCCTGCTGGCTGATCGCCTGTCGCCAAAAACCGCCGGACTGATCGGCCAGGTGATCGTCATCTGCGCCCTGTTCGTCGCCTGGAAAGTCGGCATCCACAGTTATGAGCAGGCGCTGTTGCTGGGCCTGTTCCTCGGCATGGCCGGTGCATCCTTCGCCGTCGCCCTGCCGTTGGCCTCGCAATGGTATCCGCCCCAGCACCAAGGCAAAGCCATGGGCATCGCCGGTGCCGGTAACTCGGGCACCGTCCTCGCAGCCTTGATCGCCCCGGTACTGGCCGCTGCATTTGGCTGGAGCAACGTGTTCGGCTTCGCCCTGATCCCGCTGATCCTGACCCTGATCGTCTTCTACTGGCTGGCAAAGAATGCGCCTGAGCGCCCGAAACCCAAGTCCGTGTCTGACTATTTCAAGGCCCTGGGTGATCGCGACAGCTGGTGGTTCATGTTTTTCTACAGCGTGACCTTCGGTGGCTTCATCGGTCTGGCCAGCGCGCTGCCCGGCTACTTCAACGACCAATACGGCCTGAGCCCGGTGACCGCTGGCTACTACACTGCTGCTTGTGTGTTCGGTGGCAGCCTGATGCGTCCGTTGGGTGGCGCGCTGGCGGATCGCTTCGGCGGGATTCGCACCCTGCTGGCGATGTACACCGTGGCAGCGATCTGCATTGCGACAGTGGGTTTCAATCTGCCGAGTTCCTACGCCGCATTGGCGCTTTTCGTCTGCACCATGCTCGGTTTGGGTGCAGGCAACGGCGCGGTATTCCAGTTGGTCCCGCAGCGTTTTCGCCGGGAGATCGGTGTGATGACCGGGCTGATCGGCATGGCCGGCGGCATCGGTGGCTTCGCATTGGCGGCCGGCATGGGCGCGATCAAGCAAAGCACCGGCAGCTATCAGCTGGCTTTGTGGTTGTTTGCCAGCCTCGGCGTACTTGCCTGGTTCGGTTTGCACGGTGTGAAACGTCGCTGGAGAACCACTTGGGGTTCGGCAGCCGTCACCGCAGCACGGGTGTGAGGACTGAATGAGCCTGCAACTGAGCTTCGCCGAACACAGCGCCATCGGCCCCCGCGAGGAGAACCAGGACGCTCTGCGCCTGGTCACTCCGGCCCCGGCGCTGGCGGCAAGCAAGGGTTACCTGTTCGCCATCGCCGACGGCGTCAGCCAATGTGCCGATGGCGGGCTCGCGGCCCGTTCGACCTTGCAGGCCCTGGCGCTGGACTACTACGCCACCCCGGAAACCTGGGGCGTCGCCCAGGCACTTGACCGTCTGCTACTGGCGCAAAATCGCTGGTTGCAGGCTAACGGCGGCGGGCAACCGCTGCTGACCACCGTCAGTGCCTTGGTGATGCGTGGCCGGCGTTTCACTCTGGCTCACGTCGGCGATTGCCGGGTTTATCGCTGGCACGCCGACACGCTGCAACGGGTGAGCGAGGATCACGTCTGGGACCAGCCGGGCATGCAACATGTGCTCAAACGGGCCTTGGGGCTGGATCAACACCTGGTGCTGGACTTTCTCGATGGCGAACTGCGCCTGAACGAGAGTTTCGTACTGCTCAGCGACGGCATCTGGGCCGTGCTGGGCGACATGGCCATTGCGGCGATTCTGCGCGATCAACCCGACCTGAACAGTGCCGCGCAGACCCTGGTCAGCGCGGCGCACCTGGCCGGCAGTCAGGACAACGCCAGCGCCCTGCTGGTGCGGGTCGATGCCTTGGGTGAAACCAGCATTGGCGACGCACTGATTCATCTGCAGCAATGGCCACTCCCGCCTGCGCTGAAGCAGGGTCAGACTTTCGAAGGCTGGCAGGTCGAAGGGATCCTCGGCCAGAGCCAGCAATCGCTGCTCTATCGGGTGCGCGACGCACAACAACAGCCCTGGCTGCTGAAAACCTTGCCCAGTGCGCTCCGTGACGATCACCAGGCCGGGCAGGCGTTGTTGTCGGAGGAATGGTTTCTCAAGCGTGTGGCCGGGCGGCATTTTCCTGAAGTCCATGCCGCCAGTCAGCGTCAGCATTTGTACTACGTGATGCGTGAATATTCCGGGTCGACCTTGGCGGAACTGCATGAGCGTGTCGCAACGCTGCCATTGGCTCAATGGCTGGACCTGGCCGAACGCCTGCTGCGGGCCGTCGGCATATTGCATCGACGGCAGATTCTGCATCGCGATATCAAACCGGAGAACCTGCTGCTGGGGGACGACGGTGAGCTGCGCCTGCTGGATTTCGGCCTCGCCTACTGCCCCGGGCTGTCCGAAGATCAAGCTTGCGCCCTGCCCGGAACGCCCAGCTATATCGCGCCGGAAGCCTTTCGAGGCGCCCCTCCTACACCACAACAGGATTTGTATGCGGTCGGCGTGACCTTGTATTACCTACTGACCGGACATTATCCCTACGGCGAAATCGAAGCGTTCCAGCGCCCCCGGTTTGGTGTGCCTGTCAGCGCCAGTCGCTACCGGCCCGACCTGCCGGAATGGATCGCGCAAAGCCTGGAGCGCGCGGTGGCGGCGGCTCCGGATCAACGTTTTGAAACAGCGGAAGAATGGTTGTTGCTACTGGAACAGGGAGAACGTCGCAGTTTGAGCGTGCGCCCCAGACCGTTGCTGGAGCGCGAACCGCTGAAAGTCTGGCGGACATTGGCGCTGGTGTCGTTGCTGGTGAATCTGGTGCTGCTGTTTTTGCTGTTTCATGACTGACCAGAAGATCTTTTGATCTTTCTGCTTCAAAACCGGGCATCGCGCCTTGAACCGGTGCACGCAAACATCCTTTTCCCATGATGAGAACCCATAAATTGGGCATTTGTGCGACTTGGCACAACCACTGCATTACCTTTCCCAACATACATAAAGCCCAACCTTCAACGTAGAAGGCTGCGCTGCCCGAGAGAACGGGACAAGGACAAAGGCGTCCTCGCTAGTTAACTAGCGGGACGCCTTTTTTTGTTTGCGCAAAATTTTGTCGAGCAAGGCCTGAATGCCCTGATGAGGCAGGCCCGAGCTCCCCGGAGAACCTGATGAAAAAACTAAAACTGGTGATGATCGGCAACGGCATGGCCGGGGTTCGTACCCTGGAAGAACTGCTCAAGCTGAGCAATGAGCTGTACGACATCACGGTCTTCGGCGCCGAACCCCATACCAACTACAACCGCATCCTGCTGTCCCCCGTTCTGGCCGGCGAACAGACCTTCGAAGAAATCGTGCTCAACGATCTGGACTGGTACCTGGAAAACAACATCAAGCTGCTGCTCAACCGCAAAGTGGTGGAGATCGACCGGGTCAAACGCCGGGTCATCGCCGAAGACGGCACCGAGGCCGAATACGACCGTCTGCTGATTGCCACCGGTTCGACTCCGTTCATCCTGCCGATCCCGGGCAATACCTTGCAGGGCGTGATCGGCTACCGCGACATTGCCGACACCCAGGCGATGATCGACACCGCCAAGACCCACAAGCACGCCGTGGTCATCGGCGGCGGCCTGCTGGGCCTTGAAGCCGCCAACGGGCTGATGCTGCGCGGCATGCACGTCACCGTGGTACACATCGGCGAATGGCTGCTGGAGCGGCAACTGGACAAAACCAGCGGCCAACTCCTGCAGACCGCGCTGGAAGCCCGTGGCCTGCATTTCCGCCTGTGCGAACAGACCCAGGCCCTGCACGACGCCGGCAATGGCCGGGTCGGCTCGGTGCAGTTCAAAAACGGCGACATCATTCCCGCCGACCTGGTGGTGATGGCCGCCGGTATTCGCCCCAACACCGAACTCGCGGAAAAATCCGGCATCCCGTGCAGCCGCGGGATTCTGGTCAACGACACGATGCAAACCTACGACCCTCGGGTCTACGCCATCGGCGAATGCGCCAGCCACCGTGGCATCGCCTACGGCCTGGTCGCGCCGCTGTTCGAACAGGCCAAGGTGTGCGCCAACCACCTCGCCCAATTGGGTTTCGCCACCTACAAGGGTTCGGTGACTTCGACCAAATTGAAAGTCACCGGCATCGACCTGTTTTCCGCTGGCGACTTCATGGGCGGCGAAGGCACCGAGACCATCACCCTCTCCGACCCGATCGGCGGGGTCTACAAAAAACTGGTGATCAAGGATGACGTGCTGGTCGGGGCCTGTCTGTACGGCGATACGGCAGATGGCGGTTGGTATTTCCGGCAGATTCGTGAGAACCACGACATCGCGCAAATCCGCGATCACCTGATGTTCGGCGGCTCTTCATCTATGGAGCTGGCCTTAGGCGACGTAGGACACCAGGGCCAGGACAAAGCCATGAGCATGGCCGACACCGCCGAAGTCTGCGGCTGCAACGGCGTGTGCAAAGGCACCATCGTCAAGGCCATCCAGGAACACGGTCTGTTCAGCGTCGATGACGTGAAAAAACACACCAAGGCAGCCAGTTCTTGCGGCTCCTGCGCCGGCCTTGTCGAACAGATCCTGATCAACACCGTGGGCGGCGCAGCGGACGTCAAACCAAAAAGCGAAAAAGCCATCTGCGGTTGCAGCGACCTCAACCACGGGCAAATCCGCCAGGCCATCCGCGACCAGCACCTGCTGACCATCGCTGGCACCATGAGCTACCTGAACTGGCGCACCCCGAACGGTTGCGCCACGTGCCGCCCGGCACTCAACTACTACCTGATTTCCACCTGGCCGGGCGAAGCCAAGGACGACCCGCAATCGCGCCTGATCAACGAACGCGCCCACGCCAACATTCAGAAAGACGGCACTTACTCTGTAGTCCCGCGGATGTGGGGCGGTGTGACCAATCCTTCAGAGCTGCGGCGCATTGCCGACGTGGCCGACAAGTACAACGTGCCGATGGTCAAGGTCACCGGCGGCCAGCGCATCGACTTGCTAGGGATCAAAAAGCAGGACCTGCCAGGCGTCTGGAAAGACCTGGACATGCCGTCCGGCCACGCCTACGGCAAATCCATCCGCACCGTAAAAACCTGTGTCGGCAGCGAGTTCTGCCGCTTCGGCACCCAGAACTCCACGCAACTGGGCATCGAGCTTGAGCACGACCTGTTCAACATGTGGTCGCCGCACAAAGTGAAACTGGCCGTCTCCGGTTGCCCACGCAACTGCTCGGAAGCGGGGATCAAGGACGTCGGAATTATCGGTGTGGACTCCGGCTGGGAGATGTACATCGGCG
Organism: Pseudomonas sp. B21-048; assembly: GCF_024748615.1. NCBI lineage: Bacteria > Pseudomonadati > Pseudomonadota > Gammaproteobacteria > Pseudomonadales > Pseudomonadaceae > Pseudomonas > Pseudomonas sp. B21-048. The sequence goes on along the minus strand of NZ_CP087168.1, from coordinate 1,843,881 downwards.
GCAACGGCGGGATCAAAACCGAAGTCGCGGAGTTCTTCGTCAAACTGAAAACCGCCGAAGAAGTGCGCGAATACAACGGCGCGTTCCTGCAGCTGTATCGCGAAGAAGCCTTCTACCTCGAGCGCACCGTGCATTACCTGCAACGGGTCGGCATGGAACACATCAAGAAAGCCGTGCTGGAAGATCCGGTTCGGCGCAAGGCACTGAACGATCGCCTGCAATTTTCCCTGTCGTTCGAACAGGACCCCTGGAAGGAACGCCTCGAACAGCCGCTGCTGAAAAAAGAATTCGAGGTCATTCCCGTGAAGAACCTGGAGGTGTCGGTATGAACTGGCTGGATATCTGCGCACTGGAAGAGATCAACACCCTTGGCTCGCGGATCATCGCGGGCCCGAAAGGCGACATCGCGATTTTTCGTACGAGCGACGATGAGGTTTTCGCCCTCGACGACCGCTGCCCGCACAAGGGCGGGCCGCTGTCCCAGGGTTTGATCTACGGCAAACGAGTGGCCTGCCCGCTGCACAACTGGCAGATCGACCTGGAAACCGGCGAGGCCCAGGCCCCGGATGTCGGCTGCGCCCACCATCATTCGGCACGGGTCGAGAACGGCCGGGTGCTGCTGGCCCTACGGGAAGCAAGCTGATGGACCGTCAAATCACCGCCTCCACCTGCTGCTACTGCGGCGTCGGCTGCGGCGTGCTGATCGAACACGACGGCGAGCGCATCCTCGGCGTCAGCGGCGATCCGGCACACCCGGCCAACTTCGGCAAATTGTGCAGTAAAGGTTCGACCCTGCACCTGACCGGCGACTTGGCAGCACGGGCGTTGTACCCGGAATTGCGCCTGGGCAAAGGCCTGGCCCGCAGCCGCACCGACTGGGACACGGCTCTCGATCACGCCGCCAGCGTCTTCGCCGAAACCATCGCCGAGCACGGCCCGGATAGCGTCGCGTTCTACATCTCCGGGCAGTTGCTGACCGAGGACTACTACGCCTTCAACAAACTGGCGCGGGCGCTGGTGGGCACCAACAACATCGACAGTAATTCACGGCTGTGCATGTCTTCGGCGGTGGTCGGCTACAAGCGCAGCCTCGGCGCCGATGCTCCGCCTTGCAACTACGAAGACCTGGAATTGAGCGACTGCGTGATGATCGTCGGCAGCAACATGGCCTACGCCCACCCAGTGCTTTTTCGTCGGCTGGAAGAGGAAAAATCCCGCCGCCCCCAGATGAAAGTCATCGTCATCGACCCACGGCGCACCGACACTTGCGATTTGGCTGACCTGCACTTGGCGATTCTGCCCGGTACCGATGTCGCCTTGTTCCATGGGATTTTGCATCTGTTGCTGTGGGAAGACTGGGTCGACCGCGACTTCATCAAGGCCCACACCGAAGGCCTGGCCGAACTGAAAAACCTGGTGCGCGATTACACCCCGACAATGGTTTCGCAACTCTGTGGCATCAGTGTCGAGCAACTGCATCAATGCGCGGAATGGGTCGGCACTTCACCGAGCTTTCTGTCGCTGTGGTGCATGGGGCTGAATCAGTCCACTGCCGGCAGCGCGAAGAACAGCGCGTTGATCAACCTGCATTTGGCCACCGGGCAAATCGGTCGCCCCGGTGCAGGACCTTTCTCACTGACTGGTCAGCCGAATGCCATGGGCGGCCGGGAAACCGGCAGTTTGTCGAACCTGCTGCCAGGCCATCGCGAAGCGGCCAATGCCGAACATCGCGCACAAGTGGCCGACTACTGGGGCGTTGATCAACTGCCCGCGAACACCGGCCTAACGGCCATCGAACTGTTCGAGCAGATGCGCAGCGGCAAGATCAAAGCCCTGTGGATCGCCTGCACCAACCCTGCACAGTCGTTGCCGGACCAGACCGCTGTGCGCGCGGCACTGCAGGCGTGCCCGTTCGTGGTGTTGCAGGAAGCGTTTCGCACCACCGAAACCGCCGCGTTCGCCGACCTGCTGCTGCCTGCCGCCAGTTGGGGTGAAAAGGACGGCACGGTCACCAACTCCGAACGACGCATTTCCCACGTCCGTCAGGCCATCGGCGCACCCGGTGAAGCACGGCCCGACTGGGCGATCACCGTGGATTTCGCACAGCGCCTGGAAAAACATCTGCGCCCCGGAGCAACCAGCCTGTTTGCCTTTGAAAACCCGGCACAGGTATTCGACGAATACAAACACCTGACTCGTGGCCGTGACCTCGACCTGTCCGGGATCAGCCATGAACTGATCGACCAGCTCGGTCCGCAGCAATGGCCCTTCCCCGCTGGAGCTCGCGAAGGCACGGCGCGGCTGTATCTCGACGGGATTTTCCCGACCGCCAGCGGGCGCGCTCAGTTCGTGACCGACCCGTATCGCGCCGCCAAGGAACAACGCGATGCGCGCTTCCCGCTGACCCTGATCACCGGCCGCCTGCGCGATCAATGGCACGGCATGAGCCGCACCGGCACCGCCGCGCAGTTGTTCGGCCATGTCAGCGAAGCCGTGTTGAGCCTGCACCCGGATGAACTGCGTCGGCATCGCTTGCAACCGGGCGATCTGATCAATCTGAAAAGTCGCCGGGGCTCGGTGATCGTGCCGGTCAGCAGCGATGACAGCGTACGTCCGGGCCAGGCGTTTCTGCCGATGCACTGGGGCGACCGCTTTCTCAAGGACGGCGTGAATACCCTCACCCTTCCCGCCTTCGACCCATTGTCGAAACAACCGGAACTCAAACACAGCGGTGTGCGACTCGAACCCGTGCAATTGCCTTGGCAGCTTTTCGCCCTGATCGAGGGAGATGTTCAACAGCATTTAGAGACGCTGCGACCGCTCTGCGAGGCGTTTTCCTACGCAAGCCTCAGCCTGACCGGCCGTGAGCGCCCTGCGCTGCTAATACGCGCCGCCAGCGCCACCGCGCCAGAGCCGCAGCTATTGCGTGATATCGATCAATGCCTGGGGCTCAACGACGGCCCGGTATTGGCCTACGACGATCCTCGGCGTTCGATCGGCAAGCGAGTACGGATCGAGAACGGTCGGATCACCGCGATTCGCCTGGCCGGTGAAACCCTCGCTCAGCACTGGTTGCAAAGCCTGTGGCTCGAAGGTCGCGCCGACGAACAGCTACGCCGTTGGCTGCTGGCGCCTTTGAGTGCGCCACCGGGCAGCGCTGGCGGTCCGGCATCGGGCACCAAAACCCTGTGCAACTGCATGAACGTCAGCCAGAACGCGGTGTGTGCCGGCATTGGTCGCGGCCTGAATTTGCAGGGTTTGAAACAAGAATTGGGCTGCGGCACGCAATGCGGCTCCTGCGTTCCGGAAATCAAGCGTTTGCTGGCCGCCACTGCGCAGCCAGTCGCCGTCATCTCGTGAGGAAAACACTATGAGCGCAAAAGTCTGGCTGGTGGGTGCGGGTCCTGGCGACCCTGAATTGCTGACCCTCAAGGCGGTTCGAGCGTTGCGCGAAGCGGACGTGGTGTTGATCGACGATCTGGTCAATGACGCGGTACTGGAGCATTGTCCGAATGCGCGAATTATTCCTGTGGGCAAACGCGGCGGCTGTCGCTCCACGCCTCAAGCCTTCATTCATCGCCTGATGTTGCGTTATACCCGCCACGGTAAATGCGTGGTGCGACTCAAGGGTGGCGATCCGTGCATCTTCGGGCGCGGTGGTGAAGAAGCGCAGTGGCTGCGTGAGCGTGGCGTCGAGGTTGAGCTGGTCAACGGCATCACCGCGGGCCTTGCCGGCGCGACCCAATGCGATATTCCACTGACGCTGAGGGGCGTCGCACGTGGCGTGACACTGGTCACGGCGCACACTCAGGATGACAGCAGCCTGAACTGGCAAGCCTTGGCTCAGGGAGGCACCACACTGGTGATCTACATGGGCGTGGCGAAGCTCAGTGAAATTCGCGAGCAACTGCTGGCCGGCGGAATGGCTGCCGATACGCCTGTGGCGATGATCGAAAATGCTTCCCTGCCGCACCAACGGGAATGTCGGAGCGACCTGACAGCCATGGAAGACGATGCTCACAGCTTCCAGCTCAAAAGCCCGGCGATTTTGGTGATTGGCGCAGTGGCGGCCTGCGGTGAAATCAAAAGATCGCAGCCTGCGGCAGCTCCAGTGGTTCGGTGTTCATCCCTGTAGGATTTAAAGATCCGTAGCCTTCGGCAGCTCCCGCATTTGAAATGCGCCCCCCTCAGCTGCCGAAGGCTGCGATCTTTTCGAAACCCCGCCAAACCCTCGCTGAAACCCAAATCGCAGACAAAGAAAAGCCCGGCCTGAGCCGGGCTTTTCCAGAGCTGCGAGCTAATTACTTAGCTTGAGCTTCAACCTTCGCTTCTACGCGACGGTTTACAGCGCGGCCAGCTTCAGTGGCGTTGTCAGCAACTGGGCGGGATTCGCCGTAGCCAACAGACTGAACGCGGGACGACTGAACACCGTACTGGTTGGTCAGAACTTGCTTAACGGCGTTTGCACGACGCTCGGACAGTTTCTGGTTGTAAGCGTCAGGACCGACGGAGTCAGTGTGACCTTCAACAACAGTAGTGGTGGATGGGTACTGCTTCATGAAGTCAGCCAGGTTCTTGATGTCGCCGTAGCTGTTAGGCTTGACTACCGACTTGTCGAAGTCGAATTTCACGTCCAGCTCAACACGAACAACTTCAGCAACTGCTGGGCAGCCATCAGCGTCAACAGTTACGTTGGCGGCGGTGTCCGGGCACTTGTCAACGTTATCGCAAACGCCATCGTTGTCGCTGTCGGAGCAGACTTCAGCTGGTGCTGGAACTGGAGCAGCAGCAGGCTTGGAGCCGCCACCGAAGTTCACACCGATACCGACGCTAGGAGCCCACTCGGTGTCGCCCTGGTCGATGTTGTACTGAGCTTCAACGCCGGCACGGGCGTAGAAGTTGTCAGTGAAGTACAGCTTGGCACCGCCGCCAACGTTGGCAAAGGTGGAACCGTTACGACCGCTTTTGCCGTTCTGACCGATGCTTTGATCGGAGAAGCCAGCCGATACGTACGGACGCAGCATGTCGCCCGGGTTGTTGAAGTGGTACAGAGCATCCAGAGCGGTGTTGGAGCCCTTGATGTTACGGCCGTCTTCGGCACGTGCGTTGTGCACTTCGTCGTAGGCCAGACGCAGTTCAACGTCGTCGGTCAGGAAGTAACCGATCGAACCGCCGAACAGATTGCCGTTGTTCTTGAAGTTACGAGCGCTGTCGAATTGTTCTTTCTTGGCGAAGCCTTCGATTTCAACTGCGCCTTGGCCTTGTGCCAGAGCGCCGAACGAAGTGGCGGCAATAAGAGAACCAATGGCCAAGCCCAAGGTGTTTTTCAGTTTCATCCGTTAAATCCCCATCTGGTGATTGTGAAGCAGTCCCGCAAACCGGGGGACAACTCGGCGGCAAGTCTATCAGAACTTGCCTACACGTAAGAGATATTTACGCCGAACTAAGTTTCAGCAATGCCTGCAAATTTCTCACGCAATTTGTCTAGAGCACGTTTGTAACGCATTTTTGTCGCACTCAAGCCCATATGCATTATGTCTGCGATCTCCTGAAATTCCAGTTCTGCGACAAATCGTAGCACCAGAATTTCACGGTCGATCGGGTTCACATACACCAGCCAGCGATCAAGTCCACCCTTCTCCTCGGGTTTCGGCGTCTTTTCTTCAGACGCTTCCTCAAGGGGGTCCAGACTCAAAGCATCCATCAAGCGACGCTTTCGCCGTTCTTTTCGATACTGAGTGATGCACTCGTTGTACGTGATGCTATATAGCCATGTCTTGAACTTCGATTTGCCCTCGAAGTTCTTCAGGCCATACAGCACCTTCAACATCACCTCCTGACAGACATCATCTGCGTCACGATCGTTCCCGAGATACCGTGCACAAACGTTAAATAATGTTCGCTGGTAACGCCGCATCAGTTCTTCATAGGCGCGCGTTACGTGAAACAGCTCGGTATGCGAGCGCGCGACCAACTCCTCATCAGAGAGCTCGCGGGGGTCGTAGCGCGTGGAGAGCGATTGAGCTTTATTCAAAACAAGTCTGGCCGACAGTCAGGTCAATGTCCGCCGCAGCCCATCAGGGCATTTTTGCGGCGGCATACATTAGCAGGATTTGCCGGGTTAGCGGCTACTCACATGCTGCTCCAAGAGAATCCGATTCGAGAGAGAGACTAGCTCACCCTCGTCGGTCAGCACGGTGGTTTTTACCGTACCGATCTCTTCAATCTGACCTTCGACCTCGCCAACACGCACTTGTTGCCCAACCTGATACAACTCACGCACATAGATTCCCGCAAGAATCTGACCAGCAATTTCCCGACTTCCCAACCCCATGGCCAGCGCAACCGCCAGACCAACGGTAATCAAGACGATGACGATCACATGGTTGAGCAGGTCAGTCTTGACCTCCAACTGGCTGATCGCAACCGAAATACTGATGATGATCACCAGGCCCTGTGCAATCCGCCCCAGGCCCGCCGCATAATCAAGCCCTACGCCTTCCGCCGCGCCACGCACCAACCCATTGGCCAGTTGCGCCAGCAAAACACCCACCAGCAGCACCAGCGCAGCGCCGAATACTTTAGGTAAATACAGCGCCAACATGTCGAGCGTAGCCGAAACTCGCTCAAGTCCAAGAGATTCTGCGGCCGAAACCAGAAAAATCAGCAGAACGAACCAATAAACGATCTTGCCGATGAGCGTCGAGATAGGCACTTGCAGGCCGGCCCGGGACAGCAATTTGGTCAGCCCGGTGCCACCCATCAGGCGATCGAGGCCCAGTTTGGCGAGCAATTTCGAGAGTAGCGTGTCCAGCAGCTTGGCCACGACAAAACCCAGCAGCAGCACAACCAGTGCGCCGAACAGGTTCGGAATGAAGTTCGCAACTTTGGTCCACAACGCAGTCATTGCAGTGACGAGGCTCTGAGTCCAGAGGTCAAGTTCCATATTCAATCAGCCTTATCAGCAGTGCGAGCGGTAGGTTTACGCAGACGAGAGACCGGCGCGACATGGGCCGATCCGTTATTCAGGGCGATCATCAGCGCGGGCAGCCAACGGCCCAGCAGACTGAACAGATCGCCCGCACCGACCTGGCGGTTGGCGGTTTTCAGTACGCGACCCAGGCAGGCATCGTCGTCACGGCTGGACGGCGAGGCATTGAGCATGTCACGCAAAGATTGTTCAAACGGATCGTGCATACGCACCTCTCGTGATATCTGTGAAAGACGCGGGCAAATTTGCTCTGGTCACATGGCTCATCGTCAGACCCAGCGCAAACGTCGGAATAACCACCACTGCCCCAGTGCCACCGAAACCATCATCAGGCAGGCAATCAGGAAGCCGTAAGGGCTGGCAGAGAACGGAATACCGCCGACATTGATTCCCAAAAGACCGGTCAGAAAACTCATCGGCAAAAAGATCCCGGTGATGATCCCGAAACGATACATCGTGCGATTCATGCGCACGCTCAAACGCCGGTCTTCTGCCTCCAGGACCAGCCCCACGCGCTCCCGGGTCAATTCCAGTTCCTCGAGATAACGGGTCAGGCTGTTGTTCAACTCGTTCCAGTAATCGCCGTCGTCTTCGACGAACCACGGCAGCTTTATCCGCGTCAGCTGACCGAAAATGTCACGCTGCGGTGCAAGGAAACGTTTAAGCGCGGCAGCCCTGCGACGGATCTGCAAAATGGAGTCATGTTCAGGTGTATACCGTTCGTCGGCATCCAGTTTTTCTTCTTCCTCATCGACCACTTCCGAGAGGCAGCCGACCAGATCCTGCACTTTGTTGGTGAGGTACTGAGCCATATAAAGGATGAGTTCGGAGGTGGTTTTCGGCCCCTTGCCTTCGCCGAGCTGAACCAGCAACTCATCGGTGGCACGTAATGGACGCAGACGCAGGGAAATCACCCGCTGCGCCGAGGCGAAAATCCGCACCGAGACCATGTCCTCCGGCTCGGCCCCCGGATTGAGGTTCACCCCACGCAAAAATAGCAGCAGTTCGCTGTCGGAAAGCTGTAAGAGACGCGGACGGGTATTTTCTTCCAGTAGCAGATCACAGCTGAATTCACTCAGACCGCTGTATTTACGCAGCCAAGTCTGGGTTTGCGGGTGACTGCGATCCCAGTGCAGCCACAGGCTTTCATGGGCCTGCAGTTGCAAGTTATCGAGTTCAGTCCGGGCTATCGAACGCGCACCGCCTTTACCGTCCAGCACCAGGGCATGCACCAGCCCCCACTGCGCGTTTTCTTCCTCGAACATCCTCACCCCTTTAATGAAACGCGCTTTATTCAGGCATCTTCAGCGGGCTTGGCGAGATGATCACCCCATTGTTGTCCGCATAAATGTATTCGCCGGGACGGAACGTCACACCGGCAAACGTCACCACAACGTTGAGATCGCCGAGCCCGCGCCTGTCGGATTTCCTCGGGTGGCTGGCGAGGGCCTGAACGCCCAGATCGGTCTGTGCGATGATATCGACGTCACGGATGCAACCGTAGATCACCAACCCTTCCCAACCGTTTTTCGCGGCTTTCTCGGCCAGCATGTCACCCAGCAACGCATGACGCAGGGAACCGCCACCGTCTACCACCAGCACTTTGCCATTCCCCTTGAGCTCGACTTGCTCTTTGACCCGCGAGTTGTCTTCGAAGCACTTGATGGTCACGATTTCGCCGCCGAAAGAATCACGGCCGCCGAAATTACTGAACATCGGTTCCAGCACCTGCACCAGCTCCGGGTAGGCGTCGCACAGGTCAGGCGTGAGGTAATGGTTCATCGAAAAACTCCTGTAGGAAGGAAGACAATCGAATAGGTAGCGTACACGGGCCAAGACTGAACGGCTGCAAACGCGCCGATCAAATCAGTCACCAAAAGTGACCAGAACCGCTCAATGCGTCATATCTTAGCCGCAAGCCGATCAGAGAGAAATGCCCTTGTTAGAGCATCAGGCTCAAATCGCTGCGACCAGATCCGGCTTTCCACCCAGCAAAGGCGTCTGTTGATCCGCCAGCCAGCGCGTTACCAACGGCCAGACTTCAGTTTGAGCAGCTTTGCTGACGAGCATTTCCACATGGCCGAAATTATCGCCAAAGCCTTGCTCGCGGCCAAGGGTGATGAATTGCTTGTGTTCGGAGCCGACCTGATCGAACAGCTTGCGGCAGGCCCAGGTCGGGTCCTGATGATCGCCCGCGGCACTCACGGCCAGCACTGGCAACTGAACGTTGGCCAAACCTGCCCACCAGTCCTTGTCGGCATCGCCAAAACGGCCGAACAGCCCGTACCAACGCATGCTTTCCAGGGCCAGGCCAATCGGCTCGTCCTCCGGACCGCGCTTGAGCCGTGAACCTGACAATTGGGCAAAACGTTTGAGAATGAAGCGCCCGCTCCACTCCACCGGTGGAAACTTCAACGGCCAGTAAGTACGGCTGACCTGCGTGCCGAAAAACGCAGCGGAAGCCACCACCGGTTCGCCGATGTATTCGCCACCCAGCGCCGCCGCCAGGGTGATCCCGCCTAGCGAATGACCGATCCAGTGCGGGACCTGTCCGCTTTGCTCGCGCACAAACGCGCCAATGGCCGGCAGATCGTAACGCGCATAGTCTGCGACGCGGTTGCTGCGATAGCCCTGATTGCGCTGAGACAGACCATGTCCGCGCATTTCCGGGATCCACACATCGAACCCCAGACGCGTCAGATAAGCCCCCAACCCCAAACCTTTGGGAGAGAACCAGAACCGTCGATTGGAAAAGCTGCCGTGCAACAAAATCACCGGCACGCCACGCACCGCCGGCTCATCGGCCAGACCCAGGCGTGTCACAGCCAGTTCGACGGTGCCGTCAGGGCTGTTACCGGGTTTCAAACGATAGACGTCTTCGCTCAGATCGCCGCGCCGCTCGGCGCTGATCAGGGCGACAGGAAATAGGTTGCTGCTGCTTTGCATAATGCTCTTGCACAAAAAAGGGCGGCATCCAGATGGAGCCCGCCCTACTTGAATCTTAAAGCCCCGGCCACTTGACCGGGGCTTCATTCACAGATCAGGCCGGAGCTTGACCTTCAGCCAGGAAGAACCAGGTTTCCAGCACGGAATCGGGGTTCAGCGAAACGCTTTCGATGCCCTGTTCCATCAGCCATTTGGCCAGGTCCGGGTGGTCCGAAGGACCCTGACCGCAGATGCCGATGTACTTGCCGGCCTTGTTGCAGGCCTGAATAGCATTGGCCAGCAGCTTCTTGACCGCAGGATTACGCTCATCGAACAGGTGCGCGATAATCCCCGAGTCACGGTCCAGGCCCAGTGTCAGCTGAGTCAGGTCGTTGGAGCCGATGGAGAAGCCGTCGAAGAACTCGAGGAATTCTTCAGCCAGGATCGCGTTGGACGGCAGCTCGCACATCATGATCACGCGCAGACCGTTGTCGCCACGGGCCAAACCGTTTTCAGCCAGCAGATCGACCACCTGACTCGCTTCGCCCAGGGTGCGAACGAACGGCACCATGATTTCGACGTTGGTCAAGCCCATCTCGTTGCGCACGCGCTTGAGGGCGCGGCACTCGAGCTCGAAGCAGTCGCGGAACGATTCGCTGATGTAACGCGAAGCGCCACGGAAGCCCAGCATCGGGTTCTCTTCTTCCGGCTCGTAGAGTTTGCCGCCGATCAGGTTGGCGTATTCGTTGGACTTGAAGTCCGACAGACGCACGATGACCTTTTTCGGCCAGAACGCCGCCGCCAGGGTGCTGATACCCTCGACCAGTTTCTCGACATAGAAGCCGACCGGGTCGTTGTAACCAGCGATGCGCTTGTCGACGCTGTCCTTGATTTCTTGCGGCAGGCCGTCGTAGTTCAACAGCGCTTTCGGGTGCACGCCGATCATGCGGTTGATGATGAATTCCAGACGGGCCAGGCCCACACCGGCGTTCGGCAGCTGCGCGAAGTCAAAGGCGCGGTCCGGGTTGCCGACGTTCATCATGATCTTGAACGGCAGATCCGGCATGGCGTCCACGGAGTTTTTCTTGATGTCGAAGCCCAATTCGCCTTCGAAGATGTAACCGGTGTCGCCTTCAGCGCAGGAAACGGTCACGCCCTGGCCGTCTTTCAACAGCTGGGTGGCGTTGCCGCAACCGACCACGGCCGGGATACCCAGCTCGCGAGCGATGATCGCCGCGTGGCAGGTACGGCCGCCGCGGTTGGTGACGATGGCGCTGGCGCGCTTCATGACCGGTTCCCAGTCCGGGTCGGTCATGTCGGAAACCAGAACGTCGCCCGGCTGGACTTTGTCCATCTCGGACACGTCCTTGATGATCCGCACCTTGCCCGCGCCGATGCGCTGGCCGATGGCGCGACCTTCCACCAGCACGGTGCCGGTTTCTTTCAACAGGTAACGTTCCATGACATTGGCCGAAGTGCGGCTCTTCACGGTTTCAGGACGGGCCTGAACGATGTAGAGCTTGCCGTCGTCGCCGTCTTTGGCCCATTCGATGTCCATCGGGCACTTGTAGTGCTTCTCGATGATCATCGCCTGCTTGGCCAGCTCGCTGACTTCGGCGTCGCTCAGGCAGAAACGTGCACGATCGGCCTTGTCCACGTCGATGGTCTTGACCGATTTACCGGCTGTGGCCACTTCGCCGTAAATCATCTTGATGGCTTTGCTGCCCAGGTTGCGACGCAGGATGGCCGGACGACCGGCTTCCAGCGTGCCTTTGTGGACATAGAATTCATCCGGGTTCACCGCGCCTTGTACGACGGTTTCACCCAGGCCGTAAGCGCCGGTGATGAACACCACGTCACGGAAGCCCGATTCGGTATCGAGGGTGAACATCACGCCGGCGGTGCCGGTTTCGGAGCGGACCATGCGCTGCACGCCGGCCGACAGGGCAACCAGCTTGTGGTCGAAGCCCTGGTGGACGCGGTAGGAAATCGCGCGGTCGTTGAACAGGGAAGCGAACACCTCTTTGGCGGCGCGAATAACGTTTTCGACACCACGGATGTTCAGGAAGGTTTCCTGCTGGCCGGCGAAGGAAGCGTCCGGCAAGTCTTCGGCGGTAGCGGAAGAGCGCACGGCCACGGCCATGTCAGGGTTGCCGGCCGACAGCGTGGCGAACGCGGTGCGGATCTCGGCGTTGAGCTTCTCGGGAAACTCGGCTTCCATGATCCATTGACGGATCTGGGCGCCGGTTTTGGCCAGGGCGTTGACATCATCGACATCCAGCGCGTCGAGGGCGGCGTGGATCTGATCGTTCAGACCGCTCAGTTCCAGGAAGTCACGATATGCCTGAGCTGTCGTGGCGAAGCCACCGGGAACCGATACACCGGCACCTGCAAGGTTACTGATCATCTCGCCCAGGGATGCGTTCTTGCCCCCCACATGCTCTACATCATGGACGCCGAGCTTATCGAGGGAAACTACGTACTCTACCAAGGTGATCTCTCCACTAACTGTGTTGGAAAAGCTCAGAAGCCGGCGACTCGGGGGAGCCTTTGCCGGCTATATGGCCTGGACCTGGAAAATAAGTGAGAATGCTGGCCACTGGCGGCCGACAAATCGCGCCTACTATATCCAAGAATCGTCACTAGCTTAAGGCCCAAGGTGCAAATGAAACGATCTGCTTTCTTTATCTCCGATGGCACGGGCATTACGGCCGAAACCCTCGGTCAAAGCCTGTTGGCGCAGTTCGAAAACATTACCTTCAGCAAAATCACGCGGCCCTACATCGACAACGCGGATAAAGCGCGGGCCATGGTACAACAAATCAACAAAGCCGCCGAAAACGATGGTTTTCGTCCGATTATTTTCGACACCATTGTCAATCAGGACATTCGTGAGATCCTCGCGACGTCGAATGGTTTCATGATCGACATTTTCTCAACCTTCCTGGCCCCGCTGGAACAGGAACTGACCGAGCATTCTTCCTACACCGTCGGCAAATCTCACTCCATCGGTGGCAACTCCAATTACATGGAGCGCATCGAGGCGGTGAACTTCGCCCTCGACAACGACGACGGCGCCCGCACGCACTATTACGACAAGGCCGACCTGATACTAGTGGGCGTGTCGCGATGTGGTAAGACGCCGACGTGTCTGTATATGGCGATGCAATTCGGCATCCGCGCGGCCAATTACCCGCTGACCGAAGACGACATGGAGCGCCTGCAACTGCCAACCGCCCTGCGCGCCCATCATCACAAGCTGTTCGGCCTGACCATCGACCCGGACCGCCTCACGGCGATTCGCAACGAACGCAAGCCCAACAGCCGTTATTCGAGCTACGCGCAATGTGAATTTGAAGTGCGCGAGGTGGAGAATCTGTTTCGCCGCGAGAACATTGCCCACATCAACTCCACGCATTTCTCCGTGGAAGAGATCTCTGCGAAGATTTTAGTGGAGAAAGGTGTGGAGCGGCGGTTCAAGTGATTGAAGCAGCTGCAAGTTGCAAGCTTCGAGCCGCTCTTGCCTTTACTTGAAGCTTGAAGCTTGAAGCTTGCAACTGCTTCTAAACCACCCACAAATCCACAAACCGGTTCACAGGCGTCGCCTCAAGCGCTGCCTGATCCTTGCACAACGCAAAGATTTCGGCACTGCGCTGAGCCGTGAAGCGCGTCGCCAGATTGGCCTTGAACTTGTCTTCCAGCAGCGGGATGCCCTCGCTGCGCCGCCGCCGATGCCCGATCGGGTATTCCACCACCACGTTCTCGGTGCTGGAACCGTCCTTGAAAAACACCTGCACCGCATTGGCGATGGAGCGTTTGTCCGGCTCCAGGTATTCGCGGGTGAAGCGCAGGTCTTCGACGATGACCATTTTGTCGCGCAGCACGTCGATAACCGGATGCGCGGCGTGAAAGTCATCTTCGTACTGCTCGGCCACCAGATAACCGAACACCAGGGGTACGGCGGTCATGTACTGGATGCAGTGGTCGCGGTCCGCAGCGTTGGCCAGCGGGCCGACCTTGGAGATGATGCGGATCGCCGATTCGTGGGTGGTGATGACGATCCTGTCGATTTCGTGCAGGCGATTCCTGACCAGTGGATGCAAGGTGACGGCGGCCTCGCAGGCGGTTTGCGCGTGAAACTCGGCGGGAAAGCTGATCTTGAACAGCACGTTTTCCATCACGTAGCTGCCGAATGGCCGGGAAAAGCTGAAGGCACGCTTGTTTTCAGGCTTGAGCGCCAGATCGTTGTTGGTGTGACTGAACAACACGTCGTAGAACCCCCATTGTTTGGCGGTCAGTACACCGGGAATGCCCATCTCCCCGCGCATTGCGATGTCCGCCAGACGCACGCCACGGCTGGACGCATCCCCTGCCGCCCAGGATTTGCGTGATCCGGCATTGGGCGCATGCCGGTAAGTACGCAGCGCCTGGCCGTCGGCAAAGGCATGGGACAACGCCGACAGCAGTTGCTCGCGATTGGCGCCCATGAGTTTGGCGGTGACGGCGGTCGAGGCGACTTTCACCAGGATGACGTGATCGATGCCAACGCGGTTGAAGGAGTTTTCCAGGGCAATCACGCCTTGAATCTCGTGAGCCATGATCATGGCTTCCAACACCACGCGAACGGTCAGCGGGGCATCGCCATTGGCCAGGCGTTTTTGCGACAGGTGATCGGCCACCGCGAGAATGGCGCCGAGGTTATCGGACGGATGCCCCCATTCAGCAGCGAGCCAGGTGTCGTTGTAATCGAGCCAGCGGACGATGCAACCGATATCCCAAGCGGCCTTGACCGGATCGAGACGGTAACTGGTGCCCGGCACGCGAGCGCCAAAAGGGACGACAGTGCCTTCGACGATAGGTCCCAGGTGTTTGGTGCATTCGGGGAAACGCAGGGCCAGCAGACCGCAGCCGAGGGTGTCCATCAGGCAATTGCGGGCGGTATCCAGTGCTTCTGGCGATTCAATTTTGAAGTTGAGGACGTAGTCAGCGATGTCCTGCAGGACCGTGTCGTAGTCGGGGCGATTGTTCAGGTCGACGTTGGCGCTCATGTTCGATTCACTCGGTCAGTGGTTCGCTGATGGGACCTCGGTTCAGGATCAATCTCTGGCTGCGCTGCTTTCTTATTGTAGAAACGGGATTAAATGTGAGCTGCCGAACGCGACCCGAGCCTTCGGCTGCTCCTAGGGGTATGTGTGTTTAGAAAGAATCCCCCGGCACACGCACAAACCCTTCCATCAACACCCGCGCACTGCGGCTCATGATGGCTTTGTTCACGGTCCATTCACCGTTGACCTGAGTGGCCTCGGCGCCCACGCGCAAGGTGCCGGAGGGATGACCGAAGCGCACGGCGTTGCGTTCGATGCCGCCCGCCGCCAGATTGACCAGCGTGCCGGAAATCGCCGCCGCCGTGCCAATGGCCACCGCTGCCGTGCCCATCATCGCGTGGTGCAGTTTGCCCATGGACAGCGCGCGCACCAGCAAGTCAATGTCGGTGGCCGCAATTGCCTTGCCGCTGGACGCAATGTAATCCGCCGGTTTGGCGACGAACACCACCTTCGGCGTGTGCTGACGCTTGGCCGCTTCGTCCAGGTGCTGAATCAACCCCATGCGCAACGCGCCATAAGCGCGGATGGTTTCAAACATCGCCAAGGCCTTCAGGTCGCCGTTGATCGCGCCCTGCAACTCGGTGCCGGTGTAGCCGATGTCTTCGGCATTGATGAAAATGGTCGGAATGCCGGCGTTGATCAGGGTCGCCTTGAGCGTACCGACGCCCGGCACTTCGAGGTCATCCACCCGATTGCCGGTGGGGAACATCGAACCACCGCCACCCTCTTCTTCCGCCGCCGGGTCCATGAATTCGAGCTGCACTTCAGCCGCCGGAAAGGTCACGCCGTCGAGTTCGAAATCACCGGTTTCCTGGACCTCGCCGTTAGTGATAGGCACATGGGCGATGATGGTCTTGCCGATGTTGGCCTGCCATACGCGCACCACCGCCACACCGTTGTGTGGAATCCGGCTGGCATCCACCAGACCATTGCTGATGGCGAACGAACCGACCGCCGCCGACAGGTTGCCGCAGTTGCCGCTCCAGTCGACGAAAGGCTTGTCGATGGAGACCTGACCGAACAGGTAATCGACGTCATGGTCGACCTTGATGCTTTTCGACAGGATCACGGTTTTGCTGGTGCTGGACGTCGCACCGCCCATACCGTCGATTTGCTTGTCGTATGGGTCGGGACTGCCGATCACTCGTAGCAACAACGCATCGCGAGCCGGGCCGGGAATCTGTGCCGCTTCGGGCAGGTCTTTCAGGCTGAAGAACACGCCTTTGCTGGTGCCGCCGCGCATGTAGGTGGCGGGGATTTTAATTTGAGGTGCGTGAGCCATGATGTTCCTTTTAGGATCGAGCGGGACCGCATGGCCCCGCCCGAACTCATCGTGTTAAACGGCAACCGCCGATTCTTCGAGGAAGTCCTGAGCGAAACGCTGCAACACGCCGCCGGCCTCGTAGATCGACACTTCTTCGGCGGTGTCGAGGCGGCAGGTCACCGGCACTTCGACGCGTTCACCATTCTTGCGATTGATCACCAGCGTCAGCGTCGCACGCGGGGTGCGGTCGCCGATCACGTCGTAGGTTTCGCTGCCGTCGATGGCCAGGGTGTGACGGTCAGTGCCCGGTTTGAACTCCAGCGGCAGCACGCCCATGCCCACCAGGTTGGTGCGGTGAATGCGCTCGAAACCCTCGGCGGCAATCGCTTCCACACCCGCCAGACGCACACCTTTGGCCGCCCAGTCACGGGACGAACCCTGACCGTAGTCTTGACCTGCGATGATGATCAGCGGCTGCTTGCGTTCCATGTAGGTTTCGATGGCTTCCCACATGCGCATGACCTGGCCTTCCGGCTCGACTCGCGCCAGGGAACCCTGCTTGACCTTGCCGTTTTCCTGAACCATTTCGTTGAACAGTTTTGGGTTGGCGAACGTCGCGCGCTGCGCGGTCAAGTGGTCGCCGCGGTGCGTGGCGTAGGAGTTGAAGTCTTCTTCCGGCAGGCCCATTTTCGCCAGGTATTCACCGGCGGCGCTGTCGAGCATGATCGCGTTGGAAGGCGACAGGTGATCGGTGGTGATGTTGTCCGGCAGCACCGCCAGCGGGCGCATGCCCTTAAGCGGACGAGCGCCGGCCAGCGCGCCTTCCCAATACGGCGGACGGCGGATGTAGGTGCTCATTTCGCGCCAGTCATACAGCGGCGTGACCTTCGGACCGGTGTCTTCGTGGATGGCGAACATCGGGATGTACACCTGGCGGAACTGCTCCGGTTTGACCGAAGCTTTCACCACCGCGTCGATTTCTTCATCGCTCGGCCAGATGTCTTTCAGGCGGATTTCCTTGCCGTTCGCGTCCAGGCCCAGCACATCTTTTTCGATGTCGAAACGAATGGTCCCGGCAATGGCATAAGCCACCACCAATGGCGGCGAAGCCAGGAATGCGTTTTTGGCGTACGGGTGAATCCGCCCGTCGAAGTTGCGGTTACCGGAGAGTACGGCCGTGGCGTACAGATCGCGGTCGATGATTTCCTGTTGGATCACCGGGTCCAGCGCGCCGGACATGCCGTTGCACGTGGTGCAGGCGAAGGCCACGACGCCAAAGCCGAGTTGCTCCAGCTCTTTAGTCAGCCCGGCTTCATCCAGATACAGCGCCACGGTTTTCGAACCCGGTGCCAGCGAGGATTTGACCCATGGTTTGCGGGTCAACCCGAGCTTGTTCGCATTGCGCGCCAGCAGACCTGCGGCAATCACGTTGCGCGGGTTGCTGGTGTTGGTGCAACTGGTGATGGCGGCGATGATCACCGCGCCGTCCGGCATCTGGCCGGGTACATCGTCCCACTGGCCGGAGATGCCTTGCGCCGCGAGATCGGACGTGGCGACACGGGCGTGCGGGTTGCTGGGACCTGCCATGTTGCGCACCACCGAGGACAGGTCGAAGCTCAACCCCCGCTCGTATTGCGCGCCTTTCAGGCTGTCGGCCCAGAGGCCAGTCTGCTTGGCGTAATTCTCGACCAACTGCACTTGCTCGTCTTCACGGCCGGTGAGTTTCAGGTAGTCGATGGTCTGCTGGTCGATGTAGAACATTGCCGCTGTGGCGCCGTATTCCGGGGCCATGTTGGAAATGGTCGCGCGGTCGCCCAAGGTCAGAGCCGAAGCCCCTTCACCGAAAAACTCCAGCCACGCGCCGACGACTTTTTGTTTGCGCAAGTATTCGGTCAGCGCCAGCACCATGTCGGTGGCGGTGATGCCCGGTTGCAGCTTGCCGGTCAGTTCAACACCGACGCTTTCCGGCAAACGCATCCACGATGCGCGACCGAGCATCACGCTTTCCGCTTCCAGGCCACCAACACCAATAGCGATCACGCCCAGCGCATCGACGTGCGGGGTGTGACTGTCGGTGCCGACGCAGGTGTCAGGGAACGCGACGCCGTCACGCACCTGGATCACCGGAGACATTTTCTCCAGGTTGATCTGGTGCATGATCCCGTTGCCCGGCGGGATCACGTCGACGTTCTTGAAGGCTTTTTTGGTCCAGTTGATGAAGTGGAAACGGTCTTCGTTGCGACGGTCTTCGATGGCGCGGTTCTTCTCGAACGCCTCGGGATCGAAGCCGCCGCGTTCAACGGCCAGGGAGTGGTCGACGATCAACTGAGTCGGCACTACCGGGTTCACTTGCGCCGGATCGCCGCCTTGCAAAGCGATGGCGTCGCGCAGACCGGCGAGGTCGACCAGGGCGGTCTGGCCGAGAATATCGTGGCACACCACGCGGGCCGGGAACCACGGGAAATCGAGATCGCGTTTGCGCTCGATGAATTGCTTCAGGGATTCGGTGAGCGTGGCCGGGTCGCAGCGACGCACCAGGTTTTCCGCCAGCACGCGGGAGGTGTACGGCAGGGTGTCATAGGCGCCGGGCGCAATGACATCGACCGCCGCGCGGACGTCGAAATAATCCAGATGGCTGCCGGGCAGCGGTTTGCGGAATTCTGTGTTCATCGTCAGGACTCGGGTCACGGTAGTTACAAAGGGTGAGGCCTGCCACAAACCTTAAAATTTACCCCAACCCTGGAGCTGCCGCAGGCTGCGATCTTTTGATCTTCGCTTTTAAGATCAAGATCAAAAGATCGCAGCCTGCGGCAGCTCCTACAGGGGGAGCGGTTCGGTGCAGGCCCCCACCAGTCAGCGTTGTTCGATTGGCACGAACTTGCGCTGTTCGACGCCCACGTACTCGGCGCTCGGGCGGATGATGCGATTGTTGGCACGCTGCTCGAACACATGCGCCGCCCAGCCAGTCAGGCGCGAGCAGACGAAGATCGGCGTGAACAACTTGGTCGGAATGCCCATGAAGTGGTACGTCGATGCGTGGTAGAAGTCGGCGTTCGGGAACAGTTTCTTCTGTTCCCACATGGTTGCGTCGATGGCTTCGGACACCGGGAACAGCACGGTGTCGCCCACTTCGTCGGCGAGTTTTCTCGACCAGCCCTTGATCACCTCATTGCGCGGATCATTGTCCTTATAGATCGCGTGGCCGAAGCCCATGATCTTGTCCTTGCGCGCCAGCATGCCGAGGGTGCCCTCGACCGCCTCTTCTGGCGACGAGAAGCGCTCGATCATTCCCATCGCCGCTTCGTTGGCGCCGCCATGCAGCGGGCCGCGCAGGGAGCCGATGGCCGCCGTGATGCAGGAATACAAATCCGACAGGGTCGAGGCGCACACCCGGGCGGTGAAGGTCGAGGCGTTGAACTCGTGTTCCGCGTAGAGGATCAGCGAAACGTTCATCACCTTGACGTGCAACTCGCTCGGTTTCTTGTCGTGCAACAGGTGCAGGAAATGGCCGCCGATGCAGGCTTCGTCGGTCACGCAATTGATCCGTTTGCCGTCGTGGCTGAAGCGATACCAGTAGCACATGATCGCCGGAAACGCGGCCAGCAGGCGGTCGGTTTTGTCGTGCTGCTCGGAGAAGTCTTTCTCCGGCTCGAGGTTGCCCAGAAACGAGCAACCGGTGCGCATCACATCCATCGGATGGGCGTCGGCGGGAATGCGTTCCAGCACTTCTTTCAGCGCTTGCGGCAGGTCACGCAGTTTGCTCAGTTTCTCGGTGTAGGCAGCCAGTTGAGCTTTGGTTGGCAGCTCGCCGTACAGCAGCAGGTAAGCCACTTCTTCGAACTGTGCGTCAGCCGCCAGTTCGCGAACGTCGTAGCCGCGATAGGTCAGGCCTGCGCCCGACTGGCCCACGGTGGACAGTGCGGTTTGCCCGGCAACCTGGCCACGGAGCCCGGCGCCACTGAGTACTTTTGCTTCGGCCATTGCTGTCTCCAGTTTTTCTTGAATTTGTTAGGGAAACTTGTAGGAGCGAAGCTTGCTCGCGAAAGCGGTCTGTCGGTCGACATTGATGTTGAATGTCAGTCCGTCTTCGTCGGATCGCCGCCCGGACCAAGCTTCGCTCCTACAGGGCTTTCATTATTTCTTCGCAGCAAACAACGCATCGAGCTTCTGCTCGAAGGTGTGGTAATCGATGCGATCGTAAAGCTCCATGCGCGTCTGCATGGTGTCGATGACGTTCTGTTGCGTGCCGTCGCGGCGGATCGCGGTGTAGACGTTTTCCGCGGCTTTGTTCATCGCGCGGAACGCCGACAGCGGGTACAGCACCAGCGACACATCGGCGGCGGCGAGCTGTTCGGTGGTGTACAGCGGCGTCGCGCCGAATTCGGTGATGTTGGCCAGGATCGGCGCTTTCACGCGGCTGGCGAACAACTTGTACATCTCAAGTTCGGTGATGGCTTCCGGGAACACCATGTCGGCGCCGGCTTCGATGCATGCCGCCGCGCGATCCAGCGCAGACTCTAGTCCTTCTACCGCCAGGGCGTCGGTGCGGGCCATGATCACGAAGCTGTCGTCGGTGCGGGCATCGACGGCCGCTTTGATGCGGTCGACCATTTCCTGCTGCGTGACGATCTCCTTATTAGGACGGTGACCGCAGCGCTTGGCGCCAACCTGGTCTTCGATATGAATCGCCGCCGCGCCGAACTTGATCATCGACTTCACGGTACGGGCGACGTTGAACGCCGAAGAACCGAAACCGGTGTCCACGTCCACCAACAGCGGCAAGTCGCAGACGTCAGTAATCCGACGTACGTCGGTCAGCACGTCATCCAGACCGGTAATCCCCAGATCAGGCACGCCCAGAGAGCCGGCAGCCACCCCGCCCCCCGACAGGTAAATCGCCTTGAAACCGGCGCGCTTGGCCAGCAATGCGTGGTTGGCGTTGATCGTGCCGACCACTTGCAGCGGATGCTCGCTGGCGACCGCATCGCGAAAACGCTGGCCTGGAGTGCTCTTGTTGGAACTCATGACTCACCTCGTTCAGTGGCTGTCGGGTTAGTGCCGCCCTGGTAGTGACGGGCGATATTGCGTTTGGAGGCGCCGATGTGACGGCGCATCAACAACTCGGCCAACTCACCGTCACGGTCGGCGATGGCATCGAGAATTCGGTGGTGTTCGGCAAACGCCTGGCGTGGCCGATTGGGCGTGGTGGAAAACTGGATGCGGTACATGCGCACCAGTTGATAGAGCTCACCGCACAGCATCTGGGTCAGGGTGCGGTTGCCGCTGCCCTGGATGATCCGGTAATGAAAGTCGAAATCGCCTTCCTGCTGGTAGTAGCCGACACCGGCCTGAAACGCCGCATCGCGCTCATGGGTTTCCAGCACCCGACGCAGTTCGTCGATTTCTTCGACCGTCATGCGTTCAGCCGCCAGACGGCACGCCATGCCTTCCAGGGATTCGCGAATTTCGTAGAGTTCCAGCAGTTCGGCGTGGCTCAGCGACACCACCCGCGCCCCGACGTGCGGCACGCGAACCAGCAGGCGCTGGCCTTCCAGACGGTGAATGGCCTCACGCAGCGGCCCGCGGCTAATGCCGTAGGTGCGCGCCAGCTCCGGCTCGGAGATCTTGCTGCCCGGGGCGATCTCGCCTTTGACGATGGCCGCCTGAATACGTCGGAAGACGTTTTCGGAAAGTGTTTCCGAGTCATCCTGAACCGTGATCGGGGGATCGAGTTGATCCAGCATATTGTCGACACCTTTAAAACCAATGCCGCAAAAACTAGCGAATACGACCGGTTACGTCAAAGAATAAATTGATATTGTCGACAATCGTCTAATAAGCCACTGCACCATAAGGAAGCACCACCTCAAGTTATAGCCGTCGGCCAGCGCTGGCGCCATAAACCCACCGTGCTAGAATGCCGCCCGCATTTGCTTGTCATCTGCAGTGCCTGTCATAAAAAACGGACAGGCATACGAGGGAGCTTGTGCAGCAATGCCAGGGCCTTGAATTGAAGAACGGACCGCTGCGCACCAGGATTTATGAGACTCAAGCCCTTCACCACATTTCTTTGTCTTTTTGGCCTGCCAGGTTTCGCCGCGGCAGGGGAAAAGACTGTGTACGGCCTCAATGAGTACGCTTCGCTGGATGGCATCAATCTGCAAGTCGCCGCCAAACTCGACACCGGAGCGAAAACCGCGTCTCTGAGTGCTCGCGACATCAAACGTTTCAAACGCAATGGCGAGTCCTGGGTGCGCTTCTATCTGGCTATCGACGCCGCGCATTCGCACCCCATCGAACGACCGCTGGCCCGTGTCAGCAAGATCAAGCGCCGGGCCGGTGACTACGACCCAGAGGAAGGCAAGAAATACACCGCCCGTCCGGTCATCGAGCTGGATATCTGCATGGGTTCGGCGTTACGCAGCATCGAAGTGAACCTGACCGACCGCAGTGCCTTCCAATACCCGCTCTTGATCGGCTCCGAAGCGCTCAAGCGTTTCGATGCGCTGGTCGACCCCAGTCTTAAATACGCTGCTGGCAAACCCGCCTGCGCCACCGACGCACATACCGCAGAGTAATTCCAATGCGCTCTCTTACCCTCCACCTGAAATTGCTGATCGCCATCCTGGTGGTGTTGGGCATTTCAGTTACGGCCTATCAGATTTTCGTGCTCGGAATTCCGGTGACCGAAGACGCTACCGACGACTTGTGGAACATCGACGCCAAGGTCGAGTTCGTCGCCAACGCCAAGGATCCGATCAAAATCCAGATGTTCGTGCCAC
This sequence comes from Pseudomonas sp. B21-048, assembly GCF_024748615.1. Classification (NCBI taxonomy): domain Bacteria; kingdom Pseudomonadati; phylum Pseudomonadota; class Gammaproteobacteria; order Pseudomonadales; family Pseudomonadaceae; genus Pseudomonas; species Pseudomonas sp. B21-048. Next base: position 1,820,814 of record NZ_CP087168.1, on the reverse strand, counting down.
CGCTGAGCCGCGACTATGTGAGCCTCAACGAGAGTTTCATTTCCAATAATTACGGCGTGGCGGTGAACCGTGTCGACGGCAACCGCAAGGTCACCTGGTCGGCGCGTCGGGCCAAGGGCAACCAGACCCTTTATTACCGTCTGGTGCTGACCAAGCGCTACAGCGGCGAAAAATCCAAGGTCAAAGGCCCGACCTTCCGCGACAGCATCACCGTCGAAGGCCCGGAAAAAGTTGCCGCCGAAGCCCTGCTCGCGCCGATCCGCCAGCATTCGGCCGACGTCGAAACCTTCATCGGTGAGGCCATCAAGCGCGTCAACAACCTCAACGACGACAACGTAAAACTGCTGCTGGCCGGCGATCCATCCACCGCGAACAAAGCCAAAATCGTTGAGCTGGTACTGTCCATCGCCCACGTGCCGGTGGAAAAGGTTCACACCGTTCGCCTGGTGGCCGATCAGCCGCAAATCCCTGAACTCTGGTTGCGCAGCTTCAACGGCACTGACTGGCTGTTTTTCAATCCGGAAACCGGCGAACAGGGCCTGCCCACCGACCGCTTGCTGTGGTGGACGGGCGATGAAAACCTGATCACCGTCGATGGCGGCAAAAAAGCCAATGTCACCTTCAGCCTGAACAACAGCGAAATGAACGCCATTCGCCTGGCCAAGCTGACCGACGAAAACTCCGACGCCAACTTCCTCGACTACTCGCTGTACGGCCTGCCGCTGCAAACCCAACAGACTTTCATGATCATGGTGATGATCCCGATCGGTGTGCTGGTGATCCTGATCCTGCGCAACCTGATCGGCATTCAGACCCTTGGCACCTTTACTCCGGTGCTGATCGCCCTCGCCTTCCGGGAAACCCAGCTCGGTTTCGGCATCGTGTTGTTTACGATCATCACGGCATTGGGGCTGTCGCTGCGCTCATACCTTGAACATTTGAAACTGCAAATGTTGCCGAGGCTGTCGGTGGTACTGACCTTCGTGGTGGTGCTGATCGCGGCGATCAGCCTGTTCAGCCATAAACTCGGCCTGGAACGCGGATTGTCGGTGGCGCTGTTCCCGATGGTGATTCTGACCATGACCATCGAACGCTTGTCGATCACCTGGGAAGAGCGCGGTGGCGGCCATGCCATGAAAGTGGCGATCGGCACGCTGTTCGCTGCCTCCCTGGCGCACCTGATCATGAGCGTGCCGGAGCTGGTGTACTTCGTGTTCACCTTCCCGGCGGTTCTGCTGATTCTCGTGGGTTTCATGCTGGCCATGGGTCGTTATCGCGGTTACCGCCTGACCGAACTGATGCGTTTCAAGGCTTTTCTCAAGAAGGCTGAAGCCTGATGTTCGGTCTCTGGAAGACCTGGAAAGCCCTGGAAGCCCGGGGCATCATGGGGATCAATCGGCGCAACGCAGACTACGTGCTCAAGTACAACAAGCGCAGCCTGTACCCGATCGTCGATGACAAGATCATCACCAAGGAGCGCGCTATCGCCGCCGGCATTCATGTGCCGGAACTGTACGGCGTGATCTCCACCGAGAAGGAGATCGACAACCTCGGCGAGATCATCGGCGGGCGTACCGACTTCGTGATCAAGCCGGCCCAAGGCGCCGGCGGTGACGGCATTATTGTAATTGCCGACCGCTTTGAGGGCCGCTATCGCACGGTCTCCGGCAAGATCATCAGCCATGAGGAAATCGAGCACCATATCTCCAGCATCCTCACCGGCCTGTATTCCCTGGGCGGTCACCGTGACCGCGCGCTGATCGAGTACCGCGTGACCCCGGACCAGATCTTCAAAAGCATCAGCTATGAAGGCGTGCCAGACATTCGCATCATCGTGCTGATGGGCTATCCGGTGATGGCCATGTTGCGCCTGCCGACCCGCCAGTCCGGCGGCAAGGCGAACCTGCATCAGGGCGCCATCGGCGTCGGTGTAGACCTGGCCACCGGCCTGACATTGCGTGGCACCTGGCTGAACAACATCATTAACAAACACCCGGACACCACCAACGCAGTGGACGGCGTGCAACTGCCCTACTGGGATGGTTTCATGAAGCTCGCTGCCGGCTGTTATGAGCTGTGCGGGCTGGGTTACATCGGTGTCGACATGGTGCTCGACCAGGAGAAAGGGCCGCTGATTCTTGAGCTCAACGCCCGGCCCGGGTTGAACATTCAAATCGCCAACGATTGCGGGTTGACGTTGCGTACCCACGCGGTCGAAGCACGACTGGAAGAATTACAGGCCCGCGGGATAATCGAAACAGCGCAGGAACGCGTGGAGTTCGTTCAGGAAATGTTTGGGCATATTCCTGCGGTTGAGGGTTGATCCGAGACCAAGGTGCGACATTCGCGGGCAAGCCTCGCTCCTACAGGATGGTGCCGATCCTTGTAGGAGCGAGGCTTGCCCGCGAAGGCTGACTGACAGCCACCAACTCTTTCAACCCTGGCACCAACAGTTCAATCCCCGACATCCCCTCTAGGAGCAAATCCTGCAGAGGACTACAATCGCTTCCCCGCCTCGATGGCCGATCTGCCCCGCCCATGTTGACCTGTTCCGTACACCCGCTGCCCTATCGTGCCAACCCCGCCGAATACTTTGCGGCGATTCGTCATGCCCCCGGCGCCGTGCTGCTCGACAGCGGCCGGCCGAGCGCCGAGCGTGGGCGTTATGACCTGCTCAGCGCCTGGCCGCTGGAACAACTGGCTGTGTTACCGGATGAAAGCGGCAGCCATTTCCTTCAACGCCTTCGCGACCATCTGACACGGCTCGGCGAAGCCACTGTTCCTTTCGACCTGCCTTTCGCCGGTGGCCTGATCGGCTATTTGAGCTACGACTTCGGTCGACATCTGGAAAACCTGCCGAGTCAGGCGCGGGACGACCTGCAATTGCCCGACGCACGTTTTGGGCTGTACGACTGGGCCCTGATCAGTGATCACCACTTGGCCACCAGCCAACTGATGTTCCACCCGACGCTGATCGACAGCGAACGACGGCGCCTGATCGAACTGTTCACTCAGCCTGCACCTCAGCAAATCGAGCCTTTCAAACTGGACGGCCCGATGAATGCCGACCTGAGCGCCGACGACTATCGACAAGCCTTCGAACGCATTCAGCAGTACATCCAGGCCGGCGATTGCTATCAGGTCAACTTCGCCCAGCGCTTTCGCGCGCAATGCCAGGGCGATCCATGGGCCGCGTACTGCGCGCTGCGGGCGGCGTGCCCGACACCGTTTTCCGGCTTCCAGAGCCTGCCCGACGGCGACGCCGTGCTGAGCCTGTCGCCGGAGCGCTTCGTCAAAGTCAGCGAGCGCCACGTCGAAACCCGCCCGATCAAAGGCACCCGCCCCCGCGGTCTGACTGCTGCTGAAGATGCGGCGAACGCCACCGAACTGCTGGCCAGCCCCAAGGATCGTGCGGAAAACCTGATGATCGTCGATCTGCTGCGCAACGACCTCGGCCGCACCTGCCGCATCGGCTCGGTGCGGGTGCCGGAGTTGTTCAGTCTGGAAAGCTATCCGAACGTGCATCACCTGGTGAGCAGCGTTACCGGCGAGCTGGCGGATGACAAGGATGCGCTGGATTTGATCGCCGGCAGCTTCCCCGGCGGTTCGATTACCGGCGCACCGAAAATTCGTGCCATGCAGATCATCGATGAGCTGGAACCGACCCGTCGAGGGTTGTATTGCGGTTCATTGCTGTATCTGGACGTGCGTGGGGAGATGGACAGTTCCATCGCCATCCGCAGCTTGCTGGTCAAGGATGGACAGGTGTGCTGCTGGGGCGGCGGCGGGATTGTCGCGGATTCGGACTGGCAGGCGGAATATCAGGAATCGATAACCAAGGTGAAGGTGTTGCTCGATACTTTGCAAGGCCTGTAACCGACACCATGATCGTTCCCACGCTCTGCGTGGGAATGCAGCCCGGGACGCTCCGCGTCCCAAAGCGGACGCAAAGCGTCCATTGAGGCATGCCCACGCGGAGCATGGGAACGATCAGCGGCGGCAATTACAGACTCAACGCCCTATTCGAAGCCTTGATGAACTCCTGCTTCAACTCCGCAAAGCTGTGTACCGCCGGGAACTGTGGAAACTCGCGAATCACATTGTCCGGCGCATGGAACAGAATCCCGGCATCGGCTTCGCCCAGCATCGTCGTGTCGTTGTAGGAATCCCCCGCCGCGATCACCCGGTAGTAGAGGCTCTTGAACGCCAACACCGACTGACGCTTGGGATCTTTCTGACGCAACTGATAGCCCGTGACCCGACCGGCATCGTCGGTAATCAGACGATGGCAAAGCAAGGTCGGAAAGCCCAGTTGACGCATCAGTGGCTGGGAGAATTCGTAAAAAGTGTCCGATAGAATCACCACCTGAAAGCGCTCACGCAGCCAGTCGACGAACTCGCTGGCGCCTTCCAGAGGCTTGAGCGTAGCGATCACTTCCTGGATGTCGGAAAGTTTCAGGCCGTGCTCGTCGAGAATCCGCAGGCGCTGCTTCATCAACACGTCATAGTCGGGAATGTCCCGAGTGGTGGCCCTGAGGGATTCGATCCCGGTTTTTTCGGCAAAGGCGATCCAGATTTCCGGGACCAGCACACCTTCAAGATCCAGACAGGCAATTTCCACAAGACACTCCCATTTTGTACTGTTTATTGAGTCGAGCGAGCAAAAGGACTGCCGAACTCTAGCGACTCGCCCCCCTCTGCGCAACGCAGAGGGCACACCAGCCACCGCAGGATTTTGTTACCATCAGGCACATATAGAGCGCCCAGCGCCACCGACCTGTAGGAAGCCGCCCTGATGAGCCCATCGTTCGATGTCGTGGAACTCGCCACGACCTATGCCAACAAATCCGCCCAGGACATCCTGAAACTCGCGTTTGCCGAGTTCGGCGATGACCTGTGGATCTCTTTCAGCGGCGCCGAGGACGTGGTGCTGGTGGACATGGCCTGGAAGCTGAACAAGAACGTCAAAGTGTTCAGCCTCGACACCGGCCGCTTGCACCCCGAGACCTACCGCTTCATCGAACAGGTGCGCGAGCACTACAAGATCGACATCGAAGTGGTGTCGCCGGACTACACCAAACTTGAACCCTTCGTGAAGGAAAAGGGCTTGTTCAGCTTCTACAAGGACGGCCATGGCGAGTGCTGCGGCATCCGCAAGATCGAGCCGCTGCGTCGCAAGCTCTCGGGCGTGACTGCGTGGGCCACCGGCCAGCGTCGAGACCAGAGCCCGGGCACCCGCAGTGCGGTCGCGGTGCTGGAAATCGACACTGCGTTTTCGACCCCGGAACGCACCCTGTACAAATTCAACCCGATGGCGCAAATGACCAGTGAAGAAATCTGGGGCTACATCCGCATGCTGGAGCTGCCGTACAACAGCCTGCATGAGCGCGGGTTCATCAGCATCGGCTGCGAGCCTTGCACTCGTCCGGTATTGCCGAACCAGCATGAGCGTGAAGGTCGTTGGTGGTGGGAAGAAGCCACGCAGAAAGAATGCGGGCTGCATGCGGGGAACATTATCAGCAAATCAAAAGTTTAAACGATCGTAGCCTGCGACAGTTCCTGTAGGCGCTGGCGAAGCCTGCGATCTTTTGATCTTTACCAAATCGCTGGTGCGGTTTGGACTGCGTTATCGTTCTTCGCGGGCGAGTCGGATCGCCCGCGAAGGCCGCACCTCGGTTCTGAATCAGACTCACAGAGCACTAAACCGTGCTCCCAATCCCTGCTCCGCAAACTGCTCAATAATGAAATCGACAAACGCCCGGGTCTTTCCCGGTAGCAGTCTGTGCTCGGAGTAATAGATGGAGATGTTGCCATCGTCGACGTACCAGTCAGGCAACACCCGCTGCAACGTTCCGGCATCCAGATAGCCCACGGCAAACGGCATGCTCACCAACGCAATGCCCAACCCCTGAGCCGCCGTGGCGCAGGCAGCTTCCGAATCGCTCATGGTCATCCGCGTCTTGAGCATCAGCGGGTTGTGTAGCCGGCTGCGACTGGTCAGCTGCCAGGAACGGACTCGCCCCGTCTGTGGCGAGCGTATCAAAATGCCGTCGTGGTGTTTGAGGTCGTCGGGGTCGAGGATCGCTTCGTGCTTCGCCAGGTACTCGGCTGAAGCCACCAACACCCGATGGGCAGGCGTCAGCTTGCGCGCCACCACACCCTGTGGCAGTTCGAATCCGCCACCAATCGCCGCATCGAAACCCTGGCCGACCAGGTCGACCTGGCGGTTGTCGAAATGCCAGTCCGGGTTGATTGCCGGAAAGCGCTGCAGAAACTCTCCCAGCAACGGCACGATGTACAAACGTCCGAACACCGTCCCCATACTGACCTTGAGCGTGCCTGCCGGGCGTCCTTCGGCGCTGGCCAGATTGGCCACGGCATTCTGGATCGTATGCAGGCTGGCGCTGACTTCACCAAGAAACAGGTGGCCGGCCTCCGTCAGCGTCAGGCTGCGCGTGCTGCGCTGGAACAGCCGCACACCCAGTCGCGCCTCCAGCTTGGCGACACTCTTGCCCACCGCCGCTGGCGTCAGACTCAAGCGCCGCGCAGCTTCGGCGAAGCTGCCAACCTCGGCGCTACGTACGAAGCATTCGATACTGCTGAAGGTTTCCATAAGCGCCACTATAAACTTTTGGTTTACACAGACTATAGCAATGACGGTCTACACGGCGGGTAATGCGAGGCCGATACTCGACTCCAACAACAAGGCAGCCCGCCTTGAATTTCTGGAGATCGACATGACCACTCAACACCTCAGCGGTAAAGTAGCGCTGATTCAAGGCGGTTCACGCGGCATCGGTGCCGCCATCGTCAGACGCCTGGCCGCCGAAGGCGCTACCGTTGCCTTCACTTACGTCAGCTCCACCGCCAAAGCCGAAGAACTGCAAAACAGCATCACCCGCGCAAGCGGTAAAGCCTTGGCCATCAAGGCCAACAGCGCCGATGCTGTCGCCATTCGCAACGCCGTTAACGCCACCGTCGTAGCCTTTGGGCGCCTGGACATCCTGGTCAATAACGCCGGCGTTCTGGCTGTCGCACCGCTGGAAGACTTCAAACTCGAAGACTTCGATCAGACCCTGGCCATCAACGTGCGCAGTGTGTTCGTCGCCACCCAGGAAGCGGCCAGACATATGACCGAAGGCGGTCGCATCATCAACATCGGCAGCACCAATGCCGAGCGCATGCCCTTCGCCGGTGGCGGCCCTTACGCCATGAGCAAATCGGCGCTGGTCGGCCTCACCAAAGGCCTGGCCCGTGACCTCGGCCCACGGGGTATCACCATCAACAACGTGCAACCGGGCCCAGTCGACACCGACATGAACCCCGCCAGCGGTGACTTCGCTGAAAGCCTGATCTCGCTGATGGCCGTGGGTCGTTATGGCAAAGTGGAAGAAATCGCCAGCTTCGTCGCTTACCTTGTCGGCCCCGAAGCCGGGTATATCACGGGTGCCAGCCTGACCATCGACGGTGGTTTCGGCGCCTGATACAGGGTTCGATTGAAATAAAAACGCCGGCAACAGGTTACCGGCGTTTTTTTGTGTCCGGGATTATCGAGTGCTCAAGCCCAATCGAGTGCCGGCAAGCCACATGCACTGGGCTTGAACGCCTTCAACGTACGAAGAATGCCATCGGCGTGTGCGTACTTTTCGTCGGCCATCGCCGCATCCGGGATCGCAATCGCCGTCATCCCCGCCGCTTTCGCTGCGGTAACGCCGAAGGGTGAATCTTCAAACACCAGGCAATCCTCAGGCGCAACACCCAGGCGCCGCGCCGCCGTCAGGAAGATATCCGGCGCTGGTTTGGCCGCGCCCACTTCCGGGTCATCAGCGGTGACGATGAAGTCAAACAGCGCGAACCAGTCGCGGTGCAAAGTGGTTTTCTGGCCGAACGACTGACGTGAAGAACTGGTGCCCACTGCGATAGGAATGTTGTTGGCGTTCAAGTGCCGAACCAGCTCTTCTGCGCCGGGCATCGCCAATGCCGTTGGAAAACGCTCGCGCATCAAGGGTTCGCGGATCGCCAGGAATTTTTCGGCGCTGATTGGCAGGTCCAGCGCCTCGACCACATAGCGCGCCAGGTCACCCGCGCCACGACCGATGATGTTCTGTTTGACGCTCCAGTCGAAGGTCCGGCCATAACGCTCGGCAATGATGGACGTGACCTCGGTGTAAATGCCCTCGGTGTCCAGCAACAAGCCATCCATGTCGAAAATCACGGCTTTGATCGGGCCGAACTCATCCAAGGGTGTATTCATCGCATCTGATCCGTTTTCTCATGACATCCCCAGGAGCGGCTAAAGCACGACCGGGTCGGTGATGGATTAAAGGGTTCAGCAGCATAGCGAGCACGATCTGCAGAGAGCAACGGGCAATGCCTGGTGGATGCAAAAAATCTGCGCCGAGGCGCCCACGATGATTTAGCGACTTTCCCTACACCAAACACCTCCTTTCCCGACTTCTTTCCTCGTTGATCCCCCGCAAAGTCTTGCGCTCCACATTGATCAGCGCGAGGGACTGCGAATGTTCGAACCTGACAAGGTCCTGGCCTTGAACAATGCCATCGGCTTGCTGGTGATTGCCGCCATGAACCCCGAGCAGCCGAACGTCGAAGCGTTGCTCGGTGATTTTCGACTCTGCCTCAATGACTACGAGGCCTGGGCGGAAAATTTCTGGACCGGCGGGGCGCTGAATGTCGAACAAGTGTTCAAGGTCGGCAACGAAGTTCGGCTCAGCGCACCGAAGGATTCAACCACCCCCAGCTCGACGCTCGCCATGTGCCCCGCCAGCGGTCCGTTGACCCTGGTGCACCTGTTTGAGGCCGCGCGTTTCGTACCGATCGGCAATACGCCGGTAATGCTCGAACCGGTGATCTCGCAGCGCAATGGTGAACTGACGTTCGGTGAGCCCGTCCACGAAACCATTGGCCCCAGCGGCATCCTCGAAATCCCCGAATGCTGGCGCGGCCAGCGTTATCGCATCACCTTCTTTCCCAATGTTTCCACTGAGCACGTCAAAGCGCTCTACGCCTCCTATCAAAACGTGATCGGCGAGCTGGAAGGCTGGTTGCGCAATGAGTGGTCGAGCGAATTCGAGCCCTTGTGGGCAGGTTTTTCCGAGGCAGGGTTCACCCAGCGCTACGGCATGCTGCAACAGGCTGACTGGCGCGGCTTCGAGCGTTCGCTGCACGGTTTGTGGGATGACGTGAAGCAGGTCTACGCGCTGCTGGCAGACCTGCAAACCAACAGCGAAAAACTCCTTGAATACCTGACCCAAGGCGAGCTTGAAACGCTGCTGAATGCCTCGACTGAAGCCATCGCCAATGTGCTGCTGATGTTGAGCGATGAGCCGTTGATGTTCATCCATCTCGCCGCCTTTACCAGTTGGCTGAGGATGTTGCCGCCGCAGTACGTCGCCGAAACCGTGGCGCAAATTCGTACAGAACTATTGATCAGTTTCCTGCTGGTGCGCCTCACCGGTCCTACGGGCCTGAAGCTCGGCATGAGCGCCAAAGTACTGGATAAGATCAAGTCCCGGCGAGTTCGGCAGTGGTTGGCCGCGGCCAGTTTGCGACTGGCCGAACTGACGACCAGATCTGACCTGACAGCCCACGCTGGCGCGCTCAAACCGCTCGCGGTCAGCGCGCGGAATGCGCCACTGAAACCTGCACCGACGGTTGCGCTGCAGATCAGCGCCGGCGACTCACCGGTTGTGCGGGTGAACAATCCGGTGGCAATCGCTCGCGACAAGTCCAACGCCATGACCCGGCTGGGGCGATACGAACCTCACGACGATGCATCGAATCAGGCGAAAAACCCCAACGGCGACAGTGCCGATTGCGCGGCACTGACCTGCACCAGCGGCTGTCCGGTATCGATGGTCACCGGCGAAGAACTGCTGACCCTGACCGATGGCTCGCTGGATGGGCTACTGCCGTTTGCCTTTACCCGGTTGTACCGCACCAGCGCGGTGGAGATCGATTGCGGGCTGGGCTGGGGCTGGAGCCATTCGCTGGCGCAGCGGTTGGAGCTGGACGATGAACAGGTCGTCTGGGTCGACCATGAAAACCGTCGTACGACGTTTCCGCTGCCGAGCGTCGAACGCCCGCTGATCCACAACAGCCTGTCACGGGCGGCGATTTACCTCGGAAACGAACCGGAGGAGTTGATTCTCGCGCTAGCCGGCGAGACGAGCCGGTTCTACCACTTTCATAACGGTCGGTTGACGGCGATCAGTGATGCCTACAACAACCGTCTGCGCATCACCCGCGACCGTCAGGAGCGCATTCAACGCCTCGATAACGGCGCAGGTCGTTCTCTGTTGTTGTGCTACGAGCGCAAGCACCTCGTCGCCATCCAATACCAGTCGTTTCATCCCACCGATGCCATGGGTGAGGCCTGGCGTACAGAGCAAACGCTGGTTTTCTATCGCTACGACGCCCGCCAACGCTTGATCGAAGCGAGCAACGCCGCGGGTGAAAGCGAGCGTTACGACTACGACGACCAGCACGTGATTTTGCAGCGGCAACTGGCCGGTGGCGCGAGCTTCTTCTGGGAGTGGGAACGGTCTGGCAAGGCGGCCAGATGTATTCGCCATTGGGCATCGTTTTCGCAGATGGATGCGCGCTATGTCTGGGATGACCAAGGCAGTGTCACCGTCCAGAACAGCGATGGCAGCGAAGAGGTTTATGTCCACGATGACCGCGCGCGGCTGGTTCGCAAGGTCGAGCTGGACGGTGGCGAACAGCTCAAGACCTATGACGACCAAGGTCGCTTGGTGGCCGAGCAGGATCCGCTCGGCGCCGTCACTGAATACCGTTACGACGACGTCGGACGGTTGGTGGCGCTGATTCCGCCGGAAGACAAGCCAACATCCTACGAATACCGCAACGGTTTCCTGCATGCGCGCTATCGCGGCAAAGCGGTGTGGAAATATCGGCGCAATGCTCAAGGCGATGTCACCGAGGCCACCGATCCCGACGGGCAAGTCACCCACTATCACTACGACATTCAGGGACGAATGCTATCGATCCGCTACCCGGACACCAGTCGGCATGTGTTCGCCTGGAATGCCTTGGGGCAGTTGCTCGAAGAGACCTTGCCGAACGGTGGTCAGCGGCGCTTTTCCTACGATGCGCTGGGTCGGCAGATTACCCGCAAGGACGAACATGGTGCGCTCACCCGGTACCAATGGGATGCCGTCGGCCGATTGGTTCAGACGACGCTGCCTACCGGCGCCAGCCGCACCTTCAGTTACAACGCCTACGGCAAGATCACCGCCGAACGCAATGAGCAGGGCCGCGTCACGCGCTATGAATACGCCGACGATTTGCACCTGGTCAGCCGCCGGATCAATCCCGATGGCACGCAACTGCGTTATCGCTACGACAACGCTCAGTTACGGCTCACGGAAATCGAAAACGAATCCGGCGAAAAATATCGCCTGGACTACACGGCCAACGGCCTGATCCGACAGGAAATCGGCTTCGACGGCCGCCGTACCGCGTACGCCTACGACCTCAACGGCCACCTGCTGGAGAAAACCGAGTTCGGCGATGACGGCTCGCAACGGGTGACGGGGTATCAACGGGACTCGGCCGGACGCCTATTGGTCAAGACGTTGCCTGACGGCATCCAGATCGGCTACCGCTACGACTCGCTGGGCCGACTCGTCAGCGTCGACGACAGCCACGATCACCCGCTGGAATTCGAGTACGACCAGCAGGACCGGCTGATCACCGAGCATCAGGGGTGGGGCACCCTGCGTTATGGCTACGACGCCTGCAGCCAGCTCAATCGCCTGCGTCTGCCGGACGGCAGCAAGCTCGATTACCACCACGCCAAGGGCGGGGCGCTGATGGCCATTGACCTCAATGGCGCACGTCTTACAAGTCACACGTACAAATCCGATCGCGAGCTTCAGCGCCGGCAAGGCCTGCTGCTCAGCGAATACGCCTACGACGACCAAGGCCGACTGAAAGCCCATGCCGTCAGCCAACATCAACATCCTCTGTGCCGCCGCGACTATGCCTACAGCCTCAACGGCAATCTCGACCACATCGCCGACACCCGCCACGGCCAGCGCTGCTACCAATACGACTCGCTCGACCGCCTGATCCGCGTCCGCCATTCCCGTGACCAATCGCCGGAAAGTTTTGCCCACGACCCGGCTGGCAACCTGTTGATGCAGGATCGTCCCGGCGCCGCGAAGGTGCTGGGTAATCGTCTGCTGATGCAAGGCGACCGTCATTACGACTACGACGCCTTCGGCAATCTCATCCGCGAACGCCGTGGCACCGCGCAGAAACTCGTCACCGAATACCGCTACGACTGCCAACACCGATTGATCGGCGTCAGTACCCCGGACGGTCGTTGCTCAAGCTACCGATACGACGCCTTCGGCCGCCGCATCGCCAAAACCGTTGATGGAAAAACCACCGAATTTTTTTGGCAAGGTGACCACCTCGTTGCCGAAAGCAGTAAGGAACACTACCGCAGCTATGTCTATGAACCGGGCAGCTTCCGCCCGCTGGCCATGCTCGACGGCAAAGGCCCACGCCAAGCCTGCCCGTTCTACTACCAACTCGACCACCTCGGCACACCACAAGAACTCACCGACTACAGCGGCGACATCATCTGGGCCGCCCGATACACCGCCTATGGCCGCCTCACCCGCCTCAACCGCGACACCCATCAGATCCTCGATCAACCGCTGCGCTTTCAGGGTCAGTATTTCGACGCGGAGACCGGCCTGCACTACAACCGGCATCGCTACTACAATCCAGATGTCGGGCGGTACCTGACGCCAGACCCGAGCAAGCTGGCGGGCGGGTTAAACGGCTATCAGTACACGCGCAATCCGGTGGGATGGGTTGATCCGCTGGGGTTGAGTGAGTGCCCTGGAGGGGATGGGTGTAAGAAGCCGTCGTTTGGGGATGAGGAACCAGCGGGTAAGGTGGGGGTTGATGAGGGGGATGCTCAACTTCCCCCATATACTGAGGAAAAGTATTTATATCGTGGAGATAGTCGCCATCCAGATGAAATTTTTTACCAGGGCTTTAAAACCAAGGGTGACAGCAATGATTTACTGCTTCACTCACTTGACAGCAATAAGCCTCCGAGCAATTTTGTTAGTACTTCTCCGAAAAGAGAAGTTGGAATTGATTTCGCGACAAAATTCAATATGAGAAGTGGTTTTTTGTACACCATGCGAATGATTCCAGGTAGAGATCTTGTAAAGGAACTTGGAAAAAAATACAAATTTAGTAATGAAAGGGAGGTAGCAATTCAAGGTGGAATCAAAAGAGAAGATATTCTCGGTGTTACACCTATTGGTGCTGATGGTCGCCCCACTAGTTACACCACCTTAAATCCGAACAGGAAATAGAAAGTGGACAGCGTAGAAATTGTGATAATCAAAAACGGTAGGCGCCAAATCGCGAAACTTTTCTGCGACTCGGAAGCGCTAACTATTAATTTTGTGATGGAGGATGGATATAGCAAAACTTATGCAGGGGCAGATTTTTACGAGTGCCTTGGCAATATCAGAAAAGAGCACTGCAATGTAGTTTTCCTGTGCAAAGGAGCAAAAATAAACGTACACCCTTCTAGCATGTCCTCACAGATGTCGCTCGGAGTAAAAGCATATGAACTCACACTAGGTAAGTATGCAACAAGGAATGACATAGTAAATATTTTTGACTATGAAGAAAATAATCTTACGAACGATCCAGAGGTTCAGAGAGACTTCTTTATGCACTGGTTTGAATCAGATATTGCAGAGGAGTAGCAAGTCGAGAAGAGGTCGAGAACCAAGGTTACTCAATACCAACCCCTCAAAGGAAAATGGTCAATGCCCCTTAAGAGAATACCTATACTGATGGACAGCAAGCAAGAAACAGCAACCTTGGATTATGACGAGCGAACACCTTGCATAAATTTGACACTGGAGAGCGGCTGGACAAAAAACTTCACAGGTCAGGACATCTATGATGTGTTTTTGGCAAAATAATCAAAGAATTACCCGACATCAAATTTTTATGCAAAGGTGCAAAAATAAATGTGCGCCCATCTAGCATGTCATCGCAAATGACATCCGGAATCATGGCTTACGAACATAAACTTGGCGTCCGCGCAACAAAAAAGGATCTTGTCAACATCTTTGACTTTGACGACAAAGACATTATTAGCGACCCACAGATGCAAACAGACTATTTCTTCCGCTGGTTAGAATCACTCAAGAAAAAACAATGATTTTCGAAAAATGACTCAATTAGAAATATCACTGAAATTTGGAAAACTCATTGAAATCGCAACGATTGAAATTCACCGACAAGAGTCGACACTGACCTTTATAAGGAAAAGCGGATTCAGAAAGAACTATACAAATCACGATCTATATTTATGCCTTGCTCAGATTCGACAAGAATTTCCTGAGATACAATTTCTGTGCAAAGGGGCAAAACTTAATGTAACCCCCTCAAGAATGTGCTCCCAAATGAGTGGTGGATCCGTCGCATACGAACTAACAATGGGAAAGCCTGCAACCTTTGACGACATAGTTCATATATTCGATTATGAGGAAGAAAATATTGCACAAAATTTACAGGAACAACGCGAGTTTTATAGAAATTGGTTACTGTCCCTAAGACAAGAATAAACATAATATTGCCACATCGGCGTCAGATTCAGATAGCGTTCCCAAGAAAAATAAAAAATCACGACATGGTCGGCGTCACGGCGGCCTATTATGATGGTAGCTACTCAACACCAACCCTTTCAGGAAGTACTTATGAAAGCAGAAATATTAATAAATAATCATGGAGTCGTAGAGACAGCCACACAATCAAATTTTACAGAAAAAAACCGACACTCACATTCACGATGCAAAATGGGTTAACAAAAACTTATACAGCTTATGACCTTTACGTATGCTTTGGCATGTTAAGAGCCGACTACTCTGAGATAAAATTTCTGTGTAAAGGAGCCAAGTTAAATGTTCATCCCTCACGAATGTCCTCCCAAATGTCTAGCGGCTTAATCGCATACGAACTTAACCTTGGAAAACCTAGCGAAGCAAAGAATTTAGTACGAATTTTCGACTATGAAGACGAAAACATTACTAGCAACATTGAGAAACAAGAAATCTTTTATAAAAACTGGATCGAGTCACTGATAATTACAGCAAAAAACTGAAGACAAACATACGATAAAACAATCGACGACATAACATATGCGCTCGCGCAAACCGCTAATCGAGTAGACGCATCAAGTTCTAGTCGACGACCCTTACAACCCAAGATTTACACAAAGAGAACTGCGTAAAAACAAAACCAAGTCAAGCATAAAAAACTCAAGGCAAATCCAACACAAGTACGTTCTCAACGTCACACCCATCGACACCAACTTCGTCCACCAGGCAATACCTTCTTTAAACCCAAACGTAAAATATAAAGTGAACATCGTAGAAATTTTAATAATCAGAAATGACAAATACCAAATCGCAAAACTTCTCTGCAACTCGAAAACGCTGACCATTAATTTCGTCATGAAAGATGAATATAGCAAAACGTATTCAGGAACGAATTTTTACGACTGTTTCGGCCATATCAGAAAAGAACATCGCAATATCGTTTTCCTGTGCAAAGGAGCAAAAATAAACGTACATCCCTCCAGCATGTCCTCGCAGATGTCACTTGGAGTAAAAGCCTATGAACTCACAATAGGTAAATATGCATCAATGAATTACGTTGTAAACATTTTTGATTACGAGGAAAACAACCTTACGAACGATCCGGAGGTCCAGAGAGAATTTTTTATGCGTTGGGTTGAGTCAGATATCTCGGAGGAGTAGCAAATCGAGAACAGATCGAGGGTGTCCTGAGGTTTGTGTAAACGGTCATTAGGCGCACACTGCCTTTCCCAAGGAGTCTCAATGACCGAGCCCAAGCGCACTAAACGAGTCAAACCCGATCCTGAACTGGTAAAGCTGGCCGACAGCCTGTTGGCCAACTACCGAAAACCCGAAGATCTGATCGGCGAAAATGGCCTGCTCAAGCAGCTCACCAAGATGCTCGTCGAACGAGCCCTGGAAGCTGAAATGACCGAGCACCTGGGGCATGACAAAAGCGCAGCCGTTACCAATGCCGAAGGAAATGCTCGCAACGGCCATAGCGGTAAGACGCTCAAGGGCGACTTTGGCGAGCTACCGCTGGAGATTCCCCGTGATCGCCAGGGAATGTTCGAGCCCCAGCTAGTTTCCAAGCACCAGACGCGTTGGACCGGCTTCGATGACAAGGTCATTTCGCTGTACGCCCGAGGGATGACTGTTCGGGAAATTCAGGGGCACCTGCAGGAGATGTACGGCACAGAGGTCTCTCCTAGCCTCATCTCGGCGATTACCGACGCCGTTAGCGAAGAGGTCAAAGTCTGGCAATCGCGTCCTCTGGACGAGCTCTATCCGATCCTCTACCTCGATTGCATTCACGTCAAAGTGCGCGACAGTGGCGCGGTCAGAACCAAGGCGGTTTACTTGGCCATTGGCGTCAATATGGACGGTCGAAAAGAAGTTCTAGGATTGTGGATCGCACAGACTGAAGGTGCCAAATTCTGGCTGCAAGTAGTCACAGAGCTTAAAACACGCGGGGTAAAAGACATCTTTATCGCCTGCGTGGATGGGCTCAAGGGCTTTCCTGAGGCGATCGAAGTGGTCTATCCGCAAGCCTCGGTTCAACTGTGCATCGTGCATATGGTGCGCAACAGCTTGAAGTTCGTATCGTGGAAGCATCAACGCGAAGCCGCTGCCGACCTCAAGCTTATTTACCGCTCGACGACGGTTGAAATGGCCGAGCAAAAGCTGACCGATTTCGAGGCCAAATGGGATGATCGATACCCTCTGATCAGCCAGTCATGGCGCAAAAACTGGGCGAGGGTCATACCTCTATTCGATTATCCACCTGAGATACGGACGGTGATCTATACCACCAACGCCATCGAGTCGATCAACATGAGCTTGCGCAAGGTCACCAAAAGCAGAGCCTCATTCCCGACTGATGACGCGGTTATGAAGCTCTTTTATCTGGCGCTGAATAACATCAGCAAGAAGTGGACAATGCCAATCAGGGACTGGGCGGGGGCCTTGAACCGGTTCAGTATCCAGTTCGAAGACCGGCTTTTGCAGGATTAACAGCAACGCCGTTTACACAGAATCCCGTACACCCCCAACAGATCGCGAAACCGTCTATTGCCACTGAACAACAAGCCCAGCTCAACGCTGGGCTCAGTTCTACAATAAATACACTGACTTAACCGCCAGAACCCCCGATTTCTCCTCCACTTCCCGCTCCATCACCGCTCTCATCAATTTCAAAATCACCTGACTCTCCAGACCCACTTCCAGAACCACTCCCCATCGAACTTCCATCGCTCATCGAGCCACTTCCCTTCCCCGGGCTGGTGCTGCTTCCATTGGCATCGCTGCCATTCCCACCACCAATAGTGTCCGGTGGCGGCACCTTCACGTCCGAGGAGCCCGCATTCATTTCCGAGTAGGGTGGCATCCCGCCCTTGTCGACCGGCGCATCGCGGCCAGAAGACTGAGCAAGCGCCGCCAATGAACTGATCGACAATAGGCCGACCAACGTCAGGGTCGTCAGTTTTGACCTGATCATGGCGCACCTCCTTTTAAGAGTGCTTTACCTGATGTCTGGCAGCGGTCGCTTTTTAAAGGTGCCGCGCAATCGACGAGCGGCGATGGATCGCTGCGCAGGTTTCAGCTCGGTTCTCCCGATAGATCATCACCGGCAATGTCCGGGTCATCGGGATTGGCTTCTATATCCCCGCGCTTCACATCATCGGTATCGGTGGGCACCTGCTCCACGCCGGTGTCGTCATCGTCGGGCGGGCGCTGATCGCGACTCAGGGAGTCGGTGGGTGAAGGCAGCGGGTATTCGGGGGTATCGTCGTCGATGTCGGAGTCTTTTGGATCAGCGTTCATAACGCACCTCTCAATGGACCTGAAAAGCAGATCCTGACATTTCGAGGACAACACGATAGACGCGGTTCGATCAGAGAGACGATCGGTCGGCCCGACCGCAAGCATGTTCACTCGTCGTCTTCTTCATCGTACTCGTCATACTCGCGGTTGCCCACGTCGCCTGCATCATCGGCATCGTTGAGTGGCACCGTAGCGTCGTCCATCAGAGACCCCGGATCTTCGTTGCCAGGATCGTTGATCGGACCTTCATCTTCCATGTCTTCGGTTTCCGGAGTCATGACATGCCTCGCGACGTTCAGGGGTGTATGACGTTCGAGGCGTCCTACGGGCAAACGTTCCTGAGTCCTACTGACAGAAACGAAAAACCCGGCGCTGGGCCGGGTTTCTACTGTCACTCGATATTGAGTTAGCGATGCTTGTATTTATTTTTATGCTTGTGTTTGTATTTGCCGCCACCGGAATGCGAGCTGTCGCTGTCATTACCCAGGTTGCTGCCCACCGCGCCGCCGGCTGCACCGCCCACGCCAGCGCCAATGGTTGAACCGGTGGAGCCGCCCAAACTATTGCCAATCACCGAGCCGCCCGCCGCGCCGATACCGCCGCCAACGGCCGCTTCTGTTCGGCTGCCCTTGCGCGCACCGACCGCGCTGCCTGCTGCGCCGCCGACGCCAGCGCCAACCGCTGCTCCCGTGCTGCCGCCTAGTTGACCGCCGACCACGTTACCCAACGCGCCGCCAAGACCACCGCCCACTGCAGCAGTGCCGTCACCGGCAGCCATTGCACCCTGAGCGACCAAAAGTCCTAAAACCACCGTGGACAATGTCAAACGCATGATATGAACCTCTAATTTCCGCATCGGGGGAAGAACGTGCCGCGGATAGGCCTCAGCCTGGCATCTGCGTCTGTTGAACAGCAAATCAGATACCGACTGTAAGAGATTTGAGCCATATACGGGAGAATCGTTCCAAAACGAAAAAGCCCGGCATCGAGCCGGGCTTTTTCAGCGGATCATTCAGGATCAGTGGCGCTTTTTGGACAGATTGCTGCCCACGCCGCCGCCCAATGCACCACCCAGACCGGCGCCGATGGTGGAACCCGTCTTGCCGCCCAGGCTGTTGCCGATCACCGAACCGCCCGCCGCGCCGACACCGCCGCCGATGGCCGCTTTGGTACGGCTGCCTTTGCGTGCTGCAACAGCACTGCCGGCTGCGCCCGCTACGCCAGCACCAATCGCTGCACCTGTGCTGCCGCCCATTTTCTGGCCAACCACATTACCCAGCGCGCCACCCAGACCACCACCCAGCGCGGCAGTGCCATCACCAGCAGCCATCGCACCTTGAGCAACCAAAAGGCCCAGAACCAGAGCGGGCAGTGTCAAACGCATAACGAGAACCTCAAAAAAGGGGGGATACCGAAAGGCCGGAGATTTGAATGCTTTAGAGGAGGCAAAGTCCGGACACAAACACGGAACAACCTCGTCATTGGCGACGGTTGGACAGCATTTATGGAAAAGGTTTTATGACAGGCAAAAAAAAGCCCGCTGGGGAGACGGGCCAGGGTACTGCTTTCTAACGGATGAGCTGAGACTACGTAGGCAGGTGTGAAAAGTTTGTGAAAAAACTACAAGACTGTAGGACATTTCTCTGCATTGCCATCAAGCCACTCTTTCTACCCTTCAAAAACAAGAAACCCCGCTCAATAGCGGGGGCTCTTACGAATCACTGTTTACTTCCTGGAAGCTACACCCAGCTTAGGCATGAATTTCGATTTCGGCCCTCGAGTTCGAGGCACTGTAGATTTGATTTTGTTGATTTTGATACG
This sequence comes from Pseudomonas sp. B21-048, assembly GCF_024748615.1. Classification (NCBI taxonomy): domain Bacteria; kingdom Pseudomonadati; phylum Pseudomonadota; class Gammaproteobacteria; order Pseudomonadales; family Pseudomonadaceae; genus Pseudomonas; species Pseudomonas sp. B21-048. The sequence goes on along the minus strand of NZ_CP087168.1, from coordinate 1,801,003 downwards.
GTCTTCACCAAAGCTCGGCACATAGTCCGTCTGACCGCACTGCACGCAATTATTGATCGGAAACTCTGCCCCATCGTCTTCGATATACGGCTCAGCCATAGCTTCGCTCCTCTCAAAACGGGGTCGATACCGGCAAGCCCTTTTTGCCTGGAAAATATCGACCACTCAGGATTTTGAGACTAGCCGGTCATTCCAGGACTTGTGATTCATATTGTTACGTGCCGACGAATGGCCAACGCTGCTTCCTACAAAATCAAATGACGAATAAACAAAACGAGCAGGCTCTTGGCACAACGCCCTCAAGATTTTTTCACCCCACTTACCGCAGTTTGACCGCCGTCCCGGTCACAAACACCACCACCATCCCACCCTTGCCGGACGGCATGCTGATCTCATAATCGAGCCCCACCACCGCATCCGCTTGAAGCGCCCGCGCCCGCTCCTTGATCTCGTCGGTGGCTTGAATACGCGCATCCTTCAATGCCCGCTCCAGAGTCTGAGAACGCCCGCCGAAAAAGTCCCGCATGCCAGCGAACAGATCGCGAATCACGTTAACGCCCTGCACCGACTCGGCGCTGACGATATCCAGGTAAGCAGTGATTTGCCGTCCTTCGATGGTGTGGGTTGTGGTGGTGATCATGAGATTTCCTTTTTCAATCAGCTACCAATTGCACGTTCGTTGCGCATTGCGACAGTGCCTGAAGTATTAGAGCAGCTTGATCAACAGCGCAGTAAAGCGACCGTCCCCATCAGCCCAATAGCAACCGCCACTGGATACCAAAAAATCTCGCGGGTCAACTTACCGGCCTCGGCGTTCAGCTTGCGCTGCTCAGCGATCAGTTTGACTGATCTCCATATGAACCCCGCATTTCAACGACTTCGTGGTACGGGACAGATTCTTTAAGGCGCACTTGCTGGCGGCCGGGGTTCGCTATCGTGGGCCCGGCCAGTGCCGGTACACGTACGCAAGTCAGTTGCTGACCACCGGCGTGACATCGATCGACTGGATAGCGGAACAGATGGGGCATACCAATGGGAGCATGATCCGTCAGCATTACGGGACGTGGATCAACGAGGACGGACCGGACGTGGTGGGCATGTTGCAAATTGGCATTGAAGCTGTAGAGGTTGAGATACTGGCGAAAACTCCCCATGAATCGACAGGCCCCAATCGCCAGTGTTTTGGCAGTCGGGATCAGGTCCGGGGAAAGGTCGTCATCAGGGGGGTCGACATGAAGGGGATTCCTTTTCAAATAAGTGGCGGTCCGTCCGTAAAACTAGAGTGCCGGGGGGTTGGTATGCCAGTCTAGGGGGTGATGGTTTTCATGGCCCAAAGAAAAGGCCCCCACACTCTTGGCAAGTGCGGGGGCCTTTTCAACATATCACGCGTTCTGTCTATCGGTGGGCCATTTATGAATTTCTGAGTCGAATGATCGCGTCGGTGATCGCTTGCGCATTTCTGTCCAGCGTTTCCAAAGCCGCAACGGCGTTATCGGCAACATTGTCTGCGCCAGATCCTGAGATCCAGTGGGTGATCTCTTCGATCGCCGCACCGAGGGCATGCTGGTTGTGCAGAAGCAGTGTCAGAGCATCGGCCGTGGGAACGTTGGAATGCGAGTTATCGGGCATGGAGTCGTCCTTGAAGAGTGATTCAGAAAGCCAAGCTCATCTGGCTTTCGGTTATGGCCGGGCGCCTAATTTCAGATGATGTTTTTATAAACCTGTAAGCGCTACTGAACGTGCGTTGAAATTAGGTTGCTTTTGGCTGAACGCGGAAATCATAAACAGCCCTTAACCTGAGGCAAGGAACAGTCAAAGGCGCGGTTCATCGTGCGCGAAGAGCGTCTAAATGCTGCCTAAGTCTTTGTTCCACTATTGCTTTGCCACCGATGGTGTTGTCGTAAAAAAGAGTGCGGAAGCCGGAAATGTCGAATGGCAGCCTTTCGCGAGATCGATCGCTTAGGAGAATTGTGGCCTTGCCTAAACCGTGGGCGTAACCTACTTCATAGAATACATTTGGATTGTCAGGAGTGACATCGGCAATTATAAGTGCCGCAGTACGGATTGACTGAGTTATATCTTCCAAGATCTGACCCGACGTATGAAAGTCGTCTCCACGGACAACGTTGTAGCCATACTCCTCACAAAGAGGCTTTATAACGTCGCTATACAAGATATTGAAATCAGCTGAGAACTGCATAACGACGAAGCAGAGAGGCTGTTGTGAGTCAATTTTTAGGTTCCGAAACTTGACGCGCACATCGCCCTGCATGAAAAGCCCAATCTGACCGCGCTTGAGTGTACGCGTAACGGTAAGGACTCGAACATTATCTACGTACAGGTCTATAGATGATCCAACAGCGCGCACACTCATACCGACCCATTTATGGACTGGTACGGCTGAACCATGTCCAGCTCCGAGAACCGGCTCCCAGTTAAAGTTTCTAAGTGCCGCGATACCATACGGCGCGCCAAGGCAGTTAACTCCGAGAGCCAGCTCGAAATCAGTAGTTAGCTCAGTTGGATTGGCTACCGTGCCAGAAGATTGGGGTGAAGAAGGGTCTGCTGGAAGAAGAATTACACATGTACCGGCGCCACCTTCAAGAAAAACTTCCCATGAGATGCTGCCTTGCTCAAATTCGATATTTGAGCGAAGAATTGTGTGAGGAGAAAAAACTTTTTGGTCGGTGCTTGTAGCTGTAACCGGCTCACTGAACAACGGTTTAGTAGGAACATGAGTGATTTCGCTTCCATTAATCTCCGCATGTCCATATGTAGCCACCCAGTTCTGTTTTGTATTCACGAGTTGCTCCTGTAAAAGAGTACTGCTGCGTCATAGATCTAGAACGACAGCTTAGTAGCAGTGGGCGTTCGCGTCCTCAGCTACCACAAAAGCAGGCACCCTTTTTGTCGGCGACCGGTCGAGATTGCGTCCACCGCTCACTCACCAACCTTCGCACCGGAACAGGGCATCTGTCCCAGATCTGTCCCATATGGGTATTTTTCAGACGCCAAAAACCACAAACCCCCGACTTTCTCTAGGAAAATCAGGGGTTTGCGTTTACTGAATGTGGCGGTGAAGGAGAGATTCGAACTCTCGATACAGTTTCCTGTATACACACTTTCCAGGCGTGCTCCTTAAGCCACTCGGACACTTCACCGTATCTCTTCAAACATATTCAGTCTGTCGAGGCGCGCTAATGTAGTCGAAAGCTTTTCTGATGGCAAACATTTTTTTCAGAATTTTCATGCGGTTAACTCCGTTAACCCTTTCGTGCCGCTCAAGGGCATGGCAAACCTGCCAATCTCCGGCTTCGCCTTCCCTTCTATATAGAAGCCAAAGCGCGGCGGACGTGGCTGACTATGCCTGGTGGGTAGAGAAAGGGTGACTGGCGAGTCAGTCACGGCGCTTTACCTGGCCTATAGCGGTGAGTAACGTCTGCCCTACTTTATTAGAAGGATTGGCGTCATGAGTGAGTTGATTTCCTACCATCTCGAAGACGGTATCGCGACCCTGACCTTGAGCAATGGCAAGGTCAATGCCATCTCGCCGGACGTGATTGTTGCGTTTAATGCCGCGCTGGATCGGGCGGTGGCGGATCGGGCGGTGGTGATCATTACCAGTCAGCCGGGGATTTTTTCGGGTGGATATGATTTGAAGGTGATGACAGCCGGCCCTAACGAGGCCAGAGCACTGGTGGCTGCCGGTTCGACCCTGGCTCGTCGCCTGCTGTCGCACCCGTTTCCGGTCGTCGTCGCGTGTCCTGGGCATGCGGTGGCCAAGGGTGCGTTTATTCTGTTGTCGGCTGACTACCGCATTGGTGTCGATGGCCCGTTCAGCATTGGTCTGAATGAAGTGCAGATCGGCATGACCATGCACCACGCCGGTATCGAGCTGGCGCGTGATCGTCTGCGCAAGTCGGCGTTTCATCGTGCGGTGATCAATGCCGAGATGTTCAATCCTCAGAGTGCTGTGGATGCCGGCTTCCTTGATCTGGTGGTATCGGCCGAAGAGCTGCAAGGTGCGGCGCTGGCGGCGGCTCGTCAGTTGAAGAAGCTCAACATGATCGCCCACAAGAACACCAAGCTGAAAGTACGCAAAGCGCTGCTGGAGACGCTGGACAACGCGATCATCCTGGATCAGGAGCATATGGGTTAAGCCCGAACGTGTCGCACCGAAAAGCCCGACCGTCGTGTCGGGCTTTTTCTTGCGTTTTGGTTTAAAAACTTACAACCGCTCTAGACCGCATCTGACCCATAAGTCTGAAATATGCACTCAAATATCGGCTATCTCCCACTTCTATAGCGGCAATTGCCGAAAACAGTGCACATCCGTACACTGCGCCACCTTTTATCCCGGTGGGCCCTGTAAATGCTGTTTGTGTTTCGTATGTTATTGATGGGTTTGCACTTTATTCTGGCCGGTATGCTTGGGGTGATTCTGGGTCTGTGCCGACCGTTTAATCCGGACAACAGCCGTTTATGCGCACGTCTATACGCGTGGCCGGCGATGTGCATTTTGCGTTTGCGGGTGAAAGCCGACGTCGGGCCGTTGATGGATAAGCCTGACAGTTGCGTGATCATTGCCAACCATCAGTCCAACTACGATCTGTTTGTATTCGGCAACGTAGTACCCCGCCGCACCGTGTGCATCGGTAAGAAAAGCCTCAAGTGGGTGCCGCTGTTCGGGCAGTTGTTCTGGCTGGCCGGCAATGTGCTGATTGACCGCGGCAATGCGCATAAGGCACGCCAGTCGATGCTGACCACTACTCACACCTTGCAGCATGAAGACACCTCGATCTGGGTCTTCCCGGAAGGCACGCGCAACCTGGGCGAAGCCCTGTTGCCGTTCAAAAAAGGTGCGTTTCAGATGGCGATTGCGGCGGGTGTGCCGATTGTTCCGGTATGTGTCAGCAGTTACGTCAAACATATGCGATTGAACCGCTGGCGCAGTAGGAAGATTCTGATCCGTTCGCTGCCGGCGATACCGACAGCTGGATTGAGTCTGGATGACATGCCGATGCTGATCGCCCAGTGCCGCGAGCAGATGCGCGAGTGCATTGATTCAATGGACCAGCAACTGCAAGCCCCCTGAAAAAACCCGCCCTGCGCGGGTAATGCCAGTCAGTTAAGCGTGCTACTGAACCTGTGGCGAGGGAGCTTGCTCCCTCGCCACAGGTTACTCATCGCTTGTTCTATCTCTTAACTGACTGGCATTACTCTGCACGGTTTTTTTTTGCCAGTTATGCTGGCTTTGACTTCAGGCTAATCGATTGGCGCGGATGATATGAAAAGAATATCTATTGCAAAAAAAAGCCCGCCAGCATTGGCCCAAACTAAAAAAAATAGCACTTGAGAATCAATCGCCCAGTCTCTAAGCTGCTTCGGCGTCAAGGAGGACGCCCCCCCCTTTTCTACTCGCGTAATTTCCTCCCGATTTATTCCCCCCTCGCTGTAAAGTAGCAGCCATAAAAATCATTTTCTGGAATCGATTATGGCCGTGGCTAAATCCTCTTTCGACATCAGCGCAAACTTCGACAGCGGCAATATAGAAGTGCTGGACATCAGCAATCCGCTGCAAGCGCTGCTGGCGATCAAGCCAGACACCCGCAGCCAGCACTTCCAGTGGTTCCACTTCAAGGCCAGCGGTCTGCACGTCGGTCAAGATCATTGGTTTCGTCTGAACAACGCCAGTAAATCCTCGTACAACAGAGCTTGGGATGGCTATCAGGCGGTGGCGTCCTATGACCACGTCAACTGGTTCCGGGTGCCGACCATTTTCGAAGGCGACTGCCTGCGTTTCAGCCTCGAAGCCACGGCCACCCATGCCTGGTTTGCTTATTTCGAACCCTACAGCCGTGGCCGGCATGACTGGCTGATCGAACAGGCACTGACCAAAGCCGGCACCGAACTGCTGGCCACCGGCAAGAGCGTTGAAGGTCGCGACATCCAGTTGTTGCGTAAAGGTTCAGGTGCCGAAGGTCAGCGCAAGGTCTGGATCATCGCCCAGCAACACCCCGGCGAACACATGGCCGAATGGTTCATGGAAGGCGTGATCGAGCGCCTGGAAAAATACGACGACCCCGTGCTGAAAAAACTCCTGGCCAGTGCTGACCTGTATCTGGTGCCGAACATGAACCCGGATGGCGCCTTCCACGGCCATTTGCGCACCAACGCCATGGGCCAGGACCTGAACCGCGCCTGGCAGAACGCCAGTCAGGAAATCAGCCCGGAAGTGCTCTTCGTTCAGCAGCAGATGGAAAAGTATGGCGTCGACCTGTTCCTCGACATCCATGGCGATGAAGAAATCCCCTACGTGTTCACCGCCGGTTGCGAAGGCAATCCGGGCTATACGCCACGGATCGAAAAGCTCGAAGAGCATTTCCGTAGTCATCTGAAACATCAAACCAGGGATTTCCAGACCAAACACGGCTACACCCGCGACTTGCCCGGCAAAGCCAACATGACCCTGGCCTGCAACAGCGTTGGTCAGAAGTTCGACTGCCTGTCACTGACCCTGGAAATGCCTTTCAAGGATAATAACGACGCACCGAACCCGCTGACCGGCTGGTCCGGCAAGCGCTCGAAGCAGTTGGGCAAGGACGTGCTGACGACCATCGCCGACATGGTCGATAGCCTGCGCTGATTGTCCTTGAGATCAAAAAATCGCAGCCTGCGGCAGCTCATTGATCGCGTACATCCGCAGCGTTGAGCTGCCGGGATCACCCGCGGCCCCTGTCCCGCATCATGCTGCCCAGCACGTCATCCCGGCGCACCCTCGTCGCCGGTTCGCGACGCCCCTTTAAAATTCAACCCATCCGTCGCGCCGTACCAAACAACCGGACCCGACTCAACTCGCCGTCCCGTTCTTCCAGCAAAATCGGCGCCGTGCCGCCAGGCATGACCACCTTTACTTCCCCCGCTGCCACCCACCCTATTCGCCACGCCGCACACGCCACCGCACTGGCGCTGGTACCCGACGAGGCGGTCGGCCCTTCGCCGCGTTCGAACACTCGCGTAACAACTCGCCCCTCGGATTCAAGCATCGCCCATTGCAGGTTCACCCCTGCCACACACGGCTGCCCTGCCCCAGTCGGCATGGCATAGGCGATGCGGGTCAATCCTTCGGCTAACGCCGATTCGCGCATCTGTGCATTACTTGGCAACGCATCGGCGGCTGTCACCAACGTCACACAGTGGGGATTACCGATACGCACGAACTGGCTGCGACTCCAGGCTGGGTCGATCGCCGACAACGGCCGCACATGACTGACTTCGCGCCCCTTCAATGTCATGGGTTCAACCCCTTGCGCGCCCACCGCTCCAGGTCCGAATGATGGCTGTCCCAGGTCCAGCCAGAACCCTTGCATGCCATCGATTTCAGCGGGTTTCACAGAAGTCTTCACCGGCGAAATCGCATCGCTTTTGTCGTGATGAACCCGAAGCAGACAGGCCTCTTCCGTCGGCATCAACCCTTGTTCACCGAGGGCCTGGGAAAAAATCGTCAGGCCATTGCCACTGCGCTCGGCCAGCGTGCCGTCGGTGTTGACGATCAGCAGGTCAAAGGGTGGCGACGATTGAAACGGCCCCACCAGCAGACCGTCGCAACGATGCGCCTTGCTGCCGGGCGGCTGTGTACCGGGGGCCCAAGCGCACAATGCCTCGATAGCCGACAACGCCCAGGCCTCACGGGTTTGCGCGGCACGGCAGGCCTGTTCAGGTATATCGATAGCGTTGCGGCGCAGGGCGTCAGGCGCCACGACCGCATAGATATTGCCTCGAGCATCGTACAAACGCGTCATGGCGCCCCCTGTATGAACAATTGATGCGTCGACGATATCGCGAAACAGCGGCTGGCTGTGCAAGGATGTCATCCTGCCTGACTGCGACCCCATCCGGGCAAGATGATCGAACCCTTTGTGGTTGCTCACTGCCCCTTGGAAACGCGACGCTTTTTGCCAAGGATTGATAATGACCAACCTCAACACCGAAGCCTCATTCGTCCCCGGACGTCTGGAACAGATGTCCACACGCATCGCCTTTTTCATCGCCGGGTTCGGCATCGCGGCCTGGGCGCCGCTGGTGCCGTACGCCAAGGCGCGGGCCGGGCTGGATGAAGGCACCCTCGGGCTGTTGCTGTTGTGCCTGGGGGTGGGCTCGATTCTGGCGATGCCGATGGCCGGGATGCTGGCTGCGCGTTTCGGTTGCCGACGCATGTTGAGCGGCGGGACTTTGTTGATCTGTGCGGCTCTGCCTCTGTTGGCGACGGTGTCGTCGATTCCAGCGCTGATCGTCGCATTATTCATGTTCGGCGCGGGCCTGGGCACGGTGGATTCGACGGTGAACCTGCAAGCGGTGATCGTCGAGCGGGCCAGCGGCAAGACCATGATGTCGGGTTTCCATGGGTTGTTCAGCCTGGGCGGAATTGTCGGCGCGGCAGGTGTCAGCGCCCTGCTCGGCCTGGGCGCTTCACCGCTGGGTGCGACGCTGGTGGTGATTGTGTTGCTGATCGTGGCGTTGCTTAAAGCGGCGCCGCACCTGTTGCCCTATGGCAGTGAAAGCTCCGGCCCGGCGTTTGCCGTGCCCCATGGCATCGTGCTGTTTATCGGCGGAATGTGTTTCATCGTGTTCCTCTCCGAAGGCGCAGCACTCGACTGGAGCGCGGTGTTCCTGGCGCAGGAGCGTGGGATCGACACAGCGTATGCAGGGTTGGGTTATGCGGCGTTTGCGCTGACCATGACCGTCGGGCGTTTGACCGGCGATGCCATTGTCCGGCGTCTCGGTGCGACACGAGTGATTGTATTCGGTGGATCGACGGCTGCGGCGGGCTTGGCACTGGCGACATTTGCACCGAGCTGGGAAGCGGCACTGGTGGGGTATGCGCTGCTGGGCACTGGCTGCTCGAACATTGTCCCGGTGCTCTATACCGCCGTGGGCAAACAGACCGTTATGCCGCAAAGCATTGCCGTGCCGGCCATTACCACTCTGGGTTATGCAGGGATTCTCGCCGGGCCTGCGGTGATCGGCTTTATCGCCCATGGCAGCAGCTTGAGTTTTGCCTTTGGGTTGATGGCGGTGCTGCTGGTGGCGGTGGCGATTGGCGGGAAGGTGTTGAAAGTTTAAAAGTATCGCGGGCAAGTCGGAACGGTACGGCGATCCGACTTGCCCGCGAATGAATCCACTTCGATCGATCAGAACCCGACGCAGGCCTGTACGAAGAACGTACGCGGCGTCCCGACGTCCATCCCCGAATTGTTATCGCTGGAATGGGTGAAGTACTGCTTGTCGAATATGTTCTTTACCCCCGCCCCAACTTTCAGGTTCGACAATTGCGAGCCAAAGTCATACCCGCCACGCACGTTCCAGGTGACGTAACCCGGGATCGCCGTACTGGCCGTCCGCGCTGCCTTCGGTGATGTAGTTGCCACTGAAACTGCCATCGGCGTTCACCGCGGTGCCCGGCGAGCGCTGTTTGGACTGAGCAAAGGCATCGAGGTTGTAGGTCTTGAACCCGACCTTACAGTCGCGGTGAACACTTCCAGGCCTCCCCTGCTTAAAAGGCTGCTCTTGCTGACGGCGGCCATCGCGGCCTTGGCGTGTATCGGTCTGTACGCGACCCATTGGTGGACCGCCGGGCGTTTCATTGAAGAAACCGACGATGCCTATATCGGTGGCGACGTCACGGTGATCGGGCCGAAGGTTGCGGGGTATATCGAAGAGGTGCTGGACACCGACAACCAGAAGGTCAAAGCCGGCGATGTGCTGATCCGCCTCGACGCCCGTGACTACCGCGCCAACCTGGCCAAGGCCGAAGGTGCAGTGACTGCCGAAGAAGCCTTGCTCGCCAACCTCGACGCTACCGAACAACTGCAACACGCGGTGATCGGCCAGGCCCGCGCCGGCATCGATGCCGCGGGCGCCGAAAACGCGCGCCGGCCAGTGGTTCGCAGTTCAGCGTGCTGCCACCGGAAAACGCCACCGGCAACTTCACCAAAATCGTTCAGCGGGTACCGGTGCGAATCCTGCTCGATCCCGCTGACGGCGTGCTCGGTCATCTGCGCCCCGGTTTGTCGGTGACTGCCGAAGTGGACACCTGCGCCGAACCTGAAGCTGAATCTGCGACCGTGGCCAACTTTTCGTCGCGGTGGCGGTGCCGATGCTGGTGAACATCGACCAGCCGGAACTGTCCCTGCTCAAGGGCGCCGATTACCTGAGCATGCTGCTCATGGCGGTGTTTCTCGGTTGCCTGGAATACACCCTCGAAGAAGGCCCGCGCTTCAACTGGTTCAGCGACAGCACGATTCTGACCACCGCCTGGTTCAGCGGCCTGGCTGGACTGGCTTTCATTGGTCGCACCCTTCACGTGGCCAATCCAATCGTCGATCTGCGTGCCTTGAAAGACCGCAACTTCGCCCTCGGCTGTTTCTTTTCCTTCGTCACGGGGATCGGCCTGTTCGCGACGATTTACCTGACGCCACTGTTTCTCGGCCGAGTGCGCGGCTACAGCGCGCTGGACATTGGCCTGGCGGTTTTTTCCACCGGGGTGTTCCAGATTCTGGCGATTCCGCTGTACGCCTTTCTGGCCAACCGCATTGACCTGCGCTGGATCATGATGACCGGCCTTGGGCTGTTCGCCTTGTCGATGTGGGATTTCAGCCCGATCACCCACGACTGGGGGGCCAAAGAGTTGATGTTGCCGCAGGCTTTGCGCGGGATTGCTCAACAACTGGCGGTGCCACCCGCAGTGACCCTCACTCTCGGCGGGTTGGCACCGGCACGGCTCAAACACGCGTCGGGATTGTTCAACCTGATGCGCAACCTCGGTGGCGCGATGGGCATCGCCGCGTGCGCGACCATCCTCAATGACCGCACCAACCTGCACTTCACAAGGTTGGCGGAGAACCTCAACAGCACCAACGAAGCACTCAATCAGTGGCTGTCCCAGGTCGGCAATAACTTCGCCGCCCTCGGCCAAAGCAGTGACGTCGGCATCACCGCCAGCCTGCGTCAGCTATGGCTGCTGACCTACCGCGAAGCGCAGACGCAAACCTACGGCGACGCGTTTTTGATGATCATGGTCTGCTTCATCCTCGCCACGGCGATGGTGCCCTTGATGCGCAAGGTGCAACCACCGGCGGCGCCGAGTGCGGATGCGCATTGAGGCTTGCCCCCGTTGAGTCGCGAAGCGGCAAGCCTGGTTCTCCTACAGGGTCTTGCGTCGTTCGCAATCATTACACACGACACAAAACCTGTAAGAGCGAGGCTTGCCCGCGAAGACGCCGGATCAGACACCCGAAATTTCTGAAACTAATCCGTTGCTGACTGCGCCCTCAACCGCCGCCCAATCACATCCAGCACATCGCACCCGTCCCTTAGAGGAATGGCGCAAAGCAAAGCGAAGTCGCTGAGGATGATCGAGTCGCACTCGACCGAGCCGCGCATGGACATGGACATGTTTTCGAGCACTGCGTTACGGCACGAATTCGATAGCTGGCGGCGTCGGTCAAGATATCGAGCGGCGCGTGGGTATCGACGAATAGGGTGGGCATATCGGTGCAATTACTGGTGAGCGCCATGAAGCGGTTTTTGGGGTGGGGAATTGGTTTTTCGTAGGGTGGATCGGGGTGAAGATTTTTCATATTGAAACCTCTGGTAGTAATGGGCGCTACCATCGGCCTTCCTACAGGCTTGGGTGGCAGCTATACGCGGGGTAGGAATATCGAGACCAGAGCAAACTCGACCACACTGAAGCGTGCCCGCGCACAGCCGCCGCAACTGATCTTACGGACGCACGTTGATGGCCGCAATTCAGGTGTCGACGCCAAAGAGTCCTCTCTAGTCTTGAAGGGTTCCTACACCCTGCCACTGAATTTTCAGTGACCGCCAGAGACTATCGTTGGAAAACATTTCACACCAGTTCATGGAAACCGCTACGAGTTGAAGGAAACTTCCGACGATGTCGCCCGGAAATTCCTCCGCATCCATCAGAAGGATACGTCAATTCGATCTACCGTGATTTTTACATACTGCTCATTGAGGTGAGGGTATTCGTAGTGGATCTCTTGATCCGCGAAGTCAACAAAAGATCGGAAAACACTTCCATCCAAATATCCGTAAAGAGCGCATGAAAAACCGTCTCCAATCATCTCGACTAGCGTACTCGTTTCTTGTGCCACGACAACAAAATCACAATCAGGCAAAACCAGATCGAATTCCACTTCATATTGTTTCCCCAATTCGATCTTAAAAGGACAGTAGCTCGCAAAGCATTTAACAATCACGCCGTTGACAAGCAATACAACCGCTTCCTCGATGACTTCGTCAATTTCGACCACTAGCGCCTCGTATTTTTTAGTCATTAGCAGGTCTCACAATTTTATCTCGCGCATCACCGTTTATTGCCCTCCAGAAGTCTTTTCCGCTTTTTGTATGCAACGTCGTAATCTCCAGGCTATTGTTCGTACCGACGAATGCAAATTTGGCTTCACCTCTTCGATTATTACCCATCAACTGTAAATACCCTGCCCGAATTTCACCCTTATACTCATATTCCACGCGGGTGCCTTTATTCACAACGTATCGAGCTATTTGTAAGTACTCTTCTTTGCTCATAGCCCCGAATTCGACACCATGTTTTTTATAATGCCCAATAAGCAGCTCTTCACTACCGAAACCTTGAGGACGCGATTTCGGCTTTGAAACCTTGGGTTCACCCTCATCAACCTTAGTCCCGGCCACATCATCCGGTGCCGAGCACCCCGGCTTATTCGGCGGCGGACAATTCCCGCTCAACCCCAACGGATCAACCCACCCCGTCGGATTCGGGGTGTACTGGTACCCGTTTAACCCACCCGCCAACTTGATCGGGTCCGGCGTCAGATACCGACCAATATCCGGATTGTAGTAGCGATGCCGGTTGTAGTGCAGGCCGCTCTCGGCGTCGAAGTATTGACCCTGGAAACGCAGCGGCTGGTCGAGCTGCTCACCCGCTCCGCGTTTAAGGCTAGTGACCTTGCCGTAGGCGTTGTACTTCGCCGACCAGATGATGTCGCCACCGTAATCCGTCAGTTCCTGCGGCGTACCGAGGTGATCGAGTTGGTAGTAAAACGGGCAGGCTTTTTTCGGGCCTTTGCCGTCGAGCATGGCCAGCGGGCGGAAGCTGCCCGGCTCATAGACGTAGCTGCGGTAATGCTCCTTGCTGCTTTCAGCGACGAGGTGGTCGCCCTGCCAGAAGAACTCGGTGGTTTTGCCATCGACGGTTTTGGCGATGCGACGGCCGAAGGCGTCGTAGCGGTAGCTTGAACAACGACCGTCCGGGGTGGTGACGCCGATCAGGCGGTGCTGGCAGTCGTAGCGGTATTCGGTGACGAGTTTCTGCGCGGTGCCGCGACGTTCGCGGATCAGGTTGCCGAAGTCGTCGTAGTCGTAGTGGCGGTCGCCTTGCATGAGCAGGCGATTACCCCGCACTTTCGCGGCGCCGGGGCGGTCCTGCATCAGCAGGTTGCCAGCCGGGTCGTGGGCGAAGGTTTCTGGTGGGGCGTCGCGGGTGTGGCGAACGCGGGTCAGGCGGTTGAGCGGGTCGTAGGTGTAATTGCGTTGGCCGTGGCGAGTGTCGGCGATGTGGTCGAGATTGCCGTTGGCGCTGTAGGCATAGTCGCGGCGATACAGCGGTTGTTGCTGTTGGCTGACAGCATGGGCTTTCAGACGGCCCTGGTCGTCGTAGGCATATTCACTGAGCAACAGGCCTTGCTGACGGTTTTGTTCGCGGCCGAAGGCAAATTGGTGAGTGGTAAGCCGCGCGCCGTTGAGGTCGATGGCCGTGAGCGCGCCGCCCTTGGCATGGTGGTAATCGAGTTTGCTGCCGTCTGGCAGGCGCAGGCGGTTGAGCTGGCCGCAGGCGTCATAGGCATATCGCAAGGTGCCCCAACCCTGATGCTCGGTGATCAGGCGGTCCTGCTGGTCGTACTCGAATTCCAGCGGATGATCGTGGCCATCGTCGACGCTGGTCAGTCGGCCCAGCGAGTTATAGCGGTATTCGACCTGGATGCCGTCGGGCAGGGTCTTGGTCAGCAACCGGCCGGCCGAATCTCGCTCGTAAGCGGTGATCAGCTGCGAACCGTCAGCGCCGAACTCGGTTTTCTCCAGCAGGTGCCCATTCAGGTCGTAGCTGTAAGCGGTACGGAGGCCGTCGAAACCGGTTTCCTGTCGGATCAGGCCGTTGGGCGTGTAATCCAGCTGATATTTTTCGCCGGATTCGTTTTCGATTTCCGTGAGCAACAGCTGCGCGTTGTCGTAGCGATACTGGAGCTGGGTGCCATCAGGGTTGATCCGGCGGCTGACCAGATGCAGATCGTCGACGTATTCGTAGCGGGTGACGCGGCCGAGCTCATCACGTTCAGCGGTGATCTTGCCGTAGGCGTTGTAGCTGAAGGCACGAGTGGCACCGGTAGGCAAAGTCGTCTGGATCAGTCGGCCGACGGCATCCCATTGGTACTGGGTGAAGGCACCGTGTTCGTCCTGACGGGTCGTCTGCCGCCCCAGCGCATCGTAGGAAAACTTGCGCTGCCCACCGTCCGGCAAGGTCTCTTCAAGCAACTGCCCCAAGGCATTCCAGACGAACACATGCCGACTGGTGTCCGGGTAACGGATCGACAGCAAGCGCCCCTGAGGGTCGTAGTGATAATGGGTGATCTGACCATCGGGATCGGTGGCTTCAGTGACATCGCCCTGGGCATTGCGCTGATACTTCCACACCGCTTTACCGCGATAGCGTGCATGCAGGAAACCGTTGCGATACTCGTAGGCCGTCGGCTCGTCTTCGGGTGGAATCAGCGCCACCAACCGTCCGACGTCGTCGTAACGGTATTCGGTGACGGCCCCGAGCGGATCCTGCTCGGCAATCAGCCGGCCGTTTTCGTCATAGGCCTTGAGCTGTTCGCCGCCATCCAGCTCGACCTTGCGCACCAGCCGCGCCCGGTCGTCGTGGACGTAAACTTCTTGGCTGCCGTCGACGTTGTGGACGGTAACGCTGCCCTGATCGTCCCAGACATAGCACGCATCCATCTGTGCAAACGACGCCCAATGCCGGATGCAGCGCGCCGCCTTGCCGGAGCGTTCCCACGCCCAGAAGAAACTCGCGCCACCGGCCAGTTGCCGCTGCAGAATCACGTGCTGATTGTCGTAGTCGTAACGCTCGCTCTCGCCGGCGGCGTTGCTCGCTTCGATCAGTTGATCGCGTTCGTCGTAGCGGTAACTGACCAGCGTCTGCTCGGTGTGCCAGGCCTCGGCGAGGGTCTGCGCTGGAACGAAACGCTGGTAGTCGACGGCGATCAGATGGGCGCGCTCATAGCGCAACAGCAAGGCGCGGCCGGCGCCGTTGTCGAGGCGCTGAATGCGCTGCTGGCGGTCGCGGGTGATGCGCAGGCGGTTGTTGTAGGCGTCGCTGATCGCCGTCAGCCGACCGTTATGAAAGTGGTAGAAACGCGCGTCGTCGCCAGCCTGGGCCAGGATCAGTTCTTCGGGCTCAGCGCCGAGATAAATCGCCGCGCGTGACAGACTGTTGTGGATCGCCGGGCGTTCGTGGTTCGGCAGCGGGAACGTGGTGCGACGGTTTTCGTGGTCGATCCAGATGACCTGATCGCCCTCCATCGCCAGTCGATGAGCGAGCGAATGGCTCCAGCCAAAACCGAGGCCACAGTCGATCTCAACGGCGCTAGTGCGGTAGAGCCGGGTGAAGTCGAACGGCAGGATGCCGTCCAGCGAACCGTCGGTGAGGGTCAGCAGTTCTTCGCCGGTGACCATCGACACCGGGCAGCCGTTCTTGCAGGTGGACGGCACGCAAGTGGCGCTGTCGCCATTGGGGTTTTTTGCTTGATCGGGGGAGTCGTCGTGGTGTTCGTTTTGCTTGAGCGTGGTGTTGCGTTTGGCATCCCAGCGCAGTTGCATCCGACCTTTTTTCAGACCCGCTGCCACACCGCGTACGGCGACGGCTTTGTACTGGTCGACGTACTTCATGAAGGCGCTGAGGATATTGAAAGTCGCCTCGACGAAACGCATCGCGAGACTGGCCAGCCCCATCCCGTATTTGAGCCCGCGAGCTGTTAGATAGGCTTTGGCGGCGGGTATACCGACTCGCGTGAAAGCCAGCGCTGAAGCAATCAGAATGTCGATCAGCACCGAGACAATGACGTAGCTGGCCGTCTCTGCCGCGTTGCCGGCGATCTCGCTGGGCGGGAGCATTTCCAGCCAGAGAGTCGCAGTACGCAACAGTAAACAGAGCGCCGCTTCGTCACTGGCCAGCAGTTGGACTTTGGCCATGACCTCCGGCGCTGTCTGCGCAAGCTTGGCCAACTCATCGGCGCCGCTGCCCAGCCGTTCAACGAACTTGCGGGGATCCTGAAGAATGTCCGAGAGCAGGCTGAGGCTGTCCCAAACACCGATGACCGCCGCCCAACTGCCCGCCAGCATGCCGTTACCAGCGGCTGCAAAAGTCGATTGCGACCATTGCGGTTTAAAGCCTTCCCACTCCTTGCGTAGCCAGCCCTCCAGTTCGTTGGTCAGGCCTTTGTAGGAATCAAAAAGGTCACCGACTTGCTTCGGAGTAACTTCACCCTGGACATGAACACGGTAGAACTTGCCGGGTAAGCCTTCGAACTGCCCTTTGCCGTTTTCATCGAGCGTCACCGGCGTCGACTGACCGCCATCCCTGGCAATCACATCGACCTGAATGTTCCCCAACGGAATGTCATAAACCGATTCGAACTTGCTCTCGATTTCCAGAATCCCGCCTTTCGGGCACTGGACGACAGTGGAGATAAAGTCGTCGTCGCCACTGCTCACGACGGTGCTGGCATTGCCGAAGCTGATGATCCGCTCCATGCCCATCAGCGAAGGCAGATCCGCCACATGGCTGGCCTGGTCGGCGGCCTGGCTGAGCCAGTGATTGAGCTGTTCGCGATAGAGCGAGAGGGTGTGCGGGAAGCTGTCGAGTTCCTGCTCGATGCGGGCGATGTGCTCCATCAACGCACCGAGCGGCATGAAGTGGAGTGAAAAATCGGGTCAGGCATGAGCAATCCCTCGCGCAGAAAATTAGGCGCGGGGACTGTGCGGGGGATCGATCAGGAAAGAAGTCGGGAAAGGTGGAAATGGATGTAGGAGGATTCGCTGATTAACAGCGAGTCAATAACGCGCAAGACACAAGCAGGCTTGCTCGCGTGAAGACGCCAGCACAGTCAGCATTGATGTTGCCTGACGCACCGCTTTCGCGAGCAAGTCGGATCGCTCTTAACCTGACTGGCATTAGAGCCAGGCGTTACTCCTGAGGCATCTTGCGAAAACCCACGGCCAGGCGGTTCCAGCTGTTGATGGTGGAAATCGCCACGGTCAGGTCGACCATTTCCTTGGGGCTGAACTCGGCGCTGAGCAGCGCATAGTCTTCGTCCGGGGCGTGGGTCAGGCTCAGCTGGGTCAGGGACTCGGTCCAGGCCAGGGCTGCGCGTTCACGAGGGGTGAAGAAGGGTGTTTCACGCCATGCCGACAAGGTGTACAGCCGACGCTCGGTTTCGCCATCCTTGCGGGCATCGGCGGTGTGCATGTCAAGGCAGAAGGCGCAGCCGTTGATCTGTGAAGCGCGCAGCTTGACCAGTTCGATCAACGACTTTTCCAGTGGCAGTTTCGAGACAGCGGTTTCCAGGGCGATCATGGCTTTCAGGCCGTCCGGGGAGGCGGTGTAGAAATCGATACGAGGTTGCATGGTGAGCTCCAATCACGAGTGGGATTGGCGCTACGTTAATGCCGACGTGCGGTTGAACAAATAGCCAATTATTGGGAAGTTGAGGATGCCAATAGACCACTGAATGGGGTGACTCTTCTGGCCCCTTCGCGAGCAAGTCGAAGAGGCCGGAACAGGCAACCAACACATCAGCCGTTACGCTTGCGCAACCACTGCAAAAACCCTTTCTTCGCCACCACCTTGGGTGCTTCCTGAATCAGCGTCTGAGCCTTGTTCAAGCGAAAATCCAGCAACGCCTTCATCGCTTCGCCGACGTCATGCCGCGCATCCAGGCACGGTTGGAGGTATTCCTTCTCGATCCGGTACAAGCTGCAGACCGTCTTGGCGATAAAGTCTGCCGGCATCGCCGTATCGGACAAAATCCCGCCCTCGCCGATCACCTCGCCCGGCCCCATGCGCCCGGTTTCGAACTTGACCCCGGCGCGGCTCAGTTCCACCGACACGACGCCGGATTCGATGATGAACAAATGATCGCTGACCTCCCCCGCCGGCAGGATCATTTCACCGGGGCGGAAGGTTTGCAGTGTCATGTTCTGACTGAAGGTTTCTTTCTCTTCCTGACGCAGGGTCGAGAAAATGTTCGAGGCGTCCAGCAATGCCCGTGGCCGCGACAGGTTGGCAGGTACATTCGGTTCGACGTTCGACAACAGGCTGACACCGCTGGCCTGCAAGTGCCGGAACGCCAGGTCGAACAGCAGATTGCGGACCATACGTTTCTGGTCCATCGAGACGACGAAACCACTGATTTCATATTCCACGCCCGTGGCGCTGGAGCCTTTCAACGCTACGCACGGCGCTGGTTTATTCAACAGATAGCGGCACCCTTGCATCGCCCGTTCCAGCGCGTCGATCACCGTTTGCGGACGTGCGTGCGGGCTCAGTTGCAAGCTGACGGAGACGCCGAAAATGTCACTGGGCCGGCTGAAGTTGATGATCTTGGCCTTGGCTGCCAGGGAGTTGGGAATCACCGCCATACTGCCCTGGGCCGTTTGCAGGCGCGTCGCGCGCCAGTCGATGTCGATGACCCGGCCTTCGGTGCCGTCGATGGAGATCCAGTCATCGAGTTGATAGGGTTTGGTGGTATTGAGGACAATCCCGGAAAACACGTCGCTGAGGGTACTTTGCAAGGCCAGGCCGACGATAATTGCCAGTGCGCCAGACGTTGCCAACACGCCTTTGACGGGCAATTCGAGGACGTACGCCAGGGCGGCGATGATCGCGATCAGGAAAATCACCGCGCCAAGCAGATCCTGCAGCAAACGCCCGGTGTGCCCGACCCGTTGCATCATCACCGTGCCGAGCAACACCGTCAGGGTGCGCGCGGCGTATAGCCACCAGCCAATTTGCAAACCGATTGCCGCCAGGTGCAACGGCACGTTGTCGGCCCAGGGCGCCGGCTCCATGGGGTTCAAGCCTTCGTTGAACAGCAGCACGCTGAACAATGAGAAAATCACCAGCCGCACCGCCAGTTTCCAGTTGCTGCCGTTGGCCGTGACCAAACGCCATAATCCCAGATCGATCAGGATCAGGATCAGCGCGCTGAGCAACGGGTGATCGGTGAGCAGTGACAGCATCAAATAACTCCAAGCAATTGATTTCTGTAGGAGCCAAGCTTGCCGGCGAAAGCGGTTTCAAGATCGCCTTCGCCGGCAAGCCTGGCTCCTACAGGTCCGATTTACCCTTAACTGACCGGCAAGCCCGGCCCTACAGAGGGTATGTCAGGTTACTTGCTATTGGTAAGGGTGTTGTAGCTGGTCATCAGGTTGCGGTAGTCCGGGATGTGGTTGGAGAACAGGGTAGCCAAACCTTCCACGTCATTGCGCCAGTCGCGATGCAGTTCACAGGCCAGGCCGAACCAGGTCATCAGCTGGGCACCGGAGGACGACATGCGATCCCACGCCGATTGACGGGTCAGCTCGTTGAACGTGCCGGAAGCGTCGGTCACCACGAACACCTCAAAGCCTTCGGCCAGGGCCGACAGCGCCGGGAACGCCACGCAAACTTCAGTCACTACACCCGCGATGATCAGTTGTTTCTTGCCGGTGGCCTTGATCGCCTTGACGAAGTCTTCGTTGTCCCAGGCGTTGATCTGGCCAGGGCGAGCGACGTACGGCGCGTCCGGGAACAACGCTTTGAGTTCCGGCATCAGAGGCCCATTGGGGCCAGTTTCAAAACTAGTGGTCAGAATTGTTGGCAGCTTGAAGTACTTGGCCAGGTCGGCCAGGGCCAGCACGTTGTTCTTGAAACGGTCCGGATCGATATCGCGCACCAGAGAAAGCAGACCCGCTTGGTGATCGACCAGCAGAACCGCGGCGTTATCTTTGTCGAGACGTTTGTAGGAAGTAGTCATGGGGTGATCCTCGCTTGTTATCGATGCCGAACCGGGCCGGCGTAAGTGAACTCTGTTTTTTCGTTTCAACGTGGCCAGGCAAGCCCGGCACGCCATAGAGTTACAACAATGATTTCAATCACTCATCCGGCCGAACTGGCCCGACTGGAAGTCGGCAAAAGCCTGATGAATCTCTTGCTCGGTGTTCATCACGAACGGACCGTGGCCGACGATGGGCTCGTCGATCGGCTCGCCGCTGAGCAGCAGCACTACAGCGTCGTTGCTGGCTTCCAGACTGAGCTGATCACCATTGCGCTCGAACAACGCCAATTGCCCTTCACCTACTCGTTCCTTCTGGTTGACCTGAATCGTGCCACGCAGCACCACCAATGCGGTGTTGCGCCCTTCATGCAAATCCAGGGTCAGCAACTTGCCAGCGTTCAAGCGGACGTCCCATACATCAATCGGCGTGAAAGTCCGCGCCGGGCCTTTGTGGCCGTCGAACTCACCGGCGATCAAGCGCAGGCTGCCGGCATTGTTTTTCAGCGGGATGTTCGGGATGTCACCGTCGAGAATCGTCTGGTAACCGGGCTCGGCCATCTTGTCCATGGCCGGCAGGTTGACCCACAGCTGCACCATTTCCAGGGTGCCGCCGCTCTTGGCGAAACCTTCGGAGTGGAACTCTTCATGAAGAATCCCCGAGGCTGCGGTCATCCATTGCACGTCGCCGGGACCGATCTTGCCGCCGCTGCCGGTGGAGTCGCGGTGTTCCACTTCGCCCTTGTAAACGATAGTCACGGTTTCGAAACCACGATGCGGATGCTGACCAACGCCACGACGTTCGGTGGAGGGGGTGAATTCGGCAGGGCCGGCGTGATCCAGCAGCAGAAACGGGCTGATGTGTTTGCCCAGGTTGTCGTAGGAAAACAGCGTGCGAACCGGAAAACCGTCGCCGACCCAATGGGTTCGTGGGCTGGTGTAGATACCGATGATGTTTTTCATCTTTGCCTCCAAATCTGCGGTGTGACGCGATGGACAAAGCTTAAAACCGCAGCCTTTAGTGCGCTAGACTGCAAAAATCAGCCTTAGCGTTCTATTTGGAGAACGATGATGGAAGACCTCAACACCCTGTACTACTTCACTCAGGTGGTGGAACACCGCGGTTTCACCCCGGCGGGGCGCGCGCTGGACATGCCCAAATCCAAGCTCAGCCGGCGCATCGCCGAGCTCGAAGAACGCCTCGGCGTGCGCCTGCTGCACCGCACCAGCCGGCATTGCTCGTTGACGGAAATCGGCCAGGCGTATTACCAGCGTTGCCTGGCCATGCGGGTGGAAGCCGAAAGCGCCGCCGAACTGATCGAACGCAACCGCTCCGAACCCCAGGGCCTGGTGCGCATCAGTTGCCCGACCGCGTTGCTGAACACCTGGGTCGGGCCGATGCTGACCCGCTACATGCTCAAATACCCGTTGGTGGAGTTGTTCATCGAAAGCACCAACCGCCGAGTCGACCTGATTCACGAAGGGTTCGATATCGCTCTGCGAGTGCGCTTTCCACCATTGGAAAATACCGACATGGTGATGAAAGTGCTGGGCAACAGTACTCAGTGCCTGGTGGGCATTCCGGCGTTTTTGCAACGCTTGTCGTCACCGGCCACCCCGGCTGACCTCAGCGGCCTGCCGAGCGTGCATTGGGGAGGCGCGCAGCGTGAATATCAGTGGGAATTGTTCGGCGCCGATGGCGCCAGCGCGCTGATTCGTCATGCCCCGCGAATGGTCACCGACGACTTGCTGGCCTTGCGTCACGCCGTGCTCGCCGGCATCGGCATCGCCCACCTGCCAAACGTGGTAGTGCGTGATGACATTGCCGCTGGCCGTTTGGTGGAACTGGTACCGGGCTGGACCCCCAAGTGCGGGATCGTGCACGCAATCTTTCCTTCACGACGCGGACTGCTGCCATCGGTGCGGGCCTTGATCGACTTTCTGGGGGAAGAATTCAGCCACAGTGATATTGCTTAAGAGCAATGATCTTTTGATTTTCTCAGCCTTGGCTCAAATGCTTGTCCAACGATGACATCGCGTGCTGCAACTGATCGATAGCTTCATCGACCGCCGCCGGGTCAGCTTTGTCAATGACACGCTCCAGATGCTCGCAGCTCTTGATCAAGCGTGCTGCCCGGACCATGCGCGCACTGCCCTTGATACGGTGCGCCAGGTCTCGCAGAACATAGCTATTGCCGCGCGCTTGAAGCAGGTTCTCCCGATCAGCCCGATTGGTCACGATCAGTTCGCGTACCAGGTGATCGAGCAGCGTACGGTCCGCACCGACGTATTGCTCCAGGCCACTCAAGTCCATCTCTGGAGTAGGTTGCTCTTCGAGAGTCTCTGGCGTTTCGCTCGCAAACCTGGAAGCCAGCCATGCGCTCAAATCCGCCAGCAGGATGGGTTTGAACAGACAATCGTCCATCCCTGCCTCCAGGCAACGGACTTTCTCCTCGGGCTGCGCATTGGCGGTAAAGCCAAGAATCAGCGTCGGTGGCAATCCCTGGGTGCGCTCCTCATCGCGTATTGCACCCGCCAGTTCATAACCACTGAGCTTCGGCATATTGCAGTCGGTCACCAACAGATCAAACTCATGCTTGCGCCACAACTCAAGCCCTCGCGCGCCCTCCTCGGCCTCCAGAACACAATGCCCCAGATAGCTCAGCTGCCATGAAAGCAATAATCGATTGGCCGGGTGATCGTCGACCACCAGAATCGTCAATGGCTGCGTCGGCATCTGCAACCCGCTATCCACCACTCCACTGGAAGGCTGCGATGGCAAGGCGATCAGTTCAAGGTTGATGTCGACCTGTGTGCCTTGTCCAAGGACGCTGTCGAGTTGCAACTGGCCGCCCATCATTTCGCACAGGGTGCGGCTAATCACCAACCCCAGCCCGGAACCGCTTCGAGCGGACTGTCGACCGTTATCGACCTGAATGAAGGGGCTGAACAACCGTTGCCGGTCGACGGCGCTGATGCCGATGCCGGTGTCTTCGATGTGTACGCTGACCGCCAGATGCCCCGGCACAAGGGGCACCACACGCAGCGTCAGGCTCACCTCACCCTCGCGGGTGAACTTGATGGCGTTGCTCAAAAGATTGGACAGTACCTGCTTGAAACGTGTGGGGTCGATCAACACATCGCGATCGCTGTGTTCATCCAGATCGATTCGCCACGTCAGCTCTTTCTGCCGTGCAAGGCCTTCGAAAACCCGACATACCGATTCCACCAGCGCCCGTAGATTGGCCCGTTCAGGGGTCAGCGATAAATGCCCGGACTCGATGCGCGCGATGTCCAGAATGTCGCCAATCAGCGCCAGCAATTGTTGCGCGGCACTGGACGCCACCTCGATGGCAAAACGGTCGGTGGCGCCTTCGTCCGTATGTTTGAGGGCCAGTTCGAGCATGCCGATCAGGGCGTTCATCGGCGTGCGAATCTCATGACTCATGGTGGCCAGAAAAGTGGTTTTGGCACGGTTGGCATCGTCCGCTTCGTCTTTGGCGTCCTGCAATTGTTGCAACCACTGCTGGCGTTGACGGATTTGCCGGCGCTGCCAGGCGATCCAGCCCAAGGCGAGCAACAGCAAGGCACCCGCCATGGCAAAAGCCTGAAGAATGCCTTGGCGATGACGCAACCAGTAGCTGTCATCCACCACCACATCATGACTCCAGCGGGCAATCAGTTCGTCCATTTCCTGAGGTGAAATGCTCAGCAATGCCTTGTTCAGAATCGAGTGCAATTCCAGCGCGCCACGGGCGGTGGCCAAGGCGATACGGGCGGGTTGGTCGCCCACCGTGCTGCTGATGCGTAGACGCTCGCGATATTGCTGGCTGATCAGATAACGGGCGACGATCAATGAGCTGAGCGTCGCGTCGGCCTGCCCCTTGATTACCCATTCCATGCCTTCGACCGGGCTTTGAACCTCGACCAAGCGCACCTGTGGCGCCTGCTCCTGCATGAATCCGAGCAACGGATGATCGCGATAAATCGCCAGGCGTTTACCCGCCAGATCATCCAGCGTCCTAGGGCTGCCCGCCTTCGTGGCACTGACCAGCACGAACGGGTTACTGAGGTAGGCGCGAGTGAAGAGCAATGCGTCTTCACGCTCGGTACTGGGCGTGATCACCGGCAACAGATCGATCTCGCCGTCCTGGAGTTGCTCGATTTGCCGGTCCAGTGAGTTGCCGCGTTGCACCTCGAAAGTCAAACCGCTGCGCTGGCTGATTATCGTCAGCAACTGCGCGGTCAACCCGCTGAGTCGACCTTGGGCATCGTAAAACGTCAGCGGGGCGAAGTTGTCGATCGCACCGACAGTGATCGTCGGATGCCGGTCCAGCCAGCGTTGTTCACCGGCGCTCAAATGCACCTGTTGTTGACCCGACGTATTGGCCCTGCCGGCACTCCAGCGCGTCTCGATGACCGCGCGTTGGTCCATCGGAATCGCCGCCAGCGCCTTGTCGATGATGCCTTTGAGACGCGGGTTATCCAACGCCAACGCGAAGCCGAACGAATTGGCATCCAGACCGGAAGGCCCCGCCAACTGAACGATATTCCGGTAATTATTGTTGATCAGGTAATTGGCGCTGATGAAGTCGCCCAGGTACACATCGTCAGGCCCGAATGCCACCGCTCCGAGCGCATCAAGGGCTGAGGGATAACGCCGCAAATTGGCATCGGGATAAAACGCTTCAACGGTCCGCGCCTGCAAATAGTCCTCGACCATGGCGATACGTTTGCCGGCAAGGTCGACGGGCATTCGTTCGTCCACTCGGGTAACGAGCATTGGCTGATCTTCGGCATAGGCTCGGGACCGGGTCAGCGCGGGGTCGTCTGCTTCGAAGTTGTTCGACGTCCCGAGCACATCCAGTTCATGGCGTTTGAGGGCATCCATGGCGGCTTCACGAGTGGCATAACGCAGCACATCAATCTTGACGTGCAGCAATTGCCCCAGCAGCTCGGCGTAATCAGCCGTGATGCCCTCCAGCTCATTGCGGTGACGCGTCACTTCGAACGGCGGGTAATCCGCCCCCGTCACCCCGAGACGCAGAACCCGTTTATCGCGTAGCCATTGCCAGTCTTTTTCATCCAGCCTGACCTGAAAACCCGCCACCGTGGATCGCCCCAGCAAATGCAAACTCTGCGGTTCGCCTGCCAGCGTCGACGGAATCTGCACGACAAGGCTCAGCATCAAGGCCATCAGGAACCTGCGCATGACCGGGCTCCTTCAGATCAGACGATTGCGTTTGGCGAAGTCACGCAGGTGCACCGCCGCGTTCACCCCTAACTTTTCGATCAAGCGCGTCTTGTAGGTGCTGACGGTCTTGTGACTCAAATGCATAAGCTCGCCAATCGCCTTGTTGGTCATGCCCCGAGCCAGGTGTTGCAGGATGGTCAGTTCGCGGTTGGAGAGTTTGTCGATCATCTGTTTTTCGCTGCGTTGCAGGGGGTTCTGCGATCCCGAAGGCAGCTGTGCGAAATAGGTGTAACCGGTCATGACCGCATGTACGGCCTTTTGCAGTTGACTCAGGACATTGGTCTTGGCGACATACGCCATGGCCCCCGCGCGCAGGCAACGGTCCTGGAAGAACCAAGGGTCGAGCGAGGAGAACACCAGCACGCGGCACGACAAATCACTGGCCTTGATCCGTTCCAGCACATCCAGCCCATCGCCTTCAGGCATGACCAGATCCAGCACCACCAACATGGGTGAATGCTCACGGAGCATCGACAACGCCTCGCTACCGCGGGCCGCTTCGTAAATCCGTTTGAAACCCTCCTTCTCCAGTACGATTTTGACTGCGGCGCGTACCACCGGATGATCGTCCACAATCAGCACTGACTTCATGGCAACTCCCTGTGCAAAAACTGACGATTTGCGCACGAATGCACTCCGGATAAGGACAAACCGGATACAACGGTTGCTCTGAGACTTTTGCATGGGCGGCGCAATGAAATATACCTGACAGAATTGATAGTACCGACGAACGGTAACCCCGAAATCAACCAATCTGTTGCCGATACCACTCATGATCCAGGGACTCAGCAGTTTTGTATGGGGTCGGATCGACAAGCGCCATCAGCCGTTGAATGGACGCAAGATCTGGTTGTGTCGCGTGGTTTACCTGGATTTTGCGCTGAGCATCGGCAGCAATCGATGGCCACTGAGCCTGCCGGCCATCGTAGATCACAGCATGACGAACCTGCCGGTTATCGAGAAAGAACCCCGGCAAGTCCAACCCTCCCTCCGCCAACGAGGCATTGATGAGTACCAGATCGAACGGCTCGCAACCGTACTCGATCAGCGTCAGCATTTGCGCAAGGCTTTGCACCGGTGCCACCCGGTAGTAACCGAGCTGGTTGAACAGACGCTCGGTTTTCATCAAGTGAAAATGCTCCTCGTCGGCGATCAGGATACGCAAGGCTTTATTTGGCAAGTGTGGCCCCTGGGAGGGTTTCAGATTCGTGAGGGCGCAAGGCTACGGAAGACCTTTCGTGCTTTCTGTAGGACTTTTCCTAAAAAGTAAGCACCCGTGTCGACGATGGTCGGTTTAAAGATTAAAAACCGCAGCCTGCGTTTGGCAGCATTACTGTCAGCCAAACCGTCGAGTGTAGAAACCCTTCACCGCCTGAGTCAGCGCCATGTACGCCAGCAGAATCACCGGCAGAAACACGAAATACAGCGACGGCAGTGCCTGCAGTTTGAAGTAATGCGCCAGCGGCCCCATCGATCAGGAAGCATCCCACTGGCGCAGGCGCACCCGACAATGCTTCATGGCATTGACGATGTGCTTTTGCACCAGCGCCCGGGAAATACCCAGGCGCTCGGCGCTGCGCGCGCTAAAAAACCGACACGGCCAGCTGCGCATGACGCCGGTGATGGGCTTCCAGATAATGCTTGATCATCCGGATCACCTTGGCTTCATGCTCATGAATGAAGAAGTGCCCGCCGGTCATCATGTCCACCGAGAAATTGCCCAGGGTTTCCTCGCTCCAGCCGATCAATTGCTCGGTGGTGGCCCTGTCTTCCTTGCCGCCGAGCACGTGCACGGGGCACTTGAGCCGCGGGCGCGGCATCGGACGCAAGCGTGCGCAGAGCATGAAATCGGCGCGCAGGACCGGCAGCGTCAGGCTCATCAACTCCTGATTGGCCAACACGTCCTCGTGGGTGCCCTGGAAGGAGCGCAGCTGGGCGATCAACTGTTCGTCAGTCTGGGGCTCGGCGAAGCCACGGTCGTAGTCACTGCGCATGGTCGGGGCGGCCGTGCCTGAAGCAAACAATGCCACCGGTTCAGGAGTACCCAGGGCACGAAAGGCGTGGGCCATCTCGCAGGCGAGCAATGCCCCCAGGCTGTGACCGAACAGGGCGTAAGGACCGTGCAAGGACGGCTTGTGTTCCCTGGCCAATTGCAGGGCCAGAGCGCGCATATCGGTCTGCAAGGGTTCGTCGTACCGAGCGCCCCGCCCCGGCAACTCCACCGGTTGCAACTGCAGCCACGGTGGCAACTGGCGCCGCCAACGGCTATAGACCATGGCGCTGGCGCCCGAATAGGGCAGGCACAGCAGTGTCAGCTTTGTCACCGCACTTACCTCAATGGGTTATCTGTTTAGGAGAACGGATGAGGTGCGCGGAGAATTAGTCTGTGGGATGGATCAGATTTATCTGTGGGCGCGACGGTTTGCCGACAACTGAACTCTCTGCGGCTCAAACCGGTCAGCTAGTTAGGCCTTCAATCCCCGGAGCTCTGCGGCAATGACTGATCATTCCGAACGACAAAGCGCCATCGACGCCCACGGCATTATTGGCGACATGCGCAGCGCGGCGCTGGTCAACGACAAGGGCAGCGTGGACTTTTTCTGCTGGCCGGAATTCGACAGTCCGTCGATCTTCTGCTCGCTGCTGGACAGCCCCGAAGCCGGCATTTTCCAACTGGCCCCGGACCTGCCCGACGCCCGTCGCGAACAGATTTACCTGCCCGACACCAACGTCCTGCAAACCCGCTGGATGAGCGACCACGCGGTGGTCGAAGTCACCGACCTGCTGCCCATCGGCGACAGCGAAGATGATTTGCCGATGTTGATGCGCCGGGTGCGGGTGGTCAGCGGACAAGCGACGATCCGCATGCGCTGCGCTGTGCGTCATGACTATGCCAGGGCTTCCACCAAGGCCCACGCACGTGATCGGAGCGTGTATTTCGAGGCCACCGGCCAGCCAGCCATGCAGCTGTGTTCGGATCAATCCTTGCGCGTCGAGGGCCATGCGGCCGTCGCCGAATTCATCCTCGAACAGGACCAGAGCGCCGAGTTCCTGCTCGGCGGCGTTGACGATGCGCGCCTCAAGGAAGGCGCCGCCGCACTGTGCCTGGAACGCACCTTGAAGTTCTGGCGCGACTGGATCGGCCAGTCCAATTATCGCGGTCGCTGGCGGGAAATGGTCAATCGCTCGGCCCTGGCCTTGAAGCTACTGACCTCGCGCAAGCACGGCGCCATCCTCGCCGCCGCCACCTTCGGCCTGCCGGAAACACCCGGCGGCGAACGCAATTGGGACTATCGCTACACCTGGATCCGCGACGCCTCGTTCACCGTCTATGCCTTCATGCGCCTGGGCTTCGTCGAGGAAGCTAACGCCTACACGCGCTGGTTGCGCGGTCGGGTCAGGGATTGTCACGGCAAGACCATGAAACTCAACATCCTCTACGCCATCGATGGCCGTCAGGAACTGCCGGAGGTCGAACTTGCGCACTTGTCCGGCCATGGCGGCGCGACACCGGTACGCATCGGTAATCAGGCCTGGGATCAAATCCAACTCGACATTTTCGGCGAGCTGTTGGACGCGGTGTACCTGGTTAACAAGCACGGAGAAGCGATCTCCCATGAAGGCTGGAAACACACCGTGGAAGTGGTCGATCAGGTCTGCGAAACCTGGCAGCAAAAAGACGTCGGCATCTGGGAAGTGCGCGGCGAGCAGTATCATTTCCTGCACTCGCGACTGATGTGCTGGGTGGCCGTGGACCGGGCCATCCGGCTGGCCTCCAAACGCTCGCTACCTGCCCCGTTCGCGCGCTGGGACCAGACCCGTCAAGCGATCTACAGCGATATCTGGAGCAATTTCTGGAATGAAGAGCGCGGGCATTTCGTCCAGCACATCGGCGGCACCGGCCTCGACGGCTCGATGCTGCTGATGCCGCTGGTGCGCTTCGTCAGCGCCAAGGATCCGCGCTGGATCGCGACCCTCGAAGCCATCGAGAAAACCCTGGTGCGCGCGGGCATGGTCTACCGCTACCGCAACGACGACAGCCAGATCGACGGCCTGCCCGGCACCGAAGGCGCCTTCGCCGCGTGCTCGTTCTGGTACGTCGAATGCCTGGCCCGGGCCGGCCAAGTGGAGAAAGCGCACCTGGAGTTCGAACAATTGCTGAAGTACGCCAACCCGCTGGGGCTGTATGCCGAAGAGTTCGACAGCCATGCCCGGCATTTGGGCAACACACCACAAGCGCTGACGCACCTGGCGCTGATCAGCGCGGCGAGTTTTCTGAACAGGAAATTGAGCGGGGAGAAAAGCTTTTGGCAGCCTTGAAACCAAGTCGCCTTCTTCGCGATCCGACTTGCCCGCGAAAGGGCCATCAGCCCAACACAAGCCTTACTGTCACCAAAGCCCGTCGGAACCCCCTGCTTTCGCTGCATTTTTTGTAGGAGAAAGGCTTACAGATAGTAAACAAAAACACATTCTACATACCCCTGTGACGAGGGAGCTTGCTCCCATTGGGGCGCTCAGCGGCCCTGAAACCTACAACCACATTCCTCCAAAAACACTACATTTGCTGGCTTTATGGCTGCTGCGCAACCGAACGGGGGCCTGCCCCCTCGCCACAGGATCGTAGGCCAAACACCTACATTTATTAAACAAACTCGCCCAATAAACACTCAATCACTCATTCCTACATCCAGAAATACCTTGTTGCCACCGCTTACATCCATCCCTACCATCCACGCTCAACGGGCACAGCGGAGCTGTCCAACAAAACCCGAATTCAAGGAACCAGAATGACCCAGCGCATCCATCGCAGCATCGATACCCCACTCCGATCTGGCCTGAACCGGACTGAACTGTGGGAGGGCCACGACAAAGGCCTGATCAAATGCTGGGAAATCGGCCGCCAACGCGCCGCCCGCTTCCCCGACCTCGCCCAACAATGCCTCACCGGCGAACTTCCGGTGTTGGGTTGGAAAGGGGGCGTCAGCCGCAGCCTGAAGAAACCCGAAAAATACGGATCCCTCAAATACCTTGCCGAATGGCAGGGGTTACGGGGCGAAGATCTGGATATTGATTTGAGTGCAGAACGGTCGTTGACCTGTTCCAGAACCAGAATGGTCGTGACGTTTACACCGGACCGGTCGAAGTATTTCAATCAGGTCGCAGACGTGGAAGCTTGAGAATAAGCCCCTCGGATCGATTTGGATCAGTTCCCTGAAAAAACTCTCGTCTACGAACAACACGGTCCCATCAGCGGCAACCCGGTTATCCTGCTCCCATGAGGCCCTTATAAACGCCGGGTACCGACGGGCGTCGGGCATAACATTGCCGAAGAAGCGCCCAAGGCGACCTTCAAGGCAATACTGGATCTGCTGGAGAGTTGACTGAAAACCGCTCGCGATAGGCTTGTGGTGTCACGCCCATGGCCCGCAGAAAACTGCGGCGCAAGGTCTCTTCACTGCCAAACCCGCATTGCACCGCGACCCGTTTGATCGGCATACCGGTGTCGCTGAGCAGCCGTCGCGCGGTCTCGACCCGAATCAGTTCGATGGCCCGCGCCGGGGTTTGGCCGGTGTCGGCGCGGTAATGACGGACGAAGCTGCGCTCGCTCATGCCGACCTGCAAGGCCAAGGTCGGGATGCCGAGGTCTTTGGTTAGATTTTCGCTGATCCAGGCGTGAAGGTCATCGAAACGGTTGCCTTCCTTTTGCAGGGACAGGGTCACGCTGAACTGCGACTGGCCACCCGGACGCTTGAGAAACACCACCAGTTGCCGGGCGACGTCCAGGGCCATGGTTCGACCGAGGTCTTCTTCGACCATCGCCAGGGCCAGGTCGATGCCCGCGGTGACACCGGCCGAGGTCCAGACCGGTCCGTCGTTGATGAAGATCGGGTTGGGTTCGACCTGTAGTGTGGGATGCAGGTGGGCCAACTGCTCGCAGCGGGTCCAGTGCGTGACCACCCGCCGCCCGTCGAGCCAACCGGTGGCCGCCAGCAAAAACGCCCCGGTGCACACCGATGCCACTCGCCGACATCCCTTGGCGTGCTCACGCACCCAAGCCACCAGCAGCTCGTCTTGAGCCGCCGCGTAAACGCCCCAGCCACCGGCAATGATCAAAGTGTCGCTGCCCTGATCCGGCAGTAGCTCTGCCAATAGCGCCAACCCCGCCGACGACATCACCGTCCCGCCACCGCTGGCAATCACCGATGGCGCATAGGGCGGTGGCAAACCTTGCTGGCGAGCAATATCGTTGGCCGAGGCGAATACCTGCAACGGCCCGGTGACGTCGAGCAGTTGCACGTTGGCAAAGGCCAGCACATGAATGGTTTTCGGGTTGTTCGGCATGCTTGGCGTAATTCGTGGGGTGATTGGCGTATACGCCAGATCCTACGAGCCTACAGTGAAGCCGTCCACCCCAACCAGGAGAAAAAACACCATGACGTTGCAGATCGGTTTTCTGTTGTTTCCACAGGTTCAACAACTGGACCTGACCGGCCCTTATGACGTGCTGGCCTCGCTGCCGGATGTGAAAGTGCATCTGATCTGGAAAGACCTGGTCCCGATCACTGCGAGTACCGGACTGGCGTTGAAACCGACCGTCACCTTCGACGATTGCCCGCCGCTGGATGTGATCTGCATTCCCGGTGGCGGCGGTGTCGGACCCTTGATGGAGGATGACCAAGCCCTGGCCTTCATCAAGGCTCAGGCCGCTAACGCGAAGTATGTCACTTCGGTTTGCACTGGCGCGCTGGTGCTTGGCGCGGCGGGGTTGCTCAAGGGCAAGCGCGCTACCACTCACTGGGCATATCACGAATTGCTCGGGGTTTTGGGAGCGACTCCGGTGAAGGATCGGGTGGTACGCGACGGCAATCTGCTGACCGGTGGCGGGATCACCGCGGGGATCGATTTTGCCCTGACCCTGGCAGCTGAATTGTTCGATAAGGACACCGCGCAATTGGTGCAGCTGCAGCTGGAATACGCCCCGGCGCCGCCGTTTGCTTCGGGAAGTCCCGAGACAGCGCCGGTCAGCGTGCTGGATGAAGCCCGCAAGCGCGCTGCCGCATCGTTGAAATTGCGCTCGGAAATCACCGCACGTGCAGCGGCAAAACTCGATCGCCAGTAGAAGAAATGGCTGTGGGAGCTAAAGCTCCCACAGCCAGTCATCGCCCGCGATGTGGTACGCCGACCCCATGAGCCCCGAAAACTGGTGCAGATGATCCTTCGGCAGCTACTACAGGTACAGGAACGGTTTTCAGTTTTTCTCACACGAAAAAAAACCCGCCGAAGCGGGTTCTCAAGACCATTGCGACATCCTGTCGGCAGCCATCCTGGCTAATGGTCGATCATCCGTGATCCTGAGCACATCCTGTGCTTCAGTTGATGGGTCCAGATTAGACGCATCAAAGAAAGTTAAAAAGACGATATATCATCGACTCAGTGTAAGCCATTGGCTACTCAGCACCTAAAAACCGGCCTATGTAGCAAGAGATCAGATTGCAATTTTCTGCACACGAAAAAAAACCCGCCGAAGCGGGTTTTTCCCAAGACCATATCGACTCCCTGTCGGCAGCGATCCTTGCTATGGTCGATCATCCGTGACCCTGAAGCACTTCCTGTGCTTCAGTTGATGTGGCTAGATTACGCTTGGGATCCAATCTGCAATAGACGACATAGCTACTACTTCGTGTAAGACATTCGCTATAGCCGCCCTTCCGAAAAACCTTAGACTAGCCAGCCATTATGCGTTGAAGCAAAGAGTTTCCTGGCCTGCATCCATCAACCTCCCTGACGCTCATGGGTCTTGGTACTTGTTTCCAGAAATTGTTCGATATTGCTCATCTGCTCATCCCAACCCCGGCTGTCCATGCGGAATGCCTTGAGCCTGCGCGACTGAGGGATGTGATCAAAACCGGACTCGACGACCGTCAATAACGTGTCTTCGTCCATATCCTGAAGTTCGAACTTCACCAGCGTAGTGGGTTCCTGAGAATAATCGGTGTCGGGTTCGACTGCATACGGGTGCCAGCGAAACGAAAATACCCGCTCCGGCTCGACCCGCTCCACCAGTACATTCCACAACAAGTGTTCATAACCAGGATAAGTAATCTGCCCCTGAGTCCACTCGCCGGCAACAAAGCGCTTACCTTCGAGTGCAACGCCGAACCATTGCCCGAAGGCTTCGGCATTGGCCAGCACGCGCCAGACCTGCGAGCGCGGCACCTTGAGCAGGATTTTCCTTTCGATTCGATCTGATGCGGGGTTCATAAGTCACCTCCTGTATTGAACAGTAGGCCTGTAAAGACCATAAGACCAACCTAAAAGTTGTATCAAACGGGTGCCGCAATCCCCCGTACCTGAAATATTCGGCCTCGGTTTTGGCCATAAGTTCTGATTTGAAGGGGGAGTCAGCGGGCTGAAACTGCTAACGTTTGCAACGACGTGGAACCCGCAGCCCATTATGGCCTTCAGGCCACTCCCCAGCGCTGGTTTGCGAAATTGCATCCGCGCGAAGACATCGAAACCACGGCTGCGGCCCTGCTTCTGGCCGCCACTGTCGACATCTCAGCCACACAACCAGGAAAAGCCCCATGAATAACTTGCATGGCAGCTGCTTGTGCAAAGCCATCGAATACGAACTTGATAGCCTCGACATGCCCATCAATCACTGCCACTGCCACACCTGCCGCAAGGCGCACGCAGCGGCATTCGCTTCAACGGCTGGGGTCATGCGTGAGCATTTTCGCTGGATAAAAGGACAGGACCGGCTAAGCACCTATGAGTCGTCGCCGGGCAAGCTTCGGCATTTCTGTTCGATCTGCGGATCGCATCTGATGGCGGAACGCTTGGTCCAACCCCATGTAATCGTTCGCGTGGCGACGCTCGACGATGATCCGAAAATGACCCCTCAAGTTCATATCTGGACATCCCACGACGTGTCCTGGCTTGAATATGAATCAAATGAGAAATGTCCTGAATGGCAAATATAGTTTTCCGGATATAGTCGGCTGGCGGCGCCCCGCTACCCTGCCCCCCAATCTTCCATCATCACAGCGAGCCCCCATGCCTCCACGTTTTCTCCTTGCATTGACACCACTGCTGTTCACCCCCCTTGCGCAGGCCATCGACTGCGCCAACGCCACCGACCAGACGACGATGAATCAGTGTGCGGCGCAGCAGAGCAAGACGGCCGATAAGGAGCTGAATGCGCTTTATCAACAGATCACCGCGCGATTGAAGGACAGCCCTGAGGCCAAAAAGTTACTGGTCGGCGCACAGCGTTCATGGATTGCGTTTCGCGATAACGAGTGCAAGTTCTCGGCGTCCGGGGTAGCGGGCGGCAGTATGTAT
Organism: Pseudomonas sp. B21-048; assembly: GCF_024748615.1. Taxonomy (NCBI): domain Bacteria; kingdom Pseudomonadati; phylum Pseudomonadota; class Gammaproteobacteria; order Pseudomonadales; family Pseudomonadaceae; genus Pseudomonas; species Pseudomonas sp. B21-048. Next base: position 1,766,245 of record NZ_CP087168.1, on the reverse strand, counting down.
CCGCTGATCTACAGCCATTGCACAACCGAGCTGACCAAGGCACGGGGCGAGGTGTTCAAGACTTACTTGAAATGCCAGGAAGGGGATTTGAGTTGTCCGGTGCCAGGGGCTTGATGCTGCACCTTGTGAGCTTCGATTTCTTGCCGCATATCAGCCACCAGCGATGCAATAGCGTGGGGGCTGTCCAGTGTCCATACCGGAACGTGGGTGGCCACCAGATCCACTTTTCCGGTCATGCAATCGCAGACCCGAATCGTCAGGGACTGGTCCGCCTCCAGGCTGCAAATACACACAGCGGGCAGAAACCATGCTCGATGATATTTTGAATTTCCAAGGTTGAAAGGAACATAGCTACCTCCCTCACACCAGATATGTGGCCGGGCAAATGCTCCGTCACTCACCCTTTCAACCTGAAAATTCTAGTCCTGAACAGCTGGTGTCTCAACATCGCAAACAGGTTGATTGTCGTCTTATCGACTCTCGCGGTTCGCCGCGGATCTATTTATGGAGAGCGTCCAGCATATGCCCAGTGTTCGCGGGTCTGTGCCGTGAAGCTGGATTGTTAGACGTGAGGGTCACCCGGCGCGTTGTTCGGCGCAGCGTATTGCGGCTTCAAATGACCGTTCTGATCGAGCAACCAGGCGTCCATGATTTGCCGCACCACGGGACCGGCGACGCGACCACCGGCTTCACCGTTTTCGATCATGACCGAGATGACAATCTTCGGATGTTCGGCCGGGGCGAATCCGACGAACAAGGCGTTGTCACGGTTGCGCTCCAGCGTTTTCGCGCGGTTGTAGCGTTCACCCTGTTTGATCGCCACCACTTGCGCGGTCCCGCTTTTGCCGGCGATGCGGTACTGGGCTCCCGCCGCCGCGGCTCGGGCAATCCCGCGCGCGTCGTGCATCACCATCTGCATGCCATGGTTGACCTGCTCCCAGTCACGCGGGTTCTTGAGGATGATATTGGGCATCGGATGCTCGTCCACCGGCGCTATGCCATCCACCGTTTTGGCCAGGTGTGGTCGGTTCCATACACCTTTGTTGGCGATCAACGCAGTGGCTTGGGCCAGTTGCAGGGGTGTGACCTGCATGTAGCCCTGTCCGATGCCGAGGATCACTGTCTCGCCAGGGAACCATGGTTGACGTCGAATCGTGCGCTTCCAGGCCTGAGATGGCATTAATCCCGCAGACTCTTCGAACATGTCCAGCGAGACCTTTTCGCCAAGACCGAACATCGCCATGTAGTCGTGCAAACGATCGATGCCCAGCTTGTGCGCTAGGTCGTAGAAATAGGTATCGTTGGAGCGCATGATCGCCGCATCCATGTCCACCCAACCATCGCCACTATGGTTCCAGTTACGGTACTTATGATCGAAATCCGGTAGCTGGTAATAACCCGGATCGAAGACACGGGTTTGCGCAGTGACCACCCCGGCGTCGAGGCCGGCAATCGCCACTTCCGGCTTGATGGTCGAACCGGGCGCGTAGAGACCACGCAGCACACGATTGAACAGCGGCCGGTCGATGGAATCGTGCAGCGCTGCGTATTCCTTGAAGCTGATGCCCGTCACAAACATGTTCGGGTCGAAGCTTGGCTTACTGACCATGGCCAGTACTTCACCGGTCGACGGGTCGAGAGCGACCACCGAGCCACGGCGATCGCCCAATGCCTGCTCGGCAGCTTCCTGAAGTTTGACGTCGAGGCTCAGTACGATATTTTTGCCGGGGACCGGATCGGTGTATTTGAGTACTCGCAGCACGCGGCCCTGGGCGTTGGTTTCGACTTCTTCATAACCCACATGGCCATGCAACTCGGACTCGTAGAACTTCTCGATGCCGGTCTTGCCGATGGATTGAGTACCACGGTATTCCACCGTATCCAGAGCTTTGGATTCTTTCTCGTTGATGCGGCCGACGTAGCCGATCGAGTGTGCGAAGTGTGCGCCCATCGGGTAGTGACGAACGAACTGTGGCTCTACGTCGATCCCTGGCAGACGGAATTCGTTGACTGCCAGCTCCGCAATCTGTTCTTCGCTGAGTTCGTAAAACAAGGTGACGGGCACGAAGGGGTGGCGAGCCTGCTTCATCGCCTTGTCGAACAGCGTGCGGTCTTCAGCTGGCAGGTGCAGAAGGCTGACCACGTCATCCAGTTCTTCTTTGACGTCGGAGGCGCGTTCACGGGTAATGATCAGGTTAAAACTGGGCCGATTGTCCGCTAGGACAATGCCATTGCGGTCATAAATCAATCCGCGGGTAGGGGGGATCGGCAATACGTGTACACGGTTGTTTTCCGAGATCGTCGAGTGGTAGTCGTGCTCGACCACCTGCAGGACATACAAGCGCACCACCAGCGCGCAGGTAATTGCGGCAACGAACAAGGCGCAGGCCATCAATCTTTTATTGACCAGGCGCGTCTCTTTTTCGTGATCCTTGATGGGTATTGGTTCAGGCATTTCTGCAGCAGCTCTTTGACTGTGGAGGGGGCGCCGATTCGTGGGCTTGAAATCAGTCGGTAAAAACGAGCTGCACCATACCAAAAACGGCGTGGTTACTTTAGCGCCCGTTCTACCGAAACTTCATGAACAATGCAGCCTGGTACAGCCATCACGGTACTTTCCTGCGGACAAAACAAAACCCCTACCTGCAGACGCAGATAGGGGTTTCGGAATTCAATCTTGACGATGACCTACTCTCACATGGGGAAACCCCACACTACCATCGGCGATGCATCGTTTCACTGCTGAGTTCGGGATGGGATCAGGTGGTTCCAATGCTCTATGGTCGTCAAGAAATTCGGGTACTGAGTCGTGACCAGCTGGCCTCGCTTCAGCAAATTGGGTATGTAATAGATTTGTGTGTTTGTTTCTCGAACTTTCGGTTCGTTGCGTCTTCACACACCGCAATCTGGCCTTTCGACGCAAATTGCTTGGGTGTTATATGGTCAAGCCTCACGGGCAATTAGTATTGGTTAGCTCAACGCCTCACAGCGCTTACACACCCAACCTATCAACGTCGTAGTCTTCGACGGCCCTTCAGGGGACTCAAGGTCCCAGTGAGATCTCATCTTGAGGCTAGTTTCCCGCTTAGATGCTTTCAGCGGTTATCTATTCCGAACATAGCTACCCGGCAATGCCACTGGCGTGACAACCGGAACACCAGAGGTTCGTCCACTCCGGTCCTCTCGTACTAGGAGCAGCCCCTCTCAAATCTCAAACGTCCACGGCAGATAGGGACCGAACTGTCTCACGACGTTCTAAACCCAGCTCGCGTACCACTTTAAATGGCGAACAGCCATACCCTTGGGACCGGCTTCAGCCCCAGGATGTGATGAGCCGACATCGAGGTGCCAAACACCGCCGTCGATATGAACTCTTGGGCGGTATCAGCCTGTTATCCCCGGAGTACCTTTTATCCGTTGAGCGATGGCCCTTCCATACAGAACCACCGGATCACTAAGACCTACTTTCGTACCTGCTCGACGTGTCTGTCTCGCAGTCAAGCGCGCTTTTGCCTTTATACTCTACGACCGATTTCCGACCGGTCTGAGCGCACCTTCGTACTCCTCCGTTACTCTTTAGGAGGAGACCGCCCCAGTCAAACTACCCACCATACACTGTCCTCGATCCGGATAACGGACCTGAGTTAGAACCTCAAAGTTGCCAGGGTGGTATTTCAAGGTTGGCTCCACGCGAACTGGCGTCCACGCTTCAAAGCCTCCCACCTATCCTACACAAGCAAATTCAAAGTCCAGTGCAAAGCTATAGTAAAGGTTCACGGGGTCTTTCCGTCTAGCCGCGGATACACTGCATCTTCACAGCGATTTCAATTTCACTGAGTCTCGGGTGGAGACAGCGCCGCCATCGTTACGCCATTCGTGCAGGTCGGAACTTACCCGACAAGGAATTTCGCTACCTTAGGACCGTTATAGTTACGGCCGCCGTTTACCGGGGCTTCGATCAAGAGCTTCGCGTTAGCTAACCCCATCAATTAACCTTCCGGCACCGGGCAGGCGTCACACCCTATACGTCCACTTTCGTGTTTGCAGAGTGCTGTGTTTTTAATAAACAGTCGCAGCGGCCTGGTATCTTCGACCGGCATGGGCTTACGCAGTAAATGCTTCACCCTCACCGGCGCACCTTCTCCCGAAGTTACGGTGCCATTTTGCCTAGTTCCTTCACCCGAGTTCTCTCAAGCGCCTTGGTATTCTCTACCCAACCACCTGTGTCGGTTTGGGGTACGGTTCCTGGTTACCTGAAGCTTAGAAGCTTTTCTTGGAAGCATGGCATCAACCACTTCGTGTTCTAAAAGAACACTCGTCATCAGCTCTCGGCCTTAGAATCCCGGATTTACCTAAGATTCCAGCCTACCACCTTAAACTTGGACAACCAACGCCAAGCTGGCCTAGCCTTCTCCGTCCCTCCATCGCAATAACCAGAAGTACAGGAATATTAACCTGTTTTCCATCGACTACGCTTTTCAGCCTCGCCTTAGGGACCGACTAACCCTGCGTCGATTAACGTTGCGCAGGAAACCTTGGTCTTTCGGCGTGGGTGTTTTTCACACCCATTGTCGTTACTCATGTCAGCATTCGCACTTCTGATACCTCCAGCAAGCTTCTCAACTCACCTTCACAGGCTTACAGAACGCTCCTCTACCGCATCACCTAAGTGATACCCGTAGCTTCGGTGTATGGTTTGAGCCCCGTTACATCTTCCGCGCAGGCCGACTCGACTAGTGAGCTATTACGCTTTCTTTAAAGGGTGGCTGCTTCTAAGCCAACCTCCTAGCTGTCTAAGCCTTCCCACATCGTTTCCCACTTAACCATAACTTTGGGACCTTAGCTGACGGTCTGGGTTGTTTCCCTTTTCACGACGGACGTTAGCACCCGCCGTGTGTCTCCCATGCTCGGCACTTGTAGGTATTCGGAGTTTGCATCGGTTTGGTAAGTCGGGATGACCCCCTAGCCGAAACAGTGCTCTACCCCCTACAGTGATACATGAGGCGCTACCTAAATAGCTTTCGAGGAGAACCAGCTATCTCCGAGCTTGATTAGCCTTTCACTCCGATCCACAGGTCATCCGCTAACTTTTCAACGGTAGTCGGTTCGGTCCTCCAGTTAGTGTTACCCAACCTTCAACCTGCCCATGGATAGATCGCCCGGTTTCGGGTCTATTCCCAGCGACTAGACGCCCTATTAAGACTCGCTTTCGCTACGCCTCCCCTATTCGGTTAAGCTCGCCACTGAAAATAAGTCGCTGACCCATTATACAAAAGGTACGCAGTCACCCAACAAAGTGGGCTCCCACTGCTTGTACGCATACGGTTTCAGGATCTATTTCACTCCCCTCTCCGGGGTTCTTTTCGCCTTTCCCTCACGGTACTAGTTCACTATCGGTCAGTCAGTAGTATTTAGCCTTGGAGGATGGTCCCCCCATATTCAGACAAAGTTTCTCGTGCTCCGTCCTACTCGATTTCATGACTAAGAGATTTTCGCGTACAGGGCTATCACCCACTATGGCCGCACTTTCCAGAGCGTTCCGCTAATCTCAAAGCCACTTAAGGGCTAGTCCCCGTTCGCTCGCCACTACTAAGGGAATCTCGGTTGATTTCTTTTCCTCAGGGTACTTAGATGTTTCAGTTCCCCTGGTTCGCTTCTTAAGCCTATGTATTCAGCTTAAGATACCTAACTTATGTTAGGTGGGTTCCCCCATTCAGACATCTCCGGATCAAAGTCTGTTTGCCGACTCCCCGAAGCTTTTCGCAGGCTACCACGTCTTTCATCGCCTCTGACTGCCAAGGCATCCACCGTATGCGCTTCTTCACTTGACCATATAACCCCAAGCAATCTGGTTATACTGTGAAGACGACATTCGCCGAAAATTCGCGATTAAACTCACAAATTTTACCTTAGCCTGAACAACACCAGTGAAAGTGCCATCCAGTCTATCTTTCTATCACATACCCAAATTTTTAAAGAACGATCTAATCAAAGACTAGAAATCAACATTCAACACCGTCTTGGTGGAATGCTCATTTCTAAGCTTTCAACAAACAGAAGCAGTAGTGGTGGAGCCAAACGGGATCGAACCGTTGACCTCCTGCGTGCAAGGCAGGCGCTCTCCCAGCTGAGCTATGGCCCCGTATTTCTACAGGCGTTTCCCACACAAAATTGGTGGGTCTGGGCAGATTCGAACTGCCGACCTCACCCTTATCAGGGGTGCGCTCTAACCAACTGAGCTACAGACCCAATTTCGGGCTGCTTCTTATCGTCTTCTTCAATGAATCAAGCAATTCGTGTGGGAACTTATGGAGCAGCTGATGTCGTCGATTAAGGAGGTGATCCAGCCGCAGGTTCCCCTACGGCTACCTTGTTACGACTTCACCCCAGTCATGAATCACACCGTGGTAACCGTCCTCCCGAAGGTTAGACTAGCTACTTCTGGTGCAACCCACTCCCATGGTGTGACGGGCGGTGTGTACAAGGCCCGGGAACGTATTCACCGCGACATTCTGATTCGCGATTACTAGCGATTCCGACTTCACGCAGTCGAGTTGCAGACTGCGATCCGGACTACGATCGGTTTTATGGGATTAGCTCCACCTCGCGGCTTGGCAACCCTCTGTACCGACCATTGTAGCACGTGTGTAGCCCAGGCCGTAAGGGCCATGATGACTTGACGTCATCCCCACCTTCCTCCGGTTTGTCACCGGCAGTCTCCTTAGAGTGCCCACCATGACGTGCTGGTAACTAAGGACAAGGGTTGCGCTCGTTACGGGACTTAACCCAACATCTCACGACACGAGCTGACGACAGCCATGCAGCACCTGTCTCAATGTTCCCGAAGGCACCCTTCCATCTCTGGAAAGTTCATTGGATGTCAAGGCCTGGTAAGGTTCTTCGCGTTGCTTCGAATTAAACCACATGCTCCACCGCTTGTGCGGGCCCCCGTCAATTCATTTGAGTTTTAACCTTGCGGCCGTACTCCCCAGGCGGTCAACTTAATGCGTTAGCTGCGCCACTAAGAGCTCAAGGCTCCCAACGGCTAGTTGACATCGTTTACGGCGTGGACTACCAGGGTATCTAATCCTGTTTGCTCCCCACGCTTTCGCACCTCAGTGTCAGTATCAGTCCAGGTGGTCGCCTTCGCCACTGGTGTTCCTTCCTATATCTACGCATTTCACCGCTACACAGGAAATTCCACCACCCTCTACCATACTCTAGCTCGTCAGTTTTGAATGCAGTTCCCAGGTTGAGCCCGGGGATTTCACATCCAACTTAACGAACCACCTACGCGCGCTTTACGCCCAGTAATTCCGATTAACGCTTGCACCCTCTGTATTACCGCGGCTGCTGGCACAGAGTTAGCCGGTGCTTATTCTGTCGGTAACGTCAAAACAATTACGTATTAGGTAACTGCCCTTCCTCCCAACTTAAAGTGCTTTACAATCCGAAGACCTTCTTCACACACGCGGCATGGCTGGATCAGGCTTTCGCCCATTGTCCAATATTCCCCACTGCTGCCTCCCGTAGGAGTCTGGACCGTGTCTCAGTTCCAGTGTGACTGATCATCCTCTCAGACCAGTTACGGATCGTCGCCTTGGTGAGCCATTACCTCACCAACTAGCTAATCCGACCTAGGCTCATCTGATAGCGCAAGGCCCGAAGGTCCCCTGCTTTCTCCCGTAGGACGTATGCGGTATTAGCGTCCGTTTCCGAGCGTTATCCCCCACTACCAGGCAGATTCCTAGGCATTACTCACCCGTCCGCCGCTCTCAAGAGGTGCAAGCACCTCTCTACCGCTCGACTTGCATGTGTTAGGCCTGCCGCCAGCGTTCAATCTGAGCCATGATCAAACTCTTCAGTTCAAACATCTTTGGGTTTTTAAGAAACCCTAAACTTGGCTCAGCAATCGTTGGTTACATCTTTGATTTCTCGCGGAGTAACTTGTGATGCTGATAATCTTGTTGACTATCAGTCTGACTCCACAAGCACCCACACGAATTGCTTGATTCAGTTGTTAAAGAGCGGTTGGTTAAGATCTTTCGTCTCAACCGAGGCGCGCATTCTACAGCAGCCTCTGTTGCTGTCAAGCGGTTATTTTCAGAAGTTTTCAAGGTTTTCCTTAACAACTTCAACCACTTGCGCTTTCGATCTCTCGTTAGCGGGAGGCGAATTCTACAGCGTTACTCGCTGCTGTCAACACCTCTTTTTTCCGCTTTCGACCGAGAAGATCGAACCGTCAAAAGAGCCAAACAACACCGCCCTTTCAACTCCTTCTGGCTTCGATGAACTGAAGCGTAACCACTGTCGAAAACTGCGTAACTCTTTGTTTACCAAGGAGTTTTTCCGTTTCGACTGCGCCGGAAGTGGGGCGAATTATAGGCTTTCAGAATCTGCCGTCAACCCCTGATTTTGTTTTTCTATCAGGCCTTCAAAAATCCCCGCTTATAATAGACGCGCCCGCGACGAATGCGCAGTATATTGCCCATCACATAAAATAATACTTTCGCTTGCCACTTCGGACGATGCCACGCAATGAATGACCACCCCCGCAGCCTTGCCTCGACTTTGTTCTCGGTTGGCCTGCTCTTGATAGCCATGGCATCGATCCAGTCCGGAGCCTCCCTGGCCAAAAGCATGTTTCCAGTTATCGGTGCTCAAGGAACGACCACCCTGCGACTGATCTTTGCCAGTGTGATCATGCTGCTTCTATTGCGCCCATGGCGGGCGAAGCTCACCGCAAAATCCCTGCGCACCGTTATCGTCTACGGAATGGCACTGGGCGGCATGAACTTCCTCTTCTATATGTCCTTGCGCACTGTCCCTCTGGGTATCGCCGTAGCCCTGGAGTTCACCGGCCCATTGGCAGTCGCTATTTATGCCTCACGTCGAGCGATCGACTTTCTATGGATCGCTCTGGCAGCCGTAGGTTTACTGCTATTGATTCCGACAGGCGCCGCGGGCACAGGCATCGATCTGATCGGCGCAGGTTATGCCCTCGGTGCGGGTGTTTGCTGGGCGTTGTACATCTTGTTCGGTCAGAAGGCCGGTGCTGATAACGGGGTTCAAACCGCCGCCTTGGGCGTAATAATTGCCGCTTTGTTCGTAGCCCCCATCGGCATTGTCCACGCTGGCGCCGCGTTGTTGACACCCTCGTTGATTCCCGTGGCTATTGGAGTCGCCATTCTGTCCACCGCCCTGCCCTATACCCTGGAGATGGTCGCCCTCACACGGATTCCAGCCCGAACCTTCGGCACGTTGATGAGCATCGAACCGGCGTTCGGCGCACTGTCTGGTCTGTTGTTCCTCCAGGAATACCTTTCCCTGTCACAGTGGATGGCTATCCTGTGCATCATTCTGGCTTCCGTCGGCGCGACCATGACCATGGGAAGTACCGCCAAGCCTGTGGTTGCAGCGGATTGAAACGAGATTGAGGAAGGTCTGGTATTTGTCGATCAATTAGGCCATGTTTAGGCTAGGTAACTCGGTGTCAGACATGGATTTTTTCAGATAGGGATATCAGAACGCTTCAAGCAAAAGCGAATGCAGGCAGACCCAGGCACAGATCCGGGGCCGCTATTAAGGACAGCAATGAAACGAATGTTGATACTGATCGCCGTACTTGCAACTGCGGGTTGTGCGGCCACCTCGAAACCTCACATGAAACACGGCAAGAAAGGACTGCATATCAACTGTTCGGGACTCTCGTCCTCTTGGGACAAGTGCTACACCAGCGCCGCCAATTCATGCGCGCCCAAGGGTTACAAGGTCATCGCCAAGTCAGGGGATGCGGTGGAAGAACCCGGAGACTATCCGTTTGGCCTCAACCCGGCGGGCTATACCAGCCGCAGCATGATTGTCATCTGCAAGTAACCCTCCCCTTCTATCCCTCTTCTATCGGGTTTGTGTACTGATCAGGGGCAGCTGGACTTCGTCCGTGAAGCCCTGCGTGCACAATAGCCAGCGCCTGTGGAGTGCTCCGGGCGCTGGAACCAGCGCCTGAACTCAAACCGCTCAAATAGCCGCGGTTCGGGTGTTCAACCATTCGAGGGCCGCACCGTCGAGCAACGGGCTCAAGCGTTCCCGCACTTCGGCGTGATAGCCGTTGAACCACTGCTTCTCATCTTCGGTCAGCAGCGACGGTTCCAGACAACGGGTGTCGATCGGGCACAGGGTCAGGGTTTCGAATTTCAGGAACTCACCGAATTCGCTTTTGCCCGCCTCGCGGTTCAATACCAGATTCTCGATCCGCACACCCCAGCGACCCGGGCGGTAAGTGCCCGGTTCGATCGACGTGATCATCCCCGGCTGCATCGCGGTTTGCGGTGCCGCCGCGGCCTGATAGGCGATGACTTGCGGGCCTTCGTGAACATTGAGGAAGTAGCCGACGCCATGACCGGTGCCGTGACCGTAGTCGACGCTTTCGGCCCAGATCGGGGCTCGGGCAATAGCGTCCAGCAACGGCGACAGAATGCCTCGTGGGAATTGGGCACGCGAGAGTGCAATCACGCCTTTGAGCACGCGGGTGCAATCGCGCTTCTGCTCGTCAGTCGGCGCACCCACCGGCACCATTCGGGTGATGTCAGTGGTGCCGCCCAGGTATTGGCCGCCGGAGTCGATCAACAACAGACCGTCACCCTCGATCACCGCATGTTCCTCTTCGGTGGCGTGGTAGTGCGGCATGGCGCCGTTGGCATTGAACGCCGCAATGGTGTTGAAGCTTAGAGACACATAATCCGGACGCCGGGTTCGTGCAGCGGTCAGGTGTTCGTCGATGGTCAGTTCGGTAATGCGCTCACGCCCCAACGCCGCTTCCAGCCAGGCGAAGAATTCGCACAGCGCCGCGCCATCCTGTTCCATGGCCCGACGAATGTGCTCGGCATCGGCCAGGCTTTTCTGCGACTTGGCCAGAGTAGTCGGGTTCAGGCCTTCGAGCAGTTTCACGCCGCTGTTCAGGTTATCCAGCAAACCGGCCGTGACTCGCGCCGGATCGACTTGCAGGCTCTCGCCACTCGGCACGGCACGCAAGGCGGTGGCCACTTCGCTGTAATCGCGCAGGGTCACGCCGTCCTGTTCAAGAATGGCGCGCAACTCGGCGCTCACTTTACTAAGGGCCACGAACAAGGTGGCCTGCTGCTGGCTGATCAGGGCGAAGGACACGAACACCGGGTTGAACGACACATCGCCGCCGCGCAGGTTGAACAGCCAGGCGATGTCATCGAGGGTGGCGATGAAGTGCCAGTCGGCACCGCGCTCTTTCAGCACCTCACGCAGTTTGGCGAGTTTTTCGCCACGGCTGACCGTCGCCTGAGGCGGCAAATGTTGATAGATCGGCTCGTTCGGCAGACTTGGACGATCACTCCAGACTTCACTCAGCAGGTCGATGTCGGTGCGCAGACGTGCGCCGCGCTCTTCGAGTTTGCTGCTCAAAGTACGCGCGGAGGCCACGGCCATCACCGCACCATCGACTGCGACGACACCGCCTTCAGGGGTTTGCTCGGCCAGCCAATCGAGCGGGCCGGGTTGACCCGGTTGCAGCTTGACCAGTTCGATGCCGCTGCCCTTGAGCTCCTTGCTCGCTTGTTCCCAATAGCGGCTGTCGGCCCAGACGCCGGCAAAATCCGGCGTGACAATCAGCGTGCCCACCGAGCCATGAAAACCCGACAGCCACTGCCGTCCCTGCCAATAGCCCGGCAGGTATTCCGACAGGTGCGGGTCCGCTGACGGCACCAGCAGAGCATGAATGCCCTCCCGGCTCATCAGCTCGCGGGTTTGCGCCAGGCGCTGGGGTACCAATCCATTGGTCAAAGGCTGTGTACTCATCGTGTCTCCTGCGAACCACTCATCATTATTATTCGGTGCCGATCAGAGTCGGCGCTTAAGGACCTGTCGCCCAGAATGCCGGAGCACTGGCGCAAGTTGCTTTAATCAGGTGTACCGCTTGATCGATATCCTGTTCGGTGGTGAAACGCCCCAGGCTCAAGCGAATGGTGCGACTGGCCGAGCGTGCGTCATGCCCCAGGGCCAGCAGCACATGGGACGGCGCATTGCTGGCGGAATTACAGGCCGAGGTCGCGGAAAACGCGATCGAGGTACTCAACGCCGCGGAACTGAATTCGCCTTCGTTGAAAGTCAGGCTCAGGGTATGGGGAATGCGCTGGGTCGGGCTGCCATTGAGGCGCACACCCGGAATGTTCAGCAGCGGCTCGAGCAAGCGCTCACGCAGACGCGTAATGGTGGCTTTTTCTTCATTGAACAATTGCGCCGCCAATGCGAAGGCCATTCCCATTGCGGCAATCTGGTGCGTCGCCAGAGTGCCGGAACGTAAACCTCCTTCGTGACCACCTCCGTGGATCTGCGCCTGCAGACGCGGCTGCGCACGAGGACCGACATACAGCGCGCCGATGCCTTTGGGACCGTAGACCTTGTGCGCCGAGAACGACATCAAATCCACCGGCCACCGGGCCAGATCGATCGCCACTTTGCCCGCGCCCTGGGCCGCATCGACATGGAACAACGCATCGCGATCACGCACCACTTGGCCGATGGCCGGGATATCGTTGACGGTGCCCAGTTCGTTATTGACCAGCATCAATGACACCAGAAAGGTGTCCTCGCGCATCGCTTCGCTGACCGCTTGCGGGGTAATCAGGCCTTCGGCATCGGGCACCAGATACGTCACCGCAACGCCTGCATCCTGCAATTGTTTTGCAGTGTCGAGAATCGCTTTGTGTTCGATCTGGCTGGTGATGATGTGGCCGCCGGATACACCGCGGGCCTGGGCCACGCCCTTGAGGGCAAGGTTGTTGGATTCGGTGGCGCCGGAAGTCCAGACAATCTGCTCCGCCAGGGCGCCCACCAATCCGGCGACCTGGCGCCGTGCCTGCTCGACCGATTGTCGGGCCTGTTGGCCGAAGGCATGGGAGCTGGACGCTGGATTGCCGAAGTTACCGGTGAAACCCAAACACTCGACCATGACCTTGATGACCCGCTCATCCACCGGCGTGGTGGCGGCGTAGTCGAAATACAACGGACGTTTATTCATAAAAGACTCGCAGAGCGTGTTCCGGGATCAGGAAGCTCGTCACTGGAAGTTTCAAAGCGCCGCCTCATGAGCGATGCCGAATTTTCAGAACGCCAGCAATACCTGACCGGAGGCCATTAAAGAAGAACAACTTCATTTAAAAGTGCGTAGGAACGCTCCTGAAGTCGAGCTTAACAGGCATCGGGCCACCGGATGAAGCAATGCGTCAGCTAAAGCTTTCGAGCAATAACGGATACAGCGAAGCCACCAACAACAAGGCCATGCCCCAGTTGAACAGCCGCAACCAGCGGCGATCGCGCAACACATTGCGCAACAGTGTGCCGCAACCGGCCCACACACTGACACTTGGCAGGTTGATCAAGGCGAAGACCGCGGCAATCACAATCACATTGGTGAAATAGCCCTGCATCGGTGTGTAGGTGCTGATGGCACCGATGGCCATGATCCAGGCCTTGGGATTGACCCATTGAAAGGCTGCCGCGCCCAAATAACTGATCGGCTTGCCCTCACCCTGTTCATCCTCGGCCACTGGCCCGGAATGAGCAATCTTCCACGCCAGGTACAGCAAATACGCCGCGCCGACATAGCGCAACGTCGTGTAAAGCAATGGATAGGTTTGAAACACCGCGCCCAGGCCAAACCCGACAGCGACCACCAGTACGAAGAAGCCGCAGGTGACGCCCAGCATGTGGGGAATGGTGCGGTTAAAGCCGAAATTCACCCCCGAGGCCAACAACATGGTGTTGTTCGGGCCAGGAGTAATCGAGGTGACAAGGGCAAACAGGGCAAAGCCCAGCAGCAGGTCGAGCGAGAGGGTCATGAAGGCAGTCCATCAAGGTCAGTCAAGTATTGACCCTATCGCACGCCTTGACGGAAACCCACGGACAGTTGTGTGAAAGTTCGAGCAGTACAGTCGTCGTTCAGCTTGGGCGACCGTGCAGCTGTATCGAACGTTCGGCGTTCATCTCGCCGTGTTTGTCGAAACTGAACGATTTTGGCGGCTGCCCGAGCAATTCAGCTTTCTTCGCATGGTACTCGTCAAAGGACAAACCGCGACGATTCAGGGCCTCCAGCGCCAGCTCCCGGGTTTCCTCAGCGGTGTAGGGCCGCAATTCCGGTGAAACATGGCTGGCACATCCGGCAAGAACGGAGACGGCGAGTAACAAGAAAGTGGCGAGTAGAGATTTCATTTCGGACGTCCGCAGAAGCTGGGTTCGGGGCAATGAACACAGGCTACCCGCGTGCCCTGAAGGGCAGAAATCAATGGACTCGATAGTGGGTATTGGATGAACGGATCGCCTCCGCATATTCCACAAATGCATATAAATATTATTTATATATCTTTTGCGGAATAACAGACAACCCTTATAAGCAACTCATGCGTCCATTCATAGCTTTCAACTCGTGGAACCTTTCCCATGCAATTGCTGACCTTACCGTCTTCGCCTGCCTTGGCCATCTCGATACGCGCCACGGCGCAGGTGTTCGAAGACCCTAAATCCCAGGCCCTGCTCGCGCACTTGCAGCAGGTCGCGCCGAGTGAAGCCAGCGTGCTGATTATCGGGGAAACCGGCACCGGCAAGGAACTGGTGGCGCGGCATGTCCACAATCTCAGCGCCCGTTGTAACCGCCCGTTCGTGGCGGTTAACTGCGGCGCTTTCTCCGAATCGTTGGTGGAGGCTGAGCTGTTCGGCCATGAAAAAGGCGCCTTCACCGGCGCGCTGAATGCCAAGGCCGGTTGGTTCGAAGAGGCCGATGGCGGTACCTTGTTTCTTGATGAAATCGGCGATTTGCCAATGGCAATTCAGGTGAAACTGCTGCGGGTGTTGCAGGAGCGCGAAGTGGTGCGGCTGGGATCGCGCAAGAGTATTCCTATCGATGTGCGAGTGCTGGCGGCGACCAACGTGCAACTGGAAAAAGCCATCAACGCCGGGCACTTTCGCGAAGACCTGTACTACCGCCTCGACGTGGTCAGCCTGGAACTGAGCCCGCTGCGCGAACGTCCCGGCGATATCCTCCCGCTGACCCGGCATTTTATCGATGTCTACAGCCAGCGCCTGGGTTACGGCAGCATCACCCTCAGCAGAGAGGCCGAACACAAACTGCGCAGTTACAGCTGGCCGGGCAACATCCGAGAACTGGAAAATGTCATCCACCACACCCTGCTGATCTGCCGCAACGGTGTGATCGAGCGTGATGATTTACGCCTGTCGAACATGCGCATAGAACGTCAGGACGACCATCACAGCGGTGTCGACGACTCATCGCAAGCCTTGCTCGATAGAGCCTTTCAAAAACTCTTCGAAGAACAGGCCGGCGCGCTGCACGAGAAAGTCGAAGATGCGTTGTTGCGGGCAGCCTATCGTTTCAGCCACTACAACCAGGTGCACACTGCCGCCCTGCTGGGGCTGAGCCGCAATGTGACGCGCACTCGGCTGATCAGGATCGGCGAACTGGCGGTGAACAAACGCCGACCGACGGAAAACCTGAAGGGCGAGCGTTTGATGCAGTTGTCGATCTAGCCGATCGCGATGACATCCTGCCAGTCGACGATGAGATTTTAGGAAATCATCTGCTGCTCGTCGGGCAATCGGTTGCGGGGAAGGGGCTGACCTATATTTACTCGACCGGAAATCGGCGAAGGAACACCTTAACCTCCCGACAAAAGGAGAACCGCCATGAGCGTCAAACCTATTCCAGAGGGGTATCACAGCATCACCCCTTATCTGGGCATACAGAAAGCTGCCGAAGCCATCGACTTCTACAAAAAAGCCTTTGGCGCCACCGAAGTCATGCGCCTGTCCATGCCCGATGGCGGCATCGGGCATGCCGAACTGCGTATCGGCGACTGCCCGATCATGCTCGGAACACCGTGTGACGAGGGACCACTGAGCAACCCGGACACGTCGCCGTCCGTGGGCCTGCATTTGTATGTGAACGATGTGGACAAGTCCTATAAACAGGCCATCGATGCCGGTGCCACGGTGGTGTCTGAGGTCAAGGATCAGTTTTACGGCGACCGTTCGGGGACCTTGAAGGATCCCTATGGGCATTTGTGGTTTTTGGCCACGCGTAAAGAGAATCTGACTCAGGAGCAGATCGAACAGCGGGCCAAGGAGATGTTCAAGCAGGGTTGAGGACTTCTGTATCTGATCCGGCCATCGTGAGCCTGCTCGCGATGGGCCATAACCCGATGTGCGAATGCAAACGCATCAGGACCTCAAGGATTTAGACCCTCGATCCGCTTTTCATGAAGATGGCGACAGCGTCTTGTGCATGGGAACGGCGTGGAGTCCGGCCACGGTAAAGGTTTCAGCGCAAGCCCGGTAACCCAGACGATGATAAAACGCTTCGCCGGTACGGGTGCTGTTGAGCCGCGCCTGAGGCACCCCCTGAGCGATCAACCACATCTCGAGGTCTTGCACCAACGCTTGTCCGGCGCCTCGTCGAAACCATTCCGGCTGCACATAACAAAACGCGACCTTGCCGCTGATTGCCGCCATGGCGACGCCGATCGGTTTTTCCTGCCGCAGGGCGATGTTCAGGTACAACCGCGGGTCCATCAGCCAGGGCTGAACGTGTTCGATGGTTTTATTGTGGGTCCAGGTGGCGACGGTTCGCGGATCGTTGCGGTGGTCGAGCGCGCAGCCGACGCGAATGGAGCGCTCGACAATCCGGCTGATGATGCCGGCGTCGGCAGGCGTTGCCTTGCAGATGTGTATCGATGCATCCATGGCGCTGTTACCTCAATCCATTGAGTCAAAGCTGCCGGGAACGATAACGCTGTGGGGGCCGGGTGGCTAATGGAGAGACGTTACTTTTGGTGTGTATGGAAGATTGCGAAGGCGTCAGACCGACTGCAACGGCATCGTCAATTCAACCCGCAAACCATCCGGCCGGCTGTCGAAATGCAGGGTGCAGCCGCAGCGCTGGACGATGGCCTGGACAATCGCCAGGCCGAGGCCACATCCGGTGCTCTGGCCATTGCGCCAGAAGCGTTGGGTCAGGTGTTGCAAATCATCTTCGGCAATCCCCGGGCCGTAATCGCGGACCAAAAAGTGCACGCGATTGTCGATGGTTTCCAGGCTCAATTGCACCGCCTTATCACTTGGGGTATGGCGCAGGGCGTTGTCGAGCAAGTTACGCAATGCCGCAATCGACAGCACCGCGGGCATTTGCAGCGGCGCCTCGGAGAATGTGGCTGGCAACTGAAACCTGATCCGCTGACGATCACCGTTGGCGGCATCCTGAATCGCCAGTTTCGCCACCTGCTCGGCGCTGCATTGCACCCCATCATCGAACGACAGACTACCCTCGACGCGCGCCAGCAGCAGCAATTGTTCAAGCGTGCGATGCAACCGGTCAGCGCCCTCTTCGGCTCGGGCCAAAGACTGATCCCGGGCGCTGCCTTCGGTCATGCGCGCCACTTGCAGATGGGTTTTGATGGCGGTTAGCGGGCTACGCAATTCGTGTGCAGCATCACCGGTCAGGCGTCGCTCGCGCTCGATGGTCTTGCCGATGCGCTGGAACAGCTGATTCTGGGTTTCCAGCAACGGTTGCAACTCACTGGGCAGCGGCTGGATCTGCAACGGTTCCAGGGAATCGGCATTGCGCCGCATCAACGCATCGCGCATACGATTGAGCGGTGCCAATCCCTGACCGATGCCGAGCCACAACAGGCACAAGCAGCCAAGCAGCGCCACGCCGACCGGTACCGAAGCCGCCAGCAGAATGGACATGTTCAGCGCTTCGCGCTCGATCTGCCGATCTGCTGTGGTAATCCGCACATCCCCCCGCGCCAGGGTGAAGCTGCGCCACGGCGCGCCGTCGATCATTTGATCGTGGAAGCCCATTTTTTCGGCTTCCAGGGTTTGTTCGGGGCTACTGTGGCTGCGGGCCAGGATTTCACCGCGCAACGAGCTGACCTGACAGGCCATGCCGCCAGGGATGCTCAGCTGTTCTGCACTGAAATGAGTCCCCTCGCCCTTGCTCGGCAAGGTCGGCAGTTGCTCCAGCAGCCCGGCGACCATCCGCGCCGACGCCACCAGCCGCTGGTCGAGGGAAAACATCATCTGGTTGCGCAGATCACTGAGCATCCAGGCGGCGGCCAGGGCCCAGATCAGCGCAAACGCGGCGCCGAGGGTCAGGCTCAGCCGCAAACGCAGGCTCATCACTTCGATTGCTCTCCGCCATCGGCCGGCCCCAGGCGATAGCCCAGGCCACGCACAGTCTCGACGATACCGTTACCGAGTTTGCGCCGCAGGTGATGGATATGGACGTTAAGGGCGTTGCTTTCCAGTTCGTCGTTGAAACCGTAGACGCTGTCCTTCAGTTGCTCGGTGGACAGTACCCGGCCACGGTTATGTAGCAGGGCTTGCAACAGCGATTGTTCGCGGCGCGATAAATCCACCGATTGACCGCCGAGCTGGGTTTCGCGGCTGCTCGGGTCATAGGTCAAACGACCGTGCTCAATCAGATTGACGCTGCGTCCCGCTACTCGTCGCAGCAAGGTGTGCAGGCGCGCGGCAAGTTCGCGCAGGTCGAACGGTTTGAGCAGGTAGTCGTCGGCGCCAGCCTGCAGGCCGGCGACCCGATCGGTGACCGAGTCCCGCGCGGTGAGGATCAGCACCGGGATTTCCAGGCCATGCTGACGCAACTGCTGCAACAGTTTCAGACCGTCTTCATCGGGCAGACCGAGGTCCAGCACCATGACGTCGAACTCCGCGACTTTGAGCATCGCTCGGGCCTTTGATGCGGTGGCGACGTGCTCGACAGTCAGACCTTGAGCGGTCAACCCGGCGACGATGCCGCTGGCGATCAGCTCATCGTCTTCGCAAACCAGTACGTGCATGGTGAGCCCCGTAGAAAAAAGGTGATTAGGCCGATAGCCGATTAAGCGGACATTATGCCGCAAGTGCCATAGTCACAAGGCGGGTGTGGTTAATCATCGGTTAATCTCCAGCCGCCACTGTGCACCTCACTTGCACAGGGATAAGGCTTACCCATGCGTCGATTGTTTTTATTCGTTGTTCTGTTGATCTCGGGCGTAGCCCAGGCAGCAACGAATCCGTTCGAGACCAAAGCCGATTTTCTCCCGGTGGAAAAAGCGTTCATCTTCACCTCCGAACGCCTTGAGTCCGGGGAAACCCAGCTCTATTGGCAAATTGCCGACAATTACTACCTGTATCAGAAACGCCTGAAATTCGACGGTCTGGCCCCGGAGCAAGTGCCGGTTCTGCCCGAGGGCGAGTCCCATCGCGACGAGTTCTTCGGCGAACAACAGGTCTATCGCCAGGGCCTGGAGCTGAAGATTCCGGCCGGAGCCACAGGTCAGATCAAAGTGAGCTTTCAGGGCTGCGCCGATGCCGGTTTGTGTTATCCACCGCAGACTCAAGTGGTCAACGTTGGCGCAAGTAATGTCCTCGCCGTGCTTGGTGAAGAGGCGCCCGACGAGGCCCTTGCCAGCGGCCTAAAGCAACGGGCTCTGGGCTGGAGCCTGCTGGTGTTCTTCGGCTTGGGGCTGCTGCTGGCTTTCACCCCTTGTTCGTTACCGATGCTGCCGATTCTGGCGGGTTTGATCGTTGGCAGTGGGGCGACGCCCAGACGCGGTTTTGCCTTGGCCGGCAGCTACGTGATCAGCATGGCGTTGGTGTATGCGGCGATGGGCGTTCTGGCCGCGCTGCTCGGGGCGAACCTTCAAGCGCTGCTGCAGAACCCCTGGTTGCTGGGCAGTTTTGCGGCGGTGTTCGTGCTGCTGGCCTTGCCGATGTTCGGTTTCTTCGAACTGCAGTTGCCAGTGGCCGTGCGAGATCGGCTGGAGCATGTTTCGCGCAATCAGCGCGGAGGCAGCCTGATCGGTGCCGGTGTACTCGGGGCTTTGTCCGGCCTGTTGGTCGGTCCTTGCATGACCGCACCGCTGGCGGGGGCCCTGCTCTATATCGCCCAGAGCGGCAATGCCTTGCACGGCGGCCTGATTCTGTTCGCTCTTGGTATCGGCATCGGTGTGCCGCTGTTGTTGCTGGTGACCGTCGGCAATCGCTTCCTGCCCAAACCCGGCGCCTGGATGAATCTGCTCAAGGGGGTGTTCGGTTTCCTCTTCTTGGCCACCGCGTTGCTGATGCTACGTCCAGTACTGGATGAATCGTTGTGGCTCGGTCTGTGTGGCGCCTTAATGTTGATCGCGGCCTACAGCGCCTGGAAACAGTCTGAAGGCTTTGGCCGCGTCGCCCAACTGTTCGGTGCCAGTTCGCTGTTGTTGGGACTGTGGGGCAGCCTGCTGGTGGTCGGTGCGGCGGGCGGCAGTGCTGATCCGTATCAGCCGTTGCAGGTGTACAGCGCCGGCCGTACCGGCACTGCCGCGCCGAGCGCGCATGAGGCATTCGCCACGATCAAGGAGCCCGCCGCCCTGCAACGCGAACTCGACGCGGCCAAGGCCCAGAGTCAATGGGTGCTGCTGGACTACTACGCCGACTGGTGTGTGTCGTGCAAAGTCATGGAAAAACAGGTCTTCGGTAAGCCGCAGGTCCTGCAAGCGCTCAGCGATGTGCGCTTGCTACGGCTGGACGTGACCGCCGACAATGCCGCCAGCCGCGAATTGCTCGGCCGTTACAAAGTGCCGGGGCCGCCAAGCCTGTTGTGGATTGGCACCGACGGCATCGAGCGCCGCAACCAGCGCATCACCGGCGAAGTCGATGCCGGCACCTTTCTGCAACGCTGGACCATCACCCGAGACGCTCGTTAATGCTGACCTTTACCCTCGGCACCTTTGCCATCGCGCTTAACCACCTGCTGCTGATCAGTGCCCTGGCGCTGGCGACCTTGGTCGGCTGGCGGGTGGCCAAGCGTGGTGGTGAGAACCCCGAGTCGGTGCTGTTCAGCCTGTTCCTGCTGGGCATGCTGGCGGCCCGGGTCGGTTTCGTGATCGCCTACTGGGCGCAGTATCGCAACGATCCGTGGCAGATCATCGACCTGCGCGACGGTGGTTTTCTCGCCTGGCCCGGGGTGGTCGTGCTGTTGCTCGCCGCCTTGTATCGAGGCTGGCGCCGCCCGGCCCTGCGTCGCCCGTTAGGCTTCGGCGTAGGCTGCGGTCTGGCATTCTGGCTGCTGGCGACGTTCTCCTTGAATATTTACGAACAAGGCACGCGCCTGCCGCAGATCACCCTGCGCAATGCCGCCGGCCAAACCATACAGCTCAGCGACTACCAGGGCGGTCCGCTGGTCATCAATCTTTGGGCCACCTGGTGCCCGCCGTGCCGCCGGGAAATGCCGGTGCTGGAAAACGCCCAACAACAACGCCCGGATCTGACCTTCCTGTTCGTCAACCAGGCCGAAAGCATGCAGAGCGTCAGCACCTTCCTCGAAACCCAGGGCCTGAGCCTGACAAACGTGCTGTTCGATGGCCGCGGTCGCTTGAGTCAGGCCGTGGGCTCCATGGCATTGCCGACTACGCTGTTCTATAGCCCCGACGGGCACCTGCTGGGCAGTCATCTGGGTGAACTCTCTGAAGCCAGCCTGGTTCGCGCCCTGGAAAACTTCGACACCCCGAACCCGGCCACCTCGGCCACGCCTTCAAGGAAACTGCCATGCTCCGCCTCCGCCACCTGCTGACGTTAACCCTGGGTGCCGCCCTGCTGCACCTGCCGTCGGTACAGGCCGAAGAGCTGCCTGAAGCGATCAAGAAGATCGAAGCCAAGGGCGCCAAAATTGTCGGCACCTTCGACGCGCCCGACGGCCTGCGCGGTTATGCGGCGCAATACCAGAATCGCGGCCTGGCGTTGTACCTGACCCCGGACGGCAAACATGTACTGTTGGGCAATTTGTACGACGCCGAAGGCAATGACCTGAGCAATGCGCCCTTGCAGAAACTGGTCTACGCGCCAATGGCCAAAGAAGTCTGGGGCAAGATGGAAGCCAGCAACTGGATCGCTGACGGCAACAAGGACGCACCGCGAATCGTCTATCTGTTCAGCGACCCGAATTGCCCGTACTGCAATATGTTCTGGGAACAGGCGCGGCCATGGGTCAAGGCCGGCAAAGTGCAGTTGCGGCACATCATGGTCGGCATCATTCGCGAAGACAGCCCGGGCAAATCCGCCGCGCTGCTGGCCGCCAAGGACCCGCAAAAAGCGTTGGCAGACCACGAGAAATCCGGCAAGGACAGTTCGCTCAAAGCGTTGAAAGACGTGCCGCCGGCGATTCAGGCGAAATTCGCCGCGAACATGCAGTTGATGGAAGAACTGGAACTGGCCGCCACCCCGGCGATTTTCTACATGGACGACAAGGGCCAGCTGCAACAGCAGCAAGGCGCGCCGACGCCGGATAAATTGGTGAAGATTCTGGGACCCAAATAGCAAGATCAAAAGATCGTCCGAAGGCTCGGGCCGCGTTCGGACGATCTTTTTTTCAGGCGCTACACGGATTTCTGTCGGCCAGAAACCTCAGCAGCGCCTCGGTGACGAATGCCGGATTTTCCAGATTGGAAATATGCCCCGCCTCCGGCACCAGCACATACGGGCAACCGATCAACCCGGCCATTTCTTTGGTTTCCGACGTTGGTCGCGGTTTGTCCTGATCGCCGCACATCAACAGCGTGGTTGCAGGGTTCAGTTCACCCAGACGCGGCAGCAAATCATCACGACTAAAGGTAATCCGCCCCATGGGCACGATACTTTCACGCAAGCGGTCGGCCGGCAGCGCAGCCAATTTAGCGCGAAAATCCTGATACAACGCCGATTGCGGATCGATGCCCGGACGGAAGAAGATCGGCACCACAATCTCGAGCAGTTGAGGCGAGATCACCCCGCTGTCTTCGATCTGCTTGAACAACGAGAAATAGTATTGGCGGGTCGGTTCCGGTTCGACGCCGACATAGGTGTCCATCAGCACCAGACCGTTGAGCCGTCGCGGCGCCGACAGCGCCAGTCGAACACCCCACATGGCACCGACCGAAAGACCGACCAGTGTGAGGCGATCGATATCCAGATGATCGAGCAAGGCCAGTGCCTGGCGCGCCACGTCATCCAGCGACGTCGTGCATTCGGGCATCCGCCCGGATTCGCCATGGCCCCACAGGTCCAGCGCGATGACCCGATAGTGCTGCGACAGCACCGCAATCTGCGGCGCCCACATGGCTTGGTCCCACAGGTAACTGCCGGCCAGCAGCACCGCAGGGCCTGTGCCTTGATCTAAGTAGTGAAGCGCTTGTCCATCAACCGTTACGAAGGGCATCGACTGTCTCCCTGGTGAAATTCGGATCCATTGAAAAGCACAGGAAGACTGTGCCGGCGGGGACCGGCAGTCAATCGGACCTTTGCGGGTGATTCGCGGTTGCAGCGCCGCTTCAAAAAATTCGACGTCGCAGGCCTGGTGGGTACGAGAGACGATTTGCATGGCCAGCGAGGTGAGTCAGCGTGTCGCTGTACTCAGGTGGCCAACTCCCGAGGAAATAATTCTATTTCTCAATTGACAGTAATTATCATTAATAATAATTTGGCGCTCGATGTGCAGGACGACTCCGATCCTCCATCGTCCCACGACTCTATTGGCAGCCAGGTGATTTCCAATGACGGAACAAGTATCCACAAGCACGTGCGATTCACCGCTACTTCAGGCCTTCGTCGACAACCGACCGATTCTGATCAAGATTGCCGCCCGCATCACTGGCTGCCGATCCCGCGCCGAAGACGTAGTGCAGGATGCATTCTTCCGCTTGCAATCGGCGCCACAAATCACCTCGTCAATCAAGGCGCAGCTCAGCTATCTGTTCCAGATCGTGCGCAATCTGGCGATCGATCATTACCGCAAGCAGGTGCTGGAGCAGAAGTATTCGGGCCCGGAAGAGGAAGGTCTGAACGTAGTCATTCAGGGCGCTTCGCCGGAAAACTCGCACATGAATTTCTCGACCCTGGAAAACATTGCCGATGCGCTGACGGAGCTTCCCGGCCGCACCCGTTACGCCTTCGAAATGTACCGCCTGCACGGTGTGCCGCAAAAAGACATCGCCAAGGAACTCGGCGTCTCACCAACCCTGGTGAACTTCATGATTCGTGATGCGCTGGTGCATTGCTGCAAGGTGTCGGGCAGTCGTGCGGATACCTTTGCACGCCGTTAAAAGCTTCGCGAAGGCTGACTCAAGACCGTAACGCTCACGCTGGCGGTCATGACCCGGAGCAGGATTTAAGCGCGTCACCAAACAAGCGATTCATGGTATTCATCAGGGGTACGAATCAGGGCTTGCGCACTGGCACCAGAGCAATTTTGTACGGATCGAAAATCTTCAGCATCTGCCCATTGTCCCGCAGGCCTTGCAGCAACTTGCCGAATGTTTCGCCCGTGATCGGTGCCTGGGGGCGGATCAGCGCGTAATGGTGATAAACCTGATCGATCCGTTGCGATACCAGCAATTGCTCGCCGACTTTCTCGTTACGCAGCAGGTAATCGCTCAGGTAGGAACGTGTTACCAACGCAATGTCCGCTCGTGCGCGCAGCACCATCAGCAAATTGCTGTCATGGGAATACGTCAGCGTGGCCTTGTAGGCGTCTGCCAGATACTTGGGATCGGCATTGAAATTGGCAAACTCGTAGTGATAGCCGCTGTACAGCGCCAGGCGCTTACCGTTCAGGTCCTTGAAATAATTCTCATCGCGATCAGGTTTCTTCTGCGCGACAAAGATTTCTGCGTCTTCCAGGCCCATGTCGACGAGGGTATGCGGGATGTCCTTCCAGCCCCAGTCCGGATTCTCGAAAATCGCCATGTCGACCCGGCCTTCCTTGAAGTCGTTGAAACGTCGAGGAATCGAGGTGGGGAGCAGCTCAAACCGATAGTCGGTTTGCAACTGATTCAGCGCTTCCACCAGTTGCGGTAACAGACCGGTGTCGGCACCGGACTCCGGGCGCACGGTATAGGGTGGAAAATGCGCGGCACCGACCCGCACCAGTTGTGCAGCCTGAGAAGGCAACACCCAGCACACAGCAAGCACCGCCAGCAAAAGCCGCGACGCCGTTCGAATTGGTGAAGACATCAAAACAGACCACTCCCCAAAAAAATACTCATCAATGCATACACGCTAGGCGGTTTCGCCAACTTAGCCAGTTTCTTGCCGAGATAGACGGCTTACTGCCGCTCTTCAAGCACAAGAATCAAGGCCTCATCGGCCAATTGATCGAGGCTCATGCTGCCGTCGGCACGAAACCAGGTGGTGGTCCAGGACAATGCGCCCATCAGGAAACGACGGGTGGTAAACACGTCGCCACGGATAAAACCGGCATCCTTGGCTTCGCCCAGCACCTGCAGCCAGATGTCTTCATAAATATCACGCAGCGCCAGAACCTGCGCCTGACCTTCCTCAGACAGCGAACGCCACTCATACACCAATACCGCCATGGCCTCGCCGCTGCCACCCATGATCGATTGCAATTCGCAGCGAATCAGCGCCAGCACCCGCTCCCGTACGCTGCCAGCCTCGGCCAGGGCTGCGCGCATTAATGCAGTGTTGTAGCGAATGGTTTCTTCCATCACTGCCTGCAGGATCTCGTTCTTGCTTTTGAAGTGATGAAAAATGCTGCCTGATTGAATGCCCACCGCACCAGCCAGATCGCGCACGGTGGTACGTTCATAACCTTTATTGCGAAACAGGTGAGCGGCCACTTGCAGCAGTTTGCCGCGGGCGCTGTCCGGGTCGGTCAATTGGCCGTTGTCGACCAATTCGCGCATCACCCTCAGGGCTTTTTGCTCGTCCACCCGTTCTCTCCTACAGTCGATCGATCAATTGCGCCGCTCATCCGCTAAAACAGCGAGTTTGCGCGGGCAATTTAAGCTGGCGGGGGCGACCAAGCAAGCGCTTGGGCAGAAGATAGCTCAGGCGTTTCACACCGACAGCGCCATGGTCAGCGCCGCGCTGGTGCATGAGTTCGGCTGGTCGTGGCACGACTACGACAAACTCGCCCAGGCGGCATTGGCCGGCCGCCTTATTGAAGGGGGTGCCCAGTGCACTGGCGGCAATTTCACCGATTGGCGCGACGTGCCCGATTACGAACACATCGGTTTTCCGATCGTCGAAGTCAGTGCCGACGGCCATTTTATCGTCAGCAAACCCGACAGCTCCGGCGGCCTGGTCACGACCCTGACGGTGGGCGAGCAAATGCTCTATGAAATCGGCGATCCGCAGGCCTATCTGCTGCCCGACGTGGTGTGCGATTTCAGTCAGGTCAAACTCGTGCAACAAGGCAAAAACGCGGTGCAGGTGCACGGCGCTCGCCGATCAGGTCAACTAGAGGACCGTCGCCATGGCTTATGACTCGATTTACAAACCCGACCTGTTCGCGGGCCAAAACATCATTATCACCGGCGGCGGCAGCGGCATCGGTCGTTGCACCGCCCACGAGCTCGCAGCCCTCGGCGCGCACGTACTGCTGGTGGGGCGCAATGCCGAGAAACTGAAAAAGGTCGCCGCTGAAATCACCGAAGACGGCGGTAAAGCCAGTTGGCAGGTCTGCGATATCCGCGATGAAGACGCGGTCATCCAACTGGTCAGCGAATTGATCCGCAAACACGGGCCGATTCATGGGCTGGTCAACAATGCCGGCGGGCAGTACCCCTCTCCGCTGGCGTCGATCAATCAAAAAGGTTTCGAAACTATATTGCGCACTAACCTGGTAGGCGGTTTTCTGATGGCCCGAGAGGTGTTCAATCAATCCATGAGCAAGCACGGCGGCGCCATCGTCAACATGCTCGCCGATATGTGGGGCGGCATGCCCGGCATGGGCCACTCAGGCGCCGCGCGCTCGGGCATGGACAACTTTACCAAGACCGCCGCGTTTGAATGGGGCTATGCCGGCGTGCGGGTCAACGCCGTCGCGCCAGGCTGGGTCGCCTCCAGCGGCATGGACACCTACGAGGGCGCGTTCCGGGCCGTGATCCCGACCCTGTGCGAACACGTGCCGCTCAAGCGCATCGGTACCGAGTCGGAAATCAGCGCGGCGATTGTTTTCCTGCTCAGCCCGGCAGCCGCGTTTGTCAGCGGCAGCACGTTACGCATCGACGGTGCCGCCAGCCTCGGCGGGCGGGCCTGGCCGATGCACAAGGCGCAGAACAGTCACTCGTACAACGGTTTTCACCGCGCCTATCTACCCGAGGTACTGCGACCCGACGCACTCAAACCGGACGAATCCAAACCAGACGAGCCAAGCGACAAGGAGTAACCATGCCGGTCATCCAAGGCAGGCTAGACCCCGTTCGCACGCAGATGGTGCTCGAAGCAATGAAAACGGAGCATCCGCTCAAATCGGCAATCGACGGCGTATTCAAACGCCTGCAGGTCAAGGTAGGCGATCAGGTAAAAAATCGTCAGATTTTGTTGGAGGTCGAATAAGCCGCTAGGCGGATCCGCCGGGTTTGGCTACGCTCAAGCCCTATCGGGACGCGGATACCAGGAACCCTGCGATGCCTCACTGGTTGGTCATTGATCTGGAAGCCACCACCGATGAGGGTGGCTGGCCAGTAACAGAAATGGAAATCATCGAAATCGGTGCCACTCTCGTGGACCGCAAAGGCCAGGAACTGGATCACTTCCAGCGCTTCGTGCGCCCGTTGCGCCGGCCCTTATTAACGCCGTTTTGCCAGGAACTGACCCACATCACCCAGGCCAATATCGATGCCGCACAGCCGCTCACCGACATCTGGCCGTTGTTCGAACGCTGGCTCGGCCAACATCACGCGCGCCTGGAAGGCTGGGCCAGTTGGGGCGATTACGACCGCAAACAACTGCTTCAAGACTGGCAGCGCCTGCAACTCGACAGCGCCTTGAGCCGGGTGCCGCACATGAACCTCAAGCAACGCTTCGCCAAGGCTCGTCGGCTCGAGCGCCCGCTGGGGCTTAATGGAGCCTTGCAACTGGCGGGCCTGCAGTTCAACGGTCAGCAGCATCGGGCGCTGGAAGACGCGCGCAATACGGCGCGTTTGTTACCGCTGGTTTTCCCTGCTAATCCTTGAGTGCAGGAGGTGACGCCTATCGACACCTTGTGCATACTGGCCGGCCCTTTTTAGCCCTTTTCGAGGAACCGCCCATGTTTAAAGTCAACGAGTACTTCGACGGCACCGTCAAGTCGATCGCCTTTGGCACCGCTGAAGGTCCAGCGACCATCGGCGTCATGGCACCGGGCGAATACGAATTCGGCACCAGCCAGCGTGAAATCATGCACGTGGTGTCCGGCGCCCTGACCGTCAAACTGCCTGACAGCGATACTTGGGAAACCTTCGCCGCCGGCAGCCAGTTCAACGTGCCCGCCAACAGCAAGTTCCAGCTGAAAGTGGCCGTCGACACCGCTTACCTGTGCGAATACCGCGGCTAACCCCCCGGGTTTCACAGCAACAAAAAAATGCCCGTGTTCTTGAACACGGGCATTTTTTCATTTTGAAGGGCTTTTATTCGAGGATCGTCACCGGCATGCCGACTTCCAGGCGGCCGTTACCGTCGTTGACCAGATTCTGACCGAACATCGCGCCGTCGGCCTCGGTGCGGTATTTCTGCAAGGTGGCCAGTGGTTCACGATCTTCGCTGCGTTCACCGGTTTGCGGGTCGATGGTGGTTAGAATGCAGCGTGAGCAGGACTTGACCACGCGAAACTCGACATCGCCAATGCGGATGCGCTTCCAGCTATCTTCGGCATACGCTTCACTGCCCTCAATCACCAGATTGGGCCGAAAACGCAACATCTCCAGCGGCCGCCCGACCTTGCTCGACAAGTCTTCCAGCGACGCCTGACCAATCAGCAACAACGGAAAGCCGTCGGCAAAAGCCACTTGATCGTCTTCCTTGCCGTAGCCAGTCTGGGTGGTCCGTGCGCGATCAAGCGGCACTTGCACCAGGCGCGTCGGCTTGCCGATGAACTCACTGACCCAGGCACCCGCCGCATCGCCGGCATCGGGGACGCGCAAGGTATCGCGCCAGATGGTCACACCACGCAGCTCTGCGTCGTTGGCGGGCAAGGCGATATCGATCGGTGAATGGCCCGGAGCACTGAGGGTCAAACCACCGTCGACATTCCATAACGCTGACAGCTGACTCATTTTCGCGACCGCGCGCTGGGTCAGAAAGCGCCCGCTGGCCTCGTCCACTAGCATCCAGCGTCGATCGCCGTCCAGCCCCAGCTTGTCCAGGCTGACTTGATTCAGGGGCTCGCCCTTGCCGGATTTCAACGGAAAACGATAAAGCGCGCTCAGACGCAGCATGGCCAGCTCCTTGGTGGGTAAAAACGCCACCCTATACGAGCTTGATTGCCGAATCAAAGGCCCTTGGCGAGGGGACTCGCCCCGTTGGGCTGCGCAGCAGCCCCAAACCCTGCCACCTCGCTCTTCCAGATCGCTATCAGGCAGGCACTGCATCGAGCATCAGGCGCTGGCGCACCACGTCGACGAGTTTGTCGGGCTGGAACTTGGAGAGGAAGTTGTCGCAGCCGACCTTCTTGACCATCGAGTCATTGAAGCTACCCGACAACGAGGTATGCAGGACCACATAAAGGCCGCGCAAACGGGGGTCGTTACGGATTTCGGTGGTCAGGCGATAGCCGTCCATTTCCGGCATTTCCGCATCGGTGAAAATCATCAGCAGCTTGTCCGTCATGACTTCACCCGTATCGGCCCAGGCCTTGAGCATGTTCAGCGCCTTCAAACCATCGCTGGCGATGTGCATCTTCACACCCAACTGACCCAAGGTATCGCGCAATTGCGACAGTGCCACGTTCGAGTCATCCACCAGCAGCACTTCACGGCCGCGGGCGCGTTCCAGCACCGGATCATCGAGTTTGTCGCGCGATACCTTGGCGTTGTACGGAACGATTTCGGCCAGGACTTTTTCAACGTCGATGATTTCCACCAACTGGTCATCGACCTTGCTGATGGCGGTCAGGTAATGCTGGCGACCGGCACTGGTCGGCGGCGGCAGAATGGCTTCCCAGTTCATGTTGACGATGCGGTCCACGCCACCGACCAAAAACGCCTGCACCGAACGGTTGTACTCGGTGACGATGATGGTACTGGTGGGGCTTGGCACCAGCGGACGCATGCCGATCGCCTGGGACAGGTCGATCACCGGCAGCGTCTGGCCACGCAGGTTGACCACCCCGCAGACAAAGGGATGACGCTGCGGCATCAGGGTCAGCTTCGGCAGCTGCAGCACTTCCTGGACCTTGAAGACATTGATCGCGAACAATTGGCGCCCGGCCAGTCGGAACATGAGAATTTCCAGGCGATTCTCACCCACCAGTTGCGTGCGTTGGTCTACCGTGTCGAGAATGCCGGCCATTGATGACTCCTGGGCTTGTTCTAATGAATTCACTAAAGGGAGTTATCGGCTGTTTCTGCCGGAGCTTGACCCCCAGTCAAAATGCCACGATCAAGCATTGATGTCACATTAACATCATGCTTTACTGGCTCCGTGAGTTTCATCTGCTTCAATCCCTTCGGGGCGACCTCGGTTTGCTCGTTAGGTTCCCCTGCGTAAGGGATTCCCCTAGTAACAATCAGGCCTAACCTGATATTCGCAATATCCAATAGCCATTAATGTGACGCCATTCTCATTGCATGAACGGAGTCAGGCTTTTGTGTGCAATCGCAGGTCAGTGGCCATCTACCCTCTCGAGCTCCCCAGTCTGTGCTCATTGCCGGAGTGCGATCTCACGGAGGCCTGGCAGCGCCAGGACACGCATGATTCTCGTCGGCACACACGACATTCCCTCATTTGACATGACGTTGTGGAGATAAGCATGCCAAACGACACCAACGAGTGGGCTCATCGATTTTCAGAGTTCCTCGTCGAGGCTGAAACACTCTTGGCCAAATCCGAGGAATGTCTGAGTCATTTGCAACTGATCAGCAATGACAAGGACGCCATCGATTGCATGCTCAGCACCCTTCTCAAGCTATCGAGCAAAGCCGATGCCCTGGCACTGGTGCCGGTTTCGGAGTTCTCGTTGCATATTCATGGATTGCTGAGCCAGGCTCAGCACCACATGGACCTGAACGATCAAGCTCTGGACGCGCTCAAGAACTGCTTCACCTTAATGGCTTGGCAACTCGAACTCATTGACCAGACGACCGGCAAACTCGGTCTCGATGACAGTGAACAAACTTCGCTGATTGAAGCGTTTGCGTTTCAGGTGGGACAACGTCGGTTTCAACCGCCACCCCATTCCAGACCGTTCAGGCTCGTTTCGCTTTCGGAACGGCAAGCGTAAAATTATCGGTCCTGTTCGTATTGCATTTTTTATTACCTGACATTGTCCTATAACTTGGGTGCGCTCATATCAATCATGACCCTGTCTATTTCAAACAGGGTCTATCAATAAAAAAAACCTTACTTTGGCTATCGGTCATCCTTCTACATTATCGAACGTTTTTCCATTATGGAACCATCGTCCACAACTGCATTTCCTGGCGATAGAGCGCTATATATCAAACGCGACCAACGGTATGTTAAGTGGTATTATGCCGACCATTAGTTGACGTCAATTAATGGCAGAGTGATTCCAGCCTGTCCTATTGAAGGTTGTATTTACTGCATTGCAGCTGTTTGACGGCGACTTGTATTTTCCACACAGAGACTCGTCAACCCTTTGGCCAGTCTGCCCGCAGCGAACATCCATTGGCTCCATCCGCTATGTACGCCAGCCTCAAGTCAATTACCCGATGGCCATCCTCTCGAAAAAACGCGCGCCTGTTCACACTTTCAATGTGCATTTGCTCGGCGCTTGGCAGCCTGCTGGTCTATAGCTTGTCCCTGCCTATACCGATGAGTTTGCTGGTGCTCAATAGTGTGGCGCTGGCGTGCGTCTGGGCGGGATATCGCCTTTCGCGCAAATCGATAAAGTTTCAACCTCAAGAACTCGCTGACCGTCTACTGGAAGTGCAGGAAAACGAACGACACCGACTCAGTCGAGAATTGCACGATGACATCGGTCAATTGCTGACCGCCGCAAAACTCCAAAGTGAATGGCTCAAACGCCGATTACCTCAAGCACTGCAAGATCAGTGTTCGGTACTGTGCGATACGCTGGACGAAACTTTGGCCAGGGTCCGTGACGTCTCGGCCATCCTGAATCCACGGCAACTCGCCAGCCTCGGGCTGGAAGCCAGTTTGCGTGCGCATTTACTCAAGACTTTGGCCAATACCTCCGTGCACTGGAGCCTGGAATGCCATCAACGCTTGACGGGCATACCGGAAGAAATGGCGGTGGCGGCGTTCCGAATCACTCAAGAGTCGATTACCAATGTACTGCGCCACGCCGAGGCCAGAAATTTGTTGGTTCGCCTGCAACGCCTGCCTCAAGGCCTGACGCTATTGATCAGCGACGATGGCCTGGGTTTCGCGCCAGCGGCACATCCCGCTCGCGAAGGGCAATGCGGAATGGCCGGAATGTCGGAACGAATCGATCAGTTAGGTGGCACACTGACCGTAATCAGCGAACCGGGCAAAGGCACTCAAATCGAAGCGCTCTTCCCCTGGGCGCCCCGTGCGCTGGAACGCGCCAGCACGAATAAGGTTATGCGTTGACTTGTAACTTACTTCTGGTGGACGACCACTCGCTGATCAGGGCTGGCGTGCGCGCTCTGGTATTGGATATTCCCGGCTACGCGGTAATCGGAGAGGCCAATGATGGCTCGCAACTGGTCGAGTTGGTCGAGCAGCTATCCCCGGACATCATTCTGCTGGATATTTCCATGAAGGAAACCGGTGGCCTTGAAGCCTTGCAACGACTTAAACGAGCACGCCCGCAGAGCAAAGTGCTCATATTGTCGATGCACACCGACGCGGCGCTCATCATGCAGGCCCTGGAATCAGGGGCTCATGGCTATTTGCTCAAAGACACCACGGCCATCGAGCTCGAACATGCTCTGGATGCCCTGCGCAATAACGAACGCTACCTGAGCCCGGCCATTGCCCACACCGTCATCAATCAGGCGCTGATCCGAACCCAGAAAACTCAAGCGAAAACCCAGGGCTCTCACAACCTGACGGCACGTCAGCTGGAAATCCTGCGACTGATCGTTCGCGGAAAATCTACCCGGGAAATCGCCAATGGCTTGGGGCTGAGCATAAAAACGGTCGAAACCCATCGCTCGCAGATCATGAAACGCCTGCAGATCTACGATGTGGCCGGCCTGGTGCTGTTCGCCGTGCGCGAGCAAATCATCAGTCTGGACGATTAGCTGGATTCAAGACGCTCAGCAGCGGCGAGCTCTCGGGAAAATGCACACGCAATGCCGCCGGGCGCCGTCAGCGCTTCCTCCACCCACCGCTGCGCATCACCGGTTTCCCAAGTCAGTTGAACAGCCAACTCCCAGCCCTGCTGGCGCTTGCCTTCGACAGCCGTACGGACCTCCTCATTGAGTGCCTGCTTGCCATGCAGAATCAATAGCGCCTTGCGCTCACTCATTTTTTACCACTCCCTTATTCCAATTCCATGGGATATGTTGACCCCACAGCCCCTCATAAAAATTTCCAGGATTTGAATTATGTCCAAGGGAAAGGAACATGAGTCCTACAGAGTGGTATTTTTTCTTACAAAACGTGAGGAATCGGCTCAATTGACCCACCAGGGCAATTGGTACACCGTGGTGTCTTCGTAATCAGTCATCACCCGTTAATTTACACAGGGACGTGAAACAAATGAAGGGAACCCCCATAAGGCCCTCAAAAAGCGCAAGCAATAACGGCATCGATCACTTGAGTGATTCTAATGCAAGGAGCCAGCTACTCCATGCATAGCCATGACTTCAGACTACCGGTAACTCCGGTCGCGCCGTTCGCAGAAAATCGCGCCCATCATCAGGCTGACTTCAAAAACAGCATAAAGCCCACCGGAGAAGTTGATATGGAACCTCGCGTCATTGAACTGGAAACACACCTCAAATACATTCGAAGAGACATGGATGAAGTCCGGGGTGACGTCAAATCCATCAAGCACAGGCTTGCCTATTCAGCTGGCGGAACAGCCGTGATCCTGGGACTTCTGACCTGGATCGCCAACAGCCGCTTCGACCAGGTGCTGACACTTTTGGCACATTAAGACATCGTCATGTACGCAAGCCCGATGTAACCACCCGGGCTTGCGTGAACAAACCAGCACCTGTTCAGCTCAAGACTTCATTCAGCGGGATGAAGCTCACCCAATCGCCTTCGATCAGCGTACGGTCCTCCAGCACTTCTACCAGACCGTCAGCCCAGGCAGCACTGCGCAATACGCCAGAGCTCTGATTTCTGTAGACAATTGCCCGGCCATTCTCCAGACGTCCGCGCAAGTACTCACGTCGGTGACCGGCCTTTGGCCAGACAAACCCTGCCGGCACCTGAAATTTCAGGGGTTCAACCTCTTTTGCGCCTTGGCGGCGCAACAGGTAGGGCCTTGCCAACAGAGCAAAAGTCACCAGGGTCGACGCCGGATTGCCGGGCAAACCAATCACAGGCACGCCGCGAAAATGCCCGAAGGTCAGCGGTTTGCCTGGCTTGATGGCAAGCTTCCACAGAGTCAATTCGCCCGCTTCCCGCAAGGCAATACCCAGAAAGTCGGCCTCCCCCACCGATACGCCACCGGTCGAGAGAATCAGGTCGACATCCTTCAGCTCACCCAGGCGGGCACGAGTGGCCGCTAAATCATCGGGAAGAATACCGGCATCAATCACCACACAACCCAAACGCTGCAACCAACTGCACAGCAATACTCGATTACTGTTGTAGATCTGTCCTGGCCCAAGGGCCTGACCTGGCTCAATCAACTCATCACCGGTAGACAAGACCGCAACACGAACCTTGCGAATCACGGCAAGCTCTGCGCAGCCCAGCGATGCCGCCAACCCCTGCTCGATAGGCCCCAGACGCGTTCCAGCGGGCAAAATCAACTCACCGACGGTGGCTTCCTGACCTTGTGGACGGATGTTCTGTCCTGGAGTCATGGTCTCGGTGAAACTCACCCGCTTATCCGCCTGAACCTCGGCGTTCTCCTGCATCTGGACACAGTCCGCACCCGCGGGCACTGGCGCGCCAGTGAAAATCCGCACGCAGGTACCCGGTTTCAAGGGCTCCGGTGCCTGACCTGCAAAAACCTTCTGGCTGACCACCAACGGCTCTCCCGTCCAGTCGGCCAAGTGCAAGGCATAACCGTCCATGGCACTGTTGGGCCAAGGTGGCAAATCAAGTGTCGAAATCAGGTCAGCGGCCAGTACACGCCCCTGAACCTGTGCCAACGGCAAGCGTTCATGCTCATGAATCCTCGAGGCGTCGGCCATTTCCAGTAAACGCGCCAGTGCCACCTCGACAGCCATCAGACTGCCAGTCTTGCCTGGCTTACCCGCGGGATTCACAGGGTGCCGCCTGTTTCAGATGGGCCACGAAATTGCACGGACGATGACGAGAATCCAGTTGCTCGGCGAGAATGCCGTCCCAACCGGTGCGAACGGCATTGGTCGAGCCCGGCAAACAGCATACCAACGTGCCATTGGCCAGACCGGCCAAGGCCCGGGACTGAACCGTCGAGGTACCGATATCCGCCACCGATATCTGCCGGAACAATTCACCAAAACCATCGACCTGCTTATCCAGCAGGCAATTCACGGCTTCAGGTGTACTGTCGCGACCAGTGAACCCGGTACCACCGGTGATCAGCACCACCTGCACGACCTCATCAGCAATCCAGTTGGCGACTTGCGCGCGAATTTTGTAGAGGTCATCTTTAAGCAGTACACGGGCCGCCAGGTTATGACCGGCAGCACTCAAACGGTCGACGAAGACCTGGCCTGAGGTATCGGTTTCCAGGGTACGGGTATCGCTGACAGTCAGCACCGCGATATTGAGCGGTGCGAAAGGTACATCAGCCTTGGCTTTCATAGGCTCGTCCAGTTGTAGGAGAAACAGCCCGGTGTTATATCACAGCGCCTCATTTTTTCGCCGCCCCCATGGAGAAGAGCGATGACCTCGAATACACCTCTGGCGCCTTGCTCCATTCTGCTCCTGGCGGGCGGGCGCGGCCAACGCATGGGCGGTCAGGACAAGGGTTTGCTGGATTGGCACGGCGAGCCACTGATCGCGCATCTGCACCGTAAGACGCGCCCGCTGAGTGATGACCTGATCATCTCCTGCAACAGAAACCTGGAAAAATATGCGCCTTATGCGGATCAGTTGGTGCATGACGATGAAGGCGACTTTCCGGGGCCATTGGCGGGTATTCGCGCAGGCCTGAAGGCGGCCCGTCATGCCTACTTACTCGTGCTGCCGTGCGATGTGCCACGCATCGATGCCGCGCTGCTCCAGAGTATGCGTGAAACCGCCGGACAGCATCCGGACAAACCGTTGATGCTGCGCCATGGCGAACACTGGGAACCTTTGCTGTGCATGATCCCCGTCGCTCTTTCAGCGGCTTTCGAGACCGCCTGGAACGAAGGCGAGCGCAGCCCGGGTCGCCTTATGCGCAAACTGGGCGCCACAGCCCTGCAATGCCCGGATAACGACGCTCGCCTGGCCAATCTCAATACGCCAGAACTGTTAAGCACGCACCACACTGTGGCAGACTGACCCGCGAAGGAACTTGCGCGTTTTGTATACGTCTCAAGCTCAGCAACCAAAAGAATTCCCATTCGGAGACACACTCATGACTCAACGGACCCTCGCCACTTTCATGCTCGCACTAGGCCTTGCCACCCTTGCCGGTTGTGCATCGCCTACAGTGATTACCTTGAATGACGGTCGAGAAATCCAGGCCGTCGACGCGCCTAAGTACGATGAAGATTCAGGCTTTTACGAATTCGAACAACTGGATGGCAAGCACACCCGCATCAACAAGGATCAGGTTCGTACCGTTAAAGAGCTGTAATCTTTGCGGCGTCAGCCACGAAAAAGCCCGCTTTAAAAGCGGGCTTTTTCGTGGCTGAAGAGTTGGCCCTATGATCACCATTGCAAGGTGATAGCACTTTCAAATTCTCTTTCATTACCCGTCACCGGATCGACAAATCGCAACCCTTGGGCCAACAGCTTCAAGGGATTAGCATAGTCATCTTCAACGTCCTTGAGCACCTGCGGATAGAACGGATCATTGCATATGCTGGCTCCCAGGGCTGTCATGTGAACTCGCAGCTGGTGTTTCTTGCCCGTCACCGGATACAGCGCATAACGCCAGAGTTCACCGTTTTTTTCCCTGACCTCGACAGCCGTCTCGGTATTGCTGACGCCCGGACCTTCCTGCATGCGAAAAAACGGCTCGCCGTCGATAAGTCGACTTTTATGGACCAGCGGGAAGGAGTGCTCAGGCAATGCCCGGGCGATTGCTTCATAGCGCTTTTCGATCTGGCGTGTAGGAAACAAGGATTGATACGCCGACCGACTCTGAGGGTTGGCTGAAAACAACACCAGCCCCGCCGTATGCCGGTCAATGCGATGTAAAGGCACCAGATGCGGGTTATCCAGTCGACGGATCAGCCGTCGCAGCAATGTCTGCTCCACGTATTCCCCCGCCGGAGTCACAGGCAGAAAGTGCGGCTTGTCCGCCACTACCAAATGCTCGTCGGCATAGAGGATCGACTCCACCACCGGGATCGGCTTTTCGTCCGGCACCTCACGAAAATAATGAATCCGCAGACCTTCCTTGTAACGCAGATCCAGAGCAATCGGCAGGCCTTGCCCATCGAGGACACGACCGCGAGCAATTCTGTCCAGCCATTGTTCACGACTGATGGCGCTGAAGTGTTCGCACAGGCAATCGAGTACGGTCTGCCACGGCCCCGGCGGCAGATAGAGCGTGCTGGCCTGGTTATGTGCAGCAGAAAAAGATGAAGTGGACATACGAAAAGCTCTAACCCTCAATGCAGGCGGCATTATCCAACAATGGCAGGAACGAACCTAGAAGAGAATCCTCAGGCCGGTATCGACTGCGTGCGTGCGGCCGCTTCGGTGTACTCCTTGAGCCAGCGCAGCACATCGACCGCTTCCCAGCGCCCCGGATCATAAAGCGCATACAACAAACCCTGATAGCCCACGACATCTAGCTCCCGGTGATAGCCCGCACGCTGGAACAAGGCTTCGATTTCGGCGAAACAGGTATTGAAATGCAATTTGTTGAAGGGCGTTTTTCCCTCCGTGACCAGGCCATCCAAACGCAATTCGAGGACGGCCTCACGCACCACGTCCGCCGACATCCGGTTCACGCTGTTCTTCAATTGCTCGACATTGACCAAGGTTCATCCCTCTGACGTCCGGGATCGGCTGCCAAACCCGAAACAGGGAAAAGCATGGCAGGCAATCGGAATAACTGTATACGCATACAGTATCCGAATAACATCGGTTTAGCCAAGGTATCAATCATAAAGTTCGACACGCGGGAACACTGTCGCCGTCCCCCCTACCGCAGGAACGCCACCACTTCATCGGCACCGAACGGCCAGCCCAGCTCAGCGCCGGTATCGACCCGACGCAACACCGGAATACGCAGACTGTAAGCTTCGAACCACGTTTCGTCCTCAGCGATATCCACCAGCTCCACCAACAAACCACGCTCGACAAATTCCATCAGCATGGCTTCGGCGACTTCACAGAGATGGCAACCAAGGGTGCCGAACAGCTGACATTCAGGAAGCATGACGACAAGACCCATCGAAGTAAGCGCTCATTCTAGGCCCGCTATCCAAAGCAGTCGAGCCGATGCCCCACCTGTCCGAGCAATGGCTGATTTCAAGAGATTTCGGCAAACTCCTGACGCAAATCATTCGCTTCAACTGCCCTTTGCGCGATGCTCGTTTCTTTTTTGCCTCTACGCTTGAGTAGCCAGACCCCTTACCGGAGCTTTTTGTGTTCGCCAATCTGTTGATCATCTTCACCGCCTCTCTGGTGGTGATTGCCCTATTCCAGCGCCTGCGCTTGCCACCGGTACTGGGCTACCTGTGCGTGGGGCTGATGATTGGGCCGACAGCGTTCAACTGGGTGAATGAAAGCGAAGAGTTACCCGACCTTGCCGAGTTGGGCGTGGTGTTCTTGCTGTTCTCCCTCGGGCTTGAGTTTTCCCTGTCGAAAATGCTCGCCCTGCGCCAGGTGGTATTTGGCCTGGGCAGCCTGCAAGTCCTGGGTTCCGGGATTGTGCTGGGAGTTTTGCTGGTGCTGTTCGGCATGCCGACCACGCCTGCACTGTTACTCGGTACCGGTTTGGCGCTGTCGTCCACCGCCATTGTCAGCAAGGAGTTGAGCAGTCTCGGTGAGATTTATAGTAGTCACGGTCAGAATGCCATTGCCGTGCTGCTGTTCCAGGACGTGGTCGCGGTGTTGCTGCTGACCCTGGTGCCGGTGTTCGCCGGTACCAGCGATCAGGCCTGGTATTGGGCGCTGCCGTTGACGCTGGGCAAGACCCTGATGCTGTTTATCGGTTTGCTGCTGGTCAGTCGCTGGCTTCTGCCACGGCTGTTCCATGAAGTCGCCGCATCACGGTCCGCTGAGCTGTTCGTGCTGTTGGCGCTGGTGATCGTTCTGCTGACGGCCTGGCTGACTCACCTTCTCGGCCTCTCCCCTGCCCTGGGCGCGTTTCTCGCCGGTATGTTGTTGGGAGAAAGCCATTACCGACATCAGATCGAGGCAGACATCCGTCCGTTCCGGGACATTCTGCTCGGGGTGTTCTTTGTCAGTATCGGCATGCTGATCGACTTGCGGCTGTTCGTCAGCCACGGCCTGCCGATTCTCGGTCTGACGCTGGGGTTGCTGCTGATCAAAGGCACTGTGGTCGCGCTGCTGGTCAAATGGCGCGGCAGCGATGGCGAAACCGCCTGGCGCAGCGGTCTGGCGTTGGCTCAGGGAGGTGAATTCTGCTTTGCCCTGATGGCGCAGATGCAGCAGAACAAACTGATGCCCGCCGATCTTGGTGGCCTGCTGTTGGCCGCCACTTTCTGCTCGATGCTGGCGACGCCTTTACTGCTGCGCGCCGCTCCCCACATCGCCACCCGCCTGCACCGCAAGCCCAACGAAGAAGCCGAACTCGAAGAAATCAGCGCGCTCAACGCAGGCTTGCACAATCACGTAGTGATTTGTGGCTATGGTCGCGTAGGTCAGTCCATCGGGCGCTTCCTGCGTCATGTTCATCAATCCTATATAGCGCTGGACACCGACCCGGTTCGGGTTCAGGAAGCAGCCGTCAATGAAAGCTGTGTTCATTACGGCGATTCACGTCGCGGCGAACTGCTGGTTGCGATAGGGCTGGAACGCGCCAGGCTGCTGGTGGTTGCCGTGGACAAAACGGACATCGCGCTGTTGATACTCAAGGAGGCACGCCGGTTCAACCCGAACGTGCCGATCCTGGTGCGCACACGGGACGACAGTCAGTTGGCCGAGTTGAAGGCGGCCGGTGCCAGCGAAGTCGTCCCCGAGTTGCTGGAGTCGAGCCTGATGCTCGCCTCCCACGCACTGATCATGCTGGGCATACCCGGCCAGCAGGTGCAAGACCGGGTTGACCAGGTACGGCATGACCGCTATCGCCTGCTACACGGTTTTTACCCTGGCGCTGACGATGAGGAACAGTAATTCAATCCTGACTTACGGCACCGATCTTGTGCACCGACAAGTCTGCGCCGTAATACTCCTCTTCCTGGCTCAAGCGCAGACCATGGAACGTCTTGATCGCGCCATACACCGCAAAACCGCCACCCAGCGCCACGATCACTCCCAGAGAAGTGCCGATCAACTGACTGATCAGGCTCACGCCCCCCAAACCACCCAAGGCGGTTTGACCGAAGATGCCGCAAGCGATCCCGCCCCAGACACCGCACAGTCCATGCAAAGGCCAGACGCCCAGCACATCGTCGATACGCCATTTGCCCTGAGCCGCGGTAAAGCACCAGACAAACAGAGCTCCGGCGATGGCACCGGTCACCAATGCGCCCACCGGGTGCATCAGATCCGATCCGGCGCAGATCGCTACCAGTCCGGCCAGCGGGCCGTTATGCAGAAAACCCGGGTCATTGCGTCCGACCACCAACGCCGCCACTGTGCCGCCAACCATGGCCATCAACGAATTCACTGCCACCAGCCCACTGACCCCTTGCAGCGTCTGAGCACTCATCACGTTGAAGCCGAACCAGCCGACTATCAGGATCCACGAACCCAACGCCAGAAAGGGAATGCTCGACGGCGCGAACGCCACCAGCTTTCCATCGCGATAACGACCTTGCCTCGGTCCGAGCAACAATACCGCCGCAAGTGCCAGCCAGCCGCCCACGGCGTGAACCACCACGGAGCCTGCGAAGTCATGGAAACTGGCGCCAAAGCGTTCCAGCAGCCAGGCTTGCAGACCAAAATTGCCATTCCAGATCATGCCTTCGAAGAAGGGATAGATAAACGCCACGATCAGTGCCGTCGCACACAACTGCGGGACGAATCGGGCGCGCTCGGCGATGCCGCCGGAAATGATTGCCGGTATTGCCGCAGCAAAGGTCAGCAGAAAGAAAAACTTCACCAGTCCATAGCCATGATCGGCAGTAATCACCGCCGCCGGTTGCATGAAAGTGACCCCATAAGAAATCCAATAGCCTATAAAGAAGTAGGCCAGGGTCGAAATGGCGAAGTCGCTGAGGATCTTCGACAGGGCGTTGACCTGGTTCTTTTGTCGAACCGTACCCACCTCCAGAAAGGCAAAACCGGCATGCATGGCCAGGACCATGACCGCACCGATAAGGATGAACAATGTGTTGGAGCTATGAACCAGACTGTCCACAGCACTTTGCAGATTTTCCATGGATGGGCAGACCTGAAGGTTAAAAAAGCACCAAAGAAGCTCGCTCGGACTATCGATGCACCAAGTTGCAGCTCATTCATCCCCTCGTACTGATCAGGATGAACCGCTTTGGCGTATCAGACCGGAGCCTTTGCGCAAGTTTTGATTATTTGAGTTAAGGTTTTTCTGAAATCATGCCCGGCAACAGCGCATCGGCGCCGGTCAACGCACCACGACATAGCAAAAGTTGTACCAGTCATTTGTACTGAACCTTCCCGCAAGGCTCATACTCGAACGCTTCACAAGCCACTCATGGAGATCACCAATGGCACGCACCACAGCAAAGACTGCTCAAGAAGTTCTGATGGAAGATTTTCAAACGCTGGTTACCGACACCGAACGGTTGTTGGAACACACCAAATCCCTGGCTGGCGATCAGGCCGACGAGTTGCGCCAGCAGATCCATGACAGTCTGCTGCGCGCGCGCGAAACCCTGAGATTGACCGAAGATTCTGTTCGCGAGCGCGGCAAAGCCGCTGTCACCGCCACGGAAGATTACGTCCAGGCCAACCCATGGCAATCGGTCGGAATCGCGGCTGGCGTGGGTTTCCTGATCGGCCTGCTGGCCACTCGGCGCTGATATGGCAATCGGCGAACCCGGCCCGTCCGCGACGGGCACCGGCTCATCACCGCGACGCCTCGGCGCCGCATTTCTTGGACTGCTGCACAGTCATGTCGAACTGTTCGGCATTGAATTGCAGGAACAAAAAGCACGCACCGTCAGCCTGTTGCTGTTTGCAGGCCTGACGCTGGTCTTTGCCTTGTTATTGCTGGTGGGCTTGTCGACGCTGGTGTTGATCCTGTTTTGGGACACCTATCGTCTGGCAGCAATCATCGGCCTCTGTGTGTTCTATACCCTCGCAGCGTTGTTCTGTGCGATGCGCTTGAGAGCAGCGATTTTCGATGAATCCTCGCCCTTCCATGGCACCCTGGAAGAGTTGGCCAATGATCGGGAGCGTCTGTTGCCATGAGCATGTCTGAACTTCCCCGCAACAGCTCGCGCACGGAAATGCGCAAGGCCCTGATCCGCCTGCGCATGGAAATGCATCGCCAGGAAATTCGCCACGAATCCCAAAACCTGCTGCACCCGTTGCAACGCGTGCGTGGCATGACGCAAAACCTGCAAGATGGCCTCGGCATCAAACACGCCCCGCTCTGGGGCATCGCGGCCGTGATCGGGCTGGGTTTTCTGACCGGCAAGGGTGCCAAGGGTGGCGGTATTGGCAGCCTGACTCGACTGGCTCGCCTGGGCATCACGCTGGGGCCACTGATCAAGCTGATCATGCAGAACTCTTCGCGAAAACATTGATCTGTCTTTTCTGGCTGCATGCTTGACCAGGTTTCCAAGGCTTGTTGACGGTTGGTCACGAACCAAACGTCAATAAACCCTGGCTCCCCTTGCAGGGACCCGTTTGAACCGGGAAGCTAGGGCATCAATCACCCGAAGGAGAAACCAGCCTTGGATTGGCAAACCCTGCTTACCCGCGAACGCCTCGGAAAGCCTGTGCACAGCCCGGAAGAACTCGGCCGCAGCCCTTTCCATAAAGACCACGACCGCATCATTTTCTCGGGCGCGTTTCGCCGTCTCGGGCGCAAGACCCAAGTTCATCCAGTT
Organism: Pseudomonas sp. B21-048; assembly: GCF_024748615.1. Taxonomy (NCBI): domain Bacteria; kingdom Pseudomonadati; phylum Pseudomonadota; class Gammaproteobacteria; order Pseudomonadales; family Pseudomonadaceae; genus Pseudomonas; species Pseudomonas sp. B21-048. The sequence goes on along the minus strand of NZ_CP087168.1, from coordinate 1,722,794 downwards.
TCCAGCAACGATCACATCCACACGCGCCTGACCCACTCGCTGGAGGTCAGCTGTGTCGGCCGCTCGCTGGGCATGCGCGTCGGTGAAACCATCCGCAGCGCCCTGCCCGACTGGTGCGAACCAAGCGACTTGGGAATGGTGGTGCAATCGGCCTGCCTGGCCCATGACATTGGTAATCCGCCTTTCGGTCATTCCGGCGAGGACGCCATTCGCCACTGGTTCCAGCAAGCCGCAGGTCGTGGCTGGCTGGATGCGATGAGCGAAGCCGAACGCGATGACTTCCTCAATTTTGAAGGCAATGCTCAAGGTTTCCGGGTGCTCACCCAACTTGAATACCACCAGTTCGAAGGGGGGACCCGGCTGACCTACGCCACGCTGGGCACCTACCTGAAATACCCCTGGACGGCTCGGCATGCCGACTCATTGGGCTACAAGAAGCACAAGTTCGGCTGCTATCAAAGCGAACTGCCTCTGCTGGAGCAGATCGCTTATAAACTCGGTCTGCCCCAGCTGGAAGAACAACGCTGGGCGCGTCATCCGCTGGTGTACCTGATGGAGGCCGCCGACGACATCTGCTACGCGCTGATCGATCTGGAAGATGGTCTGGAGATGGAGCTGTTGGAGTACGCCGAAGTCGAGTCCCTGTTGCTGGACCTGGTGGGCGACGACCTCCCTGAAACCTATCGCCAGCTCGGTCCACAGGATTCACGTCGGCGCAAACTGGCAATCCTGCGGGGCAAAGCCATCGAACACCTGACCAATGCAGCAGCCCGAGCGTTCGTCGAGCAACAGGACGCGCTGCTGGCTGGCACACTGCCGGGAGACCTGGTGGAACACATGCATGGCCCCGCCAAACGCTGCGTCTTGAACGCCAAGGACATGGCGCGCAAAAAAATCTTCCAGGACAAGCGCAAGACGCTCCACGAAATAGGGGCCTACACGACGCTGGAAATCCTGCTCAATGCCTTTTGCGGCGCGGCACTTGAGCAGCACAATGGCCGTACGCCATCCTTTAAGAACCGCCGCATACTCGATCTGTTGGGCAACAATGCGCCCGATCCTCATGGCCCTTTACACACCTCCTTCTTGCGCATGATTGATTTCATCGCTGGCATGACCGACAGCTATGCCGGTGAAATGGCGCTGGAAATGACCGGTCGTTCAAGCCACGGATAGAAGCGTATCGATCAGCCGTATCAGAGATTTCTGAACGGTTGATCGAGCTTCTCGACATTTGTGTACTTCAACATCGACAGAATCGCCTTACACCCTGTGCAGAGCTGACTGATCGATTGTTCGATCCTCTCGCGAAATAATCACCTTCCCTTGCTCGAACGATGACGCATGAAAATCCCTACGTATAAATATGATTGGCGCATCTTGTTGGTGGAAGATCATCCCTTTCAGCTAAGAGCAACTCAATACCTGCTCGAAAGTTATGGCTTCACCCAACTGACTGCCACTGACAGCGCCAAAGGCGCCTTGCAACAAATGCTCAAGGCTGCGCAACCGTTCGATATTCTTCTGTGCGACCAATGCTTGCCAGACCTTCCAGGCCTCGACTTGATCGAATACGCCAGTCACCGGGGAATGATCAGACAGGCAATACTTCTGAGCTGCCTGACATCCCTCGAACTTGATGAACTTAAAGTCATGGCCTGCGAACATGGACTGCCCTTGCTCGGTTATTTGATCAAGCCATTGAAACAATCAGACTTGATAAACTTGTTATCCTTGGCCTCACCCTAAAAACCCAAACATACTAAAATCATCAACAAAGTACAGAATCACACCTCTATCTCAACGTATCCAACCACCTGACGCGCCCTACCGAACTTTGCCGTTCCTCATGTAGAACCTAGTTGGTACGTAGTCCTATTCTTCTTTAGATGTAGGACTTTTCCTATATTGCCGCTATAGCTCCCTCGGTTCATGCGGCCCCTCAACTATCTGAGCTAAGGTGCGCGCTTTATTTGTGTACGTATGGGATTTGATTATGAACTCCGTTTTTATTGTCGACGATCACCCTGTCATCCGCCTTGCTGTCCGAATGCTGCTGGAACATGAAGGTTACAAAGTCGTCGGCGAAACTGACAATGGGGTCGATGCAATGCAGATGGTTCGCGAATGCATGCCTGACCTGATTATCCTCGACATCAGCATTCCGAAACTGGATGGGTTGGAAGTGCTCTCTCGCTTCAACGCCATGAGCACACCCCTGAAAACACTGGTACTAACGGCACAATGCCCGACACTTTTCGGTATTCGCTGCATGCAGTCCGGTGCATCGGGCTATGTATGCAAACAAGAAGATCTCAGTGAACTGATGAGTGCGATCAAAGCGGTCTTATCAGGTTACAACTATTTCCCCAGTCAGGCGTTGAACCCCGTCCGTCGCGACGACGCGCGCTGGGCCGACCTGGAATTGTTTAAATCCGTTAACGATCGAGAGCTGATGGTATTACAACTTTTCGCCCAGGGTCGCACCAACAAAGAAATTGCCAAGGGTATGTTTCTCAGCAACAAGACCGTCAGCACTTATAAAAAACGGCTCATGCAAAAACTTAAAGCCAAATCCCTGGTTGAACTCATCGACATGGCAAAACGTAATGCGTTAGTGTGAGAAACAGGATGCTCAGCCATTTCAAGGATTATCTAATACTCATGGCCGCGGGATTATGCCTGAGCACCTCGGTTCTCGCGGCTCAGACGGCCAGCGAGCACTACACCCTGCTCAGTCGCTCCACGGCTGGGCTCACGGACGTCCAACTGGATACCTCACAACGACAATGGATTAAAAACAAACGTGAATTGATTCTGGGTACATCGGCTCCGGATTATCCTCCTTTCGACCTGACCCTCAGTGGCCAGGACTATGAAGGCTTCACTGCCGATTACGCAGGCATTCTCGGCAAGGCTATAGGGTTGCCGGTCAAGGTCCAGCGCTTCGCTTCCCGAGGAGCCGCGATCGAGGCGCTGGAAAAAGGCCAGGTCGATATGCTCGGCACCGCCAATGGCTTCGAGGCCAACAATGCCGACATCGCCCTATCCAAGCCTTATGCGGTGGATCAACCCGTCTTGGTGACACGAGAAGGAGAAACCCGTTCGCTGACCGATGGACTTGCCGGCATGCGGCTTAGCATGGTGTATCACTATCTGCCGCTGGACGAGGTCAGAGCGCTTTATCCGAACGCAATCATCACCTCCTACCCCTCCTATCAGAATGCAATCAATGCAGTTGCCTTCGGCCAGGCCGATGTTTTTCTCGGTGACACCATTTCAACTCATTACATGATCAACAAGGGGTACCTGAACAACATCCGCATGGCCAACTTCGGTAAACATGAAGCGCATGGTTTCAGTTTTGCCGTGCAGAAGAACAACCCGGATCTGCTCGGGATCATTAACGCAGTACTCAAAGCCACCCCCACCAGCGAGCGAGAAAACATCGCCAAACGCTGGAGTGCCGGCAGTGACATACTTCTCACCGATCAAAAATTGCAACTCAGCTATCACGAAGAACGCTGGCTGGCACGACATCCGGTTGTGCGCGTCGTGGTCAATGAAGCGCTTGCGCCACTGACGTTTTTCGACGGCAATGGTAACTTTCGGGGTGTCACCGCTGACCTGCTTGAACTGATCAGATTGCGCACCGGATTGCGTTTCGAAATCCAGCGCAGCCGAAGCGATGACGAGATGATCGAGCAGATCAATAACCATCAAGCCGACCTGATCGCCGCTCTCCTCCCCAGCATCCAGCGTGAAACGACGTTGAACTTCAGCCGTCCCTATCTGGAAAATTCCTTTGTACTGCTGACGCGCAAAGCGGCCGACAGCCCGACAAACCTCACGCAATTGCAGGATAAACGCCTGGCAATCGCCCAAGGCAATCCACTGGTGGATTACCTGCGCAGCGAATTCCCGCGGATCAACCTGATTGAAACCCCGGACACGTTCAGCGCCGTGGAATTGCTCGCCGATGGCCAGGTGGAAGGTGCGGTGAACTCACTGGTGATCGCCAACTATTTCATCTCGTCGCGGATCTTCGAACAGTCACTTCAGATCAGTACCACCATCGGCACCCGACAGGCAGCGTTTTCCCTGGCGACCGGGCGCGACGCCAAAGAACTGAATGCCATTCTCGACAAGGCACTGCTGAGCATCGCACCGGAAGAACTGGGCGTTATCAATAACCGCTGGCGTGGCTATTCAGCGGCCTCGCAAAGTACCTGGCGCAACTATCACCGAGTGTTCTATCAAATTGTTATCAGCGTCGGCGTGTTGCTGCTGATCTCCATTGCCTGGAACGCTTACATGCGTCGTCAGATAAAACAGCGACAGACGGCGAAAGAGCGTGCCGATGAAGCCAATCGAGCCAAAAGTACCTTTCTGGCGACGATGAGCCATGAGATCCGCACGCCCATGAATGCAATCATCGGTATGCTCGAACTGACGCTCAAACGTATCGATCACAACCACCCGGATCGGCCGGCCATCGACGTGGCTTACCACTCGGCGAAAGATCTGCTGGAACTGATCGGGGACATTCTCGATATTGCGCGCATCGAATCCGGACGTCTGAGCCTGAGCCCGGAGCGCGTCAATCTGGCTGAAACCGTAGCCTCGGTGGTGCGGATCTTCGATGGGCTAGCCCAGCAAAAGAATCTCGGGTTGCAACTGGAATTCAGCCCTGCCAAACCGGCGGCCGATATTCTGTTGGACCCTATGCGCTTCAAGCAGGTGCTGTCCAACCTCATCAGCAATGCCATCAAGTTTACGCAACAGGGCCAGGTCAGGATCAGCGTCGCCTTGCAGCCGACCGACAAACCCGACCGGGTCCATCTGCAATTGCTGGTTGAAGACAGTGGCGCAGGGATCAGCGAGCAGGATCAACAGCGGCTATTCGAACCATTTGCCCAAGCCGACAACTCCGGCCAGTTATCCAGAGGCGGAGCAGGTCTGGGCCTGGTGATCAGCCGCCATCTGTGCGAAATGATGGGCGGCAGTCTGAGCTTGAGCAGTCAGCCGGGGATTGGCACTCAAGTCCGGGTTTCGCTGCTTCTGGCAACCCTGCCGACGGAATGGATGCCGGAACCCATCGAGCCGCCAATTCACCCGAGCTCTGCCCCCTTGAACGTTCTGGTTGTCGATGATCACCCGGCCAATCGTCTACTCATGTGTCAGCAACTGGAGTTTCTAGGGCATAGGTTCACTATCGCAGCGGAGGGCAAAGCGGGGTTCGAGGCATGGAAAAATCAACCATTCGATCTGGTGATCGCCGATTGCAACATGCCCATCATGAATGGATATGACATGGCCCGGGCCATTCGCCAACATGAACAGCACATACAGCGCCCTCCCTGTACCGTGCTGGGTTTTACCGCCAATGCACAGCCTGAAGAAAGACAACGCTGCAAACTGGCCGGAATGGACGATTGCCTGTTCAAACCCCTCAGCCTGACGGCCTTGAGCCAATGGGTCGAAGGCATCACGCCGATGGTCCGCGAACCGGCCTTCAGCCTGGAGGGGCTGCACCTGTTGACCGGTGGCAACCCGACGCTGAATCAGCGACTGTTGACCGAACTGCTGAATAGCAACCGCCTGGACCGGCAAGCGCTCCTGGCGTTATCCGAATCAAAGGACCGGCAGTCACTTCTCGACCTCGCTCACAAAATCAAGGGTGCCGCCAGAATTGCCCAGGCCTGCCGATTGATCGACAGCTGCGAGGCGCTCGAACAGGCCTGCAGTAACAGATTCCACCACGATGAAGTGGTCGATTGCAGCAAGTCCATGGAGCACGCCATGCTCGAACTGGAGCAGGCATTGCAACAACAGATGGCACGCCACGACAAAAGCCGGATGAAGGAGCACTAATGCTCAGCGTGATGTTCACCTTTGTTGTTGCTGACGGGGTGACCGCTTCAAGGCGCGGCCGCTTGCAAGCTTGATCAGCAGTCGGTCAGGCGCAGGAAAATCGCCGCCAGTTGCTCGATACCGGCCTGATCGTCAGGGGTAAAACGCGCGAGCTTCGGGCTGTCGAGGTCCAGCACGCCGATCAGTCGACCGTCCTTGACCAGTGGCACCACCAGTTCACTGTTCGAGGCACTGTCGCAGGCGATGTGCCCGGGGAATGCGTGTACATTTTCGACCCGTTGGGTCTGCAAGGTGGCCGCCGCCGCCCCGCACACACCGCGACCGAATGGAATCCGTACACAAGCAATTTGCCCCTGAAACGGACCAAGCACCAGTTCTTCGTTGCGATTAAGGTAGAAACCCGCCCAGTTCAGATCGTCGAGCTGGTTGAACAGAAACGCTGAAAACTGCGCGGCGTTGGCGATGAAATCACGCTCGTCCGCCAGCAGCGATTCCAGTTGTGCCCACAACATGCCATAGCCCTCGAGGCCTTGGCCGCTTTTTTGCAAATCAATCATGCCTTGTGCTCCAACAGCTTCAGCCCGACCCAATAGCGGGCAAATTGATACGCGCAACGCCCATTGCGATTGCCCCGGCCTGTGGCCCAGCGCACCGCGAGGATGTCCAGCGCTTCATCACGCTGCCACTCAAGGCCGGCCTTGTCAGCCAATTGGCCGATCCAGTGTTCGACGACGTTGAGGAAATGCTCCTGAGTAAATGGATAGAACGACAGCCACAGACCAAAACGGTCCGACAGCGCGATCTTGTCTTCTACCGCCTCACTGGGATGAAGTTCGCCATCGACCCTTTTCCAGTTTTCGTTATCGCTTTCCTTCTCCGGCACCAGATGGCGACGGTTGGAGGTGGCATACAGCAGAACGTTGTCTGGCGCCTGTTCGAGCGAACCATCAAGAACGCTCTTGAGCACGCGGTAATCGCCCTCGCCCGATTCGAACGACAGGTCATCGCAGAACAGCACAAAGCGCTGCGGCAACTTGGCGATCTGCTCGACCACGCGCGGCAAGTCCGCCAAGTGATCGCGTTCGATCTCGATCAGCCGCAGGCCGCTCTTGGCGTGTTCCGACAGCAAGGCGCGCACCAGCGAAGATTTACCAGTGCCACGCGAGCCCCAGAGCAAGGCGTGGTTGGCCGGCATGCCGTCGAGGAACTGTCGGGTGTTGCGGCCCAGTTGCTCCAGTTGCCGGTCAACGCCGATCAGGTCGGACAAACGCGTGTCGAGGCTGACTTGCAGCGGCAACAGAAAACCGCTGCGTCCCTCGCGCTGCCAGCGCGCGGCCAGGCAGTGTGTCCAGTCGATGGCTTGCCGAGGGGCAGGCAACAGCGGTTCGATACGGGCCAGAACGGCATCGGCGCGTTCAAGAAAAGCATTCAATCGGGAATCCACGTCTTCTCCTCGGGGCACGTTCACGGTAATGATGGCGGTACAGCGACGAAACACAACATCTACACCCTTACAGGTGTTTTGCGAGAACATCGGTATCCATTGATGATCGACTATGCTTGAGCAGCGAAGGGAAACGGAAGTGGTTCAACATCCCATGGATATCAAGTTCAGCCACCGGCTGTCGTACAAACAAGCCCGGGTTACGGTGCTGGCCGGTTTCATTCTGGGCACGCTGCTCAGCCTGCTGCAAATAGGCATCGATTATGCCAGCGAAGATGCCTCCATCAACCGCGAAATACTGTCGTTGCTGGAAATCAGCCATAACCCTGCGTCCCGCATCGCCTACAACATTGATGCCGAACTCGCTCAGGAACTGGCCCTGGGGCTGTTGCGCTCCCCGGCAATCATCGGCGCGCAATTGACTGACAACAACAATACCGTGCTGGCCAGCGTCAAACGTCCGGGCCTGGAAAACAATGACCGGATGATTAGCGACTTCCTGTTCGGCGCCAACCGGCAGTTCGAAGACCGCCTTTACCTCGATCACTTGCCGGACGAATCCCTCGGGACCTTGCGCCTGGAAGTCGACACCTACACCTTCGGCAGCCGCTTCCTGCGCCGGGCCGAAGTGACCCTGCTCAACGGCTTCGCGCGCAGCCTGATTCTCACGGGCATTCTGCTGGCGTTGTTTTACGTGATGCTGACCAAACCGCTGGTGCGGGTCATCCGCGAACTCAGTGGCCGTGATCCGCGCAGCGCGGAACCGACGTTACTGGAGTGTCCGACGGGGCATGAAAACGATGAAATCGGAGTCTTGGTCGAGGTCGCCAATCAGCAGTTTGAAAACATCGCCACCGAAATCCAGCAACGGCGCAACGCGGAAAACCGCCTGACCGACTACCTCTCGCAACTGGAAAACATCGTCTCGGCACGCACCGCGGAACTCAAGGCGATCAATACCCGCCTCAGCCAATCCAACGAGGAACTGGAAGTCGCCCGCAGCACTGCCCTGGACATGGCCGAAGCGCGCTCGGTGTTCCTGGCCAACATGAGCCATGAAATCCGCACGCCCCTCAACGGTCTGCTGGGAATGATCGCGCTCTCGCTGGACGGTCCGCTCAATGCCGAGCAGCAGCAACAGCTGTCCATCGCCCATGACTCGGGCAAAGTGCTGGTGGAACTGCTCAACGATATTCTCGACCTGTCGAAGTTCGATGCCGGCCAGCTCGAACTCGAACACATTCCATTCGACCTTGGCTCGCTGATTGAAGACACCGCCAACCTGCTGTCCCAGAACGCCGCCCCGAGTGTCGAGTTGGCGTGCCTGATCGACCCGAAATTTCCCGCGCTGGTGCTCGGTGATCCGACCCGGGTCCGGCAGATCGTCAGCAATCTGTTGTCCAACGCCCTCAAGTTCACCCGTTTCGGGCGGGTCGATGTGCGACTTTCCACGTTCGAAGACGGCGTGCGCATCGAAGTCTGCGACACTGGCATTGGCATCGCCGAGGACGCACAGGTCAAAATCTTCCAGCCATTCACCCAGGCCGGTGCCGGAATTACCCGACAATTCGGCGGGACCGGGCTGGGCCTGGCACTGACTTACAGCCTCTGCGAAGCCATGCAAGGGCGTCTGACGATCAGTTCGGAAGCGGGCTTCGGCAGCCAGTTCTGCGCCGACCTGCCCCTGCCCTGCCATACCCGGGCCATTTCCCCGGCAGCCCTGCGGGGCAACATTGTCGCGATCACCGCCGCCAGCAGCGGTCTGGCGGAACTGTTGAGCAGTCTGCTGCCCGGCTGGGGGCTCGACTATCAGCAGCGCTCCATCGATGACCGGTTGATCGGTCTGAAGCCGGATGTGCTGATCACCGACTGTCCCGAATGCCTGTTTGGCCTGCGCCCTACCTTTACCGCGCCGATTTTGCTGGTGACCGCTTACGGCAGTTTCCTGCCCGGCGAGCAAGCCAACGCCTTGGCGCCCTTGCAGCAGCAGGCGCGGCCTTTGGCGCGCAACGCGCTTTACCAGGCCCTGCGGCGGATCTTGCAGCCGGAACTCACCACGATCAACGGCGCCCGGATCGAAGCCATCTCACCCCTGCGACGCGGACGCATCCTGCTGGTGGAGGACAATCCGGTCAATCAGTTGGTGGCCAAGGGAATGCTCGGAAAACTGGGTTGCGAAGTGAGCGTCGCGGCCCACGGCGCCGAAGCCCTGGATCAGCTTGAGCAGAGCGAATTCGATCTGGTGCTGATGGACTGCAATATGCCAGTGATGGACGGCTATGAAGCCAGTCGGCAGATTCGTCGCAGCGGGCGCTGGCCACAACTGCCCATCGTCGCCCTGACCGCCAACGCCATGTCCGAAGAACGTGAGCGCTGCCGTGCCGCGGGCATGAGCGACTACCTGGCCAAACCTTTCCGCCGGGAAGAACTGGCCGCCCTGCTCGACTTGTGGATACCGACTACGACAGCGCTTTGATTTGCCCCAACAAGTGATCGAGGCCATCGCGCAGATCATTCAGGCGATCCAGATCGATACCGCTATCGCACAACAACCGGGCCTTGAGCGGTCCGACCTGATCGCGCAACGCCTTGCCGGCGGGCGACAGGCTCAAGTGCACCTCACGCTCATCGCGCGTCGAACGCTGACGCTGCACCAGCTGCAGTTGCTCAAGCCGTTTGAGCAGCGGCGTCAGGGTCCCGGAATCCAGGGCCAGGCGCTCACCCAGCGCCTTGACCGTCGGCTGCTCGGGCGCCGTCTCCTGCCATTCCCACAGTACTAGCATCGCCAGGTATTGCGGGTAGGTCAGACCCAACTGATCGAGCATCGGCTTGTAGGCACGGATCACCGCCCGAGAAGCGGCGTACAGCTTGAAGCAAAGCTGACTATCGAGCTTCAGCGAATCAACGGACAACGTGTTCATTTGAGCAAGGCTTCAATCTCGCGGCTCAGGTCCTGCGGTTTGGTCGCCGGAGCGAAGCGCTTGACCAGTTGGCCGTCCTTGCCGATCAGGAACTTGGTGAAGTTCCACTTGATGCCTTGGGAACCCAGCACGCCCGGTGCGCGCTTTTTCAGTTGAACGAACAGCGGATGGGCATCGGCACCATTCACTTCGATCTTCTTGAACAGCGGGAAACTCACCCCGTAATTCAACTCGCAGAACTCGGAAATAGCCCCCTCGTTGCCCGGCTCTTGTTTGCCGAACTGATTGCAGGGAAAACCGAGCACCACCAGACCTTGATCCTTATAGGTCTGCCACAGCTCTTCGAGGCCTTTGTACTGCGGGGTGAACCCGCATTTGCTGGCGGTATTGACCACCAGCACCGCTTTACCGGCGAAATCGGCCAGGGTCTTTTGCTCGCCCTTGATGGTGGTGCAAGGGATACTCAACAGGTTATCGCTCATGGCACGAACTCCGAATGGAAGAACAAAGACCAAACATAGCGAGCAATTGAATTGCGTGCAATTTAATAAATCAATAGATGCCCGCACGCGCTCCTCATCGGAGCTGCCGAAGGCAGCGAGATCTTCAGCGGCCTAAAAGATCAAAAAATCGCAGCCTTCGGCAGCTACGTTAAGCAAGGTACATCCGCGACCCTGCGCAACGATGCAGATTATTCGCGAGGAACCAGGTCCAGGCATACCGAGTTGATGCAATAACGCAAACCGGTTGGCGGCGGACCGTCCGGGAACACATGCCCCAGGTGAGCATCGCATTTGGCGCAGACCACTTCGGTGCGGATCATGCCGTGGCTGACATCACGGATCTCGACCATCGCGCTGTCGCCGATCGGCGCGTAGAAGCTCGGCCAGCCGCAGCCGGAATCGAACTTGGTGTTTGAGTCGAACAGCGGCGCGTTGCAGCAAATGCAGTGGTAAACACCGTCGACCTTGCTGTCGTTGTACTTACCGGAGAATGGCCGCTCGGTGCCCTTGAGGCGGCAAACGTTGTACTGCTCCGGGTCGAGCATTTCACGCCATTCTTCCAGGGTTTTTTCCAACTTTTCCATCATCACACCTCAGCAGCTGAAAAAGCCCGATCTGTACCTTTTCCACAGATCGGGCGGCACGTATGATTGCGCCTCGTCAAACACCAGTCTGGCAGCCAGACCACGCGCATTCAAACGGATTATGAGTGCCGCCGCTCAAGGCGTCAGGCCTGTGTGAGTACGCAGGATTCCCAGTACGGTCGTTCATACGCCGCCTGGATCGTTCATTTTCGGGAACACATCGCCATGCAGGTCAGCAAATCGAACAAGCTCGCCAACGTCTGCTACGACATTCGCGGCCCAGTGCTCAAGCACGCCAAACGCCTGGAAGAGGAAGGCCATCGCATCCTCAAGCTGAACATCGGCAACCCGGCGCCCTTTGGTTTCGAAGCGCCGGATGAAATCCTTCAGGACGTGATCCGCAACCTGCCGACCGCCCAGGGCTACAGCGACTCCAAGGGCCTGTTCAGCGCCCGCAAGGCCGTGATGCAGTACTACCAGCAAAAAGAGGTGGAAGGCGTCGGCATCGAAGACATCTACCTGGGCAACGGCGTTTCCGAGCTGATCGTGATGTCGATGCAGGCCCTGCTCAACAACGGCGACGAAGTGCTGGTGCCGGCTCCCGACTATCCGCTGTGGACCGCCGCAGTGAGCCTGGCGGGCGGCAACGCGGTGCATTACTTGTGCGATGAACAGGCCAACTGGTGGCCGGATCTGGCCGACATCAAGGCCAAGATCACCCCGAACACCAAGGCGCTGGTGATCATCAACCCGAACAACCCGACCGGCTCGGTGTACTCGAAAGAAGTCCTGTTAGGCATGTTGGAACTGGCCCGTCAGCACAATCTGGTGGTGTTCTCCGACGAGATCTACGACAAGATCCTGTACGACGACGCCGTACACATCTGCACCGCCTCGCTGGCACCGGATTTGCTGTGCCTGACCTTCAACGGTCTGTCCAAGTCCTATCGCGTGGCTGGCTTCCGTTCCGGCTGGGTCGCTATTTCCGGTCCGAAACATCACGCCCAGAGCTACATCGAAGGCATCGACATATTGGCCAACATGCGCCTGTGTGCCAACGTGCCGAGCCAACACGCCATCCAGACCGCGCTAGGCGGCTATCAAAGCATCAACGATCTGGTGCTGCCGCAAGGGCGCCTGCTGGAACAGCGCAATCGTACCTGGGAACTGCTCAATGACATTCCGGGCGTGAGCTGCGTCAAGCCGATGGGCGCGCTCTATGCGTTCCCGCGGATCGACCCGAAGGTCTGCCCGATCCACAACGACGAGAAATTCGTGCTCGACCTGTTGCTCTCGGAAAAGCTGCTGGTGGTACAAGGCACGGCCTTCAATTGGCCATGGCCGGACCATTTCCGTGTGGTCACCCTGCCACGGCTCGACGACCTGGATCAGGCCATTGGCCGGATCGGCAACTTCCTCAAGTCCTACCGCCAGTAAGTGGCCTGTCACCGTGCGACGCTGACTAAAGTCGCACGGTGATTAATTCAGCAACACATCTGTGCGCCCCACCTCGCCTCGTTGTTTCAAGCGCTGACTGACGACTCATCTCATGCCCGCGCCTAACAACGGCGGGGGCCTGCGACGCTAATTGACTGACAACCGTTTCCCATATCGACGTCGGAAATGCCCTTCAAGCCGCTAGACTGTTGCTGTAGGACACAGTTTGAAATAGTCACCCGGTTGAATAGCCCGGTGCAGCACCTTATATACCCCGCAGTACGCTACATCTTTAGCACGAGGAGATTTCTACAACCATGATGCGCATTTTGCTGTTTCTGGCCACTAACCTGGCGGTCGTGCTGATTGCCAGCATTACCCTGAGCCTTTTCGGCTTCAACGGGTTCATGGCGGCCAACGGGGTTGATCTCAACCTCAATCAGCTGCTGATTTTCTGTGCGGTCTTTGGTTTCGCCGGTTCCCTGTTCTCGCTGTTCATCTCCAAGTGGATGGCGAAAATGAGTACCAGCACCCAGATCATCAGCCAGCCGCGCACCCGGCACGAGCAATGGCTGCTGCAAACGGTCGAGCAATTGTCCCGCGACGCCGGGATCAAGATGCCCGAAGTCGGGATTTTCCCGGCCTATGAAGCCAACGCCTTCGCCACCGGCTGGAACAAGAACGATGCCTTGGTCGCAGTCAGCCAGGGTTTGCTCGAGCGCTTCTCGCCGGATGAAGTGAAAGCCGTTCTGGCCCACGAAATCGGCCACGTGGCCAATGGCGACATGGTCACCCTGGCGCTGATCCAGGGCGTGGTGAACACCTTCGTGATGTTCTTCGCCCGGATCATCGGCAACTTTGTCGACAAGGTGATCTTCAAGAACGAAGAAGGCCAAGGCATTGCCTACTATGTGGCGACCATCTTCGCTGAACTGGTTCTGGGTATTCTGGCCAGCGCCATCGTCATGTGGTTCTCGCGTAAACGCGAATTCCGTGCCGACGATGCCGGTGCACGCCTGGCGGGCACCAGCGCAATGATCGGTGCCCTGCAGCGTCTGCGTGCAGAACAAGGGCTGCCGGTGCACATGCCGGACACCCTGAATGCCTTCGGCATCAACGGCGGTCTCAAACAAGGGTTCGCCCGCATGTTCATGAGCCACCCGCCGCTGGAAGAGCGCATCGACGCATTGCGTCGTCGGGGCTGACAGGCTCCGTGGTGACAAAAAAGGGGCGATCTGATCGCCCTTTTTTTCGTCTTGAAGATCAAAAGATCTAACGACTGGAAACCCGATAAACCCGCTCTTCAAGCCGCGTCACACCGGCCTCAAGAAACTTCCAGCTCTCACCCAGAACGTCCTGGTCTTCCAGAATCTTCAGCGCCCACACATCGCCGAACAACCGTTGCACTTCGTCATCAAGCACAGCAAACGGCGGCCCGGCCATTTGCGTCTGGTCGTAATCCAGAGTAATCAACAACCCCAGAGAATCCTTCGGAAGAATCCGCTTCAGATGCTCGGCATATTGCTCACGCATCGCCGACGGCAAGGCGATTAATGCCGCGCGGTCATACAGCGCGCCGCAATCGGCCACATCGCCTGCCGTCAACTCGAAGAAATCACCGCACCACAACTCGATCGACCCCGCCCGATAGACCTTGAACGGCCCCTGCTCACTGACGTCCGGGTCAAATTGATGCTCACTGAAGAAATCCTCCACGGCCTTTTCCGACAGCTCAATCCCCAAGACCTCATGACCTCGGTGCGCCAGCCACAGCAGATCCAGACTTTTCCCACACAGTGGCACCAGCACGCGAGCGCCCTCTTCCAGGCTCAACGCTGGCCAGAACCGTTGCAGATAAGGATTCACTTCCGGCAGATGAAAGCCGATCTGATTCGACGCCCATCGTTTGTGCCAAAACTCCGGCTGCATAATTAACCCCGAAAAATTCGATCAAAAGACCCTAAAACTTATATTAGATTTAGATCAATGATCTGACTGAAGATGGTGCCATCTTACTCTCAGGAGCTCATTCATGTTCCCCAGCCTGTATATCTCTCATGGCTCGCCGATGCTAGCCCTGGAACCCGGCGCCAGCGGACCGGCCCTTGCGCGCCTGGCCGCGGCATTGCCGAAACCCAAAGCCATCGTGATTGTCTCCGCGCACTGGGAAAGCAGCGAACTGTTGGTCAGCAGCACCTCTCAACCTGAAACCTGGCATGACTTCGGCGGCTTTCCTCAGGCCTTGTTCGAGGTGCAATACCCAGCCCCCGGCAATCCGCAACTGGCGGCGCAGGTGGTCGAACAGCTGAAAGCCGATGGCCTGCCGGCGCACATCGACAGCCAGCGACCGTTCGACCATGGTGTTTGGGTACCCTTGTCGTTGATGTATCCGCAAGCTGATATCCCGGTGGTGCAGATCTCGCTGCCCACCCGCGGCGGCCCTGCCCTGCAAACCCGTGTCGGCCATGCCTTGGCCAGCCTGCGCGAACAGGGCGTGCTGTTGATCGGCTCCGGCAGCATCACTCACAACCTGCGCGAACTGGACTGGCACGCCGGCCCGGAAAGCGTCGAACCCTGGGCCAAGGCGTTCCGCGACTGGATGATCGAGAGGCTTGAAGCGAATGACGAAGCCGCATTGCACGACTATCGTCAACAAGCTCCAAATGCTGTGCGCAACCATCCGAGTGACGAGCATCTGCTGCCGCTGTACTTTGCCCGCGCGGCCGGGGGTGAGTTCAGCATTGCGCATCAGGGTTTCACCATGGGGGCGCTGGGGATGGATATTTATCGCTTTGGCTGACACAGGCAAAAAAAATCCCCGAACCAGTCGGGGATTTTTTATGTGCGATCAATCAACTCGAGAGCGGATCAATCTTCGCGGTAGCGACGCAGCTTCAACTGCTTACCGGCAACGCGAGTGTCCTTCAGCTTGGTCAGGAGTTTCTCCAGACCATCTTCCGGCAGCTCGACGAGGCTGAAGCTGTCACGCACCTGGATGCGGCCGATGGCTTCACGCGCCAAACCGCCTTCATTCAGGATGGCGCCCAGCAGGTTCTTGGCAGCGATACCATCACGCGCACCCAGCGCGGTACGGCAACGAGCACGACCTTCGGCCAATGGAACCGGAGCACGACGCTCGCGATCACCACGGTCCGGACGATCACCGGAACGCTCTGGACGATCGCCACGCGGTGCGTTGTTCGGCACCAATGGACGTTCTTTCTCGATGGCGGCCAGGGTCAGCGCCTGAGCGTTGGTTGCCTTGCGCAGCAGAGCAGCGGCCAGTGCACGCGGGGTGCAACCGATGTCGGCGGTCAGGCGATCCAGCAGATCACCATGAGTCGATTCGGCATCAGCGACCAGCGGCGACAGGCTGTTGGTCAGTTTTTTGATGCGGGCATCGAGAACAGCCTGGGCGTCCGGCAGACGAACTTCGGCAACCTTCTGACCGGTTACACGCTCGATCACTTGCAGCATGCGGCGCTCACGAGGAGTCACCAACAGCAGTGCACGACCTTCGCGACCGGCACGACCGGTACGACCGATACGGTGAACGTAGGACTCAGGGTCGTACGGCATGTCAACGTTGAACACGTGAGTGATGCGCGGAACGTCCAGACCACGAGCAGCAACGTCGGTCGCTACAACGATGTCCAGACGGCCATCCTTGAGGGAGTCGATCACGCGCTCACGCTGGTTCTGAGCAATATCACCGTTCAGCGCAGCGGCTTTGTAGCCTTTGGCTTCCAGGGCACTGGCCAGGTCCAGGGTCGCTTGCTTGGTGCGCACGAACATGATCAGGGCGTCAAAATCTTCCACTTCCAGCAGGCTCAATACAGCCGAGGTCTTCTGGTCAGCGTGAACCAACAGGTGAGCCTGTTCGATCGCGGTAACGGTCTGAGTCTTGGTCTGGATCTTCACGTGTTGCGGATCGCGCAGATGGCGTTCGGCAATGGCACGGATCGACTGCGGCAGGGTGGCCGAGAACAATACGGTCTGACGGGTAGGTGGCAGCGCCTTGAAGATAACTTCGAGGTCGTCCATGAAACCCAGTTTGAGCATTTCATCGGCTTCGTCGAGAACCAGGTGGTTCACGGTGGCCAGGACTTTTTCGTCACGACGCAAGTGGTCGCACAGACGGCCCGGCGTGGCGACAACGATCTGTGCGCCATTACGGATTGCTTTCAGTTGTGGGCCCATAGGCGCGCCGCCGTAAACGGCCACAACGGTAACGCCCGGCATTTGCTTGGCGTAGGTTTCGAAAGCGGTTGCTACTTGCAGCGCCAACTCACGGGTTGGCGCCAGGATCAGGGCTTGCGGCTCGCGCTTGGCAGGATCGATGCGGTGCAGGATCGGCAGGGCGAACGCGGCGGTTTTACCCGTACCGGTTTGCGCCTGACCAATCATGTCGTGACCGGCCATGATGATCGGGATCGATTGCTGCTGAATAGCCGAAGGTTCTTCGTAGCCGGTCGCAATGACAGCTGCAAGAATATTCGGATTAAGATTAAAAGCGGCGAAGCCGCCGGTTTCCTGGGTCATGGGTCTGCCTCTAAGTGCATCCGCAAAGACCCATGCTCCAAAGCTGCGCATGCCGTGTAAGACTCAAGAGTCGCCCTGGCTGCTTTGTCGGCGGGGATTTGCGAAAACGAATGAATGAAAAAGATTCGTCAAGGAAGAGTCCGCTGTGCGGACGTGCAGCCGAAGCTGACTTCGGGGAATTGCGCTACCTAAACGCGGCCCGGTTAAAGGCCGGCGCGCACTATACCGGAATTCGCCCGAAAAGGGAGCTTTTTTTATCGGAAAAAACCGGCGTACAGCGTTGTGTCACGGGCTTTGCGGATAATCCTGTGCCGGTCTATTTTGCAAAGGCCCGGCCCTGCTGACGATGGCGCTAAAACGGTTCACTCTTGTGAGGCAGACCGTCGGTCTCTCATATACTTTTCCCGCCTCTTTTCGCCCGAGGAAATGTCCCATGAATCAGCCAAGCCCCAGTCGCGTAACCCGTGAACGACACGGTCATGTCCTGATGATCGGCCTGGATCGGGTGGCCAAACGCAATGCCTTCGACCTCGACCTGCTCAACGCACTCAGCCTGGCCTATGGCGAGTTCGAGGCCGACAGCGAGGCGCGGGTCGCGGTGGTATTCGGCCATGGCGAGCATTTCACTGCCGGGCTCGATCTGGTCAGCGCCGGCGCGGCCCTGGCCGAAGGCTGGCAGGCACCGCCCGGTGGCTGCGACCCGTGGGGCGTGTTCGCAGGCCCTCGGGTCAGCAAACCGGTGATCGTCGCGGCTCAAGGCTACTGCCTGACCGTTGGCATCGAGTTGATGCTGGCTGCCGACATCAACCTGTGCGCCAGCAATACCCGTTTTGCCCAGAAGGAAGTGCAACGCGGGATCTTCCCGTTCGGCGGCGCCACCTTGCGCCTGCATCAGGTCGCCGGCTGGGGCAATGCCATGCGCTGGTTGCTTACTGGCGATGAGTTCGACGCCCATGACGCCTTGCACCTGGGGTTGGTGCAGGAAGTAATGGCCAGCGAGGACTTGTTGCCACGGGCTATTGAATTGGCGGAGCGGATTGCCCGGCAGGCGCCACTTGGGGTTCAGGCGACGTTGATGTCGGCCCGGCAGGCGCGTTATGAGGGTGAAACGGCAGCCGCTCAGGCATTGCCGGCGCTGGTGAAGACATTGCTGAACAGCGAGGATGCCAAGGAGGGTGTGCGGTCGATGATCGAGAAGCGGCCGGGCGTTTTCAAAGGCTGCTGACATGTCAGCCTTTTGTGGCGAGGGAGCTTGCTCCCGTTGGGCTGCGAAGCGGCCCCAAAAAATCTTGGCAATCAATGCAGATTTTGTGAGTGCTACGCACTGGAGCGCCAGCCCGATCAAGCGGGAGCAAGCTCCCTCGCCACAAATGACCTCATCGCTTCACGTCGCCGGCCGAATCGCCTTGATCAACGACTGCAACGAATACCCCAACCGTGGCGCCAGGCCTTCAGCGCGAGCGATCAGCCCATCCATGTCCAGCACCTGATCCAGCTCCGATGGCACGATCAGAATCACGTTGCCCTCCTTCACCGGCAGTTCCCAGTAATGCCGGTGATAGAGACCGCGCAACAACGCCGCCCCCAACGGTCGACCATCGTCGGTGGCCCATTGGTTGATCACCAGCCAGCCCCCCGGATTCAAACGCTTCTGGCAGTTTTCCAGAAAACCCCAGGCCAGATGCCCGACACCCGGCCCGACATCGGTATAGAGGTCAACGAAAATCAGGTCCGCTGGCTCAGCCGTATCAAGTAACTCCAAGGCATCGCCGACGCGGATGTACAGCCTTGGATCGTCATCCAGCCCGAGGTATTCGATGGCTAGGCGCGGTACATCCGGACGCAGCTCGATGGCTTCGACATCTTCCAGCGGCAGGAACTTGAGGCAAGCCTGGGTCAGAGTGCCGGCGCCGAGCCCGAGGAACAGCGCGCTTTCCGGCTGTTCGTGGCACAGCGCGCCAATCAGCATCGCGCGGGTGTAATCGTACTCGAGCCAACTCGGGTCGGCGGTGAACACGCAGCTCTGTTCGATGGCATCACCGAACTCCAGAAAACGGTAATCGGCCACTTCCAGCACGCGAATCACGCCGAACTCATCCTGTACCTCGGCGAGCAGATGCTCGACGCGCTCCTCAGTCATTTCGTCTCCTGATCGTTACCGGGCCTGCAATGCAGTAAATAGCAGCGCAATAAGGCGGCAAAGGCGCGATTGTCCGCGAAGCGATGGGAGCAGGTCACGCACTAATTGCTGATAACATAACCGTCCGAGCGGAAAACACTAGAGACTGCAATGAGCCAACCCTGGAGCCCTGACAGCTGGCGCGCCCTGCCGATCCAGCAGCAACCTCAATACCCCGACGCGGCGCATTTGCTGCAGGTCGAGCAAACCCTGGCGAGCTATCCGCCGCTGGTATTTGCCGGCGAAGCCCGGGAGTTGCGCCGTCAGTTTGCCGAAGTGACTCAGGGCCGGGCGTTTCTGTTGCAAGGCGGTGACTGCGCCGAAAGCTTCGCCGAATTCTCCGCCGCGAAAATTCGCGACACGTTTAAAGTATTGCTGCAAATGGCGATCGTCATGACCTTCGCCGCCGGTTGCCCGGTGGTCAAAGTCGGACGCATGGCCGGCCAGTTCGCCAAACCCCGTTCGGCCAACGATGAAACCATCAACGGCGTGACACTGCCGGCCTACCGTGGCGACATCGTCAACGGCATTGGTTTCGACGAAAAAAGCCGCGTGCCGGACCCGGATCGTCTACTGCAGTCTTATCACCAGTCCACGGCAACCCTGAACCTGCTGCGCGCCTTCGCCCAGGGCGGCTTTGCCGACCTGCATCAGGTGCACAAATGGAACCTGGACTTCATCGCCAACTCGGCGCTGGCCGAGAAATACAGCCACTTGGCTGATCGCATCGATGAAACCCTGGCCTTCATGCGTGCCTGCGGCATGGACAGCTCGCCGCAACTGCGCGAAACCAGTTTCTTCACCGCCCACGAAGCGCTGCTGCTGAACTACGAAGAAGCCTTCGTGCGCCGCGACAGCCTGACCAACGACTACTACGATTGCTCGGCCCACATGCTGTGGATCGGCGACCGTACCCGTCAGCTCGACGGCGCGCATGTCGAATTCCTCCGTGGGGTGCACAACCCGATCGGCGTGAAGGTCGGCCCGAGCATGAACCCCGAAGACCTGATTCGCCTGATCGATGTGCTCAACCCGGACAACGACCCGGGTCGCCTGAACCTGATTGCGCGGATGGGCGCGAACAAGGTCGACGATCACTTGCCACAGCTGATCCGCGCGGTACAGCGCGAGGGCAAGCAGGTGCTTTGGAGCTCCGATCCAATGCATGGCAACACCATCAAGGCCAGCAGCGGCTACAAGACCCGCGACTTCGCGCAGATCCTTGGCGAGGTGAAACAGTTCTTCCAGGTTCACGAGGCGGAAGGCAGTTATGCCGGCGGTATCCACATCGAAATGACCGGGCAGAACGTCACCGAATGCATCGGCGGGGCGCGGCCGATTACCGAGGATGGCCTGTCGGATCGTTACCACACCCACTGCGACCCGCGGATGAATGCCGATCAGTCGCTGGAATTGGCGTTTTTGATTGCGGAAACCCTGAAACAGGTTCGACGCTAAACCGCATTGAACCCATCGCGAGCAGGCTCGCCCCCACAGGATTGCGCTGTACCTGTGCGGGCTTGCTCGCGAAGGCGTCAGCTCAAACAACACTGAATTGAGCCAATGCCACCCGCAACCGCGAATCGTGTCTTGCAGCTCATGACCGAAGCGCGCCAGTTGCTGATAGATGTCTTCGCCGCGGGTCGCGCGCTGCATGCGCCAACGCATCAAAGGGTACATCGACAAGGGCAGCAGAGACGCTTCGTGGCCCCAGTACTCGAACAACGTGCGTCGACGGCCCTGACTCCAGGCAGCCTGATCAAGCAAGTCGGATGAGTAATTGCCAAGACGGGAGAACAAGGGAAGGTAGTGCGAACGCACCAACGCATTGACCGAATCGATCTGCAAAATGCCCAGACGCTCGATCAGCCGGTTGAGCAGAACCGCTTTGAACGCGGTCGGCGACTGGCGCCCATTGAACCCTTGGGCGGCCAGCGCCAGACGCCGAGCCTGTTTGAGAGAAAAGGATTGTGTGGCGGGCATGAGCATCTCCTTGTCTGCTCGCAACCTACGTCACTCATAAGCGGTTTGTGTAGCAATGGCATCATCATTTATGCATCGGATCATCCCAGAACGGCCTTACCGTCTCATGCTCCACATCCGCGCGGCTCACGCCGATATCCTTCAGTGCTTCGTCGCTCAAGCCCGCCAACATTTCACGCTCATGGTGAAGTTCGTACCAGCGACTAAACTTGTGCAGCAGATCGGAGACAGCGTGGATTGAGAATTTTTGTTCCGTTACATGCTCGTTGTGACCTTTCATCGTGTAGCCCTCCTTCAGGGATGGCCCAAGTCTCGCGCCAGCGCTAAGATCAATCCAACGAATGTTTCTGATGGCATACATCTCGGAGATTGATGAATGTCCGCTTACCCCAGTATCGATACCGATGTACTGCGCACCTTCGTAGCGATCGCCGATCAGGGCGGTTTTACCCGCGCCGGTGAAATGGTCAACCGCACCCAGTCGGCGGTGAGCATGCAGATGAAACGCCTGGAAGAGGACGTGTTGCAGCGCCAACTGTTCGAACGCGACGGGCGCCAGGTCAAGCTGACCGCCGAAGGTCAGGTATTGCTGGGCTATGCGCGGCGCATCCTCAAACTCCACAGCGAAGTCTTCAATACCCTGCGCGAGCCGCACATGGTCGGCACGGTGCGCATCGGTACGCCCGACGATTACGTCATGCGCTTTCTGCCGGGCATCCTGTCGCGTTTCGCGCAGTTCTATCCGCTGATCCAGATCGAGGTTCACTGCGAATCGACCAAGCAACTGTTGCAGCGCCAGGACCTGGACCTGTCCATCGTCACCCGCGAGCCGGGTAACGAGATCGGCCAATTACTGCGCAAGGAGCGTTTTGTGTGGGCCGAAGCCCAATGCTTCAGCGCCCATGAGCAGACGCCGCTGCCGCTGGCAATGTTCAACAGTGATTGCTTCTGTCGCCTCTGGGCGTGCAATGCCCTGAACGCCATGGGCCGTGATTACCGCATTGCCTACAACAGCTCCAGCCTGTCGGCGTTGATGGCCGTGGTCAGCGCGGGTCTGGCGATCACCGCGCAGCTGGAAAGCCTGATCACACCGGACATGCGCATCCTTGGCGCCAACGAAGACCTGCCGCTGTTGCCGGAAGCCAGCATCATGCTGATCCGCAACCTGAACAACCCTTCGCCTATCACCGAATGCCTGGCCGAACACATCGTCGAAGGCTTCAAACTTTAAACGCGAGCATCACTGCGCAGACCACCAGAAAACCACAGAACAGCCCGCGCAGGAGTCGCTCCGGCAATGCGTGGGCAATTCTCACGCCCCAACTGATGCTCATCAGTCCACCGATCGCCAACGGCACACCGATCGCCCAATGCACCTGATGGTGCACCGCATAAGTCGCCAGGGTGACGCCCGTACTCGGCAACGCCAGCGCCAGCGCCAAACCCTGGGCAACCACTTGGGTGGTGCCGAACAGGCTGGTCAACACCGGCGTTGCCACCACCGCCCCGCCCACTCCAAATAGCCCGCCCATCGTCCCGGAAGCCGCGCCGAGCACACCCAGCCACGGCCAGGAATAGCGCATTTGCGCAGAGGCCGGTGCGTTGGCGGTGAACATTCGCATCAGGTTGTAGGCCGACAGCGCGATCAGAAAGGCGACGAAGCCCAGGCGCATGGTTTGCGCATCGATACCCACCGCCCAGATCGAACCGATCCAGGCAAAGCAGAACCCCATTGAAGCCAGTGGCAGCGCATGCCGCAATTCGATGCGATTGCGCTGGTGATAGCGCCACAGCGCCAGCATCACGTTTGGCACCACCATCACCAGCGCCGTGCCTTGGGCAATCTGCTGATCGAGACCGAACCACACGCCCAGCAGCGGGATCGCGACCAATCCGCCCCCAATGCCGAACAGGCCGCCGAGGGTTCCCAAGGCCGCGCCAAAAACCAGATACATCAAGAGCTCAATCACAGGCGATCTTCCTTTTGTCAGGCTGTTCATCCTACGCAGTCGGCTCTGGCGGGGAAACGCACAGCAACGCACAATGGCTGTGCCAATTTCGCACAAGCGCCGACAAACCATGAACCCCAATCAATTGACCGAACAACTTGGCCTGTTTCTCGATGTGCTGGAAAGCGGCAGTTTTTCCGCCGCGTCCCGACGCCATCCATTGACGCCTTCGGCAGTGGCGCGACGCATCGACAGCCTCGAAAACGCCGTTGGCAGTCAGCTGTTCATTCGCAGCACTCATGCGGTACGAGCGACCCCGGCCGGTTTGGCTTTTGCCGAACGCGCGCGGCGGATCGTCGCTGAGCTGCGCCTGGCCCGGGCGGAAGCGGTGTCCCTGAGCAGTGCGCCGGAAGGCTTGATTCGGGTGGATGCGCCAGCAGCGTTCGGGCGCCGACACCTGGCGCCGGTGATTGCCGACTTCCTGACGCTTTACCCCGGCCTCGACGTGCAATTGCACCTGATCGACAGCTTTGTCGATATGCAGGGCTCGAATCTGGGCAAGGTCGATCTGGTATTGCGTGCCGGGCAGATGGCCGATACCCGGCTGGTGGCCACGCCGCTGGCGAGCATGGTGCGCATCGCCTGCGCCAGCCCCGATTACCTGCAACGCCGTGGCGTGCCGACCGATCCGGCGCAGTTGGTCGACCATGACGGCCTCGACTGGGAAGGCCTGGCTCCGCCGTTCGCCTGGCGCTTCGAGCGGGATGACCAGATGCACTTGCACCGGCCAGCGCGAATCCGCATGAGCGCCAACAATGCCGAGGCGCTGGTCTGCGGCGCACTGGCCGGATTGGGCATCGCGCACTTGCCGACCTGGCTGGCCAGCGAATATTTATTACGTGGCGAACTGCTGCCGCTGTTCTGCGAAAACGGTCTGCCAAAACCGGAGAGCACCGGCATTTATGCGTTGCGCCTGGAGCAGCAACCCAGTTCGCGCAGCCGCTTGTTGCTGGAATACCTGAAGACCCGTTTCAGCCCCATCCCGCCGTGGGATCTGGCGCTGCAAACCAACCTGGACCGCCACTAGTCCAGAATTATCTGGCGCATTAAAGATTCGCCCGCTAGATTCATGACGATCACTGACCAAGGCTTTGACTTTGAAATGAACACCGAGCGCAACAACCCGGACACCTGTGACGACCTACTGCTGGACAATCAGGTCTGCTTCGCCCTGCATTCCACCTCGCTGCTGATGACCAAAGTCTACAAGCCGCTGCTGCAAGCGCTGGGCCTGACCTATCCGCAGTACCTGGCGATGATGGTGTTGTGGGAAAAGGATGGGCTGACGGTCGGCGAAATCAGCAGCCGACTGCTGACCGATCCCGGCTCCCTCACCCCGTTGCTCAAGCGTCTGGAAGCCGAAGGCCTGCTGAGCCGCACCCGCAGCCGTGAAGACGAACGGGTGGTGATTGTTGAACTGACCGAACAAGGGCGTGCATTGCGAGACAAAGCGCGCGGCATTCCGCAGTGCATTCTCGGCGCCAGCGGACAAACGCTGGAACAGTTGAAAAAGCTGCAAGCGGATCTCCAAGCGCTGCGTAGCCATCTGCAAGATAGCCTTTAGACCGCGTTATCGTTCTTCGCGGGCAAGTCGGGTCGCCGCACCGCTCTCTACAGGTTTGGGTCGTTTACAAACCGAAATCCGTTAGAGCGAGCGGTGCGGCGACCCGACTTGCCCGCGAAGGCGTCCTCCCCATCGCAAAAAAATTCTTCTCGTAAAAAATCCGCACGAAAGCCTCTATCTCAGACCTCTCCTTCCCAATCGAACTGTTGGATCTACGACTCGCATCTCATATTTTCTAAAATTTATATTGCGCACTAAATATTAGCGAGCTACATTCATCTCGAACTTATTTAGCGCGCAAACATTTAGCGCAAAAACATCAAAACTCGAATGAGGCTCTCACCATGCAAACGCTCTACACCGCAATCGCAACCTCCACCGGCGGCCGTGATGGTCGTGCGATCTCCAGCGACAACGTCCTCGACGTCAAACTCGCCACGCCTAAAGAACTCGGTGGTGCTGGCGGCGCCGCAACCAACCCTGAACAACTGTTCGCCGCCGGCTACTCCGCCTGCTTTATCGGCGCGCTGAAATTCGTCGCCAGCCAGACCAAACGCAAAATCCCGGACGATGTATCGATCATCGCCCATGTCGGCGTTGGCCAGATCCCTGGCGGTTTCGGTCTGGACATCGATCTGCACATCAGCCTGCCGGGGCTTGAGCAAGCCGATGCGCAAAGCCTGGTCGAAGCTGCCCACCAGGTTTGCCCGTACTCCAACGCCACCCGTGGCAATGTCGATGTACGCCTGCACGTTACCGTCTAACCGCTGACTCCAAGGTCGAACAGGAAATGAACATGAACACTTTCAGCAAAGTCTTGACCGGTACCCTTCTCGCCCTGTCCATCAACAGTGCATTCGCAGGCAATGGGGTTGACCACAACACCCAGGCCTTCCTCGATGTACTGAATGCCGGCACCGGCAAACCGATGGAACAGCTCACCCCTGCCGAAGCCCGTGCGGTGTTGGTGGGTGTGCAGGTCGGGGTGAAAGTGACACTGCCCAAAGCCGACGTCAGCGAGAAGACCATCCAGGTCGATGGCCAACCGATCAGCCTGACCATCGTTCGGCCGGCCGGGGTCAAAGGCGAGTTGCCAGTGTTCATGTTCTTCCACGGCGGGGGCTGGGTGCTGGGGGACTTCCCGACCCACGAACGACTGGTTCGGGACTTGGTAACGGGTTCGGGCGCGGCGGCGGTGTTCGTCAATTACACCCCGTCGCCGGAAGCACATTACCCGGTGGCGATTAACCAGGCGTACGCCGCGACGAAGTGGGTGGCCGAGCACGGCAAAGAAATCAACGTCGACGGCAAACGTCTGGCCGTGGCCGGCAACAGTGTCGGTGGCAACATGGCGGCCGTGGTTGCGCTGATGGCCAAGGACAAAGGCGCGCCGGCGATCAGGTTCCAGGTGCTGTTGTGGCCGGTGACGGATGCCAGCCTCGAAACGGCGTCCTACAATCAGTTCGCCGAGGGGCACTTCCTCACCAAAAACATGATGAAGTGGTTCTGGGACAACTACACCACCGATGCCAAACAACGGAATGAGATCTACGCCTCACCGCTGCGGGCGACCACCGCGCAACTCAAAGGCTTGCCACCTGCTCTGGTGCAGACGGCCAGTGCCGATGTACTGCGCGATGAGGGTGAAGCCTATGCCCGCAAACTCGACGAGGCTGGGGTACCGGTCACGGCAGTTCGCTACAACGGCATGATCCACGACTATGGTTTGCTCAACGTGGTGAGCCAGGTGCCTGCGGTGCGTTCGGCGATGCTGCAGGCCTGCGAAGAGCTCAAGCAACACCTGAAATAACGACCCTCTGTAGGAGCTGTCGAGTGGAACGAGGCTGCGATCTCTTGATCTTGATCATCGGCCACAAAAAAGCCCGACTCAATGGTCGGGCTTTTTCATTCCTGAAGCTGTGCTTATTTAGCACGGCCTTTGTAGGAACCGCCTTCGCGGGTATCGATCTCGATCTTGTCACCGATTTCGATGAAATCAGCAACTTGCAGCTCAGTACCGTTGCTCAGTTTGGCAGGCTTCATCACCTTGCCGGAAGTGTCGCCGCGAGCGGAACCTTCGGTGTAGTCAACTACACGTACGATAGTGGTCGGAAGTTCTACAGAAACCAGACGCTCTTCGAAGAAGATCGCTTCGCAAACATCGGTCATGCCTTCTTCAACGAAAGGCAGAACGGCTTCGATGTCTTCAGCGTTCAGCTCGTACATGGTGTAGTCGGTGGTGTCCATGAACGTGTAGGTGTCGCCGCTGATGAAGGACAGGGTCGCTTCTTTGCGGTCAAGGATTACGTCGTCCAGTTTGTCGTCGGCGCTGTAAACGATCTCGGTCTTGTAACCGGTCAGCAGGTTCTTCAGCTTGGTCTTCATGATCGCGCTGTTACGACCGGACTTGGTGAATTCAGCTTTCTGAACCAGCCAAGGATCGTTTTCGAGACGGATCACGGTACCGGGTTTCAGTTCTTTACCAGTTTTCATTGCGAATATCCGAATTTGGATGGGATTTACAAAAATCTAGGCCGCGTATCATATCCAATTTAGGTAAAACTGTACCAGCGCTGCGGCAAGATCTGCCTGCAAGGCTTGTTCCAGACACCATGTCTCGGCATGTTTTTCCAGTTCAGGCCAGTGTTTGCGGGTTGATTTCCAGTGATCGGTCATTGTCTCACCAGCGTTCCACCTCCGCCATAGACCGCTGATCGCCTCGCGGGCAGGCTCGGACAGGCCTTGGGTGTACAGAGCCAGGAAAGCATCGAGTTTGTCCAGATGGATGTCTTCGTCCTGCCGATAGATGTGCCAGAGCAGCGGACGACCTGCCCATTGGGCGCGGACAAAGGAGTCTTCGCCGCGCACGGCGTTGAAATCGCAGCTCCACAGCAGCAGGTCATATTGATCCTGTTGGACAAACGGCAGCACTTGCACGGTCAAGGCGTCGCGCACATGCACCGCGCTGGCTGCCAGCCCGTCCACGCCGAGCCAACGCTCGACATCGCCGAGAATCCGCCCTTCGGGTACCAGCAGATGAGTCGGCGTCGAATCGGCCGCCATTGTGTCGAGCCAACTGGCCAGCCCGGTATTTTCGTAGGCAAACAGCGAGACCAGTAGTGCATTCGGTGCACGATCAACTCCCAGGCCTTGCAGGAATTCTCGCTGAGCTTGCGGATTTTGCTGAAACTGCCGACGCCGCTCCAGCAATCCGCTTTCCCGCAGCAAGCCACCGGTGCCCTTGCGAAAGCCCGGGAAGAAAAAGAACTTCTGCACGTTCTTGTACTTCACCGACGGCAAGCCATGACAACCGACGACCCAGTCTTCGGCACTCAGATAATCGAGGTTCATCCACAGTGGCGGTTTTTTCCGTTTGGCCATGGCTTCCATATACGCACTCGGCAACTGGCAAGCGAAGGCTGCGATGACGACATCAGCGGCTTCGGTGGGCTGCCAGTCGGCCGACCACTGTCGCACCTCGACACCTTGCTGCCACTGCTGCGCAGCATTGATGTCGATATCCGGACACAAACGCTCAAAGGCCCGCAGGTCATCGACCCACAGGCGCACCGCCACGCAATGTTCGGCCACCAGTTGTCGGGCCAGGCGCCAGGTCACACCGATGTCACCGAAGTTGTCGACCACGGTGCAAAAAATATCCCAGCGGGTTTTCATTTCAGGCATTCCAGGCTCCCGTTGGCAAAGGCGCCGATTGTCCGCATAAATTACCCCGCGCAGAAGAGCCGACGGCGATTAATCTTCATGCGACAATCGCCACTTGCCGCGACCACCCGCCAGGAGGCAATAATGCCCTACCGTCCCAACCCGCGCCGTCCCTTGCCGATCCAGTTTAATGCGCTGCAACTGACCGGCAGCATTGCCCTTGGTTTGTGGCTGGGATTCATCGCGATTGCACTGACGTGCTGGCTCGCGTATCGACTGTTGTTCAACGAGCCACTGGCACCCTTGGCACAGGCAGTGGAGCAACTGGCCAAGCCGCTGGTGATTGAGCAACCGGCCCCACCTGCCCCACAAAACCCGATGTTCGAGCAGTACGAGGACCACCTGCGCAGGAATGAACAGCAGCAATTGGTGGAGCAGGCCAGAAGCAGCAAACACAATCTGTCCAATCCAAAATGCCAGTTCTGGCTGCAGCAGAATCAAACTGCGCCGAGCGAAAAAAGCCGCGCCAACGTCCTGCAATTCTGCGATTGATCATGAAGCTCTCTATGCACAAGCCGACCGTCCACCAACTGATTATCGACAAGCTGCGGATCGATCTCGACATCGCCGAGCGGGCCGCGCAAACCGCTTACGAAACCGCGACCCACGAAGAAAACATAGCCGAAAACAAATACGACACTCTGGGGCTGGAGGCGTCTTACCTGGCGGCCGGACAGGCAAGACGCGTGGAAGAAATCAGGCAGTCATTAGCCCTTTGCCAGAACCTGACACTGCGGCCTTATGATGATCAGCGCGGTATCGAAGTCGGCGCCCTGCTCGGTCTGGAAGACGAAAAGGGACGCGAACAATGGCTGTTCCTGGCCCCTGACGCGGCCGGGCTGAAGGTTGATCTGGTGGGGCAACTGATTACCGTCATCACCCCTCGCTCGCCGCTGGGCAAAAGCCTGCTGGGCAAGTTCGAAGGGGATGAAGTGGAGATTCTGGTGGCGGGCGCTCGGCAACAGTTTTCTGTTACCGAGGTGGTCTAGGCAAGAAGATTGACGATTAATGCACCGGCAATTCGACGCCGTCGAACAGCTCTTCCAGTTCCTGTTTGTTGTGGCACTGAATGGCCTTGGCCATCACTTCGCGGGTCAGGTGCGGCGCGAATTTCTCGATGAAGTCGCACATGAAGCCACGCAGGAACGTGCCGCGACGGAAACCGATTTTGGTAATACTGGATTCGAACAACTCGCTGGCATCAAGCACCACCAGGTCGCTATCGAGTTTGGTGTCGACCGCCATCTTCGCCACGATGCCCACGCCCAGACCCAGGCGAACGTAAGTCTTGATCACGTCGGCGTCGGCGGCGGTGAACACCACTTTTGGTGTCAGGCCACGATGACTGAAGGCTTCGTCGAGTTTCGAGCGGCCGGTGAAACCGAACACATACGTCACGATCGGGTATTCGGCCAGGGCTTCGAGGGTCAGCTTCGACAGCTTGGTCAGCGGATGGCCTTGAGGCACCACCACGCAGCGGTTCCAGCGGTAGCACGGCATCATCACCAGATCGCCGAACAGTTCCAGGGCTTCAGTGGCGATGGCGAAATCGACGGTGCCGTCAGCGGCCATTTCGGCGATCTGCATCGGCGACCCCTGGTGCATGTGCAGGGCAACGTCCGGGTATTGCTTGATGAAATTGCTGATCACTGGCGGCAATGCATAACGCGCCTGCGTGTGGGTGGTGGCAATCGACAGGGTGCCCTTTTTCTCGTTGGAGAATTCCTGGGCGATCTGCTTGATGCTTTCAACTTTGCGCAGGATCTCGCCAGCGGTGGTGATGATGCGCTCGCCGGCCGGGGTAACCCGGGTCAGGTGCTTACCGCTGCGGGCAAAAACCTCGACCCCCAATTCGTCTTCCAGCAGACGAATCTGTTTGCTGATGCCCGGTTGCGAGGTGTAGAGGCTTTGGGCAGTAGCTGAAACGTTGAGGTCGTGGTGCGCCACTTCCCAGATGTAGCGCAATTGTTGAAGCTTCATATGAATCCCTCAAAGCAGGTAGACGCCACGGGCATCAGCGACGATATATAACTATATTAATGGTTTGATTAATAAATCTAGAACTTTTTATCAAAATGCCATTATCCGGGTTCTAGCGATCCCCTTTGCGGCGACGCTCCATCAGTGGCACCAGATAGACCGGCACCCGGGCTAGCTGCAACACGCGCGCAGCGGTCCTGCCCAATGGCGTTTCCGCGCCAACGCCATGACTGTGACTCCCTACGATCAACAAATCGACGGAGAGTTTCTGCGCCTGGTCGAGAATCACTTCCGACGGATCGCCCTGCAGCACCCGCACAGCCCGAATTCGTTCCAGGTCTTGCTCCCCCTCATCCCCCAGCTCTTCGCGAAAACTGTCGAGCACCCGTTGCTCGATATTGGCAATCACGTTATTCAGGCCCTGACTGTGAAACTCGTTCAAGGCCTGCTCATCGAGGTAACTCTGAAGCACCGATTCGGCGAACAACCCCATCGGCTCAACCGCGTGCACCACATACAAGTCGGCATTGAATGTTCGAGCCAGTGCCAACGCATGCTGCATCACAAAAGGTGCGTACAGACCGAGGTCGGTGGCATACAGCATCGAATGAATCATAGTGACCTCCTTTAATGCCAACATGGCGGAGATGGATTCAGCTTAGCAGTGCCATGGCGAGAGCGGCGTTCGGCGCAACGTATTGAACCGCTGCGCTTTAAATCGACGGCTCGTTACTGATGCCATGCGGCACGTGACCGGTGGCGACCACTTCGCGGGCCAGCTCGCAATGGCCGGCCTGATCGTCGAAAAACACGTCGGCGGCAAAGGCTTCGAGAAAAGCCGATTTGGTCAAACCGCCGAGGAACAGCGATTCGTCCAGACGGATATCCCATTCGCGCAAGGTGCGGATCACCCGTTCATGGGCCGGCGCCGAGCGTGCGGTCACCAGTGCGGTGCGGATCGGACAGGCATCATCGGGGAACTCGCGCTGCAAAAGGTTGAGCGCTGCGAGGAAACCTTTGAACGGCCCGCCACGCAAAGGCTCGCGGGCTGACTCGCGTTCGCTGGCCTGAAACGCTGCAAGGCCTCCGGACTGATAAACCCGCTCCGACTCATCGGAAAACAGCACCGCGTCACCGTCGAAAGCAATGCGCAATTCATCGCTGGCGGCGCGACTGGCACCGCCCGATAGAATAGTCGCTGCGGCGAAACCGGCCTCCAGCGCACTGCGCACATCGTCGGAATGGGTCGAAAGAAACAGGTCGCAGCCAAAGGCCTTGAGGTACGGATAAGGACTGCGACCGCCGACAAATGCCGCACGCGATATCGCCAGGCCATAGTGATGAATCGAATTGAAAACCCGCAGGCCGGTGTCGGCGCTGTTGCGCGACACCAGGATTACCTCGACCCGGGCACGGCCGAGACTGGCGTTCAGGTTCAGGAGTTTTTCGACTAACGGGAACGCATCGCCGGGCTCAAGAATTTCGTCTTCGTGTTCGATCTGGTATTGCCTATAGGCCTCGACACCACTCGACAGATAAACCTTGTGGCTTTCACTCAAGTCGAACAGCGCTCGCGAAGAAATCGCCAATACCAGTTTGTCGTCTATGCCATTTGCCATGCCCTTCCCTCTCCTTTTGACCGACTCAGTGATTACGTCGGTCGATAAAACTCAAACTGCGATACAAGGCTTCGATGCGCGGCAACTCACATCCCGCCGCCTTCGCCGCGGCGAGTGGTCGAGTGTAGATCGCCTCCAGTTCCAGCGGCCGCTTGTGCAGAAAATCGTGGTGCATGCTCGGCCAGTAGTCGGGCATTTTCTCGGTCATCATGAACAGATAGTCGGCGTACCCCGGCGGCATGTCGTGACCACAGGCCTTGGCCCCCTGAACCACTTCGGCCATCAAGGC
The DNA here is from genome assembly GCF_024748615.1 of Pseudomonas sp. B21-048. Lineage (NCBI taxonomy): Bacteria > Pseudomonadati > Pseudomonadota > Gammaproteobacteria > Pseudomonadales > Pseudomonadaceae > Pseudomonas > Pseudomonas sp. B21-048. Next base: position 1,690,143 of record NZ_CP087168.1, on the reverse strand, counting down.
CTGAATCAGCGCGCGGCTGTCGGCATCCGCCATCAACGGAGTGGTGCTGGCCCCAAGCAGCACCGACAGACCGTTGTAGGGGATGTTCCAGATCAGTTTTTGCCAGCGGGCCTGATGCAGGTTCGCCATGGCCTGGGCGTCGATGCCGGCTGCGCGAAACAACCCGGCGCCCTCCTCGACAATGTTCATGCGCGCCTGTTCATCGGCGACGGGGCCGCTGTGATAGCCGACGTTCACAGCCCCTAGCGCCTGATGGGTAATGATCCCTGGGCCGGCGCGATGGACGCAGATCAGACAGAGCCCGCCGAGCAGGTGCAGCGAATCGGGGAGCAATTCGCGCAGACAGTCTTCGACGTCCAGGCCATTTTGCAGCAACAGCACTTTGGCATCGGGTGCCGCGGCTTGAATAATGGCCGGTGCCAGCTCTGCGTTACTGGTGGTCTTGGCGCCCACCAACAGCCAGTCACACCGCGGCATGTCGGCAGCGGACGAGTAGGCCTGGACCGGGTTCAGGACCAGCGGGCCCAACGACGCATGATCGAGATGCAAGCCGCGTTCGGCGACTGCCGAGAATTCACTGCGCAACAGAAAGTGCACATCAAAGCCGGCACGCGCCAGCATCACCCCATAGAAACCGCCGATTGCACCGGTCCCGATAATGCCTATCGTCGGCTTGGCCTTTTTGCCTGTCATGGTAACTCCTCTGCTTGTCGGCTCAACGCATGAGCCACGGCCTCGTTGAGCGCCGTGCGGGTCAGACGCGACTGAAGCGCGCCGAAAAATTCACCGTCGCGAACCACAAACAGCGCCGGCAAATGAAAAACCCGATAACGCTCGACCACCCCGCCATTGTTCCCGGCGTCGATCCAGCACAGTCGATCGACCGCCAGATCGAAACCAGGCAATTGTTCACGGGCAAAACGGCAACTGGCGCAGCCGACGCTGGTAAAAATCACCAGAGAAACACCGTTCATCGCCAACAGCCGTTGGTCGGCGTCGAAATCGGTCAATTCCGATTCGACCACTATACTGGGAGAAACGATGTCAGATGGCCGACACAGGGAGTCCGTGTTCATGAGACGTTATCTTCCTCATCCTGACGATGTACCCGTCGAATTAACGTTGTTCAAACTTGAGTGTATTTCGCGACAACAGCTGCACACAATCAGCCTCGGCGGCATGGCTTGCAATTACCACCGCGCATGGCGCCACGGTACGGCGCTGGAAGTACGCATGCCGACCCTGAACCCGGATTTGCGTTTTCTGGGTTATGTGGCTTGGTGCCTGCGACGCAAGCGCGGCTATCTGGTCGGCATCGCCTTTGTGGATGAACAGACGCTGTTCAGTGCCAGGATGGGCGAACAGGTGTGTCAGATCGAACGTTACCGCCGCCAGCATGACGCGCACGACGACCTGCAGGATATTCAGGCCCTCGCTCTCGAATGGGTCCAGATGCACGCCGACGAGTTCTCCCACGACACGGTTCGCAAGGCGTTTGCATAGCCAGTGCCGGTTTAGTGGGTGTTCTGCCCCCTAAACCAGTGTCTGCCCATTGTCGAGCCACGGTGTAACGCGCTAAGGTTCGGCTTCCCGACGCGCTTAATTTGCTGTGCTCCGCCGCGCGGGTTCGCTGGCGGCCGGCACCCGTGACCTGACGAGTAAACGATGGCTGATTTACCGATCAACGACCTTAACGTCGCCTCCAACGAGACCCTGATCACTCCCGATCAGCTCAAGCGTGATATCCCTCTGAGCGACGCTGCCCTGCGCACCGTCACCAAGGGTCGCGAAGTCATTCGCAACATTCTTGATGGCACTGACCACCGCCTGTTCGTCGTGATCGGGCCGTGCTCGATCCATGACATCAAGGCTGCCCACGAATACGCCGAGCGCCTGAAAGTGCTCGCGGCGCAAGTGTCCGATACCTTGTATCTGGTCATGCGCGTGTATTTCGAGAAGCCACGCACCACTGTCGGCTGGAAAGGCTTGATCAACGATCCGTACCTGGACGACTCGTTCAAGATTCAGGATGGCCTGCACATCGGTCGTCAGTTGCTGCTGGACCTGGCCGAAATGGGCCTGCCGACCGCGACCGAAGCCCTCGACCCGATCTCCCCGCAATACTTGCAGGACCTGATCAGCTGGTCGGCGATCGGCGCACGCACCACCGAATCCCAGACTCACCGTGAAATGGCTTCCGGCCTGTCCTCGGCTGTCGGCTTCAAGAATGGCACCGATGGCGGCCTGACGGTGGCCATCAACGCCTTGCAATCGGTTTCCAGCCCGCACCGTTTCCTGGGTATCAACCAGGAAGGTGGCGTGTCGATCGTCACCACCAAGGGCAACGCCTACGGTCACGTGGTGTTGCGCGGCGGTAACGGCAAACCGAACTACGATTCGGTCAGCGTCGCGCTCTGCGAGCAAGCGCTGAACAAAGCGAAGATCAAGCCGAACATCATGGTCGATTGCAGCCACGCCAACTCCAACAAGGACCCGGCCCTGCAACCGCTGGTGATGGAGAACGTCGCCAACCAGATCCTCGAAGGCAACCAGTCGATCATCGGCCTGATGGTCGAAAGTCACCTGAACTGGGGCTGCCAGGCGATCCCGAAAGACCTCGCCGACCTGCAATACGGCGTGTCGATCACCGACGCCTGCATCGACTGGACCGCCACCGAAAACACCTTGCGCAGCATGCACGCCAAGCTCAAGGATGTGCTGCCTAAACGCAATCGCAGCTGATCGCCGTTTCGTTTCACGCATAAAAAACGCCAGGCTTAAACCTGGCGTTTTTTTATGCGCTCGCTTTATTCACAGCTTGGCGGCATGCCGCGCGTGACGTTCCATGTAGCGCTCCACGTAGGAACACGATGGAATGACTGTGTAGCCCATTTCCTCGGCGTATTGCAGTGCTTGCTCGGTCAACGCCGCCGCGATGCCGCGACCACGCAGCGCGTTGGGCACAAAGGTACGATAAATATCCAGGGTCTGTTTTCCCAGATCCATATAGGTCAGGTAGGCACGATAACCGTCCACAGTGGTCTCGAACTGATGACCAGCCTGGTCATGGTGGATGGACAACGCCTCGCTCATCACTACTCCTCGCGGGTCTTTAATTCTGACCCCTACCTTACCGATGTTTTTCCGGCGAAGAAACATCTACGCCACCCCGTGCCTGAATGGACACCGAGAGAGCAACACCCATCTCGCGCAACCGAGCACGTACAAATAGTAGGCACCATTGGCAGAAATGCTCAAGGGACGCTCGTCATGCTGGCAGGCCAGTGCTGCTTGAGGTAATGCAGGGGCGGCTCGACCAGGATTTTCCCGGGTCGAAGCCTGAACATTGCCGGACATTGAGACTTAAGACGAGCGCCCTTTGTTTAAGTCACCTCAACATCGATAAAGATATGAGAGCCGCTGCGCAGAATCCGAAGAAAAGTGTGGACGATTGCATCTAGACAGACTTTAGCCAAGACTGAAAAACAGTGGCCGACCTCGGGAACTTTTTTTCGCCGTCTCGCTCAGCTCGGGCCTCGCAGCTGGATGTTTTTTATACAATGCACTTAAAAGTTGCTCGAAAAAGAATCAACGCCTACAATTTTTTTGCTTCTTGCGCTACGTCAGTTTACTTACTACAAGTAATGGGTAGTATGTACGCCGGCTATTTCCTCTCTCTGAGGAGACAGCTACTTAATAGAAAGTCCTTGAAGGGGAACACAATGAATAACGTTCTGAAATTCTCTGCTCTGGCTCTGGCCGCAGTTCTGGCTACCGGTTGCAGCAGCGTATCGAAAGAAACCGAAGCACGCCTGACCGCTACTGAAGACGCAGCTGCTCGCTCCCAGGCTCGTGCAGACGAAGCTTACCGTAAAGCTGATGAAGCTCTGGCTGCTGCTCAAAAAGCACAACAGACTGCTGACGAAGCTAACGAGCGTGCTCTGCGCATGCTGGAAAAAGCTAGCCGCAAGTAATAGTCCTTCGGGATTGTTATCAAGCCGACCCATTTTTTGGGTCGGCTTTTTTATTGCCCCGCGTTTCTGCAGGCCATAAAAAACCCGCCGATGCGGCCTGCATCGGCGGGTTGCTTTAACACATTACTGCTGCAAGTCGATCGGTGCACTCGACACCATCGGTGCCGATGCATTCGGTACGGCGATTTCCACGGGCAGGCCATCTTCAGCGGCAACCACGTCACGCACGACATCCCAGTTCATGCGCAAGTTGTTGGTAATGTCCTCGCGCTTGAGCATCGCATTGATCACTGCAGTGTGCTTGTCGACCACCGAAGGGTTGCCCTTGTCGTCCAGCGGCGTGTGCGCTTCCAGATAAACCTTGCCGCCACTGAGGCCGAATTTGTACGGGTCGTTGAGAATGCGCACCGACGTTCCGACTGGCACCATGCCGGCCATTTCCAGCACATTGTTGTTAAACATGCGGAAGCAACCGTGGCTGGTGCGCATGCCGATACCGAACTTCTTGTTCGAACCATGAATCAGGTAGCCCGGAGTGCCCAGCGTGAACTTGAACGGCCCCAGCGGATTGTCCGGGCCGGCAGGCACTACATTGGGCAGCGGATCACCATCGGCGGCATGCTCGGCCTTGATCGAGGCGGGAGGCGTCCAGGTCGGGTTCGGTGTCTTGGCGGTGATGCTGGTGTGCGCAATCGGCGAGCCCCAGCCTTCGCGACCGATACCCAGCGGGAAGGTGTACACCACGTTCCGGCCTTTCGGGAAGTAATAGAGACGGTATTCAGCCAGGTTAATGACAATACCTTCACGCGGACCCGGCGGCAGAATGAAGCGTGTCGGCAGTACCACTTCGGTACCCGCGCCCGGTAGCCATGGATCGACGCCAGGGTTGGCCGCAACCATTTCCGAGTAGCCCAGATCGTAGGTGGTACCAAGGTCAGCGAAGGTGTCTTCGTACTTGGCCTTGATCACTTGCACCTGGCCGACGATGTCTTCACCGGGTGGTGGCAGGGGTAGCTCCAATGCTGCTACAGGGCCCGCGACGCAGAGGGCGGCAAGAGACAGGCAGCGGGTGACGGCGGGAAAGCGCGGCAACATCCGGAAAATCCTTCGCATAATCGACAAGGGTATAAAAACGGGATTGTACACCGACGACCGTTATTTCGGGGAGACGTAAAGACCTGTGGTTGGGGGATCTGCGGTGAGGGGCTTGCCTGTGGGGGAGCTTGTCTATGGCAAGCCCCCCACTCACGGAAGTCCTCTGACCACAGGGCTCTAAAGCTCGAACCGCAACTCAGGCCAGATCGGCGAGGTGCCGCGTTTTTGCGACTCCAGAATGGCCCGGCACAATGAGCACAGGCGCTGGTCCTGGAACACTGTGCGGTCGACGCTCGACCAGCGCGGTTGCGCCGGCAGCAGGCTGCCGCACAAGGTTCGGTCCGCCGAGCCGCCCAACTCCAGCTGACGGGTCACCAGATGCACCCGCACTTCCTGGCAGGCGAACAGATCCAGCTGTTCGTCAGGCTCGATCAGTTGGTAGGCAAAAAGGGACCAGGCAGGACGCGGCATCGGGGGCTCCAAATCGGGGGCGCCACCTTAGCCGAAACACCGCCGCTAGAAAAGCGTCAAAGCAGCGGTTTCAGTGTCGGCCAGACATTTTCCAGCAACTTGTCCTGAGCCGCCGCAGCCGGGTGCAGGCCGTCGCCTTGCATCAGGTCCGGATGACCACCCACACCGTCGAGAAAAAACGGCACCAGCGGGATCTTTTTCTCGTTGGCTACCTTGGTATAAGCCTCGGCAAAGGCCTGGGTGTAACGCGCACCGTAATTGGGTGGCAGTTGCATGCCCAGCAGCAATACCTTGGCACCACTGGCGCGGGAGCTGTCGATCATCGACGCAAGATTTTGTTGCAATTGCGTTGGCAGCATTCCGCGCAACCCATCGTTGCCCCCCAATTCGAGGATAACCAGCGCAGGCTTATGCTCTGCAAGCAGCGCCGGCAGGCGCGCCCGGCCTCCGGCACTGGTGTCGCCGCTGATGGACGCATTGACCACTTTATCGTCGAAACCTTCGTGCTTGAGCCGTTGCTCGAGCAATGACACCCACCCCAAGCGGGTATCCAGGCCGAAACCGGCGCTGATACTATCGCCAACGATCAGGACTGTACCCGCCGCTGCGTTCTGGGCCATGCACATCAAGGCCAGGCCAGCACTCAAAAACCACACACGCATCGGATTCTCCATGGGCGTAAGCATTCTCACCGCGAAGAACCTCAGCAAAGTGGTTCCCAGCGCGGAAGGTGAACTGACTATCCTGCACGAACTCAGCCTGGAACTGAACAAGGGCGATAGCCTGGCCATCGTCGGCGCTTCCGGTTCCGGCAAATCCACCCTCCTCGGCTTGCTCGCCGGTCTCGACCTGCCGAGCAGCGGCGAAGTCACGCTTGCCGGTCAAGGCCTGAGCAATCTCGATGAAGATCAGCGCGCGCGCATCCGCGCCGAGCACGTGGGGTTTGTCTTCCAGTCGTTTCAACTGCTCGACAGCCTCAATGCCCTGGAAAACGTCATGCTGCCGCTGGAGCTCGATGGCCGCAAAGACGCCCGTGAGCGCGCCACCGAATTGCTCCAGCGTGTCGGCCTGGGCCAACGCCTGACTCACTCACCGCGCCAGCTTTCCGGTGGCGAGCAACAGCGCGTGGCGATTGCACGGGCGTTTGCCGCTGAGCCCGACGTGCTGTTCGCCGATGAGCCCACTGGCAATCTCGATAGCCACACCGGCGAGCGCATCAGCGATCTGCTGTTCGAACTCAACCAGGAAAGTGGCACGACCCTGGTGCTGGTGACCCACGACGAACGCCTGGCACATCGCTGCCGGCGCCTGATCCGCCTTGAAGCCGGCCTGCTGGTCGCCCCTCTGGAGCCTTGATGGCACGCCTGCCGCTGTTGCGCCTGTTCAGTCTCGCTATCCGTCAACTGTTGCGCGATGCCCGCGCCGGTGAGTTGCGTGTGTTGTTCTTCGCCTTGCTGGTGGCGGTGGCGGCAAGTACCGCCATCGGTTACTTCGGTGCCCGCCTGAATGGCGCCATGATGCTGCGCGCCACCGAGTTTCTCGGTGCCGATCTGGTGCTCGAAGGCAGCTCACCGGCGCGACCGGAACAGATAAGGAGCGGCACAGAGCTGGGTCTTGAACACGCTCAGGTGGTGGAGTTTTCCAGCGTTATCGCCACCGACAACGGCATTCAGCTGTCCAGCATCAAAGCCGCCGATGATGTCTACCCGTTGCGCGGCGAACTGAAAAGCGCCCCCGCGCCCTTCGCGCCGGAAGCACCCGGAGGCGGCCCGAAACCCGGCGAAGCCTGGGTCGAAGCGCGACTGCTGACCGCACTGGACTTGAAGATCGGCGACAGCATCGATGTCGGCATGAAAACCCTGACGCTGGCGCGAGTGCTGACCTATGAACCGGATCGCGCCGGTAATTTTTACAGCCTGACGCCCCGGGTGTTGATCAACCTTAGCGACCTTGAGTCGACCGGCGTGGTGCAACCCGGCAGCCGGGTCAGTTACCGCGAACTCTGGCGCGGCAAAGCCGAGGCGCTGGAAACCTATCGTCAACTGATCAAGCCCGGGCTGGCGGCCAACCAACACATCCAGGATGCCCGGGACGGCAACCGGCAGATCGGCGGCGCCCTGGGCAAGGCTGAACGTTATTTGAACATGGCCAGTCTGGTGGCGGTGCTGTTGTCCGGTGTGGCGGTGGCGTTGTCGGCTACACGCTTCGCCACGCGCCGATTCGATGCCAGCGCATTGCTGCGCTGCCTGGGCCTGTCCCGTCGGGAAACCATGGTGCTGTTCAGTCTGCAACTGACCGTGCTCGGACTGCTCGCCAGCATCAGCGGCGCCCTGCTCGGCTGGCTGGCACAGCTCGGGCTGTTTGCACTACTGCATGATTTGCTGCCGACCGATGTTCCACCGGGTGGCCTGTTGCCAGCCATCGCCGGGATCGGCACCGGGCTGGTCGCGCTGGCCGGTTTCGCCCTGCCACCACTGGCCGCCTTGGGTCGAGTGCCGCCGCTGCGCGTGCTGCGTCGCGACATGCTGCCGATTCCGTCCAGCACCTGGATTGTCTATGGCGCGGCATTGGGCGCCCTCGGCCTGATCATGTGGCGCTTGAGCCTGGACCTGCTGCTGACCTTCGCCCTGCTCGGCGGCGGTGTGATCGCGGCGCTGGTGCTGGGCGGTTTGCTGTTGCTGCTACTGAAGAGCCTGCGCCGGATGCTGGCGCGCGCCTCATTGCCCTGGCGCCTCGGGTTGGGCCAACTGCTGCGCCATCCACTGGCGGCGGCGGGTCAATCCCTGGCTTTCGGTTTGATTCTGCTGTCCATGGCGCTGATCGCTTTGCTGCGTGGCGAGTTGCTCGATACCTGGCAAAACCAGTTGCCGAAAAATGCCCCGAACTACTTCGCCCTGAACATTCTGCCGGCGGACAAACAGGCCTTTACCGATCGTTTGATGGAGCTGGCGGCACAATCAGCGCCGCTGTACCCGGTGGTGCCGGGACGCCTGATCAGCATCAATGGCGAACCGGTGCAGGACATCGTCAGCAAGGATTCGGCCGGTGATCGAGCCATTCAACGCGACTTGAGCCTGACCTGGGCGGCAGACCTGCCAGCGGGCAACATGCTCACCGCCGGCAACTGGTGGGACCAGCAACCCGCGGATGAAATACCCGGGGTTTCGGTGGAAGGTAAAGTCGCCGAAAGCCTCAAACTCAAGCTCGGCGATCACATGGTGTTTACCGTCGGCGGGGTCAATCGGGAGGCGAAAGTCACCAGCCTGCGGGAGATCAACTGGGACAACTTCCAGCCGAATTTTTTCATGATCTTCCAGCCCGGCACCTTGAAGGACTTGCCGGCGACCTACCTGACCAGTTTCTATCTGGCGGCCGGTCACGATCAGCAGATCGTCGACCTGTCCCGCAGCTTTCCGGCGGTGACCATTCTGCAAGTCGAAGCCTTGCTGGCGCAGCTGCGCAGCATCCTTGGCCAAGTCACCCTGGCAGTGGAATACGTACTGTTGTTTGTGCTGGCGGCAGGGATGGCGGTGTTGTTCTCCGGTTTGCAGGCAACGCTGGATGAACGCATTCGCCAAGGTGCATTGCTGCGAGCGCTAGGCGCCGAGCGGCAGTTGCTGGTCCGGGCCCGGCGGATCGAGTTCGGCCTGCTCGGCGCGGTCAGCGGGTTGTTGGCGGCACTGGGTTCGGAACTGGTGAGCCTGGTGCTCTACCATTACGCCTTCGACCTGCCCTGGCACCCGCATCCGTGGCTGTTGGTATTGCCATTGATCGGCGCCGTGCTGATCGGCGGCGCCGGTGTGTTCGGCACGCGCCGCGCCTTGAACGCCAGCCCCCTGACAGTCTTGCGCGAGGGTTGATAAACTCAAGCGCTCTGATCTCACGTATACAACCACAAGAAGTCGCCATGAGCCGTTATCGCCCTCCCCGCACCGCTGGCACCGCGCTGATCACCCCCGAAGGTGAAGCGCGGATGCGGGCCGAGTTTCATGAACTCTGGCATGTGCGCCGACCGCAAGTGACGCAATCAGTCAGCGAGGCGGCGGCACAGGGCGATCGGTCGGAAAACGCCGAGTACACCTACGGCAAAAAGATGCTGCGCGAGATCGACAGTCGCGTGCGCTTTCTCACCAAACGCCTGGAAGCGCTCAAGGTTGTCAGTGAGAAACCCAGCGATCCGAACAAGGTCTACTTTGGTGCTTGGGTCACGATTGAAGATGAAGATGGCAAAGAGTCGCGCTATCGCATCGTCGGGCCGGATGAGCTGGATCTGAAACTAGGCCTGATCAGCATCGACTCACCATTGGCGCGCGCCCTGATCGGCAAGGCGCTGGACGCCGAAGTGCGGGTCCAGACACCGACCGGTGAACAATGCGTGTATATCGTGGCGATCGACTATTTTTGAGCCGCTGCGCCATGAATCTCAGCGACGGGTAATCAACCCCTGACGAGCCACGCGAGTCAGCTGCCTGATCACTTCAGGCGCATCCTCGGCGTTGGGCGCCAGAATCACCGCCAGATCGAAACTGTCGTTGGCGAACCGTGCCAGTGACTCGCCGTCGTCGACAAACTGAATCAGGAAAGCAGCAGGCCCACCGCTACGACGTGGCCAGCCATCGAGGTAACGCAGCAGCGTCGGCTGATGTTTACCGCCAAGCAGGATTTTTGGATTGCGCTGGGAGAGGTGTGCCGTGATCGGCGCGGGGCGTACAACGGGGCTTAATGCATTCATTGTGTCGTGTCTCTGCCTCAAAAGTCTGCATGGCAGGTGAGAGGCAACACCGAACCAGCGCTTTAGCGGTATTTCGAAGCCTGTTTCAAGCTTCTATCGGCAACTTGATGAGTCACCTGGCGCCCCGCAAGTAGCTGTTTAAATCGGCGCATGAGCAGCATCCTAGAGAAGCTGACCGGACAGTGTCAAGAATCTCCGGCAACAAAAAAAGGCCTGCACAGTGCAGGCCTTTTTTTGTTGAACAAGAGCAGTCAGTCGGTGATGGCGCGGTCTACCGACAGCTTGCCTGCCCCCTCGATCAGCACCGCGAGGCTGCCACCGAGCAACGCCAGGGCGAATTCATAACCGTTGTTAGCCATGAACAGACCGTTGCTGATGTGCACGGTGAAAATAGCCACCAGCGAGAGGAAGGTCAGCCCCAGCGCTGCCGGGCGTGCCAGCAGGCCGATGATCAGCGCCAGACCGCCGAAGAACTCGGTACCACCCGCCAGGATCGCCATCAGGTGACCCGGTGCCAGCCCGATGCTTTCCATGTACTGCGCGGTGCCGGCAATGCCGTAGCCGCCAAATGCACCGAAGAGTTTCTGTGAGCCATGGGCCGCGAAGATGATGCCGACGAAAATACGCAGAATCGTCAGACCGTAGCCCGCGCGGGTGAACAATACCTTGTTGATCAGTGTGCTCATGCTGTGTCATCCATTGTGAGTGTGTGTTGGTTGGCCGCCATATTAATCAATAAAACCCATGTTAAAAGCGCAAAAAACCCACCATAACAATCAGCTTAGTCGATCATTTCCGTGAGGCAACTTTTTGCCCCTGGGGCTCCAACGACTCCCGCTCCCGATCGAACGCCAAGTAATACTTGTTCACGCTATTAACATAGCTGACAGCCCCCATTCCCACCTGCTCCATGGCGATGCGCTCGACCTGGAAAAACCACTGATTAGGATTCAAGCCGCGTCGCCGGGCTTCGGCGCGCATGCCTTGAACCCGCTCCGGTCCCATGTTGTAGGCCGCCAGCACGAACGCCATGCGCTCGCGTTCATTGAGTTTGGGGCTGGCAAAAAACTTGCGGCGGATCATCGCCAGGTACTTGGCGCCGGCCTGCACATTGGCGTCGAGGTTTTGAATATTACTCACCCCAACCCGCTGGGCGGCGGACGGGGTGATTTGCATCAGGCCGGTGGGGCCGCTGCCGCTTCTGGCGTTGGGTTGCAGCGCCGACTCCTTGAAAGCCAGCGCCGCCAGGTTCAGCCAATCCATGCCTTGGGCTTCAGCGTGTTTTTGCAGCACCGGTCGAAGTTTTTCCAGACGCTGCCGATCGGCCTTGGCCAAGGGATAGTGCACTTGATACAGGCGCCTGTAGATCCGCAGGAACGCTGCATCCTGATCCGACGGCTTTTTGTAGGTAGCCAGGAAGCGATCGATGCTCGACCGCAGCATTGAGGCGTCACGACGCACGAACCAGTATTCCTCGCCCGGTTCGCTGATAAGGACCTGTCGATCGAAGCGCAATTTGGGCAGGATCTTGCCCCAGCGTTCGGCAATCGGTTGCTCGACGATCGTCAGGTGAAAGATCCCGCCCTGGACCATTTCCAGCACGTCCTCGACCGCCAGGCTTGGATCGACCCACTCGATCTTCACCGGAGGCAATTTGTGCAGCGCGAGTTTCTGATTGATCTGACTGACGGCATCCCCGGCGGCGCTGCCGGTAGGCAGCGCGAGGGTTTTGCCCGAGAGTTGCTCGATATGGGTGTAACGTCGTTCCCCTTTGATCCCCACCAGCAGCAACGGCACATCACTGGCAATCGGTTCACTGGCGCTGACCGCGTGGCCCGATTGCGGATCGAGCAGTTCCCCCGGCGCGACCAGATCACCCTCCCCGCGCTGCAACGCGCCGAGCAGTTGATCCTTGGCTTTGGGAATGATCTTGAGGGTGATTTCCTGGCCGTCACGGGCATGGCCGTTGAGGTATTGTTCGAAAGCGCGCAAGCGGTGGTATTCGACGCCAATGGTCTGGCCCTGGACTTCACCGGAGCTGTTGCGGCTCTGATTGACCAACACCCGCAACACGCGACTGCTGCGAATCTCCGCCAGGTCACGGACCTTGGCCGCGGGCACGGCTTGTAACGGCCCGGCCAGACGCGCAACCGCCGGCAGGGGCAGCAGTAACGAGCAACACAGCAGTAACAAAATCGAGGGACGAATCATCCACTCTCCGGAAAGAATACTGGCCGACCTCATGAGTGATTTCATGACGTCGAGCGACAGAAACAGAGCGCCTGAAGCGCTGATAAAGTGCGAGAGAGTGGCACATTGATGGCTACTCTACCAACCCAACCTGTCTCGCAGCCTCAACAGACAGCTTTAACTCGTTGTAGTTCTTGGTTTTTCTTATAAATCGACAGCTCTGATATGCTTTCCGGCCTTTGGTCCGAGGTAGCACCATGCAACTCATCGATATCGGCGTCAACCTGACCAACCCCAGTTTCGCCGACAAACACCAGGCTGTACTCGACCGAGCCTATGCTGCCGGAGTCTGCCAACTGGTGCTCACCGGGACCAGCGTCGAGGGCAGTGAACAGGCTCTGGAGCTGTGCCAGCAATGGGACGAAAGCGCTCAGCGACTATTCGCCACGGCCGGTATTCACCCGCACTCGGCCAGCGACTGGAACGCCGACAGCGCTCAGCGTCTGCGCAGTTTGCTCAAGGAACCGAATGTGGTGGCCGTGGGCGAATGCGGCCTCGATTTCAATCGTGATTTCTCGCCCCGCCCGCAACAGGAAAAAGTCCTCGAAGAACATCTGGCGATGGCGGTCGAGCTGCAATTGCCGGTGTTCCTGCATGAGCGCGACGCCAGCCAACGGTTACTGGAGATTCTGCGTGACTACCGCGACCAGTTGCCGGCGGCCGTGGTGCACTGCTTCACCGGTGAAAAAAAGGCGTTGTTCAGCTATCTCGATCTGGATTTGCACATCGGCATCACCGGCTGGATCTGCGATGAACGCCGGGGTACGCACCTGCACCCGCTGGTCAAAGAGATTAAGCGCGGGCGCTTGATGCTGGAGAGCGACGCGCCGTATCTGCTACCCCGCAGTCTGCGTCCCAAGCCGAAGAATGGTCGCAACGAGCCGGCGTATCTGACTGAAGTGTTGCGTGAGGTGGCGCTGCATCGTGGGGAAAGTCAGGAAGACCTGGCAAACCACACCACAGCATGCGCACGGGCATTCTACGGGTTGCCTTCGATCCCCCAATAATCATAAACCCCCTGTGGAGTGAGCCTTTGTGGCGAGGGAGCTTGCTTCCCGTTGGGTCGCGAAGCGGCCCAAAAAAATGGGACTGCTACGCAGTCCAACGGGAAGCAAGCTCCCTCGCCACAAAGGCCTGCTCCCACAGGTTGGCGGTGGTGCCCGTTGATCCACATCAAGATTCTACGTCCTGCATAGCGGCACAATGCTGGCACCTTGCCAAAACTGTTTCCGCTATCAGAGAAGACCTCCATGGGTGCCTGGCTTAGCAATATCTCGCTGAAATACAAATTCTGGGCGGTCAACGCTGTCGCCTTCGTCACCACCCTGTTGCTGGTGCTGTACGCCGTGCAGCTCGAACAACAGGCTCGCAGCCATGCCGCCCAAGCGTCGGCCCAGGCACAGGCGCGATTGCTCAGTGCCTGGCCTGCCGGGCAGCCGCTGCCCAAGGCCGATCACCTGCTGACCTTCAATCGCGGGCAGGCGCCGTTACTGAACGGGCAACCGCTGCTGGAGCTCACCGATACCAACGGTTGGGTCGAGATCAACACCCTGCCGCTGTTCGGTGAAAACCCATTGATAGGCGCCGAGGTGTTCACTCGCCCTGACGGTCAACAGATCGCGGTGATTGCTTATGGCCCGAGCCTGAGCCAAGTGTTCGGCGAACGCTTCACTCACTACGCCGTAGCGGTGTTCATCCTGATGCTGGTAATGCTCGGCGCGTCGCAACTGTTGATCCGCTTCCTGCTCAGCCAGCTCAACACCCTGAAAGACGTGATGCTTCATGTCGAGAAAACCGGCGATTTGTCGGCCCGTGTGCCACTGGCCTGCAAGGATGAAGTCGGGCAGATGGCCAATGCCTTCAACGCCATGCAGGCCGGTTACCAGCGAGTGGTCAACACCGTCGCCAGCACCGCACGACAACTGGATGTCGGCGCCGCGCGGCTGGCCTCGAGCATGAACGAGGTGCGTCACGGCATGCTCGGGCAGCAAAGTGAAACCGATCAGGCCGCCACGGCGATCAACGAAATGACGGCCACGGTCCATCACATCGCCCAACACGCCGGCGCCACCCGCGACCTCTCGCAAACCGCCGACACCCTGGCCGGCAGCGGCCAGGAAGTGGTCAGTAGGGTGCAGAAATCGATTGGCGGGTTGTCCACTGGCGTGCAGCAAACGGCCGAGATGATTCAGCGTCTGGCCGAAGACAGCCAGAAGATCAACGGCGTGGTCAGCGTGATCCATAGCATCGCCGAACAGACCAATTTGCTGGCCCTTAACGCCGCCATCGAAGCGGCCCGGGCCGGCGAAATGGGTCGCGGGTTTGCGGTGGTCGCCGATGAAGTGCGTAACCTGGCCAAACGCGTCCAGGCGTCCACCGATGAGATCACCACCATGGTTTCAGCGCTGCAGGCCGGCACTCGGGATGCGGTGGACTTCATGCAGGAAAGCTCGTTCAAGGCGGACGACTGCATGCTGCAGGCGCAGGAAGCCAGTGTGGCCCTGGCAGAAATCACCAGTGCGGTGGCGCAGATGCGTGAAAGCAATACGCAAATCGCGGTGGCGGCCGAGCAGCAGAGCCATGTGGCGCAAGACATGAATCGGGCGGTGGTGAGCATTCGCGACGTAACCGAAAACACCGTGCAGCAGACCGTGAATTCGGCGATTACCAGCAATGAGTTGGCGATGTTGGCGGGGGAATTGAGCAAGGCCATCGGGCAGCTCAAGCTTTGAGGGCCCTATCGCGACCTGCTCGTGAAAGCGTCAGTCCAGTCAACATCAATATTGCCCATGCCCCCTATCACTTCGATAGCCAGCCTTGATTCGCCCACGGCTTTTACCAGGCCTATTCTTTATTCAAGCGCCTCACGAATAAAGGATAAACATCATGGGCAAACGTCACCCTCCCGCCTGGCAATGGCGAACGTCCCCGAATAATCACCAGCACCCGACCCATCGGGTGTTGCACCTGATTGCCGTGCCGCTGTTCATCGTGGCGTTTTTGCTAATGGTTTCGGGGGTGTTCAGCCTGGATCTGGCGAGCTTCGCGATCGGCGTTATCGGTCTGCTCGCTGCCTTGGGCCTGCAGCGTCACGGTCATCGTCATTGATCAGGCGAAAATCGTGACAGTCTGCCGGCTCATGGCGATCAACTGACCGTCTTCGCTCCACAATTTTGCAGCGGCGTGCCCGTAGCCATCAGCGGCATACTCGATGTCCACCAGGTACTTGCACCAGTCCAGCGTGCTCAACGCAAGCAACGGCTGAACGAATTCGATGGTCCAGGTCAGCGTGCTGCCGGCCGCCGGTTTCTTCAGATGCGACAGCAAGGACGGTGGCCAGGCGTCGACCAGCGCCAGAATATGCGCCTCGCTGACGGCCTCGCCCTTCACCTCCCCACGCAAACGCACCCAACCGCCCATTTCCCGAGAGGTGTTACCCGTGAACGGCGGCCCACCAACGCTCCAGCGCATTGCCATGTGACGCATGAACTCCGGGGTCACGCCTTTGATGTACGGCAGTTCCTGGCAGCCGTCCCAATGTTTCATTTCAGGAGCAGCGTTGGCCTTGACCGCCAACTCGGACGGTCGCGAGGCACCGAAGCTGCCTTGGACCAACGTCACCACTTGCCCCTTTTGCATCGCCCGGCCCAGCACCTGGCTGACGGCTTTGCCTTCACGCAACACATCGACTTCAAAACTGACCGGCACATCAGGCTCGACCGGGCCGACGAAGGTGATTGCCAGTGAACGCACCGGACGATCCGCCGGGACTTTTGCGCGCATGGCTTCGTATTGCAAAGCGGCTATCAAACCACCAAAACTCGCCCGCCCCTGGCCCCATTCGGGCGGAATAGACAGCCCCTGCGGCTGATTGCGAACAGCGTCGAGCAGATCGGAAAAGCGCATGGGAACCTCGGAGACAGGAAAAGGGTTGGAACGATCTTAACCAGCCCGCAGAGCCGACACAGCGCTTATTCCGGCCAAAATCACTGACAGATGAGCCGCGTCTGGTTCAAACATTCATTTCCCGGCGCCCACATTTGATCTGTGAGGTGTTCAGGATTTGAAGCAGGCGGCGCTGAGTTTGTCGAGGACGCGGTCGGCGTTTTCTTCGGCCTTGGCCAAGGTGGTTTTCCAGACCGCGACACAGGGCTGCAAATCGGGCTCTTCTTTGGCGCGTTCCAGCCATTGCCAGCTGTCGTGCCAATCGCCCAACGCCACCTGCGCCGACTTCAGTCTGGGCAGCGCCGCTTCCGGCAAACGATCCAGTTCGGGGTAGGCTTCGATGCCATAGCGCACGCGCTTGATCAGCAGGCGCAGACGATGGCGGTCATGGGCGGGATCATGCAGGGCCTGGTCGAGTTTCTTCCATTGTTTGCCCAGGCGTTTTTCGATGCGCTTGCGCAAGCCCTTGAGCAAGCCCTGACGCTGGGAAGCCCGCAGGAAACGCGGAAAGGCGTCGAGGATCATCAGCATCTGCGCCACTTCCGGGCTCGCCGCCACGATGGGATAAGCCTCGTCCATCCGCGCCATCCGCCGGTGTGCGGCCTCGGGTTGATCGTGCTGGAGCAGGTACGCCGCCAGCACTTCGCGATCACGCAACGGTGTGGTCAGGTCACCGACCCGGGATGCCGCCGCTTCCAGTTGCTCGACCCCAGGCAAACCGCGCAAGGGTCGGAGCAGGCTGCGCAAACGGCGCACGGTGGTGCGCAGATCGTGCAGCGCTTCAGAATCGGTGCGGGCACTCAAGCGTGCCTGACAGGCGAGCAGGCGCACGTCCAGGCCCAGAATATGAGCCACCAACCGATCAACCATGGTTTTCTCCGTAAACAACGCCAAGCTTCAGGCAGTAAGCCAAAAACCGGCACGACGCATTTGTCGCTTGCTGCTTACAGACTGTAGCTGCTTCTATCGGCCCGCGCGGGATTCACGAATGTAGAAGCGCGCCTTCTCGGCCTTCTTGGTACAACCCTCGTAGGCTTCGAACTGCTGCTGGGTCTTGGCACCGGTCAGCAACGACAGCGCCTTGGAGTAGCTGACGGTTCCGGCAAAACCTTCGACCTTGGCCAGGTCCAGTTCGTGCCAGGCGGCGTCGAGCTGGCTACCGCAGCTGTCACGGTAAGCGGTTTTACCGGCACAACCGGCGAGTGCCAGGGCAATCAACGGCACACAGATCCAGACTTTCATCACTCACACCTCAAAGATAGCTAAACATGCATGCACGTAAGACGGTCTGGCGCGTGAAAAGTGCCTTGGGCCGCAGTGGAAACCCGCCGTGGAAATCACAGCGCCCGCGAGAACACCCATTCGCCTTCCCGGAGTGTCAAAAAACGACGCACTGGCCACGCCGAACGACCACAGCGATTGAAGCTTGCCCCTCGATAGGTGCATTGTTGAACCTTGTCAGAGAGGTCGATTCATGAAAAAGCGTGTCGCACTGGTGTTGGGCTCGGGGGGCGCCCGGGGCTACGCCCATATCGGCGTCATTGAAGAGATCGAACGGCGCGGCTACGACATCGCCTGCATCGCCGGTTGTTCCATGGGCGCGGTGGTCGGCGGGATCTATGCCGCCGGTAAACTCAAGGATTATCGCGACTGGATCGAGAGCCTGGATTACCTCGATGTGTTGCGCCTGGTGGACGTCAGTTTTCGCCTGGGCGCGATTCGCGGGGAAAAGGTCTTCGGGCAGATCCGCAAGATCGTCGGCGAAATCAACATCGAAGACCTGCGCATTCCCTACACGGCCGTGGCCACGGACCTGACCAACCAGCAGGAAATCTGGTTCCAGGAAGGCTGCCTGCACCAGGCCATGCGCGCCTCGGCGGCGATCCCCAGCCTGTTCACGCCGGTGATGCAGGGCAATCGAATGCTGGTGGACGGCGGTATCCTCAACCCGTTGCCGATCGTGCCGGTGGTGTCGAGCCATTGCGACCTGATCATCGCGGTCAACCTCAACTCCACCAACCAGCGTCACTATCAACTGCCGGTGATCCAGCGCCCGGCCGCGTTCAAGACCCGCTTCGACAACCTGATCAACTCGCTGGGCTCGAAATTGCCCTTCCGCCGCACACAGGCCGAACAATTGCTGATGCTGGAGAAGGAAGCGTTGATGGCAGAAGCAGCGGACATCAACCCCTGGATCGAATCCGCCGAGCCCGAAGGCCAGCAACCGGCGGCGGCCCCGGAAAGCAACGGCGCACCGAAGTCCGCCACCGGGTCGTTCATCATCGACAACGTCGGGCCGGCGTCCTTGCTGGATTTGATCAACCAGAGTTTCGAGGTGATGCAGACGTCCTTGGCGCAGTACAAGATTGCCGGGTATCCGCCGGATATCCTGATCAACGTGCCCAAGCGGGTGTGTCGGTTTTTCGAGTTCTACAAGGCGCCGGAGTTGATCGCGTTGGGACGCGAGATTGCGCGGGATACGCTGGATCGGTATGAGAATGAGCGGGAGTCTTGAGGCCTGACGATCGTTCCACGCTTTGCGTGACGATCGTTCCCACGCTCTGCGTGGGAATGCATCCTGTGACGCTCCGCGGCATGACTTCAGAAGCGGACGCAGAGCGTCCATGGCGGCATTCCCACGCAGAGCGTGGGAACGATCAGCTACGCAGAGCGTGGGAACGATCAGGCATCAAGCAACCGATACCCCACCCCCGCCTCGGTGACGATAAACCGTGGCTGAGTCGGATCATCCGCCAGTTTCTGCCGCAGGTGCCCGATCACTATCCGCAAATAGTGGCTGTCTTCGGTGTGGGTCGGGCCCCAGATGTCCTTGAGCAATTGCTGCTGAGTGATGACCCGCCCCGGATGCCGCGCCAGTTGCGCCAGTACCGCATATTCCTTGCGCGTCAACGCCACTTCGGCGCCGTCCAATAGCACCCGGCGATACGCCAGGTCCACGGTGAGCGAACCGAAGCTGAGCGCCGCTTCCTGAGCTTCACCGGTCGGTGCCTGACGCAGCAACGCGCGCACCCTGGCGAGAAACTCCTGGATGCCGAACGGCTTGGTCACGTAGTCGTTGGCACCGCCATCCAGGGCTTGGACTTTCTGTCCTTCGCTGGCGCGCACCGAGAGCACCAATATCGGCACCGTCGACCACTCGCGAAACTCTTGCAGCACTTGCTGACCGTCCATATCCGGCAGGCCGAGGTCGAGCACCAGCAGGTCGGGTTTGTTCAATGCGGCCTGGGCCAGGCCTTCCGTGCCGGTGCCGGCCTCCAGCACTTTGTAGCCTTGGGAAGCGAGGCTGATGCGCAGGAATTTGCGGATCTGCGGTTCATCATCGATGACCAAAATGGTCGCGGTCTGGCTCATGAATTCACATCAACACAAAGAAGTGGCAAGAGAGTAGCGCAGGCGAGCTCAGGCTTCACTGTCCAATCCCGGCTGAGTCTGCAATGGCAAATGCAGTGTGATGCAGGTGCCACGCCCTTCGATGCCATCGGCGACGCTGATCCGCCCGCCATGGGCACCGACCATGCCCTGACAAATCGCCAGCCCCAGCCCGGTACCCTGTCCTCCGCGATCACCGCGAGCGGCGGTGTAAAACATATCGAAAATCTTCGCCCGCTCCTCCTCCGGAATCCCCGGCCCTTCATCGCTCACCGAAAAAAACAGCTCGCTGTCAGTGGTCCCTGCACGCAATTCAAGACGACCGCGGGGCGGTGAAAAACGCGCGGCGTTTTCCAATACGTTGACCAGCGCTTGCTCGATCAACGCGGCATGCACATAGAGCAGCGGCAGTTCGACCGGCACTTCGGTAATGACTTGCAACGACGCCAGCACCGCGCGCAGGCGATTGAGCGAACTGCCGACGATGTCTGCCGGCGACACCCAATCCCGCGCCAGCTTCAGGGCGCCGTGGCCGAGGCGAGTCATGTCCAGCAGGTTTTGAATATAGCGATCCAGCCGTTCGGCTTCATCGCGGGTGCCTTCGAGCAGTTCGCGGCGGTCCTCCAAGGGAATCGCCTCGCCAAGCGCCAACAGGCTGTCGATGCTGCCACGCATGGACGTCAGCGGCGTGCGCAAATCGTGGGACACCGAGGCCAGCAGCGCGCTGCGCAGTTGCTCGGTTTCGCCATGCAAGCGTGCCGCCTCAAGGTCATCGGCCAGTTGCGCCCGGGCCAACGCCTGGGCCAGTGGTTGGCTCAGTGCGGTCAGCAAGCGTCGACGCTGGCCGCTCAGGGTCTGACCTTCTTTGGCACACACGCCGAGCAGCGCCAGCGGCCCGTCGTCCACCGACAACGGCCACCACCACCAGCGCCCGAACGGCAAGGTGCCGGTGCCCGCGCCGGCCGGTTGGTCGTGTTGCCAGGCCCAATCGGCGGCGGCGCGCTCGGCTTCGGAGAACTCCAGCGGCCCGCCGGTTTCGACTTTCCAGCCACTCTGGCCATCGCGGTTGAGCAGGCACAGTTTCAGGTCGGTCCAGCCATTGAGGTGCTGCGCCG
Organism: Pseudomonas sp. B21-048; assembly: GCF_024748615.1. Taxonomy (NCBI): domain Bacteria; kingdom Pseudomonadati; phylum Pseudomonadota; class Gammaproteobacteria; order Pseudomonadales; family Pseudomonadaceae; genus Pseudomonas; species Pseudomonas sp. B21-048. The sequence goes on along the minus strand of NZ_CP087168.1, from coordinate 1,669,171 downwards.
CAGCGCTGACCACTGCCTGACGGTCGGTGGCGGCGGTGAGTTTGCGCGACAGGTCGAGCAGTTCGCTGGTTTCTTCCTGGGTGTCACGCAACGCCTGCAATTGCCGCCGTTGTCGCGCCGCCAGGTTGCCGGTAAGAGCCGCCATCAGCAGAAAGAACAGCAAGGTCAGCACGTCTTCTTCACGCTGAATACTGAAAGAGAAATTCGGCGGAATGAACAGAAAGTCATAGGTCAGAAATGACAGCGCCGCGCAGGCCAGTGCCGGGCCGAGGCTGCTGCGCACCGCCACCAGCAACACCGCCGCGAGGAACACCAGCGAAATGTTGGGCAGCGGCAAGAGGCTCGACACCGCCCAGGCCAGGGCACTGGCAAGCACCGTCGCCACCAGCGCCAGCGCGTAGTCGAACCAGACCAGCGACTGCGCCGTGCGTTGGCGCGGCTGATGCTGCTCTTCGTCACTGTCGAGTACGTTGATTTCCAGCCCGCGGGCATCGCGCAGTAAACGAGACGCCAGACCGCCGCCGAATAGCCGTCGACGCAAACGCTGACGCGACTGCCCCACCAGCACCAGGCTGGCACGACGTTCGGCGGCGTGCTGGATCAACGTTCTCGCCACCTCGCCGGCGCGGAGCAACACCACTTCGCCACCGAGACGCTCGGCCAGTTGCTGGGCGCTTTGCAAGCGCAGTCGCGATTGCTCGTCGCGCACACGGCCGTTGTCCACATGCACCAGGCTCCACGGCAGATGTCGCCGCTGAGCCACGCGACTGGCGTGACGCACCAGACGCTCGGCTTGAGCATCGCCATCGACGCCCACCAGTAAACGACCGCGCACGGCAGGCGCGGTGTGCCCCAACTGGCGATAACCCTGGGCCAGATCGTTATCGACCTGAGCGGCTGCGGTTTGCATCGCCAGTTCGCGCAGGGCTGTGAGGTTGGTCTGGGTGAAAAACGCATCGATCGCCGCACGCGCCTGCTCCGGCACGTAGACTTTGCCGTCGCGCAGACGCTCCAGCAACTCACGCGGCGGCAGGTCGATCAGCAGCAATTCATAGGCTTCTTGCAACACCCAGTCCGGCAGGGTTTCGCGCACCTGTACACCGGTGATGCCGCGCACCTGATCGTTGAGACTTTCCAGATGCTGGACGTTGACCGTGGTGAACACGTCGATGCCGGCGGCCAGCAATTCCTGGATGTCTTGCCAGCGTTTGGCGTGACGACTGCCGGGGGCATTGCTGTGAGCGAGTTCGTCCACCAGCACCAGTTTCGGCTTGGCTTTGATCAGGCCGTCGAGGTCCATTTCTTCGAGCATCACGCCGCGGTATTCCGAGCGCACCAACGGCTGCTGCGGCAAGCCAGCCAGCAGCGCTTCGGTTTCGGCGCGACCGTGGGTTTCAACCACCCCGGCCATGACTTTCACGCCTTGGCGCAATTGAGTGTGGGCGGCTTGCAGCATGGCGTAGGTCTTGCCCACTCCCGGTGCGGCGCCGAGGAATACCTTGAGGCGGCCACGGCCATCGCGGGGCAGGTCTGCTAATAGCGCGTCGGCGCGGCCGGAGTTGCTCATGCTTGAAGTTCTCTCTAATTGATCGTTCCCACGCTCTGCGTGGGAATGCAGCCCGGGACGCTCCGCGTCCCAGCCGAAGCGGACGCAGAGCGTCCATAGATGCATTCCCACGCAGAGCATGGGAACGATCCTTCCAACCTTCCAACCTTTTAACCTTTACAACTTTTCCAGCGCCATATTCAGCGCCAACACATTCACCACCGGCGGCCCCACAAACGGTTGCTCGATGTGCGCGTCCAGCAGTTGTTCAAGCGTAGACACGGGCAGATTGCGCGCCGCCGCGATTCGCGCCAGTTGATAGGCAATCGCCGCCGGTGGCAAGTGCGGATCGAGGCCGCTGCCGGAGGTGGTAACCATCGCCAATGGCACTGGCCCCTGCCCCGGCACCAGCAGCTTGTTGGCATCGTCGATAACCCGAGTGGCCAGCGCCGGATTACTGGGCGAGAAGTTGCTGGCGCTGCTCGACACGGTGGCAAAGGCACCGGCCGATGGCCGTGGGTGGAACCAGGCGTCGCCGACGAAATCCTGGGCGATCAGTGACGAACCACGGACCTTGCCGTCGGCGTCGCGCACCAGGCTGCCGTTGGCCTGATCCGGGAAGGCGACCTGGGCCACGCCGGTGACCACCAAGGGGTAAGCGACGCCGGTGATCAGGGTCATCAGCATCAGCAGGCTCAGGGCCGGACGTATCAGTGTGGACATTTCAAAATCCTCGGTTCGAAGAATATTCATCACTCGGAAGGCACACAACATCACCTGTGGCGAGGGAGCTTGCTCCCGCCGGCCGATCCGCGCCCGGGCGTAGCAGTCGTAAACCTGGTGAATGCGGTGTACCTGAATAAACATGGTGGACTGAGGTGGGGCTGCTTCGCAGCCCAGCGGGAGCAAGCTCCCTCACCACAAAAATCTCTGCGCTCAGCAACAACCGCTAAACCAGATGCAACGCCGTCAACAGCATGTCGATCGCCTTGATGCCCACAAACGGCACCAGAATCCCGCCCAATCCATAGATCAGCAGATTGCGCCGCAGCAACGCCGCCGCACTCACCGCCTGCACCCGCACACCGCGCAGCGCCAACGGAATCAGCACCACAATGATCAGGGCGTTGAACACAATCGCCGACAGAATCGCGCTCTGCGGACTGCTCAGGTGCATGACGTTGAGCACACCCAGTTGCGGATAGATCGAGGCGAACAGCGCCGGCAGAATCGCGAAGTACTTGGCCACGTCGTTGGCGATGGAAAAGGTTGTCAGCGCACCGCGGGTCACCAATAACTCCTTGCCGATCTGCACCACGTCCAACAGCTTGGTCGGATCACTGTCGAGATCGACCATGTTCGCCGCTTCCCGCGCCGCTTGTGTTCCGTCGTTCATCGCCATGCCGACGTCCGCCTGAGCCAAGGCCGGGGCGTCGTTGGCGCCGTCGCCGCACATGGCGACCAGGCGACCGTCGTTCTGCTCGTGACGAATGCGCGCCAGTTTCTTTTCCGGCGTGGCTTCGGCCAGCACGTCATCCACACCGGCTTCGGCAGCAATCGCCGCAGCGGTCAGCGGGTTGTCGCCGGTGACCATGACCGTGCGAATCCCCAGCTTGCGCAACTCGGCGAAACGCTCGCGGATGCCAGGCTTGACCACGTCCTTGAGATGGATAACACCGAGTAATTTTCCGTCAGCGCAAACCAGCAACGGCGTGCCGCCACTCTGAGCGATCTTGTCGATTTCCCGCGAAAGAGGCGCGGCCAGATCGGTGCGTTTCAGGCCGACGAAGGTCAGCAGCGAATCCACCGCGCCTTTGCGATAGACCCGGCCCTGATAGTCGACGCCGGACAGGCGGGTTTCAGCGCTGAACGGAACAGCGGTCAATACGTCAGCGGATGGCTCAGGTTGCGGGTGAAGACCGCGCAGGTACTCGACGATGGATTTGCCTTCAGCGGTGTCATCGGCCAGGGAGGCGAACAACGCGCCTTCGGCCAGTTCCTTGGCGCTGACGCCAGGCGCGGCATAGACCGCGGAGCAACGACGGTTGCCGAAGGTGATGGTGCCGGTCTTGTCCAGCAACAGGACGTGAACGTCCCCCGCCGCTTCCACGGCGCGACCGGATTTGGCGATCACGTTCAGGCGCACCAGACGGTCCATCCCGGCGATACCAATGGCCGACAACAGACCGCCAATGGTGGTCGGAATCAGCGTGACCAATAACGCCACCAGGAACACCAGCGGCAGGCTGCCGTTGGCGAAGTGGGCGAACGGTTGCAGGGTGACGACCACCAGCAGGAAGATCAGGGTCAGGCCGATCAGCAGGATGTCGAGCGCCACTTCGTTCGGGGTTTTCTGGCGTTTGGCGCCTTCGACCAGGGCGATCATGCGATCGAGTGTCGACTCACCCGGGTTGGCGGTGATGCGCACCAACAGCCAGTCGGACACCAGTCGGGTGTTGCCGGTGACGGCCGAACGGTCGCCGCCGGACTCGCGAATCACCGGCGCGGATTCACCGGTAATCGCCGCTTCGTTGACCGCGGCGATACCTTCGATCACTTCGCCGTCACCGGGAATCATCTCCCCGGCTTCGACACGCACCACATCGTCTTTGCGCAGGCTGGTGGCGGGCACCACTTGAAAACTGCCATTGGCAGTTTTGCGACGAGCACTCAAGCCTTCGCTGCCGGCCTTGAGGCTGTCGGCGCGGGCCTTGCCGCGACCTTCGGCCAGCGCTTCGGCAAAGTTGGCGAACAGCACAGTGAACCACAACCACAATGCGATTTGCGCGGCGACGAAGGTCGGCACGGCGTTGTCGGGAATGAAGCACAGCACAGTGGTCAGGACAGCGGTCAGTTCGACCACCAGCATCACCGGCGCACGCTGCAATTGCCGTGGGTCGAGCTTGACGAAGGCTTGCACCAGCGCCGGGCGCCAGAGGGCCGAGATCGCGGTTTTCGGTTGTTCCGGCGCCGTGACGACGGCGGCTTTAGTTGCGGGCATATTCATCATTGACTCCTCAGCTCTTTAGTCCAAAAGCAGCCAAACTCAGGTGTTCTGCAATAGGACCCAGCGCCAATGACGGCAGAAAGGTCAGGCCACCCACCAGCAAAATGGTCACGGTCAACAGGGTCACGAACAGCGGGCCATGGGTCGGGAAGCTGTTCTGCCCAATCGGTGCGGTTTTCTTCATCGCCAGGCTGCCAGCCAACGCCAGAACCGGAAGGATGTAACCGAAGCGCCCGATCAACATGCCCAGCCCCAGCATCAGGTTGTGGAACGCGGTGTTCGCCCCAAATCCAGCAAACGCCGAACCGTTGTTGGCACTGGCCGAGGTGTAGGCATAAAGCAACTGACTGAAACCGTGAGCACCGGGGTTACTCACCGCCGCGACCGGGCCGGGCAGGCTGGCGGCAATTGCGCCGAGCACCAGCACCCCGACCGGCATCACCAGCAAGGTCACCACCAGCAACTGAACTTCCCGGGCTTGCAGTTTCTTGCCGAGGTATTCCGGGGTGCGGCCGATCATCAACCCGGCGAGGAACACCGCGATCAGCACGTTGAGCAACATGCCGTAGAGCCCGGCTCCGACGCCGCCAAAGATCACTTCGCCGACCATCATGTTGATCATCGCGACCATCCCGCTCAGCGGGTTGAGGCTGTCGTGCATGCCGTTGACCGAACCGTTCGACGCCGCAGTGGTGGTCACCGACCACAGCACCGTGGCGGTGGTGCCGAACCGCGCTTCCTTGCCTTCCAGCGGCGCGGTCTGTTCGACGGCGACGTTGACCAGGGTTGGATTGGGTTGGTATTCAGCCCACAACGAGGTCGCGCCGCCGATCAAAAACAGCGCCAGCATGCAGGCGATGATCGCGCGGCTCTGGCGCAGGTCTTTCACGTAGTGGCCGAAGGTGAACACCAGTGCCACCGGAATCAGAATGATCGAAGCGACTTCGAACAGGTTGCTCCACGCGGTCGGGTTCTCGAACGGATGCGCCGAGTTGACGCCGAAGAAACCACCGCCGTTAGTGCCCAATTGCTTGATCGCAATTTGGCTGGCGGCCGGGCCAAGCGGAATCACCTGATCGACGCCTTGCAGGGTCACGGCGTTCACGTAGTGGGCGAAGGTTTGGGGCACGCCCTGCCAGACCAGAAACAGCGCCAGCAACAGGCACAACGGCAACAGGCCATAGAGGGTGGCGCGGGTCATGTCGACCCAGAAATTGCCGAGGGTCTTGGTGGATTTGCGACCGATGCCGCGACACAGCGCAACCAACACCGCAAGCCCGGTGGCAGCGCTGACGAAGTTTTGCACGGTGAGGCCGACCATTTGACTCAGGTAGCTGAGGGTTGCTTCGCCGCTGTAGGACTGCCAGTTGGTATTGGTCATGAAGCTGACGGCGGTGTTGAACGCTTGCGTCCACTCCTGACCCGGCAGGTTTTGCGGATTCAGCGGCAAATAATCCTGAAACAGCAGGATCGCAAACAACAGCAAAAAACCCGCAAGGTTAAAGGCGAGCAAGGCCAGGGTGTATTTCTGCCAGCTCTGCTCAGCCTGTGGATCGACGCCGGCTACCCGATAGCAACCACGCTCCACCGGCCCGAGGATCGGCGAAAGCCAAGTGCGCTGCCCTTCCATCACCTTGTAGTAGAAGCGCCCCAGAAACGGTGCCGGGATCAGCACCACGGCGAAGAAGGCGATGATCAGCCAATAGTCATAACTGTGCATAGCCGCTCCTAGTTCCGGTCCGCGCGCAACAGCGCAACCAACAGATAAATGAACAACCCCACTGCCAATAGCAGTGACACTCCGTCCAGAACGCTCATGGAAGTTCTCCGTGTTACGGCGTATTGCCGCGTGTGGAGTGATTGTCTGCAGGGAGGCTGTAAAGGCGCGAGATCGAGGGGTGTGGCGGGGCATAAAAAATGTGTAAAGAGTGAGTTTATGGCGGGGTTACAGCGGTGTCAGGATGCTTGCTCGCAATAGGGCTAGAACGGGCGCCAACGTCCGTCCTTCATGCTGACGACGCAGTTGCGTCCCGATGCGCCGGCCGATGCGATGTTGACCGGGCTCTGACTTCACACACCGCGTCTACGGGGGAATGTGCAAGTTTCGAAGACGTGGCGCAGATGAACGGGACATAACAGGCCTAGAATGGAACCACTGCGAAATGCCATCGCTCAAACGTGGTATGCAGGATCGATCGGCGAACCCTCGCCCACCGACCTGCTTTTAAGGAGAGCCGTTATGCCCTGGTATGCCTGGTTGATTCTGATCGTTGCCATCGGCTCGATCGTTGGCGGATTGCTGCTGTTGCGCGACACCGCCAACAAGGTCGAATTGACTGAAGAGCAACGCAAACGCGTCGCCGAACGCAACGCGGAAGCGGATGCCAAGGATGCGCGGGACCGCTAACCGAAAATGGTGGCGAGGGGGCTAGCCCCGTTGCCACAGAAACGGTTCTATTTCAGTCGGGCATTCCAGACATTGAAGTCCCCGACTGCGGGCCAACGCTTGCCATCATCGGCCGTGAACTAGTCCTCCCAGTATTTGAACAACACGCTGGCGTTCACGCCGCCAAATCCGAAGCCGTTGGACATCGCGTACTCGATAGTCATTGGGCGCGCCTGACCGTGAACGATGTCCACGCCTTGGGCGGCCGGATCCGGGTTATCGAAATTGAGCGTGGCGGGCACCACCTGATCGCGAAGCGCCAACAGCGTAAAGATCGCCTCGATGCCGCCTGCGGCGCCGAGCAAATGCCCGGTCGCGGACTTGGTCGACGTCACGGCTATCTTGTTGTCCGAGCCGAACAACGACTTGATGGCCGCCAACTCCCCCAAATCACCAACCGGAGTCGAGGTCGCGTGAGCATTGAGATGCTGCACCTGCGCCGGCGAAATGCCCGCCTGAGCCAATGCCAGCGACATCGCCCGACGCGCACCACTGCCATCTTCAGGCCCCGCGGTCAGGTGATAGGCGTCAGCGCTGGTGCCATAACCGACCAGCTCAGCCAATGGTTGAGCACCGCGCGCCAAAGCATGCTCCAGGGATTCGATCACCAAAAGGCCCGAGCCCTCGCCCATCACAAAGCCATCGCGACCACTGTCGAACGGCCGCGAAGCGCGCTCCGGCGTATCGTTGTAACCGCTGGACAAGGCCCGAGCCGCCGCGAACCCGGCGAGGCTGACACGATCGATTGCCGCCTCCGCGCCGCCACACACCGCAATATCCGCCTCGCCACATCGAATCAACCGCGCCGCGTCACCAATCGCCTGAACCCCGGCCGCGCACGCCGTTACCGGAGCCCCCAAAGGCCCCTTGAAACCGTGCTCGATCGACACATGACCCGCCGCTAGGTTGACCAGAAACGAAGGAATGGTGAAGGGCGACAAACGTCGCGGGCCACGGCTGTCGGTGGTGCGCACCGCATCGGCAATCGCGCCGAAACCACCCACGCCAGAGCCGATAATGGTTGCAGTGCGTTCCTGGGCGTTGGCGTCCTGCGGTTGCCAACCGGCCTGCTCCAGTGCCTGACGCGCCGCCTCCATGGCAAACAGAATGAAGCGGTCCATCTTCTTCTGCTCTTTGGGCGGCGTCGCCCGGTCCGGATCAAAACCCGCCTCGGGATCTTCCGCCAGGGTTTGCACCGCGCCACCGACCTTGGTGGACAGATCAGCAACCACATCGTCCGGCAACGCCCGCAACCCCGAACACCCGGCCAGCAAACGCGCCCAAACTGCTTCGACGCCACTACCCAACGGCGACACCAGGCCCATGCCCGTGACCACCACTCGACGATTACTCATAACGCGAATACCTCAAGCCGATTCATGATGCCTCACTTGTAACGTGTGGCGGCCTTGCTTCTGGACAGATTCGGCGCCATCGCATGACGCGCCGCTACATACGATTCCCACTCAGAGAGATTCGGCAAGGAAGGAATGGTGGTTAACTCACCCTGATCCAGACCCGACAACGCCGCGTCAACCATCTCCCCCGCTTCCATGATCATGTCCGCCGGAATCTGGGTCGCATCGATACCGGAGCGCTCCCACATCTCGGTGCGTGTTACGCCCGGCAATACCGCTTGAACCTGGACCCCAGTGCCCGCGAGCTCCGCGCCCAATGACTGAGTCAGGCTCAACACATAAGCCTTGCTCGCGCTGTACGTCGCGTTGAACCGCTCCGGAAACAACGCCACCACCGATGCAATGTTGATGATCGTCCCGCGACCGGCCTTGGTAAAACTGGCCGCCGCCGCCGAGGCCAGCCGCGTCACTGTAGTGACGTTCAGCTGAATCAACCGCTCCAGCTGATCCATGTCCGCGTTGGCGAGCAAACCATCCGCCGCGACGCCGGCGTTGTTCAGCAAAAGACTGATACTCGAATCACTGCGCAGACGCTGCTCAAGCTTCAACACATCATCCTTTAGCGTCAGATCCGCCTTGAGCACCTCCACCTGAACGCCATGCGCCGCGCGCAACGTGCTCGCCGCAGCCTCCAGCCGTTCTTGATCACGGGCCACCAGCAACAAATCAAAGCCACGCGCCGCCAACCGCTCTGCGTAAACCGCGCCGATACCAGAAGAAGCGCCGGTGACTAGGGCCGTACCTTGGGTCTGGACAGAATTCATGACAATGCTCCTGGAGGATGCTTGAGGAAGGCGAGCGCCTGAGCGTCAGGGCGCCTCAGTGAATGACGGATTTATTATAGGCATAATCTTAATGCCATATGATAGCCGTAATTTTCTCCACCCCGATGAAAGGTGCCAGGTCATCCTCTGCGCCAATATGCAAAAGGCCGGTCAATGACCGGCCTCTTGGCGTGGATTTACAAGCTTAGTTCACTTCCAGCTTCTCGCGATTCTTGTCCAGAATGGCTTTGCCGATCCCTTTCACTTCCAGCAATTCGTCGACGGACGAAAATGGCCCATTACTCTCACGATACGCAACAATCGCCTTGGCCTTCGCCTCACCAATGCCGGACAGCTCACGCTGCAGAGTCGGCGCATCAGCCCCATTGAGATCGACTTTTCCGGTTTTAGCCTTGGTAGTAACGTCCAGCATCAACGGTGCCTTGGCAGCCTCCGGCGCCGCTGTCGGCGCGGCAATGGCCGCAATGGAGGCGCTGGTGAGCAGGGCAAAAACCAGAGAGTAGAAATAGCCAGTACGCATAAATGAAGCTCCATGACATCGATTGAGAAAGCAGCTTTTCCGAAGCTGCCTTCCAAACTTAGGCGATGTCTGGAGACTGTCAAAAATGTGTCCGTTACAGGATGTGAAACAATCAGGGTTCGAGGCGACGTCGCTGGTAGATCCAGTCAACGATATCGCCATCAGGGGTGTAGCCGCTGACGGTTTCACGCGAGCGTAATCGTCATGATCAACGGCAATCAGCAACTCCCTCAAACGGCCCTTGAGCACATCCCAAGGCAGCGTGGTAGACGGTGTCCACCCCCAGGTCTTCATCACATCCAGAAGTTTGTCCTGGTGGGTTGTGCAGGCACCGAATCGCGTCCCAGAAGGTCGGCGATATCAACTTCCTGGATGTCTTCGACCTTTACCCGGCCACTGGCTAGATTGGAAGTTGGGTACGCTTCAGATGTGAAGCGGAAAACGCTCCAGAATAGTGAGAATTTCCTGACGTCGTGCGCGGGTTGATGACGGCAGTGTTAGGAGGATTTCCTGACCGCCGGTTACGTCTATCAACTGTTGGATGTGTTTGGGTTTGTAGACTTGCAACCCGGCAATCGAACGATCCGCGATGCTCGGATCATCATCGATAAAAGCCACGGGACGCAAGACTCGGCCCATGCGAAGTGCTGCAACCAGCTGATTGCCGGCTACACCTGCACCGTAGATAGCGACTTTGGTGAGGCCATCATCCCGGTTGGCGAACGGTACATGCTGCGCGGCGGTGAACCAGTCGCCCATGAAATATGACGCATGTACAGGCGCAGACCGCCGATGATAACGAGGCTTAGCCACCAGTAGTTAAAGACTATTGAGCAAGGCACGACCGTTTCGTGATTGCTGTACCAATAAACCACGACCGCAGGATCAGAGATGAAAGGCTGACGGCCTTTATGATGGCAATCAATGCGTCATTACCAAAATAACGCATGACAGCTCGGTACATGCCGAAGCGGACAAAAAGTGGAATCGCAACCACAGCCGCGAAAAGGAATAACCAGAGATGCACTTGAAAGGATTGACCATCTCGTCAACACCCAAGCGCACCACGTAAGCGATCCACAGCGCAACCCATACCAGAACCACATCTGTGACGACTTGTAGCAGTCTTTTCTATCGACGCGGTAGCGCCAACAAAAACAGTCTCATTCTGTCCATACTCCTATCAAGCACCTAACTCCATTCAGCGGGCTAAAAAAAGCCCCGACACTATAAACCTGAATTACATCAATCACGCTTGGATCTATTTATGGACCAGACATTCCGGCAGTGGGGTCATCAGCGGTCCGAACAAACACAGGCCCTCCCTACAGCTGATGCTCCTGAGGCACACCTGAGGAATAAAGGGCTTTGCAATGAAAAATACTCACCGTCTATGGTTATGCCATAAGGTCTATCCGGGTGCGTCTCATTGGCACTGGATCCATGACGACAAGCGCTCTCTATGGTAACGTGCCCCGCAAAACTTAGTGTGGATGGTTGGCTAGCCATCACAGGAGCAAATATATCGCCTCCGGCGGCCTCCATCGACCTAACAAACTGATTTGTTAGTCCAGCATTCAAGGACAGTTCTTGTGACCCTCCCCCTCGTGGTTGACCTCGACGGAACGTTGTTGCGTTCGGACTTATTGGTAGAAACCGGCATGGCATTTATCCGTCGCCATCCATTTCAGCTCTATAAAACGGTAGGCTGGCTGGCGCAAGGTAAAACGGTGCTGAAGTCGCAACTGGCTTCTGCAACCGATATAGATGTTAATGTTTTACCTTACAACCCAGCCGTGCTGGAGTTGATAAAAATTGCAAAAAACGAAAATCGACTCATCGTACTTGCCACCGCCAGCCATTACACTCTGGCCGAGAAAATTGCAGAGTACCTGCAACTTTTTGATCTTGTACTGGCGACCAATGAAGAACGCAATCTGACAGCAGAGTCCAAGCGGCATTTATACGGCACAGCAAAAGCTGCCGTTTCCACATTCTGCGAGGGTTTGCGCGCAAGACTGTTCAAAGTCGGCGTTTCGGTGACTACCATCAAACCCGGTTTTGTTCAAACACCTATGACCAAGGAGCTCAACCTGCCTCCCCTGCTGATAGCACAACCTGAAAAGGTAGCACTTAGCATTGTCAAAGCGGTGCAAAATAAAACCAACACGCTGTACACTCCAACTCTGGGCACTGATAATGCTTATTATCAAACATTTACCAAACTTTATATTCAAGCGGATAAATCTATAGTCAGATTTACTGCAAGTGATAAAACTCTATACATCCAGCCTCATCGATAACAGGGCTCTTCAATGTCAGCTTTAAATACCCTAGGCAATCTGCTTCAAAGGCATTTATTACTAATTGCCCTAGCCATTGTCATTCTGTTGAATCTGTACTACCTGAACACGTACCCTATCAATATTGCTGCCTTTGACTATCCAAATTATGCTCAGATGATTTTCTCTAGAGTATCCAATCTTATCCACGCCAGTGGATATACTTTGGCCGCACGCTTCGCACTGGACTTTGCTGGCGTACCTAATGGAGTAGACATCTATAATTTTAAGTGGTTGCGACACTTACAGCACATTCACTTTTACTTCCATTTGCTCGCCATCGCAATTAGCACATTCATATGCAATAAAATATTTGGTAAAATCTCAGCCACACTTATGTGCCTAGCCTGGGGTGGCAGTCTGTTTTTCATGGGCGGGGTCAATTCCATCGGACCGGACTGGCTACAAGGAGACTTTCTTGCCATCGCACTGCTGACCGCTCTCTGGGCGTTCGATGTAAAAAATGATGCAAAAATAATTTTGTATATACTATCCGCAGTTATTCTTACGGCTGCCTACCTTGTAAAGTTCAATTCTTTGGTAATCGCCCCTGTCATTGCGATGTTAGTAATTTTTGACAGCAAGGACTGGACTTGGAAAATCGCGACAGCCATCGTTGCCCTATCGGCGAGCACCACACTTATATTTGTATTTGTCGAAACCTTTCACTACCCGACGACCAATTCACGGCAACTGAGTTACGATCATGCCTGGGTTCTAATTGACGCAATACCCGACAACTACATCACTCAGGAACCAAACAAGCTGGGAATCAACAGTTTGAGGTGGCGGGCCCTTGGCGCAATTTTACCACCGGAATATTTCAGGGCTGCCGCCTATCAAGACGTTGATTGGGGCGCACCAAAAGAAGTAAGAGCCCCCTACCTCGCACAATATAATTATCTGATGAACGCATCGCGCTCGGAGTTGATTGATTTCACGACCCAGCATCCCCTGCCTGAAACATTTAACATTCATATTTCGGCCATTCCCGGCTATTACTATATCGGGCTTCCGCAAACAGACGCCCTCGGTATAGCCGTGTATAAAGAATCGGTGCTGGCGATACCCGCCGCCTACATCGCGAAATTGATCACGGGGTGGTTAGCTTTTTTCATCGAAAAACCATTCCAACTCACACCTTTAAAATCAAATAGCTTGTATCTGCTTATTGGTGACACTATTCAAGCAGATGGCAGCGTTAAACTGACCCCTCCTCCGGGCCGTATACCTCAACATATGCTGTACTGGAATCCTGCCGAAAAAGCACAACACCAAGGCATGGCGTTTTTTGGTTGGATGAATTTTCTGACTCCGCCACCTTGGGTCTATGCCTTGCTGGCGTTCGTCTCATGTATCGCTATATCTAAAACACAAAACATCAGAAAAGCCTTCCAGGCAAGCTTGTTAGTCTTGTCTACAGCATTATTGGTTAGTTCTTCGTTGATGCTACTGAGTGTTCGATCCAAGGAAATGCTTGCAGTGTTGCCCATAGCAAGTATCTTTCTCAGTTTTGGTTTTTCCAGCTGCATCAATTACTGCCTGAAACGAAGATCCAACTTAAGTATGCTGGGCTTAAATGGAGAGCCAAAATGAAAACAATCCCTCCAGACGGAGCAGGTTTGGTCGGGCAAGATTTGGTGGCATGTTTAAAAAGCCGCGGACACACTGACATCGTGGGGCTCGACAAACACCGAACGAACCTCGCCATATTAAAGTCTGTTCACCCAGAACTGACCATTGAGTATACGGACCTTTCAAAAAAAGGTAGTTGGAGCGAACACTTTGTTGGAAGAAGCTGATCCATAAACCGGGCATTATGAATCCCTGGTGGGTTTTAGGATCGTCAGGCGTCTGCGCTGTCGCGGCAGACCCTGTAGCTCTTCATGGGTGACCTGAGTGACTGTTACATCATAAATACATACACTTGCTCAAGCCCCTGAATTGAGCTTCTCACCCACAACAGGATTTAACGCCGAATCGGCATCAACACCATTCGATACAAACCTGACTTTATTTTTTGGCTTGAATTTGAGAACCCTTTTCTCTATCAAATGCCAAGAGCCGTATCCCAAAACCAGAGTAATGACCACTGTAACAACAAGGTAGGTTGAATAGGCAATACCGGGGAATTTTAGCAAAACAAACTGCTGAACCGGAAAAGCATAGATATAAACACCGTAAGAGCAGTCACCCACTTTATTAACCAAGCTTCCCAACCAACTTCTGGAAAGTCCATATGCTAAGACGACATACGGCAACGTAAGCCATAGCAGGGGCTTGGAAATCGATGAATACGGCGCCAGAAGAAGGGTCATCATCACCATGACAGTTACGCCGGAGAGACTGAACCACCGTTCGAGCCCCCACTTCGCATAACATGCCCCAATCATGAAATAAATGCCTATCAACGGAATGTTTCTTACATCAGTACCATAAACCACCAGCAAAGGCGCATCTCGCCAGCACCAAAAAACCACAATCAGCGCAAACAATGCGGTGGTAATTGTGTATACAAGACGACCGCCATTGAATAGAAGCCCAAGCGCCACGACTACCAAATACATGAAAAACTCGATAGGCAAACTCCATAGAGGACCATTGATCACATTGGCAACCCTGGCGTGCTCCAGCACGCCCGGCAAATAGAATACTGGATTTAAAATTATATTCTTTAAATACATAACAAATGCCAGATCTGAGAAATACTGCTTGACTGTCAAAGTGGAAAAAATGGGACCAAGCAAAAACGAGGTTACCACGGTAACAACAATCAGGGCTGGAAATATTCGCAGCGATCGCTTAACTAAAAAACTAATGACCGAAGGATCAAAACTCCAACTTTTTGCAATCAAATAACCACTAATGACAAAAAATATCGCAATCCCGAGCCCGCCATAGGAATCAAGACCAATAAAGATCTCCGGGGAATTACCGTAAACATCGAATGAATGAGCATATAGCACCATCAGCGCGGCAACCAACCGTAACAAGTTCAAGTTATTATCTTTGTGCAGCATGTATTTCCGCCCTGATTTTAATTAAAAATAATAAGAAATTTCTATTCTTCCAACAGCTCATTGCCCGCGCAGGGCAATTGCCCGGCGCTTCGTCAGGGCGGAGCCGATGTCTTCGCTGCAGACCTCGATCACACGTATTCGCGTGCGGTCATTGATGACGCGGTGAGGATCATACAACGCCACTTGGTCCTCTTGCAGCTCAATCAGACTATGCACCGTCCAACTGCGAGCTGGAGCGCGCTGCTCCTCTGAAGGCGCTTGTGCTGCTGCTCTGCCAAGACGTCGTTGCGATAAAGCGTGTCGGGGGAGGTCAGAAGCGTAGGCGTTCCTGAGCCTTGGACCGCTCGTTACCTGTCGTTTCGGATCCGGCAGGTCTCGGTATTGCGAGTTTCGAGGAGCTCACACTATCGTGGCGTAGATCGCGCCCGACGCTGCTAAGAGGCGCCGTCGTTTATTCGTATGCAATCCACGAAGTACACCTACCACCAGATGTGCTTCCCGTTTACCGTGACTGGTGGGCGTACTTTTCTCCAGGATTCGAGTAGGAGGCAGGGTTGCCCCCGCCGTCCTCTCACACCATCGTACGTACGGTTCCGTATACGGCGGTTCCTGCCTACTGACAAACAACGTCAGCGAGCTTGGTTCCGTTGATGTTTCGCCTGCGGTATCTAAGCACCCAGACCGGCCCTCGGATCTTCCGGCTCCTACCTCCCGAGCGAATGCCACTGACCTGGAACGGCAGAGCGGAAGGATCAATTCAGCACTCGCGAGAAGCGGATCTGTGCCCAGATCGACGCCAAGGCGAGCGGAGTGGTCTACGGATAGAACGGTGAAAAATGGATGATTCTGACGTACCTCACTTTTTGTGCGAGATCCAATCAGGTTGACCAGGTGAGGTATGGGCCGCGTTTATATTCTGTGATCACCCGGATCACCGCATGCCCTGTCAGTCAATTTAGTAGCCACTTCCCGTGAAACCATGTGCCATCCGTGGTATTGTTGCGCGCAAATGAGAGCCTGCCGGCCTTTTAGTAGCCCTTACTAAGATCTCCATTGGTTTCCTGATCTTATTTCGTTTTTGTTTGAGTAGCCAATATTCAGGAAAGAGCTCTTGTGACTGTCCATATAACACCTCCCACTATTCCGCTTGTTGTCGATCTCGACGGTACCCTGCTGCGCTCCGATCTGCTGCTGGAAACAGGTATGGCTTTTGTTCGGCATAAGCCATTGAGCCTGTTTAAACCCTTTATTTGGTTAACCAAAGGCAAGGTAGCTTTAAAGGAAGGTCTCGCCCATGCCACCCATATTGATGTCAGTGTCCTGCCTTTCGATCCTGCGGTCATTGAACTAATTGAAGTCGAGCGGCGTAACGGTCGGACCGTAGTGCTGGCGACAGCCAGCCATTACAGCCTGGCCGAACGTATTGCTGAACATCTTCAATTGTTTGACCAGGTGCTAGCCTCTGATAGCAAGCGAAACCTGTCGGCCCACCGTAAACGCGATCTGTTGGTCGAGCACTATGGTGAGCAGGGCTTTGATTACGCGGGCAACTCTCATGACGACGTCCCAGTTTGGGCGGTTGCCCGGAAGGCTTATGTGGTCAATCCGGAATCCGGTGTTGAGCGTGACGCTCGGGCACAGGGCAATGTCGAACAGGTGATTCACTCCAATCCTTCCAGGCTGAAGGACTGGTTGAAGGCGTTGCGGCTGCATCAGTGGATGAAGAATGCGCTGATTTTTGTGCCTCTAATGGCGGCGCATCAATTGACCAACCCCATGCTCCTATGGCAGGGAGTATTGGCCTTTCTCTTTTTTGGGTTATGTGCCTCTAGCGTCTATGTGCTTAATGACTTGTTGGACCTCGCCGATGACCGGCATCATCACTCCAAGCGGCATCGTCCTTTTGCCGCTGGGCGATTGTCGATCAAGTCCGGGCTACAGCTCTTTCCCGTATTATTGGTTGGCGCTTTTTCCGGGGCTGCATGGCTTATGCCTTGGGAGTTTTCCGGAACCCTCATTGCATATTACATATTAACTCTCGCCTATTCGCTGTCATTGAAACGACAGATGGCTATCGATGTGATCACCCTGGCTGCGCTTTATACCCTGCGCATCATAGCTGGCGCGGCAGCATTCGGTTTGGAACTGACATTCTGGATTCTGGCGTTCTCGATGTTCATGTTCCTCAGCCTCGCACTAGTTAAGCGCTACGCAGAACTGCGCGAAGCAAGGCGCAAGGGCGATACCGGGAAAACCCGTGGGCGAGGCTACTATCCCGCCGACCTGGAAATGATTTCCTCGCTGGGCGCGTCTTCCGGTTATCTAGCGGTAATGGTCTTGGCTCTGTACATCCATGATCAGGCTACAACCGGGCTTTATGCCCATCCACAAGTGATCTGGCTAGCCTGCCCGCTGCTCTTGTTCTGGATCACTCGAGTGTGGATGCTCACTCATCGCGGGCAAATGCATGATGACCCTGTAGTGTTCGCCATCCGCGACCGCAGCAGTCTAGTCGTTGGCGCTTTGTTTGGGTTGGTGTTCTGGGTAGCAACATGAGTCGTCAGCTTTACTCTTGGGGATGCTATCCCTATGCCCCGCAGACTGCACACGCTTGTAGCTGGCGTAGCGAAGTCGAGGCTCTGCGCGATGCAGTGGTCGCCACGCACGGAAGCACCCTGCCCTATGGCAACGGACGTAGTTATGGAGACAGCTGCCTAGCCGCGAGCGATCAAGTGTTGCACATGCGGGCCCTAAATCGCTTCATCCAGGTTGATTGGCAGCAGGGAACCGTGCAAGCAGAGGCAGGTGTAACCCTCGCAGAGATCCTGGCGGTTTCCATCCCGCAGGGCTGGTTCCTATCCGTCACACCGGGCACCCAGTTTGCCACCCTCGGCGGGGCCATCGCTAACGATGTCCATGGCAAGAACCATCATCTGCGCGGCACCTTTGGCAACCATGTGCGGCGCTTGGGTTTATTGCGCCATAATGAAGGAATGCTGACCTGCTCCCCTACCGAGCATCCAGAATTTTATACTTCTACTATTGGAGGTTTAGGTCTGACTGGGATTATCGTGTGGGCAGAAATTCAGCTTATCCCCATTCGCACCAGCCAGATCGACAGCACCATAGTGCGTTTCGGCAACCTGGGCGAATTCTTCAGCCTGTCCGCCGAACTTGATCACCAGCATGAATACAGTGTCGCCTGGATCGACTGCCTGGCAAAAGGCACTCAGACCGGGCGGGGCGTATTCATCGTGGGTGACCACGCACGTTATGGTTCACTGGAAGTGGACGAGCGAGCGAAGTTGAGCATGCCGCTGACACCGCCAGTGTCTCTAATCAACAATCTGTCATTGCGAGCTTTCAATGATATGTATTGGAGAGTGCATCCTGCCCAGAGCACATGCAAACGCGGTGACTACGAGCCCTTCTTTTATCCGCTGGATCGCATACTGCATTGGAACCGTATCTACGGGCGCCGAGGTTTCCAGCAATACCAGTGCGTGATACCCGACGCAGTGGCCGAGGTAGTCATGCGCGAGTTGCTGGAAGCCATTGCAGACTCTGGCCAAGGCTCGTTTCTCGCCGTGCTCAAACGCTGTGGCAACATCGCCTCGCCAGGCCTGCTGTCCTTCCCTCTCCCCGGCACGTCTCTAGCCTTGGACTTCCCGCAGAAGGCTGATCTGGTGCGATTATTTGCAAGGCTGGATGCCATCGTTCGCGAGGGTGGTGGCCGCCTGTATCCGGCCAAGGATGCCCACATGACCGGCAGCGATTTCCGCCAAGCCTACCCCGCTTGGGAACAACTGGAAGCACTGCGTGATCCTTCTCTGAATTCCCACTTCTGGAAACGAGTTACCGCATGAAACGAGTTCTAATTATTGGTGCCACATCGGCCATTGCCGCTGCCTGTGCACGTCTTTGGGCCGAACAAGGCAGCGAGTTTTTCCTCGTGGCCCGTAACCTCGAAAAACTAGAGCAAACCGCAGCCGACCTAAAAGGTCGAGGCGCTAAATCAGTAACGCTTCACTGCATGGATGCCACCGACTTTGTTGCACACGGCGCAATGCTCGAAAGTTGCCTAGCGACCTTACAGCAAATCGATATTGCGCTCATTGCGCATGGCACATTGCCCGTTCAAAAAGTCTGCGAGCAGGACGTTGGCGTAGCGCTCCAGGAATTTGCTAACAATGGTACGTCGGTGATCGCCCTGCTAACGCTGCTGGCCAACCAATTTGAAACCCAACGCTGCGGCACTTTGGCGGTAATTTCCTCGGTAGCTGGTGACCGTGGTCGTCCGTCCAACTATTTATATGGTACCGCCAAGGCTGCGGTTTCCACCTTTTGCGAAGGTCTACGAGCACGTCTGTTCAAGGTCGGTGTACATGTCATCGACATCAGGCCGGGCTTTGTCGATACACCGATGACTCTAGGTCTACCATTACCTGCTGTTCTGCTGGCCAAGCCTGCCCAGGTGGCCCTACGCATTGTAAAAGGTACTGATCGCAAAGTTGACGTCCTCTACGCCCCGGGATTTTGGGTATTAATTATGATGATAATTAAGTTAATTCCTGGCGTACTCTTCAAAAAAATGAATATTTAAAATCACCCCACTTCCAGACGAGTGAACAATCACGTGAGCAACGTTAACATAGCGCAAAACAACAATAACCTGTTAGTTACAATAGTCTTTATTTTTGTTCAAAAAAAATAAATCTCTGATATTCGAACTTTTGCACGGACTGGGGTTGACCCTTGAAGCTATTCAAGTTGGTAGATAATGAGCTGCTGATCGAACGCAGTATCAAATGCATTGCCGTATTGACGGTGCTTTATGCGACCTATCTGGCGTTTCGCTTTTCGGGGCAGCCATTGCTCGAATTGTTCGGCTTTCGCCAGACCCAAACAGCGCTGACCTCCTTCTGGTTCATCAAGGAGGGCTTCAAGTTCGCCTACGAAACACCCGTCTCTGGCGCCCCCTGGTCAATCCCGTTCGAATTCCCGTTCTATCAGGCGCTGGTGGCGCTGATCACCAAGGTCACCGGCATCGACCTGGACAAGGTCGGCAGGATCGTTTCTTTCGTGTTCTTGGTGCTGTGCCTGCTGCCGGCTCGCTCCATTTGCCTGTCGTTGAAACTAGCCCCGCGCACCTTCTACATTTTCGCCGGTCTGCTGTTCTCCAGCCCTCTTTACCTGTTCTGGGGTCGCACCTTCATGATCGAGACGGTGGCGGTATTCTTCGCCGTTGCCGCGATTAAGTATTTCCTCGATTTCCTGGCCGCAGGTCGCCACCGGGACGCGATTTATTTCACCGCTCTGATTTCGCTTTCGATCCTGCAAAAAGCCACCACCGGCCTGCCGGTGCTGGCGGTGATGGCACTGGTATTCCTGGTCCACGAAATCCAGCGCAATGGGGGTCTGTTCAAGGCCATCAGTGCACGCAACATCACCTTGGGCATTCAGCTGTTCGCGCTGCCCATCGTGCTCGGGGTTGCCTGGACCCACTACACTGACATGCTCAAGAACCAGAATGAATTCGGCAGCGCCCTGACGTCCAGCGCGCTCTCGACATGGAACTGGGGTACTTTGCCTCAACGCTTTTCCAAGCTGTTGTATGGCGAAGTCATCTGGTCACGCATCGTCAAGGGCAACCTGTCGGGCGTCTTCGGTATCGCAATCATCCTTTGCGCCCTGTTGATGGCTCGCGACACCAGAACTCGCCTGGTGGTGCTGACGAGCTGCGTCCTGGCATTGCTGCCCCTGCTCATATTCACCAACCTTCATCTAGTCCATAGCTACTACCAGTCGGCCAGCGTCATTTTCATCATTTTCGCACTGGCCGTGGCGCTGTCCCAAGGCCTCGCTCATCCGCAGTCTCGCCTGTGGATATTGGGGCTGTTCGTTGCTTTGCTGGCCAACAACTACAGTACCTTTGCACAAGGGTATGGCGAAAACCTGCGACAGAAGATTGACCTGAGCAACTCCAGAGATCTGCTGGTGGCTGACACGCTGAAGCACAACATGAAGGACGGCGAGGCATTTACCCTGTACGGCAACGACTGGAGTTCGTCGATCGTCTACTACGCACAACACAAGTCATTCACCATTGCCAACAGCTTCAAGGATCTGGACAAGACCATCGAATCCCCCGAGACATTCCTGGGTGGCGCGCCCCTGGGCGCGGTAGTCGCGTGCCCGCCGGTTGAGAAGCCCAGCCTTGGCCAATTGGTTAACCAGCAACACAAAGACGGTCAGTGGAAGGTCGCCGAAGTATCAGGCTGCTACATCAGCCTGCCACAGACAAACGCAGGCCAGGACCTACCGAAGGCCTCAGCACAATGCATTGGCAGCCTCGACTTCGCGAACCCGACCACGCAGACGCTCGCAGGCGCCATTGAAGTCAAGGGCTGGACCGTCGTGGATGTGGCCCACAACCAGCTGCCATCACAGGTCTACATCATCCTCACCGATGCCCACCAGAACGTGCGTTACTATGATGCGGTCCAGTACGCACGCCCTGATGTAAACGACTTCTTCAAAAAATCCGACCTCGGCAACGCCGGCTTCGGCCGCGTTATCGACACCCGCGACCTCAAGGGCAGCTACGCCGTTGGCGTGGCCCGCGTTGTAGGCAAGGAACTGCAGTTGTGCCAATTTCGCAAAGACATCCAGGTTGACCCGCAATGACCGCTATTAATCTTAATGAACGTATCATCCTGCCCGGCGGTGCCGGGTTGGTCGGGCAGAATCTGGTTGCGCGCCTCAAGGCCAAGGGCTACAGCAATATTGTGGTCATCGACAAGCACCGCGAAAACCTGGCGATCCTCAAGCGCGTGCAGCCTGAAGTGACCACCATTTTTGGTGACCTGTCCATGCCCGGCGAATGGCAACAGGCCTTCGCGGATGCCAATGTGGTCGTAATGCTGCAGGCACAGATCGGTGGTATTGACTATCAGGAATTCGTCAAGAACAACGTTGATGCCACCCGCCTGATTCTTGAACAGATCAAGCTGCACAGCATCGACTATCTGGTGCACATCAGCTCTTCGGTGGTCGAATCGGTGGCCGACGACTTCTACACCAACAGCAAAATAGACCAGGAAAAAATGGTGCTGGAAAGCGGCATCCCCTGCCCGGTGCTGCGCCCGACTCTCATGTTTGGCTGGTTTGACCGCAAACACCTGGGCTGGCTGTCGCGCTTCATGAAGAAGGTTCCGGTCTTCCCGATTCCTGGTCATGGCCGCTACATGCGCCAGCCGTTGTACGTGGGCGATTTCTGCAATGTCATCATCAGCTGCATACAAAACCGTGTGCGCGACGGTATCTATAACGTATCGGGGCACGAAAAAGTCGACTACATCGATATCATTCGCGAAATCAAGCGTGCCACCGGCGCCAAGGCCATGATCGCGCGCATCCCCTACGGCCTGTTCTACAGCCTGATCTGGACGTGGAGCCTGTTCGACAAGAACCCACCCTTCACCACCCAGCAACTGGCGGCACTCAGTGCCAAGGACGAATTCGAGGTCAATGACTGGCCCGGCACCTTCGGCGTGACCTACACGCCGTTTGCCAAGGCGATACACGAAACCTTCAACGACCCCACTTACGGCAAAGTGGTTCTGGAGTTTTGACGATGGGACAAAGAGTTGCCGTGCTTGGTGCCGGCCCCATGGGCCTGGCAGTGGCCTACCAGTTGGCCAGGGACGGGCATAAACCCGTGGTATTCGAGGCGGATGACCGTGTGGGTGGAATGACCGCTGCGTTCGATTTCTCGGGCACCACCATCGAGCGCTACTACCACTTCCACTGCATTTCTGACCATGCCTTCCTGAAGGTACTGGACGAATTGGGCTTGGCGTCGAAAATGCGCTGGGTTGAAACCAAGATGGGCTATTGGTATCAGAACCGCTTGCAACCCTGGGGCAACCCCATTGCTCTACTCAAATTCAAGGGCCTGAGCCTGACAGCCAAGTTCCGTTATGGCCTGCACGCATTCCTGTCCACCAAGAGAAATGACTGGAAGCCCCTGGACAACGTCGAAGCCACGGGCTGGATCAAGCGCTGGGTCGGGGCCGAGGCCTGGGAAGTGCTATGGAGGCGCCTGTTCGACTACAAGTTCTACCATTACACCGATAACCTGTCGGCAGCCTGGATCTGGAGCCGCATTCGCCGCATCGGCCGCTCGCGCTATAGCCTGTTCCGCGAAAAACTCGGCTACCTGGATGGCGGTTCTGACACCCTGCTGCAAGCGCTGAAGGCCGACATCGAAAAACACGGCGGCATCATTTGCCTGAAGTCGCCGGTAAACCGCGTGATCATCGAACACGGCAAGGTTCAGGGTGTGGTCTGCGGGGAACAAATCCAGCGCTTCGACAAGGTCATCAGCACCGTGCCGCTGCCCTACGTGCCCTCCCTGATGCCGGACCTGCCACAGGATATTCTCGCGCGCTTCGCAGCCCTCAAGAACGTCGCGGTAGTCTGCGTGATCGCCAAGCTGCGCAAGCCTCTGACCGAGAACTTCTGGCTCAACACCAACGACCCCGAGATGGATATCCCCGGACTTGTCGAATACACCAACCTGCGGCCAATGAACGAACACATTGTCTATGTGCCGTTCTACATGCCCGGTGAACATCCTAAGTTCGCCGAACCGGACCAGGCTTTCCTCGAGAAGGTGCGTCGCTACTTAAAGAAGATCAACCCGACGCTGAACGATGAGGACTTCATCGATATCCGCGCCAGCCGCTATCGGCATGCCCAGCCCATTTGCGACCCGGGCTATCTGGACCGGCTGCCGCCGGTTTCGCTGCCCGTGCAAGGCTTGTGGGTAGCCGATACCTCCTACTACTATCCCGAGGATCGCGGTATTTCCGAGAGCATCGATTTCGGCAGAAACATGGCAAGGGATGCAGTTAAGTGAAACAACTGCTCAATCGACAGTTCCTTGCCTTTCTGGTGACGGGGGGTAGCGCCGCTACTGTCAACTTCTTCTCGAGGATCCTTTATAACCAGTGGCTGAGCTTTTCAGTCTCAATCGGGCTCGCCTACCTGACCGGCATGATCACCGCCTTTGTACTGGCACGAATGTTTGTCTTTACCGAAAGCCAACAGCCCATCCATCACTCGGCAATGTTCTTTGTACTGGTCAACCTGGTTGCGGTCGTACAGACATGGATCATCAGTATTGGCCTGGCATCGTACATTCTGCCTGCAATGGGCATGGAGTTCTTCAAGCATGAAATAGCGCACGCATTCGGCGTGGCTGTGCCGGTGTTTACCAGCTACTTCGGCCACAAGCGCTGGTCATTTCGCTGAAATCGCGCGCAGAGGCGCCCGGACCACATGGCCCGGACTCCGTCAATTAGCCGCCTTGGGCGGCGCCCACAGCACCTTCAACAATGCATGCGCATAAGCGGGCAATTTCAACGTGAATTGGTCTATGGGGCGTTAGAGTTGCGCTTGACGCCCCACGATACCGCGCAGCTCGCTGATCGAGAACCCGTTCTGCAACAGATGAATACGCAGCATGGTCTCCAACGGATAGCGTTTGCGACCACCGCCAGCCTTCGGGTAATACGGTTCGTATCAACCTCTTCAGACCGCTCCAGGGATCCGCGTTATCTTTCACTGAGTTGCGTTTTCTGGGTATCACGGCATTGGCACCTTCAACCTGTTCCCGTATGTCCTCACTGTCATAGCCCTTGCCCGCAATGATCATTTGAGCGGCGTGAACCTTGGCAATCAAGGCAGGCACCTGCGTGCAGTCGTTGATCTGGCCTCCCGTGATCTCAAACACGACGGGCAGCCCGCAGGCATCTACAGCCGGGTGAATCTTGCTGGTGCTGCCTGCTCGACTTTTCCCGATTGCTGATCCATACCGCTTTCAGCCCCTGCACTATGCTGGTGGGCTTTGACATAGCTGCCATCGATTTAAACCCACTCCATATCAGGATCAGTCACAAGCATTTGAAACACATTGAGCCGTTTGTTTGTAGACTTTGCTCCAGCCGCCGAATGCTTAGGGGTATCAACGCTCTCATCCACCAGTACCGGCCCAAAGGCACGCACTTGTCGGTTCGCAACCGGGGAGACACGAACGACATTGCCTAGCAATGAACCAGGGCGCCACTCAAACGCTTCGGCTTCAAATGCCCGCTCAGGTCATGGGTGAGTGATGCAAGGCGTCATGCCATGCAGCATAATGCCGCCTACATCCATTCAATGACCGTGTTGCACTCAGTTCCTGCATTCGCCCTGTTTACCAGCGCTGAATTTTTTCCAAGGACGATAACCATTTGACTGCCAAGAAAACAATCATAATTCTGAGCATACACCGCAGCGGAACCATCACACTTGCGCGTGCACTCAGTACCATGGGCGTTGAGCTTGGTGACCCCCTCCATCCGATGGGTATGGACCATACGGCCAGTTTTTGGGAAGACAGAGACGTCATTGCTGTCAATAACAAGCTGTTAAGCCGGCTAGATTCTGCCTCGGCGCTTGATCTATCAGCGCCGACCGAAGATGAGATATCGAAATACATCAATGAGTTTCTAAACCCTGGGGTGCGTCACGCTCAGCACCTCGAAAGCGAATGGTTCAACGGCCAGACTGAACCAAAAATACTTGCCGATGCCAAGCTGGAAAATATTTCTTTAAAAGCGCAGATCGAAGCGTTAATGACCGAGACTGAAGTGGCGCACCACGCCACAACATCCAACAGTAACTTACCGTCGAAGACGACTATGAAAAATAACGAACAAGCAGATCAAGAACAATCCGTCATCGTTAAACTTTCCGATGACAATGCCCGCCTCAAATCTGAACTGGCGGATCTAAGCTCCCAGCGCAAAAAACTGGAAATAAATCTGGAAGAATGGAAAGCCTCTGAAGTCCGTTTCGTGAGTCATCTCAGAAAGCTGGTAGACTCTTTAACAGAGTACAAAGTAGCGGCCGAAGCCGACTTGAAAAAGTATCGTCTTCTTGAAGAGCAGACACAACGTGAAGTCGGGCTAAAACAAGAGCTTATTCAAACACTGTCCAACTCGTGGGAGCGCTTCTTTAACTCACGATTCTGGCGCCTGATCAGTTTACCAGACATAAAAAAAAGGCTTCCGTCGATAATTCTTCCAAATGGAGAAGCGTTTGACGAAAAATACTACTTCGAAACTTATCCCGATGTGAAAGCCACCGGCATCCCTGCAGTTATACACTATCTGTGCCACGGCATCCAAGAAGGCCGCCTAGGTGCTCCAAAGTCGATACAGGTTCCTCGCGCCTTCACAGGCGAAAAGCAGGTTCTCGCTGGCGGACTGCTCCATGAACCGACGGAGCCATTCAATGCCGATTTCTACCGGGCCATGTATCCAGTTCTCGCCTCGCTCGCTGATCCGGAACGACACTTCCTGGATCACGGGCGGGCCGAAGGCCTGCTTGGCCGTATTCCGCTTATCGCTTTGAGTCGACCCATCGAGTCGCTGCCTATTGATAAGCCCACCATTCTGCTAGTCAGTCATGAAGCGTCGAGGACCGGCGCCCCTATTCTTAGCCTGAATATCGTCCAGCAACTCACCTCGCAGTTCAATGTAGTGACACTGCTGCTTCGTGGCGGCCCGTTGGAAGAGTCTTTTATCGAGGCTGGAGCGATAGTTGCCGGCCCTGTGGATCTTTACCACCAAGAGACATTCGCCAATTGGGTATTAGGCAAGTTCCTCGATACCTACTCATTTCAATTTGCGATTGTGAACAGTGTGGAATCCCATATAGCACTCAAGCCCTTGGCTGATCGCTATATCCCGACAATCAGTTTAATCCACGAGTTCGCTGTATATATTCGACCCCGTACAAAAATCCAAAATGCATTGTTATGGGCAAGTCAAACCGTTTTTTCTGCCGACATTACACTCGACAGCGCAATACAGGTACTGCCAGAAGTAACTTCGTGTAAACTTCCTGTGTGGGCGCAAGGAAAAAGCATTGTCCCTAGCGAGGCACATGATCCAGCTCATATCGAAGCAGAGAAGGCGATATTGCAAAAGCTTATGCGCCCAGATGGACCTGAAGATGACACGATCGTTATATTAGGGGCCGGCTGGGTACACATCCGCAAGGGTGTGGACCTGTTTATCGAGTGCGCGACGCGGGTAATCAATTCACCTATAGGTCACAAGTGCCGATTTGCATGGATCGGTAATAACTACGATCCGGAGCAAGACACTAATTACTCTATTTACCTTGAGGACCAGATTCAGCGCGCTGGAATCTCGGAGCGATTCAAGATCATTTCCGAAACGGCCGCCATTGAGCATGTCTACGCTCTGAGCGACATGATGCTGTTGACCGCCCGTTTGGACCCATTGCCCAATGTTGCTATTGACGCCATGGTACTGGGCCTGCCAGTTCTCTGTTTCGATAAGACAACGGGTGTTGCAGACATTCTTAAACGCAATGGCCTCCAGGAAGAGTGCGTCGCGCCCTATCTAGACACCCATAAGATGGCCGACAAAATCATTCGACTGGCTTCGTCGCAAGAAGCTCGGGATAAGGTCGGAGAGCAGGTCCAATCTCTGGCCGCACGCGAATTCAATATGTCCCGTTACGTCAAACAATTACTCGCCCTTACAGAGGGTAATGCAGCCCTGTCCCGTCAGGAGCAGGTTGATGCAGCCACGATACAACAGGCCGAGGTTGTTGATTTAGGCTACTACCCACCGGCAAGTGTGCAGCTTTCAGGGGCTACTGAAGCCATTCGTCGATACGTACGCTCGTGGACGCGCGGCATGTTGCGACGCAAGTTGTTCCCTGGCTTTGATCCCTGCGTTTACCAGGATATGAATGCCTCGGCGATCGGAGCTCAGGATCCGTTGGCGCACTTTCTGAGTGCCGGCCGCCCCGAGGGGCCATGGAACTGGCAGAACCTTTCGTGGGAAGGTCATTCCACCCTCTCCGCCGATAGTAAATCGCTGATATTTATCAGCCTGCGCTCTGCCGACTTTATCGGGCAAATCGCCAAGCTTCTCGTGAAAAAGCCAGCTCAGATTGATGTTGTCATTCTTGTCCCGGACGAGCTGGCCGCTCTTACCATGAAGGAATGTCTTCAGAAAGAGCAATACTCTGTACTGAGTATACTGGTGAGTGAAGATCAGCCATTACTTGCGATCCTCAAATACCTGGCGAGCGTTCCTTACCTGGATTACACAGCGATCGCGCATATCAATCTGAGCACCGACCCGATCGACATCGATTTCAGCGACCGGGAAACCTATCAGCAGTACCTGATTGAAAACATGATAGGCGGCAAATATGATGCATTGGAAGTCATCACGGGTCGCCTGAGCGGCGATTCATCCGATATGGCTCCGGGGCTGGTTTTCCCGGAAGATCCTAACATTCATGACGCTACCGCCGACTCGGTCATCATTTCAAGCCTTTGTCAGTCTCTTGGATTCGACGCGCCCGCTTCACACCACCTTCAGTACCCGGTGAATGGATCATTCTGGGGGGCACCAACAATTTTGAGCAGGTTGCTCGCCGATGCCGACTGTTGGATGTCGACGTTAAAGAACCTGAAGCTTACCCCAGCTGAGCAGGAACGGATCCTTGCCCGTCTGTTGGTTCAAGCCTGCCGCAACGATGGCAAACACATTGTCACCACCGTGGTTCCGGGCATCACCTATTAACACACGTGCAGGGCACCGCTAAAAAAAAGTAAATGCTCCATAAACCTCACCTTCCAAGAAGCAGGGTTTATGGAGCGGATACGCTCCGAGGAGCGGGCCTGAGAATGGCTGAATCGTCCCGGATTTTCTTTCCCCCAAGCTCATTGCGTAATACTTTTCAAATTCTACCGGTGACATCTAATTGTTGTGCGCTTACTGACAATGTCGAACGTAAGCGCTCCGTGATTTGGAACCCTTCGCGAACCTCGGTATTGCCCAAGTCCTTACGGCCTTCATCGCTCGCCTGAGCCGGTGTAGACCCCCAAAGCTCGCGGATGTAGATCAGCTGGCCTGATTCATGGCCGATCTGCGCAATGAACGCGGCGACACGTTTAGTGCCAACGATCTGGTAGCGCCGCATTGCTGTATTGAGAACGGTACAAAAACGCCGGCTCGTTTACCGGCGTTCGGGAGAATCTGCAGCAGCTGCTCGGTGATGGGCATATTTTTCTCCGGGCGTAAAAAACCCGCCGGAGCGGGTTTGTTTTAATTATTTGATCAGGTTAATGCAGTTGAATTTTGACTCTCTTTTTTTCGGCCCAGCTTAGAAAATATATTCTTTAGTTGGGCTTGGGCTGGCAGTTCAACAAATCGCCAGATACCATATGCAAAAACAAAAATAGCAATTAAAAGCAAAGGAAATATCATTTCTTTCGGTACAGATTCAAACATACCCCTGTGCACATCATAAAACCTGAACACAAGCTGATGAATTAGATACATGGAAAAACTTATTTCACCTAAAACCACAAAAAGTCGCCGCCTTAGGATTTGGGATATCAAGCCTTTGTTGATGGCAAAACACACCACCACCAAACCAAAAAACAAACCCAGGGCGCAGTGCACCCAGAATTCACCGGAAGCATTATTCTCAACGCCAATGAGCGAAATTGAAATAGTCTCCGCAATGCCTTGCGTCAAAAATACAACACTCGCTACGCAAAAAACCTCAAGCACAGTACACAGGGCAAATCCGAACCCCCTCCACCCTTTAATATAGTCAAACACCTTAAATAGCAGCATCCCCATAAAAAACTCTTGAATCCTGAATAGCGGATTGATATATGCGAGGCCATGCGCGGAAAATTCCGTCCATTTATCTGGAGAATAATAATTCACACCGGATAGGTCGATAATATAAGCGGACACACCGCCCAGCAAAAGCAAAGCCACCAGTTTAAAGTGCCAATTTTTATTCAGGCCTGCCAGTAGCAATGGAAACGCCGCATAGAAGAACAGCTCGGCGGAAATACTCCAAGAGACGCTATTGAATGAAAAATAATACGCCGGAATAGGCACGGCAGATTGAAGAAGCGATGCGTTAAGCAACGCTATAAACCACCCTTCATTTGCAGAGATAAGCACCATAACCAGCACAAACGTCAAAATATGCGGAGGCCATACTTTTGAGAATCGCGAAGTATAGAACTTATAAAGACCGATAGACCCCATTCGCCCCGAGTATACATAACTCAGTATGAATCCTGACAACACAAAGAAAAAACTCACCCCAGAAGGAAGAGGAACCCCCTTCATGAACTCGCTGGAAAAAACCAATCCTTTTGCGTGATGCAAGACGATGGCGAACGCCGCGAAAAAACGGAGCGAAGTCAGGCTGTCGATCATGCCCTTACTGTCCATGAAAGCTAATATCCTAGCGATAACTTGTTGGGGGCCGGAATGCTACCTTATCTTCATCCGCTCCGTAAGGATTTACAGATCATCGCACGCAAGTGCTATCTCGCCTGTATCCGAGACTCAGTTTGTCGGGGGCTATAGGCCGGTCCATGGCGGTCGGATAGCCCGACTGAGTATCGATCTTGTTCAGCGCCAATTGTTAAGCTGCGAAAGCCTTGAAGGTTGCGGTATCGTCCGCATCCCTGGCGGCACGGCAGCAGAGCGTTCGATCAGGCCCTTCGTGATCGGGCGCAAAAACTGGCTGTTCAGCGACACGCCCTAAGGTGCGACGGCCAGTGCTCAACTTTACAGTTTGGTCGAGACGACTAAAGCCAACGGCCAAGAGCCCTACGCGCGTGGCTGCGCCACGCACTTGAACGGTTGCTGCAACCCGCCGCAGTAGAAGACTTCGAAGCAAGGCTAAGGCGGTGATTGTCGCCATTGGTGTGCCCAAGCTGGAAGATGCCGCGAAAAACCCGAATTTCCTTTTCGAAGTCACCGATCAATGGATGACAGAAGTTCCTTCGAAACAAAAGCTGATGCCCAAGCTTGGGTGCGCATGATCGAAAGCGAAATCGACCGAGGCATTTTTGCCTCTCGCGTCGAGGCCGAATACTTTCTGGATCGACTCGTCTGGTATCTGAAAAACACTCAGGCGGCTACCGTCCAGGTGGGACGGATGACATTTTTTCTGTGAGCCGCCTCGGATTGTTTCATCTTTTCTGGGATGATGGGCTTCTGCGATCCCGGAAGTGATGGACTCCCCCCTGAATTGGCGGGAGGCAGGGATCAGCTTTTCTGAGATCCGACACAGGTTGTCGCTTTCGACATTAAAGAGATGGGCCCGAGCGTTGCAGCGTAAAGGGAAAGTGTTGTTCTAGAGGATTTAACATGGCGCCACCTAACCGAATTGAGCATGTTGGCTTCGATGATTTCCGACGCTTTGCACAGGATGAGTCGCTGTCCAAATATGAGCGCATCGGGTTTCCCGACTCATATCGTCAAGGTTATGAAGCAGTTATCTTCGCAGATATTTGCACAAAGCTGACCAACCTGAAGAAAGCTGGCCAGCAAGTTGTCGATATCGGTCCGGGCTGTAGCGATCTGCCCAAGATGTTGATCGACCAGTGCGCATCGAATGGTCATGCCTTGACGCTGATCGATAGCCAGGAAATGCTGGATCTGCTTGAGAACGCTCCCTTCATCGAAAAGGTGCCAGCGATGTATCCGCAATGCCCGGATTGGGTTGCGGGAAACGCAGGAAAGGTCGACGCGATCCTGTGCTATAGCGTGCTGCAATATGTCTTTGTCGATGTGGGGTTCTTTCGATTTCTCGATGTTTCGCTTTCCTTGTTGGCGTCTGGCGGACAGATGTTGATAGGCGACATACCCAATATTTCCAAGCGCAAGCGTTTTTTTTCCAGCGAAACCGGTGTGAGTTTTCATAAAGACTATATGAAGACGGATGAGGCGCCTGTCGTCGAGTTCAACCAGATCGAGCACGAACAGATTGACGATGCCGTCGTGATGTCGATCATCCAGCGGGCACGGCTCCAGGGATTCGATGCCTATCTGTTGCCGCAGGACCAGGCACTTCCGATGGCGAACCGGCGTGAAGATATCCTCATCATCAGACCTTGAGAGCAGGAAATGATAAAAACGAAAAAGGTTGTCATTCTGGGCGACAGTGCCTTCGCCGAGGTCGCTTATGAATGCTTTACTCGCGACTCTGAATACGAAGTCGTCGGCTTCTCTGTCAACTCTGCATTTCTTGAGCGCAATGAGTTGTTTGGTTTGCCTGTCGTGCCGCTCGAGGAGATTGAGCGCTTCTTCGATCCCGACCAGGTCGAGTTCTACGCGGCGCTTGTTTACTCCCAGCTCAACCGGCTGAGGACGCGGTTTTACGAGGAGGCGAAGTCGAAGGGGTATCGGCCAGCGAGTTACATCAGTAGCCGGGCGTTTGTATGGCCTAATGCGGTTTTGGGCGAACACTGCTTTATCTTTGAAGATAATACGATCCAGCCATTCGTCAAAATCGGCAATAACGTCGTGCTTTGGAGCGGAAACCACGTTGGCCATCATTCGGTGATCGAGGACAATTGCTTTATCTCCTCCCATGCTGTTATTTCCGGATTCTGCACCGTCGGAAAAAATACTTTTATTGGCGTTAATTCGGCAATTGCCAATAACGTTGTCATCGGTGCCGATAATTGGCTGGGTGTTGGGGTCAATATCCTCAAGAACACGGATTCTGATTGTATTTTCAAAAGCGAGCATCCGGAACCAGCCAAAGTATCCGCACGGCGTTTTTTCAAGGCCCGGACATGAAGTGGAATAAGCTGGGCGTTGTCTGGAAGCCTGATGGATCTCTCGATTGGGCCAGAACACATGCGATGGGCCCCATACCTTACCGACTTAACGATGATGTCATCCGTGTCTATCTGACATGCTTGGATGACAAGGGGCGCGGTCGCCCGGGTTATGTCGATGTATCAAGCTCGGATCCGACCCGGGTGTTGAAAGTCGCGACAGCGCCATTGCTCGATATCGGCGAACCGGGGGCGTTTGATGACAATGGTTTGATGGCCCTGAGTCTTGTCCCTGTCGATGCGCGAACCGTGTATATGTACTACGCGGGATTCGAGCTCTGCGTGAATGTGCGATACCGGATCTTTACGGGACTCGCTATCAGTCACGATGGCGGCGAGACGTTCGAGCGCTACAGCAAGGTCCCGATCCTGGATCGAAGCGATAGCGAGCGAATGTTTCGCTGTGGGAGTTTTGTCGTCAAGGAAGATGACGTGTTCAAGATGTGGTACATCGCAGGCAGCGACTGGACCGAATTGCGGGGAAAACTGATGCCTGTATACGACTTGCGGTATCAGGAGTCGACCGACGGAGTGACGTGGTCGGATCGCGGTATCTTGTCCATGGCGCTCACCGGTGACGATGAGCACGGTTTCGGCCGCCCGTGGATCGTCAAACGCGACAACGGTGATTATCAGATGTTCTATTCGATTAGACGCTGTTCTTTTGCCGCCTATCGTCTCGGCTATGCCGAGTCCAGCGATGGGGTTCAATGGGTACGTCAGGATCAAGAAATGGGACTCGATGTATCGCCGACGGGCGTAGATGCAGAGGCAATCATGTATTCCGCCGTGCTATCGGTCGGGGCCAAAACGTACTGCTTCTATAACGGCAATAACTTTGGTGAGCAGGGCTTCTGCGTCGCGGAGCTGATCCAGTGACCATCGAAATCGTGCGCTATCAACCAACACTGAGTGAAGCGTGGAATGCATTCTGCGCCAAGGCGGCAAACGCCACGTTCCTGCACTCGCGCCGTTTTCTCGAATACCATGGCGACCGGTTTCTGGATGTATCGGTTGTACTCATGCACGCCGACAGCATAGTCGGCGTTTTCCCTGCGGCGCAGTCCCCGGCAGATCGCTCCATGGTCATCAGCCACCCCGGTATCACCTATGGTGGCATCGTCCACAATGGCTACCTGTGCGGCGGCAAGATGATCGACGCGTTGGAGCGGTTGGGCGAGCACTACCGGAGGAGCGGATACGACCGTCTTCGCTATAAGGCCGTCCCCCATATCTACCAATCTCGACCGTCGCAGGACGATCTTTATGCCTTGTTCCGGCTCGGCGCACGCCGATCGCGCTGCGACTTGTCGTGCACAATTGATCTGGCCGATCGCGCAAAACCTTCCGAACGCCGCCGACGCGGGCTGAAAAAGGCGCTTAAATCGGTGTCAGTGGTGACGGGGACCGAGCAGGTGCGGGCATTGTGGCAGGTGCTGAACGATAATCTGGAGCGCAAGCACGGCGCGGCTCCAGTACACAGCGTGGAAGAGATGGAGCAGTTGATCACTCTTTTCCCTGAGGGGATCGAGTTGTTCTGCGCCAAGATCGATGGGCAAGTCGAGGCGGGGGTCGTGGTGTTCAAAGCGCGCACGGCATGGCATGCGCAATACATTGCGGCGAGTGAGGTGGCCTATTCGGTTTCCGCGCTCGATGCAGTGTTCGATCACGCCACGACCGAGGCCCTTTCAGCCGGGGTCCGGTATTTCGACTTCGGTACGAGCAACGAGTGCGAGGGCACGGTTCTCAATGAAGGCCTCTACCAGTACAAGCATGAATACGGAGGCGGAGGCGCTGTGCACGAATATTATGATATTGATCTACTAGGTATTCAGCATGTCTGTGTCTGATTGCAAAATCATCAATTTACCCAAGATCACCGATCCGCGGGGAAACCTGACTTTCATGGAAAGTGGACGACACGTTCCCTTCGATATCAGGCGCGTATTTTACCTGTACGATATCCCGACCGGGGAAGGCCGTGGCGCGCATGCGCACAAGGAACTGCACCAGCTGTTGATCTGCCTGTCCGGCAGTTTCGATGTCACGCTTGACGACGGGATGGAGAAGAGGACGATCCACCTCAATCGTCCGTGGCAAGGTTTGCATATTCCCCCCATGATCTGGGCGGCCGAGCTCAACTTCGATCCCGGGTCTGTCTGCCTGGTCCTTGTGTCCATGGAATTCGACGAGTCCGATTATTATCGGGACTACGACGAGTTTATCGCCGCCGTCCGGTCTCGTTGAGTTTCTGCGAGACCTGGCTGCCTCGATCGCCATACCTTCAGCAGGGACACCCCGCCGATACGACCGATGTGTCGTTCGGGGGGCGGGCGTCCAGTATGTGTTCGCGCATCGCCAATTATCGTCTGGTGTTACGAATGTGCGGCCAATGCAATTCCATTCGAGAGTTAGGAGCATGATTGTGAAAGTGCCATTTCTTGATGTCCGCAACGCCTATCTCGAGCTCAAGCCCGAACTCGATGAGGCGGTCGCGCGGGCTCTCAATTCTGGGTGGTATATCTTCGGGGAAGAAGTTACCCAATTCGAGAAATCTTTTGCCGACTATGCGGGCGCCCGTTTTGCGATCGGGCTCGGCAACGGGCTCGACGCCTTGCGTATCACCTTGATGGCGATGGGCGTGTCCGAAGGGGACGAAGTCATCGTGCCGTCCAATACCTATATTGCTACCTGGCTCGCCGTGACACAGTGCGGAGCACGACCCGTGCCTGTCGAGCCCGACGTCGACACCCTCAATATCGATCCACAACGCATTGAGCAGGCCATGACCAGTAAGACCAAGGTCATTCTGCCCGTTCATCTGTATGGGCAGCCTGCAGCAATGGGGCCGATCCTCGAACTGGCCCGCCACAAGGGGGTTCAGGTCCTCGAGGATGGCGCACAGGCGCACGGCGCACGTTATCGTGGTACGCGCATCGGCGGGCACGGAGATGCCGTGGCGTGGAGCTTCTATCCCGGCAAGAATCTCGGCGCGTTCGGTGACGGGGGCGGTGTCACTACCAACGACGCCGAACTCGCAGAGCGAATTCGGACGATTGCAAACTATGGTTCTAAAGTTAAATACGTCAATGAGGTTTGTGGCCTAAACAGCCGGCTCGACCCGATCCACGCCGCGGCACTGGCCGTCAAGCTGCCGCTCCTCGACGAATGGAACGCGCGTCGTGGGGAGATTGCCGCCTATTACCGGAAGCACTTGCAAAACACCGGTGTGAGGGTGCCGACTCCGCAACCGGATTGCACGTCGTCGTGGCATCTGTTCCCCGTTTTTTCGCAGCGGCGTGATGCTTTGCATGCGAGGCTGAAGGAGGCCGGTATTGAAACGCTGATTCATTACCCGATTCCTCCTCATATGCAGCAGGCTTACCAGTTTCTTGGTTTCGAAAAGGGCGCTTTCCCCATTGCGGAGGCACTGGCCGAGACTGAGCTCAGTCTACCGATCGGGCCACACATGCCCCTCGAGCACGCGGCTTACGTTTGTGAAACTATTGCGAGTTTCCAGTAATGAATGATTTCGATCTCGCCCGCTTGCAAGAAACGGTTGTGGAATATATTTGCCGATCGCAATACGGCGATGCGATGGCGTGCATCAAGTCATTTGCCGAGCAAGTCATCAACGATCCGGCGTCGATTGGTGTTGTGTTCGCGAGCCGCGAGCTCGATGCGCTGTGCCGAATGCTAGCCGATGCCTACTACTACTATGCCGATCGTTGCCATGTGCCCGAGAGGGAAGGCCAGGGCACCGTCATTCTGGTGTCCGAACTGGTCAGGGCCGGAGGGCATACCGAACTAATCAAGGACTATCTGGCTCTCGGACTGTTCGAGAGTCCGGTTCGCGTCGCCATGACCGATCTGTTCAATCGTATCGATCACGCCTCGATTAACGAGTGGGAGTCTCTGCTCGGCTGCGAAGTCTTCGTTGTGACCGAAACCGGGCTCGATGGCAAACTCGATGCCCTGACCGCGCGGCTTGGCGAGTGGAATCCTTCCACCGTTTTGACCCTCGGTCACAATCAGGACATCGTGTGCATCGTGGCGGCCCACGCCCCTGGCATCAGGAACCGCTATTACATTCACCATGGCGATCACCATCTGTCTCTTGGTGTGACTTGCGAAGCGTTTCAGCATGTCGACTTGCACAACATGTCATATGAGTTGTGCAAAAACGAGATTGGAGTCGTGCAACAGCTTTATTGGCCGATCAGCGCTGTCCGTACATCCCAAATCAAAACCCGATTCCTCGACCGAGGGGTCTTGACGACCTGCTCATGCGGTCGAATGTCCAAGTTCGAATCGGGATCATACGCGGTGCGCTATGAACGTGCAGTGGCTTGCATCCTAAAAGCCTCGCGCGGATACCATGTGCATATAGGGGAATTGTCCGATGAATTTCTGCAGAAAATCCACGAGGAACTCGATGCTGAGAACGTAAGCCATGACCGGTTCATTCATATACCGTGGGTCGCTTCACTCTCTCGGGCGCTGATCGAAAACGCGGTGGATGTATATGTTTCTTCTTTCCCGCTTGGAGGTGGCAAATCGTTAATCGAAGCGATGTCGATCGGGGTGCCTGTCCTTACTCACGAATCATATCGCTCCCGTTATCACGCCGGATCCGATCTTGCTTATCCTGATAGCTATACCTGGAGTCAATATGAAGAACTCGGTCGGATTTTCAAGCAGTGGGACCAGCCGTTGTTGAAACAGCACGCCGCATTCGCACTGCAGCATTTTGAGCGTTACTACTCGCAAGAAGCTTTTTTGAAAGCTTTTGCCAGCGGGCTGGACAGTGCTGCCCTTGTTCCGCCATTGCATGCGTATCACAGAAACCAGCTGCAGAATCACCTGGATATAAAACGCCAGAGAGTGCAAGAAATCGGGCGTTTGATATCTGAAGAGCACTCTGAGACGATCGCAGGGCTACAAGCGGTGATAGAGCAGCTGACACAGGAGAAGCTTGCGTTGGAAGTATCAGTCATGACTCAACGACAGAATGAGGGCGCTCCAGGATCGTGGAAAAGAAAGATCAGAAAGATCGCTGCCGTGATACTTGCTAAGTAAAGTTCAGTTGCTTTGCTTCGATAGAATCGACACATGCTATTTGCAAAATCGGCGGCATGACTTCGCTTCCTAATCTCGACCACTTTAACCCTGAACAACTGCGCGCTCTGGCGGCGCAGCTGATGCAGCGTGTCGAGAATCTCGCATCAGGGCAAAAATCAGAGAGCAGAAGCAGCCTGTACGTATAAGTGATGTTCCATGACACTGATAAGGAAGAACAGCTTTTCCGAAGCCGCCTCCCAAACCTGAGTCATGGGACAACTCGGCCGAAAATGTGCCTGTTACAGAGCGTGTAACAATCAAGGTTCGAGGCGACGCTGCTGGTAAATCAAGTCGACGATTTCACCATCCGGGGCGTAACCACTGACAGTGTCACGCAGAAGTTGGCGAACCCGCGAATAATCATCCCGCTCAACGGCAGACAGCAACTCCATCAAGTTGTGCTTGAGCACTTCCCAAGGCAAATGATCCTCTTTGGCGCTCATGATCATCGGGTGCCGGGTAGCGGACACGTTGTCGCCGATCAGCAACTCTTCGTAAAGCTTTTCCCCGGGACGCAGCCCAGTGAACTCGATGGCAATATCGCCTTGCGGATTTTTCTCCGAGCGAATGCTCAAGCCAGACAGGTGAATCATCTTCTCCGCCAGCTCAATGATCTTGACCGGCTCGCCCATGTCCAGCACAAACACATCACCACCCTGCCCCATTGAGCCGGCCTGTATTACCAGTTGTGCCGCCTCGGGAATGGTCATGAAGTAACGGGTAATTTTCGGGTGGGTAACCGTCAAAGGCCCGCCCGACTTGATCTGGCTGTGGAAAAGCGGAATAACCGATCCCGATGAGCCCAACACATTACCGAACCGGACCATGGTGAAACGGGTCTTGTTGACCCGGGACACATTGGACTTGTCCCCGAATAACACCGGCGCCAACTCACGACTGAGGGCCTGCAAGGTCAACTCGGCCAGCCGTTTGGTGCTACCCATGACATTGGTCGGGCGTACGGCCTTATCGGTCGAGATCAGCACAAAGTTTGCAACACCCGCCTCCAATGCAGCCTGAGCGGTATTGAGCGTCCCGATCACATTGTTCAGCACACCTTCGGCAATGTTGTGCTCAACCATCGGCACGTGCTTATAGGCCGCCGCGTGGTAAACCGTGTCCACATTCCAGGTCTTCATCACATCCAGAAGTTTATGGGGATGACGAATCGACCCCAGTATCGGCAACAACCGGACAGGCAACGACTCACGAGCAATACGATGCTCGAGCTCGGACAAAATGCTGTAGAGATTGAATTCGCTATGATCGAACAACAACAGCGTGGTCGGTCCCAGGGAGAAAATCTGCCGACAAAGCTCGGAACCGATCGAACCGCCCGCCCCCGTCACCAAAACCGTCTTGCCCTTGACACATCGAGCCAACAAATCAGGCTGCGCTGGCACCGAATCCCGCCCCAACAGGTCAGCAATGTCGACTTCCTGAATGTCGTCCACCTTGACCCGACCACTGGCCAAATCAGTGAAATTCGGAACACTGCGCACATGGAGCGGGAAGTCCTCCAGAAAATTGAGAATCTCCCTACGCCGCGCACGAGTCGAAGACGGCAACGCCAGAAGGATTTCCTGAGCGCCAGTCACGTCGATCATCTGCTGAATATGCTTGGGCTTAAAGACCTGCAACCCAGCAATCGAACGATCCGCGATAGAGGAATCGTCATCGATAAACGCCACAGGACGCATCACGCGCCCCATGCGCAACGCTGCAACCAACTGGTTGCCCGCGACGCCAGCGCCGTAAATGGCGACCTTGGTCAAACCATCGTCTCGATTGACAAACGGTACATGCTGCGCAGCGGTGAACCAATCGCCCATGAAATACTGCCGCATGCACAGACGCAGGCCGCCAATGATTACCAGGCTTAGCCACCAATAATTGAAGATGATGGAGCGCGGCACCACGACTTCGTGCCCGCTGTACCAGTAGACCACCACGGCGAGGATCAGCGAGGACAGACTGACTGCCTTGACGATGGCAATCAGCGCGTCATTGCCGAAGTAGCGCATGACGGCGCGGTACATGCCAAAGCGTACGAAAAGGGGAATGGCAATAATCGAGGCACTGACGAACAGCCAGAAATGCAACTTTAGCGGATTGTACATGTCGTCGATGCCGAGGCGGACGATAAAGGCCAGCCACAAGGCGACCCACACCAAAACCACATCGGTGGCGACCTGTATCAGTCTTTTTTGCCTACGAGGCAAACCCAGCAAAATTCTTCGTACTTTATCCATTCAAACTTTCGAGCACGCAGCCCCCTCCTTTTTACGCGGTCGTTGATCAGCATTGTAACCTCAACGAGGACGAGATCGCCCAATACTTGCACATGGCAGGGTCCAGGAAGGAGCATTTAACTGAAAGCGCCGCTATAATTCGCCCCACTGACCGGCCTGCCCGACAGACAACGCACGGAGGCGAAACTCGCTTGAAAACCACGAAACGTTGCTGCCGCGAAACTGTTCATCGGCAACCATTAGCTAATCGCTCCGCCCGCTTCCGAGCAGGCGATTTATTGGAGCGCTGACGATCAGACGCCGTCACTTAACCCAAAATGCGCTTCTGGAGTGAGGGAAATTTCTTGGGAGTTCTCCTCTGACCGTGGGATGATAGAGAAAGTGCGAATCATCTGACAGAGATTTTATTCATGATCGCTAGCACACCCGACCCACTCGACACAAGCACTTCTTTTTTAACGAATAGCTCAAGCTTGGCATGATAGCGAGCGCGCGCCATACGAAATAGCTGCAGACTTTATTCTCCATCCTTGCAACAGGGGGAGGCACTCTACGCGGAGTAGATCCCGCGATCGTGAAAAACTGGAAACTAGACGGGATGGAAAAAGTGACACTCCCCCCTCCTACAAGATTACAATCATTGACTGTTTTGACAACCCGGTGTTTCGAATGCTAAACAACTCAATTACCGTCGCCATGGCAGATATAGCGACGGCTGTAAAGCGCTATTCGCTGGTAGGCATGCTCGGATGGCAGGATGTACGTCAACGGTATAGGCGCTCTGCTGTCGGACCGTTTTGGCTAACCATCAGCATGGGGGTTATGATTGGTACTATTGGCCTCGTATTTGGCCAAATATTTAACTCCCCCATGAAAGACTTTCTGCCATTTCTTGCAGCAGGTATGATTCTCTGGAGTTTTATTTCTACCTGCGTGTTAGAGGGCTGCACCAGCCTCATCGCCGCAGAAAGTATTATCAAACAACTCCCCATCCCATTATTCGTGCATATTTTACGCACAATATGGCGCAATACTTTGATCCTCGCGCACAATATCGTCATCTTCCCGCTTGTCCTGCTGGCTGTTCAGAAACCATTGGGTCTTGGAGCACTGTTGAGTGTCCCGGGCTTTGCACTGCTTGTTCTCAATCTGGCATGGATCAGCTTGATATTGAGCCTTTTATGCGCGCGATATCGCGACCTCCCGCAGATCATTGCGAGCGTCTTGCAAATTGCCTTTTACTTGACGCCAATCATGTGGCTTCCAAGCCTGCTACCAGGACGAGCCGGCACCTATTTACTGGATTTGAACCCCATCTATCACCTCATACAAATCGTCAGGGCCCCCTTGCTCGGACAGGATGTGAGCACTGTTAGCTGGTGCGTGGCCGGGGGCATGGCTCTGTTTGGCTGGTGCATAGCGATCATCATCTATGGCCTCTATAAACGTCGCATTGCTTATTGGCTCTAAGAAGAAAACTATTATGGCTTGTATTGAATTTCATAACGCATGCGTTGATTTCCCTATCTATAACGCAAGTGCTCGCTCTCTGAAAAAGCGACTGATTCAAGTCGCTACAGGCGGCAAACTCAGTGCCAACGACCAAGGCCGAGTGATCGTCAGAGCACTGGAGGACCTTACTTTTTCTCTCAATGACGGAGACCGGGTTGGATTACTCGGTCATAACGGCGCTGGCAAAAGTACATTACTCAGACTGCTGAGCGGTGTATACGCCCCCTCCGCTGGCACCGCTAGTATCAGCGGCGAAGTCGCTTCCCTCATTGATATTTCATTAGGGATAGACCCGGAGGCATCCGGCAGGGAAAACATCTTCATGCGCGGCATCCTGCTTGGGATGACAAAAAGTGATATCGCAGAAAAACTCGACGAAATTATTGAGTTTTCAGAACTGGGTGACTTCATTGACATGCCGGTACGCACGTACTCTTCCGGCATGCACTTGCGCTTGGCCTTTGCGGTATCGACGACCATCAGACCTGAAATATTGATCATGGACGAATGGCTGTCGGTAGGGGACGAAGGCTTCAAGCACAAAGCAGAAGCTCGGATGAACGAACTGGTCCAAGCCACCAGCATTTTGGTGATAGCCAGCCACTCCCGTGATTTGGTGTTGCATACATGCAATCGGGTCATTTGGCTGGAGCACGGCAAAATAAAAATGGATTCGGACCCCGAAACAGTTACCCGAGCTTATTTTGGCCACTAATATTGTCGTTCGCGCCTGCAACCCTCATTAAGCTAATAACCGGTGAACTCATAAAGAATCTACTTTATCAAGTCAAGATAAACGTAGGTTCTGTATGAAAGTAGCCGCATAGCCATTGCAGCGTAAAAGCCAAAGCAACAAAGCCTCTTGCCAGCTACATCTTATGATGCGACCGACGTAAAAGCGGAAAAGGCTTATCTGTATCCACCCCCCCCAAAAAAAAATCTATCGATAGCCTCGCAATCCCGGTTGAACCGTTCATTGTGGTGAGGTTATTCACCCACCTGAGTTTTACGTGCTCGTCAACAAATCCGGTAATCGTGTGAAAATTTCCGCAGTGCGGAGAGAGACAACGCCACTGCAAGCCCCCCCCAAAGCTATCGGCCAAGGCTAGCCAAAACAAATAAATATGCCTATCATTCCGCACCTAAAGTTCAAACGATAAACATTCAAGGTCTGACATGTCAGCAAAATTGGAATACGGAAGCAATAGACTATTCCCTCTTGAAGCCTATAGAGGAATAGCTGCATTTATTGTGCTTGTTCACCATTTTTTTTTAGCGTTTTCTCCATACACAACAGGATTATCAGAGCAAACTCGAGACAAAGACAGCTTAATAGGGCAGCCATATTTTGCTCTTTTAAACGGCACAGCGGCTGTTGGTTTTTTCTTCACACTTTCCGGGTTTGTTTTGTGCTGGTCCTATTTTAATCATGAAAACCCGCAAAAACTTCTCCTTGCATTTCTTAAAAGATTTCCCAGACTGGCCGCCATCGTAACAATTACCACTGTCGTAAGTTACTGCTTATACGAGCTTGATTTTTATTACTTCCATGACGCCTCGCAACTTAGCTTGAGCCCATGGCTTGCGACATTTGCTCATGGATGGACGCCAGGGTTTGAGCCGAGCTTTTGGGAAGCTCTAACGCAGGGGATGACAACTTTTTTCACAGGCGAAGCCTTCTACAATACAAACCTTTGGACTATGAAAGCCGAGTTTTTCGGCAGCATGATTGTCTTTATGCTTGCATGCTTTATTTCCGTAATACTCGGATACCGCTATCTAATTTACGCCTTTATAATTATTTCAATATCAGCACTGTTCTATAGCGACTTCATATTCCCCTTTGTTGCCGGTACATTTCTTTCTGCCTATCTAGCGAAAAACAAAAAAGAAATCCCTTTCCCTGTCTCCATTGCGCTAATTATTTTTGGACTATACATGCTCGGTTATATGATCCCGGAAAAATCATACGCATGGGCTTCAGCCATCCCAATCA
Source organism: Pseudomonas sp. B21-048 (assembly GCF_024748615.1). NCBI lineage: Bacteria > Pseudomonadati > Pseudomonadota > Gammaproteobacteria > Pseudomonadales > Pseudomonadaceae > Pseudomonas > Pseudomonas sp. B21-048. Next base: position 1,625,439 of record NZ_CP087168.1, on the reverse strand, counting down.
TTATGAAAGTACACACCCAATCCCTACTCCACACACTTGGCTCCGCCTGCATAATATTCGCAACCATGACCAATCAAAAGGTGTTTAAAAACCTGAATGGAAAACTTTTAAGAGGCATCGGAAAAATTAGTTTCCCACTATATCTTGTCCATACTCTTGTGATCTGCTCGCTATCAAGCTACGCATATCTAAAACTTGCAAATCACGGAGTCAGCAATACATCAAGTTTAATTATCGTATTTATTGTCACGGCTACCACTTCAATAGCACTAGCAATACCACTCTCTCGTTTTGATGACTGGTGGGTTAAACAGGTTAATGCAACCACACTAAAACTCTTGAAAGAGAAAAAATTAGTCCTGAGCTCTACCCTATAAGACGCGCTTATCGATCACCGACAAATCAGGTACAGGCGCGTAAATAATCTTTCACGGATGACAGGAAACACAAAACAAGAACGCCGATTTGATTGATAATGTTCGCGGGTGCAAACATATCTAACAAATCGGCGCTCTTATACGTAATATTCCGGAAGGGCTTTTCTTTCGTCACAACCCAGCCGGATGGTGCCCCTCTACAGATTGATTTGACGCCTCATCCCCCCGCCTTTGAAGCCCCCCCCAAAGATCGTAACCGCCCCATAAGCTCATCTTCCAAGAAGTGGGCTTATGGAGTGTTTACATCGTTAAATCAATGTGCTTATTCCGGATTATCCAATAACCAAGCAGCAAAGCGTTCCAATCCATGATCGAAACTCACGAAAGGGACCCACCCCAAACCCAAAGATTGTTTGGCGCGCTCGATATCCAGGACACTGACAGGCACGTCAAATCCGCGACCCGACAAGTACTCACGACTGGTATTTCGCCGCGTGACTCTCTCGATCGCGTCAAGAACCTCATTGAGACTATGTCCGCGCCCTGAACCGATATTGAACACATGCTCTTCACCGGATTGCGCTGACGATGCCAACAACGCTCTCACCACATCAGAGACATGAATGTAGTCGCGTACAACCGTGCCATCGCCCCAAATCTCAACCGTCTCGCCACGCAGGACCTTGCCAAGGAATACGGCAACCGCGCCTTGGCTAGCATAGGTGCGCTGCCCCTCACCAAAGGGGTTTGCAAGACGTAGAACAGTATAATCAAGGCCGTATAAGCGATGGAAAAGCGCCAAATACTTCTCGATCGCTAACTTGGCAATTCCATAGGAACAGGCCGGGTCAGTAGCATGGGTTTCTGGAATAGGTACTTGCGTCGGGTCTCCATACACCGTGCCGCCGGAGGAGATAAAAACAATCTTCCTCAGCCCGGACTTCACCGCGAGGTTCAGCAGCCGGATGGTCGCAACGACATTGCTCTCCACATCGAAGACGGGATCAGCATTTGAAGACTTGGGGAGGGTAGTAGACACCAGGTGATAGCAAACATCGCAACCTTCCAATGCCTTGGCGACTTCGGCCTCACTGGTGAAGTCTCCTTCGCAAAGCTCGAAATTAGGATGACTGAAGTGGGATTCACCCAACGGCACCACATTGGGACGATCGAAACAGCGCACAAAATGCCCCTGATCAAGCAATGCGTCTATCAAGTGGGTGCCTATGAAACCACGCCCCCCCAAAACCAGGGATCGCTTAACGGGATTAGGGGAAGTGTTCTCGGAATTATTCAACGTTGCCCTCCAGCGCTTGATATGGTTGAAACTGCCGCCTTGTGCAGCAGCAGACAAGGCGGGCGTGACCTGCCCCATCCTTGGCAACCATTGCAACGACCTACACTTTATTATTTAAAGGAACACACTGTGACGGCTAATGATACGTCAAGAGAGGCGGCTTACCAAATTGCCGGAGACGACCGTCTCGCTCTCAGTGCAGGCCTGGCAATCAGCCGGACCGGCCCTGTGAGCCCTCCCCTTAACGCTAGCTGTCCTGCTTACAGCAAGTCCGGCTACAGGTCCTGGACAGTCATGCCAGAGCCTTCGGCCTTCGCCGACTCCGCCCTGCGCTGCTGAATGTCACGCTCGAACAAACGAAGATATTGAGAGGCAACGGCGTCAATTCGATATCGACTGGAAACGTCTTTCACCAAGCCGACGGCTTCCTGGTATTTCCGTTCATCTGTCGCGAACGCTGCAATGACGCGGGCCGTGCTCTCGATTGGGACGACCCAATCTTCCAACTCGATAATCTCCCCGGCAACGCCGCTCTCGATCGTCAACATGTTTTTGATGTCGCCTACGTCTGTGGCAATGTATGGCTTGCCGGCAAACAGACAATCGACAATGGTCAGAGGGAAACTCTCGGACCTGAAGGTCGATAACATGATGCCCATGTCCGCGGCAGCATAATGGCCTACGGAGTTATCACTAAAGCCAGCCAGGTAAACGAAGTCCGGCGCACCTGCTTGACAGTACTCATCGTACACCAGGCCATTACCAACCAATATAATACGGATGTCCCGGCCGGAAAGTGATCGCGCAAGTTCTACTGCCTGGATAGCTTCGCCCCAGCCTTTATCGGGAATTGCCCGACTGACACAACACAATACAAAAGCATCTTCCGGTATACCCATCTGCACGCGCGAGATTGGAACGATTTCCGGTGGCTGCAACCCGTTAGGAACCTTGACGAAACGGGGAGAAGACTTGTCGTACAGTGAAATGTCCGAGAAAGGAACAAGATTCTTCTCAGCGGTGTAGACCCATGTACTGACACCTTTGTCAGCAATGCGCAACTGTTCATCAGTCACTCCATTGCCATGTTCAATCATCCCGTGCAGAGCAGCCACATGGGCGCCAAGCTCGGAAAAAACATCCGGGACATCGACCGGGTACTTCTGAACGTACCACTGGTGGCTATTAAGTGCTTCAATTCCGAAATCATGAATGATCGCTTTCACTGATTCGATATTCGACGTCTCGATCACCGGCACGTCATTTCTCAGCATTTTGCGAACCCCGTCTTCGCGTTTTGGTATCCCGGCGCTAAACAAGGAAACGGAAATACCTTGGCGCTTAAACTCGTTTGCCAGTCGAATCGGAAGAATTTCGGCACCGCCCGGATAGAAGCCGATGGTCGAAACCATCACGTTCGGCAGTCGATCAGCCCTTGCACGAACAATCGAATCATGGTCGTACCAGCGTAAAAACTCTTCTGCGGAACCCCCGACATAGTGGTCATACAGCTTCTTGCTGGATTCCTCACAAGCCTCAAGCACCGACATCGGAACATTGTAGAGGGACTGGATCGTTCTGTTCGCCACCCCGAGTTCGCGATAAAAGACCTCTTTGCGATAAGTGGTGTTGGCAGTACTTGCATAATGTCGACGGAAAAAGTTTGTACCCTCAGTGGAGTAAGCAATCTTTCCGCCGCGCAGGATATGCAAATAGAAGACCCAGTCACCGGCAACTTTCATTGACAGCCACGACTGGTCATCCAACAGTGGCATATCAACGGGACGCTTGAAAATTACGCCACTGGCATTAGGTATTGTATTTTTAATACCCAACGCCGAGCGCACTTCGTTATGCGCCGTGCTTACATAGGAACCCGCCCATTTATTCGCACAATCCAGATCACTTACATAGTTAAGGAACTGGTCCGGCATAACCACTTCGTCCGTGGTTACGAACTCACATTTCGAGTACGCAAGCATGACCGCTTCATCATCAAAACAACTAACAAGCGCCGCCAGGAAACGCTCATCACAGTAATCATCGCTTTCAGCGACCCATACCAGGTCACCTGTGGCCGCCTTGATTCCCTTAGCCCACTGATGAAAAACGCCACCCGAGTTCGTCTCATTGAACAACAAGCGCGTTATATCTGGGTACTTTTCCGCATAACCAGTTAACACCGAACGGCTATCATCAGTCGAACAGTCATCCATCAGGATGACTTCTATATTCTTGTAAGTCTGCCCATAAATACTATCCAGCCGACGAGCGAGATAGCTCTCATGATTATAATTTGGAACAATTACCGAAATTTTTGGCATAACGACACTGGAATCAATATCCAGCAGAGCGCGTGTTGTTTCGTTCAATCGACCAAAACCAGTGATACTGTCCGGCTCAAGGTAAAGTCCTTCCTGCCAATTGTTCCAGGCATTCACGAACAGCAGACGGCGATCCTCGGGGAGAGCCTTTCTCGCGCCCCTGATCGCCGCGTCAAGCCAACGCCCATAGTCACGAATGTGAAAGCGCGAATAAACCAGAGGAGAATATTGCTTAAGCGCAGTTTCATCACGCCCTAATGAAATAGCGTGGAAAACCGGAGTAGCACGAAGATGTGCTTTCTGTGCTCGCACGATCCCTTGCGAAGCAACAAGATTATACGGAACGGTATCTATTCCATTCTTGTTTTGCGGTGGAAATACGCCAGTTTCGCCCGGCACAGGATCTGCAGAAAGATCAAGCGCGGCGTCACACAAACCATCCAGGTCCTGCGCCAACTCTTCCGAACCCGCGAAACCAAACTGAGCAATCAGGTACACGCCATCACACAGTTCATCCAATCGCTCACGGAGCTTGCGAATTGAATCAACTATGTCTTCGTCGTATTCATTGAGCTTAACCACGATGACGGGTCGCTCATCAACCTGCACACATCGCTTATCAGCCAGAACTGCAACGACAGGCGTAATCAAGTTGTTCGACAGACCGTCCTGATGCAAATCTATTTGAATGCAGAAATTAAAGTCGATTTCCGTATGGGCAAGAAAGGTATCCAGAGGCTGTGGCGACGCTTGCGCAACCGAATCTGCACTCAGCTTGAAACAAAAGCCGAAAAAGCCATGACTCTTGGCACTGAGTGCCTGCTGGGTGAGCACACTCCCGTCCAACGAATCATACAACCCAAGCATCTTATCAGGGCGTGATCGCTGCGGATTGCCCTTGGAAGCGAATCTGGCACTACGCAACGCCTCCCAGTCAGGCGATACATAGAACGCGAGCAACTTGATGTCGCTGTTAACTTCACCAAAACGGATGTCGTTTTCGTGATTAATGAGCGCGTCCGGTACCGCTATTCTATGCTCTGCCGCGCCAGTGACAATGTAATGCCAAAGCGGGTTGAGACCAATGTGTTGAATGTCTTTGTAAAGTGCGAGGTAGGCGCGGGTATCAAAGTCCATGGACGGATTTTTACCTTCGCGCCAGCCCTGTTCAGAGTAGTGCCTGAGCGGATCTACCGAGACCTGTGGTACATCGCTGTACATTGCAAGGTAGTACTTCTCGTCGAACAATCCTGACTTTTTGACGACTTCGATCTGTGCCTCAAGCACAGCCTTGAGTACCGGTATCGGTGTATATTCACCATACGGCTTGAAAACCGCATTACGCCCGACGGGACGACGCTTGACCGCCGTCATTTCGCAAATGCGAGCTGGCAATCTGACTGGACGACCTTCGAGCTGGCCACATTGAATGTAGTGAAGCAGCGGATGTACCTGAGCCTCGGCAACATCAGGGTTGGCCAACAGATAATCCGAAGGACTGAAAGCGGCGCAAGGATTGCGATTTTCTATCCAACCCTTGAGCATGTAGTGCTTGAGTGGATCAGTGCCTTTTGCACGCACATCTGCATTACTGGCAAGGTAATAATCCGGATCAAACAACCCGCTTTCGTGAATCTCACGAAGAGTGTTTTCGTTATACAGCTCTCGACGACGCCTTAACGAGTCGAGTACTTTACTCCATGTCAGCGTTCTGACGTTATGGACGGACTCTCGCACAAACCCTGAAACTATTCGCACAGGCGAGGTTAAACGCCAGGAATGCGAAAAGAGTAATGCATGGAATTCCTGCTGCATCTTGAGCAGATCAGCCTTCAGACTGATACCCTCTTTTTCGTGATCAACCAAGACGGCTTTGAGGTCGACTAACTGCCTGTTGAGCACACCCACAGATTGCTCAAGACTGGCAATATGTCGGTCGCGCTTAACCAAAGAACCCATGAGCTCTTTTAACTGCGATTCACGTTCAAACAGGGTCGGATTCAATGACGCAATTCGCTGATTAAAATCCTCGACCTGTTGAGTCAAGTCCTGGATTTTAAGGGCGCGCGCATCTATTTGTTGACGACTTTCCCGAATCAGCCTGGCCGCGTCAAACGCGAGATCCAACTGCTCTACCGAAAACGCTTCTGTACGTTCTGGTACCTGCCCGTCATATTCGAAAACATCAAAATCTTCGGCATACAACTCTTTAATCAAGCTCGCACTTCGTTCCGTTATAAAATCAGGAAGGAAGGGAATGATATTTTCACTTGGCGAAGGTTCTGCAAAAGGATCGGTGGTCTGCTCACCGAAGTGCTCCGATAATGCTTTATGGAGTCCAGAGGAATTTTCAATTTTGACCAACAAGGAATAATTGATCAAATCCGGACGCAATAGCGTGGCTTGAGGCGCCCAAAAATCCTTCTCAGGTGAAGATGCGCGATTGCTTGCGAGATACTCCAGAAACGCCTCAAAAGCCGAAGCAACATCCGCTACGCTTTTTACCGGCAGCTGTAACAACTCAAACTTTGGATACGATGCGACCTGCTGTGGATCTTGCAACAGTATTTTCGACTGCCATGCAGAGAAGATACGCTTGTATGGGTTTCGTACGGCGGCAAATCGAAAATATGTATCAGAGAGAAGGGATTCCAAAAGGTCGTCTATTTCCAGCCCGCTGACATGAGGCGCAACCTTGTGAAACTCGTGAACAACTTGATCAGAAGTGCTTCCCGCCGCCTCACCGACTCCACGCAAGGCCTGCGAACAACCTTCCAGTGACGCAAACCACCACTTCAGGGAAGTACTCGCAACCTTGGGGGCACTAACGTATAAAACCTTGTACTTCTCGGAACGGAAACTGTTCCACTTGAGATAGTCGAAGACTTTTTGTTTGTCCACTGATGACAAATCACTAATATTTAGCATATGCGTCAAAAAATCCTATGGGCATGCTGACTCTCAGCAACGCACTTCCAAACGAGTAAATTATCTGCACTAATACGAACACCCTGTAAGACGGCTACAACCATAGCCCTACAAAAAAGGGTAACACTTGCAAATGACCACTCCCTGGTTCCAGCGACGACTATACGTCGACGACGTTAGCCCCCTTGGGCCGAGTGAACCACAAACGCGGTCACCGACTCGGAGCAGACAAGCGCGAAACCAACCAAAACTGATTTATAACATTTTTTGGTCTTAACATTCAAAATAGCTCCGAAATATCGGGTTCCTTACCTATGGCCTAGCCGCAGCGCCCAACAAAAAAGGCTCAAGCCCCTACCGCCAAGAGCGAAAAACACCTCAAACCCAGTCACGTACACGGTGGACTGAATCGTTGACGGACACAGGACGGGCACCGCTCAAAACCATCCTGGCCCAGGCCTGCGCCCCTCCCGAAACAGCTTGATTTGCTTATTTAAAGGGCTGCCCCATCCGTCTGGAAAAAACCAGAATATTGAGGAGCAAAAAACCAATAAAGAGTCAACAAGCCGTATACAAAACCAACCACTTACTAACAAGCCAGAGCTACATCAGTAGAGAAATACAAAAAAAGAGCCACTCACACAGAATGACTCAATTCACAAAACTCAATACCCAAAACCGCTAAAGCACGAACTCAGGTATAACTCTTACACGTTTTCACTGCATGATTCTTGGCAATATAATAAGCTTCATGCAACTGCATATGCCGTTCCACCCTTACAGTGGGGTCACCAGGAGTTCTAAACAAAGACGTTGTTTTTGGCACATAAACGAACTTATTGCCATAACCATACCGCAACCAAAGGTTCCAGTCCTCGAGACTGCTCATATCGGTTTGAAATCCACCTCGTTGCAAGTAGAGATCCTTTTGAAAAAGGAGAGACTGGATCGCTATATAGTTGTGATCCAGCAGAACCTCATAGTCATATTCTTGCTTGAGAATCGGAGGTACAGCATGGCTAACCTCAAAATATTGCTCTTCCACGCCACTGACAACAGTACCGACTTCCAGCGCCAATGAGTAGGCTGCTACCGCATCAGAATTTTTCGCCACCGCACCAACAAGCACCTCGACATGATCCGCAAAAAGCAAATCATCATCATCGAGAAACATGCAATATTTTCCGGCTGCCTTTTCCAAACCATAATTACCGGTCACCGAACGACCGACCTTATCGAGGGAGTAGTAACTAACACTCATTCCCTCCGGAAATTCAAAATCAGCCACAACCGAGCTCATCGTAGAACCGCCATCCTCAACGACTATTAACTCGATATTCGGATACGTCTGATTAAGCACTGACATCATGGACTGCCTGAGAAACTCTCCTCGATTCTTGTAAGTTCGAGTAACCACAGTAACAAGAGGGTAATCGGTTAATGGCTCACCCACCTCCCAGAACGCCCCATCCCTGATCATTTCATAATCAAAGCCCCTGAAAGGGAAATAGCAGTTTTCACTCGGTCCCTTGCCCCGCATAAAATACCGAGCCTTCTTGAATATCACACCGAAGTTTCTGAACACATCCCGACGGGCGCCAGCATAGGGTTCTGGACGGAGCAAAAGCAGACACTGCAAGATAAAGCCACCCACTCTATCGCTCAAATTCCCATAGCGTAGCCTGATATAAGCATTGGCCAGCGTGCTGCCGGTATACTGAATCGGTTTTATATGATGCTCATGCTCATAGGTATAGTGATAGACGACGGCGGACGGGCAATACTTGAGTTGGTATCCATAGGACCTGAAGCGATAGGAAAGCTCGACGTCTTCGCCATACATGAAGATCTCGCGCTCGTAGCCACCGACTTCAACGTAAGCCGACCTTCTTACAAGTACGCAAGCATGGGACGACCAGTTGGTTTCCAACGTTACCGGATCATAATATTTAGGGTGCTCATAAGGTGCCTGCCTCAACTCCCAGGATGCCACCTCAGCCTTGGCATCAGCCAAAGCAGCGGCCACCACTCTGGTTATAGAGTCTTTGGCAAAAACGATATCCACATTACTAACAAGAAAATACTCAGAGTGTCCTTTACGGATTGCCTCTTCATGCCCGGCACCGAACCCGACATTGTCGCCTTCCATAATGTCGAAACCAGCCACTTCCTGATCAAGCAATGCCTGCCAACGCTGCAATGCTTCGAGGGTGCTGTCCGAAGATCCATTATCAACAAAGAACATATTCAATTTGCTGAGCGGGTAACTTTGCGCCCTTAACGATTCAAAAAAACCATCAACCCACTTGCCACTATTGAATGTCACCACCGACACATCAATAACTGGTTGCGCCTGGGCGATCGACGAGTTCTGAAACCGTGAGAAACGACGATTCAATATAGCCTGTATAGCCTTGGTATTATTTCTCGAATAAATCACTAACATTATGTTTTCGCGCAAACGCTTGAAAAACAGATGTATACGAACACGAATCCACACAAGGAAAGGAAACTTTTGGTAAAAGGGCCGAATAAACGCTTTAGACCTGGCCAAAAAAGAGCGTAGCCCTCGAGAAAAACGCATTACGACTTGCCAAATCTTTGAAGCAACCATACTAAATAAACCACTCATTAAATCGAACCCCCTAACCAATGCAACTTAGCGACCTGCAAATATCACAACATCAGCGGCAGGTACATTCTCTTTACAAGAGAGGCGACCATGCAAACTTGTGTTGATATGTGTTTCTGACGCTTTTTAATTACACTACTTGCTCCGACTCTCCAGCTTTGTAGGTGCATGCGATAAATAGCAGTGGAGCATAAGCTACGACCATACCAAAAAATCCGGAAATCCATCCACTTGCTACAGCGATCGATAACGGCATGAGCCATACAAAATTGATAGTGATCGATGCCAGCACTACTGTTTTATGGCTACGGTGCTTGCGAGAGGCATATTGGTAACCATGACTGCGGTGGGCTTCATATACTTTTTCACCTCGCAAAAGCCGGCGCATCAGGGTCCACGTCGCATCAACAATGAAAACGCCAAGCATGATCAACCAGCTCCAGAGCAACTCGGGCGACTTGGAGGCTGCCTCAATGGACATCCCTGCCAATACAATCCCCAAAAAACCACTGCCTGCGTCTCCCATGAAAATTTTCGCCGGCGGATAGTTCCAACAGAGAAAACCCGCGACCGCTGCCACCAGAGCCAGAGGCCCCCACGCCAGTTCGAGGTTTGCGCCAAACCAATAGACCAGCAACATTCCGAGGCAGACACTGATCGCTTCAGCACTTGCCAAGCCGTCAATGCCATCCATGAAGTTGTAAAGATTCAGCATCCAGACCAAATACAGCACAAACAAAATATTCCCAATCCACCCTGGATCAAGGGTGACACCAAAGAGCGTGACGCTAGGAGAGCCTCCCAGCCAATATAACGCCCATATTGAGGCAGCAAAATGGCCTAGTAGGCGCCACCTTGCAGCGATATGCCCGTGATCATCGGCAAAACCGATAAGCGCGACCAACAAGCCGCTCCCCAGCAAACCAACGAGCGTCGCCAGGCTCATCAAATCAAGCCCCCGAAGGATCAGAAGCGCCAACAGAAAGGCGACAACAATAGCTACACCTCCACCCCGAGGAGTAGGCACAGAGTGAGAGCTGCGCTCGTTTGGTGTATCCATCAAGCTATTGGCCAAAGCATAACGACGTAAAACAAGCGTCAGCCCCCAGGAAACAACGAATACTGCTAGTAGCAGCCACAAAAAAGTCATTTCGTCTGCGCGTCCAGATAGTGACCTGCGGTTTGGCGCATGGCTTCATCCATGTTGATGGGGGGGGTCCACCCCAATAATTCACGATTTTTGCTGATGTCGACCTGCAATGACCCGCAGATCCGTTGAGCAACGGATTGCTTTCTCAATGCCGAAGCCGCCACTACCAGCAACCACTTTGGCAATGGCAAGAGCCAGGCTTTTGTCCCGAGCGCATTGCCCAGGCGACGTAGTATTTCAGTTGTGGACAAGTCCTGGCCATCACTGACCAGAAAGGTTTGGTTCGCTGCGGCAGGATGATCGATACAGCTGATTACAAGGTCCACCAAGTTTCCGATCGCCACAAGGCTACGCTGATTCCGGACCGCTCCCAACGGTAACGGAATACCTTTGTTGAGCCAGCGCAGCATGCTCAGAAAATTGGCTTTAACCCCTGCCCCATAGATCAATGGCGGGCGAATAATCACCACTTCCATTCCAGTTTCACGAGCAAGTTGTCTCAGGCCTTGTTCAGCCTCGTGCTTGGACACGCCATAAGGATCCGCCGGGGCCGGAGTATCGTCAGCCTTGAACGGCTTGCCTGGCAGGGTGCTTTCGCCATTGACCTTGATCGAACTGATGAAGATGAAGCGTTTGACTCCCGATTCAGCGGCGCGCTTTGCCAACCGAAGAGTGCCCTCCACATTGACCTTGCGAAACTCGGCCAAGGCATCAGAAGCGATTTCGTTCATCACATGAACTCTGGCCGCCGCGTGGACGACCGCACTTACTTCCTTCAACTCAGACAAGGCTTCAGGATCATTCAGATCAAAGGGTACAACCGGGCATAAACCCTGTAACCGGGTGGGACTGCGAGCGGCTGCGATCGGAGCGAACTGTTTGTCCACCAACATCCTGAAAACCAGCGCCTCACCCACGAAACCGCCTGCCCCCGTGACCAATACCTTTGGGGCTGTCATTGAGCTTTGTTTCCTATCAACGCGGTGAACCAACAGATAAAAAAGAAGAAAATCTTGTCCCGTACCCGGCGCCTGCATTGCCAGGCACTGAAGGACAGTTTCATCAGTTCCGTACGCCGTAATTGCAGCAAGACGCCTTCAAAGGGCTTCGTCCCCTGCCCCACCAGATCTGCAATCAGGTGAACCTGACCGAACCACCAACCGTCATGAATGGTTTTGTAACGAGCGATCAACGGACTCAGGCCTGTGTTGGCACCGACCTGATTACGCTCGTGTTGCCGGTAATCCATGCTGGGTAACGGGTCGATATACCAACGGTAACCATAACTGCGCGCAAAGGCGTAGAAATACCAATCATGCAAAGTTACACCTTGCAGTTGCTGCCAGTTGGCGAGCATCGAGCCTTTCAAGGCTTCAATCAGGCTTTTTCTAAAAACATAGGTGCAGCCAGGCCCGGCTGCCTCGAACAAAAAATCCCAGGCGACCTGAGGCTGCGCCTTGTCCAGCAGCAGGGTTCTGCCGTTTGGCCAGAACGCCGTCACGTTACTGGAGTAGGCATCTACTCCTCGTGCCTGCAACACCTGGGTTGCTCTGTGCAGCTTATCGGGATACCAGATGTCGTCTTGGTCGGCAAAGGCGACGAAGTCGTAGCCATCGAAGTCAACGTCCCGGATCAACCGAAAGAAGTTGCGCGATGCTCCGCCGAAGCGGTCGGCATCCGGAAGCACTACAACTGCTGGATGCTCAGCCGCATAAGCTCTACACCACGCCTCGGTGCCGTCAGTAGAGGGGTCGATGCTAATGTACAGGGTAACGTCGACCGATAACTGGCCGAGAATCGAGACCAATTGCTCCTCAATCCACTGCATTCCGTTGTACGCAGCCAGCAAAACTGCAACCTTGGGATGTTTTACTGGCATGCTATTCCTGCTTGCTCGGATTAAACGCTAGGTTTGAAAGTAAACCCTCTCGACTCAGAGGGAATCCAAATCCAGCAGTTTTTGCAGGTACTGACCATAGCCAGTCTTCTTCAGCTTATCGGCCTGAGCGCCCAACTGTTCAGCGGTAATCCAACCGTTATGGTAGGCGATCTCCTCCAGGCAGGCCACTTTCAAGCCTTGACGGTGCTCGATCGTGTGCACGAAATGACTGGCCTCGAGCAACGAGTCGTGAGTCCCCGTGTCCAGCCAGGCAAAACCGCGTCCGAGCATTTCTACATTGAGGGTGTTCTGCTCGAGGTACACGCGGTTAACGTCGGTGATTTCCAGCTCGCCACGCTCGGACGGCTTGATGCTCTTGGCGATTTCGACGACCTGGTTGTCGTAGAAGTACAGCCCCGTCACCGCGTAGCTGGATTTCGGCTTAAGCGGCTTCTCTTCGATGCTCAAGGCGCGGCCGGCCGCGTCGAACTCGACGACACCAAAACGCTCCGGGTCGGACACGTGATAACCAAATACAGTCGCGCCGTGCTCTTGGGTGCTGGCGGAACGCAGGTTTTCCGAGAAGTGCTGACCGTAGAAGATATTGTCGCCTAGGATCAGGCAGCAAGGGTCTTGGCCGATGAATTCTTCGCCGATGATGAAGGCTTGTGCTAGGCCGTCCGGGCTAGGTTGCTCGGCGTAGGTCAGCTTGATGCCGTACAGGCTGCCATCACCCAGCAATTTTTGAAAACATGGCAGGTCTTCAGGGGTGGAGATAATCAGGATTTCGCGCATGCCGGCGAGCATCAGCACCGACAGCGGATAGAAGATCATCGGCTTGTCGTAGATCGGCAGCATCTGCTTGGAAACGCCGAGAGTCAGCGGATGCAGACGAGTGCCCGAGCCGCCAGCGAGGATGATGCCTTTACGATTTGTCGTCTTCATTTGTTCAGAACTTCCGTAAGCATTCGGGTGACACCACTTTGCCAATCTGGCAAGTGCAGAGAAAAATTGTCGCGCAGCTTCTGAGTGCTCAACCGTGAGTTCAGAGGGCGGCGCGCCGGTGTTGGGTAGGCGGTTGTGTCTATCGGATTGATTGACGTGACCGCGAGTTCTTCACCGTTGGCCTTGGCAAAATCGATCACATGGCTGGCATAGCCGTGCCAGGACACTTCGCCGGCGGCCGCCAGGTGATACAGGCCCGCCAGCTCAGGACGCTGAATGACTCGCTGAATGGCCAGCGCCGTCACGTCGGCAATCAAATCCGCGCCGGTCGGGGCACCGATCTGGTCGGCGATAACGCTCAGGGTGTCGCGGTCCTTGGCCAGGCGCAGCATGGTCTTGGCGAAGTTGTTGCCGCGCGCGCCATAGACCCAGCTGGTGCGGAAGATCAGGTGCTTGCAACCCGAGGCAGCAATCGCTTGCTCGCCGGCCAGTTTGCTCGCGCCGTAATGATTCACCGGGGCGACGGCATCTGTTTCTTGCCATGGCTTCAGGCCTTCACCGCTGAACACGTAGTCGGTCGAGTAGTGAATCAGCCAGGCGCCCAGGGACGCTGCTTCTTCAGCCATGACCTGACTCGCCTGACCGTTCACACAGTCGGCCAGCTCAGTCTCGGACTCGGCTTTATCGACAGCAGTGTAAGCCGCTGCGTTGACGATGATGTCGGGGTTGACCTGACGGATCGTCGCGCGCAGTGCATCGAGATCAGACAGGTCGCCGCTCAAACCATCGACCGGGTGACGGTCCAGGGCGATCAATTCACCGAGCGGCGCAAGGGAGCGTTGCAGCTCCCAGCCTACCTGGCCATTTTTTCCCAACAGGAGAATTTTCATGCGTTGTCCGAACGATCCGTGTAGTTCTGGTCGATCCATTGCTGGTAGCTGCCGCTCTTCACGTGAGCGACCCATTCAGTGTTATTCAGGTACCACTCGACGGTCTTGCGAATACCGGTTTCGAAGGTTTCTTCCGGCGTCCAACCCAGCTCGCGCTGAATTTTGCTGGCGTCGATTGCGTAGCGCTGGTCATGGCCCGGGCGATCCTGAACGTAGGTGATCAGGCTGGCATGTGGACGATGAGCGGAATCCGGACGCAGTTCGTCGAGCAGTGCGCACAGGGTATGCACCACTTCGATGTTTTGCTTCTCGTTATGGCCACCGATGTTGTAGGTCTCGCCGATCACGCCTTCGGTCACGACTTTGTAAAGTGCGCGGGCATGGTCTTCGACGTAGAGCCAGTCACGGACCTGATTGCCTTTGCCATAAACCGGCAGCGGCTTGCCTTCCAGTGCATTGAGGATGATCAGCGGGATCAACTTCTCAGGGAAGTGGCATGGACCGTAGTTGTTCGAGCAGTTGGTGACCAGGGTCGGCAGGCCGTAAGTACGAGCCCAGGCGCGAACCAGATGATCGGAACTGGCCTTGCTGGCCGAATACGGCGAGCTTGGCTGATACGGCGTGGTTTCGGTAAAGAGGTCTTCCGGACCTTCGAGGTCACCGTAGACTTCGTCGGTGGAAATATGGTGGAAGCGGAAGTTGGCTTTACGCGCATCATCCAGCGCAGCCCAATAATGGCGCGCAGCTTCCAGCAAGGTGTAGGTGCCGATGATGTTGGTCTGGATGAATTCAGACGGACCGGAGATCGAGCGGTCAACGTGGGACTCTGCGGCCAGGTGCATGATGGCATCCGGTTGGTGTTCACGCAGGACACGATCGACTTGATCGCGGTCGCAAATGTCGACGCGTTCGAATACATAACGCGAGTTCTGACTGACTTCGGCCAACGACTCAAGGTTACCGGCGTAAGTCAGTTTATCGACGTTAACGACAGAGTCGTTAGTGTTGGAGATGATATGACGAATGACTGCCGAGCCGATAAACCCGGCGCCGCCGGTAACTAGAATTTTCACGCGAAACCATACCCTTAAGTTGCTGACAGGACCGCCAACCGCGCACTGTCAAATCCATGAATGCAAAAGCCATCAAAGTCAGCCGTGGCTTCTGACAAAGTCAGTCTGAACCGATTCGGGAATGCCCTATCGACCAAGCGCAGCATTTTACAGCTTAATGAAGGTTTTACTAATGGATATGGACAAGCTGTGACACAAATTCGATACATACAACAGGCGTTTCGCTATCAGACAAGGCGCTTGCGTGACGCCTTGGACGTGCGTCCCAGAAACCAGCCGAGTATCGGCCCTATCACCATACCGATCAGCAGCGCAATCACCAGAATCAGCGACACCGGCAACTGTGGACCCGCCCAGCCCAGGAACAGCAATGACACGCCTTGCTGGTTCTCAAGAATGAATGCCAGGGTGACGAGAACGAGCAACAGAACAAATACAGCGAGAAGTACACGCTTGAGGTTATGCATCAGCGGTTCCTTGAAGTGCGGCAGCTGTCAAAGCCCTTCCTCCTCGTCCTCGTTCACGCGATCGCGCAGTTCTTTGCCTGGTTTGAAATGCGGAACGAATTTGCCGTCGAGGCTGACGGACTGACCGGTTTTAGGATTGCGACCTACGCGCGGTGCGCGATAGTGCAGGGAGAAGCTGCCAAACCCACGGATCTCGATTCGATCACCGGTGGCCAGACATTGGGACATTTGCTCAAGCATGGTCTTGATGGCCAGCTCCACATCCTTGGATGAGAGCAGCCCTTGATGGGTGACAATTCGTTCGATCAACTCCGACTTCGTCATATTTTTCCCTTCTTTTTCAAGCAGCTAGATCAGCGCTTCAAAG
This sequence comes from Pseudomonas sp. B21-048, assembly GCF_024748615.1. Classification (NCBI taxonomy): domain Bacteria; kingdom Pseudomonadati; phylum Pseudomonadota; class Gammaproteobacteria; order Pseudomonadales; family Pseudomonadaceae; genus Pseudomonas; species Pseudomonas sp. B21-048. The sequence continues at coordinate 1,609,110 of NZ_CP087168.1, read as the reverse complement.
GTTTTAGCATGCCCGGAGGAATTTGAACAGCCCGAGTTCTTGACATATCGACCCTGACAATGAGAAGCCCGACTTCAGAGCAGCACGGGCTTGCTCAACCCCCTACTCATCGACAGATAACCAGCATGGTCCGCGTCAGATAACCCGCTGGATTGAAGCCGAAAGGGAATTCATCCTCTTCTTTTGCATCGTCGGATCTTACGACGACTTTATAGCCTGCACCCTTACACTCCTTGGCGGCTCGCTTGTGACACCTCTCCCATCCTGAGCCCAGCCCTGAACAATCGATCTCTATGCCACTGACTCCGCGTACCGCATGAGTCTTGGCATTGGTGGTACAGCCCGCCAATGTCAGTACTGCTATCACGACAATGAGCTTGTTCATTTATTTCCTTATGCCGGGCGCACTGCCCTGCGATCGTTCACTTCAGACTAAGCCTAGCCTTGAATAGACGATTGACCTGTATGAAGTTACAGACAGCTTATGCAGATCATTGGTTTCGCGAAAGAAATATCGCAGCATCAGCACGCTTGAGATTCATCAAATCGCAGGCGCAAAAAAGGGCGACCGAAGTCGCCCTTTTTCTATGGCCTGACAGAACTCAGTTCTGTTTTTCCATTTGTGCACGCAACAGGTCGCCCAGAGTGGTAGGACCAGCAGCGATGCTATCCGAAGGCTTGTCTTTCAAGCTTTGGATGGCTTCTTTCTCGTCTTCAACGTCTTTCGACTTGATCGAGAGCTGGATTACGCGGCTCTTGCGGTCAACGCTGATGATCTTGGCTTCTACTTCTTCGCCTTCTTTCAGAACGTTGCGCGCGTCTTCAACGCGGTCACGGCTGATTTCGGAGGCTTTCAGAGTCGCTTCGATATCGTCGGCCAGAGTGATGATGGCGCCTTTAGCGTCAACTTCTTTCACGATGCCTTTAACGATGGCGCCTTTGTCGTTCTCTTGAACGTACTCGGAGAACGGATCGCTTTCCAGTTGCTTGATACCCAGGGAGATGCGCTCGCGCTCTGGGTCAACCGACAGGATAACGGTGTCCAGCTCGTCGCCCTTCTTGAAACGGCGAACGGCTTCTTCGCCCACTTCGTTCCAGGAGATGTCGGACAGGTGAACCAGACCGTCGATGCCGCCGTCCAGACCAATGAAGATACCGAAATCGGTGATCGACTTGATGGTGCCGGAGATTTTATCGCCCTTGTTGAACTGGCCAGAGAAATCTTCCCATGGGTTAGATTTGCACTGTTTGATGCCGAGGGAGATACGACGACGCTCTTCGTCGATGTCCAGAACCATGACTTCCACTTCGTCGCCGACTTGTACGACTTTCGAAGGGTGGATGTTCTTGTTGGTCCAGTCCATTTCGGAAACGTGTACCAGACCTTCAACGCCTTCTTCCAGCTCAGCGAAGCAGCCGTAGTCGGTCAGGTTGGTTACACGAGCGGTAACGCGAGTGCTTTCTGGGTAGCGGGCTTTGATAGCAACCCATGGATCTTCGCCCAGTTGCTTGAGGCCCAGGGAAACACGATTGCGTTCGCGATCGTACTTCAGAACCTTGACATCGATCTCGTCGCCAACGTTGACGATTTCGGAAGGATGCTTGATACGCTTCCAAGCCATGTCGGTAATGTGCAGCAGGCCATCGACGCCACCCAGATCGACGAATGCGCCGTAATCGGTGAGGTTCTTGACGATACCTTTGACTTGTTGGCCTTCCTGCAGGGATTCCAGCAGAGCTTCACGCTCGGCGGAGTTCTCGGCTTCGAGGACGCTGCGACGGGAAACGACAACGTTGTTGCGTTTCTGGTCGAGCTTGATGACCTTGAATTCCAGCTCTTTGCCTTCCAGGTGCGTGGTGTCGCGCACTGGACGGACGTCAACCAGAGAACCTGGCAGGAACGCACGGATGCCGTTAACGTCGACAGTGAAGCCGCCTTTAACCTTACCGTTGATAACGCCCTTGACCACTTCTTCGGCTGCGAAGGCTGCTTCCAGAACAATCCAGCATTCAGCGCGCTTGGCTTTTTCACGGGACAGCTTGGTTTCACCAAAGCCGTCTTCAACCGAGTCCAGCGCAACGTGAACTTCGTCACCGACGTTGATGTTCAGTTCGCCAGCGTCGTTGTAGAACTGCTCAAGCGGGATGAGTGCTTCAGACTTCAGGCCAGCGTGAACGGTTACCCAGCGAGCTTGGTAATCGATATCAACGATAACACCGGTGATGATGGAGCCTGCCTGAAGGTTCAGGGTTTTTAGGCTTTCTTCAAAGAGTTCCGCAAAGCTTTCGCTCATTTTAATTCCTGTTGATGAGGGCGAAGAATACGCCCATCTCCACACCCCAGACGGTGTGGGTTAGTTTCATTTAAAAGAAGCCACCGCAGGACTATGACTGGTCTCCTGCGGCCTTCTTGGTCACCCGGCGATATCGCGAATGGCGATCTCGCTCATGATGCGTTCCAGCACCTGATCGATGGATAATTCCGTGGAATCCAGCTGTATGGCGTCAGCCGCCGGTTTGAGCGGGGCTACCGCTCGCTGGGTGTCACGCTCATCGCGTGCACGTATCTCATCTAGCAGACTCGACAGACTAACACCATCGACTTTGCCCTTCAACTGCAAGTATCGACGGCGCGCACGCTCCTCGGCACTGGCGGTGAGGAAAATCTTCAATGGCGCGTCGGGAAATACCACCGTGCCCATGTCGCGACCATCGGCCACCAGGCCCGGCGCTTCCTGGAACGCACGCTGGCGCTGCAGCAGCGCCTCACGCACGGCGGGCAACGCAGCGACCTGCGAAGCACCCGAGCCGATACTTTCAGTACGAATGACATCGCTGACTTCGTCACCTTCCAGAATGATGCGCTGCAGCTGACCGTCGGTCGCCGCGATGAATTGCACATCCAGATGAGCGGCAAGTTTTTTGAGCAATTCCTCATTGGTTAGGTCGACGCCATGGTTATGCGCCGCGAACGCCAGCAATCGATACAGCGCACCGGAATCCAGCAGGTTCCAGCCCAGGCGCTTGGCCAGCATGCCGGCGACAGTCCCCTTGCCAGAGCCGCTTGGCCCATCAATGGTGATGACCGGTGCGATGCTGATCACGATTGAGCCTCTTGCGCCACACGGATACCAACCTGCGCGCACAGCGCGAGGAAGTTCGGGAACGAGGTCGCGACGTTGGCGCAATCATGGATGCGGATCGGCGCGCTAGCGCGCAAAGAGGCCACGCTGAAGGCCATGGCAATCCGGTGATCGCCGTGACCGTGCACTTCGCCGCCGCCGATCTGGCCGCCGTCGATGATGAGGCCGTCCGGGGTAGGCTCGCACTTGACGCCCAGCGCCAGCAGACCATCCGCCATCACCTGAATCCGGTCCGACTCCTTCACGCGCAGTTCTTCGGCGCCGCGCAGCACGGTGCGCCCTTCGGCACATGCAGCAGCCACGAACAGCACCGGGAACTCGTCGATCGCCAGTGGAACCAGCGCCTCAGGGATCTCGATACCTTTGAGTTTAGCTGCCCGTACGCGCAGGTCAGCTACCGGTTCACCGCCGACTTCACGCTGATTTTCCAGGGTGATGTCAGCGCCCATCAGGCGCAGAATGTCGATCACACCGGTACGGGTCGGGTTGATGCCGACGTGCTCAAGCACCAGCTCCGAACCTTCGGCAATCGACGCCGCCACCAGGAAGAACGCCGACGACGAGATATCGCCCGGCACTTCAATGTGGGTCGCGGTCAACTTGTGGCCGGACTCGACCGAGGCAGTCGCGCCGTTGACGGTCACCGGGTAGCCGAAGCCACGCAGCATGCGCTCGGTATGGTCGCGAGTCGGTGCCGGCTCGGTGACGGTGGTCTTGCCTTCGGCATACAGACCCGCCAGCAACAGGCAGGATTTAACCTGGGCGCTGGCCATCGGCATGGTGTAAGTCAGGCCCTTGAGCTTGTTGCCGCCACGAATGGTCATCGGTGGACGACCTTCAGCGGCGGTCTCGATCACGGCACCCATTTCACGCAGCGGATTGGCCACGCGATTCATCGGACGCTTGGACAGCGAAGCGTCGCCGGTCAGCGTGCTGTCGAAGTTCTGCGCAGCCAACAGGCCAGACAGCAGACGCATCGAGGTGCCGGAGTTGCCCAGATAGATCGGGCCCGGCGCAGGCTTCAGGCCATGCAGGCCGACGCCGTGGATGGTCACACGACCATGGTGCGGACCTTCGATGACGACACCCATGTCGCGGAAAGCTTGCAGGGTCGCCAGAGCGTCTTCGCCCTCGAGGAAACCTTCCACTTCGGTGACGCCTTCGGCCAGGGAACCGAGCATGATCGAGCGGTGGGAAATCGATTTGTCGCCCGGTACACGAATCCGCCCAGTCAGGCGGCCACCAGGTTGTGCCAGGAAAATCAGATCGTTGGAATTCATAGCGTCCACATAGGCCCGGCGGGCCAGGATTTTACTGAAATGCTCGCGGGCAACCCGGGCGCGCGTGAACACGCCCAACAATTGGTGCCCATCCCCTGCATCGACCGCGTCGCGCAAGGCGTCGAGGTCGCTGCGAAATGTATCGAGTGTGCGCAGGACAGCTTCGCGGTTGGCGAGGAAGATGTCGTGCCACATGACCGGGTCGCTACCGGCGATTCTTGTGAAATCGCGGAAACCGCCCGCAGCGTAACGGAAGATCTCAAGATTTTCATTGCGTTTGGCCAACGAATCGACCAAACCGAATGCCAGCAAGTGCGGCAAATGGCTGGTCGCCGCCAACACTTCGTCGTGACGCTCGACCTGCATGTGCTCGACGTCGGCGCCCAGTTCGCGCCACAACCGGTCAACCACTGCCAACGCGGCCGGATCGGTTTGATCCAGCGGCGTCAGAATCACTTTATGGCGACGGAACAGCTCGGCATTGGAGGCTTCCACCCCGCTCTGCTCGGAACCGGCAATCGGATGCCCCGGCACGAAACGCGCCGGCATGCCGCCAAACGCTTCGGTCGCCGCGCGCACCACATTGCCCTTGGCGCTACCGACGTCGGTCAGAATCGCTTGCCCCAGGTCCATGCTCGCCAGCAGCGCGAGCAATTTCTCCATGGCCAGGATCGGCACCGCCAGCTGAATCACGTCAGCGCCCTGGCAAGCCTTAGCCAGGTCTTCTTCGCAGCGATCCACCACGCCCAACTCGACCGCCAGCTTGCGCGACTGCGGGTCGAGATCGACCCCGACCACTTCGCGGCATAGACCGCTTTCACGCAAGCCTTTGGCAAACGAACCGCCGATCAAGCCCAGACCGACCACCACCAGGCGACCGATCATAGGTGGCGCAGATTGCAGCGCAGTGACATCAACCACGAGCCATAACCTTGGCCAGCGCCTCGAGGAAGCGGCTGTTTTCCGCCGGCAAACCGATGGTGATACGCAGGTGGTTCGGCATACCGTAGTTGGCCACCGGACGCACGATCACGCCTTCGCGCAGCAGCCCCTCGAACACCGGAGCCGCAACGCGCCCCAGATCGACACAGATGAAGTTGCCTTTGGATGGAACCCAGCTCAGCCCCTGCTCACGGAAACCCGTTTGCAGCTGCTGCATGCCGGATTCGTTCAGGCGACGGCTTTCGGCCAGGTAGTCGACGTCTTGCAGCGCAGCACACGCGGCGGCCAGTGCGAGGCTGTTGACGTTGAATGGCTGACGCACGCGATTCAGCACATCGGCGACGATGGCCGAAGACAAGCCGTAGCCGACCCGCAGCGATGCCAGGCCATAGGCCTTGGAGAACGTGCGCGAAACCAGCAGGTTCGGATAGGCCGCGAGGAAGTCCAGGCCATCCGGCAAGTCGCTGCCTTCGGCGTATTCGATGTAGGCCTCGTCCAGCACCACCAGCACATGGGCCGGCACGTCCTGCAGGAAGTCATCCAGCGTCTGGGCGTCGAACCAAGTCCCGGTCGGGTTGTTCGGGTTGGCGATGAACACCACGCGGGTATCGGCATCGATCGCGGCCAGCATGGCCGACAGATCGTGGCCCCAGTCTTTGGCCGGGATCACTTTTGCCTGGGCACCAACGGCCTGGGTCACGATCGGATAGACCGCAAATGCATGGGCGCTGAACACCGCGTTCAGGCCTGGCGCCAGATAGGCACGCGCCACCAGCTCCAGAATGTCGTTGGAGCCATTGCCCAGCGTCACTTGGTTCAGCTCGACGCGGCACTGATCGGCCAGCAGGGTCTTGAGCGCAAAACCGTTGCCGTCCGGATAGCGGGTCAGCTCGGCCAGCGCGTCGCGAATCGCTGCCAATGCCTTGGGACTGGCGCCCAACGGGTTTTCGTTGCTCGCCAGTTTGACGATATTGGCCGGATCGAGGTTCAGCTCACGGGCCAGTTCGTCCACGGGCTTGCCCGGAACGTAAGGCGAAAGTTGTTGCACGCCCGGCTGTGCCAGAGCGAGGAAATTGCCACTCATTTGCTACCGCCCTTAGAGAACTGCTTTCGGGTAGGAACCCAGCACTTTGAGTGCTACTGCTTCCTGACTGATCTTTTCCAGCACACCTTTGATCAGCGGATCGCGATGGTGGCCGACAAAGTCGATGAAGAACACGTAGGTCCATTTACCGCTGCGCGACGGACGGGTTTCGATGCGCGTCAGGTCGATGCCATTGTCATGGAACGGCACCAGCAGCTCGTGGAGCGCGCCGGGTTTGTTGCTCATGGACACGATGATCGAGGTTTTGTCGTCGCCGGTCGGCGGCACTTCCTGGCTGCCGATCATCAGGAATCGCGTGGAGTTGTCCGGACGATCCTCGATTTTTTCGGCCAGACGCGTCAACCCGTACAGACCAGCGGCCATGTCGCCGGCAATCGCCGCCGAGTTCCACTCACCCTTGACCCGCTTGGCCGCTTCGGCGTTGCTCGAAACCGCTACGCGCTCGACATTCGGGTAATGGGCGTCCAGCCACTTGCGGCACTGGGCCAGGGACTGGGCGTGGGAATAGATGCGGCTGATGCTGTCGGTCTTGGTGTTTTCACCGACCAACAGGTGATGGTGAATGCGCAGTTCGACTTCGCCACAGATCACCATGTCGTGTTCGAGGAAGCTGTCGAGGGTGTGGTTGACTGCGCCCTCGGTGGAGTTTTCCACCGGGACCACGCCAAAGTTCACCGCACCGGCCGCGACTTCACGGAACACTTCATCGATCGCTGCCATCGGCTTGCTGATCACCGCATGGCCGAAGTGCTTCATGGCCGCCGCTTGGGTGAAGGTCCCTTCGGGGCCGAGGTAAGCCACTTTCAGCGGCTGCTCGAGGGCCAGGCACGAGGACATGATTTCGCGGAACAGCCGCGCCATCTCTTCGTTGCCCAGCGGCCCCTGGTTTCGCTCCATCACGCGTTTGAGCACCTGAGCCTCACGCTCAGGACGATAGAACACCGGCACTTCGCCTTCGGCCAGCGAGGCCATCTTTACTCGCGCAACTTCCTGGGCGCAGCGTGCGCGCTCACTGATCAGCTCCAGGACTTTTTCGTCCAGAGCATCGATGCGCAGGCGCAGTGCCTTGAGTTCTTGCTCAGACATTAGCCGTGTTCCTTCTCGAACTCTGCCATGTACGAAATCAGTGCGTTGACCGCAACGATATCGACGGCGTTATAGATGGAGGCACGCATGCCGCCCACCGAACGGTGGCCTTTAAGGTTCAGCAGGCCGCGTTCGTCGGCACCGGCCAGGAACGGCTTGTCGAGACGATCGTCGGCCAGACGGAATGGCACGTTCATCCACGAGCGGTCCGACTTGTTGATCGGGTTGCTGTACAAGCCGCTGGCATCGATGAAGTCGTACAGCGTGCGCTGCTTCACTTCATTGAGCTTGCCGATGGCTTCAACACCACCCTGCTCTTTCAGCCACTCGAACACCAGACCAGACAAGTACCAGGCCAGGGTCGGCGGGGTGTTGTACATCGAGCCGTTATCGGCCGCGACCTTGTAGTTGAGCATGGTCGGGCAAATGGAACGGGCGTGACCCAGCAGGTCTTCGCGAACGATGTTCACGACGACGCCGCTCGGGCCGATGTTTTTCTGCGCGCCGGCGTAGATCATGCCAAAGCGCGAGACGTCTACCGGGCGCGAAAGAATGTCCGAGGACATGTCGGCCACCAGCGGCACATCACCGGTTTCCGGAATCCATTGGAATTCCAGGCCGCCAATGGTTTCGTTTGGTGCGTAGTGAACGTAGGCCGCATCTTTCGACAGGTTCCATTCGTTCTGACCGGGAACAGCGAAATAGTCGTAAGGCTTGGCGGTGGCGGCAACGTTGACGTGGCCGTAGCGCGAGGCTTCTTCGATGGCTTTCTGCGACCAGATACCGGTGTCGATATAGTCGGCGGTGCCATTTTCCGGCAACAGGTTCAGCGGAATCTGTGCAAATTGCTGGCTCGCGCCACCTTGCAGAAACAGCACTTTATAGTTCGAGGGGATATTCAGCAGATCACGCAGATCCTGCTCGGCCTTGGTGGCAATGGACACGAACTCATCGCTGCGATGGCTCATTTCCATGACCGACAGGCCCTTGCCATGCCAATCAAGGAGTTCACCCTGGGCGCGCTTCAGGACAGCTTCGGGAAGCGCCGCAGGACCGGCACAGAAGTTATAGGCTCTCTTGCTCACATCCAATCTCGCTCTGATTTGGTGGTCACTTAAATCTTTCGGTCTGCGGATGATCGTTCCCATGCTTTGCGTGGGAATGCATCCAATGACGCTCTGCGTCATGGGACGCGGAGCGTCCCGAGCGGCATTCCCACGCAGAGCGTGGGAACGATCCTGTGCAGTGTCGCAAATTTTCAAACAGAACAAACAACAAGGGGGCGAATCTTCATCCGCCCCCTGCTTGCCCGCTTACTCTTGCGGCTCTTCGTCAGCGGCGGCGTCGAGTTGCTGGTCTTCGGCAACGTCGTCGATCACAACTTCACCGTCGAACACTGCACCCTCTTCACCTTCGAGCCCTTCACCTTCGAGCCCTTCGCCTTCCAGCTCTTCGCCTTCGACTTCCGACGGCTCTTGAACCCGCTCCAGGCCCACCAACGTTTCATCGCTGGCCAGCTTGATCAGGGTCACGCCCTGGGTGTTACGACCCAGGCTGGAGACTTCGTCGACACGGGTACGAACCAAAGTACCTTGGTCGGAAATCAGCATGATTTCCTCGCCGTCGAGCACCTGGACCGCGCCGACCAGACGGCCGTTACGCTCGTTGCTGACCATGGCGATAACGCCCTGACCGCCACGCTTGTATTCAGGGAACTCGGTGATCGCGGTGCGCTTGCCGAAACCACGCGCCGAAGCGGTGAGGATCTGGCTGCCTTCTTCCGGGATCAACATGGAAATCAGCTTCTGGCCTTCCGGCAGACGCATGCCGCGGACACCGCGAGCGGTACGGCCCATGGCGCGAACGTCGGTTTCCTTGAAGCGAGTGACCTTGCCGCCGTCGGAGAACAGCATGACTTCACGCTCGCCATCGGTAATGGCAGCAGAAATCAGCACGTCGCCTTCGTCCAGCTCCAGCGCGATCAGGCCGACGCTACGTTGACGGCTGAAGGATTCCAGCGGGGTCTTCTTCACGGTGCCTTTAGCAGTGGCCATGAAGATGAAGTGACCTTCGGTGTATTCCTCGACCGGCAACATGGTGGTGATGTATTCATCACTGTCCAGCGGCAACAGGTTGACCAGTGGACGACCACGGGCAGCGCGGGACGCTTCCGGGATTTCGTAGGTTTTCAGCCAGTACACTTTGCCTTTGCTGGAGAACAGCAGCAGCGTGGTGTGGCTGTTGGCGACCAGCAGGTGAGCGATGTAGTCCTCATCCTTGACGCCGGTGGCCGATTTGCCTTTACCGCCACGACGCTGAGCCTGGTACGCAGCCAATGGCTGGGTCTTGGCGTAGCCACCGTGGGAAATGGTCACGACGCGCTCTTCTTCCGGAATCATGTCGCCCAGGGTCAGGTCGAGACGGGCATCGAGAATCTCGGTGCGGCGCACATCGCCGTATTCGGCGCGGATCACTTCCAGCTCTTCGCGGATCACTTCCATCAGGCGCGTGGCGCTGCTGAGGATGCGGATCAGCTCGCCGATCTGGTTGAGGATCTCTTGATACTCGGCCAGCAGCTTTTCGTGTTCCAGACCGGTCAGACGGTGCAGACGCAGTTCCAGAATGGCTTGCGCCTGCTCTGGCGACAGGAAGTACTTGCCTTCGCGCAGACCGTATTGCGGGTCCAGAGTCTCTGGACGGCACGAATCGGCACCGGCACGCTCAACCATCGCAACTACAGCGGAAGATTCCCACGCAGTCTTGATCAGCGCTTCCTTGGCTTCCGACGGCGTTGGCGAGGCCTTGATCAGGGCGATGACCGGGTCGATGTTCGACAGGGCAACCGCTTGACCTTCCAGAATGTGGCCACGTTCGCGCGCTTTACGCAGCTCGAACACGGTACGGCGGGTCACCACTTCGCGACGGTGACGAACGAAGGCTTCCAGCAGGTCCTTGAGGTTCAGGATCCGCGGACGGCCGTCGATCAGCGCGACGATGTTGATACCGAACACCGCTTGCAGCTGGGTCTGGGCGTAGAGGTTATTGAGGATCACCTCAGGCACTTCGCCGCGACGCAGTTCGATCACGACGCGCATACCGTCCTTGTCGGACTCATCGCGCAGCTCGGTGATGCCTTCGAGCTTCTTCTCTTTGACCAGTTCGGCGATCTTCTCGATCAGACGCGCCTTGTTCAGCTGGTAAGGGAGCTCGGTGATGACGATCTGCTGACGACCACCGACCTTGTCGATGTCTTCGATCATCGAACGGGCACGCATGTAAATGCGCCCGCGACCGGTGCGGTAGGCTTCGATGATGCCGGCGCGACCGTTGATGATCGCGGCGGTCGGGAAGTCCGGACCAGGGATGTATTGCATCAGCTCATCGACGGTCAGTTCCGGGTTGTCGATGAGTGCCAGGCAACCGTCGATGACTTCACCGAGGTTGTGCGGCGGAATGTTGGTCGCCATGCCCACGGCGATACCGCTGGAGCCGTTGACCAGCAGGTTGGGAATACGGGTCGGCATGACCGCCGGGATCATTTCGGTGCCGTCGTAGTTCGGCACCCAGTCCACGGTTTCTTTGTGCAGGTCAGCCAGCAGCTCGTGCGCCAGCTTGGTCATGCGCACTTCGGTGTATCGCATGGCCGCGGCGTTGTCGCCGTCCACCGAACCGAAGTTGCCCTGACCGTCTACCAGCAGGTAACGCAGCGAGAATGGCTGCGCCATCCGAACGATGGTGTCGTACACCGCGGTATCACCGTGAGGGTGATACTTACCGATCACGTCACCGACAACACGGGCAGATTTCTTGTACGGCTTGTTGAAGTCGTTGCCCAGCTCGCTCATCGCGAACAGCACACGCCGGTGCACGGGCTTCAAGCCATCGCGCGCATCCGGCAGTGCCCGCCCGACAATCACGCTCATCGCGTAGTCGAGGTAGGACTGCTTCAGCTCGTCTTCGATATTGACCGGGAGGATTTCTTTGGCCAGTTCGCCCATGAGAAGCCTGATTCCTTTTTCTGGTGAAACTTCGTCACATCCATATGGGACGAACGAAGCTCGCCGATGCAGACTGAGTGCCGTGCACCGACTTACGACAAATCAACGAGTTATGCCATGGATCTGCGCAGTAAAGGCAGCCACATCAGGCTACCCTGGAAACCGCCGAATGTTATCACAAGAGCCGCCACGCACCTATCCCCCAGACGCGCATGGAGTGTAGTTAGTTGACTGGTGGCAGGCTTGAAGGGGACGAGAGGGGCTTAGAGGGACTATCAAGCCCGATTCGCGCGCCAGATACCTTTAATGCAACCGCTTACGGCACATCAACTGCGCCATTTTCGCCGTATCCGGGCGCTCGACGATACCCTTCTCGGTAACGATCGCGTCGATCAAATCCGCAGGCGTCACGTCGAACACCGGGTTGAACGCATCGACATCCGCCCCCACCCGCTTGCCGCCGACTTCCAGCAACTCGCGGCCATCGCGCTCTTCGATGGGAATCTCGTCACCACTGGCCAGGTTCATGTCGATGGTCGAACTCGGCGCCACCACCATGAAGCGCACGCCGTGGTGCATGGCGTTGACCGCCAGTTGATAGGTGCCAATCTTGTTCGCCACGTCACCATTGGCGGTGATGCGATCGGCGCCGACGATCACCCAGGTCACGCCTTTGGTTTTCATGATGTGCGCGGCGGCGGAATCGGCATTGAGGGTCACGGGAATGCCTTCATTGGCCAACTCCCATGCGGTCAATCGCGAACCTTGCAGCCACGGCCGGGTTTCATCGGCATAAACACGCTCGACCATACCCTCAATGAAAGCCCCGCGAATCACCCCCAGCGCCGTGCCGAAGCCGCCGGTGGCCAGCGCACCGGTGTTGCAGTGCGTGAGGATCGCCTGGGCGTTGCCCTGATGCTTGCGGATCAAGTCGACACCCAGTTGGGCCATGGTCAGGTTGGCTTCGCGATCACTTTCATGGATGGCGATGGCTTCGGCTTCCAGAGCCGCCAGAGGGTCTGCATCCTCCTTGAGGCGGTCCAGGCGGTCACGCATGCGACTCAAGGCCCAGAACAGATTCACCGCCGTTGGACGCGAATCAGCCAGCAACGCGTAATCCTCTTCCCACGCGGCCTGCCAGTCACCGCCCTCGGCCATTCGGGCTCGGGCAGACAGCACCATGGCATACGCCGCACTGATGCCGATGGCTGGGGCGCCGCGCACCACCATCGAGCGAATGGCTTCGGCCACACCCGCAGCGCTGGTGTAGGCGATCCAGGTTTCCTCGAACGGCAAAATACGCTGATCCAGCAGATACAGGGCGCCATCACGCCAATCGATGGCCTTCACCTTCTCCGCAGCCAACAGTCGATCGCGCATCCACTTACCCCGCACTCATGAACAAAAGCCGCCGATTATAGCGATCCCCCCGCGAAGACGCTCGGGTATACTTCGCCATCCTTTACAAAAGCACTGGAACCGACTTTCGATGCCGACCCCCACCGCTGCGCTCGACCTATTATTGCTGCCGACCTGGCTGGTACCCGTCGAACCGGCTGGCGTGGTCCTTAAAGAGCATGCCCTGGGCATCCGCGACGGTCGTATCGTATTCATCGGCCCGCGCGCGGCAGGCTTGAAGCTTGATGCAACCGAAATCCGCGAATTGCCGGACATGCTGCTCAGCCCTGGCTTGATCAATGCCCACGGGCATGCGGCAATGACACTGTTTCGCGGCCTGGCCGATGATCTGCCGCTGATGACCTGGCTGGAAAAGCACATCTGGCCGGCCGAAGCTAAATGGGTAGACGAAGCGTTTGTACGCGACGGCACTGACTTGGCCATCGCCGAGCAGATCAAAGGCGGCATCACCTGTTTCTCCGACATGTATTTCTTCCCGAAGATCGCCAGCGAACGCGTCCATAACAGCGGCATTCGCGCCCAGATCGCCATTCCGATCCTCGATTTCCCGATTCCAGGCGCCGCCACGGCGGATGAAGCCATTCGTCAGGGCGTCGAATTATTTGGCGATCTCAAGCATCACGAGCGGATCAAAATCACGTTTGGTCCCCATGCACCCTACACCGTGGGCGACGAAACCCTGGAAAAAATCCGGGTGATCGCCGAAGAGCTTGACGCCTCGATTCATATGCACGTCCACGAAACCGCGTTCGAAGTAGCGCAGTCGGTCGAGCAGTGCGGCGAACGCCCGCTGGCCCGCCTCGGCCGTCTGGGCCTGCTCGGCCCGCGCCTACAGGCCGTTCACATGACCCAGATCAGCGATGAAGACCTGGTGCTGCTGGTAGAAAGTAACACCAGTGTGATTCATTGCCCGGAGTCGAATCTGAAGCTGGCCAGCGGCTTCTGTCCGGTCGAGCGCTTATGGCAGGCTGGGGTCAATGTGGCGGTCGGCACCGATGGCGCGGCCAGCAATAATGACCTCGATCTGCTCGGCGAAACCCGCACCGCCGCGCTGTTGGCCAAGGCCGTTGCCGGCTCCGCCACCGCGCTGGACGCCCATCGCGCCCTGCGCATGGCCACGCTCAATGGTGCTCGCGCGCTGGGAATCGAAACAGACGTCGGTTCGCTGGAAATCGGCAAAGCGGCGGACATCGTTGCGTTCGATCTGTCGGGCCTGGCGCAGCAACCGGTCTACGACCCGGTTTCGCAACTGATCTATGCCTCCGGTCGTGATTGCGTGAAACACCTTTGGGTCGCCGGCAAGCAACTGCTCGACGACCGGCGCCTGACCCGCCTGGATGAAGCGCAATTGTGCGCCACGGCCAAGGCCTGGGGCCAGCGCATCAGCGGCCACACCGAATCGTAAGCACCCTGGACCAAAACCGGGGCAACAGGATTTTTCAAGTTTTAGAGGACTGACACCATGAGCAACGTCGACTACGCCGAAATCGCCAAATTCGAAGCCCTGGCCCATCGCTGGTGGGACCGCGAAAGCGAGTTCAAACCGCTGCACGACATCAACCCGCTGCGGGTCAACTGGATCGACGAGCGTGTCAATCTGGCCGGCAAAAAAGTCCTCGACGTCGGTTGCGGCGGCGGCATCCTCAGCGAAGCCATGGCCCAGCGCGGCGCCACCGTCATGGGCATCGACATGGGCGAAGCGCCGCTGGCGGTCGCGCAATTGCATCAGCTGGAATCCGGCGTGAGCGTCGAGTACCGGCAGATCACCGCCGAAGCGCTGGCTGAAGAAATGCCTGAACAGTTCGACGTCGTGACCTGCCTGGAAATGCTAGAGCACGTACCAGACCCATCGTCGGTGATCCGCGCTTGCTTTCGCATGGTCAAACCGGGCGGTCAGGTGTTCTTCTCCACCATCAACCGCAACCCGAAGGCCTATCTGTTCGCCATCGTCGGCGCCGAATACATCATGAAGCTGTTGCCGCGCGGCACCCACGACTTCAAGAAATTCATCCGCCCGTCGGAGCTTGGCGCCTGGAGCCGCATGGCTGGCCTGACCGTCAAGGACATCATCGGCCTGACCTACAATCCGCTGACCAAACACTACAAGCTGGCGGCCGATGTCGACGTCAACTACATGATCCAGACCCTGCGCGAGGAGTAAGCCGATGCGTATCAGAGCAGTTCTTTTCGACATGGACGGCACCCTGCTCGACACCGCGCCGGATTTCATCGCCATTTGCCAGGCGATGCGTGCTGACCGTGGCTTGCCGCCGATCAACACTCAACACATTCGCGATGAAATTTCCGGCGGCGCCAAGGCGATGGTCGCCGCGAACTTTTCCATGGACCCCGAATCGCCGGAGTTCGAGGAACTGCGTCAGGAATTCCTCGACCGTTACCTCAAGGATTGCGCGGTCCACAGCCATCTGTTCGACGGCATGGCCGAGGTGCTGGAAAAAATTGAAAAGGCCAACCTGATCTGGGGCGTGGTCACCAACAAACCGGTACGTTTCGCCGAGCCGATCATGCAGCAACTGGGCCTGGCCGAACGTTCGAAGGTGCTGATTTGCCCTGATCATGTGAAGAACAGCAAACCGGACCCGGAGCCGTTGATCCTGGCGTGCAAGATGCTCGACCTTGACCCGGCCAGCGTGCTGTTTGTGGGCGATGACCTGCGAGACATCGAGTCCGGCCGCGATGCCGGCACCAGAACCTGCGCGGTGACCTACGGCTACATTCATCCGGACGATAACCCCAAGCACTGGGGCGCGGACGTGGTGATCGATCATCCGCTGGCGCTTCTAGAGGTGCTGGATAACGCGTTGTGCAGCTGCTGAGCACAGAGCCTTTTGTGGCGAGGGAGCTTGCTCCCGCTGGGCTGCGAAGCAGCCCCTCTATCTATGAACGCATTCTTTCAGGACAGCGCATTTGCAGGTTTTACGACTGCTTCGCCCGAGCGCGGACCGGCCGACGGGAGCAAGCTCCCTCGCCACAGATACGATGCCTGCCTGTTGAATTGTTGTGAGGTTTTTTATGTTTGATTATTCCGCCCGCCCTGAATTGCTCAAGGACCGGGTCATCCTGGTCACCGGCGCTGGCCGTGGCATCGGTGCTGCCGCGGCAAAAACCTACGCCGCCCACGGCGCCACCGTGCTGTTGCTGGGCAAGACCGAAGCCAACCTGACTCAGGTCTACGATGAAATCGAAGCGGCCGGGCATCCACAGCCAGCCGTCATCCCGTTCAATCTGGAAACCGCCCTGCCCCATCAATACGATGAACTGGCGGCGATGATCGAGACCGAGTTCGGCCATCTTGACGGCTTGCTGCACAACGCATCGATCATCGGGCCGCGCACGCCGATCGAACAGTTGTCTGGCGAGAATTTCATGCGCGTCATGCAGGTCAACGTCAACGCCATGTTCATGCTCACCAGCACCCTGCTGCCGCTGCTCAAACTGTCTCAGGACGCCTCGGTGGTGTTCACCTCCAGCAGCGTCGGTCGCAAGGGTCGTGCGTACTGGGGCGCTTACGGCGTTTCGAAGTTCGCGACCGAAGGCTTGATGCAAACCCTGGCTGACGAAGTCGATACCGTGGCACCGGTGCGCTCCAACAGCATCAATCCTGGCGCCACCCGCACCAGCATGCGCGCTCAGGCCTACCCGGGTGAAAACCCGTTGAACAACCCGACACCGGAGGAGATCATGCCGGTCTACCTTTATTTGATGGGTCCGGACAGTACCGGCATCAATGGCCAGGCGTTCAACGCTCAGTAACGCCCGTGCGTCGCTTTTGTGCCGCGTCGACTTCCCGTCGCGGCACGCAAAGCCAGTGATACCTGCCGGTGTTTCCAGTCAAATAAATGTCACAGTGCTCACTAATATCCGCTCTGAACCCCTCCAGCCTTCTGATTTTGAACGCTTTTTCTTCGACTGAACCGAATGGCACGACTTTCGCTCTAATTTTGCTCAGACACGCCGTGTGAAAGCAAACGGGGCAACGCTTGAGTCGAGAAGTTACTAATCTTCGGCAAAGCAGACTAAACTCGTGCCAAATGTCCTACGGGACTGATGGACCAGTATGACGCGCAGCCCAAAGCCGCTCTCACCCAGCCTGTAAGACAGCCTTACTGCTTAGGGGCTCAACGCCATATGAAATCACTCTCCCAGACCAACGCAATTGACTTCGACAGCGCCAAATTGCAACGCCTGGGCTTTGGTCAGCCGCCTCCCCTGCTGGAGCGTCCCGCCGGCCTTGCGCAGTTGCGCCAGGCGCTGGGCCTGCAGCTGCAAACCAGTCTTGAGCCGCAACGCATTCTTGGACTTTTCTTCCGGGAAATTCAGCACCTTGTGCCGCTGGATGCCCTGAGTTATGAACATCAGCCCAGCGATTTGCGCCTGCAATTCGGCACGCGGGGTCATCACTCAATCAGCTACAGCCTCAGCCATGAAGGCGAGCAGTTGGGTGAGCTGGGGTTCCGTCGCAATCAGCGTTTCAGCGAACAGGAACAGGGCAACCTGGAGTCACTGCTGTCGACCCTGCTCTTTCCCCTGCGAAACGCCCTGCTCTACCGAGCGGCGACTCAAAGTGCATTGCGTGACCCGCTGACCGATACCGGCAACCGCATCGCCATGGATCAGACGCTGCACCGGGAAATCGAGATGTCGCGGCGACACTCGCAGCCCCTGTCACTGCTGATGCTGGACATCGATCACTTCAAACAGATCAACGACACTTATGGGCACAGTGCCGGCGATGAAGTGTTGAAGGCCGTTGCAGCCTTGATCAAAAACCAGTTGCGCAACGTCGACATGGTGTTCCGGTTTGGTGGCGAAGAATTCCTGATCCTGCTGTCCAACACCAGTCGGGAAGCGGCAGCCATGGTCGGTGAACGACTGCGGTTTGCGGCGCAGGCTCAGGACTATGTGGCCGAGGGCAAGATGATCGAGCTGACGGTCAGCATCGGCTGTTCGACGCTGCTGCCTGGCGAGTCTGCCAAGAGTCTGTTGCGACGGGCCGACAATGCGTTGTATGTGGCCAAGCGTGAGGGACGTAATCGGTTGACGATGGCGGGCTGATATTCAGCAACGCTGCATACCCCATGTGGGAGTGAGCTTGCTCGCTCCCACATGGGTTTGTGTTGCTTTCAGAGGATCAGCTTTCAGCCAGCTCCATCCGCTCACGGACTACCGGGGTTTTCACTGCCAGTTCCAACTGCATGCAACGTTCCAGGAACAGATACATGTAGTCGTAACTTTTGCAGACCGCCTGGCGCAATTCCACTTGCAGCGCTTTGCTCGGGTTCATGCCTGCCAGGGTGCAGATGATTTCCAGCGCTTCCCATGGATGGGCATCGTCATACTGGGCGTGCATCTTCAACCACTTCATGGCCCGCTTGCGATCTTCCTCGGGGAACGCAGCCGCGTAGACGCCAGTGGAACAAACCAGTGCCGACCACTCTCCGGTCGCACCCTCGATGGCGTAGTTGGTGGCGGCGATGGCCACGATCAGCGAATCCGACGAACTGGTGTGCCAGCACCAATGGCTCAATGCGTGAAGTTCAGGCGCTACCTGTTGCACTTGCAGATCTTCCAGGCTGACACCGTGAGCTCGGCTCCAGTGCAACCAGTAATCGGCATGGTTCAATTCGACGCGAATATTGCGCATCAGCCAACGGCGCGCCATGTCTTCGCCAGGGTGACGCGCGAAACGGGTCTTTGTCAGGTTCTGTGCCATGTATAACGCAAACTGCTCCACCACCGGCCAGCCACCAATAAGGTACTGGCGCATGGTTTTTGCACTGAGCTTGTTGTCTCGCATGCGTTGATACAGTTCGTGCCCAACTACCCGGCGTTTGCTCTCACTGCAATCCTGGATCAGTTGCTGAGCCCAGGCGGGATAACTTGCAGCTTCCATGAGGGGGCCGGTTCGGTTGAATGTGTCGATCACTGTCGCGCTCCTTTTGATTGTGATTTCAAGATCGACAAGAGATTTCAACGGAACGTGCCAGGCGCCTTGAACAACAAAGGTAGGGGCCGGGCAGGACGACTTTGCAAACTATCCGAGGTAAACAGATGCGGGCGTTCAATCACATACCCTTGAGCGTAATCCACCCCGATCTCCAGCAATGCCTGCTCGACCTGAGGTGTTTCAACGAACTCGGCAATCGTGCGCTTACCCATGACATGACCGATGTGATTGATCACTTCGACCATGGCGCGGTTAATCGGGTCGTCCAGCATATCCTTTACGAAACTCCCATCGATCTTCAGGAAGTCTACAGGTAAATGTTTCAAATAAGCGAATGAGGACATCCCGGCGCAAAAGTCATCCAGCGAAAAATTACAGCCTAAGCCCTTGAGATCATTGATAAATTTAATTGCATTGGGCAAATGTGAAATCGCACTGGTTTCTGTGATTTCAAAACAAATCATTTCAGGTGGAATTGAATATGCAACAAACTGTTCATGCAGGAAGTCCAGAAACGCCTCATCTCCGATAGTGATACCTGACAGATTTATCGCACACATGGCCAACGGTCCTTCGCCCTCTTGCGCGATGCACTGGGCAATGATTTTGAAAACGTTCTCCACTACCCAGCGGTCTAGCGACGTCATCAAACCATAACGTTCGGCCGCCGGAATGAAACTGTCCGGCAGAATCATACGCCCTGCTTCGTCATGCAGGCGCAGCAGGATCTCGATATGCCCGCCGCCCTGCTCGACATGGCCAAGAGGCGCTATTTCCTGGGCGTACAGGCAAAAGCGATCTTCCTCCAACGCCCTGTGCAAGCGCTGTATCCATGCCATCTCGCCAAAACGCAGGGACAACTCCGAGTCATCGGCGTGATAGACCTGAACCCGGTTGCGGCCCTTTTCCTTGGCCATGTAACAGGCCATGTCAGCGGCACACAGCGATGCTTCAAGGGTGGTCGGACTTTGGGCCACATGCACCAGACCAATGCTCACGGTCGTCACGAACGGCCGACCCTTCCAGACAAAATGCAGGTTCTGCACGGTCTGGCGCAGGCCTTCGGCGATTTTCTCGGCCGCTTCCGGCGCACAGTTCTCCAACAGAATGCCGAACTCGTCGCCTCCCAATCGGGCCAGGGTGTCGCCTTCACGCAAACCTGATTGCAGCAACGCGCAAATATGCCGCAATAGCTCATCGCCCGCCGCATGACCGCTGGTATCGTTCACCAGTTTGAATTGATCCAGATCGAGGAACATCAAGGTGTGACGCCCCCTCTGTCGCGCCAAGTCATGTAGCACCTGCTCCAGGCGATATTCGAACTCGCGACGGTTGGCCAGCCCGGTCAGGGCGTCGTGGCTCGCTTGCCAGGACAGATTGGCGATGTACTGCCGCTCCTGGGTCATGTCATGCAGGACGAGCACGGTGCCACTGACCTTGCCTGCGTTACGGATCGGCGCGCCCACCAGGGTAACCGAGACCGTACTGCCATCCAGCCTCTGGATCAGTCTGGAATGTTCTCGGCCACTGCTGAGCTGACCGCTCAAAATGTGCTCGATCAAGGTAAAACCGTCGGTCTGGGCATTTTCGTCCAGCAGATTGAACAGTGCCGCCAGTGGCAACCCCGCCGCCTGTTCGGCCCTCCAGTGAGTCAAGGCCTCGGCGGCCGGATTCATATAAGCGATCGCACCCTCGACATCCGTGGTGATCACCCCATCGCCAATCGATTGCAGGGTGATCTGTGCCCGGTCTTTCTCCAGCTGCAAGGCATTGGCGAAAGCATGGCGCTGCTCGAGTAGCTTGTGCGTACGCAACAGGGCCAACGCAATCAAACCCAGCGCGGTGGCGAGGTTCGTTGCCAGCAGCAACCGCAGAATCACCCGTGAGCCTTCACTCAAGGCATCGCTGAACGCTTTGGCAGCAGGCGTCACCCCTTCGTTGATGGCGAGGATCTGCCCCTTCCAGCGTTTGATGTCGACACCGGTGGCCTGGTCATCGGCAATGCGCTGATGCATTTCGCGCGCAACGTCATCGAGCCGCACCAGGTAGGCGTCACCGACCGTCCAGAGGTCGATGGCTTTTTCAAGGTAGCTGAAATGCCGAAAATTGAGGTACAGCCAAATCACGCGGGTGACGTCGTCCGGGTGGTTGCCGCCCTTGAGGATCGCGATTCGCGCCGCCTCGACATTGGGTGGTTGATGATCCAGCGCCAAACGCAACTCATGACCACCCTGAGGTACCGCAATCGCATTCTGGTACTTGAGAAAAATCGTTTCGTCGCGACTGTCGGCGTAGAGATTGAGGTAATAGATGGCGTCTTTCTGGCCCTTGGACCACAGGCTTTCCCCGCCGACATAGGCGCGAACTGCCGAAAGAACGTAAAGGCTGACGCCTCCTAACAGTGCCTGGAACAACACGACGGCGATAAACGGCCAGACGATGCCCAACAAGCGAGGGGTTCCGAGAGTCCGTTTTTGCTTCATGAGGTCCCTTGCTTGCACTGCCCGTTCGTCGTCCGGACTAAAATCGCTACAACGAGACTAGGTTGGGTTCCCAATCCCGGCAAGTGAGAATCTGTCGTCACCCGCAAACACCTTCGGCCCCTCATATATACATATACCGCACGGACTCTCTTCCAGGTCGTTGTAATCGGTAGCAATCCCCCCGCGGAACCGCAGGGAACGACCGAAACAAAACAAGAGAAGCCGCATCATGAAAACAATGCCTTCAAATGGTGCTTCAAGCGCCCAAAGCACTTTATCCCCTACCACCGTTCAGGTCCATCAGGGTCAACTTCAGGACTATGAACTGTTGTTATCTACTTTGTCCGGAGAAGTTGGTTCGCTAGATCATTTTTCAGAAACGCTACTCAGGCCACGCACTTTTTCACCCCTGGATCAGGAAAACGAAACCGGCCAAGGCGCGTTACAACAATTGCTTGAGGATCCCGACTACCGGGCGTTGTGCCAAAACAACAACGTGTCCCCGCACTACCTGATCGTCACTTTGAAAGATGGGGCCTTTGTCTATGAGACATCAAATCGCGAAGGTGCAAACAAGACCGAACTGACTCTGACAGGAAACGAAAACTGGCAAGCACTTAGAACCCGGATCGAAAAAGCTGCCACTTTGCTGGGCGGACAAATTCGCTATGACCGACTTGTCTCGGCGCCCAGAATTGCCACGTTTTACGGAATGGCCCCGTGGGATCCGACCAACACTATTAAACATCAGGCCGCCATCGACTTCCTTGAAGAAAAGATCGCAAGCTACGAGCTGGGGCTAGAGGAAGATTTCAACCTGCTGGACTTGAAGCCAGCTCAAACGGTAGAAGTCCGACAGGTGTCTCAAGGCGTCATGACAGTGGCCGCCCAAGACGAATTGCGTGCTCAGTTCATGACAGGCGAAATTAAAAATGCCATCCAAACGTTTCTGCCTGATGGGGCCTCGCCGCTGACTTATCTGGCCAAGGACATACTTGTGTCGGCGACGTCTGAAAGGGTTCGTGCCCAGCCAACGGTTTTTCTCAAGAAAATCCTGCAAAGCGCCGAAGCCAATAAGCTGGGAGACCTCTTACTCTCAACGATGGATTGGTACGGCGGAAAACAAGGTGAAGAGGCGTCGGCTCACATTCGCACCAAAGTGGTAGCCAATGCACTGCAGATTTGGTTCAAATCAAAATTCATTGAGTATCCCGACAGAATCGCCGGCTACGACCTGCAATCCCGCTCAAACTGGGGGAAGAGTTATAAAAATATATGGACTGAATTTGAAAAGCACTTGTTAACGTCCCCAAGACAAGCAACTTCGGAAAAAGAAGCCATTGTTATGGCGAGGTTGTTCCTCTGCCAGTTTCCAGCCGAATTCCGTATCACCGACATTCCAATAGATTTGCCTTACAGAAGCTCCGTTGTTTGGGTCAACTTTGTGAGCGGTGTAAATCTCATAAACCATACCGACGCCAAGGCGCTGTACAGAAAAACCTTCCAACAGCTGGTCAATAAACCCTTGAAAATAAGCGAGGGCGCGAAAGAAGATAAACTTCGCGCTGTCGCTCTCGCGAGGCTACTGCCAACAGTGGAGTGGGCGGAAACCCAGGGCTTAATTCCTCAAAAACGACATGAAGAATATACACAGACTGAAACTGACTTAGCTATATCAGAGCTGGACACATACACCAAAGATTTGAACGACGCGCTCAGCAAACTCACTGAAGCGACGCCCGAACGTCTGTCCATTGCAAAATCCGTCATCGATCATGACTTCCCTAAAGTATCTGACAAAGATTCCGTAATCGATTCCTTCTGGAGTGACCATGAACTGGCGGAGCCCGCTCGATACCTTAATTGGGCAAAAAGACATTCGATCATTGACGTCGTCGCGGACAATAACTTTGACAGCGAAAAAACATGGGCAGTTTTAAAAAAAAACAGTAACACCATCATATTTTACATTTGGTTAGACGAAGATAGAAAACTACACACTGGAAACACTTCATCCAGCAAAAAACACAACGCCATTTGCAATACCAAAGAACTATTCAAACAACACTTCGAAGACCACATAACTTCGCTAACCAATGCTTATAAAACACTG
This sequence comes from Pseudomonas sp. B21-048, assembly GCF_024748615.1. Classification (NCBI taxonomy): domain Bacteria; kingdom Pseudomonadati; phylum Pseudomonadota; class Gammaproteobacteria; order Pseudomonadales; family Pseudomonadaceae; genus Pseudomonas; species Pseudomonas sp. B21-048. Next base: position 1,585,573 of record NZ_CP087168.1, on the reverse strand, counting down.
ATAAAAAGCTTGCTGTCATCACTTGCGTTCTCTGACCGTCAGGCGCTGGAATTGGGAACGCTCAAGATATACACCCTGAGAAAGGAAACGTATAAAGAAGAGGCCAAGCACGAAACGCCTGAAAAAATATTACCGCTCCGCGCCCGTAATGGCCTGCTGTTGGTGACTACATACCGAGGTGTTACCAGCACATTTGAACTGCTGCCAAGAGCCGGAGTTATACGTCGCATCGGCAATCTAGAAACGCAGCTATTGGGCGGTCTACTCAAGTCCGAGACCTGGCACATAGGCATGACCCCCTACTCCGTCGAAGTCGTGCGCCATGAGACATTAAACTTTGACTGGAAAGCTCACTCAACAGGCAGTAAACCGCTGGGTGCAGCGCATTGCGAGGCCATCATCGAACAATTGGGCCACACGTTCATGCCCCCCGGCAGCACTATGGAGAACGCCGACGGACTAGCCCTGACGATAAACTCAAAACGCGGCCAAGAAATCAGTCATTTCATCGCTACCGAATTGCTGTTCGTTGATCCAAAAGCGCTTCACCACGCTGCTTATGGTCAGACAGAGTTTGACCGCGCCGAGGCCTCTCAGAAACGCTTCGAAAATTTCGCCAAGATTCTCGTACCGTTCTGGACGACTATCGAAGACATAACCTCCGATGATACAGAACGTAAGGTGAACGGTGCATTCGGCCTGTCGATGGACCTGGCTTCATTTGGCCTGCCCATCGGCAAACTGGCCTCCGGATCGATAAAACTGCTGGGCAATGCAAGCCGGCTGACGATACTCGCCAGAGTCACTGCATTTGCGTCACTGACTAAAGAGGTGTCGATTTTGGCCCTGCAAGCATTGAATCCGGTTGATGGAGTCGGATCGCTGCTCAAGGCACTGGGATCCCGAGGGGTAAAGTTGGGAAGATCCGGCATTTTCAGAATCAAAACCATGGCGGGTAAGGCCGGCCACTACGAATTTGCTCAGAGCCTGCCACAAATAAGCGATGCGGGCCGCTGGAAACCTTTGTCGAGCGGTGATCGACTCGCGTCAGTCAAAGGCATGGAAGATGTGCCTATACGCAACACCGGTTCCGCTGTATCGCCAGCCTTCCATGCAGTCGATCCCGTTTCAGGCAAACCGTTCGGACCGAGTTTATCCGCGAATGACATATCAATGGGCCCTTCTACTTATCAGCGTATAGGCATTGCGGATAACGAGGAGCTGTATGTAATTGCCGAAACAGCTAAAGTGAGAAAGACATTAGAGATTGATGGTAGAACAACGGTGTTCATCGACAACGTGCCATACCGAAATCATGAAAATGCTTTGTGCCGCGTCGACAACCTCGATGCAAGCAAGAGTCTCAAAACTGTACCTTGTCGTTCTCGCAGGAGCCCTGGAGAGGTCTGTAAAACCAAGTACGTCATCACCAACTTTCCCGCTGAGCGCCCCATCCCAGGCACTTTTATGGATGTTGAGGATAGTTGGGCACCTTGGTTCGGGGACGGCAAATTCACACCCTCGCAACCGACATCAGCTCAATCCCGTCAACTACTGGCGTTTGAAGGAAAAATTTACGAGGTTAGAAACGGCACGCTCACTACTTACAAAGGCAGGCCTGAAGCGATCGGCCTTACGCAAAACAAGCCTATTTCCAAGAACAACATCAACGCCCACCTCGAATTTCAGGAGGGAATCTATGGAGGCTTGAAAGTGACCGGTAGTGCCGAAAAAATCGATGATGTGCATGACGTCGGTGCGCTCGTAGTTTATTCCAAGGACAAAAGACATCGGTATGTATTCGCCAAGCTGAATACGGATGATTACTACATGGTCAAGCTTTCCGCCAGCGAAAGCGTCCAGGGGCCGTTGCAAATGAACAAGGTATCCAAACAACAATTTTTGGAAAATGCGGTCGAACAAGAACTACGACGCGTATACATAGGATCCTTGAATGCGAACAATATGGTGCGCCTTCATGGAAAAGACAAGGTTCATCAGGCGCTGGACAAACTCGATGAATACGCAGTAACCATTGGAGCGCCGGCGAACCCTGCCGATGAACTTCAGCAGTTGACCGTGACAGCCTATCCGGCATCATCATTATTGTTTGATGGAGCGACAAGGGCAATGGCCGCCACACTTCCAGAGGGTGCGAATTTATGGGCCAAAAGTACTATGACACCCCTCGAATTACAGCAAGGCGTTGCGAATAGATTCGACACCCTTTTTTTAAGGAGTACAAGTGACGTCCCCAACAGCACAAAAATTGACCAGGCAATGGCGGATCTACAAAAGCTCCTTCCATCCCATCATCAGCAAAAGCTGCGTAATATCGCTTTTGCCGAAGTCAAAACCGCTGCAGGAAATAATGAAGTTTACGTTAGCGTTTCTGGAGCCGGGAATAACACCAGACACCTCCCCCTGTTCAAGCGAAATTCAGTGGTTAAGTACGATGACTCGACCTATTTCAACGTAGACCAGTTAAGGGAGTCGATAATCCCTGACTCCTTAAAACTATCGAGTGGCGAGGCGTTGCTATCGATCCCTCACCCAATTACCGATCCGTCCCGACCCGACGTTATTCAGCGGGCAACATCCGTAGACAGCGAAAGTAAATTGATCGGTTACATCAGTAATAAATACCCAAATACTGGTGACATAAAATCGATCAACGTTGTCACTACCCTGCCGCCCTGCGACTCGTGCTCAATCATTCTGAAAGGGTTCGGTTTTGATCATGGGGTCGATGAGCTCAACGTGATATGGGGCAAGCGCCCTAATGCACGCCAAACCCAATCCTGACAACCTCAGCAAAAATTCCTGCAGCATTGGCAGCTCTTCGAGCAATCCAAACTAAGTTCAACCCGCTCAGTGTTGCTGCAAATGCCCATACAGCTTGGCGTATAAACCACCATCAGCAATCAATTGCTGATGGTCGCCATCCTCGGCAACCTGCCCTCCATCGAACACCAGCACCCGGTCAGCCTGCTTCACCGCGGATAACCGGTGCGCAATGATCAACGTGGTGCGGTGGCTCAAGAACCGCGCCAGTGCCTGGTGCAGGTTGTATTCGGTGGCTGCGTCCAGGGCGGACGTGGCCTCGTCGAGGATCACCACTTTGGGTTCGGCCAACACCATTCGCGCAATCGCCAGACGCTGGCGCTGCCCGCCGGACAAACGTACGCCGGAGCGCCCGACAATGCTGTCCAGACCATGGGGTAATTCACGCACCGTGTTGTGCAGTTGAGCAATTTCCAATGCCTGCCAGCAGGCTTCGTCGCTGCGTTCGCGGCCCATGGTCAGGTTGGCCCGCACGGTGTCGTTGAACAGCGCCGGATGTTGCAGGACCACGGCGACATTTTCACGCACGGTTTCCAGGCCGATCTCTTGCTGAGTCGAACCGCCGAAACGGATGGTGCCGGCCAGCGGTGTGTACAAGCCCAGCAGCAACTGCACCAAGGTGCTTTTGCCACCGCCACTGGCGCCGACAATTGCGACTTTTTCACCGGGGGCAATCGATAGGTTCATCTGGTTCAGCACCCACTCGTCGCCGTAGCCGAAACTCAGCCCCTGCACTTCGATACCCACTGTGTCGCGCCCTTGAAACGGATCGACACTACCGGCGTATTGCGGTTCATCGGCGCGGGCCAGTAATTCGTTGATTCGCGACAATGCACCGCCAGCGGCGTAAAAGGCGTATTGCAGGTTGAGCAGTTGTTCCACCGGACCGATCATGAACCACAGGTAGCTGAACACCGCCAGCATCTGGCCGATGGACAGGTCGGAAAACAGTACGGTGAGCATGGCCGCGGCGCGGAAAATATCGATGCCGAACTGGAACAGCAAACCGCTGGCACGGTTCGATGCATCGGTTTTCCACTGTGAGTTCACTGCGTAATCGCGCACTTCACGTGCTCGCTGCCCCAGCCGTCCGAGGAAAAAGCCCTGACGGTTACCGGCGCGTACTTCCTGGATGGCATCCAGGGTTTCGGTCAAGGCCTGGGTGAAGCGCGAGGTGCTGTCGTTCTCGAGTTTCTTCAGGTGTTTGACCCGTTTGCCCAACTGCACCGTGGCATAGATCACCAGCGGGTTGAACAGCAGGATCAGCAGCGCGAGTTTCCAGTGCATCCACATCAGGATGGAGGCGGTGCCCACCAGCGTCAGCATGGCCACGAGGAAGCGACTGAGGGTTTCGCCGACGAACTTGTCCAGCGTGTCCAGGTCGGTGACCAGGTGCGTGGTCACCGTGCCGCTGCCCAGGCTTTCGTATTCCCCCAGCGAGATACATTTGAGCCGTTCGATCAGGCGCACCCGAATCCGGTACACGATGTCTTTGGCCAGCGCCGCAAACAATTTCGCCTGCACCACGTTGAACAACAACGCAGCACAGCGCAGTGCCAGGGTCACCAGCAGCATCAGACCAATGTAACCCGCCGCTTTCTGCCAGACGTCGGGCAGCGCGTGGTTCATGATTTTCAGCGCGGCGTCGCCGTGGCCCAGCAGAACTTCGTCCACCAGCAACGGCAGTAGCAAGGGAATCGGCACACTGCACAGCGTTGCCAACACGGCGACGCCGTTGGCGATCCACAGGGATTTTTTATGGTGAAGGGCCAGGCGACGGATTTCCGCCCAGCTCAGACGGTCGACACGTGCCGGGGCTGGAACGTCGTCGGGCTGGTCATGCACAGGCTGCGCGCTCCAGCCAGCGACCGAGCAACGGAGACAACACACTCAATGGCTGATACCCATTGGTCAGCAACGCCAATTGACCATCACGCTCTGCCAGCAAGGTCGGGAAACCGGCAATGCCCAGGTCCTGGACCCAGGTGAAATCGGCAGCCGTCGCGGCATGCATATCGGCACGGTCGAACGCGGCGGCGAACTCGATGCGCGGCAAACCGGCCTGCTCCGCCAACTCCACCAACACGCTGGCGTGGGTGACGTCGCGGCCTTCGGCGTAGAACGCCTGCTGGATCAACCCGAGCAGTGTCCACGCGCAATCCGGTGCCAGGCTGCGCGCCGTCACCAGCGCCCGACACGCAGGTTCGGTGTCGTAGACAAACCCGTCGGGCAGCGCGCCGTCGAACTTGAACGGTTGGCCGGTGGCCTCGGTGACCGCCTGCCAGTGCTCAAGGATGTAACGCCGGGTGGTCGGCTCCAGCGCTGAGCCGCTGCCGGTGCGCAAACCACCGACGATCAAATGCACATCCACCCCCGCTGCCTGCGCCTGCTCGACCAGCGCCTTAGCCACTGGGGCAAAACCCCAGCACCAGGAACACATCGGGTCCATCACATAGAGCAGGCGACGTGCAGACATGGTTCAAGCCTCGGAAGGAGTTTGCTTGTAGTTGTAACCGATCGGGTGCGGCAGGTTGCGCGCCTTGGCCAGTTCGATCTGCTTCTGCCGGTCGATGGCACTGCGACGGGTTTTCTCGCTCAGCTTATCCCAGCAATGCGGGCAACTGATGCCGGCCACATAATGCTCGGATGCACGGTCTTCCACACTGACGGGCGTACGACAGGCATGACATTGATCGTAGTCGCCCTCGCTGAGGTCGTGACGAACGGTCACGCGGTTATCGAACACGAAGCAGTCGCCCTGCCATTTGGTTTCTTCCTGAGGCACCTCTTCGAGGTACTTCAGGATGCCGCCCTTGAGGTGGTAAACCTCGTCGAACCCCTGATTGAGCATGTAGCTCGAGGCCTTCTCGCAGCGAATACCACCGGTGCAAAACATCGCGACTTTCTTGTGCACGGCCGGGTCGAAATTGGCTTTGATGTAGTCAGGGAATTCGCGAAAACTGGTGGTCTTCGGATCGATAGCGCCTTCGAAGGTGCCAATCGAGACTTCATAGTCGTTGCGGGTGTCGATCAACAGCACTTCAGGATCGCTGATCAGCGCATTCCAGTTCTGCGGATCCACATAGGTGCCGACCTTTTTATTCGGGTCTACACCTTCAACGCCCAGCGTGACGATTTCTTTCTTGAGTTTGACTTTGGTGCGGTAGAACGGCTGATCATCGCAGTACGACTCTTTGTGGTCGATGTCGTCCATGCGTGGGTCGTTCTTGAGCCAGGCCATCAGCCCGTCAATGCCTTCGCGGCTGCCGGACACAGTGCCGTTGATGCCTTCTTCGGCGATCAGCAGCGTGCCTTTGATGCCGTTGTCGACCATTGCTTGCAGCAGCGGCTCGCGCAGGGCGACGTAATCTTCCAGGGTGACGAACTTATACAGTGCCGCCACGACAATCTGTTGTGTCATGGGTAATTCTCCAGGTGGCTACCCTCGTAAGGGGTGAACCGGATGCGAAAAAAAACGCGCCGGGTGAGCGGCGCGTTGCGGATTGTAGCAAAGGAGCAGCGGTTAGCGGCAAGCTTCAAGCGGCAAGCCAGAAGCACGATACCCTGAACTTGCAGCTTGCAGCTTAAAGCTGTTTTTGCTGCTTCTCTCCGCCCGCACAGGTCGGCGAGGCCGGGGCCGCGTCGATCTGTGCCCATTCTTGCGGCGTGTAGGTATGCAGCGCCAACGCATGGAACTCGCCCATCAGTTCGCCCAAAGTGCCATACACCTTCTGGTGACGCTTGACGCGATTGAGGCCTTCGAACTGCTGGCTGACTACTATCGCCTTGAAGTGGGTCTGTAACCCACGGCTGTGCATGTGGCTTTCATCCAGCACTTGCAGGTGCTCGGGCTGTAGCAGCCCCAGCGTCGATTCGATGCGTTGTTGCATGGTCATCCCGAACTCCGCTTATGGCTTTTTCTTGGCTGGAGCGGCCGCGTCTTTCGGCGTCAGCTCGGCCGTCATGTCAGCCAGTAATTTGTTGACCACAGGCACCGCGCTTTCGAGCTTGGCTTGAGTCATCTGGGCCGATTGCTGAGTCAGTTGCGGCATTTTCTCCAGGACTTTCTTGCCCAGTGGCGACTGGTAGAACGCCACCAGATCCTTGAGTTCGGATTCGCTGAAGTTGGTGGTGTAGAGCTTGACCATGTCCGGCTTCAGCTTGTTCCAGCCAATGGCTTGATCCAGAGCGGCGTTGGCCTTGGCCTGGTAGGTTTCCAGCAAGGCTTTTTTCGATTCAGGGGCTTTGGTCTGTTCAAAGCGCTGAGCGAACATTTGCTGCACTTGCATATACACCGGAGTGCCCAGTTTGTCAGCGTGCGCCAGGGTCAGGAAAGCTTCGGCACTGGCGTTGTGGCTGGCGGTATCGGCAAAAACCTGGCCGCTGGCGCAAACCAGTGCAACCGCGGTACAGATGGCACGAAGACGAGTCATCGAGTTTCCTTTTCTAGCAGGCGAGGCAAAACCTCAAGGGCGTCCATTCTGCACCTAAAAAAGTGTGTCACTCAACCCCAAGCCTTGTCGCGCCTGATTTAGAGGGGGTGAACGGTCAAATTCCAGACTGATGGAACCACGGCCGGCGATCACGGCCTAAACTGCGCTATCAGACCAACAGGAGTGTGCATGATGAGCCGTATCGAAACCGACAGCCTGGGCCAGGTAGAAGTCCCGGATGATGCTTACTGGGGCGCTCAGACGCAACGCTCGCTGATCAACTTCGCCATCGGCAACGAGCGCATGCCGCTGGCGGTGCTGCATGCCCTGGCCCTGATCAAGAAAGCCGCGGCGCGCGTCAACAATCGCAATGGCGACCTGCCCGCCGACATCGCCCGCCTGATCGAACAGACTGCCGACGAAGTGCTCGACGGCGATCACGACGACCAGTTCCCGCTGGTGGTCTGGCAGACCGGCAGCGGCACCCAGAGCAACATGAACGTCAACGAAGTGATCGCCGGTCGCGCCAACGAACTGGCCGGCAACCCGCGCGGTGGCAAGACTCCGGTGCACCCCAACGATCACGTCAACCGTTCCCAGAGTTCCAACGACTGCTTTCCCACGGCCATGCACATCGCGACGGCTCAGGCGGTGCAGCAGCATTTGCTGCCGGCGATCAGCGAGTTGTCTGGCGGGTTGGCGGAGTTGTCCGCGCGGCACATGAAACTGGTCAAGACCGGTCGTACCCATATGATGGACGCCACGCCGATTACCTTCGGCCAGGAACTCTCGGCGTTCATCGCACAACTGGATTACGCCGAGCGGGCGATCCGCAGTGCGTTGCCGGCCGTCTGTGAGCTGGCTCAGGGCGGCACGGCGGTGGGCACCGGATTGAACTCGCCCCACGGGTTTGGCGAAGCGATCGCGGCCGAACTGGCCGCCCTCTCCGGCCTGCCGTTCGTGACCGCCCATAACAAATTCGCTGCCCTGGCTGGTCACGAACCGTTGGTCACCCTCTCCGGCGCACTGAAAACCCTTGCCGTGACCCTGATGAAAATCGCTAACGATCTGCGTCTGCTGGGCTCCGGGCCGCGAGCAGGGTTTGCCGAAGTGAAACTGCCAGCCAATGAACCGGGCAGTTCGATCATGCCCGGCAAGGTTAACCCGACCCAGTGCGAAGCGCTGTCGATGCTGGCCTGTCAGGTATTGGGCAACGACGTCGCCATCGGTTTTGCCGCCAGTCAGGGCCACCTGCAATTGAACGTGTTCAAACCGGTGATCATCCACAATCTGCTGCAATCGATCCGCTTGCTGGGCGACGGCTGCAGTAACTTCCAGCAGCATTGCATCGCCGGGCTGGAACCGGATGCTGAAAAAATGGCAGAGCATCTGGAGCGAGGCTTGATGCTGGTGACGGCGCTGAACCCGCACATCGGCTACGACAAATCGGCGGAGATTGCCAAGAAGGCTTACAGCGAGGGGCTGACCTTGCGCGAGGCGGCGTTGCAGCTGGGGTATCTGACGGATGAACAGTTTGATGCGTGGGTAAGGCCGGAGGATATGTTGGAGGCTGGCAAGCAGGGGTGAATCGCCACCACCCCTGATCGTTCCCACGCGCAGCAAAGGAATGCCTCAATGGACGCTCTGCGTCCGCTCTTGGGACGCAGAGCGTCCCTGGCTGCATTCCTTTGCTGCGCGTGGGAACGATCATTCAACCGCCATTTTGGTCTTTCTGGCCCTGAGCCCCGCCATCAACGACGGCCCCAACGCCACCAGCGCCGACCCAAACACCACCAACACCGCACCGCCATAACCCAGGCCATTGATCTGTTCGGACTGCACATACGCCGGCCATAACCACGCAGCCACGGCCACGGCGGCAAAGGTCACCAGCGGCGTGATCGCCAGCGTCGCACTGACCCGCGAAGCCTCCCAATGGGCCAGCGCTTCGGCGAAGGCGCCATAAGCGATCAACGTGTTCAAACAGCACGCCAGCAGCAACCAGCCTTGCAGCGGGCTCAGTTGCAGCGCTTCCAGCGGATGCACCCATGGCGTCAGCAACAGGGCGCAGAACAGGTAAATCACCATCATCACCTGCAACGAATTCCACACCGTGAGCAACTGCTTCTGGCCCAAGGCATAGAAGGTCCAGACCGTGGATGCCAACAGCACCATCAGCACACCGGCGGTGTAATCGGTCAGGGAGGTGAGCAACTCACTCAAACGCTGATTGAAGAACAGCGCAAAGCCGATCAGCAGCACCAACAGGCCAATCCCCTGCCCCACGCTGAACCGCTCCTTGAACACGAACAGACTGGCGATCAGCAACATGATTGGCCCCATTTGCACCACCAGTTGCGCGGTGCCGGCGCTGAGCAGGTTCAGGCCCATCAGGTACAGCACGTAGTTGCCGACCAGTCCGAGCACCGCCATCAATACCAGCCAGCCACCGCGCGGGCCGAGAACTTTGCGACTCGGCAGGCGTTGGGTCGCTGCCAGATAAATGAACAGGCAACCGCCGGACACCAGCAGGCGAAACCAGGTCACCGTCACCGGGTCCATCACCAGCAGCACTTGCTTGAGCTTGATCGGCAGGATTCCCCACAGCAACGCGGTCAGCAAGGCCAGGCACAGACCATAAACCCAGCGACCCGATGAAATATGCATGCTGACCCCGAAGCCGATTGGCGAAAACGGTCATTCTAGGCTCAGACCGGGGCGCGACACAGGGACAGTTGCCGACGGGCCGCGAATGAAACTGTGCAGGTCGCACCCTGAAATTGACGACATGCCGTCGATCAGCTGGCCAGGCGTGGCAAGTGGTTCATGCATAAGCTCATTGAAACCGTCACCCGCAGGAGATCGCCCATGTACGGCATGCGCGCCCAAGACAACGCCCCCGCCACCCACTTTCGGTGTGACCGGTTGTGTCGTGTGAATGGAGAGCTGTATTTCACCACGCGGGAACATACGCTGGAGGGGCCTTTTGAAAACCAGGAGGCAGCGGTGCGTGAGATTCGGGCGTATATCGAGCGGATGCAATCTTGTGCATGAGCATGTCATCGAGGTGACTTGCACAATGGCGACGAATTGCCGGCGGTCACCGAGCCGTCTTCGGCAAACACCGCAGCCATCGGTTCAGCGTTTGCGTTTTTGCCGTTTTTTCTCGCGTTTGTCGGACTTTTCGAAGGCCTCTTCCAGCGCCTGATTGAGGGTGCGCAGAACCTTGATCCGCGCCCAACGCTTGTCGTTGGCTTCCACCAGCGTCCAGGGCGAAATCTCGGTGCTGGTGCGATCGACCATATCGCCGACCGCGACGCGGTAATCGTCCCATTTGTCGCGATTGCGCCAGTCGTCTTCTGTGATCTTGAAGCGCTTGAAGGGAATCTCTTCGCGCTCCTGGAATCGCTCCATCTGAGTCTGTTTGTCGATGGCCAGCCAGAACTTGACCACGATCACGCCGGCATCGGCAATCTGCTCTTCGAAGTCGTTGATCTCACCGTAGGCGCGCATCCAGTCCGCCTTGCTGCAAAAGCCTTCTATGCGTTCCACCAGCACCCGACCGTACCATGAACGGTCGAATACAGTGAATTTGCCCCGCGCCGGAATATGCCGCCAGAAACGCCAGAGATATGGCTGCGCCCGTTCCTCCTCGGTAGGCGCGGCGATCGGCACGATGTCGTACTGACGTGGGTCGAGCGCCGCGGCCACCCGACGGATTGCCCCGCCCTTGCCTGCCGCATCGTTGCCTTCGAACAACGCGATCAACGCGTGGCGACGCATGCGTTTATCGCGCATCAGCCCGGAAAATCGTGCCTGCTCGGTAATCAGTTGCTCTTCGTAATCGTCCTTGTCCAGCTGCAGGGTCAAGTCCAGGCTGTCGAGCAGATTCACTTGATCGACGCTGGGGAACAAGGGCGCTGCGCTGACTTTGTGCGGGTGAATCCTGGGTCTCTTCAGCGCGCTCTGCAGGCCCTCGAGCAATATCTTGCCGACCGTCAGACTGCGATAGTGCGCATCCACACCGGCGATCACATGCCACGGCGCATAGTCGCGGCTGGTGCGGCGCAGCACCCGTTCGCCGTACTTCACGAATTTGTCGTAAGTCTCGGATTGTTGCCAGTCCAGCGGGCTGATGCGCCAGCTGTGCAGCGGGTCATCGGCCAGCGCCTTGAGCCGCGCTTTCATTTGTTTTTTGGAGAGGTGAAACCAGAACTTGAAGATCAACGCGCCTTCGTCGCACAGCATCTTCTCCAACCGCTCGGCCCCGTTGATGCTTTGATCGAGTCGCGGATCCTTGAACAAACCATGAACCCGTCCTTGCAGCATCTGGCTGTACCAGTTGCCGAAGAAAATCCCCATGCGGCCCTTGGCCGGGAGCATCCGCCAGTAGCGCCAGGCCGGTGGTCGCGCCAGTTCTTCGTCGGTCTGCTGGTCGAACGTGCGCACCTCGATCAGACGCGGGTCCATCCATTCATTGAGCAGCTTGACTGTCTCGCCCTTGCCGGCGCCTTCGATGCCGTTGATCAAAATGATCACTGGAAAGCGTTGTTGCTGCCGGAGTTCAAACTGCGCTTCGAGCAAAGCCCCACGCAAGGCCGGCACTTCGGCGTCATAGGTTTCTTTGTCGATGGCATGACCGATTTCGGCGGATTCGAACATAGAGAGCAGCTCCTTCCAGGATTGAGCAAGACTAGCGGATTGACTGCTCATGTGTAGGACAAATCAGTCTTTGAGGCTGATACAAATCCTGTGGCACTTGCCATGGATCAAGCGCCGCAGCAGCGATCGGCTAGAATGGCCACCTTGCCGTTACCGAGCCTGCCATGAAACCTGTATTGCCCCACGCCCAGCTCGACTGGGACGACCAAGGTCGCCCGCGTTCACGGGTGTTCGATGATGTGTATTTTTCCGACCTATCGGGCCTTGAAGAAACCCGTTACGTGTTTCTGGAGCAAAACGATTTGCGTGACCGCTTCGCCGCCTTGCCGGTGGATGGTCGACTGGTGATTGGCGAGACCGGTTTCGGCACCGGGCTGAATTTTCTCTGTGCCTGGCAGTTGTTCGAACAGCACGCGGTGGCCGGTGCGCGGCTGCATTTTGTCAGCGTCGAAAAATACCCGCTGAGCGCGCCCGATCTGCAACGGGCCTTGACCTTATGGCCGGAGCTCAAGCCGTTTGCCGATCAATTGCTGGCGCAATACGTGGCGATTCATCAAGGCTTTCAACGCTTGGTGCTGGACAACGGCCGCGTCACCCTGACCTTGCTGATCGGCGATGCACTTGAGCAATTGCCGCAACTGGATGCGCAGATCGACGCCTGGTTTCTCGACGGTTTCGCTCCAGCGAGAAACCCCGACATGTGGACCGCCGAATTGTTTGCCGAACTGGCTCGCCTGGCGGCACCCGGCTCGACCATCAGCACCTTCACCAGCACCGGCTGGGTGCGCCGCCTGTTGAACGCGGCGGGCTTCAAGATGAAGCGCACGCCAGGCATTGGTCATAAATGGGAGATCCTGCGGGGTACGTTCCTCGGTTGGCCTGAAGACGTAGCCCTGCCTGCCGCGACAAAACCATGGTTCGCTCGCCCACAACCGCTGACCGGCGAACGCCGCGCCTTGGTGATCGGCGCCGGGCTGGCCGGTTGCGCGAGTGCCGCCAGTCTCGCCGCGCGGGGTTGGCAAGTGAGTTTGCTGGACCGCCACGAAGCACTGGCGCAGGAAGCCTCGGGCAATCCTCAGGGCGTGCTGTACCTCAAGCTTTCAGCCCATGGCACCGCGTTGTCGCAATTGATCGTCAGCGGTTTTGGCTACACCCGACGTCTGCTCGAACAGCTGCAGCGTGGCGTCGACTGGGACGATTGCGGAGTCTTGCAACTGGCCTTCAATGCCAAGGAAGCCGAGCGTCAGGCGCAATTGGCCGCGGCCTTTTCACCGAGCCTGGTGCACCCGCTCGATCAACCCCAGGCCCAAGCCAGGGCCGGCATCGAATTGGCGCACGGCGGCTTGTTCTACCCTGAAGGCGGCTGGGTTCATCCGCCCGCGTTGTGCCAGTGGCAGGCGTCCTCCACGAACATCCAGTGGCTGCCCCATCGCGAGGTGCTGGAACTGCGCAAGGTCGATGATCAGTGGCAGGCCTGGGACGGTGATGCACTGCTGGCCAGCGCGCCCGTGGTGATTCTGGCCGGTGCCGCCGAGATCAAGCGTTTTCCACACAGCGCCGACCTGCCCCTCAAACGCATTCGCGGCCAGATCACCCGACTGGCGCAAACCCCCGAAAGCCAGAGCCTGGCGACCGTCGTCTGCGCTGAAGGCTACGTGGCACCCGCACGCTTGGGCGAACACACACTCGGCGCCAGCTTCGATTTCAAAAGCGATGAGCTGACCCCGACCGTCGCCGAACATCTCGGCAACCTGGCGTTGCTCGAGGAAATATCCACTGACCTGGTCGCCCGTCTGCATGTTCCAGACCTGGACCCGCAACAGCTTGAAGGGCGCGCGGCATTCCGCTGTACCAGCCCGGATTACCTGCCGATCGTCGGACCGTTGGCTGAACAAGTCGCCTTCGCCGAGGCCTATGCCGCACTGAGCAAAGATGCCCGGCAAGTGCCCGATGCTCCCTGCCCATGGCTCGAGGGGTTTTACGTCAATAGCGGTCACGGTTCTCGCGGTTTGATCACCGCGCCACTGTCTGGTGAGCTGTTGGCGGCATGGCTTGAGAACGAACCTTTGCCCTTGCCGAAAGCGGTGGCTGAGGCTTGCCATCCCAACCGTTTTGCCTTGCGCCAATTGATCCGCGGAAAAGCCTGACGCGTAGCCTTATAACTTATCGGTCTAAAACTCCAGGGATTCACATGGGTCATGTTTCCGGGTACCCGCCGTTTTTGGCGAGGTACCGATTGACCCTCCCCAACGGAAAAACCGGTAAGGACTTATGTGCGGATTAGCTGGAGAATTACGTTTCGACCATCAACCTGCGGACCTCGCAGCCATTGAACGAATCACCCATCACCTGGCCCCTCGCGGTCCTGATGCGTGGGGCTTCCACAGCCAGGGGCCGATTGCCCTGGGCCATCGGCGCCTGAAAATCATGGACTTGTCGGACGGCTCGGCACAGCCGATGATCGACAACCAATTGGGCCTGTCCCTGGCCTTCAACGGCGCGATCTACAACTTCCCGGAACTGCGCACCGAGCTGGAAAGCCTCGGTTACGCCTTCTATTCCGGCGGCGACACCGAAGTGCTGCTCAAGGGTTATCACGCCTGGGGCGAAGCCCTGTTGCCCAAACTCAACGGCATGTTCGCCTTCGCGATTTGGGAGCGCGACGCCAAGCGTTTATTCATTGCCCGCGACCGTCTCGGCGTAAAGCCGTTGTACCTGTCGCGCACCGGTCAACGCCTGCGCTTTGCCTCGGTTCTGCCGGCATTGCTCAAGGGCGGCGACATCAACCCGATCCTCGATCCGGTGGCGCTCAATCACTATCTGAACTTCCATGCGGTGGTCCCGGCCCCGCGCACGTTGCTGGCGGGCATCGAAAAGCTGCCCCCGGCGAGCTGGATGCGCATCGACGCAGACGGCACCACCGAGCAGAAAACCTGGTGGACCCTGCCCTACGGCCCACACGCCGACGAGCTGAACCTGACTCTCGAAGACTGGCGCGACCGCGTGCTCGACAGCACCCGTGAAGCGGTGACGATCCGTCAGCGGGCGGCGGTGGATGTCGGCGTGCTGCTTTCCGGCGGCGTCGATTCGAGTCTGTTGGTGGGCCTGTTGCGCGAAGTCGGGGTCGAAGACTTATCGACCTTTTCCATCGGTTTCCAGGATGCCGGCGGCGAGCGCGGTGACGAGTTTCAGTACTCGGACTTGATCGCCAAACACTACGGCACCCAACACCATCAACTGCGCATCGACGAGAAAGAGATCATCGAGCAACTGCCCGCGGCGTTCCGCGCCATGAGCGAGCCGATGGTCAGCCATGACTGCATCGCGTTCTATCTGCTGTCTCGCGAAGTGGCCAAGCACTGCAAGGTGGTGCAAAGCGGTCAGGGCGCGGACGAATTGTTCGCCGGTTATCACTGGTATCCGCAGGTGGACGGTGCGAGCGATCCGTATGCCGCGTATCGCGATGCGTTTTTCGACCGCAGCTACGCCGACTACGCCGCCACGGTGCAGCCTAAATGGTTGACGGCTAACGACGCGGCCGGCGACTTCGTGAAGGAACATTTCGCTCAGCCCGGCGCCGACGCAGCCGTGGACAAAGCCCTGCGTCTGGACAGCACCGTGATGCTGGTGGATGACCCGGTCAAGCGGGTCGACAACATGACCATGGCCTGGGGCCTGGAAGCGCGTACGCCGTTTCTCGACTATCGCCTGGTGGAGTTGTCGGCGCGAGTACCGGGTAAATTCAAATTGCCGGATGGCGGCAAGCACGTCTTGAAAGAAGCGGCGCGGCTGGTCATTCCGAGTGAAGTGATCGACCGCAAAAAGGGTTACTTCCCGGTCCCCGGCCTCAAGCATTTGCAGGGCGACACGCTGAATTGGGTACGTGAACTGCTGCTCGATCCGAGTCAGGATCGTGGCCTGTTCAACCCCGCCATGCTCGACCGCCTGCTGACCGATCCGCAAGGTCAACTGACTCCGTTGCGCGGCTCCAAGCTGTGGCAATTGGCAGCCCTGAACCTGTGGCTCAGTGAACAAGGAATCTGATCGATGAAACCTCACGCCACGGCTTACAGCCAACGCTTGTTGCGCGGTCAGGCGCCCTCCTACGAACGTTTGCAGGCGCGTCTGGCCGAAGACGGCAGTGAATTGGGCGCCGCGCCAATCGCGGTGCATTGCGGCTGGGGGCGGTTGCTGATCGGCCATACTTTTCCCGATGCGGCGAGCCTTGCCCAAGAGCTGCTCAATGAGCAGCCCGGTGAGAGGGACATCGCCTTGTACGTGGCCGCTCCCCAGCAAGTGCTGGGGCTGGAGCCGGCTCAGCTGTTTCTCGACCCGTCCGACACGTTGCGCCTGTGGTTCAGCGATTACCGCCAGGCCACCCGGGTGTTTCGCGGTTTTCGCATACGTCGGGCGCAAAGCGAAGCGGACTGGCAGGCCGTCAATCAGCTGTATCAGGCACGCGGCATGCTGCCGATTGATGCGAGTTTGCTGACGCCTCATCACCAGGGCGGCCCGGTTTATTGGCTGGCCGAAGATGAGGACAGCGGCGCGATCATCGGCAGTGTCATGGGCCTGAATCATCACAAAGCCTTCAACGACCCGGAAAACGGCAGCAGCCTGTGGTGCCTGGCGGTCGATCCGCAATGTTCCCGCCCAGGCGTCGGTGAAGTGCTGGTGCGGCACTTGATCGAACACTTCATGAGCCGTGGGCTGAGCTACCTGGACCTGTCGGTGCTGCACAACAACCGTCAGGCGAAAAGTCTTTACGCCAAGCTCGGTTTTCGCGCCTTGTCGACCTTCGCCATCAAGCGCAAGAACGGTATCAACCAACCATTGTTCCTCGGCCCTGGCCCCGAAGCCGAGTTCAATCCATATGCGCGAATCATCGTCGAGGAGGCTCACCGGCGCGGTATTGAAGTGCAGGTGGATGACGCGCAAGCCGGCCTGTTCACCTTGATTCACGGCAGTCGTCGGGTGCGTTGTCGCGAATCCCTGAGCGACCTGACCAGTGCCATCAGCATGACGTTATGCCAAGACAAAAGCCTGACCCACAAGGTGCTGAAAAACGCCGGTCTCAAGCTGCCCGCCCAACAACGGGCGGGGAGCGCGGACGACAATCTGGCGTTTCTCGACGAGCACGAACGGGTGGTGGTCAAACCGCTGGACGGTGAACAGGGCCAAGGTGTGGCGGTGGATTTACGCACCCTCGATGAGGTCCGGCAAGCCATCGAAAGCGCTCGTAAATTCGATAGTCGAGTACTGCTGGAAAGCTTTCACGAAGGCCTCGACTTGCGGGTTCTGGTGATCGGCTTCGAGGTGGTCGCGGCCGCCATTCGCCGGCCGGCGGAAGTGGTGGGCGATGGTCAGCATTCCATCGGCGTGCTGATCGAGGCCCAGAGCCGTCGCCGTCAGGCGGCGACCAGCGGTGAAAGCAAGATTCCGCTGGACCATGAGACCCAGCGCACGTTGCAGGCTGCGGGTTATGACTACAGCAGCATTCTGCCGGCCGGCGAGCATCTGTTCGTGCGGCGCACGGCGAACCTTCATACCGGCGGCATTCTTGAGGATGTGACTGCAATCCTGCATCCGGCCTTGGTGGATGCGGCGGTACGCGCGGCGCGGGCGCTGGATATTCCGATGGTCGGGCTCGACCTTATGGTGCTGGCCGCTGATCAGCCGGAGTATGTGTTTATCGAAGCCAATGAGCGCGCCGGGCTGGCCAACCATGAACCGCAGCCGACGGCCGAGCGGTTTGTGGATTTGTTGTTTGCGCATAGTCAGCCGGTGGTCTAGCCCCCTCATGATCGTTCCCACGCTCCCGCGTGGGAATGACTCCTCGGACGCGCAGCAATCGCTTGGGACGCAGAGCGTCCCTGGCTGCATTCCCACGCAGAGCGTGGGAACGATCAGCTCTCACTTCATCAGGAGTTTCCATGACCCGCAAAATGCCCGAACCGGATCTCAATTACCTGCAAAAAGTCCTGCTGGAAATGCTCGCCATTCCCAGCCCCACCGGGTTCACCGACACCATCGTGCGTTACGTCGCCGAACGCCTCGAAGAGCTGGGCATTCCCTTTGAGATGACCCGTCGCGGTACCCTCCGCGCCACTCTCAAAGGCAAGAAAAAACAGCCCGGACCGCGCGGTCTCCGCCCACCTGGACACCATTGGCGCGGCGGTCCGCGCGATCAAGGATAACGGCCGCCTGACCTTGGCGCCGGTCGGTTGCTGGTCCAGCCGTTTTGCCGAGGGCAGCCGCGTCAGTCTGTTCACCGACAACGGCGTGATCCGTGGCAGCGTGTTGCCGCTGATGGCTTCCGGGCACGCGTTCAACACCGCCGTGGATGAAATGCCGATCAGCTGGGACCACATCGAATTGCGCCTTGACGCCTACTGCGCCACCCGCGCCGATTGCGATTCGCTGGGGATCAGCGTCGGTGATTTCGTCGCCTTCGACCCGTTGCCGGAGTTCACCGAAAGCGGCCACATCAGCGCCCGTCACCTCGATGACAAGGCTGGCGTTGCCGCGCTGCTGGCGGCACTGAAAGCGATTGTCGACAGCGGTGAAGCATTGATGATCGACTGCCATCCGCTGTTCACCATCACCGAAGAAACCGGTAGCGGTGCGGCGGCGGCCCTGCCTTGGGATGTCAGCGAATTCGTCGGCATCGACATCGCGCCGGTCGCGCCCGGCCAGCATTCCAGTGAACACGCGGTGAGTGTGGCAATGCAGGATTCCGGCGGGCCTTATGACTATCACCTGTCACGCCACCTGCTGCGCCTCGCCAGCGACAACGAACTGCCAGTGCGCCGCGACCTGTTCCGTTATTACTTCAGCGATGCTCATTCAGCCGTCACAGCCGGCCACGATATTCGCACCGCCCTGCTGGCCTTCGGTTGCGATGCGACGCACGGCTATGAACGCACCCACATCGACAGCCTCGCCGCCCTCAGCCGCCTGCTTGGCGCCTACATCCTCAGCCCGCCAGTGTTCGACAGCGATGCTCAACCGAGCACGGGATCGCTGGACCGGTTCAGTCATCAGATCGAACACGAGACACAGATGGAAAGCGATACCCGGGTGCCATCGGTGGATAGCCTGGTGGGGCCGCGGTCGGAAAGCTGAGTCGCAAACTTCATCGGCCAAACAGACACACCCTGTACAATTGCGCACAGGAATAATGACTATCACTTCAATCCCTCTTCCGCCGCTCCAGCCAGCCGATTAGCCTCTGCGCATTCTTCTTGTTCAGCGAGACCCGTTATGAACCCCGCGACTCAGGTGCCCCACGGTGCCGCGACAATGACCCGAGGCATGGTGCTGCTCTTCGCCTTCTGCTGCGGCGCTATCGTGGCCAACATTTACTACGCCCAGCCGATCATCGGCCTGATCGCACCGGATATCGGCCTGACCGATACCATGGCCAGCCTGATCGTTTCGCTCACGCAGATCGGGTATGCGCTGGGCCTGTTTTTTTTGGTGCCGCTGGGTGACCTGCTGGAAAACCGCCGCTTGATGATCATTACCACCGTGGTGGCGATTGCCAGTCTGCTGGGCGCGGCATTCACCGATCAGCCAAACGTGTTTCTGCTGATCTCGTTGCTGGTGGGGTTCAGCTCGGTATCGGTGCAGATCCTGATTCCACTGGCCGCCCACCTGGCGCCGGAAGAATCACGCGGCCGCGTGGTCGGCGGCATCATGGGTGGTTTGCTGCTGGGGATTCTGCTGGCTCGACCGGTGTCCAGCGTCATAGCCGACCACTTCGGCTGGCGTGCGATGTTCATCATCGCTGCGGTATTGATGGCGGCAATCAGCATCGTGCTGGCCCTGACCATTCCCAAGCGCCAGCCTGATCACAGCGCTTCTTATGGCCAGTTGTTGGGTTCGCTCTGGACATTGTTGCGTCAGCAGCCGGTGTTGCGTCAGCGCGCGTTTTACCAAGCCTGCATGTTCGCCACCTTCAGCCTGTTCTGGACGGCGGTGCCGCTGGAACTGGCACGCAATCATGGCTTGTCGCAAACCCAGATAGCGATTTTCGCCCTGGTCGGCGCCATCGGCGCGATTGCCGCGCCCATCGCCGGTCGACTGGCCGATGCCGGCCATACCCGCATCGCCTCGCTGCTGGCCCTGCTATTCGCCAGCCTGAGCTTTCTGCCCACCTTCATCCACCCGGTCTACAGCGTGATCGGCCTGGCGGTGACGGGGGTGGTGCTGGATTTCTGCGTGCAGATGAACATGGTCCTCGGCCAGCGCGCGGTCTATGCCCTTGACGCCAAAAGCCGCGGTCGTCTGAACGCGCTGTACATGACCAGCATCTTTATCGGTGGCGCATTCGGTTCATCGTTGGCCAGCGCGGTGTATGAGCATGGCGGCTGGTTGTGGATTGTGATTGTGGGCAGTGCGTTTCCACTGTTGGCGTTGTTGCGGTTTTTGAGTGTTTCGCAGAGGCGTTCGTTGGCAACGGCTTAAGCGCTAAAAGCTTCGCGGGCAAATCGGATCGCCGCACCGCTCGCTCCTACGGGCCTTACATTAATCCCGGAGCGAGCGGTGCGCGACCCGACTTGCCCGCGAAGGCGATTCGACTGATACCACTCAATGTCGAATCAGCTTCTCCATTGCCGCATCCGCGAGAAAGGAGGAGCGGCTTTTGACATTGTGCTCTCGCACATAGCGGTCAATGCGCTGGATCACGTAGCCAGGCAGCGTCACGTTGACCTTCTCGGTCTTGCCCAGATACGGCGAGATGTCGAGTTCCAGCATCCCCCAACCCATGTCGGCAAATTCCGGATTCTCGCGGTGCGCAGCCGCTGAGGTCGGCATAGGAATGGACTCCCCGTCTGCCATGATCTCCTGCAGCATGATGTGGGCAATTTCAACCGCCGCATTGTAAGCATCTTCAAACGTATCCCCGGCCGTTACGGCACCCGGAATATCGGGGATCTGAATACCGATGGCGGTGTTCTCGTCGCCCCACTCGATACAGATTGGGTATTGCATTATGGATCTCCTGCCAAACTGGCTCCCGGGCAATAAAGCCCGGCTCGCCTCCTGATGCTTTTGATCGTCCCGATCGGCAAATCCTTCTTCGGATGAGGGACGGGTATCGTGTAAGGGTTGTAACGGTGAGTGAAGAGGTGATGACTGCCGGTGACCCGGTCCAGTGTCCAGCCCGCCTCTATCAGTTCCTTGATCAATAACCTGCTCTGCACCACCAGCCTCCTTGCTCCGGCCCGACAAAAATAACTCTAGAGTTATATTTACTCAAGCACAAAAATCCGGATCACGACGCTCGGTTGTTTTACAGGGTGTTGATTTTGCCGATTAAGATGCCGCCAATGGATGTCGGCACCTATCTTGACCTGCTCTTTCGCCAAGGCCTGATTCAGTCGAGCAAGGCGTTGACCCACTATCGAGCGATTCTTTAATCGCCTATCACAAACCCCAAAAAGCAAAACGGCGATCCTCAGATCGCCGTTTCCATTCACTGCCCGAATTGTCTGCCCAACCCACCCGGCACGCCATGGATGTCCGTCTCTTCCCACGGCCCGTTGGGGCTGATCGAGCGGCTCCAGCCGTTGTTCCAGCGGTAGTAGGTGCGCTGGCGGTAGAAGGTGTTGGTTTGATCATCGAGGACGTAAACACCGAGTTTCGCGTCCCAATGGCTATTGCCCCCCGGTGGCGGGGCGAAGCTGGCGGAGGTGCGTGGCACTGGCTTCGAGGGTTTGACCGGGGTGCCTGGTTTGCTCGGTTTGATCGTTGGGGCCGGTTTGGTGCTCGGTTGCGAAGGCGGGATCGGCGGCAGCCGTTCAGGCTCGGGCTGCTGGACCGCACAGGCGCTTAGCCCCAAAACCATACTGAGGAGCGTGATACGAGCGATGGCGGTCATGTTGGCGTTTCCTGTTATTTATCCGGGCTGTCGATGGTCAGTTTTTGTGGCGCGGTGGTGCTGGTGGCCAAGGGTTGGCTGCGACCGATCCATTCGCCGGCAGTCGGTTGGCCGGCGCGGGAGATGCGCGCAACCAGTTGGACTTCAGGGAAGTTCGACAGTTTCAATTGCGGCATCATGGCATCGGCATCCCCCAGTTCGACGGTTGCCGGCAAGTCGGCAACGGTCAGACGCTTGGCAGCCAGCGGCGCGGGCGGGCCGGAGAGGGCACGGGCGAAAATGAACACACTGTCGCCCGGCTGGACCTTGGCTTTGAGCTCTGGCGCCAGATCGACTTGCACTTTGAGCAGCGCTGCAGCTTTGGCCGCAGGCGCCCGGGCAACCTTGCCACCGCTGGCTTCGAGTTTCTCGGCGGCCCGAGTAATGCCGCCTTGCAGCGCGACGCGGGATTTATCATCCGGCGGCAGTTGCGTCAGCAGGCGATTCCAATAGTCGATGGCGTCCTGGTAACGCTCGCCTTCAAAGGCCGCGATGCCCAGCAGACCGAGGCTGGTGACTTCCTTTGGATCGGTTTTCAACGCTTCATCGGTCAAAGCCTGGACCTTGTCCGACCACTTTTTACCATCGGCGAAGTATTGCGCCTGAGCCCACTGTCCAAGCAGTTCCGGCTGACGACCGGCCAGGGCCACGGTGCGTTCGAAGATCTTCGCCGCATCGCCCGGACGGTCCTGAGCCATGTAGGTGCGACCGAGGAAGTACAGGCCTTCGGCCGAATCCGGTTGGGCGGCAACCGCACGCTCCAGGCGGCGAGTCATTTCTTCCATCGACTGCGGCGCCTGGGCGAATTCGCGAGTCAGCTCGACTTTGTCGCTGGCGCCGAAATGCAGGTACAGCCCAAGGCCCAACACCGGCACCAGAATCGCCGCCAGCAAGGGCAACGGCTTGCCCAGACGCGACACCCGTGGCGCCTCGACGCCTTCGGTGTCGGCGAGCAGTTCACGGGCGGCTTCGGCGCGGCCAGTGTCCATTTGCTCGGCATTGAGCACGCCCTCTTCCTGCTGAGTCTGCAACTCAGCCACGCGCTCCTGATAAAGCGCGACGTTCAGTGCCGTGCGGTCCTCTTCAAGCTGAGCGCGGCGACCACGCAGAACGGGGATCAGTAGAAAACTCAGGGCAACCAGGAGCAACAGACCTGCAGCGAGCCAGAAATCAATCATGCTTGGTTTTATCCAACAGGTGGTCGAGGCGCTCGCGCTCCTCGGCAGAAAGCCCGTCCGGGCTGTCAGTGCGTTGCACGCGACGACGGCGGACGATCACGGCGATGAGCACAAAGCCGCCCAGCAACAGGCCGGCGGGACCGAACCAGAGCAAAGCGGTTTTAGCGTTCAAGGCGGGTTTATAGCGGACGAAGTCACCGTAGCGGTCGACCATGAAATCGATGATCTGCTGGTTGTCCTTGCCCTCGCCGAGCATGCGGAAAATTTCTTTGCGCAGGTCGGCGGCGATCGGCGCGTTGGAATCGGCGATGTCCTGATTCTGGCACTTGGGGCAACGCAGCTCTTTGGTCAGCTCGCGAAAACGCTCTCGGTCACTTTCTTTGGCGAACTCATAGGTGTCGATGGCCGCGTGGGCCACACCAGCCATGCTCAAGCCCAGAACGACGGCGGCAATCCAGCGCTTCATGGCTTGGCCTCATCGACCAGCGCCTGATACTTGGCCGCCAGTTTTTCACGCCAGACTTGCTCGTCGATCACCCCGACAAATTTGTCGCGGATGATGCCCTTGGCGTCGATGAAGAAGGTTTCCGGTGCGCCGTACACGCCGAGGTTCAGGCCCAGGGTGCCAGCATCGTCACGGATGTCCAGTTGATAGGGATTGTGGAACTCGGCCAGCCATTTCAGGGCATCGGTGTTGACGTCCTTGTAGTTGACGCCGTAGATCACCACGCCTTGCTGAGCCAACTTGTTCAGCACCGGGTGCTCGACCCGGCAGGAAATGCACCAGGTGCCCCAGACATTGACCAATGCCGGTTTACCCAGTAGGTCCGCTTTGGTCAGGGTTTTGTCACCCTGCACCGAGGGCAGCGAAAACTCCGGGAACGGTTTGTTGATCATTGCCGAAGGCAGTTCGGCCGGGTCCAGGTACAGACCTCGATACAGAAAAACAGCGACCACCAGAAAAATCGCCAGTGGCAACAGCATCAACCAACGTCTCATGCGGTGGCTCCCGTCATGCCGAGCGCTTCACGCACGCGGCTTTTCACCTTGACCCGATAACGACGATCCAGCGCCGCCAGCAACCCGCCGAGCCCCGTGAGCAACCCACCGAACCAGATCCAGCGCACGAACGGTTTGACGTGCACGCGGACCGCCCAGGCGCCCTCGCCCAGCGGCTCACCCAATGCGACGTAAAGGTCACGGGTAAAACCGGCGTCGATCCCGGCTTCGGTCATCACCGAGTTTTGCACGGTGTAGAGGCGTTTTTCCGGGTACAGCACGCTGATTTCCTTGCCATTGCGGATCACCCGGATGGTGCCCTTGTCGGAAGTGAAGTTCGGCCCTTCGTAGTGCTTGGCGCCTTCGAACACAAATTGATAACCGGCCAGGCTCATGGACTCACCCGGCGCTAGGCGCAGATCGCGCTCGGCACTGTTCTGGCTGGACAACACGACACCCAGCGCGCACACGGCAATGCCCAAATGCGCGATTTGCATGCCCCAATAGCTGCGGGTCAAGGTTGGCAGACCTTTGATCAGGCCTTTGTGACGGGTCTTGTCGAAGATATCCCGCACACCGGCCAGCAATACCCAGGCAGCGAGCATGAACGTCGCCAGCACCGCCCAGTTGAAATCGCCGTAAGCGACGCCGGCCACCACGGCCAGCGCGGCGCTACCGAGCAGGACCGGGGTTAACATGCCCATCAGCCATTTGACCGGGGTGTCTTTCCAGCGCACCAGCATGCCGACCGCCATCACTGCCAACAGTATCGCCATCAACGGAATGAACAGCGCGTTGAAGTACGGCGGGCCGACCGACAGCTTGGCGCCGGTCATCGCATCGAGAATCAGCGGGTACAAGGTGCCGAGCAGGATCATCGAAGCGGCCACCACCAGCACCAGGTTATTGCCCAGCAGCAGGGTTTCCCGGGACCAGAGGTTGAAGCCGACGTGGCTCTTGACCACCGGCGCGCGCAGGGCGAACAGCGTCAGCGAACCACCGACCACGAACAGCAGGAATATCAGGATGAACACGCCGCGCTCAGGGTCGGACGCAAAGGCGTGAACCGAGGTCAACACGCCGGAACGCACGAGGAAGGTGCCAAGCAAACTCAACGAGAACGCGGCGATGGCCAGCAACACCGTCCAGCTCTTGAACACGCCACGTTTTTCCGTGACCGCCAACGAGTGAATCAGCGCCGTGCCCACCAGCCAAGGCATGAAGGATGCGTTTTCCACCGGATCCCAGAACCACCAGCCGCCCCAGCCGAGTTCGTAATAAGCCCACCAGGAACCCAACGTAATACCGATACCAAGGAAGGCCCAGGCGACGATCGTCCACGGACGGGACCAGCGCGCCCATGCCGCATCGAGACGACCGCCCAGCAGTGCGGCGATGGCGAAGGCAAACGCCACGGAGAAACCGACGTAACCCATGTACAGCATCGGCGGGTGAACGATCAGGCCAATGTCTTGCAGCAGTGGATTAAGGTCCCGACCATCCGCTGGCATCTGCGGCAGGATGCGCGAAAACGGGTTGGACGTGACGATCAGGAACAGCAGAAAACCGCTGCTGATCATGCCCATCACCGCCAGCACCCGAGCCAGCATCACTTGCGGCAATTGCCGGGAGAACACCGACACCGCGAAGGTCCAGCCGCCGAGGATCAGTGCCCACAGCAGCAACGAACCTTCGTGAGCGCCCCATACGGCGCTGAATTTGTAGTACCACGGCAAGGCGCTGTTGGAGTTGCTGGCCACGTAAGCGACGGAAAAGTCGTCCGCCATGAACGCATAAGTCAGACAACCGAAAGCGAACAGCAGAAACGCGAACTGCCCCCATGCGGCCGGCTGGGCCAGGCTCATCCACAAACGGTCGCCGCGCCATGCACCGAGCAATGGCACCACGGCCTGCACCAGCGCGAAACACAGCGCGAGGATCATCGCCAGGTGGCCGAGTTCAGGAATAAACAGCCCTGAACTATAAAGTGCAGATGTCATCAGTTAGCCCTCTTTCGCGGGAGTGGGTGCCGACTGGCCGCTGTCTTTCAAGGCCTTGGTCACTTCCGGCGGCATGTACTTTTCATCGTGCTTGGCCAGCACTTCGTCGGCCACCACCACGCCGTCGGCGTTGAGCTTGCCGAGCGCGACGATGCCCTGCCCTTCGCGGAACAGGTCCGGCAGGATGCCGCGATAGCTGATGGTCACGGATTTGTTGAAGTCGGTGACGATGAATTTCACGTCCAGGGAATCGCCGGAACGTTGCAGCGAACCTTTCTCGACCATGCCGCCCGCCCGAATGCGCGTGTCTTGCGGCGCTTCACCGTTGGCGATCTGGGTCGGGGTATAGAACAGATTGATGTTCTGCTTCAAGGCGCTCAAGGCCAGGCCAACGGCAGCGCCGACACCGACCAGGATCGCAAAAATGATGACAAGACGCTTTTTACGCAGCGGATTCACTGGACGTTCTCCCGACGCAGACGACGCGCCTCTTGTTGCAGATACCGCTTGCGGGCCAGGATCGGCGCCGCCACGTTGAGGGCCAGCACCGCCAGGCTAATGCCATAGGCTGACCAGACATACAGGCCGTGATGGCCCATGGCGAGAAAGTCGCCGAATGAAGCGAAACTCATCGCGCGGCCTCCAGACTGTTCTGCACTTCGGTTTTCACCCAGCTCGCCCGAGCTTCGCGCTTGAGCACTTCAAGGCGCATGCGCAGCAACAGCACCGCGCCGAAGAAACAGTAAAAACCCAGCGCCGTCAGCAGCAATGGCAGCCACATTTCGACTGGCATCGCCGGTTTTTCAGTGAGAGTGAACGTCGCGCCCTGGTGCAGGGTGTTCCACCACTCCACCGAGTATTTGATGATCGGGATGTTGATCACGCCGACGATCGCCAGCACCGCGCAGGCCTTGGCCGCACTGTCACGATTGCTGATGGCGTTGCCCAGCGCAATAAGACCGAAGTACAGAAACAGCAGAATCAACATGGACGTAAGTCGCGCATCCCAGACCCACCACGAACCCCAGGTCGGCTTGCCCCAGATTGCCCCGGTGACCAGCGCCACGGCGGTCATCCAGGCACCGATCGGCGCGGCGCATTGCAGGGCGACGTCGGCCAGCTTCATCTTCCAGACCAGCCCGACGATGCCGCACACGGCCAGCATCACGTAGATGGACTGCGCCAGCATGGCGGCCGGGACGTGGATATAGATGATCCGAAAGCTGTTACCTTGCTGGTAGTCCGGCGGCGCGAAGGCCAGCCCCCAGATCACGCCGATGCTGATCAGCAGCAACGCCGCGGCGCTCAGCCACGGCAGCAGTTTGCCGCTGATGCCGTAGAACCATTTGGGCGAGCCGAGCTTGTGAAACCACGTCCAGTTCATACTGTTTCCATCACGGTTGCTGTGCATTGTCACGCACAGCCAGGGTCTTTACTGATCAAAATTTGATCAGACCTCATTATTCGCCGACGCTGATCTTCAGGCCAGCGGCTATTGCAAAAGGTGTCAGGGTTATCGCCAGGGCGGTCAGGCTACCAAGCCACAAGAGATAACCGGTCGCCGGCATGCCCTGCAATGCCGCCTGCAAGGCGCCACTGCCGAGAATCAACACCGGGATGTACAGCGGCAGAATCAACAACGCCAGCAACAGGCCGCCGCGCTTCAATCCGACCGTCAATGCCGCGCCTACCGCACCGAGCAGACTCAGCACCGGTGTACCCAGCAATAAAGAAAGCAGCAACACCGGCAGACAGGCGGCCGGCAAACCGAGCATCAACGCCAGCAAGGGTGCGAGTAAAACCAGCGCCAGGCCGGAAAAGGCCCAGTGTGCCAGCACCTTGGCCAGCACCAGAAGAGGCAGGGGGTGCGACGAAAGGACCCACTGCTCAAGCGACCCGTCTTCGAAATCACTGCGGAAAAGCCCGTCCAGCGAGAGCAAAACCGATAAAAGTGCTGCCACCCAGACCAGCCCTGGGGACAAGGTTTGCAACAATTGAGTCTCGGGGCCGACCGCCAACGGGAACAAAGAGACGACGATGGCGAAGAACACCAGCGGATTCGCCAATTCGGCAGGACGGCGGAACAGCAAACGTGCCTCGCGGGCGACCAACAGGCCGAAAACACTCATACGGCCCAGTTCCCCAAATCAATGTCGCGGTAGCCGGCCGGCATCCGGGTCAGGGTGTGGTGCGTGGTCAGGACCACCATGCCGCCCCGCTCGCAATGCGCCGCCAGGTGTTCTTCGAGTTGCGCCACGCCTTGTTTGTCCAGCGCGGTGAACGGCTCATCGAGGATCCACAGCGGCGGACTGTCCAGGTACAACCGCGCCAAGGCCACGCGCCGTTGCTGGCCGGCAGACAGGGTGTGACAGGGAACATCCTCGAAACCGCGCAGCCCCACAGCCGCCAGCGCCTGCCAGATCGCCTCATGGGAGGCCGGTTGATGCAGGGCGCAGAGCCAACTGAGGTTTTCCTCGGGGGTCAGCAGGTCCTTGATGCCGGCGGCGTGGCCGATCCACAACAGGTTGCGCGCCAGTTCGCTGCGTTGCTCGTTCAGTGGCTGGCCGTTGAGCAATACTTGACCGGCGGTCGGGTGCATCAAACCGCAAAGCAAACGTAAAAGACTGGTCTTGCCACTGCCGTTGGGGCCGCTGATCTGCAACATTTCGCCACTGGCCAGTCTCAATTCGAGATTTTCGAAGAGCAGCCGAAGGTCTCGCTCGCAGGCAAGGGCAACGGTTTGCAGGACAGGACTGGTCAAGAGATCACGGGCCTTTTGCGGTTCAAGTCGGCAGTGGAGTGGCCGCTAAAGAGATGCAGGATAGATGCATTGGCGGCCTGTTTTAGAGAGCTGCGTCAAAACAATTGCAATGTTTTCATCGCTCCCCGAAAGACGGGCGGCATTATACATGCCATGCCCGACTCTAAAGAGCGCAATTTCCACAGGTTGTGACCGTATATGACAGGCGAAATGAACATCCTTGCGCTCCCGCCGACCACGCCTGCGACTTCACGCCCGCTAGTGATCAGCGGTGAGTTGCTCAAGTTGCTGACGCCGATGGAAGGCCTGATCACCGCCGGTCAAACCGCCAAGGCCGAAGTGCTGTCGCTCAAGCAGTCGGATCAGACCTTTCAATTGCTGCTCAAAGTTACCCTCGACAGCGGCCGCCAGACCACGGTCCAGGTGACCAGCACCCAGCCGTTACCTCAAGGCACCCGCCTGGCGATCACCCAGCCATCGGCGGGCAATTTGGCGGTCACGGTGCAACAGGCCATCGCCTCCAGCGTCGCGACCCTCACCCGCATCGACACGGCGCAACTGCCGATCGGGACGTTGCTGCAAGGCAAAGTGCTGACCGCTCAGGCAATGCCGCAGGTGCCGGGTCAGCCCACGGTGTTTCGCTCGATGGTGAGCCTGCTCAACACCGCGCTGAGCGGCAGCACGCTGAGCATCGACAGCCCGACGCCACTGCGCATCGGCACCTTGTTGAGTGCCTTGGTCCAAGACACCCAGACCCTGAAATTCGTCCCGTTAAGCAGCCGCCAGGAACAGTTGGCGGTGACGCAACAATTGCTCAGCCAGCAAAGTCGCCAGGGTTCTCTGGATGGCTTGCTAAAAGTCCTGCAAAACCTGCCGCCGTCGGAGCAGACCTCCAGCGACCTGCGCGCCGCCGTGGATAAATTGCTCGCCGGCCTGCCAGATGTTCAGCAACTGAGCACGCCCAAAGGTCTGGCCCAGGCGTTGGCCAACAGCGGCTTGTTCCTTGAAGCGAAACTGCTGACCGGACAAAACCCGACGCTGACGCCTGACCTGAAGGGCGACCTGCTCAAGCTGATCGCACAATTGACGCCGAGCCTGCCGACCAACACCAATCTCAATGCGATTATCGCCGCCAATACACTGGCGCAAGCGCTGCCGAGCTTCGTGCGCAGCGCCCTCGGTATGCTCGGCCAGGTCAGCGCCAAACCATTGCCGACCCGTTTTCCGCTCCCCGAGCGACTCCTGCAAAGTCAGGACGGCGAAGGCGATCTGGAGCATTTGCTGCGCCTGGCAGCGGCGGCCGTTTCACGCCTGCAAAGCCATCAACTGTCGAGCCTGGAACAGACCGGCGTCACCGACGATGGTCGCCTGCTCAACACCTGGCAACTGGAAATCCCCCTGCGCAACCTGCAGGACATCGTGCCGTTGCAGGTCAAATTCCAGCGCGAAGAAGCGCCCGAAAAAGAACAACCTCACGAGCGCCGCGATGAACGCGAACCCAAGCAACAGTTGTGGCGGGTCGAACTGGCGTTCGACATGGAGCCGTTAGGGCCATTACAGATTCAGGCTCAGCTGATCAAAGGCAGCCTCTCCAGTCAGCTGT
The DNA here is from genome assembly GCF_024748615.1 of Pseudomonas sp. B21-048. NCBI lineage: Bacteria > Pseudomonadati > Pseudomonadota > Gammaproteobacteria > Pseudomonadales > Pseudomonadaceae > Pseudomonas > Pseudomonas sp. B21-048. Next base: position 1,555,168 of record NZ_CP087168.1, on the reverse strand, counting down.
GGGCCGAACGGCCGTACACCGCGAGCCTGATCGAAAGCAATCTGGCCGCGCTGCGCGAACGCCTGCTGGCATCAGGCCTGACCGTCGGCGATCTGGATTGCCACCTCGGCACACCGCCACAAGGCCCTCAAACCCGCCTCGAACAACGCTGGGTCGACGAAACCGCATGAACGAATCCACCGCACCACGCCAGGCCATCGCCCTCAAATACGACGGCAGCCATGCCCCGACCCTCACCGCCAAGGGCGACGAAGAACTGGCTGAAGAAATTCTGAGGATTGCCCGCGATTATGAAGTGCCGATCTACGAAAACGCCGAACTGGTGAAACTGCTGGCGCGGATGGAATTGGGGGAGAGTATTCCAGAGGAGTTGTATCGCACGATTGCAGAGATCATTGCGTTTGCGTGGAATTTGAAGGGTAAATTTCCTGAGGGGCATGATCCAGAAGCGGTGATGGTAGAGAAGGATATTACCGAGCGCGGGGATGACTACTGATCGTTCCCATGCTCTGCGTGGGAATGCGGCCCGTGACGCTCTGCGTCACACAACAGCGGAACGCAGAGCGTCCCAAGAGGCGTTCCCACGCAGAGCGTGGGAACGATCTCCAATGTAGGCGCTGTCGAATGCAACGAGGCTGCGATCTTTTAATCTTCTCAGTTCTTGTGCATCTCTGCCGGCATCACGTTATCAGACCTGAACATGCGCAAAAGCTTGAGACTGCGACCGACAATCAAACCATTGATAAGGCCAGCCCCCAGTGCCGACCATCCCACCATTGACACTTCATTGGCCAGTTCTGGATACATGGCCGCCCGGTAACCACAGTAATAACGCCAGGCAAAGAAGCACCAATACACCATCAGCACCTTGATCGTGCCACCCAGCAACAGACCTTCAGGCTCGCGCTCCACATTGTTGTAAGAATAAAAGCGCAATGCCACTAACCATCCCGACAGTAACCCTAGCGCATAAGCCGAGAGCGGGATCGCGACACCTTGGGAGAGTTTCAGCGAAGCCAAGGATATGGCAACGAATATCGCCGGTGTGATCTGTAAAGACCTTTTCGATACACGATTCTTAAAGCAGGAAATGACGCCGTAACAAGTCAGGATACAAAAGACCGCATATACCCATAGCGGTGTACTACGCAAAATATCGAGCATAGGCCTCCTTGGCACTGCATATATCTGAAACGAGCGTCGTTGATCAGCGGCGATGGAATGCTGATTGCGATGATCAAGCTACCGATGGCGGGTTGCGATCGCAAGCCGGCTGAATCCGGTAAAGCTGTAGGCAGGAGACTATGACAGCGTAATCCCGGTCTGAGGACGGGCGAAGCCATTCTGAGATTGCCCGCGATTATGATGTGCCGAGCCGAGCTGGTGAAGCTGCTGGCGAGCGCGGGGATGACTACTGATCGTTCCCATGCTCTGCGTGGGAATGCGGCCCGTGACGCTCTGCGTCACACAACAGCGGAACGCAGAGCGTCCCAAGAGGCGTTCCCACGCAGAGCGTGGGAACGATCTCCATTATTGGGATGGTGTTCGCCCTGAGCTGTCGAGTGCAACGAGGCTGCGATCTTTTGACCTTCTCAGTTCCTGTGCAACTTACTCATCAACTCCGCCTCAGCTTGGGTCAACCCGCAAGACTGAGTCAGTTCATCGACGCTCGCCCCCATCCCCACCAGGCGCGCAGCCTGAGCGAATGAAAGACTCGACGGATCACGTTGCTCCAACTGAGCCAGTTTGTCCGGCAACGGCCCGACGACGGCGCGCAGTTCGTGCAGGTCTTCACCCATGCGCACGTTGCCGTTCTGGTAGTCGTCGACGCGTTTGGCCAGCTCCTTGATGCGCTGATCGCGCAGCGCATCGCCCTCGGCCTGTTGCGCGGCGATCTGCCGCTGAGCGCGGACATGCGCCAGGAACATCGCCAGCGTGCCTGCCCAGAAGAGGAACAGGACAATGACAGCCACCTCAAGAATCAATCAGATACTCTCCAGTTCCGACCATTCTTCTTCGCTCATCATCTTGTCCAGCTCGACCAGGATCAGCAGTTCGTTGTTCTTGTTGCACACGCCTTGAATGAACTTGGCGGACTCTTCGTTACCGACGTTCGGCGCGGTCTCGATTTCCGACTGACGCAGGTAAACCACTTCAGCCACGCTGTCGACCATGATCCCGACCACTTGCTTGTCGGCTTCAATGATGACGATGCGGGTGTTGTCGCTGATCTCGGCATTCATCAGGCCGAAGCGCTGACGGGTGTCGATCACGGTGACCACGTTACCGCGCAGGTTGATGATGCCCAGCACGTAGCTCGGAGCACCCGGGACCGGGGCGATTTCGGTGTAACGCAGGACTTCCTGAACGCGCATCACGTTGATGCCGTAGGTTTCATTGTCCAGTTTGAAGGTTACCCATTGCAGGATCGGATCTTCAGAACCTTTTGCATTCGTCGCTTGATTACTCATACCCTGACCCCTCGAAAAACCGCCTTGGCGGTGTGCGTTCGGTGCGACGGCAGTCACTGCCCTCGCCTGTTTTTATGTTGGTTTGTGTGGCGGCTTGCTGCTGCTCATGTGCCTGGCCCCACCGCTGGCAATCAGCTCGGCCAGAGCGGAAATGTCGAGCAAGGCACACATGTGCTCAATCACCGTGCCCGCCAGCCATGGCCGTTGACCCCGGTGGCTGCGCCATTTGATTTCATTCGGGTCCAGGCGCAACGAGCGACTGACCTGGTGTACCGCCAGCCCCCACTCGTAGCCCTGAACCGAAATAACGTATTGCAGGCCCTGGCGGAAATCATCGCGATAGCGATCCGGCATGACCCAGCGCGCGGTATCCAGTACTTTCAGGTTGCCGGCCTGACTTGGCAGGATCCCGAGGAACCATTCCGGCTGACCGAACAACGGCGTCAACTCGTGACCGGCCAGGGAATAAATCGAGCCCAGGCACACCAGCGGCACCGCCAGGGTCAACCCGGCGACGTCGAACAACAGGCACTCGAACGGCTCGGCGGCCCATGCCGGACGACCGTCGGTTTCCACCGGTGGCGGCGTGTCGCTTGGCGGTAGATGCACTTCGACGATCGGCGGCACCAAGGCTTGCAGCAGTGGTGCGATGGTCGACACGGGCGCCAGAATCGGTGCTTGCGCTTCGATCACCGCCACCGGCGCTTTCACCACTGGTGCAACGATGGGGGCAGCGGTCACTGCCGGTTTCTGCGCATCGCGGGCCTGTTCTTCAAGCACGGCGGCCTGGAACTCATCCAGCGCAACTTCAACCTCGACAACCTCGGGCAGCGCCTCGACTTCTGGCGGCAACTCTTCAGTCGCGTCCTGCAGCAAGGCGTCCAGATAGGATTGGAGGGCCAGTTGCGGACGCGAGGTGATCTGCACCGGCCGATTCATGAGCGCTCCCCTGTAGGAATTGGCTTCATCTCAAGCCACCTGCGGAACAAGTTGCGCCGCCAGCAAATGCTTGAGCAGTGCACGGTAAGCGAGAACACCACGGCTCTTGCCATCGAATTGCGAAGGCGTCAGCCCTGCCCGGCTCGCGTCACGCAAGCGGGTGTCGATCGGGATGTAGCCTTGCCAGATTTCTTCCGGGTACTTGTCGCGCAGCACGCGAAGGGTGCCGAGGGAAGCCTGGGTGCGGCGGTCGAACAGGGTCGGCACAATGCTGAACGGCAGCGCCTGTTTGCGCGAGCGGTTGATCATCGCCAGGGTGTTGACCATGCGTTCCAGGCCTTTGACGGCCAAGTGCTCGGTCTGCACCGGAATGACCAACTGCTGGCTGGCCGCCAAGGCATTGACCATCAGCACACCGAGCAACGGCGGGCTGTCGATCACCGCGTAATCGAAGTCCTGCCACAACTGCGCCAGGCTCTTGGCGATCACCAGGCCCAAACCACTCTGACCCGGCGACTGACGCTCAAGGGTTGCCAGCGCGGTGCTCGATGGCAACAGGGAAATGCGTTCGTCACTGGTGGGCATCAGCAACTGACCGGGCAAGCCTTGCGGCACGCTGCCCTTGTGCAGAAACAGGTCGTAGCTGCTGTGTTCCAGGCTGTCGGGGTCGTAACCGAAATAGCTGGTCATGGAGCCGTGGGGGTCGAGATCGACCACAACCACGCGCTTGCCCGCCTCGGCCAGCAAACCGGCTAAAGCGATGGAGGAAGTGGTTTTACCGACACCACCCTTTTGATTGGCGACTGCCCAGACTCTCATTCGGATTGTTCCTCCCGGTCGAAAAGGTCGACCGAGAAATAGCTCAACGTATTAATGCGGGTGACGGAGAATTGACGGCGCTCTCTCGTCCCGGCGACTTGACCGGGGACGGTGCAGTTTGTGTGCCAGCCCGCTTCAACGCGGCATCCGGTTGCGCATGAGCTGTTCCGGTACCAGTGAGGCTGCGGCGTACATCGAGATTGCGAGAAACCACCAGCACCACCCGACGGTTACGCGCCCGGCCTTCGGCGGTGGCATTGTTGGCCACCGGCTGGAATTCACCATAACCCACCGACGCCAGACGACCGGGGTTCACGCCCTGCATCGCCAGCATGCGCACGATGCTCGCCGAACGGGCCGAAGACAGCTCCCAGTTGGTCGGGTATTGCGCGGTGCGAATCGGCTGATCGTCGGTAAAGCCTTCGACGTGGATCGGGTTGTCGAACGGGCTCAGGATCGCGGCAATCTTGTCGATGATGTTGAACGCGATGTCGCTGGGCATGGCATCGCCACTGCCGAACAACAGGCTGGAATTGAGTTCGATTTCGACCCACAACTCATTGCCGCGCACGGTCATCTGGTTGGAGCTGATCAGGTCGCCGAACGCCGCGCTGATGTCGTCGGCGATGCTTTTGAGCGGATCTTTGGCGGCCTGGGCGATGCCGGCGTCGATCTGTTCGCTGTCCTTGACCAGCGGCTTGGCCGGGGTCACGGTCTTCGGTCGCTCTTCGCCGATAGGAATCGGCTTGAGGGCGCGATCGGAATCGGTAAACACCCCGATCAATGCCTCGGAAATGATCTTGTACTTGCCTTCGTTAATCGAAGAAATCGAGTACATCACCACGAAAAAAGCGAACAGCAACGTAATGAAGTCGGCGTAGGAAACGAGCCAGCGTTCATGGTTCACATGTTCTTCGGGTTGCCGGCGACGAGCCATAAGGTTATTCCCTTAATCCATGAAGCCCTGAAGCTTCAACTCAATGGAGCGAGGGTTTTCACCTTCGGCAATCGACAGAATCCCTTCCAGCAACATTTCGCGATAACGCGACTGCCGCAACGCGATGGACTTGAGCTTGGCGGCAATCGGCAGCAGCATCAGGTTGGCACTGGCCACGCCATAAATGGTGGCGACAAAAGCGACGGCAATGCCGCTGCCCAGCTGCGACGGATCGCCCAGGTTACCCATGACATGGATCAGGCCCATCACCGCACCAATGATGCCGATGGTTGGCGCGTAGCCGCCCATGCTTTCAAAGACTTTGGCAGCTTCGATGTCGCGGCTTTCCTGGGTGTAGAAATCCACTTCCAGAATGCTGCGAATCGCTTCCGGCTCAGCGCCGTCTACCAGCAGTTGCAGGCCTTTTCGCGAGTAGCTGTCGGGTTCAGCGTCGGCCACCCCTTCCAGACCCAGCAAACCTTCCTTGCGGGCGGTCAGACTCCAGTTCACGACGCGATCGATGCCGCCAGCCAGGTCCACGCGAGGTGGAAACAGGATCCAGGCGAGAATCTGCATGGCGCGCTTGAAAGCGCTCATCGGCGATTGCAGCAGCGCCGCACCGATGGTCCCACCGAGAACGATCAATGCCGCCGGACCGTTGGCCAGCGCGCCGAGGTGCCCGCCTTCAAGGTAGTTGCCGCCAATGATGGCGACGAACGCCATGATGATCCCGATCAGGCTGAGTACATCCATCAGAGGCACGCCTCGACCAGGTGTCGACCAATATCGTCCAGGCTGTATACCGCGTCTGCGAGTTCGGCTTTGACGATTGCCATGGGCATGCCGTAGATCACGCAGCTGGCTTCATCCTGAGCCCAGATCGCACTGCCGCCCTGCTTGAGCAGACGCGCGCCTTCGCGACCGTCGGCGCCCATGCCGGTCAGTACCACCGCCAGAACTTTGTCGCCGTAGGATTTGGCCGCGGAACCGAAGGTGATGTCCACGCACGGTTTGTAGTTCAGACGCTCATCGCCCGGCAGGATTTTCACCGCGCCACGGCCGTCGATCATCATTTGCTTGCCACCTGGTGCCAACAGCGCCAGGCCCGGACGCAAGATGTCGCCATCCTCGGCTTCCTTGACGCTGATGCGGCACAGTTTGTCCAGACGCTCGGCGAAAGCCTTGGTGAAGGCAGCCGGCATGTGCTGGATTAACACGATCGGCGCCGGGAAATTGGCCGGCAACTGCGTCAACACCCGTTGCAGAGCAACCGGACCACCCGTGGAGGTACCGATGGCGACCAGTTTGTAGGCTTTGCGTTTGGGCGCTGGAGACGACGGCGTCGCTGCATGGCTGCGAGCCGGAATCGGTGCCGGTGCCGGTGCCGCACGCGCAGGCGCGTTGCTGCCGTAGCTGCTGACGCTCGTAGGCGCAGGCGTCGGGGCTGGGGCAGCCACCGGGGCCGGGGCGCTGTAAGTGCTGGCGCGACGGTTACTGCGCGAGATGCTGAGAATCTTCTCGCACAGCAGTTGCTTGACCTTCTCCGGGTTACGCGAGATGTCTTCGAAATTCTTCGGCAGGAAGTCCACCGCACCGGCGTCCAGCGCATCGAGGGTGACCCGCGCGCCTTCGTGAGTCAGCGAGGAGAACATCAACACCGGGGTCGGGCAGCGCTGCATGATGTGCCGCACTGCCGTGATGCCATCCATCATCGGCATCTCGTAGTCCATGGTGATCACGTCTGGCTTGAGGGCCAGCGCCTGATCGATCGCCTCTTTGCCGTTGGTCGCCGTACCGACGACCTGGATATTCGAATCCGCTGAAAGAATTTCTGAGACGCGGCGGCGGAAAAACCCCGAATCGTCCACCACCAGGACTTTGACTGCCATAAACACTCCATTAGACGGAGCGAGGCTCAGTCGCCCCGCTCCCGCAGAATCAAATACGCCGTGCGGCGTAACGCGTGAGCATGCTCGGCACATCGAGAATCAGTGCAATGCGGCCGTCACCGGTGATGGTGGCGCCGGACATGCCCGGGGTTCCCTGGAGCATTTTGCCCAATGGCTTGATGACCACTTCTTCCTGGCCCACCAGTTGATCGACGACGAAGCCGATCCGCTGAGTGCCCACCGAAAGGATCACCACATGGCCTTCGCGCTGCTCTTCATGAGCGGCGGAGCTGACCAGCCAGCGTTTGAGGTAGAACAGAGGCAGCGCCTTGTCCCGCACGATCACCACTTCCTGGCCGTCTACCACGTTGGTGCGCGACAGGTCGAGGTGGAAGATCTCGTTGACGTTCACCAGCGGGAACGCGAACGCCTGGTTGCCGAGCATGACCATCAGCGTTGGCATGATCGCCAGGGTCAACGGGACCTTGATGACGATCTTCGAGCCCTTGCCCTTGGTCGAGTAGATATTGATAGTGCCGTTGAGCTGGGCGATCTTGGTTTTCACCACGTCCATGCCCACGCCGCGCCCGGAGACGTCGGAAATTTCGGTCTTGGTCGAGAAGCCCGGCGCGAAGATCAGGTTGAAGCAATCCGACTCGCTGAGACGGTCCGCCGCATCCTTGTCCATCAGGCCTTTCTTCACGGCGATGCCGCGCAGAACATCGGCGTCCATGCCTTTGCCATCATCGGAGATGGACAGCAGGATGTGGTCGCCTTCCTGTTCAGCGGACAGGATCACCTTGCCGCTGCGAGGCTTGCCCATCGCTTCGCGATCAGCCGGCTCTTCGATACCGTGGTCGACTGAGTTGCGCACCAAGTGGACCAGCGGGTCGGCCAGGGCCTCGACGAGGTTCTTGTCGAGGTCGGTTTCTTCGCCGACCAGTTCCAGGTTGATCTCTTTCTTGAGCTGGCGAGCCAGGTCGCGAACCAAGCGCGGGAAGCGCCCGAAGACTTTCTTGATCGGCTGCATCCGGGTCTTCATGACCGCGGTCTGCAGGTCGGCCGTGACCACGTCGAGGTTCGACACGGCCTTGGACATGGCTTCGTCGCCGCTGTTGAGGCCCAGACGGACCAGGCGGTTACGCACCAGTACCAACTCGCCGACCATGTTCATGATTTCGTCGAGGCGCGCGGTATCGACCCGCACGGTGGTCTCGGCTTCGCTGGCCGGTTTTTCCGGTGGTGGCGCAGCCGGGGCACGAGCAGGCGCCGGGGCGGCGGTGGCAGCAGGCTTGGGCGCTTCGGCTTTTGGCTCAGGCGCTTTGGCGACAGGCGCCGGTGCCGGTGCCGGTGCAACAGGCTTGGCGACGGGTGCCACTACCGCAGAAGCAGCGGAACCCACTTCAGTGAATTTGCCCTTGCCATGCAATTCGTCGAGCAGCGATTCGAACTCATGATCGGAGATCAGATCGCCGCCAGCCGCTTTAGCGGTTGGCCCAGCCGGGGCCGGGGCCGACGCAATCGCCGACTCCAGTGCATCGACCGCAAAGTTGCCTTTGCCATGCAGCGTGTCGAGCAGTGCTTCGAATTCGTCGTCGGTAATGTCGGAGCTGTCGCCTGCCGCTTTCGGAGCAGCCGGTGCGGTAGGTGCTGCGACCACGGCATCGGCAGCGAACTGGCCTTTGCCGTGCAATTGATCGAGCAACGACTCGAACTCGGCATCGGTGATTTCGTCACTGGCCGCCGTATCGCTGGTCGGTGCCGGAACAGCGGCGGGCGCCTCGGCCTGGGCCTTGACGGCATTCAGCGAGTCCAGCAGTTGTTCGAATTCGTTATCGGTGACGTCACCTGATTCGCTTTCAGCGGCAGGCTCTTGCACCACTTCAGCGACGGGTGCCGCTTCATCGGCGGTTTGCGGCTCGGCCAGACGAGCCAGAGCAGCCAGTAATTCAGGCGTGGCAGCCGTGATCGGGCTGCGTTCGCGGACTTCGCTGAACATGCTGTTCACCGCGTCCAGTGCTTCGAGAACCACGTCCATCAGTTCCGAGTCAACGCGACGCTCACCCTTGCGCAGGATGTCGAACACGTTCTCGGCGATGTGACAGCACTCCACCAGCTCGTTGAGCTGGAGGAAGCCGGCGCCCCCTTTTACAGTGTGAAAACCGCGAAAAATTGCATTGAGCAAATCCGCATCATCCGGTCGGCTTTCAAGCTCGACCAGCTGTTCGGACAGTTGCTCTAGAATCTCGCCGGCCTCAACCAGGAAATCCTGAAGGATCTCTTCATCGGCGCCGAAGCTCATTAAGGGGGTGCTCCTACAGGTCTAAAAACCTAAAAAACCTAGAACTCTAAAAACCTAGGCTGGATAGCAAATCGTCCACATCGTCCTGACCGGACACAACGTCTTCTCTTTTATCGGCATGAATCTGCGGACCTTCACCCTGAGAGAGATGTTTTTGTGGATCTTTTTCAGCCAGCATCGCTTCATGGTCATGTTCGATACCCGCAAAGCGGTCGACATGGCTGGCCATGAGCACGAGCTTGAGCAGATTGCTTTCAACTTCGGTGACCAATTGGGTCACGCGCTTGATCACCTGACCGGTGAGGTCCTGGTAATCCTGAGCCAGCAGAATGTCGTTGAGGTTGCTCGACACGATGCGGTTGTCTTCACTGCTGCGGGTCAGGAAACCATCGACCCGCCTGGCCAGTTCACGGAACTCTTCAGCCCCGACTTCGCGACGCATGAACCGTCCCCAATCCGTGCTCAGCGCCTGAGCTTCATCGCTCAGGCTGTTGATCAGCGGCGTGGCGTTTTCCACCAGGTCCATGGTGCGGTTGGCCGCGGCCTCGGTCAGCTTGACCACATAACCCAGGCGCTCAGTGGCATCCGTGATCTGAGACACTTCCTCGGCTTGCGGCATGTGCGGGTCAATCTGAAAATTGACGATCGCGCTATGCAGCTCGCGAGTGAGCTTGCCCACTTCCTGGTACAGGCCGCGGTCACGGGTCTGGTTGAGCTCATGGATCAGTTGCACAGCGTCGCCGAACCTGCCTTTTTCAAGGCTCTCGACCAGTTCGACCGCGTGTTTTTTCAGGGTCGACTCAAAATCGCCCTGTGAAGATTCGTTTTGCTCCATAGCTCCCCCGTGGCGCAGTACATCAACCGATGCGTTCGAAAATCTTCTCGATTTTTTCTTTCAACGCCTGGGCTGTGAAGGGTTTGACCACATAGCCGTTAACACCGGCCTGGGCCGCCTCGATAATTTGCTCGCGCTTGGCTTCAGCGGTCACCATCAGCACCGGCAGGTGCTTGAGCTTTTCATCGGCGCGCACGTGACGCAGCAGATCGATACCGGTCATGCCAGGCATGTTCCAGTCCGTTACCAGAAAGTCGATGCTGCCGCTGTTGAGAACCGGAATGGCAGTGATGCCATCGTCAGCCTCGACCGTGTTGGTGAACCCAAGGTCACGCAACAGGTTTTTTATGATCCGCCGCATCGTTGAGAAGTCATCCACGATGAGGATTTTCATGTTCTTGTCCAATTCGACCTCCAAGCAGTCTTAAACGCGCCCAGCACCTGGACGCGCCATTTCAATCAATCCGGCAAAGCACTCAATGACTGTCTGGAGCACAACAGATCGAGACCGGCGCGGTTCAACACCACACCCGCTCCATTCGCAGTGTCCCCACACTGCCTTCAGCGCGCTCGCCACTCCCCCAAACGCCCCCGCAAACGGGCCGCGCACTGGCTGTGTAACTGGCTGACCCGCGATTCGCTGACCCCCAGGACCTCACCGATTTCCTTGAGATTCAACTCTTCGTCGTAGTACAGCGCCAACACCAGTCGCTCACGCTCCGGCAAATTGGCAATCGCGTCCGCCAGCGCCGCCTGGAAGCGTTCATCTTCCAGATCGCGTGACGGCTCGATATGAGCACTGGCGCCATCCTCATGCAGCCCTTCATGTTCGCCGTCCTGCAACAGATCGTCGAAACTGAATAACCGGCTGCCCAGGGTGTCGTTCAAAATCCCGTAATAATCGTCGAGACTCAATTGGAGTTCGGCCGCAACCTCGTGATCTTTAGCGTCACGGCCGGTTTTAGCTTCAATCGAGCGAATCGCGTCGCTGACCATGCGGGTATTGCGGTGAACCGAACGTGGCGCCCAGTCCCCCTTGCGCACTTCATCGAGCATCGCGCCGCGGATTCGAATGCCCGCGTACGTTTCGAAACTCGCGCCTTTGCTGGCGTCATATTTGGTGGATACTTCAAGCAGGCCGATCATCCCGGCCTGGATCAGATCTTCGACCTGGACGCTGGCGGGCAAACGCGCCAGCAAGTGGTAGGCAATGCGTTTGACCAGTGGCGCGTAACGCTCGATCAGCTCGTACTGCGCGTCACGCGCCGAACTCTTGTAGAGGTTGTAACCGCTGGCTGTCATAGCACGGGTCCTGCCGTTTGTTGCACGAGGCGCTCGACGAAAAATTCCAGATGCCCACGCGGGTTGGCCGGCAGCGGCCAGGTATCGACTTTCTGCGCAATGGCCTTGAACGCCAGGGCGCACTTGGAACGTGGAAAGGCTTCGTAAACGGCCCGCTGCTTCTGCACGGCCTTGCGCACGCTTTCGTCGTAAGGCACCGCGCCAACATATTGCAAGGCGACGTCGAGGAAGCGATCCGTGACCTTGGTCAACTTGGCGAACAGGTTGCGGCCTTCCTGCGGGCTCTGCGCCATGTTGGCCAGGACGCGGAAACGATTCATGCCGTAGTCGCGGTTAAGCAGTTTGATCAGTGCGTAGGCGTCAGTGATCGAGGTCGGTTCGTCGCACACCACCAGCAAGACTTCTTGCGCTGCGCGAACGAAACTGACCACTGAGTCACCAATACCCGCGGCGGTGTCGATCACCAATACGTCGAGATTGTCGCCGATGTCGCTGAAGGCCTGGATCAGGCCGGCATGCTGCGCCGGGCTCAAATGAACCATGCTCTGGGTGCCGGACGCGGCGGGGACGATGCGGATACCGCCAGGCCCTTGCAACAGCACGTCGCGCAGCTCACAGCGGCCTTCGATCACGTCGGCCAGTGTGCGTTTAGGTGTCAGCCCTAGCAGGACGTCGACATTCGCCAGCCCCAGATCGGCATCCAGCAGCATGACGCGCCGGCCGAGCTCAGCGAGAGCCAGGGACAAGTTCACTGACACGTTAGTCTTCCCGACGCCACCTTTGCCGCCGGTCACCGCGATCACCTGTACGGGATGCATGCTGCCCATGTTCTTTCTTTACCTTGTCTTACTTAGACGGAGGCCACATTACTGGCTGCGCGCTCACCAACTGAACAATGCGTGGCAGACCATCGATGTAGGTACAAAAATTATTCATTAATACCTCAGCCAACCCGCTTGGTCGGGCCGTGGTAAAGGTCAGCGAACATATCAGCCATGGCTTCTTCGCTGGGTTCTTCCTGCATTTGCACGCTAACGGCGCGGCTGACCAACTGATGACGACGCGGCAGATGCAAATCATCCGGGATCCGCGGGCCATCGGTCAGGTAAGCCACCGGCAATTCATGACTGATGGCCAGGCTCAACACCTCGCCCAAGCTTGCCGTTTCATCCAGTTTAGTCAGGATGCAGCCGGCAAGGCCGCAACGTTTGTAACTATGATAAGCGGCGGTTAGAACCTGTTTTTGGCTAGTGGTTGCCAAGACCAGATAATTTTTTGATTTGATCCCTCGTCCGGCCAGGCTTTCGAGCTGCATGCGCAGTGCCGGATCGCTGGCCTGCAGGCCGGCGGTATCGATCAGCACTACGCGTTTGCGCAGCAAGGGTTCCAGCGCCTGCACCAGCGATTGACCCGGGTCAACGTGGGTGACCGACACGTTGAGGATGCGGCCCAGGGTCTTGAGCTGTTCCTGAGCACCGATGCGATAGCTGTCCATACTGACCAGCGCGATGTTTTGCGCGCCGTACTTGAGCACGTAACGGGCCGCGAGCTTGGCCAGTGTGGTGGTCTTGCCCATACCCGCCGGGCCGACCATGGCAATCACGCCACCCTCTTCCAGTGGCTCGACTTCTGGAGTGGCGATCATCCGCGCCAGGTGCGCGAGCAACATGCGCCAGGCCTGACGAGGTTCTTCAATGTCGGTAATCAGCGCCAGCAGATCGCGCGACAACGGACCCGACAGACCGATGCGTTGCAGGCGACGCCAAAGGTTGGCCTGGGCCGGGCGGCTGCCTTGCAGCTGATTCCACGCTAAAGAGCCAAGCTGCACTTCCATCAGTTCGCGCAGGCTGTTGAGTTCGAAACGCATCGAGTCGAACGCACGCGGGTCAACGCCGGTCGTTGCCGCAGGCGCGGGTGTCGGGCGCCGGGGCTCGGCCAGGGTCGGCTCGGTCAACGGTTCGGCGGCGGTCAACGGCAGGCCGGCGAACAACTGGCGATTGGTGGTCTGGTCGCTCTCGCCATCGCCACGCAGGCTCAATTCGGCCTGGGCGGTGACGATCCGCGACTGGGTCTTGCGCAACTCGTCCTCGAGCTCCATGTTCGGAACACGCGGGGCCAGCGCCGACAATTTGTAATCCAGGGCAGCCGTCAGCTCAACACCGCCGGCGATCCGGCGATTGCCAATGATGGCGGCATCGGCGCCCAGCTCATCACGAACCAGTTTCATGGCCTGACGCATATCGGCGGCGAAAAAACGCTTAACTTGCATAAACCACTACCTCAGCCGTTGGGCCCTACTGTCGCAACGATGGTCACTTGCTTGTTGTCAGGGATTTCCTGGTAAGCCAACACATGCAAACCCGGGACTGCCAGTCGGCCGAATCGCGAGAGCATCGCGCGAACCGGACCGGCCACCAGCAGAATCACCGGTTGACCTTGCATCTCCTGACGCTGTGCCGCTTCGATCAGCGAGCGTTGCAGTTTCTCTGCCATGCTTGGCTCCAGCAGAACACCCTCTTCCGAGCCTTGTCCTGCCTTCTGAAGACTATTGAGCAATATTTGTTCCAACCTTGGTTCCAAGGTGATTACAGGCAGCTGCGACTCAGTGCCTACAATGCTTTGCACGATTGCGCGGGATACGCCGACGCGCACCGCGGCCACCAAAGCGGCAGTATCTTGACTCTTGGCGGCGTTGTTCGCGATGGCTTCGGCGATGCTGCGAATGTCCCGTACCGGCACTTGTTCGGCGAGCAATGCCTGCAAGACTTTGAGCAATTGCGACAGCGAAACCACCCCAGGCACCAGCTCTTCGGCCAGTTTCGGTGAGCTTTTGGCTAACAACTGCATGAGTTGCTGGACTTCTTCGTGGCCGATCAGCTCGCTGGAGTGCTTGTACAGAATCTGGTTCAAGTGCGTTGCCACTACCGTACTGGCATCGACCACGGTATAGCCGAGGGATTGCGCCTGGGCACGCTGGCTGATTTCGATCCAAACCGCCTCCAGACCAAAAGCCGGATCTTTGGCGGTGATGCCGTTGAGCGTGCCGTAGACCTGCCCCGGGTTGATCGCCAACTCGCGGTCCGGGTAAATCTCGGCCTCGGCCAGGATCACGCCCATCAAGGTCAGGCGGTAGGCGCTGGGCGCCAGGTCGAGGTTGTCACGGATATGCACCGTCGGCATCAGGAAGCCCAGGTCCTGGGAGAGCTTTTTACGCACACCCTTGATCCGCGCCAGCAACTGACCACCCTGATTGCGATCCACCAGCGGGATCAGGCGGTAACCGACTTCCAGGCCGATCATGTCGATCGGCGTCACGTCATCCCAGCCAAGCTCCTTGGTTTCCTGAGCCCGGGCTGGTGATGGCAACAGTTCCTGCTGACGCTTGACCTCTTGCAGGGCCTGAACCTTGACCGCGTTCTGCTTCTTCCAGAACAGGTAAGCGCCGCCGGCCGCCAAGGCTGCCATGCTCAGAAAGGAGAAGTGCGGCATGCCCGGCACCAGCCCCATCACCGCCATCAAACCAGCGGCCA
Organism: Pseudomonas sp. B21-048; assembly: GCF_024748615.1. NCBI lineage: Bacteria > Pseudomonadati > Pseudomonadota > Gammaproteobacteria > Pseudomonadales > Pseudomonadaceae > Pseudomonas > Pseudomonas sp. B21-048. Next base: position 1,540,144 of record NZ_CP087168.1, on the reverse strand, counting down.
CCGCCAGGGCTTTCGGCGAGGCGAACATCTGACGATTGATCTGCTTGCCCATGTCTTCCGAGCCGGAAGCACGGGTCACCATGATCGCGGCGGCAGTCGACAACAGCAGTGATGGCAATTGCGCCACCAAACCGTCACCGATGGTCAACAGCGCATAAACCTTGCCGGCATCACCAAAGCTCATGCCGTGCTGGAAGATACCGACCGCCATGCCGCCGATCAGGTTGATGAACAGAATCAGCAGGCCGGCAATGGCGTCCCCACGCACGAACTTGCTGGCACCGTCCATCGAGCCGTAGAACTCGGCTTCCTGAGCCACTTCCATCCGGCGCAGTTTCGCCTGGTTCTGATCGATCAGACCGGCATTCAAATCAGCGTCGATCGCCATTTGTTTACCGGGCATCGCATCGAGGGTGAAACGCGCGCTCACTTCGGAAATCCGCCCGGCGCCCTTGGTCACCACGACGAAGTTGATGATCATCAAAATCGCGAAGACCACGATACCGACCACGTAGTTACCGCCGATCACCACTTCACCGAAGGCCTGGATCACCTTACCGGCGGCGGCATGGCCGTCCTGACCGTGGAGCATCACCACCCGCGTCGAGGCCACGTTCAGCGCCAGTCGCAGCAACGTCGCCACCAGCAGAATGGTCGGGAACACCGCAAAATCCAGCGGCCGCAGGGCGTACACACAGACCAGCAACACAACGATGGACAAGGCAATGTTGAAGGTGAAAAACACGTCCAGCAGGAACGGCGGCACCGGCAACATCATCATCGCCAGCATGACCAGCAGCAACAGCGGCACACCCAGATTGCCTCGACTGAGGTCGGCAACGTTTGTGCGTGCAGTGTTGATTAACTGAGAGCGATCCACCGGTTTTCCCCGTTCCTTTAAAGCAAACTTTTGACGCCTGAAGCAGGCGCAGGGCGGCTATTGCAAGAAGCCTTCCAACTTTTGCCGGGGGTTGAAATAGAGGTCTGTTTCGGGGATTTGTATTGCTTGAATCGACGCCTTCGCGGGCGGCGTTCCGACTTGCCCGCGAAGAGGCCGGCACTGTCAACGCACAATCAGGAATCGCGGCGCAGATCCGGCGGAATCGGCAGATCGTCCTGGAGCGGATCCGGGCGCTTGCCCTTGCCGGCGCGGTACTGGCGGATCTGGTAGACATAGGCCAATACCTGGGCGACCGCCAGATAGAGCCCGCCGGGAATTTCCTGCTCCAGCTCCGTGGAGTAGTAGATCGAACGCGCCAGCGCCGGCGATTCGAGCAGCAGCACCTTGTTGGCCACGGCGATTTCGCGGATCTTCAGGGCCAGGAAGTCGCTGCCCTTGGCGATCAGCATCGGCGCCCCGCCCTTTTCCGGATCGTACTTGAGGGCTACGGCGTAGTGAGTCGGGTTAGTAATGACCACGTCAGCCTCAGGAATGGCCGCCATCATCCGCCGCTGCGACATCTCGCGCTGCAACTGGCGAATGCGCTGCTTGACCTCCGGTTTACCGTCCTGATCCTTGTGTTCGTCGCGCACTTCCTGCTTGGTCATCAGCAGTTTGTTGCGGCTTTCCCACAACTGCACCGGCACGTCGACCGCAGCGATGATGATCAGCCCACAAGCCATCCACAACGTGCTCCAGCCAACCACTTGCAAGCTGTGAATGATCGCCATGTCCAACGGCTCATGGGCGATGCGCAGCAGATCGTCGATGTCCGACGACAAGACCGCCAACGCCACGAACAAGACGATGAAAAACTTCGCCAGAGCCTTGAGCAATTCAATTAAAGCCTTGGTCGAGAACATCCGTTTCAGGCCTGCGCCGGGGTTCATCCGACTGAACTTGGGCGCCATGGAGCCGGCCGCGAACAGCCAGCCACCGAGGGAGATCGGGCCGATCAACGAAGCCAACAGCAAAGTGATCATCACCGGTTGAATCGCCAACAGGGCAATCTGTCCCGAGTGCAGCAAGAAGGTGCCCATGTTGCGCTGATCCAGAATCACTTCCCGCGACAGCGTGAAGTTCATCCGCATCAGTTCCATCATGTCCTGCGCCAATGCACCACCGAAAATCAGCAGCGCACCGGCGCCGGCGAGCATGACCGCCAGGGTATTGAGCTCCTTGGAGCGCGCAATCTCACCCTTCTCACGGGAGTCCTTTTTGCGTTTCTCGGTGGGGTCTTCTGTTTTGTCCTGACCGCTTTCGCTCTCAGCCATAACTCAGCGCGCCCGTGCCAGTTCGCGTAACAACTGCAAAGCCTCGGAGGCCAGCGGTTGGTACTGATTGAGAATGTCCGCCAGACCGACCCAGACAATGATCAGCCCGAGCACCAGGGTCAGCGGAAAGCCGATCGAGAAGATGTTCAACTGCGGCGCTGCCCGGGTCATCACGCCAAACGCAATGTTGACCACCAGCAACGCAGTGATCGCCGGCAACACCAGCAACAGCGCCGCACCGAACACCCAGCCAAGCTTGCCGGCCAATTCCCAGAAATGATTAACCATCAACCCGCCACCGACGGGCAGCGTGGTGAAGCTCTCGGTAAGGACTTCGAACACCACCAGATGGCCGTTCATCGACAGGAACAGCAGCGTTACCAGCATGGTAAAAAACTGCCCGATCACTGCCACCGACACCCCGTTCGTAGGGTCGATCATCGAGGCGAAACCCATACCCATCTGGATCGCGACAATTTGCCCGGCGACCACGAACGCCTGGAAGAACAACTGCAAGGAGAAACCCAACACCGCGCCAATAATGATTTGCTCGGCGATCAGCAGCAGCGCGCTCAGGTCCAGCGCATTGACCGGCGGCATCGGCGGCAGGCCGGGAGCGATCACGAAGGTGATCGCCAGGGCGAAGTACAGACGCACGCGCTGGGGCACCAGTGTCGTGCCGAAAATCGGCATGACCATCAGCAACGAACCGATGCGAAACAACGGCAACATGAACGTCGCCACCCAAGTGCTGATCTGGGTGTCGGTCAGCTGAAGCAGCGACGACATGGCTTAGCCGATGACCATCGGGATGCTGTGGTACAGCTGGATGATGTATTCCATGAACGTCTGCACCATCCACGGGCCGGCAACGATCAGCGTCACCAGCATCACCAATAGGCGCGGCAGGAAGCTCAGGGTCTGTTCGTTGATCTGGGTCGCCGCCTGGAACATCGCCACCAACAGCCCCACCAGCAAGCTCGGAATCACCAGCACGGCAACCATCATGGTGGTCAGCCACAGCGCTTCGCGAAAGATATCTACGGCAACTTCCGGCGTCATGGTGAAACGCCGCCGAAGCTGCTGGCCAAGGTGCCGATGATCAACGCCCAACCATCCACCAGCACGAACAGCATGATCTTGAACGGTAGGGAAATAATCAGCGGCGAGAGCATCATCATCCCCATGGCCATCAGCACACTGGCCACGACTAGGTCGATAATCAGGAACGGGATGAAGATCATGAAGCCGATCTGGAACGCGGTTTTCAGCTCAGAGGTGACGAACGCCGGCACCAGAATCGTCAGTGGCGCCTGATCAGGCGAAGTGATGTCGGTGCGTTTGGACAAGCGCATGAACAGCTCCAGATCGCTGCTGCGAGTCTGCGCCAGCATGAAGTCCTTGATCGGCACCTGAGCCTTGGCCACGGCATCCTGAGCGGTGAGTTTCTCCGCCAGATAGGGTTGCAAGGCATCCTGATTCACGCGATCGAACACCGGCGCCATGATGAACATGGTGAGGAACAGCGCCATGCCGGTGAGGATCTGGTTCGACGGTGTCTGCTGCAAGCCCAGGGCCTGACGCAGGATCGAGAAAAACGATGATGATCCGGGTGAAGCTGGTCATCAGCATGACGAACGCCGGAATAAAACTCAGCGCGGTCATGATCAGCAAAATTTGCAGACTGACCGAGTATTCCTGAGCGCCTTCGGCGTTAGTGCCCAAGGTAATCGCCGGGATCGACAACGGATCGGCGGCGAACGCCAGCGGCGCGACCAGCAGCAGGGCCAGGGTCAAGACGATGCGTAACGCACCCATTACTTCTTATCCTTCTGATCCTTGCCGAGCATCCTCAACAGATGCTGGGCAAATTCCGGGGTCGCTTTCTCGGTAGTGGCGGACACCGGCACCGGCTCCTTGAGCACATGCAACGCAGTGATGGTGCCAGGGCTAAGGCCGAGCAGAATCTGTTCATTACCGACCTGCACCAGCATCAAACGGTCACGAGGCCCGAGCGCGCGGGAACCGATCAGCTCGATCACCTGCCCCTTGCCGGCCGGCCCGGCCTGCTGGACCCGGCGCAGCAGCCAGGCAAGGAAAAAGATCAACCCCAGCACCAGCAGCAAGCCGAACACCAATTGCGTCAATTGCCCGGCCACACCACTGCTGAGCGCCGGCGCAGCAGCCGCTGTCGCAGCTGTCGCCACCTGCTCGGCCGCCAACACGCTGCACGGCAAGATCAGCGCTAACCCCAGCACAAAACCCAGAACCTTTTTCACTCAGCGCAGCTTCTTGATGCGTTCGCTTGGGCTGATCACGTCGGTCAGGCGGATGCCGAACTTTTCGTTGACCACCACCACTTCACCATGGGCGATGAGTGTGCCGTTGACCAGCACGTCCAGCGGCTCGCCGGCCAGACGATCGAGCTCGATCACCGAACCCTGGTTGAGTTGCAGCAGGTTGCGGATGTTGATGTCGGTGCTGCCGACTTCCATGGAAATCGACACCGGGATATCAAGGATCACGTCCAGGTTCGGACCGTCCAGCGTCACCGGATCGTTGTTGCGCGGCACGCTGCCGAACTCTTCCATCGGCAGACGGCTGGACGGCGAATCGCTGGTGTCGGCGGCCAGCAAGGCATCGATATCGTCCTGCCCGGCGTCACCGGTTTCTTCCAGGGCCGCAGCCCATTCATCGGCCAGCGCCTGGTCGTCCTGGGCGTTCATATCGTCGTTCATCATTTGTCCTCGGCGGGCACCTGCTCAATCACGAGCAGTCAATTAAAAGGGGGTTGGAGCGCCGGTCAGCGACGCTCGATCGGCTCGATCACCTGCAACGCGAGGTTGCCTTTGTGCGAGCCCATCTTGACCTTGAAGGCCGGCACGCCATTGGCGCGCATGATCATTTCTTCCGGCATCTCGACCGGGATTACATCCCCCGGCTGCATGTGCAGGATGTCGCGCAGGCGCAACTGACGGCGGGCCACGGTGGCACCGATCGGTACGTCGACGTCCAGCACGTCCTGGCGCAAGGCGTTGATCCAACGCTCGTCCTGATCATCGAGGTCGGACTGGAAGCCGGCGTCGAGCATTTCGCGCACCGGCTCGATCATCGAGTACGGCATGGTCACGTGCAGGTCGCCGCCACCGCCATCAAGCTCGATGTGGAATGTCGACACCACAATGGCTTCGCTCGGACCGACGATGTTGGCCATGGCCGGGTTCACTTCGGAGTTGATGTACTCGAAGTTCACTTCCATGATCGCCTGCCAGGCTTCCTTCAAATCGACGAAGGCCTGTTCCAGCACCATGCGCACCACACGCAGTTCGGTGGGGGTGAATTCACGCCCTTCGATCTTCGCGTGACGGCCGTCGCCGCCGAAGAAGTTGTCCACCAGTTTGAACACCAGTTTGGCGTCGAGGATGAACAGCGCCGTACCGCGCAGCGGCTTGATCTTGACCAGGTTGAGGCTGGTTGGCACGTACAGCGAATGCACGTATTCGCCGAACTTCATCACTTGCACGCCACCGACGGCAACGTCTGCCGAACGGCGCAGCATGTTGAACATGCTGATGCGGGTGTAGCGAGCGAAACGCTCGTTGATCATTTCCAGAGTCGGCATGCGTCCACGGACGATGCGATCCTGGCTGGTCAGGTCATAACTCTTGATGCTGCCGGCTTCGGCGGCGTTATCGGTCTGTACCAGACCATCGTCGACACCATGCAACAGCGCATCGATCTCATCTTGGGACAGCAGGTCTTGCACGGCCATGTCGTGTTCCTACTGCAGTACGAAATTAGTGAAAAGCAACTGTTCGATCACCACTTTGCCGAGCTCTTTCTGCGCCACTTCCTGGACGCTGGCCGTGGCTTTCTGACGCAACATCTCCTGGCCGACCGGCGTCGCCAGCGTGGCGAAATCCTGAGCGGAAAACAGCATCACCAGGTTATTGCGGATCACCGGCATGTGGACTTTGAGCGCTTCCAGATCGGCCTGATTGCGGCCCTGCAGGGTGATGCTCACCTGCATGTAGCGCTGACGGCCGCTCTGGTTGTAGTTGGCCACGAAGGCCGGCGCCATGGCTTCGAAGATCGCCGGCTGCTTGCCGACTACAACGGCTTCAGTGGCAGCGGCAGGCTTGCTCTGGGTGCCGTGCATGAAGTACCAGGTCGCGCCCACGGACACGCCGATCGCCAGCAGCAGGGCCACGACAATCACAATGATCAGCTTGATTTTGCCTTTGGTTGCGGGGTCTTTTACTACTGCTTCGCTCTTCGCCATGCCAATAATCCGTCACTATTCGGGTTTTCACAGTCGCACGGCAAGGCAAGAGCAAGTGTTATGCCAGAAGTGTCCGAGGGAAAAATGGATGGCGGCGAGCAGGCACCTGAAATCAAAAGATCGCAGCCTTCGGCCGCTCCTACAGTTGGATGGTGTACACCCTGTAGGAGCCGCCGAAGCAGACTGTGTGAAAACGCAGTAATCGCGGCCCAAGCAAACGCCACGGCTTGTTCGGGGCGTTTGCTCTTTGCGGGAAGCAGACGAAAAAAGGCTATTCAGCCCATTAACGCCATCAGTTGACGTGCTCCCAGCACATTAATCACTCTTTTGAGGTTGTAGGCGTTTATCGCCAGCGCCATTTCCGCTCTCGCGCCTTCCACTGGGCAATGCGCTTGTCCAGCTTTTCCTCCTGGAGCTTGAGCTGTTTGAGATTCAGATGCCGTCGTGCAGACGCCACCGTCCGAAATTTACTGCCATCGATGGCAACCAGGTCGCCCGCAATCAAACCGACCGCGCGGCAGAATTGGACAAAGGCCCGGCACGTGGCAATGAACGCGGTTTTGTTGTCCCGACGAAAGTCGGCAATGGTTTTAAAGTCGAGCTTGAGTCGATTGATCAGCCACATGACTTCGACGTTGCGTTGGCACTCGGCTTCAAGTCGGCGCGAGGAGCGAATCCGCTGGAAATAGCCGTAGAGATACAGTTTGAGCTGGTCGGCAGGATCGTAAGAGGGACGTCCTGTGCCTTTGGGAGTTGCCCTGCCGAAGCCCAATTGAACAAGATCCAGTCCTGCGACATAGGCGTCAATCACGCGAACGAGATGATCTTCAGGTATTAAATCTTCCAGAGAAACCGGGAATAGACTGGTCTGGTTTCGTGGTTCACCTTGGATATACGCCACAGCAAAAATGCCCCGTATCTTTCAATGATGGGGCATTTTCTTGAATCGCTGCGCAAATGGCTAGGTTTTCACACAGTCTGGAAGCCTGCGATCTTTTGAGCGGCGCCCTGATTTATCAGGCGTAATAATCGACGGCGCTGGAGCCAATCACACTGGTGGTGTTGGCGGCTACTTCAGCGACAGTCGCAGGGAGTTCTTCATCGGCAGCGTCGAGGCGACCGCCACTGGCGTTGCTACGCCCACCCTGCCCCTGTTGAGCCTGTTCCTGCCCCTGCCCCTGCCAGCCCCGGGATTGATCAGAAACGTTGACGTCGACCTGCCCCATGCCTTGCTGCGCGAACAGATCACGCAGGCGATGCATTTGCCCATCGAGCGCTTCTCGAACGCTGGGGTGAGCACTCATGAAGGTCACCTGGGTCTGCTGATCGGGAACCATGTTCACCCGAATATCGAGGCGTCCCAGCTCGGCCGGTTGCAATTGAATGTCGGCCGCCTTGAGGTTGGCACTGGACAGGTACATGACCCGGTTGACCACTTCCTCGGTCCAACCGCTCTGATGCATGGCGATTGGCTGATTCACCGGCAATGCGTTGGCAGTTTTCGGCGTTGCCGCCTGGGTCAAAGCTGCCAGACGATTGGCGAAGTCATCGACACGGGTATCGCTGCTAGCAGATTTGAGATCCTTGAGGCCGTCATCGATCAGGCCACTGAAAGCCTTTTCGCCGTCCTGACTGGTGCTGTCCTGGTCGGCTTGCACATCGAACATGCTCGCCATGCCCACGGCAAAGTTCTGTGCCGGGGTCAGCTCGCCGTCGACGTGAGCCTGGGTCGGCGCCGCTTTTGGCTGAGCCTGGCTGGCGGCCGAAACATGCCCGCCCTGCTCCATGGCCAAGCGCACGGCCGGCAGCGCATCGAGAGGATCGGCTTCGGGATCGAAATCAGGATCGACGGTCGCAACGGGCTGCGTCGCTGTCGCGGTAACAGCGGCTGCGACGGGTGCTTCGACGGCTGACTGCACAGTGGCGACAACGGGTGGAGTTTCCGGCACGGGGGCTGACAGCACCGGCAGCACCACTTGCATCAACGCCGGATCGAGGGCTGGATCGACAGGCGCGGTATCGACTACCTGCGTCGCCGTCTCGGCCGCATCCGGCGCGTCATCGCTGGCCGTCTTGTCATCAGCCTGCGCCGGTTTATCGGCGGGCAAGGATTTGCCGCTATCGGCAACCGGCGGTTCCGGGGCGGCAGACTTGTCGTTGCTCACGTCCTTTATGTCGGCGCTGTCCGGCGCTTTGTCGCGAGCAGCTTTAGCCGATCCGTCCGCCACGGCCGAGGGCTTGTTCTGGGACTGATTGGCGTAGACCCGAGCGAAGCTGGACGCCTTGTCCCCAGCCTCAGCCGTCAGCGCCGGCGCATTGGCGGACGCAGCTTGAGCCTTGGCCTGTGTGGCGGCCTGAAGAAGAATGTTGGGGGTAACGGGCATAGAACGGTCTCCGCTGCACTGGGATCGTAGGTACAGTTGAGCAAGTTGTCTGCAAGGGTCGAGCCAGCTTTGCTCGCTGGCCGCTAAAAGCGCCGGACGGTTGATTTATTCAGCAAGGGAACGCTGGCGTTCCGCTTCGTAGAGCGGTCGGACAATTGCGAACTCGCCATCAATTTCTCCGACCAGCGCTTCAATGCCTTCGAGGCTTTTTTGCTTTGCGCGCTGCTCCAACTCATTACACAGCTCGGCCAGCCGGGTAGCGCCCATGTTGCTGCAACTGCCTTTGAAGCTGTGCGCAGCGGCGCCCAACTGATCGGCGTTGTCAGCCTTCTGCAGCAGACTCAAACGCGCTTCGGAATCGGCGAGAAAGGTATCAAGCAATTCTGGATACCCGTCCTCCATAACTTCCTGCAACGCGCTCAGCACGTCACGGTCCAGATGTGTGTCAGCCACTTGTTCACTCCTTGATCAAGAATGCCCGGGATCAGGCCAGAGCCTCCCAGAAGAACTCTACGTGAGCACTGCGCCCATTATCGGTCCAGCGCGCATGATGGCTCAACTGACGGATCAAACTGACGCCACGTCCCGACAGGCGGACACCATCGACGGGACGCTCCATCACCCGCGCCACATCGAAGCCCTTGCCACTGTCTTCGACCTGGATCGTCAAACAACCACCCTCATCTTTTGGCATCACCTGCAAATGCACCCGAACATAGCCGTCCCGCAAATCGTCCAGACGTGCATTGCGCTGCTGATAATAGCGCGCAAAACCCGATGCATCGCGTTTCAGGCTCGAATCCAGACCCAGCACGCCATGCTCCAGGGCGTTGGAATAAAGCTCAGCCAGCACACTGTAGAGCGCGCCACTCTGAGCCCGCAGACCATGCACTTCAAGCAGCAACTGCAACAAGTACGGCAGCGGATTGAAGCGCTTGAGGGTGGCGGCGCGGAACTCGAAACTCACCGACCAGTCCAGCGGGCTGGACTGGCCGCTGTCGGAATACACCGGCGCTGGCGCACTCAGTTGCGCAGCCTTCAGCAGACTGACCTCAACCATGCTCACGTCATCGCGAGCCTCGCCGCGAAAATCCCGCAGGGCCTGTTCAATCTCCTCGAACAGCGCATCAGGCTGACGATTGGCTGCAAACACCTGCTCCAATCGCTCCACCCCAAACAATTGTTCATTGGCATCGCAGGTATCGATCACTCCGTCGGACAACAGAAAGACCCGATCCCCGATAGCCATCGGGAACACCTCGGTACGGTCATCGAAGGTTGGCGGGCTCAGCACGCCCAACGGCAAGTGCCGCGCCGCCAGAGTGATACGTTCGCCGCTGGCGGTACTGTGTAAATAGCCGTCCGGCATCCCACCGTTCCAGACCTCCACCGATCCTCGCTGAAAGCTCAGGCACAGCAAGGTCGCACAGCAGAACATGTCCACCGGCAGGATACGTTTGAGCTTGGCGTTCATCTCGCGCAGGGTTTCGGACAAGCCGTAGCCCTTGGCCGTCATGCCGTAGAAGACTTCGGCCAGGGGCATGGCGCCAACAGCGGCCGGCAAACCGTGGCCAGTGAAATCGCCAAGCAGCACGTGCATGTCGCCGGCCGGGGTGAACGCGGCCAGCAACAGATCGCCATTGAACAGCGCATAGGGCGATTGCAGGTAACGGATATTGGGGGCATTCAGGCAACCGGAATGGGCGACCTTGTCGAACACGGCTTTGGCCACCCGTTGTTCATTGAGCAGGTAATCGTGGTGCCTGGCGATCAGGTCGCGCTGCTCCAGCACCGTGGCTTGCAAGCGTCGCAAGCGGTCCATCGCCTTGATCTTGGCGGCGAGGATCACCTGGTTGTAAGGCTTTGCCAGAAAATCGTCGCCCCCGGCCTCCAGACAACGAGCCAAGGCTTCGCTTTCGGTCAGCGACGTCAAAAAGATGATCGGCACCAGGGTTTCGCCGGCCAGCGCCTTGATTTGTTGTGCAGCCTCGAAGCCGTCCATCACCGGCATCATGGCGTCCATCAGCACCAGATGCGGTCGCTGCGAGCGGAACGCTTCGACCGCCTCGGCGCCGTTGGCAGCCGTTAGCACCTCATGACCCTGACGACGGACGATAGTCGACAGCAGCAGGCGATCGGCCGCGCTGTCTTCAGCGATCAGAATCGTCAGCGGCTCGAGCGGCTGCATGGCGATCAACTGATGTCGAACAGTTTGTCGAAGTTGGAGATGGCGAGGATTTTCTTCACATCGGTGCTGCTGTTGACGACGCGAATATCGGAATTGTCGCCACCGGCGTGATCACGCAGCAAGAGCAACATGCCCAACGCAGAGCTATCGAGATAAGTGGCTTTCTTCAGGTCCACCACAATGGACTCGGGCTTACTGTTGAGTCGCTCGTAGGACTCGCGAAACTCCTGATGCCGACCGAAATCGAATCGCCCCTCGATCGAAATCGTCAGCTTTTTCCCATCCTGAGATACTTCTGTAACGACTGACATTTCACGGCTTCCTTGTCATTGACGAACGTACGTGTAGAAGGTTTAGCACCTGATGGGGGCTGGAGCAAGGCTGAACAATTGTACGGTTAGTAAAATCGCCTTCGCGGGCTACCTGATTCAATACGGATCATGACGCGGCAACCGTTGGGACAGTTCATCCAGCAACTTCTGCTCGCGCTTGTCTTCCAGTTGCCGCGCCTCATCCCTGTAGCGCTGAACCAGCTTGCGCAAGCCTTCGACCCGGGCAAACGCCTGCTGCCAAGTCTCCCGAGCCTTGTTCAGGTTGTTCTGATGCCAGGCCAGACTTTGTCGCTGCTGATCGATGGCCGTGCCCAGTTGCGCCAGGAAACCTTGATACCCCAGCAGCCATTGACCCGACACGCCGCCGCTGCCGCGCACGATCCATTGCTCTTGATAATCGAGATGAAAGGCTTCGAGGTCGGCCAGTTTGCTTTCCGCCAGGCGCACCTGACCCTGGAAGTGCCCCAGGCGCTGGACGGCGGTTTTCTCGGCCTTTTCAGCCATTTCCACCACCGGTGCCAGGCGCGCTGCGCGACTCAGGGCCATGGCCGATTAACCGCCTGGCGCTGGCGCGAATACCGACGCAAGATGGCCTTCGCTGGCGCCCATGCTGATGTTGTCGTTCAAGCCCTGGCGCAGGTACATCGTCATAGCCGGTTGCAGATTGATCGCGGTGTCGGTTTCCCGGTCTCCGCCGGGCACATAGGCGCCGACGCTGATCAGGTCGCGACTCTGCTGATAGCGCGACCAGTATTGCTTGAACATCTGCGCGTGGTTCATGTGCTTGACGCCGACCACCGACGGCATGACCCGGCTGATGGACGCTTCGATATCGATGGCCGGGTAATGCCCTTCCTCGGCCAAGCGCCGGGACAGCACGATGTGCCCGTCGAGCACGCCCCGCGCCGAGTCGGCGATCGGGTCTTGCTGGTCATCGCCTTCGGACAATACGGTGTAAAACGCAGTGATCGAACCGCCACCCTTTTCGGCGTTACCGGCCCGTTCCACCAGTTTCGGCAGCTTGGCGAATACCGACGGCGGATAGCCCTTGGTCGCTGGCGGTTCGCCGATGGCCAAGGCGATTTCCCGCTGGGCCTGGGCGAACCGGGTCAGGGAATCCATGAGCAACAGGACATTCTTGCCCTTGTCGCGAAAATACTCGGCGATCCGTGTGCAGTACATAGCCGCGCGCAGACGCATCAGCGGCGCATCATCCGCTGGCGACGCCACCACCACCGAACGCTTGAGCCCTTCTTCACCGAGGATGTGCTCGATGAATTCTTTAACTTCACGACCCCGCTCACCGATCAGCCCGACGACGATGATGTCGGCCTCGGTGAAGCGGGTCATCATGCCCAGCAGCACACTCTTGCCCACGCCAGTACCGGCAAACAACCCGAGCCGCTGACCGCGACCGACCGTCAACAAACCGTTGATGCAGCGAATACCGACGTCCAGCGGCTGGCTGATCGGGTCACGCTTGAGCGGGTTGATGGTCGGACCGTCCATCGGCACCCAGTCTTCAGCCTTCATCCCGCCCTTGCCATCCAGCGCACGACCGGCGCCATCGAGGACCCGCCCGAGCATGCTCATACCCATGGGCAGACGACCGGTATCGGCCAAGGGAACCACCCGGGCGCCGGGGGCGATGCCGGCGACGCTGCCGACCGGCATCAGAAAAACCTTACTGCCAGAGAAGCCCATGACCTCGGCCTCGACTTGCATCGGATGATAGCTGTCATCGTTGATGACCATGCAACGGCTGCCCATGGCCGCGCGCAAGCCTTCGGCTTCGAGTGTCAGGCCGACCATACGCAGGAGGCGACCTTCGAGGATCGGCGCGCCAGCCAGCTCTGTGGCCTCGGCGTAGCTACCGAGGCGCTTGGCGAAGCTGGTGCGATCAAGGCGCATCGGGTTCGTCCTGGTCCGGGAGGACAGCAGACTTTTCGTCGACCGGCAGTTCCAGGCTCAGGTCCGGCGCGGCTGGGTGCAGCGCTTGATCGTGCAATTGATCGAACAGCTTGGCCATGACTTGGGTCACACGGGTTTCGATGGTGGCGTCAATCCGACTGTGCTCGGTTTCGACCCGACAACCGCCTGGCAACAAAGACGCGTCCTCGACAATGCGCCAGGTTTCTTCATGGCGCTCGCGCAGGGCTTTGACCTGTTCGAAATCCTGCGGATTGATGTATAGCCGCACATTGTCCGCGCCCAGCGGCAAAAGCTTGAGGGCTTCACGCATGACGAGTTCGATCTGCGCCGAGTCGATCGCCAGTTCGCGCTGAATCACTTGTTTGGTGATGTGCTGCACAAGGTCGACCAGCGACTTTTCAATCTGGGTGTCCTGCTCGGCAATCGGCTCGAACAGGTTGGCCATCAGTTGTTCCAGGCCAGCAATCTTGGCCGTCAGGGCCACTTCGGCTTCCTGACGGACCTTGAGCGTGGCGCTGTGAAAACCTTCTTTCTCGCCAACGGCGAAGCCTTCGTTGTAGGCCTCCTGGCGAATGCTTTCGAGCTCTTCGAGGGTCAGTGGCTGGACTTCCTCCAGCGGCACTTCTTCCATTTCCGGCGGTTCGGGCTCCGGTTCCGGCTCGGGCTCCGGCACAAACGGGTCGAAACTGGGCAGTGACCAGACGTCAAAACCACTGACGTCCTTGCCACGGATCAGGTCGGTATTGGACTCATCATGTTTGGACGACATAGTGACCTTAGATCATCTCTTCGCCGCCCTTCCCGCCGAGAACGATTTCTCCGGCTTCGGCCATACGGCGGGCAATGGTGAGGATTTCTTTCTGCGCGGTTTCCACGTCGCTGACGCGCACCGGGCCTTTGGCCTCGAGGTCGTCGCGCAACAGTTCGGCCGCCCGTTTGGACATGTTCTTGAAGATCTTTTCCTTGACGCCTTCGTCCGAGCCCTTGAGGGCGAGCACCAGGACGTCCGAGGACACTTCGCGCAACAGCGCCTGAATGCCGCGGTCGTCGACATCGGACAGGTTGTTGAACACGAACATGAGGTCTTCGATCTGACCGGACAGGTCTTCGTCGACTTCGCGGATCGAGTCCATCAACTGACCTTCGATCGAGCTGTCGAGGAAGTTCATGATGTCGGCCGCGCGCTTGATGCCACCCAGGGTGGTGCGCGAGGCATTCGAGTTGCCGGAGAACTGCTTCTCGAGAATCTGGTTGAGTTCTTTCAGGGCCGCTGGCTGCACGGTGTTCAGCGAAGACACGCGCAGGATGATGTCCAACCGGACCTTGTGATCGAAATTACCCAGCACTTCACCGGCCTGATCCGGGTCGAGGTACGCCACCACGATTGCCTGGATCTGCGGGTGCTCGTAACGGATCACATCGGCAACCGCGCGCGGTTCCATCCACTTCAGGCTGTCGAGGCCACTGGTGTTGCCGCCCAGCAGGATCCGGTCGATCAGGCCGTTGGCCTTGTCTTCGCCCAGCGCCTGGGTGAGCATGTTGCGCACATAGTCATCGGAGCCGACGCCCAGGCTGGTCTGGTCGCCGACGATGTCGACGAACTCGCTCATGACCTGCTCGACCTGCTCGCGGTGTACGTTACCCATCTGGGCCATGGCCACACCCACACGCTGGACCTCTTTAGGCCCCATGTGGCGCAGCACTTGCGCGGCGTCGGTAGGACCCAGGGACAGCAGCAGGATCGCGGCTTTATCAACCCGGGACAGTTTGGCGACAGCGGCTCGGTTATCACTCATCTGCGTTAATCCACTCTTTCACGACCTGGGCCACGCGACCCGGATCTTCTGCCACCAGACTCTTGATTGCGTTCAACTGTGCGTCATAGCCTTCGCTCGGGCTCGGCAGCAGGATGCTGGTCGGGCCACCGAGGCTGACGCGGTCGTTGGCCAGCTCGCCGTCCAGGCCACCGATGCCACCAAGCTCCATGTCGCCGCCAAAGCCAGCGAGCTGCTTGCCTTTGCCGCCACCGGTGATGTTGTTGAGTACCGGCCGCAGCACGCCGAATACCAGCACCAGGATGAACAACACACCCAGCACTTGCTTGACGATGTCCCAGAACCAAGGTTGGGAGTAGAACGGAATATCGGCGATCACTTCCCCGCGCTCGGCGGAGAACGGCATGTTGATCACGCTGACGCTGTCACCACGGCTGGCATCGAAACCGACCGCGTCCTGTACCAGACGGGTGAAGCGCGCCAATTCGTCGGCGCTCCACGGCGCACGAGTGGTTTCACCGTTGGCCGCGTTGACCTTGACCTGATCATCCACCACCACCGACACCGACAGGCGATTCAAACGGCCCTGTTGTTGTTTGGTATGGCTGATGGAACGGTCGAGTTCGAAGTTCTTGGTGGATTGTTGACGCTTGTCGGCCGGGTACGGCGCCAGCATCGGCTGGCCGGTGGCCGGGTCCATGATTTGCTGACCGTTGGCGTCGAGCAATGGCTGGCCTGGCTGCACCATGCCGGCCGACGCGGTGGCGCCGCCGGTGGTTTGCGGCGCCGAGGCTGGCGATGGCGGCTGGTTGCTCAGAGCACCCGGCACACCTTGCGGGCCATTGCTGGCGGTACGTTGCTCGTTGACCGACTGCTCACTGCGCAATGCCGGCTGGTCCGGGTTGAACTGCTCGGAAGTCGACTCGACGGCACTGAAATCCACATCAGCCGAGACTTCGGCTTTATAGCGGTCATTGCCCAACACCGGTTGCAGGATGTTGTGCACACGCTGAGTCAGCATGCTTTCCATGCGACGGCTGTAATCGAACTGCTTGCCGGCCATGGTCAGTTCGGAATTTTCCGCCTGATCCGACAGCAGATTGCCCTTCTGGTCGACCACCGTGATCTGCGACTTGCTCAGTTCGGGAACGCTGGTCGCCACCAGATTGATGATGGCGACGACCTGGCCTGGCTCCAGCGAGCGACCGGAATAGAGTTCAACCAGCACCGAAGCGCTGGGTTTGCGCTCGTCACGCACGAACACCGAGCTTTTCGGAATCGCCAGGTGCACGCGGGCACCCTTGACGTTGTTCAGGCTGGAAATGGTCCGGGCCAGTTCGCCTTCGAGGCCGCGACGATAGCGGGTCGCTTCCATGAACTGACTGGTGCCCAGCCCCTGCTCCTTGTCGAGAATTTCAAAACCGATATTGCCATCGCTGGGAGTGACACCAGCGGCCGCGAGCTTGAGCCGCGCACGAGACAGGTCATCGGCCTTGACCAGCAAGGCACCGGAGTTCGGTTCAACGTTATAGGGGATGTCGGCGGCGGCCAGGGTTTCCATGACCTGCTTGGCATCCATACCGGCAAGGCTGCCGTACAGAGGCCGGTAGTCCGGCTGTTGCGACCACAACACCACGGCAAAACCAATCGCCACGCTCGCGGCCAGGCCAACCAACAGGCCCACCTGACGCAACATGGTCATCTCGGAGAGGTTTTCCAGAAAGGACAACCCGAACAGCGGCGGTTTGCCGTCTATTGGAGTGGCCTTGGCCGGCACATTATCGGCGACTGCTTCTGCCATGACTCAATCTCGTCCTTAAACCGGCATCTGCATGATGTCTTGGTAAGCCTGAACCAGCTTGTTACGTACTTGGGTCAGCGCCTGAAAAGACACGCTGGCCTTCTGTGAGGAAATCATCACGTCCGTCAAGTCGACGCCGCTTTTACCGATCTCGAAGGCGCTGGCCAACTGATTGGACGCCTGCTGGGTGTCGTTCACTTTATTGACGGCCTGACCGAGCATGTCGGAAAAGCTGCTGCCACCCAATTCAGGGACGGCGGCAGTCGATTTCGGCGCAGACATGGCATCCATTTGCATGGAACGCATATCCAGCATCAACCGATTGAATTCAATACCTTGGCTCATGGCTTCTCTCTTTGACGAGTCTACGTCTTTGACGACCCGCAATTTTTTGACACTCACTCGGCGGGTAGTGAGGTGTTAGCAACAAGGGTGCCAGCTCGGTGGCCGCGCTAAACAAAAGCCCATTCCGGGCTTTGCCTTAACAGTGAATCAGCGCACCCACATTTGGATCTGTGTTGCTTGCGTCAACTTTCACGTAGCGAACAAATACGCTTCCACGTCCATTCCGGCGTCGCGCATCTGCGCCAGCTTGTAACGCAAGGTGCGCGGGCTGATGCCCAGTCGCTCGGCAGCTTCTTTGCGACGGCCGCGCTCGGAGCGCAAGGTGTCAATAATCATCTGGAATTCACGGCGCCGCAGATCCTCGCCGAGGGCGCCCGCCGATTCGGCTTCGACTTCCACTGCGCGCACGGGTGTCGGCGCCAATGTCGGCAGCGGCGCACACGCCACAGGCCCGGCCAGGCAGAAATCCTGCGGCTGGATCAAGCCGCCCTGCTGCAGAATCAAGGCACGCTGGATCGCATTATCCAGTTCACGCACGTTGCCCGGCCACGGATAGCCGATCAGGCACGCCTGCGCCTCAGGCGAGAGCCTCGCCGCGGCATGCTTCATTTTATTGACGTGTTTGGCCAGCAGCCGCTCGGCCAGCGGCAGGATGTCGGCGGTGCGCTCGCGCAGCGGACGCCAGGCCAACGGGAACACCGAGAGACGATAGTAAAGGTCTTCACGAAAACGCCCCGCCGCCACTTCAGAGGCCAGGTCACGGTTAGTGGTGGCGACCACTCGAATGTCCAGTGCGATCGGCTTGCGCCCACCCACTCGTTCGACTTCACGCTCCTGCAATACGCGCAGTAATTTGGCCTGAAGGCCGAGGGGCATTTCGGAGATTTCATCGAGCAGGATTGTGCCGCCATCGGCCTGTTCGAACTTGCCGGCCTGCCCCGCAATGGCACCGGTGAACGAACCTTTTTCGTGACCGAACAAGGTGGCTTCGAGCATGTTGTCCGGGATCGCTGCGCAGTTGATCGCAATGAACGGCTGACTGGCGCGACGGGAGTGCTGATGGATGTAACGCGCCAGCACTTCCTTGCCGGTCCCGGATTCACCAGAGATCAACACCGTGGAATCACTGCGCGCCACTCGCGCGGCCAATTCGAGCAATTGCGCACTGGCCGGTTCGAACGCCACGGGTCCCTCGCTCTCGCTCTCGCCGAGACTACCCAACGCATGACGCGCCACCAGATCGAGCAAGGCTTTGGGCTCGAACGGTTTGACCAGATAATCCGCCGCGCCCTGACGCATCGCGTCGACCGCTCGCTCGACAGCACCGTGAGCGGTCATCAGTAACACCGGCAGCTGGGGTTGGCGAGTCCGCAGCAACCCAAGCAGTTGGTGCCCATCCATGCCCGGCATGTTGACGTCACTGATCACCAGATTGAACGCCTCGGCGCCGACAGCTTCCAGCGCCTCTTCCGCCGAACCGACCGCCCTGTAATCGTGCCCGGCAAGCAGCAGCGTATCGGCCAATGCCTCCCGTAGTGCGCGATCATCCTCGACCAGTAAAACCTTGATCGCCATGTTGTTCACTTCGCTCCCTGAGCGCTGCGCTGTTCACCCGAAAAAAGCGGCAAGATCACCTGCGCACAAGTGCCGCGACCCGGCCGCGAGCGCAACTGCAATTCCCCCTGATGAGCACGGGCCACTGCCTTGACCACGGTCAGGCCCAGGCCGGTGCCAGTGGTTTTGGTGGTAAAAAACGGCTCACCCAAACGCGCCAGTACCTTCGTGTCGATGCCACTGCCACTGTCGCTGACGCACAGTCGCAAGTTGTTGCCGCGGGTATACAGGTGAACCTTCAAACGGACACCGCCAGCACTCGCCTGAATGGCATTCTCGATCAGATTCAGAATCGCCCCGACCAAGGTGTCGCGATTGCACAACAACTCACCGGCATGACTGTCGCACTGCCAGCGAATCGGCAAGTCCTGAACCTGGGTAAGCGCTGCCGCTTGCAGCGACTGCATCAGCATCCTGGGGGTCAAGCGATCGGTCAACGGCAGCTCGCCACGAGCGAACACCAGCATGTCGCGAACCTGGTGTTCCAGCTCATGCAAACGCTCTTTCAGGCGGCCGGCAAAACGCTGCTGCGTGGCCACCGGCAACGCCTGCTCGGTCAGATGACTGGCATAGAGCAACGCAGCGGACAACGGCGTGCGAATCTGATGAGCCAACGACGCTACCATACGACCGAGAGACGAGAGGCGCTCATGACGAGCCAGTTGATCTTGCAGATGACGGGTTTCAGTCAGGTCATTGAGCAGCACCAACTGACCGGGCTCAGCATCCAGCGAGCGCGTGGCGATCGACAAACGCCGACCGTCCTTGAGAGAGATTTCGTGACCATCGTCTTCGCGCGGCGCAAAGCATCGAGCAATCACATGACGCCACAGCTCGCCTTCGAGGGGCAGGCCGAGCAGTTCAGTCGCGGCGGGATTGGCTTCGCGTACGATGCCTTGGGCATCGATGACGATGACGCCGCCGGGCAACAGATCGAGGAGATTTTGCAGACGGTTGGCCAGGCGTTCTTTTTCCGCCAGCTCCTGCATGCGCTGAGCACTGACCACTGCCAGCTCGCCTTTGAGCTCGGTGACCCGGGCTTCGAGCATGCTGTAGGAATCGGTCAACTGGCTCGACATCTGGCTGAACAGGGCAAACGCCTGCTCGAGGCCAAGCCGGCTTGCCTGCTCTACGGACGATGATTGCCCCGAAGTGTCAGGGACAGGAGACATCTGGGCGGCGTGGGGCATCGTGCTCTCTCGCGTGGTTGACCGTCAGTTAAACGGACCGTTACGAGGGATGTAGCAATACCCGTGCCTAAAAAAAACTGCCTATAAATGAAAGAGTTGAAAAACAGGCGTCAATCATCCGCCTGTTCATCACCGTCACGACGACTCATGCCGTACTTGCGCATCTTCTCCACCAGCGTGGTGCGACGAATACGCAGCCGTTCGGCCGCCCGCGCCACGATGCCATTGGCATCATCCAGCGCCTGCTGAATCAGTCCTTGTTCCAGACTGCCGAGGTAGTCCTTCAAGTCCAGGCCTTCCGGCGGCAGCATAGCGTTGGCGGTGAAGTCCGGGGTATGACCGTTAATGGCCACCCGCTCCTCAAGATCGCTGCGCAAGCTGTCAACCAGTTGCTCGTCCTCGTCGTCGACGTAGCGGAATTTCTTCGGCAGCTCGACCACGCCGATCACCCCGTACGGGTGCATGATCGCCATGCGCTCCACCAGGTTGGCCAGTTCGCGGACGTTACCCGGCCAGCCGTGACGGCACAGCGACATGATCGCCGCCGAGTTGAAACGGATCGAACCACGCTTCTCGTGCTCCATGCGCGAAATCAATTCGTTCATCAGCAGCGGAATGTCTTCGACACGCTCACGCAGCGGCGCCATCTCGATCGGGAACACGTTCAGGCGATAGTAGAGGTCTTCGCGGAAAGTGCCGATCTCGATCATGCTTTCGAGATTCTTGTGGGTCGCGGCAATGATCCGCACATCGACGCTTTGGGTCTTGTTGCTGCCCACGCGTTCGAAGGTGCGCTCCTGCAAGACGCGCAGCAGCTTGACTTGCATCGGCAGCGGCATGTCGCCGATTTCGTCGAGGAACAAGGTACCGCCGTTGGCCAGCTCAAAACGCCCGGCGCGACTGGTGATCGCCCCGGTGAACGCGCCCTTCTCGTGACCGAACAGCTCACTTTCCAGCAGCTCGGCAGGGATCGCCCCGCAATTGACCGGTACAAACGGCGCTTCGCGGCGCTTGGAATGGTAGTGCAGATTACGCGCGACCACTTCCTTGCCGGTCCCGGATTCGCCGAGGATCAGCACGCTGGCGTCAGTATCGGCGACTTGCTGCATCATCTGCCGGACGTGCTGAATAGCCCGGCTGGTGCCGACGAGGCTGCGGAAAAGATTGGGCTCACGGTGACGACCGCGTTCACGGGCCTGGTCATACATCTCGCGATAGACTTGGGCACGGTGCAACGAATCGAGCAGTTTGCTGTAGCTGGGTGGCATTTCGAGGGTCGAAAGCACTCGACGACGCTGGTCTTCCGGCAAGTCAATGGAAGAATTATCGCCCATTAACAAAACGGGAAGGAACTCATCCCAGGTTGAGAGTGTCTTTAACAGGCCCAAAAGTGCACCAGGAGCATTTACCGTCCCGATGAGGACACAGATTACTTCACGACTTGATGACAAAGAGCCGACCGCCTGCTGCCAGTCATGGCTGCCACAGGGTAAATTTTCTTCGCCAAGAAAATTTAAAATCACCGCCAAATCGCGGCGACGGACGCTATCGTCATCAATCAGCAGAATTTTGGTTTCACGCCACATGCAATAGCAACTTCCCTAGTCAACTCAATGCCCAAAATGAGGGGCAAGCTAGACGCTTGCAGACACGTTGTGCCTGTAGACGCTTGAAATCTGGAACCAGCCACTAGTTAAGTCAAAAAACCGCGCACAGTCAAATTTATGGCGCACATGTTTGGATTAACTGAGGATTAATTAACCAAACAGATGGTAAACCTTTGCCGCACTCTGCGCTTGTTGGATCTGCGACATCTCGTCAACTATCGCTTGCCGCTCTCCCGTCGCCGCCTCCAGAAGCTGTTTATACACGCCCAGCAACTCCTCAAGGTTATCGCGCAACGCGAGCTCGTCCACCGAAGCTTCACTCAAGGCGTCTTCCATGCAGGAACGGCAAGCCAGGTCCAACTCGCCAATGGCTTCCCAATTGCGCTCGGCCAATGCCCCGACGAGGGCCGCGCGGGTTTGTTCGATTCGCTGCAAGACAAGACTCATGAGTGATCTCCTTAAAACTGCGGACCCGGCGCGGCAATCGCATCCCAACCGTCTTTCACCGTGCGAAGCAAATCGGCGACTTCGTCGAGAATTTTTGGATCGGTCTTGATGTTGGCTTCAGCCAGACGCTTCATCATATAGGTGTAGAGGTTATCCAACTCAGTCACCGAATCAGCCTGGTTTTCCAGATCCAGACCTTCACGCAGACCACCGATAATGCCGATGGCCTTGCCGATCAGAACGCCTTTATTCGGAATGTCCTTACGCTCCATCGCACCTTTAGCTTGGGCGATACGATCCAGGCCGCCTTCCATCAGCATCTGCACCAAACGATGCGGGCTGGCTTCGGAAGTTTGCGCCTGAGCGCCAATCTTCTGGTATTGGCGAAGGGCTAACATTGGATTCATGTTGTACCTCATCAGAAATCTGTGGTCCGTATAACGAATGTATCGACGACGCGTCAAAAAACTTTAGATTTAAAAACAAAAAGCCCGGAGCGTTGAAACGCTGCCGGGCTTTTGGCACTGCGAGTGTTAGGAGTTCCTCTGCTGTGCGGTTATCGCCTCGAACATCGAGGTGATGTTACTGGCTGTCGCTTTCAGCTTACCGACAAGCGTATCCATGTCGTTGTACTTTTTGGTCAGCACCGCGGTCAGGGTCTCTATTCGGCGATCCAGGGCGCCCTGGTCATTGGTCAACTTGGTCTTTGTCTTGTTCAGACTTGTTGTGCGCTGTTCCAGAACACCGCCGGCATCGGTGAACGGTGCAATGACCTTCGTCATGCGCGCCAACAGACCATTGTTGCTGCCAGCATCACCGACAAACATCTTCTGGACTTCACCGCCCAGCTTCTTGTCGTTCATGGCGCTGGTGAATTTGCTGCTGTCGAAGCTGAGAGCACCGGTTTTTTGATCGGTGGTAATACCCAGCTGCGCCAGAACAGTCAGTTTGTCACCCGCCCCCGTTTCCGCCAGAGGACCGCGTATAGCCGAGAGAATCGAACGCGGCAATGCGTCGCCGGTCAACGCAGCCGCAACGGTCAGATTGCCGTCATCGTCGAGCGAAGGCTTGGTCAATGCCGTGATGCCATTGGCCAGAGCGTTGTAAGCATCGACGAACTTCTGGATCGAAGCTTTCAGACCATCGTTGTTGCTGGCCACAGTGACGGTCGAAGTACCGGTCGCCACCAAGTTCAAGGTCAGCCCGGAAACGGCCTTGTCTACCGTGTTGCTCTTGCTGGTCAGTGCCATGCCATCGATGGAGAATTTAGCATCAATGGCCACAGCACCGATCGAACCAGCGGAGGTGGGCGTCATTGCCGGGCCGCCGCTTTCGCCAACGACAGTGCTGCCGTCGATAGTCAGTTCCGAACTGCCGCTGACGGAGCCAACGGAAATGTCAGAACCCGCACCGGTCGTGGTCGAGCCAAGCACCAGACGCGAACCGAAGGAGTCGGTGACGATGTTGGCACTGATACCGGCACCCTTGAGCGAGGTATCGGCATTGATCGAATCGCGAACCGATTGCAGCGTCGCCCCGGGCTTGATGTCGAGGTTGTAGGTGCTGGTACCCTGCGTGATGATCAACGTATCCGCAGTGATCGGGCTGGTCGTACCGCCGGCGAACGCAGCGCTGGTGACTTTCGAAGACGTGGCCAGATTATCCACTTTCACGACGTAGTTGCCGTTTACCGCCGAGTTGTTGGCAGTGACGCCGACGATCTTCACATCGGAGGAAGTGGCTGCAAAACCCGGAAATTGCGGGGTCGTCGTGCTACCCAGATCCTTCATGGCCTTATTGAAGGCAGCCATCAACGACTTCAAGGTACCAATGCCGGAAATGCTCGCGGTATTGGTCGCAGTCCCACGGTCAATCTGACCTTGCTTGGCGGCTTTGTCAGCGTTCACCAAGGCTTTGACGATAGCACCGGTATCAAGGCCGGAGCCTAAACCCGTGCCCGGTAGAATTGGACTTGCCATGTGAAACTCCCTTCAGTGTGTCGCCGGCCTTTTGACCACTACAACGCCCAAAAGAACATAGCAACAAAATTCGTGCCAGCTGTCAGACTTTTGCGCTGAACAACAGGCTGCTTGCATCATTCAAACTGTTCGCCAATTTCAGGACTTCTTCGTTGGGGATTTGACGAATCACCTCACCAGAGTCACTGGCAATCACTTTGACCACAACTTTGCCTGAAGGCTCATCAATCGAGAACTCCAGGTTGCGCTTGACCGACTGAACAAACTGTTCGATTTCCTGAACGGCCATCTTCAGTTTTTCCTGCTCGGCCTGCCTGCTTTTACTTTCTTCCTTGACGGCAACCACTGGCGCAGTTTCCGCTAGAGGCTTTTCCGCAGGCTTATCGGCAACAGTCGTCGCCTGCTGGGCCGCAGGATAAGACAAGTTCAGCTTCACGCTCATATCCATGTCCATCACCTCTCAAAGTAAAAAGCGAGAGAGCGCAACAAGCGCACTCCCCCGCCAAAACTCATCAGCTATTACTGAAGCAATTTCAGTACAGCGGATGGCAGTTGGTTGGCCTGAGCCAGAATTGAGGTGGAAGCTTGTTGCAGGGTTTGTTGCTTGGTCAGCTGAGCAGTTTCAGAAGCGAAGTCGGTATCTTGTACGCGACCCAGTGCAGCACTGGCGTTTTCGTTGATGTTCTGCAGGTTGGAGATGGTGCTGGTCAGACGGTTTTGTGCAGCACCGAGGTCAGCACGGCTGGAGTTGATCTTGGCCAGAGCGGCGTCGATTTTGGTCAGCGCGTTGTTCATCGAAGCTTCGGCGGTAGCCGAGTTGTTACCAGTGATCTGAACGGTAGCCGAGTCAACCGACAGGGTAGCTGCGTCGAAGCCGCTGTCCAGGGTCAGGGTGATCTGGTTGGCACCGCCGGTGTTGGAACCAACCTGGAAGGTCATGGTGCCAGCGGTGCCGTCGATCAGGTTCTTGCCGTTCAGGTTGGTCGACTTGGCGATACGAGTCAGCTCGTCCGACATCGAAGCGAATTCTTTGTTCAGAGCAGCACGGTCAGCAGTGCCGTTCGAGTCGTTTCGCGATTGAACAGCCAGTTCACGCATACGCTGCAGAATGTTGGTCGATTCTTGCATCGCGCCTTCAGCGGTCTGAGCGATCGAGATACCGTCGTTGGCGTTTTTGATAGCCATGGTCTGACCGCGGATCTGCGAAGTCATACGGGTAGCGATTTGCAGGCCGGCGGCGTCGTCTTTAGCGCTGTTGATTTTCAGGCCGGAAGACAGACGAGTCATCGAAGTCGACAGAGAGTCGGAAGCGCGGTTCAGGTTTTTCTGAACGTTCAACGATGTAACGTTAGTGTTTACTGTTAAAGCCATGACGAATTCCTCGTTGGTTGGGTACTGCGGCTTCCGGCCCTGGCAACCGCCGGGTATGGCCTAGAGAACCTTCGTAATAGTTATCGTCGGGATTGCAACTTGCTTTAGGGGATTTTGAAAAATATTTGCCATCACGTTGCCACCCCTCGTAAATCAAGGGGGGGGCAGCGCTCAGACAAGCAAAAAAATGACGTCAGGGAAATGCCGGTGACAGATTGGCGAGGACTCGCCTGCATCGGCAGAAGATAAATTGTTTAAATGGACAGACTATCGCGCAGCAACCGGACCAGTTCATATTCCAGGTAGTCCGCCAGCGCCAACCAATTCTGCGCCTCCTGACACCCGAGTATCTGGCTGAGCAACAGCACCCACTGCTGCTGAACAACCTGCGGTGTGAGATCAAAGGACGGTTGCACGGCACCGATCAGCTCGATCATCGCCAGCCCGGCTTCTACATCACGCCCCAAACGGAACAATGCCGCGCATTGCTCTGAGTCGACGACAAAGGAATCAAGCCCACTCATGACGCCAGCTCCGGATGAAAAGCCGTGCCGGCGATCATCGCCCCTGCCCGGCTGCTGTTATAGAAGCGCACCTGAGGATGCCCTGCGATAAAGCGCTCCAGCTCACATAGGTAACTGCGGAAGTTGAGCTGGGTCTTGATGCGTTGACCGTTACCATCCAGCACCCAGTGTTTGGCGGCGCACAGTTGTGGCCCCAGGTCGCCATCGTTCCAGCCCGCGTGGGTCTTATTGTTGGGAAAGGCGAAGTCGGCACCGAACAGGGTGATCTGCGCCGCGCCCATCTTCACCGCCAGGTCCACTGCAGGATGAATCACACTGCCGCCGACATACAGTTCGCCCTTGGGCCATTGCTGACGCAACTGTTGATAGATCGGGCTGGCGG
This sequence comes from Pseudomonas sp. B21-048, assembly GCF_024748615.1. NCBI lineage: Bacteria > Pseudomonadati > Pseudomonadota > Gammaproteobacteria > Pseudomonadales > Pseudomonadaceae > Pseudomonas > Pseudomonas sp. B21-048. Next base: position 1,513,777 of record NZ_CP087168.1, on the reverse strand, counting down.
AGTAACTGGCATAGCGCGGCCCTTGCCAGGCCGCCAGCACCTGAGGGTCGACCATGGGCATATAGGCCAGGGTAATATCGGCGGTGCCTTCGGACGGCAGGTGGCATACCGAAATACGCTGGTCGATGCTGACCACCACATCAGGGCGGACCCCGTGATCGAGCAGCGGTCGGTAGGCCGTATCGACACAAATGAACAACGGTCGCTCGGCCTGATTGCGAATTGCGCGCAAGGTCTCGAAGTGCTGCTCAAGGCTCGGGCCCGTGGCAATGACGAATACCTCCTGTCCTTTACGCGAACCGAACAACTCGATCACATCGCGATCGGTCTGCACCAGCTCCTGGCTAGCCTGCAAGCGCTCGATGATGTCGGGAGCCTGAGGGTCGAACTCACGATTGTTAAAGGTCAGGTGAGTTTCGCTGATCAGCCGATCGCGGATCTTGGCATTGAAGTCATCGGCCAACACCAGCTCGGACGGCAAGGCAAAGAACGGCAAACAAATTTCAACCAAATCACCGGCGTAGTGCAGCTCAACCCGCGAATCGCTGAGCCACGGCTGCTGATCGAGCAATTGCAAGACCAGCGCAAACACGGCGCCATTGAGGATATGTACATGCAGCTGAATCAGCTCCGAACGCTGCAGCAGTTCCAGTTGTAGATCACCCAGCCCTGTGCCGTAAACGTGCAGCACCGGACTGTCGACCGGCAGGCTTTCGGCCTGAAGCTGAGCTTCGCGGGTGCGGTCGTGGCGACTGGTCAGTTGAATGCCGTTAATGCTCAGGGTCGAGCCCAGTCCCTCGACCAGATCAGCCTGCAACAGACTTGCGTCTTCAACCAGCAAGCGCGCAGACAGCAACGGCCAGCGGCGCTGTATGACCTCGGCGTTGCGCTCAAAGAACTCGCTCATGGAGCCTCGCTTTTCATTCGGGCAAAAAAATAGCGCTCAAGGTTACACCTTGAACGCTTTTTTTGTGCCTGGCTTTCTTGACTAAAGAGCCGAGATTCAAGGGCGATAGATGATCGCCGAACCCCAAGACAGCCCCACCCCGAAACCACTCAGCGCCACACGCTTCCACTTGGAATCGAGCACGTGTTTTTCCAGCAGCAATGGAATGCTCGACGACACGGTGTTACCGGTCTCGACCATGTCCTTGAGGAACTTCTCGGGCTCGCCCTCGAAGCGTCGCGCCACGGCGTCGACAATCGCCGCGCTGCCCTGGTGAATGCAGAAAGCATCGATATCGTCGGCCGTCAGGTCCGAGTCAGCGAGCAGCTCATGCAAATGCGCCGGCACTTTGAGCAGTGCGAAGTTGAACACCTGACGGCCGTTCATGAAGAACACGCCGTCGGAAACCTTCAGGTGTGGCGCGCCGGAACCGTCCGTGCCGAACTTGGCCTTGCCCAACTGCCATGGCGCGTCTTCGCCCATCCAGGTGGCAGTGGCGGCATCGCCGAAGAGCATGGTGGTGTTGCGGTCTTCGGGGTCGACGATCTTGGAGTACGGATCGGCGGTCACCAGCAGGCCATTCTTCAGGCCCGCGGCTTCCATGAAGCCCTTGATGGCGTAGATGCCGTAGACGTAACCGGAGCAGCCCAGGGAAATATCGAACGCGGCCACGGTGGTCGGCAGGCCCAGTTTGTCCTGAACGATGGCGGCGGTGTGCGGCAGGCCTTCTTCGTCGCCGTTCTGGGTCACGACGATCAGCACGTCGATGGCTTCTCGCTTCAGCTCGGGATTGTTGGCGAACAGCGCGTTGACTGCTTCGACACACAGGTCCGAGGTTTCTTGCCCGGCGTCTTTGCGCGGCAGGAAGGCGGAACCGATCTTGCCCAGGATGAACTCTTCATCCTTTTCGAATTTTGCACCTTGTGCGTAATTGTCCACGCCGGCTACAGGAACGTAGCTCGCAATGCTCTTTATGCCAATCATTACGGCTTCCCAATAATAAACAGCCCAATACCACCGCTCGCAAGGATTCGAGGGGCGCCGACAAACAAGGAATAACGTCGCCCTCAAGGGGTGACCACGGGGAAGAATAAAAGGCCATCACTGGGCTAAAAGCAGGCCAGGCGCCATCTCCCCGATCAATACAATACAGTGAAGATGCGCGTTATGACTCGCAGGTCACGCTAATTTGCCAAATCAGCCCCGCAAGCGATCATTCGACCAACGACCAGTCCAGCGCTGTTCCGCGCTTGATAGCCTGGCGGGCGCGGCGTCCCATAAGGGTTTCAGCGTGTTTGGGCGCCAGTCCAAAGCCAGGCCGGATGGCCCGCAGATTGGCGACAGTGAAAAGCTCCCCGGCAACCATGTCTTGAGTGACATACAGCGACCGGCGGTAGACCAGAGACTTACGCTCAGCCTCTGTCACGCCATAATGCACCTGGCCCATGGCCTGCCAGGCGCGTTCGGTTTCGATCACCAGGCTGGCGAGTTCGGCCGGTTCCAGGGAGAAACTGGCGTCCACGCCACCGGCGGCACGATCAAGGGTGAAATGTTTTTCTACTACCGTCGCTCCCAACGCTACAGCGGCGACAGACACCCCGACGCCCATCGAGTGATCGGACAAACCGACTTCACAGCCAAACAACTCCCGCAGATGAGGAATCGTACGCACATTGCTGTTGGCCGGCGTCGCCGGGTACGTGCTGGTGCACTTGAGCAACACCAGGTCCTTGCAACCGGCCTCACGGGCGGCGCGCACGGTTTCATCGAGCTCGGCGATGCTGGCCATGCCGGTGGAGATGATCAACGGCTTGCCGGTGGCAGCCACCCGCCGGATCAACGACAGATCGGTGTTCTCGAAACTGGCGATCTTGTAGGCCGGCACGTCGAGGCTTTCGAGGAAGTCCACCGCCGTGTCATCGAACGGCGTGGAGAACGCCAGCATGCCCAGTTCTTTAGCCCGGGCGAAGATCGGCGCGTGCCATTCCCACGGCGTGTGAGCCTTCTCGTACAGCGCGTACAACGAAGAACCGGCCCACAGGCTGTTGGGATCATTGATGAAGAACTCGCCTTCGGACAGATCCAGCGTCATGGTCTCGGCGGTATAGGTTTGCAGCTTCAAGGCATGCGCGCCGGCCTTGGCCGCGGCTTCGACGATGTGCAGCGCCACGGCCAGCGACTGGTTATGGTTGCCGCTCATCTCGGCAATGATGAACGGCGGCGCATCGGCACCGATCGAGCGGTTGCCTATTTTGAAACTGGTCATGGGTGATCCTTTAAAACGCGTGTGAACGTACAAGCACTCTGAGTGAAACCTGCCTCGCGGAATACTTTCAGCGAGGCTTGGTTGCCCGGCAGCACCTGAGCGGTGATGGCTTCCAGTCGTGGCCAATGAGCGGTGATGAAAGCCTCGCCCCGCACCAGCAGCGCTAGGCCCCAGCCCAGGCCGAATCGGCCTTCGAACAAATAAATCGACACTTCGGCCCGCGCATCGTCGAGGTCATAACGCAGCACACCGACCGGGCCGTCATCTGCCTCGGCGATCAACATCAACCGTTGTGGATTGCTCAGGCTCGTCGCCAGCCAAGCCTGATGCCATTGCCAGTCGATGACGTGCGTATCCGGCGACCAGCGCCGAACCGCTTCGGCATTGCGCCCGTCGAACAACAGTTGCGCATCATCCTGTGTGGCCTGACGAATCTGCAGTACCGCCCCCGCCAGCGCCGCCGCCACCCGCTGCGCCCCACGGCCATCGACCAACTGCCGCGAACGTTCGGCCAGACTTTGACGAAGTGCCTGATTGCCCACGACAAAACCGATGGCCTGATGCAACTGCTCGACGCTGACCCGCTCGCGGCTACCCAGGAACACATGAGCACCCGAGGTCGCCATCACCTCACCGTTGGCCTGCTGATTATTGGAGACCGCAATGCAGATCGTCGGCAGCCCCAAGGCCGCCCGCTCCCAACTGGTACCGCCACCGGCACCGATGAACAGATCAGCCTCAGTCATCAGCCGGTAGAAGTCGCTGACAAAACTGTGCAGGCGCCAGTTCGGACGATACGCCGCCAGCGCCTGCATCTGCTCCCAGGCCGGGTTGTCGGCACCCGCCACGAAATCGACCTCCAGCTCATGGAGGTCCGCCAGTGCCAACATCGCGTGGTGGGTCTGCATGGCCGCATCGAAGCCGCCGAAGTTCACCAGCACTCGCCTGGCCCGAGGTTTGATCTCAATCGCCGGGCAGCAGAACTCATCGCGCAGCAGGGCAAAACGTGGGCCTAGTAAAGTCTGGCAGTCGGGCGTCAGCAACGAGGCATAGGCCTCTGGCGTGCCCGACAGATTTTGATTGAGCAGCAGATCGACGCTGTATTGCCGAGTAGCCAGGTCATCCACCGCCGCAATCCTGGGTGCCCATCGGCGCGCGGCAGTCTGCCAATGATGGTCGAGTCCATAGTGGTCGACGATGATCCAGTCGAAAGTTGGATGACTTTCCAAGGCTTGCCCCAGCGCCGCAATGTCCGCCTGCCACGGCAGCATTGACTCGATGGCCTGCTGCGGGTCTTCATCGGGATAGCGCTCCGGCAGCGCGAAGGTCTCGAAATCCTCAGCCTGCAGACTGTCCAGCCGATGCCCCGGCAACAGACGACAGGCGAAAGCAACGTGTGTGCCCTGTTTGCGCAACACCCTGGCCAGGGTCAGGCAACGGGCAATGTGGCCGCTGCCAATGGTCGGCGACGCATCAGCGCGGATCAGCACTCTCATTGCAGTTCCCCGCCGGCCTTGAGCGCGGCGTAGAGGTATTCGGCGCGCTTCCAGTCTTCAAGGGTGTCGATGTCCTGCACCAGATGCCGCGGCAGAATCACCGGCAGGCTTGCCGGCGAGAACAGCACATCGCCCCGCAACCAGGCTTCGCTGCGCCCCCAATAGAACTGGCCGGCATCTTGAAAAGCCTCGGGCAAGTCCTGGGAACGGGTATCGCGAAATTCCGGGTAGAGCGAGGTCAAGGCGCCCTGCTCGTCGAGGGTCAAGGCCCGTTGTACCGGGAAGCCAAAACCGGCGACTGAAAACGCGAAAGACTTGCCCGGATGCTGCACCAGCAACTCATGCCCCTGACGCAGATAACGCGCCTGCAACAGGGGCGCCGTCGCGTAGACGCAGCAGGCATAGTCGAACGCCGGCAATTGCTTCAAGGCATGCACAATCACCGCGGCGGTCCCGGTGAAATCGTCGGCAAGTGTCGCGGGCCGCATGAACGGCACCTGAGCGCCATGGGCCCGTGCGACCTCGGCGATTTCTTCATCGTCAGTGCTGACGATCACCCGGTCGAACAGATTCGATTCCAGCGCCGTGCGAATCGAACGGACGATCATCGGCATGCCATTGAATGGCTTGAGGTTCTTGCGCGGGATTCGTTTGCTGCCGCCACGGGCCGGAATGATCGCAACACTGCTCAGAGTCACTACTCCTCAAGTCACTATTCTTCAAGGATCAGTCGTCGCAATTGCTCGACTACATAATCCTGTTGTTCATCGCTCAGCAGAGGAAACAGCGGCAGGCTGATGGCCTCGGCGTAATAACGTTCGGCCTGGGGGAAATCCCCCTCGGCAAAACCCAGGTCGCGATAATACGGCTGCAAGTGCAGCGGAATATAGTGCAAGTTCACACCGACCCCGGCCGCCCGCAAGCCTTCGAATACCTGTCGATGGCTGAGGGTGATCCGTTCCGCCTGCAAGCGCACCACGTACAAATGCCACGCTGACTCGGCCTCCGGCTGCGCGTAGGGCAAGGTTAGCGGCAGATACGCCAGCAACCGGTCATAACGCGCCGCCAGCTCACGCCGACGCTCGATGAAGCCATCGAGCTTGTTCAGCTGCGACAGACCAAGGGCTGCTTGCAGGTCGGTGATGCGGTAATTGAAGCCCAGTTCTACTTGCTGGTAGTACCAGGGGCCGTGGCTGGGTTCGGTCATCTGCACGGGATCACGGGTCATGCCGTGGCTGCGCAGGCGCTGCAAGCGCTCGGCCAGTTCCGGTCGATTGGTCAGCACCATGCCGCCTTCGGCACTGGTGATGATCTTCACCGGGTGGAAACTGAACACCGTCATCGCCGCGAATTCGCCACAACCCACCGGACGCCCGGCGTAGAACGCACCGACGGCGTGGGAGGCATCTTCGATCACCGTAAAACCATAGCGCTCGGCCAGTTCGGCGATCATGCGCATGTCGCAGCTCTGTCCGGAGAACGCCACCGCCACCAACACTTTCGGTAGTTTGCCGTCGCGCTCGGCGATTTCAAGTTTCGACGCCAAGGTGTAAGCGTCAAGGTTCCAGGTCAGCGGATCGATATCAACGAAGTCGACCTCGGCGCCGCAGTAGCGACCGCAGTTGGCCGAGGCCAGGAAAGTGTTCGGCGTGGTCCACAAGCGATCGCCGGGCCCGAGGCCGGCGGCGAGGCAGGCAATGTGCAACGCCGCCGTGGCATTGCACACCGCCACCGCGAAATCGGCCTGGCAACGCTCGGCCATGGCCTGTTCGAAACGCTCGATGGTCGGCCCTTGCGTCAGCCAGTCTGACTGCAACACGGCAACCACCGCGTCGATGTCGGCCTGATCGAGGCTTTGCCGACCGTAGGGAATCATGCCGACAGCTCCGCGTGCAGGTCAGCGATTTGCCCGACCGAGAGGAAGTGCGGGTTGGTGTCGGAGCGGTACTCGAAATCTTCGCTCACCGAACGGCCCTGCTCGCCCAGTTTGTCGACGGCAAAATCCACGTCGACGCTGGTGAAACGAATCGACGGCTGAATGGTGTAGTGATCCTCGAATTCCAGGGTCATGCGCGCGTCATCCAGCGGCACCATCAACTCATGGAGTTTTTCCCCCGGCCGAATGCCAACATTTTTGTGCGGCAAATGTTCAGCCATGCCCCGCGCCAGATCGACGATGCGAATCGACGGAATCTTCGGCACAAATACTTCACCGCCGTGCATGCGGGCGAAACTGTCGAGCACAAACTTCACACCGTGATCGAGGGTGATCCAGAAACGTGTCATGCGCTCGTCGGTGATCGGCAGCTCTTTGGCGCCCTCGCCTATCAGTTTGCTGAAGAACGGCACCACCGACCCGCGCGACCCGGCAACGTTGCCGTAGCGCACCACGGCAAAGCGAGTCTGCTGTTCGCCGGCAATGTTGTTGGCGGCCACAAACAGTTTGTCCGACAGCAGCTTGGTCGCGCCGTACAGGTTGATTGGGCTGGCAGCCTTGTCGGTGGACAGCGCGACGACTTTCTTCACGCCGTTGTCGATGGCCGCGGCAATGATATTTTCTGCGCCGTTGACGTTGGTGCGGATGCATTCGGTGGGGTTGTATTCCGCCGCCGGCACTTGTTTCAGGGCCGCGGCATGCACGACGTAATCGATGCCGCGCATGGCCTGACGCAAACGCTCGGCGTCGCGCACATCACCGATGAAATAACGCATGCACGGCGCGTTGAACGTCTGCTGCATCTCGTACTGCTTGAGCTCATCGCGGGAAAACACCACCACGCGCTTGGGCTGGTATTGCTCCAGCAGCCGGCGGATGAAATTGCGCCCGAACGAGCCGGTGCCGCCGGAGATGAAAATCGATTTACCGTTGAACATGCCTTGAGTCCTTTTACCTGTCAGCCAGGCTTATGCGAGCAACTGCGCCCAGTTCACGCGGGTCGGTTCACTGAGAGTAAAGCCCTTGCCGGTCAAGGCCAGGTTCTGGTTGTAGGCTGAGTCCTGTTCGAAGCGCGATTGCCACTTGTCGCGCAAAGCGACACGAGCCTGGACTGCCTCAGGCAGCACGCCCGGATGCAACAGTTGCGCTTGGGGTGTCCAGACAGTCAGATAACCCGCATCGGCGACTTTCAGGCACAGGTCGATGTCGCCAAAAGCTTCGTCGAAATGCTCTTCGTCCAGCCCCCCCACCGCGTCGAACACGTCCTTGCGAATCATCAGACAGGCACCGGACACCGCCGAGTAGTTCTGCTCGACCTGATGGCCGTTCATGTAGCCCTTGGCGTCCTTACGTTCATCGACAAAGACCGAGCCGATATCGCCATTCAAACCCAGGACCAAGCCGGCCTGCGTGGTGACGCCATGCATGTCCATCAGTTTCGCGCCAACGATGCCGACTTCAGGACGCTGGGCCTGGTTGAGCATGGCGTCGAGCCAATTGGCATTGACCACTTCGGATTCCGCCGACAGTAATACCAGGTAGTTCCCCTTGGCCTGGGCACAGGCCAAATTGTTCAGCGCCGAGGCACTCAGGCGCTGACCGCTGCGCATTACACGAAGGCGATCGCCCTTGCCTTCAAGGCTGCTCAACCAGGTTGCGAGTTCTTCGGATTGGCTGTGGTTGTCGGCAATCAGCACTTCGTGACGCTGATAACGGGTGCGCTGCAGCACACTGACCAGCGCGCGTTGCAGCGACTCAAGGTTGTCCTGGCTCTGGAGGATGATCGACACCAGCGGCCGTTCGGCGTGTTGATAGTCGATCTGGTAAGTCAGCGGCAGTGCCGAGCTGACCTGAGCGCGATAGCCGCGCGCCGCCAGAGAGCGGGTCAGCACCTGACGCTCCTGAGCGCTGGATTCTTCTGCCGGGGCATTGCAAATCAGCAAGGGTTCGGCCAGATGCGCCAGCCCTGCCAGGCCACCGTCCTCGATCAGGCGCAGCAACAGATCGAACTCCAGCGCCTGGGGGTACTCGGTCGAGAAACCTTTGGCCTGAGCCAACACATCACGCTGGATCAACCAGTGGCGCGCCATCAACGACGGCACGGTTTGCAGCAGGTCGAGGTTGACCCCAGGGCGGAATACATCCGCCAGAGCGCCGCAGGCCTGACGCTGAATCTCGTCCATTGCCACTGCACGAACGCCCTCGGCACCGGCCAGCTCAAGGCTGGCGCGCAGCAAACCGCTGGCAGTGAACTGATCACCGGCCTCGGCCAGCAACAGCCAATCGGCGGTGGACTGGGTGACGATCTGGTTGATGCGCTCCACATAATTGCTTGTGCTGACTTTGACAAAATGCACGGTATCGCGCACGGACGTGGTTGCCGGTAATTCACCGGTAGTGAACACCACCAGGTTGAATGCCTTGCAATGGCCACCGACCAAACTGTCGAAGGTCGCCTGCAACTTGACCCTGTCGGCGTCCAGATCCAGCAACAGAATGCCGAACTGAGGACCGCCATTATGCTTGGCCAACTGTGCAGCGATCGCCTTGAGCTGTGTGGCCTGCGGGTTGCGCGCTTCGAGCCAGTTCAGCAACCGGCCGGACGGCATGTTCTCGAACAGTCGGCGGTCTTGCTGACCTGGTAAAGCGTTCAGTCGCTCGGCCCAGGCTTGCAGCTTGAGGCCTTCTTCCGGCTCTTCGCTGTCCTTCAACGACTCCGCCAGGCGCTTGACCACGGCCCGGTTGAACAGGTTCAGGCTCAAGGCCTCCCACAACCGGCTACGCACAGTGCGGTCGGTGTCATTGGGGTGAACTTGCATCAACTCATGCTGCTTGAGCAGAATGCCTTCCAGTTCCTGAAGTTGCAGGCGCCCGGCAGGCATGGCATGCAGCAGGAATTCGAGCTCGGTCAGCAGGTCGAACACCGGTTTGTTGTAGAACGGCATTTCGACGAATTGCTCGGGGCCGAACGAGCGAATCGGCTCTTCCCCCGCCTCGCGCCAGGCCGAGCGAATAATCAGGGTGCCTTTGAGCGAGCGACCTTCGATCAGGCAATCGGCCATGGCGGTAAAACTGTCCAGGGCGATCTGCTTGGCCTGGACCGGCCCCTTGTCGCTGAGTGGCGTCGGGATCGAGGCCAGGAATTCGGCAAACTGCTCGCGCTCGGCAACGCTTTTGGCGTCTTTGAAAGTCAGCACCGTCAACACGTTGGTGTTGTGGTCCGAGGCGCCATAGTTCATTTCCCGCACAGCAAACGGAATCGGCAGGATCCGTGCCTTCGCGCAGGCCAGCAGGTAGAAGGCATGGCCGATTTCCTGCCATTCGAAACTGGTGCCAGGTGGCAGCAGGCTGTACCACTGTTGCAGCAGATCGGTACGGGTGACCGCATAGAACGGCGGCAGGAAATTATCCATGAACCGCACGACACGGTCTTCGGCCTGCTCCGAGTTGTAATCCTCATGAACCTTGCGGTCGCGGCGGAAGTAGTTCACTTCAGTAGCACGGGCCAGGTACATGATCCCGTAGCCATGGCACAGGCCGTAGTCGGGATTGGCTTCGAGAAACTCCACCGATTCGTTCAGTGCGCGGTGCAGCAGGAAGTCGTCATCGGCGGCGAACACCATGTATGGCGTGGTGACCTGATTGACGCCGTAGGTGAGTTTATCCTGCAGCCCCTTGTAGGTGTATTGCGGCAAGTGGCGATAGTCGACCGCCGGGAAGTCCCGGGTCATGTTCTCATCACCCTCAAGGGAGGAGTCCAGAACCAGAACCGTGCAGGGAAAGCTGCTGTAGTACTGCAAGGTGCGCCGCAGGAACGCGTTCCGGTTGTGGGAAATCACCACCACCGTAAACCGCTCGTTCAGCGGTGTAACGTTGTTTTGAGCACTGTTTTTAACCTGCATCTTTCTATCCCCACAACCGGCCAATCGCCAAGAACCTGAAACCACTTTTGATTAACGAACGCGACGCAGATAGCCGTCCGGCGCCACGGTGATCAGCAGTTTATTTTGCATCTGCTGATCGATCTCGAAGTCCTTGTTTTCTTCCAGGTACTTCCATACGGCAGTTTTCGGGTTGTCGCCCGGGCCCCATGGGCGATCCGGGAAGAAATCGGCCGGCATGTCTTCAACCACGGTGTCCATCACCACGCAGTAGCTGTCCACCGACACCAGCGGTGCGTACAGGCGCAATTCTTCCAGCACGTGATCGTGGGTATGGTTGGAGTCCAGTACCAGGATGACCTTTTTGCCTTCGGCAATGGCACGTACTTGCGCGGCGATCGCAGGATCAATGCTCGAACCTTCGATCATCTTGATGCGCTTGCTCATCGGATGGCTTTCGATGGCTTCGCGGTTGTGCGCACGAATGTCGAGGTCGATGCCCAGCACTTCACCGTGGCCTTGCAGCTCCAGCAAGGAGGCGTAGTAGATGATCGAACCGCCGTGAGCGATGCCACACTCGATGACCAGATCCGGTTTGACCTGCCAGATGATTTCTTGCATGGCCATCATGTCTTGGGGCAGCTGGATGATCGGACGTCCCATCCACGAGAAGTGGTAGCTGTATTTGTGCTTCGCCGATTCGTTGAAGAAATCCCGGGCCAGGCCGGTGAGTTTCTGGTCGTCACCTTGCTGGGCGATCTGTTCCCGGCATTCGGCTTCGAAGGCTTTGTTGATGCTGTTGTCGGTCATTTCAAAATTCTCAATGGTCACTGGAACGAAGCGCTGTCGACGGCGTGATAGACGTAGCGTCCACCGGTCATCCGCTTGATTTCTTCGAGGTAATTGGAGTTCATCACAAACAGGTTGGCGCCTTCGGGCAAGGCATCCATGGCCTCTTGCGGCGAGGACACGCGCACGCCGCTCAGGGGCAAATATCGGCCCTGTTTGGCCGGGTTGATATCCACCACGCGATCCACTGCCACACCCGCGCGCTGCAGAAACAGCGAATAAATCACGCCTTTGGACGACGCGCCCCAGATTGCCGAACCCTGCTCGGGCGCGGCCTGGATGATCTGCACGGCGCGGTCGAGGCTGGCGGTGAAATGTTCCGACAGCGTCAGCAACGACGGTGCCTCGGCCGGCATACGGCGCAACGTCGACAAGTCCGCAACGATGTACAGGTATTGACCACCGAAAAGGTGCCCCGCCTCGTGCACCGTTTCAAACATTGCGCGCAAATCCTCAAGGCGGAAGTAATTCACGTGTTCGTAGAAAACATCGAACCAAGCGTTGTGCTCGACAATCCAGTCGAAGCACGGCACCTCGATGTAAATCTGCCCGCCATGGTTGGCACTGGCAATTTCAGCCAGGAAACTGACCGGATCGCTGATATGTTCCAGCACATGGCGCAGGACAATCGCGTCGGCGGCCAGCCCCAGTTCCCGGGTGAAGGGGGCCTTGATCACTTCGGTATTGTCCCCTTCATAGGACGGGTCGATCCCGGTGATGGCATAGCCGAGCCCCCGAAGCATCTCCAGGAAGTAGCCTTTGCCACAGCCGACTTCGATGAGGCTTTTACCCTTGAAATGCCGGGCCAGGATTGCTTCGACATGATTCAAGTGCCGCTGGAACTGCACCGAATGAGCCTGTTCGTTTTGATAATCGACGTCGTAGCTGAGTTTGCTGGCGTCAAAGGCCTGATTGGAGATCAGTCCGCTCTGACTGTCTTGCACCAGCACGATATCCGCGCTGCCAGACGCCTGGGCCTGTTCGGCCGTAGTAAAGGTGCGGTTCTGCAGCACCGGCAGCCCGATCGCCCGATAGAGTTCATGCTGCATGTTCTTCACCCGTCAGTTGCGAAATCCGCTGGGCAACGCCCCAAAACGCCATAGGTTCATGGGCGGAATAACCGTAGTGCCCAAGATTCAGGACGATGGAGGATTGGCGCTGGCGCACACGCTGTTCGACCAGGGCCCGCACGGATACAGGCCGGCCACTGCAACAGTTGATCACGCCACCAACATCGCGATGGGTGATCAGCGAGGCCAGTTGAGAGGCAGCCGCCGTGATTTCCAGGTAGTCGCGCAACTGATCGCCCATCGACATATTGAACTGGATGTCACCGGCATCGATGGCCCGGTCAAGACTGGCCAGCAAGCTGTTGGGGTTCTGCCCCTCGCCATGCAGGTAAAACAGGCGTGCCCACTGCAAAGTAAACGTGTGCTCACGCTGCAAGGCTTCAAGGAACAGACGCAAGGTGTGTTTGGCCAGGCCATAAGGTGTACAAGGTCGAGCGGTCACCGACTCGTCCAGCGGGCCGCTTTGCAGCCCGTACTCGAAACAGGTCCCGGTAACCAGCACCTGGCTGACACCCGCGGCGATTACCCGTTTGAGAAACCCGTAATCCAGCGGCAGGTTTTGCTCGAAATGGAACAGCGCCTGATAGTTCGGCAGGCCGGCCCACGCCAGATGCGCGATGGCATCCACGCCGCGGGTCAGGCTTTCCACATTCAGATCCGGCGCATGCAAATCCACCGCGACAAACTCGACATCAGCGAACCATGGCATCGCACGTGCCGCTTCAAGACTGCGCGACACCGCACGCACCTTGAAGCCTTTGGCGAGCAGGGCACTGACCAGATGCCGACCGACAAAACCGGTAGCGCCAGTGACCAACACGGTCGTGGTGGGGCCTGTCACAGTTCAACCCCGGTGAAATCCTTGTCCAGCAATGGATGGCTCGCATCCTTGGGCGACAAGTTCTTGACGGGCAATGGCCACGGGATCGACAACGCCGGATCGCTGACCGAAAGGCCGGCCTCATGATCCGGCGCATAGTCCGCGTCCGTCAGATAAAGCACTTCCGAATCGTCGCTCAGGGATTGAAAGCCATGGGCAAAACCTGCCGGGATCAACAGACTGCGCCCATCGTCGGCCCGCAACTCTTCTGCATGCCACTGCAAATACGTCGGTGACTGGGGCCGCAGATCCACCACCACGTCCCACACCGCACCGCGTACGCAGGTGATCAGCTTGGACTCTGCATAGCCGGCTTTCTGGTAATGCAGGCCCCGCACACTGCCCTTTTCGACCGTGCGCGAATGGTTGATCTGACGGATGGCAAACGGGCGGCCCTGCGACATCAGACGGGTCTGGCAAAACAGTCGGGCAAACCGGCCACGGTCGTCGCAGAACACTTTTTGCCGGATCAGATACAACCCCTCAAGCTCCAGTGCCTGGAGCGTGAAATCAGTCATGACCGTTCCCTATAGAGATTCAATTGATTCAAGGTCACCGTGCGCATGTCATCGCCGTTCTGCCACGCCAAGTGCCAATCGAGGGTCTGGATCAGGCACTGCTGCAACGACCAGCGCGGCTGCCAGGCCAACCGTTGCCGGGCGCGGCTGCTGTCCAGGCGCAACAGACCGGCCTCATGCAAATCACTCGGTTCGATGCGCAAGCCGCGCGCTTGCGGCCAGCGGCTGGCGAGCAGCTCGACCACTTCGCCGACGCTGCACATATCAGCTTCGCTCGGGCCGAAGTTCCACGCGCCGGCAAATGCCGGGCCTTGCTCATAGAGGCCAGCGGCCAATTGCAGATAACCGGCCAGCGGCTCCAGGGCGTGCTGCCAAGGGCGCACGGCTTGCGGGTAGCGCAGGGTCACAGGCTTGTCTGCGGACCAGGCCTTGAGCACATCAGGAATCAAGCGCTCCGGCGCGAAGTCCCCACCGCCCAGCACGTTACCGGCGCGCGCAGTGGCCAACGCCAGACCGTGTTCGGCGTACTTGTCCACCGGGAAAAACGACGCGGCGTAAGACTGTGCCAACAATTCACAGCAAGCCTTGCTGCTGCTGTAAGGGTCGTGACCGCCCAGCGCTTCGTCCTCGCGGTACGGCCACAGCCACTCCTTGTTGGCGTAGACCTTGTCGGTGGTCACCAGCACGCAGGCGCGCACACCGCCGACCTGGCGGATCGCTTCGAGCAGGTTGAGAGTGCCCATGACATTGCTGGAATAGGTGCCGAGCGGATCGCGATAGCCTTCGCGCACCAGTGGTTGGGCCGCCAGGTGCAGGACGATTTCCGGCTGCACTTCGGTCATCAATTCCAGTAAGGCGCCGAGATCACGCAGGTCGCCGCGCTGATCGTTGATGCCCTCATGCACTCGGGCCAATTCGAACAGGCTCGGTTCGGTGGACGGATCGAGCGAAAACCCGCAGACCTCGGCACCGAGACTTTGCAGCCACAACGTCAGCCAGCTGCCCTTGAAACCCGTATGGCCGGTCAGCAGAACCCGTTTGCCACGCCAGAACTCCGGACTCAGGCCCATTGCTTCCATGGGGCCTCCCCACTCTGCCACAACGCTTCGAGGTGGTTCTTGTCACGCAGGGTGTCCATCGGATGCCAGAAGCCTTCATGCTCGAAGGCCTTCAATTGTTCATCCTGGGCCAGACGAGCCAAGGGCTCGGCTTCCCAAGTGGTGTCATCACCGCCGATGTACGACAGCACTTTCGGTGAAAGCACAAAGAAACCGCCATTGATCCAGCCACCGTCGCCACGGGGCTTCTCGGTGAAACCGAGCACCTGATCGCCGTGACGCTCCAGGGCGCCGTAACGGCCCGGCGGTTGTACGGCAGTAACGGTCGCCAGACGACCGTGGGCGCTGTGGTAGTCCACCAGTTGACGGATATTGATATCGGAGACGCCGTCGCCGTAGGTAAAACAGAAGGCGTCTTCATCCTTGAGGTAACGGCCGGCGCGCAGCAAGCGGCCACCGGTCATGGTTTCCTCGCCGGTGTCGATGAGCGTGACGCTCCACGGCTCGCTGTAGTTCTGATGCACGTCCATGCGGTTGTTGCGCATGTCGAAGGTGACGTCGGAAGTGTGCAGGAAGTAATTGGCGAAGAAGTCCTTGATCGCATAGCCCTTGTAGCCAAGGCAGATCACGAAGTCATGAATCCCGTGGGCGGAGTACTGTTTCATGATGTGCCAAAGAATTGGCTTGCCGCCGATCTCGATCATCGGCTTGGGCTTGAGGTGCGACTCTTCGCTGATCCGCGTGCCGAGACCACCTGCCAGAATTACTGCCTTCATCGCTGTCCTCTTGCTCTTCGCGCGTTCCGGCAACCCCGCAAGGGTCGCGAACCGCCAGATGCACATCATTTACCCGCAGCCATTGAGCCGTTCACGCCATTGGGGTGAAGGTTTTATGGCGATATTCAGGTGACTTGCAGGAAGTGAGCCAATTGCGCAGGACAAAAAAGACGCAGCCTTGGGCAACGGCTACAGGTGTCGATACATTCCTGTGGGAGCTGCCAAAGACTGCGATTTTTTGATGCTTAGCGGGTAATCACGGAATCAGTCCGGCAACCAGCCCCACAACCAGTGATTGAGGTTGTCGCCGCGCAGCATGAAATCTCGATGCACCGCTTCACGCAGTTCATCGCCCATGCGGTAACTCGCATCCGGGTCGGCCAGGTGCATGCGGATAGCTTGCAGCCATTCGTCCGCGCTGTTGCTGTAGACCTTGGTGCACGGCAAGTGGCCGCGATAGGCCTCGGTATCGGTGCAGATCACCGGGTACCCGCAGGCGCCGTACTCCAGCAAGCGCAGGTTGCTTTTGCAGTCGTTGAAGATATGGAATTCCAGCGGTGCCAGCGCCAGGTCGAGGTTCAGGCTGGCCAGTTTGAATGGATAGCTCTGCAAGCCGATGGTGGAGTGAAACTCGTGGACATACGGACGCAAGGCGTCAGGGCACATGCCGAAGAACACCCACTCCACTTCGTTCGCCAGTTCGCGAACCACGTCGGCAATGATCTCCAGGTCACCGGTATGGCTGGTGCCACCCCCCCAGCCCACCCGCGGCTTGCTGGAGGTACGGCGGCGGCTGGTCAGTGTCGCCCATGGGTCCGGCGATAGCATGTTCGGCACCACGCGGATCTCGCTGTGCATGCTCGACAAGGCATCAGCCAGCGGCTGAGTGGTGACCACTACGCGATCGCATAGGCCAATGCCTTCACGCAGCATCTGCTCAGTGTTGACGGGCTTGTTGCGGGCGTGGGTGTTTTTCTTCGGCGCACTGACGATGTAGTCGTCGAGTTCGAAAATTCGTAGCGCACTGGAGTACTTTTTCATCCGCAGAATGTCACCCGCGGCGCCTTCGCTGTAACGTCCTTGCAGAATGATCGTGTCTGGAGACAGACGCTCGATCTCCACGGTCGACGGCGACTCATAGGCCACCCGCGCGATCACCCGACTGGCCGCTTCGAGTTCGGCCAACGGCGCGGTCACCCGGTAGTGACCGACGGCGGTGCTGTTGACTGGCAGACCGAGAATCAACGGCAATGCGCGGGTGCAGAACGGGTTCCAGTTATTGCGCAGCGACGGCTCCAGGCTGAAGCTTGAAACCCCAAGGCTGAGCGCCGGACTGTAGGCCGGATCCTTGGCGATCTTCGGCAGCCATTTGCGATAGAAGATTTCCTGTTCATGCTCTCGCAGCGCCCATGTCGAAGGCGGCGTCGGCGATACATCTTGCGGCACCCACACCACGCTGGCGTAAGGCGTCCAGACCACTAGATAACCATCCTTGCTCGCCCGCAAACACAAGTCGACGTCGCTGAGACCTTGGGTGAAGGTCGCCTCATCGAACTGCTCGAGCTCATCGAACACTTGTTTGCGCACCATCAGGCAGTGACTGCTTACCGCGCTCCAGTTCTGGGTTACTTGCAAACGCTGCATGTAGCCACGAGAGCCAGCCGCCTCGCCATGAAATGGCGAGCCGAACGGCCCGGCCAGGCCAAGAATCAACCCGGCACTGACGATCGAGCCCTCGGGACTGAGGATGCGGGCACCGACCACCCCCACTTCGGGGCGCTGGGCGTGATTGAGCAATTCATCCAGCCAGTCGCTGTCGCAGATCACTGTTTGCGCGCTGAGCAGCAGCAAGTACTCGCCATGCGCCAGGCTCGCGGCGAAATTGCGAATCGCCGCATCGTTGGCGTCACCGGCGTAACGCAGCACTCGCAGCATCGCGGCGCCCAACTGCGCCATCGCCGCCAGCCAGTCGAGCATCGCCGGGTCGTCCGTACCGCTGTCAACGATCAGGATTTCGTATTGGCTATAAGCCGTGCGCTCGATCAAGCTTTCGATGCAACGCTGCAAGGCGTACAGCGAATCACCGGTCTGGACGATGATCGACACCAACGGACGCGCCCCATGGAGGTAGTCGATGCGGTTGATCAACGGCAACTCTTCCTGCCGGATCGCGTGCGCCACACCAATACGATCCAGGTGTGCGCTGACCATCCTGGCATTGCTCTCGATCACTTCGGGCAACGACAGCCAGGCGGCGAAAGAGTGACTCGACTCAACCTGGATTTCGGCGATGTGCTCGATGGTTTGCGGCCCGGCCTCTTCCACCAGACGCCATAACAGATCGTGCGGCGCCAGCTCACCGTGAGCCGAATCGAAACCGCCCAGCGCCATGAAGCGCTGCCGCTCGAAGGCCAGGGTTCGACCGACATAGGGATAGGCGCGCATCAGATCGAGGTTGAAATCGGGTTTGAACACCGGGTCGACCGACTCGCCATCGACCAGCGCGCCCTCGTCGCTGTAGGCACAGAGAATGCCCGCCGAACCCGTAATGCGTTCGGCCAGGATCAGCAGAGCCGACTCGCGCAAGGTGTCGCCAGCCTGCAGCAGATAAAACCAGTGAGCGCCTTCCAGCTGCGGTACCACCGCGTTGAGCTGTTGTGCCCAATCCGCCTGGAACGGCAACTGCACCACACAATCGTCGGTCGCACACACGGCATCAGACAACACCAGTACTGCCTGAGGCGCGTACAGTTGCTGGCTAATGCTCTGCAACGTAGTCTTGAGCGCCGCACCGTCAGCAGTGCTGTCGATCACGATCGGCACGATCTGCGGACGGAACGTCCAGCTGTCGAGGCGTTGCGGCATGAGCCGCTGCTCGACATCGGAGAACCTGCGGATCGCCAGCCATTCGCGATAGAAATCGGCGTAGCTTTCGCTCTCCGCGCCCACCCGGCCATTCACCACCGTGTTTCGGTTGCCCAGAATGCGCACCACGCACAACTCTTCCCAGGCGTGGGGCTGGTCGGTGATTTTGGCCAGTTCGATGTAGCGTACCCAACCCGATGCCGGCGCCGATTCACCCCTACGCGCCGCAAGCATCTGCGAAAGCCAGCTCCACTCCACCGCTGCGGCCTTGACCATTTCCGGGGTTTTGCTCAGACGCTCCGGGTACAAACGTTCGGTGCTCAGCACAGTGCTCAGCGACACCAGATTGCCGCGACGCATCAAGCACACGAACAAGGCGAAATCGAGCATGGCGACGAAACCGGCGCCTTCCTGAATCAGCGCCGGCAACAGCTCCAATACATCGGCGCGACGCATCAGGGTCGAACTGAAGTTGCCGAGGAAATTCTTCGGCGTACCTTCGAAGATCGCCAGCATGTCATCGCCCTTGAGCAAGGCGTCGTTCGGCGCGAACCGGCAGTTGTCGACCCGTGGCGGCAGAATGAAATTACCGGCATCACTGAGCATCCGCAGGGCAAACACCACATTCACATCCGCGTGATCGATCAACACCTGCGCTTGCAATGCAATGCTCGGTGAAAACAGACGGTCGTCGTCGCACAGCACTTTGATGAACTCGCCCCGGGCTTCTTCGACGCAACGCAATACGTTCTTCTGCAAGCCCAGACGCTGCGGGTTACGCAAGTAGCGAACCGGGTGAGCCGGCTCATTGAAGGCCTCGACAATGCCGCGGATCTCGTCGCTGGACGAATCGTCACAGACAACGATCTCGATGTGCTCGTAGGTCTGGGCGAGCGCACTTTCCAATGCCTGGCTGAAGAAGCGCGGGTTGAAGGCTGGGATGACGATACTGACGAGGGGGCGTTGATTCACGGCAGGAAACTCTCGAGCGGCGGGCCTCTACCCTTTCAGGCAGAGGCCCCGGAACCGCTTGCAAAAAGACGGTTGGCAGCTCGGCAGACGCAGGCTCAGACCTTGTTGAACAGGCCCAGCTGAGCAATCTTGCTGAAAGCCAGTTGCGAGGCCTGCAACATGGTTTGTTGCAAGGTCAGACGGGTCATCACTTCAGCCGAATCGGAATCACGAATCGAGGATTGGGTCTGGGCATTGGCCAGTTTCAAGCTCTGGTTGGTATCGCTCTGGGTATCCAGGGCAGCACCGCGACCACCGACAGAGCTCAAGGCGCTGGACAGCTGATCAGTGCCACTGGCCAGGTTGGCGATACCGGAAGCCAGTGACGCTTGCAGTTTCTGAGTAGCGATCGCGTTGCCATTGGTCGGTGTATTCAGAGCGGTTTTCAACTGGCTCACGGTGTCCAGGATGTTCTGGGTTTCGTGAGTGTTGACCGCGATGCTGAACTGATCATTGGTAGCCGGCGCACCGGTCAGGGTGAAGCTCACACCCGATGCGGTGGCGACGCTGCCGGCCATGGTTCCGGCAGACACTGGCTTACTGTTGGCCGTCAAAGGCGCTGCGTACAGTTCGAAGGCGGTGGCGCTGGTGAACTTGAGGATCGCCGAACCGGTAGGGAAACTGGCGTGGTAATTCGCCGGGTTGGTGATGCTGCTGGTGGTGACCTGCGCCGTCGAAGGGTTGCCCGGGCTAGCGGTTGCGGTGAAGGTGTCCGGCTTGGCCGCCAGGGTAAAGGTGTGGCCAGGCAGCACGGTAGCCGCCGTATCACCGACGCCAAGATTGATATTCAGGGTCAGCTCGACACCACGGAAAGTGACGGCCTGGCCGGCCCGGCTGGCAGGATCGAACGCGCCGCCCTGACTGGCTTCGGCAGTCACATCGTTCCCGCCCGAGTCAGTGATTTTCAGCTGGGTGCCGCTGACGAAGTCCACGGTATAGGGCTCGCCACTACGGAACTTGCTGTTGTAGGTCACGCCCGACGACACCTGGCCATTGGACAGGGTCACGCGACCGTCATCGGTCACTGGCGCGGTCATGGTGACCTGGCTCCGGCTGGTATTGATCGCCTGCTGGAACGCATCCCAACCGGTGCTGTTGGTGGCCATCGACATGGTGTCGCCAATCGCCAGGTCGAGCGTTACCTGGTCACCGTTGTAGCTGTAGGTGCCATCGTTGTTACGTGTGAACGGCACGGTATCGCCCTTGGAACCGGCGAAGATGTATTTACCGTTCTCGTCTTTGCTGTTCATCAGGCTCAGCAGCTGCTCTTCGATCTGCCCCAGCTCCGACGCGTTGGCCTGGCGGTCGGCATCCGTGTAACCGGCGTTACCGGCGCTGACGGCCAATTCCTTGGCGCGCTGCAATACGTTGCCGATGCTGTTCATCACCGCCTCAGTGGTACCAAGGGTCCCCTTGATGGTGGTGGCGTTAGCCTCATATTGATCGAGCATCGAAGCCTGTTGACCCAATTGCAGCAAACGCGAAGCGCCGACCGGATCATCGGCCGCGGTGTTGACGCGAACCAGGCTGCTGGCCTCCTCGCTGCTCTTGACCACGTTGGCGAAGTTCTTCTGATAGTTGGCGGCAGAGGACTCGTAAAACTGGGCGGTAGAAATGCGCATGGGCTACGACTCCTTAAAGACTGTTGATCAGTGTGCTGAAGATTTCCTGCGCAGCCTTGATGATCTGCGAAGACGCGGTGTAGTACTGCTGATATTTGACCAGGTTGCCGGTCTCCTCATCGAGGTCGACACCCGATAGCGAATCGCGAGCGCCTTTGGCGTTGGCCAGAATCGCGTCGGTGGCAGCGCTGTCGAGCTTGCCCTGAGCGGCCTTGGCGCCTACGCCCTCGACCAGTTTGCCGTAGGCGTCGTTCAGGGAAATGCCTTTACTGGCCGAACCGGTGTCTACCGTCTGCTTGGTCTGCAAGCCGGCCAGTGCGGTACCGTTGCGGTTGTCCAGCGTCCCCGGCTGACTGAGCGTGACGTTGATCGCGGTACCGTTACCTGGCGAACCGGCTACGGTCATGTCGAAGGTCGCGGTACGCTGCACAACTGGCGGTCCCGGATCATTGATCGCGGCGCCGCTGGCGTCGACCAGAGGAATGGTCAGGCTCAGCGTGTTGTTCTGGCCCGGCACGATGGTGCCGCTGCTGAGCGGGTTACCCTTGGCATCAAGCATTTGGTAAGTCTGGGTCGTACCACCCGTGGCACCGAACACGATTTTGACCGGCGTCGAGTTCTTCAGCCCGTTCTGAATGGCCAGCGTGGTGGCCGAGTCGTAGATATCGAACTTCGTGGTCAGGGTCGGTTGACCGCTGGCCGGAATCGTCAACGTGCCGCTTCCGCCCGGCGCAATGGCCGCGCCCAACGGTGCCGCGATGGCCAGACGTTTGGAGTCGGTCATCTCGGTCTTGATGTTGGTCGCCGCGTTGCGGGTCGGGGTGATCTTGAAGGTGTCGCCGGCGGCTGCGGTGCCACCGGTGAGCTTAATGGAGAAACCATCGATCACCGGCGGCGGCGTGATCAGCGTGCTGGATGCGCCCACGGCGGTGCCTTCAGGCAGACGCTGCACGGTGTAGTCAGTGGTGGTGGTGAACGTGACCTTGTAATCGTTGATGGTCAGCTTGCCGCTGTCCTCGATGGTCACATCGAAATTGCCCGAGCCTGCGCTGTTGCCGACGGTAGCGATACTGCGTTGGGCCATTTGCGCGGCACTGTTGATGCTGTTGAACAGGTTCGAGCCGAAGTCACCGTTCTTGTCGATGCCTTGGGCCTGAAGGGTGTTCATCTGATCGGCAACGACCAGCGCCACGCGACCCAGCTCGTTCATGGCCGGGTCCAGCACAGTGCTGCGATAACGCAGCAAGCCGCCCATCTCACCACCGGTCACGACCGAGGTGATGTCGATGGTGCTCGAGCCGCGATTGAGTTGAATGGCCGAACGCGACGGGTCGGTTTTGCTCGGCACCACTTCCAGCTTGCTGGCGGTGCTGCCCATGACCAGCGGCTGACCGCTGCCCAGGTAAATATCGAGGCTGCCGTTACGCTCGATCACTTGCGCACCGGTGAAGGTGGACAACTGGTGCACGGTCTCGTTGCGCGCATCGAGCAAGTCGTTGGGCTGGCCGCCAGCGTTGGAAATTTCGGAAATTTTCTGGTTCAACTGGGCCACGGTGGCGGCCAGTTTATTGACCTGATCGGCCATGTCCGCCAGGTTGCCGTTGACGTTGGCGTTCTGCTGCGTCAACTGGCTGGAGATCGAGTTGAACCGATTGCTCAGGGCTTGCGCATCGCTGAGCAGCAGTTGACGGGAAGCATCGTCGCCCGGCTTGGCGTTGACGTTTTGTACCGAAGCAAAGAACTTGGTCAGGGCGCCATTGAGTCCGGTGCCGCTGTCCGACAACAAGGCATCGAGCGGGCTGATCTGCCCGGCGTAAGCCGCCGAGTCGCTGTTGAGCGAGGTGGAGGTTTGCAGTTGCGCATCGAGGTAGCTGTTGTACACCCGGCGCACATCGGCCAGGGTCGTACCGGTGCCGATGTAGACATTTCCGAACGGGTTCGAGGCCTTGGTGCCCTGCACGGTTTGCTGGCGTGAGTACCCGGCGGTGTCGGCGTTGGCAATGTTATTGCCGGTAGTCATCAGCGCGGTTTGGCTAGCGGATAAACCCGACATCCCGATATTGAGCAAACTCATGGTTCAAACCTTATACCTTGTGCCTATAAAGGCGTGGTGGAAGCGCCCGCCGCAGCGTAGTTTTGATAACTCGTCATCTGCTTGGCTATCTGCGAAATCTTGCTTGCGTAATCCGGGTCGGTTGCATACCCGGCTTTTTGCAACTCGCGTACAAACTGTTCTGGGTTATCGGCCGACTTCAGCACATCTTGATAGCGATTATTGCTTTGCAGCAGCGTCACAAGGTCATGGAAGCTGTCTTTGTAAGAGCCGTAGGAACGGAACTCGGCTGTCTCCTTGACCTTCTCGCCATTTCTGAATTCGCTGGTGATCGCCCGCGCCGAATCGCCCTGCCAGTTACCGCTGGCCTTGATGCCGAACAGGTTGTGGCTGCTGCTGCCATCCTGGGCGCGCATGACCGATTTGCCCCAACCGGTTTCCAGGGCAGCCTGAGCCACCAGGTAACGCGGATCGACGCCGATGCGGTCGGCGGCTTCCTTCGCCAGCGGCAGCATGGTGTCGACGAATTCGTCGGCCGAGCTGAAGGCTTTCTTCGCTGGCGCCAGGGGTATTTGAGCCATGGCGCGACCATAAATCTGCAAGCGCCCGCTGGCGGTCGTGTCCGTTTGCGAAGTCAGCCAATCGCCGTTGTACAGGGAACCGGAACCGGTTTTGTTGCTTTGCGGGACCTGGAGGCTGTTCTGCGCGGGCGTCGCCGTGGTCGATGTCGATACCGATGCAGAAGGCACCAGCCCGGCGAGCAGACGGTCCGCCAGTTTTGGTGGCAACGCCAGACGCCGCTGATTGATCAGCGCCATGTCATTGCGATGAGCGCCATCACCCGCGCTTGCCGGCGACTTCACCGAGCGCGAAGCCCACAACGGGCGCTCACCATTGAGACGCGACAACGGCCCGTTAGTAGCGACCGTACCGGCGGCAATCGGTGTTTCCACCGCGGCTTTCGCGGCAGCCTGCTTGGCGGCAGACGCTGCCGCCGCCTCCCCTGGCGCCATGGGTTTGTTCTTCGACATCTGGCGCATCAGCACGTCCGCCAGACCAATACCACCGCCTTCGCGGGACATGGAAACGGCCAACTGCTGGTCGTACATTTCCTGGTATTGCTTGGCTGCCGGCGTGTTGAGCGGATTGTCCTGACCCAGCGCTTCGGTGGCCGAGCGCATGGACTTGAGCATTTCACCGAGGAACAGCGACTCGAATTCCTGCGCCACTTTGCGCATGTTCGCATCGCTGTTCTTGTCACCGACCTTGAGCTGGTTCAGGCGGTTCAGGTCCGAGTAAGAACCTGAGTCACTGCTACTGACCAGACCGCTTTTGCGCATATCCATGGTCGCCGTCCTCAGATCACGATCAGGTCGGCTTGCAATGCGCCGGCCTGTTTCAGCGCTTCGAGAATCGCCATCAAGTCACCCGGCGCCGCGCCGACCTGGTTCACCGCACGAACGATTTCGTCGAGAGTGGTGCCCGGGCCGAATTTGAACATCGGCTTGGCTTCCTGCTGGGCGTTGACCCGCGAGCGCGGCACGACCGCTGTCTGCCCGTTGGACAGAGGGCCGGGCTGGCTGACGATCGGGTCTTCGGTGATGGTCACGGTCAGGCTGCCGTGGGTCACGGCAGCCGGAGAAACCTTGACGTTCTGGCCGATCACGATGGTACCGGTGCGCGAATTGATGATGACTTTCGCCACCGCCTGACCCGGGTCGACTTCGAGGTTTTCCAGGATCGACAAATAGTCGACCCGCTGGCTCGGATCGAGTGGCGCCGTCACGCGGATCGAGCCACCGTCAATGGCCTGGGCCACACCAGGGCCGAGCATGTCGTTGATCTTGTCGACGATGCGCTTGGCAGTGGTGAAGTCCGAACGATTGAGGTTCAGGGTCAGGCTGTTGCCCTGATTGAAACCGCTTGGCACCGCACGCTCGACCGACGCACCACCCGGGATGCGACCGGCCGATGGAACGTTGACGGTAATCTTCGAACCGTCACGACCTTCGGCATCGAAACCGCCAACCACCAGGTTGCCCTGAGCGATGGCGTAGACGTTGCCATCGATACCTTTGAGCGGCGTCAACAGCAAGGTACCGCCGCGCAGGCTTTTGGAGTTACCGATGGACGCTACGGTGATGTCCACCTGCTGACCCGGCTTGGCGAACGCCGGCAAGTCGGCACTGATCGATACCGCCGCGACGTTTTTCAACTGCACGTTGCCAGAGCCTGCCGGCACCTTGATGCCGAACTGCGAAAGCATGTTGTTGAAGGTCTGCAGAGTGAACGGGGTCTGGGTCGTCTGGTCACCGGTGCCGTTAAGCCCGACCACCAGGCCATAGCCGATCAATTGGTTGGAACGCACGCCGGAAATACTGGCGATGTCCTTCAGCCGCTCGGCTTGAGCATCGAAGGCCACGGACAGCAACAGAGCGCCCACTATCAGGTGTTTAAGATTCAACATAGCCACCTAGAAAGGGAACAGCGGGCTGAGGAAGAAACGGTCGAACCAGCCTGGCTGACTCGCATCGGCAAACGCACCGGTGCCCGAATAGGTGATGCGTGCATCGGCGACGCGGGTCGACGACACGGTGTTGTCGGTGGCGATGTCATCGGCGCGAACGAGGCCGGCAATCCGTACCAGTTCGTCACCGGTGTTGAGGGTCAGCCACTTCTCGCCGCGCACGGCGATGATGCCGTTGGGCAACACGTCGGCGACGGTCACGGTGATCGAACCGGTCAGGCTGTTGCTCTGGCCGGACTTGCTGTCGCCCTTCGTCGAGCGGTCGGCGCTATAGCCCGCGTTCAGGCTCAGATCGTTGCTGCCAATCGGGTTATGGGTGGTCAGGTTGGAGCCGAACAACGAGGTCAGGCCGATCTTGTTATCGCTGTTCTTGTCCATCTGCGAGTTGGCGTTCTTGCTCGCCTGGGTACGCTCATTCAGGGTGATGGTGATGATGTCACCGACCCGGAATGCCTTGCGGTCGCCGTACAGGTTCTGTTCGAAACCGGCCTGGTAGATCGAGCCATTATTGGCGGCAGCCGGCAGCGGCGTGCGCGGCAACACCGGGGCGTAGTAAGGGTCATTGGGCTTGGGCGGCGGGGCAACGCAGCCCGCGAGCACGACGACCCCACTCAGTGCCAGAACAGATACAAAGCGATTCATGACCCTACCTCACGGTGTTGCAGGCGACCTCATGGCCGCCTCATAGACTTGATTACAGATTCTGCGTTACGAACGAGAGCATCTGGTCGGCGGTGGAGATCACCTTGGAGTTCATCTCGTAGGCGCGCTGAGTGGTGATCATGTTGACCATCTCTTCAACGGTGCTGACGTTGGACGTTTCCAGGGTGTTCTGCAGCGTGGTGCCGAAACCGGCGAGGCCCGGGGTGCCGACTTGCGGCGCGCCACTGGCAGCGGTTTCCAGGAACAGGTTGTTACCCACCGCTTGCAGACCGGCCGGGTTGATGAAGTCGGCGGTTTGCAGGTTGCCGATCACCTGGGCGGCCGGGTTGCCGGGAACGGTGATGGATACGGTGCCGTCACGGCCAACGGTGAAAGTCTGGGCGTTGTTCGGAATGACAATGGCCGGCTCTAGGGCGAAGCCGCTGGCGTTGACGATCTGGCCGTTGGAATCCAGGTGAAAGGTACCGTCACGGGTGTAGGACGTGGTGCCATCGGGCTGCAGAATCTGGAAGAAACCGCGACCGTCGATGGCCATGTCCAACGGCTGCTCGGTGGTTTGCAGGCTACCGGCGGTGAAGTTTTTCTGGGTGCCGACGATGCGAACACCGGTACCCACTTGCAGACCCGACGGCAATTCGCTGTCCTGGGTCGACTGGGCGCCTGGCTGGCGTTTGATCTGATACAGCAAGTCCTGGAACTCGGCGCGGTCACGTTTGAAACCCGTGGTCGATACGTTCGCCAGGTTGTTGGAAATGGTGGTGAGGTTGGTGTCCTGGGCGGACAGACCTGTTTTGGCAACCCATAGAGCCGGAAGCATTCGATTCTCCTCGTGCGCCTGTTTTACGGCGCGACGTTCTGATAATTAGCTGATCTGCAAGACCCGAGCCATGGCCTGGTCATCGTCTTTGGCGGTATTCATCATCTTGATGTGCAGCTCGAACTGCTTGGCCAGCGCCAGCACCGAGGTCATTTCTTCCACGGCATTGACGTTGCTCGACTCGAGGAACCCGGACACCAGTTTGACCTTGGCATCGGCTTGTGCCGGCTTGCCGTCCTGGGTGTGGATCGAACCGTCCAGGCCTTTGGTCATGTTCTTGAAGTCCGGGTTGACCAGTTTGATGCGGTCGACTTCGGCCATCACCCGCGGGCCTTCGCCCATCGCGCGGATGCTGACGGTGCCGTCTTCGCCGACTTCGATCTGCTGCTCGGGCGGTACGGCAATGGGCCCGCCATTGCCGACCACCGGCATACCGTTGCCGGCACGCAGCACACCCAGCGCGTCAACGTTGAGGCTGCCGGTGCGCACGTAGCTTTCACCGCCATCAGGGTTCTGCACGGCAATCCAGCCATTGCCTTGCACCGCGACGTCGAGGTCACGACCGGTTTCCACCAGCGTACCCGGAGAGAAGTCGGTGGCAGGACGTTCGCTCATGGCAAACGCACGCGCCGGAAAGCTGTCACCAAACACCGGCATCGAACGGGCCTGTTCCAGGTCCTTCTGAAAACCGTTGGTAGAGATGTTCGCCAGGTTGTTGGCATGAGCCTTCTGCGCCAGTGCATTCTGGCTGGCGCCGGTCATTGCCACATAAAGGTACTTGTCCACACTCTTTCCTCTGCATGCCGGACGTTTGCCGCCCACCGCTGTACTGCTGAGCCATAAGCAATTTGCAGACCAACTTTTTTCTGGCGGCGCACGGCCCGACAAACAAAGGACTTGAGGGATTCAGAGAGAATTGGGAAATGTATCGAAGACGAAAAACCGGCGGTGTTATGCCGCTTCGCGGCAATCCTCAGTTACCCCCTGATCGTTCCCACGCTCTGCGTGGGAACGATCAGTCAGGTGTTGTCTTTACCGACTTCGTACTCACGCAACTTATTGGCAATGGTCGTATGCGAAACCCCCAACCGCTTGCCCAGTTGCCGACTGCTCGGATGCTCGGAATACAAGCGCTCCAGCACGGCCTTTTCAAAGCGCCCGACAATCTCGTCCAGGCCGCCCTCAAGGGAAAAATCGCCAAGCGGCTGACGCACGCCGTAGTCCGGCAGACGAATGTGCTCGGCTTTGACAGTGCCGCCGTCGCACAGGGAAACCGCCTGGAACAGTACGTTTTCCAACTGCCGCACGTTACCCGGCCAATGATAGTGACTGAGCCGCTCCATCGCCGCTGGCGCCAGTTTTGGCAACGGACAACCGATCTGCCGACTGGCCTGATCGAGGAAGTGCTCCACCAGCGGCGCCAACCCGTCGAGGCATTCGCGCAGCGGCGGAATATGCAGCGAGAGCACGTTCAAGCGGTGATACAAATCCTGGCGAAACTCACCGCGAGCGCACAGCTCGGACAAGTCCACTTGAGTCGCGCAGATCACCCGCACATCCAGATAAACCTCTTCATCGCTGCCGACACGACGGAAGCAACCGTCCTGCAGAAAGCGCAGCAACTTCACCTGCAAGCGCGGGCTCATTTCGCCGACACCATCGAGAAACAACGTACCGCCCGCCGTCAGCTCCAACAGCCCGAGCTTGCCTTCGGCCCGCGCGCCTTCGAAGGCACCAGGGCCGTAGCCGAACAGTTCGGTCTCGGCCATGGACTCAGGCAGACCGGCGCAGTTGAGCGCCATCAACGGTGACTGACCACGCGGGCTCGCCAGGTGACAGGCCCGCGCCAACAACTCCTTGCCGGTGCCGGTTTCGCCTTCTATCAATAGCGGCGCATCCAGTGGCGCCATGCGTCGCGCTTCGCGAACCACCGCAGCCATCACTTTCGAGCTCTGGAAAATACTGTCGAAGCCGCGCAACTCCTGCTTGCGCACGTTATAGATACGCTCGCCTACCCGATCCGCGCGGTGCAACGTTAACACTGCACCGGCCATGGCCTCGCTTTCATCATGCTCCGATTGCAGTGGCGCGATGTCGGCGAGAAACACGTCACCCTTGACCTTGACCCGCAAGCCGTTAATCCGCGACTTGTTGGCGCGCACCAGCTCCGGCAAATCGAAATCCTCGGCATACCGCGACAGTGGAATCCCCGGCACTTCATCCACCCGCACCCCGAGCAACTGTGCCGCCGCACGGTTGGCCGCGACGATGGAGCCGCCCATGTCGATCGACAGCACCGGAAATTCCAGCGCCCCGAGCAAGGCATTGAGCTCCATGTGCCGACGCTCGCTGGGCATCAGCCCTACGCGCTTGACGCCGAATACCCCGCCAATCGCCTCGAATTTCGGACGTAACGCCTGGAACTGAATATTGATCAGGTTCGGGCAGTGCAGATAGATCGCATTGCCGTGCTCACCGCCCACTTCGCCGCGGGCGACGTTGATTCCGTACTCCACTAGCAAGTTGAGAATGTCGCGCAGGATACCGATGCGATTCTGGCAGTGAACTTTGATACGCATATAAAGGCCTGTAACAGCGTTGATCGAGGCCCGGCGCAAGGAATTTTCTGCGAGGGCATCCAGTTAGTCGTCAAGATTATGTGACACTCATGGGCCGTTTCAAACCCGAAAATATCAATACTTGCGCAGCTGCGACTAATCCGTAACGAATACTTTACGAAAAGCGCAGATTTTTCCTACATGCAACGACGATCATCTGCTGCAACACCGCACGCCTTGGGGTATTTCTAGGTCTATAGCTGTACACACAACAAGAACAAATCCCTTAGCAGGAGAGCAGCATGAAGCAGACGCAATACGTGGCTCGCGAGCCCGATGCGCAAGGTTTTATCGACTACCCCGCCGAAGAACACGCGGTGTGGAACACGCTGATCACTCGCCAGCTGAAAGTGGTCGAGGGCCGTGCGTGCCAGGAATACCTGGACGGTATCGAAAAACTCGATCTGCCCCACGACCGCATTCCGCAACTCGGTGAAATCAACAAGGTCCTCGGTGAAACCACCGGCTGGCAAGTGGCCCGAGTCCCCGCACTGATTCCTTTCCAGACCTTTTTCGAATTGCTGGCGAACAAGCAGTTTCCAGTGGCGACGTTTATTCGCACCCGCGAAGAGCTGGATTACCTGCAAGAGCCGGACATTTTCCACGAGATCTTTGGCCACTGTCCGCTGCTGACCAACCCCTGGTTCGCCGAATTCACCCACACCTACGGCAAACTCGGTCTACAGGCTTCCAAGGAAGAACGCGTGTACCTGGCGCGCCTGTACTGGATGACCATCGAGTTCGGCCTGGTCGACACGCCGCAAGGCCTGCGCATCTACGGCGGCGGCATTCTGTCCTCGCCCAAAGAAACTGTTTACTGCCTGTCGGACGAGCCTGAGCATCAGGCCTTCGACCCGCTGGAATGCATGCGCACGCCGTACCGCATCGACATCTTGCAACCGCTGTACTTTGTCTTGCCGAACCTCAAGCGCCTGTTCGATCTGGCCCACGAAGACATCATGGGAATGGTCAAGCAAGGTATGCAGTTGGGGTTGCACACACCGAAATTTCCGCCAAAGCCCAAAGCGGCCTGAGCAGATCCCGCTCGCGACTTACGCGCAAAGATAGTAATTTCCAACAAGAATCGAATTCAGGAACCCACCATGAACGCTCTGAACCAAGCCCATTGCGAAGCCTGCCGCGCCGATGCCCCTCAGGTCAGCGACGAAGAATTGCCGATCCTGATCAAGCAGATCCCTGACTGGAACATCGAAGTCCGCGACAGCGTGATGCAGCTGGAAAAAGTTTTCCTGTTCAAGAATTTCAAACACGCGCTGGCGTTCACCAACGCCGTCGGTGAAATCTCCGAGGCCGAAGGTCATCACCCTGGCCTGCTGACCGAGTGGGGCAAAGTCACCGTGACCTGGTGGAGCCACTCCATCAAAGGCCTGCACCGCAACGACTTCATCATGGCCGCACGCACCGACGAAGTGGCGAAGAACGCCGAGGGCCGCAAATAATGCATTTCGATGCCATCGGTCGAGTACCCGGCGACCCGATTCTCGGCCTGATGGAGGCCTACGCGCTGGACCCCAACCCGCGCAAATTCGACCTCGGCGTGGGTGTCTATAAAGACGCCCAAGGCCTGACGCCAATCCCCGAAGCGGTAAAGCTCGCCGAGCAGCGCCTGGTAGATCGTCAATCCACCAAGACCTACATTGGCGGCCACGGCAGCGTAGCGTTCGGCAAGGTCATCAACGAGTTGGTGCTTGGCGCTGATTCGGCGCTGATCGCCGAACAACGGGCCGGCGCCACTCAAACGCCGGGCGGCACTGGCGCACTGCGTTTGAGCGCCGACTTCATCGCCCAATGCCTGCCGGGCCGTGGCGTGTGGTTGAGCAGTCCGACCTGGCCGATCCACGAAACCATTTTCGCGGCGGCCGGGGTCAAGGTCAGTCATTACCCGTACGTGGGCAGCGATAACCGTCTCGATGTGGAAGCGATGCTGGCGGTGCTCAATGAAGCCCCCAAGGGCGATGTGGTGCTGCTGCATGCCTGCTGCCACAACCCGACCGGTTTCGATCTGTCCCATGACGATTGGCGTCGAGTGCTGGACGTGGTGCGCAGTCGCGATTTGCTGCCACTGATCGACTTCGCTTATCAGGGCTTTGGCGACGGTCTGGAGCAAGATGCCTGGTCGACCCGGCTGTTCGCCGCCGAATTGCCGGAGGTGCTGATCACCAGTTCCTGCTCGAAGAACTTCGGCCTGTACTGCGACCGCACCGGCGCACTGATTGTCTGCGCGCAAACCGCCGACAAACTGGTGGATATCCGCAGCCAGCTGGCCAACATCGCCCGTAACCTGTGGTCGACGCCACCGGATCATGGCGCCGCCGTGGTCGCGACCATCCTCGGCGACCCTGAGCTGAAAGGCCGCTGGGCCGACGAAGTGGAAGCCATGCGTTTGCGCATCGCCCAGTTGCGCAGCGGGCTGGTCGAAGCGCTTGAACCCCATGGCTTGCGCGAGCGATTTGCGCACATTGGTGTGCAACGCGGGATGTTTTCCTACACCGGTTTGTCGCCGGAACAGGTCAAGCAATTGCGCGAGCATCACAGCGTATACATGGTCAGCTCAGGCCGGGCTAACGTCGCGGGGATTGATGCGACGCGTCTGGATTTGCTGGCCGAAGCTATCGCTGACGTCTGCAAGTAACCCCTGTTTCTCCATTGATCATTCCCACGCTCTGCGTGGGAATGCCTCAACGGACGCTCCGCGTTCGGCTTTGGAGGGGACGCGGAGCGTCCCGGGCTGCATTCCCACGCGGAGCGTGGGAACGATCATCGCAGCTTCCGCCAGCTCCTACACAGACCTGTCTAGACAATCCCATCCGTCGCAACAATTGGATATAAAAGTCTTTTTGTCATTTCTCCTGCTGTATCCTGCCCAGGCTTTTTAGAAAGCGCGGATCTACCAGATCTATCAACAGACTTTGCGAGGAGCGCTATATGCACGAGATCCCTAATCTCCCCTTCCCAAGCCTGCACGACACTGAGCAGACGACCACGCAACAAGCCGGTGCCCAACAGCCCGAGACGAAAGAAGCACCTGAACGCCGCCAGGCCGACAGCGACGACTGATACCTGCACGACCAGACCGTGTGGAAAGCGCTAATATGCGCTTTCCACACCGCCTGAACCTTGAGCTTTCCCATGACCGATGAATCCAGCGTCACATTCAACGAAGCTCAGGCCAGCGTCCTGATCGGCACCGCCGAGAAGATGATCGAGATCTGGAACCGCCTTTCCCCCGAGAAACAAGCTACCCTGCTGGCCCGCTTCGGCAGCGAAGAAAACGCCCTGGCCGCCCTGGTCACGACGCAATTGGTTGCCCCCGCAAAATCCTGATTCTCCCTGTCCGGTAAATAGTTTTACTTTTCCAGCCCCGCGACCGCCCGCGCCGCTATCATAAGCAGCCTATCTATCCAGCTGCCCCGTGGACCTTCTACCCATGTCAGAAACCCAGCGCCCCCTGGCGGTCACGCTGCAAGTTATTTCCATCGTCCTGTTCACGTTCATCGGTTACCTGAATATCGGCATTCCCCTGGCCGTATTGCCGGGCTACGTCCACAGTGATCTCGGTTTCGGCGCCGTGATCGCCGGGCTGGTGATCAGCGTGCAATACCTGGCCACCCTGCTCAGCCGCCCTTACGCCGGGCGCATCATCGATAACAAGGGCAGCAAACTGGCAGTGATGTACGGCCTCGCTGGCTGTGGTTTGAGCGGTGTATTCATGTTGATTTCGGCCTGGACACAAAGCCTGCCCATGTTGAGCCTGATCAGCCTGTTGATCGGCCGACTGGTGCTCGGCAGCGCAGAAAGCCTGGTCGGTTCCGGGTCGATCGGCTGGGGCATCGGCCGGGTCGGCGCAGCGAACACCGCCAAGGTCATCTCCTGGAATGGCATCGCCAGTTACGGTGCCCTGGCGGTCGGCGCGCCGCTGGGAGTGCTGCTGGTGAGTCAACTGGGTTTGTGGAGCATGGGCATGAGCATCGTGCTGCTGGCCGTTCTGGGCCTGGCGCTGGCCTGGCCAAAAACCGCTGCACCTATCGTTGTTGGCGAACGCCTGCCGTTCATGCATGTGTTGGGGCGCGTGCTGCCTCATGGCTGTGGCCTGGCGCTGGGCTCTATCGGCTTTGGCACCATCGCCACATTCATCACGCTGTATTACGCCACTCGGCAGTGGTCCAACGCGGTGCTGTGCCTGAGCCTGTTCGGCGCCAGTTTCATTGGCGCGCGGTTGCTGTTCGGTAACCTGATCAACCGCCTCGGCGGCTTTCGCGTGGCGATTGCCTGCCTTTCGGTGGAAACCCTCGGGCTGTTGCTGCTGTGGCTGGCACCCGATGCCCATTGGGCACTGGCCGGTGCGGCGCTGAGCGGTTTTGGATTTTCGCTGGTGTTCCCGGCGCTGGGCGTGGAAGCGGTCAACCTGGTGCCCGCCTCCAGCCGTGGCGCGGCAGTCGGGGCCTATTCACTGTTTATCGATTTGTCGCTGGGGATTACCGGGCCCTTGGCCGGTGCGATTGCGGCGGGGTTCGGTTTTGCTTCGATCTTCCTGTTTGCCGCATTGGCCGCGCTGAGTGGTTTGGCACTGAGCATCTATTTGTACCGGCAAGCGCCAAAGTACTTTAATGAAAAGCACCTTAATCAAAAGCACCGCGAAGAACGCAACGCCCGTTAGAAATCCACCTTGCCCCGCCCGGCCTTGATGCTGCCGCGCTTGGTCTTGGATTCGAGCCGACGCGTCTTCGAACCGAGGGTCGGCTTGGTCGGGCGGCGTTTCTTTTCAACCTTGGTGGCGCTGAGGATCAACTCGGTCAGGCGCTCCAATGCATCGGCGCGGTTCTGCTCCTGCGTGCGGTATTGCTGGGCCTTGATGATCAACACGCCTTCGCTGGTGATGCGACTGTCGCGCAACGCCAGCAGCCGTTCCTTGTAGAACTCGGGCAAGGACGAGGCCGGAATGTCGAAGCGCAGGTGCACGGCGCTGGAGACCTTGTTGACGTTCTGCCCACCCGCACCCTGGGCGCGAATAGCGGTCAACTCGATCTCGGCATCCGGAAGATGCACGTTGTTGGAAATTACCAGCATGGAAAAGAGTCCAGGATCGGGGTGTTCAGGATACCGCGAATGAGGTTCTGATTAGCAGGCAATTACTGGAGCAGGAGTAGTTAATGAAGCATGCCAGACTTTTCTTACAGTATTCTCTGATTTACAAAAGGGGAGTTGCTTTGATTCGAAGGGCTATACTAATCTAAGACTTCACATTGAAGGATTATATTAACTAATGAGCCTTGAGAATATCCGATACTACTTAGCGGTAACCTGCTTGGTTTCAGGCTACTCAATTCCTATTATGGGAGCCGTTGTCTGGACCATAACCGAAATAATACCGCTAGAGGGACGCAATTTAAACATTGCCTACTTAGCAACGTACGCCCCCATTGTATTATTCGGTTTGCGCTTCTACATCCCAAGATTACGTGGTATAGCATAAACATGATCATACCGCGCAACATCAATTATTGCCTACCATCGACGACCCCTCTTTAGCAATAGAACTTAACGTTATAGAATCAACCAAACCCTCAAAAAACAAAGCTAGAGTACCAGCTTGCTGATAAGCCCGTTCATTACTAACGGGATCGTACCTAAATAGTTGAAAAGAACCAGGCTTGCGCACCCTCCTAAATAAGCCATAACCGGACAATAACAAATCGGTAGAGTAATATGCCATACTCCCCTTATAATCATCCCTAAAAAGAGCTTGATAGCCACGCCTAATAGGACCTTGAGCACTAGGCACATCGGGGCCGTTATAAATATTCGCCACTCCCTCGGCGATGTTATTAGCCCCATGACCGATTAGAAGCGCACCTGGCACGACTCCGACTCCCCATGACGCGCCCGCAATCGCAATGCCAACTTCAATTTGCATCCCTCCCGCCAAAACACCGATGCCGTTTTGAGTATAAAAAAGCACCTTCGACAATAACTCTTCGTGCTCGGCTCTTAATTCCTGAACCCCTTGCCACGCGCTTATGAGCCCTTCGTCAACGGCCTGAATAACCTCGTTAGCATAGGATGAAATAATCGAACTGAACCGTAGCCGGGTAAAACCGTCCGGCAGATAAGTCATGCTGATGTTGCATCCAACCGCCACCAAATCAGAAGCGGCTTTCGTCACATCATGAATATCACAGGAGTCCTCATTCATCTTCATTCGCCCAGGTACTGTACGCACTCGTCGCCCCAGGAACGTGCGCCCAGGCAATATCTCTATAACGAATGGACACTTGCTCTTGCGGTTCAGCATCATTCATACGTACAGCGTGAGGTACTTGCTGACTGATATGCGCGATACGTGCACCGGTGAGATGGATTGAATAATATCGCTCCTGCCCTCCAGTTGTTGCGGTGCGGTAAAAATTGATAATGCACTCCACTTCTTCACGCTCATGCAACGCGCTCGCCAACAGAGGTGAAGATTTATCGATAGCCTTGGTGATCATGACCGGCATATGTTTGCCGCGACCACCGGCCATGGCACCGTCATTTCCCGTCAGCATATCGTGCAAGTAAGCCAACACCATTATTTCGTCCTGATGGCCGGACTGACATTTATTACCGATGGAGCTTTGACCGGAGCAGCCAGCGGAAATCAAACCTTGACGCTTACCGGTAATAGTCATGTAGCTGTGACTGGCCATAATCACTCCTTATGTATTGGGAGCGCCAGCGTATGACAAAAAGTAACCGACAGGTTGTAGGCCATTTCTGAACCTCTGCCTGTTTTTCAGTTTTTCCGAAATTACTGTAATAAACAGAGAATGACCTTGTAGGATCAAGACTTCAGCACAATCGCAAAGGTATACATAAAAACAACAAACCCGGCACATGGCCGGGTTCGTTGTTCTGCGTTTTGCACTTACTTGGCAGCAGAGCCTGCTGCCTGCAACGCATGCTGGGCGCTACGCTTATTCTTGATGCCGTAGCAGATCCACATGAACGCGACCCACACCGGAATCGCGTACACCGAGATCTGGATGCCCGGGATCAGCAGCATCACACCAAGGATGAACACCACGAACGCCAGGCAAACATAGTTACCGTACGGGTACCACAGGGCCTTGAACAATGGCGTCTGTTGGGTCTTGTTCATGTGCTGACGGAACTTGAAGTGCGAGAAGCTGATCATCGCCCAGTTGATTACCAGGGTCGCAACCACCAACGACATCAACAGTTCCAGTGCATGTTGCGGAACCAGGTAGTTCAGCAGCACCGCGACCAGGGTCACGGCGGCCGACGCCAGGATCGAACGCACCGGCACGCCACGCTTGTCGATCTTCGACAAGGCCTTCGGCGCATCGCCCTGCTCGGCCATGCCCAGCAGCATGCGGCTGTTGCAGTAGGTGCCGCTGTTGTACACCGACAGCGCCGCGGTCAGCACCACGAAGTTGAGGATGTGCGCGGCGGTGTTGCTACCGAGCATCGAGAACACTTGCACGAACGGGCTGCCGCTATACGCGTCGCCGGAAGCATTCAGGGTTGCCAACAAACTGTCCCAAGGGGTCAGCGACAACAGAACCACCAGCGCACCGATGTAGAAAATCAGGATCCGGTAGATCACCTGATTGATGGCTTTCGGGATCACGGTTTTCGGCTTGTCGGCTTCAGCGGCGGTGAAACCGAGCATTTCCAGACCGCCGAAGGAGAACATGATGATTGCCATGGCCATCACCAGTCCGCTAACGCCGTTCGGGAAGAAGCCGCCGTGTTCCCACAGGTTGGTCACAGAGGCTTGCGGGCCGCCGTTACCGCTGACCAACAAGTAGCTGCCCAAGGCAATCATGCCGACAATCGCCACGACCTTGATGATCGCGAACCAGAACTCGGCCTCGCCAAAGACTTTGACGTTGGCCAGGTTGATCAGGTTGATCAATACGAAGAACCCGGCTGCCGATACCCAGGTTGGAATGTCCGGCGCCCAGTAATGGATGTATTTGCCGACCGCGGTCAGCTCCGACATGCCCACCAGAATGTACAGAATCCAGCAGTTCCAGCCCGACAGGAAACCGGCAAAACCGCCCCAGTATTTATGGGCGAAGTGGCTGAACGAACCGGCGACCGGCTCTTCGACGATCATTTCGCCCAGCTGGCGCATGATCATGAAGGCAATGAAGCCGCAAATGGCGTAGCCGAGGATCATCGACGGGCCGGCGGATTTGAGCACGCCGGCCGAGCCGAGGAACAACCCGGTACCGATCGCGCCACCGAGGGCTATCAATTGAATATGACGATTTTTCAGGCCGCGTTTCAGCTCGCCTGAATGCGAGTTTTGTCCACTCATGAAAAGGTCTCACGCAAGGTTTGATGATGTTCAGTAGACGTTGCTGCTCAGTTGCGATTTCAAGCAGCGCCGATCAAACCCCAGCGCAGGCACCAGGAGTTCAGCGTTTTTACGACAGTCATGCGTCACCTGTTTGTTTTTATCTGTGACGAAATCGAACCCGACACGCTCGTGACGCGACGGAGTGAACAAGGCGGATAGCCTTGAGGTTTGCGCGATTGCGCAGAAGGTCACAGTTAAAACGCGGGCGCATTGTACACCTGTAACCCCCTGCTACCAGACACCGCAGGATCAGCGCGTCGGTTGCCGGGATTGCCTGTGTCCGCCTCGAGGGTCTCGGGCGACTGCAAAAATTGAGTCAGACCTTTGCGGGTCATCGATAGGAGCAGCGGAAAAATCGCTCCACGCAGAGAGGTAAAGATGAGCCACGGCGTTCATTGCGCCTCCTTCTTGTTATGCACCTGCACGACAGGCATGGGCGCATCTCATCCTTCCTTCGCTGCTGAAACAAGCGCGCCAGAGCCCCTGGACAGCGAACGAATGCTGGCGGACGGCAGATTTTCCTTACAGTAGTTTTCGCCTTGGCATTTCAAAGGGTTTAAAGGCGCTTTTCGTAAGGTTTTATTGACGAGATGTAACGCAAGTTTGCCAAATCAGATCAATGAGCCCGCAGACTGTCCGTTGACGACAGAAAGCCTCCTAAGGAAATAGCCTGCTTGGAAGCCGCACCACTAAAACCAGACCCAAAAAAAACGCCATCCCGAGGATGGCGTTTTTCATGAGGCGCTTACCGATTACTCAGGCTTGCGACGACCGAAGCCTGGACGCTGGCCGGAACCGGCTGGCGCGCCGCGACGCTTGCCCGATGGCGCGTCACGATCGACCAGCACGATGCCTGGGCGTTTCTTCGGCGCCGGCTTGGCCGGGCGCTTGGTATCGGCCGGGCGGTCTGCCACGGGCGTACCACGACCGGCAGGCGCGCCGCGATCGCTACGACCACCGGACGGAGCGCCACGGCCTTCGCCGCGCTCAGTGCGACCGTTGGCCGGACGCGGCGTACGTGGGCCGCGCTCGCCGTCCTGACGGAGTGCTGGCTTGCGGGCCGGGCGTTCGCCTTCGATCTGCGGCTCACGAGAATCACGCGCTGTGGCCGGGGCACCAGCCGCTGGACGCAATGTACGCACGCGCTCGGTCTTGCCCATC
Source organism: Pseudomonas sp. B21-048 (assembly GCF_024748615.1). Lineage (NCBI taxonomy): Bacteria > Pseudomonadati > Pseudomonadota > Gammaproteobacteria > Pseudomonadales > Pseudomonadaceae > Pseudomonas > Pseudomonas sp. B21-048. Next base: position 1,474,375 of record NZ_CP087168.1, on the reverse strand, counting down.
GGACGCGACGATTTACGCTGCATACGATCGAGCTTGTCCTTGCTCTTGGCGTTCATTTGCGGCATCGCCACCGGCGTCAGGCCGACTTCAGCACTGAGAATGTCGACTTCGTACTGGCTCATTTCGCGCCAGCGGCCCATCGGCAGGTCGGAATTAAGGAACACCGGACCGAAACGCACGCGCTTCAGGCGGCTGACCACAAGGCCTTGGGATTCCCACAGGCGACGGACTTCGCGGTTACGACCTTCCATCACCACGCAGTGGTACCAGTGGTTGAAACCTTCGCCACCCGGCGCCTGTTTGATGTCGGTGAACTTGGCCGGGCCGTCTTCGAGCACTACGCCTGCCTTCAGGCGTTCAATCATCTCGTCGTCGACTTCACCCCGTACACGTACCGCGTATTCACGGTCCATCTCGTAGGAAGGGTGCATCAGGCGGTTGGCCAATTCACCGTCGGTGGTGAACATCAGCAAACCGGTGGTGTTGATGTCCAGACGACCGATGTTGATCCAGCGACCTTCTTTCGGACGCGGCATCTTGTCGAACACGGTCGGACGGCCTTCCGGGTCGACACGGGTGCAGATTTCGCCGTCGGGCTTGTTGTACATGATCACGCGGCGTACCGACTCGGCGGCTTCTTCGCGCTTGATCACCCGGCCATCGATGGTGATGGCGTCATGCATGTCGACACGCTGGCCGAGGGTGGCGTCTTTGCCATTGACCTTGATGCGGCCGTGGCTAATCCAGGCTTCTACGTCACGGCGCGAGCCGACGCCGATACGGGCGAGGACTTTCTGCAGTTTTTCGCCTGCTGGGCCGATTTCCTGGTCGTCTTTCTGGTCGTTGATACTCATCTGGGCACCTCCCGGTGTGGTCTGTTCAGGCTTTGCCTGAAGCGATGTAAATCTGCGTACTTAGGCGAAGTGATCGCCAAAGGGTCGCGAATCATACGCTCATGGAGACGTTCGCGCATCAGAGACTAGCTGATCGACAGAAGGTTATTTGTTTTTCCGCCGACCGGTGGCACTCCGGGGAAACAAGATCTTTTGGCGGGTTTCAGTCGTCGAACTGGCGACGCTCGGCCTCGATTGCTTCTGCCAGAGCCTTGGCTTCGGCTTCTTCGTCGGTCAACTCGGGCTCGGGCTTCGACTGTTCGAGCGCGGCAACGGCGGCCAGGAGTTTTTCACGAGCTTCGGCGAAGCCAAGAATGTCATCTTCCTGTTCTGGCTCTGGTGCGACTTCATCTTCAACTTCGGCTTCGGCCTCAACCTGAGGTTCAACCTCGGTTTCAGGCTCGGGCTCCGCCAGCTCCCCGTCGGTCTCGGTCACTACCCCATCGCGCAACAAATCGTCGAAATCGGTCTTGAGCCCCTCTTCCATGGTGTCCAGTTCCAGCAACAGTGTGTGGAAGCTGGTTTCTTCCTTGGGTTCCTCCGGCTCGGCGCTGGCATCGGCCAGTTCTTGCAACCCGGCCGGCACCGGCGCGTCGTCGAAATCGAGGACAGGAGCAGGTTCCAGCTCACGCAGTTCAGCGAGCGGCGGCAGATCGTCGAGGTTTTTCAGGTTGAAATGATCGAGAAACGCCTTGGTGGTGGCGAACATAGCCGGTTTGCCGGGTACATCGCGGTAACCGACGATGCGGATCCACTCACGTTCCAGCAGGGTTTTGACGATGTGGCTGTTGACGGCCACGCCGCGCACGTCTTCGATCTCGCCCCGGGTGATCGGCTGGCGATAGGCGATCAGGGCCATGGTTTCGAGCATGGCCCGCGAGTAACGCTGCGGCCGCTCTTCCCACAAACGTCCGACCCACGGCGCAAACTTTTCGCGGATCTGCAGGCGATACCCGGAGGCGACTTCCTTCAACTCGAAAGCACGGCCGTCGCAGGATTTGGCCAGAATCGTCAGCGCTTTCTTGAAAACCGATGGTTCGGGCCGCTCGCCTTCTTCGAAGAGTTCGAACAGGCGTTCAAGCGATTGCGGTTTTCCCGAGGCCAACAGAAAAGCTTCAAGCAGTGGCGCCAGCTCGCGGGGTTCAGTCAGGTTCATGATTCAACTCGTTATTCGGCTCGGGCCCGGACATGGATCGCCGCGAACGGCTCATTCTGCACCAGCTCGACCAAGGATTCCTTGACCAGCTCGAGGATCGCCATAAAGGTCACCACCACCCCCAGGCGCCCTTCTTCAGCGGTGAACAACTCGACAAAGGGCACAAAACCACCGCCCTTGAGCCGCTCCAGCACATCGCTCATGCGCTCGCGGGTGGACAGCGCTTCACGGCTGACCTGGTGGCTTTCAAACATGTCGCCCCGGCGCAGGACTTCGGCCATGGACATCAGCAACTCTTCCAGCCTCACATCCGGCAACAGTTTGCGTGCCTGGGCTTGCGGGGCATCGAGCTTGGGCACCACCACGTCGCGGCCGACGCGGCTCAGACCATCGATGCCTTCGGCAGCAGCCTTGAAGCGTTCGTATTCCTGCAAGCGGCGAATCAGCTCAGCGCGAGGATCGTCTTCTTCGTCTTCGATCGTCTCGGCACGGGGCAACAGCATCCGCGACTTGATCTCGGCCAGCATCGCGGCCATCACCAGATACTCGGCGGCCAGCTCCAGGCGCACCGACTGCATCAACTCGACATAGCCCATGTACTGCCGGGTGATTTCCGCCACCGGAATGTCGAGGATGTTGATGTTCTGTTTGCGGATCAGGTACAGCAGCAAATCGAGCGGGCCTTCGAAGGCCTCAAGAAAGACCTCGAGCGCATCCGGCGGGATGTACAGGTCCAGCGGCATTTCCATGACCGCCTGACCATAGACCATGGCGAAAGGCAGTTCTTGCTGAGCGCCAGCCTGGCTGTCGACGGGTTCTACTGCAGACATCTAGGCCTCGGCCATGAAAGGCGCAGGGTCGCCGCAACCAACGCGGATGACTTCCGGCTCGCCGTCGGCGAGGCTGATCACGGTGGATGCCTTGATCCCGCCGAAACCGCCGTCGATGATCAGGTCCACCTGATGCTCGAGCAATTGACGCATCTCGTAGGGATCGGTTAGCGGGTCGGTGTCGCCGGGCATGATCAGGGTCACGCTCATCAGCGGCTCGCCGAGCTGCTCCAGCAGCGCCAACGCAATCGGATGGCTTGGCACACGCAGGCCAATGGTGCGCTTTTTCGGGTGCAGCAACAGCCGCGGGACTTCGCGGGTGGCGTTGAGAATAAAGGTGTAAGGGCCAGGCAAGTGAGCCTTGAGCACACGGAAGGTGCCGGTATCAATCTTGGCAAACAGCCCCAACTGCGACAGGTCGCTGCAAATCAGCGCGAAGTTGTGCTTCTCATCCAGCTGACGCAGCCGACGCACGCGCTCCACGGCGTTCTTGTCGCCGATCTGGCAACCAATGGCGTAGGAAGAGTCTGTGGGATAAATCACCACACCGCCGTTGCGGATGATCTCGACTGCCTGTTTGATCAGGCGCGCTTGCGGGTTTTCCGGATGAATCTGGAAAAATTGACTCACATTCTCTACCTGTTCAGACGACGGCAATAATTGGGTCATGTTTGAATCGACACCACAGTGGCGGCAGATCCTCTGGAAGCGGGCGGTATTCACCGATCTCGGACCAGCCTCCAGGGCCATGAAAATCACTGCCGGCGCTGACCAGCAGACCAAACTCGCGGGCAAGAATCGCCAGGCTGCCCACCTGTTCGGCGGGTTGATGGCCATTGACCACTTCTATCGCGTGGCCCCCTGCTTGAATATAGTCGGCAATCAGGCGACGACGCTTGCTGCGAGTGAAATCGTAGTGCCAAGGATGCGCCAGGCTGACCCAGGCACCCGCGGCGCGCAGGGTTTCGACGGTCTCCTCCAGGGTCGGCCAGTGTTGTTTGACGTCCCCCAGTTTGCCGGCACCCAGCCATTTGCGGAACGCTTCGGCGCGATCCTTGACGAAACCTTCGCACACCATCCAGTCGGCGAAATGCGGGCGGGCCGGCGCATTACCGCTGTCGCCCAGCGCCTGTTGAATGGCCCGGGCGCCGTCAAGCGCCCCCGGCATGCCTTTCAACGCCAACTTGCGGCTTATTTCTTCGGACCGTAGCCAGCGGCCATCGTGCAATTTTGCGATGGCCTCGACCAACGGCGGCGCATTGACGTCGAAACCGTAGCCCAGCACGTGAATGGTTGCCCCGCCCCAGGTGCAGGACAATTCGACGCCATTGACCAGTTGCATCCCCAGCGCCGTCGCGGCGCTACGGGCCTCGTCGAGGCCTTCAAGGGTGTCGTGATCGGTCAAGGCCAGGACTCGCACGCCTTTCTCGAACGCACGCGCAACCAGTACCGCAGGCGCCAAGGCGCCATCGGAAGCCGTGCTATGGCAGTGCAAATCAACATTCACAGGACTGTGTAACCTCAAATCAGGTGACGCTATCGCGCGTCAATATGTTTGTTATTATGCCGCCACATCCTGCTTCTGGCTGCCACTGTGAAACAATTCATCGACTTCATCCCGCTTCTGCTGTTTTTCATCGTCTTCAAAATCGATCCACGGGTCGTCGACATTGGCGGTCATCAACTGACTGTCGGTGGTATTTACAGCGCCACTGCGATGCTGATCATCAGCTCCCTGGTGGTTTACGGCACGCTGTTCATCAAGCAGCGCAAGCTGGAGAAGAGCCAGTGGCTGACCCTCATCGCCTGCCTGGTCTTCGGTAGCCTGACCCTGGCGTTCCACAGCGAGACCTTCCTGAAATGGAAAGCCCCGGTGGTCAACTGGCTGTTTGCCCTGGCGTTCATCGGCAGCCACTTCGTCGGTGACCAACTGCTGATCAAACGCATCATGGGCCACGCGCTGACCTTGCCGGAGCCGGTCTGGACCCGCCTGAACATCGCCTGGATCGGGTTTTTCCTGTTTTGCGGCGCCGCCAACCTGTTCGTTGCCTTCACGTTCCAGAGCTACTGGGTCGACTTCAAGGTCTTCGGCAGCCTGGGCATGACGTTGCTGTTCCTGGTCGCCCAAGGCATTTACTTGTCCCGCCACCTGCACGACGCCGATACCACCACGCCAAAAACCGAGGACTGACATGCTTTACGCAATCGTTGCCACAGACGTCGCCAACTCCCTGGAAGCCCGCCTGGCCGCACGGCCTGCGCACCTTGAGCGCCTGCAAGTGCTTAAAGGCGAAGGTCGTATCGTACTGGCCGGCCCTAACCCGGCCGTCGACAGCAATGATCCGGGCGCCGCGGGTTTCACCGGTAGCCTGATCGTCGCCGAATTCGATTCGCTGAGCGCCGCAAAGGCCTGGGCCGACGCTGATCCATACATCGCTGCAGGCGTCTACGCCAACGTTTCGGTCAAGCCGTTCAAGCAAGTCCTGCCCTAGTGTCCTGCCTCGCGATGAACCTTATCGGTTCATCGCGCGTTCAATCGCTCATTATTCTCGTTTACCGGCCGACAACCTGCCCAATACTCGTATTGGAATCAGGAGTTGCGATGCGCAAAGGTCCGTTGTGTCTGATGTTGGTGACGTTGTCGATCATGGCGCCCGCCCATGGTGAAGAAAGCGCCAATGGCGGTAGTTCGACGCCGCTGTCCTTGAGCGCCGGCAGCCAGATCACCGAGTTGCAGCAGCGCTTGAAGGCAAGCGAACAGCAACGAGAAGAATTGAGCAAACAACTGCAAAATACCGATGGCGAACGCGAAAGCGCCCAGCTGAGCCGGTTGCGCCAAGAGAATCAGCGCCTGAAGCTGCAACTCAAGGAAGCCCAGGCCAGCAGCCCGCTGCCACGCCTGCTGACAGATCAGCAGCAATGGTTCGTTATCGGTGCCGCAGTAGCGCTATCGGCCCTGCTCTGCGGTATCTTCGCCAGTGGCGCAACCAGAAAACGTCGGCAATGGCTAAATTGAGTGAGTCATGAGCGAGCTGTTATTAATTGATGATGACCAGGAGCTGTGTGAGCTCCTGAGCAGTTGGCTGAGCCAGGAAGGCTTTCAGGTCCGCGCCTGTCACGATGGCCAGAGTGCCCGTCGCGCGCTGGCCGAAACGTCCCCCGCGGCCGTGGTGCTGGACGTGATGCTGCCAGACGGCAGCGGCCTGGAACTGCTCAAGCAACTGCGCAACGACCATCCGGATTTGCCGGTGCTGATGCTTTCGGCCCGTGGCGAACCGCTGGACCGCATCCTCGGCCTGGAACTCGGTGCCGACGATTACCTGGCCAAGCCGTGCGACCCACGGGAGCTGACAGCGCGCCTGCGCGCGGTGTTACGCCGCAGTCATCCGGCGGCCGTCTCCAGCCAAGTCGAACTGGGCGACTTGTGCTTCAGCCCGGTGCGTGGCGTGGTCAGCATCGATGAACAGGAGTTCACCCTGACCGTCTCCGAAAGCCGTCTGCTCGAAGCCCTGCTCAAGCAGCCCGGCGAACCGCTGGATAAACAGGAACTGGCGCAAATCGCCCTCGGTCGCAAACTGACCCTGTACGACCGCAGCCTGGATATGCACGTGAGCAACCTGCGCAAAAAAATCGGCCCACACCCCGATGGCCGCCCACGCATCGTTGCCCTGCGCAGTCGCGGTTACTACTACAGCCTGTAAGAATGAACGGACATGAATAACCTGTGGCGAGGGAACTTGCTCCCTCGCCACAACAGCTCCCTCACCACAGCAATTTCCTTCGCCACAGACTGGTGGCTGTGGAGTTTTGTCAGCAAGGTAGAAAATCGTCTTTACCCAAGCTTTACGCTCCGCTGACCGTCGCTGACCTTGATCTGCGTAATCTGCACACATCCGGAACGTACCGGGAACGAGACAAGGAGATACACCATGCGCAAGACTCTTATCGCTTTGATGTTTGCTGCCGCCCTGCCGACCGTTGCCATGGCCATGCCTGAAGGCGCAGGGCCGATGGGTGACCACATGGACGGCTCACGCCACGGCGGTCAGATGCACGGCATGCACGGTAAAGGCCCCTACAGCCAACTGGACCTGAGCCGCGAACAGCGCGAGCAGATCCGCAAGATCATGGGCGAGCAGATGCATGAGCGTCAGCAATTGGTCGACAAGTACCTGGAAAAACTCTCGCCAGCCGATCAGAAAGCCCTGAAAGATGAGATGGAGGCCAAGCACAAGAAAGCCGAAGCCGATGTTCGCGCGCAGCTGAAACCGGATCAACAGAAACAATTCGACGAGATCCAGAAGAAAGAGGCGGAGCGCCGCGCCGAATGGGCCGAGTTCAAGGCCTGGAAAGCGCAAAAGGCGCAATAATGCGCTAACCCTGGACCCAATGGCTAAACCCCGTTGGGTCTATTGCCTCCCACATGGATTTGCGCTAGTTGAGGATTTTCTGTGCGCTCATTGTTCTGGCGTATCCTGGCCAGCTTCTGGCTGGCCATCGCTCTGGTTGCAGGGCTTTCCATTCTGCTCGGGCACATGCTCAACCAGGACGCGTGGATTCTCAGTCGCCACCCGGGCCTTAACAACCTGCCCGAACAGTGGACGCAAACCTACGAAAGCCAGGGCGAAGATGCCGCCCAGGACATTCTGGAGCAACGCAAGCGCCAGTATCACATCGACGTTCAGGTGCTCAATGAGACCGGTGACCCGGTGGTACGCGGCACCTTCCCTCGGCGGGCGGCGGCGTTCGAGGCACGGCAACAAAACGATGATCGACGCCTGCCGTGGCGACGTCTGACCGATGAATACACCAGTGCCAAAACGGGCGACACCTACCTGCTGATCTACCGTATTCCGCACCCGGAACTGGACGCCTGGCACCGTGAAAGCCTGCTTTGGCCGTTGAGTGCGCTGGGTATCGCGCTGGTGGTGCTGACGCTGTTCAGCCTGCTGGTGACCTTTTCCATCACCCGACCGCTGAGCCGTTTGCGCGGCGCGGTGCATGACCTGGGGCAGACAACGTATCAACAGAACAGCCTGGCGCAACTGGCCAATCGACGCGATGAGTTCGGTGTGCTGGCCAACGACTTCAACCGCATGGGCGCGCGCCTGCAAAGCCTGATCGGCAGCCAGCGGCAATTACTGCGCGATGTGTCTCACGAATTACGTTCACCCTTGGCCCGACTGCGCATTGCGTTGGCACTGGCCGAGCGGGCCAATCCTGAGGAGCGAGAAAAACTCTGGCCACGCCTGACCCGCGAATGCGATCGACTGGAAGCGCTGATCAGCGAAATCCTGGTACTGGCGCGCGTCGATGCCGACAACGCCAGTGCTGAAGAAGTGGATCTCAACTCGCTGCTCAATACCCTGCAAAAAGACGCTCAGATGGGCTCGCCAGAGCAGAATGTATGCCTTGAGACCGAGCCGCAACTTACCCTCAGAGGCTGGCCGACCATGATCGAGCGCGCCGTGGACAACCTGGTGCGCAATGCCCAGCGCTTTAACCCGGTCGGCCAACCGATCGAAATGCAGGCGTTGCGTCAAGGCGACAGGATTGTGGTCAGCGTGCGTGACCACGGCCCTGGCGTCGAAGCCGAGCATTTGAACCTGCTGGGCGAACCGTTTTATAGGGCACCGGGGCAGACAGCGGCCGGGCATGGCCTGGGCCTGGCCATCGCGCGCCGTGCGGCGGAACGGCATGGCGGCAGCCTGGTGCTGGCCAATCACCCGCAGGGCGGGTTTATTGCCAGCCTGGAATTGCCGTTGGTGCCGGGGGCGGTGGTGCAGCCATAAGTGCAGTGGTGATGCAAAAAGATCGCCTCGTTTCACTCTGTAGGAACTGTCGAGTGAAACGAGGCTGCGATCTTTTGATCTTCAGGCCTTACCGGACCAAGCGCTAACAAACTCGGTCAAATCAACCTTCTCCGCCACCCGCGGTTCTTTCTGCGGCGTGCCAAGGTAAAGAAACGCAATCACTTCTTCCCCTTCCGCCAATCCCAAGCCTTTGGCCACATGCGCCGAATACGCCAGCTCACCGGTGCGCCACACCGCGCCAATGCCTTGCGCATAGGCCGCCAGCAAAATCCCGTGAGCTGCACAACCGGCCGCCAATAGTTGCTCGGACTTGGGATACTTGTCGTGTTCCTGCAAACGCGCAATCACCACAACCACCAGCGGTGCACGCAACGGACCGTTGCGCGCCTTGTCCAGCAAGGCCTCGGACACATCACTGTCTTGCAGCTTCGCCGCTTCGGCCAGTAACTCGCCCATTTGCTCGCGCGCCGCGCCTTCGACTGTCAGGAAGCGCCAAGGCTGCAAGTGGCCATGGTCTGGCGCGCGCATCGCGGCGGCAAACAACACTCCCCGTTGCTCGGCAGTCGGTGCCGGATCGAGCAGTCGTGGAACGGAAACACGGTTGAGCAAAGCGTCGAGAGCCTGCATCGGCCACCTCCTGTAGAAAATGTCTGGCTATTCTAGCGTCAACTGTCGCGACGGCGTCGGTTTACATGCCCTGCCCCGCAGGTAGAATGGCGCCCTTCCCCACTATCAACCCGAGCGGACTTCATGGCGTTGCCGACCTTACGGATCATTGGTTTCATCATCGGCATCTTCCTGATCACGCTGGCCATCGCCATGGTCGTGCCCATGGCCACCCTGGTGATCTTCGAGCGCACCAGCGACCTGCCGTCTTTCCTCTGGGCGAGCATGATCACCTTTGTCGCCGGTCTGGCCCTGGTGATACCGGGGCGCCCCGAGCACATCCATCTGCGCCCGCGAGACATGTACCTGCTGACTGTCAGCAGCTGGCTGGTGGTGTGCATCTTCGCCGCCCTGCCATTCCTGCTGACCCAGCACATCAGCTACACCGACTCGTTCTTCGAAAGCATGTCCGGCATCACCGCCACCGGTGCGACGGTGCTCAATGGCCTGGACAACATGTCTCCCGGCATCCTGATGTGGCGTTCATTGCTGCACTGGATCGGTGGCATCGGCTTTATCGGCATGGCGGTAGCGATTCTGCCATTGCTGCGCATCGGTGGCATGCGGCTGTTTCAGACCGAATCGTCGGACCGTTCCGAAAAGGTCATGCCCCGTTCGCACATGGTGGCGCGTTTGATCGTTGCGGCCTACGTCGGCATCACCATTTTCGGCAGCCTGGCATTCTGGTGGGCCGGGATGAGCCCGTTCGATGCAATCAATCATGCGATGTCAGCGATTTCCACCGGTGGTTTCTCGACTTCCGACCAATCCCTGGCCAAGTGGCCGGAGCCTGCGGTGCATTGGGTCGCGATCGTCATCATGATTCTCGGTGCCCTGCCGTTCACCCTCTATGTCGCCACGTTGCGTGGTAACCGTCGGGCGCTGATCAAGGATGAACAGGTTCAAGGCCTGCTCGGCATGTTGCTGGTGACCTGGCTGGTGCTCGGCACCTGGTACTGGTGGACCACCCAGCTGCATTGGCTGGAGGCCTTGCGGCATGTGGCGCTGAACGTGACATCAGTGGTGACCACCACCGGTTTTGCACTGGGGGACTACAGCCTCTGGGGCAACTTCTCACTGATGCTGTTCTTTTATCTGGGGTTTATTGGCGGCTGCTCCGGTTCCACCGCTGGCGGGATCAAGATTTTCCGCTTCCAGGTGGCCTATATTCTGCTCAAAGCCAACCTTAACCAGTTGATTCACCCGCGGGCAGTGATCAAGCAGAAATATAACGGCCACCGTCTCGACGAAGAGATCGTGCGCTCGATCCTGACCTTTTCGTTCTTCTTCGCCATCACCATTTGCGTCATCGCGCTGTTGCTGTCGCTGCTCGGCGTGGACTGGATGACGGCACTTACCGGCGCGGCCAGCACGGTGTCTGGCGTAGGCCCGGGGCTTGGCGAAACGATTGGCCCGGCGGGTAACTTCGCCAGCCTGCCAGCTGCCGCGAAGTGGATTCTCTCGTTCGGCATGCTGCTGGGCCGGCTGGAGATCATTACGGTGTTTGTTCTGTGTATCCCGGCGTTCTGGCGTCACTAATCGGCATGGGCGCTTCCATCATCCGTGCCCGGTATTCGCCGGGGGTGGAATCGAACCAGCGTCGGAAGGCGCGGAAGAAGTTGCTCGGATCGGCAAACCCCAGCAGGTAGGCAATTTCCAGCAGGGTCATGTTCGGTTGCGCCAGGTATTGCTCGGCCAATTCACGCCGGGTGTCATCCAGTAATGTCTGAAAACTCGTGCCCTCCTCCTGCAAGCGACGCTGCAAGGTACGTTGCGACAAGTGCAGCGTCTGGGCCACCGCATCACGCTTGGGTTCGCCCTGGGGCAGTAGACGGCATAACACCTGCCGCACCTGATGGGTCACGCGGCTTTCGGAAAATCGCGCCAGGTACTCGCCGGCAAACCGGTCGTGCAACCGCGCCATGGCCTCGTTGGCGGTGGGCAGCGGTGCCTCCATGTCGGCGCGCTCGAAGATCAGGGCGTCATAAGGCGCATTGAACAACAAGGGAGCATGGAAGGCTTGTTTGTAAGGTTCAAGATCAACGGGATTATCGCCTTGCAACAAGACCTTGCGCGGCTGCAGCGTGCGTCCGGTCAGCCAGCTGCAGAGTGCCAGGGCGCAAGCCATGGAGGCTTCGGCACTCTGTCGAGTCGGCGGCAAATGATCGCCGTGGACCGTCAGAATCAGCGCATATCCCTCAGCCAATAATCTGAAACTCAGGTCAGCACTTTCGGCAATGATTCGCTGATAACGCACCAGTCGCTGAAAGCCTTCGGCCAGGGTCTGGCTGGACATCAAGGCATAACCGGCGACATGGAAGGACGCCGGTCGCGCCACCTTGCCCATGTTCAGGCCAATGGCCGGATTACCGGACAACGCAACCGCGCGCTGCCAAAGCCGCGTCATGGAATCTTGCGGGAAGCGCGCATCCGGATCATCCAGTGCCGCATAGTCGAGCCCTAGCTGTTTGAACAGAACCCGGCAATCCAGGCCGTCCATTTCCAGTGCTTTGACAATCCCCATCGCCCAGCTTGCAGAAGTCGTTCGTTCGCTCATGGCGTTTACTACGTGATGGCCGCATGCCACGACCCAATACCCAAGGATACTAATGTGGCGCCTATTGTCACTGGCTGATACCAATGATCACTCTAGACTCAAATAAGCTACCCGCAGAACAACTTGTCGCGTGCACAGTAACCACAGGGACCGCAGTCGTGGAAAACATCAAACGCTTCAACAACTTCGCTGAGTTTTACCCGTATTACCTCAGCGAACACCGCAACAGCACTTGCCGACGATTGCATTTTGTCGGCACCTCGCTGGTTATTTTCATGCTGGCGCTGATCATCGGCAAAGGCGCGTGGTGGATGTTGCTGGCCCTGCCGCTGGCCGGTTACAGCTTTGCCTGGGTCGGGCATTTCTTCTTCGAAAAAAATCGCCCTGCTACCTTTCAGCATCCTCTCTACAGCCTGCTCGGCGATTTCGTCATGTACCGCGACATGATTCTGGGTCGTGTGCCGTTCTAGGCTTCTTTGGAGTGTACATATCCATTTCTGCGGTCACGGCTTCTATTGGTTTCGCTTTTACAGCGAGTCACTTTGGAAAAGCCGGAATGCCGGCCCAGCCCAAAGTAACCAAAAGGCTTCTGCCCCTTTCGTTCGGTGCCTCGCCCAGGCTCGGCATGCCCTCGCTCCGGTACTGCTCCGTGGGCCCGCCGCGATCGGCCATCCCTGGCCGTGCGCGGCTAACCCGGCATCCATGCCGGGTTGCCCACTGCGCAGAACCTCCACTCGGCCTCTCGAGGGCGCGGTGTGTCAACATCAAAAGCTGCAGGCGAGCTAACGCTCGGCCTGTTGAGTGGTGAAAAGCAGAGCGGATGTGCGCTGATTTTTTTGTGGGGGTTGGCTTATCGGGTCGGCGCATCGCTGCGATGGCGGCCTGTCAGCCGACCAGTCTTCCCCGAATGCACTCAGTCCAACTAATGTGTGCGAGCCTGCTCGCGAAGCTGTTGATCTTGCCGTTGCCGTTGTTTTGACTTTTGATCTTGATCTGCCGCCCCTTTCCCAGAGGCCGAACGCAGGCGTTGCGCAGGGGGCACCGCGGCAGGGATGCCGCGGTAGCCGCCCCCGGAGCAATGCCGAAGTGAGGGCATGCCGAGCCTAGGCGAGGCACCGAATGGAGGGGCAAAGCCTTTTGGTTCCTTTTCGGCGTTTGGAAAAGGGACTCGCTGTAAAAGCGAAACCGCCAGCGGCCGTTACCGCAGAAACGGATATGTACACCCAACACCAAGACCCAAGACCCAAGACCCAAGAGTAAATCTCTGTAGTTCAAGAAATGTGTAGATCCCCATGCCGCGATACGGTCAGCCAACACACCTGATTTTCAAGCCGGCTCCACGACTTTAATGGCCTTCAATTCTGCCTCCCGTGCCTGGGCATCGGCCAATCGATACAGCTCGATCGAGCCGTCCCAATGCTCGATCAGCGCCGTACATGACTCCACCCAATCCCCGCAATTGAGGTAATCCACCTCGCCAACCTTGCGAATCTCGGCATGGTGAATGTGCCCGCACACCACCCCGTGCAATTCGCGTTTGACGCACTCGTGGGCGATGGCTTCTTCAAAATCGCTGATGAAGCTGACGGCAGTCTTGACCTTATGCTTGAGATACGCCGACAGCGACCAATAGCCATAGCCATAACGGGCACGCCAATGGTTGAGCCAGCGGTTGAGCGTCAGGGTGAATTCGTAGGCCGAATCGCCGAGAAACGCCAGCCAGCGGTGGTAGCGGGTGATCACGTCGAACTGGTCGCCGTGAATCACCAGCAGATGACGACCATCGGCGGTCACGTGAACGGCTTCGTCCACCAGTTGGATATTGCCCAGCATCAGCTTCGAATAACGGCGCAGGAATTCGTCATGGTTGCCGGTGACATAGATCACTTCCGTGCCGCGCTTGCTCATGGTCAGCAAACGACGAATCACATTGGTGTGCGCTTGCGGCCAATACATGCCGCTGCGCAGTTTCCAGCCATCGATGATGTCACCGACTAGGTAAATCTTGTCGGCGTGGTAGCCCTTGAGGAACTGCGACAGATGTTCGGCCTGACAGTCTCGGGTGCCCAAATGCACATCGGAAATCCACAAGGTCCGCACACGTTGCTTACGGCTGGGTTTGGCGAGCTCGGCGCTGGTCATGGGCAACCCTCAGGACAAGTTTTGGCAAGCTTGCGCCGGTCGGGTGAATTGCCCATGACAGTGGCAAGTCAGTCTTGTGACAGCGCGAGTCTGGCTGCACCCGGTGTAGACTGGCGACCTGCCCAGGAGACCTGCGATGAGACCGATCCTCACGCTACGCCAGTACACCCACGACCTGATCGTCCATAGCCACGACCACGCGCAATTGGTGTTCGGGCTGTCAGGCGCGCTGGATTTCGAGGTCGAGGGGCATGGCAGTCAGGTAGTGCAGCAGAGTTTCGTGGTGGTGCCATCGGGCGCGCATCATGCCTGCGACAGCGCCCATGGCAGTCGTTGTCTGGTGCTGGATGTGCCGAGCGACCAATGGGTTTCTCAGTCCCTTGGCGATCACGCCGATGCCAGTCGGCGCTTGCTCGACAACGCCGGGCGCCTTCCCTTGGATGCCGGGCAAAGCCAACTAGTGAGTTGGCTGGCGGGGAGTCAGGTCAGTGATCCGCTGATCGCCCAGCAAGGCGCAGTGCTGTTGCTGGCCAGCCTCAACAACGCCAAACCCGACACTGTGGGCGGTCGGCGTCTGCCTTATGCGGCGCTGAATGCGCACATCGATCAATACGCGGCCTATCCGCTGCAAGTCGCCGATCTGGCGCGCATTGCCGGCCTGTCCAGCGCTCGGTTGCACGCACGGTTCGTGGCGGAATGCGGGCAGACGCCGATGGATTACATTCGCAGTCGTCGGCTGCACATTGCCGCAAGCCTGTTGCGCGAATCGGCGCTGCCCATCGGCGAGATCGCCTGTCGGGTCGGTTACAGCTCGCAGAGTGCGTTCGCCGCCGCGGTGCTGCGTGAGTTCGGTGCCTCACCCGGTAAATTGCGCCGCGAGGCTGGCGACAAATGACGCGAGTCTGGCGACAGACATAACCGACTCAGCACGATTCAATGCTACGGGGGCCGACCGTGTTGTCGGCCGGACTCACTACGTTTATCAAGGATTGCAATGACTCCCCGTACCGCCCTTGGCGCTCTGCATATCGGTGCACTGATGTTCGGCCTGACCGGCGTATTCGGCAAGCTCGCCGCCGCCTCGCCCGCCATCATCGTTTTTGGCCGCGCTGCGTTTGCCGTTCTCGCCCTGGCGTTTTTCGCACGGTTCGCCAGCAATACCCGTTGGCAACAACTCGACGCTGTAGACCTGCGTCGCCTGCTGCTCAGTGGCTTGCTGTTGACCGGGCACTGGGTAAGTTTCTTCATCGCGGTGAAGGTAGCCGGGGTGGCGATCGCGACCCTGGGTTTTGCCAGTTTCCCGGCGTTTACCGTAATCCTCGAAGGGCTGATCTTCCGCGAGCGCATCCGCGCCAACGAAATCCTGTTGGTGGTATTGGTCAGCGTCGGATTGGTACTGGTCACGCCGGATTTCGATCTGGCCAGCGGCGCCACCACTGGCTTGTTGTGGGCAGTGGCGTCCGGCTTGCTGTTCGCCCTGTTGTCCCTGACCAACCGCGCCAGCTCCGGACGAATCCCGCCGGTGCAGGCTGCACTGTGTCAGAACGTGGTGGTTGCGCTCTGCCTGCTGCCGGTGGCGGCACCGCAGTTGAGCGAAGTGCACGCCATCGACTGGCTGTGGATCGGCCTGCTCGGGGTGTTCTGCACCGGCGTCGCCCACAGCCTGTTCGTCGCCAGCCTGGCGGTGATCAAAGCCCGGACTGCATCAGTGGTATTCGCTCTGGAACCGGTTTACGGCATCACCCTGGCCTGGCTGCTGTTCGATGAAAACCCGACACTGCGCATGCTGATCGGCGGCGCGCTGATCATCGTGGCTATCGTGGTCTCGAGCCGGTTGTCCGGCAGTTCAAGCAAGAACGCCGGGGCGGCAGAAGCCGCGTCTCACTGAGCGCGGTCATTGTGGCCGAGGTCGCGGTCCGGATCGATCTGATCGCGGACCCGCTGCTTGAGCACCTTGGCCTCGGGAAAACCACCGTCGGCCTTGCGCTCCCAAATCTGCACCTCATCACAGAAAATGTGAAAAACCCCGCCGGTGCCGGGCACCAGGGACACTTTGCCCAGGTCGTCGCCGAAGGTGCTGAGTAGTTCCTGGGCCAGCCAAGCGGCGCGCAACAGCCATTGGCATTGCGTGCAGTAGGTGATGACGATTTCCGGTTTATGTGCAGTCATGATGGGTAAAACTCCAGAGCTGAGGGCATCGCTATCCCGCTCCTACAGGGAAAAAGTTTATCGGATACCCGCCAACAGCGTCCGGGCCGTCTCCTTGAGCGGTTCGTCGCCTTCCTTGAGTAACTCGTTAAGTAGCTCGATGGCACTGTCCAGATCACCATCGTCGATGCAGGTCTGGGCCTGTTCGAGTTTGCCTGCGCTGCTCGGCCCGGCCAGCTCAAGATCCATCAATTCGGCATTCAGCGGCTCAAGCTCCAGCGGCTGGCCGGGATCGCTGAACTCGTTGAGAAAGGTCTCGTCCAGAGATTGAGCATCAGGTTCGGCGATCGATTCAAGCTCGGGCTCGTCCAGCGTCGGCTCCTCGGGCATTTCGAAAACATCGGGCAATACATGCAGATTCGAGGTGAACCCGGGGTCGTCTACCTGCGCTGACTCATTCGACGGTTTAGCGCTGGATGATGAGTTTTCGAAGGGGCTGATCAGGTCCCAATTCGAATCCATCGACAGGTCATCGAGGTTCAACTGGAACTCATCGCTCGGTGCCGCTTCAGGGATTGCAGGCGTGGGAGGAACCACTGCTACGGCGGCGACCGCCGGTGCGGAGCTGATCAGTTTCGGATGGCGGGCGCGGATGTCCTGAAGTTGCTGTGCATCGAACCCGGCGTCTCGCAGGCTGCTTTCCTGCGCCTCATAAGCTTGCACGTCACCCTGTTTACCGAGGACTTCCAACAGCTGCACGGCCAGATCGGTGCGCTGGGGTTCCCTGACCAACGCCTCTCGCAACAGTCCGGCCGCTTCGGACAAACGGCCATACGCCAGATAGATACCCACCCCCTCCAGCACATCGCCTGCGGGTGTCTCTTCGGCCGAGTCGGCTACCGGTTGCGGCAGGGACGTCGACCGGGCGGGTTCTGCCGGGCGGTTGAGTACCGGCTCGTGACGCGACGGCAGTACGGGCAACGGCCCGGACTGGACCTGAGCCTGGACCTGCTGTCGTTGACGGCGAATGAATACGGCGAGCAACACCAATGCCATCAGCGCCAATAACCCGATGATCAGCAACCACGGAATCGGCTCAGACTCTTCTGTTTCTGCGGATGTCGGTGACATCACTTCGGGCGTCACCGGCACCGCCGCTGCCTGTTTGACTTCCGCCAATCGGGCTTGCAGCTCGGTCACCTTTTTCTGGCGGGCAATCTGCTCGTCCTGAGCCTGAAGCTTCGCATTGAGTTCATCAATGGTCTTTTGCAACGCTTGGTTCTGCAGCACGCTGGCGGCCAATTGCTCAGCAACAGGATCACTCGCAGGCGTGGCGGCTGGTTTATCGACATCAGGCTTGGGTGTCGTCCCTTTCACGGCAGATGGCGGTGCTATAGCCGGTTCCACGGATGGGAATGCCGAAGACTGAGGACGCGGCACAGGGTCATCGTTGACGGGAACAGTGGCCGGCGAACCCGGCGGATCGATCAGCACGGTGTACTCGCGCAGCAAACGCCCATTGGGCTGATTGAGCTGCACCAGAAAATTCAGAAAGGGTTCCTTGACCAATTTGCTGGAAGTCACCCGAATCAGGCTGCGGTTGCCCCGCAGGATAGGAGTGAACTTCAGATCGTTGAGGAAGAACACCCGCTCGACACCGGCGCGGCTGAATTCGTCCGCCGTCGCCAGGCTGACGGACAGTTCGTCCTCCTCCAGGCCACCCGCATCCACCAGGGCGATGTCGGCATTGAACGGCTGATTCAACGCCGAATGCTGGGTAATCTCACCCAACCCGAGCGCAGGGGCCAATGCCGAGTAAGTGACGGCACCACCGACCAGCAGCAGCCTGGTGCAACACCGCAATACAACGTGCCAACTCTCGAGCATGAGCATCCCTTAGATAACCAGAACCAACCTGTACGTGTTCGCACATCCGGTACGAACACGATATTGCCTAGTAGTTCTTTATAGTCTGCCCAACGGGGTATCTCAAAAGTCCAACACGTGGTTATGCCTCAAGACTTTTCCAGGTTGGCCAGGATGTGCCCGTGGACCCGCATGCAGACCTTCAAATCCGCCTCATCAACGCCCTCGAACAATTCATGGCGTAGCTGGGTGGCAATGGTTTCAATTTGTTCAATCAGGGGCCGGGCCGGGGCACAGAGGACGATTTTTTTCGCCCGACGGTCTTCCAGCACTGATTGGCGCTGTACCAGGCCCTGACTTTCCAGGCTGTCGAGCAGTCGAGCCAGGGTGGGCCCTTCGACGCCGACGCTTTGTGCCAGTTCGCGTTGGGTCGGGGCTTCATCGAAACGCGCCAGGTGCAACAACACCAGCCAGCGCGCCTGGGACAGACCCAGGCCAGCCAGTCGGCGGTCCAGTTCGGCACGCCAGCCACGAGACATCTGGGCCAGCTGCATGCCAAAGCGGTGTTGATCGGTTAACGGCATAAAACACTCATGGTTAGACTGAAAATAGAGAAAAACTAATTATTAGTCAGCTAAGCATGACCTTTGGCTATAGGCAAGGCTGGCTCTGTACTGAATCGTTACATCTGTGCCGCAGGTCATTCAGACTTCGAATTCCGACTGCAGGGCAGCACGAACGCAGTACAAAACGCCTTCCGGAACTCTTCCCGCGAAAAGCGCAGCAATTTCCGACACGGGCGGCAGTTCGCCTTCGCCGTCGAGGAAAGCGTCCTGGACTTCGCCCATCAACTCTTCGGGCAGGTCCAGCGCCTGTTCCAGCGACAACTGCTGTTTGCCAATCGCCTCGGCGAGCATCGCGTAAACGTTCTTTTCCGAGCATTGCAACTGACCGGCGATCTGCAGTGGTGTCATGCCGGCCCGGGCCAAGGTGATCAACTCGTGGCGCACATCGGCCACCACTTTTGGCGCCTCGACCTGGCCACCGAGCACTTCGAGGAAGGCCTCGCCATAACGCTCCAGCTTGCGCGCACCAACGCCGCTGACCGTGGCCATTTGCGCCAGCGAGGTCGGTTGGCTGCGGAGCATTTCCAGCAGGGTTGAGTCGGGGAAGATGACGTACGGCGGCACGCCATGCTCTTCGGCCAGTTTGCGCCGCAGGGTACGCAAGGCTTCCCACTGTTCGCGCTCTTCACCGCGAACCAGTTGGCTGGCCGGGCTCTTGCTCGCGGTCTTGGCCGTGATTTGTGGCTTGAGATCGCGACGCAGTTCCAGGGTCACTTCGCCCTTGAGCAGCGGTCGGCAGGTGTCGCTCAGGCGCAGCCCGCCGTAGCCTTCGAGGTCGATATCCGCCAGACCACGGGCAACCAGCTGTCGGAACAGGGAGCGCCATTCACTCTCCCCCATCGCTTTGCCTACGCCGTATACCGACAAATGCTGATGACCAAAGCTGCGAACCTTTTCGTTGTCCTTGCCCAGCAATACGTCCACCAGATGACCGACGCCATAACGCTGACCAGTGCGGTAGATTGCCGACAGCGCCTGACGGGCCGGCTCGGTGGCATCCCAGGTCTGCACGCCATCGACGCAGTTGTCGCAGTGGCCGCAAGGCTCGGGCATGTCTTCATCGAAGTACGCGAGCAGGGTCTGGCGGCGGCAGCGGGTTTCTTCGCAGAGCGAGAGCATGGCGTCGAGCTTGTGCTGCTCCAGACGCTTGTGGCGCTCATCGCCTTCGGAGTTTTGCAGCATCTGCTTGAGCATCACCACGTCTTGCAGGCCGTACGCCATCCAGGCATCCGCCGGCAGGCCATCACGACCGCCGCGACCGGTTTCTTGATAGTAGGCTTCAAGGGACTTCGGCAAATCGAGGTGCGCTACAAAACGTACGTTAGGCTTGTCGATGCCCATGCCGAACGCCACGGTGGCAACCATGATCAGGCCTTCCTCGTTGAGGAAGCGCTTCTGGTGGTGAGCCCGCGTGTCGTTGGGCAGACCGGCATGGTACGGCAGCGCCGGAAAACCTTGCTCGCTGAGGAACACCGCTACTTCATCGACCTTTTTGCGCGACAGGCAGTAAACGATACCCGCATCGCTACGCCGCTCGGCGAGGAACGCCAGCAACTGCTTGCGCGGCTGTTCCTTGGGCACGATGCGATAGAAAATATTGGGGCGGTCGAAACTCGAGAGGAAACGCTCGGCATCCTGCAAATGCAGGCGATCGACGATTTCTTCGCGGGTGCGCTTGTCGGCCGTCGCGGTCAGGGCAATGCGTGGCACGTTGGGGAACAATTCCGCCAACTGGCCCAGTTGCAGGTATTCGCGACGGAAATCGTGCCCCCATTGGGACACGCAATGCGCTTCGTCGATGGCGAACAGGGCGATTTCAAGGCTTTGCAGGAAGGCCAGCATGCGCGGCTGAACCAGGCGCTCGGGCGCCAGGTAGAGCATTTTCACCTCGCCGCGCTTGATTCGCGCCGCCAGATCACGCTGTTGTTCCGCGCTCAACGTGGAGTTCAACGCCGCCGCCGCGACGCCCAGCTCTTCGAGGGTGGCGACCTGATCGTCCATCAGCGCGATCAGCGGCGACACCACCACCGCCAACCCCTCGCGCAGCAATGCCGGCACCTGGAAGCACAAGGACTTGCCGCCACCGGTAGGCATCAGCACCAGGGCGTCGCCGCCACTGGCCACGCGCTCAATGATTGCACCCTGACGGCCACGGAAACTGTCGTAGCCGAAGATGTCCTTGAGAACGCGTTGAGCCTGTTCGAGCATAAAAACTCCAAAAATCACCGAAACATCCCTGCAAGGCTGGTTCAGAATCACCAACGCTGCACCGACAAATCGTAAGTGCGCATTACATGACGCTGCATATTTCAGCCGTGACGCCAGCAGGGCATCACAAAACGCGCGAGTATACCCGACGCCTGTCCGGCAAAGGGCGCCGCTGATAGGACACATGAAAAGCCCGAGCCTGCGGCAGCTCACAGGGAGAGGTGGTGTGTCAGCGGCGCAAATAAGCCGCACGGCTGGCCCAAGCGCTCAAGAAGGCCTAGAATTCCCGCATCGTATATTCCCCAAGGTAGCCCTTTAATGTCCTTCGCTGAGCAATTAACCCGCCTGCAAGTCTTCCTCGACGCCGACGAGCTGCATGACGAGGCGCTGGACTACGTGGCCGCCCACGGCTACCTCACTGCGCTGTCGATCTGCTCCGAAACCGTTCCCGACCGTGAATGGATCGACGCGCTCTTCGCCGAAGAGCCGCATTACGCCGACGACACCGAGCGTGAAGCGATCGAATCCACCCTGCTGCTGCTCAAGGCACACATCGCCCGCCAACTGGCGTCCGACGAAGAGTTCGAGCTGCCGTGCGACCTCGACCTGGGTGATGATCCGGACGATTCCGACCTGCGCGGCTGGTGCATCGGTTTCATGGAAGGCGTGTTCCTGCGCGAAGCCGCCTGGTTCGAAACCGCCGAAGACGAAGTCAGCGAAATGCTGCTGCCGATCATGGTCGGTTCGGGTCTGTTCGACGAGCAACCAGAGTTCGAAGACATCGCCAAAGATGCCAACTTGATGGACGACATGATCGTGCAGATCCCGGAAGCCCTGACCGCGCTGTACCTGCTGTGCAACGCGCCAGACGAAAAACCGGCGATCCTCAAGCCACGTCACCACTAAGGGGTTGCCTATGGACAACCCCATAGGCAACCGCCCCCTGATGTTGCGCTACGTGCTGCTGGCCATTGGCTGGCTGAGCGTAGCGCTGGGGGTGATCGGGATTTTCCTGCCGGTGCTGCCCACCACACCGTTCCTGTTGCTGGCGGCCGCCTGTTTCGCCCGCAGCTCGCCGCGCTTCTATCAGTGGCTGGTTGAACATCCACGGCTGGGGCCGTGGGTTCGCGATTACCTGAGCGGCAATGGTATTCCGCTCAAGGGCAAGGTCTACGCCATCGGGTTGATGTGGGCGAGCATCCTGCTTTCCTGCTACCTGGTACCCTTGCCGTGGGCGCGAGGGTTCATGCTGACCAGCGCAGTGCTGGTGACGGTTTATATCCTCAAGCAGAAAACCCTGCATAAATCCTGACCCCATCTGTGGCCAACGGGCTTTTGTGGCGAGGGAGCTTGTCGGAACGCCGCACCGTCCCGCTGGGTTGCGAAGCGACCCCAAAACCAGCCACCCAACTTTTCCTGACACACCGCACTGACTGGTCTTGCGACTGCTGCGCCCGGGCGCGGATCGGCCGGCGGGAGCAAGCTCCCTCGCCACGGAAAGCATCCTGCCGACATCCTTTCGTCCGACGACCTGCCCTTCCTCGCTGAAAACCCCGCCTAGACTTCAGACATCTGCACCCGAGCAGCCAGACATGTCCTGCTGTCCGCGTAGTCCAGGAGGGTCAACGCTCCGACTTCGGTTCGGCGGATGGCTGCTGCTGGCGAGTTTTCTGCGGGCGGGGTTGGTCAGTGTCTGGGGACGGATCGAGGCCTGGAGTCAACTGCTGCATGGCGAACTCAACGCGTCCGAGCACGAACAACTGAATGCGGTCAATCGCTTCTTCAATCAACAGCTGAGCTTTCAGCACAGCGACTCGAAAAAACGGTCGCGTTGGCAAGACGTGTTGAAAAAGATGCAATTTGAAGGGTTGGTCGTGGGCGAAGGCGAGCCGCTACTGCAAGGAGCGTTTTATGTCACTGCGCAAACAGTTGTTTCTCGCCATTTGCCTGTTCTTGCTGGTGGCCTTTAGCGGCAACTTTTTTGTCAGCCTGGAAAGCGCTCGCGAACAGATGCTCGGCCAATTGCGCTCCCACGCCCAGGACGCCGCCACGGCACTGGGCTTGTCATTGACCGCGCAGCTCGACGACCCGGCGATGATCGAACTGATGGTCAGCTCGATTTTCGACAGCGGCTACTTCAGCAGCATTCGGGTCGTCAATATTGTGGATGAACGGGTGTTGGTGGAACGCAACGCACCGACGCAAATCGAAGGCGTTCCCGGCTGGTTCGTCAGCCTGGTGAACCTGCGTCCACAGGGTGGTGATGCCCTGATCATGCGTGGCTGGAAACAAGCGGCGCGTGTCGAAGTGCTGAGCAATCCGCAATTCGCCCTGGCCAAACTCTGGGACAGCACCCTTGGCAGCTTGATCTGGCTGCTGATTTGCGGACTGCTCAGCGCAGTGTTTGGTGGCTGGCTGTTGCGTCGGCAACTGCGGCCACTCGACAAAATGGTCAAACAGGCCGAAGCCATCAGCAAACGCGAGTTCCGCAGTTTGCCGAATCTGCCACGCACACCGGAACTCAAACGCGTGGTGCAGGCCATGAACCAGATGGTGGAAAAGCTCAAGGCACTGTTCGAAGAAGAGGCTGCGCGCAGTGAAAAACTGCGGTCCGAATCTTATCAGGACAGTCTTACGGGTCTGGCCAACCGGCGCTTGCTGGATGAGCAACTGGCCGACGAACTACTGGTTTCAGAGCAAAGCCGCGACGGCCATTTGCTAATGCTGCGGATCAATGACCTGATCGGCCTCAACCAACGTCTGGGCGGCCAGCGCACCGATACCCTGATTGGCGCCGTTGGCGAATTGCTCAAACGCCTGACGCAGCCGCCGGAACGTCGAACCTGGCTTGCGGCGCGCAATCGCGGTGGCGAATTCAGCTTGCTGACCCCGGGCCTGGACACTAAGGATGCCGCACGCCTGGCCTCCGAAATCAGCGCCACTCTGGAAAACCTGCGCCTGACCGGTGCCAGCGATTGCATGCCGGTGGCGCACTTGGGCGTGGTCCCTTATCACCCCGGCGAATCGGCCAGCAACGTGCTGCTGCGCCTCGATCAGGCATTGACTCAGGTTCGGCAACATCCCGAGCGACCCTGGATGTACCTGGACCACGCCGATACCGCGCCAAATCATTCTCAACGCGATTGGCGCAGCTGGATCGACGACGCGCTGACCGAGGGCAAGATGCAGCTGTATTTCCAACCGGTGGTGCAATGCACCGACACCAGCCAGGTGCTGCATCACAAAGTCCTCGCGCGCCTGCTCGACCCGCAGGGCGAAGCAATTGCCGCCGGGCATTTCCTGCCATGGATCGAACGCCT
This sequence comes from Pseudomonas sp. B21-048, assembly GCF_024748615.1. Taxonomy (NCBI): domain Bacteria; kingdom Pseudomonadati; phylum Pseudomonadota; class Gammaproteobacteria; order Pseudomonadales; family Pseudomonadaceae; genus Pseudomonas; species Pseudomonas sp. B21-048. The sequence goes on along the minus strand of NZ_CP087168.1, from coordinate 1,450,150 downwards.
TGGCTGGTCGGCGCGATTCGACCTGGCGATGCTCGAAACCACCCTCGAATACCTCGCCGCCAACCGTTGGCCGCTCGCCCTGAGCCTGTCCGGCAACACCCTGCGCGATCAGACCCAGCTGAAACTAATCTGCGACATCCTTGAATCACTGCCGGAACTGGCGCCACTGCTGACCCTGGAAATCGACGAACGCCAACTGCCGCCCCCCGAAGAGCTGCAACGCCTGAGCCATAGCCTGCTCAACACCGGCTACCGCATCGGTTTGCAGCACTTCGGCGGCAGCTTCAGCCAGATTGGCAACCTGACTCAATTGGGGTTGGCTTACTTGAAAATCGACGGGGCGTATCTCCGTGGCATTGATGAGCAAGGTGATAAGCGGTTGTTCATCGAGGCCATTTTTCGGGCGACCAACAGCATTGATTTGCCCTTGATTGCGGAGATGGTGGAGACGCAGGGGGAGCTGGAAGTGATTCGAGAGCTGGGGTTGTTTGGGGTGATGGGGCGGTTGATTGGGCCGCCGGAGCCGATGTAAAGGATTCGACCGCTCGTCTTAAACTGTGCACTCCCTGTCAGATCTGACAGTAGCCAGCCTCCCCAGCCTGGTGTGTGATAACCCCGCGTCCCGAGAGGACTCAGGGCTTGTCACCTTCCAGGAGAACATGATGGATATCCAGTCCGCCGTATTGAACGAATTGTTTATGCTGCATCCCGTGATCATCCAGGGCTGGGTCACCCCGGTGAAACCGGACGGCATCGCCCACGGTGGCATTCCCAAAGCCCTTTACGATGGCCAGGCCCAGGGCCTTCAATGCATGGTCGATCCCTGGACCGAGTTGCAGCTGCGCTCCTGGACCATGGCGGTCGATGATCACGTGGATTTGTATTGCAACGGCGATCTCGTCCCGGGAGCAGGCCAGACCGTCAAGCCGGGAGAGGAAACGTTGCGCCAACGTCTGTACCTGCCACACGGGAATTTGATGCATGGCGTCAACCGTCTGCATTACGTGGTCACCCGTGTCGGGGGAAACTCCGAATCCTCTCGGGATCTGCTGGTGCTGTATCACCTACGGCCTGTAGACAACCTGGATCTGGTAATCCCGGCCGACGTGCTCAAGGACGGTGTCAGCGCCGCACGGGCGGCGCAAGGGGTGGAGTTCGGGTTCACCTATGCCAACCGGCGCAACTATGACCGCATCCAATTTCCGTTGGGCGACACCCAGGTCAGTTTCAACGTCCCCGACGGCACGGCGCCAATCACCCACACACTGTTCACCGACACGTTCCAGAAAGCGGGCGACAACCCGAGTACGGTGGCCGAGTTCTATGTCATCGACCAATTGGGTAACCGGGTCAAATCCCCGGAGAAGCGGCTGGACATTCATCTCGACCGACTTGACCTGTCGGCCCCGACCGTCAAGGGCCAGACCGGCACCAACTTCAGCCCGACCCAGCCGGAAGTCCGGGTGCTGGTGCCGCAGGGCCCGCTGCTGCCCACCGACACGCTGAGCGTGATCTGGCAAGGCGCGGCCGGCACGCCGGTAGCGGGCGCCTACACCAGCCCGCAGCGGCTGGTCAGCGCCGGTCTGGAAATCGCCGTGCCGCGCTCGGTGCTGGCCTACAGCTTGGGCAAACAGGTGACCGTCACCTACGTCGTCGAACGCAACGGCAAACCCACCACCTCATTGCCTTTGCCGCTGAACATCCAGACGCTGCCGGCGACGGCGCTGATCCCGCCGAAAATCGTCGAGGCCGACGCCAACAACTTTCTGGACGTGATGGCGCTGGGCACTGCAAACGCCACCATTCACGGATTGCTCTGGACACTGATTGAGGTGGGCCAACAAGTCTGGATGACACTCGAAGGAACGAAAGCCGACGGTAGCCTCCTCAACCAGACGATCTGGAATGGTGGGGGCTCTCAGGTCAATTCAACGTGGGTCAACCAGGGGTTCTGGCCTAAACCGCTGGCCAACAGCTACCTCAAGCAACTCGGGCACGGCTCCACGCTGACGATCAAGTTCAAGGTGTCGCTGGACAAGAGCAACAACCCGGCCACAGCCACAGTGTTTCCGGATCGCCTCTATACCATCAAGGCGGTGGAGCTGGTGGTGCCGACGCTGGTCAATGTGCTGGACGCCAATAATGTCGAAGTGCCGGAGGGCACCAACACCACCAGCACCACATTGAAACTCAAGGGCAAGGCGAGCAATGGCCAGCAGGTCGAAATCTTCGACGGCAGCGGCTCGAGTGCGGTGTCCAAGGGTACAGCGACTGCCCATGCGACGACGGGGGACTGGGAGCACACGATCACCGTGCCGGTGGGCGGTTGCCGCTTGTATGCCCAGTCGCGCTATCACCCCACCCCCGTTTACTCCAACGTGCGCAACCTGACGGTGGTGGCCGTGATCGTGCCGACGCTGGTCAATGTGCTGGACGCCAACAACGTCGAAGTGCAGGAGGGTACCAGCACCACCAGCACCACATTGAAACTCAAGGGTAAGGCGAGCAACGGCCAGCCAGTCGAGATTTTTGACGGTAGTGGCGCCAGCGCTGTTTCCAAGGGTACGGCGATTGCCCATGCGACGACGGGGGACTGGGACCTCACCATAACCTTAGAGTCGGGCGCACACCGCTTGTACGCCCAATCGCTCTATCACAGCGCCCCAGTGTATTCAAACGTACGCACCTTGACCGTTACGCTGCCACTGAGCGTTGATACCTCAATGCTCCGGTTAGATGGGGTGATGGTGAGAAGTAGCTATTGCCCGAATCTCAATGGCGTCGACGCAATAGGTAATACCGCTCTACGCCAGGCATCTGGCGGCAAACCCTCTTATCACTATCAATCATCAAATCAGCAGGTCGCAACCGTGGACGCCAATGGCAAAGTCACGGGTATGGGCAATGGTACCGCCACCATTACCATCACAGATCAAAGCAATGCGCGGGTCAGCTACTCCGTGGCCGTTTCGAATATTTACTCCCTGCTTGTACATGGCGGCGTCGGCTGGACCTACGCCAGGTACACTCAATCGCTGGCTCAACGGGGGGAAGTCAGCCTGACGCCACAGATTCGGGCAGTCATGGCTCGCTGCTTCTTCCAGCCTTTGTTTAAATGGAGGGCAGGCCCAACGTATCCACACTTCGCCAATGCCTGGACCGGCGTGACCAGTGGAGCCTCTGCTGAGGTTTACAACACTGATACTCGATCCTTTGGATGGCTACCTCAAACTGCGGATCCCTATCACGGACTTAGTTTTTCTCTCAAAAGTGCGGGCGCAATGGGAGGGCTGGGCGTTGCCGAAGATTCGGAAGACAGCACAATTGTGGCTGCGCAGCTGGTAGACATCGAATAAGAACCGAAAGCTTAATGAAAGCTTAATGAAAGCTTAATGAAAGCTTAATAGCTTAATGGGACAGATCTATTTATTCGTATTTATCTGTCCGTTTTGGCGTCCTGTGAGACATGCGTGAGCAATAAACAGCGATGTTTAAAAGACATCTCCAGACACTCACTCAGGCTACACATTCTTGCGCCGCTGCCTACGACTGCGCCAGAATCCGCCGGCTTGTGCGCCTAAGGGTCGGGCTCTATCGTTTCCCGGTCGCTGACGAATCAGCGATCGGGTTTAGCGACCCGAACCTTTGTAGGCGCAACAGCGCTCCAAACTCTCTTGCAGATTGTTCATGTCTGCGATTGATGTCATGGCGGCTGTGCGCGGGAGACTTTCGGGTCTGCCGGGCGCCTACACCCGGTTCGCTAACCTGCGTGCAGCCGCCACCCTTACCTGATTAGCGACAGGTCTTGGTGGCTCCATTTCTTGTAGGAGTTTCACCATGTTCAAAATCACACCCAACCCACCCGAAACCGACGATGTTTCCCCCTACGAAACCCCAGATTCCAAAAAACTCAACGAAGCCGCCGAGCGCGCCCTCGATTACTACCTCAAACCGTCCGCCCCCAAGCCCCCGCGCAAACCGAGCACGATTTACACCGTTGCCCCGGACATCGACATCGAAGAGCTGCTGGCCAATGCCTGCGAGTCCTTTGCCTCGGCCAAGGTGATCGCCAGTGACTGTGCCGGATTTCTGGAGGGGCCGCAGCGCAATACGATACTGGGCGTCGCGCAGCTCATCATGTTCGGTGAGTTGGCGGTGAATCGGGCGCAGGATAGTCTGGAGCTGAAGGCCGACCCGGCCCTATAACCTGATCTCAGACGCTTGATCGTTCACGCGTGGGAACGATCAAACCCGCCATCCCCTCACCGGGATGGCGGGTTTTTTCGTTTCAGATCTACACCGTATCCACCTTCCACCTTCAACGAATGATCATTCAACATGCCATTGATGATGGTCGCCAACCAGCCCGCCCGCTCCCGGCGTTACGCCGTAATGGCTGGCCAGATTCACGCCGCCAGGTCGATGGTCTGGTTCGCCAGGCGAGGGTCGAAATCCGGCAGCCGAGCATAACCACCCATCGGAAACAGGCCTCTACCTGTCAGATCTGACAGTTGTCAAACGTGCTGCATCGCTGCTTGATAACTCCTGTCCGTCACGACCACTGGAGCATCAGACATGAGCACACCCGAATTGCCCGACAACACCACACTGGCGCTGTATCCACCCCGTATTCCCGAGGCCACCACGTCGGTGGTTGGTGCCCATTATGGGGTGCCAAAACATGTGTATGACCTCAGACCCATGGGGTTGAAAGTGGATATCGACCCACCGCTCGCGGGTACGGTGGATGCCGGCGATGTCATCGCACTGGTACTGAATGGGCAGTCCGTGGCGAGCAAGCCCATCAACGAGGGCGAGGAGAACGCCATCCACACCCTGTACGTCCCGAAAAACCTGCTGTTGGCGGACCGGCTCAATGAACTTGTGTACACCATTACCCGCGGCAGCCAGAACATCGGCACCTCCACGCCGGCAGCGACGTTGTTGTACAACGCCATCCGACCCGGCATGGAGGATCGTACCCCCGGAGACGGTGCCCACTCCGAACTCCAGCTCATCCTGCCGCAGGACGTGATCGACGACGGCATCGATGCCGACCGCGCGAAACAGGGCGTGCAGGTGTGTTTTTCCTACCCTTATTGCCGCGCGCATGACGTGATTTGGCTTAACTGCAACGGGAAGGATGTCTACCGCACGGTCACGGTCGCGGAAGCCCCCGCGGCCCCCTCCGATGTACTGACGACCATTTGCGTGATGGTCGAGGAAGCCATGTTCGTACAGGCCGGCGACCACCCGAATTTCACATTTTCCTACACCGTCACCGACCAATTGGGCAACGGCCCAGACACCGACTCGCCGTGGTCAGGCGCCAAGCTGGTGGACGTGCACCTGAAAGAACAGCGCCTGGTCGCGCCGGATCTGGCCGAAGACCCGGACGATCCGAGCGACGACCCAAACACCATCGACCTGAGTAAACTCGGTACGAAAGACCTGACGGTATTAGTGCATGCCTTTGCCCCACAGTGGCAGCCCAATGACAAAATCCGCGTGTCCTACACCGCCACACCGATCAGTGGTGCCGTCGTGGAACATACGGTGGAAGCGGACGTTTTGCGGATTCCGTTCACCTACAAGCTGATGGTGCCTAATGCCAAAGTGCTTGCGGGCAGCGTGGTACGGGCGAAGTATGAATTGGTGAGAAACGGGGCAGTCATCGCCGCCTCGAAAACCACCACCGCCGAGGTGCTGGGGCAAAGCACCGTTGAATTGCTGCCGCCGGCTCTGGTGGCGCCGGCGGTGAGCCCGATTGATGTGTTGGCATATTCGGACGGGGTGATCATTCGGGTCGAGCATCTTGGGGCGCAGGACGGGGACCGGGCGCGGTTGGTGGAGCTCAAACCGCCCGCCGGTTCGTCGCCGTTTCCGTTGGTGGCGTTCAACGGCAACAAACGCACCAATACCAAGCTGACTCCGGCATTTCTAGCGGCTCGGCAGGGTAAGGCGGTGGAGTTGCGGTGGAATCTGAATCGAGGCGGGCAACTGGTGGGGCAGTCTCCCGTGCTGAAGTTAATTGTGATGAAGATTGCGGAAGGGGATTTGCGGTTGCCGATGCCGCTGATCGCCGGGCTGACGGGGCAGGAACTGGATGTTTCTAAACTGGTAGCGACCGATGAGCTGACAATCGCGCCATGGCTTGGTCAGGAGCCGGGGCAAATTGTCTGGTTGCGGTATGACGGGATCGACAAGAACGGCAATCCGATCGAAGAAGTTGTGTTGAACGGGGTTGCGCATCCTTCTGCGTCAGGGCTGAACATGCGGGCGTCGATCGATTGGTTACTCAAGCTCAAGGATGGCGAAGACGTAAAGATCACTTTCAAGGTGAACTTCGATCGCGTGGCAAATTATGCAACAGCAGTGAGTTTTCCAGTGCGGAGCTACGAGATAAAGAATGTAGAATCGCAACCAGTATTATCGGAGGATTTTGATAAAATCCCCGTACAAAGTATTGGGGTGGGAGGAGTTATTACCACACCAGCCATGAAAATCACATACATTAGTGGAACATCTAAATTTATAGACATAAATAATCCAAATTATAATTATCCGCTCCCGATGAGCGGCAAAGCGCTCAATTGCTGGAGCTTTTCAAAAGTACTCTTCGACTTCCAATACACATACTCCAAGGTGGAGTTCTATTATTCTGCGGCTCAGCAATCAACGAACATAGTTTACTTTTATGACAAAAATGGAAACCGTCTAGGAGCAACGGCTTTGCAGCCAAATCCATTGTTCCAGCCATTGTTATTTTCCTTTTCAGCTACAGGAATAAAAAAAATGGAGATAACTTCCAACAACAACGACTTGATTCACTTTGATACATTCAAGTTTATTGCTTAGTAAATTTTACGTGCAGAAAAGGCAGAAAAAAGGGGACGGAATTGGGACGGAACATTTTTCGCCCCAGTTTTAGCCACCGGACCTAGGTGAGCATTAAAGATCAATGTCTAAAAAACATTTCCAGATACTCACTCAGGCTACACATCCTTGCGCCACTGCCTACACCTACGCCAGAATCCGCCGGTTTGTGTGCCTTGGGCCTGGCCTCTATCGTTTCCCGACCACTGCCCATCAGTGGTCGGGTTTCGCAACCTGGGTCAATCAAGGCGCATAGCGCCACCGTTTCCTTTCAGTTGGCGTTTTTTTTCGTCTACTGAATTGCGTTATGGCGGCTGTGCGTGGGAGATCTTCGGATCTGCCGGGTTCCTTGATTCCCGGTCTGCGAACCTGCGTACAGCTGCCACCTCCCCTCGTTTCGCAGCGAGCCGTGGTAGCTCCATTAATCAAGGAGTTCACCATGTTCAAAATCACGCCAAACCCGCCAGACACCGACGACGTTTCCCCCAACGAAACCCCGGATTCGAAAAAGCTCAACGAAGCCGCCGACCGCGCTCTTGATTACTACCTCAAACCGGTCATTCCCAAAGACACTCCGCGCAAACCCAGCACCATTTACCATGTGGGTGCGAAGGTCGATAACGAAACCCTGCTGGTCAACGCCTGCGAATCCCTGGCGTCAGCGAGCGTGATGCTCAGTGAATTCGCCGGGTTGATGGACATTCCCCATCGCAACATGATGTTGGGGATTCAATCGGTGGTCATGCTCGGTGAGTTGGCGGTGAATCGGGTGCTGGATAATCTCGATCCGCCGTCCTGACCATTGACCTGAGGCCACAAGACTTGATCGTTCCCACGTTCTGCGTGGGTACGCAGCCCGGGACGCTCCGCGTCCCCTCCAAAGCCGAACGCGGAGCGTCCGTTAAGGCATTCCCACGCAGAGCGTGGGAACGATCAAAAACCCGCCATCCTCTTTCACCGGGATGGCGGGTTTTGTACTTTCAGATCACACGGTATCCACCTTCAACGAATGATCATTCAACATGCCATTGATGATCGTCGCCGTATCCGCCCCACCCGCAATCGCCCCACCCGCCCCCGGCGTTACGCCGTAATGACTGGCCAGGTTCACACCCGCCAGGTCGATGGTCTGGTTCGGCGTGGCGCCGGCCATGGCGCTGACGTCGATGCTGGTGATCACCGACGCGCCACTGCCGCTGACGGTGAAGTGCAGGTAGTCATCCAGCGATGCCGCGGTGCCGTTTTCCCCTTGCAGCAGTTGCGACAGGTCGAGTTTGTCGGTGCCAGGGGTGAAGTCGGTGATGACGTCGTGGCCGCTGTTGCCTTTGAGCCACTGGAAGGTGTCGGCACCGCTGCCGCCGTTGAGGGTGTTGTTGCCGAGGCCGCCGATGAGGAAGTCGTCGCCGCCCCCGCCGTTGAGCACATCGTTACCTAAACCGCCGTTGATGATGTTGCTGGTGTTGTCGCCCGTGAGGCTGTCGTTGAAGTTCGAGCCGGTGAGGTTTTCGATGCCGGTCAGGGTGTCTGTGCCCGCGCCAACGGTGTTTTGCGCGGTGAGCAGGTTCAGGTCGGCGATGACTCCGGCGGTGGCGTGGGCGTAGTTCGCGGTGTCATTGCCGGTGCCGCCGTCGAGCAGGTCATTGCCGGCGCCGCTGAACAGCAAGTCATTGCCGGCGCCGCCGTGCATCTCGTTGTTGCCGGAACCTGCGGTGAGCACATCATTGCCGTCGCCGGCATTGATGACGTTGTTGCCGGTGCCCGCCACCAGTACGTCGTCGCCCGAAGTGCCGGTCAGCGTATGGCCGTCCTGATAGCTGATGGTCACATTGGCCGAGTCGCTGCCGCCGTGGTTGTCGTTGGCGGTGTAGACGCCGTGGAAGTCCGGCGTGGTGTCGTGGGCTCCGGCGTAGTTGACGGTCATGGTCAGTTGGTAGTTTTCCGCGCCCTTCCCGCTGTTGCCCGGACCACCGTTGTCGATGTTGGTGATGTGGATCTGGTACGTGCCGTCCGCCGTAGCGGTGAGGGTCTGGCCGTCGGCGATGGCTATGAAAGCACCGCCGCTGACTGAGTACTCCAGTGTGATGTGGCCGGGCGCCAGGTTGTGGTCCAGGTTGAGGGTTTCACCCTGTTTGAGATTGACGGTGATGAGATCCTCGTCATTGGTGTTGTTGTTACTGACCGAGCCCAGCGCCCCGCTGACCACCAACATCGCGGTCATGGCTGTTGTGTTGGCAACGAATGCGCTGCGGGCGATGGTCACTGCCTGAACGTTATTGCCGGTGAAGCTGAAGCTCGGGTTGGTGCCGATGAAGTCTGCGCCCTTGGCCCCCCATCCGGTGTTGAAGGTGGTCGGTGATGCCGTGAGCGCATCACCATTGATGTCGGTGTCGTTGGCCAGCAGCAATTCGCCCGGCAGCACGATGCTGCCCGACAGCACGTTGGTGATGACGTGATCATCGACCGCCACCGGTGGCGTGTTCGGAATCACGTTGATCACCAGCGTGGAGCTGGCCAGATCGCCGTCGTTGTCGCTCGCGGTGAAGCCGATGTTTTCGCTGATCACCGCGGCCGTGGTTGTCTGCGAGGTGTAGGTGTACTCGCCGGTGTCGAGGTTCACCACCAGGGTGCCGCTGTTGTTGGTAGCGATGCTCAGGGTGTTGTTGGCAGTGTCGAAGGTGCCGTGGTTGGCGCTGCCGCTGAAGTTCAGCGAACCCTGATTGCTGTTGGCTTTTGGATCATAGGTATAGGTGGTGCCATCGACGGTGATGGTTTTGATGAAGCCGCCATCAGCGCCGAACGTACTGCCCTCGCCCTCGCCCAGCAGCGAGCCGGTGACCGGCGCGCCTTGCACCGTGCCCGAGAGTACCGAGTTGAGTTGATTGAGGTCGGTCACTGCCACGGCATTGGTGTCGGTGTGCGTGCTGCCGTCATAGGCCACTGGATCGAGGCTGTCATTACTGACGCCGCTGCCCAGGCCGATGGCGTAGTTCTTGATGCCATTGGCGTCGAGGAAGGCTTTGAGCGCGGCCTCGTCCGCAGTGCCGATGTCGCCTTCGTTGGGTTTGCCATCGGAGAAGAAGTAGCCGACGTTCTGCGCCCCGGTGAGTTTGCCCGACGTGTTGAACGCAGTTTGCAGGGTAGCTACGGCTGCGTCGTAGTTGGTGCCGCCGCCCGCCGTCAGCGTAGCGATGAGCGACTTGGCGGTCGCCACATCGACCCACACCGAGGTCTGGTCGGTGGCGCTGCTGCTGAAGGTGACGATCTGTACTTTCACATCGCCCAGATCGTCGTATTTGTCGAGCAGTGCACAGATCGCCTGCTTGGCCAGGTCCAGCCGCGACAGGCCCGATACGCCGGAAGGGTCGTCCATGCTGCCGGATACGTCGATCACCAGCATCAGGTTTGAGTCGATCTGCACCGCGGGCACCGAACGGTCCGAGGCGACGGCGTTAGACGGCACGTCATCGACGATGCTGACCACAAGGGTGCCGGTGGTGCTGTTGCCCACCGAATCGGTAGCGGTGTAGGTGAAGCTTTCGTTCAGGGTGTTCGCGCCGTCGTTGGCGTTGGGCGAAGTTTTCGGCGCCGAGGTCAGGGTGTAGGTGTAGCTGCCGTCGGGGTTGAGCAGGATCTGCCCGTAGGTTCCGGTGACGCTGCCGACCAGGGTGTAAGTGATCGCGCCAGTGGCGCCGGTGACTGCACCGACCAGCGTACCGGAGCCGGTTTCTCCCGTGTTGCCAGGCTCACTGCCGGTGACCGTGCCCGCCGCCAGGTCCAGGCCGTCCTTGGTCAAATCCAGGGCTTTTTCGTAAACCGTCACGTCGGTATCGGTGACCACTACGAGGCAGTTATTGGACACGTCGATAGTGAGGGTCGTGGTGCTTTCATCGCCATCGGCATCACGCACGGTGTAAGTGAACACGTCCGTGGCGCCCGGTTCGCCGACCGAATTCGGGTTGCTGTGGTACACGGCGTTGCCGTTGGCATCCAGAGTCAGGTAGCCGTAGGTGCCATTGATTTGCGTGTTCAAACCGCCGATGGCCGAGGTCGAAGTGTCGCTGCCGGCGCGCACGCCAACCACTGCCCCACCCGACGCAGGGCCGTCAGCACCGAGCACATCGTTGTGCAGCACATTCCCGCTGACCGTACCGCCCTCCACCACCGAGACGGAATCGCAGTGAGCCGTCGGCACGTCATCGACAATGCTGATCACGATGGTACTGGTGATGCTGTTGCCCAGGGAGTCGGTGGCCTGATAGGTGAAACTTTCGCTCAGGGTATTCGGCCCGTCGTTGGCGTTGGGTATGGTCGTTGGTGCGGAGGTCAGGGTGTAGGTGTAGCCGCCGTCCGGGTTGAGCAGGATTTGTCCGTAGGTTCCGGTGGCGCTGCCGACCAGGGTGTAAGTGATTGCGCCAGTGGCGCCAGTGATGGAGCCGACCAGCGTGCCGGAGGCGGTTTCACCGGTATTGCCCGGCTCGCTGCCGGTGACGGTGCCTGCTGCCAAGTCTTGGCCGTCCTTGGTCAAATCCAGAGCTTTTTCCTGAACCGTCACGTCGTTATCGGGGACCACTACAAGGGAGCAGTTGGACACGTCGATGGTGAGGGTCGTGGTGCTTTCATCGCCATCACCATCACGTACGGTGTAGGTGAACACATCCGTGGCGCCCGGCGCGCTGACCGAGTTCGGGTTGCTGTGGTACACGGCGTTGCCATTGGCATCCAGGGTCAGATAGCCGTAGGAGCCGTTGATTTGCGTGTTCAGACCGCCAATGGCCGAGGCCGAGGTCGAGGTGTCGCTGCCGGCGCGCACGCCGACCACTGCACCACCCGACGCAGGGCCATCAGCACCGAACACATCATTGCCCAGCACATTCCCGCTGACCGTTCCACCCTCAACCACCGAGACCGCATCGGCGTGAGCGGTGGGTACGTCATCGACAATGCTGATCACGATGGTATTGGTGACGCTGTTTCCGAGAGGATCGGTGGCTTGGTAGGTGAAGCTTTCGCTCAGGGTATTCGGCCCGTCGTTGGCGTTGGGTGTGGTCGTTGGTGCGGAGGTCAGGGTGTAGGTGTAGCTGCCGTCGGGGTTGAGCAGGATTTGCCCATAAGTCCCGGTGGCGCTGCCGATCAGGGTGTAGGTGATCGCGCCAGTGGCGCCGGTGACGGAGCCGACCAAGGTGCCGGAAGCAGTTTCGCCGGTGCTGCCTGGCTCACTGCCGGTGGTCGTGCCCGCCGCCAGGTCCTGCCCATCCCGGGTCAAGTCCAGGGCTTTTTCGTTAACCGTCACGTCGCTATCGCTGGCCGCCACGAGGGTGCAATCGGCCACGTTAATGGTGATGGTCGTGGTGCTTTCATCGCCGTCGGCATCGCGCACGGTGTAGGTGAACACATCCGTCGCGCCCGGCGCGCTGACCGAGTTCGGATTGCTGTGGTACACGGCGTTGCCGCTGGCATCCAGAGTCAGGTAGCCATAGCTGCCGTTGATTTGCGTGTTCAAGCCACCGATGGCCGAGGTCGAGGTGTCGCTGCCGGCACGCACGCCGACCACCGCGCCACTGAGTGCCGGGCCATCGGCGCCACCGATGTCGTTGTCCAGCACGTTGCCCGAGGCCGTTTCGCCCTCGCCCACCATGGCGAGATCAGGGTTGGCGGTGGGCAAGTCATCGACGATGTTGACGTTGATCTGACCCAATGCCGTGCTGCCGTCGACATCAGTGGCGATGACGCTGAGGTTCTCGGTGATGCTGTTGGTGCCGTCGGCGTTCGGGTGGGTTTCGTTATCCACCAGGGTGTAGCTGTAGCTGACCACGCCGGTCGCAATGTCGAAGCCGGTGATGGTCAGCGTACTGCCGAGCGGCGTGACGATCGATTGCGGAAAACCTGCGGCCACACCGCCAGTGACCACTGCGATACCGCCCACGGTCAGGATTTGCAAACCGTCGAGGGCGGTGACGGTGAAGGTGCCGCTCTGGGTCAAGGCCGGTGTGTTGGGGCTGGTGCCGTCACTGAGGTTTTTCTCGTAGACGGTGAGTTCGCCGCCGTTGACGTTCAGGCCATCGAGGGTCACTGGGTCATCGTTGTTATGGATGTTCAGCACCAGCGTCGCGGTGCTGGTATCGCCATCGGAATCGGCGAGGGTGTAGACAAAATTTTCGGTGCCGTTGCCACCGCCGTTCAGGGCTTTGAAATCCGCATCGCTGGTGTTCAGGGTGTAGGTGTATGTGCCGTTGGCATTGAGCACCAGGGTGCCGTAAGTCCCGTTGAATGTACCGCCGATGATCGGCCCGCTGTCGGGTCCTATGGCAATGCGGTCGGCGCCCTGGATATCGTTGGGCAGCACGCTGCCGGTCAAGGTCAACAGGGTTTCCGAGGCGGTGTTGGCATTACTGTCGTCCACGGCTTGTGGCACGTCATCGATGATGTTCACATCGAGAATGCCGTGGGCGATGGTGCCGTTGTCGTCCACCATCATTACTGCAAATTGCCCGGCCAGGCTGTTGCCGCTGGCCTCCAGGTGCGCGTCGTTAGCGTTGAGGGTGTAGCTATAAGTGACCACGCCGGTCGTACGGTCAAACCCGGTGATGGTCAGCGTATTGCCGAGCGGCGTGACGAACGATTGCGGGAAGCCTGCGGCCAGACCGCCGAGCACCACCTTAATTGCACCTATGCTGAGGTTTTGCACGCCGTCTGGCGCAGTGATGGTGAAAGTGCCGCTGCGGGTCAGCGCCGGTGCATCGGGGTCACTGCCGTCGGCGAGGTTTTTCTCGTAAACGGTCAACTCGCCGCCTTCGACATTCAGCCCACCGAAGGTCACCGGATCATCGTTGTTGTGAATCTCCAGCACCAGGTTCGCGGTGCTGGTATCGCCGTCGGCATCCGTCAGGGTGTAGGTGAAGGTTTCCGTAGCGCTGCCGTCGCCGCGCAAGGCTTTGAAATCGGCGTCGCTGGTATTCAGGGTGTAGGTGTAGGTGCCGTTGGCATTGAGTACCAGTGTGCCGTAAGTCCCGTTGAACGTGCCGCCGATGATCGGCCCGCTGTCGGGGCCAGTGGCAATGCGGTCGGCACCCTGGAGGTCGTTGGGCAGCACGCTGCCCGTCAGGGTCAGCAGGGTTTCCGAGGCGGTATTGGCGTTGGTGTCGTCGATGGCTTTGGGCACATCGTCGGTGATGTTGACGTCCAGCGAACCGGTGGCGGTATCGCCGTTGCTGTCACTCGCGACCACGGTGAACTGTTCACTGAGGTTGTTGGCGCCGTCGCCCGCCGAGTGGGTTTCGTTGCCGACCAGGGTATAGCTGTAACTCACCACGCCAGTGGCCGGGTTGTAGCCGGTGATCGTCAGGGTGTTGCCCAGTTGCGTGGTGATCGATTGCGGAAAACCGGCAGGCACACCGCCACTGATCACGTTGATTCCGCCGATGTTCAGGCTGGTCAGGCCGTCAGCCGCAATCACGGTGAAGGTGCCGTGTTGAATCAGCGCTGCGGGGTTGCTGACCGAACCGTCCGCCAGGTTGGCTTCATTGAGGGTCAGTTCGCCTCCTGCCGCCGACAGGCCAATGAGGGTGACGGGGTTATTCGGTGCATCGCCGTTGTCCGGGTCCCGGCGCTCCAGAGGGAATTCGGGAATACCGTTGAAGCCCGCCGTGGGGAAACCAATCGTGGGATCGACCCGGCCCGCCACTTCCTCCAGCAGTACAAAACTGTGACCGCCGCCCAGTGCGCCAGCCGTTGCGCCTGGCCCGGCGGCGGTGGCCTCACCGGTCTGGGTCGGGTCGGCGCCGGCGGCAATGGCTTTTTGCAGTTGCTCGACATCGGTCAATTGCGCCTGGCTCGGCGTCATCGCCTCAGAGGTCTCCACGTGCGGGACCTGATGCGCCAGCAACTGAGCCGTCATCTGCAGGCTGCTGTCACGACCCAAGGTCAGCTCCTGGCCATTTTGCAGTTGCACCGCCACCGCGCCTTCGGCCCCGGTGACCAGCTGCTCGCCGGCAAACAGCCGATCGCCCTCGACCAGGGTGCGTCGGGTGCCATCACCCGCCACTGCATACACCTGACCGATGACCTTACTGACGATACCGATGAGCGTTGCCATGTGCATTTCCTCCGCTGCCAACTGCTGTCGGCATCCTGTTTGCGCGAAGAACGTGCCCATGGTTCAAGCAGGTTGGCTTGGCGAATCGTTTGCCGAGAAAGCGTTTACCTGACGTAAACCACTGCCTCCCGACACTTTCGCCAGGCGTGTCGCTCGCGAGGGGAATTTCTGGATCGGGATAAAACCCTCTGCAATCAACGGCATCGGGGTCCACTTCCAAAATAACCGGCCTGCGAACAATGCGTAACGGTTCTGAATCACCCGGGCGACAAAAAACCGTCACCGGAAAACCGTCTCGCTTCCCTCCCCTCCAGCACTTCTTCGCCCTGTATCGAAAAGTGAATGGAACTTTCCTCGAGCCCGTCGATGTTCCTAAGAGCTCACAAAAACAAGGCTTTCTGGTTGAACAATGTGCTGGATTTTTCAGCTCGCATAAGTTTTTTTCGACATAAGTTTTATGAGAAATCCTTCTTAGCTTCCGGTCAGGATGTTCTTAGCTTCTGTTGTAACAAGCATGAAACGGATTCACTTAAAAATAACGTCAAATATTTGGCAATTCGCTAAACACCATCAGGAATCAGGGAGAGGCATCCATGCGCGTTTTAACCCCCCTCTGCAGCGCGATTTTGCTGGCCATGGCCTGCACTTCTCAGGCTCAGGCGATGTCATTGACCGAGGCGATCCAGAGCACCATCGCGACCCACCCGGAACTGTCGTCGCGGGTCGATGCCCGGCTCTCGGCCGACGAGCAGATTAAAGTCGCCAAAGGGGGTTTCTATCCATCGGTGGATTTGAACGCCGGCTACGGACGCGGCTACAGCGATAACACCACCACTCGGGCGCAGGGCAATCACCACACCGAAATCCTCAACTACACCCAATCGGAACTGCGCCTGCGGCAGATGCTGTTCGACGGTTTCAACACCTCCAACGAAGTCGCGCGCACCAAAGGCGTGGCCAACTCGCGAGCCTATTACGCTCAGGGCACCGCCCAGGATCTGGCCCTGCGCACCGTCGAGGTATACCTCGAAGTACTCAAGCGCCGCGAACTGGTAACCCTGGCCAAGAACAACCTGCAAGCGCACATGCGGGTCAACGATCAGATCGGCCTGCGCACCCAGCGTGGGGTCGGCAGCAACGCCGACGCCGACCAGTCCACGGCTCGCCGGGCACTGGCGGAGAACAACCTCGACACCGCCGAAGTCGATCTGGCCGATGCCGAGACGAATTTCTACAGCGTCGTGGGGCGCATGCCCGATGAACTCGAAGCGCCGCCATCGACCCGTGGTGAATTGCCCGCCACCCTGCCGGAAGCCCAGCAGAGCATGGTGGACAACAACCCGTATCTGAAATCCGCCCAGGCCGATGTGCAATCGGCCGAGAGCCAGTACGAAGTCGCCAAGTCGCCGTTCTACCCGCGTTTTGACGCTGAAGCGGCGGTGGGTGCGAATAACAATATTCAAGGCGACGAAGGCCACGACAACGAATGGCGAGTGGGTGTGGTGATGAACTACAACCTGTTCCGCGGCGGCAGCGACAAGGCCCGGCTGGCCTCCAATGCGCACCAGATCAACCAGGCGCTGGACATCCGCAACAACGCCCTGCGCCAGCTCAACGAGAACATCCACCTGGCCTGGAACGCCATGCTCAACGCCAAGAAACAAACCCCGACCGCCCGTGAATACGCCGAAACCACCACCCGTGTGCGGGCCGCGTATCAGGATCAGTTCGGCCTTGGTCAACGGACCCTGCTCGACTTGCTCGACAGTGAAAACGAGCTCTACAACGCCAACCGCCGCTACACCGAAGTGCGCTACACCGAGGAGTTTTCGATGTACCGCGTGCTGGCGAACATGGGCCAGTTGCTGAGCAAACAACGGGTGGTGCTGCCCGCCGATGCGATCGCCTCCACCGAAGTGAAAAACGAAGCTCGTTTGCCTGAACTGAAATGACCCCGTGTAGGAGCTGCCGAAGGCTGCGATTTTTTGATTTTGTTTTTCAAGATCAAGATCAAAAGATCGCAGCCTTCGGCAGCTCCTGCAGGGAGATGTGTAGATATCTATGCCAATTGCCGTAGCTCAACAGGAGCGCTCATTTTGACCAGCATGGAACCCGGCAACACGGGTGTCGATCCGCGTCTGAGCTTCGATGACCCGCTTCTGGACGGTCTGTTGATTCTCTGCAAACTTCATGGCGCGACGGTCAGTCGCGCCAGCCTGAGTGCCGGGCTGCCAATGGCACACCAACGCTTGAGCCTGGACCTGTTGCCGCGCGCAGCGGCCCGGGCCAGTTTGCAGGCGCGTGTGTTGCGCCGTGAACTGGGGGAGATTTCTGCGCTCAACCTGCCGGTGATGCTGATCCTCAACCATGGCCGCTGCGCAATCTTGCGTCGCTTCGGCGATGACGGTCAGGCACTGATTCTGCCGAGCGAAGCCGACGGTGGAGAACAATGGGTCAGCACGGACGAGCTGGCCGCCAACTACAGCGGCCAAGCCTTGTTCGCCCGGCCGCGGCATGAACTCGAAGACTTGCGCGCGCCGCTGGTGCCCCGAGTGGAGGCATGGTTTCGCGACACGTTGAAGTTGTCGAAGTGGCTGTACAGCGATGCGATTCTGGCGAGTTTTCTGATCAACCTGCTGGGCCTGATGGTGCCGCTGTTCGTGATGCAAACCTATGATCGGGTAGTGCCAAACCAGGCCACTTCAACCTTGTGGGTGCTGTCGATCGGCTTGCTGATCGGCACCGGGTTCGAACTGGTGCTGCGGGTGGTTCGCGCGCACTTGCTGGACACCGCCGGGAAGAAAACCGATGTGATTCTTTCGGCAACCTTGTTCGAACGCATCACCGGCATGGCGATGAAAGCGCGGCCAGCGACCATCGGTGGTTTTGCCCAGAGCATTCATGATTTTCAGGGCCTGCGGGAGTTTCTCACCGCTGTCACGCTGACCAGCCTGATCGACCTGCCCTTCGCGGTGTTGATGCTGGTCGTGATCGGCCTGCTTGGCGGCTGGCTAGTGGTAATTCCGCTGCTGGCCTTCCCCATCACGATCATCTTTGCCATGGTGATTCAGGCACGTCTGCGCGACACCGTGCAGAAGAGTCTGAGCCTGGGCGCCGAACGCCAGGCCCTGCTGATCGAAACCCTCGGCGGCCTGGAAACCCTCAAGGCGTGCAGCGCCGAAAGCGAACGCCAACACAAATGGGAAAGCACCCACGGCGCCCTCACCCGCCTCGACAGCCATGCACGCAACCTCTCGGCGCTGGCCACCAACGGCACGCTGTTCATTCAGCAATTCTCCGGCATGGCGACCATCGTCGCCGGGGTCTACAGCATCATCGCCGGCAACCTCAGCGTTGGTGCGCTGGTAGCGACCTACATGCTCGGCAGCCGCGTGCTCGCGCCGCTGGGGCAAATCGCCGGGCTGATCACCCGTTATCAGCAAGCGCAACTGACCATGAAAAGTACCGATGCATTGATGTCGTTGCCGCAAGAACGTGACGCCAAACAGCGGCCATTGGAGCGCACGCAATTGCAAGGCGCACTCGACGTCAGCGGCGTGACGTTCCACTACAATGGCCAGAATGCTCCGGCCCTGGCCAACGTCAGCTTCAGCATGAAACCGGGCGAACGGATCGGCATCATCGGCCGCAGCGGCTCGGGCAAAAGCACATTGGCGCGGCTGGTGATGGGTTTCTATGCACCGGAAGAAGGCCAGTTGCTGCTCGATGGCCTGGACCTGCGGCAACTGGACGTCGCCGACCTGCGCCACCAGATCGGTTACGTCGCCCATGACCTGCCATTGCTGGCCGGCAGCCTGCGCGACAACCTGACCCTCGGCGCGCGTTACATCAGCGATGCCCGGATGCTTGAAGTCGCCGAACTGACCGGTGTCACCGAACTGGCTCGCCAACATCCCCATGGCTTCGACCGGCCGGTGGGTGAACGCGGTCAGTTGCTGTCGGGCGGACAACGGCAAGCGGTGTTGCTGGCGCGGGCCTTGTTGCTCGACCCGCCGATCATGTTGCTCGACGAACCCACCAGCGCCATGGACAACAGCAGCGAAGACGTCCTGCGGCAAAAACTCCACGGCTGGATTCAGGGCAAAACCCTGCTGTTGGTCACTCACCGCACCTCGATGCTCAGCCTGGTGGACCGGCTGGTGGTACTGGACAACGGGCGGATCGTCGCCGACGGCCCGAAAGAAGCGGTCATCGATGCACTGCGCAAGGGCCGTGTCGGCTCTGCGACGGTTTAGGAGTTGCCCATGGCTGGTTCATCGTCCGACGCGCCACTCTCCGATTCGAAGCAACGGGGCTACCTCGGCAGCTTCAGCAAAAGTGCCGAAAGCGAATTCATGCCGGAAACCGCCGGCGCCTCGTTGCAGGATTCGCCGCGCTGGTCACGGATCACCGTGTGGCTGGCGGCAGCGCTGCTGATCACCGCGCTGCTCTGGGCCAAATTCGCCGTGTTGCAGGAAGTCACCACGGGCGAAGGCAAGGCGATTCCGTCGAGCAAGGTGCAGGTGATCCAGAATCTGGAGGGCGGTATCGTCACCGAGATCTTCGTCCGCGAAGGGCAAATGGTGAACAAGGGCGACACCTTGCTGCGCCTGGATGACACGCGATTTCTGTCGAACAAAGGTGAAAGCGAAGCGGACCGCTATGCACTGACCGCGCAGGTCGAACGGCTATCGGCCGAAGCGGAAGGTCGGCCGTTCAAGCTGTCTGCGGAAGTGATCGCCAAGGCGCCGCAAGTAGCCGAGGACGAACGCTCGCTGTATGAACAACGTCAGCGCCGGCTGGCCAGTGAACAGCGTACGCTGACCGAACAACTTCGACAGAAAACCCAGGAGCTGGCGGAATTCCGTTCCAAACAGGGGCAGTTCAGTTCCAGCCTGGCCCTGCTGCAACAAGAGATGAACATGTCTGCGCCGCTGGTGGGCACCGGGGCGGTTTCGCCGGTGGAAATCCTGCGGCTCAAACGCAGCGCGGTGGAAATCCGTGGCTCGCTGAACGCCACGACCCTGGCGATTCCCCGGGCGGAATCGGCGATCAATGAGATCAAAAGCAAGATTGATGAGTCCGAACAATCCTTCCGTTCGGACGCGGCAAAAGAGCTGAATGAGAAACGCACCGACCTGTCGAAAATAACCGCGACGAGCATCGCCATCGATGACCGCGTGACGCGCACCACCGTGGTATCGCCGGTTCACGGCATCATCAAAGTGCTGAAGGTCAACACCATCGGCGGCGTGGTCCAGCCGGGCAACGACATGGTGGAAATCGTGCCGCTGGAAGACAACCTGCTGATCGAAGCCAAGGTCCGCCCTCAAGACGTAGCGTTCCTGCACCCGGGCCAGAAAGCCATGGTCAAGTTCAGCGCTTATGACTACACGATTTACGGGGGGCTGAGTGCCAAGCTGGAGCTGATCGGGGCGGACACCATCACCGATGACAAGGGCAACAGTTTTTATCTGATTCAGGTAAGGACCGATAAA
Organism: Pseudomonas sp. B21-048; assembly: GCF_024748615.1. Classification (NCBI taxonomy): domain Bacteria; kingdom Pseudomonadati; phylum Pseudomonadota; class Gammaproteobacteria; order Pseudomonadales; family Pseudomonadaceae; genus Pseudomonas; species Pseudomonas sp. B21-048. Next base: position 1,429,684 of record NZ_CP087168.1, on the reverse strand, counting down.
AATCACTTGGGCGGGGATGTGAAACCGCTGCTGATCATTCCGGGGATGGTGGCGACGGTGGACATTATTACCGGGGAGAAAACGGTGCTGGATTATTTGCTTAAACCGGTGTTGAAAGCCCGGACCGAGGCGATGCGGGAGCGGTAGTCATTCTCCGAAGGAGTGATCGTTCCCACGCTCCGCGTGGGAATGCCGCCCGGGACGCTCCGCGTCCCTTCCCGGATGTGACGCAGAGCGTCACTGGATTCATTCCCACGCAGAGCATGGGAACGATCATCGCCCGTGATTTTTCTGATAGGTCTCCTCTCCCATCGCCGCAATCTGCCCCTCGATCAACGCCTCGAATGGCTTCAACAACGGCTCAAAACTGATGGGTGACTCAAGGATCTGCAACGCCTGCACAATCGCCTCCACCGTCGACAACGCCCCCGGCCCCGGAGCCTTGCGCAAGCGATAACGCGATACCCCTCCCTCGGCCAGGGTCACTCTGGGCAACGCCGCCAACAACGGATTGAGGTGCAGCATTTTGCGCGCTTTACGCCAGGTGCCGTCCGGAACCACCAGCAGCAGCGGCTCATCATTAGCGGTGTAAGCCTGCATCGGCTGCGCCTCCTCGCCGGGAAACAGCAACCGTGCCTGATAGCCCGGCTGATTCAACAGCGCCGGCAAATCCTCGAACACCTCGCCCACAATCAACTCGGCATTCTTCAACCCCAGCGCAGCCAATCGCGCGGTGTTCAGCGCGTGGTTCACTTCGCTTGGATGCTGAAGCAGCAACACCCGAGTGCGACTGTCGAGGCTCGGGATCAGCGGGCACAGGCAATGGATTTGCGGGCGTAGACAGCGTGGGCACTGGATTCTGGACATCGTCTTAAGCCTGATTGAGCTGCGCTTTGAGCAGGTCGCGGAAGGTCTGGATCAGCGGTTCGCGGCTGCGGCCACGGCGCACGATCATCGAGAACGGTGCCTGATAACCGAACGTCGCCGGCAGCAGGACGCGCAAATCCCCTTTGTCGGCCCAAGCCTGGGCGTAGTGCTCCGGCAGGTAACCGATGTAGGCGCCGGACAGCACCAGAATCAGCTGGGCCTCCATACTTTCCACCGTCGCCGCGCTGTGTTTGAAACCGTGGCGAGCCAGTTCGGCCTGGCTCCAATAGCCGCGACCGACCATGCGCTGTTGGGTGATGACTTGCTCGGGAATGCGCCGCTCGGTGAACAGCGGATGGCGACTGCTGCAATACAGCCAGTGCTGCTCGCGGTACAGCGGCATGTAGACCAGACCGCTCATGCGCGTGGAAAAGGCACCAATGGCCAGGTCGAGACGGTTGTCCTGCACACCGAGTTGCAGTTCGTAGGGGCTCATCACCGACAGATGCAAATGCACCGCTGGATGCTCCTGACTGTAGGCACCGATGGCTTCGGCGAACGGCAACGCCTTGTCGCTGACAGTGGAGTCAATCACACCCAGGTTCAAAGTACCGCGCAACTCGCCTTTGAGGGCAGCGGCGTATTGTTCGAAACCTTCGAGTTCCGCCAATAGACGCAGGGTTTCCTGATGGAACAGCTCGCCCTTGCTGGTCAGGCTGAAACCCCCGCGACCGCGATGGCAAAGCACCAGGCCCAGGGCCGCTTCGAGCTGACTCATGTAAGTGCTGATGGCCGAGGTCGAGAGGTTGAGCTCGTGCTGGGCATTGGCGAACCCCTGATGGCGGACCACGCTGACGAAGATGCGCAATAGTTTCAGGTCGGGTAAAGCATTGGCCATGGGGGGCTCCAAGCACCTAGATCATTCCCACGCTCTGCGTGGGAATGCAGCCCGTGACGCTCTGCGTCACATGCAGGAAACAGCTGGACGCGGAGCGTCCGTGGATGCATTCCCACGCAGAGCGTGGGAACGATCACGCGTAAGAGTCTATCGCCGTCGCCGCCATTAGTTTAGAAAAATCTGAACTAAGTATTTGCCCGTAGCGATTCTTCCCGGTCACTGCATTTCGCAGAATCGGCCCACAACGGTGCCCGTCTCTCCCCGAGCGAAACCGACATAAATAAAACAACGACGATGAGGCCTTACCCGTGGACAAGATTCTTCACCAACCACTGGGCGGCAACGAAATGCCGCGCTTCGGCGGCATCGCCACCATGCTGCGACTCCCCCATTTGCCATCCGCTGCTGGCCTGGACGCTGCCTTTATCGGCATCCCGCTGGACATCGGCACTTCCCTGCGCCCAGGCACCCGTTTCGGGCCGCGTGAAATCCGCGCTGAATCGGTGATGATCCGCCCGTACAACATGGCCACCGGCGCCGCCCCGTTCGATTCGCTGTCGGTTGCCGACATCGGTGACGTCGCGATCAACACCTTCAACCTGCTGGACGCCGTGCGGATCATCGAAGAGGCCTACGACAATATCCTCGAACACGATGTGATCCCCTTGACCCTCGGCGGCGATCACACCATCACCCTGCCGATTCTGCGTGCCATTCATAAAAAGCACGGCAAGGTCGGCCTGGTGCACATCGACGCTCACGCCGATGTGAACGATCACATGTTCGGCGAGAAGATCGCCCACGGCACCACCTTCCGTCGCGCCGTAGAAGAAGGCCTTCTGGATTGCGACCGCGTGGTGCAAATTGGCCTGCGCGCTCAGGGGTACACCGCTGATGACTTCAACTGGAGCCGCAATCAAGGCTTCCGTGTGGTACAGGCTGAAGAATGCTGGCACAAATCCCTGGCACCGCTGATGGCCGAAGTGCGCGAGAAAGTCGGCGGCGGTCCGGTGTACCTGAGTTTCGATATCGACGGTATCGACCCGGCTTGGGCACCCGGTACTGGTACCCCGGAAATCGGCGGTCTGACGACCATTCAGGCGATCGAAATCGTGCGCGGCTGCCAAGGCCTCGATCTGGTCGGCTGCGATCTGGTAGAAGTCTCGCCAGCGTACGACACCACCGGTAATACCTCGCTGTTGGGCGCCAACCTGCTGTACGAAATGCTCTGCGTACTGCCGGGCGTGGTCCATCGCTGAGGATCGGTCATGAGCGAACGTGATCAGGTACTCAACGCCGCCGCTGAGCTGGTATCGGCCTTTACCCGTAACGATCGCGAAGCCTACTTCGGCGCATTCAGTGTCGATGCCAGCTTCGTGTTCTACACCCTCGAGCAGCCCCTGTTGTCGCGCGATGCCTATCAGGCGTTATGGGACACCTGGCGCGCCGAGGACGGCTTCGAGGTGCTGTCCTGCATCTCGAGCAACGCCTTCGTCAGCCTGCAGGGTGACGTGGCGATTTTCATCCATGACGTGGCCACCGAGCTGCGCATGCAAGGGGAGCAACACTTCAGCCAGGAGCGCGAGACGATTGTTTTCAAGAAACAGACGTCTGGCCAAGAACAACAAGGCCTATGGCTGGCCTGCCACGAACATTTGTCCGCAATGCCGGAAGGGCTGCCACCCCCTTAGCCAAACAGGTGACGCTCACGCACGATGAGCGCGCCTTTATGATCGGAGCAGATCATGAATAACAACAACAAAGAAAAAAGCCTTAGCAGCATCGAAACAAACGGGGTCGAACAGATCCCGGATCATGAGCGCGACGCCCGGCCCAGCGACCTGTTTCGCCTGATCTTCGGCGGTGCCAATACCTTTGCCACCGCCGTGAGCTGGTGTACCTGACGCTGCTGAGCCTGTTCCCGGAACCGGCCACGGTGTTTGGCCCCCTACGATCCACGCAGCAAGGGCATGGATTCGCTCGGTAAACCGGCAATGCGACAAGCGGCCTGACAAACAAAACGTGCTGATGAGATGAACACTTGTGGCGAGGGAGCTTGTCGGAACGCCGCACCGTCCCGCTCGACTGCGCAGCAGTCGCAAGACCGGCCGATGAGTTCTTCCTGAAGAACCTCGACTGCAGGATTTGGGGCCGCTTCGCGACCCAGCGGGAGCAAGCTCCCTCGCCACAAAAGCCCCCCCCATCACAGCAATGCAATTCCGCCTCACCATAAAAAAGACAATCGGAGATACGCCATCATGGCTTTGGATTTATTCGTCGTCCTCATTTACGCCGCCGCCATGTTGGTGCTCGGCTACTTCGGCATGCGCAAGGCCAAGACCAACGAAGACTACCTGGTCGCCGGGCGTAATCTCGGTCCGACCCTGTACATGGGCACCATGGCCGCTACCGTGCTGGGTGGCGCGTCCACCGTCGGCACCGTGCGCCTGGGCTACGTCCACGGCATTTCCGGTTTCTGGCTCTGCGCCGCGCTGGGTTGTGGGATCGTCGCGCTGAACCTGTTCCTCGCCAAACCGCTGCTGAAACTGAAAATCTACACCGTTACCCAGGTGCTGGAAAAACGCTACAACCCGATGGCCCGCTCAGCGAGCGCGGCGATCATGCTGGCGTACGCGCTGATGATCGGCGTGACCTCGATCCTGGCAATCGGCACCGTACTGCAAGTGCTGTTCGGCCTGCCGTTCTGGGTCTCGGTATTGCTCGGCGGTGGCGTGGTGGTGGTTTACTCGGCCATCGGCGGCATGTGGTCGCTGACCCTGACCGACATCGTGCAGTTCGTGATCAAGACCGTAGGCCTGATGTTCATCCTGCTGCCAATCTGCCTGTACCGCGTCGGCGGCTGGGATGAGTTGGTGATGAAACTGCCGGCAGCCGCCTTCAGCTTCACCACCATCGGCTGGGACACCATCATCACCTACTTCATGATCTACTTCTTCGGAATCCTGATCGGCCAAGACATCTGGCAGCGTGTGTTCACCGTCAAGAGCGCCAAAGTCGCTCAGGTTGCCGGTACCTTCGCGGGTATTTACTGCATCCTTTACGGACTGGCCTGTGCCCTGATCGGCATGGCCGCTCATGTGCTGATCCCGGACCTGGACAACGTCAACAATGCCTTCGCCGCCATCGTCAAACTGTCCCTGCCAGACGGTATTCGTGGCTTGGTGATCGCTGCGGCCCTGGCGGCCATGATGTCCACCGCCAGCGCCGGTTTGCTTGCTGCATCCACCACGCTGACCGAAGACCTGCTGCCGAAACTGCGCGGCGGTAAACAGTCGAGCCTGGGTATCAACCGCCTGTTCACCCTATTGACCGGCATTGTCGTGCTGGGTATCGCGCTGGTGGTCAACGACGTGATCAGTGCCCTAACCCTGGCCTACAACCTGTTGGTGGGCGGCATGCTGATCCCGTTGATCGGTGCAATCTTCTGGAAACGCGCAACCACCGCCGGCGCTATCGCCAGCATGGGCATGGGCTTTGCCACCGCGCTGGTGTTCATGTTTAAGGATGGTCTGGATGCCAACACCCCGATCTACTACAGCCTCGGCGTTGGTCTGGTGAGCTTCGTGCTGGTCAGCCTGCTGTCCCGTCGCCCGGCAGTGGTGGCGAGCGCTGTCTAAGTTGATGTTGTAGCAACAATTTCTTCGACGGGTGCGGCGTCGGTTGCCACACCCGTTTTTTTTTCGTCTGAAGGAATCTACCAAGGTTGACGAGTGGCAGCGCCCACTGAAGCCTGCTGTACTCAGCACCAGGGACAACAACAATAACGCCCTCGAAGAACAACCATGACAAAAGACGCCGTTCGTACAGCCGTGCATCGCTTCATCAGCCGCCTGCTGGAAAATCAGGACGATTTCGACGACAACACCCATTTGGTGGAGTTGGGACTGGATAAAGAGGATATCCAAGAGCTGATCTTCCATTTGGAGGATCAGTTGGGTTTGACAGCATCTACCGCCGAAGAAGACCGAATACTCAAGACCGCGACGACCGTCGATGACTTGAGCCGGTTTTTGATTGAGATCGGGCGGTATTGAGAGGGGCTGAAATGCACCTTTGAGACAAGAATGCAGGCTTTTGTGGCGAGGGAGCTTGCTCCCGCTCGACTGCGCAGCAGTCGCAGGCCAGAATCCGCATGGCGCCTGATACGCCTTGGTGATGGTATGGGGGCTGCTGCGCAGCCCAGCGGGAGCAAGCTCCCTCGCCACAGGCAAGCCCCCTTGCCAAATAAATCCTGGCGCTTACCGGCGGCGCTGCTGCTGGCGGCGACGTTGTTCGTCGTCAGTGCGAATAGGCACGGGTTGCAGAGGCGGTTCGATCAAACCGAGTGCGACACCCAGGTCATGCAGCCAGTTTTGGATTTTCTCTTTCATGGTGCCCCCCTTCAGGGTAGTGCCGAGCGGCTGAAGTTCTGTAGCCCCTTCGCACTGATAATAGTCCGAAGTCCTACGTAATGCTCGCCCAACATCGCAATGATCTGTTACTGAATTGATCCAAATCCCTGACCGTTGGTTCAAGCAATTGCCGGGGCCTGCGCTGCCGATGGATACACCGCCTGCTGCTGCTCGATCCATGCATTCAGATTGGCCCCGACCCTGCCTTTGCGCCACATTAGCCAGGTCGTCGCGCTGGTGATCGCCGGCAGCGGTTTTCTTATCGCTGGTGTTTTACTGCTGCGCCCAGTCAAGGCTGCCCAAGGGCTTTGCGCAAACGACGGCGGACCCACTGCTCTGCGCTCACAAAAGTGATCCCGAACAGAACCAGTACCGCGCCGATCACAAAGTTCAGGCTCAATTCTTCGCCCAGCAGCACCACGCCGAACGTGACGCCGAACAGCGGTGTCATGAACGAAAACACCGCCAGGTTCGCCGCCAGATAACGGCGCAGCAGCCAAAACCAGGTCAAATAACTGAAGAATGACACGACCAAGCCCTGGAACAGCACACTGGCCACGGCAACAGTGGTCAGGCTGACATGAGTGACTTGACCGCTGAGGATCGCGATCAACAGCAGGCCGACGAAGCCGACGATCAGTTGATAAAACAGCGTCAGGGTCACCGGCGCTTCCGACAAGCGCGAGGCACGCACCACCACGGTGGTCGCGCCCCATGAGGCGCCGGCCAGCACGCCCAACGCATCACCCATCAACATGCGGTGGTCGAGGCTGTCCCAGGACACGCCACCGGCAAACGCAATGGCAATGCCGATGAAAGCGAGAAAAATCCCCAGCCACTGCACCGGTCTTAAACGCTCACTCGGCAGCAGCCAATGCACGCCCAACGCAGTGAAGATCGGCGCGGTGTAAAGGAACACCGACATATGCGCCGCCGTGGTCAATTGCAGGCCTTCGGAAATGAAAAAGAACTCCAGGCCAAACAACGCACCCGCCAGCAAGCCACCGCGCCAGGTAGTACCGACCTGATCCCAACCGCCCTTCCAGCAGATCAACAATCCTACGAGCAATGCGGAAATACCCGACCGCCCCGCCGCCTGCATGACCGGCGCAATGTCGGGCGCGGCCCACTTGATCATCACCTGCTGCACGCCCCAGATCAGGCACAGCCCGACCATCACTTGCAGGGCAAACCCATCGGCGCTACGCCGGCTGGCGCTCACCGAAACACCTCGACAACACAATCCATGGCAGGGACTCGACAGTAAAAGCAAAGCCCCCGGCCTGCTGGCTGAACAGAGTGCCGGGGCGAAAATGATGCTGCCGATTATTAACCAGATGGGCAGGAAAAAGTGTCTGCAAAAGACCTTTAAATCGCCGCTTGCGTCATATGGCGGTCGCGCCCTCTCTGAGCTGCCGCAGGCTGCGATCTTTTGCCTGTAAAAGATCAAGATCAAAAGATCGCAGCCTGCGACAGCTCCTGCAGGGGCCGCGTAGCGTCAGCTCAGCTCGATGCGATCAGCGTGAATGACGATCTGACCGTTCTTGTACAGCGCACCAATAGCCTTTTTGAAGTTGCCCTTGCTGACGCCGAACATACTGCTGATCAGCGTCGGGTCGCTCTTGTCACTGACGGGCAGAGTGCCGTTGTTGTCGCGCAACTTGGCGAGGATCTTCGAGTTCAGGCTGGTGGCGGCTTCTTCGCCCACCGGTTGCAGGCTCAGGCTGATTTTGCCGTCGGCGCGGACTTCTTTGATAAAGCCCTTCTCTTCTTTGCCGGCACGCATGAACTTGAAGATTTCGTTCTTGTGGATCAGGCCCCAGTGCTTGTTGTTGATGATTGCCTTGAAGCCCATATCGGTCGCTTCGGCCACCAGTAAATCAACTTCCTGACCCGCCGTGTAATTGGCCGGGGTCTTGTCCAGGTAACGATCCAGCCGCGCCGTGGCGGTGATGCGCCGCGTGTGTTTGTCGAGATAAACGTGCACCACGACATACTCGCCGGCGGTCATCTGGCGCTTTTCTTCGGAATACGGCAGCAGCAGATCCTTCGGCAAACCCCAATCCAGGAACACGCCGATGCTGTTGACTTCAACGACTTTCAAACTGGCGAATTCACCGACCTGAACTTTCGGCTTTTCGGTGGTGGCGATAAGTTTGTCATCGCTGTCCAGATAAATAAAAACGTTGAGCCAATCTTCATCTTCGCTGGGAATATCTTTGGGGATATAACGATTAGGCAGGAGGATTTCGCCATCCGCGCCACCGTCCAGATATAAACCGAAGTTAGTGTGTTTAACCACTTGCAAACTGTTGTAGCGCCCGACTAAAGCCATGTCCAATACCCTCATTGCGTGGGCGGCATTCTACCCGGTTTTGCGGGCGGCGTTCGGTGGCCCAGCCCGGTGGCGCAAGAAAATACCCGGAAGGGTTCAATTTTCCTGGGTTTTGCCAGTGTGCGTTTGGCCGCTCGTCAGGCCGTTGGAGTGTTCCACCCCAGACCAGCCCATCCGAAAAGCGCTTTTCCTCCACTTAGGTTCTTAGTTAAAACAGCGGCTTAGGGGTACATACGAATAATAACTTGCGATAAATGGCGTTCTCCCACCGTCTCTTTCGGAAAGATATTTACCAAGCAATTGTCAAGTATTTCCTGTACGATGCCTGGCCAAGTTAATTTCCACAGGTTAATGGCCGCCATGCGTGTAAAAGCATCCAACAGCAAAGCAAAGCCAGCTCCAGCCGTTGAGACCAGCGAATCGATCAACAACCAGATCGCTGCGTTCCTCAAGTCCGGCGGCGAAATCCAGCAAATTGCCAAAGGCGTCAGCGGCCAGACGTTCGGCCCGTCCAAGCAGATCACGCTGGGCAAGAAGTAATTCCCCTGCGTTAACTGGTCCGTAAGCGCTTTGAGCTTCGAAGCGCTTGGACTGGAACCCTCCCGCATACCCCATAAAACAAATCAATATTTCAAAAATCGACGAATGGCCCTCGATGCCGAACATTCGTCGGTATGTTTGCACGTGTCTGGTCCCCCAGCATGGGGCTCAGCCTGTCGAACAACCTTGAAGTCGATTCCGACCCGGGATTTTCAGAAGAGCATTGATCTAGACTTGATCTACAGTGAGTGCAACGGCCTGCTCGCGCTCAAGACCGCGCACCGTTTCTATTGATCGGCTGAACCGTCGGGCTCATCCCGCAATCACACAAGAGAACCCCAAAAGAAACCAGGTCTTCGCAAGGACTCGCCATGTCTCACTGGTTGAAACAAATCGGCGTCATCCTCACCCTCAGCCTCACCGTCGCCGCGTGCAGCCGCGTGGGCCTCGCTTACCGCAACCTTGACGTGATCATTCCCTGGACGCTCAGCGACTACCTGGACATGAACCACGAGCAAAAAGACTGGTTCAACGAGCGCCTCAAGGAACACCTGAGCTGGCACTGCACCACGCAATTGCCCGGCTACCTCGACTGGCTGAATCGCTTACAGGCCATGGTCGAGGCCAACCAAATCACCGACGCCGCACTGCAAACCCGCACCCAGGAAGCCAAACAGGCCATCGCCGAAACCGCCCGGGAAATCACCCCGTCGGCCATCGAGTTGTTGCAGGGGCTGGATGACAAGCAAGTCGCGGAAATGAACGATGCCTTCGCCAAGGACCAGCGCAAACGCCAGGAGGCCTACCTCAAACCGTCTCTGGAGCAACAGATCAGAGAGCGGAGCAAGCGCATGGAGAAACGCCTGAATGTCTGGCTCGGACCGCTAAGCCCGAGCCAACAGCAACAGGTAGTGGCCTGGTCGAATGCCTTGGGTGATCAGAACAAACAATGGATTGCCAACCGCGCCCATTGGCAACAGCAATTCAGCGCGGCAGTTGCGCAACGGCAGAGTCCAGAATTCCCACAACGAATCGAGAAACTTCTGGTGAATCGCGAGAGTTTGTGGACCCCGGCTTACCGCGCGGCCTACGCCAACACCGAAGCCCAGGCTCGTGCATTGCTGGTGGACTTGATGGCCGAGAGCACGCCGATTCAGCGTGAACGGTTGTTGCAGAAGATTGAAGGCGTGCGTAAGGATTTCACTGATTTGAAATGTCTGAAAGCGGCGCGACAAGGCTAGAAGATCAAAAGATCAAAAGATCAAAAGATCAAAAGATCAAAAGATCAAGCAATCTGCGCCTTCGACGCCACCTCATCAAACGTCAGCTCAGCCAACGCATCCTCCTGTTCATCCAGCACCTGTCGCGGATGCTCATTACCCGGAATGCTGCTGTCGATCAGGCTCAACAACCTCGCCCCCCGGGGCGTCAAAATGTAATTCTCGCCATTGCCACCCTGATCCTCCGGTCGAGGCTCGATATAACCCCGCAGCAGCAATAACTTTTCGTACTCACCCGCCACCGTTTTCAGGTGATCCAGGTTCTCAAACGGCTCGCCCGCGTTGGCTTTCGCCGCCGCATACTGCTCGGCATAAGGCCGTGGGGTGAAACTGTGGCCGGCGCCGTTCTGCACTTCATGCAGCAAGCGCTCAATCAGATCCCAGTTATAAGTCGTCATCCTGATCAACCTCCAGTGCCCGCGAGTGAGATGGCTTTCATAGGTTGTGACCGACAGGGACGGCAGCCGTTCAGCCGAGGTATTTCGCCCTACCGACCGACGGTATGTCGAATGGGCCGCAGGCCAAACGACTAGGCTATGTAAGACGGTTTAACCCGCAGCGCGAAACGGCTTCGCCACAGCATGCAGGAGAAATCACCATGAACATTCAGAATCATCCGGTCGTGTCGCGGGAAGAATGGCTCGCCGCGCGCAAACAACACCTGGCCCACGAAAAAGCCTTCACCCAGGAACGAGACAAACTCAGCACCGAACGCCGAGCCCTGCCTTGGGTGAAAATCGACAAACCCTACCGCTTCCAGGGCCCCAACGGCGAACTGAGCCTGGCCGACCTGTTCGGCGGCCGCAGCCAATTAATCATCTATCACTTCATGTTCGCCGCTGGCTGGGACGAAGGCTGTCCAGGTTGCTCGTTCCTGTCCGACCACATCGACGGTGCCAACCAACATCTGGCCCACCATGACGTGGCCGTGGTCGCGGTTTCCCACGCACCGTTCGCCGAATTCCAATCCTTCAAACGACGCATGGGCTGGAAATTCGACTGGGTCTCGTCCGAAGGCTGCGATTTCAACTACGACTTCGGCGTCTGCGCTCGGGCCGAAGATGTCGCCGCCGGAAAAGCCACCTACAACTACGAAAAAAACGACGGCGCCGAAGAAGAACTCCCAGGGCTTAGCGTTTTTTATCGCAATGATGCGGGGGAGATTTTCCACACCTACTCCACCTACGCCCGAGGCCTGGACCTGCTAGTCGGCGCCTACAACTACCTCGACCTCACGCCCAAGGGGCGTAATGAAGAAGAAATCATGGATTGGGTGAGGCATTACGATCGGTATGAGGACATGGCGCCGACCAGTTGCTGTCATGGGGAGTAGTCATCAGAGACCGAGGCGTGATCGAGAAAAGACCGAGAAGAAAAGAATGCGGGTTGATACAGGGAGATGGAGCCAAGCCTGGAGGGCTTAGCCGGATTCACCTCCCCATGAATGCACAACGCGCCGGAGTGCGGCGCGTTGCGGGGTCAGATCAACACTAGGCGATCAACGGTTTTGTACGCGCTCGATGGCCGTGTCATACACCGGGTTGGCCTTCTGCGCCTTGGCTAACTGGTAATGACGCAGGGCGTCGGGGAACTGACCGGCCGCTTCATAGATACGGGCAATGTTGTAGTAGGAACCGGCACGCACGGTGGCGGCCGAATTGCCGCTGGCCAGGGCAATGGCCTTGCGGTTGGCCCAGATCGACTCGGCGGTGTTACCGGCCTTCTGATACGCCAGACCCAGGTTGCCGTAGGCCTGACCGTAGCTGTTATTCAGATCGATCGCCTGACGGAAGAAGTCGATTGCCAGCGGCAGGTTACCGGTTTTGTAGGCCGCTTCGCCTTTGGTGTTCAGGCCTTTCGCATCAGCCTGTGCCGAAGCGCTGACCGCCACCGCCGTCAGGGCAACGCTGTCATCCAGCAACGGCGACACTTCGTTCAACACGTTTGCCGCATTGACCCGGGCACCCGTAATGCTGTTGATGTCCTGGAAGTCGCCATTGCCGGTCATGCGGAACACGGTCCACAGGTTGCCGCTGCGGTTCTGCGGCACGTAGTAGGTGCGCACCAGCGACTGGCCCATGTACACGAACACCTTGGCCTGGCTGTTGGAAAGATCGCGCGAACCCGGCTCGCCGCCATTGCTGAAGTCATGCACGGCGTAGACGTAACTTTCGCCGTAGTGCTTCTTCTCCAGGGTGATGGTTTCCGGGCCATAGCTGCTGGTGTCGTCGACATCCAGATTGGCATCGTCACCGTGCTTTTTTTGGAAATAGATGTTGTTGCCGGGGAAGATCATGTGGGAGTCGAGGTCCGACGGGGTCGCACCCCAGGTCAGCACCACGCGCAGACCGTCGAGGTTCTGCATCACCGGGCTGATGGCATAGGTCATGCCCTTGCACGGGCACTTGACCACCAGATTGGAGTAGCCAGGCTTCTTGATGATCAGCAGGTTACCGGCATCATCGGCAAACTCGGTGGTCAGGCTGACCTGGCCCTGAGCATTGGTGCGACCCACCACGTTTTGTGCGCCGTTGCGCTGCAACAACAGTTCGGCGTCGGCAATCTTCTGGTCCTTGACCACCGCACTCAGCACTTCGATCGGCAGTTGCTCGGCCTGCACCGAAAACGCCGCCGCCCACAACGACAACACTGAAGCCACGCGAAAGAATCGCATACTTAATTCCTTTAAGTGAGAGTAACGGACATAGCGAAATGTCCTACAGATTTTGGCGCGAACCATACACAGTTTTTGCATCCTGCGCCCGACAATCGCATAGGAAATTTGCTCACTAAGGGAATCACTGGAAAAACCAGGGAAGAGCCTCGAAACAAGGCTTAACAACAAGTAAAAACCCTAATAAAAATGGGGAAAACCACGTTTCCCTCCGTATGTACGATTTATGTATTGCACATATCGCAGGCCTATTCCCTTCATAAGCGAACTTGCACTGCCGTGCTCATGAGGGCTAATCAACAAATGAACATGATTAGTCATCAAACACCACGCGTGAATTTCACACGCATATTTGTTGGCCTGAAGTTGCAGAGTGGCCCTGCAATATGCGGAATGAATGAAAACGGGCGACCTGTGGGTCGCCCGTTTCTGTCACTGAACTTTTTCCGCCCTTCAGCCCTCAACCGGATAACCCGCCTTAACCGGAACCGAGGCCTGATTTTATGAAAACCCTGCTCAAACTCACCCTCGCCACCACCCTCGCCTGCGCCCTCCCCGTTTGGGGCTGCCCCCCCGAGGAAGCCACCGCCAAGCGCGAACAGCTGGCCCAGGAGGTCGCCAAGATCACCGAGCAGAACCCGGCCAAGGCCAAGGAGATCAATGACGAGTTGCAGAAGATGGACCTGGAGACGGCCAGCAAGGATTTGCCGGGCAAGTGCCAGTTGATTGATCAGCGTCTCAAGGAGTTGGAATCGGCGGGGCAGAAAGCCAAGAGTTAAAGGGCAAGATCAAAGGATCGTCCGAAGGCTGCGATTTTTTGACGTAAAAAAACCCGGACACTGTCCGGGTTTTTATCGGATCGCTACCGCGCCTTATTCAGCAGCCGGCGCTTCCGGCTTGCGGCGCTTGAGCGGGGCCATGCCGTCCTTGCTGACCAGCGACAGAGCGTCGGTCTTCGGGCGGTTGGCGATCTTGCGCTTGGTCGGGGCCTTGGCGCCGGTTTTCTTTTTGTCGCCTTTGGCGTCGACCTTTTTCTTCTTCACGCCAACGGCTTTGCCCGAGGCCTTGACCTTTTTCGGTCCGCCGTAGGTGCCTTTGACTTCCTTGATGGTGCGGCGCTCGAAGCTCTGCTTGAGGTAGCGCTCGATGCTCGACATCAGGTTCCAGTCGCCATGGCAGATCAGCGAGATGGCCAGGCCATCGTTGCCGGCGCGGCCGGTGCGACCGATGCGGTGAACGTATTCGTCGCCGCTGCGCGGCATGTCGAAGTTGATCACCAGGTCCAGGCCTTCCACGTCCAGGCCACGGGCAGCGACGTCGGTGGCCACGAGGATCTTCACGCCACCCTGCTTCAGACGGTCAATGGCCAGTTTGCGGTCTTTCTGGTCTTTGTCACCGTGCAGCACGAACGCTTTGTAGTCTTGCGCCACCAGACGGCCGTAAATACGGTCGGCCATGGCCCGGGTGTTGGTGAACACGATGGCCTTCTGATAGGTCTCGTTGGCCAGCAGCCAGTTCACGATCTGTTCTTTGTGCTGATTGTGATCGGCGGTGATGATCTGCTGACGCGTGGTGGCGTTCAGATCGCTGACGTTGTTCAGCTGCAAGTGTTCAGGGTTGTTCAGGACCTTGGCGACCATCTCGCGCAGGCCAGAACCGCCGGTGGTGGCGGAGAACAGCATGGTCTGCTGACGGTTGGTGCACTCGTCGACCAGACGCTGCACATCTTCGGCAAAGCCCATGTCGAGCATGCGGTCGGCTTCGTCGAGCACCAGCACTTCGACTTCCTTGAGGTCGAGGTTGCCAGCGTTCAGTTGCTCGATCATCCGGCCCGGCGTACCGATCAGGATGTCCGGCACCTTGCGCAGCATGGCGGCCTGGACCTTGAAGTCTTCACCGCCGGTGATCAGGCCGGACTTGATGAAGGTGAACTGAGCGAAACGCTCGACTTCCTTGATGGTCTGCTGGGCCAACTCGCGGGTCGGCAGCAGGATCAGGGTCTTGATGCTGACGCGGACTTTGGCCGGGCCGATCAAGCGGTTGAGGATCGGCAAAACGAAGGCAGCGGTTTTGCCGCTACCGGTTTGCGCTGTCACCCGCAGGTCACGCCCCTGGAGCGCCAGCGGGATAGCCGCTGCTTGCACAGGCGTTGGCTCGACAAATTTAAGCTCGGCCACGGCTTTGAGCAGGCGTTCGTGCAGGGCGAATTGGGAAAACACGGGTGCTACCTCGAAGAAATACAAAAAAACAGCTGCATAGGGTAACGGTTTCGAGCGAGAAGGCCGAGTTTCTTTATACAAACGGCTGCAAACAGTGGTTTTTTTGTTGCCTGTTTTGTCTCAAAACGTCATTCGGAACGTCTTAAATGCTCTAATCGCCCTGTCGCGTCCTACAGAAGAACCGTTTTCGCCCATGGATATCAAACAGCTCTGGCTCAACGCCCAAGACCTCTGGGGTGCCCTCGATCAGCACCCGCTCCTGCATTCCACGCTCGCACTGATATTGTTGCTGGTGGTGGCGCTGGTGCTCGGACGAGTGGCGCGGTTCCTCATTCTTCATGCGACCAAAATGCTCGGCCGCCAGCCGTCGTTGCACTGGATCACCGATTTTCGCCACAACAAAGTGTTTCATCGCCTGGCGCAGATGACGCCTTCGCTGGTGATCCAGTTCGGCCTGCACCTGGTGCCGGAATTAAGCAAGGCCAGCCTGAATTTCCTCGGCAACGTGGCGCTGGCGTTCACCATTCTGTTCCTGGTGCTGGCCGTCAGCGCGTTGCTCAATGCCCTGCTGGACATCTATGCCCGCACCGAACACGCCCGCACCCGCTCGATCAAGGGCTATGTGCAACTGGCGAAAATGGTGCTGTTCGTGTTTGGCGCGATCATCATCGTCGCCACATTGATCGACCGTTCGCCGCTGTTGCTGCTGTCGGGTCTGGGCGCCATGTCGGCGGTGATTCTGTTGGTCTACAAAGACACTTTGCTGTCGTTCGTCGCCAGTGTGCAACTGACCAGCAACGACATGCTGAGGGTCGGCGACTGGATCGAGATGCCGCAAGTCGGTGCCGATGGTGATGTGGTGGACATCACCTTGCACACGGTCAAGGTGCAGAATTTCGACAAGACGATTGTGTCGATCCCGACCTGGCGCCTGATGTCCGAGTCATTCAAAAACTGGCGCGGCATGCAGCAGTCCGGTGGGCGCCGGATCAAGCGCAGCCTGTTCATCGACGCCAGCGGCGTGCGGTTTATTCGCGATGACGAAGAACTGAAGCTGTCCCAGGTGCACCTGCTGACCGACTACATCACCCGCAAACAGGCCGAACTCAAGGCCTGGAACGAAGCCCAGGGCAATGTCGCGGCGATGGCGGCCAACCGTCGACGGATGACCAATATCGGGACTTTCCGCGCCTATGCGCTGGCGTATCTGAAAAGCCACCTGGAGGTCCAGCCGAACATGACCTGCATGGTTCGGCAAATGCAGACCACCGCTCAGGGCATCCCGCTGGAAATCTACTGCTTCACCCGCACTACCGTGTGGGCTGATTACGAGCGGATTCAGGGGGATATTTTCGATTACCTGCTGGCGGTGCTGCCGGAGTTTGGTTTGAGCCTTTATCAGCAGCCGAGCGGTGGGGATTTGCGGTCGGGGTTGCTTCCGGCCGTGTTGGGCTCGAGCCACATTCCCGAGCCCGAAAAACACATCATGTAGCACCACTCGCTCCTACAGGGGTTTAGCGTACGGTCACAGGTTTTGGAACACCCAACCGACTAATCCACACCGCCAGCAGAATCACCATCCCACCAAACAATAACCGCCCCAACTCCTCATGCTGATTCCAGATCAGCAAATTGATCAGCAACCCCACCGGCACATGCAGGTTGTTCATCACCGCCAGCGTCCCGCCGTTTACCAGGCACGCGCCCTTGTTCCACCAGTACAAACCCAGTGCGGTCGAGACCAGGCCGAGGAACAACAGCACGCCCCATTGCAGCGGTGCTTCGGGCAGGAAGTTGTGCTTGCCGAACAGCAGAAATGCCGGTAACGCCACGGCCAATGCGCCCAGGTAGAAGTAGCCGAAACGCCGGTAATGCGGCAGATCGCTTGGATGGCGAGCGACCAAGTGTCTGTACAGCACTTGCCCGGCGGCGTAGGTGAAGTTGGCCAGTTGCAGCAACAAAAAGCCCATGAAAAAGTCCGGGTTGATCCGGTCAAAGCGAATCACTGCCGCGCCCGCCACCGCCACCAGTGCCGCGATCAATGCCCACGGGTTGAAGCGCCGGTTCAGCGCATCTTCGATCAGGGTCACGTGCAGTGGCGTGAGGATGGTGAACAGCAACACTTCCGGTACCGTCAACACGCGAAAGCTCAGGTACAGGCAGACGTAAGTCACACCGAACTGCAACGCGCCGATCAGTAACATGCCGCGCATGAACGCTGGTTCAACCTGACGCCAGCGCGTCAGCGGAATGAATATCAGCCCCGCCAGCAGCACCCGCACCAGCACCGCAAAGTAACTGTCGACATGCCCGGCCAGGTATTCGCCGATCAGGCTGAAGGAAAACGCCTGGATCAGCGTGACAAAAAGTAGATAGCCCATGGTCGCCTCATTTCGAATGGCGGCGACGATAGCGGGTTTTGTCGACGGTCGCGAGAACATGTAGATCCCGGCAAGCTTCGCTCCTACAAGTTCATGCCTGGCTCACTAAATCGCAGGCAAAAAAAAGCCCGATCTCGCTAATGCGTTCAATCGGGCTAGAGCACTCAGGAGCAATAAGTGCAAAGGGAGGTTCGATGCGCGTACAGATTTGAAGGGTAGCGCCAGGTCACTAGACCCTCCAGCGATTATCTGGCGATTAACGGCTCAGGCGACTTGGGAAAGCTTGGCATTGGCCTGGTTCAAGCCTTTCTCCTGGAAGCCGCCGCCCAGGTTCATGCCTTCGGCGTGAATGAACGTTACGTCGTGGATGCCGATGAAAGCCATGACCTGACGCAAGTACGGTTCCTGGTGATCCGAGGCGGCTCCGGCATGGATACCACCGCGAGCGGTCAGCACATAAGCACGCTTGCCGTTGAGCAAACCTTGCGGGCCGGTTTCGGTGTACTTGAAGGTCACGCCGGCACGCAGCACGTGGTCGAGCCAGGCTTTGAGGGTGCTCGGAATGGCGAAGTTGTACATCGGCGCCGCCATCACCAGTACATCGGCGGCCAGCAGTTCATCGGTCAGCAGGTTGGAGCGTTCCAGAGAGGCCTGTTCGATGTCGTTGCGCTGTTCGGCAGGTTTCATCCAGCCACCCAGCAGGTTGATGTCCAGATGCGGCACCGGGGTGGTGGCCAGGTCACGGACGGTGATCTGGTCGGCCGGGTGTGCGGCTTTCCATTGGCTGATGAAGGTCTGGGTCAGTTGGCGGGAAACCGAGTCTTGCTGACGGGCGCTGCTTTCGATGATCAGAACGCGGGACATGGGATGTAGGCTCCATCTGAGAATGCTGTAGGTCGATGGAGTGAAGGTTAAACAGAGTCATATCGATGAAAAAGCGCAAATAACTGCTATAACGCATCGATAAATTCGTTTATAAGCGGAGCATGCCCCAACCAGCGTGCTCCGCTCGATGTCATTTCGGCGTGCAGGTCAGGTTGATACGCATCTTGATGATGGTCCGGGTGAACTTGGCGGTGGCGTTTTTGTGTTTACCGGCGGGGACTTCGATTGTGCGGGTACGCGGTGACTCCGGGCCATTGTTGAAAACCACTCTGCAGATCGCATCAGTGCTGCCGTAGTTGTTCACTTGAATCGAGGCGATGTCGTTATCCGTGTCGTACGAGTTGTAGTCGATGCTCAAGCCGTTCAGTTGCTTTTGAACGTCGATCGGATAAGCAAATGCGGTCAATGGCAGCATCGCCAACACCGCACAACCTGCCATCACACTACAAAGTTTTTTCATTCAGCAGCCTCCAATAAGGACTGCCAGCTTAGGACAAGAGGAGCTCAACATGAAAGCGCCCCGCGTGACCCTTGATCAATGGCGAACATTGCAGGCCGTGGTCGATCACGGCGGTTTCGCCCAGGCCGCCGAAGTGCTGCACCGCTCGCAATCGTCGGTCAGCTACACCGTAGCGCGTATGCAGGATCAGCTCGGTGTGCCGCTGTTGCGCATCGACGGCCGTAAAGCGGTGCTCACCGAGGCCGGCGGCGTACTGCTGCGCCGTTCCCGGCAACTGGTGAAACAGGCCAGTCAACTGGAAGACCTGGCCCACCACATGGAACAAGGCTGGGAAGCGGAAGTGCGGCTGGTGGTCGACGCCGCCTACCCTAGCGCCCGCCTCGTCCGCGCACTGACTGCGTTCATGCCGCAAAGCCGTGGCTGCCGGGTGCGTCTGCGCGAAGAAGTGTTGTCGGGTGTCGAAGAGGTGCTGCTCGAAGGCGTGGCCGATCTGGCCATCACCGGCTTCAGTATTCCCGGGTATCTAGGCGCAGAATTGAGCGACGTCGAATTCATTGCGGTCGCCCACCCCGAGCATTCGCTGCACCGGCTGAACCGCGAACTGAACTTCCAGGACCTGGAAAGCCAGATGCAAGTGGTGATCCGCGACTCCGGCCGCCAGCAACCGCGCGACGTCGGCTGGCTTGGCGCCGAACAGCGCTGGACCGTGGGTAGCCTGGCCACCGCTGCGACTTTCGTCAGCAGCGGCCTGGGCTTCGCCTGGCTGCCCCGGCACATGATCGAACGCGAACTCAAGGAAGGTACGCTCAAAGTGCTACCGTTGGACCAGGGCGGCAGCCGTAACCCGAGCTTCTACCTGTATTCGAACAAGGACAAACCGTTGGGCCCGGCCACGCAGATTCTCATTGAACTGCTGCGCACCTTCGACACTGCGCCGTTGGATGCGCCCTTCGCGGCCCCCGAACAAGCCTGACACGGAGTGTACCCATGGCCTATTTCGAACATGAAGGTTGCAACCTGCACTATGAGGAATATGGCCATGGCACGCCGTTGCTGCTGGTTCACGGGTTGGGTTCCAGCACCCTGGATTGGGAAATGCAGATCCCGGCGCTCGCGGCCCACCACCGGGTGATCGTGGCGGATATGCGTGGCCACGGGCGTTCCGACAAACCCCGCGAGCGCTACAGCATCGCCGGGTTCAGCGCCGACCTGATCGCACTGATCGAACACTTGAACCTGGGCCCCACACATCTTGTGGGACTTTCGATGGGTGGCATGATCGCCTTTCAACTGGCGGTCGACCAACCGCAACTGCTCAAGAGCCTGTGCATCGTCAACAGCGCGCCCCAGGTCAAACGGCGCAGCCGCAACGACTACTGGCAGTGGTTCAAACGCTGGAGCCTGATGCGCGTACTGAGCATGGGCACCATCGGCAAGGCCCTGGGCGCCAAGCTGTTTCCCAAACCCGAACAAGCTTCGTTACGACAAAAAATAGCGGCGCGCTGGGCAAAAAACGACAAACATGCTTATCTCGCCAGCTTCGATGCCATTGTTGGCTGGGGGGTTCAGGAACGACTTTCCAAAGTGTCCTGTCCAACCCTCATCGTCAGCGCCGACCGTGACTACACCCCGGTCGCGCTGAAGGAAACCTATGTAAAACTGCTGCCCGATGCGCGGCTGGTGGTGATCGCCGACTCGCGCCACGCCACCCCGCTGGATCAACCCGAACGTTTCAACCAAACACTGCTCGAGTTTCTCACCGCAGTCGACACCACCACTCAGGATCACTGACTTATGCTGAAAAAAATCGCCCTCGTCGCCGGCTCCGTTCTGTTTGCCGCCAACCTGATGGCCGCCACGCCCGCCAAGGCGCCGCACGTGCTGCTGGAAACCACCAACGGCCAGATCGAAATCGAACTGGACCCGGTCAAGGCGCCGATCAGTACCAAGAACTTCCTTGAGTACGTCGACAGCGGCTTCTACAACAACACGATTTTTCACCGTGTGATTCCTGGCTTTATGGTCCAGGGCGGCGGTTTCACTCAACAGATGCAGCAGAAAGAAACCAAGGCGCCGATCAAGAACGAATCCAAAAACGGCCTGCATAACGTGCGTGGCACGCTGTCCATGGCCCGCACCTCGGTGCCGGATTCGGCCACCAGCCAGTTCTTCATCAACGTCAAAGACAACGACTTCCTGGACCAGGGCGACGGTTATGCCGTGTTCGGTAAAGTCGTTAAAGGGATGGACGTCGTCGATGTCATCGTCAACTCCCAGACCACCACCAAAAGCGGCATGAAAGACGTGCCGGCCGATCCCGTGTTTATCAAGTCGGCCAAGCGCATCGACTGAGAGTACGCTGGACAGGGAGTTTTGAGCGGCCGCCGGATCTTCCGGCGCCGCTCATATCGTTTAAAGGAGAGCCCGTGCGCGGGCGGAGAACTGATGCTTTATCGCCGTTTTGAAAAACTGATCGACATTTTCCGCGATGCACCGACGGCGGCTCCGCCGGATCGGGTTCTCCCCTTCTATACCTATTACCTGAAGCAGGTCTGGCCGAGTTTCGCCGTCCTGCTGATCGTCGGCCTGTTCGGCGCGCTGATCGAAGTGGCGCTGTTCAGCTACCTGAGCCGTATCATCGACCTCGCCCAAGGCACGCCCAACGTCGACTTCTTCAAGGTCCACGGCGTGGAATTGGCCTGGATGGCGGTGGTCGCGCTGATTCTGCGACCGCTGTTCCTCGCCTTGCATGACCTGCTGGTGCATCAGACCTTAAGCCCCAGCCTGACCAGCCTGATCCGCTGGCAAAACCATAGTTACGTGCTCAAACAGAGCCTGAATTTTTTCCAGAACGACTTTGCCGGGCGCATCGCCCAACGCATCATGCAGACCGGCAACTCGTTGCGCGATTCGGCGGTACAAGCGGTGGACGCGCTATGGCATGTGCTGATCTACGCGATCAGTTCGCTGGTGCTGTTCGCTGAAGCCGACTGGCGCCTGATGATCCCGCTGCTGACCTGGATCGCCGCCTTCATTGGCGCTCTCTACTACTTCGTGCCAAGGGTCAAGGAACGCTCGGTCGTGTCCTCCGATGCGCGCTCCAAACTCATGGGGCGGATCGTCGATGGCTACACCAATATCACCACCTTGAAGCTGTTCGCCCACACCAACTTCGAGCAGCAATACGCCCGTGAAGCGATCAAGGAACAGACCGAAAAAGCCCAACTGGCCGGCCGCGTGGTCACCAGCATGGACGTGGCCATCACCAGCATGAACGGCCTGCTGATCGTCAGCACCACGGGTCTCGCGCTATGGCTGTGGACGCAGTCTCTGATCTCAGTGGGTGCAATTGCCTTGGCCACGGGCCTGGTGATCCGCATCGTCAACATGTCTGGCTGGATCATGTGGGTGGTCACTGGCATTTTCGAAAACATCGGCATGGTTCAGGACGGTTTGCAGACCATTTCCCAGCCAGTCAGCATCACCGATCGCGAGCAGGCCAAGCCTTTGAGTGTGGCGCGTGGCGAGGTGCGTTTCGATCACGTCGACTTCCACTACGGCAAGAAGAGCGGGATCATCGGCGACCTCAACTTGACGATCAAACCCGGTGAGAAAATCGGCCTGATCGGCCCGTCCGGCGCCGGCAAATCGACGCTGGTCAATCTGCTGCTGCGCCTCTATGACGTGCAGGGCGGGCGTATTCTCATCGATGGCCAGAACATCGCCGACGTCGGTCAGGAAAGCCTGCGTGAACGCATCGGCATGATCACCCAGGACACCTCGCTGCTGCACCGCTCGATCCGCGATAATTTGTTGTACGGCAAACCCGACGCCACCGATGCCGAACTCTGGGAAGCGGTGCGCAAGGCCCGCGCTGATGAGTTCATACCGTTGCTGTCGGACTCCGAAGGCCGCACCGGTTTCGATGCTCACGTCGGTGAACGCGGGGTGAAACTTTCCGGTGGCCAGCGTCAGCGGATTGCGATTGCCCGGGTGCTGCTCAAGGACGCGCCAATCCTGATCATGGACGAAGCCACCTCGGCACTGGACTCGGAAGTCGAAGCGGCGATTCAGGAAAGCCTCGAAACCCTGATGCAGGGTAAAACCGTGATCGCCATCGCCCACCGCCTCTCGACCATTGCCCGGATGGATCGGTTGGTGGTGCTGGAAAACGGCAAGATCGCCGAAACCGGCAGCCACGCCGAACTGCTGGCCCACGGCGGCTTGTATGCGCGGTTGTGGCAGCATCAGACCGGCGGGTTTGTCGGGATCGATTGAGTCTTGCGATCAACACCGACCCTGTACAAGCGGGCTTGCTCGCGAAGAGGCCGTGTCAGTCGATATCAATGTTGCCTGATACACCGCATTCGCGAGCAAGCCCGCTCCCACATAGATCTGCGATAACCGCCAGAGCCCGCCAACCACGGACTCTGGCGGTTTTTTATGGCCACTGGAATTCCATAAAAACCCTGCTGTACTCAGCCAAGGTACTGGAGATGGTTCTGTAGTCCATCTACTGGATGCACAACGACAGTGGTATCTCGACAGGGAAATTCGCTATGTCTTTGTTCAAACGTTCAGCTACAGAATTGGTAGGTACGTTCTGGTTGGTGCTGGGAGGGTGCGGCAGTGCGGTGCTGGCGGCAGCATTTCCAAACGTGGGGATCGGTTTGCTGGGGGTGTCCCTGGCATTTGGTTTGACGGTGCTGACGATGGCCTTCGCCATCGGCCACATCTCCGGTTGTCATCTCAACCCCGCAGTCTCGGTCGGGCTGGTCGTCGGCGGACGATTCTCAGCCAAGGAACTGCCCGCCTACATCATCGCCCAAGTGCTTGGCGGGATCATCGCAGCAGCCCTGCTGTACTTCATCGCCAGTGGCAAACCCGGCTTCGAACTGGCCAGCGGCCTTGCATCCAATGGCTACGGCGAACACTCGCCAGGCGGCTACTCGATGGCGGCGGGGTTTGTCAGTGAACTGGTGATGACCGCGATGTTTATCCTGATCATTCTCGGCTCTACCGACAAACGCGCCCCGGCCGGCCTGGCGCCCATTGCCATAGGCCTGGCACTGACCCTGATCCACCTGATCTCGATTCCGGTCACCAACACCTCGGTCAACCCGGCCCGCAGCACGGGCCCGGCGCTGATTGTCGGTGGTTGGGCGATTCAACAACTATGGCTGTTCTGGCTGGCACCGCTATTGGGTGCCGTCATCGGTGGCGTGATGTATCGCTGGCTGGGTAAAGAAGACAGCTGACAAGCGACATAATGCAAAGATCAGCCTTGTCGGTAGGGCAAGGCGGTCTTCGCTTCTTCTGCATACCCCAGGACCCCGACCCGCTCACGCTCAAGGAAATCTTTCACCGCCGACTTCAAGCCCGGATGGCGCAGGTAATGCCAGGAATGGGTGATCACCGGTTCAAAACCGCGAATCAACTTGTGCTCGCCCTGAGCGCCAGCGTCAAAACGTTGGAAGCCATTGGCAATCGCGTAATCCATCCCCTGATAGAAACAGGTCTCGAAGTGCAAACGATCGAACTCCGCCAGGCAGCCCCAGTAACGGCCATAAAAGCTGTCGCCACCGACCAGACTGAAGGCCATGGCCACCGGTCGTGAGCCTTGCTTGGCCAGCACCACGCGAATCGATTCCGGCATGCGCTCGGCCAACAGACTGAAAAATTCCCGGGTCAGATACGGCGCTTGCCGACGTACTGCATAGGTATTGGCGTAGCAGGCATACACAAAGTCCCAGTGCGCCTGGTCCAGTTGCCGTCCTTCCAGCCATTCGAAGTCGATGCCCTGGCCCGCCACTTGCTCACGCTCCTTGCGCATTTGCTTGCGCTTGCGCGAACTGAGGGCGTCGAGGAAGTCCTGAAAATCCCGATAACCGCGATTCTGCCAATGGTACTGACAGCCAATACGCTGCAACCAGCCTGGCTGTTCGGCCAATGCGGCGTCGGTGAATGGATCGGTGAAGTTGATATGGGCGCTGGAGAGCTCTTCGATCTCCAGATAACCCGGCAGGCTCTGCAGGAGTTCGAAACCGTCCTCGATCGTCGCCGCCAGCAATCGCGGCCCGCTGACCGGGCTGAACGGCACCGCCGTCAACAGCTTGGGGTAGTAGTCGATGCCGGCACGCTCACAGGCTTCGGCCCAGGCATGGTCGAACACGTATTCGCCGTAGGAATGCCATTTGCGGTAACTGGGCAGCGCGGCGATCAGACGATCACCTTCAACATGCAGCAGATGCTCGGGCTGCCAGCCGGAATGCGGGCCAAGGCTGGCGCTGTCTTCCAGCGCGCTCAGAAAGGCATGGCGCAGAAACGGCTGAGTTTGCGGCACCAGCGCGTCCCAGGTGTGCGGCGCGATTTCGGACAGACTTTCCAGACGTTGCAGCGGCATTAGCATCCCAACCATCACTTTCTACAGATGCATGAGTATCGCTTATCTGTATGCCTGACCCGAAACAAAAAAAAACCCGCCGAAGCGGGGTTAAACGAGAGGAGCTTTAACGGATGAAGAAAGAGCTTTTACAGCGTTTACTGCAATTTAGAACACGTATTGAGCGCGGACCACGAAGCCGTCACCGCTGTCATCACCGGTACGACGTGCCGGGGTAGTACCGCTGGCAGCAGTGGCATTGGTCACGTTGTCAGTTTTGGCCTTGAGGTAGGCGCCAGTGATTTTCACCGCTTCGTTGGCGTACCAGTTGACACCCAGGGTATGCACCTGAGCTTCGGCATCGCCGACATCGCGGGTCAGGCTGGCGGTGGTGATGTTGTCGTCTTCGACAGTCAGGCTGTCGTAACGATAGAACAGCTCCCAGGCACCGATGGACTTGTTGGCTGGCTTGATCGCATCGAACTTACCAACTTTATAGCCACGGGATTCGCCGGTGAGGGTGTAGGCACCCTGAACGTAGAAACCGTCACCTTTGATGTCTTCACGGCTGCTGTCATCGGCCTTGGTCTTGCGGGCGACGTATTCGCCCTGGATCGAGGCAGGGCCCATGGCGAATGCGGCTTCCAGACCGTAAGCGTCGTCACGGTCATAGGAGCCGGCAGGCGAAGTGGAACTGCCACCCAGCACCGGACGGTTGCCGTTGGTGCCAGCATCGTTGCCGCCGAGGGTTTCGACGCCACGCATGCCCATGCGGGTGCGATAACGCGAATCGAAGGCCGTGTCGGAGACATCACGGGAAGCCACGTTCACACCGAAGTGCAGCACGTTGCCGGCGTCATGCATCGGCGCGAATACAAAGCGGCCGTTGACCTGTTTAACGCTGTTGCCATCGGTATCGTCGGTGTCTTTGCTGAACACGCCGGCGGAAGCGTAGAACGAATCAGCGAAGGTGCTGGAGGCTTGCAGGCCCAGACCATTCTGGTGGCTGTTCGCCCAATCGACCATGTCGTACGCCATGTTGCGTTCTGGCGCAGTAACCCACTTGGAACTGGTGGCTTTTTCCAGGCCGAAGTCCGGGTCGAAACGACCGACTTTGATCGAGACCGGTTTGAAGCCGTTGTAGGCCAACGACGCTTCGTCGAAGTAACCGTTGTCGGAATCACCGCTGTTGTGGGAGAAGTCGTAGTTGATGGTGTAAGCCCAATCCGTGTACAGCACACCAGACAGTTCCAGGAACCCACGACGGATGTAGGCCGCGTCGGCGGTATCGCCGTTTTTGGTGTAGACACCATCGAACTGGCTGTAGTCAGCCTGCAAGCGACCGCCGAGTTTGAAGCTGAATTCTTTATCGGTGGTGGCGACTTCGAGGCCGCCCTTGGTTTTGACTACGATATCGGCGCCGTCAGTGGTGACGGTGCCAGCGAAAGCCTGGGCGGTTACTGCCATGGCCAGTGCGCTGGCGGCAAAACCGGCGAAGTGCTTACGGATCATCGAAGAGTTCCCCTAATTGGTAGTCTGTAGCTTGGAAACACGCGGGTCTGGCCCACTTGTGTTGGGAGGGAATCTTGGAGGGGGGGTATTTCAGCCGGGTTGCTGATAGATAAAGATTTTATGACAGGGGAACTTTTTACTTCGAATCGAAATAACAGAAAAGCAGCCACATGAACCAAGCTGCAAGCCGCAAGCTAGAGCGGCTGAAGGGGGGGGTGTTACGGGCGAGAAAACCTACGGTTTGTTCTTCTGGTGTTCGTTGGCAAGCCGTTCAGCCAGCGCATCCAGATCAGCTACAGGCGGCTCGGGCATCACCTTCAGCGTGGCCTGCATCAAGCGCATCTGCCGAATGAACCGTCGGCAATTGGGGCAGAACCTCAAATGATGCCGCACCATCAGTCGCTCACGAAAACTCAATTGGCCATCGAGATAATCACTGGAGCGCGCCACTTGTTCCTTGCAGGTCAGCATTCACCGGTTTCCTCAAAATGCTCCACGGTCGCAAAGACCTTCAACCGTGCCCGATGCAGCAGCACACGAACATTGGAGAGCGAGATCTCCAGAAGATTACAGATCTCCTCCAACTCAAGCCCTTGTCGCTCGCGTAACAGCAACACACTGCTTTGCAGTTCCGACAGGCTGAGCAGTGTGTGCTCCAGACATTCGCGCAGCTCGTTTTCGGTCAACAGCGCCTCTGGCGTGTCCTGATGCCAGGCGTACGGCGCCACCAGCCAGTGACCATCAGTCGATGAAAAACGATCGTCATCGACCGTGCCGTGAGGCGACGGCAGGTCATCGAGCAGCACTTCCCGGCGGTGCCGAGTTGGCGGTGATGGTGAGCAGCCAGGTCTTGAGGCTTGAACGTCGCTCGAACCCGCCGAGATTGCGCACCACCGATAGCCATGCATCCTGTACCACCTCGTCGACGTGTCGGCTGCCGACGATGGCATAGGCCACCGCGCGCATGGCGCTCTGGTAAGTGCTGACCAGTTCCTTGAAAGCCCTCTGCTCGCCCGCCAGCAGGCGTTCGAGCAACAGGGTGTCGTCAGCTGCGGCCATGCAAACCTCGTTTCAGAACCATCGACGTTGATTGTGGCGAGGGAGCTTGCTCCCTCGCCACAGCATCAGCGCTTGCGCAGAATCACGCTACCGATCGAGTAGCCCGCGCCGAACGAACTGAGTACCGCCAGCGAGCCGCTGACCAGATCGTCCTGATTTTTGTGAAACGAAATCACCGAACCGGCGGAACTGGTGTTGGCATAGGTGTCGAGAATCACCGGGGCTTCTTCTTCGGTGGCTTCGCGGCCCAGCAGCTTCTTGACGATCAGGTGGTTCATGCTGAGGTTGGCCTGGTGCAGCCAGAATCGCTTCACGTCGCTGACGTTAAGCTGGTTTTCGTCCAGGTGCGTGGCAATCAGCTCGGCAACCATCGGGCAGACATCCCGGAACACCTTGCGGCCTTCCTGGACGAACAGTTTGTCGGGAGCACCGATGCCCTCTTCCGCGGCGCGGTTGAGGAAGCCGAAGTTGTTGCGGATGTTGTTGGAGAACTTGGTCAGCAGTTTGGTGCTGACCACGTCGAACTGGTACTTGGACGTCGCGAGATCCGCACGTTCGATGATCACCGCGGTGGCGGCGTCGCCGAAGATGAAGTGGCTGTCACGGTCACGGAAATTCAGGTGACCGGTGCAGACTTCCGGGTTGACCATCAGGATCGCCCGAGCCTGGCCCAGTTGCACGCTGTTGGCCGCAGCCTGGATGCCGAAGGTCGCCGAGGAGCAGGCGACGTTCATGTCGAAACCGAAACCCTGAATGCCCAGCGCTTCCTGAACTTCGATGGCGATGGCCGGGTAGGCGCGTTGCAGGTTGGAGCAGGCGACGATCACACCGTCGATGTCAGCGGCGGTCTTGCCGGCGCGTTGCAAGGCTTGTTCGGCCGCACCGATGGCCATCTGGCAAAGCACCGACCACTCGTCGTTGGAGCGTTCTGGCAGGCGTGGTGCCATGCGTTGCGGATCGAGAATGCCGTCCTTGTCCATGACAAAGCGGCTTTTGATGCCGGACGCTTTTTCGATAAACGCCGCGTTGGATTCGGTCAATGCCTGGATTTCGCCGCGCGCGATGGCTTCGGCGTTGTCGGCGTTGAACAGCGCGACGTAAGCGTTGAAAGACTGCACCAGCTCTTCATTGGAAATGCTGTTGGCCGGGGTATACAGGCCGGTGCCGCTGATGACGACGTTATGCATGGTCGTTTCTCTAATCCGTTCAGGCAGAAAGCGCTGGCACCGACGTACCAACACACAAAGGGTCTATTCCAGGTCCGGACGCAAACCTGACATCGCTTTATTCCGATCCGCCCGGCCCGTGAAGGCTCAAAACCGCGAGGCTGGCGTATATAGGCGCGAAGTTTGCCATAAACGCTGGCTTTTGGCGCCTTTTGCAAGAGCAACAGCATACGTGTGGGAGCGGGCTTGCCCGCGATGAGGCCATCACATTCAACATCCATGTCGAATGGCAGACCGCCATCGCGGGCAAGCCCGCTCTCACAGGATCAAGGCTCGACCTGACTCCATTGCTTGTTCAGGCGCTTGTCGGAGATTGGCACCTTGGTCCCCAATTGCTGCGCGAACAGCGAGACCCGGTATTCCTCCAGCCACCAGCGATAGAGTTCCAGCTGCGGATCGCGCTTGCCTTCCTGGGCGTGTTTGTTGGCGCGGGTCTGGTATTGAGCCCAGAGGCCGGACAATTCACCGCTCCAGACCCGGTCTTTCTGCACCTGCGCGCCGAGTTTTTCGAAGCGTTGCTCGACAGCCTTGAGGTAACGCGGCAGTTCCTTGAGCCACGGCATCGGCGTTTCACGCACGAACCCCGGATACACCAGATGACTGAGCTGCTGCTTGATGTCGTTCAAGGCCACGGCTTGCGCCAGGTCGATCTTGCCCTTGAAGCGCTTTTGCAGGCCGTGCCACAGCTTGAGAATCTCCAGCGTCAGCTTGGCCAACCGTTCAGCGTGCTCAGTCCAGCCACCGCGTTTACGCTCAGCCAGCGACGCCAGTCCGGCGCCATCGCGTGGCAATGGGTCTTCGCCGTCGAGGATGCAGCTGTCGAGACTGGCCAGCAGAATGTCTTCCACCAGGCTGTCGACACGCCCCATGTCGCGGTACATCAGGCCCAATTCGGTCAGCCCCGGCAACTTGCCGCGCAGGAACTTCGCCGGTTCGGCCAGTTGCTGCATCAGCAAACGCTGCAAGGCCCGACGATGCTGGAACTCGGCTTCGGCCGGGGTCGAGAATCGACCTTCCTTGACTGTCCCGCCCTCTTCCACCAGCGCCGGATACACCGTCATCGACAGCCCGGCGATTTTCTGCTGGGTTTTCTCAGCCACGGCGGCAAAGACTTTCGGCTCCACCGGTTGTTGGCTCTTCGCCGTTTGCGGCACCGCCAACGCAGCCTGACTGGCCTCGGCAAAGCGTGCGGTCAGCTCGGCCAAGTCACGACCTTCGCCGAGGAACTTGCCCTGACCGTCGACGATTTCCAGGTTCATCCGCAAATGGCTTTCGACCTGCTGCGAGGCTTCGGCCCAAGCTTCATCGCTGACCCGCGCGCCGGTCATGCGCAGCAACTCGCGGCCCAGCGCCAAAGGCAATGAGCCCTCGGCAAACGTGATGCGCTGCAACGCCGCTTTGACGAAGTCCGGCACCGGCACGAAATTCTTGCGCAGGGCCTTGGGCAGGTTACGTACCAGCGCGATGCACTTGGCATCGATCACGCCCGGCACCAGCCATTCCAGACGTTCCGGCGGTAGCATCGGCAACAGCGGTGCCGGCACGCGCAAGGTCACGCCATCACGCGGATGGTTGGGCTCGAAGTGATAACTCAGCGCCAGTTCCAGATCGCCGATGTGCAGGGTGTCCGGGTAATGCGCGGCGGTGACTTCACTGGCTTCGCGAGCCAGCACGTCTTCTTCGCGCATGATCAGCAGTTGCGGGTCTTTCTGACTATTGACCCGGTACCAACTGTCGAAGGTGGCGGTCTGGTGGATCTCTGCTGGCAGTCGCGCATCGTAGAAGGCGAACAAGGTTTCTTCGTCGGCGAGGATGTCGCGGCGGCGCGCCTTGGCTTCCAGTTCGTCGAGCTGTTCCAACAACTGTGCATTGGCAGACAAACACTTGGCTTTGGATTGAATCTCGCCGCGCACCAGACCTTCGCGAATAAAAAATTCACGAGACACCACCGGGTCGATCGGACCGTAATGCACTGGTCGGCGCCCGACCACGATCAGCCCGAACAGGGTGATTTGCTCGAAGGCCACGACCTGACCGCGCTTCTTCTCCCAATGGGGTTCGAAGTGATTTTTCTTGATCAGGTGCCCGGCCAGCGGCTCGATCCAGTCGGCATCGATCTTGGCGACCATCCGCGCGTAAAGCTTGGTGGTTTCCACCAGTTCGGCGGTCATCAGCCATTGCGGACGTTTCTTGCCGATACCCGACGAGGGGTGAATCCAGAAGCGTCGCTGACGGGCACCGAGGTAGTCGCCATCTTCGGTCTTCTGGCCGATCTGGCTAAGCAACCCCACCAGAACCGCTTTGTGCAGTTTCGGGTAATCCGCCGGCTCTTTGTTGAGGCTCAACTGCATGTCGCGGCAGATCAGGCTCAACTGACGATGGGAGTCACGCCACTCGCGCAGGCGCAGGTAATTGAGGAAGTTCTTGCGGCACCAGTTGCGCAGCGGACTGGCCGTCAGGGCCTGGCGCTGCTCTTCAAAACCACGCCACAGATTAACCAGCCCGGCGAAGTCCGAGTCCACGTCTTTCCACTGGGCGTGAGCCTGATCCGCTGCTTGCTGACGCTCCGGCGGACGTTCGCGCGGGTCCTGAATTGACATGGCACTGGCGACGATCAGCACTTCCTGCAAGCTGCCCAGTTTCGCCGCTTCCAGCAGCATGCGGCCCATGCGCGGGTCCACCGGCAGCCGCGCCAATTGGCGACCAAGCGGCGTCAACTGACTGTTGCGGTCCACCGCCGAGAGTTCTTGCAGCAGGTTGAAACCGTCGCTGATGGCCTTGCCATCCGGCGGCTCGATAAACGGGAAATCAGTGATCTCGCCGAGGCGCAGATGCAGCATCTGCAAAATCACCGCCGCGAGGTTGGTACGGAGGATTTCCGGGTCGGTAAATTCCGGGCGACCGATGAAATCTTCTTCGCTGTAGAGACGGATGCAAATGCCCGGTTCGACCCGTCCGCAACGGCCTTTACGCTGGTTGGCACTGGCCTGGGAAACCGCTTCGATGGGCAGGCGCTGAACCTTCGCGCGGTAGCTGTAACGGCTGATGCGCGCGGTGCCGCTGTCGATCACGTAACGAATGCCCGGCACGGTCAGCGAGGTTTCCGCGACGTTGGTCGCCAGCACCACGCGACGCCCAGGGTGGGACTGGAAAATCCGCTGCTGCTCGGCCGGCGACAGCCGCGCGTACAACGGCAGAATCTCGGTGTGTTTGAGTTGGGCCTTGCGCAGCATGTCCGCCGCGTCGCGAATCTCTCGCTCGCCGGGCAGGAACACCAGCACGTCGCCGGGACTCTTGCGTTCGCTGCGTTCGAACGCGGCAATTTCGTCGAGGGTAGCGAGGATCGCCTGATCCACGGTCAAGTCATCCTCGACGCGGTTGCCCTCTTCGTCCTGCTCCAGGGTCAGCGGGCGGTACCAGGTTTCCACCGGGAAGGTGCGGCCGGAGACCTCGACAATCGGCGCATCATCGAAGTGCTTGGAAAAACGCTCCAGGTCGATGGTCGCCGAAGTAATGATGACTTTCAGGTCCGGACGACGCGGCAGCAGGGTTTTCAGGTAACCGAGCAGGAAGTCGATGTTCAGGCTGCGTTCGTGGGCTTCGTCGACGATGATCGTGTCGTAGCGTTCGAGGTAGCGGTCGTTCTGGGTTTCCGCCAGCAGAATACCGTCGGTCATCAGTTTGATCAGGGTGTTGGAATCGCTCTGATCCTCGAACCGCACCTGATAGCCGACCAACGCGCCCAACGGCGTCGCCAATTCTTCAGCGACTCGGCTCGCCACGCTGCGGGCGGCGATTCGACGGGGCTGGGTGTGGCCGATCAGGCCGTGCTGGCCGCGGCCGATTTCCAGGCAGATCTTCGGCAACTGGGTGGTTTTACCCGACCCGGTTTCGCCGGCAATGATCAGCACCTGATGCTTTTGCAGCGCCGCTTTGATTTCGTCGCGCTTGGCGGCGATCGGCAGGCTGTCGTCGTAACGAATCACCGGCAGGCTGGCGCGCCGCGCCAACACCTGATCACAGGACGCCTGCGTGCGCGTCACCCACTGGGCCAGTTTGGCCTCGTCAGGTTTCTTGCGCAGCTCAAGCAACTGCCGCCGCAGCCGGTGGCGGTCGGCGAGCATGGCGTGATCGAGGTTTTTCAGCAGTTTGTCGATAGAAGGCGATTCGTCAGTCATCAGGTACGCAAAAGTCGTCTAGTGGCGCAGGGGGCGGATTGTCGCAGATTTGCGCCCCCATGTGATCGTTCCCACGCTCTGCGTGGGAATGCAGCAAGGGACGCTCTGCGTCCCAAGAGCGGACGCGGAGCGTCCGGGGAGGCATTCCCACGCGGAGCATGGGAACGATCAGTGTCAGGTGTGGCGGCGTGGGCTACTCGTTATCGAGGCCCTTGCGCCGATACGGGAACACATCAATCACCTTCCCCGCCCGAATCGCCTCTTGCAGCCCCTTCCAGTAATCAGCGTTGTACAGCTCACCGTGCAACTGATCGAACAACCGCCGCTGCGCCGAATCGGCAAACAGAAACGGTGGAAACTCCTCGGGAAACACATCCAGTGGCCCGATCGAGTACCACGGTTCGGAGGCCATTTCGTCTTCCGGTGTACGCGGTTGCGGGATGTGGCGGAAGTTGGCTTCGGTCAGGAAGCAGATCTCGTCGTAGTCATAAAACACCACACGACCGTGACGGGTGACGCCAAAGTTTTTCAGCAGCATGTCGCCGGGGAAAATGTTCGCCGCCGCCAGTTGCTTGATCGCCAGACCGTAATCCTCCAGCGCTTCGCGCACCTGCGCCTCGTTGGCGTGCTCCAGATAGAGGTTCAACGGCGTCATCCGGCGTTCGGTCCAGCAGTGGCGAATCAGCACCGTGTCGTCTTCCACCGAGACCGTGGACGCGGCCACGTCGAGCAATTCTTCCAGGCATGCCGGCTCGAACTTGCTCAACGGAAAACGGAAGTCGGCGAACTCCTGGGTGTCGGCCATGCGCCCGATCCGGTCGACGCTTTTCACCAGTCGATACTTTTCGATCACCGTGGCGCGGTCGACGTTTTTCGACGGTGAGAAGCGGTCCTTGATGATTTTGAAAACGGTGTTGAAGCCCGGCAGAGTAAATACGCTCATGACCATGCCGCGCACGCCGGGGGCCATGATGAACTGATCGTCGGTGTTGGCCAGGTGATTGATCAGCGCCCGGTAAAACTCGGACTTGCCGTGCTTGTAGAAACCGATCGAGGTGTACAGCTCGGCGATGTGCTTACCGGGCAAAATACGTTTGAGAAAGCCGATGAATTCCGCCGGCACCGGCACATCGACCATGAAGTACGATCGGGTGAAGGAGAAAATGATCGACACTTCCGCCTCGTCGGTGATCAGCGCATCGATCTGGATGCCCCGGCCTTCACGGTGCAACAGCGGAATTACCAACGGCCACTGTTCGTCGGGGGTGTAAATGCGCCCCACCAGATAGGCGCCCTTGTTGCGGTAAAGCACTGAGGAAAACAGTTCGACAGTCAGTTCCGGATCCTTGCAGACCCAGTCGGGGAGGTTCTCGCGCAACAGCGCTTCGAGGCGACGCAAGTCGCCGGGCAAATCGGCGTAATCCTCGCTGAAGCGATAGTCGGTGAAGATGCTCGTGAGCATGCCGGACAGTTGCCCATGCGGCTTGTAGGTACGGGTTTGCGCGGCCCGGGCCCGGCGCAGGCTCGGCCGCGTGGTGTGGATGAACATGCAGCCGTCACTGATCAGGTCATGGCTGAACAGCCCGCAGAAAATCGAGTTGTACCAGGTCTCGGACAGTTCATCGTCGAAGCGCAGGTCGATCAGGCTGATGTAAGCGCTTTTGACCAGCGGCCAGTTGCTGACGTCCATCAAGACATCGGTCTCGAACGAAGCATGTAAGCGCCCTACCGTTTCGCCGACCTTTTCTTCGTAGAGGTTGATTCGCGCCGCCGACGCAACTTGCGTTTCCTGCCACTGAGCCTGCTCGAAGCGGGCTCGGGCGCCGTCGGTGATCTGACGGAAATGCTCGCGGTAATCGTCAAAGCCATCGAGGATCATTCGGGCGATGTCGGCGGCTGGCCAATGCTGCGGCATGGTGAAACCTCGGCGGCTGTTCTTATCGTTGGAGCCTGAGCTTAGTGGCCCTGTGTTGCGCAACGCAACCATTGCCTTGTGCCCTGACTGGCGCGACACTTGCGCGCCAATAAAGGAAGGAAAGTGCTGTGAACCCCGTCGATATCCTGCGTATGTTGTCACTTGCCGCCATTTGGGGGGCGAGCTTTCTGTTCATGCGCATTATTGCCCCCGTGATTGGCACAATCCCCACTGCTTTTTTCCGCGTGTCGATTGCCGCCGTCGGGCTGCTGGTGATCCTTGGGCTGATGCGCATCAGTTGGGATTTCAAAGGCAAACTCAAGACGGTGATGCTGCTTGGGATGATCAACTCCGGGATTCCAGCCACCCTCTATTGCGTGGCGGCCCAAGTGCTGCCGGCCGGTTACTCGGCGATTTTCAACGCCACCACGCCTTTGATGGGGGTGTTGATTGGCGGCCTGTTCTTCCATGAAAAACTCACCGCCGCCAAGTTGGGCGGAGTCTTTCTCGGTCTGTTCGGCGTCGGCATCCTCACCCGTGCCGGTCCGGTGGCGTTCAACATGGAACTGCTGATGGGCGCACTCGCGTGCCTGATGGCCACCACCTGCTATGGCTTTGCCGGGTTCCTCGCCCGGCGCTGGCTCGACCATGCCGGCGGCCTCGACAGTCGCCTTTCGGCGCTGGGCAGCATGCTCGGCGCGACGTTGTTGTTGCTGCCACTGTTTGGCTACAGCGTGATCAGCCAGCCACCGGCGAGCTGGGGCGGCTGGAGTGTCTGGCTGTCGTTGCTGGGGTTGGGTTTGGTATGCACCGCGTTTGCCTACATTATTTACTTCCGCTTGCTCAGTTCGATCGGCCCAGTGAAGTCGATGACCGTGACCTTCATGATTCCGCCATTCGGGGTGTTGTGGGGAGCGCTGTTGCTGGATGAGCCGCTGTCGATGGCGCACCTGTATGGCGGGGTGTTGATTGCGGCGGCGTTATGGCTGGTGTTGAAGCCGGCGGTGGTGAAACAGGTTGAGGTGGTTACCAAATAAGAAAAGCCCGGAGCGCATACCCCGGGCCTTGTTTTACTTCAAGCAGTTTTACGGAAGACGAACACCAGACCAACGATGATCAGCAGCATGCCGAGCATGCTCAGCGCCGCCAGTCGATTGCCAAAAATCAGGTAGTCCATGACCGCAGTCACCGCTGGCACCAGGTAGAACAGGCTGGTGACATTCACCAGATTGCCCCGGGCGATCAATCGATACAGCAGCAGCGTCGCCAGCACCGATACCACCAACCCCATCCACAACACCGGCACGATGAACCCTGTGCTGTGTTCGACGTGAAACGGCTGGAACGGTACGAAGATCCCGCAGAGCAACAGCCCGGCAAGGTACTGCACCGGCAGTGTGCCGAGAGGATTATCGGTGATGCGTTTCTGCATGATCGAACCGAACGTCATGCTCGCCAGCGCCAACAGACCGAAGAGCATGCCAGCCAACGACATGCCGGCCAGACCGATGCCCTGATAGACCACCATGATCAATCCGGCCAAGCCGAGCGTCAGACCGAACATCCGGCTTATTGATCGGTGCCGCTCCATGATCACTACGGTGAGAATCGGTTGAACGCCCATGATGGTTGCCATCACGCCGGGCGTCACCTTCAGGTCCAGGGCCAGCAGATAGAAAATCTGATAAGCCCCCAGCAACACCACGCCCGTGGCCATCGCATACAACATCGGCTTGCCGCCCTTGGGCAGTTTCAGCTTGAGCAATGGCATCAACAACACCAGCCCGCACAAGGCAATGGCGAAACGAATCAGCAAAAAGGCGAAGGGTGATGCGTGGGCCAAGCCCCATTTGGAGAAGATCGCGCCGCTGCTCCACAGCAAAACGAACAGGCTCGTGGACGACGCCGCGAGCGCGGATTTTTTCGAAAGGACAAACATGAATACCACCTGTAGTCAGGCAAAAAGCCAACTCAGCCGAAGCTGAAATTCAGTAGTTTTTTCAGGCGCTTTTCAGATGGGCACGGGAACAGCAGAAAAAGCTGATCAGCCCGAAAAGCCAACGCCTGGCGGTGATACGACTGCGCACACCGGCGTGCTACTGACAGGTGGGGGGTAATGACTGATCTGCGCAGGCTGCTGATTCGCGCACGGCACGGCACCAGCGTTGACCGCTGAATCGACTACCGCGTTGATGGGAGAAGCTGGCATGGGCTGATCTTTTTTGATGGGTATAGGGGGGGTCAGGAAACCACCGAGGGCCGACTATAACCAGCGCGTGACATAGATTGCAATGACTTGGACGAGGGCTGTAGCAGCTGTCGAGCCCCAGCGAGGCTGCGTCCGGCTGCGAAGCAGTCGTCAATCCAATCACCTTGGTTTACCTGAAACACCGCATTGGCTGATTTTACGACTGCTTCGCAGCCGAACGCAGGCTTCGCCAGCTGCTGCAGATCGCATTACGGCTTAATTGGGGATGGCTTTTTTGTGCAGGTACCGGCCTCAACCAATCAGCCAATACCCCAACAATGTCAACACCACCACCGCCAGCACCGGCCGCAGTACGCGGTAGGCCTTGGGATTACGTCGCTTCCACTGTTTGACCATACCGCTGAATTTGTCGCTGAAGCGCTTGCTCCAGGCATAGACCTGGTTGATCCCGCCAACGCGTTCATCATCAAGGTTCTGGGGTGCAGTGGCGCGCCCCAGCAAGCCGCTGATCCAGCGATTGATACGGGTCATGAGGCGATTGTTCAGCGGTCGCTCGATGTCGCAAAACAGGATGACCCGGGTTTGCTCGGTTTCGTTCTTAACCCAGTGCACGTAGGTTTCATCGAACATCACATCGTCCCCATCACGCCAGGCGTAAACCTGACCGTCGACGAAGATGCGGCAATGATCGGAGTTCGGTGTCGACA
This sequence comes from Pseudomonas sp. B21-048, assembly GCF_024748615.1. Lineage (NCBI taxonomy): Bacteria > Pseudomonadati > Pseudomonadota > Gammaproteobacteria > Pseudomonadales > Pseudomonadaceae > Pseudomonas > Pseudomonas sp. B21-048. The sequence goes on along the minus strand of NZ_CP087168.1, from coordinate 1,391,545 downwards.
ACCCAAGGTGATAACGCAGGGAACCGGCGAATGGGTCGCGATGCGGGTTGAGGTGACTGCCACCAGGCAGCAGCGCAAACATGGCGCCCTTGACGTTGGGAAGACTGCTGACCAACGCCACGGTTTTCGGGCACAAGGCTTCGGCTGACGGCAGCGGTTTGTCGTACCACTTGAGGTAGAAACGCTTCCAGCCCTTCTTGAAGAACGAACCGAAACCGGCATCGTTGTTCTTTTCGGCGGCGCGAATGTAGCCCTCGTCGAACAAGTGCATGGCTTCGTCGCGGATAACTTCCCAGTTGTCCCTGAGCACGTCCAGTTCCGGGAACTTGCTGCGGTCCAGGTAGGGTTTGGACGGTACGCCGGAGAACAGGTACATCAAGGCGTTGTAAGGCGCAAACAGAGCCGAGTGGTTGACGAACTGACGCAGGACCGGCAAACGCGCCTTGCCACGCAAGTGCACATAGAGTGTGCTGCCCAGGAATAGCAGCAACACCGACGCCTTCGCGACAAAAGAAAAGCTCATCTACAACTCCTTGAGGATAGGTAACTCCGCACAACGCCATTTACCCGACGCGGCAGTCGGCCATCATCAACACTACCGGCCTTGGGAAAAACCCACATAACTCAACATTCAGTGTTAAGGATTGCGCAATAAACACTTATTAACACAAGGTTCCTGAACGGGGGCTGACATGAATCCCCCCCTTCTCATACCGGATCAAAAGATCAAAAGATCGCAGGCTGCGCCAGCTCCTACGTCGACCCTGTTCCTGTACACATCCTGTAAGAGCTGCCGAAGGCTGCGATCTTTTATCTTTATTGCTGAGTTTCCTGTTCGGTAAACAGATCACTGAACAGCATGCTCGACAAGTAGCGCTCACCAGAGTCGGGCAGGATTACCACGATGGTCTTGCCCTGCATCTCTGGGGTTTCGGCCAGCCGCACAGCCACCGCCATGGCGGCGCCGCACGAGATACCGCTCAAAATCCCTTCTTCCTGCATCAGGCGCAGGGCCATTGCCTTGGATTCGTCGTCGCTGACGAGTTCGACCCGGTCAACCATCGACAAGTCCAGGTTCTTCGGCACAAAACCGGCGCCGATACCCTGGATTTTATGAGGGCTCGGTTTGATCTCTTCCCCGGCGATTGTCTGGGTAATCACTGGAGACACCAACGGTTCCACCGCCACCGAGATTATCGGCTTGCCCTGGGTATTCTTGATATACCGCGAAACCCCGGTAATGGTTCCACCTGTCCCGACGCCTGCCACCAATACATCGACTGCGCCGTCGGTGTCGTTCCATATTTCCGGGCCGGTGGTTTTTTCGTGGATGGCCGGGTTGGCCGGGTTTTCAAATTGCGCCGGCATGAAGTAAGTGGACCGGTCGCTGGCGAGGATTTCGGCGGCCTTCTCGATCGCGCCTTTCATGCCTTTGGCCGGTTCCGTCAGCACCAGTTCGGCGCCAAGGGCCTTGAGCACCTTGCGTCGTTCGATGCTCATGGACGCCGGCATGGTCAGCACCAGCCGGTAACCGCGGGCGGCGGCAACGAACGCCAGGCCGATGCCGGTATTGCCCGAAGTCGGTTCGATGATGGTCATGCCAGGCTTGAGTTTACCGCTGCTTTCAGCCTCCCAGATCATGTTCGCGCCAATCCGGCACTTGACCGAATAACCGGGGTTGCGCCCTTCGATCTTGGCCAGAATGGTGACACCGCGCGGAGCGATACGGTTGATCTGCACCAGCGGCGTATTGCCAATGGAATGGGCGTTGTCAGCGAAAATGCGGCTCATGGCTGGGTCCTTATACAGCGTTGAATTAGCTGTCCAAGGTATGCCTGTTACCCGTGGTCGTCCAGTCGGTCGAACGTCCGCTTACCCCCGCAGTCAATCGCTTTATACCGCCAGAGATTTGCCGTCATGAAGCGTCGATACAGTTGGCCCCTGTGGACCCTCGCCGGCCTCGTTCTGCTGCTGGTTGCGCTGCACATTGCCCTGCCCTACATGGTGCGCGATTACCTCAACGAAAGATTGGCGAACATGGGTGACTATCGAGGGCAGATTACCGATGTAGACCTGGCCCTGTGGCGCGGCGCCTACAAAATCAATGGACTGAAAATCGTCAAGGTCGACGGGAAGGTCCCCGTGCCTTTCGTCAACGCGCCATTGATTGACCTCTCCGTCAGCTGGCACTCGCTCTGGTATGACCACGCCGTGGTGGCCGAGGCGCAGTTCGACAAACCCGAGGTGAACTTCGTCGATGGGGGGAACAAGAAAAACTCCCAGACCGGTCAGGGCACCGACTGGCGGGCACAATTGGAAAAATTGCTGCCGATAACCTTGAACGAAGTGCGGATCAACGACGGGCGGGTCACGTTTCGAAACTTCAATTCAAAACCGCCCGTGAACATGAGTGCCACCCAAGTTAATGCCAGCATTTACAACCTGACCAACGTAGTCGACACCAAAGGCAAACGCGACGCCCGATTCGACGGCAAGGCTCTGTTGCTGGAGCATGCTCCGCTGGAAACAACGGCAACCTTCGATCCGCTGAGCGACTTCCAGAACTTCGAGTTCCGCTTGCGCGCCAGAAACCTTGAACTCAAACGCATGAACGATTTCGCTTCGGCTTACGGCAAGTTCGACTTCAATTCCGGCCATGGTGACCTGGTCATCGAAGCCGAAGCCAACAAGGGCCAACTCAATGGCTACATCAAGCCGCTATTGCGGGATGTCGATGTGTTCAATTGGCAACAGGACGTGGAGAACAAGGACAAAGGGATTTTTCGCTCCATCTGGGAAGCACTCGTCGGCGGCACCGAGAATGTGTTGAAGAACCAGCCGAAAAACCAGTTAGCCACTCGCGTCCAGCTCAGAGGCAGCGTGCATCAACGAGATATCAGCGCATTCGAGGCTTTTTTGCAGATTTTGCGTAATGGTTTTATCCAGGCGTTCAATGCGCAGTACGAACGACCCAAGCCGGATACGGACTGAGTCAAGATGTGACGCCCCATTCAGAGACTGAATAAGCCGTCTGCGTTCACAGTCGACCGGGCAGCGCGTTATAGTCGAGTCTGAATATTTATTGCGCCCCGCCCTGCCTCGTTCAGGTCGGCGTTACCGTTCGAGGATTAGCAGATGAAGTTCGAAGGCACCCAGGCCTACGTCGCCACCGATGATCTGAAGCTGGCGGTCAACGCCGCCATCACCCTGGAGCGGCCACTGCTGGTCAAGGGCGAGCCAGGCACCGGCAAGACCATGCTCGCCGAGCAACTGGCCGAATCCTTCGGCGCCAAGCTGATTACCTGGCACATCAAGTCCACCACCAAGGCGCATCAGGGCCTGTACGAGTACGACGCGGTCAGCCGCCTGCGCGACTCGCAGCTGGGCACCGAAAAGGTCCATGACGTTCGCAACTACCTGAAAAAGGGCAAACTCTGGGAAGCCTTCGAATCCGAAGAGCGGGTAATTCTGCTGATCGACGAAATCGACAAGGCCGACATCGAGTTCCCCAACGACCTGCTGCAAGAACTCGACAAGATGGAGTTCTACGTTTACGAGATTGACGAGACCATCAAGGCCAAGAAACGCCCGATCATCATCATTACCTCCAACAACGAGAAAGAGCTGCCGGACGCCTTCCTGCGCCGCTGCTTCTTCCATTACATCGCTTTCCCGGATCGCGTCACGATGCAACGGATCGTCGACGTGCATTATCCGAACATCAAGAAAGACCTTGTCAGCGAAGCGCTGGACGTGTTCTTCGATGTGCGCAAGGTGCCGGGCCTGAAGAAGAAACCATCGACCTCCGAACTGGTGGACTGGCTGAAGCTGCTGATGGCCGACAACATCGGCGAAGCGGTGCTGCGCGAGCGCGATCCGACCAAGGCCATTCCGCCACTGGCAGGCGCCCTGGTGAAGAATGAACAAGACGTGCAATTGCTTGAGCGCCTGGCGTTCATGAGCCGTCGCGGCACTCGCTAAGCCCCGATAGAGAGAGGCGATCGCCATGCTGCTCAACCTGTTCAATGAAATGCGTGCAGCCAAGGTGCCGGTCTCGGTGCGTGAGTTGCTGGACCTGATCAACGCGCTGAAACAGCGCGTGACCTTCGCCGACATGGACGAGTTCTATTACTTGTCGCGGACGATTTTGGTGAAGGACGAAAAGCATTTCGACAAGTTCGACCGGGCGTTCGGTGCCTACTTCAATGGCCTGGAAAAGCTCGACGATCACCTTCAGGCATTGATTCCGGAAGACTGGCTGCGCAAGGAATTCGAGCGTTCCCTGACCGATGAAGAGCGGGCCGCGATCCAGTCCCTGGGTGGGCTGGACAAGCTGATCGAAGAGTTCAAGAAGCGCCTGGAAGAACAGAAAGAACGCCATGCCGGCGGCAACAAGTGGATCGGCACCGGCGGCACCAGCCCGTTCGGCTCCGGTGGCTTCAACCCCGAAGGCATTCGGGTAGGCGATGCCGGCAAGCGTCAAGGCAAAGCGGTCAAAGTCTGGGATCAGCGCGAGTACAAGAACCTCGACGATTCGGTCGAACTGGGCACGCGCAATATCAAGGTCGCTTTACGTCGCCTGCGTAAATTCGCCCGTCAGGGTGCGGCGGAAGAACTGGACATCGACGGCACCATCGACCACACCGCTCGCGATGCCGGGTTGCTGAACATCCAGATGCGTCCGGAGCGCCGCAACACCGTCAAGTTGCTGCTGCTGTTCGACATCGGCGGCTCGATGGACGCCCATGTGAAGATTTGCGAAGAACTGTTCTCGGCCTGCAAGACCGAGTTCAAGCACCTGGAGTACTTCTACTTTCACAACTTCATTTATGAATCAGTGTGGAAGAACAACATGCGCCGCACCTCCGAGCGCACCGCCACCCTGGACCTGCTGCACAAGTACGGCGCCGACTACAAAGTGATCTTCATCGGCGACGCGGCCATGGCGCCTTATGAAATCACCCAGGCCGGTGGCAGCGTCGAGCACTGGAACGAAGAAGCCGGTTACGTGTGGATGCAGCGCTTCAAGGAAAAGTACAAGAAACTCATCTGGATCAACCCGTACCCCAAAGACACCTGGGGCTATACCTCGTCGACCAATATTGTGCGGGACTTGATTGATGACCAGATGTTCCCGCTGACGTTACGGGGGTTGGAGGAAGGGATGCGGTTTCTTTCCAAGTAGACCGTGGGAACGATCAGTGTGAGGCAAACCGGCGGAGGTACTCGACGTGTTCGCAATGCGCGACATCCTGCACCACCGGCTTCAACCGCACCTTCGCCCCAGGCAAACATTGCGCCAATCGGGCCAATGCCAACGGCGTCAACGCCCCCACGCGCGGATAACCGCCAATGGTCTGCCGATCATTGAGCAGCACAATCGGCTGCCCGTCCGGCGGCACCTGGACCGCGCCCAGCGGGATGCCTTCGGAAATCATCGGTTTGCCCTGATACTGCAACGCCGTTCCCAACAGACGAATACCCATGCGATCGGCGCGGCTGTCGAGGGTCCAGACGCTGTTGAACGCGTCGAACAGACTCTGTCCACTGAACTCACCAATCTGCGCACCGAGCACCAGCTCCAGCGGTGCATTGAGTTTGAAGTCCGGCACTTGTTCGGGCGCCAATTCCCGCAGCAGTAGCAGCGAACTTCCCGAGTAGCTCAACTGCGCATCTTTGGCCAACGCCCGCCCCATGCCATCCAGCCCGCCGAGTTCCTCACGGACCACCGTTGCGCTGCTGCCCAACACCTTTGGCGCATCAAATCCGCCCGGGGCCGCCAAATAAGCCCGAGCGCCAAGCAGCGGTCGAGTGAATCGCAATTGCTGACCTTTGTTCAGCCTGAAACTACGCCACGGTGCCAATGCCTCGCCATCCACCTGCGCCCCCAGATCTGCCCCGGCCAACGCCAGCACACAATCTTCCTGGGCAACAAGCGTAAACCCGCCGAGGGTGATTTCGATCGCCGATGCATCCAGCCCATTGCCCAGCAGCCAATTGGCCCACGACATCGATCGCCAATCCGCCGCGCCGCCCTGGGTCACGCCCAGATGCCGCACGCCAAACCGCCCGGCGTCCTGCAACAGGCACAGCGGCGTACTTGCTTCAATTGTCAGTCGGCTCATGCCAGGGCCTCCAACGGCGTGTCATCTCCGCCCAGATTGATGAACTCGGCATGGCTGACCGCTTCGAAACGCACGGTGTCGCCCGGTTGCATCAGGCTGTAGCCATCGCGCTCGCGGTCGAACAATTTGGCCGGGGTGCGACCGATCAGGTTCCAGCCGCCGGGGGACACCACCGGATAAGCCGCCGTCTGACGCTCGGCGATGCCGACACTGCCGGCGGCGACTTTTTTGCGCGGAGTATTCAGACGCGGTGCAGCCAATACTTCTTCCACTAACCCCATAAAGGCAAACCCCGGCGCGAAGCCCAACGCGAACACCTGATACTCGTGCTCGCTGTGGCGACGGATCACCTCTTGTACCGTTAATCCACTGCGCTGAGACAGCAACGTCAGTTCCGGGCCGACGCTCAGGTCATACCAGACCGGCAGTACATGGCATCTACCGCTGGCCCGAGCGTTCGGCGACAGATCGATCAACGCTTGCGCGATCAATTCCCGCGCCTGGGCCGGATTCAGTGCCATCAAATCGTAGTGCACCATCAACGTCGTGTAGGACGGCACCAGATCGATCAAATGGCGGGCGAACGCTTCTCGCAGACGCTCGCTGGCGGCGAGCATCCACGGCATGTTGGCTTCGCTGATTTCATCGAACAGACGCACCATCAGGCAATCCAGCGCCGCCACTTCTACCTGTGGCTTCATGATGCACTCTGCTGATTCAAGGCTTCACGAATGCGCTGCACGGCGGCCACCGAACTGGCGTTGTCGCCGTGTACGCACAGGGTGTTGGCCTGCAAATGCAAAGCACTGCCATCGCTGGCGGTGAGGTTGCCGCCGCGGGCAATGATCAGCGCCTGTTCGATGACTTTCTCGGGGTCGTAATGCACCGCGCCCGGCAATTGCCGCGAAACCAGCCTGCCGGCGCTGTCGTAAGCGCGATCGGCGAAGGCTTCAAACCACAACGTCACGCCATATTCATCGCCGAGTCGCTGCGCGGCACTGTTGTCGCGGGTCGCCATCAGCATCAGCGGCAAGCTCCGATCATAGGCTGCCACGGCCTGAATCACTGCGCGCAATTGCGCCGGGTTGGCCATCATGTCGTTGTACATCGCGCCGTGGGGTTTGACGTAACTCACCCGCCCGCCCTGTGCCCGGCAAATGCCGTCGAGGGCGCCGATCTGGTAATGCAACAGGTCCTGCAGTTCCTGGGCGGTATACGCCATGGAACGACGACCGAACCCCACCAGATCCTGATAAGCCGGGTGCGCGCCAATCTGTACGCCGTGGTTCAGGGCCAGGCTGACGGTCTTGCGCATGATGCCCGGGTCGCCGGCGTGGAAGCCGCAGGCAATGTTGGCGCAGTCGATGAAGGGCATGACCTCGGCGTCCAGACCCATGGTCCAATGGCCGAAACTCTCGCCGATGTCGCAGTTCAATAGCAGGCGGCTCACGGTGAACACTCCTGTAGGCTCTTGTCTTTTTAACTGTGGGACATATGCCCCACAGATTATCAGTTACCGGATATTCGGTTATCGAGCGTCGAGTTGCTTGCCACGGGTTTGCGGCAGGCTCAGGGCCGCCAGGATTAAATCCTAAATATTAACCACTATCATTTGCATTATTTTTTCAAGCCGTTATTCTCAGCGCGCTTTCAGTAGATCAATTGTCCAGAAGGAGTCGGACCTGAATGCGCGGCTACACGCAAAAACAGCAACCATTGCTCGCTCACTGGAGCGAAGCGCTTGGCACTCAGGCTTTCCAGTCCCACCGCATCATGCTCGATCATTTGAGCAATGCACTGGAGTCCGCCGCTCAACGCTGTTTCCAAGGCCCGATCCAGGCACTGTTTCGTGAAGATCTGATCACCCCGCCACCTGTGAATACGACAACTTTAGCCGTTGCTGGCTGCCACTCGGCGAAGCGCCCGGGCAGACGTTCCAGCATTTGCTGGGAGGCTGTCGTTCAACGCCGCGCCTGACCGCTCGACCTTATCGCCCCACACTTATCACAACTAAAAAAAGACCACGTCATGATCCGAACCAAACTCTCCCTGCTGATCCCGCTGCTCGGTACCTTCAGCGCCCAGACCTGGGCCGAGGATACCGAGCAGCAGCCCGGCACCTTGAACATGCAAGCCACCGTCGTCTCTGCAACTCGCAGTGAAGCGAGCATTGCTTCGATTCCGGGCTCGGTCCAGGTGATCGATGAACAGCAGGTCCGTGAGCAGAGCGGCGCGGGTCGCCGGGTCTCCGACATCCTCGGGCAATTGGTTCCCGGTCTTGCGCCGTCCAGCGGCGGGATGAGCAACTTCGGTCAGACCCTGCGCGGGCGCAACATGCTGGTGTTGATCGACGGCGTATCGCAGAACGCCACGCGCGACAACTACCGCCAGCTCAACAGCATCGCCCCGGCCAGCATCGAACGCATCGAAGTGATTTCCGGCGCCAGCAGCATCTACGGTGCCGGTGCTTCAGGCGGCATCATCAACATCATCACCAAGCGCAATCAGGGCCAGGACATTGCCTACAGCAGCAAACTGGGCCTGACCAGCGGCAACAACCTCAACCGCAAAGGCTTCGCCTACGAAGCCTTTCAGAGCGCGACGGGGCGCAAGGATGCCCTGGACTGGTACGTCTCCGCCGACCTGACCCAGCGTAACGATCAGTTCGATGGCAACGGCGACCGCATCCCTCAGGACACTTCCCAGGGCAGCAACATGGATACCGAAACCTATGACCTGCAAGGTCGCTTCGGTTATGAGCTGGATGCCGACAAAAAACTTAGCCTGTCGCTGCAGGACTACAAGGACCAGCAGGACACTGGCTACACAAAAGACCCGAAAAACGCGCAGCAAGCCGTGGCAGTCAAAGGGCTGAAACTCGACGACCAGCCCTATACCCATAACCAGGCGGTCAACCTCAACTACGCCGACAAGGACTTCTACGGTCAGGGCCTGCAACTGGAAAGCTACTGGCGCCGCGCCGATGCGTTGTTCTTTCCAGACCTGTCGCGAGGCAGGGCCGGGATCTCCGCCAACAACAGTGTGCAAGATGTCTACGGCCTGCGCGCGGCCATCGACACGCCGCTGCCGGCGATCGGGAGTGCCACGGGCAATCTGGTCTGGGGCGCCGACTATGATAATGAGCGCTCTCGCCAACGAGGTGATCAATACACGCTCAATGGCCTGAACTACACCAAGACCGGCACCACCTACGAGCTGGGCCCGGACATCGAAACCACCACCAAATCGCTGTTCGGGCAGATGTCCTGGGACATCGGTGACTGGACCTTGCGTGGCGGTGTGCGCCGTGAATGGATCGAAAGCGACGTCTCCGACAGCATTGCTTATGGTCAGATCGTCCAGACCGGCGTGCGCGCAACCCTGCCCGGCGACACCCTCAAATACGATGCGACTCTGTACAACCTGGGGGCGGTCTACCACCTGAGTGAAAACCAGGACGTCTTCGCCAATTACAGCCAGGGGTTTTCGCTGCCGGATATCCAGCGCTTCATGCGTGATGTCAGCAGCACCTTCGACATTCAGAGTCTCAACGCCCAGGCCATCAAGGTCGACAGTTACGAGCTGGGCTGGCGTGGTAACTGGGACCAGTGGCAGGCCGACGTCACCGTGTACGAAAACACCTCGGACGTGACCCAGTTCTACGATGCCAATGATCGCGTATTGCGCCTGATCAACCAGAAAGAGCGAGTTCGCGGCATCGAAAACAGCCTGACCTACCGCGCGACCGATCACTGGTCGGTGGGTGGCACGTATGCCTGGGCCAAAGGCGAGACCGAGCAGAACGGCAAATGGATCGATCTGCCGGCTACGCGCATCTCACCGGCCAAGACCACACTGTTCGTCGGCTACACCGAAGACGACTACACCCTGCGCCTGCAAGGCATGCATTTGTCCAGTTACGACGCCGCCGCCAAGGACAACAACGGACGCGAGATTGAAGGCTATACGCTGGTGGACCTGCTCGGCTCCGTGCAACTGCCGGTCGGTCGTCTTGAAGGCGGCGTGTACAACCTGACCAACCGCACGTACCAGAACCTGTTTACCCAGGCCAACGCCAGAGCGCCGTACGCCAACGCCGAAGGCCGCACGCTGAGCATGAGCTACTCGGTCGATTGGTAAAAACCGGAGCCGGCTTGCCGGCGATGCGACCTGCCAGGCATACCGTGTCGCGGCAATCGCCAGCAAGTAGGCTCCAGTGTTACAGCCCCCGCAAATCCCGCTCTTCAATCGGCCGGCTCTGGCGCAAACGCTTGCCACCCAGCACCACCCAATCAATCAGTCGGAACAGGCATTCAATGCCGAACGACAGCAGCAACGCGCCGCTCATGCCCCAGATCATCGCGTCCGGCGTCAGCAGGATCTGGTAGCTGTAGCCGTTCCAGGTTTCCTTGCGAATATCCGGGTCGGCGGCCAGGGCCACTTGCAGGACGCGGATGTACCACGGCCCTTGCATGGCCTGGAATTGCTTGTCTAGGGCCAGTTGACGGGTGAGCAAGGTGCTCAGGCTGTCGGCATCGCTGCGAAAGATCGGGTCTTCGCTGGCCCGGTAATGGTCCACGAGCGCCTGCATGTCACCCTTGAAAAACTGATTGGCAGTGCCCTGAAAACCGCTCAAACCGGTCTGCGCCTCGATCAGATGCGCCTCGATCCGCTTGGCATAGTCACTGATGAACCCAGGCACCTGGACACCGATCAACAGGCCCGCCGCGAACAATACCAGCCGAAGATAACTGAGCAACATGGGGGAGAAATCCTTATTCGGTCTTGCCCTGGCTGACGCATTCACCGCGTCGCCAGAGGCTCCATTGGCCCGGTTCGTAGCGGGTCCAGGTTTCGTTTTCGGTCAAGGGTTCGGTGGCGATCACCGTGACCACGTCGTTGGGGGTGGTTTCGGCCTGGAAGTCGACGATCACATCGACATCCTTTAAACGCGCCGGGCCGAACGGTGCACGGCGGGTGATCTGCGCCAATTTGCTCGAGCAGTAGCAGAACAGCCAGTCGCCGTCGCTGAGCAGGCAGTTGAACACGCCTTTGCTGCGGTACTCGGCGCAAGCGGCCACCAGGTCCGACAGCAGTGCTTCGATCTCTACCGGCTCGGGGAACGCTGCACGCACCCGATTGAGCAAATCGCAAAACGCCGCTTCGCTGTCGGTATCGCCAACGGGGCGGTAAAAACTGGCGGTCGGATTGAAGTCGGCCAACTGGCCGTTGTGGGCGAAACACCAGTTGCGCCCCCACAGCTCGCGCACGAACGGGTGGGTGTTGGACAGGCACACTTTTCCGACGTTGGCCTGGCGGATGTGGCCGATCACTACTTCGCTTTTGATCGGATAGCGCTGCACCAGGTTCGCCACTTCCGACTCGCTACTCGCCGCCGGGTCCTGGAACAGCCGCAGGCCACGGCCTTCATAAAAAGCGATGCCCCAACCGTCACGGTGCGGCCCGGTACGACCGCCGCGCTGCATCAGCCCGGTGAAGCTGAACACGATATCGGTCGGGACATTGGCGCTCATGCCCAATAACTCACACATGCTCGGACTCTCGATTCAGTACAGGGGCACGGTTACAGACGCGGATCGCTGCGCAAACGCTGAGGATTGCTCGGCACCGGAGGCCGTCCATAACGATCATCGCCGGCACCGCCGAAAGGCTGATCGTCGTCAGGCTCGTCGGCCCGCGCCGCTAACTTGGCGGCCGCTGCCCGTTCCTTGCGAGCGTTGGAGGCACGCTCGATGGGGAAACGGATCGCCACGAAAACCAGATAAATGCCGAAGGCGATCATGCCGTACATGAACAGGTCGGAAATCGCTCGCCAGGCGTTGTTGCCAACCTTGAACAGCAGATCGAGGGCGGTGATGGCGATGGCCGGGGCGACCTTTTCCTTCACCGGGTCGATGATGGTCGGGCTGAACAGCAACACCGCCACCAGCAGCCGCAACGGCTCACGCAGCCAGCGCCACATCCAGCGGGTGATGCGCATCCACACCAACAGGCAGCCTAAAGCGGCAAAGGCGTAGAGGCCCCAAGCGATCAGATAGTCGTTCTCGGTCATGGTGTCCATGGCAAGGCAGGCAAAGAGGCGCTTATAGTAACGACTTTTCGCACGTCAGGCTTGTCCCAATACCACAGGTTGCGAAGCCCTTATTCCGTACATTGTTCGAGAGCCCTTCATGCCCCTATCCGCCAACGCTCCAATTGCCCACAAGGCCGACGGTTGCGACCCGTATGCCTGGCTGCAGGAGCGCGACACCGACGCGGTGCTCGATTACCTGAAAGCTGAAAACCATTATCAAGAGGCGCAAACCGCCGATCAGGCCGGGCTGCGCGAAACCCTGTTCGAAGAGATCAAGGGCCGTATTCTCGAAACCGACCTGTCGCTGCCCTCGCCTTGGGGCCCGTACCTGTATTACACCCGCACCACTGCCGGCGACGAATACGCCCGCCACTACCGCTGCCCGCGTCCGGTCGATGGCAGCCTGCAGATCGACGAAAACCAGGAACTACTGCTGCTTGATCCGAACGTGTTGGCCAAGGGTGGCTTCTTTTCCCTAGGTGCATTCAGCATCAGCCCGGACCACCAGCGCCTGGCCTACAGCATCGATTCCTCAGGCGAAGAGATTTACACCCTGTTCGTGAAGGAATTATCCAGCGGCCGCGTCAGCGAACTGGAATTCCAGGATTGCGACGGCAGCATGACCTGGGCCAACGACAGCCTGACGCTGTTTTTTGGTGAACTCGACGAGACTCATCGCCCGCACAAACTGTTCCGCTATCGGCTGGACGGCACCGCGGCCGAAGAAGTGTTCCATGAGCCGGACGGCCGATTCTTCCTGCATTGCTACCGCTCAAGCTCCGAACGGCAACTGCTGTTGTCGCTCAGTAGCAAGACCACCAGCGAAATCTGGGTGCTCGACGCCTCGCTGCCGCATCAGGCCTTTACCTGCCTGGCGCCGAGGGTTGAAGAGCATGAGTACGATGTCGACCACGGCAAGCTCGATGGCGAATGGACGTGGCTGATCCGCACCAACCGCGACGGCATCAACTTCGCGCTGTACCAGGCCGCCGATACTGGCGTAGCGCCGACCGAAGCCGACTGGCAGAACCTGATTCCCCACAGCGACACGGTGATGCTCGAAGGCATGAGCCTGAACGCCGAAGCCATGACCTTGAGCCTGCGTGAAGGTGGCCTGCCGATCATCGAAGTCCGCCCACGGGACTTGGTGCCGTATCGCGTGCAATTGCCGGATGCGGCCTACAGCCTGCACGTGCAGAACAGCCTGGAGTTTGTCAGCGACCGGATCCGTCTGCGCTACGAAGCCTTGAACCGTCCGGCTCAGATCCGCCAACTGATTCTGAGCAGCGGCGAACAGCAAGTCCTCAAGGAAACCCCAGTGCTCGGCCCGTTCGACGCCGATGCGTATGTCAGCCAGCGGCTTTGGGCGACGGCACCGGACGGTACACAAGTGCCGATCAGTTTTGTGGTCAAACGCGAATTCCTCGGCAAGCCGACGCCGCTTTATCTGTACGGCTACGGCGCCTACGGCGAAAGTCTCGACCCATGGTTCTCCCACGCGCGCCTGAGCCTGCTGGATCGCGGCATGGCGTTTGCCATCGCCCATGTACGCGGTGGCGGCGAGCTGGGCGAAGCCTGGTACCGCGCCGGCAAACAGGAACACAAGCACAACACCTTTAGCGACTTCATTGCCTGCGCCGAACACCTGATCGCCAACGGCTTCACCACCCCATCGCAGTTGGCGATCAGCGGTGGCAGCGCCGGTGGTTTGCTGATCGGCGCGGTACTCAATCAGCGGCCGGAGCTGTTCGGTGCGGCGATTGCCGAAGTGCCGTTCGTCGACGTGCTCAACACCATGCTCGACCCGGAGCTGCCGCTGACCGTCACGGAATACGACGAGTGGGGTAACCCGCAAGAGCCGGACGTCTATGATCGGATCAAGGCCTACGCCCCGTACGAAAACGTCACCGCGCAAGCCTATCCGGCAACACTGGTGATTGCCGGCTACAACGATAGCCGTGTGCAGTACTGGGAAGCGGCCAAGTGGGTGGCGAAATTGCGCGCGACCAAAACTGACACCAACGCCTTGTTGCTCAAGACTGAACTGGGTGCCGGGCATGGCGGGATGAGCGGTCGGTATCAGGGGTTACGTGACGTAGCCCTCGAATACGCATTTGTTTTCACGGTTTTGGGCATCGCCTGAGGAACTTGGCCCGGCGTACCGGTCTTAACACCAGTACGCCAGCCCCCCGCCCTTGTAGGAGCGAGCGGTGCCTGGAACAGACACAGACACAAATAAATGACCGTGACGACATGTCAGAACCGACCTTATTGAACAAAGAAATTCGCGACTGGCTGATGGACTGCGGCCTGTTCGATCAACTGCTGCCGGCAGACTTCGTGGCGGCATCAGGTTACTTCAGCATCAGCACCATCGCCGAAGGCGAAGAGATTTTCCATGAGGGCGATGCCGGCAGTTTCATGTGCATCATCCACACCGGCCAGGTGTCGGTGCAGAAGACCAACAGCGACGGGCAACGGGTGATCATGGCCACCTTGCGCAGCGGTCGGGCGTTCGGTGAAATGGCGGTGCTCGACGGTGAACGACGCTCAGCCAGTTGCGTGGCCGCGAGCAATTGCCAGTTGCTGAACCTGGGCAAGGACTCCCTGGAGAAGATGCTCAACGACGCACCAAAAATCGCCGCCAAGATCATCCGCGCCCTCGCCGTCTCTCTCTCCAAGCGCTTGCGCATGGCCGACGGGCAATTGCTCTCGCAGCAGGTCTAGTGTCCTGTCTCACCCGCCCGGTGGTTTGATTTTCGTCGTACTCGGCTCAAGGCCCGGCAAGGTCTGGTCCTTGGGTGGATTGGGCATTTCGATCGGCGGCAACAACGGTGGCCCGCCACTGCCGGAACCGGCCTTGGGCACGCTGGTCGGGGTGATCTGCGGATACGGCGTCGGCGTGGCGGTGCCGGGTGAACCGGGCATCGGCACTGGACTGGTGGGGATGGTTTGCAGCTCCTGGGCCTGCACTGCAGTTATCGAGAGCGCGGCCAGGGCAATGACCGTTAGAATGGTGCACTTCATCAATGGCTCCGTTGGCCTTGTGGTCTTTTGCAGGCTACTCCCAACTGCGCTCGTTTGCCTTCCTCCGTATATCAATTTCTCCTCAAGAGAGCGCCATGAAACGTTTCGTTCTGCTCGACACCACCCCCATTCCTGAAAACGGCGGTGCCTTGTGCCTGTTCGAATATGGCGAGGATTTCGTCATCAAGATTCAGGGCGGTGACGGCGGGCAGTTGATGAACACCCGCATGCACGGCTCCGAAGATGCCCTGGCCGAAATCCCCTGCCGCAAGGTCGCCGGCCGGCTAAATTCGCGGGTATTGATCGGTGGCCTGGGCATGGGCTTCACCCTCGCCTCGGCGCTCAAACATTTGGGTAAGACGGCTGAAGTGGTGGTCGCCGAATTGGTGCCCGGCGTGGTTGAGTGGAACCGTGGGCCGCTCGGCGAGAAAGCCGGCAACCCGCTGCTCGACCCGCGCACGGTGATCCGTATGGAAGATGTGGCCAAGGTGCTGCAAGCCGAGCCGCAAGGTTTCGATGCGATCATGCTCGACGTCGACAACGGCCCCGAAGGCCTGACCCAGAAAGCCAACAGCTGGCTCTACTCCGCTGGCGGCCTGAGCGCGTGTGCCAAGGCCCTGCGGCCAAAAGGCGTGCTGGCGGTGTGGTCGGCCAGCGCCGACCGGCAGTTTTCCGACAAGCTGAAAAAAGCCGGTTTCAAGGCCGAAGAAGTGCAAGTCTTCGCCCACGGCAACAAGGGCACCCGCCATACCATCTGGATTGCCGAAAAGCTCAAGGGCTGAGCTAAACTCACGTCATAACCGTCATTAGTCTTTTTACAAAGGTGAACCCATGAGTTCGTCAACGCCTCCGTCCAACACGTCGAAGCTGGACCGCATCCTTGCCGACAACCAGCGCGACAAGGAAATGGGTTACCGCGACAAGGCCCTGAAAATGTACCCGCACGTGTGCGGCCGCTGCGCCCGTGAGTTTTCCGGCAAGCGCCTGAGCGAACTGACCGTGCACCACCGTGACCACAATCACGACAACAACCCTCAGGACGGCTCGAACTGGGAGCTGTTGTGCCTGTATTGCCACGATAACGAGCACTCGCGCTATACCGATCAGCAGTATTTCGGCGAAGGCTCGTTGAGTACGCCGAAGATTGCCAAGGCGACGCATAATCCGTTTGCGGCGTTGGCGGGGTTGATGAAGAAAGAAGACTGAAGATCTTCGTTATTGATCGTTCCCACGCGCAGCAAAGGAATGCATCCCGTGACGCTCTGCGTCACATTCGGAAGCGGAACGCGGAGCGTCCCTGGCGGCATTCCTTTGCTGCGCGTGGGAACGATCACTGAACACCCCTCCCCCAATCCCCGTATAATCGCCGTTTTTTCCCCGAAGGCACCCCACTCGTGGCAGACAAACGGTACAGCTGCATTGGTTTGTATAACCCCAAATCACCGGAGAACGTCGGTTCGGTGATGCGCGCCGCCGGCTGCTATGGCGTGGCGTCGGTGTTTTACACTGGCAAGCGTTATGAACGCGCCGCCGATTTTGTCACCGACACCAAGAGGGTCCACTACGACATTCCGCTGATCGGCATCGACGACCTGAAGAAAATCCTGCCCCTGGGCTGTGTCCCGGTCGCCGTGGAACTGGTCGACGGCGCCCGCTCGCTGCCGGAATACACGCACCCGGATCGCGCCCTCTACATCTTCGGCCCCGAAGACGGTTCGCTGGATAAAGACATCCGCGACTGGTGCGAAGACGTGGTCTACATCCCGACCACCGGCTGCATGAACCTAGCGGCCACCGTCAACGTTGTGCTGTACGACCGCATGGCCAAGGGCAACAACACCCGCTCGGGTCCGAAATTCCGCTGAATTGCCACCTATTCGATGGAACAAGCCGCTCGCCCAGACAGTCAGCTAAATATCTATTGCTGAAGCAACCTTCCCTGCCTGGAGAAAAATCATGCGCGAGTTCAGTCCTGTAGAACGTATCGAACCCACCTCGTTCCAGAGCCCTTCCGTACAAAACGTTCATGGCTGGGAACGCGCCGGCTCCCTGGCAGGTGGCGTAGTCATGCTGAGCAAGGGCCTACGACGCGGCGGCGTATTCGGATTGATTGAAATGGCTCTCGGCGGGATGGCCCTGGCCCGAGGCATCACCGGGCATTGCTCGGCTAAAAGCCTGTTGGAAAAAAACCGTCAGGACATGAAAAATGCACGCGCAAGGATCGAACGCGCCGGGGATGAGTTGGCCCGCATGAAAGCCAATGCCGAAGCGGCGACCAGCACGGCAACGGTAACGGGTAATGATTCGTTGAACTCGCCGAAGGTTGGCGTCTGATCCGAAAGTCGCGGTGAGGCTCAGGGCCTCATCGCGGCTGCCCGCGATGGCGGTGCTACTGAAGTAACTTGGTATCGAGCACCTTGGAAGACTCGCCAATAATGCTTTCACTGAGCTGAACAAACTCCTTGGTATCCACACTCTCCAAACGCATCGCCCCGCGCAACACATCATCGAGTGAGCGCTTGTTGTGGGTCTTCAGGCGAATCTCGCGATCCAGTTCCTGTAGCAACACCACCGCCTTGGCCACCTGCGCCGGGTTGATCTGCTCACCGCGCAACGTGCTGACCTTCTGGCTGTCCTTGGTCAACTTGCGCTGCAGACTCTCATACCGCTCATCACTCATGCCGCCTGCGCGACGCACCAGTTCGATGGCGTAATACTCGGCAAACCCTTCGCTGATCCAGTCGCTGCGCTGGCTGTCGTTGATTCGCCCGAACACCTGAGCCAATTCACGCACCAAGGCACTGGTGCCGCTTTCGCTGACCAGCGGCAGTCGCGTGTTCAGGTAGATCGATTCATGCGCGGCCAGGCTGCCGCGCCACATCGGGTCGTTGGCACCGACGATCAGCAATTTGGTGGGGTGACACGGATACAACGCTTGCGCTTGCGGCCAGACAAAGGTCAGCAGCGTTAACACGTCCATGCGGCGCATGCCCTGCCCCTGGGGCGAGGCCACGGTGACTTCGGTTTCCCCAAGCCGCGTGCGACGGCTGCCGAGATGGCCGGCGAGCATCCAGCCAGTGGGGCGGTCGAACAGGCGCGAGACGTTATCGATCCGGAACGTGTTCTTGCCGATCCGCGGCCAGGCGGTTTCGACGCTTTGCCAACCGGTGGGTAATTCGAATTCAAGGCGTGAAAACAGCACGATACCGTCCTGCTGATCGAGTTTGGCCGCCGGCACCAGGTCATCGCCACGCATCAGCGCCCAGTTCGGGGTCATGCGGGTGTCGAAGCTGCCGCTCTTGCGCCCATGACTGATGCGCACGCGATAGGTCAGGCTGGCCTTGTCGGCAGCCGGGCGCCAGACACCACGGGCCTGTTTGCCGGAGGTGAGCAGCCATTGGCCGTCGGCCTTGAAATCGCTGTAGTGACTGCCATCGCCCAAGTCAAAATCCAGACTGCGCACCGCCGAGCCCTGGGCCAGGGTCAGGCGCACTTCGGCCTGATCGCTTTGCGGCAACAGGCGCACGTGATAATCCAGATCGACTTTCTTCGCCGCCCACACGGGCGAACTCAGGGCCAAAAGTCCAAAGGCCAACACTCGCCGCACTCCCACAGCCATACACACTCCTAGTGTGGCGAGCGAGCTTGCTCCGGGCGGCATTCCGACGCGGGGCTGCGTGGCAGCCCCGAACTCTTGTCATCACTGCCGATTTTGTGAGTGCTACGCACTGGAGCGCCAGCCCGGTCAGCGGGAGCAAGCTCCCTCGTCACAAATTAACCCGCGCGAAAAATCAGATGATCTTCCCAGTCATCTTCGGCCACGCTGCCCTCGGCGAGCATACGACCGGACTGGGAAATACGCTCGTGGTGCACCGCCTCGCGATCACCGCACACCAGATGATGCCAGAGCGGCAGGTCCTTGCCTTCGCTGACCAGTCGATAACCGCAAGTCGGCGGCAGCCATTTGAACTCATCGGCCTTGCCCGGCGTGAGCTGGATGCAATCGGGCACAAAGTCGCGGCGGTTGGGGTAATCGGTGCACTGACAGGTTTTGAGGTCCAGAAGTTTGCAGGCGATGCGCGTGTAGTAGACGGCGTTGTCGTCTTCGTCCTCGAGCTTTTGCAGGCAGCACAGGCCACAGCCATCGCACAGCGATTCCCATTCCTCTTGATCGAGTTGATCGAGGGTTTTGCGTATCCAGAACGGTTCGACTTTGGCGGCCATGGCTCAAGCATCAACATCAGGTGGTGAAAAGGCCGCCAGTTTAGTGCCAAGGCACCGGCGGGCCAAGCATTGGCGACTGCCGGTACACTGTATAAACCCATGTGAGACTGTGGAAAGCCCCCTCGCCATAGGTCGCTCCCACATTTTGATCGGGGTGAATTCAATACCCGCGATTGAAATCCACTTCCCCGCGCAACGCTTCGCCCGCCTGATACGCCCGCAGGTTTTCGACGAACAACTTCACCATCATCGGTGGCGAAGTCGGTGCCGAACTGTGGCCGGTCAGCAGCAGGCCCCACGCGGTCCAGAACGGATGGCGTTGCGGCAGCGGCTCCTGACGACAAACGTCGATCACGGCTCCGGCCAGATGCCCTTCCTTCAAGGCTTCCACCAGATCCGCATCGACCACCGCCACGCCGCGCCCGACGTTGATGAACAACCCGGTCGGCTTGAACTGCTTGAACAGTGCGGCGTCGTACAGGTCGTGAGTATTGGGGGTGTTCGGCAGCAGATTGATCACGTAATCCACTTCACCGACCAGACGCGGCAAGTCGCTCAGCGCGCCGACTTCGACAAACGGCATCTGCTCGCGGGTTTCACTGGCGATGCCATACAACTCGACGCCAAAGGGTACAAGAAACTGCGCCACGGCCTGACCAATGTCACCGGTACCGACGATCAACACCTTGCGTCCTGCCAGGCTTTGACCCTGGCGGTTGTCCCATTTGCGCTCGACCTGGCTGACCAGCCGCGCCAATACTTCGCGCTCGTGACCGAGCATATAAGTCAGCACATATTCGGCCATGACCTGACCGAAAATCCCTACCGCGCGAGTCAGACGATAGTGCCGTGGCAGGCCGTCGGCCAGCAACGGCGTGATGCCGGCCCAGGTCGATTGCAACCATTGTGGTTCGTGGCCCTGACGCAGCAAGGTCGCCAGCAGGTCCGGTTGACCGAGCCAGACCTGGCAATCGGCGGCCTGACGGGCCAGTTCGGCGGAGTCGCCGCTGGTCAGTACTTCCAGATCAGGCGCTGCCTGACGCAACAGTTGGGCATACACAGGGTGGTCGTGTTCAGCAATCAGAACGCGCATGGTTCAAACCTTTCAAAAACAGTGCAGACGGCCGCCGACGGAGTATCACTCCATCGCCCTGGCCATCGCCAAAATCATTCCAGTGTTTCATAGAGGCTCTGAACAGAGCCTGTCTGCCGATTACATCGGGTCGTTGCGTCGCAGCAATTCTTCCGGCAAGTGTTCGATATATTCGTCTTCAGCCGGCGGCATTTGCAGGTGGTAGCCCTGCTTCTCGAGGTTTTCCAGCACGACGACGATGTCTTCACTGGCCAGTTTGCGCTCGGGCGACAGCACCAGATCGAAGGAATGTTTCGGCTTGCCGAAGGCCAGCATCAGCGCTTCCGGCACACGTTCAAGCGCATCGCTTTTGAGCACATAAAGGTACATGCCGCTGCGCTTGGAGCTTTGGTAGATGGAACAAATACGTTTCAAGGCTGTTCTCCGGCGGTGGCCAGGCTGTCGAGCAGCGCCTGGCCCATCAATTCGCGGCGCCAGCCACGCAGCGAATCAGGCAATTGGTAAGGACCATTGGGGAAGCCGCTTTTAAGCAGCGCTTCCAGGGTTTTCTTGCGCAGCATCAGTTCTGGGGCGATGTTCAGGCGCTCGGCTTCGGCCTGTCCGATGGCGCGCAGCTGTTTGACCAGCGCGGCGGCGTCCACCGGCAACGGCTCCGGCACCGCCGGTGGCCATTGATCAGGCGACACACTGCCAATGCGCTTGATCAGATCAAGTAGAAATTCGCCGTCCTGACGCACGGTACGCGGGTGCATGTCTTCGATTTTCGCCAGCGCGCCGAGGTTGTCCGGTTGCGTGCGAGCCAACGGCCACAGGGAATGTTCCCGGACGATGCGGTTGCGCGGCAAATCACGGGCCCGGGCCTCTATTTCACGCCAGGCGCAGAGTTCGCGCAATACGGCGAGTTGGGCACGGGACAACTTCCAGGCCAGCTTGGCGTCGCGATAAACCTCATACGGGTCGACTTCACGACGCAGGTTGGCCACCAGCTCGGCACCGTCCTCCAAGACCCAGGCGTATTTTTCGTCAGAAAGCTTCGGGCGCAGCTGTACGAAAACTTCCGCCAGATGTAAGGCATCTTCGGCGGCGTAGCTGATTTGAGTGTCGGACAGTGGACGTTGCAGCCAGTCGGAACGGGTTTCGCCCTTGGGCAGATCGATGCCGAGCACTTCCTGCACCAGCCGCGAATAACCCATGGAAAAACCGAGGTTCAGGTAAGCGGCGGCCAGTTGGGTGTCGAACAGTGGCGCCGGCAGGCTGCCGGTCAGGCGCAGTAACACTTCGAGGTCTTCGCTGCACGCATGCACGACTTTGACCACCGCCGGGTTTTCCAGCAATGCGGCCAGCGGTTGCCAGTTGTCGATGGTCAGTGGGTCAATCAGATAAGCGCGTACGCCATCGCCGATCTGCAGCAGGCCTGCGATCGGGTAAAAGGTGTCGACCCGCATGAATTCGGTGTCGAGGGCAACGAATGGCAGCTGCTGCCACTCGGCACAAAATTGACCGAGGCTATCGTTGTCGCGAATCCAGTGAATATCGATGGCCACACGGCTCTCCCTTGAAGAATGGCGCGCAGTATATATCGCCCCCGGCGATTTCCGCGCATCCACTGAACAAGAGCTTTAGCGAAAATACCTGCTGGAGCGCAAGAATAGTCTGACAGGAGGAGACTAGCTGCCCTTACGCAGCACGTAGACACGCATCCGCGCGCAACCTGGCAGGAAGTCCTGATGGCTGAGCAAGTGGAAACCCGCCTGCCTGAACTCGGCCTCAAGCTCGGCCTTGCTCGCCTGTGGCTGGGCCTGTGCGCCTTCCACACCGGATCGGTGCAGTTTGAAATGCGCATCAGCCCGCACTGCAACGATCACCGTGTCGCGACTGACCCGATGAAACTCGCCCAGCATGGCCAACCGATGCTCAGGACTGGCGATGTGTTGAAACAGTTGCATGCAAAAAATGCAATCAACCGCGTTCGCCGACAAACCGATGGTGAAGGCTGAACTCTGAAAGGTCTTGATCCGCTCCAGCAGGTGTTGCGGATGGTGGGTGCGGGCATGATCGAGCATGTCCTGAGACGGATCGGTCGCAAGAATCACCCGATTCGCATGCTCGGCCAGTATCGACCAGAAGCGCCCGACACCGCAGGCCACATCAAGAATCAATCCCGGCTCGCCAGCGACCTGAAGCGCGTTACGCACCAGTTGCTCGTCGCGCCAGAACGTCAAACGCCCCGCCAGGCCACGCGGTCGCGACTGAAGGCAGACGCGGGCGTGTTCCTGATCGTAGCGCCGGGCGAACTCAAGTTCGATGGCGGATGGGGGCAACGCGGACATGTGCAATGGCTCTTGTTGGACGTTCCAGACGCCGCAGGTTAGCGGTCGCTACGTGAAAAAAAGGTCGATATCACTTATTCCTTGGCCAGCACACCGTCAATCACTGCGCCACGGCATCCGGCAAACATATCCAGCCCCGGGTTATAGACCTTGCTGTTGACCTCCAGCAGCCCAAGCATCGAATGAAACAGGTTGTCCTGGCTCAAGGGCTTTTCGCGACTCAGTTGCAGGCAATGGGTGTCGACCGAGAACGATTTTTGATAGCTGTCGGAGAACCATGCCAGCATCGCTACATGCTTCTGCTGTTCCGGCGCCAGCATGTAAGGCGTGCCATGCAGGAACAGGTTGTATTCGCCCAACGATTCGCCGTGGTCCGACAGATAGAGCATGGCGGTATCGACTTTGTCCTGGTTGCTGCGCAACAGATCGATCAGGGTCGACAACACATGGTCGGTGTACACCAACGTGTTGTCGTAGCCATTGACGATACTTTCGCGGCTGCAATTGTTCAGCGCATTGCTTTCACACACCGGGGTGAAGTGTTCGTACTCTTTCGAGTAGCGCTTGAAATATTCCGGACCGTGACTGCCCATCTGGTGCAGTACCAGTACGGTGTCTTTATCCAGCGTGTCGATGAAGTACTGCAAACCTTGCAGGAGAATTTCATCGCGGCATTCGCTGTTGGCACACAATACCGGGTCTTTCAGATTACTGACGTCGTCGACAGTGACCCGATCGCAGGTGCCTTTGCAGCCCGACTGGTTATCGCGCCAGATCACCTCGAGACCGGCGTGCTTGAGCACGTCCAGCAAACCTTCCTCATTCTTCGCCTTGCTGGCGTTGTAATCCTTGCGGCCCATGTTGGAGAACATGCAGGGCACCGACACGGCGGTTTCCGTGCCGCAGGAATGAACATCGGTGAAGGCAATCAGGCCGGCTTCCTTATTCAGTTTTGGCGTGGTGTCGCGGTCATAACCCAGGATGCCGAAGTTCTCGGCCCGGGCACTCTCGCCCACCACCAATACCGTCAGGGATTTACGGCCGTGAGCCTGCCAGGCAGGGTTTTTGCGGGCATCTTCACCGAGTTTGACGAAGGGCTGCTGCGCAGACACCACTTGCTCACGCAGATAACCAACCGACGCACCAATGTAGTTGCTCGGCACCACCATCAGGCGCAATTCATGGTGATTGCGAAATAACGACGACAGGCCTTGATAATTGACCAATGCGACGCCGCCGATCACGGCAACCGACGCGACACTTACTAGCACCTTACTTAATAACTCACGGTGCCAGCGCCGGTAGTTGACAGGAATCTTCCACAGTAACCACGACGGTAAAACCCCAAGAAACGCTATGTATACAAACAACTTTACGGACAGTAAGTCACGTACTTCGGTGGCATTGGTTTCAGCGAAGTTACGCAACATACCCGCGTCGATCAGTACACCGTATTGGCTCATGAAGTACGCCACTCCGGCACTGATCAAAAAAATCAGCATCAACACGGGTTTCATCACCGGCCGGAATGCCAACAAAGTCAGCACAATATTGAAAGCCGCCAGGATCATCGCCCCGAACGCAATACGCATGACGATGCCTAGACCGTCTGCCGCGGTGATATCGAAGAGGTGTTGCCAGAGAACTGAATTGAACCCTGCCAATAAAAAGGCGCTGGCAACCAGCGTCACCCACTCGGGGTGCACGGTTTTGAACTTCAACATGATGATTGGCGGTTCCTGAAGAAAAGTGCCCGCGGCAAATGTGAAAATTTCATTTTCCGCGACATCACAAATCTTAAGCAGCCAGCCATCAATTTTTCGTGAAAAAGAAGCCAACGATTAGTTGGCTTCATGGCATTAGGCCAAAACTTTCAGCATTGGAAACCAGTTTCAGGCCTGATGCAGATACCAGCGCCAGTCCTGTTCACCGACTTCGCCCATGAACTGCCGGTATTCGGCACGTTTCACCGCCAGATACACGCCAAGAAACTCACTGCCGAATGCTTCCTGCGCCCTTGTGGGCCACGCCCTTGACCAGCCGCTTGTAGCGCACCGCTTCATCCATCGCCTGCAAAGCATCGCCGCAGTGCTCAAGAGTGATTTAGCCTCACAGCTATTTAATTTTTAAATACTGCTCCAGACATTCTGATTTGCAGCCTTCGAGGCTCGCGCGCCTAATCGGCTCCTTGTTTTTGAAGGTCCGATTATGGAAAACGTTCGCCCAATCTCTCGCCCTGCCCTCTGGCTGATGTTCAGCATTGTTCTCGTCGCCCTGAACCTGCGTCCGTCCATGGCCGCTGTCGGTCCTTTGCTGTCAGCCATTCGCGGTGATATCCCACTGAGTTTCAGCCTGGCCTCACTCCTGACAATGCTGCCGGTCATGGCCATGGGGCTGGCGATGTTCTTCGGTATCGGCATTAGTCAGCGCCTGGGCGAGCAACGCACCGTGGTGTTGTCGCTGCTGATTATCGGCCTGGCCACAGTGTCGCGGTTGTTCCTCGACTCGGCGGCGGAACTGATCCTGAGTGCGGTGGTGGCCGGCATCGGCATTGCGTTGATTCAGGCATTGATGCCCGCCCTGATAAAGTCCCGTTTCAGCGACAACGTTTCCGTGTGTATGGGCCTCTACGTGACATCGATCATGGGCGGCGCGGCTATCGCGGCGTCGTTTGCGCCGCTGGTGATGACCCGCACCGACAGCTGGCGAATGGGTTTGGCGATCTGGGCGGCGCTGGCGCTGGTGGCGTTGCTGTTCTGGTGGGCTCAGCGCTCGGGCATGCCGACACCGAGTACGAAATCGTCCCGCAAAGAATCTTTCTTCAGCAATTCCCGCGCCTGGTTACTCGCTATCTTCTTCGGTCTCGGTACGGCGTCCTACACCTGTGTGCTGGCCTGGCTGGCGCCGTACTACGTGGAAAAAGGCTGGAGCGAACAACAGGCCGGTTTGTTGCTGGGCTTTTTGACCGCCATGGAAGTGTTGTCAGGACTTTTAGTACCCGCCATCGCCAATCGCAGCCGCGACCGGCGCCTGGTGCTGGTCGTGTTGCTGGCGCTGATCATGGCCGGTTTCTGCGGGCTGATTTTGAGCCCTCGACACCTGAGCCTGCTGTGGCCTTGCCTGCTGGGGTTGGGCATCGGCGGACTGTTTCCGATGAGCCTGATCGTGTCATTGGATCATGTGGACAATCCCCAACGCGCAGGCGGGCTGACCGCTTTCGTGCAAGGCATCGGTTATCTGATTGCAGGCCTTTCACCCTTGATGGCCGGGATGATTCGTGATCAGCTGGGCAGCTTCGAATGGGCCTGGTGGTCACTGACCGGCGTCATGGCGCTGATGATATTGATGGTTCTGCGCTTCGATCCGCGGCATTACGCCCGACACATTCACTGACCCGGAACCCTTACCATGAAACAACCAGGTTTTGCTGCCGCTCACCTCGGCATGCTGCTCTGGGCTCTATTGATTGCCGCCTCGTTTTCCGCGGCAGCCCGGGTCAGCCAGGCCATCGACCCGATTCTGCTGACCGGGTTGCGGCTGTTTTTTTGCGCCCTGGTATTTTTGCCCCTGCTGCTGTTCAAGGGTGATACCGCCATGACCGTTCGCGGCCTGTTGGGTCATGCCGTGCTCGGCATGCTGCTGGCGCTGTATTTCGGCTCGGTGTTCGAAGCGCTGCGCTACACCTCGGCGGTGAACACCGGAACGATGTTCACCCTGGTGCCATTGCTGACGTTGCTGTTCGAAGCCTTTCTGATACCCGACAGCAGACTGAAACAACGCGTATTGCCCATGCTGATTGCCGCAGTCGGCGCTGTGCTGCTGGTGTTGAAAGGCGCTGGCCCGGGCGAACTGCCGTCACTGTATGCAGTATCGGTGTATGGGGTCGGTTGCCTGGCGATGGCGCTTTACTCGCCCCTGAGTCAACGCCTCAAGGCCAACAGCCTCAAGGGGCGCGGCCCGGTGGGC
This sequence comes from Pseudomonas sp. B21-048, assembly GCF_024748615.1. Taxonomy (NCBI): domain Bacteria; kingdom Pseudomonadati; phylum Pseudomonadota; class Gammaproteobacteria; order Pseudomonadales; family Pseudomonadaceae; genus Pseudomonas; species Pseudomonas sp. B21-048. Next base: position 1,364,686 of record NZ_CP087168.1, on the reverse strand, counting down.
ATGACCTTCTGGAACATGCTGTTCGGTGCACTGTTTCTATTGGCGTTCTGTGGGTTCAGCGGCGGCTGGCGATCGGCGTCGTTGCTGACTGCGAGCGATCTTGGGTGGTTGATGTACCTGGCGCTGTTCGCCACGCTGGTGACGTTCTGGCTTTTGCATCGAGCCATTGGCGTCATCGCCCCCTCCTCAGTCATTTCATACATCTACCTGAGCACGCTGTTCATCACGCTGTTCCACTGGTTCTGGCTACGTCAGTCGCCATTAGCCGTGGAAATCATTGGCGCGTTACTGGTGGGCATCGGCATGTTGGCGCTGCTAATATCCAGCCGCGACGCGATGCTCAAGCAGCCATCAGCGTTAAAGGCCTCTGGCCAGCTTTCAAGAGATTGAATTCATAGGTCGTGTTGGTAACATTTTCTGTCCCACAACTGACCATGAAAAATCCTACAAGGCATTCTCTTGGCACCATCGTTCCGCTAGGATCGTTCGCACACATTTGCGCACAGTCAGCGCAAGGAGCACAGCGAGACAGAACGGATGCTAAACAGTAACTTGCTTAGAAAGCTCGACATGCAAGACCTCATGGTGTTTGTTTCCGTGTATGAGCAAAGCAACGTCACCGGTGTGTCGGAGGCGCTCTGCGTCAGCCAGTCCACCGTGAGCTATTGCCTGAAAAAACTGCGCACCAGTTTTGAAGACGATTTATTCATCAATACCCGCACGGGTATGCGCCCCACGAACAAAGCCAGCAGCATGTATACCCATGTGCTGAAAATTCTCGAAAGCATCAATCTGTGCCACGCCGAGACACCGACCTTTGATCCGACCTTGCAACCGGTCACCTTCAATATCTGCGCGCCGGAGTACTTCGAGCAGTTGATCCTGCCGCGCCTGTTGAAGCGCTTCGATTTCGCCGACCTACCAGTGATGGTCAACATGCACAAGTTCGAAACCGACATCCCGGCCGAAGAACTGCGCGACGGCAGCCTCGACCTCGTCATCTGTTTTGGCCCGAACTTTCATCGCAGCCACACCGATTTCAACGCCAGGAGGCTGCTGGAAGACGATCTGGTCTGCGTCTTCGATAAGCGCGCTACGCCGCCGGAACCACGCTTGAGCCTGCAAGCATTCATTGAGCGCCGGCATGTATTCCCGACGCCTTGGACATCTACTACCAATATGGTCGACGGCTGGCTTGCTCAACAGGCCCACAAACGACAGATTGTCGCGCGGTCCAACAGCTACAGCGCAGCGCTGAAGATGATCACCGGCACCGATTTCATCCTGACCTTGCCTCGACGCATCCAGCAATTGCTGGCCAACGAGGTGATCTTCAATCACTGCGAAGCACCCAACGGCTTACCGGGTTTCACCCTCGACATGCAGTGGAGTCACAGCGTCGATCAGGACAGCGCCAATACCTGGCTGCGCGAGCAAGTGATCAAAACCTGCGCCGAACACGAAATGGCCTGAAACTCAGTGGCCAATAGCGGTCTTGGTGTAGGACTCTCGATCGATGTCGAGGATTTCAACACACAGCTGGACCGCAACCCCCGCCGGCCACTCACACACATCCTGCACCACGGCCAGCAGGCTTTCAGACAACTGTTTTTTGATCTCCGGCGAACGACCGCTCAACAACGCCAGTTTCACATGCACGAACGCCCGCTCACCCTGTGCAGTGCCCACCTTGAAAGTCTCGACCTTCACCGCACGGGCCTTGATGTCGAACTCGCCAAACTGGCCTGAAGCTACCAGGGCATTGTTGAGTCGCATCAACGCCACATCGGCATTCAATTCAGGCAAGTTGGCGGTGTATTCCATGTGCAGGTGGGGCATGACGAGGGTTCCTGAAGATTGATAGAAAGGTCGTACATATAACACAGCGCCGCCCTGCTCACTCAGGCAGCGGCAACACCGCACGTTCACTCATGAACGCCTCCAGCCGCGAGCGCAGCCAGCGTTCGGCAGGATCGCTATCGACATGACTGAGCCAGACCATGGACAGGTCCAGGGTCGGTGTCTTGAACGGAAACGGTTCCTTGAACAGTTGGCCGGACGCGGCCATCGCTTCGGCCGTGTAATCCGGCAGGCTGGCGATCAGATCAGTGCCGGCGAGCAAGGCCGGCAACGAGCTGTATTGCGGGACGGACAGCACTACCTGGCGCGTTCGACCGATTTCCGCCAGCCATTCGTCGGCGTAACCACTGACATTGGCGGTATGAGACACCAGCACGTGCGGCCGCGAGCAATATTCATCGAGGGTCAGCGGTGTGTCTGATGCGTCTGCGCGCAAAATACTGGGCTGGATGTGTCGCAGCAATTTGCGCTTGGCGTTGGCGGGCAGGCCGCGGGTCTGGCTGATCCCAACGGTGATATCACCAGACGCCAGCAGGTCGGGAATGCGCCAGTAGTCGACATGCTGGACCACGAACACCACCTTCGGCGCTTCCTGGCGCAAAGCACGCAGCAGCGGCGGCAAAAGACCGAACTCGACATCGTCCGACAGCCCGATGCGAAACGTCATGGTGCTGCTGAGCGGATCGAAATCATGGGTCAGGCTCAAGGCCACCGACAGCGAATCCAGCGCCGGTGACAAGTGCTGAATAATTTCCTCGGCCCGCGCCGTCGGCTCCATACGATGGCCAACCCGAATAAACAGCGGATCATTGAACATCGTCCGCAAGCGATTCAGCGCCGCACTGATGGTCGGCTGACCGAGGAACAACTTCTCCGCCACCCGTGTGACGTTGCGTTCGAGCATTAATGTCTCGAACACCACCATCAGATTGATGTCGGCCTTGCGCAGTTCGTTGCGATTCATCCCTTGCACCCCGGTCCCCAAGACTTGGCTGACAGTTTAGGGAGGTGTCGTAAACGGCGTCTATGCGACTGAAGCAAATGCGTTTAATCCAAACTCACAACCAAAAGCCCGCCCGATCAGAACGAAGCTGCTCCCATTGAGCAGCTTCACCGCTGGAAGCCTATATCTCCTTGACCGGCGTCTGATCATGAGTTCCTTTGATCAAACTGATGGCATGCACACAATCAGACTTGTTGACGTAAGCCTCCCCACTGGCAATCGTTTCATGATTCCCCGCCCGCAAACGCCAGCGCCATTGGCCCTTGCCGGTTTGTGCGATACCACGGGTTTGCCTGTAAATCTCAAAATACATTGATCGCTCCTTGCGACTGCTGATTACGACAGATCAATGACCTGCGAAAACAGAGTAGATGAGGATTTTTTGAGGCAATGGCTTTCAGTGTCAGGGGATGTTTCGGAGAAAAGACCTTGATTCGCGGGACGATCAATAGATACGGGGGGTGGTAATTAAAGAGACTTAGTGGAGTCAGTTTTCCCGTAAATATGCATATTTTTCTTACGCTGTTGGCCTGATTTATCCGACACCAAAAACTTGGAGCAAACGTCGGACGGACGCGGAATGGTCCAACGGAAAAAGCTGCGCAAACGAAAAAGCCCCGTAGCTTATTCAGCTACGAGGCTTTTCCTATGTAATGGCGGAGAGATAGGGATTCGAACCCTAGGTACCGGTGAAGGTACAACGGATTTCGAATCCGTCCCATTCGGCCACTCTGGCATCTCTCCAACGGCGCGCATCATAACAACACTTTTGCCGGAAGCGAACCCCCTAAACAAAATTTTTCCGTGCTATCAGATGCTTGCGTCGATTACAGCGGCACGCCCAGACGATTGGCGACTTCTTCGTAGGCTTCGATAACATCACCGAGGCCCTGACGGAAGCGGTCCTTGTCCATTTTCTTCTTGGTGGCCTTGTCCCACAGGCGGCAGCCGTCCGGGCTGAATTCGTCGCCCAGAACGATGGAGCCGTCGTGGAACACGCCGAATTCAAGTTTGAAGTCGACCAGCAGCAGGCCGGCGTCGTCGAACAGTTTGCTCAGGACTTCGTTGACCTTGAGCGACAGTTCTTTCATGCGAACCAGTTGCTCGGCGGTGCCCCAACCGAATGCCACGACGTGGGATTCGTTAATGAACGGGTCGCCCTTGGCGTCGTCCTTCAGGAACAGTTCGAAGGTGTAAGGGTTGAGCTTCATGCCTTCTTCAACGCCCAGGCGCTTGACCAGGCTGCCGGCGGCGTAGTTACGCACGACGCACTCGACCGGAATCATGTCGAGTTTCTTCACCAGGCATTCGTTGTCGCCCAGCAGTTTGTCGAATTGAGTCGGCACGCCGGCTGCTTCGAGTTTCTGCATGATGAAGGCGTTGAACTTGTTGTTCACCATGCCTTTGCGGTCGAGCTGCTCGATGCGCTTGCCGTCGAACGCCGAAGTGTCGTTGCGAAACAGCAGGATCAAACGGTCAGCGTCGTCGGTCTTGTAAACCGATTTGGCTTTGCCGCGGTAGAGTTCTTCACGTTTTTCCATGATGGGCTCCGCTTGCTAAGTAGGTGGGCTAGGCGATGTATCGCCAGTCGAGCCCTGAATCTTGATCGGCCAGTTGCAGCCAGTCCGGGTCGCACCCGAGGGTGTCGACAAAACATTGCCGGGCCAGCTGCGGCAGGTTGTTCTTGCTGCTCAGATGGGCCAGGACCAGGTGTTGCAGGCCTTGCCAGCCCAACTCGGCCACCAGGAATGCCGCCTGATGGTTGTTCAAATGTCCCAATTCACCGCCCACCCGCTGCTTGAGAAAGTACGGGTAGTGACCGCGAGCCAGCCTGTCACGGCAATGGTTGGACTCGATCATCAATGCATCGAGGTCCCGGTAGCCGTCCAGCACCGTGTTGCAATACGAGCCCAGGTCGGTCAACAGGCCGAAACGCCGCTGACCGTCACTAAAGACATACTGTGTCGGTTCCTGTGCATCATGCGCCACGGCAATGACACTGATGCTCAGGTTACCGATTTGCAGTTGCTCGCCGCCAGCCACAAAGCCTGCGGGTTCAATCGGTTTGCGCATCCCGCGCAGGGTCCCGCGACTGAGGTAGACAGGCAGATTGTAACGCCGAGACAGCAAACCCACGCCATGCACATGGTCGGCATGTTCGTGGGTCACGAGTATCGCGCTCAACTGCGAAGGGTTCACACCCAGTCGCAGCAGACGTTTTTCGGTTTCTCGCAAGGAGAAACCACAATCCACCAATACATACGTGTCATCGCTGGCTATCAGCGTGCCGTTCCCTTGGCTACCGCTGCCGAGAACGGCAAAACGCATGTGATCAGCCCAGGTTGTCCTGAATCACGCTCAACACTTTACGCGCCACGTCTGCTGGCGCCACGGTGTTGATGTTTTTCTCGACGGTGACTTGGACGTTTTCGCCCACCTTGCTCAGGCGAACCTGATAACGCTCGGCGCGTGCGTCAATTTCTTCCTTGCTCGGCGCGCTGCCGAACAGGCTGCCAAAGAAGCCTGGCTTCTCGTCTTTCCTCTCGGCCTTTTCGGCGAGGTTGATGTAGTACAGGCCCAGGCTGCGGTTGATGTCTTCAACGCGCCATTCGCCCTGTTCCAACGCACGACCGACGCTCGACCAGGCACGATCCAGATCAGTACCGACGTTGAGCACCGGGTTGCCGCTGCCATCTTCGGTCAGGCTGACACGGCTTGGCGTATCGAAATCGCGCGAAGCCAGCATGGAGACCGAACCGCCCTTCTCCGAAGTGCGGCTCATGCTCGCGAGCATGTCGTCGACCAGTGCCGCGTCCAGGCCGGTGTTGACCGAACGATTGGTGAAATCGACATTGGCGGTGCTGCCGGCAGGACGTTCGGCGCTGACCACGTAGACTTCACTGGTGTTGCGCTGCACGCCCGGCTCGATACGCACCCGCACGCGGGTTTCGCTGTCGGCGCCGACACCGGCCGCGCTCAGGCGCTTGGCCATGGCTGCGGACAGTTCGTCGGAATGCTGCCAAGTGGTGGTGAATTCGCCGGTTTGCGGGCGTTGCTCGTCCAGACGGAAACCGTTGTCCTGGAAGAACTGCACGGCCACGGGCCAGACTTCGGCCGGTGAGTTCTGAGCCAGGATCGAACGCGAGTCGCCGCTTTTCTGCAGGGAGTAGGGACTGGCGTCAGCCGCTGCCGACAGCGGCTGCGGACGAGGCACGATGTATTCGCCTTTGGCAGTGTCGTCGGCCACGTTGCGCGGGATCGGCAACAGCGGATCCAGACGCTTGGCGGTGCTGACGTCCGGTGGCAGTTGCATCGGTGCAGTCTGTTGCGCTTCCAGGTAGTCGCTACCACGGTCACGGAAATAACCTTCCGGGCCCCAGATCCATCCGCAGCCACTGGTGCTGGAGATAATCAAGGCAAGTGCGGAAAGTCCGGCCATTCGCTTCATGCGTAGTACTTCCTCAATTAAACCAGGACGCCGGACTGGCGCATGGCCTGCCGCAGCGGTTCGTGACAGGCAGCGCTGAGCCAGGTGAGCGGCAGACGAATACCGTCCGGCATCAAGCCCATTTCATGCAGTGCCCATTTCACGGGGATAGGGTTGGATTCGATAAACAGGGTTTTATTGAGCGGCATCAGCTTTTCGTGGATCGCCCGGGCTTTGACAGCATCGCCGGCCATGGCCGCGGCGCACAGGTCGCTCATGGCGCGCGGTGCGACGTTGGCGGTCACCGAAATATTGCCCTTGCCGCCGAGCAGCATCAGCTCGACTGCGGTCGCGTCGTCTCCGGAATAAACCAGGAAGTCGCTGCTCACGCCGGCCAGGATGTCCTTGGCGCGCTGCAGGTCGCCCGTGGCTTCCTTGATGCCGATGATGTTCTTCACGGTCGACAGGCGAATCACCGTCTCGGCCTGCATGTCGCAAGCGGTACGGCCCGGCACGTTGTAGAGAATCTGCGGGATGTCGACGGCTTCGGCGATTGCCTTGAAGTGCTGGTACAGGCCTTCTTGCGTCGGCTTGTTGTAATAAGGGGTTACCAGCAGGCACGCGTCGGCGCCGGCGTTCTTCGCGTTGGTCGTCAACTCGATCGCTTCGCGCGTCGAATTGGCGCCCGTACCGGCGATCACCGGAATACGCCCTGCAACCTGAGCAACCACGCGACGAATCACTTCAATGTGCTCGTTCACGTCAAGCGTGGCCGACTCACCTGTAGTGCCGACCGCCACGATGGCGTTGGTGCCCTCTTGCAGGTGGAAGTCCACCAGTTTGCTCAGGCTGTCCCAGTCGAGACGACCCTGTGCATCCATGGGTGTGACCAGTGCCACCATACTGCCCGCAATCATGCAACCGCTCCTGCCGGAAAAAGAGAGCGGTAATGGTACTGGCGCCAAGATGCTTGTACAAGCGAAGTACTGCGCTACTGCCATTCCCCTTGGCGCTGCTTTTCGCTACCCTTCAGACTTTGATCGGTACTGATAAGCTCGTACGCCGTGTTCCAGCCTCCATTTTCGGCATCACAAGCCCCGATCCAGCGTTGCCACCCCTCGCTCTCGCCACTCTGGAGCACGTTGCAACCTTCGGCCGGGTTTTCTGAATTCGCATCCGCAGGCTCGTCCCGGTAAAAAAGCGCATAAAAGTATCGACCGCTCATCGCTTTAGGAATGCTGCATGTCCACCCCCACAGTTCGCGAACAATTCCTTGTCATCAGTGCCCTCGGCGCCAACCCCATGGAGCTGACTAACGTCCTGTGCCGCGCCAGCCATGAAAACCGCTGCGCCGTGGTCACTTCTCGGCTGACGCGCCATGGCGAATGCAGTGCGTTGATCCTTGAAATCTCGGGCAGCTGGGACGCCCTGGCGCGCCTCGAAGGCAGCCTCCCAGTGATGGCCAAACGGCACGCCTTCACCGTTAACGTGGTCCGCAGCGCTGCCCTGGAGAACCGTCCGCAAGCCCTGCCGTACGTTGCCTACGTCAGCTCAGCCTACCGCCCGGACATCATCAACGAGCTGTGCCAGTTCTTCATGGATCACAACGTCGAGCTGGAGAACCTGACCTGCGACACCTATCAGGCCCCGCAGACCGGCGGCACCATGCTTAACGCTACGTTCACCGTGACCTTGCCGGCCGGCACCCAGATCAGCTGGTTGCGTGACCAGTTCCTGGATTTCGCCGACGCCATGAACCTGGACGCACTGATTGAACCGTGGCGCCCACAAAACCCAATGTAAGGAAGCTTTCATGGCCGTAACCATCGACCAACCGGTTGCCGACTTCGAAGCACCCGCCACCAGCGGGCAATCCGTCAGCCTCGCGGGCCTCAAAGGCAAGCAAGTGGTGATTTACTTCTATCCGAAGGACAGCACGCCGGGCTGCACCACTCAGGGTCAGGGTTTTCGTGATCAGCTTGACGCCTTTAAAGCCGCCAATACCGAAGTCTTCGGCGTGTCTCGCGACAGCCTGAAATCCCACGAAAACTTCAAGGCCAAGCAGGCGTTCACCTTCGAGCTGATCAGCGACAAGGAAGAAGCGCTGTGCCAGCTGTTCGACGTGATCAAACTGAAAAAGCTCTACGGCAAGGAATATATGGGCGTTGATCGCAGCACATTCCTGATCGACAAGGATGGTGTGCTGCGTCAGGAATGGCGCGGTGTGAAAGTGCCGGGGCATGTGGATGCGGTTTTGGCTGCTGCTCAGGCGCTGAACAAGGCCTGATTATTTGGGCGTCTGTTCGGACGCCTTCGCGGGCAAGTCGGATCGCCGCACCGCTCGCTCCTACAGGATTTGCGCAATCCCTGTGGGACCGAGCCTGCTCGGGCTGAGGCCATTCGCCTCACTGAAAAGTCCAGCCTGACAATTAAAGCAGTGGCGCCACAATCGGCTCTTTGCGCGGCCAGGCATCCAGTACAGCCTTGAACAGCGTCGCCAGGGGAATCGCAAAGAACACGCCCCAGAAGCCCCACAACCCGCCAAACAACAGCACTGCGCAAATGATCGCCACCGGGTGCAGGTTGACTGCTTCCGAGAACAGCAGCGGCACCAGCACGTTGCCGTCCAGCGTCTGGATGATCCCGTAGACCGTCATCAAATAGATGAACTGATCGCTCCAGCCCCACTGGAACAGCGCAATCAGCAGCACTGGCACGGTCACCACCACCGCCCCGACGTAAGGCACCACCACCGAGCCCCCCACCAGCAACGCCAGCAGCGCCGAGTAGTTGAGCCCCAGCGCCACGAACGCGATGTAAGTCACGCCACCGCAAATGAAGATTTCGATGACCTTGCCGCGAATGTAATTGGCGATCTGCCGGTTCATTTCCTGGGCGACCCGGGTGATCAGCGCACGCTCGCGCGGCAGATAACCGCGCACCCACTGGCCGATCATCTCCCGGTCCTTGAGAAAAAAGAACACCAGGATTGGCACCAGCACCAGGTAAATCATGATGTTCACCAGCAATGGCAGGCTCGACAGCGAGAATGTCAGTGCCCACTGACCGAACTTGCCGATCTCGCCCCGTGCCACTTCGATCGCCTGCAGCACTTGCTCATCCGATACCAGGTGCGGATAGCGCTCGGGCAACAGCAACAGCAGCGACTGCCACTTGGCGAGCATGCCGGGCAATTCGTTGAACAGCGTGATCAGTTGATGCCAGAGCAGTGGCACCACGATGATGATAAAGACCAGCAACAACCCCATGAATAACGCGAAAACCAGCCCCACCGCCACGCCACCAGGCACACGCAGGCGCTCGAGGGTCACTACCAGCCCCTGCATCAGATACGCCAGCACCATACCGGCCAGTACTGGCGCGAGCATTCCACCCAGGGTGAGTACTGCGGTAAAAGCCAGAAACAGCAGCACCGCCAGCACCACGGCCTCTTCATCCGAGAAGTAGCGCTGAATCCAGTCGCGTAACACCTTGAACATCAATAATCCTTAGAAACCAACGCAGCAGGCTTCAGGCTTTTTTCAACCAATAGCGATAAACGCCCGCCTCATCTTCTTCACGAAGCAGCGTATGACCAGCCAATCGGGCAAAGGTGCGAAAGTCGCGCTGGGATCCCGCATCGGTGGCGATCACCTTGAGTACCGCGCCGCTGGCCAGTCGGTTGAGTTCCAGTTTGGCCTTGAGCAAGGGCAATGGACAATTCAGACCGCTGGCGTCCAGTTCGGCGTCGTGGGTTACAGCGTCAGTCATCGAATCACTCCGGGGCAAGGGGTTAAGCCGCTTAGAATATCTGGTCCCAAGCGTAGTGTCCGGCTACAGTAAGGTCTTTGTCGATTAAGGCTTTGTGCATGACTTTTTTGCGCCCTACCCTGCTGACGCTCGCTTGCCTGCTCGCCTCACCGGGCTTCGCCGACGACTTGCCGTCACTCGGTGACGCCAGTTCTGCCATCGTCTCGCCGCAACAGGAACACCAACTGGGCCGTGCGTGGCTGGCGTTGCTGCGCAGCCAGGTGTCGCAGCTCAACGATCCGCAGCTCAAGGACTATGTCGAATCCAGCGTCTACCGGCTGGTGGAGACCAGCCAGGTCAATGACCGGCGCCTGGAGTTCATCCTGATCAACAGCCCCCAGCTCAACGCTTTTGCCGCACCGGGCGGGATCGTCGGCATCAACGGTGGCTTGTTCCTCAATGCCCAGACCGAGGGCGAATATGCCTCGGTACTGGCTCACGAACTGGCTCACTTGTCGCAGCGTCACTTCGCCCGCGGTGTCGAAGCGTCGCAACGCATGCAAGTGCCTATGATGGCTGCGCTGCTGGCTGGTATCGTGATTGCCGCGGCCGGTGCCGGTGATGCCGGGATCGCGGCCATTGCCGGCACTCAAGCGGCGGCAATTCAGGAACAACGACGCTTCTCGCGCCAGAACGAACAGGAAGCCGACCGTATCGGCATCATGAATCTGGAAAAGGCCGGTTACGATCCGCGCTCGATGCCGACCATGTTCGAACGGCTGATGCGCCAGTACCGCTTCGACGCCAAGCCACCAGAATTCCTGCTGACTCACCCGGTAACCGAATCGCGGATCGCCGACACCCGCAACCGCGCCGAACAGTCCAAGCCGGGTGGCATCGAAGACAGCATGCGTTACCAGCTGATTCGGGCGCGCGTGCAGCTGATCTATGAAGAAACCCCAGGCCTGGGCGCCAAGCGCTTCCGGGCCCAACTCGACGAAAACCCGAAAAATGACGTTGCTCGCTATGGCCTCGCGATCGCGCAGATCAAGGGGGGCCAGCTGCATGAAGCTCGCGAGAACCTCAAGCTGCTGCTGGCCAAATCGCCGAACGAGATCATCTACAACCTGGCGCAGGTCGATCTGGACATCACTAATAATCGTCTGCCCGATGCTCAATCACGGGTCGATCGGATGCTCACTCAATACCCCGGCAACTACCCGCTGAATCAGGTGCGTGTCGACCTGCTGCTCAAGCAGAATCGAGCAGCCGATGCGGAGAAAGCGCTGGAAAATCTACTCAGGAGCCGCCCCGATGATCCGGACGTCTGGTACATGGTGGCCGAGACGCGCGGTCTGTCGGGCAACATCATCGGCCTGCATCAGGCTCGCGCGGAGTACTTTGCGCTGGTCGGCGACTATCGCCAGGCGATCCAGCAACTGGACTTCGCCAAGCGCAAGGCTGGGAGCAATTTCCCGCTGTCATCACGAATTGACGCTCGGCAACGTGAGCTGATGGAGCAGGAACGGATGGTCAAGGACATGATGGGCTGACTGCATCGGAAACAAAAAACTCAAAATCCAGATACAAAAAAACCGCCTCTTTCGGGGCGGTTTTTTATTCAGCCGACAATCGGTTTATTCAGCCAGTTTGAAGGTGATGAAGCTGGCGCGACCTTGACGCAGAACCCGCATCGACACCGAGCGGTTCTTCGGCAGCGCCTTGGCAATGTCCGTGAATTCCTTGGCGGAGCCGATCGCCTGATTGTTCAGGTGAGTGATCACATCGCCCGGCTGCAAGCCGATCAGGGCAGCAGGACCGTCCTGGACTTCCTTGATCACCACACCACCTTTGAGGTCGAGGGTTTTCTTCTGCTCTTCGGTCAACTCGGCCACCGAAACACCCAGGCGATTGCTACTGCGCTCGACGCTGGATTTAGGCAGGGCTTCCAACTCTTTGCCTTCTTCGGGAATAGCGCCGACGGTCAGCTCGACGTTCTTGCGCTTGCCTTCGCGGATCACTTCAAGATCGGCTTTCGAGCCAGCCTTCAGCGCGCCCACCAAATGCGGCAGATCAGCGGACATGACGATCGGTTGACCGTTCATGCTGAGGATCACATCGCCCACTTGCAGGCCACCCTTGGCAGCCGGACCGTCATCCTGGATCTGAGCCACCAGTGCACCGGCCGGCTTCTCGAGACCGAACGACTCGGCCAGATCCTTGCTCACTTCCTGGATCACTACGCCTAACCAGCCACGGCTGACTCTGCCACCGCTTTTCAGCTGGTTGGAAACGTCCATCGCCACATCGATAGGGATGGCAAACGACACGCCCATGAAGCCGCCGGAGCGGGTGTAGATCTGCGAGTTGATGCCAACCACTTCACCGGCCAGGTTGAACAGCGGGCCACCGGAGTTGCCCGGGTTGATCGGCACGTCGGTCTGGATGAACGGCACATAGTTTTCGTTTGGCAGGCTACGGCCGATGGCGCTGACAATACCTTGGGTCACCGTGTGATCAAAACCGAACGGCGAACCGATGGCCACGACCCACTGACCGGCTTTCAGGTCCTGCGACTTGCCAAGCTTCAGGACTGGCAGGTCCTTGCCTTCGATTTTCAGCAAAGCGACGTCGGAGCGCGGATCGGTACCGATCAGCTTGGCCTTCAACTCACTGCGATCGGCGAGGCGCACAAGAATCTCGTCGGCATCGGCAATGACATGGTTATTGGTCAGGATGTAGCCGTCAGGCGAGATGATGAAACCCGACCCCAGGGATTGAGCCTCTCGCTGGCGATCGCGAGGGGACCGTGGCTGCTGCGGCATGCCCCGCTCGAAGAACTCGCGCAGCATTGGCGGCAAGCCTTCAAGGTCAGGCATTTGCTCGCTGGACACCTTGCGGTCCGGCAGCTTCTGGGTAGTACTGATGTTCACCACCGCGGGGGAGGCTTGCTCGACCAACTGCGTGAAGTCAGGCAACTCGACCGCTTGCACAGCGACCGCCTGACCGAGCACCAGCACGGTGGCAAAAATGGAGAGATAAGACTTCAAGCGTGGTATCGACATACGGCTCCCGTTACGACGAGCATGGTTAAGCGATATGGAGCAAGGAACACCGGAAACGATACGCCGGTATTTTTGTTCCGGGAACAACAAACAAGGCCAGAGCCGAGGGGCTCTGACCTATAAAAAATTTTCGGGATATTTGCAAATGAAAATGCTCGGCAAAACATTTCGAGGCGCCAACCGCGGGATAGCCATAGTAGAGCTCCAGCACTCCAGACCCCGATTGGTGAGCATGGCTGATCAGTTCACTGCTTGCTGGTAGCCGCCGCATCGTTGCGCATGGACAGCGCAATCCGTTCGGCGGTGCCAATCGGTATTTCACCGACCACGGTCACCATCATCTCCCCTTGCGGTGTAGTCAATCGCCGGGAGACAGCAACGGTTGGCCCCAGTTGGGTGCGCGTATCAGTGAGTGTTGCGCCATTCAACGGCTCAAGGAACACCGAGAATCGGGCCAGACCGTCGTCGAACATCAGACTGTTGACCTGGGCTTTGGTCTCCGGGTCCTTGTGAGAGGTACTGCTGATCAGCTCGAAACCTGGCGGTAACCAGTCCGAATGCCAGACCTGCGCAATTTTGACGGCGGAAGCGTTGTCACTGTCGAGGGTAATGGTTTTGCAATCAGAACCTGCCTGCAAATCACTGTCGGAAGGCACCTCGGCTGTGTCCAGCCGGGTGAACTGGAACCGCTCCAGCAGTTGCCCTTTGTCATTGAGCAACAATGACTTCAACGGCAAACCGGTTTCCTTGTCCAGATGCAGTTCAAAACCGTAACGATGCTGATCACGAGGCGTCAACGACACGATCACCGCCGAACGCCCCGCCACACGCGACTTGCCAATGACGGCAAGGTCGTACCAATTTTTTAGCTTTTGTGGATCGAGTGCACGAGCGGTGGAGTTGGGTGAGTCCCCCAGCCCTGCTATCAGGCTGCCACTAACGCATTGAGTATGCCCATCAATGCGCATGACTTCCTGTGCCGAGCCGTCGAGCTGGAGTAAACGCTCGCGGACCTTGCCATCCTGGACGCGATGCCAGATGTTATGGGTAGAGAAACTACCGTTACGCTCGTAGACGAAAGTACCGTGAAAGCTCTGCGTTTGCTCGGCCTGTCCCAAACGCTTCAGCCAGTCCTGAGCTTCATCGGCGTGGGCTGGAACAACAAACCAGCCACTGAGCAGAAGCGCAAGTAGAGGTATGGCGCGCATGATCCTCCTTAACGGTTTTCCAGGCTTGCTGCACGAGCATAAGGCAGAGCGCTTTCAGTACCTTTCAATGCAGCCTGTTGAGCATGTTGACGCAAGTAACCTGGCAAACGCTGATCGTGCCAGCCTGGCTGACCTTGCAATACGCCGTTGGCCATAGGGCCAGTGGCTTGCGAACTCTCATTGTAGCCTGCCAATACAGCAGGGCCCTTGACCTGAGGAGCGGTCAGACCCGGTTGACTGGATTGCTGGGCCAGTTCGACACCGGCGATCTCGTCCTGGTTGTACAGACGAACACCCGCCAGCACGGCAACGGTCACCGAAGCAGCGACTGCCAGACGACCCAGGCTGCGCCATGGACCGCGGGAGGCTTTTGCCGGTACGGCTTCGTCAGCCAGCGCAGCAGAGACTGCCGCTGCGATATCCAGGCGAGGAAGCAGCAGGTCCTTGTGCATCACCGCCCGAGCGATCTGGTAACGAGCCCAGGTTTCGCGAGTTTCAACATCGTCGAAGGCATTCAATACCCGACGCAATTCCAGTTCGTCCGCTTCGTTATCCATCACTGCGGACAGCGATTCCTGCAGGGCTTCACGACTCATGGCGTTCCTCTCTTGGCTGTCGCCGCTGTCTCAGTTTTCCTGCAACAATGGCTGCAGGGCTTTATCGATGGCCTCCCGAGCGCGGAAAATCCGGGAGCGCACGGTACCCACCGGACACTGCATGACGCTGGCAATGTCCTCGTAACTCAGACCATCGAATTCACGTAAAGTTAAAGCCGTACGCAAATCTTCTGGCAGTTGCTGAATGGTTCGATGGACGGTACCTTCGATCTCATCCCGCAGCAATGCACGTTCTGGCGACTCGAGATCCTTGAGGCCATGATCGCCATCGTAGAACTCTGCATCCTCGGAACTGACATCGCTATCCGGCGGCCGGCGGCCGCGCGAAACCAGATAGTTTTTCGCCGTGTTGATGGCGATGCGGTAAAGCCACGTATAAAACGCGCTGTCTCCGCGAAAATTACCAAGTGCACGGTATGCCTTGATAAAAGCTTCCTGTGCGACATCCTGGGCTTCATGGGTGTCGTGCACGAAACGCACGATCAACCCGAGAATTTTGTGCTGGTATTTCAGCACTAGCAGATCGAAAGCTCGCTTGTCGCCGCGTTGAACGCGCTCGACCAGCTGCTGATCCTCTTCCTGGGTTAGCATGAACACTCCTCGATAAGCTCGAAGGAGGCTTGCATCACTGAACGACCAGACTTGCAAACATAGACTCGGGCTTTTCGCAAAAGTTCTCCCCCCCTCCAAGCAAGTTTCCTGCGGGCTCTGATTTGGCACGCACGAAAAGCGCAGTGCGGAATAACCCGGCTGCGCGAATAATCTTGTCATCGGATTCGCCAGCTAAGGACCCAACCGCAAGTCCCGCACCGAAGCCGACACTGTCCCTTGTTTCAGGCAACCGTCTATTGATCTTGAGCCTTTGGCAAAAGTTCCATATTTATAGCTGCCTGCAACCGCCATTGTGCAACTGTGAAGAGAAAAAGACTGTTAAATCCGCGATACAGTCGTGTAATCGCCGAAGCGCTCAAAAAAACTTCCGACGAAGCGTTCAGCCCTTTCCGTCACAGTAGTTTCACAATGCCATATAAGCCCGGCTATTGTGCCGCTCCCCCCCTCTATATACTAGTGGGCTGTGTGGCTGTCTTGACTCGCCGATCCAGCTGTCTTGCGCCAACCCCGTCCCGGGTCGCTTTGAGCGGAATCCTGAAATGAGCCAACAGTTTCAACACGATGTTCTGGTAATTGGCAGCGGTGCTGCCGGCTTGAGCCTTGCGCTGACCTTGCCCGGTCATTTGCGCATCGCCGTATTGAGCAAAGGCGATCTGGCCAATGGCTCGACCTTCTGGGCCCAAGGCGGTGTCGCCGCCGTCCTGGATGACACCGATACGGTCGAATCCCACGTCGATGACACCCTCAATGCTGGCGGCGGCCTGTGTCATGAAGACGCCGTGCGCTTTACCGTCGAGCACAGCAAAGAGTCGATTCAATGGCTGATCGACCAAGGCGTGCCCTTTACCCGCGATGAACAGTCCGGCACCGAAGACGGTGGTTTCGAGTTTCACCTGACCCGCGAAGGCGGTCACAGCCATCGGCGCATCATTCATGCCGCCGATGCGACGGGCGCGGCAATCTTCAGAACCCTGCTCGATCAGGCCAGGCAGCGTCCCAACATTGAACTGCTGGAGCAGCGGGTCGCGGTCGACCTGATCACCGAAAAGCGCCTGGGCCTTGAAGGCAACCGTTGCCTCGGCGCCTATGTGCTCAACCGCGGCACCGGAGAAGTCGACACCTACGGCGCGCGTTTCGTGATCCTTGCATCGGGCGGCGCGGCAAAAGTCTACCTCTATACCAGCAACCCCGACGGTGCTTGCGGTGATGGCATCGCCATGGCCTGGCGTTCGGGCTGCCGGGTAGCGAACCTGGAATTCAACCAGTTCCACCCCACTTGCCTTTATCACCCGCAAGCCAAGAGCTTCCTGATCACCGAAGCCCTGCGCGGTGAAGGCGGCCACCTGAAACTGCCCAATGGCGAACGCTTCATGCCGCGCTTCGATCCTCGCGCCGAATTGGCCCCACGGGACATCGTCGCCCGCGCCATCGACCATGAGATGAAGCGCTTGGGCATCGACTGCGTTTACCTCGATATCAGCCACAAGCCTGAAGATTTCATCAAGACGCACTTCCCGACGGTCTATGAACGCTGCCTGGAATTCTCCATCGACATCACCAAACAACCGATCCCGGTAGTGCCAGCGGCACACTACACCTGTGGTGGCGTGATGGTCGATCAGCGGGGACGCACCGATGTGCCAGGCCTGTATGCGATTGGTGAAACCAGCTTCACCGGCTTGCATGGCGCCAACCGCATGGCCAGTAACTCGCTGTTGGAATGTTTCGTTTACGCCCGTTCGGCGGCGGCGGACATTCTTGAGGAGTTGCCAGAGGTGTCGATTCCGACCGCCCTGCCCGTTTGGGATGCGAGCCAGGTTACCGATTCCGACGAAGACGTGATTATTGCGCACAACTGGGACGAATTGCGGCGATTCATGTGGGATTACGTCGGCATCGTGCGCACTAACAAACGTTTGCAACGGGCTCAACACCGGGTGCAACTGTTGCTTGACGAAATCGACGAGTTCTACAGCAACTACAAGGTCAGTCGAGACTTGATCGAGTTGCGCAACCTAGCGCAAGTGGCCGAGTTGATGATCCGGTCAGCCATGGAGCGCAAGGAAAGTCGCGGCCTGCATTACACCCTCGACTACCCGAACATGCTGCCGGTTGCCCTGGACACTATTCTGGTGCCGCCCACCTACGCCGACTGAACTTGAGCCGAACCCGCAGGCGTCGGTGCACATCCGCCGCCTGCGAATCGCGCGGCACACAGATCGACCTGACCCGCCGCTCATCGCGCAGACGAAACCGCAGTACCACAATCAATGGCAACGCCAGACTGTCTGGCCGTAGCTGCACGGGCTGCCAACCCACCGCCTGATTCCACAACTGCCAGCCATCGGCATCGCGACGCAAGCCGCGAAACGCCCGCGGGTGTGTCAGCAAAATCTGTCGCGGTAATGCCCAAAGGCCATGAACCAGACAGCAAAAAGCGCCGAGCAAACTGGCCCAGACCGGTATGGAAAGAAAAAACAGCGAACCCAGCGCGAATAGCTGAGCCAAAAGATACGCCGCCAGCAACTGCCGCGAGGCATGCCAGCGGCATTCGAACGCGTTACTTGGGCTGGACACGATCCAGGATCATGCGAACCATGCGCTGAAGCTCCGGATCTTCGGATTCATTGCGTTCCATGAACCAGCCGAACATGTCCTGATCCTCACACGTCAGCAGACGGACGTACAGATCACGATCCACCTGGTTGAGGTGCGGATAAACCTCTTTCACAAACGGCACCAGCAACACGTCAAGCTCAAGCATGCCGCGGCGGCTGTGCCAGTAGAGGCGATTCAGTTCAACTTGTTCGACCATGGAACGCTCCTCAAATAGGCGGCAAGTATACAGCCCCGGGCCTGCTCGAACAGTCGGCTTTGGTCGCCCTCCACGAACCTTTGTGAACTACCCATTTCAAGGGCGCGCCCTTATGATGTCACTCGGACTCTTTACCCTGCGATGACCCATGGCCGATTCTGCTTTTTTCTGCACCCTTTCTCACGAAGGCGTTCTCGCGGTACGCGGCGCGGATGCCGGCAAATTCCTGCAAGGCCAATTGACTTGCAACCTCAATTACCTGAGCGAAACCCAGGCCAGCCTTGGCGCGCGCTGCACACAGAAAGGCCGGATGCAGTCGAGTTTTCGCATTCTGCTGGAAGGCGACGGTGTGCTCATGGCGATGGCCAGCGAACTGCTGGAGCCGCAACTGGCGGACCTGAAAAAGTACGCGGTGTTCTCCAAATCGAAACTGACCGATGAAAGTGCCAGCTGGGTTCGTTTCGGCCTTGAGCATAACGATGCGGCACTGGCCAGTTTAGGCCTGGAACTATCGGCAGAAACCGACCGCGTGGTACGCAATGACGGCCTGATCGCCCTTCGCGTTTCGCCTGACCGCGCCGAACTCTGGGTTCGCGCCGATCAAGCCGACACCATCAAGGGCAGGCTGTCCGCTCTGTTGGCTGAAGGTGATCTGAATCAATGGCTGCTGGGCCAGATCCGTGCCGGGATCGGTCAGGTCATGCCGAGCACCCGCGAGCTGTTCATCCCGCAGATGCTCAATCTGCAAGCCGTCGGTGGCGTGAGCTTCAAAAAGGGTTGCTATACCGGCCAGGAAATCGTCGCGCGCATGCAATACCTTGGCAAACTCAAGCGCCGTCTGTATCGCCTGCAACTGGAGGCCAGCGAATTACCGGAGCCCGGTACCCAACTGTTCTCCCCGACCCATGGCAGTTCGATTGGTGAAGTGGTGCTGGCCGCCCGCGCCGAGCACAACATTGAATTGCTGGCGGTGTTGCAAGCCGAAGCGGCAGAAGATGGCAACCTTCATCTCGGCGCACTCGAAGGTCCGGGCCTGCATCTGCTCGACCTGCCTTACCCACTGGATCGTGATCGCGAAATCCAGCGTTAACAGCAGCACTTGTCGCAATACCCTAGAGAAAAGAAATGAGCGAGCTGGCGGATAAGGTCCAACAGGATTTGGTTGAGGCCATCGATAACGATGACCTGGTTCTGCCAACGTTACCGGAAGTGGCCCTGCAGATTCGCAAGGCCGCCGAAGACCCGGAAATCAGTGTCAGCACACTGAGCAAAGTGATTGGCCGCGATACCGCGCTGTCGGCGCGACTGATCAAAGTGGTCAATAGCCCGCTGCTGCGCGCGACCCAGGAAGTGACTGATCTGCACACGGCCATCACGCGGCTGGGCGTCAATTACAGCAGCAATCTGGCCATTGGCCTGGTGATGGAACAGATCTTCAATGCCCGCTCCGAAGTGGTGGAACAGAAAATGCGCGAGGTCTGGCGCAAAAGTCTGGAAATCGCAGGCGTCAGTTACGCGTTGTGCCGCCGTTACACACAACTCAAGCCTGATCAGGCAGCCCTTGGTGGCCTGGTGCATCAGATTGGCGTACTGCCGATCCTGACTTACGCTGAAGATCACTACGAGTTGCTGTCTGACCCTGTCAGCCTCAACCATGTGATCGACCAGATTCATCCGTTGCTCGGCGATAAATTGCTCAGGGTCTGGGAGTTTCCGGAAATGCTGGTGCAATTGCCGGGGCTGTATCTGGACTTCAAGCGGCAATCGGAGCGGGTCGATTATGTCGATCTGGTGCAAGTGGCCAGTCTGTACTGCCATAAGGACACCCATCATTCACTGGCCCGTATCGATCCCGTCAGCGTGCCGGCTTTCAAGAAGCTGGGGATCGATCTGGATAACGAGGCGACGTGCAAGGAACTGGAAGAGTCGCGGTCGATGTTTTACTAAGAGCTTCGCGGGCAAGTCGGATCGCCGCACCGCTCGCTCCTACAGTTTCGACGCTCTGTAGGAGCGAGGCTTGCCCGCGAAGAGGCCGGAACAAACACCATTACTCTCCCGCGATAAAACTCACCCGCACCTTCAGCCCCGCCTGCTCGCCATCGTGCAGGCTGATCTGCGCCAGGTGGGCGCGGCAGATTTCGCCGACGATGGCCAATCCCAACCCAGACCCGGCCACCTGCTCGTTACGCCGATAAAAGCGCTCGAACACCCGCTCCCGTTCTTCAAGGGGAATCCCCGGGCCATCGTCCTCGACCTCCAGCACCGCCGGCGCCGTGACCCGCAGGATGACATTGCCGCCCGGCGGCGTGTGGGCCAGCGCATTGTCCACCAGATTGCTCAACAGTTCGTTCAACAGCGTCGGCTCGCCACGCAGCCACACCGGCTCGTCCGCTTCCAGCGCCAGCGCCACGCCACGTGCGTGGGCCAGCGGCGCCATGGCCATGCCCAGTTCACGGGCCAACTGACTGAGGTCGAGCAACTGCGCACCGCCCTCGGCGATTGCCCGGGCGCCATTCTCGACCCGTGCCAGAGAGAGCAATTGATTGGCCAGATGGGTCAGGCGATCCGTGCTCTGGGCGGCGGTTTCCAGGGTGCTGTGCCAGGTTTCGGGCTCGCTGGACCGCAATCCCAGTTCGAGTCGAGCCTTGAGCGCCGCCAACGGGGTACGCAATTCGTGAGCGGCATCGGCGATGAACTGCGCCTGGCGCTCGAACTGCCCGCGCAAACGCTCGGTAAAGTGATTGAGCGCACGCACCAGCGGCCCCAATTCGTGCTGCACTTCCACCAGCGGCAAGGGCCGCAAGTCATCGGACTGACGTTCTTCCACCGCCGTGCGCAAGCGCTCCAACGGGCGCAGCGCCGCACTGACCGCAAACCATACCAACAGCAGCGCACCGATCGCCAGCATGCCCAGACGCAATAACGTGTCGGCCATCAGGCTGCGAGCCATGCGAACCCGCGCCTCATCGGTTTCCGCCACGCGGATTTCGGCCATGCCGTTCATGTTTGGCTCGCTGACTGCTTTGAGCAGGCTGACCACTCGCACGTTCTGCCCTTGATAAGTGGCGTTATAGAAACGCGCCAGCGCCGGATAATCATCGGTGCGCGGCGTTCCCGGTGGCGGTGGCGGCAGGTTTTCGTAGCCCGAAATCAGCTGCTGATTGATGTCATTGACCAGGTAAAAAATTCGTCCGGCACTGTCGTAGGCAAACGTATCGAGGGCCACATAAGGCACGTCGGCGCTGAGGCTGCCATCGCGCTGGGACAGGCCGGCGGCAATGGTCCGGGCCGAGGCCAGCAAGGTTCGGTCATACGCGGTGTCGGCGACTTCGCGACCGTTCCAGTACGCGCTCAAACCACTGGCGACCATCAATACCACCAGCAGCAACGCGAGGTTGCACAGCAACCGCCAACGCAGGCTGCTGAGCTTATACATCGCGGCTTTCCAGCAGATAGCCAAGGCCGCGGAAGGTCACGATAGCCACCGGCTGCCCGTCGAGTTTCTTGCGCAAGCGGTGAACGTAGATTTCGATGGCATCAGGACTCGCCTCCTCGTCCAGGCCGAAAACCTGGGCGGCCAGTTGCTCCTTGCTCATCACTCGACCGGGACGGGCGATCAGGGCTTCGAGCACCGCCTGTTCGCGGGAGGTCAGGGTCAGCAATTCTTCGCCAAGAGTGAAGCGCCGGGTGTCCAGGTCATAGGCCAGCACACCACAACGCTGCTGACGTTCACCACCGAGCACACTGCGACGCAGCAAGGCTTTGACCCGGGCTTCGAGCTCTGTCAGCTCGAAGGGTTTGGCCAGGTAATCGTCAGCCCCAAGATTCAGGCCATGGACCCGATCCTTGACGTCGCTGCGGGCAGTCAGCATCAGCACCGGCAGGTTCTTGCCCCGGGCCCGCAGGCGCGCCAGCACTTCGAAGCCATCCATGCGCGGCAGGCCGACGTCGAGGATCGCCACGGCGTATTCCTCGCTGCTCAAGGCCAGGTCGGCCGCTACACCGTCGTGCAACACATCCACGGTCAGCCCGGTGCTCTTGAGCGCCTGAGCGACACTTTCGGCAAGCTGCAGATGGTCTTCAACGAGCAGAACACGCATGGATCTTTACCTCATTCAGGGATGGTCGACGCCATTCTTTGGCGCGGAGTTTACAGCCGCATCCGTCGCTGTGAAGCCCGAAAACCGTGAAAGTCAGCTGAAAGGTTAGCGAAAGGTTGGCCAGTTAGAGTCCAGCCACGGACAGTTTCGACTGCCGTTGCTAGTGCCCATAGCAGTACGAGAAACGCCTCGAAGCGTTTTCGCCAATAAGAACAATAAACGGAGTACATCACCATGCTGTCCATGCAGCTTCAGGCTCGCCCGCCTGCTCGTTTTTCCCGCCTCAGCCACACCGCCCTTGCCAGTGCCGCCGCCCTCGCCGGCTTTTCGCCGTTGAGCCAGGCTGCCTTCTTCGAAGACAGTACGGCAACCTTCGAAACCCGCAACATGTATTTCAACCGCGACTTTCGCGACGGTACCAGCGCCCAGCAATCGAAGCGGGACGAATGGGCTCAGGGGTTCATGCTCAATCTGCAATCGGGTTACACCGACGGCACCGTGGGGTTCGGTGTCGATGCGCTGGGCATGCTGGGGGTGAAACTCGATTCGAGTCCGGACCGCACCGGCACCGGTCTGTTGCCGACCCATGACGACGGTCGCGCGGCGGATGAATATTCCAAGCTCGGCCTGACCGGCAAAGTGAAAATCTGGGCCACGGAATTGAAAATCGGCAGCCTGATTCCGGAATTGCCAATCCTCAAACCCAATGACGGGCGTATTCTGCCGCAGACCTTTGAAGGCGGCCTGTTGACCTCCAAAGAGATCAAGAACCTGACCTTCACCGGCGGGCGTCTGGAGAAAGCCAAGGACCGCGACAGCACCGATTTCGAGGACATCGCCCTCAACAACAAGAACAGCCGCTTCGCCGGCACCGTGGCCGGCAAGCACTTTGATTTTGGCGGCGTGGACTATAAGTTCACCGACAAGATCACCGGCAGCTACCACTTCGCCCAACTCGATGAAGTCTATAACCAGCACTTTCTTGGCGTGGTCGCCTCGCAGCCGTTCGGCCCCGGCACGTTCGGCACCGACGTGCGATTGGCCATCAGTGATGACGAGGGCGCAGCACGTGGCGGCCCAATCGACAACAATTCCCTCAACGGCCTGGCGAGCTATGCCTTGAGCGGGCATAAATTCAGCGCCGGTTATCAACACATGTCCGGCGACAGTGCCTTCCCCTATGTCGATGGCAGCGACCCGTACCTGGTCAACTTCGTACAGATCAATGACTTTGCCGGTGCCGAAGAACACTCCTGGCAGGCACGTTACGACTATGACTTCGCCAAACTCGGCATTCCCGGCCTGAGTTTCATGAGCCGTTACGTGAGCGGTGACAACATCAAGCTCAAGAACGGTGATGAAGGCAAAGAGTGGGAACGCAACACCGAGATCAAATACGTCGTACAAAGCGGCACCCTGAAAGACGTCGCTGTACGCCTGCGCAATGCCACCTACCGTTCCAACTACTCCGCTCGCGATGCCGATGAAGTGCGTCTGCTGGTGAGCTATAGCGTTGCCCTTTGGTAATTCAGTACATCCATAACAAAAACTCTTAAGGAGACTTGAATGAACCTATCACTGCGTAAAATTGCTCTGGCTACCGGCATCATGCTGTTCGCCGGCCAATTGCTGGCCGAACCCAAACGCCCGGAATGCATCGCCCCGGCCTCGCCGGGCGGCGGTTTCGACCTCACCTGCAAACTGGCGCAAAGCGCGCTGGTCAACGAAAAGCTGCTGACCAAACCAATGCGCGTGACCTATATGCCCGGTGGTGTCGGCGCGGTGGCGTACAACGCGGTGGTCGCCCAGCGCCCGGCCGATGCTGGCACGCTGGTGGCATGGTCCAGCGGTTCGCTGCTGAACCTGGCCCAAGGCAAGTTCGGTCGTTTCGATGAAAACGCCGTCCGCTGGTTGGCCGCTGTTGGCACAAGCTATGGCGCCATCGCGGTCAAAAGCGATTCGCCTTACAAGACCCTGGACGATCTGATCAAAGCCTTGAAGAAAGATCCGAGCGCCGTGGTGATCGGTTCCAGCGGCACCGTCGGCAGCCAGGACTGGATGCAGACCGCGCTGATCGCCAAAGCGGCCGGGATCAACCCACGCGACCTGCGCTACGTCGCCCTCGAAGGCGGCGGTGAAATCGCCACAGCCCTGCTCGGCGGCCACATCCAGGTCGGCAGCACCGACATCTCCGACTCCATGCCACACATCCTGAGCGGCGACATGCGTCTGCTGGCGGTGTTCTCCGAGAAGCGTCTGGACGAGCCGGAAATGAAAGACATTCCGACTGCTAAAGAGCAAGGCTACGACATCGTCTGGCCCGTGGTTCGCGGTTTCTACCTCGGGCCAAAAGTCAGCGACGAAGACTACGCCTGGTGGAAAGACGCCTTCGACAAACTGCTGGCCTCCGAGGATTTCGCCAAGCTGCGCGATCAGCGCGAACTGTTCCCGTTCGCCATGACCGGCCCGGAGCTGGACACCTACGTGAAGAAGCAGGTCGCGGACTACAAAGTGCTGGCCAAAGAGTTCGGCCTGATCCAGTGATCGCCTCTGTCTAGCAGACACGACCCCGGTTCTCGGGGTCGTGGCCCAGGAGTTCCTTATGCTCATACAACGCATTTTCGCTTCGGTGCTGTTGCTGGCCTGTATCGGCCTGGCGCTGATGGCGTGGCCGTATCAGGCGGCTTTTTCCTACGAACCGGTCGGGCCTCGGGCCTTCCCTCTGCTGATGCTTGGACTGATGGGCCTGGCGTTGCTGTACATGGTGTTTCGACCGGCGCCGATCGTGCACAGCGACGATGACCCGAAACTGGACCGCGAAACCCTGATCAAAATCGGCATCTGCGTGCTGCTGTTGCTGGTGTTCGCCGGGACCTTCGAACCCCTTGGTTTCATCGTCGCCAGCATTCTGATCGGTGTCCCGATGGCACGCCTGTATGGCGGCCGCTGGCTGCCCAGCGCGGTGATCATCAGCCTGATGGCTATCGGTCTTTATCTGCTGTTCGACAAGTTGATGGACGTGCCACTGCCGCTGGGCGTGCTCGACGCTCTGGAGAACTGATATGGATACTCTTGGCTATTTGGGTCAGGGCTTTGGCGTTGCGCTGAGCCCGTACAATCTCGTGACCGCGCTGTGCGGCACTCTGATCGGCACCGTCGTAGGGCTGTTGCCGGGTCTGGGCCCGATCAACGGCGTGGCGTTGCTGATTCCGATCGCGTTCGCCCTCGGCCTGCCACCGGAGTCGGCGTTGATCCTGCTGGCGGCGGTATATCTGGGTTGCGAATACGGCGGCCGGATCAGCTCGATCCTGCTGAACATTCCAGGTGAAGCCTCCACCGTAATGACCACCCTCGACGGTTACCCGATGGCCCGCAAAGGCTTGGCTGGTGTAGCGCTGTCGCTGTCGGCATGGAGCTCGTTCATCGGTGCATTCATCGCGACGTGCGGCATGGTGCTGTTCGCCCCGCTGCTGGCGAAATGGGCGATTGCCTTCGGGCCGGCGGAGTATTTCGTGCTGATGGTGTTTGCGATTGTCTGTCTCGGCGGCATGGCCGGCGATCGACCGCTCAAGACCTTCATCGCGGCGCTGATCGGTCTGTTTCTGTCGAGCGTCGGGATCGATGCCAACAGCGGCGTTTACCGCTTCACTGGGGACAACATTCACCTGACGGACGGCATTCAGTTCGTCGTGTTGGTATTGGGTCTGTTCTCCATCAGCGAAATCCTCCTGCTGCTGGAAAAAACCCACCGAGGCCAGGAAGCGGTGAAAGCCACCGGGCGCATGATGTTCAACTTCAAGGAAGCTTCAGCGGTGTTCGTGGTGAACATCCGGTGCGGTTTGCTGGGCTTCATTATGGGCGTGTTGCCGGGTGCAGGCGCGACATTGGCCAGTGCTGTGGCCTACATGACCGAAAAACGTATCGCCGGCGCCAAGGGCACATTCGGACAAGGCGACATGCGTGGCCTCGCGGCGCCGGAAACCGCCATCGGTGGCGCCGCCTGCGGTGCACTGGTGCCGATGCTGACTCTCGGCGTTCCGGGTTCGGGTACCACGGCGGTGATGATTGGCGCACTGTCGCTGTACAACATCACCCCGGGCCCGCTGTTGTTCCAGCAGCAACCGGACATCGTCTGGGGCCTGATCGCGTCGTTGTTCGTCGCCAACGTGATGCTGGTGATCCTCAACATTCCGATGATCCGCATCTTTACCCGCATCCTCGCCGTGCCGAACTGGGCGCTGGTGCCGGTGATCGCGATCATCACCGGGATCGGTGTCTACGCGGTGCATGCCACCACGTTCGACCTGTTCCTGATGATCGGCATCGGTATCTTCGGCTACATCCTGCGCAAGCTGGATTTCCCGTTGTCGCCAGTGCTGCTGGGCTTCATCCTCGGCGGCCTGATGGAACAGAACCTGCGTCGCGCGTTGTCGATTTCCAACGGTGCGCTGGAAATCCTCTGGTCGAGCCCGATCACGTTCGGTTGCTGGGTACTGACTGCAATCATGTTGCTGATGCCGCTGCTGCGTATCTGGCGCAAACGTTCGGTCGCCCGGCGCGCGCTCGCCGATGTCTGATCGCCCGCCCTTCAAAAGCTGGTGGGGAACACCGCTGGTCGGTCTGCTGGGCGGTTACCTCGCCAGCCAGATCGGCTGGCCGCTACCGTGGATGGTCGGCTCGTTGCTGGCGATCATCCTGGTGCGCTGTCTGACTCCCTGGCAATTGGCGGAAATCCCTGGCGGGCGCAAGTGCGGCCAGTGGATCGTCGGTATCGGCATCGGCCTGCACTTCACCCCGGTGGTGATGGAGCAGGTGCTGAGCCACTTCGGTCTGATTTTCTTCGGTGCGCTGGTTACCAGCCTGTCCGCCGTGGTCGGGGTCTGGTTGATGCGGCGCACCGGGGAAGATCGCGCCACCGCATTCTTTTCCAGCATGCCCGGCGGCTCCGGGGAGATGGTCAACCTCGGCGCGCGCAACGGCGCGGTGCTCAGCCGTGTCGCGGCGGGGCAGAGTTTGCGGGTGCTCGTAGTGGTGCTGTGTGTGCCGGCGGCGTTCAAGTATCTGTTGGGCGACGGTGCGACGGTCTTGCATCCAACGACCGTCAATTGGTGGTGGCTGGCCATTCTGTTTCCAGCGGGCGCCCTTGCCGCCTGGATCTGGGAGCGGCTGCGACAACCCAATCCCTGGCTGTTCGGACCGTTGCTGGTGAGTGCTACGGTGAGCATTGCTTGGGACCTGCACATCGGTCTGCCCAACGGCGGCAGTCAGATTGGCCAGTGGCTGATTGGCAGCGGGTTGGGGTGTCACTTCAATCGGCAGTTCTTCCGACGGGCACCGTCGTTCATGGGCCGAACCCTGCTCGGCACGGCGTTGACCATGTTAATCGCAACGTTGGCGGCATTGGGGTTGAGTGCGCTGACCCATCTGGATCTGCGTTCGCTGACGCTGGGCATGATGCCCGGCGGGATCGCCGAGATGAGCCTGACGGCGGAGACACTGCAATTGTCGGTGCCGCTGGTAACGGCGATGCAGGTGATGCGGTTGTTGTTTGTGTTGTTTCTGGCGGAGCCGTTGTTTCGGTATTGGAACCGGGAGCCGGATTCTCCCTGATAGACCGGGTCGCCCCCATCGCGAGCAGGCTCGTTCCCACATTGGATTTGCATTGCTCACAAAACCTTTGTGGGCGCGAGCCTGCTCGCGATGGGGCCAGCCAGGTCAACCCATCAAACTGCCGGCAATCGCCACTCGATCGGCGTCTCGCCATTCTGCTCCAGAAACTTGTTCGCCCGGCTGAAGTGCCCGCAGCCGAGGAAGCCGCGATAGGCGGACAGCGGCGAGGGGTGGACCGAGGTCAGCACCAGGTGTTTGGTGGCGTCGATGAGTTTCTGCTTGCTCTGGGCATGCGCGCCCCATAGCAGGAACACCAGATGTGGCTGATGTTCGCTGACCACTTCGATAATCCGGTCGGTAAAATATTGCCAGCCCTTGCCCGCATGGGCGTTGGCATTCGCGCGTTCCACGGTCATGGTGGTATTGAGCATCAACACGCCCTGTTCTGCCCAACTCTGCAAATAACCATGGTTGGGTATGTCGATGTTCAGGTCGCGCTTTAATTCTTTATAGATGTTCACCAGCGACGGCGGTGCCGGCACGCCCGGTTGCACCGAGAAGCACAACCCATGGGCCTGACCCGGGCCGTGGTAAGGATCCTGACCGAGGATGACCACTTTGACCTTGTCCAGCGGCGTGGAATTGAGCGCGTTGAAAATCATCGGTCCGGGTGGATAGATCTCCTTGCCCGCCGCGCGCTCCTGTTGCAGGAATGTGCGCAACTCTGCCATGTAAGGCTGGTCGAATTCGGCACGCAGTGCCTCCTTCCAGCTCGGTTCGAGTTTGATACGGTCGTCAGCAGTCATGGTTACATCCGGCAAAAACAATGGGGCGAACCCTAGGAAAGCTGACCCTGCTTGTCAATTGATCTGACGCAGATCCGGCACTTTCCTATAGAGCGATCATACTGAACGCTCAATTTCCCGATCGAGGTCACGATGAATCTGCACTTCGAAGAACTCACCGGCACCGACGGCGCACGCATCGGCATCGCCAGCCTGGATGCCGAAAAGTCCCTCAACGCCCTCTCCTTGCCGATGATCAACGCCCTGCGCGATCAACTGGACGCCTGGGCCAAGGAGCCACAAATCGTTTGCGTGCTGCTGCGCGGCAATGGCCCCAAGGCTTTTTGCGCCGGCGGTGAAGTACGCAGCCTGGTGGAAGCCTGCCGCGACCATCCCGGCGAAGTGCCGCCCTTGGCTGCGCACTTCTTTGCGGCAGAGTATCGACTCGACTTCAACCTGCACACCTACCCCAAACCGCTGATTTGCTGGGGTCATGGGTACGTACTGGGTGGTGGCATGGGGCTGCTGCAAGGGGCGAGCATTCGGATTGTCACGCCGAGCAGCCGGTTGGCGATGCCGGAGATCGGCATCGGCTTGTATCCGGACGTCGGCGCCAGTTGGTTTCTGTCGCGGTTACCCGGCAAGCTCGGGTTGTTTCTCGGCCTGACTGGCGCCCAGATGAACGGTCGTGATGCGATCGATCTGGACCTCGCTGACCGCTTCCTGCGCGATGATCAACAGCATGAGCTGCTTGAAGGTTTGCTGCAATTGAACTGGCAGGAACAGACAGCCATGCAGCTCAACAGCCTGCTCAAGGCCTTGCAGCAGGAAGCGATCGCGCAGCTGCCCGAAGCGCAGTGGCTGCCTCGACGCGAGCAGATCGACGAATTGTTGGATGTCAGCGACGTTGGTTGCGCCTGGAAGGCCATCAATGCGCTGCACGATCATTCTGATCCGCTGTTCAGTCGTGCCGCCAAAACCATGACGGAAGGCTCGCCCTTGACCGCTCATCTGGTGTGGGAACAGATCGCCCGCGCCCGGCACTTGTCGTTGGCTCAAGTCTTTCAGATGGAATACACCATGAGCCTCAACTGCTGCCGTCATCCGGAGTTCAGCGAAGGCGTGCGAGCGCGGTTGATCGACAAGGATCAGAAACCTCGCTGGCACTGGCCGGACATCAACACTGTGCCGGAGGCGGCGGTGGAGGCGCATTTCCATAAGGTCTGGGAGGGGCGGCATCCTTTGGCTGATCTGTCGGAATACTGAAACTCAGGCACAAAAAAGCGGCGCTTCAAGCGCCGCTTTTATTGAGGGGTTAACGGCGGCCACCTCGGCCATAGTTATCGCTGCGATCGTGGTGATCGCCTCTTCCGCCACGGTGATCCCGCCCACTGTGGCCCCGATAGTCATTACCCCAGTTGCCGCGATTACGACCGTCCCAACCACCGCGGTCATGACGGTCCCATCCGCGATTCTGGTAGCCGCGGTAGTCGTAATAGCGCGGTGCCGGTTGATAAACCCGCGGCTGGGAATAATAACGCGGCGTTGGCTGGTAATACCGTGCTGGCGGTGAGTAATACCTGCGCGGGGCCGAGTAGTAGCCACCATCGGAGTAGTAAGACCCGCCGCCGGAGTAATACGGCGCTGGGGACGTGTAGACCTCGGAACGGTAGTAGCTGTCTCCTCCATCGGAATAGGGTACGCACGCACCAAGAAACAATCCCAATAGAGCAATCAGCAGAATTTGGTGGAGCTTTTTTTGACAAAGCATGGCGGCCTCCTGGACCGCGAGTGAGCCACACCAGCGACGCTGGCAGGCGACAGTCAATTGTTCACAACTGTCGAAAGATCAGACAGTGAATTCAGAATCTGGTGCGCTCCAGCAACACGTTGAAACAAGTAGCCGATGAAAGGTTTTTCATCTACCCAAAAGAAGCGGCGCGTCCGTAAGCGGACGAGCCGCTGTCTTCGTGAGTGGGTTAACGGTGCCCGCGATGGCGGCCACCGTGGTAATGACGGGGTCCGTAGTAATAGTAGCGATAGCCCCCGTAAAAACGCGGGCCGCCGTAGTAGTAAGGAGAGTAGTAATAGCCAGGGTAGTAATAAGGTGTCGAATAAACATCGGCACCACCTGCGTAGTAATAACAGCCGGACAAGCCCAAACCAAAAAACACACAGAGCAGTATTCGGCGGAGCTTTTTCTGACAAAGCATGGCGGCCTCCTGGAAGACCCGCAACAGCAGTCGGCACTGGCCGGCTGACACCTTTTTTGACTTTCAAACCGGTCCCGAGTGCCAGACAGCGTCTGGCCTTCAGATCAGCGGCCAGCAAAAGCTGGCTTGCGCATGGCGGCTTGGCGGTCGATCATGCGCGGTCTCGGGCCAAACAAACCGGCCGTAACCGAATGCTCCTCCATGAATAAACCTGACCTCTGCCCGGCCTGCGGCGCCTCCAACGACTGCAGCCTGGCTGACCCGCGAACCGTCGATAGTGCCTGCTGGTGCTACGGCGTCAGCATCGATCCGGCGCTGCTCCAGGCGTTGCCCGCCGAGCTGCGCGACAACTCCTGCCTGTGCCCGGCCTGCGCCCAGGTCGAGGTGCAGTTGCAAGCAGCCGCTTGGCCGATCACGTAAGATACGCAGCCCTTTTCCACCGATCCCTAGCCATGCGCGTTGACCGTTTCCTCAGCAACCTGCCCCGCTTCAACCGTAAGCAGGTACGCCTGTTGCTGGTGGAAAAACGCGTCAGGGTTGACGGAGTAGTCGTCAGCGACCCTCACGCCGAGGTACTCGAGTTCAACCGCGTGCAAATCGACGACGAGGTGCTGCAAGTTGGCAAGCCCGCCCGCTACTTCATGCTGCACAAACCATCCGGCTGCGTCAGCGCCACCCGCGACCCGCAACACCCGACCGTGCTCGACCTGATCCATGAGCCGGACAAGGATGACCTGCACATCGCCGGTCGCCTGGACTTCAACACCACCGGCCTGATGTTGATCACCAACGATGGCAGCTGGTCGCGACGCCTGACCCAACCGCAGACCAAACTGCCCAAGGTCTACTACGTCGAGACGGAGCAGGACATCACTGCCGAATACGCGATCACCTTCGCCAAAGGGCTGTATTTCGCCTTCGAAGACCTCACCACACAACCTGCCGAACTGGTCGTGCTCGGGGCAAAATCGGCGCGCCTGAGCATCGTCGAGGGCCGCTATCATCAGGTCAAACGGATGTTCGGCCACTTCGACAACAAGGTGTTGCGACTGCACCGCGAGCGCATGGGACCACTGCTGCTCGACAACGCATTGAAGCCCGGCGAGTACCGACCATTGAGCAATGAAGAGATCCGATTGATCTAAGCGGATGACCGCTCAGCAGAAGTTGTAGAAAAATTTGCGAAAGATACTTGCGCGATGACGTGACCGCTGCTTGAATCAGGACGTCGGCGCGAAACGTGACCGACGAGTCACCAAAATTACTCTAAGAAACTTTTTGCCGGCAGAGAACCCTCAGGTTCCGCCTTCCCCCGGCAAACTGCCCGCTTATAACAATACCCGTCGACCGGCCTGCAATGGATCGACATGGGCCTTCAAAAATTCCAGGCGTATGCCTACCTGTCACAAAGCTCGTGCAATCTGATTTGCGCGCATACCCGCTTGCCAGGAGTCTTATGTCATGAGGCCAGAAATCGCTGTGCTGGATATACAGGGTCAGTATCGGGTCTACACGGAGTTCTATCGCGCAGACGCCGCAGAGAAGACCATCATTCTGGTCAACGGCTCGATGTCCACGACTGCGTCGTTTGCACAGACCGTGAAAAACCTTTACCCAGAGTTCAATGTGGTGTGCTACGACCAGCCCTACGCGGGCAAGTCCAAGGCCCACAACCTGCATGAGAAGATGCTCACCAAGGAAATCGAAGGGCAGATCCTCCTGGAGCTGATCGACCACTTCGCCGCCGAGCACGTGCTGTCGTTTTCCTTTGGTGGCGCCGCCACTCTCGTCGCCCTCGCCCAGCGGCCACGGCGCATCGAAAAGGCCGTGATCAGCTCGTTCTCGCCGGTGGTCAACGAGCACATGCTCGACTACCTTGAACGCGGTGTCGATTATCTCGGCAGCCGGGACGGTAACCGGGTCGGTGACTTGGTGAACAGCACCATCGGCAAACACCTGCCCTCGCTGTTCAAGCGCTTCAACTACCGTCACGTCAGTTCGTTGGCCGAACATGAATACGGGCAGATGCATTTCCACATCAGCGACGTACTCAACAGCGACCGCCAGTGCTACCTGAACGCGGCAAAGAAAATCAACGTGCCGGTGCTGTTCATGAACGGCGAATGGGACGAGTACACCGCCGCCGCCGATGCCAAGCTGTTCGCCGGCCACGTGCAGCACAGCACCTTCAGCACCCTTCAGGCCACCGGCCACTTTCTCGACATGGAGCACAAAGCCGCCTGCCGAGACAGCCGCAACGCACTGCTGGGCTTCCTGAAACCGGCGCAACACGAAAGCCGGCCGCGTTACCACTACGTCCAGGACCACCATGCATTGGCAATCTGAAACAGAGCATCGCGAGCAAGCCCCGCCCTGCAGCGTTAAACGCATTCCTGTAGGAGCGAGGCTTGCCCGCGAATGACCGCTACGCGGTCGATGCTTTCGTTTCACCCGTGCTAAAGCCATCGCGCGCAAAGAAAAACTTCATTTTCACGCGCACATCTGGTACAAAGTCAGCCGCTCTGAGCGGGTGTCGTATAATGGCATTACTCCAGCTTCCCAAGCTGATAACGAGGGTTCGATTCCCTTCACCCGCTCCAATCGAATTTTTATCTCACGTCAGTTTTTGACGGGGGATGCAGGAACAGAAAAAACCGGCCTTGATGGCCGGTTTTTTTGTGTCTGGGGTTTAGGGGCTTGCGCCAAGCCCTGCCACCTCTCAGATCTTGACGTTCCCCGTCCCACATACTAGCGAATGCTATACTTCCTACGAATTGCATGAAGTGTGCAACGTTCCCCACGTGTACAGATACCGACTGCAAATCTCAGTTAGCGGCTGCAGGACAGAGGAGGTTCACAGCCAACACGAGATGGGAGGTGTGGCATGAATCGGCACTATTACATCAGTGACAATCTCGACGATCTCGAAGCCGTTGAAAATGAACTGGAAGCCAACGGCATCAATACCGAACAAATTCATGTGCTCAGTGAACAAGTTGCTGATGTTGAAGAACATCACCTCCACGAGGTTAACTCGTTAATGAAACAGGATGTTGTTCACTCTGGCGAGATTGGTGCGGTGGTCGGTGTGCCACTCGCGGCGCTGATCCTTGCCGGCGCCTATTGGATGGGCTGGACCGAATCCGCCGCAGGGTGGGTGCCTTTTATCTTCCTGGCCATTGTTATATTTGGCTTCTGCATCTGGGAAGGCGGCTTTTTTGGTATCCAGGTGCCGAACGCTCACTTCCGCAATTTTAAACAGATGGTAGAAGAGGGAAAACATGTCTTCTTCGTGGATGTTGAACCGGATCAGGAACCGGTATTGGACCGGGTCATCGAACATCATCCAACGCTGACGGTCGCCGGCACGGGAACGGCAGCCCCCCACTGGACAGTGGCCTGGCAACACAAATGGCATCAGTTCAAGCGAGTGATATCGGGTTAGCCCTGGAGGCTCAAGGCCACCGGAAGCCGCTTATTGACCGAAGGAAATGACCCGGCTGAGGAAAACATAGTCTGCCTCGGTGGCCATCAGTCCGACGAGCACCAGTAAACATAAAGGTGGCAACAGTATGGCGTAGACCATGGCCAACCGTTCCCAGGCCATGTGCATGAAGATCGAGACAATCAAACCTGCCTTCAACAACATGAAAGTGATAATCAGGGACCACCGAAGGTAGCCATGGAAGTGGAAATAGTCGACTAGGTACGACAGCGTGCTGAGGACGAATAACAGCCCCCAGATTTTAAGGTACAAGCTGATTGGATGTTGCTGACCCTGAGCATGTGCCATCACCCGTGCTCCTCTACCATAAATAGAAGAAAGCAAAAATAAACACCCACACCAAATCCACGAAGTGCCAGTAGAGCCCGGCTATCTCGACGTTCTGATAGTTTCCGGAGCGCTCATAATCTCCCCGCAATACTTTCATCGCCACAATGCTGAGGTAGAGGGCGCCGATTGACACATGCAGTCCGTGGAAACCGGTAATCATGAAAAAGCTCGCACCAAATTGCGCCGCTCCCATGGGGTTTCCCCATGGACGCACCCCTTCTGCGATCAGCTTGCTCCATTCAAATGCCTGCATGCCGACGAAGGTCACGCCTAAGGCAGCGGTCGCCAGCATCAAGGCAGCGGTTTTCGCGCGATCACGGCGATAGGCGAAATTAACGGCCATGGCCATGGTGCCGCTGCTACTGATCAGCACAAAGGTCATGATGGCGATCAGAATAAGCGGGATTTCTCTACCGGCAATCGTCAATGCGAACACTTCACTGGGGTTCGGCCAGGCAGTGGTGATGGTCATGCGTACCGACATGTAGCCGGTTAAAAAACAGGTGAATATAAAAGTATCGCTGAGCAGAAATATCCACATCATCGCCTTGCCCCAAGGGACCTGCTTGAAGACCTCTCTATCCGAGGCCCAGTCGCTGGCGATGCCCTGCCATCCCGGTGCAGGCGGTGAGTCGGGTGGATTGGATGAACTGGATTCGTCTGGGGCAAGTGGGAGCGATGCCATGGCTTTTCACCTCAGGCCGCAGAATCTGGCGATGGCTTCATAGGTTTGCGGCGTGCTGGCCAGCAAAGCGAATAGCACGAACCAAAGACCCAGTAAGTAATGCCAATAGAGGGTACAGAGCTCTACGCTGACGCTGAGTTGCGCCAACGGCACGCGACGCAGGAATTTAGCGACGATTATGCTCCAGGCTATCAGCCCGCCCAGCAGGTGGAGCCCATGCAGGCCGGTCAACAGATAGAAGAAACTGTTAGCCGGATTGCTGGCGACAAAGTAGCCCCAGGCGACAAACTGCTGCCAAACCCAGAGTTGTCCCGCCAGAAAGGCAATGGCAAATACGCCCCCCAATACAAAACCAATAACCGTTGCGCCCAGCCGAGCCTGCCGGGCGGCCATACGCGACCACTGCAGTGCGATGCAACTGAATACCAGAAAAGCCGAATTCAGCCATAGCTGCCAGAGATTGGCTAACGGCGCCAAGGGGTCTGTCAGGGGGAGCCAGTCGGCCATTTGTGAACGGGCAATAAAGGCGAACAGGAAGAGAAAGAATAACGAGCTCACCACGACCAGAAACAAGCGCAGGCCCGTTCTTGCGATTTGGCTTCTATCAGCCTCGGTGGCCTGAATACCCCCAGGGTCGCGACTCCAACTGCCGCCGGGGTCAGCGCCGTCGGCGTTTCTCAATAGCAGCCTTTTCATGTTTTAACGTCCGCTATCTTGGTTCCGGCACTCCGTTGCCGCATCTGCTCCAGCTCCTCGGCGGAGACCGTTTGCGGAACGAAATCCTGTTCTATCCCCGGCACACTGTAGTCATAGGCCCAGCGATGCACGACCGGCAGCTTCGCTCCCCAGTTACCGTGTATCGGCGGGGTATTCGGCGTTTGCCATTCCAGACTGGCCGCGCCCCAGGGATTACTGCCTGCGGGCCGGCCCTTGAATGCACTCCAGGCCAGGTTGAACAGGAACAGCAGCTGGGAAACGCCGACAGTCAATGCGATCACCGTAATGAAGGCATTCAACTCTTGCGCCGACTGCGGGATGAACGCGTAGTTTTCATAGGCGTAGTAGCGGCGTGGCATGCCCTGAAAACCCAGGTAGTGCATAGGGAAGAAAATGGCGTAGGTGCCCAGAAAGGTAATCCAGAAATGCAGCTTGCCCAGGGTGTCGTTCAACATTCGCCCGGTGACTTTCGGGTACCAGTGATAAATGCCGCCGAACACTACCAGTACCGGTGCGACGCCCATGACCATATGAAAATGGGCGACGACGAAATAGGTGTCCGAGAGCGGAATATCCACGATCACATTGCCGAGAAACAACCCGGTCAGACCGCCGACCAGGAAGGTGACGATAAAGGCCAGGGCAAACAGCATCGGCACCGTCAGATGGATGTCGCCCCGCCACAGAGTGAGTACCCAGTTGTAGACTTTCAGTGCGGTCGGCACTGCGATGATCAAGGTGGTGACAGCGAAGAAAAAGCCAAAGTACGGGTTCATTCCGCTGACATACATATGGTGCGCCCAGACCACAAAGCTGAGTACGCCAATCGCAATAATGGCCCACACCATCATTCGGTAGCCGAAGATATTTTTACGCGCATGCGTGCTGATCAAGTCGGAGACCAGGCCAAACGCAGGCAGAGCCACGATGTAGACTTCCGGGTGACCGAAGAACCAGAACAGGTGCTGGAATAATATGGGGCTGCCACCCTGGTGATCGATCTGCTGCCCCAGCGAGATCATCGCCGGCATAAAGAAGCTGGTGCCCAACAGCTTGTCAAACAGCATCATGACCGCACTGACGAACAACGCCGGGAAGGCCAGCAAGGCCATGATCGAGGCCATGAAGATTCCCCAGACCGAGAGCGGCATGCGAAACAATGTCATGCCGTGCGTGCGCGCCTGCAACACCGTGGTGACGTAGTTCAACCCGCCCATGGTGGCTGCAACAATAAAAATCGCCAGTGAGACGAGCATCAGGACGATGCCCCACTCGACCCCCGGTGTTCCCTGAGAAATGGACTGTGGCGGATAGAGCGTCCAGCCCGAACCGGTGGGGCCGCCGGGGACAAAGAAACTGGAGAGCAACACCACTACCGCCAGCAGGTAGAACCAGTAACTCAGCATGTTGACATAGGGGAAGACCATGTCGCGGGCGCCCACCATCAGCGGGATCAGATAGTTACCAAAGCCACCCAGAAACAAGGCCGTCAGCAAGTAGATGACCATGATCATGCCGTGCATGGTCATCGCCTGATAGTAAGCACTGGCGTCCATGAACGCCAAAGCGCCAGGGAAGCCAATCTGTATGCGCATCAAGCCGGACAACACCACGGCGATAACGCCCACGAATATAGCCGTCAAGGAATATTGAATGGCTATGACCTTGTGGTCCTGACTCCAGACATATTTGGTCAGGAAGCTTTTGGGTTCGTGCAGTGCTTCTGTTTCGGCTTGCTCCGCATAGGCCATCACGTCATCCTCCTGTTCGAAGTTTCGGTGCATTCCTGGCTGCTTTACGGCTACTTCCCTGGCTCCGCCTTGCTCGCATCAGCGTCGGCATTCGCTTTGGATTTGATAAAAGCGATCAGTGCGTTCAACTCCTGATCACTCGGAACAAAGGCCGGCATGACGGAGGCATAGCCTTTGACGATTTTGGCGCCGGGATTAAGAATCGAATCCTTTATATAGCCCTCGTCGGCCTTGATACTCGTACCGTCGGCAAGGGTTACGGTCTCGCCATACAGGCCCTGCCAACTGGGGCCGACACCCTTGCTGCCATCGACGCTGTGGCAGGCCAGACAGCCGAGCGACTCGGCCAGCCGCTGCCCCTGCGTCGCCAAGTCGTCACCTCTGTCCAACTTTTCGCTGGCAGAAGGTTCTTGCGGCGCGGCACCCAGTGATTTGATCAGGGCGACGATAGCACCCAGTTCATCTTCAGTGAGAGTATAGGCCACCATGACCGGCGGGTAGCCCTGTACCAGGCGGGCCTTCGGATCGAGGATCGACTCTTTCAGGTAGGCCTCATCGACCAGCGCACTGGTGCCATCGGCAAGCTGTTCAGTGCGGCCGTACAGCCCCTTCCATCCCGGGCCGAGACGGGCACTGCCATCCTGGCTATGGCAGGCACCGCAGCCGTATTTTTCGACCAGCAAGCGACCTTTTTCCAGCACGCTGTCCTGACTGGGTTTGGCAGCTGTCGTTAATGTCTGCGCAAAAGTCGGTTGGCTGTTCAACCATTGATCGAAGGCGCCCCGTTCTTCCACGATCATATGGCCGCGCATGTTGTAATGACCTAAACCACAATATTCAGCGCAAAGGATTTCATATTTCCCGGTTTTAGTCGGCGTAAACCAAAAGTACGACACCATCCCCGGCACCATGTCCATCTTGCTGCGAATTTGCGGGATATAGAAATTGTGCAGCACATCTTTAGAGCGCAGTAACACTTTCACTGGCTGATTGAGCGGAAGGCGAACTTCATTGTTTTTTATAAGCACATCGTCCTGTCCAACAGGATCTTTGGGATCAAGGCCGAGGGGATTGGTGGAATCAACAAACTTAATATCCGATTTACCCAGTTTCCCGTCCTGGCCGGGAAAACGAAAGGCCCACTGCCACTGCTGGGCGACCACTTCAAGTTCATAAGCATTTTTCGGCACCCGGATGAAATCACTGTAAACCACCAGACCTGGCGCCAACATTGCGGCAATACCTATCGAAGTAACGATAATTAACCAGGTTTCCAACTTTTTACTTTCTGGCTGGTAGTGCGCCCTGGCACCTTCCTTGTGGCGATAACGCATCACGGCTACCGCCATGAATACCGTGATGGCGATGAAAAATATTCCGCTGATAATCAAGGTGATGAACAGGGTGGTGTCTATTGACCCCCAGTTGGAAGCTGCCGGTGTCGCATGCCAAGGCGCTAGTAGATGGAACAGGACTGAGGCAATAACGATGAGTATCAAGATAATTGCTATTGCCATTTTCTCTTCATCCTATTCCTGTTGCGCACTGGTTATGCAAACGCATCGCCACTGACGTCCAGGCAGGGCTGACAAATACCACCCATCCGGGTGGCAAAGACAGTAAGAAGTATAGAGCCATCGGCTTGTACCGTGAGGTCGACAAGCGAGGCCCGGCTGCCAGCTATACTCAATTTCTGATGACGGACAACAGAGATCGGCCAAAAGTGGCCCCAAAAGACGAGCCCTGCCTATGCGCAGGTAAGAGATGGCATTAAGAAAAGACAAGAGCAGTCCACGACGGAGGTTTCGTCATGAGTAACCTGACTATCGAAGGCTGGTGCAAACCCAGCGGCGCCCCAAAATCCACCGCGGTGGGTGAGATCAGCTTTGATGTCGATGGCCCCCTCCATCTGCGTCTGGAGCAAGCCGAAGAACGCCTACAGAAAACCCATGAGCCTGAAGCGATGGTTGATGTCGACATGAACTCAATGGATTTGATCTTGCCAGAGGGATACGGCCCCTTGTCCGACTGCCAAATGCGCGTCTATTTGCAGCACGATCGCGGGCAGTTCCATTTGGTCGGACATCGAGCGAGTGATGGAAGCTTGGTCTATACCAACGCGGTTTTGATTGATCAGCTGCTTTAGAAACTACGACAGATACAGAAACACAAAAAACCGGTTCGAAGTGACCGGTTTTTTTATGCCTGAAATTTGAGTCCCCCTCGCTCTTCAGCGGCGCGGCAAAACCCTGCAATACAGAAAACAGGCTCTGCCCGAATTACCGCCAGATGCCCTTCTAGACACATTTCATGCCGCTTGCGCATCAGCAGTCAGGAGCCTCCCTCTGTACATCAACGCGTCGCCACCATGAACAACCGCGGAAACGGCAACAGCACCGAACCATCGCTCAGCGTCGGATAGGCCTTCTCGATTGCCGCCTGATACTGCTTGAGATACTGCACCCGCTCAGCTTCATTCAGCGGCTCAAGAAAAGGCCGTAAACCGCTGCCCTTGAACCACTCGACCACGCCCGATGCGCCGTCCGCGAGTGGATGGTAGTAAGTGGTGCGCCATACATCGACCCGGGTGCAGTGAGCACGCAGCATCGAGTAGTAACCACCCGCATCCTGCATTTCCGTTCGCAGACCAGCGGCGCTTGCCAGTTTGTCAGCCCAAGGGCCATTCGCTGCGACCTCGCGCATCAACTTGTGCGACGGTTCGTTGAGGTTGTCGGGCATCTGAATCGCCAGGTTGCCGCCCGGCGCAAGCCTGGTCACCAATGACTGCATCAATCGGGCGTGATCGGGCAACCACTGCAATACCGCGTTAGCGAAAATTACGTCGAACGGCCCGGCATCGCTCCAGGTATCAATGTCCGCGATGTCGAATTGCACTTGAGGCAAACGCTTGCGGGCGGCCTCAATCATATCGGTCGCACTGTCCAACCCACGCACCGCGGCATTGGGAAAGCGCAGCACCAGCAACTCGGTGGAATTACCGGGGCCGCAACCGATGTCGATTGCCGATTGGACGTCCACTGCAGGAATGGCGGCCAGTAAGTCACGCGCCGGGCGCGTGCGCTCATCTTCAAAAGCTACGTATTGTTTGGCGGACCAACTCATATCGCTCTCCTGTCGGTGCATGGTTATAGCCAGAAGCAAACAACCGGTTCGCTACGATACCTCGACCGGCGTGCGCTGCCCTATCCCGACTTTTGGAGGCACAGGGATCTGAATGAGTTTTTTCTTATCGCCAAATCAATGAAAGTCATAACCGAAAACAACCGCTCGTCGACCGACGAGCAAAGCGATTTTGACAGTATAAAAATGGCATCTATAGTCTTATCGCGGCCTGTTGGAAGGAACCCAACCCGTCATTTCAAGGCAAGGAGCAAGGCCAGCTCGTACCCTGTGATCGAGTGGGTTCCCCAGTAGTGTGTTCGCAACGGCCGCAAGGCAAACAAACGTTGTCGTGCCTGGCAGGTAGCCAGGTAATCACTATGTTCAAAGGAGCTTTACTATGTCTCGAGTCACGGATGTACTTGTTTCGATCGACACCGAAACCATTCTGAAAAACTACCCGAACATCAGCAAAAATCCTGCTTCGCCGACGCTGATCGACTGGAAGCACGTCTACATGGTCACCAATCAGGATAACGTGGTCGGCGGCCAGGCCGGTGGCGAGCTGGACCTCAAAGCTCAGGTCGGCGATCTGATTCGCTGGCGTGAAACCAGCCTGTCCCAGAGCTTCGAAACCGCCGTAATCTTCTACAAGTTCATCGGCAACGCAGGCAACGAGCTGATCTCCCCACCTTCGCCGCGCCGCGCTACCGCGTGCGTTGCGGTACCCAATACCAGCAATCCGTCAGTGCCTAGCTGCCAGAAAGTCGACAACCATTACTGGTCCTCGGAAACCCTGGCGTGTGGTCGTGTGACCTACCACTTCAACTTCCTGATCGTCGACCGCAACTGCCAGATTATCGGCTGCTGCTCGTGGGACCCGTTCATTTCCATCCATAACTGATGATGGAATCGGCCCCTTGGTAACGAGGGGTCACCCCAGTTCGTTGCCGCCTCGGCTGGAACAGGATGTCTTGCTTGAAACCGAAGCGGCTACCGTTTTGCGTCAACATCATGAAAGGAATCCATGATGACTTCCGAACCGATTACCTCCCCTTCGGCGGACGCCGTGACCGCCAATAGCGTGCTGCTGATCGTCGATGCCGAATCGCTGCTTTCCCGCTATCCGCAACCCAGCCTTGACCCGCAAAAACCGACGGTGATTGAAGATGGTTTCATCTTCGCCATCAGTGCTACGACGGCAGCACAAAATATTATAAATGACAGTAAAATTATCCTGACCACCAACAACGGAAAAGTCTTTCATATTCGCGGCAGGACCGTCAGTTTGCTGGCCGAACACACCGTGGTATTCCACAACATGACTGTGCACGATACCGGGATCCTTTCACCGCCCAAACTGATCGTCCACGGCGACCAGACCGTCCCTTCACCCGACCCCTCCAACCCGACCCAGCCTGGCAGCCACAGCGCCGATGATCATTACTGGGAGTGCTCGCAACTGAGCACGGGCGCGGCGACCTGCGAACTGAGCTTCATGCTGATCAACCAGCGCTGCGAAGCGGTGGGGTACTTCAGCTGGAAGACTGAGGTGACGCTGTCGGCGTGAACAGAGACCCACAAAAAACCGACCTCAAGGGGCCGGTTCTTTGTATGCCGTTTACCCAACACGGCTAGTCGTAGTATCCAACTGTCTT
This sequence comes from Pseudomonas sp. B21-048, assembly GCF_024748615.1. Lineage (NCBI taxonomy): Bacteria > Pseudomonadati > Pseudomonadota > Gammaproteobacteria > Pseudomonadales > Pseudomonadaceae > Pseudomonas > Pseudomonas sp. B21-048. Next base: position 1,321,855 of record NZ_CP087168.1, on the reverse strand, counting down.
CTTCAAGTGATCCGAATAGTCGTAAATCTCATCAACCGAGCCAATCGGATGTCGCGTTTCATTTTTTTCTTCGTCAAAAATCCCAATGTATTTTTGTAAACGATTGAAGTGAAGGCGACAAATCGGCTTGCGATTGTTGTCATCGAGCAAGATTCCAAAATAACTTTGCGTATCGCGCTGCACTATCCGTTTAGCGTCTACAACCGAACGAACCACGGCACGGACAATGTGATAACCCTCCAACTCTTCCAGGGTTGTCAGCACTTTATCCTCTGATTCGTCACGCTGACCTGTCGGATCACTGCCACCAGCAGGAACCGGTATCGATGCCAGCGCAGGCTGAATGGTCCCGCTCATGGCTGATTTGAGTCGGTCATTGATCTGATCATTGAGAAACTGCACGACTGCTTTTCTCGTCAACTCGTGGAACTGCTCACGGACTTTCTGAGTTATGACCCCGTCGTACACTCGGGAGGCGAAGACTTTTACAAAGTCGTCATCAGGTTTGATGACCTGCGAGGCAATGACCTTTTTGATCTGACTGACGTATTTCAGCTCACCTGCAGCATTGATGATCGAATCCACGTCGAATGCGGACTTGGTGAGCTTGATCAATTCGGGGACGGAGTACTCATCGATGTCCAGAAGATCGAGTTCAAGAAACGGTTTCTCATCCATCTTGTTGGGCGCATCCAGGTCGGTGAAGAATTTATAGACCTGGCCGTTGGTGAGGATCGAGATTCGAGCGCTGGTGACATGGAAATAGCGAAACAGCTGGGAGGCGTGATTGATGTGCAGCGACTCGCCTATTTTTTTGCACTCGATGAGGATCTGTACCTCTCCTTCCTTCATGATTGCGTAGTCAATTTTTTCTCCTTTTTTCGTTCCGATATCGCAAACGAATTCTGGAGTCACCTCACTCGGATCAAAGACATCGTAGCCCAGCACCGTACTGATGAAGGGCATCACAAAAGCATTCTTGGTCGCCTCCTCCGTCTGAATTGCAGCGCTTTGCAAACGAACCTTGGCGGCTAGGCTTGCTAATTTCTCAAAGAATTCCATGAGTGACCTCTTACTTGGTTTCGATCCGTGTGTTTGCATGCTGGCAAATTGACTGCCATTTGATACTAGACACAAACCGGCACAAAGAAAGATTCCAATCAAAGATTCCAGACGCAGCAAGGCATAGGCCGCATTCCGATGAAGAGCGCGAGCGCTCCCTCGGCCGTGGAAATGGTTGCGACCTTCTCGGCCCCGAACGATGAGCGCTGAGGGTTCAGCGCACCGGCTTTTCATCCCGCAGGCAATATTCAGCAGAATTTTCGTCGTGCCCGTGCTGTCTGAAAATCAGGCGCATTCCTATAAGGAACACGGCAATGAAATTCGCAAAAATTGCACAGAAACTCTCCCTGTGGGCCGGCCTGCCCCGGACATTTCTGGGGGCGATCGTTCTGATTATCCTGTGGGGTTTGAGCGGGCCGATTTTCCATTTCAACGATACCTGGCAGCTGATCATCAACACCTCGACCACCATCATCACCTTCCTGATGGTGTTCCTGATCCAGAACACCCAGAACCGCGACACGGACATTTTGCACTTGAAGATCGATGAGTTATTGCGAGTCACGAAAGAAGCGCAGAATGCGATGCTGGGGCTCGAATCGCTGGATCTCAAACAGTTGGAAGAATTGAGAAAGAAATATCGTCACCTCGGCGAGGGCGAGACGATTCCCCTGGACGGCACTGTTGTCCCGGAAACAAAGAAACAGGATTGATGAATGTTGATCCATGCCCCGCGGGTGACCGGCGACGTCACCCGCGCCATGAGTGCTAGCGACTGGCTTGCAGGGCCCTGGCCATTTGCAGATGGTTTTGCAGTTTGGGCAGGGTTTCTTCGGCGAACGCTTTGATTTGCGGCACGTCCGTGGTCTGCGCTTGTTGTTGAAGCTGCTCGATGGTCTCTTGGGTAGTTTTCACCTGACTGGCGGCATACGCCTGATCGAAGGACGCATCGTCCTTCACCTCGGGAATCAAGGCTTTGGCCTTATCCATCACCTCTTCGCGTGGTGCGATCGGCAAATCGAGTTGCCTGGCGATTTTTGCCAGATGCTGGTTGGCGGTGGTGAGATCGTTGATTACCACGATGGTGTAATCCTTGACCGCTTTGGATTCAGTTTTCTGGTGCGCCAGGCGACTGGCTTCGATGTCCGCCATGCCTTTGGCTGATGCTTCGTTGATGAACTCGGTGGCAGATTGAGCCCAGACGCTGCTGGCAAACAGACCCAGTAACGTGACCAGACTGGCATTGCGTAAACGGGTGGCCATCCGGCTCATGGGCGCGCCCTCCTTCGTTGAAAATTCCAACGGGGGCTTGCGCCCCCGTCTTTTGATAAAACCATCTTCACTATTACCGGGATTTCTGACCACCTTTGCGGCCCATGCCGCCTTTCGCGGAGTCTTTATCAACGGTCGTCGTGGTGGTTTTCCCACCTTTGCGACCGGCTTCAGACGCCTTCGTTCGATCATGGGCACTACCCGGACTCGGATTTTTTGAAGTAGGCATGGTTTTCATCCTCTTGATGATGAGAGCAGCGAGCAGCCGCCCGCATAGAATAAGAATTTCCATCGTCAAAAAGGTTTAAAAAAACTGGCAACACTGCGACGAACGGTGACGGACTTTCAGGCCCCGAGACGCAAGTGATGCTGACGTTTGGCGGTGTACATTGCGTCATCGGCATGCCTGAACAGCTGGTTTTCTTCAGTGCCATGCTCGGGATATCGCGCGACACCGATACTCGGTTGGATGTTCAGGTTGTGCCCGTCCAGGCGTAGGGGCTGAACCAGTACCTGGCGGATTTTTCCTGCCACGTTCTCGGCGTCTTCACAGGCGTGGATGCTGTGTAATAACACGATAAATTCATCACCGCCGATACGCGCCACCGTGTCGGTTTCGCGCACGCAGCCCTTGAGCCGATTGGCGACCGCTTGCAGCAGCATGTCGCCGACCGCATGACCGTGGGTATCGTTGACTTGCTTGAAGCGGTCAAGGTCGACGTAGAGCAACGCCATTCGACCGGAATCTGCTCGGGCCAGTGCCAGCGAGGCTTTTAGGCGTTCGCGCAGTAATTCGCGATTGGGCAACTGAGTCAGTTGGTCGTACTGAGCCATGCGCTGGAGCCGGGCATGCAATTGCTTGCGCTCGACAGCAGTCGCGACCTGAGCGCAAACATACTGCAGCAGCTCCTTGTCTTGCTCGGTGTAACGCTCGCCGCCCGGAACGCTTTTAACGATCAACGCGCCAATAGTGCCGTTGTTCTGCGAACTTAATGGCACGCCCAGCCAGCAGGGCGCATCCTGGGCCGCAACCAGCGCCGCAAATCCCGCTGGCGGATTGTCCTGATCCGGGGTCAGCAGAATCGGCAAGCCGCTGCGAATCACTTCGCTGCAAAGACGCCCGGTCACAGTCCCGGGCTCCTCGGGTTGCGGTTCACGGTCGTCGACGTGATAGGGAAAATTGAGCTGCGCGCAGTGCTCGTCATACAGCGCCACAGAGAAACTCAACGCCGGAAGACATTCACCGATGATCGAATGGATGCGTTTGAACAATGCCAGCAGATCTTCCGCCGCATGGGCTGCTTCGGAGATTGCATACAGCGTCGCTTGCCGGGACTCGGCCTGCTTGCGCTCGGTGATGTCGCGCGCCACGGCGATGCGCAACTGATCGACCTCCGACCAGCGCGCCGACCAGAGAATGTGCACCACTTGCCCGTCCTTGCGCAGGTAACGATTTTCAAAGTTGAGCTTGGGCTCGCCCCCCATGATCTCCCGCGCGGCGTCGAGGGTGCGCTGGCGGTCGGCGGGATGCACCAGTTCGATCATCGGCCGGCCGATCAACTCCTGGGGGGTGTAACCAAAAATGCGCACGCAGGCCGCGCTGACAAATACGAAGCGACCTTGTTTGTCCACCGCACAGACAGCGTCCAGCAAGAGATCGATGTAGCTCGCCAGTGGTGCGGAATTTCTGGTTTCCATAATGCCGAGAGCGTATCCGGACAATGCAACATTGAATAACCCTCCCTGATCGGTCATGCGCCCCAGCGATGACTGTGCAGCTGACGCGTCCTTGCGATCAGTCTCAAGCCTTGTTCGTCACCAGTCCCGGCAGCGCAGGCACTAGGACATTGATGGCAAAACCGATGAACATTACCCCGTATAACCGGGTGATCGTCAGTTCACGACGATGTACACCGACGGTGACTATGAGAATAGCGTAGGCCATAAAGGCACCGACGAAGCTCAGGACAATCAACCATTGCCTACGAAAGGCCTTGCACAGTCGCCTTAATATTTGTCGAGCGTGCGCAGCTTCTGCGGCAACCCCCACAGCAACAACGCAGCGGCGATCAGCGCGGCAACGCCGATGACGTACAGGGCCGGGGTGGTGCTGCCGGTCAGGTCCTTGATTCGCCCGACCATGACCGGGCTGACGATCCCACCGAACTGGCCGAGGGTGTTGATCACCGCGATCCCGCCGGCGGCACCTGCTCCGGCACCCGCCAGCAGTTTCGGCGGCAGGGTCCAGAAGCTGGGGATGGAGGCGATGATCCCGGCACCGAGCAAGCCCAGGGCGACAATCAGGAAAGTCGTGTGGTCAGCGAAGATCCCTGCGCTGAAGAACCCCACCGCGCCTACCGCCACCAGACCTGCGACAAACTTGCGCCGCTCGCCGGTGGCATCGGACAACCGCCCGATCACCACCATACAGATGGCGCCGCAGACGTAGGGAATGGCGGTCAGCAAGCCGATCATCACCGGACTCTCGGTGCCGGCACTGCGAATCAGCTGCGGCGCCCAGAAATTCAAGCCGTAAGACGCCACCTGAATCAGAAAGTAGATCAGCCCCAGCGTCAGGAAACCCGGAATTCGCAGTGCAGCCAGCAAGGAACCGCCGCTCTTGTGCGGTTCGTGGTGAGCGATTCGGCTGGCGAGCAGTTTCTTCTCTGACGACGTCAGCCAATGGGCGTCTTCGATGCGGTCCTTGAGCAAGGTCAGCACCAACAAACCGAGGCCGATACAAGGCACGCCACCGAGCAGGAACAGCCAATGCCAGCCGCGCATATCAAGGAAGCCATCAAGGTGTTGCAGCACCAGCCCGGAGAACGGTGCGCCGACCAGCCCGGCAAACGCCGACGCGAGGAACAGCATCGAGGTGATGCGCCCGCGATAGTGCTGCGGGAACCACAGCGTCAGGTAATACAGCACACCCGGCGCGAAACCCGCTTCCATCGCGCCGATCACAAAGCGCAGAGCGTAGAACTGCCATTCGCTGTTGACGAAGACCATGGCCGCCGTGGCGATACCCCACGACATCATGATCCGGGCGATCCAGCGCCGCGCGCCGACCTTGTAGAGCATCATGTTGCTCGGCACTTCGAAGATCACGTAACCGACCACAAACAGCCCGGCACCAAGGCCATACGCGGTGTCGCTCAGGCTCAGGTCGGCCTGCAACTGAAACTTGGCAAAGCTAATGTTGATGCGATCGAAAAACGCGAACAGATAGCAGACCATGATCAGCGGCATCAGTCGCCAGGCGACTTTGCGGACCAAGGTTTTTTCGGCGTCGTGGCTCACGGACGAGCTCACGCCCGCCTCCAATACATTGAGGCTCATAGTGTTTCTCCAGATGGACTTCCCTTGGGCGTCCGATTGTTTTTGTTGTCTGGTGGTTTTTTGTAGGAGAGAGCGGTGTGTCAGGGAGGCGTGGGGTGCAGGTCGCAATTACGCCCCGCCTTGGCTAACTGACCAGGCACTTCATGGCCAAGCAGCGCCGGCAGCCCTCGGGACAACTTCAGCAACAACGGCAGATCGATGCCGGTATGAATACCGATTTCATCGCACAGATTGACCAGATCTTCAGTGCAGATATTGCCCGAAGCACCCGGCGCAAACGGGCAACCGCCAAGGCCGCCGAGGGCCGCGTCGAAGCGTCGGGCTCCGGCCTCGTAGGCGGCCAGTACGTTGCACAGACCGAGGCCGCGCGTGTTGTGAAAATGCAGGGTCAGATCCGCTGGCGAAACCCGCTGCAAGACTCTGCGCACCAGCCAATCGACCTGACGTGGATTAGCCATGCCGGTGGTGTCGGCCAGGGTAATGCCCTGGATACCGAGTTCCTGATAGGCGTCGACGATCTGCAGCACTCGGTCCTCATCGATCCTGCCTTCGAACGGGCAACCGAAGGTCGTGGCGATACTGCCGTTGAGCCGCACCTGCGTGCCGCGAACGAATTCGACGATCTCGCCAAACGCCGCCAATGACGCCTCGCAGCGCATCCGCATATTCGCCAGGTTGTGGGTCTGGCTGGCGGACATCACCAGATTCAGCTCATCGGCCCCCGAATCCAGCGCTCGTTGTGCGCCTTTGAGGTTGGGGATCAATGCGACATAGATCACGCCCGGCCGTCGGGCGATACCCTTGAACACTTGCTCGCCATCACGCAGCGCTGGAATGGCCTTGGGCGAGACGAACGAGCCCGCTTCGATGCGGCTGAACCCCGCCAGCGACAACTGGTCGATCAGCGCAATCTTGTCGACGGTTTCGACCCAGGTCGGCTCAATCTGCAAGCCGTCACGAGGGGAGACTTCCTGAACAATCAGGGCCTCTGAATAATCAGTGATCATTGCACCACCCCTTCAGCTTTCAGCCGTTCGATGTCCTGGTCAGTCAGGCCCAGCCCCGCGAGGATGCCGTCGGTGTGCTGACCCAGGCTCGGTCCCGACCAGTTCACGCCACCGGGGGTCTCGGACATTTTCGGTACGATGCCCGGCATCTTCACCGTGGCGCCACCGGGCAGTTCGGCGCTGAGCAGCATGCCCCGCGCCTGGTAGTGAGGATCGGCGACGATGTCGGCTACCGAGTAGATGCGTCCGGCCGGGACTTCGGCAGCTTCCAGTGCCGACAACACCTCATCGATAGGCAAGCTGCTGGTCCAATGAGTGATGGCGGCGTCGAGCACATTACTTTTGGCGGCGCGGCCATCGTTATGCGCAAACTCCGGCGCTTCGGCCAGATCGACCCGACCGATCACCGCCATCAGGCGCTTGTAGATCGGGTCACTGTTGCCGGCGATCACCACGTAGGCACCGTCGGCGGTCAGGTAAGTATTGGACGGCGCGATGCCCGGCAATGCCCCGCCGCTGCGCTCACGAACATGGCCCAGCATGTCGTATTCCGGCACCAGGCTTTCCATCACGTTGAACACGCTTTCGGCCAAAGACACATCCACCACCTGCCCGCCGCCCTGACCGGTCTTGACCCGCAGCAGCGACATCAAGGCGCCGATCACCGCATGCAGCGAGGCCAGGGAATCACCCAGGCTCACCCCCACTCGGGCCGGCGGTGAACCGGGGGTGCCGGTGGTGTAGCGAATCCCGCCCATGGCCTCGCCGATGGCACCGAAACCCGGACGATCACGGTACGGGCCGGTCTGGCCATAACCGGAAATACGCACCAGCGTCAGGTTGGGATTGAGGGCATGCAACACGTCCCAGCCCAGGCCGAGTTTTTCCAGGGCGCCGGGGCGCAGGTTTTCAATCAGCACATCGGCGTCGGTCGCCAGTTGCTTGACCAGTTCGATGCCTTCAGGGGATTTCAGATTCAGCGCCAGGGACTTCTTGTTTCGCGATTGCAGGTACCACCACAGCGAAGTGCCTTCGTGCAGCTTGCGCCATTTGCGCAGGGGATCGCCCTGGCCCATGGCTTCGATCTTGATTACGTCGGCGCCGAACTCGGCGAGCATGCGCGCCGCGAACGGCGCGGCGATCAGTGTGCCGATCTCGATCACTTTGATTGCACTCAAGGGGGCAGTCATCGTGGGGTACCTCTTGTTCTTGGAATATGGGCCAAGGCTAGAGGACCGAGGGGCAAGGAATCCAACCTTCAGTTGGCAACGACCGTTCGCGAAACGCGAATGCCTGGCTGGCTGGCTGGGGATTACCGCGACCTCAAGTCAGTCTTCGCGGGCAAGTCGGATAGAGAATATTCAGGCCTGACCGCGCAACTGCTCAAACAACGTCCGGCTCACCGGCGACAGTCTCGCTTCATCACGCACCACCAGAATCAACGCGCGATCGGACCAGTCATCCGTCAGCGGCACCGCGTGCAAACCCAACGCCCGGCCAAACAGTTCGTAAGCCTTTTGCGGCAGGATGCCGATGCCCATGTTGGCCTGGACCATCCGGCACATGGCGTCGAAACCCGGCACATGAATCCGCAGCCTCAGCACCTTGCCGGCCTTGCGCGCAGCCGCATGAGTGCGCATGTTGATGGAACTGGCGGCGTGCAGGCCAACGTAATCGCTGTCCAGCGTGTCGACAAACGCCAGGGTCGAACGACTCGCCAGCGGATGATCGGTCGGCATCAACACCATCAGTTTGTCCCGGCGATAAAGAACACTGTGCAAACCTTTGACGTCACTGTCGCTGGAGCAAATCCCGAGGTCCGCCACGCCATCGAGCACACCCTGAATCACCCCAATGCTGGGGCGTTCTTCGAGGTCGGTCTTGACCTGCGGATGGCGCTCGGAAAAGTCCCTCAAGTCTTCGGGCAGGAACTGAATGATCGCCGACAGATTGGCAAGCATCCGCACATAACCCCGAACACCGTGGCTATGTTCGCCCAGTTCGAGGCCCATTTTCTCGACGTTGAACAGCATCTGCCGGGCGTGGTGCAGCAGGGTTTCACCGGCCGGCGTCAGGGTCATACCCTTGGCTTGGCGCACGAACAGGCTGATACCAAATGCCTCCTCCAACTCCATCAAGCGCTTGCTGGCCGCCGACACCGCGATCGCTTCACGGGCGGCGGCACGGGTCAAGGTGCCCTCTTCGTGGACAGCCACAAACAGTTGGAGAGTGATCAGGTCGAGGCGGCGGATCAGGCTTTTTTGCAGCATCAGGCACTCGGCAATGTCGGCTCGGACGAGATCGCAGCATAGCGTTCTTTGCGTCCGAACCGTGCCCTGGTTAAAACGCGCTGCGGAAAATCTCCTCGATCTGCCGCTGATCCGCCTTCCGTGGATTGGTCAGTCCACAGGCGTCTTTCAGGGCATTGCTGGCAAGCACCGGGATGTCGTTGAGCCTGGCACCGAGCTCACGTAAACCAGCCGGGATTTCCACATCCTTGGCCAGGTCGCGAATGGCCGTGATCGCCGCCTGCGCGCCCTCTTCCGGGCTGAACCCGCGAACGTCGGCGCCCATCGCGCGGGCAACATCGGTCAAGCGATCGGCGCAGACCAGCGCGTTGAAGCTTTGCACATGAGGTAGCAACACCGCATTGCACACACCATGCGGCAAGTCGTAGAACCCGCCCAATTGGTGGGCCATGGCATGGACATATCCCAAGGACGCATTGTTGAACGCCATACCAGCGAGGAACTGCGCGTAAGCCATGTTTTCCCGAGCGATCATGTCACTGCCGTCGCGTACGGCCAGTCGCAGGTTATTGCTGATCAAGGTGATGGCTTTCAGCGCACAGGCATCGGTAATCGGGTTGGCGGCCGTGGAGACGTAGGCTTCGATGGCGTGGGTCAGTGCGTCCATGCCAGTGGCGGCAGTCAGGCCCTTGGGCATGGCGACCATCAGCGCCGGATCGTTGACTGACAGCAGTGGCGTGACGTTGCGATCGACGATGGCCATTTTCACGTGACGGGATTCGTCGGTGATGATGCAAAAACGGGTCATCTCGCTGGCAGTGCCGGCAGTGGTGTTGATCGCGATCAGCGGCAGTTGCGCTTTGGTCGACTGATCGACACCTTCGTAGTCACGAATCGTCCCACCGTTTGTGGCACACAAGGCGATGCCCTTGGCGCAGTCGTGAGGCGAACCGCCGCCCAGAGACACCACGAAATCACAGCGACTTTCCTTGAGCAGGCCCAGGCCAAGTTCGACGTTGGCGATGCTCGGATTCGGCTTGGCGCCGTCGAAAATCACCGAGTCGATGTCCTGGATCGCCAGTTTCTCGGCAATCATCGTCGCCACGCCAGCCTTGGCCAATCCGGCGTCGGTGACGATCAGCGCCTTGCGAAAACCATACTTGCGAATGGCGTCCATGGCTTCGTCGAGGCAACCGGTGCCCATGATGTTCACAGCGGGGATGAAAAACGTACTGCTCATGCGCGAGTCTCCTGGCTGAAGCCGAATCAACAGCACCGATCCGGCGGGTGCGCACAGGATCGACCCATTAGTCGTGCGCTAACTTGATCTGGCTCAAGGCCGGGGCGTGATAAAGTCGCCGTCCATCAGACCTTTTGCTTTGAGACAACGAACGCAATGACCGATTTCCAGGATGTCGATGCCCAACTTGAAGACTGGAACGCCTTGCGCACCACCGCCTCTTTCGGCGGCCTGCTGGTGGGTAACGGCGCCAGTCGCGCGGTATGGGACGACTTCGGCTATGACTCGCTGTTCGAAAACGCCCGCACCGTCGAGGAAAAGCCTCTGAGCCAATCCGAACTGAGCGTGTTCGACGCGATGCAGACGCGTAGTTTCGAACAGGTGCTTGGGGCGCTGAAAACCACCAGCCGGGTCAACAAGGCCCTGGCCGTCAGCTCTGCCGCGCCGCGCAATCGCTATTACGCGATCAAGGAAGCGCTGATCAACACCGTGCATGCGGTGCATATCCCTTGGCGGTTGGTGGTGCCCTCGACGCTCGCGACGATCAATCAGGAACTGGGCAGCTATCGCACGGTGTTCACCACCAATTACGACTTGCTCAATTACTGGGCGGTCCAGCACCGGCCTGACGCCATTATCGATCTGTTTCAGGGCTCCGAGCCGCGTTTTGATCTGAGCCTCACCGCGACAGACAAAACCCGTCTGCTGTACCTGCACGGCGGCCTGCATCTGGTGCGCAATCAGGACGGCACGGCGCGTAAATTGATGTCGACCGAGGGTACGTTGCTGGGCAGCTTCGCCATCAACAATACGATCAGGACCCTCGACGACGTGCCGCTGTTCGTCAACGAAGGTCCGACCCAAGACAAGCTCAAGACCATTCGCAGCTCGGATTACCTGTCGTTCTGCTACGACCAGTTACTGGGCCATGGCGATGGGCTGTGCATTTTCGGGCATGCCCTTGGCGAGCAAGACAGTCACATCATTCATGCATTGCGCCAGGCGAAGCCGAAGACAGCGGCGATTTCGATTTACCCGCGCAGCAAAGCGTTCATCCAGCATCAGAAACGGCATTACACGAAGGTGTTTGAGGGGACGGGGGTGGAGCTGCGGTTTTTTGATTCGAAGACCCATGCGCTTGGTAATCCGAAGCTTGCGGTACCGATCGAGGTTTAGCGGCGACAGGTCTAATGTCATCGCGAGCAGGCTCGCTCCCAGAGGAGGAATGCATTCCAATGTGGGAGCAAGCTCGCTCCCACATTGGTATCCGGTGTGTTTAGAGCACCGGCAAGGTCTTGTCCTTGATCACCGTGGTCGGGCCGTTGGCCTTGACGCTGGCGATGCCTTTATCCCTCGCGGCATCCGATGAGTAGGATTCGCTGCTGCCGATGATCTGATGGTTGGCAGCCTTGAGGTTGAAGTAAGGATGGCCGTCCTTGGTGGTTTTTTTCTCGTAGCGTTCGTCCAGCGGACTGTTGGCCTGAACCGAGGCGATACCGCTGTCGGCCGCACCGCGCGTGGTGTACAGCTCGCTGGTCAGAATGGTTTCGGCATTGGCCGCTTTTAATACAAACTTGAATTGACCGTTGACGGTTTTGCTCACTTCGTACCATCCAGACATGCTTCTTCTCCTTGGCGATTGAGAGGTTTGCGCTTCAGAGTAAAGACCACCTCAACCGCAAGATCAAAAGATCGCAGGCTTCGCCAGCTCCTACATGAGATCGTATACCTCTGTAGGAGCTGGCGAAGCCTGCGATCTTTTGATGTTCAGGCCGACCGTACGACGCTCATTTGGGGTGACGCGACGCGCCGCTGGGATAAATACCGCATGCAGCTGACCCGCAAGAACGAGGCGAAATTCACCACTTCGCCGCGGTAGTCCATCACCTCTTCATACAGCTTGGCGATCAACTGATTGGTGGTCATGCCGTCGACCTCGGCGATTTCGCTGAGGATGTCCCAGAACTGATTCTCCAGCCGCAGGGTGGTCACCACCCCGCAGATGCGCAGCGAGCGGGAGCGCGATTCGTAGAGAATCGGATCGGCCTTGACGTAGAGCTCGCACATGGACAGGTCCCTCGTTACAGCGTGATTTTGGTGCCCAGCAACCCGAGGAAACCGGCCAGCCAGCTCGGGTGTGCCGGCCAGGCCGGTGCAGTGGCCAGATTGCCTTGAACATGACCTTCCGTCACCGGGATATCGATGAACGTGCCACCCGCCAGGCGCACTTCCGGGGCACACGCGGGGTAAGCACTGCACTCGCGGCCTTCAAGAATGCCTGCCGCGGCCAACAGTTGCGCACCGTGACACACGGCGGCAATCGGTTTGCCGGCCTTGTCGAACGCTCGCACCAGCTCCAGGACTTTTTCGTTCAGGCGCAGGTATTCCGGCGCACGACCACCCGGCACCAGCAGCGCGTCGTAGTCCGCGGCGTCTACCTTGGCGAAATCGAAGTTCAGGGCAAACAGGTGACCGGGTTTTTCGCTGTAGGTCTGGTCGCCTTCGAAGTCATGGATCGCTGTGCGCACGGTCTGGCCGGCGGTTTTGTCCGGGCAAACGGCGTGCACCGTGTGGCCGACCATCAGCAGCGCCTGGAACGGCACCATCACTTCATAGTCTTCGACGTAATCGCCGACCAGCATCAGAATTTTTTTAGCCGCCATGGGGAGGACTCCTCTGGGAAATGCGTGGGCATGCAGGAGTATTCAAGGTAGTCCTTATCCGACGGGGTGGGTAATAACCAGTTACTACGGATGATGTGTATTGGATTTGGCTTTTGTGGCGAGGGAGCTTGCTCCCGCTTGGCTGCGAAGCAGTCGCAAAACCAGAGACCACCGATTGATTGACGAAACCGGTAGGGCCGCTTCGCGCCCCAGCGGGAGCAAGCTCCCTCGCCACAGGAACCGCGCTTAACTGTACGGATAACTCTGCGCCTAGCTGTAACAGAGCGGTATGCACAGTTTATGGCTAGATAAAGAAACTTCCCGCCATCCTTAATTCTGGTCACCCATCATGTCCTCGCGCGAAAACACTGGCATGGCCCTCGGCCTGCTCGGCGTCGTTATCTTCAGCCTGACCCTGCCCTTCACACGAATCGTCGTGCAGGAACTTCATCCGCTGCTCAACGGCCTCGGTCGTGCGCTGTTCGCGGCGATTCCGGCAGCGCTTTTATTGCTGTGGCACCGTGAAAAATGGCCCACCTGGAAGCAGGTCAAAGGCCTGACGCTGGTGATTACCGGGGTCATCCTTGGTTTCCCGGTGCTGTCGGCCTGGGCCATGCAGACGTTGCCCGCCTCTCACGGCGCACTGGTCAACGGCTTGCAACCGCTGTGTGTGGCGTTGTATGCCGCGTGGCTGTCCCATGAGCGTCCGTCAAAAGCCTTCTGGGCCTGCGCCGCGTTGGGCAGTGCGTTGGTGCTCGGTTATGCGCTGATCAGCGGCGCGGGCAGCATTCAGGCCGGTGATTTGTTGATGCTCGGCGCGATTGCCGTGGGAGGGTTGGGTTATGCCGAAGGCGGCCGATTGGCCAAGGAGATGGGTGGCTGGCAGGTGATCTGCTGGGCGCTGGTGCTATCGACGCCGCTGCTGATCGGACCGGTGGTGTATCTGGCGCTGCAACATCAGGGCGAGATTTCAGCCAAAACCTGGTGGGCGTTTGGTTACGTCTCGCTGTTTTCACAGTTCATCGGGTTCTTTGCCTGGTACGCGGGGCTGGCCATGGGCGGCATTGCCCGGGTCAGCCAGATCCAGTTGCTGCAGATTTTCTTCACGATCGCATTTTCGGCGTTGTTCTTCGGTGAGCACGTCGAGTCGATAACCTGGCTGTTTGCGGCCGGAGTGATCGTGACGGTGATGTTGGGGCGCAAGACGGCGGTGCAGCCCGCGCGTGTTGCCAGGGCCTAACCCTGCAGGAGCAGGCGGTGCGGTGATCCGCAACCGCCGTCCACAGCAGCAATCAGAGGTAGCCGTCAGCCCGCAGCAGGGTTTCCAGGCAATGTTCGCTGATGTGGTAGAAATCCTTCAGTTCCTGAATCTTCACCAACAGCTGAGCCGGGTCCACCGGCTCGGCGCGCTTGACCGCCAGGATCATCTTGTTCTTGTTGGTGTGGTCCAGTGAGATGAACTCAAAGACCTTGGTTTCGTAACCGCACGCTTCCAGAAACAACGCACGCAAACTGTCGGTAACCATTTCCGCCTGTTGGCCCAGGTGCAGGCCGTATTGCAACATCGGCTTGAGCAACGCCGGGCTCTGGATCTGCAGGCGGATCTGTTTGTGGCAGCACGGCGAGCACATGATGATCGAAGCGCCGGAACGAATGCCGGTGTGAATCGCATAGTCGGTGGCGATGTCGCAGGCATGCAACGCAATCATCACGTCCAGCTCGCTCGGCGCGACGCTGCGCACGTCACCGCATTTGAACACCAGCCCCGGATGCTCCAGCTTCGCCGCCGCGCTGTTGCACAGGCTGACCATGTCTTCGCGCAGCTCGACGCCGGTCACCTCGCCTTCGGCCTTCAAGGTGTTGCGCAGGTAGTCGTGGATCGCGAACGTCAGGTAGCCCTTGCCCGAGCCGAAATCCGCCACCCGCACGGGCTTGTCCAGCGCCAGCGGCGAGGAGGTCAGTGCATGGCTGAAGACTTCGATGAACTTGTTGATCTGCTTCCACTTGCGCGACATCGCCGGGATCAGCTCATGCTGCGCGTTGGTTACGCCGAGGTCTTTGAGAAACGGCCGGCTCAGGTCGAGAAAACGGTTCTTCTCGCGGTTGTGCTCGGCGGACGGCACTTCGCGCAATTGCTGAGGTTTGCTCTTGAACAGCGAAGATTTGCCCTTTTTGCTGTATTCGAGCTGGGCTTCGTCGGTCAATGACAGTAAATGCGCATTTTTGAACGACGCCGGCAACAGCGCGGCGATGGTCGCCACGCCTTCGGTAATCGGCAGGTTCTTGGTGATGTCGCGGGTTTTGTAGCGGTAGACGAAGGACAGGCACGGCTGATCCTTGACCGTCAGTTGCTTGATGATCAGCCGCTGCAAATCCGCCTCTGTACCAACGTACTTGGCCAGCACCAGTTTGATGAAGGCGTTCTGGTCGAGGCTGGTTTGCAGCAGGTCGATGAACTGGGCGTGGTGATCCGGCGCGAGGCTGGCGGGAGTGGCAGTGACAGACATGGGAAAAAAACGGCCTCGGGCGGTGCGAATCGGGGAATGGTGGGTATTTTAGGGGGGATGGCCGTTCGGGACACGCAGTTATTTGCCGAACGGTGCAGAATCAAAAGATCTAGCCCAACACCACCAACCGATTCGGCAATTCATTCCTCACATGAGTCACCGGCACATGCACCTTGAGTAACTCGCCGCATGCCTCGATGCACGTCACAAACCCCTGCAATGTCTGCCCTTGTTTCACCTGCTGCGTAAACGCCGCCACTATCGCGTCCCAGTTCTTGTTGTCTAGCCGTTTGGAAATCCCTTCATCCACCAGAATTTCCACATAGCGCTCGGCCTCGGAGACGAAAATCAGCATGCCGGTGCTGCCCACCGTGTGGTGCAGGTTTTGCTCCAGAAACTGCCGGCGCGCCAGGTTCGACGCGCGCCAATGACGCACCGAGCGCGGAATCAAGCGCGTGGTGACTTTCGGAATCCGGAACGCCAGGCACAACACGATGAAACTGAGCCACTGCACCAGCAACAGGCTGTGCAGGGTCAGCCAGCCCGTCAGGTAATGCACGATACCCGGCACCACCAGCGCCAGCAGGCTGGCCCAGAGCAGCGGGATATACGCGTAATCGTCGGCGCGGGCCGCCAGCACCGTCACCAGTTCGGCGTCGGTGTCGCGCTCGACCCGGGCAATCGCCTCGGCGACTTTGCGTTGTTCGTGTTCAGTCAGTAATGCCATGTTTATGAATGCCTGCTCGCTGTTGTTGTTTTTACCTGCAGATCACCAGCCGCCCGACGAACCGCCGCCCCCGAAACTGCCCCCGCCGCCGCTGAAGCCCCCGCCGCCATCTCCACTGCCGCTGCTCCCACCAGAGCCGCTGCCGTAGAATATGTCGTCAGACGAGCTTCGTCCCCTTGAGCCCACTACGCCGAGCATGTTCAGGAACCAGTACGTAATCAAAAAAGGCAATGCCATGATAAAAAGCATACCCACGCCATTGGCAAATATCTGGCCGAACGACTCTTCGTCTTCCGGCGGCCCCTCGTTCAGCGGGTTGCCGCCCAGCACCACCAGCATGGCGGCCACGCCGTCACTGATGCCCTTGCTGAAATTGCCTGTCTTGAACGAGGGAGTGATCACCTGATTGATGATCACCGAACTCTGGGCATCGGTCAGGCGATCTTCCAGTCCATACCCGACTTCGATGCGCAACTTGCGGTCGTCACGGGCGACGATCAGCAAGGCACCCGTATTCTTGTCCTTCTGGCCGATGCCCCAGTGGCGTCCCAGCTGATAACCGAAGTCTTCGATGCTGGCGCCCTGCAGGTTTTCCACTGTGACGACCACCACCTGTTCACCGGTGGCCTTTTCGTGAGCCTGGAGCTGTTGCGTCAATTGCTCGCGCACCCCAGGCTCGATCAATCGGGCGTTGTCCACCACCCTTGCGGTCAGTGCCGGAAACGTCAATTCAGCCTGGACCATGAGTGCCATGGCGCACAACAATAGCGCCAGGCCTATTCTAAAAACACGCATTGGAACCTCATCCCTGATAACTGTATCGCCGACAGGGCGTTGATCAGAATTTCACTTGTGGCGCTTGTTCGGCCCCGGGAGTGGTGGCCTCGAAGGTTTCGCGAATCGGCAAATCGCTGTACATCACGCTGTGCCACAGGCGACCGGGGAAAGTGCGAAGCTCGGTATTGTACTTTTGCACCGCCAGGATGAAATCGCGACGCGCCACGGCGATGCGGTTCTCGGTGCCTTCCAGTTGCGATTGCAGCGCCAGGAAATTCTGGTTGGCCTTGAGGTCCGGGTAGCGCTCAGAGACCACCATCAAACGACTGAGGGCACCGCTCAACTGATCCTGGGCCTGCTGATACTGTTTGAGTTTTTCCGGATTATCGAGGGACTTCGCATCGACCTGGATCGACGTCGCCTTGGCCCGGGCTTCGATCACCGCCGTCAGGGTGGCTTCTTCATGCTTGGCGTAACCCTTGACGACTTCCACCAGATTGGGAATCAGGTCGGCGCGGCGCTGGTACTGATTCTGCACCTGGCCCCAGGCAGCCTTGGCCTGCTCGTCGAGGGTCGGGATAGTGTTGATTCCGCAACCGGCCAATAGTGTGGTCAGCAACATCAAGGCTGCAACCTGCAGGCTCGACCGATAGTGGTGTCGTACATTCATCTGGTTGACGCTCCTTGCACATTCCGTTGAAAAACAACCGTCGAACTTTGAACCCCGCTCTTGGGGCATAATCTGCGCCGCTACTGGATTGCATCGAGCCAATGGGCTAAAAGATGCCCAGCACTGACACGCTGCAGAAGTTTGCTGCATTTACCTGAACAACAATAGTCGCTCCCAAAATTTTGGCTGACCGGCGTGTATTCACTGCCGTTTAGGCTTTTGAGAAAACCATTCATGAAGAAGCTGTGTTTGCTGGGCCTGTTCGTCAGCCTGGCCAGTCATACCGTATTGGCCGCCACGACGCCCGCACCGATAGAGAACAAGGACGCCTTCATCAGCCACCTGATGAAGCAAATGACCCTCGATGAAAAGATCGGCCAGTTACGCCTGATCAGCATCGGCCCGGAAATGCCGCGGGAGATGATCCGCAAGGAGATCGCTGCCGGCAATATCGGCGGCACCTTCAACTCGATCACTCGCGCCGAAAACCGTCCGATGCAGGATGCGGCCATGCGCAGCCGGTTGAAGATCCCGATGTTCTTCGCCTATGACGTGATCCACGGCCACCGCACCATTTTCCCGATTCCGCTGGCCCTGGCCTCGAGCTGGGACATGGACGCCATTGGTCGCTCCGGGCGCATCGCCGCCCAGGAAGCGGCGGCTGACAGCCTCGACATCACCTTCGCACCGATGGTTGATATTTCCCGCGACCCACGCTGGGGCCGCACGTCCGAAGGCTTCGGCGAAGACACCTACCTGGTTTCGCGGATCGCCGGCGTAATGGTCAAGGCCTTCCAGGGCACCGGTGCGAACGCAGCCGACAGCATCATGGCCAGCGTCAAGCACTTTGCCTTGTACGGCGCGGTCGAGGGCGGTCGCGACTACAACGTCGTCGACATGAGCCCGGTCAAGATGTACCAGGATTACCTGCCACCGTACCGCGCGGCGATTGACGCCGGTGCCGGCGGGGTGATGGTTGCGCTGAACTCGATCAACGGCGTGCCGGCCACCGCCAACACCTGGCTGATGAACGACCTGTTGCGCAAGGAATGGGGCTTCAAGGGCCTGGCGGTCAGCGACCACGGGGCGATTTTCGAGCTGATCAAGCACGGCGTCGCCGCTGACGGTCGCGAAGCCGCGAAGCTGGCGATCAAGGCCGGCATCGACATGAGTATGAACGACACCCTGTATGGCAAGGAATTGCCAGGGCTGCTGAAG
Source organism: Pseudomonas sp. B21-048 (assembly GCF_024748615.1). Taxonomy (NCBI): domain Bacteria; kingdom Pseudomonadati; phylum Pseudomonadota; class Gammaproteobacteria; order Pseudomonadales; family Pseudomonadaceae; genus Pseudomonas; species Pseudomonas sp. B21-048. The sequence goes on along the minus strand of NZ_CP087168.1, from coordinate 1,303,124 downwards.
GCCGGTGAGATCGAACAGAAAGACATCGACAACGCTGTGCGTGAAGTGCTCGCCGCCAAGTACGACATGGGCCTGTTCAAAGACCCGTACCTGCGCATCGGCAAGGCCGAGGATGACCCGGTCGACACCTACGCCGAAAGCCGCCTGCACCGCGCCGAAGCCCGTGATGTCGCACGTCGCAGCCTGGTGTTGCTGAAGAACCAGGGCGATACCCTGCCGCTGAAGAAAACCGCGAAAATCGCTCTGGTCGGTCCACTGGCCAAGGCGCCGATCGACATGATGGGCAGTTGGGCCGCGGCTGGCCGCCCCGAGCAATCGGTGACCTTGTTCGACGGCATGACCAGTGCGCTTGGCGCGCAGTCGACGCTGATCTACGCCCGTGGCGCGAACATCACCAGCGACAAAAAAATCCTCGATTACCTGAACTTCCTCAACTTCGACGCGCCGGAAGTGGTGGATGATCCGCGCTCGGCCAATGCCCTGATCGATGAAGCGGTGAAAGCTGCCAGGCAAGCGGACGTGGTGGTGGCAGCGGTGGGCGAATCCCGTGGCATGTCCCACGAATCCTCGAGCCGCACCGACCTGAACATCCCGGCCGCCCAGCGCGAACTGATCAAGGCGTTGAAAGCCACCGGCAAACCGCTGGTGCTGGTGTTGATGAATGGTCGTCCGCTGTCGATTCTCGAAGAGAACGAGCAGGCTGACGCGATTCTGGAAACCTGGTTCAGCGGCACCGAAGGCGGCAACGCCATCGCTGACGTACTGTTCGGCGACTACAACCCGTCGGGCAAACTGCCGATCACTGTCCCGCGCTCGGTGGGTCAGATTCCGACCTACTACAACCACCTGAGCATTGGCCGGCCGTTCACTCCGGGCAAACCGGGCAACTACACCTCGCAGTATTTCGAAGACACCACCGGGCCGCTGTTCCCGTTCGGCTTCGGCCTGAGCTACACCCAGTTCAGCCTGACCGACATGGCCCTGTCGTCGACCACACTGAACAAGACCGGCAAGCTCGACGCCAGCGTCGTGGTGAAGAACACCGGCAAGCGTGACGGCGAAACCGTGGTGCAGCTGTACATCCAGGACGTAACCGGCTCGATGATCCGCCCGGTCAAGGAACTGAAGAACTTCCAGAAAGTATTGGTCAAGGCCGGCGAACAGAAAGTCGTGCGCTTCACCATCACCGAGGATGACCTGAAGTTCTACAACGCCCAGCTCAAGTACGCCGCCGAACCGGGCAAGTTCAACGTGCAGATCGGCCTGGACTCCCAGGACGTGACGCAGCAGAGCTTTGAGTTGCTTTAACCCCGCGCATGGACTGATCGTTCCCACGCTCTGCGTGGGAATGCCTCAAGGGACGCTCCACGTCCAGTGACGCGGAGCGTCACGGGCTGCATTCCCACGCAGAGCGTGGGAACGATCTGAACGACTATCCGCGCCGATCCAGCAGATTCACCACCAGCCGATCCACCCATCCCCACACCCTTTGCTTGACCCGCCGCCACAACGGTCGGCGCTTCCATGCCTCGAGGCTGACTTCCTGGCTCAGGGCAAAGTCATTCTCGAAACTCGCCGCCACCGCTCGGGTCAGCCCAAGGTCCAGTGCCTCAAGGTTGGCTTCCAGATTGAAACGCAGATTCCAGTGATCGAAATTGCACGAGCCGATGCTCACCCAGTCATCGATCAACACCATTTTCAGGTGCAGGAAACACGGCTGGTATTCGAAGATCTTCACCCCGGCCTTGAGCAGACGCGGGTAGTAGCGATGCCCGGCGTAGCGCACCGACGGGTGATCGGTGCGCGGCCCGGTCAGCAGCAGACGCACATCCAGGCCACGCGCCGCCGCCCGGCGCAGTGAGCGACGGACTTTCCAGGTCGGCAGGAAATACGGCGTGGCCAGCCAGATTCGGCGTTGGCCGCTGTTCAGCGCACGAACCAGCGACTGCAAAATATCGCGGTGTTGGCGGGCGTCGGCATAGGCGACCCGGCCCATGCCCTCGCCCATGGCCGGCACTCGCGGCAAGCGCGGCAAACCGAAGTGCGCAGTGGGTTTCCAGGCGCGTCGATGGCGGTTGGCGATCCATTGGCGGTCGAACAATAACTGCCAGTCGAGCACCAACGGGCCGACGATTTCCACCATCACTTCGTGCCATTCGCTGGTGTCTTCGCCCGGTGTCCAGAACTCATCGGTCACCCCGGTGCCGCCGACCACCGCCAGGCATTGATCCACCAGCAGCAACTTGCGGTGATCGCGATAAAAGTTGCCCACCCAACGGCGCCAGCTCAGGCGATTGTAGAAACGCAACTCGACACCGGCGGCCATCAGGCGCTGACGCAAGGTCAGGGTGAAAGCCAGACTGCCATAGTCATCGAACAGGCAGCGCACCCGCACACCGCGCTCGGCCGCCTGGACCAGCGCCTGCACCATGGCCTCGGCGCAGGCGCCCGCCTCCACCAGATACAGCTCCAGTTCGACTTGCTCTTCGGCGCGAGCAATCGCCACCAGCATTCGCGGAAAAAACTGCGGGCCATCGATCAGCAGCTCAAAGCGGTTGCCGTCGCGCCACGGGAAAATTGCGCCGCGCATCTCAGCGCGCCGTGAAAATCAGCACCGCACCCACCGGCACCGACAGGCTGATGGCCGACAAACCGGCCACCTTGCGCAAGCTTTCGAGGCCCGGGGCCAGGTCGAAATCTTCAGCGTTGATCACCAAAGGTTCGAGGGTCACCACTTGAAAGCGCCGGTCGTCGAGACGGGTCGCCAGCAGCTCGGCATTGTATTGCTGTTGTTTACCATGCAGGTTGACGGTCAGCGGCAAGCGCAACTCCAGTTGCGCGCCCGGCGCCAGGTCGTTGATCGGCCGTAGATCGATCTGTGTGGTGATCAACGCATCAGGAAACGTCTGGATCTCGAACAGCTCCTTGCGCATGCGTTCGTCACGCAACGGAATGCCGCTGTTGACCGACTCCATTTCAACCTCCACCTGCGCCAGGCCTTTGGGATCGACCTTGCCGTGCAGCACCAGAAAGCGCTGCACTTCGCAGATGTTGGCGTTTTTAGTGCTGATGAACGACAGCCGCGAGGACTCGCCGTCCAGGTACCAATTGGCTTGGGCCGACACGGTGACACCGGCCAGCAGCAGGAAAGCGAGGGTTTTGCAGAAGGACCGCTTGAACATAGAAACTCGGGGGCAGATAAACCTGAGCGAACCTTAACCGCCCGCGAGTCAGTTGCAAACCTGTAGCAGCTGCTGAAGGCTGCTACGGGTGTAGTTCAGGGTTGCAGGCGACAACCCTGGCGTTCGCCAACCCAAACAGCGCTGTTGCTACGCCCCATACCACCCACCATCACACGCTTGCTCGCGGCGTCATCGACGAAACCGCTGGTGGATAAATACTGCTTCACATAACTCTGGCAATACTCGGCCGAATTATTCATCACATACCGGCACGAGCAATATTCCTTGGCGGTGTAGGCGCTGATGATGTCGGGGAAGGCCCACAGCGCCACACGCTCCTGCCAGATCCAGCCAAGCAAGGCGATCAGCAGCACCAGCAACAGCGTGCTGAACGGCCGACGGCGAATAAAGCTGTGGCGGCTCATGGCTGCACCTTCATGGCAAACGCCTTGAGCGCGAGTTTGAGCAATTCATTGTGCCGATAACTGCCATCGCGATCATCGCCGTAGCGCACGATCACCAGTTTTTCGCTGGGAATCACGTACATCGCCTGCCCCCAATGACCCAGCGCGGCGAAGGTATCGGCGGGAGCATCGGGCCAAGGTTGTGTCGCGCCATCCACCGCACGATTGAGCCACCAATGCCCGCCGGGCACTGCTTCATCCTGGTTGGCTTGATAGCGGGCAAAAGGCTCGCGGCTGAAGTCGACCCAATCCTTGGGCAGCAATTGCCGCTCACGCCAACGACCGTCGCGCGCCATCAACAGGCCGACCCGAGCCAGGTCCCGGGCGGAGAGGTAGGCATAGGACGATGCGACAAACGTGCCCGTGGCGTCTGTTTCCCACACCGCACTGCGAATCCCCAAGGGTTCGAACAGCGCGGTCCACGGATAATCCGGATAACGGGCTGGGCCGACGATGGTTTTAAGCGCGGCGGAGAGCAAGTTGCTGTCGCCGCTGGAGTAGCGGAATGCCTGACCGGGTTTGGCGTACTCGTCGTGGTCGGCAGTGAACGCGGCCATGTCGCGGTGACCACGGGTGTAGAGCATGGCCACCACCGAGGACTTCAACGGTGCGTATTCATAGTCTTCCTGCCAGTCCAGGCCCGAGGCCCAGTGCAGCAGGTCGGCCATGGTCATGGCTGGGTGTTTTTCCAGCGGTGGATAGAATTTCTGCGCCGGATCCTGGAGTTTGAACAGGCCTTCGCCATAAGCCACGCCGAGGACTGTGGCCATGAGGCTTTTGCTGATGGACCAGGTCAGGTGCGGAGTGTCGGCGCGGGTCGCGCCAGCGTAGCGTTCGTAGATCAGCTGACCGTCGCGGATCACCAGCAAGGCATCGGTGCGGATGCCTTGGTGAGTGGCATCGTCGCGGGGTGGAAAGGCGTAACTCTCCAGAGTCTGAAGTGCCGGCCCGGTGACGTTCGGGGCGGGCGACCATTGCTCGGCCGGCCAGTTTTCGGCGTGGGCCGTGAGGCTGAGCAGCAGCATGAAAATCAGGGACAAGCCTTTGAACATGGGGGGCGCTCGGAGGGATCAACCTGCAGAGCCTAGTCGAGCTTGATGACAGTTCCGGGATTTGTGTTGCCAATGAGGCTTGCCCGCGAAGGGTCTCCAACCTTACGACAATCCCGCCAACGCCTTGGCCAACCGCTTCCCCCGCGCCCCTGCCGCCAAATCCATCACGGCCTGATCGCGCTGCCACATCGCCGCCCATTCTGGCGAGCCATCGGCCAGGGCCTGATTCACTTCAGCCTTGAGCCCGTCGAACTGCGCAAATAACCCGCCCAGCAATACATGGCCGGCCGAATTGTTCGGCGCCTGGCGGCTGACTTCCGCACACCCGGCCAGCAGCGCCAGCAAGCGCAGTTGCAAGGTTTGCGGCCAGTCGCTGTCTTGACCGACACCGAACAACCACGCGGTCATGCCGCTCAGCACATAGATGTCTTCAAGTGTGCGGAACGGTTTGACGTATGCATCCCAGCCATCCCCCGCCAGCAACTCACACAGTGCGTTGTCGAGAAACAGCCGGCCGTGGCCTATGTCCGGCATCAGTGGCATCGGCGCGAGCTTTTCCAGGCGCACACCCGGTTCATCGGGATAAACCACCGCCAAACTCAAACGCGGCACTTCGCCGGGCTCTTCACTGCGAGCGGCGACCAGCAGCCAGTCGGCGGCATCGCCGGCGGTGACGAAATCCTTACGCCCGCTCAGGCGCAGATCGCGCAGCCGGGTCTGCATGTCCGCCACCCGCAAACTGCGCTGTTCGGTTACGCACAACGCGCCGAGGCTCAGCGGCGCGCTCGGCCAGAGCATGCGCAACGCTGCTTGATAACCCACCAGAAACGCCAGCCCCGGTGTCGCCATCAGCCGTCCACCGACCACCGCCAATTCGAACGGCGACACCGCTCCCAACTGTTGCAACAAGGCTGCAAAGCCTTCGCCCAGATCAGGATTGGCGGGCAGACGATCGCGGCGTTTCAACAGGGTTTGCCAGGGCATAAGAGGCTCCTTGTGGGCTGTCATATAAGCATCACCAAAGCTTCATGGCGATGACACCGGGGCTACATAGCCTGACTTTGCACAACACGGCTGCATAAAGAAAGTCGATCGGCTGCAACCCAAGACGGGTGGCCAGCCTGTACGGAGACTCACAATGACTCAGATCGCCCGCATCAGCGACACCGGCAATGAACGCCGCCTGCAAGCCGAACGCCTGGTGGGCGCCGAGGCGTTGCAGGAAGCCCAGGCCTTGCGCTTCAACGTGTTCAGCGGCGAATTCAACGCCAGGCTGAAAGGCGCGGAACTGGGTCTGGACATGGATGATTACGATGTTCACTGCGCCCACATCGGCGTGCGTGACTTGAACACCGGGCGTCTGGTGGCGACCACCCGTTTGCTCGACCACACAGCGGCCAGCAGCCTGGGCAAGTTCTACAGCGAAGAAGAATTCAGCCTGCATGGCCTGGTCCATCTCAAAGGCCCGATCCTGGAAATCGGTCGCACCTGCGTCGACCCGGCCTACCGCAACGGCGGTACCATCGCCGTGCTCTGGGGTGAACTGGCCGAAGTGCTGAACCAAGGCGGTTACAGCTATTTGATGGGGTGCGCGAGCATTCCGATGCAGGACGGCGGCATTCAGGCCCACGCGATCATGCAGCGCCTGCGCGAACGCTACCTGTGCACCGAACACCTGCGGGCCGAGCCGAAAAAACCACTGCCGACGCTGGATATTCCGTCCAACGTCATCGCCGAAATGCCGCCACTGCTCAAGGCTTACATGCGCCTGGGCGCGAAAATCTGTGGCGAGCCGTGCTGGGACGAAGACTTCCAGGTGGCCGACGTGTTCATCCTGCTCAAGCGCGACGAGCTCTGCCCGCGCTACGCCAAGCACTTCAAGGCGGCTGTGTAATGAGCCGCTTGCGGGTGTACGCGCGAATTGCGCGAGTGCTTTTGGTGGTGGCGCTGGGCTTGAGCATGGCCAGTGTGTTCGGATTATTCGAGCGACTGGGGATTGCCCATTCGATGGTCCGTCGCCAGCGCTGGTCGCGGTTTTTCATGGCGCGGCTGAGCAATGCCCTGCCCTTTCGCGTGACTGTGCAGGGTGAGTTGCCGAAAGCGCCGATGCTCTGGGTCAGCAATCACGTGTCCTGGACCGACATTCCGTTGCTGGGCATGCTCACGCCGCTGTCGTTCCTGTCCAAGGCCGAAGTGCGCACCTGGCCGGTGGCGGGCTGGTTGGCGGCCAAGGCCGGCAGCCTGTTCATTCGTCGTGGCTCAGGCGACAGCCAGTTGATCCGCAAACAGATGACCCGTCACCTGGAGCAAGAGCATCCGCTACTGATGTTCCCGGAAGGCACCACTACCGATGGCCGCTCGCTGCGTACGTTTCATGGTCGCTTGCTGTCCGCGGCGATCGATTCCGAAGTGGCGCTGCAACCGGTGGCGATTCGTTATCTGCGCGCTGGCGAGCTCGATACCCTGGCACCGTTCATTGGCGATGATGATTTGCTGTCGCACCTGATGCGCTTGTTCGCCAATGATCGGGGTGAGGTGGAAATTCATCTGCTCAAACCGATCGAATGCCAGGACCGGGAGCGTGCGGCGCTGGCGTTTGAGGCGCAGCAGGCGGTGCAGAAGGTGTTGTTTGGTGAAATCGAGAAACCTGCCGAGCCACGCCGTGCCGGCGAACTGATCGCTGCCTGAAAGAAAAAGATCGTCCGAAGGCTCGGGCCGCGTTCGGACGATCTTTTGATCCTGGCTACACTCGTCGCGCTACAAAGTCCTGCAACTGTGGATAGAACAACTGAAAATCCTCGCTCAACGGTTCATACAACCGCCGCAACTCCTGCATCGCCCCGGCCAGTTCCTCCGGCCGGGTCAACCGCCGCGAAATCCCCCGCAGCACCTGCTCCAGCACCGCGAACTCCCGGTAAGAACCCAACCAATCATTGGCTACCATGTGCGGCGCAATCATCGCCAGGCGCTCCGGCAATTGCGACTCGGTGGACAGCACCCTGTACACGTCCGAAGTGAACTGCTCCAGTGGCTGATCCGAGTAAAGCGTCCAGTCCCGCGCCAGGCAGTGGTCGAAAAACACATCGAGCACGATCCCGGCGTAACGCCGGCGCGTGATCGAAAACCGCGACAAGGCGATGTCCACCAGCGGATGGCGATCGGTAAACACGTCAATGCTGCGGTGCAATTGGATGGCCGCTTCGATCTCCGGATCGAACTGCCCTTGCAGCCGTCCTTTGACGAAATCGCCATACAGACTGCCGAGCATTTGACCGGGGCGCTGGCCACCGAGGTGCAGATGTGCGAGATAGTTCATGCGCGCAGCTTAGCACTGCGCCATCAATATCGTTATAACCCGATATACCGATTCATGCGGTCATCAGACCAAAATCATATTGGTATATCGCGAAGTACCGATTTAAAGTTCGCCTCATCGCGATATAGCGTTCTACTCATCATGAGCCCAACCCCATGACCCTCGACCTCGACGAAATAATAAAAGCGCTGGCACATCCAGTACGCCGAGACATTCTCATCTGGCTGAAAGACCCCAAGGTCCAGTTCCCGGAACAGCTCCACAACCATGAGTACGGCATTTGCGCCGGACAGATCGACCAACGCTGCGGCCTGTCGCAGTCGACCGTGTCCGCCCATTTGGCGACCTTGCAACGGGCAGGACTGATCAGCAGCCAGAAAGCCGGTCAATGGCATTTCTTCAAACGCAACGAGGACGTGATTCAGGCGTTTCTCGACGCCATCGACAAGGAGCTCCGCGCTCCGAAAAGGAACTGATAATGCCTCTCTCGCTACTCATTCTGGCCTTGAGCGCCTTCGCCATCGGCACCACCGAGTTCGTCATCATGGGCCTGTTGCCCGAGGTGGCGGCCGATCTGGGTGTATCGATCCCCGGCGCTGGCTGGCTGGTGACCGGTTACGCCCTGGGCGTGGCCATCGGCGCGCCATTCATGGCTCTGGCCACCGCCCGACTACCGCGCAAGGCCGCTTTGGTCGCGTTGATGGGCATCTTCATCATCGGCAACCTGCTTTGCGCCCTGGCCAGTGATTACAACGTTCTGATGTTTGCCCGTGTGGTCACCGCGTTGTGTCACGGCGCCTTCTTCGGTATCGGTTCGGTGGTGGCAGCCGGTCTGGTGCCGGCCAACAAACGCGCGTCGGCCGTGGCCCTGATGTTCACCGGCCTGACCTTGGCCAACGTCCTCGGCGTGCCGCTGGGCACCGCGCTCGGACAGGAAGCCGGCTGGCGTTCGACCTTCTGGGCAGTGACCGTAATCGGTGTAATTGCACTGATCGGCCTCATCCGTTTCCTGCCGGCCAAGCGCGATGAAGAGAAACTCGACATGCGCGCCGAACTGCGCGCCCTCAAAGGCGCCGGCATCTGGCTGTCATTGAGCATGACCGCATTGTTCGCCGCCTCTGTCTTCACCTTGTTCACCTATGTCGCGCCTCTATTGGGCGAGGTCACCGGTGTCTCGCCACGCGGCGTCACCTGGACCTTGATGCTCATCGGCCTGGGCTTGACGGTCGGCAACATCATCGGCGGCAAGCTGGCGGACAAAAGCCTGGCGGCGACGCTGATCGGAGTGTTCATCGCCATGGCGGTCGTGTCCACCGTGCTGGCCTGGACCAGCATTGCCGTGATTCCAACCGAAATCACCCTGTTCTTCTGGGCCACCGCGTGCTTCGCCGCCGTACCCGCCCTGCAAGTGAACGTTGTGACCTACGGCAAGGCGGCACCGAACCTGGTATCGACCCTGAACATCGGCGCTTTCAACGTCGGCAACGCGCTCGGTGCCTGGGTCGGTGGCAACGTCATCGCCCATGGCTTCGGGCTGACCAGCGTGCCGCTCGCGGCAGCCGCACTGGCGGTACTCGCCCTGCTGGTGACCCTGATTACTTTCCGTCAGAGCGGCGACGCCGAGCTGGCCCCCATTACGAACTGATCGCTAAAAGAGAGCTATTTCATGACGACTATTTTTGATCCGATCAAACTGGGCGACCTCGAGTTGGCCAACCGCATCATCATGGCGCCGCTGACCCGCTGCCGCGCCGACGAAGGCCGTGTGCCGAACGCACTGATGGCCGAGTACTACGTGCAACGCGCCTCTGCCGGTCTGATCCTCAGCGAAGCCACTTCGGTCACGCCAATAGGCGTGGGCTACCCGGACACTCCCGGTATCTGGTCCAACGACCAGGTGCGCGGCTGGAGCAACGTGACCAAGGCAATCCACGGCGCTGGCGGCAAAATCTTCCTGCAACTGTGGCACGTGGGTCGGATTTCCCACCCCTTGTACCTGAACGGCGAAGCTCCGGTCGCGCCGAGTGCCATCCAGCCCAAGGGTCATGTCAGCCTGGTGCGTCCACTGGCCGACTTCCCGACTCCGCGCGCCCTGGAAACCGCTGAAATCGCCGACATCATCGACGCTTACCGCTTGGGTGCAGAGAATGCCAAGGCCGCCGGTTTCGACGGTGTGGAAATCCACGGCGCCAACGGTTACCTGCTCGACCAGTTCCTGCAAAGCAGCACCAACCAGCGCACCGACAACTATGGCGGCTCTCTGGAAAACCGTGCGCGCCTGTTGCTGGAAGTGACCGACGCCGCCATCGAAATCTGGGGCGCGGGCCGCGTGGGTGTGCACCTGTCACCACGCGCCGATCTCCATGACATGGGCGACGATAATCTGTCCGAGACCTTCACCTATGTCGCTCGCGAACTGGGCAAACGTGGCATCGCCTTCATCTGCTCGCGCGAGAAAGAAGCCGGCGACAGCCTCGGCCCACAACTGAAAGAAGCCTTCGGCGGCCCGTACATCGCCAACGAACGCTTCACCAAGGACAGCGCCAACGAGTGGCTGGCCAGTGGCAAGGCTGACGCGGTGGCGTTCGGCGTACCCTTCATTGCCAACCCGGATCTGCCGGCGCGTTTGAAGGCCGATGCGCCGTTGAACGAGGTGCGTCCGGAATTGTTCTACGCCAAAGGCCCGGTGGGTTACATCGATTATCCGGCGCTGTAAACGTTCGCCGTTGAAATGCAAAAGCCCCAACTCGTAAAGAACCGGGGCTTTTGCGTTTGGGAAGATCAAAAGATCGCAGCCTTCGGCAGCACCTACAAGGTGTCCGCCATTCGAAGGCAGGAGCGGTTGTTAACATTCATTCACAGACTCGACACAAAACTCCTACAAAATACGTAGCTCGCTACCTATCAACCCGGCGAACGTACGTATATAAAAGCACCCCATTACAGAAATGGCGAACGAAGCCAGGTCATTTCCCCGCTTCAAAGTCTTGACACAAACGGATCCAATTACACATTTTGTTCAATTGCGCAGGCTGGGACTCAAGCGCAGCATATCCAACCCTGTATCGACGCAACTCTCGGCTTCGGTGTGCAGTTGAAAACTGTCGGGAGCCAACAGCCACTGATACAGAATGCCATCAATGTAAGCATGCAGGCTGATGGCCGCGCGGGCAGTGTCGAGGTCTTGCGGCAACTGCCCGCGATTCACCGCATTACTCAGGGCCAGAGCGATTCGCACATTGCAATCGAGACTGGCCGTTCGGCGCTGCTGGCGCAGGTCGCACATTTCATCGGTGAATTCGCACTTATGAAACAGAATCTCGTTGATGCGTCGGGTTTTCGGGTCCAGGGCAACTTGATGAAACAAATGAATCAGCAGCTTGCGCATGCAGCCCAGCGGATCGAGTTCATCTTCGCTTTCACTGGCCTTGGCCATTTCATCCAGCGGCTCATGCAAGGTATCGAGCATCGCCTGCACCAGATCCGCCTTGTTGCTGAAATGCCAGTAGATGGCCCCGCGAGTCACCCCGGCCAGGGTAGCGATATCCGCCAGCGTCGTGCGGGCCACGCCCCGCTCATAAAAGGCTTGTTCTGCCGCTTCGAGTATCTGGCTTCGGGTTTCTTGAGCTTCCTCTTTGGTACGACGGACCATGCTAGTAAAACCTCAATCAGGATGTTTCAGCGATGTCTGAATATCCGCTGAATAAAAGTGCGACGAGCGCTTTTGGGCTGCGTCCGGGGCCTACAATTCAGACCTTTGAACGGCTTTTGTAACCGTGTGGGTACACCGCCAAGCTATTTACAAACAACCATGAACGTAAGTATATTGCTTAGCAAGCTACTTATCCACCCGGCAAAAATTTTTTACCCTTCTACATTTCTTGTGCGCAATCTGCGCGCCTGACCCGAGGATCCTCATGCAATTCAAGCCAGCTGTTACCGCTCTGGTTACTGCCGTCGCCCTGGCATCGCTGCTCAGTGGATGTAAAAAGGAAGAGGCGGCACCTGCCGCACCTACCCCTCAGGTCGGCGTCGTAACCCTGCAACCTCAATCCTTCACCCTGACGTCTGAACTTCCAGGGCGCACCAGTGCGTTCCGCATCGCCGAAGTTCGCCCACAGGTCAACGGCATCATTCTCAAGCGACTGTTCAAGGAAGGTGGCGAGGTCAAGGCCGGGCAGCAGCTTTATCAGATCGATCCATCGGTCTACGACGCGACCCTGAAAAGCGCCGAAGCCAACCTGCGTTCGACCCGGTCGATCTCCGACCGCTACAAGCAACTGGTCGACGAACAGGCTGTCAGCCGTCAGGAATACGACACCGCACTGGCCAATCGCCTGCAATCGGAAGCGTCCCTGCAGAGTGCCCAGATCAACGTGCGCTACACCAAGGTTTACGCTCCGATCTCCGGTCGCATCGGCCGTTCTTCGGTGACCGAAGGCGCGCTGGTCAGCAGCGGCCAGACCGACGCCATGGCGGTCATCCAGCAACTGGACCCGATTTACGTCGACGTCACCCAGTCTTCGGTGGAGTTGCTTGAGCTGCGCCGCGAACTGGAAAGCGGTCGCCTGCAAAAGGCTGGCGATAATGCCGCCGCGGTCAAGCTGACTCTGGAAGACGGCAGCCAGTACACGCTGGACGGCAAGCTTGAGTTCTCCGAAGTCTCGGTTGACCAGACCACTGGCTCCGTGACGCTGCGCGCCGTGTTCCCCAACCCTGATCACACCCTGCTGCCGGGCATGTTCGTTCACGCCCAATTGCAGGCCGGCGTGAACAGCGCGGCGATTCTGGCCCCGCAACAAGGCGTGACCCGTGACCTCAAAGGCTCTCCGACCGCGCTGGTGGTCGGTGCGGACAACAAGGTCGAACTGCGTCAGCTCAAGGCCAGCCGCACCGTCGGCAACCAATGGCTGATTGAAGACGGTCTGAAGGCAGGTGATCGCGTGATCACCGAAGGGCTGCAATTCGTCAGACCTGGCGTTGAAGTCAAGGCCACTGAAGCCACTAACGTTGGCATAAAAAGCCCGGCCCCCGCACAGGCAGCTAACACAGCTGTCGGCGGCAAAGGGGAGTAAACCATGTCGAAATTTTTTATCGACCGTCCGATTTTCGCTTGGGTGATTGCCTTGGTGATTATGCTGGTCGGGGCTCTATCGATCCTCAAACTGCCGATCAACCAATACCCGAGCATTGCGCCTCCGGCCATTGCCATCTCGGTGACCTATCCAGGCGCTTCTGCACAAACCGTGCAAGACACCGTGGTGCAAGTGATCGAGCAACAGCTCAACGGTATCGACAACCTGCGTTATGTCTCATCGGAGAGTAACTCCGACGGCAACATGACCATTACCGCGACCTTCGAGCAGGGCACCAACTCCGATACCGCGCAGGTTCAGGTTCAAAACAAGCTGAACCTGGCCACCCCGCTGCTGCCGCAAGAAGTGCAGCAACAGGGCATTCGCGTGACCAAGTCAGTGAGAAACTTCCTGATGGTGATCGGCGTGGTGTCGCGCGACGGCAGCATGACCAAGGACGACCTGGCCAACTACATCGTGTCGAACATGCAGGACCCCATCTCGCGCACGGCCGGTGTCGGTGACTTCCAGGTCTTCGGCGCCCAGTACGCGATGCGGATCTGGCTCGACCCGGCCAGGTTGAATAATTTCAACCTGACCCCGGTGGACGTGAAAACCGCCATCGCGGCGCAGAACGTCCAGGTCTCGTCCGGTCAACTCGGCGGCTTGCCTGCCCTGCCCGGTCAGCAACTGAACGCTACGATCATCGGCAAGACCCGTCTGCAAACCGCCGAGCAATTCAAGGCGATCTTGCTGAAGGTCAACAAGGACGGCTCGCAAGTGCGCGTCGGCGACGTGGCCGATGTGGGCCTGGGCGGTGAGAACTACAGCGTCAGCGCCCAGTTCAACGGCGCCCCGGCCTCCGGCCTGGCGGTGAGACTGGCCAGCGGTGCCAACGCCCTTGACACCGCAAAAGCCTTGCGCAAAACCATCGACGACCTGAAACCATTCTTCCCGGAAGGGATGGAAGTGGTGTTCCCGTACGACACCACGCCGGTGGTGACCGAGTCGATCAAGGGTGTGGTTGAAACCTTGGTCGAAGCGATCGTGCTGGTATTTTTGGTGATGTTTCTGTTCCTGCAAAACTTCCGCGCCACCGTCATCACCACAATGACCGTGCCGGTGGTATTGCTGGGTACGTTCGGGATCCTCGCGGCGTTCGGCTTCAGCATCAACACCCTGACCATGTTCGGTATGGTACTGGCCATCGGCTTGCTGGTGGACGATGCCATCGTCGTGGTGGAAAACGTCGAACGGGTCATGAGCGAAGAAGGCTTGTCACCCAAGGAAGCCACCAAGAAATCCATGGGGCAGATCCAGGGTGCGCTGGTCGGTATTGCCCTGGTTCTGTCGGCGGTACTGCTGCCGATGGCGTTCTTCAGTGGCTCCACCGGTGTGATCTACAAGCAGTTCTCGATCACCATCGTCTCGGCCATGGCGCTGTCGGTGATGGTGGCGTTGATTTTCACCCCGGCGCTCTGCGCCACCATGCTCAAGGCGATTCCGAAAGGCGAGCACGGCACGCCGAAACGCGGCTTCTTCGGCTGGTTCAACCGCAATTTCGACCGTGGCGTCAAAAGCTACGAACGCGGCGTGAGCAACATGCTCGCGCACAAGGCTCCATACTTGCTGGCGTACCTGATCATCGTGGTCGGCATGATCTGGCTGTTTACCCGTATCCCAACGGCGTTCCTGCCGGAAGAAGACCAAGGCGTACTGTTTGCCCAGGTGCAAACCCCGGCCGGTTCCAGCTCCCAGCGCACGCAAGTGGTCGTGGACGAAATGCGTGAATTCCTGCTGCGTCCAAGCAAGGAGGGTGGCGAAGGCGATGCGGTGGCCTCGGTGTTTACCGTGACCGGCTTCAACTTCGCCGGTCGTGGTCAGAGTTCGGGGATGGCATTCATCATGCTCAAACCCTGGGACGAACGTAACGCGGACAACAGCGTATTCAAACTGGCCGCCCGCGCCCAGCAGCATTTCTTTACCTTCCGCGATGCAATGGTGTTTGCCTTCGCCCCGCCGGCGGTACTGGAACTGGGTAACGCCACCGGTTTCGACGTGTTCCTGCAGGACCGCGCCGGTATCGGTCATGACAAGCTGATGGCGGCACGCAACCAGTTCCTCGGCATGGCGGCGCAAAGCAAGGTCCTGTCGCAAGTCCGTCCCAACGGCCTGAACGACGAGCCGCAATACCAGCTGGAAATCGACGACGAGAAGGCCAGTGCCCTGGGTGTGACCCTCACCGACATCAACAACACCCTGTCGATTGCCTTGGGCAGTAGCTATGTGAACGACTTCATCGACCGCGGTCGGGTGAAGAAGGTTTACGTGCAAGGCCTGCCCGGCGCTCGCATGAGCCCCGAAGACCTGAAGAAGTGGTACGTGCGCAACAGCGCCGGCACCATGGTTCCGTTCTCGGCGTTCGCCAAGGGTGAGTGGATCTACGGTTCGCCGAAACTGGCGCGTTACAACGGCGTCGAAGCGATGGAAATCCTCGGTGCCCCGGCACCTGGCTATTCCACCGGTGAAGCCATGGCCGAAGTCGAAGCCATCGCCAAGAAATTGCCGGCTGGCGTCGGTATTTCCTGGACGGGGCTGTCGTACGAGGAACGTCTGTCCGGCTCGCAAGCGCCAGCGTTGTACGCCTTGTCGCTGCTGATGGTGTTCCTGTGTCTGGCAGCGTTGTATGAAAGCTGGTCGATTCCGATCGCGGTCATGTTGGTCGTGCCGCTGGGGATTATCGGTGCACTGATGGCGACCAGCCTGCGCGGCTTGTCCAACGACGTGTACTTCCAGGTGGGCTTGTTGACGACCATCGGTCTGGCGGCGAAAAACGCCATTCTGATCGTCGAGTTCGCCAAGGAACTGCATGAGCAAGGACGTAGCCTGCGCGATGCCGCGATCGAAGCCTGTCGGATGCGTCTGCGACCGATCATCATGACCTCCCTCGCGTTCGTGCTCGGCGTAGTGCCACTGGCCATTTCCACAGGCGCAGGCTCGGGTAGTCAACATGCGATCGGTACCGGGGTGATTGGCGGTATGCTCACGGCCACGATCCTGGCGATCTTCTGGGTTCCGTTGTTCTTCGTCACTGTATCGTCCATGGGCCAGCGCAAAGTCGCCGACCAGGATGACGCCATTGAACCTTCTAAAGAGGCTGGCTAATGAGCAAGTCATTACTTTCCATCGCAGTCGCCGCCTTCGTACTGAGCGGCTGCTCGCTGATACCCGACTATCAGCAGCCTGAAGCCCCGGTGGCGGGCCAATACCCGCAAGGCCCGGCGTATACGCCGGCCCAGGCGCCTAACCAGGCCGCCGCCGAACAAGGCTGGAAGCAGTTTTTCCACGACCCGGCGCTGCAACAGATGATTCAGACCGCTCTGGAAAACAACCGTGATCTGCGCGTCGCGGCGCTGAACATCGACGCTTATGCGGCTCAGTACCGCATTCAGCGCGCCGATCTGTTCCCGGCCGTTTCGGCCACCGGCACTGGCAGCCGTCAGCGGGTTCCAGCACGGGCCTCGCAGACCGGTGAAGCGGGCATCACCAGCTCCTACTCGGCCACCGTCGGCATCAGTGCCTATGAACTTGACCTGTTCGGTCGGGTGCGCAGCTTGAGCGAAGAAGCCCTGCAGAAGTACTTCGCTACTGAAGAAGCGCGCCGCAGCACGCAGATCAGCCTGGTGGCCAGTGTGGCCAACGCCTACCTGACCTGGCAGGCTGACAAGGAACTGCTGAAACTGACCCAGGAAACCCTCGGTGCCTACGAGGAGAGCTACAAGCTCACCTCGCGCAGCAACGAAGTGGGCGTAGCCTCGGCGCTGGATCTGGCCCAGTCGCGCACCTCGGTGGAAAACGCCCGCGCGCAACAGGCCAAATACACCCGTCAGGTCGCTCAGGACGAAAACAGCCTGGTGCTTCTGCTCGGCACCGGTATCCCGGCCAATCTGCAAGCGGCCAAGCCACTGTCGGATGACCTGCTGAGCGAAGTGCCCGCCGGCCTGCCGTCGGACTTGCTGCAACGCCGTCCGGACATTCTTCAGGCCGAGTACAACCTCAAGGCTGCCAACGCCAACATCGGCGCGGCACGGGCTGCGTTCTTCCCGAGCATCAGCCTGACGGCCAATGCCGGTTCCTTGAGCCCGGACCTGTCCGGCCTGTTCAAGGGCGGTTCGGGCACCTGGTTGTTCCAGCCGCAGATCAACCTGCCGATCTTCAACGCCGGTAGCCTGCGCGCCAGCCTGGATTACTCGAAAATCCAAAAAGACATCGGCGTGGCGAACTACGAGAAGTCCATTCAAACGGCCTTCCAGGAAGTCGCCGACGGCCTGGCCGCACGCCAGACTTACACCGAGCAGCTGCAGGCTCAACGTGATTTCGTCAGCGCCAACCAGGACTACTACCGTCTGGCCGAGCGTCGCTACCGCATCGGTGTCGACAGCAACCTGACCTTCCTCGACGCCCAGCGCCAGCTGTTCAGTGCCCAACAAGCGCTGATCACCGACCGTCTGGCGCAGCTGGTCAGCGCGGTCAATCTGTACAAGGCCTTGGGTGGTGGCTGGAATGAACAGACGGCGAAGAACGAGCCGTTGAAAGAAGAAGCGCCGAAGATGAAGTTGTTCTGATAGCGCGGTAAACACGAAGCCCACCGATTGGTGGGCTTTTTGTTGGCTGCGGAAAAGCCAGATCAAAAGATCGCAGCCTTCGGCAGCTCCTACGCAGGTACGCGATTCCATGGAGCTGCCGAAGGCTGCGATCTTTTGATCTTTTGCTGTTCGATAATCGCCCAGAACCCGCCCTCCCCCGATTGAACCATTTAGTCCGTTTCCCTCACCATCGGTCGCACAAAACCAATAACAACAGGTTCGACACCATGCCCCCGCGCCCTGCCCTGTCCGGCTGACCTCGTCCCCGCTTTTTTGAATTCGAAATCTTTTGTCTGCAACCCGAACGTTACGGCATCGCCCTGTTTCACCTCCAAGAATTAGAGAGACCCGAGCCCATGACGCCTTCCACCACGCAGTATTTCTTACCCAGCCTGATCGCCATCGCACTGGCCGGTGCGGCCCTGCCCGCCATGGCCGAGGAAGCCGGTTTTGTCGAGGGCGCCAAGGTCAACCTGAACCTGCGCAATTTCTACATCAACCGTAACTTCACCAACCCAACCAAGACCCAGGGCAAGGCTGAAGAGTGGACGCAAAGCTTCATCCTCGACGCTAAATCCGGGTTCACCCAGGGCACCGTCGGGTTCGGCATGGACGTGCTGGGGTTGTATTCGGTCAAACTCGACGGCGGCAAAGGCACCGGCGGTACGCAGTTGCTGCCGCTGGACCACGATGGGCGCCCGGCGGACAACTTCGGTCGCACCAATGTGGCATTCAAGGCCAAGCTATCCCAGACCGAAGTGAAGGTTGGCGAATGGATGCCGGTACTGCCAATCCTGCGTTCGGACGACGGTCGCTCGCTGCCGCAAACCTTTCGTGGCGGTCAGATCACTTCGAAGGAAATCGACAGCCTGACGCTCTATGGCGGCCAGTTCCGCGCCAACAGCCCGCGCGACGACAGCAGCATGAGCGACATGTCGATGACCGGCAAAACGGCCTTCAAGTCAGACCGCTTCAACTTCCAGGGCGGCGAATACGTCTTCAACGACAAACGTACTCAGATCGGCCTGTGGAACGCTGAACTCAAGGACATCTACAGCCAGCAATACGTCAACCTGATCCACACCCAACCGCTGGGCGACTGGACGCTGGGCGCCAATCTCGGGTTCTTCTACGGAAAGGATGACGGCAACGCCCGGGCGGGCGAGCTGGACAACAAGACCTGGTCGGGCCTGTTCTCGGCCAAATATGGCGGCAACACCTTCTATGTCGGCCTGCAAAAACTCACCGGCGATAGCGCCTGGATGCGCGTCAACGGCACCAGCGGCGGCACCCTGGCCAACGACAGTTACAACGCCAGCTATGACAACGCGAAGGAAAAATCCTGGCAACTGCGCCATGACTACAACTTCGCCGCCCTGGGTGTACCGGGCCTGACCCTGATGAACCGCTACATCAGCGGCGACAACGTACACACCGCAACCACCAGCGACGGCAAGGAATGGGGCCGCGAAAGCGAACTGGGCTACACCGTACAGAGCGGTACGCTCAAAGACCTCAACGTCAAATGGCGCAACTCGACCATCCGCCGGGATTTCAGCAACAACGAGTTCGACGAGAACCGGTTGATTGTCAACTATCCGATCAGCCTGCTGTAAACACAAAAATGTGGGAGCGGGCTTGCCCGCGAAGGAGTCAGCTTAGGCTGACACAACTTTCGCGGATTACTCGCGCGATTCAACCCCCAACTCATCCCACACCGACTCGGCCAGGTGAAATGTCGCGTTGGCCGCCGGGACGCCGCAGTAGATCGCGCTCTGCATGATCACTTCCTTGATCTCGCCGCGGGTCACGCCGTTGTTGGCGGCGGCGCGCAGGTGCAGTTTGAGTTCTTCGTTGCGGTTCATGCCGATCAGCATCGCGATGGTGATCAGGCTGCGGGTGTGGCGCGGCAGGCCCGGGCGGGTCCAGATGTCGCCCCAGGCGTGGCGGGTGATCATCTCCTGGAACTCCGAGTTGAACTCGGTCAGCGCGTTCAGGCTGCGGTCGACATGGGCGTCGCCGAGTACTGCGCGGCGAACATTCAGGCCCTCGTCGTAACGTTGTTTCTCGTCCACAACAATCTCCTCAATGAGCTGACAAAAACGCCAGTACCCGGTCGCTGAATTCAGCGCCGGCCTGGACGTTGGACAGGTGCGCGGCGTAGAACTCGGCGTACTCGGCGCCACGCACTTGTTCCTGAATGAAATGCCCGCCGGACGGCGGCGTCACCGCGTCTTCGGTGCCGGCGATCACCAGCAGCGGCACCTTGATCGACGACAACTGATCGCGGAAATCGGCATCGCGTACCGCCGCGCAATTGGCCGCGTAACCTTCAGGCGAAGTCGCCGCGAGCATGTCGGTAATCCGCTTCACCACTGCCGGATTGGCCTCGGAAAAATCCGCGGTGAACCAGCGCGCAATCGACGCATCACGCAAGGCAATCATCGCCGCAGCGCCGTCACGCAGCACGGTTTCGATCCGTGGATTCCACACCGACGGATCGCCGATTTTCGCCGCGGTGTTGCACACGATCAGTGTGTTCAAACGCTGACCGGCATTGATCCCCAGCCACTGACCGATCAACCCGCCCATGGACAGACCGCAGAAATGCGCACGCTCAATGTGCAACGCATCCAGCAGCGCCAGCACGTCGCGACCCAGTTGCTCAATGCTGTACGGCCCCGGCGTGACCAACGACTGGCCGTGACCACGTGTGTCAAAACGCAGCACGCGAAAATGCTCGGTGAGCGCCGGGATCTGGGCGTCCCACATATGCAGGTCGGTACCCAGTGAGTTGGACAGCACCAGCACCGGCGCCTCCGCCGGTCCATCGAGTTGCGGCCCTTGAATTTGGTAGTGCAGTTCGCCCTCGGCGAGTTGTACGAATCCCACAGCAGTCTCCTTTCAGGCAGTCAACGCAAAATGTTCAGCCACCGCTCGCTCGACCCAGGTATGGGCCTGACCGAGGTAATGGGCGGGGTCCAGCAGATGATCGAGCTCAGCGTCCGACAGCTCCGCAGTCACCTGCGGCTCGTCACCGAGCACCGCGCGCAGATGACGTTGTTCGGCCACTGCGCGCTTGCAGCATTGCTCCAGTAGATGGTGCGCGGTGTCGCGACCGACCCGTTGCGCCAGCGCGATGCTCACGGCTTCGGCCAGCACCAGGCCCTGGGTCAGATCGAGGTTGCGCGTCATTCGCATCGCGTCCACTTCGAGTCCGTCGGCCACCAACAGCGCTTGCTGCAGGCTGCCTGACACCAAACAACAGATCTCCGGCAGGGTTTCCCATTCGGCATGCCACAGGCCCAGGCTGCGTTCGTGCTCCTGCGGCATGGCGCTGAACAAGGTCGAGAGCAAACCCGGCACCCGCGTCGCCGCGCCGATCAGCACCGCCGCGCCCACCGGGTTGCGCTTGTGCGGCATGGTCGAGGAACCGCCCTTGCCCGGCGCCGATGGCTCGAATACTTCGCCGGCCTCGGTCTGCATCAACAGGCTGATGTCGCGGCCGAGTTTACCGAGGCTGCCGGCGATCAACCCCAGCACCGCGCCGAATTCCACCAGACGATCACGCTGGGTGTGCCAGGGTTGTTCCGGCAAGGTCAGTTGCAGTTCTGCGGCCAAGGCTTCGGCAATCGGCATCGCCTGCTCGCCGAGGGCCGCGAGGGTGCCGGAGGCGCCACCGAATTGCAGCACCAACAGGCGCGGTTTGAGTTCCAGCAGACGCTGACGGCTGCGCGTCACCGCCCCCAGCCAACCGGCGATTTTCATGCCGAGGGTGACGGGCGTCGCGTGTTGCAACCAGGTGCGCCCGGCCAACGGCGTGGCGACGTAACGCCAGGCCTGGGTCGCGAGGGTTTCCCCCAGCTGCATCAGATCAGCATCGATCAATTCCAGCGCGCGGCGCAGTTGCAGCACCAGGCCGGTGTCCATTACATCCTGGCTGGTCGCGCCCAGATGCACGTAGCGCTCGGCTTCGGCATCGTTCTTGGCGATCTGCTTGCCCAACGCCTTGACCAGCGAAATCGCCGAATTGCCCGCCGTGGCAATGGCCTCACCAAGCGCGGCGAAGTCGTAATGCTCGGCCCGACACGCCGCTTCGATAGACGCGACAGCCGTCTGCGGAATCAGGCCAACCCGTGCCTCGGCCCGGGCCAGCGCCGCTTCGAAATCAAGCATGGCCTGAACCCGGCCCTGATCGCAGAACACCTCACGCATGTCGCGTGCGGTGAAGTAGGCATCGAACAATTGATTGCCCGGTCGCTGGTTCATAAACAGTCCTTGCAGGCGTGGGCCGGTCAGGCCTCCGCGTAAAAATCAAGATCGTGGTGCAGGCGCCAAAAGATCGCAGGCTGCGATCTTTTGATCTTGCTCTCAATAATCGAAAAACACCGTCTCGGCATCGGTCCCCTGCAAAATCACATTCCACTGATAAACACCCGAAGCATCTTGTTTCGCCAGCAAGGTGCCGCGGCGTTCAGCAGGCACGCACTCCAATAGCGGGTCCGCTACATTAGCCGGTTCGCCATCAAAATAAATCCGCGTCAGCAAGTGCTTCACCAACCCGCGAGCAAACACCAGCACCACCAAATGCGGCGCCTGGGTCGCGCCCTTCAAGCCTTCCACGGGGCCCGGTTTGATCGTGGTAAACCGGAAGCGCCCTTGCGCATCCACCGGCACCCGGCCAAACCCTTCGAAGTTCGGGTCCAGGGGCTTGTCCTGATCGTCTTCGGGGTGGTCGTACTTGCCGGCGGCGTTGGCCTGCCAGACTTCAAGCATGGCATCGTTGACGAAGTCGCCATTGCCATCGACGACTTGCCCGGTGATCGTCACGCGTTCGCCCAGAGTTTGTTCGACGGTCAGGTCTTCGCGGTTCAGCCAGGTCAGGCCGATGTGGTAATACGGCCCGACGGTGTGGGACGTGGTCGCGTTCAGCGTCATCTTATTTCTCCATCGGCGTGGCTTCGCGGCCGCGCAAGACGATGTCCCAACGATAACCGAGGGCGTAGGAAGGAATGGTTTTTTCCAGATCGAAACGGGCGATCAGGCGCTCTTTGGCACCGGTATCAGGCACGCAGTTGTAGATCGGGTCGTAGGCCAGCAACGGGTCGCCCGGAAAATACATCTGCGTCACCAGGCGCGTGAGAATACTCGGCCCGAACAGTGAGAAATGGATGTGCGCCGGGCGCCATGCGTTGTGGTGGTTGCCCCACGGATAGGCGCCAGGCTTGATGGTCTGAAACTGATACCAGCCATCGGCGTCGGTCACGGTGCGACCGGTGCCGGTGAAGTTCGGGTCCAGTGGCGCGTCGTGCAGGTCACGCGCATGGTTGTAACGACCAGCGGCGTTGGCCTGCCAGATCTCCACCAGAATCCCCGGCACCGGCAGACCGTTTTCATCCAGCACGCGGCCGTGAATGATGATCCGTTCACCCAGTGGTTCGCCCGAGTGCTGGGCAGTCAGGTCGTTGTCCTGCTCCTGGATGCGCTCGACGCCGATGGTCGGCCCGGTGATTTCCGACAGCGAATGAGGCAAAAACACCAACGGTTTGGACGGCGAGCGCAGGTTGGTGGATTGATAAGGAGGGTGCAGGTATTCCGGCTGAGTGCCCGCCTGTGGGCGACGGTAACCAGGTTTGTCAGTCATTGCGCTTTCCTCAGTTCTTATTAGTCGACGCTTTTAATTCACAGCCAGCGTGTCAGACCCGTTCGATCGCCAAGGCCAGACCCTGGCCGACACCGACGCACAGGGTCGCCAGGCCTTTCTTGCCACCGGTCTTTTCCAGTTGATGCAACGCGGTCAGTACCAAGCGTGCACCGCTCATGCCCAGCGGATGACCCAAGGCGATGGCGCCACCGTTCGGGTTGACCTGGGCCGCGTCATCCGCCAACCCCAGTTCACGCAGCACGGCCAAGCCCTGGCTGGCGAAGGCTTCGTTGAGTTCGATCACATCGAAATCGCTGACTGCCAGGCCCAAGCGCTCGGTCAATTTACGCACCGCCGGCACCGGGCCAATGCCCATCACCCTAGGTGCGACACCGGCACTCGACATGCCCAACACGCGAGCGCGGGCAGTCAGGCCATGTTTCTTCACCGCATCGGCTGAAGCCAGAATCAACGCCGCCGCACCGTCGTTCACGCCGGAAGCGTTGCCAGCGGTAACGGTTTTATCCGGGCCATTGACTGGTTTGAGTTTGGCCAGGGTTTCCAATGTCGTGTCAGCGCGGGGATGCTCATCCTGCGTGACGACGCTTTCACCCTTCTTGTGGGCAATGCGCACTTCGACGATTTCTTCGGCGAAAAATCCTGCAGCCTGCGCGGCGGCCGTGCGCTGCTGACTGCGCAGGGCGAAAGCGTCCTGATCGGCGCGGGAAACCTGGTAGTCGTCGGCCACGTTATCGGCGGTCTGCGGCATCGCATCCACACCGTATTGGGCTTTCATCAACGGGTTGATGAAACGCCAGCCGATGGTGGTGTCTTCCAGTTTCATGTTGCGCGAAAACGCGGCATCGGCCTTGCCCATCACGAAGGGCGCACGGGACATCGACTCGACGCCGCCGGCAATCGCCAGCTCCATCTCGCCGCTGGCGATAGCGCGGAACGCGGTGCCGATGGCATCCATGCCCGAAGCGCAGAGGCGATTGAGGGTCACGCCGGGAATTGTTTCCGGCAATCCGGCCAGCAACAGCGCCATACGCGCAACGTTGCGATTGTCTTCGCCGGCCTGGTTAGCACAGCCGAGAAACACCTCGTCCACCATGTTCCAGTCCACCGAAGGATTGCGTTCCATCAACGCTTTGATCGGTACGGCGGCCAGGTCATCGGCGCGAACCACCGACAGGCCACCGCCGAAACGGCCGATGGGGGTGCGAATGGCGTCACAGATATAAACGTCACGCATCAGGCTTCTCCGGGTGCTTGGCCGTGGGCCGCAGCGGTGCGGGCTTCCAGATCACGCAGCGCGGTCAGCTCGACATCGGTTGGCTCGGCGGTGTTTTCCACCTGATCGGCGAAGCGAATCGCCCATCCGGTGGCAGCAATCACTTGCTCGCGGGTCACGCCTGGGTGCAGCGCAGTCACCACGAATTCATGGGTATCCGCTTCCGGTTCCATGATGCACAGGTCGGTAATAATGCCAACGGGACCTGCGCCCGGCAGGCCGAGACGCTTGCGTGAATCACCGCCCTCGCCATGGCCGACCGACGTAATGAAGTCGAGTTTGTCGACAAAGGAACGCGCCGATTGCTTGAGGATGATCAGCACGCTCTTGGCGGAACCGGCGATTTCCGGCGCGCCACCAGCACCCGGCAGACGAACTTTCGGCTGATGGTAGTCGCCCACCACCGTGGTGTTGATGTTGCCGAAACGGTCGACTTGCGCGGCGCCGAGGAAACCGACGTCGATGCGCCCGCCCTGCAGCCAGTAGCGAAAAATCTCACCGGTAGGAACGACGGTGTCGGCAGTTTCCGCCAGTTCACCGTCACCGATCGACAGCGGCAATACGCTCGGCTTGGCACCAATCGGACCCGACTCGTAGATCAGGACTACATCTGGTGAGGAAGTCAGACGTGCCAGGTTGGCCGCTTTCGACGGCAGGCCGATGCCGACGAAACACACCGAACCGTTTTTCAGACGGCGGGCGGCGGCGACGGTCATCATTTCATTGGTGGTGTAAGTCATTACTTGGCCTCCGAAGCAGCGGCCAGCTTGGCCTGGAACTCGCTGAAATCAGCGCTACCGTGGATGTACTCGTTGATCCACGCGGTGAAGGTTTCACGGTCGCGGGCAATCGGGTCCCAGGCCTGGTAGAAGCGGTTGTCGCGTTCGGTGTAACCGAGGGCGTAGGACGGATGCGCGCCACCCGGTACGTGGCAGACCGCGCTCAAGGCCCAGGTCGGCAGCACGCAAGCGTTCATCGGTGCATTGAGGTCGTCGACGATTTCTTCGACAGTGACGATGCAGCGTTTGGCCGCCAGCGCCGCTTCTTTCTGCACACCGAGAATGCCCCAGAGCAGCACGTTGCCTTTGCGGTCGGCTTTTTGCGCGTGAATCACGGTGATGTCCGGGCGCACCGATGGCACCGCCGCCAGCACTTCGCCGGTGAACGGGCACGTGACGGTTTTGATCAGCGGGTTGACCTTCGGCAGGTCGGAACCGCCGTAGGCACGCAGCACCGCGAACGGTAAGCCCGAAGCGCCCGCGACGTAGGCATTGGCCAAGTCGGCGTGGCTGTGTTCTTCGATTTCAAGCGCATGCGGCCACTGCCGCTCGACCGCGTCACGCAGACGGTGCAGCGAACCGACGCCTGGATTGCCGCCCCAAGAGAAGATCAGCTTGCGAGCACAACCGGCACCGATTAATTGGTCATAGATCAAGTCGGGCGTCATCCGCACCAAGGTCAGATCTTTCTTGCCCTGACGGATGATTTCGTGACCCGCCGCCGTAGGAATCAGGTGAGTAAAGCCTTCGAGCGCGACGGTATCGCCGTCGTTGACGAGCTGCTTCACCGCGTCGTGTAGCGAAAGGATTTCAGCCATGGGGCAGGCTCCCGTTTTGTTATGAACCGACAGTGGTAGAAAAAGGCGCGAGGTTCAGCGCCGGAATGACTGAAGAGTAAGCCCCTGAAAAACGCCAAACAATCCGATAATCGACTGAGTGTTCGTTTATCGAACAGATTGTTATCTCCCTACCGATCTCCTCTGCCGATCGTTCCCACGCTCCGCGTGGGAATGCAGCCCGGGACGCTCCGCGTCCCAGAAGCGGACGCGGAGCATCCGTTGAGGCATTCCCACGCGGAGCGTGGGAACGATCACATCTCCCCTCAGGTCGCATCCGCATGGCTGACCATGCCCTTGATCACCACCGCCGTGGTCGCCAACGCGGCCGGGATTACCAACGCCGTCAGCACCTGTTCGAAATTCCAGCCCAGGCCCAGCAGCGTCGCCCCCATCCATGCACCCAGGATCGCGCCGAAGCGGCCAATCCCGAGCATCCACGACACACCGGTCGCCCGCCCTTGAGTCGGGTAAAACCGCGCCGCCAGCGACGGCATCGCCGATTGCGCACCGTTGACGCACATCCCGGCCACCAGCACCAGGGTCGCCAGCAAGGTGATGTTGCCCAGGCTCTGCCCTACCGAGTAGGAAAACACCCCGGCGAATAAGTAGAAAATGCCGATGACCTTATGCGGATTGAACCGGTCCATCGCCCAACCCACGCCTACTGCGCTCAACACCCCACCGAACTGGAACAGCGCACCAATGAACGCCGCCTGCTCCATGCTCGCGCCGCTGTCGCGCATCAGCGTCGGCAACCAACTGGTCAACAGGTAAACGATCACCAGGCCCATGAAGTACGTCAGCCATAGCAACAACGTGCCGGTGCTGTAAGTGCCGGAGAAGATCACCGCAAACACATTGCGCGCCTTCACGGTTTTCTGTTCCGGCACACTGAAGCTCGAAGCCTGGGCCACCACCCTCGGGTCGATCGGCGCCAGGGCCTTGCGCACTTTGTCCGTGCCGCGATTGCACACCACCAGATAGCGCGCCGACTCGGGCAACCAGAACAGCAAGACGACGGCGAGGATCAACGGCAGAATCCCGCCGATCATCAATAGGCTGTGCCAGCCGAAGGCCGGGATCAGTTTGGCCGAGATGAACCCGCCACCGGCCATGCCAAGGTTGAAGCCGCAGAACATGCTGGTCACCAGCAGGGATTTCTTGCGTTCCGGGGTGTATTCGGACAGCAGCGTGGTGGCGTTCGGCATGCCGGCGCCCAGGCCCAGACCGGTGAGGAAACGCAGCACCAGCAGTTGATCGACGTTGGTGCTATAGGCCGACGCCAGGCTGAAAGCGCCGAACAACAACACTGCGCCCACCAGCACGACTTTTCGCCCGAAGCGGTCAGCCAATGGGCCAGAACCCAGTGCACCGAAGACCATGCCGATCAACGCCGCACTCATCACCGGGCCGAGACTGGCGCGATCGATACCCCAGTCCTGGGACAGTGCCGGCGCGATAAAACCCATGGCCGCAGTGTCGAGGCCATCGAGGAAAACAATCAGGAAACATAGAATCACCACCCGCCATTGGTAGCGCGAAATGGGTTGAGCGTTGATGAAGGACTGCACGTCAAGGCAGTTTCCTACGGCAGACTGAGGCTGGTTCATTATTTTTATTCCACGCAAAGAACGCAGTCGAACAGGTGCCAGCCGAAGCTGACGCTGTCACTAGAAAAGGAGGTCGGGATCAGGCGATTCGGTTTCGGCAGCTAAACCGGTGGGAACAGCGACAGTCGGGAAACGTGCGCATGACAATGCCTCTTCTCATTGTTATTGGGGCGTGATCCGGCGGCTGAAGGCCAACTAGTGCCGGATGACGCTGCCGCGACATTAATGAGCCAAGGGAAAGAGCGTCAATTCGACAAACGCGACTCTGTGCGTTTATCGAACAGCTTAGGCAAAGAGTTGCGCGCTCAGATCACGACTGGCGCTTAGCAGGCCGGGCAGGAAACGCTGTTCCAGCTCACTGCGACTGACCCGGCCGGCGTGGGTGCTGACGTTTAACGCCGCCACCACTTGGCCGGAAGCGTCGTACACCGGAACGGCAATCGAGCGCAGGCCCTGTTCCAGTTCCTGATCGACGATGCACCAGCCTTGTTGCCGTACCTCTTGCAGGCATTCGAGCAACGCCTCGGGGGTATGCAAGGTGCGACTGGTTTTGGCTTGCAGCTCTGCATGGTCGAGGTACTCACGCAGTGACGTGTCGTCCAGCGCCGCGAGAAGAATCCTGCCCATGGACGTGCAATAGGCCGGTAGTCGCCCGCCCACCGAGAGGTCGACGGAAATCAGCCGCTGGGTGGTCGCCGAGCGCGCGATGTACAAAATATCATCGCCTTCCAGTGTGGCCATGTTGCAGGCCTCGTGCAGTTGCTCGCTCATGCGGTCCAGGTAGGGTTGGGCAGAAACCGCCAATGGCGTCGACGACAAATAGGCATGGCCCAGTGTCAGTACTTTGGGCAGCAGCGAATAGGTACGTCCGTCGGTGGTGGCGTAGCCGAGTTTGATCAGGGTATGTAGGCAACGTCGCACAGCGGCGCGGGGAATTTCCGTGCGATGGCTTATCTGCGCAATGGTCAGGTGCCGCTTGCGCTCCTGGAACGCTTGCACCACCGCCAAGCCACGGGCCAGGGAGGTCATGAAATCCGGGTCACCGGTCAGGGCCTGGATTCGCTTGGCGGGCGAGGCAACGATCGGCGGTGCCACGGAAGCGAAGGAATTGCGCATTTGATCGTTCATATCAGCTTGTTTCCTACACGGATCAGCGACTATTACAAGCGGCTCTCGGTCTGACGCACAAGCCATCGGCTCCCAAGATTGGGCGATTATCGAACCATGGGCCGATAATCGCAATAATGGGTGCTCATAGTGAGCCATACTGCTTCCACTCCCCCGCACAACACGGTTGTTATTTTCTGTCACTGACTTAAAGGAGGACGATGTAATAATCTGCTCAGCTTAATGGCGCCAGAAAGTCACCGCTGTAACTGGCATCACCTGCGCCGTAGTTACCGATAAAACTTTGCGAGCAACAAAACAATCACACATGAGGAACTACTTTTAACTCTCAAGAGATAGTGTTCTTCGGATCGACCGCTATAATGCATCTCAATGGCGACCGGTTTTTTACGTGCCGATTCCGCCAACCGGCAGCGCAATATCCATTGCCGCTGTCCGCAGCAAGCGCCTGAGGCTCATTTCATATGCTCTGCCAACGCGCTCGCTGAAACAGGAGACTGATGCTGCGTCAGCTGTTTTTCTCTGGTGCCGTGGCCGCCTGCAACAAGGACGTATTGATTGCTCCGAGGGAACGATGCCGTGTCAGGCATTGTCCTTTCAATGAGCATGGTCAATAAACCGATGCAGCGCGTTTCACCAGAATTAATCTCAACTCAATCAGGTAGCACTGTGACGAAAGACGAACTGCGCGCGGAACTTGAGCGCCAGGAACAACGTTACAAGGAAGTTTACGGCGGGGAAGTCACCACCTATGCCGCTCAACCCGAACCCGAACGCAAACCCTGGCGTAAACGCGCCACCGTTCAGGATCAGGCCTTCACCCAGGAATTGCAGAAGATGGAAAAGGAACTCAAAGCCGAAGAGCCATGACCGCCTCGGCTTGAATCCTTTCAAGAGCCTGCATCTACACCTGTTAAAAGCGGGTTGTATGGATGATGCTTTTTGTGCCCGCTACAAGCGGGCAGCGGTCTCCTCATCCATTGGATGAGGCAAATGGCTCCTGTCTGCCCCTCTTCCAAGAAATTTCACACAAGCGTTCAAACCTCTCGTCGCCGATGGGAGAAACCCTTGTGGCTGCGGCCTTTCCAAGTAAATTCAACGACTTGTAAAACCCTGGAAAAACCCGGGGCCTGGGGGATTGGCACAAATAAATTCGTTGAAGAATGTTACCGATGAGCAGCAAGTGCATCGATTAGCAGTCTTTTCTGGCATAATCGCGCCCCCTTACGACCGGGTCAGAAAACCTTCATGATCGATTTATTCAGCGGACTGGATGCTTGGGTGCTTGTGAGCCTCTTGCTCGCCCTGGCCTTTGTCCTCGCGTTCGAGTTCATCAACGGCTTTCATGACACCGCAAACGCGGTGGCCACTGTTATTTACACCAAAGCCATGCCGCCTCATCTGGCAGTATTCTTTTCCGGTGTGTTCAACTTTCTCGGCGTGCTGCTGGGCGGTGTGGGCGTGGCGTATGCCATCGTCCATTTGCTGCCGGTAGAACTGCTGATCAATGTGAACACCGGTCACGGGCTGGCCATGGTGTTCTCGTTGCTCGCCGCCGCCATCACCTGGAACCTGGGCACCTGGTACTTTGGTATCCCCGCCTCCAGCTCCCACACGCTGATCGGTTCGATCCTCGGTGTAGGCCTGGCCAACGCCCTGATCAACGACATTCCATTGGCCGATGGCGTGAACTGGCAGAAGGCGATCGACATCGGTGCGTCCCTGGTGTTCTCGCCGATGGCCGGTTTCCTGATCGCAGCCCTGGTGTTGATCGGCCTTAAAGGGTGGCGTCCGCTGTCCAAGATGCACAAGACACCGGAACAGCGCCGCAAGATCGACGACAAGAAACACCCGCCGTTCTGGAACCGTCTGGTACTGGTGATTTCGGCAATGGCCGTCAGCTTCGTGCACGGCTCGAACGATGGCCAGAAAGGTATCGGCCTGATCATGCTGGTGCTGATCGGTATTGTGCCGGCGCAGTTCGTCCTCGACCTGAACAGCACCACCTACCAGATCGAACGGACTCGCGATGCGACCCTGCATCTGAGCCAGTTCTACGAGCGCAACCGCGAATCCCTGGGTGAGTTCCTGGCACTGGGCAAAAGCGTCAAAGGCGATCTGCCGGAGAAATTCCGTTGCAACCCGCAACAGACCGAACCGACCATTGCAGCGCTGCTTGGCACCCTTAAAGGTGTAGCCGACTACCATTCGCTGCCGTCGGAAAGCCGCATCGAAGTACGTCGCTACCTGCTCTGCCTGGACGACACTGCGAAGAAAGTCGCCAAGCTGCCAGGCCTCGCTGCTCGTGAAAAAGCTGACCTGGACAAGCTGCGCAAAGACCTGACCACCACCACCGAATACGCCCCGTTCTGGGTGATTCTGGCGGTCGCACTGGCCCTCGGCCTGGGTACCATGGTTGGCTGGAAACGCGTGGTATTGACCATCGGCGAGAAAATCGGCAAGCAAGGCATGACCTATGCCCAAGGCATGTCGGCGCAGATCACCACCGCGTGCATGATCGGCATGGCCAACATTTTCAGCCTGCCGGTTTCCACCACTCACGTCCTGTCTTCAGGCGTGGCCGGTACTATGGTCGCGAACAAGAGCGGCCTGCAAGGTGGCACCGTCAGAACCATCCTGCTGGCTTGGGTCCTGACCCTGCCAGCTACCGTGGCCCTGTCGGCCGGCCTGTTCTGGCTGGCGTCGAAGGCACTGGGTAGCTGATACACCGCTATTGAAAAAGGCGCGTTCCGTGAGGTTCGCGCCTTTTTTATTGCTGCAATTTCGCCACACAACCGATGTGGGAGCGCGAGCACCCAATAGAAAGTCGCAGACAAAAAAAGGGCGACCGAAGTCGCCCAAAATGCCTTGCGTGCTCATTGCTCCAGAAAGACCCTACGGTTATTTCCGCTTGTGCGAATCCTTCCAGATAAAAAATCCAAACCCTGCAAAAAACAGAACCATGAGGCCGACTGTCAGCACTCCGGCGATCACCACGTTGTCGAAAAACATGATTGGCCTCCTGCACTTGCCGTGTTGCGATGGGGCTAAGTTAACCAATCGGGCAGGAGAAAAAATTGACCGGGATCAATGCCGCCCGAGACGGGCGTAAAAGGAAGGGAAATAACTGACCTGCATCAACCGATGCAGGGTGTCTCAACGTTTTTTCGGTTTGTTCTTGGGCTTTTTTTTCACCTTGCCCAACGGCATCGCCTGTTCGAATGCCTGGCGCACTTCGTTCAGGCGCTTTTCATTAAGGTCATGAACACGTTTGGCGCGTTCAGCGTTGAGGTCGATCAGTTTGTCATCTTGGCTCATGGCGTTCAGTGCGTCGCTTGGAAGTGAATTCAGCTGCCCCATCGCTCGGCAGGATTACGCCAATAATGCGGTCTGGCGCGGGCGCTGACCAGCGGTCCGACACTTCAGATCTCGATATCGACCCACAACCCCTGACGCGGCTGATCCTCCATCAACGGCACCACCGGTACGGTGTTGTCGGCATTGAGTTCATTACCGGGAATCGCCAGGTGTTCTTCAGGGTCTTCATCGGCCTCACGGCGGCGGCGCTCCTGCTCTTGTTTGCGACGCTGTTCTTCGCGCAACTGCAAGCCCGCCTCTTCCGGGTCGCGCTTTTGCAGGTCGATGGTGCTTTCGTTGGAGCTTTCCTGCACCGGCACCACGGGGGGAATATCCGGGCGCTGGCGGATTGGATCGTTCTGTGAAGTGATCGGCACGGCGCTCAAGGGGAGCATCGGTGGCAACATATTATTAGTCTCCTGTCAGCAGGCTGTCGGCTGCGGGGATGGCGACTTGAGCCATTGGTCGCAAACTTGCGATCCACTTTGGCGCCGTAGGAGCTGGCGCCGGCTCGGGCCGCGTTCGGACGATTTGATCTTCATCCCACGAAAAGTTCGCATCCTCCCTCAGCGCACGCATGTAATCCTTTGGCCCTGAAGGCTCATTCCGTTAAGATAGCCCGCTTTTTCAAGGTGGGAGTCAGGCAGCATGGCGCAGCAGTATCAACCGGGGCAACGCTGGATCAGTGACAGCGAAGCCGAGCTGGGTTTGGGCACCGTTCTGGCACAGGACGGCCGCTTGTTGACCGTGCTCTATCCGGCCACTGGCGAGACTCGCCAGTACGCGCTACGGAATGCGCCCCTCACCCGCGTACGGTTTTCGCCGGGTGACAGCATCACTCACTTCGAAGGCTGGAAACTGACCGTCCAGGAAGTCGACGATGTCGATGGCCTGCTGGTCTACCACGGCCTCAACGCGCAGAACGAAGTGGTCACCCTGCCGGAAACCCAACTGTCGAACTTCATTCAGTTCCGTCTGGCCAGCGACCGTTTGTTCGCCGGACAGATCGACCCGCTCGCCTGGTTCTCCCTGCGATACAACACTCTGGAACACACCAGCCGCCAGTTGCAGTCCTCCCTTTGGGGCCTGGGCGGCGTGCGGGCGCAACCGATCGCGCACCAATTGCACATCGCCCGTGAAGTCGCCGACCGTATCGCGCCACGCGTTCTGCTGGCAGACGAAGTGGGCCTGGGCAAGACCATCGAAGCCGGTCTGGTGATCCATCGCCAACTGCTCTCAGGCCGCGCCAATCGCGTATTGATCTTGGTGCCGGAAAACCTGCAGCACCAGTGGCTGGTGGAGATGCGCCGCCGCTTCAACCTGCAAGTCGCGCTGTTCGATGAAGAACGCTTTATCGAAAGCGATGCCGCCAACCCGTTCGAAGACACCCAGCTTGCATTGGTTGCGCTCGAATGGCTGGTGGACGACGAAAAAGCCCAGGACGCACTGTTCGCGGCCGGCTGGGATTTGCTGGTGGTCGACGAAGCGCACCACCTGGTGTGGCATGAAGACCAGGTCAGCCCTCAGTACTCACTGGTGGAGCAACTGGCCGAAGTCATTCCCGGCGTATTGCTGCTGACCGCGACCCCGGAACAACTGGGTCAGGACAGCCACTTCGCCCGTCTGCGCCTGCTCGACCCGAACCGTTTCCATGACCTGCACGCCTTCCGCGCCGAGAGCGAAAACTATCGTCCGGTGGCCGAAGCCGTTCAGGAGTTGCTGGACCAGGGGCGCCTGTCGCCTGAAGCGCACAAGACCATCCACGGTTTCCTCGGCAACGAAGGCGAAGCCCTGCTGAGCGCCGTCAACGATGGCGATACCGAAGCCAGCGCCCGTCTGGTCCGCGAACTGCTGGACCGTCACGGCACCGGCCGCGTGCTGTTCCGTAATACCCGCGCCGCCGTGCAGGGTTTCCCGGAGCGCAAACTGCACCCGTACCCGCTGCCGTGCCCGGCCGAATACCTCGAACTGCCGTTGGGCGATCATGCCGAGCTGTACCCGGAAGTCAGCTTTCAGGCCCAGCCGGACGCCAACGAAGAAGAGCGCTGGTGGAAATTCGACCCGCGTGTCGAGTGGCTGATCGACACCCTGAAAATGCTCAAGCGCACCAAAGTGCTGGTGATCTGCGCCCACGCCGAAACCGCCATGGACCTGGAAGACGCCTTGCGCGTACGTTCCGGCATTCCGGCCACGGTCTTCCACGAAGGCATGAACATCCTCGAGCGTGACCGCGCCGCCGCCTACTTCGCCGACGAAGAGTTTGGTGCTCAGGTGCTGATCTGCTCGGAAATCGGCAGTGAAGGTCGCAACTTCCAGTTCTCGCACCATCTGGTGCTGTTCGATCTGCCGTCGCACCCGGACCTGCTGGAGCAGCGTATCGGTCGTCTCGACCGGATCGGTCAGAAGCACATCATCGAGCTGCACGTGCCGTACCTGGAAACCAGCCCGCAAGAGCGGCTGTACCAGTGGTATCACGAAGCGCTGAACGCGTTCCTCAATACCTGCCCGACCGGCAACGCCTTGCAGCATCAGTTCGGCCCGCGCCTGCTGCCGCTGCTGGAAACCGCCGATGACGGCGAGTGGCAAGCGCTGATCGACGAAGCCCGCGCCGAACGTGAACGTCTGGAAGCCGAACTGCACACCGGTCGCGACCGCTTGCTGGAACTCAATTCCGGTGGCGCTGGCGAAGGTGATGCGCTGGTCGAGGACATCCTCGAACAAGACGATCAGTTCGCCCTGCCGATCTACATGGAAACCCTGTTCGACGCCTTCGGCATCGACAGCGAAGACCATTCGGAAAACGCGCTGATCCTCAAGCCAAGCGAAAAAATGCTCGACGCCAGCTTCCCGCTGGGCGACGACGAAGGCGTGACCATCACCTACGACCGTAACCAGGCGCTGTCTCGCGAAGACATGCAGTTCATCACCTGGGAACACCCGATGGTTCAGGGCGGCATGGACCTAGTCCTGTCCGGCTCGATGGGTAACACCGCCGTGGCGCTGATCAAGAACAAGGCGCTGAAACCAGGCACCGTGTTGCTGGAACTGCTCTACGTCAGCGAAGTGGTTGCTCCGCGCGCGCTGCAACTGGGCCGTTACCTGCCGCCGGCCGCCCTGCGCTGCCTGCTCGATGCCAACGGCAATGACCTGTCGACGCGAGTGTCGTTCGAAACCCTGAACGATCAACTGGAAAGCGTGCCCCGCGCCAGCGCCAACAAGTTCATCCAGGCCCAGCGCGACCAGCTGACGCCACGGATCAACGCCGGCGAAGAGAAGATCACCCCGCGTCACGCCGAGCGCGTCGCCGAGGCGCAACGTCGCCTGGCAGCGGATACCGACGAAGAACTGGCACGCCTGACCGCCTTGCAAGCGGTCAACCCGACCGTGCGCGACAGCGAACTGGTTGCCCTGCGCAAGCAACGCGAGCAAGGCCTGGCCATGCTCGACAAGGCTGCGCTGCGCCTGGAAGCGATTCGGGTGTTGGTGGCGGGTTAACACCCCTCCTCCACCGCTATAAAAAGAAGGCCCGCAGCGATGCGGGCCTTTTTTTGTCTGCCGATCGTTCCCACGCTCTGCGTGGGAACGATCATTTGGCGATCATTATGCAGTGACCGCCGGAATCTGCGGCTCAACCACCGCCACCAACCCTTCCTTCATCCGCTTGGCATCGCGCACAAAACACCGCGAAGCCAGGAATAGAAACACCATCGTAAAGAACAACGCCACCGGAATCAGGTACATCGCGTCATGCAGGCCAACAGCCTTGAACGCTTCGGTCATCTGCTCGGCGCCGGCCGAGAGCATGGCCGAGTGCGCAAAGTGATCCGACAAACCTCCCACCACCACCGGCCCCAAACCACCGCCCAACAAATACAACCCGGCAAAGAATAAAGCCATCGCCGTCGCCCGCAGTCGCGGTTCGATCACGTCCTGAATCGCCGTGTACACGCAGGTATAGAAGTTGTAGGCGAACAACCAGCCCAAACTGAACACCCCGACAAATACCCCAATCTCGATTCGGCCGGCGTGCAGCGCCCAAGCCGTACACAGGGTCGAAATGAGCAGGCTGAGCGCTGCGAACAGCAGTCGCCCATTGGCCACACGCTGGTGAATCTTGTCGGCAACCCAGCCGCCGAGCGTCAGGCCGAACAGCCCGGTCACCCCAACGATTACCCCGACCGCCACCGCCGCATCCTGCAATGGCAGCAAAAAATAACGCTGCAGCATCGGTACCAGAAACGAGTTGCAGGCATAGGTCGCGAAATTGAAGCACAGCCCTGCCATGACCAGCCACAGGAACGTCGGCACTGCCAACACTCGGCGGATCGGCCGGTCCACGCGTTCCTGAGACACTTGCACGCTCTCCGCCGCGCCGCGTTTCGGTTCTTTGATGAAGAACATGAAGACCGCCAGAATCAACCCCGGCACCGCCGCAATGAAGAACGGTGCACGCCAGCTGTCGAACGCCTTGACCATCGCACCAATGGTGAAGAACGCCAGCAGCAACCCCAGCGGCAGGCCAAGCATGAAAATGCCCATGGCCCGAGCCCGACGATGAGCCGGGAACAAATCGCCAATCAGCGAGTTGGCAGCCGGTGCGTAACTGGCTTCACCGATGCCGATCCCCATGCGCACGATCAGGAAACTCCAGAAACTGCCCACCAGCCCGTTGACCGCGGTCAGCCCGCTCCATGCCGCCAGGCCCCACCCCATCAGCTTGCTGCGTGAACCGGTATCGGCCAATCGCCCCAGGGGCAGGCCGGCAATGGCGTAAACGAGGGTGAATGCGGTCCCGATGATCCCCAGTTGAAAGTCACTGAGGTGCCACTCCATGCGGATCGGCTCGATGATAATGGCCGGGATGGTGCGGTCGAAAAAGTTGAACAGATTGGCCAGGAACAGCAGGAACAGAATGCGCCAGGCATTCGCCGCTTGGGTCGAGTTCTGCATGGGGTCCGTCTCTTTATTGTTATTGGGCTTCATTGCCAACGCATTCGAGCCCGGAACCGCCAATCTAGTCAGGCCCGTCATAGCTGTCTGTAATTTTTCGTAAGGCTGATACCGTCCATGGCAGTCAATGCGGCGCCCCCCGCAGCCATCATTTAGCCTTCTTTCGATTAAAGATCATCGAATATTGGCCGATTCATCATCAAGGAACGGATTCCCCCGAGCGACGCTCAGGCCAAGGCCCTGACGCTTGGGCCATATTCGCGCTGCAAGAATGACGCGAGATCCCATTCCGTGATGACTCGATGACACCTTGTCGACGAGCCGACCAGTCCAGGCATATGGCGCACAATGACTTCTAAAAATAATCCGGCCCCCACGGTATCCGACCTGACCCTGAGCCCCGCGGCGAACAGCCCCTCATCGTCGAAGCCATTGACCCCACCGCGTCCGCTGGCGACCCAGCAATACCTGTACTTCACCGAAACCAATACCGACCGCATCCTCGATAACCTCGACGGCCTGCGCGACCTGGTGTTCCCGCGCCCGCCCCATTTGGAAGGCGACAGCGAACAACACAGCGATCAGGAATTCCCGTCGGTGTGCCTGATCGGCCTGGGCCGCTGCGGTTCGAACATCGCGCTGGACGTGGCGGAGCTGGTGTACAACGCCCGCAAGTTCTACCTCAACGAATTCAACAATGAAGACCGTCTGTCGCCGGACAAACGCTACGCCGAAAAGGGCTACAGCCCGGCGCAGTGGATTCGTAACAACCTGCGCCTGGGATCGAACAAGGCCAGCAAACCGGTGTTCCTGGTCGAGCCGCTGGTGATGCTCGGCGACCTGGACAAAGACATTGCCGGTCGCATCCGTTTCTCGCGCAAGGGCGAAAAAAGCGGCTTTTTGCGCGACTACAGCAAAATGAAAATCATGGACTTGTCGGAAGTCCACGCCGGTGGCGCCGGTAACGCGCCGATCCTCGGCCAATACTTGGCCAAGATCATCCTGAACAAGGATACCCAGCGGTTTTCCAGCCCTGACTGGAAGATGATTCACTCTTACCTGATCGACAGCTGCGGGATCAAGGCCAACCAGTCGCGCCTGTATTTCTCGATCTTCAGTGCCGGCGGCGGTACCGGTTCGGGCATGGCCTCGGAATTCGGCTTGGCTCAGCAGCACTCGTACATGAACAAGACGTTCGACACCAAGCCGATGGACGAGCACGACAGCAAGAGCGGTCATTCCTTCGTCTTCGAGCCGATCTTCACCAGCGGCATTTGCGTACTGCCGAACATTTCCGATCACCGCAGCGAAATGTCCGAGGCGCTGCACATCAACGCCGGCCGCCTGCTGTGCAAATACCTGTCGGAAGAGTGGGACTTCTCCTACAACTTCGCCAATGAAGACAGCAGCGAAGCCAGCGTCATGGGCCGTATCCGCCCATGGAACGCGATGATGCTGATCTCCAACGACATCATGCGTTACGCCGAAGAAAGCGATGACGGCAACATCCAGAACATTGATGTCAATGCCATGGAAAAGCACGCCAACCAGTACATCTCACAGCAGATCTTCAACATTCTGACAGCGCAGGCGGTCACCACCGACTACGACCAGAACTATTTCCGTCGCGCCGGCATCGACATCGGCGAAACCATTCGCCTGGACGCCAACGACCTGTTCATGAGCCTGGCCGGCCCGGTGGCGATTGCCTACGCCGAGTCCGTGGTGCCGGAAACCCCGCCGCCGAGCAGCGACAAGTTCAAGGTGTTCGAGAAAGAGCCGCAGCGCCTGAACATCGATGACCTGTTCTTCCGCTCCATCGACCTGCCGCACTTCAACAAGGTCACCCAGGCAATCGAAGGCATCAGCCTGTTGCCGATCGAGTCCAAGCGCTATCGCGCCTCGCTTGAGCAGTACAAGAATTCGGGCTATGACGCGGCCGCGTTGCACGACCTGCACTTCTTCAAGAATTGCTCGTCGGTGGTATCGATTGTGTCCTTGCCCAAGGACTACAAGCTGTCCTACATGGACCTGAACCGGTTGAAGACCCACCTCAACAGCCTCTTCCCCAACACCACGCTCAAGCGTTATGCGCTGGTGATCGGCGCCTCGGCCAACCTATCGCTGACCACCCTCATCGCCAAGAGCCCGTGCCTGTCGGACGACTTTCTGACCCTGATCGTGGCCTTCATCAAGCGCTGCTTTGCGAAAAACCCGTACCGCTTCGACGAGACGCTCGACAACTCGATCCTGGACTTCATCATCAATGAAGAATTCGATGAAGACCGGATCGACGAACTGCTCAACGAATTCGAAAACCCGGCGAAGATCCTCGACACCAACTGGTACGCGATCAAACCGATGTACGAGAAGAAGTACCGTGAGCTGATCAACGACAAGGACAAGTTTGTCTCGATCAACGACATCCGCCTCTCTCGGGATTGCGTGAAGAAGGCGATCAAGTATCTGCGCGAGATTTACCGTCACCGGATTGGCAAAACCAAGGTTATTTCGCTTAACAATCACACCGGCAAGA
Source organism: Pseudomonas sp. B21-048 (assembly GCF_024748615.1). Classification (NCBI taxonomy): domain Bacteria; kingdom Pseudomonadati; phylum Pseudomonadota; class Gammaproteobacteria; order Pseudomonadales; family Pseudomonadaceae; genus Pseudomonas; species Pseudomonas sp. B21-048. Next base: position 1,263,252 of record NZ_CP087168.1, on the reverse strand, counting down.
CGGCTTGAGCTAAGCCCGAAAAGATCGTCCGAACGCGGCCCGAACCTTCGGCAGCGCCTACAAAAGCGCGCTGCGATGTCATGCGAACCGCAGCCCGTAGGAGCTAGCGAAGGTTCGGGCCGCGTTCGGACGATCTTTTGATCTGATCTTTTTTCAAATATCCAGAAACAATTAAGCAGCCAAGCGGCTGCTCAATAAACTGTTCCCGTTACGTTAACGTCACCGTTATGCCGGCCTTTCTGTGGCCTTTCTCTACGGCAACAGGCCATCACGCTACTCGGCTACACACTTTTACCCGAATAAAACGAGCACCAAATCGGTGCAAGCATTCAAGCCTGCGCCCTTTCCTGGATCAGAATCCACGGCGAAACCACCACAGCCCACAGCTCGGGATCGCGCTCAAAAAGATCCAGCGCCCGCGTTTCAGACAGCTTGGCGACCTTGTCCGCAGCCAACCAGGCAGCGACTTTCTCGCCTTGATCGGTTGCCACCGCTTCTGCCGCAGCGATCAAATCCAGACCCGGATCGACCCACAATAGGGCACCCTTGGCGAAGAACGGCTCCAACTCTTTCCAAGTAATAGATGCGGTCTCACCAAGCAGTTTGGCATAGAGGGTGCTAGCGTCTTGAGTCATGGGTCCTGTCCGCAAAAAGAAATCGACGTGAATGATAACGTCGGTATTGCGCCAGAAAAACCCGGATGCAATTGCGTTACCGATTGAAAAACGTAGGAAAGCCAAGGAATGCTGCTGAATCAAGTATTAGCCAGCTAACATCCCGCCGCGATTCTGTCTTTTTCTTTCAATAAAGCGACACCCTCAGGTTTTGCCCCCTGGCGCCAGCTTCCCAGGCTAACAATTGGCGCTCTACACTGTACCGGTACAGTTGCCGGGGGCATTTTCCGGAGGATATCAACGATATCTGACCCGGTTCTGCTGCTACGGCTACCAGGACTATAAAAATTACAACAGTAAGAGTGGAGCACTATGACTAAGGCTACTAAGCAGATTTCAAAACTGTTTGCCGCTATGGTTCTGGCCGGGGTTGCCAGCCATTCGTTCGCCGCTGACACCATCAAGATCGGTATCGCCGGCCCTAAAACCGGCCCTGTAGCCCAATACGGCGACATGCAGTTCAGTGGCTCCAAAATGGCCATCGAACAAATCAACGCCAAGGGCGGCGTCGACGGCAAGAAACTCGAAGCCGTTGAATACGACGATGCCTGCGATCCAAAACAAGCGGTTGCTGTTGCGAACAAAGTCGTCAACGACGGCGTCAAGTTCGTGGTCGGTCACCTGTGCTCCAGCTCCACTCAACCGGCGTCCGACATCTACGAAGATGAAGGCGTGATCATGATCACCCCGGCTGCCACCAGCCCGGACATCACCTCCCGTGGTTATAAAATGGTGTTCCGCACCATCGGTCTGGACAGCGCCCAGGGCCCTGCCGCCGGTAACTACATCGCCGATCACGTAAAACCAAAAATCGTTGCCGTGCTGCACGACAAACAGCAATACGGTGAAGGCATCGCCAGCGCCGTGAAGAAAACCCTCGAAGGCAAAGGCGTCAAGGTTGCCGTGTTCGAAGGTATCAACGCCGGCGACAAAGACTTCTCCTCGATGATCGCCAAGCTCAAGCAAGCCAACGTCGACTTCGTCTACTACGGCGGTTACCACCCGGAGCTGGGTCTGATCCTGCGCCAAGCTCAGGAAAAAGGCCTGAAAGCCAAGTTCATGGGTCCGGAAGGCGTGGGTAACGACTCCATTTCGCAGATCGCCAAGGAATCTTCCGAAGGCCTGCTGGTCACCCTGCCGAAATCCTTCGACCAGGACCCGGCCAACGTCGCCCTGGCTGATGCGTTCAAAGCCAAGAAAGAAGACCCGAGCGGTCCGTTCGTGTTCCCGGCCTACTCGGCTGTGCAAGTCATCGCCGAAGGCATCAAGGCCGCGAAGAGCGAAGACACCGCCAAAGTGGCTGAAGCCATCCACGCAGGCACTTTCAAAACCCCGACCGGCGACCTGAGCTTCGACGCCAAGGGCGACCTGAAAGACTTCAAATTCGTGGTTTACCAGTGGCACTTCGGCAAACCTAAAACTGAAGTTTCGCCTCAGTAAGGCCTGGCCTGACTGACTGCCAATAAAGCCCACGGCGTGCCGTGGGCTTTATTTTACGAACGTATTGGGCCGCGCTGGCGTGATCCGCCAGTCTCCCCACCTGAAAATCTCAAAACCGTCATCAGCGGTTCGCTGGCAAACCTCGAATCCGAAGTGGATGCAGATCCATGGGGCTCGAGCGGGAAAATGACTCCACCAGTGAAATGCGTATCAGGTTTTTAGGAGCGCTGTAATGCCTGACATCTATCACTTTTTCCAACAGCTGGTTAATGGTCTGACCATTGGCAGCACGTATGCCCTGATCGCCATCGGCTATACGATGGTTTACGGCATCATTGGAATGATCAACTTCGCCCATGGCGAGGTGTACATGATCGGCTCTTACGTGGCGTTCATCGCCATCGCCGGGCTGGCCATGCTGGGACTCGACAGTGTCCCGCTCTTGATGACCGCGGCTTTCATCGCGACCATCGTCGTTACCAGTGCCTACGGTTACAGCATCGAACGGATCGCCTACCGCCCCCTGCGCGGCAGCAATCGTCTGATCCCGCTGATATCCGCCATCGGCATGTCGATCTTCCTGCAGAACACGGTTCTGCTGGCGCAAGACTCCAAGGACAAATCCATCTCCAACCTGATCCCTGGCAACTTTGCCATCGGGCCAGGTGGCGCACATGAAGTGCTGATTTCCTACATGCAAATCGTGGTGTTCGTGGTGACCCTGGTCGCCATGCTCGGCCTGACGCTGTTCATCTCCCGTTCTCGTCTGGGTCGCGCCTGCCGCGCCTGTGCCGAAGACATCAAGATGGCCAACCTCTTGGGTATCAATACCAACAACATCATCGCCCTGACCTTCGTCATCGGTGCGGCACTGGCGGCCATCGCGGCCGTGCTGCTGAGCATGCAATACGGCGTGATCAACCCTAACGCCGGTTTCCTGGTCGGCCTCAAGGCCTTCACCGCCGCCGTATTGGGCGGTATCGGCAGCATCCCCGGCGCGATGCTCGGCGGGCTGGTGCTGGGGGTGGCGGAAGCCTTTGGTGCCGATATCTTCGGCGACCAGTACAAGGACGTCGTGGCGTTCGGTCTATTGGTTCTGGTGTTGTTGTTCCGGCCAACCGGCCTGTTGGGCCGTCCGGAGGTTGAAAAAGTATGACTAGGAATCTTAAACAGGCGTTGTTCAGCGCCTTGCTGGTGTGGGCTGTTGCCTACCCGGTACTGGGTCTGAAACTGACCATTGTCGGCATCAACCTCGAAGTCCATGGCACCAGCACTGCAACGCTGATCACCATCGCCGTGTGCTCGGTGCTGATGTTCCTGCGGGTGCTGTTCGACCAGCAAATCAGCTCGGCCTGGAAAGCCTCGCCCAACCTGCCGGTGATGCCGGCCAAGGCCAGTACCTTCCTGAACCTGCCGACCACCCAGCGCTGGATCATCATCGCGTTGATCATCGGTTCGCTGGTCTGGCCGTTCTTCGGCTCCCGCGGGGCGGTGGACATCGCCACCCTGGTGCTGATCTACGTGATGCTCGGTCTGGGCCTGAACATCGTGGTCGGCCTGGCCGGCCTGCTCGACCTCGGTTACGTCGGCTTCTACGCCGTGGGCGCCTACAGCTACGCGCTGCTGTCGCACTACTATGGCCTGAGCTTCTGGATCTGCCTGCCGATCGCCGGGATGATGGCGGCCACGTTTGGCTTCCTGCTCGGTTTCCCGGTACTGCGTTTGCGCGGCGACTACCTGGCCATCGTGACCCTGGGCTTCGGTGAAATCATCCGTCTGTTCCTCCGTAACCTGACCGACCTCACCGGCGGCCCGAACGGCATCAGCAACATTCCCAAGCCAACGCTTTTCGGACTGACCTTCGATAGAACTGCCGCAGACGGACTGCAGACCTTCCACGAGTACTTCGGCCTGACCTACAACCCGGTAAACAAGGTGATCTTCCTTTACCTGATCGCGGTGTTGTTGTCGCTGTTCGCCCTGTTCGTCATCAACCGTCTGCTGCGCATGCCCCTGGGCCGTGCGTGGGAAGCGCTGCGTGAAGACGAAATTGCCTGCCGTGCGCTGGGTCTCAATCCTACGGTCATCAAGCTGTCGGCCTTCACCCTCGGTGCTGCGTTCGCCGGTTTCGCCGGTAGCTTCTTCGCCGCGCGCCAAGGCCTGGTGACACCGGAGTCCTTCACCTTCATCGAATCGGCGACCATCCTCGCCATCGTGGTGCTGGGCGGCATGGGCTCGCAACTGGGCGTTGTGCTCGCCGCTACGGTGATGATCCTGTTACCGGAAATGATGCGTGAGTTCAGTGAATACCGCATGTTGATGTTCGGCGCCTTGATGGTGCTGATGATGATCTGGCGTCCTCAAGGTCTGCTGCCAATGCAACGCCCTCACATGGAGCTGCGCAAATGAGCCGCGAGATCCTGAAAGTAACGGACCTGAGCATGCGCTTCGGCGGCCTGTTGGCGGTCAACAGCGTGGCCCTGACCGTCAAAGAGAAACAAGTGGTATCGATGATCGGCCCCAACGGTGCCGGCAAGACCACTGTGTTCAACTGCCTGACCGGTTTCTACCAGCCAACCGCCGGCAGCATCGTGCTGAACGGCGAGCCGATCCAGGGCCTGCCGGGCCACAAGATTGCTCTCAAAGGCGTGGTGCGGACGTTCCAGAACGTGCGCCTGTTCAAGGAAATGACAGCGGTCGAGAACCTCTTGATCGCGCAACACCGTCACCTGAACACCAATTTCCTGGCCGGCCTGTTCAAGACCCCCGCGTTCCGCAGAAGCGAACGCGAGGCCATGGAATACGCCGAGTACTGGCTGGAAAAGGTCAACCTCAAGGAGTTCGCCAACCGTCCGGCCGGCACCCTGGCCTACGGTCAGCAACGTCGTCTGGAAATCGCTCGCTGCATGATGACCCGTCCGCGGATCCTTATGCTCGACGAACCGGCCGCCGGCCTCAACCCGCGGGAAACCGAAGACCTCAAGGCACTGATCGGCACCTTGCGCGAAGAGCATGATGTGACCGTGCTGCTGATCGAACACGACATGAAACTGGTCATGAGCATCTCCGACCACATCTTCGTGATCAATCAGGGCACACCGCTGGCCAACGGCACGCCGGAGCAGATCCGCGACAATCCTGAAGTGATCAAAGCCTATCTGGGGGAAGCGTAAATGCTGCAGTTCGAAAACGTTTCCACCTTCTACGGCAAGATCCAGGCGCTGCACAGCGTCAACGTCGAAGTCCGCCAGGGCGAGATCGTGACCCTGATCGGCGCCAACGGTGCCGGCAAGTCGACCCTGCTGATGACCCTCTGCGGTTCGCCGCAAGCCCACAGCGGCAGCATCCGCTACATGGGCGAAGAGCTCGTCGGCCAGGACTCGTCGCACATCATGCGTAAAAGCATCGCGGTAGTGCCGGAAGGTCGTCGGGTGTTTGCCCGTCTGACCGTGGAAGAGAACCTCGCCATGGGCGGATTCTTCACCGACAAGGGCGATTATCAGGAACAGATGGACAAGGTCCTCGGACTTTTCCCACGCCTGAAAGAACGCTTCGCCCAACGCGGCGGCACCATGTCAGGCGGCGAACAGCAAATGCTCGCCATCGGCCGTGCGCTGATGAGCAAGCCCAAGCTGTTGCTGCTCGACGAGCCATCGCTGGGCCTGGCACCGATCATCATCCAGCAGATCTTCGACATCATCGAACAACTGCGCAAGGATGGCGTGACGGTGTTTCTGGTTGAGCAGAACGCCAACCAGGCACTGAAAATTGCCGACCGTGCCTACGTGCTGGAAAACGGCCGGGTGGTGATGACTGGGACAGGTGAAGCGCTGTTGACCGACCCGAAAGTGCGTGAAGCGTACCTCGGTGGTTGAGCGATTGCGGTAAACAAAAAACGGCCTTCGGGCCGTTTTTTATGGTTCTTCACGGATTACCGGGAAAGACGCTCTTGATCTTCATGAAAAAGAATTCGCTGTCCCGGTAACCGTACGCCATCCGCTTAATGACCTTTATTCGATTGTTTATGCCTTCCAGCTGACCCGTGTGCATCGGCCAGCGAACCCGGCTGACGATGCCCCGCCAGTAACCCTTTAGTCGCTTTGCAAACTGGATCAGAGCCGGTATTTCACTTTCTTGAGCATGGCGCAGCCATTGCTTCCAGGCTGATCGCCAGCCCCAAGCGGTGCTCGGCGTCCAAAGCGTTTTGAGTTCAGCCTTCATCAAGTAGACCGTCATCAACGCTTGGTTGGCCGCCAGCAGATCCTCCAAACGGACCTGTTGCTCCGGCGTTTTCAGGTTCTGCGGATTACGCAGAAGCAGCCATCGCGCTTGCTTGATGACCTTGCGCGCAGGCTTGTCGTGACGTAGCCGATTAGCTTCGTCGACGCGGACTCGATCAATGACCTCTCGGCCATATTTGGCCACCACATGAAAGAGGTCGTAGATCACTCGCGCGTTCGGACATTGCTGGCGAACCTCCAGGTCAAACGCGGTGTTCATGTCCATCGCCACCGCTTCTATGCGAGCGCAACCCTGCGGTCCGAGCTCTTCGAAAAATGGCCTGACCGCCGCTCGGCTGCGGCCTTCGCCGATCCACAGCACTCGTCGTGTATCCGCATCCAGCACAACGCTGGCGTAGCGATGACCTTTGAACAGGGCGAATTCGTCCATCACCAGGCGCCGTGGCTGCGCCTTCGGCAAAACACTCAGCGCCGCTTGCAAGGCCCGACGCTCCAGCAACCGCACGGTGTCCCAATGCAGCCCAAACATCTGAGCCACGTGCAGCGTGGGCAGACGCTCGCAGGCTTGAATGACGGCCTCAGACAGGCGGCGCGTCATGCGGGCATAGCGATCCAGCCAACTGACGGCTTCCATGCGTTTGCCGCAATCACGGCAGCCAACACGTCTGAGCAACACGCTGAGACGCACCGCACGGCCGAGGATGGGCAAATCACGAACGGTTCGCTCGCAATACTCATGAGTGGTTGAACAGGGCTTTTGGCACCCGCCACAAGATGGGAACCGGGTGGCGTGAGGGGTTAGATCGATTTGTAGGGTATCGCCATCAGGCTTGATGGTGACAACAGAAAAGCCCTCCCAAAAAGGAAGGAAAGTATTAATATCGCGCATAAGAACGCCGGTTTGTTAGATGTGTTTGCTCGCACGAACATCATCAATCAAATCGGCGTTCTTGTTTCTGTGTTTCCCGGGATTCCGTGAAGAACCTTTTTTATGCCTGGCACAAACTTCACAACAACAAAGATCCCCCGTAGGAGCTGTGTATTTTTCCAGCATAAACGAGCTTGCCCCCTAGATACATTACTCATATATTTGTATCTACAGACCAATCTCAAGTGATCATCATGACAGCTCTCCCCCTGGCACAAGCATTCACCAAAGACCAGTGCGTGACTGGCCTGCGAGCCGCTGTAGGCATACTCGAAAAGTGGCAGGCGTCGGGCGATCAGGCCTGTCGGATCCTGCGTATTTCCCGCAGTACGTACTCCCGGGCAAAGCAGCGCGATCCCGATTGGTCCGTCAGTCTGGATTCAGACCAGATGCAGCGCATCAGTTTTATTCTCAACATCCACGCCACGCTGCGCCTTGTCTTTGATAACCCTGAAAACGTCTATGGTTTTCCGGCGATGGCGAACGAAAACGAGTTCTTCAACGGGCGTACCCCGCTCGAAATCATGTCTCAGGGGGATATGATTTCCCTGTACGAGACGTTTCGGCGAATCGACGTGCTGCGAGGCGCACAATGGTGATGGTGAGCCAGTTGGCGGCATTGCCCGGTGAGCAATTGCAGGCCTATCGATTGGTCAATTCAAAGTTCCCCCCCATTGCGTTGTTTGACGACGTGGCGGACGCGGACGAATTTGATGTGTTGTATCAGATACAAGCCCTCACCAATCCGAGACTGCAAAATGAGCTAGGTCGGCTTGAGCTGATACTGCGTGCGCAGATTCCCTTTGGCATCCCTGGATGCTCTTACGCAACAGCGCCTTTCACCCACATCAACCCAGCGGGTTCGCGTTTCAGCGATGGCAGTTTCGGCGTGTTGTATTTGGCGGCCTCGATGGAAACCGCGCTGGCTGAAGTGCAGCATCACCAGAATCAGTATTGGTCGAAAGTTCAGGGCCTCAATTACGAGAGGTTCGTTTTCCGGGGTTTATCCTGCACGTTCGTTGACGAAGCCATGAGGGATGCCGTCTCCATTCCGATGAACGATCCGATCTACGATCCCGTCGATTACACGCACTCCCATCGCTTGGGAAAGGCAATCAAGGAGGCTGGATGGCGGGGTCTGCGGTACAACTCCGTGCGTATGCCTGGCAACTACTGCTGGGCGCTGATGACTCCGAAACCCGTCTGCTCAGTCATTCAAGCAGCCCACTACGAGATGATCTGGAATGGCCAGATCACCAGCGTCAATAAAGTCAGCGTAGCCTGACCGACTTACGGGTGCGGTAGATCCCAGTTGGTAATACGCCCCTCGTAGGAGCTGCCGATCGTCATGAGTCGATCCAATTGTATCCATCGCCGTTACCGCTACGGCCGATCCAATTACACAAGTTCCAGTCACCGCCGAAGCCGATCCAACGCCTCGCCGCTGCGCTTGAACCAACCGATCAAATAATCCGCCAGCACGTGGGTGCGTTTCGGCAAACCGCCCTGATACGGGTGCACCAGGTACATCGGCATACTGCGAGTCTGATAATCGCGCAGGAGCCAGCGCAAACGCCCGTCAGCCAATTCCTCTTGCAGCAGGTACGACGGCAAACGCGCAATGCCCGCATCCGCCAGCGCGGCCTTCTTCAAGAGGTTGTAGTGGTTGCTGGCAAACGGTCCCGACACTCGCACCCGCAGCAACTCGTGCTGTTGGTGATAAAGCCATTCTTCGCGACCGCTGTAATGGCTGTTGAGCAGGCAGCGATGTTCCGCCAGGGCCTGAGGCGTCAGCGGTTCACCGAATCGCTCAAGGTACGCGGGGCTGGCGCAGGTCATCTCGTGCCAGGCCAGTAGCGGTCGGGCGACCAAGCGTTCATCGTTGGCCACTTCCGAACGGATCGCCAGGTCGAACCCGTCCCGGGACAGGTCGCGGTAGTTATTGTTGAGCTCCAGCTCGATCTGCACCTCGGGATACTGCCGGGAAAACTCCAGCAGTGCTCCGTCGAAGAACGTTTCCCCCAGTGAGACCGGAACCGTCATCCGCACCGGGCCGGCCATGTCATCTTTCAACCGCGCCAAAGCCTGACGCGCACGCTCCACCTGCACCACCAGCGCCTGAGCTTGCGGCAACAGCGCCGCGCCCGCCGCCGTCAGGCTCAAGCGGCGTGTGGTGCGTTGCAGCAACACCACGCAAAACCGTGTTTCCAGCAGGCTGATGCGCTTGGAGAGTTGTCCCTTGCTGCAACCCAGCTGTTGAGCGGCCAGGGTGAAACTGCCCGCCTCGATCAACACCGCGAATGCCGCCAGGTCATCCATTTCGCTCATGGGATTGTTTCCATTTGAAAACCAAAGGTTGCCTATTAGCCCGCTTATCAATGGAAAAAACCACTCTAAACTTAAATTTAAATCCAACCCATTCAGGTACAGAACGATGAAAATTCTTTTGATTGGCGCCTCTGGCACCGTCGGTTCGGCCATTGATCATGAACTGTCCCAACGCCACGAAATCATCCGTATCGGCCGTAAAAGCGGTGAGTTTCAGGTCGACATCAGTGACAGCGCCTCGATCCGCAAATTGTTCCAACAAACCGGCAACTTCGATGCGCTGATCTGCGCCGCCGGCAGCGTCAACTTCGTGCCGCTGGCCACCATGACCGAACAAGACTTCGAGCTCGGCTTGCGGGACAAGCTGATGGGCCAGGTCAACCTGCTGCTGATCGGCCGGGAATTCGCCAATGACGGTGCATCATTCACCTTCACCACCGGCATCCTCAGCCACGATCCGATTCGTACCGGCAGCTCGGCCTCGCTGGTCAATGGCGCTCTGGACAGCTTCGTCCGTGCAGCGGCGATCGAACTGCCGCGCGGTTTGCGCATCAACTCGGTCAGCCCGAACGTGCTGGTCGAAGCCATGGGCAGCTACGCCCCGTACTTCCGCGGTTTCAAACCGGTTCCCGCCGCCGAAGTAGCGCTGGCCTACGCCAAAAGCGTGGAAGGCTTACAGACCGGCCAGACTTACCGCGTCGGCGAAACCAAACGCGACCCGTAGAAAAGCGAGGACATTGCAGGGTTGTGATGAGCGGTCAGGCTAAGTAACGTGGCGGCACTTGTCAGGAGACTCAAAGATGCGTGTTGCCCGTTCCTTAGTGCTTGTTGCCCTGCTTCCGCTGTTCGCTGCCTGCCAGTTGCTTGATGGCCCGCGCGAAAGTGCTTCCCATGTGGGCCAGACCCGCATGCAGGGCCAGTTGACGGCGGTCGACGGCAAGTTGCTGTTCCAGCCATGCAATGAGCAGCGCAGTTATGTGGTCAACGACACCGGCGGCACCAGTGTCCTGCAAGAGGCCGCAACCCTGGCCGATGATCAGGGCAAGTTGTTTGCTGACGTGCGAGGCCGGATCGTTGCCAATGGTGCCGATAGCCGGCTCGATCTGGAACAGCTCTACCGCGTCGAGCGCTCAGGTACGGCGTGCGACGATCCCAATTTCAAACTGCTGATCCTGCGCGCCGCCGGCCATGGCCCTGAATGGAACGTCAAAGTCAGCGGCAAAGGCATGGTCATCGACCGCGCCGGTCAGCCCCCCCTGGCCCTGCCGTATGTTGAAGAGCAGCTGGGCGATGGCCGCTTCAACCTCAGCACCGAAGCCAATAATCAGCGCATCGAGCTCTGGGTCGCGCCGCAACGTTGCGTCGACAGCAGCACCGGCAGCGTGCAGCACATGAGCGCCGAGCTGCGCATCGATGGCCAGGTGCAACGCGGCTGTGGGTATTTCGGCGGATCGCGTAACGACTGATCGTTTTTGCCTCACGGGAATCATCCTTTGAGGCTTATAATCGCCGGCTTCAAACGCCTTGGCGCAGTTGTGCGCCCCGCGAACCGGATCCCGTCATGTTACGAATCACTGAACTCAAGCTGCCGATCGACCATCCCGAAGAAGACCTGCGCCCTGCCATCGTGCAGCGCCTGGGCATCGCCAGTGATGACCTGCTCGATTTCACCTTGTTCAAGCGCAGCTACGATGCGCGCAAAAAGTCCTCCGAACTGTGCTTCATCTACACCATCGACCTCAATGTTCGCGATGAGGCGTCGGTGCTGCACACATTCGCCGATGACCGTAACGTCAACGTGGCGCCGGATGTCAGCTACAAAGTGGTCGGCCAGGCGCCAGCCGATCTTGAGCAACGTCCTGTCGTGGTGGGTTTCGGCCCGTGCGGAATCTTCGCCGGGCTGCTGCTGGCGCAAATGGGCTTCAAGCCGATCATTCTCGAACGTGGCACTGAAGTGCGTCAGCGCACCAAAGACACTTGGGGCCTGTGGCGCAAAAGCGTGCTCAACCCCGAGTCCAACGTGCAATTCGGTGAAGGCGGCGCGGGTACGTTCTCCGACGGCAAGCTCTACAGCCAGATCAAGGACCCGAAATTCATCGGTCGCAAAGTCTTGCACGAGTTCGTCAAGGCCGGCGCGCCGGAAGAAATCCTCTACGTCAGCAAACCGCACATCGGTACGTTCCGTCTGACCGGTGTAGTGGAAAACATGCGTGAGCAGATTCGCGCCATGGGCGGCGAAGTGCGCTTCCAGCAGCGCGTCACCGATGTGTTGATCGAGGACGGCCAATTGGTCGGCGTCGAGCTCAATGGCGGTGAGCAGATTCATTCGAAACACGTGATTCTGGCTCTCGGCCACAGTGCCCGAGACACCTTCCGCATGCTTCACGGCCGTGGCGTATACATGGAAGCCAAGCCGTTCTCGGTGGGTTTCCGTATCGAGCACCCACAATCGCTGATCGACCGCGCGCGCCTGGGCAAATACGCCGGGCACCCGAAACTCGGTGCCGCCGACTACAAACTGGTGCACCACGCCAAGAACGGTCGTTCGGTCTACAGCTTCTGCATGTGCCCGGGCGGCACCGTGGTGGCGGCGACTTCCGAGCCGAACCGCGTGGTCACCAACGGCATGAGCCAGTACTCGCGTAACGAACGCAACGCCAACTCCGGGATCGTCGTCGGGATTACTCCGGAAGTCGATTACCCGGGCGGCCCGCTGGCCGGCATCGAGTTGCAGGAACGCCTGGAATCCCACGCCTTTGTGCTGGGCGGCAGCAATTACGAAGCGCCAGCACAATTGGTTGGCGACTTCATCGCAGGCAAGCCATCCACTGAATTGGGCAGTGTTGAGCCGTCCTACAAGCCGGGCGTTGCCTTGGGCGATTTGGCCCTGGCTTTGCCGGCGTTCGCCATCGAAGCGATTCGCGAAGCCTTGCCGGCGTTCGAGAAGCAGATTCGTGGCTACTCGTTGCATGACGCGGTGTTGACCGGGATCGAGACGCGCACGTCATCGCCACTGCGGATTACCCGTAACGAGTCGATGCAGAGCCTGAACGTGAAGGGCTTGTTCCCCGCCGGTGAAGGCGCGGGTTATGCGGGCGGGATTCTGTCGGCGGGCGTTGACGGGATTCGGATTGCTGAAGCGGTGGCCCGAGACATTCTTGGCCTCGAGGCCTGAAACCGAGATGATCATTCCCACGCGCAGCAAAGGAATGCAGCCAGGGACGCTCCGCGTCCCAAAAGCGGACGCAGAGCGTCCGGTGAGGCATTCCCACGCAGAGTGTAGGAACGATCATCACGTCAGATATTGGCGCGCAACACGCTGGCCGGCAGCGGCTCGCCGCGCTCGACACTCGCCGCCACGGCATCCAGCAAACCACTCAACTCATACCCCTGGACCTTGAGCCAGGCCTGATCGTAATAGGTGGTGGCATAGCGCTCGCCGCCATCGCACAGAATCGCCACGATCGACCCCGATTCCCCCGCCGCCACCATCTGCTGGGCGGCCATCAAAGCGCCGATCAGGTTGGTCCCGCTCGATCCGCCGACCCGTCGCCCCAAACGCTGCGCCAGGTAATGCATGGCCGCCAGCGACAACGCATCCGGCACTTTGACCATCGCATCGATCACCTTGGGCAGGAACGACGCTTCCACCCGTGGCCGACCAATGCCTTCAATCCGTGACCCGCAATCCAGACGCAGGCTGGCATCACCGGTCTGGTAATAATCGAAGAACACCGAACGCTCGGCATCAGCGCACAGCACGCGGGTGCAATGCTGGCGATAGCGCACGTAACGGCCCAGCGTCGCGGTAGTGCCGCCGGTGCCGGAGCTGGAAATCAGCCAGCTCGGCTCCGGGTGCTGCTCGAAGCGCATCTGCTGGAAGATCGATTCGGCGATGTTGTTGTTCGCCCGCCAGTCGGTGGCGCGCTCGGCGTAAGTGAACTGATCGATGAAGTGCCCGTCGTGTTCGCGAGCCAGGCGTTCGGACTCGGCGTATATCTGCGTCGGATCGTCCACCAGATGGCTCTTGCCACCGTAGAAAGCGATCTGCGCGATCTTTTCCTTGGACGTGGTCGCGGGCATCACCGCAATGAACGGCAATCCCAGCAACCGGGCGAAGTACGCCTCGGAAATCGCCGTCGAGCCGCTGGAGGCTTCGATCACCGGCGCACCGGGTTTGAGCCAGCCGTTACACAGGGCGTAGAGGAACAACGAGCGCGCCAGCCGATGTTTCAGGCTACCGGTGGGATGGCTCGACTCATCCTTGAAGTACAACTCGATGCCCGGCAACCCCGGCAGCGGCAAGGGGATCAGGTGGGTATCGGCGCTGCGCTGGAAGTCGGCTTCGATGATCCGGATGGCTTCGCGGGCCCACTGTCGGTTGTCGCTCATGATGGTTTTCTCGTTGAATCAGGCAAAGAGTCGGCCTTGTCGCAAGGCTCAGCCCACAAGCTTAGGAAAGAACCTACATCATGCACAGATACAGCTGAGGTCCAATACGTCCGGCAACTGCTAGGCTCAGGCCTTTGCTGACCGTCCGCGTTGTAACGGCATATAACAAAAAAGAATATAACTTTTGTTTTAACAACTAACGGTACGGGTTAGGGTGTGCCACCTTTTGAATTCATCGATGGAGAGCGACCTTGCCTCTGCGTAGCACGTTCACGCGTTTCTTTCAGTTGGAAGCTGCCAGCGGTCTGTTATTGATCGCCGCGGCTGCCCTCGCCCTGATCATCAACAACTCATCGCTGTCGTGGCTCTATAGCGGGCTGCTGGACACCCCGGTGGTGGCTCAGATCGGCGCGCTGAAAATCGCCAAGCCGCTGCTGCTGTGGATCAACGATGGCCTGATGGCCCTGTTCTTCCTGCTGATCGGGCTGGAAGTGAAGCGCGAAGTCCTCGACGGCCAACTGTCGAAACCGTCGCAGATCGTCCTGCCCGGCGCGGCGGCGATTGGCGGCATGGTGGTGCCGGCGCTGATCTACTGGTTCCTCAATCGAGATAACCCGCCAGCCTTGAGTGGCTGGGCCATCCCGACCGCCACCGACATCGCCTTCGCCCTCGGCGTACTGGCCCTGTTGGGTAAACGCGTGCCGGTGTCGCTGAAACTGTTCCTCATGACTCTCGCGATCATCGACGACCTGGGCGCGATCATCATCATCATCGCGATCTTCTATTCCGGCGCACTGTCGACCTTGTCCCTGGCGTTGGCTGCGGCCTGCATCGCGGCCTTGATCGGGATGAATCGACTCGGCGTGGTGAAGCTCGGGCCATACATGATCATCGGGCTGATCCTCTGGGTCTGCGTACTCAAGAGCGGTGTGCACGCCACGCTGGCCGGCGTGACGCTGGCCTTCTGCATTCCACTGCGCACGAAAAACGCTGAGCCTTCGCCGCTGCTGACCCTGGAACATGCCCTGCACCCGTGGGTGGCCTACGGCATCCTGCCGCTGTTTGCCTTCGCCAACGCCGGCCTGTCACTGAGTGGCGTGACCGTCGAAAGCTTCACCCACGACGTGCCGATGGGCATCGCCGTCGGCCTGCTACTGGGCAAGACCGTCGGTGTCTTCGGCCTGACCTGGCTGGCGGTAAAAATCGGCATCGCTGCCCTGCCCCAAGGCGCCAACTGGGGTCAGGTGCTGGGCGTGGCGATCCTCTGCGGCATCGGTTTCACCATGAGCCTGTTCGTCGGCTCCCTGGCCTTCGTGCCCGGCAGCAGTGAATACGCCGGGATGGATCGAATGGGGATTCTGACCGGCTCGATACTGGCGGCATTGATCGGTTATGCGGTGACGGCGGCGGCGAGTCGCAAGAGCTCTGCACCTGTTTTCCTGAGCGAAAAAGAACACTCTTAACGACATTCAGGATTCGTCCTACAGCCACGATTAACCACGTTCGTTAACGTCGCGCAGCCCCTCTTTCCGGGGTTGCCGATGGACGAGCGAAAGGACAATCAGTGGCTGGCAACAAGGACATTCCCCGGGTTCAAAACCCACCGTCAGGCGACGGGCATCACATCACCCACCGCTACATGACGGCCACCGAACTGGCGGAGCGGGACGCCAGGCAAAACGCCTACGACGCCATGCTGGCGAGGCAGCAGGCCTTCGAAGACAGCCTTCAGGTCACGGCAAAAAAGGACGACGTTGTCCGCGCCGGATGCGTGTTCGCCAAGTCCTGCAAGCTGCCCGACGCCATCATCGACTACACGAATCCCTCCGGCGTTGTTCCGACTGACAGCCTGAAAGATTACGGCGAACTGGTTCTGCTTGGTGCTCGTGAGGCCGATGAAAGCGGTGTCGTGCCGCTCAAGAAAATCAGTAGCACTGCGATTCCAGCAGGTTTCGGCAGCTTTGCTTTGACCGGCTCAGCGTTCGCCGCACTGCCCGCAGTCGCCGCCAGCACCGCTGCGGCCACCTTGGCAGGCTTGGTGGCCCTGATCATACCGTCGAGCCTTGGCGACAGCTCGCTCTACACCGAAGATCAACTGCGCGCCCTTAAACAGGCCCGTACTCGCGTTCGCCTGCAAGTCGAACAACAGGCTGACGGCAGTCTCAAGGGATACGGGTTCTACACCGGCAAAAACCGTGACTGGGAGATGGTCGATGTCGCGCAATTCACCTTGCGTGGCAGTCAGCAAGTGGCTGAGCTTGGGGATGGTATCGAGCTGATCTGGACACCGGCCGAGGACGGTTCAAACATCCTTGGCATCCCAGCTTTGGAAGCCGCACCGCAAGCACCGCACATCTGGGTTTATCCGCCGACGAAGGCGGCTGACAGCATCATCGTGAACCCGGTGTATCCGCCTGAGTACAAGGATTTCATTCTTGTGTTTCCGGCGGATTCGGGGGTGTTGCCGGTTTATATTGTGGTGAGCAGGCCTCAGCTTAACTACCATCAAAAACCTGACTCTCTCCCAGCTTTTCCAGGCGCTAAATGGGCTACCCCAAAAACCCCAATCAAAGGTGGCGGAGGGTTGCGCCCACGCTGGAAGGATAGAAGCGGAACGATTTACGAGTGGGACTTCCAGCATGGAGCCGTTGAAAAGTACAACAAGCGTGGAAAACACTTGGGCGAGTTCAACCATGAAACTGGCACTCAGAACAAACCAGCAGATCCAACAAGGAAGGTAGAACCATGAAGCATTTAATTATGGGGGTTCCGAAAGGCGAGGATTTTCCTTCATTTGAGAAGCAGATCCCTATTTCCACCATCGAACTCAAACTGATTATGGGGTGGGAGAAAGACGAAGACTCATTACATGACTATCGCCTTACCGAACAACAAATCATCGGTATAGAAAAAGCATGCTCACTCGATCTGCCTAAAAATCTCGAATTATTTCTGACATCACACGACTAACGAGTTATCGAAAACGACTTGCATACGACGTCTGTCAGTACCCGCGCCATCTATAACAATCCCCAAAAACAAAAACCCCGACCAGTCAGCAAGAATCTGCATAATTATGATGAAAATGTAAATTTGACTCCGACCCACTAGACACCTCAGCAGCCCAACCCGAATCGACGTCTGGTGCTCGAATCTTGTGATGGGGTTCGCGCCCTTAAAAATCCAAATGACTGTTTTCAATCGTTGAAAATCGATGAAAAACGGTGCGCTCCAGATAGGTCGCGGCCTACACGCTCGTTCCACGTTTCACACACAATTTGCGCACAGGTTTATCCACAAGTAGTACGTTGCAACACCCTTTAAAACGCATTATCTTGTATCTCGGCGGCGAAAAAACCCTACATGTTGGGGTTTGCCGTTAGCTTCTGACCTCGAACGAGGTACTTAGAAAAGTCTGCGAGTAGTCGTGTTTTGGTCTGGACAACTTAGATCACAACCACCCGCACCAACTAAAGCTAAACAGTAGCGATTACGTTAGCCCTAGGGGGAGTGCATTGAGCCAAACATTGACGGGCTCGTCAACGGTTCTCTGCTGGCCGGTAATCCCTAGGTCTGACAAAACTATCCCTAGCTACAAAGGTGAATTGTCATGCCTAGCAATAAAAAGCAGTCCTCATCGAAATCGGCCAAACTGGCATCTGAAACCCTCCGCGATCCCCGCGCCTCCGCAATAGCCAAAAGCCTCGCAGCCTCAACGTTGGCTCAAGCCAACACCGGAAAGCAAACGAGTGCTGAGATGGAAGCGAAAGCAGGTCGGGTGCTTCAGAGTGAGAAGTACAGCGAAGAGACAAAAACTCTTGCTGGTTCGGTCGTCTCTCAAGCCAACAAAGCACGGGGGGAGTGAATCATGACTATTTATGCGATTCTCACCGTTGATTTGAACGGATATGTTCCGGAAGAAGCGAGAAAGACGTTCGAGCGAGTGCTTGCTGAGCGCCATTATGTCAAACGCAAGCTGACCACTGTCTGGATGGTTCAATTCACTCCGGGCACGACCGCAGCCAATGCGGAGAGGATCATGCGAGAGCATGTTGCGCTTGCTGCTAGTACCGCAGGGATTCGAAACTACGAGGCACTGGTGATGGTGGGTGAGCAGCCGCCCATTGAGTGGAAGAAAAGCGCGAAGAACCCACTGTTAGAGGGGCTGTTGGGGCTCCAGAAGTAAAAAGCAATAGGCCCCACCTCGGTGGGGT
This sequence comes from Pseudomonas sp. B21-048, assembly GCF_024748615.1. NCBI lineage: Bacteria > Pseudomonadati > Pseudomonadota > Gammaproteobacteria > Pseudomonadales > Pseudomonadaceae > Pseudomonas > Pseudomonas sp. B21-048. The sequence goes on along the minus strand of NZ_CP087168.1, from coordinate 1,245,035 downwards.
TTTTCACATCTGGCCATCTGGTTTTTTGCTACTGATAATTTTGACGCAGCTTCTCTATAGCAGTGGTGAACGCGTCTGCATTCAAATCTAACGTTCCCAACGCGGTGGTGATGTTGTAGTGCGTATCGACAGAGCCGCGAGCCTCAATCCACAGCGCCACTTCCTCAAGTCCGGCTGCGATAGCATGTTGGTTGAGAAGAAGTAGTTCCAATGCGTCGGCCATCGTTTCGTTGCTGTCGCTCATTGGGTCATCCTTGGTTGAGTTGAAAGAGGATCGTAGCTCGATCGAGATTGTTGGGCGAGTCTGTTCGTGCTCATGGAGAACCAACTACAATCTGCGGATTAACTCACGTCGAGCGCCAAGGAAGTCCGAATGAAACTGAGCCTTATTGTCTTGAGCTGTGCTGTCGCGGTGGTTCTTAGTGGCTGTGCATCGTCATCCAAAACCTACACCCCTGATGGGCGTGAGGGCTTCAGCATTGATTGCTCTGGGACTGCACTGAGCTGGGGAAAGTGCTACGAAAAGGCTGGGGATTTATGCGGGGCTCGCGGTTATGACTTGCTCGAAAAGGCGGGCGATCAAGGAAGTACAGTCACAGCAAATCAGTATGGGCTCTACGGTGGGTCAGTCATGAGCAGAAGCATGGTAATTGCGTGCAAGTAGCGCCTAAGATGCTGGCGGCCCATTTCCCCTGTTGACTGGCTTCATGCTCAAGAGCCCGATAACATTGGGCCATCACACCCCAAGAGAATCATCATGAAGGCATGGATAGCGGCAGGGATTGCGTTGGTTGGGGCACTGGTAAGTAGTGGTGCTATGGCTGATGGAAATGAACTCGCTGACCAGTGCCGGGTGTACACGGGTTTAATGAATGGCGAAAAACTACGTGATCCAATGAAAGACAATCCCTTGAAGGCTGGATTGTGCCTAGGTGAAGTTCAAGGAGCTGTAGAGCTAATGGGCTACCTAGGAAGTGGAGTGAGCAAGGATATGAAATGGTGCTCCCCTGAAACGGCAAGCAATGATGATGCTGTTAGAGCCACTATTGAGTATATGAGCAAGAATCCTGATGTCATGAGCAAGCGTAAGATCGATGTCATCTGGCTTGCAATGCGAGACAAATGGCCTTGTAACGAATAATAGTATTGAAACATGGCCCACTCTAATGGCGGGCTTTTCTATATCTGTGTATTTTTTGCACGATAACAAGCGTATGAGCGTGCTCAGTCGGCAATGACTCTACAGTAGTATGTCCATTTTTTCTGTGGCTTGCCATCCTGATCTATCACATCTTTCTTTCTGTTGAAGTTTTCAAGATTGTATCTGTGAGCCATGTCCATGCATTCTTCCTGAGTCGAGTATTTCACAGCAGCTTTATAATTCTCTGTGTGACAATTCGCGTCAAATGCCATGGAGCTACAAATTACAGATGCCAGTAAGAAACTCATTTACTCAACCCATTTTAGTGATGATGTGAAATCGTAGCAATTAAGCCTTAGCTTCTTTGCATGCGTATTTGTTCTTAGAGCCGGGTGCATCGAATGAGAGTGCGTAGGGATCAGTCTCAAGGTGCTTTTTGGCTTTCTCGCAATCTTCAAGCTTGAAGTAAGTGGTTGGCATTCGAGAAGGAGAAGAGCAGTGCATCTCTGTTTTGCCGTTGTAATCAATAGGGTTACACACAGTGAGCCATAGTGCAAAAATCGACATTTCATAACTCCATTTCAATAAGCGTTCTGGCTCAATTTCCCAGCCCCGCGATTTTCAGACTTCACACTTTGATGGTGCTTGCAGCACGCCAGCCAGAAAATAACGACTGAAGCCGTTAAGGTTGCCGGGCTTCTTTGTGTCTGGAATCTAGCTCCCGCTCTGAGCGGGAGCTAACATCCTACCAACGACTCACATAGGTGGTGCTTTGGCAGTTGGGGCAGATAAAGCTGTACACCGTATCGCCACCACCGCCGTAGTCCCTGTGAAACTCTTCCTTGATGTCTGGGGTTTCTAGGGCACGGACATCGGCGTGTCCTAACTCTTACAGCCAATGAGGCTTTACAGTCCATTTCCCAGCCGCCGGATTTTCAGACTTCACACTTTGATAATCGCTACGCTCAGCCAGCTAGAAAATAATCACTACGTTCATCCGGCAAGCCGGTAATGCTGAGTGCATTCCTACACGAAAACCCAATCGCCCAATTTTTTTTATGAGCACTTTTATGAAGAGGGGGTGGGGTCATTCTGGAAAACGGTCGGCGTATCCTATGTGCTTAGTGCTGTGCTCCTAGCTCAAATAGAAAGCTGAGCAATTTCATAATAACCTGTGGCCGCTGGAGGCTCTCACAGCCTCAGAACGAGACGTTGAGAGCGATCATCAGGCGACGTACTGCTGTTGGTGTGAACTCGCTGTCACGAGCGGTATGCAAGCTCCTGAACTGGCTCAGGCTCATACAAGAGACAGGTTCAATCGTTCCATCAGACGCTTCACTGTCATGGGTTGGAATGCGCTCCCGCGTTCGGTGGTTATACCTTTAGCGTTCAAGCATTTGGCGATGGCGGCGAATGTTGGTTGACCATCGTACAGGCAGGCTTTCAGTTCAGCTTCCAATGCCTTTGCACGGTTATTGGCGTTGACAGCCTTAGCCTGTACAGCAGCACCATTCCCCACAGCCCATGCAGCCCTACGGCCAGCATCCCGATTGGCAATCTTCTGGCGAGCCTCAGCACCCTCCTTGGTATCAAGAAGAGCCAGCACTTTCAATTCTGCTAATCCAGTCTTTGTACGTTGGCGAATCTTCATCAATTCTTCTTCGGCCAGCAGACTCTTGATGTTGCGCACCAGACCACTGCCATGTACGTCTTCAGCTTCGATGAACTTGAATTTCTTTTGCAAGGTGACGAAGTGAGCGTGGTCACGGCCAAGACGGTCGAGGCGGTGAACGATGACCGGGCAACCCATACCTTTCGCCATGGCTAAGGCAAGTCTGCACTGTGGACGCTCTAGGGGGTCGATGCTGCCTGAGACGCCTTGATCAGTGAACTCAGCAACAATCTCCCACCCGTTGGCCTCTGCTGCGATCTTGATAGCGGCGAACTGACCAGCTACGGAAAGTGACTGATCGTCTGTACTAACCCGTGCGTAAGCCACTACCTGTTTCATTGTTCGCCCCTGTCATTGTTGGTGATGGGGCTATCTTAACATATTGCAGACGGTCGACAACGATATGTTAAGAGCATTCTTGACGAAGAATCTTGATAGCACTGTCAATACCTTCTGCGTTTGTGTCTAGGGTTTGCAAGGCTGTCAGGACACTGGTGTGTATGTCCTTGCTACCACGCTCAAGAACCCATTTGGCGAGTTCTTCGATCCCGGCACGTAGCGCGATTTGGTTGAGTGCTATCAGCTCCAGTACGTCAGCAATGGTTTCGTTTTGGGTGGTCATGGGTGTTCATCTTTGATGGGTGTGAGGGAGTCTAGCGACACCCTCACGGTGATGCTATTTACCCTTTTTGGTTGGCTTCGGGATAGTTTCTACCGTTGTCGTCTTTGGGTTTTTCTTCGCTTTCTCAATAGGAATGAACTGACCATTCCCTGAGTCTCGACCACGTTTGTTAGCCATGTGCTGCTCCTTGATGGCTTATCGCCACGCTGGCGACACCATCAACGCTAGCTCAGGCCAGTATTTCCGCAAGGGTTCTAGCCCGGAACCGGGATGTGAACTATCGCCCTGTCAGTCCTCTGACAATGACTTCTCAAACTCTACTATCAGGTCTGTAAGGCCAATCCCCAGGACTTTGCACAAGTCGCGAAGCTGCACGATATCCAAGCGACGAGTTCCGCTTTCAACATCACTCATGAAGGACTGTGGGCGCTCCAGAGCCTTTGAACACTGGACTTGAGTTAGGCCAGCTGCTTTCCTGTGCTTCTTCAGCAGAGACAAAAGCACTGCATGTTCGGGCCTATAGATCGTCTTGGGCATGAGGGGTTGGCTACGGGTGGGCAGCCTCCCAACCTATATCCGGTTTTCAGATATCTGAATTTGGGATAAATTACCCAATCAGAAATCAGTCCAAGCTGCTGCCTGATCAACACCAAGCCGTTCATGCGGTATCAGCACCCGATATTCCAGAGAGCACCATCCACATCACGTTGTCTCTTCTGCAAACCACCAAGGGAACCTTCTTGTGTCCGCTAACGCATCTTTTCTTCTGTTAATTGCCCTTTGCTGTGCTGTTGTTGGCTACTTGTACAAGCTGGGTGAGCAGCCTCGCACTAAAGCCACGTGGTACGGTTGGGGAACACTTTTTTTGGTGCTGGGTGTAGCAGTAGAGATATTGGCTTTGCTGGAAGCATACGCAACGGAGGGGTGATCCTTCCGAATAGCATGTGCTTACCGTTCCGCTTGCTGTTCGCACCGGAACCCCGGAAATGCTGGCTAGAGATGACAACACCATTAACCGAAGCATAGGATGCGTAATATGCAGTCAATAAAAGCATTAATTTTCTCTACAGTAGTTATCTTTGGAGTTGCTGGAGCTTCAGTTGCTCAGGCTCAGACTACTGTTGGCTACTACCGAACGTGTGCAAATTACAATCCAGACTACCAAGAGGTGTATGACAACTCACAAGCTCTTCCATTTGCTGAGCGTCGCAGTGATGATTTAACTAAGTATCTTCGAGACAGCGGATGTCGAAAACAGGTTATTAGAGCTGTAGACATCATCAGGGATCAGAACAAGAAGTGTATAATTCCTCGCCATCCTGATTATGATACCTATCAACGTACCCTGATTGACTATCTAAAAAGGAATGAATTCCAGATCAATGACGCACTAATGAATACTTCGATTGAAATGGTCGCTCCGGAAATCATGAAGCATGTACTAAATTGCTCATAAGCTCCGTTGAATTGTTCACACCAAAAGCGGCCGCGATCATGAGCTAGCACAGAGAATGGCTACGCCATAGGTTTAGCACGATACAGCGACAAGCTGTAATCCTGGCTCGTCCTTTCATGGATTCCCTACTGAAATTTTAAAACAGGAATTAATGAACGTTAGTGAATCCTGTATTTGGAATGGTTATCTTCAGACTTCGTCTGTCCTGTGCTAATCGTGAACGTGCGTTCACAATAGTGGTTAGCACCGAAGGCTAGCCTTTGAGTATCACTCTTTTTTTTGGGCCATTCATTTCATTCATTAATATGGCCCTTACTATTTTATTGGGATCAACTTCCTACTGTGCGTAACATATGGCTTCCAGCCATGCTGAGGTTTGAATCAAGAAGTTCCTTCTTCGGTGCTCAGGCTGAAAGCTCACGCTTTGCCCGGCATACTGTCTCGCCTGTCCGGCTCTATAGTATGGTGGTCGCGGGCCGGACAAATGAAACTAATTCTCATCTATATGAATCTGCCCTCAACCTCTTTCAGCCAGCCTTGAGATGCAACGAAGTCTAGGAACGGGTCAGTGCGTGACGGCTCCGGGTAATACTTCAGTGTGTCTGTATCAGGCTCGCCATCACCACCGGACCTATTTGCACGTGACTGGGGGATAGGTGCGTCAAGTGTCCCCTCAAGCGCGTCGGTGATAGCCACGGAGCGCTCCAACAACACATCTAATGGTTCCTTGCCATAGTCTTTGACTGCCAGTTTCAGCAGGTGGCGCTTCGCCGCATACAGTTGCTTGCGTTGGGCTTGGTCGGCCTCCTCACTGTCTTCTCTCCAGCGTGTGGCATGGTGCTCCATGAACTCGTTTACGTAACCTTCAATACGGCTCATCAGGTCGGCAGCAGAAGCTTCCAGAAACTCTCTACCCGCAGTCGGTGCGTCCTCATCGACCCAATCCATCGTGAACAGGGCGTTGCAATCTTCCAGTGCTGCACGGAGTCTCACCTTCTCTCGGACGCGCTTGATGACGTTGCTGTCGTAGTTGCTGACATACTGGCCTGTGGTGGTGTCCCAAGTACTGCCATACTCCTGGTGCAAGATGTCGCGTAGTTCGTAGTCACGAATGCCATGCGGTCTTACAGCCAGCGTGAACACGCGCTCCACTGCCTTGGCAAATGGTGTATCGATCCGCTTAACCTTGGTGACTCCCTTGGTCAGCGCCTTGACTTTACGTTCTGGCAGTCCGGTAGCCTTCATGATGTTGGCGTAGGACATTCCTTCTTGGCGTAGCTCGACAGCTTGTTGTTCGATTGCGTTACTCATTGTTCACTCTCCTGTTCAAGTTCATTTCATAGGCGTTACCTCGGTATTGCCGATTTATTTATCTCAATATTTTGTTGAGGGTGTGCTTTGCCTGATTCCGGTAATTACTCCCCCGTATCCACTGACTGAAACCCATGTAAAAACACCCAGCCTGTAGGGTAGTTAGGGGTAGGCTTTTTTACATGGATTTAGACCAGTAAATAGTGGCTCTAGCTTCGAGCCTGTAACAGTTCAAAAAACGCAGGGCTCACGTTTGCTAGCTCTCCGGCGTCTACCAGTGTACCGTTTCTGGACTTCAGCCTGGCCCGCTTATCGTATTTGGCCAAAATGGCTTCGGATACTCGTATTGCTCGATACTTTGTGCTCGGTCCCGGCTGAGTGCTTGAGGCGATCACCTTGACGATCAGGTTTGATTCTTTATCTATTATGATGTAGTTCGACATTTTTATATTTCCCCTATGTTGTTTTTGGTTGGCGTTCACCTCTAAGTATTGGTTGTGCCGTTGGCGTTATTGCCGGGGTAAGAAGAATCACGCCCAGCGGAATGCTCGCTAGGCTGATCTGCGTTCTAAGGTTTTAATACTTCAAACGTGCCTGTACGACTCAATAACTATAACTAAAGCCGATAAGCTTTTTCTGGGAATTGCTAGCGGTCAGCCAGTTGTTCCAAGGCGTCGTATGCCAGAGCATAAAGAGCTCGGATAACGGCATCTGAGCGTTCTGGCGTGACTTGATCAGGATGGCTCTTTAACACGACCATATGTTGGCGGATGAAAGCCAGCTCATTTTCCATCTCGGAGATGGAAGGGCGCTCATCTGAGTAGTGATAATCTTGGGCGGAGCGAAGCTCCAATGAGCCACTTTGAATGAGGAGATTATCGGCGATATCGTGATCGCCATCAGCACGGAAATGGTCGATCAGTTCAGCGGTGGTATTCACTTCAGGTGTAGCGACATTAAATACTTGCATGTTATTTCTCCTTGCTCAGTTCGTAAGTAGGCGTTACCTCTCGGGTTGTGCCTGATTGGTTTGGTAAATCTGAGGCATAAAAAAACCGACTCAAGGTCGGCATCGTCGTCATCGTTCTATCTTCAAAGAAGTAGTGAACTCTGTTAGCGTCGGTGCTTGGCCTCTTTTTTGAGTTGGATCATTTGTGGCTGATTCATCATTAGTCTCTCGGTGTTGCTTTGACCGTCAGTGGTGGTTAGCCAATATATAGACAGCACAATACCGATCATCTGGCACTGTATGGGTGCGGGACGTGTTCGGCATGTTTGTCTGATGTGGTCATTCTACGCAGTTTGACACTTTCTGTCAAGGACTAGTTGACGCTGGGTGATAACTCTGAAACGCACTGTGGCATCTAAGCACTCCCATCCCACACACCTCCAATAGCTTCAATAAGCACAAAACCGGTTTCCAGCGAGGGAGAACGCCTCCTGCTTAGTCCAGACAGCCATGTAACCCCGTAAACACTGGACAGAGCGAAAGTTGGCACGTGGAACAAGACGAAACTGAAGTAGGTTTTGCTGGGGTTTATCGAGAGTTTCCGACGTCGGTTACACGACGTCAGATGCCCAATCTTTCCCAGCTTCTCAGTCACACTCGTCAACAAACTCGGTGCCATTCCAGCGTAGGTGCTGAGTGATTGGAGTTGCTTCAAAGTCCGCTATAGCGGCAGCCACTCGCTTGGAATTTGGCATATCAAGGTGATGTTCAGTGTGATTGTTCTCAGTCACCCTGTACGTCTCCGTGGAGCGCTGTGAACCCACATACTCGTATACCTGACGATCACCCTCGGTCTGAAGATGTGGCTCGTCTACGGTGATTGTGGTGCCGTCACATACGATGACGTAACCCACTCCTTGTAGCAGAGCGTTCAACCGCATCTGATCGTCATCCAGCAAAGTATGTTGTAGATCGATCATGGCATCCACGGTCACTGGTGCCGGTGAAACCTTGAGCAACGCCCTCTCCTGTTCAAGCTGTTGGACTTGCTCCGTTAGCCTGTCGAGGACTGTGGTAATCGCAGGAACCATTCCATACTTTGCCAACCCTTCCGCAGCGTTATCCGACTGACGACGTAGCTCGCTCAACTCACCTTCGATCTCAATCAACCGCTTCTCGCCTGACGTGAGGTTCCGACTCTGAGCTGCACGCTGCATAGCTCCATACATTGTCTGACTACGGACAAAATCGAGTACGTGCATAGGTATCGAACTTCCATTTGAACACCCCTCAGCACCCTGACGATGGCGTCGATAACAACGCATGACAGCAGGAGAGCGTTTCGTGTCCACGACACAGTAATTGGTGCCACACCGCCCGCATCGAACCAAGCCAGACAGCAGATATTTGGAAGGAGCGGATCGCGGTACATACCCTTCCTCCAAACGCTTTTGTACTCGGTACCAAAGTTCTTTACTGACGACAGGTGGGTAGACATCCTCGATGTCGTTCCAACGTCCAATCGCGGTTGGATTCCGCAACCAACGCTTCAACGTCGTCGGATTTGTAGCTTCAACAGATGGGTGCTTTCCACGAATGCGGGAGAGGATTCGACGCTCGCCAAGTCCGTCTGCGTAGTCCTCGAACACCTGGACAATGATCGGTGCAAGACCTTCGACAAGTTTGCCTTCGGAAGTGAGCCAGATTGGTGTGTGACGTTTGACGCCATCACCCGCAGCAGCTTTTTCCCTTTTTCGGGTGTATGCGTCCTTGATCCTTCGACTCAACGCATCACTGTACTGGTGTGCCTGCTGCACCTTGGCGACTAGGAGAAAAAGGTTGTTCGAATTGTTGGGGTCGTTGCTGTACGTGATTCCATCGTCCAGCGTGATCAACTTTACTCCCGCGTTCACAATACCTGTAAGCAGGTGGAGCATCACTGAAGGTTCGAGTCTCCCTGCCCTGTCGATGGCTTCGATCAGAACAACATCAGTGGATTTAATAACACCACTTTCGACAGCAGCGAGAAGCTTGCCGAATCCATTTTCGAGATGCTTGCCGGAGTAACCACTGATGCCAAGGTCTTGGAAACTTGCGCCACTCAGATCGTATTCGGGATGAGACAGCAACCACTTGGCGACGTACTCTTGCTGGCGCGTGAGGCTATCGCCATGAGCCTGTTCTGCACTGCTAAAACGAATATACGAAAATGCAACAGGCATGAAAAACCCCGACTGGGTGGACGAAACTAGCGATCATAACATCGCCGACTTCTTCCACCTGATCGGGGTTTTCTTTTACCCGTATTCCCGCTTAGTGCGTAACGCGGCTAGTCCCATCAACAGTAGCAATCCGCACACGCTCACCAACACGGAACACTTCGTTTTCCTGAACCTGTTGTACGTAGGCACGCATGCTGCCATCGTCTTCGCGCACGGTGATTTCAACACCTTGAGTGCGCGTCAGGCCTTCTTCGGCAGCCGAACCCACCAGACCGCCGGCGACAGCGCCGATGACTGCTGCGACGATGCTGCCGCGACCGCCGCCGATGGCGCTACCGCCGACACCGCCCACGACTGCACCGGCGGCGCTGCCGATCGGGGTTTTGGTGCCTTCGATTTTCACCGGACGCAGGGCTTCGATGGTACCCATGCGAATCGTCTGCACGCGACGCGCTTCGTCACGGGAGTAGGAGTCACCGGTCAAGCTCGATTGGCAGCCAGTGAGCAACATCGCCATCGTGGAAAAGGAAGCAACCAGCAGAACAGACTTACGCATAGCATCAAACTCCATAGGACAGGTATCCATTAAACTCCGCAGCTTGACGCCTGTCACGGCATTGCCCGGATAAAATTGGTTTCATTCAGGCCCGATACAGGCGCTTTTTCGAACTCAGCACACAGTAGCGTCAAATTACAAAATCTGCGCCGCTGACCCAAGGATTTTCATGGATTACTTCATCATTGTCGTCACGACCGTCGCCGGCTTGTACTTCCATTGGTGGTTGTACGTGCGGATCAAACGCTGGATGGACCGTGATCTGGCGTTGTCACTGGCGGGTAAAGACGATCAGAAAAGAGCCTTCATGCTTCAGCAACTGACGAACGCTCAAGCGCAGAAGATCAAGCGGCGGGACCTGCCTCAGTGGCTTGAGGCCGCAGCGGCAGGGTATCCCGATCGGTAGATTGTTTACGGCGCCAGGCGTTCACGAACCCAGTCGGTGCCTTGCAAGCGGTAGTTGAGGCGATCGTGCAGACGGCTCGGACGGCCCTGCCAGAATTCGATGCGCTCGGGTAGCAAGCGATAACCGCCCCAGTGCTCGGGGCAGTGAGGCTGGGTGTCGCTGAAACGTTGCTCGGTGTTCTTGAGCAGCGCTTCCAGTTCGGCGCGATCGGCGATCACCCGGCTCTGGGGCGAGGCCCAGGCACCGAGACGGCTGCCCAGAGGACGAACCTGATAATAAGCGTCGGACTCTTCAGGCGTGACCTTCACCACCCGCCCTTCGATGCGCACCTGGCGCTCCAGGGCTGGCCAGAAGAACGTCATGGCCGCAAATGGATTGGCGGCCAGTTGCTGACCCTTGTCGCTTTCGTAATTGGTGAAGAAGGTGAAACCCTGCTCATCCAGGCCCTTGAGCAGCAGGATGCGGCAATGCGGCCGACCGTCCTGATCGACGGTGGCCAGCGTCATGGCATTCGCCTCCACCGGCACCTGCTCGGTTTTCACCGCATCGGCAAACCACTGATGGAACAGCGCGAACGGCTCGGCCGGGGCTTGCGCCTCGGTCAAGCCATCTCGAGTGTAGTCGCGACGCATATCTGCCAAGGGCCGGGTCATGGCGCATTCCTTTTGGTTAACGAATCACTTCTTTGTGTCATCGGCGACAGCGACTTTCTTGGTGTCGGCAGCAGCTTTGGCCGGCGCAGTCTTTTTCACCACTGCTTTTTTGGCTGGAGCCTTGGCGGCCGCTTTCTTGGCCGGTGCCTTTTTCGTCGCCGGCACAGCCGCTTTCTTCGCAGCAGGTGCCGGGGTCACAGGCTTGGCCACTGGCTTGATGTCTTGCGCAGCGACCATAGTTTTCATCGGTGCAGGAGCCGGCATGTTGTACTTGCTCAGCAACGCGACCATGGTGTTTGCCGGTGTCACCAACAGCTCGACGCGACGGTTCAAGGCACGACCTTCGGAACTGTCGTTGGCGGCACGCGGAGCCTCACCACCCATGCCGCGCAGCATCAGGCGATCACGCTGCAGACCGCTGAGACGGAAGATAGCCGCCACTGCCTGGGCGCGCTCCTGGCTCAGCTTCACGTTGGCCGGTGCGGCGCCCGACGTATCACTGTGACCGAGTACCAACACAGCGGTCTTTGGATCGACTTCGAGGATTTTCGCGACACGGGTGAACGGGCCGAGTGTTACCGGCAGTAGCATGGCCGGACGATCAGGGTTGAACGAGCCTTCTACCGGCGCCGTGACAACCAGCACGTTTTCACGGCGCTCGAGTTTCAGGTTGCTGTCCTTGATCGCCTCGCGCAGACGCGGTTCGTAGTCGTCGAGCCAGGCCTGGGTGACTTTCGGATCGGGCATCGGCACGGCTTTAGCGGTGCTCTGCTCCTTGCCGCCGAACGGCCACCACCAATTGCCACCGGCATCGGCTTCAGCCTTGGCCACAGCGACCGGTTTGGCTTCAGGTTTAACCTCAGGCTTCACGTCGGGCTTGGCGACCTTGCCGGCGCCATCATCGGAACCGAACGGCCAGTACCAAGGGGATGCACTGTCAGCCTTGGCAACAGGGGCTGTTGCAGCAGGTTTCAGCGGGGCCGGGGCCGGCTCTTTGGTCGCAACCTTGTCGGAAGAGCCGAACGGCCACCAGCTGCCGCCGTCTGCATCATTTTGTGGGGTTTGTGCGCAACCGGTGATAGCGAAGCACAGGGCCAGGGCGAGAGTTTTATTGGATGACATTGGATATCCACAAAATGAAGTAATGAAGAATCAGACCGGGTTAGCCCGGATAAACAGCGCTTTGAAACCACAAAGGCTTTCGGGTTCCGGCCCTGGCCCCCTTAAGCGTGATTTACAGACAAGTGGCCAGTACTCGCACAAGCTGTTGCGCTCGTGGATCCATCAAGACGTACGGCCCCAGGGTATTTGTCACAAAGCCGAAGGCCACATCGTATTCTGGGTCAGCAAAACCGATGGAGCCGCCGGCGCCGGGGTGACCGAACGCCCGTGGGCCGAGGCCGTAGGTGGCGTTGGGTACGTCCGGTTGATCGAGCATGCAACCCAGGCCGAAGCGGGTCCGGGTCAATAAAGTCTTGTCTTCGCCGATGCTGTGTTCGCGGGTCAGCTCGTCGAGCATTTCGCTTTCCAGCAAGCTGCCGTCGAGCAGACCGGCGTAGAACCCGGCCAGGCTGCGGGCATTGCCATGACCATTGGCGGCCGGTTGCTGCATGCGCCGCCATTCCGGTTTGTTGGTACTGGTCATTATAGACGGCGGGTTGGTGAAGGCCCGGGTGCTCATGGCCGTCGGTTCGCGCATGGTCACTTGCAGCAAGCGCTGGGCCGCGGCATCGCCGAGGTTGCCCTTGCCACGGGCAATGTGCGCTACGCGATGGAACTCTTTGTCGGCGAGGCCGACGTGGAAGTCCAGCCCCAAAGGCTTCGCGACCCGCGCCACGATGGATTCGCCCGGCCCACGACCGTCGATGCGACGCAGTAACTCACCGACCAGCCAGCCATAGGTGATCGCCGCATAACCGTGACCTTCACCCGGCGTCCACCATGGCGCTTCGGCGGCCAGGGCATCGACCATGGTCTGCCAGTCGTAAAGTGCTTCAGGGGCCAGCAACTCGCGCAGCGCAGGCAGGCCGGCCTGATGGCAGAGCAAGTGGCGCAGGGTCACGGTTTCTTTGCCAGCGGCAGCGAACTCGGGCCAGTAGCGGGCGACCGGAGCATCCAGTTGCAGTTTGCCTTCTGCCACCAGTTGCAGCGCGGTCACGGCGGTGAAGGTCTTGGTGCAGGAAAACAGGTTGGCAATGGTGTCGCTGTGCCAGGCTTCGGTGCCGTCCTTGTCAGCGGTACCGCCCCAGAGGTCGAGAACGGTTTCCCCGCCAATGCGGATGCACAACGCCGCGCCACGCTCCTGAGGATCGTCGAACAGCGCCGCAAAAGCTTCGCGCACCGCTTCGAACTTAAGCTCGTAATGACCCTGAATCTGCACCCAAAACTCTCCCGGATAAACGCTCTACAAAGTGGCCCGCATTCTTCCAGCCCTTGAGGGTTTTGGGAACAGGGTCGGGCCGGGCGGTGTACCCGCCCATAGAATTAATCAGAAACCCATGTGGCGAGGGAGCTTGCTCCCGTTGGGCTGCGGCAGCGGCCCCAAAAAAGGGACTGCTACGCAGTCCAACGGGAGCAAGCTCCCTCGCCACAGGGGATATCAGTGCTTAATGACCATTGCCCGAATGCCCACCCGCATGACCAGCGCCTTGCCCCGCACTTTTGCCGACATCGCCTTGCTTGCCACCTTCGTGACTGTCGGCTTTTTCCGCCTCGGCCGCAGCCTTCTCGGCCTCTTTACCGAGTTGATCGACAGTCTGCACATTGCTTTTGCGCACGCTGTCCACGAAACCCTGGAACGGCAGGTCAGTAATGCCCACCAGACCGAAGTGCCCGTTCTCGCCATCCAGTAGGCGACCCGTCACCGGTTGATCGAGGTACTGGAACCAATGCACCCCGACAATCGATGGTTCGCTCATTGCCTGTTTGAGGAAGTTGGCGTAGGCCGGGCTGCGGTCTTCTTCTTTCGCCAGTTGTGTTACGCCGCCCCAGAACGGGCCTCGATCCGCCGAGCCGAAGTTGAACTCCGTGATCAGCACCGGTTTGTCCAGGCTGCGCAGTTTGGCAAAGTCGTAACCGTCCTGAGGTTGCAGGGTGTACATATTGAAGCTCAGCACATCGCAGTATTGCGCGCAGGATTCGACGGCTTCAGGGGTGCTGACGGCAAAGCGGCCGCCCAGTAACAACTGGTTCGGCGCATGCCATTTGAGCGAATCGGAGACGGTTTTGAAGTAGGTGTCGGCGAACACTTTCTGGAAGTATTTGAAGTCGGCTTCGATTTCCGGGTATTCGGCGCTCGGCTGCGGCGGCACGAAGCCCGGGTCTTCCATCAATTCCCAAGCCGGCAGATCAATGCCCCAGGCTTTGGAAAGGCCCGCCTGGTTGCGGTACTTATCACGCAGCTGTTTGAGGAAGGCACGTTTGGCCGGCACATCGGTGGTCATTTTCAAGGTGCCGTAGGCCAGCGCGTAACGGGCCTTCGGGTCATCGCCTGGACCGGCCCAGGCCAGTTCATTGTCGGCGAAGTAACCGATCAACCACGGATCGTCGCGATGGTCGCGGGCGGCGATGGCCACGGCGCGTTCGGTGGCCATGGCGAAACGCGGATCGAACGGGTCGGGCATGCCGCCCCACCAATCGGTGCCGGTGCTGATGCTGGCGTAATCGCCGACGATCGACAGCGGCAAGGTGTACGGCACTCGGTCAGTGTTGCCCAACACCGGTGCGCTCCAATTGCCAATGGTATTGAAACCCCAGGCTTGCAGGCGATCGAGGGTATGACTGGCCCAGCGTTGTTCATCGAAAACCACTTTGCAGGGTTCGGCGGTCGTTTGCTCGGCCGCTTTTTCGACTGACGCTTCAACGGCGCCGGCCTTGGCCGCTTCGGCGACACCGGCCTTGGTGTCGCTGCCCGGCACGCAAGGCTCGCCATAAAGACGCTGCAGGTTGGCGCCATAGAAATCGTACCAGCGACCGGCGTTGTAGGCTCGGCCCTGATCGGCGCCATTGCCGCCACGGTTGTCGCCTTCGCCATAATAGCTGGCAAGGGGCTCGTCGGGTTTGGGCAGGGACTCGAACATCCACTCGCGACCGGCGACGTAGGTCTGATTGACGCTCGGAGTTACGCTGTTGACGCCAAGGGAATAGAACGGATGCCCTTCCGGCGTCACCAGGTACCAGCGGCCATCACGCTTTTCAGTACGGAAAAAGCCGCTGGCCTTGAAGGCCGGACCTTTGGTCCAGCCGCCGAATTTGTCCAGCGAGGTTTTCTCGCGCTCAGCCAGCCAGGTTTTCAGTTGTTGCTGTTCTTTGGCCGCCGCGGATTTCAGTTGCTCGTCGCTGCTGACCTTCTCCGGCCACTTGGCCCGGGTCGATTGGCCGTAGGCGTCCACCAGACCGCCATAAGCGGCTTTGGTGACAGCCTCGCCGTCCTGCACGCCGAAGCGTTCCAGCAGGATGCTTTGGGCGACTTTCGGCTGATCCATCGACAAGGTCACCGACACCACCTGGCTGCGATCCAGCTCACCGGCGCTGCTGGCCAGCAATACACGCTGGCCTTCGAAGTTGATCGGCATCGGCGGGCCGGCTTTCATGCCCTGGCTCAAAGGTGAACTTGGCTGCAGTGGCACCAGCAGGGTTTGCGCAGGGCCGGCCGGCAGATCGACACGGCTGACCAGGGTCTTGCCGTCATTGCTCTGGATTTTCACGTACAGGGTCACGGCCCAGTTCATCGCGCTCTGGATCCGCAGGCTCATGACGCCCGACTGCGACCAGTCCCAGGCACCGGTTTGCGGCGTCAGGCGCAAGGTTGGCTGGGCGACCGGGTTGAAGGTCACACGGCGCAGCACTTCGCCTTCGGCCGTTTGCTCCGCGTTGGACTGCGGCAGGCTGGCGTCCTGGGTCGCCACCTGAACCACGTCGGCGGGACGCACAAAGTTGAACAGCGCTTGCTGGCCGGCAGGGGCCGCCAGCAAAGGGGCTGCGAACATCAAGGCAAAAACGGCAGGTAACGACCGGCGCAGCGAACGGCGAATCATAAGAACGTGGATCTCCCAAGCGACCATCAATGGGCCAGTGGAAAAGCGGTGGCAGTGAGGTAGACAACGCGGTGGGCCTATTTGCCCACCGGTGCATCAGGAAATTTCACGACGGAATGGCGGCAATGCATTGAGAATAGCTTTGCCGTAGCGTTGCGTGACCAGACGACGGTCGAGCAAGGTGATGGTGCCGCGGTCTTCTTCGGTCCGCAGCAAGCGACCGCAGGCCTGGACCAGCTTCAGCGAGGCGTCGGGCACGGAGATTTCCATGAACGGATTGCCGCCGCGAGCCTCGATCCATTCCGCCAGCGCCGCTTCGACCGGATCGTCGGGCACCGAGAACGGAATCTTGGCGATCACCACGTGCTCGCAGTACGCACCGGGCAAATCCACGCCTTCGGCGAAACTCGCCAGGCCGAACAGCACGCTCGAATCCCCGCCATCAACCCGCGCCTTGTGCTTGTTCAGGGTTTCCTGTTTCGACAGGTTGCCTTGAATGAACACTTGCTTGCGCCAGTCGCGGTCCAGACCGTCGAACACGTCCTGCATCTGCTTGCGTGAAGAGAACAGCACCAGGGTGCCTCGTGAACCTTCTACCAGTTGCGGCAAGTCGCGGATGATTGCCGCCGTGTGAGCCGGCGCATCACGCGGATCGGCTTTCAGGTCCGGCACCCGCAGCACGCCGGCGTCGGCGTGATGGAACGGGCTAGGCACCACCGCGGTCACAGCTGCTTTGGGCAGGCCGGCGCGCATGCGGAAGCGGTCGAAAGTGCCGAGAGCGGTCAGGGTCGCCGATGTCACCAGCGCCCCGTAAGCCACGTTCCACAAATTGCGCCGGAGCATGTCCGCCGCGAGGATCGGGCTGGCATTGACCTCGATGTCGAACAGCGAACCGCTTTCAGCCAGGGTCAGCCAACGGGCCATGGGCGGGTTGTCTTCCGGGTCTTCGACGGTGAAGGCGGTCCACAACTCCCAATTGCCCGAAGAACGTGACAACAGACTGCCAAACAGCGGATACCACTCTTCGGCCTGGTTGCTGGCGATGCCGATATTGACCTCGCCGTCCATGCCTTCCTTGAGCAGTTCGGTGAGCCGGGTGAACAGGTCGGTCAGGCGAGCAAAGCCCTTCTTCAGCTCGATGCCCATTTCACGCATGTGCTCGGGAATCACCCCGCCGACGAAACGGTGACGTGGCCGCTCGCGGCCTTCGACGTCTTCGCCGGGCTTGAAGTCGGCGGCTTGCTCGCAGGCGCTGAACATGAACTGCTGCTGGGTTTTGATCTCCCTGGCCAGCTCCGGCACCTGTTCGATCAACTTGCCCAGATCGCCCGGCAGGGGGTGCTGGGCCAGCAGTTTGGTGAGGTTCTTGGCGGTGGTTTCCAGCCAGTCGGCGGTGGAACGCAGACGCGTGTAATGAGCGAAGTGACCGATGGCCTTGTCCGGCAGGTGATGGCCTTCGTCGAACACGTAGATGGTGTCTCGCGGGTCCGGCAGAACCGCGCCGCCGCCCAAGGCCAGGTCGGCCAGGACCATGTCGTGGTTGGTGACGATCACGTCGACCTTGCCCATGCCTTCGCGAGCCTTGTAGAAGGCGCACTGGCCGAAGTTCGGGCAATGACGGTTGGTGCACTGGCTGTGATCGGTAGTCAGCCGCGCCCAGTCGGCGTCTTCCAGCGCCGTCGACCAACTGTCGCGGTCGCCGTCCCACTTATTGCCGGCGAGCTTCTCGATCATGCTGGTGAACAGTTTCTGGCTGGCCTCATCGACCTCGATCTTGAAGCCTTCTTCTTCGAAAAGCTGCGCGGTGGCAGTCTGCGCGTGACCTTCCTGGAGCAACATGTCGAGCTTGGACAGGCACATGTAGCGCCCGCGCCCCTTGGCCAGGGCGAAGCTGAAATTCAGCCCGCTGTTGCGCATCAGGTCGGGCAAATCCTTGTAGACGATCTGCTCTTGCAGGGCCACGGTGGCCGTCGCAATCACCAGACGCTTGCCGGCGGCCTTCGCGGTCGGGATGGCCGCCAGACTGTAGGCCACGGTTTTGCCGGTACCGGTGCCGGCTTCCACCGCGACAATCGCGGGATCGCCACTGCGCCGGCCTTCGTCGTCGGTGTCGATATCCCCGAGGACCTTGGCAATTTCGGCAATCATCAGGCGTTGACCGTAGCGCGGCTTGAGGCTCTTGGCTTCAAGAAAACGCGAATAGGCGCCCTGGATCGTGGTTTTGAGTTCGGTGCTGATCATGGATTGTCGGGCGCAAAAAAGGCTGGATAAATTTTCAGTGGTTCGGATCGGCCGCTATCATACCCCGCTAATCAATCCCGCGCAGAACGGAGTACCTCAATGACACCTTTTGGCATCGTTTATACCCTGCATGTCCTGGCCGCCCTGGTATGGGTCGGCGGCATGTTTTTCGCCTGGATGGTCCTGCGCCCCGCGGCGATGAAGGCGCTGGAAGGCCCTGCCCGATTGAAGCTGTGGGTGGAAGTGTTTCAAGGCTTTTTCCGCTGGGTCTGGATCGCGGTGGTGCTTTTGCCGATCAGCGGCGTGGGCATGATTCATCTGCAGTTCGCCGGATTTGAAGCGGCGCCGCGGTATGTGCAGGTGATGATGGGATTGTATGTGGTGATGACGGCGCTGTTTATCCGGATTCAGGCGTTGCTGCTGCCGGAACTGCGCACGGCGGTGACGGCTCAGGATTGGCCGGCGGGCGCGGCGGTGCTGGGCAGGATTCGTCGGTTGGTGGGGATTAACCTGATGGTCGGGTTGGTGCTGGTGGCGATTGCGGCGGCTCGGCCGTGATCGTTCCCACGCTCTGCGTGGGAACGATCGCTTGAGGGCTTACAACCGCTGAATCGTCACCGAACCCGCCACTCCCGCAGGCCCTGGCTGACCATCGGCACCGGGGTGGCCGCTCTTGCCGCCGTCGGCTTTATAAACAAAGCAGCCCTTGGATTTGCCGCCCGCTCCCGGCTTTCCACCAGGCCCTGCCGTGCCACCCACCCCGCCGGCAATCTCGACCTTGATCCGCTGCGCCGGGTAATCACGTGGCACTTCCAGTCGAACCAGCGCCCCTGGCGCACCCGGCTGGCCGTCGCTGCCATTACTGCCATCGGCGCCGCGACCGGCCTGGCCCCAAGTACAACCTGGCGCTTGACCGTTGGCCCCGTCGAGGCCGATAAAACCCGGAGCGCCCGCGCCACCGCGAGCGTCTACCGACAATTGCGGCGCGTTCAACGCGTTGATCTGCAGATCCAGATTGCGCCCGGAGCGGGCCGCCTTGAGGTAAGTCCCTGGCGCCCCCCGTGCTGTGATCTGGCTGCCCTCAGCCAATTCGGCACGGCTGATCTTCAACGCCAGCGCTTGTTCACTCGGCACAATGGCGATCCGCGCGTCACGTCCCAGGTGCAGCTCGCCGACGGTCAGTTCGGTCACGTTCGAGGGAATCAGCAAGGTGCCGTAATCGGCGACTTCCAGCCGTTCCAGTTGCAAGGAACTGGCGGTGTTGGGCAAGCGCATCAGCGAGTTGGTTTCGACGCTCACTACCTGCGCGCAGGCCAATGGGCTGATAAGTGCAGCGAGCAGACAAAGTTTACGCATGGGAGGCCTTCGAAGCGGCCGGGGCCGGAATGGTTTGCAGGTGGAAAACGCCGAAAAAGACAATTTTCAGGCGATCACGCCAAGGGTGGGCTCGACCTTTGAGGCTGCGGTTGCAGAACACCAGCTCCAGAAGATGGAGCCCTGCCAGCACGCTGCCCGCCAGATTGACCAACAGGTGCAGCGGATGAACAAACGGTATGAGCAGATTGACCAGCACTACTAGCCAGAACAGCAGGGTCAACCACTTCCCCAGGCCCCAAAATACCTTCATACGCGCCCCCCGTTGAGAATTATTCTTTGCGCGCACAGTAACGGCTTACCTGCGGGATAAGCCAGAGGGCAACAAAAAATTCTTCCCGAAGGTCGCGGATTGGCCGCCGGACAAGCCTGAATCGTCATCCAACGGCTCTATCTCATGGCTCAGCGATTGATATGCAACTCCACGCGACGGTTTTGCGCCCGCCCTTCTTCCGTGTCGTTATCGGCTATCGGTTGGCTTTCGCCCCGGCCTTCGCTGGTGAGTTTGTTCGGCGCCAGCCCCTGGCTCAACAGGTAGGCCGCCACGCTGCTGGCACGCCGTTCCGAGAGTTTCTGGTTATAGGTGTCCGAACCCTGGCTGTCGGTATGACCGACGACTTTGACGCTCACTACGTCGGCGTTCTGCAATTTGGCCATCAGCGAATCCAGCTGACTCCGAGCTTCGGGCATCAGGTCAGATTGGTTGTAGGCGAACAGCACGTTACCGTTCAAGGTGATGACTTCAGAGACCGGTGCCTCAACAGGTTTCACGCTGGCCGGGTATTGCGGCAGCGGGCAACCGTGATGTTCAACGGGTGTATTGGCAGGTGTATCGGGGCAGCGATCACGTCGATCGAAGACGCCATCATCGTCTTCATCGCCATCCTGGGCGTAGCAGATCAGGCCACCGGTCAAGATCCCGAGCGCCGCGCCACCCGCTGCCCAGCCACTGCTTTCAATGGCACCCAAACCGCCACCGACCAGCCCACCTATGACACTGCAGATCGGCCACGTACGTTGATTGAGAGGGGCGGTGCCATCGCTGTGAGTCGCACAACCGGTCAGAAGACTGCCAAGCAGCACAGCCGGCAAGACGGTCCTTGTGAGAACGCTCATTGTGAATGCTCCTGTGTCACCGGCCCATACCGGTCACACAGGAGTAAAGACCCGCATCCGCGACTGTACAAGCCGCGGAATACAAGGGGCTTAGCGGTTGATTTTGATTTCCGTGCGGCGGTTCATCGCGCGGCCGTCAGCGGTTTTGTTATCGGCCACCGGCTGGCTTTCACCGGCACCGGTCACAGACACGAAACTGCTGCGTGGTATGCCTTGGGAAATCAGGTATTCCACCACCGAATGGGCACGTCTATCCGACAGTTTCTGGTTGTAGGCATCGCTGCCGACGCTGTCGGTATGACCGGTGACGGTCAGTTGGGCGCTGGAGGATTCCTGTTTCAGGCGCGTGGCTATGGTGTCGAGTACGTCTTTATCGGCAGGGGTGAGCTTGGCCGAGTCGAACTGGAAGTGCACATCGCGGATAACAATGACTTCTTCCTTGACCACCGCCGTCTCCTCGACCACCGGCGCAGGCGCGGGTGGAGGGCAGCCGTCGGCATCGACCCGCACGCCTTTAGGCGTACCCGGGCACTTGTCGCGGCTGTCCAGTACGCCATCGCCGTCTTCGTCGCCATCGCCGTGCACCCAGCAATAGGCCGCTGCCGTGCCGCCGATCAGCAGCGCGCCATACCCTGCCCATGCCGAACTCTCGGTCGCGCCGAGCCCTGCACCGACGATACCACCGACCGCCGCACAGGTCGGCCAGTCGGTTTTCTGTAAACCTGCGCAACCAGTCAACACACTGGTTAGCAGAACCAAGGGTAATGCTGTCCGAATTATGCTCATCTAGTTCTTCTCCTGAGGGATCGGCTTAAAACCGATTCTAGGGAGTAAAGACCCGACTTTTAATCTCCGCCAGCAATAGGCCATTGCTGTTTTGCCCCCTGTTCACGGAAGATCGGTCCTTTTGGGCTGAACCCGCGAAACAGGACACTAGGCCCGGACGTTGGGGCAGGCTAGTCTTGGCGTTCTGATTGAGGATCTTTGATGATTGCAGGTATCTCTTCGCGCACGCCCCAACAGGCGTTGGCCGCTTTGCTTGATCGTTACGCCCCGGCGCGTCTGTTGCTGATTGGCGCCAGCGAATTCCCCGCGCTCGAAGCGTTCAAAACCGCGCACCCGGATAGCAACGTCGCCTTTGCGGCGCCCGGGCCATTGCCGGCCGAACTGGCGGCGCAACGGTTTGATCTGGCGCTGGTGGTCGATTGCCTCGAACACTTGCCCAAGCGCAACGGCCTCAATCTGCTCGGTGGCATACGCAATCTCAATACCAGTCGCATTGCGGTGCTGGCCGACTTGCCGGCGTGCGGTTGGCAAGAGACAGACTTTTTCTCCCTGGCCCTGCAAGCCAGCGAACGCTTCCAGCGCGACGATCAAGTACTGACCCTGTTTACCTACGATCTGCTTGACTACAAGCAGGTGCCCGACTGGCTCAACTCACGCTTCTGGGCCAATCCGGAAAACTTCGGGAAATATTGGTGGTAACGCAATGAGTACATCCATTTGCCCTTGCGGTAGCGGCACGCTGCTCGATGCCTGCTGCGGCCATTACCACGCTGGCCACCCCGCCCCAAGCGCCGAAGTCTTGATGCGTTCGCGCTACAGCGCCTATGTACTGGGGCTGATCGACTATCTGGTGGCGACCACTCTGCCTGCGCAACAGCCCGGCCTGGATCGCCAGTCGATCAGCGACTGGAGCGCCCAAAGCACCTGGCTCGGCCTGGAAGTGGAAAGCGCCGAGGTTTTCGGCGGTCAGCCGGAGCACGCTTTCGTCACCTTCACCGCTCGCTGGCACGATAGCAGCGGCGAACACAGCCACCGCGAACGTTCGTCATTCGTGCAGAACGCCGGCCACTGGTATTTCATCGATCCCACCGTGCCGCTCAAGGCCGGGCGCAACGATGCGTGCCCTTGCGCCAGCGGGCAGAAGTTCAAGAAGTGTTGCGCGAGTTATTTCGGCGCTTGAGGCTAGACTGGGGGCCAAGGGAGAAACACGACCATGACCACCCGGCGACTTGCGCTCTATATGTTCACCTTGCTCCTGTTTTCAGGACTCGGCGGTTGTACGTCGTGGTTCGACTTTGGCGACAATCTGCCGGATCCGCAGGTGCATCTGGTCAAGGTCGAGGTGGTCCGGGCCAAGCTGCTGGAGCAGAAATTCCTGCTGCATTTTCGCGTCGACAATCCCAACGACCAAGACCTGACGGTGCGTGCCCTGGAATATCGCATTCACTTGGGGGACATGTTGCTGACTGAAGGCGAGCACGAACACTGGTTCACGATCGGCCCCAAACGCAGTGCCTATTTCAAGGTACCGGTCCGCACCAACCTGTGGCCCAGGGTTCGAGACTTGGTGAAACTGCTGAAAAAACCCGACCAACCCATTCCCTATCGTCTGGAAGGTGAACTGGAAACCGGTATATTCATCGCGCACTACGTGCACCTAGCGCGCAATGGCGTGATAATCGCCGCCGATTTAATTCCGGAGTGACCCCGATGACCCAGCAACCTCATGTCCATGGCCCTGACTGCAACCACGATCATGACCATCATGACCATCACGACCATGGCCATGTCCACGGCCCGAACTGCGGCCACGCCCACCAGGAACCGGTGCGCAACGCCCTGAAAGATGTCGGCCGCAACGACCCTTGCCCTTGCGGCAACGGCAAGAAATTCAAGAAGTGCCACGGCGCATAACACGCTGACGCACCGCTCTGTAGGAGCGAGCGGTGCGGCGATCCGACTTGCCCGCGAAGAACGATGACGCGGTTTGTCTGAATGACCGCGGTGCCCCTTTTCGCGGGCAAGTCGGATCGCCGCATCGCTCGCTCCTACAAAATCTGCGCAGTGTTCACAACCGTCGCATATTCGCCATGCAAATTACCCAGCGACATCGCATGTACTTCCTCGGCTGGATGGGCGTTACCGAAGAAATCCGCCTTGTCAAAGGTGAAACACGCATCCTGCGCAACCCACGCTTCAAAACCCAGATTCCCGGCCGTTCGCGCCGTGGACTCCACTGAGTTGTGGGTCGCCACGCCAACGATGATCAACTGATCGATCCCCGCCTCGCGCAAACGCGCCTCCAGCCCCGTCGAGCAAAAGGCATCCGGCACCTGTTTCTGAATCAGCCACTCACCCATCGATGGTTGAAAACGCTCCTGAAACTCCACCCCCGATTGCTGTGGCCAAAACACTGAATCCGCTGAACGGGACAGATGCTGCACATGAACCACCAGCCGCCCGGTTCGGCGCCAATGCCCCAGCAATTCCAGGATGCGCTCTTCGGCCTGAGGGTTGTTTCGACGGCCCAACTTGGGATGCAGGATGCCTTTTTGTTGATCGATGATGATCAGCGCCGCGTTTGTCTTGAGCTGCATGCCGACTTTTCTCCTGCCGGGGCATTGAATTTCCCACACTTCAGCATCACCTCTTCCTACTGGCAAGCCATCAAACGCAAACAGGACGACCTGATGCTCGCGGTCGCTGTCCGTACCTGACGATATCTCTTGAGCACTTCATTAATCCGCCTAAACCCTGAGGCCCTGCACTCTGATCGTTCCCATGCTCCGCGTGGGAATGCTTCAACGGACGCTCCGCGTTCGGCTCTGGATGTGACGCAGAGCGTCACGGGCTGCACTCCCACACAGAGCGTGGGAACGATCAATAAAGAAATAACCCCGCCGCCGCTTGCGCGGCCACCTCCTGCTCACTAACGTAGCGCCTTTATTGCGCCACCACCCCCCGCAGGAGCTTTGCCATGGCCTCGCCAGCCCTTTCACATTTTCTTCCCCGGTTCGGCGTTGCCGCAGCAGTGGCCGGTGTTTTAAGCCTGACCGGTTGTCAGACCTGGAACACTCAAGACACCCTCCCTCCGACCTCCGGCGTGCAACCGCTCAAAGGTCTGGCACAGAACGTTTCGATTCGACGCAACGCCTTGGGCATGCCGCTGATCGAGAGCAACAGCTTCCATGATGCGCTGTTCACTCTCGGCTACGTGCACGCCAGCGACCGCATCAACCAGATGGTCACTCTGCGTTTACTCGCGCAGGGCCGTCTGGCCGAGATGTCCGGTTCGGACCTGCTCGACGCCGACCGCTACATGCGTGCAGTTAATCTGAAGAAAAGCGCGGGTGAGCTGTACAAGGCCTCTTCGCCGCGCCTCAAGCGTTTCTTCGAAGTCTATGCCCGCGGGGTCAACGCCTACCTGTTCCGCTACCGCGACAAATTGCCTGCGGACCTCGCAGCCACTGGCTACAAGCCTGAATACTGGAAACCGGAAGATTCGGCGCTGATTTTCTGCCTGCTGAATTTCAGTCAATCGGCGAACCTGCCGGAAGAAATTTCCTCGCTGATGCTGGCCCAAACGGTCAGTACCGACAAACTGGCATGGCTTGCGCCGTCCGCACCGGACGAAAAACTGCCGGTCGCTGAAGCCGAAAAACTTCAGGGCATCAAACTCAACGGGCAAATCCCGGGGCTGAGCGAAATCAACAAGGCCACCGCTCACCTATCGGATCTGAACCTGCTGGGCGCCACCTCTTCGAACAACTGGGCGATCGGCCCGCAACGCAGCCGCAGCGGCAAAAGCTTGCTGGCCAGCGACAGCCACGGGCCGCTGGGCGTGCCGTCGCTATTCAGTTACGTGCAGATTCGCGCGCCGAAATACCAGGCCTCCGGCGTGACCATTGCCGGGTTACCCATGGTACTCGGTGGTTTCAACGGCAAAGTGGCGTGGAGCATGACCACGGTCATGGGCGACAACCAGGACCTGTTCCTGGAAAAAATCAAACGTCAGGGCAATGGCCTTTCCTACGAAGTCAGCGGCAAATGGCAGCCGGCGATCGTGCGTAACGAAACCTACTTCGTCAAAGGCCAGAAGCCGATTCGCGAAGCCGTGTACGAAACCCGCCACGGGCCGTTGCTCAACAGCGCCCAAGGCACCGCGCTGGCGAATGGTTTCGGCCTGGCCTTGCAGACGCCGAACTTCACCGACGACAAAACCCTGGACGCCTTTTTCGACCTGTCCCGAGCGCAAAGCGTCGAGAACGCCTCGGACGCCAGCCGCGAAATACGTGCCATCGCCCTGAATCTGGTGTTTGCCGATGCCAACAATATCGGCTGGCAAGTTACCGGTCGCTACCCGAACCGTCGCGAAGGCGAAGGCTTGCTGCCGTCGCCGGGCTGGGAAGGTCGCTACGACTGGGACGGTTACGCCGACCCGATGCTCCATCCGTATGACCAGGACCCGGCTCAAGGCTGGCTCGGCACCGCCAACCAGCGGGTCATTCCCCATGGCTACGGCATGCAGCTGTCCAATTCCTGGTCAGCGCCGGAGCGCGGCGAGCGCATGGCCGAACTGGCGGGCGTGGGCAAGCACGACACACGTAGCCTGATCGCCATGCAATACGACCAGACCACCACCTTCGCCGCCAAGCTGAAGAAGGTGTTTGAAGCGCCGGGCATGGCTCAGCCACTCAAACAGGCCATCGAAGCGCTGCCAGTTGCCGATCGCGGCAAGGCTCGTGAGGCTTATACGCGCTTGATGGCTTTCGACGGCAAACTCAGCACGACCTCCGCCGACGCGGCGATCTACGAGCTGTTCCTGCAGGAAAGCACTAAGCAGATTTTCCTCGATGATCTGGGCCCGGAAAGCACTCCGGCGTGGAAAGCCTTTATCGCCAACGGCAAGTTGTCTTACGCGGCTCAGGCCGATCATCTGCTGGGGCGTGAGGACAGTCCGTTCTGGGACGATCTGCGCACCCCGCAGAAAGAAGACAAACCGGCGATCCTCGCCCGTAGCCTGGCGGCCGCGATCAGCGCGGGTGACAGCCAGTTGGGCGGTGATCACAAAGCCTGGCAGTGGGGCAAACTGCATCGCTACGAGTGGAAGAACGCCAGTGGCCAGACCGTACGCGGTCCACTGGCGGCCGGTGGCGACCACACCACACTCAACACCGCTGCGTTCACCTGGGGTCAGGACTTCAACACCACGCTGGCGCCGGCCATGCGCTTTATCGTCGATTTCGGCCAAGCCGAACCGCTGATGGGCCAGAACGGTACCGGTCAATCCGGCAACCCGGCCAGCCCGCACTATCTCGACAGCGTCGATCCATGGCTCAAGGGGCAATACATGAGCCTGCCGATGCAGCCGCAGAACTTTGACAAGGTGTATGGCAAGACGCGGTTGACGCTGACGCCAGGTAAATAAGATCAATAGATCGCAGCCTGCGGCAGCTCCTACAGATGAACTCGATTCCCCTGTAAGAGCTGCCGCAGGCTGCGATCTTTTGATTTTTACCACCAATGAAAATAAATAGAACTTCTCGTCTCGCGCAAACCTCCTAGCTAACAGGCCTCTCCATTTGGGTAACAATATGGACCTTGTTATCGCTCGTCCTGAAGGTTTGTACTGCCCACCCGGCGATTTTTACATCGACCCGTGGCGCCCGGTCGACCGTTCGGTCATTACCCATGCCCACAGCGACCATGCTCGCCGTGGCAATCAACATTATCTGGCGGCGGCACCGGGTGCAGGCATTCTGCGCGCGCGTCTGGGCCAAGACATCAACCTGCAAACGCTATCCTATGGCGAGCCATTGCTGCACCGCGGCGTAAAACTGAGCTTTCATCCCGCGGGCCATGTGCTCGGCTCGGCTCAGGTGCGGCTGGAATACGGCGGAGAAGTCTGGGTCGCCTCGGGGGATTACAAGACCGAGCCCGACTACACCTGTGCGCCGTTCGAACCGGTGCGTTGCCATACATTCATCACGGAATCGACGTTCGGTCTGCCAATTTACCGCTGGCAACCGCAGAGGCAGATCTTTGCCGAAATCAATCAGTGGTGGCAGACCAACGCTACAGCCGACAAGACCAGCGTGCTGTTCTGCTATGCCTTCGGCAAGGCTCAGCGGATTCTCCACGGCATCGATGCCAGCCTTGGTCCCATTCTGGTCCATGGCGCGGTGGAACCCATCAATCGGATTTATCGCGAAAGCGGTATTTATTTACCGCCCACGATCTATACCGGCGAAGTAAAAAAGCACGACCCGATGATGCGCAAGGCCTTGGTCATCGCGCCACCTTCGGCGGGCGCCAGCCCCTGGGTACGGCGTTTCGGTGACTACAGCGATGGCTTCGCCAGCGGCTGGATGCGCTTGCGCGGGACACGGCGGCGGCGTGGCGTGGACCGCGGTTTCGTGCTGTCAGATCATGCTGACTGGCCCGGCCTGCTGTGGGCCATCGAACAAACCGGAGCCGAACGCGTGATCGTCACCCATGGTTCGATTGGAGTACTGGTACGCCATCTGCGCGAACTAGGCCTCAATGCCATGAGTTTCAGCACCGAATACGGCGATGATGAAGACACCGCAGCCCTCGAATCCGAGAGCGCCGAGGTGCTGGCATGAAAGCTTTCGCCGACTTGTATGCCGAACTCGATGCCACCACCTCAAGCAACGCCAAACTGACGGCGATGCAGAACTATTTCGCCCAGGCCGCGCCCGAAGATGCCGCCTGGGCGGTGTACTTTCTGTCCGGCGGACGACCTCGGCAATGGGTGCCGGTACGAATGCTGCGGGAAATGGCAACCGCGTTTTCCGGGCTCTCGCCCTGGTTGTTCGAAGAAAGTTACCAGGCCGTCGGTGATCTGGCGGAAACCATCTCGCTGGTGCTGCCCGAAACGCTCCACACCTCTACCGACGGGCTGGCGGTGTGGATTGAAAACAAACTGCTGCCGCTGCGTAATGCGCCCCCGCGAACCCTCGCCGAATGCTTGCCCGCCCTGTGGGTGCAACTGGATCGCCAGAGCCTGATGCTGTGCATCAAATTGATCACTGGCAGTTTCCGTGTCGGCGTCTCCAAATTGCTGGTCACCCGCGCGCTGGCGGCCATGGCCGGCCTGGACAGCAAACGCGTGGCCCAGCGGCTGGTGGGTTACACCGATTTGTCTAACCGCCCGAGCGCCGCCAGTTACCTGAAGCTGATCGCCCCCGAATCACCCCATGAGCATGCCCAACGAGGCGGCCAGCCCTACCCGTTTTTCCTCGCTCACGCGTTGTCGCACCCGGTCGAGCAGTTCGAAGCCCTGCTCGGCCCGGCCAGTCAGTGGCAAGTGGAATGGAAGTGGGATGGCATCCGCGCCCAAGTGGTCAAACGTGATGGGCGCTTGTGGGTCTGGTCGCGAGGTGAAGAGCTGGTGAGCGAACGCTTTCCCGAACTCGACAGCCTGGCCCACGATTTACCCGATGGCACGGTGATCGACGGTGAAATCGTCGCCTGGAAAGCCGCACAACCGGGCACCGCGGACGCCTTCAATCCGCACTCGCCGTCCTCACCCGCCGTGCAACCCTTCGCCCTGTTGCAACAACGGATCGGCCGCAGAACACTGAACAAGAAGATCCTCGATGAAGTGCCTGTCGTCATCCTGGCCTATGACCTGCTGGAATGGCAGGGCGAGGATTGGCGCAACCAGCCTCAAGCCATACGCCGAACCCAGGTGGAGCAACTCATTGCCACCTGCACCAACCCGGTGTTACTGAGCTCGCCCGTGCTGACCGGCGAAGACTGGTTCGACCTTGCCCGCCAACGAGAAGCCTCGCGCAGACTGGGCGTCGAAGGCATGATGCTCAAGGCCCGCGATGCGCTATATGGCGTCGGGCGGACCAAGGACATGGGGGTCTGGTGGAAATGGAAAGTCGACCCGTTCAGCGTCGATGCGGTGCTGATCTATGCCCAGCAGGGTCATGGCCGCCGGGCCAGCCTCTACACCGATTACACCTTCGCTGTGTGGGATGGCCCACCCTCTGCCCGCGAACGAACGCTGGTGCCTTTCGCCAAAGCCTACTCCGGGTTGACTGACGAAGAGATACGGCAGGTCGACAGCATCGTACGCAAAACCACGGTGGAAAAATCCGGACCGGTGAGTAGTGTGAAGCCGACCCTGGTGTTTGAGCTGGGGTTCGAGGGCATTGCCTTGTCAAAGCGGCACAAGAGCGGGATTGCGGTAAGGTTCCCCAGGATGTTGCGTTGGCGGCAGGACAAGTCGGTAGAGGAAGCTGACAGCCTGGCGACGTTGCAGGATTTGTTGAGTTAACCCACCTCTGGGGCCCTCGCCACAGGTTCGCGCCAATCCGAACCGAATCGGTGCATCAAATAATGCGCGCCCATTTTCGTGCACAGATCGCGCTTTACCACTTCTTTGTATTACCTTTTAAAACGCTTGTTCGGCACTCTGGTTCGGAAATTGCTACTTTCAATAGGTCTTACGCTTTCCAGTAACAGTACTTCTGCGCCACAAGCGCTCATATTGGTTCTTAGGGATTGAATAATGAAAAAAGCATTGCTGACCCTTTCTGCACTGGCGTTGTGCATGGCTGCTGGCTCCGCGCTGGCCAAGGAATACAAAGAATTGCGTTTTGGCGTTGACCCTTCCTACGCACCGTTCGAGTCCAAAGCAGCCGACGGTAGCCTGGTAGGCTTCGACATCGACCTGGGCAATGCGATCTGCGCCGAGCTGAAGGTCAAGTGCAAATGGGTCGAAAGCGATTTCGACGGCATGATTCCAGGCCTCAAGGCCAATAAATTCGACGGTGTGATCTCTTCGATGACCGTCACCCCGGCTCGCGAAAAAGCCATCGACTTCTCCGACGAGCTATTCTCCGGCCCAACTGCTTACGTGTTCAAGAAAGGTTCCGGCCTGAGCGAAGATGTCGCTTCGCTGAAAGGCAAAACCGTCGGCTACGAGCAAGGCACCATCCAGGAAGCCTACGCCAAGGCCGTGCTGGACAAGGCGGGCGTGAAAACCCAGGCCTATCAGAACCAGGATCAGGTGTATTCCGACCTGACTTCCGGCCGTCTCGACGCGGCGATCCAGGACATGCTGCAAGCCGAACTGGGCTTCTTGAAGTCGCCAAAAGGTGAAGGGTACGAAGTCAGCAAGCCGGTCGACAGCGAATTGCTGCCGTCGAAAACAGCTATCGGTATCTCTAAAGGTAACAAAGACCTCAAAGAACTTTTGAATAAAGGTATCAAAGCGTTACACGACGACGGCACCTACGCCACCATTCAGAAGAAACACTTTGGCGATCTGAATCTGTACAGCGGCAAATAATGCCCGGCGCCCATCTCGCGATGGGCGCTTTTTTCACCCGATCAGGTTGCTGATTTATGTTCGAAAACCTATTACAAAACCTGGGGCTCTCAGCCTTCAGCCTCCAGGGCTTCGGTCCGTTGCTGATGGAAGGCACCTGGATGACCATCAAATTATCGGTGTTGTCGCTGTTGGTGGCCGTTTTGCTCGGCTTGCTGGGCGCCAGTGCCAAGCTGTCAAAAGTCAAACTGGTACGTGTTCCGGCCCAACTCTACACCACGCTGATTCGTGGGGTACCCGACCTGGTGCTGATGCTGCTGATTTTCTACAGCCTGCAAACCTGGTTGACCTCGTTTACCGACTTCATGGAATGGGAATACATCGAGATCAACCCGTTCAGCGCCGGGGTCATCACCCTGGGCTTCATTTATGGCGCGTACTTCACCGAAACGTTCCGCGGGGCGATCCTCGCCGTACCGCGGGGTCAGGTCGAAGCCGCCACCGCCTACGGCCTCAAACGCGGTCAGCGTTTTCGTTTCGTGGTGTTCCCACAAATGATGCGCTTCGCCCTTCCGGGTATCGGCAACAACTGGATGGTGATGCTCAAGGCCACCGCGCTGGTCTCGATCATCGGCCTCGCCGACCTGGTCAAGGCCGCGCAGGACGCCGGTAAAAGCACCTATCAACTGTTCTACTTCCTGGTACTGGCCGCACTGATTTACCTGGTGATCACCAGCGCCTCCAACATCGTTCTGCGCTGGCTCGAACGCCGCTACGCCGCCGGTTCCCGGGAGGCCGTACGATGATCGAACTCTTGCAGGAATACTGGAAACCCTTCCTTTATACCGACGGTTACAACATCACCGGCCTGGCCATGACCATGTGGCTGCTCAGTGCTTCGATCTTCATCGGTTTTCTGGTGTCGATCCCGCTGTCCATCGCCAGGGTTTCGCCCAAGGTCTACGTCCGCTGGCCAGTGCAGTTTTACGTCTACCTGTTCCGGGGTACGCCGCTGTATATCCAGCTGCTGATTTGCTACACCGGCATCTACAGCCTGGCGGCCGTGCGCGCCCAGCCAGTCCTCGATGCGTTCTTTCGCGATGCGATGAACTGCACGATCCTGGCCTTCGCCCTGAACACCTGCGCCTACACCACGGAGATCTTCGCCGGGGCGATTCGCAGCCTGCCTCACGGAGAAATCGAAGCGGCCAAGGCCTACGGTCTGTCAGGCTGGAAGCTCTATGCCTACATCATCATGCCGTCAGCCCTGCGTCGCTCGTTGCCTTATTACAGCAACGAAGTGATTCTGATGCTGCACTCGACCACCGTGGCATTCACCGCGACCATCCCGGATGTTCTGAAAGTCGCTCGCGACGCGAACTCTGCGACCTTCCTGACATTCCAGTCGTTCGGCATCGCCGCGCTGATCTACCTGACCGTTACCTTTGCGCTGGTCGGCCTGTTTCGCTTGGCCGAACGCCGATGGCTGGCCTTCCTCGGGCCGACTCACTAGGACAACTCGTAAATGCGCCATCAGATTCATGACCTGCTGGCCCCGCTGCCGGGGACCGCGCGACAGATTCACAGCTTCCACTTCGGCCCGTCGTCGGCCAAAGGCAAGATTTACATCCAGTCCTCCCTGCATGCCGACGAACTGCCTGGCATGCTGGTGGCCTGGCACCTCAAGCAACGTCTGGCGGAGCTGGAAGCCGCCGGTCGGCTGCGCAGCGAAATCGTGTTGGTCCCCGTGGCTAACCCGGCGGGCCTGGAACAAGTGTTGATGGACGTTCCACTGGGCCGCTACGAGCTGGAAAGCGGGCAGAACTTCAATCGCTGGTTCGTCGACTTGAGTGAAGAAGTCGGCAACGAGATCGAAGGCC
This sequence comes from Pseudomonas sp. B21-048, assembly GCF_024748615.1. Lineage (NCBI taxonomy): Bacteria > Pseudomonadati > Pseudomonadota > Gammaproteobacteria > Pseudomonadales > Pseudomonadaceae > Pseudomonas > Pseudomonas sp. B21-048. The sequence goes on along the minus strand of NZ_CP087168.1, from coordinate 1,212,307 downwards.
GGCTCGGCGACGATCCGCAACGCAACCTCGAATTGATCCGCGACAGCCTGCGCAAGGCTTTGGCACGGCAAACCGCAGGCACGCAACTGCAATCCCAACGCCTGACCCTGCAACGGCTGGCCTGCGATGCGGACATGGTGCTGGACCTGCATTGCGATTTCGAAGCCGTCGCGCACCTTTACACCACGCCCGAGGCCTGGCCTCAGGTCGAGCCACTGGCGCGGTACATCGGTGCCGAAGCCAGCCTGCTGGCCACCGACTCGGGTGGCCAGTCGTTCGATGAATGCTTCACCCTGCTCTGGTGGCAGTTGAAGGAGCGCTTCGGCGAACACTTCGATATTCCGCTGGGCAGTTTCTCGGTCACCGTCGAATTACGCGGCCAGGGCGACGTCAATCACCCGCTGGCCAGCCTCGATTGCCAGGCGCTGATCGATTATCTGATTCATTTCGGCGCGATTGCCGGTGAACCGGCGCCATTACCGGCACTGCCCTACCCGGCCACCCCGCTGGCTGGCGTCGAACCGGTGGCGACGCCGGTGGGCGGATTGCTGGTGTTCACGGCCCTGCCCGGGGAATACCTGGAAGCCGGGCAACTGATCGCCGAAGTCATCGACCCGATCAATGATCGCATCACCCCTGTTCATTGCTCCGCAGCCGGGCTGATGTACGCCCGTTCGCTGCGGCGCATGGCCACTGCCGGCATGGTGATCGCCCACGTTGCGGGCGCCGAAGCTTATCGCAGCGGCTACCTACTTTCGCCTTGAGGATGCATGCCCCATGTACAAATTGACCATTGAAGGCCTGCATAAAAGCTATGGCGATCATCAGGTGCTCAAGGGCGTTTCGCTTAAGGCCAAAACCGGCGACGTCATCAGCCTGATCGGCGCCAGCGGCTCGGGCAAAAGCACCTTTTTACGTTGCATCAACTTTCTCGAACAACCCGACGACGGCACCATGAGCCTGGACGGCCAGAACATCCGCATGGTCAAGGATCGCCATGGCATCCACGTGGCCGACGCCGATGAGCTGCAACGGCTGCGCACTCGCCTGGCCATGGTGTTCCAGCACTTCAACCTGTGGAGCCACATGACGGTGCTGGAAAACATCACCATGGCCCCTCGCCGAGTGCTCGGTTGCAGCAAGAAAGAGGCCGAAGACCGTGCCCGACGTTACCTCGACAAGGTTGGCCTGGCGGCACGCGTGGCGGATCAATACCCGGCGTTCCTTTCAGGCGGTCAGCAACAACGGGTAGCCATTGCCCGCGCGCTGGCCATGGAACCGGAAGTCATGCTGTTCGACGAACCGACCTCAGCGCTCGACCCGGAACTGGTGGGCGAAGTGCTCAAGGTGATCCAGGGCTTGGCCGAAGAAGGCCGGACCATGATCATGGTCACCCACGAAATGAGCTTTGCGCGCAAAGTGTCGAGCCAGGTGCTGTTCCTGCATCAGGGGTTAGTGGAGGAAGAAGGTGCGCCGGAAGAGGTGTTGGGCAATCCGAAGAGTGAGCGGTTGAAACAGTTCCTCAGCGGCAACCTGAAATAAACACAGGTTTAGCCCACTGTTACGGATCACCGTAGGCGCTGGCGAAACCTGCGATCTTTTGATCTGGCTTTTCGGTCGTGAAAATCTCGCCACCCACAAAAGATCGTCCGAACGCGGCCGGAGCCTTGCAGCTACAGGAGCGGATTTCAGCAACAGATCTCAAGCCACAGGCGCAGGAGGCGGCTCATCCGGCAAGGTGGGCTCGCCAGGCTCTGTCGGTTGTTCATTGGGGGTATCGGGATCAGGCTGGCCGGGGATGCCCCCTGCCATGCTGACGGGCGGATGTGCCAACAAGGACCAGGCCAGCACGCCAACCTGATTGGGCTCAAGCCTTGCCAATTCGGCACTTATTCGTGGATCGATCTTCATGAAGCACTCCTGAGCGATGGCCCGATCCGCCTTGCGCGAATCGGAGCAGTACATTCCATAGAGTGTACGCCCGCTCAGGAATTCCAACGGTTTGTCAGACGGCTGACTCAGGTACGCGGCAGGGTCACGCCACGCTGGCCCTGGTACTTGCCGCCACGGTCCTTGTAGGAGACTTCGCACTCTTCGTCCGACTCAAGGAACAACATCTGCGCCACGCCTTCGTTCGCGTAGATTTTCGCCGGCAGATTGGTGGTGTTGGAGAACTCCAGGGTCACGTGACCTTCCCACTCAGGCTCGAGCGGCGTGACGTTGACGATGATGCCGCAACGCGCGTAGGTGCTTTTACCCAGGCAAATGGTCAATACGTTTACGCGGGATGCGGAAGTATTCGACGGTGCTGGCCAGAGCGAAGGAGTTCGGCGGAATGATGCACACGTCGCTGTGGATATCGACGAAGCTGCCAGCATCGAAGTTTTTTCGGGTCGACGATCGCCGAATTGATGTTGGTAAACACCTTGAAGTGATTGGTGCAACGCACATCGTAGCCGTAGCTGGACACGCCGTAGGAGATCACACGGCTATCGTCGCTACCGCGTACCTGACGCTCGACGAAAGGCTCGATCATGCCGTGTTCCTGCGCCATGCGGCGAATCCACTTGTCCGATTTGATGCTCATGGCGGGTGTCCTGAATAGCGAGGTGGAAAAAATTCTGTCCGGCATCTTACCGGGCAGGCGCTCCGGGTTCAAAGTCCGGGAGACAATTCTCGCTGCCCCCCCCGTGAATTCCGGGCCTTCGCCGCCATTCGATGCACCGTCAGTCATGAAAACAGAGAAACCTTCGCAAGAACCATTGGCACGTTCCGGAAAAAGGGTTAAGGTGGCGCCACTGTGCTGCTTGTGTCACTGAGAATCTCTACACGATATGTTGAATTTCGATCCAACCATCTACAAGAATTTTTCCTGCTCTTTGCACTCAGTCTCGGCCAGGGTTCTTCCTGCGTCGCAGTTATCTTTGTTCAAGGAGTTACACCATGTCTAATCGCCAAACCGGTACCGTTAAGTGGTTCAACGATGAAAAAGGCTTCGGCTTCATCACTCCACAATCCGGTGACGACCTGTTCGTTCACTTCAAAGCTATCCAATCCGACGGCTTCAAAAGCCTGAAAGAAGGCCAACAGGTTTCTTTCATCGCTACCCGCGGTCAGAAAGGCATGCAAGCTGAAGAAGTTCAAGTTATCTAACTTGTAACTGCTTTAGTAAAAAGCCCCGCCCTTAAAAGCGGGGCTTTTTTGTGGGCAGGTGTTTTTGCCTCGCAAAAAAAGATCGTCCGAAGGCTCGGGCCGCGTTCGGACGATCTTTTGATCTTCGCGCGGTTTACCAGGCCACGCCAAACCCTGCGGTGTATCGGGTCTTGCTCAGGTCAGCCTCATCGCTAGCACTGATGATGTCTCTCTCGGCCTTCAGGTTCAGCGACGCCCAATCGGTGACTTTGTAGCGCAGGCCGGCCTCGGCATCGAGGGCGTAATCCGCCACGCCCGACAACGGCTTTCCAACTTCGCCACTGGTGAAGAATTCGACCTTTTTGCCAATCAGGTAACGGCTGTAATCCCACTTCATTGCCACGGAATAGAAGTTTTCCTTTTTGCCGCTGGAGTATTCATAGTCCGTGTTGTTCAGGAGCGAGCCCAGGGAGAAGGCGCCCAGCTCGTTGTCCCAGAATTGATAACCGGGGCCGGTACCGATGGTGCGTTGCCGGGAAAGCTCTTCGACCTTGTCACGCTTGTAATTCAAACGCCCTTGCCAGAACCACTTCTCGGTGAGGAATCGGTCGAGGGCATATTCCGCACGCCAGTTATCCGTGGTGACGACGTCATCCTGGAACTCGCGGTTGTACTCACCTTGCGCCGTATGACGCCATCTCCCATGACGCGCGCTGGTTTTGAAGCCGACATCATAATCATCGGTATCTTTTTCGGCCCGTCGATAATCCAGTGCCATGTCGACATTACCTTTCCACACCAGATCCTCAACCACCGGCTTGGGCTTGAGCATCTGCTGGATACTGGCAAGCTCCACGGTCTTGGGACCGTCGCCGTTGGCCAAGGTGACCTTGCCCTCTTCTGCCGCGTGCAGCGACTTGGCCTTCTCGCCGGTGTAGGCATCCTGCTTGACCAGCAGTTGCTGATCGCTTTCCAGTGTTTTGACCTCTTTCCAGTCAATGGGAACCGCCCCGGCATACGAGGTCTGGATCAACAGTTTGCCACCGTCGAAGAGCGTGATTTTGCCACTCAACTTGTCACCGTTCTTCAACCAGACCGTATCGGCAAACAAGGGAGTGGAAGCACTGATGACAGCGAGGCACAGCAAGGTTCTGGACAACATAAGCGAATCAGAGGCTCAACATTGCGAAAAAAAGTCGGCCTTATTCTGGCGAATAAGGCCCAGACAAGGACTGACCCGACTTTTTCTATTGAGTTCATTTCTCAATAGGCGATCCAGGATTTACTCTACAGACGGTCAATACGCACTTTTTTTCAGGAAGCCGGGAACGTGACCGATTCAACCTCTGAAACCGAAAGCGCGGCGCAAATCCGACGCACGGCACTCTATTTGACCTTGGCGCAAGTACCCGAGGGCAAAGTCGTGAGTTACGGTCAGCTCGCCGATCTGGCCGGACTGGGTCGTGCCGCCCGCTGGGTCGGGCGAACATTGAGCCAACTGCCCGGCGATACCAAATTGCCCTGGCACCGCGTACTGGGTGCCGGTGGTCGGATCAGCCTGCCTGTGGGCAGCCCTTCGGGGGATGAACAACGGGCGCGATTGCGCATGGAAGGCATCAGTGTCCTGAACAATCGTGTTGATATTCAACGCCATGGCTGGCGCCCGGTAGAGCACAGCGGTTAGAGTGCGCGCTTTGTTTCCGTAATTCTTGAGGCAGACTCCAGCCCATGCCCCGTAAAACCTGGCGCGCCGCGCTCGCCGCCTATGCCAGCCCCTCGACGCTCGTGCTGTTGCTGCTTGGTTTCGCCGCCGGCTTGCCCTATATGCTGGTGTTTTCGACGCTTTCAGTCTGGCTGCGCGAGGCCGGTGTCGCCCGCGAAACCATCGGCTATGCAAGCCTGATCGGCCTGGCCTACGCCTTTAAATGGGTTTGGTCCCCGCTGCTCGACCAATGGCGCCTGCCATTGCTCGGCAAGCTCGGTCGACGACGCTCCTGGCTGGTACTGGCCCAAGCACTGGTGATTCTAGGCCTGATCGGTATGGGATTCTGCGACCCGCAAAAGCACCTGTCCTGGCTGATCGCCATCGCCGTGGTCGTCGCCTTCGCCTCGGCGACGCAAGACATCGCCGTCGACGCCTATCGCCTGGAAATCGCCGACGAAAGCCGTCAGGCCGCGTTGGCAGCCAGCTACATGGCCGGTTATCGGGTCGCGGCCCTGCTGGCGACGGCCGGCGCACTGTTCTTCGCCGAAGGCTTCGGCTCCACCGGTTTCAACTATAAGCATGCGGCGTGGACCGGCACCTACGTGCTGTTCGGCGTCTTGATGGTCCCGGCACTACTGACCACCCTGTTCATGCGCGAACCGCCGGTGCCTCTGCGAACTCAATTGCAGGCCGGACGCTATAGCTTTGTGCACCAATTGGCATCGGTGTTCGTGCTGATCGTGCTGCTGGTGTCCGTACCGGCCATGTTCACCCAGCTCTACAACACTGACTTCGCCAGCGTACTGTTCGAAGGCGCCAGCGTGCTCGACCTGCTGCTCGAAGACCGCGCGTTCCTGCGGGCGATCCTCTATATCACGCTGACCGGCCTGTGCTTGTCGGCCATGGGCCGCCGTGGCCTGGCGCCGGTGCTGACGCCGGTCAACGACTTTATCCTGCGTTATCGCTGGCAAGCCCTGCTGCTGCTCGGGCTGATCGCCACCTATCGGATGTCTGACACGGTCATGGGCGTCATGGCTAACGTGTTTTACATCGACCAGGGATTCACCAAGGATCAGATTGCCAGCGTCAGCAAGATTTTCGGCTTGATCATGACGCTGGTCGGCGCCGGCATGGGCGGCCTGCTGATCGTGCGCTTCGGTATTCTGCCGATCCTGTTCATCGGCGGTGTGACATCGGCCGGCACTAACCTGCTGTTCTTGATGCTCACGGATATGGGGGCCAATCTGCAGATGCTGATTGTCACCATTTCACTGGATAACTTCAGTTCGGGCCTGGCGACTTCGGCATTTGTCGCTTACCTGTCGAGCCTGACCAATCTTAAGTTCTCCGCCACCCAGTACGCCCTGCTCAGCTCGATCATGCTCCTGCTGCCTCGTCTGATCGGCGGTTACTCAGGGGTCATGGTGGAGAAATTCGGTTATCACAACTTCTTCCTGATCACCGCCCTGCTGGGCGTTCCGACCTTGCTGTTGATCGCCTTGCACTGGTTCCAGGAGAACCGCCGCGCCGGTCCGACACCGACACCGGAACCGGTTCAGACCCAGGTCGCGGAAGAATCGTAGGCTTTTTAGGCAGGAAGCATCACAGAGGGCGGGCAGAATCTCGCCCTCTGCGACACAGCCGGCCGCACTCCTGTACGCCAGCAGATCTCGCCCGTACAATGTTCCGTCATTTCTCGTCATCAGCAACCGACAACGGCCAACCATGCGCACCAGTCAATTTTTGCTCGCCACACAGAAAGAAACGCCTTCCGATGCGGTCGTCATCAGCCATCAGCTGATGTTGCGCGCCGGCATGATCCGCAAACTCGCCTCGGGCCTGTACACCTGGCTGCCCATGGGCTTGCGAGTGATGCGCAAGGTCGAAGCCATCGTGCGTGAAGAAATGAACGCCGCCGGCTCTCTCGAAGTGTTGATGCCGAGCACCCAACCGGCTGAGCTGTGGCAGGAATCCGGTCGCTGGGAAGAATACGGCCCTGAATTGCTGCGCTTCAAGGATCGCCACGGTCGCGACTTCTGCGCCGGCCCGACCCACGAAGAAGTCATTACCGACCTGATGCGCAATGAGCTGAGCAGCTACAAACAGCTGCCGATCAACCTGTATCAGATCCAGACCAAATTCCGCGACGAAATCCGCCCACGCTTCGGTTTGATGCGCGGCCGTGAGTTCATCATGAAGGATGCCTATTCGTTCCACGCTGACCAGGCATCGCTGCAGATCACCTACGACCGCATGCACCAGGCGTACTGCAACGTGTTCACCCGCCTGGGTCTGAAATTCCGTCCGGTTGAAGCCGACAACGGCTCAATCGGTGGCGCCGGCTCCCACGAATTCCACGTGCTGGCCGAATCCGGCGAAGACGACATCGTCTTCAGCAACGGTTCCGATTACGCCGCGAACATCGAGAAAGCCGAAGCCGTGCCGCGTGAAACCTCCCGCGCCGCGCCAAGCGAAGAGCTGCGCCTGGTCGACACGCCGAACGCCAAAACCATTGCGCAACTGGTCGACGGCTTCAATCTGCCGATCGAAAAGACCATCAAGACGCTGGTGGTGCACGCTGAAGAGCAAGGCAAACTGATTGCCCTGATCATCCGTGGCGACCACGAGCTGAACGAAATCAAGGCCGCCAACCAGCCTGGCGTTGCCAGCCCGCTGGTCATGGCTTCCGAAGCCGAACTGCGCGACGCCATTGGCGCCGGCGCCGGCTCCCTTGGCCCGCTGAACCTGCCACTGCCGATCATCATCGACCGTTCCGTCGAGCTGATGAGCGACTTCGGCATCGGCGCCAACATCGACGATAAGCACTATTTCGGCGTGAACTGGGAGCGTGATCTGCCGGTTCCGACCGTTGCCGACCTGCGCAATGTCGTGGCCGGTGATCCGAGCCCTGACGGCAAAGGCACCCTGGAAATCAAGCGCGGCATCGAAGTCGGGCACATCTTCCAGCTGGGCAACAAATACAGCAAAGCGATGAAGTGCGAAGTGCTGGGCGACAACGGCAAGCCGGTCACCCTCGAAATGGGCTGCTACGGTATTGGCGTGTCTCGCGTGGTGGCTGCCGCCATTGAACAGAACAACGACCAGAACGGGATTATCTGGAGCGACGCTCTGGCTCCGTTCCAGGTTGCCCTGGTTCCGCTGCGCTACGAAACCGAACAGGTTCGCGACGCCACCGACAAGCTCTATGCAGAACTGACTGCCGCGGGCTTCGACGTGCTGCTGGACGACCGCGACAAAAAAACCAGCCCGGGCATCAAGTTCGCGGACATGGAGCTGATCGGCATTCCACACCGGATCGTGGTCAGTGACCGTGGCCTCGCCGACGGCAATCTGGAATACAAGAGCCGCACCGAGGCCGAGGCGCAAGCGCTGCCGGTCGCTGATGTGTTGTCTTTCCTCCAGGCCCGTATCCGCCGCTGACACCAGATAGAGACGTCATGTTCAAGCGAAACACCTTAGGCCTCGGTGGCACCGCCCTGTGCGGCGCCCTGCTGGTCAGCGGCTGTGCCAATCAGATGTCACAACGCAGCGAGCACGAGGAACGGGTCGAGCGCAAATTGCTCGATCACAGCCTGCAGATCGATGTCGGCGAGCCCAAGGTGCTTGAGCTGCCGCAACGTCGGGTGAAAATCCACGAGCAGAAGACCTTCGAAGTCACCGAGTTCGAAGTCACGCGTCACTACGATCGCTACACGCCTTACCAACCCTGGCGGGAGGTCTACGAGATTCCGCTGGGCGCGGTGGCAGTGGTGGCCGGTGTCGGTGCGAACGTGGTCAACGTGTTCGCCCTCGGCAATCTGTCCGACAGCGTGACGAAGGATTGGCTCAGCTATGGTTTCGCCGGGCTCAACCCGTTCATGAACGTGCAGTCCCATGGTCGGGCGCAACAGAACCTGGCGGGCATCGACGAAGTCCAGCGCGACAAGCGCACGGAATACTCGAGCCTGCCGTGGAGCGAGCGTCCGGTGCAAGTCAAGGCCGGCAAGAACACCTTCGAGTTGAGCACCGACCGTAACGGCGTGTTGCGCTTGAACCTGCTGGACAGCCCTTTCGCTGAACATGATCTCAGTCATCTGGGCAAGCTGCAGATCAGTGTCGAGGACAACAAGGACGATGCGCACACCGACTCGTCCCTGGCGATCAGCAGCACGTTGCGTGGCAAACTGCTCGAAGCGCATGGGCTGATTTACGACGACCTCGAAGACGACGAAGTGAGCCAGTGGGTACACCGGGTCAAACGTCTGTCGGAACTGGGTCTGGAAGAAGAAGCCAGTGAGCTGGAACAGAGCCTGATCGAACTGACCCGCAACGATCCCGAGCTGCAGACCGAATTCCTCAAGTCATTGACCAAGGATGCCGGGCGACTGGTGGCGGATCCGGGGCAGAACTAAACGCTTAAAAGCATCGCGGGCAAGTCGGATCGCCGCATCGCCGCTCCCACAAGGACGATGCAGTACCTGTGGGAGCGGCGGTGCGGCGATCCGACTTGCCCGCGATGACGCCATTACATTCACTGCAAAACTACCGCTCAAACAACTCCATCTGCTCAAACCCACCCCGCAAATCCTCCAGCCTCACCCCAATCCCCAACAACCGCACCGGTTTCCCGCCCCGGTTGAAGGCCTGGGTCAGCAGCAACTGATAACTCCCCAGATCCCGCCCCGCCCCGGCCTGCTCCAACGTAGTCTGGGTAAAGTCATGAAATTTCACTTTGACGAACGGCTTGCCCGGGCGATAGCTGCTGTCGATCCGTGCCATGCGGCTATTCAGGGACTCCAGCAACTCGGGCAATTTATCCAGACAGCTCACCAAATCAGGCAAGTCCACGTCGTAGGTATTTTCGACGCTGATCGACTGCCGGCGACTGTCGTTGTGCACCAACCGCTCGTCAATCCCACGCGCCAGGCTCCAGAGTCGCTCGCCGAAGCTGCCGAATTCGCGCACCAGCGCCAACTTGTCCCATTCGCGCAAATGCGAGCAATCGACGATGCCAAGCCTGCCCAGTTTATCGGCGGTCACTTTGCCAACGCCGTGCAGCTTGCTCACTGGCAAACCACTGACAAAGTCTTCCACCTGATCCGGCGTGATCACGAACAAGCCGTTGGGCTTCTTCCAGTCGCTGGCGATTTTGGCGAGAAACTTGTTCGGCGCCACGCCGGCCGACACGGTGATGTGCAACTGATTGGAGACCCGGCGACGAATGTCCTGGGCGATTCGCGTGGCGCTGCCGCCGAAATGCGCGCTCTCCGACACGTCGAGGTAGGCCTCATCCAGGGAAAGCGGCTCGATCAGGTCGGTGTAATCGCGAAAGATCGTATGAATTTCCTTCGATGCTTCGCGATAGGCTTCCATGCGCGGCTTGACGATGGTCAGGTCCGGACACAGTTTCAAGGCATGTCCGGAAGACATGGCCGAACGTACACCATAAGCCCGCGCTTCATAGTTACAGGTGGCAATCACTCCCCGCCGATCCGCCGAGCCGCCCACCGCCAATGGCTTACCGGCCAGGCGCGGGTCGTCACGCATCTCGATGGCGGCGTAAAAACAGTCACAATCGACGTGGATGATTTTTCGCTGCGTCATATAAAAGCAGTGTTCATGGCGAAGAAATGGTGTGTGGGTGAGTCGTACCGGCAGTATCTCACTGACACCTGTATATAGCACCAGTACTCTGAATGTTCTTTTCCCCTTGTAGGAAAAGCACCGCAGGAATTTATTTTCTCAATCGAAAGAGCCCGCCCGATAGAGCCACAGGCCTTGCCCTGCCTGCGTTTCAGACCGGCCAGCCGTGGCTTTTTTCACCTAAGCGCTTGAACAGGAAGAGGTTTTATCGAGATTGAAGGTTGACAGCCCGGCGATCCTCTGTAGAATGCCGACACACAGACGCGGGATGGAGCAGTCTGGTAGCTCGTCGGGCTCATAACCCGAAGGTCGTCGGTTCAAATCCGGCTCCCGCAACCAAACATCAAAAAAGGCTACTCGAAAGAGTGGCCTTTTTTGTGCGCGCCTGTTTTTAATTAGCGCTCTTGCCTTACCGCACAAAAAAAGAAAACCGTTCTGATTCTGAAACTTAGGTTTCCCCTTCAACCGTTCACCGTCGCTTTACACTTATTTGAGCCATACTTGGATTAACGGTTGACACTCCGGCGTTCGCCTGTAGAATGCCGCCACACAGACGCGGGATGGAGCAGTCTGGTAGCTCGTCGGGCTCATAACCCGAAGGTCGTCGGTTCAAATCCGGCTCCCGCAACCAAACATCAAAAAAGGCTGCTCGAAAGAGTGGCCTTTTTTGTACCTGTCGAAAAAGTCCTTTCGCAACAATGATCTGTCACTGTGCAGTGAGCCATTCAGGGGTCACCAGAATGTCACTTCAGATCAGGCTGAACCGCAGACTGAACCCTCTACAATGGGCGATGCGCCATCGCCGCTGCCCGGTGAGACGCGTTAATATTTGTGATTATTTTTTTCTACAGGGATTGGTAACTTGGCTGGATACCTCCATCCTGTCGCGCACAATCCAAGAGGTGATTGATGCGCGCCAACTCGTCTGATTCACAAGACACCGTCACAGCGACACAACCGATCAAAGCCGAGCGTCTGCGCTTGCTGGATCGAATCAGCAAATACCGTCAACCCATCGGTCTGGCGGTTACATTGCTGTTGTTCGCCATTGCGCTGATTGCCTGTCGTCACCTGCTCAGCGAACTCGATCTGTACGCGCTGCACGACTCGATTCTGGAAGTGCCGAAACCGGCCTTGCTGGGTGCGCTCGGTGCGACCGTGATCGGCTTCATCATTCTGCTGGGTTACGAATGGTCGGCCAGCCGTTATGCCGGCGTGACGCTGGCGCCGCGAGTATTGGCATTGGGCGGCTTCACCGCGTTCGCCATTGGCAATGCCATCGGCCTTTCGCTGTTATCGGGCGGCTCGGTTCGCTACCGTTTATATGCACGTCATGGTGTGGGGGCTTCAGAAGTCGCGCACATGACCCTGTTCGCCAGCCTCTCGCTCGGTTGCGCCCTTCCGCCCCTGGCCGCCCTCGCCACCCTCAGCAACCTGCCCGCCGCCTCCGTGGCCCTGGGTTTCTCCGAGACGTTGCTGGGTGCGATTGCAGTGGCTGTGCTGCTGCTCGCCACGGTACTGGCCATCGGCATCTATCGCCGTCGCGTGCCGGAACAGCCTTACCCGGATAACCTGCTGGTCAAGGTCGGCCGCCGCACCTTGCGCCTGCCGGGTCGCCGCCTGACGTTCCTGCAACTGGTCATCACTGCCCTGGACGTGGCCGCCGCCGCGACCGTGCTCTATCTGTTGCTGCCGGAAGCGCCGCCTTTCGGCGCGTTCCTGCTGGTCTATCTATTGGCCTTGGCCGCTGGCGTGCTCAGCCATGTACCGGGCGGTGTCGGGGTGTTCGAAGCGATTTTGCTCGCTGCCTTCGCCGACAAAATCGGTGCCGCGCCACTGGCCGCCGCGCTGCTGCTCTACCGCCTGATCTACGTGGTGTTGCCGCTGCTGGTGGCTTGCGTACTGCTGCTGATCAACGAAGGCCAGCGCCTGTTTCAGACACGCCAGTCGCTACGTGCCACCTCTGGCATGGCCGCGCCGATTCTGGCGGTGCTGGTGTTTCTTTCTGGCGTGGTGCTACTGTTTTCCGGCGTGACGCCAGAAATCGATACCCGCCTTGAACACATCGGTTTTCTGATTCCGCATCGATTGGTCGACGCCTCGCACTTCGGCGCCAGCCTGGTGGGCGTGCTCTGCCTGCTGCTGGCTCAGGGGCTGCGTCGCCGCCTGTCGGCCGCGTGGATGCTGACCACCATTTTGCTGTTGGTCGGCGCCCTGCTCTCTCTGCTTAAAGGGTTCGACTGGGAAGAGGCATGCCTGATGACCCTGACGGCGAGTTTGCTGGGGGTTTTCCGACGTTCGTTCTATCGCCCCAGTCGCCTGACCGAAGTGCCGTTTTCGCCGCTGTACCTGGTGGCCAGTCTCTGCGTACTCGGCGCGTCGATCTGGCTGCTGCTGTTCGCCTATCAGGACGTTCCCTACAGCCATCAACTCTGGTGGCAGTTCACCCTCGACGCCGATGCCCCGCGAGGCCTGCGCTCGTTGCTCGGCGCCGCGGTCCTGCTGGTGGTAGTGTCCCTGACCTGGCTGCTGCGCACCGCGCGCCCGGTGATCCATCTGCCAACGCCCGATGAGCTGGACCGCGCGGTAAAGATTCTCATGGCCTCGTCCCAGCCAGATGGCGGCCTGGCCCTGACCGGTGACAAGGCGCTGCTGTTTCACCCCAACGACGAGGCGTTTCTGATGTATGCCCGCCGTGGCCGCAGCCTGGTGGCGTTGTATGACCCGATCGGCCCGACCCAGCAACGGGCGGAAATGATCTGGCAGTTCCGCGACCTCTGCGATATCCATCACGCCCGCCCTGTGTTTTATCAAGTACGTGCCGAGAACCTGCCGTACTACATGGACATCGGCCTGACCGCGATCAAGCTCGGCGAAGAAGCCCGGGTCGATTTGCACCGCTTTGATCTCGAAGCCAAAGGCAAAGAGATGAAGGACCTGCGCTACACCTGGAATCGTGGCACCCGTGATGGTCTGTCGCTGGAAATCCATGAGCCGGGGCAAGCGCCGATGGATGAGCTCAAGGTGATTTCCGATGCCTGGCTGACTGGTAAAAACGTGCGCGAGAAAGGCTTCTCGCTCGGGCGTTTCAGTGATGATTACCTCAAGCACTTCCGAGTTGCGGTGATTCGTTTCGAAGGACGCCCGGTGGCGTTCGCCAACCTGCTCGAGACCTACGGCCATGACCTGGCCAGCCTCGACCTGATGCGCGCGCACCCCGACGCCCCGAAGCTGACCATGGAGTACATGATGGTCGGCCTGATTCAACATTATAAAAATCATGGATACGCGCGCTTCAGCCTGGGCATGGTGCCGTTGTCGGGGTTGCAACCCCGGCGCGGCGCACCACTGACCCAGCGCTTGGGCTCGATGGTATTCCGCCGTGGTGAGCAGCTGTACAACTTCCAAGGTTTGCGCCGCTTCAAAGACAAGTTCCAGCCCGACTGGGAACCCCGTTATATGGCCGTGCCCGCCGGACTCGATCCGCTGGTGGCGCTGGCCGACACTGCCGCCCTGATTGCGGGTGGCTTGACTGGATTGGTGAAACGCTGATGATTCAACGCTCCCTGCGGTACGTACTGGCCACACTGGTAGTGCTGGCCCTGATGGTCGGTGGCGGTTACTGGTACCTGAAACGCCCGGCTCCGGAACCGACCCTCGAACGGCTGACGCCGGCCGATGGCGCCGCGATGACCCGCGTCATCCCCGGCAACGCGCCGAAGGCTCAGGTACTGGTGGCGGTCAATGAAGAGCAGAAGCTCAATGACAAGCAATTGACCACCCTGAGCCGCAGCGCCTCGGCGCAGATCGTCCAGGTGATTCTGCCCAAAGACTGCCTGCTGCAAAGCCGCGCCCTGCAAGCGGGCCTGCGCGAACTGAAAGGCCCGGCTACCCTGGTCAGCGGCATTGGCCCTGGCGCCGTGCTGGCATGGCGCTGGCTGGCCGAGCAGAAGGACGACAAGGCCCAGGCCATTTCGGTTGACCTGGCCCTGGAAAAACCCGAGGGCTGCACTCACCTGCTGCCAAAAAGCGCCGCCCACGGCCACTGGCTGGTGGCCTGGAACGACAACCCGGACGACACCAGCGCCGGCTTCGTGCGTGACCAGCCCAATGCCGAAACCAGCATCAGCGACTACGACATCAATCTGCCGCAAGTGCTGAACAACGAACTGCGCAAGATCCTCGTCGGTGGCGATAAAGCCGCCGGTGGCTTGCAGATTCCGGTGGTCGAAGTACCGGCCGGTCAGGCCAAGGATACCGTCACCCTGTTCCTCTCCGGCGACGGCGGCTGGCGCGACCTGGACCGCGACGTGGCCGGTGAAATGGCGAAGATCGGCTACCCGGTGGTCGGCATCGACACCCTGCGCTACTACTGGCAACACAAGAGCCCGGAACAAAGCGCGCTGGACCTGACCGAACTGATGCAGCACTACCGGCAGAAATGGGGCACCAAGCGCTTCATCCTGACCGGTTACTCGTTCGGCGCGGACGTACTGCCCGCCATCTACAACCGCCTGCCGGAAGCCGAACAGCAGCGCGTCGACGCAATCATCCTGCTGGCCTTCGCCCGCACCGGCAGCTTCGAAATCGAAGTCGAAGGCTGGCTCGGCAACGCCGGCAAAGAAGCCGCCACCGGCCCGGAAATGGCCAAGCTGCCGCCGGCAAAAGTGGTGTGCATCTACGGTGAAGAAGAAGTCGACGAAAGTGGCTGCACCGACAAGACCGCCGTGGGCGAAGCGATGAAACTGCCTGGCGGCCATCACTTCGACGAGAACTACCCGGCTTTGGCCCAGCGGTTGGTGGACGCCATCGAGAAGCGTCAAACGAAGGAGACGGCTGCTCAGGAGTGATCTGAACCGTCTACAGAAAGCCCCCGCTGCCGTAAGGCAGCGAGGGCTTTTTTACATGTACAAACATGAAGTGCTACCAGCTAGCCGGACTTCATGTGGATATTCTGTGCTTCCAAGGCTAAAGCTGAACATCTATCCACGTTACATCATCTTCAACAGCGATAAAGTCGCTATCCGGTGCTGCCAGCAAGCTGCTTTGCTGCGACTCCGTTAACTCCGCCCAGAAGCCATCGGTTACGAACACCAGTCGCTCACCGACGGCCAATTGGTGAAAAACAAAGTCAGGGTCTGGGGCACGATTAACCTTCAGGCATCGGGTTACCCAGTTTCGAGCCGGATCTTGCGCCAGCTCACGGTGCGAACGGTCGCGCCTCCAATTGGCCTTGCAGTGGGGCGGCGTAATCCACTCGATCGTGCCTGCCGGTGTTACTACACCGCACGAACAGTCACCCTCATACGCAAGCGTGAGCTTCCCATGAGCAGCGAAACCGATCAGGTAACACGTGGCCCCAGTCTGGTCCGCAAACAAAGCGGGGTGAAGCTCGGCCAGCACTGAACCAAGTACTTGCTCAACTGCTCCATGCTCAGTGATATCGCCCCCCTGATCTATGTGCTTCGGGTAGGCCGCTAAAACACCTTTTACGAAGCATTCAGCCAGCTGACCACTGCCGGGCCTCGACGTACCGTCCGTGATAACGAATAGCCCTCTGTCCCCATCGCAGAGAGCTCCAGCACAGTCATGATTGGCTTTCCTGGTCCGCCCTATTACTGATCTGGTGCCGTATCTCATGCGTTGCCCAGGTCCTTCATGCGCTTGTGAATGATTCGCCCTCTACCCGGATTAGCCTGCACCGAGCCCGAGCTTTCAATCACGTAGTCGATACCACTGAGCACCGTGAGTTCTCGAATTCCAGTCGTGATGAATTCTTTGAGCTCAGACTCAGCTTGGCGAACTTCCTCCAAAAGCTCTGGACGACCATCAATCAAGATGATGATGTCTTCGACGTCTTTGTGGTAGGGGTCACCCTCACCGCGACCGCTAAAGGCCTCTAGTTTCGTCGCAAGAAAGTAGGTCGGTTTAAATATCTGGATTACGGTACCGCTGGGCAACGTAAATTTATCAGCCCTCGCCAGCCCCTCCACGAACCAACGGTTGGCATATCCGAGAACTTCGGGGTCAGAAGGCATCACGTCAACGACGACGTCGTTGAAGCGGAAACGACAGTTGACTTCATCCTCACCGGTGATCTTGAAGTGCTTGGTCGCCAGCCGTTCTGTGAGGTGCTGCCAGGCGCTAATGCCTGCCAGCTCGATCACCAAGTCAACATCATCGGTGAAACGAATGTCGTCCAGCACCGCAGTGTCAGTGACCAGCATGGCCGTGGTGCAACCGCCGACAAAGGCAACCTCAGCGAGAAACGCCTCTCCCAAGCCGTCTGCAACAAATTCTATGAGCTCATAATTGTGATCAGCGTTTGATGACATGTTATTTCAGCCCCATCCCTGCTTTTAGAATGTTAACCGCCACACCACACTCTCGCGGGCCACCAAGACGGATCGCATCAACAAGCGCAAGATAGTGATAAAGGGTTCTATCCCTCTTCACCGCTTCCGGCACTGTCTTGTAGAGCGGCTCTATCGCCTGACCACGCTCAGTTCCGAGTGCATCAGGCCAAACCGGAATCAACCCGCCAGCGCTCTTGATGCTTTTGGACAGGGCTGGCGCTGCGAAGCCTGTTGGAATACCGCGAACCATCGCGCCCGGCTTCACGGGAAAAAAGTATTTCAGAGCGTGCTCGGTGATTTTCAGCAGCTCTCGCCGATTAACTTTCGGAAGCCCGGTGTCGTAGTCATTGGTGAGAATTCCGGACTCACGACACCTGGCGATAGAGTTTGAAACCTCGCTTTTGCTTAGCCCAAGAGACGCAGACAACGCACGCAACGAGTAACCCTCACTCCAGCTCGCCAGCGGCGGAGAAGGTACAGGCTCCGACCACCCTTCCCACCCATCCTCATCGCCCAAGGGTGAGTCGAACTCTTGGCGGTGGAATACAGTTTCTTCACCATCAGCGGGGTAGGTGACTAGCGGCTGCCCCACTCGCCCCGCTGCCGTCATTCGATTTATCTGCTGGGGCCTCAACAATTCCTCAACCCTGTTCGAATTCGACTCAGATTCCATCTTCCCAAAGAGATTTTCTTCCTGGGCGTGCAGGCTGGCCATCTTGAACAAAAGCAAAATGTCTTGACTCTTCATGAAGCTAAAAACTCCAAGTGTCCACATTCCATAAAACGTGGACACTTGTCTCATTGGAAATATCGAGCCGTCAAGTCCTTTCGATGTCTATCAGTTTTCACTGGGAAACCCTGCAAAAAATCTAGCGACTTGTATAATCGCCGCCGCGTTTAGTTTCGTTTACTACAAGGTGTCGCAATATCGGATGACGTCCGCAGACCTTGTAGGCAAACTCCGAATCTCGCGTTTGGGCACTTTGCCGCCTTGTTGCGCTTTTCTTCGACGGGATACTCTCCGGACGTCGCTGACCATTCAGCGATCGGGCTTGGAAACCCGTCGAGCGAATAGCAACAACGTGCCCAACATGACCGCAGACCTTTACGGCTGCAATCTTGTGTCATGGCGGTTGTGCGTGGAACGTCTTCGGACGTGCCGGTTTCCTAGGCTCCCGGTTTTCCAACCTGCGCACAGCTGCCACCCATTCGCTTGGAAACGAACATGGCAGCTCCTCAAGCCTAGGGAATACACCATGACTAAAACAGATTCATCCGCGATTTCAGAACTAAAAACCATCGGCTTCACCCCGCTCATCTACTGCTCGGATCAGGCGTTATTCAACGTCCGCGCCGGCGTCCCCATCGTCGAAGCATTGTCCCAAGCCTCCGACCTACTGTTCCTCGCCAAATCATTTACCGAGGATGCAGCCTACATAAAAGACACCGACCGCCACGCCTGGGCCGCGCATTATCTGACGGCTATGTCCAAGGCAGTGATTGATGATGTGGTGAAGGTGCTGACACCGCGACCTGCCCGGACAAAGACCGAATCTGAAGAAGAGCTGCCTGAAAGCCAGTAAAGGTGCCAACACCGCAGATCCCTTGTCAGTGGATTCAAGTCACCGGACACAAAAAAGCCCCCGCTACCTTCATGGCAACGGGGGCTTTTTTCATGTGGCTTACATCTCGACTTGCGTACCCAACTCAATCACCCGATTCAACGGCAGATTGAAGAACCGCAGATTGCCGTTGGCATTCTTCAACATGAAGGCAAACAACGCCTCGCGCCAACGGGCCATGCCTTCGAGTTTGGAGGCTATGACTGTCTCGCGACTGAGGAAGTACGTGGTGCGCATCGGACTGAAACTCAGGTCATCCAGATGGCACAGCTTCAAGGCCTCAGGCACGTCCGGCTCGTCGGTGAAGCCGAAGTGCAGGATCACCCGAAAGAACCCTTCGCCGTAGGAATCGACATCGAAACGCCGTTGTGGCGGGACGCGCGGGATGTCTTCGTACACCACCGTCAGCAACACCACTTGCTCGTGCAGCACCTGGTTGTGCAGCAGGTTGTGCAACAGCGCGTGAGGCACGGCATCCGGGCGGGCGGTGAGGAACACGGCGGTACCCTGGACTCGATGCGGCGGTTGCACGCGGATACTGCTGATGAAGATCGGCAACGGCAGTCCGCCTTCGTCCAGGCGATCCACCAGCAATTGCTTGCCGCGTTTCCAGGTGGTCATCAACACGAACAGCGCGATACCGGCGATTACCGGGAACGCACCGCCCTGAATGATTTTTGGCACGTTGGCGGCGAAGTAAAGACCATCCACCAACAGGAAACCCAGCAACACCGGAACCGCGAGGATCGGTGGCCACTTCCACAACAGCAACATCACCGCCGACACCAAAATCGTGGTCATCAGCATGGTCCCGGTCACTGCCACGCCGTAGGCCGAAGCCAGCGCGCCGGAGGACTCAAAGCCTATTACCAGCAGGATCACGCCAACCATCAGCGCCCAGTTCACAGCACCGATATAGATCTGGCCCTGCTCGGCACTGGATGTGTGCTGAATGTGCATGCGCGGAATGTAGCCGAGCTGGATCGCCTGACGGGTCAGGGAGAACGCACCGGAAATGACCGCTTGCGAGGCAATCACCGTGGCCATGGTCGACAATCCCACCAACGGGATCAACGCCCAGCTTGGCGCCAGCAGATAGAACGGGTTACGGGCGGCTTCCGGATCACCGAGCAGCAATGCGCCCTGGCCGAAGTAGTTCAGCACCAGGGCCGGCAGAACCAGAATGAACCAGGCCCGGGCGATCGGCTTGCGACCGAAGTGGCCCATGTCGGCGTACAACGCCTCGGCACCGGTCAATGCCAGCACCACAGCGCCAAGAATTGCGATCCCCATGCCCGGATGGACCATGAAGAAACGTACGCCCCACACCGGATTCATCGCCTGCAACACTTCCGGATGCTGACTGATGCCATACACGCCCAGCGCGCCGAGCACCAGAAACCAGGTGACCATGATCGGCCCGAACAGAATGCCGATCCGCGCCGTACCGTGGCGCTGAATCAGGAACAACGCCACCAGCACGATCAACGACAGCGGCACCACCCAATGGTCGATGCCCTCGAATGCCAGCCCCAGGCCTTCAATCGCCGAGAGAACGGAAATTGCCGGGGTGATCATGCTGTCGCCATAGAACAGCGCCGCACCGATCAGCCCGCAGACCACGAGCAACGTGCGCAACTTTGCATGCCCCGCCGCAGCTCGTCGGGCCAGCGCGGTCAAGGCCATGATCCCGCCTTCGCCCTGGTTGTCGGCACGTAGCACGAACATCATGTATTTGATTGAGACGACCCAGATCAGCGACCAGAAAATCAGCGCCAGAATGCCCAGCACGCCGTCATGGTTGACGGGCACGCCATAGCCACCGGAAAACACTTCTTTGAGGGTGTACAGCGGGCTCGTACCGATATCGCCATACACCACCCCGACCGCCGCAACCAGCATGCCGATCGGTTTTGCTGCCGAATGCTCGGCGCCCGCCGCTTGACTACTTGCCTGCCCCATCCAAAACTCCTACTACTCAAACCCGGACTTCTTATGAGAAGCACTATGCTTTGCCGTGCAGCATGCGCTGTTTTACATCACGTTACAGACGTTTTGTTGACTGTAAAAATTCGGTAAAGCGTAACGGCGCGAAGCATAGCGCAGCACTCGTCGTATTTCCCTGCATAAAGCTGGTCAAGTGCGCCTCTCACCGCTAGAATTGCGCACTTTTTGACCAGAGGCGCAACATAGCGCCCGTCTGTCGCCTTGCCGTTCTCGGCTGGAGGCGTCCCAAAACACCGAGGTTAGACATGTCCACCACTCCTGCGCCGGCCAATCCAAAGGTTGGCTTCGTTTCCCTGGGTTGCCCCAAAGCACTGGTCGACTCCGAGCGCATCCTTACCCAGCTGCGCATGGAAGGCTATGACGTTGTGTCCACTTATCAGGACGCCGACGTCGTGGTGGTCAACACCTGCGGCTTTATCGACTCGGCCAAGGCTGAGTCCCTGGAAGTGATCGGCGAAGCCATCAAGGAAAACGGCAAGGTCATCGTGACCGGCTGCATGGGCGTCGAAGAAGGCAACATCCGCAACGTGCACCCAAGCGTATTGGCCGTGACCGGTCCGCAGCAATACGAGCAAGTGGTCAACGCCGTGCACGACGCCGTGCCGCCGCGTCAGGATCACAACCCGCTGATCGACCTGGTGCCGCCACAAGGGATCAAACTGACCCCGCGCCACTACGCCTACCTGAAGATTTCCGAAGGCTGCAACCACAGCTGCAGCTTCTGCATCATCCCGTCGATGCGCGGCAAACTGGTCAGCCGCCCGGTCGGTGACGTGCTCGACGAGGCCCAGCGCTTGGTCAAGGCCGGCGTCAAAGAGCTGTTGGTGATTTCCCAGGACACCAGCGCCTACGGCGTCGACGTGAAATACCGCACCGGCTTCTGGAACGGCGCGCCGGTGAAAACCCGCATGACCGAACTCTGCGAAGCACTGAGCACCCTCGGTGTCTGGGTGCGTCTGCACTACGTTTACCCGTACCCGCACGTTGACGAGTTGATCCCGCTGATGGCCGCCGGGAAAATCCTGCCGTACCTGGACATCCCGTTCCAGCACGCCAGCCCGAAAGTCCTGAAAGCGATGAAACGCCCGGCCTTCGAAGACAAGACCCTGGCGCGGATCAAGAACTGGCGCGAGATCTGCCCGGACCTGATCATCCGCTCGACCTTCATCGTCGGCTTCCCAGGCGAAACCGAAGAAGACTTCCAGTACCTGCTGAACTGGCTGACCGAAGCGCAGCTGGACCGCGTTGGCTGCTTCCAGTACTCGCCGGTCGAAGGCGCACCGGCCAACCTGCTGGACGCGGCCATCGTGCCGGACGACGTCAAGCAAGACCGTTGGGACCGCTTCATGGCTCACCAACAAGCCATCAGCTCGGCGCGCCTGCAAATGCGCGTTGGCCGTGAAATCGAAGTGCTGGTCGATGAAGTCGACGAGCAAGGCGCGGTTGGCCGTTGCTTCTTCGATGCCCCGGAAATCGACGGCAATGTGTTCATCGACAACGGCAGCAACTTGAAGCCAGGCGACAAGGTCTGGTGCAAAGTGACCGACGCCGACGAATACGATCTGTGGGCTGAACAGATCTAAGCGCAAAAAATACAAAAAGCCCCGCTCTCTTGACGAGATGCGGGGCTTTTTTACGTCTATCGTTTTGTGGGAGAAAGGATTCGCAACATTACGGGAACGGCTCTAAAAAAGAAGGAGCAAGCAGGCATGCGCCAACACTCGGTTATTCACACACCGAAACAGAGCGACTACGAAGAACTCACCCAAGTGTGGGAAGCCTCGGTGCGCGCCACCCATGACTTTCTGCCCGACAGCTACATCGACCTGCTGAAGAATCTGGTGCTGACCCGCTACCTCGACGCGGTGATGCTGATCTGCACCAAAGACTCACGCCAGCGCATCACCGGGTTCGCCGGCGTCGCGGCGGGCAAGATCGAAATGCTCTTCATCGACCCGGCGCATCGCGGCAAAGGCCTGGGCAAGCAATTGCTGCGCTATGCCCTGGAACACCTGAACGCCGATGAACTGGACGTCAACGAGCAAAACCCGCAGGCCTTGGGCTTTTACTTCAAACAGGGCTTTGAGGTGATCGGCCGCTCCGAGCATGACGGCATGGGCCAGCCCTATCCGTTGCTGCACATGCGTTTACGCCAGTCTCAACAACTGACGCGTAATGGTTAATGGCTGACCCGACATAGAACAATGTGGGAGCTGGCTTGCCTGCGACGCGGTCTGCCTGTCTGTCAGGTCGCAGCGATGCTATCGCAGCGGTGCGGCGATCCGACAAGCCCGCCCCCACAAAAAAGCCACACGGCGCAAATGGATTCGCGATTAACCGGCGCCAGGCAGGTACAATGCTCACCCCTTTTTTGTTACGGCCCTGTCATGACTGACCCGATTCGTCTCTCCAAACGCCTCATCGAACTCGTCGGCTGTTCCCGTCGGGAGGCTGAGCTGTTCATCGAGGGCGGCTGGGTCACCGTGGACGGTGAAGTCATCGACGAGCCGCAGTTCAAGGTCGAGAACCAGAAAGTCGAGCTTGATCCTGAAGCCAAGGCCACTGCGCCGGAACCGGTGACTATCCTGCTGAACGTGCCCGTGGGCATGGATGCGGAAACGGCCATGGCAACCATCAGCGCCGAGACCCTGAGCGAAGAACACCGCTACGGCAAACGCCCGCTCAAGGGCCACTTCCTGCGCCTGACCGCCAGCACCGATCTGCAGGCCAATGCCAGCGGTCTGCTGGTGTTCACCCAGGACTGGAAAATCCTGCGCAAACTCACTGCGGACTCCGCCAAGATCGAGCAAGAGTATGTGGTCGAAGTTGAAGGCGACATGGTGGCTCACGGCCTCAACCGCCTGAATCACGGCCTGACCTACAAGGGCAAGGAACTGCCGCCAGTCAAAGCCAGCTGGCAGAACGAAAACCGCCTGCGTTTTGCGATGAAGAACCCACAACCAGGCGTGATCGCCCTGTTTTGCCAGGCTGTAGGCCTGAAGGTCATCGCCATCCGCCGCATCCGCATCGGCGGCGTGTCCATCGGCAAAGTGCCGTTGGGGCAATGGCGCTACCTGTCCGGCAAAGAGAAGTTCTAAGACTTTTCACGCCGCCATACATTTCGGCGCCGCTGTTTATGCGGCGCCCACTGCTGAATATCAGGACTGCACACCATGATTCATAACGACGTACTGCGCAGCGTGCGCTACATGCTCGACATCAGCGACAAGAAAGTCATCGAGATCATCAAGCTCGGCGGCATGGACGTGTCCATGGAAGACCTGCTGACGTACCTCGACAAGAAAGAGGAAGACGAGGAAGGCTTCGTACGCTGCCCGGACGAGGTCATGGCGCATTTCCTCGATGGCCTGGTGATCTTCAAGCGCGGCAAGGACGAAAGCCGTCCACCGCAGCCGATCGAAGTGCCGGTGACCAACAACATCATCCTGAAGAAACTGCGTGTGGCCTTCGAACTGAAAGAAGACGACATGCACGCGATCCTCAAGGCCGCCGAGTTCCCGGTGTCCAAGCCAGAGCTGAGCGCGCTGTTCCGCAAGTTCGGCCACACCAACTACCGTCCGTGCGGCGACCAGTTGCTGCGCAACTTCCTCAAGGGGCTCACTCTTCGAGTGAGAGTGTAAAGCAGCGGCAAACTACAAGCTGCAAGCCGATTTTGTTCAGCTTGCAGCTTGAGACTTGAGACTTGTAGCTGGGCCCCACAATGACCTACAGCGTTTCCCCCATCGGCTTCGTACGCTCCTGTTTCAAGGAGAAGTTCGCCATTCCGCGCCAGCCGCAACTGGCCCCGGCCGCTCGAGGCGTGCTGGAGTTGGTGGCGCCGTTCGATCAGGGTGATGCGGTGCAGGGATTGGAACAGGTCAGCCATGTCTGGCTGTTGTTCCTGTTCCATCAGGCTCTGGAAGAAAAGCCACGCCTGAAAGTCCGCCCTCCGCGCCTGGGCGGCAACAAATCCATGGGCGTGTTTGCCACTCGCGCGACGCATCGACCCAATGGCATCGGTCAATCAGTGGTCAAGCTGGACAAGGTCGAAGCCAATCGGCTGTGGATCTCCGGCATCGACCTACTCGACGGGACGCCGATTCTCGACATCAAACCTTACGTGCCCTACGCCGACATTATCGACACGGCGTCCAACAGCATCGCCAGCGCCCCGCCACAGTTGATTTCTGTGCAATGGACAGACTCAGCGCTGCAACAGGCTCATGACCATGCTCAGCGCCTTGATGAGCCCTTGGTCGAACTGATCGAGCAATGCCTGGCGCAAGACCCACGCCCGGCGTATCAGATTCCTGCACCAGAAAGGGAATACGGTGCGCAGTTCTGGGATGTGGACGTGCGCTGGCATTACCCCACGCCGGACCTGATCCGTGTCCTCGAAGTCATTCCCGTCTCCAACGTGTATTAGCTGCCGAGTGAAACGAGGCTGCGATCTTTTGATGTTGCTTTAAAAAACAGGATCAAAAGATCGCAGCCTCGTTTCACTCGACAGCGCCTACAAGGTTTGCGTCGGGCATAAAAAAGCCCCCATTGCCTGCACAGGCAATGGGGGCTGATCGTTCCCACGCTCCGCGTGGGAATGCATCCAGTGACGCTCTGCGTCACCCAAACAACGTCTTACTTCTCGACGAACGCACGCTCGATCAGGTAATCACCCGGCTCGCGCATCCGCGGCGAAACTTTCAGGCCGAAGCTGTTCAACACTTCGCTGGTCTCGTCGAGCATGCTCGGGCTGCCGCACAGCATGGCACGGTCGTCCTGCGAGTTGATCGGTGGCAGACCGATGTCGCTGAACAGCTTGCCGCTGCGCATCAGGTCGGTCAGGCGACCTTCGTTCTCGAACGGCTCGCGGGTCACGGTCGGGTAATAGATCAACTTGTCACGCAGCGCCTCGCCGAAGAATTCGTTCTGCGGCAGGTGCTCGGTGATGAACTCGCGGTAAGCGACTTCATTGACGTAACGCACGCCGTGGCACAGGATCACTTTTTCGAAACGCTCGTAGGTTTCCGGGTCCTGGATGACGCTCATGAACGGCGCCAGACCGGTACCGGTACTGAGCAGGTACAAATGTTTGCCAGGCTTCAAGTCATCCAGCACCAGCGTGCCGGTAGGCTTTTTGCTGATGATGATCTCGTCGCCTTCCTTCAGATGCTGCAACTGGGAAGTCAGCGGGCCATCAGGCACCTTGATGCTGAAGAACTCGAGATGCTCTTCCCAGTTCGGGCTGGCTATCGAGTAAGCACGCATAAGCGGGCGGCCGTTGGGCTGTTGCAGGCCGATCATCACGAACTGACCGTTCTCGAAGCGCAGGCCCGGATCGCGGGTGCACTTGAAGCTGAACAGAGTGTCGTTCCAGTGGTGAACACTGAGGACACGCTCGTGGTTCATGTTGCTCATGTACGTGGGACTCCTGGAGATTTGCCTGCGCCGATGATGTGCGCAATTGCAGCGCATTCTAATGGCAGCGACAATATCTGTTAACTGGATTATTAAGATAAGGGTTATCGGTTATATCGATATGCGATTTACTCTCCGTCAACTTCAAGTATTCGTCGCCGTCGCCCAGCAGGAAAGCGTATCCCGTGCTGCATTGACGCTCAACCTCTCACAATCGGCGGCGAGCACCTCAATCACCGAGCTAGAGCGCCAGTGCAGCTGTCAGCTGTTCGATCGCGCCGGCAAACGGCTGAGCCTCAATGCCCTCGGCAAACAGCTGTTGCCGCAGGCGGTGGCCCTGCTCGACCAAGCCAAGGAGATCGAAGACCTGCTTAACGGCAAGTCCGGTTTCGGCTCGCTGGCGGTCGGCGCGACGCTGACCATCGGCAATTATCTGGCCACCCTGCTGATCGGCAGCTTCATGCAGCGCCATCCGGAAAGCCAGGTGAAGCTGCATGTGCAGAACACCGCCAACATCGTGCAACAGGTCGCGCACTATGAAATTGATCTGGGTCTAATCGAAGGCGACTGCAGCCATCCGGACATCGAAGTGCAGAGTTGGGTCGAGGATGAGCTGGTGGTGTTCTGTGCACCTCAGCATCCGCTGGCCAAACGCGGCATCGCGACCATGGAGGAGTTGAGTCATGAGGCGTGGATTCTTCGCGAGCAAGGTTCGGGCACACGGCTGACGTTCGACCAGGCCATGCGACACCATCGCAGCGCACTGAACATTCGCCTGGAACTGGAACACACCGAAGCGATCAAGCGCGCGGTGGAATCAGGCTTGGGGATTGGCTGCATTTCGCGCCTGGCGCTGCGCGATGCGTTCCGCCGCGGCAGCCTGGTGCCGGTGGAAACACCGGATCTGGACCTGGCGCGGCAGTTCTATTTCATTTGGCACAAACAGAAATATCAGACATCGGCAATGCGTGAGTTCCTCGAACTCTGCCGCGCGTTCACCGCCGGGGTTCAGCGCAGCGACGAGATCGTCCTGCCTACCATCGCTTAAAGCAGAATGACCGCCCACACCAGCGCGATCATACTCAATGCCACCAATTGAGCGGCGCTGCCCATGTCCTTGGCGTTCTTGGACAGTGGATGCAACTCAAGGGAAATGCGGTCAATGGCCGCTTCCACCGCCGAATTGAGCAACTCGACGATCAACGCCAACAGGCAGACCGCAATCAGCAGCGCCTGCTCGACGCGACTGACGTTCAGGAAGAACGACAGCGGTATCAGGATGACGTTAAGCAGCACCAGTTGCCGGAAAGCCGCTTCACCGGTGAAAGCCGCGCGCAGGCCGTCCAGTGAGTAGCCGGAGGCGTTGAGGATGCGTTTGAGGCCGGTCTGGCCTTTGAAAGGTGACATAAAGTAGGCAACTGACAAAAAAGGAGTGGGAAAGCTAGATCAAGCAAAGTCAAAAAAGCGTGAACACGTAGCACCTTAGTGGCTCGAAATTGACTCAAGTTGTTGCAAGAGCAGCGCCGCCTGAGTCCGGGTTCGCACATTCAGCTTACGGAAAATGGCCGTGACGTGGGCTTTGATCGTTGCTTCGGAAACGCTCAACTCGTAAGCAATCTGCTTGTTCAACAAACCTTCACAGACCATGGTCAACACACGGAACTGCTGGGGTGTCAGGCTGGCAAGGCCTTCGCTGGCGGCCTTGGCTTCGGCGGAAACGCTGACCGCTTCGAAGGCCTGGGGCGGCCAGAAAACGTCGCCATCGAGCACCGCGCGCACGGCTTTCTGAATGACGCTCAAATCACTGGACTTGGGTATGAAGCCACTGGCGCCGAATTCACGGGATTTCACCATGATCGACGCTTCTTCCTGAGCCGAGATCATCACCACCGGAATTTGCGGGTACTGCCCACGCAACAACACCAACCCGGAAAAACCGTAAGCTCCCGGCATGTTCAGGTCCAGCAATACCAGATCCCAGTCGGCCTTTTCGTCCAGACGGGTTTCCAGCTCGGCAATGCTCGCCACTTCCACCAGACGGACATCCGGGCCCAGGCCTAGGGTCAACGCTTGATGCAGGGCACTACGAAAAAGAGGATGGTCATCGGCAATCAGGATTTCGTATGTGGCCATTTTTCAAATGATCCTGTTTTTTTATGGGACGCCTGACGCATTCAAGCCTCGCCAAAACAACTCGAGGTGCAGCCACGCAACGGCACCAACAGGGCACGTTCAACGCCAATTACGTAAAAAAAGCAGCGTTTCAAACCTTGGCCGCGCCCTAATCGGCGCCAAGCATGCCCAGCGAAGCCGGGGTGGTCAAGTTGCAGGCCCTGCCCGCGAGTCAGGCTCTTTGCAGTATGGGCGACGCTCAGCAGATGACGGGCGCCTTGTTCTGCACAAAGGGCATCAGCTCGGCGTGAGCCGGTGTTGCGACATTCATATCCAATTGACGTTTGGCGTCCAGGTAGTGCTGGCTGAACACATCAAAGTAAGCATCCAGCGCCGAGGCAGCGTCTGTATCACCGGCAAGATCGAGGCACAGCGCCGCCACTTCGGCCGTGCACAGGTGCTCGCTGCGGGTGGACCTGCGTAAGCGGTACCGTGAAAGCTTTTCGGGGAGCAGGCTCAGAATCGGCAACGCATCAAAATAGGGGCTTTTTCGGAAAATTTTCCGGGCTTCGGTCCAGGTGGCGTCCAGCAGAATGAACAATGGACGCTTGGTGCTATCGACCTCGACGCTGTGGGTAACTCGCTCGGGCTCGACGTACTCGCCCGGAAACACCAGATACGGTTGCCATTGCGGGTCGGCCAACAACGCCAGCAGTTGCTCATCGACTTCGGTGCGCGACCAGATGAATGCATGGTTGTCGCGCACCACATCGGCAATCAGCCACCCGGTGTTGCTTGGTTTAAACACTTCTTTATTGGTCATGATCAGGCACACGCCGCTACGCGTGTCGACCTGCGGGCGCCAGTCACACAGACAGTGGCTCTCGATCACGCGGCAGGCACGGCAACGGGTTGCCCGCCAGCCACGGGCCTGAATCGGCTTGATGCCCGCCTCTTCGCGCTGATCGCGCAAGCGGGCTACGGCGTTTGTCGTAAAGTACACAGGGGTCATCACAGGCAACGCCGACGGCTAGGGAAAATCGACACAAAAACACTCGGCAGGGCAAAAAGTAGCAGCAGTTTATCAGAGCGACCGGCGCAAGCCTGTACCGTCCAGGCCACCTCCCCTATAATTCGCCGCCACTGAACGCACAGTCACGTGACGGGTCGAACCACCTGTCACTGAACCAGGAGAGTTTCATGCTGCGCCTTATCGTCCCAACCGCTGCCATTGTGCTGGCGTCGTCCTTCAGTGCTCAGGCTGCGTCCTTGAGTGAGCAGAATCTGAACAGAGAGCTGCGAAATGTCGCCGTACAAAGCAGTGTCGGTACACCACGGGCGATCAACGAAGACATTCTCGATCAGGGCTATACCGTCGAAGGCAAAGAACTGATTAACCACCTCAGCGTACAGAGCAGCCACGCCAGCAAGATGCGCGCCGATCCTAAAGCGGTGTACTTCCAGCTTGGCGCCTCCGTATGTAACAACCCATCGTTCCGCAAGCTGATGGCCAAGGGCGCAATCATGCGTTACGACTTCACAGAGGTGAAGACCAATCGTCCCGTCGGCTCCGCAAGCTATCAGGAGTCGGATTGCCCAAAAGCGACACCGGCCAAGAAAAAGTAATCACGGGGAATTTGCGCGCCGCTGCTCATCCTCGGCGCGCAGTTCCGCCAACAACGCTTGTAAGTAGCGCGAACGTCGCTCCCCGCCCTCCAGACGTCGGCAGCACTCCTCTTCAAGACTCAAATGATGGGTCTCGGCCGATGCTTTCAGTAATCGATACAGTTGCGCATCGATCTCCAGAGTGACTCTGGGCATGGTTTACCGCCTCCCTGCACGCATTGATCATCGTTGATCACGCGATTAAATCCCTGAATTGCTTGAACGTTGCGTCCTGTCATTGACGCAACGTTGTCGTGTCACGCCTGTAACTTAGTAAATCAGAGCGCGGGACATACGGCATGCGTTCAGACGAGCGGTGAAAGCACCTTGCAAATCATCAATAAGCGGTTGCCAGGAAAGACTTTGCGGCGCAATGATCAAGCAGCGAAAATCGTTGCAAGGGTCTAAATTCAAAGTGTTCACGTTGATTTTTTCAGGGCAGAAAAGGGGCTGCCCATTGCGCGGCTTATTGTTCGAACGTTTCTTTCATTCAAGGGATAGACAGAGCCCGTATGGATGGCTCGATTGCAACCGAGTCAGAGGGAGCGCCCAGGCAAGGGCTTGGGCAGACAGCGACACAAGGGGTGTCGCGGCGCCGACGACTGTTTTGTCGGGCCAAGGGTTCTGTGCAGAAGGAGAAGTTGAATGCCTTACCAACCGAATGACCTCCTGAGCCGTCATTTTCAAGAAAGCGGCCACGACCTCACCAGCAAGGTCGAAGAACAACTCAACCTGGTTTCACCCAACAGCCCCAACATCCCGATTTACCGCGACATGATCCTGACTGTGCTGCGCATGGCCCAGGAAGATCACAACCGCTGGAATGCCAAGATCACCCTGCAAGCCTTGCGCGAACTCGAGCATGCCTTCCGTGTGATGGAGCAGTTCAAGGGACGACGCAAAGTCACTGTTTTCGGCTCGGCCCGTACACCGATAGAACACCCACTGTATGGTTTGGCCCGAGAACTTGGCGCCGCCCTTGCGCGCTCGGACATGATGGTCATCACAGGTGCCGGCGGCGGCATCATGGCAGCGGCCCATGAAGGTGCCGGTCTGGAACACAGCTTGGGATTCAACATCACCCTGCCCTTCGAGCAGCATGCCAATCCCACCGTCAATGGCACCGCCAACCTGCTGCCTTTCCACTTCTTCTTTACCCGCAAGCTGTTCTTCGTCAAGGAGGCCGATGCACTGGTCCTGTGCCCAGGCGGTTTCGGTACGCTGGATGAAGCGCTGGAGGTGCTGACCCTGATTCAGACCGGCAAAAGCCCGTTGGTGCCCGTGGTGCTACTGGATGCGCCGGGCGGCAAGTTCTGGCAAGGCGCGCTGGACTTCATTCACCATCAACTGGAGGAAAATCGCTACATCCTGCCAACCGACATGAAGCTATTGAGTCTGGTCTACAGTGCCGAAGAGGCAGTGGAGCAGATCAATCAGTTCTACAGCAACTTCCACTCCAGCCGCTGGCTCAAGCATCAGTTCGTGATTCGCATGAACCACAAACTCAGCGATCGGGCACTCGAACACATGCAGGAGGCATTTGCCGACCTGTGCCTGAGCGATCATTTCCATCAGCACGCCTACAGCGGTGAGGAGCACGACGAACCGCAGTTCAGCCATCTGGCGCGACTTTCCTTCACCTTCAACGCTCGTGATCATGGCCGTCTACGGGAGTTGGTGGATTACATCAACCTGCCGGAAAACTGGGTCCAGTCCAAACCCCACGCGCAACAACGCGCGCGTGAGCCATTCAAGGTGACATGAAACAAAAAAACGGCCCGCTATCGAAATAGCGGACCGTTTTATTTAATCGTCCATCTCTCGGCCGCTGAACAAGCGGCTGATCATTTCCATGGAATACCCCCGATAACTCAGGAACCTGCCCTGTTTGGCTCGTTCCCTGGCATCTATCGGTAGGTGCCCAGCAAATTTGCGCCGCCAGGTGTCTTCCAGTTGTTCCTGCCAGTTGATACCGCTCTCGCGTAACGCCAGTTCGATGTCGGTACGTTGCAGACCACGCTGGCTCAACTCTTCACGAATTCGCAAAGGGCCATAACCGGAACGGGCACGGTAAGAAACAAAGCTCTCGAGGTAACGGGATTCGGACAACAGGCCCTCTTCCGTCAAGCGGTCGAGTGCTGTGTCGATCATTTCAGGGAGGGCGCCGCGCTGACGCAGTTTACGCGTCAGCTCGACTCGACCGTGCTCGCGTCGCGCGAGCAGGTCCATTGCGGTTCGCCGCACCGCGACGAGTGTATCGAGTACGGCGGTCATCGGATCAATCAGATATCAGCGTCAGCCAGGTCATCAGCCGTCTCTTTGACTGGCGATGCTTTGACGTCCGGCGCTGGAGTCAACAGCTTGTCGCGCAGTTGCTTCTCAAGTTTCGCGGCGATCTCCGGGTTGTCCGCCAGGAACTTGGCCGAGTTGGCCTTGCCCTGACCGATCTTGGTGCCTTCGTAGGCATACCATGCACCGGATTTCTCGACGAAACCGTGCAGAACACCTAGGTCGATCATCTCACCGTTGAGGTAGATGCCCTTGCCGTAAAGAATCTGGAACTCGGCCTGACGGAACGGCGAAGCCACCTTGTTCTTCACGACCTTGACGCGGGTTTCGCTACCGACGACTTCATCACCTTCTTTCACCGCGCCAGTACGGCGGATGTCCAGACGAACCGATGCGTAGAACTTCAGCGCGTTACCACCGGTGGTGGTTTCCGGGCTGCCGAACATCACGCCGATCTTCATGCGGATCTGGTTGATGAAGATCACCAGGCAGTTGGCGTTCTTGATGTTACCGGTGATTTTACGCAGCGCCTGGGACATCAGACGGGCTTGCAGGCCCACGTGCATGTCGCCCATTTCGCCTTCGATTTCAGCCTTTGGCACCAGAGCAGCCACGGAGTCGACGATGATCACGTCAACCGCGTTTGAACGCACCAGCATGTCGGTGATTTCCAGGGCCTGCTCGCCGGTGTCCGGTTGGGAAACCAGCAGATCGTCGACGTTGACGCCCAGTTTGCCGGCGTACTCAGGGTCGAGGGCATGTTCGGCGTCGACGAATGCGCAGGTCGCACCGGCTTTTTGAGCCTGGGCGATCACCGACAGTGTCAGGGTGGTTTTACCGGAGGATTCAGGACCGTAGATCTCAACGATACGGCCTTTTGGCAGACCGCCAATGCCGAGCGCGATGTCCAGACCCAGAGAGCCAGTGGAAATAGCCGGGATCGCCTGACGGTCCTGATCGCCCATACGCATTACGGCACCCTTGCCGAATTGACGTTCGATCTGACCCAGGGCCGCAGCCAAGGCTTTCTTCTTGTTGTCGTCCATTAAAGTCCTCACGTAATCAATAAGGCCTGACGGCCAACACCTGTATAAGTAGCCAGTATTATTCCACAGCGTTTCAGGATCGCCTACCCCTGATTTGAGATTTCTCCAGCGGCATGCCGCAACAGCCCCTCTAGCGCGGCCTTCACCGTTTGTCGGCGGACCTCGTCACGATTCCCGGGAAAGTACTGCACCTCGCTGAACACCTGCTCACCGACGCCCCAGGCCAGCCATACCGTGCCCACCGGCTTGCTCGGTGACCCGCCATCCGGCCCTGCCACACCGCTGACCGCCACGGCAAAACGCGCCCGACTTTTTTCCTGCGCGCCGCGGACCATGGCCTCGACCACCTCGCGACTGACCGCCCCGACGGTTGGAAACAACTCGGCCGGGACGTCCAATTGCTGGGTTTTCTGGCAGTTGGAATACGTGACATAACCGGCCTCGAACCAGGCCGAACTCCCCGGAATGCGGGTGATCGCCTCGGCAATCCCACCACCGGTACAGGATTCGGCGGTGGTGACGTGGGCATTAAGAACCTGCAAGCGTCTGCCAAGTTCAGCGGCCAGCTGAGTGATATCTTTCACGGCTCTCTCCTGATCGAGCGGAATGAGGCCTACCGTACACGAGCCGATCACGCTTGCAAGGTTCAGGATCGATCAAAATGTTAGCGAGCGAGGGCTCTGACATAGGCCTGACGCGCCTGCTGGGCAATCAGTGCGCTATCGCCTGCATCGGTGATGGCGATAATTCGCTGAGCATCAGATTCTTTAGGTGGCAGGCATCAGTGCCCCCCCCTACAGCAACGCGAAGATCAGCGATGCAGCCTCACCGTTGATCGGAACGAGAATCGCGCGGCGGCATTTCGCAAACGCCAATCCGCTTGGCGGCCCAGCGCTCGTAAAGCCCGATGGCCACGTCCGCACCGGCCATCGCCGTGAGGCAGCCGAAGGCACCTGCGGCCCAGATCGATACGCCGGCGGCGTATAGCAACATGATTGCCGAGATCCCGCAGATCACGCAGGCCCCAGAACGCAGTGCCAGGCGTCGCAACAGCGACCAACCCCTAGCCCCCTCCTTGTCAGCGCGCCACATTTCGCCGGACACCCCGCCCACCAGGGCGAGACCGATGCCCAGCCAGATCGGCATGTCCAGCAACGCTTGTTGCTCGTTTGCCATGTCGCGCCTCCCGGAGGTAGTGGGTGAGTGATGTGAGTTGGGTTCAAACTATGTCTCTTTAAGCAGGTACCACAAAAAGCTTGCTCATCCAGGCGTTTCAGTAAATATAGTCCTTGCCGACAGCCCTTTATTAACGGCTTGAGATAGAGAGTATGCACAGACGCATATCAGGTCAATGCACAAATGCATTTATTTTTGCCAAAAATGCACTTAAGTGCCCAATAGACAAAGGGCGTTTGGTCGGTTTTCGGCAGGCGAAAAAAACTGTCTGGTAGTAGGTTTTAAGCTGACAGCGGTGCAGTTAACGGGCGTACATTCCCCACCAGAAGACATGACCGAGGATGACAATCTGCTCCTGGATTTCCTGAAAGGTATAATCCTCGTCCGGATGCTCATCGCGATTGAAGCTGCGCAGGCGGATCCCTGTCGGCAGGCGATAAAGCTGTTTCACCCGCAACTGGCCGTTGTGGTTAATGGCGTACAGGTCGCCGTCGACGATGTCGCCAATCCCGCATTTACCGGCATTTACCCCGACCGTGGCGCCATCGCGCAGCACTGGCAACATGCTGTTGCCGCGCACAGTCACGCATTTAGCCTGGTCGAACTGCACGCCGTTGTGGCGCAAGCTGCGCTTGCCGAAGCGCAGGCTAGAGCGTTCGCTCTCTTCGATGACGAATCTTCCTGATCCAGCAGCCAATTCAACCTCGCGAAGAAAGGGGACTGACACTTCGTCGTCATCGACAGGCGTATCGTCGTCCCACAGGCTTATGTCCTTGAGTTCCGAATGCAATTCATCGCGCCCGACGCCGGCGGCCGGCGCGACATCCGCGCGCCCTCGCAATTGATCGGTACTCACGCCGAAATATTCGGCAATCTTCGAGATGTGCTTATCCGAAGGGTCGACAATCTTCCCGCTGAGGATCCGCGAGAGAGTGGATTGAGGCACGCCGGTGCGACGGTGAAGCTCCGTGGGGGAGATCCCGTGCTGATCGAGCAGCGCTCTTAAGACGGTAGAAACATTGCGTTTTTGCATAATGCGCATAGTGCTTGATCTTTTTTCGGAAGACAAATGCTGATTTGCATAGATCGTGCATAGAAATGTGCCTTGGAGCTTTCATGCCTGTGTAGGTCCGACTGCCCATGTTAACCTTGCGCCCATCGCGGAAAAGCCGGGCCGATGCCCCTCCTTTGCCCTACACCTTTCAACGAGTTTTCCTGAATTTCCGATGAATAAAGCCCTCTCCGATCTGTCCTCCCACACCCCGATGATGCAGCAATACTGGCGCCTGAAGAACCAGCACCCTGACCAGCTGATGTTCTACCGCATGGGCGACTTCTACGAGATCTTCTATGAAGACGCGAAGAAGGCCGCCAAGTTGCTGGACATCACCCTGACGGCTCGTGGGCAATCGGCGGGTCAGGCGATTCCGATGTGTGGGATTCCTTACCACGCCGCGGAAGGTTACCTGGCGAAACTGGTCAAGCTCGGCGAGTCGGTGGTGATTTGTGAACAGGTCGGCGATCCAGCCACCAGCAAGGGTCCGGTGGATCGTCAGGTGGTGCGGATCATCACGCCGGGTACGGTCAGCGATGAAGCGCTGCTGGATGAGCGTCGGGACAATCTGATCGCGGCGGTGCTGGGTGACGAACGTCTGTTTGGTCTGGCCGTGCTGGACATCACCAGCGGCAACTTCACCGTGCTGGAAATCAAAGGCTGGGAAAACCTGCTGGCGGAACTGGAGCGGGTCAATCCGGTGGAGCTGATGATTCCGGATGACTGGCCGAAGGACTTGCCGGCAGAGAAACGCCGTGGGGTTCGTCGCCGTGCGCCGTGGGATTTCGAACGCGACTCGGCACTGAAAAGCCTTTGCCAGCAGTTCTCCACACAGGACCTCAAAGGTTTCGGCTGCGAGAACCTGACCCTGGCCATCGGTGCCGCCGGTTGCCTGCTCAGCTACGCCAAGGAAACCCAGCGCACCGCCCTGCCGCACTTGCGCAGCCTGCGGCATGAACGCCTGGACGACACCGTGGTGCTGGATGGCGCGAGCCGTCGCAACCTGGAACTGGACACCAACCTGGCCGGTGGGCGTGACAACACGCTGCAATCGGTGGTTGATCGTTGCCAGACGGCGATGGGCAGTCGTCTGCTGACCCGCTGGTTGAACCGGCCGTTGCGCGATCTGAAGGTTTTGCTGGCACGCCAGACCTCGATCACGTGCCTGCTCGACGGCTACCGTTTCGAAAAGCTGCAACCGCAGCTCAAGGAAATCGGTGACATCGAGCGGATCCTGGCGCGAATCGGTTTGCGTAATGCCCGTCCTCGCGACCTCGCTCGTCTGCGCGATGCCCTCGGTGCACTGCCTGAGTTGCAAGTGGCGATGACCGAGTTGGAAGCGCCGCACATCATTCAACTGGCGAAGACCACCAGCACCTACCCGGAGCTCGCGGCGTTGCTGGAAAAAGCCATCATCGACAACCCGCCGGCGGTGATCCGTGACGGCGGCGTGTTGAAAACCGGTTACGACAGCGAACTCGACGAACTGCAATCGCTCAGCGAAAACGCCGGGCAATTCCTGATCGATCTCGAAGCGCGTGAGAAGGCCCGCACCGGCCTGTCGCACTTGAAGGTCGGCTACAACCGGATTCACGGCTACTTCATCGAGTTGCCGAGCAAGCAGGCCGAATCGGCGCCCGCGGACTATATTCGCCGGCAGACCCTCAAAGGCGCCGAGCGCTTCATCACGCCGGAACTGAAGGCGTTCGAAGACAAGGCGCTGTCCGCCAAGAGCCGCGCCCTGGCTCGCGAGAAGATGCTCTACGAAGCGCTGCTCGAAGACCTGATCGCGCAGTTGCCACCCTTGCAAGACACGGCCGCCGCACTGGCCGAGCTGGACGTGTTGAGCAACCTCGCCGAGCGTGCACTGAATCTGGACCTGAACTGCCCGCGTTTCGTCAGCGAGCCGTGCATGCGCATCACCCAGGGTCGTCACCCGGTGGTCGAGCAAGTACTCACCACGCCGTTCGTGGCCAACGACCTTAGCCTCGACGACAGCACCCGCATGCTGGTGATCACCGGTCCGAACATGGGCGGTAAATCCACCTACATGCGTCAGACCGCATTGATCGTGTTACTAGCGCATATCGGCAGTTTCGTGCCGGCGGCCAGTTGCGAATTGTCCTTGGTCGACCGAATCTTCACCCGGATCGGTTCCAGCGATGACCTGGCGGGCGGACGATCGACCTTCATGGTCGAAATGAGCGAAACCGCGAACATCCTGCACAACGCCACTGAACGCAGCCTGGTGCTGATGGACGAAGTCGGTCGCGGCACCAGCACCTTTGACGGCCTGTCTCTGGCCTGGGCCGCGGCAGAACGCTTGGCGCAACTGCGGGCCTACACACTGTTCGCTACCCACTATTTCGAGCTGACAGTGCTGCCGGAAGCCCAGCCGCTGGTGAGCAACGTGCACCTCAATGCCACTGAGCACAACGAACGCATCGTGTTCCTGCACCACGTGTTGCCTGGGCCTGCCAGCCAGAGCTATGGCCTGGCGGTTGCGCAGTTGGCCGGTGTGCCGAGCGAAGTGATCGTGCGTGCTCGCGAGCATCTGAGCCGACTGGAATCCACAGCGCTGCCTCATGAAGTTCCAAAGCCATCCAAAGGCAAACCGGCCGCGCCGCAGCAGAGCGACCTGTTCGCCAGCCTGCCGCACCCGGTGCTGGATGAACTGGCCAAACTTGATCTGGACGACATGTCACCGCGTCGTGCGCTCGAAATGCTCTATACACTAAAGACACGGATCTAACGCACTTGCCTGCAAGCTGTTAGAATCTCGCGCGGTTTGGGATGCTGCAGGCCAATAGCCTGACCTGCAGACTATCGCTCCCAAACCTGGCGACCCCAACGTGAAGGGGCTCCGCTGCCGCCGCCTGAGGAGAAAATTAGAAATGACCTTCGTCGTCACCGACAACTGCATCAAGTGCAAGTACACCGACTGCGTAGAAGTCTGTCCGGTGGACTGCTTTTACGAAGGCCCGAACTTCCTGGTGATTCACCCGGATGAGTGCATCGACTGCGCACTGTGCGAACCCGAATGCCCTGCCGTGGCCATCTTCTCTGAAGATGAAGTGCCGGAAGATATGCAGGAATTCATTCAGCTGAACGTTGAGCTGGCTGAAATCTGGCCCAACATCACCGAGAAGAAAGAATCGTTGCCTGATGCCGAAGAGTGGGATGGCGTCAAAGGCAAGATCAAAGACCTCGAACGCTGATTACCCGGTGTTCTTGAAAAGGCCCCTTGTGGGCCTTTTTGCTTTTCTGCAGGCAAAAAAAGGGGCGGTATGACCCGCCCACATTTTTTCCCTATTCCTTGTGTTCCTTTTCATCGTCCTGATGAACCGCTTCCTGCGATGTCCGTTCCCCTCTTCCTTGAAGGGCGTGTCTATCCGTCGACACAGTTCAGATACTAGAGAATTCCCCACTAAGGGCAATCGGCCTATGTCGCTGAAATCGCCTGTCACACGCCGTTAATCTAAAAAAATACTCACACAAATCAATAACATAAATAGACACCACAGATTAAATAGACAACTGCCAGGGTGTAAAAATAACGAACACTTACGAAAGAGTAAGCAAAGACTTACAACACGAGACTACAAACCTGAGGTGGCGCAAAAAACAACGCACCTCTCATATTTCCGGCCACAAAAAAACCCCGAACAAGTCGAGGCTTTTTGTTACCGGTTGAACAAGTTGCCTATTGGAACAGCGACTCGCTCGACAGGCCGTTCTTCTCGAGAATCTCCCGAAGACGCTTGAGGCCTTCAACCTGAATTTGCCGGACCCGCTCCCGGGTCAAGCCGATTTCCAGGCCTACGTCTTCAAGCGTGCTGCTCTCGTGACCTCGCAAGCCGAAGCGGCGTACGACCACCTCGCGTTGTTTGTCGGTCAGCTCCGAGAGCCACTGATCGATGCTCTGTGACAGGTCGTCGTCCTGCAACAGTTCGCATGGATCGGTCGGTCGATCGTCGGTCAGGGTGTCCAGCAGGGTTTTATCCGAATCCGGACCCAGCGAGACGTCGACCGAAGAAACCCGCTCGTTCAGGCCGAGCATGCGCTTGACCTCGCCTACCGGTTTCTCCAGCAGATTGGCGATTTCTTCGGGTGAGGGTTCGTGATCGAGCTTTTGAGTCAGCTCTCGTGCAGCCCGCAAGTACACGTTGAGCTCTTTGACCACATGGATCGGCAACCGGATGGTCCGGGTCTGATTCATGATCGCGCGCTCGATGGTCTGACGAATCCACCAAGTGGCGTAAGTCGAAAAGCGGAAGCCACGTTCTGGATCGAACTTTTCCACTGCCCGGATCAAGCCGAGGTTGCCCTCTTCGATCAGGTCCAGCAGCGACAGCCCACGATTGACGTAACGTCGGGCGATTTTCACCACCAGCCGCAGGTTGCTTTCAATCATGCGTTTGCGCCCGGCCGGATCGCCACTTTGCGACAAGCGCGCAAAATGAACTTCTTCTTCCGGGGAGAGCAATGGGGAAAAGCCGATTTCGTTGAGGTACAGCTGTGTGGCATCGAGTGCCCGCGTGTAGTCGATGTACTTGTGTTGCTTAAGCGAAGCGGAGTGTTTGGATTTGGCGCGAACGGAAGGTGGTGCATCCCCTTCATCATTCGACATCGAATCCGTAGCGATGCCGGTCTCCATCAGGAGAACCTCATCGTCGATGTCAAACTCCGGCACTTCTTTACTGAGAGCCATTGTTATAGTCCTTTGGTGAGTTCGACCTCAAGCTCAAGCGACGCCTTTATCCCTGGCAACGCTGGAGCCTGTTCCCTCTACGTGACGGAACAGGCTGGCTAACAAATCAACGACGTGGCAGGAATTGCAGCGGATCGACTGGTTTACCTTGTCGGCGAATCTCAAAATGCAGTTTCACCCGGTCTGTACCCGTTGACCCCATTTCGGCAATTGTCTGTCCGACTTTGACCTGCTGCCCCTCCCGAACCAACAGCCTGCGGTTATGTCCGTAGGCACTGACGTAGGTATCGCTGTGTTTGATGATGACTAATTCGCCGTAGCCCCTTAAGCCACTCCCGGCGTATACCACCGTCCCATCAGACGCAGCTAAAACAGGCTGTCCCAAATCTCCGGCGATATCAATTCCTTTATTCAAACTACCGTTTGAAGAGAATTTTCCAATCAGAATGCCACCAGAAGGCCACCCCCAGCCCGTCGGGGCCGGACCAGCGGGAGGCAATGGCGCGGGTGCCGGCTTGCTGGCGACGGACGGTGCAAGCACTGTTGTACTGGTCGTCGTGCCGTTTGCCTGGCGCCGAATGACCGTGGTTTTACTCGACGATGAAGGCGAGGAACTGGACGAACTCACTATCGCCGTCGGCGTTGAACCGCTGCGGCCGTCGAAGCGAATTGTCTGACCCGGATGGATCGTGTAAGGCGTAGGAATGTTGTTCCGTGCCGCGAGGGCTTTGTAGTCCCAACCGTAGCGAAAAGCGATAGAGAACAAGGTGTCTTTGGGTCGGACCACGTACTGTCCGGTGGTCACGGCCGGACGCTGGGCGACCGTGTTATTACGCTCGACGACGCTCGTACTACCTGATGGGGTACTGGAGCAACCAACCAGCAAAGTACTCAAGACAAGGCCAGTCACCAGAC
This sequence comes from Pseudomonas sp. B21-048, assembly GCF_024748615.1. Taxonomy (NCBI): domain Bacteria; kingdom Pseudomonadati; phylum Pseudomonadota; class Gammaproteobacteria; order Pseudomonadales; family Pseudomonadaceae; genus Pseudomonas; species Pseudomonas sp. B21-048. The sequence goes on along the minus strand of NZ_CP087168.1, from coordinate 1,171,459 downwards.
GCTGAAAACTCGTTATACCTATTCGCTGCGCAATGACTGTGAGACTCACCCGCCGCTCCCTTTGTGGTGGCTGAAAATATGGATTGCCGTGCTTCGGCACGAAATGTCGCAAGTATAACGGGCCAAACAGGCTTTACCTTTAATGAAGCGAATTCGTTTCGCCCTCGTTTGCTGTCTGAGGATGAATTCCGTTTAACCAATCGATGCCGCCGTAAGACCCGGGCATTCGAAGAGAATTCAGCGTGTTGAAACAAATGCTCAGGCCAACGGCCCATTGAGCAATGGCACAAAACGCACCGCCCCCAGAACGCGCCTGGAAAAGCCCTGCTCTTCACGGATGATCAACATTAATTGTTGAACTTCACCGGAACCGACCGGAATGACCAAGCGCCCGCCCGGCGCCAACTGATCGAGCAAAGCTTGAGGCACGTCGGTGGCGACGGCAGTGACAATGATGCCATTGTATGGCGCCAATGCCGGCCACCCTTCCCAGCCATCGCCCCAGCGAAATACCACGTTGCGCAGGTTCAGTTCCACCAGACGCTCCTTGGCCCGGTCTTGCAGAATTTTGATGCGCTCCACGGAAAAAACCCGCTCGACCAGTTGCGACAGTACTGCCGTCTGGTAACCCGAACCGGTGCCGATTTCCATCACCTTGTCCAACGGACCGGCTTCCAGCAGCAGCTCGCTCATGCGCGCCACCATATAAGGCTGGGAAATGGTCTGGTTATGCCCGATCGGCAGCGCCGTATCTTCATAGGCGCGATGAGCCAGCGCTTCATCAACAAACAGATGACGCGGGGTGCGACGGATGACGTCCAGCACCTTGGCGTTGGATATTCCCTCTTCATAGAGGCGCTGAATCAGACGCTCACGGGTCCGTTGAGAGGTCATCCCGATACCGCGATGCAGAATATCGTCTTGCTCACGAGCCATTAGCGCAGTCCCTCCAGCCAGCCATCGAGACTTCTGAAGGCATCATTAAAGGTGCGATCCAGTTGCAGTGGCGTGATTGAAACATAGCCTTGCATCACCGCATGGAAATCAGTACCCGGGCCACCATCTTCAGCGTCCCCGGCCGCAGCGATCCAGTAACCGGATTTACCGCGCGGATCGACCACTTTCATTGGCGCGGCGGCCCGGGCGCGATGGCCGAGGCGGGTTAGCTGGATACCGCGGATATGCTCCAGCGGCAAGTTGGGAATGTTCACGTTCAGTACCGTACGCGGTGGCAGATCAAGGTCCGCGTGAGCCTCTACCAGTTTGCGCGCAAAATAAGCGGCTGTGGGAAGGTTCTCTACTTGCCGTGAGACGAATGAGAAAGCAAACGAAGGACGCCCAAGGAAACGTCCCTCGAGGGCCGCCGCCACGGTGCCGGAATACAGCACGTCATCCCCCAGGTTGGCCCCAAGGTTGATGCCGGAAACCACCATGTCCGGCTCGAACTCCAGCAAACCGTTAAGGCCCAGATGCACGCAGTCGGTGGGTGTGCCGTTGAGGCTGATAAAGCCATTGGCTAAGGTTTGCGGGTGCAACGGACGGTCGAGCGTCAGCGAACTGCTGGCGCCGCTTTTGTCCTGGTCCGGGGCGATAACCACGCATTCGGTAAAATCCGCCAGCGCGGCATAAAGCGCGGCGAGACCGGGTGCGGTTACCCCATCGTCGTTAGAAATCAGAATACGCATGGGCTGTCCGTCTGCCCCACCGGCACCAGATCGACGAGTTCACGCACCAAAACGGTGGCGAAGCATCCGGCCGGCAGGACGAATTCCAGTTGCAGAATGTCAGGCTCGGGATAATGCCACGTCAACCCGCCAATGGGCAGCCGCAGAATGCGACGTTCGTGGCTCATTCCGGCGTTAATCAACCAATCGCGCAGATCCGCTTCGCGCGCGGCGATTGCCTGCTCCAATTCATGGACAGCGCCTGACGTCGGCAAGTCACCTTCGCCCCACTGCGGGCCGGTCGGGTGCAGGTCGAGAATCGCCAAGCGTGGGTCGCTGCATTCAGCTTCACCTGCCGGGAAAAAACTGCGGCTGTCGGTGAACGCCAACAGATCGCCCACCTGAGCGCGCTGCCAGGTGCCATCGGCGACACGCGCCGCCAACACTTGATTGAACAGAAAACTGCGCGCGGTGGAGAGCAGCCGCGAACGCACATTGCGCTGCTCAGGCAGGGCCTTGCGCGCGGCCCAGGCACGGGCGTCGACCACGTTGCCGCCGTCAAAGCCGAAACGCTGAGCGCCGAAATAATTGGGAATACCTTGCTTGGCGATCAGTTGCAGACGCTCTTCAATCGCCGCCTTGTCACCGGCGAACTGGGTCAAGCGCAAGGTGAAGCCGTTGGCCGAGTGGGCGCCGCGTTGCAGTTTGCGTTTATGCCGACCGGTCTTGAGTATTTTCAGCGTGTCGTTTTCCGCCGCCGACAGATCAGGATCGGCCTTGCCCGGCAGTTGCACGCTGAACCACTGACGCGTCAACGCCTGGCGGTCCTTGAGGCCGGCATAGCTGACGGTGCGCAACGGCACACCCGCCGCCTTGGCGATGCGCCGTGCCGCTTCTTCGGTATTCAGACCGCGCTTTTCCACCCAGATCCACAGGTGCTCGCCATCGCCACTGAGGGGGATATTGAGCACTTCATCGACCTGAAAATCTTCCGCCGTGGCTTTCAGTACCGCGCTGCCGAGGGCTTGACCATAGGCCCGCGGGCCGAGCAACTGCAATTCGTTCATGCGCGCAGCAACAGGGCAACGGAGTGCACGGCGACGCCTTCTTCGCGACCGACAAAGCCGAGCTTTTCGGTGGTGGTAGCTTTCACGTTCACTTGATCCAACTCAACTTGAAGATCCGCGGCAATCAGCGCGCGCATCGATTCGATATGCGGGGCCATTTTCGGGGCCTGGGCGACGATGGTGTTATCGACGTTGCCGACTTTCCAGCCTTTGGCATGGATCAGTGCGACGACGTGACGCAACAGCACACGGCTGTCGGCGCCCTTGAACTGCGGGTCGGTGTCCGGAAAATGCTTGCCGATATCACCCAGCGCGGCAGCGCCGAGCAACGCGTCGCTCAAGGCGTGCAACAGGACATCACCGTCGGAATGGGCGAGCAGCCCGAAGCTGTGTGCAATCCGCACGCCGCCCAGTGTGATGAAATCGCCTTCAGCGAAACGGTGCACATCGTAGCCGTGGCCAATACGCATAAAAAAACGCCCCGATTTTTGTCAGGGCGTGATTCTACCTGCATTAGGCGTAGGGGGCGCTCTCAATTAGCTTCCCCGCCGCGTAGGGAGACTAACCGACCGCGCCTCCTAAAGCGCGTGCGTGATGCTGCAAGTGGTCGTTAATGAAGCTGGCGATGAAGAAATAGCTGTGGTCGTAGCCCGGTTGCAGTCGCAACGTCAGCGGATGACCCGCCAGTTTGGCGGCCTGTTGCAAGGCTTCAGGCTTGAGCTGGGTGGCCAGGAAATCATCGCGATCACCCTGATCGACCAGCAGCGCCAGCTTCTCGTCAGCCTCGGCAATCAATGCACAGGCATCCCATTCGCGCCACTTCGAACGGTCTTCTCCCAAGTAACGGGAAAAGGCTTTCTGGCCCCAAGGGCAATCCATCGGATTGTTGATCGGCGAGAATGCCGACACTGACCGATAACGCCCGGGATTGCGCAACGCACAGACCAACGCACCGTGACCGCCCATGGAGTGACCGCTGATGCCACGCTTGTCCGATGTCGGGAAATGCGCTTCGACCAATGCAGGCAATTCCTGCACGACATAGTCATGCATCCGATAGTGCCGGGACCACGGTTCCTGCGTGGCATTCAGATAAAACCCGGCACCGAGACCGAAGTCCCAGGCACCCTCCGGATCATCCGGCACATCAGGGCCGCGCGGACTGGTATCCGGTGCGACGATGATCAGCCCAAGCTCGGCGGCCATGCGCATGGCGCCGGCCTTTTGCATGAAGTTCTCGTCGGTGCAGGTCAGGCCGGACAACCAGTACAGCACCGGCAGTTTACCGCCCTGCTCCGCTTGCGGCGGCAGGTACACGGCAAACACCATGTCGCAACCGAGCACTTCCGAGCGATGACGATAGCGCTTGTGCCAGCCGCCGAAGCTTTTCTGGCAGGAGATATTTTCCAGGCTCATGGGCTTTTTTCAGCTGCAAGCTTCAAGCTCTAAGCTGCAAGAGGGCGTCGAACCCACTTGCAGCTTGCGGCTTGAAGCTTTCTGCTGCTCCTTTAGAAATGAATGACGCTACGGATGCTTTTGCCTTCGTGCATCAGGTCAAACGCCTTGTTGATATCTTCCAGGCCCATCGTGTGGGTGATGAAGGTATCCAGCGGAATCTCGCCGGTCTGGGCCATTTCGACATAGCTCGGCAACTCGGTACGCCCACGCACACCACCGAACGCCGAACCGCGCCAGACGCGACCGGTCACCAACTGGAACGGACGGGTGGAGATTTCCTGACCGGCACCGGCCACGCCAATGATCACCGACTCACCCCAACCTTTGTGGCAGCACTCAAGTGCAGCACGCATCAGCTGGACGTTGCCAATGCATTCGAAGGAAAAGTCGACGCCGCCATCGGTCATGTCGACGATCACTTCCTGAATCGGACGATCGAAGTCTTTCGGGTTTACACAATCGGTAGCGCCCAATTGCTTGGCGATCTCGAACTTGGCCGGGTTGATGTCGATGGCGATGATCCGCCCTGCCTTGGCTTTGACCGCGCCAATCACAGCCGACAGACCGATGCCGCCCAGCCCGAAGATGGCGACGGTGTCACCTGGTTTGACCTTGGCGGTGTTGATTACCGCGCCGATGCCCGTGGTGACGCCACAACCCAGCAGGCAGACTTTTTCCAATGGCGCTTCTTTAGGGATTTTGGCGACGGAGATTTCCGGTAGCACGGTGTACTCGGAAAAGGTCGAGGTGCCCATGTAGTGGAAAATCGTTTCGCCCTTGTAGGAAAAACGCGAAGTACCATCCGGCATCAGACCTTTACCCTGAGTCGCGCGAATCGCCTGACATAGGTTGGTTTTGCCCGACAGACAGAATTTGCACTTGCCACATTCCGGGGTGTACAGCGGGATCACATGATCGCCGACCACGACCGAAGTCACACCCTCGCCAATCGCTTCGACCACCGCACCACCTTCGTGACCCAGGATCGACGGGAAGATACCTTCCGGGTCAGCGCCCGAGAGGGTGTAGGCATCGGTATGGCAAACACCGGAGGCGACGACGCGCAGCAGGACTTCACCAGCCTTGGGCATGGCGACATCGACTTCAACGATCTCGAGGGGTTTCTTGGCCTCGAAGGCAACGGCGGCGCGCGACTTGATCATGCTGACTCTCCAGTGAATAAAAACGAGACAAGGAGTGTAATACAGCGACATACGATGAATAATCAGAACAAAAGCAAAACATTATTGCCATACAGGGATAATCCCGATGTCCGAAAACCGCTGGGAAGGCATCGACGAGTTCGTTGCCGTGGCCGAGTGCAGCCAATTCACCGCTGCGGCTGAACGCCTTGGGGTGTCTTCCTCTCACATCAGTCGCCAAATCGTACGACTGGAAGAGCGCCTGCAAACCCGTTTGCTCTATCGCAGCACCCGCCGGGTCACGCTGACCGAGGCCGGGCAAACCTTTTTGCAGCATTGCCAGCGTCTACAGGACGGTCGCGAAGAAGCGTTGCGCGCTGTCGGTGACTTGACCAGCGAACCCAAGGGCATGCTGCGCATGACGTGTGCCGTGGCCTACGGCGAACGATTCATCGTGCCACTGGTGACACGCTTCATGGGGTTGTATCCGCAACTGCGCGTCGACATTGAACTGAGCAACCGACCGCTCGACCTGGTGCATGAAGGGCTGGACCTGGCCATCCGCCTCGGCCGCCTGCAGGATTCAAGATTGGTCGCCACACGTCTGGCACCACGGCGCATGTACCTGTGCGCCTCGCCGTCCTACCTGGAACGGTATGGTCGCCCACACAGCTTGTCGGAACTGAGTCGCCATAACTGCCTCATTGGCAGTTCGGACATCTGGCAACTGGAACAGAACGGGCGGGAATTTTCCCAGCGTGTACAGGGAAACTGGCGCTGCAACAGTGGGCAGGCCGTGCTGGATGCGGCGCTACAGGGGGTTGGGTTGTGTCAGTTACCGGATTACTACGTGCTGGAATACCTGAAAAACGGCGAATTGATTTCGCTGCTGGAAGCCCATCAACCGCCAAACACAGCAGTTTGGGCGCTTTATCCACAGCAACGGCATCTGTCGCCGAAGGTGCGCAAGTTGGTGGATTATTTGAAGGAAGGGTTGGCCGAACGGCCGGAGTACCGGGTTTGAGATCAAAAGATTGTAGGCTGCGATCTTTTAGCGGCGGTTAGCCCAACGCTGGCGCAACCATTCAAGGTCTTCAGGGCGAGTGACTTTGATGTTATCGGATCGCCCCTCAATCAAGCGCGGCGCCTGGCCCGACCATTCCATGGCCGAGGCTTCATCGGTGACGACAACGTCCGCCACCAGACTGTCCGCCAACGCCCGATGCAACGCGCCAAGGCGAAACATTTGCGGCGTATACGCCTGCCAGATCACGCTGCGATCCACTGTTTCCAGCACGCGCCCATGCTGGTCGACCCGCTTGAGAGTGTCCCGCGCAGGCACCGCCAACAGACCGCCTACCGGATCGTCAGCGAGTTCACTGAGCAATTTATCGAGATCATCACGTGCCAGATTCGGTCGTGCGGCATCGTGAACCAACACCCAATCCTCATCGTCAGCGCCTTGAGCATGCAGATGCAGCAAGGCATTGAGCACCGACCCGGAGCGCTCTGCGCCACCCTCAACCCGCTGAATACGCGGATCGGTGGCACACGCCAGATTCGGCCAGTAAGGATCGTCGATTGCAAGACTGACCACCAACCCTTTCAGGGCAGGATGATCGAGGAAACAGCCGAGGCTGTGTTCGAGAATAGTGCGCCCGCCCAGTTGCAAGTATTGCTTGGGACGGTCCGCGGCCATACGGGCACCGACGCCCGCGGCAGGAATCACGGCCCAGAAGGCCGGTAACGAATTAATCATTGGGCCAACTGGTAAAGGGTTTCACCGTCCTTGACCATGCCCAACTCATGACGAGCCCGTTCTTCAACGGTCTCCATGCCCTTTTTCAATTCACTGACTTCGGCGTCCATCACCCGATTGCGCTCCAGCAACGCCTCATTCTCGGCGTGTTGATCCGCAATCTGCTGCTTCAGTTCGGCCACTTGCGCCAGACTGCCATTGCCCACCCACAGGCGATACTGCAGGCCGGCCAGCAGCAAGAGCAAGACAAGGAACAACCAATTGGGACTGCGCATCGAATATCAGGTATCCAGTGAAAAAAGACAGCCATGCCAAAACTTTGAAGCTTCTGATAGCACGAAGCCTGGAAGAACCAGGCTTGTGCTCTTAAGGCATCAGATTAGTGGCAAATCCATCGCTGCTGCGATTTTTCCGACACAATCCGGTGTCTTTTTACCAGTTTCCGCTTAACCGCGGAACTCGTTGCGACCGTTGTATTTGGCTTTGCCATTCAACTGCTCTTCGATACGCAGCAGTTGGTTGTACTTGGAAACGCGGTCGGAACGGCACAGGGAGCCGGTCTTGATCTGGCCAGCCGCAGTGCCCACCGCCAGGTCGGCAATGGTCGAGTCTTCGGTTTCGCCGGAGCGGTGCGAGATCACAGCGGTGTAACCAGCGGCCTTGGCCATCTGGATCGCTTCCAGAGTTTCGGTCAGGGTGCCGATCTGGTTGAACTTGATCAGGATCGAGTTGGCGATCTTTTTATCGATGCCTTCTTTCAGGATCTTGGTGTTGGTCACGAACAGGTCGTCGCCTACCAGCTGAGTCTTCTCGCCGATCTTGTCGGTGAGGATTTTCCAGCCAGCCCAGTCGGACTCGTCCAGACCGTCTTCGATGGAGATGATCGGGTAACGCTCGGTCAAACCTTTCAGGTAATCGGCGAAACCTTCAGCGGTGAACACCTGGCCTTCGCCGGACAGGTTGTACTTGCCGTCTTCGTAGAATTCGCTGGCGGCGCAGTCCAGAGCCAGGGTCACGTCGGTGCCCAACTTGTAACCGGCGTTGGCCACGGCTTCGGAGATCACTTTCAGAGCGTCTTCGTTGGAAGCCAGGTTCGGCGCGAAACCACCTTCGTCACCCACGGCAGTGCTCAGGCCGCGAGCCTTCAGAACGGCTTTGAGGTGATGGAAAATCTCGGTGCCCATGCGCAGACCTTCCGAGAAAGACTTGGCGCCAACTGGCTGAACCATGAATTCCTGGATGTCGACGTTGTTATCGGCGTGCTCGCCACCGTTGATGATGTTCATCATCGGAACCGGCATCGAGTAAACACCCGGGGTGCCGTTCAGGTTAGCGATGTGAGCGTACAGCGGCAGGTCCTGGTCCTGTGCTGCTGCCTTGGCTGCGGCCAGGGAAACGGCGAGGATTGCGTTGGCGCCCAGGGAACCTTTGTTTTCGGTGCCGTCCAGCTTGATCATCGCGTGATCCAGCGCTTTCTGGTCGCTTGGATCTGCCCCCAGCAACAGGTCGCGGATCGGACCGTTGATGTTGCCGACAGCTTTCAGAACGCCTTTGCCCAGGTAACGGCTCTTGTCGCCATCACGCAGCTCGAGTGCTTCACGCGAGCCAGTGGAAGCACCGGATGGCGCGCACGCGCTGCCGATGATGCCGTTATCGAGAAGCACATCGGCTTCCACAGTGGGATTGCCACGGGAGTCGAGAACTTCACGACCTTTGATGTCGACGATTTTTGCCATTGTTGTAAACACTCCAAAGTTGACGAAAACGACGCAGCTGAAGGAAATTTTTTATCGTCGGCAAGTGACAGACAGCGGGCACGCTTGCGGACGATAAGGCTCAAGCCCGAGGGCCTGAGCATTAAACCGTGCGGTACTTTACCGGAGATTTGAGGTTTACGCGGTTTCTACTGTCGGAAAACTCTTCACCAGTTCGTCCAGTGCTTTGAGCTGGGCCAGGAAGGGCTCCAGTTTGTCCAGACGCAAGGCACAAGGGCCGTCGCATTTGGCGTTATCCGGGTCCGGGTGCGCTTCAAGGAACAGACCGGCCAGCGACTGGCTCATGCCGGCCTTGGCCAGGTCGGTGACCTGGGCACGACGACCGCCAGCAGAATCGGAGCGACCACCAGGCATCTGCAGCGCGTGGGTCACATCGAAGAACACCGGGTATTCGAACTGCTTCATGACGCCGAAACCAAGCATGTCGACCACCAGGTTGTTATAGCCGAAGCTCGAACCACGCTCGCAGAGGATCAACTGATCGTTACCGGCTTCTACGCATTTGTTCAGGATGTGTTTCATTTCCTGAGGCGCGAGGAACTGGGCTTTCTTGATGTTGATCACTGCGCCGGTCTTGGCCATCGCGACCACGAGGTCGGTCTGGCGCGACAGGAAGGCCGGCAACTGGATGATGTCGCAAACTTCAGCGACGACAGCGGCCTGGTCAGGCTCGTGGACGTCAGTAATGACCGGCACGCCGAAGGCTTGCTTGATGTCCTGGAAAATCCGCATGCCCTCTTCCAGGCCGGGGCCACGGTAAGAGGTCACAGAAGAACGGTTGGCCTTATCGAAACTGGCCTTGAACACGTAAGGGATACCGAGTTTCTCGGTGACCTTTACGTACTCTTCGCAGACCTGCATCGCCATGTCGCGGCTTTCCAGGACATTCATGCCACCGAACAGCACCATTGGCTTGTCGTTGGCAATCTCGATATCGCCTACGCGGATGATCTTCTGCGCCATCAGGATTACGCCTTCTTCTGGTGTTGAGCCAAAGCGGCTTTAACGAAACCGCTGAACAACGGGTGACCGTCGCGTGGCGTCGAGGTGAACTCTGGGTGGAACTGGCAAGCGACGAACCATGGATGATCCGGTGCTTCGACCACTTCAACCAACGCGCCATCACCGGAACGACCGGAGATTTTCAGACCGGCCTCGATGATTTGCGGCAGCAGGTTGTTGTTCACTTCGTAGCGGTGACGGTGACGCTCGACGATCACGTCCTTGGCGTAGCAATCGTGCACCAGGGAACCTGGCTCAAGCAGGCAATCCTGAGCACCAAGGCGCATGGTGCCGCCCAGATCGGAGGTTTCGGTACGGGTTTCGACTGCACCGGTGGCATCTTCCCACTCGGTGATCAGACCCACGACCGGGTGACCGCTGGTGCGATCGAACTCGGTGGAGTTGGCGTCTTTCCAGCCCATGACGTTACGAGCGAACTCGATCACCGCCACTTGCATGCCCAGGCAGATACCCAGGTATGGAACCTTGTTTTCGCGAGCGTATTGAACGGCAGTGATCTTGCCTTCAACGCCACGCAGACCAAACCCGCCCGGTACCAGAATCGCGTCAACGCCTTCCAGCAGCGCGGTGCCCTGGTTTTCGATGTCTTCGGAATCGATGTAGCGCAGGTTGACCTTGGTGCGGTTGCTGATGCCGGCGTGACTCATCGCTTCGATCAGCGATTTGTAGGCGTCCAGCAGTTCCATGTACTTGCCGACCATCGCGATGGTGACTTCGTGTTCCGGGTTCAGCTTGGCATCGACCACCGCTTCCCACTCGGACAGATCGGCGCTGTCACATTGCAGGCCGAAACGCTCAACAACGAAATCATCCAGGCCCTGGGAGTGCAGAATGCCCGGGATCTTGTAGATGGTGTCGGCGTCTTCCAGCGCGATCACCGCACGTTCTTCAACGTTGGTGAACTGGGCGATCTTGCGACGCGAAGAGATGTCGATCGGGTGATCGGAGCGGCACACCAGCACGTCTGGCTGCAGGCCAATGGAACGCAGTTCCTTGACCGAGTGCTGAGTCGGCTTGGTTTTGGTTTCGCCGGCAGTGGCGATGTACGGCACCAGCGTCAGGTGCATCAGCATCGCGCGCTTGGCGCCGACTTCGAAACGCAATTGACGGATCGCTTCGAGGAACGGTTGCGACTCGATGTCACCCACGGTGCCACCGATCTCGACCATGGCCACGTCGGCATCGCCGGCGCCCTTGATGATCCGGCGCTTGATTTCGTCGGTGATGTGCGGGATCACCTGAATGGTTGCGCCCAGGTAATCACCACGGCGCTCTTTGCGCAGGACGTGTTCGTAAACACGGCCGGTGGTGAAGTTGTTGTTCTGGGTCATGGTCGTGCGGATGAACCGCTCGTAGTGGCCCAGGTCCAGGTCGGTCTCGGCGCCGTCGTGGGTGACGAACACTTCACCGTGCTGGAACGGGCTCATGGTGCCCGGGTCAACGTTGATGTACGGGTCCAGCTTCAGCATGGTGACCTTAAGTCCCCGCGCCTCCAGGATGGCCGCCAATGAAGCCGAGGCAATGCCTTTCCCCAATGAAGAAACAACACCGCCCGTGACGAATATGTAGCGCGTCATGAAAAACCCTAGAAGTCTGCGTTAAAGCGGTCCGAGCCGCCGGGGAAAGCGAAGGAAGGCCGAAGCCCCCGATCACCTGCATTAATCACAGTGCACCTTTCAAAAAAACCGCCGCGTTGGGACAGACCGGTAGATGAAACACCGGTAGGTTGCTCGCTACACATTTTTTGGAATCGCCCAGCAAAGACTGCTTGGTAATCGGCAACTCCTGCGATTCAGGCGAATCCACAGAAGTTGTATCAAGAAGGGAGCGTAGTCTACCGGAAAGCCCCTTTCAGCTCAAACCTTGATCTTCGATCAGCGGCTGCCAATGCAAATACCAACCACCTTGCTCACCGCCATTTAGCCCCCGCAGGTTCGCCACCGCCAGCAATTGCTGGCCTCTGTAGACCAGCGGCAATCTGCCACGGGCGAAGCCCGGAATGCCGCTTTCGTTGAGTAAACGCTTCAAGTCACGGTGGCCGCGATCGGGCAGGTTCATGATCTCGCCTCCCTCACGATAGCGGATTTGCAGCGGGCCATCGGGGGGCTGACCGGCGAACGTAAGGACGCCGTTATCCGGCAACGCCAGTGATACCGCGGGATCAGCCCAAGACACTGGGGATGGCGGAATGCGCAGCCAACCACCAGACAACCACCAGAGACGCCCGCCCGCGCGATGCAATTCACCCGCTGCGAGTCGCCAGACCGGACGCGCATCGCCGGTCGCATCACGCAAATTTTCCCAACCCGACCAATGGTCACTGTCCGGCAAAGTCGTCAGCGGTTTTAGCCAATAACTTAACGCGTTGCGCTGGCGCGCATCAGACAGTTTTTCCAGGGGTGCCAGCTCCAGCGACGGCAACCCCAGCCAATCGAAATCACTGACCGTGGTGGCGTGGGCCAGATCGATTTGCGCCAACTCGTCGAGCAGTCCCTGCGCTTCGCTCAGATGCGCAGCGCTGCGGGCCATGGTCGCCACCGCTTGCGGCCAGCGCGCGGTCAACACGGGGAACACCTGATGACGCAGGTAATTGCGCGAGAACTGGCGGTCCTGGTTCGACGGATCCTCGATCCAGCTCAACTGATATTCCGTCGCGTAGGCCTCAAGCTCGGCGCGCGTGACGTCGAGCAAGGGTCGCAGCAGATGCCCCCGGCCCAAAGGACGCTCGCTCGGCATCCCCGACAACCCTCTCACTCCTGCCCCACGCATCAGCCGAAACAATAGAGTTTCCGCCTGATCGTCACGGTGTTGGCCGGTGAGCAGCACTTCGCCAGCGTGAGTCGCCGCGATGAAGGCGCCATAACGCGCATCCCGCGCCGCACGCTCAAGGCTGGCGCCGGGTTCAACCTGAACGCGCACGATCTCTAGCGGCACTCCCAACGCACCACAGACCGACTGACAATGTTCCGGCCACGCATCAGCCGCAGCCTGGAGGCCATGGTGGACATGGATGGCGGTCAGCGCTGGCAGGGATTGGGTGTTCGCAAGGTGCGCGAGAAGGTGCAGCAGGACGGTGGAATCGAGACCACCGGAGAACGCGATGCGCCAGGTTGTGGCGGTGCGCCAAGGCGTGAGGTTGCGCAGGAGTCGGGTAGGCAAATCAATCGTGGGCTGACTCATATCAATCACTTCGCACAAATCAAATGTGGGAGCGAGCAAGCCCGCTCCCACATTGGTTATCCAGCATTTGCCGAAGCAGCGTCAGATCAGAGACCGTAGCTCATCAGACGCTCGTAACGACGGGCCAACAGCGCCTCGTTATCGAACTTCTTCAGCATCGCCAGTTGCGAGCTCAGCTCGGCGCGGATCGAGGCTGCCGCGGCGGCCGGATCACGATGAGCGCCGCCCAATGGCTCGCCGATCACTTTATCGACAATGCCCAGGCCCTTCAGACGCTCGGCAGTAATGCCCATGGCTTCAGCGGCATCCGGCGCCTTCTCGGCAGTTTTCCACAGAATCGAGGCGCAACCTTCCGGCGAAATCACCGCGTAGGTCGAGTATTGCAGCATGTTCAACTGATCGCAGACCCCGATCGCCAATGCACCACCGGAACCACCCTCACCGATCACGGTGGCGATGATGGGGGTTTTCAGGCGAGCCATGACACGCAGGTTCCAGGCAATCGCTTCGCTCTGGTTGCGCTCTTCGGCGTCGATGCCAGGGTAAGCACCCGGGGTGTCGATGAAGGTCAGGATCGGCATTTTGAAACGCTCGGCCATTTCCATCAAACGGCACGCCTTGCGATAGCCTTCCGGACGCGGCATACCGAAGTTGCGACGAACCTTCTCGCGCACTTCGCGGCCTTTCTGGTGACCGATGATCATCACCGGCTGATCGTCCAGACGGGCAATGCCGCCAACGATGGCTGCGTCGTCGGAGAAGTGACGGTCGCCGTGCAGTTCGTCGAACTCGGTGAAGATGTGTTCGATGTAGTCCAGGGTATACGGACGTTTCGGATGACGCGCCATACGTGCGATCTGCCAGCTGGTCAGCTTGCCGAAGATGTCTTCGGTCAGCGTGCTGCTCTTGTCCTGCAGGCGGGAAATCTCATCGCCGATATTCAGCGAATTGTCATTACCGACCAAGCGCAACTCTTCGATCTTGGCTTGCAGGTCGGCGATCGGCTGTTCGAAATCTAGAAAATTCGGGTTCATAGGCGTCCGTCTTGGGTCGACCTTCCAAGAGAGCTTGGGCCGGCCGGTTGTCTATTCGCGCCCTACCTTAAGGGACAGGCGCGTTCAGGTCGAGATTAAAAAATTGGGTCGGGATCAGGCGCGTTCCAATGGTAAGGAATGCCGCCTGACCGTCAACGGTATTGGAGGAAGACGTTGTCTCGCCCGAACTGGTCACGCAAGGCTTGAATCAAGGCATCCGCCGGATCGATCCGCCAGGTCTCACCGAACTGCAACAAGGCCTTCGCATCGGGACTGGTGTACTCCATGGTGATCGGGCACGCGCCGCGGTGGCGCTTGAACAGCTCACCCAGCCAGCGTAGCTGATCGCCCTTCAAATCCTTGGTGTGCAATTTCAGGCGCAGGCTTTCGGCCAGGTTGGTGCGCGCATCTTCCATGCTCATCACCCGCTTGACCCGCAGCCGCAGGCCGCCAGAGAAATCGTCGTTGCTGACTTCGCCCTCGACCACCACCATCGCGTCGGTCTGCAACAGCGACTGCGCGGAATGGAAGGCATCGGCGAACAACGAGGCTTCGATCCGCCCGGAGCGGTCATCGAGGGTGATGAACCCCATCTTGTCGCCCTTTTTGTTCTTCATCACTCGCAGGGCGATGATCATGCCCGCGACCGTCTGCGTATCGCGAGCCGGCTTCAGGTCGATGATGCGCTGACGGGCGAAACGACGGATTTCGCCTTCGTATTCGTCGATCGGGTGACCGGTCAGGTACAGGCCCAAGGTGTCTTTCTCCCCTTTCAGGCGTTCCTTGAGGGTCAGTTCCTTGGCCTTGCGATGATTGGCGTAGACATCCGCGTCTTCCTCGACGAACAAGCCGCCAAACAGATCGGCGTGGCCACTGTCGTGGGTGCGCGCGGTTTGTTCGGCAGCCTTGATCGCCCCTTCCATCGCATTCAACAAGACCGCGCGGTTCTGGTCGATGCTGGCTTGATAGGCTTTGGGTTCGTCATGGAAATACGGGCCCAGACGATCCAGCGCGCCGCTGCGGATCAAACCGTCCAGGGTGCGCTTGTTGATCCGCTTGAGATCGACACGGGCGCAGAAATCGAACAGATCCTTGAACGGTCCGTCCTGACGCGCCTCGGTGATCGCTTCCACCGGCCCTTCGCCCACACCCTTGATTGCGCCGAGGCCATAGATAATGCGGCCTTCGTCATTCACCGTGAACTTGAACTCCGAAGTATTCACATCCGGCGCGTCGAGACGCAGCTTCATGGTGCGAATTTCTTCGATCAAGGTCACGACCTTGTCGGTGTTGTGCATATCCGCCGACAGTACCGCGGCCATGAACGGCGCCGGGTAGTGGGTTTTCAGCCACGCGGTCTGGTACGACACTAGGCCATACGCGGCGGAGTGGGATTTGTTGAAGCCGTAACCGGCGAACTTTTCTACCAGGTCGAAGATGTTACCGGCCAGGTCGGCGTCGATATTGTTGGTGGCGCAACCTTCAATGAAACCGCCACGTTGCTTGGCCATTTCTTCGGGTTTTTTCTTACCCATGGCTCGACGCAGCATGTCTGCACCGCCAAGGGTATAACCGGCCATGACCTGGGCAATCTGCATCACCTGTTCCTGATACAGGATGATGCCGTACGTCGGCGCCAGGACTGGTTTGAGGCCTTCGTACTGGTAATCCGAGTGCGGGTACGCGAGCTCCGCGCGACCGTGCTTACGGTTGATAAAGTCGTCAACCATGCCTGATTGCAACGGGCCCGGACGGAACAGGGCCACCAATGCGATCAAGTCTTCCAGGCAGTCGGGCTTGAGCTTTTTGATCAGCTCTTTCATACCGCGCGACTCGAGCTGGAACACCGCGGTGGTTTCAGCTTTTTGCAGCAACGTGTAGGTCGGTTTGTCGTCCAGCGGGATAAAGGCGATATCCAGCGGCGGCTCGTTGACCTTGGCGCGATCGCGGTTGATGGTTTTCAGCGCCCAGTCGATGACCGTCAGGGTCCGCAGGCCGAGGAAGTCGAACTTCACCAGACCGGCAGCCTCGACGTCATCCTTGTCGAACTGGGTTACCAGGCCATCGCCCGCTTCGTCGCAATAAATCGGCGAGAAGTCGGTCAGCTTGGTCGGCGCGATTACCACACCACCGGCGTGCTTGCCGACGTTACGCACAACGCCTTCGAGCTTGCGCGCCATCTCCCAGATTTCCGCAGCCTCTTCATCGACCTTGATGAAATCGCGCAGGATTTCTTCCTGCTCGTAGGCCTTTTCCAGGGTCATGCCGACTTCGAACGGAATCATCTTCGACAGACGATCCGCCAAGCCGTAGGACTTGCCCTGCACCCGCGCCACGTCACGGACCACCGCTTTCGCCGCCATGGAACCGAAGGTGATGATCTGGCTCACCGCGTTACGGCCGTATTTCTCGGCCACGTAATCGATCACCCGGTCACGGCCGTCCATGCAGAAGTCGACGTCGAAGTCGGGCATGGATACCCGTTCCGGGTTAAGGAAACGTTCGAACAGCAGGTCATATTCCAGCGGGTCGAGGTCGGTGATCTTCTGCACATAGGCCACCAGCGACCCGGCACCCGACCCACGACCCGGACCTACCGGCACGCCGTTGCTCTTGGCCCACTGGATAAAGTCCATCACGATCAGGAAGTAACCGGGAAAGCCCATCTGGATGATGATATCCAGCTCGAAATTCAGCCGGTCGACATAGACTTGGCGCTTGGTTTCATAGTCTTCGGTGGTGTCTTTGGGCAGCAGAACGGTCAGGCGTTCTTCCAGACCGTCGAAGGAAACCTTGCGGAAGTACTCGTCGATGGTCATGCCATCGGGAATCGGGAAGTTGGGCAGGAAGTGCTTGCCCAGTTTCACGTCGATGTTGCAGCGCTTGGCGATTTCGACGGTGTTTTCCAGCGCCTCGGGCAAGTCGCTGAACAGCTCGGCCATTTCCTCGGCGCTTTTGAGGTATTGCTGATCGCTGTAATTCTTCGAACGCCGCGGATCGTCGAGGGCGCGGCCCTCACCGATGCAAACGCGGGTTTCGTGGGCCTCGAAGTCTTCCTGCTTGATGAAGCGCACGTCGTTGGTCGCCACCAGCGGCGCGCCGATCTTCGCCGCCAGCGCCACGGCGCCGTGCAGTTGCTCTTCGTCATTGGGGCGGCTGGTGCGCTGGACTTCCAGATAGAAACGATCCGGGAACACCGCCATCCACTCGCGTGCCAGGGTTTCGGCTTCATCCGGGTTGCCGCTGAGCATCGCCAGACCGATCTCGCCCTCTTTCGCCGCCGACAGCATGATCAAGCCTTCGCTGGCTTCGGCCACCCACTGACGCTCGATGATGATCGAGCCATTGCGCTGACCGTCGATGAAACCACGGGAGATCAGTTCGGTCAGGTTACGATAACCCACGGCGTTCATCGCCAGCAGGCTGATCCGGCTCAAGGCGTTGTCCGGATCCTTGTTCGACAGCCACAGGTCGGCGCCGCAGATCGGCTTGATCCCCGCGCCCATGGCAGCTTTATAGAATTTGACCAGGGAACACATGTTGTTCTGGTCGGTGACCGCCACGGCAGGCATGTTCATGCCGACCAGGGTCTTGACCAGCGGTTTGATCCGCACCAGACCGTCGACCAGGGAATATTCAGTGTGCAGGCGTAGATGAACGAATGAAGCCGGCATAGTGATCCTGTCTAGAAACTAGAAACGTAAAGACAACAAGGCCCGGATTGTACCGGGCCTTGAGTAAAACATCAGCCTTGCGACTAACTACCGATCAGGTTTTCCCGCGCTTCATACGCCAAGCGTACCGGGGCGAACGAGCGGCGATGGATTGGGGTCGGCCCCAAGCGGGCCAACGCTTCCAGATGAACGGGCGTCGGGTAGCCTTTATGGCCTCCGATCCCGTAACCCGGATAAATCAATTCGAACGCGGCCATTTCTCGATCACGGCTGACCTTGGCCAGAATCGATGCCGCGGCAATGGCTGGCACCTTGCCGTCGCCCTGAATTACCGCTTCGGCGCGCATAGAGAGTTTCGGGCAACGGTTGCCGTCGATCATCGCCAGTTTCGGCTGAATGTGCAGCCCCTCGACGGCACGCTGCATGGCCAGCATGGTGGCGTGAAGGATGTTCAGTTCGTCGATTTCTTCTACTTCAGCGCGAGCGACATACCAGCTCAGGGCCTTTTCGCAGATTTCGTCATAAAGCGCATCACGGCGAGCTTCGGTGAGTTTCTTCGAGTCGTTGAGGCCCAGGATGGGGCGGCTCGGATCAAGGATCACCGCCGCCGTCACCACCGCACCGCACAGCGGGCCGCGACCGACTTCATCGACACCCGCCACCAGATCTTCAAGTTCATCGACTAGCATAAAATCCAGGCCCAGCTGCTTGCTTGCTTTGCTCATTATGCTCTGCCAATCAGGTTCAGTACCGCGTCCGCTGCCTGATTGGAGGCGTCCAAGCGCAGGGTTCGGTGGATTTCGTCAAAGCCTCGGGTCTGCTCCTGGCCACCTTCGATCAGTGGCGACAGGGTCTGGGCCAAGGCTTCGACCGTCGCATCGTCCTGCAACAACTCCGGCACCAGCAGGCGCTGGGCCAGCAAATTTGGCAAGGAGACGTAGGGACTTTTCACCATCCGTTTGAGAATCCAGAACGTCAGCGGTGCCAAGCGATAAGCGACCACCATTGGCCGCTTGTACAACAAGGCTTCCAGCGTAGCCGTGCCCGAAGCGATCAACACGGCGTCGCAAGCAGCCAGGGCCAGATGGGATTTACCCTCGAGCAAGGTCAGCGGTAAATCGCGACCGACCAGCAGCTCTTCAAGCTGAGCCCGGCGCTGCGGGCTCGCGCATGGCAAGACGAACCGTACGCCGGGACGCATGGCCCGCAGCCGCTGGGCGGTGTCGAGAAATAACGCGCCGAGACGCCCGACCTCTCCACCACGGCTCCCCGGCATCAAGGCAACCAGCGGCCCGTCCGGCAAACCCAGTTCGGCCCGCGCGGCGGCGCGATCAGCCTCAAGCGGAATCGCATCGGCCAGGGAATGCCCGACAAACCGCACCGGCACGCCCTTCTCTTCATAAAATTTAGCTTCGAACGGAAACAGCGTCAGCATCAGGTCGCAACCTTCGCGAATCTTCAGCACCCGCTTCTGCCGCCAGGCCCAGACCGACGGGCTGACGTAATGCACGGTCTTGATCCCGGCCTGACGCAGCTTGAGTTCGATATTGAGGTTGAAGTCCGGGGCATCGATACCGATGAACACGTCCGGCTTCTCGGCGATCAGGTCCGCGATCAGTTTCTTGCGACGTGCCAACAGCTCCCGCAAACGGCCCAGCACTTCCACCAGCCCCATGACAGAAAGGCGTTCCATCGGGAAATACGAGGTCAGGCCTTCGGCCTGCATCAGCGGACCGCCGACACCGATGAACTCGACCGCCGGGTGCTGAGCTTTGAGCGCGCGCATGAGGCCCGCACCCAGAATGTCACCGGAAGCCTCTCCCGCCACCAGCGCAATACGCAGATTGGCCATGGTTAACGGGTGATGCCGCGAGTCGAAGACTGGATGGAATCACGGAACACCGCGACTTCCGGGAACTGAAGCGAAGGTTCGGCCAGCTCGGCGAGCGCCTGTTCGACTGTCAGGCCCTGGCGGTAAACCACCTTGTAGGCACGTCGCAGGGCGTGGATCGCATCTTCGCTGAAACCGCGACGGCGCAGGCCTTCGAAGTTCATGCTGCGGGCTTCGGCGGGGTTGCCGAATACCGTGACGTAGGCGGGAACGTCCTTGCCAATGGCAGTGCCCATGCCGGAAAAGCTGTGGGCGCCAATGTGGCAATACTGGTGAACCAAGGTAAAACCGGACAGGATCGCCCAGTCTTCAACATGCACATGGCCCGCCAACGCGGTGTTGTTGACCAGAATGCAGTGATTGCCGATAACGCTGTCGTGACCGATGTGGGCATAGGCCATGATCAGGTTGTGATCGCCCAGGGTCGTTTCAGAACGGTCCTGAATGGTCCCGCGATGAATCGTCACGCCTTCGCGAATAACGTTATGGTCACCGATGACCAGACGGGTTTCTTCGCCCTTGTATTTCAAATCGGGCGTGTCCTCACCTACCGAAGAAAACTGGTAGATGCGGTTGTGCTTACCGATTCGGGTCGGGCCCTTGAGAATCACATGCGGCCCGATCACTGTCCCCTCGCCGATTTCCACACCTGCGCCGATGATCGACCAAGGGCCGACCTCGACGTCGTCGGCCAGAATGGCCGTCGGATCGATGATTGCGCGAGGGTCAATCAAACTCATAGTTTGCGTTCCGCGCAAATGATTTCAGCGGAGCAGACTGGCTTGCCGTCGACCGAAGCCTGGCACTCGAACTTCCAGATCTGACGCTTGCAGCTCAGGAACTTGGCTTCGAGGATCAACTGATCGCCCGGCAGCACGGGCTGACGGAAGCGCAGTTTGTCGGAGCCAACGAAGTAATAAAGCGTGCCGTCGGCAGGTTTCACGTCAAGCATTTTGAAACCAAGGATCCCGGCAGCCTGAGCCATCGCTTCGATGATCAAAACGCCCGGCATGATTGGATGCGCAGGGAAGTGACCATTGAAGAACGGTTCGTTGATGCTGACATTCTTGTAGGCGCGAATGCGCTTGCCTTCCACATCCAGATCCACGACCCGGTCCACTAGCAGGAACGGGTAACGGTGAGGCAGGTATTCGCGAATCTCGTTGATGTCCATCATTTCGGGGGGAAGCCTATGTAAAGATTGGGAGCGCGCGACTGACGCGCACCCCTCTAGCAAATCAAGGAGGCAGTCTAACGGCCGTGCACACTTGATATGGAAATGGTATCAGCCATCTGATGAGGCATTACCGTCAGGGGTCACGTCCCCTACACGCTTTTCCAGCTGTCGCAGACGTCGCGCGATGTCATCGAGCTGACGGATTCGTGCCGCGCTTTTGCGCCATTCGGCTGCCGGTTGCATCGCCGTACCGGAAGAATAGGAACCCGGCTCGGTAATCGAGTGGGTCACCATGGTCATCCCGGTCAGGAAAACGTTGTCGCAAATTTCGATATGCCCCACCAGCCCTACGCCACCGGCGAGCATGCAATGCTTGCCGATTTTGGTGCTGCCGGAGATCCCCACACACGCGGCCATGGCGGTGTGGTCACCGACCTGGACGTTGTGCGCGATCTGAATCTGGTTGTCGAGCTTCACACCATTGCCGATTACGGTATCGGCCAGTGCGCCGCGATCGATAGCGGTATTTACGCCAATCTCCACGTCATCGCCGATCGAGACACCGCCGATCTGGGCGATTTTCTGCCAGATACCTTTCTCGTTGGCAAAACCGAAGCCTTCACCGCCGAGCACGGCACCGGATTGAATGACCACCCGTTTGCCGATGCGCACATCGTGATACAGCGTGACCCGCGGGGCCAACCAGCCGCCCTCGCCGATTTCGCAGCGCGCACCGATGAAGCAATGAGCCCCGACGGTCACACCTGCGCCAATACGCGCTGCACTTTCGATCACCGCAAAAGCACCGATGCTCGCCGCCGGGTCGACCACTGCATCCACTGCCACCACCGCTGTCGGATGAATACCGGCAGGCGCTTTGGGCTTGGGATCGAACAGGTGGGAAACGCGCGCGTAGGCCAGATACGGATCCGGCACCACCAATGCATCACCGGCAAAACCTTCAGCGTCAGCGGCCTTCAGCAATACAGCTGCGGCCTGACTGTCAGCCAGGTATTTACGGTATTGAGGATTTGCCAGAAAGCTCAACTGAGCTGGGCCAGCCTCTTGCAAAGTGGCTAGCCCAGTAATTTCTTTCTTCGGGTCGCCACGTAAGGTGGCGCCGAGGAACTCGGCCAACTGGCCGAGCTTTATAGTCGCTGTCATGGGTTACTTCAGCTGATTCATGCGCTCGATAACCTGGCGAGTGATGTCGTACTGAGGCTTGACATCAATCACTGCGCCACGCTCGAAGACCAGGTCAAAAGCACCTTTCTTGATGACTTCTTCCACAGCGCTGTCCAGTTTCGGCTTGAGCTGTTTCAGCATTTCACGGTCGGCAACGGCCTTGGCTTCGTTCAGTTCCTTGGACTGGAACTGGAAATCACGAGCCTTTTGCTTGAACTCGAGTTCCAGGCGTTCACGCTCGCCTTGCTGCATTTTGTCGCCGCCGGCCATCAGACGGTCCTGGATACCCTTGGCGCTGCTTTCCAGGCTCTTGAGCTTGGTCAGTTGCGGGCCGAATTTTTTCTCGGCATCCACGGCGTATTTTTTCGCCGCGTCGGATTCCAGCAATGCCATTTGATAATTCAGCACGGCGATTTTCATGTCGGCAAAAGCCGGACCTGCTACCAGTACGGTCGCCAGGAGAACCAATTGAGTCAACTTACGCACGATGCACTCCTACAAAATCCATTGTCGTTATCTTGGGTCAGACGCTTAGAACGTCTGGCCGAGGGAGAATTGGAACACTTGAGTCTCAGCGTCATCCGGTTTCTTGATCGGCATGGCCAACGCGAAGCTCAAAGGACCCAGTGCGGTAACCCAGGTCACGCCGACACCGACGGAGCTGGCCATGTTGCTCAGGCTGATGTCGTTGCACTGCGTATTGGACTTCGAACCGTCAGCGTTCCTGGTCTCTTTGCACGTCGAGTCGAACACGTTACCCACGTCCCAGAATACCGAAGTACGCAGGGAGCGCTGATCCTTGACGAACGGCAGAGGGAACAGAACCTCAACACCGCCCTGGATCAGGACATTACCACCGAATGGCAGTGGATCCTGGTCCGGGTCGACCGACGTCCCCGGGTTTTTACCGGTACTTGGTGTACTGCGAGGCCCCAGAGTACTGTCCTTGAAGCCACGCACCGAGTTGAAACCACCGGCGTAATAGTTTTCATAGAACGGCAAGCCATCGGTCGAACCGTAACCATCGCCATAGCCCAGCTCGGTGTGCAGACGCATGGTGTAGTTTTCGGACAATGGCTGGAACAGCTGGCCACGGTAATCGAGCTTGAAGAACGACAAGTCGCTGCCAGGGGTGGTGGTTTCCAGAGTCAGGCTCTGAGAACGACCACGGGTCGCCAGCACGCCTTTGTTCAGGGTGGACTCGGACCAACCGGCCGAAGCCTTGAAGTTCAGGTAGCTGTCGCCCTCGCGGTTAACGAAGTCGAAAATCTCGTCAACGGTGTACTGGCCGGTCTTGATATCGTCCTGTTGCGCGGTCAGGCCGAAGGTCAGGCGCGAAGTCTCGCTGATCGGGTAGCCGACGCTCACGCCCGCACCCAGGCTGTCTACGGCATAGCTGGCCACGTCGACATCGAGGTCGTCATAGTCTGTGGTGCGATAGAAAGCGTTGTAACCCAGGCTCACACCATCAGCAGTCCAGTAGGGGTCGACATAACCGAAGTTATAGCGGCTCTGGTATTCACTACGAGTCAAACCGATGCTGACCTTGTTACCGGTACCCAGGAAGTTGTTCTGGGTGATCGAACCACCGAGGATCAGACCGGCACTCTGGGCGAAACCGACGCTCGCGGTAATCGAGCCGGAGGCCTGTTCTTCAACGCTGTAGTTCACATCAACCTGGTCATCGACACCCGGTACGGCCGGCGTCTCGACGTTGACTTCCTTGAAGAAGCCCAGACGTTCCAGGCGCGTCTTGGATTGATCGATCAGGTAAGTCGAAGCCCAACCGCCTTCCATCTGACGCATTTCACGGCGCAGCACTTCGTCTTCGGACTTGGTGTTGCCACGGAAGTTGATGCGGTTCACGTATGCACGCTTGCCCGGATCGACAGCGAACGTGATGTCGACCGTGTGGTCGTCATCGTGAGGCTGAGGCACGCCGTTGACGTTGGCGAAGGTGTAACCCTCGTTACCCAGGCGACGGGTAATCAGTTCGGACGTGGTGGTCATCAGCTTGCGCGAGAACACCTGGCCTTTTTGAACCAGCAGCAGGGACTTGACCTGGTCTTCAGGCACTTTCAGGTCACCGCTGAGCTTGACGTCACGAACGGTGTACTTCTCGCCTTCGTTGACGTTGACGGTGATGTAGACGTGTTTCTTGTCCGGGGTGATGGACACCTGGGTCGAAGCGATATCCATATTGATATAGCCGCGATCCAGATAGTAGGAACGCAGACGCTCCAGGTCACCGGAGAGTTTTTCACGAGCGTATTTGTCATCGTTCTTGAAGAACGACAGCCAGTTGGTGGTCTTGAGCTCGAACAGGTCGATCAGGTCTTCATCAGGGAAGACCGTGTTACCCACCACGTTGATGTGCTGGATAGCTGCAACGGTGCCTTCGTTGATGTTGACCTTCAGGCCCACGCGGTTACGCGGCTGCGGCACCACTTCGGTATCGACGGTGGCCGAGTATCGGCCCTGAGCGACATATTGACGCTGCAGCTCGTTACGCACACCCTCAAGGGTGGCGCGCTGGAAGATCTCGCCTTCGGCCAGACCGGATTGTTTGAGGCCTTTCATCAGGTCTTCGGTGGAGATCGCCTTGTTGCCTTCGATCTCGATACTGGCGACCGACGGTCGCTCGACTACAGTGATGACGAGGACGTTGCCATCGCGACCCAGCTGGATATCTTGAAAGAACCCGGTTTTGAACAGCGCACGAGTGGATTCCACCAGGCGACGATCATCCGCCTGTTCGCCGACGTTCAACGGCAAGGCACCAAAGACGCTACCCGCGGAGACCCGCTGGAGGCCATTGACGCGAATATCAGAGATAGTGAAGGACTCGGCGTGAACTTCGGCGATCATCAATACGGTGAGAACCGCAGTTAGCAGCAGACGTTTCATGAAGTCCTTTCTTATTCCAACTGGCAATAAAAACTGCCGCAAAATGCGGCAGATTCGCAATTCAGCGAAGCGTTACAGTCGACCCAGATCATTGACCAGAGCAAGCAACATCACCCCGACCACCAAACTGATGCCGATCTGTATCCCCCAACCTTGCACCCGATCCGACAAGGGACGACCACGCGCCCACTCGATCAGATAAAACAACAAATGCCCCCCATCCAGTACAGGAATGGGCAACAAATTCAGAACACCCAGGCTAATACTCAGATAAGCAAGGAAATTCAGGAAATCAGCGGCGCCCGACTGGGCAGAAGCGCCCGCCACTTTAGCAATGGTTATCGGTCCACTCAAGTTTTTTACCGAGAGCTCGCCGAACAACATTTTCTTGAGCGAATCGAGGGTCAATACACTCATGGTCCAGGTACGCCGGGCACCCTCGCCAATCGCGGCTATCGGACCGTAACTGACTTCGCGCATCATCTCTGGTGGCCAATCGACCGCTTTCACCCCGGCGCCCAGATAACCGTTGGGTGCCTTGCTCTCGCCGCGAGAAGCTAATGTCACCGGGAGGTCGATTTGAGCACTATCGCGCTCAACGCGCAGCATGATTTTAGTATCCGGATGCATACGGACGATGTCGACTACCTGCTGCCAGTCGTCCAGCGCCTTGCCATCGAGAGCCAACAAGCGATCACCGGGCTTGAGGCCCGCAGCCTTCGCCGGCCCTTTCGGATCAAATTCGGCCAGGACCAGCGGTAATGCCGGACGCCAGGGACGAATACCCAGCGAGCGAATCGGATCCGGCTCATCAGCACCCTTGAGCCATTTGTCCAGCACTAGCTCACGGGGCGAGTCGACCGTGGAGCCCTGTTCGCGGACCAGCAATTGAAGAGAGCCGCTCTCACCCAGACGACGAATCAACTGCAGATTCACCGCGGCCCAGCCGGAAGTTGGCTCGCCATCGATGGCCATAATTTCCTGACCGGGGCTCAAACCGGCCTTGGAGGCCATACTGCCGGCCTCCACCGCACCGATAACCGGCCGAACCTGCTCGCTGCCCAGCATTGCCAAGGCCCAGAAAAACACCATCGCCAATAAGAAATTGGCGATCGGACCGGCCGCGACAATGGCGACGCGTTGACGGACAGATTTGCGATTGAAGGCTTGATCGAGCTGATCGCCCGGCACTTCGCCTTCACGCTCGTCGAGCATCTTCACGTAGCCACCCAGCGGAATGGCGGCGATCACGAATTCAGTGCCTTTACTGTCGTGCCAGCGCAGCAGCGGCATGCCGAAGCCCACGGAGAAACGCAGCACTTTGACCCCACAGCGACGTGCAACCCAGAAATGGCCGAATTCGTGGAAGGTGACCAGCACGCCCAGTGCCACCAGGGTGCCGACAATCATATAGAGCGCGCTCATGTACTTTCTCCGCAATCCTGTCAGTGCTGCATGGGGCAACGTATTGCAGCACTTATCGCCCGTGACGACTCAACCATTGCCCGGCCAGTACCCGTGCTTTCGCATCAGCCGTAAACACTGCCTCGAGATCATCTACCGCAACCACAGGCTCGAGGTTCAACACTTCCTCGATAATACTCGCGATTTCCAGGTAGCGAGCCCGTCCGTCGAGAAAGGCAGCCACAGCTACCTCATTCGCGGCATTGAGCATGGCCGGCGCGCTATTGCCCGCCTCGGCGGCTTGACGTGCAAGGCGCAGGCACGGGAAACGCTCTTCATCGGGCGACTGGAAATCCAGGCGAGCGATGGCAAACAGGTCCAGCGGCGCAACACCCGAGTCGATTCGCTCTGGCCAGGCCAAGGCATTGGCAATCGGCGTGCGCATGTCCGGATTACCCAACTGCGCCAGTACCGAGCCGTCGATGTAGTCGACCAGCGAATGAATCACGCTCTGCGGGTGAATCACCACTTCGACCTGGGAGGGTGTGGCGTCGAACAGCCAGCAGGCCTCGATCAGCTCGAGCCCTTTGTTCATCATGCTGGCCGAATCCACCGAAATCTTGCGTCCCATGGACCAATTCGGGTGCGCGCACGCTTGCTCGGGAGAAACATGCGCCAGTTCGGCCATGGGTGTCTGCCGGAACGGGCCGCCAGAGGCTGTAAGCAAAATCCGACGCACACCGACCGCACCAAGCCCACGGGCGAAATCCCGTGGCATGCACTGGAAAATCGCGTTGTGCTCGCTGTCGATCGGCAGCAACACCGAACCGCTTTTACGCACGGCCTGCATAAACAGGGCACCGGACATCACCAGTGCTTCTTTGTTGGCCAGAAGAATTTTCTTGCCGGCCTCGACCGCCGCCAAGGTCGGACGCAAGCCCGCCGCACCGACAATGGCCGCCATCACCGCATCGACTTGCGGATCGGAGGCAATCTGACACAAGCCCTCCTCCCCCACCAGAACGCGCGTCGACAGACCGGCCGCGCGCAAATCGTCCTGCAAGCCTCGGGCAGCGCCAGATTCCGGCACAACGGCGAAGCGCGGCGTATGACGTACGCACAGCGCCAGCAACTCACTCAAACGAGTGAAACCGCTCAAGGCGAAAACCTGATAACGCTCGGGATGACGGGCAATGACGTCGAGGGTGCTCAGACCGATCGAACCGGTAGCTCCCAGCACGGTAATCTGTTGCGGGCGGCTCACGGTGCCGCCATCCACAACAGCACGGCGAATACAGGTATCGCCGCTGTCAGGCTGTCGATGCGGTCCAGCACGCCACCATGACCGGGCAGCAGATTACTGCTGTCCTTAATCCCCGACTGGCGCTTGAACATGCTTTCGGTGAGGTCGCCCACGACTGAAATGAATACGATAGTTGCGGCACCGAACAGCCCCGTCAGCATCTGAACGAAACTCCAGTCCCGCACAAAACCGACGACTGCTGTAATCACCAGACTCAGCAGCAAGCCGCCGTACACGCCTTCCCAACTCTTCCCGGGGCTGACCTGTGGCGCCAGCTTGCGCTTGCCGAAGGCCCGACCGGAAAAGTACGCACCGATATCGGCCCCCCAGACCAGCACCATCACCGCCATGATCAGCCAGTTACCCAAGGGTTCCTGCTTGATCAACACCAGACCCTGCCAGGCCGGCAACAGAATCAACAAACCGATCATCAGTTTGCAGGCTGCGCTGGCCCAGTGCTCGCTGGACTGTGGATAGGTCAATACCAAATAGGTAGCCGCGCCCCACCAGAGTACTGAAGCGCCCAACACCCAAGGCGCGAGCCCCGGCACGATATGCATGACAAACAGCACCAACGCGACCACAGCCGCATAGGCAATGCGAATCGACTGAGCAGCGAAACCTGCCAGGCGCGCCCACTCCCACGCCCCGAGCGTTACCACCAGCCCGATGAACAGCGCAAAACCGGACCCTTCGAGCAGGAAAAACCCGCACAAGGCAATCGGCAGCAGGATCAGCGCCGTGATGATTCGTTGTTTAAGCATTAAACCCGGGCTCCAGCCTCGACCTGCTCGCCCGTTTTACCGAAGCGACGCTGGCGAGAAGCGAAATCGGCCAGCGCATTGCGCATGGCGTCGTGTTTGAAGTCCGGCCAGAACAGGTCGGAGAAGTACAATTCGGCGTAAGCCAGTTGCCACAGCAAAAAGTTGCTGATGCGACGCTCGCCACCGGTACGGATGCACAAATCCGGCAACGGTAGATCACCGGTCGCCAGACAGGTTTGCAACAGCTCGGGGGTAATGTCTTCCGGACGCAGATGTCCAGCCTGAACTTCCCGCGCCAGACGCTGCGCGGCTTGCGCAATGTCCCACTGACCGCCGTAGTTGGCGGCGATCTGCAGGATAAAGCGGTTAGCGCCGACCGTCATCGCCTCGACTTCGCGCATGGCAGCCTGAAGCTCCGGATGAAAACGCGAGCGGTCGCCAATGATGCGCAAGCTGATGTTGTTGTCGTTGAGGCGCTTGGCCTCACGACGCAGTGCCTTGAAGAACAGGTCCATCAAGGCACTGACCTCATCGGCCGGGCGCTGCCAGTTCTCGCTGGAGAAGGCGAACAGGGTCAGCACTTCGACCTTGGCCTCGGCACATACCTCGATCACCGCCCGCACGGCATCCACACCCGCTTTATGCCCGGCGACACCCGGCATAAAGCGTTTTTTCGCCCAGCGATTATTACCATCCATGATGATCGCGACATGGCGCGGCACCGCGGACGGTGCAGTCTGCTTTGTCTTATCCATTAAAACGTGACCCTTATACGGCCATCAGGTCTTTTTCTTTCTGCGCCAAATTCGCGTCGATTTCAGCCACGTACTTTTTGGTCAGATCATCAATTTCGCCAGTCGCGCGACGCTCTTCGTCTTCGCTGATTTCCTTTTCCTTGACCAGATCCTTGAGCTGGCTGTTCGCATCACGACGGATGTTACGCACCGCAACACGGGCATCTTCAGCGACATCACGAGCCTGCTTGGTGAAGCCCTTACGGGTTTCTTCGGTCAGGGCCGGCATGGAAATCAGCAACAACTCACCCAGATTGGTCGGGTTGAGGTTCAGACCCGCGCTACCGATGGCCTTGTCGACGGCACCCAGCATATTGCGCTCAAAGGCAACCACTTGCAGGGTGCGGGCGTCTTTAACGGTGATGTTCGCCACTTGCTTGATCGGAGTGTCGGAACCGTAATACGGCACCATTACGCCTTCCAGAATGCTTGGGTGCGCCTGGCCGGTACGAATACGGCCAAAGTTGTGCGCCAGCGATTCGACGGATTTTTTCATGCGCTCTTGAGCGTCTTTCTTGATTTCGTTGATCATTGTTGGCCTTCCTCGATCAGGGTCCCTTCAGCGCCGCCATGCACGATGTTCAGCAGGGCGCCGGGCTTGTTCATGTTAAATACGCGCAGCGGCATTTTGTGGTCGCGGCACAGGCAAATGGCCGTCAAATCCATTACACCCAGCTTGCGATCCAGCACTTCATCATAAGTCAGATGATCGAACTTCTCGGCATGCGGGTCTTTGAATGGATCAGCCGTGTAAACGCCATCGACCTTGGTCGCCTTGAGCACAACGTCAGCGTCGATTTCGATCGCACGCAAGCAGGCTGCCGAATCCGTGGTGAAGAACGGATTACCGGTACCGGCCGCAAAAATCACCACTTCCTTGGCATTCAGGTGGCGCATGGCTTTGCGGCGATCGTAGTGATCGGTCACGCCCACCATGGAAATGGCCGACATCACGATGGCCGAGATATTGGCACGTTCCAGCGCATCGCGCATCGCCAGGGCGTTCATCACAGTGGCCAGCATCCCCATATGGTCGCCAGTCACCCGATCCATGCCCGCCGCGCTTAGCGCCGCGCCGCGGAACAGGTTGCCGCCACCGATCACCAGACCGACCTGAACACCGATGCCGACCAGTTGGCCGACTTCCAGCGCCATGCGATCCAGGACTTTCGGGTCGATCCCGAACTCTTCCGAGCCCATCAGGGCCTCGCCGCTAAGTTTGAGTAGAATGCGTTTATAGCGAGCCTGATAACCACTGCCCTGCTGAGCCATTGCGAATCTCTCCTGCGGCGTATTTTAAAAATTCTTTGCGAGCTGTTTACAGCTGGCGTTCACTCTAACTTGGCGCTGCTTCAGCGCCATCGGAACATGGCTTTGTAAGCCAGTTCCAAAAGGAAGCCAATTAAAATTGGCAACCCCATCTGAAAAGAGGCTGCGCGCGTGAGCGGGCAGCCTCTTCAGGGCGACAGTTAAAAAACCGTCTTACTGCTTGGCAGCAGCCAGTTGAGCGGCAACTTCTTCAGCGAAGTTGTCGACCGGCTTCTCGATGCCTTCGCCGACTTTGAAGTAGGTGAAGGAAACGATTTCAGCACCGGCTTTCTTGGCCAGGTCGCCGACCTTGATTTCAGGGTTCTTGACGAACGCCTGCTCAACCAGGCTGGCTTCGGCCAGGAACTTGCTGATACGGCCTTTGACCATGTTTTCAACGATGTTTTCTGGCTTGCCGGCGATCTTGTCAGCGTTCAGCGTCAGGAACACGCCTTTCTCACGCTCGACCGCTTCAGCGGAAACTTCCGATGGCAGCAGGAACTCAGGGTTGGTGGCCGCTACGTGCATAGCGATGTCCTTGGCCAACTCAACGTCGCCGCCTTTCAGGACAACGGTAACACCGATCTTGTTACCGTGCAGGTAACCACCGACAACGTCACCTTCAACGCGCGCCAGGCGACGGATGTTGACGTTTTCGCCAACCTTGCCGACCAGTACCAGGCGAGCAGCTTCTTGAGCTTCGATCAGCGGAGCAACGTCAGTCAGCTTGTCGGCGAACGCTTTTTCAACGCTTGCAGCAACAAATGCCTTGAAGTCGTCCTGCAGGGCCAGGAAGTCGGTCTGCGAGTTCACTTCCAGCAGAACGGCGGATTTACCGTCTTCCTTCAGAGCGATAGCACCTTCAGCAGCCACGTTGCCTGCTTTCTTGGCAGCCTTGATGGCGCCCGAAGCACGCATGTCATCAATGGCTTTTTCGATGTCGCCGCCAGCCTTGGTCAAGGCCTTTTTGCAGTCCATCATGCCTTCGCCAGTACGCTCGCGCAGTTCTTTGACCAACGCTGCAGTAATCTCTGCCATTTCAAAATCCTCTTGGATAGGTTTTCAACCATTCCACCCGATCGAACGGGCGTTCAATTCTTCCCGAACCACCCTTGTAAGCCGCTGCTCGTTACAACGTTGCAACTGCGGGGCCGACAAACGGTTTTCGAGGTGGCAAAAAGGGGGCCAAGCCCCCTTTTTGCTTACTGAGTCAACGCCAGGGCGTCAATTACTCAGCTGCAGCTGCCGGAGCTTCTTCAACGAACTGCTCGGTGCCGCCAGCAACGTGGTTGCGACCGCGGATTACAGCGTCAGCCATCGAACCCATGTACAGCTGGATAGCGCGGATTGCGTCATCGTTGCCTGGGATGATGTAGTCAACGCCTTCCGGGCTGCTGTTGGTATCGACTACGCCGATAACCGGGATGCCCAGCTTGTTGGCTTCGGTGATCGCGATGCGCTCGTGATCAACGTCGATAACGAACAGAGCGTCTGGCAGACCGCCCATGTCCTTGATACCACCCAGGGAACGATCCAGCTTTTCCAGGTCACGGGAGCGCATCAGCGCTTCTTTCTTGGTCAGCTTGGCGAAAGTACCGTCTTCGGCTTGCACTTCAAGGTCACGCAGACGCTTGATGGAAGCACGGATGGTTTTGAAGTTGGTCAGCATGCCGCCCAACCAGCGGTGATCGACGTACGGCGAACCGCAACGTGCTGCTTCTTCAGCAACGATCTTGCCAGCGGAACGCTTGGTGCCGACGAACAGGATCTTGTTTTTGCCCTGGGCCAGACGCTCTACGAAAGTCAGAGCTTCGTTGAACATTGGCAGGGTTTTTTCAAGGTTGATGATGTGGATCTTGTTACGCGCGCCGAAAATGTATTTACCCATTTTCGGGTTCCAGTAACGGGTCTGGTGACCGAAGTGCACACCGGCCTTCAGCATATCGCGCATGTTGACTTGGGACATGATAGTTCCTTAATAAGTCGGGTTTGGCCTCCACGTATCCCAATGACCAACCAGCAGCATCAGCTGAAGGCACCCAGGTCATCGTGTCGACACGTGTGTGGATTTAAGCTTTCAGGGGATCCCCGGAAAGCGGCGCATTTTATACCACAAGGCAGAAAAAAACGGAACCCGGATTCTGAAAACCTGGCGAATGCTTTTGCCCCCCGCCTTGGAATCTCCCCGGAATGCGCCATCCTATAGAGAGAAGCGATACACAGAGGCTCAGATTTGCCCTGATCGTCTGGTAGAATCGCGCTTTTCAGGGCCGCGACAATTGTTCGCGCAATGCCCATTCCGTTTTAGAAGGCGCCGTTGAGCGCAGAGAGAGCCTGTATGACTATCACCCTCAAAACCCCAGAGGACATCGCAAAAATGCGTATCGCCGGCAAATTGGCCGCCGATGTGCTGGAAATGATTGCCGATTATGTCAAACCGGGTGTCACCACCGAAGAGCTGGACCGCATCTGCCATGACTATATCGTCAATGAGCAGAAAGCCATTCCTGCCCCACTCAACTACAAGGGCTTCCCGAAGTCGATCTGCACCTCGATCAACCATGTGGTCTGCCACGGCATCCCGAACGAGAAGCCGCTTAAAGATGGCGACACCGTGAATATCGACGTGACAGTGATCAAGGACGGCTACCACGGCGACACTAGCCGCATGTTCCACGTCGGTACCGTGCCGGTCTGGGCCGAGCGCTTGTCCCAGGTGACCCAAGAATGCATGTACAAGGCCATCGAGCTGGTCAAACCCGGCTGCCGCCTGGGCGATATCGGTGAAGTGATCCAGAAGCACGCGGAAAAAAATGGTTTCTCGGTGGTTCGCGAGTTCTGCGGCCACGGCATCGGCAAAGTCTTCCACGAAGAACCGCAGATCCTGCACTACGGCCGCGCCGGCACCGGCATGGAACTGAAAGCCGGCATGACCTTCACCATCGAGCCGATGATCAACCAGGGCAAGGCCGACACCAAGGTGCTGGGCGACGGCTGGACCGCGATTACCAAGGACCGCAAGCTGTCGGCACAATGGGAACACACCCTGCTGGTGACCGAAACCGGTTACGAGATCTTCACTTTGCGCAGCGACGATACCATCCCTCGCGTTTCGGCCTGATCCCGCCCGCTCCGTTCCCAGCCTTATAGAAAGGAAAGCCAATCGATGCCGCAGGTGGATCCCGAACTCTTCGACCGCGGCCAGTTCCAGGCTGAACTGGCCTTGAAGGCAAGCCCTATTGCTGCTTTCAAGAAGGCGATCCGTCAGGCTCGCGAGGTGCTCGACGAGCGGTTCCGCAGTGGCCGGGACATTCGCCGGCTGATCGAGGATCGCGCCTGGTTTATCGACAACATCCTGCAGCAGGCCTGGGAGCAGTTTAACTGGAGCGAAGATGCCGATATCGCTCTGGTGGCGGTCGGCGGCTACGGTCGCGGCGAGTTACACCCTTACTCCGATATCGATCTGCTGATTTTGCTGGACAATGCCGATCACGAAATCTTTCGAGATTCCATCGAACGTTTTCTGACGTTGCTGTGGGACATCGGCCTGGAAGTCGGCCAGAGCGTTCGCTCGGTGGACGAATGCGCCGAGGAATCCCGCGCTGACCTGACGGTGGTCACCAACTTGATGGAAAGCCGCACTATCTGCGGCCCTGAACGTTTGCGTCAGCGCATGCTGGACGTCACCAGCACCGAGCATATGTGGCCCAGCAAGGAGTTCTTCCTGGCCAAACGCGCTGAGCAAAAAGCCCGTCATCACAAGTACAACGACACCGAATACAACCTGGAACCCAACGTCAAGGGTTCGCCCGGCGGATTGCGGGATATTCAAACGATTCTCTGGGTCGCCCGTCGTCAGTACGGCACCCTGAACCTGCGGGCCCTGGCGGGTGAAGGCTTCCTGGTGGAGAGCGAAAATGCCCTGCTGGCCTCGTCCCAGGAGTTTCTGTGGAAGGTCCGTTACGCCCTGCACATGCTCGCCGGTCGCTCCGAAGACCGCCTGCTGTTCGATCACCAGCGCACGATTGCCGGGCTGTTGGGTTTCGCGGGCAATGATGCCAAACAAGCCATCGAAAACTTCATGCAGCAGTATTACCGGGTGGTCATGAGCATTGCCCAGCTCAGCGACCTGATCATCCAGCACTTCGAAGAAGTGATCCTCGCGCCCGAAGATGAAGCACCACCACAACCGATCAACTCGCGGTTCCAGCTGCATGACGGCTACATCGAGGCGCGTAGCGACAACGTGTTCCGCCGTACGCCATTCGCCATGCTCGAGATCTTTGTGCTGATGACCCAGCAACCGGAGATCAAAGGCGTACGCGCCGATACCATCCGCCTGCTGCGCGAGAATCGTCATCTGATCGATGACGACTTCCGCAACGATATTCGTAATACCAGCCTGTTCATCGAGCTGTTCAAGTGCAAGATCGGCATCCACCGCAATCTGCGACGAATGAACCGTTACGGCATCCTTGGGCGCTATCTGCCGGAGTTCGGCTTCATTGTCGGGCAGATGCAGCATGACCTGTTTCACATCTATACGGTCGACGCGCATACCCTGAACCTGATCAAGCACCTGCGTAAGCTGCAGTACACCCAGGTGTCGGAAAAATTCCCGCTGGCCAGCAAACTCATGGCCAAACTGCCCAAACCCGAACTGATTTACCTGGCCGGCCTGTACCACGACATCGGCAAGGGCCGGCATGGCGATCATTCGGAAATCGGCGCCGTGGATGCCGAAGCCTTTTGCCAGCGCCACCAGTTGCCGATCTGGGACAGCCGCCTGATCGTGTGGCTGGTGCAGAACCACTTGATGATGTCGACCACGGCCCAGCGCAAGGATCTGTCCGACCCGCAAGTGATCCATGATTTCGCGCAGACCGTCGGCGATGAAACCCGCCTCGATTATCTGTATGTATTGACCGTTGCGGACATCAACGCAACCAACCCGACGCTGTGGAACTCCTGGCGCGCGAGCCTGTTGCGCCAGCTCTACACCGAGACCAAGCGCGCCTTGCGCCGTGGCCTGGAGAACCCGGTGGATCGCGAAGAGCAGATCCGCCAGACCCAAAGCGCGGCGCTGGACATCCTGGTACGCGGCGGCAACGATCCGGACGATGTCGAGCAGCTTTGGGCGCAATTGGGCGATGACTATTTCCTGCGCCACACTGCCGGCGACGTGGCCTGGCACACTGATGCGATCCTGCAGCAGCCGGCCGACGGTGGCCCGCTGGTGTTGATCAAGGAAACCACCCAGCGCGAGTTCGAGGGCGGTACGCAGATATTCATCTATGCACCGGACCAGCACGACTTCTTCGCCGTGACCGTGGCGGCGATGGACCAGCTCAATCTGAACATTCACGACGCCCGGGTCATCACCTCCAGCAGCCAGTTCACCCTCGACACCTATATCGTGCTCGACACCGATGGCGACTCGATCGGCGACAACCCGGCACGGGTCAAGCAGATCCGCGAAGGCCTGACCGAAGCCCTGCGCAACCCGGACAACTACCCGACCATCATCCAGCGTCGGGTGCCGCGCCAGCTCAAGCATTTCGCGTTTGCGCCTCAGGTGACGATCCACAACGACGCTCAGCGTCCGGTGACGGTGCTGGAACTCAGCGCCCCCGACCGCCCCGGCCTGCTGGCGCGGATCGGCACGATTTTCCTTGAGTTCGACCTGTCGTTGCAGAACGCCAAGATCGCCACCCTGGGCGAGCGCGTGGAAGACGTGTTCTTCATCACCGACGCCAACAATCAGCCGCTGTCCGACCCATTGCTGTGCAGCCGCTTGCAGGATGCAATCGTCAAACAGCTGAGCGTCAGCCAGGAACCCGATATCAAACTTTCGCGCATCAGCATCTGAATTAATAAATGTCCCCCTGTGGGAGCAGATTTCCTGTGGTGAGGGGGCTTGTTGTGTCGAGGGGGCTTGCCCCCTCACCACAAAAGCCCCCTGCACCACATTAGTCCTCCCACATTGAACGAGGCCCCCATGAACAACGCTCTGAACCAGTTGCAGCCCTACCCGTTCGAAAAGCTCCGCGCTCTGCTCGGCAGCGTCACGCCAAACCCGGATAAACGCGCCATTGCACTGTCCATCGGCGAGCCAAAACACCGTTCACCGAGCTTCGTCGCCGAAGCGCTGGCGAGCAATCTGGATCAGATGGCCGTGTACCCGACCACCCTTGGCATTCCGGCCTTGCGTGAAGCCATTGCCGCCTGGTGCGAACGTCGCTTCAGCGTCCCGAACGGCTGGCTCGACCCGGAGCGCAACGTGTTGCCGGTCAATGGCACCCGTGAAGCGCTGTTCGCCTTCACCCAGACCGTGGTCAACCGTAGCGACGATGCCTTGGTGGTCAGCCCGAACCCGTTCTATCAAATCTACGAAGGCGCGGCGTTCCTGGCCGGGGCCAAGCCGCATTACCTGCCGTGCCTGGACGAAAACGGCTTCAACCCGGACTTCGACGCCGTTTCACCGGACATCTGGAAACGCTGCCAGATCCTGTTCCTGTGCTCACCAGGTAATCCAACGGGTGCGCTGATTCCGGTCGACACCCTGAAAAATCTGATCGCCCTGGCTGACCAATACGATTTCGTGATCGCTGCCGATGAGTGCTACAGCGAGCTGTACTTCGACGAACAGACCCCTCCGCCCGGCCTGCTCAGCGCGTGCGTGGAACTGGGCCGCAAGGACTTCAAACGCTGCGTGGTGTTCCACAGCCTGTCCAAGCGCTCCAACTTGCCTGGCCTGCGCTCGGGCTTTGTCGCCGGTGACGCGGATATTCTCAAAGGCTTCCTGCTGTACCGCACCTACCACGGCTGCGCGATGCCGGTTCAGACACAACTGGCCAGCGTTGCTGCATGGAATGATGAAGTGCATGTACGAGCCAACCGTACGCTGTACCGCGAAAAATATGATGCGGTATTGGAAATCCTCAGCCCGGTAATGGATGTGCAACGTCCGGATGGCGGTTTCTACCTGTGGCCTAATGTGGCGGGAGATGATGCTACGTTCTGTCGCGATCTGTTCGAACAGGAGCATGTGACCGTGGTGCCGGGCTCTTACTTGTCCCGCGACGTGGATGGCGTCAATCCAGGCGCCGGGCGTGTGCGGATGGCGCTGGTCGCGCCGCTGGCGGAGTGCGTGGAAGCCGCCGAGCGAATTCGCAATTTCGTGCAGCGCCGTAAATAACAGCCTCGCGCCTACATAAATGCGCTGCACCCGCAGCGCTTTCAAGCGCAAGCGCCGCTCCCGAAAATCACTGCGCGCTTGTGCTTGAGCCGACCATTGAAGTGCCACATTCGCCGCTTGGAATGCAGGCCGACTGCTGCACCTATGTCCTATGGAACAGCGGCTATCCAAGTCAAAAAGACAAACCCGACCACAGCCGTCGCGAAACCGTCCGGTCATGGCATAATCCGTCACCTTTTATGTTCAGCACCTGCAAAGGGGGCAATTCCTTGACCGCTTCAAGCAAAACGTTGCACCTTTTCGGCATCAAAGCCTGCGACACCATGAAAAAGGCGCGCACCTGGCTCGATGAACACGCTGTCAGCTATGACTTCCATGATTACAAAACGGTTGGAATCGACCGTAAACACCTGAGCCAATGGTGCGACGAGCACGGCTGGCAAGTGGTGCTGAACCGTGCAGGCACGACCTTTCGCAAGCTCGACGACGAACGCAAAGCCGATCTCGACCAGCCGAAAGCCATCGAACTGATGCTCGCACAACCCTCGATGATCAAGCGCCCGGTGCTCGATCTCGGTGACCGAACCCTGATTGGCTTCAAGCCAGATATCTACGCGGCAGCGCTCAAGTAAGCCAGCCCGTTCCATTTTGTTAGAGGTGTCAACATGTCCACTACCCTGTTCAGCCTGGCCTTTGGTGTCGGCACTCAAAACCGTCAAGGCGCATGGCTGGAAGTGTTTTACGCGCAGCCATTGCTCAATCCGTCGGCCGAACTGGTCGCTGCCATTGCACCGGCTCTGGGCTACACCGAAGGCAATCAAGCCATCGCCTTCAGCACCGCTCAGGCGTCGCAATTGGCCGAAGCGCTGAAAAGCGTCGACGCTGCACAAGCGGCACTGCTGACCCGTCTGGCCGAGAGCCACAAGCCGCTGGTCGCCACTATTTTGGCCGAAGACGCTCAGCTGACCTCCACGCCTGAGGCTTACCTCAAGCTGCATTTGCTGTCCCATCGCCTGGTCAAGCCGCATGGCCTGAACCTGGCCGGCGTGTTCCCGCTGCTGCCAAACGTGGCCTGGACCAGCCAGGGCGCGATCGACCTGGCCGAACTGGCCGAGCATCAACTGGAAGCCCGCCTGCGCGGCGAGCTGCTGGAAGTGTTCTCGGTGGACAAGTTCCCGAAAATGACCGACTACGTGGTACCGGCCGGCGTGCGTATCGCTGACGCGGCGCGTATTCGTCTGGGCGCTTACGTGGGCGAAGGCACCACCGTGATGCACGAAGGTTTCGTCAACTTCAACGCCGGCACTGAAGGCCCGGGCATGATCGAAGGTCGTGTGTCGGCGGGCGTGTTCGTCGGCAAGGGTTCGGACTTGGGCGGCGGTTGCTCGACCATGGGCACCCTATCGGGTGGCGGCAACATCGTGATCAAGGTTGGCGAAGGCTGCCTGATCGGCGCCAACGCCGGTATCGGTATCCCGTTGGGCGACCGCAACACTGTTGAGTCGGGGCTGTACGTGACGGCCGGCACCAAGGTGGCGTTGCTGGACGAGCACAACAAACTGGTCAAAGTCGTTAAGGCCCGTGAACTGGCTGGTCAGCCTGACCTATTGTTCCGCCGCAATTCGGAGACCGGTGCCGTGGAGTGCAAAACCCACAAATCGGCCATCGAACTGAACGAAGCGCTGCACGCTCACAACTAAGCAGGGCGTCACAGGATCACCTGATCTTGTAGGAGCGAGCGATGCGGCGTTCCTACAAGGTTTGGCGTTCCACCCGCCCATGTTCACCAGGGCCCGATAGCATGATGATTCCCTCTCCCTGGCGCGCCGATTTTCCGGCCATCGCCGCATTGCAACGGCAAGACCAGACTTATCTGGACAACGCCGCCACCACGCAAAAACCTCAAGCCCTGCTGGATGCCCTGGCGCATTACTACGCCAATGGCGCGGCCAACGTGCATCGGGCTCAACACTTGCCCGGCGCTCATGCCACCCAGGCGTTCGAGGACAGCCGCAGCAAAGTTGCGCAATGGCTCAATACCGGCGATTGCGGGCAGATCATCTTTACCCACGGCGCGACGTCCGCGCTGAACCTCCTGGCCTATGGCCTGGAACACGTATTCAATCCGGGCGATGAAATTGTCATCAGCGCTCTGGAGCACCACGCCAACCTGTTGCCGTGGCAGCAACTGGCCCACCGTCGCGACTTGAAGCTGGTGATCCTGCCGCTGGATGCCGACGGTTTGATTGACCTTGAAGCCGCCGCTCGCCTGATCGGCCCACGTACCCGCCTGCTGGCGGTCAGTCAGCTGTCCAACGTGCTCGGCGCCTGGCAGCCGTTGCCCGCGTTATTGGCGATGGCCAAAGCGCACAACGCGCTGACCGTGGTCGACGGCGCTCAAGGCGTGGTGCATGGCCGGCATGACGTGCAGGCGTTGGGTTGCGACTTCTATGTATTTTCCAGCCATAAGCTCTACGGCCCCGATGGCCTGGGTGTGCTGTTCGGTCGTCATGAAGCGCTTGAGCAGTTGCGTCCGTGGCAGTTCGGTGGCGAAATGGTGCTGGATGCCAACTACCACGACGCACGCTTTCGTCCCGCACCACTGGGATTCGAGGCGGGTACGCCGCCGATTTCCAGCGTGATTGGCCTGGGTGCGACCCTGGATTATCTGGCGGGGCTCGAGCAGGACGCCGTGTCTGCCCATGAAGCGGCGCTGCATGACTATTTGCTCAAAGGCCTTGAAGCGCGCAATGGCATTCGCCTGCTGGGCAAGCCGCAACTGGCCCTGGCCAGTTTTGTCGTCGAGGGTGTGCATAACTCGGATCTGGCGCATTTGCTGACCGAACAAGGAATCGCCGTACGCGCCGGTCATCATTGCGCCATGCCGTTGCTCAAGAGCTTTGAACTGGCTGGGGCGGTTCGGGTGTCGTTGGCGTTGTACAACGATTCCGAAGACCTCGAGCGCTTTTTTGAAGCGCTGGATCAAGCCCTGGAGTTGTTGAGATGACCTTGCCCGCCGATGCCGTCACCGCGCTGGATACTTTTCAGCAAGCGGCGAGTTGGGAACAG
The DNA here is from genome assembly GCF_024748615.1 of Pseudomonas sp. B21-048. Lineage (NCBI taxonomy): Bacteria > Pseudomonadati > Pseudomonadota > Gammaproteobacteria > Pseudomonadales > Pseudomonadaceae > Pseudomonas > Pseudomonas sp. B21-048. The sequence continues at coordinate 1,130,683 of NZ_CP087168.1, read as the reverse complement.
CGGGCTCGGTTGCTGATGCAATGGGGCGACCGCCTGCCGGCGTTGAGCGATGTGGATAAAGTCGAGGCCAACCGCGTGCATGGCTGTGAAAGCCAGGTCTGGCTGGTGGGTGCGCTGCAGGACGATCATTGGCAGTTCAGCGCCAGCAGCGATGCGCGGTTGATTCGCGGGTTGGTGGCGCTGTTGCTGGCGCGGGTCAATGGTTTGTCCGCCGCCGAGTTGCAAGAGGTGGATTTGCCGGAGTGGTTTAATCAGCTGGGGCTGTCGCGGCAGTTATCGTCGTCGCGCAGTAATGGCCTCAATGCCGTGTTGCAGCGGATGCGTGAGCTGGCGCACTGATCGTTCCCACGCTCCGCGTGGGAATGCCTCCACGGACGCTCCGCGTTCGGCTGTGAAGGGACGCAGAGCGTCCCGGGCTGCATTCCCACGCAGAGCGTGGGAACGATCGGTGTCAGGCAGGCTTGACCCGATCCGCCGGGCGCCGAACCCCCGCCACAATCTTATCCACAGCCTTGGTCGCCGCGACCATGCCGAACGTCGCCGTTACCATCATCACCGCGCCAAAGCCCCCGGCGCAGTCGAGCTTCACGCCGTCACCGACAAAACTCTTTTGCAGGCAAATGCTGCCATCCGGTTTCGGGTAGCGCAGTTGCTCGGTGGAAAACACGCAGGGCACGCTGTAGTGGCGGGTCACGGTGCGGGAGAAGCCGTAGTCGCGACGCAATGTAGAGCGTACTTTCGACGCCAGCGGATCGTTGAACGTGCGGTTCAAGTCGCAGACCTGGATCAGTGTCGGGTCGATCTGCCCGCCCGCGCCGCCGGTGGTGATGATCTGAATCTTGCGTCGCTTGCACCAGGCGATCAGCGCGGCTTTGGCATTGACGCTGTCGATGCAATCGATCACGCAGTCGATGTTCGGCGTGATGTACTCGGCCATGGTTTCACGGGTGACGAAGTCCGCCACCGCGTGCACCGTGCAGTCCGGGTTGATCCCGCGCAGGCGCTCGGCCATCACCTCGACCTTGGGCTTGCCGACAGTGCTGTCCAGCGCATGCAGTTGCCGATTGACGTTGCTGACACAGACGTCATCCAGGTCGAACAGCGAAATCTCGCCCACGCCACACCGGGCAACCGCTTCCGCCGCCCAGGAACCGACGCCACCGACGCCGACGATCGCCACATGGGCCGCGCGCAAACGCTCAAGGCCGTCGATACCATACAAGCGGGCGATGCCAGCAAACCGTGGATCTTCTGTACTCATGACCATTACCCCAAAAACCGGCGCGCATTATAGGACGAATGCAGCGGCAAGTTTTAAGCTTCAAGCGACAAGAGTAAGAACTTAAGTGAAAGTTAACTGCCCAATATCGGGCATTTCCCTGTCCGCTGTACGATCAGTGAATGCCCAGTGTAGGATGCGCGCCCCCGCCCCTTGGCAGCCGGCCGCCGACCGTTCCTTCGTTCAGCAGCCCCTGGAACCTGAAATAGCTATGTCATCGCGTAAATTTGGACTCAACCTGGTCGTGGTTCTTGCAATCGCCGCCTTGTTCACCGGTTTCTGGGCGCTGGTCAATCGCCCCGTCACCGCCCCCAACTGGCCGGAACAGATCTCCGGCTTTTCGTACTCGCCGTTCCAGCAAGGCCAGTACCCACAGAAAGAGCAGTATCCGAGCGACGATGAAATGCGTCGTGACCTGGAGATCATGAGCAAGCTGACGGACAACATCCGTACTTACTCGGTCGATGGCACGTTGCAAGACATTCCCAAACTGGCCGAAGAGTTCGGTCTGCGAGTGACCCTCGGGATCTGGATCAGCCCGGACCAGGAACGCAACGAGCGCGAGATTCTGCGCGCCATTGAACTGGCTAACACTTCCCGCAGCGTGGTTCGCGTGGTTGTAGGTAACGAGGCGATCTTCCGTAAGGAAATTACCGCCAAGGATCTGAGCGTAATCCTCGATCGTGTCCGTGCCGCCGTGAAAGTGCCCGTGACCACGTCCGAGCAGTGGCACGTCTGGGAAGAAAACCCTAGCCTGGCCAAGCACGTCGACCTGATCGCGGCTCACGTTCTGCCCTACTGGGAGTTCGTTCCGGTGGACAAGGCCGGTCAGTTCGTTCTCGACCGCGCCCGTGATCTGAAAAAAATGTTCCCGAAAAAGCCGCTGCTGCTCTCCGAGGTCGGCTGGCCGAGCAACGGCCGCATGCGCGGTGGCGCCGATGCGTCGCCGGCAGACCAGGCGATTTACCTGCGCACATTGGTCAACAAGCTCAACCGTCAGGGTTTCAACTACTTCGTGATCGAAGCGTTCGACCAACCGTGGAAGGCCAGTGACGAAGGTTCGGTGGGCGCGTACTGGGGCGTGTTCAACGCCGCGCGTCAGCAGAAATTCAACTTCGAAGGTCCGGTCGTCGCGATCCCGCAATGGCGGGTGCTGGCTATCGGTTCAGTAGTGTTGGCATTGCTGTCGCTGACCCTGCTGATGATCGACGGCTCGGCCCTGCGCCAACGTGGCCGCACCTTCCTGACTTTTATCGCGTTCCTCTGCGGTTCGGTATTGGTTTGGATCGGTTATGACTACAGCCAGCAATACAGCACCTGGTTCAGCCTGACGGTGGGTTTCTTGCTTGCCCTCGGTGCACTCGGGGTGTTTATCGTTCTGCTGACCGAGGCCCATGAATTGGCCGAAGCGGTCTGGACCCACAAACGCCGGCGCGAATTCCTGCCGGTCGTGGGCGAATCGGACTACCGACCGAAAGTGTCGATTCACGTACCTTGCTACAACGAGCCGCCGGAGATGGTCAAACAGACCCTCAACGCCCTGGCCAACCTCGACTATCCGGACTTCGAAGTCCTGATCATCGACAACAACACCAAAGACCCGGCGGTCTGGGAACCGGTGCGCGATTATTGCGAAACCCTCGGCCCGCGCTTCAAGTTCTTCCACGTGGCACCGTTGGCCGGTTTCAAGGGTGGCGCGCTGAATTACCTGATTCCGCACACCGCCAAAGATGCCGAAGTGATTGCGGTGATCGACTCGGACTACTGCGTCGACCCGAACTGGCTCAAGCACATGGTGCCGCACTTCGCCGATCCGAAAATCGCCGTGGTGCAGTCGCCACAGGATTACCGCGACCAGAACGAAAGCACCTTCAAGAAGCTTTGCTACGCGGAGTACAAAGGCTTCTTCCACATCGGCATGGTCACCCGCAACGACCGTGACGCGATCATTCAGCACGGCACCATGACCATGACCCGGCGCTCCGTGCTCGAGGAACTGGGCTGGGCCGACTGGTGCATCTGTGAAGACGCCGAGTTGGGTCTGCGCGTGTTCGAAAAAGGCCTGTCGGCGGCGTACTACCACGACAGTTACGGCAAAGGCCTGATGCCCGATACCTTTATCGACTTCAAGAAGCAGCGTTTCCGCTGGGCCTACGGGGCGATTCAGATCATCAAGCGCCATACCGCCAGCCTGCTGCGCGGCAAGGACACCGAACTGACCCGTGGCCAGCGTTACCACTTCCTCGCGGGCTGGTTGCCGTGGGTCGCGGATGGCATGAACATCTTCTTCACCATCGGCGCGTTGTTGTGGTCGTCGGCGATGATCATCGTGCCGCAACGGGTCGATCCACCACTGCTGATTTTCGCGATCCCGCCATTGGCGTTGTTCGTGTTCAAGGTCGGCAAGATCATCTTCTTGTACCGCCGTGCGGTCGGGGTCAACCTCAAGGATGCGTTCTGCGCGGCATTGGCCGGGTTGGCGTTGTCGCACACCATCGCCAAAGCGGTGCTGTACGGTTTCTTCACCAGCAGCATTCCGTTCTTCCGTACCCCGAAAAACGCCGATAACCACGGCTTCTGGGTAGCCATTTCGGAAGCGCGCGAAGAGATGTTCATCATGCTGCTGTTGTGGGGCGCGGCGTTGGGGATCTTCCTGGTGCAAGGCCTGCCGAGCAACGACATGCGCTTCTGGGTGACCATGTTGCTGGTGCAGTCGCTGCCATACCTGGCGGCGCTGATTATGGCGTTCTTGTCTTCGCTACCAAAACCGGTGGCTAAGCCAGAACCTGCAACGGCGTAATCCGTTATTAGATAACGTCAAACGGCGGCCTTCGGGTCGCCGTTTTGCTTTAGAATGATCGCCCTTTTCAATGCCAACACACTCGGTAGGAGCTGCCGAAGGCTGCGATCTTTTGATTTTCAGAATCAGGATCAAAAGATCGCAGCCTTCGGCAGCTCCTACAGGTTTATCGTGCTGTACACATCGGAGCTTTCCATGACGGCCCACGCCGACCTTTCGCCGACCCTTCAACTCGCCATCGACCTGATCCGCCGTCCGTCCGTGACGCCGGTCGACGCCGATTGCCAGAAGCAGATGATGCAGCGCCTGGGCGATGCCGGTTTCACACTGGAACCGATGCGCATAGAAGATGTGGATAACTTCTGGGCGACTCACGGTAAACAGGAAGGTCCGGTGCTGTGCTTCGCCGGTCATACCGACGTAGTGCCGACCGGCCCGGTAAGCGCCTGGCAGATTGAGCCGTTCAACGCGGTGATCGACGAGCATGGCATGCTCTGTGGCCGTGGCGCGGCAGACATGAAAGGCAGCCTCGCCTCCATGACGGTGGCGGCCGAGCGCTTTGTCGCCGACTACCCGGACCACAAGGGCAAGGTTGCGTTCCTGATCACCAGCGACGAGGAAGGCCCGGCCCATCACGGCACCAAGGCTGTGATCGAACGCCTCGCCGCCCGTAAGGAACGTCTGGACTGGTGCATCGTCGGCGAACCGTCGAGCACTACCCTGGTGGGTGACGTGGTCAAGAATGGCCGTCGCGGCTCCCTCGGCGCCAAATTGACCGTGCGCGGTGTGCAGGGTCACGTGGCTTATCCACACCTGGCGAAGAACCCGATCCACCTCGCTGCCCCGGCGCTGGCCGAATTGGCCGCCGAGCATTGGGACCACGGCAACGACTTCTTCCCGCCGACCAGCTTCCAGATTTCCAACGTGAATTCCGGCACTGGCGCGACCAACGTGATTCCGGGTGAATTGGTGGCGGTGTTCAACTTCCGTTTTTCCACCGAGTCCACCGTCGAAGGCCTGCAAAAACGCGTCGCCGACATTCTCGACAAGCACGGTCTGGACTGGCACATCGACTGGGCGCTGTCCGGCCTGCCGTTCCTCACCGAACCGGGCGCCCTGCTCGACGCCGTGTCGGCGAGCATCAAGGACATTACCGGTCGCGAAACCACAGCCTCCACCAGCGGCGGTACTTCCGATGGGCGTTTCATCGCGACCATGGGTACTCAGGTGGTCGAACTGGGCCCGGTCAATGCGACGATCCACCAGGTCAACGAGCGCGTACTGGCGGCCGATCTCGATGTGCTGACCGAAATCTACTACCAGACCCTGATCAAGTTGCTCGCCTGATGCTTGCGTGTCCGATCTGCAGCGAACCGCTGAACGCGGTGGACAACGGCGTGGCTTGCCCCGCCGGGCATCGTTTCGACCGTGCGCGACAGGGTTATTTGAACCTGTTGCCAGTGCAGCACAAAAACAGCCGCGACCCTGGGGATAACCTGGCGATGGTCGAAGCCCGTCGCGACTTTTTGAACGCCGGCCATTACGCGCCGGTGGCCAAGCGTCTGGCGGAACTGGCGGCGCAGTACGCGCCCCAGCGCTGGCTGGACATCGGTTGTGGCGAGGGTTACTACACCGCGCAAATCGCCGAAGCGTTGCCCAATGCCGACGGATACGCCCTGGACATTTCCCGCGAAGCGGTCAAACGCGCCTGCAAACGCAATCCGCAGCTGACCTGGTTGATCGCGAGCATGGCGCGGGTGCCGTTGACCTCAGGCAGCTGCCAGTTTCTCGCCAGCGTTTTCAGCCCGCTGGACTGGGAAGAGGCCAAACGCTTGCTCAGCCCCGGCGGCGGCTTGATGAAAGTCGGGCCGACCAGCGGCCATCTGATGGAATTGCGCGAGCGACTGTACGACGAAGTGCGCGAGTACACCGACAACAAGCATTTGGCGCTGGTGCCGGAAGGCATGGCGCTGCAGCACAGCGAAACCCTGGAATTCAAACTGACGCTGGAAAGTGGTCAGGATCGTGCGAACCTGTTGGCCATGACACCCCACGGCTGGCGCGCGAGTGCCGAACGCCGGACGGCGGTTATCGAACAGGTCGAGCCGTTCGAGGTCACCGTGTCGATGCGCTACGATTATTTTGTTCTTCAATAACCCCAAATTTTGACCCGCTAAATCCGCGAATGGATTTTTCAGACCCGCAGTGAGGACATCCATGCGCCAACCCGATATCGAGATTTACCTGAAAGACGCCGACGTCGACTACAAGGCCATCGCGGCCTGGCTCGGCGCGGCTTTAGGCCCGTGCACCGACTGGGTGCAGAAAGGCCAGACTTACAAGTGCAAGGCCGGCAACGTGCCGGTCACCTGGCTGCCGAAAGCCGTCGGCAAATGGAACAGCCTGTACCTGGAAAGCGACCAGACCCCATGGGAAGACGACATCGCCTGCGCCCGCGCCGCGTTTGCCGCACTGAACGTCGAAGTGCGTTGCGCACCGGGCACTTGGGTCGAGGAAGAAGGTGAAGAGACGGCGGATCGCTGGATGCGCATCAGTGCTGATGGTGAAGAAGAAATCACCTGGAAAACCGCGTAATCCACGTTCCCATTTGATCGTTCCCACGCTCTGCGTGGGAATGCAACCCGGGACGCTCCGCGTCCCTTCAAAAGCCGAACGCAGAGCGTCCGTTGAGGCATTCCCACGCAGAGCGTGGGAACGATCTTCAGGAATGGGTTTACAAACCCACCACATCCTCAGCCTGCAAGCCCTTCTCGCCGGTCACCACTGCATACTCAACCTGCTGACCTTCAGTCAGCGAGCGATGCCCTTCGCCGCGGATCGCGCGGTAGTGCACGAACACGTCCACCCCGTCCTCGCGCTGAATGAAGCCATAGCCCTTGGCGTCGTTGAACCACTTCACATTGCCGGTTTCGCGTGTTGCCATTTGTTCATACTCCCTTTTTATTATTGATCGGGCTTTTCGCAGGAAAGCCTCGGGAACGTCAGCCTGCGCATACCGGTCCCATGAAGGCAACGGCGACAGAGCGCCGAGTATATGACAGGCACCAAAACTCTCAATAGGAGTTTACTTCGCTGCTTTTTTGCCGATTTTCGACGAATCCGGCACACTGTCGGCCTCCCGAGCAACTGCTCGGTTTAATTCACTCACGCAGAAGCCGTATGACCCGTTCCCCGTTCCGCCGTCTTGTGTTTGGCACCCTGCGCCGACTGCTGTACCTCTGGGTTCGCTCGGAGACGATCAACCAGTCGTCGTTCACCCTCAACCTCGACCGCAGCCGGCCGGTGTTTTACGTCCTGCAAAATCCTTCACTGACCGACCTCGCCGTGGTCGATACAGAATGCAGCAAGGCCGGCCTGCCCCGACCGGTATTACCGGTATCGGTGGGTGCGTTGGTGGAACCCGCCGCGTTCTTTTACCTGACGCCGGAGCCCGACTGGCTCGGCCGTCAGGACAAGCGCGGTGCGCCACCGACCCTCACTCGTCTGGTCAGCGCCCTGAGCCAGAACGCCGCCGAAGACGCGCAGATCATTCCGGTCAGCGTGTTCTGGGGCCAGTCGCCGGACAGCGAGTCGAGCCCGTGGAAACTGTTGTTCGCCGACAGTTGGGCGGTCACCGGGCGTTTGCGTCGGCTGCTGAGCATCATCGTGTTGGGGCGCAAGACCCGGGTGCAGTTCTCGGCACCGATTCATTTGCGTGAACTGATCGCTCACAATAAAGGCCACGAGCGCACCGTGCGCATGGCCCAGCGGATCCTGCGGGTGCACTTTCGCAACCTGAAAGCCGCGGTGATCGGCCCGGATATTTCCCACCGTCGCAACCTGGTCAAAGGCCTGCTCAATCAGCCGCTGGTCAAGCAAGCGATCCTTGACGAAGCCGAACGCGAAAACATTTCCCCGGAAAAAGCCAAGGCCCAGGCCCTGCGCTACGGCAACGAGATCGCCTCGGACTATACCTACACCGCGATCCGCTTTCTGGAAGTGGTGCTGAGCTGGTTCTGGAACAAGATCTACGACGGGATCAAGGTCAACCATATCGAAGGTGTGCAAAAAGTCGCCCAAGGTCACGAAGTGATCTACGTGCCATGCCACCGCAGCCACATCGACTATTTGCTGCTCTCCTATCTGCTGTTCCGCAACGGCCTGACCCCGCCGCACGTTGCCGCCGGGATCAACCTCAACATGCCGGTGATCGGCAGCCTGCTGCGCCGTGGCGGCGCGTTCTTCATGCGCCGTACCTTCAAGGGCAACCCGCTTTACACCTCAGTGTTCAACGAATACCTGCATACCCTGTTCACCAAAGGCTTCCCGGTCGAGTACTTCGTCGAGGGCGGCCGCTCGCGCACCGGGCGCATGCTGCAACCGAAAACCGGGATGCTCGCGATCACTCTGCGCAGCTTCCTGCGTTCGTCGCGCATGCCGATCGTCTTCGTGCCGGTGTACATCGGCTACGAGCGCGTGCTGGAAGGCCGCACCTACCTCGGCGAATTGCGTGGCGCGAGCAAGAAGAAAGAATCGATCTTCGACATCTTCAAAGTCATCGGCGCGCTCAAGCAGCGCTTCGGTCAGGTTGCGGTCAACTTCGGTGAGCCGATCAAACTGGCGGAATTCCTCGACAGCGAACAGCCAGATTGGCGCCAACAGGAACTTGGTCCGCAGTTCAAACCGGTCTGGCTCAACGAAACCACTAACCGCCTCGGCGAGAAAGTCGCACAGCATTTGAATGAAGCGGCGGCGATCAACCCGGTGAATCTGGTGGCCCTGGCGTTGTTGTCCACCAGCCGTCTGGCCCTGGACGATCGCGCCATGGCGCGGGTACTCGATCTGTATCTGGCGCTGTTGCGCAAGGTTCCCTACTCCTCGCACACCACCCTGCCGGAGGGCGACGGTCGGGCGCTGATCGAGCACGTGAAGGACATGGATCTGTTGTCCGAGCAAAGCGATGCGCTGGGCAAGATTCTGTACCTGGACGAACAGAACGCCGTCCTGATGACCTACTACCGCAACAACGTGCTGCACATCTTCGCGTTGCCGTCGTTGCTGGCGAGTTTTTTCCAGAGCACCTCGCGCATGAGCCGCGAGCAGATCCTGCGCTACACCCACGCGCTGTACCCGTACTTGCAAGCGGAGCTGTTCATTCGCTGGTCGCTGGACGAACTCGATGGCATGGTCGATCAATGGCTCGAAGCCTTCGTCGAGCAAGGCCTGCTGCGTTTCGAGAAAGACGTGTACCTGCGTCCGGCGCCGAGCTCGCGGCATTTCGTGCTGCTGACGCTGCTGTCGAAAAGCATTGCCCAGACCTTGCAGCGCTTCTACATGACCGTTTCCTTGCTGCTCAACAGCGGCCAGAACAGCCTCAGCGCCGAAGAACTTGAAGACCTCTGCACCGTCATGGCCCAGCGCCTGTCGATCCTCCACGGCCTGAACGCCCCGGAGTTCTTCGACAAGAGCCTGTTCCGTCACTTCATCCAGACCATGCTGGACCTCGACGTGCTGCGTCGCGACGAGGCCGGCAAGTTGAGCTATCACAAACTGCTCGGTGAACTGGCCGAAGGCGCGGCCAAACGGGTATTGCCGGCCGAGATTCGCTTGTCGATCCGTCAGGTGGCGTTGCATCGCAGTGAAGATGCTGCGGACCAAGTCGCGACTCCAGCGCAGAGCGTCTAAATTCCTACAGGCGCCAGGCTTCTTCTGGCGCCTTTGATACGGAGATCTTCGATGAAAAAACGCTCTCTTGTCCTGCTGACTGCCCTGCTCGGTGCCTGCCAGTCGACACAACCGACCGCCAACGCCAGCCTCGACGGCGAAGTGTTCTACCTGCAACGCATTGCTCTGCCACCGAGCGCGATCTTGAGCGTCAGCTTGCAAGATGTGTCTCTGGCCGACGCACCGGCGGTAGTGCTCGACGAGCAGAAAGGCCCGGTCAAAGGCCAGGTGCCGTTGCCGTTCCATTTGAGCGACGATCCGGCGCAGGTCAAACCCGGCCATCGCTATTCGGTCAGCGCGCGTATCGAAGTGGACGGCAAGCTGATGTTCATCACCACTGAAAATCATGCCGTGCAACTGGATGGCAAAGACCCGCAACCCCTGAAAATCCGCGTCGATGCAGCCCGCTAACGCTTTTTTCTGAACCTTTTTTAAGAACAAGGAAGCCGCCATGCTCCGCCCTACCCTTCGCTTCGCCGGCCTGTGCGCAGGCTTGATGATCTGCGCCAACGCCCTGGCAGTGTCTCTCAGCGACCTGTCGCAACAAGACGCCACCGGCGGTCTCAAGGACGCCCTCACCCAAGGCGCGCAACTGGCCGTCAAACAACTCGGCACACCCGGCGGCTTCAGCAACAACCCGGACGTGAAGATCGAACTGCCAGGCAAGTTGGGCAAAGTCGCCAAAAAAATGAAACAGTTCGGCATGGGCGATCAGGTCGATCAACTGGAAACCAGCATGAACAAAGCGGCTGAAACGGCCGTGACGCAGGCTCAGCCGATTCTGGTGGATGCGGTGAAGAAGATGACCGTGGAAGATGCCAAGGGGATCCTCAGCGGCGGCAAGGACTCGGCCACTCAGTACCTGAGCAAAACCAGCCGCGAGCAGATCCGCACCAAGTTCCTGCCGATCGTCAAACAAGCCACCGACCAGGTCGGCCTGGCCCAGCAATACAACTCGTTCGCCGGGCAAGCGGCGACACTGGGTGTGCTGGATGCAAAAAGCGCCAACATCGAAAGCTACGTGACCGAGCAGGCGTTGAACGGTTTGTTCGAGATGATCGGCAAGCAGGAAGAAACCATTCGCCAGAACCCTGCGGCGGCGGCGACCAGTTTGGCGAAGAAGGTGTTTGGTACGTTGTAATTTTCCAAGTGCAACTCATCACGAAAAGCCCGCTGACCTTTAAAGGTTCAGCGGGCTTTTTTTTGCGCTACTGTTGCGGATCCAGATTATCCAGCACGCGATTTACCGACAACTCCGCCAGTGAAATCATCTGTTGAATCCCCAGCACCAAGTTGCACGTGGGGCCGGTCAGGTCGAAGGCTAACTCACTGGCCATGACATTGGCTGTGGCAAGGGTTTCACAGGCATGAGCCAGGAGAGTTTCGGAATCGACGTTTGGACCGATGACGAAAATCGTACTGGGACGACGATCGGCTTTGGCCTTTTTTTCGGCCGCAGGGGCGAGGTAGTGATCGAGCGCGCGGATTGCCGCGTCGTGGAGTTTCCTGGAATTGAGGAAAGCGTAGGGAGAAACGGGATCAGTTTCTGTTTCTATTTCTGGTTCTGCTTCGGGGGGATTTGGACTGTCTTTGATCATTGTGTAGCTCCTGAAGTAATGGAGCTGCCACCGATCGCTGCGAAACGAATTTAAGGTGGCAGCTGTACGCAGGTTCGCAGACCGGGACTTCAGGAACCCGGCATACCCGAAGGTATCCCGCGCACAGCCGCCATAACACAGGCATAAAAAGCGCCCGCTTTCGGATGGTGGACGCTGAGCGTCTGAAGTTTAACCGGGCTGCGAAACCCGGTCGCTGCTTTTTGCAGCGACGGTCCAAGGCTAGGGGTCGCGCTTCCGACAGACAACCTGAAAAACTTGTCGGATGTTTCCTTTATGTTTGATCGTTTATAAACAATGCCTGGAGCGATGAGCTATCAAACTGGTTGGCTGTCAGGCCGCCTTCGCGGGCAAGCCTCGCTCCTACAAGTGGGGTGGCGTATGTCTGAGAGAGATTGGTCGGTTGTCAGGCCGTCTTCGCGGGCAAGCCCGCTTGTATGGTAGGACTTGAAGGGAGGAGGAGGGGAGGTGTTCATCTGGGGATTGGCGCGCAGCGCCGTTCGACGCAGTCGAACCCATCGCATGTAGGTCGTAGCGAAGCAGACCGTAGGGCGATGCCCCCAGATGGATACCGGAGCGAAGGAACGCCGAGCCTCAGCGAGGGCCGGACGCTTGGGGCGAGACCTTTTGGTTCCTTTTGGCTGGGCCGGCATTCCGGGCGTTTGCCAAAAGGGACTCGCCGTAGAGGGTGTCCTGAGGTTTGTGTAAACGGTCATTAGGCGCACACTGCCTTTCCCAAGGAGTCTCAATGACCGAGCCCAAGCGCACTAAACGAGTCAAACCCGATCCTGAACTGGTAAAGCTGGCCGACAGCCTGTTGGCCAACTACCGAAAACCCGAAGATCTGATCGGCGAAAATGGCCTGCTCAAGCAGCTCACCAAGATGCTCGTCGAACGAGCCCTGGAAGCTGAAATGACCGAGCACCTGGGGCATGACAAAAGCGCAGCCGTTACCAATGCCGAAGGAAATGCTCGCAACGGCCATAGCGGTAAGACGCTCAAGGGCGACTTTGGCGAGCTACCGCTGGAGATTCCCCGTGATCGCCAGGGAATGTTCGAGCCCCAGCTAGTTTCCAAGCACCAGACGCGTTGGACCGGCTTCGATGACAAGGTCATTTCGCTGTACGCCCGAGGGATGACTGTTCGGGAAATTCAGGGGCACCTGCAGGAGATGTACGGCACAGAGGTCTCTCCTAGCCTCATCTCGGCGATTACCGACGCCGTTAGCGAAGAGGTCAAAGTCTGGCAATCGCGTCCTCTGGACGAGCTCTATCCGATCCTCTACCTCGATTGCATTCACGTCAAAGTGCGCGACAGTGGCGCGGTCAGAACCAAGGCGGTTTACTTGGCCATTGGCGTCAATATGGACGGTCGAAAAGAAGTTCTAGGATTGTGGATCGCACAGACTGAAGGTGCCAAATTCTGGCTGCAAGTAGTCACAGAGCTTAAAACACGCGGGGTAAAAGACATCTTTATCGCCTGCGTGGATGGGCTCAAGGGCTTTCCTGAGGCGATCGAAGTGGTCTATCCGCAAGCCTCGGTTCAACTGTGCATCGTGCATATGGTGCGCAACAGCTTGAAGTTCGTATCGTGGAAGCATCAACGCGAAGCCGCTGCCGACCTCAAGCTTATTTACCGCTCGACGACGGTTGAAATGGCCGAGCAAAAGCTGACCGATTTCGAGGCCAAATGGGATGATCGATACCCTCTGATCAGCCAGTCATGGCGCAAAAACTGGGCGAGGGTCATACCTCTATTCGATTATCCACCTGAGATACGGACGGTGATCTATACCACCAACGCCATCGAGTCGATCAACATGAGCTTGCGCAAGGTCACCAAAAGCAGAGCCTCATTCCCGACTGATGACGCGGTTATGAAGCTCTTTTATCTGGCGCTGAATAACATCAGCAAGAAGTGGACAATGCCAATCAGGGACTGGGCGGGGGCCTTGAACCGGTTCAGTATCCAGTTCGAAGACCGGCTTTTGCAGGATTAACAGCAACGCCGTTTACACAGAATCCCGTACACCCCCTCGCCGTAGGGGCGAAACAATAAGCCGCCATCACCGCAGCAACGGATATGCCCCCCACCAACAACAGCATGGTCGGCCCGAAGGCCGCCAAGATCAAAGATCACACCGGCTCTTGCTTGACCCTGAACCAAGCCGCATACAACGCCGGCAAAAACAGCAACGTCAACGCCGTCGCCACAATCAGCCCACCCATGATCGCCACCGCCATCGGCCCGAAAAACACACTGCGCGACAATGGAATCATCGCCAACACCGCCGCCAACGCCGTCAGCACAATGGGTCGGAACCGCCGCACCGTCGCCTCGATAATCGCCTGCCAAGGCTTAAGCCCGGCAGCGATATCCTGCTCGATCTGATCCACCAGAATCACCGAGTTACGCATGATCATCCCGGACAAGGCGATCGTCCCGAGCATTGCCACAAAACCGAACGGCTGGCGGAACACCATCAGAAACAGCGTCACACCAATCAGCCCCAGTGGCGCCGTCAGAAATACCATCACCGTGCGTGAGAAACTGCGCAGTTGCAGCATCAGCAACGTCAGCACCACCACGATAAACAGCGGCACGCCAGCGTTCACCGAATCCTGCCCGCGCGTCGAGTCTTCCACCGTACCGCCGACGTCCAGCAGATAGCCGTCCGGCAGTTCGGCGCGAATCGGATCGAGGGTCGGCATGATCTGTTGCACCAGTGTCGCCGGTTGTTCCTTGTCATAGATATCGGCGCGAACCGTCACATTGGGCAGACGGTTACGGTGCCAGATGATGCCTTCCTCAAAGCCATATTCCAGCGTGGCAATCTGCGACAGCGCCACACTGCGACCATTGTCGGTCGGCACGGCCAGACTTGGTAGCAACCCCAGCTCGGTGCGCTCATGCACAGTGCCGCGCAACAGGATCTCGATCAACTCGTTGTCTTCGCGGTACTGGCTGACGCTGGCACCGGTCAGCGAGCTTCGCAGAAACGCCGAGAGGTTCGCCGTGCTCACACCCAGCGCCCGCGCGCGGTCCTGATCGACGTTCAGGTAAACGACTTTGCTCGGTTCCTCCCAGTCCAGATGCACGTTAACCACGTGTGGGTTTTCGCGAACCTTGGCCGCGACTTTGCGCGCCAATGCGCGGACTTCCTCGATGTGTTCACCGGTGACCCGAAATTGCACCGGATAGCCAACCGGCGGGCCATTCTCCAGCCGCGTGACTCGCGAGCGCAGGGCCGGGAACTGCTCATTGAGGGTTTCAATCAGCCAGGTGCGCAGGATTTCGCGATCCTCGATGGTCTTGGCCAGCACAACAAACTGCGCAAAGCTCGCCGCCGGAAGTTGCTGATCCAATGGCAGGTAGAAACGCGGCGAACCGGTGCCGACATACGCCACGTAGTTGTCGATCCCGGCGTGATCCTTGAGCAGGCCTTCGAGGCGTTTGACCTCATCGCTGGTGTTGCTCAACGACGCACCTTCGGCCAGTTTCAGGTCGACCATCAACTCCAGTCGCCCCGAAGCCGGGAAGAACTGCTGCGGCACGAAACGGAACAGCACCACTGATGCGACGAACATCACGATGGTCAGGACGATCACCGTTTTGCGCCGGCGCACGCACCATTCCACCAGCCGTCTGACACGCTGGTAGAACGGCGTGCCATAAGGGTCGGGTTGGCCGTCGCCGATGCCATGTTTGGCGGCGTGAATTTTCGCCAGGTCCGGCAGGAGTTTTTCCCCCAGATAAGGCACAAAGACCACGGCCGCCACCCACGACGCCAACAACGCGATGGTCACCACCTGGAAGATCGAACGGGTGTATTCGCCGGTGCCCGATTGCGCGATGGCAATCGGCAGGAAACCGGCAGCAGTTATCAACGTACCAGTGAGCATCGGGAACGCGGTGCTGGTCCAGGCATAGCTGGCGGCTTTGACCCGGTCGAAGCCCTGCTCCATTTTGATCGCCATCATTTCCACGGCGATGATCGCATCGTCCACCAGCAACCCCAGCGCCAGCACCAGCGCGCCAAGGGAAATCTTGTGCAGGCCGATCCCCAGGTAATACATGCAGGCGAAAGTCATCGCCAACACCAGCGGAATTGCCAGCGCCACGACCATGCCGGTGCGCACACCGAGGGAGAAGAAACTCACCAGCAATACAATTGCCAGGGCCTCCACCAACACCTGAACGAACTCGCCGACACCGGTTTTCACCGCGGCGGGTTGATCAGACACTTTGCGCAACTGCATGCCGGCCGGGAGGTTTTTCTGGATTCGGGCGAATTCGACTTCCAACGCCTTGCCCAGTATCAGAATGTCGCCCCCCTCCTTCATGGCCACGGCCAGACCGATGGCGTCTTCAGCCATGAAACGCATGCGCGGTGCCGGTGGATCGTTGAAGCCACGACGCACATTCGCCACATCGCCGATACGGAACGTGCGATCGTCGACGCGGATCGGGAAGTTCTTGATCTCATCGACCGTCTGAAAATTCCCCGAGACCCGTAGCTGCAAACGCTCGCTGGTGGTTTCGAAGAAGCCAGCGGTGGACATCGCGTTCTGCTCTTCAAGTGCCTGCTGCACCACCGTCAACGGCAACCCGAGGGTGGCCAGTTTGACGTTGGACAGTTCGATCCAGATCTTCTCGTCCTGCAGTCCGAGCAGGTCGACCTTGCCCACATCCTTGACCCGTTGCAGCTGAATCTGGACACGGTCGGCGTAGTCCTTGAGCACCGCGTAATCAAAACCTTCGCCGGTCAGGGCGTAGATGTTGCCGAAGGTGGTGCCGAACTCATCGTTGAAGAAGGGTCCCTGGATGCCCGGTGGCAGGGTGTGGCGAATGTCGCTGATTTTTTTGCGGACTTGATACCAGAGCTCCGGGATTTCCACCGAGTGCATGGAGTCCCGAGCCATGAACGTCACCTGGGACTCGCCCGGGCGGGAGAACGAGGCGATCCGTTCGTACTCGCCGGTTTCCATCAGTTTCTTTTCAATACGCTCGGTGACCTGACGCGACACCTCCTCGGCCGTGGCCCCTGGCCAGTTGGTGCGGATCACCATGGCTTTGAAGGTGAACGGCGGGTCTTCGCTTTGGCCGAGCTTGGTGTAGGACAACGCGCCGACGACGGCCAGCAAGAGCATCAGGAACAGGACGATCTGGCGGTTACGCAGCGCCCATTCGGAAAGATTGAAACCCATCGGGGATTACTCCTTGTGCGCCAGATTGACCACGCGGTTGGAGCGATCCACCGGGCGCACTTGCTGCCCGTCGTGAAGCACATGAACACCGGCCACCACCACCCAGTCGCTGGCGTTCAGGCCTTCGAGCACCGGCACGGTTTTCTCGCCGAATGCACCGACCCGCACCGGGGCTTTTTTCAAGGTATTGTTGGCACCGAGTACCCACACATAAGTAGCACCATTTTCCGCGGTGACCGCCGACAGTGGCACCGACAACGCCACTACTTCGGCGGTCCGGATAAACACCCGGGCGCTCTGGCCAAGTTCAGCCGGAACCTTGCCGGCGGTGAATGCAACGCGGGCAGCAAAGGTGCGGGATTTCGGATCGGCCGCTGGCGACAATTCACGGATGTGTCCGGGGAAACGTTGATCGGGCTGGGTCCAGAGTTCCACCGAGACGGGCTGACCGACCTTGAAGCGACCGAAGCTCTGCTCCGGCAAACTGATCACTACTTCACGCTCGCCATCGGTGGCAAGGGTAAATACGGTTTGCCCGGCCGCCACCACCTGCCCGACTTCAACTGCACGTTTGGCCACCACGCCGTCCTGCGGCGCGCGCAGCACCGCGTAACTGGCCTGATTGGTCGAGACATTGAATTCGGCTTTGATTTGCTTGAGGCGTGCTTCACCGGAGCGGTAGAGGTTTTCCGCGTTGTCATACTGCGAACGGCTGACCATCTGCCGCTCCATCAGGGTTTTGTAGCGATCACGCTCGGCGCGCACCAGGCTCAGGTTGGCTTCGGCGGCCGCGACCTGCGCACGGGTGGCTTCCAGTTGCAGGCGCACGTCTTGAGGATCGAGCTCCGCCAAGGGTTGGTCAGCCTTGACCCGCTGCCCCTCTTCGACCAGTCGTCGGCTGACTTTGCCGCCAATACGGAAGGCCAGGTCCGGCTCATAGCGCGCGCGAACTTCACCGGGAAAACTTTCCATGGCCTGGGCCGAAGGCTCTGGCTGTACGACCATGGCCGGGTGGACGGTGGTTTGAGGCGACTCTTCATGACCACACGCAGACAATAAAAAAGCCAGACTGACCGGCAATGCGAGGGACAAGGCATAGCGGAACATGGTGAAGGACCTTTCGCTAATGGAGCTTGGAATATTTATACTGGCCGGTATGTTATTAATAGCAAACTCACCAGTCCAGTATTAAAGCGAAGAATGTCGAACAATCTTTCAACACCCAATGGTCCTGGCCGTCCCAAAGATCTGGCCAAGCGCCAGGCAATCCTCGATGCGGCGAAAATCCTGTTTCTGAGTAAGGGTTACGCGAACACCAGCATGGACGCCGTGGCGGCCGAGGCCGGCGTGTCGAAGTTGACGGTCTACAGCCATTTCAATGACAAAGAGACGCTGTTTGCCTCCGCGGTAATGGCCAAGTGCGAGGAGCAACTGCCAACGCTATTTTTCGAATTGCCGGACGGCATTGAGGTGGAAACCGTGCTGCTGAATATCGCGCGCGGTTTTCATCAATTGGTTAACAGCGACGAATCGGTGAACCTGAGCCGGCTGATGATAACGTTGGGCAGCCAGGACCCGAAACTCTCGGTAATCTTCTTCGAGGCCGGGCCGGAGCGCGTACTGCACGGCATGGAGGGGTTGTTGAGCAAGGTTAATCAGAGCGGCGCGTTGAGCATCGATAAACCGCGTAATGCGGCTGAGCATTTCTTTTGTCTGCTCAAGGGTGCGGGTAATTTCCGGTTGCTGTATGGCTGCGGCGAGCCGGTGACCGGGGATGCGGCGGAAGCCCATGTACGGGACGTGGTGGGGTTATTTATGCGGGCTTATCGGCCCTGATTCGGCGTGATGATCGTTCCCACGCTCTGCGTGGGAATGCAGCCCGGGACGCTCCGCGTCCCTTTCGGAGCGGACGCAGAGCGTCCATTGAGGCATTCCCACGCAGAGCGTGGGAACGATCAGTATCGAATCAGGGCTTGAGCGCTTTCTTCGGGTAAATGTCGTATCGGCTGGACTTGCCATCCAGCGCATGACTCGGCTTCGGCCCGTCGATGCACGGCGCCTTGCGCGGGCGTTTGACCACCACCCGATGACTGGCCAGGGCCAACGCCGCTTCGAGCAATGCAGGGGCATCCGGATCATCGCCTACCAACGGCCGGAACAGGCGCATTTCCTTCTTCACCAACGCCGTTTTCTCGCGATGGGGAAACATCGGGTCGAGGTAGATCACCTGCGGCGGCTCGCCTTCCCAGTTGCGCATTACCTCGATCGAATTGCCCTTGAGCAAACGCATGCGCGCCACGATCGGCGCCACGTCGAAATCCTCCGCGCCGCGCGCCAGGCCATCCTCAAGCAAGGCACCGATCAGCGGCTGGCGCTCGATCAGGCTCATCTCGCAGCCCAGGCTGGCCAGCACGAAAGCGTCCTTGCCCAACCCCGCCGTGGCGTCCAGCACGCGCGGGCGCACGCCTTGGGCGACACCGACCGCTTTGGCGATCATCTGACCGCTGCCGCCACCGTATAGCCGACGATGGGCCGCGCCGCCCTCGACGAAGTCCACCCGCACCGGTCCCGGTGCATCCGGCCCCAGTTGTTGCAGCTGCAACCCCTGCTCGCCCACCTGCAAGGCAAACTCGCCGTCGTCCACCTGCAACGGCAATCCCAGGCGCTCGGCCCATTGTTCGGCCTGTGGCTGGAAGGTCGTGCCCAAGGCCTCGACATGGATGCGGCAGACCGCAGGTTGCTCAATCATGGGGAAACACGCTCAAAAAATTAATGATCGGCAAAAACGGCCGATAACCAAACTATCGAGCATTTTGCCAGAGCTGAGCGTCGACCGAGAGAAATGTCAGACATTCAACGCACATCGATAGGTTACATCTCGCCCCACGGCGATTTTGGCCTGCGAAATTCCCAAGCACTGAGCGGCGTCAGTCACCTGTGGCAGGATTTTTTTGCCCAGGCCCTGGCCGATCAGTCGGGCGATGTCGTGCCGGAGTCTCTCAACTTTCCGCCGGTCGATCTCGACAGCCCGGTCGAACCGACCGTTGGCAGCGAGCTGCTGGCGCACATCGTTTCCCAGCGCGAATGTGATGTGACAGAAACCGTAGTCCGCCCGCCAGAGCCACTGTTCCTGCCGATTGCCGAGTTCGAAATGGACCTGGCCGACAAACCGTTCCCGCCGTTCCCGCCGCAAGAAATCGTCGCGCAACAGAAACAACAGGACTTCGACAGCGGCTGGGTACGCCCGATCGTGCTCACCGCCGGTCAACCGCTGCCAGAACCTGGCACCGCAGCGCAACCACGTGCGCTGCACTTGCCGATCGCCGAGTTCGAACTCGAGCTGCTGGACAAGCCGTTCCCGCCGTTCTCACCGGAAGAATTGGTGGAACAACAGAAACAATTCGATTTCGATAACGGCTGGGCACGCCCGATCGTTCTGCAGAACCTGCGCATCGCCGCATAATCCTTCGGCGGCCCGACTTCGTCAGCCTTTGAACAATTGATTAGCCTTCTGGAACGGCATCGACCGGGAGGTGAAGCCGAAAGTTCCGTGCTGCTGGATTTCCTCGGCGGCGCGCAAGAATTCGCCATACGCCGCCAGGGCCAGGGCCGAACCGACGCTGATGCGTTTGACGCCCATTTCACTCAACTGCTCCACCGTCAGCTTGAGCCCGCCGGACATCAACACATTGACCGGTTTCGGCGCCACGGCACGGACCACCGCCAAGACCTCTTCAGCGCTGCGCAGGCCCGGGGCGTAAAGCACGTCGGCCCCTGCCTCGGCGAACGCCTGCAAGCGGCGAAGGGTATCGTCGAGGTCAGGATTGCCGTGCAGAAAGTTCTCGGCACGCGCCGTCAGCACGAAGGGAAAAGGCAAACTGCGAGCCGCCGCGACGGCCGCTTCGATACGCGCCACGGCATGCTCGAAGCAGTAGATCGGACCGTCCTCACGCCCGGTGGCATCTTCGATCGAACCGCCGACGGCACCGGCCTTTGCCGCACGCAGAATACTTTGAGCGCAGTCGGCAGGGGCGTCGGCAAAACCGTTTTCGAGGTCCACCGCGACCGGCAGGTCAGTGGCCGCGACGATTGCTTCAACGTTCGCCAGGGTTTCGTCGAGCGTCAGCCCACCATCGGGACGGCCCCGGGAGAAGGCATAACCGGCGCTGGTGGTCGCCAGTGCCTCGAAGCCAAGGCTGGCGAGCATCTTCGCCGAGCCGGCGTCCCAAGGGTTGGGAATGACAAAAGCGCCCTGGCGTTCGTGCAATGCTTTGAACGCCAGGGCTCGAAGGGTTTGCGCATCCATTGGCAAGCTCCTGAAAAGGGAAAAGATAAACCGCTTTTTGTAGAAGCCAGCGGTGCGGCAAGTCGGATCGCCGCACCGCTGGCTCCTACAGGTCCGACTTGCCCGTAATTGACACGCATTGGGAAAAAACCCGCTTCAGAGCAAGTCAAGTTGCTCGGCGGCGGGCTCTCTGTATAGCTCAGGCAGCGGCGGCAAGCCAGGCAAACGCAGCATCAGTTGTGCGTGAAAACGTTGTGCCAGTTTCGCTGCCAGCAGGTTATCGGCGGTGTGCAGGAAGATATAGGGCGTGCGGCCCTCTTCGATCCAGACGGCGATTTTCTCGACCCACGGCACCAGGAACGGATCGTTGGCTTCCAACTGCGGATGGCCGATGAAACGCACCTGTGGGAATTGAGTAAATGCAGCAGGTCGAGGCGGCACCCTGGGCTTTTTCGATTGGGCGTGGAGCACCGAAGGATCGGTCGAGGTGCAGCTGAACAACGCTCGTGGATCGAGGCAGATGCGCTCGACACCGCGGTCCAGCAATAGGCGATTGAGCATCCGTTCGGCATCGCCCTTGGCGAAGAATTCGTCGTGTCGCACTTCGACTGCCAAGGGCCGGTCCAGCGCGTCGATAAAACCGGCCAGCTCGGACAAGCGCTGAGGCGTGAAGCTTTTCGATAATTGCAGCCAGAGGGGAGAAACCCGTCCACCCAGAGGGCTGAGCAAATGCAGGAAGGTTTCGGCGGCGGTCAGTTGTTCGCGCAGGTCGCCGCTGTGACTGATGTCGCCAGGGAACTTGGCGGTGAAGCGGAAGTGTTCGGGCATGGTTTCGGCCCAGCGCTGCACGGTGGCGGCAGAGGGGCTCGCGTAGAAGGTCGTATTGCCTTCCACGGCGTTGAACACTTGGGAGTAAAGATTGAGAAACTCGGCGGGCCTGGCGTCTTGCGGATACAAGTAATTACGCCAGGCGTTTTCACTCCAGGACGGGCAGCCGAGGTAGTAAGGCAGCATCAGATGTACAGGTCGAGACCCAGTACATCCGCATCCCAATCGACAAACGTGGCGGTGCTCAGGTAACTGGCCAGTGCCATCGCCACGCTTTTGCTCATCGCGCGGTGATAGATCATGTCTTGTTGCCGCGCGGGCAGATTGCTCAGGCGTTGCGCGGAGGCTTTGGCGGTGCGGGCGGCCAATTGCTCTTCGGTGGGGAATTCCAGCTCGCCGTCGATATCAACGTAGTCGTCATCCGCCACAGGGCCTTTGCGGGGCTTGCGCTTGATGGGGTAGGACTGGGAGGAAACGCCGTCTATACGCATGAGTACATGTCCGGTATCAATGATGGCAGCTTAGTGGCACATCGCCCACTTCGCAAACTGCCGAGTGATAACTAGAACACATAAAAGCGAAAAGGTTTAAAAGCGGGGGGTAGAAAACTGACGATTGGCTGCGGTTGGAACGGGGGTGTACGGGATTCTGTGTAAACGGCGTTGCTGTTAATCCTGCAAAAGCCGGTCTTCGAACTGGATACTGAACCGGTTCAAGGCCCCCGCCCAGTCCCTGATTGGCATTGTCCACTTCTTGCTGATGTTATTCAGCGCCAGATAAAAGAGCTTCATAACCGCGTCATCAGTCGGGAATGAGGCTCTGCTTTTGGTGACCTTGCGCAAGCTCATGTTGATCGACTCGATGGCGTTGGTGGTATAGATCACCGTCCGTATCTCAGGTGGATAATCGAATAGAGGTATGACCCTCGCCCAGTTTTTGCGCCATGACTGGCTGATCAGAGGGTATCGATCATCCCATTTGGCCTCGAAATCGGTCAGCTTTTGCTCGGCCATTTCAACCGTCGTCGAGCGGTAAATAAGCTTGAGGTCGGCAGCGGCTTCGCGTTGATGCTTCCACGATACGAACTTCAAGCTGTTGCGCACCATATGCACGATGCACAGTTGAACCGAGGCTTGCGGATAGACCACTTCGATCGCCTCAGGAAAGCCCTTGAGCCCATCCACGCAGGCGATAAAGATGTCTTTTACCCCGCGTGTTTTAAGCTCTGTGACTACTTGCAGCCAGAATTTGGCACCTTCAGTCTGTGCGATCCACAATCCTAGAACTTCTTTTCGACCGTCCATATTGACGCCAATGGCCAAGTAAACCGCCTTGGTTCTGACCGCGCCACTGTCGCGCACTTTGACGTGAATGCAATCGAGGTAGAGGATCGGATAGAGCTCGTCCAGAGGACGCGATTGCCAGACTTTGACCTCTTCGCTAACGGCGTCGGTAATCGCCGAGATGAGGCTAGGAGAGACCTCTGTGCCGTACATCTCCTGCAGGTGCCCCTGAATTTCCCGAACAGTCATCCCTCGGGCGTACAGCGAAATGACCTTGTCATCGAAGCCGGTCCAACGCGTCTGGTGCTTGGAAACTAGCTGGGGCTCGAACATTCCCTGGCGATCACGGGGAATCTCCAGCGGTAGCTCGCCAAAGTCGCCCTTGAGCGTCTTACCGCTATGGCCGTTGCGAGCATTTCCTTCGGCATTGGTAACGGCTGCGCTTTTGTCATGCCCCAGGTGCTCGGTCATTTCAGCTTCCAGCGCTCGTTCGACGAGCATCTTGGTGAGCTGCTTGAGCAGGCCATTTTCGCCGATCAGATCTTCGGGTTTTCGGTAGTTGGTCAACAGGCTGTCGGCCAGCTTTACCAGTTCAGGATCGGGTTTGACTCGTTTAGTGCGCTTGGGCTCGGTCATTGAGACTCCTTGGGAAAGGCAGTGTGCGCCTAATGACCGTTTACACAAACCTCAGGACACCCTCGTTGGAACACTTTGTGGCGAGGGAGCTTGCTCCCTCGCCACAGGAATTAACGCGCTTTCGGGGTCGCAACTTTATCGCGCAGATACACCGGCTGCGCCTCATCAGCCACGATCGCTTCACCGCGTTCCCAGGCGAAACGCGCCAGGGTCAACAGGTCTTCGGCGTGGGGCAGCATGCCCGCATCCTGCCCGCTCAGGTTGACGGCAATGCGCTCGGAATATCCCCAACCGGTGCCCGCGCCGAACCACTCGCCACTGGCATCGGCCGGCAACGCAGCGGCTTCCGGTGGCAATACAGCTTCGTTGCCCACCAACCGCATCTCCCCCGCCGTTTCGCGGTAGCAACCCCAATACACCTCATCCATGCGCGCATCGATGGCCGCTGCGACCTGGCTGACGCCGTGTTCGCGATAAGCCCGCTGGGCGAGTACGGCGAGATTGGAGACCGGCAACACCGGACGATCCAACGCAAATGCCAGACCTTGCACAACGCCAATGGCGATCCGCACACCGGTGAACGCGCCCGGCCCACGGCCGAACGCAATGGCATCGACCGCTTGCAGCGTGGTGCCGGCATCGGCCAGCAGTTGCTGGATCATCGGCAGCAGCTTCTGCGCATGCAGGCGCGGGATCACCTCGTAATGACTCGTGACTTTGCCGTCATGCAGCAAGGCAACGGAGCAAGCTTCAGTCGCGGTGTCCAGGGCCAGCAAGGTGCTCATCGATGTTTCCGTAAGAGAGGTCAGAAAAAGTGCGCCAGTATAAACAACTACGGCCCGCAAGCGGGCCGTAGAAGATGAAGCCGATCAGACTTTTCAGCTCAGTGCTTCAAGCACCTTGCCAGTGATCGCTTCAACCGAGCCAACACCCGGGATATGGCTGTATTTCGGTTTGCCCTTATCAGCGGCCAGACCTTGGTAGAACTCCACCAGTGGTTTGGTCTGGGAGTGGTAGACGGACAGGCGATGACGCACGGTTTCTTCGGTGTCGTCCTTGCGCTGCACCAGCTCTTCGCCGGTGATGTCGTCTTTGCCGGCAATTTTTGGCGGGTTGTAGACGGTGTGGTACACGCGGCCGCTGGCCTCGTGAACGCGACGACCGGCGATACGCTGAACGATTTCTTCGTCATCGACGGCGATTTCGACCACGTTGTCCAGCTCCACGCCAGCTTCTACCAGCGCTTCAGCTTGCGGAATGGTGCGCGGGAAACCGTCGAACAGGAAACCGTTGGCACAGTCAGGCTGCGCGATACGGTCCTTGACCAGGGCGATGATCAGATCATCGGAGACCAGACCACCGGCATCCATGATGCCTTTGGCTTTAACACCCAGCTCGGTACCGGCTTTTACAGCAGCACGCAGCATGTCGCCGGTGGAGATTTGTGGAATGCCGAATTTCTCGGTGATGAACTTAGCCTGAGTACCTTTACCGGCCCCGGGAGCTCCCAGCAGAATGACGCGCATCGATGTGCTCCTCAATTTTTTATATAGATAACGTCAGATTCGCCTCGTGGGGCCAATCTCAAAAATAGGATCGCGACCGCCCAAACGGCCAAAGGCTGATCAAGATACACAGCAGGCCCGGCCCACACAAGCCGCCGAAAGTCGGAGAAACCCGCATCTGACGAGCCCCTGCGAAGGGGTAACCCAAGTCGCAACCCCATCATTAACTGTCGCGTGACAGACCTTTTCGACCGCTCGCCAGCAGGCACTCGACGCTCGCGCCGGGTGCCTCACCCCACGACGAAAACCTTAGCCGGTATTTCGCAAACCGGCGGCAATCCCCGCCACAGACACCAGCAACGCCTGTTCTACCGGGCTGCCCTGAGCCACGTCCCGCAGCCGGGAACGCGCCAACAGTTCGGCCTGCAATAGATGCAGCGGGTCGAGGTAAGTGTTGCGCAGGCGGATGAATTCCAGGGTGGCAGGGCTATGTGCCAGTAGCTGCGACTGACCGGTCAACCCCAAGACCACCGCACAGGCCTGCGACAATAGGTCGCGTAAATGCGCACCCAAAGGGAGCAGATCCGGCTCGACCAGACGCTCGTCGTAAGACTGGGCGATATCGGCGTCGGCCTTGGCCAACACCATTTCCAGCATATCGATGCGGGTACGGAAGAACGGCCACTGCTCGCGCATCTGCCCCAACAACGCCCCTTCACCGCGCTCCAGCGCCTTGCTCAATGCCGCTTCCCAGCCAAGCCAGGCCGGCAGCATCAGACGCGTCTGGGTCCAGCCGAAGATCCATGGAATGGCACGCAGGCTTTCAATTCCGCCAGCGCGGCGCTTGGCCGGGCGGCTGCCCAAAGGCAAACGCCCCAACTCTTGCTCCGGGGTGGACTGGCGAAAATACTCAACGAACTGCGGATTTTCCCGTACCACGGCGCGGTAAGCCTTGACGCCATCGGCGGCCAATTCGTCCATCAAATGCCGCCAGGCAGGCTCAGGCGGAGGCGGTGGCAACAAGGTCGCTTCCAGCACCGCCGCCAGGTACAGATTGAGGTTTTGCTCGGCGATGTCCGGCAGGCCGAATTTGAAACGAATCATTTCTCCCTGCTCGGTGGTGCGGAAACGCCCCGCCACCGACCCCGGCGGCTGCGACAGAATCGCCGCGTGCGCCGGACCGCCCCCACGGCCCACGGTGCCACCGCGACCGTGGAACAACAGCAGCTCGACTTGTTGCTCGCGGCAGATGTCGACCAAGCGCTCCTGCGCCCGATACTGCGCCCAGGCCGCTGCGGTGGTGCCAGCGTCCTTGGCCGAGTCGGAATAACCGATCATCACTTCCTGCGGCCCTTGCAGGCGTGAGCGATAGCCCGGCAGCAGCAAGAGTTTTTCAATCACCGGGCCGGCGTTATCGAGGTCGGCGAGGGTTTCGAACAGCGGCACCACGCGCATCGGCCGCAATACGCCGGACTCTTTGAGCAGCAGTTGCACGGCCAACACGTCGGAAGCGGCGCCGGCCATGGAAATCACATACGAGCCGAGGGACGCCGCCGGTGCCGCGGCGACTTCCCGACACGTCGCCAGCACTTCGGCGGTGTCGGCAGATGGCTTGAAGTATGCTGGCAGCAATGGCCGGCGATTGTTCAGCTCGCGCATCAGGAAGGCAATGCGTTCCTCTTCACTCCAGTCTTCATAACGGCCCAGGCCGAGGTAATCGGTGATTTCGGTCATGGCTGCCGTATGGCGCGAAGAGTCCTGGCGCACATCGAGGCGCACCAGAAACAGCCCGAACGTCACCGCGCGGCGCAGGCAATCGAGCAGCGGACCGTCGGCGATGACGCCCATGCCACATTCATGCAGCGAGTGATAGCACAGCTCCAACGGGTCCAGCAGGTCGCGATTATTTTGCAGCACATCGGCCGACGCGGGCGTGGTTGCCGTCAAGGAGACATGGGCCCAATTACGGGTCGCGCGCAGGCGTTCACGCAATTGTTTGAGCACTGCGCGGTAAGGCTCGGCGCTGTCACCGGCCTTGGCCTTCAGTGCGTCACTGGCTTGCTGCATCGACAACTCGGCAGCGAGGTGATCAACATCGCGCAGATACAAATCAGCGGCCATCCAGCGCGCCAACAGCAACACCTCGCGGGTCACGGCGGCGGTGACGTTGGGGTTGCCGTCGCGGTCGCCGCCCATCCATGAGGCAAAGCGAATCGGTGCGGCTTCCAGTGGCAGGTGCAGGCCGGTGGCGGCATGCAGGGCTTGATCGGCCTTGCGCAAATAATTGGGAATCGCCTGCCACAGCGAATGCTCGATCACCGCAAAACCCCACTTGGCTTCGTCCACGGGTGTCGGGCGAGTGCGGCGGATTTCCTCGGTGTGCCAGGCTTCGGCGATCAGGCGCTGCAACTTCACTTTGATCTGCTCACGCTCGGCGGTGATCAGGTCACGGTGATCCTGGGCGGCCAGTTGCGCGGCGATCGCATCGTACTTCTGGATCAGCGTGCGACGCGCCACTTCGGTCGGGTGCGCGGTCAATACCAGCTCGATTTCCAGCCGCCCCAATTGCCGCGCCAGGGACTCGGCGTCATGCCCCGCC
This sequence comes from Pseudomonas sp. B21-048, assembly GCF_024748615.1. Classification (NCBI taxonomy): domain Bacteria; kingdom Pseudomonadati; phylum Pseudomonadota; class Gammaproteobacteria; order Pseudomonadales; family Pseudomonadaceae; genus Pseudomonas; species Pseudomonas sp. B21-048. Next base: position 1,102,921 of record NZ_CP087168.1, on the reverse strand, counting down.
GTCAGCAGGCGGGCGAGCAGTTCCGGCAACACCCGGGCCTCGAACGGTGCGGGCTGCGACTCTTCGCGACGATGAATCAGCTGATATTGCTCGGCGATATTGGCCAGGTTGAGGAACTGGTTGAACGCCCGCGCCACCGGCAGCAATTCGTCTTCGCTCAACTGGTTGAGGCTGGCGCTGAGTTCGGCGTCCATCGAACCGCGACGATCAGCCTTGGCGCCTTTGCGGATCTGCTCGATCTTGTCGAGAAAGTCGTCCCCGTACTGTTCACGAATGGTGTTGCCCAACAGTTCGCCCAACAGGTGAACGTCCTCGCGTAAGCGTGCATCAATATCGGTCATCAGCAGTTCTCCAGCGAAAATCCGGGCGGCTATGCTTGGTTATTAGAGGCTCTGATATAGGGCTCTGATATAGAGAGTGCCGTCGTACAGCGCTTCTTACAAGCAGACGACCAAGGGACTTCAACTGAAGCTAGTCTCAACAATAAGCCGTACAACGGCTTGCCGCCGGCCACCGCCGGACACTCACCCGGCCTGCCACGAGCAGGTGCGCAATGAGGTCATCATGAAAATCCGCGAACTCGCCAAGCACTGGGAAGAAAACGCCAAGGGTCGCCTGACCGACTCGGGCTACACGATTCGTCTGGACGTGGAAGCCGCCGCGCGGCTGGCGGCGATTATCGAAATGTACCCCAAGCGGCACCCCGAAGAATTGCTCGGCGAGCTGATCGGCGCCGCCCTCGAGGAGCTCGAAGCGAGCTTTCCGTACGTGAAAGGGTCAACGGTGGTGGCTACCGACGAAGAAGGCGATCCGCTGTACGAAGACGTCGGCCCGACCCCGCGTTTTCTCGCCTTGTCCCGTCGTCATTTGCACGATTTATCGACCGATTGACAAGCAAAAACACTGAATTTTCCGCCGAACTTGGGAGCGGGCTTGCTCGCGAAAGCGGTGTGTCAGACAACAGAGATGTTGAATGTTAAGCCGCTTTCGCGAGCAAGCCCGCTCCCACATTGGCTTGCATATTCCTTCGATAATTGCATGTTCCCGGGGCCATGAAATGCTCGGGCATACCGCTGCGCATCGCTAAAATTCCCGATTTGGAGCCTTGTCCGCTCGGTCAAAGTTTTTCGGGCGAAAAGCCATCTTATCTGAACTTTTAAAAAAAACTTCGGGTCAACCCAATAACCACGCCTGGGACGGCCGTTTAAAAACGCTCTGGAAATTGAAGGTTGCGGCTCCTTGCCCAGGATGGATTCAGATGTTTTTCAGGAGTTATCCAATGGAGTTGAAGACCATGAAGACCAGCACTGCCCCATCCTCGTTCACCCATCTGCGCAGTCTCAAACTGGCCGCCCTGGCCATAGGCAGCAGCTTCGTTCTGGCCGGTTGCGCCGGCAATCCGCCGAGCGAGCAATATGCGGTGACCCAATCTGCCGTGAACAACGCCGTCAGCGCCGGTGGTACCGAATTCGCCGCCGTAGAAATGAAGGCCGCTCAAGACAAACTCAAGCAAGCCGAAATCGCCATGCACGACAAACAGTATGACGAAGCCAGAATGCTGGCCGAGCAAGCCGAGTGGGACGCGCGCGTCGCCGAGCGCAAGGCCCAGGCGATGAAAGCCGAACAGGCTGTGAAGGACGCCCAGAAAGGTGTTCAGGAACTGCGTCAGGAAAGCCAGCGCACCGTGCAATAAGCGCGCATCCGATTTCCGAACCTGAAACGCTTGTCGATAGAAAGGACGAACCATTATGCGCAATCAATTGATAATCCCCGCCCTCCTGGCCGTCAGCGTTGCACTGGCTGCCTGCTCCACACCGCCCAACGCGAATCTGGAGCAAGCCCGTACTAACTACGCCGGCCTGCAAGCCAACCCGCAAGCCAGCAAAGTCGCGGCGCTGGAAACCAAAGATGCCAGCGAATACCTGGACAAGGCCGACAAGGCTTACCTGGACCGGGAAGACCAGGCCAAGGTCGACCAACTGGCTTACCTGACCAATCAGCGTGTTGAAGTGGCCAAACAGACCATCGCCCTGCGCACCGCTGAAAACAACCTGAAAAATGCCGCGGCACAACGGGCCCAGGCTCGTCTGGATGCCCGCGACCAGCAGATCAAACAACTGCAAGACAGCCTGAATGCCAAACAGACCGATCGCGGCACGCTGGTGACGTTTGGTGATGTGCTGTTCGCCACCGACAAGGCCGACCTGAAGTCCAACGGCCTGGTGAATATCAACAAACTGGCGCAGTTCCTTCAGGAAAACCCGGACCGCAAAGTGATTGTCGAAGGCTACACCGACAGCACCGGTTCGGCGTCGTATAACCAGTCGCTGTCCGAGCGGCGTGCGACCTCGGTGCAAGTGGCCCTGGTCAAGATGGGGGTAGACCCGGCACGCATCGTGGTCCAGGGGTATGGCAAGGAATACCCGGTTGCGGAGAACTCCAGCATTTCGGGCCGTGCGATGAACCGTCGGGTGGAAGTGACGATTTCCAATGACAACCAGCCTGTTGTCCCGCGCTCGTCGATCAGCGCCAAGTAAGCTGGCCACGCTGAAACTTAAAAGCCCCGCCTGAATTGATCAGGCGGGGCTTTTAATTGGCTGAACACTCAATCTACGGGTAAACAACACCCTGTGGTTGCCAACGGATGTGGAGGTTACTGCTCAAGTTTTTGCGGCGTTTCCTGACCCATGCAGCGCACGGCTTTTTTCTTGCTGTTGATCAGCACGCCGGTCAGGCCTTTCTGGTCGGTGTCGAACAGCACCAGCACGCCATCGATGCACTGGGCCACTTGCGGGGCCGGTTCCAGGGAGACTTTATAGTCTTCGCCCGGCACGGTCTTGAGCATGGTGAAGTCGCTGAGCAGCAGCGCATCTTCGGGTTTGGCGAAGTGCAGGTAGCCGTACCACCACAGGGCGCCAACGGTGCCGAGGATGCTGCAAATACCGGTGATGATCAGCGGGATAGCGTTACGTTCTTCACTCATTGCGGACTCTCTGGTGGCTCATCTTCAGAATTCGGGGGTGCCGGGTAATTGGGGACTTCACCCAGGCGACGCAGGCCGTCGAAATGCTGCGGGTCTTCGAGGTAGCGCAGCATGACCTTTCGCCAGGCCGGGTCGGCGAAGGTTTGCACATGACCGCCCCGGGTCAGTTGCAGCACTCGCGGCGGCGGCGCAGCTTGATACAGACGGATGCCATTGGAAAGGGGCACCAGTTGATCATCGATACTGTGATAGATCAGTTTCGGTACGTCGTTGAGCTGCTTCATGGAATGGATCGCGCTGTCACCGTCCGGGACCAACCAGGACAACGGCACCTGAAACGGCCAGGTCATCCATGACGTGCTCAGGGCAAAACGCCCGACATCGCGGTAACTGGCAGGCACACCATCGAGCACAAACGCCTTGAGTTGCCGCTGGCGCTCGGGATGCTGGGCCAGGAAATGCACGGCCATCGAACCGCCAAGGCTCTGACCGAGAAGGATCAGCGGCTTGCCCTTGACCTCTGGGGCCTGGTCGAGCCATTTGAACGCGGCATCGATGTCCTGATAGATCGCCGGCAACGCGGCTTTACCTTCGGACCAACCGTACCCGCGATAGTCCACCAACAGCACTTGATAGCCCTGCTCCGGCAACCACCAGCTCCCACCCAGATGCCACGCCAGGTTGCCGCCGTTGCCGTGCAGATGCAGCACCGTGCCTTTGACCTCGACACCTTTTTTCGCCGGCAGCCACCAGCCATGCAGCTTGAGGCCATCGGCAGTAGTCAGGGTGACGTCGCGGAACTCGAGTTTGGCTTTTGCCGGGGTGAACGGCTGACCGGGCTCGGGGTAGAACAGCAGAGAGTCGCAACCGCCGAGGGTCAGGAGCAGGCAAAAGATGCCGAGGATTCTCATCCGGTGAAGCCTCGCAGTGATGTACGAAATCGATCGTTCCCATGCTCCGCGTGGGAATGCATCCCGTGACGCTCTGCGTCACAGAGGACGCAGAGCGTCCATGGCGGCATTCCCACGCAGAGCGTGGGAACGATCAGTGGGTGATTTACAGGATATTGGAATAATCCGCTTCGATCCGGTCCAGGCTCAGGTGGTTGAGGAAGTTGGAGAAGCACATCCAGGCCGACAGCGCGTTCATGTCACGGAATTGGTCGGGCAGGTACTTGGGCGGCACCACCAGGCCTTCGTCCACCAATTGGCGCAAGGTCCGCATGTCTTCCAGCGTGGTCTTGCCACAAAACAATAGCGGTATCTGCTCCAGCTTGCCTTTACGCACGGCCAACTGAATGTAGTTGTAAACCATGATAAAGCCCTTGAGGTAGGACAAGTCTTTGGTGAATGGCAGACCGGTCGGTACCGAGCCGCGGAAAACCCGACTGGCATTACCATAGCTTTCGGCCATTTCGAAACCTTGCTCACAGAAGAAATCGTAGATCTGCAAGAAGTCCGCGCCCTCCTCCACCATATGAATGGCACGGGTGCGGTTGGTCAGTTTGCGCAGGCGGCTCGGGTAGGAGGCGAAGGTGATGATTTCCATCAGGATCGCCAGGCCTTCCTGGGTCACGGTGGACGACGGCGGGCCTTTGGACAGGAAGGTGCAGATTGGCTGATTCAGGCCGTTGAGCGTGGTGCCCACATGCACCAGCCCTTCGTGGACTTCCAGCGCACGCACATCACGGTCGTTGAACATCGCGTCGGCGCGGATCTTGATGTAGTCGGCGCCGGCTGCGGCATCGGCGACGATCCCGTCGGATTCGAATACCCGAATGGTTTCCTCGTTTTCGCCAAACACCTTGTTCAACCGATGTTGCAGCAGGTCGACGGCTTCCTTGGCGGTGAGAAGTTTCGGTTCGTCCTTGAGGTCGCCACGGCCATCGATGTTGTTCAGGTAATCGGAGAGCATCAGGCCCAGGTCGGCCAGGGTCGGGTCACCGGCGTGAAACGCATCGGACGCCGCGCCATACAATTCCTGGGAAATCAGCCCGAAATCCTCGGTGCCGCGCGCTTCGAGCATGCGCACCACCATCCGGTATTCCTTGCACATGCGGCGCATGATCTGGCCGACCGGGTTGAACTGGCCGAGCTGGCGGGTGATGTCGCGCTCGATGTTCTGGAATTCCAGCTTCACTCTGCTGGAATCAAATGCCAGCGGTCGATTGAGGTAATAGTCGCGGTCCACGGCCGGCATTTCCTTGCCCTTGCCTTTGAGGAACCCCTTGCGAATGCTGTCATCCCACTTGACCGCATCCAGAACGCGAATCGGCGTCTGCGCCAGCACTATGCGATCGGACAAAATGCGTATCGTCTGCTGGTATTCGTCCACCCGAAACTCCTGTAGTAAAACCGTTACGTCTGGATTTATTTGGTTTTGGCCAGGCGCTGGTAGCGCACCGCTTCGACGAAAACATCGGAATTGGCCGGGTCGTCGAGGTAGGCAAACACCTGATCCAGGCTGCTGTTGATCAACACCCCATCGCCGTCGTCGGTCCGGAAGCCTTGGCCACTGAGGGCTTCTTGGCCCATGGCTTGTTTGATCTGCTCGAGGTCGAGGTTGTAGACCACCAGTTCGTGTTTATCGTTGAGCTCGAAACCTGTGATAGTGAAATTCCCGCCGAACTGCGCCGGCACCTTCGCCGACAAGTACCAGCGATTGCCGTGGCGCGACACGGTAAAGGGATAGGCCTCACGCTCATGGGGCTTGGCCTTGAAGTAGCTGACCGCCTGATAGCGATTGTCGCCAATGCGCGTCAGTTCCAGGTTCATCGGCTCGCCCCAGGCATTGGTGCTGGTCCATTTGCCGAGCAGCCCTTTGGGCGCGGGCTCGCTGGCGGGCAGCGGCTCCTTGAAGGTCACCAGACAGCCACTGAGCAGCAGGATCGACAAGGCGATCACCATGACGCGCCAGGCTTTCATTCAACACTCCCTATCGATGCACGATGACTTTTGATCGTTCCCACGCTCTGCGTGGGAACGGTCGGAGTACCGGGTTACACCGACGCCAACACCAAATGCATGTAGCGGTTGAGGATGCCGAGCATTTCGGCTTCGGCCGCAGGCTCGGTGTCGTTGAGCAGGCCCTGATATTCCATCCGTCCGATAATCGCCGTCAACACTTTGGCATCTTGTTGCGGCTCACGGGAACCCAATACCTCGAAAAAATGGCAGGTACCCTGCAGCAGAATTTGCTGATGGGAGCGCACCAACTCCGCCAGACGCGGGTTCAACAGCGCCTCCTGACGGAACGCCTGCTCGGCCATCAAGTGCTCACGACGGTTGTGCAGCTGGCGCTGTACGTAATCGGCCGTCAACCGCGCAATATCGTCCGCCAGTTGTGAGCGAGACTCGGCGCTGCCATCGCCGTAAGCGACCATCTCGCGCAGCACGCCTTCATTGTTGGCCCACAACTTGGCCATGAACGCCGCGCTGCGCTCCACGTATTGGGCGAAGGTATCGGTGAGCAGGTCATCGATGTCCTTGAAATAGTAGGTGGTGGCCGATAGCGGCACACAGGCCTCGGCGGCCACCGCACGGTGTCGCACAGCCCGCACGCCATCGCGCACGACAATGCGCATCGCCGCGTCGAGAATCTCCTGCCGACGCTGTTCGCTGCCCTGTCGGCTGGCCTTGCGACCCTGGTACTGAACACTTTCAGCGACCGCAGTGGCGATACCCGCTGCACCTTCTTGAGCCATTGCACGATTCACGACAGGTATTCCTCTCTAAACGTCAAAAGTAACCAATTGATACGTTTGTACCAGACAGGCAATAAAAAGCCGCCTGTTATCGGCGGCTTTTTAATTGAAACACTTACGCTTGTGGCCGCATGTGCGGGAACAGGATCACGTCGCGGATCGACGGAGAGTTGGTCAGCAACATCACCAGACGATCGATGCCGATCCCTTCACCGGCGGTCGGCGGCATGCCGTACTCCAGCGCACGAACGAAGTCGGCATCGTAGTGCATGGCTTCGTCGTCGCCGGCGTCCTTGTCGGCCACCTGCGCCATGAAACGCTCAGCCTGGTCTTCCGCGTCGTTCAACTCGGAATAGGCGTTGGCGATTTCACGACCACCGATGAACAGCTCGAAACGGTCGGTGACGTTCGGGTTCTCGTCGTTACGACGGGCCAGCGGCGACACTTCGAATGGGTACTGGGTGATGAAGTGCGGCTGCTCCAGTTTGTGCTCGACCAGCTCTTCGAAAATCATCACCTGCAGTTTGCCCAGACCTTCAAAGCCCAGCACCTTGGCGCCGGCCTTCTTGGCGATGGTGCGGGCCTTGTCGATGTCAGTCAGGTCGTCAGCAGTCAGCTCGGGGTTGTACTTGAGGATCGAGTCGAACACCGACAGACGCACGAACGGCTCGCCGAAGTGGAACACCTTGTCGCCGTAAGGCACGTCGGTGCTGCCCAGAACCAGCTGAGCCAGTTCGCGGAACAGCTCTTCGGTCAGGTCCATGTTGTCTTCGTAGTCGGCGTAAGCCTGGTAGAACTCCAACATGGTGAACTCAGGGTTGTGACGCGTCGAAACGCCTTCGTTACGGAAGTTGCGGTTGATCTCGAAGACTTTTTCGAAACCGCCAACCACCAGACGCTTCAGATAAAGCTCAGGCGCGATACGCAGGAACATTTCCATGTCCAGCGCGTTGTGGTGAGTCTCGAACGGCTTGGCCGCCGCGCCGCCTGGAATGGTTTGCAGCATCGGCGTTTCCACTTCCAGAAAGTCGCGCTTCATCAGGAAGCTGCGGATGTGCGCAATCACTTGCGAGCGAACGCGGAAGGTCTGGCGCACATCTTCGTTGACGATCAGGTCGACGTAACGCTGACGGTAGCGCTGTTCGGTGTCGGTCAGGCCATGGTGCTTGTCCGGCAGCGGGCGCAGGGATTTGGTCAGCAGACGCACGCTGGTCATTTCGACGTACAGGTCGCCTTTGCCGGAACGTGCCAGGGTGCCAACGGCTGCAATGATGTCGCCCATGTCCCAGGTTTTCACCGCGGCCAGGGTGTCTTCGGACAGGGTTTTACGGTTGACGTAAACCTGAATCCGCCCGGACATGTCCTGGATCACCATGAACGAGCCACGGTTGAGCATGATGCGACCCGCCACCTTGACCGGGATTGCAGCCTCTGCCAGCTCTTCCTTGGTCTTGTCCGCGTACTGTTTCTGCAAGTCTTCGCAGTAATTGTCGCGGCGGAAGTCGTTGGGGAAGGCATTGCCCTTGGCGCGCTCGGCAGCAAGCTTTTCCTTGCGCAGGGCGATCAGGGAGTTTTCTTCCTGTTGCAGGGCTTGCGGGTCGAGTTGTAGGTCGCTCATGTCTTTAAATATTCCATCAGGTTCGTTGCCCCCAGCCTTCGGCTGGGGATCGCGGGCAAGTCGGGTCGCCGCATCGCTCGCTCCTACAGGGTCGTATTGACCCCCGCAGGGCGTGCGTTAAAGCCCTTGTTTCAAGCTGGCCACCAGGTATTCGTCGATGTCGCCGTCGAGCACCTTGTCGCAGTCGCTGCGTTCGATGTTGGTCCGCAGATCCTTGATCCGCGAGGCATCGAGCACGTACGAACGGATCTGATGACCCCAGCCGATGTCCGACTTGGTGTCTTCCAGAGCCTGGGAAGCAGCGTTGCGCTTCTGCACTTCCTGCTCATACAAACGCGCCCGCAACATTTTCATCGCGGTGTCTTTGTTCGCATGCTGGGAACGTTCGTTCTGGCAGCTGACCACGGTGTTGGTCGGTACGTGAGTAATCCGTACGGCCGAGTCGGTGGTGTTAACGTGCTGACCACCGGCACCGGAGGAGCGGTAGGTGTCGATGCGCAGGTCCGACGGGTTGATGTCGATTTCAATGTTGTCATCGATTTCCGGCGAAACGAACACGGCCGAGAACGAGGTGTGACGACGGTTGCCGGAGTCGAACGGGCTCTTGCGCACCAGACGGTGCACGCCGATTTCGGTACGCAGCCAGCCAAAGGCGTATTCGCCCTTGATGTGCACGGTAGCGCCTTTGATACCGGCGACTTCACCGGCCGACAGCTCCATGATGGTCGCGTCGAAACCGCGTTTGTCAGCCCAACGCAGATACATGCGCAGCAGGATGTTGGCCCAGTCCTGAGCCTCGGTACCGCCGGAGCCGGCCTGGATGTCCAGGTAGGCGTTGTTGGCGTCCATCTCACCGCTGAACATGCGACGGAATTCGAGTTTTTCCAGGGACTCGCGCAAGCGCTCGACTTCGGCGGCGACGTCATCGACGGCGGCCTGGTCTTCTTCTTCGGCGGACATCAGCAGCAGGTCTTTGGCATCGGCCAGGCCACTGTGCATTTCGTCGAGGGTTTCGACGATCTGAGCCAGCAGCGACCGCTCGCGGCCCAGCTCCTGAGCGTACGACGGGTTGTTCCAGACACTCGGATCTTCAAGCTCGCGATTGACTTCAGTCAGACGCTCATGCTTTTGATCGTAGTCAAAGATACCCCCGAATAGTTTCGGAGCGCTCGGACAGGTCCTTGATACTGTTAAGGATCGGGTTGATTTCCATGGCGGGCAGCACTCGTTGGCGAACTTTTGAAAGCCGGCGAGTATAACGTAATCAAGCTGTCAAGGCAGCCCGCCTGGCGGCTTTAGCGGCGAATGGTTTTTGGCTGAACATCATGTAGACGTTGCGCTCCGAAGGGCAGTTTCAGCGCCTTATTCGATTCCGACCTGATTGCGCCCATTGTTCTTCGCCAGGTACAGCCCCTTGTCCGCCGCCGAGATCAATTGACGGCAATCGCTGCCCGGCTGCGGGATCAAGGTCGACAGGCCGATGCTGATGGTCAGGCTCGAACCTTCAGTCGGGAAAATGTGCGGGATCTTCAGCGCAGCCACGGTCAGGCGGAGTTTTTCCGCCACCAGCCGCGCACCGCCCGGCGAGGTGTTGGGCAGGACCAGAACGAACTCTTCGCCGCCGTAACGGGCCGGCAGGTCCGATGGCCTGGCGCTGGCATCGCGAATCGCCGTGGCGACTTTGCGCAGGGCCTCATCGCCTTCAAGGTGGCCGAAGCTGTCATTGAAGGACTTGAAGTAGTCAACGTCGATCATCAGCAACGACAGTTGGGTCTGGTCACGCAGCGAACGCCGCCACTCCAGCTCCAGGTATTCGTCGAAATGCCGGCGGTTCGACAGCCCGGTCAGGCCGTCGGAGTTCATCAAGCGTTGCAGCACCAGGTTGGTGTCGAGCAACTGCTGTTGGCTGACCCGCAGCGCGCGGTACGCCGCGTCACGCTGCAGCAGGGTCATGTAGGAGCGCGAGTGATAGCGGATGCGCGCCACCAGTTCGATGTTGTCCGGCAGTTTGACCAGGTAATCATTGGCACCGGCGGCAAACGCCGCGCTCTTGATCAGTGGGTCTTCCTTGGTCGACAGGACAATGATCGGAATGTCCTTGGTCGCCGGATGGTTACGGTATTCGCGCACCAGGCTCAGGCCGTCGAGGCCGGGCATGACCAGATCCTGAAGGATTACCGTCGGCTTGATGCGGATCGCCTGGGCGATGGCCTGGTGCGGGTCGGCACAGAAATGGAAGTCGATGTTTTCTTCGTTCGACAAACCACGCCGCACCGCCTCGCCGATCATCGCCTGATCGTCCACCAACAACACCATCGCGGCGTTTTCGTCGGTTTTGAAGTCGTCGAGCTGTAAATCATTCATGTGCGGTCACCTGAATACTGCTTGGGCCACGATTGCTGCTAATGATAGTCATTTTTGGAAAATCTCCAGCAATCGTGGCGCTATCTTGTCCAGTGGGCGAATTTCCACAGCCGCGTTGATGGCTGCGGCCGCTTTGGGCATTCCGTACACGGCACTGCTGTTCTGGTCTTGAGCGATGGTCAGGTAGCCCTGTTGGCGCATGAGTTTAAGCCCCTGCGCGCCGTCGCGCCCCATCCCGGTCAGCAGCACGCCCACGGCATCACCGCTCCAGTAACTGGCGACACTTTCGAAAAACACATCGATCGAAGGCCGATAGATCTCGTTGACCGGTTCGGCGGTGTAGGCCAGCGTGCCGTTTTTCAGCAAGCGAATATGATGATTGGTCCCGGCCAGCAGGACCGTGCCGCTTTGCGGTGCCTCGCCTTCCTGGGCCAGGCGCACGTCCAGGCCACTGGCGCTGGCCAGCCATTCGGCCATGCCGGCGGCGAACACCTGATCCACATGCTGGACCAGTACGATGGCCGCCGAAAAATTCCGTGGCAGGCCTTTGAGCAGCACTTCCAGCGCCGCCGGCCCGCCTGCGGATGAACCGATGGCCACCAAATGCTGGCGCGAGGAGGAGTGGCGGTGCGAGCTCAGTGCCGGTCGCATCCGATTGCTCTTGTCGCCAATCAGCCAGCCAATGTTCATGATCTTGCGCAGCAGCGGTGCGGCGGCTTCCTGAGGATTGCCGCCCCCGATAGCCGGGGTATCAACCACATCCAGCGCGCCGTAGCCCATGGCTTCGAACACCCGGTGCACATTCTGCTCGCGGTCAACAGTGACAATGACAATCGCGCACGGGGTCTCGGCCATGATTCGCCGGGTCGCTTCCACACCGTCCATCAACGGCATGATCAAATCCATCAGGATCAGATCCGGAGTGTATTCGGCGCAACGTTGCACCGCCTCGGCCCCATTGCCGGCGACCCAGACCACCTCGTGTGCCGGTTCGAACGCCAAAGCGCGGCGCAAAGCCTCTACCGCCATGGGCATGTCGTTGACGATAGCGATTTTCATGCCCGCGCGCCTCCAATGAGCTCAACCACTGCATCCAGCAAAGCGTCATCATGAAAACTCGCTTTGGCTAGATAATAGTCGGCCCCGGCGTCCAGTCCACGGCGGCGGTCTTCTTCACGGTCCTTGTAGGACACCACCATCACCGGCAGGGATTGCAGGCGGTTATCGCGGCGCAATAAAGACACCAGCTCGATGCCATCCATGCGCGGCATGTCGATGTCGGTGATCAGCAGATCGAAATCCTCCGAACGCAGGGCGTTCCAGCCATCCATACCGTCCACCGCCACCGCGACGTCATAGCCGCGATTGAGCAGCAATTTGCGCTGCAACTCCCGAACGGTCAGCGAGTCATCCACCACCAGAATCCGTTTACGCGCCGCTTCGACGGCCTGATTGGCATGCCGGGCAATGCGCTCCAGACGGCCGGTATTGAGCAGTTTGTCCACCGAACGCAGCATGTCTTCGACGTCGACGATCAGCACCACCGAGCCGTCGTCGAGCAAGGCCCCGGCGGAAATGTCCTGCACTTTGCCCAAGCGCTCGTCCAGCGGCAGCACCACCAACGTCCGCTCGCCGATAAACCGCTCGACCGCTACCCCGTAGATCGCCTCGCGCTCGCGGATGACCACGACTTTGAGGGTTTGCGCGCTGTTCTGGCTCGCCGGGCGATGCAACAGCTGACTGGCGGCGACCAGCCCGACATGCCGGCCTTCATGCCAGAAATGCTGGCGCCCTTCGACCTGCACGATGTCCGACGGCGCCAGGTCGCACATGCGCTCGATGTGCGCCAGCGGGAAGGCATACGCCTCGTCACCGACTTCCACCACCAGGCTGCGCACCACCGACAGCGTCAGCGGCACCTCGAGATGAAAGCGACTGCCCTCGCCCGCCGTCTGCTCCAGCACCACGGCGCCGCGCAATTGGCGAACCATGTGCTGAACCGCATCCAGCCCGACACCGCGCCCGGAGACTTCAGTGACGGAGTCGCGCAGGCTGAAACCCGGTAGAAACAGGAACGTCAGCAGCTCCTCTTCGCTCAACTGGGCGGCGGTTTCGGCTGGGGATAACTGCCGCTCGACGATGTTGCGACGGAGTTTTTCCAGATCGACGCCATTGCCGTCATCGCTGAGCTCCAACACCAGCAGACCGGCTTGATGGGACGCGCGCAGACGGATCACGCCCTCCTCCGGTTTACCGGCCAATAGCCGTTGTTCCCGGGTTTCGATGCCGTGATCCACCGCATTGCGCAGCAGGTGCGTCAGCGGCGCTTCGAGTTTCTCCAGTACGTCGCGGTCGACTTGAGTCTTATCGCCCTCGATCTCCAGCCGCACCTGTTTGCCAAGGTTGCGGCCGAGATCACGGACCATGCGCACTTGCCCGCTCAGCACGTCGGCGAATGGCCGCATGCGACAGGCCAGCGCCGTGTCATACAACACCTGCGCGCGCTGGCTGGCATGCCAGGCGAACTCATCCAGTTCGGCATTCTTTTCCGCCAGCAATTGCTGGGACTCCGCCAGTAACCGACGGGCATCGCCCAAGGCTTCCTGGGCTTCGAGACTCAAGGCATGGTCCTTGAGATGGACGTTAAGGTTTTCCAACGCCCGCAGGCCGTTGCTCTGCATGCGCTTAAGGCGCTGCATAGTGGCCAGATGCGGCTTGAGCCGCTGGGTTTCCACCAGTGATTTACTGGACAAATCGAGCAGGCTGTTCAAGCGCTCGGCCGTGACGCGCAATACGCGTTCGCCACTTTCGGTGGTGCGTTTGGCCATGGGCGCTGGTTCGGCGGGCGCTGCCGGGGGAGCTTCGGTGGTGGCCGGCATAGGCGGCTCAACCTTGGGCGTCGGCGGTTCCAGCTGAAGTTCTGCCATCGGCGGCGTCATGGGGGCAGTGGCCGCCATGTGATCAAGCAACCGTCCCATCAAGACGACATAAGCGTCGATATCCGCGGGCGCCGGAGCGTTGCCCGGCGTCGCAATCCGCATCAGCAGATCGGTGCCTTGCAACAATGCATCGATGTGTTCGGGCCGCAGGTACAGGCGCCCTTCCTGGGCGCTGACCAGGTAATCTTCCATCACATGGGCGACGCTGACCCCGGCATCGACACCGACAATCCGTGCCGCGCCCTTGAGCGAATGGGCCGCGCGCATGCACGACTCAAGGTAATCGGCCTGGGTCGGATCGCGCTCAAGCGCCAAAAGACCTGCGCTCAGCACCAGGGTCTGGGCCTCGGCTTCGAGGCTGAACAGCTCCAGCAAAGAGGCGTCACGCATTTGCTCGGGGGTCATGTGAGGCTCCGGGTCACGGCGGACAGCAGCTGTTCTTCATCCAGCCAACGCAGGCTGCGACCTTTGAATTGCAAGACGCCACGGGTGTATTTGGCGCTGGTTTGAGTGCCGGACCGGGACGCCCCATCGAGAATGCGCTCGTCGATGGCGTGAATTCCGTCCACTTCGTCCACTGGCACCACCACCGGCCCGCCGTGGGCAGCGATGATCAGCATCCGCGGCGTCACCCGCGCGCCGGACGCCACGCCACTGGTGGCGTCGAGCCCCAGCAGTTCCACCAGCGACAGGCACGCCACCAAGGCACCACGCACATTCGCCACGCCGAGCAACGCCCGGGAGCGCTGATGCGGCAACGAGTGAATCGCCTGCAGCGGCGCCACTTCGACCAGGCTGCGGGTGGCCAGGCCCAACCATTCTTCGCCGAGGCGAAACATCAGCAGCGAGCGGGTTTTCACATCGCTCTCGGCCACTGTGGAAACTTGCTCGCGGTCGTCCTGCTGCAACGCATAGCGGTCGAGCAAGCGCGTGGCCGCGGCCGAATACACTGCGCAATTGCGGCAATGAATGTGCTCGCTCAGCAGCGGGCAGGACTGGTCGCCGTGGATACCGATGCGGTTCCAGCAGTCATCGATGGCCTGGGCATCTTCATGGGTGACGCGCAAGGTGTCGGCGGCGTTCATCGTTTACGCTCACTGTCAGCGGCGCGCTCGCTGCGGGCGGCGCGGGCCTGCAATCGTCTGGCACCGGCCGTGTCGCCCTGGGACTGCAGCAAGGCGGCCAGATGCATCAACGCGTCGGGATGTTGCGGTTCGAGGTACAACGCCTTGCGATAAAAACCCTGGGCCTCGAGGGCGCTGCCGGCGACATCGCTGAGCAGCCCCAACCAATAGAACACCTGCGCCACCGGCTCGTGACTGCGCAAAAAACTTTCGCACGCGGCGCGGGCCTCGGCGCTTTTACCTTCATTGGCCAGCGCGGTGATGTTCGCCAGCAGCGTGGCGGCGTCCGAAGGTGTGGTTTTCGAAGGGCTGGCGGCGACCTGAGGCATCGGCACGACCGTCGCGAAAGGCCGACTGCGCACTGGCGGCGGTATCACGCTGCGCACCGGATGTTGCACCGGAAGCGGCGTCGGCGTCGGCACGAAGGTTGCCACCGGGTCCGACGCACTTTGACGACTGAAGGCAAACGACTGCGGGATACCAATCGAGCGCATGCCGAAACGCCCCAACAGACTCCCCTCCGCCGGGCCGATAAACAGCACGCCGTCGACGTGGGTCAGGCGCTTGAGTACTTCGAACACTTGCTGCTGGGTCGGCTGATCGAAATAGATCAGCAAATTGCGGCAGAACACGAAGTCATAAGGTGGCTCACTGGCCAGCAAGGCCGGATCGAGCAAATTGCCGACCTGCAAACGCACCTGCTCAAGCACGCGCCCGCTAAGACGATAGTGGTCGTTTTCAGCCGTAAAATGCCGCTCGCGGAAGTCGATGTCCTGACCACGAAACGAATTTTTGCCATACAGCGCGAGCCTGGCTTTTTCCACCGACAGCGGGCTGACATCCATGCCGTCGACCTTGAACTGGTGCGGCGCCAGCCCGGCATCGAGCAATGCCATGGCGATGGAGTACGGTTCTTCCCCGGTGGAACACGGCAGACTGAGAATCCGCAGGGCGCGCATGTTATTGATCGCCGCCAGCCGCTTGGTCGCCAGTTTCGCCAGCGTGGCGAAGGATTCCGGGTAACGGAAAAACCAGGTCTCGGGGACGATTACCGCTTCGATCAGCGCTTGTTGTTCGTCGCGCGAGCCCAGCAAGGTGTGCCAGTACTCATCGGCCGTCAGCGCACGCGCCGCCGTGCAGCGCTGGCGCACAGCGCGTTCGATGATCGCCGGGCCGACCGAGCCCACATCAAGGCCGATACGCTCTTTGAGGAAATCGAAAAACCTTTGATCGCTGCTCATCCCTGCTCCTCAAACTGCGCCAGGTCCAACGGCGGCGAGGGAAACAACAAGGCGCGGACCTGTTCGTCCAGCAAATCGGCAACCCGCACCCATTGCAGTAAACCCTGGGCATCTTCGCGCACCGGCCCGAGGTACGGCGCCTGGCGATTGTCCAGGCCATAAGGCTGAAAGTCCGCCGGGTTGCAGCGCAACGTGTCGGTGGCCTGTTCCAGAATCAGCCCGAGCAATTGCGCAGGCGTCGCCTCATCCGGCCGATAGTGCACCAGCACCAGACGCGTGCTGGTGCGAGCCTGGGCCGGTTGGCCGAACGTCAGGGCGCTGAGGTCGATCACCGGCACTACCGCGCCGCGATAGGCGAACACCCCGGCCATCCAGTCCGGCGCCCGGGGAATGGGTTTCAACGGCAGTTGCGGCAGCACTTCGGCCACCTCGATGGCCTGCAAGGCGTAACGCTCATTGCCGATGCGGAACACCAGAAACAACGACTGTTTCACTGGCATCACCGCGCCGCGTTTGACCGCGAGCTCGCTCATCAGACTTTGAATCGCGAGACGCCGCCACGCAGCCCCACGGCCACCTGACTCAGTTCATCGATGGCGAAACTGGCCTGACGCAGGGACTCGACGGTCTGGCTGCTGGCATCACCCAACTGCACCAACGCGTGGTTGATCTGCTCGGCGCCGGTGGCCTGGGCCTGCATGCCTTCATTGACCATCAACACCCGTGGCGCCAGCGCCTGAACCTGATGGATGATCTGCGACAGCTGCTCGCCCACCGACTGCACCTCGGACATGCCACGACGCACTTCTTCGGAAAACTTGTCCATGCCCATGACCCCGGCCGACACCGCCGACTGGATCTCACGCACCATCTGCTCGATGTCGTAGGTGGCCACAGCGGTTTGGTCCGCCAGACGCCGCACTTCGGTGGCGACCACGGCAAACCCGCGACCGTATTCACCAGCCTTCTCGGCTTCGATCGCGGCGTTCAGGGACAGCAGGTTGGTCTGGTCGGCAACTTTGACGATGGTCACCACCACCTGATTGATATTGCCCGCCTTCTCGTTGAGGATCGCCAGTTTGGCGTTCACCAGATCCGCCGCGCCCATCACCGAGTGCATGGTGTCTTCCATGCGCGCCAGGCCTTGCTGACCGGAACCGGCCAGCACCGACGCCTGATCGGCGGCGGTGGAGACTTCGGTCATGGTGCGCACCAGGTCCCGCGAGGTGGCGGCAATTTCACGCGATGTCGCGCCGATCTCGGTGGTGGTGGCCGCGGTTTCGGTGGCGGTGGCCTGCTGCTGCTTGGACGACGCGGCAATTTCCGTGACCGACGTGGTGACCTGCACCGAGGAGCGCTGGGCCTGGGACACCAGCGACGTGAGCTCGGTCATCATGTCGTTGAAGCCGGTTTCCACCGCGCCGAACTCGTCCTTGCGATCAAGATCCAGGCGACTGCTGAGATCGCCGGTGCGCATGATTTCGAGGATCTGCACAATGCGGTTCATCGGCGCCATGATCGCGCGCATCAACAGCAGGCCGCAGAGGCCGGCAACGATGATCGCGACCAGCAAAGAGACGCCCATGCTGATTTTGGCGGCCGTTACCGCATCACTGATGGCCAGCGTGGATTGTTCAGCCAGGGCGTGATTATTTTCAAGAAGGCTGCTCACTTGCTTGCGCCCATTGGCCCATGCCGGCGTGAGCTTTTGCTCCAGGGCAAGACGCGCGGCCTCGTACTCTTTGCGCTGATAGAGGTCGAGGACATTGCTCAATTCTTGATTGTAGAGCCGATGACGCACTTCGAACTCCTCGAAGAGGGCCTGATCGTCCGGTGTGAAAATGGTCTTGCGGTAGTGGGCCATCTGCTCGTCCAAGCGCTCTTCGAAGCTCTTGTACATGGCTTGATCGGCGGCGGTGATTTCGCGACGCCCCGAAAGGCCGACAATCTGCTGGGTGAGGTTAAAACTGTCGACCCAGGCACCACGGATCATTGAACTGAAATACACACCGGGCACTGCATCGATACGGACCCTGTCTGCACCGGCGTCGATCTTCATCAGCCGAGAAAAAGACACCACGACCATCAACAGCATGATCGCGATAATTACCGCAAAGCTCGCCAAAATGCGTTGGCGCAACGTCCAGTTCTTCACAGTCAGTCCTCGGTGCGGGTCAAATTGCGGGCTAGTATAGCCGAGGGCGGTGTTTCATTTCTCAGACGCTGAGCTCCGCTTCTCATTCGGCCTGCAAAAAGCCGGGATTCGGCAGAAACGGACCGTGAATCGGTCATTGGGGAAAGCTGTCGCAGCCGAAGACGCCATCGCGAGCAGGCCCCACACCTTGATTACTGTCGCGCACAGACTATGTGCACGGCAGATCTATTGTGGGGGCTTACCCGCGAAAGCGATCGAAAGACCTACATAAGCATCTAGAAAGCCACCGGCCTGGATCGAAAGCGCCGACGCCTCTCGATGAGAGTGCTTGAGGATGTTGCGCAACGGTCAGGCAAACAGGCTGCAAAGCCCTCACGAATCTATTTCATCGAATCCAGCCTTGAAGATTTGTCGACCGTGAAACCGCGCACCAGGCTGGATAAACCCATAAGACAACCCGGCCTCAATCTGCCCCTCACAAAGCGCACTAAGCTAATAACAAGCCACTCACGGTGCATCACCCGTTCAACACTGCCCCGACCATAATTTAAACAAGAGGGTTCACCCATGCTCGTGCACAAGACCGCACTGCTCAGTGCAATCACCACAGCGCTGTTGACCAGCGCCAGCCTGCAGGCCGCCGAACCGCTGAAAGCCGTCGGTGCCGGGGAAGGTCAGCTGGATATCGTCGCCTGGCCTGGCTATATCGAACGGGGCGAAACCGACAAGGCCTACGACTGGGTGACTGGTTTCGAGAAGGAAACCGGCTGTAAGGTCAACGTCAAGACGGCCGGCACGTCCGATGAAATGGTCAGCCTGATGGCCAAGGGCGGTTACGACCTGGTGACGGCGTCCGGCGACGCCTCCCTGCGTCTGATCGCCGGCAAACGTGTGCAGCCGATTAACACGGCATTGATCCCCAACTGGAAGAATCTCGATCCACGCCTGAAGGATGCACCATGGTATGTGGTCAACAAGCAGACTTATGGCACCCCGTATCAATGGGGTCCGAACGTGCTGATGTACAACACCAAAGTGTTCACGCAACCGCCGACCAGTTGGGGCGTGCTGTTCGAAGAGCAGAAGCTGTCCGACGGCAAATCCAACAAGGGCCGCGTGCAAGCGTATGACGGCCCGATCTACATCGCGGACGCGGCGCTGTACCTGAAAACCGCCAAGCCGGAACTGGGCATTACGGATCCGTACCTGCTCGACGAAAAACAATACCAGGCTGTTCTCGACTTGCTGCGCGCCCAGCAAAAGTTGATCCACCGCTACTGGCATGACACCACCGTGCAGATGAGTGACTTCAAGAACGAAGGCGTGGTGGCTTCCAGCGCTTGGCCCTATCAGGTCAACGGCCTGATGAACGAGAAACAGCCGATCGCCTCGACCATCCCGAAAGAAGGCGCTACCGGGTGGGCCGACACCACTATGTTGCACGCCGAGGCCAAGCACCCGAACTGTGCCTACAAGTGGATGGACTGGTCGCTCACGCCAAAGGTCCAGGGTGATGTGGCGGCGTGGTTCGGTTCGTTGCCGGCGGTTCCGGCGGCGTGCACAGGCAGCGAATTGTTGGGCGCCGAGGGTTGCAAGACCAACGGTTTCGACCAGTTCGAGAAGATCGCCTTCTGGAAAACCCCGCAGGCCGAGGGTGGCAAGTTTGTGCCTTATAGCCGCTGGACCCAGGATTACATCGCGATTATGGGAGGCCGCTAACACCAACTGATCATTCCCACGCAGAGCGTGGGAACGATCATCAATAAAGATTT
This sequence comes from Pseudomonas sp. B21-048, assembly GCF_024748615.1. Taxonomy (NCBI): domain Bacteria; kingdom Pseudomonadati; phylum Pseudomonadota; class Gammaproteobacteria; order Pseudomonadales; family Pseudomonadaceae; genus Pseudomonas; species Pseudomonas sp. B21-048. The sequence goes on along the minus strand of NZ_CP087168.1, from coordinate 1,083,022 downwards.
CAGAAGTCCAGGCAAGACCACTGTGACGATCCTCGCCTTTTCGGAGCACCGCACCATGACGCTTGCAGTCCAGTTCACTAACGTTTCCCGTCAATTCGGCGAAGTGAAGGCCGTTGACCGGGTTTCTATCGATATCCAGGACGGCGAGTTCTTTTCCATGCTGGGTCCCTCCGGTTCGGGCAAAACCACTTGCCTGCGCCTGATCGCCGGTTTCGAACAACCGAGCGCCGGCTCCATCCGCATTCATGGCGCCGAAGCCGCCGGGCTGCCGCCGTATCAGCGCGACGTGAACACCGTGTTCCAGGATTACGCGCTGTTCCCGCACATGGACGTACTCGACAACGTCGCCTACGGTTTGAAAGTCAAAGGCGTCAGCAAGTCCGAACGCCAAAAACGCGCCGAAGAAGCCCTCGACATGGTCGCTCTCGGCGGCTACGGCGAGCGCAAACCGGTACAACTCTCCGGCGGCCAGCGCCAGCGTGTGGCCTTGGCCCGCGCGTTGGTCAATCGCCCTCGTGTGTTGTTGCTCGACGAGCCCTTGGGCGCCCTCGATCTGAAACTGCGCGAGCAAATGCAAGGCGAGCTGAAGAAGCTGCAACGCCAGCTCGGCATCACTTTTATCTTCGTCACCCACGACCAGACCGAAGCGCTGTCGATGTCCGACCGCGTGGCGGTGTTCAATAAGGGCCGCATCGAACAGGTCGACACACCGCGCAACCTCTATATGAAGCCGGCAACCACGTTCGTCGCCGAATTCGTCGGCACCTCCAACGTGATTCGCGGCGATCTGGCGCAGCAGTTGATCGGCAATCCACAGCCGTTTTCGATCCGCCCGGAACACGTGCGTTTCGCCGAAGGCCCGCTGGCCAGCCATGAAATCGAAGTCAGCGGTCTGCTGCATGACATCCAGTATCAAGGCAGTGCGACACGCTATGAACTGAAGCTGGAAAACGGCCAGACCCTGAACATCAGCCATGCCAATGTCCAGTGGCTGGATGTCAGCACGCAACATCAGACCGGGCAACGCATCAGCGCTCGTTGGGCGCGCGAGGCGATGATCCCGCTGCACGACAATGTTGTGGGCGGGGTGTGAGATGAACAGCGTGGCCGCGCCTCACCCCCCCAGCTCGCCATTGCGCTGGTTTTCCAACCTGCTGTACCGCCGGCCGAACCTGTATTTATCGATGCTATTGGTGCCGCCGTTGCTCTGGTTTGGCGCAATCTATCTCGGCTCGCTGCTGACCCTGTTGTGGCAAGGTTTCTACACCTTCGACGACTTCACCATGGCGGTCACGCCCGACCTGACCCTGGCGAATTTCACCGCACTGTTCCAGCCGTCAAACTTCGACATCATCCTGCGCACCCTGAGCATGGCCATCGTCGTGTCGATCGCCAGTGCAATCGTGGCGTTCCCGATTGCCTACTACATGGCGCGCTACACCAGCGGCAAGACCAAGGCGTTTTTCTACATCGCGGTGATGATGCCAATGTGGGCCAGTTACATCGTCAAGGCGTACGCCTGGACCTTGCTGCTGGCCAAGGGTGGCGTGGCGCAGTGGTTCGTTCAGCACTTGGGGTTGGAGCCGGTGTTGCAGTTCGTGCTCGGGATTCCGGGAGTGGGCGGCAGCACCTTGTCGACCTCGCATCTGGGACGGTTCATGGTGTTTGTCTACATCTGGCTGCCGTTCATGATCCTGCCGATTCAGGCGTCACTGGAACGCCTGCCGCCGTCCTTGCTGCAAGCCTCGGCGGATCTTGGCGCCAAGCCGCGTCAGACCTTCATGCAAGTGATTCTGCCGCTGTCGATTCCGGGCATCGCAGCCGGTTCGATCTTCACCTTTTCGCTGACCCTGGGCGACTTCATCGTGCCGCAACTGGTGGGCCCACCGGGCTACTTCATCGGCAGCATGGTCTACGCCCAGCAAGGGGCAATTGGCAACATGCCGATGGCGGCGGCCTTCACACTGGTGCCGATCGTGCTGATCGCCATTTACCTGTCCATCGTCAAACGTCTGGGGGCTTTCGATGCGCTCTGATGCGTCATCTCAAGATCGGGCATCCCTGGGCCTGCGCATCGCCGCCTGGGGCGGATTGGTGTTCTTGCACTTCCCGATCCTGATCATCTTCCTCTACGCCTTCAACACCGAAGACGCGGCGTTCAGCTTTCCGCCCAAGGGCTTCACCCTGAAGTGGATCGGCGTGGCGTTCTCCCGGCCCGATGTGCTGGAAGCGATCAAGCTGTCGTTGCAAATCGCCGCCGTCGCAACGCTGATTGCGATGGTCCTCGGCACCCTCGCGTCGGCGGCGTTGTACCGACGGGATTTCTTCGGCAAGCAAGGCATCTCGCTGATGCTGATCCTGCCGATTGCCCTGCCCGGGATCATCACCGGGATCGCGCTGCTGGCGACTTTCAAAACGCTGGGGATTGAACCGGGGATATTCACCATCATCGTCGGTCACGCGACCTTCTGTGTGGTGATCGTCTACAACAACGTCATCGCCCGCTTGCGCCGAACGCCATACAGTTTGATTGAAGCCTCGATGGACCTCGGCGCCGACGGTTGGCAGACCTTTCGCTACATCGTCCTGCCGAACCTTGGCTCGGCGATGCTGGCTGGTGGCATGCTGGCGTTTGCCCTGTCGTTCGACGAAATCATCGTCACCACCTTCACCGCCGGCCATGAACGCACCTTGCCGCTGTGGCTGCTCAACCAGCTCAGCCGCCCACGGGACGTGCCGGTGACCAACGTTGTCGCGATGCTGGTGATGATGGTGACCATGTTGCCGATCCTCGGCGCCTATTACCTGACCCGGGGTGGCGAAAGCGTTGCGGGCAGTGGCGGGAAATAGATCAGGAACAGACAACCACTATCTCTTGTAGGATTCGGTTCCGACAGAAAAACAACAGCTTCGGAGGACATAGCCATGCAAACCAAACTCTTGATCAACGGCCAACTCGTCAATGGCGACGGCCCCGCCCAAGCCGTGTTCAACCCAGCCCTCGGCCGTGTACTGGTGGAAATCAACGAAGCCAGCGAAGCCCAGGTCGATGCCGCCGTGCGAGCCGCCGATACCGCCTTCGAAACCTGGTCGCAAACCACGCCGAAAGAGCGCTCGCTACTGCTGCTCAAACTTGCCGACATCATCGAAGCCCATGGCGAAGAGCTGGCCAAACTGGAATCGGATAACTGCGGCAAACCTTACAATGCCGCATTGAACGACGAGATCCCGGCGATTGCCGACGTGTTCCGTTTCTTCGCCGGCGCCAGCCGTTGCATGAGCGGTGCGATGGGCGGTGAATACCTGCCCGGCCACACCTCGATGATCCGCCGCGACCCGGTGGGCGTGGTTGCCTCCATCGCGCCGTGGAACTACCCGCTGATGATGGTCGCCTGGAAAATCGCCCCGGCCCTGGCCGCCGGTAATACCGTGGTGCTCAAGCCGTCGGAACAAACCCCGCTGACCGCCCTGCGCCTGGCAGAACTGGCGTCGGACATCTTCCCGGCGGGCGTGCTTAACCTGGTGTTCGGTCGTGGTCCTACGGTCGGCAGCTTATTGGTTACACATCCGAAAGTGCGCATGGTGTCCCTGACCGGCTCGATCGCCACTGGCTCGAACATCATTTCCAGCGCCGCCAACAGCATCAAACGCATGCACATGGAACTGGGCGGCAAGGCGCCGGTGATCATCTTCGACGATGCCGACATCGATGCCGCCGTGGAAGGCATTCGCACCTTCGGTTTCTACAACGCTGGTCAGGATTGCACCGCTGCCTGCCGCATTTACGCGCAGGCGGGCATCTACGACCAATTCGTCGAGAAGCTCGGTGCGGCCGTCAGCAGTATCAAGTACGGCTTGCAGGACGATCCATCGACGGAGCTTGGCCCGTTGATCAGCGCACAACATCGCGACCGCGTGACCGCGCTGGTCGAACGTGCCACGGCGCAACCGCACATTCGTTTGATCACTGGCGGTAAAGCGGTGGAAGGCAACGGCTTCTTCTTTGAGCCGACGGTGCTGGCCGACGTGCAACAGGACGACGAGATCGTGCGCCGCGAAGTGTTCGGACCGGTAGTGTCGGTCACCCAGTTCACCGATGAAGCGCAAGCACTGGCCTGGGCCAACGATTCAGACTACGGCTTGGCGTCATCGGTCTGGACCACGGACGTCGGCCGCGCGCATCGGCTGTCTGCTCGTTTGCAGTACGGCTGCACGTGGGTGAACACCCACTTCATGCTAGTCAGCGAAATGCCTCACGGCGGTCAGAAACTGTCCGGTTATGGAAAAGACATGTCGATGTATGGGCTGGAGGACTACACCGTGGTGCGACATGTGATGTTCAAGCATTAAAAGCTTCGCGGGCAAGTCGGACCGCCGCATCGCTCTCTCCTACAGGAACTGCGTTCAACCTGTGGGAGCGTGCGATGCGACGACCCGACTTGCCCGCGATGCACCGCATGTTTATCCGTGGAAACACAGAGCTCTCAGACCGGCACTATCAACTCAACCGATGGAAAATAGCTACGGTAGCGCTTGGCATCCCGCGTCAATAACGGCAACTTTTTCACAGCAGCATGAGCCCCGATGAGAAAATCCGCCAAAACATTATTTTTCCCACCACCCACTTTACGGTAACGAACGAAAGCCTTTCCTGCCAAAAACAAAGCGGGGCGCGGGACTTCTTGCACCGCAAGACCAAGCTGAGTGACGACATCATCCAACGCCTCGAAACTGGAAAATGTCTGTGACAGTTCGGCGTAAATAATCGGATTGATGGCCAATTCATGGATCTGGGATTGGGCGCGAAGCTGTTGTATGGACCAATCAGCCCAGACAGGCTCGTCCTCCAAGACATCAATCAACACGTTCGTGTCGACCAATATCATCAGTCGTCACCCCGTAATAGCGCCATCAAATCGTCAGTTCGCCATTTTATATCCGCCTTTCCACGCACGGCTTCGAAGCGGTCGATTGTGACTGCCTTACCCATTTTGGGTTTACCGCTGTGCAGTACCACTTCACCTTGCGCGTTGACACTGAACTCAATTGCCGCACCTGGCTTCAGATGCAATGCGTCACGAATAGGCTTGGGAATGGTGACTTGCCCTTTACTGGTCATGGTCGTCGTCATGATGATCTCCTGAAGTATTACTCTATAGGCAAACGTAATACTTAGCGTGCGAGCCTGCAACCGCCACTCATCGTAGGCAAGTTCTCTTCGTTCTGAAGGATCCGACCACGACCACGCTGTCATGGCCGAATCCTTCACCTCCTCAAAACCGCGAAACACTGCGCATCGCATCCACCAGATACCGCATCGCAATCCGGTCACTCTCCGACAGCTCGCGATACCGCTCCACCAACTTCAACTCCTCCGAACTGAGCCGACGCCTTCGCCGACCGATGGCCAGGCAAGGGAAAATTCCTAATATTTCAGTGATGCCTTGTACTTTCGACATGGACGATGTCCTTCTATACGTCAGAGAAAACTGCAAAACCGCATCGCCCTATCACTTTCAGCGGTCACCTAGTGCCTGCTGAACCCACCGGCCTGAAGGGCCGAAACCGGTCATGCCCATAGAATAGAAATTAAATCGGCGCTGAAAAGAGGTTTTAGAGTAATTAGTCGAAAAAAGCAGATATGCCCTATAAATCAGAACGTGCTGTGAGAAACGTTACCCTACATGCCGTGTTTCATTGCCGCGCTGTCGTGGTGCCATTAACCAATTTTGCTCTGCAACCGAACGGTTTAAAGTATTTGGCATCTCTTTAAGGTCCGTTGCGTTTGGCCAAGGCATGTCCGAACCGTTATTTCTGATCCAGCACGTGCCAGGAACGGCGCGGGATTGTTCACGACAGGTTGTACTTATGCACCGCAGGAATTTGCTCAAAGCCTCCATGGCCATCGCGGCTTACACCGGTCTTTCGGCCACCGGCTTATTGGCGACACACACCTGGGCTGGCAGCAGCACCGCTGATGGCGACGCTGTGGCGTTTGACTTCGAAGCGCTGAAGAACCAGGCCAAACAGCTCGCCGGCAAGCCGTATCAGGACACCAAACAGGTGCTGCCGCCAACGCTGGCGACCATGACGCCACAGAACTTCAATGCGATCCGCTACGACGGCAATCACTCGCTGTGGAAGGACCTGAAAGGTCTGCTGGACGTGCAGTTTTTCCACGTCGGCATGGGTTTCAAGCAACCGGTGCGCATGTACAGCGTCGATCCCAAGACTCGACTGGCGCGCGAGGTGCATTTCCGCCCGTCGCTGTTCAACTACGAAAAAACCACCGTCGACACTAAGCAGCTCAAAGGCGATCTGGGTTTCGCCGGGTTCAAGCTGTTCAAGGCCCCGGAGCTGGATAAGCACGACGTGTTGTCGTTCCTCGGCGCCAGCTATTTCCGCGCGGTGGACGCCACCGGCCAGTACGGTTTGTCAGCCCGCGGCCTGGCGATCGACACCTACGCCAAGAAGCGCGAAGAATTCCCGGACTTCACCAAGTTCTGGTTTGAGACCCCGGACAAGGACAGCACCCGCTTCGTGGTTTATGCCTTGCTCGATTCACCGAGCGCCACCGGTGCCTACCGTTTTGACATCGATTGCCAGGCCGAGCGTGTGGTGATGGAAGTCGACGCCCACGTCAATGCCCGCACCGCCATCGAGCAGTTGGGCATTGCGCCGATGACCAGCATGTTCAGCTGCGGAACCCATGAGCGGCGCATGTGCGACACGATTCACCCGCAAATCCACGACTCCGATCGCCTGGCCATGTGGCGCGGCAATGGCGAGTGGATCTGCCGTCCGCTGAACAACCCAGGCACCCTGCAATTCAATGCCTTTGCCGATACAGATCCGAAAGGCTTTGGTCTGGTGCAGACCGATCACGAGTTCGCCAATTATCAGGACACCGTCGACTGGTACAGTAAGCGCCCGAGTCTGTGGGTAGAACCTACAACCGCGTGGGGCGAAGGCTCTATCGATTTGCTGGAAATTCCTACAACTGGCGAAACCCTGGATAACATCGTCGCGTTCTGGACACCGAAAAAACCGGTCGCGGCCGGGGACTCCCTCAATTACGGCTACAAGCTCTATTGGAGTGCTCTGCCACCGGTGAGCACGCCGCTGGCACGGGTCCACGCGACCCGTTCGGGCATGGGCGGTTTCATTGAAGGCTGGGCGCCGGGCGAGCATTATCCAGAGGTATGGGCGCGACGCTTTGCCGTGGACTTCACCGGCGGCGGTCTGGACCGCCTGCCCGAAGGCGCGGGGATCGAACCAGTGGTGACCTGTTCGAACGGCGAAGTGAAGGGTTTCAATGTGTTGGTACTGGATGACATCAAGGGCTACCGCATTACCTTCGACTGGTACCCGACCAATGACAGCGTGGCGCCGGTGGAGCTGCGGTTGTTCATTCGCACCAATGACCGGACGTTGAGTGAAACCTGGCTGTACCAGTATTTCCCGCCGGCACCGGAGAAGCGTAAATACACCTGAAAGTAAGAGGTTGTCTGGGCGGTCCCCTTCGCGGGCAGACAACAAACATCTCAGCACAGAAACGCAAAAAGCCCCGGTCAACACGACCGGGGCTTTTTGGTTTTACAGCAGCATTCAATCACGCAAATCCGATTCATGAATCGGCTGGTCACGATGGGTGGCTCGCTGGTATTGCGCCGGCCAGATCGCCTTGTGCCCGCCCAAGTCGTCATCGGCATGCAGCGGCCAATACGGATCACGCAACAACTCTCGGGCGAGGAAGATGATGTCGGCCTGACAGGTGCGCAGAATGTGCTCGGCCTGAGCCGGTTCGGTAATCATTCCTACAGTGCCGGTGGCAATGCCTGACTCCTTGCGTACGCGCTCGGCAAAACGCGTCTGATAACCGGGCCCTGTAGGAATCTCGGCGTTTACAGCCGTCCCCCCCGATGAGACATCGATCAGGTCCACGCCCAGGTCTTTGAGGCGTCGCGCCAGCTCCACGGTTTCATCGGGGTTCCAGCCATCCTCCACCCAATCGGTGGCCGACACCCGCACAAACACCGGCAGCTCTTCAGGCCACACGGCCCGCACCGCTTCGGTGACTTGCAGTACCAGCCGAATCCGATTCTCGAACGAACCACCATACAGATCGCGCCGCTGATTGCTCAGGGGTGAAAGAAATTGGTGCAACAGGTAACCGTGGGCGGCGTGTACTTCGACCACTTGGAAACCGGCGGTCAGCGCCCGTTTGGCCGAATCGACGAAGGCCTGAATGACGTCAGCGATCTCGCCCTCATCGAGTTGCTTGGGTGGTGTGTGCTGGGGGTCGAAAGCGATCGGCGAAGGGCCGACCGGGATCCAGCCACCGTCCTCCGGCTTGACGCTGCCATGCTTGCCGAGCCACGGTCGATGCGTGCTGGCCTTGCGCCCGGCATGGGCCAATTGAATGCCGGCAACGGCGCCCTGTGCAGCAATAAAGCGGGTAATACGTTGCAAGGGCTCAATCTGCTCATCGTTCCACAGACCAAGATCCTGGGCGGTGATGCGCCCGTCGGCGGTGATCGCCGTGGCTTCGGTAAATACCAGCCCCGCCCCGCCGATGGCACGGCTACCGAGGTGGACCAGATGCCAGTCATTGGCCAGCCCATCCACGCTGGAATACTGGCACATCGGTGATACCGCAATGCGGTTAAGCAAGGTCAATTGACGAAGGGTATAGGGTTCAAGCAGCAGACTCATGGGGCACCTCTCGAATCAGTGGGCAGGCTCCAGGGTTCTGTTTGAATAGTCGACGAGTGACAGGAAAAAGATGCAGCACCCGCCCCCGCGGGCAAAAAATTCGACAAGACGTCACAAGGATAATCAAGCAGTGCTTAGAGCCTAGTCGACATCGGGGGATGAGGGAGGGTTCGGAGAGATTCGGTGTGACGAAAATAGCTTTCGCGGGCAAGCCTCGCTCCTACGGATCACCGATACCCTGTAGGAGCGAGCGGTGCGGCGATCCGACTTGCCCGCGAAGGATTCAACGCGGTTCGATGTGGGCAATCATCAACTGAACGGTCTCGTTCCCACGGAACTCATTGAGGTCGAGTTTGTAGGCCAATTCAACCCACTTGATGGTCGGATTCGGCCAGATATCACGGTCGATACCGAAGGCAATGCCGTCGAGCTTCACCGAACCACATTCACTCTTCAGCACTACTTTGAGGTGCCGCTCACCCACGACGCGTTGCTCAACTAACTGGAACACCCCATGAAACAGCGGCTCCGGAAAGTGTTGCCCCCAAGGCCCGGCGTGGCGCAGGGCGCGGGCCAGTTCCAGGTGAAACTCTTCGACCGCCAACGTGCCGTCTGACAACAGGCGCCCGGTCAGGTCTTCTTCGCGCATTTGCCTACGCACTTCAGCGTCGAAGGCTTCGGCGAATAACGGAAAATTCGCTTCTGGCAAGGTCAGACCGGCCGCCATGGCGTGGCCGCCGTATTTGCTGATCAGGTTAGGATGCTGCGCCGCGACCACGCTCAAGGCATCGCGAATGTGAAAACCCTGAACCGAACGCCCCGAGCCCTTGAGCAGGCCATTGCCGGCATCGGCAAAGGCAATAGTCGGACGGAAATAGCGCTCTTTCATACGCGAGGCGAGGATACCGATGACGCCCTGGTGCCACTCGGGATCGAACAGGCACAGGCCGAATGGCATCGATTCCACCGGTAAATCCTTGAGCTGGGCCAGCGCCTCACGCTGCATGCCCTGCTCGATGGATTTACGGTCCTGGTTCATGCCATCCAGCTGAATGGCCATCTCACGGGCAGCGCCCGCGTCTTCGGTGAGCAGGCATTCGATACCCAGGCTCATGTCATCCAGACGCCCCGCCGCGTTCAGACGTGGGCCGAGGATGAAGCCCAGGTCGGTGGAGGTGATGCGCGAATGGTCGCGCTTGGCCACTTCAAGGATCGCCTTGATTCCCGGCCGCGCGCGCCCGGCGCGAATCCGCTCCAGGCCCTGATGCACCAGAATCCGGTTGTTGGCATCCAGCGGCACCACGTCGGCGACGCTGCCCAGCGCCACCAGGTCCAGCAGTTCGCCAATGTTCGGCTGCGGCTTGCTCTCATACCAACCCAGGCTGCGCAAGCGCGCGCGCAGGGCCATCAGCACATAGAAGATCACCCCGACACCGGCCAAAGCTTTGCTCGGAAACTCGCAACCCGGCTGGTTCGGATTGACGATAGCATCGGCCAACGGCAGTTCATCGCCGGGCAAGTGGTGATCGGTGACCAGCACCTTGAGCCCGGCCTTTTTCGCCGCCGCCACGCCTTCGACGCTGGAGATGCCGTTGTCCACAGTGATCAGCAGGTGCGGCTCGCGGGTCAGCGCCACTTCGACGATCTCCGGCGTCAGGCCGTAGCCGTACTCGAACCGGTTCGGCACCAGATAGTCGACATGCGCCGCGCCCAACAGGCGCAACCCCAGCATGCCCACGGTACTGGCCGTCGCACCATCGGCGTCGAAATCGCCGACGATCAGAATCCGCTGACGTTGCTCCAGGGCCGTCACCAGCAAATCCACCGCCGCATCGATGCCTTTGAGCTGCTGGTACGGAATCAGCCGCGCCAGGCTCTTGTCCAGTTCAGCCTCGGACTGCACGCCCCGCGCTGCGTAAAGGCGAGTCAGCAGCGGTGGAATATCACCGAGGAATGGCAGGGTGTCGGGCAACAGGCGAGGTTCGATGCGCATGGGGTGACAGGTGCTTCTCTTGAATACGTAGGATAAAACCGGGTAACGCGGTTCAGTGGCGAATAATCAGCCGCGTTCGCCACTCAGCCATTGCAACTGGACTTCGTGCTGACCACGGTCGTCGGTGACGAAAATCGTTCCTTCACTGATCATCACATCCCACTTGATAACGCGCGGCATGTCCTTGGCCAGGGTTTCCAGCACTTCCTGAGGCACAGCGGCGATGTGAACGTTTTTGAGGTTTTTGATCGCCGGGATCACTTTGGTTTCCCAGACACGCAGGCTGCCGTAGGCCAGCAGGCTGGTGCGCTCGGTGCGGCGCGAGCACCAGGTCAGGCGATCGGCGTCTGGCTGGCCGACTTCGATCCAGTGCAGGACACGATCATCCAGGCTTTTTTCCCACAGCGCCGGTTCATCCACGTCTGACAGACCGCGACCGAAGGACAGCTGCTCGTTGTACCAGAAGGCGTAGGCCAGCAGCCGCACGGTCATGCGCTCTTCGGTTTCCGAAGGGTGACGGGCGATGGTCTGCTTCACGCTCTCGTAGACGCTGCGGTCAAGGTCGGTGAGGTTCAGTTCAAACTTGTAGGTCGTGGACGGCTGGGCCATGAACGGGCTTCTTGATACGAGGAAAGGCGGCAAGTCTAACCGATGCAACAAGCAATCAACGAATTGAAGGCGATCAACTTTGGGCTATGGACGTCGGCCTATGTTAAAACTCTGCATCCGCTCAGCCTTTGTCCTACAGGATTCAGCATGCCGTTCTCCAACAAACCGCTCTCCGGTCTGAAAGTCATCGAATTGGGTACGTTGATTGCCGGGCCGTTTGCCTCGCGTATTTGCGGCGAGTTCGGCGCCGAAGTGATCAAGATCGAGTCACCGGACGGCGGTGATCCGTTGCGCAAATGGCGCAAACTGTACGAAGGCACTTCGCTGTGGTGGTTCGTTCAGGCGCGTAACAAGAAGTCTCTGACCCTGAACCTGAAACACCCGGACGGCCTGGCGATACTGAAACAGCTGCTCAGCGAAGCAGACATCCTGATCGAGAATTTTCGCCCCGGCGTGCTGGAAAAGCTCGGCCTGGGCTGGGAAGTCTTACACGCACTGAACCCGAAACTGGTGATGGTGCGGCTCTCGGGCTTTGGCCAGACCGGGCCGATGAAAGATCAGCCCGGCTTCGGCGCGGTCGGTGAATCCATGGGCGGCCTGCGCTACATCACCGGCTTCGAGGACCGGCCGCCGGTGCGCACCGGGATTTCCATTGGCGACTCGATTGCCGCGCTCTGGGGCGTGATTGGCGCGCTGATGGCCTTGCGTCATCGCGAGGTCAACGGCGGCTTGGGACAAGTGGTGGATGTGGCGCTGTACGAAGCGATCTTCGCCATGATGGAAAGCATGGTCCCGGAGTTCGATGTGTTCGGCTTCATCCGCGAACGCACCGGCAACATCATGCCGGGTATCACGCCCTCCTCCATCCACACCAGCGCCGACGGCAAACACGTGCAGATCGGCGCCAATGGCGATGCGATCTTCAAGCGTTTCATGCTGATCATCGGTCGCGAAGACCTGGCCAATGATCCTGTGCTGGCCAGCAACGACGGACGCGACAGCCGTCGCGACGAGATTTATGGGGTGATCGATCGCTGGGTCAACTCACTGCCGCTGGACACGGTGATCGAACGACTGAACCAGGCCGACGTTCCCGCCAGCCGGATCTTCAGTGCCGAAGACATGTTCAGCGATCCGCAGTACCTGGCCCGGGAAATGTTCCTACAAGCCAAGCTGCCCGACGGCAAGGACTTCAAGATGCCCGGCATTGTGCCAAAACTCTCTGAAACACCCGGCAGCTCCGAATGGGTCGGGCCACAGTTGGGCGAACACAATGCCCAGGTCCTCCACGATCTGGGCTACGACCCGGCACAGATCGCGCGGCTGCGTGAAGACGGGGCCATCTAAGCTGAATCGACTGCTTTCATTAGCAATGACAAATCGCAGGCAAAAAGAAACCCCGAGAAGTGGGGAGTCAACTCGGGGTTAAACGTGGCCTGAATAAAGGCCAGTGACAACAAGCTACAAGCACCGGAGCACAATGCTTGATCCTGCTGTTACATGGTCTGACTGACCTTGGCGCAGGAAGGTTCCCACAAAAAGCAATTCAATTTCGGCTGGCCAGGATCTTGTCTTGAGCAGCATTGCGCAACGCCGCAATGACACAGGGCTCCAGACGTCCTTCAGCGATCAGCACGTCGCGGTGCAGCCCATCGGCGACATCGGTCAGTAGACGTTTATCGGATAACTGGGCTTGATTGAACAGCCGTTCGATCACAATAGTGCCGCTCGCACTCTTCAGCGTCACCAGGCATTCGCCTTGGGCACCCGACGGGGTCAACGTAACCTGATACGGGCTCAGAGCCTCACCGAGTAATAAACTGATACGTTCCATCTCGATCACCACTCAATAGTCCGAAACAAAGTGCCTGGGACGTGTCCACATCACATGCCCCAAGCCCGAGAAGAAAGCTCTGGATTCCAACGGCAGGCGCACCGGCGCCTCTGGTAGATAGAGCATGCACGGTAAAGATGACAGCAAAAAAACAGCTGATTCGCGCTTAATGCCAGCCAGTGAAGAAAGGACGCCACAGGTCTTGGCCTTCACTTGACTGACAGGCATTGCCCATTCACATCTGCCTTGTACGCTTGCCGATATCGCTCCATCCGCCCAGCAGTCCTCGCAATTGACCGTCTGCACTGTAAAATGGCACCGTCCACTGGTAGATGTCCCTGACGCCATCCTTGAATGTCAACTGACGTTCGCTGAAGCGGGTTTTGCGAGTACCTAGCTGGGCCATGAACTCGGCGTGCAGCTGTTCGGCAGTCTCTTTGGGCAAAACGTCGAGTTCAATCAGTTGTCGCCCCTGAACCTGGTCGAAACGGGTCGACAAGCGCTCCTCATAACTTTTGTTGCACATGATCAAACGCCCTTCCAGATCACGCACGAACATCGGATCGGGCATGGCGTCTATCAACGCGTGCTGGAATGCGAGCTGGTCATTGAGGTCTTTCTCGGCGTCCCGCCGTTGCTTGATCAGTGCAGCGAGCCGACGGTTCCAAAGCAATGAGAGCAAGCCGAACAGACTAACGACGAACATGCTCCAGCAACCCCACTGGGTTATCCGCTGCCAGGCCGAGGGCGCGTGTACCGGTGCAATTCCGTTCAGCCATTGCAGCCGTATGGCGCGTAACTCGGCGGGTGGAAATGCCTCCAGCGCCTTGTTGAGGATGCTCAATAACTGCGGCTGTCCTTTGCGGACAGCCAAATGATCAGCCTCCCATTTGCCTTCCACTGCATGCCCTACCTTGAGCCGGCCCAAGGGATAGAGCTGCGCTCCGATTTCGTTTTCAATGGTGGCGTAGGCCTCGCCACTTTCCACCAGCGCTCGGGCTTCAGCGTAGGTTTTGACCGAGCGCAGCTCGATCGCCGGGTAGTCACGACGAATTACACCCTCCAGGGCGTGCCGGGTCGGCAGCACCAGGACTCTTTTCGAAAGCTGTTCCAGGGACTGTAACGCTGGCGTACCTGCCAGCCCCACGAGCACCCAGCCCGCCCCGCCGAACGCATGACTGAAATCCAGAAACACCTTGCGCTCGTCATTCATTGCCAGCGTCGTACTCATGTCCGCCGCGCCGCTTTCCAGTCGCTCCAGCAGTTGGTCGGTGGAAAACGACTCTTCATGGACGAACCGCAACCCTGTCATGGCGCTGATGCGGTTGAGCACATCGTTGTTCAAACCGCTCCAGTGACCGTGCTCATCCTTGAACAGATACAGCGGGTACTGCGCCGACGCCACGATAACCATCGGATGTTCAGCGATCCATTGCCGCTCCTGAGCGTCCAGCTCAATGCGTGCGACGGTGGCAGACTCCCGGGATTCATGTGTCGCCAATTGTGCGGCCTTTACCCATTGCCCAAAGCCCAGGGCGCCCAGCAAAAACATCCAGCATATGGCTGGTTTAAACCCTCTAAAAAACAGCATTGCCACTTCCTTGGTGATCGTCTCGCCCGTCCTTCATGGGCGGCTCTTCTTTTACGAAACCCGACAAGTGTGGCATGCAGAAATGAGAAAGCCCGTCAGGAGACGGGCTTCAAAATGTGACAGCTTTTACCGGTTACAGCGGCTTGCCGCGGTTGCCATGCTGACTGACAAAGGCCTGCACGGCTTTCAGGTCGTTCGGCAACACGGTGCAACGCTCATCTCGCTCAAACAAATCAGAAAGATGTGCAGGTAGTTCGAGCGCTTTTCCTACACCGGCTTTTTCCACTGCGTCCGGGAATTTGACCGGATGGGCCGTGCCGAGGATCACCATCGGAATATCCAGGCTGCGACGGCATTCGCGCGCGGCCTTCACGCCGATGGCGGTGTGCGGGTCCAGCAGCTCGCCGGTTTGCTCAAAGACTTCAGCAATGGTTTCGCACGTTTGGGCGTCGTCCACGGCCAGCGAATCGAACAGTTTGCGTGCCTCGGTCCAGCGTTCCTCTTCGACGCTAAAACCGCCGCCCTGCTTGAAGGTGTCCATCAAACCGGCAATCGCCGCGCCGTTGCGACCGTGCAGGTCGAACAGCAGGCGTTCGAAGTTCGACGAGACCATGATGTCCATGGACGGCGACAGCGTGGCGTGCAGGGTTTCCTTGACGTACTGATTGCCGCTCATGAAGCGGTGCAGGATGTCGTTGCGGTTGGTGGCGACGATCAACTGGTTGATCGGCAGGCCCATGTTGCGCGCCAGGTAACCGGCGAAGATATCGCCAAAGTTGCCGGTCGGCACCGAGAACGACACCGAACGCGCCGGGCCGCCCAGTTGCAGGGCTGCGTGGAAGTAGTAAACGATCTGGGCCATGATCCGCGCCCAGTTGATCGAGTTAACCGCCACCAGGCGTGTGCCCTTGAGGAAGCTCTGGTCGGCGAAGCTGGCCTTGACCATTTCCTGGCAGTCATCGAAGTTGCCTTCGATGGCGATGTTATGGATGTTCTCGCCGAAGATGGTGGTCATCTGGCGACGCTGCACTTCGGACACACGGTTGTGCGGGTGCAGGATGAAGATGTCGACGTTTTCGCAGTGCTTGCAACCTTCGATTGCCGCCGAACCGGTGTCGCCGGAGGTAGCGCCAACAATCACCACGCGCTCGCCACGCTTTTCCAGCACGTAGTCGAGCAGACGACCCAGCAGTTGCAGGGCGAAGTCCTTGAACGCCAGGGTTGGGCCGTGAAACAGCTCCAGTACCCATTCGTTGCCATTCAGCTGACGCAGTGGTGCCACGGCGTTGTGGGAAAACACGCCGTACGTTTCTTCAAGAATTTTTTTGAAATCGGCATCCGGAATACTGCCGGTGACGAACGGGCGCATCACCCGGAAGGCCAGCTCGTGATACGGCAGGCCGGCCCAGGATGCGATTTCTTCCTGGGTGAAACGTGGCAGGTTTTCCGGGACGTACAGACCGCCGTCGGTGGCGAGACCGGCCAGCAGGACATCTTCGAAATTCAGGGCCGGTGCCTGGCCGCGGGTACTGATATAACGCATAGGGGCAAACCTTTGGTTTGAGCTTCGAGCCACAAGCTACAAGCTGCAAGTAAAGGCCGAACTGCCGTTGACTTGCCGCTTGAAGCTTGCCACTTGCTGCTGTGTTAATTCAAATGTTCGACACGGATCCGTACGACCGGGCCGACCACGCCTTCCAAGGCCTCCAGGGCGGTGATCGCGTCGTTCATGTGCTGCTCCAGCACACGGTGCGTCAGCAGGATCATTGGCACCAGACCGTCATGCTCCTCGACTTCTTTCTGCATGATCGATTCGATGTTGATGCCGCGCTCCGACAGGATGCTCGCCACCTGAGCCAACACGCCCGGATGGTCCTTGGCCTGAATGCGCAGGTAGTACGCGCTTTCGCAGGCTTCGATCGGCAGAATCGGATGGGCCGACAGCGAATCCGGCTGGAAAGCCAGGTGCGGCACACGGTTTTCCGGGTCGGAAGTCATGGCGCGAACCACGTCCACCAGGTCAGCGATCACCGACGAAGCGGTCGGCTCCATGCCGGCGCCGGCGCCGTAGAACAGCGTCGAACCGGCAGCATCGCCGTTGACCATCACCGCGTTCATCACGCCGTTGACGTTGGCGATCAAGCGATCGGCCGGGATCAGCGTCGGGTGCACACGCAGCTCGATACCGGCCGCGGTGCTGCGCGCCACGCCCAGGTGCTTGATGCGATAGCCCAGCGCTTCGGCGTAATTCACGTCAGCGGTGGTCAGTTTGGTGATGCCTTCGGTGTAAGCCTTATCGAATTGCAGCGGAATGCCGAACGCGATGGACGCCAGGATCGTCAGCTTGTGGGCCGCGTCGATGCCTTCGACGTCGAAGGTCGGATCGGCTTCGGCGTAACCCAGGGCTTGCGCCTCGGCGAGTACGTCTTCGAAGGTGCGACCCTTCTCACGCATTTCGGTGAGGATGAAGTTACCGGTGCCGTTGATGATACCGGCCACCCAGTTGATGCGGTTGGCGGACAAACCTTCACGGATCGCTTTGATCACCGGGATGCCGCCGGCCACGGCCGCTTCGAACGCAACGATCACGCCCTTCTCGCGAGCCTTGGCGAAAATTTCATTACCGTGAACGGCGATCAGTGCCTTGTTCGCGGTGACCACATGCTTGCCATTCTCGATGGCCTTGAGTACCAGCTCGCGGGCAACGGTGTAGCCGCCCATCAGCTCTATAACGATGTCGATCTCAGGGTTCGTGGCCACTTCGAAGACATCGTTGGTAATCGCAATACCGGTCGTCTGGAACTGAGGCTTTGGCGTGCGCATGGCAATTTGTGCCACTTCGATTCCACGCCCGGCACGACGAGCAATTTCCTCGGCGTTGCGCTGAAGTACGTTGAAGGTACCGCCACCGACGGTCCCTAACCCACAGATGCCTACTTTGACCGGTTTCACTGTGAACTCCCCATAAAACGGCCGACTCAAGGCCGGCCGTGAAAACAACCGCATACTCGCGGCTCTCTATTAATGGCCCGACAATATTGCCGCCGAACCATGATCGTCAAAGGCTGACCATGACGATGCGAAATTATTTCGCGCCCAGTGCCAGTTTGGCGACTTGTGGCGCAGGCTGGTAGCCCGGAATGACCTGTCCGTCGGCCAAAACGATGGCCGGTGTACCGTTCACGCCAATCGACTGACCGAGAGCAAACTGCTTGGAAACCGGGTTATCGCACTTGGCGGCCTTGATTTCCTTGCCATCGACCATTTTGTCCATGGCCGCTTTCTTGTCCTTGGAGCACCACACGGCTTGCAGTTGCTCGTCACCCGGCGAGCCCAGGCCCTGGCGCGGGAATGCAACATAACGCACTTCGATACCCAGCTTGTTCAGCTCCGGCACTTCGGCGTGCAGCTTGTGGCAGTACGGGCAGGTAGTGTCGGTGAAGACGGTGATGTGCGACTTGGTTTCGCCGATAGCCGGGTAGACCACGGTTTCAGCCACTGGAATGTTGTTGATCAGCTTGGAAATGCCCAGGCGCTCGGTCTTCTCGGTCAGGTTGACCGGTTTGCCGTCCTTTAGCTGGAACATGTAGCCCTGAACAACGTACTGGCCGTCGGCGCTGGCGTAAAGCACGCGGCTGCCCTTGAGTTTGACTTCGTACAGACCTGGCAGCGGGCTGGCGGTGATGGTTTCGACCGGCACGTCGAGATCGAGGTTTTCCAGGCTTTTACGAATGGCTTTGTCGGCCGCGTCATCGGCGACGGCAAAGGTGCTGACCAACGCAATGGCTGCGGCGGCGAAAATCTGGGTCAGACGCATGAGAACTCCTGAAGGCGGACAAATGGGACGATCAGAACACCCGTACCGAAACACCGGGTCATAACCGCCCATCGTACAAACCGGCAAAGCCTACCACATAAGGCCCCTGTGGCTGAATGCGGGTGACGTGAGACGCTCATCCCCGACTGACACCCATTATTGTGGCGAGGGAGCTTGCTCCCTCGCCACAGGGTTTGCGCTAGCCTCTGGGGTGATGTTTGGCGTGCAGGTCCTGCAAGCGTGCGCGGGCGACGTGAGTATAGATCTGGGTGGTCGAAAGATCGCTGTGGCCGAGCAGCATTTGCACCACTCGAAGGTCGGCACCGTGGTTGAGCAAGTGCGTGGCGAAGGCATGACGCAGGGTGTGCGGCGACAGCGACTTGCCGATACCGGCGACCTTGGCCTGGTGCTTGATGCGATGCCAGAAGGTCTGGCGGGTCATCTGCTCGCCGCGCAGGCTGGGGAACAGCACATCGCTGGGACGCCCGCTCAGCAACTCGCCACGAGCGTCACGCATGTAGCGCTCGACCCAGACAATCGCCTCCTCGCCCATCGGCACCAGCCGCTCCTTGCTGCCCTTGCCCATCACTCGCAGCACGCCCTGGCGCAGGTTGACCTGTTCCAGCGTCAGGCTGATCAGCTCCGTCACCCGCAAACCACAGGCATAAAGCACCTCAAGCATGGCGCGGTCACGCTGACCGATGGCTTCGCTCAAGTCTGGCGCGGCCAACAGCGCGTCTACATCGGCCTCTGACAAGGATTTGGGCAACGGCCTGCCCAGTTGCGGCATATCGATGCGCAAGGTCGGATCGACAGCAATCAGCTTTTCCCGCAGCAAATAGCGATAGAAACCACGCACACCGGAAAGAAACCGCGCCGTAGAACGGGGCTTGTAGTTTTGCGCCAGGCGCCAGGCCAAGTGATCGAGAATCAACTCGCGGCCGGCGCTGATCAGCTCCAGGCCCTTCTCCTGCAACCAGCCGTTGAACAAGGCCAAGTCGCTGCGATAGGCATCGCGGGTGTTATCGGAAAGGCCTTTTTCCAGCCACAGGGCGTCGAGGAACTGGTCTATCAGGGGATGATCGATGGCAGGCATGGAGTCTCAGACAGGCAGGCGTAAGGCCGCGAAAAATAAAGAGTCTTTCATAGCACGTTGGCGGTGAACATAAAATTCAAGCACAAAAAAAGCATCCCTCTCGGGATGCTTCTTTTTGCTTGAGGCGCTCAGCTTATTGTTGAGCCGGTTCGTTTTGCCCCAGGATCAACTTGCCTTCCTTGTCGACCGGAATCTGGTTGCCCGGATCGCGATCCATCCGCACTTTGCCTTCCTTGCCATCCAGCGAATAGCGAACGTCGTAGCCTACAACTTTGTCGCTGATGTCATTCACGGTGTTACAGCGGGTTTGAGTGGTGGTGTAGGTATCACGCTCCTGCATGCCTTCCTGCACCTTGTTGCCCGCATAACCGCCGCCGACCGCACCGGCCACTGTGGCGATTTTCTTGCCTGTACCGCCGCCGATCTGGTTGCCCAACAGGCCACCGGCCAGCGCGCCGACCACCGTACCGGCGATCTGGTGTTGATCTTTTACCGGCGCTTGCCGGGTAACCGTAACGTCCTTGCACACTTCACGTGGAGTCTTGATTTGTGTCTTGACCGGTTCAACGGCCAGCACTTGCGCATACTCAGGGCCGCTTTTAACCAGGTTGTAAGTGGCAACAGCACCCCCGGCAGTGACACCGACAGCACCCAATACCGCACCAACCAGCAACGACTTGTTCACATGAACCTCCTGGCTATTACAGGCGGGACAGACCCGCGCTTCTCCCAGCCTTGGAGCATAAAAAAAGGCGCGAGTTCAATACTCGCGCCTTCTCGGCTTATAGCTGGAAAAGCGATAACCGTTATGGACGGTCGTCGACTTCCGTCTCTACCGCCGCAGCAGGAATCAGGTCCTCGCTGCTCAGGTTCAGCCAGATCAGCACCACGTTCGCGATGTAGATCGACGAGTAAGTACCCGCCAGAACACCGATGAACAGGGCAATGGAGAAGCCGAACAGGTTGTCGCCACCGAAGAACAACAGGGCCGCGATCGCCAGCAAAGTGGAGATCGACGTCGCCATGGTCCGCAGCAGGGTTTGCGTGGTCGAGATGTTGATGTTCTCGATCAGGCTGGCCTTGCGCAGTACCCGGAAGTTCTCACGAACCCGGTCGAATACCACGATGGTGTCATTGAGCGAGTAACCGATGATCGCCAGTACTGCCGCCAATACCGTCAGGTCGAAGGTGATCTGGAAGAACGACAGGATACCGATGGTCACGATCACGTCGTGGATCAAGGATACGATCGCACCGACCGCAAACTTCCACTGAAAGCGGAAAGCCAGGTAGATCAAAATGCCGCCCAGCGCCATCAGCATGCCGAGGCCGCCCTGGTCGCGCAGTTCTTCACCGACCTGAGGGCCGACGAATTCGACGCGCTTGACCACCGCAGGGTTGTCGCCACCGACCTTCTGCAAGGCCTCGGCCACCTGATGACCCAACTGCGGGTCTTCACCTGGCATACGCACCAGCAAATCGGTAGTCGCACCGAAGCTCTGCACGATTGCCTCGTGATAACCCGATGTAACCAGCTGCTCACGCACCTTGGTGACATCGGCCGGACGCTCGTAGGTCAGCTCGATGAGCGTACCGCCGGTGAAGTCCAGGCCCCAGTTCATGCCCTTGGTGGCAACGCTGAACAAAGCCAGCACGGTAAGGAACAATGTGACGCCGAACGCGAAGTTGCGAACGCCCATGAAGTTGATTGTACGTAACATGGCAGCCCCTTAAATCCACAACTTCTTGAAGTCACGACCGCCGAAGATCAGGTTGACCATCGCGCGGGTCACCATGATGGCCGTGAACATCGAGGTAAAGATCCCGAGGGACATGGTCACTGCGAAGCCTTTGACCGGGCCGGTGCCCATGGCAAAGAGAATCCCGCCGACCAACAAGGTTGTCAGGTTGGCGTCGAGAATCGCGGTGAATGCCCGGCCGAAGCCTTCGTTGATTGCCCGCTGCACGGTCATGCCGGCCGCGATCTCTTCACGTATCCGCGAGAAGATCAGTACGTTGGCGTCGACCGCCATACCCATGGTCAACACGATACCGGCGATACCCGGCAGGGTCAGCGTTGCACCCAGCAGCGACATCAGGGCCAGCAGCATCACCATGTTCACCGTCAGCGCGACGGTGGCGATGAGGCCGAAGAAGCGGTAGATGGCCATGATGAACAGCGAGACAAACAGCATGCCCCACAGCGATGCATCGATACCTTTGGTGATGTTGTCAGCACCCAGGCTTGGGCCGATGGTACGTTCTTCAGCGAAGTACATCGGTGCCGCCAGACCACCGGCACGCAGCAGCAGCGCCAGTTCGGACGACTCGCCCTGGCCGTTCAGGCCAGTGATGCGGAACTGGGCACCCAGTGGCGACTGGATGGTCGCCAGGCTGATGATCTTCTTCTCTTCTTTAAACGTCTGAACCGGTACGTCTTTCTCGACACCGTTGACCACTTGCTTGACGTAAGTGGTGACCGGACGTTGCTCGATGAAGATCACCGCCATGCTGCGACCGACGTTGTTGCGAGTCGCACGACTCATCAGCTCGCCACCATGGCCATCCAGACGGATGTTCACTTCTGGCGTGCCTTGCTCGCCGAAGCCAGCCTTGGCGTCAGTCACCTGGTCACCGGTGATGATCAAGCCGCGCTCGATCAGCGCCGCAGGACGATTGCCTTCACGGAACTCGAACGATTCGGAAGTGGCTTTCGAAGCGCCTGGCTCAGCCGCCAGACGGAACTCAAGGTTGGCCGTCTTGCCGAGGATACGCTTGGCTTCTGCAGTGTCTTGCACGCCCGGCAGCTCAACCACGATGCGGTTGGCGCCCTGGCGCTGAACGATAGGTTCGGCAACACCCAGCTCGTTGACGCGGTTACGTACCGTGGTCAAGTTCTGCTTGATGGAGTATTCGCGGATTTCCGCCAGCTTGGCCGGGGTCATCGCCAGACGCAGTACCGGTTGGCCATTGAGGTCGGCCGGAACAATGTCGAAATCGTTGAAGTTCTTGCGGATCAGCACGCGGGCCTGTTCGCGGGCCGCTTCATCAGTGAAACCCAGCTGAATGGCACCGCCCACTTGCGGCAGGCTGCGATAGCGCAGTTTTTCTTTGCGCAACAGGCTCTTGACGTCGCCTTCGTAGACTTTCAGGCGTGCGTCGAGGGCTTTGTCCATGTCCACTTCCAGCAGGAAGTGCACACCACCGGACAAGTCCAGACCCAGCTTCATCGGGTGCGCGCCAAGGCTGCGCAGCCATTGCGGGGTGGTTTGTGCCAGGTTCAGTGCAACGACGTAGTCATCACCCAATGCCTTGCGCACGACGTCTTTGGCTGGCAGCTGATCTTCAGCTTTGGTCAGACGGATCAGACCGCCCTTGCCGCCCGCAGCCAGGGTGGCCGCCTTGACGTTGATCCCGGATTCCTTGAGCGCGGTGCTCACACGATCCAGATCTGCCTGAGTGACCTGCAGCGCCGTGCTGGCACCGCTGACCTGAATGGCCGGGTCATCAGGATAAAGATTGGGAGCGGAATAAATCAGACCGATCGCCAGCACCGCCAGGATCAGAATGTATTTCCACAGAGGGTATTTGTTCAGCATCACGCCGCCCGCTTATGACGCGGGGCGCCTTGCGCGCCCCGTCGATTGAGTAGAAGTTGAAACTTAGATCGCTTTGAGCGTGCCTTTTGGCAGCGTGGCGGCGATGGCGCCTTTCTGGAATTTCATTTCGACGGTGTCGGAGACTTCCAGAACAACGAAGTCATCGGACACTTTGGTGATCTTGCCGGCGATACCACCGGTGGTCACAACTTCGTCACCTTTTTGCAGGCTGCCCAGCAGGGTTTTCTGCTCTTTGGCGCGCTTGGCCTGTGGACGCCAGATCATCAGGTAGAAGATGACCAGGAAACCGACCAGGAAAATCCACTCAAAGCCGCCACCCATTGGGCCTGCCGCAGGTGCAGCAGCGTCAGCCATGGCATTAGAGATAAAAAAGCTCATTTAGCACTCCAGTTGCAAATGTTGAATCTTGGGGTCAGAAAACTCAGTCCAAAGGCGGAACAGGTAACCCGCGTTTGGCGTAGAAGGCATCGACAAAGGCGGCCAATGTACCCTGTTGAATAGCCTCGCGCAAACCAGCCATAAGCACCTGGTAATGGCGCAAATTATGGATGGTATTCAACATGCTACCCAACATTTCACCGCATTTGTCCAGGTGATGCAGATAAGCGCGGGAGAAGTTCTGGCAGGTATAGCAATCGCAAGTCGGATCTAGCGGCGAATCATCATGGCGATGGAACGCGTTACGGATCTTCAGCACGCCTGTATCAATGAACAGATGCCCATTGCGGGCATTACGGGTTGGCATCACGCAATCGAACATGTCCACACCGCGGCGCACACCCTCAACCAGATCTTCCGGTTTGCCAACGCCCATAAGGTAACGAGGTTTGTCAGCCGGCATCTGGCCCGGCAGGTAATCCAGCACCTTGATCATCTCGTGCTTGGGCTCGCCCACCGACAGACCGCCGATGGCCAAGCCGTCGAAGCCGATCTTGTCGAGGCCTTCCAGGGAGCGCATGCGCAAATCCTGGTGCATACCGCCCTGAACAATGCCGAACAGCGCCGCCGTGTTGTCGCCATGGGCTTCTTTCGAGCGCTTGGCCCAACGCAACGAGAGCTCCATCGAGACACGAGCGACGTCTTCATCGGCCGGATACGGGGTGCATTCGTCGAAAATCATCACGATGTCCGAGCCCAGATCGCGCTGGACCTGCATCGACTCTTCCGGCCCCATGAATACTTTGGCGCCATCGACAGGAGAAGCGAAGGTCACGCCCTCCTCCTTGATCTTGCGCATCGCGCCCAGGCTGAACACCTGAAAACCGCCGGAGTCGGTCAGAATCGGGCCTTTCCACTGCATGAAATCGTGCAGGTCGCCGTGCTTCTTGATCACTTCGGTGCCAGGACGCAGCCACAAGTGGAAGGTGTTGCCCAGAATGATTTCCGCGCCAGTGGCGACGATATCCCGCGGCAGCATGCCCTTGACCGTGCCGTACGTGCCCACCGGCATGAAGGCTGGGGTCTCGACGGTACCGCGCGGAAAGGTCAAACGACCGCGACGAGCCTTGCCGTCTGTGGCAAGGAGCTCAAAAGACATACGACTTTGGCGACTCATTCTGTTTCCTCAGGGCCTGTTTCTTTAGGGGCAGTAGGCGCGGGGTTACGGGTGATAAACATCGCATCACCGTAGCTGAAAAAGCGGTATTCGTTGTCGACGGCGGCTTTATAGGCGGCCATGGTCTCGGGATAACCGGCGAATGCCGAAACCAGCATCAACAACGTGGATTCAGGCAAATGGAAGTTGGTGACCAGGGCATCGACCACATGAAACGGCCGGCCCGGGTAGATAAAGATGTCGGTGTCGCCACTGAACGGCTTGAGCACGCCATCGCGCGCGGCACTTTCCAGAGAACGCACGCTGGTGGTCCCCACAGCCACTACGCGACCACCGCGAGCGCGGCACGCTTCGACTGCATCGACCACGTCCTGACCGACTTCCAGCCACTCACTGTGCATGTGGTGATCTTCGATCTTCTCGACACGCACTGGCTGGAACGTGCCCGCACCCACGTGCAAGGTCACGAACGCAGTCTCGATGCCCTTGGCGGCAATCGCCTCCATCAGCAGCTGATCGAAATGCAGCCCCGCCGTCGGCGCCGCCACCGCGCCCAGGCGCTCGGCGTACACCGTCTGATAACGCTCGCGGTCCGAACCTTCATCCGGGCGGTCTATATAAGGCGGCAACGGCATGTGCCCGACGCGATCGAGCAGCGGCAACACCTCTTCGGCAAACCCCAGCTCGAACAACGCATCATGACGCGCCAGCATCTCGGCTTCGCCACCGCCGTCGATCAGGATCTTCGAACCCGGCTTGGGCGACTTGCTGGAACGCACATGGGCCAGCACGCGATGACTGTCGAGCACCCGCTCCACCAGAATTTCCAGCTTGCCGCCGGAAGCCTTCTGGCCAAACAGCCGCGCCGGAATCACCCGGGTATTGTTGAACACCATCAAATCGCCCGGGCGCAAATGCTCGAGCAAATCAGTGAATTGACGGTGTGCCAGGGCGCCGCTGACCCCATCAAGGGTCAACAGGCGACTGTTGCGACGCTCGGCCAAAGGGTGGCGAGCGATCAGCGAATCAGGGAGTTCGAAAGTAAAGTCAGCAACGCGCATGATGGGGTTCGTCTAGCAGGGGCCGGAAGTCTAGCCGAAATAGTGAAAATTCTCTATGTACCTGATTGACCGACGGTAATCTCATCTCTATACTTCGCCGCCATTGAGCCCTGATGGCGGAATTGGTAGACGCGGCGGATTCAAAATCCGTTTTCGAAAGGAGTGGGAGTTCGAGTCTCCCTCGGGGCACCAAAATTAAGAAAGGTCTTGCTTTGCAAGGCCTTTTTTTTCGCCTGTAGAAAAGCCATCTCGCCCGTGTGATAGCTGCCGAAGGCTGCGATCTTTTGATCTTGCTCTTCAACGCCTCCCGTACCGGTGGAACATTTTACAAGGATTCCCCTCATGGAATTGCTGCTGGAAACCGTCGCCCTGTTCTGCCTCAAGCTCGCTTACGAGACGGAAGATTCAAGCCCGATTCTTCGGGATGATTCGATGATGAGTGATTATGAGCAGGAGCTGTTTGGGTTGCTGGTACGCAGGGCGGATGTCGGAGCTATCAAGCAAAAAGTGGATGAGTGCCTGGGATTGGCGTCGGATGCTTTAGGTGGCGTGGGTAAACCGCTGGGGCGGGAGCTGAATAAGCTAGCCGTTGTTTTCCGTAGTGCACAGACGGTGGAACAGCTGGGGGCACCTCTTATTGCGATCAAAAATTACTTGAAAGATATTTTGTGAGTGGCGGGGCTCATGAGCAGGCCCGCCACAGAGCGGAAGTAGGCAATCAGTCAAGTGGACATTACACTACTGACGCCGAGTCGCCACCTGATTGGTGCGAAGATTTTGCACGTGTGCGGGTTTTGAGCTGGACTAGTTCCTGAGGTCGGTACTTCTCAAAAAGTGACTCGCTTCAGCGTCAGAGACAACATAAAGATACGAAGGGAATCATAGGGAATGATGACTCCGATACTAGATGACTTGCTCGACGACAGCCGACTGGCTCGATTGTTCTCGAAGGATGACCGTCACTGCGCGCTGCAGCTATGGGTCCTACAGATCAAGTACGAACAATCGATTGAAAACCGCATAGTTTACGGCCGACTACTTCCCTACAGCCATTCCAGTGATCGCTGGTCTTCCAGCGACGACAATAGCTTCCAATTCTTCGGGCAAGTCAAAGCCCAGATTATCCGACTCAACTTATACGTAAAAAGCGCCCACTGCACCGAACTCCTACGGTTATTCAGCGCCGGCAAAACCATCTTCGAAATCAGCGAACGTCTGAAACTCGGACTTTCGGATCAAATGAAAGCACGGTTCGGAGCGACTGCGCTCGCCGCCGATGAACTGGCCTATCGACCCGTAGCCTACCTACTCAACCGCGATGCGCATGACCGGCATTCGCCAGCTAGCCCGCATGATGGAGCCGGAGCCTTCAGTGCTTCGATCACCCAAATCAACAAGGGAGCACTATTCCGCGTAGGTGAGGATTACGACATCGCCTTGACCAAATCGGTGGTAAAACACCTCAACGCGGATACAGGGCTGGACTTCGGTAACGCGGACACCGCTCGTTTCGGCGACCTTGAACTACTAGTTTTCCCTGCGCTGGACGACGATGAGCGACGCTTGCTGAGCGTTAACTGGAGCGATACCCCTCTCGCCTTGGTCGTCCGATTTAATTCGTTGCAGGTAGCGCACTTTAACCACTTCCAGTTCCGCCTGAACATCGAGAATGACGGGCAAATAGCCTACTCGAAGATCGCCACAGCGGAATGCGACGAGAACAATGAGTTTGAGTGCAAGTTCGAGCTGAGCGAACAGTTGCGCGCAAGGACTGACAGTACTGAACTGGAGGTCTTCGGTTTCCAGGGTGACCTTTCCCGGGAGGGCATACTGTGCTGCCGGTGGCGGATCGGATACGTTCGAGAGATCCACGTCCAGGGTCACTTGATGGGCCATCGGGCAACCCCGGTTAAATTCGACTGGCTGGAAAAAGCCACTCGGCCGTCCGTTTCGGCGCGAGTGAAGACAGCCTTAACGATCAATCCAGGCAATCAGGGATTCGTCAGCCGCATTGGCGGGCGTGAGATAGACCCCTGGGTCCCCGCCAACCGTGACCTAGCATCCACTTTTGCGCGACTCCATCCGCCGAAATCGGAGGGGGGGTTCTTCATGCGCTGGAGTCAAGGCGACGGCGAGGGGAGGCTGCAATTCGTTGAGTGGTTCAGGGCTCTGTTGGCGAAGTACCAGCAGCACCAAGTAGTCATTTTCGATCCGTATTTCGAAGCCGCCGGTTTGGGGCTGATGTTGCTCTGCGCCGCACCAGAGGCCGAATACATTGTCTTCACATCCCTATCCAAGCCATCAAAGAATGATGGAGCAACTCCGGGCGAATCCAACAAGCCCAATTCGGATCGGATTAATAACTTGATGGCGAGCTGCGAACAAAACCGCCGCCTATTGGAACGCATCAGGCTGCGCGTCTATGGCCTTAAAGAAGGGCGGCTACATGATCGCTACATATTGGTTATGGCACCGGATAATTTACCGATTGCAGGTTTCAACCTTTCCAACTCACTTCAAAAAGCAGCCGAAAACTACCCCTTGCTGATCACCCCGATTCCTGCAGATATCCTGCTGGAGGTGGAGCAGTACAAGTCTGGACTGGTGCAGGAGGCGGAGGCTGCTCAGCCCAAAGACGAGACTGAGTATCCATCCATACGACCTCTCTTCGACTCTACTACGGTGCCGACAGCAAAAGCGGCTCAACGCTATGAGCCTCTACGTTTCCTCGAAAAAGCCCGAGCCGGAGACGTACTGAGCGCATGGGCAAGTAAGCCGTCGCTACAAGGACTAAGTGGAGACTCATTGAAGAGGCGCATGGGGTCTCTGGGTCTGCTCAAGGGTGACTCGCTATCGTTGCCCGAAACGGCAGGCTTGCATAATTGCCTTGCCCAGCAAATGGAAGACTTCGCGGAGTTCACCGCGATTTGGGAGGTGCTCGGCGACATGCTCGCGCATTCACGCACCGAAGACCGCTACTTCAGTGAGCTTCAACCCGATCGTGGCTTTCTGGAGTTCTTGGCGCGATTCCTCAAAACATCATTCAGCCGCGCGATTGAGGAGGAGGACAACAAATCTGCCGTTATCGACGCCCAGCTATTTCAGAAATCAGTAGATCACCTTTTACATAGTTCCTATCACCCTCATCACTTGTTTCATGCAATGAAATACTCAGCCCTGACCTGGTCAGAGTACTTCGCAATCAAGTTACTATGGCGGTACGCGCCAAATGCTCTGCTGGTGATCGCCGAGGCCCAGATGGCCAACGTGCCAATGGAGCCTCAAGGTCAAGATACCGTGCGGCTGTCCCTGTTGAGCCAGATCGTTAGCGAAATCTCACTGACGATGGAGTTCGACATCAGCGAGGTGCAACGGGACAGCCTCTTATGCAGCAACAATGGACTGCTGCAGTGGATAGGTCTGAACGTGGTAGAGCGGCAACTGGCAAAACCGGAAGGGCTTTCCACCGTGCTGCAACTGGTCGCCACCTTTTCCTACCCCAAGCAAGTGCAGGCTCTCGGCTGGATGCTTCATCGTGCGGCAAGGAAATCAAAGTCAGACCAGATTTATAACGGCTTGGTCGCAGCACTGCATGGTGCACTGCCGGCTACTATCCCCACGGACGAGCTCGGGCGCATGGTCGACTCTATGCGCGGACATATGCGTCAATTGGCCTGGGCCGAACCATGGCTCTTTCAGGATGTAGTATTACCTTTGTTGCGCGATGATCGCGCTAACACTGACGATGCCTGCGAAATCTGGGTAAATGAACTGGCTGCTGAACTGGGAGACTCGTCGCTGTTGTTTGAACGAGAGCGCGAAGGTCAGACGACTAACATCGCTGCATTCCTCTTCGCATACAGCAGTTCCGAACGCCAGCTTGCTAGTCTGAAGTCGATAAAGACTATCTTGAAGCGGCAGCAGCGAATCGTGCAACAGCCCCTCGCCAGCACCTCCGACTGGAACCGGTGGGACGGCGCCGTGGTGGTTTCAATGTGGATTCTGACCTTTACCCGCTGGAGTCAGTACTACCTGCATGGGCGCGGTAGGACACACATTGAGTTAGAGGAGCTGTCGCGGGCTGCCCGCGAACTTGCAATGGTTAGAACGATGGACGAATGGCGGTCGGAGGGCAGCAGTAAACAGGCCGAGTTCGCCGCGTTCCTCGACCAAGTGGAGGAACTGCTATCCTCGAACGAAGAGTCGTAAATTAAATAGAGAGTCAGTAGTCGGATTGCGGATTGTTGCGGAAGCGGCACTATACTGAGCTGATCGCGGCTTCCGGCGGCAGCAACCCAATGTCGGGAATATCAACTTAAGCAGGCAACACAAACCTTGCTTCAAGCCTATGCAGCAGCTCAAACGTATTCAAAAAAGGAACGTTAAGTTGCTCGCAAATATTAGGGATAATAAATTTTCGTTTCGCGTCGAAATTCAACACTTCATGAGTAACAACTGTAGCCCCAGTAGTCATAGCTTTCGCGATTAACCAAGGATCTGCCCCACCCAAGAACTCCTCCATAGCTCCTACTTTCATATTCGGGGCTTGATTTGCTACAAGTCCAGCGACCTGAGCAAATGCAGCTTGCGTAGCTTGATCGGTAGTGGAGTGGAAGAAATCCAGATTCTCCTTCGCCCAATCCGCCAAGTCGTCGTTTCCTCTGCTCAGCTCATCCTTTACAGGTGAAATGCTGGCTAAAGCCAATGCTTTATTTTTCAGCAATAACCATTGCCAAAACCCAGGACAGATAGCCATCCCGTAGTAACGGTTCTTTGCTTCGATCAGCGTGTTAGCGTCGAGTAAATGATTCATTCCGTAATCATGCTGGCGAGAGTCCTTAATTTGGCAGGTTGCACGCCGAGCAAATGTCCCGCATCGCGCAGCAGCATCCGGCCACTCATTGCTTCAGTCAGCACCGCCTTGCTTAGGCTAGGGCTATTTTTCGCGGTGGCGTTGCGGTAGTAGTTACCCGCGCCACCTTTATCATCCTGAAAAGCCTTGAGGATCATTCGATAGTAAGCGCTGTATTGGGCCTGGCTTATGTATCCAAGATCTAATGCGCGGCGACCAATCGCCAGTTTACTGATGTGAAACCGAGTTGCCAGCGGAGCTAGGTTGTCTTCCCAGCTAACATCGGCGTCCCACTGGGCGCGGAACTGGGCTTCGGGAGCCAGAAACTCACCTGCAACTGCATTGCAGAATCGCTCTTCGTCTCGACCATTAGCGGTGTTTCCGTCAGACACTCCACTGCTACCAATCCAGATATGGGCCAGCTCGTGAAGTAAGGTGAACAGCCGGGCAGTGGGGGCATCGGAACTGTTGACGAATACAACGGGGGCGTGGGCATTACTGATGGCAAAACCCCGGAACTCGCTGACTTCAAGTTTGCGATGAGTATTTCCTAGAGCAATGCCACTGCGCATAACCAAAATGCCAGCCGCTTCTGCTGCTTCGATCAAGGCACGGCTGTACTTGTCGTAATCCAATCGAGCAGCGTCAGGGTTTACGCCGAGCGTCCGGCGGATATCGTCCACCACCTCTGCGACTCGAGATCGGCTATCGAAGCGACCGACAAATGCCAGCGGCTGATGCTCCTGGTGTTGCAGATACTCCAGGTACCAGTCCTGCTTACGCATGGAGTCCCTGACGGTGTCCAACAATTCCAGGCTTGGACGTTGAGGCGCAATACCACCGACGGTCCGAAGATCAGGTAAAGGCAGTTGTTCGACTGGCGGGCGCGGAAGAAACAGGAAGCCAAAAGGGATGTGAGCGAGACTCGCCCACTTTTGAGCCTGAAGGAATGTTGGCTTGGTCTCGCCAGCCTCCCATTCCTCTACTCGATCAGGTTTCACTGGCAGTTTTTTAGCGACCTGCTCAGTGGAGAGACCTGCGCGCTCACGAGACCATGTGAGCAGGCTTGGATTGACTAAGGCGGCTTGGCTCATAGGGTCACAGGCAAATCAGATGGGTCCAGAAAACGTTCGAGAGCATCCTTGGCAGATGCAGCCGACTGACGCTGGTTCCGGTTATCTGGCATTGCCTTTCTCCTTGGCTGTTTAAGATCGGATTGTAGCGACTACAGATTAGTCGAGAAGCAGAGCTACCGAAGGTAGGAGCGCGCGATTATGGGGTAAATACGCAACGACCCGAAGCGCAAATATGTAACCTGCAGACAGATGGTATTGACCTGTTTCAATGCGCTTCATGACGCAAGTACACCTCTTTGCAGCCCCCCGTCTCCTCATCACCCGAGTATCCGCGATGATTGGCCACGTAGCCTCCAGCGCCCTCGAAGGTTGCAGGAAAAGGGTCTGCACGATACCCTCCTACCGTCGCTGCCAATTCAGCGACCGGGTGTGGAAACCCGTGTAATTCAAGGCGCAACAGCGCCCCCATCACGTCTGCCGGCGCTTTTTTTTATGCCTGCGGCGTGCGTTATGGCGGCTGTGCGTGGGACGTCTTCGGGCGTGCCGGTTTCCTTGATTCCCGGTTTTCCACCCCGCGCACAGCTGTCACCCATTCGTGTGGAAACGAACGTGGCAGCTCCCCATATCAAGGAGTCTGATAATGCGCAGCATCAATCCGTACGAAATTTGGCTTTTCCCTCTACGCAATTTCCAATCGCGTAATTCCCCACCGTCCACCCTCTCCCACCGCCTCTCCATCATTGGAGGTGGCAAATGACCGATCAATCAGAACTCAAAACCATCGGCTTAACCCCTGCCATCTACTGCTCCGATCAACCACTCTTCCACGTCACTCGCGGCGTCCCCCTCGGCGATGCGTTAGCCATGGCCTCTGACTTTCTGTTTCTCGCCAAAAAGCTGAACGAAGATGCCGCCTACGCCACAGACACCGACCGCCACGCCTGGGCCGCGCATTATTTGACGGCGATGAGTAAGGCTGTGGTTGATGATGCGGTAAAGGTGCTTAGGCGGGATGGTTCTGATGCCAGTCGGTAAGGCATAAGGCCTGTGGGAGCGAAACGCTAGCGATGACGGCAGTGCACTCCGCATTGATGTTGGCTGACCTGGCGCTTTCGCGGGCAAGCCCGCTCCCACAGGGATTGCGCTAACGGACAGGCATTATTAGCCCCGAGATTGTCGGGGCTTTCGATCACTCAGCTCACGGCTCAAGGGTTACCTGAAAACTATTCAGTGAGCGAACGCCTCGGCCTGCGCTCTTCTAGACTTAATAGGTAGTCGTAGACAGAATCGAACACGTCGCTTTGGTGCAGATGAATCAAAGGCAGCATGGCAAGCTGCCTGTTATGCCCTGAAGAGGTGCGGCAAAGATCGCACCGGGCCCAACAAGATGCCC
The DNA here is from genome assembly GCF_024748615.1 of Pseudomonas sp. B21-048. Classification (NCBI taxonomy): domain Bacteria; kingdom Pseudomonadati; phylum Pseudomonadota; class Gammaproteobacteria; order Pseudomonadales; family Pseudomonadaceae; genus Pseudomonas; species Pseudomonas sp. B21-048. Next base: position 1,049,810 of record NZ_CP087168.1, on the reverse strand, counting down.
GCTCAGGGTGCCTGGCCAACGGCCTGAAAATGCCACGATACCGTGACGTGGTGTGACTGCCGCAGCCGACACTTTCGGACAACCAACAACAGCTTGGTTTGTCCGTGATCGTGAGGAATGCTGTATGCCTGATGAGATGTTGCACCTGCCTATGGTCAACAGCCTGCTGGAGCGCCACAAGCGCTCCCCGGGCGCACTGTTGCCCATCCTTCATGAGATTCAGGAGGGCATCGGCTACATTCCCGATGCCGCCATCCCCGAGATTGCCCACGCGCTCAACCTGAGTCAGGCCGAGGTTCGTGGGGTGATCAGCTTCTACCATGACTTCCGCACCGCGCCTCCGGCCCGGCATATTCTGCGTCTGTGTCGGGCTGAGTCCTGCCAGAGCCGCGGCGCCGAGCAGCTCGCGGCGCAATTGCGCGAACGCCTGCAACTGGACGATCACGGCAGTAGCGCCGACGGCAGCATCAGCCTGCGTCCGGTGTATTGCCTCGGCGCCTGCGCCTGTTCGCCGGCTCTGGAGCTGGATGGTCGGGTGCATGCGCGGCTCAGTGCCGAGCGTCTGGATGCATTGCTCGATGCTTGCCGGGAGGACGCATGATGCCGCGCCTCTATCTGCCCTGTGATTCCCTCGCCCGCGCCGTGGGCGCCGATGAGGTGGCCGTGGCCCTTGCCACTCAGGCCCGGGAACGCAATCTGCCGCTGGACCTGCAACGCACCAGTTCTCGCGGCCTGTACTGGCTGGAACCGCTGCTGGAAGTGGATAGCCCGCAAGGCCGTATCGGCTTTGGCCCGCTGACCGCTGCCGATGTGTCGTCCGTGCTCGATGCGCTACAAAGCGAGGCGACTGCTCATCCACTGGCCTTGGGTCTGGTGGAAGAGTTGCCTTATCTCAAGACTCAACAACGCCTGCTGTTCGCCCGCGCCGGCATTACCCGGCCGCTGTCCCTGGAGGATTACCGGACCCACGGCGGCTTCGAGGGCTTGACCCAGGCCATCGCCCTGGGCGGCGAGCAGACTGCGACCGCTGTGTTCGATTCAGGCCTGCGCGGCCGTGGCGGTGCGGCCTTCCCTGCCGGGATCAAGTGGCGCACGGTGCGCGGCACCCAGGCTGCGCAGAAATACATCGTATGCAACGCCGACGAAGGCGACTCCGGCACTTTCGCCGACCGTATGTTGATGGAAGGTGACCCCTTCCTGCTGATCGAAGGCATGGCGATTGCCGGCATTACCGTCGGCGCCACCTACGGCTACATCTATGTGCGTTCGGAATATCCGGATGCCGTGGCCACGCTGCGTGCAGCGTTGAACATCGCCCGAGATGCCGGTTACCTCGGCGCCAATGTCGGCGGCAGCGGTCTGGCCTTCGATATGGAAGTGCGAGTCGGTGCCGGCGCTTACATCTGCGGTGAAGAAACCGCGCTGCTGGACTCACTCGAAGGCAAGCGCGGGATCGTCCGCGCCAAGCCACCGATCCCCGCCTTGCAGGGTTTGTTCGGCCTGCCGACGCTGGTGCACAACGTGCTGACCCTGGCCTCGGTGCCGCTGATTCTGGCCAAGGGCGCGCAGTTCTATCGCGATTACGGCATGGGCCGCTCACTGGGCACCATGCCCTTCCAGCTGGCGGGCAATATTCGTCATGGTGGTTTGGTGGAACGGGCCTTTGGCTTGACCTTGCGCGAACTGGTAGAAGACTACGGCGGCGGGACCGCCAGTGGCCGGCCGCTGAAGGCTGCACAAGTGGGCGGCCCGCTTGGCGCCTGGGTGCCACCGTCGCAATTCGACACACCGCTGGATTACGAAGCCTTTATGGCCATTGGCGCGATGCTCGGTCACGGCGGTGTGGTAGTGGCTGACGACAGCCTGGACATGGCCCGCATGGCGCGCTTCGCGATGCAGTTCTGTGCCGAGGAATCCTGTGGAAAATGCACCCCATGCCGCATCGGCTCGACCCGGGGTGTGGAGGTGATCGACCGCCTGCTGGCTGCGCCGGACCAGAACAGTCGTGATGAGCAGGTGATCATCCTCAAGGACCTGTGCGACACCCTGCAATACGGTTCGCTGTGCGCGTTGGGCGGCATGACGTCCTATCCGGTGGCCAGCGCCCTCAAGTATTTCCCCGCCGACTTCGGTCTGCAGTCCTCGGAGGCCGACCAATGATCACCCTCTTCGACCCGAATACAGATATCGACCTCGGAACCCCAGCCCGCGAAAGTCAGGTGCAGGTCACCGTGAACATCGACGGCCGCAGCATCAGCGTGCCCGAAGGTACCTCGGTGATGCGCGCCGCCGCGCTGCTGGGTACCACCATTCCGAAACTGTGCGCCACCGACAGCCTGGAAGCCTTCGGTTCCTGCCGCATGTGCCTGGTTGAAATCGACGGCATGCGCGGCTACCCCGCCTCCTGCACCACGCCGGTCAGCGAAGGCATGAGCGTGCACACCCAGACGCCGAAGCTCGCCACCCTGCGCCGCAATGTCATGGAGTTGTACATCTCCGATCACCCGCTGGACTGCCTGACCTGCTCGGCCAACGGCAACTGCGAACTGCAAACCGTGGCCGGCCAGGTCGGTCTGCGGGAAGTGCGTTATGGCTATGAAGGCGACAACCATCTGGCCGACGTGAAGGACACTTCAAACCCCTATTTTGATTACGACCCGAGCAAGTGCATCGTCTGCAACCGCTGCGTGCGCGCCTGCGAAGAAACCCAAGGCACCTTTGCCCTGACCATTACCGGGCGCGGTTTCGAATCCCGGGTCGCGGCCGCTGGTGGCGACAACTTCCTCGATTCGGAATGCGTGTCCTGCGGTGCCTGTGTGCAAGCCTGTCCTACCGCGACCCTGATGGAAAAAAGCGTGGTCGAACTGGGTCAACCCGAACGTAGCGTGATCACTACCTGTGCCTATTGCGGCGTGGGCTGCTCGTTCCGCGCCGAGATGAAAGGCGACCAACTGGTGCGCATGGTTCCAGACAAGAACGGCCAGGCCAACCACGGCCACTCTTGCGTTAAAGGGCGCTTTGCCTGGGGCTACGCCACCCACCCGGATCGCATCACCAAGCCGATGATCCGCAAACACATCAACGATCCTTGGCAGGAAGTCAGCTGGGATGAAGCGGTGACCTACGCCGCCAGCGAATTCCGTCGGCTGCAGCAAAAATACGGCCGCGACTCCATTGGTGGCATCACTTCCAGCCGCTGCACCAACGAAGAAACCTACCTGGTGCAAAAACTGGTGCGCGCCGCGTTCGGCAACAACAACGTCGACACCTGTGCGCGGGTCTGCCACTCGCCGACCGGTTATGGCCTGAAACAAACCCTTGGCGAGTCCGCCGGCACCCAGAGTTTCGATTCGGTGATGCAGGCCGATGTGATCCTGGTGATGGGCGCCAACCCCAGCGACGCCCACCCGGTGTTCGCCTCCCAGCTCAAACGCCGCCTGCGTGAAGGCGCGCGACTGATCGTCATCGACCCACGTCGCATTGATCTGGTGGATTCGGTGCATGCCCGCGCCGAACTGCACCTGGCCCTGCGCCCGGGCACCAACGTCGCCATGCTCAACGCCCTGGCCCACGTCATCGTCACCGAAGGCCTGCTCAATCAGCCCTTCATCGACGCCCGTTGCGAGGGAACGGATTTCGCCCACTGGAGCGAGTTCGTCAGCCGCGCGGAAAACTCGCCGGAAGTCCTTGGCGCCATCTGCGGCGTAGACCCTGCCGACATCCGCGCCGCCGCCCGCCTGTATGCCACCGGCGGCAATGCCGCGATCTACTACGGTTTGGGCGTCACCGAGCACAGCCAGGGCAGCACCGCGGTGATGGGCATCGCCAACCTGGCCATGGCCACTGGCAACATCGGCCGCGAAGGCGTGGGCGTGAACCCGCTGCGTGGGCAGAATAACGTTCAAGGGTCCTGTGACATGGGTTCCTTCCCCCACGAGCTTCCCGGCTACCGGCATGTCTCCAACGAAACGGTACGGGCGCAATTCGAGCAAGCCTGGAATGTCACCTTGCAACCCGACCCGGGCTTGCGCATCCCCAACATGTTTGAAGCAGCCTTGGGCGGCAGTTTCAAGGGTTTGTATTGCCAGGGCGAAGACATCGCCCAGAGCGACCCCAATACTCAGCACGTCACTGCGGCTCTATCGGCCATGGAGTGCATCGTGGTGCAGGACATTTTCCTCAACGAAACCGCCAAGTTCGCCCACGTGTTCCTGCCGGGGTGCTCGTTCCTGGAAAAAGACGGCACCTTCACCAACGCCGAGCGGCGCATTTCCCGGGTGCGCAAGGTCATGGAGCCGCTGGGCGGCAAGGCCGACTGGGAAGGCACAGTGGCCTTGGCCAATGCATTGGGTTACCCGATGAACTACCAGCACCCGTCAGAAATCATGGATGAAATCGCCAGCCTGACGCCGACCTTCACCAACGTCAGCTACGCCGAACTGGATCGCCATGGCAGCCTGCAATGGCCGTGCAACGCCGCGGCACCGGATGGCACGCCGACCATGCACATCGAGGAGTTCGTGCGCGGCAAAGGGCGCTTCATGCTCACCGGCTACGTGCCCACCGAGGAAAAGGTCAACAGTCGCTATCCGCTTCTGCTGACCACCGGGCGCATCCTCAGCCAGTACAACGTGGGCGCCCAGACCCGGCGTACCGATAACGTTGCCTGGCACGACGAAGACCGCCTGGAAATCCACCCGACCGACGCCGAGAGCCGTGGCATCAACGAAGGTGACTGGGTCGGCATCGGCAGCCGCGCCGGACAAACAGTACTCCGTGCACGAGTCTCCGAACGGGTCGCCCCAGGCGTGGTGTACACCACCTTCCACTTCCCTGAATCGGGGGCCAACGTCATCACCACCGACAACTCCGACTGGGCCACCAACTGTCCGGAGTACAAGGTCACCGCCGTGGAAGTCAGCCGCGTCTATCATCCTTCCGAGTGGCAAAAGCGTTACCAGGCATTCAGCGACGAACAACAACGCCTGCTCAACGAACGCCGCCAGGCACGCACCGCCGGAACAAAAGCCGAGGTACGCCGATGAGCACTGACAACCTGATCAAAATGGCCAACCAGATCGCCCAGTACTTCGCCAGCGAACCGGATCAGCAACAGGCCGTGCTCGGCGTGCGTAATCACCTGCAGATGTACTGGACGCCCGGCATGCGCAAGGAGTTGCTGGCCTGGCAGACCGCGCATCAGGGGGCAGACTTGCACCCACTGGCGCAGGCAGCGGTCAGTGGGGCGGGCTGGGAGGCTTAGGTTCACACGATCCAATGGATTGCCCCTTGGTCTGTGAAGACAGGCCAAGGGGCGTTTTATTTTAAGTCGAGCGGTGTAGAGCCCCCATACCCAAGCGCGTACGCCCGGATATTCAATGAATGATGATTGTGAATAAACCGAACATATATCTACTGGCAGCGATTCATTCGCTCAATAAACAATTTCACTCCGAATAGCCTGGATAATAATGTTCGACAATCTTTCCGTCAGCGGATCGGGGTTAGCCTCTCGTCTATGCAGCGTCAAGTCTATAGAGGGTAACGATGGCAACCCCCGTTCGCGGGCACTTAAAATCTCGGTGCCGGGCTGCAACCCCAAAGCCGTTCTTATCGAGTAACCCAGGCCAGCCTCGGTCGCCGCGGACAAGCCATTGAGGCTGGAACTGGTGAACGACAGCAACCAGGGAATCCCTTCGCGGGTCAGTGCATCAGTGGCCATCGAATGAAACGGACAGGGCGCATCGAACGCGATGATGGGCAGCGGCAATCCTGACTCGATACGCCAATCGAGGTACTGGTGAGAAGAACCGATCCATTGCACGGGCAGTTCCGCCACCCTTTGCCGATACCCGCCTTCTTTTACATTGCCCCAGACCAGCGCCAAGTCGAGGGAGCCACTTTCGATCCTGCCGAGCAGGTCGGCATTACGCGCAATGCGCGCTTCGACTCGAACATCGGGATGAGCTCTGGCGAACTGGCCCAACACGGCAGGCAGGAAGCCGCTGAAATCCTCCTGAATCCCAAGACGTACCCAGCCTTTGAGCTTGAGTTCGGAAACAGCCGCAATCGTCTCATCGTTGAGGCTCAAAAGACGTCGCGCATAATTCAGCAGCACCTCTCCAACGTCCGTCAGGGCTAGCGTGCGACCTGACTTTTTGAACAGCGGTGATCCGACCTGAGCTTCCAGCTTCTTCAATTGAGCGCTGATGGCTGACGTCGAACGAGCGAGCTTTGGCGCTGCCTTGGCAAAACTGCCCAGTTCGACGCCGGTGACGAAGCTGCGCATAGCATCCAGGTCCAAATTTAACGGCCGCATGATCATCCTGCTTTTCGGGACAAATACGAAAAATAATACGATATTCGACACGATACGCTCATGACAGTCTTGGTCCCACTATCAAATGAACAAGTGGGATGTTTATGCCTGTGGATAACAATCATCGTTGGAAAGTACTCGGCGCTGGCGTTGCGGCCAATGCAAGTTTTTCCAGTGTGGTGGGGGGACTGCCTGCGACAGCAGTCTACATGCGCGCGACGTATCACCTCGATAACGCTGAGCTGGGGCTTGTTTTGGGGGTTTTAGGGCTGGGCATCGCCGTCAGCGAGATCCCATGGGGACTTCTGACTGACCGCTGGGGTGATCGTCCTGTGTTGCTGATGGGGCTTCTCAGTTCCGGGATCGCCTTGCTGGTATTGGCGATGCTTGCTTTGTATGCACCCACGGTCGTTTTGCTGGCAGTAGGCCTGTTCGTGGTGGGCTTGCTTGGAAGCAGTGTCAACGGCGCCAGTGGTCGAGCCATCATGGCCTGGTTCAAAGAGGGCGAACGAGGGTTGGCCATGAGCATTCGGCAAACGGCTGTGCCGGGGGGTTACGCCATAGGTGCGGTGGTGCTGCCCTATCTCGCTCACACATACGGATTTCTCGAAGTCTTCACGGCTTCGGCCCTGTTCTGCTTCGTCGCTGGCCTGTTTGCGTGGTTCTGGCTATATGAGCCCGACTTCTCCAGTAATGCAGCGAAAAAGCAGAGCCTGGAAGCTAGTACCAGCCCGTTGAAAGACTCGAGAGTCTGGCGAATCGTTTTGGCCATCGGCCTGCTCTGCGCCCCGCAGTTTGCCATTCTCACTTATGCAGCCGTGTTTTTTCATGACGTTGGCAACATCAACATCACGTTGATTTCCACTGCATTGGCCGTCATACAAATTGGCGCGATCGTTAGCAGAATCTGGAGCGGACACTGGACCGACAAAAATAAAAATCGACGCAGTTACCTTAAAGCCTGCGCCTGGTTGAGTGCTCTGACCTTTTTGTGGCTGGGTGGCACGGTATCGGCAGCGAGCTTCTACGGCATGAGCGAAACTCCACTGGTCAGCGCCCTGATCATCGGCGTGATGGTCATCGCCGGGATCAGCGTGTCCGCCTGGCATGGCGTTGCCTACACAGAACTTGCCACACTGGCAGGCGCAAATCGGGCAGGCACAGCCCTGGCCATGGGCAATACCTGCGTCTTTGTCGTGCTGTTCGCGACGCCCATCGTTGCCTCCGCCCTCATGACTCATTTCTCCTGGGGCGTGGTGTGGCTGGCCGCTGCCTTTTGTGCATTGTTGACGGTGCCGCTCTTTTCCAGCATTGAAAAAGATATACCCATAGCTCCCACTCGGGTTACTGCTCCGCCTGCCCTTGCAGGTGTCGGTACCCCGCCGCCTGAATGAAATCGGCCAAATGCCAAATCGCTCCATTGGCTGCCCAGAAGCCGTCTTTGATTTCATCAAGGATGATCGACGTCATGATGATCCGCTGGTCGTCCGCTGCTCGCGACCGGCTTACTGCTTGATGCAAACGCTGTACATAGTCGTCCCGCATGACCTCATTCAGCACACCGCAGGGAACCTTGACCTGCACGATGCAGGGGATGGCTTGAGCACTGATATCCACTGTGCCGCATGTCCAGGAGCCAGAAGCCACTTCGTCAATGAGAGTCCAGCACAGGCTCCGCTGACGTGGATCGTCACCGATTTGCTCGACCGCCAGAGCCACTTTCGTAATCTCTTCGCAAAGCAGTGCTCGTTGTTCGGAAGTAAATGAACCTTGAGGCACCTTGATCAGGATATTAGGCATACAGATTAACGCTCGATGAAATGGAAGCGTTATTAAGCCAGCCATGGAACAGTGCAACCAGCGACCGATTCGACATCTTTCGTGCATAATCAGCCAATGAATGACTTTACGATTTTGGTAACTCATGGCGCCTTTACCTCCAGTGTCGCACTGACCCTGGATATCCTTTCAACGGCGGCCACACTTGCCCTGCGACTGGGCACTGCTGTACCACGCTGGCAGGTCTGCGGGGTGAACACGGATTGCGTGACGCTCGGCTACGGAATGCAAATGGCGGTTCAGCCCTTGGCTATTAGACCCGATGACCGTTCTTGCTGGATCATTCCCGGCATGGGAGTGGCTGACGCCCTCATGATCGAGCACCGATTACAACAGCCGGATATTGCTCTGCTGATTCCGGCATTACGTGCGCATGTGCAGGGCGGGGGTAATGTAGCCGCATCATGTTCTGCGGTATTCGTGCTGCAGGCCGCGAACCTGCTCGCTGGGCGCTGTGTAACCACTTCTTGGTGGTTGGCGCCCTTGCTTCAGCAGTGGACGCCTGAGTGCAGGGTAGATGCCGACCGTATGGTCATCGTCGACCCGCCATTGATTACCGCGGGCGCAGCGCTAGGTCATAGCGATCTAATGTTGCATCTTCTGCGAAGCCGTTTCTCCCCAGCTTTGGCAGATGCCGTTGCACAAGCGCTACTGATAGATGGTCGGCAACTGCAATCGCCCTTTATGGTTCCGGCAATGATGGCTCAGGGGAACGAATTGATCGCGCAATTGACGGCTCATATTGAAGCCTCGCTACCGGCGACTATCAGCGTCAGTACACTTGCATCCGACTTTGGCCTGTCAGAGCGGACCTTGTCTCGACACATCCACAAGGCCATCGGTTATAGCCCATTGCGGCTGATCCAGCGAGTCCAGGCCAATAAAGCCCGGGAGCTGTTGGCAAACAGTAAGTACTCAATCGACACCATTGCCGAACAGGTTGGATACCGAGACGCCACATCCCTGCGGCGACTGATGAAAAAAATGCTGAACGCAACGCCACGGCAATTGCGTTAACTGCTGCGACTGTACTTTTTCCATTTTGCCCTCCTGCTGATTGTTTCAACCCCACCTTCAAGGACCGAACCTGTGATCGCACCTCCCAAAAAACTCCTCTTCCTGCCCGGAGCCTCAGGTAACACTCAGTTTTGGCGTCCAGTTGCCGAGCGCCTGGCCCACCCGGCGCAGCAGGTCCATATCGGGTGGCCCGGGTTTGGAGACACTCCGTCCTCGCCAAGCGTGGCCGGTATGGATGATTTGATAGCTGGCGTGTTGGCCGAAATCGATCGGCCCACAGCGCTGGTGGCGCAGTCCATGGGCGGTATAGTCGCTGTGAACGCGGCGCTTGGGCGCCCCGAATTGATTACGCACCTGACGCTGACCGTTACCTCCGGCGGGGTGGATATGTCCGCCTTGGGCGCGCAGGACTGGCGCCCGGATTTTGCCGCCGCCAACCCGACATTGCCGAGCTGGTTTCTCGACGACTGCACCGACCTCACCCTCCGGCTGGCTGAGTTGCACATGCCAGTCCTGCTCCTATGGGGAGACTCTGATCCAATCAGCCCTGTTTGCGTCGGCCAACACCTTGCTCAACTGCTACCCAGCACTGAACTTCATGTGTTCCCTGGTGCCGATCACAATCTGGGCTTTTCTCATGCTACCGAGGTGGCCAGGTTGATCGATAGGCACTTGGCCTGATAAGCGGGACACTTGTTACTACCGTATCGGACTGGTAGGCACCGCTGCGCAGGATGAAGTCAATACGTCCTGCATCGGCCAGGGTGAACGTAGCCGTTGAGGTCGAGATCGAGATCGGTTGGCATTAGCCGGGAGCGGTCCGATAATGCTGTACGAACTCCTGCGGACAAAACAAAACCCCTACCTGCAGACGCAGATAGGGGTTTCGGAATTCAATCTTGACGATGACCTACTCTCACATGGGGAAACCCCACACTACCATCGGCGATGCATCGTTTCACTGCTGAGTTCGGGATGGGATCAGGTGGTTCCAATGCTCTATGGTCGTCAAGAAATTCGGGTACTGAGTCGTGACCAGCTGGCCTCGCTTCAGCAAATTGGGTATGTAATAGATTTGTGTGTTTGTTTCTCGAACTTTCGGTTCGTTGCGTCTTCACACACCGCAATCTGGCCTTTCGACGCAAATTGCTTGGGTGTTATATGGTCAAGCCTCACGGGCAATTAGTATTGGTTAGCTCAACGCCTCACAGCGCTTACACACCCAACCTATCAACGTCGTAGTCTTCGACGGCCCTTCAGGGGACTCAAGGTCCCAGTGAGATCTCATCTTGAGGCTAGTTTCCCGCTTAGATGCTTTCAGCGGTTATCTATTCCGAACATAGCTACCCGGCAATGCCACTGGCGTGACAACCGGAACACCAGAGGTTCGTCCACTCCGGTCCTCTCGTACTAGGAGCAGCCCCTCTCAAATCTCAAACGTCCACGGCAGATAGGGACCGAACTGTCTCACGACGTTCTAAACCCAGCTCGCGTACCACTTTAAATGGCGAACAGCCATACCCTTGGGACCGGCTTCAGCCCCAGGATGTGATGAGCCGACATCGAGGTGCCAAACACCGCCGTCGATATGAACTCTTGGGCGGTATCAGCCTGTTATCCCCGGAGTACCTTTTATCCGTTGAGCGATGGCCCTTCCATACAGAACCACCGGATCACTAAGACCTACTTTCGTACCTGCTCGACGTGTCTGTCTCGCAGTCAAGCGCGCTTTTGCCTTTATACTCTACGACCGATTTCCGACCGGTCTGAGCGCACCTTCGTACTCCTCCGTTACTCTTTAGGAGGAGACCGCCCCAGTCAAACTACCCACCATACACTGTCCTCGATCCGGATAACGGACCTGAGTTAGAACCTCAAAGTTGCCAGGGTGGTATTTCAAGGTTGGCTCCACGCGAACTGGCGTCCACGCTTCAAAGCCTCCCACCTATCCTACACAAGCAAATTCAAAGTCCAGTGCAAAGCTATAGTAAAGGTTCACGGGGTCTTTCCGTCTAGCCGCGGATACACTGCATCTTCACAGCGATTTCAATTTCACTGAGTCTCGGGTGGAGACAGCGCCGCCATCGTTACGCCATTCGTGCAGGTCGGAACTTACCCGACAAGGAATTTCGCTACCTTAGGACCGTTATAGTTACGGCCGCCGTTTACCGGGGCTTCGATCAAGAGCTTCGCGTTAGCTAACCCCATCAATTAACCTTCCGGCACCGGGCAGGCGTCACACCCTATACGTCCACTTTCGTGTTTGCAGAGTGCTGTGTTTTTAATAAACAGTCGCAGCGGCCTGGTATCTTCGACCGGCATGGGCTTACGCAGTAAATGCTTCACCCTCACCGGCGCACCTTCTCCCGAAGTTACGGTGCCATTTTGCCTAGTTCCTTCACCCGAGTTCTCTCAAGCGCCTTGGTATTCTCTACCCAACCACCTGTGTCGGTTTGGGGTACGGTTCCTGGTTACCTGAAGCTTAGAAGCTTTTCTTGGAAGCATGGCATCAACCACTTCGTGTTCTAAAAGAACACTCGTCATCAGCTCTCGGCCTTAGAATCCCGGATTTACCTAAGATTCCAGCCTACCACCTTAAACTTGGACAACCAACGCCAAGCTGGCCTAGCCTTCTCCGTCCCTCCATCGCAATAACCAGAAGTACAGGAATATTAACCTGTTTTCCATCGACTACGCTTTTCAGCCTCGCCTTAGGGACCGACTAACCCTGCGTCGATTAACGTTGCGCAGGAAACCTTGGTCTTTCGGCGTGGGTGTTTTTCACACCCATTGTCGTTACTCATGTCAGCATTCGCACTTCTGATACCTCCAGCAAGCTTCTCAACTCACCTTCACAGGCTTACAGAACGCTCCTCTACCGCATCACCTAAGTGATACCCGTAGCTTCGGTGTATGGTTTGAGCCCCGTTACATCTTCCGCGCAGGCCGACTCGACTAGTGAGCTATTACGCTTTCTTTAAAGGGTGGCTGCTTCTAAGCCAACCTCCTAGCTGTCTAAGCCTTCCCACATCGTTTCCCACTTAACCATAACTTTGGGACCTTAGCTGACGGTCTGGGTTGTTTCCCTTTTCACGACGGACGTTAGCACCCGCCGTGTGTCTCCCATGCTCGGCACTTGTAGGTATTCGGAGTTTGCATCGGTTTGGTAAGTCGGGATGACCCCCTAGCCGAAACAGTGCTCTACCCCCTACAGTGATACATGAGGCGCTACCTAAATAGCTTTCGAGGAGAACCAGCTATCTCCGAGCTTGATTAGCCTTTCACTCCGATCCACAGGTCATCCGCTAACTTTTCAACGGTAGTCGGTTCGGTCCTCCAGTTAGTGTTACCCAACCTTCAACCTGCCCATGGATAGATCGCCCGGTTTCGGGTCTATTCCCAGCGACTAGACGCCCTATTAAGACTCGCTTTCGCTACGCCTCCCCTATTCGGTTAAGCTCGCCACTGAAAATAAGTCGCTGACCCATTATACAAAAGGTACGCAGTCACCCAACAAAGTGGGCTCCCACTGCTTGTACGCATACGGTTTCAGGATCTATTTCACTCCCCTCTCCGGGGTTCTTTTCGCCTTTCCCTCACGGTACTAGTTCACTATCGGTCAGTCAGTAGTATTTAGCCTTGGAGGATGGTCCCCCCATATTCAGACAAAGTTTCTCGTGCTCCGTCCTACTCGATTTCATGACTAAGAGATTTTCGCGTACAGGGCTATCACCCACTATGGCCGCACTTTCCAGAGCGTTCCGCTAATCTCAAAGCCACTTAAGGGCTAGTCCCCGTTCGCTCGCCACTACTAAGGGAATCTCGGTTGATTTCTTTTCCTCAGGGTACTTAGATGTTTCAGTTCCCCTGGTTCGCTTCTTAAGCCTATGTATTCAGCTTAAGATACCTAACTTATGTTAGGTGGGTTCCCCCATTCAGACATCTCCGGATCAAAGTCTGTTTGCCGACTCCCCGAAGCTTTTCGCAGGCTACCACGTCTTTCATCGCCTCTGACTGCCAAGGCATCCACCGTATGCGCTTCTTCACTTGACCATATAACCCCAAGCAATCTGGTTATACTGTGAAGACGACATTCGCCGAAAATTCGCGATTAAACTCACAAATTTTACCTTAGCCTGAACAACACCAGTGAAAGTGCCATCCAGTCTATCTTTCTATCACATACCCAAATTTTTAAAGAACGATCTAATCAAAGACTAGAAATCAACATTCAACACCGTCTTGGTGGAATGCTCATTTCTAAGCTTTCAACAAACAGAAGCAGTAGTGGTGGAGCCAAACGGGATCGAACCGTTGACCTCCTGCGTGCAAGGCAGGCGCTCTCCCAGCTGAGCTATGGCCCCGTATTTCTACAGGCGTTTCCCACACAAAATTGGTGGGTCTGGGCAGATTCGAACTGCCGACCTCACCCTTATCAGGGGTGCGCTCTAACCAACTGAGCTACAGACCCAATTTCGGGCTGCTTCTTATCGTCTTCTTCAATGAATCAAGCAATTCGTGTGGGAACTTATGGAGCAGCTGATGTCGTCGATTAAGGAGGTGATCCAGCCGCAGGTTCCCCTACGGCTACCTTGTTACGACTTCACCCCAGTCATGAATCACACCGTGGTAACCGTCCTCCCGAAGGTTAGACTAGCTACTTCTGGTGCAACCCACTCCCATGGTGTGACGGGCGGTGTGTACAAGGCCCGGGAACGTATTCACCGCGACATTCTGATTCGCGATTACTAGCGATTCCGACTTCACGCAGTCGAGTTGCAGACTGCGATCCGGACTACGATCGGTTTTATGGGATTAGCTCCACCTCGCGGCTTGGCAACCCTCTGTACCGACCATTGTAGCACGTGTGTAGCCCAGGCCGTAAGGGCCATGATGACTTGACGTCATCCCCACCTTCCTCCGGTTTGTCACCGGCAGTCTCCTTAGAGTGCCCACCATGACGTGCTGGTAACTAAGGACAAGGGTTGCGCTCGTTACGGGACTTAACCCAACATCTCACGACACGAGCTGACGACAGCCATGCAGCACCTGTCTCAATGTTCCCGAAGGCACCCTTCCATCTCTGGAAAGTTCATTGGATGTCAAGGCCTGGTAAGGTTCTTCGCGTTGCTTCGAATTAAACCACATGCTCCACCGCTTGTGCGGGCCCCCGTCAATTCATTTGAGTTTTAACCTTGCGGCCGTACTCCCCAGGCGGTCAACTTAATGCGTTAGCTGCGCCACTAAGAGCTCAAGGCTCCCAACGGCTAGTTGACATCGTTTACGGCGTGGACTACCAGGGTATCTAATCCTGTTTGCTCCCCACGCTTTCGCACCTCAGTGTCAGTATCAGTCCAGGTGGTCGCCTTCGCCACTGGTGTTCCTTCCTATATCTACGCATTTCACCGCTACACAGGAAATTCCACCACCCTCTACCATACTCTAGCTCGTCAGTTTTGAATGCAGTTCCCAGGTTGAGCCCGGGGATTTCACATCCAACTTAACGAACCACCTACGCGCGCTTTACGCCCAGTAATTCCGATTAACGCTTGCACCCTCTGTATTACCGCGGCTGCTGGCACAGAGTTAGCCGGTGCTTATTCTGTCGGTAACGTCAAAACAATTACGTATTAGGTAACTGCCCTTCCTCCCAACTTAAAGTGCTTTACAATCCGAAGACCTTCTTCACACACGCGGCATGGCTGGATCAGGCTTTCGCCCATTGTCCAATATTCCCCACTGCTGCCTCCCGTAGGAGTCTGGACCGTGTCTCAGTTCCAGTGTGACTGATCATCCTCTCAGACCAGTTACGGATCGTCGCCTTGGTGAGCCATTACCTCACCAACTAGCTAATCCGACCTAGGCTCATCTGATAGCGCAAGGCCCGAAGGTCCCCTGCTTTCTCCCGTAGGACGTATGCGGTATTAGCGTCCGTTTCCGAGCGTTATCCCCCACTACCAGGCAGATTCCTAGGCATTACTCACCCGTCCGCCGCTCTCAAGAGGTGCAAGCACCTCTCTACCGCTCGACTTGCATGTGTTAGGCCTGCCGCCAGCGTTCAATCTGAGCCATGATCAAACTCTTCAGTTCAAACATCTTTGGGTTTTTAAGAAACCCTAAACTTGGCTCAGCAATCGTTGGTTACATCTTTGATTTCTCGCGGAGTAACTTGTGATGCTGATAATCTTGTTGACTATCAGTCTGACTCCACAAGCACCCACACGAATTGCTTGATTCAGTTGTTAAAGAGCGGTTGGTTAAGATCTTTCGTCTCAACCGAGGCGCGCATTCTACAGCAGCCTCTGTTGCTGTCAAGCGGTTATTTTCAGAAGTTTTCAAGGTTTTCCTTAACAACTTCAACCACTTGCGCTTTCGATCTCTCGTTAGCGGGAGGCGAATTCTACAGCGTTACTCGCTGCTGTCAACACCTCTTTTTTTCCGCTTTCGACCGAGAAGATCGAACCGTCAAAAGAGCCAAACAACACCGCCCTTTCAACTCCTTCTGGCTTCGATGAACTGAAGCGTAACCACTGTCGAAAACTGCGTAACTCATTGTTTACCAAGGAGTTTTTCGTTTCGACTGCGCCGGAAGTGGGGCGAATTATAGGCTTTCAGAATCTGCCGTCAACCCCTGATTACACTTTTCTATCAATAACTTGCGCAAAGCAGGAAAACAGCGCATTCCCCTTCTATATAGGAGAGTTAACCAGAATATAACGCGGACTTGGCTTGCCTTCCCGCTGCGTTATCATCGCCGCCCCATGCGCTAAGAGTCTTGAACCTGGATGTCCGTATCTTTGCCATCGCCCGCCAATCACTCTCCATTGCCACCAGTCCTCGTCGGCCCGCTATTACGGCGCCTGGAACCCACGCGACTGCTGCTGTGGCTGGTGGGGTCGCGTGCGCTGCCGCTGACGCTACGACTGCAAGGAATCGACATCCGTCTCGACGCGGGTCAATGCACGATCATCCCGGTCGGTACTCATGCCTTCGTTCATTTGATTGATGTGCCACTGGATGCCGCCCTCCCCTGCGACACGTTGATCGAGTACGACCTGCTGATCACCGAGGCGGATGGCGCTCAGTCGGGCATCCGCGAATGGGCGCCTCATCTATTATATGGCGAAGCGCATTGCCCGAGTTTCGTGCTGCGCTCGCGCATCGATCAGTTGCTGCATGGCTCCTGCCGTAAACCTCATCATCCGGCTGCCGATGGTTTGCTGTGCGTCGATCGGTTGCTGGAGTCCGAGCCGGACGCTTGCAAGCGCCCCGCGCTATTAATAATGAGCGGCGATCAGGTGTATGCGGATGATGTCTCGGGGCCGATGTTGCGAGCAATTCATGCCTTGATCGAGCGTCTAGGACTGTTCGACGAACACCTCGACGGTGCGGTGGTCAGCGACAGTGCCAGACTCTATGAACATCCGGCCACTTACTACCATCGTGCGGATTTGTTACCGGCGCTTGAAAGCAACGAAACCCTGCGCGAACGATTTTTCGGTGGAGCGCGTAAGCCGATTTTTACCAGTAGCAGCGCCGACAATCATTTGGTGACCTTCGCCGAAGTCATGGCCATGTACCTATTAGTATGGTCGCCAACGTCCTGGACACTGATCGCGCCGCAACCACCGGCACTGACGCCCGAACGACACAGGCGCTATGCCCTGGAGCAGACACGCATCGATGCGTTCAAGACGGGGCTGGGGGGTGTGGGGCGAGCGATGGCGCACCTGCCGTGCCTGATGATTTTCGACGACCACGACATTACTGATGACTGGAATCTTTCCGCGCAATGGGAGGAAACGGCCTACGGCCATCCTTTCTCCAAGCGCATCATCGGCAACGCGCTGCTCGCTTATATGTTGTGTCAGGGTTGGGGCAATAACCCCGACGCGTTTGGCAGCATGCTGGAAAAAACCCGTCTATTGAGTGACACGGGGCAAGACCATTACCTCGACAGCGATGTCCAGGATGGGTTGATCGATGAGCTGCTGAGCTTTCAGAAGTGGCATTACGTGCTGCCCACCCGCCCGGCGCTGGTGGTGCTCGATACCCGCACTCGGCGCTGGCGCAGCGAAATGAATCTCAAGCAACCGTCGGGGCTGCTGGATTGGGAAGCGCTCAGTGAGTTGCAGCAGGAATTGCTCGATCATCCCTCGGCAATCATCGTTTCACCGGCGCCGATCTTCGGCGTCAAACTGATCGAAACCGTGCAGCGGGTGTTTAGCTGGTGCGGTTATCCACTGTTGGTGGACGCCGAAAACTGGATGGCCCATCGCGGCGCGGCCCAAGTAATCCTGAACATTTTCCGACACTCCCGCACACCCGGTAACTACGTGGTGCTGTCCGGTGATGTGCATTATTCCTTCGTCTACGAAGTATTGATCCGACACCGCAAGGCCGGCCCGCGCATCTGGCAGATCACCAGCAGCGGCATCAAAAACGAATTCCCGCCCGCCCTGCTCGAATGGTTCGACCGCCTCAACCGCTGGCTCTACTCGCCCCGCTCGCCCCTCAATTGGCTGACCAAGCGCCGGCGCATGCACATCGTTCCGCACATTCCCGCACACGCCGAAGCAGGGGAACGGCTGTGGAACTCAGCAGGAGTCGGCCAAGTGTTCTTCAATGAAAAGGGCCAGCCGCAGGATATTTATCAATTCAATGCGGATGGATCGCCGAAGACGCGGATGATTGCGCCTGAAATTTCCGAAGCGGTTGAATGACTTTGCCCGAGTTGCCATGAGCAATTATTACCTGCACAGCATAAACCTCACCCGAACCTTGATCATCGGCAACTCCGGCTCGGGCAAGAGTTGGCTGGCCAAACGACTGGCCGAGCATCTACAAGTGCCCTGGATCGATCTCGACCTGATTCACTGGATATCCGATGAACACAGCATCGCTCGTCCACGTGCCGAAGCATTGAAAATGGCGAAAATGGCAGCGAATGAGGAGCGCTGGATTATCGAGGGTGTGTATGGATGGATGGTCAGTGAATTGGTGGAACAGGCGACAGCCCTGATTTGGCTGTGTCCGGAGGACGAAGACTGTGTCAGCCATATTCGCCAGCGAGAGGCGAAGCGAAACGATAGTGACGAGTTGTTGATAGCGCTACAGGAATGGGCGAAGACCTACCGCATCCGCGAAGGATCCAGTGGGTTTGCCGCGCATAGGCATTTGTTCAAAGCGTTTCGCAGCTCGAAACTTCAACTGATGAACCGGGCCGAAGTCACGGCTTTCGTCAGCACGATGCAAAAAATCGACTGATCGCCTCCGCCATTTTCTTTGGCAGATTTGTTCCACTGACCCAGACATCGACTCTGCAGGAGCTGCCGAAGGCTGCTCCTGCAGACAGAGTGCGGTCAAACTACGCTTATCGCCCCACAAATCCCTCTGACAATCATCTCCACTTCCCGCTCATCAATAGTCAGCGGTGGCAGCAGGCGAATGGTCTTGCCCCGTGTCACGTTGATCAACAGTCCGTGATCCCGAGCAGCTATCAGGGTCAGGTCGCGAATCGGCTGTTTGAGTTCGATGCCGATCATCAAACCCTGGCCGCGAATTGCCAGGACGTTGGGGTCATCGGCCAATTCGATGCGCAATCTGGCGAGCAAGCGTTCTCCCTGCAGTTTGGCGTTCTCCAGCAACCCTTGTTCTTTAACGATATCCAGCACGGTGCAACCGACGCGGCATGCCAAAGGATTGCCACCGAACGTACTGCCGTGGCTGCCGGGGGTAAACAGGTCGGCTGCTTTGCCCCGGGCCAGGCAAGCTCCGATGGGAATTCCGTTGCCCAAGCCTTTGGCCAGGGTCATGACGTCCGGGGTGATGCCTTCGTGCTGGAACGCAAACCACTGGCCGGTGCGGCCGATGCCAGTCTGGATTTCATCGAGCATCAGCAGCCAGGCGCGCCGGTTGCACAGTTCGCGCACCGCTTTGAGATAACCGGGCGGCGCCACTTGCACACCGCTTTCTCCCTGAATCGGCTCCATCAAGATCGCCACAATGCGCGAGCCGTGGGCGTGTTGCACCGCGTCCAGCGCCGCAAGATCGCCGAACGGCACTTTAATGAAATCACCCGGCAATCCACTAAACCCCAGGCGCACCGCCGGGCCGTCACTGGCGGACAAGGTGCCAAGAGTACGACCGTGAAAGGCGTTTCCCATGACCACCACCAGCGGCTGCTCGATGCCTTTATGCCAGCCGTAAAGCCGCGCGAGTTTCAGCGCGGTTTCATTGGCTTCGGCGCCAGAGTTGCTGAAGAACGCCCGGTCCATGCCAGACAACCGAACCAGTTTCTGTGCCAGCCGCTGTTGCCAGTCGATGCTGTACAGGTTGGATGTATGCAACAGCAGCCCGGCCTGTTCGCTGATGGCCGCCACAATTCGCGGATGGGAATGGCCGACGTTGGTCACCGCTACGCCCGCCACCGCGTCCAGATATTCGCGACCGTCCTGATCCCAGAGGCGCGTGCCCAAGCCTTTGCTGAAACTCAGGGCCAAGGGTTGGTAGGTGCTCATCAGGCAGGCGGCGGTCATGACATCAAACTCCATTAATAGTCGGTGTTTTTGCAGTATGGTTAGCCACCTGAGCTGGATAAACACTGCAACACTTCAATCATTTTAAAGCAGAGCTTGATAATGGATTTGTTCCAGGCAATGACCGTTTACGTAAGAGTGGTGGAAGCCGGCAGCATGACCGCCGCCGCTTTGCAGTGCGAAATGTCGACGACCATGGTCGGCAATCATCTTCGAGCCCTGGAACAACGTCTGGGTGTGCGCCTGCTCAACCGTACGACACGGCGTCAGCGGCTGACGGAATTCGGCACGGCGTACTATCAGCGTTGCCTTGAAGTGCTGGGGCTGGTGGCCGATTCCGAACGCCTGGCCGAACAGACCCTGGACGAACCGAGCGGCACTCTGCGCATCACTGCCCCGCTGACCTTCGGCACCGAACGGCTGGCACCGGCCTTGAGCGAATTCGCGCTGCGCTGTCCGCAGGTCAAACTCGACGTTGTGTTGACCAACCAGCGCCTGGATCTGCTCGACAACGGTTTCGATGTGGCGATTCGCTTGGGCACTACCGAGATGTCCAACATGATCGCCCGCCCGCTCATCGACTACACAATGACTCTGTGTGCTTCGAAGAACTATCTGGCACGCCGAGGCACTCCGGAAAAACCTGCCGACCTGCAACACCATGACTGCCTGGCCTTCGCCTACCCGGCCGGAGATGACTGGCACTCGGTAGCAAAACTATGGCGCCTGAGGGGACCCGAAGGCGAAGTCATGGTGGAGGTCAGCGGACCGATGCTGATCAACAGCTCGGCGGGGCTGCATCAAGCGGCGCGAACCGGGATGGGCATTGTGATGGTGCCCGATGCGTTGGTGGAGCAGGATCTTCAGGACGGAAAACTGGTGGCCTTGATGCAGGACTACCAATTGCCGAGTCGGCCAATGAACCTGGTGTACGCCCAGGACCGCTACCGTCTGCCGAAATTACGCAGCTTCGTCGACTTTGCACTGCAGAGGTGGGGCAAACACTAGCCGGGGCAATACGCCATGAACTAATCTTCTCGACGGGCGAGTCACGTTGATATCAGGACGGCAGGGAGACCGATGATGGGTGAGGCATCGAATATCGAGCCGTTGAAGTTCAATCTGTCAGATTTTAACCAAGACATGCTGCATACCATTCTGGAACTGGTCAGCGATGGCATCTGGGACTGGAATGCCAACACCGGGTTCGTCTATCGCAACCCAGGGTGGTACGAGATGCTCGGCTATCCGCCTCATTCCCTGGATAACAACGTGCTGACCTGGGAAAACGTGATCCATCCCGATGATTTTTCGCGGGTCATGGCACTGTTTGATGACTACCTGAATCAGCGCGCCCCCGGTTATCAAGCCGAGTATCGCTGCCGCATGCGCGACGGCACTTACATCTGGATCGAAGATCGCGGCTACATACTGGCACGTAATGCCGACGGTTCGGTGGCACGAATGGTCGGCGCGCACCGCAGTGTCGAAGACAAGAAACGCCTGTTCGAAGAAATGGAACGGCGCAATCAATCCCTCGAAGCCATCGTCGAAGAACGCACCCGGGAGTTGTCCAGGGTCAATCAGCAGTTGCAGATTCAACTCGAAGAGAATCGCAAACTGGCGGAAACCGATATGCTCACCTCCATCGCCAATCGCTATCGACTGGAAAAGGCCCTGCCCCAGGAATGCGACCGAGCCCAACGCTTTCGCCACCCCCTGTCGCTGATCGCCATGGACATCGATGACTTCAAAAACATCAACGATCACTACGGCCATGCCCTGGGTGATGCGGCGTTGGTGCAGGTGATCGAAAGCGTTAAGCACTACGTGCGTGAAGGTGATTTGTTGGCCCGTTGGGGAGGCGACGAATTCATCATGATCCTGCCTAATACCTTGTTGGCCGACGCCAGGGCGCTCGCTGAAAGTATCCGCCATGGACTGTCGAGTCTGCTGCCGGTCGGGGATTATCAAGTGACCATGAGTTTTGGCGTGGTGCAACGTTTTGAAGAAGAGCAACAGACCGGGTTCCTGGCAAGGGCCGATCAGGCGCTGTATCGGTCGAAGATTGCGGGCAAGAATGTGATTTCGGGATGAATACTCCCGTGCTTATTCGTGATGTGCGGCCCTCGGACGTGGAATCCGTGCGTCTTTTTCTTGGCGAGAATGGTTGGGCTCACCGCACCGGCTCAGCTGAGCATTTCGCGCAGTTGATCGCTAATTCCCAACGTACAGCTCTTGCGATAAAGGACTCCCGCATCGTCGGGTTTGCTCGAGGTATCACCGATGGTTTATCCAACGGTTATCTGTCGATGGTTGTCGTGTGTGGGCAGCATCGACGTGAAGGCGTCGGTCGCGCACTGGTTGAGCATGTCATGGGCGACAACACCGCCATTACCTGGGTTCTGCGAGCAGGCCGTGAAGGCGCTTCGGATTTCTTTTCAGAGCTGGGCTTTGAAACGTCGACCATTGCGATGGAGCGCTCGCGCTCGAAGTAGCCAATCACTATTGACCAGCCTTCACCAACACTGGCTTTTCCCGATACCGATCCGGATACAACTGCTTCAACTGCGCCACCTTCGGCAGATCATTGATCACGATGTAGGGATACGTCGGGTGCTCGGTCAAGAAGTCCTGATGCTCCTCCTCCGCCGGGTAGAAGCCGTTGTAGGTCTCCAGTCTGGTGACGATGGGTTTGTTGAACGAATGGGCGGCATCGAGTTGCGCGATATAGGCCTGGGCGACGCGTTGCTGTTCAGCGTTTTTCAGGAAAAGGGCCGATCGATACTGGGTGCCGCTGTCCGGGCCCTGGCGGTTGAGTTCGGTAGGGTTGTGAGCCACCGAGAAATAGATCTGCAACAAACTGCCATAGCTGACTTGAGCCGGATCGTAGGTGACTTCGACGACCTCAGCATGACCGGTATCGCCATTGCTGACCCGCTCGTATTGAGCGGTGTCAGCGGTGCCGCCCGCGTAGCCGGAGACGGCATTCTTCACCCCTTTGACGTGTTGAAACACCCCTTGGACGCCCCAGAAGCAACCGCCGGCAAAAATTGCCGTTTCACTGCGCGCTTGAGTGTTCTCGTCGAGCGTTGGTGGCGGAATGATGACCGCCTCTTCGGCGCCTCCAAAAGAGAACGCTACGCACTGACCGATAACACTAGCGGCGGCCAATCCCATCAGGGTACGACGCCAGTTGAATGGGGTTTTCATGGGTTGTCTCCTAGTGAATGGGGCTATCAACCGAACGTAAACGCATACGCCGACACACCGGGATCGAGAAACTCAATGCTGAATGTCCGGTCCTTTACGCCTGCGGTCTGGCGTACCAGTTGATACAACCGCTGCTCGGTGACGCTGCCGCTGCCATCGGGCGCCACGTCGACACCGTGGGCATCACCTGGGGGCTTGCCGTCAATCAACACTTTGAAACGCACCGTTTTACCGTCAGCACCGGGGCCCAATACCAGATGCAGATCGCGAGCGTGGAAGCGGTAGACGATACGGCTGGCCGGTGCGTTTGAAACGGCCCGCTCCGGACCGACAGTCCATTGACCGTCCAGGCTCCAGTTATTGAGGGCCAATTGTGACGGCGGGCTATAGGCCGCCACCTTGTCTGGCGCCAGATCGGTTTCAGCAACGAAATGCTCCGCCCGTCGGTAGCCGACATAGGTTTCCGGCGATTGCACTTCACTCATGTTCGGGGCGAGCTGGACACCCTCGGCGCGAGCATTGATCAGCCCGTCCGCGACCTTCGCGGCGCCCGCCTCACGCAGCAGTTGCTGAATCACTCGCTCCGATTCGGCGTATTTTCCTTCACCAAAGTGGTGATAACGAATGCGCCCCTGAGCATCGGCAAAATAGTGGGCTGGCCAGTATTGGTTGCTGAAAGCACGCCAGACCTTATAGTCGTTATCGATTGCCACCGGATAAGTGATGCCCAGGTCTTTCATGGCTTTGGTGACGTTGCCTGCATCACGCTCGAAGGCAAACTCGGGCGTATGGACGCCGATCACCACCAATCCCTGATCGCGATACTTCTCGGCCCAGGCCTTCACATACGGCAGGGTGCGCAGGCAGTTAATGCAGGAGTAAGTCCAGAAATCCACCAGCACAACCTTGCCCTTCAAGGCCTGGGCGGTAAGTGGGGGTGAATTGAGCCATTGCACAGCGCCGTCCAGCGATGGAAGGTTGCCTTCAATCAGTAGTTCGCCCGGTATCTTGGCGGTCATTTTCATACTGCCGGCGGGTTGATCGCCGCCCCGTGGAATCTGCGACATCATCGCCCCACTGTCGGTCGGCAACTTACCGGCGAATCGGCTTACCAACGCCTGCTCGATACCGCCGGTGGAGGCTGTCGAGACCCGCGCCAGAATCCCGGTATCCAGCCCCAAAGCGATTGCCGCCACACCGGCCAGCATCGCGACTCCCAAGCCTCGGCGCAGCCACTCACCCGCGCCTATCGAGCGCTTCATCGCGGCGAAGACTTTACCGCCCAGCAGCAGTGCCGCGGCGAGAGAGGTGGCGGCGCCAGCCGCGTAAGCCAGTAGCAACAGGGTGGTGGCGATGTTTGCCCCTTGCAGCGCCGCGCCAGTCAACAGCAGGCCCAGAATCGGCCCGGCGCAGGGCGCCCAGAGCAGGCCCGTGGCGACACCGATCAGCAACGAAGCGCCGGGGCGCGGCCGGGTATCGGCAGCCGCGGCTTCCGACAGCCGACCGCCGGCCGCCACCAGCGGACGCGTCAGGCGCTCGGCCAACCGGGGCAGCAACAGCGTCAGCCCGAACAGTGCAACGAACAGCAACGCGAGCCAGCGACCGTACTGATTGACTTGCACCACCCAACCGCCGCCCACCGCCGCCAACGAGGCGACGAGCGCGAAGGTCAGCGCCATCCCCGCCAGCAGCGGCAAGCCACTCCTCATAAACGGCTGCCCGGTGCGAGCGAAGACAAAGGGCAATACCGGCAGAATGCACGGGCTGACGATCGTCAGCACACCACCGAGATAAGCAAGGACCAGAAGCCACATAACGTCGACCTGCGTGAAGTGAGTGAAAGGAAGTGCCCATGGATTACGCCTGTGGCTTGAACGTCAGCGCCAGGCCGTTCATGCAGTAGCGCAGGCCGGTGGGCTTTGGCCCGTCCTCGAAGACATGCCCCAGATGACCGCCGCAACGACGGCAGTGGACCTCTTCGCGCAGCACGCCGAAGGAGCGGTCCTGACGGGTGGCGACCGCGTTGCCCAGTGGCGCCCAGAAACTCGGCCAGCCAGTGCGGCTGTCGAACTTGGTGTCGGAAGAAAACAACGGCAGATCACAACCGGCGCAGGCAAAAACGCCCTCCCGATGCTCGTTGTTCAGCGGGCTGCTGTAGGCCCGTTCGGTGCCCTCTTCACGCAGGATCTCGTACTGCTCGGCGCTGAGCATGGCGCGCCATTCGCTGTCGCTGTGGGTCACCTCGAAAACCTCTGCCGCGCGGGCCTCATCGATCAGCGCGACGCTTGCGGAAAATTTTGGCAATACACCGATCACCAGGGCTGCAGCCCCCAGCCCGCCGCTCGCTACAAGAAACTGTCGCCGTGAAAACATGGGCCTTCTCCAAAATTCCAGATGCCTTGCATGGAACACAGCCTAGGCTTGAGTTGATCGCCAAATCCTCACGAGAAGTTAAATAATTCGTGATAACTCAGCCTCAGGAAAACCCGCACAATGTGTTCATTGCGCCACAAAGGATTGAGCTCCATGGAACAGACCAAACGCGTCCTGGTGGTCGAGGACGACCTGCCTATCGCCGACCTTATCTGCCTGCATCTTCGCGATGAGCAGTTCGAGGTGGTGCACTGCGCCGACGGCGATGAGGGCATGCGACTGTTGCAGCAAGGAAGCTGGGACGCACTGATCCTCGACCTGATGTTGCCCGGCGTCGACGGCCTGGAAATCTGCCGCCGCGCCCGGGCCATGGCCCGCTACACACCGATCATCATCACCAGTGCGCGTTCCAGTGAAGTCCATCGGATTCTGGGGCTGGAACTCGGTGCCGACGATTACCTGGCCAAACCCTTTTCCATGCTAGAGCTGGTGGCGCGGGTCAAGGCACTACTGCGACGGGTCGACGCCATGGCCCGTAACCTGAAAATGGACGCTGGCAGTCTGAGCAGCGATGGCCTGTCCATCGACCCGATCACACGTGAAGTTTCCCTCGATGGCCGGCGTCTTGACCTCACGCCGCGGGAGTTCGACCTGCTGTACTTTTTCGTCCGTCAGCCCGGCAAGGTCTTCTCGCGCATGGACCTGCTCAACGCGGTATGGGGCTACAGCCACGAAGGCTACGAGCACACGGTCAACACCCACATCAACCGCCTGCGGGCCAAGATCGAGGCCGATCCGGCGCAACCGGCGCGCATCCTCACCGTGTGGGGTCGTGGTTACAAATTCGCCACGAGCGAAGAGCAGCCATGAGATTGACCCTGACCCAACGCCTGTCCCTGGTGTTCGCCGTGCTGTTGCTGGTGTGCTGCGGCACCTCGGCATGGATGCAGGTGCGCTCCAACCACATGCATGAACTGGAAGTGGTGCAGGGGTTGTCGCGGGATCTGGCGCAACACATCGCCCACGACACCGTGCTGATGGACCGCAATGGCCCGATGCCCAATGCCGTGCGCGAATTGTTCAGCCAGCTGATGCTGGTCAACCCCAGTGTCGAGGTTTATCTGCTGGACACCGAAGGCCGAATTGTCGGCAGCGCCGCACCCGAAGGCCGGATTCGCCGGGAACGGGTCGATCTGGCGCCGATCCAGCGTTTGCTCAAAGGCGAGGCCCTGCCGATTCTCGGCGACGATCCGCGCAGCGTCGATGGCAGCAAGGTATTCAGCGCCGCGCCATTGCGGGTCAATGGTCAACCGGCCGGTTATCTCTATGTGGTGTTGCTCAGCGAAGAGCACGACCGCTTCGCCGAACGCGGCGCCACCAGCGCGGCGCTCAATACCGCATTGTTATCCATTGGGCTGGTAGCGTTGCTCTGCCTGATTGCCGGCCTCACGGCATTTGGCCTGATCACCCGGCCATTGCGCCGTTTGACCGAAAAAGTCAGTCAGTTCGATATCAACGGCGTTCCGTCGGTGCCGCCCGCCTTGCCCGAGCCAGAGCCGGTAGAAAAAGCCGCCAGCCACGATGAAATTGCCGTACTCGACGCCGCCTTCCGACAGATGCAAGCGCGCCTCGGCGAACAATGGCGCTCGCTGACCCGCCAGGATCAGGAGCGTCGCGAACTAGTGGCGAACATCTCCCACGACCTGCGCACACCACTGGCTTCGCTGCACGGTTACCTGGAAACCCTATCACTCAAGGACGCCACGTTGTCCCCCGCCGATCGCCGCCGTTATCTGGGGATCGCCCTGGATCAAAGCCGCAAGGTCGGCGGCTTGGCGCAATCGCTGCTGGAACTGGTGCGGCTGGAGCACGGTTTCGTGCAACCGGTGCTGGAGCGCTTCTCCCTGACCGATCTGGTGCAGGACATCTTTCAGAAATTCGAACTCAGCGCCGAAGCACGCCAGATCGAACTCAAGGCCACCTTCTCCCCCAACGTTGCCGTGGCCTGCGCAGATCTGGGGTTGATCGAGCGGGTGCTGACCAATCTGTTCGACAACGCCCTGCGCCATACGCCTCAAGGTGGAGAGGTCGAACTCAGCCTGCGCCCACAAGGACCTTTTATCGAAGTGACCGTCAGCGACACCGGCCCGGGAATCGCTCCCGAACTGCGCGAAAGTCTGTTCCTGCGCCCGTTCAACATTGGCGGCGCCAGGCGCGATGGCGGACTGGGGCTGCGGATCGTGCACCGGATCCTGCAATTGCACGGGCGCGAGATCGAACTGATCGATGTGCCCGGACGCGGCGCGACCTTTCGTTTCTCTTTGCCGGTGGATGAGCAAACAGCAGAA
This sequence comes from Pseudomonas sp. B21-048, assembly GCF_024748615.1. Classification (NCBI taxonomy): domain Bacteria; kingdom Pseudomonadati; phylum Pseudomonadota; class Gammaproteobacteria; order Pseudomonadales; family Pseudomonadaceae; genus Pseudomonas; species Pseudomonas sp. B21-048. Next base: position 1,022,163 of record NZ_CP087168.1, on the reverse strand, counting down.
CAATATGTGGTTCGCTCGATGAATATAAATTCGATGGGGAAATAGTCGACAGCGCGGGCAAAAATGCTGACCAGCCGCCTGTTCATCCGTGACAACGCAGCCTCGGTCCAATAGATTAGGCGGCCTGAAAAGGCCTCGTGCTTTCTCGCCTCAATCCAAGTTAAAAGAAGTAGTGAAATTTCAATGTCTGATTCCAATACCGCTGAATCCGTAATCACCTTGTCGTCCAAAGCGGAATACGAAAACTCCATCAATCTTTCACAGCATGTGCCTCAGGCCAAGACCATCAGCGAAATGGTTCTGGACGCTTTTCAATCCACCCGGGAAAGCGACCAGATCCGCGAGCTGCGCGCCGCGATTCGCCAGGCTCATGACAGCTTCGACGACGACAAAGCCTACGATTTGATGGGCGAACTCAAGCAACTGAAAGACGCCGAAGCAGCCGACATCGCTGCCCTGGAAGATCTGAGCAGCAAATTCTCGATCAGCCGCATTCTGTCCAGCTTCAAGGACGACCCGGCGTTCCAGGAAATCGTTTATGGCCTGGCGCTGAAGGTGCTGAACCAGACTCACCAGGCCATCAGCAACCCGAGCAGCGGCAAGAGCAAAGCGGCTCGCGCCAAGAAAGAAGTCGAAGTGTTCACCATCAGCAAGGATGGCATCAGCGTCACCCTGCCCCTGCGCACCCCGCGCTCGCGCCTGAATGTGGACCGTGAAGCGCTGGAATTCCTGGGCTTCACTTTCGTCGGCGAAGGCGAAGAAGCGGAGCTGGAAAGCGAAACGTTCCTGGACAACGCCGGGGCCGAACAAGCGGTCAACCGCAAGAACATCATCACCGCGCTTCAGCAGCAAACCGCGTTCGACGGCTACAGCATCGCCGCGCAGTAACGCTAAACGCTAAACAAAAAAAGCCCCGCTCTTCTCTCGAAGGCGGGGCTTTTCTTTACAGCATCCGACGCTTAAGGCGCGTAAGTCAGCAACAGCTCACTCGGCACTTTAAAATCCAGCGACATCATCACGCTCAAGGCAGTAATGGTGAAGATCGAGAACACAAACAGCTTGCGTGCCCAGACCGTGTCATCCACTGCCTTGTAACCGGTCCAGGCCATGTACAACCAGTACATGCCCATGGCCGCGGCGACGGCAAGGTAGCTCATGCCGGCGTAGCCGCTGAAGGTCAGCATCAAGGTCGCCACGAGGAACGCCAGGATGTAGAGCAGGATGTGCTTCTTGGCCACTTGAATCCCGCGCTTCACTGGCAACACCGGAATCGATGCGGCCAGGTAATCGTTGAAGCGGAAAATTGCGATGGCGTAGGAATGCGGCATCTGCCACAGGCTGAACATCACCAGCAGCGTCAGCGCGGCCATGTCGAAGCTGTTAGTCACAGCCACGTAGCCAATCACCGGCGGCATTGCCCCCGACAGACTGCCCACCAGCGTGCCGTGAACCGACTTGCGCTTGAGGTACAGGCTGTAGAAGCCGACGTAGATGACAAAACCGATCACCGCGAACAGTGCAGCCAATGGGTTGGCCACCTTGTACAACAGTGCAACGCCGAAAACACCAAGGATGGTCGCAAAAGCCAGGGCCAGTTTCAGGGAGATCAAACCCTGGACCAGCACCCGGTTCTTGGTGCGCTCCATCTTCAGGTCGATGTCGCGGTCGATGCAGTTGTTGAACACGCAACCGGAGGCCACCACCAGGGACGTGCCGATCATCGCAGCCAGGAAGATGGCCAGATCGACATGCCCTTTGGAGGCCAGGAAAAATCCGCCCGCCACTGAAAGCACGTTACCGAAAATGATCCCCGGTTTGGTGATTTGGATAAAGTGCTTCAAGGACATCCGGACTTACCTCAGTGCGCCATCATGTTGGTGTGGATGCTGAACATGATCCACAGCGACAGGCCTACCAACAGGACAATTACAATCGCGGCGAAAACAAACGCAATGACGTTATTACGCTGCGCCGCCGAACGGTCCAGGTGGAGGAAGTACACCAAGTGCACCAGCACCTGGATAACTGCGAAGGCCAGTACGATCCACAGGGTCAGGGCTTTGGGCAGCGATGGGTACATCACCAGGCCGAAAGGAATGACGGTCAGGATCACCGACAGGATAAAACCGATGGCGTAGGACTTGACGCTGCCGTGGCCGGCGTCGTGGCTATCGTGGCCATTGTGGGAGTGAGCTGCGTTAGCCATTTACAGAGTCCCCATCAGATAAACAACGGTGAATACGCAGATCCACACCACGTCCAGGAAGTGCCAGAACAGGCTCAGGCAGCTCAGGCGAGTCTTGTTGGTCGCTGTCAGGCCGTTTTTCTGCACCTGATACATCATGATCGCCATCCAGATCAGACCGCTGGTCACGTGCAGACCGTGGGTGCCGACCAGGGTGAAGAACCCGGACAGGAAGCCGCTGCGGCTAGGGCCGAAGCCTTCGGAGATCAGTACGTGGAACTCGTTGATCTCCATGCCGATGAAGCCGGCGCCGAACATGAAGGTCAGGGCCAGCCAGCCCAGGACCTGGTTCTTCTTGCCCTTGAACAACGCCAGCATGGCGAAGCCGTAGGTGATCGAACTGAACAGCAGCAGGGCGGTTTCGCCCAGTACGTATGGCAGTTCGAAGATGTCGTGGCCCGACGGGCCACCCGCTACGTTGTTAACCAGTACCGCGTACGCCGCGAAGATCGACGCAAACAGGATGCAGTCGGTCATCAGGTAGAGCCAGAAACCGAATACGGTCATCTCGCCCGAGTCGTGGTGATGGTCATCATGCCCATGTCCATCGACATGGGTGTGTCCAGCATTGGTCACTAAGTTCGACATGGTTTAAGCCTGTTCCAACGAGGTTTCAACACGGGTGGCGGTGGCTGGAACTTTCCCGGCCGCTACCAGACGCTTGTGCTGCTCGGCTTCGATGCGCTCGATCACGTCGACCGGCACCATATAGCCTTGATCATCACGTGCAGCGTGGATCACGAAGTAGATCACGGTGCCGGCCAGACCAGCGATTGCCAGCCACCAGATGTGCCAGATCATCGCGAAACCGAACACGGTCAACAGCGCGCCCATGACCACACCGGTCGCGGTGTTGTTTGGCATGTGGATCGGCTCGTAACGGGCCGGGGCCTTGTACGCGGTGCCGTTTTCCTTGGCTTCGGTGAACGGGTCGATGCTGTCTGCTTTCGGCAGCACGGCAAAGTTGTAGAACGGTGGTGGCGACGAGGTCGACCATTCCAGGGTATGGGCATTCCACGGGTCGCCGTGTTCGCACATGTTTTCTGGCTTGTTGCGATCACGCACGCTGACGTACAGCTGGATCAGCTGGCAGGCGATACCGAAGGCAATCATCACCGCACCAAACATGGCAACGTACAGGTACGGCACCCACTCAGGGTTGGTGGTGGCGTTCAGACGACGGGTCATGCCCATGAAGCCCAGTACGTAGAGCGGCATGAAAGCGACGAAGAAGCCGGTGATCCAGAACCAGAACGCTGCCTTGCCCCAGCCTTCGTGCAGCTTGAAGCCGAACGCTTTAGGGAAGTAGAAGGCGAAACCGGCGATGTAACCGAATACCGCGCCGCCGATGATCACGTTATGGAAGTGCGCGATCACGAACAGGCTGTTGTGCAGAACGAAGTCAGCACCCGGGATGGCCAGCAGTACGCCGGTCATGCCGCCGATGGCGAAGGTCACCATGAAGCCCAGGGTCCACAGCACCTGGCTGGTGAAACGCAGACGGCCCTGGTAGATGGTGAACAGCCAGTTGAATAGCTTCACCCCCGTCGGGATCGAAATCAGCATCGTCGCCAGACCGAAGAAGGCGTTGACGCTGGCACCCGAACCCATGGTGAAGAAGTGGTGCAGCCAGACCATGAAGCCCAGGATCGAGATCGCGCCGCTGGCGTAGATCATCGAGTGGTGGCCGAACAGACGCTTGCCGGTGAAGGTCGAGATGACTTCGGAGAAGATCCCGAACGCCGGCAGAATCAGGATGTAAACCTCGGGGTGACCCCAGGCCCAGAACAAGTTGACGTACATCATCGGATTGCCACCAAGTTCATTGGTGAAAATGTGGAAATCCATGTAACGGTCAAGCGTCAGCAGTGCCAGGGTAGCGGTCAGGATCGGGAACGAAGCCACGATCAGGACGTTGGCCCAGGTGCAGGTCCAGGTGAAGATCGGCATGTCCATCAGCTTCATGCCCGGGGTACGCATTTTCAGCACGGTGGCCAGGAAGTTGACCCCCGTCAGCGTCGTACCCAACCCGGATAGCTGCAGCGCCCAGATGTAGTAATCCATCCCCACGCCCGGGCTGTATTGCAGGCCCGACAGCGGTGGATAGGCAACCCAGCCGGTCTTGGCGAACTCGCCAACGCCCAGAGACAGGTTGATCAGCACTACGCCGGAAACCAGCAGCCAGAAGCTCAGGGAGTTCAGGAATGGGTAGGCAACGTCACGCGCGCCGATCTGCAGCGGCACTGCAAGGTTCATCAGGCCGGTGAAGAATGGCATCGCCATGAAGATGATCATGATCACACCGTGAGCGGTGAAGATCTGGTCATAGTGTTCAGGCGGCAGGTAGCCAGGCGAACCCTCGGTGGCCATGGCCAACTGGGTACGCATCATGATGGCGTCGGCAAAGCCGCGCAGCAGCATGACCATGGCGACGATGATGTACATCACGCCGATTTTCTTGTGGTCGACCGAGGTCAGCCACTCGGTCCACAAATAAGTCCACTTCTTGAAGTAGGTGATTGCAGCGAACAGCGCCAGACCACCGAGCGCGATCATGGCGATGGTTATCATCACGATCGGTTCGTGGAACGGGACCGCTTCCCAACTTAATTTACCAAACATCGTTTACTCCTCTGCCCCGGCAGCTGAATGCGAGTTCATGTCCATTCCTTGCGTAGCGGCCACTTCTTTCTCTTTCTTCTCGTGCTTGACCTTCGGACCCGGTTTCATGCCTTCGTACTTGTCTACGATGATCTGGAACAGGTTCGGCGTTACCGAGGAGTAGAGCTCGACTGGGTTGTTCTGGCTCTGCTTGGCAAGGGCTGCGTATTCAGCTTGTTCAAGCTGTTTAGGTGCCTTTTTGACTTCGCTTACCCAAGCGTCGAAATCTTCCTGGGAAGTGGCGATCGCTTTGAATTTCATACCGGTGAAACCCGCGCCGCTGTAGTTGGCGGAGATACCGTCCATTTCAGCGTTCTCATTGGCGATCAGGTGCAGTTTGGTCTGCATGCCCGCCATCGCGTAGATCTGGCCGCCCAGAGCAGGGATGAAGAACGAGTTCATCACGGCGTCGGAAGTGATCTTGAAGTTGATCGGGGTGTGCGCTGGGAACACGATCTTGTTGACGGTGGCGATGCCTTGTTCCGGGTAGATGAACAGCCACTTCCAGTCCAGCGCGACCACTTCAATGGTGATCGGCTTGACGTCTGATTCCAGCGGCTTGTAAGGATCCAGTGCGTGGGTCGACTTGTAGGTGACGTAACCCAGGGCAATGATGATCAGCACCGGAATAGTCCACACCGCGATTTCGATCTTGGTGGAGTGGGACCATTTTGGCGTGTAGACGGCGTCCTTGTTGGAAGCGCGGTATTTCCAGGCGAACGCGAAGGTCATGAAGATGACCGGCACAACGACCAACAGCATCAGCAGCGTTGCGGTGATGATCAGGTTTCGCTCATCCAGGCCAACCTGGCCCTTGGGATCGAGCAAGGTCATGTTGCAGCCTCCCAGCAACAACGTGCCGAGCAGCGGCAATAAGCCTAGTAGTCTGGGGTACCTGTTTTTACTCATCTCACGACCTCTAAAGCAGCTTGCGCAATGCAGTTGGGTTTTGATCGCCAACACTTCACCCTGCCAAGGGTTGGCATTTTTCTTGGATTGAATAAGGGCCTGCCCGTCGCGCGTCAGACGCTGTTCGACAATTGCTGGGCCTGCGGTGAGTTCTTATTCGAATTCGTGGTCAAGGGCCTTGTTACAGACCAATTCCATTTGGTGCGGATAGTCGGAAGGCACCGACATCTGGGGCCTCGCATGAAGCCATCAGGCCTCGCGATACCCGTTGCGCTCATGCACCTGTGTAAGGGCGAGCAGTGCCGGGAATTCAGTGCGGGCGATTGTAGATACGTAATGATTCATAAACCATGTCTCATCCCGAAATAATTTTTATCCGATTCAGCAACAGTCATTAACGGCTTTTGCAAAAACGCGCCATGGTATCGAAATTAATTCTCAACAAAAACACCAAAAAATGTAGGGCTAACAGGCGAATTTCAGACAGCTTCCAAGGCGCCGCCCTTGCCTTCGACCCCGCTCTACCCCTATGTGACAAGGGGTTTGGCAGTATGCGGAGGCCTGTTAAAACCGCCTGTAATGACTGACGAGCACAGGCGCCGAAGGCTGCTGGGTGGATCCGTTTCTGGTACAAAGCAACGCCCCGAACCAGCGACATAAAATGCCTTGCGAGACCCAAGCTGTGACAACATGTCGCACACGTGTCGCACCCTTTCTTGTCGAGCATCAAGGTCTTTTTACCTGCCCTGCGAATATGCAAAACGCCCCGGCCTCTCAACGAGAACCGGGGCGTTTTCTGTTTCTTGCAACGGTACGGCGAACAGCCTCAGCGCAGCGCTTTGCGATTACGCGAAGTGAGCAGCGGCACCAGCACCACAATCAGCACGAATGCCAGTAGCGCCCACTGTGCCAGGGACAAACCGAGGATCGGCGGGTACGGTGTAGAGCAAAAGCCATCGACCTGGAAGCCCAGCGGGAAGATCTTTGCCAGCGGCAGACCGTCGACAATCGGTTGCAGCACATCGATGCCGCAACTGACCGCCGGGTAAAACTGGGTATAGACGTGATGCCCCGCCACTCCGGCGCCCGCAATGGCGCAAATCACCACCAACACTTCGAACAGCGTGATGCCGCGGCGGGTGCGCATCGCCGCGCCGATAAAGGCGAACAGCGCGATCAGCAACAACGCATAACGTTGCAGGATACACAGCGGGCATGGCGCCTCGCCCAGAGCCACTTGCATGTACAGCGCGCCACCGATCAGCGCCAGGCAGATAATGCCCAACAACACCAGATAGCGCCGTTCACGCCCCAACCGCATTGTTTCCTCGCTCATCGCGCTTCCCTTTTGTGTCCGTGGATCAGCTCGCCGGCAGTTGCGCTTGCAGCGGCTGCATCAGGCTGATGTTGTCTTCTATATGCCAATTGGCGGCGATGCGATCGTTGTCGATTGATATCGGTTGCCCGAAAGTCTACACGCTGGCCCGACCTTGAGAGCCTTGAAGGGCCATTGGCCAAGGTCAGGAAATAAACGACAAACCGGTTAAGGACGGATTAATGTTCAAATGTTTTTCACCCATTGAGCCCGTGAAGATGGAACGTGCTTACTGCTTCCAGCGATCTGCCGCCGCGTGATCGCTGTCACGCCCTTCCACCCAACGCGGCCCATCAAGCGTGTTTTCTTTCTTCCAGAACGGCGCGCGGGTTTTCAGGTAATCCATGACAAAAGCACAAGCATCGAACGCCGCCTGACGGTGAGCGCTGGCGACGCCGACGAAGACGATCGGCTCGCCCGGCTCCAGCGCGCCGATGCGATGCAATACTTCCAGCTTCAACAGCGGCCAGCGCTGTTCGGCTTCCACGACAATCTTGCCCAGGGCTTTTTCGGTCATGCCCGGGTAGTGTTCCAGAAACATTCCGGCGACGTCGAGGCCCTCATTGAAGTCGCGCACGTAGCCGACAAAACTCACCACCGCACCGACGCCCACATTGGCGGCGTGCATGGCGTTGACTTCAGTGCCCGGGTCGAACGGTGTGGATTGCACGCGAATCGCCATGGCTCAGCCTCCGGTCACGGTCGGAAAAAACGCCACTTCATCGCCATCGCTCACAGGTTCGTCGAGCAGGCAGAGGTCTTCGTTGCGGGCGCACATCAGGTTCTGCTCGCCCAGCACTTCGGCGCCGTCGCGTTGAGCCAGCAGCGCGCGCACATCGTCGACCGTGGAAAAATCACCTTCGACCTTCACCGAGTCCACGCCGAGCGCTTCACGGTAACGGGCGAAAAACTTCACCGTAATATTCATGACTGATCCGCCCGAAAATGGCCGCTCTTGCCGCCGAGTTTCTCCAGCAGCCGCACGCTCTCGATGGTCATGCCACGATCCACGGCCTTGCACATGTCGTAGATGGTCAGCGCGGCGACGCTGGCGGCGGTCAGCGCTTCCATTTCGACGCCGGTCTGCCCGGACAATTTGCAGCACGCCATAATGCGCACGGTGTCGTTGCCTTCGGCACTGAGTTCGACTTTCACACCGGTGAGCATCAACGGGTGGCACAGAGGAATCAGATCGCTGGTTTTCTTCGCCGCCTGGATGCCGGCGATCCGCGCTACGGCGAACACGTCACCCTTGGGATGGCCGCCATTGACGATCATCTGCAGGGTTTCGGGCAGCATGCGCACCAGCGCCTGGGCCGTCGCTTCGCGGAACGTCACGGTTTTTTCGGTGACGTCGACCATATGGGCGCGACCTTGGGAATCGAGATGAGTCAGCACAGAGTTACTCCTGATCAGGAGCACCGATTGTAAACCTGTGGGTCAATTGTTCGCACGTTTGATTATCGGATCAGCGCAATCCCACTGAGCTGCCGAAGCTGCGATCTTTTGATTTTCGGTGCCGGCCAGATCGCTGACGATCAAAAGATCGCAGCTTCAGCAGCTCCTACAGAGATTTTCGTCGGGCATAAAAAAGGGCGACCATTAGGCCGCCCGGTTTTGGTGAGGATTTACAGATGCGATTCGGCGTATTCGGCCAGAATCGAGCGTGGCACCCCTTGCAGGGTGATGTGTACACCGTTGGGGAAGTCCTTGAAGCGCTCGGTCAGATAGGTCAGCCCGGAACTGGTCGCGGACAGATAAGGGGTATCGATCTGCGCCAGGTTGCCCAGGCACACCACTTTGGAACCGGCGCCGGCACGGGTGATGATGGTTTTCATCTGATGCGGCGTGAGGTTCTGGCATTCATCGATCAGGATCAGGCTTTGCTGGAAGCTGCGGCCTCGAATGTAGTTGAGGGATTTAAACTGCAACGGCACTTTGCTGAGGATGTAGTCGACGCTGCCATGGGTGTTTTCATCATCCATGTGCAACGCTTCGAGGTTGTCGGTGATGGCGCCCAGCCAAGGCTCCATTTTTTCCGCTTCGGTGCCGGGCAGGAAACCGATTTCCTGGTCCAGCCCCTGCACGCTGCGGGTGGCGATGATGCGCCGGTAACGTTTGCTGACCATGGTCTGCTCGATGGCCGCCGCCAGGGCCAGAATGGTTTTACCGGAACCGGCCGCGCCAGACAGGTTGACCAGGTGAATGTCCGGATCGAGCAAGGCATACAGCGCCAGGCTTTGATAGATGTCACGCGGTTTCAGGCCCCAGGCTTCCTGGTGCAACAGAGGTTCCTGATGCAGATCGAGGATCAGCAACTTGTCGACCTGGATTTCCTTGATCCAGCCGACAAAGCCCTGTTCGTCGATGATGAATTCGTTGACGTGTACGGCGGGCAGGTTGTCGGTCAGCTGCACCTGGTGCCAGGTGCGACCATGATCCTGCCGGGTTTCGACTTTGCTCACCCGATCCCAGAACGAACCGGTCATGGTGTGATAACCGTTGGGCAGCAACGAAACGTCGTCGACCAACTGGTCGGTGCTGTAGTCCTCGGCCGCGATCCCGCAAGCCCGGGCCTTGAGGCGCATGTTGATGTCTTTTGTGACGAGCACCACGGGCAGTTTTGCATCGCGTGCGCGCAGGTCGATCAACTGGTTGATGATGATGTTGTCGTTCAGATGCTCGGGCAGAATGATGTTCGGCTCGGTGCGCTTGCTCATCAGAATTGACAGCAAACCCTTGGGCCCACTCTTGCCGCGCTGGATCGGTACGCCCAGTTCAACGTCTTCGGGGCTAGCATCGCCCAAAGTCTTGTCGATCAGGCGAATCGCTTGGCGGCATTCGGCAGCAACGCTGTGATGCCCGCTCTTGAGCTTGTCCAGCTCTTCAAGCACGGTCATCGGGATGGCGACGTGGTGTTCTTCGAAATTAAGCAGGGCGTTTGGATCGTGAATCAATACGTTGGTATCGAGTACATAAAGGATTGGCTGGTTGGAAGAAGAGCTACGTCCGTGATCATCCATACTCGGTCACCTTTGTGGGAGCCAGTCGACGCAATACCATGACAGTGCTGCGCCTCGAAGTGGCCACCGAAATCACCTGCAAAGACTCAAGTGATTGCAACTCAAACGGAGTCTTGGAAGACGCCACCTGTGTTGCAGGTTTCGGCGGTCTGTCTTCGTAATACTCCAAAACCTGTGACAGAAAAAAGCACTTTGACGTTTTTTTGAAGTTTATTTTGCAGAGTGACCAATAGCACTTGGCGGACTGCCACCATCCCGCTAAAGTCAGAAGTCCGCCTGCATCGAAATCACTCCCAAAAACGCCTCCGCCTCAATGTTTACGGGCTCTCCTTGTTTCAGCGAAACGCGTTCTGACAGTCTTCCCAACCGATCCCGCTTGGCGCCGTTTGTGTGATGAGCCAAGGTATCGCTGTTTTTACTCCGTCCTGCTTCACATTGAAGTTGATCACCCCGTGCCGCCATAGCAGCATGAGGGTCAAGACTCGTTGTGCGCTTTGGCTGCCCTTGAGCTTGCCGGCGCCATCCTGGGCATCGATATCCCATAGCGCCACTTGCACCCCCTGAGAAGCGAAGAAGCCTTCAGCGTCGGACCGGCGCTGGCCATCGGGCGGGCGGAACAGCGGCACGTCATTCTCCGGCAGCTTGCCTTTGACCAACTCGACGCTGCGTCGCACCGAGTCCTGCCAGTCCTGCCAATGGCTGTGGGAGCGGAACTCCCAGCCTTGCACGCCCACGCATTGCTGCGAATAAGTCCCTTGCAGGCTGGCCACCGAACGTTCGGCCAGACGGGCCTGGATATCCTTGCCGAGGACGAAAAACGTAGCGCTCATGTTCGATTTGCGCAGGTACTCAGTGACCCAGGTCGTGTTATCTGGCGCGGCGTTGGCGGCGCTGTCGAAGGTCAGCAGGAACAGCCGATCATGCATGGCGTCGCCATTGCGCTCATAGTCGCCAAAACGATCGACTTCGCTAGTGGTCTGCGGAAACAGTGCGGCCTTGCGCAACTGCTCGTCCAGGTACTGGGCGTGGAACAACCGGCTCGGTTCGGCCCACTTGATGTAATAGCTATCATCACTGATCTGAAACTTGGCCGCTTGCTCACGCAAGGTGGCCATGTCCTCGACCAGGAAACAGAAGGAAGCATCCTGATCACAACTCTGCTGGGCGAAGTTGTAATTGGTCAGCAAACGCTGCCACAGGCGCTGGCGCAGTTGATTGATCGACTCCAGATTGACGGTACGCAGGCCCAGGCGCTGAGTCAGGCTCGCTTCATCCAGAGATTCACTGGCCAGCAGGACGCGGGCAAACATGAGAATTTCGGCCCGTGATGCGACGTCAAACAGCGTCGGGCTGCCGAGCGGTTCAGGCCAGGTACTGCGATCCAGCCTCGCCACATCGCCCGGCGCCGCCATGGCGCCGAAGCTCAAGAGCCAGGCCGAGAATAAAAAAATGATACGCAATGGGATGTCTCCATAACAAAACCCGCGCGGCACTATAGCCGATCGCGGCTCACATCCCCGCGGCAGCACCGAAATCATTGTGGCGAGGGAGCTTGCTCCCGCTGGGCTGCGAAGCAGCCCTCATCCTCAGAAAAACACATGCGCCCGTATTGTGACCGCTTCGCGCTCGAGCGGGAGCAAGCTCCCTCGCCACAGGATCTTCCTCTGCCAAAAAATCCGGTTACACCACCGATCACCTATGGACTTGATAGCTGGAGTGAACAAGGACAACCCCCTAGAATCGCACCCACGATTAAAGGAGACGACTTCATGCTGATGGTGATTTCCCCCGCCAAGACTCTCGATTACGAAACACCGCCGGCGACCCAGCGCTTCACTCAGCCGCAATACCTTGACCATTCCCAGGAGCTGATCCTGCAACTGCGTGACCTGACGCCCGCGCAGATCAGCGAGCTGATGCACGTCTCCGACAAAATTGGCGGCCTCAATGCCGCGCGATTTGGCGGTTGGAACCCGGCCTTCACCCCAGCCAACGCCAAGCAGGCGTTGCTGGCATTCAAGGGCGATGTGTACACCGGCCTGAATGCACAAACGTTCAGCGAAGCCGACTTCGATTATGCCCAACAGCATTTGCGCATGCTCTCCGGCCTGTATGGCCTGCTGCGCCCCTTGGACCTGATGCAGCCCTATCGGCTGGAGATGGGCACCAAGCTGGACAATGCCCGAGGCAAGGACTTGTACGCTTTCTGGGGGACGCGCATCAGCGAATGGCTGAACGAAGCCTTGGCCGACCAGGGCGATGACGTGCTGCTGAACCTGGCCTCCAACGAGTACTTCTCGGCGGTCAAACGCAGCGCCTTGAAGGCGCGCATCATCAACACCGAATTCAAGGACCTGAAAAACGGCCAGTACAAGATCATCAGCTTCTACGCGAAGAAGGCTCGAGGGATGATGAGCCGCTTCGTCATCGAAGAACGCATCAATGACCCGGCCGCCCTCAAGCAGTTCGACGTTCAGGGTTATCGCTATAGCAGCGAGCAGTCTAAACCGGACAATCTGGTGTTCCTGCGCGATCACGTACCCGCGTAAAAAGACCCGCACTCAGTGAGCGCACGACATCGATAACTGCGTCGTGCGCCCCCTCTTGATCCTCGAAAAATCCCTCGCCTTTTCGCCGATTTATTGGCGCCAAAAAACAAGCGATCAATTTTCTAACTTTTGTTTCACTCGACTTTGATCATTTTTTTCAGTAGTGGCACTGAAAATTTTTACTCGTAGTGGCAAAAAAATATCCAACGCAATAATCACCCTATATATAAAGGGCGAAACGGCAAGTGCTATCAATATGAGAGCAGTGCCATCTTTTTCAATATTTCAAAAAATTTCAACATTCGCGATGGGTGGACAGGAACTATGTCCCAATGCGCCGCTCATACCACCGGTAACGATTCTCTCGGTGATTGTGCGAGATGACTTACACAGACAAGAGATTCATGTAGCGAAGTTGTCATACCTACTTTGGCTTACTGATCGCTTATTTGGGCAACACATGAAGGACAGGAGATAACGCACCATTACTATCCCCTACAAGGCCACGGCTGCGCCCCTATAAACGTGCTCACCTGAGCACCCAACCGCTTGATTTACTGGCTTTATGGCCTGGCATTGAGCGCGCAAGACCTTTGCACGGAAGTCTTCAGAACAGAGGATCGGCTGCATAACAGGGCACGTCATAACAATAAGGCCTGGCTGCGCACATCTTGAGTGCACTTATTAGACACTCGGAACTTAGTATGCCTGCACACGGCATTGTGGCGTCTTTAAGTCGCACTTGCGAGTGCACTATGCCCGCTGAACACCATTAACTCCGGCCATGTAATGGCTTGATGAAAACAGGTTTGATTAACTGAGAGGTAATTGCGATGCGCATCAGCATATTTGGTTTGGGTTACGTCGGCGCCGTCTGTGCCGGTTGCCTGTCTGCACGGGGCCATGACGTCGTTGGCGTCGATGTTGCCAAAGACAAAATCGATATGATCAACGCAGGTCGTTCGCCCATCGTTGAACCGGGTCTGGGCGAGCTTCTGCAGAAGGGCATCGAGACTGGCCGTCTGCGCGGCACGACTAACTTCGCCGAGGCGATTCGCGACACGGACCTGTCGATGATCTGCGTCGGCACGCCGAGCAAGAAGAACGGCGACCTGGAACTGAACTACATCGAAGCCGTGTGCCGCGAGATCGGTTTTGTCCTGCGTGACAAGACCACCCGCCACACCATCGTGGTTCGCAGCACCGTACTGCCGGGCACTGTGGCCAACGTGGTGATCCCGATCCTCGAAGATTGCTCCGGCAAAAAGGCCGGCGTCGATTTCGGCGTGGCAGTCAACCCTGAGTTCCTGCGTGAAAGCACCGCGATCGCAGACTACGACCAGCCGCCAATGACCGTCATCGGCGAGTTCGACAAGGCCTCGGGCGATGTTCTGCAGTCGCTGTACGAAGAGCTCGACGCGCCGATCATCCGCAAGGACATCGCCGTTGCCGAGATGATCAAGTACACCTGCAACGTGTGGCACGCCACCAAGGTGACCTTCGCCAACGAGATCGGCAACATCGCCAAGGCCGTCGGTGTCGACGGTCGCGAAGTGATGGAAGTGGTCTGCCAGGACAAGACACTGAACCTGTCCCAGTACTACATGCGCCCAGGCTTCGCATTCGGCGGCTCCTGCCTGCCAAAAGACGTCCGCGCCCTGACCTACCGCGCCGGTTCCCTGGACGTGGAAGCACCCCTGCTCAACTCGCTGATGCGCAGTAACGAGTCCCAGGTGCAGAACGCGTTCGACATCGTCTCCAGCCACGACAAGCGCAAAGTTGCCCTGCTGGGTCTGAGCTTCAAGGCCGGCACCGACGACCTGCGCGAAAGCCCACTGGTTGATCTGGCGGAAATGCTGATCGGCAAGGGTTACGACCTGAGCATCTACGACAGCAACGTCGAGTACGCCCGCGTCCACGGTGCGAACAAGGATTACATCGAGTCGAAGATCCCTCACGTCTCGTCCTTGCTCAACGCCGACTTCGACGACGTGATCGCAAACTCCGACGTGATCATCCTCGGCAACCGTGACGAGAAATTCCGCGCACTGGCGCAGGAAGCTCCACACGGCAAACAAGTGGTCGACCTGGTTGGCTTCATGTCCAAAGCCACCAGCGTGAGTGGCCGGACTGAAGGCATCTGCTGGTAACGCTGCATCCGTGTAGGAGCTGGCGAAGCCTGCGATCTTTTGATTTTCAGCGATCTCACTGACACCAAAAGATCGCAGCCTGCGGCAGCTCCTACCGGGATTTCTGGCGTCACCCAGAGCGGGTGACGTCAGTTTTCACAGGCCTGCCTTAACCCCATCGGGCCACCCCACAGGCTCGCCCGAGATCGAGACGGATGCAGATTATGCACAGGCTAAAGCACGGCCTACTTCAGGCCGCCGGTTGGCTGTTTTACCTAAGTTTATTAATGGGCATCGCCATGGCGTTGCCTGTGTCCACGTTCGACTCCGAGTCGAAGGACTTCATCTTCCTGATCGGTATCGTCGGTATCTGGCGTTACTCGATGGGTGCCACGCACTTTCTGCGCGGCATGCTGTTTCTGTACGTGGTCTACCCGCACCTGCGACGCAAAGTGCGCAAGCTGGGCAAAGCGGCAGATCCGTCCCATGTATTTCTGATGGTCACCAGCTTTCGTATCGACGCGCTGACCACCGCTCAGGTCTACAGCTCGGTAATCCGCGAGGCCATCGACTGCGAACTGCCGACCACCGTGGTCTGCTCCATCGTGGAAATGTCCGATGAGCTGCTGGTCAAGAGCCTCTGGAAACGCATGAACCCACCGCCACGGGTCAAGCTCGACTTCGTGCGCATTCCCGGCACCGGCAAACGCGATGGCCTTGCCTACGGTTTCCGCGCCATCTCACGCCACCTGCCGGACGACCGCGCCGTGGTTGCCGTGATCGATGGCGACACCGTATTGGCCGAAGGCGTTGTGCTCAAGACCGTGCCGTGGTTCCAGCTGTTCGGCAATGTCGGCGGCCTGACCACCAACGAGTTCTGTGAAGTGCGCGGCGGCTACATCATGAGCGAATGGCACAAACTGCGATTCGCCCAGCGCCACATCAACATGTGCTCCATGGCCTTGTCCAAGCGCGTGCTGACCATGACCGGCCGGATGTCGGTATTCCGCGCCACCGTGGTCACCAACCCGGACTTCATCGCCGATGTGGAAAGCGACTCGCTGCAACACTGGCGCCTGGGCCGCTTCAAGTTCCTGACCGGTGACGACAAGTCGAGCTGGTTCAGCCTGATGCGCCTGGGCTATGACACGTTTTACGTGCCGGATGCCGCGATCCACACCGTGGAACACCCGCCGGAAAAGAGCTTCATCAAGGCCAGTCGCAAACTGATGTTCCGCTGGTATGGCAACAACCTGCGGCAGAACTCTCGCGCCCTGGGCCTGGGGATGAAACGCCTCGGCCTGTTCACGTCGGTGGTGCTGTTCGATCAGCGCGTGTCGATGTGGACGTCCTTGCTGGGCCTGACTGTGGCACTCATCGCCACCTTCAAGTACGGCACTGCGTTCATCCTGGTTTACCTGCTGTGGATCGGCATCACCCGCCTGATCCTGACCGTGCTGCTGTCCTGCTCCGGTCACCGGATCGGCCCGGCCTACCCGGCGATTCTCTATTACAACCAGATCGTCGGCGCGCTGGTGAAGATCTACGTGTTCTTCCGCCTCGATCAACAGTCCTGGACTCGCCAGCCCACTTCTCTGACCCGTGATCTCGCCAGCTTTCAACGTTGGTTCAACACTTGGTCGTCTCGGACCATGACCTTCTCCGCCGGCAGCATTTTTGTCGCCGTGCTGCTGCTGATGGTCTGACCGAACTCGCCTGAATTAACTAGGAAATCGTCCATATGAATACCGCCGTCAACTCCAACGTAGTGCATGAATCCGAAGCCCAGCGCCAACACGCCCGCGTGAAAATCCCGGCCAAGCTGCGTTTCTTCGGCCCTGACCGGACTCCGGTTGAAGCCCGGGTCATCGACCTTTCCGCAGGCGGCCTGGCGTTCAACGCCGGTCAGCTGCCGCTGAAGGTCGGCGACGTGCACAAGGCCCGACTGCAATTCGTCATCGATAACCTCGGCCTGGCCATGGACGTGGAATTGCAAATCCGCTCCGTCGATCGCCAGACCGGTCGTACCGGTTGCCAATTCCAGAACCTGGAACCCCGGGACATTTCCACCCTGCGCCACCTGATCACCTCGCACCTGGCCGGCGACATTGTCAGTGTGGGTGAAATGCTCGCGACCCTGCAGCGCGACAACTTCACCAAGGCGCGCAAGGTCAAGGATGGGGGCCACGGCATGACCCCGCTCGGCCGTCTGAAAGCGGTGACCTTCAGCGCCGGTATCTTCGTGGTCGGCCTGGTGGCGTTCGGTTTTATTTTCAAATCGGTGTACGGCATGTACTTCGTCAGCCACGCCCAGGCCGGCCTGGTCAGCGTGCAGGGCATGAACATCACCATGCCGCGCGACGGCACCGTACAGAGCCTGATCAAGGCTGACGGCGTTGCCGCCAAAGGCGCACCGCTGGCGACCTTCAGCACCAGCATGCTCGACGTACTCAAGGGCCATCTGGACGAAGGTCAATTGCAACCGTCCAAGGTTGAAGAACTGTTCGGCAAGCAAATGACCGGCACCCTGACGTCGCCGTGCGATTGCACCGTGTCTCAGCAACTGGTGGCTAACGGTCAGTACGCCAGCAAAGGCGACGTGATCTTCCAACTGGTGCCGCGCAACACCGAAGCCAACGTTGAAGCTCGCTTCTCCTATCGCCAGTTCAGCGACGTGCGTCCAGGCACCTCGGTCAGCTTCCAGATCGCCGGTGAAGACCAAACCCGTACCGGCAAGATTGTCAGCAGCACCAGCCTGAAAAGCGCCGACCTGTCGTCCGACATCCGCGTGCAGATCAAACCTGACGAGCCACTGGACAGCGCCTTCGCCGGTCGCCCGGTGGAAGTGAACAGCACTCGTGGCCCGAACCTGAACTGGCTGATCAACAAAGCCATGGCCGCCGGTCTTTAAACAGAGGACATGCCCGTGACGATCATCAGTCTCCTGAAAACACCGCGAATCCTGTGGGAGCGGGCTTGCCCGCGATTGGATAAACGCGGTCTTTCTGAAGCACCGAGCCGCCTGAATCGCGGGCAAGTCGGAATGCCGCACCACCGCTCCCACAGTGGTTATGTGGTGTGCTCGCTGGCTTTGGCCGTGAGCCTGGCCGGTTGCGCCGGTCTGCCCGACCAGCGTCTGGCCAATGAAGCCCTCAAGCGTGGCGACACCACGCTGGCGGCGCAGAATTACCAGCAACTGGCGGACCTGGGTTACAGCGAAGCTCAGGTCGGCCTGGCCGATCTGCAGGTCGACAGCCGTGACCCGGCGCAAATCAAAAAGGCCGAGGCGACTTACCGCGCCGCGGCCAGCGTCTCGCCGCGGGCTCAGGCTCGCCTGGGTCGCTTGCTGGTGGCCAAACCCGGCGCCACCGAAGCCGAACACCAAGAAGCCGAAGCACTGTTGAAAAAAGCCGCGGCCAATGGCGAAGGCAACACCCTGATCCCGCTGGCGATGCTGTACCTGCAACACCCGAACAGTTTCCCCAACGTCAACGCACAGCAGCAGATCAGCCAATGGCGCGCCGAAGGCAAACCGGAAGCGGGTCTGGCGCAAGTGCTGCTCTATCGCACCCAGGGCACGTACGACCAGCACCTGGATGACGTGGAGAAAGTCTGCAAAGCGGCGTTGAACACCACCGACATCTGCTACGTCGAACTGGCCACGGTCTATCAAAAACGCGGCCAGCCAGAGCAACAAGCCGAGCTGATCAAGCAGATGCAGGCCGCCCACAGCCGTGGCGCCGTCTCTGCGCAACGGGTGGACAGCGTGGCCCGCGTGCTGGGCGATGCGAGCCTGGGCAAGACCGACGAGAAAACCGCTCAGTCGCTGCTCGAAGGCATCGCTCCCGGCTATCCGGCGTCCTGGGTCAGCCTGGCGCAATTGCTCTATGACTTCCCTGAACTGGGCGACGTCGACGCCATGATGAAGTACCTGGACAACGGTCGCGCCGCTGACCAGCCACGCGCCGAACTGTTGCTGGGCAAGCTCTACTTCGAAGGCAAAATGGTGCCGGCCGACGCCAAGGTCGCCGAAGAGCACTTCCAGAAAGCCGTTGGCAAGGAAGTCGCCGCCGACTACTACCTCGGCCAGATTTATCGCCGTGGTTACCTGGGCAAGGTCTATCCGCAGAAAGCCCTGGATCACCTGCTGACCGCTGCGCGCAACGGCCAGAACAGCGCCGATTTCGCCATTGCCCAACTGTTCTCCCAAGGCAAAGGCACCCGGCCCGACCCGGTCAACGCTTACGTCTTCAGCCAATTGGCCAAGGCTCAAGGCACCCCGCAAGCCAATGAGCTTGCGCAAACACTCGAAGCGCAACTGCCGCCTGACCGGCTGGCCGAGGCCCAACGTCTGCTCAAACAAGAGCAGGCCATTCGTAGCACCGTGAGTCCGGACACGCTGGAACTGCACGCCCTGCAAGAAGAAGACGGCGAGGAATCCCTATGAAACTCAATCCTTTCGTGAAGGCCGGTATTGGCCTGACATTCGCCCTGCTGTGGTCGTGCCCGACCCTGGCAGCCCTGACCGAAGACAAGAACTTCGGCCTCGAAGTCAAAGTTACCGGCCAGTCCGAAGACGACCGTGACCTGGGCACTGCCAGTGGCGGCGACGTTAACGGCGTTGGCCTCGACCTGCGTCCATGGGTATACGGCGAAAGCGGCGCGTGGAGCGCCTACGCCATGGGCCAGGCCGTGACGTCCACCGACATTATCGAAACGGACACCCTGCAACAGTCCGACAGCGATGGTACCCAGACCACCGACAACGGTGATCGCAAAACCAAGAAGAACTACCTGGCGATGCGCGAGTTCTGGGTCGGCTACAGCGGCCTCACGCCCTACCCTGGCGAGATCCTCAAGCTCGGTCGCCAACGCCTGCGCAACGACGACGGCCAATGGCGCGACACCAACATCGAAGCCCTGAACTGGACCTTCGACACCACCCTGTTGCGCGCCAACGTCGGTGTCGCCGAACGCTTCAGCGAATACCGCACCGACTTGAAAGAGCTGGCGCCCAAGGACAAGGATCGCCTGCACGTTTTCGGCGACGTGGCCACTCAATGGTCGCCGGGTAACTGGGTCGGCATTCGCGGTCATCACACCCACGATGACGGCAAACTCGACTACCCGGAACCGGGCGTGGCCGGCGATTCGCTGGATAAAAAACAGAACGGCGACATCAGTTGGCTCGGCCTCACCGCCGACAGCGACGCCTATAACTGGCGCAACACCAACACCGTCAACTACTGGGGCAGCATCACCGGCATGAGCGGCGACACCGACACGGTCAACCCGCTGAACGCCGATGGCACGCGTCCGACCGAAGCCAAACGCGGTGAAGACCTCAATGGCTGGGCCACCGATATCGGCCTGCGTTTGCGCCTCGATCCGCAGTGGCAAGTCGGTGCAGCGTATGCCCGTGCCAGCGCCGAGTACGAACAGACCGGCCTGGAAAGCAACCGCTCGAACTACACCGGTACACGCTCGCGGGTTCACCGTTTCGGCGAAGCCTTCCGTGGCGAAATGAACAACATGCAAACCGCTACCCTGTTCGGCTCGTGGATGCTCAACGACGAATACGACGCCAGTCTGATCTACCACAAGTTCTGGCGCGTCGACGGCAACAAGCCGGTGGGCAGCAACGGCATCAACGCCGTCGAAAACAACACCGACGACGTAACCGGCGCGATCCTCTCCAGCACCTCTCTGCCGCTGGAAGATGGCAACAAAGACCTCGGTCAGGAAATGGACGTGGTCGTCACCAAGTACTTCAAGCAAGGCCTGCTGCCTGCGTCGTTGAGCCAGTCGATCGATGAGCCTTCGGCTCTGGTGCGGTTCCGTGGCGGTGTGTTCAAGCCTGGCGATGCGTATGGCAAAGAAGTCGACTCGTACATGCACCGCGCATTTGTCGACGTGGTCTGGCGCTTCTGATGCAAACCGCGAAGGGAGTGCCCGACATGAACAGTGCCAAGAAAGGCTCGATCAGCCTGCTGGCCGGCGCGCTGCTGCTGGCCAGCGCAGCCGCCTTCGCCACCGTCGAACCGGCCAAGCCTGTGCAACAGGGCAAATCGGCGACCATGGCCAAGGGACTGCAACAGGCCAAGACCTACACCGTCAGCGACGCGCCCACCGCGCCGCTGGAGCTGGCCAAGCCGCAATTGCCGGACACCTCTGGCTACACCGCCGACGCCATCGCCGCGAAAATCGTGCGCAGCAAGCCCGGCAAAATCAGCGTGCGCCGGATGATGCAGGAAGACGCCCTGAAGGACTTCATCGGCGGCGACAACAAGATGGCCGAGTGGGTGGTGCGTCAGCATGGCATCCCGCAGGCGATCTTCGTCGACGACGGCTACATGAACCTCAAGGACCTGGCGAAGAAGCTGCCCAAGCAGTACTTCAGCGAAACCTCGCCGGGCGTGTTCCTGGCGAAGTTGCCGATCGTGGTGGGTAACAAGGGCATTCTGGAAATCGACAAGCAGACCCAGGAATTGCGCCTGTCCCAGGAGGCCGGTTCGTTCCTGGTCAACGACGGCCAGTTGTTCGTGCGTGATACCAGAATCACTGGCTGGAGCGAGAAGGCCAACGGCCCGGCGGCCTTCAAGTCGCCCAAGGAGTTCCGTCCGTTCCTGCTGGCCTGGGGTGGCACCGAGACCTACATCGCCGACAGCAAGATCGCCAGTTTCGGTTACGCCAACAGTAAGTCTTACGGCGTGAGTATTTCCCAATACACGCCGAACATGGCCAAGGTGCTCAAGCGCCCTGAACCGTCCGGCTGGATCGTCGGCTCCGAGTTCTCGGACATGTGGTACGGCTTCTACTGCTACGAAACCCGCGACTTCGTGGTCAAGGGCAACACCTACAAAGACAACATCGTCTACGGCATCGACCCGCATGACCGGTCGCATGGCCTGATCATCGCCGACAACACAGTGTTCGGTACCAAGAAGAAGCACGGGATCATTATTTCCCGTGAGGTCAACGACAGCTTCATCTTCAACAACCGCAGCTACGACAACAAGTTGTCGGGCCTGGTGATCGACCGTAACAGTGTGAACAACCTGATCGCCTACAACGAGATCTACAAGAACCACACCGACGGCATCACCCTCTACGAGAGTGCCGACAACCTGTTGTGGGGCAACAAGGTAATCAGCAACCGACGCCACGGCATCCGTATTCGTAACAGCGTGAACATTCGCCTGTATGAAAACGTCTCGATGGCCAACGGCCTGACCGGTGTCTACGGGCACATTAAAGACCTGACCGATACCGACCGGGACATCAAGCTCGACCCGTTCGACGCCCAGGTGTCGCTGATCGTGGTCGGCGGTGAACTGGCCGCCAATGGCAGCGGACCGCTGTCCATCGACTCGCCGCTGAGCGTGGAGTTGTATCGCGTGTCGATGCTCGCGCCGACCAAATCCAGTGGCATCAGCTTCTCGGGGATTCTCGGCGAGCGCCAGGATGAAATTCTCGACCTGCTGGTGCGCCAGCAGAAAGCCGTGCTGATCGACCCTGTCGAACGCCAGACCGAAATGCGGGACTGAGGATAATTTTATGCACCCACACTTGATCAAATTACTCAGCCTGTCGGCCCTGACCGCGGGCATTCTCGCGGCCAGTGGTGGCGTACGTGCCGAAGACGCCAAAGCACCCAGCTTCAAGGCCGAGGATTGCTGCAGCCTGTGCCCCGCCGCCCATGACGCGAAGAACTACACCACCCGCTATCAGCAGAACTTCACCACGCTGGTGCAGGCGCAGGGCGATTGGCTGTTCCGTACGCAAGAAGACTTGCGCACCGAGTTCGACACTACACCCGCCGGCTACAAACGCATGAAACAACTGCACGATGCATTCAAGAGCAAAGGCGTGGAACTGGTCATCGTTTACCAGCCGACCCGTGGCCTGGTAAACCGCAACAAGCTGAACCCGGCAGAGAAGGCGAGCTACGACTTCGACAAGGCGCTGAAGAACTACAAAACCATGCTCGGGCGTTTCGCGCAGATGGGTTACGTGGTCCCGGACCTGTCGCCGCTGACCAACGAATCGCTGCCCGAGACCCTGCCGGCTCACGATTTCTATTTCCGCGGCGACCAGCACTGGACGCCGTACGGCGCCCAGCGCACGGCGAAGATCGTCGCCGAGAAGGTCAAGCAATTGCCGGCCTTCGCCGACGTGCCCAAGCGTGAATTCGAGACCCATAAGTCGGGTCGCATGGGCAAGACCGGAACGTTACACAACATGGCTGGTCAACTCTGTGGCACCAGCTACGCGATCCAGTACATGGATCAGTTCACCACCGAGCCCAAAGGCGAAGCGGGCGATGGCGATCTGTTCAGTGATTCCGGCAATCCGGAAATCACCCTGGTCGGCACCAGCCACAGTGGCAAGAACTACAACTTCGCCGGTTTCCTCGAAGAGGCCATCGGCGCCGACATCCTCAACGTAGCATTCCCCGGTGGTGGCTTCGAAGGTTCGATGCTGCAGTACCTGGGCAGCGAAGAGTTCCAGAGCAAACCGCCGAAAATCCTCATCTGGGAATTCTCGCCGCTTTATCGCCTCGATCAGGAAACCATCTACCGCCAAATGATGGCGCTGCTGGACAACGGTTGCGAAGGCAAAGAGGCACAGATGAGCGCCAGCGCCACGCTGAAACCGGGCAAAAACGAATTGATGGTCAACAGCAAGAACCTGGACCTGCGCAACAGCAGTCACCAGGTCGATATCCGCTTCGCCGACACCTCGGTGAAAACCTTGCAAGCCACCCTCTGGTACATGAATGGGCGCCACGAGGACATCAAAATCGACAAACCGGAAACCTCCGACACCGACGGGCGTTTCGCCTTCGAGTTGCGCACCGACGAAGACTGGGCCTCGCAGAATCTGCTGGCCGTCGAAGTCCAGGGACCTGAACAAGCAGGTACCACGCCTCAGAAAGTCGAAGCGAAAATCTGCAAACGCAACGTGTTCTCCGGCGCCGGGCAGCGTACCGCTCAAGCCGGGCAATGAGGCTACCTCTTATGAACTGCATGCAAACCCGAACGCTGAAAAAGTTACTCGCGCCCTCCCTGCTGACGCTGGCGATGTTCGCCGGCGCCACCCAGGCCGCCGCGCCACTGCGCCCGCCTCAGGGTTACTTTGCACCGATTGAAAAAGTCAAAACCGGCGACAAGAGCGAAGGCTGTGACGCGATGCCGACGCCCTATACCGGCGCCCTGCAATTTCGCAGCAAATACGAAGGCTCCGACAAGGCCCGTTCGACCCTGAACGAGGCATCGGAAAAAGCCTTCCGCGACACCACCGCCGACATCACCAAGATCGAGCGCGCCACCAGCAAGCAGGTGATGCAGTTCATGCGTGACGGTCGTCCGGAACAACTGGAGTGCACGCTCAACTGGCTAACGGCCTGGGCCAAGGCCGATGCGTTGATGTCCAAGGACTTCAACCATACCGGCAAGTCCATGCGCAAATGGGCGTTGGGCAGCATGGCTTCGTCCTATGTTCGCCTGAAGTTCTCTGACTCGCATCCACTGGCTACCCACCAGGAAGAAGCGCAAGTGATTGAAGCCTGGTTCAGCAAAATGGCTGATCAGGTGGTCAGCGATTGGGACAACCTGCCGCTCGAGCAAACCAACAACCACTCGTACTGGGCAGCCTGGTCGGTGATGGCCACGTCGGTCGCCACCAACCGCCGCGACCTGTTCGATTGGGCCGTCAAGGAATACAAGGTCGGCGTCAATCAGGTCGACGCCCAAGGCTTCCTGCCCAACGAGCTCAAGCGCCAACAACGCGCCCTCGCCTATCACAACTACGCCCTGCCGCCACTGGCGATGATCGCCAGTTTCGCTCAGGTCAACGGTGTGGATCTGCGTCAGGAAAACAATGGTGCCTTGAAACGCCTGGGTGATCGCGTGCTTGCAGGCGTGGAAGACCCGGATGAATTCGAGGAGAAGAACGGTAAAGAGCAGGACATGACCGACCTCAAGGTCGATTCGAAATTCGCCTGGCTCGAACCGTTCTGCTCGCTCTACACCTGCACGCCGGATGTGCTGGCGCAGAAACACAAAATGCAGCCGTTCAAGACCTTCCGCCTCGGCGGGGATTTGACCAAGGTCTATGACCCGGCCAGCGAGAAAGGCAAAGGTTCCTAGGAACAATACAAAACCCTGTGGGAGCGGGCTTGCCCGCGATTGCAATCTGACATTCAGCATTGATGTCGACTGGCCCACCGCTATCGCGGGCAAGCCCGCTCCCACAGGGTCGGTGTCGAGTTTGAGTTTTGTGAGTTAGCCCTCCGGTTTTCGGTGGGGGGTTTGGGGGGGCCGTTGGCCCTTGACTGTTGGTTAAACATGGAGAGATCGGGATGGTATTTTCATCCAACGTGTTCCTGTTTCTGTTCTTGCCGATCTTTCTCGGCATGTACTACTTGAGCGGAATACGCTATCGCAACTTGCTGCTGCTGATTGCCAGCTACGTGTTCTACGCCTGGTGGCGTGTGGACTTCCTTGCGCTGTTCGCAGCCGTCACGCTGTGGAACTACTGGATCGGCCTGAAAGTTGGCGCCGCAGGCGTTCGGACCAAACCGGCCCAGCGCTGGCTGCTACTCGGCGTCGCGGTGGATCTGTGCATCCTCGGCTACTTCAAGTACGCCAACTTCGGCGTGGACAGCATCAACGCGATGATGACCTCGGTCGGTCTGTCGCCGTTCATCCTGACCCACGTGCTGTTGCCGATCGGGATCTCGTTCTACATCTTCGAATCCATCAGCTACATCATCGACGTCTACCGCGGTGATACCCCGGCGACCCGCAACCTGATCGACTTTGCCGCATTCGTGGCAATCTTCCCGCACTTGATCGCGGGCCCTGTGTTGCGTTTCCGTGATCTGGCCGACCAGTTCAACAACCGCACCCACACCCTCGACAAGTTCTCCGAAGGTGCCACGCGGTTCATGCAGGGCTTCATCAAGAAGGTCTTCATCGCCGACACCCTGGCGGTGGTGGCCGACCATTGCTTCGCCTTGCAGAACCCGACCACGGGTGATGCCTGGCTCGGCGCCCTGGCCTACACCGCGCAGCTGTACTTCGACTTCTCCGGCTACAGCGACATGGCGATTGGTCTGGGCTTGATGATGGGTTTCCGCTTCATGGAAAACTTCAAACAGCCGTACATCAGCCAGTCGATCACCGAGTTCTGGCGGCGCTGGCACATCAGCCTCTCCACCTGGCTGCGTGACTACCTCTACATCACCCTCGGCGGTAACCGTAAAGGCACGCTGATGACCTATCGCAACCTGTTCCTGACCATGCTGCTCGGTGGTCTGTGGCACGGCGCGAACATCACCTACATCATCTGGGGTGCCTGGCACGGCATGTGGCTGGCGATCGAAAAAGCCATCGGCCTGGACACTTCGCCGCGCAGCTTCAACCCGGTCCGCTGGGCCCTGACCTTCCTGCTGGTGGTGATGGGTTGGGTGATCTTCCGCGCAGAGAACCTGCACGTCGCCGGTCGCATGTACGGCGCCATGTTCAGCTTCGGCGAATGGTCGTTGTCGGAACTCAACCAGGCCAGCCTCACCGGTCTGCAAGTGGCAACCCTGGTGGTGGCTTACGCAACCCTGGCGTTCTTCGGTCTGCGTGATTTCTACACCAACCGGCCACCGGCCAAGACCAAGCCTGCGGCGAACACCGAGACCGATGGCCCGGCCGCGGCTACGCCTGGAATGATCAAAGCCGTACCGGGCGACAACCCGGGCAGCATCCACGAACCGGGTTACACCGTCGGTGTTGAAGCGACTGTGCAACCGGCCTACTGGACCGCTAACTGGTCCCGTTACGTGATGCGCGCTCTGGTACTGCTGCTGTTCATCGCCTCGATTCTCAAACTCTCGGCGCAAAGCTTTTCGCCGTTCCTTTACTTCCAGTTCTGAGGGATCTGACTATGACCCGCTCATTACGCATCTTCTACATCGCCCTGTTCCTAGTGACCTTGTTGGCCTTGGGCGTGTGGTCGGTACGCAGCTTCTTCGGCTTCAGTACCAACGCCGATGCGACCGTGCTCAACGGTCGCTGGAGCAAAGCCGTCGAGACGCACTACGACGACGAGTTCCCGATCAAACGCCTGGGCACCAACCTTTGGGCCGCGCTGGATTTCAAACTGTTCAACGAAGGTCGTCCGGGCGTAGTGCTCGGTCGCGATCAGTGGCTCTACAGCGATGAAGAGTTCCACCCGATCGTCAACGAAGAGTTGAACCTGCAAGGTAACTACGCGCTGGTCGAAGGCGTGCGCCAGACTCTGAAAAAGCAAGGCGTGCAACTGGTGATGGCAATTGTCCCGGCCAAGACGCGTCTGTACCCGGAACATCTGGGTGAAGTGAAGCCGGCGAGTATCCACGCCAATCTGTACCAGGACTTCCACGCTCGTGTGGCGGCCGACAAGATCCTCGCCCCCGACCTGCTCGGCCCGCTGCAAAAGGGTAAGCAAGACGGTCAGCAAGTGTTCCTGCGCACCGACACCCACTGGACCCCGGAAGGCGCGCAAATCGCCGCCCAGACCCTGGCCAAAACCATTGCCGACAAGGCTCCGCTCAGTGGCGAACCGCAAAACTTCGTCACCGAACCTGCGGAGAAGGTGACGCACAAGGGTGACCTGCGGTTGTTCCTGCCGCTGGACCCGTTGTTCGAAAACCTGATGCCGGCGCAAGAGCCTTTGCAGAAGCGCAACACCGTGGCTGCCCAAGATCAGCCTGCCGGTGATGACGCCCTGTTCGCCAACACTGAAGTGCCGGTGGCCCTGATCGGCACCAGCTACAGCGCCAACCCGAACTGGAACTTCATCGGTGCGCTGAAAGAGGCACTGCACAGCGACGTGGTCAGCTACGCCGAAGACGGCCATGGCCCGATTCTGCCGATGCTCAGCTACCTGAAAAGCGATGCTTTCAAGAACAGCCCGCCACAAGTGCTGATCTGGGAGTTCCCTGAACGATATCTGCCTGTGAACAACGAAATCGGTGACGCCGACCCGCAGTGGGTCGCAGAGCTTAAACAAGCCGGCGCACGCCAACAAAACGTAGCTGCAAACACTAAATCCGAGACGCCCGACCGGGCGCAAAACTGAAAGAGAGGTACACCATGACTTTCACTACTACTCCTCGCCGTCTCGCTAAGACCTTTGCCCTCGTCGCTGGCATGAGCGTATTGTCCTTGCAGGCCTTCGCCGGTGACGGCGCGCTCTACGGCCCGACCGCACCGAAAGGCTCCAGCTTCGTGCGGGTCTACAACGCCGGTAACGCTGAAGTCAGCGCCACCGTTGGCACCACCAACCTGAGCGAAGTCGCGCCGCTGTCCAGCACAGACTTCAGCTTCATGCCGGGCGGCGATTACAGCGCCAAGGTCGGCAGCCAGACCCTGCCGGTGAAATTGGCCGGCGACCACTATTACACCCTGGTCAACAACGCCAGCGGCGCGCCACAACTGATCGAAGAGCCGCCGTTCAAGAACAAACAGAAATCCCTGGTACGCGTACAAAACCTGAGCGACAAGGCCCTGACCCTGAAAACCGCCGATGGCAAGACCGAAGTGGTCCCGTCCGTGGCGGCCAAGGGCCGTGGCGAGCGTGAAATCAACCCGGTGAAAGTCAGCCTGGCACTGTACGACGGCGCCACCAAAGTCGGCGACGTAAAACCGGTTGCCCTGGAACGAGGCGAAGCCGCGGTGCTGTACGTCACCGGCAGCGGCAGCAGCCTGTCGCCAGTGTGGGTCAAGCGCCCGGTGTCGACGCGCTAATCGCGCGAGCTATCAGCTATAAGCCTCAAGCTGCAAGTGAAGCGCTTCTAACTTGCCACTTGCAGCTTGCAGCTCCCAACTGCATTTATAGGAGTAACAACATGATTCCGGTGATCTTGTCAGGTGGTAGCGGCTCACGTCTTTGGCCGCTTTCGCGTAAGCAATTCCCCAAGCAATTCCTCGCCCTGACCGGCGAACAAACGCTGTTCCAGCAAACCCTGGAACGCCTGGTGTTCGAAGGCATGGACACCCCGATCGTGGTCTGCAACAAGGAACACCGTTTCATCGTCAACGAGCAGCTGAGCGCCCGCAACCTGGACGTGCAGCGCGTGCTGATGGAACCCTTCGGCCGCAATACCTCGCCAGCAGTGGCCCTGACCGCGATGATGCTGGTCAATGAAGGTCGCGACGAGTTGATGCTGGTGCTGCCGGCCGACCACGTGCTGGAAGACCAGAAAGCCCTGCAGCGCGCCCTGGCCCTGGCCACTGTGGCGGCCGAGCGTGGCGAGATGGTGCTGTTCGGCGTGCCGGCGACCAAACCGGAAACCGGTTACGGCTACATCAAATCCACCAACGATGCCCTGCTGCCGGAAGGCGTCAGCCGTGTCTCGCACTTCGTCGAAAAACCGGATGTGAAACGCGCCACTGAGTTCGTCCAGTCCGGTGGTTACTTCTGGAACAGCGGCATGTTCCTGTTCCGTGCCAGCCGCTTCCTCGAAGAGCTGAAAAAACACGATCCGGACATCTACGACACCTGCGTGCTGACGCTGGAACGTAGCGCACAGGATGCCGACACCGTCGATATCGACCCTGCCACCTTCGCCTGCTGCCCGGACAATTCCATCGACTATTCGGTGATGGAAAAAACCCAGCGCGCCTGCGTAGTACCACTGACCGCAGGCTGGAGCGATGTCGGTTGCTGGTCGTCGCTGTGGGAAGTCAATGAAAAAGACGCCAACGGTAACGTCACCAAAGGCGACGTGGTCATCCAGGACAGCAAAAACTGCATGATCCACGGCAACGGCAAACTGGTGTCGGTGATCGGCCTGGAAAACATCGTGGTCGTCGAAACCAAAGACGCCATGATGATCGCCCACAAGGACAAGGTCCAAGGCGTGAAACAGATGGTCAACACCCTCAACGAGCAGGGTCGCAGCGAAACCCAGACCCACTGCGAAGTCTATCGTCCGTGGGGCTCCTATGACTCGGTGGACATGGGTGGCCGCTTCCAGGTCAAGCGCATCTCGGTCAAGCCGGGCGCGTGCCTGTCGCTGCAAATGCATCACCACCGCGCCGAACACTGGATCGTGGTCAGCGGCACTGCCGAAGTGACCTGCGACGAAAACGTGTTCCTGCTGACTGAAAACCAGTCGACCTACATCCCGATCGCCTCGGTTCACCGTCTGCGCAACCCGGGCAAGATTCCACTCGAGATCATCGAAGTGCAATCGGGCAGCTACCTGGGTGAAGACGATATCGAGCGGTTCGAAGATATCTACGGTCGCTCTACCCCGATCGAACGCGGCGTGTCGGTGAAAACCATCGCGCAGTGATTTGACCGGTAAGAAATAAAAAGCCCCCGTCCAGCCCGCTGCGTCCCTATCCGCAGTGGGTTGGGCGGGGGCTTTTTTTTGGTTCTTCACGGAATCCCGGGAAACACAGAAACAAGAACGCCGATTTGATTGATGATGTTCGTGCGAGCAAACACATCTAACAAACCGGCGTTCTTATGCGCGATATTAATACTTTCCTTCCTTTTTGGGAGGGCTTTTCTGTTGTCACCATCAAGCCTGATGGCGATACGCTACAAATCGATCTAACCCCTCATGCCACCCGGTTCCCCTCCTGTGGCGGGTGCCAAAAGCCCTGTTCAACCACTCATGAGTATTGCGAGCGAACCGTTCGTGATTTACCCATCCTCGGCCGTGCGGTGCGTCTCAGTGTGTTGCTCAGACGTGTGGGCTGCCGTGATTGCGGTAAACGTATGGAGGCCGTCAGTTGGCTGGATCGCTATGCCCGCATGACGCGCCGCCTGGCTGAGGCCGTCATTCAAGCCTGCGAGCGCCTTCCCACGCTGCACGTGGCTCAACTGTTTGGGCTGCATTGGGACACCGTTCGGTTGCTGGAGCGTCGAGCCTTGCAAGCGGCGTTGAGTGTTTTGCCAAAGGCGCAGCCACGGCGCTTGGTAATGGACGAATTCGCGCTGTTCAAAGGTCATCGTTACGCCAGCGTTGTGCTGGACGCCGATACCCGGCGAGTGCTGTGGATTGGCGAAGGCCGCAGCCGTGCAGCGATCAGGCCGTTCTTCGAAGAGCTGGGGCCAGAGGGTTGCGCTCGAATAGAAGCGGTGGCGATGGACATGAACACTGCCTTTGACCTGGAGGTTCGTCAGCACTGCCCAAAAGCGCGAGTGGTCTACGACCTCTTCCATGTGGTGGCCAAATATGGAAGAGAGGTGATTGATCGGGTCCGCGTCGACGAAGCTAATCGGCTACGTCATGACAAGCCTGCACGAAAGGTCATCAAGCAAGCGCGATGGCTGCTTCTGCGCAACCCGGAGAACCTGAAAACGCCGGCGCAACAGGTCCGTTTGGAGGATCTGCTGGCGGCCAACCAAGCGTTGATGACGGTCTATTTGATGAAGGCTGAACTCAAAACGCTCTGGACGCCGAGTACCGCCTGGGGCTGGCGATCAGCCTGGAAGCAATGGCTGCGCCATGCTCATGAAAGCGGAATACCGGCGCTGATCCAGTTTGCAAAACGACTAAAGGGTTACTGGCGGGGCATCGTCAGCCGTGTTCGCTGGCCGATGCACACGGGGCAGCTGGAAGGCATAAACAATCGAATAAAGGTCATCAAGCGGATGGCGTACGGTTACCGGGATAGCGAATTCTTTTTCATGAAGATCAAGAGCGTCTTTCCCGGTAATCCGTGAAGAACCTTTTTTTTGGGCTTTTCTTGCCTCCACTGGCCTCATCGCGAGCAGGCTCGCTCCCACAGGGGATTTGCGTCGTTCACCGAATCAGCGTCCGAACTCGGTCAATGTGGGAGCGAGCCTGCTCGCGATGGGGCCTGACCAGCCACCGCTGAATGAATGCCCATCGCCAATCCCACCTACGCTTAGGTAGGATGCTCTTTCCCTTCCCGAGGTTTCGCGTCATGTTCATCGGCGTCCTGCTAGTCATCACCTGGCTGATCCTGCTGCTGCGCTACCCGTCCAAGGCCGTGCCGGTTTCCATGGCCGCCGCTGTCGGATTGGGCCTGGTGGCGGTGTGGGTATTCTGGCTGGACACCCGCGAGGTCAAGCAACTGGCGCGCCTTGAGCTGCGTATCACCTACGCGCCCGAACACTGCCCGGCGGATCGCCCCTTGAAGCTGACGATGAACAACGGCAACGACGTGCCGCTGACCGAACTGCGCTGGCGCATCGCCGCTTATGCACCGGGCGATACGGTCAATCTGGCTGACAATCAATACGCCGCACCGCGTTATCGCGGCCCCGGCGAATTGCAGGCCGGCGGCAATTGGGAAGACTGCTTGCCAATGCCGCCCCTGCGCCCCGGTTATCGCCCGCAAACCCTGGAGTTTCGCGCCGAGCGCTTGCAGGGTAGCTTCTCCGACTGATCCTCCCTTTTTTTTGCACAAGGACCGCGCCATGCCCGTTGCGTTGATTACCGGTTGTTCCAGCGGCATTGGCCGCGCCCTCGCCGACGCTTTCAAAAGTGCTGGTTACGAAGTCTGGGCCAGCGCCCGCAAGGCTGAAGACGTAGCCACTCTAACCGCTGCCGGTTTCACCGCCGTGCAATTGGACGTGAACGATGGCCCGGCCCTCGAACAACTGAGTGAGCGGATCAATCAGCAACGCGGCGGCCTTGATGTGCTGATCAACAACGCCGGCTATGGCGCCATGGGCCCCCTGCTCGATGGCGGTGTGCCGGCCATGCAGCGGCAATTCGAAACCAACGTGTTTGCAATCGTTGGCGTCACTCGCGCGATGTTCCCGGTGCTGCGTCGCGCCAGGGGCTTGGTAGTGAATATCGGCAGTGTTTCCGGGGTTCTGGTCACGCCGTTTGCCGGTGCTTACTGTGCTTCGAAAGCAGCCGTGCATGCCTTGAGCGATGCATTGCGCATGGAACTGGCGCCGTTTGGCGTGCGGGTCATGGAAGTTCAGCCAGGGGCCATCGCCTCCAGCTTCGCCAAGAATGCCGGTCAAGAGGCTGAGCAACTGATCACCGAGCAATCGCCATGGTGGCCGTTGCGTGAAGGCATTCGTGCACGGGCCAAAGCGTCTCAGGACAAGCCGACGCCGGCCAGTGAATTTGCCGCCGGTTTGCTCAAGGCTGTGCAGCAGAGCAAGCCGCCGCGTCTGGTTCGCTTGGGCAATGGCAGCCGGGCGTTGCCGTTGATGGCAGGGTTGTTGCCCAAGGGGCTGCTGGAGTCGGGGTTGATGAAGCGGTTCGGATTGCGCGGGCAACTCTGATACCGGGTCGACGCCTTCGCGAGCAAGCCCGCTGCCACATGGATTGCGCTTAACTGACTGGTATTGAGGCTTGCCCGCGAAGGCGTCGGCACAATCATCGAAAATCCCGAAACTTTTCTGAAATCCATTAAGTGATCGAACGTCCCATGACCGACTACACCGAGTACTTTGACGAAGTGATCCAGGCCCACATAGCCATCGAGCAATGGTTGGCCGAGGAACAAGATGTGTCTGCGCTTGAACAGTTGCTCACACGTTTTTCACCGCAGTTTTCCATGATCTCGCCGTTGGGCCGGGTGCTGGATTTCGAGGCGTTGAATGAATTGTTTCTGCTGGCGGGCGGAAAGAAGCTCGGGTTCAGGATTGAGCTCAGCGAGTTGCGAGGTGTCGCGCTGTATGACGGTGGCGCAGTGGTGAGTTACCGCGAGCAGCAGACCGATGCGACGGGGCTGCATTCTGATCGGCGATCCTCGGTGGTGTTTGAGAAACAGGCCGATGGCAAGGTGCTTTGGCGGCATTTGCATGAGACGTTTTGCAAGGAGTGAGACCGAGTTGCGTCCATCGCGAGCAGGCTCGCTCCCACGGGGGATTTTCGTCGTTCACCGAATCAGCGTCCGAACCCCATCAATGTGGGAGCGAGCCTGCTCGCGATGGGCGCGACTCGGTCTAACGGTTAGTTAACAACCACCGTACACGTAATCCCCGCCGCCAACAGCACGCCCTCTGGCACTTCATCAATGTGAATCCGCACCGGCACCCGCTGCGCCAAACGCACCCAGTTAAACGTCGGGTTCACATCGGCAATCAGCTCGCGGCTTTGCGGGTTGTCGCGGTCGTAGATGCCGCGAGAAATGCTTTCCACATGCCCCTTGAGCACTTCGCCGCTCATCAATTGCATGTCGGCTTTATCGCCCACGCGCACATGAGGCAGTTTGGTTTCTTCGAAGAAGCCATAAACCCAGAACGAGTTCATATCGACCACCGCCATCTTCGCTTCGCCGATGCGCGCATAGTCGCCACGATGGACGTTGAGGTTGGTCACATAGCCATCCACCGCCGCGCGCACTTCAGTGCGTTTGAGGTTCAGTTCGGCCGCTTCCAGTTGCGCTTGGGCGTGCTGGTAATCGGCCAGGGCCGAGTCGGCGATGTTGGTGGCGTCGTCGCGGTTTTCCCTGGAGATCACCAGGTTGTCGAGGTCGGCACGGCGATGGGCGTTGACCTTGCGCATCTCCCACGTGGCTTTGCGCGAGGCCACCAGCGACTGTGCCTGTTTCACTGCGATGCGGTAATGCTCGGGGTCGATGCGCATCAGCAAATCGCCCTTCTTCACTAGCTGGTTGTCGTGCACCGGCACGTCCACCACTTCACCGGTAACGTCGGCGGCGACGTTGATGATATCGGCGCGCACCCGGCCGTCGCGAGTCCAGGGCGTGTTCATGTAATGCACCCACAGGGTCCGGCCGATCCACAGGGCAAGGGCCAACACCAGCAGGGTCGCGAGCAGGCTGAAGAGCTTTTTCATCACGGTGTTCTCAACGGTAAACAGTCAGCGCCAGGGCGCCGAACAGACAGGTAAACAGACTCAGGCGCAGCAGCGCCGGGTGCCAGAAGAAGCGGTACAGATCGAACCCGGACAGGAACCGGTCCAGCGCCCAGGCCAGCGCCGCCGCAATGAAAAACATCAGGGTCATGGTGGGCATGTACACGCCGTGGAAGGCGATTTCACGAGGCATGTTCAAGTCCTTGGGGCTTGGCGATGGCGTTGGCATTGGCATTTATGTAACCGCCAAGCGGCGATTGCGGGTCGAGCAGCGAGGTGCGGATGAAGTGCAGGTAGCTCTTCACTCGGCGCAAGGCAGAGGTATCGAAGTGCGGCGCGAAGGGTTCGTCGGTGGCCTGCACGCAACTGATCGCGTGGTCGACCGCAACCAGAGCACGTTCCAGATTGCTCTGGCTCGGCTGCAGAAACAGTCGCACCAGCGAACGCCCCATCACCCGGATTGACTGACGCCACGGCTGGGATTCGGCGTACGCCGGATGCACCGGCAAAATCGCCTGCTCCTTGCGCAACTCGATGATCGCGTGGCCGACTTCCAGCACCACGAACATCCAGCGCAGCAAGTCCCGTTGCACCTGCGGCTGTCCCGCTGCGAGGCCGTAGGCCTGATGCAGCAAGTCCCGTGTGCGGCTTTCGAAACTTGACGCCAAACCTTTGAGTTTGCCGCTGATGGCATACACCACTTGCCCGCGCAAATCCTGCTCCAACCGCCGCCATAACCAGCGGCTGTTGGGCGGCAGAATGATCGCCCCGGCCGCCGCGCACACCAGCATGCCCATGATCATCGCGATGTAGTCGTTGATGAAGGCGTAAGGGTTGTAAACCGTGAGGTTGTCCGGCACCGAACCGGTGCTGAAGAAGATCAGCAATCCCAGGCCAACCCCCGCGTATTGCGGCCGTGAAGTCAGGAACGCCCCGATCACGATCACTGGCGCGAGCATCACGCAGAGCAACGGAAACCCGTCGATCAAAGGGAAGATGAAAAACATCTCGACGAAGCCGATCAGCGCCCCGAGCAACGTCCCGCAGGCCATCTGAAACGCCATGCGTTTGGGGTTCGGTGTCGCCGCTGAAAGGCCGACGGTGGCGGCAGCGATCAGGGTCATGGTCGCCCCGCTCGGCCACGCGGTGGCCACCCAATAACTGCCGAGCACCACCAGGATGAATGCTGCGCGAATACCCGATGCCGCCGAGGCCAACCCGTTGGTTTGCGGGGTGAAGGGCTCGTCCCAACGTTCCCGTTCGTGACTGTGATCGGCCAGGGACGCGTGGGTCTGTGCATAACTGTGCAGGTCGTCGACGAAGCGATAAAGCAGCTCATAGGCGGTGTGAAAATCCAGCTGCTCGGCGTCGCTCGGATCACTCTCCTGAAAGGTCGCCCGCAGGCTGCGGACGCGCGCTGGCAGGTTTTCCTTATAGGTCGCCAAAGCGATCGCCAGGCGTGCAGCGTCGGGGCTGGTCAAGGCGCGACCGCTGAAGCCGTCGAGCACTTCGGCCAGATCCTGTAACCCCGGTTTGATCGCCGCGACAACGTGATCAGTGCCGCTCCTGCGCAGGCGTTCGAGCAACTGATGCAGCGCATTGAATCGCGTAGTAATGCCCATGAACTCGCTGTTCAAGCGACTGAGCCGCCCATTACGCCGACGCATGTGCGGGTCTTCGAACACCGTGACGCTGCGCAGCCCTTCCAGGCCCACCGCCTCGGCGATAAACCGCACATTGTTCGCTTCAAACGCCTCGCGCCGGCTGCGACCGCGCAAGCCATCGGTGACGAACAAGGCGAACACGCCGAAGCGCTGATACAAGGCGTTGCGCATTGCCGCGCTGGCGGTTTGCGGCAGGATCGCGGCGCTGACCAGCGTCGAGCAGAGAATCCCCAAGGAGATTTCCAACACACGCCAGACTGCTGCCATGAACGCGCCATCGGGGTGAGCCAATGCAGGCAGCCCGACCATCGCCGCCGTATAACCGGCGAGCACAAATCCATAAGCGCGGAAATTGCGATAACGTGCCGCGCCGGCCGAGCAGAGGCCGACCCAGATCGCCAGCGAGCCGAGGAACAGTTCGGTGTTCTGCGCAAACAAGGCAATCAACGCGACCATCACCGCCGACCCGGCCAAGGTGCCAAGGAAGCGATAAAAGCTCTTGGCAAAGACCTGGCCGCTTTGCGGTTGCATGACGATGAACACGGTGATCATCGCGGTGCGCGGTTGCGGCAACTCCAGACGCATGGCCAGCCACAGGGTCAGGAACGCGGCGAACAGCACCTTGAAAATGTACACCCAGGTCACGCCGTCGCTGCGTGCCCAGTCGAAGAAACCCCGGCGCCATTCAAGGGAATACAGCCAGCGCAAAGGTGCGGGCAAGGGAGTCATGGAATTTTGCTCAATGAAATTCAGTCAGGTCGCGGAACCGGTGGGAGCGAGCCTGCTCGCGATGGCGATTTCACATTCAACATTGATGTCGACTGACACACCGCTATCGCGAGCAGGCTCGCTCCCACAGATTTTGTGTTCAACGCAAAAGAACCGGAGTTTTCGGGGGCTGGGTTTTCTCGGCATTCGGCACGTCGTTGCCAGCGCCGAGGCCTCCGCCCAAAGCAGTCACCAATTCCGCATGAGCGCTCAACCGGGCGGCCTGAACTTGCTGCTGCACTTGTTGCAGCTTGAACAACAACGTCTGCGCATTGAGCACGTTGAGGTAATCGGTGAGCCCGCGCTGATACGCGATCATCGCGATGTCGTAGGTCTTCTGCGCCGTGGCCACCGACTCGGCGGCGAAGGCTTGTTGCTTGTCCATCGACTCGCGGCGAATCAACTGGTCGGAGATGTTCTTCAGCGCGTTGACCAGCGTCTGGTCGTACCTGGCCACGGCGACGTCATAACCCGCCGAGGCTTCGCCCAGTTCCGCACGCAAGCGGCCGCCGTCGAAGATCGGCAATGAAATCGCCGGGCCGACGCTGTAGTTGAGCTTCTTGCCGGTCAAAAACTCCAGCGCCCCGCCGCCGGTGGCCATATAGCCGAGGCTGCCGACCAGATCGACGTTGGGGTAGAAGCCGGCGTGGGCAACATCGATGCCCCGCGCCTGCGCCGCCACTTGCCAGCGACTGGCGACCACGTCCGGGCGCTGGCCGAGCAATTGCGCCGGCAAAGACGACGGCAACTTCAGCGCCGCGCCCAGCGACAGCGTCGGGCGTTGCAATTGCGCGCCCTCACCCGGTCCCTTACCGGCCAGCGCGGCGAGTTGGTTGCGGCTTAGGGCAATTTCTTCGTCCAGCGCATCGATTTGCCGATGGGTTTCCGGCAATGGTGTTTCAGCCTGGCTGACTTCGAAATGAGTGCCGATGCCGCCATTCAGGCGTTTCTGTGCCAAATCGAGAATTTGCTGTTGCTGCTTCAACGTTGCCGCGACGATATCCCGCTGCGCGTAATGCAACGAAAGCTCGATATAGGCGCGCACGATGTTGTTCTGCAATTCGAGCTGGGCCTGCCGCGCCTCGGCGGCGCTCACGTGAGCCATGTCCACGGCGCGCTCGGTGGCGTTGCTTTCGCGCCCCCAAAGGTCGAGGGCATAGCTGAAGCCAAGCGCGGCGTTGTTGTCCCAGGTGGTGGTGTTGGCCAACTCGCCGGGGCCGTAGAACTGATCGGTGGGCCAGTTGTGGCGTTTGAGGGTGGATTGGCTATTGATCTGCAACGATTCGGTAGACTCGGCAATGCCGGCCATGGACCGCGCCTGACGCACTCGCGCCGCGGCCATGGCCATGCTCGGGCTGCCTTGCAGGGCGAGGTCGATCCAGCGGTTCAGTTGCGGGTCGCCGTAGGCTTGCCACCATTGGGTGGTGGGCCAATGAGCGTCTTGCGCGGCGCTCTGAATGGCTTTATCGGTGGCCAATGAATTGGCCTCCAGTGCCTTGCCTTGTGGGGCAATACCGGCGGTGCCGATGCAGCCGCTGATTGCCAGAGTTAAAGCCAAAACACTGAGCGTCTTGAGCGCTCTGTTGATGCGACGCGGCACTGCTGCAAATTCCTGAAAGGGAGAGGACTGAGCCCCCGTAGGAGCAATTCTAGGGGTGGGCCTTGTTGGCGATAAGCCGGGATTCCTGTGAATCTTTGTTACCGTTAACGCGATAATCCCTGGGTTGCCTCTTAAGTCGACTGTAAAAAAGCAGAAACTTCGTGTCACAATTTGCCATCGCACTCGAGAGCACCCCATGGACACTTTGCAAAACATGCGCGCCTTCAGTTACGTGGCCGAGGCCGGCAGCTTCACCGCCGCCGCCGTGCAACTCGACACCACCACGGCCAACGTCTCGCGCGCGGTCTCCAACCTGGAAGCCCACCTGCAAACCCGTCTGCTCAACCGCACCACCCGCCGCATCGCCCTGACCGAGGCCGGCAAGCGCTATCTATTGCGTTGCGAGCAGATCCTGGCCTACGTCGAAGAAGCCGAAGCCGAGGCCAGCGACGCCCACGCCCGCCCGGCCGGGCAACTCAAGGTGCACACCATGACCGGTATCGGTCAGCACTTCGTGATCGATGCCATCGCCCGCTACCGCAAAACCCACCCGGACGTGACCTTCGACCTGACCATGGCCAACCGTGTGCCGGACCTGCTGGACGAGGGCTACGACGTGTCCATCGTGCTCGCCAGCGAACTGCCCGACTCGGGCTTCGTCTCCCAACGGTTGGGCATCACCTACAGCATCGTTTGCGCATCGCCCGCCTATGTAAAAGCCAACGGCTGCGCGCACAAACCCAGCGACCTGCTCAACCACGCCTGCCTGCGCCTGGTGAGCCCGGTCATCCCGCTGGAAAAATGGACCTTCGACGGCCCTGAAGGCCAGGAAATGGTCACCATCAACAGTTCACCGTTTTTGGTGAACTCCGCTGATGCAATGAAGACTGCGATCACCAGTGGCATGGGGGTTGGCGTTTTGCCGGTGTATGCGGCGATTGAAGGGCTGCGCAACGGCACGCTGGTGCGGGTGATGGCGAATTACCGTTCGCAGGAACTGAATCTGTATGCGATTTATCCGTCGCGGCAGTACCTGGATGCGAAGATCAAGACGTGGGTCGAGTACTTGCGTGGGTCATTGCCGGAGATCCTCGCGGCGCATCAGGCGGAATTGGCGGCGTATGAATTGAGTGGGAGTTTGGGTGGGGTTCGAGTGGCGAATTGAGCTACAGACAGTCCTACAAATCGCCGAAATCCAGGGATGTTTCCGACATGTTTTGACGGTTGGTGTGTGGGACGGGAGATGGGTAGGCTTTGGGGGTCGCTGACGCATCAGCGATCAGGTCTGGAAAACCTGACATCCTTTACACACACCTCATGGCATACTGCGGCGCTTTTTTGTGCACGCAGTTCCTTGTTATGGCGGCTGTGCGCGGGAGACCTTCGGGTCTGCCGGTTTGGAAGGTGTCCGGTTTTTCCAGTCCGCGCGCAGTTGCCACCTTTTCGTCTGGAAAACGGAAGGTGGCGACCCTAATACACCGTCCATAGGAATAGCCCTCATGTTTAAGCCAACACCGAATCCGCCCCACACTCCCAGCCATCTGTTCATCGTCGCCCCCAACGCCAATACCGAAAACCTGTTGGCCTACGCCAGCGAATCCCTCGCCTCGGCCAGCGTCATGGCCAGTGACTTCGCCGGGTTTCTCGAAGGCACTCATCGCAACACCATGCTCGGCATCCAGCAGGTCATCATGCTGGGCGAACTGGCGGTGAATCGGGTGCTGGATAACGTCGACATACCTAAGCCTGCGCCACACAGCTAATCCCTTGTAGGAGCGAGGCTTGCCCGCGAAGACTTTCTAACATTCAACATCTATGTCACCTGACACACCGCTTTCGCGAGCAAGCTCAGCTCCTACAGTTTTGAATGGCGTACACCCGGCGGTCCGAGACTCGCAAAATGTCCGGGAAGAATGTTAGCGTGCTTGGCATTCTCCAAGCCCGACGAGCCGCCTCCAATGAAAAAAACCGTCCTCGCCTTCAGCCGCATCACCCCACCGATGATCGAACGTCTGCAAACAGACTTCGACGTGATCGTGCCGACCCCGAAAAACGGCGACATCAACGCCCAGTTCAATGAAGCCCTGCCCCACGCCCACGGCCTGATCGGCGTCGGCCGCAAACTCGGTCGCGCGCAGCTGGAAAATGCCGCCAAACTGGAAGTGGTCTCCAGCGTCTCGGTTGGCTACGACAATTACGACCTCGCCTACTTCAACGAACGGGGGATCATGCTCACCAACACCCCCGACGTCCTCACCGAAAGCACCGCCGACCTGGCCTTTGCCTTGCTCATGAGCAGCGCCCGCCGCGTCGCCGAGCTGGACGCCTGGACCAAGGCCGGCCAATGGCAAGCCACCGTCGGCGCGCCGTTGTTCGGTAGCGATGTGCATGGCAAAACCTTAGGGATTGTCGGCATGGGCAACATCGGCGAGGCTATCGCCCGTCGTGGGCGGTTGGGCTTCAACATGCCGATTATCTACAGTGGCAACAGCCGCAAGACCGAACTGGAACAGGAGCTCGGTGCACAGTTCCGCAGCCTCGACCAGCTGCTGGCCGAGGCCGATTTCGTCTGCCTGGTGGTGCCGCTCAGCGAAAAAACCAGACACTTGATCAGCCACCGTGAACTGGCGCTGATGAAACCGAGCGCCATTCTGGTGAACATCGCCCGCGGCCCCGTAGTGGACGAACCGGCGTTGATCGAAGCGCTGCAAAACAACCGGATTCGCGGCGCCGGCCTGGACGTCTACGAGAAAGAACCGCTGGCCGAATCGCCATTGTTCCAGCTGAAAAACGCCGTGACCTTGCCGCACATCGGCTCGGCTACCCACGAAACCCGTGAAGCCATGGCCAACCGCGCCTTGGCTAACTTGCGCAGTGCCTTGCTGGGTGAACGGCCGCAGGACCTGGTGAATCCACAAGTCTGGAATCGTTGAAATAACGGGCAGGCTTTCAACGTCTGCCCGCATCAAGCTCAATGAATAAAACACTTGGTGACCAACTTCTAAAGTCGCCCCTCTAACCTTTACACAACTTGCAATTCAGTAAGCAACTTAAATAACGACCCACACGATAAACTCTCTTCAGTCATTTGCCATAACAGGCACTCACTCTGGAGAATCAAAACCGTGAACAACCTGACAACAAACCAAACCATCAGATTCAGCAAGCTCGCATTAATGGCTTTTATTAGTTTTTTTGGCTTGCTCATGATGTACAGCAACTTGGCCGACTACCCCACCAATTACGAGTATGTCGCGCACATATTGAGCATGGACACCACCAAAGACCAGACGAAATATGCCAATCGGGCCATTACATCGCCCATGCTTCATCATCGAATTTACTGGTTCATCATTACACTTGAAGTTATCTACACCGTGCTTTGCCTGATGGGCACCTATCAGCTTTATAGAAAACTCAATGCCAGCGCCGACGACTTCCACGAGGCCAAGAGTTATGCACTGATGGGGTTATTGATGGCCATATTCGTCTACTTCGTCTGCATACAGGTGGTCGGTGTCGAATGGTTTAACATGGACCAATCGGAAATCTGGAACTATGGTGAGTGGGCCCAGATAATTCTAAACTTCATATTCCCCTCACTCATTTATATAAGCATCAGAATCGAGAATGATTAACTTTGCGCCCTGCCGTATTTATCAGGCGCGTCTACGCCTGCGCGTAATCGAAGTCCCCCAGGTTTACGGAACACCAACACATTCCCCAACATCACCAGCACCAGCCCCACCAGTGCCGGCGCCGTCCATTGATAGCCTTCGACGAACGCCGACACATTTAGCGCCACCACCGGAAAGAGTACGGTGCAATACGCCGCCCGCTCCGGCCCCATGCGCCCGACCAGCGTCAGGTAGGCGGTGAAGCCGATCACCGAGCCGGGAATTACCAGGTACAACAACGACCCGATGTAGCGGGCATTCCATTCCATGTCGAACGGGATGCCTTTGACCAGGCACCACGCCGACAACATCGCCGCGCCGTAAGCCATGCCCCAGGCATTGGTGGTCAGGGGTTTCAGGCCCGCCTTCTGTTGCAGACTCGACAGCATGTTGCCGGCCGAGAAACACAAGGTTCCGAGCAGCGCCAGACCCAACCCGAGCAAGGTTTCCGGGCTGGTGGTATGACCGGCCAGCTCCGGCCAGAACAGCAGGCCAAGCCCGAGCAAGCCCAATGCGCCGCCCATCAGCACGTTACGGGCAATTTTCTGGCCGAAGAACACCCGTGCGTTGAAGGCGTTCCACAGGGTGGCGGTGGAAAACACCACGGCGACCAGACCACTGGGGATCCATTGGCTGGCGGTGAGAAAGCACATGAAATTGATGCAGAACAGGCACAGCCCCTGAGCCAGGCAAATCAGATGCCCGCGACGGTTCATCACTTGCAAGCGCCGGCTAAGCAGCAACATCACGAACAGCACTAGCGCGGCAAGGCCGAAGCGATAGACGATCGACACCGGAATCGCCACCACGCCCAGTTGCCATTTCAAGGCAATCCAGGTGGTGCCCCAGATCAGCACGGTCAGCAGGTATAACGAGAGGTTCATGGCCAGACTCCTGAATAGGCCTTCAGTGTCCGACGCGCAATCCTTTTGCACTTGCATAAACTTGCGCTTTTGTCGGCCGGCGGGCTGGCAGGCCAACGTCTACGGAGTAGGATGCAAAGCGTTGGAGAGAACCGATCATGGCCGCACTGGATACCCTGCAAGTCTTTCAAGCGCTTAACCGCTCGCCCAATGCTCGTCTGGAGCATAGCGCCGAGCTCGGTGACGGCATGGCTGCAGCTTTGTGGAGCAACCACCACGACGCCCAGGACTACGAAGCGCCGAGCCATCACACCTTGTCCTGCTACATCGCCGGCGGCACCGGCACCTTTCGCCGCGACCAGCCCGGTACCAAGGGCGGCCCGGACAAGCTGTGCATTCTGCCGGCCGATCATCAGTCAGGCTGGGTGATCAATGGCGATATTCGCCTGGCCCACCTGTATT
Source organism: Pseudomonas sp. B21-048 (assembly GCF_024748615.1). Taxonomy (NCBI): domain Bacteria; kingdom Pseudomonadati; phylum Pseudomonadota; class Gammaproteobacteria; order Pseudomonadales; family Pseudomonadaceae; genus Pseudomonas; species Pseudomonas sp. B21-048. The sequence goes on along the minus strand of NZ_CP087168.1, from coordinate 978,434 downwards.
TCAGCTCCGAACAATTTGCCCTTGGCTGCGTCACGCTGCTGGATCGCGAACCTCGGGAATTGCAGTTGCGCGAGCGCACGTTCCTTGAAGATCCGCAGCAAGCCCGGCGCTTTCGGCAGTTGATTACCCTCAACTGGGACGAACCCGGCGAACGCCTTCTCACCAGCAGCCTGGCTCATGAAATGCTCAGCCATGCCCTACTCAGCCAGGTCGGCGTGCGTGAGGGCCTGCGCCTCAAGGGTGGGTTGGCGGCACATCAACGACGGCAGTTGGTGGAGTTCATCGATCATCAATTGGCGGAAGCGATCAGCCTTGGGCAGTTGGCGGCATTGTGTGCGTTGTCTGAATATCATTTTGCGCGGATGTTTCGTGTGAGCTTCGGTTTGCCGCCGCATCAGTATGTGTTGGCTAGACGACTGAGTCGGGCGCAGGAGTTGTTGCGCGGGACGTCGCAGCCGTTGGGGGAGATTGCATTGGCCTGTGGGTTTGCCAGCGCGAGCCATTTCACCAACCGGTTTCGTCAGGCTTTGGGTGGGACGCCCGGGGAATATCGGCAGGCATTCTTGCGGTAAAGCAAGATCAAAAGATCGTCCGAACGCGGCCCGAGCCTTCGGCAGCTCCTTGGAGCATGCGTTCGGCCCGGTTGACTAGCCTGGTGGTGGGGCACCGATGGATGCTGAAACAAAAACGGGCCTGCATAAGCAGGCCCGTTTTCAGGTGGAGAGAACGTGGGAAGGTAAAAAGTGAATCAGGCCTCAGCCGTTTTGTGCAGCCTGTTCGTTCTCGAGAAACTCGTCTTCCAGCAGCGCATCGGCCGTAGGCCTTTCGAACGGCACCACAGCGGCACGTGGTTTGCCCCGCAGTTTGCCGAACAGATGTTCAAGCGCATGTTCGAGTTTTTCGGCCGCACCGTCGATCGCCAGTTCCAGGTTAGCGGCTTTATGAGTGACAGAAATCGGTTGGTGGCCTTTTGGCCGCGCTTCCAGCTGGCAGCGCATATCGTGGGGACCGGGCTTGTCGCCGTTCTCGTCCCGCAGATGGACCTCGACGCGGGTCAGGTCCTCTTCATAACGTTCGAGCGTGCTCTCAATGGTCGTACGTACCCACTCCTCCAGTCGGATGCTGCTTTGAATATGGTTATCGCTATTGACTTGGATTTGCATAGTTCATCCCTTATTTCAGCTAGCTCGCGAGAGGCCGGTCAGCTAGCCCCTTGGGCGTCATCACCGTGACCTCTTGGTTACACAATCGGTGTGTACGCTGGATAATTCAACCCCTAAAAAAAGATAAATATTCATACGTAAAAAAAGCCGGACAACGGGCAAAAGCGCTGTTAATGTCGGGAGTTCGGTCGCCCCTGCTTGATGTCTTAGCTGCTCACATCTGCCGCTCCGCCAGCGGATGCAGACTACGAAATATCCCCGCCTCTTCCACCAGCCAGTCATGCACCGCGCGTACGCCCGGATGACTCAGCGCGCCCGGCGCATAGAGCAGCACGTAACGCTTGTGATTGGGCACCGCCAAGCCAAACGGCACGATCAACGTCCCACGCTCCAGTTCATCGTTGAGCAGCGTTCGCCGCGCAATCGCCACGCCCATCCCGGCAATGGCCGCTTCGATGGTCAGGTGATTGCGATTGAAAGTATGCCCGCGCCGCACATCCGCGCCTGCAAAGCCGATGGCGTTGAGATAAAACTCCCACTCCGCATATTCAAAACTACCACGCCAGGCGGTGATATCGTGCAGCAACGGAAAATGCATCAGATCCGCCGGGCCGTGCAGTGGCGGTCTTGCGCGCAACAGGCTGGGGGCACACACCGGAAAGATCTGCTCATCCAACAAGGCTGTGGATAACAATCCAGGATAACTGCCGTCATTGAGGTCGATGGCCAAATCGAAATCCCCTTCATGCAACGGCACGCTGCTGTCCTCGGCCACCAGCCGCAACTGAATGTCCGGAAAGCGCTGTTGTAAACGCGGCAGGCGCGGGGTCAGCCATTTGCTCAGGAACGAGGGAATCGAGCGTAACCGCAAAATCCCGCTGATCATTCCCGCATCCAATCGTCGCAATTCCGCATCGATGCTGCCGTAGGCTTCGTTAACGGTGATAGCCAATCGCTGGCCTTCGGCGCTCAATTCCACGCCCCGGGCGCGACGATGAAACAGGCGAAAACCCAGCCGCTCTTCCAGTTGCCGAATTTGCTGACTGACTGCCCCCGGCGTGATGTGCAGTTCTTCGGCGCAACGGGTGAAGGACAAGTGCCGCGCGGCACACGAAAACACGTGCAGCCAGACGTAAGTCTGGGCATGCAATTGGCGACTCATTGTTTAGTCCTGCTAAAGGCTGTCTTAGAAAGTTTCGTTGGTCACGTAGGACCGAGAGAGGCAGTATCGCCGACATTGCGCTCGGCCTACAAAAATGGCAGCGATTTCTCTTCCATTGCTTGTATAGGCTTTAGCATGGCTATCAGTGTTTTTGATCTTTTCAAAGTCGGCATCGGCCCGTCCAGTTCCCACACCGTCGGCCCGATGCGCGCCGCCGCAACCTTCGCCCAAGCACTGATTGAGCAACATTTACTGGCCGACGTACGGCGGGTAGAAATCCGCCTCTACGGCTCCCTTTCGGCCACTGGCGTCGGCCACGCAACCGACCGTGCCTGCGTCATAGGCCTGATGGGCGAATGGCCAGACAGCATTGATCCGACCTCCATCGACAGCCGAATCCAGACCTTGCGTGAAACCGGCGAACTGAGTCTGGCCGGTAAATCGACCATTGCCTTCAACTGGCAGCACGATCTCCTGTTGCTGGACGAGAGCCTGCCCTACCACCCCAACGCCATGTCGCTGACAGCCTTCGGCGAAACCGATGAATTGTTCGAGCAAACGTACTACTCGGTGGGCGGTGGTTTCATCATCGAAGCCGCTGAAGCCGAGTCCGGCATTGCGCCGACCAGCGATGTAGTCCTGCCGTACGATTTCTCCAGCGCCGCCGAATTGCTCAAGCTCTGCAACCAGCACGGCCTGCGGGTTTCCGAGCTGATGATGGCCAACGAACGGGCCTGGCGCAGTGACGCCGAGATCCGCCAGGGGTTGCTGCATATCTGGTCGGTGATGCGTGAATGCGTCGAGCAAGGCTTGCGTCACGAAGGCATCCTGCCCGGCGGTCTGAATGTGCCGCGCCGCGCCGCGAAATTGCACCGCAGCCTGTTGGAAATCGGCAAACCCAATGTCATCAGCTCCACCCTGTCAGCCATGGAGTGGGTCAACCTGTTCGCCCTCGCCGTGAACGAAGAAAACGCGGCGGGCGGACGCATGGTGACCGCGCCTACAAACGGGGCGGCAGGGATCATTCCCGCCGTGCTGCACTACTACATGAAATTCAACCCGGACGCGTCAGACGATGACGTCGTGGCGTTCTTTTTGGGCGCTGCCGCTGTAGGCATTCTCTGCAAGAAAAACGCCTCGATCTCCGGCGCCGAAGTCGGCTGTCAGGGTGAAGTCGGTTCCGCCTGCGCCATGGCTGCCGCCGGTTTGGCGGACGTGCTCGGAGCGACTCCCGAGCAACTGGAAAACGCCGCCGAAATCGGCCTGGAACACAACCTCGGCCTGACCTGCGATCCGGTCGGCGGCCTGGTGCAGGTGCCTTGCATCGAGCGCAACGCAATCGCTGCGGTGAAGGCAATCAACGCAACGCAAATGGCCCTGCGCGGCGACGGCAAACACTTCATTTCCCTGGATCGGGTGATCCGCACCATGCGCGATACCGGCGCCGACATGCACGACAAATACAAAGAAACTTCACGGGGCGGCCTGGCGGTGAGCTGGGTGGAGTGCTGAGGAGCATTCCCTGACCGTTCGCAACACGTGAGCCCGAGCAAGAATAATAACGAGGCAAAAACGATGACCGATGTACGTACACCTGCTGCCGATAATCCTGCTGTAGACCTGACCCGCAATAGCGAAATAACCCACAAAGGCTGGAGCAAACACGACACCACCTGGATGCTCGGCCTCTATGGCACGGCGATTGGCGCCGGCACGCTGTTCCTGCCGATCAACGCCGGTGTCGGTGGTTTCTGGCCGCTGCTGCTCCTGGCGGTACTGGCCTTTCCGATGACCTTCTTCGCCCACCGTGGCCTGACGCGCTTCGTGTTGTCCGGCCGTTCCGGGGACATTACCGAAGTGGTGGAAGAACACTTCGGCATCGGTGCCGGCAAGCTGATCACGCTGCTGTATTTCTTCGCGATCTTCCCGATTTTGCTGGTGTACAGCGTGGCGCTGACCAACACCCTGAGCAGCCTCATGGAGCACCAGTTGCACATGACCCCGCCTCCTCGGGCGATTCTGTCGCTGGGGCTGATTCTCGGCCTGATGGCGATCGTACGTTGTGGTCAGGGCGTCATCGTCAAATGCATGAGCGTGCTGGTTTACCCGTTCGTCGCGGCGTTGCTGCTGCTCGGCGTCAGCCTGATCCCGAACTGGAACGGCGCATTCTTCGCCACCGCCAGTGAAGGCATGCCGCTGCCGCTGTTCTTCAAGACCTTGTGGCTGGCGATCCCGGTAATGGTGTTCTCGTTCAACCATTCGCCGATCATCTCCGCCTTCGCCGTCGATCAGAAACAGCGTTACGGCGAGCAAGCCGAACGCAAAAGCAGCGGCATCCTCGCCATCGCCCACGCGATGATGGTGGTGACGGTGATGTTCTTCTGCTTCAGCTGCGTGCTGGCGCTGTCCCCGGCTGATTTGGCCGCCGCGAAGGCGCAGAACATTTCGATCCTGTCGTACCTGGCCAACCACTTCCAGACCCCGGTCATCGCTTACGCGGCGCCGTTGATTGCGCTGGTGGCGATCACCAAATCCTTCCTCGGCCATTACATCGGCGCCAGCGAAGGTTTTCAGGGCCTGATCGTGAAAAGCCTGCGTGGCCGTGGTCGCGTCATGTCCAGCAGTTGGCTGAACCGAGTCACTGCGCTGTTCATGATCCTCAGCTGCTGGGCCGTCGCGACCTTCAATCCAAGCATCCTGGGCATGATCGAAACCCTCGGCGGACCGATCATCGCGTGCCTGTTGTTCCTGATGCCGATGTACGCCATCCGCCGCGTGCCGGCGTTGCGCCAGTACTCGAATCAGGCCTCGAACGTGTTCGTGGTATTGATCGGCTTGATTGCACTGTCTGCGATCATCTACTCGTTCATGCCCTGAAACGGGCAGGCAAAAAGAAGGCGGGCCAGAGTACCCGCCATTTTTTTGCCGTATCCATTGTTCGACAATTTTTCCGGCATGCACCTTGCTATATCCCTTACGCAACACGGATGAAAGCACATGAACATGGAAGGCCGGTGGTCTGGTGTTGCGAACTAATCCCGATCACGGCCGTCAACAACTGCACGTTCAATCAGGCAGTGACGCATTATGGACAACCCTTTTCAGCTCATTACCGATGCCTTTGCACCGGATTATCAAGTCAACCTGAGCATTCAGGGTCTGGACGGCAGCATCATGCTGACCCTCTCCAAAAGTGGCCGCGTGGTGGCCAAACGGATGATCAGCGCCGAACAGCGCAATGATCCCAAGCGCCTCAAACGCCTGGTGCAAAGCATTCAATTCGGCATCGCCATCGAACAGGGCCACAGCGCCGTGGCCATCCTCGAAGCCATGACCGACGGCGACAATCGCAACCCGCCGCCGCCCTTGGTCAAATCCCGGCCCCGACCTTCAATGGGGCTTTAAAGCTCGCCCTTCTCCACTTCGGGATGCTCACCGGAACCCGCACCGATCTTGCGCTGCGGGTGTTCGATCTTCACCGAAGGGAATTGCGACGAGGCGTAACGCACCACCAGAATCGCAAACGCCAGCAGCAGAATCCCGCCGCACAGGTAGATAATCCCCACGTCTGGCGGATTGTGGTGCGAGACGTTGGAGATCAGCAGCCGCGTCAGTGCGGTGATCGCCACGTAGATCAGGAAGCGCACCGGCATGTGGTTGGTCTTGAAGTAAATCCCGACCATCGCCCCCAGTTCCAGGTAGATGAACAGCAGCAAGATGTCATCGATCTTGATGTGCCCCGCCTCGATCATCTGCAAGAATTCCATCACCGCCGCCCACGCGGTGACTGCACCGATGGCGAACAGCGCGAGGTAGTGGAAGGTCTCGACGAACAGGTTGCCCAGGGACTCGGCCAGTTGGTGCACGTTCTGCCGCAGATTCTCGGCCCAGTTGATTTTCACGATGATGGTTCCTTAGCTCGATTCGAGCGGATGATGCGGGTTGGACGTGACGGTTGTTCTGCATGCAGAAAAAAGGCCAGATACTGTTGGGTGAGATGATGGCTGCGTGATATGAGACACGTGAGTGGCATCAGGACGGACGCCTTCGCGGGCAAGTCGGATCGCCGCACCGCTCGCTCCTACAGCGTCCGATACAGTTCACCTGACAAACCCTGAAATCGGTCTACATTAAAAAGCCACTACCCAAAGCGCTGGGATTCGCTTATCCTTTTCGCTGTATATAAATACAGTAGTCGAAACAGACAACTAATGTGAAGGCATGTGAGGTGGTGAATGGCCGTCGAAGTGGTATACCGCAGCAGCCGAGATCTGGAGCGCTTGTTCATGGATAAAGCCGAAGCTGACCGTCATGACAAAATGCTCGAACTGGCCGAATTACTGGCTGAAGTGTTGCAAAAAGCCGTTCCGTCCCTGACCGAACAGCAAGTGGAAGAAGCCGGGATCTACATGGCGAAAAACCGCGATGTGTTCGCCAAGGCGTTCAAGAGCCAGCCGGACGCGCTGTCCGAATTACTCAATGTGCCAGCCGAAGTGACTGAACCGGTTGAAGTCGCTGCACCTGTTGAAGCGACGGGCGCTGAGCCGACCAAGCCAGCCAAAGCCGCCAAGACGCCAAAGTAAGCAATGCCCGAATTGAATAGGCCCTGAGTCAAATGACTCAGGGCCTTTTTCATGCCTGTGGAAAACTTAAGCTTCGGGTTGTTCCAGTGCCTCGACCAACGCCTTGAAGAATCGCGCCGCCTCGCCACCGGTGACCACACGGTGATCGAAGGTCAGGGACAACGGCAGGATCGGATGCACCACCACCGCCCCCTCGACCGCCACCGGTTCATCGCGGATCGCCCCGGCGGCGAGGATCGCCACTTGCGGCGGCACCACCACCGGGTTGGCGTAGCGGCCGAACAAGGTGCCGAAGTTCGACAGGGTCAGGGTCGCGCCCATCATTTCCTGGGGCGGGATCGAGCGCGCCTGAACATCGGCCCGCAGTCGCATCACACCTTCTTTCAAATCCGCCGCGGTGCGCTGACCGACATCGCGCAACACCGGCACAAACAAACCGTCCGGGGTATCCACGGCAATGCCCAGGTCGAGCCGTTCGTGCTGTTTGAGCGCCAGAGTTTTGCCATCGAAGGCGCTGTTGAGCACCGGTTCTATGGCGCAGGCCGCCGCCATGGCCTTGGCCAGACGAATCAGCGGTTCTCGTGCCTGCCCCCAGCGATGCAGATCGGCATCACCGAAAATCGTCACCGGCACCACTTCGGCATGGGACCTGGCCATGTTCAGCGCCATGCTGCGTCGCACTCCGCGCAGCTTCTCGCCGCCGAAGCGTTCGCGTTCGGTCTGGGCCGCGTTTTCCACGTCGCTGCGGGTGATCTGGCCGTCCTGACCGGAGCCGACCAAGGCGCTCAGTTCAATACCGAGCTGCCGAGCCAGTTGACGCACCGCTGGCGTAGCTCGGTTCGCCAGGTGCTCACGAGTCGAAGGTGCAGCGCCGATGAAAAATGCATCCTCCTGATTCGTACCACCGCCCTCAAGCCGCCCGACCACAGTGCCCGCATCCGCTTCGCCTTCGTAACCTAGCAGAGGTTCGCCAACGTGAAGGATGTCGCCCTCGCCACCGAATGTTTTCGCCACCACGCCGTCGTAGGGCGCGGGAATGTCCACCAGCGCCTTGGCGGTTTCCACCGACACCAGCAGTTGGTCAGCCTTGACGGTATCGCCGACCTTGACGCGCCAGCGGACGATTTCCGCCTCCTGCAAGCCTTCGCCCAGATCCGGCAGTTTGAAATATTTCATCGCAACCTCCTCGGCCTCAGGCGTCTCTTCAGGGGTAGTGCTGCATGACGGTGTCGCAGGCATGAAGAATGTCTTCGACGCCGGGCATGTACAGCGATTCCAGTCGATACAGCGGCGGCGGGATGTCTGGCGCGGTGACTCGCTGGATCGGTGCCTGCAATTCCAGAAATACCCGTTCGTAGAGGCTCGCGGCGATTTCCGCGCCGACCCCGCAGGAGCGTGGCGCTTCATGCACGATCACGCAGCGACCGGTCTTGCGCACCGAGGCTTCCATCGTGTCGAGGTCCAGCGGTTTGATACTGGCGACATCAATCACTTCCGCCGAGACGCCCTGCTCGGCCAGTTGCGTGGCGGCTTGCAGGGTTTCCATCACGCTGGCGCCCCAACTGATCAAGGTAAGGTCGCTGCCTTCACGCAGGGTGAAACAGCTGTCCAGCGGCAGGCGCTTGCCGTCATCCAGCAGTGGTTGCGGGTTCATTCGATAGAGTCGGGTGGGTTCGAGAAATATCACCGGGTCCGGGTCGTCAATGGCCGCGAGCAACAAGCCATAGGCCCGGGCCGGCGAAGACGGGATCACCACCCGCAGCCCCGGAATGTGCGCGAACAGCGCTTCGGTGCTTTCGCTGTGATGCTCCGGTGCGCGAATCCCTGCGCCCATCGGCGTGCGCATCACCATCGGGCAGGTGATCCGCCCGCGCGTGCGGTTGCGCATGCGACTGGCGTGGGACACCAGATGCTCCATGGTGGCGTAGATGAATCCCATGAACTGGATTTCCACCACCGGTTTCAGGCCTTGGGCCGCCATGCCCACCACCAGCCCGCCGAGCATGGTTTCGGCCAGCGGCGAGTCGATCACCCGCTTGAAACCAAAGCTGTCGCGCAGGCCCAGCGTGGCGCGGAATACGCCACCATTCACCCCGACGTCTTCACCGAGGACGATAACGTTTTCGTCTTCGCTCATGGCCCGATGCAACGCCAGATTCACCGCTTCCAGCAGCGTCACCTTACCGTTACTCATGGCCCGAACCTCCCGTCCGGCGCGCCACCCGCTCCAGAAATTCTTCGCGCTGTTCGGCCAGGGCTTGCGGCCACTGGGCGTAGACATGATCGATCACCGATTCCGGTGCCTGCAGGCCCGCCGCTTCGAAGTTATCCACAGCCCCCTGCACCAAGCCTTGGCATTCGCTGATCAGTGCCTGTTCGCGACCCTCGTCCCATACGCCTTGCCCGGCCATGAAGCGTTGCAGGCGTTTGATCGGTTCTTCGAGCCAGGCCTGTTTGACCTCGTCCGCCGACCGGTAGCGCGTGGCATCGTCGGCGGTGGTGTGATCGCCGAGGCGATAGCTCAGGCATTCGAGCAACACCGGGCCTTTACCGTGGCGCGCCCGTTCGAGGGCTGCTTGCATGCGGTCGTAAACGGCGAGCATGTCATTGCCGTCGACTTGCTCGCCGTGGAAGCCGGCGCCAATGGCTTTCTGCGCCAGGGTCGGGGCGCCGCACTGAATGCGTCGCGGCACCGAGATTGCCCATTGGTTGTTGTTGATCACAAACACCACCGGCAACTGCCAGGCACCAGCAACGTTGAGGGCCTCGAGGAAGTCCCCTTTGCTGGTTCCGCCGTCGCCGCACGTAGTGACGGCGACCCGATGCTCGCCACGGATTTTGAAGGCGCTGGCGACGCCGCAGGCATGCAGGGCCTGGGTGGCGATCGGCACACAGATCGGGAAATCCTGAGCGACCGCCGGGTCGGCAAAGTCGCTACCACGTTCATCTCCGCCCCAATACAAGAGGATTTCTTCCATGCGCACGCCGCGCATCAACTGCACAGCGGTGTCGCGGTAATACGGGATCAGTACGTCTTCGGCGTGCATCAGGCTGCCGACCGCGACGCCAATGGCTTCCTGACCCAAGGTCGGCGCGTAGGTGCCAATGCGTCCGGTGCGTTGCAGGGCGACAGCTTTCTGATCGAAAAGGCGGGTCAGGACCATCTGCCGATACAGGCGCGTCAACAGATTGAAATCGTCGGCCCAGTCGGGAAGATTGCCGAGTAACTGGCCGTCAGGGGATAGAAATCGGGTGTAAGGCAGCTCAACCTTGTGAAGCATCACAGGGCTCCTGGCACGCGTGAGTCGGCGTGCATTTGTCAGGCCCGACGTTTGTGGCGCAGGGCTTGGGGAGCAATGGCCGGATAGGCTCTCACTCCTTTCAAACTTTTCACCGGTACAGCGTCACCGGTACAACACTTTCTCCGCCAACTCATCCGCCACCCGGGCCGGAGAACGCTTTTCCGCCTGGGCATGGGCGAATACTTCGGTCAGCCGTGAACTGATTTTCGACAGGTGCGCGGTAATGGTCGTGAGCTCTTCCCCGCGGTGTTTGAGCGACACGTAGATCAGCCCGCCGGCATTGATCACGTAATCAGGCGCATACAAAATGCCCCGGCGCTCCAGCTGATCGGCGATTTCCAGATGGATCAGTTGGTTGTTTGCCGAACCGGCGACCGCCGAGCAGCGCAGTTGCGACACACTGTTGCTGTTAAGCACACCGCCCAGGCCGCAGGGCGCGAGTATGTCGCACGGTGTGCTGAGCAGAGCATCGTTTGCGATGGGATGAGCGCCCAATTGCTCCATGGCCAGCTGCACTTTGCCGTGATCGATGTCGCTGACCAGCAGCTCGGCACCGGCGGCGTGTAGCTGTTCGGCCAGGGCATAACCGACATTGCCCAGGCCTTGAATGGCTATGCGCAGTCCTTCGAGATTATCGCTGCCCAAACGGGCCATGGCGGTGCTGCGAATACCGGCAAATACGCCCATGGCCGCGTGCGGCGCAGGGTCGCCAGCGGCGGTGGTGCTGGTGACGAATTGGGTTTGCTGGGCGATGCAATCCATGTCCGCCACCGAAGTGCCGGCATCGATGGCGGTGATGTAGCGACCGTCGAGTTCGTTGACGCAACGCCCGAAGGCTTCAAATAGCGCGGCGCGGTTTTCCACATGGGCCGGGCGAACGATCACCGCAACGCCACCACCCTGAGCCAGGCCGGCCAGCGCCGCCTTGTAACTCATGCCTTGGGCAAGGCGCACGGCATCCTCGATCGCGGATTCATCGCTGGGGTAAGCAAGGTAACGACACCCGCCCAGGGCAGGTCCCAGACGGCTGTTGTGGATGGCAATCACCGCCTTCAACCCGGTGACCGGATCGACGCTCAGGTGCAGCGATTCAAGGCGAGTGCTTTGCATGAGAGCGAACATCGTAGGGCTCCCGAATCACTTCTTGTAGTCGCCAGTATAGGCTTGCGCACAAAAATTGCAGAAGCGCACCGGAATAAGCGGCGCCGCTTTGAACGCTTTCGGACATAACCTGTTACCACCTGTGTGCAGCACTGGACGAAAGCCTGTGACGGGGCTAAAACGAGGCATTCCCCGGAGATTTTGATGACCCCGCGCCAACGTTTTTTCGACTGTCTGCAACGATCACCGCCCGCGCTGTTCGAGGCGGCGCTATGGATCGCCGCCGAGCACGATAAAGAGCTGGATCCCGAGACGGTGCTGGCGGACTTCAAGGACCTGCAACAGCGGGTCAGCTACGGGTTGCCGATGCTGCCGGTGAGTGAATTGGCGCAACCGTTGTTGCGACGAATGAATGACCTGGGATTCGCCCAGGACGACTCCACGCCCTTGCGCCCGCAAGTGGCGTTACTCAATAAAGTGCTGGAACGTCGGCGGGGGCAGCCGCTGGTGCTGGGCCTGATTGCACTGGAACTGGCCAGAAGGCTGGAGATTCCCATGGTCGGGGTCAACTTTCCCGGGCATTTCCTGCTGCGGGTGCAAGGCGCCGATCACCTGCTCGACCCGTGCGGTGGGCGACGGCTGTATCCCAATGATTGTCGCGAATTGCTGCAACGTCAGTACGGCCCGAACATGAAGCTTGGCGCCGAGCATTTGCTGACCGCCGAACCGGCGCAGATGCTGCAGCGGTTGTCGCGCAACCTGCGCCAGTTGTACCTCACGAATGATGACTACATTGACGCCCTGATCGACGCCGAGCGCGTCCTTGAATTGGGCAACGCCAGCGCCTCCGACTATCTGGCCCGGGCCAGCCTTTATCAACGACTGGACTGCCCGAATGCCGAGCGCTTTGACCTGGAGCATGCGCTGCTGCTCAGTGACGATCCGATTCAGAGGATTCGCCTGACTGAACGACTCGGGCACCTACCGCCCAATTCGGTCGTGCATTAAAAGCAAAAGATCTTGTTTCTGACAACCTTGTTACGGGGTATCGGGCTGATTCGCCGGATGGGCCAGGAAGAAGGCTGGGTGTGTCGCTGCCAGCGCCGCCACTCGACGAATTCGCGGGTAGGCCTCAAGGGAAATATTGAAGCGCTCGGCCGCATACAACTGCGGGATCAAATAGACGTCCGCCAGCCCCGGTTGATCGCCAAAGCAGTAACCGGTGTCACCGATCAATTGCTCCACCGTCGCCAACCCTTGGCTGATCCAGTGACCAATCCACTCCACCACCTGCGGCTCATCGTGTCCCAACTGCCGAAGCTTGTTGAGCACGCTGACGTTGTGCAGCGGATGCACATCGCAACCGATCACCGCCGCCACGCCCCGCTCATGAGCGCGGGCAGCGAGGTCTTTGGACAGCAATGGCACCTGTGGATAACGTTCCTCCAGGTACTCGATGATCGCCGGTGACTGGATCAGCAACTCGCCTTCGTCGGTGCGCAAGGCTGGCACCCGGCCTTGCGGATTGATGCCCAGGTACGTCGGCTGCCGATGTTCGCCACCTTGCGGCGCGATCAGGTTGATTGGCAGCGCCTGGTAATCCAGCCCCTTCAACGCCAGCGCGATACGCACCCGGTAAGACGAGGTCGAACGGTAGTAGGTATAGAGTTCCATGACCTGACCCTCTTAGCGCGCTGGCAACACTTTGCCACGGCATTCGCCGAAACCGATGGAAGCAAAACCCTCGCGACTGCAACGCGCGCGCAAGATGATTTCGTCGCCATCCTCAAGAAATTTACGCACCTCGCCCGACGCCAGTTCGATCGGCTTTTTACCGCCCTCGGTGATTTCCAGCAGGCTGCCGAACTGACCGTTTTCAGGGCCCGACAGCGTGCCAGAACCGAACAGATCACCGGCCTGCAACTGGCAGCCGTTGACGCTGTGGTGCGCAACCAGTTGTGCAACGGTCCAGTACATGTGTTGGGTGTTGCTGAGGGTCAGGCGATGGGCTGGCAGATTTTGCTCGCGCATCGATTCGGTCAGTAGCAGCACTTCGAGTTCGATGTCGAAGGCACCGGCGGCCTGATCACGTTTGTCGAACAGGTACGGCAGCGGCTGCGGATCGCCTTCCGGGCGCGCAGGCTGGGCACGACGGAACGGCTCCAGCGCTTCGGCCGTCACCACCCACGGCGAAATGCTGGTGATGAAACTCTTCGACAGGAACGGACCCAGCGGCTGGTATTCCCAAGCCTGGATGTCCCGCGCCGACCAGTCGTTGAGCAGGCAGAAACCGGCGATGTGATCGGCGGCGTCACCGATGGCGATGGAGTCGCCCATCGCGTTGCCCTGACCGATCCAGATACCCAGTTCCAGTTCGTAGTCCAGACGTGCGCACGGACCAAATGTCGGCTCGGTCTGACCGGCCGGCAGGGTCTGGCCTTTCGGACGGCGAACGTCAGTGCCGGACGGGCGAATGGTCGAGGCACGGCCGTGGTAACCAATCGGCACGTACTTGTAGTTCGGCAGCAACGGGTTGTCCGGGCGGAACAGTTTGCCGACATTCTGCGCGTGCTCGATGCCGACGTAGAAATCGGTGTAGTCGTTGATCCTCGCCGGCAGGTGCATTTCGCAATCCGCCGCCAGCGGCAGCAGTTTGGCGCCTTGAGCCTCGATCTTGCCGTGCAGGGTGCTGCCTTCAGCAAACAGTTCCAGCAGACGTTCGCGCAAAGCGACACGAGCCTCGCGACCCAATTCGAAGAACGCATTCAACTGGCCGCCACGGGTGGCTTCGACTGCTTTCTTCGCAATGCCATCGAACAGGCCGGCATCCAGTGCCGCTTCCAGATCAAAAATGTGATCGCCGATCGCCACACCACTGCGCGGCGCGGAGCCCTTCACGCTGAACACGCCCAACGGCAGGTTCTGCAGCGGAAAATCCGCGTGGCCGTTGGCGGAGGCAACCCAGCTACGAGTGATGGAAGTCTGAGTCATGGGTTATCTCCGGGTCGGGTCGAAAGTGGCGGGCAGCGTGGCCCAGCAAGCGTCGTAATTGTTTTGCAGTTGCGGGCAATCCAGGGCGAATAGGCTCGGACGCAACACTTGGCTGGTCTCGAACATGAAGGCCATGGTGTTATCGATTTTAGCCGGCGCCAGTTCAGCGTTGATCGCCTTGGTGCAGGTCTCGCCGTCCGGGCCGTGGGCGCTCATGCAGCTGTGCAACGAGGCGCCGCCGGGTACGAAACCTTCGGCCTTGGCATCGTATTCGCCCTGGATCAGGCCCATAAATTCGTTCATCAGGTTGCGGTGGAACCACGGCGGACGGAATGTCTTCTCGGCCACCATCCAGCGTGGCGGGAAGATCACGAAGTCGAGGTTGGCCAAACCATGCACGCTGGTTGGCGAGGTCAGGACGGTGAAAATCGACGGATCCGGATGATCGAAACTGACCGTGCCAATGGTGTTGAAACGGCGCAGGTCATATTTGTACGGCACGTTATTGCCGTGCCAAGCGACCACGTTCAGCGGCGAATGATCGAGCTCGCAACCCCACAACTGGCCGAGGAATTTCTGCACCAGGGTGGTCGGTTGATTGAGGTTTTCGTAATGGGCCACTGGCGTCAGGAAGTCGCGGGGATTAGCCAGGCCATTACTGCCGATCGGCCCCAGATCCGGCAGGCGCAAAGGGGCGCCATGGTTTTCGGCGATATAGCCGCGGGCTTGCGGGTCGAGCAGTTCGACGCGGAATTTCAGCCCGCGAGGCAGGACGGCGATTTCCAGCGGTTCCAGCTCCAGCACGCCCAGTTCGGTGGCGATGCGCAAGCGGCCCAGTTCCGGCACCAGCAACAGTTCGCCATCGGCGTTGAAGAACACGCGCTCCATGGAACGGTTGGCGCGGTAGTTATAGATACTGATCCCGGAGGGTTTTTCCGCGCCCGAGTTGGCGGCCATGCTCACCAGCCCGTCGATGAAATCGGTCGGTTCGGTCGGAATGTCCAAGGGGTTCCAGCGCAGGCGATTGGGGGTTACTTCACCCAATGGGCCGCCGGCCAGCTGCCGATCCAGTTTGACGAATGCCGGGTGGTTGGCCGACGGCTGAATGCGGTACATCCAGGTCCGTCGTGCTTCGCTGCGCGCCATGGTAAAGGCCGTACCGGAGAACAGTTCGGTGTACAGGCCGTAAGGGGCTTTTTGCGGGGAGTTCTGGCCGACGGGCAGTGCGCCGGGCAATGCTTCGCTGCTGAATTCGTTGCCAAAGCCTGACTGATAAGCCAGCGCTGGCGCCGTTGAATCGAGGTTCATGGAGCCTCCTGAACGGGAGTAGACAATGGCCTGGCACTCTGCTGAAGAGGTCTTGGCACGCCTGGGTTATTTTTATCGTAATTAGATTACGCATAACGTAATTTGATTGGTATTGACCGTCAAGCTATAAAGACGCCCATTCGTCCCGGGATCACACCGCCTCCATGACCAGCGAAAGCAACGGTAAACAGAAAGTCCGCTCGGCCGAGGTCGGCACCGACATCCTCAAGGCGCTTGCCGAGTTGTCGCCTTCGACCTCATTGTCGCGCCTGGCCGAACACGTACAGATGCCGGCGAGCAAGGTTCACCGCTATCTACAGGCGCTGATCGCCAGCGGTTTTGCCGAGCAGAACACCGCCACCAACCACTATGGCCTCGGCCGTGAAGCGCTTCGGGTCGGCCTGGCTGCTTTGAACAGTATGGACGTGCTTAAAGTCGCCGCCCTGCCCTTGGCCGAGTTGCGTGATGAGCTGAATGAGACCTGCTTTATAGCGGTGTGGGGCAATCAGGGTGCGACAGTGGTGCACATCGAACCGGCGGTGCGGGCGGTGACGGTAGTGACGCAATTGGGCTCGGTTTTACCGTTGCTCAGCTCGTCGACAGGGCTGGTGTTCAGTGCCTATTTACCCCACCGCGAAACCGATGAGTTGCGCGATCTCGAAGTCCGCGCCGCCGACGTTCATCCGTTGGCCGATGAGCAGGCTTACGCCACATTGTGCGAACAGATCCGTGCACGCGGCTTGCACCATGTGCACGGCTTGCTGATGCCCGGCGTGGATGCGTTGTCGGCCCCGGTGTTCAATGCGGTCGGGCAAGTGGTGGCGGTGATGACCATCGTGGGCCCCACTTCGTTGTTCCATGCCGACGAAAGCGGCCCGGCGGCGCAGCGTTTGCTGGCAGCGACCCAGGCCGTGAGTTGGCGGATGGGGTATCAGGTTGACGATCCCGGTCGCTGAGCGGAACTACCACCTGCGGGCTGTCATTAGCGCCGGATGATGGTAGTTTTGCTGGTAGCGCTTTGAGGATCGTCGAGAACCTGCTGAATCACCGCCAGTGCCCGCTCATGCAGTTGAGGTTGGCCAGTGGCTTGGGTGAACAGCTTTTCCACGGTGTACACATCCCCCAGCAATCCGATCAGGTCCTGCTGCAATTTTGTGGGCTGCAAACTCCCATACCCCGACTTGCCCAGCGACGCCAACTCAATCAGCGCATCTCTGAAATGGATCAGGGCGTTGGCCCGATTGCCTACGGAGTAGGCCTCCACGCCTTGCACCAGATTCTTGCCCAGCAAGGCTGCGCCCAACGCGATACTGACGGGCGGAAAGACAATGCCAATGATGCTGACGGCCGTTACAACGGCGTCGTAGCTCAGACCAATAATGATTTCTTCAAGGCTTCGGGTTTTCTCGTCAACATCGGAGATGACCTTGCCCAGCACGTCGCTATAGCAGTAGTACAAGTCCGTGACCCGACTGTTACGCTCCAGCGTCGGCGCCTCGGAGAAGTTGGCCAATTGTTCAAGATCGGTCAGGTAAGTACCGACCTGCGGCTGATACTTCTCGTGTATTCGCTCGTAGAAATAGTCGCCCAGGCCGCGGGTTTTCACCCCACTTACGAAATCGTTGAATGGCCGCAGCTCGCAACCGTCCGGTGCGTCAGGCGTGTACAGGTATTCCTCGACCTTCCCGGCGAAATGCAGCCTGAAAACATACACCCCGACCACCAGACGTCCCTTGAGATGGAGTTGGAACAAGGCACTGTGACGCACATCTCCAGGTGCCTCGCCCACCGGCCAGTCCGGTTGCGAGTGATCAAATGCCACGACCACCTTCTTCAGCTCGTCGAAGTGTTCCTTCGGCAAGCGTCCGGCGAACAGCGCCTGCATGGCTGCCATGGTCATTTGACGTTTTATGATGCCTATGTAAATCCTTCGCTTGAAGATGCCGTCGGGATGGGAGCGGTTAACATAAGTCGTGCGCAACATATCGATGTACTGCTCGCCCGCGCGCAACGCTCTTGACCAACCGGCGATATCGCGGATATCAAGTGTGTCGAGTGACGGGTGGTCAGTCGCCACGGTAAAGCGCGGATACAGGTCCAGACCGACGTCGTCAGCGTAAAAGTGCACTTCGTCGGCAATCAGCCGAGTCAGTGTCATTTGTTGATTCTCACTGACTTGCACGTAAATTCGATCAGGGTCGATCACGACAACTTCGCCTCTGCCAAGAAGGACACCCTCCACACGCTGCTTGACCAGTTGATGGCAAAAACGCTCATAGGTGATAAAGCCGCCCTCACGGACTTCAATGGTTTTCAGCGCCTTGAGTTCGGTATTGATGCGCGCAAAGGTCTGACGCAACTCATTGGATGCGGTGCGATAGTAATAGGGCGTCTGGCTTTCTTCCTGCGCCACCAGCCACGCACGATGATTGAACACAACCGTATTCAGCACCTCGGCCCCTGTGTAGGGGGTTGGCACCGGCTCGACACCCCGCCATAGATCGGGACGTTGCGAGACCTTTTTCAGGTGGCCGCCGATCACTTCGCGATCCAGTGCATGGGCTCGCCAGAGCAGATAGTCGCGCCCTTCTGGCTTGGCCATCCAGCCGCAGATATCACCGCTCAGTCGCCTGAAACTCGGCAACTCATACCAGTCCTGTCCACCCGGCGAATCCGCAGCGTAGAGGAGCCAGTCATCCTGGCTGGGGCTGCGGCTTCCGATAGCAACCAGCCCCATGAACGGTCGAGTGTTTAGGGGGCTGTCACTCGTCAGCTTCAAAGACGCCAGCGTCAGGTTCGTATCACCACTCACGGCACGCCTGACCCGCTGAAAATTGGTGTCGGTGAGATGTCCACGAAGCTTCGCGGCAAATGCGCTCAGCAATAGCTGATCCCGGGTGACATTGTTCATCGCTGCGAGCACAGTGTGGCGTTCATACGCAGCACGAAAATCTCTGCCATAAGCCGCGCGCATGTCCTCGTCCAAGTATTCCTCCAGCCATTGCTGATTCAATCGGGCGGGAATGCCTTTACCCTCAAATGTGATGTTTGCCCGCTGGCCTTCCTCATGCTGCCCGCACAACAATAAATCCGTCAGGGAACGCTTGTCTTCCTGACTAATTGTGCAGCCGGCCTCCTCGAACCGATATTGGCTGGTGGTCATAAGTGTGTCGGGATCAAGGTCGCTGTCAAATTCCAACTGCAGAAGTTTGCTGGCCACATCCCGAGCATAAATCTGCAAACTGGCCTGCGCCCCAAGTTGTTTGTCCAGATCGACCTGATTGGCAATCAACTGCTGTTCCATTTCGCCATAATTAAGTTGATCGGCAACACTGGCACGTTCAAGCCATTGCGGACGATTGTCGATAGCGTGAGGAACGTATGCATTCATCATGTTCATTTTTTTGCCCTTGAAAAGTTTAATAACCAGACGCGACATTCGCCTAATCAAAACTAGTTCAGGGCCATTCAATATAAAAACAGTTAAGCGATACCAATCATTTACAACTTAAACCCTGTGTAACCGCCCCCCCGAATCTAACCGGAGGCCCACCTATTAATTTTCCGCTTAGTATAAGCTCGCCCCCCCTAATAACTTGGCCTTGGCCACGCTTGCGTCCTGCGCTCGACACGCCACTTTCCATGTATGCGCCGCGCGTGAGTTTTAACCGTATGCAGTGAAATAAAGAGTGTTTCGGCAATTTTTTGATTGGAATGACCCAGTGCAATCAGTTTCAGCACTTGCAGCTCACTGCTTGTTGGCATCGCATGCCCCAACTCGTGCCGACGAACTGTCGCTCGCTTTCGCCGATGTTGAATGAACGCCGGCACGGCTATTCCAGTATTGGGATCGAAAGGAATTCGATAGGCCGCAGGAAAAAAACATCCTTGTTAATAGAGGTAGACCTCGCACGCCTTCGTCGTCTTCTGGTCTCGGATTCTTCGGATGCGCCGCGCTTTGGCCATGCCGTAGGTCAGGAACACGCCACTTTGCGCGGCGGTGAAATCAGACGGTCGCGAAACTCCAGATAGTGCTCGAGCACCTGCGCCGGCGCTTCGATCTGCGGGTAATGGCCGATCTCAGACAACAGGACCGTGTCCGGGTCGGGAATCAGTTGCCGATAGCGCGCCACCATGTGCGCGCCGGAAACCGGATCGACCTCGCCATCGATGACCCGCAACGGCACCTCGCCACGCCGCATGGCACTGACCCAACGCTCACGCTGGACACGACGCTGCGGGATATAACTGATCAATTTGTGCATGACCCGTTGCCCGTGATTGCTGTCGACCAGGCTCCAGAAATCATCCAGTTCACTTTCCGTGGGCCGGGTCTGTGGACCGAAGATCTGCGTGAAACTCTTCACCAGAGCGTCACGGGTAAAGGCTCGCCCGATCATCCAGCCCAAGGGGCTGAGCAAGAGTTTTTGCACCAGCACCTGGCGATGGGTTTCAGGAAACAAGCCACCATTGAGGAACACGCAACTGGCGATATCAGCGCGCGCTTCGTAGTGCCGGGCCAACAGTTCCTGAGCCACGCTATCGCCATAATCGTGTGCCAGCACGTGAACGGGTTGCTCAACGTTCAGATGCACCAGTAAGGCCTGTTGCAAATCGGCCTGTTCCAGCAGGCTGTAGTCGTGATTCACCGGTTTGGCGGAATCGCCAAACCCAAGCATGTCACAGGCAATCACCCGATAGCGTTGCGTCAATGGCTGCCACAGGTAATGCCAGTCCCAACTGGCGGTCGGGAAACCATGGATCAGCAACAGCGGCTCGCCCTGCCCTGCGGTCCAATAGCGCAGAGTCTGGCCGCGAAATACGAACGTCTGACCGCGTTTGCGCCAGACACACAGTGGAATCTCGGCGAGTGCCATTTAGCGTTTATAACCCGTGTCTTGTTGATCGAGTTTGCGCAGCAACGCCGGCCAAGCCAGCGCGCCGCCCATCCCTTGAGCACTCCTGGTGACACCGCCGATCCTCGCCTTGGCGCCCGCGAGAATCTGCGGTTCGATGGCGATCAGCTCTGCGCCGTCGTCCCAATCCTGCAGAACGACCAGACGATAACAGGCAGCCAGATCGACACGGGCCAGCCATTCGGCGGCACTGACCTGGTCTTTGATGCTGTGTGGCGATTGGACAGAAGCTACGCTCACGGCAAGAATTCTCTTTTTTATTTTTCTGGTTTCTTATTGTTTTTACTGCGTTACAGCAGTCTAGTCAGCCCCCGGATTTCAGGTAGTTGCATTGGCAGCCAGCTTGATGGCCGAGCGAGTCAGTGCACGGGTGAGTCTGGATCCATGTCAAAGCACTCGCCGCCCATAAAGGCGCGAGCAGGCGGTCAGCCCCGCAAAACACTGACCAGTTCCGCCAGCCAAGGCTCGGCGTCGGTTTCCGGGGTCACGGTTTCGCTGGCGTCCAGACGCAGCATCGGCAGGACTTCGCGCACGCCCAGTTCACCGAACAATTCACGCATTTGCTCACCGCCACCGCAGAACGTATCGCCGTAACTGGAGTCGCCCAAACCGATCACCGCGCCCGGCAAACCACGCCAGGCCGCCGGCAACTGATCGCGGATAGCGAAATACAACGGATGCAGATTGTCCGGCAACTCGCCCATGCCGGTGGTCGAGGTCACCGCCAGAAATGCTTCGGGGCCAAACGCCTGAATATCGGCGAGTGTCGCGCGGGGGTTGTGGCAGGTTTCAAAACCGGCGGCGTTCAAAATGCTTGCAGCGTGGCGGGCGACTTCTTCAGCCGTGCCGTACACCGAGCCGGAAAGGATGGCGACTTTCATCAATCTGATCCTGAAGCTGAGTAAAAGGTCGAGATATTAACAGCACGTCCCGCATTGATCTTTTAGAATGCAGCGTATCAATCCATACGCAAAGGACTCTGCGATGATCAATGCCTCATTGCTGCAAATGGTGATCGATGCGTCCAATGACGGCATCGTGGTTGCCGAAAAGGAAGGCGAACAGGACAACATTCTGATTTACGTAAACCCGGCGTTCGAGCGCCTGACGGGTTATACCCGCGAAGAAATCCTCTACCAGGATTGCCGTTTTTTGCAGGCAGGCGACCGGGATCAGGCAGCCCTCGCATCGATTCGCCAAGCACTGGGCAATGAGGGTTCCTGCCGGGAAATCCTCAGGAACTACCGCAAGGACGGCACCCCGTTCTGGAACGAACTGTCGCTTGCCACGGTAAAAAATCCGCACGACGGCCAGACCTATTTTGTCGGGGTGCAGAAAGACATCACGGTTCAGGTCAAGGCGCAGCAGCGAGTCGCGCAGCTTGAAGCGCAATTGGCCGAGGCACAGGCAGAAATTATCGCACTCAAAACGACGAACGGCTCAAACCAATCCGCGAATTAGTGGTCATTTACTACAATCACCGATGACTTTGTAATTATTCCTTTCGAGCAAATCATGCAGCGCGACGCACTCCTGACGCAGGATGAGCTGGATTTTATCCAGAACATGCAACACAACCCGCAACTCAATGTGCGGGATGCGACGTCGAGCCTGCTCGTCAACGGTGGTTCGCAGATTCGTGACTTACTCACACGCCTGGCCGCTCATGAGCAAGTTACCATCCAGGCCAATTTCGAAAATCAGCAAATAACCTTCCCGTTGCACCTGGTGGAAGATGAATTTCATGCCATGCATCTGCGCCTCGGCGTCCCCAGCATCTATGAAGACGGGCCGATGATCAGGCCTTGGCGCCTGGCGCTCGAAGAGCCGGTGGCACTGGAAAATGCCAAGGGCCAGCCCGGCACGATGTGGGTGCACGAAATTTCGTTCAAGGGAGTTTTGCTGGAAGTTCGCAACAAGACCAAGGCGCCCAAGCACTTCGCGTTGTGGTTCAGCCCCTCAGGTTATGAGCGGATTGCGTTGCGCGGCACTTTCGAGCGTGAAACCGAGCAGGGTTTCTATGCCTATGAGTTAAGCCAGAGCGACACGGACGAAACCGAGCGCCTACGTCAGTACATTCTTCAGCAGCATCGTCTGACGCATCCCGCCCTGCATATCTGATCTCTGCGTCTACTTACGCTCATGTATCCAGGTTGCCCGCCAGGAACTGTTTCAGACGTTGGCGCATCAGCCCCCCCTCGCGTCCCAGACACCCGATTGACGATCCGGCGAGGCTCTCCTGTGCCAGGTCCGATGCATCCCCGGCCAGCAACACCTGACAATCCAGGCTCATCGCCAAGCGTTTCAAACGTCGAGGCAATTCGCCGGCCGGCGCGTGATTGGAAACCAGCACCAATGCCTGGGGGTTGACCTTCTCACAAACCAGGATCAATTCGTCGAAGGGCTGGCCAATCGCCAACAACTGAATAGCCGAATCGACACTGCTCAGATACAGCGCAGTGACCAGCATTTCGAGTTCACTACATTGGTCGGCCAAGGCGCAGACAATCACTCGTCGCGGTTGCATGACACGTACCAGCAGCAGGCGTTGCAACACTCGAGAACGCAGAAAACCATCCAGGAAAAGCCACTCGCTGGTCTGACCGAATGCTTCATGGCGTTGGACCAATAGCTTCCAGACCGGAATCAGAATGTCCTGAAACACCACTGTCAGCGGGTAACTGGAAAAAATCTGACCGTAGACTTGCTCCAGTTGAACTTCATCAAAAACACTCACCGCAGCCTTGACCCGCTGCTGCCATTGGCCGTAGTCGTCCTGAACGAGTTCGTTGGGAATGATCTGCGCCAGCACCCTGAGCGGTTCGGTCTTGGCCAGTATCTTGCCGATTTTGCTGACCGCGACGCCGCGTTCTATCCAGCCGAGGATGCTGCGAACACGCTCGATATCGGTCATCGAATACAAACGGTGCCCGCTTGCGGTGCGCGTCGGCTGGATCAGTCCGTAGCGTCGCTCCCATGCTCTTAGCGTGACCGGGTTGACCCCGGTCAGGCGCGCGACCTCACGGATCGGAAACAGCTCTTCTCGCATCAACGAGGTATTGGGGGGCGAGCCAGGAGCAACGTCAGTCAGCACAGCCATCTTGGGATTTACGTCCATGTATAAAATCTCGATACATTTAACGCTCCTACCCCGCTAGCATTCAAGACGTTGATATACGACGAAGGTCGCTGACGTTATCGTCAGAATCAGGAATAATCCTTGCTTGTCCCGAGACGCAGCCCACCACCCCGGTGCTGTGTCTGGCGAAGCTCTTACCCGGAGCGACGCGTTAGTAATATGGAGATACACAATGTCTACCTCACCCGTCACGCTGATGGTTGCGCGCCGCGTCGCCAATGGGCGTTATCAGGACCTGATGGCCTGGTTGCGCGAAGGCGAACAACTGGCCACCGACTTCCCCGGTTACCTCGGCTCTGGTGTGCTCGCTCCACCGCCCGAAGACGACGAATTCCAGATTATCTTTCGCTTCGCCGACGAGCAGACCATGAACGCCTGGGAGCATTCCGCATCGCGCACTGCCTGGCTGGGACGCGGCAGTGATCTGTTTGCCAACCCCTCGGAGCATCGGGTCAGTGGCATTGATGGCTGGTTCGGTGCGGTCGGTCAACGTCCGCAACGCTGGAAACAGGCCGTGGCTATCTGGCTGGCGTTCTTCCCGGTTTCCCTGCTGTTCAACTTTGTATTGGGGCCGCTGCTGGCTGAAACAGGTTTGCTGACCCGCGTGTTTGTCAGCACCCTATGCCTGACGCCGTTGATGGTCTATTTCTTCATTCCGCTGTCGACGCGCCTGCTGGCCGGGTGGTTGCACACTCCATCTGCGCGTCGGTTGCCCGCAGCACCCACCACCCAAAATCAATAATCCCCATGTAGGAGCGACGCGATCGCAGGACGTAGGTGAACAACTCTCGTCGCTGGTATAGTTTTGCTCTTACCGCGACGCGAGCCGTTCATGACCTCTTCCGTAGCCCCAATCCTCATCACCGGTGCCGGACAGCGTGTCGGTCTGCACTGTGCGCAGCGTTTACTCGAAGACGGCCATCCGGTCATTTTCAGCTACCGCAGCGAGCGCCCGGGTGTGCAAACCCTTCGTGATCTTGGGGCGAGCGCGGTGTTTGCGGACTTTTCCAACGAGGCTGGAATCCTTGCGTTCATCGGCGAACTGAAAAACCACACCGACAGTTTGCGGGCGATTGTCCATAACGCTTCTGAATGGCTGGCCGAAACCCCGGGCACCGAAGCCGCAGCCTTCACCCGCATGTTCAGCGTGCACATGCTGGCGCCCTACCTGATCAACCTGCACTGTGCTGACTTGCTACGGCGTTCAAGTCCCGCCGACATCGTACACATCAGCGATGATGTGACCCGCAGAGGCAGCAGCAAGCATATCGGCTACTGCGCCAGCAAAGCCGGGCTCGACAGCCTGACCCTGTCCTTTGCCGCGAAATACGCGCCCGGCATCAAGGTCAACGGTATCGCCCCAGCCCTGCTACTGTTCAATCCCGACGACGACGCGGTGTACCGCGCCAGGGTTCTGGCCAAATCGGCACTGGGCATCGAGCCCGGCAGCGAAGTGATCTACCAGAGCCTGCGCTATTTGCTCGACAACCCTTATGTCACCGGCACGACCCTGACCGTCAACGGCGGACGGCACGTCAAATAAGCCGCTCCCGCGAGGATGTCCCATGACGTTATTTCTGCCTCAGAACACCCTGTCCCAGAGTTATCGCGAAATCCTGATCGGCCTCGGTGAAAACCCCGACCGCGAAGGACTGCAAGACACCCCGGTTCGCGCCGCCAAGGCGATGCAATACCTGTGTCATGGTTACGAACAAAGTGTCGAAGAAATCGTCAACGGCGCGCTGTTTGCCTCAGACAACGATGAAATGATCATCGTCGACAACATCGAGCTGTACTCGCTCTGTGAACATCACATGCTGCCCTTCATCGGCAAGGCTCATGTGGCTTATATTCCAACGGGCAAGGTGCTGGGCCTGTCGAAGATTGCGCGGCTTGTGGATATGTTCGCCCGCCGACTGCAAATCCAGGAAAACCTCACCCGGCAAATCGCCGACGCGGTGCAGCAAGTGACCGATGCCGCCGGAGTCGCGGTGGTCATCGAAGCCCAGCACATGTGCATGATGATGCGCGGCGTCGAAAAACAGAATTCGACCATGAACACCTCGGTGATGCTCGGCGCCTTCCGCGAGTCGAGTAATACCCGCCAGGAGTTCCTGCAATTGATTGGACGGAGCAAGTAGCAATGCCACAACTTCAACCAGGAATGGCACGCATCCGGGTCAAGGACCTGTGTTTGCGAACTTTCATCGGGATCAACGAGGACGAGATCCTCAACAAGCAGGATGTGCTGATCAATCTGACCATTCTGTACGCCGCCCAGGATGCAGTGCGTGACAACGATATCGATCATGCCCTGAACTACCGCACCATCACCAAGGCGATCATTGCTCATGTGGAGGGCAATCGCTTTGCCCTGCTCGAACGCTTGACCCAGGAGGTGCTGGATCTGGTCATGGTCAACGAGTCGGTGCTGTACGCCGAAGTCGAAGTCGACAAGCCCCACGCCTTGCGCTTCGCCGAATCGGTATCGGTTACGCTCGCGGCAAGCCGCTAAGCTTCAAGCTTCAAGCTTCAAGCGGTAAGCTAAAGAGCACCGCAACCCATCTTGCAGCTTGAAGCTTGCCGCTCAAAGCTGTCTCGCAGAGACCCCCATGAACGATCAACAACGCCTGGAACTTGAAGCCGCCGCCTTTCGCCGGCTGGTTGCCCACCTGGACAGCCGCAAGGACGTGCAGAACATCGACCTGATGAACCTCTCGGGTTTCTGCCGCAACTGCCTGTCCAAGTGGTACAAGGCCGCTGCCGACGAACGCCAGATCGACGTCAGCCTCGATGAAGCCCGCGAAGTGGTTTACGGCATGCCGTACGCCGAGTGGAAAGCCCAATACCAGAAAGAAGCCAGCGCCGAGCAACAAGCGGCGTTCGCCAAAGGAAAACCCAATGAGTGATTTGAACACCCTGCGCGCCAGCCTCAAGAGCGGCGAACACGCTTTCGCCGATACCTTGGCGTTCATTGCCGCCGGTTACGACTATCAGCCCCAGGCGTTCAATAACGGCGGCGTGGAAAATGCCGCTGGGCAGAACGAGGGTTCGTGCAAGACCCTGGGTCTGGCATTGCTGGAAGGCTTGAGTGACGAAGAAGCGCTGTTGGCATTTGGCGAGCATTACCGCTCGGTAGTGGCCACGCCGGAAGGCAGCGATCACGGCAATATCCGCGCGCTGATCGCCCATGGCTTGGCCGGTGTGAAGTTCACTCAGCAGCCGCTGACTCGCCGCTGACTGAAGCCCGCAAAACATTCATGAGTGACACTGAACCTGTGGCGAGAGAGCTTGCTCCCGTTGGACCGCGCAGCGGTCCCCTTCTTTTTTAAGATAAGCAGGGTCGCTTCGCGACCCAACGGGAGCAAGCTCCCCTCGCCACAGATTATGCGTCGCCATCGATCGGGGCACATCCCGACTTTTAATATTGACCCGGCAACTTTATTTCGTTTGCCGGGCACCTCTGCTCGCGGCTTAGATAAAAAGAAGCATCCCTTCTTCTGAGTCCAGTATCCATGAGCAGCGAAAACATCAGTCGGTCAATCAACATCGTTCATCCCGTCACGCTCAGCCACGGCAAAAACGCCGAGGTCTGGGACACCGACGGTAAACGCTACATCGACTTTGTCGGCGGCATCGGCGTGCTGAACCTCGGCCATTGCCACCCGCGCATCGTCGAGGCCATTTGCGAACAAGCCACCCGGCTGACCCACTACGCGTTCAACGCCGCCCCGCATGAGCCTTACCTCGAACTGATGGATCGCCTGACAGCGTTTATTCCGGTGGATTACCCGGTCAGCGGCATGCTCACCAACAGCGGTGCGGAAGCAGCGGAAAACGCCCTGAAGATCGTCCGTGGCGCCACCGGTCGCACGGCAGTCATCGCCTTCGACGGCGCCTTCCACGGTCGCACGCTTGCCACCCTCAACCTCAACGGCAAAGTCGCGCCCTACAAACAGAAGGTCGGTGTGCTGCCGGGGCCGGTGTACCACCTGCCCTTCCCCAGTAAAGACAATGACGTGACTTGCGCCGAGGCCCTGAAAGCCATGGAGCGGCTGTTCAGCGTCGAGATCGACGTTGAGGACGTGGCCTGTTTTATTGTCGAACCGGTTCAGGGCGAAGGTGGTTTTCTGGCGATGGACGTGGAATTCGCCCAGACGCTGCGACGCTTCTGTGATGACAAAGGCATCCTGTTGATCGCCGATGAAATCCAGTCCGGCTTCGGTCGTACCGGCCAGCGGTTTGCGTTCTCACGATTGGGTATTGAACCGGACCTGATCCTGCTGGGCAAAAGCATTGCCGGCGGCGTGCCGCTGGGGGCGGTTGTCGGGCGTAAGTCGCTACTCGACAACTTGCCCAAGGGCGGATTGGGCGGCACCTACTCGGGCAACCCCATCGCCTGCGCCGCCGCGTTGGCGACCCTGGACGAAATGAGTGACGTGCATCTGCACGCCTGGGGTGCGCAACAGGAAGAGGCGATTGTCAGCCGCTACGAATCCTGGCGAGCTCGCGAACTGTCACCGTATCTGGGCCGTTTGACCGGCGTCGGCGCAATGCGTGGCATCGAGCTGATCAATGCCGACGGCTCGCCAGCCTCGGCGCAACTGACACAGTTGCTGGCTCTTGCACGAGATTCGGGCTTGCTGCTGATGCCCAGCGGCAAGTCGCGCCACATCATTCGGTTGCTGGCGCCGTTGACGACTGAGGCCACCGTGCTGGAAGAAGGGCTGGATATTCTTGAGGCGTGCCTGAAGAAACTGGCCTGACCCCAAAGTCCCACAGGTATTTTGATCGGTAATAAATCGCACGCACAAAAAAACCGGCCAAGGCCGGTTTTTCATTTCTACGGAATCAGAACGAAACGTTCTGCAGGCCGTCGAGGTAACGCTCGGTGTCCAGTGCCGCCATGCAACCGGCACCGGCCGAGGTGATGGCCTGACGGTAAACGTGGTCAGCCACGTCACCGGCGGCGAAGATGCCTTCGACGCTGGTGGCCGTTGCGTTGCCGTCACGGCCGCCCTGCACAACCAGGTAGCCGTCTTTCAACGTCAGCTGACCTTCGAACAACGAAGTGTTCGGGGTGTGGCCGATGGCGATGAACACGCCGTCGACTTTCAGCTCGTCGAAGCTGCCGTCGTTGTTCTTCAGACGAGCACCGGTCACGCCCATGTTGTCGCCCAGCACTTCGTCCAGGGTCGAATTCAGCTTCAGGATGATCTTGCCTTCGGCAACCCGGGCATTCAGCTTATCGATCAGGATCTTCTCGGCGCGGAAAGTTTCGCGACGGTGGATCAAGGTTACGGTGCTGGCGATGTTGGCCAGGTACAGGGCTTCTTCCACAGCAGTATTACCGCCACCGACCACAGCCACTGGCTTGTTGCGATAGAAGAAACCGTCGCAAGTTGCGCAGGCCGAAACGCCTTTGCCCATGAACGTTTCTTCCGACGGCAGGCCCAGGTAGCGGGCGCTGGCGCCGGTAGCGATGATCAGTGCGTCGCAGGTGTAAGTCGCGCTGTCGCCAATCAAGGTGTATGGCTTGGCGGCGAAGTCCACGGCATTGATGTGATCGAACACGATCTCGGTTTCAAAGCGCTCGGCGTGCTCTTTCATCCGCTCCATCAGCGCCGGGCCGGTCAGACCGTGGACATCACCCGGCCAGTTGTCAACTTCGGTGGTGGTGGTCAATTGACCGCCAGCCTGCATGCCCGTGATCAGCAGTGGCTTGAGGTTGGCACGAGCCGCATAGACCGCGGCGCTGTAACCGGCAGGGCCGGAACCGAGAATAATCACTCGCGAATGACGAACTTCAGACATGACCTGCTCCTGTTGACCGGCCCGAAACACTGGGCGCGGAACGCCGGATTGCCGGCGGGAATAAAAAAGGACCGTTGAAAGCACTTGGGGAAGGCTTGGGCTCGACAGTCCTGTAAAAGAATGGGTGCAGCGTATCGAGGGGGCGAAGATTAAGGAAATACGGTTTAACAATCCAGCTCATAGGCGGTCTCTATGTCGTTGCAGTGAATGTATAGACGCCTTTGTTACAGTTAATGTCGATGCCGCTACCGCGCTTTCGCCTGTCAGGCAAAGCCGGTAAGGTCGGCGCGTTTACCCTTTGCTCGGAGCACGTTATGCCCGCCCCCGTTCTGTCTGGCCCGCAATACCTGCGCGAGGGCCTCAAGCTGGTCCTGAGCCCCAGCCTGCGCTTGTTCGTGTTGTTGCCGCTGGCAATCAACCTGGTGCTGTTCGTCGGATTGATCTATCTGGCCGGCCATCAGTTCAGTATGTGGGTCGATACGCTGATGCCGTCCCTGCCCGATTGGCTGAGCTTTCTCAGCTACATCCTCTGGCCGATATTCGTCGTGTTGGTGGTGTTGATGGTGTTCTTCACCTTCACCATGCTGGCCAACGTTATCGCCGCGCCATTCAATGGCTTCCTGGCGGAGAAAGTCGAAGTGGTGGTGCGCGGCACCGACGACTTCCCGGCCTTCAGTTGGGGCGAACTGATCGCCATGATCCCGCGCACCCTGTCCCGGGAAATGCGCAAGCTCGGCTATTTCCTGCCCAGGGCCATCGGGCTGTTCATTCTGTCGTTCATCCCGGTGGTCAACATCATCGCCGCGCCGCTGTGGCTGTTGTTCGGGGTGTGGATGATGGCGATCCAATACATCGATTACCCGGCGGACAACCACAAACTCGGCTGGAACGAAATGCTCGCCTGGCTGCGGCAGAAACGCTGGCAGAGCATGAGTTTTGGCGGGAGTGTTTATCTGGTGTTGCTGATTCCGGTGGTCAACATTCTGATGATGCCGGCGGCGGTGGCTGGGGCGACGTTGTTCTGGGTGCGTGAGCGTGGCGCGGAAAATCTGGTGGCAGAGCGCCGCTGATCGCGTCACAAATGCATCACTCAACCGTCACAATGACGACATGGCCTCAGCCGACACTGAGGTCATGACGACAACTCTGCATATCACCCTGATCACCGAAACCTTCCCCCCGGAAATCAACGGCGTGGCCAATACCCTTGGCCGCTTGTTCGATGGTTTGCGCGCGCGCGGGCATCAGGTCGAGTTGGTGCGGCCACGCCAGGATGGCGACCCGCTCATAGGCAGTAACGATGAATTGCTGTTGTGTCAAGGCTGGCCGTTGCCGGGTTATCCCGGCCTGCAGTGGGGTCAATCTTCGATGCACAAACTGCTGCGACGCTGGAAACGCCATCGCCCGGACGTGTTGTACATCGCCACCGAAGGACCGTTGGGGTTGTCCGCATTGCGCGCGGCACGGCGCTTGGGGATTTCGGTGGTCAGCGGCTTTCATACCAATTTTCAGCAGTACTCCAGCCAGTACGGCCTCGGGCTGCTGACGCGCTTACTGACTCACTACCTGCGCTGGTTTCACAATCACTCGACCCTGACCCTGGTGCCCAGCACCAGCCAGCGGCTGGAGCTGGAACGCCGCAGTTTCGAGCGCCTGGCGTTGCTCTCTCGAGGCGTCGACAGTCAGTTGTTCCATCCGGCCAAACGGCTGAAACCGCTGCGCG
Organism: Pseudomonas sp. B21-048; assembly: GCF_024748615.1. Lineage (NCBI taxonomy): Bacteria > Pseudomonadati > Pseudomonadota > Gammaproteobacteria > Pseudomonadales > Pseudomonadaceae > Pseudomonas > Pseudomonas sp. B21-048. Next base: position 947,232 of record NZ_CP087168.1, on the reverse strand, counting down.
AGCAATGGGGACTGGCCGAGGATGATATTGCCTTCATCCACGTAGGACGCCTGGCCCAGGAGAAGAATCTTGGCTTGCTCAAGCGCAGTTTCGACACGCTGAAAATGACTTATCCACAACGAAAAATGAAATTGATTGTGGTCGGTGATGGTCCGCAACGATCGATGCTGGAGAAGGAATTGCCCGAGGCGATTTTCTGTGGCTCACAACGCGGCGAAGCCTTGGCCAGTCACTATGCGTCGGGGGATGTGTTTCTGTTTCCGAGCCTGACCGAAACCTTCGGCAATGTGGTGCTTGAGGCATTAGCCTCGGGGCTGGGGGTGGTGGCGTACGATCAGGCCGCGGCGGCCCAGCATATTCGCCATGGCTACAACGGCGTGCTGGCCATGCCCGGGGATGAAGAGGCGTTCTGCGATGCGGCACGTTGGCTGCTGGAGGAGCGCGAAACCTTGCGTTGCGTGCGTCTTAATGCGCGCCAGCATGCGAGTCGTCAGGGGTGGGCGGCGATTATCGAGCAGTTCGAGGGGCAGTTGCGCGGGGCTTGTGTTGGGGAGCAGGTGGTTCCTGATGCACAGACATTACCCTGAATCCTTGATGACATTGAGTCAGACTTCGCGAGCAAGCCCGCTCCCACCTTGATCGCATTCCCCTGAGAGAACTCGGTCAAATGTGGGAGCGGGCTTGCTCGCGAAGGCGTCAGTCCAGTCGCCGCTTAAACCAGCGTCATCAACGCCTCACGGCTAAACGGCAGAATATCTTCCTCACGACCGTCCCGCACTTTCTGCGCCCAGTCCGGGTCCACCAACAATGCACGCCCCACTGCCACCAGATCGAACTCATCGTTGTTCAAACGCTCCAGCAGTTTTCCCAGGCTGGCCGGTTGCGCGATCTTGTCGGTGTTGACCATGAATTGCAGGAACTCGCCATCCAGGCCGACGCTGCCGACGGTGATGGTTGGCTTGCCGGTGAGCTTGCGGGTCCAGCCGGCCAGGTTGAGTTCGGAACCGTCGAATTCCGGCTCCCAGAAACGCCGCGTCGAGCAGTGGAAAATGTCCACTCCGGCGTCGGATAACGGCTTGAGGAATTCACCTAAGGCTTCCGGGGTTTGCACCAGGCGCGCGGTGTAGTCCTGCTGCTTCCACTGGGAGAAACGGAAGATGATCGGGAAACCCTCACCGACCGCTGCACGCACCGCCTGAATCAGTTCGATGGCGAAGCGCGAACGGTTCGCCAGGCTGCCACCGTATTCGTCAGTGCGCTGATTGCTGCCTTCCCAGAAAAACTGGTCCACCAGATAACCGTGGGCCCCGTGAATTTCCACGCCGTCCATGCCGATGCTCTGAGCGTCTTTGGCAGCCTGGGCGAACGCGGCGATCACCTCCTGAATGTCCTGCTGGGTCATGCCGTGAACCACGACTTGACCGTCCTTCAATTTCTCCGACGGACCGTAACCCGGCACGCTGGCGTCCGGCTCGGTGCCGATGCGTCGCACGCTGCCCACATGCCACAGCTGCGGAACGATTTTGCCGCCTTCGGCATGTACCGCATCGACGACTTTCTTCCAGCCGGCCAATGCCGCTTCGCCGTAGAAGTGCGGCACGTTCGGATAGCCGTTGGAGGCCTTGTGACCGACAGTGGTGCCTTCGGTGATGATCAGCCCAACCCCGGCGGCGGCACGACGACGGTAGTACTCGATCACTTTGGAGTTGGGTACACCACCTGGCGAAAACGAGCGGGTCATCGGCGCCATGACAACGCGGGTCGGCAACTCGAGAGCGCCTAGGTGAAAAGGCTTGAACAGGGCTTTGACTGGCATGGGACGCTCCACGAGACATAGACTTTATGACGGCGATAATATGGAGGATCGCAAGGCTTGAACAGCACTATTGATTTGGGTGATTAAGGATTAAAAGACAGAAAACATTTGTAGGAGCGAGCGGTGCGGCGATCCGAGTTGCCCGCGAAGGCGTCAGGTCAGTCAGTGATGATGTCGACTAACGGCCGTCTTCGCGGGCAACTCGGATCGCCGCACCGCTCGCTCCTACACAGAGGGGAAACTCAGCCCAGCGCTTTTTCGATCGCCTGGACGACCGAATGATCATCCGGCGCCGTTCGAGGCGAGAACCGCGCCAGCACGCGACCGTCCTTGCCCAACAGGAATTTCTCGAAGTTCCAGGTGATGTCACCCGGGAACTCCGCGCCCTCGCCCGCCAATAAACGGTACAACTGATGACGCTCATGACCGTTGACTTCCAGCTTGCTGGACAACGGAAAGGTCACGCCATAGTTGAGGCTGCAGAAATCCTGGATCTCTTGTTCGGTGCCCGGTTCCTGCCCTGCAAACTGGTTGCATGGCAAGCCCAGCACACTGAAACCCTTGTCCTTGTATTGCTGGTAGAGTTTTTCCAGCGCCGCGTACTGTGGGGTCAAACCACATTTGGAGGCGACGTTGACCACCAGCACGACACGCCCCTTGAAGGGCGCCAGAGGTAGCTCCTGACCATCCAGGGCTGTCAGTTTAAGGTCGTGAAAAGCACTCATGACGAACTCCAAATTCCCGTGTTCTTCTCGAAACAGCCACTTGGCGGTGCCATCAAGGACAGCCGCGGACTAAAAAGGCGCCCTCGGGCGCCTCTCCAGATCTCGAAAGCTTAGCGCAGAAAATCAGTGGTGATGGCCACCTTCGCCATGGACGTGACCATGAGCGATTTCTTCCTGGCTGGCGTCACGGATGTCGATGATCTTGACCTGGAAATTCAGGCGCTGACCGGCCAACGGGTGGTTGCCGTCGACAGTGACATCGTCGCCGTCCAGATCGCGAATGGTGACGATCTGCATCTGGCCGTCCGGAGCGGAAGCGTGGAACTGCATGCCCACTTCCAGTTCGTCGACGCCTTCGAACATGCTGCGGCTCAAGGTGCTGACCAGTTCGGCAGCGTATTCGCCGTAGGCATCTTCAGGTTCTACAGCGACAGTCAGTTCGTCACCGACTGCTTTGCCTTCCAGTGCCTTTTCCAGGCCCGGGATAATATTACCTGCGCCTTGCAGGTAGACCAGCGGCGCGCCGCCGGCGGAGCTGTCGATGACCTCACCAGCGTCGTTGGTCAGGGTATAGTCGATGGAGACAGCCTTATTGGCGGCGATCAGCATGGGGCGAGACCTTTTGCATAAGAATATAGAAAGACCAAGTTTAGCGAAGCAATCGCCCGAAAGCGAACACAACCCGGACAGACGGGGCGCGACGAAAGTTTCGCTCGTCACCGGCTTTCATCAGGATGAGGAAGGGCACTGGGTCGCCGAACTTTCCTGCGGCCATACCCAACACCTGCGGCATCAGCCTCCGTGGCAATCCCGGGCCTGGGTGCTGGACCCTTCGCTGCGTAATGAAAAAATAGGCCAGCCCTTTGATTGTGGTTGGTGCGCACAAGGCTCGGTTAGCGATAACCTTGGCGACTGAATTTCGGTAGATCGTCAGATATAGATGATCACCTGGCGGCCACGGCTGCCCACATGCACTTCCAGAGAATCCGCATGCAAACTTTTTTTATCGCGCCCACCGATTTTGGTGTGGGTCTGACCTCCATCAGCCTCGGGCTGGTGCGTACGCTTGAGCGGGCCGGTCTCAAAGTCGGCTTTTTCAAACCGATTGCCCAGCCGCACCCGGGCGACACGGGCCCTGAACGCTCCACCGAATTGGTAGCGCGCACCCACGGTTTGAAACCGCCTCAGCCGCTGGGCCTCGCCCATGTCGAGCGGATGCTCGGCGACGGTCAGCTGGACGAGTTGCTCGAAGAAATCATCACCCTTTATCAGCAAGCCGCTGTCGGCAAGGACGTGCTGATCGTCGAAGGCATGGTCCCGACCCGCAGCGCCAGTTACGCGGCGCGGGTCAACCTGCATTTGGCCAAGAGCCTGGACGCCGACGTGATTCTGGTCTCGGCACCGGAAAACGAAGTGCTGACTGAATTGTCCGGCCGAGTGGAGTTGCAGGCGCAATTGTTCGGCGGGCCAAAAGACCCGAAAGTCCTTGGCGTAATCCTCAACAAGGTCAAGACCGACGAAAGCATGGACGCCTTCGCCTCGCGCCTGAAGGAGCACTCGCCGTTGCTGCGCAGTGGCGACTTCCGCCTGCTCGGCTGCATCCCGTATCAACCGGAACTGAACGCGCCGCGCACCCGCGACGTGGCCGATCTGATGAGCGCTCAGGTGCTCAACGCCGGCGATTACGAAACCCGGCGCATGACCAACATCATCATCTGCGCCCGCACCATGCGCAACACCGTGGAGCTGCTCAAGCCCGGTGTGCTGGTGGTGACTCCCGGCGATCGGGACGACATCATCCTCGCGGTCAGCCTCGCGGCGATGAACGGCGTGCCCCTGGCCGGTCTGTTGCTGACCAGCGACACGCTGCCCGATCCGCGCATCATGGATCTGTGCCGTGGCGCCTTGCAGGCCGGCTTGCCGGTGTTGTCGGTTAGCACCGGTTCTTATGACACCGCCAACCAGTTGAACGGTTTGAACAAGGAAATCCCCATCGACGACCGCGAACGTGCGGAGATCATCACCGATTTCGTCGCCGGTCACCTCGACGCCAATTGGTTGCACCAGCGCTGCGGCACTCCACGGGAAATGCGCCTGTCGCCAGCGGTGTTCCGCTACCAACTGATCCAGCGTGCCCAGGCCGCCAACAAACGCATCGTGTTGCCCGAAGGCAGCGAGCCGTTGACCGTGCAAGCTGCGGCGATTTGTCAGGCGCGCGGCATTGCCCGTTGCGTGTTGCTGGCCAAACCGGCGGACGTCGAAGCAGTCGCCCGCGCCCAAGGCATCGAGTTGCCACCGGGCCTGGAAATCCTCGACCCGGACTTGATTCGTGAGCGCTACGTCGAGCCGATGGTTGCACTGCGCAAGACTAAAAGCCTCAACGCGCCGATGGCCGAACAACAATTGGAAGACACTGTGGTGATCGGCACCATGATGCTGGCGCTGGATGAAGTCGATGGGCTGGTGTCCGGAGTCATTCACTCCACCGCCAACACCATCCGACCAGCCCTGCAACTGATCAAGACCGCGCCGGGCTGCACGCTGGTGTCTTCGGTGTTCTTCATGCTGTTTCCGGAGGAAGTGCTGGTTTACGGTGACTGCGTGATGAACCCGCACCCGAGTGCCAGCGAACTGGCCGAGATCGCCTTGCAAAGCGCCGATTCGGCGGCGGCGTTCGGTATCACTCCGCGCGTGGCGATGATCAGTTACTCCAGCGGTGAATCGGCCAGCGGCGAAGAAGTCGAAAAGGTTCGCGAGGCCACATTACTTGCCCACGAACAGCAACACTCGCTGCTGATCGACGGCCCGTTGCAATACGATGCCGCCGCCAACGAAACCGTGGCCAAGCAACTGGCACCGAACAGTCAGGTGGCTGGCCGCGCTACGGTGTTCGTGTTCCCCGACCTGAACACCGGCAACACCACCCACAAAGCCGTGCAGCGCAGCGCCGACTGCGTCAGCCTCGGGCCGATGCTGCAAGGCCTGCGCAAACCGGTGAACGACTTGCCGCGCGGCGCGCAGGTCGACGACATCGTCTACACCATCGCGTTGACCGCGATCCAGGCCGCCAACCGACCTATGGATGTTTAAATGCTGGATTTTCTCCCTGCCCCCCTGCGCGGCGTGATCGCCTCGTTGTTGTTGGCGCTGAACACGATATTGCTGTGTTCGTTTCTTTTCTGCGTGGCGCTTTTCAAGGCGTTGCCATTCGCCCTCACCCAGCGCATCGCGCGCTGGCTGATGAGCCATACCCATGAAGCCTGGATCAGCAACAACAAAGGCTGGATGAATCTAGTCTGCCGCACACGCTGGCACATCAGCGGTCTGCAAGGCCTCGACTATCAGCACTCGTACCTAATCACCAGCAACCACCAGAGCTGGGTCGACATCATGGTGTTGCAGTACGTGCTCAACCGCCGCATCCGCCCGCTGAAGTTTTTCCTCAAACAGCAACTGATCTGGGTGCCGGTAATTGGTCTGGCGTGGTGGGCTCTCGGTTTCCCGTTCATGAAGCGATACTCCAAGGCCTATCTGGAAAAGCATCCAGAGAAGAAAGGCAAAGACCTGGAAACCACCCGCAAGACCTGCGACAAGTTCCGCAATAACCCGGTGGGGATTTTCAACTTCGTCGAAGGCACACGCTTCACCAAAGGCAAGCACGTACAACAGGGTTCACCGTTCCGCTATCTGCTCAAGCCGAAAGCGGGCGGCATTGCCTTCGTGCTGGATGCCATGGGCGATCAGCTGGAGTCGATCGTCAATGTGACCATTCACTACCCGGCTGGGCGTCCGGGTTATTGGGATTTGCTCTGTGGGAATGTGAAAGACGTGGTGGTGCATTTTCAGGAGCTGAAGATTCCACCGCAGTTCGTCGGCAAGAACTACGACCAGGACGGTGTGTATCGCCTGGAGTTTCAGGGTTGGATCAATCAGCTGTGGAATGACAAGGATGCGCTGCTGGGGCAGATGCACCGGGAGTATCCGTCTAACTGATCATTCCCACGCTCCGCGTGGGAACGATCATCTCAAGAACAAAAAAAACCCGCAGACGATCACTCATCTGCGGGTTTTTTATTGGCAGCTAACGCTTAGATCGCGCCACGCTTACGCAGCAGATCCAGCACTTGCTTGACGCTTTCTTCCAGCGACAGCGACTGGGTGTCGATCACCAGATCGGCATTCAGCGGCACGTCGTACGGGAAGGATTCGCCCGGGATGTTGTCGCCACCCGCCGCGTACAGACCTTGCGGATCACGTTCGGCACAGACCGTCGGAGAGGCCTGGACGTAGACCGTCAGCAGACGCTCCTTACCGATCAGTTCCCTGGCCTGCTCACGACCTTCAGCACTCGGCGCAACGAAGGCTGCCAATGTCAGCAAACCGGCTTCGTTGAACTGACGCGCAACGTGCGCCGCGCGACGCCAGTTTTCGGTACGCCCGGCACGATCGTTTGGCAGACCTTTGTTGAGGTCGTGGCGCAGGTTCTGGCCATCGAGCACAAACACCGCACGACCCAGGTCGAACAACTTGCGTTCAACCGCGTAGGCCAGGGTGCTTTTGCCAGCGCCCGACAGGCCGCTGAACAACACGGTGGCCGGTTGCTGACCGAAGCGCTGGGCACGTTCTTCGGTAGCCACGTGAGCCAGTTTGCCGTGGTGGGTGCTGGTGCCATGGCTCAACGGCTGGGCGATGATCATGCCGGCTGCGACCGTGCCATTGGTCAGTCGATCGATAACGATGAACGAACCGGTGGTGCGGTTGCTATCGTAACCGTCCAGCGCGATGGCCGCGTCGAGGCTGATCTTGACCCGACCGATCTCGTTCAGCTGCAGCGAGCTCGCCGGCCCTTCGGCCAAGGTGTTCACGTCCACGCGATTGACGATGCTGGTGATCGAACCCGGCACGTAAGTGGTGGCGCGTTTGATGTCGTATTTCTTGCCCGGCAGCATCGGTTCTTCAGCCATCCACACCAGCATGGCGTCGAAGGCGTCGGTCACTTGTGGCTGGTTGTCGGCGTGCACCAACAAGTCGCCACGGGAGATATCGATCTCGTCTTCCATGGTCAGCGTCACCGCTTGACCAGGACCTGCATGCTCCAGCTCACCTTCGAAGGTGACAATGGATTTCACGCGGCTGCTCTTGCCCGACGGCAACACAACGACTTCATCGCCCTTGTGCACGATGCCGCTGGCCAGGGTGCCGGCGAAACCACGGAAGTTCAGGTTCGGACGATTGACGTACTGCACCGGGAAACGCAAATCGGTGTAGTTACGGTCATTGGCGATTTCGACGGTTTCGAGGATTTCCATCAGCGACTGGCCGGTGTACCACGGCGAGCGCTCGGACTTGTTCACGACGTTGTCGCCCTTGAGCGCGGACATCGGCACGAACGCCATGGTGGTCGGCTTGAACGCGATGCCTTCGGCGAACTTCAGGTAATCGGCCTTGATCGACTCGAACACGCTTTCGTCGAAGCCGTTGAGGTCCATCTTGTTGATGGCGACAACGATGTGCTTGATGCCCAGCAACGAGGCGATAAAGCTGTGGCGACGGGTCTGGGTCTGCACGCCGTAACGGGCGTCGACCAGGATGATCGCCAGGTCACAGGTGGACGCACCGGTGGCCATGTTGCGGGTGTACTGCTCATGGCCGGGGGTATCGGCGATGATGAATTTGCGCTTGGCGGTGGAGAAATAGCGGTAGGCGACATCAATGGTGATGCCCTGCTCACGCTCGGCCTGCAAGCCGTCGACCAGCAACGCCAGGTCGATGTCTTCGCCAGTGGTGCCGACTTTTTTCGAGTCGCGGGTAATGGCTTCCAGGTGATCTTCGTAGATCATTTTGGAGTCGTGCAGCAGACGCCCGATCAGGGTGCTCTTGCCGTCGTCGACGTTGCCACAGGTAAGAAAGCGCAGCATTTCCTTGCGTTCGTGCTGGCCCAGATAGGCGAGGATGTCCTCGCTGATCAAATCAGATGCGTGCGACATGACAACCCCTTAGAAATAACCCTGACGTTTCTTTTCTTCCATCGAACCTGCGCCATCGTGATCGATGACTCGGCCCTGGCGTTCGGAAGTTCGCGTCAGGAGCATTTCCTGAATGATGTCGGTCAGGCTGGTGGCCTCGGACTCGACCGCACCGGTCAACGGGTAGTCGCCCAGCGTACGGAAACGGACCTTCTTCTTGACGATGCGCGCCTTGTCTTCGTCGCTCAAGTGATTGAGCAGGCGCTCGTCGTCGATCATGATCCAGGTGCCATTCATCTCGATAACGTCGCGCTCTGCGGCGAAATACAGCGGCACGATCGGGATGCCTTCGAGGTAGATGTACTGCCAGATGTCCAGCTCGGTCCAGTTCGACAATGGGAATACGCGGATCGATTCGCCCTTGTTGACCTTGCCGTTGTAGACGTTCCACAACTCGGGACGCTGGTTTTTCGGGTCCCAGCGGTGCTTGGTGTCACGGAAGGAATACACGCGCTCTTTTGCTCGGGATTTCTCTTCGTCGCGACGGGCGCCACCGAATGCCGCATCGAAGCCGTACTTGTCGAGGGCCTGTTTGAGGCCTTCGGTCTTCATGATGTCGGTGTGCTTGGCACTGCCGTGGGTGAGCGGGTTGATACCCTGCGCAACACCCTCGGGATTCACGTGCACCAGCAGGTCCAGGCCGAGTTCTTCGACCATGCGGTCGCGGAACGCGTACATTTCCTTGAACTTCCACTGGGTGTCGACGTGCATCACCGGAAACGGAAGTTTGCCCGGGAAGAATGCCTTGCGCGCGAGGTGCAGCATCACGGCGGAGTCTTTACCGACGGAGTACAGCATCACCGGGTTATCGAACTCGGCGGCGACCTCGCGGATGATGTGGATGCTTTCGGCCTCCAGCTGTTTCAGATGCGTCAGTTTGTCGACCATGGCTACTCACGAAAACGATCTTATGGACGGCCGGCGGGCCGTGTTCGAGCGGGGAATCCTAGCACAGCGTCCCCTTCTAATCAGGACCACGGCTAGATCGAAAGAGTATATGAATATACCTGCCCGTTCGGGTGTTCGAGGATCGGTGTGGGAGCCGGTGTTCATCAAAAATCCGCCCGTCAGATGGGGTTCGGGCAATCGATGAAGATGTGCTCGAGGGCGAAACGTCGCGCCAGGTAATCACCCAAAGCCTGCACACCATAACGCTCGGTGGCGTGGTGACCGGCGGCGATGAAGCTGATGTCGTTTTCCCGGGCGCTGTGGAACGTCTGCTCGGAGGCCTCGCCGCTGAGGTACAAGTCGACGCCAGCCAACACCGCCTGATCAATGTAACCCTGGCCGCCACCGGTGCACCAGCCGACCCGACGAATCATCTCGCTACCTTCGATCAACAATGGCTCGCGCCCCATGACTTCCTGCACGCGACGGGCGAAATCGCGAGGGGTCATGGGCTCGCTCAACGAGCCGACCAGGCCAACGACTTTCAGATCGTCCGGATCAAGCGGGCCTTCAACAGTGATATCCAGTTGCCGGGCAAGCTGCACGTTGTTACCGACTTCCGGGTGCAGATCCAGCGGTAAGTGATAGGACAGCAGGCTGATATCGTGCTTGAGCAAGGTTTTCAACCGGCGCTGCTTCATGCCGGTGATGCACGGGTTCTCGCCTTTCCAGAAATAGCCATGATGCACCAGCACCAGATCGGCCTGGGCCTCCACCGCAGCGTCCAGCAACGCCTGGCTGGCGGTGACACCGCTGACGATGCGCATCACTTGCGGCCGGCCTTCGACCTGCAAACCGTTGGGGCAGTAATCGGCGATCTTCGAACTGGCAAGATAGCGGTCGGCTTCTTCGACCAGGGTGCTCAGGGCGACGGCCATAAAAGACTCCTAAATATCCCGTTCAGAGGCGCGCGCGGCCTCGTATAATGCGCGACATTATGGGCGGTCTCACACCGCCTGCAACCTCTGTAGGACGTGCTTAATGCTCAAGGCGCTGCGTTTTTCCGGCTGGCCGCTGTTGGCCGGCGTGCTTATCGCTCTATTGATTATGCAGCGTTATCCGGAGTGGGTCGGGCTACCGAGCCTGGACGTCAATCTGCAGCAAGCCCCGCAAACCCTCGGTCTGCAGCAGGGCCCGGTGTCCTATGCCGACGCGGTGACCACGGCCGCGCCGTCGGTGGTCAACCTGTACACCACCAAAGTGGTCAACAAACCCAGCCATCCGTTGTTCGAAGATCCGCAGTTCCGCCGCTTCTTCGGCGACAACTCGCCCAAGCAGAAGCGCATGGAGTCGAGCCTCGGTTCGGGCGTGATCATGAGCCCGGAAGGTTACCTGCTGACCAACAACCATGTGACCAGCGGTGCCGACCAGATCGTGGTGGCGCTCAAGGATGGCCGTGAAACCCTGGCCCGGATCATCGGCAGCGACCCGGAAACCGACCTCGCGGTGTTAAAGATCGACCTGAAAAACCTGCCATCGATCACCGTCGGCCGTTCCGACAATATCCGCATCGGCGACGTGGCCCTGGCCATCGGCAACCCGTTCGGTGTCGGCCAGACCGTGACCATGGGCATCATCAGCGCCACCGGGCGCAATCAGCTCGGGCTGAACAACTACGAAGACTTCATCCAGACCGACGCCGCGATCAACCCCGGCAACTCCGGCGGTGCGCTGGTGGACGCCAACGGCAACCTGACCGGCATCAACACGGCGATCTTCTCCAAGTCCGGCGGTTCTCAGGGCATCGGCTTCGCGATCCCGGTCAAACTGGCGATGGAAGTGATGAAGTCGATCATCGAACACGGTCAGGTGATTCGCGGCTGGCTCGGCATCGAAGTACAACCGTTGAGTCAGGAACTGGCGGAATCGTTTGGTCTGTCAGGACGTCCGGGGATTGTGGTCGCGGGGATTTTCCGTGACGGCCCGGCGCAGAAGGCTGGCCTGCAACTGGGCGACGTGATCCTCAGCATTGACGGTGAACCGGCCGGCGACGGTCGTAAATCAATGAATCAGGTGGCGCGAATCAAGCCGACCGACAAGGTCACCATTCAGGTCATGCGTAACGGCAAAGAACTCAAGCTCACGGCAGAAATCGGTCTGCGTCCGCCACCCGCGCCGCTCAAGGAAAAAGAAGAGGAGTAAGCGGTAGGCGCTGCCGAAGGTTCGGGCCGCGTTCGGACGATCTTTTACGCCCTCGGTAGCTCCGTAACTCCACAACTGTTAACAGCAGACATTCTCATTGGGCATGTTATATTGTTCCAACACCACTGTTGGAGCAACCTGACATGTCGCCTCGAACAATCGCCTCCCCCGCAGGCCTGGCCCTCGGCTTGCTGGCGGATCCGGTCTTCGCCGAAGAATCGCATGGACGCCATCAACGTCACCTCCGACTACGAATCCCCCAGCGGCCCGGTCAAGGGTTACCGTGCGACGCGCTCTTCCAGCGCGACCAAAACCGACACGGCCCTTCGCAATATCCCGCAATCGATCAGTGTGACTCCCGTCAGTGTGCTCAAGGATCTGGTCAGCACCAGCGTCGAGCGCACTGGATTTTGGACGAGAAATACTTCGAACGCTCTTCCGGCAATTACTGGGTCAGTCCCGGTGAGCCGCGCGATTTCACTGTCAGCCTGACACTCAATCTGTAAAAGGAAAAATCACCATGCAACAAGCCAAACCACTGATTCTGCTGGGTCTGCTCGGCGCGATGTTCACCACTCACGCCTCAGCCCATGGCCTGTGGACCGAACAACGTCGCGGCAACATCGAAGCCATCTACGGTGATGGCGCTGAGGACAACGCTTTCAAGGCGCAGAAAATCAGCGGCGCCTGGGCCTACGACACGGAGGGCAAGATGATCCCGGTTACCGTGGAACGCCTGGCCGACCATGCTCGCCTGCAACCACTCAAACCGCCTGCGGCGCTAGCCGTCGCACTGGACAATGGCATGTGGTCGCTGACCGCCGACAAAAAGTGGATCAACGAAGGACGCAGTAAGGTCCCAGGAGCGATTGAGTCGACCGAGACGTTCAAATACAGCCTGGCGATTTACCAGCCGGGGGTGAAGTTGCCGAAGCTCGATCAGATGAAATTGGTGATTTTGCCGGAAGTCGATCCGCTGACGGTCGGGCCTGGCAAGTCGTTGCCGGTTCGAGTGCTATTGGACGGCAAGCCGGCGGCGGGCGTGAAGTTGGTGGGCGACTATCGCAGCGCGCCAAGTACCTTGAGCACCGAGACCGACGCAGAGGGTCGGGCGCAAGTATTGGTGCGTAATGAGGGGTTGAATGTGATTGCGGCGCAGGTGGAAGTACCGGTGAAGAATAGCCCGGATGTGAGCAGTCGCGGACTGTTCACGTCGCTGACCTTCCTTGGCGAACCGCATCACGAATAACCCACAAAACCCTGTAGGAGCGAGGCTTGCCCGCGAAGAACGATTACACGGCTTACCTGTTACACCGAGTTATCGTTCTTCGCGGGCAAGTTGGATCGCCGCACCGCTCGCTCCTACGGGATCAGCGGCGAATTATAGGTCGCCCAGTCCGTCAATCAGTGCCTGATTCTGTCCTGGCGTACCGATGCTGATCCGCAGGAACTGGGCAATCCGCTCCTGCTTGAAGTGCCGAACGATCACACCTTGTTCGCGCAACTTCGCCGCCAGCCCTGCCGCGTCGTGCTTCGGATGACGCGCAAAGATGAAGTTCGCCGCCGACGGCAATACGTCAAACCCCTTCGCTTCCAACTGCGCGACCACCTTCTCGCGACTCTCGATGACCAACCGGCAGGTCTTGCCGAAATACTCGCGATCCTCGAACGCCGCCGCAGCCCCGACAATCGCCAGACGATCCAGCGGGTAGGAGTTGAAGCTGTTCTTGATCCGCTCCAGCGCCTCGATCAGGTCTGGGTGCCCCACCGCCAGGCCAACCCGCAGGCCCGCCAGCGAACGGGACTTGGACAGGGTCTGCGTCACCAACAGGTTCGGATAACGGTCCACCAGCGTGATCGCCGTTTCACCGCCGAAATCGATGTAAGCCTCATCGACCACGACCACCGAATCCGGGCTGGCCTTGAGGATTTGCTCAACCGCGTCCAGCGCCAGCAGGCAACCGGTTGGCGCATTCGGGTTAGGGAAAATAATCCCGCCGTTCGGCTTGGCGTAGTCCGCCGGGTTGATCTGGAACTGTTCATCCAGCGGCACCGCGTCGAACTCGATGCCGTACAACCCGCAGTAAACCGGGTAGAAACTGTAGCTGATATCCGGGAATAGCAGCGGCTGATCGTGTTGCAACAAACCGTGGAAAATGTGTGCCAGGACTTCATCGGAACCGTTGCCGAGGAACACCTGATTGCCCTGCACGCCGTAGTACTTGGCAACAGCCTGCTTGAGCAGGTCGCTGTTCGGGTCCGGGTACAGACGCAGGTTGTCGTTCAGTTCGGTCTGCATCGCGGCCAACGCTTTGGGCGATGGACCGTACGGGTTTTCGTTGGTGTTGAGCTTCACCAGTTTCGCCAGCTTCGGCTGCTCGCCCGGCACGTAAGGCACCAGGTTCTTGACGAAGGGACTCCAGAATTTACTCATGCTTAGTTGCCCTTCTTATCGTCAACGATGCGGTATTCGGCGCTCCGCGCGTGAGCGGTCAGCGATTCGCCACGGGCCAGCACGGAAGCGGTTTTACCCAGTTCGGAGGCACCCTGCTCGGAGCAGAAGATAATCGACGAACGTTTCTGGAAATCGTAAACACCCAGCGGCGAAGAGAAGCGCGCGGTGCCGGACGTCGGCAACACGTGGTTCGGACCTGCGCAATAGTCACCCAAGGCTTCGGACGTGTGACGGCCCATGAAGATCGCGCCGGCGTGACGAATCTGCGGCAACCAGGCCTGCGGGTCGGCGACCGACAACTCCAGGTGTTCTGGCGCGATACGGTTAGCCACTTCGATGGCTTGCTCCATGTCGCGAACCTTGATCAGCGCACCGCGACCATTGATCGAGGTTTCGATGATTTCGGCGCGCTCCATTGTCGGCAGCAGTTTGGCGATGCTGGCGGCAACCTTGTCGAGGAACACGGCGTCCGGGCTGACCAGAATCGCTTGGGCGTCTTCGTCATGCTCGGCCTGGGAGAACAGGTCCATGGCAATCCAGTCCGGATCGGTCTGGCCGTCACACACCACCAGAATCTCCGACGGGCCGGCGATCATGTCGATGCCGACTTGACCGAACACGTGGCGCTTGGCGGTGGCGACATAGATGTTGCCCGGGCCAACCACCTTATCGACCTTCGGCACGCTTTCGGTGCCGTAAGCCAGCGCCGCAACGGCCTGGGCGCCGCCGATGGTGAACACCCGGTCAACGCCGGCAATGCAGGCTGCGGCCAGCACCAGTTCGTTGATTTCGCCGCGCGGCGTCGGCACGACCATGACCACTTCGGTCACGCCGGCAACCTTGGCCGGAATTGCGTTCATCAGCACCGAGGACGGGTACGACGCCTTGCCGCCTGGCACATACAGACCGGCGCGATCCAGCGGCGTGACCTTCTGGCCCAGCACCGTGCCGTCGGCTTCGGTGTAGCTCCAAGAATCCTGTTTCTGTTTTTCGTGGTAGCTGCGCACGCGGGCCGCGGCTTTTTCCAGGGCTTCGCGCTGAGGCACGGTGATGCGGGTCAATGCCAGCTCCAGGCGTTCGCGCGGCAGGATCAGGTCTGCCATGGAGGCGACTTGCAGGCCGTCGAACTTCTGGGTGAATTCCACCAGCGCCGCGTCGCCACGCTCGCGCACAGCCTTGATGATGTCCAGCACCCGCTGATTGACCGAGTCGTCAGACACACTTTCCCAGCTCAGCAGATGATCCAGATGATGTGCGAAATCCGGGTCAGCAGCGTTGAGTCGGCGAATTGCAGTCGGTGCGGTCATAGCGAGAGCCTCATAGGATTGGCAAAAACTCAGGCGCCCGAAGCTAACATTCGATCCGCTTGGGCACCTGAGAATTCTGGCTATGAGGCGGATAGACGGCGCGACTCAAGGTCGCGCAGGTAGATCAGCCGCGGTGTCGAGACTCCACTGCCTTGCGCAGGGTGTCGATCAACGCCTGGATACGGGCGTGTTGCATTTTCATCGAAGCTTTGTTGACGATCAGCCGCGAGCTGATGTCGGCAATGAAATCCTGGGGTTCCAGGCCATTGGCACGCAGGGTGTTACCGGTGTCGACCACGTCAATGATCTTGTCCGCCAGACCGATCAGCGGCGCCAGCTCCATCGAACCGTAGAGCTTGATGATGTCGACCTGACGGCCCTGCTCGGCGTAGTAACGCTTGGCGACGTTGACGAATTTGGTCGCCACCCGCAGACGGCCCTTGGGCTCGACATCGCCGACACGGCCGGCGGTCATCAGCTTGCACAGCGCAATTCGCAGATCCAGAGGCTCGTACAGACCCTGACCACCGTATTCCATCAGCACGTCTTTACCGGCGACGCCCAGGTCGGCGGCACCATGCTCGACGTAGGTCGGCACATCGGTGGCGCGCACGATCAGCAAGCGCACGTCGGCCTGGGTCGTGGGGATGATCAGCTTGCGGCTCTTGTCCGGATTCTCGGTCGGCACGATGCCCGCTTCAGCCAGAAGCGGCAAGGTGTCGTCAAGGATGCGGCCCTTGGACAGTGCGATAGTCAGCATGGGAAACGTCAGTCCTTATCAAGGTACTCATGCCCGGTCGCAAATGGCGCCGGACACACATCGAGGGTGTCACCACCCTCGACTCATAACAAATTCAGTAGGCGCGTCCTTGCGCCCATACGGCAACTACTAGCCCGGAACGCGACGGATCTTGGCGCCCAGCATCTGCAGTTTCTCTTCGATGCACTCGTAACCACGGTCGATGTGGTAGATGCGGTCGATCAGGGTATCGCCTTCGGCGATCAGCGCCGAGATTACCAGGCTGGCCGAAGCACGCAGGTCGGTGGCCATCACCGGCGCACCCTTGAGCTTTTCGATACCGGTGACGATGGCGGTGTTGCCTTCGACCTGGATATGAGCGCCCATGCGGTGCAGTTCGTAAACGTGCATGAAGCGGTTTTCGAAGATCGTCTCGATCACCGCACCCGTGCCTTCGGCAATGGCATTGAGGGAGATGAACTGCGCCTGCATGTCGGTCGGGAACGCCGGGTATGGAGCGGTCCGCACGTTGACGGCTTTCGGCCGCTTGCCGTGCATGTTCAGCTCGATCCAGTCTTCGCCGCAGGTGATTTCAGCACCCGATTCGCGGAGCTTTTCCAGAACGGCTTCAAGGATGGTCGGATCGGTGTCCTTGACCTTCACGCGGCCGCCGGTGACCGCGGCCGCCACCAGGTAGGTGCCGGTCTCGATACGGTCAGGCATCACTTTGTAAGTGGTGGTGTGCAAACGCTCGACGCCATCAATGGTGATGGTATCGGTGCCGGCACCGGAAACCTTCGCGCCCATGGCGTTCAGGAAGTTCGCCAGGTCGACGACTTCAGGCTCGCGAGCGGCGTTTGCCAGCACGCTGCGGCCCTTGGCCAGAGCGGCGGCCATCATGATGTTCTCGGTACCGGTCACGCTGACGGTATCGAAGAAGAAGTGCGCACCGCGCAGGCCGCCTTCAGGGGCCTTGGCCTTGATGTAGCCGCCTTCGACGTCAATGACCGCGCCCATGGCTTCGAGGCCACGGATGTGCAGGTCGACCGGACGCGAACCGATGGCGCAACCGCCAGGCAGTGCGACTTCGGCTTCGCCGAAACGGGCAACCATCGGGCCCAGCACCAGGATCGAGGCACGCATGGTTTTCACCAGTTCGTACGGCGCGATCAGGGTCTTGATGGTGCGCGGGTCGATTTCGACGCTGAGCTTCTCGTCGATCACCGGCTCGATGCCCATGCGACCGAACAGCTCGATCATGGTGGTGATGTCGTGCAAGTGCGGCAGGTTGGCAACGGTAACCGGGCCATCGCACAGCAGGGTTGCAGCCAGGATTGGCAGGGCAGAGTTCTTTGCCCCGGAGATGCGGATCTCGCCATCAAGACGAGCGCCACCGGTAATAATCAATTTATCCATAAGAATCTCGACGCCCTTGGGCTCAGGTGCGCTCGGCCCAGGCCGCGCTGCTGAAAAATTTCATAGTAACCGCATGGATGCTGCCATCGGTGATCCATGGGTTCAAATGGGCATAGATCTGCTGCTGACGCTTGACCGGGCTCAACGCCGCCAGTTCATCGCTAATCACATTCAGCTGAAAGTTGCAGCCTTCGCCCTCAACTTCTACCAACGTTCCGGGCAGCTTTCCTTCAAGGAAGCTCTTCACTTCTACGGCCTGCATGCTCAACCTCAATCGGCGCCCTGTGCGCGCGGGTCGGACATCATACAAAAAAGCCCCGCGCCTGCGAACCCCGCTAAGCAGGACTCTGACGGGGGGCTTCTTTATAGATGCGGTTCAGGGATGCGCCAACAGCTCGGTCAGTTCGCTGACCTGAGCAATTTCGCGCATATCGTCGGGTATCGCACGAATGCTCAGGGCCTTGCCGGCCGCCTGGGCATCGCGCATGAAGCACAGCAGCAGCGACAAACCGACACTGCTGGACTTCTCTACTGCGGAGCAATCAACCACCAGCGCAGCCGCATTGCTGGACTTGATCAGCGCCTGCCCCTGCTTGCGCAGGTTCGGGCCTGTCCGGTAATCCAGTACGCCACTGAGCAACAGCTCGCCGGCTTCGCTCATGCGAATGGCCGACTCACTCATTGGGTTTGCTTCTCGGTAGATTGTCCGGTGGTTTCCTGGGCTTTGGAAGCTTCCTTGGCTTTGGCGACTTCCCCGGCCCAACCGTCGATAGTCTTTTGCAGGTCATTGCCATTGCGCTGCATGGCATCGGCGAACTGATCACGGAACAATTTGCCAATGTTGATGCCGTTGATGATCACGTTGCGCAGCTTCCACTCGCCATTGATCTTTTCCAGCGTGTAAGACACGGGATAAATAGCGCCACTGCTGCTTTTGACCGTCATGCCAACGCTCGTCCGGTCTCCCGATTCGTCCTTGGCAGGTTCAACGGTGATGCCCTGGTTGTTGTACTCGAGCAAGGCATTGCCATAGAACTGGAACAGCCCCTTTTTGAAGTTCTCTTCAAAAGCCTTCATCTGCTCGGGCGTGGCCTTGCGCGAGTATTTGACCGTCATGATGCTTTTGGAAATGCCCTCGGCATCCACCACCGGCCCGACGATGCTGTTCAGTGCCGCATAAAAGTCTTGCGGGTCCTGCTTGTACTTCTCTTTGTTGGCCGCCAGATCGGCCAGCATCCGATTGGTCGTGTCCTGTACCAGATCATGCGCGGAAGGCGCCGCCACGGCATTAGCCATCAACGGCAAGGCCGCGAGTATTACCAACAGGCCACGTCGCAAGATAGAGATCATTCAAAAGCTCCTCATTTGGCGTCTTTGCTAACGGTATTGAGCAGGAATTTACCGATCAGGTCCTCGAGCACCAGTGACGACTGCGTATCGTGGATGGTTCCACCATCCTTGAGCGGGGTTTCCTCCCCGCCCACGCTGATACCGATGTACTTCTCACCCAACAGGCCAGCGGTCAGGATAGATGCGGTGGAATCAGTCGGCAGATTATCTACGCGCTTTTCCAGTTGCATGGTCACCCGACCGGTGAAGCTGTCGCGGTCCAGATCGATCGCCGTGACCTTGCCGATGGTCACACCGGCCATGGTCACTTTAGCTCTGACCGTCAAACCGGCGATATTGTCGAAATACGCATAAAGTTTATAAGTATCGGTGGCGGCGCTCGGGGACAGACCACTGACCCGCAACGCAAGCAACAGCAAAGCCAGGATGCCAGCCAGCAAGAAAAGGCCGACACCGATTTCCAGGGTGCGGTTTTGCATCAGAAATCTCCAAACATCAAGGCGGTCAGAATAAAGTCCAGGCCGAGTACAGCCAAAGAGGCATACACCACGGTCTTGGTAGTGGCACGACTGATCCCCTCGGAAGTGGGCTCGCAGTCATAGCCTTGGAAGACGGCGATCCAGGTCACGACGAAGGCAAAAACGATGCTTTTGATAATGCCGTTGAGCACATCGTCGACAAACGTCACGCTGTTTTGCATGTTCGACCAGTAGGAGCCTTCATAGACCCCTAGCCAGTCGACGGCCACCCAGGAACCGCCCCAGATACCCACCACGCTGAAAATCATCGCCAGCACCGGCAGGGAAATGAAGCCGGCCCACAGGCGCGGGGCAATGATGTACTTGAGCGGGTCGACCCCGATCATCTCCAGGCTGGATAACTGCTCGGTGGACTTCATGTTGCCAATTTCGGCGGTCAGTGCCGAACCCGCGCGGCCGGCGAACAGCAAGGCCGTGACCACCGGGCCCAGTTCACGCAGCAGCGTCAGCGCAACCATTTGCCCAACGGCCTGTTCCGAACCGTAGCTGGACAGAATATTGAAGCCCTGCAGGGCCAGCACCATGCCGATGAATACACCGGAGACCACGATGATCACCAGGGACATCACGCCCACCGAATGCAGTTGTTTGACCAGCAGGCCGAAACCACCACCGATACCGCCACGACCGAGCAAGGCATGAAACAGGAACAGCGCCGAACGCCCGAATACCGCCAGCACATCGATGCCGGCGTGGCCGAAGCGGCGCACTCTTTCTATTAATGAAATCTTGCGCATCAGCGCTTCCCCAGAAGATCTGCGCGGTAATCCGTCGCTGGAAAGTGGTATGCGACCGGGCCGTCGGGTTCGCCTGTCAGGAATTGACGAATACGTGGCTCGTCCGATTTCATCAAATCCTTGGGTGCGCCCTGGCCCAACACTTGTCCGTCGCCCACCACGATGAGGTAGTCGGCGATGCTCGCGGTCTCGGCCAGATCGTGAGAAACCACGATACTGGTGATGCCCAGCGCATCGTTGAGCAGGCGAATCAGGCGTACCAGCACGCCCATGGCGATCGGGTCCTGGCCGACAAAGGGCTCGTCGTACATGAGGATTTGCGGATCAAGCGCAATGGCCCGGGCCAGCGCGACACGACGCTTCATCCCACCGGACAATTCGTCAGGCATCAGGTCGATGGCGCCACGCAAGCCCACGGCCTGCAATTTGAGCAGGACAATGTCGCGAATCATTTCTTCCGGCAGCCCGGTATGAACCCGCAGCGGAAAAGCGACGTTCTCGAATACATCGAGATCGGTAAACAGTGCACCGCTCTGAAACAGCACACCCATGTGCTTGCGCGCATCGAACAGATCGCTGCGCGACAACGTCGGCAGGTTCTGGCCATTGACCCAGACTTCGCCATTGGTAGGGCGCAGCTGTGCGCCTATCAGCCGCAACAGCGTGGTCTTGCCACACCCGGAAGGTCCCATGATGCCGGTGACCTTGCCGCGTGGTATGCGGATATCGACGTTATTGAAAATGCTGCGCGCACCGCGCTTGAAGGTCAGTCCCTTCAGCTCGACCGCGTAGGCGTTATCGGCACTCATCTAAACTCCTTGCGATGCAGCCTCTCACTCGGACGCCTGGCTTTCTGGCGAAAGCACATACCTCCCCGGGCAGGCCGAACTGGCGGCGAACTATATCACTGCAAAGGCCAAGCGCCCAAGGCCAAAGCCGGGCATGTTCAGCAACATGACCGCCTGAAATCATCTATTTAGAGAGATTCGGTGACAAGGAATGACAAACCGTGACGAACTTGCGTGAGGCTTTCGATCATTACCGTTATAATCGCCGCCTTTTCATCAGGCTATCCGATTTCCGACATGAACCAATCCAGCGACCTGATTCAATCCGCACAACGTACCATCCGCCTCGAACTGGAAGCCGTACAAGGCTTGCTACCCCATATCGATGCGGATTTCGTACGTGCTTGCGAGATGATTCTGGCCAGCAAAGGCCGTGTGGTCGTGGTCGGCATGGGCAAATCGGGGCACATCGGCAACAAGATTGCCGCCACCCTCGCCAGCACCGGCACCACGGCTTTCTTCGTGCACCCGGCCGAGGCCAGCCATGGCGATATGGGCATGATCACCCGTGACGACATTATTCTGGCGCTGTCGAACTCCGGGTCCACCAATGAAATCGTCACCTTGCTGCCGCTGATCAAGCGCCAGGGCATTCAGATGATCAGCCTGACCGGCAACCCCGAGTCGCCGCTGGCCAAGGCTGCGGAAGTCAACCTCAATGTAAGCGTCGAACACGAAGCCTGTCCGCTGAATCTGGCGCCCACCTCATCGACCACCGCAGCCCTGGTCATGGGCGACGCTCTCGCCGTTGCCTTGCTTGAAGCTCGTGGTTTTACTGCTGAAGATTTCGCTTTTTCCCACCCGGGTGGTGCCCTTGGCCGCCGTTTGTTGCTGAAAGTGGAAAATGTCATGCATGCCGGCACCGAATTACCGCAAGTGATGTGCGGTACGCTGCTCAAGGATGCCTTGATGGAAATGACCCGTAAGGGGTTGGGCATGACCGTTGTACTGAGCACGGATGGAAAGCTTGCCGGGATCTTCACCGACGGCGACCTGCGCCGCACTCTGGACCGCACCATTGATATCCACAGCACGACCATTGATGAAGTGATGACCGCCCACGGCAAGACCGCCCGCGCCGAGATGCTTGCCGCCGAGGCGCTGAAAATCATGGAAGACCACAAGATCAACGCGCTGGTAGTAGTCGACAGCGAAGACCGCCCGGTCGGCGCCTTGAACATGCACGACTTGCTGCGCGCAGGAGTAATGTAATGAGCACGGACCTGCTGCAACGCGGCAAACAGATCAAACTGGCGGTATTCGACGTCGATGGCGTGCTGACCGACGGGCGCCTGTATTTCCTCGAAGACGGTAGCGAATTCAAGACGTTCAACACCCTCGACGGCCAGGGCATCAAGATGCTGATGGCCGCTGGCGTACAGACCGCTATCATTAGCGGCCGCAAGACCCCGGTGGTCGAACGGCGCGCGAAGAACCTCGGCATTCCACACCTTTACCAGGGTCGCGAAGACAAACTGGTGGTGCTCGACGAACTTCTTGCCCAGCTCAACCTGAGCTATGAACAAGTGGCCTACCTGGGCGACGACCTGCCAGACCTGCCGGTGATTCGCCGTGTCGGCCTTGGCATGGCGGTGGCCAGCGCTGCCAGTTTCGTGCGCGAACATGCCCACGGCATTACCCAGGCCCGCGGTGGCGAGGGTGCCGCTCGCGAATTCTGTGAATTGATCCTGCGCGCCCAGGGCCGCCTCGATGCGGCCAACGCCGCGTACCTGTGAGCCCATCATGCTGAGCAAAAAAATTCGCAACATCCTGGTGTTCGGTTGCATCGCAGCGATTTTTGCAGCGGTTGGCTATTGGAACATCAGCCCGGAACGCTTTCTCGACAAACCGGTGGTGAAGGTCGATGAAAGCGCGATCGACTATTACGCAATCAACGCCCATAGCGTGCAGTATCTGCCCGACGGCAAACTGCAATACGAAATGACGTCAGACAAGGTCGAACACCTGAAAGCGACCGAAGTGACGTTGCTGACCAATCCTGACCTGAACATGTTCCGTGGCACCGAATTCCCCTGGCACGTCCAGAGCGAGCGCGGCGAAGTCAACCCGGACGGCACTCAGGTCGAGCTGATTGACTCGGTACGCATCACGCGTTTCGACGAAAAAAACCGCAAAACCCTGATTACCACCACCCGTATGACAGTGTTCCCGCAGCAGCAATATGCGCAGACCGATCAACCCGTTAGAATCGACGGCGCTGGCGGTGTATCGACAGGCAACGGAATGAAAGCGTACTTGAAAGAAAGCAGGATACACCTGCTATCGAACGTAAGAGGACAGTATGAGGCTCGTTAAAACTCTCCCTATTTTGCTCAGTCTGGGCGCAGCACTGGGAAGCGTGAGCGCCTGGGCTCTGCCGAACGATCAAGAGCAGCCTATCCGCATTCAGGCCGACGATGCCCAACTGGACGACAAGAATGGCGTTGCCACCTATAAAGGCGACGTGATCATCACCCAGGGCTCGATGAAGGTTACCGGCAACACCGTAACCATCACCCGCACCCCGGCCGGAGACATCGACGTGGTGACTTCGGTGGGCAACCTCGCCTACTTCGAGCAACTGCAAACGGCGGGCGACACCAAGCCGGTTCAGGGTTACGGAGTGACTATCCAGTACCACGCCTCGCAAAATCGCGTTGTACTGATCGATCGCGCCAAAGTCATCGATAAGGACAACAACGTTACCCAAGGCGAGAAAATCGTCTACGACACGGTCAAAAAGCTTGCGAGTGCCGGTCGCGCCACGGGCAACAAGGTCACCGAAGCGCGTCCTCGCATCGACATGGTGATCCAGCCGAAGAAGAAAACCGACGAGCAAAAGGCCCAGTAATGGCAACTCTGAAAGCTCAGCATCTGGCCAAGAGCTACAAGAGCCGTCAGGTCGTGCGCGACGTCAGCCTGTCCATCGACAGCGGTCAGATCGTCGGCCTGCTTGGTCCTAACGGTGCCGGTAAAACCACTTGCTTCTATATGATTGTCGGCTTGGTGCAGGCCGATCAGGGCCGCGTCCTGATCGATGACCTGGACGTGAGCCACCAGCCTATGCACGGTCGTGCGAAGGCGGGTATCGGTTATCTTCCGCAAGAAGCGTCGATCTTCCGCAAACTGTCGGTGGCCGACAACATCATGGCCATCCTCGAGACCCGCAAGGAACTCGACAAGGCCGGTCGTCGCCAGGAGCTGGAAAGCCTGCTGCAGGAATTTCACATCCACCACATACGCGACAACCTCGGCATGAGCCTGTCCGGTGGTGAACGCCGCCGCGTGGAAATCGCCCGGGCGCTGGCCACCAATCCGAAATTCATCCTCCTCGACGAACCCTTCGCCGGTGTGGACCCTATTTCGGTGGGCGACATCAAGCAGATCATTCATCATCTCAAGGCCAAAGGCATTGGTGTGCTGATCACGGACCACAACGTCCGTGAAACCCTGGATATCTGCGAAACCGCCTACATCGTCAACGATGGTCAACTGATCGCTGAAGGTGACTCCGCCACCATCCTGGCCAATGAACTGGTCAAGGAAGTGTATCTGGGTCATGAGTTCCGCCTGTAAGCACTCAGGTGCCCGGGCCGCCGAGAGAGCGCTGACTTCAATAAAAAATCAATAACTTTTTATTGTTACAGCGCTCTAGGCAAACACTTCAGTTTCGGGCATATAATTTGCTTATGTTTGGCGCTTCGGCGCCCTGTAGTGGATGGCGCATGTGCGCCGGCGAATAAGGTGTTAAGCCCCTGCCATGAAACCATCGCTAGTCTTGAGAATGGGCCAGCAGCTGACGATGACACCGCAGCTGCAACAGGCCATCCGCCTGCTCCAATTGTCGACCCTGGACCTGCAACAGGAAATCCAGGAGGCCCTGGAGTCCAATCCGATGCTCGAACGCCAGGAAGAAGGCGACGACTTCGATAACGCCGACCCCTTGGCCGATAGCGCCGAACAGAAACCCAACGCCGACATTCAGGAACCCTCCTACCAGGAAACCGCCCCAACGGTGGATAACCTCGAAGAAGGCGACTGGAATGAGCGCATTCCTAACGAATTGCCCGTCGACACGGCCTGGGAAGACGTCTACCAGACCAGCGCCAGCAGCCTGCCGAGCAACGATGACGACGAGTGGGATTTCACCACCCGCACATCGGTCGGTGAAAGCCTGCAAAGCCATTTGCTCTGGCAACTGAACCTGGCACCGATGTCCGACACCGATCGCCTGATCGCCGTGACCCTGATCGACTGCATCAACAATCAGGGATACCTGGACGAAACCCTCGAGGAAATCCTCGAAGCGTTCGACCCGGAACTGGACATCGAACTGGACGAAATCGAAGCCGTCCTGCACCGCATCCAACAATTCGAACCCGCCGGCATCGGTGCTCGCAACCTCGGTGAATGCCTGCTGCTGCAACTGCGCCAGCTGCCCGCCAAGACCCCTTGGCTGGCCGAGGCCAAGCGCCTGGTCACCGACTACATCGACCTGCTCGGCGGCCGCGACTACAGCCAGCTGATGCGCCGCATGAAGCTCAAGGAAGATGAACTGCGTCAGGTCATCGAATTGGTCCAGAGCCTCAACCCGCGCCCGGGCTCGCAGATCGAGTCAGCCGAAGCCGAATACGTCGTGCCCGATGTGATCGTGCGCAAGGACAACGAGCGCTGGCTGGTGGAGCTGAACCAGGAGTCGGTACCACGCCTACGGGTCAACGCCCAATACGCCGGTTTCGTACGTCGTGCCGATACCAGCGCTGACAATACCTTCATGCGCAATCAGCTGCAGGAAGCTCGTTGGTTCATCAAGAGCCTGCAAAGCCGCAATGAAACCCTGATGAAAGTCGCCACCCAGATCGTCGAGCATCAGCGCGGCTTTCTTGAATACGGCGACGAAGCCATGAAGCCGCTGGTGCTGCATGACATCGCCGAAGCGGTGGGCATGCACGAATCGACGATTTCACGGGTGACCACGCAAAAATTCATGCATACCCCACGGGGCATCTATGAACTGAAATACTTTTTTTCCAGTCACGTCAGCACCTCCGAAGGCGGTGAATGCTCGTCCACGGCGATTCGCGCGATCATCAAAAAACTGGTTGCCGCGGAAAATCAGAAAAAGCCGTTGAGTGACAGCAAGATCGCTGGTTTACTGGAGGCACAAGGCATTCAGGTAGCCCGTCGCACCGTCGCCAAGTACCGCGAATCCCTGGGGATCGCGCCTTCCAGCGAACGGAAGCGGTTGATGTAACCGCCGGGCTCGCCACAGCGTTCCAGTGGCAGGCATTTCTGCCTGCCGCTTTATGCACTGGCAACGAAGGAGAAGCTGTATGCAAGTCAACATCAGTGGACACCAACTGGAAGTGACCGAACCCCTGCGCACCTACATCGGCGAAAAACTCGACCGATTAGAGAGGCATTTCGACAAGATCACCAATGTGCAAGTCACGATGAACGTCGAAAAACTGCTGCAGAAAATCGAAGCCACGCTGCATATTCCCGGCGGAGAAGTGGTCGCCAATGCCGAGCATACGGACATGTATGCCGCCATCGACCTGCTGACCGACAAGCTGGATCGCCAACTCAAAAAGCATAAGGAAAAGACCCAGAGCCTCCTCCAGGGCGCGACCGGTCGCTAACACCCCCAATCCATGATCCGACTAGAAACCATCCTGACCCCCGGCCGTTCCCAAGTGAACGCGCCGGGTGGCAGTAAAAAGAAAGCCCTCGAGCAAATTGCCAACCTTATCCACCGCGAAGTACCGGATCTGGAAATGCAGGACGTCTTCGAGGCCCTGATTGCCCGTGAGAAACTCGGTTCTACCGGTTTCGGCAACGGCATCGCCATCCCCCACTGCCGGCTCAAAGGCTGCACCTCGCCAATCAGTGCGCTGCTGCACCTGGAAGCCCCTATCGATTTCGACGCCATTGATGGCGCCCCGGTTGACCTGCTGTTTGTGCTGCTGGTCCCGGAAGCCGCCACCGATGCACACCTGGAATTGCTCCGCCAGATCGCCAGCATGCTTGATCGCAAGGAAGTGCGTGAAAAACTGCGCAGCGCCCCGAGCAACGAAGCCTTGTATCAGGTTGTCCTGGACGAGCAAAACGGTCACTAATCATGCGCCTGATCATCGTCAGTGGCCGCTCCGGCTCAGGTAAAAGTACCGCCCTCGATGTGCTCGAGGACAACGGCTACTATTGCATCGACAACCTGCCTGCCGGCTTGCTGCCGGAACTGGCCGAACGCGCGCTGATTCACACCGAACTGGCACAACCGCTGGTGGCCGTGTCCATCGACGCGCGCAACCTGCCGAGCCATCTGTCACGGTTTCCCGAATTGCTGGAAGAGGTCCGCAGCCGGCACATCCAGTGCGATGTGCTGTACCTGGACGCCGACGAAGAAACCTTGCTCAAACGTTTTTCCGAAACTCGCCGCCGCCACCCGCTGAGCAGCGCCAATCGCTCATTGGCTGAGGCGATACAGGACGAAACCAATCTACTGGGACCTATCGCCGATCTGGCCGACCTCAAGGTCAATACCACCAATCTGAACCTGTATCAGCTACGCGATACCATCAAGCTGCGCCTGCTGAATCAGCCGGAGCCTGGTACTGCGTTCCTGGTGGAATCTTTCGGGTTCAAGCGTGGCATGCCGGTGGATGCCGATCTGGTATTCGACGTGCGCTGTCTGCCCAACCCTTATTGGAAGCCGGAGCTACGGGCACAGTCCGGGCTCGATCAACCGGTAGCCGAATACCTGGCGGCACAGCCGGATGTCGAAGAAATGTTCCAGGACATTTCCTCATATTTGCTCAAGTGGCTACCCCGTTTTGCTGCCAGCAATCGCGCCTACGTCACGATTGCCATTGGCTGCACCGGAGGGCATCACCGCTCTGTCTACCTGACCGAACGCCTGGGCCAGGTCCTGCAAAAAAACCTGAAGAACGTCCAGGTCCGCCACCGCGACCTCAGTTAAAGGATTCACATCGCGATGCCTGCTCTGGAAATCGAAATCATCAACAAGCTGGGCCTGCATGCCCGCGCGTCTGCCAAATTTGTCGGAGTCGCCGGTCAGTTCAAGGACTGTACGATCAGGGTAGGACGCACACCAGAATCCGCGGTCGACGGCAAAAGCATCATGGCCATGATGATGCTGGCCGCTGGCAAGGGCACCAAAATCCACCTGAGTACCGAAGGCGAACAGGAACAGGAAGCGCTGGATGCACTGGTAAAGCTGATCAACAACTACTTCGACGAAGGCGAATAAACAGCCTATCGAGCGGGCTCTTGTGGCGAGGGAGCTTGCCGCGATGAAGATTGAAAACTCAACATCGATGTCGACTGAAATGACGCTATCGCGGGCAAGCCCGTTCCCACAGGATCTGCGTTGCGTCCAATAAAAAAGGCGCGCCATCCAATAGATGGCGCGCCTTTTTTTGCAGCGATCGGAAGTCAGCTACCCGCCACGGTCATCCGCTCGATCAACACCGAACCGGTGCGAATGTTGCTGCGCAATTCCAGGTCATTACCGACCGCCACGATCTGCTGGAACATGTCGCGCATGTTGCCGGCGATGGTCACTTCCTGCACCGCGAACTGGATTTCGCCATTCTCGACCCAGAAACCCGCCGCGCCACGGGAGTAATCGCCGGTGACCATGTTCAGGCCCTGCCCCATCAGTTCGGTGACCAACAACCCGCGCCCCATGCGGCGCAGCAAGGCTGCCTGATCTTCATCGCCATGGGTGACGAACAGGTTGTGCACACCGCCGGCGTTGGCGGTGCTCGGCATGCCTAGTTTGCGGCCGGAATAAGTGCCAAGTATGTAGGACACCAACTCGCCCTTCTCCACGAACGGTTTGGCATAGGTCGCCAGGCCATCGCCGTCGAAGGCCGAACTGCCCAGACCGCACATCAAGTGCGGGCGCTCATCGAGGGTCAACCACTCAGGGAACAACCGTTGGCCCAGCGTGCCTTCGAGGAACGACGATTTGCGGTACAGGTTTCCACCGGAAATCGCCCCGAGGAAGCTGCTGAACAGACCGCCGGCCAATTCCGCGGAAAACAATACCGGCACTTCGCAGGTTGGCACCGGGCGGGCCCCCAGACGACTCGCCGCTCGTTGCGCGGCGCGTTGGCCGATGCTTTCCGGGTCAGCCAGCAAGTTGCCCTGACGATTCACGTCATACCAGTAATCGCGCTGCATCTGGCCATCGGCTTCGGCGATCATTACGCAGCTGAGGCTGTGACGAGTCGACGCGTAACCACCGACAAAACCGTGGCTATTACCGTAAACCCGGCAGCCCTGATGAGTGCTGAGCGTGGTGCCGTCGGCGTTCTTGATCCGGCTGTCGGCGGCAAATGCCGCCGCTTCACAGGCCAGGGCCTGCTCGATGGCTCGCTCCGGGGTGATGCTCCATTGGTGGAACAGGTCGAAATCCTGCAGATCCTTGGCCATCAGCGCGGCATCCGCCAAGCCCGCGGCTTCATCTTCCGAGGTGTGTTTGGCGATCGCCAACGCAGCGGCGACGGTTTCGCGAATCGCCTCCGGACCACTGGCCGAGGTGCTGGCCGAGCCTTTGCGCTGACCGACATACAAGGTGATGCCAAAACCCTGATCGCGATTGAATTCAACGGTTTCGACTTCCCGCTGACGCACCGTGGTCGACAGGCCCTGCTCCAGCGACACGGCCACTTCACAGGCACTGGCGCCCTGGCGCTTGGCTTCAGCGATGATCTGCTCGACTTGTTCTTGCAGTGCCGGCAACGCTTGTGGGCCGACGCTTTCAACTGCACTCATGCTGTTCTCCACTCAAATTCTGCTTTCGGTGACGGTCATCGAGCGACCGGGCCGGACAAGCGGCCCCCGACTGGTTATCATGGCGGCGTTTCTTTGCGGACGGCCACCATGGTTGATTCTTACGACGACTCCCTCGATACGGGAGAAAAAAGCAAATCCCAGGTTAAACGCGAGCTGCATGCTCTGGTTGACCTCGGCGAGCGCCTTACAACGCTCAAGCCTGACTTGTTGGCAAAACTGCCGTTGACCGACGCTATGCGCCGGGCCCTGGCCGATGCGCCCAAGCACACCGCGAATATCGCGCGTAAACGGCACCTTATGTTCATCGGCAAACTGATGCGCGATCAGGACACTGACGCCATTCTGATTCTGCTCGATCAACTGGATGCCTCCACTCGGCAGTACAACGAACGTTTCCATGGCCTGGAACGCTGGCGCGATCGCTTGATCGCGGGCGACGATGCAGTCCTGGAGAAGTTCGTGCTCGACTACCCGCAGGCTGATCGTCAGCAATTGCGCTCCCTGATCCGTCAGGCCCAGCACGAACTGGCGACCAACAAGCCACCGGCCTCGAGCCGTAAAATCTTCAAGTACATCCGTGAGCTGGACGAGACTCAACGCGGTTTGCGTTAAGTCCCGAATCGGGTGAGTTGCCAAGCGGCTCACCCGAAGCTCCATCCCTTCTCACGATCCTGTGCCACCCACAGTGATCGCATCAATTTTCAGCGTTGGCTGGCCGACACCCACCGGCACCGACTGCCCATCCTTGCCACACGTCCCCACACCGCTGTCCAGCGCCAGATCGTTACCGACCATCGACACTTTGCTCATGGCTTCCGGCCCGTTGCCGATCAACGTTGCGCCTTTGACCGGGGCAGTAATCTTGCCGTCTTCGATCAGGTACGCCTCGCTGGTGGAGAACACGAATTTGCCGCTGGTGATGTCCACCTGACCGCCGCCGAGGTTGGCGCAGTAAATGCCTTTTTTCACCGAGGCAATGATTTCCGCCGGGTCGCTTTCGCCAGCCAGCATGTAGGTGTTGGTCATGCGCGGCATCGGCAAATGCGCGTAGGATTCACGACGACCGTTGCCGGTGCGGGCTACGCCCATCAGGCGCGCGTTGAGCTTGTCCTGCATATAACCTTTGAGCACGCCGTTTTCGATCAGCGTGGTGCACTCGGTCGACGTGCCTTCGTCGTCGACGCTCAGCGAACCACGGCGCCCGGCGAGGGTGCCGTCATCGACGATGGTGCAGAGCTTCGAGGCAACCATTTCGCCCATGCGCCCGCTGTAGGCTGAACTGCCCTTGCGGTTGAAATCGCCTTCCAGACCATGGCCAACCGCTTCGTGCAGCAACACGCCGGACCAACCGGAACCCAACACCACCGGCAACGTACCGGCCGGGGCCGGAATCGCCTCCAGATTCACCAGCGCCTGACGCAACGCTTCGCGGGCATAGCCCATGGCGCGGTCGTCGCTGAGGAAATAGCGGTAGTCGGTACGACCGCCACCGCCATGACCGCCGCGCTCACGACGGCCATTCTGCTCGACGATCACGCTGACGTTGAAACGCACCAACGGCCGCACATCCGCCGCCAGCCCGCCGTCGGTGGAAGCAACCAGAATCCGCTCCCAGACCCCGGCCATGCTCACAGTGACTTGCTGAATACGCGGGTCGAGGGCGCGAGTCGCTACGTCGATACGCTTGAGCAGTTCGACTTTTTCGGCACGGGTCATCACTTCCAGCGGATTGTCTGGCCCGTACAACTGGGCGACATCCTGGGTGGTGAACGCCTGCACAGTGCCATTCTGCCCGGCCCGGGAGATCGAGCGGGCCGCACGGGCTGCCGCGCCCAAGGCTTCGAGGGTGATCGCATTGCTGTAGGCGAAACCGGTCTTTTCACCCGATTGCGCACGCACGCCAACACCCTGGTCGAGGTTGAAGCTGCCTTCCTTGACGATCCCGTCTTCCAGCGCCCAGGACTCGGAAATCTGCCCCTGGAAATACAGGTCGGCGGCATCAATGCCCGGGCCGGCCAGATCACCGAGCACACCTTGCAAGCTCTCGATTGTTACGCCGCCGGGTGCCAGGAGGTGTTCACTGACGGAGGACAACAACTCGCTCATATGCTTTACACCTTAAATTCGTCGTTCTGATGCAGGTCGCTGGGCGCCCTGCGAGAAAAAGCGCCGGTGAGTAGACACCGGCATCCGCGCCCTGATGGACGCCTGTTCGCTGCTGTCGCGCTCGGCCAGCAGCACGGCCTCACCCTGATCTTGGTGTGCCAGCACGCGCCCCCATGGGTCGACAATGGCGGCATGACCAAAGGTTTCTCGTGGCCCCGGATGCGTTCCACCCTGAGCGGCCGCGAGCACGTAACACTGAGTTTCGATGGCTCGCGCACGAATCAGCACGTCCCAATGGGCTGCGCCGGTCACCGCGGTGAAGGCCGACGGCGCGGTAATCAATTCCGCGCCGGCAGCACGCAATTCACTGTAAAGCTCCGGAAATCGTAAATCGTAACAAACCGTCAGGCCGACTCGACCGACGGGCGTGTCGGCAACCACCACGCCACTGCCATAAGCATAGTCATCGGATTCGCGATAACGCCCGCGATTGTCCGCTACATCGACATCGAACAGATGCAGCTTGTCATACCGTGCAATGGTTTCACCCTGGTCATCCACCAACAACGAGCACGCATGCACCTTGGCGGTCGGATAATCCACGGGCGGCAACGGCAATGTGCCGGCCACTATCCATAACTTGAGGTCGCGGGCAGTCTGTTTCAACCATGGCAGGATCGGACCTTCGCCCAAGGCTTCGGCGCGGCCGATGTCGGCAATGTCGCGACGGCCCATGGCAGCGAAATTTTCCGGCAGCACGGCAAGCCGCGCGCCACCGGTCGCCGCCTGTTCAAGCAGACGACGGGCCTGTGCCAGATTGGCCAGCACGTCGCTCTGGCTGACCATTTGAATCACCGCTACAGACATGGCCTATTCCCTATGTGAAATCTACGCAGACCTGTAGGAGCTGCGGAGCAGGCTGCGATCTTTTGACCTTGATCTTTAAAGTCAAAAGATCGCAGCCTGCGGCAGCTCCTACAGGGGTAAGCGGCGTCGCATGAAAACATGCTACTCCATAGGCCCAAAGAGTGCTTTTTCAAAAAAATTCAAAAAGGCTTGTCGAAGGTGATTTTCGGTTCTTTCCATGGGCCTTTGACGGTGTATTTGACACTGGCGAAGCGCGCCACGCGGTCACCGATCAGCTTATCGATCAGGAACAGCGCTCCGCCGACGGCCGGTGCACCAACGATCAGCGCGGCAATCGGCAGATTGTTGGTCACCGGTAAAGTCACCAACAACTTGGCGTCGACCTGATCAGCCACCAGGTCCAGTGTGCCGTTGAGCTCCAGATTGCTCGACGGCCCCGTCAACAAGATCGGCTCACGGGTCACGTAGACGCCGTTGCTCGCGACCAGCAGGCCTTTGACCCGGTCATAACTCAAACCTTTGCCAAACAGGTCGGAAAAATCCAGGCGCAAACGGCGGCCGATGGAGTTGAAGTTGAGCAGGCCAAACACCCGCAGCGCCTGAGCGCCGCCCTCGACTTCAACAAACTGACCTTTATTCAGTGATGCATCAAGACTGCCGGAGAAGCGCTTGGTGGCCAGCCACGCCGGTGAGCCAGGCCAGCGACCGTCGACATTCATGTGAAACTCTTCACTGGTGACGCTCGGCGCAAAACCCCAGCCCTTGAGCACGTCGGCAAGGTTCTTGCCACTGACTCGGCCCTTGTACCAACTGCTGGAATTACCCGGCACACCTTCCCAGCCACCGCTGCCCTGCAAGAGGATGCCCTTGAGGCCCATATCCAGCGTAGTGAGCGCAATGCCTGTGGCGCTCGGACGGACTTTCAAATGCCAGGCGCCTACCAGATCCTGGCCCTGAAACAACTGATTGATGGTGATATCCAGCGCCGGGATCTTTGTCGGGTCCACGGTGGCCAAAGGGTCCGGCGAATTCTCGTCAGCCAGCGCTGTCGGGTCTGGCGCCGGCAAACGCACGTATTGCAGATTGACCGCAATCGGCGCGGCTTTCGCATCGGGGATACCAACGCTGCCCTTGGCCTGCTGACTGTCGAGTTGCATGGCCCAAGCAGCCGGTTTACGCGTCAACTTCACCGACGCCTGATCGAGGGTGGTGCCGAAACCAGTGAGTTTTCCAACCTTGAAATCCGCGCCACTGAGCAATTGCTTGGCACTGCCACCCGGATCCTGACCGGCATACTTGTTCACCAGATCCTGCCAAGGGCCGACATCCAGTTCGGACAATACGCCACGCACGCGCAAGCCTTTGGCGCCAGGCAAGACGGCATTGCCGCCACCGAGAAACAACTCGCCGCGACCGTCGGCGAAATTGCCGGTCGGTGCCGCAAACGTGAAGCTCGCCAGTTCACCATAGGTGGCCCAGTAACGCCGCTCCGGTCCCTGCAGGGTCATGCGGAACACGGTATCGCGCCCGACATCGGCCGCCATGCCGAACGGCGCTGGCAGATCCACCGCCACGCCTTTGAGGTTGGAGCTGACCATCAATTGGCTGTCGGCGCCATCAAGGTTCAGCTGCAACTGATAAGGAATCATCCCCGTCACTGGCAATGGCTGAGTGACATTCAGCCAATCGGTGAGTTTCTTGACCTCGACCTCACCCGATGCGGCAACCCGAGTGTTGAGCTTGCCCGGGCTGCCTTCAGCAAAGATCTGTGCGGTCACCGGCTTGTCGAAGGCTCGCGCCGTGATCTTTTGCCCGCTCAGCCCCTTGGTGCTGTCGAAACGGAAATCGCCCTTGAGTTGTGTCAGTTCCAGAGTGGGCTCACTGAGCTTC
Organism: Pseudomonas sp. B21-048; assembly: GCF_024748615.1. Classification (NCBI taxonomy): domain Bacteria; kingdom Pseudomonadati; phylum Pseudomonadota; class Gammaproteobacteria; order Pseudomonadales; family Pseudomonadaceae; genus Pseudomonas; species Pseudomonas sp. B21-048. The sequence continues at coordinate 912,498 of NZ_CP087168.1, read as the reverse complement.
AAACGGGCCTTGGCGGTCTTGAAGTCGACGAGGATTTTCGGCTGCTCGCCTTTGACCAGCGGGATATCGAGTTTGAGCTTGCCTTGCAGATCACCCTCACCTTCCCAACCGGCGAAGGTGTCGGCGGTGCCGATCGGCGCTTCCTGCAGAATCTTCAGGCCATCGCCCAACCCGCCAGCGAACGCGCCGTCGAGGAACAGATGAGTGCTCTGCCCGGCAGGTACACGGGGAATATTGACGTAGACGTCGCTGACCTGGGTGTCGAGCAATTGGCCCTTGCTCGCGAGGATCCGCACACCGCTGTCTTCGATGAACACATCGCCGCTAACCTTGCTGACAGGCGGCCAGCCTGGCTGAAACGCCAGCTCGGCATCGTGGACCTTGAAGAACAGGCTGATGCTGCGAGCCGTTTCGGCCGCGCCGTGATTCAGCGAGCCCTGGTACTGGAAGAAACCTTCATCCACCGCGCCTTTGAGAATCGCGGTGCGCAGCCATTCGTCCAACCCTGGGCTGAGAACCGTCGGCAGGTACTTGGCGGTGTAGCGACCGTCGCCGTCGACCAGGCCGACCCGCAGGTCCATGTAGTCTTCCTGGGTGTGATCGAAATGCAGGCGGATCAGGAAGTCGCCGGCAATCTTGCCCTCCTCGCCCAGCACCTTCAGGTACGGTGCGATCAGGGTGAAACCTTCTTTATCGAGTTTCCAGGTCAACCGGGCGTTGGCCTGAAGGTATTGCCATGGCTTGGCGAAAATCGGGTCCAGATGCAGGGAAAAATCCTTGCTGTCCATGCGTAATTCGCCCTGCCCGAGGTCGCCGCTGATGTTGCCGCTGACATTTCGCACCGCTGGTGCGCCGCGATAAGCGTCGAAACCGACCTTTTCCAGATTGGCGGCAAAGCTGAATTTGCTGTCATCGGTAGCGGCTGGGCGGAAGTCGATCAGTACGTTGCGCAAAACTCCGCTGACCTTGAGCCGCCCGACCGCCGTGGCGATCCCTTCGGGCAGTGGGCCCAGTGCGTTCAGCAGCGGAGTGAGCGGGGTGAGATCGAGACGGTCGGCTTGCAGGTGCAAGAGCTCTGGCACCGTATCGGTCGCGGCAGTTTGTTGAAATTGCAGTTTCGATTCCCAGCGGCTGTCGCCCAGGCTCATGGCCAGAGAATCCAGGGTCACCAGGACGCCTGTGGAACTGCGCTGGAAATACCCGTTCAGCGCCAGATTATTGATCTGGATCGGCTTGCGCTCGGCGTAGGCGCCCTTGAGTTGCGGCGCGTTCAAACGAATCGCGGCGCGTTGCAGGGTGCCCTTGCTCCAGTTCACCCAGAGCTCGCCACCGGCCTTGATCTCGGAGAAGTTCCATTGCTGGGTCAGGCGCTCGGGCAACCATTTCGACCAATCACTCTGCGGCAGGCTCAGGTAAGCGTCCGCTTCGCCGTCCTTCCATTGGGCTGCGCGCAAACGGGTGCGCAGGCTCATCGCCACCGGCTGGCCGTCGGGCAGGGTCAAACGGGCATCGAGCCGCTGGCGGGATGGACCGGTTTTCAGATTCAGGCCAACGTAGGTCAGGGTCAGCGGCGACTCCCCCAACGGCTGCAAGGTGATCTGGCTGTCGAGTACCGACAGTTGCTGAACCATCTGCATGCGATTGAGCAGTTGCTCCGGGTTCAGCGGCTGGTCCTGCTGCACCGGCAAACCTTCCAGCGCCCAATGACCGTCCTCACCTTCCTTGAGGCTGATCTTCAGACCGTTGAGCTCCAGGTGTGCGATGCGCACTTCGCGCGCCAGCAGGCTGGCCCAGAGATCCGGCACCGCGCGCACCTGATCCAGGCGCAAGGCATTGGTGCCCTCGCCGACCATCACGTCATGGGCCAGCAGAACCGGGGCGAGGCCGCTCCAGTTGCCTTCCAGCTTGCCGATCTGCAGGGGCATCCGCAAGGCATCGCCGGCTTTGGCTTCGACCTCGGCACGGTATTCGGCCACCAGCGGCGTCAGCTCCCGGCCGAGGCTGACGAACAGCGCCATCAGCACCAAAACCAACGCACACAGACCCAGCCCCCAGCGGGTCAGTGCGGCCAAAAGGCGTGTCAGACGGTCCATGTCAGTTGGCTCCCATGGCAAAAATACTGCAAAAAGCTGAGGCCAGCCGTTCTAGTGGAATTAAAACAAAACGATTCAGAGCAACACCACGTCGTATTGTTCCTGGGAATACATGGTTTCCACCTGGAACCGAATGGTACGTCCGATAAAGCCTTCGAGCTCGGCGACGTTGCCCGATTCTTCATCAAGCAAACGGTCGACCACTTTCTGATTTGCCAGCACCCGATAGCCTTCGGCCTGATAGGCCCGGGCCTCACGCAGGATTTCGCGGAAGATCTCGTAGCACACGGTTTCCGGAGTCTTGAGTTTGCCGCGCCCCTGGCAACTGCTGCACGGTTCGCACAGCACTTGCTCAAGACTTTCGCGGGTGCGCTTGCGGGTCATCTGCACCAGGCCCAACTCGGTGATGCCGATGATGTTGGTCTTGGCGTGATCGCGTTCCAGTTGTTTCTCGAGGGTGCGCAACACCTGACGCTGATGTTCTTCATCTTCCATGTCGATGAAGTCGATGATGATGATCCCGCCCAGGTTACGCAGACGCAGCTGACGGGCAATGGCGGTGGCGGCTTCGAGGTTGGTCTTGAAGATGGTTTCTTCGAGGTTGCGATGACCGACAAAGGCCCCGGTATTGACGTCGATGGTGCTCATGGCTTCCGCCGGATCGACTACCAGATAACCGCCCGATTTGAGCGGCACCTTGCGTTCCAGGGCTTTCTGGATTTCGTCTTCGACGCCATACAGGTCGAAGATCGGCCGTTCGCCTGGATAATGCTCCAGGCGGTCAGCGATTTCCGGCATCAGTTCGGCGACGAACTGCGTGGTTTTCTGGAAGGTTTCCCGGGAGTCGATGCGGATCTTCTCGATCTTCGGGCTCACCAGGTCACGCAAGGTGCGCAATGCCAGGCCAAGGTCTTCGTAGATCACGCTTGGTGCGCTGATGGTCTTGATCTGGTCGCTGATCTGGTCCCAGAGCCTGCGCAGGTAGCGGATGTCCATGAGGATTTCATCGGCCCCGGCCCCTTCGGCTGCGGTACGCAGAATAAACCCGCCGGCTTCCTTGATGCCTTCTTTGGCCACACAGTCGGTGACCACTTGTTTGAGGCGTTCGCGCTCGGCTTCGTCCTCGATCTTCAGGGAAATGCCGACGTGGGCAGTACGCGGCATGTACACCAGATAACGCGACGGAATCGACAATTGCGTCGTCAGGCGCGCGCCTTTGGAGCCGATCGGGTCCTTGGTGACTTGCACCACCAGGCTCTGACCTTCATGAACCAGCGCGCTGATGCTCTCCACCGTCGGGCCTTCGCGCAGGGAGATTTCCGAGGCGTGAATGAACGCGGCACGGTCCAGTCCGATATCGACGAAGGCGGCCTGCATGCCCGGCAATACCCGCACCACCTTGCCTTTATAGATGTTGCCGACGATCCCGCGTTTTTGCGTGCGTTCGACATGCACTTCTTGCAACACACCGTTTTCAACCACCGCCACGCGCGATTCCATCGGCGTGATGTTGATCAGGATCTCTTCACTCATGGCAGGGTCTCGTTCAGGCATGTTCACGATAATGGCCGCATCTTGTCAGTACGACGCTCAGCGCGCGTTAAGGGGTTGCCAACAGGGTATGCCGAAATGGCCGAGCAATTCTGCGGTTTCGCACAGCGGTAGTCCGACCACCGCCGAGTAACTGCCATTGAGCCCGACGACGAACACCGCGCCCAACCCTTGAATCCCATAGCCGCCAGCCTTGTCCCGAGGTTCGCCGCTGGCCCAGTAGGCCGCCGCTTCATCGTGACCGATGGTGCGAAAACGCACCAGGCTGCGCACCACCAAAGACTCGCAGCGCTCACCATTGCGCACCGCAATCGCTGTCAGCACTTCATGTTCGCGCCCGGACAACAGCATCAGCATGGCGCATGCGTCAGCTTCATCCACCGGTTTGCCGAGAATTTTCCCGTCCAGCACCACGGCGGTGTCGGCGCCCAATACACAGAAATCGGCGTCGGACGCCACCGTCTCGTGCCCGGCCTCGGCCTTGCCGCGCGCCAGACGCTCGACATAGGCCGATGGGGATTCTTCAGGTAAGGGGGTTTCATCGATGTCCGCGCTGATGACGGAGAACGACACGCCGATCTGCGTGAGCAGTTCACGCCGACGCGGCGAGCCTGAGGCGAGGTACAGCTGCTTCATCAAGACATCTCCCTGCTTGGCGCCCTGTCTCACAAATACTGTTCCTTTTTGGCGAGACAGGGCACCGGTGCGGGCACATGCCTGACCGAATTAATTGATTTTGTAGCGTCGACGCAAACCGCGCAAACCGTAGCTGATCCATGGCCAGAGCAACGCGCTGACCAGTGCCGGCAACACCAGCGCCAGGGTCGGCTGACGATTGCCGGTCAGGGCGCTCAGCCACAACTGAACCAGTTGGGCGAGGCCGAAGATCACCAGGATCACCAGGCTCTGTTGCCACATAGGGAACATGCGCAGGCGCTGTTGCAACGACAGCACCAGGAAGGTAATGAGCGTGAGGATCAACGCGTTCTGGCCCAGCAATGTGCCATACAGCACGTCTTCGGCCAGCCCCAGGCACCAGGCAGTCACCATCCCGACTTTCTGCGGCAGGGCCAACGCCCAAAAGGCCAACAACAAGGCCAGCCACAGAGGCCGCAGGATTTCCATGAACTGCGGCAACGGTGAAACGCTGAGAAGCATGCCGATAGCGAAGGTCAGCCAGACCATCCAGCCGTTTCGGGAGGAAGTTGCACCACCCATTATTCTCTTCCCCCAGTAGTAGCCGGCGCGGAGACAGGCGGTTTGGCAGCTGGCTTCACGGCAGCGGGCTGGGCCGTCGGTGGTTTGGCGGCGGCCGGTGCCGTCGCGGGTGGCTTGCTGGCAGCATGAGCAGCGGCAGGTTTTGCCGGGGTTGCGACAGCAGGCGCGACAGCAGATGCCGCCGCCGGAACAGCCGGAGCAGCGACAGTAGCCGGTATCACCGACACGGCCGGTTTCGGCACGGTCGCTGGAATGATCGGCCCACCGCCGTGCTGGTCCAGCGCTTCCTGAGCCTGGGCGGCGTCGTTGGCGCGCTCCTCGGCTGTGCGCCCGTCACTGAATACCAACAACAGATAACGGCTGCGGTTCAACGCGGCGGTCGGCACCGCACGGACGATGGCAAAGGGTTGACCGGAATCGTGAATCACTTCCTTGACCGTCGCCACCGGGTAACCCGCCGGGAAACGCTGGCCGAGGCCTGAGCTGACCAGCAAATCGCCTTCTTTAATGTCGGCGGTATCGGCCACATGACGCAGTTCAAGGCGTTCCGGGTTGCCGGTGCCGCTGGCAATCGCCCGCAGACCGTTACGGTTCACCTGCACTGGAATGCTGTGAGTGGTGTCCGTCAGCAACAGTACGCGGGAGGTGTATGGCATCAACTCCACCACCTGCCCCATCAGGCCCCGTGCATCGAGCACCGGCTGACCAAGGATCACACCGTCGCGCTCACCTTTATTGATGATGATGCGATGGGTAAAGGGGTTGGGGTCCATACCGATCAACTCGGCCACTTCGACCTTTTCGTTGACCAATGCGGAAGAGTTGAGCAACTCGCGCAGCCGAACGTTCTGCTCGGTGAGGGCGGCCAGCTTTTGCATGCGCCCCTGCAGCAGCAGGTTTTCGGTCTTGAGTTTTTCGTTTTCGGCGACCAGTTCGGTCCGGCTGCCAAATTGGCTGGCCACACCTTGCCATAGCCGCTGCGGCAGGTCGGTGATCCAGTAAGACTGCATCAATACCAGCGACATTTGGCTACGCACTGGCTTGAGCAGTGTGAAGCGGGCATCGACCACCATCAGCGCGACCGATAGCACGGCCAGCACCAACAAGCGCACGCCCAGTGAGGGGCCTTTGGTGAAAAGCGGTTTAATAAGCCGCTCCTCCCAGGCAAATGTTCTCTTTATTCATACGGCATCAAACCGGCCTGGATGCAGACTGACAGAAGATAAACGCAACAGGCAGCACTGCAAAGTGCTGCCCGCGCGCTCAACAGCATAGAGGCGATCCGGCGACTTATTCGCTGGAAAGCAGGTCCATGGTGTGTTTATCCATCATTTCCAATGCGCGGCCACCGCCACGAGCAACGCAGGTCAATGGGTCTTCGGCGACGATCACCGGCAGACCGGTTTCCTGGGCCAGCAACTTGTCGAGGTCGCGCAGCAAGGCGCCACCACCGGTCAATACCAGACCACGTTCGGCGATATCCGACGCCAGCTCCGGAGGCGACTGCTCCAGTGCACTTTTCACGGCCTGAACGATGGTGGCCAGGGACTCTTGCAGAGCTTCCAGCACTTCATTGGAGTTCAGGGTGAATGCGCGTGGAACGCCTTCGGCCAGGTTACGGCCACGAACGTCGACTTCACGAACTTCGCCGCCCGGGTAGGCCGTACCGATTTCCTGTTTGATGCGCTCGGCGGTGGATTCGCCGATCAGGCTGCCGTAGTTGCGACGCACGTAGGTGATGATCGCTTCGTCGAAGCGGTCGCCGCCAACCCGTACGGATTCGGCATAGACCACACCGTTGAGGGAGATCAGCGCGATTTCAGTAGTACCACCACCGATATCGACCACCATCGAACCGCGCGCTTCTTCAACCGGCAGACCGGCACCGATTGCAGCAGCCATCGGCTCTTCGATCAGGAATACTTCACGTGCACCGGCGCCAAGGGCCGATTCACGGATGGCACGACGCTCAACCTGGGTGGATTTGCATGGAACGCAGATCAGCACACGAGGGCTAGGCTGCAGAAAGCTGTTTTCGTGAACCTTGTTGATAAAGTACTGCAGCATTTTTTCGCAGACGCTGAAGTCGGCGATTACGCCGTCCTTCATCGGACGAATGGCAGCAATGTTGCCCGGCGTACGACCGAGCATGCGCTTGGCCTCGGTGCCGACAGCAACGACACTTTTCTGGTTACCGTGTGTCCGAATAGCCACAACGGAGGGCTCATTCAGGACGATACCGCGCTCGCGCACGTAAATAAGGGTGTTGGCAGTGCCCAGGTCAATGGAAAGATCGCTGGAAAACATGCCACGCAGTTTCTTGAACATGGGAAAGGGACCCTAGGCAACGCGTGGGTAAAAAAGTGCGGCAAACTCTAACAACGACAGGGATTTTGGGCAAGGCGCCAATATGTTAAATTGGCCGCTTTTATGTGCACCAAGCCCCACAATCGCGGCCTTGAGACCGTAGAAATGCGGTAGTGTTCCGACAATCTAACACACGGACGCCGTCCGTTCTGTTTTCCACTGGAGAATCCCATGGCGCTTGAACGCTCCGACGTGGAAAAAATCGCTCATTTGGCCTGCCTTGGCCTCAATGATGCCGATCTTCCACACATCACTTCGGCCCTGAACAGCATTCTCGGGCTGGTCGACGAAATGCAAGCGGTCAATACCGACGGTATCGAGCCGCTGGCCCACCCATTGGAAGCCAGCCAGCGCCTGCGTGCAGACGTCGTGACCGAAACCAATCATCGCGAGGCCTATCAGTCCATCGCACCAGCGGTCGAAAACGGCCTGTATCTGGTTCCGAAAGTCATCGACTAAAGGGAAAGAGCCTGCAATGCATCAATTGACTCTGGCCGAGATCGCCCGCGGACTCGCCGATAAAAAGTTTTCTTCCGAAGAGCTGACCAAAGTCCTGCTGGCGCGCATCGCCCAGCTCGACCCGCAGCTCAACAGTTTCATCAGCCTCACCGAAGACCTGGCGCTTGAGCAGGCGAAAGCCGCTGATGCTCGTCGGGCCAATGGTGAGAGCGGCGCCCTGCTCGGCGCGCCGATCGCCCACAAAGACCTGTTCTGCACCCAGGGCATCCGCACCAGCTGCGGTTCGAAGATGCTCGACAACTTCAAAGCCCCGTACGACGCCACCGTGGTTGCCAAACTGGCCGCAGCCGGGGCCGTGACCCTGGGCAAGACCAACATGGACGAATTCGCCATGGGGTCGGCCAACGAGTCGAGTTACTACGGCGCAGTGAAAAACCCGTGGAACCTGGAACACGTTCCGGGCGGTTCGTCTGGTGGTTCGGCTGCTGCAGTTGCCGCTCGTCTGTTACCGGCCGCGACCGCCACCGATACCGGCGGCTCGATCCGCCAACCGGCAGCGTTCACCAACCTCACCGGTCTGAAACCGACGTACGGTCGCGTTTCGCGTTGGGGCATGATCGCTTACGCGTCCAGCCTCGATCAGGGCGGCCCATTGGCCCGCACCGCCGAAGACTGCGCGATCCTGCTGCAAGGCATGGCCGGTTTCGACCCGCAGGACTCCACCAGCATCGACGAGCCCGTGCCAGATTACTGCGCCGGCCTCAACGGTTCGCTGCAAGGCCTGCGCATCGGCGTGCCGAAGGAATACTTCAGCGCCGGTCTCGACCCACGCATCGCCGACTTGGTCATGGCCAGCGTTGAAGAGCTGAAAAAGCTCGGCGCCGTGGTCAAGGAAATCAGCCTGCCGAACATGCAGCACGCAATCCCTGCGTACTACGTGATCGCTCCGGCGGAAGCGTCTTCCAACCTGTCGCGTTTCGACGGCGTGCGTTTCGGCTATCGCTGCGAAGCCCCGAAAAACCTGGAAGACCTGTACAAGCGTTCCCGTGGCGAAGGTTTCGGCCCGGAAGTGCAGCGCCGGATCATGGTCGGTGCCTACGCGCTGTCGGCCGGTTACTACGACGCCTATTACCTGAAGGCACAGAAGATCCGTCGCCTGGTGAAGAACGATTTCATGGCTGCCTTTAATGAGGTCGACGTCATCCTCGGCCCAACCACGCCGAACCCGGCCTGGAAGCTTGGTGCCAAGAAAGACGATCCTATTGCCGAGTACCTGGAAGACTTCTACACCATCACCGCCAACCTCGCCGGTCTGCCGGGCTTGTCCATGCCAGCAGGTTTTGTCGATGGCCTGCCGGTCGGCGTGCAGTTGCTCGCCCCGTATTTCCAGGAAGGCCGCTTGCTCAATGTTGCCCATCAGTACCAACTGAACACTGACTGGCACACTCGCACCCCAACCGGCTTCTGAGGAGAAACACATGCAATGGGAAGTCGTGATCGGGCTGGAGATTCATACCCAGCTCACCACCCGGTCGAAAATCTTTTCCGGTAGTTCCACCACCTTCGGTTCCGAGCCGAACACCCAGGCCAGTCTGGTAGACTTGGGCATGCCCGGCGTATTGCCGGTGCTGAACCAGGAAGCGGTGCGCATGGCAGTGATGTTCGGCCTGGCCATCGATGCCGAGATCGGTCAGCACAACGTGTTCGCCCGTAAAAACTACTTCTACCCGGACCTGCCCAAGGGCTACCAGATCAGCCAGATGGAATTGCCGATCGTCGGCAAGGGCCACTTGGACATCGCCATGGAAGACGGCACGATCAAACGTGTCGGTGTGACCCGTGCGCACCTGGAAGAAGACGCCGGCAAAAGCCTGCACGAAGAGTTCAACGGCGCCACCGGCATCGACCTGAACCGCGCCGGCACGCCGTTGCTGGAAATCGTTTCCGAGCCGGACATGCGCAGCGCCAAGGAAGCCGTGGCCTACGTCAAGACGATCCATGCGCTGGTGCGTTACCTCGGCATCTGCGACGGCAACATGGCCGAAGGCTCGCTGCGTTGCGACTGCAACGTGTCGATCCGTCCGAAAGGCCAAGCTGAGTTCGGCACGCGCTGCGAGATCAAGAACGTCAACTCGTTCCGCTTCATCGAAAAGGCGATCAACAGCGAAGTGCAACGTCAGATCGAGCTGATCGAAGACGGCGGCAAGGTGATCCAGCAGACCCGTCTGTACGATCCGAACAAGGACGAAACCCGTCCAATGCGCAGCAAAGAGGAAGCCAACGACTACCGTTACTTCCCCGATCCGGACCTGCTGCCAGTGGTCATCGAGGACTCGTTCCTCGACGAGGTGCGCGTCACCCTGCCGGAACTGCCACCGCAGAAACGCGAGCGTTTCCAGGAACAGTTCGGTCTGTCGGTCTACGACGCCAGCGTCCTGGCCACCAGCCGCGAGCAAGCCGATTACTTCGAGAAAGTCGTGAGCATCGGCGGCGACGCCAAACTGGCGGCTAACTGGGTAATGGTTGAACTGGGCAGCCTGTTGAACAAGCAAGGCCTGGATATCGACCAGTCACCGGTTTCGGCCGAGCAACTGGGCGGCATGCTGCTGCGCATCAAGGACAACACCATCTCCGGCAAGATCGCCAAGGTAGTGTTTGAAGCGATGGCCAACGGCGAAGGCAGCGCAGACGAGATCATCGACAAGCGCGGCCTCAAGCAAGTGACCGACACCGGCGCGATCTCGGCGGTGCTGGACGAAATGCTCGCGGCCAACGCCGAGCAGGTCGAACAATACCGCGCGGCAGACGAAGCCAAACGCGGCAAGATGTTCGGCTTCTTCGTCGGCCAGGCCATGAAAGCCTCCAAAGGCAAGGCCAACCCGCAACAGGTCAACGAACTGCTTAAAAGCAAGCTCGAAGGCTAACCACAGTGATCGTTCCCACGCTCCGCGTGGGAACGCCTCACTGGACGCTCTGCGTCCGCTTTTGTGACGCGGAGCGTCACGGGCTGCATTCCCACGCGGAGCGTGGGAACGATCATGGGGTCACCTAATGAAACGTCTGCTCAGTGCCTGCGCCCTGCTCTCTCTGCTGGCCGGTTGTGCCAGTACGGATACCATCGATCCACACGGCTACGACAAGACCGGCGTAGCTTCGTATTACGGCGCCAAACACCATGGCAAACGCACCGCCAGCGGCGAGCGTTTCAACCAGCACGGCCTGACCGCCGCCCATCGCCAGTTGCCGTTCGGCACCCGGGTGAAGATTACCAACCTGAATAACGACAGGTCCTGCGTGGTGCGCGTCAACGACCGCGGGCCATACTCTCGTGGGCGCCTGATCGACGTGTCACGTGAAGCGGCCGAACAGTTGGGCATGCTACGCAGTGGCACCGCGAAAGTTCGCGTGCAAGCCCTCGACGACTGATAGACGGAGCGCTGACTATTTTCGGACTGGCCGATTTACCCCTGATCAGCGTGATTGAATTGTTCAGCGGTCTGTTTTTACTGATCGCCGGTGCCGAACTGATGGTGCGCGCCGCCGTGCGCCTGGCCGCGCGGCTGCATGTGCGGCCGCTGATCATCGGCCTGACCATCGTGGCCCTCGGCAGCAGCGCACCGCAGATGGCGGTCAGCCTGCAAGCCACCCTGGCGCAAAACGCCGATATCGCCGTTGGCAGCGTGATCGGCAGCAGCATCTTCAACATCCTCGTCTCCCTCGGGCTCTCGGCGCTGATTATTCCGCTACGGGTTTCGCGGCAATTGGTGCGCCTGGATATTCCGCTGATGATCGGCGCCAGCCTGTTGGTGTTCGTCCTGGCGTGGAACGAAGAACTGAACCGGGTCGACGGCATGATTCTGCTGGGCGCGTTGGTGCTGTATCTGGGCTTGCTGCTGCGCCAGTCGCGACACTCGGCCCGCCCGCCATCGGGCGCTCGTGAAGCAGCACAGGCACCGTGGTTCAGCAGCCTGCTGATGATCGTCGTCGGGCTGGCGATGCTGGTGTTCGCCGGGCACTTGCTGCTCGGCGCCGCGGTGGCGGTCGCGACCGACCTGGGGTTGTCGGAGCGGATCATCGGCCTGACCATCGTCGCCGTCAGCACGTCCCTGCCGGAGCTGGCCACTTCGTTGATTGCCGCGTTGCGCGGTCAGCGCGACATCGCGGTGGGCAACGTGATCGGCAGCAACCTGTTCAACCTCTTGGGTGTGCTCGGCGTTACCGCATTGATCGCGCCGCTGCCGTTGTCAGTCTCGCCCAACGCCCTGGATTTCGACCTGCCGGTGATGCTCGGCGTCGCGGTGCTGTGCCTGCCGGTGTTCTATTCCGGTTACCGGGTGACGCGCGCCGAGGGCCTGCTGTTTTTGGGTTTATATCTGGCTTATGGGCTGCACGTGGTGTCGTTCACCACCGGCATGCCGCTGGCCGGCAAGCTTGAACACCTGATGCTGTTTTTCGTCCTGCCGGCGCTGGGGGCGTTTTTGCTGTTCACGTCGCTGCGCGCCTGGCGGCGCCAACACCACAAGAAGGAATTGCCGTGAGCACTGATAAAAAAGTCTGGGGTTGAAGTCCGCCGCCAAGTGATGGGCGACGCCTTCGTCGACCGCGCCTTGGGCAACGCCACCGAGTTCACCCAGTCGCTACAGGACTTCGTCAATGAACACGCCTGGGGCGGGGTCTGGAACCGTGAAGGTCTGCCGCTGAAAACCCGCAGCCTGATCACCCTCGCCGCGCTGACCGCGTTGAAGTGCCCGCAAGAATTGAAAGGCCATGTGCGCCACCGCAGCTCCCGAACTTAAATCCACCCACTCCACTGCAACAAAAAGATCCCGACGTTGGTGGTGATCGCCGCCATCAACGTAGTAATCACGATGATCGCCGCCGCCAGTTCATGATTGCCATTGGCCTGCCGGGCCATGACGAAACTGGCCGCGGCGGTCGGGCTGCCGAAATACAAAAACAGAATCCCCAACTCCGCCCCGCGAAAACCCCAGAGCCAGGCACCCAGTGTCGCCAGCACCGGCAGGCCGATCATCTTCACCAGGCTGGAACTCAGCGCCAGCGTGCCGCTTTTGCGCATCGCCGCCAGCGACAACGTGCCACCGATGCAGATCAACGCCAACGGCAAAGTAGTTTGTGCCAGGTACTGGCCGGACTTTTCCAGCCACCCCGGCAAACCGATTTCGAACCAGGCAAATGGCGCCGCCGCAAACACGCTGATGATCAACGGGTTGACCATCACGCTCTTGCAAATGCTCCACGGGTCAGACTTGATCACCGGGCTGTAGACCGCGAGCACGATGGTCGAAAGCGTGTTGTAGAACAGGATCACCAACGCCGCGAGAATGGCCCCGAGGGAAATCCCGTAGTCGCCGTACATGCTCGCCGCCAAGGCCAGACCGATCACGCCGTTGTTGCCGCGAAACGCGCCTTGGGTGTAGATGCCCCGGTCTTCCCGCGGGCATTTGTAGATCGCCCAGCCCCAGGCAATCGCAAAGCACATCAGTGTGGCGATAGAGAAATAGATCAGCAGCGCCGGTTGCAACGCGGCATGCAGGTCGGCATGCAAGATGCCCAGAAACAGCAACGCCGGCATGGTGACGTTGAACACCAGGGCCGACGCGGTATGAATGAAATTGTCGTTGATCCAGTCGATGCGCTTGAGCAGCGCCCCCAGAAACAGCATGGCAAACACCGGCGCGGTGATGTTCAGGGTTTCGAGGAAGATAGCCAACATGCCTGGGGAACCTTGGGTGGGCGTCGTTAGGGGGCTAATGATAAGGCACTGGGGACGTTGGCGTCTGGTAGAACGCCTTCGCGGGCAAGTCGGACCGCCGCACCGCTCGCTCCCACAGAGGTTGTGGTGTTCAGGCGGTCACGGTTTGATCCACCAGGTGGCCATTCTCGATACGAACATGCCGAGGGTGGAAACGCTTCAGGCTACTGCGATGCCCGACGCTGACGATGCTCAGCCCCGGCAACTCATCGATCAATGCCTGATACAGCGACGCTTCATCCTCTTCGTCCATCGCCGAGGTGGCTTCGTCCATGTACAGCCATTGCGGCGCATAAAGCAGCGCACGGGCGAAGGCCAGACGTTGTTGCTCACCCGGTGAGAGCATGCGCTGCCAGTGATTAGCCTCATCCAGACGCGAAACCAGGTGCGGCAAGCGGCAGGTTTCCAGCACGTGGACGTAGCGCTCGTGCGGGTAGGTGTCGCCAGGCTGTGGATAACTCAGTGCCTCGCGCAAGGTGCCAATCGGCAGATAGGGTTTTTGCGGCAGGAACAGATAACGCCCCGTCGGCAGGCGGATGCTGCCGTGGCCGGCCGGCCAAAGGTGCCCCATCGCCCGCAGCAACGTCGATTTGCCGCTGCCGGAACGACCGCTGAGCATGACGCGCTCGCCCTCCTCCACGGTCATGTCGGCGTTGGTCAGCAGGTGACGACCGTCAGCGAGGTGGAGGCCAAGGTTATGCACCTTCAACGCCGAGCCCTGATTCTGCACGTCGATGGCCGGTGCGCGCTCTTCGTTATCGGTCATGGCCTGACGGAAACTCAGCAGACGATCACACGTCGCGCGCCATGCCGCCAGATCCGTATACGCGTTGATGAACCAGCTGAAGTTCTCCTGCACGTTGCCAAAGGCCGAGTTGATTTGCATCAGCTCACCGAGTTCGATCTTGCCGGTGAAGTAACGCGGCGCCGCAACGATGAACGGGAAAATGATCGCGATTTGACCATATCCGGAGGTGAAGAATGTCAGGCGTTTGGACACGCGCATGATGTCCCAGAAATTGTGCCAGACCAGCCCGAAGCGATTGCTCAAGCGCCGGTTTTCATTCGGCTCGCCGTTGTACAACGCAATGCTTTCGGCGTTTTCGCGCACCCGCACCATGGAGAAACGCAGGTCGGCCTCAAAGCGCTGCTGGTTGTTGTTCAGGCCGATCAAGCGTTTGCCGATCAGGTGTGCCAGCCAACTGCCGACCGTCGCGTACACAAGCGCACACCAGAACATGTAACCGGGAATGGTGAAGCCGAACACCTCAATGCTGCCCGAAACGCCCCACAAAATGATCGAGAACGACACCAGGCTGACCACGGTGCGGATCAGCCCCAGGCCGAGGTCCAGGGTGATAGTGGTGAATCTATTAAGGTCTTCGGAAATCCGCTGGTCAGGGTTATCGGTGTAACCGCCCTGCTCCAGCTGATAGTAATTCTTGTGCGCGAGCCAGCGGGCAAAGTGCTTTTCGGTGAGCCAGGCTCGCCAGCGAATGGTCAGCATCTGGGTCAGGTAAAGCCGGTACACCGCGCCAAGAATCGCCACGGCAGCGATGCCGCAGAAATACAGGATCAACTGCCAGAACGCCGCTTCGTCTTTCTTTTGCAGGGCGTTGTAGAAATCCTTGTACCAACTGTTGAGCCACACCGAAATCGCCACGCTGAACAACGACAGCGCGATCACGGCGATCAGCAACGTCCAGGCCTTGCCTTTCTCTTCGCTGCGCCAGTAAGGCGTGGTCATCGCCCAGACTTTGCGAAAAAACTGCCCGCGCACAGCATCGTTGACCGCGCAATATTCAGCGTTCTGATTCATGGAAAAGGCTCGATAAAGAAAAGAACACACACGAGCCGATCATAAATGAACGGCTCGGCTTGTAGCGAGGTGTGACAACAATTGTTCAGCGCCGGTTCAGCGCCGGACCGGACGCTTCTGCAGTTTGCGCTGCAGCGTGCGGCGGTGCATGCCCAAGGCGCGGGCCGTGGCGGAGATGTTGCCTTCGTGTTCGGTCAGCACGCGCTGAATATGCTCCCATTGGAGGCGGTCCACCGACATCGGGTTTTCCGGCACCAGCGTGTCGAGGTCGGCGTGCTCGGAGAGCAACGCGGCCAACACGTCATCGGCGTCCGCCGGTTTGCACAGGTAATTGCAGGCACCGCGCTTGATCGCCTCGACGGCGGTGGCAATGCTCGAATAACCGGTGAGGATCACCACGCGCATTTCCGGGTCGAGTTCGAGCAGTTTGGGCAGCAACACCAGTCCCGAATCGCCGTCCATTTTCAGATCAAGGGCGGCGTAATCCGGGATGTCGGCCTGGGCGATTGTCAGGCCTTCTTCGGCGGAACCTGCTGTGCTGACCCGAAAACCGCGGCGGGCCATGGCACGGGCCATCACGCGGGTGAAGGTTGCGTCGTCGTCTACCAGCAGCAAATGCGGCAGTTCTTCGCCTTCGACTTGGATCTCGTCACTCATGTTCGTCTCCTCGGGCGACACGGGGCAGGCGCAGCTCGGTAAGCGTGCCACCTTCCTCATGACTGTAGAGTTTCACTGAGCCGCCGGCGCGTGTCACGCTGGCCTTGCTCAAAAACAGGCCCAGGCCGAAACCTTTGCCCTTGGTGGTAAAAAACGGTTTGCCAATCTGCTCGGCAATGGCCAATGGCACACCGGCACCGTGGTCGCGAATGCTGATGGTCAAGTCCTCGGCATTCCAGTCCAGCGTCACTTGCAAGCCTTCGGGGCACGCATCGGCGGCGTTGTTCAGCAAATTTAGCAGGGCCTGGGTCAGGTCTGGCGGTGGCGCCATGCGCGGCACGGTTCCCTGGCCCAGGCGCTGGAAGCGGTAACTGGCTTCCGGGCGCATCAGGTGCCAGCGGTTCAGGGCTTCGTCGAGCCAATCGGTGACGTCCTGCATTTCCACCGCCAGACGACGATTGGCTTCCGCCGCCCGAACCAACTGCTGCAAGGTCTCTTTGCAGAGTTTGACCTGATCCTGCAGCACGCTCAAATCGTCCTGCAACAGCGGGTCGGGATGGTCCTGACGCATTTCCTTGAGCAACACGCTCATGGTCGCCAGCGGTGTGCCCAATTCATGGGCGGCGCCGGCAGCCTGGGTCGCGACGGCCAGCAATTGCTGATCGCGCAGGCCTTCTTCACGACGAATGGCGCGCAGCTCTTCCTGACGACGCAGCTCTTCGGCCATGCGGGCGGCGAAGAATGTGATGACCGCCGCCGCCAGGGCGAAGCTCAGCCACATGCCGTAGATCTGAAGGTTCTCCCGGGCGATCGGGAACGTTTCCAGCGGGTAGAACCGCGCCAGCAGCAACGTATAAAGCGCCAATGCGATACCCGACAGAATCACCGAATAGCGCCACGGCAGTGTCACGGCAGCGATAGTCAGCGGCACCAGGTAATAAGAAACGAACGGGTTGGTCGAACCGCCGGAGAAGTACAGCAAGGCACTGTGGATAAACAGGTCGCAGGCCAGTTGCAGTGCATATTCAAGCTCGGTGACTGGCCAGGAGGTACGCAAGCGTACGGCGGTGAACACGCAGAGCAGAATCGAGCAACCGAGGGTCATTGCCAGTTGCACCCACGGCAACGGCAGCAGGTCGAACCAGTAGGCCAAACCTACGGAACCGGCCTGAGCGGCCAGCACCAACGTGCGGATGAACGTGAGCCGCCAGAGGTTCTGGCGAGTGGCGGAAGTGATTTGAACGGGGGCGAGCATGAGCTCTCCTGATGAGCGCTCCAGGCGGATCGCACGGAGTATAACCAAGCCACGGGCCTGAGAGGCGAAAGTGCGGCAAACGACCACATGGCGGAAAGGATTGTGGCGTCTATAAGGCCGCCATCGCGGGCAAGCCACGCTCCCACATTGGAATGCGTTCCCTGTGGGAGCGTGGCTTGCCCGCGATTGACCGCGCAGCGGTCACCAGCATTCCATCTGTATAGAAGTTGTAACTGTGCGAACCGGATCATTGAAGCTAGAGTCTGATGGTTTCACGCAGGTTCGGACCTTAACCCCTGCGCATCGTCCAAGGAGCTTTTCATGCACACATTGCGCCGCAGCGCCGCCCTTCTTGCCTTAAGCGTTGGCACCGTCGCCAGCCTCCCGGCCCTGGCCGTCGACGAACTGCATTACAACCAGATCTCTCTGCGCGCCGAAGTCAGCCAGGAAGTGGCCCGCGACCTGATGATCGTGACCCTCTACACCGAAGAGCAAAACACCGACCCGGCCAAACTCGCCGCCGACGTCAGCACCACCATGAACAAAGCACTGGCCCAGGCCAAACAGGTCAAAGACATCACCCTGCGTCAGGGCAGCCGCAACAGCTACCCGATCTACGACACCAAAGGCCAGAAAATCACCGGCTGGCGTGAACGCGCCGAACTGCGCCTGGAAAGCTCGGACTTCGCCGCCCTCTCCAAACTCACCGGCGAACTGCTCACCGACCTGAAAATGGGCGGCATGGACTTCGCCATCGCCACCCCAACCCGCAAGGCCAGCGAAGACGCCCTGCTCAAGGAAGCCGTGACCGCCTTCAAGTCCCGCGCCCAACTGGCCACCGACGCCCTGGGTGGCAAGAGCTACAAAATCGTCAACCTGAACCTCAACAGCAACGGTTATCCACAACCCTACATGCGCGGGCCGATGATGATGAAAGCTGCCGGCATGGATTCCGCGCCGATGACGCCCGAGGTTGAAGCGGGTACCAGCCAGGTCAGCATGACGGCGGATGGGGCGATTGAAGTGTTGATGCAGTGATTGGATAAGGGTTAAACGAAAACCGGCGATCAATAAGTGATCGCCGGTTTTTTTGTGCCCTGAAGAAATGGAGTTTGTCCGTCAGGCCTTGTGTTGATTGGTCTGCCGCCAATCACGGTCTACGCCGGATCGACGTTATCCAACGCTCGGTTCACCGCCAACTCCGCCAACATGACAATCTGCTGAATTGCCAACGCCGTATGACGCTGCGGGCCGATCAGATTGTTGGCGAAATCGGTGGCCAGGACACTCGCTGAGGCCAACGATTCGTAGGCATAGGCCAGCAGGCTTTCGGTGCCGGCACCCGGGGCGACCATGAACATCGTGCTGGGGCGGCGGGGCTTTTCGGTGTATTGCGCGGGGGGATCGAGGTAGTAGTCGAGGGCGCGCTTTATGGCTTCGCGGTCTTTGAGTAATTCTTCGGTGCGCGAAGCTTCGGCGTTGGGGGTGGTGGTGTTGAAGGGTGGATCCGGGATTAACTTATCCATATAAAACTCCTACTTGCGAGTGGGAGCCATCCATTTGTCGTTTCCACACGACAAAAAGGTGGCAGCTGTACGCAGGGTGGAAAACCGGTAAGTAGGCACCCGGCCAGACCGAAGTCTGCCCACGCACAGCCGCCATGACGCAGTTTGCAGACGAAAGAAGACGTCGGCAATGATTACGGTGGGGATGCAATGCAACTACTTAAGGGTCAGGTTTCCACACCTGCTCGCTGGTTTTGCAGCGACAGCCAAAGACTAGAAGGCCCACGTCCGACCGACAACCTGGAAACTGCGTGGGAAACTTCTGCGATTCATGCCAATTTCTTAAACATTCAATAACAGATTGGTCGACTATCAGTCCGCCTTCGCGGGCAAGCCTCGCTCCTACAGTGCAGCGGCATACACCCGCCCCTCACCACTCAACAGGCCGAGCGTTAGCTCGCCTGCAGCTTTTGATCTGGCTTTTGATTTTGATCCACCCGCCCCTTCGGGAGGCTGAGTGGAGGTGTTCATCTGGGGATTGGCGCGCAGCGCCGTTCGACGCAGTCGAACCCATCGCATGTAGGTCGTAGCGAAGCAGACCGTAGGGCGATGCCCCCAGATGGATACCGGAGCGAAGGAACGCCGAGCCTCAGCGAGGGGCCGGACGCTTGGGGCGAGCGTTTTTTTGCTTACTTTTTTTAGGCGCTTGTAAAAAAAGTGAGTCGCCGTAAGGGCGAAACCCTAAGTGGCCGTTACCGCAGAAATGGATATGTACTCAAATCAGCAAGAACTTGGTCGGCTATTTGACCGCCAAGATCGAGATCAAAAGATCGCAGCCTTCGGCAGCTCAGGCCGCCAAGATCCAAAATGGCCCAAGAGGTATGCCCGAACAAAGGGGTCCCCCTCAAAAAAGGCGATAACGGCGACCCGGACAACTGGCTCGGCGTGCTCTACAGCTGCGCCGCAGTGAAAGGCAGCAACTACGCCAAATGGTGCGACCCGGCTTACGACAAGCTGGTGCAGCAAGCCAAGGTGTCCACGGGCAAACAGCAGCGGGTCAATCTGTACCAGCAGGCACAGCAAATCATCAAGCAACAAGTACCGATCACACCGATTGCCAACTCGACGGTATTCCAGCCACTGCGCAAGGAAGTTGCCGACTTCAAGATCAGCCCTTTCGGCCTTACTCCCTTCTATGGGGTGGGTATAAATAAGTAACACCTGGCGCCAATCGGGTGCATAAAACGCCCCGATCGCCCTTTGTCGGTGCGCGATTTGCACCTAAAAAAACCTGCGCAAACGGTCAAATACCTCAGCATTTATACATATGCGACATTAAGGTACGTTCGTACCACTGTTTAAGGTTTGTGGCCATTCTGGACCTTGCATTGGGTATGGCCCCTGCATAAGTATCCGCAGGAACGGCTCACGAGGTCGTACCTCAAAATCCAAAAATGACAACAAATCATGAGGCCAACATGCTTAAACACGCGGTCATTCCGTTTTTAGTCGGCGCAGGCTTGTTAGCCAGCGCACCTTTCGCCGCCGCGGCGACTAGCCTGGTGTTTTGCTCCGAAGGGAGCCCGGCCGGTTTTGACCCGGGTCAGTACACCACCGGAACCGACTTTGACGCCTCAGCCGAAACCATGTTCAACCGCCTGACCCAGTTCGAGCGCGGCGGCACCGCCGTGATTCCTGGTCTGGCGACCAAGTGGGACATTTCCGATGATGGCCTGACTTATACCTTTCACCTGCGTGAAGGCGTCAAGTTCCACACCACCCCGTACTTCAAGCCCACTCGTGAGTTCAACGCCGACGACGTGCTGTTCACCTTCAATCGCATGATTAACAAGGATGATCCGTTCCGTAAGGCATACCCGACCGAATTCCCGTACTTCACCGACATGGGAATGGACACCAACATCACCAAGATCGATAAAGTCGATGACCATACGGTCAAGTTCACCCTCAAAGAAGTTGATGCCGCGTTCATTCAGAACATGGCCATGAGTTTCGCCTCGGTCCAGTCCGCCGAGTACGCTGCCCAGTTGCTCAAGGAAGGCAAAGCCGCCGACATCAACCAGAAACCGGTCGGTACTGGTCCGTTTGTGTTCAAGAGCTACCAGAAAGACTCCAACATCCGCTACACCGGGAACAAGGACTACTGGAAGCCTGACGACGTGAAGATCGACAACCTGATCTTCGCCATCACCACCGACCCGTCGGTGCGTATTCAGAAGCTGAAAAAGAACGAGTGTCAGGTCACCCTGTTCCCTCGTCCGGCCGACCTGAAGGCGTTGAAGGAAGACAAAACCCTGAAGGTGCCTGATCAGGCCGGGTTTAACCTGGGTTACATCGCCTACAACGTGATGGACAAGGTCAAGGGCAGCAACGAACCGAACCCGCTGGCCGACCTGCGAGTTCGTCAGGCGCTGGACATGGCAGTCAACAAGCCGCAGATCATCGACTCGGTTTATCAGGGCGCGGGTCAACTGGCCGTCAACGCCATGCCACCAACCCAGTGGTCTTACGACACCACTATCAAGGATGCGCCGTACAACCCTGAGAAAGCCAAAGAGCTGCTCAAGGAAGCCGGCGTCAAGGAAGGCACCGAAATCGTTCTGTGGGCGATGCCGGTACAGCGTCCGTACAACCCGAACGCCAAGCTGATGGCTGAAATGCTGCAGTCCGACTGGAAGAAGATTGGCCTGAACGTCAAGATCACCAGCTACGAATGGGGCGAGTACATCAAGCGTTCCAAGGGCGGCGAAAACCAGGCGATGATCATCGGCTGGAGTGGCGACAATGGTGACCCGGACAACTGGCTCAACGTGCTGTTCGGTTGCGACTCGTTGCAGGGCAACAACTTCTCCAAGTGGTGTGATAAGAAGTTTGACGGCATCGTGAAAGAAGCCAAGCGCACCACCGATCAGGCCAAGCGCACCGAACTGTACAAACAGGCGCAACACGTCCTCAAAGATGCTATTCCAATGACACCTATCGCTCACTCGACGGTGTTCCAACCCATGCGCGCCAATGTGCAGGACTTCAAGATCAGCCCGTTTGGCTTGAACTCCTTCTACGGCGTCAGCGTCAGCCAATAAGAAAAGGCAGCGGCGACGTTTTCAGCGTCGCCGCTGCTTTTTTTGCCGAGAAGCCAGGAATTTTCCTACATCCAAATCCACTGCCTGGTGCAGCAGGGTTTAGGACGCGTTGACTTTTCCTACGAGTCTTTAGGACTCAGCGCATTTACTGCCAGATCCACGGCACCTACCGTCGGATTCTGACCAGTGATTGCGTGGGCTATCGGTTTGCTGCCCGTATTGGTTTGAGCTCAATGCAGCCACAACGTCCCCGGACGGGATCGCGGCGCATTGAATAACACTACAAAAAGAGGGAGCGTCATGCGCCATACCTTGGTTTTATCCGCATTGCTGGGCACCGGCCTATTGGCCGCCACGCCTTTCAGCCAGGCCGCCAATAACAGCCTGGTGTTCTGTTCCGAAGGCAGCCCCGCTGGTTTCGATACCGCGCAGTACACCACCGCGACCGATAACGACGCCGCCGAGCCGCTGTACAACCGACTGGCAGAGTTTGAAAAAGGCGCCACCAACGTTGTACCGGGCCTGGCAACCCGCTGGGACATTTCCGAGGACGGCCTCGCGTACACCTTTCATCTGCGCGAAGGGGTGAAATTTCACACGACCCAATACTTCACACCGACCCGCGATTTCAACGCCGATGACGTGCTGTTCACCTTCAATCGCATGCTCGATCCGCAGCAAACTTTCCGTAAGGCTTACCCGACCGAGTTCCCGTATTTCAACGGAATGAGCCTGAACAAGAACATCGCCAAGGTCGAGAAGACCGGGCCGCTGACCGTGGTGATGACGCTCAACAGCGTCGACGCCGCGTTCATCCAGAACATCGCCATGAGTTTCGCCGCCATCCTCTCCGCCGAATACGCCGATCAGTTGCTGGCCTCCGGCAAGCCGAGCGACATCAACCAGAAGCCGATCGGTACTGGTCCGTTCGTGTTCAAGAGCTACCAGAAAGATTCCAACATCCGCTACAGCGGCAACAAGCAGTACTGGGACCCGAGCAGGGTCAAGCTCGACAACCTGATTTTCGCCATCAACACCGACGCCTCGGTGCGCGTGCAGAAACTCAAGGCCAACGAATGCCAGATCACCCTGCACCCGCGCCCCGCCGACGTGACTGCGCTGAAAAACGATCCGAAACTGCAACTGATCGAGAAACCCGGCTTCAACCTTGGTTACATCGCCTATAACGTGCGGCACAAACCGTTCGATCAGCTCGAAGTGCGCCAGGCGCTGGACATGGCGGTGAACAAGCAAGGCATTCTCAACGCCGTCTATCAAGGCGCCGGTCAACTGGCGGTTAACGCCATGCCACCGACCCAATGGTCCTACGACGAGACAATTAAAGACGCCGCCTACAACCCGGAAAAAGCCAAGGAACTGCTCAAGGCTGCCGGCGTGAAGGAAGGCACCGAAATCACCCTCTGGGCCATGCCGGTCCAGCGTCCGTACAACCCCAACGCCAAGCTGATGGCCGAAATGCTCCAGGCGGATTGGGCGAAAATCGGCCTCAAGGTCAAGATCGTCAGCTACGAATGGGGCGAGTACATCAAGCGCACCAAGAACGGCGAGCATGACATCAGCCTGATTGGCTGGACCGGTGACAACGGGGACCCGGACAACTGGCTCGCCACGCTGTACAGCTGCGATGCCATTGGCGGCAACAACTACTCCATGTGGTGTGATCCGGCTTACGACAAGCTGATCAAGCAGGCCAAGGTCGTGACCGATCGCGACCAGCGCACCGTGCTCTACAAACAGGCGCAGCAGTACCTCAAGCAGCAGGTACCCATCACGCCGGTCGCCCACTCAACGGTCAACCAGCCGCTGAGCGCCAAAATCGAAGGATTCAAGGTGAGTCCTTTCGGCCGTAACGTGTTCTCGGGCGTCAGTATCGACCAATAACCCATTAGCCAAAACGCTGGGGGCGGATTCCGCCCTCACGCAAGCGTATTGCCGTAATTCGCCAATTCGGCCTGTAGCAAACGTTTGCGATGCGTGCATGAGTTCTAAACCAAATAGCCGGATCACCAAAAAAGACCGGCATTAAAAAAAAAGAAAGTAAGGAGCTTCCCCCATGAAACTGAGCAGCACCGCGATATTGGCCTTGGCCATCAGCAGCGTGACCGCCACGGCTTACGCAGAATCCCAGAGCCAGGCTTTTACTCCGGTTACCGTGAAAGAGAAAAGTGCTCAGAGTGAAGCCACTGGCTTTGTCGAAGGCCAATCGATCAGCGGCACTACGCGCAACTGGTACGCCAACGAGCAACTGAAACGTGGCGCCACGTTCAGCTACAAGAAAGACGGCGTATCGACCCCGACTGATCGTCGTATCAACTGGGTTCAAGGCACCATCCTCAAGTACAACTCCGGCTTCACTGAAGGCACCGTGGGTTTCAGTACCGAAGTGGCGGCCTACAACGCCATCGCTCTGGATCGTGATCGCAAGGATCTGGCGTCCAACAACGGCGGCGCACCGGGCACCCGTTCCGGGGCGGGCAACAACCGTACCCTGACCGAAGAAGGTGGCGACGCCGTCGGACAGTGGAGCAAGCTGGGCCTGGCCAACGTCAAGGCCCGTGTGTCCAACACCACCCTCACCGCCGGCCGCCAGAACTTCAGCAGCCCGATGGTCGATGTCATCGGTAACCGTGCGCTGCCTTCGAGCTTCCAGGGCGTGAGCCTGCACAGCGAAGAGCTGGAAAACCTGAGCTTCGACCTCGGTACGTTCGATCGCAATTCACCGCGAACCGAACAAAGCCAACGCAAGTTCCGCACCGAATACGCCAACGGCATCGTCGAAACCGATCACGTCAACACGGCCGGTATCACCTACACGCCATTTGCCAGTCTGACCACCAGCCTGTGGGCGACCCAGGCCGAAGACATCTGGAACCAGTACTACTTCGGCGCCAGTCATGTGCTGGGCGACAGCCAGGTCCTGAGCCTGACCACCGGCCTGAACTACTACAAAACCCAGGAAGAAGGTAAAGCCCTCATAGGCAAAATCGACAACGACACCTACTCCCTGTCGTTCGGCCTGACCCACCAGGCGCACAGCCTGACCTTCTCCTACCAGGAAGTGAACGGTAACGAGTATTTCGACTACCTGCACGAAACCAACGGCATCTACCTGGCCAACTCCTTGCTCTCGGACTTCAACGGCCCGAACGAGAAGTCCTTCCAGATTGCCTACGGTTTGAACATGGCCGAATACGGCGTGCCGGGCCTGAAATTCAACATCTACCAGGCTCGCGGCTGGGGCATCGACGGCACTCACTACACCGGCAACGGCGGAGTGGCGAACAAGGGTTACGACGGTATCCAGAGCCAGGATGGCGAACACCACTATGAATACGGCATCGGTGCTTCGTACGCCGTACAGAGCGGTCCACTCAAGGCCACCGCTATCCGCGCGACCTACACCGCTCACCGCGCCAGCGAAAACCAGGCGGATGGCAGCATCAACGAGTTCCGTCTCGTGACCACCATCCCGTTCAACATTTTGTAAAACCCACGCCTTCGGCTGACTCACGATGAGTCGGCCGTCTGGCTTTTCTGTTCAACCGATTGCAGAGGGCTCTAGATGAAAATGCTTCCCCTACGAGCGGCCATCGCTGCCGCGTTGCTGAGTGTCGCCGTCGGCGTCTCGGCCAAACCCTTGGTGGTCTGTACCGAAAACAGCCCGGAAGGCTTCGACATGGTCCAGTACACGACTGCAGTCACAGGCGACGCGGTGTCAGAAACCATCTTCAATCGTCTGGCGGACTTCAAGCCCGGCACCACTGAAGTGATCCCGGCACTGGCCGAGTCGTGGGACATCAGCGACGACGGTCTGACCTACACGTTCCATCTGCGCAAAGGCGTCAAGTTTCACACCACCGACTACTTCAAGCCGACCCGCGACATGAACGCCGACGACGTGGCCTGGAGCTTCCAGCGTCAACTGGACCCGAAACACCCATGGCACAAACTGTCGAGCGTGGGCTTCCCGTACTTTGAAAGCATGGGCTTCAAAGAGCTGCTCAAAAGCGTCAAGAGAGTCGACGACAGCACGGTCAAATTCACCCTGACCCGCCGTGAAGCGCCGTTCCTGGCCGACATCGCCATGGCCTTCTCCTCGATCTACTCCGCCGAGTACGCCGATCAGTTGCTCAAGGCCAACAAGGCCGGCGACCTGAACAACAAGCCAATCGGCACCGGCCCGTTCGTCTTCCAGCGTTACGCCAAGGATGCTCAGGTTCGCTTCAAGGCCAACCCGGACTACTTCCGCGGCAAACCACCAGCTGATTCGCTGATTCTGGCGATTGCCACCGACAACAACGTGCGCCTGCAAAAGCTCAAGGCCAATGAGTGCCAGATCGCGCTGTATCCGAAACCGGATGACATCCCGAGCATCAAGAAAGACGACAAGCTGAAGGTCGATGAACTGAACGCGATGACCGTCTCCTATATCGCCATGAACACCACTCGCAAGTACATGAGCGATGTGCGGGTGCGTAAAGCCATCGATATCGCCTTCGACAAAGAAGCGGCGGTCAACGCCCTGTTCGGCAAAGGCAACGCCACCGTGGCGGTCAACCCGTACCCGGACACCTTGCTGGGCTACAACCACACATTGACCAACCCGCCCCGCGACCTGGACAAGGCTCGCGCCCTGATCAAGGAAGCCGGTGTGCCGCAAGGCACGGTGTTTACCCTGTTCACCCGCAACGGTGGGGGTGCAACCAACCCGAACCCGATGCTCGCCGCGCAGATGATGCAGGCTGACCTGGCGAAAATCGGGATCAACGTGGACATTCGTGTCATGGAATGGGGCGAAATGCTCAAACGCGCGAAAAATGGCGAGCACGATATGGTGGCCGCTGGATGGGCTGGCGATAACGGCGACCCGGATAACTTCCTGACGCCTATGCTCAGTTGTGAGGCCGCCAAAAACGGCGAAAACTATGCACGCTGGTGCAACGAGAAATTCCAGGCACTGCTCGACCAGGCACGGGCCAAAGTGGATCCGGCCGAACGCGCCGCGCTCTACGAACAGGCCCAGGCCATTTTCAATCAGGACCAGCCGTGGATCAGCCTGGCGCACACCCGGATGTTCACTGCAATGCGCGCCAACGTAGTGGGCTATCACATTAGTCCCCTCACCACGAATAACTTCGCCACCACCCAGGTGAAGTAGATAAGAAACGCTCGGCATCGCTGACCCCAGCGCTGCCGGGCACGCCTAACCGGCTGATGAGGTACACCTTACGATGTTTAGTTTTATTGCCCGCCGACTGGGGTTACTGATCCCTACGTTCTTCGGCATCACCTTGCTGACTTTCGCGTTGATTCGCATGATTCCTGGCGACCCCGTGGAAGTGATGATGGGCGAACGTCGAGTCGACCCCGAAATGCATGCTCAGGCAATGGAACGCCTAGGTCTGAATAAACCCCTGTATGCCCAGTACCTGGATTACATCGGCAAACTGGCCCACGGCGATCTTGGCGAATCCCTGCGTACCCGGGAAAGCGTCTGGACCGAGTTCAGCTCTCTATTCCCCGCGACCCTGGAACTGTCCATGGCCGCCCTGTTGTTCGCCGGTATCCTGGGCCTTCTGGCCGGGGTGATCGCAGCACTCAAGCGAGGGTCCCTGTTCGACCACGGGGTGATGGGCATCTCCCTGGCGGGATACTCGATGCCGATCTTCTGGTGGGGCCTGATTCTGATCATGTTCTTCTCGGTGAGCCTGGGCTGGACCCCGGTGTCCGGGCGGATCGACCTGCTCTACGATATCGAGCCGCGCACCGGCTTCATGCTGATCGATACGTTGTTGGCCGATGACGTCGGGGCGTTCTTCGATGCCCTGCATCACCTGATCCTTCCGGCCATCGTGCTCGGCACCATTCCGCTGGCGGTGATCGCGCGGATGACCCGTTCGTCGATGCTCGAAGTGCTGCGTGAAGACTACATCCGTACCGCCCGCGCCAAAGGCCTGTCGCCGGCGCGCGTGGTATTCGTTCACGGCCTGCGTAACGCATTGATTCCGGTCCTGACCGTGGTCGGCCTGCAAGTCGGCACGTTGCTGGCCGGTGCAGTCCTGACCGAAACCATTTTCTCCTGGCCCGGCATCGGCAAATGGCTGATCGAAGCCATTGGCGCACGGGACTATCCCGTGGTGCAGAACGGCATCCTGTTAATCGCCTGCCTGGTGATTCTGGTCAACTTCGTAGTGGACATCCTCTACGGCTTTGCCAACCCACGCATCCGTCATCAGCGCTGAGATCAAGACCATGACCACTCTCACTACACCGGTAACAGTCGATCAAAGCCTGCTGTATCCGTCCCCCTACAAAGAATTCTGGCATGCGTTTTCCAGGAACAAAGGGGCCGTCGCCGGCCTGATGTTCATGCTGCTGGTGATTTTCTGCGCGATCTTCGCGCCGTGGGTTGCGCCGCATAACCCGAGCGAACAGTACCGCGACTTCCTGTTGACCCCGCCGGCCTGGCTGGAAGGCGGGAAAATCCAGTTCCTGCTCGGTACCGATGAGCTCGGTCGCGACTTGCTGTCGCGTTTGATTCATGGTTCGCGCCTGTCGTTGATGATCGGCCTGTCGTCCGTGGTGATGTCGCTGATCCCGGGCATCCTGCTGGGGCTGTTAGCCGGGTTCTTCCCGCGCGTGCTCGGCCCAACCATCATGCGTCTGATGGACATCATGCTGGCCCTGCCGTCCCTGCTGCTGGCCGTGGCGATTGTCGCCATCCTCGGCCCTGGCCTGATCAACACCATTATCGCCATCGCCGTGGTTTCGTTGCCGTCCTATGTTCGTCTGACCCGCGCCGCGGTGATGGGCGAACTGAACCGCGACTACGTGACCGCCGCGCGTCTGGCCGGTGCCGGTCTGCCGCGCCTGATGTTCATCACCGTGCTGCCCAACTGCATGGCGCCGCTGATCGTTCAGGCCACCTTGAGCTTCTCTTCGGCGATTCTCGATGCCGCGGCGCTGGGCTTCCTTGGCCTTGGCGTACAACCGCCGACCCCGGAGTGGGGCACCATGCTGGCTTCGGCTCGCGACTACATCGAACGTGCCTGGTGGGTGGTGAGCTTGCCTGGTTTGACCATTTTGCTCAGCGTGCTGGCAATCAACTTGATGGGCGACGGCCTGCGCGATGCGCTGGACCCGAAACTCAAGAACGCCGCCTGAGGAGATTCAAATGCCCCTGTTAGAAATCAAGAATCTCAACGTTCGCTTCGGCGACGCCAACGCCGTTCCGGTGGTCGACGGTCTCGACATTACCGTGGACAAGGGCGAAGTGCTGGCCATCGTTGGCGAATCGGGTTCCGGCAAGTCCGTGACCATGATGGCGCTGATGGGCCTGATCGAGCCTCCGGGAATCGTCACCGCCGACGCCCTGAATTTCGACGGCAAGAACATGCTCAAGCTGAGCAACCGTCAGCGTCGGCAAATCGTCGGCAAAGACCTGGCCATGGTCTTCCAGGACCCGATGACTGCGCTGAACCCGAGCTACACCGTCGGTTTCCAGATTGAAGAAGTGCTGCGTCTGCACCTGAAAATGTCCAGAAAGGACGCCCGAAAACGCGCCATCGAATTGCTGGAAAAAGTCGAAATCCCCGGCGCCGCCAGCCGTATGGACGCCTATCCGCATCAACTCTCCGGCGGTATGAGTCAGCGTGTTGCAATCGCCATGGCGATTGCCGGCGAACCGAAACTGCTGATCGCCGACGAACCGACCACCGCGCTGGACGTAACGATTCAGGCGCAGATCATGGACCTGCTGCTGGCCCTGCAAAAAGAACATGACATGGGCCTGGTGCTGATCACTCACGACCTCGCGGTCGTCGCCGAAACAGCCCAGCGCGTCTGCGTGATGTACGCCGGCCAAGCGGTTGAAGTCGGTCAGGTGCCACAGCTGTTCGACATGCCGGCGCACCCGTACAGCGAAGCGCTGCTTAAGGCGATTCCGGAACACAGCCTGGGCGCCGCGCGCCTGTCGACGCTGCCGGGCATCGTTCCCGGTCGCTACGACCGACCGCAAGGCTGCCTGCTGTCGCCGCGCTGCCCCTACGTGCAGGACAACTGCCGTACCCAGCGTCCGACCCTTGACCCGAAAAACAACAGCCTCGCCCGCTGCTTCTACCCGCTGAATCAGGAGGTGGCGTAATGGCCGTCGTACTTACCGCGCGCAACCTGACCCGTCACTACGAAGTGTCCCGTGGCCTGTTCAAGGGCCATGCGACCGTGCGCGCCCTGAACGGGGTGTCGTTCGAACTGGAAGCCGGCAAAACCCTCGCCGTTGTGGGCGAATCGGGTTGCGGCAAATCCACCCTGGCCCGTGCCCTGACGCTGATCGAAGAACCGTCCTCCGGCTCCTTGAAAATCGCCGGGCAGGAAGTTGCCGGCGCCGACAAGGCTCAGCGCAAGCAACTGCGCAAAGACGTGCAGATGGTGTTCCAGAGCCCGTACGCGTCGCTGAACCCACGGCAGAAAATCGGTGATCAGCTTGCAGAGCCGTTATTGATCAACACCAACCTGAGCGCCTCGGAACGTCGCGAGAAAGTCCAGGCGATGATGAAACAGGTGGGCTTGCGGCCTGAGCATTACCAGCGCTATCCGCACATGTTCTCCGGCGGTCAACGTCAGCGGATCGCTCTGGCCCGTGCGATGATGCTGCACCCGAAAGTGCTGGTCGCGGACGAACCGACCTCGGCGCTGGACGTGTCGATTCAGGCGCAGGTGCTCAACCTGTTCATGGATTTGCAGCAAGAGTTCAACACCGCCTACGTGTTCATCTCCCACAACCTGGCCGTGGTGCGTCACGTCGCCGATCACGTGATGGTGATGTACCTCGGTCGCCCGGTGGAAATGGGTCCGAAAGAGGACATCTACACTCGCCCTCTGCACCCGTACACCCAGGCGCTGTTGTCTGCCACGCCGACCATCCACCCGGATCCGGACAAGCCGAAAATCAAGATCGTCGGCGAACTGCCCAATCCGCTGAACCCACCGTCCGGCTGCGCCTTCCACAAACGCTGCCCGTACGCGACTGAGCGTTGCACCACCGAAGAACCGCTGCTGCGCCTGGTCGATACGCGTCAGGTGGCTTGTCACTACGCCGAGCAATTTCTCGACGGCGCGACATAAAAAAACGTGCCTCGGATATCGGGGCGCGCTTTTGCTGAGTTGACCAGCCCCCTTCCGCCAGACTGCGCATCAATCCGGCAGGAGGGGTTTTCTTTTGTCCGTCATTTACGTTTGCGTGTCTTCCTCATCTTCATCGGCGTCTGGGTCGTCATCGTCTGTTTCGGTCGCAGCGATCATCAGCTCGCTGTGCACGCCTTGCCCGTTCAAGGCCTGTTTTTCATGGTCCTGACATTCTGCCCACGCCAGCGCCGACGTGCCGAGGGACAGCATCACCAAAACCTTTAGCAACAACACAATGCGTTGAAAAATGCTCATAACCGATTCCATCCTTTGTGGGTGACGCATGGATGCCTGAGTGAAATTTAGTTCCGATTGACCGGGTTCTCCAGACAGGACGCTACCGGGTAGCAGAAAACTCCGTTGGCGGGGAGATTGGTTTGGAATAGGTGTTATGCCGAAAAGATCAAACACCAAAATCAAAAGATCGTCCAAAAAAAAGGCGAAGCCCGAAAGCTTCGCCTTTTATGTCCCAGAGCACCTTTACCGATTAATGATGCTCACGCGTCGCACGGAATTTCACGTCCGGCCAGCGTTCTTCCATCAGCGCCAGGTTGACCCGGGTCGGGGCCAGGTAGGTCAGATGTCCGCCGCCGTCGACCGCCAGGTTTTCCACAGCCTTGTTGGAGAATTCCTCAAGCTTCTTCTTGTCGCTGCAATCGATCCAGCGCGCGGAATAAACCGTGATCGGCTCGTAGGAGCACTCGACTTTGTATTCCTCTTTCAAACGGCTGGCGACCACATCGAACTGCAGCACACCGACGGCGCCAAGGATGATGTCGTTGCTGCGCTCGGGGAAAAACACCTGAGTGGCGCCTTCTTCGGCCAATTGCTGCAAGCCCTGACGCAGTTGCTTGGATTTCAGCGGATCACGCAGACGTACGCGACGGAACAGTTCCGGGGCGAAGTGCGGGATGCCGGTGAAGCCCAGGACTTCGCCTTCGCTGAAGGTGTCGCCGATCTGGATGGTGCCGTGGTTGTGCAGGCCGATGATGTCGCCGGCAAACGCTTCTTCCAGTTGCTCACGTTCGGAAGAGAAGAACGTCAGCGCATCGCCGATCCGCACGTCCTTGCCGGTGCGCACATGGCGCATTTTCATGCCTTTTTCGTACTTGCCAGAGCAGATCCGCATGAAGGCGATACGGTCGCGGTGTTTCGGGTCCATGTTCGCCTGAATCTTGAAGATGAAGCCCGAGAACTTCTCTTCCACCGGCTCCACGGTGCGCTCGTTGGCTACGCGCGCCAATGGACGCGGCGCCCAATCGACCACGGCGTCGAGCACATGATCGACACCGAAGTTTCCCAGTGCGGTACCGAAGAACACCGGGGTCAGTTGACCGTCGAGGAATTCCTGCTGATTGAATTCATGGCAGGCGCCCTGCACCAGTTCCAGCTGCTCAACGAAGCGATCGTACTCGTCGCCCAAGTGCGCGCGGGCTTCATCGGAGTCGAGCTTCTCGATGATTTTCACATCGGTGCGCTCGTGGCCGTGACCGGCGGTGTAGACGATGATGTAGTCGTCGGCGAGGTGATAAACACCCTTGAAATCGCGGTAGCAACCGATCGGCCAGGTGATCGGCGCAGCCTTGATCTTCAGGACCGCTTCGATTTCGTCGAGCAGTTCAATCGGGTCGCGAATGTCACGGTCGAGTTTGTTGATGAAGCTGACGATCGGCGTGTCACGCAGACGGCAAACATCCATCAGGGCGATGGTCCGTGGCTCTACACCCTTACCGCCGTCGAGGACCATCAAGGCCGAGTCCACCGCGGTCAGGGTACGGTAGGTATCTTCGGAGAAGTCTTCGTGGCCCGGGGTGTCGAGCAGGTTGATCATGTGATCGCGATACGGGAACTGCATGACCGACGTGGTAATGGAAATACCCCGTTGTTTTTCCATTTCCATCCAGTCGGAGGTGGCATGGCGGTCGGATTTACGCGACTTCACCGTGCCCGCAATCGCAATCGCCTTGCCCATCAGCAAGAGCTTCTCGGTGATGGTGGTCTTACCGGCATCGGGGTGGGAAATAATGGCGAAAGTGCGGCGTTTCGCGACTTCGGCGGCCTGTTTGGTCATGGGAAATCGCCTGGCAGGTGATTCAAAAAAAGGGCGCAGATTATAGCCCAACTTGAGTCAATAACCGAACCGTTGAGCACATTAGGGGTGGCCAAATGCTGCCGTAGATGGGAACCTTTTAAAGCACGGAGACGTCCACTCCCCCGTAACGACCACTCGTCGGGGGCCTGAAACACCTGCAATTCGGCCTGACGAGGCTGTGCTCACGGCTCGATTGCATGCTGTTTCACCGGTATGACGAGCTGCTTCTCGCGATCATTTTTTCGGCAGCCAAGAAAGGCGTTGCCACACGAAAGAGTGTTCGCCGACTGAAAAAAAGGAGTCCGCCTGTGGCTATCCACTATGGCAAAGGGCTGATAGGAGGCGCGCTGGTAATCGCCCTTCTGGCCCTGCTGATCCACTGGATCGGCATCAATACAATCGAACAGTACCGCGACGATTTGTTGTTCTACCTGCAAGCTCATCTGGTTCTCGTCCTCGTTTCCATGCTGGCCGCCCTCGCTGTGGGCATCCCCGCCGGCATCTTCCTCAGCCGCCCGACCCTGGTTGGACGCGCCGAACGCTTCATGCAGATCTTCAATATCGGCAACACTGTGCCGCCTCTCGCCGTACTGGCCATCGCCCTGGGTATCCTCGGCATCGGCAGCGGCCCTGCGATCTTCGCCTTGTTCCTCGCCTCACTGTTGCCGATTGTGCGCAACACCTACGAAGGGCTGAAAAACGTCCAGAGTTCACTCAAGGAAGCGGCCGTCGGCATCGGCATGACACCGACTCAGGTGCTATGGCGCGTCGAACTGCCGAACGCCGTGCCGATCATCATCGGTGGTGTGCGCGTGGCGCTGGCGATCAACGTCGGGACTGCACCGCTGGCGTTCCTGATTGGCGCGAACAGTCTGGGCAGCCTGATTTTCCCCGGCATCGCCCTGAACAATCAGCCGCAACTGCTGCTCGGCGCGGCCTGCACCGCCTTGCTGGCCTTGCTGCTCGACGGCCTGGTGACACTCGCCAGCCGCCTCTGGCTCGAACGCGGCTTGCGCCCGTCTTAAGCCTCGGCAAAGGAATATTCATGAAGACATTTAGCTTTTTACTAGGCTGCGTTCTGCTGTTCGCAGGATTTGCCCAAGCCGCTGAAAAACCCGTGATTCGCATCGGCGCCCGGGTGTTCACCGAACAAACACTGCTGGCGGAAATCACTTCCCAATACCTGCGCACCAAGGGTTATGACACTCAAGTGACGGGCGGTCTGGGCAGCAACCTGGCTCGCAGCGCCCACGAAAGTGGTCAGCTGGATTTGATGTGGGAATACACCGGCGTGTCGCTGGTGGCTTACAACCACGTCACCGACAAGCTCGACAGCGCTCAGTCCTACGCCCGAGTGAAAGCACTCGACGCGAAAAAAGGCCTGGTCTGGCTCACCCCGTCGAAGTTCAGCAACACCTACGCCCTGGCCCTGCCGGAAAACACCGCGAAGGCTTATCCGCAGATCAACACCATGAGCGAGCTGAACACGGTGATGCAGGCTGAGGCGAAGACCCATCACCTCGTCGCGCTGGACACCGAGTTCGCCAACCGTTCCGACGGTCTCGACGGCATGGTTGACCTCTACGGCATGAACCTGACCCGCAACAACATCCGTCAGATGGACGCCGGGCTGGTCTACACCGCCCTGCGCAATGGCCAGGCGTTCGCCGGTCTGGTCTACACCACCGACGGTCGCTTGAACGCCTTCAAGCTCAAATTGCTGGAAGACGACAAACACTACTTCCCCGACTACACCGCCGCGCCAGTGGTGCGTCAGGTTTACCTCGACGCCCACCCGAAACTCGCCGAAGAGCTCAAGCCGCTGGCCGAACTGTTCGACGACGCCACCATGCGCGCACTGAATGCGCGGGTCGACGTCGATCACGAAAGCCCTTCATCCGTTGCCGCCGATTTCCTGCGCCAGCACCCCATCAACTGAGGAGGAAAAGACATGGAATTTCTGAACGCCTTTTCCCATCTCGATTGGCCGCAGGTTTTGCACCTGACCGGGCAGCACATCACTCTGGTCGGCATCGCCGTGACCCTGGCGATTCTGGTTGGCGTGCCGCTGGGCATCCTGATGACCCGTTTCCCGACACTGGCTGGCCCGTTGCAAGCCAGCGCTACGGTGTTGCTGACCGTGCCATCAATTGCGCTGTTCGGCCTGCTACTGCCGTTCTATTCGACATTCGGCCAGGGCCTGGGCCCAATGCCGGCGATCACCGCAGTGTTTCTGTACTCGCTGCTGCCGATCATGCGTAACACCTACCTGGCCCTGACCGGCGTCGAACCGGGTATCCGTGAAGCCGCCCGCGGCATCGGCATGACCTTCGGCCAGCGCCTGCGCATGGTCGAACTGCCGATTGCCGTGCCGGTGATCCTCGCCGGCGTGCGCACCGCCGTGGTGATGAACATCGGTGTGATGACCATCGCCGCGACCATCGGCGCCGGTGGCCTCGGTGTACTCATTCTCGCTTCCATCAGCCGCAGCGACATGTCGATGCTGATCGTCGGCGCCGTGCTGGTCAGCCTCCTGGCCATCTTCGCCGACCTGCTTCTGCAATGGCTGCAACGCACGCTGACTCCAAAAGGATTGCTCAAATGATCGAACTTCAAAACCTCAGCAAGACCTTCCAAAGCAACGGCAAAGATGTGAAAGCCGTGGACTCGGTAAGCCTGACCGTCAATGAAGGCGAAATCTGTGTGTTCCTGGGGCCATCGGGCTGCGGCAAAAGCACCACGCTGAAGATGATCAACCGCCTGATCAAGCCAACCTCGGGCAAGATCCTGATCAACGGCGAAGACACCACCGACCTCGACGCCGTGACCCTGCGTCGCAACATCGGTTACGTGATCCAGCAGATCGGTCTGTTCCCGAACATGACCATCGAGGAAAACATCACCATCGTTCCGCGCCTGCTCGGCTGGGACAAACAGAAATGCCACGACCGTGCCCGCGAGTTGATGAGCATGATCAAGCTCGAACCCAAGCAGTATCTGACTCGCTATCCGCGTGAGTTGTCCGGTGGCCAGCAGCAGCGGATCGGCGTGATTCGCGCGCTGGCAGCGGATGCGCCGCTGTTGTTGATGGACGAACCGTTCGGCGCGGTCGACCCGATCAACCGCGAGATGATCCAGAACGAATTCTTCGAGATGCAACGGGCGCTGAACAAGACCGTGATCATGGTCAGTCATGACATCGACGAAGCGATCAAGCTCGGCGACAAGATTGCAATTTTCCGCGCGGGCAAACTGCTGCAGATCGACCATCCGGACACCCTGCTCGCGCATCCGGCGGATGATTTTGTCAGCAACTTTGTCGGCCAGGACAGCACCCTCAAGCGTCTGTTGCTGGTGAAAGCCGAAGACGCGGCGGACAACGCGCCCTCGGTGAGCCCGGGAACTCCGGTGGTCGAAGCGCTGGAATTGATGGACGAACTGGACCGTCGCTACGTGGTGGTTACCTGTGCCGAGAACAAGGCCTTGGGCTACGTGCGCCGTCGCGACCTGCACCGCCAGACCGGTACCTGCACGCAATACCTGCGCGAGTTCAACGCCACCGCGGCGTACGACGAGCATTTGCGCATCCTGCTGTCGCGCATGTACGAGTTCAACCGTTCGTGGCTGCCGGTGATGGATGCCGAGCGGGTGTTCCTGGGTGAGGTGACTCAGGAATCGATTGCCGAGTATTTGAGCTCTGGTAAGTCTCGTGGGGGCAAGACCAGCATTGTTTCGCCAGCCGAGGTCGCAATGGCCTGATCCCTTTCTACTGATCGTTCCCACGCTCCGCGTGGGAATGCATCCAGAGACGCTCCGCGTCTCAACGGCTGGACGCAGAGCGTCCGGGGCGGCATTCCCACGCAGAGCGTGGGAACGATGATCATCCACCTCAAATATCCCTCCTACGGGAACATCACACTGTCATGCAGGTCGGTTACATCAGTAGCTGTCCAGGACCGCACGACGGATGTGTGTAAAAACGCGACATTTTTTGTTGATCTCAAGCCCCTCACGCCCTAAAGTTCGCGCCGAACGTCCATGCTGGAAACGATCCATCCGGCTCAAGTACTGACGACGAGACAGCAAGGCCAAGGGCAGACCCATCTCCCATGGCCTTTTTGCTTTCGGCGACATGCCTTGGGAAGTAGGCGAACCAAAGTGGGGATACGGAGGACGTTCATTTGCACCCATTGTTAATTTCAGTTTGCCAGTAGGAGTTCCCAGCATGTCGATCAACGTCGAAGACTATTTCGCGCGCGATACCTTCCAGAAAATGAAGGCCTTCGCCGACAAACAAGAAACCCCGTTCGTGGTGATCGACACCGCGATGATCAGCCAGGCCTACGACGACCTGCGCGCCGGTTTCGAATTCGCCAAGGTCTACTACGCAGTCAAGGCCAACCCGGCCGTTGAAATCATCGACCTACTTAAAGAGAAAGGCTCGAACTTCGACATCGCCTCGATCTACGAGCTCGACAAGGTGATGAACCAGGGCGTCGGCCCGGATCGCATCAGCTACGGCAACACCATCAAGAAATCCAAAGACATTCGCTACTTCTACGACAAGGGCGTGCGTCTGTATGCCACCGACTCCGAAGCCGACCTGCGCAACATCGCCAAGGCAGCTCCAGGCTCGAAAGTCTATGTGCGCATCCTGACTGAAGGCTCGACCACCGCCGACTGGCCACTGTCGCGTAAATTCGGCTGCCAGACCGACATGGCCATGGACTTGCTGATCCTTGCTCGTGACCTGGGTCTGGTGCCTTACGGCATCTCGTTCCACGTCGGTTCGCAGCAGCGCGACATCAGCGTCTGGGATGCGGCGATCGCCAAAGTCAAAGTGATCTTCGAGCGTCTGAAAGAAGAAGACGGTATCCACTTGAAGCTGATCAACATGGGCGGTGGCTTCCCGGCCAACTACATCACCCGCACCAACAGCCTGGAAACCTACGCTGAAGAAATCATTCGCTTCCTCAAGGAAGACTTCGGCGATGACCTGCCGGAAATCATCCTGGAACCAGGCCGTTCGCTGATCGCCAACGCCGGCATTCTGGTCAGTGAAGTGGTGCTGGTGGCGCGTAAATCCCGTACCGCCGTCGAGCGATGGGTGTACACGGATGTGGGCAAATTCTCCGGCCTGATCGAAACCATGGACGAAGCCATCAAGTTCCCGATCTGGACCGAGAAGAAAGGCGAGATGGAAGAAGTGGTTATCGCCGGCCCAACCTGCGACAGCGCTGACATCATGTATGAGAACTACAAGTACGGTTTGCCGTTGAACCTGGCGATCGGTGACCGTTTGTACTGGTTGTCGACCGGTGCGTATACCACTAGTTACAGTGCGGTTGAGTTCAATGGCTTCCCGCCGTTGAAGTCGTTCTACGTTTAAGCGATCTCATGAAATAAAAGGTCCATGAAAACATGGACCTTTTATTATTTGCGCAGCCATGCCTCAATGTGATTCATCATTGTTATAAATTCCCGCCCCCCCTCCACAGCCGCGCCCAACGCAAAATTCAACTCTCCAAGCTTTGACGCACTTTTTGCTCTCAAGAGTTCGTTGATAGCGTTATCTATACGTTGATATATTTCCTCGATAAACAGGCTCATCCGGGAGTTCACAGCAGCGACTCCATTAAACAACGCAGCAATATCGGTTTTATATTCTGTTGCCCTGACCGAAGCATCCCGGGAAGAGTAAGTGATGTCCCAGACAGGTGTAGTTCCAGTCTCGCGAAACAACTCTTGCGCGACACTCGGTTGTGGATGGCAATTGCAGGATCGATGATCCATAGCCCGCATGAATACCGATTTCAGCCCAAACGACTCGTTATACACTTCCACAACTGTATATTTGAGTTGCCTCACTGTAGACCTCAGGTTAAAAAAACGAAGCGCTAGCTCGTGAATTAGGTCCTGTACCTTCTCTGGCGGAAATAACTCCCAGGTCAGGGATCTGGACAAACTGTACAGTCTGAAATCCACTTGACTTATGAGTTCGTTCCTGGAGGTCTGCCTGGTTATATCCAGAGATTCACGGGTAAATATTTCAAGGTCTTCAACATAAGCATTGCATAGGCGTCTGGCGTCTTCAGTCCTTTCCCAAAACCCTTGCAGATATCGCTCATTAAACGAGGCATTGTTCAAGCGCGAATCCTCGGCCAGAACCGTAAGTTGATGACCGCTATTTTTTCGACGTTCAAACACAACCGGTATATTATTGAATGTCGGGTGCAGGGAGCCAAGAAAATGTGTATAGCGTTCTAACTCGCGTCGCTGCGCAGCAGTAAACTCAAATGCAAGTGTATTCATATTCCATCTTGGAGGAGGCAGGTGTGCAACCCGCCTCCTCGCCCCCTTAATATTGCTGAATGGTCTTCAAGTATTTAATAACGTCTGCGATCCGGGTCATTGCGGTCTCAACTCGTTCCTCGACGGGCAGCGACTTATCTTGCGCAAATTCGCGGGACAAACTTTCAAAGTCCGCAACCAGGTTGGAAAATTCAGTCACGTATTCCCAGCGCCCATCGTCCAACTCGTCCAGCGTCTTTACCAGTTCAATCTTCCCTTCAATCCGGTCGATTTCTTTGGTGTGATTTTGCAACTGGCCACGCAGATCACCCGCTTTTTCCTTGAGACTGTTATACGCCGCCAGCATATTGAGATAAGAAATGGCCTCCCCAATACCTGAGATCAACTTCTTCAGCGTATCAATAGCTAACAACGCGACTTGAATCTGCGGCGGCGCCAAACCCAGCGCTTTCAAATTATCCAGCGATAACTTTGCCTCCTCACCGATTTTTTCGACGCCGGCTTTACCGATCGCGTCAATGGTTGACGATACGGACTTCATCTGCTCTTGCAATTCAGCCAGTTTTTCTTCGGACTTAATTTTTAGTGCTTCTGTGAATTCCCGATCCTGCTGCAGCGCAACAACCCATTTTTCCGAGACATTCCTGTCATACGGGGCTTTAATACTCTTATGAATACTTTTTAGATCTTCAGTATGTGCGGAGATTTGATCAAATACTTTTTTGAGTTCCACCTCCATGTCCTCTCGAACCTCGTCCGCATCGCCCGGATTCTCAACCTCGATCTGATAGCCTTTCAGTTTTGTATCCGCTCGGCCCAAATTGATAATGTTTGTCTGAGCCCGGTCACGTAGATCGTACGTTGTCTTGTTGATAGCAAGCGCCAGATCTTTCATTGTCCCAACGGTACCAGGCATGTAATCGTATTGTGCGAAAAGCATTTGTGCAGTGGTGTTCTTTCCTTGCACCGCGGCGTTATGGCCACGCAAATTCATCATACTGAAATCTGGAGAATCCGAATTATTAAACAGTGAACGCATGATTATCCAACCCTCAAAAGTCAAGCTATTATTTTCATATTCCTTATCAGCCTCTGCGAACACACCGAGTAATTGATCCGAACTTACTTTTATTTGCTCCCAAGGATCGATAATACTGAGTATTTGATTTTTAAACCGTCTCAAAGAAATCGCTTCCTCCAGCGTATCGACATCTTTTACAGAGGCGGTGATATAGGTACTCAGCGCATTCCACACCAGCATAAGATTCTGAGTTGCAACCTTAGCTTCAATCGCAACGTAGCTAAGGTTCTGAAGATCATCACGGATTTTATTCAAGGAACTCAGTGTCTGGCTTTTACTGGCCATGTTTTTATTGGCCACTTGTTGCTCTTCTTTCAGCCTATTACGCTCTTTTCGTATTTGTTCAGCTTTGACACCCTGATAAATGCCGAGAATCAAACCGCCAATATTGAGGGTCGCCGCCGACTTGATCGCTTCCTGGACCAGTTGATCGTACTGTTTATTGAGCTCATCAATCTCTTTCGAGCGCTGGTCAATTTCATTTTGCAGAACCTGAATATCTGCCTGATAAGTATTTCTCGAAACAAACTCCAATCGCAATTTTATTTCCGGAAGCACTATCGCGCGCATATCGGTGCCAAACAGATCCAGATCGGCTCTTACTTTCTCGGCCTTCGCATGACATTCTCTAACCTTCGCAAGCACATCATTGAGGTAGACCTTGATTTCAGGAACATCTCCCGGAGGCAAGCCAAGATCGGGAAGATTCGGAATCTTGAGTTTCAGTTTCAGATACTCCTCCGGCGTATTGATATCGTGCTCTTCCAGGTATTTCGACGCGTTGAGGTCTTCGTAGACTTCTACAATTGCGGTGCCAGTTCTGATGATGCTGCCAGCAAAAATCTTAAGGTCAGTACCTGTCAGCATAATTTGCTCACGTAATGGCGACCAGCGCTTAGCATGGTCATACGTCCAGGTAAATGTGCGTAGAAAGTCCATGGCAGTAAGTCCCACACCGCCTTCATCACCCGCGCCATAATTTAAATACGCGACCACATCGCCAAGCCGAACGGGAAGAGACAGCCCTAGTGTTTCATACTTCCTCAGACTGATAATCTGCTCTTTAGTCAGCTGTATTCCGGTCTCCCGGTTATACTCATCCCCCTCGCCAAGCGAGGCATCCACAAATAGTTTTGGCGCTTTTGCAGCAGCCTCAAATACTTTATCATCCATTTTTAGTTCCACTTCCCTGTCCTCTACGGACATTAGTACACGTTAAGTTCGCCCTGACATTGACGAGCCGTCTTACTCAGCCAATAACAGATATTGCGCAAACAAAACTTAGAGCACTATGAATACCAAGCGCAAACCATTAAATGTTAAGAAACGCGACAACCCCACTGCAACATCTGACGTGCGCAGCTTTTGAAACAAAGCATGAGCCACTCACTGAGCGATTCGACTTATCCTTAATTGAAAACAGACTACCAAAATGGCGACTTTATCCACCAACAACACGAACACCAACTAATGCATAAAGCCTGTTCAGGTAATGCTCTTTATCGCGCAACAATCTGGATGAAATATCACTATCAAGAAGTTAACGGCAACAACAATCCGTTACAACGAGGCCAACTGAGATAGCCGCAGCCGATAAGCATCTGCCATCTTACGGATTTGCGGATGATGTGCGCCTAGCAATGATTCACTGCTCACCCGCAAGAAATTCAAGTTTCCCCCGGCCAGCGCCTTGCGCAACCAGCCTAACGCATCATCGATGCGCCCTTCGTAGGCCAGTACCGCGGCATAACTGAACTGTCCACGAAAATCCCCGCCCTCTGCCGAGCGTCGATACCATTCCCGAGCCGCAAACAGATCCTGTGGGCAGTGGTGCCCTGCTTCCAGATAGCGGCCCAACAGGTTCATGGATTTGGCGTGGCCCAACTCGGCGGCGCAGCGATACAACGCCAGGGCTTGCGCCTGGTTTTCCGCTATCCCGCGTCCGGTGGCAAGCAGGTTGGCAATGTTGTACATCGCCCAATCCAGTCCCGCTTCTGCCGCAATTCGATAATGTCGCGCGGCAATCGCAACCTCCACTCGGCAACCCCAACCATGTTCATGACAACGGCCGAGCATGTTGCGCGCCATCGAGTGTCCGCCTTGGGCGGCGATCTCGAACCAGCGCACGGCAAGCGGCTGATCCTGCTCAAT
This sequence comes from Pseudomonas sp. B21-048, assembly GCF_024748615.1. NCBI lineage: Bacteria > Pseudomonadati > Pseudomonadota > Gammaproteobacteria > Pseudomonadales > Pseudomonadaceae > Pseudomonas > Pseudomonas sp. B21-048. The sequence continues at coordinate 869,857 of NZ_CP087168.1, read as the reverse complement.
CCCTCGCCCGTCCAGCAGGATCTGCCCGAGCAACGCCTGAGCATCGAGCACGCCTTCACGGGCGGCGATCAGGATCGCCTGCGCCGCGCGCGCCGGGCTTTCTTCGAGCATCGATTTGAGGCGGTCGCCGTCGAGGATTTCTTCGCGGTGCAACCGAAAGTCCGTCACTTACACCTCGACCCAGCGACGCAACAGGTTGTGATAGGTGCCAGTCAGGCGGATCAATGAAGGATGGTCGGGCATGTCCTGGGTCAACTGTTGAATCGCCCCGTCCATCTCGAACAGCAAGGCGCGCTGGCTGTCTTCACGCACCAGGCTTTGCGTCCAGAAAAACGAGGCGTACCGGCTGCCGCGAGTGACAGCGTTGACCTTGTGCAGGCTGGTCCCGGGATAAAGAACCATGTCACCGGCGGGCAATTTCACGCGCTGGGCGCCGAAGGTGTCCTGGATTTCCAGCTCGCCTCCGTCGTAGTCCTCCGGCTCACTGAAGAACAGCGTCGCCGACAGGTCGGTGCGCACTCGCTCCAGGCTGCCCTTGGGCTGACGCACGGCGTTGTCGATATGAAAGTCGAAACTGCCACCGGCCGTATAACAGTTCAGTGACGGAGGGAAGACCTTGTGCGGTAACGCCGCCGACATGAACTGCGGATTTTTCCATAACCTTTCGAGCATCGCCGCACCGATTTCTTTGGCCAACGGATGCCCTTCCGGCAGTTGCAGATTGTGCTTGGCCTTGGCCGACTGATAACCGGCGGTGATTTTGCCATCGGCCCAATCCGCCTGCATCAGGGCCTCGCGAATGCGCTGCACTTCTTCTTTCGCGAACACGCCGGGAATGTGCAGCAACATGCAAAGACACCTGAAGGCAAAGGGGTGCCAATGATATTGATTCTTATTGCCAATGTAAAACCCGTGTGGCGAATGACACGGCAAAAACGTAAAGGTCAATTGTAAAGAATGTAAATTTGTCGCAAATAGCAACGTTTCGCAATTGATACAGATACGTGTTTACCCTATATTCCGCGGCCTTAAATCCTTGGGGAGGGGAATTCAATGTCACGCCAACCACTACAATTAACGGTCAATTCACCGCGTTTACTTGCGTCTGCAATTGGCGTGGCGATCACTGCCGGCTCAGCGTGCCACATGGTTTTCGCGGCCGAAAAGACCGACGAAAAAGCACCCGGCAATGCGATTTCCCTGGACGCGACCAGCGTTGTGGGCGAGCAGGACGACACTTCTTACAAGACCGATACTTCGGCCTCCAAGAAGTACACCGCGCCACTGCGTGAGACACCGAAAAGCGTCACCGTGATCCCGCAGCAAGTGATTCGCGACACCGGCGCCACCAGCCTGGTCGACGCCCTGCGCACCACCCCGGGCATCACCTTCGGTGCCGGCGAGGGCGGTAACCCGGCGGGCGATCGTCCGATCATTCGTGGCTTCAACGCCGAAAGCGACACGTTCGTCGACGGCATGCGCGACCCAGCGTCCCAGAGCCGCGAGATTTTCAACGTTGAATCGGTCGAAGTCAGCAAGGGCCCGGGCTCAGCCTACACCGGCGCCGGTTCCACCGGTGGCAGCCTGAACCTGGTGAGCAAGACCGCCAAGCTGGGCAATGCCTACAATGGCGGCTTCACTTGGGGCTCGGATCAGACCAAGCGCACCACCCTGGATCTGAACCAGCAGATGACCGACACCTCGGCCGTGCGCTTGAACCTGATGAAGCACGAAGCCAACGTCGCCGGTCGCGATACCGTGGACGTGAGTCGCTGGGGTGTGGCGCCGTCCTTCGCCTTCGGCCTGGGCACCGACACCCGCTTGACCGTCGGCTACTACCACGTCGAAACCGACGACATGCCCGACTACGGCATCCCGTTGACCTTGAGTCCCAACCGCAGCAAGTACAACGTCGACAAGCCGGCCAACGTTGACCGCGACAATTTCTACGGCCTCACCGGTCGCGACTTTCGCCAGACCACCAATGACAGCGGCACCGTCAAGATCGAGCACGATCTGAATGAAGACCTGACCGTGTCGAACAGTTTCCGCATGTCCCGTTCGACCCTGGACTACATCGTCAGCAACCCGGACGACAGCAAGGGCAACGTGGTCAATGGCAGCGCTTACCGTGGCGCGAAGAGCCGTAACTCGACGTCCAGCGGCTGGGTCAACCAGACCGACCTGAGCGCCAAATTCAACACCGGTAGTGTCGAACACAGCCTGGTGACCGGCCTGGAGTTTTCCTATCAGGACACCCACAACCGCCCGTACCTCCTGACGTCCACCGCCAGCGGCACTCGATGCAACCGCGCCCTGTTCAACTCCGGCGATTGCACCAGCCTGTACAACCCGACGCCTGGGGATAACTGGAACGGCAGGATCAGCGACAGCGCCGCGTTCACTGACACCAACACCAAGACCGCCGCGGCCTACGCGTTCGACACCCTGAAGTTCAACGAGCAATGGTCCCTGAACCTGGGCCTGCGTTATGACAACTACCAGGTCGAATCCAGTGGCCACGCCAACGCCAGCAGCACGGCGCCAGCGAACGACTTCTCCCGCGCAAACACCAGCGACCTGGTGAACTACCAGATCGGCGTGGTCTACAACCCGTTGCCTAACGGCAGCATCTACGCGGCCTACTCGACCTCCAGCAACCCGGCCGGCGAAACCAGCGGCAACGGTGGCCTGGAACTGGCAGCGAACAACGCCAGTCTGGACCCGGAAAAGAACCGCAACTACGAGATCGGCACCAAGTGGGACTTCTTCGGTGACGATCTGTCGCTGACCGCTGCGCTGTTCCGCACCGAGAAAACCAACGCACGGATCAACGATCCGGACGGCGGCACCACGCAAGTGCTGGACGGTGAACAGCAGGTCAATGGCCTGGAACTGAGCTACGCCGGCAAGCTGACCCGTAACTGGAGAGTCTTCGGCGGCTACACCTACATGGACAGCGAAGTGGTCAAAACCACCCTCGCCGCCGATGAAGGCAACCACATGCCAAGTACCCCACGGAACAACTTCACGTTCTGGTCGACCTATGACCTGGTGCCGGACAAGTTGACCGTCGGCGCCGGTGCGACCTTCGTCGACTCCCAGTTCGGCAACGTCGCCAACTCGGTGGAGATCCCGTCCTACTGGCGTTACGACGCGATGGCCAGCTACCGCCTGAGCAAAAACGTCGACCTGCAACTCAACGTACAGAACCTGACCGACAAGCGTTACTTCGATCAGGTGCTCCAGACGCACTACGCCCACGTGGCGCCGGGCCGCACCGCACTGCTGAGCGCCAACTTCCACTTCTGATAACAGAAGCGTGAAGGCCAACAGCGCTTAGGCAAAAGCCCCGTTCATCGAAGTGAACGGGGCTTTTGTGTGTAAAAAAGAATGCTTCTCGACAACTCACGGCATAATGCGCGCCGTGATGACTTTTGAACGAACAAGGCGAGCAACGTGTTGAAAAAATCCCTGTTCCAGTTGCACTGGTTTTTCGGCATCAGCGCCGGACTGGTCCTGGCCCTGATGGGCATCACCGGGGCGACGGTGTCGTTTCAGGATGAAATCCTGCGCGCACTGAACCCTTCTGTGCTGCACGTCGAGAAGCAGGTCGCTGGCGTCCTGCCGCCCGCCGAACTGGTGGAAAAAATCGAAGGCGCCTCGGGCAAAAAAGTCTCGATGCTCATGGTCGAGACCGACAGCGGCAACGCGGCACGGGTGTTCTTTACCCCGCCGCCGGGAGAGCGCCGTGGGCAGATGCGCTATTTCGATCCGTACACCGCCGAGTTCATGGGTGACGCCACCGGCCAGGACTTCTTCGGCCTGATGCTGCAACTGCACCGCTTCCTCGCCATGGGTGATACCGGCCGGCAGATCACCGGCGCCTGCACGCTGATTCTGCTGTTCTTCTGCCTGTCTGGCCTGTACCTGCGCTGGCCGCGTCAGTGGAAAAACTGGCGCACCTGGGTGACGCTGGACTGGAAGAAAAAGGGTCGCAGCTTCAACTGGGACCTGCACTCGGTGGCGGGTACCTGGTGCCTGGGGTTTTACCTCCTGGCAGCGCTCACCGGGTTGTCCTGGTCCTACGAGTGGTACAACAAAGGCCTGACCCGACTGCTTTCCGATTCGCCGCAGAATGAGCAAGTGCGCAGTGGTCGCGGTCCTGCGCCAAGCGGCCCGGCCCCCACTGCCGATTACGCCGCGATATGGAGCAGCATCTACAGCGCCGCCGGCCCAGGTCTTTCGTCCTACAACGTGCGTATGCCGCCCGTGGCCGGGCAACCGGCAACCGTGTTCTATCTGCTGAAGAATTCACCCCACGACCAGGCGCGGAACCAGATCATCCTCGATCCGGCGACCGGCATCGTCAGCCGTCATGACCGCTACAGCGACAAGAGCTTCAAGGCGCAGCTGCTGACCAGCATCTATGCACTGCACGTCGGCAGTTATTTCGGGCTGGTCGGGCGGATCATCCTGACCATCGCCGCGCTGGCCATGCCGCTGTTTTTCATCACGGGCTGGTTGCTGTACCTGGACCGTCGACGCAAGAAACGTCAGATCAAGGACGCCCGCAGAGGCCTCGTGCAACCGGGCAGTGATGCGCCGGCATGGCTGATCGGCTTCGCCAGTCAGAGCGGATTCGCCGAACAGCTCGCCTGGCAGACCGCCGGGCAATTGCAGGCTGCCGGGTTACCGGTGAAGGTTCAACCGTTGGCGAATGTCAGTGAACAGGACCTGCAGGATTCCAGCAACGCGCTGTTTGTGGTCAGCACCTTCGGCGACGGTGAGGCGCCCGACAGCGCCCGAGGATTCGAACGCAAAGTGCTGGGTCGTGCGTTGAGCTTCGACAGCCTTAACTATGCCGTGCTTGGCCTCGGTGACCGCCAGTATCAACACTTCTGCGGCTTCGCCCGCCGCTTGCACACTTGGTTGGGCGAGCACGGCGGCAAGACCTTGTTCGCCCCGGTGGAAGTCGACAGCGGCGACCCTTACGCCCTGCGCCACTGGCAACAGCAACTCGGCCTGCTGACGGGCCAGGCGCCGGTGGATACCTGGCAAGCGCCAAGCTACGACAACTGGACCCTGACCCGTCGCGAATTGATGAACCCGGACAGCAGCGGTTCGCCCGTGTACTTGCTGGGCCTCAGCGCCCCCACCACCAGCAGCTGGCTGGCCGGTGACCGGGTGGAAGTGCTGCCTCGCAACGGTTCATGGCCCATCGAGCATTTCCTCGACGGCCTGGGGATTGACGGTCGAGCCACGGTTGAGTTCGATGGCCTGTCGCAAACGCTGGAACAAGCCCTGGCCAGCCGCCAACTGCCCGAGAACCGCGCTCATCTGGTCGGCCTGCACGCGCAAGCGCTGGCGGACGCCTTGGTGCCGTTGGCCATGCGCGAATACTCAATCGCATCGATTGCCGCCGATGGCGTGCTGGAATTGATCGTGCGTCAGGAATTGCATGCCGACGGCAGCTTGGGCGTCGGTTCCGGCTGGTTGACCGAATACGCTCCCGTGGGCAGCAGCATCAGCCTGCGAGTACGCCGCAACAGTGGTTTCCATCTACCGAACGAACCGGTGCCGATGATCCTGCTGGGCAACGGCACCGGGCTGGCCGGGTTGCGCAGTTTGCTCAAGGCACGGATTGCCGACGGGCAGCAGCGTCACTGGCTGCTGTTCGGCGAGCGTCATCGCGAGCATGACTACCTGTGCCGCGCAGAGCTTGAGGAATGGTTGATCAACGGTGATCTGGCACGGCTGGATCTGGCGTTCTCCCGAGATCAAGCCGAGAAGATCTATGTGCAGGATTGCCTGCGCGAATCCGCCGCCGAGCTGAAAAAATGGCTGGCCGACGGCGCCGTGATTTACATCTGCGGCAGTTTGCAGGGGATGGCTTCAGGGGTGGATCACGCGCTCAACGAATTGCTCGGCATTGAAGAGGTCGACCGCCTGATCGAACAAGGCCGCTACCGCCGCGACGTCTACTGACGGTAGTTCGCGATCGTTCCCATGCTCCGCGTGGGAACGCCTCAACGGACGCTCCGCGTTCGGCTTGAAAGGGACGCGGAGCGTCCCAGGCTGCATTCCCACGCAGAGCGTGGGAACGATCATGCGGCCTCAAACCGGCTGCAACTTACGCTCAAACACCCCCACCCCATCCAGATCCCGCAGCACGACACTCAACTCCCCCCTCTGCCCATCGATGTTCACCTCGCAAAAAAACTGAAACCCGGCAAACGGCGAGGTGTTCTGCGCCGCGGGTGCCTTCTGGAATACCACCTCGGGGCCGAAGGTTTTATCCAGCGCGTTAGGCCCGAAGCTCCCCGCATTCAGTGGCCCCGCGACAAATTCCCAGAACGGTTCGAAATCCTGGAACGCCGCGCGGTCGGGGTGGAAATGGTGCGCCGCGCAGTAATGCACATCCGCCGTCAGCCAGACGAAATTGCGCACCTGCTGCGCCCGCAGAAAACCGAGCAATTCAGCGATCTCCAGTTCACGGCCCTGAGCCGGGCCCGGATCACCGTTGGCCACCGCTTCCCAACGCGCCACACCGGGGCTGACTTCGCCGTCCGGGACACCGAGGCCGATGGGCATGTCGGCGGCGATCAGACGAACCGAATATCCCGCCGAGCGCTGGGCACACTGCGCAGATGGCCGAACCAGAGTTCACTGGCGACACCGCTCTGGGCGTCTTCGAACGTCACGCGGTAGAAAATTGCCTGATCGGCGGGCAGGCCGCTGAGTTCGACCCGTGCGGTGAAGTCGGTGCGGGCATCGGCCAATGGCGAGACGAATCGACGCGGGTTGCTGAACAGGCTACGCGTGTCCCATTCCACCACCATCCGCGCCGCACGGTCGCTACGGCTCCAGATCATCGCCCGGTCGCCCAACAGGTCGCCGGACTGCACACCATCGGTGAGTTGCGGCCGATCCTTGAACGAAGCAATCACCGCCGGCGCCAGGCCAGGCATCAACAGCCCGGCCCCAACGGCTTGCATGACACGACGGCGGCCGAGGTCGAATTCGCTCATGGTGTTCTCCCTGAAAAAGGAAAACTTAAGCATGGCTGTGTGAATCCGGCATGACACAAAAAAGATCGCAGCCTCCGGCAGCTCCAGGTTCGATGTACGCCGCATATCACGGTCAAACACAATCCCGGGCAGGAGCTGCCGAAGGCTGCGATCTTTTGATCTATGCCTTGACCGGCTCCAGCGCCAACTCCACCGTCTCAGGCCGTTTGAGCACCGAATACGTCACCGCCGTCAGCAAACTCCCGGCCACGATCGCCAACAGATACAACAGCGCATGGTTGATCGCATTCGGAATCAGCATCACGAACAACCCACCGTGGGGCGCCATGAGTTTGCAACCGAAGTACATCGACAATGCACCGGTCAGCGCGCCGCCGGCGATGCTCGCCGGAATCACCCGCAGCGGGTCTTTGGCGGCAAACGGAATGGCGCCCTCGGAGATAAAGCACAACCCCAATACCAGCGCCGCTTTACCGGCCTCGCGTTCAGTCTGGGCGAACTTGCGCCGGGCAATGAACGTGGCGATGCCCAGGCCAATCGGCGGCACCATACCAGCAGCCATGGTCGCGGCCATCGGTGCATAACTTTGCGACGCCAGCAGCCCCACCGAAAACGCGTAAGCCGCTTTGTTGATCGGCCCGCCGAGGTCGACGCACATCATGCCGCCCAGCAGCACACCGAGCAGAATGGCGTTGGTGGTGCCCATGCTGTCGAGGAAGTGCGTGAGCCCCGCGAGCATCCCGGCCACCGGTTTGCCGACCACGTAGATCATCACCAGACCGGTGAACAGGCTCGCCAGCAATGGGATGATCAGGATCGGTTTCAGCGCCTCAAGGCTCTGCGGCAAGCGCGCATAACGATTGATCGCCTGCGCCGCATAGCCGGCGATGAAACCGGCAATGATCCCGCCGATGAAACCGGCGCCCAGGGTGCTCGCCAGCAAACCACCGATCATCCCCGGCGCCAGGCCCGGGCGGTCAGCGATCGAGTAGGCGATGTAGCCCGCCAGCAGCGGCACCATCAGTTTGAACGCGGTCTCGCCGCCGATCTGCATCAGCGCGGCCGCGAGCGTACCCTCCTCCTTGAACGCGGTGATGCCGAACACGAAGGACAAGGCGATCATCAGGCCGCCCGCCACCACCATCGGCAACATGTACGACACGCCGGTCAGCAGGTGTTTGTAGAGGCCGGTTTTCTCTTGCTTGGCCGGGCCTTTGGCGCCGGTCGAAGCGCTTTCCTGCTTGCCTTCGGCCAAGGCTTTGTTCAGCGTCGCTTCGGCTTGTTTCAGGGCGATACCCGTGCCACAGCGGTAGATTTTCTTGCCGGCGAACCGCTCGGTGGCGACTTCGATGTCTGCCGCCAACAGCACCACGTCGGCATCGGCAATCGCCGCTGCGCTGAGTGGATTACGCGCGCCGACCGAGCCTTGGGTTTCCACTTGCAGGTCGTAGCCCAGACGCTTGGCCGCTTGCTGCAAGGCTTCGGCGGCCATGAAGGTATGAGCGACGCCGGTCGGGCACGCGGTGACAGCCACCAGGCGTGGCGCATTTTTAACCACGGCAGCCGGCTCGGCGGCGGCTTCGGGCGCGACGTAAACCTCGGCCTCCTCCACCCCGCGACGCAGCACCGCTTCGACATCTTGCAGGGCCTGGGCCGGGGTGCTCTGGAAGACGCGTTTGCCGACGAACCGCGACATATCCACCGGCGCGCTGGTGACTAGCAACACCCACTCGGCGGCCTCGAGGGTCGCGGCCGACAGTTGGCGTTCCGGATGGGCCGCATCAACGACTTCGACACTGGTGCTCCAGCCTTGACGCTGGGCCGCTGCATCGAGCAGACGAGCACACAGCACACTGGTGACCATGCCGTTCGGGCAGGCCGTAACAATGGCTAATTTCATTGCAAACCCTCTTATTGTTCTGTCAGGGGGCGCAGGCGCACGCCCTGTTCGAGGTGCGCCAGTTGCGTGGCGTCACCGATGCCGAAACCGATCTGGGTCACGGCCATGGCGGCAATCGCGGTGGCGGTGCGCAAGGTCTGTTCGGGCGTGTCGGCACTGAGCAAACCGTGGAGCATGCCCGCCAGCAACGAATCCCCCGCACCGACGGTGCTGACCACACTGACCTTGGGCGGCGTGGCGTGCATGGCCGAGCCGACACTGAACCAGTTCACCCCGTCGGCACCGTCGGAAATCACCACGTGCTCAATGCCATGCGCATGCAAACGGCTCGCCGCCTCGGCTTGAGCGCCCACGGAAGCCACCTCGCAATCCAGCGCTTGGGCCAGTTCTTCGGTGTTGGGTTTGATCAGCCACGGGCCGGCCGCCAGACCTGCGCGCAAGGCTTCACCGCTGGTGTCGAGCGCCACTTTCAAACCGCGCTTTTTCAAGCGCTGGATCAGCTCCCGCAACCATTGAGGGTTGACGCCACGGGGCAAACTGCCGGCCACGACGACCGCGTCATGCCCGGGAGCAATCTGGTCGAGACGATCGAGCAAAGCCTGCTGCGCCGCTTCACTGACCCTCGGCCCCGGGCCGTTGATATCGGTGATGCGCCCATCGCTTTCCGCCAGTTTGATATTGCTGCGGGTCTCGCCGGGGACACGGACAAACGCGTCGGTAAAACCGCGTTTGGCGAACAGGGTTTCGAACGCCTGAAGGTTATCTTCCCCGAGAAAACCGCTGACGGTCAGCTGATGCCCGAGGTCAGCCAGTACCTGCGCCACGTTCACCCCTTTGCCGGCGGCGTGGGTGTGCATTTCATCACTGCGATTGACCTGACCGGGTGCAAGTACCGGCAACTGAACGGTGAGGTCCAGCGCCGGGTTAAGGGTCAGGGTTAAGATTTTGGCCATTACAGGGCCTCCACTAATGCACGAACGTCGTTCGCGCTGCCCACGGCCAGGGCCTGTTGGGCAAGGGTTTGAGTCTGGGTCAGGTTGAGTTCACGAATGCGCGCCTTGACCTCGGCAATGCTGCGGCCCGACACGCTCAACTCATCCACACCCAGGCCCACCAGCACCGGCACCGCCAGCGGATCGGCCGCCAGTTCACCGCACACGCCGACCCACTTGCCATGAGCATGAGCCGCACGCACGGTGATGTCGATCAGTTGCAGCACCGCCGGATGCAAGCCGTCGGCCTGGGCCGACAAGGTCGGATGACCACGGTCGATGGCCAGGGTGTATTGCGTCAGGTCGTTGGTGCCGACGCTGAAGAAATCCACTTCCTTGGCCAGAAAAGGCGCCAGCAAGGCGGCCGATGGCACTTCAATCATGATCCCCAGTTGCAGGTCCGCCACCGGGATTTCCAGGCGCAGGCGTTCGGTCATGTCCCGGGCCTGACGCCACTCATCGACGCTGCCGACCATCGGGAACATGATCCGCAATGGACGGTTGTCCGCCGCACGCAGCAAGGCGCGCAACTGCGCTTCCATGACCTGCGGACGTTGCAGGGTCAGGCGAATGCCACGCACGCCGAGGAACGGGTTTTCTTCTTTCGCGATCGGCCAGTACGGCAGCGGTTTGTCACCACCGACGTCAAGGGTGCGCACCACCAGCGGTCGACCGGCCAGGCCATCGAGCACACGACGGTATTCAACTTCCTGAGTCGCCTCGTCCGGCGCTTGCGAGTGGGCCATGAAAATCAGTTCGGTGCGCAGCAGGCCAATGCCTTCGGCGCCCTGCTCCACCGCACTGGTGACGCCGGCGCTTTCGCCGATATTGGCGAACACTTCCACTGCGTGGCCATCGGTGGTCAACGCCGGTTGATGGCGTTGTTCGGCGGCGGCTTTCAAGCGCAGTTCGCGGGTGTCGCGTTCTTCGGTGGCGCGCCGCAAGGTGGCGGCATCGGCGTCCACGTGCAGGCGACCACGTTGACCATCGATCAACAGCGGCGTGCCCGGTTTCAACAGCAACACCGCGGCACCTGCGCCCACTAGCGCCGGAATGCCCAAGGCCCGGGCGACAATCGCGCTGTGGGCCGTGGCGCCACCGCGAGCGGTGAGGATGCCGGCGACGCGCGCCGGATCAAGACGCGCCACGTCGGACGGGCCGACTTCGTCCATCACCAGAATGTACGGCTGCTCTGGCTCGGCCGGCGTTTCGACGCCACTCAATTGCGCCAGCACCCGACGGCCAATGTCACGCAAATCGGCGGCACGTTCGGCGAGCAAGGCGTCCTGCAACGATTCCTGCTGTTTGGCGGCGGCTTCAATCACTGTCATCCACGCCGCTTCGGCGCTTTCGCCTTGCTTGAGGCGGGTGTCGACTTCGTCGGTCAGTTCCGGGTCGTCGAGCATTTCCTGATGGGTGATGAAAATCTCGCGAATCGCTTTGGCCTTGCTGCGCTCGATCAGGCCTTCGATGTCGCGACGCACATCCGCCAACGCTTGCTTGAGGCGTTCGCGCTCGATGGCGGCAGACTCACCGCGCAGCGGGTAATCGATGACTTGCAACACTTGAATATGTGCCGGGCCGATGGCAATTCCCGGGGCAGCAGCAATCGCCTGAATCAGACTGCCGGAGGCCGGTGCAAGCAGCACTTCGGCGACATCGATGATTACTTCACGCTGTTGGCTCACGACCGGCAGCGGCTCGACTTCTTCACCGAGGCCTTCTTCGATGGCCGCCAGCAAGGCTGGCAAAGCATCGGCGGCGATGGTTGGCTCAGCGATGAACTCCAGCACCTGACCGCGACGGGCGCCGAGGCTGAGCAGTTTGCTCAAACTCTTCACCGACACCGCGCTGTCGTGGCCATCGACGATGCGCACGCGGACTTCGCCTTCAAAACTTTTCGCCAATTGCGCGAGGATCTTCGCCGGGCGCGCATGCAAACCGTGGGCGTTGGCCAAGGCAATGCGTGCACTTGGCCAATCCGCCGGCACTTCACCGCCGAGGACTTCCAGCACCGCGCGGCTGCTGGTGGCACGGCCCAATTCATGACCACGGCCTTCGATCAGCAACGCGCAAAGGCGTTCAAGCAGCGCCTGATGGGCTTCACCGAGGCTGGCCAGGCAAAACAGACCGCTCAACGGCTGACCGAGGTAGCGTATGGGTTTGTCCGGAGTAACAAACGCCAGGCCCGGACGCTTCACCGTTTGTTCGCTGTGCAGCCACCACAGGCCATCGCCCAGCGGCAGTGCTTCGACCTGCTGCAAGACGCCGGCAAAACCGTTGCTCACGCAATCGGCCTGACGCAGCAAACGGGCGCCGCGCCAGACCAGTTCTTCAAAGTCATCGGCAGAAACACTGAGGCCGATCATCTGTGCGTCCAGCGCCAATTCCTGTGGCGCGCCTTGCAGCAGTTTCAGCAAGGCTTCGGCGGAACTGGCGCGGCGCAGGGCCTGGCCCAGATCGGTTTCACCGAGGGCGCGGGTCAGCAGTTGCAGCAGGCGCAGGTGTTCATCGGATTTGGCGGCGATACCAATCGCCAGATAAACGATCTGGCCATCGCCCCAATCCACGCCGTCAGGAAACTGCATCAGGCGCACGCCAGTGGCGAATACCTGATCGCGGGTTTGCGGGGTGCCGTGGGGGATGGCGATGCCTTGGCCGAGAAAGGTCGAGCCCTGGGCTTCCCGGGCCTGCAAGCCCGCGAGGTAACCATCCGCCACCAGGCCATCGGTCACAAGTCGGTCAGCGAGTAATTGCAGGGCGGTGGCTTTATCCATAGCCGACTGGCCCATGGATATCTGCTCTATGGTGAGCTCGAGCATGCTTTCTCCTTTTTGGCGCCATCTGACGCCAGGTATTGTTTTGATTGATTCAGCTTAGGCCCTTGAAAGCGCCTTTTCAGGGGGTAGTTTTGGCAGTTTCGCGGCAGAACCGACCAAAGCGACCTACAACGTAGAAAATACGCCTGCTGAAACGTTTAATCTAGAATGTTAGGCACGTTACTCGATAATGTCTCATCCTTGAAGTCCAATTGTCGGACGAGCTGCGACAATGGTCGCCTACCTGAATCGGGTAGGATTGGCGAAAATGTCGGGGCAAGCTCGAAAAAACAAGGAAAACCGGGTTGAAACTCAGTGATATTGCACAGTTGGCCGGCGTCTCCGTGACCACCGCCAGTTATGTCATCAATGGCAAGGCCGAACAGCAGCGCATCAGCAGCGCCACTGTCGAACGCGTGCGTGCCGTGGTCGAACAGCATGGCTTCACACCCAACCCTCAGGCCGCCGGGCTGCGCAGTCGACATACTCGCACCTTGGGCTTCATTCTGCCGGACCTGGAAAACCCCAGTTACGCACGGATCGCCAAACTGCTGGAACAAGGCGCCCGGGCTCGCGGCTATCAGTTGTTGATCGCCAGTTCCGACGATGCGCCGGACAGTGAACGGCAATTGCTGCAACTGTTCCGCGCCCGGCGCTGCGACGCATTGATCGTCGCCAGTTGCCTGCCGGCCGGCGATGACAGTTATCGTCAGTTGCAGGCCAAAGGCATTCCAATCATCGCCATCGACCGGGTGATGGAGCCCGAGCACTTTTGCTCGGTGATCAGCGACGACCGCGAAGCGAGTCTACTGCTGACCTGCAGCCTGCTGGATCCATTGCCCAAACAGATCGCGCTGATCGGTGCCCGTCCCGAGTTGAGTATCAGCCAGGAACGGGCCGCTGGTTTCAAGGAAGCGCTGAACGGTTTCACAGGCGAGGCGCTGATCGAACACGGCGAGTCGTTCAGCCGCGAGTGCGGCAAACAATTGATGGAAGCGTTGCTTCAGCGCCTGGGCCATTTGCCGGACGCGCTGGTGACCACTTCCTATGTGCTGCTGCAAGGCGTGTTCGATGCCTTGCACGACTTCCCGCTGAAGAATCGCCCGCTGCGCCTGGGCACCTTCGGTGATACGCAGTTGCTGGACTTCCTGCCGCTGCCGGTCAACGCCATGTCCCAGCAACATCAACTGATCGCCGACAAGGCACTGCAACTGGCGTTGGCAGCCATTGAACAGGCCGAGTACCAACCCGGCGTGCAGGCCATCGCGCGGACTTTCAAGCAGCGTATTCTTCAGGACTGAGCCGTGGAACTGATCGACACCCACACTCATCTGGATTTCCCGGATTTCGATGGGGATCGTCAGGCGCTGCTGGCCGAGTGCCGCGCCCTTGGCGTGCGGCGGATCGTGGTGCTGGGGGTTTATCAGGCCAATTGGCAGCGGGTCTGGAACCTGGTGCAGAGCGATCCCGATCTGCACGCGGCGTTTGGTTTGCACCCGGTCTATCTGGATGATCATCGCCCTGAGGATTTGACCGAACTCGGTGACTGGCTGACGCGTCTGGCGGGCCATCGACAGCTATGCGCGGTGGGTGAGATCGGGCTGGATTACTTCATCGAAACCCTGGATCGTGAGCGCCAGCAAGCATTGTTCGACGCCCAACTGCAACTGGCGGCGGACTTCAATCTGCCGGCGCTGATTCATGTGCGACGCAGCCATGCGACGGTGATTGCTACGCTCAAACGATTTCGCTTGAAACGCGCGGGGATCATTCATGCCTTCGCCGGTAGCCAGGAAGAGGCGCGCGAATACATCAAGCTCGGTTTCAAACTTGGCCTCGGCGGCGCCGCGACCTGGCCGCAAGCCCTGCGCATGCACCGGGTGCTCGCCGGTTTACCCCTTGAATCGGTGGTACTGGAAACCGACTCACCGGACATGGCCCCCGCCATGTTTCCCGGCCAACGCAATAGCCCGGCCCACTTGCCAGCGATTTGCGAAGCGCTGGCCGCCCTCATGACAGTCAGCCCCGAACGATTGGCTGCCGCCAGCACTGCCAATGCGTGTGAGTTGTTCAACTGGTAATCAGTCGCCACACACATTCCCTGTGGGAGCGGTGCGGTATCAAACCCGGAACGCGCTGATCAATTGCTTGAGTTCCACCACCTGCGCCGATAACGCTCGGCTGGCATTTTCAGTCTGGTGCGCGCCGTCGGCGGTACGCTCGCCGGCGCGATTGATCTCGACGATGTTCTGGTCGATGTCGTGAGCCACGGCGGTTTGCTGCTCTACTGCGGCAGCGATCTGCTGGTTCTGGTCGACGATCATGCCGACGGCGCCGAGGATGTTTTCCAGCGCCTGCTGGACCTTTTCCGATTGCCCGACCGTGCCGCTGGCCATCTGATGGCTGGTGCCCATCGCCTTGACCGCCGCCCCGACACCGCCGTGCAGCTTGGCGATCATCAGCTCGATTTCTTCGGTCGATTGCTGGGTGCGCTTGGCCAGGGTCCGGACCTCGTCCGCCACCACCGCAAAACCACGGCCCTGCTCGCCCGCGCGCGCGGCTTCGATGGCCGCGTTGAGGGCCAGCAGATTGGTTTGCTCGGCAATGCTTTTGATCACTTCCAGCACACGGCTGATGGACTGGCTGTCGCTGGCCAGTTGATTGATCACCCGCACCGACTGATCGATCTCACTGGCCAGTGCAGCGATGCTGCCCTGCTGGGACTCCACCAGGCCGCGCCCGCTGATGGTTTCGTCGTTGACGCTGTGGGCGCTGCTGACGGCCGCCGCGGCACTGCGCGCCACCTCCAGAGACGTGGCTGACATCTGGTTCATCGCGGTGGCGACCTGCTCGATCTGCGTACGCTGCCCCGCCACTGCCTGATTGCTCTGGGCGGACACGTTTTCAACCTGGCCGGCCTGGCGTTCGACCTCACTGACGGTTTGGCCCACGCGCTCGATCAGGTCATGGATCTTCTTCACAGTGCCGGTGAACACCTCGCCCAACTCGCCCAGTTCATCGCGGCTGTTGGCGCTGAACGTCACGGTCATGTCACCGGCCGCCACCTTGTCCATCACCGCGCCAAGACGCTTGAGGGTGGTGCGGGTCGAGGCGTAGAAACCGCCATAGAGGTAAAAAATCAACACAAACACCAGTGCCAGCGCTACTGCCTGCAGGATCATGTGAGTGCGGTGCTGCTCCAGCCGCTGCTGCAACTGGGTACCGAGAAATTTCAGAGTGGCTTCGTTGAGTTGGTAGGTCTGGTCGATCAGGCCCGTAACCTGATCGTAAAAGGTCTGCCACGGTGCATCGAGGGTGTCAGCCATCACCACTTGCTCTTCGAACAGTTCACTGGCCTTTTTCAGAGAAGCCTTACTGCTTTCGGCCTGAGCGACCAGGGTTTCGTGCGCCGCTTTACTGGAACCCAGAGCATCCTTCAACTTCAGTCCGTACTCAGCCTGAAGCTTTTCGATCTGCGCCAGCAACTCATCGAAACGAGTGCTCGACGCCGAATTGAGAAAGCCCTGCCCCAACGAGTAAGAACCCATCGCCCGGCCCTCACCGAGCATTTGGGTGACGGCCGGCGTGACGTTGGTAATGAGTTCGCTCAACTGACGCATGTCGCTCTGGCTGTCGCGGCTCAGGCCGGCCTGACTGGCGATGATCTGGCTGAAAATCTGCGCATTGCCGAGCAACTTGCCGATCAGCGCACTTTTGCTTTGCAGGGAATTTTCCGCTTGCTGAGCCTTGAACGCGGCGATCATTTCATCGCGTTTGCCATCGAAAAAACTGATTTGTTCCGGGTCAGTGGTCATCGCCGCCAGCCCTTGCAAACGGGTCAGAACGCTTTGCTCCAAGGCACTGATAGTCGATTCAACATTGCCTGCCTTGCCGGACTGGCCAAGGGTGACGTTGATCTGCACCAGGTTGTTCAGGGTTTCCAGATCCCGACGCAGGCTCAGGCCACTGCCCAGCAGGTCGAGGCTTTGCAGTTCGATCCGAGTGCCTTGAAATTCGCGATAGGCATCGCGCACCAGATAGAAGTTGGTCACCAGCATTGGCACGAGGAACAGCACGCTGATCAGGCTGAACTTCATGCCGAAGCTCAGGCGATTCATCAGCGCGACGGCGGGATAGAGCAAGCGCTTCACTGTGAAGTCTCCCTTTGAATTCTTATTTTTATGGCGGGCGCGCAGATACAGCAGATAGCCACTATTGGCGCTGTCTCTGTATAGCCTAAATCGACGGAGGATTTTGTAACTTAAGGTTAACGACAGGAAGCCGTTGTTGGAGCGCATGAGCCCCCTATGGCGAGGGAGCTTGTCGGAACGCCGCACCGTCCCGCTCGGCTGAGAAACAGTCGTAACCGGACATAGTCTGTCTGGATGGGCGCAGGGGGCCGCTTCGCGACCCAGCGGGAGCAAGCTCCCTCGCCACATGTGTTGTGGCTTAGGACAAAACAGTCCACAACGCAAACCCGGCATACCAAAGCACCGCCGCGCGCAGCTGCAGTTCCCAGATCCGGTCGAGGCTGTTGATGCCATCCGGCCCGACCACCGGTGCAGGAATTTCACCGGCCACCAGCCCGACCTTCTCGATCAATTGGGCGGCGCTGATGTTCCAGTTCAGCAGCTCATGCAGCATCACCCGGCTGACCGCGACAAAGTTGCCGACCAGCGCAAAGCTCACCGCCAGCAGTCGCACCGGCATCCAATCGAACGCATGACGCAGCTGTGCCGCTCGCTCGACCACCGCCGGGTTCTGCCCGTGCTCTTCGGCCAATGCCAGCAGTCGATAGCTCAACGCGGCAACCGGGCCCAGCAGGAAGTACCAGAAGATCACCGCAAAAAAGCTTTGATACGCCTGCCACAGCAGATGCCCTTCAACTCGCTCCAGCAGTTGCTCGCCGCTGTCAGCGCAAATATTCAGATCACGTTTGGCCACATGGGCGGCGGCTTGCAGGTCTTCCCGGCGCCAGGCATCGCGAAACGGTCCGAGGCCGGCCAGTAGATCACCACGGCCCAGACTGTAAATCACCACCAGCAGGTGAACCGGTAACGCCAGCAAACCGTAGGCCACCGGCTCCAGCACCACCAATAGCAAACCCAGCAGCGCCACCGGCAACAACACCAGCACAACCAGTATCAGCCATGGACGGTTTGTCATGCGTGGGTTGGCTTCAAGCTTGTTCAGCTCGCGTACCCAACCGCCATCACGTTGAACCCGATGGCGCAGGGCCGAAAACTTCTCGATCCACACCGCCAACAGCAGCACCAGAAAACTCATCGTTGCTCCTTTTTTTCCAGAGTGGCGTTTGTCAAAGCCGCTCGATAGCGTGCCCAGTCGAACGCCGGTCCCGGATCAGTCTTGCGCCCGGGTGCAATGTCGCTATGCCCGCAGATGCGTTGTGCGGTGATGCCTGTGAAGGCGCTTTGCAGCTGTCGCGTCAGGGCCGTCAACGCTTGATATTGGGCGTCGGTGAACGGCAGATCATCCGTGCCTTCGAGCTCGATGCCCACGGAAAAATCGTTACAGGTGTCCCGCCCATCGAAACACGAGACGCCGGCGTGCCAGGCGCGCTCAAGACAAGAGACAAACTGAGTGACAGTGCCGTCACGTTCAATCAGAAAGTGCGCAGACACCCGCAGGTCGGCGATCCCTGCAAAGTAGGGATGTTCCGTGACATCCAGGCGATTCTGGAAAAATTCCTGCACCTTGCCGGTCAGAAACTGCGCGGGCGGCAGACTGATGTTGTGAATCACCAGCAGGGAAATTTCGCCCTCGGGGCGCGCATTGAAGTTGGGCGAAGGGCATATGCGCACGCCCTGACACCAACCGCTCGCGGGGTCCAACTGCATACAGGTTCCTTCAACGAAGACTGTGTTGGCGCCCAGTATGCCGCGATAGACCCTCCGCGCGCGATCACTTGCCGTGATTGAGCCGTCGCAAGTTGCCCAGCACCGACTCCAGCGCCCGATCGAACAGCAAGGTGTCGTCCAGCGTTCGCACCGTGCCATGCCGGAACTCCAGAGCCAGACCGGTACGGCTGTGCTCCAGCACTTTCATCCCGGTACGGTTGACGAAGATGTGCTTGCCAGTGGCTTTAATGATCGCCGCCAGCTTGCAGCGCAGGGTGTTTTCCTCGTCTTCCTGAAACTCGACCCAGCAGCCAAGGCGCAGCTGATCAACCTGAAGCAGCGCAACATCGCCCTCCGGCACACGTAGCGAAGCCCTTTCGACCGGGCCTTCGTCAGCGGTGCGAAGCACGATTTCCTGCCGCACTTCGATCATCTTCGGCCCGTTAACAGGCTGGTTCTTCTGAGCCGGTCGTTCGAACAGCTGAACGTGCAAAGCTTCCAGCTCGCTGAAAAACTCACGGGTGGCAAAGGGATCGTATGCCGAGCGGCTCAAGCCATCGCGCAACGACTTGAGCAACCCCGGCACCAGCGACAACAAGCGCAGGCTCGCGTCGGGTTCGTCATGGCGCTGCACGCTCCAGATCAGTTGTGCCATGGTCTGCACATCGGCATGCCATTCGGCGGACTGATCACCGTGCTTGAGGCCGGTCAGCAACAACACTTTGCTCCAGGCCGCGTGGACAAACGCCACCACGCTGTGCGGCAGCACTTTGCCCATCAACGCCAGGTTCAGCACCTGCTCGACACGCTGGCGCGCCAGTTCGGTCCTGGCGCGGCCTTCTTCGGCGTCGCGGGTGCGCTGCTCGAGCAATTCGCTACGACGGCGCTCATCGCTGGTGAAGGCGAGGAAATCCGCCAGCAGTTCGGAAAAGATCGTCGGGTCATCGACAAAATCGTTCAACAAGCGCGCCACCACTTGCTCGATGCGCAGGTACAGGCTATCGCGCTGATGGTCATCGCACTCGCCCCAGCCCATGGCTGCAGCGGCGATTTCGTTGAGTAAACGCCGGGCGGGATGGCTGCCGCGGCTGAAAAAACTCTTGTCGAGCACCGCAACTTTCAGCATCGGGATCTGCAAACGGCCGATCAGTGCCTTGAGCGAGTCCGGCAGGTTGCGGTCATCGAGGATACATTCGAAGAGCATGGCAATCAGATTGATCACGTCTTCGTCGGCTACCCCCACCACACGCGACTTGCCACTTTTGACGCTGACCCGGGTCAGCAGTTGTTCGAGCTGGTTACGCAAATCGAAGTCGTCCTGAGCCGCCAGCGCCGGGACGTATTGCTGCAAGTGCGAAAGCAGACGCAGCAAGTCGCGAGTAGAAATGGGCTGGGGCTGTGCACTGACTTCCAGGGTCGGCGCAACGCTGCCACGCACGTGCAACAGCAATTCCTGCAATGCGGCGAAGACCTCCAGCACGCTATTGTCGATCGGCGTATTGCCAGTTCGCACGCCTGTCTCGTCGGGAGAACCCCGAACACACGCCGCCGCCCGATCAATGGCGCGTCGCGCCGGTGCGGGCTTGAGGTCGGGCAGCACGCCGGTGGCAATCAGCAATTGATTGGCTTCGGCGTACAGCTGGTCAGCATTGCTGAGCACATACCGTTCGAACAGTTTGAGGATGATCAGCTTGACCTTGATCTCCATGCCCAGGTTGCGCCCGGCCTGCAAGAAATACTCGCAGAGCAGCGTCGGCCCCATGGGGTTGTGCTGTTCGACCAGCATCTTGCCCAACAGTGTGCTGAGTCGGGCGGTGAGCTGGTCGAGGGCGAAACCGTCGCGGCTCAGTACTTTGCCGACCATCGCCTCTACCGCTACGTTGCGCTCTGTGTCGTCATCAGGCATCGACGCCAAGGCATCGAAAGCCAATGCCCTGGGCAAGGCAGTTCGAGAAATGTCGTACTGCATGAGGTTGACGAAAGCTTCGAAGAATTGCTCGAGAAAACCGCGCTCGATGCTTTTGCGCTTTAGACGCAAATCGCGCATCGCCTCGAAGAAGATGTTTTGCTCGACATCGTTTCGGGCCCGGTCGGCCATTTCGAACAGGGTGTCGTCGGCGTTGTCGAACAGCGCCTGCAAACCTTGCTTGAGCTGTTGAGCGGCCTTGTCGCGAACCTGAAGCAGAATCACAGGCAGGCGGGCGAGCGGCGAGTGAGTCGCCTGATCGGTAGTCGCCCTGTGCAAAGGCACTACATTCCCGTCGTTGTGCATCCAGGCCTCCTGAAAGGGTGATTCTTCATTTCGGTGCGGTCAGAAAGTCCGAGCACGCAAGCCATACAGCAGGCGCTCAACGGGGACTGTCATCACCCGTTGTCATTCAAAAACCGGGAACCCAAAGCTACGTCAAAGCTATGACGTCAAATGCAAGGCGAATTATCTGCAAAAGACGCTCCTTGTGCCAGCAGACTGCGCCCTTCCATCAGAAATAGACGCTTATGAGAGCCCTTACTGGCTGAGGGAATCGATCAAATGCAGGATGGCTAACGATGGAATGGCCGTTGATGCCTTGGGTTGCCTCGCACCATGGCCCTATAATCGGGCCACTTTGTTTGTGGAGCCCGTTATGCCGAATCTACGTCTCGCCGATTTGACCGCCGAAATCGAAGCCAACGTGCGCCGTGCGTTGCTCGAGGACATCGGCAGCGGCGACATCACCGCGCAACTGATCCCGGCCGAACGCCTGGCCAAAGCGACCATCATCACCCGCGATGCGGCTGTCATAGCGGGCACCGCGTGGGTCGACGCGGTTTTTCGGCAATTGGACCCGCGGGTTGCCGTTCATTGGCAGGTGCGCGACGGCGAGCGGGTGAAACCCAATCAGGCGTTGTTCCACCTCGAAGGCCCCGCGCGCTCGCTGCTGACGGGTGAACGCAGCGCTCTGAATTTTTTGCAAATGCTGTCCGGCGTGGCCACTCGTGCGCAGTACCTGGCCGATTTCGTCGCCAAGACTCAGGTCAAGCTGCTCGACACCCGCAAAACCCTGCCGGGGCTGCGCCTGGCCCAGAAATACGCCGTGACCTGCGGCGGTTGCCACAACCACCGCATCGGCCTGTATGACGCCTTCCTGATCAAGGAAAACCATATCGCCGCCTGCGGTGGCATTCCTGAGGCTATCGCGGCTGCACACAAGATCGCCCCGGGCAAACCGGTGGAGATCGAAGTGGAAAGCCTGGCGGAACTGAAGGAAGCACTGGCGGCGGGTGCCGACATCATCATGCTCGATGAACTGAGTCTGGCTGACATGCGCGAAGCTGTGCGTTTGAACGCCGGCAAAGCAAAACTGGAGGCCAGCGGCGGTATCAACGAAAGCACGTTGCTGCCAATCGCCGAAACCGGGGTGGATTATATTTCGATTGGTGCGATGACCAAGGATGTGAAGGCTGTGGACCTGTCGATGCGACTGAGTATCTGAAGACTGCGCGCAATAAAAAACGCCAGCCCGGTTGAGGCTGGCGTTTTTGTTTCACACCACTAGATTGTTCATCTCGCAGTACTCTTCCCACTCGACGCCCAATACCTCGGCCGCCTCCTTGTGCAGTTCCAGACGCTTGGCCTCGAACTCCTCCGGCGTGCTCGTGTACTTGAGCGTCAACTCCCACGGCTGCAAGCCCTGCGCTTCCGCCTCATCCTCGAACGCCCACTGGATTTGGTCTTTCTGATCGTCGGCGGGCAAGTCCTTGATCTCTTCCAGCAACTGGGGGGCGTCCAGCACGTACTTTTTCAGGGCTT
Organism: Pseudomonas sp. B21-048; assembly: GCF_024748615.1. NCBI lineage: Bacteria > Pseudomonadati > Pseudomonadota > Gammaproteobacteria > Pseudomonadales > Pseudomonadaceae > Pseudomonas > Pseudomonas sp. B21-048. Next base: position 847,467 of record NZ_CP087168.1, on the reverse strand, counting down.
CTTCGTGTCTGGCTTCTTGGGTCAACTCTTTAACGGTCATGGCGTTCTCGCTGATCTGGGGAATGGAAGATGGATCTGGATCATCAAGGATCTCTCTGACGCAGAAAAACCGTTTGAAGCCCGGTTTGTCTGGCCTTCAGAACCATTCGGGATCATCTGAAAACTGCTGGGCGATGCTCATGCAGACAACGAATATAGGACGTTTTGTCGACGATTTACACGGGTCTTTACATCTATCCCATAAAAAGCCACGTGCATCACACACATAAGGTGCAGGAAGTCTTGGAAACATGAAATAAGCGAGGAAAGTGGTGCCCGAGACAGGAATCGAACCTGCGACCTTCGCGTTACGAGTGCGCTGCTCTACCGGCTGAGCTACACGGGCGGTGGGCTAAACCTAGCACTGGCTATGGAGTCAGGCAACTTCGCGCACCGCAAAATCAAAAGATCTTTCTGTATACAAAAAAAATGCCCCGCCGTTTTTACGGCGGGGCATTTCTATAACGTTGAAGCGGTCAGGCGGAGGGGGTGATTAAACGCCCGATGCCTTGGCTGCGGCTACGTCTTTGATGGACAGCTTGATACGGCCGCGGTTGTCCACGTCCAGCACCAGTACTTCCACTTCCTGGCCTTCTTTCAGGATGTCGGTCACTTTTTCAACGCGAGCATCGCTCAGCATCGAGATGTGAACCAGACCGTCCTTGCCCGGCAGGATGTTGACGAATGCGCCGAAGTCGACGATGCGTTCAACCTTACCGACGTAGATCTTGCCGATTTCAGCTTCTGCGGTGATGCCCAGAACGCGCTGACGTGCCGCTTCAGCCGCTTCCTTGGTTTCGCCGAAGATCTTGATCGAACCGTCGTCTTCGATATCGATCGAAGCCTTGGTTTCTTCACAGATCGCACGAATGGTCGCGCCGCCTTTACCGATGACATCACGGATTTTGTCGGTGTCGATTTTCATCGCGATCATGGTCGGAGCGTTTTCCGACAGCTCGGTACGCGACTGGCCAATGATCTGGTTCATCTGACCGAGGATATTCAGGCGCGCTTCAAGGGCTTGGCCCAGAGCGATTTCCATGATTTCTTCGGTGATGCCCTTGATCTTGATGTCCATCTGCAGCGCGGTAACACCTTTGGCGGTACCGGCTACTTTGAAGTCCATGTCGCCCAGGTGATCTTCGTCGCCCAGAATGTCGGTCAGAACAGCGAATTTCTCGCCCTCTTTAACCAGACCCATGGCGATACCGGCAACCGGTGCCTTCATCGGAACGCCGGCATCCATCAGCGCCAGGGAAGCACCGCAGACCGAAGCCATGGAGCTCGAACCGTTGGACTCGGTGATTTCCGATACAACACGGATGGTGTACGGGAACACGTCAGCAGCAGGCAGCATGGCCTGAACCGAACGACGGGCCAAACGGCCGTGACCGATTTCGCGACGACCAGCGCCACCCATGCGACCACACTCACCTACCGAGAACGGAGGGAAGTTGTAGTGCAGCATGAACGGGTCTTTTTTCTCGCCTTCCAGGGTGTCCAGCAGCTGTGCGTCACGGGCAGTACCCAGAGTGGCGACTACCAGGGCCTGGGTTTCGCCACGGGTGAACAGCGCCGAACCGTGGGTCTTCGGCAGAACGCCGACTTCGATGTTCAGCGGACGTACGGTCTTGGTGTCGCGACCGTCGATACGTGGCTTGCCGTTAACGATGTTTTCGCGAACGGTGCGGTATTCGATTTCACCGAAAGCCGCTTTGACTTCAGCGGAAGTCGGCTGACCTTCTTCACCGGACAGGTTGGCAACAACCTGGTCTTTCAGCTCGCCCAGACGTGCATAACGGTCGGCTTTGACGGTGATGGTGTAAGCCTGGGAGATCGCTTCGCCGAACTCGGCGCGGATAGCACCCAACAGAGCGGTGGCTTCTGGCTGCGGAGCCCAGGTCCAGGTTGGCTTGGCAGCTTCAGCGGCCAGTTCCTTGACGGCGTTGATCACCACCTGGAACTCGTCGTGAGCAAACAGTACAGCGCCCAGCATCTGGTCTTCGGTCAGCTCTTTGGCTTCCGATTCAACCATCAACACGGCTTCCGAAGTACCGGCAACGACCATGTCCAGGCTCGAAGCTTTCAGCTGTTCGTAAGTCGGGTTCAGCAGGTAGCCGGTGCTTTCATGGAACGCAACGCGGGCAGCGCCGATCGGGCCATCGAAAGGAATACCGGAGATGGCCAGGGCAGCCGAGGTACCGATCATCGCAGCGATGTCCGGATCGGTTTTTTTGCTGGTGGAGACGACGGTGCAGACAACCTGCACTTCGTTCATGAAGCCTTCTGGGAACAGCGGACGGATCGGACGGTCGATCAGTCGGGAAGTCAGGGTTTCTTTCTCGGAAGGACGGCCTTCACGCTTGAAGAAACCGCCAGGGATCTTACCGGCAGCGTAAGTCTTTTCCTGGTAGTGAACGGACAGAGGGAAGAAGCCCTTGCCTGGATCGGCTTGTTTGGCACCGACAACGGTCACCAATACGCTGACGTCGTCGTCAACGGTGACCAATACTGCGCCGGAGGCCTGACGGGCGATACGGCCAGTCTCGAGGGTAACGGTCGACTGACCGAACTGGAATTTTTTGATTACCGGGTTCACGGTGTCCTACCTTCTTTTGTGGCTCTTGGGGAACTTGTCTTCTTGCGAAATTCTTGGGCAATGTCGGGAATCGGCCCAACGCCTGTCCAGGGTAAAACCTATATCCAGATAAAACTTGAGGCTGGGAGCCTGCCATGCGCCAGCGGGAAAACCCACTGACGCACGACAGACAACCAACCTCTAGCGCAATCGCTTATTAGCGACGCAGACCCAGGCGACCGATCAGAGCCTGATAACGACCCAGATCCTTGCCTTTCAGGTAGTCCAGCAGCTTACGGCGCTGGTTTACCATGCGGATCAGACCACGACGGGAGTGGTGATCTTTACCGTTGGCCTTGAAGTGACCTTGCAGTTTGTTGATGTTGTGGGTCAGCAGTGCAACTTGCACTTCTGGCGAACCAGTGTCACCAACAGCTTGCTGGTAGTCAGCTACGATTTGAGCTTTTTCTTGAACGTCGAGAGCCATGAGGCAATCCTTTTATCAGGAAACTGTTTCATAGAAACAGCTTCAACAGGCCAGGGACAAATCCCTGTATCTAAAAATGAGTAGTGACCGTGCCTGTTAACAGCCACCCTCGTTCGGTCATTCTGACCGAATCAGTCGACGCGGCGCGATGCGCCCGTCTTCGCTCACTTCACCGATACCGATGAAGCGACCGTTGTGATCCTGTACCCGTACCATGCCAAACTTCGGTGCATCCGGGGCGCGTACCGGTTGGCCGTTAAGCCAGTAGAACGCGCTGTGCTCCGAGAAATGCAACAGTGGCCAGTCCAGCAGGCCGCTGTCCGATGGCATCAGGAAGCGATCGACCGCTTCGTTGCCGCCTTCGGCATGTACCGCTTCAAGCTCTTCCAGAGTGACGGTCTGTGCAAGCGTAAAAGGCCCGGCCTGGGTACGTCGCAATTCAGCCACGTAAGCGCCACAACCGAGTTGCTCACCGATATCCTCCACCAGGGTGCGGATATAGGTGCCTTTGCTGCAATCCACCGCAAGCCGCGCAGTATCACCCTCAAAGGCCAGTAATTCCAAGCGCGCAATAGTAACAGAACGCGGTTCGCGCTCCACTACTTCGCCTGCACGGGCCAACTTGTACAGCGGCTGGCCATCACGCTTGAGCGCCGAGTACATCGGCGGTATCTGACTGATTTGCCCACGAAATTTCGGCAGCACAGCTTCGATATCGGCGCGACCAACGGTCACCGGACGCTCCAGCAAAACATCACCCTCGGCATCGGCCGTGGTGGTGGTCTTGCCCAGTTGCGCCAGGGTTTCGTAACCCTTGTCGGAATCGAGCAGGTATTGCGAGAACTTGGTGGCCTCACCGAAGCACAACGGCAGCACGCCGGTGGCCAACGGATCGAGACTGCCGGTGTGCCCGGCCTTCTCGGCATTGAGCAACCAGCGAACCTTCTGCAATGCCGCGTTGGAGGTGAACCCCAGCGGCTTGTCGAGCAGGATGATGCCGCTGACGTTACGACGGATACGTTTGACCTGAGCCACCGATTACTCCTTGGCGTCTTCGGGTTCAGCCGCTACCGGATGCTGATTGTCTTCAGCCACCGCACGCTCGATCAGGGCCGACAGGTGCGCGCCACGCACGACGCTTTCGTCGTAATGGAAGTGCAACTGCGGAACGCTGCGCAACTTCATTTCGCGAGCCAACTGCATACGCAGGAAACCGGCAGCTGCGTTGAGCACCTTGATGCTTTGCGCGATGTCGTCGCGGCTGTCCTGGCCCATCACGGTGATGAAGATCTTGGCGTGACCGACGTCACGGCTGACTTCAACAGCGGTAATGGTGACCAGGCCGACGCGCGGGTCTTTGACTTCACGACGGATCAGCTGTGCCAGCTCACGCTGCATCTGATCGCCGATACGTTGGGTACGGCTATATTCTTTTGCCATGTCTTGTTACCTGTTACTGCCCCACGGTGAAACCCGTGTGGTCTGAAAGCGGCAAACGCCCGGCCTGACAAAAGCCAGACCGGGCGTTGCGTTTAGAGTCCGACTGATGCGCCGCGCAGTTGCATGCGGCTGGCCATCACGGCTCTTGAAGTGCGCGAGTTAGAGGCTGCGAGCAACCTGAACCTTCTCGAAGACTTCGATCTTGTCACCGACTTTGACGTCGTTGTAGCTCTTCACGCCGATACCGCATTCCATGCCGGCACGTACTTCGGAAGCGTCATCCTTGAAGCGGCGCAGGGATTCCAGCTCGCCTTCGAAGATAACGATGTCTTCACGCAGTACACGGATTGGACGGTTACGGTGAACAACACCTTCGATAACCATGCAACCGGCGATCGCGCCAAACTTCGGCGAACGGAACACGTCACGCACTTCAGCGGTACCCAGGATGTTCTCGCGAACATCGCTGCCCAGCATACCGGTGAGGGCTTTCTTGACGTCTTCGATGATGTCGTAGATCACGTTGTAGTAACGCATATCCAGACCTTCCTGCTCGACGATCTTGCGAGCGCCAGCATCGGCACGCACGTTGAAGCCGAACAGTACAGCGTTGGAGGCCAGCGCCAGGTTGGCGTCGGACTCGGTGATACCACCGACACCGCCACCGACCACACGCACTTGCACTTCGTCGTTACCCAGGCCATTCAAGGCACCGTTCAACGCTTCCAGCGAACCACGGACATCGGATTTGAGGACGATGTTGAGCGTCTTCTTCTCTTCCTGACCCATGTTCTCGAAGATGTTTTCAAGCTTGCCGGCGTGAGCACGGGCCAGTTTGACTTCGCGGAACTTGCCTTGACGGAACAGAGCCACTTCACGGGCTTTCTTCTCGTCGGCAACAACGCTCATCTCGTCGCCAGCGTCCGGGGTACCGTCCAGGCCGAGAATCTCGACAGGGATGGAAGGACCGGCTTCCTTGATTGGCTTGCCGTTCTCGTCGAGCATGGCGCGAACGCGACCATAGTTCGAACCGACCAGCACCATGTCGCCTTGGCGCAGGGTACCGTCTTGAACCAGAACGGTTGCAACCGGGCCACGACCTTTGTCAAGACGCGATTCAACCACAACGCCACGGCCAGGAGCCGAAGGGGTCGCTTTCAGTTCGAGAACTTCAGCTTGCAGCAGAACAGCTTCGAGCAACTCGTCCACGCCAGTACCGACTTTCGCCGAAACCGATACGAACGGGGTGTCGCCGCCCCACTCTTCCGAAGTCACGCCGTGAACCGACAGTTCGCTACGGATGCGATCAAGATCGGCGCCCGGCTTGTCGATTTTGTTCACTGCAACAACCAGCGGAACACCAGCAGCCTTGGCGTGCTGAACGGCTTCAACGGTCTGCGGCATTACGCCGTCATCCGCTGCAACCACCAGGATCACGATGTCGGTCGCCTTGGCACCACGGGCACGCATGGCGGTAAACGCGGCGTGACCAGGGGTGTCGAGGAAAGTGACCATACCGCGATCAGTTTCAACGTGGTACGCACCGATGTGCTGGGTGATACCGCCGGCTTCGCCAGCCGCTACCTTGGCACGACGGATGTAGTCGAGCAGCGAGGTCTTACCGTGGTCAACGTGGCCCATTACGGTCACAACCGGTGCACGGGAGAACGCTTCACCTTCAAACTTCAGAGACTCGGCCAGGGAATCTTCCAGGGCGGTGTCGCTGACCAGGGTCACTTTGTGGCCCAGCTCTTCGGCAACCAGTTGGGCAGTTTCCTGATCCAGTACCTGGTTGATGGTCGCTGGAGTACCCAGTTTGAACATGAACTTGATGATTTCAGCAGCCTTGACCGACATCTGCTGGGCGAGATCGCCAACAGTGATGGTCTCGCCGATCTTCACTTCGCGCACAACAGGGCCGGTTGGGCTCTGGAAACCGTGGGCGTTGCGTTTCTTCAGCTTGGCCTTGCCGCGACCACCACGACGGAAGCCATCGCTTTCTTCGTCGGTAGTACGTGGCGCAACACGTGGAGCAGGCGCTTTTTCCTTGACCGAAGCACGATGCGGAGCGTTCTTGCGCTCGCCATCGCCACTGCCACGACGATTGCTATCGTCGGCACGTGGTTTGTCCGGACGACGCTGTTCGTCGCGTTTGCGAGTGTCAGCCGCTGGTGCTGGCGCAGCTGCAACTACCGGCGCGCTTTCACGCACTGGTTGGGCAACTGCAGCAGGCGCTGCAACGGCGTCGTTAGTAGCGGTTTGCGCAGCAGCAGGCTGGCGACGCGCTTCTTCTTCGGCGCGACGCTTGGCTTCTTCTTCAGCCTTCTGACGTGCAGCATTTTCTACTGCGCGACGTTCTTCCAGTTCGCGTTTGCGCTCGGCTTCGATTTCTTCCGGGCTGCGTTGCACGAAGACTTTCTTCTTGCGTACTTCAACGCTGATGCTCTTGCTACCAGCAACACGCAGGGTGCTGGTGGTTTTGCGCTGCAATGTAATCTTGCGCGGTTCTTCCACTTTCGCCTTGTGGCTGCTCTTCAAGTGAGTCAGCAAAGATTGCTTCTCACTATCGCTCACACCTTCATCGGCGGCGGTGTGCGGCAGACCTGCCTCACGCATCTGCTGCAACAGGCGCTCTACCGGTGTTTTGACCTCATCGGCCAGTTGTTTCACCGTGACTTGCGTCATGCACTTCTCTCCTCAGGCCGCGCCTAATTACTCGAACCAATGGGCTCGGGCGGCCATGATCAACTTGCCGGCACGATCATCGTCAATGCCGTCGATGTCGAGCAGGTCGTCAATAGACTGCTCGGCCAGGTCTTCGCGGGTAATTACGCCGCGCACCGCCAGTTCCATCGCCAAATCCTTGTCCATACCCTCAAGCGAGAGCAGGTCTTCGGCCGGATGGGCGTCTGCCAGCTTTTCCTCAGTAGCGATGGCTTTAGTCAACAAACGATCCTTGGCCCGAGCGCGAAGCTCGTTGACGGTGTCTTCGTCAAAGCCATCGATGTTGAGCATTTCTTCCAACGGTACGTAGGCAATCTCTTCCAGGCTGGTGAAGCCTTCATCTACCAGCACCTGTGCCAGATCTTCGTCGACTTCCAGCTCGTCGATGAAGTTGCGCAGGATGTCGCCAGTTTCTGCTTGCTGCTTAGCCTGGATGTCCGATTCGGTCATCACGTTCAGGGTCCAGCCAGTCAACTGGCTAGCCAGACGCACGTTCTGACCACCGCGACCGATGGCCTGAGCAAGATTGTCTGCGCCAACGGCGATGTCCATTGCATGGGCATCTTCATCGACGATAATTGCCGCCACTTCAGCCGGCGACATTGCATTGATCACGAACTGCGCCGGGTTATCGTCCCACAGGACGATGTCCACACGCTCACCGCCCAACTCGCCGGACACTGCCTGGACGCGCGAACCGCGCATACCGATACAAGCGCCTTGCGGGTCAATGCGCTTGTCCTTGGAGCGGACCGCGATCTTGGCGCGCGAACCCGGGTCGCGGGACGCAGCCATTACTTCGATCAGGCCTTCAGCGATTTCCGGCACTTCGATGCGGAACAACTCGATCAGCATTTCCGGCGCGGTACGCGACAGGATCAGCTGAGGGCCGCGGTTCTCGGTGCGGATTTCCTTGAGCAGCGCACGCAGACGCACGCCAACCCGGAAAGTTTCGCGAGAAATGATGTCTTCACGGGCCAGCAACGCTTCAGCGTTGTTGCCCAGGTCAACGATCACGTTGTCGCGGGTGACTTTCTTCACGGTGCCGGAGATGATTTCCCCCAGGCGCTCGCGATAGGCGTCAACGACTTGAGCACGCTCGGCTTCGCGAACTTTCTGCACGATGACTTGCTTGGCAGTCTGTGCAGCAATGCGGCCGAACTCGATGGACTCGATCTTCTCTTCGACAACGTCACCAACCTTGGCACCAGGATGCGTTTCTGCAACCTTGCTCGGCCAGGTTTCGATGGCCGGATCGTCCAGGTCTGCTTCTTCGACAACCGTCCAGCGACGGAATGTCTCGTAAGCACCGGTGTGGCGATTGATTTCCACACGCAGATCGACTTCGTCCTCAAAACGCTTTTTGGTCGCAGTGGCCAGAGCCAGCTCCAGCGCTTCAAAAATTACGTTTGCCGGTACGCCCTTTTCATTGGATACCGACTCAACAACCAGCAGTACTTCTTTGCTCATCGTACGCCTCGCCTTTCGCAAGCCATTGGATCCGCGGGATCCGCGTCTCAGTCAAAACTGGGAATAATGTTGGCCTTGTCGATCATATCGATCGGCAACAGGAACTCATGGTCTTCAACCTGCACCACGACGTCCTGCTCTTCTACACCGCGCAGAAGGCCCTGAAAGTTGCGCCGACCTTCAAAAGGCGAGCGCAGCTTGATCTTCACTTGTTCACCGGCAAATTTTGCAAACTGCTCAATAGTGAACAGTGGGCGTTCCATGCCAGGCGAGGAAACTTCGAGGGTGTATTCAACGGCGATCGGATCTTCAACATCCAGTACACCGCTGATCTGACGGCTGACAATGGCACAATCGTCCACCAGCACGCCGCCCTCTTTATCAATATAAACGCGCAACATTGAGTGGCGACCTTGAGCCGAAAACTCAATACCCCAGCATTCATAGCCTAGGGCCACGACCACCGGGGCCAGCAAGGCCTGCAACTCTTCTAGCTTGCTCGACACCTGAACCCCCTCGTGCATGTATGTGCATGCTGTGCAAAATAAAAAAAATGGGCGAAACGCCCATCCTTGAAACGCCGTTGAATAGCGGCGTTGAAAGTGTCCAGCTAACAAAAAGCCCCTGAAAAGGGGCTCCTTAAACTGGTTGCGGGGGCCGGATTTGAACCGACGACCTTCGGGTTATGAGCCCGACGAGCTACCAGACTGCTCCACCCCGCGACAAAGCTGGGGCGGAAGTATACGACCGATCCCTGACAGGGTCAATGTAACCTTCCACCTACAAGAAAGCCCGCAACAGCGGGCTCTCCTGATAATTGGTACCGAGAAGGGGACTCGAACCCCTACACCCTATGGGCACAACCACCTCAAGGTTGCGTGTCTACCAATTCCACCACCTCGGCAATACTACGTTTGAAACTCTTCTTACTTCTGCTCTTGAGCTGGAGGCACGTCAGTCGCTGGAGTAGCCGACTTTTGCTCTTGAAGCACCGGGACATCATCAGAAGCCGGTTGTTGCTTTGGAACTTCCAACACTGCCGGGTTTGGCAAACCTACTTGAGTCAGCTCATGAGCCTTCTCTTTAGCAAAGTAACCTAACCCCAAGCTGGTTATGAAGAAACCGGCGGCAAGTATAGCAGTAAACTTACTAAGAAAGGTAGAGGAACCTTGGCTTCCGAACACAGTATTTGAAGCACCTGCTCCGAAAGACGCGCCAGCATCCGCACCTTTACCCTGCTGCAGCAAAACCAGAGCAACTACGCCCAATGCACCCAGCAGATGAAAAACGACTACGACTGTTTCCAGCATTTTTTCAGTTTCCCGCGGCGCGACAAATCGCACCGAACTCATCTGCATTCAGGGAAGCCCCACCAATGAGCCCCCCATCGATATCCGGCATGCCGAACAGTTCGACCGCATTGGCCGCCTTCACGCTGCCGCCGTATAGAAGCCGCACACCTTGTGCGACTTCAGAATTCTCTGCCGCCAACTGAGCGCGAATGGCTGCGTGCACATCCTGCGCCTGTTGCGGCGAAGCAGTCAGCCCGGTGCCAATGGCCCAGACCGGCTCGTAAGCAATTACTGCCTTTGCAAAGACACCTACACCCAGCTTCTCAATGATACTGCCAAGCTGACGCCCGACAATCTCAAGAGTTTTTCCAGCTTCGCGCTCTTCAAGGGTCTCCCCCACGCACAACACAGGAATCAAGCCGCACGCCTGTGCCGCCGCGAACTTGCGAATCAGCATTCCGCCCTGCTCGCCCATAATCTGGCGGCGCTCGGAGTGCCCGACAAGCACCAGGGAACAACCCGCATCCACCAATTGACTCGGCGCAATCTCACCTGTCAACGCACCTTGCATGGATTCAATCGCAGAGTTCTGCGCGCCGACCGAAATCGACTGGCCTTTCAAGCCATCAATCACTTGATTGATATACAAGCAAGGCGGGAACACCGCGATATCAACATCGCCTGGCAAGGCCAGATGACGAAGGCCGTTGATCAGCTCAGCGACGCTGGCGCGGGTACCGTGCATCTTCCAGTTACCAGCTACCATAGGGCGACGCATGCTGTACCTCGTCGGTCAAAGTGGGCGCAGATGTTACCCAACACAATCATGGCTGGCAAGCCGAAATCAGGCAGAAACTTCAGTTACCAGTTTTGCCAGCTCTTCGGCGTAACCGCGAACCTGTATTTCGTCCTCGCCCTCGACCATGACTCGCACCAGCGGCTCTGTCCCGGACTTGCGCAACAGCACACGCCCGCGACCGGCCATCGCCTGGGTGACACGGTCACTGGCCGCCTTGACTGTCGGATGTTCGATCGGATTCGCACCACCGCCAAACCGGACATTGATCAGCACCTGAGGACACTTGCGCAGCGCCTGACGGGACTGAGCCAGGCTCTCTACGCGCCTCTTCAACGCCATTAGAACCTGCAATGCAGCAATGATCGCATCACCAGTGGTGGTGTGACTGAAGCAGACAATGTGCCCCGAGTTTTCCCCACCCACCAGCCAATCGCGCTCCAGCAACTCGGAGATCACATAACGGTCGCCAACGTTGGCGCGCACAAAAGGAATCGCCAGATCTGCCAGGGCCAATTCCAGCCCCAGATTACTCATCAGCGTACCGACCACGCCGCCCTGCAACTTGCCGCGCTCTTGCAGATCGCGAGCAATGATAAACAACAACTCGTCGCCATCGACGACAGCGCCCGTGTGATCGACCATCTGAACCCGGTCACCATCACCGTCAAAGGCAATACCCAAATCGGCGTGCTCGGCCAATACGGCCGCTTGCAGCGGCCCCATATGGGTTGAACCGCAATTCTCATTGATGTTCAGGCCATTGGGATGAGCAGAAAGCACAACGACATCGGCTCCCAGCTCACGGAACACGCTAGGCGCCACTTTATAGGCCGCACCGTGGGCGCAGTCGATCACGATCTTCAGCCCGGCAAAACTGGTGCCGGTCGGGACGCTGCTCTTGCAGAATTCGATATATCGACCTGAGGCATCATTGATTCGCGACACCTTGCCGATCTTGCTCGACTCAACCACGGTCATCGGGGTGTCGAGCAACTCTTCGATCATCAGCTCGACTTCATCCGGGAGCTTGGTACCCTTCCCGGAGAAAAATTTGATGCCGTTATCGTCATGAGGATTGTGCGAAGCGCTGATCACGATACCGGCTTCGGCATGAAAGGTACGTGTCAGATAGGCGATGGCCGGCGTCGGCATCGGCCCCAAGAGCATCACATCGGCACCCGCCGAAGTCAGCCCGGCCTCAAGCGCCGACTCGAACATGTAACCGGAGATCCGGGTGTCCTTGCCCACGAGCACCTTACAGGCACCCATGCTGCGGAATGCCATACCTGCCGCCCAACCAAGCTTGAGCATGAAATCAGGAGTAATCGGGTATTCACCGACCCGACCACGAATGCCGTCGGTGCCAAAGTATTTCTTGCTCATAAGTACTCCATCATTCTTATTCGGCTGATTCTACTGCTGCGATCATTCGCACTACGTCGACCGTTTCAGCCACATCATGGACGCGCAATATACGCGCCCCCTTGATTGAAGCCAGTGCCGCGAGCGCCAAACCGCCATGCAGGCGCTCTCCCACCGGCCGATTCAAGGCCTGCCCGATCATGCTCTTTCGCGAAACCCCAACCAACAGGGGCCGCCCCAAGGCATGCAAGACCTCTATATGCTTGAACAGGCTCAGGTTGTGCTGCAAGGTTTTCGCGAAGCCGAAGCCCGGATCGAGGATGATCCGCTCAGCGGGGATACCCACCGACGCGCACTGAACCATGCGTTCAGCGAGAAACTCGCCGACCTCTTTCGTTACATCCTGGTAGTGCGGATTGTCCTGCATGTCGCCCGGCTCGCCGAGCATATGCATCAGACACACCGGCAAGCCGGTGGCCGCTGCTGCATCCAAGGCTCCGTCTCGGCGTAACGAACGCACATCATTGATCAAGCCCGCCCCCAGCCTTGCGGTTTCACGCATGACCGCCGGCGTGGAGGTATCGACCGAGATAATCACATCGAGTTCACGACTGATACGCTCAACGATAGGCGCTACACGCTCGAGCTCTTCAAGCGGTGAAACCGCCCTGGCACCCGGCCGGGTCGATTCGCCACCAACGTCGATCAGCGTCGCGCCAGCCGCCACCATCGCCTCGGCGTGGCGCAGCGCCGCATCCAGCTGGCTGTATTGGCCGCCATCGGAAAAAGAATCGGGAGTGACATTGAGAATGCCCATGACATGCGTCTGGGCCAAATCAAGAACCCGGTTGCCGCAAGGCAACCGGATCGAGGACTGAACAGAAGTCATTTCAAACCTTATACGTCAGCAGCCGGGCCACCGATTGGCGTTTCCGGACGCCCATCCTGCACCGCCGGAGGCGTGCCGGAAGTATCACTGCCGCCAGACCAGTCGCGAGGTTCGCGAGGCGCACGGCCCGCCATGATGTCATCGATCTGATCAGCATCGATCGTCTCGTACTTCATCAAGGCATCCGCCATGGCGTCAAGCTTGTCACGGTTATCCGTAAGGATCTGTTTGGCCGTGCCGTAGCACTGGTCAATGATGCTACGTACTTCGGAGTCGATCAGTTTGGCTGTCTCGCCGGAGAAGCTGGCATGTTGACCACCGCCGCCACGACCGAGGAACACTTCGCCCTCTTCTTCGGCGTACATCAACGGGCCGAGCTTTTCCGACAAGCCCCACTTGGTCACCATATTCCGTGCGATCTGGCTGGCACGCATGATGTCGTTGGATGCACCAGTGGTGACACCGTCGAAACCCAGGGTCATTTCTTCAGCGATACGACCGCCGTACAGCGAGCAGATCTGACTGATCAGCGCACGCTTGGACAGGCTGTAGCGATCTTCTTCCGGCAGGAACATGGTCACACCGAGCGCGCGACCGCGCGGGATGATCGACACTTTGTAGACCGGATCATGCTCAGGGACGACGCGACCGACGATAGCGTGACCAGCTTCGTGATAAGCAGTGTTCTGCTTCTCTTTCTCGGACATGACCATGGATTTGCGCTCGGCACCCATCATGATCTTGTCTTTGGCCAGTTCGAACTCTTTCATCTCGACGATGCGCTTGCCGGCACGGGCTGCGAACAACGACGCCTCGTTCACCAGGTTGGCCAGGTCGGCACCGGAGAAACCAGGAGTACCACGTGCGATCACGGCCGGAGCGACGTCGTCACCCATTGGCACTTTGCGCATGTGGACTTTGAGAATCTGCTCGCGACCACGGATATCCGGCAGACCGACCACGACCTGACGGTCAAAACGGCCCGGACGCAGCAATGCAGGGTCCAGTACGTCCGGACGGTTGGTTGCTGCAATGACGATGATGCCGTCATTCATTTCGAAGCCGTCCATCTCTACCAGCAACTGGTTGAGTGTCTGTTCGCGCTCGTCGTGACCGCCGCCCATGCCGGCACCACGGTGGCGACCGACGGCGTCGATTTCATCGATGAAGATGATGCAGGGCGCGTGCTTCTTCGCCTGCTCGAACATGTCACGAACACGACTGGCACCGACACCGACGAACATTTCGACGAAATCGGAACCGGAAATAGTGAAGAACGGCACTTTGGCTTCGCCGGCAATCGCCTTGGCGATCAAGGTTTTACCCGTACCAGGAGGACCGACCATCAGCACGCCACGAGGAATGCGACCGCCCAAACGCTGGAACTTGCCCGGATCACGCAGGAATTCGACCAGCTCGCCAACTTCTTCCTTGGCTTCGTCGCAACCGGCAACGTCAGCCAAAGTGGTTTTTACCTGATCTTCGGAGAGCAGGCGTGCCTTGCTCTTGCCGAAGCTCATCGGCCCGCCCTTGCCACCGGCACCGCCCTGCATCTGCCGCATGAAGAACATGAAGACAGCGATGATTACGAGGATCGGGAAGCTTGCGACCAGGAGTTGAGTCCAGATGCTTTGCTGCTCAGGCTGCTTGCCTTCGACTACCACGTGGTTATCCACGAGATCGCCGATCAGGCCATTGTCCTGGATTGCCGGACGAATGGTCTTGAAGCTGTCGCCATCGTTGCGCTTGCCGGTAATCACGTAGCCATCAACCGCTACGCGCTCGACCTTGCCATCCTTGACCTGCTGGATGAAGTCGGAATAGTTGAGGGTCTGCGGCTCGTTAGGGCTGGAGAAGTTGTTCATCACCGTCACCAGGACAGCCGCGATGATCAACCACAGGATCAGATTCTTTGCCATATCGTTCAATTAACTACCCTCTGAAGCAAGCTCCGCTAATGGCGCGTGCTTCGCATGATATTCACCGGCCTAACTTACTACATTACCTACGGCTCTGGCAGGCGCCGTCTGTAACCCTTTGTGAAACACTTTCTACACAATATTCGCTAATGCTCACGGGACGAAATACGAAAATCCTATCGACCCGCAAAAAAACCTCGATTTACTCACTACGGCCGCGGTAGCCCCAAGCCAGCATGTATTGCTCGCGGGAACTGCCACGGGAAGAGTCCGGCTTGATCATCTGGACCTTGTCGAATTTCTGACGAGCGTCCTTCACGTAAGCATCAAACCCTTCGCCCTGAAACACCTTGATCACGAAATTACCACCCGGCTTGAGTATCCGAGCCGCCAGATCAAGAGCCAGCTCACATAGAAACATGGCTTTTGGCATGTCCACCTCAGGCGTACCACTCATATTGGGGGCCATATCGGAAATCACAAGGTCCACCTGCGAATTACCCACGGCTTCAAGGATCTGAGCGAGCACTTCGTCCTGGGTGAAGTCACCCTGGATGAAAGTCACGTCCGGAATGCTGTCCATTTCCAGGATGTCCGAGGCGATCAGACGCCCCTGACCACCGATCAGCCGACTAGTGACCTGCGACCAGCCGCCGGGCGCCGCACCCAGGTCGACAACGCTCATACCCGGACGGATCAGCTTGTATTTCTCCTGGACCTCCAGAAGCTTGTAACTCGCACGCGAGCGGTAACCATCCTTCTGCGCCTGCTTCACATAGGGATCATTGACATGTCTTTTCAGCCAACCAAGGCTTGTCTTGGAACGCGCCATTGGGCACCTCGATGATAAGGGTCGTGATTAATTGGGCGGATCCACGAACCCTCGGGTAAAATGGCCGCCATTTTACAGAATCCAGACTAAAGGGTCAGATTATGCCGCTCACTCAAGAGCAGAAGAAACAGTACAAATCCATTGGCCACCATCTGAAACCAGTTTTGACTGTGGCTGACAACGGTTTGACTGAAGGTGTGTTAGCCGAACTTGAACGCGCTTTGGCGGATCATGAGCTAATCAAAATCAAGCTCAATATCCTCGATCGCGAATCGCGCCTGGCATCCATTGCAGAGCTCTGCAAGGCCGGCAAAGCCGATCTGGTTCAGGTCATCGGCAAGATGGCACTGATTTACCGCAAAAACTTCAGCGTCAACAAGCAGCTGTCGAACGTCCATCGCTTCAAGTGATGACAAGGGCCAAGGGTGTGCTTCGCGCACCCTGACACTCCATCCCGGCACCGGTTGCATCACCAGTATCAGCCCGGAAAATCCCAGAACAAGATAGCTGAACAGCTGCCAATGCGCCGCCTGCGGCCAGCCAACATGGACCGCGAAATACATCGCGCCCCCATACAGCGCCATCATCAGCAGTTGCCCGCGAATATCGCGCCATAGACTGGCAAGGCCCTCGGCCTGAACCAGCACCAAAGCCTGCAAAATCACACACGCCGTGGCAAATCCCACCATCAGCGTATTCAGCATGCCTGCAATTTCGTCGATCAGCAGCGGTGCCAGGCCTATTCGCCCCAGCACCGGCAGCAGACCGATGTGCAACAACCACATGCCCCCAACCCACAACATTTGGGTCAGCTGCCAAAGCATGGCGCCCGCACATAGCGGGCGCCTTCTTTCAGATATGGCGAACTTCGACAATCTCATACTCGATAACGCCACCCGGCGTTTTCACGGCAACCACATCACCCTCTTCCTTGGCAATCAAGGCGCGAGCCAGTGGCGAACCGACAGAGATCTTGCCAAGTTTGAAGTCAGCCTCATCCTCACCCACGATGTGGTAAATGACGCTTTCATCAGTCTCGACGTTGGCGATTTCAACGGTAGTGCCGAAAATCACTTTGCCAGTGTGAGGAATGGTCGTGACATCGATGATGACCTGATTCTGAATCCGGCCTTCGATGTCGCGAATCCGCGCCTCGACCATCCCCTGCTGCTCGCGAGCAGCGTGGTATTCGGCGTTTTCCTTCAAGTCACCCAACTCGCGGGCCGTGCCGATGTCCTGGCTGAGCTTCGGGCGGACGACCTTGGTCAGATGAGCGTGTTCTTCTTCCAGGGCTTTCGCGCCCTGGACGGTCATTGGGTATTTGATCATGCCTTCAATCCTGCGTGTAGATCCTGCAAGCGGCGCACGGTCTTCTCGGGACCGAACTTCAGCGCTTCGCAGATAGCTTCGCCAGCAGCAATGGTCGTGGTGCAGTAGATCTTGTGCTGCAAGGCATTACGACGAATGGAGTAGGAATCGGCGATCGACTGGCGACCTTCGGTGGTATTGATGATCAGGGTGACTTCGTCATTCTTGATCATGTCGACCACATGCGGACGACCCTCAGTCACCTTGTTCACACGACGCACTTTCAGGCCTGCGGCTTCGATCAGCTTGGCAGTACCGGCAGTGGCGACCACTTCGAAGCCCAAGTTGATCAGATCACGAGCCACGCCTGCAACCAGTGGCTTGTCATCGTCACGCACACTGATGAACGCGGTGCCGCCAGTCGGCAGCACTTCGCTGGCACCCATTTGGGCTTTGGCAAAAGCCTCGCCAAAGGTGTCGCCCACGCCCATCACTTCACCGGTGGACTTCATCTCTGGGCCCAGGATCGGGTCCACGCCAGGGAATTTGGCGAATGGGAACACCGCCTCTTTCACGCTGTAGAAGTTCGGAATGATTTCTTTGGTGAAACCGATTTCCTTCAGGGTTTTACCGGCCATCACGCGAGCCGCGATCATTGCCAGGGAAACACCGATGCACTTGGACACGAACGGCACGGTACGGGAAGCGCGCGGGTTGACTTCGATGACGTAGATGTCTTCGCCTTGCAGCGCCAACTGAACGTTCATCAGGCCGACAACGCCCAACTCCAGGGCCATTTTCTTGACCTGTTCGCGCATCTCGTCCTGGATGTGAGCAGGCAGCGAGTACGGCGGCAGGGAGCACGCGGAGTCACCGGAGTGAACGCCGGCCTGCTCGATGTGCTGCATGATCGCGCCGATCACCACGTCGGTGCCGTCGCAGACTGCATCCACGTCCATTTCGATCGCGCAATTGAGGAAGTGATCGAGCAGCACCGGGCTGTCGTTGGACACTTTCACCGCATCACGCAGGTAGCGCTTGAGCTCTTCTTCTTCGTAGACGATTTCCATCGCGCGGCCGCCCAGTACGTAGGACGGACGAACCACCAGCGGGTAACCGATCTTGGCGGCGGCACGAATTGCTTCGTCTTCGCTGCGCACGGTGGCGTTTGGCGGCTGACGCAGGTTCAGACGCTCAACCATTTGCTGGAAGCGCTCACGGTCTTCGGCACGGTCGATGGCATCAGGGCTGGTGCCGATGATTGGCACGCCGGCTTCTTCCAGGGCACGCGCCAGTTTCAGCGGAGTCTGGCCACCGTACTGGACGATCACGCCTTTCGGCTTCTCGACGCGGACGATTTCCAGTACGTCTTCCAGGGTCACTGGCTCGAAGTACAGGCGATCGGAGGTGTCGTAGTCGGTGGAAACGGTTTCCGGGTTGCAGTTGACCATGATGGTCTCGTAACCGTCTTCGCGCAGGGCCAGTGCCGCGTGTACGCAGCAATAGTCGAACTCGATGCCCTGGCCGATACGGTTTGGACCGCCACCCAGGATCATGATCTTGTCGCGACCCGATGGCGCAGCTTCGCACTCTTCCTCGTACGTCGAGTAGAGGTAAGCGGTGTCGGTGGCGAACTCGGCCGCGCAAGTGTCAACGCGCTTGTAGACCGGGAAGATTTCCAGCTTGTGACGGTGGCGACGCAGAGCCTTCTCGGTCACGCCCAGCAGCTTGGCCAGACGCATGTCGGAGAAACCTTTGCGCTTGAGGCGGAACATCATGTCGCGGTCGATGCTGGCCAGACCCAGGGTCTTGACCTTCTCTTCTTCCTTGATCAGATCTTCGATCTGCACCAGGAACCACGGATCGATCATGTTCATGCCGAAAATATCTTCGACCGACAGGCCAGCGCGGAACGCATCAGCGACGTACCAGATACGCTCGGCACCCGGCACGGTCAGTTCGCGCTTGAGGATGCTCATGCTTTCCGGGTTGCTCAGGTCGAGCTTCTCGTCCAGACCACAAACGCCCACTTCAAGACCGCGCAGGGCTTTCTGCAGGGATTCCTGGAAGGTTCGGCCGATGGCCATGACTTCACCGACCGACTTCATTTGAGTGGTCAGGCGCGCGTCGGCTTTCGGGAATTTCTCGAAGGCGAAGCGTGGCAGCTTGGTCACGACGTAGTCGATGGACGGTTCGAAGGACGCAGGAGTAGCGCCGCCGGTGATTTCGTTCTGCAGCTCATCCAGGGTGTAGCCGATCGCCAGCTTGGCAGCGATACGCGCAATCGGGAAACCAGTGGCTTTCGAGGCCAGTGCCGAAGAGCGGGATACACGCGGGTTCATCTCGATCACGACCATACGGCCAGTGTCTGGGCAGATGCCGAACTGAACGTTGGAGCCGCCGGTTTCCACGCCGATCTCACGCAGTACCGCCAACGAGGCGTTACGCATGATCTGGTATTCCTTGTCCGTCAGGGTTTGTGCCGGAGCAACGGTGATCGAGTCACCGGTGTGCACGCCCATCGGGTCAAAGTTTTCGATCGAGCAAACGATGATGCAGTTATCCTTCTTATCGCGGACAACCTCCATCTCGTACTCTTTCCAGCCGATCAGCGATTCGTCGATCAGCAGCTCTTTGGTCGGCGACAAATCCAGACCGCGAGCGCAGATCTCTTCGAACTCTTCACGGTTGTAAGCGATACCGCCACCCGTACCGCCCATGGTGAAGGACGGACGGATGATGCACGGGAAGCCGAGCTTTTCGAGGACCGCGTTGGCCTCTTCCATGCTGTGAGCGATACCCGAACGCGGGCAGTCCAGACCGATGGATTTCATCGCCTTGTCGAAGCGCGAACGGTCTTCGGCCTTGTCGATGGTGTCAGCGTTGGCGCCGATCATCTCTACGCCGAACTTCTCCAGAACGCCTTCGCGCTCCAGGTCCAGGGCGCAGTTCAGAGCGGTCTGGCCACCCATGGTGGGCAGCAGCGCGTCCGGACGCTCTTTCTCGATGATCTTGGCAACGGTCTGCCACTTGATCGGTTCGATGTAGGTGGCGTCGGCCATGGCCGGGTCGGTCATGATGGTCGCCGGGTTGGAGTTCACCAGGATGACGCGGTAACCCTCCTCGCGCAGGGCTTTACAGGCCTGGGCGCCGGAGTAGTCGAATTCGCAGGCCTGGCCGATCACGATCGGGCCAGCGCCGAGAATCAGGATGCTTTTAATGTCTGTACGTTTTGGCATGGGTTGTCACTCAAATCCGCAGGTCAGTCGGCAAGCCGTCTTGTTCAATCTCTGAAGCCTTGAGGGGGTCACCGGTTTCGGGACCGCCCTCAGGCTTTGCTACATCAGGGCGAGCGATTAGCGCCGCTTGGCCATTTCGTTGATGAAGCGATCGAACAGTGGTGCTACGTCGTTCGGGCCAGGGCTGGCTTCAGGGTGTCCCTGGAAGCTGAAGGCACTCTTGTCGGTAAGCTCGATACCTTGCAGGGTGCCGTCGAACAGCGATTTGTGAATCGCCCGGACGTTGGCTGGCAAGGTTGCTTCGTCTACCGCAAAACCGTGGTTCTGGCTGGTGATCATCACAACACCGGAATCCAGATCCTGGACCGGGTGGTTGGCACCGTGGTGGCCATGACCCATTTTCAGAGTCTTGGCGCCAGCGGCCAGAGCCAACAGCTGGTGACCGAGGCAGATGCCGAACACCGGAATCTCGGTCTCCAGCACGTCCTTGATTGCCTGGATCGCGTAGTCGCACGGCTCAGGGTCGCCCGGGCCGTTGGACAGGAACACGCCGTCCGGTTTTAATGCCAGCGCTTCGGCGGCCGGGGTCTGTGCAGGTACCACGGTCACGCGGCAACCGCGCTCGACCAGCATGCGCAGGATGTTCAGCTTGACGCCGTAGTCGTAGGCCACCACGTGGTATGGCAGCTCGGAGGCTTCCAGAGTCGCGTGGCTGTCGGTTTTCAGATCCCAGACAGTCGAGCGCCACTCGTACTGCTCTTTGGTGCTGACGACTTTTGCCAGGTCCATGCCTTTCAGGCCAGGGAAGCCCTGAGCGGCGGCGATGGCGGCCTCTTCGGAAATGTTGTCACCGGCCATGATGCAGCCGTTCTGCGCGCCTTTCTCACGCAGGATGCGTGTCAGGCGACGAGTGTCGATACCGGCGATTGCCACCACATTGTTGGCTTTCAGGTAGTCGGACAGCGACATCGTGTTGCGCCAGTTGCTCGCAACCAGTGGCAAGTCACGAATGACCAGGCCTGCGGACCAGACGCGGTCGGACTCGGCGTCCTCTGGCGTGGTACCGGTGTTGCCGATGTGCGGATAAGTCAGGGTAACGATCTGTTGGGCATAGGAAGGATCGGTAAGGATTTCCTGATAGCCGGTCATTGCGGTGTTGAACACCACCTCACCAACGGTTTGACCGTCGGCTCCAATGGCTTCGCCGCGAAAAATGCTGCCATCAGCAAGGGCGAGTATGGCTGGCTTAGTCAAGAAGACCTCCCGTAAATATAAAGCCTGAAAGGGCGATCGCAGGTTGTAAAAAAGCGGAGTGACGTATGGACACGTCACCCCGCTTGTTCACTGAATTATTCTGCGCGCTTTTAGTGGACACACTAAAGCTGTAGCTTACAGAAAAAGGCATTTTTGGTCTACCGCCAATGAGCCCTAAAGGCCAGGGAATGCGACAGGACGTCGCTTGGCGGTTTAAAACCGGGCTCAAACGCTACGTTTGAACCCGGTTTCGGGCACATCTTACCGCAGGTCGAGCACGTCTTGCATGTCATAGAGGCCCGGCTCACGACCGTCCAGCCACAAAGCTGCGCGCACCGCTCCCTTGGCAAAGGTCATTCGGCTGGATGCCTTGTGCGTAATCTCCAGTCGCTCGCCCTCACAGGCGAACAGCACCGTATGATCACCGACCACATCACCACCGCGAACAGTCGCGAAGCCGATCGTTTCACGCTCGCGCACGCCGGTGTGGCCTTCACGACCATAGACCGCGACCTTCTGCAGATCACGATCCAGCGCACTGGCGATCACTTCGCCCATGCGCAGAGCCGTGCCTGAAGGCGCATCGATCTTGTGCCGATGATGGGCCTCGATGATTTCGATATCAGCCTCATCGCCCAGCACACGAGCCGCCATATCGAGCAGCTTCAGCGACAGGTTTACACCGACACTGAAATTGGCCGCGAACACGATCGCAATATCTTCGCTCGCCTCGACCAGCAACTGCTTCTGCGCGGCGTCCAACCCCGTCGTGCCGATCACCATGGCCTTGCCCGCCTTGCGGCAGAACGCCAGGTTTTTCAGCATGACTTCCGGGAGCGTGAAGTCGATCAACACATCGAACTCATCGGTCACCGCATCCAGCTTACCGGACAGCGGTACACCGATTCGTCCCAGCGATGCCAGCTCACCGGCATCCACGCCAATCAGCGTGCTGCCGGGGCGCACGATGGCTGCCGTCAGGCCGGTCAGCGGTGCGCGTTGCTGCACCGCCTCGACCAGAATCTTGCCCATGCGCCCGGCAGCGCCCATCACAGCTATACGTCGCATGCCGACTCCTTACAAATCGCCGAAGAAGCGCTTCACGCCTTCGAACCAACCGGTGGTTTTCGGCGAATGACTGTTGTCACCCGCCAGGGAGCTGCGCAACTCCTCCAGCAATTCGCGCTGACGACGACCCAGGTTGACCGGGGTTTCGACCGCCACACGACACATCAGGTCACCAGCACCGCCACCACGAACCGGCGCGACGCCTTTACCGCGAACACGGAACTGCTTACCGGTCTGAGTCCCTTCAGGGATCTTCAGTTTGACCCGACCATCGAGGGTCGGAATCTCCAGCTCGCCGCCCAGCGCTGCGTCGACAAAGCTGATTGGCACTTCGCAGAACAGGTGCTTGCCGTCACGCTGGAAGATCGCGTGCTCGCGCACATTGATCACCACGTACAGGTCGCCGGTCGGGCCACCCTGGGCACCCGCCTCGCCTTCGCCGGACAGGCGAATACGGTCACCAGTGTCGACACCGGCGGGCACTTTCACCGACAGGGTCTTGTACTCTTCAACACGACCTTCACCGTGGCACGAATCGCACGGATCGGAAATGATCTTGCCCTGGCCATGGCAACGCGGGCAGGTCTGCTGCACCGAGAAGAAGCCCTGCTGCATGCGGACCTGACCGATACCGCCGCACGTCGGGCAGGTGATCGGCGCGGAGCCTTTCTTGGCGCCCGAGCCGTCGCACGGCTTGCAGTTGACCAGTGTCGGAACGCGGATACTCACGGTCGTACCGCGCACCGCTTCTTCCAGGTTCAGCTCCAGGGTGTAACGCAGATCGCTGCCGCGCTGAGCGCCGCCACGAGCACCGCCGCGACCGCCACCGAAGAAATCACTGAAGACATCGCCAAAGATATCGGAGAAGTTCTGACCGCCAAACCCGGCACCGCCGCCACCCATGCTCGGGTCGACACCGGCATGACCGTATTGGTCATAGGCCGCGCGCTTGCTGGAATCGGACAGCACTTCGTAGGCCTCGTTGGCCTCCTTGAACATATCTTCCGACGCTTTGTCATCGGGATTACGGTCCGGGTGGTGCTTCATCGCCAGGCGACGGTAGGCCTTTTTCAGGTCCGCTTCGCTTGAACCACGCTCAACACCCAATACTTCGTAATAGTCACGCTTTGCCATAAGTCTTTGCACTCTTAAGGACGTTCGGCAAACCTCTCCTGAGCCTCGCCAAACTCGTTGAGCCCCAATACAGGCCCGGACCCAACTCACGTCAATTCAACGATCCTGGTCTTTGATTCGATGCGGTATCTGTAGACCGAAAAGCAGGAGCATTCTCGACCATACCGCCAACATCCGAGCGCTGTCGCATGCTGTAAAAATTCGCTTACTCCAGACACGCCAACGCGGGAGCAAGCTCCCGCGCGGCGACATCCTACCAGTCACCGCCTGAAGGCAGTCAACCGGGCGACCAACAACTTACTTGTGGTCTTTGACTTCTTCGAACTCAGCATCGACGACGTCATCAGCCTTTTCAGCCGATTCTTCTTTCGGTGCAGCGCCTTCAGCTGGCTGAGCCTGGTCGGCGTACATTTTCTGAGCCACTGGCGCGGAGACCTTGGACAGCTCTTCAACCTTGGCTTCGATAGCGGCCTTGTCGTCGCCTTTGATGGCGGTTTCCAGGGCAACTACAGCGGCTTCGATTGCAGTTTTCTCTTCAGCGCTCACTTTGTCGCCAGCATCAGCGACCATTTTGCGCGTCGAGTGAACCAGGGCATCGCCTTGGTTACGGGCGCTGGCCAGCTCTTCGAACTTGCGGTCTTCTTCAGCGTTCACTTCAGCATCGCGAACCATCTGCTGAATTTCTTCCTCGGACAGACCGGAGTTGGCCTTGATCACGATCGACTGAGTCTTGCCGGTAGCCTTGTCTTTCGCGCCGACGTGCAGGATGCCGTTGGCGTCGATGTCGAAGGTCACTTCGATTTGTGGCACGCCACGTGGTGCTGGTGGAATCTCGGCCAGGTCGAACTTGCCCAGGGACTTGTTCTGTGCGGCTTGCTTACGCTCACCTTGCAGTACGTGAATAGTCACTGCGCCCTGGTTGTCGTCGGCAGTCGAGAACACTTGCGATTTCTTGGTAGGAATCGTGGTGTTTTTCTCGATCAGCGCGGTCATCACGCCGCCCATGGTTTCGATACCCAGGGTCAGCGGGCTGACATCGAGCAGCAGAACGTCTTTCACGTCACCGGCCAATACCGCGCCCTGGATAGCAGCACCCATGGCAACAGCTTCGTCAGGGTTGACGTCTTTACGTGCTTCTTTACCGAAGAAATCGGTCACCAGCTTCTGAACCAGTGGCATACGGGTCTGACCGCCGACCAGGATCACGTCGTTGATCGCACCAATCTCGATACCGGCATCTTTCATGGCGATACGGCAAGGTTCGATGGTGCGCTGAACCAGGTCTTCAACCAGCGCTTCGAGCTTGGCGCGGGAGATTTTCACGTTCAAGTGCTTAGGACCGGTAGCGTCTGCGGTGATGTACGGCAGATTCACGTCGGTCGACTGGCTCGAGGACAGTTCGATCTTGGCTTTCTCAGCGGCTTCTTTCAGGCGCTGCATGGCCAGCGGATCACCTTTGAGGTTCATACCGCTTTCTTTCTTGAACTCGTCAACGAGGTAGTCGATCAGACGAATGTCGAAGTCTTCACCGCCCAGGAAAGTGTCACCGTTGGTGGCCAACACTTCGAACTGGTGCTCGCCATCGACTTCAGCGATTTCGATCACGGAAACGTCGAAAGTACCGCCGCCCAAGTCGTAAACGATCACGGTGTGATCGCCTTTGGCCTTGTCCATACCGTAGGCCAGTGCGGCTGCGGTTGGTTCGTTGATGATACGTTTAACGTCCAGACCCGCGATGCGGCCGGCGTCTTTGGTGGCTTGACGCTGGCTGTCGTTGAAGTAGGCCGGAACAGTGATCACCGCTTCGGTCACTGGCTCGCCGAGGTAGTCTTCGGCGGTCTTCTTCATTTTCTTCAGAATTTCGGCCGAGATTTGTGGCGGTGCCATTTTCTGGCCGTTCACTTCAACCCAGGCGTCGCTGTTGTCAGCCTTGACGATCTTGTAAGGGACCATCTGGATGTCTTTCTGTACGACTTCTTCGTCAAAACGACGACCGATCAGACGCTTCACCGCGTACAGGGTGTTATGCGGATTGGTCACTGCCTGACGCTTGGCCGACTGGCCAACCAGGATTTCACCATCGTTGGCGTAAGCGATGATCGACGGCGTGGTACGCGCGCCTTCAGCGTTTTCAATCACTTTGGCTTTGCCGTTTTCCAGCACGGAGACGCAGGAGTTGGTAGTCCCCAGGTCGATACCGATAATTTTGCCCATGTTCACTCTCCCGAAACTTTGGATTTGGATGCCGCAGCAGTGGTGGCTGACTGCGGTAGCACTTAAACGCTTGACTTCTAAATGGGGGCCTTGCGGCTAATTTCAAGCCTGCTCGTCAATCGAAGGCGAAACCGGTGCAGGTGCCTTGCTGACCACGACCATGGCCGGGCGCAGCAGGCGACCGTGGAGCTGGTAGCCCTTCTGAAACACCTTGAGCACGCTGTTTGGCTCGACATCGGCGCTTTCCTGCATGGCCATTGCCTGGTGATGCGAGGCGTTGAAGGGTTCGCCTTCAGGATCGATCGCTTCCAGGTGATAGCGCTTCAGGGTGTCCTGGAACATTTTCAGGGTCAGCTCGATCCCTTCGCGCATCGGACGAATGTTTTCGTCGTCAGGGTTGGATAGCTCCAGACCACGTTCCAGGCTGTCGATGATCGGCAGCAGGTCGCCAGCGAACTTTTCCAGGGCGAATTTGTGAGCCTTTTCAACGTCCTGCTCGGCACGGCGGCGGACGTTCTGCAGATCGGCGGCTACACGCAAAGCCTGATCCTGCGCACCAGCCAATTGCTCTTCGAGCACTTGTACACGAGCCGCCAAGTCTTCACCCGAAGCCTCGGGGCCTTGGTTGGCGTCTAGATTTTGCGTATCCACTGTCTGTTCGTCAGCCATAGATTTCTCCTTCCAATATCGTCCGCGAGCTCAACTCGCGCTTCTGCCCCGGTATATGGGGCCGCAAAATTCAGCTTCAAGGGCTATTTGATGATTACCCCTACAAAAAACAGCCGCATTGTCATTCCCAAGTGCGCTAAGGATTTCTTCATATCAAGCAAATCGACCTAAGAGAAGGCATTGTCAGCCAGAAACAAAACACTGTATAAATAACCAGACCTAAAGCCTGGGAGCGGCCTTTATGCTGGTGCACCTGTCCGTACATAACTACGCCATCGTTGAACATCTCGATCTCGAACTCGATCGCGGGATGAGCGTGATCACAGGGGAAACCGGTGCCGGCAAGTCGATCATGCTCGATGCCCTGGGCTTGACCCTGGGCGATCGCGCCGACAGCGGCGTGGTCCGCCCGGGCGCCGACAAGGCCGATATCCTGGCCACCTTCGACCTGATCGACATTCCGGAAGCCAGCGCCTGGCTGGCCGAGCGCGACCTCGAGAACGACGGTCCGTGCATTCTGCGCCGAGTGATCACTGCTGAAGGGCGCTCGCGCGGCTACATCAACGGCACTCCCTGCCCCCTCGGGGATCTGAAAGCCTTGGGCGAATTGCTGATCGACATTCACAGCCAACACGAACACCAATCCCTGCTCAAAACCGATACCCACCGCCGCCTGCTCGACGAATATGCCGGCGCCACGGACCTGGCCCGCCAGGTACAGCTAGCTGCCCAACGCTGGCGCCAGACCCGTCAGGAACTGGAACGCCTTTCCAACTCCGGCGACGAACAGCGCGCCCGTCATCAGTTGCTCAGCTATCAACTCGAAGAACTGGAAAACCTCGGCCTCGGCGAGAACGAACTGGAGCAGCTGGAACAGGAACACAAAAACCTGACCAATGCCGAAACCCTGCTGGGCATTTGCCGGCAAGTGGTCGAACAATGCAGCGAAAGCGATTCCGGCAATGTATTGAACGCACTCACCGCCAGCCTTAACCGCCTATCGAGCGTGAACAACTCGATTAGTGCCCTGGGCGAAGCCAGCAGCCTGCTGACCAGTGCGCAGATTCAGGTTGAAGAAGCCGTGGGCGAGCTGAACCGCTTTCTCGACAATTTCGACGCCGACCCGGCCCGCCTTCAATACCTGGAAGAACGCCTCGATGCCATCTACACCCTGGCGCGCAAACATCGCATCCAGCCAACCGAGGTCGCCGAGATGCAGCAGAGGCTACTCGATGAAATCGAAACTCTGAACGCCAACGACGAATCCATCGAACGATTGAGCGATGAACTGGCCTCCTATGCCCGTCATTATCAGGAGAAGGCTCGGGAGCTGAGCGACTTGCGGCATCGAGCCTCGAGCAGCCTGGCCAGTGCCGTGGAACAGGAAATCCAGCGCCTGGGCATGCCCGGCGGCCGCTTCACCATCGAACTTCGCCCCAACAGCAACGACGAACTGCTGCCTAACGGGCTCGAACAGGTAGAACTGCTGGTGAGCGCCAACCCGGGGCAACCGCTCAAAGCCCTGGCAAAAGTAGCATCGGGCGGCGAGCTGTCGCGTATCAGCCTGGCCATTCAGGTGATCACCGCACAGACCTCGCGGGTACCGACCCTGGTGTTCGACGAAGTGGACGTCGGTATCGGCGGCCCGACCGCCGAGATTGTCGGCCAATTGCTGCGACGCCTTGGGGAACGCGGACAGGTTCTGACCGTGACCCACTTGCCCCAAGTGGCGGCGCAGGGGCATCAACATCTATTTGTACACAAGGTCCGCGGTGAAGACGCCACGCGTACGGCCGTCTCCAAACTGAGCAAGACCGATCGTGTCGAAGAAGTGGCACGGATGCTGGGCGGCATCGATCTCACCAAGGAATCACTGGCTCACGCGAAAAAGATGGTCGTTACCGCGAAAATTTAAGAACGGCAGAAAGCACGAAGGCGACCCTGGGGTCGCCTTCGTTCGTTTCGCGAACCTGAAGTTCGCGCGACATGCTTACTTTTTCTTGCGCACGTACAGTACAAGATTGTGATCAACCATCTCGAAGCCATACTTGTCGACGATTGCTTTCTGCAGCCGCTCGATTTCTTCGTCGAAGAATTCGATCACTTCGCTGGTTTCGACGTTGACCATATGGTCGTGATGCTTGCCGTCGTCCAGCTCGAAGACCGCATGGCCTCCGTCGAAGTTGTGCCGCACCACAAGGCCAGCTGCCTCGAACTGGGTCAGAACACGGTAAACCGTGGCCAGACCGACGTCCTCACCAGCCTCCATCAGCGCCTTGTAGACATCTTCGGCACTCATGTGGCGTTGCTCGGCGGAATCGAGCATTTGCAGAATTTTGACCCGTGGAAGGGTCACTTTGAGGCCGGCTTTGCGTAGTTCGCTATTTTCAACCATGGTCAGCTTTCTCGCGATGCTGCTTCGCAGCTTCTCTTAATGCGGGTATGATCGGCGTTTACGTTGTCCCAGCCAAGATAGTGGAAGTCGCCCACCGATGCAAAACACCAAGCTCTTGCTAACCAGTTTCACCTTTGTGGGACTGCTCGCACTCGCCGGTTGTTCATTCCCCGGGGTTTACAAAATCGACATCCAACAGGGCAATGTCGTCACGCAGGACATGATAGACCAGTTGCGCCCGGGAATGACCCGCCGGCAAGTACGGTTTATCATGGGTAACCCTCTGCTGACCGACACGTTCCATGCCGATCGCTGGGATTATCTGTACAGTCTGCAACCGGGCGGCGGTGAACGCCAACAGGAACGCATCAGCGTCATCTTCAACCCAAATGATCAACTTGTCAGCCTCTCTGGCGATTTCATGCCAGGTGTGAGCCGCGACGAAGCCATTCTCGGCAAGGACAGTGGCACTACCGTGACCGCACCTGCAGAAAACGCCGAGAAGCCGAAGCCAGAAAAACCGCTCAAGCCAGGCTCGTTGCTGGACCAGATCCAGAAGGACGTGGACAACGTAGAAACCGTCCCAGTCCCGACGCCAGAACCGCTGGAAACCTCGCCGCAATAATTTGTGACGCAATAAAAAACCCGGATATTCCGGGTTTTTTATTGTCTGGCGACCAAGGGAATCACTGGTCCCGGGCTTTGGCCTCGGCAGCCTTGGCGGCACGTAACCGGCGAACTTCTTTCGGATCGGCAAGTAACGGCCGGTAAATCTCGAGGCGATCCCCTGCCTGAACCGGACGAATGCCCGGCTCAGCGATCACCTTGCCGAAGATTCCAACCGGACAACTGCCCAGATCCAATTCAGGGAACTGGCCGTTCAGGCCGGAGCGGAGCAACGCATCCCGCACCGTTGCGCCCACCGGCACCGTTACGCTCAGCAGTACCTGACGATCAACAGCGGCATATACCACTTCGACCTTGATCATTGCCTCAACCATGCATCTGTTTCGCACGCTGGCAAAACGCGTCCATCAGTGTGTTCGCCGCCTGATTGAACAAAGGCCCCAACGTCGCACGCACCAGCGGCCCCGAATAGTCGAACGACAAGTCCAGACTGATCTTGCAGGCCTTCTCGCCCAACGGCTTGAACACCCAGACGCCGTGCAACTGGCTGAACGGGCCTTCCTCGAGGTTCATCTCGATCGAGCGCCCAGGCACCAAGGTGTTACGGGTCACGAAATGCTGACTCACCCCCCCCTTGGCCACACCGACGCTTGCACGCATAAGCTCAGGCGTGCTTTCCAGAACTTCGGCCGACGAGCACCACGGCAGGAATTCCGGATAGCGGGCCACGTCGTTGACCAGGTCATAAAGCGCTTGTGCCGGATACGGCAGCAGGGCCGAACGTTGAATGTGTGTCGTCATGTCAGCGTTACTTCCACAGCTGGGCGGCAAACACTACGAGAATGCCGATGGGCGCCACATAGCGCATCAAGAACAGGGACAAGGCGAACAGAACCGGACGACGGATCGACAATTCGTCGCGCACAGCTTCACGCCCCATCACCCAGCCCGCAAACATCACGAAACACAAACCACCGAGTGGCAACATGATCCGCGAGGTGAAGAAATCGATCACACCGAAGAAGTCCAGACCACCGGCTGCTCCCCATTGATAGAGGTGGAACATCCCGCCTTCGTTCACGAAAAACTTGGCTTCCTTCCAGATATTGAAGGAGAACACGGTGCCCAGACCGACGAACCAGCAGGTGAATGCCAGCCAGAAGGTGACCCAGGCGCGGCTGATCTTCGTGCGCTCAACCAGGTAAGCCACCATCGGCTCAAGCAGGGAAATCGCCGAACTCCAGGCCGCAATCGCTACCAGCACGAAGAACACTACGCCCATCAACTGGCCGAACGCTACGTTACCAAAGGCAAATGGCAGGCTGACGAACATCAGGCCAGGACCTTCGCTCGGGTTCAGGCCCGCGGCAAACACAATCGGAAACAATGCCAGACCAGCTACCAGGGAAACGAAGGTATCGAGCAGCGCCACCCCGACCACAGTCCCGGAGATCGACGAGTTCTTTGGCATGTAAGCGCCGTAAATCATGATCGAGCCGACGCCCACGCTCAGGGAAAAAAAAGCGTGCCCCATCGCCGGCAGCAAGCCGTCGAGCACTTTTTCCGGATGAAAGTCGAACATGAAATGCACGCCTTCCATGAAGTGGCCGGTGGTCATGCTGTAACCCAGCAGTACCAGGATCATTACGAACAGCAGCGGCATCATGATCCGCAGACTGCGCTCCAGGCCAGCGACCACGCCTTTGGCAATCACCACGGCGGAGAGGAGCATGAAAATCGTGTGCCAAAGTGTCAGGCGCCATGGATCAGCAATCACATTGCCGAAGTACGCGCCGACCTGATCAGGTGTCACACCCTGAAAGTCACCGCGCCCCATATCAATGATGTAATCCAGCGACCAACCGCCGACCACACTATAGAAAGACAGGATCAGCAACGCCGTGATCATCCCGGCAAATGCGCCCCAAGACCACTTCGCTGAGTGTCCCGCTTCCAGCGCCAGGACCTTCAAGGCATTGGCCGGGCTCTGCCGCGCGCGACGGCCAATCAGGGTTTCGGCCAGCATCACGGGCATACCGATCAACGCGATACAGGCCAGAAACATCAGCACGAAGGCTCCGCCACCGTAGACGCCGACCATGTAAGGGAATTTCCAGATACTACCCAGCCCCACGGCCGAACCGGTCGCGGCGAGTATGAAGACCCAGCGGCTAGCCCAACTGCCGTGGACAGAAACCTTGTCTGTCGACATCGTTATCACGCCCAAGCGTTCAAAAAAGAGGCCGCATTGTCCGGGATTCAATCAACCTGCTCAAGCACGTAGCGATACCGTAGCCGACTCGCTTGCAACTCCCTATAATGCCGCCCCTATGGCTAAACAGAAGAAACACCCAACAGGGACCATCGCGCAGAACAAAAAGGCGCGACACGATTACTTCATCGAGCATAAGTTCGAGGCTGGTCTGGTCCTGGCCGGCTGGGAAGTAAAAAGTTTGCGGGCAAGCAAGCTACAACTGGTCGACAGTTACGTACTGCTCAAGGATGGCGAAGCCTGGCTGCTCGGCAGCCACATTACGCCGTTGATGACTGCCAGCACCCACGTCATCGCTGATCCGACCCGCACCCGAAAATTGCTGCTCAACCGGCGCGAGCTGGAAAAGCTGGCCGCTGCCGTGCAGCAAAAAGGTTACGCCTGCGTATGCCTGTCCTGGTACTGGAGCAAGCACATGGTCAAGTGCGAGATCGCTCTGGGCAAGGGTAAGAAGGAATACGACAAGCGTGATACCGAACGCGAACGCGACGCCGGTCGTGAATTGCAGCGTGCGGTGCGAAACAAGGGCAAGGAAGATTAATTTTTCGGCCTGATCGTGATCATTCCCACGCTCTGCGTGGGAATGATCATCATCCAAACCTACATCCCCTTGCGCCGCTCCGCCCGAGCCACGCGCTGCACTTCCTGACGCACTTCTTCCAGCACTTCCTGCACATACAAAATGTGCCGACTGGAAACTTCCCGCGCCTGCTCTGCCTTGCCTTCCATGATCGCCTGATACAACTCCCGATGCTGCGCAATCAGCATGTCGCGGGTTTCAGCGCGCTGCTTGTACATCCCGCCGATGTTGGTCACCACGTTGCGTTTGAGCAGGTCGAACAGCCCACGAATGGTGTGCAGCAACACTGCGTTATGACTGGCCTCGGCGATCGCCAAATGAAATTTCGCATCCGCCGCACCCTCTTCCGCCCGACCCACTTCGTCATGACGCGAATAGCAGTCTTGCAACTGGTCGAACGCCGCCGTCAGCCGCTCGCGATCCACGTCCGTGGCACGCAATGCCGCGTAATAAGCACAGGATGCTTCCAGCGTATGACGAAACTCCAGCAAATCACGCTGGGCCTCGGGGTTGCTTTCCAGCAAATGCAACAGTGGATCGCTGAACGTCGAGCCCAGGGATTCCACCACATAGTTACCGCCGCCCTGACGGCTGACCAGCAATCCTTTGGCGGCCAGTTTCTGAATCGCTTCGCGCAACGAAGGGCGTGACACGCCGAACTGCTCGGCCAACGCACGCTCCGCCGGCAATCGTTCGCCGGCCTTCAACGTGCCCTCGAGAATCATCCCTTCAAGTTGCTCGACAATATCGTCAGACAAACGGCGCTGCCGAATCTGATCAAACCCCATGACTCAATTCTCCACGATCCCGGCGGCTCGCCGGGCTCTCTATTCTGGCCTATCGGCGCTGCGCCAGCACCTACCAGACGACGCTCGATCGAACAGATCAGATGCGTTCTGCACCGCTCATTCGACAAAAGTTTTAGGGCGGCAAATTGACACACCGCATACAAGGCTTTTACCCTAGCCAACAGCGATTGTAAATTGGTATTACCAATTATCCAAGAACGCTGACCAGTGCCTGACCAACAACAATTAGGGGCCACCCCATATGCAAACCTGGCAACAGCTCTACAGCCCGCTCGGCAGTCTCGGCGTGTCCGCACTCGCGGCCGTCATCCCCATCGTATTTTTCTTCCTGGCTTTGGCCGTGTTCCGCCTCAAAGGCCACGTGGCCGGCAGCATTACCTTGGCGCTGTCAATTGCCGTGGCAATCTTCGCGTTCCAGATGCCGGTCGATATGGCCTTCGCGGCAGCCGGCTATGGTTTCGCCTACGGCTTGTGGCCGATTGCGTGGATCATCGTGGCAGCGGTGTTCCTGTACAAACTGACGGTCAAGAGTGGCCAGTTCGAAGTGATCCGCAGCTCGGTGCTGTCGATCACCGACGACCAACGCCTGCAAGTACTGCTGATCGGCTTTTGCTTCGGCGCGTTCCTGGAAGGTGCCGCCGGTTTCGGCGCCCCGGTCGCGATTACCGCCGCGCTGCTGGTAGGGCTGGGCTTCAACCCGCTGTATGCCGCTGGCCTGTGTTTGATCGCCAATACTGCGCCGGTGGCCTTTGGCGCATTGGGGATTCCGATCATTGTCGCCGGGCAAGTCACCGGTATAGACGCGTTCAAGATTGGCGCCATGGCCGGTCGGCAACTGCCATTGTTGTCGGTGTTCGTGCCGTTCTGGCTGGTGTTCATGATGGACGGCCTGCGCGGCGTTCGGGAAACCTGGCCGGCGGCGCTGGTGGCCGGCTTGAGCTTCGCCGTCACCCAATACTTCACCTCGAACTTCATCGGCCCGGAACTGCCGGACATCACCTCGGCGCTGGCCAGCCTGATTTCCCTGACGCTATTCCTGAAAATCTGGCAGCCAAAACGCGCCGCAGGCGCACACATCGTCGGCGCCGTCTCGGCTTCCGTGGTGGCCAGCACCGGTGGTTTCGGCCAACCGCGCAGCACCGTGCCTTCGCCTTACAGCCTGGGGGAGATTTTCAAAGCCTGGTCGCCGTTTCTAATCCTCACCGTGCTGGTCACGATCTGGACGCTGAAACCGTTCAAGGCCATGTTCGCTGCAGGTGGCTCGATGTATAGCTGGGTGTTCAACTTCGCGATTCCGCATCTGGATCAAATGGTGATCAAGGTCGCCCCAATCGTGACCGCCCCGACGGCGATTCCGGCGGTGTTCAAACTCGATCCAGTTTCCGCGACCGGCACGGCGATTTTCTTCTCCGCGCTGATCTCGATGCTGGTGCTGAAGATCAACCTGAGAACTGGTCTTACCACTTTAAAAGAAACCTTTTACGAACTACGCTGGCCAATCTTGTCCATCGGCATGGTGCTGGCCTTCGCCTTCGTCACCAACTACTCGGGCATGTCGTCGACCATGGCGCTGGTACTGGCAGGTACGGGTGCGGCATTCCCGTTCTTCTCGCCGTTCCTCGGCTGGCTGGGGGTTTTCCTGACCGGTTCCGATACTTCGTCCAACGCGCTGTTCAGTTCGCTGCAAGCAACCACCGCGCACCAGATCGGCGTCAATGACACCTTACTGGTGGCGGCGAATACCAGCGGCGGCGTGACCGGCAAGATGATCTCGCCGCAATCGATCGCCGTGGCCTGCGCCGCGACTGGTTTGGTGGGCAAGGAATCAGATCTGTTCCGCTTCACCCTCAAGCACAGCCTATTCTTTGCAACGATCGTCGGCCTGATCACGTTGGCTCAGGCCTACTGGTTCACCGGCATGCTGGTGCACTAAGAACTACACGCGACACGGAAAAAACCGACGCTGGGTTACGCCCCCGGCGTCAGCTATTCACAACCGGGTCTGCAAGGCTGCTGAAAGCTTCCCTCACTATATTCAGCAGCCTCAGCGGACGGATAACCGGGACCACCCGGAGACACGCCTGATGAGCGAGCTTTTTTACAACGCTGTGCCGAACGCGACCCGCGTCGCCCCGCCACTGCCCGAGCCTCGGCAATACCCCAGCGAGAAACCGTCACGGGTCTACCTGTTCGGGACTTGCGTGGTGGATTTGTTCTACCCGGAAGCCGGGATGGACGCGATTCATCTGCTGGAACGCGAAGGCATTCGTGTCGAATACCCGCAAGGGCAAAGCTGCTGCGGACAACCGGCCTACACCTCGGGTTACACCGAACAGGCCCGGACCGTGGCGCGCTCGCAACTGGCGCTGTTTGCCGGTGATTATCCGGTGGTGGTGCCGTCGGGGTCTTGCGCGGGCATGTTGCGCGAACACTACGCCGACTTGTTCAAGGACGAGCCGCAAACGCTGAAACAGGTTCAAGCCCTGGCCGCCCGGACTTATGAGCTGGCCGAGTTTCTGCTGTTTGTCTGCAAGGTGCAGCTCAAGGACAGCGGCGAACCGGTAAAAGTGGCGTTGCACACGTCGTGTTCGGCACGCCGTGAAATGAACACCCACCTGCACGGCCGTGAGTTGTTGGCGCAGCTGAGCAACGTGGAGCGAGTCGACCACAGCCACGAAAGTGAATGCTGTGGCTTTGGTGGGACTTTCAGCGTCCGTATGCCAGATATTTCCGGCGCGATGGTGGCTGACAAGACGCGTGCGTTGAAGGAGTCCGGTGCGCACAAGGTACTCAGTGCCGACTGCGGTTGCCTGATGAACATCAATGGCTCGTTGGAGAAACAGCAGGAAGCGTTGCGCGGTCAGCATCTGGCCAGTTTCCTGTGGCAGCGTACCGGAAGTGCCCAATGAGCACTTCCACGATTATTCCTACGGTTGCCGTAGAAGAAGATTTTCGCGCCCGGGCTCACAAGGCTTTGGCTGACACGCAACTGCGAAACAACTTTCGCAGCGCAATGGATTCACTGATGAGCAAACGGGCAGCGTCCTTCAGCGATGCCTTTGAGCGAGAACATTTGCGAGTGCTGGGCAATGCTGTCCGCGCCCGTGCTTTATCCAAGTTGCCCGACCTGCTCGAGCAGCTTGAACAGAACCTGACCCGCAACGGTGTGACAGTGCACTGGGCGGAAACGGTGGACGAGGCCAACGGCATCGTCTTATCGATCATCCGCGCTCACGAGGCGCGGCAAGTGATCAAGGGCAAATCGATGGTCAGCGAAGAGATGGAGATGAACCATGTCCTCGCGGCTCAAGGCATTGAATGCCTGGAGTCGGACATGGGCGAATTTATCGTCCAGCTCGACCACGAGAAGCCTTCACACATCATTATGCCGGCGATCCACAAGAATGCCGGTCAGGTCGCGTCCTTGTTCCACGACAAACTTGGCGTGGAGTACACCAAGGACGTAGACCAACTCATTCAGATCGGTCGCAAAGTCTTGCGACAGAAATTCTTCGAAGCAGACATCGGCGTCTCCGGCGTCAACTTCGCCGTGGCCGAAACCGGTACCCTGCTACTGGTGGAAAACGAAGGCAACGGGCGCATGTCGACCACCGTGCCGCCCATACACATTGCCGTCACGGGCATCGAGAAAGTCGTCGAAAACCTGCGCGACGTTGTACCGCTGTTGTCGCTGCTGACCCGCTCGGCTCTCGGCCAACCGATCACCACCTACGTCAACATGATTTCCGGCCCGCGCAAGGAACATGAGCTCGACGGCCCGCAGGAAGTGCACCTGGTATTGCTCGACAACGGTCGCAGCCAAGCCTTCGCCGACAGCGAATTGCGCCAGACCCTGAACTGCATCCGCTGCGGCGCCTGTATGAATCATTGCCCGGTCTACACCCGAATCGGCGGCCATGCCTATGGGGAGTTTTACCCTGGGCCTATCGGAAAAATCATCACCCCGCACATGGTCGGCCTGGCGAAAGTCCCCGACCACCCGAGTGCGTCTTCGTTATGTGGCGCTTGCGGTGAAGTCTGCCCGGTAAAAATTCCGATCCCCGCCTTGCTGCGTCGCCTACGGGAAGAGAACGTCAAAGCCCCGGACAGCCCGCATCAAGTGATGCGCGGTCAGGGCAGCAAGTACTCGCGCAAAGAACGGTTTATCTGGAACGCCTGGGCGAAGCTCAACAGCTCGCCAACGCTCTATCGCCTGTTCGGCTTCTTCGCCACTCGCCTGCGCGCGCTGACCCCGAGCAACGTCGGCCCGTGGACCCAGAACCACAGCGCACCAAAACCCGCCGCCCGCTCACTGCATGACATGGCCCGCGAGCATCTGGCCAAACAGGGAGACCGCTGATGAGCGCCAAGCAAAATATCCTCGGC
The DNA here is from genome assembly GCF_024748615.1 of Pseudomonas sp. B21-048. NCBI lineage: Bacteria > Pseudomonadati > Pseudomonadota > Gammaproteobacteria > Pseudomonadales > Pseudomonadaceae > Pseudomonas > Pseudomonas sp. B21-048. The sequence goes on along the minus strand of NZ_CP087168.1, from coordinate 809,681 downwards.
AAATTGCGCAACAGTCTGACAGGCACCACGCCGGTGGCTGACAATTTCGATGTCGAATTGGTGACAGAGCCCTACACCTACACGCCAGAGCAACGCATCCCGCAATTGCGCAAACTGATGGAAGCGGTGCACACCGAAATTCATCTGACGTCCGGAGAAGGCTGGCCCAAATTGCTGGCGCAACTGCTGCAAGATCGCCAGTTGCCGAGCCTGTTGATTGCGCCGACGACACCTCACGGTCAACGCATCACTCAGCATTGGGAGAAAAATCCTGGCCTGCCAGCGCTCAAAGCCTACGACCGTCCGGTCGAGGAGTGGAAAGCCGAGTTGTTCAACGACACACCGGCCAGCCTGACCACCACCCTCGGCGCGATCGCCGCGACAGGTAGTCTGATTCTCTGGCCGACGCGGGAAGAACCGCGCCTGATGAGCCTGGTGCCGCCGGTGCATTTCGCCCTGCTCAAGGCCAGTGAAATCCGCGACAACTTCTATCAGGTGCAGCAGGAGTTCGAATGGGCCCAAGGCATGCCGACCAACGCGTTGCTGGTGTCCGGCCCGTCGAAGACTGCCGACATCGAACAAGTACTGGCCTACGGCGCCCATGGCCCCAAAGATCTGGTTGTTCTGATTCTGGAGGACCAATGAGTCTACCGGCGGCTTTCCTGCGAGATGTGCAGCAACTGATTCCTCAGGCACGACGTTTCGACGATCCGCTGTCGACGTTGGCCTTCGGCACCGACGCCAGTTTCTACCGGCTGATTCCGAAGCTGGTGATTCGCGTCGAGTCCGAAGATGAAGTGGTGGCGCTGCTCAAACTGGCGCAACGGGATAAAGTCCCGGTGACCTTCCGCGCCGCCGGCACCAGCCTGTCTGGCCAGGCCATCAGCGATTCGGTGCTGATCGTGCTGGGCGATAACTGGAACGGTCGCGAGATTCGCGGGCAAGGAACACAGATCCGTCTGCAACCGGGCGTGATCGGCGCCCAAGCCAACGCCTGGCTGGCACCGTTCGGACGCAAGATCGGCCCGGACCCTGCATCGATCAACGCCTGCAAAATCGGCGGCATCGTCGCCAACAATGCCAGTGGCATGTGCTGCGGCACCGCGCAAAACACATATCACACGCTGGCCGGAATTCGTCTGGTACTGGCCGATGGCAGCCGTCTCGATACCGAAGACGCCGCCAGCGTGGCGGCCTTCCGTGAGAGCCACGCCGAGCTGCTGGAACGTCTGGCGACATTGGGCCGCGAGACCCGCGACAATGCCGAACTCGCGGGGAAAATTCGCCACAAGTATCGTCTGAAAAATACCACCGGGCTGTCACTCAATGCGCTGGTGGATTTCGACGAGCCTGTGGATATCTTGAGCCACTTGCTGGTGGGCTCCGAAGGCACGCTCGGGTTCATCAGCGCGGTGACCTACGACACAGTGATCGACCATCCGAACAAAGCGTCGGCGCTGATCGTGTTCCCGGATGTAGAAACCTGCTGCAACGCCGTCACCGTGCTGAAAAGCCAACCGGTGTCGGCGGTGGAATTGCTGGACCGTCGCAGCCTGCGCTCGGTGCAGGACAAGCCCGGCATGCCGGCTTTCGTACAACAATTGTCGACCCATGCCTGCGCCCTGCTGATCGAATCCCGCGCCGCCTCTTCCACTTTGCTGCAGGAACAACTGACGCAAATCATGGCGTCGCTGACTGGGTTCCCGGTGGAGAAGCAAGTCGACTTCACCGAAGACCCGGTGGAAAACGCCCGGCTCTGGGCGATCCGCAAGGACACTTTCCCTGCCGTCGGCGCGGTGCGCAAAACCGGCACCACGGTGATCATTGAAGACGTAACTTTCCCGGTGGAACAACTGGCCAGCGGCGTGAACCGCTTGATCGAGCTGTTCGACAAACATCACTACGACGAAGCGATCCTTTTCGGACACGCCCTGGAAGGCAATCTGCACTTCGTCTTCACCCAAGGCTTCAACAACGCGGAAGAAGTCGCACGCTACCAGGCGTTCATGGACGACGTCGCGCACTTGGTGGCCGTTGAATTCGGCGGCTCGCTGAAGGCCGAACACGGCACCGGTCGCAACATGGCGCCCTTCGTCGAACTGGAATGGGGTAGCGATGCCTACCGGTTGATGTGGCAGCTCAAACGACTGCTCGACCCTAACGGCATTCTCAACCCGGACGTGGTACTCAGCGACGATCCGCAGATCCACCTCAAGCACCTGAAACCCCTGCCCGCCGCCGATGAGATTGTGGATAAGTGCATCGAGTGTGGTTTCTGCGAACCGGTGTGCCCGTCGAAAGGCCTGACGCTGAGCCCACGCCAGCGCATCGTGATCTGGCGTGACATCCAGGCGAAGAAACGCGCCGGCACAGACACCGCCAAACTGGAAAAAGCCTACGAGTACCAGGGCATCGAAACGTGCGCCGCCACCGGCCTGTGTGCACAACGTTGCCCTGTAGGAATCAATACCGGTGAGCTGGTGAAAAAGCTCCGCGGCCGGCAAGCAACGCATACGAAAACTGCCAACTGGATTGAAGGAAATTTCGCCACCGCGTTGCAAGGCGCGCGCTTCACCCTGCACGTCGCCAACGGTGCGCGGATGCTGTTGGGAGCGCCACGCTTGGCAAAGCTGTCAGCAACGTTGACGCGCTTATCCAAAGGCCAGGTCCCACAATGGACCAACGCCATGCCACAGCCGGAAAGAGCCATCCGTTTCAGCCCGACCGTGTCGGACGAGCGGCCTCGGGTGGTGTACCTGGCGGCCTGCGTGTCGCGAGTCATGGGCCCGGCAGCGGGCGATAAAGAGCAAATGTCGCTGTACGAAAAAACCCGTGGCCTGTTGGAAAAAGCCGGTTACCAGGTAGTTTTTCCGGACAACCTGGACAACCTCTGCTGCGGGCAACCGTTCGCCTCCAAGGGCTACGCCGAACAGGCCGAACACAAGCGACAGGAACTGATCGGCGCACTGCTACACGCCAGCCGCGGCGGGCTCGACCCGATCTACTGCGACACCAGCCCTTGTACCTTGCGGCTGGTTCAGGACTTGGGCGAGGTGCGGCTGGACCTGTACGACCCGGTGCGTTTCATCCGCACTCACTTGATGGATCGTCTCGATTTCACACCTCAGGAGGCGCCGATCGCGGTGCACGTCACGTGCAGCACTCAGCATCTCGGTGAGAGCCAGGCGCTGATCGATCTTGCGCGCAAATGCAGTAAAAACGTGGTCATCCCGGAAGGCATTCATTGCTGCGGTTTTGCCGGTGACAAGGGCTTCACCACCCCGCAATTGAATGCCCATTCGTTACGCACGCTCAAGGACGCGGTACAGCAATGCAGTGAGGGGATTTCCACCAGCCGTACCTGTGAGATTGGTCTGACGCAACACGGCGGAATTGACTACCACGGGCTGGTCTATCTGGTGGATCGAGTGACGCAGGCCAGGGCGACCTGAAGAAAAATAGAACCCTGACGCATCGTCGCAGTCCACCGATCAAGTCCCGCAAACGTGGGACTTTCTCCCAAATTGGCAGCCCGTCCTGATGGCCAGCGATGCCTGGCCCCTCAGTTCAAGGAGGTACCCATGAAACGTTCTGTACTGTTAGGTCTGTTCGTTACTGCCTCAATGCTGGCGTCTCCTTCGTTTGCCGCCGGCGACGATCTCTGTGCGACCAATCTGCAAGCCATCGCCAACGCCAAGTCCCAGACTCTGTCTCCTGAAATCAATGCTCGCGTCGAGGCCAGCGTCCAGCAAGCCAAGGCCTATCAAGCGCAAAACACCGAGGAAGGCACCAAAAAATGCATCTCCGAGACCACTCAGACCCTGCAGGAGATCCAGAACGCGGGCAAAGGTGATAAAGGCTAATAACTACTGAAGGCCAACCTTCGGGTTGGCCTTCAGAGCCATGTAAACCCTAAGCTTGCGGAGCATCAGGCAGACTCACGACTGCTTCGCAGCCTCGCGAGCTCGGCAGCTGCAACAGGCGTTTCTTGTCCCTTTTTCGCACCCGCCTCCCGGAAAAATCTTTCACCCTAACGCCCGCAAAAACAGAACCCTTGCACGCCATCACAGTCCATTTGTTAAGCCCCCATCAGCGCGGCCCATCCCCACCCCCGTTCCAGGAGATACCCATGAAGCGTTCCGCCCTGGCTGGACTGCTCATCGCTGCAACAATGCTGGCCTCTTCCGCAAACGCCTCAAACGATAGCGATCAATGCGTAATGAAGCTCCAGGAAGTCAACAGCAAGCTGTCCAGCGCAGCCATGCTGGACGCTGCCACCAAAGGCGTCGTCATCACCAAAACCGAACAAGCCAAGGCCGCCCACGCTGCGAACAATGACAGAGAGTGTGTATCCCTGACGCAGCAAGCGATTCAAGACATTCAAAGCCATATGAATGGCCAATAAGGCGGGGCCAAAGCCCCTCCGGCGTTGGCTCTGATACGCCGATACGGACAGGAGGTCGACTCACCGCCCGCATTGGCGTACACTGCGCTTGCCTGCTGGTTACACACAGCAGGTTCGGGGCCGTTTAGGATTCGACGCCGGTTGCGAAACTTTAGGTGCATGCCGAGTTGGTAACAGAACTCGTAAATCCACTGTTGCAACTTTCTATAGTTGCCAATGACGAAACCTACGGGGAATACGCTCTCGCTGCGTAAGCAGCCTTAGCCCTTCCCTCCTGGTACCTTCGGGTCCAGCAATCATCAGGGGATGTCTGTAAACCCAAAGTGATTGTCATATAGAACAGAATCGCCGTGCAGTACGTTGTGGACGAAGCGGCTAAAACTTACACAACTCGCCCAAAGCACCCTGCCCGTCGGGTCGCTGAGGGTTAACTTAATAGACACGGCTACGCATGTAGTACCGACAGCGGAGTACTGGCGGACGGGGGTTCAAATCCCCCCGGCTCCACCACTTCATCATCTAAAGACGTCCACGGACGTCTTTTTTTGTGCCTGAAATCCAGTGAATACGGGGGTTTCAGCTCTTTTGGGGGCTTTGGAGGATTTCTGAGTTCCAGGCGCTTTGGTATCCCAGGTGGTATCCCGGGTTACCAAATGCTATTTTCAGGATACCAAAACGGTGCTAGAGGTAGCCCCCATGCCTACTAATGCAACCCGCCTCTCCGATCGCCAGCTCAAGGCAGTCAAGGCAACTGGTAAAGACTTCGTCCTCAGCGACGGCGATGGCTTGCAGCTTCGAGTACGCGCGAGCGGCTCGATGATGTGGAATTTCAATTACCGCGAGCCGTTGACCAGAAGCCGTATCAACATGGCGCTTGGTCCATACCCAGACCTCTCGTTAGCCAACGCCCGGAAGAAAGCCGCAGAGGCGCGTGAGTTGCTTGCTTTGGGCACTGATCCCAAAACTCAGCGTGATGAGGTAAGGCAAGCCAAACTTGCTGAGACTGAACACACGTTCGAGAAGGTGGCCACTGCCTGGTTCGAGCTGAAGAAAGACTCCGTAACCAAAGCCTACGCCGAAGACATTTGGAGATCGCTGACGCTCCATGTTTTCCCAAGCATGAAAACAACGCCGCTCTCTCAAATCACTGCTCCGATGGTTATCAAGATCCTTCGCCCAATCGAGGCCAAAGGAAGCCTCGAAACCGTCAAACGATTGAGCCAACGACTCAACGAGATCATGACCTACGGGGTCAACTCCGGGCTGATATTTGCGAACCCCCTCAATGGAATTCGGGCGGTGTTCAAGAAACCCAAGAAAGAGAACATGGCTGCACTACCACCTGAGGAGCTTCCCGAGCTCATGATGGAAATCGCGAACGCCAGCATCAAGCGCACGACCCGCTGCCTGATCGAATGGCAACTGCACACGATGACCCGCCCTGCCGAAGCAGCCACCACACGATGGGCAGATATCGACTTCGACAAGCGCATTTGGACCATTCCGCCAGAGCGCATGAAAAAGCGTCGGCCGCACACAATCCCTCTTACCGATCAGGCACTGTCGTTACTGGAGACGCTCAAGCAACTCAGCGGTAACAGAGAGTACGTGTTCCCCTCAGATAGAAATCCCCGCACCCATGCCAATAGCCAGACCGCCAACATGGCGTTGAAGCGCATGGGCTTTCAGGACCGTCTAGTCAGCCACGGCTTGCGCTCGATGGCGAGCACCATCCTGAATGAGCATGGCTGGGATGCGGAGCTGATTGAGGTCGCACTGGCGCATGTCGACAAGGACGAAGTTCGTAGCGCCTACAACCGGACGGATTACATCGAACGCCGGCGTCCGATGATGGCTTGGTGGAGTGAACATATCCAGAAGGCGGCCACCGGCAGCCTGTCGGCATCGGCCATCAATCAAACCAGAGACCGCAACGTCGTACCGATTCGCTGAACATCCGAAAGGTATGCGCCACCGACTACGATCCGTGTCGTGTAGGGCGAAAGGAGTGACGACAGTTGCCAGATCTCTGGTATGCCTGCGCTTTTTAAGCCAAGCCCCTGTGTATGGGAAGGCTCCGCATTCCCATACACAGGGGCTCACGCTTAAAGGTCTATCAGGCAACCACGACTTTTGCCTTTCTACGGCGGATCAACACCGCTGTTAACTCGTAGTAGTAGATGGTAGCTGGAGCTGAGCATCGTAAATAGTGCTCCAGAAACCATCTCACGTGCTTTTCTCTCCAGGACCAGGGAGTCGCGCAACCCCAGCGTTCACGAATCACCTCGTGCATCCTTTCTGCTTGCCTGATGTGCCGCTGCTGCGTGGCATGTGCTCCTTTGAGCATGGGGCGCAGGAACAACGCTATGTCGAATTCGGCCGTCATCGCCGGCCTCCGATGTAGGCACTCACCACATCGATGCGGTTATGTCCCAACTCGTGGCTGATCTGCTTACGGGCTCGCTGATCGAGTGCTCGATCCTCTTGATGAACACGACTGCCATTAACGGGTGCAGGAAAGCCGATTAGTTGCTCATAGCGCTCACAGGCGTAAGCCGCCCGCAGCTCATGAAAACCTTTCAATCCATGCTCATGCAGGATGTCCCGTGCCGGTCGCACAACTGCCTGCATAAAGTCTTTGTAGCTTTCGCCGGGCGCCAACAAATTCCGGCTGCCATTGGGTGAGGTCGCGCTGGCCCAATCCAGGGCATCGCGAACTTGATCCGTTACCGTAATCCAGCGCGGTGCCGAGGCCCCTGATCGACCACCTTTGGTGCCATCCTGGATGTTGATCTTGCCCAGTTGCCGAACCTCACGTTGCAGTCGGGGCAGATCGGCCAGGATCGCTTCGCGCAGGCGCATACCAGTCTCACGGGCGAGGAGCACAATGGCACTCACCCTCGATTGCTGACGATCTGACAGCGCCCGGGCGATCAACTTGACCTGCGTACGGTCTTGGCCTTGCGGAGCCTCACTACGCACACTTGAGCGCTGCAAGCCCAGCGCCTTACTCGGACTCGGGATTTTGACGTACTGATCACCGCGCAGCGCGGCCATCGTTCGGTTCACGCTGGACAGTCGGTTCTGCGCGGTGGCAATGCCGACGTTGCCCTGATCAACCTGCTCCCGCACGTGGACGGCGTACCGCATGAGGATCTCGCGGTCTATCTGGCGCGCGTCGTTGACCCTCGGTCCTTCATCGGATCGACACCAATGCACGAACGCCTGCCAGCGATCACTATGGGCTTTGACGGTAGCAAAATGGTCGTCGCCAAACAGGTCTTTCAGTGCTTGCGGTCCAGCATAGCTAAGCTGGCGACCGAAGCCGAAATTGCGCCCCGCTCGCTTACCGACCCGAGCCATTTTTCTGTTCCTGATCGACTGCCGCGAGATCGTGCAAAAGGGCTCGCCAGTGCGCACTTACAATCGCGAACTGAGCCCAATCAGTCGGGCGAAAACACAGCGTGTTGTCGGTGACGTAAAGATGCGCACCCTCCTCTTTCAACCATTGAATAATGGCTGTCGTAGAGGCGATAGCTTTATGGGTGGTGGCGACACTGGCGACAGCGGCGACAACCCTCGTCCTGCCTGGTTTTGCGCGTGGCGACAAAGTGGCGACAGTAGCGGCGACAAATCGAGCTTTGGGCTCCTTTTGACGCTGAGCCAGATGGTTGCGCAGCGCTTCATCAAGATTAAACATGGCGCACCTCGAAGGTGTGGCCATCGGTGATCAACCACTGATGATCAATCAACTCGACCAGCAGCTTGGCGGCATGACGACTGCTCTTGCGGGCAAAGCGGGGACCGTTACGATTCAATTCTCGAATACTGAAACGCTTCCAATCTTTGACCTGTAGCCATCGCAGCAGCCGGTCTGCCTCCTCTTTTACTCGACACACCGGCTCCTGCTCAGTCAGGCGCTGGATCTCGGTGAGGTAGTAGCCGACTAAAGCGGAGGCCCGTTGGATATGGTCGACCTCTACGACGCTGCTCTCCTCCAAGACTGCAAGAATGCCGGCGACGCGCAGCAGGTTATCGGCGGCCTTTGATCCGCTGGGCCGTACGCTGGCCAGCTCGCCAAACTCCCCCAGCTGAGCTTCGATAGCATCATGCAAATCAATCCAGCGACGACGCGCCAGCGGACTGAGGCTCAGCTTTGACAGCTGCAAGGCTCCGTCAGCGGAAAGTGACCAAGGCTGATAAAACAGAGCCGAAAGGCGGTGATGATAGCGCTTGAGGGCGGCGTCTTTGGACAAGTCGACAGCTTGGTAGCTACGTTGCCCGGCTAGACTGGTGGGCCAGGTCATCAGGCAGCGGCCGAGAATGCCTTGCCCTTGCAGCAACGGGTCACTGAGTAACTGCATGGCTAAATATGGTTGCAGCATCAGATGCAGGCTCAAGCGCCGGTCGTAGGCTCGCAAGCTTTCACCAACCATGGAGCGAGCGCGATCTATCGGGCTACCGTCCCAGAGTGACGACAAGGTTGTGACCGCCTTCAAACGGTTATCCCTACTCATGGTGCTGCTACCGAGGAACTGCCCTCCTTCGTCACAGAACAGGCCCATGCTCGGTAAGTCATGACAGAGGCCTTTGACCAGGGCCTCGATAGTTGAGTCCGTGGTGATCAGCCGTGGGGCAGAGGGCTCCGCTTCGAGCGACACAACGTTTGTAGAGTCGGGATCGGCGGGATTGAGACTCTGCGCCTGTCGTTGTGCAACGCGGTACCGGGCAAGTTGTTCGCGGTAGCACTGCCACTGTTCACGCTCCCATTGCCGTGCTGGCAGCAGTGCAAATCGATCCGCTGCGGTCTTACGATCACCTGACGCAGCCACCGTAATCAGGTACAGCGACAGCGGATAACTGCGACCGTCGAGATGTAAGCCCGCATGGCCTTGGGTGGCCAGCGCCGAGGCAGCCAACACCGATTGCGCGGCCAGTGCCTGAGGGACACCGATGACCTCGGCCATGCGCTCAACCGCAGGCCCAAGAATCCCACCGAGTGCCTGCACCGGATAAGGCTGGGCCAAGGGATTCGACTCAATCAACGGTCGAGGTGGTCGTGGTAGTTCAAGCTTCGGATCTAACTGCTGCATGGGCCCTCTCCTCGATCATTGCTGGTTGTCCTCACGTAGTCCCGCCACGGCTGTTGAGTGTTATCAGGGATCAAGGCCCCTGCGGCCTGTGAGGTGTTCACTGACGCGGAACGCGCGGCTCCTTACGACCGGGAGCAAGGGCATGAACCCATTAATCTGGCCTCCTTAGACGCATCAGAAGATGCGGGCGGGTGGAGGCCGTGCCGGCTGACGAGTTCGGCACCTAGAGATCCTGGGTGGGAGAAGGCAACAACATCGACACCTGGGGCAGGCCTGACTGTCAGTCAGGTGCAGCCTTTCCATAGACTGCGGCACCGGTGCCTGTGTCGTTGCGGATGGCGACGAATCGGATTTGTCAGGCCGATTGTCACGAGGAGAGTTGCGGCAATGCCTTGTACGACATGGCTTGCAGCAGTAGTACGAGCGCCCGTCTCTTTCCAGGAGAAAGAGACGGGCGCAGTCTGGCGCAGCGAAGTGTGCCGAGAGGTGAGGTTGCTGCAGTGCAGCGAGGAAGGTCCATCGTCTGCCGCAGTGGACAGATCAGTCGAGTAGGCATCCATCACTCTTGGGGAGTGACCGTGCGAGCCGCCGGACGCTAATCGCACTTCGGAAGAACCACCACACAAGTGGCGTAGCCTTAAAGGTTCTGGCTACCTGGGCTGGTGCTGTCAAAGACAGCGATCCGTGCGCCAATTTTTATACCCACTTGAAAAGGCGGTCAAGCGTCACGGCTAAGACGCTCAGAAAGTGGCGACTGTCGCCACTTCTGTCGCCATGCGCCAGGCCACGTTCTACGTGCGTTGTCGCCGCTGTCGCCGCTGTCGCCACACCTACATCCATGCCCAACGAAAAGTTCCGCTTTGACACTGAAACGGCTCTGCGCTCGATACAGATCACGAGCAATTATTGACGGGTAAAAGAAGGCTGGCGCTAATCAAATTTGAAAAGGGGGGACCGCGGTGGCTGCGAGAAAAAGCGAGTGAACCCTCCGATCGACGCGATCAAAGATCGCTTGATCGGAGGGTTTGGCGGGAAAAGCAAAGTCTCAAACGTCAATTATAAACTCAGGCATCGAAGCTGGTTGATTGGGAAGTGACTGCCTCACGTCGTATGATCAGCGTCTGCTGCAACCGCAGCAGAAAGCCTGCTTCAAATGCTTCCTGATAGTCCCCTGGACGATGACGCTTTCGGTTCTGAGACAGCGCCCACCATAACGGTAATGATGAGCCTTCTAGCCAAGTCTCAGCGCAACAAACACCGTCCTTAATGACCAGAGCATACTTATCGCCCCACGGGGTTCGAATCGCAGGAGAGCCTTCAGCGGAGGGGACAGAGACATACTCATAGATCTGTTGATAAACGCTTTGAGCTGGGATGCCAGTCAAATTCCGGAATGCCCTGTCGTACAACACGGCGGCGTCATCCAACAGCTCCACTGCCAGCTCAACGTCTTGCGGAAAATGCAGCAGAATACTCTGGGCTCCATTAAGCCGAAGGGTGGCAGCCTGCCGTAGTTTAATCGCGGCATCTTCAGGGGTCAGCGACGCAGTGTCGATGGAGTTGGGTTTGGGGAGACCGATTAGAAGCGAGAGATCAAACATCACGGAATCCTCCGGGATAGTTTGCGGTACGAAAAAAACGGCCAGGGCGGCGCACGAGCTTAAAAGGGGGACAGGTCATTTTCCTTATCTCCTCGGACAATTAAGGAGCCGTCCACCCAGCCGTTCTGACACGAAATGGGTGGCGGACCGTACGGGGGTCAGAAACCGGCGTCCGAGGGAACCGGCCAGGCCGAAGCCTGCCCCGCACGGACCGCCATAGAAAAGCAGCAGCTAAGCCTCTGTAAGCACTTAATCGCTGGCTATGACGCCATGCGCCTCGAACAATTCAGGTTCTGACACCCGGCCACGGGATTGACCGCGACGGAGCAAAGCGTAAATGTGAAGACACGACAACACAAGCGTGCGGCACCAATATGCTCAGCATCCGAATGAAAACTACCGGCCAGACGCTAACGTTGCCGGTCTCTGATAGCTCCACCGCTTCACGCCTGACCAAATGACTACAGATTCCGGCCGCGCTGATAAAATCTGTAACGCCATATATGACACCCTTTCGAGAAATCGTATGAATACAGAGTTGACGGAAGAAGAAATGCGCCGGGCGCTCTTCGGTGAGTCTGAGTCCCCCGCACCAGCAATTCACTCACACGTGCAAGACACCGTTCCGGATGCCGTGATAGTGCAACCGGCAAAGGCAGCGAAGAAAAAGAAAGTCTCGAAAGCCTTTACCCCCAGGCTGAGAGTCACACTGAGCGTGGGCAATGAATTCGAAGGCAAGATGCACGAGATCGTACATGAAGCAGATACCCTGAGTTCGCTAGTTGCGGAGCAAGAGGCCACAAGGGCAGCAAGGAAAAAATTCAAGTTTGTTGAAGTGATTTCGGTCAAGTCGATGTAAGCGTGCTCGCTAATTCGGCATTAAACCGCGCTACATTCCAGCGAGTCATCCGACTGCCCCGCTCGTGTTAATTGAGGCCTTAACCTCAGTTACGGTAGTCGTATAGCAGGATTTAACACTAACGCTTCGCCTACTCGTTAAAGGTCCAGACCAGCACCACGTCCCCGCAGCCACTCCTTCCGGTCGCGATAGTCGGGCAGCACCTTGTCGACCTCGTTCCAGAACGCATCAGAGTGATCGCGATGATGTAAATGACACAACTCATGAACGACTATGTAGTCAATGATGGTCAGCGGAGCCATCAGGCACTTCCAGTGAAAATGCAAATCTCCGTTTTTCAGACAGGATGCCCAGCGGTAACCGATATCTTTGACGTGAACATTGCCCGGCGTCACCCCCACCTTGCTGGCGAAGAAAGCGACCCGCTTGCTCAGCCGGGCAAGACCTTTTTCCTTATAGAAGGACTCAAAGGTCTGCTGCGCAAGTTCGTGCCCCCCCGTTTCTACAACAGAGCGCAACAGGCAGAACCGTCCATCCTTGAGTTTCAGGGACTCATCTTGCTCTTGCACCAGCTGCAAGCGATAGCTACTGCCCAGGTACAGAAAAGACTCGCCACCGACCCACTCACGTGTCACACGAGTGGCGTTGAGGTCACGCCAATCGGCAAGGTTGCGATAAATCCACATACGTTTGCTGAGTACGGTTTCATCCACCTGCTCAGGAGTCATACGCCTGGGTGGGCGCACTGTGATCAAACCATCTCGCTCAATCACGATATCTGTAGTCTGGCGGTCTGAACCTGGCAGTAACTGATACTCGATGTCTCGAACCTGACGAAGTTGCATTTATGCGTCTCCACGGCGCAGGGCTCGGATTAGCTCGTCATGACGGTTCTTGGCCAATTTCATGACTTCAATTGCCACGCGCTCACGATTCTGCTTGAGTTCCTCAATGCCCGCTTTAGTGATTTCAGCCTTGAGCAGTCCTCGAACACGCTTTTGTTTGTCCGGATTTTGCCAGAAATCAATGCTGGCAATGGTTTCCTGCAAAATATCCACCGTAACGCCCATCAATGCTTTGAACTTGGGTTTATCCCCACCTTCAACCGTGCCGTTTGGAAAGCCAACCTGGACGATATGCTCGTAGAAGGTCGTCACCTCCTTACTCATCCCCTCTTCACCCTGCTGACGGCCAGCGATAGCTTGGTTTCTAAGTTCGGCCAATTTTTCCGCTAACAAATCCCACTCGTCGTGGTGCTTCTCAATGAGGGCATCAACCTTTTCCGACAGGCTCTTGAAGAAGGATGGATCCTCATCATGATGGACAGTGCAATGCTTACGGATGGCATGCTCCATCTCACTGGCCTTGGCCTCACTGTTTTTACCAGAATGGGCATTGAGTTTCTCCAGGAAGTCCTCGGCTAATAACTCCACCGGTTCAATCTTGGGGTTAATGCCCAGGCTAATTAAGTGCTCGTTGATTAACGCCTTCACTTTTTCACCTGCGCTGCCCAAATCGAGGCTGGAATCTTTGTAGCGCTCCTTGGTGACTTGCAGGATATAACCAAAACGCTTGGCTGGGACGCGATAGAGCTGTGCAGACGAGTGAGGCAAAATGATGTCCAGGCTCATCAAAAACTTCTTGAGGTAAACCTCGAAATCCGCCCGTTGCTTTTCATCCTTCAGGGCCTTGACGGCCTCATGCACCACCGCTGCATCCGCATCCAATGTGTGTAAAGCCCCCGTGACAAAGGCCTTGATGTTATTCACACCCAAGGTTGTGAAATGTTGCAGTAAACGCTGATAGCGCTCCTCTAACACCGGCAACTCGGAGGTGATGTTTTGCAAACCGTCCTGCAGCTCTTGTAGCTCATCACTGGCCGCGTACAGCGTCAGCGCATCGGTCAGATGGTTGGCCAAGCCGATGTAATCGACGATATAGCCGCGCTGCTTGCCCCTCTTGACCCGGTTAGTACGGGCAATAGCTTGAAGCAAGGTGTGCTCGCGCAGTTTCTTGTCGATGTACATCACCTGCTCGATGGGCGCATCGAAGCCCGTCAGCAGCATGTCGCAGACGATCAGAAACGCGATGCCGGTGTGCTCTTTGTCCGGATCGTCAAAATCGAAACTACGGCAAAAATTATCAACCGCGTTCATCCGCACGGCCTGTTTGCGCGCATCAGTGATGAACGCCGCCTCGTTAGTACCGTCTGACGACACCACGACGGCTGTTTTCAAAAAACTCAGCCGTCGGATCAATTCTGCGTCAGGCAGTTCCCGGGCCTGTTCTTGTTTGATGCGGTCGGACAACGCCGCTTTGATACCTGCTTGATAGCGCACACAGGCCAGCTTGGAATGGCACACCACCTGTGCCTTAAAACCGTTGGGCAAGATGTTGTCGACGTAATGCTTAACTAGGTCGCGGGCAATCGCGTTGATGCGGTTCTCGGCCTCCAGGATGTCACCGGTAGCGCCATACTTCTTTTTGATCGCCAGCAGCTCTTCTTCGCTGCGGTCGCGGAACAGGTCTTCAAAGGCCTCATCAAACGCATGCTTTTCATTCAGCGCACTATCGGCCGTTTTACCTTCGTACAAAATCTGCAGGGTGGCGCCATCCTTGACCGCATCCATCAGCCGGTAAGTGTCGATGTACTCACCAAAGCGTTTGCGGGTTTTACGCTCACCGTGGCGCTCGGTCAGCAACGGAGTGCCGGTGAAGGCAAAGCGAGTGGCATTGGGAAAAGCCTCAAACAGGTTTTCCCCCAGGTCCGAGCTTTGAGTACGGTGCGCCTCGTCAATCATCAGGATGATCCGCTCCGAAGGGTTCACCACTCCAAAGGTCTTACCTGACGGTATGGCCAAGTAAGTGCCCAACGCCTCGGCCACGGTATTACTCAGGGTCTGTTTGTGTTCCTGAAACTTGTGCACCATGACCATATTGATGTCGGAGCTTTCGGTGGCTAGGTGTCGGCGTAACGCTTGACGGCTTTCGATCACATTGACCCGGCCACCAATCAAGGTCGCGGTTTTACCTAGCTGCTCTTCCAGATCGTGCCGATCATTGACCAGCACGATCTTGTAGTCAGCGAGATCGCGGCTGGCCCGCAGCATCCGCGCCAGAAACACCATCGTCAGAGACTTTCCCGAGCCTTGGGTGTGCCACACCACACCACTGCGTTCCATGGCCGTAGCGCCATTACGCAAGCGCTCCATGATTTTGTTCGCGGCGCGAAATTGCTGGTAGCGGCATACCACCTTCACACGAGGGCCACCATCGGTGTCCATGACCACCGAACTAGTGCGCAGAATCTGCAGCAGGTTGGCTCGACTCAACATCCCGGCAATCAGTTGCTGCTGAGGGTTTAATCCTTCGAGGGCCTCATCGTCCTGCGGATAGAGCGTCTTCCAGGTATAGAAATGCTCCGCCTCTGAGGTAATGGTGCCGTAGTCTGCTTGCAGACCGCTGCTGCGGATCAGTAGCAGGTTGCTGTGGAAAAGGCTCGGTTCACCCTCATTCAGCCCAGCACTTTGGGATTCCGGGCGTTTGCGCATATAGCGCTGTAGCTGCACGAAGGCTTCCTGCATCGGATTGGCGCAGGTTTGAGAGGCTTTTTTACATTCCACCACTCCAAGGGGAATGCCATTCACGAACAGCACAATGTCCGGAATGATGAAATCCTTTACACACCCTGGCGTATCAATACGGAACTGATTGATGGCATGGAACTGGTTATTCTCAGGCGTTTTGAAATCAATCAGTCGCACCACGGGATCGGCTTCGCCGGTCAGTTCATTGACATCTACCTGCGTTTTAAACAGCAAAGCCTGGATTGCTTCATTCGCTTCCAGCAGGGTGCGGTTGGGCTGGCGCAGCAATTGGCTGCGTAAATCTTCCAGCTGCCGATCGGTCAGCCACGGCAGACCTTCATCCGTGCGATTATTCTCCCGGACGGATTTATTGAAGACTTCGGGCAACAACCATTGACGAAAGTGAGTACGCAAGCTGCCGTGTGCGCTTTGCGGAATACCTGATCCTTGGTCTATCACCGTCCAACCCTGTTCGGCCAACTGTTGCAGAAAGGGTTGTTCGACTTCGCTGTACTCACTCATCGTGTGCTTCTTTGGCTATTGGCCTGCAACCAGTGCTGGCCTGTGGCGGTCAGGCGGTAATGTTGCAACCGACTGTTGGGTTGCTCGGGTAATGTCATTTCTAGGCAAACGGCCACAATGGCAGGCAGGACATAGGCTTTGCGAAAATGCTCGGCATTCTTCAAACCCATGGCGAGCGGCAGTTCTGGCTGCTGATTTCGCCAACAACGACATTGAGCAAGGCTGCGACTTCCATAGTGACTTCCCCGGCAGCCGCATCTGGCCCTTGGTGAGTGGATGCACCGGCAAGCGCACCACACATAGGAAATCCTGCCCAATTACCACATAACCGCCGCCCAGGTTCTCAAAGTCATTGGCAAAGGCGCAAAGCGTGCGAAGAATGGCGCCCGGGGTCCATCCCGCCTTGTATTCAATGCGTTCGCCTTCCACGGTGCGCTGGCGCAGCAGGTCATTGAGGTTAATGGGCAGCTTGTCAGGCATAGGTGGCCTCTAATGCATCAACCCTTACCAAGACTTTGCCGGTGAGGAGGTCATCCATCAATCCAATTCTTTGCTGGCGAAGTTTACAGAGTTGGCTCAACTCGCAATTCAACTTCTCGGAGATTGCGTCGAGAGCAGAAGCAATCTGATTTTGCTCCTGGGGCGATTTAGGCATAAACATCCATAAATCTCGAATATCCCCTACTCGGACATGGCCAACTGTGGAACCTCCGGAGATTAAATCAAGCCGGTTTTGAATTTGGCGGGACTGCAATGCGTACAGAAAATACTGCGCTGCAATCAATTCCTGATTTGGCCTGTAAAGCATCATCCTTTGTCCCAGGCACGCAGAGGGGTGCCGCTCCGGAATCATGCAGACTTCCCCGACAGGAGCTTCACGAGTAATAAGGATGTCGCCCACCTGCGGCTTGCCCCGCATTGTCCAGACAAAATAAGAATGCTCGTCCGTGAAAACAAGATCCTTATCGACAAACACTCCATTGCGAACATTTGGCGTTCTGATGACCGGAAATCCGTCTGGCGTTTCAGGCGGCGTCCGATTTTTGCAGTCGATAATTTTTTCACAAACTTTCGAGCAAGTAGTAAAGTGCCAATCCTGTGGAATCCACCCAATTGCCGTTTCCTGATACAGCTCCGGCGCTTGATCGTACGACGGGCGCAGTTGGCCATTGGGCAGCAAACCACGAGTAAAAAGGTCAAGCATCAATCCGGCCTTGATCTGCTGGTATTTGGCGATCAGAGCTTCGGTTTTTTCGATAGAGGTGTCCATGCCCTTGAATATCGCAGCAATTTTATTCTGCTTGTTAAAAGGGAACATAGGGATCGGTATGTTTTGTACATCTCCAGTCGAGACAGCAGCGAATGTGGAGCCTTGGCTTCGCCGGTGCAAGTAGTTACTACGATGCTCTACCGCATGCTTTAAAAAGACAGTGTTCGACAGACCCGGTTTGGCCTTAAAAGCGCCAAGTCCACGACCAATGCAATAGTCCTGATCGGCATAGTTCATCGTGCCAACGGGCGCACGTACGCTGATCAATACAGAGCCCGCTTTCGCGGTGCGTAAAGGTGGCGCGCAATAGACGGAAGCTTGTGGATTGCTCGCGCCAAACTCTGCGCATCCCTGCAAAAACGGTAACCCTTTACCATCTGTGTTGCAAAGTTCAACTCCTGGCGACTGTCCCATAGTGATATCGGCAAACTTCGTGAGCGGAGCAAACGATAACTCACTCATACCCCAACTCCACCAAAAACGCCTGCAACGTCTGCGCCGCTTCATCGCGCTCGGCCTCAATCTGCTTAGCTGTCACCGCATATTTACCCCAAAGGCTCTCAATCGCGGTAACGCAAGCCCGTTGATCGGCAGCTAGATATTGACGGTAACTCTCAAATAGCACCTTACCCAGTCGCTCAACGATCACTATTCGAGCTTCATCATCAGTGATGTTCTCACGGGCTTTTTCCACCAAGTCATCGCGGCTTTGCTCGGTCGTCTTGATCAACCCCTTAAGGCTTTTCGCTTCGTCTTCCAGGGATTTATGGCGAACCAGTTGCACCTCAATACGCTCAGCCTCGCGCTGAAGACTTTGCCAGTCACCGAAGCTGGTATCGCGCTTAGCCAACTTCATCAACCCACGGGCTTCTTTAAGGCTGGCTTTGAGAGTTTTCACTTCATCGGCTGGCAGCACGCCACTGTCATCGGCATCCTCAAAGTCCTCTTCGCTCGCAGCAGCGAACAGCGCTTGCAGTTCGGTCAGGCGACTGTGGTGGTGTTCCAGTTCGGCCAACACTTTGGGGAACTGGCTCTGCAGGATGTCCTCGTTGGGAATCAGCTCCGGGCCCCAGCCGCTGGCGGCGATGGATTTAAAATCAGCGGCCAGCAATTTGTAATAGTTGGCGAAGGCACCGCGTACTTGATAGCGATTAAGCAACTCTTGGCCAGCAAAAGTCCGTTCAATGCTGTCCAGCAAGGTGGAGCGCATCTGGTAGACGTTATTCGCCCGCGCTTGCTGATTGGTAGTATCTGGAGCAAGCGCCTCGACAATCGGCAAATGCTGTTCCCACCACTTGTTCAACTCGACCATAAAATTGGCTTGGCATTGGATGACGCCGGAGTGTGAGCTAATGAACTCGGCAATCGCACGCTTGCCTAGCAGTTCGGCCGAGAAGTCCGCGTAGGCCACAACGCCGGCAGACACTGTACGAGGCATAAAGCAGCTTTCACGCAGTCCGGCGTAGTTTTTCCAGAAGTGCGCCAACGCGTCGATTTCACTGACCGGCACACCACCGTGCAGATGGGCTCGAACATCGTGGGGTTCAGGCGGCGGCGCGTTGTCCACATAGCGCCGAATATTGCAGTTGTAGTCTTCAGCGCTAATGGCAGCCACCGAAATCCGCTGTGCATAGCCAGGAATACCTTGCCCTGCACGATAGGCGTGCACGATCTTATCGATGTCTTCGGGCCGTAGATGGTTCTGGGCCTTGCCTTCGCGGTACTCACGGTCGGCGTTGATAAACAGTACATGGTCACGCTCTGCCGCCCCAGCCTTATTCAGCACCAGAATGCAGGCAGGGATCCCGGTGCCATAGAACAGGTTACTCGGCAGTCCCACCACCGCTTCGAGATAGCCCTTTTCTATAAAGTACTTGCGCGCTTCGCGTTCTTCGCCGCCACGGAACAGCACGCCATGGGGCATCACCGTTGCCATACGACCGTCGCTTTTGAGCACCGCCAGCATGTGTTGCACAAACATCAGGTCGGCTTTTTTGCCTTTTTCGGGCATCCAAACCGGGAAGCGACCGGGAAATTTGATGTCCTTCTTGATGTAATTCTGGCTGAACGGGGGGTTGGCCAGCACGCGATCAAAACGCTTGAGCTGACCATCTTCGGCCTGATGTTGGGGCTCGCGCAGGGTATCTTGTTGGCGAATCACTGCGTGGGAGATGCCGTGCAGCAACATGTTCATTTTGCAGATTGACCAGGTGGTGCCCATCTTCTCCTGACCGTACAAAGCCAGCTCGGAGGCATCGGCGCCGCACTCGCGCAGGTAATCACGCGCCTGGATTAGCATACCGCCCGACCCCACAGTAGGGTCGTACACACTCATATTTTCCTGGGGATCGCAGATCTCGACGCAGATACGCACAACTTCAGCCGGGGTGTAGAACTCACCAGCCTTTTTACCCGCCGAGTCCGCAAAGTGCTTGATCAACCATTCATAGGCGGTTCCCAGTAGATCCGGGAATTCGAAGTCTTCGTCACGCAGCGGGATTTTTTCAAAGTTCTGAATAAAGTTGACCAGCGTGTCGTCATCCAGCGTGTTCTGGCCGATCTTCTTGTTGAAGTTGATGTGTTTAAGCACATCCTGTAAGGCCTCTGGATTGGCCTCTTCCAACGCTTCAAGCGCTTTATTGAGTGCAGTTCCAACGTTTTCTTTGACGTGCTTGAGAGCTGGATGGAGGTTCCAGGTGCTATCGACCCAGCTCTGATTCCATCGAGCCCGCTCCGGCACAAAGAAATACTTGCCGGAGTACTGATCAGGATCTTCTAGGTTGAGTTGGATATCGGCATCGCTCAGGCCTGCAGCCTTGCCTTCTGCGGCAATCTCTTCGCGGCGCTGATCGAACAGATCGCTGGCACGCTTGAGGAACAGCATGCCGAAAATGTATTCCTTGTATTCGCTGGCATCCATGTTGCCGCGTAAGTCGTCACAGGCAGTCAGCAGCAGGTTTTCAAGCCGAGCGAGTGTCAATTTGGCGCTTGCCATAAGTATTCAGGTTCCTGTCACAACGTCGAACGGTGCGCTAATTGGGTGCAACGAAGCACCTGTGAGATGTCCGTGCAAAATGTCATAGGATACCCCACTAAGTTCGTCGAGACAGCTCAACTGGTCAGCCAGGATTTCACTTACGCCTGCAGACTGACCAGGTGACTCGACCCAACAATTACCTGCGCCAAAGGAAGGCAAAATGTCCGTTCCCACTTACGATCAGTTCATCGAACCAGTGCTGCGTTTTTTAGCGACCAAGCCCGAAGGTGCGCCCACGCGGGATGCCCAGGAAGCAGCCGCAAAAACGCTGCACCTAACGGAAGAGCAACGGCAGGAGCTGATCGCTAGCGGTCAGACGACCTACAAAAACCGCGCGGGCTGGGCGCATGACCGGCTCAAACGTGCAGGCTTGTCCAGCAGCGCAAAGCGTGGGTATTGGAAGCTGACGGATGCCGGAATCACCTATGCAGAAAAAAACGCTGCGCCACTCCCTCACGAAGAAGTGGAACATTTGGCTATCGGCTATATGCATGTGAAGTTGAAAGTCGCAATCGATGCGACCCCACTGGATGATCAGGCTCAAATTGGGTCTGACGTCACTTCAGCCACCGCCAGCCCGGATGACCGCCTTGAGCAGGCGTTGCAAGAATTGCGCGAAGCTACCGCCGCCGATTTGCTGGATAGCCTATTGCAAGTGACTCCCAACCGCTTTGAAGTGATAGTGCTGGATGTCCTGCACCGCCTGGGTTATGGCGCTAGTCGCAGTGATCTCCAACGCGTCGGTGGCTCAGGCGACGCTGGTATCGACGGCATTATCTCGCTCGATAAGTTGGGACTTGAGAAGGTCTACGTCCAGGCCAAGCGCTGGCAAAACACGGTTGGCCGTCCTGAGCTGCAAGCTTTCTACGGTGCCCTCGCAGGGCAGAAAGCGAAGCGCGGCGTATTCATCACTACTTCTGGCTTCACCGCCCATGCTATTGATTTTGCCAAGTCTGTTGAAGGAATCGTCTTGGTGGACGGTAACCGTCTGGTGAATCTGATGATGGATAACGAGGTCGGTGTTACCTCACGACTGCTGAGGCTTCCGGCATTGGACCGTGATTATTTCGACGATGAATAAGGGAAGAAGCTGTATCGAGGGCAATTTGGTCAGCAGGTTGCTGACCAAATTGGCCACCACTTCGTCGCTGAACCAGCCAAGCTAACTGCATTTGGGTAATGAGAGAATCAAAGTACCTAGTGCCGGCCTAAGATCTGAGCTTCCCAACTGACATAAGAGAATATCCGACATACTTTCAAATGGCAGATCACAGGATGAGAAGCAAAAATGAGCACCCACCTCTTGCTCCCGTGCGGTTGTAATCGCTCACTTTACCGTCACTAAGTATCAAGATACTGTCAGCCATGTCATTTTGACACTCCCGCCTGCTAGGTCACTGCTTAGCAGGCAGTGGCATTACGAACACGCCCTCCTTCGACATGGACGAACGTTGTGAAAATTCTCGAGTATTTGGATTCAGCGAAAGAAAAGCTAAGAAACTGCCAACTCGGCGCAGTGCGAAGTTTCGTGAAGTATGCCGAGGAAAATGAAGCGGATAAAGCCTTATTAATAAATCTGCCCACCGGGGCGGGAAAAACGGGGGTCATTTCGCTTATATCCCATCTCTCGAGCGCAGCTAAAGTCCTTGTTATATGTCACCGCAAAGCAGTGAAAGATCAACTTTTTCGAGAGATTTCTAAAAAATTCTTTCGCACCACAATCGATGATAAAAACTTTAAACTTAAGAAAACTTTCAGGGATTCTGATTTCGGGCAAGGCGATGGAGTTTACATAACCAGTTTCCAGAAACTAACATTTATCGGAGATGAGGCTCTTGGAAAAATTCAGCAGGACTTCGATTTAATTATCGTTGATGAAGGCCATTCAGAGCCGTCACCCGTTTGGCGAGAAATAATCCGCCAATCTTCCGCCATGAAGGTGGTGATTACCGCGACGCCTTATAGGAATGACCTGTTTGAATTAAACGTGAGTACAGACCACTTCTATGTGTTTACGTTCAAAGATGCTGTAGCCGATGGAGTAATTTCGGAGCCTTTTTATGAGCAGATTGCCGATGAAGCGAAAATGCTCGCGAAGATTACGGACTATCTGGAAGTCGACGACAGCCTAAAATGCATCGTTAAGTGCAAGAGCCTTGAGGAAATCGAGAGATATCACAACCTAATAGCTCCACTTTTTTGCACCGCAAGTGTCCATGAGCGTTTGGAAAATGAGGAGGAGACAAATAAATTTAAGCGGGTTGGACGAGCACTTAAAGTTGAGGGCCTCAGGGTAATCATTCACCAGCACAAGCTCGACGAAGGCATAGACATTCCCGAAGCCAAATTATTGGTTCTGACCTACGAGTTGGGTAGTGGGCGAGAGCTGGTACAAGCCGTCGGCCGGATCGTCCGGCGTTACGGGGAAGCCCAGCCCTTGGTATTGGATCTTAGCCGGGGGGCGAATGAGGGGATGTGGGATGGCTACCAAAAATTTGACGATTATCTCGCCAGTGGAGGAGCGTCAGAATTCGTAAAGTCTCTCAGTACGAGCTACCTAATCGAGTCCTTCCTCGATAGTTTCCCCAAGTACAGCTATTTCGATGGCAAATTCAAGGAGCGAGTGGATCTCAATGAGTTAGTTCCTGAGGACGACATCAAAATCCCTCACGCTTCGGTGTGCTTCGTGCAGAAGGAGGAAGAATTTTCCCTGTCCTTACTTATGGATCGCCTCTACTGGGAGCTTCATGGATACGGGGCCTTGGTCAAGAGCTATGAGGAGGTCCTCGACCTAAAAGTCATGGTCTACGTGTCGTTTAATAGCTCGAAATTCTTTTCTAACAAGCTGTTTTTTGAGCCAAAACTTCATGTAATTGTCGTAAAGGAGATGGGGTCGGGTGTAGCAATATTCGATAGCGGCGGCGGGCGATACTACAACCAAGAGCAATATCGGCTGCGTAATGCCATCCATATCGACAAGCTTACTGCGTTAGCGGCCAGGACCGCGATTCATCAGGTCAAGGAGACTCACGCCCGAGCTATTGGCCAAGCTGTTCGACGTCCGGAGTCTGTGGCTTTGAAGGGACAAAACCTAGATAGAAGCCGTAGTAATCAGAGCAATTCCAGATATGCCTTAACGATGGTGAAAGTCGACAATATTGGCTTGGACGGCAAGAAAGACAGTAGCTACTACATTGGTGCCAGATCAGGCCGAGTGGTCGATCAGAAGGAATCCAATTTCACGCTGTATGATCTTTCTCAATGGATCGACGTGGTCAGCGAATGCATCGAGGCAGGAGGCAATGCCGGACGGCTTATCAAATCCTACGCGCAACCGATAGCCGAAAGGCCGGATGCAAAGATCCTTTCCGTATTGCTAGATTTCAATGAACTCGATGGACCTAGGCAGATCGGCCGGGGCGAGATCCATGCAGAGTTTATTTACGTAAACTTCAATGACGGAATCAGCTTCCATGCACATGGTGAGTTGGTTGAACTAGCTTTGACGTACTCGGACGATGCTTTATGTTTCGAAGTCCAGCTCGCTGGTATTTCTGAAGGAAGGGCTGATCATGAATGGGTAGTGGAATATCTAAATTTTGGCCATCGCTTGAAAGTACTGTATGAGGATGGGGTCACGTATCTAGGAGGAAGCTTTTACAGATTGGCACTTCCTTATGAGCGGGGAATCGAAGCTGAACAAAGTTTCGCGGGAGCGTCGCTGTTCCCACTTCCAGAGATGCGGAGCCAAAACCTTAAGGAGAAAGGTCACGTCCGGGATCACAAATATTTTCAAACCACCAGAGACAACTTTGATACGGACTCGATTTTCCATCTCATCGACAGGCTAAAGGGATATGGGAACCCAGGCACGCCACACGGCGAGCTGGGGCCGTTCGCCAAGTTCATACCTGGTTGTGATCTCGTGCTTTGCTGCGATATGGGCGTTGAGCCGGGCGATTTCATTTTGTCATCCCCTGAGAGGCTATGTTTCGTTCATGTCAAGTGTGGCGACACCCTCAATCCAAAATCATCAGCAGGTGCTCTCGCCGAGGTCGGCAGTCAAGCGATTAAAAATATTCATATGCTTGTTTCTAATAACAAGAACATAAAACCGGGAAATTTCAAAACGTGGAATGGGTGCTGGCCCTCCAATGATGCAACTTATCCGCTCGGGACGCGCTATAGATTATTCGATGGTCAAATTAATCATCCGGTAGCACCTGACGGCACTCTTTCTGAGCGAGTTTGGGATCTTATCTGCGAACGAAGAAAATCAATGAGATGTAAAAAAGAGATCTGGATCGTGGGTGGAAATTCATTTTCCAGTGACCATTTCATCAAAAGCATGGGAAACCCACTCAAATCTTCGCCCGAGAGTATTCAAGCTTTTCAGCTTATCGAGGATTGGCTAAGCACAGCGGATGAACTAGATGTGGATTTGAGGATTTTTACTTCGCCCTGAGGAGGCTACATGTCTAGCCTTTCAGCCGAGCGAATGCCTTTGGCCGATCCCTGCCGACGCTGATTGGCAGCAATCAGCGCTATGGGCAGTTCACTGCCAATCATGGTTACGAAGCGTTCTGGTAAGATCGAATGCAAGCGGGTGGTCAAGTGGAGTGTTGTATTCCAATTGGTATTCCAACTAAAAACAAAAAACAATATAAATGTTATAAGTTAATATCTTACCGATCGAATTCAAATTACCCCGGCCCACCACTTAATCATCTAAAGACGTCCAAGGGCGTCTTTTTTTGTGCCTGAAATCCATCAATGAAATCTGGTTCGCCCCTCTTGTGCGAGCCTATCCTCAAGCATTAACAAAGCCCGTCTTGCGCGGGCTTTATTGCATCTGGGATTTTGTCTATCGCGTGCATGCTCAAGGCTCGGGGGCCAACGCCATATCAGCTCGCCCAACGCCCGGCACCTCGACGGGACTTGCACAGGCGACAAAATCCTCCTTGCGCAACAGCACCAACGCAATCAACGACACCACTCCCGTGCCTATGTAGAAGTACCAGGGCGACGTAATGTCTCCGGTCACCTTGATCAACCAGGTAGAAATCAGCGGTGCGCTACCACCGAATACCGCCACCGGAATGTTGTACGCCACCGCGATACCGGTGGAGCGGATTCGGGTGGGCAACAACTCGCTCATTAACGCGTAAGTCGACGAGGCATACAGGCCGAACAGGATGGCCACCGCCATCAACGGGTAGATAAATGAAGCAGGCGTCGCCGTGGGGGCCGATTTGAAGAGCCAGTACATCGCCAAGGTGGCCAGGGTGCCGACCACCAACAGAAACGGCTTACGCCCGTTTCTATCCGTGAACGCACCGCCGAATGGCATGACGACTGCGGCCGATAAGCTGGCAACGAAGACGTAGAGCAAGGTCGTGCCGCTGTCGAACTTGAGAATGCTCGACATGTAGATCGAGACAAAGGTCAGCACCAGATAGAAGATCGAGCTGTGCAGGGTAATGATGAAGAACACCAGGGCAATCGCCCGTTTCCACTGCCAGACTTCTCGCAGAGGCGCCCTGGAGGTTTCCCCCGAGCGCTGCAATGCCAGGAACTCGGGACTGTCTTCAAGCTTCAGGCGAATGTACATCGAGATCAGGCCCAGAGGTGCCGCAATCAGAAACGGAATACGCCAACCCCAGGCTTGCATCAGGTCGGCGCCCATGACCCAGGTCATGCCGTTGGCCACGGCACCGCCCAGTAACAGTCCGAGCACCGCCGTTACCATCAACCAGCATGTGGCGAAGCCGCGTCGCCCAGGCCCGGCGTACTCGGAGATGAAGCTGGTGATGGTGCCGATCTCGCCACCGGCCGAGAAGCCCTGTACACAGCGGATTAACACCAGAATGATCGGCGCTGCAATCCCTATCGAGGCATAGGTCGGCAGCACCCCCAGCAAGAAGGTCGAACCGGCCATCATCACCAGCACGGTGATCAGGGTTGTGCGCCGACCGATCTTGTCCGCCAGCGGACCGAAGAACAGCCCTCCCAGCGGCCGGATGAAAAAACTCAAGGCAAAAGCCGCAAAACTGGCGAGCAGGCTGGTGGTCGGGTCATCAGAGACGAAGAACGCCTTGCCGATATAGACGGCAAGAAAACCATAGACGCCGTAGTCGTACCACTCGATCAGGTGGCCGGACGTTGCACCGATAAACGCCCGACGCCGTTGCCGGGCCGGGTTTTTCTGTTGAATGTCCACGTGAGGGACTCCTGTCTGATTTTATCCATGGGAAACACAACTCAGGGAACTGCAGTGCCGTTCGCGACCTCCTTCAACCAGAGGCGCAGCTCGGTCTTGAGGATCTTGCCGTAACTGTTCTTGGGCAGCTCCGAGCAAAATACGTATTTCTTCGGTTTTTTGAATGACGCCATGCGTTCGACGAACCATGCGTTGAGCAACGATTCATCGAGCGATCCTGCTGCACGGGGAACGACGAACGCTACCACCATTTCCCCCCACTGCACATTCGGCTCGCCAACCACACAGACTTCAAATACTTCCGGGTGCTGCGCCAACACTTCTTCTACTTCCCGAGGGTACACGTTGCAGCCGCCGGAAATGATCACATCCTTGGAGCGATCGGTGAGCGTCAGATAACCCGCGTGATCAAGAAAGCCGATGTCGCCGGTTAACAGCCAGCCATCCACCAAGGTCTGGCGAGTCGCCTCGTCGTTGCGCCAGTAGCCTTGCATGACGGTGGGACCACGCACGGCGATTTCCCCTGACTGGCCGGGAGGCAACGGTCGGTGCTCAGGGTCCAGAATCCTGATCTCCATGCACGAATGTGCCCGACCCACGGAAGCTGCCAGAGAGGCCCAGTCGGGACTGTTTCGATCCGCGATCAACTCACGCGACAACGCGCTGATCGTCATCGGGCTCTCCCCCTGACCATAGATCTGCACCAGCCGCGCGCCAAAGGTCTCGACCGCTTCTTGCAGATCCTTCAGGTACATCGGCGCGCCACCGTAGACAATGGTTTTGATCCCGTCGCCGCCGTAGCCTTGGCGCCGAGCCTGTTCAACCATGCGCTTGACCATGGTTGGCGCGGCGAACAACATGAGATCGCGCAGCCCGCTCGCCAGTTCGAACAGCTCGTCGGCCTTGAAACCGCGGGATTCGGGGACAACATGGCGAGCTCCGCAACGCACATGGATAAAGTTGTAAAGGCCGGCGCCATGGGACATCGGGGCCGCGTACACCACTGCATCATCCGGACTGACCGGATCAACGTCGAGCGGATAACACAGTGACATGGCCGTCAGGTTGCCGTGGGACAGCATCACCCCCTTGGATCGCCCGGTGGTGCCGGAGGTGTAGAACAGCCAGGCAAGGTCATCGGCATCACGAGAGCAAGGATCTTCCAACGTCGTCGCATCGAACGAAGCACACACCACACTGTCCGCTTCATTCAGTTCACGACAGCCCTGCGGCAACATCTCGGGCGAGAACACCTTGCCGCCCTCGGTGAAGATCAGACGGGCTTGCGCATCGTTGGCGATCCAGCCAGCTTCAACAGGGTGCAGCTTGCAGTTGATCGGCACCGCGACCGCGCCAATCCACCAGACGCAATAGAGTAATTCGAGGTATTCGCAACTGTTCTTCATGAACAGCGCCACACGGTCGCCGGGCGCAATGCCGTGCTCGCCTATGAGCTGCGCGGCACGACTACGGACATGAGCGGCAAACGTGGCGTAGTCGGCGACTTGCCGCTGTCCCTCAAATAACGCTGGACGTTCTGGCCAGCGTCGACCGGCGTCGTTCAGCCAGTTGGCAATGTTCATGCTCAAGCCCTGTGAGCCTGAAGCACCGAGGCATAATTGGCGACCGCCATGCCACCCATGTTGAACAATAGACCGAACTCGGGGTTCGGCACGGCCAGGCCGACAGGCTCGCCCGTCAACTGCCAAAAGGCCATAGCGTGCATCGATACCCCCGTGGCACCCACAGGATGCCCCTTGGCCTTGAGTCCGCCAGACAGGTTCACCGGCAAACGCCCGCCCGCCCGCACAATACCGTCATCCAGCGCTCGGTGCCCCTCGCCTTTGGGGACCAGGCCCATGGCTTCGTAGATCAGCAGTTCGGCAATGGTGAAACAGTCATGGACCTCTGCAAAACTCAGATCGCCCAAGGTGACATTAGCCCCGCGCAAAGCCGAATGGATCGCACGCCGTGGGCCTTCAAACGCGATGATGTCACGCTGGGTAATCGGCAGGAAATCGTTGACTTGAGCCACCGAGCGAATCAACACCTCACGACGAAACTGCCTGGCTCGCCTGGACGAGGCCAGCACAATGGCGGCAGCCCCATCGCTGATCAGCGAACAGTCGGTCAGACGCAGCGACTGCGCCACATACGGATTGGTTTTGGACACATTGTTGCAATGTTCGAAATCCATGACCCGGTGCATCTGCGCCAAGGGGTTGGCCATGGCGTTGGAGTGGTTTTTGGTGGCGATGGCGGCCATCGATGCCATCGGGCACTGGTAGCGGTCACGGTACTGTTGCGCAGCCAGGCCGAATAACTGCGGAAAACTCAGCCCGGCCTCTTGGGCGTCGTTCTGATAACCGGCACCGGCCAGGGCCTTGGTGACCTCGGCTGTAGAGTTGGAAGTCATCTTCTCGGCGCCCACGATCAACACCAGCTCAGCAGAGCCTGAGCGGATCGCATTGATCCCCGCGTGAATCGCCGCCGAGCCCGAGGCGCAGGCGTTTTCACAGCGGGTGGCAGGCTTGAAGCGCAAGCCTGCGTCGGCTTGCAGCATCAATGAAGCGGGAAAACCATCCGCAACCATCCCCGAATTGAAATGCCCGAGGAACAGGGCGTCGACTTCTGAGGCGTCGATGGCGGCATCCGCCAGGGCTTCGCGGGTAACCTGCACGATAAGGTCTTCCAGCGTAGAGCCGTCCAGACGACCAAAACGGGAGTGAGCGGCAGCGACGATGGAAACGGAATGGGGCATGGTGATTTTCTTCTGTGCTTGAATCAGGTATTCATTACAATGACCTACCGCCCGGATCACTCGCTAGTTAGTACAACTACGTACTCGCATAAGTAACCGCACTGACCCACGGTATCGTTAATAAGGGATTGTAAGTCGAGGCAGGATGCCCAATGACCGTCTTCGCAAAGCAACTCAAAGACCTTGAACGTCTGGCGTTCCAGGTGTCACCCGCCCCGCAGCTCATCACCGGCAACCGCGTGATGCTCGACTGCAACGAGGCATTTCTGGAGCTGTTCGGTTACTCTCGCGAGGAGCTTCTGGGTCATCTGACCCTGCTGATCTACCCCTCCCAGGCGGACTACAAGGCCATTGGCAACCGCAGTCAGAACTGGTTGCTCAACAGCCAGAGCGGCTCCTACTCCGATGAACGCTTCATGCAACATAAAAGCGGCGAGGTGTTCTGGGCCAGGTCCCACGGCTATACCCTGACTCTGGACGATCCGTTCAAACTGATGGTCTGGCACTTCGAACGCATGGACCGACCGCACCACGCGACGGTAAACCTCACGCCCCGCGAACGAGAAATTTCGATGCACATCGTCAATGGACTGACCTGCAAGGAAGTAGCAAAAAAACTGGCGATTTCCCACAGAACCGTGGAAGTCCATCGCGCACGCCTAATGAAAAAGCTACAGGCCAAGAACAGCGCGGAGCTGGTTTCGAAAATTATTGTTGTGAGTTGACGGGCAAGTACTTTCATATACGTGGAGAGGTCGAGATTCAAGGAAATACGTTCAGGGAACGTCCCGCGAAAGCCTCCAGTCGCGGCTATATGTGGCATGCAGCGGCCTTGCCTGACATGAATCGACCAAGTCCTGTCAGAGTCAGACGACGGCCTCGAAGTAATGAACTGACACAACACATCAACGTTTTCAGACGAAGAGAATGGACAGTGGGAAGTGCTT
Source organism: Pseudomonas sp. B21-048 (assembly GCF_024748615.1). Classification (NCBI taxonomy): domain Bacteria; kingdom Pseudomonadati; phylum Pseudomonadota; class Gammaproteobacteria; order Pseudomonadales; family Pseudomonadaceae; genus Pseudomonas; species Pseudomonas sp. B21-048. Next base: position 779,379 of record NZ_CP087168.1, on the reverse strand, counting down.
GGGCCAGCGCGCGGTGTAAGAATCGGGTGGCCTGCATGGGATCGGGATCTTGTTTTTGTGTGGTGCAATACAAGTTGCCGACCCATGTAGGTCTATTCATTTTCTAACCTCTTGATTTCTTGCGGGAAAAAGCGGGGTTTTCTCAAGGGCAAACCAGGTTTTATCGAAAATGCATTGCCGCTTTTCTCAGAAAAAACGTGGTCTGTCCCTGAGGGATCCCCACAAATCTACTCCAGAGCCTGCGCCTGTTGATGTACCTCGGCTCGCAACGCGCGCTCAAGTCTTTCCAAGGTTTTTCGAGAGTTTGAGCCGCGTCCGCTGCGCCAGTATTCCAAGCCCAGTCGCCACAGCGACAACACCCGCCGGCGTTTAAGGCTATTGCTTTGAAAACGATGTTCATGACCCGCTTCGCGGGCCTGCAACCCCGTTAAACAAATGATGTAGTTGGCCAAAGCGGAGATCAGTAAAAGCACTTCGATTCGGCGCGGACAGTGACTCCGATGGCGAGTCACGCCGACTCCAAAGTGCTCGTTTTTTACATCCCTGAAGCCTTCTTCTATCTGCATACGCTGCTTGTAAATGGCCACGATTCTCGATGGATTCCATTGTCAATCGAAAAGCCGCGTGCTGTAGCCGCTGCGGAAGTCAGCGCCGGCCCGCATAAATCCCTGAAGATCTATCGTGTGGTTGAGGCCGGCCCCATCATCGCCATATACGCCAGCCGGAGAAAACCAATTGGGCACCGACTTTCAATAGCCACCCAATGGATCCGAGGGCGCCAGCGGCTTGTACTCGCATTTCTCTCGTACGAAATGGGTCGGCACCGTCACCCTGGTCTCGAAGAAAGTGGCAAAATCGAAGTCCTCCAAACGGTAAGGCGCGACCAGCACGGACTCCTGGCCAGCACCGAGAAAAATCACTGGACGCTCGGGATCGACATTCGCGCATTCATGCCTTAGGTTGAAATCCAGCGCTTCTGCGATCAGGTAGACCTTTTCCGGAATGCGCGTATCGCTCAACTGATCGCTGGGCCAGCTCCAACCAAAAAACAGAATCACACCCGCCACCGCACTACACAGCATTGAGAAGAGGAAATCCCCAGTCATTTCGCCCACGCGCTGATGATAGACCCAACTAATGATGCGCAAAGCGTGCAGCGCCAATATCAGCGCCGCGATGATTAGCACGAAAGGCACTAGCAGTTTGAACAGCACAAGGCCAGTGGTCAGGATCAAGGTGATTGGCAAAGCGGAGGCGTCCACATGGAAGACGCCATTGATGTACCCCGCCGCTCTACCGCGCGCATAGAACACCACCCCAGAGAGGATAAGCGACAGCAAGAACTTGGTGATGGCGAAACTCCACAACGACCTCACCACCGACGAGCGCTCCACCAACACGCCGACGAAAATCAAACACAAACTCACACCCCACAGCCGAAATGCCAGGGTATGTTCGCGCACCCACGCCATGTCACTGGCAGCAGAACGCGTAATGGCCAAGATGACGCCGATTACGCCGATCACCACCATGGCGCGGAGCAAGTCATGGCGCTGCTTGTCCTGTTGGTCGCGGCGCTCGCTCAGCCAATCGGACAGTCTGCGCTGGATATCCTGCACGTGGTACTTCAACGACCTCGGGGATTTGCTGGACAGGTCCCGTTCGGAGCCGCTCAGCTCGTGATGAATGCGTTCGAGCCGCTGCTCAATTTCTTTAGTCATCTATCTTTCCAACTCCTGTCGGGAATAGTTCGTTTTGACCGGCAGAGCCGGCCTTTCTGGGAAAGCGCCGGCGCGCAGGATATTGGTGTGCGGCCCTCGGACGGAGAACTGCTGCCTGGCGGCTGGGTTTGCGCTATTGCTGACGCTGATTACCGATTGTCACTGGATCGGACGAAAGGATTGGGAGTTAGGCTTTGGCAACATCAATTCAAGCACACGGTGGAGGTGAGTTGAGGTTGTGATGCTGCCATGGAATGATCAGGAATAGGACACAATTGGATGATCATGCCGATACTGAATCATGGTCTTGCCCCGTTTTTCCTGCGTTTTTCAAGGCCCCGTTTTTCTCAGGTATCCGATGAGAGACAGGCGACTTCGGGGGCGGATTCGACGCCGACACCGACTTCGCTTTGGCGTCCCAGGAATAGAAAGACCACAGCGGCAGTGAACAGCGTGAACATCGCCAGCAGTTGCAACAAGGTGTTGAACCCTGCGGTATAGGCCGAGCGCAGTATCGTCAGCGAGATTTGCCTGGCGTCGGTGCTCGCGTGCTGGATATCACCCATTACCAGGCGTTGCGCGATCGTTGAATAGTCAACGGCGGACAGTTTGACCGAGTCACTGATGCTCAGATGGTGTGCGACCAGGGCCGTCAGCACCGCAACAGTGATTGCCAGAGCGACACCTTCGCTGGCCACCCGCGTCGTGTTGAAAATACCGGCGGCCATCCCCGCCCGTTCCTTGGGGATCACGCTGATCGATAAACCATCCATCAAACCCCAGGGCAGGCCGGTACCGATACCGGTCAGCAGCATGGCCGCGATGATCTGCGCGTGCGTGCCGACCGGGACCGCACTCAGCCAGTAGAGCCCGGCCGCTGCGATCACGAAGCCAATGGCGCAAAGTACGCCCGCCGACAACCAGCGAGTCAGCGACGCGGCAATCATGGGGACAATCAGCATCGGGGCGGAAAGTGCCAACATCATCAATCCCGCTTCAAAAGCGCTGGCACCTTCCACACCGATAAACCGAAACGGCAGCAATACGATCAAGACGATGTAGCAATAGCAGGTGCCGATCGGCAGGATCTGTACACCGACAAAGCGCGGAAACAGAAATAGCCCCAGTTCCAACATCGGATGTTTCGCCCGATTTTCAACAATGATGAACAGCAGCAAAAAGACCGCCGCCGCTCCAAACAGTGCATGGATGACCGGCGAACCCCAGCCCTGCTCAGGTGCCAGGATCACCGCTGTGGTGAAAGTGATCAACAGGCCGGAAAACGTCAGCACGCCAGGCGTATCCAGATGTTGTGCTTGCGGGTCGCGGCTTTCGCGCATTTTCGGCAGGCCAAATATTAAAGAAAGGATGGCGATCAGGGCGGTGCAAAGAAAAATTGCGCGCCAGCCCATGTACTCGATCAGCAATCCCGATAACAACGGACCGAAGGCCAGGCCAACCCCGAAAGTGGTGCCCAGAAGACTGAAAGCGCGCGTCCTGGCATGCCCATCAAACTCCTGCGCCAGTGCTGCCGAACCGCTGGCCAGGGCCGCTGCCGCGGCGATGCCCTGCACGCCACGCAACAGGTCCAGCCAGATAATATCAGGGACCACTGCCAACAGGATCGACACCAGCGCGAACAATGCCATGCCGCACATGAATAAACGCTTGCGTCCGTAGAGGTCCGCGAGGGCGCCGGCCGCCATCAGCAGGCTGCCGAAGCTGAGCATGAAGGCGTTAGTGATCCAGGCCAGTTCCGTGGGATGGGCATCAAAGGTTTGACCAATGAACGGCGTGGCCACTGCCCCGCCGGTAAAACTCATGGGCAATACCAAGGCTGCCAGGCAAATTGCAGCCAAGATGGAGTATCGGCCATGGGCCGGGAGCAGTTCGGTAGCTGAGTTCATTAAGTCACACCCTGCATGTCTATGAAGTATCCGTGCTGTCCAGGACGAGGCGCGCGATCGTTCGCACACTCTAGTTAGGATACAATCGAAGATAAACGGGCTTTTATTCCACTTATAATGAACTAAAAGGATGCAATTGTTTTGTGGACAGTCTTAGTGGTGTGATCTCATTCGTAAAAACCGCCGAGGCGCTCAGTTTCATCAGCGCCGCCAGGGCGTTGGGGATTTCAGCCTCGGCCGTGGGCAAAAACGTCGCCAAACTCGAGGCTTCGCTGAATGTGCGGTTATTGCACCGCAGCACCCGCAAAGTCAGCCTGACAGCGGAGGGACAATTGTTCTATGAACGCTGCCGAAAGATCCTCGACGATCTTCAAGATGCCCGGGCGATGCTTTCCCATGCCACACAGGAACCCCGTGGAAAGTTACGCGTCAGTTTGCCCACCATCGGTTATCGCTTTCTCTTGCCCCATATGTCGCGGTTTCGCAAAACCTATCCGGAGATCGAGCTGGAACTGGACTTCAACGACCAGTTGGTGGATGTGATCGATGAAGGCTTCGATGTAGTGATTCGCAGCGGCGTTCCGGCCGACTCCAAGCTGATGGCCCGACAGTTGGGGCCTTTTAAGTTTGTCCTGTGCGCATCGCCTGACTATCTTCAGCGTAAGGGACGGCCCGTCACTATCAGTGACCTCGAGCATCATGAGTGCTTGCGTTACCGATTTGTCACGACGGGTAAAATAATGGACTGGAGTATGTCGTCGGCCCCCCAGTTCACGCAGTTACGCCTGCCAACCGCCCTGACATTGAACAACATGGAAGCCATGCTGATGGCCATGGTGGATGGGCACGGTATCGCATTTGTCCCGGACTTCCTGGCGCGCGAAGCTATCGCCCAAGGGCGCCTGGAAACGGTGCTCGACGGTCACAGCGAAGATCAAGGGCAGTTCTGGGCATTGTGGCCGTCCAGTCGCCATCTTTCACCGAAAATCCGCGTATTCGTGGACTTTGCCGCCGAGCATCTATTTGCCATTCCTTCCACAGACAGCCCAGATGCAACGCGCTCATGAAGCTGTTTGTTTAGGACTGAACGCAGGTAAGGTTAAATACTCGGTTACGTCTACAAAATCCGACGTGGCTTAAACGGAAGCATTGCGATGGTAAAAGTAAAGGTAAACCAGCCCGACAGGTGCTATGAAAATTGAAAAAACCCAGCACATCATCATTGTCCAAAGCTTCACGAACAGCATAAATATTGCATTTACGAAGAAAACATTCTCTCCCATAACAAACCCGATAACCCGCTCGTAGACAAAACGCGAGTAAGGATAAAGCAGGGTGCAAACTGCAGTAAGAAATATCACATCAATTCGTATCGGCCCTTTACTTTGGACCATAAGCCAAACGCCAGCCGCAAAGAACAACGAGCCGAAGAATAGGTGGCGCAAGTAATACGGTGCGGAAAGCCCGCCGAAGGTTTTACGGATAAAGTCTTGCATCTGATTCCCTTGATAATTGGTGTGGCTTCCTGCCTACAGCACGATAAGAAGGCGCTGTACTGCAGATGGCCACGCAATGCTACTACTTGGCACCCTCACTATCCACCGCCAACTTCAGTTACCCCACCGGAAATATCGCAGGTGCCTTTTTTTGGATTTGAGCGGAAAGGAATGCTCTGAATACGAGACAGAACTGAATGCTATTTTCCAGAGGATGCAATGCGTACCGACTGGCGTCCCTTCATCAACCCCACTGCAAGTGCCGACAGAATCAGCGCAATCGAAATCCCTTCATTGAAATCAATCCTGTGCCCAAGCATCAGCATCGAACCTGCGATCCCAAACACCGGAATCAGCAAAGACAGCGGTGCCACTCTGGAAACCGGGTACTCGCGCAGCAGTAGATTCCAACCCCAATAGCAGAAATGCGTCGCCGCGTAGACTTGAAACAAAATCGAAAACACCGACACCCACTCAAGGTGCGTTGCCAAGGAGGTAAACGGAGCGGAACCGTGCGCCAGCCAAGTGAATACCAATAAGGGAATCGGCGGAAACAGGCTGGCCCATACCACAAAGGCGAACATTTCCCGGACTTTCGACCTCTTGATGATGACGTTGCCGACACTCCAACTAAAGGCACTCACCAACAACAAGCCATAACCGACTGTCGTCGCATGGCCGGGACTGCTGAAAATAGTGTTGATCAAGCCCAGCGCTGCGAGCCCCACTCCAAGGATTTGTCCAAGGCTCAGATGCTCGCGAAACAGCAACACTCCCCAACCCAAGGTAAAAAATGCACTGAACTGGATCAACAAGGCGGCAGTCCCTGGTGGAACACCAGTTCGATGCCCAGATTGATCAACGCCCACATCGCGACGCCGAAAATCAATCCATAGGCGGCCAACCACCCTATGGCAATCAGCGGGCGCCTGACAAAAAACACCCACGGCAATGCCGCCAACGTAAAGCGAAGCGCCGTCAGCAACAGCGGATCGATAGCGGCCAGGCCTAGTTTGGTGATGGGAAAGTTCAGGCTCCAGACAGCCGTCACCAAGACGGCCAGGGTGTTTTTTCTGCATGAAGTTCTATTTCCAGAAGACAGGGCGGGCAGCTGTATGAACCAACCAAATCATCACTATGAGCAATAGAGGTAATGGCTCGCTTGCACTACCAGGTCATAAAACATTAAATTCAGGCCATGCGCGAAACTGAAATAGATCCCTACGAAAACACACCCCGCGATGCAGTGGTGACGGCCAATGACTATCTGGATGGCCAGCGCTTTGCGCTGCATACGCATCAACGTGGGCAATTCGCCTACGCCGCTTGCGGCGTCATCACGGTATTCACGAGCCAGGGTAACTGGGTCGTGCCCCCACAAAGGGCCATCTGGGTACCGGCGGGAGTTCCTCATGAGATGAGCATGAGCGGGCCGGTCACCATGCTGAATACCTACATCCGTAACTGCGCGGCGGCTCGGCTCAGCCTGCCTGCGCACTGCCAGGTCTTCGGCGTGTCGGCACTGCTTCGGCAGCTACTGATCCGCGCCATAGACGTTCCGGCACTGTATGCCAAGGAGCATCTGGACGGTCATCTGATGACATTGCTGCTTCACGAAATAGCAGGTATGTCGCCCCTATCGCTTAATGCACCTCTTCCGGTTGAGCCAAGGTTGGCACACGCCTGCCGCAACCTGCTGGAACAACCTTCGCTGGAGACAGGGATTGATGATATGACCCGGCAGGTCGGGATGAGCCGCCGCACATTCACCCGTCTATTTCGCCAACAAACCGGTATCAGCTTTGTCGAATGGCGCCAGCAGGCATGTCTATTGGCGGCCGTGGTGCGTTTGGGTAACGGGGAGGCAATTACGCGGGTGGCGACTGACCTGGGCTATAGCAGCCCAAGTGCCTTCACCAGTGTTTTCCGTCGAATATTGGGTGAGGCGCCCAGTCGGTATTTTCCAAAAGAAGGGTTTTGAAGCATCGCTATTGAAACCAAGCGCTTTGATCTGTGAAATACTCTGCCCCTGTTTAGTCCTGAAAATAGATCAGAACGTGTAAAGCTTATTCAAGATGGGACATGCTCCTTTTACACGTTCTTTACTGCACTCAATAGCTTCCAGCCCCAACGTCAGCAACGGATAGCCAAGACGCAATAACACAATTAAGAGCCTCATCGCTGGTGCGAGCCTGCAGTTCAACAATTGCCCTTCTTGCATCAGCAATCAACCAACCCGTCGAGTTCAATGTCAGCCATGCATAGTCCAGACGACCCGCCGACATGAAACCTTCGAATAGCGTCGTTTTTTCCTGAGCCGGGTCAAACCAGCCAGGCAAGTTTGAGCCGTCCTCTGGGACTGTCATATTTCTGTTTAGAATCTCAAAGGAACAGCTAGTTTCCCACCAGTTTCCATTGCTGAACTCATTGGGAAACCCTCCCATATAGGGAGTACCGTCACAGGAGATACAGTCGAAGGGAGTTAATGTTTTAAATAGCTCTGCTTTGGGAAAACCCTTGGGGTCATCACCCGTTTTCAAGGAGACTGCATCAAGCTCCGACAAGCTCTCAAGTCCCACCCTCGCGGCGAACTGTTCAAGACCTAACGTCACCCCATCATCCAGACTGATCGCCATCATCGCAACGACTCCAAACAGTTGTGAAGAAGTCCTGGCGATCTCAGTCGTCATACGATCGGAGCTTATGTACATTTTTACAAAGCAAGGTTCCCGCTCCACGAACCAGTGCTTCCAATACCCAATATAGGTAGGGCGAGAGCCGTCACTCCAGATTGGGATCAGCGCAGGCGGGAAACCAAACCATTGAGCAGGAGCCTCCAAAGTGCAAACGGGTGGCCTGATTTTTCCGGCAGCACACGCGACCACCGCCTCCGGCAGATTCAGAGCTTTAAGCGCGTTTTCAAAGTTCATGTTTTCACCGGCGCCAGAGGAGTGGACCATTCAGGAATTTCTAGGCTCCCCCGTACATTTAGTTTCTCAAGTCGAACTCAAAGGCCCGGTACGTTCGCGACGGGAATACGTTCCTGTGGCTGAGTGACATCGTAAACATGCTGCTCACAACCTGCCCCAATGATCACAAACTCCACCTGGTAAACCTTTTGCTTCTCGGGTATGAAGCTGGAACTCATAGGGCCGCAGGCATAAACAATTTTCTTGGCGTAGCGGTAGTAGTTCGAGTCGTAGACCCGAGATTCACCGATCACTTCAATCGCCTGCCCGGAATCAGCCTGCACTTCCAGCTGGGGGAAGCGTTTTACGGTGGCACTGTTGGCAACCTCGTTCATTTTGGCGATCCAACCGAATACTTTGCCACGACCGGAGTCGACCACGGTTCCCAAGACCTCGGCACGCTGATCCGCATCGGAACTGCGCCGTATGGAGAATTGTACCGGGTGGGGGAACCCTGTCGCCTTCATGATGATCTTGGCGTGGTCCGCGTCAGCGACGACCTTGGTTTGCTCCAACTGAACCCCGTCCTTGAGCAGGCTTGGAGAGGAGTCCCTGACGTTTGAGTGACAGCCTGCCAGAGCCACGGCTAAAACTAAAAATGTGGTCTTTTTCATGATTACGTCCCTGCAAAACTTGAATGACCGCAGACCATCGAAATACTTTCGACAAAAGCGGAATTTAGTGACTACTTTCAAAAAAACGGTGCCTAACATTGGGCAATATCTAACCTGAACGTCCCAGCAACCTTGCTCACCATCGAGGCTTGGCGCCTGGATCAGACTTTCCTTAAGAAAAATGACTTTAACGCGTTATCTAACGCAGCGTTTGCCCTGTTGAAATGCACTTCTCGACTTCGGTCAAAATCAGCCGGGTTCATCGTCGTCTCAAATGACACACTATAGGCCGTCGGTTTTTCCGTAACCGACCCATTAACCCCACCTAGTTACGGATGGGATAACGGTTTACCGTGGCATTTCCGGTGAGCAGTACCACGGCAATAGTGCTTCGTAGTCAGCTACCGACTGCGCATGCGGCAGTCGCTCCAGTACGTGGCGCAGCCACGTATAAGGCTCTTGGCCGTTGACCTTGGCAGTTTCGACCAAACTATAGATCTGCGCACTGGCCGTCGCGCCTTTGGGCGTGTCGCTGAACAGCCAAGCCTTGCGACCGATCACAAACGGCTTTATTGCGCGCTCTGCCGGGTTGTTGTCGCTGTACTTTCTGAGCGTCCACGAACTTGCGCCGCACATGGGCCATGCAAGCCAACCGCTCGACACCGGGCTGCAACGCCAAGGCGTTATAGCCAGCGTAATCGTCGGTCATCACGTAACCGCGGTAACTTTCCAGCAGGCGCAGGGGTACCTCCTGCGCACGGCTGGTGGTGTAGTCAAACAGCACGACTTTTCGATGGGGCGGCCCGCTGGCCTGCACCCACATCCAGGACTGGCTGGTCGGGTCTCGATCCGGTTCTTTAAGTACCTGGACGCGGGTTTCATCGCAGTGGATGAACGGGCTTTCCAGCAGCCGATCCCGCATCAGGTTCAGCAGCGGTTGCAGGTGCTCGCCGCACTGGATCACCCAGCGCGCCAATGTCTGGCGGGGTATCTCGATGCCATGCCGACTCAGCACCGTCTCGAAGCGATGCAGCGGCAAGCCGTCGACATACTTGGTGGTTAGCAGCATCGCCAACACGCTCGGGCTGGCCATGCTCTTTTCGATTAACTGTGCAGGTTTGTCAGCTGTGGCTGGAGCGGTTTCGCAACCACGGCAACCGTAAACTTTACGGATGCGCAACGCCCAGGCATTGGTTGATATAAGGCTTGAGCAGCCGTTGACGCTCCCCCTCGGACAATGCATCGGCGCCCTTGAGCTCGATGGTCTTGACCGGAAAACAACGACTGTCGGTCGGCGCGGCAGGCGCTGCGGGAGCGGCGGATTTGCCTGGCAGTTCCTTGAGCTCTTCAAGTCGCCGACGCTGCTCTTCGAGCAAGCGATCCTGACGCTCACGGATCAGGTCCGTATCACCGGGAGTGGGCGCAGCGTAAGCGAGCATTAGCGGAGAAAGGCACAGCAAAGCCAGGCACAACCTCGCCCAATGGGCGGGTGAGAACATGTTCGATCCCTCGATACGGAAATGACAGCACGCTCGCGAGCAGACAAAGCGCCGAATATTGGCCTTTTAATCCTGATTTCGAGGAACGCCGACCCAGGCGTACTCCGAACAATACTCACGCGGCTGATGCGCAAAACACGCGCACACCAGACCCTGCATGTCGCTTTCGGTTCAAGAGTGCAGAAATTTTTCTACTCAAAAAAAGGACGGATCCCACAGGACGCGTCAGAAACCACAACAGATAAACACCTTCGCCAGACCTGCGCAGGGCAGATCTTTTCAGACGCAGAGTCGCCACGCTTTTGCCCACGCGTGAAAAGGCTTTCGCTGACGGATTTGAGCCACGTTCTCCTGGGAAATTTCCCGCAATCCGTAGCGACTTCATGAACTGGCGAGCAACCTTTCTGGACGATAGGCTTCATTCTTCGCTACAAACCCTGCGGACGGTTTTGACAAGCCGAAACATCGTAAGGGTCCCTAAACCAATGGAACGCCCTTATGAAAAAGATCACCCGAATCCCACTTGAAAATCCGGCCGACTCACAGCCTGAAACCCTCGACCCAACCCAACGGCCCAAAGCCACCGAACGCGCCGTCAGCGCCCGCCCGCGCAACCCGAACAGGAACATCTTCAGCGTCCGCCCCGACGTCGACACGACCACCCTGCTCGCTCATGCCAGCGAAACCCTGGCCTCTCTCAACGTCATGACTTTGGACTTTGCCTACCAGCTCGAAGGCCCGCAGCGCAATGTGGCGCTGGCGCTTCAGCAGTTGACCATGTTGACCGAGCTTTTGGTCAACCGAGCGCGGGATAATCTCGATCCGAATGGGTCGGTGGCCGTGGACCAACCTCCCGTCTTTCACTGAGTAATTGCGCTTGTAGAAAAGCAAAAATGGGCGGCCTTATCGAGGTCGCCCATTTTTGTTGATGCCGCAAACCATTAGCCGGTTGGGTTTTGAGTGTGAATGCATGCCCTTGTCTCTACAGGAGCCCGTGAAAATGAATGGCTACCCAAAAGTCAGTACAAATGGCGCCGCCGCTTTTTGAATGGCACTGACCACATGAGGTGCCTGCTCTCGATGCTGGGGATAGCGCTCCAACACCACTTCCAACGCAGCCAGCAGTGTCTGGATACGCTCCTTCGGATGTGTGACTTCACATGAAATCCTGCGCGCTGGTGAGGATTCGACCGCTGCTCCCTTCAGGGGTACTGACTTTGAGCGAAGTCATTTTCATTAGAACAGCTCACCAAGTTCTTCCAGGGTCGGCATGGCTGCGGGAATGACAGAAAACTCGCAATCCAGAGCACCTAACACCCGCGCATAAGCACTCATGCTCACAGAAAGAGTGCCCTTTTCTACTGCGATGACTTTCTGTCGAGTCAGCCCGGCGAGTTCGGCAAGTTTTGCTTGCGTCAGGCCACGATTCATACGTTTTTCGCGTATTTGTTTACCTAAGCGATAGATCAACAAAGAATAATCCATGTTCCGTTACCGCGACATTGATATGTAAATGTACCGTATACATAACATCAATGCGACCCCAGCGTACGTCGCGCACTCAGAGGCCGAATGGTGGCGGCTTCATTTACCTTAAACAGCTGAGGTACTGGACACGCCGGAGGGCAGCCATCCGGATGAATTTTTCTTCACCCCACCGCCTCTCTCCAACCTGTACATTCCTCTCGCTCATTCAAGAAACTACGGTTTGCCCGCCTCCCGCGGGCTTTTTTTTGCTTGCCGTTTTGTTAGCAGTCATTGGGAAGGTACTCAAGACCATGAAGGCGGGGCGTCAGGCTTACTACTTTGTGACCCTGTAAACGGCTCACCGACAGGTGTCGCAGCTTTCTGCAATACGGGCAGCTCCAGCCGCGCTCGCCCATAGAACGCCAATGCCGTCAGCAAACATGCCAGCCACACGAAGATTCCGGCCCAGAAGGTATGGGACATGTAGTGCCAACCCTGTAGAACCCGCGTTGTGCCGTAGATGAAACCCAGCAGCAGCGAGCCGTGCATCAGCGCCTTGGAATACCGCCAGCGGTAGCGACGCGCCACGAAGTACAGCGCGAGCATGGTGAAGCCGCCCGACGCATGTCCACCTGGCCAGCAGCGACCGTCGCCGGCGACTTTCAGCAGGTCGAAATTCTGGTACCACTCCTTGTGTTCGATTTTCCCGGCGTATTGAGTCGTTTCGACTGGGCAATACACACTGGTGTGGCCTTTGAGATAGTGGATAACGCCAGTGCTGATGGAAAACGCGAACACCACATAGAGGAAATCTCGACGGTGTTTGCTGGCAAACCGAAGCACTGGCGCGACGTTGATTTTTTCCAGGAATGCGATGATTTTCGAATGCTTTTCAGCCTTTAGTCGCGGCCAGAGAAACGACAGCAAAGCGCCGATGATCGCAACTTCACCGGTCCAGTTCGGAATGATCCGTGCCCATTTATGGGTGATCTTCTCGAACAGATGGACATGATCCAACGGAAACACCCGGGTGGCCGGATCATAAAAAAGATCGCTGAAAGCGATGTCGATTTTAGTCAGGTCAAACAGCAGGAACACCACGACAGCACAGGCCAGCGGGATACCGAAGTTCGCCCAGTAAAAGCGGTAACGGGAAGAAGTCAGCATCGTATGTCCTGATTCAAAGGGAGGATGAAACTCATTGGGTGATTACCGAACGCCAGTCAGAAGCCTCGATGAAGCCGAGCATACGCGGCGCCTGAGGTTCTTCAGCGGAGATAAACAGGGAGGCGCCGTAGCCGAGGGTAGAGGATGGCAGCTTGAGGTCTTTTTCCAGTTGCGCCATGCATTCGCTGTGGGTCACCAGTATCAGGTTGCGTCCGGCCACCTTGTGCGCCAGCGCATCGCGCAGCATGCTGCCCCTGCAGCGGATCAACCAGTCCTCACCGACGCTGACTTTGTTGAACATGTAACCGGCGGTTTGCGCCGTACGCATCATCGGGCTGTTATAGATGTCGGCCTGGTTCAGACCCAAATGCTCGAATTGCGCGCCGACACTCACCGCCACGCTACGGGAGCGATCGGTGATGCCGTCATTGCCGCTCAGGCAGGCAGCCGTGGAGTGATCGCAGCGTTCGACATGGCGGACCAGCACGATCATGTCGCCCCTGGCCCAACCAGTCACCAACGCCCGGGCACCCGTCACATTGCCATGGGCCAGGTCCGGGACGGCAGCAGGCCGCAACAGCCATAGGGTCAGTGGAATCACCAACAGCGCCGAGGCCAGCACGACCCCTATATTTCGATAACGGGCCAAACGGCTCAGATCAATCGAGCGTTTTATCCCGAACAGACTCAGTCTCAATTCCACATCAAGCCGCCTTGCCGGCATGGCATCCCATTCATTCGATCGCGAGGGTAAAGAGGCGCACGTCGGTAGCCGGTGAAACCCATGTGAAAAAAAGCTTAAGACCCGTCCAAAAAATGTTGTTACAGAATCGCTCCAACAAAATCCTTTCAGCTCACGCGATTGCTGCCGATATAGACCTGTTACCCCTTGCTGGCTCTTAAAACAACAATCTTCCAGCCAACCGACGATCAAGTAGCACAGCGTTCCTGGAGGAATATTGATGAATAGCTGGTTCGGTAATATCAGCGTGAACCTGAAACTGGGCCTGGGATTCGGCATGGTCCTGGCATTGACCTGCGTCCTCGCCTTGACCGGCTGGACGAGCCTGGGCGGGTTGATTGACCGCAGCAACTGGATGAGCGACATCACTCAGCTCAACGCCGGCTTGACCAAGTTGCGTGTGGTTCGCCTGCAATACATGCTGACCAACGGCGATGAAACCGCCGCACAAACTGTGCAGAACACTCTCGATGGCTTCGTCGCTCAACAACAAGCGTTGCTGTCGAGTTTCAAGAGCCCGGACAATCTCAAGCTGCTCAAAGACCAGAGCGCGACCATCAGCGCTTACCAGATATCCCTGAACAAAATGCGCAGCGCCTACCGCACCGGTAACAGCGCCCGCGATGCCATGGGCGCCAACGCTGAAACAGCCAGCCAGTTGATTGAAGCGATCAGCACTCGCGTGCAGCAAATGCCCCTGAGCGATCAACGCTTCGAACAATTCCAGGCCATCACTTCAGCCAGGGAAGCGTTCATCCTGGCTCGCTACGAAGTGCGTGGCTACACCGCCAACCCCAACGCCGAGACCGAGCAAAAAGCCGTTTCCCAGCTGGATGCGGCTATCGCCAGCCTGGAACAGCTCAACGTGCTTTTTGCACAGACTCAGCAAGAGGCTCTGCGTCAGCTGGAAACCGCGCTGAACCACTACCGCAGCGCCTTGCAAGCGTATAAAGCCACTAACACCGATGCGGTGCAGGCGCGCAAGGAAATGACCGAACAAGGTGCCACCATCGTGGCGCTGAGCGATCAGCTGTATCAGATCCAACTTGAACGTCGTGACGTCGAAAGCACCCAGGCCCGCACGCTGCAACTGATCAGCACGTTGCTGGCGTTGCTGGTGGGCGTCATTGCCGCCGTGATCATCACCCGTCAGATCACCGGCCCGTTGCGCGATACCTTGGCCGTGGTCGAGCGCATCGCCGGCGGCGATCTGTCTCAGGACGTCAAAGTGACTCGCCGCGACGAACTCGGCGTGTTACAGCAAGGCATTGCTCGCATGGGTGCGACCCTGCGCGATTTGATCAGCGGTATCCGCGACGGCGTCACCCAGATTGCCAGCGCCGCCGAAGAACTGTCAGCCGTGACCGAGCAAACCAGCGCCGGGGTCAACAGCCAGAAAATCGAGACCGATCAGGTGGCCACCGCCATGCACGAGATGACGGCCACCGTGCAGGAAGTCGCGCGCAACGCTGAAGAAGCCTCCCGGGCTGCGGCCGCCGCTGACGGCGAAGCACGCGAAGGCGATAAAGTGGTCAACGAAGCCATCGCCCAGATCGAGCGTCTGGCCAGCGAAGTGGCGCGCTCCACTGAAGCCATGAGCGTACTGCAGCAGGAAAGCGACAAGATCGGCAGCGTCATGGACGTGATCAAAGCCGTGGCCGAGCAGACCAACTTGCTGGCCCTCAACGCCGCCATCGAAGCGGCCCGTGCCGGTGAAGCCGGTCGTGGTTTTGCGGTGGTGGCCGACGAAGTTCGTGGCCTGGCCCAGCGCACGCAAAAATCCACCGAAGAAATCGAAGGCCTGGTGGCCGGCTTGCAGAACGGCACCCAGCAAGTGTCGGCGGTCATGAACAATAGCCGCGCCCTGACCGACAGCAGTGTGGTGCTGACGCGCAAGGCCGGCTCTTCCCTGGAAAACATCACTCGCACGGTGTCGAACATCCAGTCGATGAACCAGCAGATCGCTGCCGCCGCCGACCAACAAAACGCCGTAGCCGAAGAGATCAGCCGCAGCATCATCAACGTACGTGACGTGTCCGAACAAACCGCCGCCGCCAGCGACGAAACCGCTGCGTCCAGTGTTGAACTGGCGCGGTTGGGTAATCAGTTGCAGTTGATGGTGAGCCACTTCCGGGTTTGACGTACTCCACTAAAACTCAAGAACGGCTGAACGGCTGAACGGATCACTCAGTCGTGATGCTCGCTGGCGCGTTTAAGCAGTTTCTTGCAGCGTTCGGACAAATGCAGGACGCGTAGCTGCTTGCCCGCCCTGGCGTAGCGCTCGCGCAATGTCTTCAGCGCAGCGATGGCCGAGTAATCGACGAAGCTCAGGTGGCGACAATCAAGGGTCACCTGGGCCGGATCATTGGCAGGATCGAACTGGTTGAGGAATGGCGTAGTAGAGGCGAAAAACAGTGTGCCGTGCAGGCGGTAGAGTTTGCTGCCGTCGCTTTCCTGTTGGCTGTCGGCATACAGCTCGCGAGCTTGCTGCCAGGCAAAGTTGAGCGCTGCAATGATGACCCCGCACAACACGGCGATGGCCAGATCGGTGAACACCGTAATGACCGTCACCGCGATGATCACCAAGACATCGTTGAACGGCACCTTGTTCAGCACCCGCAGCGAAGCCCAGGCGAAGGTCTGCTGCGACACCACAAACATCACCCCGACCAGGGCGGCCAGCGGAATACGCTCGATCAATGGCGACAGAAACAGGATGAACAGCAGGATCATCATCCCGGCCACTGCACCGGAGAGTCGGCCGCGACCGCCGGAGCTGAGGTTGATCACGGTTTGCCCGATCATGGCGCAGCCGCCCATGCCGCCGAACACGCCAGACACAATATTGGCAGCACCCAATGCCACGCACTCGCGATCCGGGTAGCCACGGCTCTCGGTGACTTCATCGGTCAGGCTCAGGGTCAACAGGGTTTCCAGCAAACCGACCATCGCCATTAATATCGCGTAAGGGCCGACGATGCGCAGGGTGTCCAGGCTCCAGGGGATGTCTGGCAGCGCAAAAACCGGCAAACCACCGGCGATGTGCGCCATGTCGCCGAGGGTTCGGGTCGGCAGACCGAGCAGATACACCGCCAGCCCAATGCCCAAAATTGCCACCAGCGCCGGCGGCACGGCACGCGTCAGGCGCGGCATCAGGTAGACGATGGCCATCGTCAGCGCCACCAGCCCGATCATCAGGTACAGCGCCGAGCCACTCAACCACGCCTCACCACTTTTGAAGTGCTCGAGTTGGGACAGGGCGATGACGATCGCCAGACCGTTGACGAAGCCGAGCATCACCGGGTGCGGCACCATACGCACCAGTTTGCCCAGCCGCAGCAGACCGAACGCCAGCATGATCAACCCACCCAGCAGCACAGTCGCCAGCAAGTACTGCACGCCGTGCTGCACCACCAGCGCGACGATCACCACAGCCATCGATCCGGCGGCGCCAGACACCATCCCCGGCCGCCCGCCAAAAAGTGCAGTCAGGGTGCAGATGATGAAAGCGCCGTAAAGCCCCATCAATGGATTGAGGTGGGCCACCAGCGCGAAGGCAATGCATTCGGGCAGCAGGGCGAAAGAGGTCGTGAGCCCGGCCAGGACATCGGCGCGCAGACGTTTGGGTTTCATGGTTTACCTAAAAATACAGGCGGGGAAAGAGAGTGCGGATGTTACGGAATTGAGGACGGGCCGGCCAGTGAATGGACCGCCGGAAACGCAATCGCGAGCCTGCTCGCGATGAACAATGACGCATTGTCTTCGAATCAGCCTCTGAAATCCGCAATCGCATAAGCCGCCAATTTACCCTGGATGAAGTCCAGGAAGCACTGAATCCGTAGGGCAAGTTGCGAGTTGCGGTAGTACACCGCGTTGATCGGTTGGCGATATCCGCTGTTGAACTCCGCCAGCAGCACCTGCAAGCGACCGGCGTGGATGTCGTCGATGGTCATGAAGTGCGACAGGCAAGCGATGCCCTGCCCTGCCAGCGCCAGGTGCCTGATCGTTTCGCCGCCGGACGCACTGATCGACGCCTGAATCGGCCAGCGATCACCGTGGGCATAGCGCAGCGGCCACTGGTTGAGGCCTTCATTCAGGGTAAACCCCAACAGCGTGTGCTTGGCCAAATCCTCGACAGCACCGGGTATGCCGTGTTGTTCCAGATACGCCGGGCTGGCGACGATGTGCAGCGGGCTGCAACCCAGGGAGCGGGCGTGCAAGGTCGAGTCGGCCAGCGTGCCGATGCGGATGGCGATGTCAGTACTTTGTTCGAGCAGGTCGATGATCAGGTCATTGCTGTTGAGTTCAAGCTGGATGTCCGGGTAGAGACGGCGGAACTCTTCGATGTGCGGCACGATGGCATGCAGCATGAACGGCGAGGCGGCGTTGATTCGCAGACGCCCGGAGGGGGTTTGCTGGCGTGAGGACAGGCGCTCTTCGAGTTCGTCCATCTGATCGAGAATCAGCTTGGCGTGTTCGAAAAAGTACTTGCCCTCTTCGGTCAGGTCCATGCGCCGCGTGGTGCGGTTGATCAGCGTGGTGTCGAGCTTGGCCTCCAGCCGCGATAGCGTGCGGCTGACCGCCGACGGCGTTTGCCCGACCTGTTCGGCGGCAGCTGAAATCGACCCGCATTCAATTACGCAGACGAAAATCTGCAACTCATCGGATCTGGCTTTCACATGTGTCCTCGTTTGCTAATCGGCGTGGCACGAATCGCCAAGATCGCAGCCTGCGGCAGCTCCTGCAAGGATTGCGCGCCACCCCGAACCTTCGGGTGTACGCCATCTGTAGAGCTGCCGCAGGTTCGGGCCGCGTTCGGACGATCTTTCCCGCCGTTGCGACGGATACTAGCCGGAAAACTCAGGCCGGTAAGCCAAACACCTCGGTCAAATGCTGCTCATAACGCGCCACATCGGTTTCGATATTCGGGCGTTTCATCACATCGACGCACAAGAAGGTCGGCAAACCGATCATGCCGAGGAAGGTGTTGGCCTTGTGGAACGGGAAGTACACCGCGTCCACGCCCCTGGCTTCGAAGAAATCGGTCGGGTCGTCGAAAGCTTGCTGCGGCGCGTTCCAGGTCAGCGACAGCATGTATTTTTTACCGTGCAGCAAACCGCCGCTGCCGTACTTCTGCGACGCGTCGGAGCGTGTGCGGCCATCGCTGGCGTAGAGGCTGCCGTGGCCTTCGGTGAAGACTTCATCGACGTATTTTTTGACGGTCCACGGTGCGCCCATCCACCAGCCGGGCATCTGATAAATGATCACATCGGCCCAGAGAAATTTGGCGACTTCCTCCGCGACGTCATAGCCCTCATCGATAAATGTGGCTTTCACATCCACACCACCGCGATCCAGCACGCTCAGCGCCGCTTCGTGCAACGTCGTGTTGTAGCGACCATCGGAGTGGGCAAATTTTTTACCGCCATTGAGCAACAGGACTTTTTTCATGAAAGATCTCGCAAGGTTGAAATTCGATGGCGGCAGAGTAGCGAGTCGACTCGCGCGGAATAAGCGCTTAATCAGCAAAATTCATTTGACCAATACGCACGAATCGATAGGTGATTATTGCCATAAACTTGCGCCGATTCTGACTTTCAAGGACAACCTGATGAGCGAACTGCAAGGCTTCATCCTGCACGCCAAGACCCGCCCGGAAAAAGCCGAGGCCTTCGAAGCCTTCTTCCGTGCCTACGTCGAACCGAGTCGCGCCGAACCCGGTTGCATCGAGTACCACATGCTGCGAGACACACAGGACCCGACGCTGTTTATCTTCTACGAGATCTGGCAATCCCAGGCCCATCTGGATGTGCACTCCAATCTGCCGCACATGAAGCAGTTCCTCGACATGCGCATGGAATATCTGGAGCGGGATTTTGATATCCGCCCGATCGAAATGCTCAGCGCTTCGTCCGCTAGCTACTGATCAGCAAATGGCCGCCGAGCACGCCCAGGCCGATGAAGAACACACGTTTGAACGACACGGCGCTGATCCGCTGGCGCAGCCATTGCCCCAGCAGAATGCCGAGCACCGCCGGAATCAGCGCCAGCAGTGACGCGCTCAACTCGCCACCGCCGAGGGCGCCGCGCCATAACAGGCCGGCGGCCAACGCGAGGGTCGAGACGGTGAACGACAGGCCCAGCGCCTGCACCAGTTCATCCTTGCTCAAGCCCAACGCTTGCAGATAAGGCACTGCCGGAATCACGAAGACGCCGGTGGCCGAGGTGATGATGCCCGTCAGCACACCGCAGAGCGGACCGAGCCAACGCTCGGCGCGCCCGCCGATGTGGAGGATCGGCAGGAACAACCCGCTCAAGGCGTAAATCAACAACGCCGCCCCCAGCCCGCGCACGACCCAGTGCCCACCGGCCATGCCGATCCATAGAGTACCGGCACCCGTGCCGATGAAAATCGCCAACAGCATCGGCCACAACCGGTTCAGCAGCCCGCGCAAATGACCGCCGAATGCCAGTTGCCAGACATTGGTCAAGGTAGCGGGAATGATCAGCAACGCCGCAGCCTGCGATGGAGCCATAGCCAGACCGAGCAAGCCCATGGCAATGGTTGGTAGTCCGAGACCGATCACGCCTTTAATCATCCCGGCCAGCAGGAAGGTGGCGATAACCAATAAGGACAGGGCTAAACCCAGATTCTGGTAGAACGCGGCGAGTGTATTCATGGGGCTATGGTGAGCCCTGAAGGTTGCCTTGAAAATCTGCCATATACTGAGGCTGCCTCTTGATTTGGTAGAGGCTAGAATTTGATCGTTCCCACGCTCTGCGTGGGAACGATCTTCATCCCGAGGCTGTAACGATGCACTTCGACCTGACCGACCTGCGCCTTTACCTGAATATCCTCGACACCGGCAACATTACTGCCGGCGCCGCCCGCAGCCATTTGTCGCTGGCGGCGGCGAGCGCGCGAATCCGCGCCATGGAGGCCTCAATGGGCATCGAGTTCCTTGAGCGAGGTCGCCGCGGCGTCAGCCCTACCCCGGCCGGCAAGGCCTTGGCGCAGCACGCCCGAGTCCTGTTGCAACAGGCCGAGCGCATGCAGCAGGACCTGGCCGAATACGCCAAAGGGGTCAAAGGCCAGGTGCGGTTGTTGTGCAACACCACAGCGATCACCGAATACCTACCGGAGTTGCTGGCAGACTTTCTGCGTGACCATCCGAACCTCGACATCGACCTGCAAGAGCTGCCCAGCGCGCGCATCACCCATGCCTTGCGCCAAGGTGCGGCGGACCTGGGCATCGTGTCCGACGCCGTGGATATTGAAGGCCTTCAGACCCGCTATTTCCGTGACGACCCACTGGTGCTGATCCTGCCCCGCGATCATCCCTTGGCCGACACCGGACCGTTAAATTTCAGCGCCACCTTGCACCACGATTACGTCGGCCTGAACGCCAACAGCGCCTTGGCCGTGTACCTGGAAGAACAAGCCCTGCACAGCGGCTTACGGATGCAGATCCGCATCCGTGCCGATGGCTTCGATGGCGTGATGCGCATGGTCGCCCGAGGTGCCGGGCTGGCGATCGTGCCCTTGGCGGCGGTCGAACGTTGGTCGGCAGAAATACCGTTCAAAAGCATCACACTGAAAGAGCCGTGGGCCCGACGCAAACTGTTGCTTTGCGCCCGGGACTTCGCCGTGCTGCCCGGTTATGCCCAGGCCTTGCTGAACGTCTTGACTCTCCCCTGAGGGGCAGACTTTACCCTTGAGGTTTCATCTTCAGGGACCGTTACGATGAGCAAACGAATACTGGTGATTCTCGGTCATCCTTCGAGCAACAGTTTCTGCGGCGCACTTGCCGAACGCTACGCACAATCGGCGTTGCGGGCCGGGCATGAGGTGCGCCAACTGTGGCTGGGAAAAATGAACTTTGACCCAGTGCTGCGCGAAGGCTATCAGCACGTGCAGCCCCTGGAAGCCGACTTGCGACGCGCTCAGGCGGACATTCTGTGGGCCGAACACCTGACCCTGGTCTACCCGATCTGGTGGGGCGGCGTACCGGCCTTGCTCAAGGGTTTTCTTGATCGGGTGTTGCTTCCAGGCTTCGCCTTCAAGTATCGCGAAGGCAAAGCCTTCCCCGACAAATTGCTGCAGGGTCGCAGTGCGCATCTGCTTGTGACCATGGACACGCCCCCTTGGTACTACCGCTGGATCTACCGCATGCCCGGGTTGCATCAGATGCGCAAAACCACCCTGGCGTTTTGCGGCATCAAACCTCAGCGCACGCTCACCTTCGGGCCGGTTCTGGGGTCCAGCGTCGGTCAGCGCGAAACCTGGCTGCTGCAAGCCCAGGCTATCGCCAGCCGATGAGTCTGCCGATAATAGGGCTGGCTTACCCTCGGCAAAAAAGGACTTTTCATGTACATCGGCCAAGCCGCGCATCGCTCGGGCACAACGATCAAGAGTATTCGTCACTATGAGGCTATCGGTCTGTTGCCTACCGCCCGGCGCAGGGGCAACTACCGAGTCTATGACCAACACAGCGTCGACCTGCTGAACTTCATCAAGTGCGCCCAGCAATTGGGTTTCAAGCTCAAGGAATTGCAGGCGGCTTTCGCTTCCCAAAACGGCCAGCCGCCGTCATGGGTTCAGGCGCAACAGGCAATCACCAACAAGAAACAGGAAATCAACGACCAGATTGCGGCGCTGACACAGCGACACGCGCAATTGGTCGAGTTCGAAAGCAGCCTGCAGAACGCCTGGGAGGACTGCCTGTTAGAGGGACCTTGACCGCTCCCTGATGCACGCTCGTTGAGCAAAAAAAAAGGTTCTTCACGGAATCCCGGGAAACACAGAAACAAGAACGCCGATTTGATTGATGATGTTCGTGCGAGCAAACACATCTAACAAACCGGCGTTCTTATGCGCGATATTAATACTTTCCTTCCTTTTTGGGAGGGCTTTTCTGTTGTCACCATCAAGCCTGATGGCGATACCCTACAAATCGATCTAACCCCTCACGCCACCCGGTTCCCATCTTGTGGCGGGTGCCAAAAGCCCTGTTCAACCACTCATGAGTATTGCGAGCGAACCGTTCGTGATTTGCCCATCCTCGGCCGTGCGGTGCGTCTCAGCGTGTTGCTCAGACGTGTTGGCTGCCGTGATTGCGGCAAACGCATGGAAGCCGTCAGTTGGCTGGATCGCTATGCCCGCATGACGCGCCGCCTGTCTGAGGCCGTCATTCAAGCCTGCGAGCGTCTGCCCACGCTGCACGTGGCTCAGATGTTTGGGCTGCATTGGGACACCGTGCGGTTGCTGGAGCGTCGGGCCTTGCAAGCGGCGCTGAGTGTTTTGCCGAAGGCGCAGCCACGGCGCCTGGTGATGGACGAATTCGCCCTGTTCAAAGGTCATCGCTACGCCAGCGTTGTGCTGGATGCGGATACACGACGAGTGCTGTGGATCGGCGAAGGCCGCAGCCGAGCGGCGGTCAGGCCATTTTTCGAAGAGCTCGGACCGCAGGGTTGCGCTCGCATAGAAGCGGTGGCGATGGACATGAACACCGCGTTTGACCTGGAGGTTCGCCAGCAATGTCCGAACGCGCGAGTGATCTACGACCTCTTTCATGTGGTGGCCAAATATGGCCGAGAGGTCATTGATCGAGTCCGCGTCGACGAAGCTAATCGGCTACGTCACGACAAGCCTGCGCGCAAGGTCATCAAGCAAGCGCGATGGCTGCTTCTGCGTAATCCGCAGAACCTGAAAACGCCGGAGCAACAGGTCCGTTTGGAGGATCTGCTGGCGGCCAACCAAGCGTTGATGACGGTCTACTTGATGAAGGCTGAACTCAAAACGCTTTGGACGCCGAGCACCGCTTGGGGCTGGCGATCAGCCTGGAAGCAATGGCTGCGCCATGCTCAAGAAAGTGAAATACCGGCTCTGATCCAGTTTGCAAAGCGACTAAAGGGTTACTGGCGGGGCATCGTCAGCCGGGTTCGCTGGCCGATGCACACGGGTCAGCTGGAAGGCATAAACAATCGAATAAAGGTCATTAAGCGGATGGCGTACGGTTACCGGGACAGCGAATTCTTTTTCATGAAGATCAAGAGCGTCTTTCCCGGTAATCCGTGAAGAACCAAAAAAAAGCCCAAGGAGTCGAGCTTCATGACCACTTTGGTTGCAGTGAAGGGCTGGCCCTTCACTTGCGGCGTAGCGTTACAACCTCAACTCAAACGCCGGCATCTTCGTTTACTTCATGCTTGCTGATCACTTTGACGGTCTGTTCATCGAACTTGACCGCGGCCAGCAGTGAATCGAGCAGCCCCGGAAAACGCTGATCCATGTCTTCACGGCGTAAAGACAACAGGTTTTCACGACCGTACGGCCGTTGCCAAATCAGACCGCTGTCACGCAGGACCCGCCAGTGATGCGTCATCGTCGATTTCGACGCCCCCTTGAGAATCCGCCCGCACGGGTGTTCCTGACCATCGGCCAACACCTTCAATACGGTCAGACGCAACGGGCTACCCAGCGCGGACAGAACATTCTCTAATAAGATCTGGTCCTGATTAGGGTGATTTGCAACGTTCATAGGTAGGTACCTTTGATGATATCGACAGCAGGTGTCTGACTAGGATTCGTCTATACGAGAACTGTAAGACTATACACAAAAAGTACACCCCCACGATAACCACCCCGAGCACTACATGCCTCCCTGCGATCCCCCGTTCGCTCTTACTGCATCTCTCGCTCCTGGAAGCCGCCGCCCAAGGCCGCCATCAACGAAATCGAGCTGTCGATGTGCTTGCTGCTGAGGAAGGCCAGGCGCATCTCGTCCTGAATCAATTGTTGCTCAATGTTCAACGCATCCAGGAACGTATCTTCACCGGCCTTGTACCGGGACTGAGAAAGATCGTAGGACGACTGGGCGATGGCGCAGGCATCGCGCTGCACTACAATCTGCTGTTCGAAGGAGCGTAGTTGCGTGACCGAAATCGCCACTTCATGCAGCGCCGAGGTCAGCACTTTGTTGTAGTGAGCAATCGAAATATCCAGTTCGGCATTGCCGGCCTTGAGGTCGGAGCGCAAGCGCCCGGCATCGAAAATCGGCAGGGAAACGGCCGGTGCGATGTTCCAGAATTTGCTGACGCTGGCCAGCAACGCATCCCCGGACAAGGCGTGAGTCCCCGCCGAGGCCACCAGGTTGATGTTGGGGTAAAACGTGGTCTTGAGCGCATCGATATTCTTGCTCTCGGCCTCGACCCGCCAGCGCGCCGCCACGATGTCTGGCCGACGCCCGACCAGTTGCGCCGGCAACTGAGCAGGCAGCGCCACCACACTGGCTTGCAGACTAGAAGGACGGTCGATGCTTTGCGCGCGATCCACGCCCTTGCCGACCAGGGCCGACAATTGCAACCGGGCGATTTCGATGTCATCCAGTGCGCCGATCAAGGTTGATTCCGAGCGCGCCTTGAGGCTTTTCACCTGCTTCAACTGCGACAGGTTATCCAGCCCCGAGGCATAGCGTGAGTCCGACAGTTCCACCAGTTTGCTCAACCGCGCTAGGTCCCGGCGATTGAGTTCCGACACCTGCCAGGCGTACGCCAGTTGGTTGTAGGCCTTGATCACATTGACCGTCAGAATCAGCCTCGACGATTGCAGGTCGACTTCGGCCGCCATGGCGCTGTTGAGTGCCGACTCCCAGGCCGCGCGCTGTCCACCCCATAGATCAAAGGTGTAGTTGAAATTAACGGCCAGCGATCGGGCGGTAACATAGTTCCGGCCCTCTCCGCTGTAGTCCTCGTACCGTGACAGTCGGGCACGGGTGACGCCGGCTGAAGCATTGACTTCGGGGTAGAGCTCGGCCTCGCGCAAATCCAGAAACGCGTTGGCCTTGGCGACCCGTGCCGACACTTCCTGCAGGTCCGGGTTGCTGGCATAGGCCTCTTCGATCAAGGCCCCCAATCGCGGGTCACCCAACGAAGTCCACCAGTCGGCACGAGGCCAATTGGCGGGCGGCAGTGTGTCTTGCAGCGTTTTGGAGTGCAGATCGTCAACCGACAACAAGGTGCCCTGATGATCGATCCCGGCATAGTTCACACAGCCTGCCGCCATCAGGATGGAAACAGCCAGTGGCGCCAGCATGAAGCGTGTAATCCGATACATACAACATCCTCACATGATGGGTTGCGGCGCACTGACCAGCGTGGCTTCAGGTGCGCGGGTGGGCTGTTTGATCGAACTCAGCAGGGTGTAGACCGAGGGCAGGATAAACAGCGTGAACAGCGTGCCGATCAGCATGCCCACTACAATCACCAGGCCCAGCCCGAAGCGGCTGTTGGCGCCGGCACCGCTGGCGAACAATAAGGGCGCAAGCCCCACCACCATTGCTGCGGTAGTCATGAGAATCGGCCGCAGGCGAACCTGCGCGGCATGTTGAATCGCCTGAACCCGATCCATGCCCTGCTTGCGCTGCAATTCATTGGCGAACGCGACCATCAGAATGCCGTGCTTACTGATCAACCCGATCAAAGTAATGAGGCCGATTTGCGTGTAAATGTTCAGCGACGTCATCCCAAGCGCCAGCGGTACCAGCGCCCCGCAAATCGACAGCGGTACGCTGATCAGAATGATGAACGGATCGCGGAAGCTCTCGTATTGCACGCTAAGCACCAGGTAAATGATCACCAGCGCCAGACCGAAGGTTAATACCAGGCTGTTGCCCTCTTGCACGTACTGCCGGGCATCGGACTGCCAGTCGAAACTGAAGCCGGCCGGGAACCCTTCCGATTGCTTTTGCAAGAAGCCCACGGCATCACCCAGGGTCACGCCCGGTGCCGGAATGGCCTGGAACGTGGCGGAGTTCTGCTGGTTGAATTGGGTCAAACGGTTGGGCTCGACTTTCATGCTGAGCGTGGCCAGTGTCGATAACGGCACCGGATTGCCCTTCTGGTCTTTCACGTAATACAACTTGAGGGTTTCCGGGGTGAGCCGGTCCGAGGAAATCGACTGCGGAATCACGTCGTAGGAGCGCCCGTGAAAGGAGAACCGATTGACGTATTTCTCGCCGATCAGGCTGTTTAGGGTCTCACCGATATCCTGCATGCGAATGCCCAGGGCGTTGGCCTTGGCGCGATCAATCTGGATTTCCACCACCGGGTTGTTGAAGTCCAGGTCGCTGTCGACCACGGCAAACAAACCACTGGCCTGAGCCGCCTGCTTGAGCTGATCCATCACGTTGAACAACGCCAGGTAATCCTGATCGCTGCGAATGACCATTTGCACCGGTAACCCACCGGTGGAACCCGGCAAGGGCGGCATCTGGAACACAAAGATGCTGGTGCCTTCGATCTCGTTGACCCGTGCCTGCAAATCGGGCTGGATCGTGTTGGCGTCGCGACCGCGCTTGTCCCAGTCCACCAGGTTGATCCCGCCGACGCTGTTGGACAGTCCATCGGAACCGTTGGCCACCCAGTTGCTGTAGCCCTCGGGAATCTGGTTGAACGTCTCGTAGAGCTTGTGGGCGTACGCTTCAAGGTAATCGAGGTTGGCATGCTGCGGCGCCTTGATGGCCGTCAGCAGAATGTTCTGATCTTCCAGCGGCGCCAGTTCGGTTTGCGCCGAGCGGTATAGAAACGGCAGGCTGAAAAAGATCACCAGGGCCACGCCGAGACTGATCCAGCGACGCGCAAGCGAGCCGCCCAGCAACGCGCCATAGCGACTGGCCAAAGACTGGAAGAAGCGGTCGGCCTTGACGGCCATGAAGCCTTCGCTGCTTTTGGCATCCAGCAGACGGGTACTCATGATCGGCGACAACGTCAACGCAACGATGCCGGAGATAACCACAGCCCCTGCCAGGGTCAGCGCGAACTCCTTGAACAGCGTGCCGGTCAGCCCGCCCATCAAACCGATAGGCGCGTACACCGCCGCCAGGGTGAACGTCATCGCGACCACTGGCCCAGCCACTTCCCGGGCACCGATCAACGCGGCATCGAATGGGGATTTGCCTTCCTCGATGTGGCGGTGCACGTTCTCCACCACCACGATCGCATCGTCCACCACCAGGCCGATGGCCAGAACCATCGCCAGCAACGTCAGCAGGTTCAGACTGAAGCCGAACATCTGCATCAACATCGCGGCGCCGAGCATCGACAGCGGAATGGTCACTAACGGAATCAGCACGGTGCGGAACGTACCCAGGCACAGGTAAATCACCAGGACCACAATCACCAAAGCTTCCAGCAGCGTGTAAGACACTTCATCAATCGAGGATTGAATGAAGTGCGCCACTTCGAACGGAATTTGTACCGTCACACCCGGCGGCAAGGTTTCCTGGATCTGCGGCAACAGTTCCCGTACGCGTTTGACGATCACCAGCGGGTTGCCGGTCGGTGCGGCGTCCAGGCCGAGGAACAACGCCGGCACATCACTCATCGAACCACTGGTATCGGTTGAAGCGGCATTGAGCTCGACAGTCCCGACATCCCGCACGCGGATGATGCGGCCGTTGTCGTTGCGCAGCACCATGTCGCGGAAATCTTCGACACTGTTCAGGTCGGTGTTGACCCGCAGGTTGCTGACCACATACAAGCCCTTGACCTGCCCCGGGGCGGCCTGGAAGTTGTTGCCTTCGATCGCCTTCGACACGTCCTGGCCGGTCAATCCGTAGCCCGCCAGGCGTTGCGGATCCAGCCAAAGCCTCATGGAAAGTTTCTGCTCGCCCATGATGTTGATTTTGGCCACGCCTTCGATGCCGGCGAACATCGGTTCGACGACGCGGGAAATGTAATCGGACATCTCTGGAATGGTCAGGTTGGAACTGGCGAACGCCACGTAGGCCACACTGGTAAAACCACCCGAGGTGCGTTCCACTACTGGGTCATAGGCATCCTTGGGCAAACGGTATTTGATCTGATTGACCTTGGCCATGACCTCGGTCAGCGCAGAGATGGAATCACTGTTGAGTGCCATCCGGATCGTCACCTGGCTACGGCCCTGGGTCGACGCCGAAGACAGGTAATCGATGCCCTCCACCGAGGCCACTGCTTGGCTGATCGGTTGCGTTACAAAGCCCTGCATCAACTCCGACGAAGCGCCTGGGTATTGGGTAGTGACCGTGATGGTCGAGGTTTCCAGCATCGGATACTGACGAATCGGCAGGTTCAGCAACGCACGCACGCCGAACAGCAGGATCAGCGTACTGACCACCACTGCAAGCACGGGGCGGCGGAGAAAGATGTCGGTGAATTTCATTTTTCCAACCCAGTGGTGAGGTTAAGGCCAACCGTGTCCGGCACCCCTTCCACAGCCACTCCGTCATGGAGTTTCAACTGCCCGGAAGTCACCACCTGCACGCCCTCGTTCAAACCTTTGTCGACAACCGCCCAGCCATCGCGGCGCTCACCGACCTTGATGCTCTCGCGCTTGACCTTCTGCACCCCCAAGTCATCGGTGTACACGGAGAAAACGCTTTCGCCGTAGGCGTTGTAGGTGATGGCCGTTTCCGGAATCACCAGCTCGGTAGTCTGCGGCAACGTAACCGAGACTCGGGCATACATACCTGGGCGCAGCAGTTTTTTCGTGTCAGTGATCACGGCCTGGACGTTGATGGTGTGGGACTGATTGATCTGTGGATCGACCGCCACGATCTGTCCCTGAAACTTCATATCCGCCCAGGCATCGACTTTCGCCTGCACGGTCTGGCCGAGCTGTACGCGGGAGCCATCGCGCTCGGCCAGGGTAAAGTTGACCCGCAGCACACCGGGGTCGGTCAGGGTCGCGACAGCGCCACCGGCCTCCAGGTACTGACCCAGATGCGCCTGACGAATCCCGAGGGTGCCCGCGAACGGCGCACGGATATGACGCTGGGCGATCTGCGCCTGCATGCGCTCCATGTCGCCTTTCGCCGCGTCATATTGGGCACGGGCATTGTCGAAGGCCCGACGGCTTTCGGCACCGGTTTTCGCCAGTTCCTGCACCCGGGCAAATTGCGCCTTGGCCGATTCGAACTCGCCCCTCAGGCGAACCAGTTCACCTTGCTCCGGCGCGTCGTTGAGCGTGAGCAGATCCTGCCCCGCCGTCACTTGATCACCGGACTCAAAGTTGATGTCCACGACCTTGCCGCTGACTTCGGCCGACACCAGCACCTGGCGCTGAGCCTCAAGCTTGCCGATCGCTTCCAGGTAATAGGTGTAGGGCTGCTTCTTGACCTGCGCCAAACCGACCTTGGTATTGGGTATCCGTTGTTCGGCCGAAACCGGCGCAGGCCACCAGAAACGCCAACCGAAGGCACTGCCAATAACAATGACCAGCAGAACAAACACCCGTGATTTAACTTTATTTCGAGCAAGCATGTGGCACTCCCTTGACTCTAACTGCGAGCGCAAAAGTTCAATAATTAATAAAAGAGGCGGCACAAACCCGACGCGCTATTAATCCCTGTGATTAATCACTCATAACACGCCGAATTTATTTATAACTATTTACGCTGTCGTTAGCGCATTGGACTTATCCAGATAAAACTTGCCAATCATCTGGTCGCCGCAATCCCTATGCCCGATGATTAACGGGTTCAGCGCACGCGTTTTCTCAAGCCATTCATTGAACTCAGCGGGAGGATTGTTCCGTTGCATAAGACTTTTCATAACGACTCCTGGTTATTACTTAATGATCAGCAGGCGAAGAGGTAGTTTTATATTTTTTTAATAAAAGCCATCGCGCAAGACACGTTACGACTTCTGAATTTTCCAGTATTAGTGTGAGCCGGCGCGTCGTGCATCACTTCCAACAGCGATGCCCCCTTAACGGGTTCAGCACCATGGGCACGCCTATCGTGCCCAAACCAATAAATCCCAGCTCCATGCCCTGCTCCCATCCTTGTCAGCTGTGCGAAATGTCCGTTGGACGCCGACCCAGAATTGCGATTGTACGTGTACAGGCGTACATTTCAAGTGCCTCGTTTATTTAACCTCGAGGCACCGGCTTCAAACACACCTACACGCAAGGCAAGGAGGCTTTATGCAATTCGGGATCTACACCGTTGGCGACGTCACACAAGACCCGACCAACGCCAGTACCCCAAGTGAATCTCAGCGCATACTGGCCACCCTGCAAATCGCGCAAAAAGCCGAAGACATCGGCCTGGATGTGTTCGCCACAGGCGAACACCACAATCCGCCATTCATCACGTCCTCCCCCACCACGTTACTGGCGTACATCGCGGCAAAGACCCAGCGCATTATTTTGTCGACGTCCACCACCCTCATTACCACCAATGACCCGGTGCGATTGGCCGAGGAATACTCGTTGCTGCAACACCTTGCAGGCGGCCGCATGGACCTGATGCTTGGCCGGGGAAATACCGCACCGGTCTATCCCTGGTTTGGCAAGAGCATCGTCGATGGCCTGCCGCTGGCAATGGAAAACTATCGATTACTGCACAGGCTCTGGCGCGAAGAAGACATCAACTGGAGTGGTCGCTTTCGCACCGCCTTGAAGAACTTCACCTCCATCCCAAGACCGCTGGACGACGTGCCGCCCTTCGTCTGGCATGGCTCGATTCGTACCCCGGAAATCGCCGAACAAGCGGCGTATTACGGCGATGGTTTTTTTGCCAGCCACATCCTCTGGCCCCGTGAGCATTTCATCGCGCTGGTGGACTTTTACCGTGAACGGTTTGCGCACTACGGGCACGGCACGTCGGAACAGGCCATCGTCGGCCTGGGTGGGCATATTTTCATGCGCCGCAACTCTCAGGACGCGCGACGGGAATTCCGCCCTTACTTCGACAACGCCCCGGTCTACGGTCATGGCCCTTCCCTTGAAGAGTTCATGGCGATGACCCCGTTGTCCGTGGGTAGCCCTCAGGAAATCATCGACAAGACCCTGACGTTCCGCGAGCACTTCGGCGACTACCAGCGACAGCTTTTTCTCTTCGACCATGGCGGTATTCCTTTAAAAACCGTACTGGAACAACTCGACATGTTCGGCAAGGAAGTACTGCCGGTATTGCGCGAAGAGACCCGCAAGCGTCGTTCCCCGTTAGCCGCCGAGCCACCAACCCACGCCAGTCGCCTGGCACGTTTGCGTTCGATGCAAACGCCGCCGCTTGAACCGCGACCGGGCTTCAAGACTACGCAACATGACAGCGTCACCGGACGATAAACCGCTGCGTCAATGGCCCACGATTGACCTGTGGGCCATTGAATGGAGTCAGGCCGCGCCTTTAAGCGGTTGCCGTGCATCCAGGCAGAGGCTCTTGCCATTCAGCGTTTACAGGTAACTGGATGTCGACCCCAGACATCCGGGTGCCCCCTCCCGACGATAGGCTGGTCATTCAATCCTGCCACTAGCCTGGAGCTGACATGCCCGCACCGATTACCGTCCTACGCGATACCCATCCGCTGCCCGTGCTCGATGCCTGCAAATGGGAAAAGCTGGAAGGCGACCCGCACACCGTCAACCTCAACGCGTACACCAGCGAAGATGGCAGCAAGATCATGGGCACCTGGATCTGCACGCCGGGCAAGTGGTATGTGGAATACGTGAAGTGGGAATACTGCCATTTCCAGGAAGGCTACTGCATCATCACCCCGGAAGGCATGGCGCCGACTCACCTGCGCGCCGGTGACATTTTCGTCATCGAACCAGGCATGAAAGGCACGTGGGAAGTGGTTGAGACCGTGCGTAAGTATTTCGTGTTTGCCTGATGCAAAAAACCGAGAGACCACCCGACGTGGTCTCTCGGAAAAAAAACTGATTGGAATGCGCATCCCTTGTGGCGAGGGAGCTTGCTCCCGCTGGTTCGCGAAGCGAACCCAACAAGCTGATGCGGTGTTTCAGATACACCGCATGCTCAGGACTTACGACTGCTTCGCCCGAGCGCGGACCGGCCGGACGGGAGCAAGCTCCCTCGCCACAAAAGCCCCTCACCACAGTCCCGGGACGCCCCGTTATTGAGGCTTGCGATAGCTGTTGATAATCGCCGAGAAGTCCTTACCACCCTCCCCACGCTGACTCATCGCCTGATACAACTGTTGCGCCACCGCGCCGAGCACCACCGGTTGGTGCGCCTGACGTGCCGCCTCAGTGGCCAGCCCCAGATCCTTGAGCATCAGTTCGGCACCGAAACCGCCGGTATACCCGCGCGAGGCCGGCGCCGTTTCGACGATGCCCGGCCACGGGTTGTACATCTCCGAACTCCAGCAACGCCCGGTGGAACTGTTGATGATCCCCGCCAGCACCGTCGTGTCGATCCCCAGCGCATCGCCCAAGGCCATGGCCTCGCTGACGCCGACCATGGAAATTGCCAGCAGCAGGTTATTGCAGATTTTGGCGATTTGCCCGGTGCCGACTTCGCCACAGTGGACGATGTTACGGCCCATCTGCGCCAGCACCGGTTGCAGGGTCGCGAACAATTCAGGCGTGGCGCCGACCATGAAAGTCAGCGTCCCGGCCGCTGCACCGCCAGTACCGCCGGAGACCGGTGCATCGGCCATCGCCACGCCTTGTTTGGCAGCCGCTGCGGCAACGTCGCGCGCCGTCTGCGGATCGATGGTGCTGCAATCCACTGCGGGCACGCCCTTGGCGATCCCGGCCAGCACGCCGTCTTCGCCCAGCCAGACGCTGCGCACATGCACAGCGGCGGGCAGCATGGTGATCACCAGCTCTGCATCTTGAGCCGCTTCACGTGCCGAAGCGCTGATGCTGCCGCCCAGTTGCTCGAGCTCTGCCAGCACAGCTTTGTTCAGGTCGACCAGGCGCAGTGAATGGCCGGCCTTGATCAGGTTGCGCGCCATCGGCGCGCCCATGTTGCCGAGACCGATAAAAGCGATTTTCATGTCCGGCTCCTTAACGCAAGTGGATGGTGGTGTTCACACCGTCGTTGACGCTGTCGTCGTCGAACCAGCGCGCAGTGACGGTCTTGGTTTGAGTGTAGAACTGCACCACTTGCTTGCCATACGGACCGAGGTCGCCGAGCTTCGAACCACGGGAACCGGTGAAGCTGAAGAACGGCACCGGCACCGGAATCGGGATGTTGATGCCGACCTGGCCAACGTCGATTTCCGTCTGGAATTTACGCGCCGCCGCACCGCTCTGGGTGAACAACCCCGTGCCGTTGCCAAATGGGTTGGCGTTGACCAGAGCGATGGCCTCATCGAGGGTATTAACTTCCAGCACCACCAGCACCGGGCCAAAGATTTCCTGGGTGTAGATCTGCATCTCGGGCGTCACGCCAGAGAACAGGGTCGGGCCGACGAAGTTGCCCTGCTCGTAGCCCGGAACGCTGATGTCGCGACCGT
This sequence comes from Pseudomonas sp. B21-048, assembly GCF_024748615.1. Classification (NCBI taxonomy): domain Bacteria; kingdom Pseudomonadati; phylum Pseudomonadota; class Gammaproteobacteria; order Pseudomonadales; family Pseudomonadaceae; genus Pseudomonas; species Pseudomonas sp. B21-048. The sequence goes on along the minus strand of NZ_CP087168.1, from coordinate 745,550 downwards.
CCAGTTCCAGCTTGGCGCCTTCCTTGATGCCGCTTTCGATCAGATCAAGAATCCGCGCCTTGGCTCGTTTGGAAATCACCGGGCCAACATCAGTGCCCGGCTCGCTGCCGGCATTGACCTTTAGTTTCTGCGCCAGCGCTTTCAGGTCTGGCAGCCATTGCTTGGCCGCGCCCACCAGCACCACCACCGAGGTGGCCATGCAACGTTGTCCCGCCGCACCGAAACCGGCGCCGACCAGGGCATTGAGGGCTTGCTCGCGGTTGGCATCGGGCAGCACAACAGCGTGGTTCTTGGCGCCCATCATCGATTGCACGCGCTTGCCGTGTTTACCAGCCAGGTCGTAGACGTGAGTACCGACCGCGGTCGAACCGACGAACGAAACAGCCTTGATATCCTTGTGGGTGCAAAGCGCATCCACCACATCCTTGCCGCCATGAACGACGTTGAGCACACCCGGCGGAATGCCGGCTTCGATGGCCAGTTCCACCAACAGCATGGTCGACATCGGATCCTGCTCGGATGGCTTGAGCACGAAGGTGTTGCCGCAGGCGATGGCCATCGGGAACATCCACAGCGGAATCATCGCCGGGAAGTTGAACGGGGTAATGCCGGCGCAAACGCCGATCGGCTGGCGCAGGGTGTAGGTGTCGACACCGCCAGCGACGTTCTCGGCGAACTCGCCCATTTGCAGGCTGCCAATGGAGCAGGCGTGTTCGACCACTTCCAGGCCACGGAAGATATCGCCTTCAGCGTCGGCAATGGTTTTGCCCTGCTCGTTGCTGAGTACCACGGCAATACGCTTGGAATGTTCGCGAATCAGCGCCTGAAGCTTGAGCATGATGCGCATCCGCGCGCCGATCGGCGTCAACTTCCAAGTCTGGAAGGCGCGATGGGCGGCGCTGATGGCAGCATCGACTTCGGCGGCTGTGGCGAAGGGGACTTTGGCCAACACTTGCTGGGTCGCCGGGTTGACGATGTCGTGCCATTCGGTGGTCTGGGATTCGACCCACTCGCCATCGATCAACAACTTGACCTTTTGCACGGTGGTTTCTAGCGATGCGTTCATATTGGTCTCCGGACGTTGTTCTTATTTAGAGAGCTATCTTTGGAGCCAAGGCGAGAAAGTCGCCTTGAGATGAGGCGTGTGTCGCGAATTGGTTGTCGGACTGTTTTTGGAGTATAGATGTGCAAACTTCTAATAAGAACGCACATAAAATCCGGTCCATCATGCAAAAAAACATCACATCTTTAGGCTCGTTGAACTGGGATGACCTCAAGTTTTTCCTCGAGGTGGCCCGCACCCGCAAGGCCAGCACCGCGGCCAAGCGCCTGGCGGTGGACTACACCACCGTGTCGCGACGCATCAGTTCGCTGGAAGCTTCGTTGGGCACGTTGCTGTTCGAAAAGTCCCGGACCAGCGGTTTCGTCCTGACTGCCGAAGGCCAGCGGCTGCTGGGTTATGCCGAGTCGATCGAAAGCACTCTGCACATGGCCTGCGAGCAGGTTTCGGGCTCCGGCGTGGCGTTGTCCGGGCATGTGCGCATGGGCTGCACTGAAGGGTTCGGCAGCTTTTTCATTACTCCGCAGCTGAGCCATTTTGTCGACGCCTACCCGGCGATCTCGGTGGACATCCTGCCGCTGCCGCACTTCATCAGCCTGTCCAAGCGCGAGGCAGACATCGTCATCGCGCTGGAGCGGCCGGAACACGGCCCGTATGTCTGCTGCAAACTCTGCGATTACAAATTGCAGCTGTACGCGACCCAGGATTATCTGAACAAGCACCCACCGATCCGCCGCCCGGCAGACTTGGGCAAGCATCAATTCATCAGTTATGTAGACGATCTGGCGTTCAGCTCGGAGCTGCTGTACCTGGCAAATGTGTTGCCCGGTGCCAGTGCCAATCTGCGCAGCACCAGCGTAATCGCGCAGTTCGTGGCGGCGCAGCAGGGACGGTCATTGGCGATTCTGCCGTGCTTCCTGGCAGCTCAGGACCCGCGATTGCTGCCGGTGTTGCCGCAAGAGATCACCATTACCCGGCAGTTCTGGATGTACTGCCGGGAGGACCTGCGCAAGCTCAAGCGGATCACGTTGTTGTGGGATTACATCCGTAGCGTCACCGAGCAGAATCAAGGGCTGTTGATGGGGGAAAGTCGGGAGATGTTGTTCGCCGATTAATCCGCGCTCACCACGATCGACACCCGACGGTTCTCGGTGCGTCCAACCACGGTGTCGTTGGAGGCGACGGGCTTACTGCTGCCCAGACCGCGCAGTTGGATGTTTTGTTCTTTTATGCCGACTGTGGCCAAAACCTTGCCGACGCTTTTTGCGCGACGTAGGGAAAGCTGTTCGTTATAGGACTCTTGGCCCGAAGCATCGGTATGGCCATCGACCCTCACCCGCTCGATTTCCACACTCAATAACGCCTTGCCAATGCGTTCGACGATCTCTGTACTGGCAGGATTGAGATGCTCGATATCACTGCTGAACAGCACTTTGTCCGACAGACCATAGGCCCAACCATCATCAGTCATTTCGAAACCTTGCTGCTTGAGTACGGCGATCTGCGCCGGGGTCAGACCTTTTTGCGGTGCCGTCTGGCAACCGGTCAATGCCAGCAAGACCAGGAAGAGGGTCATTGTGAAACGTCGTAGCGAATGCTGATTGAAGGTGAACACAGAAATTAGCTCCTGGTTTGAACATGGGCGACAGGGAGCTCCGCCCCTGCCGTTTGCTGCGCGCCTCGGGAAAGGCGTTTGGCCTGGTACATCGCGGCGTCAGCAGCATGGAGCAACTCACCCGGTGTGACCCCATGATCGGGGTACACGGCGATGCCAATACTGAGTGAAGTCAACACCTGGATACTGCCCGGCAAGGGGATTGGCGCTTCCATGCTGGCAATGATTTGGTTGGCAATCCGTTCGGCGTCTTCGGTCTTGTGCATTGGTGTCAGCAGGACGGCAAACTCGTCGCCGCCCAGACGCGCAACCAGATCCTCTTCACGCAGCAGGGCACGAACCCGGGTTGCCACGGCGATCAGCACCGCATCGCCGGCGGCGTGGCCGAAGTTATCGTTGATCTCCTTGAACCGGTCACTGTCGAGAAACAGCACGGCCACTCGCTCATCCAATTTGCTGGCATTGCGCAAGGCACGCATCAGGCGACCTTCGAAAAATGCTCGATTCGGCAGTCCGGTAAGGCTGTCATGGCTGGCTTGGTGGGCCAGGGTTTCGTTTTCGTTTTGCAGGTGCGTCTGCCAGGATTCGAGTTCATCGAGCAAGGCATTGAAGTCGTTGCCCAGATTGTCGAGTTCGGCAATCTCGGCGGGCGGCACGCGCTGGTCGAAGGCTCGCTCGCTGCGGGCGGCGTGAGCCACGGCAGCCAAGCTACGCAAAGGCCCGGTGATCCCCCGCAATTGCCGACGCGCCAGATAGACCGCAACCCAGGCACTTACGGCGGTACACAAGACAATCCCCACCAGACCGCTGAGCAAAAAACTCATCAGGCTGCCCCCGTGCCCGACCAGCAGGATACTGCCGATTTCCTGACCTTGATGGACGATCGGCATGCTAATGGGTTTTTCCAGAATCCCTCGGGCGATCTGCATTTCAAGATCGGAGAGCAGCCCCGTTTCCGCTCGTTGCCAATGTGCAAGTAACTCGCCTTGCTCGTCCATCACCTGTGCGTCGGCCACTTCTTCGGTGGACGCGATCAACGCCAGCGCCTCAGTGGCGGCGACCTTATCGTTGAACACCACCGCAGCTTCCACGGTGTAATTGATCGAACGGGCGATCAGATGCAGGTTGTGATCGGCATAAACCCGCAAGGCCAGAACACCCAGCAGGGTCAACGAAACACTGGCCATGGCCACGCCCACCACGGCGACGATCAAATGCCCACGGCCGATAACCGACCCCAAGGTCGGACGTATACGATATTTGAATAGACTCATGGTGCCGCCGGTTTGCGGCGCGACAGTTGCAGAACACTGGGATGAATGCGCACACCGCTGCGGGCGACCGAGTCGAGGTTGACCTCGAAGGACACTTGCTCATCGCCGACCCGCAAACAGAACAGACTGCCGACGGTGCACTGATCGCCGCCTTCGCTGATGCTCACCACTGGGCGTCCTGTCAGCGAGGCGAATAATCGACTACGTTCGTCGCTGGTCAGCTTGCCGATGTACACCGCGTCGCACTCACCGGCAATCGCCGGGTTGTCGGCCAAAAGCCGTCGCACGGTGACAGGCCGACCAGTGGCCTGGGTGGCGCCCTTGACCAGGTCGTCGGTGTACTCGGTAGGGCCGACCACACACAGACGCAACTGTTGAGGCTCAACAGGCCACCGGGCATAACTGAGGATCCCGAGCACCACCTGAGTGACCGATCTGGCACGCTGGTCGGCCTTGCTCAGGGCGGTTTCCGGCTGAGCGAAGGCAACTCCCGTCAACAAACAGAGAAGGCCGGCAAGCAGCACTTGCTTGCAGCCAACAACGCGCTCCGTCGCCCAGACAGCCACCTTCATGCAGGGATTCTCTTCGATCGCAACGAAATGATGCCGCAACGATAGCACAGCACCGAAACACCAGCGAGGCCACGCACCACGGCACTTCGGACAGATGCCGTCGTCTGCGCCCCTTTTCAGTGGCCCGGCTCAATCCCCTCTTCCAGCTCCAGCATCAGCCCGCTCAAACGCTTGACCTTGCGTCGCACAGCGTCTTCGAATACGCCGACGCGAGGCTCAATCAGGGTGAACCAGTGTTTGGCCCGGGTTATTCCGGTATAGATCAGTTCTTTGGTGAGCACAGGGTTCAGGGCGTCCGGCAGAATCAGCGCCGTATGGGCAAACTCCGAACCCTGGGATTTGTGTACGGTCATGGCGTACACGGTGTCGACATCGTTCAGCCGACTTGGCAGGACGAAGCGCACACCGCCTTGGCCATCGTTGCGCGGGAAGGCAACACGCAGTACTTGCCGTCCAGCATCAGGGCCCTCACGTTCCGGCAGCTTGAGGGCAATGCCAATATCGCCGTTCATCAAACCCAGGCCATAGTCGTTGCGAGTCATCAGCACGGGTCGACCTTCGTACCACTGGTGGTCGCTGTCGATCAGCCGAGCCTTGAGCAGCGCGTCGGTCACTCGCTGATTCAAGCCTTCCACCCCCCAAGGCCCTTTGCGTACCGCGCACAATAGCTGGAAGGCGTCGAAAGCTTGCAGCACCCTGCGAGCCCAATCGGTCCAGCACGGATCGTCGAGTGAGCTGCCGAGCGATGGCCGCTGACTGCGCAAAAGACTCAGATAATGCCGATAACCTTGCGGCCCCTCGTCATGGCCTTCGAGCAACAACCGCTCCAGCGCCCGGTCCTGCTCACCTTTGAGGGGTAGGGAAAATACGTCACCATGGCTTCCAGCCGCCAATAACTTGCGGGCTTCCTCCGGTTGCTGCTGGTTGACCCAACGGGCCAACTGGCCAATGCCGCTGCCCTCACCGAAGCGCCGAGAGTGACGCAGCATCACGACTTGCTGAGCCAGGGGATGCGCTCCGTTGATGTCTTCGTGCAAACCGCTGCTACGGAGATTTTCACCGCTGACTGCCTCCAGCCACTGGCGTGTCTGCGGGCTGTACCAACCCGCTTCGGCATCGCGGCACAGATCGCCCAGGACGGCACCGGCTTCTACCGACGCCAATTGATCCTTGTCACCGAGCAGCACCAGACGGGCATGGGCCGGCAATGCGTCGAGCAGATTGGCCATCATTTCCAGGTCAATCATTGAGGCTTCATCCACCACCAATACATCCAGCGGCAAGCGATTGCCGGCGTGGTGCCGGAAATGCCGGGTGCCGGGACGACTGCCGAGCAAACGGTGCACGGTGGTCACATCCGATGGGATCTTCTCCCTCACTGTTTCAGCAACTTCCAGGGTTTGAACCTGTTGGCTGATGGACTCGGTCAATCGTGCGGCAGCTTTACCAGTGGGTGCCGCGAGACGAATGCGCAGCGGTTTTCCGGCCTCGATCGCGGGCGCCTGGAGCAATGCGAGCAAGCGCACGACCGTGGTGGTTTTACCGGTTCCCGGGCCGCCGGTGACGATGCTGAATGCGCTACGGGTAGCCAGGGCGCAAGCGAGCTTCTGCCAGTCGATCACTTCATCAGGCCTGGCTGGGCCGAACAGGCCGGTCAGGCGTTGGGGCAAATCACTCGGTGTTGTTTCGTGTGCAGCCAGGCGCTGGAGCAGGGAGTTATCGATACGCCGTTCGTAAGCCCAGTAGCGACGCAAGTACAGGCGTTTACCCGACAGCACCAACGGCCGGTGCTGCGCGGCTTCACGCCCGTCGACGGCCAGAGCCACCAGAGTGCTGGACGCCAGGACCTTGCACCAATGAGCACCCTCCAGCGCCTCAAGCAATTGCGACGGCAGCAACATCGCGCCACCTTGCAGATCACCTTCCGGCGGCAGCGACAGAGCGAAGTCCGGCTCTTTCAGCGTTTCGAACAGATCCAGGCAAACATGGCCGTGGCCCAACTGGTGACTGGTCAACGCGGCGGCCAGCAGCACCAGTGGATCATCGTCGGGGGCGAGTTCGTGGAGAAAGGCCACGAAGGCCTTGTCCAGCGCCCGCAGCCAACCGCGTTCGACCCAGCGCGTGAGCAGCAGCAACAAGTCATCTGCGCGGCTCAGGGGGGCCAGATCCGCCAGACTTTCGGCCGCCAATGGCGTGGGCAGCAAATCGGCGAAGGTGCGACTCATAGCAGTACTCCCTGTTCCCAGGCGGGTTCGGCCTTGGGCTCTGGCTTGCCCTGGAACAACCGGTCCAGACGCTCGATCAGCTCCCGTGGCGGACGGGCGAAATACACGCCCTGGCTGGCCGCGCGAGTACCGCGAAGGAACAAATACAACGCCCCACCGACATGCCGGTCGTAATCGTAATCGACCAGCCGTGCCTTGAGCTGGCGATGCAAGGCGAGCAGGTACAACACATATTGCAGGTCGTAACGGTTATCGAGAATCGACTGCTCCATGGCCTGCTCGGTATAGGCCGCATCATCGATGCCCAGCCAGTTGGATTTGTAGTCGGCGACGTAATAACGACCATCGTGCTCGAACGTCAGGTCGATGAAGCCTTTGAACATGCCATTGAGCAGCACCGGTTCGGCGGCCACCCTGGCCACGCCGTTGTGGGTGTATTGGCGTACCAGTTCATCGAGTTTGAGCACATCGACTTTGTGGCTGGCGAACCAGAACTCCATCTCGACCCGGTATTGGGTCAACTGCTCGAACACCACCGGTGGCTGCCCGCCGCCGATGTGCAGCGGGGATTTGAGCAAGTGCTGCAGCCAATCACTCAACGTCGTGATCCAGCCTTCCCAGCCACGGCGATTGCAGCGGCGGGCGATGGCGTCTTCCACAGTCTGTGGTGCAGCGGTAAAACCTTCGTCACCGGCCCACTCAAGCAATCCATGGAGAAAAGTGCCGGGGTTCGGCCCGCGAGGGAATCGATGGATATCAGCCCCGCCAGCAATCACTTCTCGCGGCGCTTGCGGATCGAGACGTTCGTCGTCAAAAAGCTTTTGTGCTTGCGGGCTCTCTGGAGCTTCGTCACTTCCCACGCTCAGACTGTCGCCAATGCGCAAGGCGCTGTAGGAGGCGATCCACCAGTTTTCGCTGGCCTTGCGCTTGGGTATCAGCGGCGCAAGCAAGGTCGCTTCATTGCGCGGCGGATGGTAATGCTCGGCGCTCGCTTCAGGCATTTCACCGTAGTTCAGCGCCGGGCAGTCCTGCTGCAAATCTTCCAGCCAACGCCGCAACCCTGCCGACTCGGCCAATGGCGCACCACCGCCCAGCAGATAACCCAATGCTGAAAGGTGCAGAACCGAGCCGTTGTTATTGCCGCGCTTGAGGTCCGTCACACCGACCCAACAAGCATGTTGTGCCCGGGTGAGGGCGACATAGAGCAGCCGAAGGTCCTCGGCCAAGCGCTCATCATCAGCCTGGGCGACCAACTCGGGCGTCGGCTTCAAGCTCACTTGAGCCTTGCCCGTCGCGTCGTGGTAATGCAACGGCAAACGGCTGCCGTCCACCGGTTTTGCCGAGCAGATGAACGGCAGAAACACCAATGGATATTCAAGCCCTTTGGATTTGTGGATGGTCACAACCTTGACCAGTTGCTCGTCGCTTTCCAGGCGCAGGATCTGTTCTTCGCCAGCCTGACCGGACAATGCCAGATGCTCGGACAAATGACGGATCAAGGCTTGCTCGCCATCGAGTTCGGCGCAGGCCTGCTGCAGCAGCTCGGACAGGTGCAGCAGGTTGGTCAATACTCGCTCGCCATCGTTACGCGCGATCAACGCCTGGGGCAGTTGGAAGTCGTGCAACAAACGCCGCAACATTGGCAGCACGCCCTGCTTGCGCCAGAGCTCGCGATAACCGCGGAACTGCATGACCCGTGCTTCCCAGGCCAGTTCGTCCTGATTCAGCCGTTCCAGCTCAGCCAGCGAAAGGTTCAGTGTGATGCAGGCAAGAGCGGCACGGAGGGGACGCTCGACATCCGGCTCGGCACACGCCTTGAGCCAGGTCAGCAGGTCATGGGCCTCCTGCGCGGCGAACACTGAGTCCTTGTCTGACAGGTAAACACTGCGCACGCCGCGGGCTGAAAGTTCGCCACGCACGGCCTGGGCCTCTTTGCCGTCGCGCACCAGAATTGCGATATCCGATGGCAGTAGACCGTTGAAGTCCTTACCGTCCTGTATGAAGCCCGCACGGCCTTGTTGACCACCATTGAGTAACGCCGTTATTTCACTGGCGCAGGCAGCGGCCAATTGTTGTCGATACACCGCGCCAGTCAGTGGCTGATCGGCGGACAGGTGCCAGATGTTCAGGGCCGGTACAACCTGACCATCAATCTGCAGGACTTCTTTGCGCCCTTGGGATTCTACGGGCAGGAAAGGTACCGGATTCTCGCCATTTTTCTCACGAAACAGGAATGCTCCGCGCCCCTGCTCACGAGATTCGGCGCGCTCGAACACATGGTTTACCGCACTGACCATGCCATGACTGGAGCGGAAGTTGGTGCCTAGGGTATGCAGGCGGCCAGTGGTGGCCTGGCGAGCGCGCAGGTAGGTATAGATGTCGGCCCCGCGGAAGGCATAGATCGCCTGCTTCGGGTCACCGATCAGAAACAGACCGGTTTCAGGATTGTTGTCTTCGATGCGATAAATGCTCTCGAAGATTCGATACTGCACCGGGTCGGTGTCCTGGAATTCGTCGATCAACGCGACCGGGAACTGCTCGCGGATCAGTGTTGCCAGGCGCTCACCGCCTTCGGACTGCAAAGCCGCATCGAGGCGCAGCAGCATGTCATCGAAGCCCATTTCCGCGCGGCGACGCTTTTCTTCCTCGAACCGTGCACCCACCCAGTGAGCGGCGTGTTGCAGCACGGCGGCATCGGGGGTCGGCAACCCATCGAGACTGGTCTTGAGACCGGGCATTGCATCGAGACCGGGATGACGGGGGGCTTCACCCTTCCAGGCTTCAGCCATGCCATCGGGAGTCAGGCGAGTGAAGCCGGTGCCAATGTCCAACTGCTCAAGAGATTCGTCTTCGGCCCAGGCTCGAAGTTTCTCGAACCAAGGTTCAAAGTAGCGCGGCTGCATCTTGCGGCCATCGACGCTCTTGCTCGCGACGCCTTGGTGACAGATGGCAAGCAACTCATCCGCCCATTGGCGCCAGGGCATCTTGAGTTCGAGCAAAGCAGCCCGTCGCTCCTGCAGGCACTCGGCAATCAACTCGGCAGGCTCTTTACCTTCAACGCTGTCACGCTCGCTGGCGAACAACCCACGCACTCGTGGCAGCAACGCCGCAGGGCCGCCCCAATTGCCGCGAACCCAGTTCAACGCATCGCCTTGCATTGGATAGCAGAACAGTCGCCAGTAGTCGCGCAGGACTTCGCCGAGCAAATCGCTGTGATCGGTTTCCAGGGTCTGGGTGAACAGGCTGCCACTGTCGAACGCATGTTCGCGCAACATGCGCTGGCACCAACTGTGGATGGTCGATACCGCCGCTTCATCCATCCACTGGGCGGCGATGTCCAGGCGGTTTGCACAACCGGACCACTGTTCGGGGAGGTACTGCTCGCGCAACTCGGCAATGAGGCGATCCGGAGCCGGTGTCTCATCGCGGAAAAACCGTGCGGCTTCAGCCAGCCGTGTGCGAATACGTTCGCGCAGCTCTTTGGTCGCGGCATCGGTGAAGGTCACCACGAGGATTTGCGGCGGCAGCAATTCACGGCCAAAACCACTCGACTCGCCGCCGTGGCCAAGGACCAGACGCAAGTACAGCGCAGAAATGGTGAAGGTCTTGCCGGTCCCGGCGCTGGCCTCAATCAGCTGGCTGCCACGTAGCGGGAATGCCAGGGCCAGCGGAGTTTTCGTGGTCATGAGCGCGCCTCCTCGCTGGTCGATGAACGCCAGGAGGCCTCAAACAGCGGCCTATACAAAGCGTTGCACCAATCGGGGAAGGTCTCGTCGGCAATCAGTGCATCGTAATCGGCGTATTGCCGAGTGAGCGCCGGGCTTTCGCGGCGCTCGCCGTCAGTGGTCTGGCCATCACCTTCATAGGCCTTGCGAGCAGCGGCGTCAGCTTTGGCCGGATCGGTTTGAGCGAGCCAGGCGAACGCTGTTTTTACTGCAATCGGCAGCGGCTGGCGCATGCCCGTTTGCCAGGCCAACAACAGATCGCCCAAAACCCGGGATGCTGCGGCCTCCTCTATCGGACCGAGCAGCAAACTGTCGTCGCTGGCCACCAATGCAGTTGTCATCGGCATGCCGCTGGCACAGGCAACCAGGTGATTGACCCAAGGTCGCGTCAACCGATGCCACTTTCGGGTCTTGGTCGAACCGATACTGTTGGGGATCGTAGTCACCGACAACAACCCGCCATCCGCGCGTTGATGCAGGCCACTGAGCCAGCCCTCCAGGCGCAGCCCGTGCAGCTCCAAACTCACCGGCAACGCGCTCGTGAGCGGGGTCGGCCATAACGCCAGAAGCTGCCGATAGCGCTGCAACAGATCCGGCAGCGGTTCGATCAACTCTCGCTGCAGGCATTCGCCAAAACCGGCCATGGGCAAAAGCCCGCTGTTTTGCAGGCGTTTTGCCTGCGCCTCCAGTACCTGATCGGTTTGCTCCAATTGCCCCAGCGCCGCTTCGAGCAAGCTGTCGCTGAGGCTATAGCGTTGCAGCGCGTCGAGTACAAATGGCTCTTCATCTGCCAAAGGCACTTCGGCAGCCTCGAAGAACACTTTGAGCCGCTGACTGAAGAAATGTCGTACAGGGTTGCGCAGAAAATCCTGCAGTTGACCCAGGCTCAGTGGTTCGTCCTGGACGTAGGGTTCAAGTACTTCGATATCAGTCGCCAGATCACCGGCTTGATGAAGAACCTGCCACTCGCTGGCGTAGCTGAATAGATCATCGCCTTCGTGAAAGTAGCGAGCGCTGAAAGGTTGCAGCGGGTGTTCCTGAGTCATGGACTCAAGCAGGTCATCATTGTCATCGTGCAGTCGCCAGCCGCTGCCGAGATGGTCACGCAACTGCCCTATCAACACCGAAGCAGGACGCTCGCTGTTGTCCCGAATACTGCGGCCGACCCAGCTGATATAGAGTTGGTCGCGTGCCGACAACAATGCTTCCAGCAACAGATAGCGATCATCCTCGCGTCGGGAACGATCGCCGGGACGGTAGTCACTGCCCATCAGGTCGAAATCCAGCGGCGGTTGCGCGCGAGGGTAATCGCCGTCATTCATGCCAAGCAGGCAGACCAGTTTGAAGGGGATCGCTCGCATGGGCATCAAGGTACAGAAGTTAACGGCCCCGGCGAGGAAACGCTGGGACAGGCGACCTTGGTCGAGACCCGCCAGCCAGGCTTCCCGCACTACGGTCAGCGGTAACTCATCCTGCAAACCTACGGACTCGCAGGTCTCAAGCCAGGTCTCGCGCAACTCTTCAAGTCGGGCCAACAAATAGTCGTCATGCTCGTTGCTGGCCAGGAAGAATAACTGCACCAAAGCTTGCAACCGCGAGCCCCATTGTTTGGGCGCTGCAGGTTGAGTGAGCTCCCGGTGGGCAATTTCCAGCGCATCCAGCAGTGCGACCAAAGGACCTATGAGTGCGGCATCCAGACCACCAATCTCGTCGTAGGGTTCGATCCCCTCGCAGGCACTGGCGCTGCCCACGGCATAACCCAGCAGCATCCGTCGCAAACCGAAACGCCAACTGTTTTGCTCCAGTTCATCAGGCAGGCCCAGACCCGCGCGCTGCTCGGCGTTCATCCCCCAGCGGATGCCCGCGCCTTCAATCCAGCGATGCAAGGTCGGTAGGTCACGTTCCTCTACGCCAAACCGAGCGCGTAATGCCGGAACGTCCAACAGATCGAGGATTTCGCTGACGGGGAAGCGACTATCGGGCAGTTTTAGCAAATGCTCGACAGCGATCAATAGCGGATCCCGGCCGCGCTGGCCTTGATCCGCAAGAGTGAAAGGGATGAAGCGCGGATCAAAGCGATCAAGCTGACCAAAGACAGCACGGATGTGCGGGGCATAACTGTCAATGTCCGGGACCATCACGATTACGTCGCGAGGCCTCAGGTCTGGGTCAGCACTGAATCGCGCGAGCAACTGATCATGGAGTATCTCCACTTCGCGTTGAGCGCTATGAGCGATGTGAAAACGAATCGATTCATCCTTACTCAGATCGACAGCAGTCCAATGCTCGCGAGTCTCGTTCAGGGGACGCAATTCCAGGATATCGTCCTGCAACTGATTGAGCATGTTCTGTGGCTGGTTTTCGCTGAAAAGGTCGATGCGACCGTCACGAAATGCCGAGCGATAGCTATTAGGATCGTCGTAGCTGTCGAGCAGGTTTATGTAGTCCCGCCCCTGCTTACCCCACGCTGCCAGTAGCGGGTGGGCATGCTGATGGAGTGTTTGCGAGTCAAGCACAACTGGCATGCCGCTCTTGCGAGCCTGACGCTTGTACTGATGTCGTAACAGATCTTTATCGGCGACGATGTCCGCCCAATGGTGACGGCATGGGTTGTGTACGCACAGCAAGACCTGGCTGAATCGAGCCAGCCCGGCAAGCGCTTCCAGGGCTTGAGCAGGCAGTGAAGAAATCCCGAAAACGATCACCCGTGACGGCAAACCACTGGGCGCCACGTCGAGGCTATTGATGCGCTCGATAAAGCGTTGGTGCACGCCTGCGCGGCTTTGCGCCATGCCTTGTTCACCGACATCCAGCAACAGCGCACGCCACAGCTCCGCCTGCCAGCAGTTGGTCGGGGTCAGGGCTTTGGCTTCGCCTCTGCCATTTCGTAACTGATGGCGACCTTCTGCCCAGTCTTCGAGCCAGTCGGCACGGTAGACCTGATATTGGTCGAACAGATCCGCCAATCGCTCCGCCAATTGATAGCGTTTACGTAAGTCGGTGTCATTGGTAAGAAAGCGCTGCAGGGGTTCGAAGTGCGGTTGGTTGATCAACTGTGGTAGCAGGCGCATCAGACGCCAAGTCAGCGGGGCTTTATCCAGCAGGGATTTGACCGGGATTTCGTCACGTCCCAGTACCATGCGATAGAGCTGCCACATGAAGCTGCCCGGTAACTGCACGTCGATGGCAGCGGCGATTCCGCAGCCACCCATGTCGTCATCTTCGGGGTCTTCGGCCAGTGCCAGCTTCAGCCATTGGGCGATGCCGTTACTCTGTACCAGGGCGATTTCATTTTCCAAGGGAGCCAACGGGTAGCGCCGCATCCAGCTGACCACTAGGCTACGCAACTCGTCCAGGCGGTTGCCGTGAACCACCATAAAACCAGCACTGAGGGACGTAGCGTCCGGCATAAAGGCTTCCTTGGGAAATACAAAAGCTAGGTCCGAACCTTAGCACTGTCGTCAGACTGTGACAGCCAGGAGCGGTCCGATAATGCTGTACGAACTTTCCTGCGGACAAAACAAAACCCCTACCTGCAGACGCAGATAGGGGTTTCGGAATTCAATCTTGACGATGACCTACTCTCACATGGGGAAACCCCACACTACCATCGGCGATGCATCGTTTCACTGCTGAGTTCGGGATGGGATCAGGTGGTTCCAATGCTCTATGGTCGTCAAGAAATTCGGGTACTGAGTCGTGACCAGCTGGCCTCGCTTCAGCAAATTGGGTATGTAATAGATTTGTGTGTTTGTTTCTCGAACTTTCGGTTCGTTGCGTCTTCACACACCGCAATCTGGCCTTTCGACGCAAATTGCTTGGGTGTTATATGGTCAAGCCTCACGGGCAATTAGTATTGGTTAGCTCAACGCCTCACAGCGCTTACACACCCAACCTATCAACGTCGTAGTCTTCGACGGCCCTTCAGGGGACTCAAGGTCCCAGTGAGATCTCATCTTGAGGCTAGTTTCCCGCTTAGATGCTTTCAGCGGTTATCTATTCCGAACATAGCTACCCGGCAATGCCACTGGCGTGACAACCGGAACACCAGAGGTTCGTCCACTCCGGTCCTCTCGTACTAGGAGCAGCCCCTCTCAAATCTCAAACGTCCACGGCAGATAGGGACCGAACTGTCTCACGACGTTCTAAACCCAGCTCGCGTACCACTTTAAATGGCGAACAGCCATACCCTTGGGACCGGCTTCAGCCCCAGGATGTGATGAGCCGACATCGAGGTGCCAAACACCGCCGTCGATATGAACTCTTGGGCGGTATCAGCCTGTTATCCCCGGAGTACCTTTTATCCGTTGAGCGATGGCCCTTCCATACAGAACCACCGGATCACTAAGACCTACTTTCGTACCTGCTCGACGTGTCTGTCTCGCAGTCAAGCGCGCTTTTGCCTTTATACTCTACGACCGATTTCCGACCGGTCTGAGCGCACCTTCGTACTCCTCCGTTACTCTTTAGGAGGAGACCGCCCCAGTCAAACTACCCACCATACACTGTCCTCGATCCGGATAACGGACCTGAGTTAGAACCTCAAAGTTGCCAGGGTGGTATTTCAAGGTTGGCTCCACGCGAACTGGCGTCCACGCTTCAAAGCCTCCCACCTATCCTACACAAGCAAATTCAAAGTCCAGTGCAAAGCTATAGTAAAGGTTCACGGGGTCTTTCCGTCTAGCCGCGGATACACTGCATCTTCACAGCGATTTCAATTTCACTGAGTCTCGGGTGGAGACAGCGCCGCCATCGTTACGCCATTCGTGCAGGTCGGAACTTACCCGACAAGGAATTTCGCTACCTTAGGACCGTTATAGTTACGGCCGCCGTTTACCGGGGCTTCGATCAAGAGCTTCGCGTTAGCTAACCCCATCAATTAACCTTCCGGCACCGGGCAGGCGTCACACCCTATACGTCCACTTTCGTGTTTGCAGAGTGCTGTGTTTTTAATAAACAGTCGCAGCGGCCTGGTATCTTCGACCGGCATGGGCTTACGCAGTAAATGCTTCACCCTCACCGGCGCACCTTCTCCCGAAGTTACGGTGCCATTTTGCCTAGTTCCTTCACCCGAGTTCTCTCAAGCGCCTTGGTATTCTCTACCCAACCACCTGTGTCGGTTTGGGGTACGGTTCCTGGTTACCTGAAGCTTAGAAGCTTTTCTTGGAAGCATGGCATCAACCACTTCGTGTTCTAAAAGAACACTCGTCATCAGCTCTCGGCCTTAGAATCCCGGATTTACCTAAGATTCCAGCCTACCACCTTAAACTTGGACAACCAACGCCAAGCTGGCCTAGCCTTCTCCGTCCCTCCATCGCAATAACCAGAAGTACAGGAATATTAACCTGTTTTCCATCGACTACGCTTTTCAGCCTCGCCTTAGGGACCGACTAACCCTGCGTCGATTAACGTTGCGCAGGAAACCTTGGTCTTTCGGCGTGGGTGTTTTTCACACCCATTGTCGTTACTCATGTCAGCATTCGCACTTCTGATACCTCCAGCAAGCTTCTCAACTCACCTTCACAGGCTTACAGAACGCTCCTCTACCGCATCACCTAAGTGATACCCGTAGCTTCGGTGTATGGTTTGAGCCCCGTTACATCTTCCGCGCAGGCCGACTCGACTAGTGAGCTATTACGCTTTCTTTAAAGGGTGGCTGCTTCTAAGCCAACCTCCTAGCTGTCTAAGCCTTCCCACATCGTTTCCCACTTAACCATAACTTTGGGACCTTAGCTGACGGTCTGGGTTGTTTCCCTTTTCACGACGGACGTTAGCACCCGCCGTGTGTCTCCCATGCTCGGCACTTGTAGGTATTCGGAGTTTGCATCGGTTTGGTAAGTCGGGATGACCCCCTAGCCGAAACAGTGCTCTACCCCCTACAGTGATACATGAGGCGCTACCTAAATAGCTTTCGAGGAGAACCAGCTATCTCCGAGCTTGATTAGCCTTTCACTCCGATCCACAGGTCATCCGCTAACTTTTCAACGGTAGTCGGTTCGGTCCTCCAGTTAGTGTTACCCAACCTTCAACCTGCCCATGGATAGATCGCCCGGTTTCGGGTCTATTCCCAGCGACTAGACGCCCTATTAAGACTCGCTTTCGCTACGCCTCCCCTATTCGGTTAAGCTCGCCACTGAAAATAAGTCGCTGACCCATTATACAAAAGGTACGCAGTCACCCAACAAAGTGGGCTCCCACTGCTTGTACGCATACGGTTTCAGGATCTATTTCACTCCCCTCTCCGGGGTTCTTTTCGCCTTTCCCTCACGGTACTAGTTCACTATCGGTCAGTCAGTAGTATTTAGCCTTGGAGGATGGTCCCCCCATATTCAGACAAAGTTTCTCGTGCTCCGTCCTACTCGATTTCATGACTAAGAGATTTTCGCGTACAGGGCTATCACCCACTATGGCCGCACTTTCCAGAGCGTTCCGCTAATCTCAAAGCCACTTAAGGGCTAGTCCCCGTTCGCTCGCCACTACTAAGGGAATCTCGGTTGATTTCTTTTCCTCAGGGTACTTAGATGTTTCAGTTCCCCTGGTTCGCTTCTTAAGCCTATGTATTCAGCTTAAGATACCTAACTTATGTTAGGTGGGTTCCCCCATTCAGACATCTCCGGATCAAAGTCTGTTTGCCGACTCCCCGAAGCTTTTCGCAGGCTACCACGTCTTTCATCGCCTCTGACTGCCAAGGCATCCACCGTATGCGCTTCTTCACTTGACCATATAACCCCAAGCAATCTGGTTATACTGTGAAGACGACATTCGCCGAAAATTCGCGATTAAACTCACAAATTTTACCTTAGCCTGAACAACACCAGTGAAAGTGCCATCCAGTCTATCTTTCTATCACATACCCAAATTTTTAAAGAACGATCTAATCAAAGACTAGAAATCAACATTCAACACCGTCTTGGTGGAATGCTCATTTCTAAGCTTTCAACAAACAGAAGCAGTAGTGGTGGAGCCAAACGGGATCGAACCGTTGACCTCCTGCGTGCAAGGCAGGCGCTCTCCCAGCTGAGCTATGGCCCCGTATTTCTACAGGCGTTTCCCACACAAAATTGGTGGGTCTGGGCAGATTCGAACTGCCGACCTCACCCTTATCAGGGGTGCGCTCTAACCAACTGAGCTACAGACCCAATTTCGGGCTGCTTCTTATCGTCTTCTTCAATGAATCAAGCAATTCGTGTGGGAACTTATGGAGCAGCTGATGTCGTCGATTAAGGAGGTGATCCAGCCGCAGGTTCCCCTACGGCTACCTTGTTACGACTTCACCCCAGTCATGAATCACACCGTGGTAACCGTCCTCCCGAAGGTTAGACTAGCTACTTCTGGTGCAACCCACTCCCATGGTGTGACGGGCGGTGTGTACAAGGCCCGGGAACGTATTCACCGCGACATTCTGATTCGCGATTACTAGCGATTCCGACTTCACGCAGTCGAGTTGCAGACTGCGATCCGGACTACGATCGGTTTTATGGGATTAGCTCCACCTCGCGGCTTGGCAACCCTCTGTACCGACCATTGTAGCACGTGTGTAGCCCAGGCCGTAAGGGCCATGATGACTTGACGTCATCCCCACCTTCCTCCGGTTTGTCACCGGCAGTCTCCTTAGAGTGCCCACCATGACGTGCTGGTAACTAAGGACAAGGGTTGCGCTCGTTACGGGACTTAACCCAACATCTCACGACACGAGCTGACGACAGCCATGCAGCACCTGTCTCAATGTTCCCGAAGGCACCCTTCCATCTCTGGAAAGTTCATTGGATGTCAAGGCCTGGTAAGGTTCTTCGCGTTGCTTCGAATTAAACCACATGCTCCACCGCTTGTGCGGGCCCCCGTCAATTCATTTGAGTTTTAACCTTGCGGCCGTACTCCCCAGGCGGTCAACTTAATGCGTTAGCTGCGCCACTAAGAGCTCAAGGCTCCCAACGGCTAGTTGACATCGTTTACGGCGTGGACTACCAGGGTATCTAATCCTGTTTGCTCCCCACGCTTTCGCACCTCAGTGTCAGTATCAGTCCAGGTGGTCGCCTTCGCCACTGGTGTTCCTTCCTATATCTACGCATTTCACCGCTACACAGGAAATTCCACCACCCTCTACCATACTCTAGCTCGTCAGTTTTGAATGCAGTTCCCAGGTTGAGCCCGGGGATTTCACATCCAACTTAACGAACCACCTACGCGCGCTTTACGCCCAGTAATTCCGATTAACGCTTGCACCCTCTGTATTACCGCGGCTGCTGGCACAGAGTTAGCCGGTGCTTATTCTGTCGGTAACGTCAAAACAATTACGTATTAGGTAACTGCCCTTCCTCCCAACTTAAAGTGCTTTACAATCCGAAGACCTTCTTCACACACGCGGCATGGCTGGATCAGGCTTTCGCCCATTGTCCAATATTCCCCACTGCTGCCTCCCGTAGGAGTCTGGACCGTGTCTCAGTTCCAGTGTGACTGATCATCCTCTCAGACCAGTTACGGATCGTCGCCTTGGTGAGCCATTACCTCACCAACTAGCTAATCCGACCTAGGCTCATCTGATAGCGCAAGGCCCGAAGGTCCCCTGCTTTCTCCCGTAGGACGTATGCGGTATTAGCGTCCGTTTCCGAGCGTTATCCCCCACTACCAGGCAGATTCCTAGGCATTACTCACCCGTCCGCCGCTCTCAAGAGGTGCAAGCACCTCTCTACCGCTCGACTTGCATGTGTTAGGCCTGCCGCCAGCGTTCAATCTGAGCCATGATCAAACTCTTCAGTTCAAACATCTTTGGGTTTTTAAGAAACCCTAAACTTGGCTCAGCAATCGTTGGTTACATCTTTGATTTCTCGCGGAGTAACTTGTGATGCTGATAATCTTGTTGACTATCAGTCTGACTCCACAAGCACCCACACGAATTGCTTGATTCAGTTGTTAAAGAGCGGTTGGTTAAGATCTTTCGTCTCAACCGAGGCGCGCATTCTACAGCAGCCTCTGTTGCTGTCAAGCGGTTATTTTCAGAAGTTTTCAAGGTTTTCCTTAACAACTTCAACCACTTGCGCTTTCGATCTCTCGTTAGCGGGAGGCGAATTCTACAGCGTTACTCGCTGCTGTCAACACCTCTTTTTTTCCGCTTTCGACCGAGAAGATCGAACCGTCAAAAGAGCCAAACAACACCGCCCTTTCAACTCCTTCTGGCTTCGATGAACTGAAGCGTAACCACTGTCGAAAACTGCGTAACTCTTTGTTTACCAAGGAGTTTTCCGTTTCGACTGCGCCGGAAGTGGGGCGAATTATAGGCTTTCAGAATCTGCCGTCAACAGCAATTTTCACATTTCTGTCATATAAGTCCAAAAAGCCCGAAAAAGCCCGAAAACACGAAGACCGACCTCAATAGGTCGCCCTTCGGCCCTTCTACTTACAAGCTAGGGAATGCGAATTGCGAAGCTTCATGACTCGCCCGCTGCGGCCAGCGCTGGGTAATCGCTTTGCGACGGGTATAGAAACGCACGCCATCCGGACCATAAGCATGCAGATCGCCGAACAGCGAACGCTTCCAGCCGCCAAAGCTGTGATAAGCCACTGGCACTGGCAACGGCACGTTGACGCCGACCATGCCTACTTCGATCTCATCGCAGAACAGCCGCGCCGCTTCCCCGTCACGAGTAAAGATACACGTGCCGTTGCCATACTCGTGATCATTGATCAGTTGCATCGCCTCTTCCAGGCTGTTGACCCGGACGACGCACAGCACCGGCCCAAAGATTTCTTCTTTATAGATGCGCATTTCTGGCGTGACGTTATCGAACAGGCAACCGCCCAGGAAGAATCCTTCCTCATGACCGGCCACGCTCAGACCACGACCATCCACCACCAAGGTCGCACCCGCTGAAACGCCGTCTTCTATATAGCCACTGACTTTATCGCGAGCCTGACCGGAAACCAGCGGCCCCATGTCCAGGCCGCAGCTCGTACCCGCACCGATTTTCAGCGCTTTGATCTGCGGCTCCAGTTTGGCCACCAACGCATCTGCCACCTGATCACCGACGCAGACGGCCACCGAGATTGCCATGCAGCGTTCACCGCACGAACCGTACGCCGCGCCCATCAGTGCGCTGACCGCGTTATCCAGATCCGCATCCGGCATCAATACCGCATGGTTCTTTGCCCCGCCTAACGCCTGGACGCGTTTGCCGCGCTTGGTCCCTTCGGCGTAAATGTATTCGGCAATCGGTGTCGAACCGACAAAGCTCAGCGCTTTGACTTCCAGCGCTTCAATCAAGGCATCCACCGCAGCCTTGTCACCGTGCACCACACTCAGCACGCCTTTCGGGAGGCCGGCTTCCAACAGTAGCTGAGCAATCAGCAGCGTCGAGCTTGGATCACGCTCGGACGGTTTCAGAATAAAGCAGTTGCCGCAGACGATCGCCAGCGGATACATCCACAACGGCACCATGGCCGGAAAGTTGAACGGGGTAATACCGGCCACCACACCCAATGGCTGGAAATCCGACCAGGCATCAATGTTCGGCCCGACGTTACGGCTGTACTCGCCCTTGAGAATTTCCGGTGCAGCACAGGCGAACTCGACGTTCTCGATCCCGCGCTTCAATTCACCGGCTGCATCTTCCAGGGTTTTGCCATGTTCTTCGCTGATCAGTTGGGCGATGCGGGCTTCGTTCTGTTCCAGCAATTGTTTGAAGCGGAACATCACCTGAGCACGCTTGGCCGGCGGAGTGTTACGCCAGGCCGGGAACGCCGCTTTGGCCGAATCGATGGCTTTTTGAATGGTTTCACGGCTGGCCAATGGCAGCTTGTGGATCGCCTGACCGGTGGACGGGTTGAACACGTCGGCCGTACGAGCGTCTTCGGTCACCAGTTCGCCATTGATCAAATGCGGGATAAGGCTCATGCGGGGCTCCTGAAAAGTTATCCACAGGCGCCCGTTAAAGGACGCCTATATAGAGGGAAAAATCAGTCGATCTTGTTCAGCACTTCGCCGACCGCATCGAACAGACGATCGAGGTCTTGCGGCTTGCTGTTGAAGGTTGGGCCGAACTGCAGGGTGTCGCCGCCGAAGCGCACGTAGAACCCGGCTTTCCACAGAGCCATGCCGGCTTCGAACGGACGCACGATGGCATCGCCGTCGCGAGGTGCAATCTGGATGGCACCGGCCAACCCGTAGTTACGAATGTCGATGACATTTTTCGAGCCCTTCAAACCATGCAACGCATTTTCGAAATGCGGTGCCACTTCCGCCACGCTCTGCACCAGGTTTTCCTTTTGCAGCAGATCCAGTGCCGCAAGGCCCGCAGCACAAGCCACCGGGTGTGCGGAATAGGTGTAGCCGTGCGGGAACTCCACCGCGTACTCAGGCGTCGCCTGGTTCATAAAGGTCTGGTAGATCTCGGAGCTGGCAATCACTGCGCCCATCGGGATCGCGCCGTTGGTGACTTGTTTGGCAATGCACATCAGGTCAGGAGTCACGCCGAAGCTATCGGCGCCGAACATCGAGCCAGTACGGCCGAACCCGGTGATCACTTCGTCGAACACCAACAGGATATTGTGCTGATCGCAGATCTCGCGCAGACGCTTGAGGTACCCCTGCGGCGGAACCAATACACCAGCGGAACCGGCCATTGGTTCGACGAATACGGCGGCGATGTTCGAAGCATCGTGCAACTCGATCAGCTTGAGCAATTCATCGGCCAGGGCGATACCACCTAGCTCCGGCATCCCACGGGAAAACGCATTGCTCGCCAGCAAAGTGTGCGGCAGATGATCGACGTCCATCATCGCCTGACCGAACAGTTTGCGGTTACCGTTCACGCCGCCGAGGCTAGTGCCGGCGATGTTCACGCCGTGATAACCACGAGCACGACCGATCATCTTGGTTTTGGTGGCCTGGCCTTTCAGGCGCCAGTACGCGCGGACCATCTTCACCGCAGTGTCAGCACACTCGGAACCCGAGTCGGTAAAGAACACGTGATTCAGATTGCCCGGCGTCAGGTCAGTGATTTTCTCCGCCAGTTGAAACGACAGAGGATGACCGTACTGGAAGCCCGGCGAGTAATCGAGGGTGCCCAATTGCTTGGCTACCGCTTCCTGAATTTCCTTGCGGGTGTGTCCGGCGCCGCAGGTCCACAGCCCCGAGAGCGAATCGTAGACCTTGCGGCCCTTGTCGTCTGTCAGCCAACTGCCCTCGGCAGCCACGATCAGTCGCGGGTCGCGCTGGAAATTGCGGTTCGCGGTGTAGGGCATCCAGTGAGCATCGAGCTTGAGCTGGCTAGCCAGGGAAGTCGGGGCGTTTTCAGGCACGTTCATGGGCAAAACCTCGCAGGGCAATAAGCGGCGTGGAGATGAAAAGCGTTCTTGTAGCTAAATTGCCACGGAGATAAAGTCGGTGAAATTCAACTTTTCTAACCTTCAGTCAGCCCGCTACTAAACTTTGAGTAAACAAAGCATGAGCAGCCGTCGCCCCGATCCGCTGGCGCAAGTCAGTGACTTTGATATTCGCCTGTTGCGGATTTTTCGCAGCGTCGTGGAATGCGGCGGCTTCTCCGCAGCAGAATCGGTGCTGGGGATCGGTCGCTCGGCGATCAGCCAGCAGATGAGCGATCTGGAGCAACGCCTCGGCCTGCGTCTGTGCCAACGCGGTCGCGCGGGTTTTTCCCTGACCGAAGAAGGCCGCGAGGTCTACCAATCTGCGTTGCAACTATTAAGTGCGCTGGAAAGTTTCCGCACCGAGGTCAACGGCCTCCACCAGCACTTGCGCGGTGAGTTGACCATTGGCCTGACCGACAACCTGGTCACCCTGCCCCACATGCGCATTACTCACGCCTTGGCGCAGTTGAAGGAGCGTGGTCCGGACGTACAGATCCAGATCCGCATGATCGCGCCCAATGAAGTCGAACAAGGCGTGCTTGACGGTCGCTTGCATGTTGGCGTGGTGCCGCAAGCCAGTGCGCTATCGGGCCTGGAATATCAGCCGCTCTACAGCGAACGCTCGCTGCTGTATTGCGCGGTCGGCCATCCGTTGTTCTATGTAGACGACAAACAACTGGACGATGAACGCCTCAATAGCCAGGACGCCATCGCCCCGACCTTCCGTTTGCCCGCCGAGATTCAGGCCCATTACCAGGTACTCAATTGCACCGCCAGTGCGTCGGATCGCGAAGGCATGGCATTTCTGATTCTGACCGGGCGCTACATCGGTTATCTGCCGGATCATTACGCCAGCCTCTGGGTGCAGCAGGGCCGATTGCGTGCGCTGAAACCCAAGGCGCGTTTTTATGACCTGAGTCTGGCATCGGTCACCCGCAAGGGCCGTCGTCCCCATTTGGTGCTGGAGAGTTTTCTGGAGAGTCTGGCGGCGACGCGTTGAACAATAGAACCGGTGCGCAGGTTTTATCGCAACAGGACTTGTCTGAGGCCTGCGGGTGCGCTATCAACGCATCTGGTTGCACCCATCTATCTGTTCGGAAGTGCCTATGATCTTTGAAGTCCCAGCCCACGGCGACAAACCCGCCAGCCGCATTCGTCAGAAGAACGAAGAGACCATCATCAAAGCCGCCGAAGACGAGTTCGCCCGTCACGGGTTCAAAGGCACCAGCATGAACACCATCGCGCAGAATGCCGGATTGCCCAAAGCGAATCTGCATTACTACTTCACCAACAAACTCGGTTTGTACGTGGCGGTGCTGAGTAACATTCTTGAATTGTGGGACAGCACTTTCAATACCCTGACCGTCGAGGATGATCCGGCAGAAGCATTGACCCGATACATCCGCGCAAAAATGGAATTCTCCCGGCGCCGGCCACAGGCTTCGCGGCTCTTCGCCATGGAGGTCATCAGCGGCGGCGAATGCCTGAGCGAACATTTCAACCAGGACTATCGCACCTGGTTTCAAGGCCGGGCCGCGGTGTTTCAGGCGTGGATCGATGCCGGCAAAATGGACCCGATCGACCCGGTGCACTTGATCCTCCTGTTGTGGGGCAGCACCCAGCATTACGCTGACTTTGCCACGCAGATCTGCCGTGTCACCGGACGCACCAAGCTGACCAAGCAGGATATGGAAGACGCCGGCAACAACCTGATCCGCATCATTCTCAAAGGCTGCGGCCTGACGCCTGCTCTCTAAGACACTTATGCCTTTCACCCTCAGTGGTTTTTGCGAATACCGCGAAGAGATTCGCAAAAGCCGCTTCATCGCCCTCGCCGGCCCCATCACTAGCGCATCTGATGCTCAAGCCTTCATCGAACAGCACAGTGATTTGAACGCCTCGCACAATTGCTGGGCCTGGAAACTCGGCGATCAATGTCGCAGCAGCGATGATGGCGAACCGGGCGGCACCGCTGGCCGGCCGATTCTGGCGGCGATCGAAGCGCAAGATTGCGATCAGGTCGCGGTGCTGGTGATCCGCTGGTATGGCGGCATTCAACTGGGCACCGGCGGCCTCGCCCGGGCCTATGGCGGCGGTGCCAAAAAATGCCTGCAAGGGGCGCCGAAGATCGAGCTAATCATCCGGGTGCCGGTCAGTTGTGCCTGTGGGTTTGGCGAGTTGGTGCTGGTGAAACTTCGGGTAGCGGAACTGGGCGGTTTGGTGGTGGAGGAAACCTTTACCGCCAATGGTGTTGAGTTGCGGTTGGCTGTGGGTGAAGCGCAGATCGATACCTTGCAATCGCAGCTCGCAGATTTGAGTCGTGGGCGGATTTTGTTGCAGCGTTAGAAGATCAAAAGATCGTCCGAAGGCTCGGGCCGCGTTCAGACGATCTTTTGGGGCGCCCCGATTTTCCCTGCATTCGATACTTGCCCACATCTGCTGTGCACCCGGCTGTGGATAACCTGAGCACATTACGCTGTAACCCTTGTGTCATGCGGCTTTGCCGACTTTGCTCATTTTTTGTCCAAATCGCCAACAGCACCATTTATTCCACATAAAAACAAACAGTTAGAACGGTTTATCGCCTTTAGAAGAAAGCGCCTCAGTGCTTATGCCCATGCGGTCGGCTTGCGCACAAATACTGTGGAACAACCTGTGGATAACCCGTTCATGGCTGGCGCAGTCCCCTGTCCGATATAGCTTGCAGGCTACTGCTCGTTTTTTGATCAATCCCCCGTGCGCACAACCGGAGCCTGATCAAAGAACATGCCCTTACTTTGCGCCGATTGGCCGCCGAGGGCTGCAGCGTTCTGTTTATCAGCCACAAGCTTGGCGAAGTACGCGCGTTGTGCCACAGCGCTACGGTGTTGCGCGGCGGTCGGGTGGCTGGGCATTGCGTGCCGGCCGAGTGCTCGGATCGGCAACTGGCGCAGTGGATGGTCGGTGAAGCCGCCGAGCTGATCACCGACTATCCAAAGGTTATTGGTACTGATGCGTTTTTGAGGCTCGCCAGCATCTTGCATTTGGTGGCGCAGGGGTTGGGGCTGGCAATTGCGTCGAGCCTGCTGGCGATGCTGCCGTATGTCGCGACCATTGTGGTGTTGGTGCTGTTGTCCCGGGATGCCGCGCGAACACGGTTGTATGCGCCGGTGTCGTTGGGGCAGCCGTGGCAGGCCGGGCACTAGCGATCGCCTGCACTGGCCTGCTCGCGAAGGCTGCCGAACAGGCAACACCTGAGCCACGCCACACGCCGATTCAAAGAACAGGAAAATTGCCAATAGCGAGCTAGCGCCATGGGCCAGTGCATAAGACGGCTCAGCGGCTAGGGTTTACCCTTGGCGAAATCGGTAATAGCGTTGTGGCAGTCGCCCGACCCGGACAGCGCCGTCACGCAACTACTGCAAGAAAAGCTCAAGCTGATCGAAACCCGCATAACCGAACTCGGGGCGCTGCATCACGAGTTGCAGCAAAGACTCGATCAGCATTGTCCTTTAAGTCAGTATCCTTTGAATCCGTGATTCTCATCCATCAAGGAAGCCATTCATGTCCAAGGCAAAAACCGCACTCATCATCGGTGCCTCCCGAGGCTTGGGCCTCGGCCTGGTGAAAACCCTGCTGGCCGACGGCTGGCAAGTCACCGCCACCGTGCGCAATCCGCAGAGCGCCGAAGCCTTGCAAGCGTTAGGCAAGGTGCGGATTGAAAAACTCGACATGGACGATCAGCAAGCGGTCATCGCCCTTAGCCAACAGCTCAAGGGCGAGGTGTTCGACCTGTTGTTCGTGAATGCCGGGGTCAAGGGCCCGGAGGTCCAGACGCCGGGCGGCGCGACGTTGGCCGAGGTCGGTCAATTGTTCTTCACCAACGCCGTGGCGCCGATCAATCTGGCCCAGCGTTTTGTCGGGCAGATTCGTGAAGACAGCGGCGTGCTGGCGTTCATGAGTTCGGTGCTGGGCAGCGTGACCATGCCCGACGCGCCGGAGCTGGCGCTGTACAAGGCCAGCAAAGCGGCACTGAACTCCATGACCAACAGCTTCGTCACGCAACTCGGCGAACAGAAACTCACCGTGCTGTCGCTGCATCCGGGTTGGGTGAAGACTGATATGGGCGGTGAAGGGGCAGACATTGATGTGGAAACCAGCACCCGCGGGTTAATCGATCAGGTGAATGCGTATACCGGAAAGGGCGGGCATCATTTTGTGAACTACAGGGGTGAGACCATTCCCTGGTAACACCACAGATCGAGTGTGTGAGCGGGCTTGCGTTGTCTATCGGGCAGGGCTTGCCCGCAAAGCTTTTTTGTTCGAAACTCCCCACCTCGCCCCCGCGGCGACCCTGGATCAGCAGACAGGGCAACACTGAGCTGGCAACCCTGAACCCAACTTTCAGAGGAGCCGGCCACCATGCCTGCGACCCGTATCTGGTTAAAAAATCCCCTCGCCATTTTCACGGCCAACGCGCTCGATGCCCGTGGCGGTCTGGTGCTGCAAGACGGTTTGATCGTCGAAGTGCTCGGCGCCGGCCAGCAACCCTCCGCGCCCTGTGACCACGTTTTCGATGCGCGCGAACACGTGATCCTGCCAGGGCTGATCAACACCCATCACCACTTCTATCAAACCCTGACCCGCGCCTGGGCGCCGGTGGTTAATCAGCCGTTGTTCCCGTGGTTGAAAACCCTCTATCCGGTCTGGTCTCGCCTCACGCCTGAAAAACTTGCCCTCGCCACCAAAGTCGCGTTGGCCGAGTTGCTGCTGTCCGGTTGCACCACCGCCGCCGACCACCATTACCTGTTTCCGGATGGCCTGGAAAACGCCATCGACGTGCAGGTCGAGAGCGTTCGCGAACTGGGCATGCGTACCATGCTCACTCGCGGCTCGATGAGCCTCGGTGAAAAAGACGGAGGGCTGCCGCCGCAGCAGACCGTGCAGCAGGGCGAGGTGATTCTCGAGGACAGCCAACGCTTGATTGCCGCATACCACGAGCGCGGCGATGGTGCGCAAATCCAGATTGCCCTGGCACCGTGCTCACCGTTCTCGGTGACCCCGCAAATCATGTCCGCCAGCGCCGAGCTGGCGAACACCCTCGACGTGCGCCTGCACACGCACCTGGCGGAAACCCTCGACGAAGAAGATTTCTGCCTTCAACGTTTCGGCCTGCGCACCGTGGATTATCTGGACAGCGTCGGCTGGCTCGGCCCGCGTACCTGGCTGGCCCACGGCATTCATTTCAACCCCGACGAAATCGCCCGTCTCGGCGCGGCCGGCACGGGTATTTGCCATTGCCCGAGTTCGAACATGCGCCTGGCCTCCGGTATTTGCCCGACGCTGGACCTGACCGCTGCGGGTGCGTTGCTGGGTCTGGGCGTGGACGGTTCGGCGTCCAACGATGCGTCGAACATGATCCTCGAAACCCGTCAGGCGCTGTACCTCCAGCGGCTGCGTTATGGCGCGCAAAAGATTACGCCGGAGTTGGTACTGGGCTGGGCGACCAAAGGCTCGGCGAGTTTGCTCGGGCGCAGCGATATCGGTGAGCTGGCAGTGGGCAAGCAGGCGGATCTGGCGCTGTTCAAACTGGATGAACTGCGCTTCTCCGGCAGCCATGATCCGGTGTCGGCGCTGCTGCTGTGCGGCGCGGATCGGGCGGACCGGGTGATGGTCGGCGGAAAGTGGCGGGTGATCGATGGGCAGGTTGAGGGACTGGATCTGAAAGGGTTGATTGCCGATCATAGCCAGGCAGCTCGGCAGTTGATCGCCGGTTCCTGACACAACACCGCTCCCACCGTTTTGTGAGGCGCCCGCACCAGTGGATGGCGTGGATGGGTGAGGCCGCACCGGTATGGTTCTGTGGTGAATTGAACATCAAAAGATCACAGCCTGCGGCAGCTCCTTGTATCTCGACTATCGCTCCATCAGGAGCGATAGTTCGCGACTGATCATCGAGGGAGGAACCTGGAAGCTGACGCCGCCAACGCGCTGATCGACCAGGGCGTGGACGTGGTGTTCCAGCACACCGACAGCCCGGCACCGATCCAGGCGGCCGAACGACGTGGCGTGTACGCCGTCGGTTATGCATCGGACATGGCGCACTTCGGGCCGAAAGCGGTGCTGACGTCTATCGTCAACGACTGGGGGCCGCATTACATTCAGGCGACCCAAAGCGTGCTCGACCATACATGGAAATCCCAGGATTACTGGGGCGGCTTGAAGGAAGACACGGTTGAGCTGCCGATCAGCGACCTAATACCGCCTGCGGTGAAAACCGAAGCCGAGCAGATCATCGCCGACATCAAGAGCGGTACGTTGCATCCGTTCACCGGGCCGATCAAGGATCAGGCCGGCGTGGAGAAAATCCCGGCGGGCGCGACGGCAACCAATGCGCAGCTGGCGTCGATGAACTACTACGTCGAAGGCATGAAGGCCGAGATGCCAAAGTAATACCGGCCCGAACACAAAAGCGTTCTTAAGGACTGCGCATGAACCAACTCCCGATCATCGACATCAGCCCGCTTCGACATGGGCCTGCACCTGTAATGAACCGGCTGGTCAGGTTTTGCTCATTGTTTCTGCGGGCATCTGTAGAATGCCCTCATTGCACCTGATGAGATTTCAAAAATGTACGACTGGCTGAACGCTCTGCCCAAGGCAGAATTGCACCTGCACCTGGAAGGTTCGCTGGAGCCTGAGCTGTTGTTCGCCCTGGCCGAACGCAACAAGATCGCCCTGCCGTGGAGCGACGTCGAAACCCTGCGCAAGGCTTACGCCTTCAACAACCTGCAAGAGTTTCTCGACCTGTATTACCAGGGCGCCGATGTGTTGCGTACCTCGCAGGATTTCTACGACCTGACCTGGGCCTACCTGTTGCGCTGCAAGGCGCAGAACGTGATTCACACCGAACCGTTCTTTGACCCGCAAACCCACACCGATCGTGGCATCCCGTTCGAAGTAGTGCTCAACGGCATCGCCGCCGCACTCAAGGATGGCGAGCAGCAATTGGGCATCACCAGCGGTTTGATCCTCAGTTTCCTGCGTCACTTGAGCGAAGACGAAGCGCAGAAAACCCTCGACCAGGCGCTGCCATTCCGCGATGCATTCGTCGCAGTCGGCCTGGACAGTTCGGAAATGGGCCACCCGCCGAGCAAGTTCCAGCGGGTGTTCGATCGTGCACGCAGCGAAGGCTTCCTGACCGTGGCGCACGCCGGTGAAGAAGGCCCGCCCGAGTACATCTGGGAAGCCCTCGACCTGCTGAAAATCCAGCGTATCGACCATGGCGTGCGCGCCATCGAAGACGAGCGCTTGATGCAGCGGATCATCGACGAGCAGATCCCGCTGACCGTGTGCCCGTTGTCGAACACCAAACTTTGCGTGTTCGATCACATGTCCCAGCACAACATTCTCGACATGCTTGAACGCGGTGTGAAGGTCACGGTGAACTCCGATGACCCGGCCTACTTCGGCGGGTATGTCACCGAGAACTTCCACGCGCTGTACACCGATCTGGGCATGACCCAGGATCAGGCCAAACGCCTGGCGCAGAACAGCCTGGATGCGCGGTTGGTGAAACCATAAGATCAAAAGATCGCAGCCTTCGGCAGCTCCAGGTGTATACATAACCTTGTAGAGCTGCCGAAGGCTGCGATCTTTTGTTGCATCTACCCCACAGTGGTTTCGCTCAACTCTTCCAACGTCTTGCCCCGGGTCTCCATCCCGAACATCCACACCACCCCCGCCGCAATCGCAAAACACATCGCCCCCAGCGCAAACACTCCGCCCTGCCCGGTCATCGGGAACACCAACCCGGTCACCAACGGCCCGAGCAACGACCCCACGCGGCCGATGGCCGAAGCGAACCCCGAGCCCGTGGCGCGTGCCGACGTCGGGTACAACTCAGGGGTGTAGGTGTAGAGCACCGCCCACATGCCGAACAGAAAAAACTGCATCAGCAGCCCAGACGCGATCAATAGGCTGACGTTGCCGCCGAACACCGCACTCTGGCCATAAAGAAACGCCATGACCCCGCCGCCTAGCAACGTCACGACGCACACCGGCTTACGACCCCAACGCTCCACCAGCCAGGCAGCCATGAGAAAACCGGGAATCCCGCCGAGAGAAATCAGCACCGTGTAATACACCGATTGAGTCACGGCGAAACCCGATTGTTGCAACAGCGCACTGAGCCAGGACGTCAGGCCATAGAAACCCAGCAAGGCGAAGAACCACACGCTCCAGATCATCATCGTGCGCTGGCGATACTGCGGCGACCAGATCTCCCGTAGCGCAGAGAAGAAAGTGCCCGGTTGACTCGCCACCCGGGGCAGACGAATGGGCTCAGGCAAATCCGCACGACCCAGTGAAGCCCGAACCCGAGCTTCGATGCCGCGCAAGACCTTATCCGCCGCGTCATGATGCCCGGTCTGCTCCAGCCAGCGCGGTGACTCGGGGATGAAAAAACGAATCGCCAGGACGAACACCGCCGGCACCGCCAATACCAGAAAAATGTCGCGCCAGCCAATCACCGGCAACAGGAAGTACGACAGCACTCCGGCCGCGACGAAACCGAGCGGCCAAAAACCATCCATCAACGCGATGTAACGCCCACGTCTGTTTGCCGGAATCAGCTCCGACAGCATCGACTGGGCAATCGGAAACTCCATGCCCATGCCAATCCCCAACAGAATTCGGAACAGCGTCAGCGTTTCGACATTCTGCGCCGTGGAGCACAGGTAGCTGGCGATGCCCCACAGCACAATGCTCCACTGGAACACCGGTTTGCGCCCGAAGCGGTCGGCCAGCATGCCGGACAGCGATGCCCCCATGACCATGCCGAAGAAACTCGAACTGGCCAGCAATCCGGCCTGCGCCGTGCTCAGGCCGAACTCGGTTTTGATCGAACCGAGGAGGAAGGTCATCATCGCCAGGTCCATGGAGTCGAAGAAAAACGCCAGGGCAATAATGACGAAAATGATGCGGTGATAACCGCTGACGGGCAGCCGTTCCAGTCGTTCTGCCGCGCTGAAGCTTCGTGTTTCCATGCCACATTCCCCCAATCCGAAAGTCCCCGGATCGAGTGTGCGCGATAGCGGCTGGGGGTTATTGCTGGATGCGACCTGTCCACAGCTTTGAACGACGCCTGAAACAAAGATCCCGGACGTCGCACCTCAATGGCTCTAAAGCGCCATTTCCAGTTCGGTTTCCTTGGCGAAACGATGGATTTCCCGTTGCCCCGCAGCGGTGATCTGCAACGCTCGCGAATCGTTGGGCAGGCTCAACCAGCCGGATTGCATGAACAGCTGCAACAATGCCGCGCCCAATGAACCGCCCATGTGCGGGCGTCTTTCGCTCCAGTCCGGGCAAGCGCAGGCGACTTTGCTGTTGCGATGAGCCAGCGCCTGGATGAATACCCCACGTGCAGCCAATTGTGTGGCGCCCTTGTGAGTGATCATGACCCGCTGATCGAATTGCTCGATCCAGCCAGCATCCAGCAGACGCTGGTAAAGGTCAGCGGCCAGGGTGCCGCCCAGATGGTCATCGCAGAGCCTGGCCCGCAGCAATGACGAAGGCGCCGCCTGAGGTTTGGCGATAGGGCTCGTGCGTTTGAAAACCTCTGGAATGTCCGGAGGCGCACTGGCCAGGGTCGCGCTGGCCAGGGCCTCTATCGCGGCGCCGACTTCGGGCGCGGCAAGCCGGAAAAACCGTTTGCGTCCACGGGTTTCGACTTTCAACAGACCTCCGGCGGACAAACGCCCTAAATGCGCACTGGCCGAAGACGGCGACAGGCCGGCCAGCAACGCCAGCTCTTCGGTTTGCCGCGCCGAGCCGTCCATCAATGCCCACATCATTGCGCTGCGCTTTGGGTCAGCCAGCAATGTGGCGATCTGGCTGATGCAAGGTGCATGTTCCATGTATTCACTCCCTGTTGAATCGTTTCGTCTACTGCTCAGAGACATCTTGACCAGTAATGTATCGTCGGCCAAGACGGGAAAGCCGCCATAAACCGGCCAAAGCCAGGCCAATGCTTCGCGGGTGCAAAGAAGGTCCGGTGATGACCATCGGATTTGACCGAATCGAACCTGACCTCGCCATTGTGAGGTCGACGGTGCGTACATGAGGCGGGCGCTAGTATAAGCGGGTTAACCGCCGGTTCCTGCCCTCGGGGATCCATTGATGGTGATAGTTCCTGACAGAAATTTCGCTATTTGCCTGCGACTAATGATCAATACCCGATATCGTCGGAAATTGACTGCTTGTGCGAGCGCATTGGCTGGCAAACATTTGCCGCAAAAGGTTCACCGGCTTACTCAATTGTGCGCAATGGACGCACAGCAAATTCAGTAGTGCGCGCTCGCAGAGCAACTCCGGCATCGAACAACTGCAAGTCATCGAAACGCAGCATCGTCAGCCCGATTATCAAAAAAAATTGAAAGAGACTGCTCTTTAGCGGGTTTTATCTTGTCGGGAAATAACCAATCATCTGTCCCATCGAAATCACTACGTTCCGGAGTCGAACATGTCCCAGCCCTTTACTGCTATTGCCACCCTCATTGCTAAAGCCGGCCAGCAGGACGCCCTCGAACAGCATCTGCGTGCGCTGCTGGAGCCGACCCGCGCCGAAGCCGGTTGCAGTCAATACGACCTGCATCAAGACCTCGCCAATCCCCTGGCCTTTTACATGATCGAACACTGGAGCAGTGACGAGGCCCTGCAAGCCCA
Organism: Pseudomonas sp. B21-048; assembly: GCF_024748615.1. NCBI lineage: Bacteria > Pseudomonadati > Pseudomonadota > Gammaproteobacteria > Pseudomonadales > Pseudomonadaceae > Pseudomonas > Pseudomonas sp. B21-048. The sequence goes on along the minus strand of NZ_CP087168.1, from coordinate 712,015 downwards.
TGACGCCAGCGCCCACATTCAGAACTTTCGCGCCAAGGCCGGCGACTTCCTCGAACACTTCGATCTCAAGCGCCTGCGCACCGTGGCTTGATTCCTTCTTCCATCACTTTCAGGAGCCCCCACATTAAAGCCATTGCCTACTACGCCTCCCTGCCCATCAGCGACGAAAAGTCCCTGCAAGACATCGAACTGCCAGAACCGGTCGCCGGCCCGCGCGATCTGTTGGTGGAGGTCAAAGCCATCTCGGTCAACCCGGTGGACACCAAGGTTCGCCAGAACGTCCAGCCTGAAGGTGACGCTGCAAAGGTGCTGGGCTGGGACGTGGCCGGTGTGGTCAAGGCTGTCGGCAGCGAAGTGACCTTGTTTCAAGGCCGGCGACAAGGTGTTCTACGCCGGCTCCATCGCCCGTGCCGGCGGCAATAGCGAGTTGCATGTGGTGGATGAACGAATCGTCGGCCATATGCCGAACACCCTCGGTTTCGCCGAAGCCGCCGCCCTGCCGCTGACCGCCATTACCGCGTGGGAACTGCTGTTCGAACGCCTGCAAGTGCGCGAAGGCAAAAACCGATGAGGGCCAAAGCCTGCTGATCGTCGGTGCTGCTGGCGGTGTGGGTTCGATCCTCACGCAATTGGCCAGCCAGCTCACCGGGCTGAAGGTCATTGGCACTGCGTCCCGTGCACAAACCCAGCACTGGGTGCGTGACTTGGGCGCTGACCTGGTGATCGATCATAGCCAACCGCTGAGTGAAGAACTCAAACGTGCCGGGTTCGAGCAGGTGACCCACGTCGCCAGCCTGACTCAGACCGACCAACACCTGGATCAATTGGTGGAGGCGTTGGCGCCGCAAGGCAAACTGGCGTTGATTGATGATCCGAAATCGCTGGACGTGACCAAGCTCAAGCGCAAGAGCCTGTCGCTGCACTGGGAGTTCATGTACACCCGCTCGCTGTTCGAAACCACAGACATGATCGAGCAGCACAAACTGCTTAACCGCGTCGCCGGGCTGATCGATGCGGGCACGCTGAAAACCACGGTCGGCGAGCACTTCGGAACGATCAACGCAGCTAACCTGCGGCGTGCCCATGAGCTGCTGGAGAGCGGCAAGTCCAAGGGCAAGATTGTGCTTGAAGGGTTCTGAGCTGAAGATCAAAAGATCGCTGCCTTTGTAGGAGCCGGCGATCTTTTGCCGTCAGTCAGAGAATTGACCGTTGTCACAATTGCGATCGTATTCGGGTCTACAATCGAAAACTCTGCAAACAATCACTTACGTGATGTCTTTTACGAGACGTCTTTTACGCGAGGAACTCAGCAATGAAGATCCTGATAAAAGAAGTGGCAACATCCCGCTGGCAGGTCCGCCTGGATCAACACGCTGTGACGTTCCGTAGTGAGGCCGAAGCCCTGGCCTTCACTAAAACGCTTGAAGCGCGCTTGCACGCGCCCCATCAGATTCCCGACCGTCAGCATCGCGCTGCCGGCTGAGTCCGCCCTCAGACCTGAGTTTGCGTCAGCGCCCGGGCATTTTTGCAAACGTCGGGTGAGCGTCGCCGCGCTCACCACCAGAATCCCGCACAGGCTGATGACCATGGCCATAGGCATGGCGCTGCCATCGTGCAAAACCCCCCACCAATGCGGCGGCCCCGGCGGCGACGCTGAACTGCAGGCAACCAAGCATCGCCGAGGCACTGCCCGCCCGCGCGCCTTGCCCGTTCATGGCGCAAGCCGAGGCATTGGGAACAATACAACCCAGACTGGCGATGCAGATAAAAAAGCGGAATCAGCAACGGCCACAACTGCACGGTATGCAACGCGCTGACCGCCAACAGGGCCAGACCGCCCGCCAGATAGAGCCAGACAGTACGCGCCAGTAAAAAGGCCGGGCCGCGCTTGACCAGCATCCGGGCATTGACCTGGGCCACCAGAATGAAACCCGCCGCGTTAATGCCGAACAGCCAGCCGAAATGCTCGGCCGGTACGCCATAGAGTTTGATGAAGACGAATGGTGAACCGGCGATGTAGGCAAACATCCCGGCGATGGCGATACCACCGGTCAGGGCATGACCGAGGAAGATCGGGTCCGCCAACAACCGACCGTACTGGCGCAGCGCGCCCGACAAAGGTTGGCGCGGCACATGGGCCGGCAGACTTTCCGGCAACCCGAGGGCCACTGCCAACCCTGCCAGCGCACTGAAACCGGTCAGCACGAGAAAGATCGATTGCCAGCCCGTCGTGTTGACCAGCAATCCGCCCAGCATCGGCGCAAGAATCGGCGCTAGGCCCATCACCAGCATCAACTGCGAAAAGACTTTCGCCGAACCCACTGCATCGCATTTATCGCTGACCACCGCCCGCGCAATCACCATGCCTGCGCAACCGCCCAGCGCCTGGACGAAACGTGCACCGATCAGCCAATCCAGCGTTGGCGCATAAGCACAGGCCAATGAAGCGGCGGTGAACAAGCCGACGCCAGTCAGCAAGGGAGTCCGTCGCCCAAAGCGATCAGCCACCGGGCCGTACGCCAGTTGGCCAATGGAAAGGCCGAGGAAATAGACCGCCAAGGTCAGTTGAACGTGTTTTTTCGTCGGTGCCGAAAGCGAGCGCCATTGCCGGGAATGCCGGCAGATAAAAAATCGATCGCCAGCGGACCGAAAGCGCTCAAGGCACCGAGAATCAGAATTGCGCGAAAGTTCATCAGGCGTCCAGGGTAGGCATGCAGGTTGGCCATGGATCGGCAGGCCAACAGTCTAGCCGGGCGTGGACACCTTGAACATTCCGTTAGGTCGCTAACTATTAAAAAACTCAGGCCAGTTTGACGCCATAACCCTCTTCGCTGATCGCGGCGATCACCTGATCGGCCGTCAGCGCACTTTTCAACGCCGACTTCCTTTGCCGCCAGATCAATGCGCACGCTGGCCGCGGGATCCTTGGCTTGCAGCGCCTGAGTGATGGCCTTGACACAATGACCGCAGGACATGCCTTCAACATTGAACACTTGCATGGGACGTCTCCTTAAATGGGGCCCTTTAATGAGGGTTGGGGGCAGTCTCGAGCTTGCCACCATGGCAAGGTCAAGTTCTCAGGCAAGCTGCCGGGCTGGCAATCGGCGCAGTGCTCGGCCAAGCTGCGTCCATCTATGACTCGATATCAGGAGATTCAGCCATGCGCTGGTCAGCTCTCAGCCTGTTTGGCTTCCTCAGCTTATTTGCCGCGACACCTTCGGTTTCAAGCCGCCGGGGAGGATTACGGCGTGCTGATCATTTCCCGCGAGCGTCTGGAAGTGTCGACTTATTGCGAGATCGGCGTGTACATCCAGGATCAGCTATCGGCGCGACTGTTCCAGGAACAAAGCACTTCGTTCAACCTGCCGCCGGGCAATGTGTCCCTGCGCCTCAAACTGCTGCCGGGCCAGGCGCCGGGGTGCAACGCGGGAATGCTCGCACCGGGGTCGCAGAACATCACGCTCAAGGCCGGGGATGTGTTGAGGTTCCGGATTGCGATGACGCAGGAAGGGATGTACCTCAAGCCTGCCGCTCTCGAATATTGAGTCGTCTGTTTGATTTTTTGATCTGAGACATGGCGCTTGACCTTACCCGCATGACAAGGTTGATCCTGTAGGTAATTTCTACAGGGAGCGTGACCGATGTCCGAATCCACCACCTTCGATCTGCCGATTGCCGGCATGACCTGTGCCAGTTGCGCCGGGCGTGTCGAGCGAGCCTTGAGCAAAGTTCTCGGCGCCACGGCCGTCAGCGTCAACCTGGCCACCGAACAGGCCCGGGTTCAAGCGCCCAGCGACAGCCTACCGGCCTTGATGGAAGCGGTGCAGCAGGCCGGTTACAGCGTGCCGCAGCAGAGCCTGGAATTGAGCATCGACGGCATGACTTGCGCGTCCTGCGTTGGCCGCGTCGAACGGGCACTGGTCAAGGTGCCGGGGGTGAAGAGCGTCAGCGTCAACCTGGCCAACGAGCGTGCGCACCTCGAACTGCTCGGCCAGGTCGATCCGCAGACCCTGATCGGCGCCGTGACCAAGGCCGGTTACTCCGCCAGCGTCTGGGAAGTCGAACACCCGCAAATCGATCATCAACAGCAACGATTGCACCGCGAACGTTGGGCTTTGCTGGCGGCCATCGCCCTCGCCTTGCCGCTGGTGCTGCCGATGGTGCTGCAACCTTTCGGCGTGCACTGGATGCTCCCGGCGTGGGTGCAGTTCGCGTTGGCGACGCCGGTGCAGTTCATCTTCGGCGCGCGCTTCTATGTCGCTGCGTGGAAAGCCGTGCGCGCCGGCGCCGGCAACATGGATTTGCTGGTAGCCCTGGGCACAAGTGCCGGCTACGGCTTGAGCGTTTACGAGTGGGCCACCGCTGCCGGCCGTCCGCCGCACCTGTATTTCGAAGCCTCGGCGGTGGTGATCGCTCTGGTGCTGCTGGGCAAATACCTGGAAAGCCGCGCCAAGCGCCAGACCGCCAGCGCCATTCGCGCTCTGGAAGCCTTGCGTCCGGAGCGAGCCATTCAGGTGATCGATGGCCGCGAGCAGGACGTTGCGATCAGCGCTTTGCGCCTCAACGATCTGGTCATGGTCAAACCCGGCGAACGCTTCCCGGTGGATGGCGAAGTGGTGGAAGGCCAGAGCCACGCCGATGAAGCACTGATCAGCGGCGAGAGCCTGCCAGTACCGAAACAGCCGGGCGACAAGGTCACCGGCGGCGCCATCAATGGCGAAGGTCGGTTGCTGGTGCGGACCTTGGCGCTTGGCGCAGAAACCGTGCTGGCGCGGATCATCCGCCTGGTCGAAGACGCGCAGGCGGCGAAAGCGCCGATCCAGAAACTGGTGGATAAAGTCAGCCAGGTGTTCGTGCCGGCGGTGCTGCTGATCGCGCTGGCGACCGTGATCGGTTGGTGGCTGTACGGCGCGCCACTGGAAACCGCATTGATCAACGCCGTCTCGGTATTGGTGATCGCCTGCCCTTGTGCACTCGGGCTGGCCACGCCGACGGCAATCATGGCCGGCACCGGTGTGGCGGCGCGCTATGGGATTCTGATCAAGGACGCCGAAGCCCTGGAGCGCGCCCATGAAGTCAGCGCCGTGGTGTTCGACAAGACCGGCACGTTGACTTCGGGGACGCCGCGCATCGCGCATTTGAGTGCCATAGAGGGTGATGAAACTGCCTTGCTGCAAATTGCCGGGGCACTACAACGCGGTAGCGAGCACCCGCTGGCCAAGGCTGTACTGGATGCCTGCGCCGAGCGCGGTGTGACCGTGGCCGATGTCAGCGACAGTCAATCGCTGACCGGGCGCGGCATTGCCGGCAATCTCGATGGTCGGCGATTGGCTTTGGGCAATCGACGTCTGCTGGAAGAAAGTGGCCTGAGCGCCGGGCCATTGACTGACTCCGCAAACGCTTGGGAAACCGAGGGCCGGACCTTGTCCTGGCTGATCGAACAAAGCCCCGAACCTCGGGTACTCGGCCTGTTCGCCTTCGGTGACACGCTCAAACCCGGTGCCTTGCAAGCAGTGCAACAGCTGAGCGCACGGAACATTAGCAGCCACTTGCTGACCGGCGATAACCGCGGCAGCGCCAAAGTGGTCGCCGAGGCGCTGGGCATCAGCGATGTCCACGCCGAAGTACTGCCGGCGGACAAAGCCGCCACCGTCGCCGCATTGAAAAAAACCGGTGTGGTGGCAATGGTCGGCGATGGCATCAACGACGCACCGGCCCTTGCCGCGGCAGACATCGGCATCGCCATGGGCGGCGGCACCGACGTCGCCATGCACGCGGCCGGAATCACCCTGATGCGCGGCGATCCACGGCGGGTGCCGGCGGCGCTGGAGATCAGCCGCAAGACTTACGCGAAGATTCGCCAAAACCTGTTTTGGGCCTTCGTCTATAACCTGATCGGCCTGCCACTGGCCGCGTTCGGCTTCCTCAACCCGGTGCTGGCCGGCGCGGCCATGGCGCTGTCGAGCGTTAGCGTGGTGAGCAATGCGTTACTGTTGAAAACCTGGAAACCCAAAGACCTGGAGGACAATCGATGAACATTGGCCAAGCGGCCCGCCAGAGCGGTTTGAGCGCGAAGATGATTCGTTACTACGAATCCATCGGCCTGCTCAAGGCGGCCCATCGCACTGACAGTGGCTACCGGGTCTATGGCGACGATGATCTGCATACTCTGGCGTTCATCAAGCGCTCCCGGGATCTGGGCTTTTCACTGGAAGAGGTCGGCAAACTGTTGACCCTCTGGCAGGACCGTCAGCGCGCCAGTGCCGATGTGAAAGCCCTGGCCCGTCAGCACATCGACGAGCTGAACCAGAAGATTCGCGAACTCGGCCAACTGCGCGACACCCTGCAAGACCTGATGGATCATTGCCACGGCGACCACCGCCCGGACTGCCCGATCCTCAAGGAGCTGGCGTCGGGCTGCTGCGCCGAACCCGTCCATTCCTGAGCGGCCCCCCTTCATCACGTAGGAGAATCAGGAGAACCAGGAGAACCAGGGGAGATCTGGAGGATCCTGGAAGATCAGGGAGATTGCAAAAAACCCGGCCAAAGCCGGGTTTTGGGTCAACCGATCACTGCATCCACGGTGGAGGCGGTTCTTCGGTCTTGCTCGGTGGCGCATCATCCGCCGCCCGAACTGCTTGACGACGCTCTTCATCGAGACGGGCCGCCTCGATCTCGCGCATGATCCCGCCAACATCCGCCAGCTCTTCCGGCTCGTCGAATTCGCCGGTCAACACACTGGCCGGGTGCAAGGTGCCAGCCTCGTACAATGCCCACATTTCCTTGGCGTACTTGGTGCGTTTCAACTCCGGCGCAAAGCGACCGAAGTACGACGCCATGTTGCCCACGTCCCGCTCCAGCATGTTGAACGCGTGGTTGTTGCCCGCCGCATCCACCGCTTGCGGCAGGTCGATGATGACCGGGCCGGTCGGCGTCAGTAGCACGTTGAACTCGGACAGGTCACCGTGCACCAGACCGGTACACAGCATCAGCACGATTTGCGAAATCAGAAACGTGTGATATTCGCGCGCCTGGTCCGGCTCCAGCACCACATCGTTCAGACGCGGCGCGGCATCGCCGTACTCGTCGGCCACCAGTTCCATCAGCAGCACGCCTTCGAGGAAGTCATACGGCTTGGGTACGCGCACACCGGCACCGGCCAGCCGGAACAACGCCGCCACTTCGGCATTCTGCCAGGCGTCTTCGGTTTCTTTCTTGCCGAACTTGGAGCCCTTGGCCATCGCTCGAGCCTGCCGGCTGTTGCGCACCTTACGGCCTTCCTGATACTCGGCCGCCTGACGAAAACTGCGTTTATTCGCCTCCTTGTAGACCTTGGCACAACGCAGCTCGTTGCCGCAGCGCACCACATAAACAGCTGCTTCTTTACCACTCATGAGTGGGCGCAGCACCTCGTCGACCAGACCGTCCTCGATCAGGGGTTCAATGCGTTTTGGAGTCTTCATCAGCTTTTATTGTGGGTCCTTTATTACCAAACACGCGAAAGTCATTCGTTATACGGCAATCTTCTCATTCGCGGGAGGGGTTGCCGACCTATGAACGCTCCCATGAACATCAAGAAGCACACAATGTGCCGGATTAATCGGGCACTACTCATCGACCGCTCAGGATCATAACCGAGACTGCACCACTTGTTGACGAGCGGCTACAAGGGCATTTGCGACAGAATCTGACACATCGCCCCCTGCCTTTCGCCGGATTTTTCTCAAAAGGCCTCAATTTCCTCGTTCCTCAGCCGAAGGCATTAGAGAGAACAGGAACTGTCCGACCGTCGAAAACATTTACAGCTGCCAATAATCCGCGAGTCATCTGCACTGCGTGGGCCTAACAAAAAACTGGAGCGCGGATGAACATCAAACAGAAGTTGACCTGGGCGTTTGCAATCATCGCCTGCTTGCCCGTGGTGCTGGTCGCCACCCTCGTGGTGCTGAACTTGCGCAGCGATGCCAAGGATAATTTTGTCGATGGCAGTGGCCGCGAGATTCGTCAGGTCAGCAATGCCATGCAACTGTTCTTTGACGGCATCAGCCAGAACGTCGATTACCTGGCCGGCCAGCCGCTGATCAAAGCAGGCGACGCCAGCGTAAAAAGCCGGGTCAGTGCCGACGCCGCGCAATTGCCAGAAAGTGAGATGGACACAAAGCTGTTGGACTTATTCACTGGGCTGGCCACCAGCCACCCGGCTTATTCCTATATGTCTTACGGCTTGTCCAGCGGTGGTTATGCCATATGGCCGGCTGACCCGAAGATGGCCAATTACGACCCACGTGCTCGCCCCTGGTACAAGACGGCCATGGCCAACCCAGGCAAGACGATGCGCACTGCGGCCTATTACTGGGCCGGTGACGACGCCGTGCTGGTCAGTACCGTGCGCGCTGTGACCAATCAGCTTGGAGCCCAAGGCGGAGTGCTTGCCATCGATGTGTCCCTCAAGCAGCTCACCGAAATCGTCAAACAGATCAAACTCGGCGAAACCGGCTACCTGATGCTGGTGGAAAATACCGGCACAGTGCTGGTCGACCCAAAGCAACCGGAACACAACTTCAAAGCGCTCAATAGCCTTGGCGACGGCTACGCGCAGCTGGCCAAGGCCGGCAAAGGGCTGGTGGACGTCGAGCTCAATGGCGAGCGCTACATGGCCAACGTCTGGCCGTCGGAACAACTGGGCTGGACCTTTATCGGCCTGATCAAGCAGACCGACGTGATGAATTCGGCCACCCAATTGACCTGGCTGATTGCGATCATCGCAGCGGTACTGGCGGTGTTCTTCGCCATCGTCGGCGCCAGCTTCGCCAGCTTGATCGTGCGGCCGATCCGCAGTGTAGCCAGCGGCCTGGAAGGCATCGCTCAAGGTGAAGGCGACCTGACCAAGAACCTGCACATCCGTGGCAGCGACGAAACGGCGCAACTGGCCAACTGGTTCAACCAGTTTCTGGCGGCGATTCGCAATTTGATTCAGAGCATCGGCGGCGCCGCGACCAAGATCCTCGCCACCTCCCAGAGCTCGACGCAGGTGTCCAGCGACATGGCCGAAGCCGCCGGGCGCCAGCGTGAAGCAGTGGACATGGTGTCCACGGCGTTCCATGAAATGGTCGCCACTGCCAACGAAGTCGCGCGCTCTTGCAGCCAGGCCGCCGAGTCGGCCGACAGCGGCCAGCGCCAGGCGCGCGAAGGTCAGCAGCAGATTGATGCAGCCGTTACTAGCGTTGATCGCTTGAGCCAGGAAATCGAGCAGTCAGCGCAGTCGATGCAACAGCTTGAGCGTGACAGCAATGACATTCAGTCGATTCTGGGGACCATTCGCTCCATTGCCGAACAGACCAACCTGTTGGCACTGAACGCCGCCATCGAAGCGGCCCGGGCGGGTGAACAGGGTCGCGGTTTTGCGGTGGTGGCGGATGAAGTTCGCGCCCTGGCCAAACGGACGGCCGATTCCACGGCGGAAATCGACGGGCTGCTGGGCAACCTGGCCAAACGCACCAGCCAGGTGACGCAGCAAATGCATGCGAGCCTGGAAGTGTCTCAGCAATCGGTGACCCGCATTGGCGAAGCGCGCAGCAGCTTCGGGCAGATTCGTGAGTCGGTGGATGTGATTCGCGACATGAACACTCAGATCGCCACGGCGGCTGAGGAACAGCATCAAGTGGCTGAAGACATCAATCGCCACATCAGCCAGATTCATGGCGATGCGCAGTTGGTGGCGGAACTGGCGAACTCGGCGCGGCTGGATTCTCAGAGCCTGGCGGGGTTGTCGAATGAGCTGGACGGGTTGGTTCGGCGGTTTAGAACCTGAAGTCGCTGATCTAACTGGTCGATACCGATACCTGTGGCGAGGGAGCTTGCTCCCGCCGGCCGATCCGCGCCCGGGCGAAGCAGTCGTAAACTGGCAAACGCGGAATATCTAATGCACCGCGTTGGCTGAATTGGGACCGCTTCGCGCTCCTGCGGGAGCAAGCTCCCTCGCCACAATTACTGCTTGAAACCCGAACAACCCCTTGAACGCCGCAATAAACGTCGATGTAGAGTCATACCCGCAAGACAGCGCGACATGGGGCAACGCTGCCCCTACCCCTCAGTAGTCAACGCTCGATAATCGCCGTCACACCCTGCCCGCCGGCGGCGCAGATCGAGATCAACCCTCGGCCCTTGCCCGCAGCGTCCAGCAGCTTCGCCAGGTTGGCGACGATGCGCGCACCGGTGGCGGCAAACGGATGCCCGACGGCCAATGAGCTGCCCTTGACGTTGAGGCGGCTGCGGTCGATGGAGCCCAACGGTGCGTCGAGGCCGAGGCGGGTTTTGCAGAACTCTGGATCTTCCCAGGCCTTCAATGTGCATAGCACCTGCGCGGCGAACGCTTCGTGGATTTCGTAGTAATCGAAGTCCTGCAAGGTCAGGCCATTGCGCGCCAATAAACGCGGCACCGCATAAGCCGGCGCCATCAGCAGCCCTTCGGCTCCGTTGACGAAATCCACCGCCGCCGCTTCGCCGTCACGCCAATAGGCGAGGATCGGCAAGCCGCGCTCTTTCGCCCAGTCCTCACTCCCCAGCAACACCACCGATGCGCCATCGGTGAGTGGCGTGGAGTTGCCCGCGGTCAGGGTGCCCTTGGCGCTTTTCTCGAAGGCCGGTTTCAGTGAGGCCAGTTTTTCCAGGGTCAGGTCCGAGCGCAGGTTGTTGTCCCGGGTCAAGCCGAGGAACGGCGTCATCAAATCGTTGTGCCAGCCTTCAGCGTAGGACGCGGCCAGCTTCTGATGGCTTTCCTGGGTCAGCTGATCCTGCTCGTCACGCGGGATGCTCCAGGTCTGAGCCATCATTTCACAGTGTTCACCCATCGACTGGCCGGTGCGCGGCTCGCCGATGCTTGGAAAGTCGGGCATCAAGTGGCGGGGACGCAGTTGCAGGAAAGTTTTCAGTTTGTCGGCGGTGCTTCGGGCGCGGTTGGCTTGCAAGAGGATCTTGCGCAGGCTTTCGTTGACCCCGATCGGTACGTCCGAGGCGGTGTCGACGCCGCCGGCAATGCCACATTCGATCTGGCCCAGGGCGATTTTGTTCGCCACCAACAACGTCGCCTCCAGCCCCGTGCCGCAGGCTTGCTGGATGTCGTAGGCCGGCGTCATCGGCGACAACCGCGAGCCCAGCACGCATTCGCGGGTCAGGCCGTAATCGCGCAAATACTTGAGCAGCGCACCAGCCGCCACTTCCCCCATGCGCACACCGTGCAGGTTATAGCGCTCGATCAGGCCTTCCAGCGCTGCGGTAAACATCGCCTGGTTACTGGCAGTGGCGTACGGCCCGTTGGACCGGGCAAAGGGGATACGGTTACCACCGATAATCGCGACGCGGCGCAGCTGAGTCATGAAAAAGCTCCTTTTAATCAACTATGAACACCAAACCCACAGGGGGCTGCATTTCCTGAAAGTCCTGCTAAACCCAATCTCAAACCAACCTGCAATGATCAAGCGTAGGCCGTATCTCGTGGGTCGAACGACTAATTGCCGTTCATGGTCCACACTTTCAACCCCAGCTACCGGAGCGTGATCCATGTCTGACCGCTATATCGACTTCGCCAATTCGTCCATCGGCCATCGTGTGGTCGGTGCCCTGGGTCTACCGTCGCCGGTACGACTGGAACGCTGGCAAGCAGGCCGGTTGCGGCCTGTCGAGGGGGCGCTGTTGATTGGCGGTGGCCCGCTGACAGAAAAAATCAGCACCCTCGCCAACCGCCTGACCGACACGATTTACAGCTACGGTACCGATCCGACCCTGGCCACCGCGTGGATTCCCGGTCACGGCCAGAAACTCAAAGCCGTGGTGTTCGACGCCAGTGATCTGGTGCAGGTCGATCAGTTGAAACAGCTGCGCGAGTTTTTCCAGCCGCTGATGAAAAACCTCGATCACCATGCGCACCTGGTGATTCTTGGTCGGGCGCCGGAGACTTTGAGCGACCCGTTCGCCGCCAGCACCCAACGTGCCCTGGAAGGTTTCAGCCGTTCGCTGGCCAAAGAACTGCGCAGCGGCGGTACGTTGCAGTTGATCTATGTCGGCGAAGGTGCCGAAAATCAACTGGAAGGCCCATTGCGGTTTTTTCTCTCACCCAAAAGCGCCTTTATTTCCGGGCAAGTCATACGTTTGAAGGCGTGTGATACGCAGGTGATGGACTGGACTCACCCCTTGTCAGGGCGCAAGGCTCTGGTGACGGGCGCGGCTCGCGGCATCGGTGCCTCGATCGCCGAAACCCTGGCCCGCGACGGCGCCGAGGTGATCCTGCTCGACGTGCCACCGGCCAAGAACGATCTCGAGGCCCTGGCCGCACGCCTCGGCGGGCGCGGCATCACCCTGGACATCTGCGCCGAAGACGCCGCCACACAATTGATCGAACACCTGCCCGACGGCATCGACATCGTGGTTCACAACGCCGGCATCACGCGGGACAAAACCCTGGCCAACATGACCCCGGAATTCTGGGACGCGGTGCTGGCGGTCAACCTCAACGCGCCGCAAGTGCTGACCAAGGCTTTGCACGACAGCGGCACCTTGCGCGACAACGGTCGAGTGATCCTGCTGGCGTCCATCAGTGGCATCGCCGGCAATCGCGGGCAAACCAATTACGCCGCGAGCAAGGCCGGGTTGATTGGCCTAGCCCAGGCCTGGGCGCCGCTGCTGAGTGAGCGCGGCATCAGCATCAATGCCGTGGCGCCAGGGTTCATCGAAACCCAAATGACCGCGCATCTGCCCTTCGGCGTGCGCGAAGCCGGGCGACGCTTGAGTTCGCTGGGCCAGGGCGGCCTGCCACAAGACGTCGCCGAAGCCGTGGCCTGGCTGGCACAACCGGGCACCGGAGCCTTTACCGGGCAAGCGTTGCGCATTTGTGGGCAAAGCGTTTTGGGAGCCTGACCATGACCACCGACTGGCACACACTCAATAGCGAACCGGGCCTGAAAACGCTGTATGTGAAAGCGGCAACACGCCGCAAAATCACCGGCACCACCCTGCCTGACCTGGGTTATCACTGCTGGGTCAATGTCGACCCGCAACGCCTGGAGGCTTATCGCAAGGTCTGTGGTTTTGCCGACAACGGCCTGCTCCCGCCGACGTATCCACACATCCTGGCGTTTGCCTTGCAGATGCAATTGCTCACGGCCAAAGCGTTTCCGTTCCCGCTGCTGGGGCTGATTCACTTGAGCAATCGCATCCGTATCTTGCGCCCCATGGGCGGCGTACACCGGGTGCGGGTCAGCGTGAAAGTGCAGAACCTGCAACCCCATGCCAAGGGTGCGACGTTCGATTTGGTGACGACACTCGACGATCAATTGGGGCCGCTGTGGGAGGCTGAAAGCCAGATGCTCTGTCGCGGCGTCAAACTGGAAAGCGAGCCCGTCGAGGAAGCGTTTGCATCGACGCTGCCGCTGACCGAAGTGGCCCACTGGAAAGCGCCGGCCGACATAGGTCGGCGGTATGCCAAGGTGTCGGGGGACTACAACCCGATCCACCTGAGTGCGATCAGCGCGAAGCTCTTTGGTTTTCCCAGTGCCATCGCCCATGGTCTGTGGAACAAGGCACGTACGCTGGCAGCCCTGACCGATCAATTGCCGACGGCCAACGTAGAGATTGCGGTGCAGTTCAGAAAACCGGTGCGCCTTCCCAGTGAAGTGACGCTGATGTCCAGTGCGGCGGGGTCCAGTGGGGATTTTCAGTTGATGGGGGCGGGGGATCTGGAACACATGGTTGGGCAGTGGCGGCCGGTTGCCTGAATATCCGATACCTATGCCATCCCACTCACTGTGGGAATGGGTTGCCCGCACCTACAATGGATCGGTAGTGTTGGATCGTTCAGGGTTCAGCGCGGTGGATAATTCGCCAATATCCGCCCGACTGTCTCGCGGATCGTATTGCTGCGGTCCTGCGGGTTCGGTGTGCGGCTGAGCGTTTGCTCGTCGCTGCCGCGCCACACCAGTTTGCCATCCTTGCCGTCGAGCAGGTCGATCTGGATGGTCGCCACCTTGTAGCTGATGTTGCGGGTTTCGGTGTACATCGGCCCACCCCAGTAGCCGTACCATGGGCCACCATAACCGCCGCCATAGTTAGTGCTCACCTGTTGCTGACGATCTTCGACGATCAGGTAGGCCTGTACCTTCAGGTCCGACTTGGCGCCGGCAGCGGCCGAACGCAAACCGCGCTGATCCAGCTGATCGGCAACGGACTGGCGAATGCGCTGTTCGGTCAGGTCACTTTTGATCCGTGGATCATCGGGACGGTATTGCACAGCCGGCTCTTTCCAGCTCCAGCTACGATAGGCGGCAAAGTCGCGGCTGGCATCGAAGTCATGATTGACCTGGTTGGCGGCGCAGGCAGCGAGCAGTGCGGCCATGGCCAGTAAAGCGAGACGGCGGAACATGATTTTTTCTCCGATAGAAGACATGCGCCTGCGGGAGGCTTCCGGTAAAAGAATCTAACTAGGAGGATACGCCGACATGGCCTTTTCGACAGCTTCGCGAATGGCATCGGCACGCTCGCTCTGATTGCCCTGATTGCTGGTTTCGGCACTGGCGCTCCATACCGGCTGGCCGGTGCTCGCGTCGAACAGATCGACTCGCACCACCACGACTTGTACCTGATAAGTTCGGATGACCGGCACCGTGTTGTACATGCCGTAACCGCTGCCGTAGCGATTGTAACCACCATAACTGCCGCCGTAATAACCCCCGCCGTAACCGCCACCGTAATCAGGGCCGTCCTGCACCTGACGCATGCGGGTTTCCAGACGCAAATCGGCGCTGACCAACAGGTCCGCCGGGCGGTTGTCGTGCAGTGGGCGCAAGCCACGTTGATCGAGGGCATTGCTGACCGCTTCAGCCACCTGCGCCGAGTCGGCCCAGGCCGTGCCTGGTGGCAGGCGTCCGTTGAGCCAGGCCCAGCTGCGATAGCGTCCGTAATCCCGTGGCGCCGCCGGGTAGGCACTGCGGTCGAAGGTATTGGCGGCCTGCGGCGGTGCCGGTGGCAGGGGATTGGAGGTCGCGACATAAGGGTTGCTGCCCTGACAGGCCGCCAACCCGAGACAGATCACCAGCAACCCTGAACGACTGTTCATTTCGCGCTCCGGTCAGATCGGCCGACAGATCCAGTGCAAATAGCGCCCAAGCCCGGCGAAGCTTGGGTGACGGCGATGGGCCAGTTCCATTTCCAGCAAGTCCGGCAATTCGACGCGGGCCTGGAATTCCACCGGCATGTAGTCATAAAAAACCCGCACCCCACTCTGGGTTTCGACCTGCCACATGCTCTCAAGTTGCGCCGCCAATTCCCGCGGATCCAGTGGCTGTTGCGGCGTCAGGCTCTGCTTCTCGCCGGCCATATCGTTCTTGCGCATCTTGCGGAAATGACCCTTTAGCAGGTTGCGGTAGATCAACGCATCGCGGTTGTAGAACGCCAGGGACAACCAGCCATCCGGCTTCGTCAACTGATGCAGTACCGGCAAAATCGCATGGGGTTCGGCCAGCCATTCCAGCACGGCGTGGCACAGCACCAGATCGTAAGGTTCGGTGAGTTGACCGAGCAGATCCTGCCACGGCGCCTGAATGAATGTCGCCGTCTGCCCCGCTTCGGCGAAGCGCTGGCGGGCACCTTCAAGCATCGGTTCGGCGGGTTCGGCGAGGGTCACCTGATGACCGCGCTGGGCCAGCCACAACGACATATGGCCCAGGCCCGCGCCGATGTCCAGTACGCGCAACGGGCGGTCCGGCAGGGTTTCGGCCAGGTCGGCTTGCAGCACGGCGAGACGGATCGCACCTTTGGCGCCACCGTAGATTTTTTCGGCGAAGCGAGTCGCCAGCTGATCGAAATGCCGGTCGCTCATCAGCTGAACCGCCGTTCGCTGTCCGCGAGTTTGCTGCGCACCACTTCATTCATGTCCAACCCCAACTCGCTGCACAGCAGCACTAGATACAGCACGATGTCGCCGATTTCCTGCCCGGCATGGGCGAGCTTGTCCGCCGGCAACTGACGCGACTGGTCTTCGGTCAGCCACTGGAAAATCTCCACCAGCTCGGACATTTCCACGCTTGCGGCCATGGCCAGGTTTTTCGGGCTGTGAAATTGCCGCCAGTCATTACGGTCGCGAATGGCGTGCAGGCGTTCGGTCAGTTCAACAAGGTTCATCGGGCTCTCCTGAAGGCGTATAGCTTCAGGGGGATGGCGGGTGAAGGCAAGTGGCAACGTTGTGCCCGCGAACTTTGCGCCATACTCCAAAAAGATCGCAGCCTTCGGCAGCTCCGGGAACTCGGCAGCACGATCAATAGCCCAAGGCTCGGATCCGGCAACCACGTCACACTTATCAGGATGCACACATGCAGGTAGAAAGCTTTTTCGAATGGCTCGGTCAGGTAATCGGTTCGGCCATCCGGTTCATCATCGACGCCCTCAGTGGTCTGTTCAACCTGTTGAGCAACGCCGGCAGCAATTTTGTCGAAGGGTTGGCCCAGGCGCTGGGCATGGACACTTCGGTCGTCAGCATCATTACGTTGATCGTTGGGCTGATGCTGCTGTGGGCGGCGATCCGCGCCTTCATGAACGCGTCGATCATCATGGGGATTATCTGGTTGCTGCTGGGATTGTGGTTGCTGAGCTGGATCATTCACTAAGCCCATCACTCCTGCCATGATCGTTCCCACGCTCTGCGTGGGAACGATCATGTAAAACAATCTGCCGCTACAATGCAGGCGCCCCCAAGGAGCCTGCATGCCCAACCTGATTACCGACTGGCGCGACCGTCCTACCCATCGTCGAGTCTGGGCGCTCGCCGCCCCGATGATTCTCTCGAACATTTCCGTACCGCTGGTAGCGCTGGTCGACAGCACCGTCATCGGCCACCTGCCCCATGCTCATCAGCTCGGCGCTGTCGCGGTGGGCGCCAGTCTGTATACCTTTCTCGCCTGGGCCATGGGCTTTCTGCGCATGGGCTCCACCGGGTTCGCCGCTCAGGCAGCCGGGCGTGGGGATGGCGCAGCGTTGCGGCAGATTTTGCTGCAAGGTCTGTTGTTGGCCATGGGCCTGGCCATTCTGTTAGGGGCGCTGGGCGTACCGTTGAGCGGAGTCGCGTTGCACTTCATGCAACCGTCGGCGGAGCTGGATCAACTGACCCGCGAGTTCTTCCATACGCGGCTGTTCGGCTTGCCGGCGGCGCTGGCCAGCTACGCGTTGGTGGGCTGGTTTCTCGGTACCCAGAACGCTCGGGCACCGCTGGCGATTCTGCTGAGCACCAATCTGGTCAACATCGCGCTGAACCTGTGGTTCGTGCTCGGCCTGGAGTGGGGCGTGGTCGGCGCGGCGCGGGCCTCGGTGATTGCCGAGTGGACCGGCGCGCTGATCGGCCTGTGCATGACCCGCAAAGCCTTGCGCGCCTACCCCGGCCATATCGCCTGGGCCGCGCTGGCGTTGTGGCAGAGCTGGCGTCCCTTACTGGCGGTCAATCGCGATATCTTCATCCGCAGCCTGGCATTGCAGTCAGTGTTTTTCCTGATCACCGTGCAGGGCGCACGACTGGGCGATGCAACGGTCGCCGCCAACGCGTTGCTACTCAACGGCCTGTTGCTGACCGCCCACGCACTGGACGGTTTGGCCCACGCAGTCGAAGCACTGTGCGGACACGCCATCGGTGCTCGCGACCGCGAGGCCCTGCGCCGCTCATTGGTGGTCGCGTGCGGTTGGTCATTGCTGGCAAGTGTGGGCTTTGCCTTGCTGTTTCTGTTCGCCGGGCACCTGTTCATCGAGATGCAAACCAACATTCAAAGCGTGCGCGACACCGCCGTCCTTTACCTGCCTTACCTCGCCGCGCTGCCACTGATTGCCGTCTGGAGTTACCTGCTCGACGGCCTGTTCATCGGCGCCACTCGCGCCCGGGAAATGCGCAACGGCATGCTGCTGACAGTGATCCTGCTGCTGCCCTTCGCCTGGGCACTGCAAGGCTTGGGCAACCACGGACTGTGGATAACCTTCCTGTTGTTCATGTTGCTGCGCAGCCTGACCCTTGGCGCGTTTGCCTGGTACTTGCGCAAGCACGACGGTTGGTTCAAAGGATGATGAGAGGCAGACATTCAGGATTGATCGTTCTGCCACAGGTTGCGCAGTCCATCGAGACGCTCCTGTTGGGTGATTCCCGACAATGGAAGCTGAAGCACTGCGTCGGGATGCTGCAAGCGCAACCATAACCAGCCATCGAGCACCGGACGCTCGCTGAATCCCAACGCAAGCCCTTCCTGCAAGTAAGCCCACAAGCTGTTGTAGTCAGTGCCGGTGGATCGACTCCAGCGCCAGGCGTGATGTTCCAGCAGGCAGGTTTGCAAGGTGCCTCGCTGACGCACGCTGAGGTTTTCTTCGATGGCCAGCGGCCGGACGGCAAGGCGCGGATTGAACAACTGCTGCCAGCCTTGACAGCCAATGGCCCGGTCGGCCCAGGTGCCACCGAACCAGCGCAACTGATCGATCGGACCTAGCCAGCGACTCAACTCCTGCGCATCGCAGGCATCGAAAAAATAGCTCGCCGTGTGTGGATTGTAGTAACTCAACAAGGCCCGGTGATGCAGGCCCAAAGTGACCGTGAGCATGCGTCGCAAATGCTCCAGCAGCTGCGATGGCGATGCTTCACTGATCAGCAGCAACCCGCTCCAGGTGGGCGGTGCGCTTTGGCACAGTTTGGCCAGTGCCGGGCATTCGCGAAGATCGAGCAACGCCGGCCCGTGCTCACGCAACGAGTGAAACTCGGTGCCTTCGAACAGCCGGAACCATCGTGCGTGAGCAAATTGTTGCTGCAAACTCGCACCTGCCTGAGGCACGCCAGTGACATCGAGCAACAGCCATTGCGGTGTCGAGTCCGGCGCCTGAACGGCGATCATGCCGCACCGCTCTGGCCGAGCTGCGATGCCGCGCGGCACGTGCAAAAGGATTGCGCACAATGACTGAAACTGCCGCCGCCGGGCAGCAGGCACAGGAGCACCAAGGGTTCGCAGGATCGCAGCATGCCCAGCAAGCCATCGAGCGTCGGGCGGGCATCGTTCGTCAAAGAGGCTTGCAGGTCAGGTATGACTGGCTCTGCGCTGGACGCTGTGCCGGGAAGAAATCCGCTGATCAAGGGTTGATCCGGATCGCCTTCGATAAAACTCACCAGCACTTGTGCCCCTTCACACAATGGCATGGCACTCGCGTCTTCCAGCCCGGGCGCCAACGGCAACCAGCAGTGGCTGGGCGCTGCGCCCTCCCCCTGATACAGCCAGTCAAACTGCACGGCAACCGGTCTGGAAGGATCGGGGCGAGACTCACCGACATCGACCACCCACGCCCGCTGCAAGCTGTGCATTCTGGGTTTCACGACCGCATGAGCTGCCACGAAAGGCATTTCCTGCGTCATGGCGCGCAACTGGTTGCTATAGGCAAGCCCCAGGGCCTGCCCTCCCTGATGCTCGACATGGGTCAACAGCCAGAGACGATTACACTCCACACACGGGTGACCGGACAGGGGCATCAGCTGACCACTGCGCAGCATCGCCAGGTTCGTCTGGCCTTCAGCAATCTGCCCGCCGGCATGCAGCTTGAATTGATGTACTCCGGGCCGTTCGCGTTCACCCTCGAAGACGCTCGCTTCGCCACGGCTAAACTGCCCCAGGCCATCACTGAACACCAGGCAGTGTCCACCTGCGCGGTGCTCGAAGTAGTAATGAAGCTGACCCTCGGCGCACAGACGCTGGAGAAATTGCAGGTCCGATTCACGGTACTGCGTACAAAAATCACGGGGCGGATAATCGCCGCTCAGGTCGAAGCGCCGGTCCTTGCCGGCAATGCCGTGCTCCTTGAGTACTTGAGCGAGGATCTGCGGCATCGAGCGATGGCTGAAGATTCGTTGATTGAAACGCCGGGCCAAACACGCCAGCCTGGGGCCAAGACGCATGCGACATAGCCTGGGCTCATCGCCATGGCCGAACTGAACGAGGCCGAGCAACTGCCCGTGAACACCCTGCCCCTCAGGCCCGAAGTGCAAAAAGGCCGAGCGGTACAGCAGGCTTGCGAGGTCCAGCGTCGGGTCATCATTCAGCACATCCACGTCGAACGCAAAAGGCATGCTGATGGCTTCACTGCCGGTAAAGGCCAAGACCTCAAAGGGGTCGGGCAAACCTGCTACATCCAGACGAAATGACGGCTCGTTGACTGGATCGAACATCGGCGATTCTCTACAAGAGGGGCGGCCGGGGATTCTCGCTGAGAGACATGGCCGAGTAGAGTGCCGAAGTACAACTTAGGAAATGACCTACGAGAAAAGAAGACCACATCGCTTGGATAGCCCGGTCTGTGGGTCATTTCGCTTGAAAAGAAAGAAGTGTCGCACCAGGTCATCTGAAATTTCCCCAACGTA
The DNA here is from genome assembly GCF_024748615.1 of Pseudomonas sp. B21-048. Lineage (NCBI taxonomy): Bacteria > Pseudomonadati > Pseudomonadota > Gammaproteobacteria > Pseudomonadales > Pseudomonadaceae > Pseudomonas > Pseudomonas sp. B21-048. The sequence goes on along the minus strand of NZ_CP087168.1, from coordinate 691,602 downwards.
TGGAGAATTTTCAGACAACCCGATGAGAACGGAGCCTTACCTCAAGAAGACAGGTAAGACGAACGGGTCAGGCCCAGACGCAAGGCATCGAGGAACTGGGTGCGCTCGGCGGCGCTGATGCGGGCACTGGCGCACTTGTCGCGGTAGTGGGTCATCAGCTCTTCCGGCGACAAGTGCACGTAACGCAGCATGTCTTCGATGGTGTCGTGGGTTTCGATACCGGCGTGGTACACGCTGCCGTCGGCGTTCTGGTAGATGTTCACCGAGTCGGTGTCACCGAACAGGTTGTGCATGTCGCCGAGAATTTCCTGGTAGGCGCCCACCAGGAAAATCCCCAGCAGATAGTCTTCACCTTCATTCAGACCGTGCACCGGCAAGCTGGTCTCGATGCTCTGCTCGTCGACGTACTGCTTGATCTTGCCGTCGGAGTCGCAGGTCAGGTCTTGCAGCACGGCACGGCGCAGCGGCTCTTCGTCGAGACGGTGCAGCGGCAGGATCGGCAGGACCTGGCCGATGGCCCAGGTGTCCGGCAGGCTCTGGAATACCGAGAAGTTGCAGATGTACTTGTCGGCCAGCTTGTCGTTGAGTTCGTCGAGCACCTGACGATGGGAACGTTGACGGGCTTTCAACGAGTTGTGCAAGCGGCGGCAAACAGCGAAGTAGCATTGCTCGGCCAGGGCTTTTTGCGCCAGGGTCAGCTTGCCATCGGCGTATTGAGTGGCCACATCGCTCATGTAGTGCGTGGCGCGCCAGTAAGTCTCGGTGACCATTTCGATGTCGGTCGGGCCGAGCAGGTCAACCAGCCACTGCACGGTTTCCGGCAGTTCTTCCTTGCTATCGATCTTCGGCACGTCGTCATTATGTTTCTCGACGTCGGTTACCTGTACCACCAGCATGGCGTGGTGAGCGGTCAGGGAGCGGCCGCTTTCGGAGAAGATGTTCGGGTGCGGCAGGCTCTGCGCGTCGCAGAACTCCTTGAGCATCCCGACCACGACACCGGCGTAATCGTCCATGTCGTAGTTGATCGAACTGGCGTTACGCGAGTGAGTACCGTCGTAGTCCACGCCCAGACCACCGCCGACGTCGATGTGATCCACCGGCAGGCCAAGGTTACGCAGTTCGCCGTAATAACGGATCGCTTCCTTGAAGCCGTGCTGGTAGTCCGCCAGGTTGGCGATCTGCGATCCCATGTGGAAGTGCAACAGGCGAATGCCCTGGTCCAGGCCAGCAGCACGGAAACGCTCGACCACCGACAGCAGTTGCGCCGCCGACAGGCCGAACTTGGATTTTTCACCCCCGGTGTCTGCCCACTTGCTCGACGCCAGGGACGACAGACGCACGCGCAGGCCGACCTGCGGCTTGACCTTGAGCGCCGCCGATTCTTCGATCACCAGACCGACTTCGGATTCTTTCTCGATCACAATGAACACGTTGTGGCCAAGCTTCTGGCCCATCAGTGCCAGACGGATGAACTCGCGGTCCTTGTAACCGTTGCAGACGATGGTGCCGCCCTTCGGTGCCAACGCCAGAACGGCGAGCAACTCAGGCTTGGAGCCGGCTTCCAGACCGATCGATACGTCCTGGGTAGCGATGATGTTTTCGATCACCGCTTCTTGCTGGTTGACCTTGATCGGGTACAACGCGGTGTACTTGCTCTGGTATTCCAGACGCTCGATGTTGGCGTCGAACGCACCGGTCAACTGGCGTACGCGGTCTTGCAGGATGTCGGGGAAACGCACCAGCAACGGCAAGGACAAACCGCTTTTGCGCAGTTGGTCGACTTGCTCGAAGAGGTCGATAGGCGAACTGGTCGGGCCGTTCGGACGAACTTCGACGCGACCGGCGTCATTGATCGCGAAATACCCGGCCCCCCAATGGCGAATCCCGTAAACACTGCGGCTGTCCGCAACTGTCCATTGGCTGCCATCGTCTTTGCGTGTGCGTCGTACGGACATCGAAGTCCCCTATAAAGAAGTCATAGAGCGTCGCCTTAAGTTCAGGCCGGCGCAGTCTAAAGAATGAAAATGACGGTTCGTCAACGAGGGGGTAGACCTCGCTGACCGCAGTGAGTTTAGAAACCGGTCATGAACAGGCTCTGTGAAAACCATGGAGACGACGCCAGACCAGAAGGAATCGGGACTGGATCAAGCCGCGGGTGGTTTTCACAGAGGCTGCTAGCCGCCGGATTTCTTCGCCTTGAAACCGTGTTTGATCAGCTCGGCCAAGAGTAGCTCGACATGATCGCCCTGGATTTCGATGATTCCGTCCTTCAACGCCCCACCAGTCCCGCAACGTTTTTTCAACGTGGTGGCCAGGTCCTTGAGCGCGTCTTCGGCCAACGGCACGCCGGTGATGGTGGTCACCGTCTTGCCGCCACGGCCCTTGCTTTCGCGACGCACGCGAGCGATGCCGTCGCCGGCCGGGATAACGGTTTGTTTGCAGATGCAGGCATCCACCGGCTGACTGCAATCCGGGCAATGACGACCTGCGTCGGTGGAAAATACCAGGCCACCAAGGGCGGCGAAGGATGCGGCTTTTTTGGCCACCGGCAATCCTCTTGGGAGGACAAAGACTGGTCGCGGCAACCCGGGAGGGAGCCATCGACCGCGAAGCCCCACTCAGGCAGGGGCAGCGCTACTGAGCCGGGCACTGCCGGTTCAGTTTGAAAAGGTCGCGCAGTGTAACGGCAAAAAGCCGACTTGCTAAGAGCCAATCGGCGCCAATTTATGCCTTCTTTGCGACGCTGCTTTGTTGAGCCTTCAAATAACGCTTCAAGGCGGCCAAAGAGTCCGGGCAGTAAGGCTTTTGCTCAATTTCCAGCATCACCTGATCAATCGGGATGAAGCGCGCTTCAAGCACTTCTTCCGGCTGCAGGATCAACGGGCCGTCCCACACCGCCGAAAACGCCGAACACCAGAGTCGGTTGCCGGTGTCTTCGAAGAAAAAGTGATCATGGGCGGTCAGTTCCACGCCGCTCACGCCCAGTTCTTCTTCCAGCTCCCGGGCCGCCGATTCGGCGTAAGTCTCGGTGGCCAGCACCATGCCGCCGGCCGCCACGTCCCAGTAACCGGGGTATATCGCTTTGCTCAGGGTACGTCGGTGTACGCACAGTTCACCGGCAGAATTGAACAGCATGATGTAGGTGCCGCGTCCGATCAGCTCGCGTTCGCGCAGCTCGGAGCGCACCAGCGCGCCGAGCAGGTTGTCCTGCTCGTCGACCCAGGCGATCTGTTCGGCATCGGAGGCCGCACGATGGGCGGCCTCACGCATGTCATCGATGGAGCTATCAACCATGACTCAGCCCTGATTGAGCAACTGACGCAAATCGATCACCGCGGCGTTGGCCCGGGAGATGTAATTGGCCATGACCAGCGAGTGGTTGGCCAACACACCGAAGCCGCTGCCGTTGAGGATCATCGGGCTCCAGACCGGTTCTTGCGAGGCTTCCAGCTCACGAATGATCTGGCGCACGCTGACCGTGGCGTTTTTCTTCGCCAACACATCGGCGAAATCGACTTCGATGGCACGCAGCAGGTGGGACAATGCCCAGGCTTGACCGCGGGCTTCGTAAAACACGTTATCGATCTGCAGCCACGGGGTTTCGACGACTTCTTCGTCAACCTGCGGCACCTGACCGAGCGCCGGGACTTCGGTTTTCAGCGCGGTGTTGAGCTTGACCCGGCCAACACTGGCCGACAGCCGTTGCGACAGCGAACCCAAACGGGTTCCGACATCACCCAGCCAGTTGTTCAGGTTGTCGGCGCGGGCATAAAACAGCGCGCTTTTCTGGTCAGGCCCCGACAGACGCGCCTGATAGCGGCTCAGGGAATTGATGCCTTCCTGGTACTCGGACTCACTGGACGGCAGCACCCAGCTCTTGTTGTCGAAGTTGAAACGCGGCTCGGCCTTGGCCAGGTCGGCGTCTTCGGCGGACTGCGACTGGGAACGGGCGAAGTCTTTACGCAGCGCACGGCTCAGGTCGCGGACCTGGACCAGCACGCCATATTCCCAGCTCGGCATGTTGTCCATCCACAGGCCCGGCGGAAAACGGTCGTTGGAAATATAACCACCCGGTTTGGTCAGCAAAGTACCGGCAACGGTCTTGAGGGTTTCCACCGTGGTGTACCCGACAACCATCTGCTTGCCTTCTTTCTCGGCCGCCATTTGGGCATTCTGCTGAACCGGGAACAGCGCCGGCTCCTGGCTCCAGTACCAGCCCAGCGCAATCGTCACCAACAGGTAAAGAACAATCAGAGTGGCCAGCGCCCGGCTGAACAACAGGCCGCCCAAATAACTGCGGGTGGCCGATTTCGGTTCAGCGGCACGCTCAGGCGCGCTGCCTGTGCGGTTCTTCCAGTCCAGCATGGCGGTATCCTTTCAATCACTTGAGTTCATCGGTACGACCACAACCATACAACAACGTGCCTTTGACCGGCACCTGCCGTTGGGCTTATCCCGAAAATTACTGCCCGAACCTGCGGCAGCCATTGCCAATGAACTCAAGCATCCACCCGCGCTAAACGCAAATGACTTTCATTGAAATCTCCCGTACCTCAGCCGGCGCAAAAAGGTGAGCGATGCCCTCGCCGTCGGTTTTACGTTGGGTCGTCTGCCCGTCCACAGTCACGATGTACGGCTGCTGCGTCAGTGGCTCGCCCGTCAGGCTGTCGACGAGACGGAAGATTCTTGGCGATCGCGAGGGCTGAACCGGCGGATTTTTCATCAACTCGATGACCGTCTGGTCGAATGTACGTGCCGGCACCGCCCAATCGCCAAAGTCGGCCTCAGCACGGATCAGCCACCACTCGCCACGCTCGACCTGCTCCAGCACCTCGCTGTCGATATTGATCAGCAGACCGGCACGCAACTCGTCCAGGCCTTCGATGGGTTGCCTATCGAGCAATGCCTGACGCACGTGATCCAGTGCTTGCTCACTGGAACAAGCATGTTGGCGCTCCCACGCGGACAGATGAAACTCCTTGACGAGCCTCATCCCTGCTCCTCGGCGCTCCATTCGTCAGAGCCCATGGTTCGGCTGATCTCATGCCGCCAATAGATCCGTCGGTAACTGAAGTGGACCTTCTCCAATTGAGTTAGGTAAGCAGTGCCCGGATCCTGGCAATGCGGCATCAGCACTTCGGCGCCGATGATCACCGCGTCTTCCAGCTCCATCGTGTAGAAATGCTCCTGCATTCCCTGAGCCGAGGTGCGATACCACTCGACGCGGCACTTGCTGAGCAACTCCCCGGAGCACAGAGCGATGTTGATCAGCGGCGACGCCTTGTCGATGGCCTTGGTGATGACCAAGGGCTTGTGCATCCGGCGTCCCGCACCCGACCCTTTGGGCACGAAAATGCCATGGCTGAGAGCCTGAATCATGATCTGGTCCTCGCGCCCCAATTGGTAGACGTTGCCCACCGATGCCTCGGTGAAAGCCCCGGCGCTGATCAAGCCTTGTCGTTTGCCGTGGAGGGTCATGAAGGCGGGAGTTGGCATGGCAGACTGTGTGAAAACGCAGTAATCGCGGCCCAAGCAAACGCCACGGCTTGTTCGGGGCGTTTGCTCTTTGCGGGAAGCAGACGAAAAAAGGCTATTCAGCCCATTAACGCCATCAGTTGACGTGCTCCCAGCACATTAATCACTCTTTTGAGGTTGTAGGCGTTTATCGCCAGCGCCATTTCCGCTCTCGCGCCTTCCAATTGACGCAGCAGGAAGCGGCCGTTGCCGAACAGCCATTGTTTGAGGTTGCCGAAAGGGTGTTCAACGATGGATCTTCGGCTGACCATCATCTCTGGATGTGCCCGCATCCGTTGCCCCATGCGCTCAAAGGCATCTTCGTTTGCATGCCGCGAGACATACCGACGAGGCGCATCGGTGCACTGTGCTTTTAATGCACAGGAGGTGCAATCCTTGATGGCCTGGTACTCACGATTGCCGTTGTGCAATTGCTTGAGTGTCAGTAATTGGCCGGCAGGGCATTGGTAATGGTCGTGCTCTACGTCGTAAACAAAGTCTTTTCGGTCGAAAAAATCCTTACCTTTGCGGCTGGAGTTCTTTGATCGGCTGGGCGGCACATAAGCCGTGATGTTGGCGTCTTCACATGCCTGGAATTGCTGGCCATTGGAGTAGCCGGCGTCAGCCGTCACGGTCAGCTCTGGCTGCTGCAACTGTTCTTTGGCCTCCTTGGCCATCGGCTCCAACTGACGCCGATCGTCGCCATCCTGAGTCACTGCATGGTGCAGGATCAGGCAGTGTTCAGCGTCCACCGCCGTTTGCACGTTGTAAGCAACTCGCGGACCTTTGGCGGTGCGCATCATTCGAGCATCGCTTTCGTGAGCGTTGAACTGCTCCAGATCCATAGACTTCATCAAAGCCTGGCAAGTCCGGTTATTCGACTGCTTGTCTTCAAGTCGCGCCAGCGCGGTTTTGATCGCGCTGCGATCAACCGTTTCACCCGCCTCGTCCTTGTCGGCCTCATCCAGCTGCACCAGATACTGGGCAATGCGCTTGTCCAGCTTTTCCTCCTGGAGCTTGAGCTGTTTGAGATTCAGATGCCGTCGTGCAGACGCCACCGTCCGAAATTTACTGCCATCGATGGCAACCAGGTCGCCCGCAATCAAACCGACCGCGCGGCAGAATTGGACAAAGGCCCGGCACGTGGCAATGAACGCGGTTTTGTTGTCCCGACGAAAGTCGGCAATGGTTTTAAAGTCGGGCTTGAGTCGATTGATCAGCCACATGACTTCGACGTTGCGTTGGCACTCGGCTTCAAGTCGGCGCGAGGAGCGAATCCGCTGGAAATAGCCGTAGAGATACAGTTTGAGCTGGTCGGCAGGATCGTAAGAGGGACGTCCTGTGCCTTTGGGAGTTGCCCTGCCGAAGCCCAATTGAACAAGATCCAGTCCTGCGACATAGGCGTCAATCACGCGAACGAGATGATCTTCAGGTATTAAATCTTCCAGAGAAACCGGGAATAGACTGGTCTGGTTTCGTGGTTCACCTTGGATATACGCCACAGCAAAAATGCCCCGTATCTTTCAATGATGGGGCATTTTCTTGAATCGCTGCGCAAATGGCTAGGTTTTCACACAGTCTGATGGTGGGGCTCCTTTTTAGTTGGGTTGCGGGGCGGGGAAGTGACTGGGTTCGTCGTACATGTCTTCGATGTCGTCGAAGGGCGTCCAGGGTTTGGCAAGTGCGAGGGTGATGAGGTAGCGCTCTTCAGTCGGATTTCGGTAATCCTCGAAGCGAGCCAGGACCAGCATGACCTGATACTTGTCGTCGGCTTGCCAGTAGGTTATCCCTGCGAGAATTCCTTTGCGCAGGTAGGCCCGCCATTCAGGTGTATCGACGATTGTGGGATTGTTTCGCAGCCCCTTCGCCACCCAACCTTTAGCACGCCATTGGTCTTGCAGGTCGAGAACTACTTTAAGCGCGTCATCAATCAGGAGCGGTTCGATCTGTGGGGACATGCGGAGGCTGTAAATGACATTGTCGTTATAACCGAGCGTAAAAAAACGCGCCGCAGGCGTGATGAACCCGAACTGCGGATCGACGAATCGCAACCTTGCGTCGGCCTTGGGAATGCCGTAGGTGATGTGCCCGCGTATCGGCGAAGTAACAGTGACAGAAGAGTTTCTGCTCAGGTCTTCATACGTCCCTCCCAGCTCAACAACGACTTCAGGCTCGTCCCACAGAGGCTGCGTCAGCTGATGTTTGGCGACCAGCACTAGGACCGCCAGAACCAGCAGCCATGCGCCACAACGCCTGCCAAACAGCCATGGCCGTAGCTTCATATGCTTGCACCACGCGATGCTATCTCGCTGATCGACTGCTCCAGGACACTATGCTGGTGGTCGTTGAGCAGTTGATCAAATCGTCTCGCGGCCTGGAGCACGAAGGCCATTCGCTGCTTGATATCTGACAAGTCCGCCAGCGGGTTATTGCCAAAACCGATGGTGCGCCCGTCCTCCACGCGCTGGCATTGACTGGTGAGCGTCAACTCGATCGCCTGGGCCACACCTGAAGGAAAGCCTGTGACGTAGGCAGCATGATTGCCACGCAGCAACGCCCCCAGTTGGCGGTCTTCGTAGATGACCGGCTGCAGGATGTTTTTCTGCTCATGCCACGCCAGATACACCACGCTCTCGGCTATGTTCCCAGCCTCTATAGCCTCAAAAGCCAGCAAAATTTCCGTGTAGGCCAGCCCGAACTGTAGTTTTTTCTGCTCCACCGGCCAAAGCACCGGAAACTTCGAATGCCCATAAATCCCCGCCCGCGTCTTCAGGCACTGCTTCAACTCCTTCAACCCACGCTTCGCATAAAACTCATGCAACGGAAAGACATCCAAAAACAACGTGGTATTGCCCAGCGCCATCATGTCGTGCACATGCCGGAACTGTTGTTGAACTAGCGACAAGTCCTCCCCTTGTGAACGGAAATCCACAGAGGGCACCGGATTACGCGAGTCGGCTTCTTTATAGTCATCCAATTCATCCGCCTGCTCGGCCATCCTGTCCCGAGTCAACAACCCTGACTCACGCCGGCTTTCCCGTAAACGCTGCCGCGCCTCATGCTCCTCGCGAATGAATTCAATACTGTCTGCCGCATGCAACAACCCACAACCGACCTGCTTTGAGGCAAACGCCGCCAGCCCAGCCCACTGAAACCTTGAGTCATGCAGCCACAATCGGGCGTACGCAGCATTGATCACGCGGTTGCGCTCTACCGGGTCGGCAATCAGTACACCATCAGGTGCGACGATTTCTTCCGCCTCGCGCTGGTAGCGACGCCACAGGCATGAGCACGTAAGAATCGGCACGTCGGTAACAAGCGTCTTGCTGCCATAAAGCCGCACCTCTTTGCATTCACAGTCAGCAACAGGTCTGCTGTTCTGGTTCAGGCGCTGCTCATCGCAGGGTTGTTCTTTGAAACACTGGGTCATGATTTGTGGGTGGCATCTAAGGGAATCCCTGAACCCTACCAGCCGAAAACCCGTCCGAATCAAGTCCGCAAAAAATCAGAAATCCCTGACAGACAAAACTCGCTGGTCGTAAGGACGTTACGTAAAACCCAAGAGGAAAAATCCTGAAGGACCCAATGCACGGGCATATTCAGATTTCAGACAAGTCCATTCAGACCATCTAGTCAGAAACTGAATGAAGTCGCTTTGCAGATTATTAACATACGACACTCATGCGATCGAAAAGAGGTGCTAGCATAGAGCCACCAGTCGATCTCAGCATGCACCCTAACTAGTAGTCAGGATATGACCGAGCCAGAAGACCCCAGCCGTGAGCGCCTCAAGCACCACTTTGCCCAGCGGGTAATTCATCAGGCACGTCAGATTCTTGAGATATGGCAACGCCTGCAACGCAACGAATGGTCCACCACCGACCTGTCGGAGCTGAGTGAGGCCAATCTGCGCCTGCTGCGCTTTGCCGAACGTTTCGAACAACCGGAACACACCCAACTGGCGCGCCACATCGGCCAGTCGCTGGAAGCGGTGGACGCCAACCGCGGACGTCTGAGCAGCGGACTGATCACCGACCTCAATCGCCTGATGCAGCGTCTGTCCCGCACCGGCCTGCGTCATGGTGATCAGCTCGAGCAAACCTTTCTGCCGCCGCTGCGCAAGCCGATCTACGTGATGCTGCAGGATCATGACCGGGCCGAGCGGCTGGCCAAACAACTTGAATTCTTCGGGCTCAGCGCTCAATCCCTCGACAGTGTCGCCGCATTCCGCTCCTCGATGGTCGAGCGTTTGCCGGCGGCGATTGTCATGGACGTCGATTTCAGTGGCACCGGCATCGGTCTGAAACTGGCGGCCGAAGCCCAGGAGGGCCTCGACCAGCCTTTGCCGCTGCTGTTTTTCAGCTTGCACGAGACCGATACCCCGACGCGCCTCGCCGCCGTGCGCGCCGGTGGCCAGGAATTCCTCACCGGCACTCTCGAAGCTTCAAGCCTGCTGGAAAAGATCGAAGTCCTGACCTGCGTCGCCCAGTACGAACCTTATAAAGTGCTGATCATCGACGACTCCCGCGCCCAGGCCTTGCACACCGAACGCCTGCTCAACAGCGCCGGGATCGTCACGCGAACCTTGATCGAACCGATCCAGGCCATGGCCGAACTGGCGGATTTCCAGCCGGACCTGATCATCCTCGACATGTACATGCCGGCCTGCACCGGTACTGAACTGGCCAAAGTGATCCGGCATAACGACCGCTATGTCAGCGTGCCGATCATTTATCTGTCGGCCGAAGACGACCTGGACAAGCAGCTCGACGCCATGAGCGAGGGCGGCGACGACTTCCTGACCAAGCCGATCAAACCACGGCACCTGATCACCACCGTACGCAACCGCGCGGCGCGGGCGCGCAATCTGAAGGCGCGGATGGTGCGTGACAGCCTGACCGGTTTGTATAACCACACCCACATTCTGCAATTGCTCGAAGACTGTTCATTCCGCGCCCGTCGCGAAAGCAAGCCGCTGAGCTTTGCGATGCTCGATATCGACCACTTCAAACGGGTCAACGATAGCCACGGCCATCCCATGGGCGACCGGGTGATCAAGAGCCTGGCGCTGTTCCTCAAGCAACGGTTGCGCAAGACCGATTTCATCGGCCGTTATGGCGGTGAAGAGTTCGCCATCGTCATGCCGGACACTGATATCGAATCAGCCTACAAGGTGCTCAATGAAATCCGTCAGCGCTTTGCCGAAATTCACTACCCGGCTCAGCCTCAGGACCTCTGGTGCACCTTTAGCGCCGGCGTCGTCGAACTGCACGAAGACTCCGACAGCCTGATGATGGCGAGCCAGGCTGACGAAGCGCTGTACCGTGCCAAGAATGCCGGACGTAACCGCGTACAAGCCGCGCTGGAGTCAAAGCAAAGTGCCACTTTTTCATCGGAATCGACCGATTCGGTCATAACTCTGTAACAGAAACGCAATAAGTTCAGGCACTTACCATTCTGCCGTTGGTAGATCTGATGCGCCTGAAGCTGTTGACCAATCTCAATACCCTCCTTTTGGTCGCCGTGTGCGTGGCCCTTGGCGCCACGCTCTGGTGGTCGCAAAAAGCCCTGGAACGCCCCTATCTGTTGATGGAGCGTTACTTGGGCCTGTCTCAGCAGTTCCAAAATGAAGTGGCGCGCAACGTCGAGGATTACCTGGCCAGCGGCAATGCCCTGCGCCTGAGCAGCGCCAGCCAGGCCCTCGACGCCTTGCAAAAGGACCTCGGTGAGTTGCCACCGGCATTGGCCGAGACCTTGCGCCCCAGCCTGTCGAACCTGGCTGAATTCAGCAAAACCGACCTGTTGGCTGCCGGGAAACTCGCTGGCGACCCGCAGGCGCTGCTGCTGCAAGCCGAACGCGAACTCGGCGCCAGCCTCGATCAGCTCAGCCAATACGCCAGCGGCAACGCGGCGTACCTGACGCCCTTGCTCGTTGCCTCCCAACACTTGGGCAAACTGTCGCTGGCTCGGGGAAAACTGGTCAGCAGTGGTCGTAGCGAACTGGCCGCCGATGTCGAGCGCGAAGTCAGCAATATCCGCACACAGGCCAAACAACTGAACGCCTTGCCGCTACTCGGCGTGACCAGCAGCAGTGAATCGAACACCGATGACTTCGCCGTAATGATGGGACTGGAGAACACCGGGAAAACTGTTGCCGAAGATGCCGGTGTCGGCCTCAAGCGTGAACTCAACAGCCTGCTCACCCGCTACCCGGCTGAACTGACGCGCACTCGCGAACAGATCCAGAAACGCGCCGACCTCAGCACCGCGACACATTTGCAAATCGCCGCCGTGCAGCAGTCCATCGCCGGGCTGGAACCGGTGGTGCGCGCCCAGCACGGGCAGATCCAGAGCGAAGTGCGGCTGATGCAGGGGGTGATGATCGGGCTGATCCTGTTGATCGCCTTGCTCATCGATACCTTGCAGCGACGCCTGGCCCGAACCCTGACCAACCTCGCCCCGGCGTTGTCGACCTGGGCCGAAGGTGACTTCAGCCGCGACATTCAACTGGGCGCGACCAACCGCGAGCTGCATGACATTCAAGCCTCGCTCAATCGCCTGCGCGCCTATCTGGTCGACCTGGTAGGCACCATTCGCCTCAACGCCGAGCAAGTCGCCGGCAGCAGCCGAACGTTGGCCGAATTGAGCAATGACCTGCACAGCGGCGCCGAGCATCAGGTTGGCGACACCGCGTTGATCCGCGATTCTCTCGGTGAACTTGAGGCGACGATTCAGCAAGTCGCCGGTGACGCCAGCCAGGCTGCCGATGCCAGTCGTCATGCAGGGCTTGCGGTGGAACACGGTCAGAAAGTGATCGGCCTGAGCCTCACCGGGCTGCATGCGCTGGTGGGTGAAGTGCAAGGCAATGCACAGATGATCGAACATCTGGCCGAAGAGTCGGCGACCATCGGCGGCGTACTGACGGTGATCCGCTCGATTGCCGACCAGACCAACCTGCTGGCCCTGAACGCCGCCATCGAAGCGGCCCGCGCCGGAGAAATGGGCCGAGGGTTTGCAGTAGTCGCCGAAGAGGTTCGCTCACTGGCGCAACGCACCGCCGGGGCCACGGCCGAGATCCAGACGCTGATCGCCGGCCTGCAAACCGCCGCGCGGCAATCGGTCGAAGGCATGCGTGCTCAGGTCGAACATGCCGAAGCCACGGCCAATCAGGCTCAGGCGGCCGACGGTGCGCTGGATAAAATCGTCGGGGCGATCCAGACCATTTCCGACACCGCCGTGCGCATCGCCGATGTCACCGCCCAGCAGAGCGGCGCTGTCAGCGAAATCCGCGATCACAGTGAACGGATTCACCAATTGGGTGGGGATAACTTGCTACGCATCGGCGAGGGGCGTGAACAAGGGGAGAACTTGTTGGTGCTGGGTGGACGGTTGCATACGGCCGTTCAGGCCTTTCGCGTCTAAGAGCTACCGAGCGCCACCTAAGTTGTTGTATGAAAACTCTTATTTAGCCATGCGATGGTTTTTAGTCGCCGTTTTGATGCTAGGGTTTCGCGCTTCAATTAATCGTGCGCGCAACAGGAGTGCTCCGTGATAGTTCCGCCTTCGCCCCTTGGCGTATCTGTGGAGGAAAACATGGCAGTTGCCTTCCATAAGAAAAAAGTTTTGAAAGAGGGATCCGCATTCATTTACTCCTGGTTCTATACCCAGGTCAGAAATCGCGGCCCTTGGGATTACAAAAAACTGTCTCCTGACTATGAGGCTTTCGGTAATTTCAATTACGGCGCGGCCGGGATTGCTGCGGGATTTTCCGAAAGTGTCCTGTTACGTGCCGCCGGTGTTGCCCAGACACAGGCAAAAACGACAAAAGTAGAATTTGGAAGCTGGTGGAGCGAGGCTCCTTTTGGCGATGATCCTGCGGATCAGGAATGGATCAAAAAAGGAGTCAGGTATGCCCGGTTCAGGAACTACTAAAAAAACCGCATACACAATCGTCACCTCTTGCCTGCTGGCGGTATGCCTGGTTTACATCGGCTGGACATGGCTTATGTCTTCCAGCACCCCGGTGTTGACCGATGTAGTACTCAAACTACCCCTTGGTGAAAATGGCTTCATCTACGGTGTCAAGGATGATCGAGGCGGAGCAACAGTGCCCTTCAGCTATCGATACTATGTCTATCGCGAACTGACATCCGACGAACAAATAGCGTCTGAACTCAAGACTGCCGGTCCGTTTCTCGTCACCCGAGATCCAGCCATAAAGGTCAATGTCCAAGGCTCGGTCATCAATGTAGCGACCAACCAGGAAGTCTACGAGTATCACAGCAGCACGCTGTTTCGGCATACCAACAGCCCCCATTACACCCCTGTAACAATCAACTTGTGCAACCACTCCAGCGATCAATCAACTAAGTAAGCTCAACACTGCAAGGGACGTGAGCAAGGGGAGAGTTATTGGTGCTGGGTGGACGGTGCATACCGCCGTTCAGGCCTTCCGCGTCTGACAAACCGCCATCGCGGGCAAGCCCGCGATGGCGTCAGAACAACCACCACAAAATGCCCCGCCCTGCACACCCCGCCGCTGTCCGCTATCATGCCCACACTTTCGATACGCGAGATTGTCATGCGCCGTTTGCTCTGCCTGCTGTTTTTAGTGCTCGCCCTGCCGGCCTCTGCCGCCGGGTTGCTGGACAGTCGGCCCAGTTCCACACTGGGTTCGATCAACAACAGCGCCGACTTCCTGCCGGTGCGCGAAGCCTTTAAGTTGAGCCTGGTAGAAAGCACGCCGCAATCGATCAAGCTGCGCTTCGTCGCCACCGAGGGTTACTACCTCTACCGCCATCGCTTCCAGTTTCGCGCCGAACCGGCTGACATTAGCCTCGGTACAGCGCAACTGCCCAAGGGCGAACAAAAGCACGATGAGTTCTTCGGCGATGTCGAGGTTTACCACGGCATTCTCGATATAGACCTGCCGCGCACCGATTCCCGCGCCTTTACGCTGGTCGTGACCTATCAGGGCTGTGCCGACAAAGGCCTGTGTTACCCGCCCGAAACCGAACGCCTGAGCATTGAGGGCAGCGGCGCCGCGACCACTGCCTGGAACTGGCGCGAACTGGCGCTGTTTTTCCTTGCAGGTGTTGGCCTGACCTTCACCCCCTGCGTACTGCCGATGCTGCCGATCCTCTCCGGGGTGGTCCTGCGCGGGCAGGTCGGTGGTTTACGCGGCTTTAATCTGTCGCTGGCCTACGTACTGCCGATGGCTCTTTGTTTCGCGTTGCTCGGGGCGTTGATGGGAATGTTCGGCGCACAGCTCAATCTTCAGGCACGCTTGCAGTCGGCCTGGGTGCTGGTGCCGTTCGCGATGTTTTTCGCAGTGTTTGCCCTGGCCATGTTTGGCGTCTTCGAACTGAAACTGCCCTACGCCATCAGCAGCCGCCTGGACCGGATTGCCGGGCGTACCGAAGGCGGCTCACTGTGGGGCGCGGCGGTGCTGGGCGTGGTGTCGAGCCTGCTGGTTTCGCCATGTGTCTCGGCACCACTGGCTGGCGCGCTGCTGTACATCAGCGCCAGCGGCGATGCTCTGGGCGGCGGATTGAAATTGTTCATGCTCGGCTTGGGCATGGGTGCGCCGCTGTTGCTGGTGGCGACCGGCGGCGCGGCCTGGCTGCCGAAAAGCGGACCGTGGCTGATCTACGTGAAAAACGCGATTGGGGTGCTGTTGCTAGGGCTGGCGATCGCTTTGCTCAGCCGGGTATTGCCGGGCCAGATCACCTTGCTGTTGATCGGCTTGCTCGCCGGTGGTGTCGGGTTGTTCATGGGAGCACTGGAATTCGTTTATAAACCGCCGAGAAAACGCCTGGGGCAATTGCTCGGGATGCTCCTGCTGTTTTATGCCCTGGCCTGTTGGTACGGCGCGTTCAGTGGCCAGACCGATCCGCTCAATCCCATTGGCCAATCGCGCATTGTCGCCGGCAACGGTCAACCGCAAATCGCCGGCAACTGGCAAACCATTACCACTCCAGCCGAACTGGACCGCGTCCTCGCCGAAGCCAAATCCTCCGGTACGCCACTGCTGCTCGACTGGTACGCCGACTGGTGCATCAGTTGCAAAGTCATCGAACACGAAGTCCTCAACGATGCCAATGTTGTTGAAAGCCTCAGAGGCTATCGATTGGTCCGTTTCGATATCACCGCCAGCAACGCCGAACAACGCGCCCTGCTCGACCGCTACACGCTGTTCGGCCCTCCGGCACTGATGTTTTTTGGCAAGGATGGCGTCGAACGTAGCGATGTACGGGTGATCGGCGAGATCAACGCGAAAAACTTCGCCGAACGTGTTGCGAAAGCAAATGACCGGATTTAATCACCCGGTCACATATTTCGCGTAAACATCGGCCATCGTGCTGGCTATTGCCTAGAACTGGACAGTCACAAAGACTTTGCGGCATAGTCACCGAGTTCTGACAATTGCACACAGATGACAAAGGAGCAGCAGATGGCGACCCTATTGGTTTTACATGGCCCCAACCTGAACCTGCTCGGCACCCGGGAACCGGGCGTCTACGGTGCAACGACGCTGGCGCAGATCAATCAGGATCTGGAACAGCGGGCGCGCAATGCCGGCCACCATTTGCTCTACCTGCAAAGCAACGCCGAGTACGAATTGATCGATCGCATCCACGCTGCTCGCGGCGAAGGTGTGGACTTCATTCTGATCAATCCAGCAGCTTTTACACATACAAGTGTCGCATTACGTGACGCGCTGCTGGCCGTGAGCATCCCATTCATCGAAGTGCATTTGTCTAACGTGCACAAACGCGAACCTTTCCGCCATCACTCTTACTTCTCCGACGTTGCGGTGGGAGTGATCTGCGGCCTTGGCGCCAGCGGTTATCGACTGGCCCTGGAGGCCGCACTAGAGCAGCTTGAAAGACAGGCAACGACTTGAACAACAAGCGTTAAACGCCCCTGACCGACCCTTGGGAGTTGATGATTCATGGATATCCGTAAAGTTAAGAAACTGATCGAATTGCTGGAAGAGTCCGGTATCGACGAGCTCGAGATCAAGGAAGGCGAAGAGTCCGTACGCATCAGCCGTCACAGCAAGACGCCGGCTCAGCAGTACTACGCTCCCGCTCCTATGCATGCTCCGGCGCCGGCGCCTGTCGCTGCTGCTCCGGTTGCCGCCGCTGCTCCTGCAGCTCCGGCTGCGCCAGTGCTGAACGGCAACGTTGCCCGTTCGCCGATGGTCGGCACTTTCTATCGCAAATCTTCGCCGTCCTCGCCGTCCTTCGTTGAAGTCGGCCAGACCGTGAAGAAAGGCGACACTCTGTGCATCGTCGAAGCCATGAAGATGATGAACCACATCGAAGCTGAAGCCAGCGGTGTGATCGAATCCATCCTCGTCGAAGACGGCCAGCCGGTTGAGTACGACCAACCGCTGTTCACCATCGTTTGAACCGCGGAGAAACTTTGATGACTGCGAAGTTGGAAAAAGTTCTGATCGCCAACCGCGGTGAGATTGCCCTGCGGATTCTGCGTGCCTGCAAAGAGATGGGCATCAAGACTGTCGCCGTTTACTCCAAGGCCGACAAAGAGCTGATGCACCTGGGCCTGGCAGACGAATCCGTCTGCATCGGCCCGGCCTCGGCCGCGCACTCTTACCTGCACATTCCGGCCATCATCGCCGCTGCTGAAGTGACTGGCGCTACTGCCATCCACCCAGGCTACGGCTTCCTTGCGGAAAACGCCGACTTTGCCGAACAGGTCGAGAACTCCGGCTTCGCGTTCATTGGCCCGAAAGCCGAAACCATTCGCCTGATGGGCGATAAGGTATCGGCCAAGCACGCCATGATCGCCGCTGGCGTCCCAACCGTTCCGGGTTCCGACGGCCCACTGCCTGAAGACGAAGAAACCGCTCTGCGCATTGGTCGCGAAGTCGGTTACCCGGTGATCATCAAAGCCGCTGGCGGCGGCGGTGGTCGCGGCATGCGCGTCGTGCACAAGGAAGAAGACCTGATCGCCTCGGCGAAACTGACCCGTTCCGAAGCGGGCGCAGCGTTCGGCAACCCGATGGTCTACCTGGAAAAATTCCTGACCAACCCACGTCACGTGGAAGTTCAGGTGCTTTCCGATGGACAGGGGCACGCCATCCATCTGGGTGACCGCGATTGCTCGCTGCAACGTCGTCACCAGAAGGTTCTCGAAGAAGCACCGGCACCGGGCATCGACGAGAATGCGCGCGAGGAAGTTCTCGCCCGCTGCGTCAGAGCTTGCATCGATATCGGCTACCGTGGCGCCGGCACTTTCGAGTTCCTGTACGAGAACGGCCATTTCTACTTCATCGAGATGAACACTCGTGTCCAGGTAGAACACCCGGTTTCGGAAATGGTCACCGGCATCGACATCGTCAAGGAGATGCTCAGCATCGCCGCTGGCAATAAGTTGTCGTACACCCAGGATGACGTCGTTATCCGCGGTCACGCGCTGGAATGCCGGATCAACGCCGAAGACCCGAAAACCTTCATGCCTAGCCCAGGCACGGTCAAGCATTTCCACGCGCCAGGCGGCAACGGCGTTCGCGTCGATTCGCACCTGTACAGTGGCTATGCCGTTCCGCCGAACTACGATTCGCTGATCGGCAAGCTGATCACCTACGGCGCAACCCGTGACGAAGCCATGGCGCGCATGCGCAATGCGCTGGACGAAATCGTTGTCGACGGGATCAAGACCAACATCCCGCTGCACCGCGACCTGGTCCGTGATGCTGGCTTCTGCAAAGGAGGCGTGAACATTCACTACCTCGAGCATAAGCTGGCTGGCGAAAAGCATTAAGCTTTAGCCCGATCAACAAAGCCGCCTTCGGGCGGCTTTGTTGTTTCTGGGGATTGAATGCTTCACCCTTGTGGCGAGGGAGCTTGCTCCCGCTCGGTTGCACAGCAACCGCAAGACCATTCAACAGGGTTGTGCCAGACAGATCCGTACCGGCCATTTTGGGACCGCTTCGCGCTCCAGCGGGAGCAAGCTCCCTCGCCACAGATATTGGATGACTCCCGATGCGCGGCTACACGGTCGTCTTCTGCCTCGCGCTCGCGTAAACTTGCGCGCTTCTCGCAGCACGCTAGGCTGCAATCATATTTTTCAAAGGTGCCCGCCATGCCTTGGCTGCAAGTCCGTCTCGCCATCAGCCCAGAACAAGCCGAAACCTACGAAGACGCTTTCCTTGAAGTGGGCGCCGTGTCGGTGACTTTCATGGACGCCGAAGATCAGCCGATTTTCGAACCGGAACTCAACACCACCCCGCTGTGGTCGCACACTCACCTGCTGGCCTTGTTCGAAGGTGGCACTGAAGCCGCCAGCGTACTGGCGCACCTTGAGTTGCTGACCGGCAGCCCGCTGCCCGAGCACCACAGCGAAGTGATCGAAGACCAGGACTGGGAACGCAGCTGGATGGACGGTTTCCAGCCGATGCGTTTCGGTCAGCGCCTGTGGATCGTCCCAAGCTGGCACGCCGCGCCTGAGCCAGACGCGGTGAACCTGCTGCTGGATCCGGGCCTGGCGTTCGGCACCGGCACTCACCCGACTACCGCGCTGTGCCTGGAATGGCTCGACGGTCAGGACCTGAAAGGCTGCAACGTGCTCGACTTCGGTTGTGGTTCGGGGATTCTGGCGATTGCCGCCCTGTTGCTGGGCGCCAAAGAAGCCGTCGGCACCGACATCGACGTGCAGGCGCTGGAAGCCTCCCGCGACAACGCCGGTCGCAACAACATTGCCGACGAACGCTTCCCGCTGTATCTGCCGCAAGACCTGCCACAGGTTCAGGCCGACGTGCTGGTCGCCAACATTCTTGCCGGCCCACTGGTTTCGCTGGCGCCGCAACTGTCCAGCCTGGTCAAGCCAGGCGGTCGTTTGGCGCTGTCAGGTATCCTTGCAGAACAAGGCGAAGAAGTCGCCGCCGCCTACGCCCAGGACTTCGATCTGGACCCGATCGCCAATCGCGACGGCTGGGTGCGCATCACTGGCCGTCGGCGCTAGAATGAGCGCCTGCATAAACCGGATTGCCGCATGACCGACAGCTTCGTCACCCAGTGCCCGCATTGCCAAACCAGCTTCCGCGTCAGCCATGCTCAGTTGAGCGTGGCCCGTGGAGTGGTTCGTTGCGGCTCGTGCTTGCAGGTGTTCAACGCCGCCAAGCAGTTGCTCGAGCAGCGGGCCGGCAGGGAGACGGTCAAACCGATTGCACCGGCGCCCGTCGAACCGACCGTGCAGCGGGCCATCAGCCAAAAGCAATGGACCGCTGCAGAAATGGATCTGGACAGCCTGGACCTGGACGAAGAACTCGCCCGGCTCGAACAGCGGGAAATCCAGCCAACGACGGAATTCGGCCGGCCCCGCGAAGACAGCCTCAGCGCTCACCGCGATATCGGCGAATACGACCAGGAGCCCTGGTCCGACAGTCTATTCAGCGAATCAGCCGCCGATCGCGCGCAAACGGTCGAGGCACCTACGGCAGAACCGACGATCGAGCCGAACAAACACTCGCGCACCGAACCTTCCTTGTCGTTGGAGCCCGTGGAGCTAAACGACGAACCCGCAATACAACAGCTACGCCTGCACGACCCGCTCGACACTCCGATCACCTTTGGAAGCCTGTCGGCGACGCCCGATGAAGTCGACGACGATCTGCCCTCGGTCGAGCCTTTGCGCAAGCGACGCCAACGCAGCGAACCGGGCCTGCGCGCGCAAGCGCTGGAGGACCTGAGCGACGACCCGTTGCAACTGGATTGGCAAAAGCGTCGCTCCCCCTGGGGCCGGCGCTTTTTCTGGCTGCTACTGATCCTGTTCGGCGCTGCGGGCCTCGTCGGCCAATACGTCGCCTACCACTTCGACGAACTGGCACGCCAGGATCAGTACCGCCCCTGGTTCCAGCAACTGTGCCCGCACATCAGTTGCACCGTGCCGTCCAAAGTCGACATCGCGAAAGTCAAAAGCAGCAACCTGGTGGTCCGCAGCCACCCGGACTTCAACGGTGCGCTGGTGGTCGATGCCATCATCTACAACCGTGCGTCCTTCTCCCAGCCTTTCCCATTGCTGGAGCTGCGCTTTGCCGACCTGAACGGCCACCTCATTGCCAGCCGTCGCTTCAAGCCAGGCGAGTACCTCAACGGTGACCTCGAAGGCCTGGCGGAAATGCCACCACAAACGCCGATCCACATCGCGCTGGACATTCTGGATCCAGGCCCCAAAGCGGTGAACTACAGCCTGAGCTTCCACTCGCCCGAGTGAAACGGTTCACCCCTATGGGCCTGACGGCAAATTTCTGATTTTGTCCGTTCAAACCAAACCGCTGGCGATAACAGAATAACTGTTCAGATTTTGTTCAATTCAGCCTTTATCCAGTCATCGAGAGCGGGTATCATGCCAACCCTTTTTCGAACTCTCATGATCCGGCCCCACAACAGGGAAGTCCTATGTCGGCGGTACGCATCGGTCCATATACATTGCACAACGGTTTGATTCTCGCCCCTATGGCGGGTGTCACCGACCAGCCCTTTCGTCAGCTGTGCAAGCGACTGGGCGCAGGCCTTGTAGTCTCGGAAATGGTCACCAGCGACATGAGCTTGTGGAACACCCGCAAATCGCGGATGCGCATGATCCACGAAGGCGATCCCGAGCCCCGCTCGGTACAGATCGCCGGCGGTGATGCGCAGATGCTGGCGGATGCAGCCCGGGCCAACGTCGAACTGGGCGCACAGATTATTGATATCAACATGGGCTGTCCGGCGAAGAAGGTCTGCAACAAGGCCGCCGGGTCCGCCCTGTTGAAAGATGAAGCATTGGTGACCGAGATCCTGCAGGCCGTGGTGGCCGCGGTCGATGTGCCGGTCACCCTGAAGATCCGCACCGGCTGGGACCGGATGAACAAAAACGGCCTGACCGTGGCGAAGATCGCCGAACAGGCAGGTATTACGGCGCTGGCGGTGCATGGCCGCACCCGTGCCGATTTGTACACAGGAGTTGCCGAATACGACACCATTGCTGCGATCAAGCAGGCGGTGTCCATCCCGGTCTTCGCCAATGGCGATATCGATTCGCCCGAGAAGGCCCGGTACGTGCTCGACGCGACCGGTGCCGACGGCCTGTTGGTGGGTCGGGCTGCCCAGGGGCGGCCCTGGATTTTTCGTGAAATCGACCATTATCTGCGTACCGGCGAAAAACTCCCGGCACCGGAATTGATCGAGGTGGAACGTATTCTGCTTGAGCATCTGGCCGCGCTGCATGCCTTCTATGGCGACGTCATGGGCGTGCGCATAGCTCGCAAGCATGTGGGCTGGTATCTCGCAACCTTGCCGGGCGCCAGGGAGTTCCGCGCCCACTTCAATCGTTTGCAAGAGACGGAAGCACAATGCGCCTACGTTCGGGCCTTCTTCGCCGAACGCTACAAGAGCCTGACAGGGGACGGAGAAGGGGTGGCCGCATGACGATGATGACCGAGACTTTAGTGAGTGGAACAACACCCGTGAGCGACAACGTGAATTTGAAACAGCACCTCAATACGCCGAGCGAAGAAGGTCAGACCCTTCGCGGGAATGTCGAGAAGGCGCTGCACAATTATTTCGCCCACCTTGAGGGCGCTGCCGTCACGGATGTGTACAACCTGGTGCTCTCCGAAGTCGAGGCTCCCCTGCTCGAATGCGTGATGAACTACGTCAAGGGCAACCAGACCAAAGCCAGTGAGTTGCTCGGGTTGAACCGGGGCACCCTGCGCAAGAAACTCAAGCAGTACGATTTGCTGTAAGCATTCAATCAAACCAGAAAGGCGCCCGCGTAAAACCGGTCGCCTTTTTTGCTGACTCCTTTGCTTTTGATGGACATTGAGATGACCGACCAGACTACCCGCCTGCCGATCCGCCGCGCCTTGATCAGCGTTTCCGACAAGACCGGGATCCTCGAATTCGCCAAAGAGCTCGAAGCCCTGGGCGTCGAAATCCTCTCCACCGGCGGGACGTTCAAACTGCTGCGCGACAACGGCGTTGCCGCAGTGGAAGTCGCGGATTACACCGGTTTTGCAGAAATGATGGACGGTCGGGTGAAAACCCTGCACCCGAAAATCCACGGCGGGATTCTCGGTCGTCGCGGTATCGACGACGCCATCATGAACGAGCACGGCATCAAGCCGATCGACCTGGTCGCGGTCAACCTGTACCCGTTCCAAGCCACCATCAACAAGCCAGGCTGCGACCTGCCGACCGCCATCGAAAACATCGACATCGGCGGCCCGACCATGGTCCGTTCGGCCGCCAAGAACCACAAAGACGTGGCCATCGTGGTGAATGCCAGCGATTACGCCAGCGTCCTGGAAAGCCTCAAGGCCGGTGGTCTGACCTACGCTCAGCGCTTCGACCTGATGCTCAAGGCCTTCGAACACACCGCCGCCTATGACGGCATGATCGCCAACTACATGGGCACCGTGAACCAGGCGGCTGAAACCCTCAGCACCGAAGGTCGCAGCGAATTCCCGCGCACCTTCAACAGCCAGTTCATCAAGGCTCAGGAAATGCGCTACGGCGAGAACCCGCACCAGAGCGCGGCGTTCTACGTGGAAGCCAAGCCTGCCGAAGTCGGCATCGCCACCGCTACCCAACTGCAAGGCAAAGAGCTGTCGTACAACAACGTGGCCGACACCGACGCGGCGCTGGAATGCGTGAAGAGCTTCGTCAAGCCGGCCTGCGTGATTGTCAAGCACGCCAACCCGTGCGGCGTGGCGGTGAGCCCGGACGCCGAAGGCGGCATTCGTCAGGCTTACGAACTGGCCTACGCCACCGACACCGAATCGGCGTTCGGCGGCATCATCGCCTTCAACCGCGAACTGGATGCTGAAACTGCCAAAGCCATCGTCGAGCGTCAGTTCGTCGAAGTGATCATCGCCCCGTCCGTCAGCGCAGAAGCCCGCGCCATCGTCGCCGCAAAAGCCAACGTGCGCCTGCTGACCTGTGGCGAGTGGTCGGCTGATCGCGCTCCGGCCTGGGACTACAAACGCGTCAATGGCGGTTTGCTGGTGCAGAGCCGCGATATTGGCATGATCGGCAGCGAAGACCTGAAAGTCGTGACCAAGCGCGCCCCGAGCGAACAGGAAATCAACGACCTGATCTTCGCCTGGAAAGTCGCCAAATACGTGAAGTCCAATGCCATCGTCTACGCCAAGAATCGTCAGACCATCGGTGTCGGCGCCGGCCAGATGAGCCGCGTGAACTCCGCGCGTATCGCCGCGATCAAGGCTGAACACGCCGGGTTGCAGGTAGCAGGCTCGGTGATGGCCTCCGACGCCTTTTTCCCGTTCCGCGATGGTCTGGACAATGCGGCCAAGGTCGGCATCACGGCGGTGATCCAGCCGGGCGGCTCGATGCGTGATAACGAAGTGATTGCAGCAGCCGACGAGGCTGGCATCGCGATGGTCTTTACTGGCATGCGCCACTTCCGTCACTGATTTTTTTGCTTGATCGTACCCACGCTCTGCGTGGGCACGCAGCCCGGGACGCTCCGCGTCCCTCGGACGCGGAGCGTCCGTAGAGGCATTCCCACGCAGAGCATGGGAACGATCAGCCCCCACAGAATTAGCGTCATCCGAGGTTTTTGAAATGAATATTTTGATCATTGGCAGCGGTGGCCGTGAACACGCCCTGGCCTGGAAAGTGGCTCAGGATCCGCGCGTGCAGAAAGTTTTCGTTGCCCCGGGCAACGCCGGCACGGCCATTGAAGCCAAGTGCGAGAACGTCGCTATCGACGTGCTGGCCCTTGAGCAGCTTGCAGATTTCGCGGAGAAAAACGTTTCCCTGACCATCGTCGGTCCGGAAGTGCCGCTGGTCGCCGGTGTCGTCGATCTGTTTCGCGCCCGTGGTCTGGATTGCTTTGGCCCAACTGCGGGTGCCGCGCAACTGGAAGGTTCGAAAGCGTTCACCAAAGACTTCCTGGCTCGTCACAAGATCCCGACCGCCGACTACCAGAACTTCACAGAGGTCGAGCCGGCCTTGGCTTATCTGCGCGAAAAAGGCGCACCGATCGTCATCAAGGCCGATGGCCTGGCCGCCGGTAAAGGCGTGATCGTCGCCATGACCCTGGGCGAAGCCGAAGACGCAGTGCGCGACATGCTCGCCGGCAACGCGTTTGGCGACGCCGGTTCCCGCGTGGTGATCGAAGAGTTCCTGGATGGCGAAGAAGCCAGCTTCATCGTCATGGTCGACGGCAAGAACGTGTTGCCGATGGCCACCAGTCAGGACCACAAACGCGTCGGCGACGGCGACACCGGCCCGAACACCGGCGGCATGGGCGCTTACTCCCCGGCCCCGGTCGTCACGGCCGAAGTCCATCAGCGGGTCATGGACCTGGTGATCTGGCCGACCGTGCGTGGCATGGCCGAGGAAGGCAACGTTTACACTGGCTTCCTCTATGCCGGCCTGATGATCGACAAGGCGGGCAACCCAAAAGTCATCGAGTTCAATTGCCGTTTCGGCGATCCCGAGACCCAACCGGTAATGCTGCGTTTGCAGTCGAGCCTGGTGTTGCTGGTGGAAGCGGCCCTGGCGCAAGCGCTGGACAAGGTCGAAGCACAATGGGATCCACGTCCGAGCGTCGGCATCGTATTGGCCGCTGGCGGTTACCCGGGTGACTACGCCAAAGGCGTTGCCATCAACGGCCTGGATGCAGCCGCGACACTGGAAGGCAAAGTCTTCCATGCCGGTACTGCGCTCAAGGACGGTCAGGTGGTCACTGCCGGTGGTCGGGTGCTGTGCGCAACCGCCATGGGCACCAGCGTCGATGCAGCCCAGCAGCAGGCTTACAAACTGGCAGCTAAAATCGACTGGGAAGGCTGCTTCTACCGCAAGGACATTGGCTACCGCGCCATTGCCCGCGAGCGTGGCGAAAATCAGGAATAAGTCATCCATTCGGCCAGGCAAGGGCTTGCGACCCTTGCCTGACTATTCCGGCGCCGCGCATAGTTGTACTCTGGCATTAACCTACGAAGGGATTTCGCCGTGCGCTGGCTCAGGATTGCCATAGGCTTCACCGTCACTCTGCTGACCTTGCTCTGCATGCTCCCGGCCCAAGCCGCGCAAGGCAGTGGCTGGGCAGTATTGCTCGACGAACAGGGCGACTTGCAGCTGAGCGATATCCGTTCCAGCCGCTACACCAATCAATTCAGCCCCATCGAACTCGACCGCCTCACCGCGGCCGCGCCCGACGGTGCACTATGGCTGCGCTTCAGGCTCGCGCCTGGCAAGCATGAACAGTTGCTGCGCGTGTTCGCACCGGACTTGTCGCACCTCAACCTGTATGTGCTCGACGGCGATCAGTTGATCGATCAAATGAATACCGGTACCGGGCAGCTCCAGACCAAGCGCCCGCTCCCCAGCAGCGACTTCATGTTGCCGTTGCCACAAAGCGACAAAACCCTCGACGTTTACTTGCGGCTGGCCTCCGAACACCAATTGCGGCCTTACATCACCCTGCAATCGGCGGTCATGACCGCGGCCACTCAGAACCTGACGCTGATCTACGGCCTGCTTTTTGGCTGCATCGCAATGTTGATCCTGCATAACCTGACGCGTTATGCCTATACCCGCTCACGCAGCAGCCTCTGGCTGGCGGCATGCGAAGGATTGTTGTTGCTTAGCCTGGTGTTGTTACTGAATCTGGCGGGGCCCTGGTTGCCGAACTGGCCCGCCTTGCAGACGCCCGGTGCCTACCTCGCCTTGCTGCTGACTGCACCTTGCGGCCTGATGTTCGCCCACTGCTTCTTCGCACCGCTTGGCCCACATCCGCTGAACAAGCTGCTGCTGGGAGACGTCCTGTTCATCATGGTCTGCGGTCTGCTGTTGCTGTTCGTCAACACGCTGCCGCTGAACCTCATCACGTACGCGCTGGTTGCCCTCGCCGGCCTCAGTATATTGTTCGTCAGCGCCCATCACTGGCAAAAAGGTTATCGCCCGGCGCGCCTGTTTGTCGCGGCCATGGTGGTCTTCAACCTTGGCACATTGATTATTCTGCCGGCGCTGCAGGGGCTGACCCTTGTCTCTCCGCAAGGCCTGATCATCATTTTGTTGGTGTTTATCTGTATCAGTGGCCTGTTGATGAGCATTGCCCTGGGCGAGCGACAGCGCAGTATCACCGAAAACCGTTTCAGCATCAG
Source organism: Pseudomonas sp. B21-048 (assembly GCF_024748615.1). NCBI lineage: Bacteria > Pseudomonadati > Pseudomonadota > Gammaproteobacteria > Pseudomonadales > Pseudomonadaceae > Pseudomonas > Pseudomonas sp. B21-048. The sequence continues at coordinate 664,943 of NZ_CP087168.1, read as the reverse complement.
TCGCGACCTGGCCGCCAGCAATGCCGAGATCAACGCCAAAGCCGAATTTCTGGCAAAGATCAGCCACGAAATCCGCACCCCGATGAATGGCGTGCTGGGCATGACCGAACTGCTGCTGGGCACTCCGTTGTCGGTCAAGCAGCGCGATTACGTGCAGACCATCCATAGCGCCGGCAACGAGCTGCTGACGCTGATCAATGAAATTCTCGACATCTCCAAACTCGAATCCGGGCAGATTGAACTGGACGATGTGCAGTTTGATCTCAATGCCCTGATCGAAGACTGCCTCAATATCTTCCGCGCCAAGGCCGAACAGCAGAACGTCGAACTGATCAGTTTTATCCAGCCACAGGTACCGCGTGTCATCAGCGGTGATCCGACGCGCCTGCGCCAGACCCTGCTGAGCCTGCTGGAAAACGCTCTGAAGAAAACCGACGAAGGTGAGATTCTGATCGTCGTCGCTCTGGATGAACGCAGCGTCGAACCGCGGTTGCGCATCGCCGTGCAGGACAGCGGCCACCCAATGGAGGCCCAGGAGCGCGACGCACTGATGCATGCCGAACTGCATAGCAAGCACTTTTTCTCGGCCACCAGCCTGGGGGGCAATCTTGGGCTGGTCATCGCCCGTCAGCTGATCCGTTTGATGCAGGGTGAATTCGGCATCAAGTGTGGCGCCAATCAGGGCAGTACATTATGGCTGACCCTGCCACTGGACCCGGACCGTCTCGAACATCCGACGTCAGACCTGGACAGCCCGCTGCAAGGCGCACGCGTATTGATCGTGGATGACAACGACACCTGTCGCAAGGTGCTGGTGCAGCAGTGCAGCGCTTGGGGCCTGAATGTCAGCGCCGTGCCGTCCGGCAAGGAGGCCCTGGCATTGCTGCGTACCAAGGCTCACCTGCGCGATTACTTCGATGTGGTCCTGCTGGACCAGAACATGCCCGGCATGACCGGCATGCAACTGGCCGCCAAGATCAAGGAAGATCCAAGCCTGAACCACGACATTCTGCTGATCATGCTCACTGGCATCAGCAACGCGCCGAGCAAGATCATCGCGCGCAACTGCGGGATCAAACGCATCCTTGCCAAACCGGTGGCCGGCTATACCCTCAAGACCACCCTGGCGGACGAACTGAACCAGCGCAACAAAGGCCTGTCCGTCTCGCAACTGCCCACCGGTCCTACCCTTCCGGTCAAGGTGCCCAGCGATTTCCGCATACTGGTGGCCGAAGACAACAGCATCTCGACCAAAGTCATACGCGGCATGCTGGGCAAGCTCAACCTGCAACCGGACACCGCCAGCAATGGCGAAGAAGCCTTGGTGGCGATGAAGGCCCAGCGCTATGACCTGGTGCTGATGGACTGTGAAATGCCGATCCTCGACGGCTTCTCCGCCACCCAGCAATTGCGCGCCTGGGAAGTCGGTAATCAGCGGATTCGCACCCCCGTGGTGGCGCTGACCGCACACATCCTCGCCGAGCACAAAGAGCGCGCGCGCCAGGCCGGCATGGACGGGCACATGGCCAAACCGGTCGAGCTGTCGCAGTTGCGCGACCTGATCGAACACTGGGTTGCTCAGCGCGATCAGCAGAATCGGACGGCCTCGACCGTCTGAGCATCCCTGTGCTGCGAGCTCATCAGATTTCCAGATTGATCAGGTATTCCAAGGAATGGGATATAACCGACTTCTTTACCTTGTCCCGAAACTGGGCATAGTGAAGTGTGTTGAAGGTAATCAAAGCCATCTGTTCGATGCTGTTGTACACGAGCGTTTGATCTTCGACAAACAGGAATCGAGAGACATCTCGACGAATTTGAAACTGTCGGTGATAGATCCCCATATCAACTTTGTTCGGGCCGTTCATCACGCAAGGAATCATCTGAAAGCAACCGCCCTCTGAGCCAAGGCTCGTCGAGTCGAATACCTTGAGCGCCAATGCGTTGCGCTCCATCTGTTCCAAAGCCCGCCTCATAGGCTGGGAGAATGCCTCGCCGAGACGTGTTGAGATACATCGCATTGCCTGCCTGCCCATCAGACTGTTCTGCATGGGCAATAATGTTTCAGGTTTTGGAACATCCCATCCGAGAAACTTCAGTTGATTGCGGTAATACTCAAACCAGTCACCCGACAATCCATTGTTAAACGCAGTACGGGTAGCGTTTTGCGCAAAAGCCGTGCTCATGTAAATGTCTTCCCGGTGGGACGCAGGCAAACCACTGGCAAACGCGACGACGCTGCCGCCAACAACCGCAGCCGGTGGAGCAATCAATTGCGTCATGATTCAATCGCCTCAGGAACATGCACGCTCGAAGAGCCGTCGGTCAGGCTCAACATCGCAATATTGCCCTTAAGCTTCTCCCTGATCTTCAAGGCGATAGCATCACGCGCAGGACCGTAGAGAGTTTCGGACAGATAGGCCCGGGCGTAACGCATGCTGACAGTGCCTTCCACATCTTCGGCCTGAAGAAGCTGTGCCAAAGGATTGGGGCTTATCTCTTTACGGGTTTTGAACTCCAAGTACACGCTTATGACCGAGCTCGGAGTTCGCGCCAGAATCACAAGCAAACGCACAACCTTGGCTGGCGCAGGTACTTCAGTCAATTCATCTGCGGACGTTTTTTGCACATGACTGCGCAGCAAGCTCATTGCAGGTTCAGTGCCCAACACACTCGCCACCCGTGCCAATGTTGTGGCAGTAGCTTGCCCTTCGTCTGGAGCGCCTTTGGACATTGCAGCGGCAACCCATTCGATCATAGACTCGCCGCAGTTTTCGGTGATGAGCCTTTCCTCTCGCGCCTTTGTTTGCCGCAGCCAGAAGTCATCTAAAACTTTCACATAAGCGTTGTACCAATTAACCTCTGAGTTTTTTTCAACCTCTTTATTGGCAACCAATTGCGCCAGCAACACCGAATTGACCAAATCATCATGAGCTACCCGCCCATCAGATTCAGGAACAATCACGATAGCAGCCCCAACCACTGACACTAAGTAATCGCAACCCATATCATTTCCTCGCTCATATAAAAAGGCGGTCGACACTCGATCGCCCTGCCAGATTCAGTTAGATGTCATAGTCAGCAATTTTTCCGGCGTGCGCGACAAGTTTGCTTGCAATAACTTCACGGGTAGCTTTGGCGAGCAGATCATTCTTTTCAAAAACCGTTTCACCGCGATACAAGTTCACATTGCGAGTATCAACATCCACAAATAGCACTTTGGTCGACGTGTTCTTGCGTAAAAAACGCACCGCACCGAGTGCCATAGTGGCTACGCCATTATTTTCAGTGCATGCACCGGCGGTTACTCCGCCTACGCCATGGTTCAACAGATTACGCTCATAAAGCGTCAGTTCCGTATCACGCTTTTGCAGGGCTGCAATCGCATCCCCCGCCACTTTCAGCATCAATGCGGTAGTCGGGCCAGGCAGCGCAAGGCCAGCGACCACCGAGCCAAGAATATCTAACACCAGTTTGTCCATGCGGACACTGGTTCCGCTGACGTGCAAGTCGTTGTAGTACTTGCTGATAGGCGTCCAGCCCGCTTTGGTCATGACATCCCGGAACTGCATATACCACTCTTTGCCCTGGTACTCCTCCGGGAAGAGTTTGTTCGCTACAAGGCTCGCATAGAGAAAGGCATTCTGTGCATCCGACCGATTCTCACCACTGATGCCACTGCTGAAAGACAACATCCCTTCGCCAACAATAGAGGCTTTCGACGGTTCTTCAACAGTATCACCAAGCAAAAACATTCCACGAGGTTGCAGAGCCACTACCTCACCCAGATCATATTCTTTCAAACTTTCAACACAGGCAGAAATATAGCGACCGTCAAGCACTAGATTGCTCATAAAAGATTCCTTATCTCGTTAAGCAAGCCCCTCATGAGCTTGCGGTTAAAACAATAACCAAACAAGCGAACACCCACAAACTTAAATATGTAACACCTGTCCAGCCACCTCACACACTTAGTTAAGAACACCAAAATAAAGACAAATATTCATAAGATCTTTTAAACGTGATACCCACACGCTATTGATCGACTGATAGACTTCGCTTCACCACCCTCCTGCTGCGAGCCGACATCATGCTCCACGTGTTATTCAGCGTTTATTTGAAGATGCTGGTGCTCTACAGCCCGTTCTTCGTGTTGTCCTGTTTCATCAGCCTGACCCGCGGCTATTCGCGTAAGGAGCAACGACGCCTGGCCTGGAAAGTGGCAACCGCCACGCTGGTTTCCAGCGTCTTGCTGTACCTGTTCGGTCGGGTGATTTTCAATGTGTTCGGCATCACCGTGGACGCCTTTCGCATTGGCGCCGGCAGCGTGTTGTTCATCTCGGCATTGGGCATGGCCCAGGGTAAGTCGGCGGTGCAGACCGATAACGTGCAGCAGGATGTGACCATCGTTCCGCTGACCATTCCGCTGACTGTTGGCCCGGGCACCATCGGGGCCTTGCTGGTGATGGGCGTGAGTCAGCCGCACTGGGACGACAAACTCACCGCCATACTCAGCATTGCTCTGGCTAGCTTCACGGTCGGGGTGGTGCTTTACTTATCCAACCGGATCGAACGGATTCTCGGCGATCAGGGTTTGCAGATCGTCAGCCGCTTGATGGGGTTGTTTGTCTGCGCACTGGCGGCGCAGATTATCTTTACCGGGGTAAAGGGCTATCTGGTGCCAGGCGCCATTGCCCCATGAAAAAGACTGCGGGGGATCAATCCCGCAGCCTCGCTTAACCTCCCTGGAGGTAGATTGCCCGCTTCCGGGTCTACGCTTCGACTACCTTCTCCAGCAGTTTCACCAGCTCAAGACTGACACCCTCCTTCAGTCCCTGTATCAGTCCCTCAAGGGTGACGATCCGCGAATAACCGGAAACAATGATCCCCAGTACAAACATGTCCCGTATTTCCGTTCCGACGGATTCGACACTTCGAAAAATCAGGCTGCCCCCGCCATCCGGATCGGTCAGCAACAGATGCCCCTCGACCAGCGTGATCCGCCAGTCATCCATCGCCGGCAGATCCATGATCCATTGGCGCTTATGGGGCACCTTATGATGGAAGTCGATAATCAGGCAATCGAGCCGTGACCAAGCGGCTTGTGAGAGCTGGCAGCTCATCTGGCCATTGAGTCCCAACACCAGTGTGGTGACACCGTCTGGAATCAGCGGCAACAAGTCCTCTATATTGTCCCGGGTCTGGATCGTCATGACCTGTCCCGCTCGACTCACCGAGTCTGCATACATCCAGACATCATGCTCCGACACCAGCCACGCACCGTTTCTGTTACTGAACACCCCACGGGTCACGGTGTTGTGCAGCAGCGCAATTTCGCCATCGCGCGCGCCCAGATAAGCAGGCCAATGCCCGTTGGTCTGTACGGTCGAGTAGTACAGGCGCTTGGCACCTGTGTCATACCAGGCAAAGAGATCATCGAATCTGCCCGCGGTCAAAACGGGCGCGCAGGAACGGCCGGCAATCAATTGGAGCAGCTTGTTTTCCCGCACCTGTCGCGTGCCAAGACCGAAGAAAAAATCGCTTTCCACACCGACGATACGAGGTGCTTCACCTTCAAACAGCTCGATCCACACATGCTCTCGGGTCAAGCCACGCAATCCCGCGCCTTCGGGTGCGATCCGGGTGAAAGACCATTGCGCAGCCACCCGCTGCATTGCCGGCAGCCGATCTCGATGCAACAGGCGCGTGCCGTTGGCAAAGGCCGCCGCAAACGCCTCGGGCTCCATGAAGGGCTGACGATAGACCTGTCCCGACGCCGAATCCCATAACCATGCAGCCTTTTTGTCTGGGGTCTGCGCCAATAGCTGTAAGGATTGACTCTCCCTCATGTCGGCAATCAGCAAGCGCCGGCCCACACACCAGACACGCAGGAATGCATTGCCGGGAACATTCTGCACACCCGACACTTCAAAACCCTCGCTGGCCAACTCTTCGGCAAGCGCCAGAACGCTCGTATACCATTCAAAACCGTCACCGACAGCGGCGGCCCGTGCCAGCCAGTCCCCGTTCAGCGCGACCAGCTGCGATTCATCAGTCCTGCTCAGTTGATACAGCATGCCGTCCTCAGTGAGCGCAATGTGGCGCTGCTCCTGGAAAAACACCTCGACCACCTCATGAGGCAGAATCTTTGCAGCAGGCGCGGGCGGCTCGTCATTCTGCAAAGTCACACGCTGTCGGTAGAGACTGCGATGACGCTGATCATAGAACAGGAACGAATCGCCATCGGCGTCCTGGGTATTTAGAAAAATCGGATTGACTGAATCCGCTTCCAGGTTCGGCCGAATCACAAGCCCATCATCCCGTCGCAACCAGAGGCTGATGGGGTTGCGAGAGTCCTCATCCCAATAGGTGATCGAGGTCAGGGGGGCGCATTGATAATCCACGACACTCACTGAATCGAAAGGCGCGAGTTTCGAGTTGCGCACCATCAATTCGTAATCCCAGAAGAAGTACGAAAGGGAGACCGTGTTCTTGCGTTGCAGCAATGCCTTCTGGCCCTCAGTCAGTTTTCCGATGACAGAAAACAGCGAGAGCTCATTTGCGCCGAGCAGGTAAGTCATCTTCATGTCACGACCGTTACGCAGCACGACTTTCTGAACGATCCGTATCAACCCTCCCTCCAGTTCCTGGAAGGCCGAAATCCTTGATCCCGGCAACGGATCCATCAACCGATAAATCCGGTTGACCTGCCCGGTGGTTACATCTGTCCGCCAGATCAGAACTTCGTTGGGGACATAGTAATACGCGTACTTGTCGACAATGGCGCCCAGGCAAGCGGCTTCCTGATAGGCCGGAGCCAGGCCACGGACAAACAGGAAACGGTCTTCATCGCGGTCGTATTGGGCCGTGGTCTTGACCGGTTTGAGGGGATCGCTGTATGGAACAGGAAAATCTCGGATAGCCGTGTAGCGACCGGCCAGACGCATGGAACGCGCGAGCTCGCGGAGGGACGCCTGCGCAGCGGAAGCATTACTGCCCGAGTCGATCGAGATCTCGGAGATGAGCAAGCGCCCTTGCTCCCAGTCCACTTGATACGACTGCTCGTCAAGTTGCAAAAGCAAAGACGACTTTTCAGGGACATGGACCTGGATCGCGCCCAATTGCACACGAGCCCCTTCAATTTTTACGTCCCCCTCAGCCAACCAGGTTGCACTCAATGCCCAGTACATCGACGACGCATCCGGGGTCTTTACAAGCGTGATCGCCCGGACACCCTCGGCCAGCACCACCGTGCATTGTCCGCCCTTCCCCAGAATTTCGTAGGACAGGTAATTGTGCAGCTCTCTTGGCAATTTCGGCACGCGGAGAAAGCGGTTTCTGCGATCCAGCACCACGTTGACTAACGTCTGCGAGTAATTGGGTATCAGTTGATGCAGCACATATTCGGTCGGGAACTTGTAGAAACTGAACCAGAACTGGCGTTCCCCTTCACTGTCGTTCTCGAGTTTCAGCGCCGTTTCAAAATGCTCCCAGCGGGAGGTCGAGCCTGGCAGTGCCTTATAGTCGAATCCGAAGTAGCAATGCGGCATGCACGGCAGTACGACGACATCAAAGTCTGCGGCATCGGGAATCGCGCTTTCGTGCGCATAGCCGAGCGACTCACGGATGCTGATCGACAATGACCGATCCGGATTGCCCTGCGGTGGATGCAACGCATGGGGAATGGCCGCGAATATATTCAAGACGCCGCCGTAACGAAGTAGCCGTCCTTCAAGGTCCAAGTGTGTGACGACGACATAGGGGCTGATGCACAGCGCATCGTCAATCCGCGAAAACCCGCCGCTGCGATAACCCTGTTCAATCAGATTCAAATACTTGCCGACTTGACGGGCCCGCTCCAGTATTCCGCTGAAACCTTCGACCAACGCGCCGATGCCAACCGCCAGCCCCCCCAGAATGACACTCGCCCCCCCCAGAAACGCAGCCGCGGTGCCGGCTCCGACGAGGGATGCCCCAAGCCCGCCCAGCCCCGCCACCAGGCCTGCGGAATCGAACGCCAGTTGTGTAGCGAACTGGGCAATCTGAGCGTCATTCTCGGCATTGGCCAGCAGATAAATATCGAATCCGACCGCAGCCAATTGAAGAATATTGCCCACCCCCTCATTGGCCACGTGCCCCAGGGCATTGAGCACCACCGGCGAGGTGGTTCTTGCGACCAACACGCTGTTTGTAAACGCGGTACGCACCAGATTGATCAATTCCACAGCATCCACCACGATGCCATGGGCCAGCTGTGCATAAGACAGGTAGCCATGCAAGCGCACCGCAGACGTCAATGCCGTCGTCCCACCGTCGGTAGACTCTCGATCCTTCAGCGCAAACAACAGGGCCTGTATGGCGAATCCAGCATTGAGCGTATGAACGGCACCGGCATCAGTTGGATCGATCATACCGGGGCGAGGCGCTTTGACCGACAGTGTCTGGTAAATGTCCGTCAGGTAAGACTTGATGGTGTCCAGATGCACGTCATCGGTCACGACTCTACGGGTCTGACTGGCGTCCTTGGCATTGACCAGCGTAATTTCACGCAGGCCTGTCGCACCGGTCTTCAATGACTCGAAGACCGGCACAAAGTCACGACTCAACTGATGCGCTATCTGTAGGCGAGTGGTGGCGCTTTCGATCTGCCGCGCCCACCGCTGGGCATCCAGCCGAGCCAGGCCATCACCCAGCCGGGCATTTTCCGACAATGAACGGACACGTAACGCCGCGTGATGCTGCCAAGTCTCAACTGACCGCCCGCCGACCATCAGCTCGCGACTCAGCAAATCGCCGACAGTCATTCGCGAAGGCAAAGGTTTTTCGGCAATGCTCGAACCGTTGAGATCTATCACATCAAAAGCCGCGTTCGACACCTCCCCAACGCCATAGAGCCTGGCAATCACGTCATCCTGCAAAAAGCTGGTGATGCCTTGTTGCAGATCCTCTGCCCGCATGAAGGCATACAGGCCGAAATTGGGGTCATAAAATCGATAGGATGTCTCACCCTGCTCCACGACCTTGCTCACCAGCATCGAGTGATTATCTGTGTTGAGCATCAAACTGCCGGTGGAGGTTTTCGCTTTCAGTGCCTGCATGGCCGCGCTCAAATTCACAGCCGCGGCTTTTTTGCCGAACTGCGACATCGGAACGCCACACAACTCATCCAGCACATGCAGCAACGCATGGGTTTCAGCAGCGTCCGGGGAGAGGTTGGCAATCGCCAGTTTACCGATCAAGGCCCGCTCTGCCGTGCTGCCACTTTCAAGCGCTGCGGCCATGACCAGCGCCAGCGGATAACAACGCCGGCCCGGATCACCGCAGCCACGTACCAGCAGCTCCTGCGGCAACTGTTTGACAGCGTCGGCCCCGGCCTGGAAAAACCGTTTACGGACTGAATGCCCTCTCTGCAGAATTGACGCCTGGTACTCGTTCCTGGTCGCCGTTTCAATCCTTTGGACGTGCTCCCCCCACTGCCGCACGCTCAACGGTTCGGCAAGGGCCTGGGCTTTCAGCACCCGCGAGTTTTCTGAAACCTGCCCGGACCAGGATGAGGTCTTGTGCCCGGCTTCGAACATCGCCGGACGCCGGTTGAACAGGGTCTGTTCAATCAATTCGTAACGTGCGAAGAGCCCGCGATCCTGAGTGCTTTCGGCGAGGGCGACCGTCTCCTTCCAGGCAGCTGCGAACACCTCCTGATCCAGTGTGGGCACACCGAACAGGCCACCAAACACGACACGGTGCAACGGGCTCAACTGCTCGGCAAGCAACTTGCCGCCAGCGATACGCGCCAACGCCTCGTTCATATTGCCGAGCGACTCGGCGCCTATTGACGCAGGAAGTTCGCTGGCCGGTTGCGCCAGGATTTGCTGGCGCGTCTCAAAGTCGAGGGCAATGCGATCGTTGAACGTGATGTCGCCGCTCAACCTGTCATTCATCGCGCGCATGAAAGGGGCGCCCAGATCATCAAGCAGCTGTTGCAGCACCGATGTCAGCAACACGGGTTTGCCTTCGATTACCGGCCAGCCTTGTTTGAAGGTCAGGGTCTGGCTGTGCAACAACTCATTAAGGTTGCCGGTGTAGCGGGCCTTGTATTTACCGTCGCGCCAGTTTTGCTGTTCTTTCTCCAGCCACTGTTCGGGCTGTTTAACATTTTCCACCCAGCCACTGATCAACTCTTCTTCAGTCGCCCGGTTATACCCGGTGTCCAGTAATTGCAGGCGCCCCCTTACCTCGGCGACTTTGTCTGGAATGCAGTGGGCATCCACAAAGTCCTCTACTCCCCAAATGGCAGCGCCGGGACCGGATAAACTGATAGTGCCTTGTGCTTGTGGATCGATGCCGTCGCGATGGTAACCCGCTATAGCCGTTGCAAGACGGGAAACATATCCCACGTAATCTGTCGAGGCGTTTTGAGCGCGCTCATTATTTTTTTGAACAATGTCGCCAGTCACTTCCGTCGCGAAACTTACATGCCATTGTTTCCCGGACTTTACCAATGCCTGTTCGACCTTGAGCAGCAGGTCATAATTACTCCGAATGCGCTGCATGATCGAACTGACCATTCCTGACTCCGGATGAGCCATGATGAAAGCGTTCATCTCCAGCCTGGGATTAGGAGCACCCAGACGAACCCCCTGTTCGGGGACAGTCAGCCCCTTCGCGGCAGAAAAAACGTCCGACACCTTGAGCACGGTTTCGGCAAACCTGGTCAACGCCTGTAGTTGCTCCGCGGGAATATCCTTAACGTAGTTCTTGTACCGACTTCTCTCACGACCCGGCATCAACGTCGGATTTTTATCCAGCAATAACTGCAACACACCCAGTTTTTGTTCGAAACTGAATGTCTTGATGTTTACTTCACCCATCTGATCAACGAGTGGCGGCAAATAGTCAAGGTCGCTGTAAGTCCCCCCCTCCAGACTCATCGCCTGAAGTCGCACCACATCGGAAGCCGCAGCCAGGTTCCCGCGAAAAGACACTTCACGCTCGTATACGTCCCATAGAAAATGCGAACCAAATGCCGCACGTGCATCGCGCACTCGAACCTGTTCGCCAGCCATCGCCAGATGGCTCTCAAGGTATCGGGCTTTCGCCGCTTCAAGCGCCGTCCGATCTTGCCCATAAGCTTTCACCAGCAATTCGATACGGGCATCGTCAGCCTTGATGCCTTGTTGTTGCGCCGCCTTGATGTGCTCGAACATCTGTTGGCGCAGCACCACTACACGCTTCTCGATCAAATCGACCAGTTTGGTGGCACTGCTCAGCGCTGTGCCGCCCGACTCCATGGCATGCGCCTTGGCGGCCAGAGTAATGATCCGGTTGGTATCAAAAGCCATCAGCGCGTCAGGGTCATACCAAAGATTCAAGGTATGTCCGTCATTGCTCAGCACTTGCTTCCAGATATTGAAGTAGTCGCGCTGGTTATCCCCGAACAGAGCACCACCCACCCAGACGAAATGCATATTTTTCGGCACGGGCGGATGGACTTCGGCAAGTATTGCTACCGTTTTTTCGATCCTGGCCACATAAGCTTTAGTGTCGGCATTGGCTTTGCGAAGCGTGTCGGTCATCGGCCCGGTTTTTTGCCGGATCAGCGAGACAAGCGTTTCCTGGAACAACTTCGCCGGCGCCAATAGATCAGACAGCCGATCACTTTCACTCGCCGCCTTGTAATACCGGCTGAGTGCGGCGTGTTCTTCACTGCCTGCAAACTCACCGAGGTCACCGGAGAATCCGGATAAACCTACAGCCGTGACAAAATCTTGCCCGGTATTGGGCAACTGCATCAATTCACTCATAACGTCCCTATTCATAATGTCCCTGTTGGATTAACGCTTGAAACTCAGGCACAAACGTACCCATCAAGTAACTTCAGTTCCTTGAGGGGTACATCGCCCAATTGCTTTTCAAATCACAGACAACAGCTTGTGATCAACCCACCAGGCTGTTTTCCAACTCAGCAGTTGATACCGTTAGAAGTTCACCCAGCGTTGCACTGTCATGCGCACCCTGTCGAGCGATCAGCCTCTGCACCAGTGTCGAAACGGCATAAGGTCGATGCCCTTCAAACCCGAGCAAGACTTCGCCGCGCAAGTTGACATCCGTCGCATACACTTCACGAAAGATCACGCTGTGCCCACTGTCCGGATCAATGATCACCAGGTGTTCCTGAACGATGCTCAGCAACAGCTTTTCAGGGTTATCCAGCTCCCAGATCAACTTGCCGGGAATCGTTTGTGTACTGCCCAGCGAATGTCGGCAGTCGAGGATGACCGATTCGAGTCTCAGCCAGGCAGCCTTTGACAACCGGTAACTCACGGCGCCCTGCCCCATGCGCAAGATCAGGGTCGTGACATCGTCGGGCATCAGCGGTAGAACATCGCCGACCTTCATCTGGCCTTCGATGACCATGACTTCGGCATTTCGCCGGACATAACCGAGTGGTCCCGCATGTCCCATGCCCGGGTAGGCCAACAGCAGTCCATCCTTGTCTTCATGAAGCAATACGTTGGTTTGCTGTTGCGTTCCCAATAGTTCGAAGGACTCCGGAATCGCGGCCTTTGGCACCCGAATTACACGTTCGGTATCGACTACGAACCATGTCAGACTGCCGGCGTCCTCTACCGACAGCAGCGCGGCATGAGGTTGACTGTCTGCCAATTGTTTGAGGCTTTCGTGCGCTCGCCCCTCCTGAGACATGACCCACTCATGGGTGACGCCGGTGATCAATGCCGGTTCTTGATAACGCAGCTCAAGTACCACGCCTTCAAGGGTGGTGCCGCGCAGCCCGGCTCCCGCGACTGTCACCTCGGCAAACTGCCAGGGCGCCCATTCACGCTCGGCGGCAGGTAGCGCATCAGCCCGCAGCAATCGCGAGCCTTCGCCGAATGCAGGTTCCAGCCGCTGCGGATTGATGAACGCCTGACGATAGACTTCGCCGCTCGAAACATCGAATAACCAGGCCGCCTCGCTATCAGGGGTAACGCCGAGCAGGCGCACTTCTTTTCCATGGCCCAGATCAGCCAGCAACAATCGATTGTCGACGTACCAGGCGCACAACCTCGCGTCGCCGCTGAAGTTGCTCAGGCCCATCAGGGCAAAACGCTCGGCTGCGTGTTGCCGGGCAAGCGGTTCCAACGCGGACCACCAGTGCACCCGATCCTTGAACCACGACTCGCCAAGGCCTCCCAGCGCAAGGTATCCCTGGGGGGGCAGGTTGAAGAACAGACCCTCCGACGTCAGCGCCAGGTAGCCACCTTCGACGGCCACGACATTCTCCAGCTTCGCAGGCTGTTGCCATGTATGGGACCACTGCCCTTTGCCCGCCACCAAGGTGCGTTGCTTGCGGCACAACTGCTGCCTGAGCCTGTCGTAGATGACAAACACATCGCTGCCCTCCTCGGGTGAGAGCAGCGTCAAATCAGTCATATTCTTGATCGAATCGGCCCAGCCGCGCCCGCGGTGAATCCACGGGGAGGGACGGATGATCAGGTGGTCACTGTGGCGAACCCAGGCCATGTCCCGCGCGTTCGCTTCGAACTTCCAGCAGACCGAGACAAAGGGGGCCGGTTGCCAGTCGACGGTGACAAAGGTGTTATCGCCAGTGGCAGGTGTAAAGGAGTAATAGTTGCCTAGTACCTGCGACCAGTCGGCCAGTGCGTCGCTGGCACTGAAGACCGATTCCAGTGCCGGATCCATGTCGCGGGTGACCGAACTCAGCAGCAGTTGCCCGTCATGGATCACGTACACCAGCACATCGCTGGTCTGATCTTCGCGAGGGATTTCCTGTACGACGTGAATCACGCCCTGCGCGTCCGCCTCTACGCTCTTGATGGTGGCTCCCATGTCTTTAAGCAGCAACCGATAACGATGACTGAGCAGCCCGGTTACCGCGTCGACTTGCCAAATCACGAAACTCTGCGGTTCGTAGAAATAGGCGTAGCCGCCAGCCACCGCCCCCAACAGTGCTTCATCGGAAGCCAGTACGTCCTCGCTGCGGATGTACAGGAAGCGTTCCTCCTTCGCGTCGTACCAGGCAGTGGTGTGACGGGGTTCACTCGGCCTCTCGAACGGAATCAGATAGTTATGCACCGGCGTATACGGCATCGCTAAACGATGCTCATGAGCCAGCCCCTTGAAATGTTCCTGCAACGTCTGCCGATCCATGCCCGGGGGCACATCCTGCTCGACAAGGTTCATCTGCCGTTTTCCGCGATCAAGCTGGAACAGCTGATTGTTGGTGATCCGGATCAAGACGTCATGAAGACCTCGACCCGTGAACTCCACCTTGACGGTGCCGATCTGCAGGCCCGTAGCCCCTTCCAGAACAACGTCGCTTTCGCTGGCCCACGACGCCTCCAGCACCCATCGCGCGGCAGTGCCGCTGGGTGATTCAAGTGTCAGGCTAACCCCAGGATTGAGCACCAATGCACATTGCTTGCCGGCGCTCTGAATCCGATAGGCGACTTTCCCATGCCATGCCGGGGGCATAACCGGTACCACCAGCAAGCGCTCGACGGCATCGAGCAGCACATTGATCACTGTTGGCCGATAGGCCGGAAACAGGCGATAAAGGATGTACTCACTCGGAAACGAATAGAAGGAAAACAGGAACAGCCATCCGCCGTCCGCTTTCTTTTTCTCCAGACGCCGGGCCGTGTCGAACCCGCTGTCATGGCGCAGCGTTGCGAAGGGCAGCGCCTTGTACTCATAGCGGTAACAGGTTTGTGGTGTGCAGGGCAGCACGATGACCTGCCCGGTGAGCGGCGTGAATTTTATCTGGCCAGGCAGGTTCAGTTCCCGACGAATATTGATCGCCCGCTCGTAATCGTCGTCAAAGGTCGGCACCCCGAAATGATCGCGTAGAGGGTACAGCTTGGGGCTGTCGAGCAGCAGTTGGCCGGCGGTCAGATCCAGCGTCTGGACAATCAGCGATGAACGCGGCACCCACGCGGCCAAAGCGCTGTCGAATCGATAGCCTTGGCGATGAGCCTTCTCGATTTCATCGAAAAACAGCCCGACCTGTTTGGCTTCTTCGGCAATGCAGGCAAAGCCCTGAACCAGCGCCGCCCCCCCCACTGCCAACCCCGCCAGAATCACGGCTGCCCCGCCCAGAAACGCCCCGGCGATGGTGGCGCCGGCAGCGTAAGCGCCCACCGACAACACCAGACTGGCCGAGTCGAAAGCCAGTTGCGTACCGAACTGGGCGCGCTCGACATCGTTTTGCGCAGTCGCCAATTGATAAATGTCGAACCCGACATTCGCCAGCTGCAACAGTCCGCCGGTCGCTTCGCCCACGCTCGGCCCCACAGCCGCTTTGACCACCGGAGCGACGGTACGGGCAATCAGCTTCTCTTCAGCCAGTGCCTGTCGGACCAACCCTACCAAGCCCGCTACATCAACCACGTTGCCATGCACCAGTTGCGCGTAATTGACATAGGCGTGCAACCGGACAGCCAAGGTCAAGGGTCGATCGGGCCCTTCCCGCCCCCTCAACGCGTTCATCAGCGCTTGTATGGCGAAGCCGGCGTTCAAGGTATGGACGCTACCCACATCGGTGGGGTCGACGGGATCGCCCGGGACGGGCGACTTATTGGCCAAGGCTGCAAAACGTTCCGAGAGGTAGTTTTTAATGCGCAAGAGTCGATGGTCATCGGTGATGACTCGTACCACATGCTCAGGGTTTGCAGGGTCGATCAGGCTCATCCGGTATGTCCCGTCCGGCGTGACCTCCAGGGTTTCGAACAACGGCACAAGCTGTGGTGCCAACTGATTCTGCTGCCGGAGGCGGGTTGTCACTTGCTCGATTTGTTGCCCCCACCAATGACCGTCCAGCGCCAGCAGACAACTGCCCAGACGAGCGTTACTCATCAATGATTGTCCGCGAGCACTGGCCAGACGCTGCCTGACCGGGCGTTGTGTCTGTCCCGGCAACGTGCCGGGTTGCAGTAGTTGCGAGACCCGAATTCCGCCAGGCAATGCCACCTCCGACACCCGCGCGCCTTTCAGCTCGATCAGATCGAAGGTCGGATGCTCCGTATCGCCATAGGCTGCGTAGTGTCTGGCCATATTCTGTTCAAGGAAGAACTGTTCCAGTGCCAGTCTGAACTCGGCCGGTTGATCGAACTCGAAAACACCGAAGTTTGGATCGTAAAAATGATAAGTGCTGCGCTCGCCCTCAATGGTTTTGGCCACCAGCATGGCGTGATTGTCGGAGTTGAGCATCAGTGTACTGGTGGCTGTTCTGGCTCGCAGAATGTCCACGACCTGATTCAGGTCCGAGCGCGCCAGCGCGCTGCCCACCTCACTAAGCTGCACACCTCGCAACGCCTCCAGGCTCTGCAGAAAGATCGCTGAATCACTCCCTTGCGGCTCGAAAACCCCCAGATAGAATCGCTCGCGCAGGGTGTTGGCCGCGGCCTTCCCCTCCGACAACGCTGCCGCCATCACCAGGGCCAGTGGATAACAACGTCCGCCCACCGAGTCACCGACGCCCTGCAAGAGTAAATCCTGCGGTACAAGCTTGATGGAGCCCGCTTCAAAACCGTCCAGAACAACACCGACGCGCTCGACCACCTGGTCACGGTATTCAAGTTTCGCCACCTGCTGAATTCTGGCGATGTGCTGGCCCCACTGACGCAAAGTCAGCGGTTGTTCCAGCGCATTTTTCTTCAGGCCCAGAGCAGTTTCGGAATGCACCGGCGGATGATCGGCAGGGCTGGCAAGCCCGGCCAGAAACGCCGGTGCCTGGCGTTGATACAGCGCGTGTTCAATCGCCGCGTAACAGCCCGCGGTCCCCAGTTCGGTGAGGCTGTTGGCCAGGTTATCCAGTTGCGGACGAACCGCGTCGAAGCTGCGATTATCCAATGCCTGCGCACCGGTCAAGGCGCCGAGCAGCAGACGTTGCAAGGGGCTCAACTGGACGACTGCGACTGTGCCCTTGGCAAGTCCAATCAGGAGTTTTTCGAGCGGCAGCTGTTGCGTCTGCGGATCACTCAACGATGCAGGCGGCCGGGCATCGGTACGTTGGGCGAGGATCGATTGGCGATCATCGAAGCTCAGTGGTACAGCCTTGTCAAAAGTCACCGCACCGTTATGGCTACGATTCATCATGCGCATGAACGGTTCACCCAACTCATCGGCCAGATGCTGCAACAAGTCGATGGACAGTACATGGCGCTCCTCGATCAGCGGCCAGCCTTCTTCAAAGTCGATGGTGCGGTATTTGAGTAACTGTGCCAGATCACCCGCGTAGCGGGCTTTGTATCGGCCCTCTTGCCAGCGGCTTTTCTCGTCGCTCAGCCATTGTCCGGTATCACTTTCATTCTCTTTCCAGGAGTGATCCAGCTCCTCCTCGGTCGCCCGGTTGACGGTGGCAATGTCCGGGATGGCAACCTCCGCTCGCCATGCTTCGGCGGTTCGAGGTGTGAAGTGCGTCCTTTCGTAGTCCATCATGCCCTCGCGCATGGCCGCAGGACCGGTCAGATAAATTGTCACCTCGTTCTGGGGGCGGATGCCGTCGCTGTAATAGGTTGCGGCCGCCTGCACCAGAAAAGCCACCGCCAGATGTTCTTCCGGCGACAGTTCGTGCAGAGCACCGAAAACCTGCGTCGCAGCCTTTTGCGCAAGACCACCCATGGCCTCGGCGTCAGTGAAGGCAACGTTTTGCTCATTGGCCAGGCGGGCCGTGGCATCGACGATTTCATAATTGAGCCTGTAACGCTCGAGCACGGCTTTGAGCATCGCTGACCTGGGATGAGCCATCAGGAACGCGTTGCTCAAGGTATTTTGTACGGCGACGGCTCGCAGACCGTCCGGTGGAACCAGCCGTTCTACCGGGGGACGAAAAACGCGGTTCAATTCCGGTTGGCTCTCAGCAAAACGCCCGAGTGCTTCGCGATGCTCCGGCGGGATCTGCTCAAAGTAATTGGTGTACCTACTGCGCAATGCCTGACGGCCGGGCATCCACTCGGGATTGCGGTCGAGCATCAACTGCAGCACACCCAGGCGCGCGTCTGTCTTGAATTCACGGATGTCCACATCGCCCAGTTTTTCTAACAGTGGCGGCAGGTTATCGACATCGGCATAACTGCCGCCTTCGGCAAACAAAGCCTCGACACGCACGACATCGGAGGCCGCCGCAAAATTGCCACGCAGACTGATCTCGCGCTCGTAAATATCCTGCAGATGCAGCGGTGTCTCAGCGACGGCAAGATCGCGCAGCACCAGACCACCTTCGACCAATGCCGAGAGGTTGAGTCGATTACTGCTCCTCAAGGCACTCAGGCGTGCTTCATCCTGGCCGTAGGCTTGAACCAGTAAATCGATTCTGGCGTCATCGGCACTGCCGCCGTTTGTCACAACCTTTGTAATGTGGGCGTGCATTTGCTGCTTCAGAACGATAGCTCGCTCTTCATAGCGGTCGCCCAGGTCAAGCGCATCGGTACTGGTTTGCCCGCCATTGAGCATGGCATCGGCCTTGGCGGCTTCGACTATGAGCCGGTTTGTTTCATAGGCCAGCAACGCGTCGCTGTCGTACCAGAGATTGAGCTGATAGCCCTCTGCGGCCATCACCTGCTTCCAAATGTTGAGGTAGTCGCGCTGAATCGCCCCAACGCCACCCCCAAGCCAGACAAAATGCAGATTTTTCGGCACCTCGGTGGCCGGTAACTTCAGCTGTTCGAGGCCGTTGCGCAGGCGGGCCTCGAATCCTTCTACTTTGTTGTAGATGTCCGTCAAATCGGGAGTCCCGGCGACATCAGGACTCATTGGCTGTTCCGACTCTGTCGCGCGACGGCGCCGGCTATTTCCCTCAAGGGCTCCCAACGCTTGCTTGAGCAAACCCAACGGCTCCAACAGCTGCGGAGAATCCCGCAAACCGACACAGCCGAAGTAATAACGGAACACCGCGTCATAGGGCGCGGTGCCCTTATGCGATATCAAGGCCTGTTCCAGATCCATCAACTTGAACAAATCCGTAAAATTGACGTAGCCATCTACCCACGAGAACGTAGACTTACTCATAAATAACACTTCCATTTATCGTATATAAATAGTCGAGATCGACGCGGCGTAATAACGTTTCCACAAGCTCGTTAATACACTCGAAAAGGAATGACTGCTTCAAGTAAAACAACGGACGGGCCGTCACTCAGAACGGACACCGACGACACCCACACCCTGAGACGTTACATAAAATTTTTAAAATCAACCAACACTAACAAACAGCAAAATAAAATTAACTCGCTACCTGGCACCGTTCAACTCATAAGGAATTCAATTAGTGTCAGAACAAACACCACACCCGAAGTTACAGACTTATTCGCATCGAATTCATTAACTCATGACCCACACGTTAGAACATCGCAAGACCCGGACCCGATAACGACTGCCTGAGCGCGTGTTCCATCGCACATTGAAAAACACAATCATTCGGGTAGAACTTCCTACACACAGGATCAACGTTTCTTTCTGGCAGGCGGCAAAAAACCCACGCAAATAACCGAACAGGCTTACTTGCACAACTACCGAAACAAACTAGAGCTCTCGGGATTCAAACAATGACGGCGGCCCGAGCGGGCCGCCAAGGTTCATCAGAGCGGTTTGCTGCCATACCAGCGCGGCGTGTATACCCAGTCGCCACCCTCGGCACGAGGGAACACGCAGGTGGTGGACGAGCCGATCAGCACCATAGTGCGCATGTCCACTTGCTCCGGCGTGAGCGCACCGAGTGTGGTGACGCGCAGCGTCTGGCCGTGCCGGCCGATGTCACGGCCCAGAACCACCGGGGTTTCAGGCGTACGGTGCTGTGCGACGATTTCCAGAGCTCGGCCCAACTGCCACGGCCGAGAACGGGATATCGGGTTATAGAAAGCCAGCGCCAGATCGGCTTCGGCGGCCAGGTCCAGGCGCTTCTCAATGATCGACCACGGCTTGAGGTTGTCCGACAACGACATCACACAGAAGTCATGCCCCAGCGGCGCACCGGCCTGAGCGGCGGTCGCCAGCGAAGCGGAAACCCCCGGCAGAATCTCCAGGTCGACGCTGTGCCAAGCCGCCTCACTCGACTCGTGCAAGGCTTCCAGCACCGCAGCGGCCATGGCGAACACGCCGGGGTCACCGGACGAAACCACAATCACCGAGCGCCCTTGGGCCGCCAGTTCGAAGGCGTGACGGGCACGCAGCATCTCTTCGCGGTTGTCGGTGCAATGCAACACTTGATCCGGCCGAAACGGGCCGGCCATGCGCACATAGGTTTCATAGCCAAGCACATCCGTGGCTCTGGCCAGTTCGGCCTTCACCGCAGGGACCATCAGTTCGGCAGCACCGGGGCCCAGACCGATCACGGCCAGTCGACCGCGAGGGCGACCGATCTGCGTAATGTCCAGGGGTTGTTCGGCGATCGCCAGCGCCAGGTTCGCGTCGATCGGGATAATCGTCGCACCGGGAACAGCCTCGCGAGCCAACTTGCTGGCATCGCTGGCGGGCGACGCAAAACGCAGCGGCACTCCCAACTCAAGCGCCGCTTCGCGCAACGCCGGGCTGGCCATCTCCGAGACCGGAGCCAGCAAGCACGCCAGCGATTGAACGGCGACTCGCGCCTGACGCAGCGCCGCGCGAATCGCCTGAGGCAAATCCGGCACACTGGCGCTGACCGCCAACAACACACTGCGCGGGTAGATCAACAGCTCATTGGCCGCTGGCGTCCGTTCGGCGCTGCCGACATGGATCGACAAATGCGCCTGAGGATCTTGCGGCAACTGTGCGTGCGCCAACCAGGGCGCAGCGCCTTCGATGCGCACGTGTTCGCCAGCCAGCAAGTCCGAGACGAAGCGCTTGCCCAACTCCAGATCGCCCAAGGCATAGCCGCTGGGTGGATTGAGCAGGCAGGTGCCGAAACGCAATTCACCGCTGGTGGTGATCGCCGCCGCGACGTCGAGGCCAGCAGCAATCTCGCGCGCCATGACATTCACTCCGCCGAGACCGCCGAGCAGTGGCACCACGGCGCTGCCGTCTTCGGCCACCGCCAGAACTGGTGGTTCGGCGCCCTTTTCCAGCAGCAACGGCGCAAGGGTGCGGATCACAATCCCGGCGGCGCACAGCGCGATGATCGGCGTGTCCTGTTGATAAAGTTCGCGCAGGGTCGCACCGAACTCGTGATAAACCCGGTCTGCGCCTTCGACCCGTTCGGCCAATCCATGAATCAATGCGCCCGGATACACCTGCTGAATCTTGCGTGCGGTCGCGAGGCTGCCATTGCCGAGAATGACAATCGCCGGAGCGGGATGGGCCATCAGCCTTGCCACCTTTCGCCGGGAACGATGATCAGCGAGAAATACGGCGAGGACATCGGCTCGACCTGGTCCAGCGGCACGATTTTCTGATTGGCCATGGTCGCGCGCTCGACGTACAGCGCACGCTCAGCCAGACCGAGTTCTTCGAGCACCTGGCGAACCTTGTGAAAGTTGCGTCCCAGTTTCATGATCACCGCGGCATCGGCATCGGCCAGTCGCCGCTTGAGGTCTTCGTGCGGCAACACACCCGACAACACCGACAGGCTCTGATTGCGATACACCAGCGGTGCGCCGAGTACCGACGCACCGCCGAGCATCGAGCAGACGCCCGGCACCACTTCGGCTTCATAGCGTTCGGCCAGACGATCGTGCAGGTACATGTAAGAGCCGTAGAAGAACGGATCGCCTTCGCAGATCACCGCCACGTCACGGCCGGCGTCCAGATGCGCGGCGAGTTGTTCGCCAGCCGCATCGTAGAAATCGCTGATCACTTGTTCGTACGACAACGGTGCCGGCAACGCTTCAGTGGTCACCGGGTAGATTAGCGGCAGCAGGGTTTGCGCGTCCTGCAGGTGCGCTTCGATGATGCCGAAGGCGTTGCCCTTCTTGCCCTTGGCGACGAAATACGCCACCACCGGCGATTCGCGCAACAGGCGCAAGGCTTTGACGGTAATCAGTTCCGGATCACCGGGGCCGACGCCCAGGCCAATCAAACGTCCAGGTTGCTGCATCATTCAATCTCCGTGGCGAGGGCGTTGACGGCGGCGGCGGCCATGGCACTACCGCCCAGCCGGCCTTGCATGATGACAAAGGGCACGCCACGGCTGTCCGCCGCGAGCATCGCCTTGGATTCGGCGGCGCCGACGAAACCCACCGGAAAGCCGAGGATCAGCGCCGGTTTTGGCGCGCCGGCGTCGAGCATTTCCAGCAGATAAAACAACGCGGTCGGCGCATTGCCGATCACCACCACGCTGCCTTCCAGGTGCGGGCGCCACAGTTCCAGCGCGGCGGCGGAGCGGGTGTTGCCCAAATCCCGGGCCAGGTCAGGAACGCTTTCATCGCGCAGGGTGCAGATGACTTCGTTGTTCGCGGGCAAACGCGTACGGGTCACGCCTTCGCTGACCATCCGCGCATCACACAGAATCGGCGCACCGGCGGCCAGCGCATCACGTCCGGCCTTGCCCGCGCCTTCGGAAAATTGCAGACCGTCGATGGCCTCGACCATGCCGCAGGCGTGGATCACCCGTACCGCGAGTTTCTCCAGATCGGCCGGGATGCGCGCAAGGTTGGCCTCGGCGCGAATGATCGCGAAGGAGTTGCGATAGATCTCCTGACCGTCGCGGATGTAATCAAGCATCAAGGGAGCTCCGTGAGCGGGCGTCGAGCAAGGCCGCGACCGCTTCAATAGTAAGATTGCGTGCGTGCAGCGCGCCGAAACCCGGCTGCGCTGCGTCGCGAAAATAGAGGTCGTAGTGACCGGGTGAGACGGCCAGCAAGGTCACTGGCGTGATGTGCGCCGCCGCGCAGGAACGCGCGCAACCCGACAGATGCACATTCAGGATTGGGCCGTGACGTTGCAGCAACGCCGCCAATTGCAGGGCATCACCCTTGGTGTCGGACAGGCCTTTGCCGCAACCCGCCGAACCGGTGCAGGCGATCAGATGCGCCAAGGCGTCGTCTGCCGAACAGCGCAGGCGCAAATTTTCCAGGCTGTGGATAACTTCAGCGGCATCGCGTTCGTGGATATCGGGCAACAGCAGGCTTTGCCAAGGTGTGAAACGCAGGCTGCCGTCACCTCGTTCGCGGGCCAGTTGTGCGGCGCCCCGCAGCATGGCGGGATCGAGCCGGCCCAGAGATGGCGTCGCGCCGACATAGACACGGCCGGTTTCACGCTGAGGATGAGCGCCAATGTGTAGAACGCTCGAGTTCGTAACGCGCGGCCCGCTCACGATGGACAGCAGCGGCACACGTTCGGCCACTTGAGCGACAAACCCGGCAACCGGGTATTCGGCCAGCAGATGACGCATGCGCGTCTGGTCGGGACGCGCCAGATCGAGGAATAACTCAAGCACCGCGATCACCAACGAATGCCCGTCCTCCAGTCGCACCGCGCCCGACGGAGTCTGCGTCGGGCAACCCGCCAGACCGAAGGCCAGCACGCACTCACCCTCTTGCTCAACGGCGCTCAACCACAGGTCGTGAGGATGCTCAAGCATTGCCAGGCCTTCGCCGCCATCGAGTTGCACGGCAAATTTGGCGCTCAACTGGTGAAAACGCTCATGGCTTTGCAGGCTGGTGAGGATCTGTTCGGCCAGCGGGCGCGTATCGAGCAACATCTGCCGATCAATCCCGGCGCTCGGGCTGAGCATCAGGTTGCGCACATCGTCACCCGCCGCGGTACGCGGGCCCAATCCTGCGGCGAGCAGGCTGTCGATCAAGGCCGTCTGTTCGCTGCCAATCCCGCGAATCTGCAGGTTGGCCCGGTTGGTCGCCTCGATCACGCCCCCGGCAAACCGTTCGGCCGCGCTGGCCACCGCTTCCGCCTGGGCGGCGCTGATCGAACCGCCGTTCAATTTGATCCGACAAATGCCGCCATCCAGCGCCTGGACGATACGCAGCAACCCCGGGCAGGCCGAGGGGCGTAAGGCGGAGGACATCGGGCGTTCGTTCAAAGGGGCGACCGGCTGTGTGGGAAAGGCGCTTCGCGGGCGAAGGCGCGGTATTATGCCTGCTTTGTTCGACGGCATGAAAAGCCTGCCCGTCGGAACAGTCCGTTTGCGGACTTTTTTTGAGGACGGCAGATGTCACCCTGGCTGACAGTAGTAGGTATCGGTGAAGACGGCTTCAAGGGCCTGGGCAAGAACGCTCGACGGGCTCTGCTGGGCGCCTCGCGGATCATTGGCGGTCAGCGACAACTGGATTTGCTGCCGGTGTGCATTCGCGGCGAGCGCCAGCTCTGGCCCAGCCCGTTTTCCCTTGAACCATTGCTGGCACTGCGTGGCGAGCCGGTTTGTGTGCTCGCCAGCGGCGACCCGATGTTCTTTGGCGTGGGTGCCAGTCTCGCGCGACAAGTGCCCGCCGAGCAGATGCTGATTCTGCCGGCGCCCTCTTCTTGCTCCCTCGCGGCCGCGCGAATGGGCTGGCCGTTGCAGGACGTGGTGACGCTTTCAGTAGTCGCCCGCCCCGTCACCGCGCTCAACGCCCATGTGTTCAGTGGTGTGCGCTTGCTGGTGTTGAGCAACGACGGCCAGAGTCCGGCGGCCATCGCGGCGTTGCTGCGCGAGCGCGGTTTCGGGCCGAGTCGCCTCACCGTGCTGGAACATCTGGGCGGTGAAGCCGAACGACGCATCGAGGGTGTCGCCAACGACTGGAGCGAGCCGGAGATCGCCGACCTGAACCTGATCGCCATCGAATGCATCGCTGAACCGAACACGCCGCGCCTGTCACGCCTCGCCGGGTTGCCAGACTCTGCCTTCAAGCACGACGGCCAACTGACCAAGCGCGATGTGCGCGCCATCACCCTTGCACGCCTCGCCCCGGTTCCCGGCGAACTGCTGTGGGACGTCGGCGCCGGCAGCGGTTCGATCGGCATTGAATGGATGCGCGCTCACCCGAGCTGCCGGGCGCTGGCCATCGAAGCGGATGAAGGACGGCAGTTATTGATTGAACACAACCGCGATGCCTTGGGCGTCCCCGGTCTGCAATTGATTCGCGGCAGCGCGCCGCAAGCCTTGGATGGGCTAGAACGTCCGGACGCAATTTTCATCGGTGGCGGCGTCACCCGCGAAGGCGTGCTCGATACATGCTGGGCGCAACTCAAACCCGGCGGCAGACTGATCGCCAACGCCGTCACACTGCAAAGCGAAGTGACCCTGATGGCCTGGCGCGAACGGCATGGCGGTGAACTGACCCGAATTCATGTCGCTCAGGCGCAACCGCTGGGCGAGTTCGACACCTGGCGTCAGGCGCTGCCGATTACCTTGCTGGACGTGACGAAACCCCTCGATGCGTGACGAAACCGCCGAACAACCCGCACCGCTGCGCAGCGGCCTGACCACTGGCAGCTGCGCCACCGCCACCAGCCTCGCGGCGGCACGCCTGCTGCTCAGTGGCGTGGAAGCAGACGCCGTCGAGATCATTCTGCCCAAAGGCAAACGAGTGCAGATGCGCCTGGAATTCTGTCGGTTGATGAACGACGGCGCCGAAGCCGGAACGATCAAGGACGCCGGCGACGACCCGGACGTGACCCACGGTGCCCTGCTCTTTTCCCAGGTGCGCCTGCACAGCGAACCAGGCATTCGCTTCAGCGCCGGCCGTGGCGTGGGCACCGTCACTCGCCCCGGGCTGGTACTGAACGTCGGCGAACCGGCAATCAACCCGGTGCCGCGCAAAATGATCAGCGAGCACCTGACGCTGCTGGCCGAGGAGCTGGATTACCCGGGCGGCTTCGAAGTCACGGTAAACGTCGAGGACGGCGAAGCCCTGGCGCTGAAAACCATGAACCCGCGACTGGGGATTCTCGGCGGCTTGTCGATCCTTGGCACCAGCGGCATCGTCCGGCCATTCTCCTGCGCGGCCTACATCGCCTCGATCCATCAAGGCATCGACGTCGCCAAAACCAACGGATACCTGCACATCGCCGCCTGCACTGGCAACGCCAGCGAAGACACCATGCGCCGAGTCTATGACTTGCCGGAAATCGCCCTGATCGAAATGGGCGACTTCGTCGGCGCGGTGCTCAAACATTTGCGCAAAGTGCCTGTGGATAAACTCAGCCTGTGCGGCGGCTTCGGCAAGATCAGCAAACTGGCGGCCGGGCACATGGATTTGCACAGTCGGCATTCAAGCATCGACCTGCCGCAACTGGCCGAATGGGCCGCGGCGGTCGGTGCCGATGCGGCGCTGCAACAGGCGATCCGCGAAGCCAATACCAGTCAGCAGGCGTTGGCCATGGCCAGCGCTGCCGGGATCGCGCTCGGCGACGCGGTGTGTCAGCACGCTCTGGACTTTGCCCGCAACGTGGTGCCGGCGCAGGTTCAGGTCGAAGTATTCGCCATCGATCGCCAGGGCGGGATTGTCGGCCATGCAGGAGTTTTTCAATGAAGCGCGTGTTGTTGCTCGGTGGCGTCACAGAAGCATTGGCCATCGCCCGAACCCTGGGGCCGGAACACATCTATAGCCTGGCCGGTGTCGGTCGTGTGCCGACGGATCTGAACTGCCAGGTTCGGGTTGGCGGCTATGGCGGCGCTGAAGGTCTGGCGCAATTCATTCGGGATGAAGGCATTGATCTACTGCTGGATGCGACCCATCCCTACGCGGCCCAAATCAGCCAGAACGCCGCCACCGCCGCGAAGTTGAGCAGCATTGCGTGCTGGGCCCTGCGGCGTCCGGCCTGGCAACCACAAGCTGGGGATGACTGGCGTGAAGTCAGCGACTGGGACGAACTGATCGAAGCACTGAAACCCTTCCGCCGACCGCTGTTCACCCTCGGACGCGAACCGCTGCAGCACTTGCACGAAATACCGCCGGAGCAATTCTGGACATTGCGTGCGCTGGATGTTTATCCCGGGAATGAGCGCTGCGAAGTGATCGGCGCGCGTGGGCCGTTTCTGATCGAGGATGAACGCGAGCTGTTCGAGCGACGGCAGATCGACGTGCTGATCAGCAAAAACAGCGGCAGCACTGCCACCGAGCCGAAACTTGAAGTGGCACGGGAGCGTGGAGTGCCGGTGCTGGTGTTGAAGCGGCCGGTGTTGCCGGGGGTTGAGCGGGAGTTTGGGGCGGTGACTGAGGTTATAGCGGCCCTTACGCAAAACCCGTAGCAGCAGCGAAGCCTGCGTTCGGCAGCTGCTACAGAGAATATGCAACGCCCTACATATCCGTCGGACCTCACGCACAACATTATCCAAATCGGCTGACTTGTGGGCTCATAACCCCATCCCTATATTTCGGAACTCCACGAATGTAGCGAGGAGTGCCGAATGACTGAAAAATTTACACGCTTCGATATCACTGAGTTTCTCCTGGCACCTGCCGACATGTGGAACTTCATCAAGGCCTGCGAAGAGGAAGACCCGGGCGATGGGAGTTTCAATCGTGTGGCGCTCAGAGATGTCAAACACACAATCCGGGCAAAAATCCAAATCGATCCTCAATTCGCTCAGGCATTAAGAATCGAAGTCGCTACACTCTTTCAAAACGGCGAGGCTGAGCTCGCACGTCGGCTGCTCGACATGCTGACTGACGCACTGCGACACCACACCGCACGCGGCCTTTTTACTTATCGCCCCTGATCAGGCTAAATAGCCGCGCCTGATTGCTCACTCAACCGGATCTACCCTCATGTCCCGACAACGGCTCGCATTTGCCTGGATCGCCTGCTTTGCAGTGCTGTTCAACATGCTCGCCATGCCGATGTCCGGAGCGATGGCGCAGACGGCGAAATCGCCTGCAGAGCAATTGTTGTGGGGCAGTTTCTGCTCTTCCAACGGCACCAAGCTGGTGGCGATTTCCCTGGGCGACATCGAGCAGAAAGCTCCGCAGAGCGACGATCATTCCAACATGCAGCATTGCTGGTGCTGCTCGGGTTCCGCGCCATTGGTGGCGTTGCCGGGGCATGCGCAGCAGTTGTATTTCGCGCGTTTTGAGGCCAATCGAAGCCTGCCGCCTGCCACGCTCGACACACCAACACCGCGCCAGCAATGGCCGAGTCTCAACCCCCGCGCATCCCCTCTGGTGTGATTCCTTCTCGCAATTGACCTGCGTTTTGAATCGTTCTGGAGAACTGCCATGTTGAACAAACTCATCGTTCTGGCTGTGTTGCTGCTGCCTGCCTGTTTTGCCAATGCTCACGAATACAAGGCTGGCGAGCTTGAGATCGCCCATCCGTGGTCGCAAGAGTTGCCGCCTAACGCGCCGACCGTCGCGGCGTATTTCGTGATTCACAACAGCGGCAAAACCGCCGACCGACTGCTGAGCGTCGACTCGCCAATTTCAGGAAAGGCCGAGTTGCACGAGCACGTGAAGCAAAACGATTTGATGAAAATGCAGCAAGTGCCCAGCGTCGAGATTCCGGCGGGCGGCGAAGCCACGTTTGCACCGATGGCGTATCACGTGATGCTGCTGGAGCTCAAAGACCGCAGCCTGTTGAGTGACGGCAAGCGCTTCCCGCTGACAATGCATTTCGAGAAGGCCGGCGATGTGACGGTCGACGTCGCGGTGCAGAAAAAGGCGCCGGACGGCATGCAAGAGCACATGCACGCCCATTAATCGCCCACGTTGAAAACGCCCATGCGTAGGCCGTCCGTGTCCCGCCGTCAGTCATTGAGCCTGACGCGCGGCAGCTGGATCAGCCTGTTCGCCATGCTGATGATTTTTATCGGTCCGCTGATTTCTCAGTCGATGCCGATGGATTCGCGCGCGGCTATGTCTGCGAGCATGTTGATGGACATGGGCACGGACATGTCGACGATGGGGCACGCCGACCACGGCGCGCAACCCGCCGCCGAGCACTGCCCGCCCAAAGCCGACCATCACGCACTCTGGGAAAAATGCAGCTATTGCAGCCTGCTGTTCAATTGCCCGGCGCTCACTGGCGGTCTGTCCTTCGTCGCCTTCGACAGCCCACCGACAACCACTTTCAGCACTCCCGCCACCCGCCTGGGCCACGCCCGGCAAACCTTCTTCCCCGGTGCCCGCACCCGCGCCCCGCCCATCGTCGCGTAAACACCCACTTCCGATCTCATACGGTTTAGAAGACAGCCGCAGGCTGCCGGCCGTGTCGTTTACGACTGTTCGATGGAAATTGTCATGTCCAGGTTTTCTGCTGACACACGTTTGGGCGCTGCCCAGGCTTCTTTTGCCCTGAACGAATCTCGCGTTCGTTTCAGGCACGCCACCGCCGTTCTTTGCGGCTTGTTGCTGACTCCGCTGGTGCTGGCCGATGAACACGCCGACCACACCGAAGAGCTGAGCCCGACGGTGATCACCGCCATCGCGCCGAGTTCGCCGCTGACCATCGTCACCAACCCCAAGGACCCGCGCCAACCGGTGCCGGCCAGCGATGGTGGCGATTATCTGAAGACCATCCCCGGCTTCGCGCTGGTACGCAACGGCGGCACCAACGGCGATCCGGTGCTGCGCGGCATGTTCGGCTCGCGACTGAATATCCTCACCAACGGCAGCATGATGCTCGGCGCCTGCCCCGGCCGCATGGACGCGCCGACTTCGTACATTTCACCGGAAACCTACAACAAACTCACCGTGATCAAAGGCCCGCAAACCGTGCTCTGGGGACCCGGGGCATCGGCCGGCACCGTCCTGTTCGACCGTGAGCCGGAAAGCTTCGGCGAACTCGGCACCCGGGTGAACGCCAGCGTGCTGGCCGGTTCCAACGGCCGTTTCGACAAAGTAGTGGACGCCGCTGCTGGTGGGCCACTGGGTTACGTGCGAGTGATCGGCAACACCGCGCATTCCGACGATTACAAGGACGGCAACAACGACACCGTGCCCTCGCGCTATGACAAGTGGAACGGTGACGTCGCTGTCGGCTGGACCCCGAGCGCCGACACGCTGCTGGAACTGACCGCAGGCAAGGGCGACGGCGAAGCCCGTTACGCCGGGCGCGGCATGGACGGTTCGCAGTTCCTGCGCGAAAGCCTGGGCCTGCGCTTCGAGCAGTCGAACATCGGTGAGGTGCTGGATAAGGTCGAGGCGCAGGTCTACTACAACTACGCCGACCACGTGATGGACAACTACACCCTGCGCACGCCGTCCGGCACCGGGATGATGGCTGGCCCCATGGCCTCCAACGTCGACCGCCGAACCCTCGGCGCGCGGATCAAAGCCACCTGGCGCTGGGCCGATGTGCAGTTGATCAGTGGTATCGACACGCAGACCAACGAGCATCGCGAACGCAGTGCGATGGGCGTCGACACCTACAAAAACCTGCCGTACACCAAGGACGCCGACTTCCACAATTACGGCGTGTTCAGCGAACTGACCTGGTACGCCGCCGAACGTGATCGGGTGATTACCGGTGCCCGAGTGGACCGCGCTTCAGCCAAGGATTATCGGCAAACCACCGGTTCCGGGATGATGGCCAGCCCGAATCCGACGGCCGACGACACTCGCGCCGACACCTTGCCCAGCGGTTTCGTCCGTTACGAGCATGACCTGGCTGACAGCCCGACCACGCTGTATGCGGGCCTCGGTCACTCCCAACGTTTCCCGGATTACTGGGAACTGTTTTCACCCGACTCAGGTCCCGCCGGTTCGGTGAATGCGTTCGATTCGATCAAGCCTGAGAAAACCACCCAACTCGACTTCGGCCTGCAATACAAGACCGAAGACCTCGAAGCCTGGGCCTCGGGTTACGTCGGGCAAGTGCGTGACTACATCCTGTTCAACTACACGCCGGGGATGACGGGCATGACCTCGCAAGCCGAAAACATCGATGCGCGAATCATGGGCGGCGAACTCGGTGCAGCCTACAAACTGACGGCCAACTGGAAGGCCGACGCGACCCTGGCCTACGCCTGGGGCAAGAACAGCAGCGACGGCAGCGCGCTGCCGCAGATGCCACCGCTGGATGCACGTTTCGGCCTGACCTACAGCGAAGACAACTGGAGCGCGGGTGCCTTGTGGCGGGTGGTTGCGGCGCAGAACCGCATCGACCAGAACAAGGGCAATGTGGTCGGCAAGGACTTCGACACGAGCTCGGGCTTTGGCGTGTTTTCGCTCAACGGCGCGTACCGGATCAACAAGAACTGGAAGATCAGCAGCGGCGTCGACAATTTGTTTGGCAAGGCTTACGCCGAACACTTGAACCTGGCCGGCAACGCCGGTTTCGGCTTCCCGGCCAATGATCCGCAAGCCATCAACGAACCGGGGCGCACGCTCTGGACCAAGGTTGATATGAGCTTCTAACAAGAAAAGTCAAAAGATCGCAGCCTTCGGCAGCCCCTACATGGGCCAAGGATGCCGCCGCAATTGCGGGTGTACACACATCCCGTAGGAGCTGCCGGAGGCTGCGATCTTTTCCAGACAATTGAATCGCCTAGCGGAGCACTCTAAATGCAACACCCCAAACCGAATTTCTACAACCTGGCCTGGCGCTGGCATTTCTATGCCGGCCTGTTCGTCGCGCCATTCATGGTGATGCTGGCCCTGACCGGCATCATCTACCTGTTCAAACCGCAACTCGATCCGTTGATGTACGGCAGCCTGCTGAACGTCCCGGTCGCCCATCACAGCATCTCGGCCGACGACCTGCTCAAACGGGTGAAAGAGGCGTATCCACAAGGCCGGATCAAACAGTATTTGCCGCCGGCGAACGCCGAACGCAGCGCGCAATTTGTGGTGATCAATGAAGGTCACGAACTGAACGTGTTCATCGATCCGTACCACGGTGACATCCTTGGCGAGCAAGACGCCAAGAAAAATCTGCAAGCGATTGCGCGCTCGATTCACGGCGAGTTAATGATCGGCACCGTCGGTGATCGACTGGTGGAACTGGCCGCCAGTTGGGGCATCGTGCTGGTGGTTTCAGGGGTATTTTTGTGGTGGCCGCGCGGTCAGTCCGCCGGGACTCTCTGGCCACGCTTGAACAGTCGTGGCCGAGTGCTCTGGCGTGACCTGCACGCGGTAACCGGGTTCTGGGGCGCGGCATTGCTGCTGGTGATGCTGCTCAGCGGCATGACCTGGACCGGTTTTTGGGGCAAGCAATACGCTGACCTCTGGAACCGCTTCCCGGTAGCCATGTGGAATGACGTGCCAAAGTCCGACGTCGAGGCCCGCAGCCTCAACAGCGCCACGCGCCAGACCGTGCCGTGGGCCATGGAAAACACACCGATGCCGATGTCCGGCGACCACGCCGAACACATGGCTCACGCCAGCACGCAAGCGGGTCCGGCAGCGCCAACCATCAGCCTGCAAGACGTGCAAAACATCGCCGTGCAGCGCAAGGTCGAGCCCGGCTACAGCATCACCGTCCCCACCACAGACACCGGCGTGTTCACCATCGCCGTGTTCGCCGACGACCCGCGCAACGACGCCACCCTGCATGTCGACCAGTACACCGGCGACGTCCTCGCCGATGTGCGCTGGCAGCATTACAGCAACGTCGCCCGGGCCACGGAAGTCGGCGTGATGCTGCACGAAGGCAAGATGTTCGGCCCGTTCAATCAGATCATGGTGCTGCTGATTTGCCTGACGATTTTGCTCAGCGCGGTCAGCGGTGTGGTGATCTGGTGGAAGCGTCGGCCACAGGGCAAGTTCGGTGTGCCGCCGTTGCGGCATAACCTGCCGAAATGGAAAATCGCAATGGTTATCATGCTCGGGCTGGCGGTGATGTTTCCGTTGGTGGGGGCTTCGTTGATTGTCGTGTGGGTAGTGGATCGGGTGCTGCTATCGCGGTTCAATCGGCAAGCTGAATCGGCCTCACCTTCATCATGAAACAGGCGAGATGCGCGGGATAGAGGGATCTGTAGACTTCTGGCGCTTATCTCCCGGTCATTTTAAGTGTTACTGTATAACTCTAATGTACCGCCTTGCCCGCAGCCGGATGCTGCGGGTTTTCTTTTGAAGAAGTGACTCACCGCCTCGATGAACAAGTACCTCTTGTCCGGCCTCTGCCTGCTCGCGATGAATAACAGCGCCCAAGCGCAGCCGCTGACTCTGCCGACCGGCACCATCACCGCACCGGCCTTTGACGACGACACCGTCAGCCTGAACACCCCGACCACCGCCGGTTCGCGCCTTGATCTGACGTCGCTGGAAACCCCGGCCAGTGTCGAAAGCCTGACCGGCGAACAAGTCCGCTCACGTGGTGATCGCAGCGTCCAGGATGCAGTGTCGCGCAGCACCGGGATCAGCCGCACCGGTACGCCCGGCGATGGCGGCACGTCGTTGTCGGCGCGGGGTTTTACCGGGCAGGGTTCGGTGATGCAGTTGTTCGACGGCAACCGGTTGTACTCCGGCATGGGCACCGTGACCTTCCCGGTCGACACCTGGTCGGTGGAGCGGGTCGATGTGCTGCGCGGCCCGGCGTCGGTGCTGTACGGCGAAGGCGCGACCGGCGCAGTGGTCAACGTGATCCCGAAAAAGCCCTTTGAAGGCGAGATCGAAAATCACGTTCGCCTCGGTTACGGTTCCTACGATAGCCAGCAGCAGGCCTTCGACAGTGGCGGTTCGTTGAGCGATACCTTGAGCTACCGCTTGAACCTCAATCGCCTGCGCAGCAACGGTTGGGTCGACCGTGGAGATTCATCCAGCGACTTCATCAGTGCAGCCCTGCGCTGGCAGGCAACGGACGACTTGGCCTTCACCCTGGCCCATGATTACGGCGATCAGAAGCCGATGAATTATTTCGGCACGCCGCTGATCAACGGGCACTTCAAAGAGAGCCTGCGAGACAATAACTACAACGTCAGCAATGACAAGCAACACTACAACGATCAATGGACGCGCCTGACCAGCGACTGGCAGATTTGCGAGAACATCAGTTCGAGCAATGAACTCTATTACCTCAAGGCCCAACGTCGCTGGCAGAACGCCGAGAACTACAACTTCGACCGCGACACCCAACAACTCAGCCGCAGCGGGTATTTCGGCATCGGCCATAAGCAGGAACAGGTCGGCGACCGTCAGACCTTCACTTTCAAGCACTCACTGTTCGGTCTCGACAGCCAGACCGTGACCGGAGTCGATTACAACCGCATCCGCTTCCAGCTCGACAGCAATTCGCCGTTCACTGACGTCTTGCCCGATGGCCAACCGGTCGACCTGTATCACCCGCAACGCGGCAACTTTGAGAGTGCCGATCCGTACCGCAATCAGTTCCAGTCCACCACCAGACAAATGTCGGCCTTCGCCGAGAACCGCACCCAGCTGAGCGAACGCTGGTCCCTGGTGACGGGTGTGCGCCGCGACTACGTGCATGTGGACCGCGACAACCTGATCGACGGCAGTCAAAGCGACAAGACCCTGACCGGCAACAACTGGAAGGCCGGCCTGGTGTTTGCCGTGACGCCGGACACTTCGTTCTACAGCCAGTACGCCACCAGCACCGATGGTGTCGGCGGTTTGATTTCCCTGAGCCCGAGCCAGCAGCAATATGACCTGGCCACCGCCAGGCAGACCGAAATCGGTGTGAAGCAGATGTTCTGGGAGCAACGCGGCGAATGGACCCTGGCGGCCTATCGCATCGTCAAAAAGAAACTGCTGACCGATGATCCAGGTAATCCGACGCTCAAGCAGCAGGTTGGTCAGCAATCGTCCAACGGGCTGGAAGCCAGCCTCGATCTGCAACTGCCGCACGCCTGGCAACTGCAAGCCAACGCCGCCATCGTCAAAGCCGAATACGATGACTTCAAAGAGGTGGTCAGTGGTGTGCCAGTGTCGCGCAACGGCAATCGCCCGGTGGACGTGCCACGGCGCACGGCGAATCTGTGGCTGAGCAAAGCGATCAACGATCACCTGAAAGCCGGGGCCGGTGTGCGCTATGTCGATGCGCGTTATGCAGACATGGCCAACCAGAACGAATTGCCGAGCTACACCGTGGTGGACACCACGCTGTCATGGAAAGCGCTGCGTAATACGACGCTGGGGTTGCAGGTGAACAATCTGTTTGACCGTCAGTACGCCCAAAGCCAATACAATGGGGGCCAGCAGTGGATCCTCGGCGAGCCGCGATCGTTTTTTGTCACCGCTGATTACACCTTTTAAAAGATGGAATGCTCTTGTGGCGAGGGCGCTTGCTCCCTCGCCACCGGTGTGTGCTGACTTGAACGATCATCAGGAATGAAATGACCTCGCTGAACCTCACAAACCTCGCCTGGACACCCCTGGGCCACGGCCATTGCCATCACCAGTTCCAGCTGCGTGACGCATCGCTGCACGTGGCCGCCGGGGAGTTCGTCGGGTTGATCGGCCCCAACGGCAGCGGCAAAACCAGCCTGTTGCGTTGCGCCTATCGTTTCAGCAAACCGGAAAACGGTGAGGTCAAACTCGACCACCACAACGTCTGGAAGCAATCCTCCCGCTGGTGCGCGCAACGCATCGCCGTGGTGTTGCAGGAGTTCCCCGACGCCTTTGGCCTGACCGTCGAAGAAGTGGTCGCCATGGGCCGCACGCCGCACAAAGGCCTGTTTGATGGCGACACCCTTGACGACCGAAAACTCGCGACCCACGCCCTCGAATCGGTCGGCCTCAAAGGCTTCGAAGACCATGCCTTCGCCACCCTTTCCGGTGGTGAAAAACAGCGGGTAATCCTCGCCCGCGCCCTGGCCCAGCAACCGCAACTGCTGATCCTCGACGAGCCGACCAATCACCTCGATCCGCGCTATCAGCTGGAGCTGTTGCAACTGGTCAAACGCCTGCAGATCGGCACGCTGGCAAGCATTCACGACCTCAATCTGGCAGCGGCCTTCTGTGATCGACTGTACGTGATCAATCACGGGCGCATCGTGGCCAGCGGCCCGCCCAAAGAAGTCCTGACCGCACAACTTTTGCACAACGTGTTCGGCGTCGATGCCCTGATCGATGACCACCCCTTGCACGGCTACCCACGAATCACCTGGATAACCCAACCATGACTTTGCGTTCCCTGCTTTGCCTCGCGCTGTTGCTGGGCAGTGCCCAAGCATTGGCCGAGGCCACTCATTACCCGCTGACCGTCCAGAGCTGCAACCGCGAAGTCACCTTCAAGGCAGCGCCGCAACACGCGGTCAGCCACGACATCAACATGACCCAGATGATGCTCGCCCTCGGTCTCAAACCAAGGATGGCGGGATATAGCGGCGTGACGGGCTGGAAGTCGGTGACGCCCGAGATGCAGACCATCCTCGATGGCTTGCCGGAGCTGGCGGCCAAGTACCCGTCGGTGGAAACCCTGCTCAACGCCAACGTCGATTTCTTCTTCGCCGGTTGGGATTACGGCATGCGCGTCGGCGGTGATCTCACGCCGCAAACCCTGCAACCGCTGGGCATCAACGTTTACGAACTCACCGAGTCCTGCGCCTTCGTCATGCAGCGCCCGCCCGCCAGTCTGGAAGACACGTACAACGACCTGCGCAACCTCGGGAAAATCTTCGACGTGCAGGACCGCGCCAACGCCGTGATCGCCGAGATGCAGGCGCAAGTCGCCGACATCCGCAAGGATCTGCCGACGGACAAACCTCGGGTATTTCTCTACGACAGCGGTGAGGACCGGGCCATGACTTCCGGTCGTCTCGGCATGCCTCAGGCGCTGATCGACGCCGCCGGTGGGCGCAACATTCTCGACGACGTCGAGGCGAGCTGGACTCGGGTGAATTGGGAGAACGTGGTCGAGCGTAATCCGCAGGTGATCGTGATCGTTGATTACGGCGAAGTCACCGCCGAGCAGAAGGAACAATTCCTGCTGAATAATCAGGCTCTGCAATCGGTGGACGCGATCAAGAACCAGCGATTCATCGTCATTCCGTACGTGCAGGCCACGCCCGGGATCGACAACGTGCTGGCGGTCGAAACCCTGGCCAAGGGTTTCCACGGCGAATGATCGATCGTCGCTATGCCTTGTTGCTGATGGCCCTCGGCGCGCTGTTGCTGGTGTCGTGCGTGGTGTCGTTGGGCTTCGGCCCGGCTCGGGTGCCGGTGGAGGTGGTGTGGCGAATATTGCTGCACAAGATTTTTGGTTTCGGTGCTCCGGACTGGACGGCCGGGCAGGAACACATCGTCTGGCTGATCCGCGTGCCGCGCATGTTGCTCGGTGCACTGGTGGGCGCCGGTCTGGCGTTGATTGGCGCGGTGCTGCAAGCGGTGACGCGCAATCCGCTGGCTGATCCGCACCTGCTCGGTGTGACCTCCGGCGCGACCCTCGGCGCGGTGATTGTGGTGCTGCATGTCGGTGAAATTGTCGGGTTGCTGACCTTGCCGATTGCTGCGTTTCTCGGCGCGTTGTTGAGCATGTTGATTGTGCTGATGATCGCCAACCGTCATGGGCGGCTGGACAGTGATCGTCTGCTGTTGTGCGGAGTGGCGGTGTCGTTCGTGATGATGGCGATCGCCAATTTGCTGCTGTTTCTCGGTGATCACCGCGCCAGTTCGGCGGTGATGTTCTGGATGCTCGGCGGGCTCGGGTTGGCGCGTTGGGAACTGCTCGCGGTGCCGGCCGCGAGTGTGTTGCTTGGGTTGGTGTTGTTGCTGGGGATGGCCCGGCCATTGAATGCATTGATGGCGGGTGAACAGACCGCCGTGACCCTCGGCCTGAATGCTCGCACCGTGCGGCTGCGGGTGTTTTTGATTGCCTCGTTGATGACTGGGGTGTTGGTATCGATCAGTGGGTCTATCGGGTTTGTCGGGTTGATGGTGCCGCACATTGCGCGGCGATTGGTCGGGGCTGAACACCGGCGACTGCTGCCGGTGTGCGTGTTGCTGGGCAGCCTGTTCCTCGTCTGGGTCGATGTGGCCGCACGCACCCTGATCGCCCCTGAAGACTTGCCCATTGGCGTCGCTACTGCGGCAATCGGCGGGTTGTTCTTCATCGGCCTGATGCGCCGCCGCTAACTCCAACAAGGACACCACAGGATTTGTGTCGTACACAAATTTTGGGATTGATCGTTCCCACGCTCCCGCGTGGGAATGCCGCCAGGGACGCTTCGCGTTCCGTTTTTGAATGTTTAACGCATGTGTCAAAACAGGGAACTTTCCCACGCCTTTTTCAGGTTGTTCGTCGGACGCGAGCCCTCTAGTCTTGGGCTGTCGCTGAAAACTCAGCGACCGGGCGTGAGAACCCGGTAGCCCTGTTAATCCAACATCAGTACCACCATAATTGCCGCCAGCTTACCGCTGCGTGCAATGCTCTATGGCGGCTGTGTGCGGGCGGACTTCGGTCCGGCCGGGTTTGGGGTACGACCGGTTTCTCACTCCGCACATAGCTGCCACCCCTTCATCGCGTGAGAAACGATAAGTGGTGGCTCCATTTGATTTGGTGCCCCTAATGAATAAAAAAATCGTTCCCGATCCACCCGTCAACACCAGCACTCCCGACCCCGAAACCTTGCGCGCTGAAGACCTGCTCAAAGACCGTGAAGCCATAAAACGCGCCCTCGACCACTACATCGATCCCCCGGCGCCCTACACCGAAAAACCCCGCCGCCCCAGCACCATGTTCATCGTCGCCCCGAGTATGGATACCGAAAGCCTCCTGGCCCACGCCTGTGAATCGTTGGCCACAGCAAGTGTCCTGACCAGCGATTTCGCCAACAATCTGACCGGCCCGCAGCGCTACTCGGCGCTGGCGATTCAACAAAGCATTATGCTGGCGGAGCTGGCGGTGAACCGGGCGCTGGATAACGTCGACCCGGCGTAGTCCCCCACTCTCTGGGAACGAGCCTTTGTGGCGAGGGGGCTTGCCCCCGTTCGGCTGCGAAGCAGACGTAGAACATTGCACGCGGTGTGCCTGATACACCGCGATTGCAGGTTTTGGGGTCGCTTCGCAACCCAACGGGGCGATGCGGCGTTCCGACAAGCCCCCTCGCCACAGGTTTTGTGTTCACTGCAGATTTTCGTCAACCGACCTCGCCCCAATGTGGCGCACCCGCTCGCACCAAGCCCCCCGCCGCGTTCCTTCATGGTGCGCTGCCAAACCCGCGCAACCGCTCTAGTACGACATTTCCTTGCCCTTCCCCCGACCGGGCACAGCCCTTGCTAAAGACCCTTCAGTCGTCCGCATCTGCCAACCATAAAAAACGTTAACGTTCATGGAGATCGCACAATGAAGCGTCGCAGTTTGATCAAGGCTTTCACACTATCGGCAAGCATTGCCGCGATGGGCATGGCCTGGACGGTCCAGGCCG
Organism: Pseudomonas sp. B21-048; assembly: GCF_024748615.1. Taxonomy (NCBI): domain Bacteria; kingdom Pseudomonadati; phylum Pseudomonadota; class Gammaproteobacteria; order Pseudomonadales; family Pseudomonadaceae; genus Pseudomonas; species Pseudomonas sp. B21-048. Next base: position 625,810 of record NZ_CP087168.1, on the reverse strand, counting down.
CCGAGACCATCAAGGTCGGTATTCTGCATTCGTTGTCCGGGACCATGGCGATCTCCGAAACCTCGCTCAAAGACATGGCGTTGATGACCATCGACGAAATCAACGCCAAGGGCGGCGTGAACGGCAAGATGCTGGAGCCGGTGGTGGTTGACCCGGCATCGAACTGGCCGCTGTTCGCCGAAAAGGGCCGGCAGTTGCTGACTCAGGACAAGGTGGCGGTGGTGTTCGGTTGCTGGACGTCGGTGTCGCGTAAATCAGTGTTGCCGGTGTTCGAAGAGCTCAACGGCTTGCTGTTCTACCCGGTGCAGTACGAAGGCGAAGAGATGTCGCCGAATGTGTTTTACACCGGCGCGGCGCCTAACCAGCAGGCGATTCCGGCGGTGGAATACTTGATGAGCGAAGAAGGCGGCAGCGCCAAGCGCTACTTCCTGCTGGGCACCGACTACGTTTACCCGCGCACCACTAACAAGATTCTGCGCTCGTTCCTGCACGCCAAAGGTGTGGCGGACAAGGACATCGAAGAGGTCTACACCCCGTTCGGCCACAGCGACTATCAAACCATCGTGGCCAACATCAAAAAATTCTCCGCCGGTGGCAAGACTGCGGTCATCTCCACGGTCAACGGCGACTCCAACGTGCCGTTCTATAAAGAGCTGGCCAACCAGGGCCTGAAAGCCACCGACGTTCCGGTCGTGGCGTTCTCCGTGGGCGAAGAAGAACTGCGCGGCATCGACACCAAACCGCTGGAGGGCAACCTCGCGGCGTGGAACTACTTCGAGTCGGTCGAGAACCCGCAGAACAAGAAATTCGTCGCCGACTGGAAGGCCTACGCCAAGAAACACAACCTGCCGGGCGCCGACAAAGCAGTGACCAACGACCCGATGGAAGCCACTTACGTCGGTATCCATATGTGGGCGCAAGCGGCAGAGAAAGCCAAGTCCACCGACGTCAACAAAGTTCGCGAAGCCCTGGCCGGCCAGACCTTCGCCGCGCCGTCCGGTTACACCCTGACCATGGACAAGACCAACCACCACCTGCACAAGCCGGTGATGATCGGCGAGATTCAGGCCGACGGTCAGTTCAACGTGGTGTGGCAGACCGAAGGGCCGATCCGCGCTCAGCCGTGGAGCCCGTTCATTCAGGGTAACGACAAGAAGCCGGACTATGCGGTGAAGAGCAACTAAGCCATTGGGGCTTGAGCATGGAGCTCGAGCCCGACACAACTCCTGTGGGAGCGGGCTTTTGTGGCGAGGGGGCTTGTCGGAACGCCGCATCGCCCCGCTCGGCTGCGAAGCAGTCGTAAAACCGATGCGCGCGGTGTGCCTGATACACCGCAGTTGCAGGTCTTGGGGTCGCTTCGCAACCCAACGGGGGCAAGCCCCCTCGCCACATACGTCGGCCCCCACAATGTCCGCGCAAGGCCAATGACATGCCCACCGCCCTTTACCGCTTGATCCTCGCCATCGCGCTGTTATTGCCGATGGCCACCCACGCCGGCGACGCCGAAGACTTCGTCGCGGCCAATCCCGTGCAACAAGCAAAGTTGCTGGAAACCTGGGCCGCGCAGCCCGATCCGGCCCGTATCGAACTGATCAGCGCCCTGCAACAAGGCGAATTGACCATCGATGGCCAACCGAAAACCCTGCGCCTGAATAACCGCCTTCGAGGTCTGATCGACACCGCGTTGGCCAGTCACCAATTGCTCGCCACCGACGCCAAAATCCGCTTGGCCGCCGCGCAGCAATTGCAGAAAAGCGCAAAACCCGCGCAACTGAAATTCCTCGACCAGCAACTCGCTGGTGAAAAAGACGAAACCGTTCACGCTGCCCTGAGCCTTGCGTTGGCCAATCTGCAACTGATCGACACTGATCCGGCCGTACGCCTCGCCGCTGTGCGTTTGCTCGGTGAAACCGGCGACCCATTGGCCCGCACCCGCCTCGAAGGCTTGCTGGAACCCGGTGTCGAAGCCGACGCCAATGTGCGCACTGCCGCCGAAACCAGCCTGGCCCAGGTCAAACGCAAACTGCTGATCGGCGAGATGCTTGGGCAGGCCTTCAGCGGTATGTCCCTTGGTTCAATTCTGCTGCTGGCGGCGTTGGGTCTTGCAATTACATTCGGCCTGCTCGGCGTGATCAACATGGCCCACGGCGAGATGCTGATGCTCGGTGCTTACTCGACGTACGTGGTGCAGTTGATGTTCCAGCGCTTCGCCCCGCAAGCCATCGAGTTCTATCCGCTGATTGCTTTGCCAGTAGCGTTTTTTGTCACCGCCGGGATCGGCATGGCGCTGGAGCGCACGGTGATTCGTCACCTCTACGGTCGCCCGTTGGAAACCCTGCTGGCGACGTGGGGCATCAGCCTGATGCTGATTCAGTTGGTGCGCCTGGTGTTCGGCGCGCAGAACGTCGAAGTGGCCAACCCGGCGTGGTTGTCAGGCGGGATTCAGGTGCTGCCGAATCTGGTGCTGCCGTACAACCGCATCGTGATCATCGCGTTCGCCTTGTTTGTGGTGGTGCTGACCTGGCTGTTGCTGAACAAGACGCGCCTCGGTTTGAACGTGCGTGCCGTCACCCAGAACCGCAACATGGCCGCCTGCTGCGGTGTACCGACCGGGCGCGTCGACATGCTCGCCTTCGGCCTCGGCTCGGGCATCGCTGGCCTCGGCGGTGTGGCGCTCAGCCAGATCGGCAACGTCGGCCCGGACCTCGGCCAGAGCTACATCATCGATTCGTTCCTGGTGGTGGTACTCGGCGGTGTCGGTCAATTGGCCGGTAGCGTATTGGCCGCCTTCGGTCTGGGCATCGCCAACAAAATTCTCGAGCCGCAGATCGGTGCGGTGCTGGGCAAAATCCTGATCCTCGCGCTGATCATTCTGTTCATCCAGAAACGTCCGCAAGGCCTCTTCGCACTGAAAGGACGGGTGATCGACTGATGAACCAGCCTCTACTCGTTACCGCAACACAAAAAGCCGGCCCCAAAGTCACGATTGCCGTTGGCGCAGTGATCCTCGCTCTGCTGCTGGCGTTGCCATTGCTGTCGTTATTGCCGGCGGACAGCTCCTTTCATGTCTCGGCTTATACGCTAACCCTGGTGGGCAAAATCCTTTGCTACGCCATCGTCGCTCTGGCCCTCGATTTGGTCTGGGGTTACGCCGGCCTCTTGTCGCTGGGCCACGGTCTGTTCTTCGCCCTCGGCGGTTATGCGATGGGCATGTACCTGATGCGCCAGGCCTCGGGTGATGGCTTGCCGGCGTTCATGACGTTCCTGTCGTGGACCGAATTGCCGTGGTACTGGACCGGCACCAGCAGCTTCCTCTGGGCCATGTGCCTGGTGGTGTTGGCGCCGGGCCTGCTCGCGCTGGTGTTCGGTTTCTTCGCCTTCCGTTCGCGGATCAAGGGCGTGTATTTCTCGATCATGACCCAGGCCCTGACCTTCGCCGGGATGCTGCTGTTTTTCCGCAACGAAACCGGGTTTGGTGGCAACAACGGCTTTACCAACTTCCGCACCATTCTCGGGTTTGGCATCACTGAACCGGGGACGCGTGCAGTGTTGTTTTTCGCCACGGTGCTGTTGCTGGTGGCGAGCCTGTTCATCGGTTGGCGTCTGGCGCAGAGCAAGTTCGGCCGGGTGCTGACTGCCCTGCGCGATGCGGAAAATCGCTTGATGTTCTGCGGCTACGATCCACGCGGTTTCAAGTTGTTTGTCTGGGTGTTGAGCGCGGTGTTGTGTGGTTTGGCCGGCGCGCTGTATGTGCCGCAAGTCGGCATTATCAACCCGAGTGAAATGTCGCCGACCAACTCCATTGAAGCCGCCGTTTGGGTAGCTCTCGGTGGTCGCGGCACGCTGATCGGTCCACTGCTCGGTGCTGGTGTGGTCAACGGGATGAAGAGCTGGTTCACCGTGGCGTTTCCGGAATACTGGCTGTTTTTCCTCGGCGCGCTGTTCATAGTCGTGACGTTGTACCTGCCTAAAGGCGTGATCGGGTTGCTGAAGAAAAGGGGTGAGTAATGAGAGTGACTGCAACGGCTGAATTCATGCTCGAACCGGCCTTTTTTCCGCCGCTGGAGCCCAACAGGGACGCCGGCAGCAGCCGCGATGCCATCGGCCTCGGCCAGAGCGCCGGCAAAGGCCTGAACACCCGACACGGCACCATCCTGACCCTGGAAGACATCAGCGTCAGCTTCGATGGTTTCAAAGCGCTGAACGATCTGAACCTGTACATCGGCGTCGGCGAACTGCGCTGCATTATCGGCCCCAACGGCGCGGGCAAGACCACGTTGATGGACGTGATTACCGGCAAGACCCGGCCCAGCCATGGCAAAGCCTGGTTCGGTGAAACCCTCGACCTGACGCAGATGAGTGAAGTGCAGATTGCCCAGGCCGGCATCGGCCGCAAGTTCCAGAAACCGACAGTGTTCGAAGTCCTGAGCGTGTTCGAAAACCTGGAGTTGGCGCAGAAGACTGACAAGTCGGTATGGGCCAGCCTGCGGGCTCGTCTCAGTGGCGAGCAGAAAGATCGCATCGCTGAAGTCTTGGAAACCATTCGCCTGACCGCCTCGGTCAATCGCCCGGCAGGGTTGTTGTCCCACGGTCAGAAGCAGTTTCTGGAAATCGGCATGCTGCTGATGCAGGACCCGCAATTGTTGCTACTCGATGAGCCGGTGGCGGGCATGACCGACGCCGAAACCGAATTCACCGCCGAGCTGTTCAAGAGTCTGGCCGGCAAGCATTCGCTGATGGTGGTGGAACACGACATGGGCTTTGTCGGTTCCATCGCCGACCACGTCACCGTGTTGCATCAGGGCAGCGTGCTGGCCGAAGGGTCGCTGGAACAGGTGCAGGACAATGAGCGGGTGATCGAGGTGTACCTCGGCCGCTGAACCCTATGAGCATGCTCTTATGTGGGAGCGAGCCTGCTCGCGATAGCGGTTTATCAAACAACATAATTGTTGCCTGACCCACCGCTATCGCGAGCAGGCTCGCTCCCACAGGGATTGAGGAGAATTTGAGAATGCTGCAAGTCGACAAGCTGCATCAGTACTACGGCGGTAGCCACATCCTGCGAGGCCTGACGTTTGAGGTGAAGGTCGGCGAAGTCACCTGCCTGCTCGGGCGCAATGGCGTGGGCAAGACCACCCTGCTCAAATGCCTGATGGGTTTGCTGCCGGCCAAAGAAGGCGCGGTGAACTGGGAGGGCAAACCGATCACCACATTCAAGTCGCACCAACGGGTGCATGCCGGCATCGCTTACGTGCCTCAGGGCCGGGAAATCTTTGGCCGACTGACCGTGGAAGAAAACCTGCTGATGGGCCTGTCGCGGTTTCCGGGCGCTGAAGCGAAGGAAGTCCCGGCGTTCATCTATGAGCTATTCCCGGTGCTGCTGCAAATGAAGCAACGGCGCGGCGGTGACTTGTCCGGTGGTCAGCAACAGCAGCTGGCGATCAGCAGGGCACTGGCAAGCCGTCCACGGTTGCTGATTCTCGACGAACCCACCGAAGGCATCCAGCCGTCGGTGATCAAGGAAATCGGCGCGGTGATCAAGCAGCTTGCGGCGCGCGGCGACATGGCGATATTGCTGGTGGAGCAGTTCTACGATTTCGCCGCCGAACTGGCCGATCAGTACCTGGTGATGTCCCGGGGCGAGATCGTGCAGCAGGGTCGCGGCGAAAATATGGAAGCCGAAGGCGTCCGTGGACTGGTTACGATCTAACCTGCAGCCTCCTGACGATAATCAGAAATCATGAATTTACCTGCACCCATCACGCTGTTCACCCCCAGCTGGCATGCCGAGCTGGAACTCGGCTACGCCCGTTTTGGCGACAGCACACGCCCGGTGCAGCGTCGCCACAAAGGCCCGTTGCGGGTACAAAAGCATTTGTATGCCGAAGGCCCCGAGGTGTGTCAGCACATCATCGTCCACCCGCCGGGCGGGATTGCCGGGGGTGATCGGCTGGACATCTCGGCCAGCGTCGGCACGCACGCCTGGGCGCAAATCACCAGCCCCGGCGCCGCCAAGTGGTATCGCGCGGCAGGGCCGGCTTATCAGAAACTCGACCTGCGCGTGGCCGCCGGTGCTACGTTGGAGTGGCTGCCGCAAGAGACGATTATCTTCAGCGATGCTCAGGCGGAACTCAGCACCAGCATCGACCTTGAGGGCGATGCGCGGTTGTTCTACTGGGACGTGGTGGCGCTGGGTCGCCCGGCCAGTGGCGAGCGCTTCGACCTCGGGCATTTTCAGGCGCACCTGGATATCCGCCGCGACGGCCAGTTGCTCTGGCACGAACGCCAGCGCATTGTCGGGAACGATGGTTTGCTGGATTCACCGATAGGCCTGGATGGCCAATCGGTGTTTGCGACGTTACTGGTGACCGGTGAAATTGATAGTGAATTGCTGGAGAAGTGCCGTTCGTTGCCCCATGACGTGCACGGGGATCTGACACAGTTGCCGGGGCTTTTGGTCGCCCGATGCCTGGCCAGTGAAGCGCTGTTGGCACGGGGTTGGCTGATTGATTTGTGGCGGTTGCTCAGGCTGGCATTACTGGGCCGAGAAGCCGTCCTACCACGAATATGGAGCACCTGAACACCGACCCCTTGTAGGAGCTGGCTTGCCAGCGAGGGCGTACTGACTGACGCCAAAGGCTTCGCTGGCAAGTCGGAACGCCGCATCGCAGCTCCTACAGGAAAAAATTCAAGACCTTTCTAATCTGCCCTGATGGATCTCTACGATGGACCTGACCCCACGCGAAAAAGACAAGCTGCTGATCTTCACCGCCGGCCTCGTGGCTGAGCGGCGTTTGGCTCGCGGCGTGAAGCTCAATTACCCGGAGGCCATGGCCTATATTTCCGCGGCGCTGCTCGAAGGCGCGCGTGACGGCCAGACCGTGGCCGAGCTGATGCATTACGGCACCACCCTGCTCAGCCGCGAACAAGTGATGCAAGGCATCCCGGAAATGATCCCGGAGATCCAGGTCGAAGCGACGTTTCCCGACGGCACCAAACTGGTCACCGTTCACCAACCGATCGCCTGAGGCCGCGCCATGACTTACCACATCCGCGATGCGCTGCTCGCCGACCTGCCAGCGATCCGCGACATCTACAACGACGCCGTCCTCAACACCACGGCGATCTGGAACGAACAGGCCGTGGACCTGGGCAACCGCCAAGCCTGGTTCAGCGCCCGGCAAGACCAGGGCTATCCGATCCTGGTGATCGTCGACGGCGATAACAGCGTACTCGGCTACGCTTCATTCGGTGACTGGCGCCCGTTCGATGGGTTCCGCCACACGGTCGAGCACTCGGTGTACGTACGCAACGACCAGCGTGGCAATGGCCTCGGGCCGCAACTGATGGAAGCACTGATCGAACGCGCCAAAGGCTGCAACAAACACGTGATGGTCGCCGCCATCGAAAGCGGTAACGGCGCCTCGATTCGCCTGCACGACCGGGCCGGTTTCGTCGTCACCGGCCAAATGCCGCAGGTGGGTACCAAGTTCGGTCGCTGGCTGGACCTTACCTTCATGCAACTGATTCTCGACCCGGGCGTCATGCCACCCGGTCACCACAAGGAGTGATACCCCATGAACGCCGCCCAACTGCGCCGCGTCAACGTTGAAAGCTTTGCGCACTATCGTCAGGGTTTGATTGATCTGCTGCTCGACGCCGTCGGCTATGGCGCCAGCGTCGGGTTCATGGCGGATCTTGACGCCACCCAGGCCCGAGCTTATTTCGATGAAGTCCAGGCCAACCTGAACAAAGGCAACGTGCTGCTCTGGGTGGTGGTCAAGGACGAACAGGTGCAGGCCAGCGTGCAACTGACGCTGTGCCAGAAAGCCAATGGGCGCAATCGCGCCGAAGTGCAGAAACTACTGGTGCGTGAGCATGCGCGCCGTCGCGGCCTGGGCCAACAGTTGATGAGTGCCCTGGAACTCGCCGCACATCAGCACAAGCGCGGCATGCTCTACCTCGACACCGAGGCCGGCTCACCCGCCGAAGACTTCTACAAGGCCCTGGGTTACACCCGCGCCGGCGAAATCCCCGACTACGCCTGCGACCCGAACGGCCGCTACAAACCGACCGCCCTTTACTACAAGATTCTCCAGGGAGCCCATTGATGATTCCCGGTGAATACCAGATCCAGCCCGGCGACATCGAACTCAACGTCGGCCGCCGCACCCTCAGCCTGAAGGTGGCCAACAGCGGCGACCGGCCGATCCAGGTCGGCTCGCATTATCACTTCTTCGAAACCAACGACGCCCTGACCTTCGACCGCGCCGCCAGCCGCGGCATGCGCCTGAACATCCCCGCCGGCACCGCCGTGCGCTTCGAACCGGGGCAGAGTCGCGAGGTCGAGCTGGTGGACCTGGCCGGCCATCGCCGAGTGTTCGGGTTTGCAGGCAGGATCATGGGCGATCTCGATTAAAGATCAAACGATCGCAGCGAGGCTGCGATAGCGAGCGACGCGAGCGGTCTCAAACCCAATTGAATCCCAAGGCAAGCGCATGAAAATTTCAAGACAAGCCTACGCCGACATGTTCGGTCCCACCGTCGGTGACAAGGTCCGTCTGGCCGACACCGAGCTGTGGATCGAAGTGGAAAAAGACTTCACCACCTACGGCGAAGAAGTGAAATTCGGCGGCGGCAAAGTCATTCGCGACGGCCAGGGCCAAAGCCAGTTACTAGCCGCGGAAGTGGTCGACACACTGATCACCAACGCCTTGATCATAGACCACTGGGGCATCGTTAAAGCCGACGTCGGCCTCAAGGACGGGCGCATCGCGGCCATCGGCAAGGCCGGCAACCCGGACATCCAGCCCAACGTCACCATCGCCGTCGGCGCCAGCACCGAGGTGATCGCCGGTGAAGGCATGATCCTCACCGCTGGTGGCATCGACACCCACATCCACTTCATCTGCCCGCAACAGATCGAAGAGGCGCTGATGAGCGGCGTCACCACCATGATCGGCGGCGGCACCGGCCCGGCCACCGGCACCAACGCCACCACGTGCACCTCCGGGCCGTGGCACCTGGCGCGCATGCTTCAGGCTGCCGATGCTTTCCCGATGAACATCGGCTTCACCGGCAAGGGCAACGCCAGCCTGCCGGAACCGCTGATCGAGCAGGTCAAGGCCGGCGCCATTGGCCTGAAGTTGCACGAAGACTGGGGCACCACCCCGGCGAGCATCGACAACTGCCTGAACGTGGCCGATCAGTACGACGTGCAGGTGGCGATTCATACCGACACCCTCAACGAATCGGGCTTCGTCGAAACCACCCTCGCCGCCTTCAAGGGCCGCACCATCCACACCTACCACACCGAAGGCGCCGGTGGCGGTCATGCCCCGGACATCATCAAGGCCTGCGGTTTTGCCAACGTGCTGCCGAGCTCCACCAACCCGACCCGGCCGTTCACCCGCAACACCATCGACGAACACCTCGACATGCTGATGGTCTGCCACCACCTGGACCCGAGCATTGCCGAAGACGTGGCCTTCGCCGAAAGCCGCATCCGCCGCGAAACCATCGCCGCCGAAGACATCCTTCACGACCTCGGCGCGTTCTCGATGATCAGCTCCGACAGTCAGGCCATGGGCCGCGTCGGTGAAGTCATCACGCGCACCTGGCAGACCGCTGACAAAATGAAAAAGCAGCGTGGCCCGCTGCCCGGAGACGGCGAAGGTAACGACAACTTCCGCGCCAAACGCTACATCGCCAAATACACCATCAACCCGGCGATCACCCACGGCATCAGCCATGAAGTGGGCTCCGTCGAAGTGGGTAAATGGGCAGATCTGGTGTTATGGCGCCCGGCGTTCTTTGGGGTCAAACCGACGCTGATTCTAAAAGGCGGCGCCATTGCGGCCAGCCTGATGGGCGACGCCAACGCTTCGATCCCGACGCCGCAACCGGTGCACTACCGCCCGATGTTCGCCAGTTACGGCGGCTCGCTGCACGCCACCAGCCTGACCTTTATCAGTCAGGCGGCACAGGAGGCCGGTTTGCCCGAAGCCTTGGGTTTGAAGAAGAAAATCGCCGTGGTCAAAGGCTGTCGCGACGTGCAGAAAACCGACCTGATCCATAACGACTACCTGCCGCACATCGATGTCGATCCGCAGACCTATCAGGTCAAGGCCGACGGCGTGTTGCTGTGGTGCGAACCGGCGGATGTATTGCCGATGGCGCAGCGCTATTTCCTGTTCTAGATGTTCTGTGGAGAGGGGGCTGCCCAAGGCAACCCCTAATTCCAGTCAGTTAAACGAAATCCCTGTCGGAGCGGGCTTGCTCGCAACACAAAAACATCAGAACGACTACTCAACCACCAATCGCCCCAACCGCTGCTTGAGCATGCGGTTCTCGGCCCGCAATTGCTGGACCTCTTCCAGCAAGTCCAGCGCCAGTGCGACGCCTTCCCATTCCAGCTCCAGATCGCGCCGCAGCTTGGCGGCGCGCTTGGCCAGCACCAGTTCATAGTCGGTGAAACGCCAATCCTTGGGCTTTGACCCCTGCGGTTCGAGGATGCCGTGTTCGACGATCTCGATCACGTGCACGTCCGACAGTTCGGTCGCCTCACAGAATTCTGCCAGGTCCAGTAGAACGATCACGGGGTCGCTCATGATTGGCTACTCCTTATCTCTGAATCAAAAGTTCTCTCGCGGATCGAAAGCGGCTTTTTTCGCCAGCTCCTCCCACAATTCTTTGACATCATGGTCGAGTTTTTTCGGCATCACTGCCTTGAGCTGCACGAACAAATAGCCACGGTGACCGGCCTTGTGCAGCAGGCCATGGCCCTTGGCGCGCATGCGCTGGCCGTTCTGGCTGCCGGCCGGAACCTTGAGGTTGATCCTGCCGGTCAAGGTCGGCACCGCGACTTCGGTCCCCAGCGCCAGTTCCCACGGTGCCAGCGGCAAGGTGATGATCAGGTTTTCGCCTTCGACGTCGAATTTGGGGTGTGGCGCAAAACGAATGGTCAGGTACAAGTCGCCATTAACCCCGCCACCAATGCCCGGAGCGCCCTGGCCCTTGAGGCGGATGCGCTCGCCGTCGGTCACGCCGGCGGGGATCTTCACGTTCAGGCTTTTGCTGGTGTTGCTGACATGCTGGCCGGCAGCGTTGTAATGCGGCACCTGGAAGCTGACCTTCTTCGATTCGGTCGAGAGGGTTTCTTCCAGAAAAACCGGTAATTCCATTTCCACGTCTTGTCCTCGTCGCCCGGCGCTTCGGCCCGACCGTCCACCACCGTTAAAACCCGGGCCACGGTTGCCGAAGATCGAACTGAAAAAGTCCGAGAAATCGCCCGTGTCCTGACCACCACCACCGAAACCACCGCGGCTCTGCCAACCCGGTGGCCCCTGAAAGGGCTGGCCGTGGTGGCCGTATTTGCGCAAGTCGTCGTATTCGGCGCGCTTATCGGCGCTTTTCAGCGCTTCATAGGCTTCGGACGCGTCCTTGAATTTGGCCTCGGCGTCCTTTTCCTTGCTGACATCGGGGTGGTATTTGCGCGCCAGCTTTCGATAGGCGGCCTTGATCGCCTTATCGTCCGCGGTCGGCTCCACACCGAGAATCTTGTAATAGTCTTTGAAGTCCATCGAGGGAATCACCATCCATTATCGAAATCGCGCCGCTCGGTCCAGCATGCTCTTGTTTGCAGCCTCTGGATTGACCGATCTCAAGGTTGTGACCGGGCAGCGCATCAGAAGTTTATCGGCAGCAGGGCGCGGCTCTTGCAGTCGCCCCAGGGGTTGCCAAGTCTATGCAGGGGAGTTTGGGGGTGTTGGCGCATCTTTCAAGCGCCGATCACTGCTATTTAACGGATAGTCGGCCTTCGAATCTGCGCCGCGCTGACATACACTGCGCGGCCGTTTTTTAACCGGAACTTGAAAGACATGAAAAACGCATCTCCAGCCCGTGCCTGTGGCATCGACTTTGGCACATCCAACTCCACCGTCGGCTGGCTGCGCCCCGGCATGGAAACGCTGATCGCGCTGGAGGACGACAAGATCACCCTGCCCTCGGTGGTCTTCTTCAACATGGAAGAACGCCGCCCGGTGTACGGCCGACTGGCGCTGCACGAGTACCTGGAAGGCTACGAAGGCCGGCTGATGCGCTCGCTCAAGAGCCTGCTGGGTTCCAAGCTGATCAAGCACGACACCAGCGTCCTCGGCACGGCGATGCCGTTCAAGGACCTGCTCGGGCTGTTCATCGGCCAGTTGAAGAAGCGTGCCGAAACCGCTGCCGGTCGGGAATTCGAAGAAGTGGTGCTGGGCCGTCCGGTGTTTTTCGTCGATGACGATGAAATGGCCGACCAGGAAGCGGAAAACACCCTGGTGGATGTAGCCCGCGCCATCGGCTTCAAGGACGTCTCGTTCCAGTACGAGCCAATTGCAGCGGCGTTCGACTACGAGTCGACCATCGAAAAGGAAGAGTTGGTACTGATCGTCGACATCGGCGGTGGTACATCTGACTTCTCGCTGGTGCGCCTGTCGCCTGAGCGCCGCAACCACGACAACCGTCACGACGACATCCTCGCCACCGGCGGCGTGCACATCGGCGGGACCGATTTCGACAAGCAGCTTAGCCTGCAAGGCCTGATGCCGCTGTTTGGCTACGGCAGCCGGATGAAGAGCGGCGCCTACATGCCGACCAGCCACCACATGAACCTGGCGACCTGGCACACCATCAACTCGGTGTACTCGCAGAAGTCGAGCCTGGCTTTGGGCAGCATGCGTTACGACATCGAAGACACTGGCGGCATCGATCGCCTGTTCAAGCTGATCGACCAACGCGCCGGGCACTGGCTGGCCATGGAAGTGGAAGAAACCAAGATCCAGCTGACCCACGCCGACAGCCGCCATGTGCCGCTGGATCGGATCGAGCCAGGGTTGAGCGTGGAACTGAGCCGGGCACTGTTTGAATCAGCCATCGACAACTTGCTGGAGCGGGTGCGTAACAGCGTGACCCAGTTGTTGAACGACGCCAATGTGCGGGTCGATCAGGTGGACACCGTGTTCTTCACCGGCGGTTCGAGCGGGATTCCGGCGCTGCGCAACAGCGTCTCGGCCATGTTGCCGAATGCTCGGCATGTGGAAGGGAACATCTTCGGCAGCATCGGTAGCGGGTTGGCGATCGAGGCGATGAAGCGTTACGGCACCCTCGCATAATGATCGTTCCCACGCTCTGCGTGGGAACGCCGCCATGGACGCTCTGCGTCCGCTGTTGAGGCTGTGACGCGGAGCGTCACGGGATGCATTCCCACGCAGAGCGTGGGAACGATCGGGCGGGGTTACACCATCCCCGCCAGCTTCAACTCACTCTTCAGATACGCGTAATAAATCGGCCCCGCCACCACGCCCGGCAGGCCGAACGCGGCTTCGAACACCAGCATTGCCAGCAGCAACTCCCACGACTTGGCACTGATCTGCCCGCCGACGATGCGCGCGTTGAGGAAGTATTCGAGCTTGTGGATAACTATCAGATAACCCAACGCCGCCACCGCCACCCAGATCGACAGCGACAGGCCGACGATGGTGATCAAGGTGTTCGACATCAAGTTGCCGATCACCGGTAGCAGGCCGAGCAGGAAGGTCAGCACGATCAGGGTTTTGGTCAGCGGCAGCTTGATCCCGAACATCGGCAGGACCACCGCGAGGAAAATCCCGGTGAAGAAAGTGTTGAGCAGGGAAATCTTGATCTGGGCGAAAACAATGTTGCGAAACGCCTGGACCAACAGGTGCAAGCGGTCGAACAGCGCCGCGGCCAAGGGTTTGCGTTTGGTCACGTCCGGCGCACGCTGCAAGGCGATGATCGCCCCCAGCACCATGCCAATCAGCAGCGTCACGAACATGTGCGCCGCGTCCTTGCCCACCAGTTGCAAATCACTGAGGTGCTTGCTCATCCACTCGCCAATGGCCACCCGGAACTCGGCAGCACTGGCCGGCAGATAAGCGTCGATGAACGGCGGCAACTGCCCGCGTGCGCGGTCGACTACGACCATGAATTTGTCGAGGGAAGCGCCGGGGTTTTCCGCCTCGTGCAGCAGAAAACTGATCGCACCGGCAAAGATCAGCGCCAGCACGCTGACCACCAATGTCCCCAGCAACGCCACCGCCAGCCAGCGCGCACGGCGGCCTTCGATCAGCCGCTGCAATTGCGGCGTAAGCATGTTGACCAGTTCGAACACCAACAACCCGGCCAGCAGGCTGGGCAGCAATCGCAGAGGAAGCACCAGCAGCAAACCACCAAAAATGATGACCCAGCTGATGAACAACAAGACCTGACGCTGAGAAAACGCTGACATACAGCCTCAAAACGAACGACGTAAAAGGATTGGCAGTCTGCCAGCGTTCCGGCGCCGAAGCGAGCAAACACGAACCTGTGGGAGCGAGCCTGCTCGCGATAGCATCACTTCGGTCCTCCGTGATACCGAGCCGCCTGCATCGCGAGCAAGCTCGCTCCCACAATGCTTATTTTTTCTTCAGGCAATCGCTCATGAAGGTTTTGCGCGCATCACCCGTGAGGGCCTGGGTGGCGGCGGTCGCGTTGCAGGTCTTCATCTTTTCTTGTTGAGGGGTCATTGGCTTGGCGGCATCGGCGGCCGGCGCGGCTTTGAGGCAGGTGCTCATGAAGGCTTTGCGCTCGTCACCCTTGAGGCTTTTTGCAGTAGCGTCGGCATTGCAGGTAGTCATTTTGTTCTGTTGGGCAGTGGCGGCGAAACCTTGGGAGCAGAGCAGCAAACCGACCATCAACAACGGGGCACGCAACATCTTCATGGAGTGTTCTCCTTGTTGCCGCACCGATGGATGCGGCCTTGTTTCGGAGTGTAGACAAAGCCTGTTACACGTTCACCTGCTATCGAGGTGGCTGCGTCGATATTGCTCAGGCGTACACCCGGCCTGACGCTGAAACATCGCGATGAATGCCGAGCCGGTGCTGTACCCCATGTCGAAGGCGATTTCCTGAATGCTGCGCTGGCTATCGAGCGCTTCGATTGCCGCCAGAAACCGCAACCGTTGCCGCCACTCTCCGAAACTCATGCCCAGCTCGCGGACAAACTGCCGGGCCAACGTGCGTTCGCTGACGTGAATTTGCGCAGCCCAATGCGCCAACGGCCGGTTATCCCCAGGCTCGGTCTGCAAGGCTTCTAGAATTGCGAGTAATCCAGGGCTGCTGGCGTAGGGCAAATAACACTCATGCACTGGCGCCTGCTGCAGTTGGTCCACCAGCACTTGAGCCAGACGCTTGTCCGCATCGTGCTCGGGAATTTTCACATCGCGGACGGCGAAGTCCTTGAGGATCGCCTTGAGGATGTCGCTGATCGCCAGGGTGCAGGCCTGCTGCGGCAGATCGCGACACAACGTCGGCGCGAGGCAGACCGCGCGATAGTTGATCGGCTGATTGCTATAGAAACTGTGCTCGGTCCCGGGCGGCACCCACACCGCGTACTGCGGCGGCGACATGAAGCGACGGCTGCCGATTTCCATGTGCAAGACTCCATTGGCCGAGTACTCGAGGGTGCCCCAAGGGTGATGGTGGGCCGAGGCGTATTCGTGGGTGTTGAAGTCGGCATAACGGAAATAGACCGGGGCCGGCAGTTCGCTGAAATCCAGCAGGTCGATGTGTTTGCTGTTCATGCTGTCCGGAATCAGAGGCAGATTGTCTGGATCGAAGTATAGGCATTGATCCAGACAAGCGGATAATCACCCTTCATTAACGTTCTGGTTTTTCCCGATGCAATACGCTTACCCCCTGCTGGCCATTTTCATTTGGGCCGGCAACACCGTGATCAACAAACTCGCGGTCGGCGCGATCTTTCCCGCCGAAATCGGTTTCTACCGCTGGCTGCTGGCCGCACTGCTGTTCACGCCTTTCATGCTTAAACCGGTGATCGCCCATTGGTCGTTAATCCGCCCGAACCTGGGCAGGATTTTCATCCTCGGCGTGCTTGGCATGGCGGTTTATCAGAGCCTGGCTTACTTCGCTGCGACGCTGACTTCGGCCACCAACATGGGGATCATTTTGTCGCTGATGCCATTGATGTCGCTGGCCATGGCGATTCTCAGCCTCGGCCAACGCCTGACCGCCGGCGCACTGGCCGGCGCGGTGTTGTCGTTTGCGGGGGTTTTGGTGGTGGTGTCGTCCGGCAGTCTTGGCGCGTTGCTGGAACACGGGGTCAACCTGGGTGACGCGATGATGCTGATCGCCACGCTGGCGTATGCGATTTACAGCACCTTGCTGAAGAAATGGCAGCTGCGTTTGCCGCCGCTGGTGTTGTTGTATTTGCAGGTGTTGGTCGCGGTGGTGGTGCTGTTTCCGCTGTTCCTCGCCTCACCGAAAATCGGCCCGACCCTGCAGAACATTCCGCTGGTGCTCTACGCCTGCCTGCTGGCCTCGATGCTTGCGCCGCTGGCGTGGATGCAGGCCGTGGTGCGCCTGGGGCCGAGCCGGACCACGCTGTTTTTCAATTTGCTGCCGTTGATTACTGCGCTGATTGCGGCGGTGGTGCTGCATGAGCAGTTGGCGCTGTATCACCTAGTGGGTGGGGTGTTGACGTTGGGTGGGGTGATTTTGTCGGAGCGCTGGACCACGGTGCTGGGCCGTAAGATCAGCGCTGCCTGACCGGACGCCTTCGCGGGCAAGCCACGCTCCCACAGGTTTGGCGTCGTGTCCATTGCCGGCGTCCGACACAAAACCTGTGGGAGCGTGGCTTGCCCGCGATGAACGATAACGCGGTCCAACTGCCGTGGGGGTGTACGGGATTCTGTGTAAACGGCGTTGCTGTTAATCCTGCAAAAGCCGGTCTTCGAACTGGATACTGAACCGGTTCAAGGCCCCCGCCCAGTCCCTGATTGGCATTGTCCACTTCTTGCTGATGTTATTCAGCGCCAGATAAAAGAGCTTCATAACCGCGTCATCAGTCGGGAATGAGGCTCTGCTTTTGGTGACCTTGCGCAAGCTCATGTTGATCGACTCGATGGCGTTGGTGGTATAGATCACCGTCCGTATCTCAGGTGGATAATCGAATAGAGGTATGACCCTCGCCCAGTTTTTGCGCCATGACTGGCTGATCAGAGGGTATCGATCATCCCATTTGGCCTCGAAATCGGTCAGCTTTTGCTCGGCCATTTCAACCGTCGTCGAGCGGTAAATAAGCTTGAGGTCGGCAGCGGCTTCGCGTTGATGCTTCCACGATACGAACTTCAAGCTGTTGCGCACCATATGCACGATGCACAGTTGAACCGAGGCTTGCGGATAGACCACTTCGATCGCCTCAGGAAAGCCCTTGAGCCCATCCACGCAGGCGATAAAGATGTCTTTTACCCCGCGTGTTTTAAGCTCTGTGACTACTTGCAGCCAGAATTTGGCACCTTCAGTCTGTGCGATCCACAATCCTAGAACTTCTTTTCGACCGTCCATATTGACGCCAATGGCCAAGTAAACCGCCTTGGTTCTGACCGCGCCACTGTCGCGCACTTTGACGTGAATGCAATCGAGGTAGAGGATCGGATAGAGCTCGTCCAGAGGACGCGATTGCCAGACTTTGACCTCTTCGCTAACGGCGTCGGTAATCGCCGAGATGAGGCTAGGAGAGACCTCTGTGCCGTACATCTCCTGCAGGTGCCCCTGAATTTCCCGAACAGTCATCCCTCGGGCGTACAGCGAAATGACCTTGTCATCGAAGCCGGTCCAACGCGTCTGGTGCTTGGAAACTAGCTGGGGCTCGAACATTCCCTGGCGATCACGGGGAATCTCCAGCGGTAGCTCGCCAAAGTCGCCCTTGAGCGTCTTACCGCTATGGCCGTTGCGAGCATTTCCTTCGGCATTGGTAACGGCTGCGCTTTTGTCATGCCCCAGGTGCTCGGTCATTTCAGCTTCCAGCGCTCGTTCGACGAGCATCTTGGTGAGCTGCTTGAGCAGGCCATTTTCGCCGATCAGATCTTCGGGTTTTCGGTAGTTGGTCAACAGGCTGTCGGCCAGCTTTACCAGTTCAGGATCGGGTTTGACTCGTTTAGTGCGCTTGGGCTCGGTCATTGAGACTCCTTGGGAAAGGCAGTGTGCGCCTAATGACCGTTTACACAAACCTCAGGACACCCTCACTGCCGTTCACACACCGGCCGCTTTCAACCGCGCCGCATGTTCAACAAACAACCGCACCGGTTCTGCGCCCTTACCCACCAGCCCAAGCGATTGGTTGACGATATCGAAGTGATCCATCGGGTATTCATCGCCAACCACCGTCCCCAAATGCGAGCTGTAACGCCCGACCATCCCGTCGCAATGCCCCGCCTCGCGCACAAAAGTCCTGGCGAACAACCGG
Organism: Pseudomonas sp. B21-048; assembly: GCF_024748615.1. Classification (NCBI taxonomy): domain Bacteria; kingdom Pseudomonadati; phylum Pseudomonadota; class Gammaproteobacteria; order Pseudomonadales; family Pseudomonadaceae; genus Pseudomonas; species Pseudomonas sp. B21-048. Next base: position 607,503 of record NZ_CP087168.1, on the reverse strand, counting down.
CAACTGCGGTTGGTCCCGTCAAACAGGTTGCAGCCGCGATCGGTCTTGCCCGGTTGTAACGTCCCGGACCATGAGTAATAACGCACGCCGTTGACTACTTCCGGGCCATGCCCGCCCCAAGTTTCAGGCAGCCCCTGTGGATAATGCTGATTGAACAGCGCCACGCCCGTCGTGGTCAGGGATTGGTGCGAAGCCGGGATATCCACCGGCAGTCTCGGCCCGCGACAGCCGGTTTCCAGCAGGCACATTAACGCGCTGATCAGCCACAGCAAAAAGCTCAGCAGCCGGCCCTTGGCGCTGTCTGCCGGATAATGGGTGTGCAGATAGTCCGCCAGTTCCGAGCCGTGATTCGGCCCGGCCACCGAAGTCACCGAAGCCACCTGGTCCGGGCGTTTTGCCGCGGCGTAACGGGCGGTCAATGAGCCCTGGCTGTGACCGATCAGGTTGACCTTCTCGGCCCCGGTTTCGCGCAAAATCTCCTCGATCCGCGCCAGCAATTGCTCGCCGCGTACCTCGGTGGAGTTGAGCGGCGAGACCTGCACCGCAATCACGGTCGCCCCATCCCGGCGCAGCGCCGAAATGATTCCGTACCAATAGGGATAGAGCAGCAGACGGATAAACCCGAGCATCCCCGGGACCAACACCAAGGGGTAACGCGTGGCGGAACCTTGCGACATGGATGAACATCCTTGTGATCGATGAGATGAAGCAAGGCCGGATGCAAGGTATCAGCCAAGCATCGCCACCCAAGATGACAACTCAACGACCAGTCTATGACATCGCTTACTTCAACCCCACCACGCCCGCCACAATCAGCCCGACCGAAACCAGTTTGAGCGCGGTCAGGCTTTCACCCAGCAGCGCAAAGCCGAGAAACACCGTGCCCAGTGAACCGATGGCGGTCCAGATCGGGTAGGCGATGCTCACCGGCAATTCGCGCATGGCCAGGGTCAGGAAGTAAATCCCGCCCACCGCGGCCACCACCGTCATCACCGAGGGCCAGAGCCGGGTGAAGCCTTCGGCGTACTTCATGCCCATGGCGAAGGTGACCTCGAACCCGGCGGCGATCAGCAAGAACAACCAGGCCATCTAGAACTCCCTGGCCAGCGCCAGCAAACGCTGCTCGGCCTCGGCCACGGACACCTGGAAGGTGCGTTCGGTGGACTCTTCGCCCTCGGCGGCGACAACGGTGACGTCGGTGATGCCGATAAACCCGAGTGCCGTGCGCAGCAACGGATCGGCATGGTTCATCGCTTCAAGTTCACCACCCGGCCCGAAGCCGAACCCGCCGCGGCTGGTGACGATCAACGCCTTTTTGCACTGCACCAGCGGTTCATACTGAGCGATGCCGTTGTCCAGGGTGTGATTGAACGTCAGCCCGAGCCGCACAATCTGATCGATCCAGGCCTTGAGGCCGCTGGGCACGCTGAAGTTGTACATCGGTGTGGAAATCACCAACAGATCATGGCCGAGCAACTCCCCCACCAATTCATCGCTGAGTGCCAGGTCGGCCTGCATCGACAGCGGTCGCGCTTCAGGTTCCGGATGAAAAGCGGCGGCCACAAACGCTTCGTTGACGGGCGGAATCAACGCTCGACCGACTTCACGGCGCGTCAGTGGCGACTGCGGGTTGCGGACCTGCCAGGCGCAAAGGAACACCTCGGCCAAACGCCGCGAATGTGAACGTTCACCACGGGGGCTGGCGTGTATGGCAAGAATTTTACTCATCTCAATCTCCTGAAGACTAAACTCAAACTGCTTGTGGCTCACAGCTTGAAGCTTGAAGCTTGAAACTGCGTCTCCTCAAATGAACAAAAATCAGTCTGGATGAATCAATTTCACCCATGGAGTTCTAGAATTGTTTGCCTCGTTGCCGCTGACCGCCCTGCGCGCCTTCGAATCCGCCTCACGCCTGTCGAGTTTCAAGGCCGCCGCCGAAGAACTCTCCGTGACGCCGACGGCGGTCTCGCACCAAATCCGCGCTCTGGAAAAATGGCTCGGCGTCCCCTTGTTCGAACGGCTGCCACGGCAAGTACGCCTCACCGAATGCGGCGAACGGCTGTTCCGCAGCCTGCACGGCGCCCTGCTGGAAGTGGCGCAGAGCGTCGATACCTTGCGCCCGCAACGCAGCGGCACGAGTCTGACAATTTCCACCACGGCCGCCTTCGCCGCCCTCTGGCTGGTGCCGCGACTGGGACGGTTTTATGCCCGCCATCCGAACATCAACCTGCGCCTGGACACCCACTGGGAAGTCATCGACTTGCATCAGGACGCCAGCGTCGATCTGGTGGTGCGTTACAGCCTCGACGATTACCCGAACCTGTATGGCCTGTGCCTGTTCGACGAATCCTTCGGGGTCTATGGCTCGCTTGAACAAGGGGCCCTGGCGGCCAGTCGGGTACCGACCCTGATCAGCGTGCGCTGGTACAACTCCAAGCTGTATGCCCATGGCTGGGAGGCCTGGTGCGCGCAGTCCGGCGAAACCTGGCTGACCGAACAACCAGCGGTGCGTGAATACGACGAAGAGCATTACGCCTTGCAAGCCGCCATCGCCGGGCAAGGCCTGGTGCTGGCGAGCAACATTCTGGTGTCGGAGAGTGTGGCCAGCGGCTTGCTGGTCGCTTATCGGGGTGAGATTCAAGTCGACGGGGCCGGATACAGCGCGCTGTGCGTACCGGGCCGTGAACGGCATCCGCCGGTGCGGGCGTTTTTTGCGTGGTTGCAGGAGGAAGCCCGGTTGTCGGGTCTATTGCCAAGATCGCAGCCTGCGGCAGCGCCCACAGGCGCATAGGAGCTGCCGAAGGCTGCGATCTTTGTAGCGACTGTCAGACCGCTTTCGCGGGCAAGTCGGATCGCCGCACCGCTCGCTCCTACAAGTCGTGCCCGTTATGGGCATGCGACACAGCGAAGACCTCATCACAGACACCCGATTACTTTGTAGGTTTGACGGTCACCGGCGCCTTTCCAGCCTTCATCTGCTCCAGCAACGGTGCACACTGATTCGGCTCGCCAGCGCTGGGCGCTATCAATGCCAGCAAGCCCGCCGCCGGCGCGGCAATCACACCCAGCGCAACCATCCCGGCCCCACGCAACATCAACGGCACCGGTTTGACACCCGCATTCGGCTTGATGAACTTGCCTCGCACATACAGCGGCGAACGCAGCGAAATCAGGCGCCAGCCCTTGGATTCCGGGGAGATGGTCAGGTCCAGTTGCTCGGTGGCCATGTTCGCGGTGCCATCGATGTAGACGATTGCAGTCTCGGTATCGAAGACGAACAGCCGCGTGGTCGCCAGACCGCTCTTGATATCAAAATCGGCCGCCGCGCAGTTGATCTTCACTTCCCTGTCGCCAAAGATCTTGCCGACCACATAGTTGCCGACGTTGAGCCCCGCCAGCTCCATCAACTCACGACTGATGGCGCCGTCATTGATCAGCATCTTCAAATTGCCGTCAGCGGTGCCCAACAGTTTGGCTACCGAGTTACCACGGCCAGTCAGCTCAGCATCGCCATTGAGTTCACCGAAACTGGTTTTCATCCGTTCAATGGAGGGGAACAACTGCTTGAGCTTGAACTTGCGCGCGGTCAGTTTGGCCCGCCCCTCCAGCGGTTCTGTGCGACCGTTGAGACGAATTTGCGCATCCAGATTACCGCCCGCCACGCCAAAACGAAGGGGCTCGAGGCTGAGCACCCCATCGGTCAGCACCAAATGCGTGTAAAGATCGTTGAACGGCAGTTTTTCGTTGTGGACGATGCGTTTGCCGGTGAATTCGACGTCGGCGTCCATGTCACGCCAGCGCTCGGTCCTGAACTCCTCGACGGGTAGCAGCTTATCCGCCGGCTGCTTGCTTCCACCGCCGCGGGCCTTTTGCTTGGCGTTGGAATCGCCACCGATCAATGGGGCCAGGTCGGTAAACAGCAGTTGATTGGACTCCAGCGCCCCGCTGAGTTTTGGCCTCGGCTGGCTCGCAACGTAGGTCAGGTTGCCATGGATGTCACTCTCGCCGATCTTGCCGTTGAAGTCCTCATAGCGATAAACCGCCCCGCCTGACTCATGCAGCTTGGCCATCAAGTGCCCATCGGTGGCGTAAGGCGGAGTATCCGGCAGCGTCACGCCGATCAGTGGATAGAGATTGCCCAGACTGGTACCGGCCAGTTTCAAGCGCAAATCCAGCGCGCCTAGGCTCAATGGATCGGTGAGCGTACCGGCCAACTCGACGCGGGTGTCGGCGATCTTCGCTTGCGCCTGAAGCGGGAACGGCCTGCTGGCGTCCTGTAATGCCAGCAGGCCACCGATCTTGCCTTGACCCGCGAGATTCTGGCCTTGGTATTGGCCTTTGACCTTCAACGCGAACACGTAATCCTGCGGCGACCCGCCCTTCTCGAGCGTGGTTTTCGCCGCCTTGTCGCCGACGATGTCGCTGAATGGAATCGGTTTACCCAACGGATCGATGAGCACATCGAGCTTAGTATTCAGCCTCTGATCATCGAGTACCACATGCCCCTTGTCGAAGCCGATGGCACCGATGTCCAGCACCCAGTTCGACGGCTCGGCGTTCGGGTCTTTGGGGTCAAACTTGAACGTCCAGTTGGCGCGACCGTCGGCCAGACGCTGTAAGTCGGCATTGGGCTCGCTCAGGTCGATGCGCGGGATCACCATCCGCCGCGCCAGCAAGGCCAGCGGCGAAATGCGCAGTTCGACGCGTTTGAGGGTGGCCATCTGCGGTTGCTTCGACCAGTCGGGATTGCCCAGGCTCAGGTCCTCAGCCACCACATGGGGCCACGGCACCCAGCCCCGCCAGCCACCCTCATCAGGCTCGCGCTGCCAGACCACCGCTAGGTTGCCATTGATGGCGAAGGGACGATGCAGTTCTTCGGAGACTTTGGCGTTCAGCGGCGGCTTGATCCGGTTCCAGTCAAAGAGCGCGATGATCAGCACCAGAAGGGCCAGCAGGACAACGAGGCTGGCGAAGGTCCAGGCCAGTATTTTACGAGTGCGCGTCATTGCACAGGGCTCCTGAATACGACTGGGCGCCCGACAGCGACGCACTGATGAAACGTTAGGCCAGAACCGGCCTGCCATGAAATCTATGACTGAAAAATGGCCCGCAGGTTTAACCCGACGACCGACCCGGACGCAATAACCGGGTTCGCTCCCTTCCTGCAGCGTTTACCGAGCCTGCACTTTTGCGAGGCGCAAATGGCTCGAAATTACCCACCGCAGTGCAAAGACGGTCGCCGGAAACACCCGTTCTAGAGCCCTTCGGAGAAACAATCAATTCCGTTGATTATTACCATTGCGTTTATGAACTTTTGCATCGATTTATCGAGAGTAGCATTGCCCTCGTACCCACTTCATCGCCCTCCCAAGGAGCAACCCATCATGAAACGCCAATTACTGTTTAGCCTGACCCTCTCGATGTTAGCCAGCACCGCTTTTGCTTTGCCGGCCGCTGATCAAGCCACTCCACAAGTCAAAGACAGCCACTCGGTGTTCAGCCAGACCGTTGCTGCTGACGGCACAGACCGCACGCCACAAGGTCAGACCCTGGCCGAAGGCGGTAATGATCGCCTGAAAGAAAAAGGCTTGATCACTCAAGATGGCTCGGACCGTACCCCACAAGGTCAAACCCTGGCGGCTGACGGTTCCGCTCGCACACCACAAGGTCAAACCCTGGCTGAAGGCGGTGGTGACCGTGTAATCGAACGCAACAGCGCGGTGAGTTAAGCCATGGCGTCCCTGAAAAAAAGCCCAATCCCGGGATTGGGCTTTTGACTTGTAAAAGCCTCATTCCCCACATGATCCTCGATACTGGTTCGACGTCAGCAAAGCCGATTTGCTAGAGTGCGCCGCTGTCCCTGTCCAGAAAACACCCTTGCGATGCTGCCCCGCGCCGAACAGAAACAACAGACCCGCAACGCCCTGATGGACGCTGCCCGCCACCTGATGGAAAGCGGCCGAGGATTCGGCAGCCTGAGCCTGCGCGAAGTGAGCCGAACCGCCGGGATCGTCCCCACCGGTTTCTACCGGCATTTCGCCGACATGGATGAACTGGGCCTGGTGCTGGTCAGCGAAGTCGGCCAGACCTTCCGTGAAACCATCCGCCTGGTGCGCCATAACGAGTTCGTCATGGGCGGCATCATCGACGCCTCGGTGCGGATCTTTCTCGACGTGGTCACGGCCAATCGCTCGCAGTTCCTGTTTCTTGCCCGCGAGCAGTACGGCGGCTCGCTGCTGGTGCGCCAGGCCATTGGCCGCTTGCGCGAAGACATCAGCTCGGACCTGGCGGCGGACCTGTCGCTGATGCCGAAACTGCAACACCTGGACATCGCAGGGCTGGGTGTCATGGCTGACCTGATCGTCAAAAGCGTGTTCGCGACCCTGCCGGACATCATCGATCCGCCAGCGCAGGCGTTGCCGGAGCATCTGACGCCTCAGGCGAAGATTACCCAGCAATTGCGATTCATCTTTATCGGGCTGAAGCATTGGCAGGGACTCGGCAGTACCGAGTGACCTCTTAAAAAAGATCGTCCGAAGGCTCGGGCCGCGTTCGGACGATCTTTTTCATGCGCCGCAAATCGGTGCGTAAAGTTTTTTTGCGCACCAACTTCAATCAAAGTTCTGCAACGCCCCGAATTTTTCCTCTCGCCCGACAGGCATTTCCTACGCCTCCCCCGATTGGCAAGCCCCTTGCTCTATCCCTGAGCATTGTCCATTGCTGGAAGCCTTCCGATGCTGGTGATTCATCGCAGAATCGACCCTCAACCCGTCTGGGCCGCCGAGTTGCACCTGACTTTCGAAGCCCGGAGCAAAAGCCGTTTGCGCTGTTTCAGTGCCGAGGGTGAAGACGTCGGGTTGTTTTTGGAGCGCGGTCAGCCGCCGCTGTATGACGGCGAATGCCTGCAAGCCGGAGACGGGCGCGTCGTTCGCGTTTGCGCACGCCCCGAACAACTGCTGCACGTCACCTGCGCCAACGCCTTCGAACTGACCCGCGCCGCCTATCACCTGGGCAACCGCCATGTGGCCCTGCAAGTCGGCGATGGCTGGTTGCGCCTGCTCGACGATTACGTGCTCAAGGCCATGCTCGAACAGCTTGATGCCAAGGTCGAGAACATCGAGGCGCCGTTCCAGCCGGAACATGGCGCCTACGGCGGCGGCCATCACCATTCGCGGCACGGTGACGAGGATTTCAACTACCCGCCGAAGCTGCACCAGTTCGGCGTGCGCTTATGAACCCAGCCTGGGCGCTGCTGCGTCTGGCCAGCCCGCAGCTGCCGATTGGCGGCTACAGCTATTCCCAGGGTTTGGAGATGGCCGTGGATAACGGCCGGGTGAACGATCCCGACAGCGCGCGGCGCTGGATCAGCGATCAGTTGCTGCTCAATCTCGCGCGTTTCGAAGCGCCGCTACTGCTCGCCCATTGCACCGCTGCGGCCAAAGAAAACTGGATTGAACTGCTGCAACGTTGCGAAGAACATCGCGCCAGCCGCGAAACCCGCGAGTTGCATCAGGAAAGTCGACAGATGGGTTATTCGTTGAAGCAACTGCTCAACGGTTTACCGGAACTGGATGCACCCGCCCGGGCCTTTCTCGACCAATGCCCTGAGCCCCATCTGGCCCTTGGCTGGGCGCTGGCGGCCCGCGCCTGGCAGATCAGCCCACAAGATGCGCTGGCCGCCTGGCTGTGGAGCTGGCTGGAAAACCAATTGGCGGTGTTGATGAAAACCCTGCCCCTGGGCCAGCAAGCTGCCCAGCGCCTGACCAGCGAACTGCTGCCGCTGCTGCAACAGGCGCAGCAAGACGCCACCCGAATCAACCCCGAACACTCTGGCAGCGCCGCTTTCGGCCTGTCCCTGGCGTGCATGGCCCATGAGCGCCAGTACAGCCGTCTGTTCCGTTCCTAGGGCCTTTTACTTTGGAGAATCACATGAACGCACACCCCCTGCGTGTCGGCATCGGCGGCCCGGTCGGCTCCGGCAAAACCGCCCTGACTCTGGCCCTGTGCCTGGCCTTGCGCGACCGCTACAACCTGGCCGTCGTGACCAACGACATCTACACCCGCGAAGACGCCGATTTTCTGGTGCGCCACGAAGCCCTGGCGCCCGAGCGGATCATCGGTGTGGAAACCGGCGGCTGCCCGCACACGGCGATCCGCGAAGACGCCTCGATCAACCTCGAAGCCGTGGATCAACTGAACCGCCGCTTTCCGGGGCTGGACCTGATCCTGGTGGAGTCCGGTGGCGACAACCTCTCGGCGACCTTCAGCCCGGAACTGTCGGACCTGACGATCTACGTGATCGACGTCTCGGCCGGCGACAAGCTGCCGCGCAAGGGCGGGCCGGGGATCTGCAAATCCGATTTGCTGGTAATCAACAAGATCGACCTCGCGCCACTGGTGGGCGCCTCGCTGGAAATGATGGACAGCGACACCCAGCGCATGCGCAACGGCAAACCGTTCGTCTTCAGTAACCAGAAAACCGGCCAGGGCCTGGAAGCAATCATCGCCTTCATCGAACGCCAGGGCTTGCTGACGGCGGCCTGATCACACTTATCAACAAGGAAGCTTATCCATGACACTGAAACGCATTCTGGGCACCATGGCCCTGCTGTTGACCCCGACCATCGCCTTCGCGCATCCGGGTCATGGCGACAATGGCTTGATGGCCGGCATCAGCCACCCGATCGGTGGCCTCGATCACTTGCTGGCGATGATTGCCGTGGGGTTATGGGCTGCGCAGCAGAAAGGTGCCGCACGCTGGGCGCTGCCATGCACATTCGTCGGCACTATGCTGATCGGCGGGCTGCTGGGTCTTGAAGGATTGAACCTGCCAGCGCTGGAAAGCGGGATTGCGGCATCGGTATTGGCGTTGGGCCTGGCGGTAGCTTTGGCGGTGCGTCCGCCGTTGAGTCTGGCAGTGGCTGCGACCGCGTTGTTTGCGCTGTTTCATGGCGTGGCGCATGGTCTGGAATTGCCCGAGATGTCGAGCCCTTGGGCGTATGCGGCGGGGTTTGTGGTGGCGACGGCTGCGTTGCATGGGTTGGGTTATGCGGTGGTTCGAGTGTTGCCTCAGGCGGCTGCGCCATTGGTTCGTTTGGCGGGTGCGGCTTCGGCGGCGACTGGGGCGTGGTTGCTGGCGGGTTAATTGATCGTTCCCACGCTCTGCGTGGGAATGCAGCCCGGGACGCTCCGCGTCCTTTCGAAACGGACGCCGAGCGTCCAACGAGGCATTCCCACGCGGAGCGTGGGAACGATCGACGCGCTCACTCTGCTAACATGTCGCGCAATTAACCCTGCCGTGACGACGCCAGCCAATGCCGCCTGTTTCCCGCTCTGCCTCCCAGCCTGAATTGACCGCCCTGTTTGCCTCGGTGCAACAGCATTTCCAGACAGTGATCGTGCCGCTCTGGCAAGGCCCCGGCTGGAACGCCGACATGGCATTGCCGTATGAAGCGCTGGACGCCGAGCATCAACCGCTGCCCCTTCAGCACTATCGGGCCATGGCTTGCGCACGACAGCTCTATCTGTTTTCCAGCCTGATCGGCCAAGTGCCCCAGGCCGAAGAGCACGCGGCGGCGCTGTTCCGCTCCTTGCAGCGGCATTTCCACGATGCCGAGCATGGCGGGTGGTTCTACAGCATCGATCCGCAAGGTGCGCCGCTGGATCAACGCAAAGACCTCTACACCCACGCCTTCATCCTGTTCGCCTGCGCCCATTACTGGGACAAGGTTCGCGAACCGCTGGTGGAGTCGGTGCTCAACGCCACGCTGGAAGTGTTGGCGCAGCGCTTCGCCACAGGCGACGGCCTGTATGAAGCCAGCCTGGACCATGATTGGTCCTCGCTCAACTCCGGGCCGCTACAGAATCCATTGATGCATTTGGCCGAAGCCTTCCTCGCCATCCTTTCGGTACGCGAGGACGCTGCTGTGCAGAGCGCGCTTGTCGAGTTATGCACAGCCATGCAGAAGCGCTTCATCGACCCGCAACACGCGGTGTTGATGGAGAAGCCGCTGGGCGCTGTGGATAACTGGTTCGAGCCAGGCCATCAGTTCGAATGGTATTTCCTGCTGGAGTCCTCACCGCTGCTGCGTCGCTCGAAACTGCACGCCTCGCTGAACCGCGCCTTTACGTTTACCGAGCAACAGGGCGTGGATCAGCAGACCGGTGCGGTGCGCGCGATGCTGGAACTGGACGACCACCCTCGTGATGCGACTCAACGCATCTGGGCCCAGGCCGAATACCTGCGTGCCCTGACTTTGCGCCCGGACAGCGAAGCCTCCGTGCAACGCCAACTGCAGGCGTTGCAACAGCGCTTTTTGCATGCGGGCGGTTGGTATGAGTGTCGCGATGAACAGGGCGAAGTGAGCCGCAAGGACATGCCTTCGACCACGCCTTATCACTTGGCAACCTGTTATCGCGGGTTGGCCGAGTATCTTCGCTGACTGAGCGATTGCCCGCGAATAGCCGTTACTCGGTCTTACGCCTTGGCATTGCGCTCAATGGCAAACCCGCTCCAGGTCTGGCTCACCGGCATCAGTTCGAGGCTGTTGATGTTGATGTGTGCCGGTGCATTGAGTACCCAGAAAATGGTCTCGGCGATGTCTTGCGGCTGAATCGGCTCGGCACCGGCGTAGGTGGCGTTGTAACGCTCCTGGTCACCGGCGAAACGCACCAGCGAGAACTCGCTCTCGCACAGCCCTGGTTCGATATTGCTGACCCGCACGCCCGTACCTTGCAAGTCGCAGCGCAGGTTCAAGGAGAACTGTTTGACGAACGCCTTGCTCGCGCCATAGACGTGGCTGCCCGGGTACGGGTAGTTGCCGGCGATGGAACCGAGGTTGACGATGCTGGCGCCACGACCGTGAGCGATCAAACGTGGCAACAACAGACGGGTGCTGTACATCAGGCCTTTGATGTTGGTGTCGACCATGGTGTCCCAATCATCAAGATCGCACTTGGGGGCCGGGTCCACGCCCAAGGCCAGGCCGGCGTTGTTGATCAGCCCGCGCAGCTTGGCGAAGGACGGCGGCAGGTTGGCAATCGCCTCCTCCATGGCCTTGCGATCCCGTACGTCGAGCACCAGGCCATGAACCTCAGTCTGCTTCGACAATTCGGCGCACAGGGCGTTGAGGCGTTCTTCACGACGACCTGTCAGCACCAGCTTCCAGCCGGCTTCGGCAAAACGACGGGCACAGGCTTCACCAAAACCTGAGGTCGCGCCGGTAATAAACAGGGTGTTGGACATCGTGTTCTCCTTTGCTTCGGCTGATCAACAGCCCTTGGAATAGAAAATCAGTTGCCAGCATGCCCGGCCTTGCCCACAGCGGCAACCATCGCAAAACCGTACAAAAAACAATCAACACCGGCAACGCCATATGGACTGTGGCTTGCAGCCATGTACGCGCACCTTATCCACAGGCCGGTCCACAGTTTCCGGGGGCAAGTGCAAAAGCTGCAAGCCGCCGTCCACAAGGCTTTGCGGGCAGATTGGAAAGTTTTTGCTTGACCCTCGGGTGTCTGCCGTGTAACCCCGGGCAATTTGCACGACCGGTCGGTCAAGCCGACGATGGCGCCAAGCCAGTAACTACGGCCCTCAGCCGACTCTTTCCAGAGTTTAACCACAGACTTATCCACAGGGTTACCCACCTCGATTCATACCGGGTATGCCCCTAACAAAAAGGTTGACAAAGCCGGCTCAAGGCCCAGCAAAAACACCTGATCGAAAAACAACCACATCTCTGCAAGCCACGTATTCAACGGCTTTCAACCAGCTACTCCCACGTTATTCACAGCCAGCTCCACAGCAAACGGGGACAACTCAAAACCGTGACAAAACAGCAATTTGCAGCGGCTTTATGTCGCGCTTTGAAAGGTCTTGAATATTGTTTTCCACAATTTCCCTTTACCTCAAAGCACCATCCTGTGTAGGAGGATTCTGGCGCACGCATAAAAAACGCCCTGACGTTGAAGTACGTCAGGGCGCTTTTTGGGCTCTTCGGTTTAGTGGCCGCCGAGGTAGGCGTTACGCACCTCATCGTTCACCAGCAGCTCCTTGCCAGTACCGCTGAGGCGAATCTCGCCGTTGACCATTACGTACGCCCGGTCCGACAGCCTGAGGGCGTGGTTGGCGTTCTGCTCCACCAGGAAGATGGTCATGCCGGTGCTGGCCAGTTCCCGCAGGGTCGCGAAGATCTGTTTCACCACAATCGGCGCCAACCCCAGGCTCGGCTCATCGAGCAACAACAGCTTTGGCCGACTCATGAGCGCCCGGGCGATGGCGAGCATTTGTTGCTCTCCGCCGGACATGGTCATGGCGCGCTGGGTACGCCGTTCTTCGAGCCGTGGAAACAACTCGAACATGCGCTGCATGTCTTCCTTGGCGTACTTGTCACCGATTGGAATCGTACCCATCAACAGGTTTTCCTCGACGGTCATGTCAGGGAACACCCGCCGACCTTCCGGCGATTGAGCGATACCGTTGGACGCGATGTAGTGGGACGACTTGTGGGTGATATCCACACCCTGATAGATGATTTGCCCGTCAGCGGCCCGCGGCTGACCGAAGATCGACATCAGCAGGGTCGATTTGCCGGCGCCGTTGGAGCCGATCAGGCTGACGGTTTCACCTTCATTGATATGCAACGAGACTTTCTTCAGGGCCTGAATCGGCCCGTAGAACACGTCCAGATCCTTGAGTTCGAGGATGGGTGCACTCATGCCACTTCCTCTTCTTCTGCGCCCAGGTAGGCGGCAATCACTTTCGGATCGTGTCGAATCGCTTCAGGCCCGCCCTCGGCGATGACAACGCCATGGTCCAGCACCACGATGTGGTCGGAAATACTCATTACCATGCCCATGTCGTGTTCGATCAGCACCACGGTCAGATCGTGCTCGTCGCGCAGCAGCCGGATCATCGCGCTCAGCGCTTCGGTTTCCTGAGGATTGAGGCCGGCGGCCGGTTCGTCGAGGCAGATAATCTGTGGCCGGGTGCACATGGCCCGGGCGATCTCCAGACGGCGTTGCTGACCGTAGGACAGCTCACCGGCCAGGCGGTTGGCGCAGTCCACCAGGTTCACCACTTCCAGCCAATAGAATGCATGGTCCAGTGCATCGCTTTCGGCCTTGCGGTACCCCTTGGTATTGAGGATGCCGGCCAGCATGTTGCGGTTGACCCACATGTGCTGAGCCACCAGCAGGTTTTCCAGCACCGACATTTCCTTGAACAGGCGAATGTTCTGGAAAGTCCGCGCCAGGCCGGCACGGTTGATCAGGTGCGTGCCACCGAACATCTTGTAACGGAGCCGGTTGACGAAGTTCTTCGGCGAAACGAAATCGATGGCCTTGAACGGTTCACCGAGCATTTTGATGACATCGGTTTTCACCCCACGGGCATTGAGTTCGATATGCCCGCCGGACGCTTTATAGAACCCGGTCAGGCAGTTGAACACCGTGGTCTTGCCGGCGCCGTTAGGGCCGATCAACGCAAAGATCGAGTTGCGTTTGACTTGCAGGCTGACGTTACTCAGGGCTTTGATGCCCCCGAAGTGCATCATCAGATTTTCGACCGAGAGAACGATTTCTTCGCTCATGGCGCCACTCCTTTACGTGGGGTCACACCGGTGCGGCTGATCCGGATCAGGCCACGCGGTCGCCAGATCATCATCAACACCATCAGGATGCCGAACAGCAGCACGCGATATTCAGCGAAGCCACGCAGCAATTCCGGGGCGACGGTCAGCACGAACGCCGCAATCACCACGCCGATGGTCGAGCCCATGCCGCCGAGCACCACGATGGCGAGGATTAGGGCCGATTCGAAGAAGGTGAAAGAGGTCGGGTTGACGAAGCCCTGATAGGTCGCGAAGAACACACCGGCCAGACCGGCAGTCGATGCGCCGATGGTGAACGCCGACAGCTTGACCAGTACGTGGTTCAGGCCCATGGAACGGCAGGCGATTTCGTCTTCACGCAAGGCTTCCCACGCGCGACCGACCGGCATGCGGGTCAAGCGGTGCTTGATGTACAGCACGGCCAGAACCACCAGGAACAACACCGCGTATATGAAGTAGTACTTCACGTCCGGGTTATAGGCGATGCCGAAGAACTCATGGAACGGGACACCCCCCTCCTTCGCTCTTTTACCGAACTCGAGACCGAAGAACGTCGGCAACGGAGCCGCCATACCATTCGGGCCGCCAGTCAGGGACAGCCAGTTATTGAGGATCAACCGGATGATTTCACCGAACCCCAAGGTCACGATCGCCAGGTAGTCACCGTGCAGGCGCAGCACCGGGAAACCGAGGATGCAACCGGCTAACCCGGCCGTGATTGCCGCCAGCGGCAGTACCGTCCAGAAACCCAACCCCAGGTATTGATAACCGAGCGCCAGGCCGTAGGCACCAATGGCGTAGAACGCCACGTAACCCAGGTCGAGCAGGCCGGCCAGACCGACCACGATGTTCAGCCCCAGGCCCAGCAGCACGTAGATCAGCCCGAGGATGACCACGCCCAGCAGGTAGGAGTTGGAGAAAAACGGGAACACCACGGCGATAACGATCATCACCGGGATGATCCAGCGCAAGCGGGATTTGTAATCAGGCGGCAGTACATGAACCCCGGAGCCGGTACTTTCAAAACCTTCAAGAATGCTCAGGCCCTTGGGGGTTTGCAGGAACAGGCTCAAGGCAAAGCGGCCGGCCATGACGATGGCGACAATCCATGCCACCCGGGTCGCTTCCAGATTAAAGCCGTAGCCGTCGAGGACTACGCCGACAATCGGGCCGAACACAATCAGGGCCACCAGGCCGGCAAGAATCGCGTCAACCAGGCTTCTTTTGAGATCAATGGTTTTTTTAGTGGTTGAAGACATCGCTTACACCTTCGACACAAGAGGACGGCCGAGCAGGCCTTGGGGCCGAAAGACCAGAACGAGAACGAGCAGCGAGAAGCTGAAAACGTCTTTGTAATCCGAGTTGACCAAGCCAGAGAACAGCGACTCGGAGATCCCGAGAATGATCCCGCCGAGCATCGCCCCAGGCAGCGAGCCGATCCCGCCAAGCACCGCAGCGGTGAACGCCTTGATGCCAATGATGAAGCCCGCGTAGAAGTCGAATGTGCCGTAGTTCATGGTGATCAGCACGCCAGCCAGGGCTGCCATCGCGGCACCGATGATGAACACGTAGGAAATGACGCGATCGGTGTTGATCCCCAGGATCGAGGCCATCTTGCGGTCTTGCTGGGTGGCGCGGCACATACGGCCGAGCTTGGTGTACTTGATGACGTAGGTCAGCAGGGCCATCCCGACAAACGCTGCGATCAGAATGAAGATTTTGGTGTAGGTAAGCTGGACGAAGCCGGTCCCGACTTCAACTCGCCATGCACCGGTTAGCAGTGTCGGTACCCCCTGTTGACGGGCCCCTTGGGAAATTTGTGCATAGTTTTGCAGGATCAGCGAAATACCGATGGCGCTGATCAGCGGTGCCAATCGGGTGGAGTTGCGCAGCGGTTTGTAGGCGACGCGCTCGATGACCCAGCCATACACCGCCGTGACGATGATGGTGAAGACCAGTGTGCCAAGCATCAGCAGGGGGAAGGATTCAATACCGAAGTATGCCAGCAGAGCCAGACTGATTGCCGCGAGGTAAGCGGAAATCATGTAAACCTCGCCGTGGGCGAAGTTGATCATGCCGATGATGCCATAGACCATTGTGTAGCCGATGGCGATCAGGCCATAGACCGACCCGAGGGTCAGGCCGTTGACCAGTTGCTGCAGGAAAATACCATCCATAACGCAATCTCACGCATTTGAGAGACTGCACAAACCCGGGGCGCCGGACCGGGTTCAGCCGCCGACGCAACACGTTTGTGTGCAGCTCTACGAGAAAAGACAGGTACTGCACGGACATGTTCTTTGATTGCCCGGAGCACGAGGCGCCGGGCAATCAGCAAGTCATATCACTTCTGTGTTTCCAGCTGGTGGTATTTGCCGTCCTTGTCCCACTTGTAAACCACGTAGTCTGAGACTTTCAGGTCGCCCTTGGCATCCCAAGACTTCTCGCCCATCACCGTTTTGACAGTGTGCGATTTCAGCCATTTTGCGGCGTCTTCACCCTTGTTGGACTTGGCGCCGTTGAAGGCAGCCGCCAGCGTCTGGACCGACGCATAGGCATACAGGGTGTAACCTTCAGGCTCGGTGCCTTTCTTACGGAACTCGTCCACTACGGTCTTGCTCTCTGGGAGCATGCGTGGGTCGGCACCAAAGGTCATCAGCACGCCGTCAACGAATTGCGGACCACCAGCGGTGGTCACCAGTTCATCGGTCACGATGCCGTCGTCGGACATGAACTTGACGTCTTTGAGACCTTGCTCACGCAGTTGACGAACCAGAGGACCGGCTTCCGGATGCAGACCACCGAAGTAAACGACGTCGGCGCCGGCGCCGCGGATTTTGGTGACGATGGTGCTGAAATCTTTTTCACCACGGGTCAGGCCTTCATACAGCACCGGCTTCACGCCGCGTTTTTCCAGCTGGGCCTTGGTAGCATCTGCCAGACCTTGGCCGTAGGTGTCTTTGTCGTGCAAAACCACCACTTTCTTGCCCTTGAGCACGTCGACGATGTAGTCGCCGGCCACGATGCCTTGCTGGTCGTCACGCCCGCACATACGGAACATCGCACTCAAGCCGCGCTCGGTAACAGCCGGGTTGGTGGAACCTGGAGTAATCGCGATGATGCCCGCTTCGTCGTAGATCTCGGAGGCCGGAATGGTCGACGAGGAGCAGAAGTGGCCGACTACGCCAGCGACTTTCTGGTTGGTCAGGTCCTTGGCGACCGTCACAGCCTGCTTCGGTTCGCAGGCGTCATCGCCTTTGACCAGCACGATTTTTTCCCCGTTGATACCGCCTGCGGCGTTGACCGCATCAGCCGCTGCCTGCGCCCCCTTCATGTACTGCTCGCCAAATGCGGCATTGGCGCCTGTCATCGGCCCCGCCACACCAATTTTCACATCAGCCTGTGCAAACGCAGAAATACCCAACGCCGTTGCCACTGCGAGGGCCAGAAAGCCTTTCTTGTAAAACGTCTGGGACATGAGGTGGTACTCCTAGGTTTTTTTTAGTTGGCACTGCGACTTCACTGAAAAAACTCTTCACCGAAAAGCTCAGAGCAAGGGCCGTGCCATCGGTTTTTTATTCTGGGAAAAGTCGCTGCCTTATTGTTATTTCGACTGTTTCTGGCCCATTTTCATTGGGCGTGCAACCGTCTAAACCGCTGGAGGTGAAACCATTTATTTCTAAAGGCGCAACCCGCACGCGCCATCATTGCAACCGCAGCGCCAAACGATGTGCAACCAGCCTGTAACAGCCCGCGTCACCGAACTGCACACCGCTGGTGCGGGGACTGCTACAACCCGCACCATTACAGGCTAGCCGCTTCGCTGAAAAGCGCCGCTTCCAGCAACATATTTCAACAATCAGATCACGATCCGGAGGCACTGGCCCGCGTGATACAAGGAAAAACCAGCCTCGTACAGACAGCTTCGCAGCCCCCCACCTGCCAATGGCTGCATAGGGGCGAAGGGAATTGGCAGGGCCTGAGGATTTCCGTTACACAAATAATCGGCAAAGGCTTTACCGACCACTGTACCGGTGGTCACGCCTCGACCGTTGTAACCGGTGACGGCCACCAGACCCGGCGCTGGTTCAAACAGGCGCATCAAATGATCGGGAGTGAAGGCAATACAACCGGTCCAGGTGCACTCCCACTCCACCGGTTTCAGGTACGGAAAGTAATGCTGCTGAACCCGGTCGGCCCAGGCTTTCAGGAACCAGGTCGGTTTCTGGTTGCCATTACCCAGACTGCCGAGCAACAAGCGCCCTTCGGCATCGCGACGAATGCTGCTTAGCACCTGCCGGGTGTCCCAGGAACCCTGGCCACCGGGCAGAATCTGCTGCGCGGCGTCTTCGGTCAGCGGCACCGAAGCCACTTGATAGTAATAACCGGGGAAAAAGTTGCGTCGCAGCTCCGTCCAGTCGCCTTCGGTATAAGCATTGGAGGCGATGACCACCTGCTCGGCCAACACCGAACCCTGGGCGGTCTGCACCGACCAGCGCTGGCCCTGACGCTCGAGTCGGGTCACCGGGGAATGATCGAACAGCTGACCGCCGAGGCTGATGGCCGCGTTGGCCAGCCCCGTGGTATAGGCCATCGGGTTGATCGTGCCAGCACGCCGATCGAGCAACGCGGCGGCGATCTTTTTGGTGCCCGTGGCTTGTTCGCAGGCTTGACCGGTCAACAACTCGACCGGTGCCCCACGACGCTTCCACTGTTCTTCACGACTGCGCAGATCCGCCTCGCCACGCGCGTTGTGCGCCATGTGCAGCGTGCCTTCGCGGCGTAATTGGCAATCGATGTTGTATTTGTCGACCAGGCTGAACACCAGCGACGGCGCCGCACCCAGCATGCGATTGAGCTGACTGCCGACTGCCTCGCCAAACCCGGCTTCGATTTCATCCGGTGGAATCCACATCCCGGCGTTGACCAGCCCGACGTTACGCCCCGAACCGCCATGCCCGGCGCGATGCGCTTCCAGCACACAGACACTTTTGCCTTGTTCCAGCAGATGCACCGCCGCCGACAGACCGGTGAAACCGGCACCGATGACGCAGACATCCACCGTCACCTCGCCCTTGAGCGCCGTATTGTCAGGCCTTTGCGGCGTCAATTTTTCCCACAGACACTCTTCGCGTAACGGCATTGCCAGACTCCAATCCGAAACCTAACAAACAAAAAAGCTTCGCTGGCAAGCCAACTCCTACACGGGTCATGTGCCGCAACACAAATCCTGTAGGAGCTGGCTTGCCAGCGATGGGGCCCATCAGTCGAACGTAATGCCCTGAGCCAACGGCAACTCCAGCGAATAGTTCACGGTATTGGTCTGACGGCGCATGTACCCACGCCACGCATCCGACCCGGATTCACGACCACCGCCCGTTTCCTTCTCGCCGCCAAATGCGCCACCAATCTCCGCGCCGCTCGGGCCGATGTTGACGTTGGCGATGCCGCAATCGCTGCCCACCGCCGACATGAACCGCTCGGCTTCACGCACGTCGGTGGTGAAGATGCATGACGACAGGCCTTGTGGCACGGCGTTGTTCAGGCGCAGCGCCTCTTCGAAATCGTTGTAACCGATCACGTACAGAATCGGCGCGAAGGTTTCGTCGCGCACCACATCACTCTGCTCCGGCATTTCGACAATGGCGGGCGAAACGTAGTACGCATTGGGGAATTTGTCTTCCAGCTGACGCTTGCCGCCGAACACCCGGCCGCCTTCGCTCAAGGCCTGTTCAAGCGCGTCCTGCATGTTTTCGAAGCTGTGTTTGTCGATCAGCGGCCCGATCAAATTGCCTTCCAGCGGATGGCCGATGCGCACCTTGGAGTAAGCGGCTTTGAGGCGGGTGACGATTTCTTCTTTCACCGATTCGTGGGCGATCAGACGACGCAACGTGGTGCAACGCTGGCCGGCGGTGCCGACGGCGCTGAACAGGATTGCCCGTACGGCCATGTCCAGATCGGCGCTTGGGCCGAGGATCATCGCGTTGTTGCCGCCCAGCTCGAGAATGCTGCGGGCAAAACGCGCGGCGATTTTCGGCGCCACTTCGCGGCCCATGCGGGTGCTGCCAGTGGCGCTGACCAGCGCGACACGCGGGTCATCGACCAGCGCTTCGCCAGCATCGCGACCACCGATGATCACTTGGCTCAGGTGCGGCGGGGCATCGCTGAAATTCTTCAAGACGCGGTCGAACAACGCCTGACAGGCCAACGCGGTCAGCGGGGTTTTCTCCGACGGTTTCCAGATCACCGGGTTACCGCAGACCAGCGCCAGCGTCGCGTTCCAGGCCCAAACGGCGACCGGGAAGTTGAACGCACTGATCACGCCAACGACGCCCAGTGGGTGCCAGGTTTCGCGCATGTGGTGGCCAGGACGCTCGGAGGCGATGGTCAAACCGTATAGCTGACGGGACAGACCGACGGCGAAGTCGCAAATGTCGATCATTTCCTGAACTTCACCCAAACCTTCCTGAGTGATCTTGCCGGCCTCCCAGGACACCAGTTCACCGAGATCAGCCTTGTACTCGCGCAGGATGTCACCCAGTTGGCGCACCAATTCGCCACGGCGCGGCGCCGGAACCTTGCGCCACAGTTCGAACGCATGATCTGCGCGACTGATGTGCTGCTCGACTTCAGCGGCGCCTTCCCAGTTCACGGCAGCGATACGGCTGCCGTCGATAGGCGAATGCACCGGCACTTTGCCGTTCTGATACAGGGCCGGGTTCACACCAAGACGATCAAGCAATGCGGCAACCATGGGTCACTCCTCAAGCAAAAAACAGAAAACGTGCAGCCGGATTTATTCGGCTGATCAGACCTGTAGTTTTAGCTCCCCGGAGGTTACCCAACAAACGACCTTTAAGAGAGATATCATTCCGTTTATTCATGCTGCGAATCTGCCGGTAAAAAAGAGCATAGAGAAACAAGAAAAAGGACCACCCATGCTGAATAAACGCTACTTGCCGTCGATCACCGCGTTGCAGTGCTTCGAGGCCGTGACCCGGCATTTGAGCTTCACCCGTGCCGCCGAAGAGTTGAACCTGACGCAGAGCGCCGTGAGCAAACAGGTCGCGCAACTCGAAGAGTTGCTGCAACACCTGTTGTTCCGCCGGGTGCGCCGACGCCTGCAAATGACCCCCGCCGGCGATTTGTACCTGGTGGAAGTGCGAAAAATCCTCACCCAAGTCGAAATGTCGACTCATTACCTGCGCTCCTACGGCGGTGAAACCGAAGTCTTGCGAGTTTCGACGCCTCCGACTTTCGGTGCGCGCTGGCTGGTGCCACGCTTGAAAGGCTGGCGCCTGCGCCATCCGTCGATCCATCTGGACCTGTGCAGCGAACAGGAAGCCGACGATCTGCTGCAGGGTCGCAGCGACCTGGCGTTCTATTTTGGCCAGGGCTCACGGCCCGGCACCGAATGCCTGAAGCTGTTTGGCGAGGAGCTGGTGCCGGTCTGCGCACCGGGCAGCCTGCCAGACACGCCGTTCACTGATCCGACGCAACTCACCGACCTGGTCCTGCTGCAAAACGCCTCCCGGCCCCAGGCCTGGCACGACTGGTTCGACAGTCAGGGCTACCACACCGAACACAGCTACCACGGCCCGCGCTTTGAAACTTTTTACATGTGCATTCGCGCCGCGCAGGTCGGCTGCGGCGTCGCACTGTTGCCACGGTTTCTGGTGGAAGAGGAATTGGCCGATGGCAAACTGGTCATTCCCTGGCAGCATGCAATGCCCAGCACCGACGCCTATTACCTGGCGTATCCGGAGCATTCGGCGGAAGTGCCCAAGGTGCGGGATTTTGTGAAGTGGATGCTGGAGCAGATTGACAATCTCCCCTAGCTGGCAGGAGCTGGTAGGAGCTGTCGAGTGAAACGAGGCTGCGATCTTTTGATCTTATTCCTTGAAAGCAAAATCAAAAGATCGCAGCCTCGTTTCACTCGACAGCTCCTACACGGTGTTTCCTTCACGCAATAACAAAGAGGCCATCAACGACTTTGGCTTGAGTGAGGCGCCCGCGCAGATCATTATCGATGGCAGGATCATCCGTGCTGTATAGCCGCACCTTGCGATACGCATCGATTCGATTGATCTCCTGACCGAGATATTCCCAAACAACACGCGAACACGCGGGAGTGCGATGGTCAGCTGCGGAAACGCCCATCTTCAAGCCATTGAGCCGAGTAATGCAGCTTTTGAAGCTAGGAATAAGGATGGTTTGACTGACTTCGTTGGAGGTCAGCGATTCGTAATCAATGAGAAACAAGCGATCCTGTAAGTAGTAGGCTAACCCCACATACCGATACTGCTCATACTCCCCTTCCGCGCCGGCTATTTGTAGGCGCTCATTTCGTTCGTACACGAAGTGCTGGCCCTCTTCATACACATACACCAGAGCACAAATAATAGAGCCAGGATCCGTCATCGCGTGGTAATACTCATAGTAGTAACCCGTGTAGGCTTTTATTTGCAAAGAAGACTGTTGCCGAAGGTGTTCAAGTATTCGTTCCGGCGCCGACACCTCGCGAGAAGGGTTTATTCGCGCCGCCTTGCCACCAACAAGGTTGACAAACTGATCTGTCGGCAGACCTATTTCAAACTCTTCAACTCCAAAAAAATCACAAATACGCTTTAGGTTAAAAGCAGTGGGGACGCTACTTCCACACAGGTATTTATTAAATTGCCCGCGATTAATCCGAAGTTTCCTACAGACTTCAGCGACAGATCGGTAGTGACTACACAGCAGCCTTAAGTTAGCAGGAAGAAAATCACGCATGCAAGCCTTCACAGTAGTGCCAGAAGGCTCAAATATAGCAGCAGCTCGCATCACTTTTAACCAACTTGCGAAATTGTGCTCAACGATAAATGACCGGATATTACGGCTCCTGAAAGCCTTCAGGACGCGCTACACCATCAATCCGCCAGCACTCTAAATAGCAAGGAGCTTTGAATGCTTGACCTCATCAACGACTTTCTCTCCGGTAAGGTTTTGATACCTTTAGTTCTTGGACTGGGAAGCTACTTCACAATCCGGTCAAGATTTGTCCAGTTTCGATACTTCGTCCATATGGTCTCGGTATTACGCGGCAGTTGGAATACCAGTCATCACCACTTGAGCTCATTGCAGGCATTGACGCTCAGCCTTGCCGGTCGCGTGGGAACCGGCAATATCGTTGGCGTCGGCATTGCCGTGAGCATGGGCGGACCCGGTGCAGTGTTCTGGATGTGGATGACCGCTCTATTGGGGATGTCGAGTAGCTTTTTCGAATGCGCACTCGGTCAACTCTACAAGCGCTGCGATGCAAACGGTCAATATCGTGGGGGGCCGTCCTGGTACATCCAGCATGGCCTGGGCAAACGCTGGCTCGGAACGATTGCTGCTCTCCTGCTTTTGGTGACCTTCGGATTTGCTATCAATGGCCTTGAGTCTCATGCCGTATCGCATTCTCTCAACAATGCCTTTGGTTTATCGACGACAGGGTCCGGACTCACGCTGTCTCTGTTGCTTGGCATAGTGTTCGTGGGCGGTATAAAGCGCATCGCGGCGGTCGCTGATTTATTGGTTCCCCTTAAAGTTGTTGCCTATGTCGGCGTAACGCTTTACGTGATCGTATTGCAAATTGACCAGGTCCCCGGAGTGCTGCTCAGCATTGTCAAAAGCGCGTTCGGACTGGATCAGGCTTTTGGCGGGCTGGTGGGCAGTGCAATCATTATGGGAGTGAGGCGCGGAGTGTTCTCCAATGAAGCAGGACTGGGCAGTGCGCCTAACGTCGCCTCTGCGGCAAAAATCGCCCATCCGATAGCACAAGGCGTGGTGCAAGCGTTCAGTGTCTTCATCGATACCATTATTATTTGCACGTGTACCGCGTTGATCATTTTGCTTTCCGGTTTTTATGCTCCCGGCTTCGAAGGCGACGGTATTGCGTTGGCGCAAAACTCGCTGGCTGAGGTAGTAGGCGATTGGGGTCGGATGTTTATCAGCGTGGTACTTGCCCTGTTTGTGTTCACGGCAATGCTCTACAACTACTACCTGGGAGAAAACAGTTTACGTTTCATCTTCGCAGCGCCCCATAAATCATTAATTGCGTACCGCATATCCGTATTGATGCTGGTTTTTTGGGGTTCGGTTGAAGACCTTTCCACGGTGCTCGCGTTTGCCGACATCACCATGACATTTTTGGCCTTGGTCAACCTTATTGCGATGACACTGCTATTTAAAGTCTGTATGCGAATCCTGGGCGACTATGATGAACAACGTCGCGCAGGAACAAAAACCCCGGTTTTTGACTCAAGCAAATTCAGCGATCTGGATCTCGATTTGATGGCTTGGCCCGCGATAACGAATCCTCTCTTGCCGAATAAACCTGTTTGTGCGGATCGGTCCGCAGCTAAAGCTCAGATCGCATAAAATTCAATGAGCGCTGAGCCAGCGCACTTATGCGGTGGCTCAGCAGACAAGCAATATCCAGGCAATATCAACACCGACAAAAAAAAACAATTACTCGCGCCCTCACACCCCAAGCGCGCTCAAGGAGTTCGTCTGTGAATCGCTATCAGCCTCTTAAATCCAACGCATCGAACATTCCAACTTTTTATATAGACTCGCACGTAGCACCTCACCTGTTATTTGAAGATGCCTGCTTCAGAATACGCGCTGCCACGAGCCTTTTAGAGACGCTGACCTCTGTAACCGTTAAACAGACCAATGATACTGATTTTTTCCGCCTGATACTTCCAGCCTATTTATTGCTACAGGACGGTGTCGACGTGCTGGACCAAATAACATTTAAAGGATTGTAAATCATGGCCAAATCAGCGACCCATGAAATGATAAAAGCAGCAATGATCAAGGCCATTGAAACAGGGCTTATTCCTCGTCACTTCCACCTTGATGGCTATGTAAGAAGTTGGGAAAGCCTGGCGCTCGTCATCCAGGCAGCGCTTGAGGCAACAGCGGATAATTGAGTAACCAAAGGTGTTTGCATTTGAAGGTGCCAGCAACATGTGATTATTCCATCATGAACACAAAAAAAGCTGGCAATCCTCACCACTGATATGCGCCACTAGCCCCATTCATTGAAACTGCTGCAACGTCGCTGCCACGGGCCGCGGCCCGCCTGGAGAACCCCGTTATGAGCGAGAGCGTGTTTGCCGATCGCATCGTGCAGAACCTGCTCGACACCGACTTCTACAAACTGACGATGATGCAGGCTGTGCTGCACAACTACCCGAACGTGGAAGTCGAATGGGAGTTTCGTTGCCGTAACAGTGAGGATCTGCGCCCATACCTGGCGGAGATTCGCTTCCAGATCGAGCGTCTGGCCGAATTGAGTCTGAGCGCCGATCAGTTGAGTTTCCTGGAGCGCATCAGCTTTCTGAAACCGGATTTCCTGCGCTTTCTCGGGCTGTTCCGCTTCAACCTGCGTTACATCCACACCGGCATTGAAAACGGCGAGTTGTTCATCCGTCTGCGCGGGCCGTGGCTGCACGTGATTCTGTTCGAAGTGCCGCTACTGGCGCTCGTCAGCGAAGTGCGTAACCGCTATCGCTACCGGGAAATCGTTCTGGAACAGGCTCGCGAGCAGCTCTATCGCAAGTTCGACTGGCTGACCGCCAATGCCAGCGCGGACGAATTGTCCGAGTTGCAGGTAGCCGATTTCGGCACCCGCCGTCGCTTCTCGTACCGTGTACAGGAAGAAGTGGTGAACGTGCTCAAGCATGACTTCCCCGGTCGCTTCGTCGGTACCAGCAACGTGCACCTGTCCCGGGAGCTGGACATGAAGCCGCTGGGCACCATGGCCCACGAATGGATCATGGCCCACCAGCAACTCGGTCCGCGGCTGATCGACAGCCAGATTGCCGCCCTCGACTGCTGGGTCCGCGAATACCGGGGTTTGCTGGGTATCGCCCTGACCGATTGCATCACCTCCGATGCCTTCCTCAACGATTTCGACCTGTTCTTTGCCAAGCTCTTCGACGGCTTACGCCACGATTCCGGTGACCCGGTGCAGTGGGCGGAAAAAGCCATTGCCCACTATCACAAGCTTGGCATCGATCCGATGAGCAAGACCCTGGTGTTTTCCGACAGCCTGACGCTACCCAAGTCTCTGGAGATTTTTCGGGCATTGCGCGGTCGGATCAATGTCAGCTTTGGCATCGGCACCAACCTGACGTGCGATATTCCGGGTGTCGAACCGATGAGCATCGTGCTTAAAATGACGGCCTGCAACGGCCAGCCAGTGGCCAAGATTTCTGATGAGCCTGGCAAGACTCACTGCAAAGACCCGAATTTCGTTGCCTATTTGCGACATGTTTTCCAAGTACCTGCCGCCATTTCCAGCCCATCTAGCAAGGAGTGAATTCATGCAAGCCGTACAGCGTGAGATTGCTGAACAGCTCAAGGTCCAACCGCCCTTCGCGGACCAACTCGCCCTCGAGGCAGAAATCGTCCGGCGGATTACCTTCATTCAGGACTGCCTGGTCAATGCCGGGCTCAAGACGCTGGTGCTGGGCATCAGCGGCGGCGTCGATTCCCTGACCGCTGGCCTGCTGGCCCAGCGTGCCATGCGTGAACTGCGCGAGCGCACTGGTGACAGCAGTTACAAATTTATTGCCGTGCGCCTGCCCTATGGTGTCCAGTTCGACGAACACGACGCTCAAGCCTCGATGGACTTCATTACACCGGATGAACGTCACACCGTGAACATCGGCCCGGCGGTCAAATCCCTGGCCAGCGAAGTGGCGGCCTTTGAAGGTAAAGAGGCGCTGCAGAAGGATTTCGTGTTGGGCAACACCAAAGCGCGGATGCGCATGGTCGCGCAATACACCATCGCTGGCGCGGCTCATGGTCTGGTGATCGGCACCGATCATGCGGCAGAAGCGGTGATGGGTTTCTTCACCAAGTTCGGTGACGGCGCCTGCGACCTCGCACCGCTGAGCGGCCTGGTGAAAAATCAGGTCCGGGCGATTGCCCGCAACTTCGGCGCGCCGGAGTCACTGGTGGAAAAAATTCCGACCGCCGACCTTGAGGATCTGTCGCCGGGTAAACCGGACGAAGCGTCCCACGGCGTGACCTACGCCGAGATCGACGCCTTCCTGCACGGCGAACCGGTGCGTGAGGAAGCGTTCAAGATCATCTGCGACACGTACAAAAAGACCCATCACAAGCGCGTGATGCCGTTCGCGCCGTGAGGCCCCTGCCTATATAGAAACCTGTAGGAGCTGTCGAGTGAAACGAGGCTGCGATCTTTTGATCTTGTTTTAAGATCTCAATCAAAAGATCGCAGCCTCGTTTCACTCGACAGCTCCTACAAGGATTCGGGTTGACCGAAAAAATGAGTAAAAAAAAGCGTCCCTAGCGGACGCTTTTTTATGCGCTTGATTCGATTACTTCAGAGTAACCGTACCTTTCATCATCGAGATGTGGCCCGGGAACGAGCAGAAGAAACCGTACTTTTCAGCAGCATTGAGCTTCGACACGTCGAAAGTCACCGAGTCGGTTTCCTTGGCGCCGATGATTTTGGTGTGAGCAATGATGCGGGCATCACCTTCTTTCAGATAGTTCTTATCGATACCTGCCGCCAGGCCGTCGGTGGCGATCGGCTGCATGTCGGCTTCTTTGCTCAGCACCCAGTTATGACCCATGACGTTTTTTGGCAGGCTGCCAGAATGTTTCAGTTCCACAGTGAACGTCTTGCAGCTCTTGTCGATGGTGATGTCCTTGGTATCGAAGGACATCTGGTCAGTGGAGTCGACAGTGACCTTGCACTCCGCAGCCATCAATTGGCTGCTGGCCAGTGTCAGCAGGGATACCGCAACAAGTTTGGCAAACATGGTGAATCTCCAAGGCAGGGTTAGCAAACGTTCTAATGGACAGAAGACTGCCTGAAATCTTCGCAAGTTCCTATGACCTGAATCAAAAATTGTATACAACTTTCGGGCTATGACACTCATCGAAACAATCTACCAGCCAGACGTCTGGCACGGCCCTATCATCAGGGCCGTCATCTCTCATCCGGAGCGTCTGTTATGTCTTTCAACAGTTTATTGAGCAGTTTGCTTGCCGCTTATGCCTGCGGCGCCAGCGGTACCTGTGAAACACCTGAATACGAGGTTTAAACCCTTGGAACGATGCAAGCCTGCCTTTACTCTGTGGCCCTGATGACCATGGAGTAAGGCATGTCTTTAGCGTCCGTTTGTGTATTTTGCGGTGCCGGCGCTGGCACTAACCCGGCTTATCGTGAAGCGGCTGTCGCCCTTGGGCGAGCATTGGCCGAGCGCAAGCTGACTCTGGTCTATGGCGGCGGCGCCGTCGGGCTGATGGGGATCGTTGCCGATGCCGCGCTGGCGGCCGGCGGTGAAGTGATCGGGATCATCCCGCAGAGCCTCAAAGACAAGGAAATCGGCCACAGCGGCCTGACTCGCCTGGAAGTGGTCGACGGCATGCATGCGCGCAAGGCGCGAATGGCCGAGCTCAGCGATGCCTTCATCGCTCTGCCCGGCGGTCTGGGCACACTGGAAGAGCTGTTCGAAGTCTGGACCTGGGGCCAGCTCGGCTATCACGGCAAACCGCTGGGTTTGCTGGAAGTGAACGGTTTCTACAGCAAGTTGACGTCTTTTCTTGATCATATCGTCGGCGAAGGCTTCGTTCGCGAAGCGCACCGTGACATGCTGCAAATGAGCGAATCGCCGCAAACCCTGCTCGACGCACTGGACGCCTGGCAACCCTCGGTACCGCCAAAATGGACCGAGCAAAAACCCAGCTAACGGCTCGGCATCGATACAGGGCAGAATATGCGCCGCTCAACCTCACCTTCGACCCCAGAGGATCGCCCATGGCTAAACCTAATTATTCCTTCGCCAAACGTCAGAGAGACTTGGCCAAGGAGCAGAAGAAAGAGGAAAAGCTTCAGCGCAAGAAAGCTACAGCTGAAGAAGAAGCAGCACTGAACCCGGATACCGAAGGCGAAGTGGCTACAGACGAAACGCAAGCACCGAAAGATCAGGCGCCCGACGCCTGAGACCCTCAGGGCCCGATGATCTGATCAGGCCCACCGGATCTGTGTCCAGGGTCAGCAACGATGTTGCTGACCCTCACAGGCCAATCTGAAATCCCCTCTCTAAAAAATTGCACATTCTCTGTGGGAGCGAGCAGGCACGCTCCCACACTGGATCTCAGCTACTCCAATGGCATTACTGTGACCCGAACCTCCGGGTCGTGGCTGCCACCGCCCAGGATCACTCCACGCAACGGCGACACATCGGAAAAATCCCGCCCCCAGGCCAGGGTGATGTGCTCCAGCGCCGGTTGCACATTGTTGGTCGGATCGAAATCTACCCACCCCAGCACCGGGCAAAACACCGACACCCAGGCATGAGATGCATCGGCGCCGATCAGCCGTGGCTGGCCCGGTGGTGGCTGGGTCAGCAGGTAGCCGCTAATGTACCGCGCCGCTAATCCCCGGGAGCGGACACAAGCGAGCATCAAGTGCGCAAAATCCTGGCAAACCCCGCGCCGCCTCTCCAGCACTTCCACCAGCGGCGTCGCCACTTGGGTCGCTTCGGCGTCGAAGGTGAATTCGCTGAAGATCTTCTCCATCAATGCCTGAACCCCCAGCAACAATGGCCGGCTAGGTGGAAAACAACTTTCGGAGAACTCGACGAAATTGCGCTTCAAATGCACATAAGGCGATTCGAACCGGTAACGACAGGCTTCCAGCAATTCAGGAGACAGTGGCTGACTGCTGTAAGTCAGTGCGTTGCAGGTCTCTTCCCAGGCCGGCGATTGATTGAAGTCCAACGATGGTCGGGCCAGCACTTCGACCGTCAGGCTGGCATTGACCAGCAACTCATCATGGGGCCGCTCGAATGCCAACCGGGTCAGCGGATTACCAAACACGTCCAGCTCATCCCGGCGCGAGGTCGGGTCGGGACTGATCTGCAATTGCTGATCGATGCAGCGCTGCCAAACGCAGGCCCGCGGCCACAGATGCGCCAGCTGCTGGGCCAGGGATACCGAGCTGTCATAGTGATAATGGGTGTCATGGAAAATCTGGTAATGGGCACTCATCAGACGGACACCGTGCGTTGGCTGACATCATCGACATGGGCGAAATGGCGCAAGGCGAGGCGATCCGACACTTGTCCGCTGGCATCGGCGATCTCCTGCAACAGATCGGCTAGCCCCTCTATGGCGGCGTGAATACTGGCCTCGCCAAACAGCGAGTTTTCCAGGCAACCCAGATCGAAGCGCGCCAGCCGCTCTACCAACTGCGGCAGACCTGTTTCACGCGGCGCACTAAAGTCGTCGTTCAAGCGCTTCAACGTGCGGGTCACCAGCTTCAACTGGAACAGCACCGCGTGAGGGTTCTGCTCGTCGAGCAACAACAGGTCCAGCACCGGGATTAATTGCGCCACCGCCAAGTACCGCGAGCGGTAAGTGATGCTGCTGTTGCCCAGTTCCAGCAGCCATTCCAGCCCGACCTGATCACCCCCCCCCGCACCACGCAGAAACGCCGCCAGGCTGCCACTGAGAAATTGCAGCCGCTCGATCCGTCGTCCGATCATCAGGAAACGCCAGCCTTCGTCCCGGGTCATGTCGTCGAGGGCAAAACCGGACAGTGCCGCCAGCGACATCACCAACCGGTTGAGGAAATCCAGCAACTCGCCGAAATCCGGCTCGTCGGTTTCCAGCGCCATGGCTTCGCGCTGCAACTCGACCAGCGCCTGCCAGTTCTCTCGCGAGAGCTTGCCGCGTACTTGCGACGCCGCCCACTGCAAGCGTTGCAGGTTGGAGCGTAGGCTGAACGGCCAATCATCGCCAAGCAGCGCCGCCAGCAATCGCTCCGGCAACTCACCCTCCTCCGGCAACAGATTCAGACGCTCACCGAGATCGACCGCCGCCTGCAAGGCTTGCGGGTCATCGCCATCGACATAGCGCGCGAGCATGATCCGCAATAATCGCGCGCTGTCATCGCAGCGCTCACAGTAACGGCCGAACCAGAAAAGGTTCTCGACCACCCGCGATGGCAGATACGGATCGCGTCGTACCAGATCGTGAACGCCAATATTGCGCTGGGCTTTCCATTGTTCGCCGCTGGGCGGGCGATCGCCCAACACCCAAGTGTCCTTGCTGGCGCCGCCGCGCTGCATCGACACCACTTCGGCGTCGGCTTCGGCGGCAACCCGGGTCAGCCCGCCGGGCAGTACTCGATAGCCGTCCCGACTGGCCACCGCATACACGCGCATGCCAATGGCCCGCGGTTGCAACTGACCACCTTCGGCCTGCCAGATCGGCGCTTGGGACAGTTGCGCCAATTCTTGCGCAACATAGGCATAAGGCCGTGCCTGCATGCGCTCAGCCAAGGCTTGACGCTGTTTTTCACTCAAATCACGACCAAACACCGGGGCGAAGCTCTGCGACGGAAACGCCGGTTTTATCAACAGCTCTGGCAGTTTTTCCAGGGCCTGGGCCAGCACCGGCGCTTCACCGCACCACCAAGTCGCGATGGACGGCAGGATCAGCTCTTCGCCGAACAGATACTGATTAATCTTCGGCAGGAAACCCAGCAATCCCGGTGACTCCAGCACGCCGCTGCCGAGGGCGTTGGCCACCAGCACCCGGCCCTGACGCACCGCTTCGAGCAGCCCCGGCACGCCGAGGGCCGAGTCGGTGCGCAGCTCCAGGGGGTCGCAGAAATCATCGTCGAGCCGACGCATGATCGCGTGAACCCGACGCAGGCCGCTCAAGGTTTTCAGGTAGACCGTGGCATCCCGAACGGTCAGGTCGCCGCCCTCCACCAACGGATATCCGAGCTGACGAGCCAGGTACAAGTGTTCGAAATAGCTTTCGTTGAAACGTCCTGGCGTCAGCAGCACCACCAGTGGCGCTTCGTCATCTCTCGGCGCCTGACGGGCGAGCGTTTCCTGGAGTGTGCGGAAGAATCCTGCCGGGTGCTGCACCTTCAAATCGCGGTACAACTCGGGAAAGGCCCGGGACACGATGGTGCGGTTTTCCAGGGCGTAACCGGCACCGGATGGCGCTTGAGTCCGGTCCGCCGTCACCCACCAACGACCGTCAGGTGTGCGCGCCAGATCCACGGCATACAGATGCAGAAAGGTCCCATCGGGCGGCGCAATGCCCTGACAGGGCCAGAGGAAGTTGTTGTGACCGAACACCAGCTCTGCCGGCAACAGGCCTTCGGCGATCAAGCGCTGAGGGCCGTACAGGTCCGCCAGCACAGCATTGAGCAACCGCGCCCGTTGAGCGATCCCGGCCGATAACTGTTCCCACTCATCGGCGGCAATCACATGGGGCAGCAGGTCCAGCTCCCATGGCCGGTCGGCGCCCTTGGGGTCGGCGTAGACGTTATAGGTCACGCCGTTTTCCTGAATCTGCCGAGTCAGCAACGCCTGACGCTGCACCAGTTGTGCTGGCGTGCTGCGTTGTAAATGATCGAATAGCCGCCGCCAGTGCGGTCGCACGGCACCGCTGTCATCGAGCAGTTCGTGATAAGTGCCCGCGGTCAGCGGGTAGCAGTCAAGCAAGTCAGGCATGGAAAGCTCGGCAGACAGCAAAGAACAGTCAGACTAACGCACGCTCATGACGCCCGGACAGACGAAAAATCCGAGCGTCGCGTAGGGTTTAGAAACGTCGCAAATCGAGAGTCATCGGTAGCTCGTCGTTAATTTCCAGATTCGGTATAGGAAGTTTCCCCGGCGTATGTCCGATGCGGAAGAATCGCGCCATACGCCGGCTCTCGGCCTCATTGGCGTTCACCGGAAGGCTGTCGTAGTTACGCCCGCCCGGGTGGGCGACGTGGTACTGACAACCGCCCAGCGAACGCCCCATCCAGGTGTCGAGCACGTCGAACACCAGCGGCGCGTGGACCGGGATGGTCGGTTGCAGGCAGTTGGCCGGTTGCCAGGCGCGAAAGCGTACGCCGGCGACGAATTCACCAACCCGCCCCGTGGATTGCAATGGCACCGGAATGCCGTTGCACGTCAGCAGATAACGCTGGGGCGGCAGGCCGCTGAGCTTGACCTGCAAACGCTCCAGCGACGAATCCACATAACGCACCGTGCCACCTGCCGCGCCTTCCTCGCCGAGTACATGCCAAGGCTCCAGCGCCTGACGCACTTCCAGTTGGATGCCACTGACCGCGTAGTCGCCGACCTTGGGAAAACGGAATTCCAGATGCGCCGCGAACCACTCGGCCCGCACGGGGTAACCGGCGGCATTGAGATCAACGATCACATCAGCGAAATCCTGCTCGATAAAGTGCGGCAACAGGAACCGGTCGTGTAGCTCTGTGCCCCAGCGCGCCAGTTTCGGCGGTGCATAAGGCTCGCGCCAGAACCGCGCCACCAACGCCCGCAGCAACAATTGCTGAGCCAGGCTCATGCGCGCATGGGGCGGCATTTCAAAGGCTCGCAGCTCCAATAAACCGAGGCGCCCGGTGGCGCCGTCCGGCGAATAGAGTTTGTCGATGCAAAACTCGGCGCGGTGGGTGTTGCCGGTCACATCGATCAACAGGTTGCGCAACAACCGGTCGACCAGCCATGGCGGACATTCTTCGCCCGGTTTCGGCATTTGTGCGAAGGCGATTTCCAGTTCATACAGCGAATCGTTGCGCGCCTCATCCACCCTCGGCGCTTGAGACGTCGGGCCGATGAACAATCCGGAAAACAGGTAGGACAAGGACGGATGGTTGTGCCAGTAACTGATCAGGCTGCGCAGCAAATCGGGACGGCGCAGAAACGGTGAGTCAGCCGGAGTCGCGCCGCCCAATACGAAATGGTTGCCGCCGCCGGTCCCGGTGTGTCGACCGTCGATCATGAATTTCTCGGTGGTGAGTCGAGTCTGGCGCGCCTCTTCGTAAAGAAACTCGGTGCGCTCCACCAACTCATCCCAGGTGGCGGACGGCTGGACGTTGACCTCGATCACGCCCGGGTCCGGGGTAATGCGGAAGTTGCTCAAACGCGGATCACTCGGCGGTTCATAGCCTTCCAGCAACACCGGGCAATGCAATTCCTCGGCGGTGGCTTCAATGGCGGCGACCAGCTCCAGATAGTCCTCGACCCGCTCCAGTGGCGGCATGAACAGGTACAACCGGCCTTCTCGCGCTTCGGCGCAGAACGCGGTGCGGGTCAGCCAATCGGCGGACTCATCGATCTTTGGCGCACGCTCGTCGGCGGTTTGCGGTTGAGCGTGATGCTGTAGCTGGTCGGTGCCCGGCAGCTCAGGGAAATCCTGATTCGGGTCGACAGGGTGAATGAACGGGTACTCCGCTGCCTTCACCCAGGGCTGCGAACCGAGTGGCAAGCGATACCCCAGCGGCGAATCCCCCGGCACCAATCGGCAATGTTCTTCCCGCAGATACCAGCGACCGCTCTGCCATTGATCGCCCTTGGCGGTGCGCGCCAGCGGCAGGACCTGACCGATGACTTTGTCCAGGCCTTGGCTGAAGACTTTGCGCAGGCGCGCACGCTCCAAAGGTTCTTCCAGCCGTGAGTCTTCGGCGCAGACGTTCTGCGGCAATGCGCCTTCGCGCCAGAGGTAATAGAAATTGTCTTCGTAGGCCGGGAACACAAAGCGCGTCGGAATTTTCAGGCGCTCGGCGACACTCGCCAGAAAACGCCCGGCCATTTCACCATCGGCGCCGTAGTCTTCCTGCTCATCGGCGATCAGCGCGCTGTTGTGCCAGATCGGCACGCCATCGCGGCGCCAGTAGCCATTCAGCGACCAGCGCGGCAATTGCTCACCGGGGTACCACTTGCCCTGACCAAAATGCACGAGCCCCTTGGGCGCGTAATGTTTGCGCATGCGTTGAAACAGTTCGGCAGACAGACGACGTTTGTCGGGCCCAAGCGCCGCGGTATTCCACTCGGCGCCGTCCGGGTCATCGATGGAAACGAAGGTCGGCTCGCCGCCCATGGTCAGGCGCACGTCACCTTCGAGCAGGTCGGC
This sequence comes from Pseudomonas sp. B21-048, assembly GCF_024748615.1. Lineage (NCBI taxonomy): Bacteria > Pseudomonadati > Pseudomonadota > Gammaproteobacteria > Pseudomonadales > Pseudomonadaceae > Pseudomonas > Pseudomonas sp. B21-048. The sequence continues at coordinate 572,929 of NZ_CP087168.1, read as the reverse complement.
ATCGATCTGCCGACCCAATGCCTGAATCGCCAGCCACTGGTCATCGGTGTAGGGCTTGGTAACCCGCGGCGCTTCCCAAATCCGCTCGACCGACATCTCATGGGTGAATTCGCACTCGCACGGTTCCACCAAGCCACTGATCGGTGCCGCAGAGGACGGATCGGGACTACAGGCCAACGGAATGTGTCCTTCACCGGCAAACAGCCCGGAAGTCGCATCCAGGCCGATCCAGCCAGCACCGGGCAAATAGACCTCGCACCAGGCGTGCAGGTCAGTGAAGTCCACTTCGGTACCCGAGGGGCCGTCGAGGCTTTTGACATCGGCGGTCAACTGAATCAGGTAACCGGAAACAAATCGCGCCGCCAGGCCAAGGTTGCGCAGCAATTGCACCAGCAACCATGCCGAATCGCGGCAGGAGCCGGAGGCATGCTCGAGCGTGTGTTCCGGGGTCTGTACGCCTGGCTCCATGCGAATCAGGTAGCCGATGTCTTCGCTGAGGCGCTGGTTGAGCGCGACCAGGAAATCCACACTCGGCAGCGGCGTGCGATCGATGCCATCCAGATAGGCCTTGAATGTCGGCGTCAGGGGCAAGGTTTCCAGGTACGGCGCCAGCTCTTTGCGCTCATCCGCGGCATAGGCGAAAGGGATCTTTTCGGCGTAGGGCTCGAGGAAGAAGTCGAACGGATTGAACACCGCCATCTCCGCCAGCAAGTCGACCTCGATCCGCAGCTCATCGGTTTTCTCCGGGAACACCAACCGCGCCAGGTAGTTGCCTTGGGGGTCCTGCTGCCAGTTGATGAAATGCTGCTCGGGCGAGACTTTCAGCGCATAGGACAGTATCCGCGTGCGGCTGTGGGCAGCCGGGCGCAGGCGAACGATCTGCGGACCGAGCTCGATGGCGCGGTCGTAGCGGTAATGCGTGACGTGATGCAATGCGACATGAATCGACACGGCGGCCTCCTGCGAGCCAGGGCATGGACACAGAGCGCGCAAGACTTATGCCAGAGCGGCCGTCATTGCGCTTTATCAACAGACCCGGTGCAGTACAGCACCAAAACGGCGCCGTGGCTGCGGTTATAGTGCAAGGGCTGCACATATTTGTGGCGCACGTGTGAGGGGCGGGTGCTGAATCCACCCAACTAACGGTCTTTGTGCTTTGCAATAACAGCTTGGCGCAAGTGACGTACTTCAAGCAGCTTCTGGCGCATCTCGCGGTGACGCTTGCTGTTGAGCAACAATAGCGCCAGCAGTGGGAACAGCAACGTCACAGCATAAGTCAGGGGATGCACCTCATATGCAATGGTGGGCAATACCCCAAGAAAACAAAGGGCCAGAAGCACGACCAGAGGCCGCACCCATTGCGGACGACCGCGCGCGATCATGAAATGGCAGTGCACGACGATGAGGGTCAGCGCGATCCCCCCGAAAAAAGAGTACTTGGCGTTGTCAGCCAACGGAAGGTTTCGAAAATAGCTTTCGAAAAACAAAGGCACCGCAAAGACCAGGGTAAAAATTGACGCGAATATTGCCCCCATGAAGACGGGGAAATACTTCGGTAGAAAACTGCGAATGCTGGGCAGCTCATTCATTGCTCAGCCTCCTCGTACAGACCTACGGCAATGGTGCGGACATTCCCCGAAATTGCACTGCCGGTAAAACCGATAGCGGCGCCCAAAGCGTCTTTTATCTGAGTGACCGTTGCATGCTTGACCTCGGTGGGCGTGAAACGCTTGGGCAATTCACCCGACAACTGCTTCAACTTGATCATCTTCGACGTCAAGCGCGGGTCGTTGATGCTCAATAGTTCTTTCGTCAGTTTGGCACGTTCCTGTCGATTCAGACCCCTGAGCACTTCCCTGACACTTTTCCCGGTCGTGGCCTTATTCAGCCTGACCAGTTTGAGCGTTGTCAGCGAGGATGCTCCTACCCCGACCAAGGACGCAGCATCCAGCGCAATCATGGTGTACTGGTACCACTCTTCGCTGTCGAGCTGATCGTTACGGGCAGGGTTGACGATCTCATTGCGGGTCCGATAGCCGCTGGCAAAACACTGCACTGAGCTGGCAGCCGCAGCGGTATAACCGAGCGCAGCGACCACAGTACTTGCCCCTGCCGAAAACGGAATAGCCACGGAGCCACTGAGCACTACGATCCAGCCGATCACTGCACCCGCGCACGATAAGGTGGTGTTAACTGCCTCACCAACCAGGCGTGATTCGCGAGGATTGTCCTGCACCTGCTGGGCGAATTGCGCAGGCGCAATGTACTTTTGCGCTTCGCGCAAAATGATTTTCTTGGGCCTGATACTGCAAATCGGCTGGAACTCGCGCAGGGTCACTACGTTGAATTCGGCGTCGATGTACACCACGCCCGCGCCGACAATTCCGGGGTCGGCGTCAATGGCGGCGAACAGGCGTGGCAGGTTGATCTGGCTTTCGATGCGTTGGCGAGCCATGAACTGGGAGGGGCTGTAGTCCATGCCGATGCCCGGTAAGGGGTTACTCATGTGATCGTCCTTGAAAATCGGGGTGAGATCTTTATTGCCCGTGCCGCCGTCATCGCGGGCGAGTCCAGCTCCCACAGGGTTTGGCGTTGTTCAGGGAAATCGGTTTCCCGGGCAGTCATGAAGTGCGCGCCACCTTAGCAAACAGGTCGCACACTCGCCAGAAAACAAAACGCCAGCACTGAGGCTGGCGTTTTGCGATAGGGCGTGCAGATTAACGCGGCACGACTGGCTTGCGGGCCGGTTTCGGTCCCTTGCCTTTGGCCGCGTCCTTGCGCTCCTTGGCCGCCTGCTGATTGCGGGCAAACGCCGCAGCCTTGGCCTGTTCACGCTTGTCCCACGGATTGCCGCCGTCGCTGGCGCGCGGCGGCAAGCCAGTGTGCTGGGTCAGGATCTTGGTGGTCTTTTCTCCGGCCACTTTGTGGCTGCCGGCCGGTGTCGAGTTCTTGCGACGGGCGCTCTGGTAGCTGTCGGTCGCCGGCTGATGCAGCGGGATCAACTGGTTCTTGCCCGGCCCGATCAGGTCGGCGCGGCCCATGCGGGTCAGCGCTTCACGCAGCATCGGCCAGCCTTTCGGGTCGTGATAACGCAAGAACGCCTTGTGCAGACGACGCTGCTCTTCGCTCTTGACGATGGTCACGCCGTCACTCTTGTAAGTGACCTTGCGCAACGGGTTCTTGCCCGAGTGGTACATCGCGGTGGCGGTGGCCATCGGCGACGGGTAGAACGCCTGCACCTGGTCGGCACGGAAACCGTTGCCCTTGAGCCACAGGGCCAGGTTCATCATGTCTTCGTCGGTGGTGCCCGGGTGAGCAGCGATGAAGTACGGAATCAGGTACTGCTCTTTCCCGGCTTCCTTGGTGTACTTCTCGAACATGCGCTTGAACTTGTCATAGCTGCCGATGCCCGGTTTCATCATCTGGTTGAGCGGACCTTCCTCGGTGTGTTCCGGGGCGATCTTCAGGTAACCACCGACGTGGTGGGTCACCAGCTCCTTGACGTATTCCGGCGACTCGACCGCGAGGTCATAACGCAGGCCGGAAGCGATCAGGATCTTCTTCACACCCGGCAAGGCACGGGCGCTGCGATACAACTGAATCAGCGACGAGTGATCGGTGTTCAGGTTCGGGCAAATGCCGGGGAACACGCACGAAGGTTTGCGGCACGCAGACTCGATCTCCGGCGTCTTGCAGGCGATGCGGTACATGTTCGCGGTCGGGCCGCCGAGGTCGGAAATGACACCGGTGAAGCCTGGGACTTTATCGCGGATCTCTTCGATTTCGCGAATGATCGATTCTTCGGAACGGTTCTGGATGATCCGGCCTTCGTGCTCGGTGATCGAGCAGAACGTACAGCCGCCGAAGCAGCCGCGCATGATGTTCACCGAGAAGCGGATCATGTCGTAGGCAGGAATCTTTTCCTTGCCGTACGCCGGGTGCGGAACCCGTGCGTAAGGCATGCCGAACACGTAATCCATTTCTTCGGTGGTCATCGGAATCGGTGGTGGGTTAAACCACACGTCGACTTCGCCATGCTTCTGCACCAGCGCACGGGCGTTGCCCGGGTTGGTTTCCAGGTGCAACACGCGGTTGGCGTGGGCGTAAAGCACCGCGTCGCCACGGACTTTCTCAACCGATGGCAGACGAATCACGGTTTTGTCGCGAGTCATCTTCGGGCTGGCCAGGATCTGCACGACCTTTGCTTCGCTCGGGTCTTCAACCGGACCTTTTTCCTGCTCGATGGCGCAGGCCTGCGTGTCCTGGGTGTTCACGTACGGGTTGATGATCTTGTCGACTTTGCCCGGACGGTCGATGCGCGTGGAATCGACTTCGTACCAGTCTTTGGGCGTGTCACGACGAATGAACGCGGTGCCGCGCACGTCAGTGATGTCTTCGATCTTGTGACCGTAGGACAGACGCTGGGCGACTTCGACGATCGCACGCTCGGCGTTGCCGTAGAGCAGAATGTCAGCACAGGCGTCGATCAGGATCGAGTTGCGCACTCGGTCCTGCCAGTAATCGTAGTGGGCGATGCGGCGCAGGGAAGCTTCAATGCCACCGAGCACGATCGGCACGTTCTTGTAGGCTTCCTTGCAGCGCTGGCTGTAAACCAGGCTCGCGCGGTCCGGACGTTTGCCCGCCAGGCCACCGGGGGTGTAGGCGTCGTCGGAACGGATTTTCTTGTCGGCGGTATAGCGATTGATCATCGAGTCCATGTTGCCGGCCGCGACGCCGAAGAACAGGTTCGGCTCGCCGAGCTTCATGAAGTCGTCTTTGGACTGCCAGTTCGGCTGCGCGATGATCCCGACGCGGAAGCCCTGGGCCTCCAGCAGTCGGCCGATGATCGCCATGCCGAACGACGGGTGGTCGACGTAGGCATCACCGGTGACGATGATGATGTCGCAGGAATCCCAGCCAAGCTGATCCATCTCCTCCCTGCTCATCGGCAGGAATGGCGCTGGCCCGAAACATTCGGCCCAGTACTTGGGATAGTCAAATAACGGCTTGGCTGCTTGCATGTCGATAACCGGTGTTGGCTTTCATTGAATTTCGCGGGCGCGGAATATAGCACAAAATTTGATCAATTCCGACGGCTATGGTCGGAAATGTCGGTGGTTGTTTTGAGCATTGATCCTAAGGTCACGCCTCTGTGGCGAGGGAGCTTGTCGGAACGCCGCACCGTCCCGCTGGGCTGCGAAGCGGTCCCAAAATCTTGTGAGCGCTGCGCACTCAAGCGGGAGCAAGCTCCCTCGCCACAAAAGCTTCTTTGCCACAGGTTTTTGCCGGGTCACTCGTCGTCGAAGTTGTAGCTGCCCGGCGCCAGGTTTTCGAAGCGGGTGTATTTACCGATGAACGCTAGTCGTGACGTGCCGATCGGGCCGTTCCGCTGCTTGCCGATGATGATCTCGGCGATGCCTTTATGCTCGGTTTCCGGGTGGTACACCTCATCTCGGTACACGAACATGATCACGTCAGCATCCTGCTCGATCGCTCCGGATTCCCGCAAGTCGGAGTTGATCGGGCGTTTGTTCGGTCGCTGCTCCAGGGAGCGGTTGAGCTGGGACAGCGCCACTACCGGGCAGTTGAACTCCTTGGCGAGGGCTTTCAAGGAACGGGAGATCTCGGAGATCTCGTTGGTCCGGTTGTCGCCGCCGGAACCTGGAATCTGCATCAGCTGGAGGTAGTCGATCATGATCAGGGCTACGTCGCCGTGCTCACGCACCAAGCGACGGGTCCGCGCACGCATTTCTGACGGGCTGATACCGGCTGTGTCGTCGATGAACAGCTTACGATCGTTCAGCAGGTTGACCGCCGAGGTCAGGCGTGGCCAATCGTCGTCATCCAGGCGACCGGCCCGGACCTTGGTCTGGTCGATACGCCCAAGGGACGAAAGCATACGCATGATCAGCGATTCGCCTGGCATCTCCAGCGAGTAAACCAGTACGCACTTGTCGCTGCGCAACACGGCGTTTTCCACCAGGTTCATCGCGAAGGTGGTTTTACCCATGGACGGACGGCCGGCGACGATGATCAGGTCGGAAGGCTGCAAGCCGCTGGTCTTCTCGTCGAGATCGGTGTAACCGGTGGACAGGCCGGTGATGGCGTTGTCGGTGTTGAACAAAGTGTCGATGCGGTCGATAGCCTTGGTCAGCAGGTCATTCACGCTCACCGGGCCGCCGGTTTTTGGCCGGGCCTCGGCGATCTGGAAGATCTGTCGTTCGGCTTCGTCGAGAATTTCTTCAGCCGTACGGCCTTCCGGGTTGAAGGCGCTGTCGGCGATTTCGGTGGCGATGCCGATCAACTGCCGCAACGTCGCCCGCGCACGAACGATTTGCGCATAGGCCTTGATGTTGGCGACGGACGGCGTGTTTTTCGCCAGCTCACCCAAGTAACCGAGGCCACCGACCTGGGACGTCTGACCTTCCTTGTCCAATTGCTCGGCAAGGGTCACGACGTCGATCGGGGAGTTCTGATCGGCCAGTTTGGCGATCGCACGGAAGATCAAACGGTGATCATGACGATAGAAATCGCCGTCCGAGACCTGATCGAGCACACGTTCCCAGGCGTTGTTGTCCAGCATCAGACCACCGAGTACGGCCTGTTCGGCCTCGATGGAATGTGGCGGCACCTTCAGGGCAGCGGTTTGCAGATCGTATTGCTCAGGGGCGGAGATATCGTTCATGGCCACTTGGATTCTGGTTATGAAAAGCGGGAGTTGCAGAAAGACAAAGGGCACGACCTGTAAACAGGATCGTGCCCGATGTTACCGGCAAGCACCCGAAGGTACCAGCCGACAAGTGCTGCTTAAGCTGCTACCACGACAACGCGTACGGTGGCTTCAACTTCGGCGTGCAGGTGCACGGCTACGTCGAATTCACCTACGTTGCGGATGGTGCCGTTCGGCAGACGAACTTCGCTTTTTGCAACTTCAACGCCAGAGGCGGTCAGTGCATCAGCGATGTCGTGGGTGCCGATCGAACCGAACAGCTTGCCTTCGTCACCAGCGGTGGCAGTGATAGTCACTTCCAGCTCAGCCAGTTGGGCGGCACGGCTTTCAGCCGAAGTTTTACGGTCTGCTGCGGCTTTTTCCAGCTCAGCGCGACGCTCTTCGAACGCAGCCAGGTTGGCTGGGGTCGCAGCGGTAGCTTTGCCGTAAGGCAGCAGGTAGTTACGACCGTAACCAGCCTTAACGTTCACTTTGTCACCCAGGTTGCCCAGGTTGGTGACTTTTTCCAGAAGGATCAGTTGCATGTGAAAATCCTCTTAACTTTTAACCTTCACCGTTCGCGTTATCGGCATCTTTCGGTGCCGAACGACCGCGAAAATCAATCAGGCTGTCGACGATGGCCAAGACCACCAGCAACGGATAGATCAGCTGCATGAACAGCAACAGCGTGACGTACAACCCCACCAGCCAGAATTTGGCCAGTCGCTTTTGCGCCACCAGCCCGTGAATCAGGGCCAGCCCGGCGAACACCAGCGGTACACTGCACAACGGTGTCAACATGGCCATCTGCGAACCTAAGTTAGGCCCCAGAAGCATCAACACCAGCAGCAACATCGCCGGTAAAAGCGGGATTCGGATGGCGCGAAACTCGCGACCAAAACCACCCGGGTTGTACAACAACGCCTGCCAGTAGCGCCCGACAATCAGGCTCAGCACACTGACGATTTGCAACAAGGCCGCAATCAGGCCGGTCAGGACCGGTGCAATCAGGGACGCGAAACGCGCTTGCTCGTCTACCGACAATTGCTGGTAGACATCACCGAGTAGCGACGGCATGACTTTTATCAAAGCCTGCGCCAGCATCTCGATCTGGGGCGCAAAAGCCGCCCCCAGCACCACTGAAAACACCAATCCCATCGCTATGCTGACCAGCAGCACGCGGTTCCAGGACTCGCTTGCGCGCAAAACCAACGCAAGGCTCGAAGACCCCAGCAGCACCAGAAGTGCCCGTGGGTCGTCGGAGTAAAGCCACCAGATCAACGCCGGCAGCAGTCCCAGAGCAAGAACGCCCAAGGCGTCCTTCAATCCGCGCCGCAGGAGCACAAGGCATCCGGCGGCAGCACCCAACCAATACAACAGCGGCAATGTTGCGCATCCGGCCACTACCAGAGTGGCCTGCATACGGCCGCGCATGATGAACTCAGCTAAGGCGCGCATGCATTCAATCCTTTGCAACGTGTCGACTGCCCGGTCTCAGCGGCCGTGGCTGTCGGTGTAGGCCAGCAGGGCCAGGAAGCGGGCGCGCTTGATAGCGGTGGCCAGCTGACGCTGATAACGAGCTTTGGTACCGGTGATGCGGCTTGGAACGATTTTGCCGGTCTCGGATACGTAAGCTTTCAGAGTGTTGAGATCTTTGTAATCGATCTCTTTCACGTCTTCAGCGGTGAAGCGGCAGAATTTACGACGACGGAAGAAACGTGCCATTTGATAGGCTCCTTAAAAGGTCCGTGGATTACTCGTCAGCGTTATCGCTGGCGTCGCTGTCATCACCATCAACGCCTTCGGCGTCGGAGTGCTCAGGACGGTCGCGACGCTCACGGCGCTCACTGCGGTTTTCTTCAGCCTTGAGCATCTCGGATTGGCCGGTAACGGCTTCTTCGCGACGGATGACCAGGTTACGGATCACTGCATCGTTGTAGCGGAAGTTGTCTTCCAGCTCGGCCAGGGCCTTGCCAGTGCACTCAACGTTCAGCATCACGTAGTGAGCCTTGTGAACATTGTTGATTGCGTAGGCCAGTTGACGACGGCCCCAATCTTCCAGACGGTGGATTTTGCCGCCGTCTTCTTCGATCAGCTTGGTGTAACGCTCAACCATGCCGCCGACTTGCTCGCTTTGATCCGGGTGGACCAAAAAGATGATTTCGTAATGACGCATGAATGCTCCTTACGGGTTGTAGCCTGCCGCTCAAAAGCGGTCAGACAAGGAGTGAATGACACTTATGGACTTGCTTGCGATAGACACATGCGTGCCTGCCATCACAGCAAGGGGCGCAATTGTAGAGAAGGGACAAGAGAGGCGCAAGGCAATTGGTGATTATTTGAGCAACAGCTACAAGCTACAAGCTACAAGCTACAAGCTACAAGCTACAAGCTACAAGCTACAAGCGCGGACCGCTCTTAACTTGAGGCTTGCAGCTTGCAGCTTGTCACTTCCGCGAAGCGGCGGCTTTGACGCCGCGCTGGCGCAGGGCCTCGAACAGGCACACTCCAGTAGCCACGGACACATTGAGACTGCTGACACTGCCCGCCATCGGCAGACGCACCAGGTAGTCGCAAAGATCGCGAGTCAGGCGGCGCATTCCGCTGCCTTCCGCGCCCATGATCAGGATGGTCGGGCCGGTCAGGTCTTGCTGATACAGCTCCTGCTCGGCCTCGCCCGCCGTACCGACGACCCACAAGCCACGCTGCTTGAGCTTTTCCAGGGTGCGCGCCAGGTTGGTCACAGCCACCAACGGAATCACTTCCGCCGCGCCGCAGGCGACTTTACGTACCGTCGGGGTCAGGGTCGCTGACTTGTCCTTTGGCACGATCACCGCCAGCGCGCCGGCCGCATCGGCCGAACGCAGGCAAGCGCCGAGGTTGTGCGGGTCAGTCACGCCGTCGAGCACCAGCAATAGCGGCGCGCCTTCGGTACGATCGAGCAATTCGTCGAGCATCGCTTCGCCCCAGACCTGACTCGGACTGACGTCCGCGACCACGCCCTGGTGCACGCCCTCTACCCACGCATCCAGCTCACGACGCTCAGCCTGACCGACCGCTACGCGATTTTCGGCAGCGAGTGCGATCAGCGTCTGCACCCGCGGATCACTGCGGCCTTCCGCCAGCCAGATCTGCTTGACGCGTTTCGGGTGATGACGCAACAACGCTTCTACAGCGTGCACGCCATAGATCTTTTCCAACTGACTCATGACTTGGCCTTAGGTTTGCGCGCCCCGCCGCTTCTGGCGGCTGGAGCGGAACCCGCTTTTGGCGGGCCTTTACGGTGTTTGCTCGGTTTGGCTGGCTGGCCGCCGGAGGCCTTGTCAGGCGCCGACCGCCCGGTCTTTCCCCCTGACGCCGCCTTACCGCCGCTTTTCGCTTCAGACAGCAACGCCTGTTTCAGTTCACGACTTTTGCGCAACTCGGCATTTTTTGCCGCTGCATCGCTCGAGCGATAGGCTTCGACAGCCTTTTCCTTGGCAGGACGACGACCGGTTTTCGACGGTACCGGCTCTGCGGCGGTTTTGGCGGCAGGAGCTGCGGTTTCAGCGCCACGTTTTTTGCGGCCGATCGGCGCGCTGATGGTTTTTTCAGCCATCTCGAAGTCAATCTTGCGCTCGTCGAGATCGACGCGCATGACGCGCACTTCAACGGTGTCACCAAGACGGAAGCTGCGACCGGTACGCTCACCGGCGAGGCGGTGGTGGACAGGATCGAAGTGATAGTAATCACCCGGCAGCGCGGTGACGTGCACCAGACCCTCGACGTAAATGTCGGTCAGTTCGACGAACAGACCGAAACCGGTCACGGCAGTGATCACACCCGGGAACGATTCGCCCACGCGGTCTTTCATGAACTCGCACTTGAGCCAGTTCACCACGTCACGGGTCGCTTCGTCGGCACGGCGCTCGCTCATCGAGCACTGCTCGCCGAGTTGCTCCAGGGTCGCTTCGTCGTACGGGTAGATGCGCGCTTTCGGAATGATCATCGCGCCGGCACGGCGAACGTGCGGGGTGTCCATTTTCGAATGGATGACGCTGCGAATCGCCCGGTGCGTGAGCAAATCCGGGTAGCGGCGTATCGGTGAAGTGAAGTGGGTATAGGCTTCGTAATTCAGGCCGAAGTGGCCCTGATTATCGGCGCTGTACACCGCTTGGCTCAACGAACGCAGCATGACGGTCTGGATCAGATGGAAATCCGGACGGTCCTTGATGCTTGCCAGCAAAGCCTGGTAATCCTTCGGCGACGGACCATCCTTGCCTTTGTGCAGGGACAGGCCGAGCTCGCCAAGGAAGGCGCGCAGTTTTTCCAGACGCTCCGGTGGCGGGCCGTCGTGGACGCGATACAAAGCAGGGATTTCGTGTTTTTTCAGGAATTCGGCAGTGGCCACGTTGGCCGCCAGCATGCATTCCTCGATCAGCTTGTGGGCGTCGTTGCGAACGGTCGGACGAATTTCGGCGATCTTGCGCTCGGAACCGAAGATGATCCGGGTTTCCTGGGTTTCGAAATCGATCGCGCCGCGTACGTGACGGGCCGCCAGCAGAACCTTGTACAGCGAATACAGCTGCTTGAGGTGCGGCACGACGTCGGTGTATTCGCCACGCAGCTTGCGCGCCTCGGTGGCTTTCGGCGTCTCCAGCATGGCACTGACCTTGTTGTAGGTCAGGCGAGCGTGAGAGTGAATCACCGCTTCGTAGAAGCAATAATCGGTCATCTCACCGGATTTGGAGATGGTCATCTCGCAGACCATGGCCAGACGATCGACGTGCGGGTTCAGCGAACACAGGCCGTTGGACAGCTGCTCTGGCAGCATCGGAACGACACGCTCGGGGAAGTACACCGAGTTGCCACGAACCTGGGATTCGTTATCCAGCGCCGAACCGATTTTCACGTAGCTGGAAACGTCGGCAATCGCCACGTACAACTTCCAGCCACCGGAGAACAGGCGCAGCTTGCCCGGCTTGGCTTCGCAGTAAACCGCGTCATCGAAGTCGCGCGCATCTTCGCCGTCGATGGTCACGAACGGCAGGTGACGCAGGTCGATGCGCTTCTCTTTGTCCTTCTCTTCGACTTCAGGCTTGAGCTTGGCAGCTTCCTTGAGCACCGCTTCAGGCCAGACGTGAGGAATATCGTAGGTGCGCAGGGCAACATCGATTTCCATGCCCGGCGCCATGTAGTTACCCACGACTTCGACCACGTCGCCTTGCGGCTGGAAGCGTGGTGTCGGCCAATGAGTGATCTTCACTTCGACGAACTGACCGATCTGGGCGTTGGCGTTGCGGCCGGGCGTCACCAGCACTTCTTGCTGGATCTTCGGATTGTCCGCGACGACGAAACCGATACCGCCCTCTTCGAAGTAACGACCGACGATGGTCTCGTGGGCACGAGACACCACTTCAACGATCATGCCTTCGCGACGACCGCGACGGTCGAGGCCGGAAACGCGGGCCAGGGCACGGTCGCCATCGAACACCAGGCGCATTTGTGCCGGGCTCATGAACAGGTCGTCACTGCCGTCGTCCGGGACCAGGAAGCCAAAACCGTCACGGTGACCGCTGATGCGGCCCAGGATCAGATCGAGCTTGTCCACCGGCGCATACGTGCCGCGACGGGTATAGATGAGTTGAGCATCGCGCTCCATGGCGCGCAAGCGGCGGCGCAGGGCTTCGATCTGGTCTTCTGTGGTCAGACCAAACTCTTCGACCAGCTGCTCGCGGTTAGCAGGCGAACCTCGATCAGCAAGGTGCTGAAGGATCAGTTCGCGGCTAGGAATAGGGTTTTCATATTTTTCCGCTTCACGAGCGGCCTCGGGATCGAGGGATTGCCAATCGGCCATTAGAGAGTTTTCACCTTGTCTATATGCGGGTTAGTTTGGCATAGGCGTAATGAAACGGGAAATTTCAAGCTGTGACAGCCCATCTAAAGCCCTTTATCGACATCGCAAAGCTGATTTGAATGCCTCTTGTAAAATTTTCCAGGTTTTTTTGGCGACAGGGGTTTACAGTTAAAAAGACGCTCCGTATAGTGCGCGCCATCGACGACGCAGACGCGCTGCCGATACTGCCCAGATGGTGAAATTGGTAGACACGCCAGCTTCAGGTGCTGGTGACCGCAAGGTCGTGGAAGTTCGAGTCTTCTTCTGGGCACCAATTTAGAGCTTGAGATTAGAACAATTTCAAGACTCACACAAAAACCCGCGAAAGCGGGTTTTTGCATTACAAGCATCTGATTTATTAAATCCAAATCAGGGGTTTACAGATCAAAAGGCGCTCCGTATAGTGCGCCACATCAACAGCGGCAACGCTGAAGATACTGCCCAGATGGTGAAATTGGTAGACACGCCAGCTTCAGGTGCTGGTGACCGCAAGGTCGTGGAAGTTCGAGTCTTCTTCTGGGCACCAATTCAAATTCAAGGTCACGATCTTGAATTTCACAGAAACCCGCGAAAGCGGGTTTTTGCATTTCTGGCTCTCAGAAATAAAGCTTCGCGGGCAAGTCGGATCGCCGCCCGCTCACCCCTGCAATTGCGTAATCCTTATAGGAGCGAGCGGGCGGCGATCCGACTTGCCCGCGAAAGCGCCAGACCTGCAGAACGCAGAAAAAATTTAAGCCCTGAACTGCCCCAGGCTCGCCTTCAACTGCGCCGCCAAGCCATCCAGCACTTTGCCGCTGGCCGTGGTTTCCACCACCGCCTGAGCAGCCCTCTCAGCCTGCGCATGAATGGTCTCAACCCGCCCACGCACTGCCTGTGCACCTTGCGCCTGATGCGCCGCGGCCTGGGTCGCCAGACCGATCGCCGCATGCACCTGCTCGACCGACGCCTGCACCGACTGCTGCAACCGCGCACTGTCGCGCAACACCAACAAACCTTCGCTGGCCTGACGTCCAGCTTGACCAATCGCTGCAACAGCCTCCCGCGCGCCCCGCTGCAGCGCAACGATATGGGCCTGAATGTCGCCGGTTGAACTCTGAGTCTTGCTCGCCAGCGCCCGCACCTCATCCGCCACCACGGCAAACCCCCGACCGGTCTCGCCGGCACGCGCCGCCTCAATGGCCGCGTTCAACGCCAGCAAGTTGGTTTGCTCGGCGATCCCGTGAATCACCGTCAACACCACTTCAATCTGCTCACTCTGTTGCGCCAGGCGCTCAATGACTTTCGCGCCAGTGTCAACTTGTCCGGCCAACGCTTCGATCAGGCCGCCGACTTTCGCCGAGGTCCGAGTGTTTTCATCCGTGGCCTGGCGAATGTCCACCACTTGCTTCAAAGCAGCCTGCATGGCGTGGCTTTCAGACTGAGCTTCGTCAGCCATTTGCGACAACGCGCGCAAACTTTCAGCCACTTCATCGCGCTGCATGCCCGCCGCTGCATCCGCACCGGCATTGCGCAGGGTCATGGCGCCGATTTCCACGCCGGTACGCTGGGCCACATCGCCCGCCTCCCGCACGATCGGCTGCAACTTATCCACAAAGCGATTGACCGCCGAGGCCATGTCGCCAATCTCATCCTGGCTGTTGATCTGCACACGCTTGGTCAAATCGCCCTCACCTGCCGCCAGGTCATCCATGGCGGCGATCAGCAGCTTCAAGCGATTGACCACTCGCCGACCCAGCACCACCGCCAGCAACAACAGCACACCAAAACCCACCACCGCCAGCCCCATACCGATGCGCCAGCGCAAAGCCCCGGCAGCTTCCTGCACCGCACCAGTGGTATTGGCTTTCATTTCAGTGGCGGTGGACTGCGCCGATTGCAGACGTCCACGCATCGCCGCTGCGCTATCAGCTGCCGCGCCTTTGAGGCTGTCACCCACCAATTGATCGCTACTGGCGATCAGCGCCGAGAAGCGCTTGTCCAGCGCCGCCAGATCGGTTTCCACCGAGGCGGTCGAGACACCCATCAAAACCTTGCCGATCTCCACCCCATTGGGGTTGATCGAAGCTTCAAGGTAGTAGACCGACGGATCGCTCTTCGCCGCATCCAGCACCTTGTCCAGCGCCCGCTCACCTTGACCCTTTTCCAGAAGCGCCTTGTTGATCGGGTTCTCCCGGTTGAGGTAGCGCGTCAGGTGCTGGCCCGTGGCGTCGTCGTAGACCACGAACAACACATTGGGATTGCGCTGGGCACGGCGAGCGAATTCGGACAGGGTGGGAATGTCGCTGTCCCACATAGCGCGGGGTGCGACCGAGGCCAGAAGCTGTGCCATGTCGTTGGCCGAATCCTTCAGATCCTTTTCCAGCGTCGTACGCAGTTGTGCCTGCTCGTCCTTCAGACGCGAAGACAGCCCGACGGTCAAGCGCTGACGGGTACTGGTGGAGAGACTATCCAGACTCGACGTGACTTCACGGCCTGCCTGCTCAAGCTCACCAGAGAGCTTTTGGCTATCAGCGTCCAGCCGTGCACCCAGATCAGCCTCCAGCGCAGTCACGGTGCTCCGGGTCAGAGCGACAGCCACCAGCACCTGCACCAAAAGGGCGATACCAAGGGTAACGAACACGGGCCGCAAGAGACGGCTTTGTAACAGTGAGAGAACGGCCGACACTTTAAATCCCTCTGCTTGGGCGCCATTAAATTGATGGCACACTGGAAGCGATGCTTTTAACAAGATCACAGCAAAGGTCATGCCGTGCGACAGGCATAAACGACAAAGGCCCCAATTAAGGGGCCTTTGTGTTTTACATCAACGGCTTATTAAGCGAACGGATGACGCAGTACGATGGTTTCGTTGCGGTCCGGGCCCGTCGAAATAATGTCGATCGGCGCGCCGATCAGCTCTTCAACGCGCTTGATGTAAGCACGGGCGTTAGCGGGCAGCTCTTCCAGGGTTTTGGCACCCACGGTCGACTCTGTCCAGCCCGGCACTTCTTCGTACACCGGCTGCAGACCCATGTAGCTGTCAGCGTCAGTCGGAGCAACGTCCTTACCTTCTGCATCTTTGTAGCCGACGCAGATGTTGATGGTTTCCAGACCGTCGAGTACGTCCAGCTTGGTCAGACAGATGCCCGAGATGCTGTTCACATCGATAGCGCGACGCAGGATAACGGCGTCAAACCAGCCACAACGACGAGCACGGCCAGTAGTCGCGCCGAACTCGTGACCTTGTTTAGCCAGGTGCGCACCGACTTCGTCGAACAGCTCAGTCGGGAATGGACCCGAACCAACGCGCGTGGTGTAGGCCTTGGTGATACCCAGGATGTAGTCCAGGAACATAGGACCAACGCCCGAACCGGTAGCAACGCCGCCAGCGGTGGTGTTAGAGCTGGTCACGTACGGGTAGGTGCCGTGGTCGATGTCCAGCAACGAACCTTGGGCGCCTTCGAACATGATGTCTTTGCCAGCACGACGCAGGTCGTGCAGCTCGGCAGTCACGTCCAGCATCAGCGGCTTGAGCAGCTCAGCGTATTCTTTGCACTCGGCCAGGGTCTTGTCGAAGTCAATGGCTGGCTCTTTGTAGAAACCGACCAACATGAAGTTGTGGTATTCCACCAGCTCACGCAGCTTGGCTTCAAAGCGCGGCATGTTGAGCAGATCGCCTACGCGCAGACCGCGACGGGCAACCTTGTCTTCGTAAGCCGGGCCGATGCCGCGACCGGTGGTGCCGATCTTCAGCTCGCCACGGGCCTTTTCACGGGCCTGGTCCAGCGCTACGTGGTAGGACAGGATCAGCGGGCAGGACGGGCTGATACGCAGGCGCTCGCGCACCGGTACGCCTTTCTCTTCCAGCTTGATGATTTCCCGCAGCAGGGCGTCAGGTGCAACCACCACGCCGTTGCCGATCAGGCACTGCACGCCTTCGCGCAGCACGCCCGACGGGATCAGGTGCAAGACGGTTTTTTCGCCGTCGATCACCAGGGTGTGGCCAGCGTTGTGGCCACCTTGGTAGCGCACCACGGCGGCAGCATGTTCGGTCAGCAGATCAACGATCTTGCCTTTGCCCTCATCACCCCATTGGGTGCCCAGGACTACGACATTCTTACCCATAACACTTGTCCTCATTCGCGCAAACTTGGTGCCGGCGGCGGCCGGCAGGAAAACTCAAGAAGCCAGCGGCAATACTTGCCAAAGCCCGTTCTGCTGAATCAATTGCCGGTCGCAGTCCGCTTCACGGGCGGCGGCCAAAGGTTGCCCAGGCAACGCCTGAACGACACGCTGACCCTCACTGCGCAACTCGCAAACCTGCTGCCAGAGTGCTGCATCCGTACTGTCAGGCATCCAGATACCGCCAGACGGTAGCTCGATTTCAGCACGCCCCAGGGTCACCAGGGTTTTCAAATCGGTAGAGAAACCCGTTGCCGGACGGGCACGACCGAAGTCGGCGCCGATGTCGTCGTAACGACCACCCTGAGCAATGGACTGGCCAACACCCGGCACGAACACGGCGAACACTACACCCGTGTGGTAGTGATAGCCGCGCAACTCGCCCAGGTCGAAATACAGCGGTAATTCCGGGAAACGCGTGGACAGACGTGCGGCAATCGCCAGCAAATCGTCCAGAGCCGCCAACACGGGTGCCGGCGCATTGGCCAGACGCTCACGCGCTGCACTCAACACTTCACGACCGCCACACAGGTCGACCAGCGCACGCAGCATGCCCGACAGATCGGCGGGCAGGCCTTCGGTCAAGGTAATGACCTCGTCGATGGCTTTACGTTGCAACGCGTCGAACAACTGTTGCTCGACTTCGCCGGACAAACCGGCGGCGCGGGCCAGGCCGCGATAGATACCGACATGACCCAGGTCCATGTGCACATCCGGCACATCGGCCAGTTGCAGCATGGCCAGCATCAGGCTGATGACTTCCACGTCACTGCTCGGGCTGGCATCGCCGTACAACTCGGCGCCCAGTTGAATCGGGCTGCGCGAGGACGACAAGGCGCGCGGCTGAGCATGCAGCACGCTGCCGGCATAACACAAACGGCTCGGCCCTTCGCGACGCAGGGTGTGCGCATCGATGCGCGCCACTTGCGGCGTGATGTCGGCACGGAAACCCATCTGCCGGCCCGACTGCGGGTCGATGACCTTGAAGGTACGCAGATCGAGGTCAGAACCTGCGCCGGTCAGCAGGGATTCCAGGTACTCGATATGGGGAGTCACGACAAACTCGTAACCCCAGCTCTGGAACAGATCCAACACCTGGCGACGCGCTACTTCGATGCGCGCAGCTTCTGGTGGCAGTACTTCTTCGATGCCATCTGGCAGCAGCCAGCGGTCTACCGTTGCCATTACGCCATTCCCCTATGATCCGGGCGACAAGCCTTTGGGCGAGCCTTGAGTGAAGCAGAAAATGATCGGCTCATGTGCAAACCACGCGCATGAACAACGGGGCGAAAAGCCTGAAACCGGCTTCGCCAACCACTTTCCTCGAAAAACCTGTCGAGTTATTCAACTCGGGCGCCCGCATAAAAACAGCAATCAAACGTGCAGACGCAAAAAAGCCGGGAATTTCCCGGCTGCCGCATCATACACACGTTTTCCAAAAGGATCACCCCGCCCGAGGTTTTAGCCGCCCGGCGGGATGATTCAGGTCAACGTCGTATCAAGGCTTGGCTTTTTCCAGGTAACGGAAAAAGTCACTGCCCGGGTCCAGGACCATGACATCGGATTTGTTCGCGAAGCTTTCACGGTAGGCGCGCAGGCTACGGTAGAACGCGTAGAACTCCTGATCCTGACCGTATGCCTTGGAGTAGATCGCAGCAGCCTGGGCGTCACCGTCACCGCGAACCTCTTCGGATTCACGATAGGCTTCAGCCAGCAGCACGCGGCGTTGACGATCGGCGTCGGCACGGATGCCTTCCGCCAGCTCGTTACCCTTGGCGCGGTGCTCGCGAGCTTCACGTTCCCGCTCGGTGCTCATACGCTCGAACACGCTGCGGTTCACCTCTTTCGGCAAGTCGATGGTTTTGACCCGAACATCGACAACTTCGATGCCTAGCTCTTTTTCCGCCATCTTGTTCAGCGAAGAGGTGATGTCCGCCATCAGCGCATCACGCTCACCAGACACCACTTCGTGCAGGGTGCGCTTACCGAACTGGTCCCGCAGGCCCGACTCCAGACGACGGGAAAGACGCTCGTCGGCAATCTGCTTGAGGCCGGAAGTCGCGGTGTAGAAGCGCTCGGCATCTTTCACGCGCCACTTGGCATAGGCATCGACCATCACGGCTTTCTTTTCCAGCGTCAGGAAGCGTTGTGTCGGTGCATCCAGTGTCATCAGGCGCGCGTCGAATTTGCGCACTTTGTTTACGTAAGGCACTTTCACGTGCAGGCCCGGCTGAACGTCGGTCTGAACCACGCGACCGAACTGCAGCATCACCGCGCGCTCGGTCTGAGCCACGATGTAGAAGCAGTTCCAGGCAACGATCGCCACGACGACGCCGACAATAAGGGCGATCAGCGATTTATTGCTCATCAGCGACTCTCCCTGGTACGCGCTTGCTGTTGCTGCAGATCAGCTGCCGCACGCGCATTCACTTCATTACTGCTGGCTGCTGCGCCGGTCACTGGAGCGCCGGGGCTGCGACCACTGTCGATCATCTTGTCCAGCGGCAAGTACAGCAGATTGTTCTGGCCATTCTTGTTGCCGGTCACGAGAACCTTGCTGGTGTTGCTGAAGATTTCCTGCATGGTGTCCAGGTACAGACGCTGGCGGGTAACTTCAGGGGCCTTGCGATACTCGGCCACCAGCTTGGTGAAGCGATCAGCCTCACCCTTGGCGCGGGAGACGGTCTCGTCACGGTAACCGTTGGCATCCTCGAGGATGCGCTGGGCCTGACCACGGGCTTCCGGCACGACGCCGTTGGCGTAGGTTTCAGCCTGGTTGCGCGAACGCTGCTCGTCTTCACGGGCACGGATCACGTCATCGAAGGCTTCCTGAACTTCACGCGGTGCCGCTGCGCTCTGTACGTTGACCTGGGTGACGGTAATGCCGGTGCGATAGGTATCGAGGAAGCGTTGCAGACGTTCCTTGATTTCGCTGGCCATCAATTCACGACCTTCGGTCAGCACCTGATCCATGGCGGTAGAACCCACCACGTGACGCAAGGCACTGTCAGTCGCATGCTGCAGGCTGATTTCCGGCTGATCGACGTTCAGTACGAAATCCTGCAGATTGCTGATCTTGTACTGCACGGTCAGCGGCACTTCGACGATATTTTCGTCTTCAGTCAGCATTTGACCCTGCTTGGTATAGGCACGCTCACGCGTGACGTTTTCCATGTACTTGCGATCGATCGGCGGGAAATAGATGTTCAGTCCTGGGCCGACGGTTTCATAGTATTTGCCGAAGCGCAGCACTACCGCCTGCTCCTGCTCGTCGACCACGTAGACAGCGCTGTACAGCCACACGGCCGCCAGCACGACCAGGCCGATGCCGAGCAGGCCGCCGAAGCCGCCACTCTTGCCCGAACCGCCGCCCTCGTCACCGCGTTTTTTACCACCACCGAACAACCCGTTCAGGCTTTCCTGCAGCTTTCGGAAGGCCTCGTCGAGATCCGGTGGTCCCTTGCGGTCGCCGTTATTGCGGCGCTTGCCACCCCAAGGATCCTGATTATTCGAGTTGCCACCCGGCTCATTCCAAGCCATAGCGCTCTCCATCTGATAAAGCAAAGACGCACCCACGGCGCGCCGACCAATGCTACAGAATGCCTGTCACCACGGCACAACCGCTTTCTCAGGCTTTTATTGCAAAGTGTGTTGCTCGATGAATTCCATCGGTTGCAGACCTTCGCGACTCACGAGTCGATTCAACTCGATCCGTGGCAAGCGAACGGCCAGCAAGCTGATGCCTTCTTCGTCATGTTCTTCTTTTTGCACCGCACCGAGTTCGAAAAACTGCGCACGCAGTCGAGCAAAACGTTGCGGCAAGCGCAAGGTGCCAACAAACAAATCACTGCCTAACAGTTCAGCCACAGCCTGCTTGAGCAGGTCCAGGCCGGTACCGTCCTTGGCCGACAACCAGACCCGCTGCGGTTTGCCATCGGCATCGCGCTGGATCTGCGGCTCAACACCCTCGAGCAAATCGAGTTTGTTGTATACCTCAAGGATCGGCAAGTCCTGCGCCCCGATCTCCCCGAGCACCACCATGACCTGTTCAATCTGGGCCATCCGCTCAGGCTCATGCGCATCGATCACGTGCAGCAGCAGGTCGGAGTTGCTCGACTCTTCGAGCGTAGCCCGAAATGCCTCGACCAGTTTGTGCGGCAAGTGGCGAATGAAGCCCACGGTGTCGGCCAGCACGATCGGCCCGAGGTCATCGAGTTCGAGTCGGCGCAGGGTCGGGTCGAGGGTAGCGAATAGCTGGTCGGCGGCGAAGACGTCGGAATCGGTGACCGAGTTGAACAGCGTCGATTTGCCGGCGTTGGTATAACCCACCAGTGAAACCGTCGGAATGTCAGCACGTTTGCGCCCGCGACGAGATTGCTCGCGCTGGCTGCGAACCTTTTCCAGGCGCCCCTTGATCTGCCGCAGGCGAACCCGCAACAGGCGCCGGTCGGTTTCCAGCTGGGTTTCACCCGGGCCGCGCAGACCGATACCGCCCTTCTGCCGCTCAAGGTGAGTCCAGCCACGAACCAGCCGCGTACTCATGTGTTCAAGCTGGGCCAGTTCGACCTGGAGCTTGCCTTCATGGGTGCGGGCGCGTTGGGCGAAGATATCGAGAATCAAACCCGTGCGGTCAATCACGCGGCACTCGAAAATACGTTCGAGGTTACGTTCCTGACTGGGCGTGAGGATGTGATTGAAAATCACCAGATCGACCTGTTCGGCGCTGACCAGGTCGCGTAACTCTTCGACCTTGCCGCTGCTAATCAGGGTTTTGGCGGTTGGCCGATGACGCGGCACGTTAAAAAACGCGACGGTCTCGGCGCCAGCCGAAATTGCCAACTCCTGAAACTCCTGCGGATCTTCGCGCGCCTCAGGGTCCTGACCATCCAAGTGAACGAGAATTGCCCGTTCACCACCACCGTGGCGCTCAAAGAACAAAGGAGACTCCTATCAGGCGTTACCTGGCTCAGCGTCACCTGCTTCGGATTCGGTTGCGCTAGGCAGACGAATTGGACGAACCGGCACCACTGTAGAGATAGCGTGTTTGTAAACCATTTGGCTAACGGTGTTTTTCAGCAGGATAACGAACTGGTCGAAAGACTCGATCGTGCCTTGCAGTTTGATCCCGTTGACCAGGTAGATGGAAACCCCCACTTTCTCTTTACGTAAAGTATTCAAGTAAGGGTCTTGTAGCGAATGCCCTTTTGACATGTGCCGCACTCCTTTAAGGATTCAATATAAAAAATAGGTAAACAGATGGCTTGGGGCCGTCACACCCCCAAGGATAGACGGCAATTGCAAGGACTCAGCTCAATATGGAGATGGTCCCGAGGTATTTCAAGGCGCGCGGCAGATTGTCGCAATCGAGGCTGTCCAACCAATGTAAATCAGCCCAACTGCGCAGCCAGGTGAACTGGCGCTTTGCCAATTGGCGCGTGGCAATGATTCCACGCTCCTGCATCTCGGCTTGCGTCAGCTTGCCATCCAGGTAATCCCAGACTTGTCGATAGCCTACAGCACGTATAGACGGCAAACCCGAATGCAGGTCACCTCTATCTCGCAGGGCTACGACCTCGTCGATGAATCCCTGTTCCAACATATTTGTGAATCTTTGTTTAATACGCTCGTGCAGTACCTGGCGATTTGCCGGGGCGATGGCCAAGTTCGCGACAGTATAGGGCAATTGTTGCAGTCCCGAAGCGGCTGCTTCAGTACTTTGCGCAGATTGTCGCAAGCGTAGCTCAGTCATGCTCTGACCACTGACGCGATAAACTTCCAGCGCTCGACTGAGGCGTTGTGGATCGTTCGGATGAATACGCGCCGCGGACTGCGGATCGATGACCGCCAATTGATCGTGCAGGGCTTGCCAGCCAAGGCGCGCAGCTTCCTCTTCGATTTGCGCGCGAACGTCCGGGTCGGCCGCTGGCATATCGGCCAGACCTTCGAGCAAAGCCTTGTAGTAGAGCATTGTGCCGCCTACCAATAGCGGAATTTTGCCCCGCGCGGTGATCTCGGCCATGGCCTCAAGCGCATCGCGACGAAAATCCGCGGCGGAATAACTTTCGGCAGGGTCGAGAATATCGATCAGGCGGTGTGGGAATTCGGCCAAAAGTTCTTTGGAGGGCTTGGCGGTGCCAATGTCCATGCCACGGTAAACCAGCGCCGAATCGACGCTGATCAGCTCGCAAGGCAGGACCTTGGTGAGTTCGATGGCTAGGTCGGTCTTGCCGGCAGCCGTCGGCCCCATCAGGAAAATCGCAGGAGGGAACTGGCTCATCAACGACCGCGCAAAAACAGTTTGTCCAGATCGTCCAGGCCCAATTGGGTCCAGGTCGGTCGGCCATGGTTGCATTGACCGCTGCGTTCGGTGTTTTCCATGTCCCGCAGCAGACCGTTCATTTCCGGCAGGGCCAGACGCCGATTCGCGCGAATCGCGCCGTGGCAGGCCATAGTACCGAGCAGTTCGTTCAGGTGTGCCTGAATCCGGTCGCTGGTGCCGTATTCCATCAAATCCGCCAGAACGTCGCTGACCAGTCGATTGGCTTCAGCCTGTTTCAGCAACGCGGGGATTTGCCGGATCGCCAGAGATTCCGGGCCAAGGCGCTGTAATTCAAAGCCCAATCGCTGGAACCAGGCGACATGCTCTTCAGCGCAATCGGCTTCGCGCTGACTGACCGCCAAGGACTCTGGCACCAACAGCGGTTGACCGCTCAGGCCTTCACTGGCCATGGCGATTTTCAGGCGTTCGTACATGATCCGCTCATGGGCGGCATGCATGTCTACCAGCACCAGGCCCTGGGCGTTTTCCGAAAGAATATAGATGCCCTTGAGCTGCGCCAACGCGTAACCCAGCGGCGGAATATCGTCTTGCCCGGCCGGCAGCGAGACCGCGTTGGCCTCAGGCAACGGCGCGAAGAACTCGCGATAGGCCGCCTGAGCTTCAGCGACGGGCACGCCAGACTGAGGCCGCGGCGTGTATTGATACTGATAACCGGCACCAGCGCCGGAGCCCGCCGGCGTGTTGAACGACGGTTGTGCCTGAGGCTGTTCCAGCAGCGCATTGGCCGCCAGACGCATTTCGCCCTGCGGACCGAACTCACCGGCGTCGAGCCCGGTGGGCCTGACCATGGCCGTCGCGACAGGCGCGGCCAGATGATCTTCCGGCCGCACATCGCCGAGGGCGCGGTGCAAAGTGCCATAGAGGAAATCGTGAACCATGCGCCCGTCACGGAAGCGTACTTCGTGCTTGGTCGGGTGCACGTTGACGTCGACGCCCGCCGGATCGACTTCGAAAAACAGCACGAACGTCGGGTGCCGACCGTTGAACAGCACGTCGCGATAAGCCTGACGCACCGCGTGGGCCACCAGTTTGTCGCGCACGGCACGGCCATTCACAAAGAAATATTGCAAGTCTGCCTGGCTGCGGTTGAAGGTCGGCAACCCGACCCAGCCCCACAAGTGCAGGCCGTTGCGCTCGATTTCGATCGGCAACGCCTGCTCCAGAAAACCCGCCCCGCAGATCGCCGCCACACGCCGGGCGCGGGCCGCGTCATCGTGGGCTTCGTGCAGGCTGAGGATGGTTTTGCCGTTGTGGCGCAGATGGAACGCCACATCGAACCGCGCCAGCGCCAGACGCTTGATTACTTCTTGCAGGTGATCGAACTCGGTTTTTTCGGTCTTGAGAAATTTACGGCGCGCCGGGGTGTTGAAGAACAAATCGCGCACTTCCACCGAAGTCCCCACCGGATGGGCCGCCGGTTGCACGCGCGGCGCCATGTCCCGGCCTTCGGTTTCCACCTGCCACGCCTGATCGGCATCGCGAGTGCGGGACGTCAGGGTCAGACGCGCCACGGAGCTGATGGACGCCAGTGCCTCACCGCGAAACCCCAGGCTCATCACCTGTTCAAGGTCTTCCAGATTACGAATCTTGCTGGTGGCGTGACGGGCCAGGGCCAAAGGCAGGTCATCGGCGGAAATGCCGCTGCCATCGTCGCGTACCCGCAGCAGCTTGACGCCGCCCTGTTCCACATCGACATCAATGCGTTTGGCACCGGAGTCGAGGCTGTTCTCCAGCAACTCCTTGATGACCGAGGCCGGGCGCTCAACCACTTCACCGGCGGCAATCTGGTTCGCCAGTCGTGGGCTGAGCAGCTCGATGCGAGCGCTGCTGATCACGCTCTGATTCATTCTTTGGCCGCCAGTTCGGTGCCTGGAATGGTCAAGTGCTGACCGATCTTGAGTTCATCGCTCGACAGGTTGTTGGCGCCGCGCAAGGTGGCCGGAGACACCTGATAGCGCACAGCGATCATTGCCAGGGTTTCGCCGGGGCTCACACGATGATCACGCGGGCCTTGGGCTATCTTGCCGGAGTCGCGCAACCAGGCAATGTAAGTACCCGGCGGTGGATTCTGCTGGAAGAATTGCCGCACGCCGCTGCTGATAGAACGCGCCAGTGCCTGCTGGTGGTTCGCTGCGGCAAGCTTGGAAGCCTCGTTGGCGTTGGAGATAAAACCGGTTTCCACCAGGATCGACGGGATATCCGGCGACTTCAGCACCATGAACCCGGCTTGCTCCACGCGCTGTTTGTGCAGCGGCGTGACGCGACCGATGTTGCTCAAGACTTTCTGGCCAACGTTCAGACTGGATGTCAGGGAAGCGGTCATCGACAAATCGAGCAACACGCCGGCCAGCATGCGGTCCTTGTCATCGAGGCTGACGTTGCCGGCACCGCCGATCAAGTCGGAACGGTTTTCGCTGTCGGCCAGCCAACGGGCGGTCTCCGACGTAGCGCCGCGGTCGGACAGGGCGAACACCGACGCCCCGAACGCGGCGGCTGAAGGTGCAGCGTCAGCGTGGATCGAAACGAATAGATCGGCGCCCTTCTTGCGGGCGATTTCGGTACGGCCGCGCAATGGAATGAAGTAGTCGCCGGTACGCGTCAGTTCGGCGCGGAAGCCTTTCATACCATTGACCTGACGCTGTAGTTCACGGGCGATGGCCAGCACCACGTCTTTCTCACGCTGCCCGCGAGAGCCCGAGGCGCCCGGGTCTTCGCCACCGTGGCCGGCATCGATTACCACGATGATGTCGCGCTTGCCGGCCGGAGCGGGTGGCAGCTTGATCGCCGGTTCGACAGGCGTGACTGGCACCGCGGGAACCGTTGCGACCGAAGGCGTCGGCGCCGGAGGAGGCGCGGCGTCAGCCGGGTTATCGAACAGATCGACCACCAGGCGGTTGCCGTACTGGGCGTTGGGGGCCAGGGAGAAGCTTTTCGGCGTCACGGCCTTTTTCAGGTCGATAACCACCCGCAGGTCGGTCGGCGTGCGCTGAGCCGAGCGCATGGCGGTAATCGGGGTGTTCGAGGTGTTGACGTTCAGCGGTGCACCGAGGGTCGCGCCATTAATGTCGATCACCAGCCGATCCGGGGCGGTCAGGGTAAAGACGCTGTGCTGGACAGCCCCTGTCAGGTCAAACACCAGTCGCGTGTTATCCGGCGCCCGCCACAGGCGAACACTGTTGACCTTCGTCTCGGCCACAGCGTCGACGGTCACCGCCAAAAACAACAATCCTACGGCAGCAACCAACGCGCGAAAGCGCATACCTAACCCCATCATTTAATTGGATTCCAATGCCAAAGAGGCACACCACGACTCGCCACGCGAGCCCTGGGGCAAAATTTTCAGCGAACGCCCGCTGTCTTGCGGGCTAATGGTAATGGTCAGGTCGGGCTTTGGCAAAAAGCCTGCACCATTGCGGGGCCATTCGATCAGGCACAATGCGTCGTCTTCGAAATAGTCGCGGATGCCGAGGTACTCCAGCTCTTCCGGATCGACCAGTCGATAGAGGTCGAAATGGAAGGCACGGATGTCGCCGATCTCGTAAGGCTCTACCAGGGTGAAGGTCGGACTTTTTACCGCGCCGGTATGCCCCAGGCCTCGGATGATGCCCCGGGACAGCGTGGTTTTCCCCGCGCCCAGATCCCCCTCAAGAAAAATCAGACCGTGCCCTTCAGTGGTTTGTGCGATGCGCGCACCAAACGCGGTCATCGCCTCTTCATCAGCCAGGTACAGGGTTACTTCAGACACGGTGCTTGCTCCTCCAACAACTGACGAATGGCTGGAATCAGATCACTGGCCGCCAGCCCGCGGCCGAATTTACCTTGTTGCGCACCGGCATTGGCGTGCAGCCAGACCGCCAGGCATGCCGCGTCGTACGCGTCCATGCCTTGAGCGAGCAAGGCGCCGACCAGACCGGCCAGCACATCGCCCAAACCGGCAGATGCCATGGCCGGATGGCCCTGATGACACAACCCCAGACGCCCGTCGGGGCTGGCGATCAAACTGCCGGCGCCCTTGAGAATCACCACCGCTGTATATTTTTTGCTCAATGCATGGGCAGCGGCCGGACGATCGGCCTGAACATCGGCCGTCGATATATTCAGCAATCGCGCGGCTTCGCCCGGGTGCGGCGTGATAACACAACCTGCAGGCAGGCTCACGCCACCGTCGGCTAACAGGTTCAACGCATCGGCATCCCAGACTTGTGGCAGCGGCGCATTGGCCGCGGCCGACAACAGACTGCGTCCCCAGGCGCCCGGCCCCAGCCCTGGGCCGACGACCAGCACCGTGACCTTCTCAAGCAAGCCCATTAATTGATTGGCCGACGAAGTGCCGAGCACCATTGCTTCCGGCAATCGCGCCAAGGCAGCCGAAACATGCTCGTTGCGAGTGGCCACGGACACCATGCCGGCACCGCCGCGCAGGGCGCTTTGTGCACTGAGCAAAATGGCGCCGCCGAAACCGCGATCGCCGCCGATCAGCAATACGTGGCCAAAGTTGCCTTTGTGGGAAGTGGAAGCGCGACCGGTCAGACGCGGCACATTATCGGCCGTCAGGCGACGCGCGCTGACCGTGGCCCCGATAAACGTCTCGGGGGCGGCTTGCAGATCATTGAAGACCAAATCGCCGACCACATCCGCAGCGTCACCGGTGAACAGACCGAGCTTCAAACCGATGAACGTCACCGTCAGATCGGCTCGAACCGCAATGCCGAGTATGCGCCCCGTATCGGCGCACAGCCCCGAGGGGATATCCACCACCGCCACCGGTAGCCCACTGGCGTTGATCGCGGCGATGACACTGGCGCATGGCTCGCGCACTTCACCGGTCAGGCCGGTGCCGAGCAAGGCATCCAGCACAATGCCGCGTAATTCTGAATGTGCGTTCCAGTCTTGAATGGCAACGCCTTCGGCTACCGCCTCGGCATGGGCCGACGCGGCATCGCCCTGCAAACGCCCGGGATCACCGGCAGCCAGCACCCGCACGTGCCAGCCGGCACGTCGGGCCAGCACGGCCACCAGGTAACCGTCGCCCGCGTTATTGCCGTGGCCGGCCACCACGCTCAATTCGTGCGCCGCTGGCCAATGACGGACCAGCGCGCGCCAGGTCGCCCGCGCCGCACGCTGCATCAATTCGAAGCCCGGTGTACCGGCCGCAATCAGGCTCGCATCGAGCCCTCGGACTTGCGCGGCGCTATACAGCGCGTCGGGTAATTCATCTTTAGTGTGCGGCATGCGTCTTCAGGCTCCGATGTCTGGCAGAATTATACGCACCTCAGCTCAGGTTTCTCTCGTCTCATGCCCGCTATTACCACAGACATGCCCGCCCTCGCCCAATCGATCAAGGACTGGGGCCGCGAGCTGGGCTTTCAGCAAGTCGGCATCAGCGGCCTCGACCTGGCCGAGCATGAGCAGCACCTGGAGCGCTGGCTCGAAGCTGGCTACCACGGCGAAATGGAGTATATGGGCGCCCACGGCAGCAAACGTTCACACCCGGAAGAGCTGGTGCCGGGCACGCTTCGCGTCGTTTCCCTGCGCATGGACTACCTGCCGGGCGACACCGAAATGGCCAAACGCCTGGCCGAACCGGAAAAAGCCTACGTCTCGCGTTATGCCTTGGGCCGCGATTACCACAAACTGATCCGTAAACGCGTGCAACAACTGGCGGAAAAAATTCAGGCGGTGATCGGTCCGTTCGGCTACCGCGCCTTTGTCGACAGCGCCCCGGTGCTGGAAAAAGCCATCGCCGAACAGGCTGGCCTTGGCTGGATCGGCAAAAACACCTTGGTCTTGAATCGCAAGGCTGGCAGCTACTTCTTCCTCAGCGAACTGTTCGTCGACCTGCCGCTGCCGGTCGACCCGCCCCACGTCACCGAACACTGCGGTCGCTGCACCGCCTGTCTGGATATCTGCCCAACCAACGCCTTCGTTGGTCCGTATGTACTGGACGCCCGGCGCTGCATTTCGTACCTGACCATCGAACTGAAAAGTGCGATCCCCGAAGATTTGCGGCCATTGATCGGTAACCGGGTGTTCGGTTGCGATGACTGCCAAATCGTCTGCCCATGGAACCGCTTCGCCCGGCCTTCCGGCGAAAGCGATTTCAAACCAAGGCACAATCTGGACAACGCCGAACTGGCCGAACTGTTCATGTGGGACGAGGAAAAATTTCTCAGCAGTACCGAGGGCTCACCACTCAGACGCGCGGGTTACGAGCGTTGGTTGCGCAATCTGGCAGTGGGATTGGGCAACGCGCCTTCAACGATTCCGGTGCTGGAGGCGCTGAAGGCACGGCGGGACTATCCGTCGGAACTGGTACGCGAACACGTCGAATGGGCCTTGAAACAACACGGTCTGGCGTAGGAGCTGCCGCAGGCTGTTCGCAGCCTGCGGCAGCTCCTACCGGTATGAGTACAGCCTGGAAAATGAGGGGTATTTCGTGAGGGTCAAGCCTCGTCGTTATAAACAAACTTGGGCATTTCCCAGTGGAAACGGATCGCCAGCAAGCGCAGCAGGAAGCCGCCGAACAGGGTGATCAGGATCGCCTGTTCACCGGGTAATTGCAGGTAGAGGCAGAGCAGATAACACCACGCCGCCGCAAACGAGACACTGGCATAGAGCTCGCGGCGGAAGATCAGCGGAATGTCGTTGCAGAAGATGTCCCGCAGGATGCCACCGAACACCCCGGTGATCACACCGCTGACCGACGCCACCAGCATGCCATGGCCCATTTCCAGGGCAGTCATGCAGCCGATCAGGGTGAACGCCACCAAACCCACGGCGTCGAGCACCAGAAACAGCGAACGCAGATGGCGCATCCAGCGGGCGATGAAGATCGTCAGCATCGCCGCGACAGAGGTCAGCACCAGGTATTCCGGGTGTTTGACCCAGGTCAGCGGGTAGTGGCCAAGCAACACGTCACGCACCGAACCGCCACCCAGCGCTGTGACGCATGCAATCAGCACCACGCCAAACCAGTCCATGCCGCGACGGCCCGCAGACAAGGCGCCAGTCATGGCTTCGGCAGTAATGGCTATCAGGTAGAGCATCAGCAACATGGTGGCGGTCCTTACAAGAAGGCGCGCAGTCTAGCCATTTAGGAACAGCACCAAAAGAGGGCAAGAGAAAGCACAGAGAACCTGTGGCGAGGGAGCTTGCTCCCGCTGGGCCGCGGAGCGGCCCCTTTGCTGACAGAGCGATTCTTCAGATAGACCGCGCCGGCTGACTTTATGACCGCTGCGCCCGGACGCGGATCGACCGGCGGGAGCAAGCTCCCTCGCCACAAAAGCCCACCCTATGACCAATCAGAACTTGATGAAATTCTTGCGGTAGTGCTGCAGCTCGGCGATCGATTCGCGGATGTCGTCCAGGGCCAGGTGTGTGCTGCCCTTTTTGAAGCTGTCGCGTACGTCCGGCGCCCAGCGCGCGGCCAGCTCTTTAAGAGTCGACACGTCGAGGTTGCGGTAGTGGAAGTAGCTTTCCAGCGACTTCATGTGGGTATAAAGGAAGCGACGGTCCTGGCAGATGCTGTTGCCACAGATCGGCGACTTGCCCTTCGGCACCCATTTCTCCAGGAAGGCGATGGTCTCGGCTTCGGCTTCGGCCATGCTGATGCGGCTGTCGCGAACTCGTTGGGTCAGCCCGGAGCCGCCGTGCTGACGGGTATTCCACTCGTCCATACCGGCGAGGATCTCGTCGCTGTGATGGATGGCGATCACCGGACCTTCGGCCAAGGTGTTCAAATTACTGTCGGTGACGATAGTGGCCATCTCGATGATGACGTCGGTATCAGGGTTCAGACCGGTCATTTCCAGGTCGATCCAGATCAGATTTAGCGGGTTTTGCATGAGTCGGCTCCTCGGCGTAGGTGTGCAGTTTAGCCTAGGGAGGCCACCGGGCGTGCTAAACTCGCGGCCGTTTTACCTAATCGCTGCATTCTCGATACGGAACACCCATGGCCAAACGCCAACTCAATCGTCGTCAAAACTGGCGCATCGAAAAGATTCAGGGCGAGCGCGCTGCCCGCGCCGCCAAACGCGAGTCCTCGGCTGTCGAGGCACTCGAAGGTGGCGACCTGGGTCCGGAACAGACCGGCCTGGTGATCGCGCACTTCGGTGTGCAGGTCGAAGTCGAGGCCCTCGATGGCGAATTGGCCGGCCAGGTGTTCCGCTGCCATTTGCGCGCCAACCTGCCAGCGCTGGTGACCGGCGATCAGGTTGTGTGGCGTGCCGGCAACCAGGGCATCGGCGTGATCGTGGCGCAACTGCCGCGTAAAACCGAGCTCTGCCGTCCCGACAGCCGTGGCCAGCTCAAGCCGGTGGCGGCCAACGTCGACTTGATCGTTATCGTCTTCGCCCCGTTGCCCGAGCCTCACGCCAACCTGATCGATCGTTATCTGGTCGCTGCGGAACACGCCGGTATTCGGCCGTTGCTGCTGCTGAACAAATTCGACTTGATCGACGAGCAGAACGCCCCGGCACTGAATGCCTTGCTGGCGGTTTACCGCACGCTGGGTTACCCGGTGCTGGAAGTGTCGGCCCACCACGGCAATGGCATGGAGCAGTTGCAGAAGCAGCTGGACGGGCACATCAGCGTATTCGTCGGCCAGTCCGGTGTCGGCAAGTCGTCGCTGGTCAACAGCCTGCTGCCGGAAGTCGACACCCGCGTCGGCCCGCTGTCCGAGCTGTCGGGCCAGGGCACCCACACCACGACTACCGCGCGGTTGTTCCACTTCCCCGGTGGCGGTGAGTTGATCGACTCCCCGGGTATCCGCGAGTTCGGCCTGGGTCACGTCAGCCGTGCCGACGTCGAAGCCGGTTTCATCGAGTTCAACGACCTGATCGGCACCTGCCGTTTCCGCGATTGCAAGCACGACCGCGAGCCAGGATGTGCGCTGCTCAAGGCCCTCGAAGAAGGTCGCGTGCAGCAGCAACGGATGAACAGTTATCGGTCGATCATCGCCAGCTTGCCGGAAAGCAGCTATTAGGTAGCCTGGATCATTTTCGTGATGCTACGAAAATGATCAGCAACCTGCAGAAACAGAAAAGCCACAAAAAAGCCGACATCACTGTCGGCTTTTTCATGGATCACTGCTTCGGCGCTTCCGCTGGTTTCGGCGCCGGATTATCAAACAGATTCAACCGCTCCCGAAGCTCATGGGCCGGCAGTGGCTCCTTATCCGCCGGCAAGGCATTCGGATCGACTGGCGGCGCGGGCATTTCGCCCGGGCCACCCTGCCCTTGCTTCGGCACTGGCGCAGGCTCTGCACCTTGCGAACCTTCAATGGCCTTCTGGGCTTTCTTGGTCAGTACCACGATGTCGATACGGCGGTTGACCGGATTGAACGGGTTCTCACGGTCAAACAGCGCCGACGAGGCGTAACCGACCACCCGCGCGACCTGAGCGTCCGGATAACTGCCCGCGACCAACGCACGACGAGCCGCGTTGGCGCGATTGGCCGAGAGTTCCCAGTTACCGAAGTCGCCAGTGCCCGAGTACGGCTTGGCATCGGTATGGCCGCTGATGCTGATCTTGTTCGGCACCGCTTTGATGGTGTCGGCCATGGCCAGCAGGATGTCTTCGAAATACGGCTTCAGACGCGCACTGCCGGAGTCAAACATCGGCCGGTTTTCGGCGTCCACGATCTGGATGCGCAAACCGTCCGGCGTGATTTCGAACAGAATCTGGTCCTTGAACTTCTTCAGCTGCGGGTTCTCTTCGACCTTGTTCTGCAGTTCTTGCAGCAACAGTTCGAGGCGTTCCTTCTCGACCTGCTCGGCCATGCCTTCAACTTGCTCAGCGTCGATGGTCACCTTGTCTGGCTGCGGCTGAGATTTCACCTCGGGGTTGAGGGTGCTCTCCGGCGCCAGGGTCGGCGTGCCCCCCAGGTCGATGATGTACGGCGTACCGCTTTCGGAAAACCCGACCGGGTCCTTGAAGTAACCGGCGATGGCAATCTTCTGTTCCGGCGTCGCGGTGGACAGCAGCCACAACACCAGGAAGAACGCCATCATCGCGGTCGCGAAGTCCGCGAAGGCGATTTTCCAGGCGCCTCCGTGATGCCCGCCGGCGATGCGCTTGACGCGCTTGATGATTATCGGCTGGTTATTTTCCATGACTTAGCGACCGCGAACCGCTTGTTCCAGCTCAGCGAAGCTAGGACGGTGCGCCGGGTACAGAACCTTGCGACCGAACTCCACCGCCAGCGACGGCGGCATCCCGGAAGCCGAAGCCACCAGCGAAGCCTTGATGGCTTCGTAGATGTTCAGTTCTTCCTTGGCATCGTGGCCCAGGGAAGTGGCCAATGGGCCGAAGAAGCCGTACGCCGCGAGAATACCGAAGAAGGTACCGACGAGGGCCGCACCCACGTGCAGGCCGATGGATTTCTGATCACCTTCACCCAGGGACGCCATGGTCACCACGATGCCCAATACCGCCGCGACGATACCGAAACCGGGCATGGCGTCGGCAATGCCGTTCACCGCGTGGGCAGGGTGTTCCAGGTCTTCCTTGAGGCTGTAGAGCTCCATGTCGAACAGGCCTTCCAGCTCATGGGGAGCCATGTTGCCGGAGGACATGATGCGCAGGTAATCGCAGATGAACGCGGTCATGCGTTCGTCTTTGAGCACCGCCGGGTACTTGGCGAAGATCGGGCTCGCGGCGGCATCTTCGATGTCGCCTTCGATCGCCATCATGCCTTCGCGGCGGCTCTTGTTGAGGATCTCGTAAATCAGGCCCAACACTTCCAGGTAGAAGGTGTGGTTGAAACGCGAGCTGAACATACCCAAGGATTTCTTGAGCACATGCATCGTCATGTAACCAGGGTTGGCCTGCAGAAATGCGCCAAGGGCCGCCCCCCCGATAATCATCACCTCGAAAGGCTGGATGAGAGCGGCAATCTTGCCGTGGGAAAGCACGTATCCGCCGAGCACGCTCGCGAATACGACGATGATGCCGATAATTTTAGCCATAGGTAGGAGAGCACTTACTGAGTCGGGTTCAAGGTCATATTCGGAAGTTAAAAAATCTCTTCTTCTCCTTATCGGCAAAACTGCGCCAGACTATAGCCAGTTCAGGCGAAAAGCTATTTTGACCCGCGCAGAGATAGGTAATGCAGACGATGATTGCGTCCAGACATGGCTAACGAAACGAACGTCCCAACGCCAAGACCAACCACGCTCGAAGGCTGGGTCAAGCTTCTGGATGGTGTGCGCCTGCCGATTCCGCAAGCCAGTCATGACCGCGTCAGCAAAACCATCCGCGATAACCGCAGCTCACTGCGAGACATCGCCGAACTGATGCAGGACAGCCCGGCTCTGGCCTTGAGCGTGATTCGCGAAGCTAACCGCCATACCCATGGCAGCATGACCGAGCCTGCTGAAAACCTTGAGGTGGCAATCAATCGCCTCGGTTTGAAACGCACCGAAGAATTGCTCGAGCGCCTGCCGGCCGAACCTCAATCACAGATTCCCGTTGCACTGCGCCAGCTCCAGCTGATCAGCCAGCACGCCACGCAACAGGCCAACGGTTTTTTTTGCCAGTCGCCTGGCACGGCTATGGCAAGACATCCACTGGGGCAGCCTGCTGTTTCTTTCGCCACTGTGGCCCATGGCATTAACCCATCCGCAGTTGCTCGAAGAGTGGGAGCTGCGGGTCATCCATAAAGGTGAGTCGGCGCGCAGAGTCGAAACGCAATTGTTCGGCGTGCGTCTGCTGGAAATCTGTCTGACGCTGGTGGACACCTGGCGTTTGCCGATCTGGGTCCAACAGGGTTATCGGCTGCTGCTCAATGAGCAACGTGAACTGGTGAAAGTCTTGCGCATCGCGCGTGACAGCGAGCACCCGCTGCGCCAACAGAATCGCCTCGATGACGACCCGACGCTGCGCCGCTGGCTCAATCAGCCAGCCAATACCGTGCTGCTGGCCAATGGTCTGGCACTGTCGGCACAACAAGCCTGGGACAGTCCCCATTGCGAACGCTGGCAATACCTGACCAGCCTTTACTTGCAAATTCCGCTGGATGAGGTGCGGCAACAATTGCACCAACAGGCCGCTAACAGTGCCCGCCAACACGCCATGCCAGACCTCTGGCACCCGGCCGAAGCGCTGATCTGGCCGTCGGGGACCAACCGCCTTCACGCCGGCTTCCTACCAGCCCCGGCGCCCACTGCCGAAGACCTGGCGAAGTGGCGCAAACAATGCGCCGAGTTGCTGGTGGAGCCGAGTCCTTTTACCAATGCCATGCACTTGACCACATCGGCCCGAGACGCCCTGTTGGCGTGCGGCATGCGGCGGGTGATGATTCTGATGGCTGACCGTACGCACGCTAATCTGCGCGCGCACCAGACTGCCGGGTTGCCCAAGGAAGTGGCCGGCCTGAATCTGGTGGTCAGTCAGAGCACTGTGCTGCAGCGCCTGCTCACGCAACAGGCGCAGGTGCGCCTGACGCCGGCCAACAACGCACAATTCTCGGCCCTGCTGCCGGCCAGCCTGCGTCAACAGTTCAGCGGCGAACACTTGTTGCTGCGCTCGCTGGTCAACAATGGCCGGGTGATCATGATCGTGGTGGCGGATCAGGGCGGTGGGCCGTTCTCGGAAATCACCGTGCAAGCGTTCGGCAAAACCGCGCAATGCATCGAGAAAGCCCTGCACAACTTCAGTCACCGCTAGGGCTGTTATCAGTTACTTCCTGTACCGAAATAACTGATAACAGGCCCCCATGACGCTGCGCTACAATCCTCCCCTTTGTGCTCTGGAGACCTCACATGTCTGACTTCTCTGGCTTGGCGCTGGTGATCGAGCCGAGCGACCTGCTCCCGCGTCTCGATTCCCGCGAACTGATTCTGGTGGACCTGACCAGCAGCGCCCGATATGCCGCAGGGCATATTCCCGGAGCACGCTTTGTCGATCCAAAACGTACTCAACTGGGTCAGGCGCCTGCGCCAGGTCTGCTGCCGACCCAAGCCGCGCTTGAAGCATTATTCGGCGAACTGGGCCACAACCCCGAGGCGGTCTACGTCGTCTATGACGACGAAGGTGGCGGTTGGGCCGGGCGCTTTATTTGGCTGCTGGATGTCATCGGCCACAGCAAGTATCACTATATCGATGGTGGCCTGCCGGCCTGGCTGGCAGAAGGCTTGCCCATGTCTATCCAGATCCCGCCAGCGGTCGGCGGCCCGGTCGCCCTGACGCTGCACGATGACCCCATCGCCACCCGCGAATACCTGCAAAGCCGTCTCGGTGCCGCCGATCTGGCAATCTGGGACGCACGCGGGCCGCTGGAGTACTCCGGCGAGAAAGTGCTGGCAGCCAAGGGCGGGCACATTCCCGGCGCGGTCAATTTCGAGTGGACAGCCGGCATGGATCAAGCGCGCTACCTTCGCATCCGCACCGACATGCCGAAAATCCTGGAACAACTCGGTATCACCAAAGACAAAGAAGTCATTACCCACTGCCAGACTCACCACCGTTCTGGCTTCACGTACCTGGTGGCCAAGTCGCTCGGTTATCCGCGTGTCAAAGGCTACGCCGGCTCCTGGGGCGAATGGGGCAACCATCCCGACACGCCCGTAGAGATTTAAGGTTTTTAAGGACAGTTAATGAATAAGCGTTTGTTTATCCTCAGCCAATACCTGCTGCCCCACCACTTGCTCTCGCGACTGGCCGGCTGCATTGCCGAATGCCGCGTACGCTGGTTCAAGAACGCCTTGACCGCCTGGTTCGCCAAGCGTTATCAAGTGGACATGTCCCAGGCACTGGTCGAAGACCTGACGGCTTACGAGCACTTCAATGCCTTCTTCACTCGTGCCTTGAAAGACGGCGCTCGCCCGCTGGACCCAACCCCAGACGCAATCCTCAGCCCGGCCGACGGTGCCGTCAGCCAGCTCGGCCCGATCGAACACGGTCGCGTTTTCCAGGCCAAGGGCCACAGCTTCAGCGTGCTGGAACTGCTGGGGGGTGACACGGCCAACGCCGCGCCATTCATGGGCGGTGATTTTGCCACCATTTACCTGTCGCCCAAGGATTACCACCGCGTGCACATGCCGCTGGCCGGCACCCTGCGCGAGATGGTCTACATCCCCGGCCGCATCTTCTCGGTCAACCAGACCACCGCTGAAAACGTACCGGAACTGTTCGCTCGCAACGAGCGCGTGGCGTGCATTTTCGACACCGAACGTGGCCCGATGGCCGTAGTGCTGGTGGGCGCGATGATTGTGGCGTCGATCGAAACTGTCTGGGCCGGGCTGGTCACGCCACCAAAGCGCGAGCTGAAAACCTTTCGTTACGACGAAGCGGCCCGTGCGCCGATCCATCTGGAGAAAGGCGCCGAATTGGGTCGCTTCAAGCTCGGTTCTACGGCTGTGGTGCTGTTCGGGCCGGATCAAGTGAAATGGGCCGAAGGGCTGGGCGCCCTTTCGCCCGTGCAGATGGGCCAGGGCATCGGCTTGCCAACCGCCTGACCCCCTGATCCGACCCTGCGAACGTCTTCGCGGGGTCGGACATTTCGGTGGTGCCGTTACTCTATCTGTCCACGGAAGCCGATCGGCCCTTCGTCGGCGTAGGTATTGGTGCCACTGAGGTTTTTCCCTCCATCGCTGGAGGTCACGCTCAACGCCACAACGTTCTGATTATCCCGACCTCCGATGACCCATTTGCCACCCGGATGCCACGGGGCATCGTTGCCACCCCACTGATTTTCAACGTTGTACTGGTTCTGGCCCGTGCGCTGAGCCCTGAAGCCAATGGGACCTTCACCCGCATACGTCATGGTGCCGGTGAAACTCTTCCCGCCATCTCCCGATTTGATCTCGATCGCGACAACGTTCTGGTTGTCCCGCGCGCCTAGCGTCCAGTTTCCGCCCGGATGCCAGGGTGCCGAACTACCGCCCCATTGATTTGCCACTACATATATAGACATAAACTTCATCTCCTTGAAGTTACAAAGAGACCTGCCCTGCGTAGGCAGCAGGCCATACGACTGTGTATCCGGTCGCACGAGTGTCAGATTAGTAGTACGCCCGGATGGCACTCGACTGACAGACAAACGGTAAGAATCCATAGCTGCTACAGTCAGATCATTCACTGCCCATTTAACGGGTCGGAGTTTGTCTACGGCATGAATGAGACCAATCCTGTCCTGCTGCTACGCGCACCGATTCCGACGCAATCGCGTCTGTCTTTCTGCGAAGCCACGCCACGCGACCTCAAGCGCTGGATCGCCAATCTGCCCAAAGCCAACATCGGCGAAACCGCTCGCCAGTTGTATCAAGGCTTGAGCGAACTCAACCAACTGCTTACACCCAGCGACAATCGCCTGCAATTGCTCGAACTGTTGCGGCCCGAGGTGTATTACGTCTGCAAGCACCTGGAGCGGCACTTCCTGCATCAGGCCATTGTGCTCGACGAACGCTCGCGCAAAATCGCCAACCTTTGCCAGGCGCTGCAGAGCCACTTGGCGATCGGCTACAAGCAAATCGTCATCCGCATCGCACCGCGCTTCAGCAAGGACCGTGCAGCGTTGCTGACCCAGGCTTTGCAACGAGCGATCCATTGCCTGAACGGCGCGTTGATCCGCGCCACTGAACTCTATTGTCCGGCGCCCGAAAATCTGTGGCTGGAGTTACATCAGCTGTACCGGACTGGCTGTCAGTTCCAACTGCAACATTTGAGCGTGCATGATGAACTGGCCAACCAGACGCAAAACCTGAGCATCGAGCAAACCTACGTCGTCGCCCTCCTCCTGGGTGCTTCACGCTGCAATCAACTGCGCCAGAACCAGATCGCCCGGCTCGCCGAGGTACTCGAACCCTGGAGCCAGAGGATCAAGCTGCAACCGGCCAAACCGGACAACGGGCTGTTTGCTATCGCCCCGGATCTCGACACCGGGCCGCGCTACCGCTCTAAATTCCCTGCCGAACAACAGAAGCGCTTGCTGGGGATCGATCCGCAACCTCTGGTCGCGGCCATCGAAACCCATTTGCAGTCGGCCGACAAGGCATCTTCGTTGCTCGTTCCGGCAGGGCTGACTCTGGATACGCTGCAACACCTGTATGCCGCCTGGGGTCAGGCCGCCGAGCGCAGTTTCCAGCGCACCGTCGGCCACGGCACGTTGACCCTGTGCGTGGGCATGAGCGCGTTGCACTTCTATCTCGGCGAGCAACGCTCGTTTAGCGACATCCTGAAAAAACCCGGCGCCCGTCCCGCACAGTTTTCGGTTATCGACCCGACAGGTCGCGCCAAAGACCAATGGAAACAGGCCTTCGATGCCGCCCCGCATGGCACGGCAGACACTCTGCTGCCCTACGAAGAGATCGAATACCCGCACCTTCAGCACGATGACAGCCACGAGGCATCCGATCGCCAGCAGTATTTTCCGACCTATGTGCTGCCGGTGATCAATCACAGCCCTGGCGGCTATTGCCTGGCCTGGCACGGCGCGGTGCCCGCCGAATTACAGGCTGGCGAAATGGTCGGTGTCGAGGCTACCGCCGGCCAAGGCTGGAGCATTGCCGTGGTGCGCTGGATCCGCCAGGTGCGAGGCGGCGGCACGCAGATGGGTATCGAGCAAGTCGCGCCTTGTGCCGAACCCTGCGGCCTGCAACTGATACGCTCCGACGACGAGCACAGCCAGTACTTGCGCGGACTGTCGCTGCCCGCCATCAGCGCCATCGACCTGCCGGCCACCCTGCTCTCGCCGCGCCTGCCGTTCCAGGAAGGCAATAAGGTGTTGATCAATATCAATGGCGAAGAATACCGGGCCGGGCTGGAGCGTCGGGTGGCGAGCACCAACAGTTTTAATCAGTTTGCCTATCGTTTGCTTGAGACAGCCAGAAACGAAAACGCCGCGAAGAGCGGCGTGGTCGGGGCTGTGGGAGAGTTTGATTCGTTGTGGAAGTCGCTTTAAGCGTCAGGCATTTGATCGGCGGTGATGCTTTCGCCCAGACAACCTGAAACTCAGAGCTGCCCGTCGCGATCCCGCAAGCCCAGCAAATACAGCACGCCATCCAGCCCAAGGGTGGAAATCGCCTGCTTCGCTGATTGCTTGACCAGCGGCTTGGCACGGAACGCCACGCCCAACCCGGCAATCGCCAGCATCGGCAGGTCGTTGGCACCGTCACCGACGGCAATCGTCTGCTCCAGACGCAAACCTTCCTTATGCGCCAGCTCACGCAGCAGATCGGCCTTGCGCTGTGCATCGACAATCGGCTCGACCGCCACACCGGTAACTTTGCCATCGACCACAGCCAGTTCGTTGGCGAACACATAGTCGATGCCCAGCTTGGCCTGCAGTTGCTTGGCGAAGTAGGTGAAGCCGCCCGACAGAATCGCCGTCTTGTAGCCCAGACGCTTGAGTTCGGCGAACAGGGTTTCGGCGCCTTCGGTCAGGCGCAGCGAGGCGCCGATAGAGTCCAGCACGCTGACATCCAGACCTTGCAACAAGGCCAGGCGCTCCTTGAAGCTGGCGCGGAAGTCCAGCTCGCCGGACATCGCCCGTTCAGTGATCGCGGACACTTGGTCGCCCACACCAGCAGCCTTGGCCAATTCGTCGATGACTTCGGCTTCGATCAGCGTCGAGTCCATGTCGAACACCGCCAGACGGCGGTTACGGCGGAACAGCGAATCTTCCTGGAAGGCGATATCGACGTTCAGCTCTTGCGCGACGCTGAGGAATTCCGCTCGCAGCGCTTGCGGGTCAGCCGCCTCGCCGCGCACGGAAAACTCGATGCAGCCCTTGCCCTTGTCAGCCGGAGTGTCCAGCGGCATGCGCCCGGACAGGCGATCGATATGGTCGATATTCAAACCATATTTGGCGGTGATCGAGCTCACACGCTGCAATTGCTCGGCGGTCACTTTGCGGGTCAACAGGGTGACGATGTGGCGTTTTTTTTCCCTGATTGCCGACCCATAGCTGGTAATCCTCTTCGGACACCGGCGTGAAACGCACCTGTTGCTCAAGCTCATAGCCTTTGAACAGGATGTCTTTGAGCACCGAGTTGCCTTGCTCGGTATCGGGAATTTCAACCAGGATGCCGAACGACAACGTGTCGTGGATCACCGCCTGACCGATGTCGAGAATGTTCACACCACCTTGGGCCAGAACGCCGGTAATGGCCGCAGTCAGACCCGGACGGTCGACTCCCGTGATGTTTATCAGGACGATTTCGCGCAAGGCGCACCCCCGCAGGTGGAAAAAAATCGCATTCTACCCATTTTCAGTGACCATCGGGCACCGCGAGCGCTTTGACGACCTATGGCCTGTCGCTATACTGCGCGTCAACTTCACGGACAAAGAGCCGAGCTCAAGTGAACCGGCCCACGCCAGTTAAAACCGATAACTTCTTTCTGCTGATCTTCCGCGCACTGCGTCACCGCCGTGTACCGATCGCATTGCGCATTGCCAGCCATAACGTGATCCTGGTCGCTCTGGCCCTGGTGATCTATGCCTGCGTGATGGGTTTGCAGTTCAAGCAGGCCATGCACGAGCAGGCGGATGCCCTGGGCGAAAGCCTGACCACCCAGACCGCGACCTCGGCCACGGAACTGTTGGTGTCCAATGACATCCTCAGCCTGAACGTGCTGCTCAACAACCTGACCAAGAACAAACTGGTGGCCCACGCGGCCATCTACAGCATGGACAACCGCATCCTTGCCGAGTCCGGCCAGCGGCCCAAGCACAGCCTGCTGGGCGAAGCCGAGGGTATTTACCAAAGCAAGATCACCTTCCAGGACGTGACCGCCGGGCAACTGCGCATCAGCCTGGACATGGATCAGTTCCAGCAACCGATGACCATCAGCCTGCAAAGCATGGGCATTCTGAGTGCGATTCTGCTGGCCCTGTCCCTGGCCTTGAGCCTGCGCCTGGGACGCAATATCTCCACACCGCTGATGCAATTGCGGGTATGGCTGCGCAATATCGACGAATACACCCCGGCCACCGAGCGCCAGGATGAGGTCGGCGACCTGGCTCGTCAGCTGCACGCCAATTTTGCGCCAGAGCCGGCCGAGCCGGAATCCGCGCCGGAGCCTGAATACGACGACAGCGATTACGAGGACGCCGACGATAACGAGCCGACCTTCGAAGTGCGTAACCTGCGCGACCCGGGTTTCGATGAGACCAGGCCTGTGGCCGGCCTCAAGCCAGCGCCGCGGCGTACGGTCAGCACCGTCGAGGACGATGAGGACGACGAAGATCCGTTTGCCGATCTGCGTGACGATTCCGCAGACAGCGCACCGAAACCCGTCGTCAAGCCACCGGTATCGAACGTGCCTCAGCACAGCGCGGTACTGGCCGTGCAACTGGGCGCACAGGATCA
The DNA here is from genome assembly GCF_024748615.1 of Pseudomonas sp. B21-048. Lineage (NCBI taxonomy): Bacteria > Pseudomonadati > Pseudomonadota > Gammaproteobacteria > Pseudomonadales > Pseudomonadaceae > Pseudomonas > Pseudomonas sp. B21-048. The sequence continues at coordinate 530,534 of NZ_CP087168.1, read as the reverse complement.
ACTGCGCCGCCTGCCCCGCGCACGCCTGGAAGAACTGCTGAAACGCTACCGCGATTGCCTCGATCAGGCCGCCTCGCTTTACCAGAGCGAACTGCACACCCTGAACGATGGCAGCACGCTGATGTTGTTCCACACCGAAGACAGTGGCGACGACTACCTGACCAACGCCATCTGCTGCGGTGAGTTGCTGCGTGCCTTGGGCCATCAGTTGCAGATCGAAGTCGCCGACAGCGGCATCACCCTGCAACTGCAACTGGGTTTGACGCTGGGTGACGAGTTGTTCGGCTTGAGCCAGATTGATCTGCTGCTGACCGAAACCGCTCAGGATGCACTGGCCCTGTCGCAACACAGCCGCAACCTGCTGCTGGTGGAGCGCAAGATCAGCGACGACGCACTGATTCGCCAGCGTGCACGAATCCGGCCGATCGCAAGCCCTGAAGGTGCATGCTGCGTAGAGCGCTTGATGGAGCCTTATCCGTCGATGCTGGAACGGCAACTGGCGCGGATGCATGAACGCCGGGCGTAAGCCTTGGCCCTGCTGTAAAGAAGCCCGCAAATGAGTGATCGTCTGCGGGCTGATCGTTCCCACGCTCTGCGTGGGAATGCCTCCAGGAACGCTCTGCGTTCCAGCCCCTCCTCAGAACCTGGCACCGATGTGACGCAGAGCGTCACGGGCTGCATTCCCACGCAGAGCGTGGGAATGATCAGATCAGCAGCGTCACCCTGCTGAAACAACAAAGCCCGCATCAATGCGGGCTTTGCTTTGGATCAATCCAGGCTTAGAACCTGAACACTTCCATATCCGTGCGAATCGGCGAAGCCATCGGAATCTTCGGTTGCTTCTCCGGCTCTGCTGCCGGCGCCACAGGCTTGGCAGCCTGTTTGCGAGGTGCCTCGGCGATCGGCGGCTGGTTGGCCAGTGGCTTGAGCGCCGTCGACAGTTGTTCGGCCAGACGCTGCAGCAACACACCCTGAGCCTGAACCTGAGCCGCAGTCCCGCCAGCGTGCTGCTCCTGCAGATGAATGATGCGGTTATCGCGCACCTGACCACGACGGTCGATCAGGCGCCATTGCGCATCAAGCACCGCCGGTTGCGATGCACCCGAGTCCAGACGCGTGATCGTCAACAGAACCTGAACATCCGGCGCGAAACCCACTGTCGCCGGCGCCAGGACAACGCGCTGACTATCCAGACGACCGGCAACCTGACGCAGCAACAACTGATCGATGTCGGACGACAGGCTACCCGCCCAACGACCGTCAACCGACGCTTGCAGGCTGCCATCGGGCTGACGCTGCAGCAAGGTTTCGCGTTGCAGGTAATCGGCAACCGTTACCGGCCCCAGCAATACCGCCATGCCGGCGCTTTGCGCAGGCTGAGCCGGACTTCCGCTGTCCAGCTGATACAGCGATACCGGCTGGTGAACGCTGCAACCCGCCAGGCCAAGTACGCCAGCGAGCATCAAAATAAAAGGAAGGCGCAGAGCAGTCATCGTCCCATCCAGGTGGTTGCCACAAGGCTCACCACAGTGAAAATACTCAAAAAATATGAAGAACGCTCGGCCACGCCGGCGCTTGAAAGGCCATATCATCCGTGAATATGCGTTCCGACTCCAGCGGCAAAGCGCCGATCTACGCGTTAAATCGTAGATCGAGCGCTCTAGCACGCTTAATTGAGGTTTTCGACGAACAGCGCATCCACCCTCTGAAAGCCCCTCGGCAGCTTGTTACCGCGACGCCCACGCTCACCTTTGTAGTGTTCGAGGTCATCCGCTTTCAGCGACAAGGTACGTTTTCCGGCTTGTAGCACCAAAGTGGCACCCTCCGGCAAAACGGCGATGTCCGTGACATATTCCTCGCGACTGGCAACACGCTCACCGGAAATCCCGATGATCTTATTGCCCTTACCTTTACCTAATTGTGGCAGATCGCTGATTTTGAAAATCAGCAGGCGACCTTCGGTGGTCACCGAAGCCAGCCAGTTGTGCTCACGATCGGCTACCGGACGCGGCAGAATAACTTTGGCGTTGTTCGGCAGACTCAACAGAGCCTTGCCCGCCTTGTTCTTGGCTTGCAGGTCTTCACCCTTGACCACGAAACCGTATCCGGCATCAGACGCAATTACGTACAGCGAATCGTCTTCAGGCATCAACACGCATTCGAAGCTCGCCCCTGGCGGCGGTGTCAGACGACCGGTCAGCGGTTCGCCCTGGCCACGGGCCGATGGCAGCGTATGCGCGGCTACCGAATAGCTGCGACCGGTGGAGTCGATAAACACCGCAAACTGGTTGGAGCGCCCGGCCGCCAAGGCCTTGAAACCATCTCCGGCCTTGTAGGAAAGCCCGGTGGCGTCGATTTCGTGCCCCTTGGCAGAGCGAACCCAGCCTTTTTCCGACAGAACTACGGTCACTTTCTCGTTCGGCAGCAGATCGTGCTCGGTCAAAGCCTTGGCTTCTGCACGCTCGACGATGGGCGAACGACGGTCGTCGCCATACGTTTCGGCGTCCTTGATCAGCTCGGTGCGTACCAGCTTTTTCAGCTTGGCTTCGCTGCCCAGCAGGGCTTGCAGCTTGGCCTGCTCCTTGAGCAGTTCATCCTGCTCGGCACGCAGCTTCATTTCTTCCAGTCGCGCCAACTGACGCAGACGGGTGTCGAGGATGTAATCGGCCTGGATTTCGCTCAGGGCGAAACGCTCGATCAGTGCGGCTTTCGGGTGTTCCTCGGTGCGGATGATATGAATCACTTCATCCAGGTTGAGGTAGGCAATCAACAAACCGTCCAACAGGTGCAGCCGACGCTCGACCTTGTCGAGGCGAAATTGCAGGCGGCGACGCACGGTCTGCACCCGGAATTCCAGCCACTCGACCAGCAGAGCCCGCAGGTTTTTCAACTGCGGTTTGCCGTCCAGACCGATGATGTTGATGTTGACCCGGTAGCTCGACTCCAGCTCAGTGCTGGCGAACAGGTGCTGCATCAGCGCGTCATGGTCAAAGTTTTTGCGTGCACCCGGAATGATCACGATCCGGCACGGGTTTTCGTGGTCGGATTCATCTCGCAGGTCAGCGATCTGCGGAGCCTTGGAGGGCTTGGCCTGCATCATGGCCGCTATCTGTTCCAGCACCTTGGCGCCCGAAACCTGATGCGGCAGCGCGGTGACGATGATGTCGCCGTCTTCGATGTGGTAGACGGCGCGCATGCGCACCGAGCCCTTGCCGGTTTCGTAGATTTTCAGCAGGTCGGCGCGCGGCGTGATGATTTCCGCTTCGGTCGGGTAATCCGGGCCCTGGATGTGTTCGCAGAGCTGTTCGACCGTGGCTTTCGGCTCGTCCAGCAAGCGCACGCAAGCGGTCGCGACTTCGCGCAGGTTATGCGGCGGTACGTCGGTGGCCATGCCCACGGCAATACCGGTGGTGCCGTTGAGCAGGATGTTCGGCAAACGGGCCGGCAACACCAAAGGCTCTTCCAGCGTGCCGTCGAAGTTCGGCCCCCAATCCGCGGTGCCCTGGCCCAGTTCGCTGAGCAGCACTTCGGAATAACGCGACAGCCGCGCTTCGGTGTAACGCATGGCGGCGAAGGACTTCGGATCGTCCGGCGCACCCCAGTTACCCTGGCCGTCGACCAGCGTGTAGCGGTAGCTGAACGGCTGGGCCATCAGAACCATGGCTTCGTAGCATGCCGAATCGCCGTGCGGGTGGAATTTACCGAGCACGTCACCGACGGTACGCGCCGATTTCTTGTGCTTGGAATCGGCGTCCAGCCCCAACTCGCTCATCGCGTAGATGATGCGCCGCTGTACCGGTTTCAGACCGTCGCCGATATGCGGCAGGGCACGGTCCATGATCACGTACATCGAGTAGTTGAGGTAGGCATTTTCGGTGAAGTCAGCCAGTGACCGGCGCTCTACACCATCCAGGCTGAGATCAAGGGAGTCGCTCATGCGGGCCTCATTATTTCGTGGTCTGGCGCAGCAGCATGGTGCCACCGCGCTGGGTAAATTCAAGTTTGTTCAGTGCGCTCATGCCGAGCAGCACCTGATTGCCTTCCAGGCCTGGCGCAACCAGCGCGCGAACATCACGCAGCACGATGTCGCCCAGTTGTAGCCGGTCGATGCGGGTTCGATAACCCTGGCTCAAGCCATTGGCCGTGCTCAGGGTCACCCCGAAACCTTTTTCCAGTTTCAGCCGCTCGGCCAGACTGGCCGGGATCGAAACGTCGGTGGCCCCAGTATCGAGCATGAAATCTACTGGCTGGCCGTTGATCTGGCCACTGGCGACAAAATGCCCCTGACTGTTACCAATCAGTTTCACTTCGATAAAACCTTCGCCCTGCTCAGAACTGACCACCCCGTTCGGGTTTTGCTGGCGCTCTTCCCATTGGCCGAAAAACCGCGTTGCCAAAAACAGCGCGGCGCACCAGGCCAGGATCATCAACACCCGACCAGCGCGCTTGCCCGGTGGTTGTTGACTCATGGCTTGGCGCTCCAGCCACCTTCAGGCGCGGCAAAGCGCCAGACAATCGGGCGTGTCTCGCCGTCGGCGCGCGCGCCGTTGTTGTTATCGATGCCGATCCAGGCGCCGTCGACGTCCACGATCAATGCTTCCGCCAGCCCAAAGGGCTGTGAATAACGACGGTTTTCCTGCAACGCCTCGTCGGCAAACGACCAGCAGCGCTCGACCTTGGCCGTCACTGCGTCACGGCGGCAGACCTGAAAGGCGTTGCGCTCAAGGGTAAACAGCTTGCCGTCGAACAATGACAGATCAGCAAAATCCCGGGAGCGCGCTCTGGCCTTGGGAAATTGCGCTGGCTGCATTTCCACCCCCGCTTCACTCAGCAGCACACAGCCACCGTCGCAGTCCCAGACCGATTGTTTGCGCTTGATCAGCAGCAAACCACGGCGCTCACGCTCAGCGGCCAGCCACAGCGTGTCACCGGCCGGATTGATCGTCAGGCCTTCGAACAACGCATTGAAGTGCAGCAACATGCCACTGGCCCGCGCTTCGCGAACCAGCATCGGTGAGATTTTCAGCCAGGACGCAGGCCCGATTGGCGGAACTTGCAGCACCGCGGCGTGCGCTTCGCTGACGATGTAACGATTGCCGGCGCTGTCACAGGTGATGCCTTCGAAATCCAGGTTCCCACCCCGCACGAACGACGCCGCCCAGGTCCGCGAACGCAAGCCCCAGGGTAATCCGCTGTCGGGCACCAGCGGTACGTCCATGCGCACGGTTTCGGCTTGCCAGGTAGTGTTGCGGGTGTCGAGGCGATAGATTTGGTCATCGTCACGATCCGAAACGGTCCACAGATCCTTGCCGCACTGGGCCAGCCCCGACAGATTGCCGCCGCGCATGCCGTCGACAGCATGCTCGGATAACAGGCGCAGCTCGGGAGGCTGCGCCGAAACCGTTATCGAGGTCAGCAGCAACGCACACGCCAGGGCCCAGCCAAATCGCATCAGCCCAGAACCTCGGCCAGGTTGCCCTTGGACTCCAGCCAGGACTTGCGATCGCCGGCGCGTTTTTTCGCCAGCAGCATGTCCATCATTTCCGAGGTCGCGTCGAAATCTTCCAGCGTCAACTGCACCAGACGCCGTGTGTTCGGGTCCATGGTGGTTTCGCGCAGCTGCGGCGGGTTCATTTCACCCAGACCTTTGAATCGGGTGACCTGTGGTTTGCCGCGTTTCTTCTCGGCGACCAGACGATCAATAATGCCATCGCGCTCGGCCTCGTCCAGGGCATAGTAAATTTCTTTGCCCAGGTCGATACGGTACAGCGGCGGCATGGCGACGTAGACGTGACCGGCATCCACCAACGGGCGGAAATGCTGGACGAACAAGGCGCACAGCAACGTGGCGATGTGCAGACCGTCGGAGTCGGCGTCGGCGAGGATGCAGATCTTGCCATAACGCAGCTGGGCGATGTCCGCCGAGCCCGGATCGACACCGATGGCCACGGCGATGTTGTGCACTTCCTGGCTGGCCAGCACTTCGCTGCCGTCGACTTCCCAGGTGTTCAAAATCTTGCCGCGCAATGGCAGGATCGCCTGAAACTCTTTGTCCCGCGCCTGCTTGGCCGAACCGCCGGCGGAATCACCTTCCACCAGGAACAGCTCGGAACGCATCGGGTCCTGCCCGGCGCAGTCGGCGAGTTTGCCCGGCAACGCCGGCCCTTGGGTAATGCGCTTACGCTCGACCTTTTTGCTGGCCTTCAGACGACGGCCGGCGTTGTTGATCGCCAGTTCCGCCAGCAGCATGCCGGTTTCCGGGTGGGCGTTGAGCCACAGGCTGAAAGCGTCCTTGACCACACCGGAAACGAAAGCGGCCGCTTCACGGGATGACAGGCGTTCCTTGGTCTGACCGGAGAATTGCGGTTCCTGCATCTTCATCGACAGGACGAACGCAATGCGTTCCCAGACGTCTTCCGGCGCCAGCTTCACGCCACGCGGCAACAAGCTGCGGAACTCGCAGAACTCGCGCATCGCATCGAGCAAGCCCTGACGCAGACCGTTGACGTGTGTACCGCCCTGGGCCGTCGGGATCAGGTTGACGTAGCTTTCCTGAACGCTGTCGCCGCCCTCGGGCAACCACAGCAGCGCCCAATCGACCGCTTCTTTGTTACCGGCCAGGCTGCCGCAGAACGGTTCGTCCGGCAGGCGTTCGAATTCGCTGACGGCGTCCACCAGGTAGGAGCGCAGGCCATCTTCGTAATGCCATTCGACTTTTTCGCCGGTGGCCTTGTCTTCAAAACTGACCAGCAGCCCCGGGCACAGAACGGCCTTGGCCTTGAGCACGTGCTTGAGGCGGCTGATGGAAAACTTCGGCGAATCGAAATACTTCGGGTCCGGCGCGAAGAACACGCTGGTGCCAGTGTTGCGCTTGCCGACGGTGCCAATCACTTCCAGCTCGGTCTTCTTGTAACCATCAGCGAAAGTCATCTGGTATTCGTTGCCGTCGCGCTTTACACGCACCCGGACTTCGGTCGACAAGGCGTTGACCACGGAAATACCCACCCCGTGCAAACCGCCGGAGAACTGGTAGTTCTTGTTGGAAAACTTGCCGCCCGCATGAAGCTTGGTAAGGATCAGCTCGACGCCCGACACACCCTCTTCCGGGTGAATGTCCACTGGCATGCCACGGCCGTCATCGCTGACTTCCAACGAGTGATCGGCGTGCAGGATGACCTGCACCGATGTCGCATGCCCGGCCAAGGCTTCGTCGACGCTGTTGTCGATGACTTCCTGGGCGAGGTGGTTCGGCCGACTGGTGTCGGTGTACATGCCGGGGCGTTTGCGCACCGGGTCGAGGCCCGAGAGGACTTCGATGGCGTCTGCGTTATAAGAGCTAGCGCTGGGAGTGGCCATGGGGTCTCGTCGTCCGCCTGTAAAAAGTGTTCTGTGAAAAAGAGGCGACAAATCACAGTGCAGTGAAATCAATCGCCTGATACAAATCTGCGCCGATGCCGGCGAAACTCAACATTGCCGGCAATCGCTCGGCAAAACCTTGGAAACTATGGTCGCCGCCCGCCTGGATGCGCAAGGCACAGGCCCGGTAATACTGCTGGGCGAGGCGATAATCCAGCGTTTCATCGCCGGTCTGCAACCACACTTGAAACCACTGCGGATCCTGGGGTGCCGGCACTTCCAGCTCGGCCAGGGCCGTTACGTGGTCGCGGGTCATTTCCCAGGTCTCGTCGGTGTACAGGTTTTTCTGCGTCCCCAGGAACCCGTCGAACATCCGGTGCGGGCTGACGGCAGGATTGATCAACAGGGCTTTCAAGCCATGGCGCTCGGCCAAGTGAGTCGCATAGTAGCCGCCGAGTGAGCTGCCGACCAGCAGCGGCCGCCCCAGCTCGGCAATCGCCTGCTCCAGCTGACCGATGGCCTCGCGGGGATGATGATGCAAGGCCGGCACTCGCAACTGATCGCTCAAGCCCAGCCGTTCCATCACATTGATCAACTGGCAGGCCTTTTTCGACGCCGGCGCGCTGTTGAAACCGTGGATATAAAGAATCGAACCAGACATTTGAGCGCCTTGTGCGTCGGGTAAAGAGGCGCAGTTTACAGGGTGTCGGGGCGTGTTGGTTGCCGACATGCATGGAAATGAAGAGCCCCCCGTAGGAGCTGCCGAAGGCTCCTACAGTGGAAATCGGCACATCTGCGGGAAAAGTGTCAGTAGCCGTTGGAGCCGTAATCCACCTGGAAATCGAACCCGGTGACGCGTTCCACACCCGTTTCCAGCCGACCATCCGGCAACAGCCGCAACCACCGATAACCCGGCGCCTGCTCGCTCACCTTGAAATCATCACTGCCCGGCTCGAACTGAATGCAGGTCGAAGGCGATGCAATCAGGCGAACACCGTTGCGCATCTGGTCAATTTCCTGATGCACATGCCCCCACAACACCGCACGCACCTGTGGAAAGCGATCCAGCACCGCGAACAACGTTTCTGGATTGCGTAACCCGATGGGCTCCATCCACGCACACCCGATTGATACCGGATGATGATGGAAACACACCAGATGATGTCGCTGCGGCGCCTCACTCAATGAACGGGCCAGCAACTGCAACTGCTCATCCTGCAAATACCCCGGCACCGAGCCTGGCACCGCAGAGTCGAGCAAGGTGACGCGCCAGTTGCCGATGTCCACCACCGGTTCCAGCAGCGCACTCTGCACGGCTGCCTTGGCCATGATCTGCGGCTCGTCATGATTACCGGGTATCCAGCGTGCCGGCGCATCGATCTGCCGGGTCAGGTCGCGAAACAGCTGATACGACTCCAGCGTCCCGTCCTGCGAAAGATCACCACTGGCAATGATCAGGTCGGTCTGCGGCTGCTGAAGTTTTACCAGCTCAATGACTTTTTGCAGGCTGTCGCGGGTATTCATGCCCAGCAACGTCCCGTGCGCCTCGGCAAACAGATGGCTGTCGGAGAGTTGCACCAGCAACGCCGGATCGGCGGTGGTCAATGTGGATACGCTCGGCAAGGCGTTCTCCCAGGGCGTGATCACGGGATGGATAAGTGCCGCAATTATGCTGGGGGGCGATCAAAAGAGGAAACCTGTGAACCGGACGCAGTTCACAACTACCGAACGACTGCGTACTCGTGCCCACATGCCAGACAGTGACTCAGCCATTCCCCCAAGAACAGATTGAGCTGAGCTTTTTCATCCGGCTGATGCATCGCGGCGTTCGGGTAAGGATAGATGCCCCGGAAGCGTCGTGCATGCTCAGCGCTGACGACCTCGGCCATGCACGCGTCGTGATAGACCTGAACTTCCAGTTGCGGCACCGGCAGCCACGGCAGACTGTGTTCCTGGCGCACTTGCAGGGTCGTGGTGTACGGGCAGACTTGCAACACTTCCAGGGCCAGCACGCCAAGCATCTGGTCGCCGTGGGTCACGGCAATGCGCCGCGCCTGCGGCTCGCTACGCATATCCGGCAGCAGTCGCATCAGGCGCGCGTAGTTGGCCTCGCAGGAGGCTTGCAGCCCCACGAGGTCAATCCGGTAGCGATCGCGCAGCTTGTTTACGACCATAACCCCCTCACTTCAACGCGGTTCAAAGCCAGCCATTGCAAGGCAATGATGCTTGGCGCGTTGGCAATACGTCCGTCGCGTACGGCTTGCAGGGCATCTTCGAACGCCCAGACCGTGACGCGGATATCTTCTGCCTCTTCCTCCAGACCATGCAGGCCGCCAACCCCGGTACTGTCGCAACGCCCCAGATACAAATGCACAAATTCGTTACTGCCACCCGGCGATGGAAAATATTTGGTTATCGGCCAGAGTGCCCCGAATACAAGCCCAGCTTCCTCCTGCGCTTCGCGGTGAGCAACTTCTTCCGGTACTTCATCCTTGTCGATCAGACCGGCGACCAGCTCGATCAGCCACGGGTTGTCGGTCTTGCCCATGGCGCCGACGCGAAACTGCTCGATCAGCACCACTTCGTCGCGCTGAGGATCGTAAGGCAATACGCACACCGCATCGTGACGAACAAACAATTCACGATTGATCTCGCGACTCATGCCACCGGCGAACAATTCGTGGCGCAAGTGCACGCGATCAAGCTTATAGAAGCCCTCGTAGCACTTTTCGCGCCGAACGATATCAACGGCGGTCGGAATAGCGTTGGCAAAATCAGTCATGACAATCCTCTTTACTGCAAATCCGATTCGAGGCTCCTTTTTGTTACTTGCATTGTTACTTGCAACCTCGACTTCGCGCCATCCTAACGCGCCCGCGATGTTTGATGCAGCCCCTTTCCAGTCAGCGGGATAGACGGTGAGGGCGAAACCAACTCTAATTAGCTTAGTGGCGAACTGACTGCTTCGTTAAGAGTCGAAGCGGGTAACTTTTCGCCTTTCCCTGTTTTATGAAGGACGCCCATGTCGCTTTTTAAAATCGCCTCTGTGGCCGCAATCGCCCTGACCCTGGGCGCTTGCCAGAGTCTGTTCCAGCCCAACTACCGGGCGCCGCTGGAAACTACCCGCGACACCTCGGAACAGTTGAAACCAGACTGCACGACCCCTGACTGCCCGTTGGTGAACATCGATACGCTACATTTCCCGGATGAGCCTGCGCTTGACGGCATCATCGAAAAACGCCTGCTGCAAATGACCCGCACCTCACCCGACGCCCCCGTAGCGCCGACGCTGGCGGCCTATCGCGAGCAGTTTTTGAGCAGTACCGGCCCGCATGACAGCAGCTACCTGCAAGCCAAGGTACGTGAGCAGCATGACGGCTTGGTGATTGTTGAATTGTCCAGCTACCTGGACACCGGCGGCGCCCATGGCACGCCGGGTCGTGGTTTCATCAACTATTCACGTCAGCAGCATAAAGTGCTGACACTGTCGGATATGTTGATCCCGGGGCAGGAAGAGGCGTTCTGGAAAGCAGCCCAAGTGGCGCACAACAGCTGGCTGATCAGCACCAAACTCGACCAGGAACCGGAGTTCGTGAAGCGCTGGCCCTTCGTGAAAACCCAGAACGTGGCGCTGACCTACGGCGGGGTGATCCTCAAGTACGAAGTAAGCACCCTTGCGCCTTACGCATTGGGCCACGTCGAACTGAAGATCCCCTACCCGCGCCTGAACGGTATTTTCAAACCTGAGCTGTTTCCCGGCCGTAGCTGAAGGCTCGACCGAGCAGCAGTTGTAGCAGCCCTGCCAGTACCAGCGATGGCAGGGTTGCGCCGATGTCCGGATAGAGATTGGCCAGCAAATGATAGGTACTCACCCCGCCCAACCAGGCGAGCAACGCCGGCCAGCGCAATGCGGCTGACGCTACATGAGCACTGCGCTTGCGCAGGATGAAATGATCCACCAGTACTACGCCGAACAGCGGCGCAAACACCGAGCCGATCAGCAGCAGGAAGTTCTGGTATTGCGCCAATGGCGCCAGACAGGCGATCAGTGTGCAGATTACGCCGATGGCCAAGGCCAGATGCTCGACTTTCAAGCGCAACAGAATCCCGCTGGACACCGCCGCCGAGTGAATATCGGCAAAAGCATTTTCCGACTCATCCAGCAGAATCAACAGCAAAGGAATCCCCAAACCTGCACCGGCCAGCGCCAGCAGCAAGGCATTCACTTCACCGCTCGGCGCGAACGCCAACGTGTAGGCCACGCCCAGGCTCATCAGCCAGAAGTTACCGATAAAGAAGCCCAGCGCCGTACCGCCGAAAGCATTCTTCGCGCGCTTGCCGAATCGCGAGTAGTCGGCAATCAGCGGCAGCCAGGACAGCGGCATGGCGATCGCTATGTCGAAGCCCACGGCAAACGGCATCGAACCATCACCGGCCTGCGCCCACAACGCGGCCAGATCGGCTTTGGTGAACAGGTTCCAGGTCAGCCAGATGCACGCGGCCAGCAGCAGCCAGATGCCCCACTTGCGTAGGATTTTGCGCACAAAGGTCAATGGGCCACTGACGGCGAGCAGAGTTGCCAATGCACCGAAGAACAGCGTCCACAGCAGCGGATTCGACCACAGGCTGCCTTCGCTGAAGGCACGGGCGCCGAGCAGACTGGCGGCGTCGCGCATCACGATGATTTCGAACGAACCCCAACCGATCAGTTGCAGCAAGTTCAACACCGCCGGAAGGCTGGCGCCATGACGGCCCAAGCTGAGTTTGAGCGCGGCCATCGACGACAGGCCGGTGTCGCTGCCGATCACGCCGACGGCGGCCAGCAACAGAACGCCGACCAGCGTGCCGAGAAAAATCGCCAGCAATGAGCCGGACAGGCCCAGACCTGGAGCGAGCAGCGCGCCGGTCTGCAATACCATCAGGCCGATGCCGAGGGAGAACCACAGGGAACACAGATCACGGCCGCCGAAGACACGCTTGTCGATCGGCACCGCGCAATCCGGGGAATAAGTGCTGGGTTGAATGCTCAAGGGGGGTTATCTCGATAGAAGCAGCGGCAAGCTTTAAGCGGCAAGCTACAAGTTAGAAGCAAAGCAGGACCTGCTTTTTCTTGCAGCTTGGAGCTTGCCGCTTGGGGCTTAGATTTTCTTGTACAACTGACTGCCTTCCTGCTTGAAGCGCTCGGCCTGTTCTGCCAGGCCTTGTGCAACTTCCGCATCCACCGTTTCAATCCGCTGGTTGGCCGCGTATTCACGGACCTCCTGGGTGATTTTCATCGAGCAGAATTTCGGCCCGCACATGGAGCAGAAGTGCGCGACCTTGGCCGAATCCTTCGGCAGGGTTTCATCGTGGTACGAGCGCGCGGTGTCCGGATCGAGGCCCAGGTTGAACTGGTCTTCCCAACGGAATTCGAAACGCGCCTTGCTCAAGGCGTTGTCGCGAATCTGCGCGCCCGGATGCCCCTTCGCAAGGTCGGCAGCATGAGCGGCAATCTTGTAGGTGATGATCCCGGTCTTCACGTCATCCTTGTTCGGCAGGCCCAAGTGTTCCTTCGGCGTCACGTAGCAAAGCATCGCGCAACCGAACCAGCCGATCATCGCCGCACCGATACCGGAGGTGATGTGATCGTAGCCTGGGGCGATGTCGGTGGTCAGCGGCCCGAGGGTGTAGAACGGCGCCTCGTCGCAGCACTCGAGCTGCTTGTCCATGTTCTCTTTGATCAACTGCATCGGCACGTGGCCCGGGCCTTCGATCATGCACTGCACGTCGTGCTTCCAGGCGATTTTGGTCAGCTCGCCGAGGGTTTCCAGCTCGCCGAACTGTGCTTCATCGTTGGCGTCGGCAATCGAGCCCGGACGCAGGCCATCGCCCAGCGAGAAGCTGACGTCGTAGGCCTTCATGATTTCGCAGATGTCTTCGAAATGGGTGTAAAGGAAGTTTTCCTTGTGGTGCGCCAGGCACCACTTGGCCATGATCGAACCGCCACGGGAAACGATGCCGGTGACGCGCTTAGCGGTCAGCGGCACGTAGCGCAGCAACACGCCGGCGTGGATGGTGAAGTAATCGACGCCCTGCTCGGCCTGCTCGATCAGCGTGTCGCGGAACAGCTCCCAGGTCAGGTCTTCAGCGGCGCCGCCGACTTTTTCCAGGGCCTGATAGATCGGCACGGTACCGATCGGCACCGGCGAGTTACGGATGATCCATTCGCGGGTTTCGTGGATGTGTTTGCCAGTGGACAGGTCCATGACCGTGTCCGACCCCCAGCGAATGCCCCAGGTCAGTTTCGCCACTTCTTCTTCGATGGACGAACCCAAGGCACTGTTGCCGATGTTGCCGTTGATCTTCACCAGGAAGTTACGGCCGATGATCATCGGTTCCAGTTCGGTGTGGTTGATGTTGGCCGGAATGATCGCGCGACCGCGGGCGATCTCTTCACGGACAAATTCCGGCGTGATGATTTTCGGCACGCTGGCGCCGAAGCTGTGGCCGGCGTGTTGCTGGTCCAGCAGTCCCGCGGCACGGGCCACTTCGAGTTTCATGTTTTCGCGGATGGCGACGTATTCCATCTCGGCGGTGATGATGCCTTTGCGCGCATAGTGCATCTGGCTGACGTTGGCCCCGGCCTTGGCGCGGCGCGGGTTGTTCACGTGGGCGAAACGCAGCTTGGTCAGCTCGGCATCGGCGAGGCGTTCCTGGCCGAAGTTCGAACTCAGACCCGGCAGACGCTCGGTGTCGCCACGGGATTCGATCCACGGTGAACGCACATCGGCGAGGCCTTTGCGCACATCGATGATGACGTTGGGGTCGGTGTACGGACCCGAGGTGTCATACACCACCACCGGCGCGTTGATTTCGCCGCCGAAGTCGGTCGGGGTCACGTCCAGGCTGATTTCGCGCATCGGCACGAGGATGTCCGGGCGCGAGCCCTGGACATAGATTTTTTGCGAGCGGGTAAACGGCTGAACCGATTGCTGATCGACCTTGGCCGAATCACTCAGGTTGGTCGCATTTTTTGATTTTGTCGTCATCACGGGCTCTCCGAACACATCCAGGCAGTGGATTTTTGTCGGAGCGAACCTGTAAACGAATGGACGCACGGGCGCTGGAAATCAGCTGTGCTGTGCTCGATGCACGAGGGGTGTTCGATTGTCGAACAACATCCCGGACGAAGCACAAGAGGACTCGCCGGGTGACGAGAAATCTTGTTCCCTACGCAGGCGCTAACCTGATCAGGTTCAACGGGATCCGAAATTATTCGATCTCAGCCTTATAGCAAGGCACCCCGACAAGAACCCGGCCAGTCTAGACACAACCGGCAAAGAACGCCAACGCCGCGGCAATGACCGTGATGAATGGCATCATTAACCGATTGTTGCTGTACGCGCGTGCAACTACACTCGCTACGCCGTGCCGCGCCTTGACGCTCGGCCTTGACGCTGCAGCCTCCCGCGCCGTAGCCTTGGCGCTCAAATTATCAGCGTAATTTTTAGGGATAGCCTCATGCTGCGCAAACTCTCACTGGCCCTTGCCGTGTCTTGTGCGTCCAATGGAATGGCCTGGGCAGCAGAAGCGCCCTTATCGACCAAGACGGATCTGGTCAGCGTCTATCAGGAAGCGGTGGACAACAACGCCGACATCGCCGCTGCCCGCGCTCAATATGGTGCCCAGAAGGAAGTCGTGCCCCAGGCCCGCGCCGGGCTGTTGCCCAACCTGTCCGCCGGTGCCGACCTGAACAATACCCGCACCTCGATTGATCAGCCATCGCTGACCTCGACCCGCAGTGGCACGGTGTATCAGGCGACCCTGGCACAACCGATTTTCCGCGCCGATCGCTGGTTCCAGTTGCAGGCCGCCAAGGACGTCAACGAACAGGCCGCCTTGCAACTCTCGGCCACCGAACAGAACCTGATTCTGCAAAGCGCCGAAAGCTATTTCAACGTGCTGCGCAGCCAGGACACCCTGGCCTCGACCAAGGCCGAAGAAGCGGCGTTCAAGCGTCAACTCGACCAGTCCAACGAGCGCTTTGATGTCGGCCTGTCGGACAAGACCGACGTGCTGCAGTCCCAAGCCAGTTACGACACGGCGCGGGCCAACCGGATTCTCGCTCAACGTCAGGTGGACGACGCGTTCGAAGCGCTGATCACCCTGACCAACCGCCAGTACAACTCGATCCAGGGCATCGTCCATACCTTGCCGATCCTGCCGCCGGCACCGAACGATGCCAAAGCCTGGGTCGACACCGCCGCCAAGCAGAACCTCAATCTGCTGGCCAGTAATTACGCGGTGAGCGCCGCCGAGGAAACCCTCAAGCAGCGCAAGGCCGGACATGCGCCGACCCTGGATGCGGTCGCGCAATACCAGAAAGGTGACAACGACGCCCTCGGCTTTACCAACCCGAACCCGAACGGCGTGCGTTACGGTGGCGATGTCGAGCAGCGCACGGTTGGCCTGCAATTGAGCATCCCGATCTACAGCGGCGGTCTGACCAGCTCCCAGGTACGCGAGTCTTACTCACGGCTGGATCAGACCGAACAACAACGCGAAGCGCTGCGCCGTCAGGTCGTGGAAAACACCCGCAACCTGCACCGCGCCGTGAACACCGACGTCGAGCAGGTGCAGGCCCGCCGGCAGTCGATCATCTCCAACCAGAGCGCGGTGGAAGCGACCGAAATCGGTTATCAAGTGGGGACGCGCAACATCGTCGACGTGCTCGATGCCCAGCGTCAGCTGTACACCTCGGTGCGCAACTACAACAACACCCGCTACGACTACATCCTCGACAACCTGCGCCTGAAGCAGGCTGCTGGCACCTTGAACCCGGGGGATTTGCAGGATTTGACGCGTTATCTCAAAGCCGATTACAACCCGGACAAGGACTTCCTGCCACCGGATCTGGCCAAGGCTGCGGCGGAGCAATTACGGGCTAATCCGGCTCAATAAAAGCAAAAGATCGTCCGAAGGCTCGGGCCGCGTTCGGACGATCTTTTTGCTTCAGGCAACTCGGTCTAACGCTCGATCAACCGCCCCAACCCATCCAGCAACCGCTGCAACGCGCCCTGATTGGTGCGCATCACTTTCAGCCCCGCCTCTGCCATCCGCTGCGCATCGCTCGGTAATTCGAACAGCCGCTGCACCGCCAGCGCCAGACCCTCAGCATCATCGACCTCGGCCAACGCCCCGGCGCTGCGCAACTGCGCGGCGATTTCGAGGAAGTTGAACAGGTGCGGCCCGCTGAGCACCGGTTTGGCCAAGGCCGCCGGCTCCAGCAGGTTATGACCGCCGTTCGGCACCAGGCTGCCGCCGACAAACGCGCTGTCGGCCAACGCATAGAGAAACAACAACTCGCCCATGGTGTCGCCCAAAAGCACCGAAGTGTCTGCGGTAACCGGCTCGCCCGACGAACGCCGTACCGTGGCGAAATCCTGCTGTCGGCACAATTCGAACACAGGGTTGAAACGTTCCGGATGACGCGGCACCAGAATCAGCAAGGCATCGGGATGACTGGCCAGCAGTCGACGATGGGCAGCCAGCACCACCTCGTCTTCACCTTCATGCGTACTTGCGGCGATCCACACCGGGCGATCCTGTGCCTGCCACTGCGCACGCAATTCGCTGGCACGCTGCAGCAGTTGCGGGTCGATGGTCAGGTCGAACTTGATCGAACCGGTCACTTCAACGGTTTCCGGGCGTGCGCCCAAATCCCGGAAGCGCTGCGCCTCGGCTTCGGTCTGCACCGCGAACAGGCTCATCTCGGCGAGCATCGGCCGGGTCAGTTTATGGAAGCGGCCATAGCCTTTGGCCGAACGCTCGGACAGTCGCGCATTGGCCAGCGCCACGGGAATCCCGCGTTTGGCGCATTGGTGGATATGGTTGGGCCAGAGCTCGGTTTCCATGATTACCGCCAGTTTCGGCCGGGCCCGATCAAGGAATCGCTTTGCTGCGCAAGGCAAGTCGTACGGCAAATAGCAGTGCTGAATGCGCGGCTCGTTGGCGAACAGTGCCTGGATGCGCTCGGAGCCGGTCGGGGTCATGCAGGTGACGGTGATCGGCAGCGTCGGATAGCGTTGCAGCAAGGCACGAATCATCGGCGCCGCGGCGATGCTTTCGCCCACCGACACCGCATGCACCCAGAGGCCGCCCGGCTTCATCGCCGGCAGCGCAAGGGAGAAACGCTCGCCAATGCGCTTGGCATACGCCGGCGCCTTACGCGCCCGCAGCCAAAGCCGAATCGCTACCCATGGCAGCCCCAGATAAAACAGCGCGGTGTAGAGAGTTCTATTCATGGCGGCGGAGTTTATCGGTTTTTTAGCCAATCGCCTGCAAGTGCACGGCAAAACGTTCCGCCAGCCAACGGGCCGCCGGGCCGAGAGGCTCGTCACGGCGCCAGACCAGTTCGACAATCAATGCCGGCGGCGTCCATTCGCTGGCCAGTTCGACCATCAGATTCTGATACGTCGGGTACTGCACCACATGTCGTGGCAACCAGGCCCAGCCCAGGCCACGCATCACCCATTCAGCCATCACGTAGAAACTGTCGGCGCGCCAGACCTGCGGGCTGGCCGGCTCACTGCCGGGATAGACACTGGACTGCGTCGACATCAGCAACTGCCGATGCTGCGCCAATTGCTGGCAATCGACTTGCGCCTGCTTCGCCAAGGGATGCCCCACGCCGCACACGGTGACCATTTCCACGCTGCCCAGCACCCGCCGTTCGAGCGCTTCGGGAATCTGGTCGTGATAAAACAGCAAGCCCAGGTCAGCCCGGCGCTCCACCAGTTTGCGCGCGACATCGCCTTGGGCGGCACTGGTCAGCTGCACTTCGAGGCTGGGAAACTGTTCGGCCAGGGCCTCGAAGCTTTCAACCACTGCTTGATAGGGCATCGCTTCGTCCTGAGCCACACGCAGAGTCGCTTCCTGACCGCGCATCATCGCCAATGCCCGGCCATTGAGGCGTTCACATTGACGCAGTACTTCCCGCGCCTCTTCAAGCAGGGCGGTGCCGGCCTCGGTAAGTTTTGGCTGACGACCACTGCTGCGGTCGAACAGGCTGACGCCCAAATCTTCTTCCAGCAGCGCAATCGAACTGCTGACCGCCGACTGCGCCTTGCGCTGATCCCGCGCCACCGCGGAAAACGAACGCTGTTCCGCGACGCTGACAAACAAGCGCAGCTGTTCCAGATTCCATTGCATATTCATGGCTCAACCCATCTTCATAACAGATAGGTAATGACTTTACCGCATCTGACGGATCTCTAGAATGCCGACCTCAGAAAGCAACACTTTCACACGAGGATTGACCCATGACCGCTTACTACTACCTGGCTATCGCCATCTGCGCCGAAGTGATCGCTACCGTTTCGATGAAAGCGGTCAAGGGTTTCAGCACGCCATTGCCGTTGCTGCTGGTTATCGTTGGTTACGGTATTGCGTTCGGGATGCTGACCCTGGTGGTGCGCAGCGTTCCGGTAGGCGTGGCCTACGCGGTGTGGGCCGGCATGGGCATCGTAATGGTCAGCGTCGCGGCGCTGTTTATCTACGGGCAGAAGCTGGATGTGCCGGCGATGCTGGGGATGGCGTTGATTGTGCTGGGTGTTGTGGTTATTCAGCTGTTCTCCAAGACTGGCGGGCACTAAAGCCCAACCTTTGTGGCGAGGGAGCTTGTCGGAACGCCGCACCGTCCCGCTGGACTGCGCAGCAGCCCCAAAACCTGAACCCGGGATTCATCTGACACACCGAGACAGCCGGATTTACGACTGCTTTGCAGCCGAGCGGGAGTAGGCTCCCTCGCCACAGGTTTTGCATCCTCTCTATTGATCACCAACAAATCCCCTCTGCATCGAGTCTGTATACTGCGCCCTCGTCTTGAACACTGAGGTCGCTGCATGCCATCTGTTATTTCCACCGACATTCTGATTGTCGGCGCTGGTGTCGCCGGCCTCTGGCTGAATGCACGCTTACGCCGCCAGGGCTTTTCGACTGTGCTGGTGGAAAGCGCCAGCCTCGGCGGCGGGCAGAGCCTGAAGTCCCAAGGCATCATCCACGGCGGCGCCAAGTACGCGCTGCACGGTGCCCTGACCGGTGCCTCCGAAGCCATCGCCGATATGCCGCGTCGCTGGCGTGAAGCCCTGGCCGGCGATGGCGAGGTGGACCTGTCGGGCGTACGTGTGCTGTCTGATGCCCACTACCTGTGGTCCCCCGGCACCCTCGCCGGCAATCTCACCAGTTTTTTCGCCAGCAAGGCCGTGCGCGGGCGTGTCGACCAAGTCAAAGGCGAGCAACTGCCGCCGGCCCTGCAAGACAAACGTTTCAAGGGCAAGGTCTATCGCCTGGCGGAACTGGTAGTCGACGTGCCGAGCGTCATCCAGCGCTTGGCTGATCTGGCCGGTGACAGTCTTCTGGCCGGTCAGCACATCGAACCGCTGCTGGAAAATGGCGAACTGGTCGGTTTGAACGTCGACGAACGCGAGATTCGCGCCCAGCGCATCGTCCTCAGCGCCGGTGCCGGCACCGCCGACCTGCTCACGGCACTGGGCCTGAGCCAGCCCGCCATGCAGCGCCGACCCGTGCACATGATCATGGTCAAAGGTCCAGGCATCAAACCGCTGTACGCCCATTGCCTGGGTGGCGGGCCGAAGCCGCGCGTCACCGTAACGACTCACCCTGCCACCGATGGCCAGTGGGTCTGGTACCTGGGTGGCGACATCGCCGAAGCCGAAGGCGTGGCCCGCGATCCGGCAGCACAGATCGCCGTCGCGCAAAAAGAACTCGGCAATCTGCTGCCATGGATTGACCTGAGCAGCGCGCAGTGGGCGACTTTGCGGGTCGACCGCGCCGAACCCCTGCAATCGGGCCTGACCCGCCCGGACAACGCCTTCATCGCCGAGCAGGGTCGCCTGCTGGCAGGTTGGCCGACCAAACTGGCCCTCGCGCCGGACTTCGCCGATCGTGTCTTCGCCTCTCTGCAACGCGACGGCATTCAGCCGAGCCATCCCGCGCCGTTGCCGCAATTGCCAAAACCACCGATAGGTGTCCCTGCCTGGGAGCAACTGCTGCCATGAGCCAACCGACCCTGCACGACCTGCATCGCCCTTTGGGCAGCACCGGCCTGCTGGTTTCGCCACTAGGCCTGGGCACGGTAAAACTCGGTCGCGATCAAGGGGTGAAATACCCCAACGGCTTCAAGATTCCCGGCGATGACGAAGCACGCATGCTGCTCAAACTCGCGCGCGACCTGGGCATCAACCTGATCGACACCGCACCAGCCTATGGCCGTAGCGAAGAACGTCTTGGCCCGTTGCTGCGGGGTCAACGTCAGGACTGGGTGATCGTCAGCAAGGTTGGCGAAGAGTTTGCCGACGGCCAGTCGCGTCATGATTTCAGCGCTGCCCATACTCGCCTGTCGGTGGAGCGCAGCCTGCAACGTCTGGAAACGGATGTTATCGATCTGGTGTTGGTGCATTCCGACGGCAATGACCTGGCGATCCTCAATGACAGCGAGGTCTATGTCACCCTTGCCGAGCTCAAGCGCGAAGGCAAGATTCGCGGTTTCGGTTTTTCCGGCAAAACCGTCGAAGGCGGCTTGAAGGCTCTGGAACAAGGTGATTGCGCGATGGTCACCTACAATCTGAACGAACAGAACGAGAAGCCAGTCATTGACTATGCTGCTGCTCACGGCAAAGCGATCCTGGTCAAAAAAGCCTTGGCCAGTGGTCATGTCTGCCTGAGCCCCGGCGTGGACCCGGTGCGCGCCAGCTTCGAGTTGTTGTTTGAACACCCGGGTGTGGCCAGTGCTATTGTCGGGACCATCAATCCGCTGCACCTCGCCCACAACGTCGCGACCGCTGCCCAGGTCCTTCGCAGCCATTGATGCCGCCCACGCGGCCTTAAGCAGGAGCCGACATGCCGCGTACGCTGATTAGAAAGAACCCGAGCAACTTCAAGACCCTCCCGTTATTCGTCGAAGCGACTCCCGAAGGCCTGAGTTACCAGAGCGTCGGGATGCCATTGAATTTCTCCCAGACTTTGCAGCGTCGCCGCCCGGTGACGGTGGCCGACAGTGAGCGGTTTGCCCTGGAGCTGGCGAATCTTGGGGTTTCAGTGCGCCTGACCCTGCATTGGCAGAATCGCGATTACTGGGTGTTGGTGCGTCAGCGTCGGCAGGACCGCGGCGATGTGGTCCTCAAGCTGATCTCGGGTTATGTGCCGGCCCATGAACTGAACCTGCCGTTGCACACGGCGACCCAGGAAATTGCCGAAGAATGCCTGCTGGAAACCCCGGAAGGCTGGCTCAGTGGGCGCTTCAACGACACGTGGCTGCCATCGCCCTACTCGGCCGCCTTGCATTACCGCGAAGCCCTGCCGTTTCGCCTGACGCCGTTGTCCGGCTCGGCGCGGCCGGTGCGCTGTGCCAACATGCCGCTGATCGAGCGTCCGCAGGCGTATGTGCATTTGCCGACGGCGTCGCTGCAACTGATCTACGACTTGCGACTGGAGGTGCCCAAGGAAGCCAAATCCCTGAGCCTGTTTCATGTTGATGAACGATTGGAAGGCGATCAACTGGTGGCCCGGCTCGATCGTAAACGTCCCGATTTGTACTTGATGCCACTGCAGGATGGCCAGCCAATGGCCGAGCTGTATACCTTGAAAAAGGATCAGCTGTATCCGGCGAGCACCCGCGGGTTGTATCTGGCGGAGAGTTTTGCCCGGCAGGAAGGCTGGCTGGTGAAGGATGAGCGGATTCGCTGGAAGGATTGGGTGCGGCAACAGGGGTTGAGCCCGCCCGGGAAGGATTCCGGTTTGGCCCGCCTGCACGGAAAAGCAAAGCAACTGCTGAAAAGAATCGTGCCGCGCAAGGCCGCACGATAAGGAAACCTGTGGCGAGGGAGCTTGCTCCCGTTCGGCTGCGCAGCAGTCGTAAAACTCGCGCGCGATCAGTCTGAAAAACTGCGGTCTATGGCTTTGGGGCCGCTTCGCGACCCAGCGGGAGCAAGCTCCCTCGCCACAGTGACCGCGCCGTTTCAGTGATTGCGGATTTTCTCGACAATCGCCGTGGTCGAGCTGTTTTCCACCAGCCCCAACACTTTCACCGTCCCGCCATAAGCCGTGACGATGTCTGCACCGACCACCTGATCGATCCCATAATCGCCGCCCTTGACCAGTACGTCCGGCTTGACCTCGCGCAACAGGTTTTCCGGTGTGCCTTCAGGGAAGCTGATCACCCAATCCACTGCACCCAGACCAGCCAGTACGGCCATGCGACGATCGACGCTGTTGATCGGACGACCCGGCCCTTTCAAGCGGCTCACCGACGCATCGTCATTGACCGCCACGATCAGACGATCGCCTTGGGCACGCGCCTGTTCAAGGTAGGTCACGTGGCCAGCATGCAGGATGTCGAAGCAGCCATTGGTGAAGACGATCTTCTCGTTGTGCGCACGCGCGTCGTCGACCGCCAACAACAGCTGTTCCAGCCCCAACACACCACGCTCGGAACCTTCTTCGCGCTGGATAGCACGACGCAATTCCGGGGCACTGATGGCCGCCGTACCGAGTTTGCCAACGACGATGCCCGCCGCCAGATTGGCCAGGGCCACCGCGTGGGGCAGTTCTTCGCCTGCGGCGATCGCCGCCGCCAAGGTAGAAATCACCGTGTCACCGGCGCCGGTCACATCGAACACTTCACGGGCACGGGCCGGCAGGTGCAGTGCGGGATGATCCGGACGCAGCAACGTCATGCCGTGCTCGCCACGGGTCACCAGCAACGCTCCGAGGTCGAGGTCGTGCATCAACTGCGCGCCCTTGCTCACCAGTTCGTGCTCATCGGCGCAACCGCCGACGATGGTTTCGAATTCGCTGAGGTTCGGCGTGATCAGGCTCGCGCCACGGTAGATCGAGAAATCCTTGCCCTTGGGATCGGCCAGCACCGGAATGCCACGGGCACGGGCGGCCTGGATCAGCACCTGATGGTTTTTCAGCGCGCCTTTGCCGTAGTCGGACAGCACCAGCACCTTGATGCCTTCGAGCAACTCGTCGACCTGCTCACCCAGCGCCAGGGCGTCGGTGGAGAAAGGTTCTTCAAAGTCGATACGCAGCAATTGCTGGTGACGGCTCATCACTCGCAACTTGACGATGGTCGGCTGGTGCGCGATGCGCTGGAACAACGCCCGCACGCCGGCGCCCTTGAGGCTATTGACCAGGCTATCGGCTGCCTCATCGTCGCCGGTGACGCCAACCAGCGAGGCTGGCGCACCAAGCGCGGCAATGTTCAGGGCAACGTTGGCGGCACCGCCCGGGCGGTCCTCGATGTGCTCGACTTTGACTACCGGTACCGGCGCCTCAGGGGAAATCCGTGAGGTACCACCATGCCAGTAACGGTCGAGCATGACATCGCCGACCACCAAGACAGGGGCTTGATCGAATCGCGGCATGGACAACTTCATGGAGCAACCCACATACAAAATGAACAGGGGCGCGATATTAACACAGGGTTGGCGCTGGCTTGCGTGACGGCTGCAACGGGATGAATCAGCTGGCGTTTTTGCTCATTTATTGATCAAGAAATTCGTGAGGCCCTGATTCAAACACCGTACGCATTGCACGCCGGTGAACGCGAGGGCGAGCCAGGCTCACCCTCGCATCGGGGTCAGGCGATGTCTTCGGCCGGGGCATCAAGGCCCATGGCATTCAGGCGGGCGTAGTAGCCGTTCTGCGCCAGAAGCTCGGCATGGGTGCCACGTTCGACAATGTGGCCCTGATCCATGACCAGAATCAGGTCAGCCTTCTCGATCGTCGACAGTCGGTGAGCAATCACCAGGGTGGTCCGGCCTTTCATGACTTGATCCAGCGCGGCCTGAATATGCCGCTCGGACTCGGTATCGAGGGCCGAAGTGGCTTCGTCGAGGATCAGCAACGGCGCGTTCTTCAGCAGGGCCCGGGCAATCGCCAGACGCTGGCGCTGACCGCCGGACAGCAACACGCCGTTTTCGCCGACCTGAGTGTCCAGGCCTTCGGGCAACTGCGCAATGAAGTCCATCGCGTAGGCGTCTCTTGCTGCTTTCTCGATGTTTTCGCGGGGTGCCCCAGCCAGATCGCCATACGCAATGTTGTTGGCTACCGTGTCGCTGAACAACGTCACATGCTGGGTCACCTGGGCAATGTGCTTGCGCAGGTTCAGCAGTCTGTACTGCTCCACTTCAACGCCATCGATCAGGATTTCGCCCTTGTCGTGGTGATAGAAGCGCGGAATCAGGTTGGCCAGGGTTGACTTGCCACTGCCCGAACGCCCCACCAATGCCACCATTTGCCCCGGCTCTACCGAGAAACTGATGTCATCGAGTACCTGACGCTCGGTGCCCGGATAGGTGAAACTCAAGTGACGCACATCCAGCCGACCGCTGACAGCATCGCGCTCGACGGTGCCGGTATCGAGTTCGGGCTCGACATCCAGCTGTTCGAAGATGCTCTCGGCACCCGCCACACCTTTCTGGATGGTCGAACTGACTTCCGACAACTGACGGATCGGTTTGGGCAGCAGGCCCGCCAGAGTGATATAGGCCACCATGTCACCGGCAGACGCATCACCGCGCAGAAATAGCACCAGAAACATCAGCACCGCCATGGCGCTGTAGATCACCAGTTGCAGCAGCGGCGTATAGATGGCGCCGGTACGGGTCATGCGCAGTTGTTTGTCGGTATTGCCCTGGCTGGCGTTAAGGAAGCGCTTCTGCTCGTAGACTTCGCCGCCGAAGCTGCGCACCACGCGATAGCCTTGAATGGTTTCCGAAGCCACGTGGGTCACGTCCCCCATGGCGGCCTGGATTTTCTTGCTCTGCTTGCGGAATTTTTTGCTGGCGGTGCGTACCATCAGGGCGATTAACGGCAGGATCGCAACCATGACCAGCGTCAGGCGCCAATTCATGAACAGCAGCGAGGCGAACAGGAAAATCACCGTCATGCCTTCACGGATTACGACCTTGATCGCATCTGTTGCCGCCCCCGTGACCATGGTCACATTGAAGGTGATGCGTGAAATCAGATGACCCGAGTTATGCTTGTCGAAGTAGCGGTTGGGCAAAACCAGCAGGTTATTGAACAACTGCACACGCAAATCGTGAACCAATCCGAGGGAAACCTTGGCCAGGAAGTAGTTGCCCAGATAAGATCCCAGACCCTGCCATGCGGCGATCAGGATGATCAGCAAGGGCACCGCCTGCAGCAGTTGCAGATCACGCAAGTAGGGCACGCTTGGAAATAGTACCGCTTCGGGGTTGGACAGGCCGTCGACGAAGTACTTGAGGATGTAGCCGAGCATTGGCTGGGTCGAAGCGAAAATCAGAAAACCGACAATGCTGATCAGGAACAGACTGATGTACGGCCGGACATAGCCGAGCAGGCGGAAGTAGATTTTCAAGCTCGATGGGCTTGCGGCGAGACTGGAGTCGGTCATATCACGCGAATGTCGATAAAAAGGACGCCGACTTTAGCACAGCTTCTTCAGGGTTCTGGCAATCGCATAAAGGCTGTTATTGTTAAGCGCTGCATTCAGCATCAAATAGCCATCGCCCAGAAATGGCCGATCAACTTCAGGATTGAATCTCTCAGCATGCAACTCAGTGGTTTCAACAGCACGTCCAATCGAGTCTTCGATTTCATTTGCCTCTGGATTCTTCCACTCGGCTATTTCCTGCTTCTGTGTGCGATGTTCTTTCTGCCGGGCCGCAGTCTGCATCACAAGCTTTTTTATGGCTTGTTCAGCATTCCAGCGCTGATCGCCCTGTGCCTGCGCTCCCGTGACTTCAAAGAAATGCTGCGTGAACCGATCTTCATCGCGATGCTGCTGTTCGCCGCCTGGGCCTTGCTCAGCCTGAGCTGGGGGCCGCCGATGGAGCATAGCGTCATGCGTCAGTTCAAGCCCTCCTTGCATACCCTGATGCTGGTCGTCGGCTGCTACCTGCTGGTGCGCTACCGCGGCGACATCGTTCAGCCCCTGCTATTCAGCGCCGCAATAGTCGGGCTGCTTGCTTCGGTCTACAACTTGTTCATGTTTGCCCGTCTCTACGAGCCAGGCATGCGTTTGATCGGAGGCGGCGCATTCGATAATCCGCTGCTCAGCTCCCACGTATTCGGTTTCTTTTGCACCTATTGGCTGAGCCTGAGTATGACCAGCAAGCGTCGCCAGGTGCTCTGGTTGAGCATTCCGGCGATGGTGATCATGTTCGCCGCGGTGATCGCCACCGGGTCCAGAACGCCGCTGGTTGCGTTGACACTGGCGGCCTTTTGGCTGAGCTTCATTTGCTGGAACCGTCGTTCTTTCGTATTGCTGGGGACCTTGGTTATTAGCAGCGCGGCGGTTGCCGTGATGTTTTCAAAAATGATCATCGAGCGCGGCGATTCCTATCGATTCGAAATCTGGCAGTTGGCCCTGCACAAAATTGCCGATCACCCATGGATCGGTCATGGCTATAACGCCAGCCTGACCCTCGATCCCGGCATTGGTTACACCTTGCAAGAGCCTCACAGCTTCGCCTTGGGTGTACTTTATTACGTCGGCATTTTCGGCTTGCTGCCATGGCTGTTCTTCCAGGCCTGGGGCTTGCTGAACAGCTGGCGGAATCGCCTGCAACCGCTGTTCATCACAGCCTCGACCTGGCTGGTGTTCGGCATCGGGGCAGGTCTGACCGAAGGCGGCGGAATTATTTCCCGACCCAAGGAACACTGGTTTCTGCTGTGGATTCCACTGGCACTGATTGCCGCACTGAGCATCAACCAGCGAGCCCGGCGCCTGTTGGCGATGCCAGTCAAGACGCTGACCCCGCCAGCCCTGCAAGCGCTGACTGCCGGCGCCCAGGTGATCGAAGAAGACGGCCTGGGCCCCAAAGTCCTGCGCCTGGTCGATGGCAGCTTCCTCAAGCTATTCCGGCGCCGTCGCTGGTACACCTCGGGCAGCTTCAACCCCTATTCCGAACGTTTTGCCGTCAACAGCGAGCAATTATGCAACAGGGGGATCCCGACCCCTCGGATTCTGGACCTCTACCGCCTCAATGACGGCAGCAGCGCCGTGCACTATTCGCCTCTGCCAGGCAGCACCTTGCGGCAGGTGCTTCAAGGCATTACCGCCCCCGCGGTGCGTCAGGCGCTGGTTGAGCGTTTTGGCAAATTCATGGCGCAGCTGCATGAGCAAGGTGTCTATTTTCGTTCGCTGCACCTGGGCAATGTACTGGTACTGAACGACGGAGAATTCGGCCTGATCGATCTGGCGGATATGCGCATCTATCCATCATCGCTGAGCCTGTCCCTGCGCCAGCGCAATCTGCGCCATATGCAGCGTTACACCGAGGATCGACGCTGGCTGTTCGAGGATCATTTTGACGCGCTACTGCAGGGATACGCCGTAACGGCGTCGAAAGCCGCCGTTGACAATCTGTACAGGCAAGTACTGGCGGGGAGTCATCCGGTCCGGGCTCATTAATGACCGATACCAACCCGCTTATTGCACTGGCAGCCTATCTGCTGGCCATCGTCACCGCCGCTCTGTTGTTGCGCGCCGTTCCGAACATCGCCCGACACCTCAAGTACTCCGGCGAGAACCGCTATGCCAGCATCGATGGCCTACGCGGGTATCTGGCGTTCGGCGTATTCGTGCACCACTCGATCATTACCTGGATTTTCCTGCGGACCGGCGTGATCGAATTTCCGCCGAGCAATTTCTACTCACAGCTGGGCCAGGGCAGCGTTGCGCTGTTTTTCATGATCACCGGTTTTCTGTTCTGGGGCCGACTGCTTACCCAGGGCCGTCAACACGACTGGCTGGCCTTTGCGGTATCGCGGCTGTTTCGTCTCTATCCGCTGTATTTGCCGCTGATGCTGATCGTATTCGTCACCGTGTTCTACCAGCAGGACTGGGAACTCAAGGAACCGATTACTCAGTTGCTTGGCCAGACGCTGGCCTGGCTGACCTTCGACCGACCGGACGTCAACCAATACCCACAGACCGGAATGCTGATTGCCAACGTCACCTGGACGCTGAGCTACGAAGTGTTTTTCTATCTGGCCTTGCCACTGGCCGCCATGGTGTTCATCTATCGCGGTAACAGGCTACAAATGGCGCTGTGCCTGATGGGTATCTACACCCTGTATCAGTTGGTCGGCTGGGAGCATTCACTGAAAAAGCACTACCTGGCCAGTTTTTTGGGCGGCATTGGCGCCGCGTACTGGATTCGCCGACCACACCTGGTCGCCTGGAGCCAGACACGATTGGCCGGCATCATCGCCTTGCTGGCCCTGGCGATTACATTTACGGCATTCAACCGCACATTCCGCCCGATGCCGTTGCTGCTTTCATTATTTTTTGTGATCGTGGCGTCTGGCAACACGCTGTTTGGCGCCCTGAAACCGCGCAGCATCCGCTGGCTCGGAGAAATCAGCTACAGCACTTACCTGCTGCATGGTTTCGTGCTCTGGGTAGTGATGCAGCGCCTGCCACTGATGCTTGAGCTGGATGCCCGTGAAACCTGGACCTTCCTGCCGCTGCTCGCCCTGTGCAGCTGCCTGTTGATCATCATCAGCAGTCTGACATTCCTGTACATCGAGCAGCCCGGCATGACCGCCGGCAAGAACCTCTTGCAGTGGCTGCGCCAACGCCGAAAGGGCGGCAAGAGCCTGGTGGAAAAGACCGCCCGTTAAGGTTTGAAAATGTTCGCCGCCTACTGCACCAATTTCAGTTCTTTTCCAGCGGCGAAAAAAACAAGCGCCCCAGACCGCGCAAGGTCTTCTTGTTCCAGGCCTTGAACGGTATCTGCGCCAGCAGTTCCCGCGCCAGCTTGCGATCGCGATTGGCGGTTTTCAGGAACATCGAACTGAGGAACTTGTAGCGCACCTCGTCGTACAGCGGATGATCGCTGAACAGCGCGTAGGAGCGCAGGATGTTGTCGACCATGAAGCGGTGATTCTTGTAGGAGTTGGTGGCGTGTTTGCGATAGCGCGCCATCAGCACATTCAGGCCGTCGATGAAGTAACCGGCGCGAGTGACCTTCAACTCGATCAGCAGGTCTTCCAGGCGAATATTCGGATCGAAGCCACCTACTTTGTCCAGGGCTTCGCGACGGATCATCAGGGTCGGTGCCGGCGGATAAGGTTTGCGCTCCAGGAACATGTCATCGAAATCCAGGCGACGGAATGGCACATCGCGGCGCTGACGTTTCTCCGGATACAGATTGCCGTCGGCGTCAATCAACTCGATGTTGCCGGCACAGATCCCGACCTCGGGTTTGCCATCCATGTACGCCACCTGAGTGGCGATACGCTCCGCCAGCATGATGTCGTCGGAACCGAACGGCACGATCAGGCTGCCCTTTGAACGAGCGATGGCGCCGTTGAGGGTATTGGTCAGGCCCTGATTCTGTTGAACCCGGAAATCGAAACCATGCCGCGCCTGCAGGGCACTGATCCGCTCGACGCTGTCATCGCTGGAGCCATCATCGACGACCAGCAGCTCGATATTTTTATACGTCTGATCGAGGACACTGAGAATGCTTTCCTCGATATATCGACCATGGTTGTACGACGCGATGATGACCGTGACGAGGGGTTGCGAGTCGCTCATGGTTGTTCCTTGCAAGCTTGACTCAAACCGGAGTCGATCAGGTTCAGGTATTCCTGACGGAACACCTCGATGTCGTGTTGTTCCTGGAGATAACGATAGGCCTGCTCGCCTTTGGCCTTGAGTTCGTCGTCCGACAGCCCAAGGTAGTTATCCAGTGCCGCGACCAAGGTCGGCACGTCCGCCGGGGTAATCGCCAAACCGCCCGCGCCCTGAATGAGTGGCAGCATGGCCGGCACATTCGAGGCGATCACCGGCAAGTGGCCGCTCATGCCTTCGAGCAATGCCAGACCCAAGCCTTCGGCCAGGGAGGGCATGGTCCAGATGTCAAACGCACGAACATACTGCAAGGCGTTTTCCTTGAAACCCAGCAAATGTGCGCGGCCAGTCAGCCCCAAGCGTTCGATTTCGCCGGCCAGGCGCGATTCTTCACGCCCCGCACCGATGATCGCCAGTTGGGTGTTCGGGTATTTGTCCTTGAGCGCGGCAAATGCCTGCAACAGATAGGTATGGCCCTTGACCGGCACCAACCGACCCAATGCACCGATCAGGCGCACCGACGAGTCGATGCCCAGCAGCTCGCGAGCCTGTTCGCGGCTGTGCTGTAAACCTTCTGCCTGCTCAATGTCGATGGCGTTAGTGATCGCATAGGTATTCTGGTCGGTAAAGCCACAGTCACACTCGAGCAGGTACTGTTTGACCGCTGGCGACACGCCGACAAAGCGCCAGTGACGATCGATCAGACGCTGAGTCTGGCGGCGCCGGTAAAACCGGTCGTACTCGCCGAAACCATGGGAGATGCCGATGCACAGCGGAACTTTCAACCAACGGTTGAGCGTCAACATCATGTTCACCGGCTTGAAACGGTTACAAATCACCACGTCGAACTTTTCCGCGCGGCAGAACTTGTACAACTGCCACATCGCCCGCAGACGCATGCCCTTGAGGGACTTGTCGGAAAACTCGAAATACACCGAACGGTCGGCGCGGCTCATCGCTTCGCCAGGCCCGGGCTTGCCGCGCAGGAACGCCGCGGTCACTTCATAGCGATCGCTTGGCAGGGCCTTCACGATCTGCTCCGCGAGGTCGGCAAAATCATGGGTTTTGACGTTGTAGTCAGGCTGCAATTGCAGAACCTTTGACCGTTGACTCATAACTCTCCCCGGTGAAAACCAGTCGCATCGATGACCCAGGCCGGTTCAGCGGCAATGCGCTTGACCTCGGCCGGGTCGGGTGGGGGCAACCGTGACCATTCGTTGCGTTTCCAGCAGACGAAATGAAAATACGGAAACCGGCGATCGCCATCGCGATCGTTACTCAAACAGCCATTGCGCCAATACCAGTGACACGGAAAGTCATCCGTACCGTCGTGCCACTTTATACGACCACCCGGGGTACTGAACGCCTCGGTGAATTCGCTGCGGCGACGCCACGGATTGAACTTGCCTATCAAGGAGAACAAGGGCTCGGGAAAATTCTTGCGCCAGAGGAAGATTCGACTGAATGCGCCCTCATCCAGCGCGTGATGCGCCTGATCGGTAAAACGTGTCTGCCAGTTCTTGATCTGCATGAATAACTCACGCTTGCGCGCGGTATTGCGCATCAGGCAGAGATGCCCCGCCACCCGTCGTTCATGGGTAGAGAACAGGTCATAACCGGCCAGCCGCGCCGCGGTGAAATAACTTCGCAGGTCACCGTACACCAGATCAATATCGCCGAACGCCCAGAAATCATAACCCTGCAGGCGGTCGACATGGATATGCCCCAGCGCGGGCTTGATGTCGCAGAGCTTGTAGACGGCATCAGGCGCAAAGTCAATATTCAGCCGCCGCGACACCAGCGCGCAGTAATCGCTGAAGCTCATGGCCTCGACGGTTACGTTGGGCGGCAGATTCTCGGGTGTACCGCAGTCACTGAACAGCAGCCAGTCGATATCGGCGTTGCGTCGGCAACTCTCAAGGAAAAACGGCATCCAGAACGGCCAATGACCGAAGTACGGGATCAAAAAAAGAATACGCGGGCATGGATTGATCACAGAAATACTCACTGCTGCTTGAATACGCGACCATGCTAGGACGCTGGGAGCTTCATTTCTGCCTCACAGATGTTTCATCATGCTTCAGAACCCAGAACAATTCATGGCGTCTGACCGCCTTGCGAAAAAAATCGTTCTGTCCATAGACGGACGGCACTCTACCGGCCAAACCCCATTGCAATAACCGCCGCAGGCGTCGCTTGAACGGAGGCGGCGGTTGCAGATCGTGCATCATGGCCAACGCCATCGCCTTATCATGCTGCAGCGCCGGGGGAATTGGCAGGCAGCACGGCTGCATCGGCGCGGCTGCATCGAATGCTGGCGGCAAGGCGATGCCATGACCGGCATCACCCATTGGCCAACGGTCATTGTCGTGCAGATGATTGGCGTAGCCCAGCACGGTGGTCGGTTGCCATTCCAACCCTCTTAACGCTTCGAGAACCGCTGCCTGAGCACAGATGTGATCAGGATGGGGGTCGAAGGTCGGGTGCGGCAGCACGATGACTTCGGGACGGGCTCGCAGCAGCAACTCACGCAGATCGGCCAGCAAATTATTCCAGGTCGGCGCACCGTCGATGTCGCCCGGCAGAACAAATGGATTCAACTGACGGAACAAGCGGGTGTCACTCAAATCCGCTTCGCGCGAACCCACCGGCGTGGCTGGAGCGTCCTGCATCGCTGCCAGTTGCAGACAAAAATACCCCAACTGCACGCAATGTGCCTCGGGCACCCCGGCCCAGCGCGGCACAGCGATACTGTCCCAGGCCCGCAAGCGACCTTTGAGGCGCGTCGCTTCAACCTTGTTCAAGCCTAACTGTTGATAGTGTTCGGCTTCGATCTCGCCCGCGGTCAGGGTAACGATCCAGACTTCGTCGGCCTGACTGTACAAACCGTAGGCGGCCAATTCGGCGTCGTCGGCGTGTGGCGCAATCACCATCACACGCTGACGACGGTAGTCCGGCTGTTCGAACGCCCAAAGCACTGGCTCGCCACGCAATCGGCAGAAACGCCCGCGCAGATGCAAATCACCGCGCGACAGCGCCTGTGCCTGACCACTGAGATTGAGATAACGCAGGCCGTCGACACCGCGCTCGAACGTTTGCCGGTCGGGATTGTCGCCACCCGTCAATTCGACCACCGGATCGATAAAGCGCCCCAGCCAAGTACTTTTCACCCGCAGCGCCAATACCAGCGTGGCGTCATCGACCAGCATGACGCCCTCGTCCAGCCGTAGTCGCTCACCGTCCAGGTGAATTTTTGGCTGCGCCGTGTACGGCGGGAAGCTGTATTGGTAATCGTCTTTAGGCGAATAGAAAAGGTGATCGGCGAACCACGCCTCATGGGCAACCCAGCCCAGCACCGCAAGCACCAGCGGCAGCCACCAGGCCACCAGCACGCCAATAGCGATCAACAGCATCAACGCAATCAGCAGGCCTATGCGTTTGTTGCGCCGATGGCGCTTGAGCAGTTGCTGTTTGCGGCTCATGGGTTGGCTCATACGGTGAAGACCGGCACAGAATTGCACCAGCGATCCTTGTACTCACGGTCGGTCCGACCAAAGGAAAACCGCAGAGGCTTATCCAATGCGCGGGCGTGTTCCCAGGCGCTTTGGGTATTGAGGAAACTCAGCACGCTGCCAGGACTGAACTCGCGGGTCTCGGGATCGACCCCCCCATTGACGTATTCGACGCTGATCCACTCCGGCGCCTCGACACGGTAGACCAGTTGAGTCGCAATCGGAGCGTCGTTGAGGAAAATCACCGAGCCGATCAGCAATTCGCGCAACAGCTCGATCACTTCGCCCATGCGGGCGGCACCGGTGGCCGGGAAACCCCAACGGCGCTGGAACAGGTCGCAATAGATCGCCGCCAGTTCGCTGCTGGAAAACTCGGCAACCGGCCGCGCCACACCACCGGCCTCTTCCAGCAAACGCAATTCGCGGCGCTGGTTGTAGCGAAACTTCTTCGACAGCTCTTCAGGCGTGCGGGCCAGCGCCAGTTGTTCGGCCTGCAACTTGATGCCGGTGAAACGGCCTTCACTCAGCGCCGACAGGTAACGCCCGCGATGGCGCAGCGGTGCCTGGGCATCAGGCGCGGCCGGCAGAATCAGTTCAGCATTACCGAGGTCGAACAGGCCCTTTTTACCACTGCGTTTGAGCACATCCTTGGACAGTGCCAGGTCGCGCCCCCAGGTCGGGATGGCCGCTTTCACTTCGCCGTTCTGTTCCCAGGCCAAATAGCGCACCGGAATGTCAGCCAACTGCGCCAGACGTTCGATCACCAGTGGATGAGTCGCGACGCTGCCGCCAAAACGTTGCCAGGCCTGTGCATAAGTCGAGGCGTCGACCGGCGCCCAGCCCCGTTCGCGCCAGCCTTGAAATCGGTTGAGCATCAGCCCCTCGGTTCCAGTTCGGTGACGTGCGGCAAATGCCAGAAAGCATCGCGCACCGCGCGATCGGAGAAGCGTTCACGCAAGCGGTCGAACATCAGCTCGGCACACTGGCGACGTTGTTGTTCGTCCATCGCGGCCAGATACTGCAGCCCTTGAGCCAAGTGCTCGGCATCGCCCAGCGGAAACAGAATGCCCACGCCTTCGACCACTTCCCGGGCCCCACCGCACGCGGTGGCGAGCAACGGTACACCGGCGGCCATGGCCTCCAGCAACACCATGCCGAACGGTTCATGATCAGAACTCAAGGCAAACACATCGAAGGCGCGGAAGTAGCGACGCGCCTCGGGCACCTGGCCAAGAAACAGCACGCGATCGCCGATACCCAGTTCGCGCGACAGGGCCTTGAGGTCCTGCTCCAGCCGACCGCTACCCAGGATCACTAACTGACTGTTGGCTGGTAAACCCGGCAATGCCGTGGCAAAACCGTGCAGCAACGTGGCCTGATCCTTGTCCGGATGCAGGCGCCCGACGTTGCCGACAATCCAGGCATCCATCGACAGACCGAGGGTTTCCCGGGCCTCGCGAACCGATACCTGACTGGTCTGCAACGCCTGCACATCGATGCGGTTATAGAGCGTCTGAATCCGCGCGACCGGCCATTTCGGCAAGCAACGGCGCATGTCGTCACGCACCGCATTAGAGACCCCGAGCAGGCTCAGGCGCTTGCGGAAAATATGCGCGAACAGTTTGCGGGTGCCGCGCTGGTAATCACCAAACGCGTGATGCACGCCAATGACCGGCAACGAAGTGCCGAGCAAGGCGATGTAGATGGGTTTGAAGCGGTGAGCAATGCAGAAACTGAAATTGCGCGAGGCGGCGATCTTGCGCAGATCGCCGATGGCGCCCAGCTTCAGGCCACGAATAGCCTTGGAGCTGTACTCCATGAACAGCACTTCGTCAGACGCACAGCTCGCGGCGACTTCGGCATCGGCAGCCCCGGTCAGAAACACCGTGGTTACCCGATAACCGGTCCCCGCGAACAGGCTGGCGTACTGCCGGGCGCAGTCCAGAAACGGCCCGTCATAGCCGTGACAGAACTGCAGCACATGGCGTTCAGCCGAGCGTGTCATAAGCGTCCGCGCCTTCTTTGACCACCAGAATGTCTTCCATGATCAGGTACTGCAGGTCGGAACCGAAGAACATATTCAAGGCATCGGTCGGCGAGCAGATCATCGGCTCGCCGCGACGGTTGAGCGAGGTGTTCAGCGACACGCCGTTGCCGGTCAGTACTTCCAGTTCCTTCATCATGTCGTAGTAGCGCGGGTTGTATTCGCGCTTGAGCACCTGGGCCCGGGATGTGCCGTCTTCATGGACAACTTCCGGCACGCGGGTTTTCCACTCTTCAGCCACTTCAAAGGTAAAGGTCATGAACGGCGCCGGGTGATCGATCTTGATCATCTGCGGTGCAACGGTGTCGAGCATCGACGGGCAGAAAGGCCTCCAGCGCTCGCGGAACTTGATCTGGTGGTTGATGCGGTCAGCCACGCCGGTCGCGCTCGGGCAACCGATGATCGAACGACCGCCCAAGGCGCGCGGACCGAATTCCATGCGGCCCTGGAACCAGGCCACCGGGTTGCCGTCGACCATGATTTTGGCGATTTTTTCCGGCATGTTGTCGAGTTTGCGCCAGGTCGGCTTGCTCGGGTGACGGGCACAGGCCGCGAGCACGTCTTCGTTGCTGTAGGACGGGCCGAGGTAGACGTGTTCCATCTTCTCGACCGGTACGCCACGGGCGTGGGACACGTAAGCCGCAGCGCCGACCGCGGTACCGGCATCACCGGACGCGGGCTGCACGAACAGCTCCTTGACGTCGTCGCGGGCAATGATTTTCTGGTTCAGCTTGACGTTCAACGCACAGCCACCGGCGAAGGCCAGTTTGCCGGTTTCCTTGAGCACATCGCCCAGGTAATGGTCGATCATCTGCAGCGCCAGTTTCTCGAACAGCGCTTGCATGCTTGCGGCGTAGTGGATGTACGGCTCGTCGGCGATGTCACCTTCGCGCTTGGGCCCCAGCCACTCGATCAGCTTCGGCGAGAAGTAGAAACCTTTGCCCTTCTCTTTGTAACGACGCAGGCCGATGACGTTGGCGTAGTCGGTGTTGATCACCAGTTCGCCGTTCTCGAACGAGGCCAGACGCGAGAAATCGTATTTGCTGGCGTCGCCGTACGGCGCCATGCCCATGACCTTGAACTCACCGTCCAGCATCTCGAAACCGAGGAACTCGGTGATCGCGCCGTACAGGCCGCCGAGGGAATCCGGATCGAAGAATTCCTTGATCTTATGGATCTTGCCGTTTTCGCCGTAGCCGAAGAAGGTCGTGGCGTACTCGCCCTTGCCGTCGATCCCCAGGATCGCGGTTTTCTCTTTGAAACCGGAACAGTGGTAGGCACTGGAGGCGTGGGCCAGGTGGTGTTCGACCGGCTCGATCTTGATTTTCTTCGGATCGAAGCCCAGTTGCTCGAGGCACCAGACAATCTTGTTGCGATAGCGCTTGTAACGACGGTTACCCATCAGGATCGCGTCGAGGGCGCGGTCCGGGGCGTACCAGTAACGCTTGGCGTAGTGCCAGCGAGCCTTGCCGAACAGGCTGATCGGCGCGAACGGAATCGCCACCACGTCAACGTCGGACGGCTTGATGCCCGCCTGCTCGAGGCAGAACTTCGCCGATTCGTAAGGCATGCGGTTCTTTGCATGTTTATCGCGCACGAAGCGCTCTTCCTCTGCCGCCGCGACCAGCTTGCCGTCGATATACAGGGCTGCGGAAGGATCATGGCTAAGGGCGCCGGACAGGCCAAGAATCGTCAATGCCACAGGGGTCTAGCCTCTTTAGTCTGCATGCAGGCGCAACGCGCCTCAAAAAATTAATGTGCCCTCGCAAGGGGCGAGAGACAGCTAAAGGGCGGGATTATAGCGTAAACATGGCGGGAATGACCCTGCCCTTATCCACGCCGTGAAGATGGGGTCGAGCCAAGCGTTCGCCCTGATGAAAAATCAGAGCGAATACCAGCCAGCCTGAAGTTGCAGGGTTGCCCTGCAACATAGAATCTCCCCACACTGGATCTGCGTCGCATACGTTTTTGTGTACGACCGAGAACTACTGTGGGAGCGAGCCTGCTCGAGATGGGATTCAGGCAGCGCCAGAAACATCCTTGGGCAAACGCTGATCAATCACCCGATACAACGCACTGCTCTCGGGCCAATTGCGCATAAACCGCGCCCGATCCCGCGCATACGCCGGGGCGAAGCTGCCGATCGAGCCATGCTGACGCATCGAGTCCAGATCGATCAGCGCCCAGCGATCCTGCTGCCAGAACAGATTATGGCCCTTGAAATCGCCATGGCTGATCCGCTCTCCAATCAGCTCGGCGAACAGGTGATCCAAAGCCTGCAACTCGGCTTGCGGCGCTTCGCCGCTTTCCACGTACGGCGCAAATCGCTCGATGATGTCCGGCCCCGGCAAATATTCGGTCACCAGGTACGCCCGGCTGCGCAGCCAGAGAAAACGCTTCTCCAGCAACGCCAATGGCTTGGGTGTGGCGATGCCCAGGAACGCCAGCCGATTGCCTTCACGCCATGAGTGCCAGGCACGGCTCGGGCGCCAGAAACGTTTGAGCCAATGGGCAAAACCTTTGATGTTGTAGC
Organism: Pseudomonas sp. B21-048; assembly: GCF_024748615.1. Classification (NCBI taxonomy): domain Bacteria; kingdom Pseudomonadati; phylum Pseudomonadota; class Gammaproteobacteria; order Pseudomonadales; family Pseudomonadaceae; genus Pseudomonas; species Pseudomonas sp. B21-048. Next base: position 492,453 of record NZ_CP087168.1, on the reverse strand, counting down.
GCTTGACCACCAGCGTGCGTCCAGCCACCTCGACCTTGCCGACGCTCGCCGCGCCGCCGGTTTTGTACAGGTGGCCCTGACCGAGCAAGGCATCGGCCTGTTCCAGCACCGGCAGCATTGCAGCCTCTTCTTCACGGCGAATCGCCCGCAAGCCGAACGCGCCGCGCTGGACGCTGAACAGCGTGCATTCGCGACCGACCTTGATCAGGAAATCCTTCAAACGCCAGCGACGGACCTTGTCGATCTGCTTCTGCAACGCTTCCATGGGCAAGGCATGCTCGCCGTTCTCCAGCAGGTAATACACCAGCAATTCTTCAGTGAAGGGTTCCAGCGATTTGGGCAACTGGGCAAAAAACACACCGAGGTTTTCCAGGACTTTCTGCTGCGACAGTGGCTTGCCAGCCGTCTCGGCACAGATCCCGGCGCCATCGATCAAATACAACTGACCGCCATGGCGCAACAGGTTGTCCAGGTGCAGGTCTTCCTGCCACAGGCCCTTGCTGTGCAATTGCCCAATCGCACCCAACGCCTCGGCCAGCACCGTGGATTGTTCATCCGCGAACACGGGCAAGTGTTCGATCTGTTTCCAGGCATCTCCCAGACTCTTGGCACCTTCAAGGAAATCGAACAGCAGCCAGCCGCCCTCGCCGCTCTTCAGACCATCAGCCAATAGCAACGGCGTGGTCAGCCCCTGAGCGGCGAGCAAACGCACGCCGTCCAGCTCACGCTGGAAATGCCGCGCCGCTTTACCGCCGACCAGCAACTTGGCCAACACCGGCCGGCCGCGCCAGACGCCGGCGCCCACATAACGCTGCCCCGGCAATACCCGCAGCAGGCTCAGCAATTGCAACTGCGCAGGCCCCGCGGCATCGGCCAGTGGGATGTTCAGCGGCAGGCTCGGGGCACGGCCGGCGTTTTTCAGTTCGGACAAACGCATCAACGCGTCTCCTTGTGACTGCGCCGCGCACTCAGGCGCGATACCCAACCGCCGACCAGCGAACTGTTCAATGGCTGACCCAGATAAACCGCCAGCAACTCGCGCAGCTGACTTTCGCTCCATTCGGGCGCTCGACGCAGCAACGGCTCCAGGTCTTTGATCCGATCACGTTGACCGAACAGCAATGGCCGGGTTTTTTCCAGATCGATCAACTGAGCCTGATAACCGTCACCCGTGGCCTGAAGAAAAATGTGCTTGGGATAGAAGCAACCGTGGACTTGACGCACACCGTGCAGGCGACGCGCCAGTTGCCCGCAGGCTTTCAGAATTGCCGAGTGTTGCGCCGCGCTCAGCTCCGACCAGCGTTGCAACAACGAATCCAGGTCCTCCCAACCATCCAGTGCGCGAGTCAGCAGAATCGCCCGGACTTCACCGTCAACGTTGCGCTTACCGAAAAACGCCGCCTGCAGCGCCGGAATACCCAGCTTGCGATAATGACTGATGTTGCGAAACTCCCGGGCAAAACTCGGCTCGCCAAAGGGCGAATGCCATGTGCGCGTCAGGTAGTTGCTTTGGCGTTTGAGGTAATAACCATGCCCTTCCAGATCCAGCCGAAACACACTGCTCCACCCACCCCGACCAGTGTTGGGTTCATCCACCGCGTCGAGCTGTTTGGCCCAGAGCGCGTCGAAGGTGCCGAGGCCATGACGCTCGAGCAGCGCACGGTCTTCAGCAGCCAGAAAATCAGTCATTCGCGCCCCTCGAAAAATCTCACCACGTGCCGGATCCGTTTCTTGTCGGCGGCATCGAGCCGGGTACATTGGCGGTATTGCAGATAGAAGCGCAGGCGCTGAGTGGACGACAGGTGATATTTGGCCACTTTGTCCAGACAAGCCAGGTCCTTGGTGATCCGGTACTTGAGCCAGAAGCCGCGCCAGAAATCACCATTGGGGCAGTCGATCAGAAACAGCCGCGCTTCATCGTCGATCAGCAGGTTGCGCCACTTCAAATCGTTATGGGTGAAACGATGGTCGTGCATGGTCCGGGTATAGCCCGCCAGCTGTCGACTGATGTTGTCGACCCAGGCCCGGTCCGCCAGTTTTGGATCATGCCGATCAGCCAGGGCTGATAAGTCTTCGGTTCGCGGCAGTTCGCGCGTGATCATCGCCCCACGGCTGTATGTCGCGCCGCGCCGTTCCAGCCCCCAGGCCACTACTTCGGCGGTGGGAATGCCCCACTTGGCGAAACGCTTGAGGTTCTGCCACTCGGCTTTCACCCGGGGCTTGCCCAGGTAACGGCGCAGTCCTTTGCCGGCGCCGACGTAGCGTTTGACGTAATAGTTGACGCCATTGCGCTGGACGCGAATGACCTCGGACAGTGGATCGCGGGTCAGTCGCTCGCCCTCGAGCGCGAACACCGCGTCAAGACTGCCGAAGTCTTCCGCCAGATCGCTGTAAGCAGGTTCCAGTGTCCAACCCGACATCAGAGCGCATCCCCGTATCGCTGTTTACGCTCGTAGAGCTTGTTGGCCTTGCCTTCGAGCCATGCCAACAGTCCCGCTTCTTCAGCCAGAATCTGGCGCAGGGGCTGTTGGAAGTACCCCTTGAGGAAACGCAATTTGTCGCGACGGGTCAGGCCAATGTCGAGCGCCGAAAAATACAGCGCCGCCAGGTCCTTGTTGCGCCAGCGTTGGGTAATCGTCGGACGGGTCTGAGCACGGTGCAGATCGATCACCGACAGCTTGAAGTCGTCGGCTGTCACCGGTTTGTCGGTGTGCAGCAGGAAGTGGCAGATGTAGCAGTCGCGATGGTTGACACCGGCGCGGTGCATCATGCCAGTCATACGCGCGACTTCGGCGATCAAGGCGCGCTTGAGTTTTGGCTCCGGCGGCTGCTTGATCCAGTCGATGCTGAAATCTTCGAGGCTGACGGTGGGCGCCAGTTCTTCAGTGATGATGAACGAATGCTGGTCCGCCGGGTTGCTGCCCTTTTCGCCGTAAGCGACGGCGGTCATGGTTGGCACGCCGACTTCTTGCAGACGTTGAATGGCCTTCCACTCCTGACCCGCGCCGAGCACCGGCAGCTTGGCGGTCAGCAGGTTCTTGAAAATCTCGCCCCAGCCGATGCCACGGTGGATTTTCACGAAGAACCCGTGACCGTCCACTTCAGTACGCAGTGTCCGGCGCGCTTCAAGCTCGCGGTACACCTCGCCCTTGAGGCCCTCGACTTCGGCGAACGGATCGCGTCCGGCCCAGAGGCTCTTGAACGGTTCAGCCAGCATCAACTTCATTAAGCGTGCTCCGCCAGAATCACATCGGCCGCGTGCTGCGGCATGCTGTAGAGGTCGGCCGTCTCGGCGAAAGCCAGACCGTTGCGGCTCCAGGCCGCCCGTGCATTTGCATCGTTCAACATGCCGGTCAGGCACTGCGTCAATTGCGTCTGATCGAAGGGTTCGCCCAGCACCAGACCGGCGTCGGCCTCGGCGATGTAATGGGCATAGCCGCACACCGCGCTCACCAGCACCGGCAAACCGGCCACCACGGCTTCAAGCAGCACCGTCCCGGTGTTTTCGTTGTACGCCGGGTGGATCAACAGATCGGCACCGAGCAGGAAACGCGGGATATCGCTGCGGCCCTTGAGGAACTGCACGTTGTCGCCGAGCCCCAATGTGGCGCTCTGCAACTGGAATACTTTGGGGTCGTCCTGGCCAATTACAAACAGCCGAGTGCGTTTTTTCAGGTCGGCGGGCAAGGCGGCCAGCGCCTTGAGGCTGCGGTCCACGCCTTTGGTCTTGAACCCGGAGCCGATTTGCACCAGCAGCAGTTCATCATCTTTCAGGTTGAATTCGCGACGAAATCCAGCACGGATCTCGGCGGCATTGGCCGGCGCGCGACGGTCCTGAGAGATACCCGGCGGCAGTAAATGGAAGCGCGCAAGCGGCGTGTCGTAATGCTTGATGAACAGCGGCTGCTGGACTTCGGAAATCATCAGCACTTCGGTCTTGGCATCCTTGGCGAACACCGCGCGCTCGTACTCGGCGAAGTGCCGGTAGCGGCCCCAACGACGGTACAGCGAGTTGCGCAGGTTTTGCGCCTTGTCTTCGAAGCAGCCGTCGGCGGCGTAGTAAACGTCCAGGCCCGGCATTTTGTTGAAACCGATCAAGCGATCCACCGGGCGCTTGGCCAGATCGGCCTCCATCCATTCAGTGAGTTTCTCGTTGCGCCGATGATTGAAGAACGCCTTGACCGGTGCCACCAGCACTTCGAAACCCGGCGGAACATCGCCTTCCCAGATCAGTGTGTAGACACGAATCTGATGGCCGCGCTGCTGACACTCCAGGGCGATGCGCATGAAGTCACGCTGTAAGCCACCGAACGGAAAATACTTGTACAGGACAAATGCCAATTGCATCAGCGCAGCTCCTCAGCCAGTAACAACGTGCTCAGTCGGCTCGCGACACGCTCGGGATTCAGACGCGTGAAGCACAGGGGCCACTCGCGTTTCAGGTCGAACCGACGGGCATCCTCGGCCGTCGGTTGATAGGTGCATTTCTTTTGCAGGCACGGCGCGCAGGAGAAGTCGCTGGCCATGTGAATCTGTGACTTGCCGTACGCGCCGGTCAGGCCCGGGTTGGTCGGGCCGAACAGCGAAAGAGTCGGCACGTCCAGCGCCGCAGCGAGGTGACCGAGACCGGTGTCCACCGCCACGCAGGCTTGCGCCCCGGCCAGGACTTTGCCGACACCCGCCAGGTTCAGCTTGGGCAGCACTTCGACATGTCGCATGTCTTTGGCGATGCGCTCGGCGCGGGCCTTTTCGACCGGATTACCCCACGGCAGTTTTACCGCCACGCCAAGATAACCCACCCGCTCGGCCAGCTCGCGCCAATAGGCTTCGGGCCAATGCTTGGTGTCCCAAGTGGTGCCATGAAGAAACACCACGTACGGATTCTTGCGCGGCAACTCCACCAGTCGCTCGACATTCAGGCCGTAGTCGCCCAGCCCTTTAGGCAGGTCGTAACCCAGGGCGACCGCGAACAGCTGACGCACTCGCTCTACCGCGTGCTGCCCACGGGCCACGGCCAGACGTCGGGAATAGAAGCGCGCGGCGATCGGTTCGCGGGCCGAGTTTTTGTCCAGCCCGGCCACCGGGGCTTTGGCATAGCGAGTCAGCAACGCGCTTTTCAGCAGGCCTTGCGCATCGATCACCAAGTCATATTTTGTCGCGCGCACGCTTTGCTTGAAGCGCTTCCACTCGCCACTCTTGATGGTCTGCCAGATGTTCTTGCGCCAGCGACGGATCGCCACCGGAATCACCTTGCCCACGGCCGGGTGCCAGGTCGGAATTTCGGCGAAGCCTTCTTCCACCACCCAGTCGAACGTGATGCCGGGGATCGCCCGCGCCGCGTCGGTCAACGCGGGCAACGCATGAATCACGTCGCCCAGCGAAGAAGTCTTGATCAACAATACCCGCAAACTACTTGACCTCGACCACAGTGCCCAGCAACCGCTGCAAGGCTTCGTTCACCGCTTTCGGCATCAGCTGGCGCAAGCAATTGTAATGACCGAAACGGCAGGTTCGATCGAAGCACGGACTGCATTCGATGCCCAGGCGCACAATCTCGACATGCTCGGCCAGCGGTGGCGTGAAGCCCGGCGATGTCGAGCCGTACACCGCCACCAGAGGGCGGTTCAGCGCGGCGGCCACGTGCATCAAGCCGGAGTCATTGGAGACCACGGCATCGGCGCAGGACAGCAGATCGATGGCCTCGGCCAGGGACGTGCCGCCACTGAGGTTCACCGACTCTTCGCGCAGACCGGGAATCAGCCGCGCGCGAATGTCTTCGCCCACCGCGTGATCGTTTTTCGAGCCAAACAGCCAGACCTGCCAGCCTTCACGGATCTTCGCTTCGGCGACCTTGGCGTAGTGCTCGGACGGCCAGCGCTTGGACTCGCCGAACTCGGCGCCGGGGCATAGCGCCAACACCGGACGGTCGAGGGCCAGACCGAACTTGGCCAGCGCGCCATCGCGGGTCACCGGGTCGATCTGCAGGCTCGGCCGTGGATAGGGCATCGGCAGCTCGACGCCGGGCTCGAAAGCCAGAGCCATGAAACGCTCGATCATCAGCGGATAACGTTCTTTGTCGAGCGTGCGCACGTCATTGAGCAGGCCGTAGCGGAACTCGCCGCGCCAGCCGGTGCGTTTCGGGATACCGGCAAAAAACGGTACCAGTGCCGATTTCAGGGAATTGGGCAGCAGGATGGCCTGATCATACTGACCGGCCAGGGATTTACCGATGCGCCGACGCGTCGCCAGCTCCAGCACGCCGTGGCCGAGCGGGAAGCTCAAGGCCTGGCGCACTTCGGGCATACGCTCGAGGATCGGCCGGCTCCACTCGGGGGCCAGCACGTCGATTTCGCATTGCGGGTGGCGCTGCTTGAGACACTGAAAAAGTGTCTGCGCCATCACCATGTCACCGACCCAACTGGGCCCAACGATCAGAATTTTCATGTGGTTTCCAAAAACGAGCCGGGGAGGCATACGCCTCCCCGCCTCGAGAATCCAGCACCTTCGGGGTGAACCGTCAGGTCATTTGGACGAGCCGATTGGGGCTCGTCGGATCAATTTAATACACATTCATGTCAATCAGCATAAGCCTCCGTGGCGAGGGAGCTTGCTCCCTCGCCACAAAGGCTCGCTCCCACATTTGAATCTCGTTGCTGTTCAGCTTAACCCCAGCTCGCGCCAGATTCGCATGACCTGCCGTCGTTCATCCACGAACTGGTCGCCTGGTATCACCCCGGCGTCCTTCTGCAAGGCCTCCCGGTGAGCGGCTGAGCGATAGGCCTTATAGGCTTCACGCAACAGGCTGGCGTCTTCGGCAGGCATCAGCCCGACCTCCTCCAACCCTTCCAGAATGCGGATATTGTCGGTATAGCGCAGCAATGACGGATGCGCTTGCGACCATGCCAGAGCCGCGTATTGCACCATAAATTCAATATCGACGATACCTCCGGCGTCCTGCTTGAGATCGAACGGCGCCGTGGCCTCGAAGGCATTTGCCGCCGTGCCCGCCGCAGTGCTCTTGCTGCCGAGATTATCGCGCATCTTGGCGCGCATCTCGCTGACCTCCTGGCGCAAGGTCGCCAGGTCCCGTGACTTGGCCAATACCGCCGCGCGAACTTTCTCGAACGCCTGACCAACATCCTGACTGCCGACCAGCACCCGCGCCCGTACCAACGCCTGATGCTCCCAGGTCCAGGCTTCGTTTTCCTGATACCGGGCAAACGCCCCCAAAGAACTCACCAGCAGACCGGACGCACCGGAAGGCCGCAGACGCATGTCCACTTCATACAACTGGCCGGAGTTGGTCTGCGCCGTCAGCAAATGAATGATGCGCTGCCCGAGCCGGGTAAAAAACTGTGCGCCGTCGATAGGCTTCGGCCCGTCGGTTTCCGCCTGCGGATCGCCGTCGTGGATGAACACCAGATCCAGGTCCGAACTGTGCCCCAATTCCAGACCACCGACTTTCCCGTAACCGACAATGATGAAACCAGGGTCGCACACGCTGCCGTCGGTGCGCAGCGGCGTACCGTACTTGGCCACCGTCTGGCGCCAGGCCAGGGCCAGAACTTGTTCGAGGATCGCTTCGGCGAGCCAGGTCAGGTAATCGCTGACCTTCATCAAGGGCAGGCTGCCGGCGATTTCCGAGGCGGCGACGCGCAAGCGGTGCGCCAGTTTGAAATGCCGCAGGGCTTCCATTTGTTGTTCGAGGTCGTCTTCGGGAATCCGCGTCAAACGCTCGCGCAACTCGGCCGCCAGTTCCGGCGCCAGCGGTGGTTTGAACAATCGGCCTTCGTTGAGCAGTTCGTCGAGCAACAACGGGAAACGCGTGATCTGTTCGGCAATCCACGGGCTCGCGGCGCACAGCGTCAGCAAGCGGCGCAGAGCCCCGGGGTTCTCGGTCAATAAAACGAGATAAGCGGAACGACGCGCCACGGCTTCCACCAGCGGCAACACCCGCTCCAGCACCAGATCGGGATTGGCGTGCTCCACAGCCTGAGCCAGCAAGCGCGGAATAAAAGCATCGAGGCGTTCCCGCCCCAGGCGCTGCATGGCACGCAATTGTGGACTGCCACGCAGACTGGCCAAGGCTTTCAGCGCCCTGGAAGCGTCGGCGAAACCGCCTTCTTCCAGCTGACGGCAGGCGGCCTCCTCGTCCTGGGCCTCTTCCCACAGCGGCAGCCATTCCCCGCCGACCGTGACTTCGCTCTCGGCGCCAGCCTCTTCATCGGGATCGGCGATCACCTGAGCAAAGTGCCAGGCCACCCGGCCTCGCCAGTACATCAGCTGTTCGTGGAACGCCGTCCAATTGGCAAACCCGAGCATAAAGGCAATGCGCGCCTGATCCTGTTCGCCATCCGGGAGCATCTGGGTCTGGCGGTCGGCAATCGCCTGGATCGCGTGTTCGGTGTAACGCAGAAATTCGTAGGCTTCACGCAATTCGCTGACCACCACTGCCGGCAGGTAACCCTGACCTTCGAGGGTGCTCAGTACTCTTAATAGAGGACGCTGCTGCAAGCTCAGGTCGCGACCACCGTGAATCAGCTGGAAAGCCTGGGCGATAAATTCGACTTCACGAATGCCGCCGGAACCCAGCTTGATGTTGTCCGCCATGCCCTTGCGCCGGACTTCCTGCTGGATCAGCTGCTTCATGGTGCGCAGCGCTTCGATGGCCGAGAAGTCCAGGTAACGCCGGTAAACGAACGGCCGCAGCATGTCGAGCAATTGGGCGCCGGCCACTTGATCGCCGGCCACCACGCGCGCCTTGATCATCGCGTAGCGTTCCCAGTCGCGGCCCTGATCCTGGTAATACTGCTCCAGCGCATTGAAGCTCAGCACCAGAGCGCCGGACGAACCGTAAGGCCGCAAGCGCATGTCGACGCGAAACACGAAACCATCGACGGTCATCGGGTCCAGGGCCTTGATCAGCCGCTGCCCCAGACGAATGAAAAACTCCTGATTATCCAGCGAGCGCTTCACGCCGACGGTGTCGCCGCCTTCGGGGTAGGCGAAGATCAGGTCAATGTCCGACGATAGATTCAGCTCTACCGCGCCGAGCTTGCCCATGCCGAGGATGACCATTTGTTGCGGTTCGCCACTGCGCCGCCCGGTGGGCGTGCCGAACTGTTGGCAATGGCGCAGATACAACCACTGGCAGGCCTGATCGATGCTGGCGTCGGCCATGTCCGAGAGGTCGCGACAGGTCTGGACCAGATCAGCCTGGCGGGTCAGATCGCGCCAGATGATCCGCACTTGCTGGCGCGCGCGCTGACGACGCAGGGCGCGGCCAAGCTGGTCGTCGGTTTCGGCTGCGTTCACCGCCGTGGCAATCTGTGCGCACAACTCGCCCGGCGCAAACGCGCGGTCCAGTTCGCCGCAGCGCACCAGTTCCAGCAACATCAAAGGGTCACGCAGACTCTGTTCAATCACAAAGTCGCTGGCTGCGGTGACGTGGGCAAATTGTGCCCAGCGCTCAGGCGTCCAGGCAGACAGGCCATGATCGTCGGGAAAAACCGAGACGGCCGTACGGAACGACTGCTCGGCACGAGAGACCAATGGCACAAGCCCGTCGGGCAGTTCGGTAAGCGAAGGCAGGCTCATGGTTTATCCTTGATCGGCGTGCGAAAGGCTGCATGTAGTGTTTTTTGAAAAGACACTACGCGATTGACTGTCAAACAAAGGTTAGAAATAGCTGTAATTTGTTTATTTTTGGCAGCAATCATCAAGCCTTCACCTTTTTTGGTTGGCAAAAGACCAACCTTAACGATTATTCTCACAACGCACCCGGAGGCCACACGCCAATCATCTGTAGTTTTACTACTCGTCTATACATTCAAAAGGCTGAAATGCCCGATGATTTGTAGTAAAACTACACGCCGCCGGAACATACCTCTCGGCAATCCAAGAATTTATATCGTCTGCCCACAAGGCCAGTCGCAAACTCAGGCAACCGATTCTGGAAGCCTTTCCGCCCTGGAGCAAGCCATGCAAGACCTCGATCCCGTCGAAACCCAGGAATGGCTGGACGCCCTGGAATCGGTTCTCGACAAAGAAGGCGAAGACCGTGCTCATTATCTGATGACCCGTATGGGCGAACTCGCAACCCGCAGCGGTTCGCAGCTCCCTTACGCCATCACCACGCCTTACCGCAACACGATTCCCGTTACCCACGAAGCACGCATGCCTGGCGACCTGTTCATGGAACGCCGCATTCGCTCGTTGGTTCGCTGGAACGCGATGGCCATGGTAATGCGTACGAACCTGAGAGATTCTGACCTCGGCGGTCACATCTCCAGCTTCGCTTCCAGTGCGACCCTGTATGACATCGGCTTCAACTACTTCTTCCAGGCCCCGACCGACGAGCACGGCGGCGACCTGATCTACTTCCAGGGCCACACCTCGCCAGGCGTTTACGCCCGCGCATTCATGGAAGGCCGCATCACCGAAGACCAGATGAACAACTTCCGCCAGGAAGTGGACGGTCAGGGCCTGTCGTCCTATCCGCACCCTTGGCTGATGCCTGACTTCTGGCAGTTCCCGACCGTATCCATGGGGCTGGGCCCGATCCAGGCGATCTACCAGGCACGCTTCATGAAGTACCTGGAAGCCCGTGGTTTCATCCCGCAAGGCAAGCAAAAAGTCTGGTGTTTCCTGGGCGACGGCGAGTGCGACGAGCCGGAATCCCTGGGTGCCATCTCCCTGGCTGGCCGCGAGAAGCTCGACAACCTGATCTTCGTCATTAACTGCAACCTGCAGCGCCTTGATGGCCCGGTTCGCGGCAACGGCAAGATTATCCAGGAACTCGAAGGCGTGTTCCGCGGTGCTCAGTGGAACGTGACCAAAGTCATCTGGGGCCGTTTCTGGGACCCACTGCTGGCCAAGGACGTCGACGGCATCCTGCAACGTCGCATGGACGAAGTCATCGACGGCGAGTACCAGAACTACAAAGCCAAAGACGGCGCGTTCGTGCGTGAACACTTCTTCAACACGCCTGAACTCAAGGCGATGGTTGCAGACCTGTCCGACGACGAAATCTGGAAACTCAACCGTGGCGGCCACGACCCGTACAAGGTCTACGCGGCGTACCACGAAGCGGTCAACCACAAAGAACAACCGACCGTTATCCTGGCCAAGACCATCAAAGGTTATGGCACCGGTGCCGGCGAAGCGAAAAACACTGCGCACAACACCAAGAAAGTCGATGTCGACAGCCTGAAGTTGTTCCGTGATCGTTTCGACATTCCGGTCAAAGACGAAGAGCTGGAAAACCTGCCGTTCTTCAAGCCGGAACCAAACAGTGCTGAAGCTCGTTACCTGAGCGAGCGCCGCACTGCACTGGGCGGTTTCGTGCCACAGCGCCGTGCCAAAAGCTTCGACATCCCGACACCACCGCTGGATACCCTCAAGGCAATCCTGGACGGCTCGGGCGACCGTGAAATCTCTACCACCATGGCCTTCGTGCGGATCCTCGCGCAACTGGTCAAGGACAAGGACATCGGCCCACGCATCGTTCCGATCATCCCGGACGAAGCCCGTACCTTCGGTATGGAAGGCATGTTCCGTCAGCTGGGCATCTACTCGTCCGTCGGCCAGCTCTACGAGCCAGTCGATAAAGACCAGGTGATGTTCTACAAAGAAGACAAGAAGGGCCAGATCCTCGAAGAAGGCATCAACGAAGCGGGCGCCATGAGCTCCTTCATTGCTGCCGGTACTTCGTACTCCAGCCACAACCAGCCAATGCTGCCGTTCTACATCTTCTACTCGATGTTCGGCTTCCAGCGCATCGGCGACCTGGCCTGGGCCGCTGGCGACAGCCGCACCCGTGGCTTCCTGATCGGCGGCACCGCCGGCCGGACCACGTTGAACGGCGAAGGCCTGCAACACGAAGACGGTCACAGCCACATCCTGGCTGCCACCATCCCGAACTGCCGCACCTTTGATCCAACCTACGGCTACGAGCTGGCGGTGATCATTCAGGACGGCATGAAGAAGATGACCGAAGAGCAGCAGGACGTTTTCTACTACATCACCGTGATGAACGAGTCCTACCAGCAACCAGCCATGCCGGCCGGTGCCGAAGAAGGCATCATCAAGGGCATGTACCTGCTCGAGGAAGACACCCGCGAAGCGGCGCACCACGTTCAGCTGATGGGCTCCGGCACCATCCTGCGTGAAGTCCGTGAAGCGGCGAAGATCCTGCGTGAAGAGTTCAACGTCGGCGCTGACGTGTGGAGCGTTACCAGCTTCAACGAACTGCGTCGCGATGGCCTGGCCGTCGAGCGCACCAACCGTCTGCACCCAGGCCAGAAGCCTAAACTGAGCTACGTCGAAGAGTGCCTGAACGGCCGTAAAGGTCCGGTCATCGCGTCTACCGACTACATGAAGCTGTTCGCTGAGCAAATTCGTCAGTGGGTCCCGTCCAAGGAATTCAAAGTCCTGGGCACCGATGGTTTCGGCCGCAGTGACAGCCGCAAGAAGCTGCGTCACTTCTTCGAAGTCGATCGTCATTTCGTGGTGTTGGCAGCCCTGGAAGCTTTGGCTGACCGTGGTGACATCGAACCTAAAGTGGTGGCCGAAGCCATCGCCAAGTTCGGCATCAACCCGGAAAAACGCAACCCACTGGACTGCTGAGGAGACATTCTGTGAGCGAACTCATTCACGTACCTGACATCGGCAGCGGTGAAGGTGAAGTAATTGAACTGTTTGTAAAGGTCGGCGACCGTATCGAAGCCGATCAGAGCATCCTGACCCTTGAGTCGGACAAGGCGAGCATGGAAGTGCCTGCGCCGAAGACCGGTATCGTCAAGAGCCTGAAAGTGAAGCTGGGCGACCGCCTGAAAGAAGGCGACGAACTGCTGGAGCTGGAAGTCGAAGGTGCTGCTGCGCCAGCCCCTGCAGCTGCCGCTGCGTCGGCTGCCAAGGCTGAAGCTGCACCGGCTGCCGCGAAAGCGCCGGCTGCTCCAGCTGCCGCGCCTGCTGCTGCCAGCGTTCAGCAAGTGCACGTGCCGGACATCGGTTCGTCGGGCAAGGCCCAGATCATCGAGATCCAGGTCAAGGTCGGCGATACCGTCGAGGCTGATCAGTCGCTGATCACCCTGGAATCCGACAAGGCCAGCATGGAAATTCCATCGCCTGCCGCTGGCGTGGTCAAGGCCATCAGCGTCAAGCTCAACGACGAAGTCGGCACTGGCGATCTGATTCTGGATCTGGAAGTGGCGGGTGCTGCTGCGCCTGTTGCTGCCGCTCCGGCCCAGGCTGCTGCTCCAGCGCCGGCTGCTGCGCCTGCTCCGGCAGCCGCTCCAGCTGCACCGGTGGCCGACAGCGTTCAGGACATTCACGTCCCGGACATCGGTTCGTCGGGCAAAGCCAAGATCATCGAAGTGCTGGTCAAGGCAGGCGACACCGTCACCGCCGACCAGTCGCTGATCACTCTGGAATCCGACAAGGCGAGCATGGAAATTCCATCGCCTGCCGCTGGCGTGGTGGAAAGCATTGCCATCAAGCTGGATGACGAAGTCGGTACTGGCGACCTGATCCTGAAGCTGAAAGTCAAAGGCGCGGCACCTGCTGCGGCTGCGGCACCAGCCGCTGCTGCTCCGAGCGCTCCTGCCGCAGCACCTGCTGCTCAGGCAGCGGCCGCACCTGCAGCTGCCCCGGCCGCTGCTCCCGCCAAGCCTGGCGCCAAGGTTCACGCCGGCCCCGCGGTACGTCAGTTGGCCCGCGAATTCGGCGTCGAGCTGAGCGCGGTCAGCCCTAGCGGCCCGCACGGTCGTGTGCTGAAAGAAGACGTGCAGGTTTACGTCAAAGCCATGATGCAGAAGGCCAAGGAAGCACCAGCCGCTGGCGCTACCGGCGGCGCGGGTATCCCGCCGATTCCGGTCGTGGACTTCAGCCGCTTCGGTGAAACCGAAGAAGTGCCGATGACCCGCCTGATGCAAATCGGCGCGTCGAGCCTGCACCGCAGCTGGCTGAACATTCCGCACGTGACTCAGTTCGATTCGGCTGATATCACCGACCTGGAAGCGTTCCGCAACGCTCAGAAAGCCGTTGCAGAGAAGGCTGGCGTCAAGCTGACCATCCTGCCGCTGCTGCTCAAGTCGTGCGCGCACCTGCTCAAGGAACTGCCGGACTTCAACAGTTCGCTGGCGCCAAGCGGCAAGGCAATCATCCGCAAGAAGTACGTGAATATCGGCTTCGCCGTCGACACCCCTGAAGGCCTGCTGGTACCGGTCATCAAGAACGTCGACCAGAAGAGCCTGTTGCAACTGGCAGCCGAAGCCGCTGCGCTGGCCGCCAAAGCCCGCGACAAAAAGCTCACCGCTGACGACATGCAAGGCGCCTGCTTCACCATTTCCAGCCTCGGCCACATTGGCGGCACCGGCTTCACGCCGATCGTCAACGCGCCGGAAGTGGCGATCCTCGGTGTATCCAAGGCAACCATTCAGCCAGTCTGGGACGGCAAAGCCTTCCAGCCGAAACTGATGCTGCCGCTGTCGCTGTCCTACGATCACCGTGTGATCAACGGCGCCGCTGCTGCACGCTTCACCAAGCGTCTGAGCGACCTGCTGGCGGACATCCGCACCATCCTGCTGTAACACCGGCCGGCCCTCCTTGACCGGAGGGCCAGTCGCGTTCCATGTTTTCCGAGCGCCACGCTCGTACCTCAACCCCGCCAATTTGGCGGGGCTTTTTTTGACCTGAAGAATCCTCTCCACACTTTATTCCTACATCAATGGCTTACGCCGCCTACAACTCAAGTCCACTTCCGCCTGATATTTTTAGCGCGTCAATAACTAGGCTTAGTGGCGAAGCTTTCCAATGAAAACTTCAACTACTTAATCTGCTTAGTTAGCATTACTTCGAATGGATTCGAATATGTTCAAACCGACTGTCGGCCCGATTATTGGCCTTACCACAACTAACCATGCCCGTATTTTCTTGCGCGGTGAACCACAGAATGACGCCTTGGTATTTGCCGGCATCCGTTATCGACGCACGGGCGAGGCAGACTGGTCCAAAGGCCTGTTTGCAAAGTTGTCAAACGTGCGTGACATGTCCGATGTGATTGCACTCAACAATCTAGCCACCGACACCGACTATGAATACCAGGCCGGCTGGTTCAGCCCCATGAACCCGGTGCATACCATTGAGTCGGTTCAGGAGCTGCCGCTGCAATGGCCGCGCGAGATCTATCGCTTTCGCACGCAGTCCAGTAAAGCCACCCAGCCACGGGCCTATGTGATCGGTTCATGTCGTTACCTGCGCATGACCGCCGGCATTGCGTCGGCCCCGCATTTGGGCGACAGGATCTTTGCCTCGATCACAAGCCTGGCCGAACACGCCGAGCCCCCCCATCAGCGCCATGCTGATGACCGGCGATCAGATCTATGTCGATGACCTGAACCTCGTGGCCCCCGACCGGGAATACAAGGACATCCTCAGCAAATACCGCACGGCCTTTTCGCAGCCTCATATCTCAAAGTTAATGTCCGGCGTGCCGACTTATATGATCCTCGACGACCATGAAATTGAAGACAACTGGCCCGCCAATAAAAACAAGGCTGATGCTTACTTATACAAAAACGCCATGGCGGCGTATGAGTTATATCAAGCGAGCCACAGTCCCGCACATGAACTGCTTGCCAATGGACAAGTAAGCAAACAACTCGAACGGTATTGGTATTCATTCGCCGAGGGCGATATCGAATGGTTTATCACCGACAGCCGAACCCGACGCAATCTGTCGACCCGTGACCGGCGCATCCTCGACGAAGAGCAGGAACAGGCGCTGCTCAAATGGCTGATCAACAGCCCGGCCCGGGTCAAATTCGTGATCACCAGCGTCATGTTCTATCCCGACCGAAAACTTAACGGCGATGACGCCTGGAAAGCCTTCCCGGAACAACGGCTACGGCTGCTGGAGACGATTCGTACGTACGGCATCAAGAACGTCTTCTTCATTTCCGGCGATGTCCACGGCTCGCTGACCAGTCGCCTGACCCACAGCGAGAATCCAGACTTCGAGGTTCATACCATCGTGTCTTCACCCCTGTGCAACAGCAAACTGCTGCCGTACGCCAAGGCATCCACGTTCATTCTCGACCAAGCGTTGGCCCGAACAGCCGCCGGAGATTATCGGCATGAGCTGACCAGTGAAGTGATCAGCCAGGATAATTTCGCGCATCTGGTCGTCGATGCTGAACGGGTTCGCGTCAATTACCACGATCGGGATGGCAAGCCATTGCAGTCGGTAAGCATCAAATTGCGTTGATCCCGAAAAGATCGCAGCCTTGGAGCTACCGAAGGCTGCGATCTTTTGATTACTTTCGGCCCCCTCGCTGGAGAATTCTTCACGCCGGCCGACATATTCTTATAGCACTTGGCCTTCATTCTCTTGTCAGTCGGTGTTGCAATGATGCAACCTTGCCGCAGGCAACAGTAAAGAGGGCGAGAGCCCGGCGCGATCAGCATATTCGAAGCGAGTTTCCCTCCATATGAAGAGCCAACCCGATGCCGCCAGCCGTATGGTGGCCGAGGTAGTGACGCAATTGCCTGTGCCCTCGCGGCTCGGCATGCTGCGTTTCGAACGGCTGAATGAACCGAGCTGGGCGCTGCTGTTTCTGGATCCCAATTGTGAACGCCAGTTTGGCCTGCCGGCGGTGGAACTCTGTGCTCTGGTCGGCTCGCCCTACGCCAGCCTGATGGAGCCCGAGGCGCGCTATCAACTGCACGACGCGATCCAGCAACAACTCACCGAAAGCCCGCATTACCTGATCCGCTATACCTTGCACACCGCCGCAGGCGTGCTGAGCCTGCTGGAACTGGGCGAGGCTTACAAACAACACAATCGACACTTGCTGCGCGGCTACCTGATGGTGGTGGACGGTCTGTTCGACGGCGAACCGCTGCTGCCGGTACTTGACCTGGAAACCCAGAACTCACGCCTGCAAATAGCGCTGGAGCTCAATCAACGCGCCCAACAGGAACAACTGCAGCATCTGGATCGGGTACGCGCCCAGCAAGATCTGATCCTGCTGCTGACCCGCCAGCGCTACAGCACCAACAATTCCCTGCAAGAAGCCGCCGAGCTGATCACCCGCAGCGCCTGCGACATCTACGAAGTCGACTGCGCCAGCCTGTGGAACCTCGACGGCTCGCTACTGACGCCAATCTCGGCCTATCACCGCGTCAGCCGTGGTCACCGACTGCCGGAGCCGATCGACGCCAGTGGTTTTCCCGATTATCTGGACGCCTTGCACACCGGCCGCGCCATCGACGCCCACAACGCCATACGCGACCCACGCACCCGGGAAATAGCCGCGAGCCTGCGACCGCGCGACGTCAATGCCATGCTCGACGCCAGCATCCGCATCGATGGCCAGGTGGTCGGCGTACTTTGCCTGGAGCAAATCGGTGTGACGCGCGCTTGGCAATCGGACGAAATCGCCTTTGCCGGCGAGCTGGCGGATCAGTTCGCCCAAGTCATCAACAACCACAATCGCCGCACCGCCACCAGCGCCCTGCACCTGTTCCAGCGTGCGGTGGAACAAAGCGCCAACGCCTTTCTGCTGGTCAATTGCGATGGTGTGGTGGAATACGTCAACCCAAGCTTCACCGCAATCACCCAGTACACCACCGAGGAAGTCCACGGCCAGCGGCTGTCGGAACTGCCGGCGCTGGAAAACCTCAGCGAACTGCTGTTCGACGCGCCGTCGGCGCTGGACAAGAGCAACAGTTGGCAGGGCGAGTTCAAGAGCCGGCGCAAAAACCTCGAACCCTACTGGGGCCAGTTGTCGATTTCCAAGGTCTACGGCGACAACCGTGAACTGACCCACTACATCGGCATCTACGAAGACATCACCCAGACCAAGCTCGCGCAGCAGCGCATCGAACGCCTGGCCTACACCGATAACCTGACCAACCTCGGCAACCGTCCGGCGTTCATCCGCAACCTCGATGAACGCTTCGCCCGAGACAGCGATACACCGATCAGCCTGTTGCTGGTGGACATCGACAACTTCAAACGGATCAACGACAGCCTCGGCCACCAGACCGGCGACAAACTGCTGATCAGCCTGGCGCGACGCTTGCGCAACAGCCTGAGCCCGAGCGGCAGTCTGGCGCGCTTCGCCAGCAACGAATTCGCAGTGCTGCTGGACGACACTGACCTCTCGACTGGCCAACAGATTGCCAACCAATTGTTGGCGACCCTCGACAAACCGATGTTCGTCGATAACCAGTTGATCAGCGTCACCGGCTCCGTGGGCTTGGCCTGCGCGCCGCTGCATGGTCGCGACCCACAAACGCTGATGCGCAACGCCGGCCTGGCGCTGCACAAGGCCAAGGCCAACGGCAAACACCAAGTTCAGGTGTTCACCGAAGCACTGAATGCCGAGGCCAGCTATAAACTGTTCGTCGAGAACAACCTGCGCCGCGCCCTGACCCAGAACGAGCTGGATGTGTTCTACCAGCCCAAGCTGTGCCTGCGCAGCGGTCGCCTGCTGGGGATGGAAGCATTGCTACGCTGGAACCATCCGGAAAAGGGCATGATCCGCCCGGATCAGTTCATCAGCGTCGCCGAAGAAACCGGGCTGATCATCCCGATCGGCAAATGGATCGCCCGCCAGGCCTGCCGCATGAGCAAAGAACTGACCGCCGCCGGCCTCGGCAACCTGCAGGTGGCGATCAACCTGTCGCCCAAGCAGTTCTCCGACCCGGACCTGGTGGCGTCCATCGCCAACATCCTCAAGGAAGAAGAGCTGCCAGCGAACCTGCTGGAGCTTGAGTTAACGGAGGGGCTGCTGCTGGAAGCCACCGAAGACACCCACTTGCAGCTCGATCAGCTCAAGCGTCTGGGCCTGACCCTGGCGATGGACGACTTCGGCACCGGCTACTCGTCGCTCAGTTACTTGAAAAAATTCCCGATCGACATCATCAAGATCGATCGAAGCTTCATCCACGAAATCCCGGACAACCAGGACGACATGGAAATCACCTCCGCCGTGATTGCCATGGCCCACAACCTGAAACTCAAAGTCGTGGCTGAAGGCATCGAGACGGCCGAGCAGCTCGCTTTCCTGCGGCGCCACCGTTGCGACGTCGGCCAGGGCTACCTGTTCGACCGGCCGATCCCCGGCGCAGAGCTGATCAAAAAGCTCAAACGTTACCCGCGTGGCCCAATCGCCTGACCATGCCGCAATCCCACAGGGGTAGTGCGTAACTGACCGGCATTAGGCACACTGGCAGTCCGTGTATTTACATCTCAACCTGACTGAGAGGACTGATCATGGTTCTGCGCTCGGAAATTCTGGTGAACAAAAACGTGCTCCCGACTAAAGAACAAGCTCTGCCTGGCCGCGAAACCCCAATGACCGTGCCGGAAAAACACCTCGTCCACGACGCGCCACTGCTGGGCCCGTTCGCGATGGACGTGGATTTCGCGATCTTCGGCCTGGGCTGCTTCTGGGGCGCGGAGCGCAAGTTCTGGCAGCGCGAAGGCGTGGTCAGTACGGCGGTGGGTTACGCCGGCGGCTTTACGCCAAACCCGACGTATGAAGAAGTCTGCTCGGGCCTGACCGGCCACAGCGAAGTGGTGCTGGTGGTCTACGAGCCGGCAAAAGTCAGCTACGAAGCGCTGCTGAAGATGTTCTGGGAACTGCACAACCCGACCCAGGGCATGCGCCAGGGCAATGACATCGGCACCCAGTACCGCTCGGTGATCTACGCCACCAACCCGGCCCAGTTGGCAGCCGCCAAGAACAGCGAGAAAGTTTTCCAGGCGGAACTGACGAAGGCTGGCAAAGGCACCATCACCACCGAAATCGAAGAAGCCCCGACGTTCTACTTCGCCGAGACGTATCACCAGCAATACCTGGCCAAAAACCCTGAAGGGTATTGCGGGATTGGCGGTACAGGCGTGACCTGCCCGATCTAACCGCGCACCGATCATTCCCACGCTCCGCGTGGGAATGCCGCCGGGGACGCTCCGCGTTCCGGTTTTAGGTGACGCAGAGCGTCACGGGATGCATTCCCACGCAGAGCGTGGGAACGATCACGGGTCAACTCTCAGCAATCAACCAATCCATCTGCCACCCACCCTGGGT
Organism: Pseudomonas sp. B21-048; assembly: GCF_024748615.1. Classification (NCBI taxonomy): domain Bacteria; kingdom Pseudomonadati; phylum Pseudomonadota; class Gammaproteobacteria; order Pseudomonadales; family Pseudomonadaceae; genus Pseudomonas; species Pseudomonas sp. B21-048. The sequence continues at coordinate 472,354 of NZ_CP087168.1, read as the reverse complement.
CTGCCCAAGCTTCTTGGACAACCACGGCAGCAACTCACGCAATTCCTCTTCCAGCCCCCATGGCGGATTAGCAATCGCCAACCCCGAACCATTCAGGCTATTGGGCGTATCCAACGGATGCACCAGCAACTCCACCCGCAACAACTTCGGCGCGCCCGTGCCGGCCAGATCCTGATAAAAACGCCGCAACATGCGCTGGTCCTTCACAGGGTACCAAATCGCCGCCACCGTCTGCCGCATCCGGCCAATCGCCTCTTTCAAAGACGCCGCACAACGCTGCATCTCATCGAGCTGCTCGAACGGCGGATCAATCAACATCACCGCCCGCTTCTCCTGCACCGGCAACATCGCACGCGGCACATGCCAGCCTTCGCCCAAGTGAACCTTCACCCGACGATCACCGGCCATGTTGTCCTTGAGCAGCAAGCCATCTTCGGGGTGCTTCTCGTTGAGCATCAACCGATCCTGCGGCCGCGTCAGACGCCGCGCCAACTCCGGCGAGCCCGGGTAATAGCGCAACTGGCCATCCGGGTTCATGTCGTGCAGCACCTTCATGTAATCGGCGGTCAGCGCCGGCAAATCCGGTTGACCCCACAACCGCGCGATCCCTTCCAGGTACTCACCGGTACGACTGGCCTGGTCGCCCTGCAGGTCATACAGACCAATACCGGCGTGAGTGTCGAGATAGGCAAACGGCTGCTCCTTGCGCGACATCAAGGCGATGATGCGGGTCAAAGTCAGGTGTTTGAACACATCGGCGTGATTGCCGGCATGGAAGGCGTGACGATAATTCATGATTGCTCCTGCGAAGGCCGGGAAGTTTACCTTGTACGGGGCTGGACGTCAGGGCCTCACAGCCGAGCGGGCAATTCTGGTACACGGTGATCGTTCCCACGCTCCGCGTGGGAATGCCTCAAGGGACGCTCCGCGTTCCAACCACACCATCGAGCCGGGCACCGATGTGACGCAGAGCGTCACGGGCTGCATTCCCACGCAGGAGCGCGGGAACGATCATTCTGCGGCATTACTCCGAAGGCCGAGCCCGCAACCGCCGTCCAATCACATCCAGCACATCACACCCATCGCGCAATGGAATGGCACAGAGCAAGGCAAAGTCGCTGAGAATGAAGGACTCACACTCGACTGAACCGCGCATCGACATGTTCTCCAGCACCTGGGTGACGGCGCGAATTCGATAGTTGGCAGCGTCATACAAAACATCGATCGGCGCGTGGGTATCGACGAACAGCGTGGGCATGTCGTTGCAATTGCCGGTCAATGCCATGAAGCGGTTTTCGGGATGAGGGATTATTTTTTCGTAGGGAGGATCTGGGGTCAGTGTTTTCATTTTTTGGGACCTTTGGCGGATAAATTTAAGCTACCAACGGCCTTTCCTACGGGCTTGGGTGGCAGCCGTACGCGGGAGTAGGAAACTGAGGAATCCACCAAACTCAGCCACGCCGAAGCGTGCCCCGCGCACAGCCGCCGCGAACGATCTTACGGGCACGAATTAAGTGCCGCAATCAAACGACAGCGCTGATGCGCGGTGAATTTCCAAGGGTTCCTACACCCTGCCACTGCATTTGCAGCGACAGCCAAAGACTATCCATGGATCTCACTTCGCACCAGTTCATGGAAACCGATACGTTTTGAAGGAAACTTCCGACGACCTTGCCCAGAAATTTCGCCACCCCCTCTATCGCAACCCCTCGAATTCGTCTATAGCGACGGGGCGCCGTCTCTCATTTGACTTTTTAAACCAAGATTCGGCTTCTTTTTGATCCGGCGATACACCATGTAAACCGACTAAATATATTCGCCCAATTTCAAATTGAGCATTAGATTCACCAGCATGAGCGGATTCCAGAAACAATTTCAGCGCCAATTTTTCATCACGAGGGCCTCCGATACCATCACGGTGCATTTTTGCCAAACTTGTCTGAGCGAATAAATTGCCCTGATCAGCAGATTTCCCATACCACAGCCTCGCCTCTACATCATTTTGATCAACACCACGCCCTTTTTGGAGTATTTGTGCTAACTACCACTGAGCAAAAGCACTACCGTTATCGGCTGCTTTACGATACCAATACGCCGCGACCTTCTCGTCTTTCTCTACACCATTACCTCCGTCCTCATAAACTTGAGATAGAACAAGATATGACATCTTATGATCTTGAGCAGCAGCCTCACGATAAAGCTTAAGAGCTAACTCATCGTCCCTAGGAATTTTCTTGGAATAACTACCACGCCCATACAGCTGGGCCAAACCAAATTTCGCATCCGCATTACCCTGATCAGCTGCTCGTTGATACCAAATGAACGACTCTTCTTCATCTTCACTAGCCCACGAAGTCGACAGATACTTTCCCAACGCAACTTGCGCTATATCATTTCCCTGTTCCGCGGACTTACGATACCAGTAAAAAGAAGACTCTTTTCCCATCTCTACTACTCCGCAGAGATTTTTGCTCGCTGCCTGCCCAAAGGCTAATTGGCCCAAAGCGTCTCCTATCAATGCCATTTTATGCAGTTGCGCCGCCTCAGGATCACACCTCCCAGCCTCCATCGCTACCAACAAATCATTCGACTGGTTAGCGGATACATGACTAACGGGCAAAGCCGCTAAAAAAACCGAAAAAAATACAACCTTTTTAAACTCACTCAACACAACGACACCTTCCATAGCACGATCACTTATTTAACCAAACACAATCACATTATTTGCCACTACCAAGCAGAACGACCTGCCAAACTTGCTTCAAAACAAAGGGGACGGATATTTATTTTCCAAAGAAAACTTCCGACGACCTTGCCCAGAAATTTCGCTATCGTAAATTTTCAAGTTCTTTGATCGCCAAGGGATGCCACCGCTCCGCTGACTTGGCAAACCAATGCTCGGCTTTACTTCTACTCTGCGGCACGCCACCCAAACCTAACAAATACATCCTTCCAAGTTCAAACTGAGCATTAGACTCGCCCTCCTCAGCGGACTTTATAAACAACTGTAGCGCCATACTTTCATCACGAAGACCTCCGCTACCGTCACGGTACATTTTTGCCAAACTTGTCTGAGCGTATGCATTACCCTGAGCAGCAGACTTGCCATACCAACGCCTCGCCTCCGCGTCACTCTGATCAACACCACGCCCCTCTTGGAACCTTTGTGCTAATTGACTCTGAGCAAAAGAACTACCATTATCGGCGGCCTTACGATACCACTGTGCTGCGATCGCATCGTTTTTCTCTACACCGTTACTTCCATTTTCATAAATTTGAGACAGTACAAAATATGAAAGCTCATGGCCTTGAGAGGCGGCTTCGTGATAAAGCTTCATTGCTAACTCATCACTATGAGGTATTTTTTTTGACCATGCCCTAGGGCGACCATACAACTGAGCTAAACCAAACTTTCCATCCGCATTACCCTGATCAGCAGCTCGCTGATACCAAATCAACGACTCTTCCTCGTCCTCACGTACCCACGAAGTCGCAAGATGCTTCCCAAGCGCAGCTTGCGCTATAGCGTTTCCCTGTTCGGCGGACTTGCGATACCAATAAAAAGAAAATTCTTTCCCCATCTCCACTACTCCGCAGAGATTTTTGCTTGCGGCCTGCCCGAACGCCAACTGGCTCAAAGCATCGCCCATCAACGCCATCTTATGAAGTTTCTCTGCCTGGGGAACACACCTTCCTGCCTCCATTGCAACCAACAGGTCATTAGACTGGTTAGCGAGCACATTACCAACAGATAAAGTCGCTATAAAAATCGAAAAAGCTCCAACTCTTCTCAATATGCCCATTACAATAAAACCTTCCATAGCACGGCCACTTCTACAGCCAGAAAACAATTAATTTACTTTACCATCACCAAGTAGATCGATCTTCCAAACTTGCCTTTCGAAGATCATTTTTCCACTCTTCACTTGCCAGCCTTAATACATCTTCAAAAAAACCACGAGGATCGATTATTTCTGCTTCGTCCCAAGCCAAAAAAGTATTTGCATCGTAATCGCTTACGAACTGAGTAGAAAAATCAAAACCCGATAGAGACAGTGAATCTTCCAGGATTTTGAACAACAAAAACCGATGCCTATAACTTAGATTATCAAACCTACTTAAAACAAACTTTCTGATAATCTGCTCCCTATCATGTTGATCATTCGGATTATAAACCCACAAGGCAGCACCTAGAGTTTCTTCGCGATCAAAAACAGAGATTCCACCCAACCAGTAAAAAAGCGTAGGCTCAAACGGAGTATTGAATTTTGGCCACGTCAGCATCATGTTTCTCCTAATCCGGAAAGGCGGTATAAGGCCGCCCGCTTACCTGATCAAATCTAACTTCTGAATAATCAAGATTCTCTATATATCTTGGATTACTCTTATTTTTCCAGTTAGGTTTATACCCCCTTCCTCCTCCTGGCATTTCCTTCCTAATTACGGGATCTCCATCTGGGGTATATCCTGTCGGCACTGGATTCTTTCTATCCATCCTGGATACTGCATCATTTATGGCATTAAATTGCAGTAACCAGCTTTTAAACTGGGAACTAGGCCTTATTGGCTCCTTTTTCCCTTTCTTTGTTGGATGACTGCCATCAATAGATCTCTGCTTTAGTGCTTTGTCAGGTATTTCCGGATTATGTTTTGCCACGGTGTGCATACCGTACTCTTTCTCAAACTCTATGACCCGCCTCTTAGCATTTGCTTCAGCCAACTCATCAATTCGTGCTCTCCGCTGATCACCCGTCAGCTTCGGTAGCGCTGGCTCACCCTCATCAACCCTAGCGCCAGTCGTATCATCCGGCGCCCCACACCCAGGCTTATTCGGTGGCGGACAATTCCCGCTCAACCCCAACGGATCAACCCACCCCGTCGGATTCGGCGTGTACTGATACTGGTTCAGCCCACCCGCCAACTTGATCGGGTCCGGCGTCAGGTACCGGCCAACCTCCGGATCATAGTACCGATGCCGGTTGTAGTGCAGACCGCTCTCGGTATCGAAGTACTGCCCTTGGAACCGCAACGGTTGTTCGAATTGCTCACCACCGCCCAGCGCCAAATGCGTGATTTTTCCGTAGGCGTTGTACTTCGCCGACCAGACGATCTCGCCACCGTAATCCGTCAGTTCCTTCGGCGTGCCGAGGTGATCAAGCTGGTAGTAGAACGGGCAGGCCTTGCGCGGACCCTTGCCGTCGAGCATGGCCAGCGGGCGGAAGCTGCCGGGTTCATAGACGTAGCTGCGGTAATGCTCGCGGCTGCTTTCAGCGACGAGGTGGTCGCCCTGCCAGAAGAACTCGGTGGTTTTGCCCTCGACGGTTTTCTTGATACGCCGCCCGAAGGCGTCGTAGCGGTAACTGGAGCAACGGCCGTCCGGGGTGGTGACTCCAATCAGGCGGTGTTGGCAGTCGTAACGGTATTCGGTGACGAGTTTCTGCGCGGTGCCGCGGCGTTCGCGGATCAGGTTGCCGAAGGCGTCGTAGTCGTAGTGCCGGTCGCCCTGCATCAGCAGGCGATTACCCACCACTTTTGCAACGCCGGGTCGGCCCTGCATCAGCAGGTTGCCGGCCGGGTCGTGGGCGAAGGATTCCGGCGGGGTGTCGCGGGTGTGGCGAACGCGGGTCAGGCGGTTTAGCGGGTCGTAGGTGTAGTTCCGTTGGCCGTGGCGGGTGTCGGCGATATGGTCGAGGTTGCCGTTGGCGCTGTAGGCATAGTCGCGGCGATAGATCGGTTGTTGCTGTTGGCTGATGGCGTGGGCTTTCAGACGCCCCTGATCGTCGTAGGCATAGTCGCTGAGCAGCTGCCCTTGCTGGCGTTGTTGTTCGCGACCGAAGGTAAATTGGTGGCCAGTGAGTCGCGCGCCGTTGAGGTCGATGGCCGCCAGTGCGCCGCCCTTGACGTGGTGGTAATCGAGTTTGCTGCCGTCGGGCAGGCGCAGGCGATTGAGTTGGCCGCAGGCGTCGTAGCCATAGCGCAGCGTGCCCCAGCTCTGGTGTTCGGTGATCAGGCGATCCTGTTGGTCGTACTCGAATTCCAGCGGATGGTCGTGGCCGTCGTCGACGCCGATCAGCCGGCCAAGGCTGTCGTAGCGGTATTCGACCTTGAGGCCGTCGGGCAGTGTTTTGACCAGCAGTCGCCCGGCCGAATCCCGTTCATAAGCGGTGAGCAGCTGCGAGCTGTCAGCGCCGAATTCGGTTTTCTCCAGCAGATGGCCATTGAGGTCGTAGGCGTACGCCGTGCGTTGGCCGTCGAAGCCGGTTTCCTGTCGGATCAGTCCGCCGGGGGTGTAGTCCAGCCGATATTGCTCACCGGATTCGTTTTCGATTTCCGTGAGCAACAGCTGCGCGTTGTCGTAGCGATACTTCAGCTGGGTGCCGTCGGCATTTAAGCGGCGGCTGACCAGGTGCAGGTCGTCGAGGTATTCGTAGCGCGTGACGCGGCCCAACTCGTCGCGTTCGGCGGTGATCTTGCCGTAGGCGTTGTAGCTGTAGGCGCGGCTGGCGCCGGTAGGAAGAATCGTCTGGATCAGTCGGCCAACAGCATCCCATTGCGACTGGGTGACCGCGCCGTGTTCGTCCTGACGGGTCGTCTGCCGACCCAGCGCATCGTAGGAGAATTTTCGCTGCCCACCGTCCGGCAGTGTTTCCTCAAGCAACTGCCCCAAGGCATTCCAGACAAACACATGCCGGCTGGTGTCCGGGTAGCGAATCGACAGCAACCGCCCCTGAGCGTCGTAGTGGTAATGGGTGACCTGACCATCGGGATCGGTCGCTTCGGTGACATCGCCCTGGGCATTGCGCTGATACTTCCACACCGCTTTGCCGCGATAGCGCGCATGCAGGAAACCGTTGCGGTACTCGTAGGCCGTTGGCTCGTCTTGCGGCGGAATCAGCGCCACCAACCGTCCGACTTCGTCATAGCGGTATTCAGTGACGGCGCCGAGCGGATCCTGCTCTGCAATCAGTCGACCCTGATCGTCATAGGCCTTGAGGTGTTCGCCACCATCCAGCTCGACCTTGCGCACCAGCCGTGCACGGTCGTCGTGGACATAAACCTCTTCGCTGCCGTCGATGTTCTGGACCGTAACGCTGCCCTGATCGTCCCAGACATACCGTGCATCCATCTGCGCAAACGACGCCCAATGCCGGATGCAGCGTGCCGCCTTGCCAGACCGCTCCCACTCCCAGAAGAAACTCGCCCCACCGGCGAGTTGCCGCTGCAGAATCACGTGCTGGTCGTCGTAGTCGTAACGCTCGCTTTCCCCGGCGGCGTTGCTCGCTTCGATCAGTTGATCGCGTTCGTCGTAGTGATAACTGACCAGCGTCTGCTCGGTGTGCCAGGCCTCGGCGAGGGTCTGCACTGGAACAAGAACCTGATAGTCGACGGCGATCAGATGAGCGCGGTCATAGCGCAGCAGCAAGGCACGGCCAGCGCCGTTGTCGAGGCGTTGAATGCGCTCCTGACGGTCGCGGGTGATGCGCAATCGGTTGTCGTACGCGTCGCTGATCGCCGTCAGCCGACCGTTATGAAAGTGATAAAAACGCGTGTCGTCGCCAGCCTGGGCGAGGATCAGCTCCTCGGGGTCAGCGCCGAGATAAATCGCCGCGCGCGACAGGCTGTTGTGGATCGCCGGGCGTTCGCGGTTCGGCAGCGGAAAGTTGGTGCGGCGGTTTTCGTGGTCGGTCCAGGTGACCTGATCGCCCTCGATCTCCAGTCGATGGGAGAGCGAATGGCTCCAGCCAAAACCGAGGCCGCAATCGATCTCGGCGGCGCTAGTACGATAGAGCCGGGTGAAGTCGAACGGCAGAATCCCGTCCAGCGAACCGTCGGTGAGGGTCAGCAGTTCTTCGCCGGTGACCATCGACACCGGGCAACCGTTCTTGCAGGTGGACGGCACGCAAGTGGTGCTGTCACCGTTGGGGTTTGTCGCCTGTTTCGATGCGTCGTCGTGGTGTTCGTTTTGCTTGAGCGTGGTGTTGCGCTTGGCATCCCAGCGCAGTTGCATCCGACCTTTCTTCAGACCCGCAGCAACCCCGCGTGCGGCGACTGCTTTGTACTGGTCGACGTACTTCATGAAGGTGTTGAGAATATTGAAAGTGGCCTCGACGAAACGCATCGCAAGGCCAGCCAACAACGCCCCGTACTTAATCCCACGAAGTGTGAGATAGGCTTTGGCGGCGGGTATGCCGACACCCGTCCAGGCCAGCGCCAAAGCAATCAGAATATCGATCATCACCGAGACGATGACGTGGCTGGTCACCTCTGCCGAGTTGCCGGCCATTTCACTAGGCGGTAACGCCGACAGCCAAAGACTCGCAGCACGAAACAGCAGACAAAGCGCCGCTTCATCGCTAGCCAGCAACATGGCTTTTTCCATCGTTGCCGGTGATTGCTTCGCCAGATCGATGAGTTGCTGTGCACTACTGCCGAGTTGTTCAAGGTGAGCGGTTGGATTCTTAAGGATGTCAAAGACAAGGCTCAGGCCATCCCAAACACCCATGACTGCTGCCCAACTGCCTGCCAGCGTTCCGTTACCAGCGGCCACAAAAATCGACTGCGACCATTGCGGTTTGAACCCTTCCCACTCCTTGCGCAGCCAGCCCTCCAGCTCGGTGGTCAGGCCATCGTAGGAGGAGAACAGATCATCGATTTGCGTTGGGGTGACTTCACTCTGGACATGGACGCGATAGAACTTGCCTGGTGTGCCCTTAAACTTTCCTTTACCGTTTTCGTCGAGCGACGCCGGCGTGCTTTCACCGCCATCACTGGCTATCACATCGACCTGAATATTCCCCAACGGAATGTCATAAACCGATTCAAACTTGCTCTCTATTTCCAGAATTCCATTTGCCGGACACTGCGCAACACCCGACAAAAAATCATCATCGCCACTGCTCACAGCAGTCGTGGTGTTCCCAAGTTTTATCAGCCGCTCCATGTCCATCAGCGACGGCATATCCGTAGCCCGGCTGACCCTGTCCGCATTCCGGCTCAAGAAGCTGCCAAGCTGCTGGCGATACAAACTCAAGGTGTCTTTGAAACCGTCGAGCTCCTGCTCGATCCGTATGATCTGATCCATCAGTCCAGCTCCGATATCAGGTAATCCACCAAGGCTGATTTCGGTGCTTGAGGCAGGTCCGGCGCTTGCAAAAAGATCGCAACTTTGTGCCGCAATACGCGCTCTGAGAACGCCTCATATAAATCAGGTCGGTCCTCGCTCAACCACTTCATCAAGTTGTTGATGCGGGTTGTTGCGGACTCAGTGGCGAGGTGTTTGAGCAGCGATTCAGAAACTTCCCACCACGGAAAATCCCTAGCGGTTTTCAATGCACTGCCACCGATATCGAGCTGTTCCCCATTGATCAAACAACGGTCGATGACAGGCATTAACTGCGTGGCGTTAACGTCGACAGACTGAAGAATCGACAACAAATAACGCCCATCCCAAAAACGGAAAAACACCACGTTGCCGTTTGGTAAAAGAACGTGAGTGAGGCTGCGCAAATGTTCGACCAGCGCTTCTTGAGGGGCAGAAGAAACCGCCAACCACCCCCAATCGCGAGACTCAGTGGCGGCAATCCACTCCAGAAACTCACTATCCGCAGCGACGATTCCGACATAGGGCATCACCGCCTCCCACTCGGCGTACGCGGTATCAGCCCAAATCGGGCTCGGTGCTTGAGCTGAGATCGAGCGTTGCCAGGCTTTGAACGGTTCAGCCGCACTGGCGCTGCTGAAAATCGCAAACAGTTGCTCCGCCGGTTTCAGCGGCTGGCGCTCCAGCCAGGCGTGAGGTGACAAGGCATCAGGCAGCACAAACACCGTCCTTGCAGCGCTCGCATTCTTCGCAGAATGGCGCGTCGCTTTGCAGGCTGAGTATTTGTGCGGCACTGAGCAGCGCCGCCGGGGCGGCGGCGAGTTTCAACGGAACATCCGGCAGGCTCGGCGCCGCAGCCATGGCCGCCATTGGTGCGCCACCGACCTGAATCGGCACGCTGCTGAAAATCCCGCCGGGGCCGATGTTGATCCACTGCCCGCCCGCCTGAATGGTCGCGCTGGCGCCGCCGTCGATGACCACTTGCTGGCCGGCGCTGACGTGGAATTGCTGACTGGCTTTGAGGGCCTGACTGGTCACGCGAATGTGTCGGTCGCCAGCCACCACCAAGTGATCGTCCAACCGCACTTCGGTCTGGCGCTGACCGTGGGTGATGCGTTTTTCGTCAGCCTTCAACTCATGGCGGGCGGTGCCGGTGACGACGATGCTGCGGGCGTTATCGACCTGCAGCTGTTGGTCGTTCAGTACGTGCTGAGTCCAGTTTCGCTGGGCTCGCAGGTAGATTTCCTCGGCGCCCTTGCGATCCTCGATGCGCAATTCGTTGTAACCGCCGCCACCGGGACTACTTTGGCTGCGGAAAATGCTGCGGGTCTTGTCCGCCGGTAGATCGAGCGGCACCGGGGTCGCCGCGTTGGGCAGGCAACCCATCACCAGCGGTTTGTCGGCATCGGCATCGACGAACCCCACCAGCACTTCCATGCCGACTCGCGGAATCATCACGCTGCCGTAGCGGTCGTGCGCCCAGCCAGTGGCGACACGCAGCCAGCAACTGGAATGCTCGTTGAGCTGACCGTCACGGTCCCAGGCGAGTTGAACCTTGACTCGACCGTACTCGTCGCAATGGATTTCGCTGTCGGTCGGGCCGGTGACCACGGCGGGCTGATAGCCGAGCATGCGCGGCTTTTCTGGCCCCAGCGGCGGGCGAAAGGAAACGTCCCACGGCGTCGCCAGAAAGGTATTGCGATAGCCCTGGAAATCATCCGGGCTGTCGCCGGTGGCCGACTCTTCCAGCACCTGCGGCTGTCGGCCACGGTGTTCGATTTCGGTGATTAACCACAGGTCATTCCACGCCTGACGCGGGTGTTCGGCGAGGTGCAGGAAATGCCCACTGACCAATGCAGATTCGTCGCCGCGACCTTCGGCCTGGCGGTAATCTGCACCGTGGCGCTCCAAGGCCCGTTGAGCCAGATGCTTGCCGTGTTCGCGATCGGTGAATTGGCCGGGGAAGTGGTAGTCCTCGAGCACCGGGCGCTGCTCACTGTCGAGGCGGCTTTCGAGTTGCAAACGCGGTTTATGGAAGTCGTAGTCCCGGCGAGTGACGGCTGTGGTCCGGGTTTCCAGCCTCACGTTGAAACGCTTGATCGCCGGCGCATCTGCCGCCATTCCACTGCCCGGCAGGTACAGCGTCGGCTCGGGCAGCCGGGGGAAAACCGTCTGGTCATCGCCGAACACCAACAGATGCCCTTCGGGGCTGTGCTGGAAGTGGTAGTGAATGCCGACTTCTGCACATAACCGCTGGATGAACGCCAGATCGCTTTCGGCGTACTGCACGCAATACTCGCGATCGGGGTAGGCGCTGCCGAGCTGGAACTCGAAGGCATCGCGCTGGATGCCGTGGTCTTTGAGGATTTGCATGACGATCGCCGGCACGCTTTTGTGCTGGAAGATTCGCTGATTGATGCGCCGAGCGAGGTACGCCAGACGCGGTACTAGACTGATTTGGTAGCCCGTCAGACGCTGGCCGGAATCGCTCTGACCGACGCGAAAAATCTGACCGTGAATACCGGAACCTTGTGCATCGAAACTCAGAAACGCCTGACGGTGCAGCAGGCTTTCGAGGTCAATGTCGGGCCGTTCGCTGACCAGTTCCAGGTCAAAGCGGTAGGGTTGGCTGATGGCTTCCTTGCCCGTGAACTCAAGTACCTTGAGCTCATTCTGGACGCCGTCGAGGGTCAACGTGAAACGCGGTTGATTGGCAGGCGCGAACATCCGATGTGTCTCTGCAGAATGAAGGCGGGCGATTCTGCATGAGCGACAAGGGGTGTTGACGGAGAGACAAGGAAATCAGATTTTCCCTACTTTTTTAGGGATTTTTCCTTCAAAAATCGGGATGTTTGGCTACAGACATTCCCTGCAAAAGTAGTGTGTTGCCCGCGAAGGCGACATCAAAAACACCAACCCCTTTTCCTGCAAACCAAAAAAAACGGCCCGCCTCCAAAAGGAAGCGGACCGTTTTCATGTTCGGCGAAAGATCAGAGCATCAGCTCATCCCCATCACTGGTTCAGGCGGAAATCCTTTTCGGCCGCGGCAAAACGCTGAAGCATGCCGGCGGTCGGCGCGCCCATTTTGCTGACGAAGTAGATCGCCAGGCTGGCGAAGATGAAACCAGGGATGATTTCGTACAGGCCCAGCAGTTCGAAGTGTTTCCAGATGATCACGGTGATCGCGCCAACCAGGATGCCAGCCAGTGCGCCGTCGCGGGTCATGTCTTTCCAGATCACGGAGATCAGGACGACCGGACCGAACGCAGCACCGAAACCAGCCCAGGCGTAGCTGACCAGACCCAGTACACGGTTTTCCGGGTTAGCCGCCATCGCAATAGCGATCAGGGCAACCAGCAGCACCATGGCACGGCCGACCCAGACCAGCTCGACCTGGGAAGCAGTTTTACGCAGGAAGGTTTTGTAGAAGTCTTCGGTCAGGGCGCTCGAGCACACCAGCAGTTGGCAGCTCAGGGTACTCATTACCGCCGCCAGAATGGCCGACAGCAACACACCGGCAACCCATGGGTTGAACAGGATTTTCGCCAGTTCGATAAACACACGTTCGTGGTTTTCGGTCACAGGACCGGCCACTTCAGGGTGCGCCGAGAAGTAAGCGATACCGAAGAAACCGACAGCGACGGTGCCGCCCAGGCACAGGATCATCCAGGTCATGGAGATGCGACGGGCATTGGCGATCGACTTGACCGAATCCGCCGCCATGAAACGCGCCAGGATGTGCGGCTGGCCGAAGTAGCCCAAGCCCCAGCCCATCAGCGAGATGATGCCGATGAAGGTGGTGTTTTTCAGCATGTCGAAGTTGCTGGCGTCTTGCGCTTCGATGGCCAGGAACGTGGTGTCGATGCCGCCAGTCGCCAGCAGCACGATGATCGGCGTCAGAAGCAGGGCAAAGATCATCAGCGTGGCTTGTACGGTGTCAGTCCAGCTCACTGCCAGGAAACCACCGACGAAGGTGTAGGCAATCGTCGCCGCGGCACCGGCCCACAGTGCCGTCTCGTAGGACATGCCGAAGGTGCTTTCGAACAGACGGGCGCCGGCCACGATGCCGGAAGCGCAGTAGATGGTGAAGAACACCAGGATTACGACCGCGGAGATGATCCGCAGCAGGCCGCTTTTATCTTCAAAACGGCTGGAGAAATAATCCGGCAGAGTCAGTGCATCGCCGTTGTGCTCGGTCTGCACACGCAGACGGCCGGCGACGAACAGCCAGTTCAGGTAAGCACCGATGATCAGGCCGATGGCGATCCAGCTTTCGGAAAGACCGGACATGTAGATAGCGCCTGGCAGGCCCATCAACAACCAGCCGCTCATGTCGGAAGCACCCGCGGAAAGTGCGGTCACGACGCTGCCCAGGCTACGACCGCCCAGAATGTAGTCAGAAAGGTTGTTGGTGGAGCGATAGGCCATGAAGCCAATCAGCACCATTGCTGCGATGTAGATCACGAACGTGATCAGGGTTGGATTGCTTACGCTCATTGAGTTACGCCCTGGCATTGTTTTTATGTAACGGCGGCTGGTGAACCGCTCGCAAACGATGGCGTTTGACAGACGATTCCGGAGCCCGCGCATTTATGACTGATGTTTCCCCAGGAAAGCCATCAGCCGGCACACCGATTTTTTGACCGGTTGCACCTTGGCCGCGAATGCTATTCAACAAAGTAAATAAGGTGCAACCAGTTTCGTGAGAATAAGTTGCACCTAGTCGGATTTTCCTTAAAAGGGTCGGTTTTCGCTCCTTTTTAGGGCGTTTTTCGGGTTTAACTAGAAGCAAAAACACCAAGCAGGCGCGGTAGGAAGATTGCCAAATTAATTTCCTGACGAGCTGCTTGTTGTTCCGAGAAAAAAAGGGTTGCACCCGGTTGCACCTCGACCAACGCGCGGCTAATCTTGCTGCCAGCTGATGCCACGCGGTCGTGGCAAACATGAGGATAAAAATATGGCTACCACCACCCTTGGGGTCAAACTTGACGACCCGACCCGCGAACGCCTCAAGGCCGCCGCGACCTCGATTGATCGCACGCCGCACTGGCTGATCAAGCAGGCAATTTTCAATTACCTGGAAAAACTCGAGGGTGGTGCAACCCTGTCCGAGCTGAACGGTTTGAACAGCAAGGAAGTTGACGAAGCGGGCGAGATCCACGTCGATCACGCGCATCAGTGCTTCCTGGAATTCGCTGAAAGCATCCTGCCGCAATCGGTGCTGCGCGCGTCTATCACCGCCGCCTACCGTCGCCCGGAACCTGAAGTGGTGCCCATGCTGATCGAGCAGGCGCGCCTGCCGGCCCCGATGGCCGACGCCACCAACAAGCTCGCCGCTTCGATTGCCGAGAAACTGCGCAATCAGAAAAGCGCCGGCGGCCGTGCCGGGATTGTTCAGGGCCTGTTGCAGGAATTTTCCCTGTCGTCCCAGGAAGGCGTGGCGCTGATGTGCCTGGCCGAAGCGCTGCTGCGCATCCCGGACAAAGGCACCCGTGACGCCCTGATTCGCGACAAGATCAGCACCGGCAACTGGCAGCCGCACTTGGGCAACAGCCCGTCACTGTTCGTCAATGCCGCCACTTGGGGCTTGCTGCTGACCGGCAAACTGGTCGCCACCCACAATGAAGCAGGCTTGACGTCGTCCCTGAGCCGCATCATCGGCAAGAGTGGCGAGCCGATGATCCGCAAGGGTGTCGACATGGCCATGCGCTTGATGGGCGAGCAGTTCGTCACCGGCGAAACCATCGCCGAAGCGCTGGCCAACGCCAGCAAGTTCGAAGCCAAGGGCTTCCGCTATTCCTATGACATGCTGGGTGAAGCCGCACTCACCGAACATGATGCCCAGAAATACCTGGCCTCGTACGAACAGGCCATCCACTCGATCGGCAAAGCCTCTCACGGTCGCGGGATTTATGAAGGCCCGGGCATTTCGATCAAGCTGTCCGCCTTGCACCCGCGTTACAGCCGCGCCCAGTACGAGCGTGTGATGGAAGAGCTGTACCCGCGCCTGCTGTCGCTGACTCTGTTGGCCAAGCAATACGACATCGGCCTGAACATCGACGCCGAAGAAGCCGACCGCCTCGAACTGTCGCTGGATCTGCTGGAGCGCCTGTGCTTCGAGCCGCAATTGACCGGCTGGAACGGCATCGGTTTCGTGATCCAGGCGTACCAGAAGCGTTGCCCATATGTGATCGACTACGTGATCGATCTGGCTCGCCGCAGCCGTCATCGCCTGATGATTCGTTTGGTGAAAGGCGCGTACTGGGACAGCGAAATCAAGCGCGCCCAGGTCGAAGGCCTGGAAGGCTATCCGGTCTATACCCGCAAGGTGTACACCGACGTTTCCTACATCGCCTGCGCACGCAAGTTGCTGTCGGTGCCGGAAGTCATCTACCCGCAGTTCGCCACGCACAATGCCCACACCTTGTCGGCCATCTACCACATCGCCGGTCAGAACTATTACCCCGGCCAGTACGAGTTCCAGTGCCTGCACGGCATGGGCGAACCGCTGTACGAACAGGTTGTAGGTAAAGTTTCCGAAGGCAAGCTGAACCGTCCGTGCCGCGTGTACGCACCGGTTGGCACGCACGAAACATTGCTGGCGTACCTGGTGCGTCGCCTGCTGGAAAACGGCGCAAACACCTCGTTCGTCAACCGTATCGCCGACCAGTCTATTTCGATTCAGGAGCTGGTGGCCGATCCAGTGGCCAGCATCGAGCAGATGGCGACGCTGGAAGGCGGCTTCGGCCTGCCGCACCCGCGTATCCCGCTGCCGCGTGATCTTTATGGTGCCGAGCGCGCCAACTCCAGCGGCATCGACATGGCCAACGAACATCGTCTGGCTTCCCTGTCGTGCGCCCTGCTGGCCACCGCTCACAACAACTGGAAAGCGGCGCCGATGCTCGGTTGCGCGTCCAGCACTGAAACCCCTGCGCCAGTCCTGAACCCGTCCGATCTGCGTGATGTGGTTGGCCATGTGCAGGAAGCCACCGTCGAAGACGTCGACAACGCGATCCAGTGCGCCCTGAAAGCCGCGCCGATCTGGCAGGCGACCCCGCCGGCAGAACGCGCCGCGATTCTGGAACGTGCCGCCGATTTGATGGAAGGCGAGATTCAGCCGCTGATGGGCCTGTTGGCTCGCGAAGCCGGCAAGACCTTCGCCAACGCCATCGCCGAAGTGCGTGAAGCCGTGGACTTCCTGCGTTACTACGCGGTGCAGGCGCGCAACGATTTCACCAACGATGCCCACCGCCCGTTGGGTCCGGTGGTCTGCATCAGCCCGTGGAACTTCCCGCTGGCAATCTTCAGTGGTCAGGTCGCTGCTGCCCTGGCCGCCGGTAACCCGGTACTGGCCAAACCTGCGGAACAAACCCCGCTGGTGGCTGCTCAAGCCGTGCGCTTGCTGATCGAAGCCGGGATTCCGGAAGGCGTGCTGCAACTGCTGCCGGGCCGCGGCGAAACTGTCGGCGCCCGTCTGGTCGGCGACGATCGCGTCAAAGGCGTGATGTTCACCGGCTCCACCGAAGTCGCTCGCTTGCTGCAACGCAACGTCGCCGGTCGTCTGGATGCTCAGGGTCGTCCGATTCCACTGATCGCTGAAACTGGCGGCCAGAACGCGATGATCGTCGACTCTTCGGCACTGACCGAACAAGTTGTGATCGACGTCGTATCCTCGGCTTTCGACAGCGCCGGTCAACGCTGCTCGGCGCTGCGTGTGCTGTGCCTGCAGGAAGATTCCGCCGACCGTGTCATCGAAATGCTCAGGGGCGCCATGGCGGAATGCCGTCTCGGTAATCCGGAGCGCCTGTCCGTGGACATCGGCCCGGTGATCGACGCCGAAGCCAAGGCAGGCATCGAGAAGCACATCCAGGCCATGCGCGACAAAGGTCGCAACGTGTATCAGGTGGCCATCGCCAACAGCGAAGAAGTCAAACGCGGCACCTTCGTGATGCCGACCCTGATCGAACTGGAAAGCTTCGACGAACTGCAACGGGAGATCTTCGGTCCGGTGCTGCACGTGGTTCGCTACAAGCGCAAAGACATCGACCAACTGATCGGCCAGATCAACGCGTCCGGCTACGGCCTGACCCTGGGCGTGCACACTCGCATCGACGAGACCATCGCCAAGGTGATCGACAACGTCAACGCCGGTAACGTCTACGTGAACCGCAACATCGTCGGCGCTGTGGTTGGCGTGCAACCGTTCGGCGGTGAAGGCCTGTCGGGTACTGGCCCGAAAGCCGGTGGCCCGCTGTACCTGTACCGCTTGCTGTCGACGCGTCCTACCGATGCGATCGAACAATCCTTCGCTCGCGGCGACGCTATCGCTGCACCGGACGTCCGCCTGCGTGATGCCATGAGCAAACCGCTGACTGCGCTGAAAGCCTGGGCCGACAGCAACAAGTTCGCTGACTTGAGCACCCTGTGTGCACAGTTCGCGGCGCAATCGCAGAGCGGCATCACCCGCGTACTGGCGGGCCCGACTGGCGAACGCAACAGCTACGCGATCCTGCCGCGCGAACACGTGCTGTGCCTGGCGGACGTCGAAGGCGATCTGCTGACCCAACTGGCTGCGGTATTGGCTGTAGGTGGTTCGGCGGTATGGCCAGACGCTGAACCGGGCAAGGCACTGTTCGCACGCCTGCCGAAAGAAGTTCAGACGCGGATCAAGCGGGTGGCCGACTGGACCAAGGACGAGGTGGTGATTGATGCGGTTCTGCATCATGGTCACTCCGACCAGTTGCGTGCGGTGTGCCAACAAGTGGCCAAGCGTGCCGGTGCGATTGTTGGGGTTCATGGTTTGTCGCAGGGCGAGACCAACATTGCGTTGGAGCGCCTGGTGATCGAGCGGGCGCTGAGCGTGAACACCGCTGCGGCGGGTGGTAATGCCAGTTTGATGACGATCGGCTGACACTCCACTGATCGTTCCCACGCTCCCGCGTGGGAATGCCTCCTGTGACGCTCTGCGTCACGTCGTTTGGGGACGCGGAGCGTCCCGGGCTGCATTCCCACGCGGAGCGTGGGAACGATCATGCCCTACCCTCGTTTTGCCCCTCCATCACGCTCATCAATCATCCTGTTCAACCTTTATTCCCACGCCTAGACTCGGTCCATTCCAAAAAAAGGTAGGCCGCCATGTCCGAGACGTTGCTCAGTTCCCGCAATCTGGCTTTCGAGCTGTATGAAGTCCTTGATGCCGAGGGCCTGACCCAACGTGAGCGGTTCGCCGAGCACAACCGCGAGACCTTCGATGCGGCCATCGGCACCGCCCGCAGCATCGCCGAGAAGTTCTTCGCTCCGCACAACCGCAAGGGCGACGAGAACGAACCGCGCTATGAGGACGGTCAGGCAATTCTGATTCCGGAAGTGAAACCGGCGGTGGATGCCTTCCTCGAAGCCGGTTTCCTCAATGCCGCGCGCAGTTTCGATGCCGGCGGCATGCAACTTCCTACGCTGCTGTCACAAGCGTGCTTTGCGCACTTTCAGTCGGCCAACGCGGCGTCGACCTCCTACCCGTTCCTGACCATGGGCGCGGCGAACCTGATCGAAAGCTTCGGCACCGATGAGCAGAAGCAGCGCTTCCTGCAACCGATGATCGACGGCCGCTTCTTCGGCACCATGGCCCTCACCGAACCGCATGCCGGCTCATCGCTGTCGGATATTCGTACACGCGCCGAGCCTGCGTCCGACGGCACGTATCGCCTGAAGGGCAACAAGATTTTCATCTCCGGCGGCGATCACCCATTGTCGGAAAACATCGTGCACATGGTGTTGGCCAAGCTGCCGGATGCACCGGCCGGGGTGAAGGGTATTTCGCTGTTTATCGTGCCCAAGTTTCTGGTCAACGATGACGGCAGACTCGGCCAGCGCAACGACGTGTTGCTGGCCGGGTTGTTCCACAAGATGGGCTGGCGCGGTACTACGTCCACCGCGCTGAACTTCGGCGACAACGGCGAGTGTGTCGGCTATCTGGTGGGCAAGCCGCACCATGGTTTGAGCTACATGTTCCAGATGATGAACGAGGCGCGGATCGGCGTCGGAATGGGCGCGGTGATGCTGGGTTATGCCGGTTACCTGTATTCCCTGGAGTACGCCCGCGAGCGTCCGCAAGGTCGGGTGCCAGATAGCAAGGATCCAACCACCGCCCCCGTGGCGATCATTCAGCATGCCGATGTCAAACGCATGCTGCTGACCCAGAAGGTTTATGTAGAAGGCGCGTTCGACCTTGGGCTGTACGCGGCGCGCCTGTTCGACGACACCACAACCCTTGAAGGCGAAGCCGAGCGCAAACAGGCCCATGAGCTACTGGATTTGCTGACGCCGATCGTCAAATCCTGGCCGTCGGAGTTTTGCCTGAAAGCCAACGAACTGGCGATCCAGATTCTCGGCGGTCATGGTTATACCCGTGAGTACCCGGTGGAGCAGTACTACCGCGACAACCGCCTGAACCCGATCCATGAAGGGACTCACGGCATTCAGTCGCTGGACTTGCTGGGGCGCAAGCTGGCGCAAAACGGGGGCGCGGGGCTCAAGCAACTGATCCGCCTGATTGCCAATACCGCCGAGCGGGCGCAGGTGTATGAATCGCTGACGCCACTGCGAGAACCGCTGGAGAAACTGGTGGCGCGCCTACAAGCGGTGACCATCGGCCTGCTGACCGATCTGGCTCAGGGCAAGGTCAACAGCAGCCTGGCGAACTCGGCGCTGTATCTGAAAGTGTTCGGGCATACGGTGATCGGCTGGCGCTGGCTGGAACAGGCGATTCGCGCCGAGGAAGGGCTGGCCAAAGGGAGCTCGGCGGATGTGAGCTTCTATAAAGGCAAGTTGCAGGCTGCGCGGTATTTCCTGACGTGGGAAGTGCCGGGCTGTCACCATGAGCTGGCGATTCTTGAGGCGCTGGATGATGTGTGTTTAACGATGCTGGACGAATGGTTCTGACAATCTTTCACTGATCGTTCCCACGCTCAGCGTGGGAATGCAGCCCGGGACGCTCCGCGCCCCTTTGCGATCGTGACGCAGAGCGTCACAGGAGGCATTCCTACGCGGAGCGTGGGAACGATCGGTTAGGTGAGTTTGAAACTGCTCATCTGCCGCGCCAAATCATCCGCCAACCGCTGCAACATCTGACAGTCTTCCCGACAAGTCCTGACCTCCTCCGCCGTAGCCCGCGCCAAATCGGAAATCCCCTGTACGTTGCGGTTGATCTCTTCCGTCACCGCCGACTGCTCTTCCGTCGCCGTCGCCACCTGATGGTTCATGTCGCTGATGCGCTCCACCTGCCCGGTAATTGCCGTCAACGACGCCCCGGTGCGCTGACTCGACTCAACACCCGTGCCGGTCGCCGCTTGCCCGGCGTGCATGGAAGACACCGCATTCTCCGCGCCCTGCTTGAGGCTGCCGATCATCTGCTGAATCTCGTCGGTAGACGACTGAGTCCGCCGCGCCAGGGTCCGCACTTCATCGGCCACCACGGCAAACCCGCGCCCCATGTCCCCGGCCCGCGCTGCTTCGATGGCGGCGTTGAGCGCCAGCAAATTGGTCTGCTCGGAAATCCCGCGAATCACCGCCAACACCTGATCGATGGACGCCACTTGATGAGCCAACTCGCCCACCGCACCGGCGGCGATGCCGATCTCGTCGGACATGCTTTCGATATGCCGGATCGACCCGCCCACTACTTCCCGCGCCTGCAGCGCTTCATCCCGCGCGGTTTGCGACGCGACGGCCGCATTGCCCGCGTTCTGAGCGATTTCCTGAACGGTCAGGCCCATTTCGTGGACGGCGGTGGCGACCATGTCAGTCATTTCCTGCTGACGTCCCGAGCGCTCCGCCGTGTTGTCCACCACCCGCGCCACCTGACCAACCGCCGTGCGCAAACGCTCACTGGTGGCCAGAACTTCGCCGATCATCTCACGCTGACTTTCCAGGAAGCGATTGAAGCCACGAGCGAGGTCACCCAGTTCATCGGCGCGGCTGGAATCTAACCGGTGGGTCAAATCTCCACCAGCGCTACCGATAGCGACCAGCGCCGCTGTTACCTGACGAATCGGTCGCACCAATCCACGGGCCAGCATCACCACCAGCACCAGGCAAACCAGCGTCACTGCCAGACCGATTCCGCTGCTCATCCACATCGCGCGCCGGGCTTCGGCGTAGATCTGCGACTGCGGCACTTCGGCCACCAAGGTCCAGCCCAGATCACGCAGCGGCAGACTCAATGCCAGAAAATCTTCGCCATCGCGGACAAAACTGCTGGTAGCGGACGCGGTGGAGGTAGAGAGCAGCCCCATGACCGCTTGTGCCGCCGGGGCGCCGATTTGTTCGATCAGCGTGCGTTTGCCGCTGAACTGCTCCTCGGGGTGAACCTGGATCAAACCGTCGGAACGCACAAGATAGACCTTGCCGCGCTCACCGAAGTTGAACTTGTGGATCAACCCCGACAGCTCTTTCATGCTCAGGCCAAGCCCGGCGACGCCCACGACTTTGCCGGCCTGCTCGACCTTGAGGTCGATGAACAGCGCCAATTCGCCGGAGGCGGTGTCATTGTCGATATTGAGGGTGCGCGGCTGGGTGCTGTCGAGGAAAGCATAGAACCAGGCGTCCTTTGGATTGGAGCGACTGAGGGTCCGGTCCAGGCCTTTTTCAGTGAAGTAATGGTTGGACGCGGTGCCGACAATAATCGCGGTAAAGGCTTTGTGCTCGGCGCGGATGCCTTCCAGATAGTTGACGAAGCCAGCAGTCTGGGCGCTGTTTTCACCTGCGGCCAACCAGTCACGCACCATGCTGTTACTGGCAATGTCCTTGGCGGCGGTAAGCGGTTGAACGAGGATGCGTTCGATGTCGTTGCGCATCGCTTCGATGCTCGACGGCAGCGCCTGCTCGACCAGATAGCGCTGGGCGAGGCGGTTGACCACGAGGGTATAAACGCCAACCACGATCAGAATACTGACCAGCAGGGCGGTGCCCATGCTCAGGATCAACTGCCACTGAATACTGCGTCGCCAGAACTGCATGGAGCACCCCCAAAGAATAAGAGGCTGAAACACTGCAACAGCCATGCCGATTGTATACAACTCAAACGACAATTTATTCTCTGGTTGTGCGCAAAGCTGATCAGGCTTGATTGATCGTCTTGGCGATCACTTCAACCGTGGCGCTGACTTGCTCTTGGTAACGGTCGAGTTCCTGCTTGTGTTGCTTTTGCATTTCGATCTGCTGCGAGCACAGATTCATCGCCGCCAACACCAGCAAGCGGTCACCGATCAGCGTCGGGTATTTCTTTTTGGTCTCGGCCAGGGCGGCCTTCAACATCAATGCGGCATCCAGCAGGGTCTGCTCTTCCCCGGCCGGCGCCTTGATCGAATAGTCCTCCCCCAGAATCGAGACGACTTTTACCCCTGCGGCGCCGTAACTCATGCGCTGACAGGGCCGGCGCTGACGCGCTCAACCAACGCCTGAATACGCGCGGCGGTGGCGCCTTGTTTCTCTTCCTGCTCCATCAGGCTCAGTTGCAGGCTCTCGTTTTCTTCCTTGACCTGTGCCAGCTCTGCGCTCAGGGATTGATGGGTGCCGAGCAGGGCCTGGTTCTGCTGCACCAGGTCGTTGACCAGTTGTTCCAATTGGCTAAGGGATGCTTCCAACATTTTGATTTTCCGGGCATTTTCAAAGGGCGCGTACGATAAAGAAAAGTCACCATGGATGCCAGGGTTATGCGGGCGCAAAGCCTTGATTTTCCTGGCGGTCGACCTTCCTCGTGAGCTTTAAAGACTGTGATTGATGGATCTGGTTCCTGCACTTCGTCGCCAGGGCCCTTGTGCGACAAAAACGCGCAACGCCTCAAGACTTCAGTCGTATGACCGATAAGTCATGCATACAGCAGTCTCAGCCTCGCACGGATGCGATTTTTTCGGTGAACACCATGTCCCTACGTAATATGAATATCGCACCGCGGGCGTTCCTCGGCTTCTCCTTGATTGGCGCAATGGTGCTGATCCTGGGTGTGTTCGCGCTGAACCAGATGAGCAAGATTCGCGGCGCCGCCGAGGAGATCACCTCCAACAGCGTACCGAGCATCAAAAGCCTCGACGACTTCACTCAACTGACCCTGCGCCTGCGCGTCCTGGCTTATCGCCTGTTGGTGAATCGCGAGCCGGACGTCCAGCAGAAAACCATGGACCTGCTGGACACCCGTAACCAGCAGATTCGAGCGGCTCAGAGCGCCTATGAAAAACTGATCGCCAGCCCGCAGGAACGTGCAGCCTATGATCAGTATGTGCAGTTAGTGGGTCAGTACCGCCAGATCGAAGACCGGATGAAGAGCCTGTCGCGCAACAATCAGGTCGAGGAACTGCGCACACTGGTCAACACCGATGTGCTGAACAACTCTGAAGCGATCAACACCGTGCTCAACCGTTTGCTGGAGATCAACACCCAGCAGGCCGACAACGCCAACCAGCAAGCTACCGACCAGTACTCGTCAGCCTTCAACCTGGTGGTGACCCTGCTGGTCATCGCCACCGGCCTGACCTTGCTATTCGCCTGGCTGTTGACCAACAGCATCACCAAGCCGATCGCCAACGCCTTGAGCGCTGCCGAAGAAATTGCCGAAGGCAACCTGACGCGGCCGATCACCGTCGATGGCGAAGATGAAGCCGGTCGTCTGCTCGCCGCGATGGCGAAGATGCAAGAAAAACTGCGCGACACCCTGCAACGGATTTCCGGTTCGGCCACACAACTGGCGTCTGCCGCGGAAGAACT
Organism: Pseudomonas sp. B21-048; assembly: GCF_024748615.1. NCBI lineage: Bacteria > Pseudomonadati > Pseudomonadota > Gammaproteobacteria > Pseudomonadales > Pseudomonadaceae > Pseudomonas > Pseudomonas sp. B21-048. The sequence goes on along the minus strand of NZ_CP087168.1, from coordinate 448,497 downwards.
CAACAGCGTCACCGACGAAAGCGCTCGTGGCCTGACTCAGCAAAATAACGAAATCGAACAGGCCGCCACCGCCGTCAATGAAATGACCAGCGCCGTGGAAGAAGTCGCCCGCAACGCCGTGAGCACCTCCGAAGCTTCGAAAAACGCCACCACTTCGGCGGGCGACGGTCGTGACCTGGTGCAGGAAACCGTGAGTGCCATCGAGCGCATGAGCACCGACGTACAGAGCACCGCCACCCTGATCGGCGATCTGGCCAACGAGTCGCGGGACATCGGCAAAGTACTGGACGTGATTCGCGGCTTGGCTGATCAGACCAATCTGTTGGCGTTGAACGCCGCCATCGAAGCGGCCCGTGCCGGTGAAGCCGGTCGTGGTTTCGCGGTCGTTGCCGACGAAGTGCGTGCCCTGGCCCATCGCACTCAACAGTCGACCAGCGAAATCGAGCGCATGATTGGCAGCATCCAGAGCGGCACCGAACACGCCGTGGATTCGATGCGCAACAGCACCGAGCGCGCCGAATCGACCTTGAACATCGCTCGCGGTGCAGGCATGTCGCTGGACACCATCAACAGCGCCATCGTCGAAATCAACGAGCGCAACCTGGTGATCGCCAGTGCAGCGGAAGAACAGGCGCAAGTGGCCCGTGAAGTGGACCGCAATCTGGTGAACATTCGTGACCTGTCGGTGCAATCGGCCACCGGTGCCAACCAGACGAGCGCGGCCAGCAACGAGCTGTCGCGCCTGGCGCTGGACCTGAACAACATGGTTGGGCGGTTTAGCCTGTAACCTGTGACTGATCGTTCCCACGCTCCGCGTGGGAATGCATCTATGGACGCTCCGCGTCCGCTCTTGGAACGCAGAGCGTCCCGGGCTGCATTCCCACGCGGAGCGTGGGAACGATCAGTCGACTCACGTTAAAAGCTTTTTGACAGCATCACATTTCAACAGGTTAGAATCGCTGGCACGCAGACTGCGTGGTCAGTTTGTGCCCGCCTTTAGTTTTCTGGAGTACTGCCTTTGAATGCGACGACCATCAACAGCCTGTTCTTGATCGGCGCGTTGCTGGTAGGTGCGAGCATTCTGGTGAGCTCACTTTCATCGCGCCTCGGTATCCCGATTCTGGTGATCATCCTCGCGGTGGGCATGTCGGCAGGGGTCGACGGCGCCGGGATTATTTTCGATAACTACCCAACGGCTTATCTGGTCGGCAACCTCGCTCTGGCAGTGATCCTGCTCGACGGCGGCTTGCGCACCCGGGTGGCGAGTTTTCGCGTGGCGTTATGGCCGGCGCTGTCGCTGGCCACGGTCGGTGTATTGATCACCACCGGACTGACCGGGATGGCGGCGGCGTGGTTGTTTGATCTCAATCTGATTCAGGGATTGCTGATCGGCGCCATCGTCGGCTCTACCGACGCCGCGGCCGTGTTTTCGCTGCTGGGCGGCAAGGGCCTGAACGAGCGGGTGAGCGCGAGCCTGGAGATCGAATCCGGCAGCAACGACCCGATGGCGGTGTTCCTCACCGTGACTCTGATCGACATGCTCGCCAGCGGCGAGACCGGCCTGCACTGGAATCTGCTCGTGCATTTGCTGCGCGAGTTCGGCATCGGCGGTGTGATCGGCCTCGGCGGGGGGTGGCTGATGCTGCAATTGGTTAACCGCATCAACCTGGCCACCGGCCTTTATCCGATTCTGGTCATCGCTGGCGGCCTGGTCGTGTTTGCCTTGACCAACGCCCTGCATGGCAGCGGCTTTTTGGCGGTGTACCTGTGTGGCCTGGTGATCGGCAACCGTCCGGTCCGCAGTCGCCACGGCATTTTGCATATGCTCGACGGCATGGCCTGGCTGGCCCAGATCGGCATGTTCCTGGTGCTGGGGCTGTTGGTCACGCCCCATGACCTGCTGCCGATTGCTTTGCCGGCGCTGGGCCTGGCGCTGTGGATGATTCTGTTTGCTCGTCCGCTGTCGGTGCTGGTCGGCCTGTTGCCCTTCAAGGCGTTCCATGGGCGTGAGAAAGCATTCATTTCCTGGGTTGGCCTGCGCGGCGCCGTACCGATCATTCTCGCGGTGTTCCCGCTGATGGCGGGGCTGCCCAACGCTCAGCTCTACTTCAATCTGGCGTTCTTTATTGTGCTGGTCTCGCTGCTGGTGCAAGGCACGAGCCTGCCCTGGGTTGCCAAGCTTTTGAAAGTGACTGTCCCGCCGGAGCCCCTGCCCATTTCCCGTTCGGCGCTGGAGGTGCATGTCACCAGCGAGTGGGAGCTGTTCGTGTATCGCCTCGGCGCCGAGAAATGGTGCATTGGATCCCCCCTTCGCGAGTTGAAAATGCCCGAAGGAACCCGTATCGCCGCCCTGTTTCGTGGCCAACAACTGCTCCACCCGTCGGGTAGTACAGTGCTCGAAGTCGATGATTTGCTCTGTGTAATAGGCCATGAACATAACCTTCCGGCCCTCGGAAAACTCTTCAGTCAGGCACCGCAAAGGGGTCTTGATTTGCGCTTCTTCGGCGACTTCGTACTCGAAGGAGACGCCCAGCTGAGCGCGGTTGCTGCACTGTATGGGCTGAAAGTCGAAGGTATCGATCCCAACATGTCCCTGGGCCACTTCATTGCCCAGAAAGTGGGCGGTGCCCCGGTAGTCGGTGACCAGGTTGAGTGGAACAACACCCTCTGGACCGTCGCTGTCATGGAAGGGAACAAGATTGGTAAAGTGGGCGTCAGATTCCCCGAAGGAAGTCGCCCCGGTCCCGGCTTGTTCCTCTAAACTCCACCCTCGTCTCGTTTTCGATCGGTCTTTATGTCAACTCTGCGCACTTTTTTCATCATGGCCCTGCTGGGCTTGAGCCTTTCCATCAGCCCACTGCAAGCCGCCGAACCACCCTCCAGCGCAGCCGTGCAGGCGAGCCTGGACAAGATCGCCGACCGCAAACTGCCGGAAGCCGATCAGAAAGCCCTGCAAGCGGTCCTGCAGAACACGCTCACCCAGCTCAACAACCAGCGTGATCGCGATCAGAAGCTGATCGATCTCAGGCAGCAGTTGGCCAGCGCGCCAAAGCAGAACATCGAAAACCAGCGCGAGTTGGCCCGTCTCAAGGCCACCAAAGTCGTACCGGTGGCGCAACGCTATACCAAAGAGTCTATTCAGCAGTTGGAACAACTGCTCACCGAACGTTCCACGCAGCAAAGCGATCTGCAAAAAGCCCTGGCCGAAGCGAACAGCCTGATCATCACCGCCCAGACTCGCCCCGAACGCGCCCAGGCCGAAATTTCCGCCAGCCAGACTCGCATCCAGCAGATCAACAACATCCTCAAGCTCGGCAAGGACAACGGTAAGACCTTGACGCCGGAGCAACGCGATCAGCTCAACGCCGAACTCGCGGCACTGAACGCCTTGATCCCGTTGCGTCGCCAGGAACTGGCCGGCAACAGCCAGTTGCAGGATTTGGGCAACAGTCAGCATGACTTGCTCTCAGAGAAATCCGATCGTCTGGACCAGGAAATCCAGGACCTGCAAACCCTGATCAACCAGAAACGCCTGGCCCAGTCGCAAGAGACGGTGACCCAACAATCCATCGAAGCGCAGAAGGCCGGCGGCAGCAGCCTGCTGGCCACCGAAAGCGCGGCCAACCTGAAGCTCTCCGACTATCTGCTTAAAAGCACCGACCGTCTCAACGAAGTCACCCAACAGAACCTGCAGACCAAGCAGCAACTGGACAGCGTGACCCAAAGCGACTCGGCGCTGGACGAACAGATCAACGTGCTCAAGGGCAGTCTGCTGCTCTCCAAGATTCTCTACAAACAGAAACAGGCCCTGCCGCGCCTCAGGCTCGACCGCGATCTGGCCGACCAGATCGCCGATATTCGCCTGTATCAGTTCGAAGTCAGCCAGCAACGGGAACTGCTCAGCAACCCGATAACCTATGTCGACAACCTGCTGGCGACTCAACCGCCCGAGCAAGTCACCCCGCAACTGCGCAAGAGCCTGCTGGAACTGGCCACTACCCGCGCGGACCTGCTGGAGCGTTTGAATCGCGAACTGAGCGCGGTGCTCAACGAATCCATCACGCTGCAACTCAACCAGAAACAACTGCTCAGCACCGCGCAAAGCTTAAGGGCTACGCTGGACGAGCAAATGTTCTGGATTCCCAGCAACAAGCCGCTGGATTTTGAGTGGATGCACGGCGTGCCGGACCGCCTGCAACGTCAAGTCACCACCTTGCCGTGGGCCTCGAGCCTGAGCGAACTGACCGATGGCCTGACACAACGGCCACTGCTGTTCCTGCCGCTGGCCTTTCTGATCGGTGCGCTGCTCTGGCGCCGCAAGAATCTCTATGCCCGTCTGAACAAAGTTCACCTGGACATCGGCCATTTCAAACGCGACAGCCAGTGGCACACACCGCAAGCGATTCTGATCAACATCCTGCTGGCGATGCCGGTCTCTCTGGGCCTGGCCTTATGCGGCCTGGCCTTGCAGATCGACGCTCGCGGGCAGAACGCCAACATGGGCGCGGCGCTGTTGCAAATGGCCCAGGCCTGGCTGGTGTTCTACACCGCCTACCGCATTCTTGCGCCGGGTGGCGTGGCCGAACTGCATTTCCGCTGGGAAAAACCTCAGGTCGAATTCCTTCAGGGCTGGATTCGCCGGCTCGGGCTGGTGGTGATGGCCTTGGTGACCGTGGTGGCGGTCGCTGAACTGCAACCGGCGGCGCTGGCCGATGATGTGCTAGGCATGCCGGTGGTGCTGACCTGCTACGCCTTGATGGCCTGGCTGCTCAGTCGCCTGCTGGTCAGCAGCCCGACTCACCAGAATGCTTCGCTGTTCCGCAAGGCCGTGGGAATCATGTTCACTGTCTTGCCGATCGCCTTGTTCGTCGCTGTGTGCTTCGGCTACTACTACACCGCGCTGAAACTCAGCGACCGGTTGATCAACACGCTGTACTTGCTGATGTTCTGGCTGGTCATCGAAGCGACCTTCGTGCGCGGCCTCAGTGTTGCGGCGCGGCGCCTGGCCTATCAGCGCGCGCTGACCAAACGACAGGCTGCGAAAGAGGCCGGCGACGGTGAAGCGGTGATCGAAGAGCCGACCCTGGACATCGAGAAGGTCAACGAGCAATCCCTGCGACTGATTCGCCTGGCCCTGCTCGGCGGTTTTATCGCGGCGCTGTACTGGGTCTGGTCCGATCTGATCTCGGTATTCTCGTACCTGGACAACATCACCCTCTACGAATACACAAGCGGCACCGGCGCCAACATGAGCATGGTGCCCATCAGCATCGGCGACATGCTGGGCGCGCTGATCATCATCGGTATCACCTTTGCACTGGCGCGCAACTTGCCAGGTCTGCTGGAAGTGTTTGTGCTGTCGAAACTGAACCTGGCTCAGGGCAGCGCCTACGCCACTACCACGCTGCTGTCCTATGTGATCGCCGGTGTCGGTTTCGTCTCGACCCTGTCCACGCTCGGCGTGAGCTGGGACAAGTTGCAATGGCTGGTGGCGGCGCTGTCGGTCGGTCTCGGTTTCGGGATGCAGGAGATTTTCGCCAACTTCATCTCCGGCATCATGATCCTGTTCGAACGCCCGGTGCGGATCGGTGACACCATCACCATCGGCAACCTGTCGGGCACGGTGAGCAAGATCCGCATCCGCGCCACGACCATCACCGACTTCGACCGCAAGGACATCATCGTCCCGAACAAGACGTTCATCACCGGGCAACTGATCAACTGGTCGCTGACCGACACCATCACCCGAGTGACCCTCAAGCTCGGCGTCGACTACGGCTCGGACCTGGACCTGGTGAAAGAGCTGCTGCTCAAAGCTGCCCGGGATAACCCGCGCGTGCTGAAGGACCCGGAACCCCACGTGTACTTCCTGAACTTCGGTGAAAGCACCCTTGATCACGAATTGCGCATGCATGTGCGCGATCTTGGCGACCGCAACCCGGTACTTGATGAGGTCAACCGCTTTATCAATCGCGAGTTCAAGAAGCAGAAAATCAACATCTCGTTCCGGCAGATGGAGGTCTACCTCAAGAACCTTCACGGCCAGGAATACAAGATGGTGCCGGTTGAGCCGGAAACCAAAACCATCGTGCCGCTGCCCGACGGCAATCCGCGGCGAGAGCCGCCGCCTGTCGAACTCGACTAACCGCTCTATCCCTAGCAGAATGCTCGGACATTCTGCTGGAGATGGCCGTTGAAAGCCCTCGACGAACTGACCTTCGACAATCGCTTCGCCCGTTTGGGCGACGCGTTTTCAACCCATGTACTGCCCGAGCCCATCGCCGCTCCGCGACTGGTGGTCGCCAGCCCCGCCGCCATGGCATTGCTGGACCTGGACCCGGCCGAAGCCGAGACGCCGGTGTTCGCCGAGCTGTTCGGCGGTCACAAGCTCTGGGCCGAAGCCGAGCCACGGGCGATGGTCTATTCCGGGCATCAGTTCGGCTCTTACAACCCGCAGTTGGGCGACGGTCGTGGCCTGTTACTGGGTGAGGTCTATAACCAGGCCGGCGAGCATTGGGACCTGCACCTCAAGGGCGCCGGTCAGACGCCTTACTCACGCATGGGCGATGGACGGGCAGTGCTGCGTTCGTCGATCCGCGAATTTCTCGCCTCCGAAGCCTTGCATGCCCTGAACATTCCCACCACTCGCGCACTGTGCGTGATCGGCTCCGACACGCCGGTCTGGCGCGAGAAACAGGAACGCGCGGCCATGGTCTTGCGCCTGGCACCGAGCCATGTGCGCTTCGGGCATTTCGAATTTTTCTACTACACCAAGCGCCCCGAGCAGCAGAAAGAACTCGGCAACCATGTGCTGGCCATGCATTTCCCGCACTGCCTGGAACAGCCGGAACCGTATCTGGCGATGTTCCGCGAAATCGTCGAGCGCAATGCCGAACTGATCGCCAAATGGCAGGCCTATGGGTTCTGCCACGGTGTGATGAACACTGACAACATGTCGATCCTGGGCATCACCTTCGACTTCGGCCCGTTCGCCTTCCTCGACGACTTCGACGCCCACTTCATCTGCAACCACTCCGATGACCAGGGCCGCTACTCCTTCAGCAACCAGGTACCGATCGGCCAGTGGAACCTCAGCGCCCTCGCCCAGGCCCTGACGCCGTTCATCAGCGTCGAAGCCCTGCGCGAAACCCTCGGCCTGTACCTGCCACTGTTCCAGGCCCACTACCTGGACCTGATGCGCCGCCGCCTCGGCCTCACCACCGCCGAAGACGACGACCAGAAACTGCTGGAGCACCTGCTGCAACTGATGCAGAACAGCGGCGTCGACTACAGCCTGTTCTTCCGCCGCCTGGGGGATGAGTCACCCGAACTGGCCGTCGCCCGTTTGCGCGATGACTTCGTCGACATCAAGGGCTTCGATGCGTGGGGCGCGCTCTACATCGCCCGGGTTGCTCGTGAAGGCGCGGTTGATCAGGATCAGCGCCGCAAACGAATGCATGCGGTCAATCCGCTGTACATCCTGCGTAACTATCTGGCGCAGAAAGCCATCGATGCGGCGGAAGGCGGCGACTATGCGGAAGTTCGTCGTTTGCACGCGGTATTGAGCAATCCGTTCGAGGAGCAGCCTGGAATGGAGAGCTATGCCGAGCGGCCGCCGGAGTGGGGCAAGCATCTGGAGATCAGTTGTTCGTCGTAGGCGGGTCAGATAAACGTCTCCACTGACACACCAAAGCGTTCGGCTAACCAGCGGATCTGCCGCAGGTTGAGCTGACGCTTGCCGCTCAATATCTCGGAAACCACCGACTGAGTGCCAACGCCAGGCAGGTCGCTCTGGCTGAGGCCATGTTCGCGCATCATATAGCCGAGAACCTCTGCACCAGAGGCCTCGCGCATGGGGTGATGCTTGCGATCCCATTCCGCAATCCAGTCACCAATGATGTCCACCAAGCTCATCAACGGGTGCGACTCATCATCCCCGGTCATCTCAAGCAACTCATCGAGTGCCTGCGCCAACCTGTCGTAGTCGTCTTCGTTTTTCGGTTTTCGAAGCAATGGCGAGACGAACTCCCAATGCTCGGCAGCCTTTTTGATCAGAACACTCATGACCGTCCCTCCTTCCATTTACCGCGGTCATATTCGCGGTGATCCAGCACATGCTTGATATAAAGCTTTTGAGACCGATACCTGACGAAAGCGATCAGCCGCAACTTGTTGCTACCGATGTCGAACACATGAAACTCGCCGACTTTGTCAGTCGCGGGGAAAATCGACTTCATCGCCGCGAAGTCTCTTGGGTTACTCCCTTTGGCAAGTCGATACCACTGCTCCAGTGCATTGGCTGCCCGCGGCCACTTTTCCTTGGCCTCACGGACTGGTTTTTCGGTGAACACATGCATGCAATATCCTTATCGCATTCTGCTATGGAGGTTAATCACAGATAAAAAATATCGCAAGTTGCGATAATTCTAAGCGGACTAACGGTGTCGCTCAGTACAACCCAGCCTAGTTACATCGCAGGACGCCACACGATTGAAAACATGAGCAAACGTCTCCAAATAGAGGTAATCGGCTTCTTAACAGGACCATCCTCATGACCGATCCACTCCTCATCCCCTGCCCCCACTGCAACGGCCTGAACCGCATCCCCGCCGAACGCCTCAACGACCATCCAAAATGCGGTCGCTGCAAGGCCGAAGTCCTGCTGAACAAGCCATTCGAATTGAAACAAGGCGACTACGCCAGTCAAATCAAGGGCGACCTGCCGTTGCTGGTGGATGTGTGGGCGGACTGGTGCGGGCCGTGCAAGTCGTTTGCGCCAGTGTTCGAGCAGGCGGCGGGGCAACTGGCGGGCAAATGTCGGTTGGCCAAGCTGGACAGCGAGGCGAATCAGCAGTTGTCGGCGCAGTTGGGGATTCGCTCGATCCCGAGCCTGATTCTGTTCAAGAACGGCCGGGAAGTGGCTCGCCAGAGCGGGGCCTTCCCGTTACCGCAATTGATGAGCTGGTTGCGTAGCCAGGGGATCTGATAACGATCCCGAAATCCCCGAACACTGTAGGAGCGAGGCTTGCCCGCGAAGGCGGTTTAACAATCAAAGATGATGTTGAATGTTATGACCACTTCGCGGGCAAGCCTCGCTCCCACAGGGGCAATCAGGCGTTTTCGAGAAGGTTGTGCAGATCGACAAATTGCTGGGTCAGCTTGTGCCGCGGGTCGAGGTGGATCAGCGGCGTGTTGGCCTGGTGGGATTCGCGCATGCGCACCGAACTGGCCAGGTACACCGGTAACACCGGCAGCCCTTCGGCGATCAGCTCGTCGAGGATTTGCTGGGGCAGGCTCGCGCGGGCCTGAAACTGGTTGACGACGATGCCTTCGACTTCCAGCCCTTCGTTGTGGTCCTCCTTCAATTCTTCGATTTCCGCCAGCAAGCCATACAGCGCCTGACGCGAGAAACTGTCGCAGTCGAAGGGAATCAGCACACGATCAGCAGCGATCAACGCCGAGACGGCATAGAAATTCAGCGCTGGCGGCGTATCGAGGTAGATTCGGTCGTAATCGCCGTCCAGCTCCTCGAGCAATTTTCGCAGCTTGTTGATCTTGTGCTTGGCCTCAAGCTTGGGCTGCAAGTCAGCCAGCTCGGCGGTGGCGGTGACAACGTGAAGGTTGTCGAACGGGGTTTCGTAGATGTCGACCTGGTTCTTCTTCGAGAATGGCCCGGAGGACAGGGTCTGCTTGAAGAAATCGGCGATGCCCATCGGGATATCATCACCGGTGAGTCCCGTCAGGTATTGAGTGGAGTTGGCTTGGGCATCGAGATCCACCAATAGCGTGCGATAGCCTTCGCTGGCGCTGACTGCCGCCAGATTACAGGCAATGCTTGACTTGCCCACGCCACCTTTCTGATTGAACACCACGCGCCGCATGTCAAAACCTCCGTGTATCAAAGAATGACCGAGTGTAGTAGTCCATGGCGCTGCTTAGCTACCTCGCTGGCATCGGGACTACATAGTCATGGGTAAATATCCGGCGGAAAAAGCCTCCAACTCATCCATCTACAGCCGATAGAGCCGACAGACACGTCCGATGCAATGTGGATAATGGCCAAACGACATCTTTTTTCGCGAACCAGACAGTACATTTCGTTGCGCAAAATGTAACCAGCATTTGCTACACGCCTGCCGCACCGGGATAATGCGCGCCACTCGGCGTTAACGCCACGTAAGGTCAGTCGCGGTTTTTGCGACTCGCCGCGTCAAGGAAGCCCCGCAGGGGCGGGATTGAATTTCTGTGATCAACTTCAACATCGCCCAATGGCGCGCATGGGCCCCAGGGCTTGAAAGCGTGGATGATTGGCAGGCCTGGAGCCGACAGCCGGTCGTGCTCGAGCGCAGCGATGCCGCCCCCGATGTGTCGTTTCTGCCGGCTATGCAGCGTCGGCGACTCAGCCGTCTGGCGCGGATGGCATTCAGCGTCGGCTGGCCTTTGGCTGAAGGTTGCCAGGACCTGCCGTTGGTCTTTATTTCCCGTCACGGCGAAACCCCGCGCACCTTCGAAATTCTCAGCGATCTGGCGACTGACCAACCGTTGTCACCTACCCAGTTCAGCCTGTCGGTGCATAACGCGATCATTGGCCTATGGTCAATCATGCGCGGCGAAACCAGCGAAATGACCGCCCTCGCCGCGGCTGGCGATGGTCTTGAACACGGCATGCTAGAGGCCGCTGCACTGCTTGAAGAAGGCGCACCCGCCGTATTGCTTATAGTGACCGAAGAGCAGCCGCCCGCGGTCTACTCGACCTGGATCGACGACGTGCCATTCCCTTACGCGGTCGGCCTGTTGATCACCCCCGGTAATCAATGGCAGCTGTCGCTGAACAGCACCTCGCAAGCGTTGTCCAACGCCCACTGGCCACATGCCCTCAATCTCTTGCGTACCTTGCTCGGCCAGCAAACCACCTGCCAACATGCCTGGAAAAATCGTGTATGGACCTGGCAACGCAATCTGTAACCGATAAAAACCGCGACGCCTACTACTGGCGCCTGCTGGCCACTGCCGCAAGCTTCACCCTGTTCGGGTTGGGCGGGCTGTGCCTGCGGTTGGTGGTGTTCCCACTGCTGAGCTGCTTGCCGGGAGACGTTCATACCCATCGTCAGCGGGCACGACAGACGGTGAGCCACTGTTTCTGGTTTTTCATTCGTTTCATGGCTCGCACTGGCGTGCTGACTTACGACATTCAAGGGGCGGAAAAGCTCGGACGACCGGGCCAGATGATCATCGCCAACCATCCCTCGCTGATCGATGTAGTGTTCCTGATCGGCCTGGTAGGTCATGCCAACTGCGTGGTCAAGAAAAACCTCTGGGAAAATCCGTTCACCCGCGGTCCGCTACGCCGCACCGATTACATCAGCAACGATGGCAGCATGGACATGCTCAATGCTGCTGCCGACGCACTGAAAAGCGGTCAGACCCTGATCATCTTTCCCGAAGGCACTCGCACCCAGCCCGGCCAACCGCCGGCCTTTCATCGGGGGGGCGCGGCAATTGCCCTGCGCGGTGCGAGAATCCTCACCCCGGTGATCATCAAGGTCAGCCCGACCACACTAACCAAGGCCGAACCCTGGTATCGGATTCCAAAACGCCGCGTGCACTTCAGTTTTCGTGTCGGTGCCGATATAGAGCCACAGGCTTTCGCTACGCAAGGACCCGCTCCTCAGGCCTCGCGCAAGCTCAACGACTATTTGCACTCTTACTTTATCAAGGAGCTCGCCGAAGATGAGCGATCTACAACCTAATAGCCTGATGCTGGAAATCAAAGAATTGATCATCGACGCCCTGGGCCTCGAAGACATCAGCGTCGACGACATCGGTGATGACCAGACACTGTTCAGCGAAGGCCTGGGCCTGGACTCGGTAGACGCCCTGGAACTCGGCCTGGCGATCCAGAAAAAGTACGGCATCAAAATCGATGCCGACGCCAAGGACACCCGTAATCACTTCACCAACGTGGCGAGCCTTGCGGCGTTCGTCACTGCAAAACAGGCAGCTTGAGACCGGACCATGCAAACTCGTGACGATATTTTCAATACCCTGCGCGATGCTCTGGTCGAACTTTTCGAGCTGGACCCCGAACGCATCAGTCTGCAATCCAACCTGTACCAGGATCTGGAAATCGACAGCATCGATGCCGTCGACCTGATCGATCACATCAAACGCCAGACCGGCAAGAAAATCGCCGCCGAAGAATTCAAATCGGTACGTACCGTCAGCGATGTGGTCGAGGCGGTCTACCGTCTGGTTCAACCCGTCGCATGAGCCGACTGATCGGCCTGGGCCTGCTGCTGGCAGGCCTGTTGTACCCCTTTGCGGTGTATTTCGGCATGGAGCATTTTGCCCCGTGGCAGTTCGGTCTGTTGCTGGGGAGCTTGTGGCTGGCCCGGGCGCTGACCGGCGAGCGGAGGCCTGGCAGCCTGTGGATGGCCACAGTCGCCATCGCGTTCTGCCTACTGCTGGCGCTGTTCGACAGCCCGGTGCTGCTGCGCTGGTACCCGGTGCTGATCAGCGCATTCATGTTGGTGCTGTTCGGTCTTAGCCTGAAATATGGCCCACCGGTGATTGAACGCCTGGCCCGTCTGCGAGAACCGCAATTACCGGCCAGGGCCATTCGCTACACCCGCCAGGTGACGATTGCCTGGAGCGTGTTTTTTCTCTGTAACGGCTTGTGCGCCGCCGCCCTGACTCTTTGGGCGCCGCTGAGTTGGTGGATGTTGTACACCGGCCTGATCTCCTATGGATTGATCGGCCTGATGTTTGCCATTGAATGGCTTATACGACAACGGGTAAGAGGCCGCCCATGAATTGGATAACACTTGAGCAATTGTTGCTCAAGGCTCAGCCGGACCGTGCCGTGACGGTGGAACCGGCGTTGAATCACGCGCAATTGTGCGAACAGGCCCTGAGCCTGGCTGCCGGTCTGCAAGCGCAGGGCGTGCAGCGCATCGCCGTGCACCTTGAGGACGCCGCCGACCTGGCCATTGCCCTGCTCGGCGCCTGGCGTGCCGGGGTCAGCGTGCTGCTGCCCGCCGATCTGCAAGCGCAGACTCGCCAGCGCTGGTCGACCGAGGTCGATCTGTGGCTGACCGATCAGGCCGACGACGCGCACCTGAGCGACTATCAGCATCCACCGCTGCCGGCCAACCCACTGGACCTGGATCGTTGTCAGCTGAGCCTGTGCACCTCCGGCTCCAGTGGCGAGCCCAAGCGCATCGACAAAACCCTGCGCCAATTGGCCAATGAAGTCCAAGCGCTGGAGCATCTGTGGGGCGCGGATCTGGGCGAAGCCCGCATCATCGGCAGCGTCGCCACTCAACATATCTACGGGTTGCTGTTTCGCGTGCTGTGGCCGTTGTGCGCCGGGCGCTCGTTCGTGCGTAAACAACTGGCCTTCCCGGAAGACCTGCAACGCGCCAGCCGCGAACACCCGGCCTTCGCCTGGGTCGCCAGCCCGGCGCTGCTCAAACGCATGGGCGACAACCTCGACTGGCCAGCGCTGAACGCGGTGCGCCGAGTGTTTTCCTCCGGTGGCGCGTTGCCCGCCGAAGCGGCGCAAAGCCTGTATGAACGCCTGCAACAGTGGCCGACCGAAATCTTCGGCAGCTCGGAAACCGGCGGCATCGCCTGGCGTCAGGGCCAGAATCTCTGGCAGCCCTTCGCCGAAGTTGCGCTGAGCCAGGACAGCGATGGCGCCCTGCTTATTGCGTCACCGTACTTGCCGGCCGGCCATATCGAACACACCGCCGATTCCGCGCGCATCGCCGCCGACGGCCGTTTCGAGCTGTTGGGACGGTTGGACCGGATCGTCAAACTGGAAGAAAAACGTATCTCGCTACCGATGTTGGAACAGGCGCTGATGACCCATGAGTGGGTCGCTGAAGCGCGGCTTGGCGTCGTCCAGGAAAACCGTGCTTCGCTGGGCGCGTTGCTGGTGTTGAGCGAGCAGGGTTTGCATGCCTTGCGCAATCAGGGTCGACGTACTCTTACTCAGGAGTTGCGCCAACACCTGAGCCAGCATTGCGAAGCACTCGCTCTGCCCCGTCGCTGGCGCCTGTTGCGACAACTGCCACTGAACGCTCAAGGCAAACTGCCTCAGGCCGAAGTGGAGAGCATATTGCTGGCACCACGCCCAAAGGCGCCGCAAGTGCTGGAACAGATCGACACCGATGGCGAGTGGAACCTGCAACTGGCTGTCCCGCCAGACCTGGCATATTTCAGCGGCCATTTCCCTCAAACGCCGGTATTGCCCGGTGTGGTGCAGGTGGATTGGGCATTGAGCCTGGGCCAGCAATTGATGGACCTGCCGGCGAAATTCGCCGGTATGGAAGTGCTGAAATTCCAGCAACTGGTGCGTCCCGGTGATGAAATCCAGCTGCACCTGCGCTTCGACCCGGCACGCGGCAAATTGTATTTCGCCTATCGCAATGAAACCGCCATGTGCTCCAGTGGGCGGATTTTGCTGGAGGCCTCAGGCAATGCATAACCCCTGCGCCGTAATCCCGGTCTACAACCACGAAACCGCCATCACTGCCGTGGTTGAGGCGCTGCTTGCTTGTGGCCTGCCATGCATTCTGGTGGACGATGCCAGCAGTCCGGTCTGCGCCAAAGTGCTTGACCGACTGGCCCTGCGTGATCGGGTTTATCTGATCAGGCTCACCGTCAATCAAGGCAAGGGCGGCGCGGTAATGACCGGTTTGCGCGAAGCCTCGCGGCTGGGCTTCAGCCATGCCTTGCAGGTGGACGCCGACGGCCAGCATGACCTGCAAGACGTCAAAGTGTTCATTGAGCATTCGCGCACCCATCCCGAAGCGGTGATCTGCGGTTACCCGCATTACGACGCCAGCGTCCCGAGGGGGCGTTTGTACGCCCGCTACCTGACTCATGTGATGGTCTGGATCAACACCCTGTCGTTGCAGATTCGCGACTCCATGTGCGGCTTCCGCGTCTATCCATTACCGTCAACCCTGGCACTGATCGACTCGGCCAGAATAGGTAAACGCATGGACTTCGACTCCGACATTCTGGTACGCCTGGCCTGGCGCAATCAGCCGATGCAGTGGCTGAAAACCAGGGTCCATTACCCTCTGGATGGCGTCTCGCATTTCCGCTTGTTCCACGACAATGTACTGATTTCGAGCATGCACACCCGGCTGTTCTTCGGCATGTTGCTGCGGGCACCGGTGATCCTCTGGCGACGGTGGCGAGCATGAGCGACAACGCAGACAAACAGCACTGGGCCGACCACCAGGAACGTGGCAGCTTCTGGCTGATGAAGTTCACCGCGCTCTGCGCAAAAGTCTTGGGCCGTCGGTTGTTGAGCCCGTTGCTGTACGGCATCGTGCTGTACTTTTTTCTGTTCGGGCG
This sequence comes from Pseudomonas sp. B21-048, assembly GCF_024748615.1. Classification (NCBI taxonomy): domain Bacteria; kingdom Pseudomonadati; phylum Pseudomonadota; class Gammaproteobacteria; order Pseudomonadales; family Pseudomonadaceae; genus Pseudomonas; species Pseudomonas sp. B21-048. Next base: position 433,125 of record NZ_CP087168.1, on the reverse strand, counting down.
CAGCGCCCGCCAAAGCGCCTGGCAATACCAGCAGCGGCTTGCCGACTGGAGCGCTCGCAATGAATTGCGCCCGACCCATTGGCGGGTGTTTGGCCAGTTCATGGCCTTCGCCGACTCCATGCTCGACAAACTCGACGTGTGGAACGGCAAGCTGAGCATCGAGCAAATCGAAATCATCGACCCGGCGCTGCTGCGCAACAAACTGCGCGGCACACGCGGGCAAATGCTGGTGGGCGCGCACCTGGGCAATCTCGAGGTCTGTCGGGCGCTGGCCGAGATCGGCGAGAAAGTCACCATGAACGTGCTGGTGCATACCAAGCACGCCGAACAATTCAACCGTCTGCTGGGCGAAGCCGGGGCGACCAATCTGCGGCTGATTCAGGTCAGCGAACTGGACCCGGTAATCATGCTGCAACTGCATGAACGCCTGGAGCGCGGCGAATGGCTGGCAATTGCCGGCGACCGCGTGCCGCTGCATGGCGGACGCAGCGTGAGCGTGGATTTCCTCGGCTATCAAGCCGCGTTTCCTCAGGGCCCATGGCTGCTGGCCGGCCTGCTGAAATGCCCGATCAACCTGATGCTGTGCCTGAAGAAACCCACGGGCGAGTATCGACTGACCCTTGAACCGTTCGCCGATGCCATCGTGTGGAAACGCGGCGACCGCGAACAGGTCATTCACCAGTGCGCCTCCCGCTACGCCGAACGCCTGGGTCACTATTGCCTCGAAGCGCCCCAACAATGGTTCAACTTTTACCCTTTCTGGAAGACCGATGACGACGCCAACGCTTGAGCCGGTAACCTTCGGCGAACTCCCTTTGCGCATCGAAGACGTGCTGGCCCTGGCCAACCGTCAGGCGCCGACGCAGTTGCAAAACGACCCTGAGTTTCGCCAGCGCATCGCCAAGGGCCCGCAGTTCCTTGACTCCCTGCTGGACAAGGAAGGTGTGATCTATGGCGTGACCACCGGTTATGGCGATTCCTGTGTGGTCGCGGTGCCGCTGCATCACGTCGAGGCATTGCCCCGTCATCTGTACACGTTTCACGGCTGCGGCCTGGGCAAACTGCTCGACGCCCAAGCCACCCGTGCGGTGCTGGCAGCGCGTTTGCAGTCGCTGTGCCACGGCGTTTCCGGGGTGCGCGTGGAGTTGCTGGAACGTCTGCAAGCCTTCCTCGAACACGACATCCTGCCGCTGATCCCGGAAGAAGGTTCGGTGGGCGCCAGCGGTGATCTGACGCCGCTGTCCTATGTGGCCGCGACCTTGTCCGGCGAGCGCGACGTGATGTTTCGTGGCGAGCGTCGACAAGCCGCCGATGTGCACCGCGAACTGGGCTGGGAGCCGCTGGTATTGCGCCCCAAAGAAGCACTGGCATTGATGAACGGCACCGCCGTCATGACCGGTCTCGCCTGCCTGGCTTACGCCCGCGCTGATTACCTGCTGCAACTGGCCACGCGCATTACCGCGCTGAACGTGGTCGCGTTGCAGGGCAATCCGGAGCACTTCGACGAGCGCCTGTTCGCGGCCAAACCTCATCCTGGGCAGATGCAAGTCGCCGCGTGGTTGCGCAAGGACCTGGCGATCGATGCGCCGACCGCGCCGCTGCATCGCCTGCAAGACCGCTATTCCCTGCGTTGTGCGCCGCACGTGCTCGGTGTATTGGCCGACAGCCTGAACTGGCTGCGCTCGTTCATCGAGATCGAACTCAACAGCGCCAACGACAACCCGATCATCGACGCCGAAGCCGAACGCGTGCTGCACGGTGGGCACTTCTACGGCGGCCATATCGCGTTCGCCATGGACAGCCTGAAAACCCTGGTGGCGAACGTCGCTGACTTGCTCGACCGTCAGCTCGCACTGTTGGTGGACGAGCGTTACAACCATGGTTTGCCGAGCAATCTGTCTGGCGCAACCGCCGACCGCGCGATGCTCAACCACGGCTTCAAGGCCGTGCAGATCGGCACCAGCGCCTGGACCGCCGAGGCCCTGAAAAACACCATGCCGGCCAGCGTCTTCTCGCGTTCCACCGAGTGCCACAACCAGGACAAAGTCAGCATGGGCACCATCTCTGCCCGCGACGCCATTCGTGTGCTGGAGCTGACCGAACAGGTCGCCGCCGCCACGCTGCTGGCCGCCAACCAAGGCGTCTGGCTGCGCGGCCAGGCTGAAGACGCGCGCCCACTGCCACCGGCCCTGGCCGCGATGCACGAAGAATTGGCCAAGGACTTCCCGCCGGTCATCGAAGACCGTGCGCTGGAAGGCGAATTACGCCTGTGCCTGAAACGCATCGCCGATCAACACTGGAGGCTGCATGCGTAGCAAGGGAGTGCTTCACACCGACACGGAAATCCTCGTACCGTTTTTTGACGTCGACACCATGAACGTGGTCTGGCACGGCCATTACGTCAAATACCTGGAAGTCGCTCGCTGTGCGCTGCTGGACAAGATCGGCCACAACTACGAAGCCATGGTGGCGTCAGGTTTCGCGTGGCCGGTGATCGACTTGCAGCTGCGCTATGTGCGCGGTGCCGTGTTCGGCCAGAAGCTGAATGTGCGTGCCAACCTGGTGGAGTGGGAAAACCGTCTGAAGATCAATTACCTGATCAGCGACCTCGCAACCGGTGAACGTTTGACCCGCGCTGTTTCAGTCCAGGTCGCCGTCGACATGAGCAGCCGCGAAATGCAGCTCGCTTCACCGAAGGTGTTCACCGACGCGGTTGAAAGGATGCTCCCATGAATTCGCTGTTCAAATGCCTCGGCGCTTTAGCGTTGCTCGGGCTTTCATCATTGGCGCAGGCTTTCGATCTACAGCAACTCAGCGATCAACTGGCCAAGCCCGACGTGATCCACGGCAGCTTCATCCAGGAAAAACACCTGCGTGCCCTGCCCCAGCCGCTGACCAGCAAGGGCACCTTTGTTCTGGCGAAGAATCACGGCCTGCTCTGGCTGCTGAAAACCCCGCTGCAACAGGACTATCGCATCAGCGACAAGGGCATTGCCCGACGTGATGCCAACGGTTGGCAAATGCTGCCGAACAAGAGTGCCGGTGCCGAGCAGAACCGTTTGTTCCTCGCGGTGCTGCAAGGCGACAGCAGCGGCCTGCAGCGGGATTTCGAGCTGTCGCTGAGCGGCGACGCACAAAACTGGAAGCTGACCCTGACCCCGCGTTCGATGCTGCTCAAGCAGGTGTTCAATCAGATCAACATTGACGGCGGCGAACTGGTGCACAGCATCGAGCTGCTCGAAACCCAGGGCGACCGAACCCAGTTGCGCATGCAGGACAGCACCAGCGCCCAACCGTTGAGCGATGCGGAGCAACATGACTTTGCCGAGTGAACGAATGCTGCCGCGGCTGTTTCTGCTCCTGCTGCTGGCGGTGCTCGCGCTCGCCGGCTGGCAATGGCGTGGCGACGCACCGCTGTCGGCCAACTTGATGGAACTGGTGCCTGGCACCGCGCCGGACGCGCTGGAACTGCGCGCCGAACAACGTATGCAAGAACCGCTGAACCGGGAAATGCTGGTGCTGGTCGGCCATAAAGACCGCCAGCAAGCCATCGCCATGGCGCAAAAGCTCGGCGAGCAGTGGCAGGCCAGCGGCGTCTTCGAAAAGGTCCAGTGGAACCTGCAAGCCGACTTGCCAGCGCTGCGCACGCAATTGCTGCAAGGCCGACTGGCGATGCTGTCCGCGGCCGACCGGCAGCAACTCATCGAACACCCCGACGCCTTTGTTCAGCAACGGGTACAAGCCCTGTTCGACCCGTTTACCGGTTTCAGCTTGGTACCGAGCCAGGACGACTGGCTCGGCCTGACCGGGCGCATCCAGAACAGCCAGCCACAGCATGGTTCGGTGCAACTGGACATCGGCAGCGGAACGCTGGTTGCCGATGCCGACGGCAAGAGTTGGGTGATGCTGCGAGCGCGAACCGCCGGCAACGCGTTCGACATGAGCCTGCCGCTGCAAGTGGCTGACCTGCTCCAGCACAGTCGCGAAGAAGCCACCCGGTCGGATGTGCAACTGCTCGCCGCCAGTGGCCTGCTGTACGCCGCCAGCGGTCAACGGCAAGCCGCTCGCGAAATGACCTGGGTCGGCGGCGGCGCCACGGTCGGGATTCTGTTGTTGCTGTTGCTGGCCTTCCGGCGTTGGCGGGTGTTGCTGGCCTTCGTCCCGGTGCTGGTGGGCATGCTGTTCGGCGCGGTGGCCTGCGTGGCGCTGTTCGGTCACATGCATGTGATGACGCTGGTGCTGGGTTCAAGCCTGATCGGCGTGGCGGTGGATTACCCGCTGCATTACCTGTCCAAGAGCTGGAGCCTGAAACCCTGGCACAGCTGGCCGGCGTTGCGCATGACCCTGCCGGGGCTGACGCTGAGCCTGATCACCAGTTGTATCGGCTACCTGGCCCTGGCCTGGACGCCGTTCCCGGCCCTGACCCAAATTGCCGTGTTCTCCGCCGCCGGGCTGCTGGGCGCCTACCTGTCGGCCGTGTGCCTGCTGCCGGCGCTGCTCAAAGGCGTAGTTCTGCGGCCGGCGCAATGGCCGATGCGCATCGCCGAGAAGTTGCTGGAGCTGCGTGAAACGTTGCTCAAATACGTACGAACGCCGGTATTACTGGCGCTGCTGATCGCCTTCTGCGTCGGCGGTCTGTTGCAGCTGCAGAGCAAAAACGATATTCGCCAATGGATCGGCACGCCGCAGCAACTGACTGACGAAGCCCAGACCATCGCACGCATCACCGGTTATCAACCTACCAGCCAGTTTTTCCTGGTGCGCGCGGCCAATCAGCAGGCGTTGCTCGAACGCCTGACGGCACTGAGCGAGCGTCTGGATCAACTGGTCAATCTGGAGAAACTTCAGGGTTATCTATCGATCAATCAACTGGTCAGCCCGCCGAGCGAACAGCGCAAAGTGCGTGAAGCACTGAGCAAGCTGCCGCAGTTCTGGCAACCGTTGCTCGATCTCGGCGTGCCAGCCGCCGCGTTGCAGGCCGAGTTGGCAGCATTGCAGACGCTGCCCACCGAAGACATCGACGCAGCGCTGGCCGGCCCATTGGCCGAGCCCTATCGCACCCTGTGGCTGGGGCCGTCCGATGACGGCGTGGCCGCGATGGTCAGCCTGCAAGGCTTGAACAATCCCGCGCTATTGCGGGTCCAGGCGCAAGATTTACCGGGCGTGCAGCTGGTGGACCGTCTCGGCGAACTGAACCAGGTTTTCGCCGCCACCCAAATCAGCGCCGCTGAATTGAAACTCGCTTCCTGTGTACTGATCGTGCTGGTGCTGATCCTGCCATTCGGTTTCGGTGGCGCGTTGCGAATTGTCTCTCTGCCGCTGCTGGCGGCCCTGTGCAGTCTGGCCAGTCTCGGTTGGCTCGGTCAGCCGCTGACGCTGTTCAGCCTGTTCGGCCTGTTGCTGGTGACGGCCATCAGCGTCGATTACGCGATCCTCATGCGCGAACAGATCGGCGGTGCCGCGGCGAGTCTGCTGGGCACCTTGCTGGCAGCGGTGACTACCTGGCTGTCGTTCGGCCTGCTGGCGGTATCCAGCACACCGGCGGTGAGTAACTTCGGTTTGTCGGTGAGCCTCGGCCTGGCGTTCAGCTTCATCCTGGCGCCATGGGCCGGACGCCAAGTCCATATCGCAGCGATTACGGAGCCGGCAGTATGATGGTCGCGATGTTCTGGGTGATGGCCTTGGTGTTGTTCGCCGTGGCTACCCGTGTCGGTCGTCATTTCGGTCTGATTCCGATCGTCAGCCAGTTGTTGCTGGCGACCTTCGGCCTGCCGCTGCTGATGTACTTGTGGATCGAACCGGGCTGGCATCTCAGCGGTACCGATCTGATCTCGCAGGGCTGGCTGAAGAACCTCTACAGCCTGAGTTTTGCCTTGCTGCTGGGGCACATCCTCAGCGACGTGATCGACCTGCGGCTGGAACGCCAGAGCCTGAAAATTGCCTTACCAAGTTTCTGCATTCCCTTTGCCTGCGGGCTGACGACAGCGGTCTGGCTGTTGCCGCCGCAGCCGTGGATCAGTTCGCTGGCGGTCGGTCTGCTGTTCGCCATCACCGCGATTCCGGTGTTGTATCTGTACCTGCGACACATCAACTATCCGCCCGCTGCCACCCGGCGTCTGGTGCAGACCGCGATCCTGATCGACCTGACCTGCTGGACCCTGTTCGCGTTCGCCCAGGGCAGCCTGCACCTGAGCAGCCTCTTGCTACCGCTGGCTGGCGCCTGCCTGCCGTTGTTGCTGCGATTGCTCGGCTTGCGCCAACCGTTGCTGCACAGCGGCTGTTTCTTCGCGCTACTGGTGGTCGCCGAACATTTCAAACTCAATGCGCTGATTTTCGGCATCGGCTACCTGCTGTGCATGGCCGCGCTCAAGGTACCCTTGGTGCTGCCATTGTCGGCGGCGTGGATGAGCCGTTTGCAGACCTGGATCGCCATCCCGCTGATCCTCACGTTCGGCATCGTGCAGATCAACGTGCACAGCGCCATCGATAGTCTCGACGGGTTGCAACTGGCCGCGCTCCTGCTGTTGCCGATTGCCAGCAAATTGCTGGGCAACTGGCTGGGTCTGGGCTGGGCTGGCGCCTCGTTTGAAGGTGCCAACCGCTGGCGGGAAAGCCTTTTACTGAATATTCGCGGCTTGAGCGAGATTGTCTTTCTCAACCTGCTGCTGCAACAACAGCTCATCAGCCCGGCGCTGTATTTCGCGCTGATGTTGATGGGCCTGATCGCAACCCTGCTGCCGGCACTGGCTGGCATGCACCGAATCCCTTTGAACATCGCCGTCCCGGCAAGGAGCACCCGTGCCAACAATTGAAATGGAACGTCGTCAGGTACTGGTGATCGGCGCAGGCCCCTCGGGCGCCATCGCCGCCGCGCTGCTCAAGCGTAAAGGTCATGATGTGCTGATGATCGAGCGCCAGCATTTCCCACGGTTTTCCATCGGTGAAAGCCTACTGTCCCACTGCCTGGATTTCGTCGAAGAAGCCGGCATGCTCGAGGCGGTAAACGCCGCCGGTTTCCAGCGCAAAAACGGTGCAGCGTTCGCTTGGGGCGATCAGTACAGCGCCTTCGATTTCGGTGACACATTCAGCAATGGCAAGCCGACGACGTTCCAGGTCCAGCGCGCCGATTTCGACAAGCTGCTGGCCGATCAGGCTGAGTTGCAAGGGGTCGACGTGCGTTACGGCGAAGCCATCGTCAACGCCGATTTCAGCCTGGCGAAACCGCAGCTCGATGTGCTTCGCGAAGACGGCAGCCAATACCGCGTCGAGGCCAACTTCGTGCTCGATGCCAGCGGCTACGGTCGCGTGCTGCCACGCTTGCTGGACCTTGAAGCACCGTCGAACTTTCCAGTGCGCCAGGCCGTGTTCACCCATGTCGAAGACCGTATCGACAACCCGGCTTTCGACCGGGAAAAAATCCTCATCACCACCCATCCGACCCAGCGTGATATCTGGTTCTGGACCATCCCGTTCAGCAACGGTCGTTGCTCGGTGGGCGTAGTGGCGGCCGCCGAACACTTCGAAGGCCGCACCGAGAATCTGGACGACTGCCTGCGCGGCTTCATCGCAGAAACTCCAAGCCTGGCCGGTGTGCTGGATAACGCTGTGTGGGATACGCCCGCGCGGACCATCGGCGGTTACTCGGCCAACGTCAAAACGCTGCACGGCCAAGGTTTCGCCCTGCTGGGCAATGCGGCGGAATTTCTCGACCCGGTGTTCTCCTCCGGCGTGACCATCGCCATGCGCTCGGCAAGCATGGCTGCCGGGGTGCTGCACCGCCAACTGCAAGGTGAAAGCGTCGACTGGCAGACCGAGTTCGCCGAGCCGCTCAAGCGCGGCGTCAACACCTTCCGTTGCTACGTCGAAGGCTGGTACGCGGGGACCTTTCAGGATGTAATTTTCTATCAGCACGGCACAGCGGATATCCGCCGTATGATCAGCTCGATCCTCGCGGGTTACGCCTGGGATGAACGCAACCCCTTCGTCAGCGAACCCAAACGTCGGCTGCGGATGATCTCGGACCATTGCGCACAGGATCCGACATGAGTTACTTGAGCGACAACTACGTCGAAGAAACCCGTTTCGGTTTCTGGTTCCTGCGCAGTCACACCTGGCAGCACCATGTATTGCGCGTGGCGATCAATGATTTGCGCGGTCTGTTCAGCACGCCGCTGCCCGCTGATCCGGTATTGCTGGATGCCGGTTGCGGCCAGGGCAAGTCGTTCCAGTACCTGCGCCAGACCTTCGCGCCTCGGCGCCTGCTCGGGCTGGATGCCGATCCTCACAGCCTGAACCTGAGCGGTGAAGAAGCGGCCCGCCAGGGCATGGATGTAGAACTGATTGGCAGTGACTGCGCGAGCATCAAAGTGCCGGACGCCAGTGTCGATCTGCTGTTCTGTCACCAGACTTTCCATCACCTCGTCAAGCAGGATCAAGCCCTGGCCGAGTTCTATCGGGTGCTCAAGCCGGGCGGCTATTTGCTGTTCGCCGAGTCCACCGAGGCTTACATTGATACGTGGGTGATTCGCTGGCTGTTCCGCCACCCGATGCACGTGCAGAAGAGCGCCGCCGGCTACCTGGACATGATTCGTCGCCAGGGTTTTGAATTCGGCCCGCAGAACGTGTCTTACCCTTACTTGTGGTGGAGTCGCGCCAAGGATTTCGGCCTGCTCGAACGCTTCGGCCTGCGCCAGCCGAAACCCTTTGGCCAGCGGGAAGAAACCCTGGTCAATGTGGTCGCGCGCAAGCCCCTTGAAGGGTGTGCCTGATGATCCGTTTCCTGCTCCTGGGTTGTGTCCTGCTGCTGAGTGCCTGCGCCAGCCAGGCGCCGCTGCCCGAGCGAACCCCGAACCTGGTGTTGCCGCTGCAACTGCACATCGAACGGCAGATGGCCGAGCAACGTCTGGACTGGCTGCTGGTAATCCAGCGTGAAGGCCCGGGCATTCGCTGGTCAATGATGGACCCTTTGGGGATTCCCGTAGCACGGCAGAAGCTGATCGATAGCCAATGGCAGGCCGACGGCCTGCTGCCGCCCAATCCGGAAGCTCGGGAGCTGTTTGCTGCCTTGTTGTTTGCGTTGACCCCAGCGGGCGAATTGCAGGGCAATTATCCCGCCGCCCGGCAGGATGGCGGGCAACGGTCCTTGCCACCGCGCTGGAACATCCGCTATTCACAACCACTGAGCTTTGAATTGAACGTGTCCCAAGGCCCGCACTATCGCGTCACTCCGTTAGGCGAGCACACGCCATGACGGCTTATCTGAATGCACTCGGAGTGATCTGCGCCCTGGGCCGCGACAAGCAGGAAGTCGCCCGCAACCTGTTTGCCGGCGATTGCTCGGGCATGCGCAGCGAGACCGGCTGGGTCGTTGAACGCTCGTTGCCAGTCGCGGCGGTGCGCGGTGAATTGGCGCCGATTCCGCCTGAGCTGGCGCAGCAAAGCAGTCGCAACAATCAATTGCTGCTGGAGGCCGCGCTGCAAATTCGCCAAGACATCGAGCAGGCCATCCAGACCTACGGCCGCGACCGTATCGGCGTCATTCTCGGCACCAGCACCTCGGGCATTCACGAGGCCAGCCAAGGCTTGGCCCATTACATCCGTGAGCATCAGTTCCCCGCCGATTATGACTATCAGCAACAGGAACTCGGCGCGCCAGCGACGTTTCTCGCCGACTGGCTGCAATTGAGCGGCCCGGCCTATGTAATTTCTACCGCCTGCACCTCCAGCGCCCGCGCGCTGATGAGTGCTCAACGACTACTCGATCTGGGCCTGTGCGACGCCGTGTTGTGCGGTGGTGTCGACAGTTTGTGCAAGCTGACCCTCAACGGTTTCTCGGCCCTGGAAGCGGTGTCCGAACAGCGCTGCAATCCGTTCTCGGCGAACCGCAATGGCATCAACATCGGCGAAGCCGCGGTGCTGTTTCTGATGAGCAAAAACGCCGGTAACAGCCAACCGGTTGCCCTGCTCGGCAGTGGCGCCAGCTCCGATGCGCATCATATTTCCGCGCCGGAACCAACCGGCCGTGGCGCCCAGCAGGCGATGCACAAAGCCTTGAGCCGCGCAGGCCTGCAACCGCAGCAGATCAGTTACCTGAACCTGCACGGTACCGCCACCCAACACAACGACGCCATGGAAAGCCTGGCCGTGACCACACTATTCCCGCAAGGCGTGCCCTGCTCATCGACCAAACCGATGACCGGCCACACCCTCGGCGCTGCCGGTGCCCTGGAGGCGGCGTTCTGCTGGTTGAGCCTGAGCGCGGACAACCGCGAGCACGCCCTGCCGCCCCACGTCTGGGACGGTCAGCCCGACCCTGAATTGCCGGCCCTGCATTGGGTGACCCCGACCGACCACCTGGCGTCCATTGCACCTCGCTACCTGATGAGCAATTCCTTTGCCTTCGGTGGCAATAACGTCAGCCTGATTATCGGAGACGCCCCATGATTGCCTGGCCGATCGCCGAACTGTTGCCGCACGCCGGCGACATGATCCTCATCGAGCAGATCCTGTCGTTCGACGACGAGCAGATTCACACCCGACTCACCGTCAAACCCGGTGGCCTGTTCAATCGCCCCGACGGCAGCCTGCCGGCCTGGGTCGGCATCGAGCTGATGGCCCAGAGCGTCGCCGCGTATGCCGGCTGCCATGCGCGCCAGAAAGGCAATGCGGTGGAATTGGGCTTCCTGCTCGGCACCCGTAAATTCGAATGCAACGTGGAACACTTCCCCGTCGGCACCGAGTTGACCATCCATGGGATACGTTCGCTCGAAGACGACAACGGCATGGGTGTGTTCGAATGCCACCTCACTGCCCCTGGCATCCACGCCACCGGCCGGCTGAACGTGTATCGCCCGCCTCAGGCCGCGCAATATCTTCATGAACCCCAAGGAGTCGAGTGATGACTGAATCCGTACTGGTCACCGGCTCCAGCCGTGGTATCGGCCGCGCCATTGCATTGCGCTTGGCGCGGGCCGGGCATGACATTGTGCTGCACTGCCGCAGTGGCCTGGCAGACGCCGAAGCGGTCAAGGCCGAAGTCGAGGCCCTGGGCCGCACCGCTCGCATCCTGCAATTTGACGTGTCTGACCGTGCCCGTTGCAAAGCGATTCTTGAAGCCGACGTCGAAACCCACGGCGCCTATTACGGCGTGGTGCTCAACGCCGGCCTGACCCGCGACGGTGCTTTTCCGGCCCTGAGCGAAGAGGATTGGGATTTGGTGATGCGCACCAATCTCGACGGTTTCTACAACGTGCTGCACCCGGTGATGATGCCGATGATCCGTCGTCGCGCCGCCGGGCGAATTGTCTGCATTACTTCGGTGTCCGGGTTGATCGGCAATCGCGGCCAGGTCAATTACAGCGCATCCAAGGCCGGTCTGATCGGCGCAGCCAAGGCGCTGGCGATCGAACTGGGCAAGCGCAAAATCACGGTTAACTGTGTCGCACCCGGCCTGATCGACACGGCGATGCTCGATGAAAACGTGCCGGTGGAAGAACTGATGAAAATGATCCCCGCGCAACGCATGGGCACCCCGGAAGAGGTGGCCGGCGCGGTGAATTTCCTGATGTCGGCGGAAGCGTCGTACATCACCCGGCAGGTTCTGGCCGTCAATGGAGGCCTGTGCTGATGAAGCGCGTCGTCGTCACCGGCATGGCCGGCATCACCTCACTGGGCAGCGATTGGGAGACCATCGCCGCCAACTTCGCCGCCAACCGCAGCGGCATCCGCCGGATGGACGAGTGGGATCGTTTTACCGAACTCAGCACCCGCCTGGCCGGGCCGATCGATGACTTCAAGGTGCCGAGCCACTGGACCCGCAAGCAACTGCGCAGCATGGGCCGCGTTTCGCGCCTGGCCGTAGGCGCGGCTGAACAGGCCCTGGCGGACGCCGGTCTGCTGGGAGACGAATCGATCAAGGACGGGCGCATGGGCGTGGCCTGTGGCTCGTCCACCGGCAGCACCGACGAGATCAAGGCATTCGGCAATATGCTGCTCAACTCGGTGGCCGAAGGCTTGAACGCCAACTCCTACGTGCGGATGATGCCGCACACCACGGCGGCGAATATCAGCATCTTCTTCGGCCTCACCGGCAGGCTGATCCCGACCTCCAGCGCCTGCACCAGCGGCAGCCAGGGCGTCGGTTACGCCTACGAATCGATCAAGTTCGGCCGTCTGCCGCTGATGCTCGCCGGCGGCGCCGAAGAGTTGTGTCCGACCGAAGCCATGGTGTTCGATGCGCTCTACGCCACCAGCCTGAAAAACGATGCCCCGCAAACCAGCCCTCGCCCTTACGACACCGGCCGCGATGGCCTGGTAATCGGTGAAGGCGGCGGCATGCTGGTGCTCGAAGAGCTCGAACACGCCCTGGCACGCGGCGCACATATCCATGCCGAGATCGTCGGTTTCGGCAGCAACGCCGACGGTCAGCACGCCACCCGCCCCGAGCAAATCACCATGCGCCGGGCCATGGAACTCGCCCTGGAAGATGCCGGACTGCAGCCTTCGGACATCGGCTACGTGAACGGTCATGGCACCGCTACAGAACAGGGCGACATTGCCGAAACACTGGCCACCAGCGCATTGTTCGGCGAACACATGCCGATCAGTTCGCAGAAGAGTTTCCTCGGTCACACCCTGGGAGCCTGCGGCGCGCTGGAGTCCTGGTTTAGCATCGAAATGATGAACCGCGACCAATACGTGCACACCTTCAACCTTGATGAGGTCGATCCGCGGTGCGGCAAGCTCGATTACCTGCGCGGTGAGTTCCGGCAGATGAGCAATCAGTACGTGATGAACAACAATTTCGCTTTTGGTGGGGTCAACACCTCGTTGATTTTCCGCCGCTGGTCATAATCGAATTACTCAGGGTCAAGGAGACCTCCATGCACTTCAAGAAACTCGCTACCGCCGCCACCCTGCTGATCTGCGCGTTGCCGGGCATCAGCCAGGCCCGTGATACCGCGGTGTATCTGCCTTTTGACAAAGCAGTCGCCGAAGCTACCCGCACCGGCAAAATCGATGGCAGCGTAAAGTTCTACCTGGCGGGCAACACACCGGCAGGCAACGTCACCGTTCTCAGCGCGGGTTCCGTGACTAACAAGAAAACCAACGCCTTCAACAAGTCGGACCAAGTGGCCTGCGAGTGGGTCGTGCAATCGGCAATCATCAGCCTGCACCAAGCGGCGAAAAACGCCGGCGCTAACGCCGTGACCAACATCGTCAGCTTTTACAAGAGCAACGAGCGCAAGGATGCCAAAACCTATGAATGCCACGCTGGGGCGATCATGGCGGGCGTTGCGTTGAAAGGGGATTTGGCGAAGGTTCAGTAACACTAGAACGACAAAGGGTGCCTTTCGGCGCCCTTTCACAGTCATTTCCCTTTCCTCTTTCCGGGCGCTCGCGGTCATGGCATTAACGGCTCAACCTTACGCGTCAACAACTCCACAAACGCCTTCGCCATCGGCGATTTCTGATCCTTGCGTTGCACCAGCCACACCGCCGACACCGCTTCCGGATCGAGCAAAGGCCGATACACCACGCCATCGATGCGCATCCGCTGATAAGACGCCGGCAACACCGACACTCCCAAGCCCGCCGCCACCAGCCCGATGATGGTCATCGCCTCGCCAGCCTCTTGCGCAAAGTGCGGGCTGAAACCGGCATCCCGCGCCAAGCTGAGAAGTTGGGCATACAGACCACTGCCATAGCTACGTGGGAAAAATACGAACGGTTCGAGGGCCAGCGCCGAGAGGAATAAGCCTTCTTCGCTGCAGCTCACCAGCGGATGCTTGGAGCTGAGCACCGCCACCAATGGCTCGCGCGTCAGTTCCACCACGCTGAGCGAGTCCGGCAACCCCAGCGGTCGCATGATGCCGACTTCGATCGACTCATCCACCAGCGCATCGGCCACTTGGGTGCTGCTCATTTCCTGCAGATGCAAATGCACCGCCGGAAAGCGCTGGCGAAACGAGAAAATTGCCTGGGGAATGGTCGAGTTGAACGGCGCCGATGAAGTGAAGCCGATTTTCAGTTCACCCAACTCACCGAGCTGTGCCCGCCGTGCCACATCCGCCGCTTTGTCGACCTGAGCCAGTACCAATCGCGCCTCTTCCAGAAACAACCGCCCCGCCTCACTGAGTTCGACCCGACGATTGGTCCGTTCGAAAAGGCGGGCACCGACCTCCTGCTCCAGCGCCTGAATCTGCTGGCTCAGCGGCGGTTGCGAGATGCCCAGCACTTGGGCGGCGCGGCCGAAATGCAGTTCTTCGGCGACGGCGATGAAGTAGCGCAGGTGGCGTAATTCCATGAAAACTCCATTAGGTCGTAAAACCTATCAAACAGGTCGAACAATATATTGGATTGAATTATTAGGCAGTTATATGATTTTTTCATTGCCTGACCGGCTGCACCCTCCGAGGTCCGAAGTGAAAACTGCTGTCGCCCCACTCGCCCATGAAATTCCGCTCACTGCGCTGGACGACGTCGTCGCCGAGCTAAGCGAGATCTACATCGAAAAAGGCACGCCGATGTTCATGCGCACGGTGCTGGCGCTGTTCTCGGGCGGTTTCGCGACCTTTGCCCTGCTCTACTGCGTGCAGCCGATGATGCCGCTGCTGTCCCGCGAGTTTTCCATCAACGCAGCCCAGAGCAGCCTGATCCTGTCGGTTGCCACCGGCATGCTCGCCATCGGCTTGCTGATCACCGGTCCTATCTCTGATCGCATCGGGCGTAAGCCGGTGATGGTCGCCGCGCTGTTCGCCGCAGCGCTGTGCACCATGGCCAGTGCAATGATCCCGAGCTGGCAGGGCGTGCTGGTGATGCGGGCGCTGGTGGGGCTGTCGTTGAGCGGTCTGGCGGCGGTGGCGATGACGTACCTGAGCGAAGAGATCCACCCGCAGCACCTTGGCCTGGCCATGGGCTTGTACATCGGTGGCAACGCCATCGGCGGCATGTGTGGGCGGTTGATCGTCGGCGTACTGATCGACTTCGTCAGCTGGCACACGGCGATGCTGGTCATCGGTGGCCTGGCACTGATTGCCGCCGCGGTGTTCTGGAAAATCCTCCCGGAATCGCGCAACTTCCGCGCTCGCTCGCTGCATCCGCGCAGCTTGCTGGACGGCTTTACCATGCACTTTCGCGATGCCGGCCTACCGCTATTGTTTGTCGAAGCGTTCGTGCTGATGGGCGCGTTCGTCACGCTGTTCAACTACATCGGCTATCGCCTGCTGGCCGAGCCGTATCACATGGATCAGGCCTTCGTCGGGCTGCTCTCGGTGGTGTACCTGTCGGGCATCTACAGCTCGGCGAAAATCGGCGCCCTGGCCGACCAGCTCGGCCGGCGCAAAGTGCTCTGGGCAACCATTGTGGTCATGCTCGCGGGCATCGCCCTGACCATGTTCACGCCGTTATCGCTGGTGATTCTCGGCATGCTGATCTTTACCTTCGGCTTCTTCGGGGCGCATTCGGTAGCCAGCAGCTGGATTGGTCGCCGTGCGATCAAGGCCAGAGGACAGGCTTCGTCGCTGTACCTGTTCAGCTATTACGCCGGGTCGAGTATCGCGGGCACGGCGGGCGGTGTGGCCTGGCACTGGGGTGGCTGGAACGGGATCGGGTTGTTTATTGGCGGGTTGTTGGTGATTGCGTTGTTGGTGGCATTGAAGCTGGCGAAGTTGCCACCGTTGGGCGATGTGAAGGCCTGACACAAAACCTTGTGGGAGCGGGCTTGCCCGCGATAGCGATGGTCGGCCCAGCACATGTGTTGTATGAGATGACGCCATCGCGGGCAAGCCCGATCCCACAATGAACTGCATCCACTGCTCATTTTCTGAACCACAAACAAAAACGCCCGGCATAAGCCGGGCGTTTTTTATTGGGCCACGATTACTCGTGATACTGCGCCGACAGCTCATGTACCGCGCGCAGGAAGGCGCCAGCGTGTTCCGGATCAACTTCCGGCGTAATGCCATGGCCGAGGTTGAACACGTGGCCGCTGCCCTTGCCGTAGCTGGCAAGGATCCGGCCGACTTCGGTGCGGATGGCTTCTGGCTTGGCGTAGAGCACGGTTGGGTCCATGTTGCCTTGCAGGGCGACTTTGCTGCCGACGCGTTGGCGGGCTTCGCCAATGTCGCAAGTCCAGTCCAGGCCCAGCGCATCCGCGCCAGCGTCGGCAATGCTTTCCAGCCATAGGCCGCCGTTCTTGGTGAACAGGATGACCGGCACTTGGCGGCCTTCGTGCTCGCGGATCAGACCGCTGACGATTTTGCGCATGTAGGCCAGGGAGAATTCCTGGTAGGCCGCTGCGGAGAGGTTGCCGCCCCAAGTGTCGAAGATCTGCACCGCTTGCGCGCCGGCCATGATCTGGCCGTTGAGGTAGCTGGTGACCGACTGTGCGAGCTTGTCCAGCAGCAGGTGCATGGCTTGCGGGTTGTCGTAGAGCATGGCCTTGGTCTTGCGGAAGTCTTTCGACGAGCCGCCTTCGACCATGTAGGTGGCCAGGGTCCATGGGCTGCCGGAGAAGCCGATCAGCGGCACGCGGCCGTTCAGTTCGCGACGGATGGTGCTGACCGCGTCCATGACGTAGCCGAGGTCTTTGTGCGGATCAGGAATCGGCAGGGCTTCGATGTCGGCCAGGGTGCTGATGACTTTTTTGAAGCGCGGACCTTCACCGGTTTCGAAATACAGACCTTGGCCCATGGCATCGGGGATGGTCAGGATGTCGGAGAAGAGGATCGCCGCGTCCAGTTGTGGGTAGCGGTCGAGCGGCTGCATCGTGACTTCGCAAGCGAACGCCGGGTTCATGCACAGGCTCATGAAGTCACCGGCCTTGGCACGGCTGGCGCGGTATTCAGGCAGGTAGCGACCGGCCTGACGCATCATCCACACAGGGGTGACGTCTACGGGTTGCTTGAGCAGGGCGCGAAGGAAACGGTCGTTCTTCAGGGCAGTCATGTCGGCATCCGGAAAAAAAGTGCGGGCATTTTCTCAGAGCGCGACGCAAAAGGCACGGCAAGAGCCGATCCTTTTGTCTATCGGGTCAATTTGTCGCGGTTTCACTCACCAGATCGTTCCCACGCTCCGCGTGGGAACGATCAGTGCGGGGGTTTAGACGCCCAGGTAATCCAGGATCCCTTCAGCGGCATTGCGGCCTTCGAAGATCGCCGTTACGACTAGGTCGGAACCGCGCACCATGTCGCCACCGGCGAAGATTTTCGGGTTGCTGGTCTGATGCTTGTATTGACCTTGCTCCGGCGCTACGACGCGGCCCTGGCTGTCGGTCTGGATGCTGAACTGCTCGAACCACGACGCCGGGCTTGGACGGAAACCGAACGCGATGACCACGGCATCAGCCGGGATGATCTCTTCGGAACCCGGGATCGGCTCGGGGCTGCGGCGGCCACGGGCGTCCGGTTCGCCGAGACGGGTCTCGACCACCTTCACGCCTTCGACACGGTCTTCACCGACGATAGCGATCGGCTGGCGGTTGTAGAGGAATTTCACGCCTTCTTCCTTGGCGTTCTTCACCTCTTTGCGCGAGCCCGGCATGTTCGCTTCGTCACGACGATAGGCACAGGTTACTGCTTTGGCGCCCTGACGGATCGAGGTCCGATTGCAGTCCATCGCCGTGTCGCCACCGCCCAGCACCACGACCTTCTTGCCTTTCATGTCGACGAAATCTTCCGGCGACTTTTCAAAGCCCAGGTTACGGTTGACGTTGGCGATCAGGAAGTCGAGCGCGTCATGCACGCCCGGCAGGTCTTCACCGGCAAAGCCGCCCTTCATGTAGGTGTAGGTGCCCATGCCCATGAACACGGCATCGTATTCTTCGAGCAGTTGCTCGATGGTCACGTCCTTGCCGATTTCGGTGTTCAGGCGGAACTCGATGCCCATGCCGGTGAAGACTTCGCGGCGATTGCTCAGCACGGTCTTTTCCAGCTTGAACTCGGGGATCCCGAAGGTCAGCAGACCGCCGATTTCCGGGTTCTTGTCGAACACCACCGGGGTCACGCCGCCACGTACCAGCACGTCGGCACAGCCCAGGCCGGCAGGGCCCGCGCCGATCACCGCGACACGCTTGCCGGTCGGTTTGACCTTGGACATGTCCGGGCGCCAGCCCATGGCGAACGCGGTGTCGGTGATGTATTTCTCGACCGAACCAATGGTCACCGCACCAAAACCGTCGTTAAGGGTGCAGGCACCCTCGCACAGACGATCCTGGGGACAAACCCGGCCGCAGACTTCCGGCAGGGTGTTGGTCTGGTGCGACAGCTCGGCGGCCTGGAGGATGTTGCCCTCGGCCACCAGCTTGAGCCAGTTGGGAATGAAGTTGTGCACCGGGCACTTCCATTCGCAATACGGGTTACCGCAACCCAGGCAGCGGTGGGCCTGGTCGGCCGATTGCTGGGGTTTGAACGGTTCGTAGATTTCCACGAACTCTTTCTTGCGTTGACGCAACAGTTTCTTCTTCGGATCTTTGCGCCCGACATCGATGAACTGGAAGTCGTTATTGAGACGTTCGGCCATTCTTCAAAACCTCGTACACGACAGCTTCAAGCCGCAAGCTTGAAGCTGCAAGAAAATCAAAATAATCCGCCATACCGCGCATTGCTTCGAGCTTGCCGCTTGAAGCTTGCGGCTTGCCACTGCGTCGTTATTGCGGACTCGCACGAGTACTGGAGAGCAGAGACTTCAAGCTCGCCGCCTTAGGTTTGACTAGCCAGAAACGACGCAAATAGTCATCGAGGTTTTCCGCGAGGTTACGACCCCACTCGCTGTCGGTTTCCTCGACGTATTCGTTCAGCACGCGTTGCAGGTGGCTGCGATAGGCTTCCATCGCCTCACCGCTGATCCGCTGGATTTCCACCAGTTCGTGGTTGACCCGGTCAACGAAGGTGTTGTCCTGGTCGAGCACGTAGGCGAAACCGCCGGTCATGCCTGAGCCGAAGTTGTAACCGGTCTTGCCCAGCACGCAGACGAAACCACCGGTCATGTACTCGCAGCAGTGATCGCCCGTGCCTTCCACGACGGTATGAGCACCGGAGTTACGCACCGCGAAACGCTCGCCCGCGGTACCGGCGGCGAACAGCTTGCCCCCGGTGGCGCCATACAGGCAGGTGTTGCCGATAATGGCGCTGTCCTGAGTCTTGTAGAGGCTGCCCTTCGGCGGAACGATGACCAGCTTGCCGCCGGTCATGCCCTTGCCGACGTAGTCGTTGGCATCGCCTTCCAGGTACATGTTCAGGCCGCCGGCGTTCCACACACCGAAGCTCTGACCCGCCGTGCCTTTGAAGCGGAAGGTGATCGGCGCGTTGGCCATGCCCTGGTTGCCATGCTTGCGAGCGATTTCACCGGAGATCCGCGCGCCGATGGAACGGTCGCAGTTGCAGATATCCAGGGCGAAATCGGCGCCGCTCATGTCGTTGATGGCCGAGGTGGCCAGGTTGACCATTTTCTCGGCCAGCAGGCCTTTGTCGAACGGCGGGTTGCGGTCGACCTGACAGAACTGAGGCTTATCTGCCGGGATATGATCGCTGCCGAGCAACGGGGTCAGGTCCAGGTGGTTTTGCTTGGTGGTCTGGCCTTCGAGGATTTCCAGCAGATCGGTGCGACCGATCAGCTCTTCGAGGGAGCGTACGCCCAGCTTGGCCAGCCACTCACGGGTTTCTTCGGCGACGTAGGTGAAGAAATTCACCACCATGTCGACGGTACCGATGTAGTGATCCTTGCGCAGCTTCTCGTTCTGAGTCGCGACGCCAGTGGCGCAGTTGTTCAGGTGGCAAATACGCAGGTATTTACAGCCCAGGGCGATCATTGGCGCGGTGCCGAAGCCGAAGCTCTCAGCGCCGAGGATCGCTGCCTTGATCACGTCGAGGCCGGTTTTCAGGCCGCCGTCGGTCTGCACCCGGACCTTGCCGCGCAGGTCGTTGCCACGCAGGGTCTGGTGGGTTTCGGCCAGGCCGAGTTCCCATGGAGCGCCCGCGTATTTGATCGAGGTCAGTGGCGATGCACCGGTGCCGCCGTCGTAGCCGGAAATGGTGATCAAGTCCGCGTAGGCCTTGGCCACACCGGCAGCGATGGTGCCGACGCCCGCTTCAGCCACCAGCTTCACCGAGACCAATGCCTTCGGGTTGACTTGTTTGAGGTCAAAAATCAGCTGCGACAAGTCTTCGATCGAATAGATGTCGTGGTGTGGCGGAGGCGAAATCAGGGTCACACCCGGCACTGCGTAACGCAGCTTGGCGATCAGACCGTTGACCTTGCCGCCCGGCAGCTGACCACCTTCGCCGGGCTTGGCGCCCTGAGCGACCTTGATCTGCAGCACTTCAGCGTTAACCAGGTATTCCGGGGTCACACCGAAACGGCCAGTGGCGACCTGCTTGATTTTCGAGCTCTTGATGGTGCCATAGCGCGCCGGGTCTTCGCCGCCTTCGCCGGAGTTGGAACGCGCGCCGAGGCGGTTCATGGCTTCGGCCAGGGCTTCGTGAGCTTCCGGCGACAAGGCGCCGAGGGAGATGCCCGCGGAGTCGAAGCGCTTGAGCACCGATTCCAGCGGTTCGATCTCGCTGATGTCCAGCGGCGTGTCCAGGGTTTTGACTTTGAACAGGTCGCGGATCATCGACACCGGACGGTTATCCACCAGCGCCGTGTATTCCTTGAACTTGCTGTAGTCGCCCTGCTGCACAGCAGCTTGCAGGGTGCTGACCACGTCCGGGTTGTAGGCATGATATTCGCCACCGTGGACGAACTTCAGCAGGCCACCTTGCTGGATTGGCTTGCGCGGGCTCCAGGCTTCGGCCGCCAGGGCTTTCTGCTCGGCTTCGATGTCGACGAAACGCGCGCCCTTGATGCGGCTTGGCACGCCACGGAAGCTCAGGTCGCAAACTTCTTCGGACAGCCCGATGGCTTCGAACAACTGTGCACCACGATACGACGTGATGGTCGAGATACCCATCTTCGACAGGATCTTCAGCAGGCCTTTGGTGATGCCTTTGCGGTAGTTCTTGAACACCTCATAGAGGTCGCCCAGTACTTCACCGGTGCGGATCAGGTCGCCCAGCACTTCATAGGCCAGGAACGGATAGACCGCCGAGGCGCCGAAACCGATCAGTACTGCGAAGTGGTGCGGATCGCGAGCAGTGGCGGTTTCCACCAAAATGTTGGAGTCGCAACGCAGGCCTTTTTCGGTCAGGCGGTGGTGTACCGCGCCGGTGGCGAGCGAAGCGTGGATCGGCAACTTGCCCGGGGCGATATGACGGTCACTCAGCACAATCTGGGTGCGACCGGCACGCACGGCTTCTTCAGCCTGATCGGCGACATTGCGCACCGCCGCTTCGAGGCCGACGCTCTCGTCGTAGTTGAGGTCGATGATCTGACGCTCGAAGCCTGGGCGGTCGAGGTTCATCAGCGAACGCCATTTGGCCGGGGAAACGACCGGCGAGCTGAGGATCACGCGCGAGGCGTGTTCCGGCGACTCCTGGAAAATGTTGCGCTCGGCGCCGAGGCAGACTTCCAGCGACATGACGATGGCTTCGCGCAGCGGGTCGATCGGCGGGTTGGTCACCTGCGCGAATTGCTGGCGGAAATAGTCGTACGGCGTGCGCACACGCTGGGACAGCACAGCCATCGGCGTATCGTCGCCCATCGAGCCGACGGCTTCGTAGCCTTGCTCGCCGAGCGGACGCAGCACCTGGTCGCGCTCTTCGAACGTGACCTGATACATCTTCATGTACTGCTTGAGCTGATCGACGTCGTAGAACGCCGAACCATGGTCGTTGTCTTCCATGGTCGCCTGGATGCGCAGGGCATTCTTGCGCAACCATTGCTTGTACGGATGACGGGACTTCAGGCGGTTGTCGATGGCATCGGTATCGAGGATCTGACCGGTTTCAGTGTCCACGGCAAAGATCTGCCCCGGACCGACGCGGCCCTTGGCGATCACGTCTTCAGGCTGGTAGTTCCAGACACCGATTTCCGAGGCCAGGGTGATGAAGCCGTTCTTGGTGGTAACCCAACGCGCCGGACGCAGACCGTTACGGTCGAGCAGGCACACCGCGTAACGACCGTCGGTCATTACCACGCCGGCCGGGCCGTCCCACGGCTCCATGTGCATCGAGTTGTATTCGTAGAACGCCCGCAGATCCGGGTCCATGGTTTCGACGTTCTGCCACGCAGGCGGAATGATCATCCGCACGCCACGGAACAGGTCGATGCCACCGGTGACCATCAGCTCAAGCATGTTGTCCATGCTGGAGGAGTCGGAACCTACGCGGTTCACCAGCGGGCCGAGTTCTTCCAGATCCATCAGATCGTTGGTGAACTTGGTGCGACGGGCCTGAGCCCAGTTGCGGTTGCCGGTGATGGTGTTGATCTCGCCGTTGTGGGCGAGGAAGCGGAACGGCTGCGCCAGCGGCCATTTCGGCAAGGTGTTGGTCGAAAAGCGCTGGTGGAACACGCAGATCGAGGTTTGCAGGCGCTTGTCGCTCAGGTCTGGATAAAAGGCGGTCAGGTCCGCCGGCATCATCAGGCCTTTGTAAATGATGGTCTTGTGGGAAAAGCTGCAGATGTAGTGATCGACGTCGGCGGCGTTGGCCACGGACGAACGACGACGGGCGCTGAACAGCTTGATCGCCATGTCCTGATCGCTCAGGCCTTCACCACCGATGAACACTTGTTCGATCTGCGGCAGGCGCTCGAGGGCCAGGCGGCCGAGGACACTGGTGTCGATTGGCACTTTGCGCCAGCCGACCAGTTGCAGGCCTTCGGCCAGGATCTCGCGGTTCATGTTCTCGCGAGCGGCTTCGGCTTTAACCGGGTCCTGGTTGAAGAAGACCATGCCCACGGCATATTGCTTGGGCAGTTCGACGCCGAAAGTTTCCTGGGCAATCGCACGCAGGAACACATCAGGCTTTTGAATCAACAGACCGCAACCGTCACCGGTCTTGCCGTCGGCGTTGATCCCACCGCGGTGGGTCATGCAGGTCAGGGCCTCAATGGCCGTTTGCAAAAGGGTATGACTGGGCTCGCCCTGCATATGGGCTATCAGGCCGAAACCGCAGTTATCCTTGAATTCATCTGGTTGGTACAGACCTGCTTTCATAGACACTTTCTCACCAGGCTGCCTCTTTTCGAGGCAAATTTCTTTTCAATTCAACCGGTTACCATCCACGCCGAACGTACGCCAGCTTTGCGGGGGCAAAAGGGAGGTCATTGTACACACCGACACAGAGGCTCACAAATTTGACGACGAAATGTCGCAAATCTATGTCGCATTTGTGAAAGGTTTAAAGCTATATGCCGTGCTAGTCAAAACTTTTTTAATTTTTGACCGCAACGACTCAAAAACTACTGTGACGCAGACACCACAAGGCACGCGCCCTTGGGGGAGCGCGCACTTGCAGAAATTTTGAGGTGCCTGGAGAGGCGGCCTGGGTAAGGCCGCCGAATCTTCAGCGAGTTGTTGCCAGTTCCTGTTGGACGCTGGCGACAGTGCGAGGCCAAGGTTTACCAGCCTGAACCTTCGCTGGCAAGGCCTTGATGGCGGTAACGGCTGCATCGCGGTTGGCGAAGTTACCGTAAGTGATGACGTAAAGCGGCTTGCCGTTGAGCACTTTCTTGAAGTAGCGGTACTCGCCGCCCTGCTCTTTGACGAAGCTCTGTGCGGCTGATTCGGAGCTGGTGCCAAGAATTTGCACCACGTAGTGACCCGGTGCCTGGCCTGCGTACCAGCTGCCACCGGCGGCTTTGGCCACGGTGACCTTCTCGGCCGGCTTCTCGGCTGGCTTCTCGGCAGGTTTGACGGCGGCGACTGGTTTGGCTGGCGCCGGCTTGGCAACCGGCGCAGGCGCTGGCTTGGCGGTGGCGATCTGAGTCGGCGCAGGTGTCGGCTTGGCGGCCGGAGTCGGTGCAGGTCCTGCCGGTACGCCTGCCGGCGGCGCGGTGGTGGTCACGGTAGGTGGTATAGCGCTGGAACCTTCGACCGGTACGCCGTCGTCGCCTTCGGTGATACCACCGGCGGCTTCGGCCAATGGACCACGCATGACCGGTTGTGAATTGCCGACCAACGGCAACGGCATCGGTTGCGAATTACCGGCGAACTCGACGGATGGCGCGCCGCCGCTGTTAGGTTGTGGCGCACCCTGGCCGAGCGGCAGTTGCGCCTGTTCGTTGGCAGGCGCGCCAGTGGTCGGTGCTTTGTTGCGACCCGGCATCAACCAGGCGGCGGCGACCGCGACCACGACCACGGCGGAAATCGCCAATACGTGTTTCTTCGGCATGTTGAACCCCATACTTGGACGCTTCACCGCTGAGCGGCTGGCAATCATGGTTTCGATCATCGCATCGCGGGCGACCTGATTGATGTTGCCAGGCCAACCGTCGGAGCTTTCGTGAATATCAGAGATCTGATCCGCGGTGAAAAGTTCGATACCCCGGCCAGCGCCTTCGAGACGCTGGTCCAGGTATTCGCGGGTTTCTTCTTCGGTGTAAGGCTGCAATTCGATAACGTGGAAACGCTCTTCCTCGAGGCTCAGGGCTTCAAGTTGAGCAATCATCGAGGACTCCCCAAACAGGAACACGTGCGGGCGACCTTCCGGCGCACCAGCGGCCAAGGCCAGCAAGGCTTCCAGCGCGGACTCGTCGAGTTGCTCGGCATCATCCACCAGCAAATAGACTTCCTGCCCCGTGAGGGCAAGCTGTACCACTTGAGCCAGGATCGCGCCGATTTCAGCCTGGGCAATGTTCAGCGCCTGAGCCACCTGATTCAGCACGCCTGCCGCATCGCCGGCACCACGGGCGGAAACCACCACGCTCTGCACTGACTGTTTGTTGGTGCTGGCCACCAAGGCCTGACGCAACAGGGTTTTGCCACTGCCTTGAGGGCCAGTCACCACCAGCAACAACTGGCTGTAACGGGCCAGATGATGCAGCTGCCCCAGCACGGGTTTGCGCTGGGCCGGGAAAAACTTGAAGCCAGGCACCCGTGGAGCGAAAGGGTCATGACTTAACTGAAAATGGCCGAGGAACGCCTCGTCGGCATGCAAACTAGTCATCGGGATCTTATTAACCTTTAAGCTGAGCCAGGACGCGGTAATCCGCTCCCAGCGTGGCCTGTAAAACCTCTTTCGGATAATCGTCGGTCACCACTGCTTCGCCCATATGGCGCAGCAGCACCAGGCGCAAACGACCGTCGATCACTTTCTTGTCAATTGCCATGTGTTCGAGAAAATCGGCTTCGCTCATCTCTTCCGGCGGAATGACCGGCAGGCCGGCACGCTGGAACAGACGAATACCGCGATCACGCTCCTGCTCGCTGATCCAGCCCAGGCGCGCAGACATTTCCAAAGCCATTACGGTGCCAGCAGCGACTGCCTCACCATGAAGCCAGACACCATAGCCCATGTGGGTTTCGATGGCGTGGCCGAAGGTATGACCCAGATTCAACGTGGCACGCACGCCGGTCTCTTTCTCGTCAGCACCGACCACCGCAGCCTTGGCTGCGCAGGAGCGTTCGATGGCGTAAGTCAGGGCGGTCTGGTCCAGCGCTCGCAGGCGATCGACGTTTTCTTCGAGCCAGGTGAGGAATGGCTCGTCGCAGATCAGCCCGTATTTGATGACTTCCGCCAGCCCGGCGGACAGTTCGCGGGGCGGCAAGGTATTGAGAGTGGCGGTATCGATCAGCACCACGTTGGGCTGATAGAAGGCGCCGACCATGTTTTTACCCAGCGGGTGATTGATCCCGGTTTTGCCGCCCACCGAGGAGTCGACTTGCGACAACAACGTGGTCGGTATCTGGATGAAATCAACGCCACGCTGGTAACAGGCGGCCGCAAAACCGGCCATGTCACCGATCACGCCGCCACCGAGGGCGATTACCGTGGTGCGGCGGTCATGCCGCGCGGTCAGCAGGCCGTCGAAAATCAACTGCAGGGTTTCCCAGGTCTTGAAGGCTTCGCCGTCGGGCAGTATCACGGAAATCACCGAGAACTGCGCAAGACTGCGAGTCAGACGCTCGAGGTAGAGCGGCGCGACGGTCTCGTTGGAGATGATCGCCACCTGCCGCCCGCGAATGTGCGGTGCCAGCAGCTCAGGCTGATCCAACAAACCTTCGCCAATATGAATCGGGTAGCTGCGCTCGCCTAGATCGACCTTGAGTGTCTGCATGTGTCCCCACAGTGAAGATTGAATCAGGCATCCTGCCTTCAGTTTACGAATTTCATGACGTCTGCTGGTGTGACGCCGTTCGGTAGCCAGCCACCACAACCTTGAGCGGCTGCAACAAGACGCCGAGGATAGCGCATTTCGCGCCCCGCATTAACGTGGAGGTAACTGCTGCAAGCGCTCGAGAATATCAAGCACCACCATCCGCGGCGGTCGCTCATCGGTTTCCACCACCAGGTCGGCGATCTCCCGATACAGCGGGTCACGGAGCGCCAGCAAGTCCCGCAGGGTCTTGGCTGGATCGGCAGTGCGCAACAGTGGCCGATTGCGGTCGCGAGCCGTTCGGCCGACCTGCTGCTCGACAGACGCATGCAGATAGACCACCCGGCCACCGGCGTGCAGCGCCCGCCGATTGGCTTCGCGCATCACCGCGCCGCCACCGGTCGCCAATACCACGCCATCGAACGCGCACAGTTCGGCAATCATCGCCTCCTCGCGGTCACGAAAGCCCGGCTCACCTTCCTTATCGAAGATCCACGGAATATTGGCGCCCGTGCGCAATTCAATTTCCTTATCGGAATCTTTGAACGGCAGGCGCAGCTCTTTGGCCAGCAACCGGCCGATGGTGCTTTTTCCAGCCCCCATCGGTCCAACAAGAATCAAATTTCGCACAGAATCAATGACTCACAGCAATCGCCTGATTGTTCATGATACGCGGAGTGAGAAATACCAGCAGCTCGGATTTTTTCTCCGAAACCACGTCACGCCGGAAAAGGCGGCCAAGATACGGCACATCACCGAGAAATGGCACCTTATCTACAACCTTGCTCTGAGTATTTGAGAAAACTCCGCCAATGACGATGGTCTCGCCATCGTTGACCAACACTTTGGCGTTGACCTCGTTTTTCTTGATCGGCGGTACATCCTGCACTTTGTTCAGGTAGTCCGGTTCGTCCTTGGTGACCTTGACCTCCATGATGATTCGGTTGTCTGGCGTGATCTGCGGGGTCACTTCCAGGGACAGAGAAGCCTCCTTGAACGACACCGAGGTGGCGCCGCTGGAGCTGGCTTCCTGATAGGGAATCTCGGTGCCCTTTAGTATTTTCGCGGTTTCCTTGTCGGAGGTGACCACCTTGGGCTGCGAGACGATTTCCCCGTTGCCGGTTTTCTCCATAGCCGAAAGCTCAAGGTCCAGCAGCACATTGTCGGTAATGAAGGCGATGCCGATCCCCGAGGTATTGGCAGAGGTCCCCAAGTCAACGAACGGCGAATTGGTACTGGTGCTGCCCGGTGTACCAATGGTGGTCGAAGAGCCGTTGACCCCGGACGTGTTCCAGTTGCCCTTCTGCACCGAACCACCCCAGCGTACGCCAAGGCTTTTATCGTAATCGACGTTGGCCTCGACGATGCGCGCCTCGATCATTACCTGACGCACCGGAATATCCAGCTGCGCAACGATGCGACGCAGTTCGTCGAGCCGATCCTGGGTCTGGTAAGCAATGATGTTGTTGGTTCGCTCATCGACAGTGATTGACCCTCGCTCGTCGATTTTCGCCTCAGCGCTGGTCACCGACTGGAACAGCTTGGCGATATCGGCGGCTTTGGCGTAGTTGACCTGTAACAGCTCGCGACGTAGCGGCGCCAGTTCGGCGATCTGCTTCTGCGACTCCAGCTCCTGGCGCTCCCGAGCGGCGATCTCATCGGCTGGTGCCACCAGCAGCACGTTACCGATCTTGCGTTTATCCAGACCTTTGGTTTTCAGCACCAGGTCCAACGCCTGATCCCACGGCACGTTCTGCAGGCGCAAAGTTATGCCGCCCTGCACCGTGTCGCTGGCCACCAGATTGAGGTTGGTGAAATCGGCAATCAGTTGCAGAACCGAGCGCACATCAATGTCCTGAAAATTCAGCGAGAGTTTTTCACCGCTGTAGGCAAAGCGTTCGGCGTTACGTTTTTGCAAGTCATCGACGGTCATCGGCCGGACGCTGACGGTCAATTTGTTGTCGGTCTGATAGGTCGAATAATCGAAGGCGCCGCTGGGCTCGATACTGATTGTGGCCCGATCGCCCGTGGCACTGGCGTTGACGAACTGCACTGGCGTGGCGAAATCCTTGACGTCGAGGCGTACACGCAACCGTTCAGGCAGTTGGGTCTTGGTGAAACCGACGATGATCTTGCCGTCGCGCTCCTGGATGTCCGGGGCGATGGACGGGTCCGACAGATCGATGACCACATTGCCCTCACCCTGGGTGCCGCGCTGGAAGTCCACGCCCCGGATGGCTTTGCCCACGGGCGCATTGGCCCTGGCGGGCGCTGGCGCTGCAGTGGCTGCACGCGAGGTGCTGGTAATCGGCTTGGGCACCTTGCTACCCGCCCCCTGCCCGACGACCACGAACAGATTGTTGCCTTCAACGCGTGAGTTGTACGGGGCCAATTGAGTCAGGTTGATGATCAGTCGTGTGCGGTCTTTAGCCTCTACTACCGTGGCACTGCGGGCATTGCCGCCGCCCAGATCGCGATTCTTGTTCGCCAGCTGACTGGTGACCCCCGGCAGGTCCAGCGCAATCCGCGCAGGCTGCTCCGTCGTGTAACCATGGGGTTGCGGCGGCGGCCCGTCGAACGACAACTTCAACTCGACACGGTCACCGGGCAGCGCAGCGACATCCAGCGCTTTGAGGCTGGCCGCCTGAACCATCGGCGACAGAAACGCTATCCATAGCGAAATACCGAAGGTTGAAAAAATCCTGTTCATTATTCGAGTTCCACTATGAGTGCTCTTTCAAAGGGATGGTCCGCGGCCGCTCCAGCCAGGCACCTTCGCCATCGGGAACAATTTCGACCACGTCGACTTGCGAACCGCTGATGGCGACGATCCGCCCATCGTTACGCCCCAGGTAATCGCCGACTTTCAGCCGATGCACGCCACCCGCCCCGCGCAGCAGCGCAAAGGAGCCGGTTGCATTGGAGAGGGTGCCGACCATTTCAAATTGCTCGATGTTGAAACCTTCGAGGTACTGCTTGACCCGATCGGGGTCAGGTTTGACGTTACGCGAGCCATGCTTCTGGCCGGCCAGATCGACTCTGACCTGTCGGGAAAAGGGGCTACGCAGGTTGGCAGCGTTGTAGGTGAATGTCGGGTAAGACTGGAATGTCGGCGTAGGTTCAATCTTGCCGGGCGCACGCAGGCGCACTTCATTCAGGTAAGCGTCCAGATCGCTGAAGTCATTGCCGCCGCCACAACCAGCCAGGGCGACCAGGCACATAATCATCGACACGCAACGAATCGGGCTCATTTCTGCAACCCCTTGTCGTTGTAGCGATAGGTCTTGGCCAGGATGCTCATGCGCAATTTCGGACCGCCATCGGGGGTGGCCGGCGCCAGGTCGAAGTCATGCAGGGTGACGATCCGCGGTAACCCGGCCACGCCGCTGACGAAAGTGGCCAGGTCATGATAAGCGCCGGTGACGGTGATCTGGATAGGGAGCTCGATGTAGAACTGCTGCGCGGTCTCCGGGAGCAGTTTGATTTCTTCGAACTCCAGGCCACTGCCCAGACCGGTACGAGTGATGTCCTCCAGCAGGCCGGGGACTTCGGTGTCGCTGGGCAATTGCCGTAGCAGCATGCCGAAGGAGTTTTCCATTTCCTTCATCTGCTGGGTGTACAGCTCCAGATTAGCCGCCATGTGAGCTTTGGTCGCAAATTGCTCCTTGAGCGTCGACTCTTCCTCTCGTCTGAGCTCGAGATGGTTTTGCAGATCGCTGATCAAGAAGCTGTAGCCCAGGGCCAGCACCAGAACCATGAGCAGGACACTGGCCAGGACTTTGATCGCGGCCGGCCAGGAACCTATGTTGTTGGTGTCCAGATCGTTGATGTCGATCTGGCGTAGCCCTTCAAACCATTCGGACGGCTTCATTTAGCGACCCCCGCTACGGGCTGAGTCTGACGGACGGTCAATTGAAAAACATTGGCCTGATCCAGCTGGCCGGCGGTGGTCGATTTGACTTCAGTGAGGTTGGGCGCATCGAACCAGTCGGAAGCATCAAGATTACGCATCAAATCCGAAACACGATTGTTGGATTCCGCCGCGCCGGTGACGGACAAGGTTTTGCCAACCATTTTCACTTCAGTGAAATAAACCCCGTCGGGCAAAGTACGCGCCAACTGATCGAAAATCCTCCCGCTGATCGGCCGGTTGCCTTGCAGGTCCTGAATTATGCGCATGCGCTCGACGAGTTGCTGTCGACGTGCCTTCAGATCGCTGATCTGTTTGATCCGCTCATCGACCACGGCAATCTGCTTGCCGATGTAATCGTTACGCGCCACTTGCTCATTAATGGCGCCGTTAATGACCTGGTCCGTGATCATCAGCGCGCCCACCGTCCCCACCAACACACCGACCAACACCAGCAAAAAGCGTTTGCGACGCTGTTCGCGCAACTCTTCACGCCAGGGCAATAGATTGATCCGCGCCATCAGTCGAAACTCCTGAGAGCCAGCCCGCAGGCGATCATCAGTGCCGGGGCATCGGCCGCCAGGGCACCGGCGTTGACCTTGCTGCTCAGGGTCATGTCGGAGAATGGATTGGCCACCAGGGTCGGCGTATCCAGTCGTTGCTCGATCAATCGATCCAGCCCGGGAACCGAAGCGGTCCCGCCGGCCAGGAGGATATGATCGACCGAGTTGTACTGACCGGAGGCATAGAAAAACTGCAGCGAACGCGACACCTGTTGCACCAACGCCTCCCGAAACGGCTGCAACACCTCGCTGACGTAATCGTCCGGCAAACCGCCCTGCTTCTTCGCCAACCCCGCCTGCTCGACCGTCAGGCCATAACGACGCTGGATCTCTTCCGTCAGTTGACGGCCGCCGAACAGTTGTTCGCGTGTGTAGATGATCTGCCCGTTGTGCAGCACGCTCAGCGTGGTCATGGTGGCGCCGATATCGACAACCGCCACGGTCAGACGCTCCTGGGAAGCAGCCAATTGGGTTGCCAGCAGGCCGAACGATCGCTCCAGAGCATAAGCTTCGACATCCACCACTCGCGCG
This sequence comes from Pseudomonas sp. B21-048, assembly GCF_024748615.1. Taxonomy (NCBI): domain Bacteria; kingdom Pseudomonadati; phylum Pseudomonadota; class Gammaproteobacteria; order Pseudomonadales; family Pseudomonadaceae; genus Pseudomonas; species Pseudomonas sp. B21-048. Next base: position 401,928 of record NZ_CP087168.1, on the reverse strand, counting down.
GTCAATCCGGCCAGGGCCAGAGCTGCTTCACGAACTTCGACGTTTTCTTTGCGACAGGCCGCCAGCAGCACATTGACCCGCTCGGAGTTGCGCGCCGATACGCCCTGCACTTCGAAATCGATCGCCACTTCGTCCAGTGGGTAAGGGATGTATTGATCGGCCTCGATCTTCAGCTGGTTTTCCATCTCGTCGTCGGAAAGACCGGCATCCATCTCGATGGTCTTGGTGATCACCGCCGAACCGGCCACCGCCACAGCAACGTTCCTGAGGCTGGTTTTGGCCTTGAGCAGCACACGCGCAAGGGCCTGCCCCACGCCTTCGAGCTCGGCGATATTTTTCTCGACCACGGCACTGGCGGGCAGCGGCTCGACCGCATAGGCCTCGACCCGATAGCGGTCGCCCTGGCGACTTAGCTCCAGTAGCTTCACCGACGTGGAGCTGATGTCGATCCCCAGAAGCGCACTGGCTTTTTTATTGAAGAGTCCTAGCACTACCAATTCCCTATGACTATCCGTGAGTTACGGACTCTGTAATATCCATTGCGTTCAATACCCCCCGTCTTGACAGAAGCGCAAATGACGCCCCCGACGGAAAAATGCTTATAATGCCGAGCGTTTTTTCCGCTTTCACTGCAAGCGCGGGTCACTCTTTGTATAGCCTGAACCCTGATGCCTAATTCATTCTTTGCCCTGGATATCCAAAAGCCTTGATTCGTCTGCTGAAATTTTTCGGTTGGTCCATCGTCGCCGTTTTCTGCGGACTGCTTCTGGGTCTGAGCGGCGCCTTTCTTTACCTTAGCCCTGGATTGCCGTCCGTGGAGGCGCTGAGAAGTATTCAGTTGCAGATTCCTTTGCGGGTGTACAGCAGCGACAACAAGTTGATCGCAGAATTTGGCGAAATGCGCCGTACTCCGATCCGTTTCGCCGACATTCCCCCCAATTTCATCAATGCGTTACTAAGTGCTGAAGACGATAATTTCGCCAACCACTACGGCGTCGATCCCAGCAGCCTGATGCGTGCCGCCACCCAGCTGGTAAAGAGCGGACACATTCAGTCCGGAGGCAGCACCATCACCATGCAGGTGGCGAAGAACTTCTTCCTGACCAGCGAGCGCAGCTTCTCGCGCAAAACCACCGAAATCCTCTTGGCCCTGCAGATCGAACGGCAGTTGACCAAGGACGAGATTCTCGAGCTGTACGTCAACAAGATCTATCTGGGCAACCGCGCCTACGGCATCGAGGCGGCAGCGCAGGTCTATTACGGCAAGTCGATTCGTGACGTCAGCCTGGCGCAGATGGCGATGATCGCCGGCCTGCCAAAAGCCCCGTCGCGCTTCAACCCGCTGGCCAATCCGACCCGCAGCAAAGAGCGTCGCGACTGGATCCTGGGGCGCATGTATAAGCTCGGCAAAATCACCGAAGCCGACTACACCACTGCGATCAATGAGCCGCTGAACGCCAGCTACCATGTGCCGACTCCGGAAGTGAACGCGCCGTACGTCGCCGAAATGGCCCGTGCCGAAATGGTCGGCCGCTATGGCAGCGATGCGTACACCGAAGGTTTTCGTGTCACCACCACAGTCCCGAGCAATTTGCAGGAGATGGCCAACACCGCGGTTCACGAAGGCTTGATGACCTACGACCAACGGCACGGTTATCGCGGCCCCGAGTCACGCCTGCCGGGTAAAACCCGAGAGGCCTGGACTCAGGAGCTGACCAAACAGCGAATCATCAGCGGCCTGGAACCGGCGATCGTGACCCAGGTCGACAAGAACGGCGTGCAGGTGCTGACCCGCACGGGTACCGGCGAAGAGCACGTCGCCTGGGACACCATGAAGTGGGCTCGTCCGTTCCTGAACACCAACAGCATGGGCGCCAATCCGAAGCAGCCGTCAGATGTCGCGCAGGTCGGTGATCTGATTCGCGTGCAACGTCAGCCAGACGGTTCGCTCAAATTCAGCCAGATTCCGCAGGCTCAAGGCGCACTGGTTTCCCTCGACCCGCAGAACGGTGCCATTCGTTCGCTGGTCGGTGGTTTCGCCTTCGAACAGAGCAACTACAACCGCGCCATGCAGGCCAAGCGTCAGCCGGGCTCGAGCTTCAAGCCGTTCGTCTACAGCGCCGCCCTGGACAACGGCTACACCGCCGCCAGCCTGGTGAACGACGCACCGATCGTGTTCGTTGACGAATACCTGGACAAGGTCTGGCGTCCAAAGAACGACACCAACACCTTCCTCGGTCCGATCCGCATGCGTGAAGCGCTCTACAAGTCGCGCAACCTTGTGTCGATTCGCCTGCTGCAAGCGCTGGGTGTCGACCGCACCATCGACTACATCAGCAAGTTCGGCTTCAACAAGCAGGACCTGCCGCGCAACCTGTCTCTGGCCCTGGGCACCGCAACCTTGACGCCCATGGAAATCGCCACCGGCTGGAGCACCTTCGCCAACGGCGGCTACAAGATCACCCCGTACATCATCGACAAGATCGAAAGCCGCAACGGCGACACGCTGTTTGTTGCCAACCCGCCGAGCGTTCCAAAAGGCGCCGTCGCCAGCGATGGCATCGCCGTGCCGGCCTCCAACACCTTCACAGTCAACGCCATTCCAGGCGAAGCACCGAGCACCCTGCCAGCACCACAAACACCAGCCGTGGCCGAGCGCATTGTCGATGGCCGCACCACCTACATCCTCAACAGCATGCTTGAGGATGTGATCAAACTCGGTACCGGCCGCCGCGCGCTGTCCTTGGGCCGTAGCGACATCGCGGGCAAGACCGGCACCACCAACGAATCCAAGGACGCCTGGTTCTCCGGTTACAACGCCGATTACGTGACCACCGTCTGGACCGGTTTCGACCAGCCGGAAAGCCTGGGTAAACGCGAGTTCGGCGGCACCGTGGCCCTGCCGATCTGGATGAACTACATGGCGGCGGCCCTTAAAGACAAGCCGCCTCACACCCAGGCGGAGCCGGAAGGCATCCTCAGCCTGCGGGTTGACCCCGTCAGCGGCCGTGCAGCCAGCCCTGGCACGCCAGGCGCCTACTTCGAACTGTTCAAGGCCGAAGACACGCCACCGTCGGTGAACGAGCTGGGTAACGGCAATGTGCCGGGCAGCCCGTTGCCAGCGGATGAGGCGGCGCCGATCGATTTGTTCTGATCGTGTAGCAACACCCAAAAGCCCTGCCTTCGAAAGAAGAGCGGGGCTTTTTTTGGCCTGCCGATGGTTCCCACGCTCTGCGTGGGAATGCAGCCCGGGACGCTCCGCGTCCCTTTCTAAAGCTGGAACGCGGAGCGTCCCTTGAGGCATTCCCACGCAGAGCGTGGGAACGATCAAACTCTCAGATACAAAAAAGCCCCGACTCAGAGTGAGCCGGGGCTTTTGGTTGAAGCGCTACAACGGCTTAGCCGTTGAACACGTCATCCACGCTCTTCAGCGGGTAGTTCTTCGGATACGGCAGGGTCGCCACACCGGTCTCGATCGCAGCCTTGGCCACGGCATCGGAGATCAGGGTGATCAGACGGGCATCCATTGGTTTCGGAATGATGTACTCACGACCGAATTCCAGCTTGATGCCGCCGTAGGCATCGCACACTTCCTGAGGCACTGGCAGCTTGGCCAGTTCACGCAGGGCGTTAGCGGCAGCCACTTTCATTTCTTCGTTGATGCGCTTGGCGCGAACGTCCAGGGCACCACGGAAGATGAACGGGAAGCCCAGTACGTTGTTGACCTGGTTCGGGTAGTCCGAACGGCCGGTGGCCATGATCACGTCGTTACGGGTGGCGTGGGCCAGTTCCGGGGCGATTTCCGGGTCCGGGTTGGAGCAGGCGAACACGATCGGGTTCGGCGCCATGCGCAGCAGGTTCTCAGCGCTCAACAGGTTCGGGCCCGACAGACCGACGAATACGTCGGCGCCATCCAGCGCGTCAGCCAGGGTGCGCTTCTCGGTCGCGTGAGCGAAGACAGCCTTGTACTGATTCAGGTCGTCACGGCCGGAGTGGATCACGCCGGTACGGTCAACCATGAAGATGTTTTCGATATTGGCGCCCATGCTCACCAGCAACTTCATGCAGGAGATGGCGGCAGCGCCGGCACCCAGGCAGACGATCTTGGCTTCTGGCAAGGTTTTACCGGCGATTTCCAAGGCATTGATCATGCCGGCCGCGGTCACGATCGCGGTGCCGTGCTGATCATCGTGAAATACCGGAATATCGCACTGCTCGATCAGAGCACGTTCGATCTCAAAGCACTCAGGTGCCTTGATGTCTTCCAGGTTGATACCACCGAAGGTGATGGAAATACGCTTGACGGTGTCGATGAAGGCTTGCGGGCTTTCGGAGTCGACTTCGATGTCGAACACGTCGATGCCGGCGAAGCGCTTGAACAATACGCCCTTACCTTCCATAACCGGCTTGGAAGCCAATGGGCCCAGGTTACCCAGGCCGAGAATCGCGGTGCCATCGGAAATGACTGCAACCAGGTTGCCCTTGCCGGTGTATTTGTAGGCCAGTTCAGGATCGCGGGCGATTTCGCGTACTGGTTCGGCTACGCCGGGGCTGTAGGCCAGCGACAGATCGCGGGCGGTAGCGGTGGCCTTGGTGAGCTCGACACTCAGCTTCCCTGGACGGGGATGGGCGTGATATTCGAGAGCGGCAGTTTTCAAATCAGACATAGGGGCATTCCGCTTTTTACTGTTGGACAGACGGACCGCCGAGGATACTCGCCTCGCAAAGTCCTCACAAGACTGACCAGTCACCCCTGTCAAGCGCCCGGCCCTACGACTTTGGGCCAAGAGCCACGGAACACAAGGGATAGACTGTTCACAATCGATAGAAAAAATGTCTACAAGTTTTTCTTACGGCGCCGCCTGCAACATCGCCGGATCGGTCAGCGGCAGAAGCCAGCGCGCCTGTCCCGGTTTCAACCCACCGCGGCGCGAACGATCCACCACCCAGCCACGAGCCTCGATTTGCTTGCCTTTGAGCTGTTCAAGCGATGCAACATCGAATTGGTCCAGCATATTGGGTGCAACCCGCAATACAACCGAATCCTGCAACTCGATCCAAACCCCGCCGCGATTGCGCTGAACCTTGCTCACACGACCACTGAGCATGGCGAAGCCGGACGCGCTGATCTGCTCCGCTTTCAGTACAGGTGATTGTCGCCACAGCCCAAGACCGGCCCGACGCGCACTGCGCTCTGCCGCTTGCTGGCAGGCGACCAAATCGATATTCGGTGCTACCGCCACCTGAAAACCGAGGCCCTCAGCAAGCATTTGCGCTTCGAGGTTGGCCCCATCGACGCCATAGACATGGGCCAGAGTCCGGCCGTAATGATCTTTGCTTTCTTTACCTGGCAGCAAACTGACCTGCCCATCGCTGGCGGCCACCAGAGCTTCAAGGCGTTTGCGCGCGGCCACGGCGAACGGTTCGTCGGAACGCCCCTGCTTGCCCAGCTCCGGCGTGTTCAAACCGATCATTCGCACACTGCGGCCATCGCGCAGGCGCAAGGTGTCGCCATCCACCACCCGCTGCACCGCGACCGACGTCAGCCCGCTCGGCGCCGGGCAGAAGGCCTGGGCAGCGGAAAGCCAAATCGCGGACACAAAAAAGGCGCCCGCGAGGGACGCCTTTTTCATCAGCAAGGAAAAGCCCATCGGGCCTTTCAACCTTACTCTGCAGCAGCTGGAGCTTTCTTGCCGAAAGCGCCGAAACGGTCTGCGAAGCGCTGCACACGACCGCCAGTATCCAGAGTCTTCTGCTTACCGGTGTAGAACGGGTGGCACTCGTTGCATACGTCGATCGCCAGAGGCTTGGCCAGGTTCGAACGAGTTTCGAACTTGTTGCCACAGCTGCAGGTAACTGCGGTGATTTCGTATGTTGGATGGATATCGGCTTTCATGATGTATTCCTCAGGCTAGCGTGCCGCCACTCAACACCATTGTTGAATACCGCACGTAATTAGGCCGCGGATTCTACCAGACAATGCCATTCACGCAAGCTGTCGCTTAAACCAGTCGTCTGCTAGGCTCCCGGCCTTCTTCATCGCCCTCTCATCGAGAAAACAATCGCGTGCCCAACGCCATTTTGCGCCTCGCCCTGCCTTCGCCCCTGCGCCGCCTGTTCGATTACCGTGCCCCGGCCGGAGTCCTGCGCGCCCAGTTGCACCCGGGCATGCGCTTGCGGGTGCCGTTCGGTCGGCGGGAGATGATCGGGATTCTGGTGGAGGTCACCGACACCAGCGAAGTGCCGGCAGAAAAGCTCAAACCGGCCCTGGCGCTGCTCGATGCCACGCCACCCCTGCCGCCAGCGCTGTTCAAACTGTGCCTGTGGACTTCCCAGTATTACCAGCACAGCCTAGGCGATACGTTGAGCTGGGCACTGCCGGTACTGTTGCGACAGGGTGAACTGGCCGAAGCTCGTCAGGAGCGCTTCTGGTCCGCCGCGCCCGGGGCGAGCCTCGATGATCCGCGCATCGCCCGCGCCCCGCGACAACGTGAAGCACTGGCGACCCTGGCTCAGCATCCCCACGGCGTCGCTCATCAGCTTCTGAGCAAACTGATGCTGAGCAAGGACAGCCTCGATCTATTGCTGGCCAAGGATTTGGTGCAAGTAGAAATCCGCAGGCACGCGCCCGGTGCGCGCCACGAACACTGGCTGGCGCAACCGGAATTGCCGCTCAACCCCGAGCAGCGCGCCGCTTACGAGGCGATTCGCGCCGGGTTCGACAGTTATCACGCGTTCCTGCTGGCCGGCGTCACCGGCAGCGGCAAGACCGAAGTGTATTTGCAGCTGATCCGCGAAACCCTCGAGGCCGGCAAGCAAGCCCTGGTGCTGATCCCGGAGATCAACCTCGGCCCGCAAACCCTGGCGCGCTTCGAGCAACGTTTCAATGCGCGCATCGCGCTGATCCACTCCGCCGTCAATGACCGCGAACGCCTGGAAGCCTGGCTGGCGGCACGGGATGGCGAGGCCGACATTATTATCGGTACCCGCTCGGCACTGTTCACGCCAATGAAGAACCCCGGCCTGATCATCATCGATGAAGAGCATGACGGCTCCTATAAACAGCAGGAAGGCCTGCGCTACCACGCCCGCGACCTGGCCCTGGTTCGCGCCCGGCAGGAAAACATCCCGATTGTCCTCGGATCCGCCACACCCTCGCTGGAAAGCCTGCAAAACGCCTACACCGGTCGTTACGGTCTCTTACGCCTGAATGAGCGGGCCGGCGGCGCCAAGCAACCGCGCTTTCTGCGCCTGGACGTGAAAAGTCGCCCGCTGGACAGCGGCATTTCCGGACCGATGCAGCAAGCCATCGGTCAGACCCTGGCCGCCGGCCAGCAGGTGCTGGTGTTCCTCAACCGCCGAGGGTTCGCTCCGACGCTGCTGTGCCACGACTGCGGCTGGATGTCCGAGTGCAAGCGCTGCGATGCGAGGATGACTGTGCACCAGCGCTCAGGCGAACTGCGTTGTCACCATTGCGGCGAAGTCGAGCGGGTGCCCCGCCACTGCCCGAAATGCGGCAAAGTCGATTTGCGTCCCGTGGGCGCTGGCACCGAGCGTGCCGAAGAGCGGCTGGGCATCCTGTTTCCCGGTGTTCCGGTATTGCGGGTCGATCGCGACAGCACCTCGCGCAAGGATGCGATGAATCAGCTGTTCGCCACCATTCAGAAAGGCCAGCCGTGCATTTTGGTGGGCACGCAGATGCTTGCCAAAGGGCACCACTTTCCACGGGTGACGCTGGTGTCGATTCTGGATGCCGACGGCGGACTGTTCTCCGGTGATTTCCGCGCCAGCGAACGCATGGCGCAGTTGATCGTCCAGGTCGCCGGGCGCGCGGGGCGGGCCGAAGAGCCGGGCAAAGTGATTATCCAGACGCACCTGGCAGACCATCCTCTGTTGGTGCAACTGACCGAGCAGGGCTATTTCGCTTTTGCCGAACAGGCGCTGAGCGAACGCCGCTCCGCAGGGCTCCCGCCGTTTGCGCATCTCGCGCTGCTGCGGGCCGAAGCGCATAAACCGGGGCAGGCCGAAGGCTTCCTCGATGAGGCGTGCAGCGAGGCTGAGCGCTTGCTGGCCGAGCAGAATCTGTCCGGGATCGAGTTACTGGGGCCAGTGCCGGCACCGATGGAGCGTCGAGCCGGGCGTTATCGTGCACAGTTGTTGCTGCAGGCCACGGCCCGGGCGCCGCTGCATCGATTGCTGAGCAGTTGGTTGCTGGTTTTGGAGCAGATGCCGAGTGGGCGGGCGGTGCGTTGGTCGCTGGATGTAGATCCGGTCGATTTGTATTGATTGACAACCTGTGGCGAGGGAGCTTGTCGGAACGCCGCGCCGTCCCGTTCGACTGCAAAGCAGTCGCAAAAAAGGTATGCCGGGTCTTTCAGACAAATCATAGCGCCTGATTTCAGGGCCGCTTCGCGCCCCAACGGGAGCAAGCCCCCTCGCCACAGGTAATCATCCGCCGTAAGTCCACAATGAACCTACAATGGTTGGCAAGCCCGTCTTCGCAACGGATAATGCCCAGTTTTTCCACCAGCGCATCGATGCGCCGCCGCGCTAGCGGTCGAAAGAGAAGACCATGAAAGACACCATTCGCCAGCTGATCCAACAAGCCATCACCCAACTCGTCAACGAAGGTGTGTTGCCTGAAGGCCTGTCGCCGGCGATCCAGGTGGAAAACTCTCGCGACAAGAAAAACGGCGACTTCGCCAGCAACATCGCCATGATGCTGGCCAAACCGGCGGGCATGAAACCCCGTGACCTGGCCGAGAAAATCATCGCCGCGTTGCCGGCTGACGAGAACGTTTCCAAAGCCGAAATCGCCGGTCCTGGCTTCCTGAACTTCTTCCAGAACACTCAAGCCCTGGCGACCCGCCTGGACGCGGCTCTGGCCGACGACCACGTCGGCGTGCGCAAGGCCGGCCCGGTGCAGCGCACTGTGGTAGACCTGTCGGCGCCGAACCTGGCCAAAGAGATGCACGTCGGCCACTTGCGCTCGACCATCATCGGCGACGGCGTCGCGCGTGTTCTGGAGTTCCTCGGCGACGAAGTGATCCGCCAGAACCACGTTGGCGACTGGGGCACCCAGTTCGGCATGCTGATGGCTTATCTACAGGAAAACCCGATCACCAGCGACGAGTTGTCGGACCTGGAAAACTTCTACCGTGCCGCCAAGCAACGCTTCGACGAGTCCGAAGAATTCGCTGATCGCGCCCGTGGTCTGGTGGTCAAGCTGCAAGCCGGCGACCCGGACTGCCTGGCGCTGTGGACCAAGTTCAAAGACATCTCGCTGTCGCACTGCCAGAAAATCTACGAACTGCTGAACGTCAAACTGACCATGGCCGACGTGATGGGCGAAAGCGCCTACAACGACGACCTGATCAACGTAGTCAACGATCTCAAGGCCGCTGGCCTGCTGGTCGAAAGCAACGGTGCCCAGTGCGTGTTCCTTGATGAATTCAAGAACGCCGACGGCGACCCGCTGCCGGTGATCATCGTCAAGGCCGATGGCGGCTACCTCTACGCCACCACCGACCTGGCGGCTGTGCGCTACCGCAGCGGCGTGCTGAAGGCTGATCGCGCGCTGTACTTCGTCGACCAGCGTCAGGCCCTGCACTTCCAGCAAGTGTTCCAGGTCGCGCGCCTGGCCGGCTTCGTGACGCACCCGATGGAAATGGAACACATGGGCTTCGGCACCATGAACGGCGCCGACGGTCGTCCGTTCAAGACCCGTGACGGCGGCACCGTGAAGCTGATCGACCTGCTGACCGAAGCCCAGGAACGCGCCTACACGCTGGTGAAGGAGAAGAACCCGGAGCTGGCCGAAGACGAGTTGCGCAACATCGCCAAGGTCGTGGGCATCGGCGCCGTGAAATACGCCGACCTGTCCAAGCACCGCACCAGCGACTACAGCTTCAACTTCGACCTGATGCTGAACTTCGAAGGCAACACCGCGCCATACCTGCTGTACGCCTACACCCGCGTGGCCGGTGTGTTCCGCAAGCTCGGCAAGGACTTCAGCGAAGTCGAAGGGCAGATCGTCCTCGAAGCCGCCCACGAACATGAGCTGGCGGCGAAACTGGCGCAGTTCGGCGAAATCCTCAATAACGTGTCCGACAAAGGCACGCCGCACATCCTCTGCACCTACCTGTACGATGTTGCCGGCCTGTTCTCCAGCTTCTACGAGAACTGCCCGATCCTCGGCGCCGACACCCCGGCGCAAATGCAGAGCCGTCTGCGCCTCGCCGCGCTGACCGGCCGCACTCTCAAGCAAGGCCTGGAACTCTTGGGTCTGGAAACTCTGGAGCGTATGTAAGTTGGCTGCCAAGAAAAAACCTGCACCCAAGCGTGGCGCCAGCCGTTACCAAGCCCCTGCAAAGCAACCGATCCCGGGCTGGCTGTGGATGGCCATCGGCCTGACGGTCGGCGCGTTCATTGTGTTCCTGATGAAGCTGGAGCCGGGCAAGGGCAGCGATACCGTCAAGCGCGAGAAGATCGAGCAGCAGAAAGCCACCAAGATCGCCGAGGCCAACAAGACCCCGCCGAGCCCGACGCAACCGGTGAAGCCGAAGTATGACTTCTACACCTTGCTGCCGGAATCGGAGGTGATCGTGCCGCCGGACGCAGTGCCGGAGAAAACCCTGCCGACACCACAAGTGCCGGCCATCCCGACCACGCCGGTGACGCCAGCGGAAGCGGCGAAGATCGACACGGCCCGGGCTCAAGCGGCATTGGCCGGCATTACCCCGCCGCCAGCGCCACCCGTGGCGAAAGCGGCGCCGGTGACCAAGTTCTTTCTGCAGGCCGGTTCGTTCCGCAAGGAAGCCGATGCCGACAAGGTGCGTGCGCAGATCATTCTGCTGGGTCAGGCGGTGGCGGTTGAATCCGGCACTGTGAAGGACGAAACCTGGTATCGGGTGCTGGTCGGCCCGTTCAGCAACCGTGAACAGCTGACCACCGCCCAGAAGCAACTGGCTGGCAGCGGCTTCAGCAACCTGCTGTTACAACAACGTCAGAGCCGCTGATCCCGCGCCCGATCGTTCCCACGCTCTGCGTGGGAATGCAGCCCGGGACGCTCTGCGTCCCTTCCGGCGCCGGAACGCGGAGCGTCCCTTGAGGCATTCCCACGCAGAGCGTGGGAACGATCGTCTGTCAGGCACCGCTCGTCCCCTCTCCCGTCCTACAGTTGAAAAACGCTCCACCACCCCCATATGAGTTGGCAGAAGGCATTTTCGCCCCGCTGCGTGGAGACTCTCCCTTGACCACCATCGTTTCAGTTCGCCGCCACGGCAAAGTCGTCATGGGCGGCGACGGCCAGGTTTCGCTCGGTAATACCGTAATGAAAGGCAACGCGAAGAAAGTTCGCCGCCTCTACCATGGCCAGGTTATCGCCGGTTTTGCCGGGGCCACCGCTGACGCCTTCACCCTCTTCGAGCGTTTCGAAGGCCAGCTTGAGAAACATCAGGGTCACCTGGTTCGCGCCGCCGTCGAACTCGCCAAAGAATGGCGCACCGACCGTACCCTGAGCCGCCTCGAAGCCATGCTCGCGGTCGCCAACAAAGATGCCTCCCTGATCATCACCGGCAACGGTGACGTGGTTGAACCCGAAGAAGGCCTGATCGCCATGGGTTCCGGCGGCGGCTACGCCCAGGCTGCTGCGAGTGCGCTGCTGAAGAAAACCGATTTGTCGGCTCGGGAAATCGTCGAAACCGCCTTGGGCATCGCTGGCGACATCTGCGTGTTCACCAACCACAACATCACCATCGAGGAGCAGGATCTCGCTGAGTAAGCCTGTTTCGGCCTAGCGCCACGGCTCACTTTTGCTTGAGGACCGCCAATTACTATGCCCATGACCCCCCGTGAAATCGTCCACGAACTCAATCGCCATATCATCGGCCAGGACGATGCCAAACGCGCCGTCGCCATCGCCTTGCGCAACCGCTGGCGCCGGATGCAGTTGCCCGAAGAGCTGCGCGTCGAAGTCACCCCCAAGAACATTCTGATGATCGGCCCGACCGGTGTCGGTAAAACCGAAATCGCCCGTCGCCTGGCCAAGCTCGCCAACGCGCCGTTCATCAAAGTCGAAGCGACCAAGTTCACCGAGGTGGGCTACGTTGGCCGTGACGTCGAATCGATCATTCGTGATCTGGCCGACGCTGCGATCAAACTGCTGCGCGAACAGGAAATGACCAAGGTTCGCCACCGCGCCGAAGACGCCGCCGAAGAGCGCATCCTCGACGCTTTGCTGCCACCGGCACGCATGGGCTTCAGCAACGAGGACTCCGCGCCGTCCCAGGATTCCAACACCCGTCAGCTGTTCCGCAAACGCCTGCGTGAAGGTCAGCTGGATGACAAGGAGATCGAAATCGAAGTGGCCGAAGCGACCGGCGTCGATATCTCCGCGCCACCGGGCATGGAAGAAATGACCAACCAGCTGCAGAGCCTGTTCGCCAACATGGGCAAGGGCAAGCGCAAAAATCGCAAGCTCAAGGTCAAGGAAGCGCTGAAACTGGTTCGCGACGAAGAAGCCGGTCGCCTGGTCAACGAAGAAGAACTGAAGGCCAAGGCCCTGGAAGCCGTTGAACAGCACGGTATCGTGTTCATCGACGAAATCGACAAAGTCGCCAAGCGCGGCAATTCCGGTGGCATCGACGTGTCCCGCGAAGGCGTACAGCGTGACTTGCTGCCGCTGATCGAAGGCTGCACCGTCAACACCAAACTGGGCATGGTCAAGACCGACCACATCCTGTTCATCGCTTCCGGTGCGTTCCACCTGAGCAAGCCGAGCGATCTGGTGCCCGAGCTGCAAGGTCGCCTGCCGATTCGAGTCGAGCTCAAGGCCCTGAGCCCGGAAGATTTCGAGCGCATCCTCAGCGAGCCGCATGCATCACTCACCGAGCAGTATTGTGCACTGCTGAAAACCGAAGGCCTGAACATCGAGTTCCAGCCGGACGGCATCAAGCGTCTCGCCGAGATCGCCTGGCAGGTCAACGAGAAAACCGAAAACATCGGTGCCCGTCGCCTGCACACCCTGCTCGAGCGTCTGCTCGAAGAGGTGTCGTTCAGCGCCGGTGATCTGGCCAGCACCCACGAGGACAAGCCGATCCTGATCGATGCCGATTACGTCAACAGCCACTTGGGCGAATTGGCGCAGAACGAAGACCTGTCCCGTTATATCCTGTAAGCAACACTTGTAGGAGCGAGCTTGCTCGCGATGGTGTGTCAGACACATTGATGTTGACTGACACACCATCGCGAGCAAGCTCGCTCCTACAGGGGTTCCATCCATAACGGAACTCAGGCCATGACCCAACTCCCCACCGACATCAAACTCCACAAAGCCTCAAAAACCCTCACGCTCAAATACGCGTCCGGCGAGGAATATCACCTGAGCGCCGAGTTTCTTCGCGTGCACTCTCCTTCCGCCGAGGTCCAGGGCCACGGCAAACCTATCCTGCAATTTGGCAAGATCGCCGTAGGCCTGAGCAAGGTCGAACCGGCCGGTCAGTACGCACTGAAATTGACCTTCGACGACGGCCACGACAGCGGCTTGTTCACCTGGGAATATCTCTATCAGCTAGCAGTGCGCCAAGAAGATCTCTGGAACGATTATCTTGCTGAACTCAAAGCGGCTGGAAAGACCCGTGATCCGAATGAGTCGGTCGTCAAGCTAATGCTCTAACTCAGGCCTCTGGCTATTTAGAGGGCATTTTCTAATTCCATCTGTTTGAATGCTCCGCTGCGGTGTCAACGATTGGCCCGCTTGCGAAAAAAATTAAACTCGGGTAACCAATGGAGCTGGCAAGTTCCGTGCAGTGCTCTCTGAACTAAAAAGCAGCGATGCGCAATTTACAGTCACCCGAGCAGTAGTACCTGGCGTGCTGTGTGACTACACAGCTGGACTCAGGTACTCGTCTCAGGACAATGGAGCGTCGTAGATGAGTAACAAGCTTAACGATGACTTGAAATTTCAGGCTTCGGAAAACACCTTGGGGCTGAATCCTGTTGTTGGACTACGTAGAAAGGATCTCTTGGGCTCTGCCCGCATGGTGCTGAGCCAGGCCATCAGGCAACCTATCCACAGTGTCAGGCATGTCGCCCATTTCGGCATCGAACTCAAGAACGTGCTGCTGGGAAAATCCGAGCTTCAACCGCAAAGTGATGACCGTCGCTTCCTTGACCCGGCGTGGAGTCAGAACCCGCTCTACAAACGTTATTTGCAAACGTATCTGGCGTGGCGCAAGGAGCTTCACGCGTGGATCGATGACAGCAACCTCTCGCCCAAAGACGTCGCTCGCGGTCATTTCGTGATCAACCTCATGACCGAAGCCATGGCCCCGACCAACACGGCGGCCAACCCGGCGGCGGTCAAACGCTTCTTCGAAACCGGTGGCAAGAGCCTGCTCGACGGTCTCTCCCATCTGGCCAAGGATCTGGTGCACAACGGCGGCATGCCGAGCCAGGTCAACATGGGCGCGTTCGAAGTCGGCAAGAGCCTGGGCGTGACCGAAGGCGCAGTGGTGTTTCGCAACGACGTACTGGAGCTGATCCAGTATCGACCGATCACCGAGCAGGTGCATGAACGCCCGCTGCTGGTGGTGCCGCCACAGATCAACAAGTTCTACGTTTTCGACCTGAGCCCGGACAAGAGCCTGGCGCGCTTCTGCCTGCGCAACAACGTGCAGACATTCATCGTCAGCTGGCGCAACCCGACCAAGGAGCAGCGCGAGTGGGGTCTGTCGACCTACATCGAAGCGCTCAAGGAAGCGGTCGATGTCGTCACCGCGATTACCGGCAGCAAAGACTTGAACATGCTCGGTGCCTGCTCCGGCGGCATCACCTGCACCGCCCTGCTGGGTCACTACGCAGCGATCGGCGAGAAGAAGGTCAACGCCCTCACCCTGCTGGTCAGCGTACTGGACACCACCCTGGACAGCGATGTGGCCCTGTTCGTCGACGAACAGACACTCGAAGCCGCCAAGCGCCATTCCTACCAGGCCGGTGTGCTGGAAGGTCGCGACATGGCGAAAGTCTTCGCCTGGATGCGTCCCAACGACCTGATCTGGAACTACTGGGTCAACAATTATCTGCTGGGTAATGAACCGCCGGTTTTCGATATCCTGTTCTGGAACAATGACACCACCCGGTTGCCGGCGGCGTTCCACGGTGACCTGATCGAGATGTTCAAAAACAATCCACTGATCCGCTCCGATGCCCTGGAAGTGTGCGGCACGCCGATCGACCTCAAGCAGGTCACCGCCGACATCTTTTCCCTGGCCGGTACCAACGATCACATCACTCCGTGGAAGTCCTGCTACAAATCCGCGCAGCTGTTCGGCGGCAAGGTCGAATTCGTGCTGTCCAGCAGCGGGCATATCCAGAGCATTCTGAACCCTCCGGGCAATCCGAAAGCACGCTACATGACCAGCACCGACATGCCGGTCAAAGCCGAAGAGTGGATGGAAAATTCCACCAAGCACACCGATTCCTGGTGGCTGCATTGGCAGGCGTGGCAAGCCGAGCGTTCGGGCAAACTGAAGAAATCCCCCGCCAACCTTGGCAACAAGGCCTATCCAGCGGGTGAAGCTTCGCCGGGTACTTACGTGCATGAACGTTGAGCTTCAAATAACTCGTAGTCCGCGGCACTGGGAGGTGCCGCGATCTCTATCGATTACTCTCGAGGCCAGCCTCGAACATTCTGCGACGGCCCGGGACGGCTCGATCAGCGTTTAAAAACTACAGGGCTCTGTGCATGCCGCAACCGTTCGTCTTTCGTACCGTCAACCTGGATGGCCAGACCCTCCGCACTGCGGTACGCCCCGGCAAGCCTCACTTGACGCCCTTGCTGATTTTCAACGGCATCGGCGCCAACCTGGAGCTGATATTTCCGTTCGTCCAGGCACTTGATCCGGACCTGGAAGTCATTGCCTTCGACGTACCTGGCGTCGGTGGCTCATCGACTCCCAACCGCCCGTATCGCTTTTCGGGCCTGGCGAAACTCACTGCACGAATGCTCGACTATCTCGATTACGGGCAAGTCAACGTGATTGGCGTTTCGTGGGGTGGCGCCTTGGCGCAGCAGTTCGCACATGACTATCCCGAGCGCTGCAAGAAGCTGGTGCTGGCGGCCACGGCGGCCGGTGCCGTGATGGTTCCGGGCAAGCCGAAAGTACTGTGGATGATGGCAAGCCCCAGGCGCTACATCCAGCCATCCCATGTGATCCGCATCGCACCGATGATCTATGGCGGCTCGTTCCGTCGCGATCCGACCCTTGCTGCCAGTCACGCCGCCAGGGTTCGTTCGGCAGGCAAACTCGGGTATTACTGGCAGCTGTTCGCCGGCCTCGGCTGGACCAGCATTCACTGGCTGCACAAGATCAACCAGCCGACCCTGGTGTTGGCCGGCGACGATGACCCACTGATCCCGCTGATCAACATGCGCATGCTGGCCTGGCGAATTCCCAATGCCCAACTGCACATCATCGACGACGGCCATCTGTTTTTGATTACCCGGGCCGAAGCGGTGGCACCGATCATCATGAAGTTTCTTGAGGAAGAGCGTCAGCGCGCAGTGATGCATCCGCACCCCGCGCCATCAGGTGGCTAATCGGCCCAATGTGGGACGGCAGGACGCCGTACCGCGCAACAATCGGCAACAACGTCTATGGTGTTTTGTTCGGTGAGTTTGTTTTTGGCCTGATGACGAAGGAGTGTTAACTCATGCGCGACAAACCGGCGAAGGGCTCTTTGCCCACTCCCGCTGCCTTCATCAATGCACAAAGTGCAGTGACCGGTCTGCGCGGCCGGGACCTGTTTTCGACCTTGCGCAGCCTGGCCACCCATGGCCTGCGCAACCCGGTGTACACGGCCCGGCATGCCTTGAAGCTGGGCGGCCAGTTGGGCCGCGTACTGCTGGGTGAAACCTTGCACCCGACCAACCCGCAAGACAGTCGCTTTGCCGACCCGACGTGGAGCCTCAATCCTTTTTATCGCCGCAGCCTGCAGGCCTATCTGAGCTGGCAGAAAGAAGTCAAAAGCTGGATCGACGAGAGCAACATGAGCCCGGACGATCGCGCCCGCGCCCACTTCGCCTTTGCCTTGATCAACGACGCCGTGGCGCCGTCCAACACCCTGCTCAATCCGCTGGCGATCAAGGAATTTTTCAACTCCGGCGGCAGCAGTCTCGTGCGGGGTATCGGCCATCTGCTCGACGACCTCCTGCACAACGACGGCCTGCCCAGACAGGTCACCAAGCAATCGTTCGAGGTGGGCAAAACGGTTGCCACCACTACCGGCTCCGTGGTGTTTCGCAATGAGCTTCTGGAGCTGATCCAGTACAAGCCGATGAGCGAAAAACAGTATTCAAAGCCATTGCTGATCGTGCCGCCACAGATCAACAAGTACTACATTTTCGACTTGAGCCCCGGCAACAGCTTCGTCCAGTACGCCCTTAAAAACGGTTTGCAGACCTTCATTATCAGCTGGCGTAATCCCGATGTGCGTCATCGCGAATGGGGGTTGTCGTCTTACGTCGAAGCCGTCGAAGAAGCAATGAATGTGTGCCGGGCGATCACCGGCGCTCGCGAGGTCAACCTGATGGGGGCTTGCGCCGGCGGGCTGACCATCGCCGCGCTGCAAGGGCATTTGCAGGCCAAGCGGCAGCTACGACGGGTATCCAGCGCGACCTACCTGGTCAGCCTGCTCGACAGTCAGATCGACAGCCCGGCCACCCTCTTCGCCGACGAACAGACGCTGGAAGCGGCCAAACGCCGTTCCTATCAGAAGGGCGTTCTGGAGGGTCGTGACATGGCCAGGGTGTTTGCCTGGATGCGTCCCAACGACCTGATCTGGAATTACTTCGTCAATAACTACCTGCTGGGCAAGGAGCCACCGGCGTTCGACATTCTCTACTGGAACAACGACAACACGCGCCTGCCAGCCGCGTTTCATGGCGACCTGCTGGACTTCTTCAAGCACAACCCGTTGAATCATGCAGGCGGGCTGGAAGTGTGCGGCACGCCGATCGATCTGCAGAAAGTCACCGTCGACAGTTTCAGCGTGGCGGGCATGAATGATCACATCACCCCGTGGGATGCCGTGTATCGCTCGACATTACTGCTGGGGGGCGAGCGGCGCTTCGTGCTGGCCAACAGTGGTCATGTGCAGAGCATTCTCAACCCACCTAATAATCCGAAAGCCAACTATGTCGAAAATCCGAAACTGAGCAGCGACCCGCGGGCCTGGTATTACGATGCCAAGCGCGTCGATGGTAGTTGGTGGACACAATGGCTGAGCTGGATTCAGGAGCGCTCCGGCGCGCAACGTGAAACCCAGATGGCCCTCGGCAACCAGAATTATCCACCGATGGAGGCAGCACCCGGTACTTACGTGCGCGTGCGCTGACGTTCAACGAACCACGGCCGCCAATGGCCGTGGCATGACTCGACCATTAAGAAGACTGGATGAAAACCCGCGACCGGATTCTCGAATGTGCCCTGCAGTTGTTCAATCAGAAGGGCGAACCGAACGTCTCCACCATGGAGGTTGCCAATGAAATGGGCATTAGCCCCGGTAACCTCTACTACCACTTCCATGGTAAGGAACCGCTGATCCTCGGGCTGTTCGAACGCTTCCAGGCCGAACTGACGCCCTTGCTCGATCCTCCGTCCGATGTGGAATTGGCACCCGACGATTACTGGCTGTTTCTGCACCTGATCATCGAACGCCTGGCCCATTACCGGTTTCTGTTCCAGGACCTGTCGAACCTTGCCGGCCGCCTGCCGAAACTGGCCAAGGGGATACGCAACTTGCTCAATGCGCTGAAACGCACTCTGGCTTCATTGCTGGCACAATTGAAGGCTCAAGGTCAGTTGGTCAGTGACACCCAGGCGCTGGGGCAGTTGGTGGAACAAATCACCATGACGTTGCTGTTCTCGCTGGACTATCAGCGGATTCTCGACCGTGAAGGTGAAGTGCGGCTGGTGGTGTACCAGATCATGATGCTGGTGGCGCCGCATTTGCTGCCGCCGATAAAAATCGCGACTGAGCGGTTGGCGTTGCAGTACCTCGAAGAGCACGACTGATCCTGTGGGTCTTCGGTGCTCTCCAGAATGCATGCACCAACAAAAACGCCCGACCTTCGCAGGCCGGGCGTGATCGTTCCCATGCTCCGCGTGGGAATGCAGCCGGTGACGCTTTGCGTCACTGCCGCAATGGACGCGGAGCGTCCGGTGAGGCATTCCCACGCGGAGCGTGGGAATGATCATCAGGACTGACTGGTTGGCGTCGATGGAGCCGGCGCGGCAGTCTGGGTTACAGCAGGGGTCGGTGCAGCGGCGGAGTTCGCCGTGCTCACCGGGGTTGCCGGTTTGGCGGCAGCCACTGCGGGTTTCGGTGCAACCGCTTTCGCGGCTGCCGGCTTCTTCACTGCTGGCTTCTTCGCTGCAGCGGGTTTGGCCACTGCGGTTTTAGCTGCAGGTTTGGCGGCTGGTTTTGCGGCCGCTTTGGTTGCAGGTTTCGCTGCGGCAGTTTTGGTTGCCGGTTTAGCGGCAGCCTTGGCCAATGGTTTGGCAGCGCTTTTGGCTGCTGGTTTGGCCGCCGCGGTTTTCGCCGCAACAGGGGCAACCTTGGCACCGGTGAGTTTCTCGATCTGCTTGGTCAGGGTATCGACCTTGCTGTGCAGTGCCTTGACCTCATTGCGGCTCGGTACACCCAGGCGCGAAATGGCGCTGTTCAGACGCTTGTCGAAAGCCCCTTCCAGCTCATCCCATTTGCCCAGTGCGCGATCTTTCACGCCGCTGATGCGCGACTTGGCCGACGAAGCGGAATCCTTGGCGGCATCGACTTTCTTGCCGACAGCGCTCTTGGTGAGCTTCTCGGCTTTCTCGCCGTCCTTAACCAATGCATCGAAGAGTTTGCTGCCGTCGGTGTCAATCTTCGAGTACACGCCTAAACCAGCCAGCCAGATCTTGCGGGAGTAGTCTTCGACCTTCCCGATCCACGAGCTGCCTTCTTTTTCAGTCGTCTTTTTACCAGCCATCCCGTTCTCCTTAAGATTTACGCGCGACACGTTCGAGCAATGCCGTCAGCTCATCGAGCTTAGCAGAGAGTGTCTCAACGTCATGTTTAGACGGAATGCCGATACGATTCAAGGCACTTGCGATACGCGTATCGAAAGCCCGCTCGACCTTATCGAGTTGAAGTTCGACTTTGCCTTTGAAAGTGCTTACTTCACTCTTGGCTTCATCGATCTCGGCATTGGCCGCTTCAAGTTTTTCAGTGACGACTTTTTTACCTTTCTTTTCAACAGTTTGACCAGCCTTGATCAACTCTTGAACGTATTCGCTACCCTCTTGACCGACCTTGGTGTAAGCACCCAAGCCTGCCAGCCAGATCTTGCGGGCATACGATTTGACGTCGCTCAGCGTATTAGTCTCAACGTCGACTTTTTTCTTCAAAATAACTTTGGCCATGGTTCACCTCACGCGCAGAAGGGTCGAGGAACTGCCCGCAGAGAGTCGGGCTCAGGCACAAAGTAGTGAGAATAATTAGAAACGGCACCCTAACAAGTGACATAAACAAATGGGACTTGCCTGACATCAATTGTGGCGAGGGAGCCTGCTCCTGCCGACCGATCCGCGCCCGGGCGCAGCAGTCGCAGCGGGAGCAAGCTCCCTCGCCACAGTTGCGCGCGACCTTATGCCAATGCTTTATCGAGGGCCCTTTCGATTTCCGATTTGATGGTGCTACTCATGGCGGACATCAACAGGCCCAGTTCGACATCAACCTTGATCGAGTCCTCGCCTATGTATACCGCACCTTTCACACCGGAACGTTTGAGGTTCAGGGTATCCCCGGACCACTGCGGCTCCAGGCCAAATTGTTCGGACAGCTTCTGCGCCAACTTGTCGGCCTTCTCGCGGGCCGCTTCCTTACCCAGGCCGTGGGCACGTTCAACACTAATATGGGCCATCGAATGACTCCTGCTTTATGGATACTTCCTGAAAATCTTGACCGTTGCTGCGTCAAAACGTCCCGGTGATTGCCTATCTTACCTTCAGCCTTGCCAAGACAAAGCAGGCCACCGGGATTAGAATGCCCGCATTCTCTTTTGGTGACAGCGATATGACTGATCAGCGCAAAGGCAGCGATGCCGAACCCACCACTCACTTCGGCTTCAAAAACGTACCGGAAAGCCAGAAAGCGGAAAAAGTCGCTGAGGTTTTCCACTCGGTAGCCGCCAAGTACGACCTGATGAACGACCTCCTGTCGGGCGGCATGCACCGTCTGTGGAAGCGTTTCGCGATCGAGCTGTCGGGCGTGCGTACCGGTAACCGCGTGCTGGACATCGCCGGCGGCACTGGCGACCTGACCCGCAAGTTCTCGCATCTTGTGGGACCGACTGGTCAGGTAGTGTTGGCCGACATCAACGAATCCATGCTCAAGGTCGGGCGTGACCGCCTGCTGGATCTGGGTGTGTCCGGCAACGTCGAATTCGTTCAGGCCGATGCTGAAAAGCTGCCGTTTCCGGACAACCATTTCGACTGCGTGACCATCGCTTTCGGCCTGCGCAACGTAACGCATAAAGAAGACGCCCTGCGCTCGATGCTGCGCGTGCTGAAACCGGGCGGCCGTTTGCTGGTGCTGGAGTTCTCCAAACCGACCAACGCGCTGATGTCCAAAGCCTACGACGCCTACTCGTTCGCCTTCATGCCGTTGATGGGCAAGCTGATCACCAATGATTCGGAAAGCTATCGCTACCTGGCCGAATCGATCCGCATGCACCCGAATCAGGAAACCCTGAAGTCGATGATGGTCGAGGCCGGTTTCGACCACGTGACCTACCACAACATGACCGCAGGCATCGTCGCCCTGCACCGCGGCATCAAGCCCTGATGCTGCTGGCCGGCCTGTTCGCCAGCGTTGAACTCGGCCTGAACCGGGTGCTGCGTCTCGACAGCACGGCGCTGCCGCGGCTGGCGCATTTGAGCGGCAGAGTGATCGCCGTTGATTGCCGCAGCCCCGCGCTGCAAGTGTTCATCCTGCCCAGCGATGAAGGCCTGATGCTCGCATCCCAATGGGAAACCGGTGCCGACTGCACCTTGCGCGCACCGGCCTCAAGCCTGCTGAAGCTGGCGATGAACAAGGACAAGAGCTCGGTCCTGCATGACCCTGAAGTCGAACTCGACGGCGACAGCGGCGTGCTGCTGGAACTGGCGGCGATCCTTCAGGACCTCGAACTGGACTGGGAGTACGAACTCTCGCGCTGGCTGGGACCTGTCGCTACGCAACTGGTCGGCGGTCATCTGCGCAGTCGCGCACGCTGGTATCAGCAAGGGTTCACCAGCCTGAACCAGAACCTGGGCGAGTACCTGGCCGAAGAATCGCGCGCCCTCGTTGGTCAGCGCGAAGCCGAAGCCCGCTTCAATGAACTGGACCAGATCAAGCTCGATCTGGAACGTCTCGAGGCGCGTTTTGAGCGCCTTTCCCGATCCCTCGACCCAAGCGATAACGCATGAAGCTGCTTGCCGTCCGCCGTTTGTTGCGCATCCAGCGCGTTGTGATTCGCTACCGCCTCGATGACTTGCTGTTCGCCCTGCCGCTGCCCTGGTTTCTGCTGGCGCTGCGCTACGCCCTGCCGTGGCGCTGGTTTCCGCGCAAGACGCTGGACCTGAGCCGTGGCGCGCGACTACGCCTGGCATTGCAAGACCTGGGGCCGATTTTCATCAAGTTCGGCCAGATCCTTTCGACACGCCGCGACCTGCTGCCCGAAGACATCGCCGATGAACTGATGAAGCTGCAGGACCGCGTGCCGCCGTTCGACTCGCAAGTGTCGATCCGGTTGATCGAAGAGCAGCTCGGCAAAAAAATCAGTGAAGTCTTCAGCCGTTTCGACGTCGAACCGCTGGCCTCAGCCTCGGTGGCGCAAGTACATGCCGCGCAGCTGAAAACCGGTGAAGAAGTCGTCGTCAAAGTGATCCGCCCGGGCCTGAAACCGATCATTGCCCAAGACTTGGCGTGGCTGTTCATCCTCGCTCGCGCCGCGGAGAAACTCTCGGCCGACGCGCGCCTGCTGCACCCGGTGGACGTGGTCAGCGACTACGAAAAAACCATCTACGACGAACTTGACCTGCTGCGCGAGGCAGCCAATGCCAGCCAATTGAAGCGCAACTTCGACGGTTCGCCGCTGCTCTATGTGCCGCAAGTCTATTGGGACTGGTGCCGGCCGAAAGTGCTGGTGATGGAGCGCATCTACGGGATTCAGGTCACCGACCTCGCGACCCTGGCCGACCAGCGTACCGACATGAAAATGCTCGCCGAACGTGGCGTCGAGATCTTCTTCACCCAGGTGTTCCGCGACAGCTTCTTCCACGCCGACATGCACCCCGGCAACATCTTTGTCAGCACCGTGCAACCGTGGAGCCCGCAGTACATTGCGATCGACTGCGGCATCGTCGGCAGCCTGACCCCGGAAGATCAGGACTATCTGGCGCGCAACCTGTTCGCGTTCTTCAAGCGTGATTACCGTCGTGTTGCGCAGTTGCACATCGATTCGGGCTGGGTGCCGGCGGAAACCAAACTCAACGAATTCGAAGCAGCGATCCGTACCGTGTGCGAGCCGATCTTCGAAAAGCCGTTAAAAGATATTTCCTTCGGTCAGGTGCTGATGCGCCTGTTCCAGACCGCTCGCCGCTTCAACATGGAAGTGCAGCCACAGTTGGTCTTGCTGCAAAAAACCCTGTTGAACATCGAAGGCCTGGGCCGTCAGCTGTACCCGGACCTTGACCTGTGGAACACCGCCCAGCCGTTCCTCGAGCGCTGGATGCGCGAACGCGTCAGCCCCAAAGCCTTGCTGGGCAACGTGCAGAGCCAGTTCGAACAGATCCCGCACCTGGCCAACATGGCCCGCGACCTGCTCGAGCGCATGTCCCAGCCCCACGCCAACGACCCGCCGCCCCCTTGGCACAAGCGCAAGGACGACTGGTTCCTGCGCCTGCTCGGCACCGCTCACTTGGCGGGTGGCACGATACTCGCCGCCGGTGGTCCGTTGAACGATTTGGGGCATTGGCCCGCAGGAATCATGGTAGCGGTCGGTTTGTATCTGGTCGTTCGCCGATAGCCGGATTGAGCTGCAAGCGATAAGCTTCAAGCTTCAAGCACCGGGTTCAAGACTTGAACTCATCAACACAGGCACAACGCAAACCTGCTTTTACTTGTAGCTTGAAGCTCGAAGCTTACAGCTGCTTTTTTCAGGAATCGAAGATGAAAAACTGGCTGGACGAGATCAAGTGGGACGCCGATGGTCTGGTGCCGGCGATTGCCCAGGACCACAAGACCGGACGCGTCCTGATGATGGCCTGGATGAACCGCGAAGCGCTGGAATTGACCGCTGCCGAGAACCGTGCCATTTACTGGTCACGTTCCCGTGGCAAGCTGTGGCGCAAGGGTGAAGAGTCCGGTCATGTGCAAACCCTGCTTGAGATGCGCCTGGACTGTGACGCCGACGTGATCATCCTGATGGTCGAGCAGATCGGTGACATCGCCTGCCATACCGGCCGTCAGAGCTGCTTCTACCGCGTCTTCGAGAACGGCGACTGGAAAACCGTCGACCCGGTACTGAAAGACCCGCACGCTATCTACTCCGCAGGACATACCCATGAGTGACACCCTGACCCGTCTGGCCCAGGTGCTGGAAGAGCGCAAAGGCGCCGCTGCCGACAGCTCGTATGTCGCCAGCCTGTACCACAAGGGCTTGAACAAGATTCTGGAAAAAGTCGGCGAAGAGTCGGTCGAAACCATCATTGCCGCCAAGGATGCCGCCATCAGCGGTGACTGCAGCGATGTGATCTATGAGACCGCCGATTTGTGGTTCCACAGCATGGTCATGCTCGCCCAGCTGGGGCAGCATCCACAGGCTGTGCTCGATGAACTGGACCGCCGCTTCGGTCTGTCTGGACATACCGAGAAAGCCTCTCGCCCGTCCGCCTGAACATCTATTACAGAGGAACGCAACATGGGCATTTTTGACTGGAAACACTGGATCGTCATCCTGGTTGTCGTCGTGCTGGTGTTCGGCACCAAGAAACTGAAAAACCTCGGTACTGATGTCGGCGAGTCGATCAAGGGCTTTCGTAAAGCCATGAACGACGACGAGAAACCGGCTGACCCGACAGCAACCCCGGCCCAACCGGTTCCACCTGTTCAGCCACAGACCACACAGTCTGTGAACCCGCCGCACACCATCGATGTGCAGGCGCAAAAAGTCGAAGAGCCGACCCGTAAAGACTCGTGAGCACTGACTAATGTTTGGTATCAGCTTCTCTGAACTGCTGCTCGTCGGCCTCGTCGCCCTGCTGGTGCTGGGGCCCGAGCGTCTGCCGGGCGCTGCGCGCACCGCCGGCTTGTGGGTCGGGCGCCTGAAACGCAGCTTCAACGCGATCAAACAGGAAGTTGAACGTGAAATCGGTGCCGACGAGATTCGCCGGCAACTGCACAACGAGCACATTCTGTCGCTGGAGCAGGAGGCGCGGAAGATCTTCACGCCGACTCAGCAAGAGCCGACGCCGGTGGAACCTGTAGCGACGCAGACGATTCATGCGCCGGCGGCTGAAGCTATCCCGGTGGTTGCAACGGCTGAACCTGCTACTCCGGTAGAACCTGCTCCTCCTGCGGCTACGCCTGTTGCGCCAGCCCCTCACGACACCACTTTGCCGCCGCGAGCCCCATGAGCGAACTTCCGGAAAACGACCAGCACATGCCGCTGGTTTCGCACCTCACCGAGTTGCGCACCCGTCTGCTGCGCTGTGTAGCGGCGATTTTCATTATCTTTGCCGGGTTGTTCGCCTTCACCCAGCAAATCTACACCTTCGTCTCCACGCCGCTGCGCCAGTACCTGCCGGCCGGCGCGACGATGATCGCCACTGACGTGTCGTCGCCGTTCCTGACGCCGCTGAAGCTGACCATGATGGTTTCGCTGTTCCTGGCAATCCCGGTGATCCTGCATCAGATCTGGGGCTTCATCGCGCCGGGCCTGTACAAGCATGAAAAGCGCATCGCGGTGCCGTTGCTGGTGTCCAGCATTCTGCTGTTCTACACCGGCATGGCCTTCGCCTATTTCCTGGTGTTCCCGCTGATCTTCAAGTTCTTCGCCGCCGCCACCCCGGCCGGTGTGGAAATGATGACCGACATCACCAGCTACCTCGATTTCGTCATGACGCTGTTCTTCGCCTTCGGCGTGGCGTTCGAGATTCCGGTGGCCGTGGTGCTGCTGGTGTGGATCGGCGTGGTCAATGTCGCCTACCTGAAGAAAATCCGCCCGTATGTAGTCATCGGCTGCTTCGTGGTCGGCATGATCCTGACGCCGCCGGACATCTTCTCGCAGACGCTGTTGGCCGTTCCGATGTGGTTGCTGTTCGAGATCGGCATCCTGTTCGGCAGCCTGATCAGCAAGCGCGGCGAGCACCCGGACGATCAGCCGGCTGACGATCACAACGACCAGCCGCCAGCGACTCAAGCGTGAACCTGCTGCTCCTCGAAGAGGCCGACTTTATTACGGCCGACCGGGCTATCCTGCGCGATCGCCGGTTGACTCACATGCAGGAAGTCCACCGCTCGGTGGTTGGCGACAGCCTGCGGGTCGGGCGTATCGGCGGGTTGATGGGTTCAGCCGAATTGCTGCGCCTGGACGCCGATGAAGCCGAGTTGCGTGTCACCCTCGAGCAGCCGCCACCGACCAAGCTGCCACTGACTTTGGTGTTGGCGCTGCCGCGACCGAAAATGCTCCGCCGGGTATTTCAGACCGTGGCCGCCATGGGTGTGCCGCGAATCGTGCTGGTGAACAGCTATCGCGTCGAGAAGAGCTTCTGGCAAACCCCGTTCCTGGAACCCGAGGCGATTCGCGAGCAGTTGATCCTGGGTCTTGAACAAGCCCGGGACAGCGTGCTGCCGGAGGTCGTCATCGAGAAGCGTTTCAAGCCCTTTGTCGAAGATCGTCTGCCGGCCATTACCGAAGGTACCCTCGGCCTGGTCGGTCATCCCGGTAACTACCCGCCCTGCCCTCGCGGCGTGGACGAACCCGTGACCCTGGCCATCGGCCCCGAAGGCGGCTGGATTCCCTACGAAATCGATTTGCTGGGCAAGGCCGGCCTGCAACCGGTGCAACTCGGCGAGCGCATCCTGCGGGTTGAAACCGCCGTCACTGCGCTGCTGGCACGCCTCTTCTAACCCCAGACACTTATCCTGTGGCGAGGGAGCTTGTCGGATCGCCGCACCGTCCCGCTCGGCTGCGAAGCAGTCGTAAAACCAGTGAATGCGGTCTTGCTGGTAAAAAGCGCTGGCCGCTTCGCGCCCAAGCGGGAGCAAGCTCCCTCGCCACAAGTGTTTACTCCCCTACAGATCCCTGCCAGCCGGCCGATACAGTTCCCATAAAACCGATTAGGTCCTAGGGGAGTTGCAGCATGTACCGTTGGCTGGCCGAGAAACTGGGAAACGTAAGCGTCAATCGCAAACTGGGTATCGGCTTCGGTCTGGTGCTGCTGCTGACCTTGTTGATCACCTTTACCGGCTGGACCGGTCTGAGCGGTGTGATCAGCCGTGGCGATACGCTTGGGTTTATTTCCAGCCTCAATGAGCTGACCAAAGACCTGCGCCTCGCCCGTCTGGATTACGACATGCGCCGTGGCGAACAAGGTCCGGGCGCTGTCAACGAGCTGATCAGCCGACTCGATACCGGCCTGAAAACCGCCCGCACGCTGATCGAACAGCCTGGCGACGTGGCAATGATCGACCAACAATTGGCCGCTGTCAGCGAGTACAAACGCGCCTTCGCTGACATGACTCAGGCCACCGCCACCCGCGAAGATGCTCGCAGTAAACTGGGTGCCACCGCCGATAACGCCGTGGCCCGGGTCGCTGAAGTCGAAAAATCCATGCTGCAAGGCGACAGCGTCGCTCAGTTCAACAGCGTGATCGACCTGAGCAAGCTGATCCAGCAAGCGCGCTTCCAGGTGCGCGGCTATACCTACAGCGGCAAGCCCGAGGCCGAGCAGCCGGCGTTGGGCGCCATCGACAACGCCCTGAAAAACCTCGAGAGCTTGCCGTCTCAGCTGCCGGAACAACACATCGCCAACCTGCAACAGGCGACCGACTCACTCAAAGCCTATCGCGCGGCCGTCAGCCAGTTCCGCGACTCCCAAGTCGCCAGCGCCGCCGCCCTCAAACGCATGGTCACGCAAGGCGACATGCTGCTCGACGTCAGTAAAAAACTCACTGCTTCGCAAACTGTCGCGCGCGACACCGACACAGCGCACGCCAAGAATATGCTCCTGATGGCCACCGTCCTCGCGCTGGCCTTTGGTTTGTTCGCAGCCTGGGCCATCACTCGCCAGATCGTCATTCCTCTGAGCCAGACCCTCAAAGTGGCCGAGCGTGTCGCCGCGGGCGACCTGACTCACAACCTCACCTCCGAACGTCAGGACGAACTGGGTCAGCTACAGCGCGCCATGCAGAGCATGACCCTGGGCCTGCGGGAACTGATCGGTGGCATCAGCGATGGCGTGACCCAGATCGCCAGCGCCGCTGAAGAACTGTCCGCCGTCACCGAGCAGACCAGCGCCGGGGTCAACAGCCAGAAGGTCGAGACCGATCAGGTGGCCACCGCCATGCACGAAATGACCGCCACTGTGCAGGAAGTCGCGCGCAACGCCGAGGAAGCGTCCGAAGCCGCCGTCGCCGCCGACCAGCAGGCTCGCGAGGGTGACCGGGTGGTCGGCGAAGCCATCGCCCAGATTGAGCGCCTGGCTACCGAAGTCGGTAACTCCACCGAAGCCATGGGGCATCTGAAGCGCGAAAGCGACAAGATCGGCAGCGTGCTCGACGTGATCAAGTCCGTGGCCCAGCAAACCAACCTGCTGGCGCTCAACGCCGCCATCGAAGCCGCCCGCGCCGGTGAAGCCGGGCGCGGTTTTGCGGTGGTCGCCGACGAAGTCCGCAGCCTGGCCCAGCGCACCCAGAAGTCCACCGAAGAAATCGAAGAGTTGATCGTCGGCCTGCAAACCGGCACTCAGCAAGTCGCGACCATCATGGACAACAGCCGCAGCCTGACCGACAGCAGCGTCGAACTGACCCGGCGCGCCGGCAGCTCGCTGGAAAGCATCACCCGCACGGTGTCGGCAATCCAGTCGATGAACCAGCAGATCGCTACCGCTGCCGAGCAACAGAGTGCAGTGGCCGAAGAGATCAATCGCAGCGTGCTGAACGTGCGTGATGTGTCCGAGCAGACCTCGGCCGCCAGTGAAGAGACCGCGGCGTCCAGCGTTGAGCTGGCGCGGTTGGGGGCGCATTTACAGAGGTTGGTGGGGCGGTTCAAGGTTTGAGGTGATGCGGCGATTAGGCGTAGGGAGCGAGTACATATCCATTTCTGCGGTAGCGGCGGCTGGCGGTTTCGCTTTTACAGCGAGTCCCTTTTCCAAACGCCGAAAAGGAACCAAAAGGCTTTGCCCCTCCATTCGGTGCCTCGCTCCGGCATTGCTCCGGGAGAGCATCGCGAGCAGGCTCGCTCCCAAGGTTGGACTGGGTACATCCGGGGAAGATGGGTCGGCTGACAGGCCGCCATCGCAGCGACGAGGCGACCCGACAAGCCAGCTCCACAAAAAATCGACGCCCGTCCAAAATCAGCGCCCATCCGCTTTGCTGTTCACCACTCAACAGGCCGAGCGTTAGCTCGCCTGCAGCTCTTGATCTTGATGCACCGTCCCCTCGAGAGGCCGAGCCTTTGGTTACTTGGGGCTTTTCCAAGTGACTCGCTGTAAAAGCGAAACCGTCAGCGGCCGTTACCGCAGAAACGGATATGTACACCATTAAAATCGGCAGGCCATCGCGAGCAAACCCCACTCCCACAGGATCCGCGCCGAACACAAAGCTGAGTTCAGTCAGATCAATTGCATGAGGCGTTCCCGGCTGCACGTGGGAATGATCAGTAGCGCAAAAAAAACCCCGCTTTCGCGGGGTTTTTCATTAGGCCAGCTGAGGCTGCACGCTCACAGGCTTGAGCGGTAACAGCGGCGCATGGGGATCGGCATCCACCGATGTGCGCCAGGCTTGCAGCCACTCGGCATGGCCTTCGTTCCAGACCTGCTCATGCAAGCGACCCAGTGCAACCGGATCACTCAGCAGGGCCAGGCACTCGTTGTTGGTCAGCCCCGCAGGCCCGACCTTCATCGCATGGCGAACCCGCTCGATGCGCAGCCATTCGATCGGCTCGGCCTGACGGTGACGGGACGTCGCCAGCGCACACGCCAAAGCGTTCTGCTGAGGATCGACCACTGCCCGGATGAAACCGTCATTCAACGCATGCCAACGGTTTTCGTGGGTGTACTGGTCGGTTGCCAGCAACGCCTGTGGCGGATTGTATTCCTCAGGGATCAGGAACAGGCTTTCGTCACGGGACTTGAGGCCAAGGCCGACACGGCTGGAGATCACCGACACCGGGATCGACAGCATCAGCGAACCGACAATCGGCACCAACCACCAGAGGAAGCTCGGGTTCAGCCAGATCACCAGCAAGGCCCAGAAGAAGCCCAACACGGTCTGCGGCCCATGGCGCTTGACCGCTTCACTCCACGGCGTGGAGTCGTCGTCACGTTGCGGCGAGTTCCAGGTCGCGGCCCAGCCGAGGAACGCGGCGAGTACGAAACGGGTGTGGAAGATCATCCGCACCGGCGCCAGCAGCATGGAGAACAACATCTCCAGCAGCATCGACAGCGTCACCTTGAACTTGCCACCGAACTCTTTCGCGCCCTTGGCCCAGATCAGGATGATGCTCAGCAACTTCGGCAGGAACAGCAGCACGATGGTCGTCGAGAACAGTGCAATCGCCTTGTCCGGCTGCCATTGTGGCCACAGTGGATAGAGCTGACGCGGTTCTAGGAAGTACTGCGGCTCCATCAACGTGTTGACCGCCAGCAAGGCCGTCGACAACACCAGGAACAAGAACCACAACGGCGCGGACAGGTACGACATCACGCCGGTCAGGAATACTGCACGGTGCACCGGGTGCATGCCCTTGACCAGGAACAGCCGGAAGTTCATCAGGTTGCCGTGGCACCAGCGACGGTCACGCTTGAGTTCGTCCAGCAGGTTCGGCGGCAGTTCTTCGTAGCTGCCCGGCAAGTCGTAGGCAATCCATACGCCCCAGCCGGCACGGCGCATCAGCGCAGCTTCGACGAAGTCGTGGGACAGAATCGCACCGGCAAACGCGCCTTTACCGGGCAACGGCGCCAGGGCGCAGTGCTCGATGAACGGCTTCATGCGGATAATCGCGTTGTGGCCCCAGTAGTGGGATTCGCCCAACTGCCAGAAGTGCAGACCGGCAGTGAACAGCGGACCGTACACACGCGTGGCGAACTGCTGCATACGCGCATAAAGGGTGTCCATGCCCGACGCACGCGGCGCGGTCTGGATGATCCCGGCGTCCGGCGTGGCTTCCATCAGGCGCACCAGACTGCTCAGGCATTCGCCGCTCATGACGCTATCGGCGTCGAGCACGACCATGTACTTGTAGTCACCGCCCCAACGACGACAGAAGTCGTCGAGGTTGCCGCTTTTACGTTTCACGCGGCGGCGACGGCGGCGATAGAAGATCTTGCCGAAGCCCTTGGCCTCACGGCAGACGTCCAGCCAGGCCTGTTGTTCGGCAACGCAGATATCGGCGTCGTTACTGTCGCTGAGTACGAAAAAGTCGAAGCGATCCAGGTTACCCGAGGCCGCAACCGATTCGAAGGTCGCCCGCAAACCGGCAAA
Source organism: Pseudomonas sp. B21-048 (assembly GCF_024748615.1). Taxonomy (NCBI): domain Bacteria; kingdom Pseudomonadati; phylum Pseudomonadota; class Gammaproteobacteria; order Pseudomonadales; family Pseudomonadaceae; genus Pseudomonas; species Pseudomonas sp. B21-048. The sequence continues at coordinate 370,137 of NZ_CP087168.1, read as the reverse complement.
CACCCGCGGCACGTCTTCGTTGCAGATCGGCATCACCAGTGCGGTGCGTGCGTCCTTGGCGATCGGCTCGTTGCCGGCGCTGGCGCCGGAAATGCGGTACTTGTCACGGCCAGTGATCAACTCGAGGAAGCCCATCAGCGCGGTCCAGAAACCGGCCGAGACCCAGCAGAACAGAATCCCGAACATAATCAGAATGCTGGTTTGCAAGGCATATGGCAGCACTTGCGTGGCGGTTTGGGTCAGCGGTTGATGCAGGACTTCTTCAAGATCGACGAACGACCAGCCCTGGTACGGCATGATGCCTTTCATGTACCAGCCGGCGACGATCGTCTGACCGAGCATCAGCACCAGCAGAATGTAGCGGCGGATCGAACCGACGGTGCGCCAGCGAGCCGCCGGCAGCACGTTCTCATCTTTCGGCGGTACGGGCGGATTGGTGCGACCGGTCAGTCGACGCCAGCCACGCACCAAAATGTTGGTGCGCCACGGCTCGGGCACGACTTTGGTTCGACGGATTGGTGGGGTTGCCTTGAGGCAAACCCGACCGCTGGCGTCGAGCCCCAGCATTTGCGCATCCGCCAGTTCTTCGGCGGTGTTCAGGGTCAGGCGCCGGCCGACCGAAGCCTGAGCGGCCTCGGTCGGCGCGTCGAACGTCGAGGACGACAGACGTTCGTGCAGTTCACTGAAAGACTTGCAGCCCGCGAGTTCCGCGCGCTGCTCGTCGCTCATCGGCAAATGCGCCAGGTACTCGGCAAGCGTTTGTGGCTGTACGTGTGAATTACTCATCGGCAGGCAACTGATAGCTCCAGGTCTCGGTCAGGACTTGTTCAGTCGGTGCCGATTCCGTTGTGGCTGGGGCCGCTTCGGCAGCGACAGGCTGCTTGGCGTCTTTGTTGTCCTTGCCCTTGGTGTCCTTGACTTGCTGGGCTTGGGCTTGTGCTTCAGCCTGCTTGGCTTCCTTGTCCTTCTTCTCCTGCTGTTTGGCGGCGATCTTGTCGGCCTTGGCAACGGAAGAACTGGACGCTGGCGCCGCGGTCTTGAGCGCCTCGGCAGGCGAGATGTTCTTGACCAGCGCTGCGCGCATCTCGGTGGATTTGCTCGGATCCTTGATCTTCATCCGCAGGGTCAGGCGCCAGCCCTTGGTTTCAGGGTTGTAACGGACGCTGTTCTCGACCAGTTCTGCGTTGTCGCCAACACTCACTTGGCTGCGTACTTCAGCGTCTTCCGGCAGGACTTGCAGGGACGGGCCTTCGAAATCCACCAGATAGGCCACGCTGCCGTCCGGCTGACGAATCAGGTTCGACTGCTTGACGTCACCCGTGGAACGCAGGGTCTGTTGAACCCAGGCGCTGTCCGGAGAATGCAGGGAGGCTTCGTCGATGGTCCAGTGCATGCGGTAGGCAACGTCCAGGGACTGGCCGGGCTCAGGCAGTTTTTCCGGGCTCCAGAAAGCGACAATATTGTCGTTGGTTTCGTCGGCGGTAGGAATCTCTACCAGATCGACGGAGCCTTTGCCCCAATCGCCTTTCGGTTCGATCCAGGCGCTTGGACGCTTGTCGTAGCGGTCATCGAGGTCTTCGTAATGGCTGAAGTCACGGCCACGTTGCAGCAAGCCGAAACCGCGCGGGTTCTCGATCGAGAAGTTACTCACGGACAGGTGTTTCGGATTGTTCAGTGGACGCCAGATCCATTCGCCGTTGCCAGCATGAATCGACAGGCCACTGGAGTCGTGCAGTTCGCGACGGTAGTTCAGCACTTTCGACGGCTGGTTGGCACCGAACAGGAACATGCTGGTCAGCGGCGCAACGCCAAGCTTGGTGACCTTGTCACGCAGGAACATCCTGGCCTTGACGTCGACAACCGTGTCACTGCCCGGACGCAGGGTCAGGCGGTAGGCACCGGTGGCGCGTGGCGAATCCAGCAGGGCAAAGATCACCAGATGCTTGTCGCCCGGCGCGGGCTGTTGAATCCAGAACTCGGTGAAACGCGGGAACTCTTCGCCGGAGGGCAACGCGGTATCGATGGCCATGCCGCGAGCGGACAAGCCATAGGTGTGACCTTTGCCGATAACGCGGAAGTAGCTCGCGCCAAGCATGGTCATGATTTCGTCTTGCTTGTCGGCCTTGTTGATCGGGTACAGCACACGGAAACCGGCATAACCCAGCTGCTCGGTGGCTTTAGGATCGAACTTGACGTCGCCGAAATCGAAACGACTCGGGTCGTATTTGATCTCTTCAACGGTATTAGCCGTGATTTCGTTGATTTTCACCGGCGTATCGAAATGCATACCCTGGTGATAGAACGACAGCTTGAACGGGGTTTTCTGGTTCGCCCATTCGGCTTTTTCAGTGAGGAACCGAATTTTTTGATAGTCCGCGAATTTCATCTCGCGAAATTCATTCGGCAAGTTACTGCGCGGGGCTTCGTATTTTTGCCCGGCCAGCTCTTTCGCCTTGACCGATACGTCATCCAGATTGAATGCCCAAAGCTGGCCGGCGCTGAACAGGCAGAGCAGTGCCGAGCCTGCTACCAGAGCGCTTCGAAACCGTTTGGCAGACAATTTTGCTGCATTACAGGGACTAACAATCACGAGCAACCCTCGCCGAAAACAGATCAAAAAACCAACGGCCAGTTAAAGTGCCAGCACGGTGTGCGGTGGAAAAAACCGACGCTGCGAGCCACTCTTGCCAAGTTGGCGAGCATTGTTCCGACTCCTATGGGGCAAAATGATTCCCCAACAGGTCCCGGACAAGTCTCTACCTAAGTCAAAACGGACCAACGAACGCTGATCCCCGTAGCGCGCGATTATCTAGCAGGCCGCGTTACAACGCATCAGGGGCAAGCAAGTATTTATCGGGAAAAGCCCCTGTTTTCAGCCGAAATACCCTTAAAAAGATGTTTCAAGCACTTTCACGTCTGTAACAGGAAGGTTACCGGACCATCATTGACCAGGTGCACCTGCATATCCGCGCCGAATCTACCTGATGCCACAGTGCTATGCATCTGTTTCGCTTTGCCTGATAGATAGTCGAACAGCTCCTCGCCCAAAGCCGGAGGCGCCGCCGTCGAAAAACTGGGGCGCAACCCGTTTTTGGTGTCGGCGGCCAAGGTGAACTGCGAGACCAGCAGCAACCCGCCGCCTACGTCCGCCAAGGACAGATTCATCTTGCCCTCGGCGTCACTGAATACTCGATAGTTAAGCAGTTTATGCAGAAGTTTGTCAGCGCTGGCCCGAGTATCGCCGGGCTCGACCGCCACCAGCACCAGCAACCCCTGATCTATCGCCCCAACCACCTCTCCCGCCACCTCGACTCGCGCGCCACGCACGCGTTGCAGCAGGCCCTTCATGCTTCGTCAGGCGACAGGTTGAGCATACGGCGGGCCATCTGATCGGCGGCGCGAACCAAGGCATCGGTAATACCCGTTTCGGACGCCGCATGGCCGGCGTCGCGAATCACCTGCAATTCGCTGTTCGGCCAGGCCTGATGCAATTCCCAGGCATTGTCCAACGGACAGATCACGTCGTAGCGACCGTGGACGATCACGCCAGGCAAATGGGCGATCTTGCCCATGTCGCGAATCAGCTGGTTCGGCTCGAGGAAAGCGTTATTGGTGAAGTAATGGCACTCGATACGGGCGATGGACAACGCACGCTGAGGCTCGGAGAAACGCTCGACCACCAGCGGATTCGGCCGCAGGGTGGCGGTGCGGCCTTCCCACATGGACCAGGCCTTGGCCGCGTGCATCTGAGCGATCTGATCGTTACCGACCAGACGTTTGTGGAACGCCGAGAGCAAATCGTGGCGTTCGTCCTGCGGGATTGGCGCGATGTAGTCCTGCCAGTAATCGGGAAACAGGCGACTGGCGCCACACTGGTAGAACCACTCGATTTCCTGGGGACGGCAGAGAAAAATCCCGCGCAGAATCAAGCCATGCACGCGCTCCGGGTGGGTTTGCGCGTAGGCCAGGGCCAGGGTCGAACCCCAGGAGCCGCCGAACAGCACCCATTTGTCGATGCCCAGGTGTTTGCGAATCCGCTCAAGGTCGGCGACCAGATCCCAAGTGGTGTTGTTTTCAAGGCTGGCGTGAGGGGTGGAGCGACCGCAACCGCGTTGGTCGAAGGTGACAATGCGATACAGGTTCGGATCGAAATACCGGCGGCTCTGGGCATCACACCCGGCGCCGGGGCCGCCGTGGATGAACACCACCGGCAAACCTTCCGGCGAACCGCTTTCGTCGACATACAGCGTGTGGGTTTTATCGACAGCCAGATCGTGCCGGGCGTGGGGTTTGATCTGCGGGTACAAAGTCTGCATTGCGCGCTCCGTAAGGGGTCGAGGTCATCCCTGGGGGGGACTTCTATTATTCTGCCGTCCGGCATCATAAACCCGAATGACTTCAATGAGCATGCCCCTTGCAGCGTCAGAGTTTGTCAGCCGCCGCCCGCCCCGTTGGGGCGGCGAAGCAGCCCCAACACATTCAATCGATTTCCGACAGATTTACCGCGCGTGCAGGAATTACGACTGCTGCGCAGCCGAACGGGGCGGTGCGGCGTTCCGACAAGCTCCCTCGCCACAGGGTATTGTGCTGAGCTTTAGCGCTTGTAGTGTTCCTGTCCCCACGCCAACAACCCTTGCAACAATTCCCTGAGCACCACTTGCGTCGGCGCCGCCAGGTCAGGGCGATAGCGGAATGGCTCGAACTCTTCCATGTACGTGCACTGACCCAACTCCAGTTGCACGGCATGGATGTTCTCGGCCGGGTTGCCGTAATGCCGGGTGATGTGCCCGCCCTTGAAGCGACCGTTCAGCACATGGCTGTAATCGCCATGCCGTGCGCAGATGGCTTCCAGTTGGCTGGCCAATTGGGGATCGCAACTGGCGCCATTGAAGGTGCCGAGGTTGAAGTCCGGCAACTTGCCGTCGAACAGATGCGGGATGATCGAGCGGATCGAGTGTGCATCGAATAGCAGTGCGTAGCCGAACTCGGCTTTCAGTCGCGCCAGTTCTTCCTGCAAGGTCCGGTGGTACGGCGTCCAGATGTGTTCCAGATACGTCGCCCGTTCTGCGGCCGATGGCTCCAGCCCTTCGCGGAACAACGGAATACCGTCGAACAACGTCGCCGGGTACAGGCCGGTGGTGGCGCCGACATATAAAGGCTTGTCGTCGGACGGCCGGTTCAGGTCGATGACAAACCGCGAGTACTCGGCTGCCAGGGTGCTGGCGCCCAGCTCGGCGGCGAATTCGTAAAGCCTTGGGATGTGCCAGTCGGTGTCCGGCAGGCTTTTCGCGTCGGGAATCAATCCCGCTTCGACCACTGGGGTCAGGCGCAGGCCGGCGTGGGGCATGCTGATCAGCAGCGGCACACGGCCTTGTTTGAAGTTCAGAACCTTATCCACAACTGCTCTCCTAAACGCTTGTTTCGACGCCGTGACGCACGACGCGTTTTTCCAGGTCGCCGCCCAGCCAGTACGACAGGTCGGCCGGTCGATCAATCTGCCAGGCGACGAAGTCTGCGACTTTGCCGGCTTCCAGCGAACCGTGAGTCTCGGCCATGCCCAGCGCGGTGGCGGCATGAATCGTTGCGCCCGCCAGGGCCTCTTCCGGGGTCATGCGGAAACAGGTGCAGGCCATGTTCAACATCAAGCGCAACGACAGCGCCGGCGAAGTGCCCGGGTTGAGATCGCTGGCGATGGCGATTTTTACGCCGTGTTTGCGCAGGGCTTCCATCGGCGGTAATTGGGTTTCCCGCAGGAAGTAGAACGCGCCGGGCAGCAATACCGCGACGGTGCCGGACTTGGCCATGGCGATGGCGTCGTCTTCGGTCATGAATTCCAGATGATCAGCGGACAGTGCGTGATAACGCGCCGCCAGGCTCGAACCGTGCAGCGACGACAATTGTTCGGCGTGCAGCTTCACCGACAAACCGAGGTTCTGCGCGGCAACGAAAACCCGCTCGACCTGCTCCGGCGAAAACGCCAGGTATTCGCAGAAAGCGTCCACCGCATCCACCAACCCTTCGGCCGCCAGGGCCGGGAGCATTTCGCTGCAGATGTGATCGATGTAAGCGTCGGCGCGGTCCGCGTATTCCGGAGGCAAGGCATGGGCGGCAAGGCAAGTGCTGCGCACGCTGACTGGCAGCTCGGCGCCAAGACGACGGATGACCCGCAGGATCTTGCGTTCGCTGGCCAGGTCCAGGCCGTAGCCGGACTTCATCTCGACCGTGGTCACGCCGTCGCGCATCAGGCTCTTCAGGCGCTTGGCGGCGCTGGCGAACAGCTCGTCTTCAGTTGCCGCGCGAGTAGCGCGCACGGTGCTGGCGATGCCACCACCGGCCGCTGCGATTTCCGCGTAGCTGACGCCTTGCAGACGTTGCTCGAATTCACCGCTGCGGTTACCACCGAACACCGTGTGAGTGTGGCAGTCGATCAGGCCCGGAGTCACCCAGGCCCCTTTAAGATCATTGACTGCCGGGTACTCGCCCGACGGCAGTTCAGCGCGTGGGCCGATCCACTCAATGTGCGCACCTGACGTCACGATGGCCGCATCCTCGATGATCGAGTAGACGCCTTGCGCCATGGTTGCGACGTGGCAGTGTTGCCAGAGAGTTTTCATCCGTGGCCTCCGTTAGGTTATCGATGAGAAAAAGAAGGTTCCCGCTCCACCGGTACTGCCTTCCCTGCCGCCGGTTTCACCCACGTCAGGTACGCCAGCACCAGCAATACAATCCAGACCACGCCGACGATCAGAGCCGCCTGGGTATCCGGGAAATAGCCCAGCACGCCGAAAATGAACAGCATTAAAGCAATCGCCGCCATCGGCGCATAAGGCCAGAACGGCACCGGGAATTTCAGTTGTGCGACCTGCTCGGCGTTCATGGAACGACGCATCGCCACCTGGGTGAACAGAATCATCAGCCAGACCCACACCGTGGCAAAGGTTGCGATGGAGGCGATCAACAGAAACACGTTTTCCGGAATCAGGTAGTTCAGCAGCACGCCCAGCAGCAGCGCGGCACTCATCACCACCACGGTCATCCATGGCACGCCATTGACCGACAGGCGGGCGAAGCCCTTGGGCGCATGCCCTTGCTGGGCCAGACCGTACATCATCCGGCCCGCGCCGAAGATGTCACTGTTGATGGCCGACACCGCCGCCGAGATCACCACAATATTGAGGATGGTCGCCGCCGAACTGATCCCGAGGTTGTCGAAAATCTGCACGAATGGACTGCCCTGGCTGCCAATCTGCTGCCAAGGAAAGATCGACATCAGCACAAACATCGTCAGCACGTAGAACAGCAGGATACGCAACGGTACGGCATTGATCGCCCGGGGCAGCACGTGCTGCGGGTCTTTGGCTTCACCCGCCGTTACGCCGATGATTTCAATGCCGCCAAACGCAAACATCACCACGGCAAACGAAGCGATCAGGCCACCTACGCCGTTGGGCATAAAGCCGCCATGGCTCCAGAGGTTGCTGATGTCGGTCGCCTGGGCGCCGGGCGCGGTGCTGATACCGAACAGCATGATGCCGAAGCCACCCAGGATCATCGCAACGATGGCCGCGACCTTGAGCAGCGACAACCAGAACTCCATTTCACCGAAGACTTTGACGTTGCACAGGTTCAAGCCGCCGACCACCGAAACGATGCCGAGTACCCAGATCCAGCGAGCGACTTCCGGAAACCAGAAGCCCATGTAAATACCGAACGCGGTGACGTCGGCCATACCGACGATGACCATTTCGAACGCATAGGTCCAACCGAGGATGAAGCCTGCCATCGGCCCCAGATAGGTGCTGGCGTAATGGCCGAAAGAGCCGGCCACCGGGTTGTGTACCGCCATCTCGCCGAGGGCGCGCATAACCATGAACACCGCCGCGCCACCGATCAGATAAGCGAGCAATACCGCAGGCCCGGCCATTTGAATGGCCGAGGCAGAACCGTAGAACAGCCCGGTGCCGATCGCCGACCCCAGCGCCATGAAGCGAATATGTCGGGCAGAGAGCCCGCGTTTCAAACCTTTTGTTGGCTGTTGCATTTCTCGTCCTTAATTATTCTTATCCGACGCAAAATCGAATCGCGAGCAGGCTCGCTCCCACAGGGGGATGCATTCTAATGTGGGAGCGAGACTGTTCGCGAAAAGGCCATTACAGGCTAGGCAGCAACTTCGTCGTAACCAGCTCATTCAGGCAACGCGTCGCCAACAACTCGCTCGCTGCATTGATGTCTGGCGCAAAGAAACGGTCCTTCTCATAAAACGGCACTTCAGCCCGCAAAATCGCCCGAACCTTTTCCAGTTTGGACGAGGTTTTCAGACCTTCACGCAGATCGAGCCCCTGAGCTGCCGCCAGCCATTCCACCGCCAGAACCCCACGCGTGTTTTCCGCCATTTCCCACAGACGCTTGCCCGCTGCCGGAGCCATGGACACATGGTCCTCCTGGTTGGCGGAAGTCGGCAGACTGTCCACCGAGTGCGGATGAGACAACGCCTTGTTTTCGCTGGCCAGCGCCGCAGCAGTCACCTGGGCGATCATGAAGCCGGAGTTCACGCCGCCATTGGCCACCAGGAACGGCGGCAGTTGCGACATATGTTTGTCCATCATCAGCGAGATGCGGCGTTCGCTCAGGGAGCCGATTTCGGCGATAGCCAACGCCATGTTGTCGGCAGCCATGGCCACCGGCTCGGCGTGGAAGTTACCGCCGGAGATCACGTCGCCTTCAGCGGCGAACACCAGCGGGTTGTCGGAGACGGCGTTGGCTTCGATGGCGAGCACTTCGGCGGCCTGACGGAACTGGGTCAGGCAGGCGCCCATGACTTGCGGCTGGCAGCGCAGGGAGTACGGGTCCTGGACCTTTTCGCAGTTCTGGTGCGAGTCGGACACTTCGCTGCGCTCACCCAGCAGATCGCGGTAAGCAGCCGCAGCGTCGATCTGGCCTTTCTGGCCGCGAGCCGCATGAATGCGTGCATCGAACGGCGAGCGCGAGCCCAGCACCGCTTCGACGGTCAGGGCACCCAGCGCTACGGCACCGGCGAACAGATCTTCGCCTTCAAACAAGCCACGAAGAGCGTAAGCGGTGGAAACCTGGGTACCGTTGAGCAGCGCCAGACCTTCTTTGGCAGCCAGGGTCAGCGGAGTCAGACCAGCAACTTTCAGCGCTTCGGTGGCGGGTAGCCACTCGCCTTTGTAACGCGCCTTGCCTTCACCCAGCAGCACCAGCGACATGTGCGCCAATGGTGCCAAATCGCCGGAGGCGCCGACCGAACCTTTCAATGGAATGTGCGGATACACCTCGGCATTGATTAGCGCGATCAGTGCATCGATCACCACGCGGCGAATGCCGGAAAAACCACGGCTCAGGCTGTTGACCTTGAGCACCATGACCAGCCGCACCAAGGCGTCGCTGATCGGCTCGCCAACACCGGCGGCGTGGGACAGCACCAGCGAGCGCTGGAGGTTTTCCAGGTCTTCACTGGCGATGCGGGTCGAGGCCAGCAGGCCGAAACCGGTGTTGATGCCATAAGCGGTGCGGTTCTCGGCGAGGATCTGTTCCACACAGGCAACGCTGGCTTCGATTTGCGCCGAAGCACTTTCGTCGAGGGTGATGTTGACCGGTTGCTGATAAACATCACGCAGTTGGGCAAGGCTCAGCTGGCCGGGAATCAAATTAAGCGCAGTCACATCATTCTCCTTTTGAGAGTTTTTATTAACTAACCAGACGCTCCGGAAATTTCCGTTGTCCGTCGCTTCCCGACTTTTTGAGAGGGGCTGGCGCCTTGGCACGCTGGTGTTGTGGATTTCAGTTCAGGTTCGGTAAAGCCTTGTGCAACAAAATCGGGTCTTTCAAAACACTGGCAGCGGCGGCAATGTCCGGTGCCAGCCAGCGATCCTGGTCGTAGGCCGGAACCCGCTCACGCAGCAGACGCCACGCGGTATCAGTACCAGCGCCAAAGCGTTGCTCTTTGAGGAATTCAAACGCCTGGGATGCCAGCAAATATTCAATGGCGAGGATCTGCGTGCAGTTTTCCAACGCGCGATGCAGCTTCAGCGCCGCATTGGTGCCCATGCTCAAGTGGTCTTCCTGCAAGCCCGAAGTGACGAAGTTGTCGAGCACCGCCGGTTGCGCCAATTGACGGTTTTCCGCGCACAGGGACGCGGCAACGTACTGGACGATCATCATCCCGGAATTCACCCCGGGATTGGCCACCAGAAACGCCGGCAAACCGCTGACGTGCGGGTTGATCAAGCGGTCCAGGCGACGCTCGGCGATGGAGCCGATTTCGGCCATGGCAATCGCCAGCAAATCCGCCGCCAATGCCACTGACTGACCGTGCGGGTTGGCCTGGGACACCACCCGGAAGTTGTCCGGCGTGCCCAGCAGCATCGGGTTGTCGGTGACAGAGTTGAGTTCGGTTTCGATCTGCTTTTTCGCGTGCTCAAGTTGATCGCGAGCGGCGCCGTGGACTTGCGGGATCGAACGGATGCTCAACGCATCCTGAGTGCGAATACCCTTGCTGCTGGCAATCACTTCACTGCCCTTGAGCAATGCCCGCAGATTGATACCAACCTGCTGCATGCCCGGGTGAGGCTTGAGCGCGATGATCTCGGCGTCGAACGCGGCAATCTGGCCGCGCTGGGCTTCGAAGCTCATGGCACCGATCACATCGGCCCACTGCACCAGACGCGTCGCATCGGCAATGGCCAGACAGCTGAGACCAGTCATGCACGGCGTGCCGTTGACCAGGCACAAACCATCTTTGGCGCCGAGCTGAACCGGTTGCAAACCTTCCTCGCTCAACGCCTGCTGCGCGGAAACGATCTGCCCGCGATAGCTGACATTGCCGACGCCCAGCAGCGTGATTCCGATGTGGGCCATGTGGGTCAGATAGCCCACCGAGCCCTGGGACGGCACTTGTGGGGTGATGCCACGATTGAGCAGCGCCAGCAGCGCCTCGACCACCCGACGGTGAATGCCGGATTTACCATGGCTGTAATTGACGATGGCGGCGCACATGATTGCGCGGGTTTGCTCGTCGGCCAGCGGCGCACCGACGCCACAAGCATGGCTGAGCAAGGTGTTGCGCGACAGTTGGCTGAGTTGTTCGTCTTTGAGCGAGACGTTGCACAAGGCACCCAGACCGGTGTTGACGCCATAGGCACGCTCGCCGCTGGCGACAATGCGCTGGACGATCGCTTGGGCATTTTCGATCCGCGTCCAGATCTGGGGCGACAGCTCGAGCTGCGCGCCGTGACGAGCGACTGTGACCACATCCTGCCAGCGCAACGGGGCGTCGGCGATAACGATTTTTTCAGCCTGGGACATCTTCAACCTCTTGAACTTGATCGTTCCCACGCTCTGCGTGGGAATGCCGCCTGGGACGCTCCGCGTCCCGTTGTCAGCGCAAGGCTCAAGCCCTGCGCATGTGTGACGCGGAGCGTCACGAGATGCATTCCCACGCAGAGCGTGAGAACGATCGGTCTTTAAACCACCGCAGCACGCCGCTGTACAAACCGGTCCACATACTCATCCGCCGGTGAATGCAGGATCTCTCTTGGCGTACCCACCTGAATCAGGCGGCCATCCTTGAGAATCGCAATCCGGTTGCCAATGCGCACGGCCTCGTCGAGGTCGTGGGTGATGAAGACGATAGTCTTGTGCAGGGTCTTTTGCAGTTCCAGCAACTGGTCCTGCATCTCGGCACGAATCAACGGATCAAGGGCGCTGAACGCTTCGTCCATCAAGATGATGTCGGTGTCCGCCGCCAAGGCGCGAGCCAGGCCCACACGCTGGCGCATACCGCCGGAAAGCTGATGCGGGTATTTGTTTTCGTAGCCCTTGAGGCCCACGGTGTTGATCCAGTGCAGCGCGCGCTCGGCGCACATCTGCTTGCTCTCGCCACGCACTTTCAGGCCGTAGGCGACGTTATCCAGCACGGTCTTGTGCGGCAGCAGGCCGAAGCTCTGGAACACCATGCTGATCTTGTGTCGGCGAAATTCGCGCAGGGCTTCCATGTCGTATTGCAGGATGTCCACGCCGTCCACCAGGATCGCGCCGCTGGTCGGGTCGATCAGGCGGTTGAAGTGACGCACCAGCGTCGATTTGCCGGAACCCGACAGGCCCATGATCACGAAGATCTCGCCGGTGCCGATGCTCAGCGACAGGTCGTTCACGCCAACCACGCAGCCGGTTTCGGCCAGCACCTGGTCTTTGGTCTTGCCCTGGCCAATCATGCCCAGCGCATCCTTGGAGCGGCTGCCGAAAATCTTGAAGACGTTTTTGACTTCGATCTTGCTGATGGCTTCATTGCTTTTGCTAATGGCTTCGTTGCTCATTTGCTCACCTCATGCCGTGGCCGACCATACGCCTGAGTAATGCGGTCGATGACCACTGCCAGAATCACAATCGCCAGGCCGGCCTCAAGCCCCCGTCCGACGTTGAGGGTCTGAATCCCCACCAACACGTCTTCACCCAAGCCACGGGCACCGATCATCGAGGCGATGACCACCATCGACAGGGCCATCATGGTGGTCTGGTTGATCCCGGCCATGATGCTCGGCAGGGCCAGCGGCAGTTGCACGCCAAACAGTTGTTGCCAGCGATTGGCGCCGAAGGCGTTGATCGCTTCCATTACTTCACCGTCGACCTGACGAATACCCAGATCGGTCAGGCGGATCAGCGGCGGCGCGGCGTAGATCACCGTGGCGAAAATCGCCGGGACCTTGCCCAGGCCGAACAGCATCAGCACCGGAATCAGGTACACGAAACTCGGCATGGTCTGCATGATGTCCAGCAGCGGCATCAGCACCGAACGCAGGCGATTGCTGCGCGCCGAGAGGATGCCCAGCGGAATGCCGATCAACACCGAGATGACCGTCGCCACCATCATCAGCGCCAGGGTCTGCATCAGCTTGTCCCAGAGGCCGACCGCACCCACCAGGAACAGCAGACCGACGATGACCGACGTGGTCACGACTTTGCGGGTCGCGTGCCAGGCAACGCCCGCCACGATCGCCAGCATCAGCCACCAGGGCGCCGCACGCAGCAGCCCTTCGAGATTGACGATGGCCCACAGCAGGGTGTCGGAGATGCTGCGGAACACATCGCCGTAGTTGGTAACCAGCGTATCGACCCAACTATTGACCCAGTCGGCGATGGAAAAGGTAAAGCTTTCGGGAAACATAAGAGACTCTCAATCAAGGGGTTGCGATCAAGCATCCGACTGCCGTTGCCGACAGTCGGAGAAGCTCGACCTACAAGGCCGCGTCGATCTTTTTGGCTGCGTCTTCGCTCACCCATGCGTGCCAGACTTCAGGATGTTCCTTCAGGAAGATCTTCGCCAGTTTTGGCGACTCGATCCGCTCTTTGGCCATGCGTCCGAGGTTCTGATTCAGCAGGTCGATCGGCAGGTTGACCTTTTCCAGCACGGTAACCAGTTCCGGGGCTTGCTCGTGGAAAGTCTTGGACAGGCCGACCTTGATGGTCACGCGCTTGTCCACGCCTGGTTTCTCTTCGAGTTTGACCAGGTCGACTTGGCCCATCAGCGGGGTTGGCGACCAGTAGTAGAACAAGATCGGCTCGCCACGTTTGTAGCTCGACAGCACCGCGGCATCCAGTGCGGGACCGGTGCCCGGACGGAAGTTGGTGTAGGTGCTTTCCAGACCATAGCTTTTGAGCATTTCGCTGTTGTCCAGCTCACAGGTCCAGCCGGCCGGGCAGTTATAGAAACGGCCCTTGGATGGCTCTTCCTGATCCTTGAACACTGCAGCGTATTTACCCAGATCGGCAATCGCTTTCAGGTCCGGGGCTTTTGGCTCCAGCTTGCGCTTGGCATCACCTTCGATCACGTAACGCGGCACGTACCAGCCTTCGATTGCGCCAACGACCGGAGCGCCGACACCGACAACCTTGCCGGCCTTCTCGGCCTTGTTCCAGACTTCGCTACGACCGACCCACTCTTCGGCAAACACTTGAATGTCGTTGCTGCTCAGGGCGTTTTCCATGGTGATGGAGTTGCCTGGCAGGCTGTCGGTCTTGCAGTCGTAGCCTTTCTCCAAAACGATTTGCATCACGTCGGTCAGCAGCATGGCGCTTTCCCAGTTCAGGCCGGCGAATTTCACCGGTTTTCCCGATTCGCACCAGCCTGCTGCCTGAGTGGCGCCAGCACTGGCCAGCAGGCCCATGGACAGTAATGTGGTCAGCAGGGTCTTGTTCGATTTCATTGTGTGACGCTCCTAATCATGAGTTGGCTTACGGCAGTCAAGAGGCATCCAGCCCTGTCCACGTCCAATCAGGCCTGCTCTACGCGCGACCCGCCCCGCTTATTGTTGGGTCTGCAACATCGTGATCTCTGCAGGAGCTGCCGCGACAGCTCCTGCAGTGGTCTTTTCTCTTATTTGCCGGTAATCATCGGCAGGTTCAGGCCCTGCGCCTTGGCGCAGTCGATGGCGATCTGGTAACCCGCATCGGCGTGACGCATGACACCGGTGGCCGGGTCGTTGTGCAGCACGCGCGCGATACGCTCGGCCGCTTCGTCCGTACCGTCGCAGACAATCACCATGCCCGAGTGCTGGGAGAAGCCCATGCCGACGCCGCCGCCGTGGTGCAGGGAAACCCAGGTCGCGCCGCTCGCGGTGTTGAGCAGAGCGTTGAGCAGTGGCCAGTCGGACACGGCATCGGAACCGTCCTGCATCGATTCGGTTTCGCGGTTCGGGCTGGCAACCGAACCGGAGTCCAGATGATCGCGACCGATCACGATTGGCGCCGACAACTCACCGCTGCGGACCATCTCATTGAAGGCCAGACCGAGCTTGGCGCGCAGGCCCAGGCCAACCCAGCAGATACGTGCCGGCAGACCCTGGAAGCTGATGCGCTCGCGGGCCATGTCCAGCCAGTTGTGCAGGTGGGCGTCGTCCGGAATCAATTCTTTTACTTTGGCGTCGGTCTTGTAGATGTCCTGCGGATCGCCCGACAGCGCAGCCCAACGGAATGGGCCGATGCCGCGGCAGAACAGCGGACGGATGTAAGCCGGTACGAAGCCTGGGAAGTCGAACGCGTTCTCGACGCCTTCTTCCTGAGCCATCTGACGGATGTTGTTGCCGTAGTCGAAGGTCGGAATACCCATTTTCTGGAAGTCGAGCATCGCTTTAACGTGCACGGCCATCGATTGCTTGGCGGCTTTCACCACGGCAGCAGGCTCGGTCTTGGCGCGAGCGCGGTACTCTTCCCAGGTCCAGCCGGCCGGCAGGTAGCCGTTGAGCGGGTCGTGGGCGCTGGTCTGGTCGGTGACCATGTCCGGGCGCACGCCGCGCTTGACCAGTTCTGGAAGGATTTCGGCCGCGTTACCCAGCAGGGCGATGGAAATCGCTTTGCCTTCCTTGGTGTATTTGGCGATGCGGGCCAGCGCGTCGTCGAGGTCGGTGGCTTGCTCGTCGACATAACGGCTGTTCAGGCGGAAATCGATGCTGACCTGTTGGCATTCGATGTTCAGCGAGCAGGCGCCGGCCAGGGTTGCGGCCAATGGTTGCGCGCCGCCCATGCCGCCGAGGCCTGCGGTCAGGACCCAACGACCTTTCAGGTCATCGTTATAGTGTTGCCGACCGGCTTCGACGAAGGTTTCGTAGGTGCCCTGAACGATGCCTTGGCTGCCGATGTAGATCCAGCTGCCGGCGGTCATCTGGCCGTACATGGCCAGGCCTTTGGCGTCGAGCTCGTTGAAGTGTTCCCAGCTCGCCCAGTGTGGCACCAGGTTGGAGTTGGCGATCAGTACACGCGGGGCGTTGCTGTGGGTCTTGAACACGCCGACCGGCTTGCCGGATTGCACCAGCAGGGTCTCGTCGTCATTCAGGTTGGTCAGGCTTTCGACGATCTTGTCGTAGCATTCCCAGTTACGCGCCGCACGACCGATACCACCGTAAACCACCAGTTCTTTAGGGTTCTCGGCGACTTCCGGGTCGAGGTTGTTCATCAACATGCGCAGCGGCGCTTCAGTCAGCCAGCTTTTGGCGGTCAGCGTGTTACCGCGGGCAGCGCGGATTTCAACATTGCGGTGCTTTGTAAAAGGGGCAGTAGTAGGTTTCTGGGTATTGTCAGTCACGAAAAAGACTCCTCAGCGATCAATTCAAACCAGCCCTGGCAGTGGGCAAGCCAGCCTGTGCGCGTCAAAGCGCCACAAGCGAATCAGTGGACGCTGCGAGGAGCCTCGAATCGACTCATACGCATACGTCTTTACTTGTACATACAAGCATATGCAATCGAGCGGCCAACTTGTTGGATGAGCATTCAAGAAAAGTTTTGAAAGGGCTGGAAAGCCTGTAGATCAAGGGTTCTAACGAAGATGAAATTTTTCGGGGGAATTTTGTGCGAGGACGATGGATGTTACTTGAGCGTGGTTTTGCGCCACGCTGGGGCGTTCGGTAACAAAGTGGTGCGCATTGGGAAACGGCGTGGGCTACTGTTTTTGTGGCGAGGGAGCTTGCTCCCGCGGGGCTGCGAAGCAGACCCAAAAACCGGAGCAAGTGGTGTGTCAGAAGAACCGGGATACTGCATTGACGACTGCTGCGCCCGGGCGCGGATCGGCCGGCGGGAGCAAGCTCCCTCGCCACAGTTAGCCGCGTGCAATCAGCTCGATGACACAGCACTGACCCTTGATGGAGATATCCAGCAGCCCGGCGTTACCGTCCAGTTGCAGACAATCATGGCGCCCTAGCTGAGAGGCGTTGTTATCAACTGTCACTTCAAGTTGTTCAGACACGCTGAACACCAGCACGGTGCCGGCCGAACTGAAAAGCCGCTGCTCGCCTTCCAGCCACTGCAACCGAGCGCAGTAACGGTCCGGCGCATAAATCAGGTTGAAGTCGCGAATCGGCCCGCCGAGTAATGTGCAGGACACATGACTCTCGCCACTGAAAGCAAATGGGTCCAGTGGTAACAACGGCCGCGTGTCCTGACCGTCGACGCGCAAGGTCATGCCCTCGCCTTGCAGCACGGTAATCACCCGCTCATAGCCGGCAAAAATGGAAAACCCGCCCGACTCGCCGATGTCGGCAATCGACAGGCGCCAGCCGAAACCCTCAAGGCCTGCACCTCCATCACGGGTGATCTCTTCGGTGCTGCCGCCGCCGTTTTTCCACGGCATGCGCGGGTAATCGGCCGCGCGTAACACTTTCAACTGGCTCATTTATGGCTCTTTATTTATGGAACCGACCTTCCAGACGATGGCGGGAACCGGGGTGGATCAAACGGGCGGCAGTCACTGGCTGACGGCCGGACCAGGTGCGACGACGAATCAGCAGGCATGGCTCGCCCTTTTCAATCTGCAGCAATTTGCATTCGGACGGCTCGGCGAGAATCGCTTCGACCACGTGCTCGCCTTCAGTCAACGGTGCGACTTGATTTAGATAGGCGTAGGGCGTTTGCAGGGTGAAGTCTTGCTTGAGGTAGTCCGGCGCCACCAGCGCGTTGACGAAACGGTCTTCGATTTGCACCGGAATATCGTTTTCGAAATGCACGATCAGCGAGTGGAAAACCCTCTGGCCTTCGCGCATGTCCAGGGCCAGGGCCCGCTCGGAGCCGGCGGCCTCTTCTTCGAGGGTAATTACCTTGCAGGTGTGGCGATGGCCACGGGAGGCGATCTCGTCGGCGATGTTGTGTACTTCAAACAAGGCAGACTGACTTTTCGGCTCGGCGACGAACGTACCGACGCCTTGCATGCGCACCAGTAGGCCATCGGCGGTCATCTCGCGCAGTGCACGGTTGATGGTCATGCGGCTGAAACCCAGCTGGCTGACCAACTCGCTTTCCGACGGAACGCGGTAGTGCGGCGGCCAGTTTCCACTGTCGATCTGCTGGGTGATCATCTGTTTCACGCGGGCGTACAAGGGCGCCGGACTGTCGCCCAGATTGGCGCTCAGATTGGCATTCGGCGGCAATGTGGCAGAGGGAGTCGGCACGGTTAATCCTTGTTCATCTATGAGAGGTTGCTAGCTTGCCGGAGTTTACCGAGCAGGCAAACGTCTGTATATGTATATACAAATAACACACGATGGGGTGCTGAACCATGTCCGCCTTCTTTGCCGAACGCGCGCTGCTGCCTAGTGGATGGGCCAACAATGTACGTCTTGAGGTCAGCGCCGATGGCGTACTGACCCATATCCAGGCCGATTCTCACGCAAATGACGCCGAACGGCTGAGCGGTCCGCTGCTACCGGGGATGCCGAATTTACACTCCCACGCCTTCCAGCGGGCCATGGCCGGGTTGGCGGAAGTGGCGGGTAATCCGAACGACAGTTTCTGGACCTGGCGCGATTTGATGTACCGGCTCGTCGGAAAAATCAGCCCGGACCAACTCGGCGTCATCGCCCGTCAGCTGTACATCGAAATGCTCAAGGCCGGTTACACCTCGGTCGCGGAATTTCATTACGTACACCACGATACGAACGGCCAACCGTACGCAGACCCGGCCGAACTGGCGCTGCGCATCAGCCAGGCCGCCCGCTCCGCCGGTATCGGTTTGACCCTGCTGCCAGTGCTCTACAGCCACTCCGGTTTCGGCGGCCAGGCCCCGAACGAAGGTCAGCGCCGCTTTATCAACAGCACCGAAAATTACCTGAAACTTCAGTCGCGCTTGCAGCCTATCCTGGCGCAGCAACCGGCCCAGGCCCTGGGTTTGTGTTTCCACTCGTTGCGCGCGGTCACCCCACAGCAGATCAGTGAAGTGCTGGCGGCCAGCGACAAGCAGTGCCCGGTACACATTCACATCGCCGAACAGCAGAAGGAAGTCGATGACTGCCTGAGCTGGAGCGGCCGCCGTCCGCTGCAATGGCTGTACGAAAACACCGAAGTCGATCAGCGCTGGTGCCTGGTCCACGCGACTCACGCCAATCCGGAAGAAGTTACGCTCATGGCCAACAGCCGAGCGATCGCCGGCCTGTGCCTGACCACCGAAGCCAACCTCGGCGACGGGATTTTTCCGGCGGTGGACTTCATGGCGCAGGGCGGGCGCATGGGTATCGGTTCCGACAGCCATGTGTCATTAAGCGTGGTAGAAGAATTGCGCTGGCTGGAATACGGCCAGCGTCTGCGCGATCAGCGGCGTAATCGTTTGTATGGCGCGGATCAGCCGATGGTCGGCCGCACACTGTACGACGCAGCCCTAAATGGCGGCGCCCAGGCGCTGGGGCAGCCGATTGGCGCCCTGGAAGTCGGCAAGCGTGCGGATTGGTTGGTGCTCGATGGCAGCGATCCGTACCTGGCGACGGCCAGTGGCGACGGGATTCTCAATCGTTGGCTGTTTGCCGGTGGTGATCGTCAGGTGCGGGATGTGCTGGTCAACGGCCAGTGGATCGTGCGTGATGGGCGCCATGCTGGGGAAGAAGAAAGCAGCCGGGCGTTTACCCAGGTTCTGCGCGAACTGCTCGGTTAAGCGAAAAAGCAAAAGATCGCAGCCTTCGGCAGCTCCTAAATAGATCCGGTTGGTCGCAATAATGCGGATCAACCGGACTCTGGAGCTGCCGCAGGCTGCGATCTTTTTTTCGGCCGCGCCGCTAGTTCGAAGTCTTGGCCATCTTGGTATCCGACGTGCGCCAGATCAGCCGTGTCGTGTCATAACCCTGCTGACGCGCCTTGCTCAGCAGTTCTTCGCGCACTACACCATTGACCGTCGGGGTGCGTGACAGCAGCCAGAGATGACGGCGGCTCGGGTCGCCGACAATCGCGGTCTTGTAATCATCGCTGACGTACAAGACCCAGTATTCGCCCTTCGACACACCGGGTATCAGTCGCGAGAACCAGGTATCGAACTCGACCCATAGCTTGTCGGCCTTGCCGGGCACCTGCGGGGAAGCCGTGCCTTTGGCCTCCTCCCATTGCCAATCTGACGTCAGGCAGCGGTTCAGTACTGCCATGTCACCGTCAGGCTTGAGGCTGTAATGGGCTTCGGATTGCGCGCAGTTGCGCTGGAAATACATCGGCAGACGCGCCAATTCGTACCAGGTTCCCTGATAACGTTTGAGGTTGACGCTATTGACGGTCTTGGGCGCCAATGGATCTACGCCAGAAGTGGCGCAGCCGGCCAATACCAGGCCGGCAAAAAGAACGATCAGTAACCGCTTCATTATTTTTTCTCCCGTGGGCGCAAGCCCCGGTTTATTTCAAGCCTTGGCCGGAAAACATCAGCACTTTGTCACCGGCATACTGCACGCTGATAAAGCTGTTTTTGTCGCCCCAGGTGCAACTGGACATGCCGAGCGCGCCCGAGCAATCGGCCGGTTTACCCAGCAAGGTTTCAACCTCGGCCTTGGGCATGCCGGTCGACAGCTTCGAGTAATTTTCCTGATTGATCTTGCCGCATGCGGCCAACAACACGCAGAACGAGAGCAAGGCGATAGATCGCAGCGACATGGTGTAACTCCTGGGGCAGAAAGGAATGGCATGGCTGCCAAGCTGAAGCTTAGAAGAGAAAACCCCTGTCTGGTTCCCTGAGCATCCGCCTATTTGTTCGGCCGTCCGTCAGCCTTCCGGCGATAAATCAGCCACTTTTTCGCGCCATTGAGTATTTCGTCGGTTTTCACAGAAACCGCCTAATCTTTGGCGCCGGCCAGTCGACATAGAAGCAGTGCAAAGCCTTCCACTGCGGCAAATTGACGCCCATCGTTGATCAGCCCTTCGCGGTAGCTCATTTAATGACCAGAAACATGAAATTCAGCCACAAAATACTGTTGGCAGCCGCGCTCGTGGTGGCCGTTGCATTCGCCTGTTTCATCCTGTTCAACGATTATCGCCAGCGGCAGACTTTGCGCAGCAGTACCGAGTCTTCAATGCAGGAACTCGGCAGCCTGACCACCAGCAACATCCAGACCTGGCTGGAAAGCCGCATCCAGTTGCTGCAATCGCTGTCCCAGCAGATCGCCGTGGACGGCAGCGCCCCGGCCGACCTCAAGCGCGCCATCGACCTGCCGGCCTACACCAGCAACTTTCAGCTGAGCTACTTCGGCGGCACCGATGGCGTGATGTTCTCGGTCCCGGCCGGCAATCGCGCGGCGGACTACGACCCCCGCGCCCGTGGCTGGTACAAGGCGGCCAACAACGCGCAACAGACCATCGTCACCGAACCCTACATCGCGGCGTCGTCGGGCAAACTGGTAATCACCGTTGCCACGCCAGTGAAGCACCAGAATCAAATGATTGGCGTCGCTGGCGCAGACATTGATCTGTCTAGCATCAGCGCAATCATCAACTTGCTGAATTTCGGCGGTCATGGCCATGCCTTTATCATCAGCGCCGACGGCAAGATCCTGATCCACCCGGACAGCAAACTGGTGCTTAAAAACCTGGCCGACGCCTATCCGAACGGCGCGCCGAAAATCAGCCCGGGCCTGAAGGAAGTCGAACTGGACGGCAAAACCCGGTTCATGTCCTTCACTCACGTTAATGGTGTGCCATCGGCGGACTGGTACGTAGCGCTGGTGCTGGACCAAGACACCGCGTTCTCGATGCTCAGCGAATTTCGCACTTCGGCAATCATTGCCATGGTCATCGCCGTAGTGATCATCATCGCGCTGCTGGGCATGTTGATCCGCGTGCTGATGCAACCGCTGCTGACCATGGGCCGCGCCATGCATGACATCGCCGAGGGCGAAGGTGATCTGACCAAGCGTCTGACCATTCACGGCCAGGACGAATTTGGTGCGTTGGGCACCTCGTTCAACCGTTTTGTGGAACGTATTCATACCTCGATCCGCGAAGTGTCCTCGGCCACCGGGCAAGTCAATGAAGTCGCCTTGCGGGTCGTCGCAGCGTCTAACTCATCGATGTTCAACTCCGATCAGCAAGCCTCACGCACCAGCAGCGTGGCTGCAGCGATCAACGAACTCGGCGCCGCCGCTCAGGAAATCGCCCAGAACGCCGCCCTCGCCTCGCAACATTCGAGCGACGCCCGTGCCTTGGCCGAAGACGGTCAGCAAGTGGTGGATAAAACCATCGCGGCGATGCAGCAGCTGTCGGTGAAGATCAGCGACTCGTGCGGCAACATCGAAACACTGAACAGCAACACGGTGAACATCGGCCAGATTCTGGAAGTGATCACCAGCATCTCGCAGCAAACCAACCTGCTGGCGCTCAACGCAGCCATCGAAGCCGCCCGTGCCGGTGAAGCCGGCCGTGGTTTTGCCGTGGTCGCGGATGAGGTGCGCAACCTCGCCCACCGCACTCAAGATTCGGCGCAGCAAGTGCAGAAGATGATCGAAGAACTGCAAGTCGGCGCCCGGGAAGCGGTCAGCACCATGACCGACAGCCAGCGCCAGAGCGAAAGCAGCGTCGGCATCGCCAACCAGGCGGGCGAACGCCTGGTCAGCGTGACGCAGCGCATTGGTGAGATCGACGGGATGAACCAGTCGGTGGCCGCCGCGACCGAAGAGCAGACGGCGGTGGTCGAGTCGATCAACGTCGACATCACCGAAATCAACACGCTGAACCAGGAAGGTGTGGAGAACGTGCAGTCGACTTTGCGTGCGTGTGCTGATCTTGAGCAGCAGGCGGCGCGGTTGCAGCAGTTGGTTGGCAGTTTCAGGATCTAGTGTTTTCAACGGCCCCTTCGCGGTGCGGCGGTCCGACTTGCCCGCGAAGACGGCATCGGCTGCGACGAAAATCTAGAACCGAGACCCGACCCTACTGAAAACGTTGGTCGGTGCCAGCCTGACGCAGGACTGAATTAAGACTAAACTCAGTCCTATTCAATCTGACGAGGCTCATCCCATGAAGCTTTCATCTCAAATCAAGCCGATCAGTTACCTGAAAAGCCACACTGCGGAAATCGTTAAAACGCTCACCGAGAGCCGTGAGCCCTTGGTGATAACCCAAAACGGTGAAGCGAAGCTGGTGGTCATGGATGTGAAAAGCTTTGAAGAGCAAGAAGACACAATGGCTCTTTTAAAGCTCTTGGCAATGGGTAATCGGGAGATTGAAGAGGGCAAGTTTCGGGATGCCGAAGACGTCTTCGCAGAATTGGACAAGGACGACCATCAATGAGTTTAAAGGTCGTCATTCTTCAGTCCGCCGAAACAGACCTCAAAGAAATTCGTACCTATCTCACCAAACAATTTTCTACGCAGACATGGCAAAACACCTACGCCAATCTGAAAGCAGCCATCCGTCATTTGGGAAACCAGCCCTATGCCGGGTCAGTCCCGGAAGAGATTGAGAAGCTCAATCTCAGCCAATATCGACAAACTCTCTCGGGAATGAACCGGATCATTTATGAAGTGCGGGGACAAACGATCTACGTCCACATCATTGCCGATACGCGGAAAAACCTATCGACACTGCTGATGAAGCGACTGTTACAAGGGAATCCGTGAGTTCACAGCCCATCAGAACCGCGACCCCGGCCCATTCAAAAACTCCAGCTCCTCAGCCGTAGACTCGCGCCCCAACACCGCATTGCGATGGGGAAACCGTCCAAACCGCGCAATGATCTTCTGATGCCGCTCGGCATAATCCAGGTTATCGGCAAATACCGCCCGATCCGCCTCTGGCTGCTGTTCAACCAGATCTAGAAACCGCGAAACCGCTTCGTTTTGCACCGCCAGATTCTCGCTGTGCTCGAATACCAGATAGATAAACACCCGCTGGATCGGTCGCAGTTGCCGATCGAAATCCGCGGCTATGCCTTGCGCTACCAGTGCCTGAGCCTTGAGGTCGCCTGAAAAGGATTTGGGGGTGTCGCGAAAGATCATTCGTGGCAGCTGATCGAGCAGCAGCACCAGGGCCAGCCAACCTTCAGGGCATTGCACCCATTCGGTCAATCCGCCGGCCAGTGCTTGCTCGACCAGATCCGCGAAACGCATCCGCGCTTCGAGGTCCTGGCTGTCGCGCTTGCCGAACCATAACTTGCTCTTGTCAGCCGCTATTTCGTTGGGTGATTCGAAAGATCCGAACCACCACTCGAGCAACGGCTGCCAGGGCGCGGTCATGGCTTATTCCTTGTGGTAAGCCGTGACGCGGGCAACTTCTTCTTTCGAACCGAGGAACACCGCAACACGCTGGTGCAGGCCTTCCGGCTGGATGTCGAGGATGCGCTGGTGGCCGTCGGTAGACGCGCCGCCCGCCTGTTCCACCAGGAACGACATCGGGTTGGCTTCGTACATCAGGCGCAATTTGCCCGGTTTCGATGGCTCGCGGCTGTCGCGTGGGTACATGAACAGACCACCACGGTTCAGGATGCGGTGCACGTCGGCGACCATTGCGGCAACCCAACGCATGTTGTAGTTCTTTTTCAGCGGGCCTTCATCACCTGCCAGCAATTCGCCGACGTAGCGCTGTACCGGTGCTTCCCAGTGACGCTGGTTGGACGCGTTGATGGCAAATTCCTGGGTGGTTTCAGGAATGGTGATGTTTTCGTGGGTCAGTACGAAACTGCCCATTTCACGGTCCAGGGTGAAGCCTTTCACGCCATCGCCCAAGGTCAGGATCAGCATGGTCTGCGGACCGTAGATCGCGTAGCCGGCGGCCACTTGCTGGGTACCTGGCTGCAGGAAGGCCTTTTCATTCAAGGGCTCGTTCTGAGTCAGGTATTCGTTCGGGCAACGCAGTACCGAGAAGATGGTGCCGACCGGCGCGTTGATGTCGATGTTCGACGAACCGTCCAGCGGGTCGAATACCAGCAGGTACGCGCCTTTCGGGTATTTGCCCGGGATCTGGTAGGCATTGTCCATTTCCTCGGACGCCATGCCGGCCAGGTGACCGCCCCATTCGTTGGCTTCGAGCAAGATCTCGTTGGAGATCACATCGAGCTTCTTCTGCACTTCGCCCTGGACGTTTTCAGTGCCCATGCTGCCCAGAACGCCACCCAGGGCGCCTTTGGACACGGCGTGGTTGATCTCCTTGCAGGCACGCGCCACCACTTCTATCAGGAAACGCAGATCGGCAGGAGTGTTGTTGCTGCGGGTCTGCTCAATCAAATAGCGACTCAAGGTAACGCGGGACATGGAAGACTCCGGAATGGGGGGCTAAAAACCCGCGCAGTTTAACGCGAGTCGGGGCGCATTTCCTCCTATCAGACGTGATGCGCCCAATAGAGTTCATGCGCGGGGTTGAGCGTAGTTCGAAATGGGGCCGCAATTGGCGGCAGTTTAAATATTTTTGATGGCCGCAAGGACGCCTTCGCGGCCAAGCCTCGCTCTTGTAGGGGCGAGCGGGCGGCGATCCGACTTGCCCGCGATCTGGCGCGAAGCGCCAGCCTAGGATTTGACGGGTGGTTTGCGCAGCAAGCTGAACGCCATGCCCCCCAGAACCAGCACACTGAGCAACAGCACCGCCCACAACCCGAACTTCTTCCAGTTCGTGTCCGCCACTGTTGGCAGGGTTGCCGCCGGAGTCACCACGACCCCACCCTCCACGGTCGCCTTGCCCAACGCCGCCAGCTTCGCGGCGCTGTAATCCGGTATCAGCGTCGACAACGGCAGGTTCGCCGCCTTCACCGTCGCACTCCCCAGCGCCAGCGTATAAGGCCCGGCCCCGCGCGCCAGAAACACCAGTTGCGTGGACCGCACGGCAAACCGCACGGTCGGCGTTTCGGCGCCCAGACCTCCGCCGCGCTCATCCACAGTCAGCTTCAATTGCTGCACGGTCTGGCCCGGCAACTGCAATTCGTTCTGCACCACGTCCTGGCCATTCTGCGTCAGACGATAAAGCAAACCGCTGGTCATCGGTTGCCACGGCAGACTAGTCTCCCGGCGCCCCGACAACGTCACCGGGGCCAGGCTGTTGGGCTGACTCAGTTCGATTTGCAAACGCTGAACGTTCAACCCCATCGGCAATTGCCAAATGTACTCACCGGCCTTCACGCTGGTGCCAGCCAACGGTTGCGACCAGACTAGCGGCAGCGGCAAGGTGCGAGGGTTAGTGCTTTCCAGTTGCGCCGACGTCAGCACGGGCGCCGATTGAGGTGAACTCCACAGCAAGCGCAAATAGCGCGCCGATTGCCCCGGCAGGCCAACCTCATGTTGCTCGACCCGTTCGTCGGCAAACGTCAGACGCGCCACCTGCCCTTCGCCCCAAGACTGCCAATGCTGCAAATCGTCACTGGCTTCGATGCTGAAACGCTGGAAACCGTCGCGATCGCTGGTCCAGTCGAGGATCAATTGCTGCAACGGCGCCTTGATGCGGCTGGCGTCGAGTAACCAACCGCGCAGCTCTTCTTCGCCCGCCTCCAACTGGCTGGACGGCTGCACTTCGATCAACGTGCCGTTGGTGTTCGATTGCACGCGCACACTCGGCGCGCGTTCGGTGGCATCCGCCGAGTTGTACAACGGGAACCACTTCACGTCGTTCAGCGTGCGGTTTTCGCGGGTCTGCGCGGGCTCTCGGGCCAGAGCATAAGCCTGAGGCTCACCGGCGGCGTTGAACACGCGCAGATCGCTGAGATCGGTTTGCCGCGCCTTCAGTTGCACGCCCAAGGGCAATTCCAGGCGATACCACGGGCCCTCGCCACTCACGGACAACGGCACCTGAGCGGCAAAGTCCGCCGGTTTTTCCTGCGCGCCGGCCGACAGCGTCACCCCCAGCAACACAGCCCCCCACAAGCCCAGGTTCAGCTTCTGACTCAAGACGACACTCCTTCGGTTTCAGGGGCCGGTTTTTCGACATCCGGCACAGCCTCGGCACGCTTGGGCGGCAACGGGGCGAAATAGCCCACCACCAACAGCAACACGCCAACGCCTATAAACGACACGATCCGCGCGAGCCCGCCGCGGTTACTCAATTCAACGAAGAACAGCTTGGCGACCACCAGCGCGATCAGCGCCGCGCCGATCAGCCAGACTTCGCGGCGATGACGCAGATGCCCACCGATCATCAGACTCAGGGCCATCAGGGTCCAGACGATGGACAGGCCGGCCTGCACCAGCATCGATTCAAGCAGCAGATCCAGCGCGAACGGCACGCCGCCCCAGTGGTGAGCCGTGCGCATCACCAGCGCGGTGAAAAAGACGAACAGCGAAACACCGGCAATTACTTGCGTGGCGTTATCGGCGTACTCCTTGCGAATCGCCAGTTGCGTCACGGCGGTCCGAGACCAGACGTAAACGCCGAACAGGGCAAACAACAGACCCAACTCCAGCGGGTTAATCAGCGGCACATACGGCAGTGGCTCGGCGGTGCCGTCACTGGCGATGTTTGCCAGCCAGAACCAGCCGAGCATCAACAACGCCAACGGCGCAGCGGCATAGACCCGGTACTCGCGGGGATACTCCGACACCGGCCATGGCCACGCACGCGGCGCGGCCATCAGCACCAGATACAGACTCGGCAGAATCGCCCAGCCCAACCAGCGCCAGGCGTTGTACTGCTCCGACAACAGCAGCAAGCCGTAACGCAGCTCCAGGGCCAGCACGCCGATCAACAGCCAGCAGCCGAGCACATGGGCGGTGCTCAGGGCTCTTGCAGGCAGCGTCGGCGCCAGGCGCCGCAGGGAGATGAAATGCACGACAAACACCGCGACCCAAACCAACCAGCCGAAGTTGGCGGCCGGGTGATAACGCGAATACCAGGCCGCGAGCAGCACCAGACCGGCGGCTGGAATTAGCAAGGTGCAAAGCAAGCCCAGCGACGACCATGTCTGGCGCAGCGCCAACAGCGTCCACAGCGCGACACTCACGGCGGCGACGGCCAGCAACAAAGTGGCTTGCAGATTCAACGGCGCAAAGCGCAGCACTTCGCTGACCCACGCCAGCGCCCACCAACCCGCGCCCCACACCAGCAACACTTCGGACAAGCGTTGCAGACTCAGCCCATCGAAGGCCGAAGCATGATTGCCAAGCTGCAGACGCCAGGCCCCGACGAATGCGGCCAGCCCCAGCACCAGCGGCGTCCAGAAACCGCTATGCGCCAGCGGTCGCAACCCTTCGCTGAACAGCGGGCCGAGCAGGTCCGGCCCGGCGAACAGGAACGCAGCACCGCCGATCACCTGCAACAGCAGACCAAAGACAAAACTCACGCGCTGCTTCAGGTACAGGCTCAACCAGATGATGAACAAACCACTGGCTGCCCACACCGCACTCGCGGTTTGCCATGGCAACACAAACAGCACGGCGAGGTTGATCAGCACCAGACCGGCCAGCAACACCACTGACAAGCCGCGCAGCAAACGCACGTCATTGCGCACCATGTCGTCGCGGGCCGCCAGCAACATCCCGGCGATCAACGCCAGCCCGATCAGGGACGCGCTGAGTAAACCGCTCCAACCGGCGCTGAACACCGCAGCCGACTCACCACCCGCCCCTTGCAGCCGCAACAGGAACAACGCTCCGCCGAGCAGTTGCACGGCGAACGCGGTGAACAGGAACGTTCGCGATTGCAGGCGCAGGCCGACGAACAACGTCGCCAACCCTGCCAGCGCCCAACTGATCGCCGTGCCGTGAGTGAGGAAAAACAGCGGCGCCAGCAGATAGATATAGGTCAGGCCCAGGCAAGCCAACACCGGCAATCCTTTGCGCTCCCACTGCGACGCCTGTTCGGGCAATGCTTTGCGCAATTGGTAGAAGCTGAACAGCAGCGCCATGCCGAGCATCAACGCCCCCAACGGGGCGCCATCGAGCAGGCTGTTCTCGCCGCTACGCAATTCACTGAGGAAGGCCAGTGCCGAGCCCAGTTGCAGCAGCAAGGCAAAGGCTCGCGCCAGCGGTCGTTGTTGGCGCAGGCCGAGCCAGAAAATCCCCGCGCCTTCCACCGCCCAAGCCGCCGCGGTCCAACGTGCATCGAGCCCCAAGGGGATCGCCAGGCTGGCAAAGATCACCCCCAGCGCCAGACAGGTTTCCGCCAACAACAGCGCTCGTCCACCCATCAGCAACCGGGCCAGCCCCATGTAAATCATGCCCAGCGCCAAGGCGCTGAAAGCAGCGGCAAATTCCAGGTGCTCCACCAACGCAAACTGCAAACCGAAGCCCACCAGCGGTGGCGCGAACAGCATGGTGCCGTCAACGTAATCGCCCTTGCGCACCGACCAGTGCAGCAGTGCATCGCGGCTGTCGTCCTCGGGCGCATCGCTCATTTCCAGCAGCTTGCGCCGAGCAAACAACAACCCGATGGCCAGGTACATCAGGAAAAACAGAATCAGAAACGGCTCGGTGCTCCACAGCAACTCTGGTGTATAGGAACGCAGGCCCCAGGCCAATCCGATGCCGAAGGTGCCGACAAAACCGATCAGGTTGAGCAACCGCCAGGCCTTGAACCACGCGATGGCGAGGATGCCGGCATTGAGCAAGGCGAAGTAGCTGAACAACGCGACATGGTTGCCAGCGCCGGTGGAAGTCAGGATCGGTGCGGCGAAACCGCCCAAGGCGGCTGCGGCGGCCAAGCCTAAGGCGTTTTGGGTAATGGCGAGAATTGCCGAGAACACTGTTACCACCACCAGCAGCCCCAGTGCAGCCGTGGGGTCGAGCAATGGATGCAGACGCATCGCGGCAAATACAGTCAGGTACAACACCGCGATCCCGGTGCCTTGCAGCATCAGCGCGTAATTGCTGTTGCGCAGGCGCAACCACCAGCCCAGCGCGAGCAAGCCCAAGGCCGCCGCCGCGACACCGGCGTAACGCAACTCGACCGGTACCACCATGCCTTCGGTGGCGTAGCGCAATAAGAAGGCCAGGCCGAGAAACAACAGCAGCACGCCGACCCGCAGCACGGTATTGCCGCCGAACAGCCAGTTGCGTGCGCCGCTGATGGCGCGTTCGATGAAGTTCGGGCCGCGAGGTGCTGCCGGTTGCTGTGGTTCGCGGGTGACGGGCTCGGGTTTCCACAGATCATCGGGCTGCGGACGACTGGTTTCGGTGGCGGCTGCTGCGATCGGTTCGAGTTCGGGCGGCAGTTCCCAGACCAATTCCGCGGTGGCGACAGGGGCTTGCTCGACAATGATTTCAGGAGATGGAACGGGTTCGCTGGCCACAGATTCACTGGCTTCAGGCGTTTTGACGCCCGACACTTCCAGCAATGTCAATCGCTGCTCGACCGCATTCAGCGCAACCTGCGCCTGATCCAGCAAGCGTCGCTGCTCGGCGGTTTGAGTCGTCAAGCGGCCGATGCGAATGGCCTGGCCGATACCCTGCCCGAGCAAAGCGCCCAACAGCGCACCGCTGAACGACTCGTCAAGCATCCAGCCGAGCAGCAGCCCAATCAGCATGAACATCCATTGCATGGTCGATATCCCTAAGCGGCCCATTGCCTTGTGGCGTTTGCACTGACGTCATCGCGGGCAAGCCACGCTCCTACAGCGATCAATGTCCTTTTGTAGGAGCGAGGCTTGCCCGCGAAGACGTTCGCGCAGCGGTCACTGAAACATCCGGCAAAACTGGTGCTTAGTATATCGGTCCGGCTCAACAACCGTCGGGCCGGACTCGCAATTATTGCTAAAAGTTACTCCAACGCTTTCCAAATATCCGTGGCGTACTCGCGAATGGTCCGGTCGGACGAGAACCAACCCATCCGTGCGCTGCTCAATACCGCCGAGCGCCACCATTCTTTCGAGTCGTGCCAGTGAGCCTCGACGCGCATCTGAGCGTTCCAGTAGGAATCGAAATCGGCGCAGACCAGGAAGCGGTCGTAGTCCACCAGCGAATCGATCAAGTTGGTGTAACGGGACGGATCATCCGGTGAGAACACACCGCTGCGAATCGCTTGCAGCACGTCATTGAGTCGATGGGAGGCGGCAATGTCCGGCGCCGCGTTGAATTCATGGTTGAGCTTGCGCGCCTCCACTTGCTCGGCGCTGAGGCCGAAGATGAACATGTGTTCGGCGCCGATGCGTTCGCACATCTCCACGTTGGCCCCGTCCAGGGTGCCGATGGTCAGCGCGCCATTGAGGCCGAATTTCATATTGCTGGTGCCCGAGGCTTCGAAGCCGGCGGTGGAAATCTGCTCCGACAAATCCGCCGCCGGAATGATGCTTTCAGCCAAGCTCACGTTGTAGTTGGGCAAGAACACCACTTTGAGCAAACCACGCACGGTCGGGTCGTTATTGACCACGCGGGCGATGTCGTTGGTCAGCTTGATGATCAGCTTGGCCTGGTGATAACTGGCCGCCGCCTTGCCGGCGAATATTTTCACCCGCGGCACCCAGTCGATTTCCGGTTCGGCACGAATCGCCTGATACAGCGCAACGGTGTGCAGCAGGTTGAGCAACTGACGTTTGTATTCGTGGATCCGCTTGACCTGCACATCGAACATCGCCGCCGGGTTGATCGCGACCCCCAGCCGTTCATGAATCAGGTACGCCAGGGCTTTCTTGCTGTGCAGCCGCTGTTCGGCGAACTGTTTGCGAAATTCAGCCTTCTCGGCAAACGGTTCCAGCCCTATCAGGCGCTCTTCGGGGTTATCCAGCAGATCCGGGCCGAGGGCGTCGACCATCATCGAGGTCAGCTCGGGGTTGGCCTGATAGAGCCAGCGGCGGAAGGTGATGCCGTTGGTCTTGTTGTTGATCCGCTCCGGATAGAGTTTATGCAACTCGGAAAACACTGTGCTGCGCATCAGCTGTGTGTGCAGGCCGGACACGCCGTTAACGCTGTGAGAACCAAGGAACGCCAGGTTGCCCATGCGCACGCGACGACCGTTGTCCTCCTCGATCAGCGACACCGCACGCAACACGTCGAAATCGTGAACGCCCTTGGCGCGCAATGAGTCGATGTGCTGGGCGTTGATCAAATAAATGATCTGCATGTGCCGTGGCAGCATCCGCTCCATCAAACCGACCGGCCAGGTTTCCAGCGCTTCCGGCAACAGCGTGTGGTTGGTGTACGACAGCGTGTCGACGGTGACCTGCCACGCCGCATCCCACGCCACGTCATAAACATCGACCAACTGACGCATCAACTCGGCCACGGCAATCGAGGGGTGAGTGTCGTTGAGTTGAATGGCCGCGTGATCGCCCAGGGTCAGCACCGAGGTGTGCATGTTGCGATGGCGGCGCAGCAAATCCTGCAGGGACGCGGCGACGAAGAAGTATTCCTGACGCAGGCGCAGTTCCTGGCCGGCCTCGGTGCTGTCTGCCGGGTAGAGCACGCGGGAGATACTTTCGGCCCGGGCCACTTCGGCGACCGCGCCCAAGTGGTCGCCAGCGTTGAAGCGCTCCAGGTGCAAATCTTCCATGGCCCGGGCACGCCACAGCCGCAGCGTGTTGACACTCGCGCCGTGCCAACCGACCACCGGCGTGTCATAAGCAATGGCCCGCACGGTTTCCGCCGGGGACCAGACTTGCCGGGACTTGCCGTTTTCATCGGTCACGGTTTCGACACTGCCGCCGAAGCCGATCGGATAGGCGACCTCCGGCCGTTCGAACTCCCACGGATTGCCGAAATCCAGCCAGTGTTCGGTCTGTTCCTGTTGCCAGCCGTCGACGATGGCCTGACGGAACAAACCGTGTTCGTAACGAATGCCGTAACCATGGCCGGCGATGCCCAGGGTCGACATGCTTTCCATGAAGCACGCCGCCAGACGCCCGAGGCCTCCGTTGCCCAGTGCCGCATCGGGCTCCAGCAGACGAATGCGTTCGATGTCGACGCCAAGCTCGGTCATGGCTTCGCGGGCCACATCGAGCAGGCCGAGGTTGCTCAGGCTGTCGTAAAGCAAGCGGCCGATCAGGAATTCAAGGGAGAGGTAATAGACCCGCTTCTGACCTTTACGGTAGATCTGCCGGGTGTGGTCCATCCAGTGCTCGACCATGTGATCGCGCGCCGCCAGGGCGATGGCTTCGAACCAGTCGTGGTCGAAGGCGTGATCCGGGTCTTTGCCCACCGCGTAGGTAAGCTTGGTCAAGACGGCGTCGCGGAATGCGGCCACCTCTGCTTCGCGAACAAGTGGTTCTTGAGTCATCGATAAGACCTCGAGCGAGCGTGAAGTTGTCTGAGCCTAGTCGGTCTGACAGACCATTGAAGCTCTGGTTCGGCCGTTTTTCCTGTTAGTGCGGGATAGATCGGCATCAGGTTATCGCGTGCCTGAAACAATGCAGGGGTCGTGCCGACACAAGGACTATTTTGCGCCAAGCAAAAAAATCTGGCGAAAGGTTGTTCAAAAATCCACCAGTCCCGGTATCATCGCGCGCCCTGATGCACACGCTGGTAACAACCGATGATGAAGCCCAACCTGATCGCCGCCGCGGAGATCGATCGCCTCGATACCTGGGCCAAGTATTCTGCCCCAATGTGCGGCGCCTGCGTGTCCAGCTGCTGCACCTTGCCAGTCGAGGTCAAGATCAAGGATCTGATCCGTATCGGCATCGTCGATGAGTTCGAACGTGGCGATCCGCCGAAGAACATCGCCAAGCGTTTGCAAAAGGAAGGGATCGTCGAGCGCTATAACCAGAAGTCCGAGATCTTCACCCTTCAGCGCATGAGCAACAACGATTGCCTGTACCTGGATCGTAAGAGCCGTCTGTGCACTATTTATGATAAGCGCCCGGACACCTGCCGCAACCACCCGAAGATCGGACCGCGACCGGGGTATTGCGCGTATAAGCCTAAAGAAGTGGTGCGCGAGAGCAGCAATAGCCGCCGCACCCTCGAGAAGTTTTAACCCTACCATGATCATTCCCACGCTCCCGCGTGGGAATGCAGCCCGGGATGCTCCGCGTCCCAAAGCGGACGCTCCGCGTCCATTGAGGCGTTCCCACGCAGAGCGTGGGAACGCTCATCAAACCCCAGACAAACAAAAACGCCCCCGACCTTTCGGTCGGGGGCGTTTTTTTGCCCGCTAACTAAATGACTTAGTTACCGGACTTCTTCGCAGCGCGGGTACGCTCGCTTTCGCCCAGGATCTTCTTGCGAAGACGGATGGACTTAGGCGTGACTTCGCACAGCTCGTCTTCCTGTACGAACTCCAGAGCTTGCTCCAGAGTGAACTTGACAGGCGGAACCAGAGCGATGGTTTCGTCTTTACCCGAAGCACGCATGTTGTCGAGCTTCTTGCCTTTAGTCGGGTTGACACCCAGGTCGTTGTCGCGGCTGTTCAAGCCAACGATTTGACCTTCATAGATGTCCTGGCCGTGTTCTACGAACAGCTTGCCACGCGCCTGCAGGGTTTCCAGCGAGTAAGTCAGAGCCTTACCGGTCGCTACCGACACCAGTACACCGTTCTGACGGCCGGACATGTCGCCGGACTTCATCACGTCGTAACGGTCGAAGATCGAGGTCAGGATGCCGCCACCGGAGGTCAGGGTCAGGAATTCGTTACGGAAACCGATCAGACCACGAGCCGGGATGTTGTACTCAAGACGCACACGGCCCTTGCCATCCGGAACCATGTTGGTCAGGTCGCCTTTACGCAGACCCATTTGCTCCATGATCGCGCCCTGGGATTCTTCCGGCAGGTCGATGGTCACGTTTTCGTACGGTTCGTGCTTGACGCCATCAACCATACGGATAATCACTTCCGGACGACCAACACCCATTTCGAAGCCTTCGCGACGCATGGTTTCGATCAGTACCGAGAGGTGCAGCTCACCACGGCCGGAAACTTTGAACTTGTCAGCCGAGTCGCCTTCTTCAACGCGCAGAGCAACGTTGTAGAGCAGTTCCTTGTCCAGACGTTCCTTGATGTTACGGCTGGTCACGAACTTGCCTTCTTTACCGCAGAAAGGCGAGTCGTTTACCTGGAAGGTCATGGAAACGGTTGGCTCGTCGACGGTCAACGGCTTCATCGCTTCAACAGCGGTTGGGTCGCACAGGGTGTCGGAGATGAACAGTTGTTCGAAGCCGCTGATGCAGACGATGTCGCCGGCAGCTGCTTCTTCAACGTCGATACGGTGCAGACCGTGGTGACCCATCAGCTTCAGGATACGGCCGTTGCGCTTCTTGCCGTCGGCGTCGATAGCGACAACCGGAGTGTTCGGCTTGATGCGACCACGAGCGATACGGCCAACGCCGATAACACCCAGGAAGCTGTTGTAGTCCAGAGCGGATATCTGCATCTGGAACGGACCATCACGGTCGACTTTCGGTGCTGGTACGTCGTCGATGATCGACTGGTACAGCGGGGTCATGTCTTCAGCCATGGCGGTGTGGTCAAGACCAGCAATACCGTTCAGGGCCGAGGCGTAGACGACTTTGAAGTCCAGCTGTTCTTCGGTGGCACCCAGGTTGTCGAACAGGTCGAAGATCTGGTCCAGAACCCAGTCCGGACGCGCGCCTGGACGGTCAACCTTGTTGATGACCACGATTGGACGCAGGCCGGCTTCGAAAGCCTTCTTGGTCACGAAACGGGTTTGCGGCATAGGGCCGTCTTGAGCGTCAACCAGCAGCAGAACGGAGTCAACCATCGACATTACGCGTTCAACTTCGCCGCCGAAGTCGGCGTGGCCCGGGGTGTCCACGATGTTGATGTGGTAGCCGTTCCAGTTGATGGCGGTGTTTTTCGCCAGAATGGTAATACCGCGTTCTTTCTCCTGGTCGTTGGAGTCCATCACGCGCTCGTCGTTGAGCTCGTTGCGCTCCAGGGTGCCGGATTGACGCAAGAGTTTGTCTACCAGGGTGGTTTTACCATGGTCAACGTGAGCAATGATGGCGATGTTGCGTAGATTTTCGATCACTTGTGTATCTCGATCAGAGGATTCGGTGTGCTGACAGGTCGTGGCAGCGATTAACTTTAGAGTCCGTCAAAGCCGTTACAGCTTGACGGCGGCGTCGGGGGGCCGGTGACGCAGGCCACAGGCAAACAGCCCCGGGCACTTAGCTCGGTCGATAAACGCGCACATTGGCATGCCCCTCACTGAGCAAATGGTGGGCATGCAGGCGACTCATCACGCCTTTGTCGCAATACAACAGGTACTGGCGAGTAGGGTCCAGTTCCTTGAAACGAGCGTTCAATGCATAAAACGGCATCGTCTGCACCTCAATGCCAGCGAGATCCAGCGGCTCGTCTTCAGCGGCATCCGGGTGACGGATGTCGATGATGATCTGGCCCGCCAGTGCTTCGCTGACTTCTTCGATCTGCAAATCCTGGCCCAATTCGTCGATTACGCGATCGATCGGCACCAATTTGGCGTTCTCGAGCGCACGCTCGAGGACCGCCATGTCGAATTCTTTCTCTTCATGCTCCACGCGCGGACGCTTGGCGTGGGTCTTTGGGTTCACCGAGATGACCCCGCAGTATTCCGGCATGTGCTTGGCGAAATCGGCAGTACCGATTTCGTTGGCCAGGTCGATGATGTCCTGCTTGTGACTGGCGATCAGCGGGCGCAAGACCAACTTGTCGGTCACGCAGTCGATCACGGACAGGTTCGGCAACGTCTGGCTCGACACCTGGGAAATCGCTTCGCCGGTGACCAGCGCTTCGATCTCCAGCCGATCGGCAATACGGGAAGCAGCGCGCAACATCATACGCTTCAAAACTACGCCCATATGACTGTTATCGACTTTCCCGAGAATTTCTCCCAGTACTTCCTCGAACGGCACACTGACAAATAACACGCGTTGGGAGCTGCCGTACTTCTTCCAGATGAAGTGCGCGACTTCCATGACGCCCAGTTCGTGGGCACGTCCGCCCAGATTGAAGAAGCAGAAATGGCTCATCAGCCCGCGACGCATGATCTGGTAGGCGGCGACGGTGGAATCGAAGCCGCCGGACATCAGCACAAGCGTCTGTTCCAAGGCACCCAGCGGATAACCGCCAATGCTGTTGTGCTGGTTGTGAATCACGAACAACCGTTTGTCGCGAATTTCGATACGGACTTCAATTTCCGGCTCTTTCAGCGAAATACCGGCTGCACTGCACTGACGGCGCAGTTGGCTGCCGACGTATTTCTCGACATCCATGGAGCTGAATTCGTGCTTGCCGGCACGCTTGCAGCGCACCGAAAAGATCTTCCCGGCCAGGGCGTCACCGAAATGCTGCTTGCACTTGGCGACGATGTCGTCGAAATCGCCCAACGGGTACTCATCGACCTGCAGGAAATGCGCGATGCCCGGCATGCAGCTCAGGCGTTCGGTCATCTCCTTCAGGGCTTTCGGCTCGCTGACGCGGGTTTCCAGCTCGAGATTGTCCCACACACCGTTCACCACCACGGCCGGGTCCAGATCGCGGAGCACGGTACGGATGTTTTTGGCCAACTGGCGGATGAAACGCATCCGTACCGGGCGGCTCTTGATGGTGATCTCGGGGAAGACTTTTACGATTAGTTTCATGAAAACAGCGCGCGCTGGGCCAGCCGAAAAAGGGGGGCGCGGATTATAGCGGAAATTGCTCAAGGTTTAACCAGTTAATGTGCAGAAGGTTTTGCGTGCACCAAAACAGGTCATTTATGCAATTTAACGCTACATTACAGGGCGAGGTTTGGCGCTTTTTGAGGCTTTGCGCCTTTCTAAGCGTGATATTGGGGCAAAAAACCCACGGTGGGGCACTGGCATGCAATTTGCTCCCTTGTGAGGCAGGTTGCCATGGCAGAGTATTCGCGCCGGCATCACCCACAGATAAGGGCATCCATTACTAGCCCTAAGCCACCCCGGAGGACACTATGTCGAAGTCGGTTCAACTCATCAAAGATCATGACGTCAAGTGGATTGATCTGCGCTTCACGGACACCAAAGGCACTCAGCACCACGTGACCATGCCGGCTCGCGATGCGCTGGATGAAGCTTTCTTTGAAGAAGGCAAAATGTTCGACGGTTCCTCCATCGCCGGCTGGAAAGGCATCGAAGCTTCCGACATGATCCTGATGCCGGATGACAGCACTGCCGTTCTCGACCCGTTCACCGAAGAGCCGACCCTGATCCTGGTTTGCGACGTGATCGAGCCTTCGACCATGCAAGGCTACGACCGTGACCCACGTGCGATCGCCAAGCGTGCCGAGGAATACCTGAAGTCGACCGGTATCGGTGACACTGTATTCGTGGGCCCAGAGCCTGAGTTCTTCATCTTCGACGAAGTGAAGTTCAAATCCGACATCTCCGGTTCCATGTTCAAAATCTTCTCCGAACAAGGTTCGTGGATGTCCGACCAGGACGTGGAAGGCGGCAACAAAGGCCACCGTCCAGGCGTCAAAGGCGGCTACTTCCCTGTTCCGCCGTTCGACCACGACCACGAAATCCGTACCTCCATGTGCAACGCGATGGAAGAAATGGGCCTGGTCATCGAAGTTCACCACCACGAAGTGGCGACTGCCGGTCAGAACGAAATCGGCGTGAAATTCAACACCCTGGTTGCCAAGGCTGACGAAGTTCAAACCCTGAAGTACTGCGTACACAACGTTGCTGATGCATACGGCCGCACCGCGACCTTCATGCCTAAGCCTCTGTACGGCGACAACGGTTCGGGTATGCACGTTCACCTGTCCATCGCCAAAGATGGCAAGAACACCTTCGCTGGCGAAGGCTATGCCGGCCTGTCCGATACCGCTCTGTACTTCATCGGCGGCATCATCAAGCACGGTAAGGCCCTGAACGGCTTCACCAACCCGTCGACCAACTCCTACAAGCGTTTGGTCCCAGGTTTCGAAGCGCCGGTGATGCTGGCCTACTCGGCTCGCAACCGTTCGGCTTCGATCCGTATTCCTTACGTGTCCAGCCCTCGCGCTCGCCGTATCGAAGCTCGCTTCCCGGATCCAGCAGCTAACCCGTACCTGGGCTTCGCTGCACTGTTGATGGCTGGCCTGGACGGCATCCAGAACAAGATCCACCCTGGCGACGCCGCTGACAAAAACCTGTACGACCTGCCGCCTGAAGAGGCGAAAGAGATCCCACAAGTTTGCGGCAGCCTGAAAGAAGCCCTGGAAGAGCTGGACAAAGGTCGTGCGTTCCTGACCAAAGGCGGCGTTTTCAGCGACGACTTCATCGACGCTTACATCGCCCTGAAAAGCGAAGAAGAAATCAAGGTTCGTACCTTCGTACACCCACTGGAATATGAGCTGTATTACAGCTGCTGATCCGGTAGCGCCGCGCTACGCGGCGTGACAAAAGAGAGGCCTCCTTCGGGAGGCCTTTTTTATGGGCGACCGTCTGTCACCGGATGCCCGGTTGCGTGCATCATGGCCTTCATCCGATAAAGCCGAGATGCCCCATGCGCCTACGCCCATGCCTTGCCCTGCTCACCGCCCTGCTGGCCAACAGCGCTTTTGCCAGCCCAGCCCCCGCCGCCCTCGCTCCGTTGCTTGGCACCATCGAAGAACGCCTGACAATTGCCGATCAGGTCGCGCTGAGCAAATGGGACAGTGGCAAACCGGTCGAAGACCGGCAGCGCGAGCGCGAGGTGATTGCCGGCGCCGTCGCCCTGGCACCCGCCTATAAATTGAGCAACGAAGCCGTCGAACAGTTCTTCTCGGCGCAGATCGAGGCCAACAAACTGGTGCAATACGCTCACCTGTCTGACTGGCACGCGCAAGGCAAGGCGCCCAACGATCCTCGCCCCGACCTCGTCGGGCAGATCCGCCCACAACTTGACCAGTTACAAAAACGCCTGCTGCAACAACTGGCCGAATTCAGCCCTTATCGCAACGACCCGCAGTGTCCGACCTGGCTGGCCAAGGCCAATAAAACCAATGCCCAAGCGCCGCTGCGAAAGCTCGCCCAGATACGCGCCACCGCTGAGTTGTGCAGCGCCAGCCGCTGAGCCGGCCTGCCGACGTGCGCTGAAGTGCTCTATGCTGTCGCCATGAACGGAACAGGGCCGGACACTTGCCCAACGGCCAATGGAAGCCTGCAATGCGCTCATTGTTGTTATGCCTGTTTGTGCTGATCGCCCTGCCCGCCGCCGCGCAGATTTACAAGTACACCGACGCCAACGGCAACACCGCGTACAGCAATCAACCGCCTGATGGCGTAAAAGCTCAACCCGTGGAGTTGCCACCGCTCAACAGCGTCGAGCTTCAACCACCGAGCGAGCCAGTAGCGCCTGCGCAATCCAGTCGCCGTGAACAGCTCGGTAGCGCCTATCAGGTGCTGGAGCTGACCGGTCTGCCCACCGAAGAAGCCCTGCGCGCCAACAACGGCACGTTCACCGTCGGTGTATTGATCCAGCCGCGCCTGCAAGGCGCTCATCGATTGAGACTGTTACTGGACGATCAACCCTACGGCCAACCGAGCAACGTCCCGATTCTGCAAGTGGTGAACATCGACCGTGGCGAACACCGCCTCGCGGTTCAGGTGATCGATGGGCAAAACGTCCTGCAGCAGAGCCCCCCCGTGACTCTCACCGTACAACGGGTGCATAAGCCTTGAGCTTCTGGCTGTTGCTCGCGTGCCTGATCAGCCTGCCGGCAATGGCCGAGGTTTTCACCTACGTCGATGCCCAGGGCAATCGGGTCTTCACCGATCAGCCGGGCACCCGTAATGCCAAGCGTGTGCCACTGGCGACCAGCAATCGAATGTCGCCCAACCCGAGCGGTGCCGCCCCCATGACGGCCGCGAAAAACCAGGCCAAAACCCTGTTTCATTACGACATGCTTCGTGTGTTGGTGCCGGAGCCGGATGCCACAATCCGTAGCACTGCCGGTGAATTGATCGTCAGCGTTACCAGCGAACCCGGCCTGCAACAGGGCCATCGATATCGACTGCTGCTGGATGGCCAACCCACCGCCGAGCCTGGCCCAAGTCCGGTGTTCGCCCTGAGCAACATCGACCGCGGCAGCCACAACCTGTCGGTGGAAATCCTCGACGAGCAGGACCGCACCGTCGAACGCACGGCCAATCAACCGTTTCATATGCTGCGCATTTCCCTGGCGCAGAAACGCCAGGTCAAACCCTGCGTCCTTACAGACTACGGCCAACGGCCGGAATGCCCGCTCAAAGACAAACCCGAAGAAGAAAAAAGCTTCTTCTGATGCTAATGCCCGTGTAGGAGCCCAGCGGTGCGGCGATCCTATCTGTCGTTCAGCTTTGCGCACTATATTGGTGCAAAAGAGTGCACAGTGCTCACACCCCTAAACCATTCTGGTTCGAAAGCACCCGCAAAAACTGACAGAACGCCACGCAAACGAGCGCCAAAGGCCTGTTTCAGGCTTTTAACGCTTCTTTTCGGAGCCTTGGTTTGGTTTTTGCATTTTCCTTACATCGGCGCTTGTTTTTTACGCGCATATCGCTCCAAAAGAGGTCCTGATGACCATTAGCGACGCACTACACCGCTTGCTACTCGACAACCTGACCACCGCCACCATTCTGCTCGACGCCGAACTGCGCCTCGAGTACATGAACCCGGCGGCAGAGATGCTGCTGGCCATCAGCGGTCAACGTAGCCATGGGCAGTTCATCAGTGAG
The DNA here is from genome assembly GCF_024748615.1 of Pseudomonas sp. B21-048. NCBI lineage: Bacteria > Pseudomonadati > Pseudomonadota > Gammaproteobacteria > Pseudomonadales > Pseudomonadaceae > Pseudomonas > Pseudomonas sp. B21-048. The sequence continues at coordinate 328,915 of NZ_CP087168.1, read as the reverse complement.
TTGTTCACCGAATCCACCGAGGCGCTGAACTCCCTGCGCCAGGCGGTCGAGCAGGCGCACCCGTTCACCAAGCGCGAGGCGATGCTCACCGCCCTCACCGGCCAGACCCTGACCGTCGACTACGCGGTAACGCCGATCCTGAGCAATGGCGATACGCTGCTGTTGCTGGAGGTTCACCCGCGTGACCGCTTGTTGCGGATCACCAAGGAAGAGGCGCAGCTGTCGAAGCAGGAGACCAGCAAGATGCTGGTACGCGGCCTCGCCCACGAAATCAAAAACCCTCTCGGCGGGATTCGCGGCGCGGCTCAGTTGCTCGCCCGTGAATTGCCGGAAGAAAGCCTGCGCGATTACACCAACGTCATCATTGAAGAAGCCGATCGCCTGCGCAATCTGGTGGATCGCATGCTCGGCTCCAACAAATTGCCCTCACTGGCCCTGTGCAACGTCCATGAAGTGCTGGAGCGCGTGGGTCAGTTGGTGGAAGCCGAGAGTCAGGGCTGCATCACGTTGGTGCGCGACTACGACCCAAGCATTCCAGATGTCCTGATTGATCGCGAACAAATGATTCAGGCCGTCCTGAACATCGTGCGCAACGCGATGCAGGCCATCAGCACCCAGAACGAGCTGCGCCTTGGCCGCATCAGCTTGCGTACCCGCGCCATGCGTCAGTTCACCATCGGCCACGTACGCCATCGCCTGGTGACCAAGATCGAAATCATCGACAACGGCCCGGGGATCCCCGCCGAGCTACAGGAAACCATCTTCTTCCCCATGGTCAGCGGCCGTCCGGACGGTACCGGGCTGGGCCTGGCCATTACCCAGAACATCATTAGCCAGCACCAGGGCCTGATCGAATGTGACAGCCATCCAGGCCACACCACGTTCTCGATCTTTCTGCCACTGGAACAAGGAGCCACATCGACATGAGCCGTAGTGAAACCGTGTGGATCGTCGATGACGACCGTTCTATCCGTTGGGTCCTGGAAAAAGCCTTGCAGCAGGAAGGCATGACCACGCAAAGCTTCGACAGCGCCGATGGCGTGATGAGCCGCTTGGCGCGCCAGCAGCCGGATGTGATCATCTCCGACATCCGCATGCCGGGTGCCAGCGGACTGGACCTTCTGGCACGGATTCGCGAACAACACCCACGGCTGCCAGTCATCATCATGACCGCGCACTCCGACCTGGACAGCGCTGTCGCGTCCTATCAGGGCGGCGCGTTCGAATACCTGCCCAAGCCGTTCGATGTCGACGAAGCCGTCTCCCTGGTCAAACGCGCCAACCAGCACGCTCAAGAACAGCAAGGTCTGGAAGTCGTTCCGACACTGACCCGCACCCCGGAAATCATCGGCGAAGCGCCGGCGATGCAGGAAGTGTTTCGTGCCATCGGGCGCTTGAGCCACTCCAATATCACCGTGCTGATCAACGGCGAATCCGGTACCGGTAAAGAGCTCGTGGCCCACGCCCTGCACCGTCACAGCCCACGGGCGGCCTCGCCGTTCATTGCGCTGAACATGGCGGCCATCCCCAAGGACCTGATGGAATCCGAGCTGTTCGGCCATGAAAAAGGTGCATTCACCGGCGCGGCCAACCTGCGTCGCGGGCGTTTTGAGCAGGCTGACGGCGGCACGCTGTTCCTCGATGAAATCGGCGACATGCCGGCGGATACCCAGACTCGCTTGCTGCGGGTATTGGCGGACGGTGAGTTCTACCGTGTCGGCGGCCATGTGCCAGTGAAGGTCGATGTACGCATCATCGCTGCGACTCACCAGAACCTGGAAACCCTGGTGCATGCCGGTAAATTCCGTGAGGACTTGTTCCACCGCCTCAACGTGATCCGCATCCACATTCCACGGCTGTCGGACCGTCGCGAAGACATCCCGACCCTGGCCAAGCATTTTCTCGGGCGCGCCGCGCAAGAACTGGCGGTGGAACCGAAGCTGCTGAAAAGCGAAACCGAGGAATACCTGAAGAACCTGCCGTGGCCAGGCAACGTGCGTCAGCTGGAGAATACCTGCCGCTGGATCACTGTGATGGCCTCGGGTCGCGAAGTGCACATCAGCGATCTGCCGCCAGAGCTGCTGAGCTTGCCGCAGGATTCGGCGCCGGTAACCAACTGGGAGCAAGCGTTGCGTCAGTGGGCTGATCAAGCGCTGGCTCGCGGCCAGTCGAGTTTGCTCAACAGCGCCGTGCCGGCCTTCGAGCGGATCATGATCGAAACCGCCCTCAAACACACCGCCGGCCGCCGCCGCGATGCTGCCGTTTTGCTGGGTTGGGGCCGTAATACCCTGACACGCAAGATCAAGGAACTGGGGATGAAGGTTGATGGTGGGGATGATGATGAGGGGGATGAGGGCTAGTCCCTTCACCTGATTGTTCCCATGCTCTGCGTCCGCTTCGGCAGGGATGCGGAGCGTCCCGGGCTGCATTCCCACGCAGAGCGTAGGAACGATCATCGCCCCGGCGTGCACCGCCGCAATGCACCGTGAACCGCAATCGCGCACGGCAACAGATCCGAAATCCCGCCTGCGTTCGCAATCGAACCTCTATCGAAAAAACACAAAAGCCCCGAATTACGGGGCCTCTAGCGCTACTCAGCGGTTTTTTGTTTGCACTTGTTAAAAACTGGCACGCCCCCTGCAATAGCCCAATCAGTGATTCGATTCACTACCCAGTTTCGGGGACCTTGGTACAGGCAGGCCGGGGATTCCCCTCTTTACACCGGGCTCATACCGCAATTGCGACGAGCCTTCCCGTTTTGGGGAACCTTGGTACAGGCAGGCCGGGGATTCCCTCTTTTATTGCTCTCGGAGATGGATCTCCAGCCGCCAGCGGTCATCGACCTCGCTACCGGCCCATTCGCCCTGCAGCGGACGGGCCGCCACCACCGTCAGCAACAACCCCCCATCACTCAATCGCGTTCGCCAGTTCACGTCCTTGCCGTTGAGCTTAAGCTGACCTTTTTGCGCCTTGCCTTCAGCCTCGAACAACAGCGCCACGCTGCCGTCAACCAGCTCACCGTGGGTTTTGGGCTCGTTGTTGAACCACACCACCAGCCCATCGTTCGTCACCTCGACTTGCTCTAAAACGCTGGGGTCGGGCGCGGTCAGGCGACCGATCATCAGGCCCACCATCATCCCGACAATCGCCAGCGAAGCCATCACCCGCGGGAATAGTTTCGAACGAGGGTCCTTTGGCGGCGTAGAATGCCCGTCATCTTTACCTTCGGAGCCGTGCATGTTTCACGTCATCCTTTTCCAACCAGAAATTCCGCCGAATACCGGCAACGTTATCAGGCTGTGCGCCAACAGTGGCTGCCACCTGCATTTGATCGAACCGCTGGGCTTCGAGATGGACGACAAGCGTCTGCGCCGGGCCGGCCTCGATTACCATGAGTATGCCACCCTGCAACGCCATGCGGACCTCGCCAGCTGCCTGGAAAGCCTCGGCCATCCACGGTTGTTCGCCTTTACCACCAAGGGTTCGCGGCCATTTCATGACGCCAGCTTCGCCGAGGGCGATGCCTTCCTGTTCGGCCCGGAAAGCCGTGGCTTGCCGGCCGAGGTGCTCGACGCCCTGCCCGGCGAACAACGCCTGCGCTTGCCGATGCGCGAAGGCTGCCGCAGCCTGAACCTGTCCAACACCGTGGCCGTCGCCGTGTATGAAGGCTGGCGCCAGCTCGGGTTCAAGTAATCTCGAGACCTGATCGTTCCCACGCTCTGCGTGGGAACGATCACCCAAGAAAAAAGCGCCTGTTACGGCGCTTTTTTCGTTTCTGCATCGAACGCTTATTGCACAGTCGGGGTTTCGCCCGCGGCCTGCATGCGTTGCAGCTCTTGTGCGTACAGCGCGTCGAAGTTCACCGGGGCCAGCATCAGGGCCGGGAACGAACCGCGGGTCACCAGGCTGTCCAGGGTTTCGCGAGCGTACGGGAACAGGATGTTCGGGCAGAACGCGCCTAGGGTGTGACTCATCGAAGCATCGTCCAGGTTCTTGATCAGGAAGATCCCGGCCTGTTGCACTTCAGCAATGAACGCCACTTCTTCACCGTTTTTCACGGTGACTGACAGGGTCAGCACGACTTCGTGGAAATCGCCTTCCAGAGCCTTCTGACGGGTGTTCAGATCCAGACCAACGCTTGGCTCCCACTGCTGGCGAAAGATCGCCGGGCTTTTCGGGGCTTCGAAGGACAAGTCACGTACGTAGATGCGCTGCAAGGAGAATTGCGGTGCGGTTTCTTCTTCGCTAGCTGCAGTGTTCTGTTGGTCAGTCATCTCAGATCCTTTCTGATCTCGGGTCTTGTAAAGGTTGGCTATTTTTAAGTCAGGCAGTCAGGCCTTGAGCAGGGCGTCGAGCTTGCCGGCGCGCTCCAGGGCAAACAAATCATCACAACCGCCCACGTGGGTGCTGCCAATCCAGATCTGCGGCACGGACGTACGTCCGGCCTTCTGAGCCATCGCGGCACGCACCTGCGGCTTGCCATCGACCTTGATCTCTTCGAAGGCTACGCCTTTGTTCTCGAGCAGGTACTTGGCTCGCGAGCAATAAGGGCAGTAATCGCTGGAATAGACGACGACGTTGTTCATATCACTTCACCAGCGGCAGATTGTCGGCTTTCCAGCTGGAAATACCGCCAGACAGCTTGGCGGCGGTGAAGCCGGCTTTCATCAGTTCGCGGGCATGAGTGCCGGCAGTCTGGCCCATGGCGTCGACCAGGATAATGGTCTTGGCCTTGTGCTTTTCCAGTTCGCCGACGCGAGCGGTCAGTTTGTCCTGAGGAATGTTCAACGCGCCAACAATGTGACCGGCGGCGAAATCCTTGGTCGGACGAATGTCGATCACTATGCCCTCGTCCTTGTTGACCAGCCCGGTCAGTTCACCGGTGCTAAGGTTGCGGCCGCCGCCTTGCATCTGATAGGCCAACAGCAAGGCCGCCAGTACAACGAAGATACCCACGAGAATGTAGTGGTTGGTGGCGAATTGAATCAGGTGATCAACCATCGAAGGAGGTTCCAGGGCGTTAAAATGTCGGCCAGTATACACAGCCACTATGGTGGGCCAAACCCCGTCCGGCGGTGACGGCGCCGGAACTTCGCTTTAAACTGCCACTCCCTTTTCCATCGCCTCTTTTAATTCAGCCACGAGTGGAATCTATGACTACGACGCCTAAACCTTTGGTCCTGATGATTCTCGACGGCTTCGGTCACAGTGACAGCCAGGAATCCAACGCTATCTATGCGGCAAAGAAGCCCGTACTGGACCGCCTGTGGGCCACTGTGCCAAATGGCTTGATCTCGGGCAGCGGCATGGACGTCGGCTTGCCGGACGGCCAGATGGGTAACTCCGAAGTCGGCCACATGAACCTCGGCGCCGGCCGGGTGGTGTATCAGGACTTCACCCGTGTGACCAAAGCGATTCGCGATGGCGAATTCTTCGAGAACCCGACCCTCTGCGCCGCGGTGGATAAAGCCGTTGCTGCCGGCAAAGCCGTGCACTTCATGGGGCTGCTGTCCGATGGCGGTGTTCACAGCCACCAGGATCACCTGGTCGCCATGGCTGAACTGGCCTACAAGCGCGGCGCCGAAAAAATCTACCTGCACGCCTTCCTTGATGGCCGTGATACGCCACCGAAAAGCGCCCAGTCGTCCATCGAACTGCTGGATGCTGCGTTCCAGGCCCTCGGTAAAGGTCGGATCGCCAGCATCATCGGCCGTTACTACGCCATGGACCGCGATAACCGTTGGGACCGCGTGTCCCAGGCCTACAACCTGATTGTCGATGGCAGCAGCGAATTCAACGCCGCCACCGCCCAGGAAGGCCTGCAAGCCGCGTATGAGCGCGGCGAGAGCGACGAATTCGTCAAAGCCACCAGCATTGGCGAGCCAGTGAAGGTTGAAGACGGCGACGCCGTGGTCTTCATGAACTTCCGCGCCGACCGTGCCCGCGAACTGACCCGCGTGTTCGTCGAAGACGACTTCAAGGAATTCGAACGTGCTCGCCAGCCAAAACTGGCCGGTTTCGTCATGCTGACCCAATACGCCGCCAGCATCCCCGCGCCGTCGGCCTTCGCCGCGAGCAGCCTGGACAACGTGCTGGGCGACTACCTGGCGAAAAACGGCAAGACGCAGCTGCGCATCGCCGAAACCGAAAAGTACGCCCACGTGACTTTCTTCTTCTCTGGCGGTCGCGAAGAACCGTTCCCGGGCGAAGAACGCATCCTGATCCCGTCGCCGAAAGTCGCCACCTATGACTTGCAGCCCGAGATGAGCGCCCCGGAAGTCACCGACCGCATCGTCGATGCCATTGAAAACCAGCGTTACGACGTGATCGTGGTCAACTACGCCAACGGCGACATGGTCGGCCATAGCGGTGTATTCGACGCGGCTGTCAAAGCAGTTGAATGCCTGGACCTGTGCGTCGGCCGCATCGTCGATGCGCTGGAAAAAGTCGGCGGCGAAGCCCTGATTACCGCCGACCACGGCAACGTCGAGCAAATGTCCGACGCATCGACCGGCCAGGCGCACACTGCGCATACCACCGAGCCGGTGCCGTTCATCTATGTCGGCAAGCGTGACTTCAAGGTCCGCGACGGCGGCGTACTGGCGGATGTCGCGCCGACCATGCTGATGTTGCTGGGGCTTGAGAAGCCGGCGGAGATGACGGGTACTTCGATTCTGGTGTAAGCAGCCTCTTCAAACACCGCCAAACCCTGTGGGAGTGAGCCCCCTCGCCACACAAGCTCGCTCCCACATTGGTTTTCGGTGTTTTTTCTGTCCAGTTATCACACAACCCCAATTGGGCATTTTTTTTGCTGCGCTTGGCGGGCATACTAGGCCGTCCCTTTCCCTGGTGTCGCCCGCCTCTATGCTTCGCGTCCTGATAGCCCTTGCCCTGACTTGCCTGCTTCAACCGGCCTTTGCCGACGAGCGCACGCAAACCCAACAACAGTTGGACGCCACGCGTCAGGACATTACCGAGCTGAAAAAACTGCTGGGTAAACTCCAGGAAGAAAAATCCGGGGTGCAGAAAGACCTCAAGGGCACCGAAACCGAGATGGGCAAGCTCGAGAAGCAGGTCGAAGCCCTGCAAAAAGAGCTGAAGAAAAGCGAATCCGAGCTGCAGCGACTCGATGCTGAGAAAAAAAAACTCCAGAGCGCGCGCATTGAACAGCAACGACTGATCGCCATCCAGGCCCGCGCGGCCTATCAGAATGGCCGTCAGGAGTACCTGAAGCTGCTGCTCAACCAGCAGAACCCGGAAAAATTCGCCCGCACCCTCACCTATTACGACTACCTGAGCCAGGCCCGCCTGGAGCAGCTGAAGAATTTCAACGAAACCCTGCGCCAACTGGCCAATGTCGAAAAAGACATCGGCCTGCAGCAAGCGCAATTGCTGGTGCAGAAAAGCAGCCTCGACAGCCAGCGTGACGAACTCGACAAGGTCCGCCAAGAGCGTCAGCAAGTCCTGACCAAACTCAACGACGACGTGAAGGCTCGCGATCAGAAACTGGCGGCGCGCGAGCAGGATCAGGCAGATCTGTCTAAAGTCCTTAAAACCATTGAAGAAACCTTGGCCCGTCAGGCCCGAGAGGCAGAAGAGGCGCGGCAAAAAGCGCTGATCGCCCAGCAGGAAGCCGAAAAAAAGCGTTTACGTGAGGCTCAGGCTGAAGCAGATGCCACCGATGCCCCACGCAAACCCGCTAAATCGACACCCGGCGCACTGGTTTCAAGTTCAGGCGAAACCTTTGGCGGCCCCTTTGCTTCCACCCGCGGCAGACTTCCATGGCCGGTTGATGGTCGACTGCTGGCGCGCTTCGGTGAAAGCCGTGGCGACGATGCCCGCACCAAATGGGATGGCGTGATGATCAGCGCTTCCGCCGGCAGCCAGGTGCATGCCGTGCACGGCGGCCGCGTGGTGTTTGCCGATTGGTTGCGAGGCGCCGGACTGCTGGTGATCCTCGATCATGGCAACGGTTTTTTGAGTCTTTACGGTCACAACCAGACGCTGCTCAAGTCTGCGGGTGACGTGGTAAAAGCCGGTGAGTCCATCTCCACTGTCGGTAGCAGTGGCGGGCAGGACACACCAGCGCTGTATTTCGCTATTCGTCAGCAGGGTCACCCGAGTGATCCGGCGCAATGGTGCCGCGCGCAAGGATAGGCGTTGAGTCACCTACTTCAGGAGTTCGTTCGACATGCTGTATTTGTCCCGCCTTACCTCGCTGGCCCTGACGATTGCCCTGGTGATCGCCGCGCCGTTGGCGTTTGCCGCTCAACCGACCCCGGCGGTCGCACCTGCCGGCACCGCTGCGACCACCAAGGCGCCATTGCCGCTGGACGAGTTGCGCACCTTTGCCGAAGTCATGGACCGGATCAAGGCAGCCTATGTAGAGCCGGTGGACGACAAGACCCTGCTGGAAAACGCCATCAAAGGCATGCTCAGCAACCTCGACCCGCACTCCGCGTACCTGGGCCCGGAAGACTTCGCTGAATTGCAGGAAAGCACCAGCGGCGAATTTGGCGGCCTGGGCATCGAAGTCGGCGCCGAAGACGGTTTCATCAAGGTGGTTTCCCCCATCGATGACACCCCGGCCTCCAAGGCTGGCATTCAGGCCGGCGACTTCATCGTCAAGATCAACGGCCAGCCGACTCGCGGCCAGAGCATGACCGAAGCCATCGACAAGATGCGCGGCAAGATCGGCCAGAAGATCACCCTGACCCTGGTACGCGACGGTGGCGCGCCATTCGACGTGACCCTGGTCCGCGCCATCATTCAAGTGAAGAGCGTGAAGAGCCAGCTGCTGGAGTCCGGCTACGGTTACATCCGCATCACCCAGTTCCAGGTCAAGACCGGCGAAGAGGTCTCCAAGGCCCTGGCCAAGTTGCGTAAGGACAACGGCAAGAAGCTCAGCGGTATCGTCCTCGACTTGCGCAACAACCCGGGCGGCGTGCTGCAATCGGCAGTGGAAGTGGTCGACCACTTCATTACCAAGGGCTTGATCGTCTACACCAAGGGCCGCATCGCCAACTCCGAACTGCGCTTCTCCGCCACCGGCAAGGACGAAAGCGAAGCCGTTCCAATGGTCGTGCTGATCAACGGCGGCAGCGCCTCGGCCTCGGAAATTGTCGCCGGCGCCCTGCAGGATCAGAAACGCGCGGTCGTCATGGGCACCACCAGTTTCGGCAAAGGCTCGGTACAAACCGTGTTGCCACTGAACAACGAACGCGCACTGAAAATCACCACGGCGCTGTACTACACGCCGAACGGCCGCTCAATTCAGGCGCAGGGCATCGTCCCGGACATCGAAGTGCGCAAGGCCAAGATCACTAGCGAGCAGGACGGCGAATACTTCAAGGAAGCCGATCTGCAAGGACACCTGGGCAATGGTAACGGCGGCGCCGACAAACCGACCGGTTCCGGTGGCAAAGCCAAGGCCATGCCGCAAGATGACGATTACCAGTTGGCCCAGGCCCTGAGCCTGCTCAAAGGGCTGAGCATCACCTCCGGCCGCTGAGATGCGCCTGCGGTTGCTCCTCGGTCTGCTGTGCTGTCTGGCGGGTGTCGCTCACGCGGCGCCTGCCACGACAGCGGCCACACCTCACAAGGCTTATCTGAGCCTGATCATCGATGACCTGGGGCAGAACCTGCCCCGGGATCGCCGCGTGCTGGCCCTGCCCGGCCCGGTCACCACGGCAATCATGCCCGATACACCCCACGCCACCGAATTCGCCCGCGAAGCCCATCGCGCCGGCAAGATTGTCATCCTGCATATGCCCATGGACCCGGCCACTGGGCCATTCGCCTGGCATCCCGAGCTACCCATCGAAGAACTCGAGAAGCGCCTGAACGCGGCGTTCAAAGCTGTGCCGTACACCGCCGGCATCAACAACCACATGGGCAGCCGCATGACTGTTCAGCAATCGGCCATGGCCTGGCTGATGGCGGACTTGCAGCGTCGGCACAATTTCTTCGTCGACAGCCGCACCAGTGCGCAAACCGTGGCGGCCGCCGAGGCGCAGAAGATTGGTTTGGCGAGCGTTTCGCGGGATGTGTTCCTGGATGACGAGCCCACTGAAGCCGCGATTTTCACTCAGCTACAGACGGCTATCAGCCTGGCGCGCAAGCAGGGTTCCGCGGTGATGATCGGGCATCCGTATCCGCAGACATTGGCGGTGCTTGAACGTGAATTGCCCAAGCTCAAGGCCCAGGGCATTGACTGGATCGACATCAAACAGATGATCAGTGTGCGCGGCAATCGTGCAACGGCAGCGCACGGCAAGGATGGTCAGTACCGCCTCCCGACTGCCCGGTAATTCCTCCCGGCCCACTCCATTTCGCGATAACTATTTATACCTGTCGGTACACCGCCCCGTGCCACGATAGCGCTCACCCCGAATTTCATCACCAAGGAATGGACATGAAATATCTCAGGTTCTTTTGCTTCGCAGGCCTGATTGGTCTGCTGGCTATTTCCTCCGCAGTGCAGGCCCGAGACTTGGGCGAAGGCGCCGTCAACGGCTCAACTTCGAAAGCGTTGCAAAACAGCGAGCACTACTATGAACTCTGGAGCGGCATCGGACGACTCGGTCTGCCCTCAGGGGAATCCTGCAGCGCCGTTCTTCTGGATACGCGAAACAGGCAAAGCCGAGCCATCGGCCCTGCTTACCTGCTCACCAGCGGTCATTGCGTGTTCTTTGAGTACGGTTCGGCACGGACCAATCTGCCTTTGAAAGCCAGCGTCACCTTCCACTACTTTCATGACGTGCCACAGCGTAAGCGCCAATACGCCATTCGGACCGCCCGATGGAGCAGCCTGGTCGGGACCGATCTTGCGGTACTCGAAGTCGACGCGACATTGGCGCGCCGGGCGGCTTTACCGAACAAGGGCTTCGATTCAGTGCCTGCGCTGAACAAACCGCCGGAACGTTCATCGATCATCCCGGGGTGTTCTCTTTAGCCATGAGAAACAGCTGCGACCTTTACGCTGGCGGCTCCGGTAGCCCGATGCTGAATCGCCGCACCAACGAAATAACCGGCATCGTCAGTAAAGTCATGGCCTCGCGTAATACACCAGCGCTGCCCGACTGTGAGCACTCGACGTCTTGCAACGCCGCCCGCTTCAACTACAGCTACTCGGCCAATTTTCTGCACAAGTGCTTTATTGACGGTGTCTTCACCAGCAATGGATCGGACTGTTCGCTGGAGCCGGTCGAACTGACTGTCACTGAGCCCTGGAAGCTCAAGTCATACGTTCATCGAACGCAGAATGCGGATGGGCAGATCGTATTACCTACTTGGGACTTCAGGTTTTCCCTTGAGGCGCCCTTCTATCGCTATAAAACGGTCCATAACGCTAGGGACTGCAAGGTTCCTGACAAATACAGTGCCACCATCAGCGCTGAAGATGCTTATATCAATACTCAAATCGGGCCACAAAGCGGCGCACATGCACTCTGCATTATCGGCGTCGCCTCAGGGGCACAGCCGCTGACAAAGGCGACGTTGAATAACGTGTTTACAACTGCCGTGTACTTGAGCGCGACGCCGGACGCTGCGCTTTAGACCACATCAAGGTAATTGCTACAGATAGCGCCCCATGATGTCGTCAACGATGCCTTCCTTGCGCAATTGATCCAGCGCGGCCTGCAGCTTCGCGACAGTTTCATCCGGCACGTCTTTGTTCAATGCCAGGTACAACTCGGCGCTGTTGAAGCGCAGTACGGTCTTGAGCCCGTTGACGCCTTCGCGACGCGCCAGATAACGCCCGGCAGGGTCACCGGTGGCCCACAAGTCGATCTGGCCCTCGACCAGTTTTTTTGCATTGTCCTGATCCCGCAGCACAACAATCGGCTTCAATCCTTGCTTGGCCAGCGTCTCGGCAATCGCGTCGCCCTTGTAGGCGCCAATCTTGTATTGGCGCGCCTGCTCCAGCGACTCGAGGGTGATCTTGCTATCGGCCTTGGCCAGCAGAATCCAGTCGTCGGGGCCGATAGGGCCGACCCACTTGAAGAGCTTCTCTCGATCCGGCAACCGCGCCATCACGAACACGCCATAACCAGGCTTTTCCAGGGCGAGTTTGTAGATACGTTCCCAGGGGAAACGCAGCGTCAAGCTGTAGGTAATGTCGGCGCGTTTGAACATCTCGCGGATGATGTCCGTGGCGATGCCATTGATATTCTCGTCCTGCGCGAAGTTCTTGCCGTTCTTCGCCATGTTGTAGGGCGGGAAGTTTTCAGTCAGCAACACCAGGCCGGTGCTGGGACTTTCTTTGGCGTAAACGCCGTTGATGAGCAACAGGGAAGCGCTGGCGAGGATAAGAAGAAGACGTTTTAGCATGTCGGGCTACCGGAATCCATGGCGTGCTCAAGAGTGCCTTGAGCACGCCATGCTGTCCACTGGCCTGTACCCGTTTAACGCATCACGATGCCGCGATGAGCCATGTAGGCCTTGGCTTCCTGCACGGTATATTCGCCAAAGTGGAAAATACTCGCCGCCAGCACCGCGCTGGCGTGGCCTTCGAGAATGCCGTCGGCCAAGTGCTGCAAGTTGCCAACACCGCCGGACGCGATCACCGGAATCCCCAGCGCATCGCTGATGGCGCGGGTGACGCCCAAGTCGAAGCCGTTTTTCATGCCGTCCTGGTCCATGCTGGTCAGCAGGATTTCGCCGGCACCCAGGCCTTCCATCTTCTTCGCCCACTCAACCGCGTCGAGACCGGTTGGCTTGCGACCACCGTGGGTGAAGATTTCCCAGCGCGGGGTTTCGCCCGGACCGGAAACCTTCTTCGCGTCGATGGCGACGACGATGCATTGCGAGCCGAAATGCTGGGCCGCTTCGCCGACGAATTCCGGATTGAACACCGCCGCGGTGTTGATCGAGACCTTGTCCGCACCGGCATTGAGCAAGTTGCGAATGTCCTGCACGGTACGTACGCCGCCGCCGACAGTCAGCGGGATGAACACCTGGCTGGCCATGCGTTCGACGGTGTGCAGCGTGGTGTCGCGACCGTCGACGCTGGCGGTGATGTCGAGAAAGGTAATCTCGTCGGCACCTTGCTCATCGTAACGACGGGCGATTTCCACCGGGTCGCCGGCATCGCGAATGTTCTCGAACTTGACGCCCTTGACCACCCGGCCGTTATCCACGTCCAGGCAAGGGATGATGCGTTTGGCCAGCGCCATGGTGAGTCCTCAGCCTTTGTACGAATCGCAGAAAGCTTGCGCTTCAGCAACATCGAGGGTGCCTTCGTAAATCGCCCGGCCGGTGATGGCGCCGATGATGCCTGGCGCCTTGGCGTCGAGCAGCGACTTGATGTCACCCAGATTGTGGATACCGCCGGAAGCGATCACCGGAATCTTCGTCGCAGCGGCCAGGGCGGCGGTGTACGAAACGTTGCAGCCCTGCATCATGCCGTCTTTGGCGATGTCGGTATAAACGATCGCGGACACGCCGTCGGCTTCGAATTGCTTGGCCAGGTCAATCACCTGAATGGTGCTGATTTCAGCCCAGCCGTCGGTGGCGACAAAACCGTCTTTGGCATCCAGACCAACGATCACTTTGCCCGGGAACGCGCGGCAGGCTTCGGCAACGAAAGCCGGATCTTTCACGGCTTTGGTGCCGATGATCACGTAGCTCACGCCTGCTTTGACGTAGTGTTCAATGGTTTCCAGCGAGCGAATACCGCCGCCGATCTGAATCGGCAGGTTCGGATAACGCTTGGCGATGGCGGTGACCACTTCGCCGTTGACCGGCTGGCCTTCGAAGGCACCGTTCAGGTCGACCAGATGCAGACGGCGGCAACCGCCTTCCACCCACTTGGCAGCCATGCTCACCGGGTCATCGGAGAACACCGTGGAATCTTCCATGCGGCCCTGACGCAGACGAACACAGGCACCGTCTTTAAGATCGATAGCGGGAATAATTAGCATGCTTTTCCTTCGTCAAAGAGCTGCAAGCTGCAAGCCATAAGCTGCAAGCGCGCACGCGTGTCTACTTCTTGCAGCTTAAAGCTTGAAGCTTGCCGCTGCCCTAATTCTTCTCAAGCGCCCACAGGTCGCTTTCGATGCTTTCGAACCTCTCTTTGAGGTGCGTCTGCACATCGAAAATCGCCCTGTTGTAATAGTGCGGAGCAATTTCGCGGGTAAACAGCTCAAGGATTTCAGCCGCTTCGAACGAACCCAGGTCCAGTTCGAAACGGTCCTCCATGAAGCGTTTGATCTTCTGATTGGCCTCGTTCTCCTGTTCGGGAGTGAGGGTCAGGATCGGCGGCTTGCCCTTCTTGACGGCCATTTACCAGCGACCGTCCCACGCGGCAAAGTTCTGCAGCAATTGCAGGCCATGGGTATGGCTCTTCTCCGGGTGGAATTGCACGGCGAAACGCGAGCCATCGGCCAGCGCAGCGGCGAAATCGACACCGTAGTGACCGCTGCCCACCACCTGCCGCGCATTGCCGGCAGCAATGTAGTAGCTGTGCACGAAGTAGAAACGCGCCAAGTCCGGAATGTCGTGCCACAGCGGGTGACTCACCGTCTGCTTCACTTCGTTCCAGCCCATGTGCGGGACTTTCAGGTGTTCGCCGTCTTCGTGCAAATCTTTGCCGAAGAACTTCACCTGGCCGGGGAACAGACCGATGCAATCGACGCCGTCGTTCTCTTCGCTGCGGTCGAGCAAAGCTTGCATGCCCACGCAGATGCCAAGGAACGGACGGTCCTGGCTGACTTCACGCACCAGCGAGTCGAAGCCCAGGCGACGGATCTCCGCCATGCAATCGCGAATCGCGCCGACGCCGGGAAATACCACCCGGTCGGCTTCGCGAATCACATCGGCATCGCTGGTGATCAGCACCTTGCCGGCACCGACGTGCTCGAGGGCCTTGGCCACCGAGTGCAGGTTGCCCATGCCGTAATCGATAACCGCGACCGTCTGCATTACAGAACGCCTTTGGTCGACGGCATCTGACCAGCCATGCGGTCATCAAGCTCTACGGCCATGCGCAGGGCGCGGCCGAAAGCCTTGAACACGGTTTCGATTTGGTGGTGGGTGTTGGTGCCACGCAGATTGTCGATGTGCAGGCTGACGAGGGCGTGGTTGACGAAGCCCTGGAAGAATTCCTGGAACAGGTCAACGTCGAAACCGCCGACGGTCGCGCGGGTATAAGGAACATGCATCTGCAGGCCAGGGCGGCCGGAGAAGTCGATCACCACGCGCGACAGCGCTTCATCGAGCGGCACGTAGGCATGGCCGTAGCGACGGATGCCTTTCTTGTCGCCGATGGCTTTGGCGAAGGCCTGACCCAGGGTGATACCGACGTCTTCCACCGTGTGGTGGTCGTCGATATGCAGGTCGCCCTTGCTGACAATATCCAGGTCGATCAGCCCGTGACGGGCGATCTGGTCCAGCATGTGCTCAAGAAAAGGTACGCCGATATCAAATCGGGCCTTTCCGGTGCCATCCAGGTTGATCGAGGCTTTGATCTGGGTTTCCAGAGTGTCGCGCTCGACAGACGCCATACGTTCGGCCATCACCAGCTCCGCAAAAATCATTGGGGCGAAAAAGGCAGCCATTATAGGGTCGCGGGCGCTAAACAGAAACACGGGAGGTGATATCACTGACGGAGTGAACTCAGTGCCGCCAGCGATGTACATGTCAGTACAAGCACCCCAAGACCACTGATCGCTCCCACGCTCTGCGTGGGAGTGCAGCCCTGGACGCTCCGCGTCTGCTCTGAATGTGACGCGGAGCGTCACGGGAGGCATCCCCACGCAGAGCGTGGGAACGATCCGTTACGGGGAACTTAGTGGAACAACACTGCAGTCTTCTGCAACGTCACCCAAACACCCCACGCCAACGGAATACCCACCACCAACCACGCAGCCACCGCCAAAGGCTTGGTGCCCGCATCCGCTTTCCACTCCAGCACGGTGCTGGCGTCAGCACCCTTGTCGTGGCCCAGCGCCTGCTCGGCCGCCAGTTCAGCGTCGGTCATGAAGTACTTGTCGGCCACCGGACGAACCATCAGGTTGCACAGGAAACCCAGCACCAGCAGGCCCGCGAGGATGTACAGGGTGATGTCGTAAGCCGCGGCACGTTCAACGCCGAGGCTCAGCTGATATTCACGCAGGTAGTTCACCAACACCGGTCCCAACACCCCCGCCGCTGCCCAAGCGGTCAACAGACGACCGTGGATCGCGCCGACCATTTGCGTACCGAACAAGTCAGCCAGGTAAGCCGGCACCGTCGCAAAACCACCGCCGTACATCGACAGGATGATGCAGAACGCCGCCACGAACAGCGCAACGTTGCCCAGGTGGCCGAGATTCGGAATCAGCGCGTACAGCGCAAATCCGAGGGCGAAGAACACGAAATAAGTGTTCTTGCGACCCAGGTAGTCCGAGAAAGAAGCCCAGAAGAACCGGCCACCAATGTTGAACAGGCTCAGCAAACCGGTGAAACCGGCCGCAATCGCTGCGATCGAGGCCAGTTGCCCGGCATCCAGCTGACCAAATGTCTGGTCGGTGCCCAGCAATTTACCGGCGAAGACTTCCTGCAACAGCGGCGAAGCCATGCCGAGGATGCCGATACCCGCCGAAACGTTCAGGCACAGCACCAGCCACACCAGACAGAATTGCGGGGTTTTCCACGCCACATTCACATGCACGTGACGGTGAGTGATCATCGAGTTCAACGCTTTTTTCGCCGGAGCAGTCCAGCCTTCAGGCTTCCAGCCAGTTGGCGGAACGCGGTACGACAGCGCGCCACCGATCATGAACACGAAGTAGATCGCGGCCATCACCAGAAAGCTCTGCCACACGCCGACGCTGGTTGGTGAAGCGAAGTGGCCCATCAGCGCTGCAGCCAGTGGAGCGCCGACCATCGCGCCGCCGCCGAAGCCCATGATCGCCATGCCTGTGGCCATGCCGCGCTTGTCCGGGAACCACTTGATCAGGGTCGAGACCGGCGAGATGTAACCCAACCCCAAGCCGATACCACCAATGACCCCGGAGCCGATCCACATCAGCCAGATCTGGTGGGTATAAACCCCCAACGCCGAAATCAGCAGACCGCCACACCAGCACAGTGCCGACACCACACCGGCCTTGCGCGGACCTGCGTGTTCCAGCCAGCCGCCCCAGATCGCTGCCGAGCAGCCGAGGAAGATGAAGAACAGGGTGTAGATCCAGCCGAGCATCGAGATCGGCCAGTCGCATTGAGACGAAAAGACCTGAGCGATGAAGCTCATGTCCGGCTCGCAAGTCACGGCCTTGGTGACGCCCAGGGCTTTGGACAACGGCAACCAGAACACCGAAAAGCCGTAGGCCATGCCGATGCACAGGTGGATGGCCAGAGCGGCCGGTGGTACCAGCCAACGGTTAAAACCGGGCTTGGCAATGATGCGCTCCTTGGACAGGAACGCGGGCTGGTCGGCAAAGCCGTCCGCCGTGATGCTCGTAGTCATGGTGTTTCCCCCAATTATTAGTATGGTTCGCCAGCCGCTCTTCACCCCCAGCCTTTATGCACGCAGACACGACTGTTTTTTCGGAGCTGAAGCTTCATTTTTGATGTGACATCAAGTCATTGAAGGACGGACGAACGGGCAAAGGTTACCATTTGAACGCGACAGAAAAACCAAAGTGATATCACCTTTTGTATGTCATCTGTTCTCGTACAACCCGCAAGAATGTGTTTCACGCGTAGGAGCAGCCTTCGGCAGCTCCTACGGGGCCGGATTACTTTTCAAAGGAAGCGCCATGCCGATCATTGTCGAACTGCTGAACCCAGCCACTTATCAGGATCAACAAGATCTGCAGAAGATCTACCGCGATGCTCCGGACTGGCTGTTTGCGCCATTCACTGGGGAGACGCAGCTGATTGAAGACTGCCTGCGGGACGGTTCGCTGATCGCCGGACGCTTCAACGATCGGCTGTTGGGCGCGGCACGTCTGCAACGACACCAGGACGTCTGGCACTTGTCTCATTTATGCGTACGAAAAATTACCCGTCGCCGTGGCGTTGCCGAGCGTCTGGTGAACGAAGCGCGGAAAATGGCGTCGCAATCAGGTGCGACATTGCGGCTGTTGGCGCCTGCCGGGCACCTCGAAGCTCAAGCACTTGCGGCTAAGCTGAAGGTGCCGCTGGATGTACTTACCCTATGATCGCTGACCGGTCGTCCACTTCGCAGCGCTATACTCCCCGCTAAATTTCGAGACTAATTACAAGGACTCGCCTATGAAAGCGTTCGGCAAAATCCTGGGTCTGGTACTTCTCGGGCTGTTGCTGATCATTGTGGCGCTGGGCTTTGCCCTGACCCACCTCTTCGATCCCAACGACTATAAAGACGAGATTCGCCAGATTGCCCGCGACAAGGCCCACATCGAGCTGACGCTCAATGGTGATATCGGCTGGAGCCTGTTTCCCTGGCTGGGCCTGGAATTGCACGAAGCCAGTGTTGCAACCCTGGCCAAGCCTACCGAGCCGTTCGCAGACTTGCAGATGCTCGGCCTGTCGGTCCGCGTGATTCCGCTGCTGCGCCGCGAAGTGCAGATGAGCGATGTGCGCGTCGAAGGCCTGAACCTGCGCCTGAACCGCGACAAGGACGGCCACGGCAACTGGGAAGACATCGGCAAGGTCCCGGCGCCTGCCACCCCGAGTACCTCGGCCACGCCGCCCGCCGCCACCGGCGAACCTGCACCAACGACGACTGCTCAGGCAGAAAAACCGGCCCAGCCGATCCGCCTGGACATCGACAGCCTGACCGTCAACAACGCCCGCGTTGAGTACAGCGACGAGAAAACCGGCAAGCAGTTCAGCGCCGAAAGCATCCAGCTGAGCACGGGGCCCGTGCACGACTCGACCAACATCCCGGTCAAACTCACCGCGTTTCTCGGCACCAACCAACCGGTTCTGCGGGTGCGGACTGAGCTGGCTGGCGAGTTGCGTTTCGAGCGTGCGCTGCAGCGCTACAAATTCGAAGACATGAAACTCTCCGGTGAAGTCGCTGGCGATCCGCTGCAAGGCAAGACCATGACCTTCGCCGCTCAAGGCCAGCTGCTGCTGGACAAGGCCGCCAACGTCGCCGAATGGACCGGCATCAAGATCTCCGCCAACCAGCTGCGCGCCTTGGGTGAACTGAAGGCCAACGACCTCGACAAGACCCCGAAGATCAGCGGTGGCCTGTCGATTGCTCAATTCGACCTGGCGAAATTCGTCGACAGCATCGGCCAAAAACTCCCGGCGATGGCCGAAGGTAGCCTGAGCAAAGTCGAACTGGTGAGCCAGGTTGCCGGCACGCCGACCAGCTTGTCCCTCGACAACCTCAACCTGAAACTCGACGACAGCACGTTCAGCGGCCGCATCGCTGTCGAAGACTTCGCCAGGCAATCGCTGCGACTGAACCTCAAGGCTGACACCTTCAACGTTGATCGCTACTTGCCGCCAAAATCCGCCGAAGCCGACAGCGCGAAGCAGGTGCGTCAGGCCGAAGTGGCCAGCACCGAGACCGAGGCCATGGCTGGCGCGGGCAGTTCACCACTGCCACCTTCACCGACCAAAGGCTCATGGAGCACCGAGCGCCTGTTGCCGGTGGAGCGTCTGAGCAAACTCGACGTGAACGCCGACCTGACCTTTGGCCAACTGACCCTCGACAAACTGCCGATTCAGAATGCTGCACTCAAGGCTACCGGCCAAGGTGGCCTTCTGACGCTGGAAAACCTGCGCGGCGACCTGTACGACGGCAACTTCGAAGCCAAAGGTACCCTGGACGTGCGCCAGCAAGTGCCGGCGCTGAACATGCAGACGCGCATCAGCAAAGTGCCCGTGGAAAAAATCCTCGAAAGCCAAGGGAAAACCCCACCAGTCCAAGGCCTGGTTACGCTCAACAGCGCGCTGACCAGCAGCGGCAATAGCCAGAACGTGCTGATCGATAACCTCAACGGCAACGCCAGTTTCGTCATCAACAACGGCGTGCTGCTCAATGCCAACCTGGAGCAGCAACTGTGCAAAGGCATTGCCACCCTGAACCGCAAAACCCTCACCGGCGAGCCACGGGGCAAGGACACACCCTTCGAAGAGCTCAAGGGCAACCTGACCTTGCGCAACGGCGTGGCCAGCAACCCCGACCTGAAAGTGCGCATTCCGGGCATGACCGTCAACGGTAACGGCGACATCGACCTGCGGGTGCTGGGCATGGATTACCGCGTCGGCGTGATCGTCGAAGGCGACAAGAGCGACATGCCGGACCCGGCCTGCCAGGTCAGCGAGCGCTTCGTCGGCATCGAGTGGCCACTGCGCTGCCGCGGCCCGCTGGAACTGGGCGCCAAGGCTTGCCGCATCGACAACGAACGCATGGGACAAGTCGCGAGCAAACTGGCCGGCGAGCGGATCAGCGAAAAAATCGACGAGAAGCTTGGCGATAAAGTCAGCCCGGAACTGAAAAACGCGCTCAAGGGGCTGTTCAAACGATGAGAACCGAGCAATTTTCAACGGCGGTGCTGGATTGGTACGACCGCCACGGCCGCCACGATTTGCCTTGGCAACAGGGCATCACCCCTTACCGGGTGTGGGTCTCGGAAATCATGTTGCAGCAGACCCAGGTCAGCACCGTGCTGAATTACTTCGACCGTTTCATGGCTTCGCTGCCAACGGTCGAAGCCCTGGCCGCCGCGCCGGAAGACGAAGTGCTGCACCTGTGGACCGGCCTCGGTTACTACACCCGTGCGCGTAATCTGCAAAAGACCGCGAAAATTGTCGTCGCCGAATATGGCGGCGAGTTTCCCCGTGATGTGGAAAAGCTCACTGACCTGCCGGGTATCGGACTTTCCACTGCTGGCGCAATCGCCAGCATCAGCATGGGCCTGCGTGCGCCGATCCTCGACGGCAACGTCAAACGGGTGCTTGCGCGCTTTACCGCGCAAGAGGGTTATCCGGGCGAGCCCAAGGTTGCCAAACAGCTGTGGGCCAACGCTGAGCGCTTTACGCCGCAGACCCGTGTCAACGCCTACACCCAGGCGATGATGGACCTGGGCGCCACGCTCTGCACCCGCAGCAAACCGAGCTGCCTGCTTTGTCCGCTGGAAAAGGGCTGCGAGGCGCACAGGCTTGGCCTGGAAACCCGCTACCCAATCCCCAAGCCGCGCAAAGCCGTGCCACAGAAGCGCACGCTGATGCCGATGCTCGCCAATGGCGAAGGGGCGATTCTGCTTTACCGTCGCCCTTCCACGGGCCTGTGGGGCGGTCTCTGGAGCCTGCCGGAACTCGACGACCTCGACGACCTGCAACATCTGGCTTCGCAGCATTCACTGGAATTGGGCAACCAACAGGCACTACCAAGCCTGGTGCACACCTTCAGCCACTTTCAGTTATCCATCGAACCTTGGCTGGTTCAGGTCCAGGAGGCCGGCCATCACGTGGCCGAGGCCGACTGGCTCTGGTATAACCTCGCCACCCCGCCGCGCCTGGGCCTTGCCGCCCCGGTCAAAACCTTGCTCGAACGCGCGGCCGCCGTATTGAACGCAGGAGAGTCGTCATGACCCGCACCATCATGTGCCGCAAGTACAAAGAAGAATTGCCCGCCCTGGAGCGCGCTCCGTTTCCGGGCGCAAAAGGTCAGGACATTTTTGACCACGTATCGCAAAAGGCCTGGGCCGACTGGCAGAAACACCAGACCCTGCTGATCAACGAAAAACGCCTGAACATGATGAACGCCGAGGATCGCAAATATCTTCAAGGCGAGATGGACAAGTTCTTTTCCGGCGAGGAATACGCCAAGGCCGAAGGCTACGTTCCGCCATCGGAGTAACCCTGCAAAATCGGGGTCCGGATCGTAAGCGACGGAATAAATTAAAATTTTTTTGAAAACTTGCTTGACGACCCCCTGAAAAACCAGTTTAATGCGCCCCGTTGCCCAGATAGCTCAGTCGGTAGAGCAGGGGATTGAAAATCCCCGTGTCGGCGGTTCGATTCCGTCTCTGGGCACCAAAATACCGAGAAACCCCAAGGAACAATGTGTCCTTGGGGTTTTTTATTGCCTGCGATTTTATGGTCGCTGGACCATTTCTGGACCAAGTCACTTCGGCAGTGTGATTGATAGCTGTTGGCGCTGATTGAAAACTGACCTGGGTCAGTTTTCGGTCAGCGGCAACACTACTTCATGATGGGCGAAATTTGCCAGACGGAAAACGGTGATTACACCCTCTCGATGTAACCGACGTTGCCCATCACTTCATCAGATTCGCGATCTATCCAGTACATTTTAATCCACATAAAATGAACTTTAGGATTTTTCCTATAGACCAGTGCTTTACTTTAAGCCATCATTGCTGGCCACCATTAGGTGCGGATTATAAATTTAAGGATTTAGTATAATGAAGTTCAAGGCGATCTTGGCTGTTGTAGCAATTTGTGGGACGGCTGTTCTGACTGGCTGCACGGGCCAAGTCTACAACCAGCAAAAAAACTGTTCTTACGACTATCTTTTTACTCCATCGGTTTCCATCTCGAAAATCATTGGCGGATGCGGCCCTATTGACAAACTGTCCCCACAACAGTAATCGCATAGTTACTTAGTTCAGTAATGCCCTTTCCTATGCCATTAGGAAAGGGTCCACACTATTATTAATAAGAACATCGATAGACAAATACGCATCAATCCTTCACCACCCGCGTCAATATCCCTTCGTGCCGCGTCGCGATTCAGCAGCCTTTCCACATCTGCAGCGTCTCGGGCGAATGCATACTCGCTGTCCGACCAAAAACCGACAAATAGCTTGAATCGCAGGTCTCCAGCAGCAATTGACTGCGGTTGTCTCAAGTTTTTGTCAGCGTTTGAGCTCCGCTAATGACTCTCTATCACGGCATTTCAATGCACTGTGTTGCCCAGCTTCTCCGGTCAAACAATGCTCATTCTACTGTAAGAGTTACATTGGCTGATGTAGGTGCTTTTGAAGTTCCTAAATAATAAAATGCATAAATATCACGCGGTACGCGCAGTGCGTGGAAAACCAACCGCAATCCACTTCCAACGCTCCGGTGCTCCTCCGGTACGTCCGGACGCTTTTGAAGCCATCTGGCCCGCTTCTGGCCGGGGGTTACAGTAAGGAATTTGAGATAGGGCAAGGATAACCAGCCGTTTCTCGAATGCGGAAGAAGGTTCACAGGTTTTGAAAATCCCCGTGTCGGCGGTTCGATTCCGTCTCTGGGCACCAAATACCGAAAACCCTGAATCGCAAGATTCAGGGTTTTTTTATGCCCGCGATTTGATCAGGCATCGTGCAAGCGTCTCTCTTGGGCTAGTTTTCAGTATTCCAGTGGAAGACAAGATTGCGAGCGGCACCACTTCCTACATCCGTCGTATCACGCCGCTCCTCACCATTGCGCGTCGCGACGACGGTGTACTTGCCAGGTGGCAGCTGTACGTAAACCAGCGGGCCGGCCTCACTCAGCGTCAGCACGGGTTGCCCCGGGTCTTTCTGAATGACCAGATTTACATCCGGAACATATTTGCCCTCCGCCCCGATGGAGAAAGTCATGTGCAGGTTGTAGCCCTGCGCTTGTTGAATAGCTCGAGCCTCATCCTCTCCGATCCCCCCGGACAGGTAAGTAATCCCGTTTTGCTGTTGCTGCTGGACTTGCACGCCTGTGCTGTCGATCGGTTCAAGACTGGCGGCGTTAAGCACGACTGGAAACATCAGTACGCCGACGGCGGCGATGGGCAGCATGAATGAATGGACGTTCTTCATGATGGCGACTCCCGGGTTGCTCAGAACCCAATCGTTACTCTTTTTAGATTTGTTACCGAATGTTCAAGTTTTAGATCGATTAGCACTTGGGCTCACTGCGAATCGGACTACATGATGCGCTCCTCATGCACGGGCCACCGTGGGCCCGGTCCTGCAAAGCAAATTCATCTTTCCTTCCGATTTACCAGCAACGCCCGGCATCGCGGACTATCACTCTCTTGCCATCCTCTTGTGCCTGTTTCCTTCAGCCGCGGAAAATGTCATGAGCCTTCTCAAACCCGGTAACACTCAAGATTCACAGATCACTTCACTGCTCGGCAATCTTGGCGAATTGATCCGTGACGCGCGTCAGAAGGTGCTGCGAGCGGTCGATACCGTTCAGGTGCAAACCTGCTGGCAGATCGGACGGCATATTGTGGAGTTCGAGCAGGAAGGCGCTCGGCGGGCGGTGTATGGCAAGCAGTTGCTATCGACGCTGGCGAAAGTACTGACGGAGCAGTTTGGGAAAGGTTTCGACGCTTCCAACCTTCGCTACATGCGCCTGTTCTATCAAGCGTTCCCAATTCGTGACGCACTGCGTCACGAATTGAGCTGGACCCACTACCGCAGACTGCTACGAGTCGACAACGACAATGCTCGCCACTGGTACATGAACGAGTCAGCTATGCAGAACTGGTCAAGTCGAGCCCTCGAGCGCCAGATCAATACCCTCTATTACGAACGCCTGCTGGCGAGCCGCGACCGGGCTGCCGTCAAACAGGAAGCCGCCACCAATATCCAGCAAATGAACGCCAGCCCTCGGGATTTCATCCGCGACCCCGTGCTACTGGAATTTCTCGGCCTGCCCAATGCGGGCTTGATCCAGGAAAGCGAATTTGAACAAGCATTGATCAATCAACTCCAGGGCTTCCTGCTCGAACTGGGCAAAGGCTTCGCCTTCATCGCTCGCCAGCAACGCATCAGTACCGAGAGCAAAGACTTCTACATCGACCTGGTGTTCTACAACTACCTGCTCAAGTGCTTCGTCATCTTCGACCTCAAGCGCGGCGTACTGACCCACGAGGATGTCGGCCAGATGGACATGTACGTGCGCATGTACGACGACCTCAAGCGCGGACCGGAGGATAGCCCCACCGTCGGCCTCATTCTCTGCGCGCAAAAAGATGAATCGGTGGTGCGCTATTCAGTGCTGCAAGGCAACGAACAACTGTTCGCCAGTACCTACAGACTGGTGTTGCCGAGCGAGGAGGAACTTCGCACAGAACTGGATCGGGAATGGGCGGTGCTTGAGGAGCGGTTGCTCAAGCAGAGACTCCGATAAGTACGGGTGGATTATTCATAAAAGCCTGCTCGACTACTTCCCTGGCAGCACAGATACCCGCCTGCGAATCGCTCCTGAAAACATCGGCGAAGAAGAAGTCGGACATTTCGCCTTTTTTCGCAGCGCATACCAAGCCACACTATGGCCCATTGCATTGTCCTGACTGCAGACCGATGCCTCGACACACCTGGGTCGGCGAATGCCACGCAGTTGATGGATGCGCCCTCTCAACGAATTACGGAACGACACCATGGCCTCCGCCAACAAACAGAACAAACGCGCCTCACGCGCCAAAGCCAAGGCCAAGCAGAACCGCACCCAGCGGGCCGCCGCGCCGGTCGAGCTGGACCCGAATGACGATCGCATCGACTTCGAATCGGTGGACCTCACCGAATTGTTCAAAGAGATGATCGATGCGGCAAAGATCAGCCAACAGGCGATGTGCGCAGCTTTTCTGGAACACCCATTGCTCGCGCTGGTGCTGGAGCAGGAAGGCGAAGAAACCGCGACAGACTTCATCATCGCTGCACTGATCGAGTATCGCCAATGGTCCACCGAAGCCGACGAAGCCAGCGCCCTGGCGTGGATCGAATCCCCGGCCTTCCAGGCTGACTACGTGGCAGCGTCCGAAGTCATTGCAGCCCAAAACCAACAGAAACCGAACTGAGTTCCCATGGCCTCCCTGAACAAGCAACAGAAACGCGCCAAACGCGCCAAGATCAAAGCCCGGCAAATCAATATCCACGGCCGAAAACCCGCCGCGCTGGACGATGACCTGGGCGAAATCGGCGAGCCGATCCCGGAATACACCCTGACGATGTTCAGCAAAATGCGCGACGCCGAAGCCACCAGCCGCAACGGCATGCTGCTGACCCTGCTGTCGAACCTCGCCGGGATCATCAGCGACCATCCAGAACTGCTGGACATGGAAAACGCCGACAACGAAGCCATGGCCGCCACACACCTGGCCGCCGATATGCTGATCGACTACCGCATGTGGGCCGACGGCATGGACCGCGACGCCGCCCAGGCCTGGCTGACCGATCCGCAGTTCATCACCGACTTTGGCGATGCGCTGGACAGTTATCGTCAGTCGCTGGACCTGCCGGTCGAAAAGGCTGAGTAAAGCCATTCCAAAAAACGGCCGCTTATCATCGCTGACAACGGCCGTTTTTCGTAGCAATGAACTGTTGTGACCATCACAATCCTTCATCAGTCGCCACGTATATCCCATTGAAATATCCCGCCGAATTTCTATCGCGTCAGCAGGAGGCCACCCTGGAACACACCACTCTTTTTATGAGCAATCGAAGCCAGGCCGTCCGCCTACCCAAAGCCGTCTCAATACCCAACGATATGAAGCGAGTCGATGTTATCGCTATCGGCAGGGCTCGCCTCATCACCTCGACAGGAGAAGCCTGAGATAGCTGGTTCGACGGTGAAGGGGTGAGCGCAGACTTTGGCGAGGTGTCGTCGAACAGCATGACGGTCAGGGCCGTGAAAAAGCACACATAACTATAAAAGTGCAGATCAGGAACGTTTGTCCGGTTAGCGCTTCCAACACCCCGCCAAAACTGGCAACATCGCGCCTTTTTTTACCCGACAGCCGCGCCAAAGCCTCTTCAAACGGCTGTTCGTTTGTTGATGGGGCGACAGTCTGCTGTGCCGATGCGACAACCTGCCACAGGCCACCCGTTTACCGTCCGTAGCGCTGTTGGCTGCCATTCGAACGCTATGCTAGCTTGGCCGCCTCGCCAGGAAGGCCGCCAACAGCAGGAGCGCAAAACACTATGAGGAACGCACATGGCTGAGGCCACGCCCGCGCTTGAAATCCGCAACTTGCACAAACGCTACGGACAGCTTGAGGTGCTCAAAGGCATCTCGCTGACCGCCCGCGACGGCGACGTGATCTCGATCCTGGGCTCCTCCGGTTCCGGCAAGTCCACGTTCCTGCGCTGCATCAACCTGTTGGAAAACCCGCATCAGGGCCAGATCCTGGTGGCCGGCGAAGAACTCAAGCTCAAAGCTGCCAAGAACGGCGAACTGGTCGCTGCCGATGGCAAGCAGATCAATCGCCTGCGCAGCGAGATCGGTTTTGTATTTCAAAACTTTAATCTCTGGCCACACATGAGCGTGCTCGACAACATCATCGAAGCCCCGCGCCGCGTGCTCGGCCAAAGCAAGGCTGAGGCCATCGAAGTCGCCGAAGCCTTGCTGGCCAAGGTCGGCATCGCTGACAAACGTCATGCCTACCCGGCGCAACTTTCCGGCGGCCAGCAGCAACGCGCGGCCATCGCCCGCACATTGGCAATGCAGCCCAAGGTGATCCTGTTCGACGAGCCCACTTCCGCCCTTGACCCGGAAATGGTCCAGGAAGTACTTAATGTCATCCGCGCATTGGCCGAAGAAGGCCGCACCATGCTGCTCGTGACCCATGAAATGGGCTTCGCCCGTCAGGTTTCCAGCGAAGTGGTGTTCCTCCACCAAGGCCTGGTAGAAGAACAAGGATCGCCGCAGCAAGTGTTCGAAAACCCACTTTCGGCGCGCTGCAAACAATTCATGTCCAGCAACCGCTAACGGAGCTACCCACATGCAGAACTACAAAAAAATCTTCCTGGCCGCTGCCGCCACCCTGGCCTTCAGCGCCGGTGCCGCCGCCGAGACCTTGAAGATGGGCATCGAAGCGGCCTACCCGCCGTTCAACAACAAAGATGCCAGTGGCAATGTCGTCGGCTTCGACAAAGATATCGGCGAGGCCCTGTGCGCCAAGATGAAAGTCGAGTGCACCGTGGTCACCTCCGACTGGGACGGCATCATTCCGGCCCTGAACGCCAAGAAATTCGATTTCCTGATCTCCTCGATGTCGATCACCGACGAGCGCAAGCAAGCGGTGGACTTCACCGAACCGTACTACTCCAACAAGCTGCAGTTCATCGCCAAGAAAGACGTCGATTTCAAAACCGACAAGGCTTCGCTGCAAGGCAAAGTGATCGGCGCCCAACGCGCGACCCTCGCCGGCACCTGGTTGGAAGACAACATGGAAGGCGTCGAAGTCAAACTCTACGACACCCAGGAAAACGCCTATCTGGACCTGACTTCGGGTCGTCTGGACGGCATCCTCGCCGACAAGTACGTCAACTATGAGTGGCTGAAAAGCGACGCCGGCCGTGCTTATGAATTCAAAGGCGATCCGGTGGAAGAAAGCGACAAGATCGGTATCGCTGTTCGCAAGAACGACCCGATCCGCGAGAAGCTGAACATCGCGCTGAAAGAAATTGTCGCTGATGGCACTTACAAAAAGATCAACGACAAGTACTTCCCGTTCAGCATCTATTGATTCTGACCTGCCTGACCGGCGCCGCTCGCTGACGGCGCCAGTCTTTGGCATTGCCTGCCGCGATTTGAAAAGAAATCCATGATTATCGACCTCTACGGATTCGGCCCGGCGCTCGCCGCTGGTGCGCTGATGACTGTGAAACTGGCACTCTCGGCCCTGTGCCTGGGGCTGGTGCTCGGTCTGCTCGGCGCCTTGGCCAAGACTTCCCCGTACAAGCCGCTGCAATGGCTTGGCGGTACTTATTCGACGCTGGTTCGCGGCATCCCGGAATTGCTCTGGGTGCTGCTGATCTACTTCGGCACGGTCAACCTGATGCGCGCCCTGGGCGAGTTCTTCGGCAACCCCGACCTCGAACTCAATGCCTTCGCCGCCGGCGTGATTGCGCTGGGGCTGTGCTTCGGCGCCTACGCCACGGAAGTGTTTCGCGGTGCGATTCTGGCGATCCCCAAAGGTCACCGTGAGGCCGGCGTGGCCTTGGGCCTGTCGAAATTTCGCATCTTTACCCGGCTGATCATGCCGCAGATGTGGCGCATCGCCCTGCCGGGCCTGGGCAACTTGTTCATGATCCTGATGAAAGACACCGCGCTGGTCTCCGTCATCGGCCTGGAAGAAATCATGCGTCACGCACAAATCGGCGTGACCGTGTCCAAGCAACCGTTCACCTTCTATATGGTGGCCGCGTTCATGTACCTGGGCCTGACCATCTTGGCCATGACCGGCATGCACTTTATGGAACGACGCGCCGCTCGCGGCTTCGCGAGGAGCGCCCAATGAACTGGGAAGTCATCATCAAATGGCTGCCGAAACTGGCTCAAGGCGCAACGCTGACCCTGGAGCTGGTGGCCATCGCCGTGATCGCCGGGTTGTTGCTGGCGATTCCACTGGGCATCGCCCGCTCGTCGCGACTCTGGTACGTGCGGGCATTCCCCTACGGCTACATCTTCTTTTTCCGTGGCACACCGTTGCTGGTTCAGCTGTTCCTGGTCTACTACGGCCTGGCGCAGTTTGATGCGGTGCGTAACAGCTCGATGTGGCCGTACCTGCGCAGTCCGTTCTGGTGCGCCACCGTGACCATGACCCTGCACACTGCGGCCTACATCGCCGAGATCCTGCGCGGCGCGATCCAGGCGATTCCACCGGGCGAGATTGAAGCGGCGCGGGCGCTGGGCATGTCCCGGGCCAAAGCGCTGTTCTACATCATGCTGCCGCGCGCGGCGCGCATCGGCCTGCCGGCCTACAGCAACGAAGTAATCCTGATGCTCAAGGCCAGCGCCCTGGCCAGTACCGTGACCTTGCTGGAACTGACCGGCATGGCCCGCACCATCATTGCCCGCACCTACCTGCCGGTGGAGATTTTCTTCGCCGCGGGCATGTTCTATCTGCTGATGGCGTACGTGCTGGTTCGCGGTTTCAAGCTGCTGGAGCGCTGGTTGCGCGTCGATGCCTGCCAAGGCCGCTGATTCCTGCGTGCTGACGGGCGAGGCCCTACTCGCCCGTTTCACTGCGCTGGATGCTTTTCTGATCGAGCATCAAGCATTGTGGAAGCCTCGACCGTTTACCCATCTGCACTTGCCTTGGGAAATGTCCTATCCGGAATTGGCTCGATGGCTACGCGGGCGGTCGCTGGAAGATGCGGAAAACAGTCATAACCAACCTTGCTTGCTCGATGCGCCGGAGCCGTTTGCTTCATTGGCGGCGATGTCTGCTGAACTGAGCGCGGTGGGTGAATTGCCAGCTCGCATGCTTGAAGCCGCAGGCCATCGCTTGAATGTGGATGTGCCGGGACGTAAATGGCAGCAGATCGAAGCGTTCGCCAGTTGTTTACAGTTTGTTCATGCATCAACGCATTGGCTGGATTGGTGTTCGGGCAAGGGCCATTTGGGACGACGCCTGTTGCAAACCGGGCAACAACTGACATGCCTGGAGTACGACCCAACGCTAGTCGCCAGCGGCCAAGCACTCAGCAAGCGTCATCAATTGCACGCGCTGCATGTCGAGCAGGATGTACTCGCGCCTGGCGCAGCCGCTTTATTGAACGCCGATCACACGCCGGTCGCGCTGCACGCCTGTGGCGATCTGCACGTGCGGCTGATCCAGCTCGCCAGCGCCGCCGGTTGCAAACAATTGGCCATCGCACCCTGTTGCTACAACCGGATCAGTCTGAACACCTATCAGCCGCTTTCCTACGCAGCTGAGCGCTCCGACCTACATCTTTCCCTCGATGATCTTGCGCTGCCGATGAGCGAAACCGTCACCGCCGGCGCTCGCGTCCGACGCCAGCGCGACATCTCCATGGCCCGGCGCCTGGCGTTCGACCTGCTGCAACGACAACTGCGCGGCGTCGACGAATACCTGCCGACCCCTTCCCTGCCCAGCGCCTGGCTGGACAAACCTTTCGCCGATTACTGCCGCGATCTGGCTGCACTCAAAGACTTATCCACAGTCGGCACGCCAAACTGGGCCGTACTGGAAGACGCCGGTTGGCTGCGATTGGCCGAAGTGCGCAATCTGGAGCTGCTGCGAGGCCTTTTCCGACGGCCGCTGGAGCTTTGGCTGGTACTTGATCGGGCGCTTTTCCTATCTGAGCAGGGTTATGCCATTCGCCTTGGCACTTTCTGTAACCCCCCCCTTACGCCGCGCAATTTTCTGCTGCTGGCAGAACGTCCTTAAACAGTCATCGTCTGTGGATAACTCTGTTGATGGAATTATCGTGGATCCAATATCCATGCCGTTTTACGCCCGAAACGTTGCTGGTCATTTTTTGTTCATACCCATAAAAAACCCGTAAAACAGGTATTTGCAGACAAATGAGAACGAGTCTACAAAATCGCAATGAACAGACCATCGCCCCTAATCCATTGTGCATAAGCATTTCATCAAAACGACATAACCGCCGCCCCATCCACTTTCTGAAAATCGACGGTCACGAAGAAACCGTCCTGCGCGGCATGGACTTCACCCAATGGCGGCCATGGATCATCCTCATCGAAACCCCATGGGAACGCGACCAGACCTGGGAAACCCTCGTCACCGGCGCCGGCTACCAGTCCATCCTGTTCGATGGCATCAACACCTACTACCTCGCTGAAGAGCACTTGGCCCTCAAACCCGCCTTCAACATCCCGCCATGCAACCTGGACGAATTCCAATTCTGCCGCGGCCACAACTTCAGCCACCCCATCACCGACGCCGAAAACCACCTCGCCGCCGCCCTGCAACGCGCCGAAGCGCAGCTGCTGCAATGCAAAACAGCCGGGCCTGGAAAGCCATTCAGAAACTCAAGAAAACCTTGCTTCGCGCCTGACCAGAAGCCTGCGTAAAAATAGTCTGAATTCAGGGGTTTACAGAACCAACCCAATCGCTATAATCGTCGCCCAACACGCCGGTATAGCTCAGTTGGTAGAGCAACTGACTTGTAATCAGTAGGTCCCGGGTTCGACTCCTGGTGCCGGCACCATACAAAACGAAGCCCTCGTAGAAATGCGAGGGCTTTGTTGTTTGTGGCATCCAAAAAAACAGCCCCTGTAGATACCGTCTTAACTCCCCCGCGCCAAAATCTGCATGCACATTTACCCGTTACAATTTCTGACGACCTTCTCCTGCGACCTAAAATGCTCCTCCAATACACCCGCCAAGCCTAGGTTGACTTAGTCAGCAAGCTCAAATCGTGCGGGTTTTTTCTGTCTGAAGAAGACTAGATGAGTGCCTTCGACATGCCAGACCAGGTTGGCCGAATTTGAGGTTGCCGGTACTCAAAATCGATAGTCACCGGCGGGCGCTGACAGGAGTCGGATCGTTATTGGGGCGATCAGATGGATTGAAGCGGCCTTCGAGCGGCTTTGCTGTGTATGTAGGGCAAGGATTGCCTCTGTATCACCACCCGCGCCTCCGAGGTTCATTCGGATTGGGTGGTGAACTTTAGTTTTCCTTGATTAGAGCTACTTCAAGGCGGGCATCATGTCGAATTTTTTCAGAATGCTCACGAATAATGCCAGGAATCAAAAAGAGGTCCACTAGGTTCTGTACGAAATCCTTTGAAACCGCCGTCACCGCACTTGAACACTGATATTCGGTAAAGTTCGCGCCCATCGAAGGCAGGAGGCCACGATGGTGAAACGGTACGAAATTCCCGATGCAGCCTGGGAGCTGGTTGCTGACCTCTTTGAACAACCCCGGCGCAATGGTCGGCCGAGAGCCGATGATCGTTTGATGCTCAATGGCGTGCTCTGGGTGCTTTGCTCAGGCGCCGCATGGCGCGACATGCCCGAGCGCTTCGGGCCCTGGTCAACGGTCTACCAACGGTTTCGGGATTGGCGTAACCAAGGAACGTTCGACCTGATGCTCAGGCGGCTGCACATTAAGCTGAACGAGCAAGGATTGATCGACCTGGAAACATGGATGATCGATTCCACAGCTGCACGCGCAACCCGAGCTTCATCAGGCGCCGGGAAAAAAGGGGGCCTGATGAACCTTCAGACCATGCGCTAGGCCGCAGTCGCGGAGGCCTGACGACCAAGATTCATATGCTTTGCGACGCCAACGGCATACCGCTGCGTTTTCTACTTTCGGGCGGACAAGCCAGTGATATCTCGTATGCCCAGCCACTGCTCGATGAAGCCTATATCCCCAGTTTGCGCGGTCGTCCTCGCAAACGATGTCGCTGGCTTTTGGCCGACAAAGGCTACGATGCTGAGGCTCTGCGTCGCTACTGTGACCGTTACCGGATGCAGCCGGTAATCCCTCTGCGATCCATGAAACGCAAACCCAAGCCCGGTTTGCCTCGCTTGTTTGATCGGCCAAAATACCGGCAGCGCAACATCATCGAGCGCATGTTCGGCTGGCTGAAAGAAAACCGCCGCATCATCACACGCTTCGACAAGCTCGCGAAAAGTTATGCTGCGATGGTCTCGTTAGCTTGTGCTATGCGGTGTTTGCGACATTACTTTTCGTACAGTGCCTAGCAACCAGATACCCGTAACAACAAGGGGAATCAGAGTAAAAAAACCGACGATCGTGATAATCAATTGTGCGACCGCAGTCCCAGTCTTACCGAGATAGAACCGGTGGCCACCAAAGCCCCCCAAGAAAAACCACAGCAAATAAGCCACGCCGGTAGATTTTTGGGCATTGGCGACCTTTTGCTCAATTAACATCTCAGCTTGCAGGGAAGACATTCAGATTTCCTTTCCCATCAGGGAGTCCATGCGCCGGTATGACACTAAGGTCAATTGAAGCGTATGGATGGCATCTTGCAATCAAACATTCGAAATTGAGTGCGCTAACGGCGCCCGTTTTCAGAAAAAATCGGGCAAAGCGCTGTCGTTGACAGCAATCAGGTAGCCAGAACCTTAAGGCTGCGCCACACACCGTGGTATTCCTTCCAAATGTGCGATTAGCGTCCGGCGGCTCGCATGATCATCGCGATGTGATGGATGCTAATTCGGAGACAGATCACGACTACTGGCTTAAATGAATAGGCCAACACTAAATTAATCGTGTCAATTAATCGTGTCTGTCCCCGTTTTTCCCTCGGGAACACGCAGGGTGAGCTTCATTGGAATCGCCGCTCGTTCGCATCCGCCCGATCACTCGCGGTCACCCACGATCACGGGACGGACTGCTTCTACTGGTTGATGATCATGCGCGCTAACTCGACCGAGCGTTGCGAGCACAGCAACTGCCGTGAGCACGCTGCCAGCGCCCAAGATGAAAAGCAGATGACGAAACGCGTTCGCGTACTCGTGGCGCAAAAGCTCTGACTGCCCTGGCAGTTGGTTGCCGGCGTTCTTCAGATCGCCGAGCGCAGCCCGGCTGGATGCCTCCATAATCTGATGCGGTGCAAAATTCGTGGCGGCGTCGAATAGCCCCCATTGAATGAACGTCGCCAGCAACGCTCCGGCGACGGCGATGGCTATACCGTCGGCGGAAACGCGAACTGCGTTAAAAATCCCTGTGGCCATTCCCGCGCGTTCTTTTTCAACCACGCTAACGGCCATGCCATCCATCAAACCCCAAGGCAGGCCAATACCGATGCCGATCAGCGCCATAGGCATTACCGCATGACTTACTCCGCTATCTAGCACGACGCCTAGCCAAAACAGCCCGACAGCCACCAGCATCAGCCCGACCGCCGAGAGCATTCCTGATGTGTAGTATCGCGCGAGCTGAGCAGCCAGAAACGGCACAAGCAACAACGGTGCGGCCAGCGCAATCATCATTTGTCCGGTCTGCGAAGCACTAAGCCCATCGACTCCAATAAATCGCGCCGGGAGCAAGATGACGAGGACGACAAAAAAAAATGCAGGGCTCGCTGCAAGAATCTGCACACCAACAAACTTGGATTGCTTGAACAACGAAAGGTCGAGCATAGGACTACTGGTTCGGCGCTCTATCAGCACGAATATCATGAACAGCAAGATCGCGCCGGCGACACTTCCCAAAACGATTGGGCTGGCCCAACCGTCCTCAGGCGCGAGGAGAATGCCATAGGTAAACAGGGTTAGTGCGGCCGTGAAGCTGAGAGCACCGGGCCAGTCCATACCATTGTTAGCCGGGTCTTTAGAATCAGTCGCGCTCACGCAGACAAGCACGAAGCCCGCTACGCCTATCAATGCCGTAGCGTGGAACGTCCATTTCCAGCCTGCGGAGTCGACCAGTAGCCCCGCCGCCAATGGGCCGAAAGCTAATCCAATGCCAAAAGTCGTCCCAAGGAGACTGAAAACCTTGGTGCGTTCAGAACCGTGGAATACCTGGGCTAGAGACGACATGGCGCCGGCGAAAGCAGCTGCTCCGCCCAACCCCTGTACAAGCCGTAGGACATCGATCTGCAAAACTGTGGAAGAGAAGGGAATAGCAATGGTAGACAACACAAAGATTACTAGACCCATCAGCCATACCCGCTTGCGTCCATAGATATCCGTCAGGCTCCCTGCCGCCATCATGGCGCTGCCATAAGTCAGGATATATGCGTTGACGACCCAGCTGAGCTCGACAGCAGATCCGCCCATGGCAGCGCTGATGGAAGAGAGGACAACTGCCGGCCCAGTGAAGCAAAGCGGGATGAGAACGCCTGTCAGGCAAGCTGCGAATAGCTGTATCCACTTCAATAACTGGGGAGCCGCCTGAACGCTGCGTGTTGAATTCATCTGAATGTTCCCTGATTGATGTGCAGAGGTGTTGGTCCTCAGCGCACGGTTGTCCGCGGTGATCGGCCCACCAAGAGGCTAGGGCATGCGTTCGCAAACAAAAACAGGCCTATAATCCGAACATATCGGACACTGGTGTCCGCAGTGAGGGCAGCCCTTGGAATCGCTTGGTAGCATTTCACTATTCGTATTGGTGACTGAGACTCGAAGCTTTACAGAAGCAGGGAAACGACTAGGTATTTCCTCCTCTGGCGTCGGTAAAAGTATTGGTCGGCTGGAGGAGAAGCTCGGTGTACGCCTATTCCAGCGCAACACCCGCAGTATTGCCCTGACGTTAGAAGGGTCACTGTTTCTTGAGCGGTGCCGACGGATACTTTCGGAGCTTGAAGCCGCAGAAATGGAGCTAAGCAATGCCCGTGAACAACCGAGGGGAAAATTGCGAATTAGCTTGCCTCTAGTCAGCGGTCTAGTGATGCCAGCAATCATTCAATTCATGCGCACTTACCCCGAAATAGAACTCGACATAGATTTTTCTGATCGAATGGTCGACGTTATTGAGGAGGGCTTTGATGCTGTGTTGCGGACAGGCGAGCCTAGTGACTCTCGGTTGATTTCTAAAAGGCTGGGAGGCTTTCAGCTCCAGATTGTGGCGTCTCCAGACTATCTCGCACAGTACGGTGTACCTAAACGGCCAGCAGATCTCGCTACGCACTCATGTTTATTGCACAAGTTTCCTTCGACAGGGAAGGTTGAACCTTGGCCGCTACGCGTTGAGACCGGAGAGCCGGATTTCGAGCTCCCTCAGACCATGGTGTGCAACACGACTGAAGTGATTGTCGATGTGGCTCGTTCAGGTTTGGGAATCGCTTGCCTACCTGACTTCATGACTTCCAAGTCCATCAAAAACGGCGAACTGGTTAGGGTGTTAGCAGACTATACGGTTCACACTGGGGTGTTCAGGCTTCTGTGGCCATCGAGCAAACATCTTTCTCTAAGACTACGGGCCTTCATAGATTTTATGCACAGTCAGCTATTCACTAGCGACCTGCATGGATAGCTCGTTTATCTGCTCGCCGAGGCAGCTCACCTCGCAACAATATTCACCTTCATAAAAATCATTAATGGCAAATAGTTAAATATCCATTCGACTCGGTACCGCACCATACAAAACAAAGCCCTCGTAGAAATACGAGGGCTTTGTTGTTTCTGGCGTACGTGAAACCCGAATCCCATTCACGCGTCGCAAGCACTAAGCACTTAGCGACTTAATCCAGTCAAGGCTCGCAACGGTAGAACCCGAAGGATGGTATTCACAACCAATCCATCCTGAGTAGCCACGCTGCTCCAGCGCCGCGAACAAGGCAGCAAAGTCGATGCTCCCCGTTCCCGGTTCGTGACGACCCGGGCAGTCGGCAATTTGTACATGGACGGTTCTGTCATAAAACCGAGCCAGAACATCTGCTGCGTCTCCAGTCAGAAGCTGGGCATGGTAAAGATCGAGAATCAGCCCAACACTCGGGAAGGTCTCCAGCACCTGTTGTGCCTTGTTGAAGTCAGACATGTAATAGCTTGGCATAGCCTCTGAACTGATCACTTCGATAAGCGGCCGCAAACCCTGGTCTTCGAAGTACTTGACTGCATATTCCAGGTTGCCCTCGAAGATAAGCGCTGCCTCATCCTGCGTCGTAACGCCAGACATGAGGTGGACATCCGAACACGCCAGCGCCTTTGCATAGCGGGCAGCCTGGAGCAACCCGTTGCGAAACTCTTCTTTCTTGCCCTGCAAGGCAGCAATGCCTTTGGTAACGCCAGCCGGTGCGGCGAACTGAATCAACGGCAGACTGTATTGAGCCAGATGGTCGGCCAGCAGACTTGCGTCGAATTCATAGGGCGACGGGAACTCCACCGCCCGAAAACCAGCTGCTGCGGCAGCTTCGATGCGTTGCAGAAAAGGTAACTCATTGAATTGGAAGCCGAGATGAGCATTGAACTTGAGCATGGGGTAAACATCCATCCTGGGAAGAAACGAAATCATCAGCCTGGAGCATCCTTCGCAGCTCCAGCACTGCACTGTCGGGAGTGGCGCTCTCTGTGCAGATATCCACTGCCTCTTCGTATGGTATTTTCCAACTCCACTCCGGTGGGGCATCTGCCCCAACGGGAATGGACTGAAGCTAACCATTCGAGATAGAACCTGTGATCAAGAAAGACCTCGCCTTGCAGTTGGCCCCACGCGTCATCGACATGGTTCGCGCCCGGTCGATGAAAGCCGGTGAGCCGTTGCGCGAGCAGACGTTCGCCCAGGCGCTGGGTGTTTCGCGCTCGCCTATCCGGCGAGTGTTTGCCTTGCTCGCCGAGTGGGACCTGGCCATTCAGGAGCCTAATCGTGGCTACTTTCTGAAACAGGGCGCAGAGCAGATTGAGGAAGCAAGATTCCCTCTTGCCACTGATCCTTTCGAAGACTTTTACCTTCGCGTGGTCGATGACATTCTTGGCGGCGAAATACCTGCCCATTTTTTCGAAGCGCAGCTGTTGCGCCGTTACGAAGTGCCCCGTGGACAATTGCTCAAGGTGCTGAACAGGCTGGCCAGCGAAGCCATGGTGGAGCGCAAGCCGGGGCAAGGATGGGCGCTCAAAGACTTCGTGCATAACGCTCAGACATACATACAAAGTTATCGCTTTCGTATGGCCATCGAGCCGGCAGCCCTGCTTGAGCCCGGTTATCAGATCAATCACGCCGCGTTTGCCAAAGCCAGGCAGCAACAGCAGGCCATGCTCGATGGGGATATCCACACCTTGTCCCGTGCCCAATTGTTCCAAGTGGGCGCGCAGTTTCACGAACTGATCGTGCAGTGCTCCGCAAATGTCTTTTTCATCGATGCCATACGCCAGCAAAACCAACTCAGGCGTTTCATGGGCTACAAAGCCAACGTCGATCGCACTCGTCTTATTGCGCAATGCCAGGAACACATCCATTTGCTCGATCTCATTGAGTCTGATCGGCGTGAAGAAGCCGCGCAATTTCTCTGGAGGCATCTGGACGAAGTGGGCCGACTCAAGACTCATCAAGGCGTCATGCCAAAAGATGAAGGGATATAGAGCGCACCACTGACACCCTATTACTGATCGAAGCTTCGTCAGAGCGCTCTCCAATAATTCGGCAATCAGCTTAGCACGATTGTTTCTACTTAATACAAGATACAAAAACAGATACCACCCCCCCACAAAACAAAGCCCTCTCAGAAATGCGAGGGCTTTGTTTTTTCCGGGATTTGGAAAGGTCTCAGTGACCCGCACTCTGCCCACCATCAACATGCAAGATTTCGCCGGTGACAAAGTTGGCACTGTCCAGATACACCACAGCCTGAGCAATATCGCTGATCTCCCCCATGCGCCCAACCGGATGCAAACTCCCCAGCGCTTCGTGAGTTTCCTCGCCGTGCATCGGGGTCTTGATGATGCCGGGGGAAACCGCATTCACCCGAATCCCACGCTTGGCATACTCAATGGCCAGTGACTTGGTCGCAGCGTTCAAACCACCCTTGGTCAACGACGCCAGTACCGACGGCACACCGTCGATGGCATGGTCCACCAGGCTGGTGGTGATGTTGACGATGTGTCCTTTGCCCTGTTTTTCCATCTCGGTGATTGCGAGTTGGGTGATATAGAAGAAGCCATTCAGGTTTACCGACAGCACCGCCGCATAATCTTCAGGGGTATAAGCGGTGAACGGCTTTGCAACGAAGATACCGGCGTTGTTGACCAGTGTGTCGATGCGACCAAAACGCGCGATGGCTTCACGAATGACTTGCTGGGCGATCGCCGGGTCGCCGATGTCGCCCGCCACGGTGTGGATGTCCGGATCGGTGGACGGCTGGATCGAGCGTGAAGTCGCGACAATCTTGTAATCGAGATCACGGAAGGCCTTGACCATGCCTGCGCCGAGACCTTGGGAGGCGCCAGTAATAACGATGACTTTTTTCGAATTGCTCATGATGAACCTCAACTGGAAATTTTAAAAAGTGATCAATCAGGCTTCGGCGGGGCACACCACATCGGAGATGAAATCGAGGGTGACGGACGCAGTCATGACTGCCCCTCTTCCTCAGCCAGTTGCTTTCGGTACTGGGTGGTGGTGATGCCGGCATAACCCCAGTTATCGGTGTCGACTTCTTCGATCACGATGTGAGTCAGGTCCGGGCGCTTGTTGAGGACGCGTTCCAGGGTTTCAGTGATTTCGGCGATCACCTGAGCTTTCTGCTCTGGGGTAACGCCATCGCGGGTGATGCGTACGCTTACGAAAGGCATGGGGGAATCTCCAGTGACCTTCTCATCGGAATAATGGGGAGGCGTTGGAGATCAATGTATGAGGTTGGTCTGGGGGGGATAAAGGTGGGGGCGGGAACATCATTAGTGACGTGATGTAATGAGTTCAAAGGATGTTGTGCTTGGCTAAAGTCCATCTGCGCACCCTCAGGCCAGTTTCCAGCCTTTATGCTAAATTATGGCTGGCCAATAATTATGGCGTGTCCATAAAAAGAGGTAATTGCATGAGCAGCATTTTTCAGCGCCCTGAACTGGCTGAACAGATGGCAAATCAGCTTCTCAATCCGGGTGTTCTCGATGAGGGTCTGCGCTCAGGTCTGTTTCTTTCCGGCCTGCGCAGAACCGGTAAAACGACTTTCCTGAGAAATGACCTCATCCCTGCCTTGGAAGAAGCGGGTGCTCTGGTCATTTACGTCGACTTATGGAGCGATACGCTGGCCAATCCTGCAATACTCGTGCATGACGCTATCCGTCAACATCTGGAAGAACTCCAAACGCCTGGCTCCAGCCTGCTCGAAATGCTCAAACGCGTTAGTGGTGCAGATGTCGGAGTAGCCGGATTCAAGTTTGGTTTCAAGCTCGACAGCATTGGCAATGCAGGTGGGCCTACGCTGGCACAGGCGCTGACAGCAGTCGTCGATCAAGCAAAAACAGATTTGGTGCTGATCATCGACGAAGTGCAGCACGCCATTTCCTCCGATGACGGCAATCAGCTGCTCCTGGCACTCAAAGCCGTCCGTGATGCGATCAACCCACGCCCGAATACGCCGGGCTATTTTCTGTTCATCGGAACGGGATCGCACCGGGCGCAAATCAGTGAACTGACTGCAAAACGGAACCAGGCGTTTTCCGGCGCAACGTCGGCGGCGTATCCGGTGCTGAAAGGGGATTACGTTGAGTACCTGCTCAACCGCCTCGCCATGACGGTAAAGAAGGAAAAATTACCGTCTCTTGAGGTCGCCATCGAAGCGTTCAACACCTTGGGGAATCGACCTGAGGAAATGCTCAAGGCATTGCGACAGTTGATGCAGCAAGAAGGTGATCCAGACCTTTTCTTGCCAGTTATTGCCAGCACTTTGCGTTCGGCAGCGGCCGGTATTGAGCTTGAAAAAGTTGAACAACTGGGAAGTCTGGCTCAGGCTATTTTCAACAAAATTGCGTCTGCGGACGGCGATGCACGAGGTATTTTCTCTACCGATGCTGCGGCTGAGTATTCGAAGACTGTAGGTCGTGAGGTGCGCGTTGAAGAGATTCA
This sequence comes from Pseudomonas sp. B21-048, assembly GCF_024748615.1. Lineage (NCBI taxonomy): Bacteria > Pseudomonadati > Pseudomonadota > Gammaproteobacteria > Pseudomonadales > Pseudomonadaceae > Pseudomonas > Pseudomonas sp. B21-048. The sequence goes on along the minus strand of NZ_CP087168.1, from coordinate 287,802 downwards.
ACCGGTGGTGATTGCGCTAGTTGCCGAGAACATCATCATGCGACGTGGTCATGGGATTTATGCGATTACGGATCAGTTTGTTCAGGAGATTTGGTTGGAGGAACGGGCGCTGATTGACGTTAGTTAGAGAGGTGTCGCTAACGGCGACATGTCCACGTTTCGGCGGTTTTTTCGAAGACCAAAAAACGCCGACACACGGTCAACACACCCATTGACACCCCCCTCACACGGGCAGAGAATTTAATCGAGAGCGCGAAACCGACTGCCTTCAGGTGGCGATAGTCGACGTTAGGAACCCCGTTGGTGACCTGAAAATCAGCGTAGGGGCAAAACCTCTCCTCCCCTGCTTGAGGGAGCATAATATCAAGCACCCATTCATGAAAGCAGCCTCATCAGGCTGCTTTTTTTGCCTGGGAAAAAGATTTCATTGTTCAATCAAAACCAAAAAACAACTACGTCTGCCCCCGTTCAGCCACTTTTTGACCAGATCATCTATCCTCCACCCAAAAACCCGCCCCTGTAATAAGTCTCCAACCATCGGACGCGAAATCATTTCGCTACTAAACTCGGGACAAGCATGCTCAGGTGCAGGATCATAGCCAGCACGCGACCGACGCCCACCGGGGCGGCCAGGTACACAACAATAATCAGCCCACTTTAGAGGGCATTACCCAAATGGATAGTAGAACCTTACGTAATCTCATGCGCATCGTGCAGACCGGCTCGTTGTCGGCGGCGGCGGAGCATTCCTGTTTGACCGTGCAGGCCTTGGCCGCGCAGTTGAACAAGGTCGAAGAGCAGTTTGGTTTTCGGTTGTTTCGTCGCTCCAACAAGGGGCTGACCCTAACGACGCAGGGCAAGGAGCTCACGCCCTATATGGACAAGGTATTGGTCGCCATGCGGCAATTGGAGGAGAAAGTCGCCACGCTCAAGGTGCCCGGACAACGTACGCTCAAGGTTGCGCTTAATACGACCCTGTCAGCCGACTTCAACCGGCGAATGATCGGACGCCTCATTGAGGTGTTTCCTGATTATCAACTGGAATTCAGCTACGCCGAGTCGATGGAAAACCTCAGCAAGTTGAAGAATGAAGACTTCGACCTGGCCGTGCTGATTGGCCCGCAGCAACCAGGTTTACCCAGCATTGCCCTGCCCGATGTACAGGTGCAGGTGGTGGGTGCTCATTGCGGTCAGGAAAACGATCCGCTGATGCTGCTCAGCAACAAGTTTCAGGTTCGTCCTGCCGACGATTGTCCGTATTCCCACAGTTTCTTGCGTTTTCTCGACGCCGGCCTTGGTCATTACGAGTCAGACAAGCGGATGATCTATTCCTGCAGCGAGACCCTGACCCTGTCGTTGATCACGCAAATGGACGGCCTCGGCGTGGTGTCCCGTGAGGCGGCCCTGCGTAACGGCTTGACCATTTTCCCGGGTTTCGAGGACTCCCTTGAAGTACGGCTGGCGGTCAATAACCCCGAGTTGTCGAGCCAGGCCCTGAACGAGGTGGTTGCTCTGTCACTGCATGAACGACCCGAGCGCGATGTACGCAGCCGTTCCCACCGCTACGCTGAGAAAGAGATTTTTGCTGAAATACGCACATAACAACGTCGGAATGGCTGCATAAAATTCCGGGCGATCAAGTTGCACCTGCTGATCCTTGATCAACAGCGGCGTGAGACTGATTGCAGCGACGATCGCCACCGGCAGGTATTCCAGCGCCCGGGCGACCAGGGGTGGCCAATGGTCGGTGTTCACCTGCAGCGGCAACGCGCGCGGCAGGAATGTGACGGCCATCATCAGCGCGACGACGAGGATCAGGAACGTTTGGTCAGGCATACACCCACCCCGCAGCCCACGAATGTGGCAATGAACACGTTGAAGGGTGAGCTGCCGATCAGGCTCAGGGCACCCATGCAGGCAACCGCGGCCAGTGCGGCGATCAGTTTGTTACGGGTGTTGCACAGCGATACCAGCACGTAGAGCATCATCGCGGTCAGCGCATAGTCGAGCTGATACTTGATCAGGTGCGCCGCGTACTGTGCGCAGATCGCCCCCAGCAAACCGCCCAGCACCCACGAGGTGTGGCAATACAGATTGAAGCCGATCAGGTAACGCACATTGACCGGTATGCCCTTGCCCAGTTTGACGCTGTGGAAGGCGAACGATTCGTCGGTCAGCCCGCCGGCATAACACCAGCGCTCCAGACGACTGAGGCCCATCGCCTGCAAGGCCTTGGCCATGTAGACCGACATCAGCATGTGCCGCGCGTTGATCAAAAACGTGGTGAGGATGATGGTCGTCAGCGACGCACCGCTGGAAATCAGCGCCAGGGCGGCGAACTGTGAAGCGCCGGCGTAGACGAACAGGCACATCGCGACCGGCAGCCACACGGGCAATCCGGCATTGACGGCCATCAGACCGAACACAAACGCCACCGTGAAGTAGCCCGCAATCACCGGGCTGGCTTCAGCGAACGTGCGCGAGGGCTGGGGTTCGACCATCAGCGGTTGGCTGCTGGACGTCTCATTCATAAGTCCCTCTCAAAGGTCGTTTCGCCGCGCGGCTCACAAAAGCCCTGGGCACTCCAAAAACGTTTGCCGGCGAGGTTGGCATCGTCAACGAACAGGAACATCCGCAGCACACCGACCCTTTTCATGTCCGCCGATGCCGCTTCCACCAAGCGCTGACCGACCCCCTGGCTGCGATACACCGGGCTCACCGCCAAGTGATTGATGGTGCCACGGCTGCCGAGCATTCCGCCCAACACCGCGCCGACCACTTCGCCACAGACATCGAGCGCGAGAAACGCGGTGGTGGTTTTCTGCTCCAACACACCGCGCAAACATTTGGCGTCTTGCCATTCACAGAATGACACTTCGTCGAATTGCCGAAAGAAGCGCTCCAGACGTTGCGCTTCCTTGGCTGTTGCACGCTGCAGCATCACCGGTGCAGGGCACTCGGCGATGTGCATCATGGGGTCTAGCTGTTCAGCGAACAATGTCGAAAGCGGTCCCGGGCCGCGAGAAGGAAATGGCCAGAATCTGCCGATAGGCCATTTCGTGAGCGTGGGTATTGCGTGCCGCTGTCACGTAGTGACGCATGTCGCGATCGAGGAAGTAGGTGGTGTCGAGGATTTCCAGATAAGTCGTCGCCGCCAACTGTTCCTCTTCAGCCGAATACAACCGGCTTTCCGCCCCCTCCACGTTGTTGCGGCCCCAGAAATGCACACCGCTGAACGGATAACCGTCGCAATGAATACCTTCCGGGGTGATTTCCAGTTGCTTGCCCGGCTTGATTTCGATGCGGATCTGATGGATCTGGCACTGCCAGATTTCATCGTGCAACTCCGGCGGCAATACGTTTTTGTACACCTCGAAATCCGCATCGATGAGGCTGCGCATCACCGGCGAATTGATGACTTCATTGGAGAAATCCTGGAAGTGCCGCTCCAGCCCGCCGACGTAGCTGTTGTTGGCCTTCGATTGCACGTAGGCGCGGTGTTCCAGCTGCTTCAGTTCACGGCTGACCGGGTTGTATTCGAAATCGCTGTAACGACGGAAACGCATGCCCGCATCGGCCTGGCCGTAATAGCTGTCCGGCTCCATGCTTTCCCAACTTTTAGTCAATCTGACAAAGTCGGAAAAATGACCGAAGAGATTGAAGTCGGCTCCCTGGACGTTGACATATTTGTCGCGTCGTAGCGATTCGCCAACTTCTTTGTTCAACACGATCATTACCAGGTCTCCATTCCATTTAGCGGCCTAATCTAGTGGGTGCGGGTTTTGCGGCCCATGAGAAAGAATTTCAGGCATATCAAGCGTTGCTTGAAACGCGGCATGAAGTTGCTTTAATCCGATTTTTTACGAGTAAAAACAGCAACTTTGGGTATTTTTCCGAACAAAAGTGATCAATGTACCGAGGTCGTTTTCCGCGCCCCCATCACTTGTCCGCGATAGCTAATTGCACAGTGTGACTGTCGACGAATTGTTCGAAATGCGTGACTTTGCCGTCGGCCAGCGTCCACAAGTGAGCGACCCGGGCATTCATCGGGCGTCCGGTGGCTTTGTAGATTGTCGGAAGGCCTCAGGTTCCAGATCTGTTTGTACGGCGAGTTCCATCAGAACGGCTTCGTCAGCAATGCGTCGACCTTCCACGTAATGAGCTGTTTGCAAACGACCCAGCAATGCGAGCCCTCGTCCCGCGATCTGCTCGGCTGCCAGTACAGCGGCAATCGGCGGTGTGGAATCGAACACCGCCGTCTCATCGCGCAGCAAACCGTCGAAATATGCCTCACGGACCAATGCACCTGGTCGCGATCACAGGCATAAAAAGCGCCGCCTTCCCCGGCAGCGCTTTTATCAATCCGTTGTTTTTCTTCTTATCCTTCCATCACATCCCACAGTGCTTCCAGTTCTGCCTCGCTGAATAAACCAGCGGGGTAGCGCTCGATCATCATCCGGCGCGGATCAGCTTCCCTGATCTGACGCGTTCCATTGGACTTCAACCACTGCGCCAAGACCTGGAGCGATTCGCTATTAACTGCCAGAGGATGCAGTGCCCGCTCGCTCACGACGTTCATTTCGGCGTTCATCTCAGCGCTCTCTCCTGGTTTGTGAGCGGCTAACTTATCCAAGGTTTATGACAGAACATCGAAGTTCTCTCCCTCCCCACATTGCGCCATCGAAGATACAAGAGCTGTGCCAATGTTTTCGAAGTGTCGGCAAGTGGATACAAAAAAGCCCGCAGTCCTGATGGGCTGCGGGCTTTCTGTGAAACAACGAGGCTGAATCGTTGCTCAATCGATTCTTCAATCAACTCAAGGTGTTACGACCTCACTCACTCCTTGTGCGGGGCTGGCTGTTGTTGGGTAAGGCAGTGGATGTTACCGCCCCCCAGTAACAATTCACGACCCGGCACCATGACCACTTCGTGTTGCGGGAACAACCTCTGCAAAATCTCTTTGGCCGGACCATCCAAGGGGTCGTCGAAGCTCGGCGCGATGATGCCGCCGTTGACGATCAGGAAGTTCACGTAAGAGCCGGCCAGACGAACGGTCGGATTGCGTTCCTGAGTGCCATCCACCGGATCGACACCTGCGCACTCGTCTTCAGTTGCGTACAGCGGCCCCGGAATCGGCATCTTGTGCACCGTGAACGGGCGCCCCTTGGCATCGGTGCTGTTTTGCAGCACGTTTATTGCCGCCTGGCAGCGCGGGTAGTTCGGGTCCTGCGGGTCGTCGGTCCAGGCCAGCAGTACTTCGCCCGGACGCACGTAGCAGCAGAAGTTATCCACATGGCCGTCGGTTTCGTCGTTGAACAAACCGTCTGGCAACCAGATGATTTTATCCACAGCCAGATTGGCGCTGAGCACCGCTTCGATCTGCGTGCGGTCCATGTGCGGATTGCGATTGCGGTTGAGCAGGCACTCTTCGGTGGTGATCAGGGTGCCTTCGCCATCGACATGGATCGAGCCGCCTTCGAGCACAAAACCTTCGGTGCGGTAGCGCGGGCTGCGCTCGATTTCGAGGATCTTGCCCGCCACCTGCGAGTCACGGTTCCACGGTGAATACAGACCACCGTCGAAACCGCCCCAGGCATTGAAATCCCAATCCACACCACGGACTTCGCCGCGGTTATTGATGACGAATGTCGGGCCAGTATCCCGAACCCAGGCGTCATCGCTGGACATCTCCACCAAACGAATATTCGGCACATCGAGACGGGCACGAGCATTTTCGTACTGGCCGGCGGAAACCGCCACGGTCACCGGTTCGAAACGCGCGATGGCCTTGGCCACCGCCACATGCGCGGCTTGTGCCGGTTTGCCACCCAGGCGCCAGTTGTCCGGGCGCTCGGGCCAGACCATCCAGGCCTGGGTCTGTGGAGCCCATTCGGCGGGCATGTAAAAGCCGTCGGTGCGAGGGGTGCTGTTCAAAGTGGTCATGGTTCAGGACTCCAGGGAACCGTCGAGGGTTTTGATCGCGCCGTACAGGTTCGGGCGACGGTCACGGAACGAGCCCCATGCGCTGCGGATGTGCTCCAGCTCATCGAGGTCGAAACTGTGAACCAGAATGCCTTCTTCTGTTTCATTCAGCTCTTGGACTTTCTCACCAAACGGGTTGGCAATGAACGATGAGCCGTAAAAGGTAATGTCGTAGCCGTCTTGTTCTTCATTGCCAATGCGGTTACTGGCAATCAGCGGCATCAGGTTGGCGCCGGCATGGCCTTGTTGCACGCGCTGCCAGTGGTCGCGGGAGGAAATGGTCTTGTCGTGTGGCTCGCTGCCGATGGCGGTCGGGTAGAACAGGATTTCCGCGCCTTGCAGCGCCATGCTGCGGGCGCACTCAGGGAACCATTGATCCCAGCAGATGCCCACGCCAATTTTCGCATAACGGGTGTTCCAGACTTTGAAACCGGTATCGCCCGGGTTGAAGTAGTACTTTTCGTGGTAGCCAGGGCCGTCCGGGATGTGGCTTTTACGATAAATCCCGAGGTTGCTGCCGTCGGCATCGATGATCGCGATGCTGTTGAAACGTGCGCGGCCGGCCAGTTCGTAGAAGCTGATCGGCAGAACGACCTGCAGCTCTTTGGCGATTTTCTGAAAGTGCTTGATGGCGACGTTGTCTTCAACGGTCGTGGCCAACTGCAGGTAATCAGGATTCGGCTTCTGGCAGAAGTACGGAGCCTCGAACAGCTCCTGGATCAGGATGATTTGCGCGCCTTTGGCCGCTGCCTCACGGACCAGTTTCTCAGCGGTCTCGATGTTGGCTTCCAGGTCCCAGGAACACGCCATCTGGGTAGCGGCGACGGTAACGATACGGCTCATGAATCATCTCCTGGGCAAGTGCTTGAGGGTCGAGGGTGGCATCGACCGATGACAGACAGAGGCAACACCGGGCGTGGTTCATCCACACCGTGGGCAGTGGCGACTTTATAGCCGATAAAAATCGGCTTTTAAAGCGGAAAATACTCCATCCGTCAAAAATGATTCGCTTAAAACCGATAACAATCGACATTTCACGATTCAAATGTAGGAGCTGCGGCTTATAGACCCTCATCCAAGACTTTGGACAGTATGTCGACAAAGAAATCCACGCTCTGACGCGACGTAACCATCGGCGGCTTGATCTTGAGGATGTTCAGATAATCACCCGTCGGCTGCATGAAGATCCCCAGCTCTCGAAGACGATCGCACAGCGCCGTGGTTTCCTCGGTCGCCGGTTCCAGGGTTTCTCGATTGCGGATCAACTCCACGCCCAGATAGAAGCCGGAACCATGCACCGCTCCCACCAAGGGATGCCGATCGATCAACGCTTCAAGACGTTCCTTGAAATACCCGCCCACGACCTGGGCGTTTTCCCAGAGTTTTTCTTCTTCCATCACATCCAGCACTGCCATGCCGATCTGGCAACTGACAGGGCTGCCGCCGGCCGACGAGAAGAAGTAACCCTCGGCCTCCAGCGCTTCGGCGATTTCCCGACGGGTAATGACTGCGCCCAACGGCTGGCCGTTACCCATGCCTTTGGCCATGGTGATGATGTCTGGCACCACGCCCTGCTCTTCGAAGCCCCAGAAGAATTTGCCCATCCGGCCGTAACCGACCTGCACCTCGTCGGCGATGCACACCCCGCCCTGAGCGCGGACCAGCGCATAGACCTGCTTCAAGTAACCCGGCGGCAGCGAGATACCGCCGGCATTGCCGTACACCGGCTCGCAGATGAAACCGGCTAACTGGCGTTTCTGCTCGGCGATTTTCGCCAGGTTGTGTTCGACGCTACGCACGTAGTCGGGTGCGCTGTCGACACCACGAAATTCACCGCGATAGGTGTTCGGCGCGGTCACCGGGTGCACCCAATCAGGACGACTGCTCAAGGCCTTGGGGTTATCGGCAATCGAGGTCGAGACCGCATCCGCCGCCACCGACCAGCCGTGATACGCCTCCAACACGCTGAGCATGTCGCGACCGCCGCTGTAGGCCCAGGCCAGGCGGATTGCCAGGTCATTGGCCTCGGTGCCGCTGTTGACCAGAAATACACGGTCCATGTTGTCCGGTGCCAGCTTCAGCAAGCGTTCGGAAAACTCGGCAATCGCCGCGTAGTGAAAACGCGAGTTGGTGTTGAGCAACGACCACTGCCGGCTGGCGACGGCAGCCATGCGCGGATGGCCATGACCCAGGACCGCGACGTTGTTGAGCATGTCGAGGTAAGAACGGCCCTGCATGTCAATCAGGTGATTGCGCCAGCCGCGCTCGATGCGCGGCGGGTCGATGTAATAGTGTTTTTGGGAGCGCGCGAAACTCGCGTCACGGCGGGCCAGCAACGTCTGCGGGTCGAGTTCTTCTTCCGCATTACAGGCCAGGCCCAGCAACGCGGCAGGCGAAGGACACAACGCCTGCCAGGCTGCCGCGCGCGATGGCGTGCAAAACAACGGCGCATCGAGCTGAGCGCTTCGACACAACTGCACGATCAACGGCCCGCTGACCGAACCCAGCACCTGGCCTTTGACCAGCGCCGCGCCATCGCGCACCGACGAGGCCACACCCCATAATCGGACGCTGACCTCTGGGGCGTCCAGTTGCAGCAAATTTTCCCCTGCGATATGGATAACACCGGCAAACGGCGCTTCGACCGCCGTGCCGTCGGGCACTCGCAACGCAACGTGTAACGGGAAAGTGTCCGCTTCGCTGGCGCTGTCCGGTCGGGTTTGAGACAGACGATATTGGCCATATCGACTGGCCGCCAGACCGTGAGCAGCGGCGGCCTCCGTCAACAGACGCAGATCGATTCCCTCCTGCTCCCAGTTACCCGTCTCGAAATGTGGGCTGAGTACGCCCAGATCGATCAACGCAAATTCGCGCCCCACCAGACTCGGCAACAATGGCGCGAAGCCTTCACTGTCGATGCTCGGCAGACTTTGACCGACTGCGGCAAGAATCGCCGCCTCCATCAACGCCAACGGCACCGATGTGGCAACGCGGAAAATCTCCCACTCATGGGTCAGGTTGTCACGACTGTACTCATTGCCCGGATCGATGCTGACCTGCTGTTCGCCACTCAGCACCAGCACCGCCGAGCGGGCAACGATCAGCGGCCAGAGCGCCAGCAACTCTTCATGCTGCAACGGATTGACCGCGTGATAAGCCTGAACCGCCGGCAAAATGTAGAACGGATCGCCATCGGCATGGTGCAGTAGCGCGGCACAGGTCACCGACAGATCGGTGATCCGCCAGGTTCGGACCAGATCGCCAAAATCGATCACGCCCTGCAACTGCCATTGGCGCTGGGAATCCCGCTGCCAGACCACGTTGTCGTCAGTGATGTCCATGTGAATCGCCTGTACCGGCAGCTTATCCACCAAGGGCTGCAAATGGCGCTCGGCCTGTTCGGCCGCTTCAGCAATCAACGCTCGTTGCCGCTCATCCTTGATCACCGGCAGCAAATGCGCGATCAACGCGTTGGCGTGACGGGCGTCCCATTGAAGGGTGCGCTCAAGGCCCGGATGATCGAAACCGGCCAGCGCCAGGTCCATTTCGCCGCAAAGCCGACCGAAACCGGCAACCACTGAAAGGCTCAGATGATCGAGGTGCGTCAGGGATTGGCCGTCGATGTAATCGAGCAGGCGCACGTGCACCGCCTGGCTCCCAATCTCAAGGGAGAGGAGGTCTGCGCCGTTTTTGGCAGGAATAACTCGTGGCACCTGCACGCCGGAGTGTTCAGCCAAATGCTTGAGCCCTGCGTGCTGAGCTTGCAGCTCCAGCGCCGAGTAATCGCCACGGCAGATTTTCAGGACAAAACGCCCCTGCTCGCTGTCGACCCGGAAATTGAGATCCTGCTGGCTCCCAAGAGCCTGCAACCGCCCGCTCAGCCCGTAATGCGCTTCCAGCAGCTCAAGCGCTTGCGCCGCAGACACTTGCGGGCTGGGCAGACTGGCGCGGTGAATCAACGTGGCGAGCGGCATACAACGATCCCCTGAAATTTTATTAGGTGCTTATATCGCCACTGCTTCGGGCGATACGCAACCCTCTTATACCGGTCGGGGGGGCGGCATTGGGGACGGCTTCCAGTCAGCGACTACTTAGATGAACTTTCCTACAGCAATCTCGGATTGCCTTTCCCCCGTTCCTGATTCCAACCTATAGCCTGAAGGGCCCCATCAAACCGTCCAGGATAAAATCGCCACCATGACGATGCGCCGCCTTGCACTCTCAAACAAAAAAGTCCGCAATATCCCACGTCGATTGAAAGCGCTTGCAGCCTGGGCCTCTCGCTTCGAAGGCTATTTCCCGGATGACCTGACTCTCGAGCAGAAATATTGCCACTGGAAAATTCCGGTTCTCACAACGCTGGTAGAGGGTAAACAAGCGACCACTGTCATACGCAAAGAATGCGCCCAACAAATGATCAATGCAGCGCACCACATACGCCAGGCCAGGCCTGAAAATGCCATCGACTGTCGAATAGTCACGGTCATTTGCCTACCGGACATGTTCACCAGCGAAATCTGCATTTACACCAATCTGGATTACCACCGAGGTCATATTCCGCCAATCGACAGTGAGCACTGCCGAACTGACAAAAGCCTCGCCACAGAATGGGGTCTTGTCCTTCCGGACGGGATGAAGGAAAGAGGATTGCGCTATACCTCTGAAGATTGTGACGGGCAACCCTATGAGGCCGAGCAGTGGTATTTCGGTGAGGTCGATTAACAGGTGAGAGATCACCCGTTTTTTACTGATGGAGACACAGCAACTTCAAGATTTTGATCGCCCGAACCACCGCACCACTCGCACCCACCGCCACTTTGCGTAAGAATGTCGGCCATCACGCCTATTGCTGGAGAAACACCATGAATGTAGTCACCACCGACCTGCCCGGTGTTGTGATCATCGAACCCAAGGTATTTGGTGACGAGCGCGGTTTCTTCTATGAGAGCTTCAACGCCAAGGCTTTCGAAGAAGCGACTGGCCTGAACACCCAGTTCGTTCAGGACAACCATTCCCGCTCGCAAAAAGGCGTTCTGCGCGGCCTGCATTACCAACTGGAAAACACCCAGGGCAAACTGGTCCGCGTCACCGTCGGTGAAGTGCTGGACGTGGCGGTGGATATTCGACGCAGCTCGCCGCATTTCGGCAAATGGGTGGCGGTGCGCCTGTCCGCCGACAACCATCGCCAACTCTGGGTACCGGAAGGTTTTGCCCATGGTTTCGTGGTGCTGAGCGATTTCGCCGAGTTCCTCTATAAAACCACCGACTACTACACCCCGTCGGCCGAGCGCAGCATTCGCTGGGACGATCCGGACCTGGGCATTGACTGGCAGCTGGACGAAGCACCAAAACTGTCGGCCAAGGATCAGTCCGCTGCGTTCCTCAAGGACGCCGAAGTCTTTTCCTGAATTCCTGTGTGAGTCTTCACCGCCAGCGCGCACTTGATCCCAGGTGCGCAGACTGCGCCCGCAAGCCTAGGCATAATGCGTCTGTACCCACAGGCGCCTGATGCTCATGACACCGACCCTCCCCCGCAGACCCCGCTGGCGCAGCCTGGCGTTGCTCGCGCTGTGCCTGGCGCCCTTGCTGTGGCCACTGGAGCATCTGGCCGAGCGTTACTACCGCAGCGAACTGACCGGGCAGAACCGTCAGACCCTCGACCTCTACGTCGCCAACCTGCTGGGCACCCTGCATCGGTATGAAGTGTTGCCACAGATTCTTGGCGAGCTGCCTGCCCTGCGCGCGACACTGGCCGCACCCGACGAAGGTGTGGTTCAAGGCAATGCCAATCGCCTGCTGAAAAACATCAGCGCCCAGACCGGCGCCGAAGTCATGTACCTGATGGACACCACCGGCAAGACACTGGCAGCTTCCAATTGGGACAAACACGACAGCTTCGTCGGCCGCAATTTCGCTTTCCGTCCTTATTTCAGTGAAGCCATGGCCGGACGCCTGGGGCGCTTCTTCGGCCTGGGCACCACCTCGGCCAAACGCGGTTACTTCTTTGCGGCGGCAATACGTGATCGCGAAAAAATCATTGGTGTGCTGGTCATCAAGGTTGACCTCGACCACACCGAAAGCCTCTGGGGCAAAACCCCGGAACAACTGCTGGTCACCGACCACAATGGCGTGGTCATCCTCACGTCGAGGCCCGAGTGGCGTTTCCGCTCGACGCGCCCATTGAGCGACGCAGAGCGCGAGGCCATCACCGCCATTCAACCCTACCCGACCCGCGATCCCAAGCCGTTGAATCTCGACGCCAATGCCTGGCTGACCCAAACCCGGCAGATCGAAGAAACCGGCTGGAGCGTCAGTATCCTTGCGCCGCGTACCCTGATCGACCGCCCGGTACGCACGGTTGTGGCCATCGGCGGCGCAACGCTGCTGGTATTGATGCTGCTGCTCGGCCTGATGATGCAGCGTCGACGCCATTATCTGGATCGGATCGCCTTCGAAGGCAAGGCTCGCCAGGAACTGGAAGGCCGGGTCGCTGAACGGACCAGCGACCTCGAAGGCCTCAACCGTCGACTGAAGCAGGAAGTGCTGGAGCGCGAACACGCTCAGCAGGAACTGGTGCGCGCGCAGGATGACCTGGTGCAGGCCGGCAAGCTCTCGGCGTTGGGGACGATGTCGGCAAGCATCAGCCATGAACTCAATCAACCCCTGGCGGCGATACGCAGCTACGCGGAAAACGCCGAAGTGCTGCTCGATCATCAGCGCACCGAGGATGCTCGCGGCAACCTCAAGCTGATCAGCGAATTGACCGGGCGCATGGCCTCGATCATCGCCCACCTGCGCGCCTTCGCCCGGCGTGATCGCCACGCCCCGGAAAGCGTGGCCCTGCAACCGGCGCTGGACGATGCCCTGGCATTACTGGCCAAGCGTCGACGCAGCATGGAAGTCGAACTGATCCGTGACCTGCCGGCCGCCACCCTATGGGTCGAGGCCGGTGAAACCCGTCTGCGCCAGGTACTTGGCAATTTGCTGGCCAATGCCCTCGATGCCCTGACGGAAAAAGGCCCGCCGCGTAAACTCTGGTTGAGTGCCGAGTCCACCGCCGCCGGCGTCAATCTGTACATTCGCGACAACGGCCCCGGGTTCTGCCTGGAAGCGCTGGGTCGTGCCGGCGAGCCCTTTTACACCACCAAGACCCGCACTCAGGGGCTTGGGCTGGGGCTGGCAATCTGCGACAGCCTGATGCGCGCCTTCGGGGGTGAACTGTCGTTCTCCAACCACAAGGAAGGCGGCGCCCTGATTACCCTGAAACTGCGCGCAGGCGCACCGGGTGTGAGCCTGCAACCGTCCGAGGACCGAAGTGCATGACCATCGACAACCGCATCCAGGTCGTGTTGATCGACGACGATCCCCATCTGCGCCAGGCCCTGAGCCAAACTCTGGATCTGGCCGGCCTGAAAATCCTGCCGCTGGCTGAAGCCAAAGGCCTGGCCGGGCAACTGGAACGCGACTGGCCGGGCGTGGTGGTCAGTGACATCCGCATGCCGGGCATGGACGGCATCGAACTGCTGACCGAACTCCATGCCCAGGACCCGGAGTTGCCGGTGCTGCTGATCACCGGCCACGGCGATGTGCCGCTGGCGGTACAAGCCATGCGCGCCGGAGCCTATGACTTTCTGGAAAAACCTTTCGCCAGCGACGCCCTGCTCGACAGCGTGCGTCGTGCCCTGGACCTTCGCCGGCTGGTGCTGGATAACCGCAGCCTGCGTCTGGCCCTGAGCGATCGCAACGAACTGAGTGCTCGACTGGTCGGCCAATCGGCGCCGATGCTGCGCCTGCGCGAACAGATTGGTGCCTTGGCGGCGACCAAGGCCGACGTGCTGATCCTCGGCGAAACCGGTGCGGGTAAAGAAGTGGTGGCCCGCGCGCTGCACGATCTGTCGAGTCGGCGTAACGGCCCGTTCGTGGCAATCAACGCCGGAGCCCTGGCCGAGTCGGTGGTGGAAAGCGAGCTGTTCGGTCACGAACCCGGTGCATTTACCGGCGCACAGAAACGTCGCATCGGAAAATTCGAATTCGCCAATGGCGGCACGTTGTTCCTTGATGAAATCGAAAGCATGAGCCTGGACGTGCAGGTGAAACTGCTGCGCTTGCTGCAAGAGCGGGTCGTCGAGCGCTTGGGCGGCAACCAACTGATCCCGCTGGACATCCGCATCATCGCCGCGACCAAGGAAGACCTGCGTCAGTCCGCCGACCAAGGCCGCTTCCGTGCCGACTTGTATTACCGCCTGAACGTCGCGCCATTGCGTATTCCGCCGCTGCGTGAGCGAGGCGAAGATGCGCTGATGCTGTTCCAGCATTTCGCCGATGAAGCCAGCGCCCGGCACGGCTTGCCGCCCCACGAATTGCAGCCGGGGCACCGGGCACTGCTGTTGCGCCATACCTGGCCAGGCAATGTGCGCGAACTGCAGAACGCCGCCGAACGTTTTGCCCTGGGTCTTGAACTGGCGCTGGACAACAGTGCGCCTGATGGCGGCGTCGGCACCACGATTGAAGTGGTCAGCGGCGGTTTGAGCGAGCAGGTGGAGAACTTCGAGAAGAGCCTGATTGCCGCCGAACTGGCGCGCTCTCACAGCTCCGTGCGCAGCCTCGCCGAAGCGCTCGGCATTCCGCGCAAAACCTTGCATGACAAACTGCGCAAGCATGGTCTGAACTTCGCCGACGCTGGCGGCAGCAGCCACACCGACGACCTTGATTGAGCTACCGTAAAATCATCCTCTTCAAACAAAAGGCCCGCGAATGAACCGCGACAGTCGACACCTGGAATCGATCCTCCATTCCGACATCCCTCTCACGCGGAAGATGGGCCTCAAAGTGCTCGACTGGCACGATCAACAACTGCGCCTGCACCTGCCACTGGAAGCCAACGTCAACCACAAGAGCACCATGTTCGGCGGCAGCCTGTATTGCGGCGCGGTGCTGGCCGGCTGGGGCTGGTTGCATTTGCGTTTGCGCGAAGAAGGCATCGAAGACGGGCACATCGTGATTCAGGAAGGGCAGATCAGCTACCCGCTGCCGGTCACCATGGATGCGACGGCGATGTGCCAGGCACCGAGTGCGGCGGCGTGGAAGAAGTTTCTGGCAATGTATGAGCGGTATGGGCGGGCGCGGTTGACGCTGCATTCGCGGATCGTCAATGCCGGGAGTGAAGAGGAGGCGGTGCGGTTTACCGGGCAGTACGTCCTTCACCGATGACTGATCGTTCCCACGCTCTGCGTGGGAATGCAGCCCGTGACGCTCCGCGTCACTGGACGCGGAGCGTCCCTAGAGGCATTCCCACGCCGAGCATGGGAACGATCTTAGTTGCGAGCCAAAGCCAACAACTTTTCCCGCCATGTTGCCTTAGCCGGCAGCGCCAGAAAAAATTCATTCAGCAATGATTCCCGCGCCGGGTAACAGAACGGCTCACCGCTCAAATCCAACACTTCACCCCCCGCACCTTCCAGCACGCCTTGGGCCGCGGCCGTGTCCCACTGCGAAGTCGGCGCCAGCCGTGGATAACAATCCGCGGCCCCTTCCGCCAACAGGCAAAATTTCAACGAACTGCCGATATTCGCCAGTTGCAACTCGCCCAGGCTGTCGCTCAACCCCGCGAGTAACCGCTCCTGCTCAGGGCTGGAATGCCGACGACTGGCAACCACCGTGAACGCTTCACCCGCCGCCGGAACGTCGCGAACCTCAATCGGCAACGGCTCGGCGCCTTTATCGCCACGCCAGGCACCTAACCCCGCGCCCCCTACATAAAAGCGCCCGTTGGTCGGCATCGACACCACACCGAACACCACACGCCCTTGCTCGATCAACGCAATGTTGACGGTGAACTCTTCGCTGCCGGAAATAAACTCCTTGGTCCCGTCCAATGGATCGACCAACCACCAGCGCTGCCAGCCAGCGCGCACGCTCTGGGGAATATTGGCGTCTTCTTCGGACAGCACCGGAATGCTCGGATCCAGCGCCGTCAGCCCAGCCAGAATCAGATGATGAGCGGCCATGTCGGCGGCGGTGACCGGGGAATCATCGGACTTTGCCGTCACGGCAACGTTGACGCGCCAGAATGGCAGGATCGCTTCACCAGCCTTCAAAGCCAGTTCAACGACTGGCGCCATCAACGGATGGGGAAAATTCAAATTCACGGCAAAAACACCCCACGTTGAGTCAGTAAGTCACGGGCCAGATACAACGCCGCCAAGGCACGGCCCTCGGTGAATCGCGGGTTCTGCGCCAAGGCCGACAATTCACGCAGATTGATCTTGTCCACCCCCATCGGCTCAGGCTCGTCCCCCTCCAGGCGTTCTTCGTACAAATCGGTCGCCAGTACCACCTGGATCTTCTGGCTCATGTAGCCGGGTGACAACGACAACTCGGTCAGATGTTCGAGCTGCCGCGCGCCATAGCCGGCTTCTTCCTTGAGTTCCCGCTCGGCCGCCGCCAGCACGTCTTCGCCCGGCTCGATCAAGCCTTTGGGCAAGGACAGTTCATAGGCATCGGTGCCGCCGCAGTATTCCTCCACCAGCACCGCGTGGTCCGCGTCGAGCATCGCCACGATCATCACCGCGCCATAACCGGCGCCCTTGCCGACCAGGCGCTCGTACGTGCGCTCCACGCCATTGGAAAAGCGCAACTTCAGCTCTTCGACACAGAACAAACGGCTGGTGGCGACGATCTCGCGGGCAAGTACGGTGGGTTTCTGGCGCATAGACAGCTCCTTGGCGTGAACGCGTTACTATACCCGGCCTATTCTGATTGTTTACCTCGGATATCTTTTTTACCGCTGGAGAAGTTTTTTATGTCCCTGCTGCCCTGGCGCGACATCGATACCGTTTTGCTGGATATGGACGGCACGTTGCTGGACCTGCACTACGACAACCATTTCTGGATGGAGCACCTGCCCCAGCGTTATGCCGAGCTGCATGGGGTGAGCCGGGCCATGGCGGAGCTGGAGTTGCAGCCACTGTTCGAACGCAACGCCGGTCAATTGCAGTGGTATTGCCTGGACTTCTGGAGCGCCGAGCTGAAGCTGTCGGTACGCGAACTGAAAGTGGAAACCGCGCACCTGATCGCCCTGCGTCCGGATGCGGACACGTTTCTGGCGGCAATCAAACGGGCCGGCAAACGCGTGGTACTGATCACCAACGCCCACCGCGACTCGCTGTCATTGAAGCTGGAACGAATTGAACTGGCGCCGTATTTCGAGCGATTGATCAGCTCCCACGATTACGGTTTCCCCAAGGAAAACCCGCAGTTCTGGGATGCCTTGCAAGCCGATATCGGTTTCGACCCGGCGCGCAGTCTGTTTATCGACGATACGTTGCCGATTCTGCGCAGTGCTCGCAATTTTGGTGTGGCGCATCTGCTGGCCGTGAGCGAACCAGACAGTCGCAAAGGGCCGAAGGACACGGCCGAATTTGCGGCGGTGGGGGATTATCGGGAGTTGATTGCCGGGCTCTAAATCGAGTCGCATGCATCGCGGGCAAGCCACGCTCCCACAGGATCTGTGTCGTTCGCATCCTTCGTGAACGACACAATTCCTGTGGGAGCGGGCTTGCCAGCGATAGCGATCTCAAGCCTTATTCAGGAATCCGCAACACCTGCCCCGGATAGATCTTGTCCGGGTGCGAAAGCATTGGTTTGTTGGCCTCGAATATTTTGTTGTACTTGTTCGCGTCGCCGTATTCGGCCTTGGAAATTGCGCTGAGGGTGTCGCCCTTTTTAACGGTGACAAAGCGCGCCGCCTGAGCAACCGGACCTGTTACGGTGATCTGGTCATCAACACTGCCGACACCGGCAATATTGCCCACGGCCAACAGAATTTTTTCCTTCTCTTCCTGACTCGCCACGTCACCGGTGATGGTGACTTTGTCGCCCTCAATTGTCGCCTGAACATTCGGATTACCCAGGCCGACCTTGCTGATGTGTTCCTTCAGTTGCTCGCTGGCATTCGCATTGCCAGGTGTCAACAGATCGATAAGTTTTTCGCCTGCTTCTTTCACAAAGCTAAAAATACTCATGGTGCACTCTCCTTGGGGTTTAGGTTCCAGACGCCAAAGACTAGACCAGCCTTGCGAAGCCCGGTTCCCAGCCGACCAATGACCCAACCCCCTGCAGGCGCTAGAATCGCAAACCTTGCCCGCGCCCTGGAGTGAAGATGGACATCAAGCAGCTCAAATTCCTCATCGCTCTCGACGAAACCCGGCACTTCGGCCAGGCCGCCGCGCGTTGTCACATCACCCAGCCGACCTTGTCCATGCGCCTGCGCAGCCTCGAAGAAGAGCTCGACCTGCCGCTGGTCAATCGCGGTCAACGCTTCGAAGGTTTCACCGCGCCGGGCGAACGCGTGTTGGCATGGGCGCGTACGGTACTGGCGGCTTGTGATGGTTTACAGGCCGAAGCGGCAGCCTGTCGCGGCAATCTCGTGGGTACGTTGCGTCTGGGCGTGGTGCCGCTGTCGAGTTTCGATCCGGTGCCATTGATGCAACGCCTGCACGCCGAACACCCCAACCTGCGCTTCGAACTTTCGGCGCTGAGTTCCGAACAGATCCTTGAACAATTGGCGAATAACCGTCTCGACATCGGCGTGTCGTACCTGGAGCGTCTGGACGGTGAGCGTTTCGATTCCCTGGCCTTCAGCGAAACCAGCATGGGCCTGCTTTACGATCGGCGTTTCTTCAGCTTCGGCGAGGCGCCGTTAAGCTGGGAATCGTTGATTGAACTGCCGCTGGGCATGCTCACCAGCGGCATGCATTTTCGCCAGTCCATCGACCATAACTTCCACAGCCGTGGCCTGAGCCCACAGCCATTGCTGCAAACCGATGCGGTCCACCAATTGTTACAAGCCGTACACGGTGGCCTGTGTTGCGCAGTGATGCCGCTGAGCAGTGGCCTGGAAAACCTCACCGATCACTTGCGTCTGCAACCCATCGAAAGCGCCCAGACCCTCGCCCGGCTGGGTCTGATCATGCGTCGCAGTGCTCCGCGTTCGGCGCTTGCAGAAGTCTGTTTCGCGTTCTATCAGCAATCACCGACAGACTCTTGATCGATCTTATCTATCAGTAGATCAGCAATAGCGATTAGACGTGACCCGTTGACGCGCATAGGCTTAAAGCTGACTAAACCCTCGGTGATGCCTAATGAACGCCAAGCGCCCTTCCCGCGCGGCGCCTGCTCTTGAAACGCCCGCGACCGCCGCAAGCCATACCTACAGTTACTGCAACCTTGAATACACCGAATCGGCCAGCACCGCGCTGGCCGAGGAAGTCGCGCTGGCGATCGCCTACAACGGCATCAGCCAGGCGGTCATGTTGGTGACGCCAACGGATCTTGAAGACTTCATCGTCGGTTTCAGCCTCGGCAGCGGCATCATCGAAGACGCTTCAGACATCTACGATTTGCAACTCAGCGGTTCAGGGTCGGCGCAATACGCGCAAGTGACCATCGCCAATCGTGCCTTCTGGAACCTCAAGCAGCAGCGTCGGCAACTGGCTGGCACCAGCGGTTGCGGGCTCTGTGGCGTGGAAGCGGTGGAGCAAGCCCTGCCCGACCTCAAAGTATTGCCCGGCGCCCCACTGCCCCCGGCCGAATGGCTGGACGGCCTGCGCCAGCGCATCGGCGAGTTCCAGCCTCTGGGCCAGCATTGCGGCGCGGTGCATGCGGCGGTGTTCATGAACGGCAACGGCGAATTGCTGTTGGGCCGCGAAGACATCGGCCGGCACAACGCCCTCGACAAGCTGATCGGCGGGTTGATCCGCCAGAAAATCCCGACCACTGGCGGCCTGGCAATTGTCACCAGCCGTTGCAGCCTCGAATTGATCCAGAAAGTGTTACGCGCCGGCATCCAGACCCTGGTCAGCCTGTCGTCGCCCACGGGCCTTGCCGTGCAATGGGCCCGTCGTCACAACCTCAATCTCATCCACCTGCCGCAGAAAAGTGCACCGCGGGTTTACAGCCCAGCGTTGGAGAATCAAGCGTGAGTCAACATCGTCAAGCCGACCGCAAACCCGTCCCTCGCTACAAGCCCTACAAAGGCCCAGCCGGTGGCTGGGGCGCGCTGATCAGCGTCGCCCAGGCCTGGTTGACCAGCGATAACGCATTGAAAAACCTCCGCATAATGCTCAAGACCAACCAGAACGGCGGCTTCGACTGCCCCGGTTGCGCCTGGGGCGATTCTCCGGAAAAGGGCATGGTGATGTTCTGTGAGAACGGCGCCAAAGCGGTGAACTGGGAAGCGACCAAACGCCGTGTCGACAGCGCGTTTTTCGCCAAACATAGCGTCAGCTCGCTGCTGGAGCAGAGCGACTACTGGCTCGAGTATCAGGGCCGATTGACCGAGCCGATGAGCTACGACGCCGAGACCGACCGCTACAAACCCATCAGCTGGGATGACGCCTTCGCGCTGATTGGCAAACATTTGCAGGGCCTGTCGAGCCCGGACCAAGCCGAGTTCTACACCTCGGGCCGCGCCAGCAACGAAGCGGCGTACCTTTATCAGCTGTTCGTGCGCGCCTACGGCACCAACAACTTTCCCGACTGCTCGAATATGTGCCACGAGGCCAGCGGTGTGGCCATGGCGCAGAGTGTCGGCGTCGGCAAAGGCACGGTGACCTTCGATGATTTCGAACACGCCGATGCGATTTTCGTCTGGGGCCAAAACCCCGGCACTAATCACCCGCGGATGCTCGAACCCTTGCGCGAAGCAGTGAAACGTGGCGCTCAGGTGGTATGCGTCAACCCGCTGAAAGAACGCGGCCTGGAACGCTTCCAGCATCCGCAACATCCGCTGGAAATGCTCACCAACGGCGACAAGCCAACCAACACTGCCTACTTCCGCCCAGCGCTGGGCGGCGACATGGCGGTGCTGCGCGGCATGGCGAAATTCCTGCTGCAATGGGAACGCGATGCGCAGAAGGCTGGCGCCCCGGCGGTGTTCGATCACGACTTCCTCAATGAACACGCGGTCAACGTGCTGGACTACATGGGCGTCATCGACGACACCCCATGGGAGCAGATCGTCGCGCAGTCCGGCCTGACTCTGGTGGAAATAGAGCAAGCGGCGCGTATGTACGCCAAAGGCAAGAACGTGATCATGTGCTGGGCCATGGGCATCACCCAGCATCGTCATTCGGTGCCGACCATCCAGGAAATCGCCAACCTCATGCTGCTGCGCGGCAACATCGGTCGGCCGGGTGCCGGTCTGTGCCCGGTGCGTGGCCACAGTAATGTGCAGGGCGACCGGACGATGGGCATCAACGAACGTCCGCCAGCGACGTTCCTCGATGCCTTGGAGCGACGCTTCCAGTTCAAGGTGCCGCGCGAAAACGGCCACAACGTGGTCGAGGCGATTCACGCCATGGCCGACGGCCGCTCGAAAGTCTTCATCGGCCTTGGCGGCAACTTCGCCCAAGCCACCCCAGACAGCACGCGTACCTTCCAGGCGCTGGCCAACTGCGACCTGACCGTGCAGATCAGCACCAAGCTCAACCGCAGCCATTTGGCCCACGGTACAGAAGCGCTGATCCTGCCGTGCCTGGGCCGTACCGACATCGACATCCAGACCGAAGGCGCCCAAGCGGTGACCGTGGAAGACTCGTTCAGCATGGTCCACGCTTCCAACGGCCAGTTGCAGCCGTTGTCGGATCAGATGCGCTCGGAGCCTGCGATCATCGCCGGTATCGCCGCGGCGACCCTGGGGAACAAACCGGTGGACTGGAACTGGCTGGTGGCCGATTACAGCCGCATCCGCGACCTGGTTGCCGACACCATTCCGGGCTTCCGGGACTTCAACGAAAAGATTCAGAACCCGGGCGGCTTCCACCTGGGTAACAGCGCTGGCAGACGTCGCTGGAATACCCCATCGGGTCGGGCCAACTTCCGAGCGAACAGGCTGCCCAAAGACCTGGTGCACGAACGCACCCGCGCCACCGGCGTGCTGCCGGACCTGATCATGCAGTCGATGCGCTCCCACGATCAGTACAACACCACGATTTATGGTCTTGATGACCGCTATCGCGGGGTGAAAGGTCAACGGGATGTGCTGTTCGTCAATGAGGCCGACATCATTCGCCTGGGCTTCAAACCGGGGCAGAAGGCTGACATCGTTTCAATCTGGGATGATGGCCGTGAGCGTCGGGTGAAAGGCTTTACGCTGCTGGCGTTTGATATTCCTGCCGGGCAAGCTGCCGCGTACTATCCGGAAGTGAACCCGCTAGTGCCGCTGGAAAGCACTGGAGATGACAGCCATACGCCGACGTCGAAGTTTGTGGCAATTCGGTTGGAAGCGGCGAGTGAGACTAGGTTGATTATGGCCAAGTCGGCTTAACGCACACATACCACTGTGGCGATGTTCACTTCTGATTTCCAGCGGAAACTCACTTTCCAATCGCCCATAAAAAAGGCCGTTTTTGTATAGAAACGGCCTTTGCGAAGTAGCTAAAGACCGGTGAAAAACAGTTAAGTTCCGCCCAAAAAACAGTAACTTATAGAATTGTGCTCAAGTCGTGTTACTCGTCGGATTTCTATTGTCACAACCATGACACAGCCTCAGGATCGCGCCGTCATCCCCTTGAGGTTCCTCTATGAAGTTCTCCTCGATTCTCTTGTTGTCCCTTGGCCTGGTCAGTGGCTTCGCTTCTGCTGGCGGCACCACCGAAGCAGGTGTGGGCGGCGCATTGGGCGGGGTACTGGGCTCGGTCGTCGGTCAATCGTTAGGCGGCAGTACAGGTTCAACCATTGGCGCAGCCCTGGGCGGCGCGGGTGGTAGCGCAGTCGGCGCAGACAAACGCAGCCGTGGCGAAGCCGCCATCGGCGGTGCGTTGGGCGCAGCGGGCGGTAACGTGGTCGGTCGCAGCATGGGCGGCACCACCGGCAGCCTGATCGGCTCCGCGGCAGGCGGCGGCGCCGGTGGTGCGCTGGGTAACTACATGGGCAACAAGAGTGATGACGACGACGATCGTCGCTCCTATCGTGACCGTGATGATCGTCGCTACTACCGTGACGGCCATCCAGGTCGCGGCCATGCCTACGGCCATCGCAAGCATCACCATCGCTACCGCGACTGAGGCTTGAATCGCCTCGTTAACCGGTAGATCAAAAAATCGCAGCCCTCGGGCTGCGATTTTTTTTGCCCCTCAAACCGCTAACCGCTCCAATGCCCCGCGCAACCTGGCAGGAATCGCCACCGGTTGATTCGACGCCCGATCCACGAAGACATGCACGAAGCGCCCCGCCGCGCAGGCTTCATCTTCACCTGCCTTGAACACAGCCAATTCGTATTGCACCGAGCTGTTGCCCAACTTGCCAACCCGCAGGCCGATTTCGATCCGGTCCGGGAAGGCGATAGAAGCGAAGTAATCGCAGGCCGAACTCACCACAAAACCCACCACTTCGCCGTCATGGATATCCAGACCGCCGACTTCAATCAGGTAGGTGTTCACCGCCGTGTCGAAGAAGCTGTAATAGGCAACGTTGTTGATGTGACCATAGGCGTCATTGTCATGCCAGCGGGTGGTGATGGGCTGGAAGTGGCGGTAGTCGAAGCGTTGGGGCATCGAAGCAGGTCCTTTCATGATCGTTCCCACGCTCTGCGCGGGAATGCGGCCCGTGACGTTCTGCGTCACATTCAGGAGCGGACGCAGAGCGTCCATGGAGGCGTTCCCGCGCAGAGCGTGGGAACGATCAGTATAAATTCACATGTCAGCAAAGCCTCGCCCCTCTGCCGCCAGTTCACCAATCAACCGCGCCGGCGCCCAGTGATCACCCTGCTTGGTCTCAAGCTGCAACAACCGCAGATGAATATCCGCCAACCCTTGCTGATCCGCCCAGGCCATCGGCCCGCCCTTGTCCGCCGGGAAGCCATAACCATTGAGGTACACCAGATCGATGTCATGCGCCGACGTGGCAATACCTTCCTGAAGAATCTTCGCCCCTTCGTTCACCAGCGCCAGCAAACAACGCTCCAGAACCTCTTCAGGGCCGATCTCGCGACGCTGGAATCCCAGCCCTTCGCTAACTTCCAATACCAGCGCATCGACTTCCAGATCGTGCTCAGCCTGGCGACTGCCCGATTCGTAGTGGTAATACCCATCGCCACTCTTCTGACCGAAACGCCCCAGCTCGCACAAGCGGTTGTCCACTTGAACCTCCGGCGCATCCTGCCCTTTGCCTGTCAGTTCCCGAGCGCGCCATTCCAGGTCGATGCCGACCACGTCGTACATGCGGAACGGCCCCATGGCGAAACCAAAACCTTGCAGCGCCGCATCCACCTGATAAGGCAAAGCGCCTTCCAGCAGCATCTTGCGCGCTTCGAGTACGTACGGATGAAGCATGCGGTTGCCGATAAAGCCGTGGCAGTTGCCCGACACCACGCTGACCTTGCCCATGCGCTGGCCAAGCATCAGGGCCGCATCAAGCACCGCCGGTTCCGTCTGGGCGCCGCGCACAATCTCCAGCAATTTCATGATGTGCGCCGGGCTGAAGAAATGCAGGCCCAGCACCTGCTGCGGACGGCGAGTGGCAGCGGCGATGGCGTCGATGTCCAGTGCTGAGGTATTGCTGGCCAGAATCGCTTCAGGTTTCATCAGGCCCTCAAGTTCGCGGAAAATTTTCTGCTTCAACTCGAGGTTTTCGTAAACCGCTTCAATAACCAGATCGACATTGCGGATCGCTGCGTAATCGGCAGCCGCTGTCACCCGCGCAATACGCGCATCCGCCTCGGCCTGATCGATCCGCCCCTGACGCACGTTGTGGGCGTAAGTCTCAGCCACGCTGCTCAGCGCTTGCTCGAGCATCTGCGGATTGTTGTCGACCCACTGCACCGGCACCCCGGCGTTGGCCAGGCACATGACAATGCCACGGCCCATGGTGCCCGCGCCGATCACGGCGGCGCGCTGAATATCGAACGGTGTCTGGCTCATGGTTGTTCTCTTGTTAGCGATCCAAAGACAGTCCTCACCATAGTCAGGCGCCGGGTTTTTTTGAAATTTATTCCTGTGATGAGCGACATTCAGGGGATGGATATACCATTTATTGCGGGAAGCCCATTTCCACAACCGCTAGGGGACCCAGAACTCAGAAAAAATTACAAAGGAGTGAGCCAGACCAAAATGGGTGTTAGCCAACAACTTTAATCAGGTTAAAATTTTCTTATCTGATTTGATGATTTTAAAAAAAATCTTGATATGGTAAAAAAAATCTTACCCGGATAGGGGAACTGCGATGGGAAACAGAGTGGGCTATGCGCATTTGATTGATGCGCTGGATCTAAAAGCTATCGAGGTGAAACGGCCAGCGCTCATCCAGCCAGTCACCCGCCTAGAGAAAATCGGCGGTGCGTTGTCCGTTCCGCTGAGTGTTGCGCCATCGAAAGAAGACTACCTCTCACACATCATGTTTGCGCTAAAGCATGAGGGCGTCAATCTCGCCATTCTGGCTCAGGCACTCCCCCGCATTGATGGCCAAATATTGGTCGAAGCCATCACAGAAGCTCCCAGTAGTGCCTATCTGCGCAAAATTTGCTTCCTCTGGGAATTTTTCACCGACCAGCACCTGGACTATCCCGACAACCCACGCGGCACCGCTACTTTTCTATTTGATCCGGACAATTACATCACCGGGCCATCAGTCCGAAATTCGCGCTGGCGAGTCGACTTCAATGGACTTGGCACGCTTCGATATTGCGCAACAGTCGAACGCACAGCTGAGATTCAGACCCTGCTCGACTATGACATTCTTGGTCGATCAAAAGCCTTTATCGGCTCCCTGCCAAAAGAAACGATGGATCGGGCGATCAATTGGGCGTATCTGAGCGAAACCGAATACTCGTTTGCAATCGAGAAGGAAGCCCCCAGTGAGCAGAAGGCGCAACGATTTGTGCAACTGCTCCGCCAGGCACATGAGCGCCAGCCGCTTACGGAAGATTATCTCGTCGCGCTGCAGAACAGCGCGATCTCCAACCCCTTTGATCGTGCAGCAGCATTCCGACACGAACAAAACCACCTGAGTAATTCATTTCGCGGTGCTGCTGGTGTGACCTACGTGCCGCCAGACCCCGAGCTCTGCCGTGAGTTGATGGAAGAGCTGATGACCTTTGCCAACAGAGCGCCAGAGCAACTCGACCCATTGGTCGCCGCAGGCATCGCTTCTTTTGGCTTCGTCTTTCTGCACCCCTTCATGGATGGCAATGGCCGTCTTTCGCGCTTTCTGATCCACCTGGCTCTGTGCCGAAGCGGTGCTCTCGAAAACGGCCTCTTGCTACCTGTTTCGATCGCTATGAAGCGTGAAGAACAACACTATCTGGAAGCACTACAGTCTTTCTCCAAGCCAGCCCGTGAGTTTTGGGATGTTCGCTGGATCGATGCGGAAACAATGAGTTTCAACTTCATCGGCGACTCCAGTCTCTATCGCTATTGGGATGCCACCGATTGCGTAGCGTTCACGATGGAAATGGCCAAACGAGCCCTCGAGGTGGAGCTGAGAGAGGAAACCGATTTTCTTCAGCGATTCGATACTCTCGTGAAAGTTGTAAACGAAAACTACGACGTTCGAGGCAATCTTTTGTCCAGGCTAGTCATGCAGTGCCTGGATCAAAACGGCATCGTGTCCAAAGGCCGTCGCAAACAATACCAAGGATCGATTCAGGAAGAGGTCTTTGATTTTCTTGAGCAACAAGCTCAGGCGCTATTGGCCGATGCTTACGGTGAGTCTCCTGAAGACGTTTGAACGGCCTCTGTGGGAGGCCGTGTTTCAACTTGGTAGATGCGCTTGAGCCCACTCACGCACCTCGGCATACGGATAATCCTCCAACGCCGCAAACCCCGGAATCGCCCGAGCCTTGAGCTTGGTAAACAGCGGCACACTGATCCCACATAGAAATCTTGTTACGCGCTCAGCCGAAGGGATGTTGCCCGTGTGCTGCTCGTGCCTGTGGATAAAGTCACCACACAGCGCCTCGAAATTTTTATCCACAAGCGCTGGCAATTCCGGTGGTGCTGGCAGACGCGCCACCTGACCGTGACACACCGAACAATGCCCGCACTGCTTCGGTGCGTTTTCGTCACCGAAGTATTCCGCCAGGCGGTAACCCAGACAGAGGTCGGTGGCGAACAGATCCAGCATGGCGTGAATCCGCGCGATCTCGGTGCGCTCGTGTTGGGTGAAGTAGGCGTGCAATTCAGCGCTCAGGGTTTGGGCATCAAAGTCTGCTTTTTGCAGGCTGTAGACCTCGGTCATCTGCTTGCTTTCAAGCTCCACCCAGCCTTTCTCCTGGAAGTAATCCAGGGCCTTGACCACCCGACTGCGCTCGGCCTGATGCTGTTCATACAGCGCGTCGAAATTCACCGTGGCCCAGGTGCGTGCGCGGCTGGAGGTCTGGATGATCGCCGAGACGAAGTCCCTGCGCTCACCTTCAAAACGAGCCAGCAACGCTTCGGGCTCCTGCAAATACTTGAAGCGGTATTCGGCGTAATACGCATAACGCGGAGCGATTATTGCGCGCAGCTCCAGCTGTACCAGCAAGGTCTTGAGCGGTAACTGGCGAATGTTGCTCTGATCGGCCAAAGGCCCCAGCAGAAACTCCCACTGCCCCTCGGGCACAGCGGCTTGTAACTCCTCGAGCACGCAACGAATGCCGTCCCGTTCCGGCGTGTCGCCGTAGACGAAGTTCTCCAGCACGTTGAGGCTGTCGCGGTTGGCCAGCACCAGGCAATCGGATGGCTGCCCGTCACGCCCGGCGCGGCCGATTTCCTGGCTGTAGTTTTCGATGGATTTGGGCAGGTCGAAATGCACCACGTTGCGGATATCACTTTTGTCGATGCCCATGCCGAACGCGATGGTCGCGACGATGCAATTGGATTGCCCGCCCATGAACCGCCGCTGAATTGCTTCCCGTTGTTCGTGGGGCAAACCGGCGTGATAGGCCTCGGCCTGAATTCCGTTCCGCCCCAGATGTTCGGCGATGTGCTCGGCGGTTTTCTGCAGGGTCACGTAGACAATGCTCGGCTGGCCGGGACGCTGGCTCATCCACTCGACAAGGCGTCGGCGCTTGTCCTGGCCGCGTACCGGTTCCACCAACAGATTGAGGTTGGGTCGATAAAAACCGGTGGTCACCACATCCTCGGGGGCGATGGAGAATTTGGCCTCCATGTCGGCGATCACCTTGGGTGTCGCGGTGGCGGTCAGCAGCAGGGCCTGAGGGATGTTGAACTGGCGCTGATAGTCCGGCAGCTTGAGGTAGTCGGGGCGAAAGTTGTGGCCCCATTCAGAAATGCAGTGG
The DNA here is from genome assembly GCF_024748615.1 of Pseudomonas sp. B21-048. NCBI lineage: Bacteria > Pseudomonadati > Pseudomonadota > Gammaproteobacteria > Pseudomonadales > Pseudomonadaceae > Pseudomonas > Pseudomonas sp. B21-048. Next base: position 259,544 of record NZ_CP087168.1, on the reverse strand, counting down.
GCCTCGTCCACCACCAGCAGCGAGATGGGCACTTGCTGCAAGAAATTACGGAAGCGCTCGTTCTTCAGGCGCTCCACGGAAATCATCAAAATCTTCAATTCACCAGACTTGGCCCGGGCCATCACATCGCTGGCGTCATCGCGGCTCTGGGCCGAATCGATACTGCCCGCCGCAATGCCGTGGCGCTGCAAGAACGCTAACTGATCCTGCATCAGCGCCAGCAAAGGCGAGACCACCAGCGTCAAGTGCGGCAGCAACAAGGCCGGCAATTGATAGCAAAGAGACTTGCCCGAACCGGTCGGGAAAATGGCCGCCGCCGAACGCCCGGCCAACACCGCGCTGACCGCCGCCTCCTGGCCGAGCCGAAACTGTGGATAACCGAAAACCTGTTCCAGGGTGTTGTGCATAAGCTGTCACTCCGTTGACCGCTGCGAAGCCCAAAGCCTAGCCGGCGAACGCAGCGAGTCGAGAAAAGGTCGGGGGCAAAAACGATACGGGATGATACAGCGGATAGTTCGGGAGACTGCAAGGCGTGATCGTTCCCACGCTCTGCGTGGTAATGCCTCAAGGGACGCTCCGCGTTCCAGCTATTGAATGTGACGCAGAGCGTCACGGGCTGCATTCCCACGCAGAAGCATGGGAACGATCAATATCACCCAAAAAACATTGATAAAAAATCAGGGCACCAACACCGCCACCCGCAACTGTTCATTCAGCGCCTGCTCATGAAACACCCGACTCTTGCTCGCCCAAACCGCAAAAGCCGGGCTGATTTCGCCAGTGAACGCCGCCGCCAACTGACGCAAATCCGCGACACTTCGCACACGGGGGCAGAAGGGTTCAGCGTCACAGTTCTGGCTGGCGTTGCGGTAGGTAATCAGCAACCGATCCCACAACCCGTCACGCACTTGCCTGACCGACTTGAGCTTCACAGCCTGCACACCCAGTCGCTGTTTCAGACCCTGTTCATCCAGCGTTTCGCTGGCCAACAGCGCCTTGCCCACCATCAAGACCTCGGCGCGGGACGCGGTGTCGACGTCTGCCTGAGTGGTCAGCGCCTGTGGCCAACCGTTGCGGTCCATGTTGGCGAGGACCAGCGAATGAGCGACGTCGGCAGCGCCCGCCATCCGGCAAACACCCGCCCACAACAAAAAAATCGAGACCATACGCAGCCATTGCATACCTAATTCCCTTTAAGAGTCGACTCAGACGCTTCGAAACGTCCTACAAATTCTGGCGCGCACCCTACAGAGCTTTGATGCACTAAGCCTGACAGGCCCGTAGGAATATCGACCTCTAAGGGAAAAGCTTAAAAAATAGTTGGGGCATGCGTAGGCAAAGGCCGATAGCGCCGGTAAATCCCCTACAAATCCTGTCCATTTGCGCCACCTTGCGACGCCTCGCCGCAGCCCTCTATAGTTTTCGACGCGGCTGAAAACACTGTGTCGGCCTGCCGGCGAGACTGCCCGACTTCCTTACAGGACTGACCTCGATGAACACGTTCCACTCGTTAACAGACCGCTATCGCCCGCTCAAAACCAGCTACAGCGATACTCCCGTATTGGTCATCGACACCGAAGCCAATCCTCACGAGATTCTTGACGCCGCCCAGCAACGCATCCGCGCTGCCAGTGACCTGCTCGAAACGCTCTATTGCCTGTGCTTTAAACAGGCCGACGTGAAAGACATTCCCAATATCGTCAACGCACTTTACTTGCTGACCCAAGATGGCTGCGAACTTCTTGAAGTCGCCAAACAGCGAATCAAATAAAAATATCAATAACTAACACACCTTACAAAAATAGCAACAACTCATCACTTCACTCTTCAAACAACACAAACTAACGTGCCAGCTCTTACATCAAAAAAGAGCGACACAAATGACCGTACTAACTATTTTCTTCTGTGGCACTGGCTCAACCAAATTCGACGACACCAACGCAAACTACTGGGACGGCGAACTGGTGTCGACACTCGCATCCCACCATCTCGGCAGGGAGTTCGCCGAATGGATCGTGGTCGACGGCCCCGGCAGCGGTAACCTGCAAGCCGATGATCTCTTCACCAAGTCCGAGGACTACGGCCTCAGCGGCACACTGTTCGGCAAAGGCTGGGAGCAAAACGTCCAGCACGCGATCAACATCATCAAAGGCCAGTGCAGCTGGCAGCGCGAGCAACTGACCGAAGCCGAATACAACCGCCTCAAAGCGGCCGGCATCCCCATTGAAGACGTGAAAATTGAAGGCTCGTGGTTCTGGCGCAAATACAACTATGGCGATCGCAGCGTGACCCAGCAGGCGTTGCAAGAACAGATCATCAAAACCTTCCGCCAGGACGGTATTATTCCCACCCAAGTAAACCTGGTGGGCTGGAGCCGCGGCGGTATTAGTTGCCACATGCTGGCCAACGCCATGTTCAAGGACAGCACACTTAGAAACATCCCGGTTACTATCTTTGCGATTGATCCGGTGCCTGGTATTGGCAACTTTCAGGATGACAAAGTCAAACTCGGTGGCAACGTCAAAGAGTATGTAGGTTTCTATGCCCGGGACGAACGCTCGAAAGGTTTCAGCTGCGTTATCCCGCAAACCGCCACTGGCACCAAAACCCACATTTACCCAATACCCGGCCGTCACGCCACTCTGGTTGGCAATGCCTCCCCTGACGGCGTCAACGGCCCGAAAATCCTGGCCGAGCCAGGCCGGTTCGTTCGCCACTTTGCCGAAGTCTGCCTCAAGCGTTGGGGCGTGCAACTGGACAAGCCGTTGAACCTGACTCAGGCCGATCTGGCGAACCTCGGCAAAGCCATGGTCGACGACGAAGCGAAGTATCGGCTGATGCACAACTACTCCTACACCTACTTCACCGAGCTGGATCAAGGTGAACGCTATGTTTCGCTGGGCAGCCAAGGGGTCAACTTCTCGGCGGTGAAGGGCACGATCTATGCGCCGGCGACCGGGCTGACGACTAGCGTGCTGGATGTTGCGGCGTATCGGCATATTGGTTGATCGGGTGGGCGGCGCTGGGCGAAAGCACTCCTGTGATGGGCGCGGGATTTCTAAAAACTGATGTAGAGGTGAAGTTGAATGATGGATAAAACGTCCGACAACGACTCTGAGGCGCAAATCGACAATGCAGCCTACGAGGCATGGTTCATCAAGCAGGTCCAGGCCAGCATCGATGATCCTCGACCGAGCATTCCGGACGAAGAAGCCAGGCGTCTGATGGCGAAAAACGCGACTTGTTGAAGCGGTCGGCAGATCGGTAGTAACGGCCTATCGAAGCTTCATCCCGTTCCTACAACAGAAGGCTCCTTGTCGACTATCGCCGCCCCGTAGCTCAAATCTATAGTCGTGACTGGCGCTGCCAAATCAGCGGCTCGGGCTTGGTCACCCGAATGGATCATACTTACGCGTTCGCTGTATGCTGCCGGCACCTCAAGTGTCTGCACGTTTTATGGTGGCTGTGTTTGGGACGCCTTCGGGCGTGCCGGGTATGCGTGTGATCCTCACCGGTTGACCAACCTGAACACAGTCCGCCTCCCATCGCTTGGTCACGATGGCGGTGGCTTCATTTGATGCATTTGAGGATAAACACAATGAACTCATGGAATCCGCTCACAAACGATCGTTACCTTCCGCTGCAAACCAGCCTCACCGACTCCCCGCCCCTGATCATCGATACAGAGGCCAACCCGCAAGACATCCTCGAAGCCGCCCTCCAGCGCATCCGAGCCTCCAGTGATCTCCTCAAAACCCTGCACTGCGTTTGCTTCAAACACGGCGACGTCGAAGATATTCCCCACATCACCCACGCGCTCTACCTGCTAACTCAGGACGGTTGCGACCTGCTTAAAGTCGCCCAGCAACGCATGATGGGCTGGAAAGCGCCTGCCTGACGCCGAGTGAAGATCGTTCCCACGCTCCGCGTGGGAATGCCTCTACGGACGCTCCGCGTTCGGCTCTTGGGACGCAGAGCACCGAAAGCCGTCATCGAACACTGGAGATAATCATGAGCAAGTTTTTTGATGAGCTAATGGAAAGCGTGCAACAGATGAACGAGATCGTACGGGGTGAGCGTGAGCCCGCGAGTTTCATGTTGATGGGTTGCAAGTCCAAGAAATTCGTAAGGCTACCGATCTGACTCAGACCAAGTTCACAGTGCCGATTGACGACCCCGACTCGCCGCAAAGTCGGGCTTAATCCTCATCGATATACACCCAACGGAAGATGCACCATGAACCTCGCCCCCAACTTCCCCGATGACCACGCCATGCACCTGCTCATGCAGCTGCTGCACGAAGAGCTCGGCCTGCCCGAACGCAAAATCATCAGCCTCACCACCTCGATCAACTTTGACCTGGGCTGTGATGGCGCTGATGCACGGCATTTGATGGAAGCGCTGGAAGAACAGTTTGGGATCGACTTCGTTGATTACGACGCGTACCGGTACTTTCAGCCGGAAGGGTTTGATGTGTTCCTCAAACGCAGGGCGAAGGGTCGAGGCGACAAAATCCCACTGACCATTGGCATGCTTTACCAAGCGATCAAGGTGCAACGGTGGGACACACAAAGATTGGAGGGCCTGTAACGCGCATATCGATACTTCGATCGCCGCAACCAGTCTCAAGATAAGTGGCATTATTCTGGCTGTTTAGGCGTATTTCGACTGGAATAATGGCAGTTTTGATGATCGATCATCTGCATAGACAAGGAATGGCAACCCTAGATAGGTCGATCCCGTAACCCTGTAAGACCGTGAAGCAGCCCATCCATTAAGTGCTATTATTCTGGCAGTTTAGGCTTAAAAATGAAGGAATAATGGCACATGGCTAAGAAAACAGCACCACTCTTGCCCGCCGCGTCCAAGCTGCTTTCCGAGTTTGGCGAGCGACTGAAACTCGCTCGACTGCGCCGAAAGCTGACAGCCAAACAAGTAGCCGAGAGGGCTGGCATGTCGCTGACGACACTGCGCTCTCTGGAGTCCGGTGGATCGGGAGTGACGATGGGTGCCTATTTGTCAGTGATGCAGGTGCTGGGATTGGAAAAAGACTTGAGTAAGCTCGCCGCAGTGGATGAGTTAGGGCGCCAACTGCAAGATGCTCAGTTAACCCCCGGAGCGAAACTCACGGTCAAAAAACGCCGAAGTGCACGAAGCATTGCTGCGACCCGAACGCCGTCCCCCGTAGACGAAAAGGGTGGTCAATTGATTGAAAGATCCGGTCCCGAATCAGATCGTATTCCTGATTTCCCTTTCAGTACCCACTCCTTATCCCGCTTGGTCATCAAGAAAAAAAACAAGCCTATGGCAGATGAAAAATGACATTAATCGCTGTGTATGCCGACTGGGAAACCTTGAACGGTCCAAGACGACTTGGGTTCCTGCACGTAAGGAAAACCCGCTCCGCAAACATATTTGAGTTTGAGTACGACTCTGCCGCACTGGCCGATCCGGCGTTAAATTTCATTTCGCTTGACCCCCGTATCGGGCTTTTTGAAGGTCGTCAGTACCCAGGTCAACATCAAAGCCGGTTTGGCATATTTGCTGACTCAAGCCCTGATCGGTGGGGTCAGTTGCTGATGAAGCGCCGGCTGGAGCGAGATATCCGCGAGGGCTTGGCGCCTGACGGAACCAAACTGTACGAGTCCGACTTTCTTCTGGGTGTTCATGACCGCTACCGGGTCGGGGCGATCCGCTACAAACTCAATGACCAAGGCAATTTTCTGGATGATCGCGATGGGTTGGCTGCTCCGCCCTTCGTCGAGTTACGCGCCTTGGAGCAGGCAAGTCGCGCCTTGGAGCGCGATGAGGACAACACTGCTCCCGATGGACGGGAATGGCTGAGAATGTTGATTGCACCTGGCGGCTCATTGGGCGGAGCCAGACCTAAGGCCAGTGTCGCTGACGAAGCTGGGCATTTGTGGATCGCTAAATTTCCAAGCACTCGCGATGACTATGACGTCGGCGGTTGGGAACTGGTGGTGAACGCCTTGGCGGATAGCTGCGGATTGCGGGTAGCAACTGGTGTGGCACAACGTTTCGCAAGCGATCATCACTGCTTTATGGTTAAGCGCTTCGACCGAACCAAAAATGGTGGTCGACTGCACTTCGCCTCAGCCATGACCATGACAGACAGGGTGGACGGTGACGATGCATCGGCAGGTGCCAGCTACTTGGAGTTGGCTGAAGTGCTCATAAAGCACGGTTCAGAAACTAACGCGGATCTTCGCGAGTTGTGGTCTCGTATCGTGTTCAACATCCTGGTTTCCAATACCGACGACCACCTGCGCAATCATGGTTTTATCCTTGACCCTGGTCGAGGATGGCGCCTGTCTGAAGCCTACGACATGAACCCGGTACCACATGCCGATGGGTTGAAACTCAACATTACCGATTCGGATAACGCTTTGGATCTTGAGCTCGCTCGCGAAGTTGCAGGGTACTTCCGAGTCAGCCGTAACGACGCAGACGAAATTATCGAGAACTACCAGGAAGCCGTCAGCCAATGGTCAAACGTGGCTAGTGCGTTGGGGCTTTCGAAGCGAGAGAGGGACAACATGGCCCCAGCGTTTCGGCTTTCGGGTAATTAGCCTCAACGCGCCAACTACGACGCAGGGAAGATTGCCAGTTCTGCTTCAAGGGAACTGAATCGCGCCCACAAAAAAGCCGCCCTACTCAGGCGGCTTTCTCTTACCTCAAACCACTACCGATTCTTACAACTTCGGCCCAGCAGCCTTGATCGCGTCGCTCACATCGAACTTCTTGAAGTTCTCAACAAACAACCCGGCCAACGCCTTGGCAGCTTCATCGTAAGCAGCCTTATCAGCCCAAGTATTACGCGGGTTCAACAAACCAGTCTCAACGCCCGGCACAGCCAATGGCACGTCCAGGTTGATGGTGTCCAAGTGCTCAGTCTCAGCACCGATCAACGCGCCGCTCTGGATCGCTGCAATCACGCCGCGAGTGGTCGGGATGTTGAAGCGCTTGCCAACGCCGTAGCCGCCGCCGGTCCAGCCGGTGTTGACCAGGTAGACCTTGGAGCCGAAGCCGCGGATACGTTTGATCAGCAGTTCTGCGTATTCGCCGGCCGGGCGCGGGAAGAACGGGGCGCCGAAGCAGGTGGAGAAGGTCGATTTGATGCCGCTGCCGGAACCCATTTCGGTCGAGCCCACCAGTGCGGTGTAGCCGGACAGGAAGTGGTAGGCCGCTTGCTCTTCGCTGAGGATCGACACTGGTGGCAGGACGCCGGTCAGGTCGCAGGTCAGGAAGATCACAGCGTTTGGCTCGCCACCGAGGTTTTTCTCGGAACGCTTCTCGACGTGCTCCAGCGGGTACGCTGCGCGGCTGTTCTGGGTCAGGCTGCCGTCGGCGTAGTCGGCTTTCTTGGTGACCGGATCGATAACGACGTTTTCCAGGACTGCGCCGTGCTTGATGGCTTTCCAGATGACCGGCTCGTTCTTCTCGGACAGGTCGATGCACTTGGCATAGCAACCGCCTTCGATGTTGAACACCACGCCCTCGCCCCAGCCGTGTTCGTCGTCACCGATCAGGTAACGGCTTTCATCGGCGGACAGGGTGGTTTTGCCGGTGCCGGACAAACCGAAGAACAGGGTCACGTCGCCTGCTTCACCGATGTTGGCGGCGCAGTGCATTGGCAGTACGTCGGCGGCCGGCAGCAGGAAGTTCTGCACCGAGAACATGGCTTTCTTCATTTCACCGGCGTAGCGCATGCCAGCGATCAGCACTTTTTTCTGGGCGAAGTTGAGAATCACGCAGCCATCAGAGTTGGTGCCGTCACGCTCTGGCACGCACTCGAAGTTGGCAACGTTGAGGACTTGCCACTCTTCACGGCCAGCCGGGTTGTACTGAGCTGGGTTGATGAACAGGCAACGACCGAACAGATTCTGCCAGGCAGTCTGGGTGGTCATCTTCACGGCCAGGTAGTGCTCTTCGGCAGCACCTACATGCACGTGGGAAACGAAATGCTCTTGCGCGTTGTTGAAGGCCTCGACGCGAGCCCACAGGGCATCGAACTTGTCGGCCGGGAACTTGCGGTTGATCGGGCCCCAGGCGATGGCGTCCTGGGTGGTCGGCTCTTCAACGATGAAACGATCGACTGGCGAACGGCCGGTACGGTGACCGGTGCGAACAACCAGCGCGCCGGTATCGGCAAGCTCGCCTTCACCGCGATTCAGGGCTTCTTTAACCAGATCATCAACACTCAGATCGGTGTACACGGCGTTATTGGCTTGCGTCATGAGGTTCCCCGTCGGCCAGTGGCCGAGTGCTCCAAACGTTTTGTAGTAGAAAGTCGTGCACTACTACCGCGAAAAAAGTGGGCCGGATTATGCCAGAAAAGCCCAAAAAGTGTAGGGCCCTCCCGTCGTAACGGCGTTATTCCGGCGTTACGCAGTGAATTTACCTGCGCTGAAACGTTTTAGTGACGGGTATCTGACGGCGTATCGACCCCTGCACCAGCAAACAATTGGGTGATATCGGCCGCGTCGAACAGGTAACGTTCGTTGCAAAACTGACAATCGATCTCGACGGCGCCACCGTGTTCGATGACGAGTGCCTGAGCATCTTCCAGACCCAAACTGACCAGCGCATTACCCGAGCGTTCCCGCGAGCAGCTGCAATGGAAGCGCAGTTTCTGCACGTCGAACAGGCGCACCTGTTCTTCATGATAGAGGCGATGGAGCACGGTTTCGTTGTCCAGGCTCAGTAATTCATCGGCCGTCAGCGTACTGGCGAGGGCGGTGATGTGCTGCCAGCTGGCGGCGCGTTCTTCTTCGTCTTTCAGTCGGTCGGCAGGCAATTGCTGCAGCAACAGGCCACGGGCACGACGGCCATCGGCGTAGAGCCAGAAGCGCGTGCCGACCTGCTGAGACATGACGAAGTAGTTAGTGAAGCACTCCGAGAGAGTTTCGCCGTCGAGGTCGACGATGCCTTGGTAACGCTGGCCCTGAGTCGGGTCGACGGTCAGCGCCAGCACACCATTGGGCATCAGGTCGGCGAGGGTCGCGTCCGGGGCGATCTGGTCGGCTTCGTAACGCGCCAGCCCACGGATTTCGCGCTCGCTGGAGCACTCGATCATGAGCAGCGGCACCGGGCCTTCGGAACGGGCCTGAAGAATCAGCAAGCCATCGAACTTCAAGGTGCCCACCAGCAACGCTGCCGCCGCCATCAGCTCGCCCAGCAGTTGCGCGACCGGCTCCGGATAGGCGTGTTTGGCGAGGACTTCGGCATAGCTACGCTCCAGCCCAACCAGCTCGCCGCGAGTGTCGCTGTCATCGAAGATGAAGCGTTGGGTGTAGTCGTTATCCGCTAGATCGGTCATAGGTCTGGGTATCTGAAAGGGTTACAAAAAATGAAAATCGCGTCATTTCCGCATTTTTGCGCGGGCAATGTTCAGCCATAAGGGCATTTTATGGACAATCCAGGGTTGTTCCAAGCAAGGTCAAATCCCGGTTTTCGACGAACGGCGTTTTAACGTTGGCGCTGTCGAGCACACCCATATGGCTGCACAGGTGAGCGATTGCAAGTCTGGGCTTGCCGGCGGTCACTACTCGTCGTTGCTGTTACCGCGAAACTTGAACAGATCCCGGCGCTGCTTCTTGCTCGGTTTGCCATCGGTACTCACGCCCAACGCCCCGGCCTTGCGCATGGCCGCAGCCGCTTCACGTTTGGCGACGCTGGCTTCGGTTTCGGCATACAGGGCCTGAGCCTCCGGCGCGCCACGGCGCACGATCGACAGCGCCTGGACCACCACCGTGCGCTCCTCGAAGCCGGTGCGAATCTGAAATTCGTCGCCGATCCTCGGTTCCTTGCCCGGCTTGCAGCGCTCGCCCCGGCAATGCACCTTGCCACTCTCAATCGCGGCCTTGGCCAAGGCACGTGTTTTATAAAAACGCGCGGCCCACAACCATTTATCGAGACGAACCTTGTCGTCCTCTTCGCTTTTTTGTGCCATCGGATGACCTCATTCTGAAATATCGATGAACTGTACTACCGTTTCTGTCGTGCCATGAATCATCACACTCTGGATTAGAATGCAGGCATTCCCCGCCAGTGAGGGATGGAAATCCAGGCAGTAGATATCTGTCGCCTTTTACCCATTATTCTGCGTGAATACCGCGGATTCAGCCGCACGCGGCCAGAGCGGTTTTTACCGATTGAGCACTTTTGAAGACATTTGATCATTTGACCGTTATCGGTCTGCGCGAGTGGGTGGCGCTCCCGGATTTGGGAGTCGCGGGCCTTCGCGCAAAAATCGACACCGGCGCCAGCACCTCCAGCCTGCACGCCACCGATATCGAGCCGTTCGAGCGCGACGGCGAACAATGGGTGCGCTTCACTGCGCACCTGGGCACGGTGGTGCAACTGCGTCACCGGCGTTGCGAAGCTCCGCTGGTAACGAGGAAAACCATTAAAAGCTCCAACGGCCACACGCAGATGCGCTATGTGGTCAGCACCACCCTGGCCCTCGGTGATCGGGTCTGGCGGGTCGAATTCACCCTCGCCTGCCGCAAGTCCATGCGTTATCGCCTGTTACTCGGTTCCAAAGCCCTGATAGACGGCCAGTTGGTGGTCAATCCGGGCATTAAATATGTACAAGACAAGCCGGTGTTCCCGGTATCTACCTTCTCCACAGGTGTTGCATGAAGATCGCTGTGCTGTCGCGGAACCCGCGTCTGTATTCCACCCGTCGTCTGGTCGAAGCCGGTATGGAGCGTGGCCATGAAATGGTGGTGATCGACACCTTGCGCGCCTACATGAACATTGCCAGCCACAAACCGCAGATCCACTACCGAGGCAAACCGCTGGAGGGTTTCGATGCAGTGATCCCGCGGATTGGTGCTTCGGTAACGTTTTATGGCTGCGCGGTGCTGCGCCAGTTCGAAATGATGGGGGTGTTTCCACTCAACGAATCGGTGGCCATCGCTCGTTCGCGAGACAAACTGCGGTCGCTGCAATTGCTGTCGCGCCGAGGGATCGGTTTGCCGGTCACCGGTTTTGCCCACTCCCCGGATGACATTCCCGACTTGATCGAGATGGTCAACGGCGCACCGCTGGTGATCAAGGTGCTGGAAGGCACCCAAGGCATCGGTGTGGTGCTGTGTGAAACCGCGACGGCGGCGGAGTCGGTGATCGAAGCTTTCATGGGCCTGAAACAGAACATCATGGTTCAGGAATACATCAAGGAAGCCGGTGGTGCGGACATTCGCTGTTTTGTGGTCGGCGACAAGGTGATCGCGGCGATGAAGCGCCAGGCCAAGCCGGGGGAGTTTCGCTCCAACCTGCATCGCGGTGGCAGTGCGAGCCTGATCAAGATCACGCCGGAAGAACGCATGACCGCGTTGCGTGCGGCGAAGGTCATGGGGTTGGCGGTGGCGGGGGTGGATATCCTGCGCTCCAATCATGGGCCGCTGGTGATGGAAGTGAACTCGTCGCCGGGGCTTGAAGGGATTGAAACCACCACCGGGAAGAACGTGGCGGGGATCATCATTGAGCATCTGGAGAAGAATGGTGGGCCGAATATGACGCGGACCAAAGGCAAAGGCTAAAAAGCAGCTTCAAGCTACAAGTTTCAAGTTTCAAGTTTCAAGCGGCAAGTAAAAGCCGCTTTAGCTTGTAGCTTGTAGCTGCTTCTAAACCGCATCCCTCGGCAACATCAACCCAAGCGGCAACCGTACCCGCGCTTCCAGCCCACCACCGGACCGGTTGCGCAGCTCGACATTCCCGCCATGCATCGAAGCGATCCGCTTCACAATCGCCAAGCCCAACCCGGTCCCCTTCCCGCCCCGGGCCCGATCGCCACGGGTGAACGGGTTGAAGATCGCCTCCAGTTCCGACGGATCGATCCCTGCCCCACGGTCCATGACACTCAGGACCACATACGGCGCACTCGTATCCCCGGACACATAAGCCGCCACTTCCACCCCGCTGCCGGCGTGATGCAGAGCATTACCAATGAGGTTGTTCAGCAGCCGCTTCATCGACACCCGACGCAACGGGAACGGCTGGATCGGCTCCAGGCGCAAGTGCACTTTTTCTTCGTTCTGGTTGTACGGCGCGGCGACTTCGCGAACCAGATCGCTCAGGTCCACGTCTTCCACCGACTCGTCACGTCCGTCACGAATGAACGCCAGGAATTGATCGAGAATCGCGTCCATGTCTTCGATGTCGCGGATCATGTCGTCCGTCAGGTCCGTGTGAGCGCCCATCAGTTCCAGGGAAAGTCGCAAACGGGTCAGGGGCGTGCGCAGATCGTGGGAGACCCCGGCCAGCATCAGTTCCCGTTCGCGCCCCGCCTGTTCGACGTCTTCAGCCATTTGGTTGAAGGCGCGATAAACCTCGGTCATCTCGCTCGGCGTATCGCTGATCGGCAGGCGCACGCTGCGGCCCTGACCGAGTTGCCTTGCGGCATAGACCAGACGTTTGAGCGGTTGATTGAGCTGGCTGACGAAGATCCATGCCGAGGCGGTGGATAGCAGACCAATGGCGAGGAACCAGCCGAGCACGTTCCAGATTTTCTGGCCACGCAATGGGTGCGGATACAGCGGTACTTTCAGCCAGCCATCACCCAGGCTGGGCGCCCGGACCCATAGCGCCGGCGGTGAGTGCATGCGTAATCGCACTTCGGTGTCGGCACCCAGTTCGGCCTGCATTTGTCGTTGGTAAATCTCGCTGTAGGGCCAGTGCTGTTCGCCTTCCGGCACACCGGCACCCACCACCCGGATCAGGGTCGCGGCATCGGCGATTTTAGTGCGGTTTTCTTCATCGGCGGCCCAATAGGCGCGCAGCGTCAGGGCGACGCCGTGGCTGTATTGGCGATCCACCAGCACGTCTTCGTTCATCAACAGATAAACCAGGGTCAGCGCCTTGGAGAACAGGACGACGATCAGCACCAGCCACAGGGTGCGGGAGAAGAAGCTCTGGGGGAACCAAACAGGGGTTTTCATGGATAACCGCTACACACTTGCAGGAGCGAGCGATGCTCGCATATTGCGGATCGCGAGTCTGCGGGAAAGGCCATCTGACCCGTTACCCGCAAGACCCGCTCCTACAAATCACCGATCACTTCGTGGCGGCGCCATCCGGAACGAACACGTAACCCACGCCCCAGACGGTCTGGATGTAGCGCGGTTTGGACGGATCGGGCTCGATCATCCGGCGCAGACGGGAAATCTGCACATCGATGGAACGCTCTAGGGCATCCCACTCGCGACCACGGGCCAGATTCATCAATTTGTCGCGGGTCAGTGGTTGACGCGCATTCATGACCAACGCCTTGAGCACCGCGAACTCACCGGTGGTGAGCATGTGCACTTCGTCGCCGCGCTTGAGTTCGCGGGTGGCCAGGGACAGTTCGTAGTCACCGAAGGTCACGCTTTCGTCTTCGCTGCCCGGGGCGCCTGGCACCGGTGCCGCCTGACGACGCAAAACCGCTTTGACCCGAGCCATCAGTTCGTCCGGGTTGAACGGCTTGGCCAGGTAATCGTCGGCGCCCAGTTCAAGGCCCTTGATGCGGCTGAGTTCATCGCCCTTGGCGGTGAGCATGATGATCGGAATCTGATTGTTCGCCGTGCGCAGGCGGCGGCAAGCGGTCAGGCCGTCTTCGCCGGGCAGCATCAGGTCAAGGACGACCAGGTTGAACACTTCACGCGCCAGCAGGCGGTCCATTTGTTCGGTGTTCGGGACGGCGCGGGCACGGTAGCCCTTGCTGACGAAAAAGCGTTCCAGCAGGCTGCTCAGCCCAGGATCGTCGTCAACAATAAGAATTTTTTCGCCTTCAGCAATGTTTGCAGTGCTGCTCATTGGATGCTCCTTTGATCTCGGCGCGCATTATGGCGTAGCTGCCGTTATACGCACCGTGTGCATTGTTAGCAGATTTTTCCTTCACCGCCAGAAAACCGGGCATTGTGCCTACAACCCGCGATGCCCCCGAATGGACAGAACGCTGGTTATAATGCGCGGCCTTTTGTGTCAGGCAACGTCTGATCGTTACTGCAAGCAGCCGCTTTTTTTTCATGGCGCCGGCAGTAATTGTTCGATTTCACGGGTCAACGGGAAGCCTGTTGGCTCAGGTAGCGGCGCACGCCAGGCCGCTCAACCAGACTCGCCGAGCCCTTATCTCTGCGCCTGCGAGCCTGCTTTCACAATTTGTCAGGTGGTTTTATGGACAGCATCAACAGCCGCATCGCCGAGGAACTCGGTGTACGCCCACAACAGGTCGAAGCGGCCGTCGCGCTACTCGATGAAGGCTCTACCGTTCCCTTCATCGCCCGCTACCGGAAAGAAGTGACCGGCAGCCTCGATGACATCCAGTTGCGTCATCTGGAAGAGCGTTTGCGCTACCTGCGAGAACTCGACGAACGGCGGATCAGCATCCTCGCCAGCATCCAAGAGCAGGGCAAACTGACCCCGCAACTCGAACGCGACATCAAACTCGCCGACACCAAGACCCGCCTCGAAGACTTGTACCTGCCGTACAAGCAGAAGCGCCGCACCAAGGGCCAGATCGCCCTGGAAGCCGGCCTCGGCGAGCTGGCCGATGGCCTGTTCAACGACCCGACCCTGAACCCTGAAGCCGAAGCCGCGCGCTTCATCGACGCCGAAAAAGGCGTGGCCGATGTGAAAGCCGCCCTTGAAGGCGCCAAGTACATCCTCATGGAACGCTTCGCCGAAGACGCGGGCCTGCTGGACAAGTTGCGCAACTACCTCAAGCAGGAAGCCACCCTAAGTGCCCGCGTCATCGCCGGCAAAGAAGAGGAAGGCGCCAAGTTCCGCGACTACTTCGAACACGACGAACCGCTGAAAAGCATGCCGTCGCACCGCGCGCTGGCGATTTTCCGTGGCCGCAACGAAGGCATCCTCAGTTCCGCGCTGAAAGTCGGCGATGAACTGCCAGGCACCATGCACCCGTGCGAAGGCATGATCGGCCAGCAATTCGGCATCCAGAACCAGAACCGTGCCGCCGACAAATGGCTGGGCGAAGTGGTGCGCTGGACCTGGAAGGTCAAGCTCTACACCCACTTGGAAACCGACCTGTTGGGTGAACTGCGCGATGGCGCGGAAACCGAAGCGATCAACGTGTTCGCGCACAACCTGCACGACTTGCTGCTGTCGGCCCCGGCCGGCCCGCGCGCCACCCTGGGCCTCGACCCGGGCCTGCGCACCGGTTGCAAGGTCGCCGTGGTCGATGCCACCGGCAAGCTGCTGGATCACGCCACGGTTTACCCGCACGTACCGCACAACAAGTGGGACCAGACCCTCGCCGTGCTCGCCGCCCTGTGCGCCAAGCATTCAGTCGACCTGATCGCCATCGGCAACGGCACCGCCAGCCGCGAAACCGACAAGCTTGCTGCCGAGCTGATCAAAAAATACCCCGCCATGAAGATGACCAAAGTCATGGTCTCCGAGGCCGGTGCATCGGTTTACTCGGCGTCGGAACTGGCTTCCAAGGAATTCCCGGACCTCGACGTGTCGATCCGTGGCGCGGTGTCGATTGCCCGTCGCTTGCAGGACCCGCTGGCGGAGTTGGTGAAGATCGATCCGAAATCCATCGGCGTCGGCCAGTACCAGCACGACGTGTCGCAGCTGAAACTGGCACGCGGCCTGGACGCGGTGGTCGAGGACTGCGTGAACGCCGTCGGCGTCGACGTCAACACTGCCTCCGTGGCGCTGCTGGCGCGCATCTCCGGCCTCAACGCGACCCTGGCGCAGAACATCGTCAGCCACCGCGACGAGCATGGCGCGTTCAAAACCCGCGCCGCATTGAAGAAAGTTGCGCGTCTGGGTGAAAAAACCTTCGAACAGGCCGCGGGCTTCCTGCGCGTCATGAACGGCGACAACCCGCTGGATTCGTCCGCGGTTCACCCGGAAGCTTATCCGCTGGTGCAGCGCATCGCCGCTGAAACCGATCGCGACATTCGCTCGCTGATCGGCGACGCGAGCTTCCTCAAGCGCCTCGATCCGAAGAAGTACACCGACGAAACGTTCGGTCTGCCGACGGTCACCGACATCCTGCAAGAGCTGGAAAAACCCGGCCGCGATCCACGTCCCGAGTTCAAGACCGCCGAGTTCCAGGAAGGCGTCGAAGACCTCAAGGACTTGCAGCTGGGGATGATCCTCGAAGGTGTGGTGACCAACGTGACCAACTTCGGCGCGTTCGTCGACATCGGCGTGCATCAGGACGGTTTGGTGCACATCTCTGCACTGTCGGAGAAGTTCATCAAGGATCCGCGCGAAGCGGTGAAGGCCGGTGATGTGGTCAAAGTGAAGGTCATGGAAGTCGACATCCCGCGCAAACGCGTTGGCCTGTCGATGCGCATGAGTGATACCCCGGGCGAGAAGATCGACGGCGCTCGTGGCGCGCGTCCGGGTTCGGCACCACGCCAATCCCAGAACACCGCACCGCGTAAGGAAACCACGGCAGCGGCCCCGGCCAACAACGCCATGGCCTCGCTGTTCGCCAACGCCAAACAGTTGAAAAAACGCTGATGGAGATCCCGGCTGGCTTGACCGAAAGCGCGTTTTTCAAGCTGCTGGGATGTCGCTTGCACAGTCTGGAAACCGGGGTGGCGCAAGTCGCCCTGGCGCTTGAGCCAGAACTGCGCAATCGCGGCGGCAAACTGCACGGCGGCGCTTTGTTCAGTCTGGTGGACATTGCCATGGGGCTGGCGTGTTCCAGCACCCACGGCTTTGACCAGCAGAGCGCAACCATCGAGTGCAAGATCAACTACATCCGCGCCGTCGCCGACGGTGAAGTGATGTGCACGGCCCGGGTGATCCACCCGGGCCGCCGCACGTTGGTGGTCGAGGCCGATGTGATGCAAGGCGACAGACTCGTCGCAAAAGCACAAGGCACGTTCGCTGTCCTGTAGCCGCCCATCATCAATTTGAGTTAATTTCGGCGCTGTGACTGCAGCGTCGGAGTTTTCTTCGCGCGCGATAGCCAGATTCAGGGAGTGAAGTTGGCTTTTAAATGTGAGCCTGTGCGGCTAATACCAGTCAGTAAGGTACGCAACCTATGAGGGCGGGCTTGCCCGCGAATGCAGTGTGTCAGGCGACGTGGACTGACATGCCCTCCTCGCGAGCAAGCCCGCTCCCACAGGGAATTGCGGTGATCAATCTTTAACTGGCTGGCATCTGTTCTGTGCGGCTCAAAAACCAGGCGAAAACGCCAGTTTTAACTTCACCCTTGTAGACCGTCTTGCCCACCCCCATATTGGGGCGACTGACGCGTGAAGGAATCCAACTTGAGCGAACTTCTCAACCGCCGCCTGGCTCTGCTCGGCGAGCGCGCTAACCTCTCTCTGCTCGAACAGTGCCTTCACGGCATCGAACGTGAATGCCTGCGCGTGACAGGCGAAGGGCGCCTGGCGCAAACGCCGCACCCTGTAGCATTGGGTTCCGCGCTGACCAATGAACAAATCACCACCGACTATTCCGAGTCGCTGCTGGAATTCATCACGCCAGCCCTGCCAGACCCGGCGGAAACCCTGGCAAGCCTCGATAAGATCCATCGGTTTGCCTACAGCAAGCTCGGCAATGAGTACCTGTGGAGTCCATCGATGCCGTGCCCGTTGCCGGCCGAGGAAGACATCCCGATCGCTTATTACGGCACCTCCAACATCGGTCAGCTCAAGTACGTCTATCGCAAGGGCCTGGCGCTGCGTTACGGCAAGACCATGCAGTGCATCGCCGGAATCCACTACAACTTTTCCCTGCCGGAAAAGCTCTGGCCGCTGCTTAAAGAGGCCGAAGGCTTTGTCGGCACCGATCGCGATTATCAGTCGTCGGCCTACATCGCGCTGATCCGCAACTTCCGCCGCTACAGCTGGCTGCTGATGTACCTGTTCGGTGCTTCGCCTGCGCTGGACGCCGGTTTCCTGCGCGGTCGCTCGCATCAGTTGGAACAGCTGGACCCGGACACCTTGTACCTGCCGTACGCCACCAGCCTGCGCATGAGCGATCTGGGTTACCAGAGCAACGCCCAGGCCGGTCTGACGCCGTGCTACAACGATCTGACCAGCTACACCGACAGCCTGCGCAAAGCGGTGGCCACGCCATACCCGCCGTACGTCGAAGTCGGTACGCATCAGGACGGTGAGTGGGTTCAGCTCAACACCAACATCCTGCAGATCGAAAACGAGTACTACTCCAACATCCGCCCGAAACGCGTGACCTACACCGGTGAGCGTCCGATTCAGGCACTGGTGGCCCGTGGCATTCAGTACGTCGAAGCGCGCTGCCTGGACATCAACCCGTTCCTGCCGATGGGCATCGACCTCACCGAGTCGCGGTTCCTTGATGCATTCCTGTTGTACTGCGCGCTGAACGACAGCCCACTGCTGACCAGTACCAGCTGCGGCAATGCGACGTCGAACTTCCTCAGCGTGGTCAAGGAAGGTCGTCGTCCGGGCCTGCAATTGCAACGCGACGGGCAGCCAGTAGACCTGAAGGAATGGGCCAGCGAATTGCTGGAAAAAATTGCGCCATTGGCGGCATTACTGGATCAAAGCCATGGCGGCGATGCCCACAGCAAGGCCCTGGACGCACAACTGGCCAAGGTCCAGGACTCGTCCCTGACGCCATCGGCGCAGGTGTTGGCGGCGATGGCCGAGCACAAGGAAAGCTTTGCCCGATTCTCCCTGCGCCAGAGTCAGGTGCACGCAGAGTTTTTCCGTAGCGAGCCGCTTTCAGACGAAGAACAGGCTAAATTTGAAGAACTGGCGCGCTCGTCGCTGGCTCAGCAGGTGGAGCTGGAACAGAACGAAGTCGGCGATTTCGATGTGTTTGTCGGGTCGTATCAGGCGAGTATTCTGGCGATCAGTAACTAAACTCTGAAGGCCCTGCGGACTTTATCGCGGGCAAGCTTCGCTCCTCGATCGTTCCCACGCTCTGCGTGGTAATGCCTCAAGGGACGCTCCGCGTCCAGGTGACGCGGAGCGTCACCGGCTGCATTCCCACGCGGAGCGTGGGAACGATCGACAACGGTCTCTCTTAGAATTTTCCGCTCATAAGATAATTCGAAAAAGTTATTTATTTTCGGATTCTTATATCATTTAGTCTCCTTTTCACGCCGACTCTCGGTCGCCTGACAAGGAGCTTTCCGATGAAACTGACTTCCCCTCTTCGCCTTCTGGCCGCCGCGTTTCTGGCTTCGGCGAGTTTTCTGGCTCAGGCAGCAGATGTGACCGTCGCCTACCAGACCACCGTTGACCCCGCCAAAGTCGCCCAAGCCGACGGTACCTACGAAAAAGCCACCAAAGCCAACATCGACTGGCGCAAATTCGACAGCGGTGCCGACATCATCGCCGCCATCGCTTCCGGCGATGTGCAAATCGGCTACCTCGGTTCCAGCCCTCTGACGGCGGCAATCACTCGCAAAGTCCCGGTAGAAACCTTCCTCATCGCCACCCAGATCGGCGCCGCCGAAGCGCTGGTCGCTCGCGACGGTTCCGGGATCAAGACTCCGCAAGACCTGATCGGCAAGAAAATCGCCGTACCGTTCGTTTCCACCGGTCACTACAGCCTGCTGGCCGCGCTGAAACACTGGA
The DNA here is from genome assembly GCF_024748615.1 of Pseudomonas sp. B21-048. Classification (NCBI taxonomy): domain Bacteria; kingdom Pseudomonadati; phylum Pseudomonadota; class Gammaproteobacteria; order Pseudomonadales; family Pseudomonadaceae; genus Pseudomonas; species Pseudomonas sp. B21-048. The sequence continues at coordinate 239,976 of NZ_CP087168.1, read as the reverse complement.
ACATCGACCCATCGAAAGTCACCGTACTCAACCTCGCCCCGCCGGCGATCATCGCTGCGTGGAAACGCGGTGATATCGACGCCACTTACGTATGGGACCCGGCGCTCGGCGTGGCCAAGGAAAACGGCAAAGTGCTGATCACCTCAGGCGAGTTGGCCAAGTTCGGCGCGCCGACTTTCGATGCCTGGATCGTGCGTAAGGATTTCGCCGAGAAGCACCCGGAAATCGTCACCGCGTTCGCCAAAGTGACCCTCGATGCCTACGCCGACTACCGCAAAGACCCGAAAGCCTGGCTCGCCAACCAAAGCAATGTCGACAAACTGGTGAAGCTCTCCGGTGCCAAGGCCAGCGACATTCCATTGCTGCTGCAAGGCAACGTCTTCCCGCTCGCGGCTGATCAGGTGATCACCCTCGGCGCGCCGACCACCAAGGCCATCACCGACACTGCGGTGTTCCTCAAGGAACAGGGCAAGGTCGAGGCCGTGCTGCCGGACTACGCGCCGTACGTCAGCGCCAAGTACATCACCAACTGATCGGGAGTTAACCGCGATGGCTTTGCTTGAGCTGGAGCGCATCGGCGCACAGTACCCCGGCAGCCCGGAACCTGTGCTGGCGGATATTTCCCTGAGCCTGGGGCCCCGGCAGTTGCTGGTCGCCCTCGGCCCGTCCGGCAGTGGCAAGACCTCGCTGTTGAACCTGATTGCCGGTTTCGTCGAGCCCACTGCCGGGCGCATCACCCTTGACGGCGTGCCAGTCAAAGGCCCGAGCGCCGAGCGCGGCGTAGTGTTCCAGGACGACGCCCTGCTGCCTTGGCAGGACGTGCTGGCCAACGTCGGCTTCGGCCTGGAACTGGCTGGCGTCCCCCGGGAAAAACGCGAAATCCGTGCCCGGGAAATGCTCGCGCTGGTGGGCCTTTCCGGTTTCGAAAATCGCCGAATCTGGCAGCTCTCGGGCGGGCAGAAGCAACGTGTCGGCCTCGCTCGTGCACTTGCCGCAGCCCCTCGGGTTTTGCTGATGGATGAACCCTTCGGTGCCCTCGACGCCTTCACCCGCGAACAGATGCAGGAGCTGTTGCTGCAAGTCTGGCAACGCACCGCCAAACCGGTGTTCCTGATTACCCATGACATTGAAGAAGCGGTGTTCCTCGCCACGGATCTGATTTTGCTGGCACCAAACCCCGGGCAAATCGTCGAGCGTCTGAGTCTGGATTTCGGTCAGCGTTACGCCGCTGGCGAATCGGCGCGGGCGATCAAATCCGACCCGCGCTTTATCGAAACCCGCGAACACGTGCTCGCCAAAGTGTTCTCCCAACGCAGTGCCGTCCAGCGGCAGGAGCGCGCATGAGCACTTATGAAATTCCCGCCGCGACGGTGAAGTCGGGCTCGACGGTCATTGTGCTGCGTCGCAGTTTGAACACGCGCTGGATCAGCGTGCTGACTCTCATCGCGCTGTTGGCGATCTGGTGGGCCGTGACGGCCACTGGTTTGATCGAGCCACTGTTCCTGCCGCCACCCTCCGCCGTGCTGCAAAAAGGCTGGCTGCTGGTGACCACCGGCTACATGGATTCGACCTTGTGGCAGCATTTGGGCGCGAGCCTCAGTCGTATTGGCCTGGGTCTGGGCTTCGCGGTGCTGACCGCCGTGCCGGTCGGCATCGCCATTGGCCACAACCGCACCGCTCGCGGCATTCTCGATCCGCTGATCGAGTTCTATCGTCCGATTCCGCCGCTGGCTTATCTGCCGCTGATCGTGATCTGGTGCGGCATCGGTGAGCTGTCGAAAGTCTTGTTGATCTATCTGGCGATTTTCGCCCCGATCGCGATTGCCACCGCCACTGGCGTGCGCACCGTCGACCCGGCCAAATTGCGCGCCGCGCAGTCGTTGGGCGCGACTCGGGCGCAGTTGATTCGGCATGTGATTCTGCCCAGTGCCTTGCCGGACATTTTGACCGGCGTGCGGATTGGTCTGGGTGTCGGTTGGTCGACGCTGGTGGCCGCCGAATTGATCGCTGCCACCAGTGGTTTGGGCTTCATGGTGCAGTCGGCCGCGCAATTTCTGGTCACTGATGTGGTGGTGCTGGGGATTCTGGTGATCGCGCTGATCGCCTTCGCCATGGAAATGGGCTTGCGTGCGCTGCAACGCAAACTGGTGCCATGGCACGGCCAGGCTCATTGAATATTCATTGTGGGAACCCCGGATTAAAGAGAACCACCATGAGCCACCTGACCATCGTCCCTTTAAGCTCCGCCCTCGGCGCGCAAATCAGCGGCGTCGACATCAGCCAGCCGCTGAACCTGGAGCAACGCGACGCCATCGAACAGGCGCTGCTCAAGCATCAAGTGCTGTTCTTCCGCGACCAGCCGATCGAGCCGCAACAACAAGCGCGATTCGCCGCCTATTTCGGCGACCTGCACATTCACCCAATCTACCCGAACGTGCCTGAGCAGCCGGAAGTGCTGATCCTCGACACCGCCGTCACAGACGTACGGGACAACGCGATCTGGCACACCGACGTGACCTTCCTGCCAACCCCGGCCATGGGCGCGGTGCTCAGCGCCAAACTGCTGCCGGAATTTGGCGGCGACACGCTATGGGCCAGCGGTATCGCGGCGTATGAAGCGCTGTCCACGCCGATGAAAACCTTGCTAGAAGGGCTGACCGCTACTCACGATTTCACCCGTTCGTTCCCGCTGGAACGCTATGGCAATACACCAGAAGCGCTGGCCCAGTGGGAAGAGGCCCGGCGCAAGAACCCACCGTTATCGCACCCGGTGATTCGCACGCACCCGGTGAGCGGGCGCCGGTCGTTGTTCGTCAATGAAGGGTTCACGTCGAAGATCAATGAGCTGTCGGAAACGGAAAGCGAGGTGATTCTGAAATTCCTGTTCGCCCACACCACACGGCCGGAATTCACCATCCGCTGGCGCTGGCAGAAAGACGACATCGCGTTTTGGGACAACCGCGTGACCCAGCATCACGCGGTGGATGATTACCGCCCGGCGCGGCGGGTGATGCAGCGGGCGACGGTGTTGGGGGATGTGCCATTTTTTCGGTGACGCTTGAGTCTAGAAGTAACATTCGAATTGACGCCACTACTCGTCTGACAAGCTGTATAAAAAAACAGGTCGCTCTTCCATAACGAATAAAAATGAAGTAAAAATCCGCTTACCGAATAGTGAGTGATGAATCGCATGATCACAAAAGAAGAAATTCAAAGCTTCATTCGTGCGCAAGTTGATAGAGAGTTTTTTGAAGAACTCGGCGTCCTGATTCCTCAAACCTTTCAAAAAGCTTCGAAAGTGGTGCATGACCTCCTGATTCATACCCCTCAAGAAGATCTGAGGGGACACTTACGCCACTCACTTGCTCAAGAAGCCTTAGCAGGTATGACCCGCTGGAATCCGCTCATCAAATCAACCGACCCCAAAGGGCACAGTTACGTCCTATTGGAACTGGGAAAACTCCGCATCACATCTGTCGTTTTGCCTTGACAAAAAGAAGTTCGCGCAGCGAAACACCGCAGTGAACTGAAATCGCTGAACGAATCGTTAGCGTCAACCCAGATGGATTGGATCGATGGGCTGTCCCACACCGTTTCCGAACAATTGATCCATGCACTCGTCGTAGTCCACGCACCACCTCCACGTTCAGCAGATCAATCAGAGCCCGTGGCGATCGTGATGGCCATACCTTATTTCAACGGTAAGGGCTTCCATATGGATTGCACGTTCGAAGAGCTTCTTCAGGGCTACTCTGATAACCCAGCAATTGATCAGAAACCGATTGAATTGGTGAAATTGCGAGATAAGATGCGCCGCGCTGAAGAAATCGAAGACCAAACTGATGATGAGCAAAATTCCAAGAGGTGAACCATGAGAACTGGAGTCGCGGGCTTTCAGTCCGAGCGTCTCAAACAGTTACGGCTCACGTGCGGTATAACCCAGACTGCCTTGGCCGAAATGGTTGGACGCGCCTCTGGAAATATTTCTAAATGGGAGAACGGGCTCCAGGTTCCGGAGGCCGATGCTTTCCAGCGGTTATGCGAGGTCTTTGGCGTCAGTGAAAACTGGCTTTTAGAAGAGCAAATCGTAACGAGTGAGAACACGCCGTTTTTCTTCCGCTCACAGGTGAGTGCCACCGCTAATGCGAGAGAAATAGCGGAGGTGCGCTTGGAATGGCTTCAAGACATCTCCTACAAACTTCAGGAAAGCCTTGAATTCGTCACCGTTAATGTTCCTCATCTGGAAGAAAGCAACTGCCTGCTGATTTCCGACGAAGAAATCGAACGAATGGCTAGCGAATGTCGTCAAGCATGGGGCCTGGGAATCGCTCCCATACCCAATGTCGTTCAGGTTCTGGAGAATGCCGGGATCGTCTGCGCTCGAACCACGCTAGGCCACCTGAAAATGGATGGTGTATCAAATTGGTATGAGCTGGATCAGCGACCTTATGTACTCCTTGTAGCAGATAAGGCGAACGGCATACGAAATCGATTCGATGCGGCCCACGAGCTTGGACATATCGTTCTCCATCGGCAAATTTCCAAGGAACAGTACGAATCGAATTACGCGTTGCTTGAATCACAGGCACATCGATTGGCAAGTGCATTCCTGATGCCAGCAGAAAGTTTCTTAAGGGAGATTCGCTGGCCTACGCTGGATACCTTGCTAGCACTGAAACCACGCTGGAAAGTGTCTGTGGCAGCGATGGTTCGTAGATGTCTAGACCTAGAGATAATCAATGACACCACGACAACAAGATTGTGGAAAGCCAGGTCAGCAAGGGGCTGGGTCAAAGGCGAGCCTCTGGATGGCGATTTCGATTTTGAAAGGCCGCAGTTAATTGCTCAAGGCGTAAAGATGCTCGTGGAAAACAAGGTACTTTCCCGATCTCAAGTCAGACAGCTACTGGGACTACCTCTGCCGATTCTGGAAAGCCTGTGTAGCCTTGATAAGGGTTACTTTACCCTTCCAGATCAATCGCAGGTGATCGACATGCAGCTCAGAAAGAGATCTGCGAGGGATACATTTTTCAATGAAACAGCAGAGATACTAGGCTTCCCAAGCAAAAAATAACGACCGCGTCGCCCCTCAAAGTAAATCACGCATCCCTTCTCCCGCGAGGGGATGCTTGATTCGGCTCTTGACCCTCGAACGAATTTACTCAGCCGTCGAAGGCTTCTCCCAAAGATTGACCCCACCTTCCTGGGCAAACCGGTCAATCTCCGCCAACTCTTCAACGCTAAAACTCAGATTCTTCAACGCCCCGACGTTCTCGATGATCTGCTCCGGCCGGCTCGCGCCAATCAGCGCCGAGGTCACCCGTGGATCCCGCAAGGTCCAGGCCAGCGCCAACTGCGCCAGGCTCTGACCGCGACGTTTGGCGATTTCATTGAGCGCCCGCACCTGGGCGATGTTGGCTTCGGACAGGTGAGACGCCTGCAACGAACCACCACCCGGACGATTGACCCGCGCATCCGCTGGCACGCCATTGAGGTACTTGTCGGTCAACAGCCCCTGAGCCAATGGCGTGAAGGCGATCACGCCGGTACCGAGTTCATCGGTGGTGTCCAGCAGGTCCTTTTCCACCCAGCGATTGAGCAGGTTGTAAGCCGGTTGATGAATCAGTAACGGCACTTTCCACTCTTTCAGCAACCCGGCGATTTCACGGGTTTTCACCCCGGAATACGACGAGATACCGATGTACAGCGCCTTGCCCTGCTGCACCGCGGTGGCCAGTGCGCTGGCGGTTTCTTCCAGCGGCGTGTCCGGGTCGAAGCGATGGGAATAGAAGATGTCTACGTAGTCGAGGCCCAGGCGCTGCAGGCTCTGGTCGAGGCTGGCCAGCACGTATTTGCGCGAACCACCGCCCTGACCGTAAGGGCCGGCCCACATGTCCCAACCGGCCTTGCTGGAGATGATCAACTCATCGCGGTACTGCTTGAAGTCTTCACGCAGCAAACGACCGAAGTTTATCTCGGCGCTGCCGTACGGCGGGCCGTAGTTATTGGCCAGGTCGAAGTGGTTGATGCCCAGATCGAATGCCGTGCGCAGCAACGAACGCTGGGTATCGATTGGCGTGCTGTCGCCGAAGTTGTGCCACAAGCCCAGAGACAGTGCCGGCAGCACCAGCCCGCTGCGGCCTACACGGCGGTAAGGGATGGAATCGTAGCGGTTTTCGGCAGCGGTGTAGGTCATCGAATCCTCTCTTGTCTGTCTTGAATGTGGTATCGACTGCTTTGCAAGTTGCCCAGCATACGCCCGGACAAACGCCGATAAATCTCGGACTCGAGAAAATACTGAAACGTTTCACAGATTATTAAATCTGACCGAAATCAGCGTTTCCATTCGGTAGTGCGGGCACTGGATCAACCTCAGGCCTGCAATCGCCGAGGCTGGCTTGGGTGAATGGTGGGTTGGTTTAACTATGCTCGATATATATAGGGATGAATCAGCAAGGACGCCTTCGCGGGCAAGCCTGCTCCCACAGCGATCGTGTCGTTCACGGCATTACCGTTCGATACAAACCCTGTGGGAGCGTGACTTGCCCGCGAAGACGGCCTCAAGGGCAATACACATCTGAAGGGCGGAGCTCCACCATGCACACAGCAATCATCATCTTCTTCGGTTTGCTTCTGCTGGCACTGATGCTGTTCATCGGCGAGAAAATCGGTTTCCCTCGCCAGACCCTGGCCTTCAGCTTTGTCGTGCTGTGGCTGGCGTTGACCTTGATCAACGGCGCGGTCGGCATCGTCAACGCCGGCCAGCCGTTGAGCACGGAACTGGTGGTCGGCAGCGCCGTGTTCGGTGTACCGGTGGCGGCGCTGGTGCTGTTCATGGTGTTGAGTACTGATACCTAGAAAGACTCAAAGATGGGTATGACGTGGGAGTTATCGCGATCGTTCCCACGCTCTGCGTCACAACGGTGCCAGACACTGCATCGGCGGCCCTGGAACGCGGAGCATCCCTTGATCATTCCCACGCGGGAGCGTGGGAATGATCGCTCAGGGAGAGACGTACAATCGGGGTGCCTTACTTCTGCGTCCCATCATCATGCTGCAGATTCGCCTGGGTCAGGTTGCACCCCGCCGGCACGCTGCGGGTCAGCCAGACGTTGCCGCCAATGGTCGACCCCTTGCCGATGGTGATCCGCCCCAGAATCGTCGCGCCGGCATAGATCACCACATCGTCCTCGACGATCGGATGCCGCGGATGGCCCTTTTGCAACTGGCCGTCTTCTTCCGCCGGAAAGCGCTTGGCGCCCAAGGTCACCGCCTGATAAATCCGCACGCGCTCGCCAATGATCGCGGTCTCGCCGATCACCACACCTGTCCCGTGATCGATGAAAAAACTGCGACCGATCTGCGCTCCCGGATGGATGTCGATGCCCGTGGCCGAGTGGGCGATTTCGGCGCTGATCCGCGCCAGCATCGGCAACCCGGCGCGGTACAAATGGTGGGCCAGGCGATGGTGAATCACCGCCAGAATCCCCGGATAGCAGAGCAACACTTCATCGACACTGCGAGCCGCCGGATCGCCGTGATAGGCCGCCAGCACGTCGGTGTCCAACAGGCTGCGCAACCCCGGCAGAGCGAGGGCGAAATCCTGAATGATCTGAATGGTTTTGGCCTCGACTTCAGTGTTGGCCTGGGCGCTGTGGCGCGCGGCGTAACGCAGTTCGAGCCGAGCCTGAGCCAGCAGCGCGTTCAACGCCACGTCGAGCGTATGGCCGACGTAGAAATCTTCACTTTCCTCGCGCAAATCCACCGGCCCCAATCGCATCGGGAACAGCGCACCACACAAGGCTTCGAGAATGTCCGCCATGGCCGCTCGGGACGGCAACTCGCGACCGCCTTGCTCGCCGCTGGCTCGGCCGTTTTGTGCGCGCCACTGATCGCGCGCTGTACGCAGTTGGCTGACGATGGTCTGCAATTGCCAATGGCTGGAACGCTCGCTCACGGTAAAAACTCCTCACGGGCGGCCGGACTGTCTGGCCGCGTTAACCGCGATTACTTTACGGCAACGCCTTGCAGCCGAATTAAGAACCAATAGTGCTGTGCTTAATACTTTTGGCTATAAGCGATGGGCAGTTGCCCCACTAAATACCCGTGCCTATAGTCCTGTCATCTTCTTCCGCCAGTACGGACCCATGATCAAACAACAGCTTGCCCGCTTTAACCGCCTCGACCTGCTCGGTCATCCTACTCCCCTGGAAAAACTCGAACGCCTGTCGACCTGGCTGGGCCGCGGTGTGTACGTCAAACGCGATGACTTGACGCCATTGGCACTGGGCGGCAACAAGCTGCGCAAACTCGAATACCTGGCCGCCGATGCGCAGGCAAAGGGCGCTGATACGTTGATCACTGCTGGCGCGATACAGTCCAACCACGTGCGCCAGACCGCTGCCATTGCGGCCAAGCTTGGCCTGGGCTGCGTGGCGCTACTGGAAAATCCCCTCGGCACGGACGACAGCAACTATGTCGGCAACGGCAATCGGCTGTTGCTGGACCTGTTCGATGCCAAGGTCGAGTTGGTGGAAAACCTCGACAATGCCGACGAGCAACTGGAAGCGCTTGCCGGGCGTCTGCGCAGCAACGGTAAAAAGCCGTATCGGGTGCCGATTGGTGGCTCGAATGCATTGGGCGCTTTGGGTTATGTCCGTGCAGGCCTGGAACTGGCCGAACAGATCAAGGACACCGGGCTGAATTTCGCCGCCGTGGTGCTGGCGTCCGGCAGTGCTGGCACCCACAGCGGCCTGGCGCTGGCATTGAGCGAAGCACTGCCGGATTTGCCAGTGATCGGCGTAACGGTTTCTCGCAGCGATGAAGCGCAACGACCGAAAGTCCAGGGCCTCGCCGAGCGCACGGCCGAGCTGCTGGGCGTGAGCCTGCCAGCGCATTTCAAAATCGAACTGTGGGACGAATATTTCGGCCCGCGTTATGGCGAACCGAATGCCGGGACACTGGCGGCGCTGAAGTTGCTGGCGAGTCAGGAAGGGTTGTTGCTGGATCCGGTGTATACCGGCAAGGCCATGGCCGGTTTGCTCGACGGCATCGGGCGCCAGCGCTTCAATGACGGCCCGATCATCTTCCTGCACACCGGTGGGGCGCCGGCGTTGTTTGCCTACAAAGACTTTCTGTAACTGATCATTCCCACGCTCTGCGTGGGAATGCAGCCCGTGACGCTTGGAATATCTCAAAAAAGAATAACAAATTGAATATTTAGTATTTTCCTATCTAAAGACAAGATCATATAGTCGCGCCGCAGGCGAATTTGCAGCAAGACGCATAAGCTGCTTTAGGGCAGGATATCGCAGTCGTTCAAATCCCGAATTTGCCAACTTTCCTTAAGCGTCTTCCAAGAAAACACAGGGGCTTGTCATGAATTTTTCTGCATTACGTCGAAATCTGCTGGTGGGCTCGCTGGGCCTGGCGCTAAGCGCCGGCCTGCTCGGGCAAGCGGTTGCTGGTGAGCAGCTGCAACAAATCAAGGACAAAGGTGTGATCAACATCGGCCTGGAAGGCACTTATCCACCGTTCAGCTTCGTCGACGAGGCCGGCAAACTGAGCGGCTTCGAAGTCGAGTTCTCCGAAGCCTTGGCCAAAGAGCTGGGCGTGAAGGTCAAACTGCAGCCGACCAAATGGGAAGGCATCCTCGCCGCCCTGGAATCCAAGCGTCTGGACGCGGTGATCAACCAGGTGACCATCACCGAAGAGCGCAAGAAGAAGTACGACTTCTCCACGCCTTACACCGTTTCCGGGATTCAGGCGCTGACCCTGACCAAAAACAAAGACACCATCAAGACCGCCGCTGACCTGGCCGGCAAGAAAGTCGGCGTAGGTCTGGGCACCAACTACGAGCAGTGGGTGAAAGAGAATGTGCCTAAGGCTGACGTGCGCACCTACGAAGATGATCCGAGCAAGTTCCAGGATCTGCGCGTCGGCCGCATCGACGCCATTCTGATCGACCGCCTGGCCGCGCTGGAATATGCCAGGAAGGCCAAGGACACTGCCGCCGCTGGCGAAGCGTTCTCCCGCCTGGAAGCCGGTATTGCCCTGCGCAAAGGCGAGCCTGAGCTGCTGGCTGCGGTGAACAAGGCCATCGACAAGCTGCGTGCTGACGGTACGCTGAAAAAGCTGTCGGAAAAATACTTCAGCGCTGACGTCACTCAATAATGGGAGAAGCTTTCCAACTTGCGCTGGACTCCGCGCCCTTTCTGCTCAAGGGCGCGTACTACACCGTCATCCTGAGCCTGGGCGGAATGTTCTTCGGCTTGCTGATGGGCTTCGGCCTGGCATTGATGCGGCTGTCGCGCTTCAAACTGGTGAGCTGGATCGCCCGCGTCTACGTTTCGTTCTTTCGCGGCACGCCGTTGCTGGTGCAATTGTTCGTGATTTATTACGGCTTGCCGCAATTGGGCATCGAACTTGATCCGCTGCCGGCGGCCCTGATCGGCTTCTCGCTGAACATGGCCGCCTACGCCTGCGAAATCCTGCGTGCCGCCATCAGTTCCATCGAGCGCGGCCAATGGGAAGCCGCCGCCAGTATCGGCATGACCCGCGCGCAAACCCTGCGCCGGGCCATCCTGCCGCAAGCGGCGCGCACAGCCTTGCCACCTTTGGGCAACAGCTTCATCTCGCTGGTCAAGGACACCGCGTTGGCAGCCACCATTCAGGTGCCGGAACTGTTCCGCCAAGCGCAGCTGATCACCGCCCGTACCTTCGAAATTTTCACCATGTATCTTGCCGCTGCGCTGATCTACTGGGTTCTGGCGACTGTACTATCGCACCTGCAGAACCAGTTGGAAGCGCGGGTCAATCGGCACGACCAGGAGTCCTGACCCAATGATTGTCGTGGAAAAACTGACAAAGCAGTTCAAGGGTCAGGTGGTGCTCAATGGCATCGATCTGCAGGTGAAGGAAGGCGAAGTGGTGGCGATCATCGGCCCCAGCGGCTCGGGCAAGACCACCTTCCTGCGTTGTCTGAACTTTCTCGAGGAGCCTAGCAGCGGCCGGATCAAGGTCGGCGATATCGAGATCGATGGCAGCCGTCCCCTGAACCAGCAGCAGAGCCTGGTACGGCGCTTGCGCCAGCACGTGGGTTTCGTGTTCCAGAACTTCAACCTGTTCCCCCATCGCACGGCCCTGGAAAACGTCATCGAAGGCCCGTTGGTGGTGAAAAAGATCCCACGCGCCGAAGCCGTTGCCCTGGGTAAAAAGCTGTTGGCCAAGGTCGGCCTGGCGGGCAAGGAAGACGCTTACCCGCGACGCCTCTCCGGCGGTCAGCAACAGCGTGTGGCGATTGCCCGGGCGTTGGCGATGGAACCGGAAGTGATCCTGTTCGATGAACCGACCTCGGCGCTGGACCCGGAGCTGGTGGGCGAAGTGTTGGCGACCATCCGCGGCCTGGCCGAGGAGAAACGCACCATGGTGATCGTTACCCACGAAATGGGCTTTGCCCGGGACGTGGCCAACCGCGTGGTGTTTTTCGACAAGGGTGTGATCGTCGAACAAGGTGAAGCCAAGGCACTGTTTGCCCATCCGAAAGAGGAACGGACGAAGCAGTTTCTCAGCAAGTTTCTTAATAACGCTTAGTTCTGCCACACTCGAAAAGTTGTCAACTTCCATGGATGGAAGTGGCATTAACTCCGCTTTATAAAAATCGCATACCCGCTTTCAACGAACCACATGATTCGCCTCCATCATAAATAACTTCCCACCGCCCGATGCGGTACATATATATATGTCCTGCAACAGATTCATATCGCCTAAAATTTATAAATCACCTCGCTGCCCACGCTCAAAGAGTTGCTGCCTCGGAGGCATAAAACCCACCAAATACCGGCCTATATTCGACAGAGCGATGCGGTTTATTAACCACGGCGCGTAGGAATTTTCTGAATCACGCAAGAACTAACCTTTAACCAACCAACGCTATTGACACCTATTCAACCGCACTCTTATCTAGTCCCCAACAGGCAACAGCCACCACACTCAATTATTGTTTAAGCGCGCAAATAGTGAATCGTTTTGTTGCTTGGTAATTCACGCCTTTCGATCTTTCAGAAATGGACTTCGCGGCAAGGCTTCAAGGAGAGAAACCCCATGACAAGCACTTCGAACAAACCCGAACTTGCAGCCCCGACCCTGGCGCAAAGCCACAAGGCCGGTATCAACATCACCTCGGCCGCTCATCTTATGATCGATGTGCCACCCTACCCCGGCATGGACGAAGGGGATCTGATCGAGCTGTTCTGGGACAACTGCTATGTCGCCTCCAGGGTGTTGGGGGCCGACCACAATAGCGAAGCCGTGAGCCTGCGGGTGCCGGAAAGTTTCATTGCCAATGGTTCTGCACGCGTCCATTACAAGGTCATGCAGGTCGGGCAAGGGCCGGCGGTATCACCGGCGGCGCGGGTCCAGATCAAACTCGATTGCCCGGGCGGCCTGCTTCTTTGCAATGAGGAAAACCAGAGCCTGGCGCCCGTATTCATCCCAGAGACCATTCGCCGTCAGGGGGTCAATTCGAACCAGGTCAAACGCGGTGTGCCGTTGACCATCGAACCGTACCTGAACATGGCCGCCGACGACGAAATCACCCTGCGCTGGGGCGATGTGCGCATGGACCTGCCCAAGCTCAAGGCTTGCGATGTGGGTCAGCCGATTCAGGTCTGGGTGCCCCCGGCGATCATTCTCGAAGCCGGCGAAGACCTTCGACTGGAAGTGACTTACTGCATCCTCGACCGCGTGGGTAATAACTCGCGATGGGCACCGGCACGCACACTGAAAATCGGCTGTGCCAATCCCTATCTCAAGGTGCCGCCCAAAGAAGCGCTCAAAGCCGCAGAGCCCCGCAGTCGATGAGGTCCTTGTAGCAGCTGAAGGCTGCGATCTTGGTGATTCAAAGGATGACGAACTTCTATACATATTCCTAAAAGTTAGTTCATTAATTATTTATACACGTTTAGGGTATATACACCGGACCACCGGACATTCGTGTTTTTCGTTCGCCGCAACTTGCGGCGCTTTCATGAGATGTGAGGTAGGTATGGTCCGGAACACAATCACCCCAGTGCAAATCGCCAGGGCATTGCGTGCAGCCAAGGAGCGGCACTGATGTCCAGTCTGGCAGATGCAATCGTCCAGAGTGATCTGGACATCGCCCCGTTGTTGTTGCCCGCGCAGGTCTTGCGCAACGACGCACAAGCCATCAAGGCTGCCCATGAGCTGGCGCAAGTCGCCCGCCTGCAAGCCGCCAAACGTGACCAGCAGCGCAAGCTGCCGTGGTCGGAAATCGAACAGTTCACCCGCAGCGGCCTGGGCAGCATTGCCATCCCGCGAGAGTACGGTGGCCCGCAGGTTTCATTCGTCACCTTAGCCTCGGTATTCGCGATCATTTCCGCGGCCGACCCGGCTTTGGGGCAGATCCCGCAGAACCAGTTCGGGATTCTCAACCTGATACTCGGCAGCGCCACCGAGTCGCAGAAAAAACAGCTGTTCAAAAGCGTGCTGGAAGGCTGGCGAATCGGTAACGCGGGACCGGAGCGCGGGACCAAAAATACCCTGGAGCTCAAGGCACGGATCACTGCCGACAGTGATGGCTTCGTCATCAATGGGCAGAAGTTCTATTCCACCGGGGCCCTGTTTGCCCACTGGGTGGCCGTCAAGGCGCTGAACGACGATGGCAAGCAAGTGCTGGCCTTCGTTCGTCGCGGAACACCGGGGTTGCGTATCGTTGATGACTGGTCGGGTTTCGGCCAGCGCACCACCGCCAGTGGCACCCTTTTGCTCAACAACGTGCGGGTCGACGCCGAGCTGGTGGTGGATAACTGGAAGATCAACGACAGCCCGAATACCCAAGGCGCCGTGTCGCAATTGATTCAAGCTGCCATCGACGCCGGCATCGCCCGGGGTGCCATCGATGACGCCATCGAGTTCGTGAAAACGCGTGCACGGCCGTGGATCGACGCCAAGGTCGAGCGCGCCAGCGACGACCTCTACGTGATCGCCGACATCGGCAAGCTGAAAATCGAACTGCACGCCGCCGAAGCGCTGCTGCGCAAGGCAGGCCAAGTACTCGATCAGGTCAACGCCGCGCCGCTCACCGCCGAGTCCGCTGCACACGCCTCGATTGCCGTGGCTGAAGCCAAAGTACTGACCACCGAGATCTCGCTGCTGGCCAGCGAAAAGCTCTTCGAGCTGGCCGGCAGCCGCGCCACCCTCGCCGAATTCAACCTCGACCGCCACTGGCGCAACGCCCGGGTGCACACGCTGCACGACCCGGTGCGCTGGAAATATCACGCGGTCGGCGCCTATCACCTCAACGGCGCATTACCGGCCCGCCATTCCTGGATTTAACAACCATGACTCTTTCTCACCACGTCGCAGTCATCACCAGCGATGAACAAGCCCTGATTGTCGCCGGTGACCTGGCCGATGATTTCAAACGCAACAGCGCCCTGCGCGACCGCGAACGTCGTTTGCCATACCCGGAACTGGAAGTGTTTTCCCGTTCGGGTCTTTGGGGCATCAGTGTGCCAAAAGAATACGGTGGCGCTGGGGTTTCCAACGTCACCCTGGCCAAGGTCATCGCGCTGATCGCCCAGGCCGATGGCTCTCTCGGACAAATTCCCCAGAACCATTTCTACGCCCTCGAAGTGCTTCGCGTGAACGGCACCGATGAGCAGAAAAAACGCCTGTACGCCGAAGTGTTGGCCGGCCAGCGCTTCGGCAACGCACTCGCGGAACTGGGCACAAAAACCGCCCATGATCGCGTCACCAGCCTGACTCGCGATGGTAACGGCTACCGCATCAACGGTCGCAAGTTCTACGCCACCGGCGCCATTTACGCCCAGCGTATCCCGACATCAGTGGTGGACGAAAACGGCGTGCAGCAACTGGCCTTCGTCCCGCGCAACAGCAAAGGCCTGACGGTGATCGACGACTGGAGCGGCTTCGGCCAGCGCACCACCGGCAGCGGTTCGGTGGTGTTCGAGGATGTCTACGTCGCCGCCGAGGACGTGATCCCGTTTCAAAGCGCGTTCGAGCGCCCGACCACCGTCGGCCCGCTGGCGCAGATTCTCCACGCCGCCATCGACACCGGCATCGCCCGCGCCGCTTACGAAGATGCCCTGCATTTTGTGCGCACCAAGACCCGGCCATGGATTGATTCCGGCAACGACAAAGCCACCGAAGACCCGCTGACGATCAGAAGTTTCGGCCACTTGAGCATTCGCCTGCACGCCACCGAAGCCTTGCTGGAACGCTCCGGCGAATTCCTCGACGAGGCCCAGGCCGACACCAATGCCCAGACCGTCGCCGCCGCATCAATTGCCGTCGCCGAAGCCCGGGCCATCAGCACCGAAATCTCCCTCGCCGCCGGCAGCACGTTGTTCGAACTGGCCGGCAGTCAGGCAACCCTGGCCGAACACGGTCTGGATCGCCACTGGCGCAACGCCCGGGTGCACACCCTGCACGATCCGGTGCGCTGGAAGTATCACGCGATAGGCAATTACTACCTCAACGATGAAAACCCGCCGTTGCGGGGGACCATCTGATGGCTGATGCCAAAAAGAAAATCCTGCTCAACGCGTTCAACATGAATTGCATCGGGCACATCAACCATGGCCTGTGGACGCATCCACGGGACAATTCCACCCAATACAAAACCATCGAATACTGGACCGAACTGGCTCAGTTGCTGGAACGCGGACTGTTCGACGGTCTGTTCATCGCCGACATCGTCGGCGTGTACGACGTCTATCAAAACTCGGTGGACGTGCCGCTCAAAGAATCGATCCAGCTACCGGTCAACGACCCGCTGCTGCTGGTCTCGGCCATGGCCGCCGTCACCAAAAACCTCGGCTTCGGCCTGACCGCCAACCTGACCTACGAACCGCCGTATCTGTTCGCCCGACGCCTGTCGACGCTGGATCATTTGAGCCGTGGGCGGGTCGGCTGGAACATCGTCACCGGCTACCTCGACAGCGCCGCCAAGGCCATGGGCCTGAGCGAACAGGTGGAACACGACCGCCGCTACGACCAGGCCGACGAATACCTGCAAGTACTCTACAAACTCTGGGAAGGCAGTTGGGAAAACGACGCGGTGCTCAACGACCGCGAACAGCGGATCTACGCCCAGCCAGACAAGGTGCACAAGGTCGAGCACAAGGGCGAGTTCTATCAGGTCGAGGGTTATCACCTCTGCGAGCCGTCGCCGCAACGCACGCCGGTGCTGTTCCAGGCCGGCAGTTCCGATCGCGGTTTGCAGTTCGCCGGTCGGCATGCCGAGTGCGTGTTCATCAGCGGCCAGAACAAACCGGCGACCAGGATTCAGGTGGACAAGGCTCGCGCCAGCGCCGTCGAGGCCGGGCGCAATCCCGAGGACATCAAGGTGTTCATGGGCTTGAACGTGATTGTCGGTGAGACGGAAGAGCTGGCCTGGGCCAAGCATGCCGAGTACCTGAGCTACGCCAGTGCCGAGGCCGGTGTGGCGCACTTCTCGGCGTCGACCGGGATTGATTTTTCCGAGTACGAACTCGACGAACCGATTCAGTACGTGAAGAGCAACGCCATCCAGTCCGCCACCAAAAATCTGCAAAACAACGACTGGACCCGCCGCAAATTGCTGGAACAACACGCCCTCGGTGGCCGCTACATCACTGTGGTCGGCTCGCCTGAGCAAGTCGCTGACAAGCTGGAGTCGTGGATCGCGGAAACCGGTCTGGATGGCTTCAACCTGACGCGGATCGTTACGCCGGAAAGCTATGTGGATTTCATTGAACTAGTGATTCCGGAGTTGCAACGCAGAGGGTCGTACAAGACCGCTTACGACGACGGCAGCCTGCGGGAAAAGCTGTTTCACGGCGAAGCGCATTTGCCTGAGCAACATACCGGATCCCACTACCGACACTAACCCCCGACCCTGATCGTTCCCACGCTCTGCGTGGGAATGCAGCCAGTGACGCTCTGCGTCATCGCCGCAGGGACGCGGAGCGTCCTGGGAGGCATTCCCACGCGGAGCGTGGGAACGATCGGCCTTAACTTGACTGGAAACCTCATCATGAAAAAGACCTACCTCTCTCACCCAGTCAAAGCACTGGCCCTGGCCCTCGGCCTCTTCAGCTCCATCACCTTCGCCGCCGACGCACCGCTGAAAGTCGGCACCACCGCCGCCTTCGCCATTCCCCTGGAAGCCGCCGTAGAAGAAGCCAACAAACAAGGCCTGAAAGTCGAACTGGTGGAGTTCAGCGACTGGATCGCCCCCAACGTCAGCCTCGCCTCGGGCGACATCGACGTGAACTATTTCCAGCACATCCCGTTCCTGGAAAACGCCAAGGCTGCCGCCGGTTTTGACCTGGTGCCATTCGCCCCGGGCATCATCAACAACGTCGGCCTCTACTCGAAGAAATACAAAAGCTTCGACGCGTTGCCCGAAGGCGCCAGCGTGGCCATCGCCAATGACCCGATCAACAGCGGTCGCGGCCTGCAACTGCTGGCCAAGGCCGGGCTGATCACCCTCAAACCGGGCGTCGGCTACAAGGCCACCGAAGAAGACATCATCGCCAACCCGAAAAAAATCAAAATCCTTCAGGTCGAAGCCGTGCAACTGGTGCGCGCCTACGACGACGCCGATCTGGTCCAGGGTTACCCGGCCTACATCCGCCTGTCGAAGACCTTCGATGCCAGTTCCGCACTGCTGTTCGATGGCCTCGATCACAAGGAATACGTGATCCAGTTCGTGATCCAGCCGAAAAGCAAAACCGACCCACGCCTGATCAAGTTCGTCGACATCTACCAGCACTCGCCCGCCGTTCGTGCAGCGCTGGATAAGGCCCACGGCAAGCTCTATCAAGCCGGTTGGGAAAGCTGAGTATGACGGCCGCGATCCAACGGCGACTGGAACTTCCGGAGCCACATAACGCCACACAAACCGAACTGCACCCAGACCTCAATCGCGCCCACGTGCGCTTCATCGGCCTGGGCAAAACCTACAATGGCCAACAAGGTCCGGTGGCGGCCTTGCACGGCATCGACCTGGCGATCCAGCGCGGCGAAGTGTTCGGCATCATCGGCCGCAGCGGTGCCGGCAAGTCGTCGCTGATCCGCACCATCAACCGCCTCGAACAACCGAGCAGCGGGCGGGTGCTGATCGATCAGGTCGACATCGGCGAGTTCGATGAAGACCGCTTGGTGGCGCTGCGGCGACGGATTGGCATGATCTTCCAGCACTTCAATCTGATGTCGGCCAAAACGGTTTGGCAGAACGTCGAATTGCCGCTGAAAGTCGCCGGCGTGCCCAAGGAACAGCGCGAGCGCAAAGTCCGCGAACTGCTGGAACTGGTCGGCCTGCAAGAGAAGCACAAAGCCTACCCGGCGCAACTTTCCGGCGGGCAGAAACAGCGCGTCGGCATCGCCCGCGCGCTGGTGCATGACCCGGAGATTCTGCTGTGTGACGAGGCGACTTCGGCGCTGGATCCGGAGACCACGCAATCGATCCTCGGCCTGCTGCGCGAGATCAATCAGCGCCTAGGCCTGACCATCGTGCTGATCACTCACGAGATGGCGGTGATCCGCGATATCTGTGATCGGGTGGTGGTGCTGGAACACGGGCGAATCGTCGAGCAAGGGCCGGTCTGGGAAGTTTTTGGCAACCCGCAACATGAGGTCAGCAAGACCTTGCTCGCGCCGCTGCAACACAGTCTGCCGGAAGAGCTGAAAAGCCGCTTGCGGGAGCAGCCGCAGTCTTCGGACGCCGCCGTGGTGCTGCGTTTGCAATTCACCGGCAGCGCGAGTGACGAGCCAGACCTGGCGGCGCTGTTCAGCGCCCTCGGTGGCCGCGTGCGCTTGCTGCAAGGGGGCGTGGAACGGATTCTGGGGCATGCGCTCGGGCAATTGCTGTTGGCGGTGACCGATTCGTCCCTCGGCGCCGAGGAGCTGCGTCAGCGCGCTGGCCACTGGGCGCAACAGGTGGAGGTGCTGGGTTATGTGGTTTGATCGGTTGCTTCAGGGTTTTATTGATACGTTTTTGATGGTGGGTGTGTCGTCGTTGATTGCGCTGTTGGCGGGCATTCCGTTGGCGGTGATTCTGGTCACCAGTTCCAAGGGCGGGATCTACGAAGCACCAGCGCTGAATCGCGCGTTGGGTGCGTTTGTGAACCTGTTTCGCTCGATTCCGTTTTTGATTTTGATGGTGGCGTTGATTCCGTTTACCCGGTTGATCGTTGGCACCACTTACGGCGTGTGGGCTGCCGTGGTGCCGCTGACCATAGCGGCCACGCCGTTCTTTGCGCGCATCGCCGAGGTCAGTTTGCGCGAGGTCGACCATGGGTTGATTGAAGCGGCGCAGGCAATGGGCTGCCGACGCTGGCACATCGTCTGGCATGTGCTGCTGCCCGAAGCGCTGCCGGGGATTGTCGGTGGGTTCACGATTACATTGGTGACGATGATCAATTCGTCGGCCATGGCCGGGGCGATTGGGGCCGGTGGGTTGGGGGATATTGCTTATCGGTACGGGTATCAGCGGTTTGATAGCCAGATCATGTTGACGGTGATTGTGTTGCTGGTGGTGTTGGTGGCGGTGATTCAGTTGGGTGGGGATCGGTTGGCGCGGGGCCTCAACAAGCGTTGATCTGTGTTGAGTCTGAGCAGGCATGCCCACTCCCGCTCAGACATATCCAGTGAACGCCTGCTCAAACACACCGCTTGTTCTCATACGCTGACGTTCACGAAAACCACCTTTGAACGGTGCTGGACAGTCGTTGAGAAAAACCGGGGGACTTCTGGTAGTAGGCTATGAAGTTTCCAACGGCCCTATTTGGCGCACCAGGATATGACCGCGTCATGAGAGATTGACCTTCGGCACCGATAACCCCCAGGACAGTCGAATACCCTCCATCAAGATTCACTGATTGCCAGCCCGAACCGTTCAATCTGTCGAGTTTGGCCATAACCATGGACCATTCGGGCATGGTGTAACCGGGAGATTCATAGGTTCGCCCCTTGGTAGAGCCCATTGCCAGCCGTGTGCGCTGCCCACCTGCGTCTGGATCAGGAAGGCTGATGCCGGAGCGAGCATTGGGCGCGCTCGCATGACCCAGCTTGCCCGGCGTGCCGGTCTGGTCGCTAAACTGAAACTGCGGCTGACTCAGCATTTGCTGGGGGAAGGTAGCCTTGCCGTTGTCTGAAAGCAAAGGCCCGGAATGAATCATCGAAAGGTCATCCATCCGGATCTTCACATAACTTGAGCGATAGTCTTGAGGAATACTGGCATGTTCCCTTGGGCGACCATCAATGACGTTGTGGCCAACGGATGCATAACCAGGGGCATCCTTACTCGCCCCTCCCCCCATGTTGAAAAAGCCGCCGTTTATATAGGCCATCGCACCGGCGTTTTTTTTCCGAGCCTCAGACTTGATAGCTGCCCCCGACAAACTTTTGAGATAAACCGGGCGAACACCTCCCGAAACTTTTCCTTTCAGAGAGGCATCAATGGACAAATACGAAAGCCTTCTGTCGCTGTTGACGTCACGTGTGAGCCCAATGCCCATGCGATTGAAGAGTTCATTTCCTCCGACAACATCAACTGCGATTATTCCCGGCACAACGGTTCGAACCCGAACCCCCGAGTTAGTGGCCGCCACCGCATCATAGGCCGCTCTCCACCTCTTACTCGCCGCCTCTCTTGTCAAACCGTCGGGGTCAAAAAAATTCAGAGGACTGTTCCCGACCATCTCGAATGCATTGAGCCCATCCCATGCCGGATCCGGACTTATCCAACGTTGCAACCAGGGGGCGTAATACCGAAACCCATAGCAGTAAAGACCGGTCGCATCCCGCTCTTTCTCCGAATACCGAACGCTTTTGTACTTTGCCACCAACGCACTTTTACCCGCCCAACACGCCGTGCCACCAAAAGGGTAATAGTGCTCCTGGGTCAGCACGCCTGCCTCATCGTCCAATTCCAACGTGCTTGAACCGAGGTGATCGTCGAGGCTGTAGCGCAGTTGATCGTCAAGGGTGCCCTCGGGCCAATGCAGTGCCCGCACACTACTGCGCCCTGCTTCGACGCAGATCACATGGTACTCCTCGCCATCAGCATGTCGGCGGACTTCCAGGCCCGGCAAGTAACAGACTTCAGCTCGCAGGGTTCGGCGATTGGTCTGGTTGAAATGCACCTTGCGTAACCGATGACCGGGGCGGTCGTAGACATAACATTCGTAATCGTCGGGTTCACCCTCACGCTCGATCAGGGTCACCCGGCTCAACTGGTTGCGAATATCCCAAACCATGGCTTGCCCGCGCTGCAGCTCCAGCAGGTTGCCACAGGCATCGAAACCGGAGGCGATTTCAGGTTCGTCTGGCAATGAACCATCATCCCGTTGAGCCAGGCTTCGGTTACTGCCCACAGAGGTGAACATCGAGAAACCGGGAGCACCGCTGTGGTGACGAGAGATCAAATTGCCCGCTGGATCATAGTCGAATTGCTGTGTGTAATTGCGCCGCTGATTGGGGTCCAGCGGTGTAGGCAATAATTGCGGTAACGCAGGTCCGTGGCTTGGGTTGGTGACTTCCCAGCCCTTGGCTTCGATCAGTTGATACAGGCTGTCATAGCGGTAGCGGTTGATCGGCTCAATACGCTGGTTGTTGAAATGCATCACGGATTGGGACTTGTCTTCCACCTCGACAATGTTACCTATCGGATCGTAGAGGTAGTTCAGGTCCTGCAATGGCTTTTGATTCCCTACCGCCGCCACTAGCCTTGTCAAACGACCGTTCTCGGCGTCGTACTCAACTCGCGTTTCAACGCCATTGCCCGCCGTTTCGCTTTCGATCTGGCCATCGGCGTTGTAGCGAATGTTGCTGACCAGACATTGCGGTTGCTTGCCATCCCCAACCAGTAGCAGCCCGACTTCACCGAGCGTGCCCGCCACGTCATAGCCAAAGGTTCGGATATTCCCCTTGGCATCGGTCTGACGTTGAATCTCACCCGTAGGAAGGAAGGCGTAGTGAGTGACAAACGACTGATCTTCCAGCAACTCGTCCCGGGACTCTAGCTCGTCAGGCCAGTCGGGTGTTTCAAGTTCAGTAAGGAGTCGTCGGCTTTCCATCAACACTGAACCCGCCAGACCGTAGTCGCCGATGAGTTGAGAACCCGCAGGATCGTCGTGACGGATCAGTCGCCCGCACTGATTGTGTTCGGTGAACACTGGGCCGACGCCGCCATAGGTCAACCGCTCCACCACGTGTGGCCGTTGTCCAGCCGCCTGTTCCGTGACGGTTATCGGCCGTTGTTGATCGTCATAGTCAATGTGCCGCTTGTTACCTCGACCGTCCCAGAACAAACGCGGCGAACCAGCCTGATCCAAAAGGCTCAACTGCCACCCGGCATCCACGCTGTTCGACAGCAAAGGCTGGTCGTTCAGGCCGTGGATCGTGGCCACATTTGGTTTCGGCGACGTTCCCCACAATCTTGGGTCCCACGACTGAATCAACCGCCCCGCGGTGTCGAAAATTTGCCGACTGACGCGCGACTCGATGCCTGGTTTGTCCGGATGGCGGCAGTAGCCCACGCTACGGATCACCAACCCACGCGGGTCTTTGACCGATAGAGCTGGGGTAGCAAAATCATGGTTAGTTCGCATTACAGCAGCCATCGTTCGTAGACGAGGAAAAATATGAACCCTTATCGGCTAAGGCGATACTGTAAGAACTAACAGGTAGCCATATTCGGGACGGCAGGTATTTCGATCGCTACCCAATCGAGCGGGAGCAAGCTCCCTCGCCAAGCGCGTCTGCCACAGGTAATCGCCGACCCCTGAAGGGAAGTTTTCGCACAAGAAAATCAGAGTGCCAGCAGGCCCGATCCCTTTCTTTTGCAGGACGTTTCCTAGATCATTCCGCTCGCTTGCGCCTGCCAAATTCCGTGGCTAGTCTCGGTCCGTCACTGCTCATCAGTGATCGGGTTTAGTAGCCCGGATCAATAGGCGCATAGCGATTCCATGCTCATGTCCGGCAATGTTTGCCGCATGCAGAATATGGTGGCTGTGCGTGGGGCACCTTCGGGTGCACCGGTTTTCCTATTGACCGGCCTACTAACCTGCGCGCAGCCGCCACCCAATCGTTTAGTAGGCGATAAGTGATGGCTCCCATGTAGCAATAGGAGCAACACATGAAAAAATCCGTACCCGATCCACCT
The DNA here is from genome assembly GCF_024748615.1 of Pseudomonas sp. B21-048. NCBI lineage: Bacteria > Pseudomonadati > Pseudomonadota > Gammaproteobacteria > Pseudomonadales > Pseudomonadaceae > Pseudomonas > Pseudomonas sp. B21-048. The sequence continues at coordinate 216,782 of NZ_CP087168.1, read as the reverse complement.
CCCGAAACACCCACCAACGAAACCGCCACTGAAGATCCGCTCAGGGATCGATCGGCGCTCTACCGTGCGATTGATTTCTACCTCACCGGCGATCAGCCCTCACCGCCCGACGAATTTCGCTTCTACAACGTCAGCAAAGACGTGAGCTTCGAGGATACCCAGCTTTACGTCGCCGATCTGCTGCGCTGCGCCTCGGTCACGGCATATCAGTGTGGCGATCAGCTCAAGGGGGCCGATCGGGCATTGGTGTTTTCCGTTTGGCATTTGCTGGAGATTGCCAAGACGATGGTTGATCGGTCCATTGAATGTCTGGGGATGAAGCAAAGCTGAATCTGGCCTGAGTCATTGGTCGTCAGTGATATTGCCTTCGCGGGCAAGCCTCGCTCCTACAGGAGTTATGTGGTTCTGGCGATCACTGGCCCCCTGTAGGAGCGAGGCTTGCCCGCGAATGGCTGCGCAGCAGCCCCCGGCGTCATGGCGTATATTCGGCGAATCCCCATTGCCTGCGCAGCCGACCATGAAACAGACTCCCGCCGATCTGGAGCAGATCACCTCCACTACCCTGGGCCATTACAACGCGGTGGCCGAAGATTTCCGTGAAGGCACTCGCGATCACGATGTCAGCCAGAACATCGATGCCCTGCTGCGGCATATTCAGGGTGAGGCGCCGTTCACCCTTCTCGACTTTGGCTGCGGCCCTGGCCGTGACCTTAAAACCTTCACACGCCTGGGCCATACCGCCGTCGGCCTCGACGGTTCGGAAAAGCTTGCGCAGATGGCCCGAGAGGACAGTGGTTGCGAAGTCTGGCAGCAGGACTTTCTGAAACTCGATCTGCCGGCCGAGCGGTTTGACGGGATTTTTGCCAATGCGGTGCTGTTCCACATCCCTAGTCAGGAATTGCCTCGGGTGTTGAAGCAGCTGCGCGAGGCGTTGAAGCCGGGCGGTGTGTTGTTCAGCTCCAATCCGCGTGGAGAGAACCAGGAAGGCTGGAACGGGCCGCGGTATGGGGCGTATTACGATCTTCAGGCGTGGCAGGAACTGCTGACTGAGGCGGGGTTTGTGGAGCTTGAGCATTACTACCGGCCGGCGGGGCTGCCGCGGGAACAGCAGCCTTGGTTGGCGAGTGTTTGGCGTCGAGCCGACTGATCGTTCCCATGCTCTGCGTGGGAACGATCATTAGGCAGACTTCGGTTCGCGGATTTTGTACCAGGCCACATACAGCGCCGGTAAAAACAGCAGCGTCAGCAACGTCGCGATGATGATCCCGCCAATCATCGCGTACGCCATCGGCCCCCAGAACACTTCCCGGGCAATCGGGATCATCCCCAGGCTCGCCGCCGCCGCCGTCAGCAAAATCGGTCGGCGACGATGTTCCGTGGCCTGCACCACCGCGTCCCACGGCGTGTAGCCGCTCTTCTCGAAAGAGTCGATCTGGGTCACCAGAATCACCGAGTTGCGGATGATGATCCCGATCAACGCCAGAATCCCGAGGATCGCCACGAAGCCCATCGGCGTACCGGTCGGGATTAGCGCCAGCACCACGCCGATCAGCCCGAGCGGCGCGACGCTGGCCACCAGGAACAGCTTCTGCACGCTGTGCAACTGGATCATCAGGAAGGTCGCCATCAAAAACAGCATCAACGGCACGACCTTGGCAATCGGCCCCTGGGCCTTGCCGCTTTCCTCCACCGTACCGCCGGTGGCGACTTTGTAGCCCACCGGCAAACTGGCGGCGAATTTATCGATGTCCGGTTGCAGTTGTTTCACCAGGTCGGTCGGCTGAATCTCGTCGCGTACCGCGGCCTTGATGGTGATGGTCGGTTTGCGATCGCGACGCCACACCAGCGGCTGCTCGAGCTCATACCGCACCGTGGCAAACGCCAGCAGCGGAATCGAAGTGCCGCCAGGAGTGACGATCTGCAAGTTCTGCAACGTTTCCGGACTACCGCGCTCAGCATCTTCAGCGCGGCCGACCACGTCGATCAGGTAGATATCGTCATCGACCTGCGTCACCGGCGAACCGACGACGATGCTGTTCATCAAGCTCGCCACGTCTTCCGACGACAACCCCAATTGCCGCGCCTTGTCCTGGGCGATGTCGATGCGCAGCACTTTGCCCGGCTCGTTCCAGTCGTAAATGATTTCGCCGATGTGCGAGTTCTTATCCAGTTCGGTGGCCAGGGCGATAGCGTGTTTGCGCACCTGATCGATGTCTTTGCCGCTGACCCGGTACTGAATCGGCCGCCCCACCGGCGGGCCCATTTCCAGAGCCTGGACGTAACTGCCGACACCGACGAACTCTTCACGCAGGCGTTTTTGCAAACGAGCAGTCAAGGCTGGGCGTGACTTGCCTTTGCTGACGATCACCAGTTGCGCGTAGTACGGGTTCTGCAATTGCTGGTCGAGGGGCAGATAGAAACGGATCGCGCCCTCGCCGATGTAGGTGCTCCAGCGCACGATGTCCGGGTCATCTTTGAGCGTTGCTTCGAGCTTATTAACGACCATGCGAGTTTCGGCAATCGAGGCGTTTTGCGGCAGGTTCAGGTCGACAAGGATTTCCGGGCGATCCGAGGACGGGAAGAACTGGTTCTGCACGAACTGCATGGAAAACACCGAGAGCACAAACAGCGCCACGGTGATGCCGATGGCCCACCAGCGATTGCGCATGGCCCAGAGCAGGCCGCCATTGAACGCCCGACCGATGCGCCCTGGCTCTGCGTCGTGAGGCTTCACCTTGGCGCTCAGAATGTGCACACCGAGCACCGGGGCGAACAGCACGGCGACGATCCATGACACCAGCATGGCCACCGCGATCACCGCGAACAGCGTGAAGGTGTACTCACCGGCGGAGCTGGCGTTCAAGCCGATCGGCACGAAACCGGCGACGGTGACCAACGTGCCGGTGAGCATCGGGAATGCGGTCGAGGTGTAGGCGAAAGTCGCCGCCTGCTCTTTGGTTTCGCCCATTTCCAGGCGCGTGACCATCATCTCGACCGTGATCATCGCGTCGTCCACCAGCAGGCCGAGGGCGATGATCAGCGCACCAAGGGAAATCCGCTGCATGGTGATGCCGCTGTATTCCATGAAGAGGAAGACCATCGCCAGCACCAACGGAATCGAACACGCCACCACCAATCCGGCGCGTACACCGAGACTGACGAAGCTGACAATCAGTACGATCACCACCGCTTCGAACAACGCACTGGTGAAGCCGCCGACGGCTTCTTCCACCACGACAGCCTGGTCGGAAACGGTGTGTACACCGACGCCCACCGGCAGGTCAGCCGTCAGCTCATCCATGCGCAGGTGCAGCGCCTTGCCGAAGTCCTGAATGTTGCCGCCCTTTTTCATGGCGATCGCCAGGCCGATGGCTGGCTGACCGTTGAAGCGAAACTCCGGGGTCGACGGATCGACGTAGCCACGGCTGATGTTGGCGATGTCGGCCAGTCGGTAGAAGCGGTCGTTGAGCTTCAGGTTAACGTTGGCCAGATCTTTTTCAGAGGCAAACTGCCCCGACGTCCGCACCGAAATCCGCTCCGGACCAGCCTCGATCACCCCGGCCGGGGTCACAGCGTTCTGCGATTGCAGGGTCTGCACCACCTCGCGCCGATCAATGCCGAGGGCGGCCAGTTTGCGGGGGGAGAAGTTCAGGTAAAGGACTTCATCCTGCTCGCCGACCATCTCGACCTTACCCAACCCCGGGACTTCGCGGATTTCGGCACGCACCTGTTCCACGTAATCGCGCAACTGGCGCATCGACAGGCCGTCGGAGGTAAAGGCATACACCGAACCGAATACGTCGCCGAACTCATCGTTGAAGCCCGGCCCTTGCAGGCCTTGCGGGAAGTCACCGCGAATGTCGTTTATCTTCTTGCGCACCTGGTACCAGATTTGCGGGATGTCCTTGGCACTGGTGGTGTCGAGCAGGTTAACGAAGACCGTCGATTCGCCGGGGCGGGTGTAGCTTTTCACGTAATCGAGCGAGTCGAGTTCTTCGAGTTTTTTCTCGATCCGGTCGGTGACCTGCTTGAGGGTTTCTTCCTGGGTCGCGCCGGGCCAGCGGGTCTGGATCACCATGGTTTTGATGGTGAACGAGGGGTCTTCTTCGCGCCCCAGGTTCAGGTACGAGAACACGCCCATCAGCAGCGCGACGAACATCAAATACCAGACAAACGACTGATGCTTGAGGGCCCATTCGGATAAGTTGAAACTCCCTTTCATTGCGGGCCGTCCTCGTCAATTTTCACTTTCTGCCCCGGTTTGAGGCTGTTCACACCGGCACTGACCACTCGCTCGCCGGACTTCACGCCGTTGGCCAGGACCACCGTGGCATCGGTCCGGCTGATCAGGCTGACGTCCCGCGGGGAAACGGTTTGCGTCTGCGGATCGACGACCCAGATCCGCAGTTTTCCATCGACCTCCTGCAGCGCGCTCACTGGCAGCTCGAGGCGTGGCTTGATCGCAGAGCTGAGGGTCACGCTGATCGCCGTGCCAAGGCGAAAGCCCGGCGGCGTATCGGTCAGGCTGAGGCGGGCGCGACGGGTACGGGTTGCGCTTTGGGCCTGGGGTTCGATTTCGCGCACGATGGCAGTGCTGGTGATGCTCGGGTCCAGTTGCGAGGCGACCTGGAACACCACATCGGCCGGCAACCGATCGACCAGGGTGTCGGGCAAGTCGATCACCGCTTCCTTGATGTCCGGCTGCGCCAGGGTCACCACTTGTTGGCCGGCCGTGACCACTTGCCCGGCCTCGGCATTCCACGCGGTAACTACGGCTTTGTGATCGGTGCGCAGCTCGATGTAATCGAGTTGGTCTTGCGCCTGTTCCACTGCGGCCCGGGCTTGATCGAGAGAGGCCTGGGTAGTTTTCAGATCGGTCTGGGCGATGTCGAGCTGCGCCTGCGCGCCAACCCCGCGATTGAACAATTCCTGCTGACGCCGGGCGTTGGCCTGAGCGTTGATGAGCTGCGCTTGCACACGCGCCAAATCACCTTGGGCCGAACGTAACTGATTCTGCTGATCGGAGGGGTCGAGGGTGGCAAGCAAGGCGCCCTTCTGGACTTCGGCGCCGACATCGACATTACGGCTGGCGATACGCCCCGGTACCCGGAAACCGATATTGCTTTCGTAACGGGCCTGAATGCTGCCGGCAAACCGGCCGAGGTCTTCTTGATTGAGCGCTTTCACCTCCACGGACAATACCGGCCGAACCGGTTCTGGCGGCGCTTCCTCATCAGAGCAAGCGACCAGTAGTGCAGCGGCGGACAACAGCAACAGGCGCTTCATGGCTGGGCTCCTGTCATTGGCGTCTTATAGGTGTTTTCGACGATCTCCACCTTCACGCCCGGATGCAGTAATTGGCCGCCTGCGATGACGACTTTTTCGTCACCGTTGAGGCCGGCGCTGACGATGACTTTGCCGGTCAGGTAACGGCCGACGGTGACCGTGTGCAATTGCGCCTTGCCCTCGGCATCCACCAGCCACACGGCAGGGTCACTGAGGTTTTTGGTCAGGGCCGACCAGGGCAGCTCCACTGCGGTTTTGCCGACTGGCTTGGCGGTGGCGCTCACCACCGACCCGAGTTGCATGCCCTCGGGGAGCCTGTCGAGGCTGACTTTGACTTGTACTGTGCCGGTCTGCGCCGAGACTGCCGGCGTGACTTCCCGAACGGTGCCTGTGGTCTTGATCTTCGGGTTGTCGAGCAGGCTGACCACAATCGATCTATCCGCCGGCGGCTCAGCCAGCAGCGATTCATAAACGTTGAAAACCGCGTCACGCTCTCCGTCCCGGGCCAGGTTGAAAATCGGAACCGTGGCTTGCACGACCTGGCCGACTTCGGCCTGGCGCGCGGTAATCACCCCCGGCGCGTCGGCAATCAACGCGGTATAGCTCAGTTGATCCCGGGCATTGGCCAATTGCGCTTGAGCAGCGGCCAATGCGCTCTGACTGCTGAGCAAGGCAGCTTGAGCGGAATCGTATTCGCTCTGGCTGGTGTAGCCCTTGGGCAGGAGTTTTTGTTGGCGAACGAAGGCCGCGGCGGTTTGTTTGACCCGGGCCTGTTCGGCAACGACCTGAGCCTGGGCCGAGTCGACAGTGGTTTGCAGGTCTTTCGGGTCGAGTTTGGCCAGCACTTGTTTGGCCGAAACCCGGTCACCGACATCGACCATACGCTGGATGATCTTGCCGCCCACGCGGAACGACAACTCGGTCTGGACTCGCGCCTGGACGTCGCCGGTGAGTGTCACCGCGGCGGCGTAATCCGATGGCTTGACCTCTTGCACGAAGACTCGCGGGCGGTCCTTCTCGACAGGCTTTTTATCGCCACAGGCGGTCAGCAAGGCGATGAGGCTCAGGCCAACCATTAATTTCAATCCGGGACCCGCCATGCAGACTCCTTTGCGTTGCGAACGTGCCAGTGACGATACGACTGAGAGCTTAGATCAGGGTTCCACGTCTGCACGAGCGATCCTTATACTCCATTGATCGTTCCCATGCTCTGCGTGGGTACGCCGCCATGGACGCTCTGCGTCCACTGTGACGCGGAGCGTCACGGGATGCATTCCCACGCGGAGCGTGGGAACGATCAAGAGAACGTTTTCCATGCCCAAAACCCTCGCGGTGGCCAATTACCGCTCGATCAATAAATTGGTGATTCCGCTGGGCCGATTGAACCTGATTACCGGCCCCAATGGCAGCGGCAAATCCAACCTCTACCGCGCCTTGCGCCTGCTGGCGGAAACCGCTCAGGGCGGGGTGGTCAATGCGTTGGCCCGTGAGGGTGGGCTGGATTCGACGTTCTGGGCCGGGCCTGAAAATATCAGCCGACGGATGCGCAATGGTGAAGTCCCGGTCGAGGCGAGCGTACGACACGGCGCCAAACGCCTGCGCCTGGGGTTTGCCGGTGAGGATTTCAGCTACTCGATCGCACTGGGCCTGCCGGAGCCGAGTCAATCGGAGTTCTCCCCCGATCCGGAAATCAAAAAGAAATGCATCTGGTCCGGGCCGTTCTATCGCCCGGCCAGCCTGCTGATGGCGCTATCTGCTGCTGGTCGCGGCATTGCTGACGCCTAGGCCACCGACATTGATGGTGTTGAATGAGCCGGAAACCAGTCTGCATCCGGACCTGCTGCCGGCGTTGGCGCGGTTGATCATTCGAGCGTCCGAGCAGTGTCAGGTAGGGGTGGTGTCCCATGCGCGGCGGTTGATCTCGGCGTTGCAGGAGGACCCGGAATGCAATTGCATTGTGCTGGAGAAGCATTTCGGCCAGACCGGGATGGTCGGGCAGCGGATGCTGGATGAGCCGGCGTGGCATTGGCCGGATTGATGCAAACACCCCCAATAAAAACGCCGACGCTGAATTAGCCGCCGGCGTTGAAACCTTGAAGAAGTTCGAGACTGCGATCAATCAGAACGCCGGCAGTACCGCGCCACTGTATTTCTTGTCAATGAACGCCTTCACTTCCGGGCTGGTCAGGGCCTTGGCCAGTTTCTGGATGGCAACGCTGTCCTTATTGTCTGGACGAGCCACCAGGAAGTTCACATAAGGCGAATCGGCACCTTCGATCAGCAGCGCGTCTTTAGCCGGGTTCAGACCCGCGTCCAGCGCGTAGTTGGTGTTGATCATGTCCAGGTCGACCTGGTCCAGAACACGCGGCAGCATGGCCGATTCCAGTTCCTTGAACTTGAAATTGTGCGGGTTCTTGGCGATGTCTTTCGGGGTAGCCACAGCGTTTTTTGGGTCTTTCAACTCGATCAGGCCAGCCTTCTGCAGCAGGATCAGGGCTCGGCCGCTGTTGCTGCCTTCGTTCGGGATAGCGATGGTTGCGCCGTCTTTCAGCTCAGCCAGGCTTTTGACTTTCTTCGAGTAGCCGCCAAATGGTTCGACGTGTACGCCGACCACGGTCACCAGGTGCGTGCCTTTACCTTCGTTGAAGTTTTTCAGGTACGGCAGAGTCTGGAAGTAATTGGCGTCCAGATGTTTCTGATCGAGCTGCACGTTCGGCTGAACGTAGTCGGTGAAGACTTTGATCTCCAGGTCCACGCCTTCTTTGGCGAGGGTCGGTTTGATCAGTTCAAGAATCTCGGCATGTGGAACTGGCGTCGCCGCCACCACCAGTTTCTCGCCAGCCTGGGCCAGGCCCGCGCTCAGGGCAGCCGCCAATGCGGTGAACAACAGAACCTTTTTCATGCAGTGTCCTTATCGAAAAATCGCGGTCGTGATCGACGACGGCTTGTTTATTACGAGTGGTTTTTTAAGTGCTACTGAAGTGCTATCGCTGGCGTGACGCGGACAATACCGGGATTCTTTATTCCCGAATAATATCTTTTACTCACTTTCTTATTCCATTCTGTTCATACAACCGCCACGCCCGATATAGGAGCTGCCGATGGCTTCGATCTTTTGATTTTGGCGATTTCAAAGCCACCAAAGATCAAAAGATTGCAGGCTGCGCCAGCTCCTACAGAAGCCCGGTGGCTTTGAGCAGTTTTTTCAAGGCCTCTTTTTCGGCGGCGGAACCGTTGCCAAGCATTTTTTTGAGTTGCTGTTCGATCGTCACCAGCGACACAGCCGCCTCGGGCAGATTCAAATGCTCGGGCAAAATCTCGTCGCCGGTACTCACCAACAGCGCAAAGTGAATGACGTTCTCCAGCTCCCGGGTATTGCCCGGCCAACTGTGTTGCTCCAGCAGTTGCTGCGCGGCTTCGCTGATCAACGGCACCGGCAGGTCGAGGCGTTGGCTGTAGATGCCAAGGAAGTATTCGGCCAGTGACAAAATATCGCCCACCCGTTCGCGCAAGGCCGGCAGTTCGAGCGGGCCTTCGCTGAGGTAGTGATAGAGCCGCTCATGGAATTTTCCGGCAGCCACGGCCTGCGCCAGATCGATGCTGGTGGCGGCCACCAGACGTACGTCCACCGGGCTCGGCTGGTGAGCGCCGACTCGGGTGACTTCGTGGTTCTCCAGGGCGGCGAGCAACTTGATCTGGATCGGCAGCGGCAGGTCGCCGATCTCATCCAGATACAAGGTGCCGCCATTGGCCGAACCAAACCAGCCAGCGCGACTGCTGGCCGAACCGCTGTAACTGCCGGCGGCATAGCCGAACAGTTCGGCATCAGCGTAGGTCGGGCTGATCGCCCCGCAATTGACTGACACAAACAATCCCCCACGGTCACTGGCGCGATGGATGTGTCGCGCCAGCAGCTCTTTACCACTGCCGGTTTCACCGCGAATCAACACCGAAATAGAACGTGGCGCCAGTTGTTCCAACTCCTGGCGCAACTGCCGGGAACGCGGATCGACGAATACCAACGCCTTGGCGCGAATGCTCAGCGGGCTTTTTTCCGCATCGGGAAAGATCAGCAGCGGCTGACCGAATGTTTCATGCAAGCTCATGGCAGACTCCCGCCCAAAACCGCCGGGGAGACGGGGGCGTTCAATAAAATAAAGGTTCAAGCTCGACGCAGGGCGCGCTGTTCCATGCGGTTTTGCAGACGATAGAGGTACGCAAAACCTTGCTCCCAGCGCTGGTGACCGGACTTCACATTGATGTGCCCGGCACCCGATAAAATCCCCGCCTCGGCGCCCCATTGGCGCGCCAATTCAAGCGCTCGTGGCGCGCTCACTGCGCTGTCGTTGTCGGAGCTGACGACCTGGCTCGGGAAAGGCAGCAAATGAGTCGGGATCGGTGCGAAGTTGCGCAGGGCCGGCGCGCAAGCCGGGCGCTCGACGTCCGCTGGCGCGACCAGCAACGCGCCGCGCACCTGACGCAAAAATGGCAGCGGTGCCGTGGCCGCCCAATGGGCGACGGTGATGCAGCCCAGGCTGTGGGCGATCAGAATCACGGGCGTACTGTCGGCGGCAATCGCCTCGGCCAGTGCCGCGACCCAGTCCTCACGGCGAGGCGTCAGCCAGTCTGCCTGCTCCACCCGCGCACTGTTGGGCAGGCTGTTCTGCCAATGGGTTTGCCAATGATCTTCTGGCGATCCTTGCCAGCCCGGCACAATCAGGTAGCGAATTGATTCGTTGCGCATGGGGGAGCTCTCCTGCTGCGTGTCTGTTCGTGACCGAGTATAGGGAGGAGAGTTATATTCGTTAAGGAATAAGAAGCTATTTATTAAGACCCATAAGGAATATAAAGGCTCATTCCCACAGGGTTTTGTACTTGCCGCAAAATAAAAAAGGAGCCGCACCCTGCCAAGGAGACGGCCCCGGAAATCATAAATTTATTAACGCGCGGTAATCACCTACAACTTGATAATCTCTGCCCGCTCAATCAGGGACGCCACGTCCCGCGCCGCTTCGCCGTCATTCACCCGTCGTCCGCCTGCAATTGCACTCGCACCTCGGGATCCTTCGCTTCGCAGTGGAGATGCCAGTAACGTCATGATGTATTCCCTCGGGTAAATGTTTAGCGCGAAAAGGTTTCGTTCCAATGAACCTTGAAATCGATGGGCACACAGAATCCGGGCCGTTCTGGGCAATTTCACCCTGCTTGGCCGGCACAAAAATCTTCCGTTTTCACGGCGCTCAACGCCGCGTTGTTGAGCTCCTGGCGACCTGCTGTCCCGAATCCGGATTTCGCCGGGCTTGCCGCTGGCCAGCACGCGCATTCGGACGTGGCCGGCCGAGATCGACCAAGTCGCCACTCGTTGCCTGGCGCCACAGCACCTCATGCGCACTGATAGCGGTTTGGACATTGCCCCATTGATTAACTCCCATGCGGTCTCTTTGCGCCCCCCCTGATATCCCCCGGTGCGCCCAAATCAGTGGGTGAGTCATTGGGCAAAATGCTTATCCCTTAAAGTAATTTTTAAACTTATACTTAGTCCGAAATAGAATATTAAAAAGCATAAGCGTGCCAAGCCGCGTTATATAAGGCTTGTAGCAAAATAGGCCATTATGAAGTTTTTCAAGCATTGAAATTATTCGTAGAAGGCATGGATTTACGAGAGAAACCACGACGAATAGTGATAAAACAATTCAAGTATTTTGCGAATATTAGTTAAATGGCGGCTCACAAACAAAACAGGCTGACGCACTTTCATGCATCAGCCTGTTGATAACTATCGCAAATGTTTATTGCTTGACAAACTCACCTGCCAATCCCACTACATCACCGTCAAAGTTATTGCGCGACCCCACAGCCCGAATTTTTGAATAGTTGTGGTCCGGCGAAAATAGTGACCACGCCTGATACCCAGTGCCATCATTTAAAGCGGTAAAAGTGATGATAGTCGGTTGCCCGGTGCTATTCTGAAAATGATAGTGTCCATAATCGACTTCATAGTTAACACCACCTTGGCTGAACGTACCACTGAATGTGCCATTGGAATCGTTGCCATCGGTAATAACCAGTTTGGCGCCAGCGTTAGAGTTCACATAAGTACCATTAATGCTCGACATGGTTTGATTTCCTTTATCGTTTAAAAGTATCTTCCGATGAAAGCAAGTTCCCTCCTGGAAACTCACGACACTGATAATGGTTCGACCCTTGGAATTTGTCCACCCAAGAAACGCCCTATCTATCTACAAAAATGCAATAACAACTTCATAATTTATTCCAAAGTAGAATTCTCATTATTTCCTTTCGGACTAAGTAAGTAATCATAACGACCGGTCACGCCCAACATCCTTGGTGTGCCGAGTAGCCCTTCGTAACCGCCATTACCACCCCGTTCACAGGGTTGTGTAGCAGATATTGTCGAAGGCGTTTTTCAACCACAGGGAAATAATTCCATTGGCCCTGATTAGCCCGCGAAAGGGCCTTCAGACGCGCACCCCGTCCACAGTTTGCCCCTGAATTTTCTCCTCCCTTGTGGTGGTTGAGGTGTAGATGACGGCGGATCCAGGGGTTGATGGTGCTCGGTCGCGCCATCCATACCAGGCCCATCATCAGGTTGTGCGGCACCCGCTGTTTGCGGAAATACATGCTGTGGATCAGGTCGTGCTCCAGCTCGTGGGTCAGCGAGGCGAAAAACGCGTTGAGCAACAGGCATACCCACCAGGCCATGTACCCGGTGATGTACAGCGCTGCCGAACCGATCATCCCGGACAACGCGAAGGCCAGAATGCCCGCACCCAAGGCATCCTGATGGTTGAGAATCGGGTAGCGCTGACGCAGTTCGACGCCCTTGGCCAATACCACCTCGCGAATATGCGCTGATCGCTGTGCTGCATTCAGTCGCCGGGGACTTGCGGAAATGCCGTCCATGCTTCCATCCTCTGCTTATAGATGTTCGTATCCTGCCCTGTGATGCTTTACTGAGCGGTAGCCGTGAACGCCAACGTTGACCAGACGCGCCAATCAACATGACAGAACCGACCTCTCTCGCCAGCTGGACCCGCGCCCTGCGCAAGCAGCTCGATGCGTTGGGACTCGACAGCACCGCCCTGTGCCAACAGGCGGGGCTCGACCCGCAGTTGATGGACGACCCGAACGCCCGTTACCCGTTGTCCGCCACCACGCGCCTGTGGCAAATCGCGGTGCAGGTCAGCGGCGATCCGGCGATTGGCTTGCGGGTATCGCGTTTCGTCAGCCCCACTACCTTTCATGCGTTGGGTTATGCGTTGGTGGCCAGCGGCAGCCTGCGGGAGGTGTTCGAGCGCATTGTGCGTTATCACCAAGTGGTCAGCGACGCGCTGGATCTGGAGCTGATCCGCGCCGAAGATCGCTACTACTTCCGCCTGAAAATCCCCCAAGGCAACCCCCCGCCAGCCTTCGAAGCCATTGATGCGTTTGCGGCGATTTATGTGCGTACCTGCCGCAATCGCCTGGGCCGTGACTACGCCCCGCTGGCGGTTTATCTGCGCCGTCCGGAACCTGCCGACTCGCATCAATGGCACAAAATGTTCCGCTCCCCGGTGTATTTCAACGCCGACGAAGACCGACTGGAGTTCGCCTTGATGGATTTCGACAGTCACCTGGACGATGCCAACCCGGAACAGGCCGAACACGACGAAACCGTGCTCAAACGTACCCTGGCGCAACTCAAACCCCTGACCTGGGAGCGCAAGGTTCGCGACGCCATTGAAGAGCAATTACCCGAAGGCGAACCGTCGGCCGAGTGCATCGCCCATGCGCTGCATTTGGGTTTACGCAGCCTGCAACGGCACTTGGCGGATGAAGGTTGTCGGTTCGATACGTTGCTCAACGAAAGCCGGGAGAACCTGGCGCTGCTGCACCTGCGCGACCCGCAATGTTCGTTAAGCGAGGTCAGTTACCTGCTGGGTTTCGCAGACACCAGCAGCTTCAGTCGCGCGTTCAAGCGCTGGACCGGAATGACGCCGGGGCAGTTTCGGGATGGGTTGCGGTGACAGATCCGGGAGGTGTTCTGTATGTTCCGGCCTCTTCGCGGGCAAGCCTCGCTCCTACGGGAATACGCGGTCATCTGTAGGAGCGAGGCTTGCCCGCGAAGGCATCCATCGCATACTCGCATCATATACAGTGCAAATTCATATAAATAAACGCATATGCATTGTATTTAGTGCACCACTAAGTCGAAGTCCAGCTAATTTTTTTTTGGCGAAACTCGTTCTCAGCGCCCGCGATCTCGCCGCAACAGCTTGCGCACTCGCTTCACGAGTTCACTGACGGCAAACGGCTTGAGCAGGTAATCATCCTCATGCAATTCCAGTCCGCGCAGGCGATCTTCGATGCCGTCCTTGGTGGTGAGGAGCAGTACCGGCGTGTCGCCGAGCTTGCGGATCTGCTGCAGCAACTGCCAGCCGTTGAGCCCCGGCAGCATCACGTCGAGGATGATCAGTTCGTATTCGCCGGATTCGATAAAGCGCCGGCCGTCCATGCCATTGAGCGCCACATCCACCGCGTAACTCGCTTCGCTCAGGCCTTTGGCCAGGAGGCTGGCGGTCTCGGGTTGGTCTTCCACTAGCAATACACGCATGGCACACCTCGATTGTCGTCGTCACAGGCTAGGCGCGTTCGCGGATAAAGCCCACCACTGCCGCTGCGATCTTTTTTCAAATCACCGCCAACGCTCGCAACCGCTGCGCATCCAGAATCTCGATCTCGCCATACTTGAGATTCAGAATTCCTTGCCCCTGCAAATCCTTGAGGAGCTGGTTGGTGGTCTGGCGCGACAGCGACAGCATCGACGCCAGTTGCTCCTGAGACAGTTGCAGAACACGGCGCGCCGGGGCGATTTCGCCATAACCCTCGGCGATCATCAGCAAACGATGGGCCAGGCGCGCCGGGGCTGGCATCAGACTCAGCTGTTCGAGGTTGATGAAGGTCAGGCGCAGTTTGTGGCTCATCAGCAACGCCAGTTGCCGCCAGTACACCGGGTGTTCGTCGAGCAACGCCAGCAGCGTTATTTGCGGGATGTGCAACAGGGTGCACTGGCCAACAGCGCAGGCATCGTGGGTTCGCGGCTGGCCATCGAACAGGCAGATTTCGCCGAACCAGTGCGGCGCTTCCACCAGGCTCAGCAGTGCTTCCTTGCCCTGCTCGCTCACCGCGCCAATGCGCACCGAACCTTCGAGCACTGCATACAGCCCGCACGGCGGATCACCGCGTTTGAATAGCAGTTGCCCCGACGGCAGGCGCCGAACCCGGGCAGCAGCCAGCAGACTATTCTGTAAGAGAACAGGTAAATGACTGAACCACTGCCCCGTATCCAGGCGCGAACGCCAAAACTGCATGTCCATGAAAACTCCTGGAGATTGTCGCTTGGCTGACAGAACGAGGATGAAGCCTGGAGCATCATCCATCACCCTACAGGAGGAATAACAATGAAAAGCCTCGTTGACCATCTCAGTCAATACGCCGCCTACCACCGTGACCCGCGCAATATCGCCAGCCACTTTATCGGTATCCCGCTGATTGTAGTGGCCGTTACAGTGTTGCTGTCGCGGCCGCAATGGGGCGCAGGCTGGGTTTCGCCGGCGGTGCTGATCGCAATCGCATCGGCGTGGTTTTACCTGCGCCTGGAGGTGCGTCTTGGGGTGTTGATGACCGTGTTGCTCGGTCTTTGCATTTGGGCGGGTCACGTTCTCGCGCAGCAAAGTACGCTGGTCTGGCTGGCCAGCGGCATCGGGATGTTTGTGGTGGGATGGGCGATTCAGTTTGTCGGCCATCATTACGAGGGACGCAAACCGGCGTTTGTCGATGACGTGACGGGGTTGATTGTCGGGCCGTTGTTTGTGGTGGTCGAGTTGGCGTTTTTGCTCGGGTTGCGGCATGAGCTGAAAGAGCAGATCGAGACGCGGGTGGGGGGGGTGCGTTTGCGTCAGAAAAACGCAGCAACGTAAGACGCCTTCGCGGGCAAGCCTCGCTCCTACAGGATTGTATGTACGACACAAATCACTGTAGGAGCGAGGCTTGCCCGCGAAGCTTTTAAAGGTTGGCGACTTTCTGCCAGACCTTGGGCTTGAAGAACAACGTCTCCCCCTTCGCCAAGCCAACCAGGCTGTCGTGATCCTTCACCACTTCCGCTTCGATCAGCTCGCTCTGGCCTTCGACCTTCAACGTCACCCGCGTCGTCGCGCCCAGCGGACGAATATCGCGCACTTCAGCCGCGTGGTGATCTTCCAGTTCATGCCGCGACAGCGACACTTCGTGCGGCCGGAACAGCACGTGCCGGTCTTCACCCAAATGCAGACGGTTCGAATCGCCGAGGAAGTGATAAACGAAATCGCTGGCCGGGTTTTCGTAGACGTCGCCCGGTGAGCCAATCTGCTCGATCACGCCCTTGTTCATCACCACGATACGGTCGGCGACTTCCATCGCTTCTTCCTGGTCGTGGGTCACGAATACCGAGGTCAGGTTGATGTCTTCGTGCAGACGTGCGAGCCAGCGACGCAGCTCCTTGCGGACCTTGGCGTCGAGCGCGCCGAAGGGTTCGTCGAGCAGCAAAACTTTCGGCTCCACCGCCAAGGCACGGGCCAACGCGATGCGCTGACGCTGGCCACCAGAGAGTTGTTCCGGGTAGCGATCGGCCAACCAATCCAGCTGCACCATGTTCAGCAGTTCGTGGACTTTCACCGCGATCTGGCTTTCATTCGGACGCTGGTTTTTCGGCTTCATACGCAGGCCGAACGCGACGTTATCGAACACCGTCATGTGGCGGAACAGGGCGTAGTGCTGGAACACGAAACCGACATTTCGATCACGCACGTCGTGGCCGGAAACGTCTTCGCCATGGAACACGATGTTGCCCTGATCCGGGGTTTCCAGGCCGGCGATGATTCGCAGCAACGTGGTTTTGCCGCAGCCGGACGGCCCCAGCAGCGCCACCAGCTCGCCGCTTTGAATGTCCAGGCTGATGTTGTCCAGCGCCTTGAACGCGTGAAAGTTCTTGCTGACGTTACGCACTTCGATCGACATGACTTATTCCTCCGCGGCGCTGGCGCGCAGGCGGTTAATACGGTTTTCGCTCCACTGCTTGAGCAGCAGGATGAAGAGCGCCAGGATCAGCAACAGGCTCGCCACGGCGAACGCGGCCACGTGGTTGTATTCGTTGTAGAGGATCTCGACGTGCAGCGGCAGGGTGTTGGTCACCCCGCGAATGTGCCCGGAAACCACCGACACCGCACCGAACTCACCCATGGCCCGGGCCGTACACAGCACCACGCCATAGATCAGGCCCCATTTGATATTGGGAACGGTGACGTGCCAGAACATCTGCCAGCCATTGGCGCCAAGCAGACGCGCGGCCTCTTCTTCCTGAGTGCCTTGTTCCTGCATCAGCGGAATCAATTCACGGGCCACGAACGGCACGGTGACGAAAATCGTCGCCAACACGATGCCCGGCAAGGCGAACACGATCTGGATGTCGTGATCCTGCAACCACGGGCCGAACAGCCCCTGAGCGCCGAACATCAACACGTAGACCAGACCGGCAATCACCGGCGACACCGAGAAAGGCAGGTCGATCAGGGTCACCAGCATGCTCTTGCCGCGGAACGAGTATTTGCTCACGCACCACGCCGCGCTGACACCGAACACCAGGTTCAACGGCACCGAAATCAGCACGGCGATCACGGTGAGTTTCAACGCCGACAAGGCGTCTGGCTCGAAGATCGCGGTGAAGAATGCACCCAGGCCCAGCTTCAGGCCCTGGGACACCACGATGAACAACGGCAATAACAAAAACAGTGTGAAGACCAGCCAGCCGAGGCCGATGAGGATTCGCCGCGACGTGGCACTGCCACGGCGGGAGGCGTTCGAGGAGGCAGCTGCAATAGACGATTGGGACATGATTCGCGCCTCCTTATGGGGTTTCGATGCGCCGCTGCAGCAAGTTGATCAGCAGCAACAGGACAAAGGAAACCACCAGCATCAGTACACCAATGGAGGTGGCGCCGGTGTAATCGTACTGGTCGAGCTTGACCATGATCAGCAGCGGCAGAATTTCGGTTTTCATCGGCATGTTGCCGGCGATGAAAATCACCGAACCATACTCGCCGACCCCGCGGGCAAAGGCCAAAGCAAACCCTGTCAGCCAGGCTGGCAACAGCGCGGGCACCAGAATATGGCGAAAAACCTGTAACGGTTTCGCCCCGAGGCAAGCCGCCGCTTCCTCCACTTCACGCGGGATATCAGCCAGTACAGGCTGTACCGTACGTACTACGAATGGAAGCGTCACAAAAGTCAGCGCCAGCGTGATGCCGAGGGGGGTGTAGGCGATCTTGAAACCCAGGTCCGCCGCGAACTGACCCACCAGACCAGTAGGGGTATACAGCGCGGTCAGCGCGATACCGGCCACCGCGGTGGGCAAAGCAAAGGGCAGGTCGATCATCGCGTCGATGACTTTGCGTCCCGGGAACGTGTAGCGCACCAGCACCCAGGCCAGCAGCGTGCCGATGATGCCGTTGATGATCGCGGCATAAAGCGCGGTGCCGAAGCTCAGCTTCAGTGCCGCCAGCACCCGTGGCGCCGAGATGATGGCCCAGAACTGATCCCAGGTAAGTTGAGCGGCATGCACGAACATCGCCGCCAGTGGAATGAGCACAATCAGGCTGAGGTACACCAAGGTGTAACCCAGCGTCAGCCCGAAGCCGGGTATGACAGGGGAGATACGACGTGACATAAAAGTCCTTGGTTGAAAATGCGCTAAGCCCCGACGGTGAAATTGGGGCCTGTTGGCTAATGCCCGTCAGTTAAGATGCGAAACCTGTGGGATCGCCGCACCGCCGCTCCCACATGGATTGCACTTAACTGACCAGTATTTTCAGATTACTGCGCCTGATAAATCTGGTCGAACACGCCGCCGTCATTGAAGAATTTCGGTTGCGCGGTTTTCCAGCCACCGAAGTCCTTGTCGATAGTCACCAGCTCCAGTGTCGGGAACTGCTTGGCGTATTTGGCGGCCACCTCTTTGTCACGTGGACGATAGAAGTTTTTCGCTGCGATTTCCTGGCCGGCCGGGCTGTACAGGTGCTTGAGGTACGCCTCGGCGATGTCGGTGTTGCCCTTTTTCTCGGCATTCTTGTCGACCACGGCCACCGGTGGTTCGGCCAGGATCGACAGCGAAGGCACGACGATGTCGAATTTGTCGGCGCCGCCGTCTTCTTTCAACGCCAGGAAGGCTTCGTTTTCCCAGGCCAGCAACACATCGCCCTGACCGTTGTTGACGAAGGTGATGGTCGAACCACGAGCACCGGTGTCCAGCACAGGTACGTGCTTGAACAGGGTCTGCACGTACTCTTTGGCCTTGGCTTCGTTACCGCCGTTGGCTTTCAGGCCATAGGCCCAGGCCGCGAGGAAGTTCCAGCGTGCGCCGCCGGAGGTTTTCGGGTTCGGGGTGATGACTTCCACGCCGTTCTTGGTCAGGTCGCCCCAGTCCTTGATGCCTTTCGGATTGCCTTTGCGCACCAGGAACACGATGGTCGAGGTGTAAGGCGTGCTCGCCTCCGGCAGACGCTTCTGCCAGTCGACCGGGAGGCTCTTGCCGAGTTTGGCGACTTCATCGATGTCACCGGCCAGGGCCAGGGTCACCACGTCGGCCCGCAGACCGTCGATCACCGCCCGGCCCTGCTTGCCCGAACCACCGTGGGACTGCTGGATTTTCACATTGTCGCCAGCGTGGTCTTTTTTCCAGAAGTTGATGAACTCGGCGTTGTACTCCTGGTACAGCTCACGGGTCGGGTCATACGACACGTTGAGCAGTTCGTAATCCTTGGCAACCGCGGAACCAGCAAAAAGGGCACTGGCCAGGGCGGCCAAAGCAAAATGACGAATCGACGACATGGTGAAAGCTCCTGGAATTCTTGGTGTATTGGCTTTTTCTTATGGTCTGGAACGGGTTGCCTGTTCGAAGATCGCAGCCTTTACATCAGTCTCCCGCAGGAGCTGCCGAAGGCTCGGGCCGCGTTCGGACGATCTTCTGATCTTTCGCCTCAGCCCGGTTTATTGCCCGGCTGCTGCAAACGGAACTTCTCTTTGCGTTCGATCTGAACCACTTGGGCGTTATGCACGGTGATTTCCACCGCGCCAAAACGCAGATCGCGCAAGGCGCTCTGGATCTCCCGCAAAATGGTGGCTTCGTCCTGCCCGTCAACACTACGTAGGGATGCGCTCATGGTGCTGCTCCTTTAATGAGATATGCCTGGCAGTGACGGGCACTGCTTACGGCGTAGGGGCAATAGTAGATAGGCACTGATATTCTTAAAAAGACTATTTAAGAATTTTTATATAACCAAAAAATATTATTTGGCGGGAGCAAGGAGTTGCGGAGGTCGCTACTTTCAAGGGCACACAAAAAGCAGATCACATCCAATCGTTAGTCGCCTGACGCAAACGTCCCCGGCCTGCATTACGCTCGCTCAACTTGGCACTGACGCCCCAGGCATCGAGACAAACATGCCCGCACAATGAAGATCAGCCCGGCGCTGAACAACACCCAGACAGAACCGTTGATCAGTTGCCAGCGCAGCAGGTCGGTAAACCATCGAAAAACCTGCTCAATAAATAGCCACTAAACTGGAGCAAGGCTACGGAAAGGCACCACGTAGAGCAGCGCCGCACGCAAGGCATCGCGATACAGGCTGACATTAGAGCCATCCATATCCCTACAAAAAAGACTGGAACTATAAATTAAAGAAACATCCAGCCATTCTTATCTGAAAGGGCGGCTGGTTTTATCTGTGAGCTTAGTGATAATGCGATGGCTGTTTTTTCTTTTTCGAGGGTTATATAGGCTATGTGGTACGAAGGTTTTCTTGGCTTATCACCCTGGTCACTGGTGGCAGTCACCCTGCTGATGACCCACGTGACGATCGTCGGTGTCACAGTCTATTTGCATCGCTATTCAGCCCATCGCTCGCTCGAGCTCAATGCCGGCCTGAAACATTTTTTCCGCTTCTGGCTGTGGTTGACCACCGCACAGAACACCCGCGAGTGGACGGCTATCCACCGCAAGCATCACGCCAAATGCGAAACCGTCGATGACCCGCACAGCCCGGTCATCAAGGGATTGTCCACCGTTCTGCGCAAAGGCGCCGAGCTGTACCGCGCTGAAGCGGAGAACCCTGAAACCCTGCGCATCTACGGTAAGAACTGCCCCGAAGACTGGATCGAACGCAACCTCTACAGCCGCTTTCCACTACTGGGCGTGGCGATCATGGGCATCATCGACCTGCTGCTGTTCGGCACCATTGGCATCACCATCTGGGCCATCCAGATGATGTGGATCCCGGTATGGGCTGCCGGCGTAGTCAATGGCCTGGGCCATGCCATCGGCTACCGCAACTTCGAATGCCGTGATGCGGCGACCAATCTGGTGCCCTGGGGCATCCTGATCGGCGGCGAAGAACTGCATAACAACCATCACACTTACCCTAACTCGGCCAAACTGTCGGTGAAGAAGTGGGAGTTCGACCTCGGCTGGGCCTGGATCCAGGTCTTCAGCTTCCTGCGTCTGGCCAAAGTCCAGCGGGTCGCGCCCATCGCTCACCGTGTCGAAGGCAAAGGCAGCCTGGACATGGACACTGCCATGGCGATCCTCAACAACCGCTTCCAGATCATGGCCCAGTACCGCAAGCTGGTGATCGCGCCGCTGGTCAAGCAAGAGCTGGAAAAGGTCGATCATTCGGTCCGCCACCAGTTCCACCGGGCCAAGCGTTTGCTGTCGCGGGAAACCAGTCTGCTGGACGACAAACATCACGTGCGCATCCAGACCATGCTCGAGCACAGCCAAGCGCTGAAAGTCATTTACGAAAAACGTCTGGCCTTGCAGCAGATCTGGGTCAAGACCAGCTCAAATGGCCACGACATGCTGGCCGCCATCAAGGATTGGGTGCACGAGGCCGAGGCCAGCGGGATTCAATCCCTGCGCGACTTCGCCGACCAGTTGAAAACCTACTCCCTGCGCCCCGCCAACGCCTGATCCTCTAGCGAGGGCTTGCCCTTGCTGAGTGGTTAGCCTGTGATAAGGGCCTGCCTGTGGCGAGGGAGCTTGCTCCCGCTCGGCTGCCCAGCAGGCGCAAAACCTGACGACGCGTTTCATCTA
Source organism: Pseudomonas sp. B21-048 (assembly GCF_024748615.1). NCBI lineage: Bacteria > Pseudomonadati > Pseudomonadota > Gammaproteobacteria > Pseudomonadales > Pseudomonadaceae > Pseudomonas > Pseudomonas sp. B21-048. The sequence continues at coordinate 195,316 of NZ_CP087168.1, read as the reverse complement.
TAAAAACGCGTCGTCAATTCAAGCAGCCATACCGCTCAGCAGGTCCCCTTCCCCCAACGCGGGAACTTCGTTCCAAATCCCCTATCTCAAAGACACTTCGCCATTCAGGCGGGCTTCATTCTGGCCGCTGTCGATATAGCGGCACGCCCTTTGAGATTTGTGCCGATGGTCAATAAAAATCTACAGGACACATCCCTTCCCCAGTGGCCAGAAGCTGCGCAAACGCTGATGGCGCTGATGCATGCCCAAGGTGAAGTGGCGCGTCTGAGCGAACGCGAACAGCTGTTCAGCTCGCTGCTGGTCAGCGTTAACGCCATGCTTTGGGCGTTCAACTGGGAAACCCGTCAGGTGCTTTACGTCAGCCCGGCCTATGAGCGGATTTTCGGCCGTCCCGCCAATCTGTTGCTGTCCGATTACAAATACTGGCGCGACAGTATCCATGCCGACGATCTGGACTACGCCGAACGCAGCCTGACGCAGGTGCTGGTCAAAGGCGCCGTTGAAGACCGCGAATATCGCATCATCGCCGCCGATGGCCAGGTGCGCTGGCTTAGCGACAAGTGTTTCATCAACCGTCAGGCCGAACCGGGCCAACCGGTGATCATCGTAGGCATTGCCGAAGACATTACCGAAAAGAAGCAGATGGAAACCGAACTGCAACGCCTGGCCAGTACCGATGCATTGACCCAAAGCAGTAACCGCCGACACTTCTTCGAATGCGCCCATCGCGAATTCGAGCAGGCGCGGTTGAACGGTACGCCGATGGCGTTCCTGCTACTGGATATCGATGACTTCAAAGTGGTCAATGACAGCTACGGTCATCAGGAAGGCGATAAGGTGCTGCAACGCATCGCCGAGAGCGGTCGCGCGGCTCTGCGGCGTGGTGATCTGTTCGGACGGATTGGCGGTGAGGAATTCGCAGCGGTGTTTCCCGGCTGTGTCCCGGACATGGCCATACAAGTGGCCGAGCGCCTGCAACGGGAGATTCAGCGGTTGAGCTTCAGCCACGATGACCAGACATTCGGTATTACCGTTAGCCAGGGCCTGAGTAGCCTTACCGCCGAGGATGAAAGCGTCGACAGCCTGTTCGCCCGCGCCGATGCGGCGATGTACCAAGCCAAGCGCGAGGGCAAGAACCGCATAATCTCTGGCTGATTTGATTTGTTGCGAAGGGACGCGGAGCGTCCCGGGCGGCATTCCCATGCAGAGCGTGGGAACGATCTATTTGCAAAAAGCCTATTTTTTGCGCAAACGCATCAACTCCGGCAATCCGATCTTGAGCAATCGCGCCGTGCGGCTCTTGGACAACGCCTCGATTCCCTCATGCTCAGTCAGGCGCGCCAGTTGCGCGGCCATGTTCATCACCAGCGCTTCACGTGAGTAAACCCCGCCACCGAGCTGGTACACCGCCGCAATCAGCTCTCGCAGCTCCAGCGGCAGGCGCCAGCGGGTCCGTAGCGCCGAACCGTAGCCCGCGCCGAATTCAGCCAGGGCATCGCCGACCTCTTCCCACTCATCCAGCTCTCCGCCAGCTTGCTTCCACTCCTGCAAACAGCGCAGCAAGGCCAGATCGCCGAGGCGATGCAGCATGCCTGCGCAATAACAGCGCGCCTGATCCAGATCCAGCAAACGCGCCAGCATCCGCGCGTATTCGGCGGTGTGGAGGGACAACTCCCAATAACGCTCGGCATAGTCCGCCAGCTGCGGGTCACTGAGCCGGGCACTGCGCTTGAGGGCAAGCCCCAGAATCAGGTTCATGCTTTGCCCGGCACCCAGGCGGTGCAGCGCCTGAGCCAGGGTTTGCACGGCGACGCCATGATGCTGCGCTGCGCTGTTCGCAGCGGCGATCAGGACAGCGGTAACGTGCGGATCAGTACGGACTTCGTCTTCCAGTACTGTCAGATCGAGGCCATCGGGATTAAGGCTACGTTTGATCGCCACCTGCACATCGGTCATCAACGGCGCACCGTCCGCCAGCTCACGACGCCGTTCCAGGTATACCGACAAGGTCATGCCAGGCGCCAATGACGGCACCTCGCACGACACCTCTTCACCAGGGTTCAGCAGCACATCCTGCAGACGCTGAGTCAGGTTTTCCATGTTCAACGGTTTGCTCAGGTACGCCGTGGGCGCCAGGGGTAAGGCTTCGCGCACGCTGGCGCTGTCGTTGCGGCTGCTCATCAGGATGAAGGGCAACGGTGGATTACGTTTGCGCTGACGAACATTGCGCAAGACATTCAGGCCATCGACGCCAGGCAACGCCCAATCGACGATCAGCAGATCGTAGGGATTTTCCGCCAACAGGTGCAGTGCCTCCTGGCCATCGGCACACAGGTCCAGCCGCGCGTCGCAGCGCACATTCAACAATACTTGCTTGAGCAGGTCGCGGGACCAAGGGTCGGCCTCGGCAATCAGCACACGCGGTACAGCGGGTAACACTACAGCAGTCATCGCACACTCCATCGGCAATGCTTGCACCTTAGTCAATGATGGCCATTCGATACAACTCAATTGCCCCTGATGTGTTTCAAGCATCATAAAAAAACCCGCCGAAGCGGGTTTTTTGTCGATCAGGTCACAAATGCATCAGAGCTCGGCGAAGCACTCTTCGATAATTGCCAAGCCTTTGTCCAGTTGCTCGTCCGGCGAAGTCAGCGGTACCAGCACGCGCAGAACGTTGCCATAGGTGCCGCACGACAGCAGGATCAGGCCCTTGTCGCGCGCCTTGGCCACCACCGATGCCACGGCAGCAGCGTTCGGCTTGTGGCTGTCGCCGTCGACGAACAGCTCGACCGCGATCATCGCGCCCAGGGCACGTACCTCGCCAATGATCGGGTACTTGGCCTGGATGGCCTTCAGGCCAGTCACCAGACGCTCGCCAACTGCTTTGCAGCGATCCAGCAGGTGCTCTTCTTCGAACACTTCCATCACAGCCAAAGCCGCGGCGCAAGCAATCGGGCTACCGGCGTAGGTGCCGCCCAAGCCGCCCGGAGCGATAGCGTCCATGTATTCAGCCTTGCCGCAGACACCGGCCAACGGGAAGCCGCCAGCAATGGATTTGGCAAAGGTGGTCAGGTCGGCGGCAACGCCCATCTGTTCCATGGCGAAGAAAGTGCCGGTACGGCCAGCGCCCGTCTGCACTTCGTCAGCGATCAACAGAATGCCGTGCTGGTCGCACAGGGCGCGCAGACGCTTCATGAACTCTTTAGGCGCGACGTAGAAACCACCTTCGCCCTGAACCGGCTCGATGATGATGGCAGCGATGTCACGCGGCTCAGCGTCGTTCTTGAAGATGCGTTCGATGCTGGCAATCGAATCGTCGATGCTCACACCGTGCAGTTCGTTCGGGTACAGCGCGCGGAAGATGCCGCCTGGCATCAGGCCCATGCCGGCCGAGTAAGGCACGACTTTACCGGTCAAGCCCAAGGTCATCATGGTGCGACCGTGGTAAGCGCCGGTGAACGCGATCACGCCGGCACGACCCGTAGCGGCGCGGGCGATCTTGATGGAGTTTTCCACGGCTTCGGAGCCGGTGGTCACCAGTAGGGTTTTCTTGGCGAAATCACCTGGCACCTTGGCGTTGATTTTTTCGCACAGCTCCACGTACGGCTCGTAGGCCAGGACCTGGAAGCAGGTATGGGTCAGTTTGTTCAGCTGCGCAGTCACGGCCGCGATGACTTTCGGGTGTAGGTGACCGGTGTTCAACACGGCGATACCGCCGGCGAAGTCGATGAACTCGCGACCTTCAACGTCGGTCACGGTGGCATTCTTCGCGGACTCGGCGAAGATCGGGTGAATCTGGCCAACACCGCGCGGTACAGCGGCTTCGCGGCGTTTCATCAGGGATGCGTTAGTCTTGCTCATAGTGTCCTCATTCGCCGCTCATCGGGCGGCGTGGCTCAAGGAAAATGCGGCGGGGAGGCAACTACGGCAGCATGCGATGATCGACTGCCACAGCGTTCCCGGCCACAGAGAAAATTCCGTTTGAAGCGTCGCAAAGGGACAGCGCTCTCGTGCCCTTTGCGCTTGAAGCAATGCCTTGCCGGACTCAGATCCCCAGGCAGAGGTATTTGATTTCCAGGTAATCTTCAATGCCGTACTTGGAGCCTTCACGGCCCAGGCCCGAGGCCTTGATGCCGCCAAACGGCGCGACTTCGTTGGAGATCAACCCGGTGTTGACGCCGACCATGCCGTATTCCAGGGCTTCAGCCACACGGAACACACGGCCCAGGTCGCGAGCATAGAAGTACGAGGCCAGACCGAACTCGGTGTCGTTGGACATCGCGATCACGTCGGCTTCGTCTTTGAAGCGGAACAGTGGCGCCAATGGACCGAAGGTTTCTTCCTTGGCCACCGCAGCGTTATTCGGCACGTTGGTCAGGATGGTCGGCTCGAAGAAGTTGCCTTGCATGCTCTTGCCACCCGCCAGCACGGTAGCGCCTTTGCTCACGGCGTCAGCAATGTGCTCTTGCACCTTGGCCACGGCTTTTTCGTCGATCAGCGGGCCAGTGGTGGTGCCGTCTTCCAGACCGTTACCGATCTTGAGTTTGGCCACGGCCACTTTCAGTTTTTCGGCGAACGCGTCGTAGACCGAATCCTGAATGTACAGGCGGTTGGCGCAGACGCAGGTCTGGCCGTTGTTGCGGTACTTGGAAATGATCGCGCCTTCGACAGCCTTATCCAGGTCCGCGTCGTCGAACACGATGAACGGCGCGTTGCCGCCCAGTTCCAGCGAGACTTTCTTGATGTCCTTGGCGCACTCGGTCATCAACTGACGACCGATTTCGGTCGAACCGGTGAACGACAGTTTGCGCACGATCGGGTTGCCGGTCAGCTCGCTGCCAATGTCGCCGGCGCTGCCAGTCACAACACTGAACACACCGTTCGGAATACCGGCACGCTGAGCCAGTTCAGCCAGGGCGAATGCAGAGAACGGAGTTTGCGAAGCAGGCTTGAGCACCATGGTGCAACCAGCGGCCAGAGCCGGGCCGGCTTTACGGGTGATCATCGCGGCCGGGAAGTTCCACGGAGTAATCGCAGCGGTCACGCCGATCGGCTGCTTGATCACGATCAGGCGCTTGTCTGGCTGGTGGCCCGGAATCACGTCACCGTAAACGCGCTTGGCTTCTTCAGCGAACCACTCGATGAAGGAAGCGGCGTAAACGATCTCGCCCTTGGCTTCAGCCAATGGCTTGCCTTGCTCCAGAGTCATCAGGCGAGCCAGGTCGTCTTGGCTCTCGATGATCAGCTCGAACCAGCGACGCAGCTTGTTCGCACGCTCCTTGGCGGTCAGTGCACGCCAGGCCGGCAGCGCTTTATCTGCGGCTTCGATCGCACGACGGGTTTCGGCAGCGCCCATTTTCGGCACGGTGCCCAGAATTTCGCCCGTTGCCGGGTTATTGACCTTGATTGTCTGACCGTTGTCCGCATCGACCCAAGCGCCATCGATAAAGGCTTGCTGGCGGAACAACTGGGTGTCTTTAAGCTGCATGTCGGCTTTCCTTAACAGCACCGCGGCACGCGCGGAGCGAATTATGATTATAGAAAGGCGCCTTATAGGCTGCCGTCAGGGAAATCATTCACCGGGCTGAAGCACATAAATAGCGCACGGAACGAACTCGTGCGGTTCAGCACCCAGACAAGAGCGTTTGAAATCTCAAACGAATCCTAGGATCAAAGGGGGTAAAGGACAATAGGCTGTTCGAAAAAAAGAACAAAAACGCCGCATTTGCCTATTTTTTCAGATCAGCGTAGCAAACGCAGGTTACGCTTTCGAAAAGCACAGACGATTCAGCAGCATGGACGCCCGCAGCGCATATGAGTATCATGGCGCCCGCATTGCACCAGTAGCTCAGCTGGATAGAGTACTGCCCTCCGAAGGCAGTGGTCGTGGGTTCGAATCCCGCCTGGTGCACCATCTTCTTTCCCTTGTATTACAAGGGGATAGCGCTCCTGACTGAAACCTGTCAGCTGGAAGAGTTGTTCAGCTGCTGAAGCTCAAGTTGCTTGGCAGCACTGGCTTCGAGGTTTGCACGCTCTTCATCCAGATACCGATATATGCTTTGGAAGTTGGCGATTTTCTGTTTGATTTCTGCCATCTTCTTTTCGATTAGCTTAGCGCCGTCAGCACAATCGATCAGCTTGTTCCGCTGCGCATCCAGAATCTCGCCTATTTCCCCCAGGGAAAACCCCATGCTTTGCGCGCGCTGGATAAAGTCCAGATCCTGCAGAGTTTGCGCTGTGTAAACACGATAGTTGTTAGTTCCCCGCAGCGGTGAGATCAGGCCGATTTGCTCGTAATAACGCAACGTATGGCGGCTGGCGCCGCTGCGGGCCTCGAGTTCGCCGATTTTCATGAAAACACCACTTGACTATAGAGTTGGGTCGATAGTTTACGCTTGATTTCTCACCTTAACTAAGAGCAGGGAAATGAGCGTGGAGTGCTTTGTCACGGGGGGTACCGGCTTCATCGGTCAACATTTGGTGGCGTACCTGAGTGCAAAAGGTCACACCATTCGGGTGTTGATGCGTCACCCAGAGCGACTAGCTGCACTGCGGGAGCAAGTCGACAATTTGGGAGGGAGCGCAACCCGGGTATTTGCCGTAGCTGGCGATCTGGAACGGGACAACCTCGGGCTGAGCCTTGCTGACCGAGAAGTGCTAAGGCACGCCAGAGTCATATTCCACCTAGGCGCCCACTTCGCTTGGGGGCTTTCAGTGGAGCATTCTCGTGCGGTGAATGTAGAAGGGGCAAAGCGCGTGGCGCTGTTGGCGGCTGAGCAAAAAAGCCGGTTAGTGATGATCGGCGGCTACATGCTGAAAAATTATGAACATCTGCAACGCGTCGGGATTGATCCTCATTATCCGGAGCTGACGAATTGGCCTGCCGTCTACCGACATGTCGGTGGTTACGAGGGGAGCAAGCTGGAGGCGCATTTTGCGACCCTGGAGGTCATGTCCGCCAAGGGCGGGGAGATTACCGTTGTCCACCCCGCGACGGTTTGTGGCCACAGCCGCACGGGGCATATCCTTGACGGTCAGCCGCTGGTGGAGCTGATACGCAACCTTGTGCAGGGAAAGCTGACTGCGGTGCCCGGTACCGCCGAGCACTGGCTGCCACTGGTCACCGTGGATTACCTGGTTGAGCTGGTGGCGGTTTGTGCTTTTGATCCTGCCATGGTGGGCCAGGAACTGCTGGCGCTTGATGACCAAACTCCCAACTTGCGAGAACTCCTGGTACAGGTGGCACAACCTTTGGGCTTAAAGTCTCCCAAGCATTACATTTCACTCCGATTGCTGAAGTTGCTACTGAGTATTCCTCCCGTCGCGCGGTTTTTGAATACAAAACCCGAAGCCTTGGACTTTATCCAGACCACTCGTTTTGATACAGCGGCGGTCGAGCAATTTGCCAACAGGCATGGAATAGCCAAACCGGATATACGCCAGTCTTTGCAGCACACTGCAACATTCGTCAACTCATATTGCATAGCGAAGGGCAAGGCCCACTGACCTCTCTTGGGGGCGACAAAGCCGTTAGCCCCGATTAAATGGACTTTCCTAAGGTAAGTAATGCGGATTCATCAACTTAGAAGTGCAACCATCGTGCTTGAAATCGGCCCTTGTCGACTCATTGTCGATCCTATGCTGGGAGAACAGGGTGCATAATCGCCTCTAGCTTGGGGGGTATGTCTAACTAACACTCAATCGCCTCAGCCATATGTTTGAGCACTACTTCACAGCGATGCATGGGAGTGAACGTCCACCTGATCCACCCTCTTTTTTCTGCCATTTCGTACTGGAACTTCAAGAAGGCCTACAGCATCCTACTGGGCGATCCAGCTTATGCCACAATAAATACTGGGGTTGGTGGGATCTTCGTATCCTCAAACTTTGCGCCGTCGATGTAGGGCGGCATTCTATCGAACGACAATTCAGCGACAGGGATCGTCATCAATGCAATCTACTTTCAGCAAAGGCGTCATATTTGCACTCTCCGCTGCGGCACTGAACGCAACGATCGGTGTACTCAGCAAAGTACTCATGAGTAATGGTTTCACCGCCAGCAGTGTCGCTGTCATCAAGACCGTACTGGGTTGCGTGCTTCTCTCGATCTTACTGTTTTTCCTCAAGCGCCCGGCGGCGTCGACCAAATGGACTCAGGCGGCTATCTGCGCATTCCTTGGCATCTTTGTGCTGTTCCATTTCGAAACGTCCGCCTATCGACACTACGCTGCGGCAGGTGTGGTGGTGGTGCTGATGGCCAGTGCCTCAATTTCCTCGATCATTCTGGGGCGCATTTTCCTCAAGGATGCCATCACCGCGAACGCTACCGTGGGCGCCGCACTGGCTATCGCTGGGATCTCGGTGATCTTCGGCGGCGACCTGCAGCAGGGCTTTACCCTGCAAGGTGCTGCGCTCGCCTCCATGGCCGGCTGCGGCTATGGGGCCTTTTCGGTTGCCATGAAGCGGATGGGGGTGTCGGGGGGGCTGCACTTCACCCGACAATTGTTGTTCTTTGGCAGCCTGTACCTGCTGATGCCGGCTGCGGCCGATGGTTTCGCGATCGGCGAGCTGTCGCCGCTGGCGATCGCCGCGCTGCTGGCACTGGCCACGCTGCCGACCATCCTGGGCTTCTTCTGCACCACCAAGGCCATTGAGTATCTCAAGCCATCCCAAGTGCAGGCGCTGGAGTTGACCGAGCCGCTGTTCGCCGCGCTGCTGGCGTTTGTGGCGCTCAATGAAGTACCGCGCGAAAGCCTGTACGCGGGGGCGGCACTGATCATCGTCGGCCTGTGTTTCTCCAATGAACTAATCCGCTTGGGCAGCAAAGCATCCGTCCCTTCGACCGAGTGAGCTATTTTCAAATCCTGATTACTTTAGCAATCAGTGGTTTTTAAGGGTTTTGAGCGACTGGCCGATTCTTGCCTGTCGCCACCGCTAGCTATGGACCAACTGCGGTCAGCCGTATCGGCACACAAACAAACCAAAACTCTGTTAGTGGTCGCCATGGGGCCAGAGCCAATGCAGAGGTCTGACCCAGAGACTCGCTACTATAGAGACCGGCCACTGATAGAATCGGACTGGTTATACATAAAACCCCTCTGAGAAATGGCATGAGCGCAGAATTGACGGAAGAAGAGATGCGCCGGGCGCTGTTCGGCGGTGCCGAGCCCCTTGCGCAGGTTAGTGCGTCACCTGTGCAAGATACGCTCTCGGATATCGTGATCATTGAGCCGGCAAAGGCAGCGGAGAAAAAGAAGGTCGCGAAAGCGTTTACGCCTAGGCTGAGAGTCACGCTGCGTGTGGGCAACGAATTTGAGGGTGAGACGCACGAGATGGTTCATGAAGCCGATACGCTGAGTACACTCCTGGCAGAGCAAGAAGCAACTAGGGCGGCCAGGAAGAAATTCAGGTTTGTCGAAGTAGTTTCGGTCAAGCCGACGTAGGGCGGGCCGATTTCACGAGGCTCGCTCACCCAGCATTGAGCCGTCTTCGATTTCGTGGCTAACCCGATCGACGTCTTGGGGGCGAAAGCGGCAAAGTCTAGCGGCGTGATGGATCTCCCCACCGCAGATAGTGAGCAAATGCCACAAATTTGCCACACTCACCCCGCTAACCGGGGCGAAAGCCCGCTAATTCGCGCTAACGAATTGATTTTAAACGTCTATTCTTATAACTCCGAAGGCAGGGGTCGTGAATTCGAATCCCGCCTGGGCACCATAATGTAGAACGAGAAAGCCTCAGGCCGCAGGGTCTGGGGCTTTTTTGTGGATGGTGTCTCAGGACGCACAGCCAGCTCGGGCAAATGCCGCAAAACTATTTTTTTCCTAGCGCGCTTCACGCTCTCCAGAATGCCTCCCCGAGGATTTAACCAAAGGGAACGCCATGCGTTTGATAAGGAATGCCGACAAGGGCCTCGAACAAACCGAAAGCCCCAGCACTGCCGCCCAATTGGTGAACGACGCACTGATGCGAGGTCGCCACAACATCGACGGACTCGCTGATTTTGGGAGCCATTCCCGTATCAGCAGCGACAGCGAGATTGTCGAAGCCGTCCGTAAGGGTGATTTGCTGTTGGTAAAGGATCGCTTTGCCAGTTCAGGCGGTGGCTTCATCGCGAGATCAGCGCCAGCGCCTGAACCGGTCTACATCCCCCCAAAAGATCCATGGCCACAGACCAAGCCTCGCGACGATCAGGTCTTTGCCAAATCCTGTACCCCCGATAACTGGTGTAGCACCGACGCCGGTACCGCCCCGGAGCCCGCTTCGAACTTCGGCAAGGTGATGGTGGCGGGCGCCATGCTTTTTCCGTCGGCCAGTACCGCCATAGCGACCGCACTCGGCGCCGATCTGGCACTAGGTCGCATGGCCGGTGGTGGCATCCTGCAACAGCGTCTCAATTGGGCAATACGCAGTACGGGCGGGCCAGCCAGTGTTTTCATACTGGGCATGCTCCCGACCAAGATGGGCGACGGCACGCTTCATACCGACACTCAGTTGCGCAGCATGCGCCCATGCACCTACCGGTGTGCGTTTTCAATTTCGTCATGATGCTGAGGGCGCATTACAGATCTACGGCATCCACACCACCGCATCAGGCGACGACACCGTACGCACGGTGCAGGCCAACTGGAACGCCGATAAAACCGCCATGGAAGCCAATCTCAATGGCATCACTATTCTATGGACGCCCCAGCGCGGGCCACTAGGAGAATTGCCGCCGCTGATCTATCCCGACAGTAGCGGAGAACAGCTCGGCACTATCCTGGTACACCCGATCCCGGAAAACACAGACAGTCAAATCGAAGGCCTCCCCGGTGAAGACATCACCACCGAGGACTGTATTCTGGTGTTTCCAGTGGACACTGGGTTGAAGTCGCTGTACGTGGTGTTTGCTCGGCCTATTGGCGGCGACTACAGCTACCATCCCGCCCCTAAAACTCTGACAGCCTTCCCAGACGCCACACGTGCAAAAAAAATGTCGAGCGTCCAAGGCGGAGGCAAAAAACGAAGTCGCTGGAAAGATCGCAAGGGCAGAATTTATGAATGGGATTATGAAAACGACAGAATTGAACTCTACGACAAGCAAGGTAAGCATTTGGGAGAGTTCAATCCCGATACGGGAGAACGTACAAAGGGTGCTGAACCAGGGCGAACCACATCAAAGTGATATCGGAGAGCAATAATGTTTTTAGAGATTACGGGCTTCCTGGCAGGCGACAACGAAGACGATTCGATCAAATTTGAGTTCGACGTAAGTCCTGAGTTTGAGCAAGCGGTTATGGACGTATTGGGTTGGGACAGCTTAGCGGCAGAAGCTAATGGCGAGCTTCCATTAACCGGCGAGCAGGTCCAACAATTAGAAATTGCGATCCAACAGTCATTACCGAAAGAATTGGAGCTATTCATCGGTGTACGGGCATAGCAGGGGCTAATAGCTGAAGTTCGACGAGGTGCGCACCCTCACCAGATCGATGCGCACCAGGTAGTGCACACCACCGAACAAATAGCGTATCTGCATTTGATCGCTGCCCACCCGGAGCAACTTCAATGGGCTACCTAGGCGACTCTTTCATTCAGTCGTCCAATCAAACTCGTCGTAGTCATCGTCCTCGATCTGGGAGAGTTCGACCCTGACACGGGAGAACGCACAAAGGACGCCGAGCCGGGCCGATTCACGCCAAAGTAATCTTGAGAGGAACCCGAAAAATGCAGCATGAGATTCTTGCATTCGACAAGAAAACCGAACAACTGGCATTCAGTATCGAGATACCTGCCGACCAGTTCGATATGTTAGCGGAGCTCATGGCCTGGAGTGAGCCAGAGGATGCGATCTATGAATACGAACTATCGTCTGAGCAGGTAAGTCGCCTTGAAAGCATGACTGGCAAGACCTTCGGCAGTCCGGATTATATTTTTCAGTTGTCTTGTAGTGCTTAAGCCGGGAAATGCGGCGTTTTTCAAGGTAGTTGTCGCGTCAACCGTCTAACTATGCTGCTCTTTTCTCGACCTGTTGCTCTCGATCCGGGTTCAACAGCACGGTGCCGATTGGCTCCAGTTACGCGTTCGACCCGACCACCGTTCCGGCTTATTCTCTTTGGCTCGTTGGTACAGCTCATGTCGCCGGGCCAAGACTTGATGGTCCAGTCCTCAATGCCTCTCAGCCGGTGTGACGAACCGGATACGGCTATGCCGGTGTTTGTGGTTGTATCGGTGCATGAAATCCCTCACCCAAGCTCGTGCCGCGTACCTACCGGTGCAATCGATTACTAAGGAAGTGATATGGCCAAAATGTGGATGATTCGTGGCGAGTCTGGCCGGTTATACGACGATTTTCGTGAACGCGGTGTCGCCGCCATTGGATGGTCACAACTCGCGCCGCTGGCCAAACCTGGTATGACGCGCAAGGAAGTCACTCGCCTCTACCAAGATATTGAACCCAATATCAAACCAGGCACTGCAATTTCAGGCGCCTCGCAGGTATGGCGCTTTATCAATGAAATTCAGCCCGGTGATTGGGTGGTGACATATTCACCCGCCAATCGCACTTATTTGGTGGGCAAAATCACCGGCGACTTCAAACACAATCCTGATCTCGCCGACCTTGGAATGTCACTGACCCGCCCAGTTCAATGGCTGGCTCAAGAAGTGGATCGCGACAGCCTGAGTTCTGCCAGCAAGAATAGTCTCGGCTCCACACTTACAGTCTTTGTCGTACCTGACTTTGCGCTCCAGGAATTGAAAGCGATGGCGGCTGGAGACAAGCCACCCGCGTTACCAACCGTTGAAGAGGAATACCCCGACAGCGATCCTCTGGCGGGCATGGAAAGTCTGGCTCTCGAACGCATCAAGGACCTTATCAACGCATTGCCTTGGGATGATATGCAGGACTTGGTCGCAGGTATCTTGCGTGCGATGGGCTACAAGACCCAGGTCTCCCCTGCTGGCCCTGATCGTGGAAAAGACATCATTGCGTCGCCGGATGGATTCGGGTTTGAAAACCCGCGGATTATCGTTGAAGTCAAACACCGCAAAGACCAGATGGGCAGTCAACAAATCCGTAGTTTTCTTGGAGGTCGGCATAAGGATGATCGTGGGCTTTATGTCAGCACAGGTGGATTCAGTAAGGATGCCTACTACGAAGCAGAACGGGCCAGTGTGCCGCTGACGCTTTGGACGCTGGATAACCTCGTACGCGCGTTGATTGAACACTATGGGCAGACGGATTCGGAAACCAAGAGATTGATTCCACTGAAGCTGACCTACTTGCCACTCTAGTCGAGAGGGCCCATGACAACGGAATGAGCTATTGACTGACGGTGAGCCGGCTGAAGGGGCAGTTGTAAACTAAAAGTTGACTACTGCCGCAGACGGGCCTCCGGTTGATTGACGAGAAAATTCTGACGACTCTCGGAAATCGCTCGTACAAAACTCAGCATGAATGTCGATTGTTACTTTTATCGTCGGCTAGACGCATGAGGTCTGCGGAGGTTGCAGGAGATCAGCCTGCACGATACCCTTCCGCCGTCGCTGCCAATTCAGCGGCCGGGCTTGGTAACCCGAGAGTTAAGCGCAACAGCGCCCCCATTAGATTTGCAGGCGTTTTTTTATGCCCGCAATTTTGAGTTATGGCGGCTGTGCGTGGGACGTCTTCGGGCGTGCCGGATTCCTTGACTCCCGGTTTACCAACCTGCGCACAGCTGCCACCCATTCGCTTGGTAACGAAAAAGTGGCAGTTCCTCGTCAAGGAGCTAGACCATGCGCAATATAAATCCGTACGAAATTAGGCTTATCCCTCACCGCGATTTCGAATCGTGCCCCACCGCACCTCCGTTAATGGAGGTGACAAATGACTGAACACTCAGAAGCAAAAACCATCGGTTTCACACCCTGCCTTTACTGTGCAGACGATCCGCTGTTTCGTGTCAGCGCTGGGGTGCCTATTAGCGAATAGCGGCAACTCACCCTTGAAATGCGCCCCGACTTTTCGGGGCGTCCAAAACTTCCAGATGTGAACGCGTGGTCGCGTCAGAGCTTGGCGCAAGTATCCAGATAATCAGTGACGGCCTGTTCAAATGCATTTCGAAGCTCCTGTACCGACTCGCCATGAAACCCAACGACATCTCTAATACCAGCGATATGGCCGACAAACAGTCCGTCTTCTTCGCTGTATTCAATTCGGGCTGCGTAGCCTTTGTAATTCATTACGTTCATGGGGTGACTCCTGCTTGTTCAAGGAAATCCCGAGCATCACGAACCTGGCAGGGCTTTGCTTCCTTGTCCAGGCGGTCGGTGAAAGGTGGTTCGCCTTGATGGCAAGTTCAAACAGCGCTTCTTTCAATGGCAAAAAACCGCCGAAGCGGTTTTTTCATTCTGTCGTCCAGTCAAACTCGTCGTAATCATCATCCTCTTCGTCCTCGATCAACTCATCATCAAGAACGTCTTCCTCAAGCGCTTCTTCTGCCTGCTTCGCCAGCAGAAACTCCTTACGACTCTCAGTCACTGCTCGCCGTAATTCCTCACCCTTCACCGGGCAGTTGAGCATTTGGGCGATGCGGTCGATTTTTTGTGCCACGGCATCCTCCAACGCATCGGCTATGGGCCGATAGTGCGCGCTTTCGGGTGTCGATGCCAAATTTGCCGACCGCTGTTCACCTCATTTCTTCTGCAAATCCTTGAGTCGGGCCGTGAGGTTTTCCTTGGGAAAGCGCTTGTGCAATGTCGCCAGCAGCGCCTCGGCGGCTTGGGTTTGACCGGTCTCTTGCAGGCGTATTACCTCACGTAATTGATCATCCAGTGACTTGGCCGGCGCGGCTAAGCGTTTGCTGATTTTTGCTTCGTCCGCCATTTCACTATTGATCGACTCGCGCTGCAACGGTGCCGAGAACTCCGCCATGGGCGCAGCGGGTGCGGGAGCGGATATAGCGCCGGTCGGTGCCGCCTGGGATCGGGCAGCGGCTTCCGGTTTGGCGGCTGGGGCAGACGCTTTGGGCACAGGCGCGAAGTCATAACTCGGTAGTTGTTCCGGCGTGCGTTGCACCAGTGCCAGCATCAGGGCCACGCCGACGAGACTGGCGAATGCCACTTGCCAGCGAGGCTGCTGGCAGGCGCGAAGCCAGCGTTGCCACAGGTTCGACTTCGGTGCGGGGACTTCGCGGTGTGCGGTGGCCAGGATGAAGGCATCGAGATGCGCCGGTGGTTCGCCGGTTGCGTGGTCGCGGAAATGCTTGAGCACTTCATCGTCAGGCGATGGTGGCGTCTGTTTGGCGTCAGTCATGTCAGTACCTCCTCGGCCAGCAGCCGACGCAGTTTTTGCTGGGCGTAGCGCAAGCGACTTTTAACGGTTTCCAGCGGTGTTTCGGTGAGGGTGGCGATTTGCGGCAGGTCGAGGTCGCCGTGGGCGCGCAGCAGGAACACTTCGCGCTGGTCGGCGGGCAGCGTTTGCAGGGCGGCTTCGAGGCGTTGACCGTCGCGGCTCAGGCTCAGCAGTTGTTCGGGGTCGGCCGCGTCATCGATCAGGGCATGGGTTTGCTCGTCATAGCGGTCGTGCAAGGGGTTGTGGATGCCGTGTTTGCGCCAGTGGTCGATCAGTCGGTTGCGGGCAATTTGGTAGAGCCAGGTACGAAAGTTCGCCCGGCCTTGTGGCTGACTGGTGCTGCGGATCAGGCTCAGCCAGGTTTCCTGATACACCTCTTCGGCCAGTTCGGGCTTGCCGCTGAGGCCGAGGAGAAATCGATAAAGGCCCTGGCGATGACGGGCGTACAAAACTTCGAACGCCGGCCCGTCGCCCGAGCGGTAGCGCGCCAGCAGCGATTCGTCGCTGCTGGCGGCTGAGCTGACTGCAGAATCGGACATGTCAGCGCTGGCCTCTTTCACTCTATCCGGTTGTCGTTGGGCTGCTGATTCGAGGCGGTTGGGGTTCGCAGGCTCTGCGCCAACTCCACCAATTGCACGAATTCACTGCGCAGGCCGAATTGATCATCGCCTCGTGCGCCACGGGCCAGGGCTTCGGTGTCCTTGAGGCTGTAATTACCGGTATAACGCCCGTCCTTGAGCTGCTGGGAAAATGCGGCAACGGCGGCGGCGAATCTCAGGTCATCGCTGCCGGTCGAAAGCTTGCCGGCCTCACCATTCAGTATTGGCCGCTCGATCAAGCGACTATTCCCACCTTCCGGCAACTGATAACGCACCCGCAGCATCGCCATTTCCCCGTTTTTTACGGAAACATCGGCCCCGGAATTGCCATACCGCAGCGGTTCCAGCCAGCCCTTCTCGCCCTTGGGCACAATTTCGTACAACGCCGTCACCGTATGCCCTGCGCCGATTTCACCGGCATCGACTTTGTCGTTGCTGAAATCCTCACGCTTCAAGGCGCGATTCTCATAGCCCAGCAGCCGATATTCGCTGACTTGGGCGGGATTGAACTCCACCTGCAGTTTCACGTTTTTCGCCACCACCGCGAGGGTCGAGCCGAGCTGATCCACCAGTACTTTGCGCGCCTCGCGCAAGTTGTCGATGTAGGCGTAGTTGCCGTCGCCAGCATCGGCCAGTTGTTCCATCAGGTGTTCATTGTAGTTATCCACACCAAAACCCAAGGTAGTCAGAGAGACGCCGGTTTTGCGTTTATCCACAGCCATTTGCTTGAGGCTGTCGAAGTCGCTGATGCCGACGTTGAAGTCACCATCGGTGGCCAACAGGATGCGGTTGATGCCTTTGGGGATAAACGCCTGTTGCGCCATTTGATAAGCCAGTTCGATACCCGATGCACCGGCGGTCGAGCCGCCCGCAGTCAATTGATCGATGGCGGTACGAATTTTCGCTTTTTCTCGTCCGGAAGTCGGCTCCAGGACCACGCGAGATTCTCCGGCATACACCACCAGCGAAACCCGATCCTGCTCGCGCAGTTGATCGACCAGCAATTTCAGCGTGCTTTTGACCATGGGCAAGCCTTCGCGCCGGTCCATCGAGCCAGATACGTCCACCAGAAACACCAGGTTCGCCGGGGCCAGTTCCGCCACCGTGCGATCGGAGGCCTTGATGCCGATGCGCAGCAATCGGGTATGCGAGTTCCAGGGCGACGGCGCCAACTCGGTGGTTACGCCGAATGGCGAGCCATCGGTGGGCAAGGCGTAATCGTAGGGGAAGTAATTAACCATTTCTTCCAGCCGCACCGCCCCTTCGGGAGGCAAGCGCCCCTGATTGAGCAAGCGCCGGACATTGGCGTAAGCGCCGGTGTCGACATCGGCACTGAAGGTCGAGACCGGCGCCTCGGTCACGCTGTGAATCGGGTTATCGGCCAGCGCCTGATATTGCTCCCGCTGCTCATCCCGATAGCCCTGTGGATAAGCTTCACCGGCTGGCATTGGCGCGAAAGCGACCAAGGGTGCCGGTCGCGCGCTACGCTTGGCCTGTGCGGTGTCCGCCATGGCTGCCTCGCGCACCAATGCCTCAGTTTTCAGCGCACCTTGAACCGGAGGCGCAACCGCTGCCGGATCAGATGGGGATGAAGCACCACAACCGGCAACGGCCAGCAACAATCCGGCGGCGAAACCCTGGGCTGCTGGGCAGAGGTAGTGCAGAGGGAGGGACATGGGGGCTGACCTCAGGAGAAAATTGACTCATTCATCCTCTGAGACGGACAGCCCGGCAGGTTCGGGTTAACTCACCCAAAAAATCTTCAGCGGTGATAACGCCGCACCACGCTGCTGTTTTTCAGCACATGGCCTTTGATCTGCTCCATCAACTGCGCGCGGGTCAGGCCGGCAGGCAAAGCGTCTGGCGCCAGGTCCAGGGCGTAAAGCTGGATGATGTAGTGGTGGGAGCTGTCGCCGATGGGCGGGCAAGGGCCGATGTAACCGGTAGTGCCTTTGCTGTTGCTGCCGCCCACGCCTTCGAGGGCGGATTTAGCGCCGACGCCGGCCGGGATCTGGCGCGTCGTGGCCTTGATGCCGTAATGAATCCAGTGATCGACGCCCAGGCCTTTCTGGCCGTCCGGGTCGTGTATGACGATGGCGTAGCTGAGGGTGCCCGGAGGGCCGGCGTTCCAGCTCAGGGCCGGGGACTGGTTTTTGCCGCCGCAACCGTTGGCGTCGCTGGCCGCCACCGACGTGAACAGGCGATTGTCCGAAACGCCGGGAATGCTGAGGGTGAAACGCTCTTGGGCCTGTGCCGGAAACTGCACACAAAGGGCGACTGCAACGGCCGCCAGCCAAGGGTTCAAAGAGGTCAATCGGGTCATACCGGAGCACCTTGTGCGGGGTGGGGCCATCGTCGGCTGGCAAACTATAGCCGGACCGTTCGTGCGGTGGCAGCGGGAATTGGCTGAACCTCGGAAAAGGCGCCAAACTCCTAAGTGAAACACCTGCCTGGAGATCGATCATGGCACTGCATCGCGTCGCCCGTTTCGCCGATGTGCCCCAAGACCGTGGCCTTGAGGTCCGGATCGACAAGATGAAAATCGTCTTGCTGCGGGTCGGCGATCAATTGCGCGCCTATCAGGGCAAATGTCCCCACGCCGGAGCACCGCTGGCCGAAGGTGCGTTGTGTCATGGGCGGCTGATCTGTCCGTGGCACAAGGCAGCCTATCGGCTCGAAGACGGCGCGTTATGCGAGCCACCGTCCCTGGACAGTCTGCGGCGCTACCCGCTTGAAGTCCGCGACGATGAGGTCTGGGTCGATGACCAGCCGATGCCCACCGCGAGCACCCCACCGGCGGACGATAAGCGAACCTTTGTGATCATCGGTGCCGGTGCTGCAGGAACAGCGTGTGCAGCGGCATTGCGGGAGAAAGGCTTCGGCGGCCGGGTGTTGCTGATCGACCGCGAGCCCGAGGCCGGTTACGACCGTACGGTATTGAGCAAATTCGTGATTGCCGGGGAGATGCCACCGGACGAAGTTCCGCCTCTGCGGGATGAAGATTTTTATCGTGAACAGCGCATTGAACGGATAAACAGCGATGTGATGGGCTTGGATGCAGCGAACCGGACTCTGCGCCTGTCTGATGGCCAATCGCTGAGCTATGACGGCGCCGTGATCGCCACCGGCGGCATACCCAAGTCTCTGTCGCTGCCCGGTGCCGATCTGCCGCAGGTATTCGTATTGCGTTCGAAGGCACAGGCGCAGCAGATTCTTTCAGCCTCGAAACCTGGTCAACGGGCAGTGATTGTGGGTGACAGTTTCATTGCTCTGGAGTCCGCTTCATCCCTGCGTCAGTACGGCCTGGAGGTCACAGTCCTGGCCCGCCATCCTATCCCTTTCGAGGCGCAATTCGGCGAAGCTGTCGGCAAAGCCATTCGTGCCCTGCACGAAGCCAACGGCGTGGTCTTTCATACCGATGGCGAAGCCGTGCGGATCGAAGGCACAGGCAAGGTTGAAGCGGTGCGGCTGGATAATGGTCAGCACTTGCCGGCCGACCTGGTATTGGTCGGCATTGGCGTCACCCCGGCAACGACCCCGTTTGCCGATTTGCCAAAAGAAAAAGATCAGTCATTGAAGGTCGACGGCGGGATGCGTGTGACCGAGGGGCTCTGGGCCGTCGGCGACATCGCGACCTTCCCGCTCAATGGCCAGCCCCGACGGATCGAGCATTGGCGCCTGGCCCAACAACAGGCGCGGATTGCGGCGGCGAATATGCTTGGCGGTGACGAGCGCTACCTTGACGTGCCCTATTTCTGGACCTGGCACTTCGGCAAAAACTACGACTACCTCGGACACGCCGAAGCCTGGGACGAGGTCGAGTTCAAGGGCGACCCTGACCATCCACCGTTTATCGGCCTGTTTGGCAAGAATGGCGTGGTGGCGGCTGCGATTGCCTGCGATCAGGAACGGGCCATGGCGATGCTCGCCGAACGGATGAAACAACCGTTGTCGGTGGATGAGGCGTGGCGCCTGATTCGGGATTTTGCCTGACCGATCTCTCCAATCCTCCGCTCCCCTCGTAGGAGCTGCCGCAGGCTGCGATCTTTTGATCTTTGGCATTTTCGAAACCGCTGAAAATCAAAAGATCGCAGCCTGCGGCAGCTCCTTGTATCTACAAAGAGCGGGTCAAACGATGCTTATCGGCTCCCGGTTGTCATCATCCTCAGCCGGCAAACGAATCACCCACGGATGCTCCAGCGGCGCCAAAGGCGGCGACAGCTGGGCCGGGTCGACCGGGAGGAAGTGCGTAACGACATGGCTGACATCGCCATCCTGATCGTTATGAATGGTCATCGAGCCCGGCGTGCGCAGTTTCGCCAGCCGGTCGCCGGTCAGCTTGAAGCTTTTGCTGAGCCCCTGATCATCCACCACCGGCGCCGGTAAACGGCGCTGGGCGAAGCTCTTGCTTTTGCGCTGTTGATAACGCGCCCACGTGATCAGGATTACCGCGTTGAACAATGCCACCCACAGGTAAATCTGCAGCGTGCCGAGGGCGTCGAAAAACGACGCGTAGATACGCGGGCCGGCATGGGTATCCATCAACGGCCACAAACTGCGCGCCAGCAAGTACAGCAGACCGACCCAGGCGAGCACGGTGAGAAAGATATCGATCACGGCCAGAAAGGGCCGCTGCCGGGTTCTGATGATTCTCATTTGATGACCTCCTCCTCTTCATCGTCATTCAGCGGCTTGATGCCACGGTCCGGGCTGACCCAGCGCGCGCGCTTCTGATGTTGGCCGAACAGCACTTTGGGGAAACTGACCAGGGTGGTGAGCAAGCTGATAAGCCAGAACACCAGCGGATACCAAATCACCCAGAACAGGGTCTTGCCGAGGCCCTTTTCATAACGGCGGTCGATCATGATGCTGACCGCGAATTGCACCAGGCAGACTACTGCTAACAACAGCCCGGTAAACGCCGGCGGCATGAGGTGATCGACAGCAATGGCTGGCGGCATTTCGATGAATGTTCCGACGCCCCAGAAAATCATCGACAGCAGGAACGTGAAGGCCCACCCAGTAGACAGGCAGTATTCGAACAGCAGCGGCCAGAGGTAACGATGACGGTATTGCCAGATGCCACGGATGTTCTTGAACAGCACCTCAGCGCCGCCCTGGGCCCAGCGCAGACGCTGCTTCCACAGGCCACCGAGGGTTTCCGGCATGAGGATCCAGCACAGCGCGCGGGGCTCGTAGAAAATGCTCCAGTGATCCAGTTGCAGCTTCCAACTGATGTCGATGTCTTCGGTGATCATGTCCGGGCTCCAGTAGCCGACCCGGTTCAGTGCGGTGCGACGGAAAGCGACGATAACCCCGGAGACGGTAAAGATCCGCCCGAACACCCGTTGAGTGCGCTTGATCAGGCCGATGATCGACGAGAACTCGCCGACCTGCACACGGCCGATCAGGGTCGAACGGGTGCGGATTCGCGGGTTGCCGGTCACGGCGCCCAGTCGCGCATTGTCGAGCATCGGCGCCACCAGATACGCCGCGGTGTTCGGCGCCAACAGCGCGTCACCGTCGATGCACACCAGATACTCGCTGCGCGCCGCGATGGCGCCCATGCGCAGGGCCACTGCCTTGCCCTGGTTTTCCGCCAGGTGCAGCACCCGCAGACGCGGATCCTGCGCCGCCAGTGCATCGAGCACCGCGGCGGTGTTGTCCTTGGAGCCGTCGTTGATCGCGATCACTTCGATATTCGGGTAATGCTGGGCCAGCGCCGCGTGGATGGTATCGGCCGCGTTGTCGCCTTCGTTGTAACAAGGGATCAGGATCGAGATCAGCGGTTCGCCGGCCAGCGGTGGCGGCAAGGTGTCATCCTGCCACGGCCAGTGCCGTTCCCAGTGCAGCCAGAAATACAGGCCGCCGGCAATCCATAGTCCCGACATGAACAGTGGATAGAAGAACACGAAATCCATCAGGAATTGCCCGGTGAACAGAAAGATCAGCCCGAGGGGAAGCCCAAGGACGATCGCCAGAACCAGCAGGGCTAGAAGTCTGTCCAGCATGTTATGGATTCCACTTGTTGGAGAGCGCGGGCCGCACGGTTTTCAGGTCCGGCTGGTTCTCGAGGAAGTTGTCCGGGTAGTAGCCAAAACTGGTGGCGCCCTGACGCTTGAGGCGGCCCATCCAGTCAGCCAGCTGTGCGCTCTTGATATCGGCTCCGGTGCTTTTCCTCCAGTCGCGGGCCTGTAGTTCGAACACCGTGCGGCCGAGTGCGCCGGGGCGCGACTTGACCGTCGCCACCAGTTTTTCGAGCCAACGGCCGGATTGCTGGCGGCTCTGTTTTTCCATGAATGGCATGGCCATGGGTGCCGTCCAGTTGTAGGCACCCAGGAAGTCGTCGAGATTCTGCGCGAACCAGGTTTCGCTCTCGGGGTTGAGCATCGGCTCGGCGAAAATATTGCGCGCCGTCTCCACTTGCGGGCCGCGAATGGCACGCACCTTGGCGGTCAGTTCGTGAGTGAAATCGATCAGGTAGCGGCTCTTGAAACGCGTCCAGCGTTGCAGGGTGGCCGGATCGGCACGCAGGGCGGCAATCGAACCGGGAAAACCGTGGGCGGCATAGACCTTCAGGGCTTCGGGGCCGGCGTCTTCGAAGTCTGACAGCACCGCGTCATCGTGATAGAGAATGCCGTCGACCGAGGTCAGGCGCGCCACGTCTTCGTAGATTTCACCGATGATGCGCCGCACCTTCGGATCGAATGGCGACAAGCGTTTGTACTGGTCCGGATCAATCAACGTGGTAGCGGTTTTCGGGTTCCAGCGAGTAACGCGTGGCAGCTTCGAGTCCAGGGCAAAACTCAGCACTGGCATCCAGGCATACACTTGGACGTGAGCCCGAGTGCGCAACTGCCAGGCCACGCGATCGAAGAGATCGGCGCGCACAGGCAGGTGACGGTTAGGGAAGTACAACGAGCGCACCAGGCCATCGCCCGCAGGGTCGGCGAAGGCTTGCAGGAACACCGTGTTGGCGCCCATGTCGGCCATGCGCTGGATCAGTTTGCCGAGGTTGATTTCCTGTTGTGCCGGGTCCGGGTCGTAGACATTGTCCAGATCCACATGCACCACGCGCATGGGCGATTTGGACTGCACCGAGACAACGCTGTTGGCGAAGTGTTCGCCATCCGGGTCCGAGGCCACCAAATAGCGCGGGCTGCTCATCAAGTTGTCGAGGGCACTGAGGCCATCGTCCAGGGTCAGGGCCATCTGATAACCCTGATCGTTGATCACTTGCAGCGAGGTGCCATCCGCCGTGCCATACGGCCAGACCCAAACCCGCGGTTTGTAACCGGTGATCTTGTGGATTTTTTCCGAGATGGCCATCACGTCGGCGCGCATCCGGGCCTGAAATTGGGCCTCGGTTTCATAGCGCCCGGTAGTGGCGTCATAACGCCGGGTCGCAGCAGCCGGTTGCAGGTTGCCTTGCGGGTTGGCCAACACACCTTTGTGGCTGGCGTCGGTGTGGGCGGCGATTTCCACCAGACCGGATCGGGAAACCTCGCGAATCTGCTCCCAGGTCAGGAAGTCCGAACGCTTGCGCGGCGTACCGGCGAAATCCACCGGCTGGTTCAGCGGCGTATCGATCCACGTCCCCACCGGCGCCAGCAAGGCATGCCAGTTATAGGCGCGCAGCACCGGCATCACGCGGGTGTAGAAGCTCGAATAGCCATCGTCGAAACTCAGCATGATCGCCCGGGGCGGTAGTTCAGGGCCGCCATTGCGAGCCGCCATGACCTGGTCGACAGTGACCGGCTTGTAATTATTCTCCCGTAGCCACGCCAGTTGCTCGAGCAGGCGCTCGGTGCGTACGGCCACTACCGCCTGATCGGGGTCGCGGTCTTCGACATCGTGGTAAGCGATCCCGAGTACGTGGTTTTTCGGCCATGGCTGTTCATTGACCGCCACCGGACGTTCGGACGGCGTTGTGAAGGCCGGGGCTTGCTGGGCGCAGGCGCTGATCAACAGCGCTCCCAGCAGAAGGATGAAACGCGAAATAAAAGGCATCTTCAAACTCTTCTAGAAGCGGTAAGTGAGGTCTACGAGCAGGCGCAGATCGGTTTCGCGGTCACCGTCATAAGGTCGGTTGATCACGCTTAACAGGCCGCCTACCTCCAATACGTCGTTCCAGCTATAACGCTGGCCGTAACCCAGCAGACCGACGCCGCCAGTCCCGTGATCGCGCTGGCTATAGGTGCCCGCACCGGCCTGGAACTGCTGGCTCCAGGACGTTTCGTAGCGGTGATAGAGCACGTGATTGACGTTCACCGTCGGCAGCACGCTGAAGTCGGATTTGGGGTTGAAGTACGGCACGTCGTCGGACTTGGAGTTATGGCTGCTGCCAACCTCCAGGCCAAGATCAACCTGCAACCCCGGCGCGCGGTAAACACCCTCGCGACCGGTGAGCAAGGCTTCGACACGGTTGTTGCCGTCACTGAAGTGCGAGGGGCTGACCGCCAGCCTCCACTCACGGCTCTCATTGGCGCGCCAACGGATGAAACCGCTGCCGCCGTTCGCGGTGATGTCGCTGTTCAAGGCCCGCAACGGCGTTTGCGCCGACAGGTATTCGAGGCTGCCGCCGTACTGCCAGTGATCATTGATGTCTCGGGCAATCGCCAGGCGCGCGCCCTGTTTGTTACCGAAGCCATAGGAGTGGTTGGAGACTTCCGCTTCCAGGGTCATGTCGCGGGTCCGGCGTTCTAGCCCGACGCGCTGAAAGCGATGGTGGCCGGTGCCTTCCTGGAAGTCGCCGGTGGCGTAACCGGCACCGGCGAACAGGCGCCAGTCTTCATCGATGGGCGGGCTATACAGCGTGGTTTCGATGCCGAAATCGCGACTGCCATTGACCGCCCCGACGTCGCTGTCGCCACCGCCATAACTCTTGCCGCCATAGGCCTCCACCCGCAGTTCGGCCATCTCATGAACCGCACGCTGACGCTGCAAACGCTGGACCTGACGGTTGTTGGGGAAACGCGTGACCACATCATCGGTCAGCGCATCCAGCTGCCGCCATTCCTGCAGATCCATGGCAGTGTGGCCTTGCGCAACTTCCAGCCCGATGTCCCGCGGGACCATGCTCTCGGTATCCTTGAGCTGATTCTCGGCGCGCCGTGGCCAGTTCCGGGCCAGGTACAGATCGGCCTGGGCCAGACTCAAGCCGAGGTTGCCCGGGGCCTGATCCACCAACGCCTGCAAGCGCTGCTCGCCCGACGGCAGATCGGCGCCGTAGGTGCCCGCCTGGGCGGCGAGTTGTTGCGCGTCCATCCATTCATCGTTGGGGTTACCCACTGGCAAACCTTTGAGCTCGACTCGCGGTTTCTGGGTCTTGGCCAGGTCTTCGGCGACCTGACGCGCTTCATCGGCCTTGTCGCTTTCGAGCAAGGCGTAATAGAGCGCCGTGCTGTCTTCCAGACGGTCGCCGACATCGGCATCCGGCGCGACCAGTATCTGGCGATACAAATCGGCGGCGATTTCCGGCTGACGCTGATCCAGATAGGACGACGCCACCCAACGCAGGGCGTAGGTCGGAATCTTCACGCCTTCGGCGAGCCGCTTCTGGTATTCGGCGATTACCTCGGCGGTGCGCGCACGGGTCTTGAGGGCCCCCATGCGATCGATTCGCCAGCGGACAACGTCATCGTGGGCCTGAGGGTCCGGCGTCCAGGTCGCCAGTAACTGGTCGTAATCGGCCAGAGCCCGATCAGCGATCACATAACGTTCTTTTTCGTTGGGAGTCGCCAGCTCGGCCAGGCGCACGCGTTCTGCGGCCAGGTCCCCTTCAAGGCGTCGCAGCGTGACCGGATCAATCAATCCCGGCCGCTGACGCGCCAGGCGCAAGGCGGGCTCCGGCAGACGGGCACGTTGCAGGGCGATCACATATTCCCGAGCGATGTCGGGTTTGTTGCCAGCACGAATGAAAGCCTGGTCGTATTCAAACAGCGCGTCATAGGTGGCACCGGCGCGAGTCAGGGCGTAGGCCAGGGCCAGGCGGCGGGAAGGATCATCCGGTTTCGCCGCCACGAGCGCCCTGGCACGGGCAACGGCCTCGTCAGGTTTACCGGCGTCGGCCTGGGTCATTGCCAGGCCCAGCTGAAGGTCGGGATTTTGCGGCTCAAGGGCCAGGGCCTTGTTGTACACCTGGGTTGCCGAATCCCAGCGTTTGAGGTTGCGATAGGCGCGCGCGGTGGCGGTCAGGGCCTGAACCGGCAGCGCCCGATTGTACCCCTGGGTTTCATAGACCTGGACCACTTCGGCGTCCAGGCCGGCCCAGTTGGCGATCTGCAAGTGATCGCTGATCTGGCCGGTGGTGGCCTGATTTTCCGGCACTTGGCGCAACACGGTCAGCGCCGGCGCGTAATTGCCGGCCCGAGCATCGCGAACCATTTGGTCGTAGGGGGTGTCGGCAAGCGCTGGCATCGGCCACAGCAACTGGCCGCAGAGCGCAACGCGAAACAAGGGGCGCAACCCACGATGAATGAAGGGACCAGCAATACACGGCATTTGTCAGCATCCTTACATGGCTAGCCGGGTCGCAATGTCCCTTGCCCATTCGTAACGAGAAAAGCCGGGGCGAAAGACCCAGCCAAAATTTATCGACGCAGTTTTGCATGCAAGCGCAGTCGACTATTCAGAACACAATAATTATTCAGATTCCTGACGCTCGGCTTTTCTCTGGTGCCAGTCAGCCAAGCGTAAATCGGACCTGTAGGAGCCAGGCTTGCCGGCGAAGGCGTCCTTAAGAGCGCCTTCGCCGGCAAGCCTGGCTCCTACAAAAAGCGGTTCCTCTCCTCACCTCCTTTCGAAACCCCAGACAGCAAAACGCCCGGCGTCTGCGTGCTGCAGAGGCCGGGCGTTGCGCGCAAGCCTGCGGTTTTACTGGATGGTGACGTCGCTCGTGCCGCCGAGTTTGCTCATCACGAAGCCGACAAATTCTTCGAGGGTCATTTTCTGGCCGTTGAAGTCCACCTGATTATTGGCGTAGTGCAGTTTGGTGACGACGTTGTTACCGTCCAGTTTCGCCAGTTGCGTGCCGACCGCCATGCTGCCGAACATATCGGCGGTTGCGCTCGCCTGATCGGCAATCAGCTTGGCGTCGGTCTGGCCGTCGATTTGCGACTGCACGGTGAGCACATCAACCAGCATTGGCTTGGACACCAATAGGTTGAAGTCCAACAGAGCAATCAACTGCTTGACCAACTGGTCTGGCGGCAGGTCCATGGACTGCGGTTTGGTCAGGTCCAGCACCAGGTTGGCGCGGCTTTCGCCGTTGCTGGTATGGAACGACAGGTTTTCCAGAGCCACCTGCGGGCCGGCGGCCAGCAGTTTCTCCAGGCCGGTCTTGACCTGTGCCTCTTCGGCCGGCGTCAGGTTCAGCTCCGGCGCCGGTAGACCGGCGGTAGCAGCTTCAGCGGCGGCCCTCTCGTACGGTTGCAGTCTGGTCTGGTAGATCTGCATCAGCGACATCGTTGACGGGATGTCGAGGTTTTTCAGGCTCATGGCCATCTGCGCGGAACCGATAACCTTGCCGTTCAAGGACACTTCACCGACCTTGTAATCGGCACGCCCCGAAGCATTAGTGCCCGACTCCTCGGTCTTGTTCTTCATTTCAAAATTCTTGAAACCGAGTACCGATTGTTTCGCACCGAAAGTGGTCTTGCTATTGGTCAGCTCGACGGTGTTCTCACCGACGTAATAGCCGTAGGTGCTTTTGTTCAGGTTACTGGCCACGGTCAAGCCATTGAGCTCGACCTGCACCGGGGTCTGATCTTCGGCCACGGTGATCAGCTTCAGGCTGTCCATGTAACCGTCTGCCTTGACCTTTTGCGCCTGGGCGCTGGCGGCCACGTCCAGTTTCAACCCGGAGAATGTCAGATTGGACTTGTCATCCAGCGCGGCTTCCAGTGGCAGAAATTCGAGCGTGCCCTTGGTGGAATTGTCGTAACCGATGTTGACCACGCCTTTGACCGGAGAATTGTCCTTGGCGGCGACGAACCACTTCTCGGTCAGCGGGGTCTTTTCCAGCTCGTAGTGACTGGTGGCCAGGACCGGCAACCACTTCAGCGACACCAGGCGCGAGAACGGCAGCGGGCCGTGTTCGATGCGGTCGACGAACAGCAACTCGACCGGCGCTTCACCAAACATCTCGCCCTCGCCCTTGAGGCGGTAGTGCGCGGTGCTGCTGAACACATGGCGGTCCAGCGACACCAGCTCCAACGACGCCGTGCCATTGGAACCTGCCAGCGCGGCTTGCAGTTCTTTATTGGCGTCTGCGATCGAGGTGTTCAGCACCCCATCGAGTTTGCTGCCGGTGTACCACGCACCGCCAGCGCTGATTGCACCGATCGCCACGACAATTCCTAGAAACACGCCTGCTGATTTATTCATGAAGTACCCGTTCAATGTCCGTTGTTGAAAGTGTGGTCGTCTTCCCTGAACCCATGACGGGTTGCGGCTCGACTTCGCTGAAAGTGGAAGGAGATTAGCATTTGCGCCACAGGGCGGCCCAATGATTAAAGGTGCAAGAGTGTCTATGGGATATCGCTGCTTGTGGATAACTGGCAAGAGTTGAGAGTTTCGGCGGTCATGCCCGCGAAGGCGTCAGTCCAGCCAACATCAATTCAGGAATACTGAACCTCAATCTCATCCAATTGATGATCAAAGCTCTTGAGCCGTGCGGTCCAGGTGTACACCAGCACTTCAAAATCCCGATTGATCACCGTCCCCCCCGTCACTTCCCCGCGTGGATCGCAGAAGTCCAGTTGATAACGCTCGCGGGCCATGGCGTTGGCGACATCGGACAGCTCTCGCGCATTGTTGAGCCAGTGCCACCCCTCGTCGGCCACTTGCTTGTCCAACGCCAGGCATTGTTTTTTCAAGGTTTCGAGGCTTTTTTCCAGCGGCGTGCCGGTGAGTTCGCCCATGACTTCCTGGAACGTGCGCCCCGGTTGCCAGTAACTGCCCCAGAAATACCGGTCGAACACGGTTTCGACACGACGCAAAGCCACCTTGGTGTCCCAGATCAGCACCAGGGTCTTGCCTTGTTCGAGTTGTCGTTTCTTGATGCGCTGGTTCTGTAAAGAAGCCCAGGCGACCACCACGATAGCCATCACGGCGATCAACGCCACCGCGCTGTCGAGGAATATCAGCGCCGTGTCGAGCTGGTGAGCCAGCATCACGCCGTAGAAATAGGTGGCCGACAGCAAAACCAATGCCGCAATGGCGCACCAGAAGCCGGGAGCATAAGGGTTTTTCATTATTAGATCCCCATGACCAACGCAAGCCTGATCGACGGGTTCGCCGCGCGCCCCCATCAAGTCAAAGCATAGCAACGGGCTCAGGGTTTGCCGGGTTGTGAGCCTTGCGTTCGTCCGCTTTACCAGCCGCCACCCAAGGCAAGGAACAAACACGGCCGTCCGTCGTGACAGCATCGCTTGAAACTAGAGTAAGTAATGAAGGCGTATATACTCAGTCAGTACATATTCGGAGAACTTGAGCATGTCAAAACAAGCCGTTTTTACGATGAAACTCGAATCTGAATTGCGCGAACAATTCATGGCCGAAGCAGAAGCTTCTCATCGTCCTGCCTCTCAAATCGTCAGGGAAATGATGCGCCAATTCGTTCAAACACAACGAGAGTCGCGCGAGTACGAAGCATTCCTGCAGCGCAAAGTCGACAGTGCCCGAGCGTCCATGCGCGCAGGGGATGGCCTGACAAACGATGAAGTTGAAGCAGAATTCACTGCCAGGCGAGTGCGAGCAGCCATCCAGGAATGAAGATAATCTGGACACCCACAGCAGCACAGGATCGTGCAGACATTTGGGATTACTTGCATGCCGTCAACCCGCAAGCCGCGATCGACATGGATAATCGCTTCAAAAACGCGATATCCCGTATTGCCCAATACCCTGAAAGCGGCCCTGTCGGAATCATTGCAGGTACTCGCGAGTTGATTCCACATCAGAGCTATCGTGTCGTTTATGAACTGCAGCCAGACGCGATCTGGATACTCGCTCTAGCGCATACGTCCCGACAGTGGCCACCAGAAAGATGATTGTTACACCCCCCGTCCCTTCCTCAGCAGCACATCCAACTGATCCACCACCTCCGCCCAATCCGCATCATCCAGAATCTCCTCACGCAGCAGCTCTGCCTGGCTCTCGCTCCAGAAGAACGCGTCCGCCAGGTGCAATTCGGGTTTGAGCGGTGAATGGGTCGCGATGAATTTGTCGATGCTTTCGGCGTCGTCGGGCAGGCCGAGTTGTTTGAAAAGAGAGGGGAGGTTGTGGGTTGGGGATTCCATGTCGGGTTCCTTCGTGATGGCATATAGGAGGGGGACTGCGGCGCGGCTGTTCGCGGGCAAGCCTCGCTCCTACAGAACGAGGCTTACCCGCGATGTCGACGCTATGCCGATTGACTCAACTCGCATACCTCGGCGTGCGGCACCATTTTCAGGAATTCCGGAACGCTCATGTGTACCAGGTTGTTGTGGTTGCCGGCTTCGAGGTAAATGTCTTTCTGCCGGGTCAGCTGTGGGTCGATGACCATGTCCATCCCGTAGGACTCACCTAGAGCAGGCACGGCGCCGCGTTCGCAATCATCGAACAGGTGCGGCAGGTTGCTTTCCCGGGTGACTTGCCATTCGCTGCTGCCACGTACTTTGCTCAGGTCCAGGTGACGGCTGGCGGGCAGCACAGCCATCAAGTAGTGGCCGTGACGGTCATCAAGAATCACCGATTTGGCCACCCGTTCGGCAGGGATGCCCGCCAGCCGAGCCGTTTCAAGGCTGCTGGCCGAGTGCGGGTGGGAAACGATGTCATATTCGCAGTGAGCCTTTTCGAGGCTGTTCTGCACGGTTTTTGCCATTCGCATGATGCACCTCGGTGTCCGCAGCAACGAATCGCGGACGATGGTTAACTTTTTTGTCTCCCTTAAAAGTCTAGGCCCGCTGGTGGGATCTGGCGGGAAATCCGCCCGTCGGACGCTGTCGACAACGGGTCAAAATTCATACCAGTGCAGGCTCAACTAGACTTGTATACAGAGTCACGAAACGATTCGCGGACAGTTGACTCTGCGGAGGGTCAAGTGAACATGCGTTATTGTGCAATGGCGCTGCTGTTGGCCTTGTGCGGGCCGGTTTTCGCAGCGGACACCCTTGTAGTGCTGGTTCCCGACCCCCTCGGGATCTGGCTGATCACCTTCGGCATTGTGTTTTTGATCGCCGAGGCAGCCTTGCCCAATTATGGCGTGGTGGGCTTGGGCGGCTTGGTGATGTTCGTGATCGGCGCGGTGATTCTGACCAATGCCGAAGTGCCTGTTCCCTTGATGATCGGGCTGGGGCTGATCAGTGCACTGCTGCTGGCTTTCCTGCTGATCCGTGCCTTGAAAACCCGACCACGCCGCAACGTCAGCGGTGACGCCGAAATACTGGGCGCGGTGACACCAGTGACGTCGTTGCAGGCAGGCAATGTTTATATCGGCTGGGTCCATCTGCAAGGCGAACAATGGCAGGTACTGAGCGAAACACCGCTGCAACCGGGTCAACAGGTCCGGGTGGTGGCACGCAAGGGTCTGCTGCTGGAAGTGGCCGCGGCTGACGCGGCGCCCGCAATGAACAATGATGGCGGAGAATAGTCATGGGCCTGCAACTGGGTTTTGCCGCGCTGCTGTTATTGCTGATTGCACTGGCGGGGTCGACCTTCCGCATCCTGCGCGAATATGAGCGCGGCGTGGTGTTCCAGCTCGGACGCTTCTGGCAGGTCAAAGGCCCCGGCCTGATCCTGCTGATTCCGGTGGTTCAGCAAATGGTTCGCGTCGACCTGCGGACCGTGGTGCTCGACATACCGCCACAAGACGTCATCACCCGCGACAACGTCTCGGTCAAGGTCAATGCAGTGTTGTATTTTCGCGTGCTCGACCCGCAAAGGGCGATCATTCAGGTCGAAGACTTTCTCATGGCCACCAGCCAACTGGCGCAGACCACGTTGCGGGCGGTGCTGGGTAAACATGAACTCGATGAGTTGCTGGCCGAACGGGAGCGGCTGAACGTCGATGTCCAGCAAGTGCTCGATGCGCAGACCGATGCCTGGGGGATCAAGGTGGCCACCGTCGAGATCAAGCACGTGGACCTCAACGAATCGATGATTCGCGCCATCGCCAAACAGGCCGAGGCCGAACGGGAACGTCGGGCCAAGGTGATCCACGCCGAAGGCGAATTGCAAGCCTCGGAAAAACTCATGCAGGCTGCGGAAATGCTCGGCCGCCAGCCGGGGGCCATGCAGTTGCGTTACATGCAGACGCTGAGTTCGATTGCCGGCGACAAGAGTTCGACCATCGTCTTTCCGCTGCCGATCGAGTTGCTCAAGGGGATGGCGGATTTGTCGTCCAAGCCTTGATGCACCGATGACCTGTGGCGAGGGAGCTTGCTCCCGCTGGGTCGCGTAGCGGCCCTGAAATCTGCGACTGCTTCGCAGCCGAGCGGGAGCAAGCTCCCTCGCCACAAAGGCCGCGATCATATCTTGCGCAATTGCTCCAAAGCTTCATAAGGCTCTAGCGCCGATTGTTGTATGCGTTCATTAAGCATTGTCGAGGCTTCACGACGCTTGCCATCGCTGTCACCGACAAACACCTGCGACGGCTGCTTGGCATGTTGCCCCACCGCCGCAAACACCTGCCTGCGCTGCTCGATATCCAACGCAAAGAACGCGGCCAACCGCCCTGCCATGGCCTGCGGCAGTTCGCTGTAATTCACCGCCAGGCCACCAAGCGCCTGGCATTGCGCCAATCCCGACGCCAGCAACCGCCCCAATCGTCGCGCGATGAAATCCTCACGGCTACTGAACGCAAATTCGTCATCCAGCACGCTCGCCCCGATCATCCCCGGCACCATGTGCATGCCCGGGCGACGCAGATGCGAGACGGCGATTTCCAGCGGATCGCGATAAAGAAACAACCACGGCGTTTCAGGAAAACACTCGCGCAGCAACGGCAGTTCACCGATGTTCCAGGCATCGAGCTTGATCACCAGACGTTGCTCCACGCCAAACCGACGTTGCCCGTAGGCAGACAGCAAGCCTTTGATGGCAACACGGCGCTCGACGGCGGGCAAATCACTGCGCAGCAACGCATCCAGCGGCGGTGGTTCGCTGATGACGATGTGGTTATCGAGTTGCGCCAACATCTGGCTGCGCAGGGTCGAGCCGCAGCGGGAGGTGTGAAAGATAAAGGCGCTCGGCGTCAGGCCGGGACTGCAAACCTGCCAGTCAGCGAGGGTCGACAACGCAGTTTTCCGGTGAAACGCCTGATTGAACGGCAGCCGTAGCGCATCCTCCACCGCATCACGAAAAAACGGCTGATGCAGCCGCGTGTCACCGAACCAGCACCAGTCGACTTGCCATTGTCCGGCTTCTTGCCAGACGCGGATCGGCAACCAGCCTTCGAGATTCAGGCACTCCATTGTTCATTCCATTGACGTCGACCGTCAGTACGGTCGGCGAGTTCGGACCGAGCAAGTCATAGGTATTCAACACGCGATACGGATTTCACCTTCGGCGTGGGCGACGGTCGGCGCTACCAGGCTGCCGGCGAGCAGGCTGAAACCCAGGCCAATGGCCGCAGCCAAGGGTGCAAATGGAAGACGTTTGGACATGGGAACTCTCCGAAATCAGAAAGGCGCGTCGCCCTGGATGGTGGTGCGATACAACTTGCGGCGCAGATGGCTGGGGCATCCGGCGGCGAGGTGAATCAGCGAACGGTTGTCCCAGAACACCAGGTCGTTGGCCTGCCATTGATGGCGGTAAATGTTTTGCGCCAGCACGCTGTGGGCGTAGAGCTCGTCGAGCAATTGTTTGCTCTCGTCTTCCGGCAAACCGACGATGCGGGTGGTGAAGCCCTCGCTGACGAACAACGCCTTGCGGCCATTTTCGGGGTGGGCGCGGACGATGGGGTGAACCACTTCGGAGACCTGAGCGAGTTGCTCCGGCGTCAGGGTCGGGCGCCAGTTGCCTTCAAATTTTGTCTCGCTGTAGCGCGCCGTGTAGGAGTGCGCGGCCGAGCGGCCCTCGACGGTTTTACGCAGTGCTTCGGGCAGGCTGTCCCAGGCTTTGTGCATGTCGGCGAACAGCGTGTCGCCGCCTTCGGACGGCAGCTCCTGGGCATGCAGCATCGAGCCCAGGCTTGGCAGTTCTTTATAGGAGAGATCCGAATGCCAGAACTTGCCGGCGTCACCGAGGCCGATGGATTGGCCGTTTTCGATGATGTTGGAAACGATGAGGATTTCCGGATGCGCGGCCAGCAGGAACTGTTTGAGCACGTGAATCTGCAACACGCCAAAACGGCGGCCAAAGGCGATCTGCTGCTCGGGGGTAATGCGCTGGTCGCGGAACACCACGACGTGATGATCCAGATGCGCGCGATGGACGCGGGCGAAGTCCTGGTCGTTGATCGGGCGGGACAGGTCCAGGCCGATGATCTCGGCACCGACAGCGCCGCTGAATGGTCGGACTTCGAAGGCTTGCGACGCGAGGATGGCGGCGCTGGTTGATGCAGGCTTTGGAGAAAAAGAGACGGCTGACATAAAAATCACTCCCACGCACGGCACGCTCAAGGGCGCGCGTCGATCAGAAACTCACGGAGGTCCCGTGTTGGTTCGTGTCGTGCGGCGCGCCGATTGGTCGGCAGGTACGCAGGGGAGTGACTTTATAGGTATAAGAATTTAAATTTAAATACCGTTAGTGAATAACGATATGGCGGAACAGGCGATGAGTCACCTGTGGCGAGGGAGCTTGCTCCCGCTGGACTGCGTAGCAGTCCTTTTTTTGGATAAAGAGGGGGCCGCTTCGCGCCCCAGCGGGAGCAAGCTCCCTCGCCACAGACTTA
This sequence comes from Pseudomonas sp. B21-048, assembly GCF_024748615.1. NCBI lineage: Bacteria > Pseudomonadati > Pseudomonadota > Gammaproteobacteria > Pseudomonadales > Pseudomonadaceae > Pseudomonas > Pseudomonas sp. B21-048. The sequence goes on along the minus strand of NZ_CP087168.1, from coordinate 160,524 downwards.
GCGTCCTACCGCTCGTGCAACGCCTCAGCCCGAGCCCGAATAATCGGCTTGAGCAAATAACTGAGGACGGTCTTCTTGCCGGTAATGATGTCCACCGACGCTACCATCCCGGGGATGATCAACAAGGGTTTGTCATCCGTCCCGAGGTGACTGCGCTCGGTGCGCAGTTTGATGATGTAGTAGGTAGTCTTCTTGTCTTCGTCGGTAATGGTGTCGGCACCGATCTGCTCCAGCTTGGCTTTGAGGCCACCATAAATGGTGTAGTCGTAAGCCGTGAACTTCACCGTGGCATCTTGCCCCGGATGCAGAAACGCAATGTCTTGCGGACGAATTTTGGCTTCCACCAGCAAGGTGTCATCCAGCGGCACGATCTCCACCAGATCGCTGCCCGGCTGGATCACGCCGCCGATGGTGTTCACCAGCAACTTATTGACGATACCGCGCACCGGCGATGTCACCAGCGTCCGGCTGACCCGGTCTTCCAGGGCCTTGCCAGTGGCCTTGGCCTTGTTCAAATCGGTGCGTGCTTCGTTGAGTTGAGTCAGGGCTTCGCTGCGGAATTTGCCGCGAGTCTCGTCGATCTTGCGCTGCACTTCCTTGATCGCCGATTCAGCGCGAGGAATCGCCAGGGTGGTGGCGTCCAGTTGGCCGCGGGTTTCAACCTCGGCGCGTTTGAGTCGCAACACCTCCACCGGGGACACCGCGCCCTGAGCCACCAACGGCTCGGACATGTTGATTTCCTGGCGCTGCAAGGCCAGACCGCTGCGGTATTGAGCCTGCTTGGAGGTGAACTCACGCAGCTCTTGTTGACGCTGGATCAACTGCTCCTTCAAGCCACCAATTTCATCGTGCAATTGCTGACGACGACTGGTGTACAGCGACTCTTCACTGGCTGCCTGAATGGGAACAGCCTTGAGCACGTCGGCGGGGAAGTTCAGCGGACGGTCATCGACCTCGGCGCTCAAGCGTTCCACACGCAGCAGCATCGACAGCCGATCGGCCTCGGTTTCACCGACGTTGGAGGCAAACCGCGTGTCGTCCAGACGAATCAGCGGCGCACCGGCCTCGACGATCTGCCCTTCGGTGACGAACAACTCGGAGACGATGCCGCCCTCAAGGTTCTGGATTTTCTGGATCTTCGACGACGGAATCGCCTTGCCGTCGCCCTTGGTAACTTCATCGATCACCGCGAAATTGGCCCAGAGCATCAGGAACACGAAGAAGCCGATGATCGCCCAGATCGTCAATCGCACCACGCGCGGCGCGTCTTCAATCAGCGCTTTGTTGACCTCGGGCAGGGGCTGGCCTTGCAGCGATGCGGAGCCTTTGAAGTAGCGGCGGATGGAATCTTTGACCCCGGACTTAAGCAACACTGATCTGCCCCTTCTTCAACGCTTCCATCACGGCGGCTTTCGGGCCATCGGCGAGTATCTGTCCACGGTCGATCACCAACAAACGATCCACCAGCGACAACAGCGAAGCCCGGTGCGTCACCAGCACCACGGTCTTGTTTTCCACCACGGCAGCGAGGCGTTGCTTGAGGCGTTCTTCACCGGTGTTGTCCATGGCGCTGGTCGGTTCGTCCAGCAACAGAATCGGCGGGTTGAGCAGCAGCGCTCGGGCCAGGGCGACGTTCTGACGCTGACCGCCGGAGAGGTTCTGCCCACGTTCACCGACTTGCAGTTCATAACCTTGCGGGTGCAGACGGGCGAATTCGTGAACGCCGGCCAGTTCCGCGGCTTGCAGCACCAATTCGTCTTCGACATAGCGCGCGCCCGAGACCAAATTGTCGCGCAAGGTACCGGCGAGCAATTGAATGTCCTGGGGCACGTAGCCGATGTTGTGGCGCAATTCGCTGACGTCGATCTGACGGATATCCACACCATCAACCAGCAGCGCGCCGTTGTCCGGCTGATAGAGGCCCACCAGCAATTTGGCCAGGGAGCTTTTGCCAGAACCGCTGCGGCCAATGATGCCGATCTTCTCGCCGGGCTTGATGGTCAGGTTGATGTTCTTCAGCGCGGGGTTCTGCTGATCCGGGTAAGTGAAGTTCAGCTGACGGCATTCAATGGCGCCTTGCAGCACTTTGCGGCTCAGCGGGCGCTCGTCGAAATTGCGCTCCTGGGGCAGCTCCATCATCTGATCGACCGAGGTCATGGTCACGCGGGCCTGCTGGTAGCGGGTCAGCAGGCCGGACAACGAAGCCAATGGGCTGAGGGCACGACCGCTGAGCATGTAGCACGCGATCAAGCCGCCCATGCTCAGGTGACCGTCGATGATCTGGTACACGCCGAAGACGATCATGATCACCCCGGCCAGTTGCTGAATCAGCAAGGTGATGTTCATCGCCAGGCCGGACAGCATTTTCACCCGCAGCTCGAGGCGACTGAGGGTGCCGATGGTCTGCTCCCACTGATACTGGCGTTCGCTTTCGGCGTTGTTGACCTTCACCGCATCGAGGCCGGCGAGGGTTTCGATCAGGCTCGACTGGCGCTCGGCGCCCAGGGCCATGGTTCGTTCCATGGTCGCCACCAGCGGTTTCTGCAAGGCATAACCGATCAGCAGGGCAATCGGGAACGCCAACACCGGAATCCACACCAGATGCCCGCCCAGAATCGCGATGACCATGAAGATCAGTAGCGTAAACGGCAGATCGATCAGGCTGGTGAGGGTCAGCGACGCGAGGAAGTCCCGCAGGCTCTGAAACTCATGGATGTTCTGGGCGAAGCTGCCGACCCGCGCCGGGCGGTACTTCATGGCCATGCCAACGATGCGCTCGAACAGCGTCGCGGAGATGATCAGGTCGGTTTTCTTGCCGGCCAGGTCCAGGCACAAGCTGCGCAGGCTCTTGAGGATCAGGTCGAACAGATAAGCGCCGGTGATGCCGATGGCCAGGACCCAAAGGGTCGACTCGGCCTGGTTCGGTACCACGCGGTCGTAGACATTCATCACGAACAGCGGCGCGGCCATGGCAATGATGTTGATCAGAAAACTGGCGGCGATGGCATCGGCATACAACCAGCGCGAACGCTTGAGGGTGTCGCGAAACCAAGAACGCGCGCGCGGGATCAGCGTGCCGTGGTTGACGTCGAATTTGTGTTGGGGTTGAGCGAAGAAGACTTTGCCACTGTAATCGTCAGCGAGCAGTTCACGGCTGACACAGACTTCGCCACCATCGCTTTCGCTGAGCAGCAGGCGGGCCTGGTCTTCACCGTGCCAGCCGAGCAGCACCGCGCTGCGACCTTCCTTGAGCAGCAACAGCGCCGGCATGGCAATCGCCGGAATCTGCTCCAGCTTGCGTTGCAGCACCCGCCCTTGCAGCCCGGCGCGAGCGGCCGCACGGGGCAGCAGTTCGACGCTCAGGCGTTGTTTGGGCAGCGGCAGGCCGGTGGTCAGCATCGCGGCGCTGGCCGGTTTCTGGTGCAAAGTGCAAAGGGCTAACAGGCCGTCCAGTAACGGATCGTCATGCAGCGCGCGCGGATCATGAATGAGTTGAACTCGACTGACTTCTGATTCCACGCTCGACACTCTTGGCTAACGATTAAAATGGGGCAGGACTCAATTCATCCCGGGCAGCTGAACCTTGGGCTTCACGTCGTTTTGCACGACGGATGCCAACGGTGCAACTACGCCCTGACTTTTGAGCAATTCGCCCATGGTCGCCTTGATTCGGTACTGAGTAAATAACTGAATGTTCTTGATCTCTGCCAGCCGACGGGAAGCGCTGAACAGCTCGTTTTCACTGTCGAGCAGATCAAGCAAGGTACGCTCGCCGAGGCTGAACTGCTTCTGATACGCGCTGCGTACACTGGCGCTGCGATCGACATATTGCTGGGCGATCGGCACTTGGGCGTTGGCGTTGCTCAGGGCATTCCAGGCCAGGCCCAGTTCTTCATTCAATACGCGCAGGGCGTTGTTGCGAACATCCAGCGCCTGGTTCGACAGGTAGGATTTGGATTCCAGGTCAGCCTTGTTGCTGCCACCGGCGAACAGATTGAAACGCATGCGCAACATGGCCTGCCATTCGTTGTTGTGACCGTTCTGACCGTCGAGATCGTTGTCGGCGGTGCGCCCCAGTTCCGCATCGAAGCGCGGATAGAAGCTCGACTTGGCGGCTTCATACTGCTTCTCGGCGGCGGAAATATCAGATTCGGCGGAGCGCAGGATTGGGCTGTTTTCCAGCATCTGCGCCCGGGCTTCATTCAGGTTGGCCGGCAACAACGCCATGAAATCGGCAGGCCGCTCCAGTTGATCGGGCATCTGGCCGACAGCGCTGAGGAAGTTGGTTTCGGCATCAGCCAGGTTGGTCTGTTCAGTGATCAGGTTGTTGCGGGCCTGGGCTACACGGGCTTCAGCCTGATCGAGATCGGCCCCGCTGCCTACACCACGCTGGGTGCGCAACTTGATTTGATCAAAAATCCGTTCGTGACTCTTTAAATTATCTTCTGCCAGGCGCACAAACTCGCGGCGGGTCAACACATCGAGATAGACCTGAGCGACAGTCAGCCCGGTACGTTCCGACGTACCCAGCAAGGAATAAGCGCGGGAATTAACGGTGGCTTGTTGACGCCCTACTTCGCTGGACGTCGCAAAACCGTCAAATACCATCTGCGACAGACGTAAACTTGACTCGCTGCGGTTCAGCGTTTCCCAGTGATTGCTATTGCCGGCGGAACGGGTGGTGACACTGTCGGTACCTTCGCGACCATAACCACCCAGCAGATCAACCCGTGGCAGGTATCCACCTTTGGCGGCCTTTAACTGATAATCCGCGGCCAATCGGCTGTTAACCCCTGCCTGAATTTCCGGATGAACATCGAGTGCCTGCTGCATAGCCTGCGGGAGGCTTTGCGCCTGTACAAAGCTGGCGGCAAGGGCGAAGGGTAGAACCTTGAACAAGTGCAAACGCATAGTTGGATTTTCCCGAGACTTCATGTCTTGAATCACTGCAGAACGTGGCGCTGCATCGAATGTGGCACCCCGACATGACCGTATGTCGGAAAGTTCAAAATCAGAACTGGGTCACACACTGTAGAACAGGCCGCCGCTTAAATATCAATGTGACATTATTTCGACGATTGTTTAGGATGGCTCCCATAAGGTCAATAGTTTGGCACAAAGTTAATTTCGAAAAAATACAGCCAAAATATTGACGGTTACAGCGTCAAAGTTATGCATCCAATATCTTGCAAGTACGTCCAGCCCCAATCGGTGAGCCCACCGAGCGGTTTATGGAAAGCCAACTGAACGTGACACCCGGAGAGTTTTCAATGAGTAGTGTTGTTGCCAACGTCAAAAGCATTGTTGGTCAGGTTTTTGCGGTGTCGCCAGAAGGCGTCCGCCGCGTACTCGTTGAAGGCGACCGGTTGTTTGTCGGCGATCAGGTAGACACCGGTGCCGCCGGTGCCATCACGCTCGAACTGACTGATGGCCGCACCCTGGACCTGGGCCGCGACACGCAGTGGAGCGGCAGCAATCCGGATTCCAGCACCGACCTTGCGCAGGCCACTGCACAAGCCGCGCCCTCGGTTGACGAATTGCAGCAAGCCATCGCCGCCGGCGTCGACCCGACCACCGCTCTTGAAGCCACCGCCGCCGGCCCTGCGGCTGCGGGTACGGGTGGTGCTGCGGGTGGTGGCCATAGCTTCGTGGTGCTGGATGCAACCGCTGGCCGGGTGGATCCGACTATCGGCTTCCCGACCGAGGGTCTCGCCACTGCCGCTTTGGCAGCACAAGCCACCACCGGCGGCCAGACTGCTGGCACCAGCACCAATGCCCCGCTTGAATCGACGCTGAGTCTGAGTGCCACGCCAACCATCACCGAGGCCGGTGGCGTGCTGGTTTATACCGCGACCCTGACCCAGGCACCGCTGACCGACCTGACCATCACCCTGTCCAACGGCTCGGTGATCGTGATTGCAGCCGGCCAAACCACCGGCACCGTCAACGTTCCGCTGGCACCGAACGACACGGTTTATAACGATCCGACCCAGATCAACGTGACCGTCACCGGCACCACGGGCGGCAGCGGTATCGTGGTCACCCTGCCGACCGTTCCGGCCGTGACCCAAGTCACCGACACCATCGACACCACCACCATCACACTGTCAGCGGGCTCGACCGTCACTGAAGGTGGCCAGATCACCTACACCGCGACATTGACCAATCCGGCGCAGACGCCGGTCACCGTCACCTTGTCCAACGGTTCGACCATCACCATCGCCGCGGGCAACACCACCGGCAGCGTGAACGTTCCGACGCCGGCCAACGACGTCTACAACAATGGCAGCACCGTCAGCACCACGATTACCGGCGCCACCGGCGGCAACTTCGAGCAATCTGGTGCCGAACACCACGCCGGCCGTCACCACCATTACCGATTCGGTCGACACCACCACCGTCACGCTGACGGCGGGCTCGACCGTCACCGAAGGCGGTCAGATCACTTACACCGCAACCCTGACCAACCCGGCACAGACACCCGTCACCGTGACCTTGTCCAACGGTTCGGCCATCACCATCGAAGCCGGTCAAGACCACCGGTTCCGTGAGCTGTCGACACCGCGGCCAACGACGTCTACAACAACGGCAGCACCGTCAGCACCACGATCACCGGCACCACCGGCGGCAATTTCGAGCAACTGAACCCGAGCACCGAACCGGCACTCACTACCATTACCGATTCGGTCGACGACACCTGCCTGAGCCTCAGTGCCACCAGCACCGTCGTCGAAGGTGGCCAGATCACCTACACCGCGACCCTGACCAACCCGGCCGGCACACCGATGACCGTCACCTTGAGCAACGGCTCGGTCATTACCATCGAAGCGGGCAAGACCACCGGCAGCGTGACTGTCGACACCGCGGCCAACGACGTCTACAACAACGGCAGCACCGTCAGCACCACGATCACCGGCACCACCGGCGGCAATTTCGAGCAACTGAACCCGAGCACCGAACCGGCACTCACTACCATTACCGATTCGGTCGACGACACCTGCCTGAGCCTCAGTGCCACCGGCACCGTCGTCGAAGGTGGCCAGATCACCTACACCGCGACCCTGACCAACCCGGCCGGCACACCGATGACCGTCACCTTGAGCAACGGCTCGGTCATTACCATCGAAGCGGGCAAGACCACCGGCAGCGTGACTGTCGACACCGCGGCCAACGACGTCTACAACAACGGCAGCACCGTCAGCACCACGATCACCGGCACCACCGGCGGCAATTTCGAGCAACTGAACCCGAGCACCGAACCGGCACTCACTACCATTACCGATTCGGTCGACGACACCTGCCTGAGCCTCAGTGCCACCGGCACCGTCGTCGAAGGTGGCCAGATCACCTACACCGCGACCCTGACCAACCCGGCCGGCACACCGATGACCGTCACCTTGAGCAACGGCTCGGTCATTACCATCGAAGCGGGCAAGACCACCGGCAGCGTGACTGTCGACACCGCGGCCAACGACGTCTACAACAACGGCAGCACCGTCAGCACCACGATCACCGGCACCACCGGCGGCAATTTCGAGCAACTGAACCCGAGCACCGAACCGGCACTCACTACCATTACCGATTCGGTCGACGACACCTGCCTGAGCCTCAGTGCCACCGGCACCGTCGTCGAAGGTGGCCAGATCACCTACACCGCGACCCTGACCAACCCGGCCGGCACACCGATGACCGTCACCTTGAGCAACGGCTCGGTCATTACCATCGAAGCGGGCAAGACCACCGGCAGCGTGACTGTCGACACCGCGGCCAACGACGTCTACAACAACGGCAGCACCGTCAGCACCACGATCACCGGCACCACCGGCGGCAATTTCGAGCAACTGAACCCGAGCACCGAACCGGCACTCACTACCATTACCGATTCGGTCGACGACACCTGCCTGAGCCTCAGTGCCACCGGCAGCGTCGTCGAAGGCGGCCAGATCACCTACACCGCGACCCTGACCAACCCGGCCGGCACACCGATGACCGTGACCTTGAGCAACGGCTCGGTCATTACCATCGAAGCGGGCAAGACCACCGGCAGCGTGACTGTCGACACCGCGGCCAACGACGTCTACAACAACGGCAGCACCGTCAGCACCACGATCACCGGCACCACCGGCGGCAATTTCGAGCAACTGAACCCGAGCACCGAACCGGCACTCACTACCATTACCGATTCGGTCGACGACACCTGCCTGAGCCTCAGTGCCACCGGCACCGTCGTCGAAGGCGGCCAGATCACCTACACCGCGACCCTGACCAACCCGGCCGGCACACCGATGACCGTGACCTTGAGCAACGGCTCGGTCATTACCATCGAAGCGGGCAAGACCACCGGCAGCGTGACTGTCGACACCGCGGCCAACGACGTCTACAACAACGGCAGCACCGTCAGCACCACGATCACCGGCACCACCGGCGGCAATTTCGAGCAACTGAATCCGAGCACCGAACCGGCACTCACTACCATTACCGATTCGGTCGACGACACCTGCCTGAGCCTCAGTGCCACCGGCAGCGTCGTCGAAGGCGGCCAGATCACCTACACCGCGACCCTGACCAACCCGGCCGGCACACCGATGACCGTGACCTTGTCGAACGGTGCCGTCATCACCATCGAAGCGGGTAAAACCACCGGCAGCGTGAGCGTCGATGCGCCTGCCGATGATGTTTATAAAGACGCCGGTACCGTCGAAGCGACCATTAAAGATGCGACCGGCGGCAACTTCGAGAAGCTGGTCACCAGCGATACCCCGGCGGTGACCACCGTCAACGACACCATCGACACCAGCACCGTCTCGCTGAGTGCCACTTCGAGCGTCGCTGAAGGCGGCACCGTGGTTTACACCGCCTCCGTCAGCGCGCCGGTCACCGGTTCGCCGGTGGTTGTGACCCTGTCCAACGGCCAGACCATCACCATCCCGGTCGGTTCGAACAGCGCCAGCGTGAACTTCACTGCGCCGAACGATGCCCTGGCCGGTGGCGGCTCGCTGAGCGTCAAAATCAACGACGCCAAAGGCGGTAACTACGAAAAGCTGGACGTCGACGGCAAGTCGGCCGACACCTCGGTAACTGATACCGCGAGCACCACCACTCTCAGCCTGAGCGCAACCGACTCCGTCGCTGAAGGCGGCTCCATCGTTTACACCGCGACCTTGACCAACGCCGCCGGCACACCAGTCACCGTCACGCTGAGCAATGGCGCCGTGATCACCATTGCCGCCGGTGCGACTACCGGCAGCGTGACCGTCGATGCACCGAAGGATGACGTCTACAAAGACGCCGGTACCGTCGAAGCAACCATCAAGAATGCCGCGGGCGGCAACTTCGAGAACCTGGTCACCAACCCGGCGGCTGCGATCACCGACGTCACCGATACCATTGACACTTCGACCGTGAACCTCACTGCGACCAGCACTGTGGCTGAAGGCGGCACCGTGGTTTACACGGCGTCCGTGTCAGCTCCGGTCACCGGCTCGCCAGTGGTCGTCACCCTGTCCAACGGTCAGATCATCACCATCCCGGTCGGCTCGAGCAGCGCCAGCGTCAACTTCACTGCGCCGAACGATGCCCTGGCCGGCGGCAGCTCCCTGAGCGTCAAAATCAACGACGCCAAAGGTGGTAACTACGAAAAACTGGACGTTGACGGCAAGTCGGCGGACACCTCAGTGACCGATACCGCGAGCACCACCACTCTCAGCTTGAGCGCAACCGACTCGGTCGCTGAAGGCGGTTCGATTGTTTATACCGCGACCTTGACCAATGCCGCCGGCACACCAGTGACCGTGACCTTGTCGAACGGCGCCGTGATTACCATCGCCGCCGGTGCCACCACCGGCTCCGTGACCGTCGATGCGCCGAAGGACGACGTCTACAAAGACGCCGGCACCGTCCAGGCAACCATCTCCACCGCCACCGGCGGCAGCTTCGAAAATCTGGTCACCAACCCGGCGGCTGCGGTCACCGACGTGACTGACACCATCGACACCAGCACCGTTTCGCTGACTGCCACTGTGAGCGTCGCCGAAGGCGGCACTGTGGTTTACACCGCGTCCGTCAGCGCACCGGTTACCGGCTCACCAGTGGTTGTCACCCTGTCCAACGGCCAGACCATCACCATCCCGGTTGGCTCGAGCAGCGCCAGCGTGAACTTCACCGCGCCGAACGATGCGTTGGCCGGCGGTAGTTCGCTGAGCGTCAAAATCAACGACGCCAAGGGCGGCAATTACGAGAAACTGGAAGTCGACGGCAAGTCGGCGAATACCTCGGTGACCGATACCCAGGACACCACCCACCTGTCGCTGACCGCGACCGGCACCGTGGATGAAGGCGGCCAGATCACTTACACCGCAACCCTGACCAACGCCGCTGGCACACCAGTGACCGTGACGCTGAGCAACGGCGCCGTCATCACCATCGAAGCGGGTAAAACCACCGGCTCCGTGACTGTCGATGCACCAAAAGACGACGTCTACAAAGACGCCGGCACCGTCCAGGCAACCATCTCCACCGCCACCGGCGGCAACTTCGAAAACCTGGTGCCAAGCACGGCTCCCGCGGTCACCACCGTCAACGACACCATCGACACCAGCACCGTTTCGCTGAGTGCCACTTCGAGCGTCGCCGAAGGCGGCACCGTGGTTTATACGGCGTCCGTGTCGGCGCCGGTCACCGGTTCGCCAGTGATTGTCACCCTGTCCAACGGTCAGACCATCACCATTCCGGTCGGCTCGAGCAGCGCCAGCGTCAATTTCACCGCGCCGAACGATGCCCTGGCCGGTGGCGGTTCCTTGAGCGTCAAAATCAACGACGCCAAGGGTGGCAACTACGAGAAGCTGGACGTCGACGGCAAGCCGGCCGACACCTCGGTGACTGATACCGCGAGCACCACCACTCTCAGCCTGAACGCTACCGACTCGGTCGCTGAAGGCGGTTCCATCGTTTACACCGCGACCTTGACCAACGCCGCCGGCACGCCAGTGACCGTAACGTTGAGCAATGGCGCCGTCATCACCATTGCCACCGGTGCGACTACCGGTTCCGTGACCGTCGATGCGCCAAAAGACGACGTCTACAAAGACGCCGGCACCGTCCAGGCAACCATTTCCACCGCCACCGGCGGCAACTTCGAAAATCTGGCCACCAACCCGGCGGCTGCGATTACCGAGGTGACTGACACTATCGACACTTCGACCGTGAACCTCACTGCGACCAGCACTGTGGCTGAAGGCGGCACGGTGGTTTACACCGCGTCCGTTAGCGCACCGGTCACCGGTTCGCCAGTGGTCGTCACCCTGTCCAATGGCCAGACCATTACCATCCCGGTTGGCTCGAGCAGCGCCAGCGTGAACTTCACCGCGCCGAACGATGCGTTGGCCGGCGGCAGTTCGCTGAGCGTCAAAATCAACGACGCCAAGGGTGGCAACTACGAGAAGCTGGACGTCGACGGCAAGCCGGCCGACACCTCGGTGACCGATACCGCGAGCACCACCACTCTCAGCCTGAGCGCTACTGACTCGGTCGCTGAAGGTGGTTTCATCGTTTACACCGCGACCCTGACCAACGCGGCCGGCACACCAGTGACCGTGACGTTGAGCAACGGCGCCGTGTTCACCATCGCCGCCGGTGCCACCACCGGCAGCGTGACCGTCGATGCACCGAAGGACGACGTCTACAAAGACGCCGGTACCGTCGAAGCGACCATCAAAGATGCGAGCGGTGGCAACTTCGAGAAGCTGGTCGCCAGCGACACCCCGGCGGTGACCAACGTCACCGATACCATCGACACTTCGACCGTGAACCTCACTGCGACCAGCACTGTGGCTGAAGGCGGCATGGTGGTTTACACGGCGTCCGTGTCAGCGCCGGTCACCGGCTCGCCAGTGGTTGTCACACTGTCCAACGGTCAGATCATCACCATCCCGGTCGGCTCGAGCAGCGCCAGCGTCAACTTCACCGCGCCGAACGATGCCCTGGCCGGCGGTGGTTCATTGAGCGTCAAAATCGATGACGCCAAAGGCGGCAATTACGAAAAACTGGACGTCGACGGCAAGTCGGCCGACACCTCGGTAACTGATACCGCGAGCACCACCACTCTCAGCCTGAGCGCTACTGACTCGGTCGCTGAAGGTGGTTCGATTGTTTATACCGCGACCTTGACCAACGCCGCCGGCACACCAGTGACCGTGACGTTGTCGAACGGCGCAGTGATCACCATCGATGCGGGCAAAACCACTGGTTCCGTGACCGTCGACGCACCGAAGGACGACGTCTACAAAGACGCCGGTACCGTCGAAGCAACCATCAAGGACGCCACCGGCGGCAACTTCGAGAAGCTGGCCACCAACCCGGCGGCCGCGATTACCGACGTGACTGATACCATCGACACTTCGACCGTGAACCTCACTGCGACCAGCACTGTGGCTGAAGGCGGTACCGTGGTTTACACCGCTTCGGTGTCGGCGCCGGTCACCGGTTCGCCAGTGGTTGTCACCCTGTCCAATGGCCAGACCATTACCATCCCGGTCGGCTCGAGCAGCGCCAGCGTCAACTTCACCGCGCCGAACGATGCCCTGGCCGGAGGCACCTCCCTGAGCGTCAAGATTGACGGCGCAACGGGCGGCAACTACGAAAAACTGGACGTCGACGGCAAGTCGGCCGACACCTCGGTGACTGACACTGCGGACACCACCACTCTCAGCCTGAGCGCTACTGACTGCGTGGCCGAAGGCGGTTCCATCGTTTACACCGCGACCCTGACCAACGCGGCCGGCACACCAGTGACCGTGACGTTGAGCAACGGTGCCGTGATCACCATCGCCGCCGGTGCCACCACCGGCAGCGTGACCGTCGATGCACCGAAGGACGACGTCTACAAAGACGCCGGTACCGTCGAAGCGACCATCAAAGATGCGAGCGGTGGCAACTTCGAGAAGCTGGTCGCCAGCGACACCCCGGCGGTGACCAACGTCACCGATACCATCGACACTTCGACCGTGAACCTCACTGCGACCAGCACTGTGGCTGAAGGCGGCATGGTGGTTTACACGGCGTCCGTGTCAGCGCCGGTCACCGGCTCGCCAGTGGTTGTCACACTGTCCAACGGTCAGATCATCACCATCCCGGTCGGCTCGAGCAGCGCCAGCGTCAACTTCACCGCGCCGAACGATGCCCTGGCCGGCGGTGGTTCATTGAGCGTCAAAATCGATGACGCCAAAGGCGGCAATTACGAAAAACTGGACGTCGACGGCAAGTCGGCCGACACCTCGGTAACTGATACCGCGAGCACCACCACTCTCAGCCTGAGCGCTACTGACTCGGTCGCTGAAGGTGGTTCGATTGTTTATACCGCGACCTTGACCAACGCCGCCGGCACACCAGTGACCGTGACGTTGTCGAACGGCGCAGTGATCACCATCGATGCGGGCAAAACCACTGGTTCCGTGACCGTCGACGCACCGAAGGACGACGTCTACAAAGACGCCGGTACCGTCGAAGCAACCATCAAGGACGCCACCGGCGGCAACTTCGAGAAGCTGGCCACCAACCCGGCGGCTGCGGTCACCGACGTGACTGACACCATCGACACTTCGACCGTGAACCTCACTGCGACCAGCACTGTGGCTGAAGGCGGCACGGTGGTTTACACCGCATCCGTCAGCGCACCGGTCACCGGTTCGCCAGTAGTCGTGACCCTGTCCAACGGCCAGACCATCACCATTCCGGTCGGTTCGAGCAGCGCCAGCGTCAACTTTACTGCACCGAACGATGCCCTGGCCGGAGGCACCTCCCTGAGCGTCAAGATTGACGGCGCAACGGGCGGCAACTACGAAAAACTGGACGTTAACGGCAAGTCGGCCGACACCTCGGTAACTGATACCGCGAGCAGCACCACTCTCAGCCTGAGCGCAACCGACTCGGTCGCTGAAGGTGGTTCGATTGTTTATACCGCGACCTTGACCAATGCCGCCGGCACGCCAGTGACCGTGACGTTGTCGAACGGTGCCGTGATCACCATCGAAGCGGGCAAAACCACCGGTTCCGTGACTGTCGATGCGCCAAAAGATGACGTCTACAAAGACGCCGGCACCGTCCAGGCAACCATCTCCACCGCCACCGGCGGTAACTTCGAGAAGCTGGTCGCCAGCGACACCCCGGCGGTGACCAACGTCACCGATACCATCGACACTTCGACCGTGAACCTCACTGCGACCAGCACTGTGGCTGAAGGCGGCACGGTGGTTTACACGGCGTCCGTGTCAGCGCCGGTCACCGGCTCGCCAGTGGTTGTCAGCCTGTCCAACGGCCAGACCATCACCATTCCGGTCGGTTCGAGCAGCGCCAGCGTCAACTTCACTGCGCCGAACGATGCCCTGGCCGGCGGTGGTTCATTGAGCGTCAAAATCGATGACGCCAAAGGCGGCAACTACGAAAAACTGGACGTTAACGGCAAGTCGGCCGACACCTCAGTGACCGATACCGCGAGCACCACCACTCTCAGCCTGAGCGCAACCGACTCGGTCGCTGAAGGCGGCTCCATCGTTTACACCGCGACCTTGACCAACGCCGCCGGCACACCAGTCACCGTGACCTTGTCGAATGGCGCCGTGATCACCATTGCCGCCGGTGCCACCACCGGCAGCGTGACCGTCGACGCACCGAAAGATGACGTCTACAAAGACGCCGGCACCGTCGAAGCCACGATCAAAGATGCGACTGGCGGCAATTTCGAGAAGCTGGCCACCAACCCGGCGGCGGCAGTCACCGATGTGACTGACACCATCGACACTTCGACCGTGAACCTCACTGCGACCAGCACTGTGGCTGAAGGCGGCACCGTGGTTTACACCGCGTCCGTCAGCGCACCGGTCACCGACTCGCCAGTGGTTGTGACCCTGTCCAACGGCCAGACCATCACCATTCCGGTCGGTTCGAGCAGCGCCAGCGTCAACTTCACCGCGCCGAACGATGCCCTGGCCGGCGGTGGTTCATTGAGCGTCAAGATTGACGGCGCAACGGGCGGCAACTACGAAAAACTGGACGTTAACGGCAAGTCGGCCGACACCTCAGTGACCGATACCGCGAGCACCACCACTCTCAGCCTGAGCGCTACTGACTCGGTCGCTGAAGGCGGTTCCATCGTTTACACCGCCACCCTGACCAACGCCGCCGGCACACCAGTGACCGTGACATTGAGCAACGGCGCCGTGATCACCATCGCCGCCGGTGCCACCACCGGCAGCGTGACCGTCGATGCACCGAAGGACGACGTCTACAAGGACGCCGGCACCGTCGAAGCGACCATCAAAGACGCGAGCGGTGGTAACTTCGAAAATCTGGCGACCAACCCGGCGGCGGCGATCACCAACGTCACCGATACCATCGACACTTCGACCGTGAACCTCACTGCGACCAGCACTGTGGCTGAAGGCGGCACCGTGGTTTACACCGCATCAGTGAGCGCACCGGTCACCGGTTCGCCAGTGGTTGTCACCCTGTCCAATGGCCAGACCATCACCATCCCGGTCGGTTCGAGCAGCGCCAGTGTCAACTTCACTGCGCCGAACGATGCCCTGGCTGGCGGCAGCTCCCTGAGCGTCAAAATCAACGACGCCAAAGGTGGCAACTACGAAAAACTGGACGTCGACGGCAAGTCAGCCGACACCTCGGTAACTGATACCGCGAGCACCACCACTCTCAGCCTGAGCGCTACTGACTCGGTCGCTGAAGGTGGTTCCATCGTTTACACCGCGACCCTGACCAATGCGGCCGGCACCCCGGTGACCGTGACCTTGTCGAACGGCGCCGTAATCACCATCGCCGCCGGTGCCACCACCGGCTCCGTGACCGTCGATGCGCCGAAGGACGACGTCTACAAGGACGCCGGCACCGTCCAGGCAACCATCTCCACCGCCACCGGCGGCAACTTCGAGAAGCTGGCCACCAACCCGGCGGCTGCGGTCACCGACGTGACTGACACCATCGACACTTCGACCGTGAACCTCACTGCGACCAGCACTGTGGCTGAAGGCGGCACGGTGGTTTACACCGCATCCGTCAGCGCACCGGTCACCGGTTCGCCAGTGGTCGTGACCCTGTCCAACGGCCAGACCATCACCATTCCGGTCGGCTCGAGCAGCGCCAGCGTGAATTTCACTGCGCCAAATGATGCGCTGGCCGGCGGTGGTTCACTGAGCGTCAAAATCAACGACGCCAAAGGCGGCAACTACGAAAAACTGGACGTCGACGGCAAGTCGGCGGACACCTCGGTGACCGATACCCAGGACACCACCCACCTGTCGCTGACCGCGACCGATGCCGTGGATGAAGGCTGCCAGATCACCTACACCGCGACCCTGACCAACGCGGCCGGCACACCGGTCACCGTGACCCTGTCGAACGGCGCCGTCATCACCATCGAAGCGGGCAAAACCACCGGCACTGTGACCGTCGATGCACCGAAGGACGACGTCTACAAGGACGCCGGCACCGTCGAAGCGACGATCACAGGTACGACCGGCGGTAACTTCGAGAAGCTGGTCGCCAGCGACACCCCGGCGGTGACCACCGTCAATGACACCATCGACACCAGCACCGTTTCGCTGACTGCCACTTCGAGCGTCGCCGAAGGCGGCACCGTGGTTTACACCGCTTCGGTCTCTGCGCCAGTCACCGGTTCGCCAGTGGTCGTCACTCTTTCCAACGGCCAAACCATCACCATCCCGGTCGGCGAAACTACTGGCAGCGTGAACTTTGTCGCGCCAAACAGCCCCTTGGCGGGCGGCAGCTCCCTGAGCGTCAAGATTGACGGCGCAACGGGCGGTAATTACGAGAAGCTGGACGTCGACGGCAAGCCAGCCGACACCTTGGTGACTGACACTGCGGACACCACCACTCTCAGCCTGAGCGCTACTGACTCGGTCGCTGAAGGCGGTTCGATCGTTTACACCGCGACCTTGACCAACGCCGCCGGCACGCCAGTGACCGTGACGTTGAGCAACGGTGCCGTGATCACCATCGCCGCCGGTGCCACCACCGGCTCCGTGACCGTCGATGCGCCGAAGGACGACGTCTACAAGGACGCCGGCACCGTCCAGGCAACCATCTCCACCGCCACCGGTGGCAACTTCGAAAATCTGGCCACCAACCCGGCGGCTGCGATTACCGACGTCACCGACACCATCGACACTTCGACCGTGAACCTCACTGCGACCAGCACTGTGGCTGAAGGCGGCACCGTGGTTTACACGGCGTCCGTGTCAGCGCCGGTCACCGGTTCGCCAGTGGTTGTCACCCTGTCCAACGGCCAGACCATCACCATTCCGGTCGGTTCGAGCAGCGCCAGCGTCAACTTTACTGCACCGAACGATGCCCTGGCCGGAGGCACCTCCCTGAGCGTCAAGATTGACGGCGCAACGGGCGGCAACTACGAAAAACTGGACGTTAACGGCAAGTCGGCCGACACCTCGGTGACTGATACCGCGAGCACCACCACTCTCAGCCTGAGCGCTACTGACTCGGTCGCTGAAGGTGGGTCGATTGTTTATACCGCGACCTTGACCAATGCCGCCGGCACACCAGTGACCGTCACGCTGAGCAACGGCGCCGTGATCACCATCGCCGCCGGCAAAACCACCGGCTCCGTGACCGTCGATGCGCCGAAGGACGACGTCTACAAGGACGCCGGCACCGTCCAGGCAACCATCTCCACCGCCACCGGTGGCAACTTCGAAAATCTGGCCACCAACCCGGCGGCTGCGATTACCGACGTGACTGACACCATCGACACTTCGATCGTGAACCTCACTGCGACCAGCACTGTGGCTGAAGGCGGCACCGTGGTTTACACCGCGTCCGTGTCCGCGCCGGTCACCGGTTCGCCAGTGGTCGTGACCCTGTCCAACGGCCAGACCATCACCATCCCGGTCGGCTCGAGCAGCGCCAGCGTGAATTTCACCGCGCCGAACGATGCACTGGCCGGTGGCGGTTCATTGAGCGTCAAGATCAACAGCGCTACGGGCGGCAACTACGAGAAGCTGGACGTCGACGGCAAGTCGGCCGACACCTCGGTGACTGATACCGCGAGCACCACCACTCTCAGCCTGAGCGCTACTGACTCGGTCGCTGAAGGTGGGTCGATTGTTTATACCGCGACCTTGACCAATGCCGCCGGCACACCGGTCACCGTGACCTTGTCGAACGGCGCCGTGATCACCATCGAAGCGGGCAAAACCACTGGCTCCGTAACTGTCGACGCACCAAAAGACGACGTCTACAAAGACGCCGGCACCGTCGAAGCGACCATCAAAGACGCGAGCGGTGGTAACTTCGAAAATCTGGCGACCAACCCGGCGGCGGCGATCACCAACGTCACCGATACCATCGACACTTCGACCGTGAACCTCACTGCGACCAGCACTGTGGCTGAAGGCGGCACCGTGGTTTACACCGCATCAGTGAGCGCACCGGTCACCGGTTCGCCAGTGGTTGTCACCCTGTCCAATGGCCAGACCATTACCATCCCGGTCGGCTCGAGCAGCGCCAGCGTCAACTTCACCGCGCCGAACGATGCCCTGGCCGGCGGTGGTTCATTGAGCGTAAAAATCAACGACGCCAAAGGCGGCAACTACGAAAAACTGGACGTCGACGGCAAGTCGGCCGACACCTCGGTAACTGATACCGCGAGCACCACCACTCTCAGCCTGAGCGCAACCGACTCGGTCGCTGAAGGCGGTTCCATCGTTTACACCGCGACCTTGACCAACGCCGCCGGCACACCAGTGACCGTGACGTTGTCGAACGGCGCAGTGATCACCATCGATGCGGGCAAAACCACTGGTTCCGTGACCGTCGATGCGCCGAAGGACGACGTCTACAAAGACGCCGGTACCGTCGAAGCAACCATCAAAGACGCCACCGGCGGTAACTTCGAAAACCTGGTGCCAAGCACGGCTCCCGCGGTCACCAGCATCACCGACACCATCGACACCTCGACCGTCACCCTGAACGCCACCGCTTCGGCAGCTGAAGGCGGCACCGTCACCTACACCGCGACTGTCGGTGCACCCGTGACTGGCAGCCCGGTCACCGTGTCCTTGGCCAACGGCCAGACGATCACTATCGAAGTTGGTAAAACCACCGGTACCGTGACCACCGCGGCGCCGAACGATGCTTTGGCTGGTCATACCCCGCTGACCAACTCGATCAGCAGCGTCAGCGGCGGTAACTATGAGAACCTGGTGGCGGATAAAACGCCGGTCAGCACCACGGTGACCGACACCGTCGAAACCACCACTCTCAGCCTGAGCGCATCCAACTCGGTCGCCGAAGGTAGCCAGATCACTTACACCGCAACCCTGACCAACGCCGCCGGCACTCCGGTGACCGTGACGTTGAGCAACGGTGCCGTGATCACCATCGACGCCGGTAAAACCACCGGCACCGTGACTGTCGATGCACCGAAGGACGACGTCTACAAAGACGCCGGCACTGTCCAGGCGACCATCTCCACCGCCACCGGTGGCAACTTCGAAAACCTGGTCACCAGCAACACAGCGGCAGTCACCACCGTCACCGACACAATCGACAAAACCGAAGTCAGCATCAGCGGCAGTACCTCGGTCACCGAAGGCCAGACCGCCAGCTACACCGTCAGCCTGACCCACCCGGCGCAGACCGAAGTGACGCTGAAAATCGTCTACAGCGGCACCGCCGCCGACGGTTCGGATTTCACCGGTGTATACACCGTGAAAATCCCGGCTGGCGCCAGCAGCGCGAGCTTCAACGTCGCGACGCTGGACGACAAGCTCACCGAAGGCACCGAAAACTTCGTGGTCAAGATCGACTCGGCCACGGGTGGTAACTTCGAAAACCTCGCGGTCAGCGCTTCCAATGGCAGCGTCAGCACCTCGATCATCGACAACGATGCTGCGCCGGTTCTCGACCTGGATGCCAACAACTCCAGCGGAGCCACCGGGGCCAACTACAACGTGACCTTCACTGAAGGCACCACCGGCCAGGGCGTCTCGATCGGCGACACCGACCTGAAAATCACCGACCCGGACAGCACGATGCTGACCGGCGCGACCATCGTGCTGACCAACCGTCAGCCGGGCGACGCGCTGAACCTGGGCAACAGCGTCAATGGCATCACCATCAATGCCAACAGCCAGGACGGCACGGTCACCCTGACCTTGTCGGGCAACGCGACGCTGGCCGACTACATGCAGCAGATCAAAAACATCAGCTTCACCAACAGCAGTGATGACCCGAGCACCGTGCCGCGGATCATCACCGTGACGGTGACCGATGGCAGCAACTACTCCAACACCGCGACCACCACCGTCAACGTGGTCGCCGTTAACGACTCGCCGACCGCCGCACCGGTTAATGTCACTGGCACTGAAGACACCCCGCTGACTCTCGGCTGGTCGACCTTCGGCATCAGCGATATCGACAGCCCGTCCGCCAATCTGGGGGTAAAAATTACTCAGCTGCCGGGCGACGGCAAGTTGCAGTACCTAGACGGTTCGACCTGGAAAGACGTAGCGACCAACCAGACCTTCAGCAAGGCCGACATCGATGCTGGCAAATTGCGCTTCACGCCAGATGCCAACGAATCGGGCGCCGATGGCTACGGCGGCACCGGCGTGGGCAACAAACAGGCGGACTACGCGCAGATCAAGTTCCAGCCAACCGACGGTCAACTGCTGGGCAACGCCGGCACGGTGAAAATCGACATCACGCCGGTTGCCGATGCGCCCTCCCTGAGCGTCGCGGACAACAGCGTCAAGTCCACCGGCCTGATCAAGGAAGTCTGGACCGGCCTATCGGGCCTCGGCACCGATGGCAGCGGCGCGTCTTCCAGCACGCTGAAATCGGTCATCGACGGCGCTGGCACCCCGAACTCCAGCAGCACTGTGACCAACGTGCAGTCCAACGGCAACGTCACTGCCGGCACAGCCTCGAAAACGTCCGGCCTGATTTTCCTCGAAGCCGGCAAGACGTACACCTTCAGCGGTACCGGTGACGACAGCCTGTTGGTGACCATCGGCGGTAAAAACGTGGCCGCCACCACTTGGGGGGCGGGCGGCAACCTGAACGGTTCGTTCACCCCGACCATCCGCGGTTACTACACCCTAGATATCTACCACCATAACCAGTACAACAAGGGCAGCTATGACGTTAACCTGTCGGTCAACGGCGGTGCGGCGATCGACCTGAGTAGCGCCGGCGTGCCGCTGTACACCGGCGTGGCGGATCTGGCCGCATCTGGTGTGACGGTTTCCGACCTGCACGGCACCAATGGCGAAGGCTACTACGACGGCTACAAACTCAACGAAGGCGCCGAAGGCACCAGCGTTCACTTGTCCACCATCAAAACGGCACTGACCGACACCGACGGCTCCGAAAGCCTGAGCGTGAAGATCAGCGGCATACCGGCGGGCTCGGTACTCACCGATGGCGCGGGCCACACCTTCACTGCCAGCGCGACCAACGGCGAAACCAACGTCACCGGCTGGAACCTCGGCACGCTGACCGTCACCCCGCCGCCGTACTACAACGGCCAGTTCACCCTGACCGTCACCTCGACATCCACCGAATCGCTGGGTGGTTCGGCGCCAAGTACCGCACAGGTCCCCGTTACGGTTTACCCGGCGGTATACAACGCCATCACCGCCACGGCCGCCAATGACACCATCACCGGCACCGACGGCAACGACATCGTCATCGCCGACATCGGCGGGCTGACCGTGGTGCCGGGCACCAACTACAACATCGCGTTCATGGTCGATAGCTCGGGCAGCATGAGCAGCACGTCGATCAACGACGCCAAGGATTCGCTGACCGCGGTGTTCAACACGCTCAAGCAAAGCATGGGTGGCAACTCCGGGACGGTGAATATCTTCCTGGTGGATTTCGATAACCAGGTCAACAAGTCTGTGTCGGTGAACCTGAACGATCCAAACGCGCTGACCTTGCTCAAATCCGTTCTGGATTCGATGTCGTCCGGCGGAGGCACCAACTACGAGGACGTGTTCAAGACCACAGCAAACTGGTTCCAGAGTGCCGACGCGATTGCCAACACCGGCGCGAAGAACCTTACGTACTTCATCACTGACGGCAAACCGACCTACTATCAGAGCGGCGAGCAGACCAACCCGATCTTGTACGGCAATGTGAAGCTCGATGACGTCATCACCACCACCAACTACAAGTTGGGACAGACCTATTCCGTAGCCTTGGACAGCACTCATTCCCTGACCATCGACAGCGCCGGCAACGTCACGCTGCTGACTCTAAACAACTGGGGGCGTACCGAATTGGGTACCCTCCATGCCGAGGGTAACGGAACGTACGAACTGTCCTATCGCAATGGTACCGGCAACTTTACCGATTCCACTGCCATCGACAACTCCACCAGCAGTTTCACATTGCTGAGCCGTGTGTCGACTGTCGAAGCCATCGGCCTGAACAAGGACATCACCCTCGGCGACCTCAAGCCCTACGACTCGAATCAAACGCCACAAACCGACATCGACCCGAAAGACCTGACCAACTCGGTCATCGGCCATACCGAAGCGACGATGCCGGGTGCCGACACGGTCAATGGCGGTGATGGCAACGACATTCTGTTCGGCGATCTGGTGAGCTTCAATGGCATTTCCGGCGAGGGTTATCAGGCCATGCAGGCGTTCGTGGCCCAGCAGACCGGCGTCGATGTCAGCAAAGTCACCACCAGTAACGTGCACCAGTACATCACCGAGCACTACACCGCGTTCGATGTGTCTGGCGCCCACGACGGTAACGACACGCTGCTGGGTGGCGCGGGCAAGGACATTCTCTTCGGCCAGGGTGGCAACGACCTCCTCGACGGCGGCAAGGGCAATGACATCCTGCTCGGCGGCAGCGGCAATGACTCGCTGACCGGCGGTCAAGGCAACGACATTCTGATTGGCGGTTCGGGTGCCGACACCTTCATCTGGAAGGCTGGCGACACCGGCAGCGACGTGATCAAGGACTTCAAGGCCAGCGAAGGCGATCGCATCGATCTGCGTGATCTGTTGCAGGGCGAAAGCGGCAGCACTATTGATCACTTCTTGAAGATCACCACGGTGGATGGTGTTTCGTCCCTGCAAGTCAGCTCTGGCGGCAAGTTCAATGGCGCCGACGCCGCAGCGGCCACCCCGGACGTGACGATCAAACTGGAAGGCAACAATTGGTCCACCGCCAGCATCAACTCGTTGATTGCCGGCAGTGATCCGACCATTAAAGTCGATCACAACAACAGCTGATCAGCAGACTGACGGCCGCCCAAACCGGGCGGCCGTCACGTTTGCGGCCACCTTGCGGGTGACGAGTTCCTCGTCGCACCGCATACTCGCCTGCGTTGGCCTATGCTGCTGACAGCACGACGCTGGTCCATTTTCGAGGGATGCTCAATGTTTTACGTGCAACGCGATGCGCGAGGTCAGTTGGTGCGCGTGGAAGCCACCGCCTACGCCGAGGCCACGGAAACGCTGCCGGCCGACCATCATGAAATCCAGGCCTGGTATGCCAACGAAGTGGTGGAGACCAGCCTCAAGCAGCTCAAGCAGAGCGACCTGGAAATGATCCGGGTACTCGACGACTTGATTCAGGTGCTGACCCAAAAAGGCGTGATCCGCGTCACCGACCTGCCGCCGGCCGCGCAGGCCAAGCTGATGGACCGCACCCAGGCCCGTGAAGCATTGGGCGGGTTGAGCCAGTTGATCGATGATGATGAGACGGGGTTGATCTAACGCCCGACGCCGATCATTCCCACGCTCTGCGTGGGAATGCCTCAAGGGACGCTCCGCGTTCCAGCCCCACCGCCGGCGTTGCGTCTGGCACCGTTGTGACGCGGAGCGTCACGGGCTGCATTCCCACGCAGAGCGTGGGAACGATCATCGGTGCTACCTCACGCTAAACCTTGGCCCGATCCTGCATCTGCGGCGATTCAAGGTGATCCAGCGCTCGTTCCACCAACAACTGCACGCCATCGGCCATTCGGCTGAGGGCCAAGGCTATGGATCGCCGTGAACCTTCCACATCATCCGCCAGGTCGGCGGCGATGGCGCTGATGGAGAGCAAGTCTTCGGAGGCGTTGGCGAGAAGGGCTTCAGTGTCGATGTCGGGGGAGACGGTGAAGAGGCGGCCTTTGCGGTGGCCAGGGGGATTCGGCGTTACTTTGAACATAAGAAATACCCTAAACAGTATGTTGGAGCCGTCACCGTTCGCTTGCACGCGAATAGGGTGGCGGCCGTGCGCAGGTGTGCAAGACCGGGACTGTTTAGGACACCCAGCAGATCCGAGGATCTCCTGCGCGCAGCCGCCATAAAGCAGTGAACATCGAAATGTTCATTGAGAGGAATGGCAGCACGCTACCTGAACAGTTTGGTCGGACTTGCACGTCCGTGTCACCGATTATTCAGTGACAAGGCCAGACTAGCCTTGGACTTCGACCGGAACAAGTTCACCAACACCGCTACAACTTGAAGGAAATCTCCTAGGACCTCGTTAGCGGTGATCGTTCCCACGCTCTGCGTGGGAATGCCTCAAGGGACGCTCCGCGTTCCAGCCCCACCGCCGGCGTTGCGCCTGACACCGTTGTGACGCGGAGCGTCACGGGCTGCATTCCCACGCAGAGCGTGGGAACGATCAGTGGGCTACTGCCAAGGCTTCGGCTCACCAAAGAGTTGCCCCTGAACCCCATACAACCCCATCTCACGAATCACCGCCAGCTCCCCTTCGGTCTCGACCCGCTCGGCAATCAACGGCAAATCAATGCTATGCGCCGCCCGCTGAATCGCCTCGATGAACAGACGCTTGTCGCTCTCCTGATCAATCGCCCGAATGTAACTGCCGTCGATCTTCAGATACGCCAATCCCAGCCGCGCCAGGTTGCCGATCATGCTGAAGCGCCCACCAAAACGCTGCAGACTCAGTGAGAACCCAAGCTCGCGTAAACGCCGCGTAAGCTGTTCCAGCACCGCTTGCTCGGGCAATTGTTCTTCGCCAATTTCCAGGGTCAGTCGCGCGCCCAGACTCGAATGAGAACGCAGGATCTCGAACACCTTGTTCAGCGCCTGCGGGTCCGCCAATGTCGCCGAAGACAGGTTCAGTGCCAGCGACTCTTCATGCTCGGCCATCTGCTCAAGCACCAATTCCAGCATCAAACGGTCCAGCCGCGCGGTCCAGCCGAAACGCTCGAGCCACGGCAGGAAACGCCCGGCGGGAATGGTCTGGTCCTGCTCGTCGAGCAGGCGCGACAGCACTTTGTAGTGCAGCACCATCTGCGTGTCGTGGCTGGCCACCACCGGCTGGAAATACAGTTCGAAACGCTGCTGATCCAATGCCTGATCCAACAAGGTGTGCCAGGCATGGTGATCGTCGCCAACCCGGGCCGATGCACTGTGATCGAGGCACGCCCAGCTTGGTTCGCCCTGACTTTCTGCCTGGGCCAACGCCTGATCCGCCAACCCGATGACCGCTTGCGGCGAGTCGCCATGGGCAAACGGCGCCAGCCCGATCGAGGCCACCGACGCCACGTCCGTGGCGCCCGTCGCATGCAGGCTCGCCAAGGCACTGTCGAGGTTGCTTGCCAGTTGCAGCGCTTCTTCGCGCACCAGCCCCGGCGCCAGCACGGCGAATTCACCGCCACGAATACGCGTCACGAGGTTCTGGGTTTCCGGGTACCTGGCGCATTCGCGAGACAATTGCTCGCCGACCGCTTTCAACAATTCATCGGTACGCTGACCACCCAGCCGCTGATTCAAACCAGCCAGATCCTTGACCCGCAGCAACAGCAAATAGCCGGAGCTGGCCTGCTCAGGATTGCTCACTCGCGCGTTCAATTGCATTTCGAAATAGCGCCGGTTGGCCAGGCCGGTCAGGTTGTCCTGATAGGACTCGGCCCGCAGTTTTTCACTGCGTTCGGCTTGTTCCTGGAACAGTGCCTTGAGCTTCTCGACCATCTGGTTCATGGCCTGCACCACCCGACGCAGTTCCGGGGTGCGCGGCAGTTCCGGCAGGCTGAGGAATTCACGGCGAGCAATGGCGTGGGATTGCTTGACCATGTAATCCAGCGGCTTCAGTTGCCGGCGCAGCAACAGCGCGCCCAGCACCGCACTCACCGCGCCGCAGATCAGCAACCAACCAAGGCTGCCCAACGCGCTCTGCCACAACTTGGCCAACGCGAACATCGGATGGCTGACCACCTCGACCCGCGCGGCCTGCTCCCAGCCACGGCTGACAATCGCGTCGCCACCGGCCGGTTCCAGGCCGATCAGTTTGACGAACCAGTCCGGCACGTTGGTGACCGCCGGGATGCCGCTGCGCTCGACGATCGTCTTGTCGTTGGCCAGATCGACCACGCGGATGCTCGCGTAATAGCCGCTGTCGAAGATCGAGCTGACCAGCAACTCGACCATCGCCGGGTCGTCGATGTTCGGTGTCAGGGAGAGCGCCAATGCCGTCGCGGCGTCCTGGGCGTGGGAGCGCAACTGGTTGACGTACTGGGTGCGCGAGCTTTCCAGACTGACCATGAAGCTGCCGGTGAAGGCGACCACCAGGAACAGACAGATAGCGATCAATAGCTGTTTGAACAAAGACATCCGAGCGCATGCTCCTAGTTAGTCGTCTCGACCGGAAAACCTTCGGCCTGCATTTTCTTCAACACATCCTGCCAGCGGGACAGGCGTTTGGTGTCTCCAACCTTTTTGTTGCCCTTGGCACCCGGCAACCACAACCCTTCGGCATTGAAAGAGTAGACCGGCAGCAAATCGGTTCGCTGGCTGGCGGGCTTGATCGCGTCGATCAGGCTGTCGAGCACCAAAGGCAGGGCCTCGGGGCTCGAGTAGTAGGTCAGCACCATGTGCGCGCGGTTCAGGCGCAAAGCCTTGACGTAGGTGATGCGCAGCTTGTCACTGGAGACACCGAGATGGCGCAGGCTGAAATACTTGGCGATCGCGTAGTCTTCGCAGTCGCCGGCGCCTTGCCATAGGGCTTCGATCGGCGTTTCCCAATAATCGACCTCGTGCCACAGGTCGATGTCTTCTTCGTAGCGCATTTGCTGGTTGAAGAACTGGTTGACCACCTTGAGCTGTTCCAGCTCACCCACCTGCTTATGCGTGGCCAGCAACTGCTGCCAGGCATCGATGCGCTGCCGCCCTTCCCCCAAAGGCCCGTACAATGCCTGCGCGCGGCGGCTGATCAGGGAAAAATCCCAGTCGGCATGCAGCCCGCCCAGCATGACGCCGGCCAGCAGCAGTGCGCAGCCTAGCCAGCGCAAGGTCCGAGGGATCGCGAAACGTACCGCCAATGCGAGGCATCCAGGGTAGGCAGGTGGAAGTCGGTTGATGGTGAAGGTTAGCCTGGTAAAAGACAATGGCACGGTGAGATCACTGTCGGCACGCTAGACTTTAAGGTAATGCAATCCTTTGGCCGTTTGACAACCTGTCAGGCAGTCACTAGTGTCAATTTGGATCCAAATATTTCAGCCAAACAGGGTGCGTTTGTTGTGACACAGAAGCCCAACCCTCTCAGCAGTATCAAGGTCAACGGGCCGATTCCCGCCCATTTGGCACGCTCGGTGATCGAAGAAACGCTGCGCGCGGCGATTCTCGACGGTCGCATTCCTTGCGGCATCGCCCTGCGTCAGCAAGACCTCGCCGACCTGTTCGGTGTCAGCCGCATGCCGGTGCGCGAAGCCTTGCGTCAGCTCGAAGCGCAATCGCTGCTCAACGTGATCGCCCATAAAGGCGCGGTGGTTGCACCGTTGGTTCAGGGCGACGCGGCAGAAACCTATGAACTGCGAATCCTGCTGGAGTCCGAAGCCCTGCGTCGGTCTATCCCCCTGCTTGAAGCCGCCGATTTCGAACAGGCGGCGCGCTATATCGACGAGTTGGAAACGGAACACGACTACACCGAGATCGGCCGGCTCAATCGCCTGTTCCACATGGCGCTTTACAACAAGGCTCCCAACCAGCGTCTGCTGAGACTCGTCGAGGACGGGTTGAACGAAGAGGAGCGCTTCCTGCGCTTCAACCTGGAAGCCATGGGCTTGGGCAAATTGTCTCAGGAGGATCATCGAGCGTTATTGCAGGCTGTCGAAGAGCGGGACGTCGAGCGCGCGGTGACGTTGCTCGAAAACCACCTCAACCGGGCTGTCGACGTCATCACGCGCTACCTCGAAAGCTCTGAACCACAGCGCAGGAAAACCTCGAAGTAACCCGCAGCGACAACGCCGAGCGAGCCCATCGAGCGGCTCGCTTTGGCTTACCGCGACATTGAGCTGATCCGCACCTGGATTACTCGACGAACAAATCTACTCACAAATCCTCCTTTCGTTCGCATTCCAGACCGGTGTGCCACGACTTCATCCCTGCTCCCCCCCTTCCCCCTCAAACCCGCCATTGCACCTATCAGATCAAGCAGGGGTGATAGCGACCGCCGTGAATTACGCTCACTCTTGAGCTGCCCACGAATAATGACGGACGACGCACCGCACCCGCGGAGCAGTCGACGCACCAAGAACCTACGGAAGGAGTCTTGCCACGGGAAAAGGAAGAACCGGCGTCATTTCCCAGCCAACTTCCACCCCTCAGATCACATCAAACGAACCCAGAAAAAAGTTGCTTTGAGTGAGGAATTCACTCTTTATTTAAATTTTGACCCCTATCAGTCGAAAGGAGCAACTACGCCCAAATAAAACTTTATCTACAAGTCTTATTGAAACTTGTCGCATGCGAGAAAGTTAAACTTACAACTAATTAAAAAACAACTTGCCCGACACTTTACTCGTGTATTAGTTTTTCTCTGCAACCCATAAACACCTGGCGCCAGCACCTCCTGACGACTTGCAAACATATGACACATATCCGTTCAAATTGAGGCACCCGTTCGCCAACGGAAACTTCAATGCATGTTCAACGGCACTCAACATCACTTATAGGCTCGCTCATGAAACCGACTAAAGATCGTCTCAATCAGAAGAAAGCAGAACTTAGTGCACACCCGATCTTCTCTGAAATACATTCGTTATCGGTCCTTCAACGCTTTATGGAAACCCATGTGTTTGCGGTGTGGGATTTCATGTCGCTGACCAAGCGCCTGCAACAGGAACTGACCTGCGTTCAACTGCCCTGGCTGCCGCCGCGAGATCCTCAGGCCGCGCGGTTGATCAACGAGATCGTGCTCGGTGAAGAGTCTGATGATCGTCCCGCCCAAGGTCACTACAGCCATTTCGAGTTGTACCTGGATGCAATGCGCGAAGTCGGTGCCAGCACGGTCGCCGTCGAACGCTTCGTGGCGCTGCAAAAAGAAGGCGTGAGCTATGACGTGGCCCTGCAAAGCGTGGACGTCGACCCGGCAGCCGCGCAGTTCGTGCGCCACACCTTGCACACCGCGTTGCATGCGCCGGGGCACAGTGTGGCGGCGGCGTTTCTGCATGGCCGCGAGAGTGTCATCCCGCAGATGTTCCAGCGGATTCTCGACGACTGGGGCATCGGCATCGAACAGGCGCCGACCTTCCGTTACTACCTGGAACGGCACATCGAAGTCGACTCCGAAGACCACGGCCCGGCGGCGGAAAAACTCCTCGCCCGCCTGGTCGATGGCGATCCGCAGCGCGAAGAAGACGTCTACGCCAGCGCCATTGCCGCCGTGGAAAGCCGCATCGCTCTGTGGGACGGCTTGCGCCTGAGCATGAGCGAACCGGTGGCGGAGGTGAACGCATGAACGCCGCCGACTACCAATCCTTCGCCGACGCCTGGGAGAGCCGCGCGACCATTCGCACCCGCCCCCGGCGCGTACTGGAAAACGACGACAAACTGATCTATCCGCTGAGCCGTCAGCCGCTGGTGCTGAGTGAAACCTTCCTGCGTGAATGTCCGGAACAACGGGACTTCGCCCTGGTGCAGACGCTCTACAAGTTCATCAACGACGTGGTGATTTTCGAAACCGAGATCGTCGACAAGACCGCCCGCAGCATCGCCAAAAACCGCTTCAGCGTGGCGTTCCCGTTCGCCTGTCGCTACGACGCCATGACGGTGGTGGTGGACGAGGATTACCACGCCTTGGTGGCCATGGATTTCATGCAGCAAACCGTCGCCATGACCGGCATCGCGCCGATCGGATTGCCGGATGAAATCGAACTGAGCCGTGCCATCCCGGCAGCCGTGGCCCTCGCACCGGAACACCTGCGCAGCGCCGTGGAGCTGATCTGCGTGGCCATCGCCGAGAACACCGTGACCGGTGATGTCGCGGCGTTCGCCAAGGACGACACGGTCAAGCAGTCGATCAAGGGCCTGATGGCCGATCACTTACTCGACGAGGGCCGTCACTCCGGGTTCTGGGCGCGGTTGGTGCGTATCTATTGGCACACCGCAAGCGAAGACGACCGTCAGTGCATCGCGCAAATTCTCCCGGTGTTCATCGGCCATTACCTGACCAATGACATCCAGAAGTCCTTCGACTTCCGCTTGATCGACGCCTTGCAGATCAGCGACGCAGCACGCCGGGCACTCAAGAGCGAAGTGTCGGGGCTGGCCTTCCCGATCAATCGCCATCACCCGCTGGTCGCCAACATCGTGCGGTTTTTCCGCAGCAGTTCGCTGCTCGATTCACCGTGCGTGCAAAACGCCCTGAGCGACTACCTGGTTTAACGAGGAGAACATCATGAGACGTCTCGATATTTTGCTCATTGGGCAAAGCCAGGCCCTGACCGACCTGGCGCTGGAACTCGAACAACACGGTCATTCACTGGCGCGGCTGGTGAATCTGGAGGCGCTGCCGCCCGGCACGTTTGATTTGCTGATCGACGATGCAAGCCTGCCGTTTCAGGACTTCGGCGATACACCGCGCCTGACGCTGCAGCTGGGTATCGGCGTGCCAGGCGTCTCAGGCCTGCCAGCATTGGACCTGCTGTGCACATACAACTCGATGCAACTAAGTCGCGTGCCAGTCGCCGAAGAACTGTCCGGCAATGGCCAAGCATTACGCCTGCGCGCAGTGGTCGATCTGGTCGATCATGTGGCGCTGCTGGTCAGCCGCTTCTCCCGGGATGCCGAGTATTTTCTGCTCGTCGAACCTTCAACTCCCGCTCACTTCGAGCAGGTGGAGAATCTGCTGTTTTTAGAGCGTCTGGCCTACGTCCATCAGCTCAACGCCTCAGCTGAACCCTGGTTGCTGCAACTGGCCCAGATACCGATGATTGAGCGGCTTGAACAACGCTTCAGCCAGTCCGCCGAGCGTCCGGCGCTGAACATCGCCGGTACGTCGCTGAGCTATCGGCAACTGCACGCCCACAGCCGCGCCATCCAGCAGCGATTGCAACCCTTGCTCGATCAGCATCAGGGACCGTTGGTGGTCGGGATCTGCCTGCCAAAATGCAGCGCGTTGTATGCGGGGATTCTGGCGATTCTGGGCAGCGGTGCGGTGTACCTGCCGCTGGAGCCAAGCCATCCGCTGCAACGTCAGCGGTACATTCTGGAGAACGCAGGGGCGGTGTTGTTGCTGCACGACGGAGAACATCCGCTCAGCGAGACGACGCCGGGGCTGGACATCAGCAGTATCGACATCGGCGATATGAATCTCGATCAACCCTTGATGCGCCAACGACCTGATCTCGACGCGCCGTGCATGGCGCTCTACACCTCGGGCACCACAGGCCATCCCAAAGGCGTGTTGCTCAGCCAGGCCAACCTCGCGCACTTCACGGCGTGGTACGCCGACTACGTGCAGCTGACCGAACAGAGTCGGGTGTTGCAGTTTTCATCGTTGAGTTTCGACTCATCGCTGATCGATATTTTCCCGACCCTGCTTCAGGGTGCCGAGCTGATCGTACCCAACGAGGACCAACGTCGCGACCCGCTGCAACTGGTCGAGCTGATCCGCCACCAACGACTCAGCCATGCCTTTTTGCCGCCGGCGCTGTTGAGCATCCTGCCGCTGGAGCAGTTGCAAATCCTCGATCATGTGATGACCGGTGGCGATGTTTGCGAACCCTACGTGATCGGGCAACTGACCCGCCAAGGCAATCTCTACAACCTCTACGGCCCGACCGAAGCCACGGTGCTGATCACCGCGCGCCAACTGCGCACCGGCGACAGCAACCGCACCCTTGGTGCACCGATTGCCAACAGTCAGGTGCTGATCCTCGATGAGGATTTTCAACCGGTGACCGAGCACACCGTCGGTGAGCTGTACATCGTCGGTCCGGGGGTGTGTCTGGGTTACCTGAACAATCCGCAGCAGACTGCCGAACGCTATCTGAACCTGAGCCTGCCAAACGGCCAGAGCTTGCGCGCCTACCGCTCCGGCGACATGGCCAAGTGGACCGGCGACGGTATCGAACTGTGCGGGCGGCGAGACAATCAGGTGAAGATTCGCGGCTTTCGGGTCGAGCCGGAAGAGATCGAACGCTGCCTGCGCGACAGCCAGCTGTACCGTCAGGTGGCGGTGGTCATCGACCCTCATCGACGGATTCTGGCCTTTCTCGCGCAGCCTCAGGAAGAGCAACCCGGCGCTGCTCGCGAAGCCTTGAAAGCCCACGCGATGCAGTTTCTGCCGGACTATATGCAGCCGACCGCATGGACCGAACTGGCGAGCATGCCGTTCGCCAGCAACGGCAAGGTCGACCGCAAAGCGCTGTTGGAACTGCCCGTCAACGTGACCGAAAACAGCCAGCGGCGTTTGCCTGCCAGCGCCGATGAAGCGCTGCTGCTGAATATCTGGGCCGAGCTGCTGGAGCTGCCCGCCAGCGACATTTCCACCGACGAAAGTTTCTTCAATCTCGGCGGGCACTCGATTCTGCTGTCGCGCATGCTCCTGCGTTTGCGTGAAGAATTCGGTCGCAGTATCTCGATCAACCGTTTCATCGAACTGCCCACAATTGCGAAGCTGGCGACCTTGGTCCGCGGCTCCGGGACCGAGGAAGTGCTAAGCGACAAAGCCCTGGCCGATGCCTTCCGTGAACTGGACATCAAGCCGTTGCCAGTCAGCCGAATGGGCGATGTCCACAAGGTGATCGTCACCGGCGCCAACAGTTTTGTCGGTGTGCACATCGTCGAAGCGCTACTGGCCTGGGGCGCCAGCGAAGTAGCGTGCCTGGTGCGCGATGGCGGCGGGCAATCGGCGGCGCAACGCTTCGCTGATGCGTTGCGGGAAAACCGGTTGGAGCATCTGGACCTGAGCCGGGTGCGGGTTTATGCGGCGGACATCACTCGCCCGCAACTGGGGCTCAGCGAAGATGTTTATCAACGACTGGACCGTGAGTTCGGTGCCCTGGTGCACAACGCCGCCAACGTCAATCACGTCCTCGATTACGAGTCGTTGGCGCGGGATAACGTCGAGCCGATTTTCGAATGCCTGCGTTTGTGTGAAGGGCGCAGCAAGAAGATCTTCAACTTCGTCTCGACGCTCTCGGCGTCCAGCACGATTTCCGACGATGGCCGGGTGTTGGAGTTGCCCGCCGCGCAGACGCCGCCGATCTACATCAAGAACGGCTACAACCTGTCCAAATGGGTCGGCGA
The DNA here is from genome assembly GCF_024748615.1 of Pseudomonas sp. B21-048. NCBI lineage: Bacteria > Pseudomonadati > Pseudomonadota > Gammaproteobacteria > Pseudomonadales > Pseudomonadaceae > Pseudomonas > Pseudomonas sp. B21-048. The sequence goes on along the minus strand of NZ_CP087168.1, from coordinate 126,967 downwards.
GCGGATCCTCGAACGGGCGCGGGAGCGTGGGGTGCGGGTCAATCTTTATCGCCCCGGCAACATCAGCTTCAACAGCCTCACCGGCGTCTGCCAGCCCCACAAAAATCGCTTGATGCTAATGCTCAAGGGCTCGATCCAGCTCGGCCAGGTGCCGGAGTTCGCGCTGAATTTCGACCTGATGCCGGTGGATTTCCTCGCCCGTTTCATCGCCTTCCACGCCAGCCGTTACCAGGCCGAAAAAGCGGTGTTCAACCTGCACAACCCCGAGCCCCTGAGCTGGGACACCTACGTGGCGTCCTTTCGCGAGGCCGGTCGGGAGTTCGCCATGGTCAGCGTCGCCGACTGGCAACAGCAACTGGGCCGGGTCGACAGCGACAACGCGCTGTTTGGCGTACTGGGTTTCTACCTCAACGGCTTCGAGGAAGACATCGGCGACATCTCGATGATCGGCCACGACAACGCCCAGGCCGGCGTCCGGCAGATGGGCGCGCACTACCCGGAAAAATCCCCGGCGCTGCTGCGGCGCGGCTGCGACTACCTCAAAGAAATCAACTTCATCTGATTCACCCTACCCCTGCACGGAGCAAAACCATGAAGACTCTGCAACCCGATACCCTGATCAAAAACCCTCACGGCTGCCAGGTCATTTCTTCGGTGGAAGTACCGGCCGATGCAATGCAAGTCTGGGCCGTGGTCGGCAACTTTGCCGGCTTCGACCAATTCATTCCGGCGCTGTCGCACATCGAGATGACGGGCGACGGCGTGTCGTCGCTGCGCAAGAAATTCTTCAAGGACGGCAATCTGGTGGTCGAGCAACTCAACTCCCGGGATGATCAGGCGCTGAACATGACCTGGACGACGATCTACAACACGCTGGGCGTGGCCAATTTGTGGGCGGCGATGAGTGTTGAATCCTTGGGGGCGAGCAAGTCGCGGGCGACCTGGACCATCATCGCCGAACCGGCCCAGGGCGGTGCCGAAGCCCTGCCGGGGTTCAAGGATTTCGTTCAGGGGTTTGCCGATGATGCGATGGGGAATGTGTTGAAGCTGTTTGGGTAAGACTTTGGTTCGGCGGTGCCTGATCTGCCGCTTTCGCGGGCAAGTCGGATCGCCGCACCGCTCGCGCCTACAAGGGCTAACTTGTAGGCGCGAGCGGTGCGGCGATCCGACTTGCCCGCGAAGAACGATAACGCGGCCCAACTGACCTCAATCAGATCTTGAAGCTATCAACCAGTTGCTTCAACCGATTGGCCTGCTGGGACAGCGCATCGCAATCCTTCAACGTTTCATTGAGGTTGGCCACGCTCTGCTGGTTCAGCAGGTTGATCTGACTGACGTCGACGTTGAGGGTTTCCACCACGGCGGTCTGCTCTTCAGTCGCTGCGGCCACCGATTGGTTCATGCCGTCGATTTCGCCGATGCGCTGGGTCACGCTGACCAGTCGCAGGCCGGCCTGGTTCGCCACTTCAACGCTCTGCTCGCTGGACACCTGACTGGCGTTCATGGTGGTCACCGCTTCGCGAGAACCGATCTGCAGCGAACTGATCATCTTGTGGATTTCTTCCGCCGACTCCTGGGTGCGATGAGCCAGGTTACGCACCTCGTCCGCCACTACCGCAAAACCACGACCCGCCTCACCGGCACGGGCCGCTTCGATGGCCGCATTGAGCGCCAGCAAATTGGTCTGCTGGGAGATGCCTTTGATCACATCGAGAATGTGGCCGATGTTGTCGGTGCTCGCGTTCAGGGTTTCGATCTGCGTGCAAGACAGGCTGATCTTCTGCGACAGCTCATTCATGGCCAGAATGGTTTTTTCCACCACCTGACGACCATCATCAGCCTGCTCGCTCGCGCCGCTGGCGTGTTGCGAAGCATCGGCGGCGTTGCGGGCGATTTCCTGGGTAGCAGCGCCCAATTGGTTGATCGCCGCGGCCACGCTGTTGGTGCGGGCGCTTTGTTCGTCGGAGCCAAGGATCGAAGCGTTTGACGATGCCATCACCCGTTGTGACAGGTCATGAACCTGACGGGTCGCCGAGGATACTTCGCAAATCGACGCGTGAATCCGCTCCACGAACTGGTTGAAGGAACCGCCCAACTCGCCGAACTCATCTTTGCTTTCTACGACCAGGCGACGGGTCAGGTCGCCCTCACCCTGCGCGATGTTCTGCATTGCACGGCCCATCGTAGTCAGCGGACGCATCAGCACATTGATCAGCAGGCTCAGCAGTACCGCAATGGTGGTCACGGCGATGAGTATCGCGATCAGCGCCGAGGTGCGGAACTGGCTCAGCGGCGCGTAGGCCTTGGCTTTGTCGATCGACAGACCGACATACCACTCGGCATTCGGCAAACCCGTCACCGGGGTGAACGAGAGGATGCGGTCCTGCTTGTTCAGTTCTACTTCCTGAATCCCCTTTTCGATGCGGACATTGGACCCCGGATAGATGTCTTTCAGGTTCTTCATCACCTGATCCTTGTCCGGGCTGACGATCACTTGACCCTCGGCGCTGACGAGGAACGCATGACCGATGCCACCGAAGTCCACCGAGTTGATGATCTTCACCAGGGTTTCCAGACTCAGGTCGCCGCCGACGACGCCCAGCAGCTCGCCGCTCTTTTTCACCGGCATGGCGATGGTCACCACCAACCCGCCGACCGCGGCCATGTAAGGCGGGGTCAGCATGGTCTTGTCGGCGACCACGGCTTGTTTGTACCAAGGGCGCTGACGCGGATCGTAACCGTCCGGCATCTTCGCGTCAGGGCGCTGGGTGAACACACCATTGGCCTGCCCGACGTAAGTGAACTGAAAGTTCGAGGTGAGGGCGGGTTGATCCACCAGCCCCGGCAGATCGGCATGGGTGCCTTGATGGGCAACGTTTTGCGCAAGGTTTTCCAGAACCAGAACGCGGCCGCTCATCCAGTTCTGTACGCTGCTGGCGGTCAAATCGCCGGCTTGCTCCACGGAAGACTCGATGTTTTGCCGAATGGTGTTTCGCTGCAGATAGTCGTTGTACAAAGTGAACAACGCAAAAGCCAGCACCACGACGCCTGAAGCGGCCAGCAGAATTTTATGGCTGAACTTAAGATTCATTTCATAGGACTTCTTATGCAAAAAGTGGGGATGCGTTCCGGGTTGCAACATTCCATGTAACAGCGCAGACGGCATTCTGGAGCCGCTCTACTTTGGTGCACGCATGTCTCATCAGTCTGTCGGCACGAGTGGGAGAAATCTTAGGGGTTTGTACGAAAACCGTCAGATACCCGCCGAACGGCGTGCCAGAGAACCCGAGTAGCGCGGTGCCTGGGGCTCAAGTCGCTTTCAACGCTTTGGAAAACAGCGCGCAGGGACTCGGGCGGCGCCAAGCGTTGAAGCTGCTGTCGGACGCGTTGCTGATGGGTTCGGCGGCGTGGCTGGGCAAGGATGCGATCGGCTGGCAGCAGTGGGCCGCCGATGGCCTGCCGATTCAGGTGCAGGCCGGGCAGAGCTATCTGATCAATCGAAGTCGCACACAGGTGGCACCGCCTCAAGACATGGACACCGGCGCCTGGGTCGATGGCTTGATCGTCACCCGTAACATGCGCCTCGGGGACTTCATTAATGAAGTCGGGCGTTACCGTCCCGGCTATCTGACCTGCGCGGCGGACATTGCCCACTTGCGGCTGTCCGGAGTTTTCCATCTCGACGACACCGACAAACTGCTGGCCATCCTGCCGCACACCCTGCAGGTGCAACTGCGCTATCGCACTCGCTGGTGGGTCTGGAGCGACAGGCCTGAATTATTTTTGGCGGGTTTTCCGAACGAGTCCGGCTTAGTCAGTAAGCACTTCAACTCTGCCTTCAGCGACTTCCTACGGAAACCTACAATGACTGCGCGCGCCATCAGTAAGAATCCTCTCCATTTCGCCACGGAATCAGGCGTCTTGCGCCACGCCGTCCGCGCGACGCTGTTCTCGACCGCATTGGGTGTCGGCCTGCTGCCGACAGCACAGGGCAGCGAAGCCGTTAGCTACCGCTACAACATTGCCGCCGGCCCCTTGAGCGATGTGCTCAACCCATTCGCGCGTGGGCATCACTCTGTCGACGACTCCAGCTCAAACTCAAGGCCTCCAGTCACCGGGGCTACAGGGCGACTATTCGGCGGATCAGGCGTTGAGCCATTTGCTCAACGGCACAGGGCTTGTGGCCGTCAGCCAGGATGGCCGCAGCTATGTGCTGCGGCCCGTCGCTGAGACCGAAGCCCTGGCACTACCTATTACGGACATCAAAGGCTTCGCCCTGGGCAATGCGCTGGGCAGTATGGAGGGTTACCACGCAACGCACAGCCAGATCGCCACCAAGACCAGTACCACGCTGCTGGAAACCTCGCAAAGCGTGTCCGTGGTGACCCGCGAGCAAATGGACGACCAAGGCTCGCAAACCGTGTCCCAGGCGATGCGCTACACCCCGGGCGTATTGACCAACGAGTCCTACGTGGCCTCCTGTGCCAGCCTGAACTTCTGCTACCTGGGTGAAGAGCGCAACGTCGCCGCTACCGTGCGCTACCAGTTCTAACGACTCGTTATTACGACAAAGCCAGCACCTGAATTCAGGCGCTGGCTTTGTTGTCTCTGCAGGAAAACTCCATGCGTGCATTTCTGGCTCTACTTCATCGCTACATTGGCTTGGCGACTGCGTTGTTTCTGCTGATGGCGGGGCTGACGGGCAGCAATTTGGCGTTCAATCATGAACTGGACGGATGGCTCAATCCGGGGTTTTATTCAGCGTCTGCCGAAGGTCAACGTTTGCCACCTGGTGCCTTGGTCGACAAGCTGCAAGCGGAGCACCCGAGGCTGCAGGTCTGGTACATGGAATACCCGTCAGAGCCGGGTCATACCGCATTGCTGGCGGCGGTACCACGCAATGATCCTGCTACCGGAAAACCTTTTGCCGAACTCAATCAGGTGTTCTATCTGGATCCGGTCAATGGCGAGCAGAAAGGGCAGCGGTTCTGGGGAGAATGCTGCTTTCAGCGGGAGAACTTCATCCCTTTCATTCTTGAGTTCCACTACAACCTGGTCCTACCGAATAACTGGGGTTTGTTGTTAATGGGACTGGTCGCGATTGCCTGGGTTATCGACTGTTTCATTGCCCTTTGGCTGACGCTTCCACGAGGGAAACCATTCTGGAAGAAATGGTCGATGGCTTGGAAGATCAAAGGTGAGCATGCCTACCGGCTGAATTTTGACCTGCATCGGGCCGGTGGTTTGTTGCTTTGGTTATTGCTGCTGCCGATCGCTATCAGCAGTGTCGCCATGAACCTGCCGAGCCAGGTCTTCAAGCCTGCGGTTTCATTGTTTTCGCCAATCGAACCGAGCGTCTATGAAGCACGTGGACGCATGCCTGCCGAGGAGCTGGGAGTTACGCGGCCGAGTTATCAACAGGCTTATGAACGTGCGTAGCAGGAAGGGCAATGGCTGGGGCTGACAGCGGCGATCGGGGAGTTGTATTACAACGTTGAATACAACTTTTATGGGGCGGGGTTTGGGCAACATGATACCGAGGCCCATGGAAAGTCCTGGCTGTTCTTCCATGGCACGGACGGGCGTTTACTGGAGCAGGAAATCGCCGGGCAAGGCACCTTGGGAGAACGTTTTTATCGGCTGCAATTGCCGATACACGGAGGGCGGATCATTGGACTCACCGGACAAGTGATGATCGCGGTATTGGGTATTTTGATTGCAGTATTGTCGGGGACGGGAATCTATATCTGGTGGCGCAAGTTGCTGGCTCGAAGGAGTAGCAAGGCACGCAAGAGCGGGATGTACCCCATACCGGATTGAGGTTTCTATAGCCCAGAAAGACAAAACCCCTGTCTGCATAAGCAGACAGGGGTTTCGGAATTCAATCTTGACGATGACCTACTCTCACATGGGGAAACCCCACACTACCATCGGCGATGCATCGTTTCACTGCTGAGTTCGGGATGGGATCAGGTGGTTCCAATGCTCTATGGTCGTCAAGAAATTCTGTGACCAGCTCGTTACAACGGTAACGTGCCAGCAAAATCGGTGACTTCTACTAAAACAAAACCCCTACCTGCAGACGCAGATAGGGGTTTCGGAATTCAATCTTGACGATGACCTACTCTCACATGGGGAAACCCCACACTACCATCGGCGATGCATCGTTTCACTGCTGAGTTCGGGATGGGATCAGGTGGTTCCAATGCTCTATGGTCGTCAAGAAATTCGGGTACTGAGTCGTGACCAGCTGGCCTCGCTTCAGCAAATTGGGTATGTAATAGATTTGTGTGTTTGTTTCTCGAACTTTCGGTTCGTTGCGTCTTCACACACCGCAATCTGGCCTTTCGACGCAAATTGCTTGGGTGTTATATGGTCAAGCCTCACGGGCAATTAGTATTGGTTAGCTCAACGCCTCACAGCGCTTACACACCCAACCTATCAACGTCGTAGTCTTCGACGGCCCTTCAGGGGACTCAAGGTCCCAGTGAGATCTCATCTTGAGGCTAGTTTCCCGCTTAGATGCTTTCAGCGGTTATCTATTCCGAACATAGCTACCCGGCAATGCCACTGGCGTGACAACCGGAACACCAGAGGTTCGTCCACTCCGGTCCTCTCGTACTAGGAGCAGCCCCTCTCAAATCTCAAACGTCCACGGCAGATAGGGACCGAACTGTCTCACGACGTTCTAAACCCAGCTCGCGTACCACTTTAAATGGCGAACAGCCATACCCTTGGGACCGGCTTCAGCCCCAGGATGTGATGAGCCGACATCGAGGTGCCAAACACCGCCGTCGATATGAACTCTTGGGCGGTATCAGCCTGTTATCCCCGGAGTACCTTTTATCCGTTGAGCGATGGCCCTTCCATACAGAACCACCGGATCACTAAGACCTACTTTCGTACCTGCTCGACGTGTCTGTCTCGCAGTCAAGCGCGCTTTTGCCTTTATACTCTACGACCGATTTCCGACCGGTCTGAGCGCACCTTCGTACTCCTCCGTTACTCTTTAGGAGGAGACCGCCCCAGTCAAACTACCCACCATACACTGTCCTCGATCCGGATAACGGACCTGAGTTAGAACCTCAAAGTTGCCAGGGTGGTATTTCAAGGTTGGCTCCACGCGAACTGGCGTCCACGCTTCAAAGCCTCCCACCTATCCTACACAAGCAAATTCAAAGTCCAGTGCAAAGCTATAGTAAAGGTTCACGGGGTCTTTCCGTCTAGCCGCGGATACACTGCATCTTCACAGCGATTTCAATTTCACTGAGTCTCGGGTGGAGACAGCGCCGCCATCGTTACGCCATTCGTGCAGGTCGGAACTTACCCGACAAGGAATTTCGCTACCTTAGGACCGTTATAGTTACGGCCGCCGTTTACCGGGGCTTCGATCAAGAGCTTCGCGTTAGCTAACCCCATCAATTAACCTTCCGGCACCGGGCAGGCGTCACACCCTATACGTCCACTTTCGTGTTTGCAGAGTGCTGTGTTTTTAATAAACAGTCGCAGCGGCCTGGTATCTTCGACCGGCATGGGCTTACGCAGTAAATGCTTCACCCTCACCGGCGCACCTTCTCCCGAAGTTACGGTGCCATTTTGCCTAGTTCCTTCACCCGAGTTCTCTCAAGCGCCTTGGTATTCTCTACCCAACCACCTGTGTCGGTTTGGGGTACGGTTCCTGGTTACCTGAAGCTTAGAAGCTTTTCTTGGAAGCATGGCATCAACCACTTCGTGTTCTAAAAGAACACTCGTCATCAGCTCTCGGCCTTAGAATCCCGGATTTACCTAAGATTCCAGCCTACCACCTTAAACTTGGACAACCAACGCCAAGCTGGCCTAGCCTTCTCCGTCCCTCCATCGCAATAACCAGAAGTACAGGAATATTAACCTGTTTTCCATCGACTACGCTTTTCAGCCTCGCCTTAGGGACCGACTAACCCTGCGTCGATTAACGTTGCGCAGGAAACCTTGGTCTTTCGGCGTGGGTGTTTTTCACACCCATTGTCGTTACTCATGTCAGCATTCGCACTTCTGATACCTCCAGCAAGCTTCTCAACTCACCTTCACAGGCTTACAGAACGCTCCTCTACCGCATCACCTAAGTGATACCCGTAGCTTCGGTGTATGGTTTGAGCCCCGTTACATCTTCCGCGCAGGCCGACTCGACTAGTGAGCTATTACGCTTTCTTTAAAGGGTGGCTGCTTCTAAGCCAACCTCCTAGCTGTCTAAGCCTTCCCACATCGTTTCCCACTTAACCATAACTTTGGGACCTTAGCTGACGGTCTGGGTTGTTTCCCTTTTCACGACGGACGTTAGCACCCGCCGTGTGTCTCCCATGCTCGGCACTTGTAGGTATTCGGAGTTTGCATCGGTTTGGTAAGTCGGGATGACCCCCTAGCCGAAACAGTGCTCTACCCCCTACAGTGATACATGAGGCGCTACCTAAATAGCTTTCGAGGAGAACCAGCTATCTCCGAGCTTGATTAGCCTTTCACTCCGATCCACAGGTCATCCGCTAACTTTTCAACGGTAGTCGGTTCGGTCCTCCAGTTAGTGTTACCCAACCTTCAACCTGCCCATGGATAGATCGCCCGGTTTCGGGTCTATTCCCAGCGACTAGACGCCCTATTAAGACTCGCTTTCGCTACGCCTCCCCTATTCGGTTAAGCTCGCCACTGAAAATAAGTCGCTGACCCATTATACAAAAGGTACGCAGTCACCCAACAAAGTGGGCTCCCACTGCTTGTACGCATACGGTTTCAGGATCTATTTCACTCCCCTCTCCGGGGTTCTTTTCGCCTTTCCCTCACGGTACTAGTTCACTATCGGTCAGTCAGTAGTATTTAGCCTTGGAGGATGGTCCCCCCATATTCAGACAAAGTTTCTCGTGCTCCGTCCTACTCGATTTCATGACTAAGAGATTTTCGCGTACAGGGCTATCACCCACTATGGCCGCACTTTCCAGAGCGTTCCGCTAATCTCAAAGCCACTTAAGGGCTAGTCCCCGTTCGCTCGCCACTACTAAGGGAATCTCGGTTGATTTCTTTTCCTCAGGGTACTTAGATGTTTCAGTTCCCCTGGTTCGCTTCTTAAGCCTATGTATTCAGCTTAAGATACCTAACTTATGTTAGGTGGGTTCCCCCATTCAGACATCTCCGGATCAAAGTCTGTTTGCCGACTCCCCGAAGCTTTTCGCAGGCTACCACGTCTTTCATCGCCTCTGACTGCCAAGGCATCCACCGTATGCGCTTCTTCACTTGACCATATAACCCCAAGCAATCTGGTTATACTGTGAAGACGACATTCGCCGAAAATTCGCGATTAAACTCACAAATTTTACCTTAGCCTGAACAACACCAGTGAAAGTGCCATCCAGTCTATCTTTCTATCACATACCCAAATTTTTAAAGAACGATCTAATCAAAGACTAGAAATCAACATTCAACACCGTCTTGGTGGAATGCTCATTTCTAAGCTTTCAACAAACAGAAGCAGTAGTGGTGGAGCCAAACGGGATCGAACCGTTGACCTCCTGCGTGCAAGGCAGGCGCTCTCCCAGCTGAGCTATGGCCCCGTATTTCTACAGGCGTTTCCCACACAAAATTGGTGGGTCTGGGCAGATTCGAACTGCCGACCTCACCCTTATCAGGGGTGCGCTCTAACCAACTGAGCTACAGACCCAATTTCGGGCTGCTTCTTATCGTCTTCTTCAATGAATCAAGCAATTCGTGTGGGAACTTATGGAGCAGCTGATGTCGTCGATTAAGGAGGTGATCCAGCCGCAGGTTCCCCTACGGCTACCTTGTTACGACTTCACCCCAGTCATGAATCACACCGTGGTAACCGTCCTCCCGAAGGTTAGACTAGCTACTTCTGGTGCAACCCACTCCCATGGTGTGACGGGCGGTGTGTACAAGGCCCGGGAACGTATTCACCGCGACATTCTGATTCGCGATTACTAGCGATTCCGACTTCACGCAGTCGAGTTGCAGACTGCGATCCGGACTACGATCGGTTTTATGGGATTAGCTCCACCTCGCGGCTTGGCAACCCTCTGTACCGACCATTGTAGCACGTGTGTAGCCCAGGCCGTAAGGGCCATGATGACTTGACGTCATCCCCACCTTCCTCCGGTTTGTCACCGGCAGTCTCCTTAGAGTGCCCACCATGACGTGCTGGTAACTAAGGACAAGGGTTGCGCTCGTTACGGGACTTAACCCAACATCTCACGACACGAGCTGACGACAGCCATGCAGCACCTGTCTCAATGTTCCCGAAGGCACCCTTCCATCTCTGGAAAGTTCATTGGATGTCAAGGCCTGGTAAGGTTCTTCGCGTTGCTTCGAATTAAACCACATGCTCCACCGCTTGTGCGGGCCCCCGTCAATTCATTTGAGTTTTAACCTTGCGGCCGTACTCCCCAGGCGGTCAACTTAATGCGTTAGCTGCGCCACTAAGAGCTCAAGGCTCCCAACGGCTAGTTGACATCGTTTACGGCGTGGACTACCAGGGTATCTAATCCTGTTTGCTCCCCACGCTTTCGCACCTCAGTGTCAGTATCAGTCCAGGTGGTCGCCTTCGCCACTGGTGTTCCTTCCTATATCTACGCATTTCACCGCTACACAGGAAATTCCACCACCCTCTACCATACTCTAGCTCGTCAGTTTTGAATGCAGTTCCCAGGTTGAGCCCGGGGATTTCACATCCAACTTAACGAACCACCTACGCGCGCTTTACGCCCAGTAATTCCGATTAACGCTTGCACCCTCTGTATTACCGCGGCTGCTGGCACAGAGTTAGCCGGTGCTTATTCTGTCGGTAACGTCAAAACAATTACGTATTAGGTAACTGCCCTTCCTCCCAACTTAAAGTGCTTTACAATCCGAAGACCTTCTTCACACACGCGGCATGGCTGGATCAGGCTTTCGCCCATTGTCCAATATTCCCCACTGCTGCCTCCCGTAGGAGTCTGGACCGTGTCTCAGTTCCAGTGTGACTGATCATCCTCTCAGACCAGTTACGGATCGTCGCCTTGGTGAGCCATTACCTCACCAACTAGCTAATCCGACCTAGGCTCATCTGATAGCGCAAGGCCCGAAGGTCCCCTGCTTTCTCCCGTAGGACGTATGCGGTATTAGCGTCCGTTTCCGAGCGTTATCCCCCACTACCAGGCAGATTCCTAGGCATTACTCACCCGTCCGCCGCTCTCAAGAGGTGCAAGCACCTCTCTACCGCTCGACTTGCATGTGTTAGGCCTGCCGCCAGCGTTCAATCTGAGCCATGATCAAACTCTTCAGTTCAAACATCTTTGGGTTTTTAAGAAACCCTAAACTTGGCTCAGCAATCGTTGGTTACATCTTTGATTTCTCGCGGAGTAACTTGTGATGCTGATAATCTTGTTGACTATCAGTCTGACTCCACAAGCACCCACACGAATTGCTTGATTCAGTTGTTAAAGAGCGGTTGGTTAAGATCTTTCGTCTCAACCGAGGCGCGCATTCTACAGCAGCCTCTGTTGCTGTCAAGCGGTTATTTTCAGAAGTTTTCAAGGTTTTCCTTAACAACTTCAACCACTTGCGCTTTCGATCTCTCGTTAGCGGGAGGCGAATTCTACAGCGTTACTCGCTGCTGTCAACACCTCTTTTTTCCGCTTTCGACCGAGAAGATCGAACCGTCAAAAGAGCCAAACAACACCGCCCTTTCAACTCCTTCTGGCTTCGATGAACTGAAGCGTAACCACTGTCGAAAACTGCGTAACTCATTGTTTACCAAGGAGTTTTCCGTTTCGACTGCGCCGGAAGTGGGGCGAATTATAGGCTTTCAGAATCTGCCGTCAACCCCTGATTACACTTTTCTATCAATAACTTGCGCAAAGCAGGAAAACTGCGCACTCCCCTCTATATAGGAGAGCAAAACCAGCCTGCTATATAGAAGGAATACTCAGAGCACTCCAGACGCCTTGAACCCAGCAATGACGCCAGCATCCAGACCCAACACCCGCTGCAGAACCTCCAGCGTGTGCTCACCCAACAAAGGAGGTGCACTACGGTACTCCACCGGAGTCCCGGACAGACGTATCGGGCTCGCAACCTGCGGCACCATCCCGGCCAAAGCATGAGGCAGCTCAATGGCCAACCCCCGCGCCTGAACCTGAGGATCGGCAAACATCTGAGCCAGATCATTGATCGGTCCGCATGGCACGCCTGCCTGCTCCAGCTGCGCCACCCATTCGGCAGTAGTCTTGAACACGGTCGCCTGGCGGATAAGCGGAATCAATACCGCTCGGTTAGCCACCCGCAATTTGTTGGTCGCAAAACGTGGATCATCCGCCCACTGCGGCTGACCAGCCACCTGCGCAAACTTGCGGAACTGCCCATCATTACCCACGGTAAGGATGAAATCGCCATCAGCCGTAGGAAAGTCCTGATAAGGCACGATATTCGGGTGAGCGTTGCCCAGGCGTTTAGGCGCAACGCCTGTAGTCAGGTAGTTCATCGCCTGATTGGCCAGACACGCCACCTGAACATCCAGCAATGCCATATCTATATGCTGACCGCCACCGCCCTGATCCCGATGAGCCAAGGCCGCCAGGATCGCTACCGTTGAATAGAGACCGGTCAAAATATCTGTCAACGCCACACCGACTTTCACCGGGCCCGCGCCTTCATCTCCTTCGGGACGACCGGTCAAACTCATCAGACCGCCCAAGCCCTGGATCATGAAGTCATAACCCGCACGCTTGGCATACGGACCGGTCTGACCGAATCCGGTGATCGAGCAATAGATAAGCTTCGGATTAATCGCCTTGAGCGACTCATAGTCCAACCCATAAGCCGCCAGACCGCCGACCTTGAAGTTTTCAATGAGGATGTCCGACTTCGCCGCCAACTCACGCACGAGCTGCTGTCCTTCTGGCCGCGTGAAGTCGATGGTCACTGATTGCTTGTTGCGGTTGGCGGACAAGTAATAAGCCGCCTCGCTGGTGTTCTCGCCATAAGCGTCTTTAAGGAACGGAGGCCCCCAGGCGCGCGTGTCATCGCCATTGCCCGGGCGCTCGACCTTGATGACTTCGGCGCCAAGGTCCGCCAGGATCTGCCCGGCCCAAGGCCCGGCAAGCACCCGCGATAAATCCAGTACCCGTAGATGCGAAAGCGCGCCCATGACCGTTCTCCTATTAATAGAACGCCTGGATGCCGGTCTGCGCGCGACCGAGGATCAGTGCGTGGACGTCATGCGTACCTTCATAGGTATTCACCACTTCCAGGTTGACTAGATGCCGAGCGACACCGAATTCATCGGATATACCGTTGCCACCCAGCATGTCGCGCGCCATGCGGGCGATGTCGAGGGACTTGCCACAGGAGTTGCGCTTCATCATCGAAGTAATCTCGACGGCAGCAGTGCCCTCATCCTTCATACGACCCAGACGCAGGCAGCCTTGCAGCGCCAGAGTGATTTCGGTCTGCATGTCAGCCAGCTTCTTCTGGATCAACTGCGTGGCTGCCAATGGACGACCAAACTGCTTACGATCCAGGGTGTACTGACGGGCGGTGTGCCAGCAGAACTCGGCAGCGCCCAGTGCGCCCCAGGAAATGCCGTAACGTGCCGAGTTAAGACAGGTAAAAGGACCTTTCAAGCCGCGAACATCCGGAAAGATGTTCTCTTCAGGGACAAACACGTTGTCCATGACGATCTCGCCGGTGATGGATGCACGCAGGCCAACCTTGCCGTGAATCGCCGGAGCGCTCAGGCCTTTCCAGCCCTTCTCCAGAACAAAACCACGAATGTCGCCCGCGTCGTCCTTGCCCCAAACTACGAACACATCGGCGATCGGGCTGTTGGTGATCCACATTTTGCTGCCGGTGAGGCTGTAGCCACCTTCCACTTTGCGTGCTCGAGTAATCATCGCACCCGGGTCGGAACCGTGGTCAGGTTCGGTCAGACCAAAGCAACCGATCCATTCACCCGAGGCCAGCTTCGGCAGGTATTTCTGCTTCTGTGCTTCGGTACCGAATTCGTTGATCGGCACCATGACCAGCGAGGACTGCACGCTCATCATCGAGCGATAGCCGGAGTCGACACGCTCGACCTCACGGGCAATCAGACCGTAGCTGACGTAGTTAAGGCCGCTGCCACCGTATTGCTCAGGAATGGTCGCACCCAACAGGCCCACTTCACCCATCTCGCGAAAGATCGCCGGGTCGGTCTTCTCATGACGGAAAGCTTCGAGAACGCGCGGCGCGAGCTTCTGCTGAGCGAATTGCAGAGCAGTGTCGCGAATCATGCGCTCTTCTTCAGTGAGCTGTTGATCCAGCAGCAGTGGATCGATCCAGTTGAAGCTAGCTTTACCGCCCATGAGTGAGTCCTCTCGAATCGGGTCAAATAACGTGGAGTGATCCTAGGCCGGGTTTGGCTTCACGACAAACGAGGATTTTGCATACTGTTGTGCTAATTTCTCACTCCGTAACGTCGCAAAAATAGCCTATATGCGATGTATTAGTGAGGTTGACGTACATGCGCAGGAAGATCCCCAGTACAACCGCCCTGATCAGCTTTGAAGCTGCAGCGCGCCACGAGAGCTTTACCAAGGCCGCCCAGGAACTTTCCCTCACGCAGGGAGCGATTTGCCGACAGATCGCCAGCCTGGAGGAGTTCCTCAGCGTCGAACTATTCCGACGCTCCCGGCGCGGAGTGAAGCTGACCGAGGCCGGGCTTTCCTACAGCCGCCGAGTGGCCACCCAACTCGATGCGGTTGAACGCGACACTTTGTCAGTGATGGGCCAGCAAGGCGCCAACATGATCGAGTTGGCGGTGGTGCCAACCTTCGGCACTCAATGGCTGCTGCCGCGACTCAAGGATTTTCAGCACAAACATCCAGAAGTGACGGTCAACCTCACCAATCGCACGCGCCCTTTCCTGTTTGCCGACACGGATTTCGACGCCGCGATCTATTTCGGCGATGCCGATTGGCCGGGTACCGAATCCCACAGGCTGATGGGCGAAAATCCGATGCCGGTGTGCAGCCCCAACCTTCTCGGCAAAAAGACACTCCTCACGCCTGCGGAAATTGCTGATCTACCCCTACTGCAACAGACCACCCGTCCCTATGCCTGGCGCCAGTGGTTCAATTCCCAGGACCTTAATATCCCGCGAGACATGACAGGGCCGCGTTACGAGCTATTCTCCATGCTCGCCCAAGCAGCGATGCACGATATGGGGATCGCTCTGATTCCACCATTCCTGATTCAACGTGAATTGACGGAGAAGCGCCTGGTGATTGCTAACCCTCAAGCCCTATCCAGCATCAAGGCTTACTACCTGATGATTCCGGAGCGAAAAGTCGAATCAGCCTCTTTGAAGGCATTTCGCGATTGGCTGGTGAATCAGGCACAAAGCTACAGCCTAGAAGGATAAAGGCTCACACCAATTAGCTGACCTCGTAGTCATAAAAACAGACACACTACAGATATAAGTATTTGTCGCATATGAACAGACTGTACTGATAGCAGTACAAACGTCCCACAAGGTCCGGAGGACGTGGCTTTCAGCCTCTATTGGCCAGCAGTGACGCTTCATTCACCGAGCCGACGTGTAAATACTTGAATTTTTGCCGAAATCCTTATAAGCCACGGGTTATAAGGGATTTAACCGACCCGTGCGACATTCGGTCACAGGGTGACTTGTAGTTAATTTTCCGTCACCCGTCATAATCCCTTGAAGGGCACAAAGTTCGCCTGCAAAATGCCGCGCCCCGCCCTGATTTGGCGGGATCGTGCTGATCGGCCGCCCCAGCCGCACCATTCGAAGTGCCTGGGTTTACTCAATAAGATCACGCAGGAGATTTGACGTGCACATTGGTGTTCCTCTCGAAACCCAGACGGGTGAAACACGGGTTGCTGCAACCCCGGAAACCATCAAGAAGCTGATCGGCCAGGGTCATAAGGTCACTGTGCAAAGCGGCGCCGGCATTAGTGCCAGCGTTGTCGACAGTGCTTATGAAACGGCAGGCGCAACCATTGGCAGCGCCAATGATGCATTTGGCGCAGAGCTGATTCTCAAGGTGGTCGCCCCCAGCGACAGCGAGCTGACGCTGATAAAGAGCGGCACCGTTGTGGTGGGCATGCTCAACCCGTTCAGCAATGAAACCATTGCCAAGCTGGCCGAGTGCGGCATTACCGCATTTGCGCTGGAAGCCGCACCGCGCACCTCCCGCGCCCAGAGCCTGGATGTGCTGTCTTCCCAGGCCAACATCGCCGGCTATAAAGCTGTGCTGCTTGCCGCCCACTACTATCCTCGCTTCATGCCAATGCTGATGACTGCCGCGGGCACTGTGAAAGCGGCGCGCGTGCTGATTCTCGGTGCCGGTGTGGCCGGTTTGCAGGCGATTGCCACGGCGAAACGTCTGGGTGCAGTCATCGAAGCGTCCGACGTGCGTCCTGCGGTGAAGGAACAGATCGAATCCCTGGGTGCGAAATTCGTCGAAGTGCCGTACGAAACCGATGAAGAGCGCGAATGCGCCGTCGGTGTCGGCGGTTACGCACGCCCCATGCCGGCCAGCTGGATGCAGCGTCAGGCCCAGGCCGTGCATGAACGTGCCAAGCAAGCTGACATCGTCATCACCACCGCACTGATCCCGGGCCGCAAGGCGCCGACGCTATTAAGCGCCGAAACCGTGGCGCAGATGAAGCCCGGCTCGGTGGTCATCGACCTCGCGGCAGCCCAGGGCGGCAACTGCCCGCTGACCGTGGCCGATCAGGTGGTCGTCGAGAATGGCGTGACCATTTGCGGCCCGACCAATCTGGCCGGCGCAGTCGCGGCCGATGCTTCGGCGCTGTACGCGCGCAACCTGCTGGACTTCCTGAAGCTGGTCTTCAACAAAGAAGGCCAGTTTGAAGTGAACCTCGAAGACGACATCGTCGCCGCGTGCCTGATGTGCCGCGACGGCCAAGTCATCCGCAAAAACGCCTAAGCAGGGATTCAGACGATGGAAGAGCTTATCTCCCCCGGTATCTACAACCTGATCATCTTCGTGCTGGCGATTTATGTCGGTTATCACGTGGTGTGGAACGTTACACCTGCACTGCACACGCCATTGATGGCAGTGACCAACGCCATTTCGGCGATTGTGATCGTCGGCGCCATGCTGGCGGCCGCTTTGACCGTGACGCCACTGGGCAAGACCATGGGCACCCTGGCGGTGGCTCTGGCGGCAGTGAACGTGTTCGGTGGTTTCCTGGTCACCCGTCGCATGCTTGAGATGTTCAAGAAAAAAGCCCCGAAAGCCGTAAAAGAAGAGGCGCCCAAGTAATGAGCATGAATCTGGTAACGACGCTCTATCTGATCGCGTCGATCTGCTTCATCCAGGCCCTCAAAGGCCTGTCGCACCCCACTACGTCGCGTCGCGGCAATGTCTACGGCATGCTCGGCATGGCCTTGGCGATTCTCACTACGGTCGGCCTCATTTATAAGCTCGGGGCTGAGCTGGCGACGGCCGGCATCGGTTACGTCATCGTCGGTCTGTTGGTCGGCGGCACTGCCGGTTCGATCATGGCCAAGCGTGTTGAAATGACCAAGATGCCAGAGCTGGTCGCTTTCATGCACAGCATGATCGGTATGGCCGCAGTGTTCATCGCGATCGCGGCGGTGGTTGAGCCGCAGTCTCTGGGCATCGTTAAACAGCTGGGTGATTCCATTCCGGCGGGCAACCGTCTGGAGCTGTTCCTCGGCGCGGCCATCGGCGCAATCACCTTCTCCGGTTCGGTGATCGCATTTGGCAAGCTGTCGGGCAAGTACAAGTTCCGACTGTTCCAGGGCGCACCAGTACAGTTCAGCGGTCAACACAAGCTGAACCTGCTGCTGGGTCTGGCGACGTTGGCATTGGGCGTCACCTTCATGCTGACCGGCAGTCTCAGCGCTTTCGCACTGATGCTGGCCCTGGCCTTCGTGATGGGCGTGCTGATCATCATCCCGATCGGCGGCGCGGACATGCCCGTCGTGGTGTCGATGCTCAACAGCTACTCGGGCTGGGCCGCAGCGGGTATCGGCTTTTCGCTGAACAACTCGATGCTGATTATTGCCGGCTCGCTAGTGGGCTCAAGCGGTGCGATCCTTTCGTACATCATGTGCAAGGCGATGAACCGCTCGTTCTTCAATGTGCTGCTCGGCGGTTTCGGTAACACGGCGGATGCCGCTGGCCCGGCAGGCTCGAAAGAAGCTCGCCCGGTGAAGTCCGGCTCGGCTGACGACGCCACCTTCCTGCTGACCAACGCCGACACCGTGATCATCGTTCCGGGCTATGGCCTGGCGGTAGCCCGTGCGCAGCACGCATTGAAAGAACTGACCGAAAAACTGAGCCACCGCGGGGTGACGGTGAAGTACGCGATTCACCCCGTAGCAGGGCGGATGCCTGGCCATATGAACGTCTTGCTGGCCGAGGCTGAAGTGCCTTATGACCAGGTGTTCGAGATGGAAGACATCAACTCCGAGTTCGGCCAGGCCGACGTGGTGCTGGTGCTCGGCGCCAACGACGTGGTGAACCCGGCCGCGAAGAATGATCCGAAATCGCCGATTGCCGGCATGCCGATTCTCGAAGCGTTCAAAGCCAAGACCATCATCGTCAACAAGCGCTCAATGGCCAGCGGCTATGCCGGCCTGGACAACGAGCTGTTCTACCTGGACAAGACCATGATGGTATTTGGCGACGCCAAGAAAGTTATCGAAGACATGGTTAAAGCAGTCGAGTAAACACTGCTCCAGCGCAATACCAAAAACCTCAGCCTTTAGTAGGCTGGGGTTTTTTTATTCCTCGTGAAACCCGACCAAAGGCTCTAAATCAGGGGCTGGCATTCGACCATGGTAGCGGGACGATTTTTTTTCAAATCACTAGACTGCGCATCTTGCTTTCGCTGCCCGAGATATCAATCCATGTACCGTGACCGTATTCGCTTGCCTTCATTGTTGGACAAGGTAATGAGCGCCGCTGACGCTGCCGCTCTGATTCAGGACGGCATGACCGTCGGCATGAGCGGCTTTACCCGCGCCGGCGAAGCCAAGGCCGTGCCGCATGCCCTGGCCGAGCGCGCCAAGGTCACGCCGCTGAAAATCACCTTGATGACCGGTGCCAGCCTGGGCAACGACCTCGACAAACAACTGACCGAGGCCGGCGTGCTGTCGCGACGCATGCCGTTTCAGGTGGACAGCACCTTGCGCAAGGCGATCAATGCCGGCGAAGTCATGTTCATCGACCAGCACCTGTCGGAAACCGTGGAACAACTGCGCAACCAGCAACTCAAGCTGCCGGACATCGCAGTGATCGAAGCTGTGGCAATCACCGAGCAGGGCCATATCATACCGACCACCTCAGTGGGCAATTCCGCCAGCTTCGCGATTTTCGCCAAACACGTGATCGTCGAGATCAACCTGGCTCACAACCCGAATCTCGAAGGTCTGCACGACATCTATATCCCGACCTACCGGCCGACCCGCACGCCTATTCCGCTGGTGAAGGTCGATGATCGCATTGGCAGCACCGCCATCCCGATACCGCCCGAAAAAATCGTTGCGATCGTGATCACTAATCAGTCCGACTCGCCGTCCACTGTCTTGCCACCCGACAGCGACACACGGGCCATCGCTGACCATTTGATCGATTTCTTCAAACAAGAAGTGGCTGCCGGGCGCATGACCAACAAGCTCGGACCGCTGCAAGCCGGTATTGGCACTATCGCCAATTCGGTGATGTGCGGCTTGATCGACTCGCCGTTTGAAGACCTGACCATGTACTCCGAAGTGCTGCAGGATTCGACCTTCGATCTGATCGACGCCGGCAAACTGAGCTTTGCTTCGGGCAGCTCGATCACCTTGTCCAGTCGGCGCAATGCCGATGTGTTCGGGAACCTGGAGCACTATAAGGACAAGCTGGTGCTGCGCCCCCAGGAAATCTCGAACCACCCCGAAGTGGTGCGACGCCTGGGTATCATCGGTATCAACACCGCGCTGGAATTCGATCTGTATGGCAACGTCAACTCCACTCATGTCTGCGGCACACGGATGATGAATGGCATCGGTGGCTCCGGCGATTTCGCGCGCAATGCGCACCTGGCTATCTTTGTTACCAAGTCGATTGCCAAAGGCGGCGCGATTTCCAGCGTGGTCCCCATGGTCAGCCACGTCGACCACACAGAACACGACGTCGACATTCTGGTCACCGAGATAGGCCTGGCCGACCTGCGAGGCCTGGCGCCCCGGGAGCGCGCTCGCGTCGTCATCGACAACTGTGTTCACCCGGACTATCGCCCAGCCTTGAATGACTACTTCACCGCCGCTTGCGCAGTCGGTGGGCATACCCCGCACATCCTTCGCGATGCCCTGAGCTGGCACATCAACCTGGAAGAAACCGGGCGCATGCTGGCGGTGTAATTGATACAGATTGCAGCTGACGCAAACACAGTTTCGTCAGCTTGCTGTCGCAACACTCAACCTCATCAAAAACTGTACTGCTGTACCGGTCTTTTCCTACCGTAATTGCCTGCCCTTCTCGCTCAAATACCAAAAAATGCACTGATTCAGTGCGGATAGGTACAGTTGCCTCAATTTTGACCAGTACACCGTCTTTTAACAGTTAACTGGTCCCTCACAATACAGGTGAACTGTATCTACAGAGAATGGCCGAACGAGAGGATTATGGGCACCAGTCAAACCACTACCTAATCCCGCCACAAGCGGAAGGATGAAAACCATGGAACGTACACTCAGTTCCGAACTGTTCTTCGAAGACACCGCTGCAAAAACCCAGGCTTCCATGCCTCTGCGCGTTCTCGCCAACCTGATGCTGTGGCAGCGCCGCATTACCAGCCGCCATCAACTGGCTCGTCTGGATTCGCGACTGCTGGCTGATGCCGGGATTAGCGAAGCACAACGCTATGAAGAGCTGAGCAAGCCGTTCTGGCGCTAAGTTAGCGTCGCTGGCTCTGATCCTTCGGATCCACCGCCAGCAACCCGAATTGAATACACAAAACCCGTCGTGGGAAACCACGGCGGGTTTTGTCGTTTTGGCGCTCTCAGAGTGGCCGTAAAAAAGAGATAGCCGTCCATAGGTACAGTTTAAAATAATAACAATTTAACCAGTACACTTTTATCCTAAGCTCGATACCCTAGAGCAACAGGGTTCGCCGACAGCCCCTCAGCCTTTCTGGCGTTAGCTTCTCCATTAACAGGGGACTGTTCTAACCCAGGTGCACAGGCCTAATATCCAAATAGAATGTGGCAAATGCTTTACGACAGTGTCTAATCCTGCGCCACTCTTAATCGGTCTATCCAAAGGAGCTATTCCATGTCCCGTCTTCGTCTGCTCAGTGCTGCTGCCCTGCTTGCCGTGGCTGCCAATTCCCACGCCACCAGTTTCATCGTGACCACCGATTCCATTGTTGGTGGGCTGAAGGCTTCCTCCGACGCGACCTCAGATGTTTCGTCTTCCTTTCGTGATGACAAAATCGTCCGTGCTGCTCGGGACGATGCCGCCAGTTTCGTCGCCAGTGAAGGTGCGATTCGTGGTGTGAAACTCGAAAGCGCTTTCGACCATATCCGCCAACAGACTCCACAACTGAATGCGACCGACGCACAGCTGGCCCAAGCCATCCTGACGATCTAAGCGACAGCTCTGAAGTGGGACACGCACGTCGTGTCCCGCTGTTTCGGTGCTGGCTCTAGCCCGGGCATTACGCTAGCCTTGGGACTCGCTTTCAGCTATCGAGTCTCATGCGTTTTCTTTCAAGCTGGTCGATCACTGCGGTTGTTCTTGCGGCTTGCTGGTCGGGTTCGACCCATGCTTTCGACGCGTTCAACCTGTCTACGCAAGGCACCGTGGCCAGTGGTTATGCCACCAGCGTGGTGACCTCCGCACCCTTCGACCATAAATTGCTGATCGCCGCCCGGGATGACGCTGCCGCGTTCATTGCCAGTGACGGCCAGCTGCGAGGAGCGCAACTGGAGTCGGCCTTGATCTACCTGCGCCGGATCCAGCCAAAACTTCATGCCAGTGATCTTGAACTGGCACAGTCAATTCTCGTCCAATAGTTATCCCTTGCCTCTCCGGAGTCGTTCCATGCGTAGCCCGCTGATTGCTGCCACCCTTGGTCTGCTGTTATTGGCCGACGTGACCCAGGCACACACCCTGGTAGCCACCAGTAACATCATCATTCAAGCCTCCCAACGCACGCTTGATTTCACATCCGATACCACCACGTCCATCCGCGATTCGAAGATTGTCCGTGAAGCCCACGACGACGCGGCCAGTTTCGTCGCCAGCAACGGTGAAATCCGCGGCGCGCACCTGGAAGCGGCCTTCGACACCTTGCGCACCCGCGTACCGGAAGCCCGCGACGCCAGTGATCAGGTTCTCGCCGAAGCCATCCTCGCACTGTGAGGTCACTAGGCGTCTGGCTATTGGCCGGGGTTGTATTGCTGCTCGGCAATACGGCGCAGGCGGGCCTGCAACTACGGCTCAAGACCGACGGTCTGAGCCCTGCGCAACAGCAGGCCAGTCAGGCGCTGCTCGATGAAGCCATCCAGGCGTTACCGCCGCGCTTCATCGAGCAACTGGACCGGCGCATTGATGTCGGCTGGACCGACGACATGCCGAGCGATGCCTACGGTCAGGCGTCGCTGGTGTCCGAGCTGGACCTGAATCGCAATCTGCTCGCCAGCCTCACCAACGGCAGCGCCGCAACCCAAAAAACGTATCGCCCCCACGGCACCGTGCGCCGGGAAATGCTCGCCACGGTGTTGCACGAACTCACCCATATTTATGACCGCGCGCGCCTATGGCCAGCTGTCGAGCGCACACTGATCCAGCGTTGCACGCAACGTAACAGCAGCTCCGGGCTGATCGGCATCCCCGATCAATGCCGTGGGCAGACGGAGCGACGCTGGACCCTCAGCGATGACCCTCGTCTACTGGATTTGGCCGGTTGGCCGCAATACGTCGGTCGGCGCGGCGAGCGCGAACAGCACAACCGGCAGATTGCCCGCAGCCCGGACATCTACGAGACGAGCAGCCCGAAGGAGTTCGTCGCGGTCAATATGGAGTATTTCCTCCTCGACCCAAGCTATGCCTGCCGTCGCCCTGCGCTGTACCGTTACTACAAAGAACATTTCGGCTGGGCACCCGCCGCCAAAGACATGTGCGGCCAATCCTTCGCATTCCTCAATGCCGGCAACGACTTCGCCAAACAACCCTTGGGCCAGGTCGATCCGGAGCGGGTTTATGCTGTTGACTACCTGCTGGCAGAAGCCAACCAGAACTGGGTCAGCCGCTGGGGCCACAGTATGCTGCGACTGGTGATCTGTGCTCCGGGCCGGCCTCGCGGGCCGGATTGTCGACTGGATCTGGATCAGCATCTGGTGTTGTCCTACCGCGCCTTCGTCGGTGACGTACAGCTGTCGAGCTGGGACGGGCTGGTGGGTAAATACCCATCGCGCCTGTTTGTCTTGCCGCTGGCCCAAGTGATCGACGAATACACCAAGACCGAACTGCGCAGCCTGGCCTCAGTGCCGCTGAACCTGTCGCACAGCGAGATCGAAGACGTAGTGGAACACGCCGCGGAGATGCACTGGAGTTACGACGGCAACTATTTTTTCCTGTCCAACAACTGCGCGGTAGAAGGCCTGAAATTACTGCGCAGCAGCACCAACAATGCGCAACTGGTCGGCCTCGACAGCATCATGCCCAACGGTTTGCTGGAAGTGCTCAAGGGCCGGGGACTGGCAGACACCAGCGTGCTGGACGATCCCCGCGAAGCGCTGCGTCTGGGCTATCGCTTCGACTCCTTCCGCGATCGTTATCAAGCGATGTTCGAAGTGCTGAAAAAGCATTTGCCGATCAAGCAGGAAAAGGTCGAGGACTGGTTGTCACTGAAAGCCGAAGAACGCCGCAAATGGATTGACCAGGCTGATTTGCGCACCAGCGCGGCGTTGCTGCTGCTGGAACAGGCCAGTTTCCGTCAGCAGATGGTGCTGGCCCAGGACGAAGTGAAGCAACGCTATCTGGGCGCTCGGGAATTGAAGAATGGCGGCATGGATAAAGCCAATGCGACCTTGCAGCAGATTCTCGCCAACAGCGGCTTCCTCAGCCGTCCGGCCGAACTGCTCGGCACGGGTGGTTATGGTTTGCCGCAGCCGAATGAATGGACACGTCTGGAGTCGGAAAGCAGCTTGCGCCAGAAGCAGCTTCAAGCGCTGACCGGGGATCTCGACAAGGAAGTGAGAGCGTTGCTCGAGCCGAGTCGTGCCGCCGAAATGGCTGCCAACGAAGCCAATCTGAAGCAGGTTGGCGAACATTTGCGCAAGCTGCACAAGGCCGCGGGTGGGTTGGAATTGCCCTGAAGCATAAGACCCCGAGAGAACAAAATCCTCTGTGGCGAGGGAGCTTGCTCCCGTTCGACGGCGAAGCCGGCGCAATAGGGTGCCTGGTCGATTTTGGGGCCGCTTCGCGCCCCAGCGGGAGCAAACTCCCTCGCCACAGTGGGTCGCCTGATTGCTTGCCTGTGGGTCAATACAAAACCCCATCAAGAATCTCACAAACAATCCCGGTGCCTACGGCGATCAGCACAATATCCTCACAGCCATACAGCAAAAAGGGCCTCAGAACGTAGTCCTGAAGCCCTCGGTCTTGCTGTTCAGTCTGTGCCGCGAGGCGCTAATTCCTCAGTATCAGGCACTTTACCTTCAGCTGACCCGCGCTTTACGCACGCCGTCGGACAAGGCTGCGCACAGGCTGAGGACGCCCTCCACCGCCTGATCCGGCGTTGATGCATTGGCGATGTGATCGATCAGCGCCGACCCCACCACCACACCATCGGCCAGACGTGCGATTGACGCGGCCTGCTCCGGTGTACGAATACCAAAACCGATGCTGATCGGCAGATCGGTATGGCGACGCAGACGGGTGACGGCTTCTTCGACATGTTCCAGAGTCGCCGCGCCCGCACCGGTCACACCCGCCACCGACACGTAGTAAACAAAGCCGGAACTGCCGTTCAATACCGTCGGCAAGCGCACGTCATCAGTCGTCGGAGTAGTCAGACGGATGAAGTCCAGGCCCGCCGCCTGTGCCGGGTCGCACAGCTCAGCGTTATGTTCCGGCGGCATGTCGACCACGATCAGGCCATCGACACCGGCCTCTTTGGCTTCAGCGATGAAACGCGGCACGCCGTACATGTGAATTGGGTTGAAGTACCCCATCAGCACCAAAGGCGTCTCGCTATTGCCTTCGCGGAACTCGCGAACCATTTGCAGGGTTTTCGCCAGGTTCTGTTTGGCGCCCAAGGCACGAATGTTCGCCAGTTGAATCGCCGGGCCATCGGCCATTGGATCGGTGAAGGGCATGCCCAACTCGATCACGTCGGCACCCGCTCCCGGCAAGCCTTTGAGGATCGCCAGAGACGTGTCGTAGCTCGGGTCGCCAGCGGTCACGAAGGTCACCAGGGCGGCGCGGTTCTGTTCCTTGAGTTCGGCAAAACGCGTTTGCAGGCGGCTCATCAGTGTTTCTCCTGCTTGGATTGCTCTTGTTGAGAGTGTTCCATGTGGTGCATCACGGTCTGCATGTCTTTGTCGCCACGGCCGGACAAGTTGACCACCATCAGGTGATCTTTCGGCAGCGTCGGTGCGCGTTTGAACACTTCAGCCAGGGCATGGGCGCTTTCCAGTGCAGGAATAATCCCTTCCAGACGGCAGCATTTGTGGAACGCGTCGAGGGCTTCGTCGTCGGTCACCGAGGTGTACTGGACGCGGCCGATGTCATGCAACCAGGCGTGTTCCGGGCCGATGCCCGGATAGTCGAGGCCAGCGGAAATCGAATGAGCGTCGATAATCTGGCCGTCATCGTCCTGCAACAGGAAAGTACGGTTGCCGTGCAGCACGCCCGGTACGCCGCCGTTCAGGCTGGCCGCGTGCTTGCCGGTTTCGATGCCGTAACCGGCAGCTTCAACACCGATGATCTCGACGCTCTTGTCATCGAGGAACGGGTGGAACAGGCCCATGGCATTGGAACCACCACCGATGCACGCCACCAGACTGTCGGGCAGACGGCCTTCCTGGGCTTGCAACTGCTCGCGGGTTTCCTTGCCGATCACAGCCTGGAAGTCGCGAACCATGGCGGGATACGGGTGTGGGCCGGCCACGGTGCCGATCAGGTAGAAGGTACTGTCGACGTTGGTCACCCAGTCACGCAGGGCTTCGTTCATCGCATCTTTGAGGGTGCCGGTGCCGGCGACCACCGGGATCACTTCGGCGCCCAGCAGCTTCATGCGAAACACGTTGGCTTGCTGACGTTCGATGTCGGTGGTGCCCATGTAGATCACGCAATCGAGGCCGAAACGCGCAGCCACGGTGGCGGTCGCCACGCCGTGCATGCCGGCGCCGGTCTCAGCGATGATGCGTTTCTTGCCCATGCGCCGCGCCAGCAGGATCTGGCCGATGCAGTTGTTGATCTTGTGCGCGCCGGTGTGGTTCAGCTCTTCGCGCTTGAGATAAATCTTCGCACCACCGCAGAACTCTGTCAGACGCTCGGCGAAATACAGTGGGCTTGGACGTCCGACATAATCACGCTGAAAGTAGGCCAATTCTTCTTTGAACGCCGGATCCTCCTTGGCCGCTTCGTATTCGCGGGCCAGATCGAGGATCAACGGCATCAGGGTTTCGGCGACGTAACGGCCACCGAACGCGCCGAACAGGCCGTTGGCGTCGGGGCCGTTGCGCAGATTAGTCTGGGTCATGGGTCGCTCCAGTTGTATTCGAGAGGTGACGATGGGGTTCACTCTACCCCTGACGTTCCGCACTGAAAACCGATAAGATCGCCACAACCTGTCAGGAAAACTCACAGATCCCATGAGCCACGACCTTCCTCCGCTGAACGCTCTTCGCGCCTTCGAAGCCACTGCCCGCCTGAACAGCGTCAGTCAGGCCGCCGAACAGCTGCACGTCACTCATGGCGCGGTCAGCCGACAACTCAAGGTGCTGGAAGAACACCTCGGCGTGAGTCTGTTCATCAAGGATGGACGCGGCCTGAAACTCACAGATGCCGGTGTCCGTTTGCGCGATGTCAGCGGTGAAGCCTTCGAGCGATTGCGCAGCGTTTGCGCCGAACTGACCCAAAGCACCGCCGACGCGCCGTTCGTACTCGGCTGCTCGGGCAGTCTGCTGGCACGCTGGTTCATTCCGCGTTTGGGGCGGCTCAATGCGGACCTGCCGGATCTGCGTTTGCATCTGTCGGCTGGCGAAGGCGATCTCGACCCTCGGCGGCCCGGCCTGGATGCCTTGCTGGTATTTGCCGAGCCGCCATGGCCGGCGGACATGCAGGTCTACGAATTGGCCAGCGAACGCATCGGCCCGGTCATGAGCCCACGATTCGTCGGCTACGAAAGGCTGCAGAACGCACCGGCAAACGCACTGTTGACCGAACCCTTGCTGCACACCACCTCACGCCCGCAAGCCTGGCCGAGTTGGGCACAGCAAAGCGGCCTCGACACAAAAGAGCTGAAGTACGGCCAGGGTTTCGAGCATTTGTATTATTTGCTGGAAGCGGCAGTGGCCGGGCTGGGTGTGGCCATCGCGCCCGAGCCGCTGGTGGCCGAGGATTTGAAAGCCGGTCGCCTGGTTGCACCATGGGGTTTCTGTGAAACCCCGGCGCAACTGGCGTTGTGGCTACCCAAGCGCGCCGCGGACGGGCGCGCTCGGCAACTGGCGCAGTGGCTTAAAAACGAACTGCGCCAGGCATCTTAATTACCGCGTCTGCACAGCAGGTAGGCTGCCAGAAGACCCAGCGCACCCACGGCGACACCGGCGGTAGTCCAAGGGTGTTCCTGGGCGTAGTCACGTGTCGCGATCCCGGTTTCACGGGTTTTGACCTTGACCTCTTCATAAGCATCGGAGAGCAGATGACGCGAATGTTTCAGCGCATTTTCGGCGTTGATTTTCAGCGTTTTAAGGGTTTTACGCGACTCGTCCGAGGCGTCGTCCTTCAGGCTTTCCAACGATTTCAGCAGACTCTCGATTTCGGCTTCCATGCTTTGCAATGAGGCTTTGCGTAACGAGGTATTGGCCATGGTGGCTCTCCTGCATTGTTTGAGTTGCGTGTGTTGGTTGGGACTTCAGGGGGGCGAGAAAGTGCAGTAAATCTGAACATCCCTGCGGATCAGTCAAGGAAGAAATACAAAAAATCACTGCTAGGCTGTATTTCACACCTCAAGGAGAACGCCATGACTGACCATCACACCTACAAGAAAGTCGAGCTGGTTGGCTCATCCACCACCAGCATTGAAGATGCGATCAACAACGCCCTGGCCGAAGCCAATAAAAGCCTCAAGTACATGGAATGGTTTGAAGTGACCGAAACCCGTGGGCACATCAAGGACGGCAAAGCGGCACACTTTCAGGTGACGCTCAAAGTCGGATTCCGGATCGCCAGTAGCTGAATTTTAGCCAGGCTTCTGAACTTGCGCGCCGGTCGAATGCCATAGGGAATGGCTGAGCGCTACGTGGTGAGCGCATCCGGCCGACAGCTGGACGCCTTCCCCTATTGATCCGATCAGGGAGTGCAACCCATGAAGACGTTTATTTTGGCGGCAGGTTTGTTGAGCCTGGCGGGAACAGCCTTTGCCCAGGGCAAGTCGTGCGACGAGCTGAAAGCCGAAATCGCAGCGAAACTGGATGCCAAGGGTGTTTCCAACTACACACTGGAGATCGTCGACAAAGGCGCTGCTGCTGACGGAAAAGTCGTTGGCACCTGTGAAAAAGGCTCCAGGCAAATCGTCTACAAGCAGGGCTGACCGCCCTCGAAAATGAAAAAGCCGACGCAATGGCGTCGGCTTTTTTGTGGGTGCGGTTTGCGCCTCAGCCCTTCATGACCTGCGCCAGCAACTCATAGGAGTGCACGCGATCGGCATGTTCGTACAGGTCACAGGTAAAAATCAGCTCATCGGCCTGAGTCTGCTCGATCAGCACTTCCAGTTTGGCGCGAATTTTCTGCGGGCTGCCGACCATGGCCAGGCCAAGGAAATCACCGACCGCTTCTTTCTCATGGGGCAGCCACAAGCCGTCCATGGTCTTCACAGGCGGGCGTTGCACCAGGCTCTGGCCACGCATCAACGCGAGAATCCGCTGGTAGACCGAAGTGGCCAGGAAATCGGCCTGCTCATCAGTATCCGCTGCCACCAACGGCACGCCGAGCATCACGTAAGGCTTATCCAAAACCGCGGAAGGCTTGAAGTGGTTGCGGTAAACGCGAATCGCCTCATGCATGAAGCGCGGTGCGAAATGTGAGGCGAAGGCGTAGGGCAAACCGCGCTCACCGGCCAGTTGGGCACTGAACAGGCTCGAACCCAGTAACCAGATCGGGACGTTGGTGCCGGTACCCGGCATGGCAATGATCCGCTGGTCCGGCGTGCGTGGGCCGAGGTAGCGCATCAGTTCGGCCACGTCTTCCGGGAAGTCGTCGGCACTCCCGGAGCGCTCACGACGCAAGGCGCGGGCGGTCATCTGATCGGAGCCGGGGGCGCGCCCCAGGCCCAGGTCGATCCGTCCTGGGTACAGACTTTCAAGGGTGCCGAACTGTTCGGCGATCACCAGCGGCGCGTGGTTGGGCAACATCACGCCACCCGAACCGACACGAATGGTCGAAGTGCCACCGGCCAGATAGCCCAGCAGAACTGAGGTCGCCGAACTGGCGATCCCGTCCATGTTGTGGTGCTCGGCGACCCAGAAGCGGTTGTAGCCGAATTTTTCGACGTGCTGCGCCAGATCCAGGGAATTGTGCAGGGACTGGGCCGCGCTGCCGTTCTCCCGCACGGGCACCAGATCAAGGGTGGAAAACTTGATATCAGATAGTCGTTTCATCAACCTGCTTCTCCAATGGGTAAACAGGTTTTTTCACGACGAAAACCTGCCAAGTCTATAAGCGTGCTCTATGCAATGAGGGCATATACCCGAGTTTCAAGAGAACAGACAAAATTCCTACACGATTAGAGGACTGATCAGATGAGGTGAACTTTGCCTGACGGTCTATCCTCAGAACCCTGGTAACCGAAAACCACGAAGGCGCGACGTTTCGTGCCGGATATTGAGGAGGCAGACATGGCTATCACAAAGAAAGCATCGGCTCATTGGGAAGGTGATCTGAAAACCGGTATCGGCTCGATTTCCACCGAAACCGGTGTCCTCAAAGAAGCGCCCTACGGCTTCAAGGCCCGTTTCGAAGGCGGTAAAGGCACCAATCCGGAAGAGCTGATCGGCGCGGCTCACGCGGGCTGTTTTTCCATGGCGTTTTCAATGATTCTCGGCGAGGCCAACCTTAAGGCCGACAGCATCGACACCACTGCCGAAGTCACTCTGGACCAAGTAGATGGTGGCTTTGCAATCACGGCGGTAAAACTGATTCTCAAGGCGAAAATCCCCGGGGCGACCCAAGCGCAATTCGAGCAACTGAGCAACAAAGCCAAAGAAGGCTGCCCGGTGTCCAAAGTGCTGAATGCGAAAATCAGCCTGGATGCGACGCTGGTCAGCTGATAATGGGTTGATACGTTAGCGGGTAAAAGATCGCAGCCTTCGAGGGCTCCCTTGCGCAGGTTGCGGTCTTTTTTTGCCCTGAAACATAACCTGACAGACAAAACTGTGGTCGAATAAATGACAGCAGCTTCAGCGCATCACCCTGCGCGCTGCCTTAAGGGAGCTTCAACCATGAAACGTTTTGCCTTGGCGGTTATCTGTTGCACGCTGGCCACATCGGCCCTCGCGGCACCGAAATCCTGTGAGGAACTCAAGGCCGAGATCGAAGCCAAGATCCAGGCCAATAACGTCACCTCCTACACCCTCGAAATCGTCACCAACGACGAAGTGCACGATCAGAACATGGTCGTGGGCTCATGCGAATACGGCACCAAAAAAATCATCTACCAAAAAAATGACCGCTGATTCGTCTCACATGACGCAGTTGGTCAGCCGATCTTCCGCAACAATTTCCCGTTTGGCGTTGTACAGCCGGGCGCTGGGGGTGAACGCTATAGAACGCGCTTCCAACAGGTAACGCTGGCCGGCCTCGAAATGGTCGTAGTTGATGGTCAGGTAGCACAGCCGCTCCAGCGGAGCATTCATCAAGCCCGAGCCGCCACCAAACACTTCAAAATCGAAACGTACCCTCAGTTCATGGCTACCCGGGGTGACCTGGAAGTAACGTCCGTCGCTCAGCCGCTGGTTGTCCAGCCGTTCGGCCATCAGCAGTTTCCCGCCGGGGCTCGGCGTAGCGAAGTCGACCCAGGCCATTTGCGGATCGACCGCCGGCAACGGACTCGTGCACCCGACAAAGGCGCCTGCAGCGAGCAACAGCAACAACCTGCGCATGATGAGTTTCCCAAGGACTGATCATTCAGCATAGCGTCGATCAAGTACGTTGGCAGCCTGCCGGTGTGCCCTGCCCAATCACTTTTCGCTGTTGATCGTAGAGCTTCGCCCACGGCCGAAAACCGATATACCCCGCTTGCAGCTGATACCGTTGACCGGCGTTGAAGTCCTTGAATTTCACATTCAGCTGGCAGTCGCGCCACAGCGGCTCGGCGTCGGGGCCAATGTTGGTCGGCTGGACTGCGAACAAGTAGCGAACCGTCAGCTCATGGCTACCCGGCTGCACCTCGAAGTAGCGCTTATCGATGGAAGCCTTGTTATCGACTTCCAGCGCTTGCAGCGCGGTGTCTTCCAGCCGTGAATCCAGATCGATCCATGCCTGCGAAGGATCAGGGGTGGGCAGTCCAGCACAACCGGCCAGCATCAGCAGGCCTCCCGTCAGCATCAACTTGCGCATAGCGGAGCTCCAATAGGCGGGATAGTCTTGCGGGCAGACTTTCCAGGGATGATTCATTTTGATCAGGCCGCGTCCAAGCCTTGGGTTACTTGATCGCGTTTTACGCATTTTGTTTCCGGGGATGTTTCTTTTGTTATTGAATGGCTGCACCAGCATCAGCTATTACGGCCAACTGGCCAGTGGTCAGCTGCACTTGCTGCGGGCGCGAGAGCCGGTCTCCAGTGTGATTGCCGATCCCGGCCGCGATCAGCAATTGCGCGCGCATCTGGCCCAATCACAAAAGGCCCGGACATTCGCCAGCCAACATCTGCACCTGCCGGACAACCCGAGCTACCGCCTGTACGCCGACATCGGCCGACCGTTTGTAGTCTGGAACGTCTTTGCCACGCCGGAGTTTTCGCTGAAGCCACAGAACCATTGTTTCCCCATCGCTGGCTGCGTCGCCTATCGCGGGTATTACAGCCAGAGCGCTGCCCGCGGTGAAGCCGCCTTGCAGCGTCTGCAAGGTATGGACGTGTCGATCGGCGGCGTCGAGGCCTATTCGACGCTCGGTTGGTTCAACGACCCGATCATGAGCTCGATGATGGATTGGGGCGACGAACGGTTGGCGACGCTGATTTTTCACGAACTCGCCCATCAACGTTTTTATGTGAAAGACGACACCGAGTTCAACGAGTCCTTCGCCACCTTCGTCGAGCAGGAAGGCACTCGGCAATGGCGCGCATTCCGCAGCCTGCCACCCGATAACGGAGCGCTGGTGCAGCAACGTGACCAGTTCATCCAATTGGTTTTGGACGCCCGCAAGAGACTGGAACAGCTTTACGCCTTGCCGCTTCCTGCCGAGCAAATGCGCGAACGAAAAGCGGCAGAGTTCGAACAATTGCGCCGTGAATACCGGACGCTGCGCGACAGCCAATGGGCCGGAAACAAACGCTACGACGCCTGGATCAACGCCCCGATGAACAACGCCCGGCTACTGCCGTTTGGTTTGTACGACCAATGGGTGCCGGCGTTTGCCACGTTGTTCAGGCAGGTTGATGGGGATTGGAAGAAGTTTTATGCGGCGGTGGAGAGGCTGGGCGCGTTGCCGGTTGGGGAGCGTAAGGCGGCGTTGAAAGTGTTGGCGGAATCAAAAAGTAGCGGTAGCTGAGCGCGCCCCTTCGCGAGCAGGCTCGCGATGGCGATTCAACTAACGCCGCAAAAACGCCTGATGCAACTCATCCAGCGTCTCGAAGTGATACGCCGGTGCTTCGGCGCTCAACTCCTCTCGGCTGCCAAACCCATAACCCACCGCCGCCGCGTCCAGTCCATTGCTACGAGCGCCGATCAGATCGTGTTTACGGTCACCAATCATCAGCGTGTTGGCCGGGTCCAGGCCTTCTTCGCTCATTAAGTGCGCAATCAGCTCGACCTTGTTGGTCCGCGTGCCATCCAGCTCGCTGCCGTAAATCACTTTGAAATGCTTGGCGAAGTCGAAGTGCCGGGCGATTTTCCGGGCGAAAACCCATGGTTTTGAAGTCGCGATGTACAGCTGTCGCCCTTGCCCACCGAGGTTTTCCAGCAGCGGCATGACACCGTCGAACACCCGGTTCTCATACAGCCCGGTAACCTTGAAGCGCTCGCGATAGAAGTTCACCGCTTCCCAAGCTTTCGGCTCGTCGAAGTCGTAGAACTGCATGAACGCCTGCAACAACGGCGGGCCGATGAAGTGCTCGAGCCTGGTCAGGTCCGGTTCATCGATCCCCAGTTTGCTCAGGGCGAACTGGATGGAACGGGTGATGCCTTCACGCGGGTCAGTCAGCGTGCCATCGAGGTCGAACAGTACGGTTTGATAATGCATGAAAATTCCTGAGCAATAGCGAGACGCTTTTCGTTATGAAAAGGCTTAGAGCTGGTCGTAGCCTTCGGCCAGATGCAGGTCCTTGAGCTTCACGTAGTTCGCCGCGCTGTAGGCAAAAAAGGCTTTTTCCTTATCAGTCAGCGGCCGGATCTGTTTCACCGGGCTACCGACGTAGAGGAATCCGCTTTCCAGGCGCTTGCCCGGGGGTACCAGGCTGCCAGCGCCGATGATCACATCGTCCTCGACCACCGCACCGTCCATGACGATGCTGCCCATGCCGATCAGAATCCGGTTACCCACGGCGCAACCATGAAGCATGACTTTATGCGCGATGGTCACATCGTCACCGATCAGCAGCGGGAAGCCATCGGGGTTGAATGGTCCGGCGTGGGTAATGTGCAACACGCAGCCGTCCTGCACGCTGGTGCGCGCACCGATTCGGATGCGATGCATGTCGCCGCGGATCACCGTCAGGGGCCAGACGGAGCTGTCTTCGCCGATTTCGACGTCGCCGATCACCACCGCCGAGCCGTCGACAAAGGCGCCTTTGCCCAGCAGCGGCGTGTGGTTCTGATACTTGCGAAGGGTCACGATAGGCTCTCTCTCTTTTGCTGATAGCTGCGGTGAGCGTCGATTGTAATTAAGATGGGGCCATGTTTCTTCCCGCATGTTTTCCAGCCAAGGTGCCAACCGTGAGCGTGAACAACCCTCTTCTGCAGTCCTACGACCTGCCGCCATTCTCGGCGATCCGTGCCGAACACGTGCAACCGGCCATTGAAAAGATCCTGGCTGACAACCGCGCCGCCATCGTCGACATCCTCAAAGTCCAGGGTAAACAACCGACCTGGGCCGGCCTGGTGCTGGCAATGGATGAGCTCAACGATCGTCTGGGCGCCGCCTGGAGCCCGGTCAGCCACCTCAATGCCGTGTGCAACAGCGCCGAGTTGCGCGAAGCCTACGAGGCTTGCCTGCCGGCCTTGAGCGCCTACGCCACCGAGCTGGGCCAGAACCGTGAACTGTTTCAGGCCTATGAAGCGCTGGCCAACAGCCCAGAGGCTGCCGGCTTCGACGTGGCGCAGAAAACGATCCTGGAACACGCCCTGCGTGACTTCCGTCTGTCGGGTATCGACCTGCCTGCGCCAGAGCAAAAACGTTACGCCGACGTGCAGAGCAAACTGTCGGAGCTGGGCAGCCGCTTCTCCAATCAGTTGCTCGATGCTACCCAGGCCTGGACCAAGCACGTCACCGACGAAGCCGCCCTCGCCGGCCTGACCGAGTCGGCCAAGGCGCAAATGGCCGCCGCCGCACAAGCCAAAGAGCTGGATGGCTGGTTGATCACCCTGGAATTCCCGAGTTACTACGCGGTGATGACCTACGCCCAGGACCGCGCCCTGCGTGAAGAAGTCTACGCCGCCTATTGCACCCGCGCGTCGGACCAAGGCCCGAATGCCGGTCAGAATGACAACGGCCCGGTCATGGAAGAAATCCTCGACCTGCGTCAGGAACTGGCAAAGCTATTGGGTTTCTCCAGCTTCTCGGAGCTGAGCCTGGCCACCAAAATGGCCGAGTCCAACGATCAGGTGCTAAGTTTTCTGCACGACCTGGCCAAACGCAGCAAGCCGTTCGCCGCCCAGGATCTGCAGCAGCTCAAGGCCTACGCCGCCGAACAGGGTTGCCCGGATCTGCAAAGCTGGGACAGCGGTTTCTACGGTGAAAAACTTCGCGAACAGCGCTATAGCGTCGCCCAGGAAACCCTTCGCGCGTACTTCCCGATCGACAAGGTTCTGGGTGGGCTGTTCAGCATCGTCCAGCGCCTGTACGGCATCGAGATCGCCGAGCTGAAAGGCTTCGATACCTGGCACCCGGACGTTCGCCTGTTCGAAATCAAGGAAAACGGCCAGCACGTCGGCCGCTTCTTCTTCGACCTGTATGCCCGCGCCAACAAGCGTGGCGGGGCCTGGATGGACGGCGCCCGCGATCACCGCCGCACAATCAACGGCGTGCTGCAAAGTCCGGTGGCGAACCTGGTGTGCAACTTCACCCCGGCCGACAGCGGTAAGCCGGCCCTGCTGACCCACGATGAAGTGACCACCCTGTTCCACGAATTCGGTCATGGCCTTCATCACCTGCTGACCCGCGTCGAGCATGCTGGCGTGTCCGGCATCAATGGCGTGGCTTGGGATGCGGTCGAGCTGCCAAGCCAGTTCATGGAAAACTGGTGCTGGGAGCCGGAAGGTCTGGCGCTGATTTCCGGTCACTACGAAACCGGCGAGCCGTTACCTCAGGATCTGCTGGAGAAAATGCTCGCGGCGAAGAACTTCCAGTCCGGCCTGATGATGGTCCGCCAGCTGGAGTTCTCGCTGTTCGACTTCGAATTGCACGCCACCCACGGCGACGGACGCAGTGTGCTGCAAGTGCTCGAAGGCGTGCGCGACGAGGTTTCGGTCATGCGTCCGCCGGCCTACAACCGTTTCCCCAACAGCTTCGCCCACATCTTTGCCGGCGGTTACGCGGCGGGTTACTACAGCTATAAATGGGCTGAAGTATTGTCGGCCGATGCCTTCTCGAAATTTGAAGAAGAGGGCGTGCTCAATGCCGAGACCGGTCGCGCGTTCCGCGAAGCGATCCTGGCACGGGGCGGCTCCCAGGAACCAATGGTGTTGTTCGTCGACTTCCGTGGCCGTGCGCCATCGATTGACGCACTCTTGCGCCACAGCGGCCTGAGTGAGGACGCGGCAGCATGAGTGAGGGACCTGTGATTACCAAAAAACGCTTTATCGCCGGGGCGGTCTGCCCGGCCTGCAGCGAGCCGGACAAGTTGATGATGTGGAACGAAGACGCCGTTCCGCATCGCGAGTGCGTGGCCTGCGGTTATTCCGACACACTGAATGAACAAGGTCTGTCGGTGCCCAAGGAATTGGGCACGCGGGTCAATACTTCGGCACTCAAGGTGCCGGACACCAAGGTCCAGGCCGTGCAGTTTTTTCCGAACCCTAAGTTGAAGAAGAAGCCAGACGAGCAACACTGAGTACTGGAAATCACCTTCCACTGCGTCATGCAGTGGAAGGCGTTACTTATTCGACATGGGCCGATTTGAACCAATTCTTCATCGAGCAACTGGCAAATGGACTGGTGCTGCAATCACCATTGGCCAGCGCCGTACGAAGTTTGTCGACATGGGCCTGCATCATGTAACGCACACCTTCCTTGAAATGGGTGCTGTCACCAAAGCCGCCCTGGGTCATTTCATTCAGCGCGTCTTCCTTGCTCCAGCCCTGCACGACCACTCGGTACATCGCGGCCATCAGGCCGGTGCGGTCAGAACCATGCTTGCAGTGCATCAGCACCGAGCCTTTGGCTTCGGCGATCTGAATCGTGCGAAGGGCCTTGAGCACATCACTGTCATCCACGTGATTGGTGCGATAGGGCAACTGTACCAGTGCGATATCGGGTGTGGACAACCAGGTTGAATCTGACTCGGGCAGAAAGTTGATGACGGTGCCGACCTTGAGTTTCTTCAACAGCGGTACCGCTGTGCGATCGGGCAATGCGCTGCGGTACAGCGTCGGGGACATTTGAAAGAGGTTGTACTTGGCTTCTACCGGTTGAGCCCAGTCCACAGGACGAGGTGCAGCCGAGTCGTCAGCGTGGGCCAGCGTCAGGTTGAAAAGTACGGCCAGCGACAAAAAGAGTGTCGCGGGTAAAAGGCGCAGTAGGGACATGCTCAGGTTGACCGTGAAGTGTGGAGAGTAACCGACAGCCTGAGCCTGGGACAGTCAAAAGCCTGTGAGGCCACTGTCAAAGAATCGTGAATCCAATGAAGATAAAACCAGGCCAGCCTATACACTCTGGCTGACCTGGAAACAACGTTAAACTTCAGGGATTTATAATGCTGGAATAAGCCTTGGCCAGCGCCAACAGTTTTGCCTTGTCGTCATTATCGATATCACCGTCCCCGTCCACATCGCTGTTGACGGTCTTGATAGTGAAGGACCGACCCGCATCGCTGGAAACCGCTGTCACATAGGCAGAGTCGACCAGTGCTATGGTCTGCACTTCATTGACCGGGTCCCACCCCAACTCTTTACGGGCAAGTTGCATCGATACCTGAGCTTCATGAGGGTGGGTAATGTTGGGTGCCAGTAGTTGTAAAAAAACACCGCGCTGATTAAAAAACGACATGATTAGATCCTTCTAGTTAATTGATCAACGACAACTTCGTGTGGAACAGATAGTACTGGCAATTTTTGTAACCGCGCCACTTTGCATATGTTTCTCGCGATGACTGTCGCAAAATTTTTTGATCGTTAGTTATTGTTTTAGTTTGTTTCTTTTATCTCGGGTATAAAGCTGCCGAACGGCACTGGCCTATCGTTTGACGCTCAGATACTGTATACACATACAGTTATTGGACCTTTATCGATGAATACGCCTCTGCCCCCTCGTGGTCGCGGCACCGCGACCAACCCGCACAACCGCTTCGCGCCCAATCGTTCGGTGGCCGAGGATGACGGCTGGTATCAGGAAGTGCCGATCACCCAAGGCACCGAGGTACGCATTGAAACCGCAAAAACCATCATCACCCGCAACAACTCACCGGATTTGCCCTTCGATCGTTCGATCAACCCTTATCGCGGCTGTGAGCACGGCTGCATCTATTGTTACGCACGGCCCAGCCACGCTTATTGGGACCTGTCACCGGGGCTGGATTTCGAAACCAGACTGATCGCCAAGACCAACGCCGCCGATGTGCTGGAAGAACAACTGTCCAAACGCGGCTATCAATGCGCCCCCATCAACCTGGGCTCCAATACCGACCCTTATCAGCCGATCGAACGTGAACACAGAATCACCCGCAAAACCCTGGAAGTACTGCTGCGTTACCGCCATCCGGTGACCATCATCACCAAGGGCTCGCTGATCCTTCGCGATCTGGACTTGCTCGCCGAACTCGCCGAACACAGGCTGGTGGCGGTGATGATCAGCCTGACCACCCTGGATGATGAACTCAAACGCATCCTCGAACCTCGCGCCGCGGCGCCCAAGGCACGATTGCGGGCGATCCGGGTGATGCGCGAAGCCGGGATTCCTGTAGGCGTTTTGTGCTCACCGATGATTCCAATGATCAACGACAGCGAACTCGAAAGCCTGCTCACCGAAGCCCATGCGGCCGGCGCGCAAAGCGCGGCCTACATGATGTTGCGCCTGCCACTGGAAGTGGCGCAGCTGTTCGAAGAGTGGCTGGCTGCGCACTATCCTCAGCGGGCGGCTCATGTACTGAGCCTGATTCGCCAGAGTCGTGGGGGCGAGCTCTACGACAGCCGGTTTGGCGCTCGTATGCGCGGTGAAGGGCCGTTTGCCGATCTGTTGGCGCAACGTTTCGCCAAAACCATCAAGCGTTTGGGGCTCAATCGCCGGGAAGGTTTCAATCTGGATTGCGAAGCCTTCTGTCCGCCGGGTCGCCAAATGTCGCTGATTTAAAAGCAATTGACCCATGATTGAGTCGAGAAAACGACTAGGCTGATCACGTTTTCTTGGCCTGGAACACTCGTTCTAGAGCGTTTTATTCAGTTTGAGTTAAGATTCAACGGCTACCTTGTTCATCGAGTGACTGACGGGTCTGGCCTTTCGACCTGGACGTTTTTTAAACAGCCACTGGCTTCATACCGGACAAAACGGGAAAATTCCCTGACTCCGCCAAAGAGGATGAATCATGAGTGACAAGGATAAACAGCCGTTGGCTGCGTCGGCTTCAGCCCAACCCGAGGCGGAAACCGCCGATGCAGCGCTGCAGCATATCGTTGACGGCTTTTTGCACTTTCATCACGAGATCTTTCCACAGCAGGAAGAACTCTTCAAAAAACTCGCCACGGCCCAGCGGCCTCGAGCGATGTTCATCGCGTGTGCCGATTCACGCATCGTTCCCGAACTGATTACTCAAAGCGCCCCCGGCGACTTGTTCGTGACCCGCAACGTCGGCAACGTCGTGCCGCCCTATGGGCAAATGAACGGCGGTGTTTCCACGGCCATCGAATACGCGGTGCTGGCTCTCGGCGTGCAGCACATCATTATCTGCGGGCACTCTGACTGTG
Organism: Pseudomonas sp. B21-048; assembly: GCF_024748615.1. NCBI lineage: Bacteria > Pseudomonadati > Pseudomonadota > Gammaproteobacteria > Pseudomonadales > Pseudomonadaceae > Pseudomonas > Pseudomonas sp. B21-048. The sequence goes on along the minus strand of NZ_CP087168.1, from coordinate 87,188 downwards.
GCGCCATGCGCGCAGTGCTCAACCCGCAGAGCCTGGAAAAAATGCCGACGGTAAAGGCCTGGCTGCGTCATGCGGAAGTGGCGAAAACCATGGTCCATGACAACTGCCATTGCGCTGACGAAAACGAGAGCATGCACATTCTCACCGAAGAGAATGTGATCGCTCAGTTGCAACATTTGCGTACGCACCCGTCGGTGGCTTCGCGTATGGCCAACGGTCAGTTGTTTATTCATGGTTGGGTTTACAACATCGAAACCAGCGAAATCAAAGCTTACGACGCGGATCAGGGGTGTTTCCTGCCGCTCGACGGCAGCCATCCGATTCCGGTGGCGACGCCTAAAGCGCGCTTCTAAATCCTCCGTGTGGTTTAGCCGAGGCTGCTGATCTGGCAGCCTGCTTTGCCATGCCTGAAGAAAACTTCGGGAGAGTCACCATGCGTGCTACTCAATTAAAAGCTGTTCTGCCACGGGAGCTGCTGGCTTCGGTGGTTGTGTTTCTGGTCGCCCTGCCCTTGTGCATGGGTATCGCCATCGCCTCGGGGCTGCCGCCGGCCAAAGGTCTGATCACCGGCATCATCGGTGGCCTGGTAGTCGGCTGGCTTGCCGGGTCGCCGCTGCAAGTCAGCGGCCCGGCGGCGGGGCTGGCGGTATTGGTGTTCGAACTGGTGCGCCAGCATGGTATCGCCATGCTCGGGCCGATCCTGCTGCTGGCGGGTTTTCTGCAATTGGTGGCCGGGCGCCTGAAACTGGGTTGCTGGTTTCGGGTCACGGCGCCGGCGGTGGTGTACGGCATGCTCGCCGGGATTGGGGTGCTGATTGTGCTGTCACAGGTGCATGTGATGCTCGATGCCGTGCCCAAACCCTCGGGGCTGGATAATCTGGCGGCCTTCCCCGCTGCAGTGATTCAGGCTTTGCCTTCGTTTGGCTGGCAGGCGGGTTTGCTCGGGCTGTCGACCATTGCCGTGATGTGGCTGTGGGAAAAATTCCGCCCGCATTCCCTGCGTTTCGTCCCTGGAGCATTGCTTGGCGTCGGTCTGGCAACGTTCGCAAGCCTTGTGCTCGCATTGCAGGTCAAACGTGTAGAGGTCCCGGCTAATCTGGCAGAAGCCATCGACTGGTTGCGCCCGGCGGATCTGCTCAATCTCGCAGACCCGACCTTGCTGATCGCTGCCTTCGCCGTGGCCTTTATCGCCAGCGCCGAAACCTTGCTGTCAGCCGCCGCCGTGGACCGCATGCACAGTGGCCAGCGCTCGGACTTCGACCGCGAATTGTCGGCGCAAGGCGTGGGCAACATGCTGTGTGGTCTGCTCGGCGCGCTGCCGATGACCGGGGTGATCGTGCGCAGTTCGGCCAACGTTCAGGCCGGCGCCACCACTCGGCTGTCGGCGGTGTTTCATGGTCTGTGGTTGCTGGCTTTCGTGCTGCTGCTGTCGAGCGTGCTGCAAAGCATTCCAGTGGCGAGTCTGGCGGGGGTTCTGGTTTACACCGGTTTCAAACTGGTGGACCTCAAGGCCTTTCGCGGTCTGGGCCGTTATGGCCGGATGCCGATGTTCACCTACGCGGCGACCGCACTGGCAATCATCTTCACCGACCTGTTGACCGGCGTGCTGATCGGCTTCGGCCTGACGCTGGCCAAACTGGCCTGGAAGGCTTCGCGCCTGAAAATCAGCTTGATCGATCTTCCGGCGGACGGCGAGATGGAGCTGCGACTGGTGGGAGCAGCGACTTTTCTCAAAGTGCCGGCGTTGACCCAAGTGCTGGGGAGCATTCCGGCAGGCGCGACGGTGCATGTGCCGCTCAATAACCTGAGCTACATCGATCACTCGTGCCTTGAGCTGCTGGAGGAATGGGGCCGGGCGAATGCGGCCAAGGGTTCGAAGCTGCTGATTGAAGCGCGAGGGTTGAAGCGCAGGCTTGAAGGACGGTTGCGTACTACCGCTGGCGTTGGCTCAACGGCGGGTTGAAGCAAGTCCTCCTGTAGGAGCGAGGCTTGCTCGCGAAGGCGTCCTCGAGTACGCCAAAAGCTTCGCGGGCAAGCCTCGCGCCTACAGGGGATGTATAGGCACTTACGCCGCTGGCTGATCTAGCTCAAGCCCCACGCCCAATTGGCGCGACAGGCACGGCCAGCGCTTCCACGCGGCGCCGGTGTCCGGGCTGTTAAGTTTCTCGCGGTAGGCTTCTACCGACTCCAGCGCGAAACTTTCATCGTCAAGCATCTCGTCCACAGCGTGATGCACCGCCTCATCCAGTTGATTGGCAAATTCCTCACCGATCAGTTGATGGGCAATCAGGTTGGCAACAGTCATGTCCAAGGGGATCAATGGCTGGCCAAAATGCTTGATGTACAGGTCGTTGACCTCTTCGACCAAGCGATGTGCCAGATAAGCTTCATCCAGCAGGCTATCCAGGCCGATGTGCCCGGCCATGATCGCCGGCGGCTGGAGGAAGAACTGTTCGGCGATGTCCAATACCGGCTTGATCTGCGATTCGATGCCCGCTTCCCTGGCGACTTCATTGGCTGCGTCCAGCAGGTCCGGCACTTGTTCTATATACGCGGCCACAAAACGCGTCATCACGCCGTTGGCATCGATATCCGGCAATTGGATGGCGGAATGAAGGTGCGGCAGTTGGGTTTCCAGCTGACGAGTCAACAGGCCGGTCTCGGCCTCATGTTGTTGGGCTTTTTGGATCTGCTCGCGCAATGCGGCGGTGTTCATGAAAACTCCAGGAAACAAAGGCAATGAAATAGGGGAAGACAAACGTAGCTGGCTTACGAAAAATGCTAAGACGCATTGGTCATAATTATTTCATCCTTGAGACATCGAAGTTATATCGATTTGCCACCACTCGTCTGCATCCTTCTCCATTCGTGACCAGGAACGCAAGTCCTACCTGTTTCGGTTGATTTACGCCATCGCGTTGCGAGGTGGCAGTCGCTGTCTATACTCGGTTTTGAATGGAGTTAGCTGATGACGCCCGACTGCCTATGCAGCAAGGCTCGGCGATTCAAGTTCGTAGTCTGAAAAAGCCGCTCCCTTGCCGCAGGTGAAAGCCGGCGGGATAAAAAGAACTATAAGGGGAACCCGCAATGATGCGACATCCACATGTCTGGATGGGCCTCCTGTTGTGGTCGATTTTCAGTCAGGCGCAAGCGGCCTGGACTGTGAATATGGCGCCTGGAGCGACTGAAATCAGTCACGCAGTATTCGATCTGCACATGATCATTTTCTGGATCTGTGTAGTGATCGGCATCATCGTCTTCGGCGCCATGTTCTGGTCGATGATGATCCACCGCCGCTCTACCGGGCAGGTGGCCGCCAAATTTCATGAAAGCACCACCGTCGAAATTCTCTGGACCATCGTGCCCCTGCTTATTCTGGTGGCCATGGCGGTCCCTGCAACCGCCACCCTGATCAAGATGTACGACAACTCTGAGCCGGATATCGATATCCAGGTCACCGGTTACCAGTGGAAGTGGCACTACAAATACCTGGGTCAGGACGTCGAGTTTTTCAGCAACCTGAGCACCCCTGCCGATCAAATCAACAACAAGGAAACCAAGGGCGAGCATTACCTGTTGGAGGTCGACAAGCCGCTGGTGTTGCCGATCGGTGCCAAGGTGCGCTTTTTGGTGACCTCCGCCGACGTCATCCACTCCTGGTGGGTGCCGGCCTTCGCGGTCAAGCGCGATGCGATTCCGGGCTTCGTCAATGAATCCTGGACCCGTGTCGAAAAACCCGGCATCTACCGCGGCCAGTGCGCCGAGCTGTGCGGCAAGGATCACGGCTTCATGCCGATCGTGGTCGAGGTCAAGGAAAAGGCCGACTACGAAACCTGGCTGGGCGAACGCAAGGCGGAAGCCGCGCAGCTCAAAGAGCTGACCAGCAAGGAATGGACCCTCGACGAGCTCAAGGAGCGCGGCGACAAGGTCTATCACACCACCTGCGTAGCCTGTCACCAAGCTGAGGGCCAAGGCCTGCCGCCGATGTTCCCGGCACTCAAGGGCTCGAAAATCGCCACCGGGCCGATCAAGGATCACCTGAACATCGTCTTCCACGGCAAGCCCGGCACCTCCATGGCGGCGTTCGGCAAGCAGCTCTCGGAAGTCGATATCGCAGCGGTCGTGACCTACGAACGTAACGCCTGGGGCAACAACAAAGGCGACATGGTCACCCCTAAAGAAGTGCTGGAGCTGAAACAGGCGGAAAGCAAATGACCCGGTTAATTGCGCACGTAAGGAACCGCTCGGGGCATGACGCCCCGGCCCGCCCAGCCCATCCGTTTGCAGGAGACAGGACATGACTGCTGTAGTCGATGACCATGTTCATACCGCCACCGACCACGCCCACGGCCCCGCCAAAGGCCTGATGCGCTGGGTGCTGACCACCAACCACAAGGATATCGGTACGCTGTACCTGTGGTTTGCGTTCTCCATGTTCCTGCTGGGCGGCTCGTTCGCCATGGTGATTCGCGCCGAGCTGTTCCAGCCGGGACTGCAAATCGTCCAGCCGGAATTCTTCAACCAGATGACCACCATGCACGGCCTGGTGATGGTGTTCGGTGCGGTGATGCCGGCCTTCGTCGGCCTCGCCAACTGGATGATCCCGTTGATGATCGGCGCGCCGGACATGGCCCTGCCACGGATGAACAACTTCAGCTTCTGGCTGTTGCCGGCAGCGTTTCTGCTGCTGGTATCGACCCTGTTCACCCCCGGTGGCGGGCCAAACTTCGGCTGGACCTTCTATGCACCGCTGTCGACGACCTACGCACCGGAAAGCGTGACGTTCTTCATCTTCGCCATCCATTTGATGGGGATCAGTTCGATCATGGGGGCGATCAACGTGATCGCGACCATCCTCAACCTGCGCGCCCCCGGCATGACGTTGATGAAAATGCCGCTGTTCGTCTGGACCTGGCTGATCACCGCATTCCTGCTGATCGCGGTGATGCCGGTATTGGCCGGCTGCGTGACCATGATGCTGATGGACATCCACTTCGGCACCAGCTTCTTCAGTGCCGCCGGTGGCGGAGACCCGGTACTGTTCCAGCATGTGTTCTGGTTCTTCGGTCACCCCGAGGTGTACATCATGATCCTGCCGGCCTTCGGTGCCGTCAGCTCGATCATTCCGGCCTTTTCGCGCAAGCCACTGTTTGGCTACACCTCGATGGTCTACGCCACGGCGAGTATTGCGTTCCTGTCGTTCATCGTCTGGGCGCACCACATGTTCGTGGTCGGCATTCCGCTGGTGGGCGAGTTGTTCTTCATGTACGCCACGCTGCTGATCGCGGTGCCCACCGGGGTCAAGGTGTTCAACTGGGCCAGCACCATGTGGCAAGGCTCGCTGACCTTCGAGACGCCGATGCTGTTCGCCGTGGCGTTTGTCATTCTGTTCTCCATTGGCGGGTTCTCCGGGTTGATGCTGGCCATCGCCCCGGCGGACTTCCAGTACCAGGACACCTACTTCGTGGTCGCGCACTTCCACTATGTGCTGGTGCCGGGGGCGATCTTCGGGATCTTCGCCTCGGCCTACTACTGGCTGCCGAAATGGACTGGCCACATGTACGACGAAACCCTCGGCAAGCTGCACTTCTGGCTCTCGTTCATCGGCATGAACCTGGCGTTCTTTCCGATGCACTTCGTGGGCCTGGCGGGCATGCCGCGGCGGATTCCGGACTACAACCTGCAATTCGCCGACTTCAACATGGTGTCGTCGATCGGGGCGTTCATGTTTGGTGCCACGCAGATCTTCTTCCTGTTCATCGTGATCAAGACCATTCGCGGCGGCGAGCCGGCACCGGCCAAGCCGTGGGATGGTGCCGAAGGCCTGGAATGGAGCATTCCGTCACCCGCGCCATATCACACCTTCACCACGCCGCCGGAAGTGAAATGAATGCTCTAGCCTTTGTGGGAGCGGGCTTGCTCGCGAAGAACGATGACGCGGTCCGTCTGCCAAACTGCAGCGCCTGCTTCGCGAGCAAGCCCGCTCCCACATGGGTTTGTGTGGAGGACTTAAATCATGGCTGATTCGATTTCGATGAAGAAACTGGTCACCCGCCTGGTGCTGGTGGTGGTGGCGATGTTTGTCTTCGGCTTTGCCCTGGTGCCGATCTACGACGTGATGTGCCAGGCGTTCGGCATCAATGGCAAAACCTCCGGGCAGTATGAAGGCGAGCAAACGGTCGACGCCTCGCGGCAGGTTCGCGTGCAGTTTCTGTCGACCAACGCCGCCGACATGACCTGGGACTTCTATCCCAAGGGCGATGAATTGGTCGCTCACCCGGGGGCAGTGAACGAGATGATTTTTATCGCCCACAACCCGACTGATCGCCCGATGAGCGCCCAGGCGGTGCCGAGTATCGCGCCAAGCAACGCAGCCGCGTACTTCCACAAGACCGAATGTTTCTGCTTTACCCAGCAAGTGCTGCAGCCCGGTCAGCGAATCGAGATGCCGGTACGGTTCATTGTTGACCGCGACATGCCCAAAGAAGTGAAGCACCTGACGCTGTCCTACACGCTGTTCGATATCACCGCACGTCATCCGCCCGTGGCTGTTGCAGCAAGCACCGGCGGCTAGGCGTTAAAGCGTGCCCGATAAGGAGAACAATAAATGGCAACTCATGAACATTATTACGTTCCGGCCCAGAGTAAATGGCCGATCATTGCCACGGTCGGCATGTTCGTCACCGTGTTCGGCCTGGGCACCTGGTTCAACGACCTGAAGGCTGCGCGGCCAGAATCCCACGGCCCGCTGATCTTTTTCGTCGGCAGCCTGCTGCTGGCCTACATGCTGTTCGGCTGGTTCGGTACGGTGATCAAGGAAAGTCGCCAAGGACTGTACAGCGCACAGATGGACCGCTCGTTCCGCTGGGGCATGAGCTGGTTCATTTTCTCCGAGGTGATGTTCTTCATCGCCTTTTTCGGTGCCTTGTTTTATGTGCGCAACATCGCGGGGCCGGCACTGGGCGGTGAAGGCACCAAAGGCATCGCTCACATGCTGTGGCCGGCGTTTGAATTCACCTGGCCGCTGCTGAACAACCCGGACTCGAAACTCTTTCCACCCCCCAAGGAAGTCATCAGCCCCTGGGGCCTGCCGCTGCTCAATACCGTGCTGCTGGTGAGTTCCAGCGTCACCGTGACCATTGCTCACCATGCCCTGAAAAAAGGCCATCGCGGCGCACTGAAAATCTGGCTGGCGCTGACCGTGTTGCTCGGTTGCGCGTTCCTCGGTTTCCAGGCCGAAGAATACCTGCACGCCTACAACGAGCTGGGCCTGACTCTGGGTTCCGGCATCTACGGCGCGACCTTCTTCATGCTCACCGGTTTCCACGGCGCCCACGTGACCATGGGCACCATCATTCTGTTCGTGATGCTGATGCGGATCATGCGCGGGCACTTCGATGCCGACCATCAATTCGGCTTCGAGGCGGCGAGCTGGTACTGGCACTTCGTGGACGTGGTGTGGATCGGTCTGTTCGTTTTCGTCTATGTGCTTTAGAGCAGCTTCAAGCCGCAAGCTTGAAGCTTGAAGCTGCGCGCTTTGCGCGCCCTACCAAGGCACGTGAGACACCAACTGGCCGCTGAAAAAACCCCAGGCGATCAAGCCGACAGTGGTGGCGGCCAGCGCAACACGAACACTCAAGGCGATGACCAGGCGATTGGAATGGCTGTCGTCCTTGACCAGAAAAAACAGGCCGCTGAACAGGCTGACAATCGTGGCAATCAGCATCAGGACGATGGCTGCTTTGAGCATGGTGACACTCCGGGGGACAGGCGATGCATTTGAGTATAGCTATCGCGACTACCGACTTTCTGGCGACGCCATGAAGCGCTTCCGGCCGGGCTTCGTGCCGACCCTGGTGGTCGCGATGCTGCTGCCTTTGCTGGTGTCACTCGGGTTCTGGCAGTTGAGCCGGGGCGCGGAGAAAAGCGCGCTGCTGCAAAGCTACGCCGAGCGCCGGACGGCCGAACCGATGACCAGCACTGAACTGCAACAGACCGAAGATCCGGACTTCCGTCGGGTTCGCCTGCACGGCCAGTTCGATGCCGAACACAGCCTGCTGCTGGACAACCGTCAGCGCGATGGCAAGGTCGGGGTCGAACTGCTGCAACCGTTTCAGGACCGGGCGACCGGGCTCTGGCTGCTGGTTAATCGCGGCTGGCTGCCGTGGCCGGATCGGCGCACACCGCCGTCATTCACCACACCGACTCAGGCATTGAGCCTCGACGCCTGGGTCTACGTCTCCCCCGGCGCAACGTTCCAGTTGCACGCCGACCCAGACGCCACGACCTGGCCACAACTGGTCACCGCCATTGAACCGCCCAGGCTCTGGGCGGCGCTTGGCCGTGACGGTTTCGCCTATGAATTACGCGCGCAAAGCGGTCCCGCGACCTACCAGGCCGATTGGCCGGTGGTGGCCATGGGGCCGGAAAAACACGTGGCTTATGCCGTGCAGTGGTTCGCCCTGTCGATCGCCCTGCTCGGCCTTTACCTCTATCTCGGCTGGCACAACGCAAAGGAGAACAATAATGGGAGCGGCCATGAATCCACTCGGCATGTCTGAGGCGAAAACGCCGGTCAATCGTCGGCGCGGGCGCTTGCAGTTGTTACTGATCCTGTTGGGAGTGGTGGGTCCGATGATCCTCGCCACCGGCATGTACAAATTGCAGTTCTGGGTGCCGGAGGGCCGCAGTTATCACGGCGAACTGATCGGCAACGGCCAGACCCGCGCCGACATCGGCGTACCGGCGCAAGAAGACCGCTGGCAATTGCTGGTGACTGCGCCCAAGGACTGTTCGGTGGACTGCCAGCAGTTGGTTTATCTGGCGCGCCAGATCCAGATCGGCCTCGGTCGCGATGCCTCCCGCGCCAGCCATGCGCTGGCCATCGCGCAGCCACTGAACAGCGATTACGAGACTAAGCTTCAACGTGAGTACCCGCAGCTGCAACGTTATTCACTGGACCCGCCGATCTACATCAAAGGCGCTCAGAGCAATGACACGCCGCACCTGTGGATCATCGACCCTCACGGCAATCTGGTGCTGCGCTACGACCCGACGGTGAAGGGCAAGGACCTGCTCAACGACCTGCGCCATTTGCTGAAACTGTCGAACATCGGATAAGGGCATCGTCATGGCCAAACCTGGATTTCGCCTCGCGCTGTTTGCCACCTTGCTGGCACTGATTGTGGTGTTGCTCGGCGCCTACACACGCCTGACTCACGCGGGCCTTGGCTGTCCGGACTGGCCCGGCTGCTACGGTTTTATCAGCGTGCCGAACAGCGAAGCCCAACTGGCCCATGCCGAACTGCATTTTCCCGACGCACCGGTGGAGGCTCACAAAGGCTGGAACGAGATGCTCCATCGCTACTTCGCCGGCACGTTGGGGCTGTTGATCGCGGTGTTGGCGGGCCGCGCCTGGACCCATCGTCATCATCCGGGGCAACCGGTGAAGTTGCCGCTTTTCCTGTTGGCAGTGGTGATTGCCCAAGCGGCGTTCGGCATGTGGACGGTGACGCTCAAGCTCTGGCCGCAAGTGGTCACCGGGCATTTGCTCGGTGGCTTTGCGACCTTGAGTCTGTTGTTTCTGCTGACCTTGCGCCTGTCCGGCGTGTTGCCGGCGCTGACCGTGCCCCGGCGTTTGCAGCACTGGGCGACCGCCGGGTTACTGCTGGTGATCCTGCAAATTGCCCTGGGTGGCTGGGTCAGCTCCAATTACGCGGCGGTGGCCTGCATCGACTTTCCGACCTGCCACGGACAATGGCTGCCACCGACTGATTTCGCCAACGGCTTTCACCTGACCCAACACATCGGCCCCAATTACCTGGGCGGACAACTGGACAGCGATGCCCGCACCGCGATTCACCTGACTCACCGTATCGGCGCACTACTGGTCACCTTCGTTCTGCTCGGTCTGGCCTGGCAACTGAAGGTCGTCGGCATGACGCGCTTGGCCGGCATAGTGCTGATCGCCCTTGCCGCACAAATCACCCTGGGCATCAGCAACGTGGTGTTTCACTTACCGCTGTGGGTGGCCGTCGCCCACAACGCCGGTGGCGCAGCGCTGCTGCTGACGATGGTGCTGGTCAATTATCACGCGCGAACCAGCCTGGTTCGGGTCAAGCAGCCGACACGCTGGCGCTTCAGCCCGCGTAAACATTCAGCCGGGCCCATAACAGTAAAAGGAGAGGTGCCATGGCGATTCTGATCGGCGAACATCACAGTCGGGCTATCTGGCGCGATTACCTGGAGCTAACCAAGCCAAAAGTGGTGGTGCTGATGCTCATCACCTCGCTGGTCGGCATGTTTCTCGCGACGCGCGCCGGGGTGCCGTGGACGGTGCTGGTGTTCGGCAATCTGGGGATTGCCTTGTGTGCCGGCGGTGCGGCGGCGGTCAACCATGTGGTGGACCGGCGCATTGACGCCGTCATGGCCCGGACCCACAAGCGGCCCTTGGCCGAAGGTCGGGTATCTCCGAGCGCTGCGCTGACGTTCGCCTTGGTGCTGGCGCTGCTCGGCCAGGCTTTGCTGCTGGCCTTCACCAACCCGTTGACGGCGTGGCTGACCCTCGCGTCCTTGCTCGGTTATGCCGTGGTTTACACCGGTTTCCTGAAACGTGCGACGCCGCAGAACATCGTCATCGGCGGCCTCGCAGGTGCGGCCCCGCCGCTGCTTGGCTGGACCGCCGCCACCGGTCATGTCAGCGCCGAACCGTTGCTGCTGGTGCTGATTATCTTCGCCTGGACCCCGCCGCACTTCTGGGCGCTGGCGATTCACCGCAAGGAGGAATACGCCAAGGCTGACATTCCGATGCTGCCGGTGACCCATGGCGAGCACTACACCAAAGTCCACATCCTGCTTTATACCTTTGCGCTGCTGGCCGTCAGCCTGATGCCCTACGTGATCCACATGAGCGGCGTGCTCTACCTGATTTGTGCCCTTGTACTGGGCGCGAGGTTTCTGCAATGGGCCGTGGTGCTGTACCGTGGCACTCGGCCGCACGCGGCGATCAACACGTTCAAGTACTCTATTTACTACTTGTTCCTGCTGTTTATCGCGCTGCTCGTAGACCACTACTTACTGTTGAACCTATGACTCGAACCCAGAAAACCGTCTTCATTCTCGTCGCCTTGATCGCGCTGATCCTGGGCTTGACCATCAATAAAGTACTGACCGGAAAAAACCAGGGCGACCCGACGGCACTGATCGATGCGGGGATCATCCTGTTACCCCAAAGCCGTAACCTGCCAGACGTGAAAATGACCGATCAGGATGGCAAGCCGGTGGCGGTCAACGAGCTGAAAGGCAAGTGGAGTTTGCTGTTCTTCGGCTACACCTTCTGCCCGGACATCTGCCCGACCACCCTCGCCCAGCTGCGGCAGATCAAGAGCGAACTGCCGGCGGATGCGGTGGACAAGTTGCAGATCGTTTTGGTCAGCGTCGACCCAAACCGCGATACGCCCAAGCAACTCAAGCAATACCTGGGTTACTTCGATCCGCAGTTCATCGGGCTGACTGCATCCTCGGTCGAAGACCTTCAGAAGCTGGCCAATGCGGTGAGTATTCCGTTTATTCCGGCGGACACCAGCAAGCCTAATTACACCGTCGACCATAGCGGTAACCTGGCGGTGATCGGACCGGACGGGACTCAACGCGGGTTCATTCGTGCACCGTTGAACAACCAGAAGCTGGTGGCGCAGTTGCCGGTAATGCTCAAGCGCGAATAACCAACACCCACCCCTGTAGGAGCCAGCGGTGGTATTGCAGGCATAAAAAAACGGGGACGCAATCAATGCGTCCCCGTTTTTTTGATCGTTCCCACGCTCCGCGTGGGAATGCAGCCAGGGACGCTCTGCGTCCCCTTCAACGTCAGAACGCTGGCAATACCGCGCCTTTGTACTTCTCGAGGATGAAGGCTTTCACTTCTGGGCTGTGCAGCGCCGCAACCAGTTTCTGCATCGCGGCGCTGTTCTTGTCGTCCGGACGGGCAACGAGGATGTTTACGTATGGCGAGTCGCTGCCTTCGATAACCAACGCATCCTTGGACGGATCGAGCTTGGCTTCCAGCGCGTAGTTGGTGTTGATCAGCGCCAGGTCGACCTGGGTCAGCACGCGCGGGATGGTCGCGGCTTCCAGTTCGCGGAATTTCAGGTCCTTGGTGTTCTCGGTGATGTCCTTCACGGTCGACAGGATGTTGTTCGAATCCTTCAACTTGATCAGGCCAGCCTTGGCCAGCAGCAACAGCGCACGACCACCGTTGGTGGCGTCGTTCGGGATCACCACGTTGGCGCCGCCCGGCAGCTCGGTCAGCGCTTTGTACTTGCTGGAGTAAGCGCCCAGCGGTTCCAGGTGCACGCCGGCAACGGCAACCAGATGGGTGCCCTTGGCCTTGTTGAACTCATCCAGGTACGGCTGGTGCTGGAAGAAGTTGGCGTCCAGACGCTTCTCGGCCACCTGCACGTTCGGCTGGACGTAGTCGGTGAACACCTTGACGTTCAGGTTCACGCCTTCTTTGGCCAGGGCCGGTTTAACGAACTCGAGGATTTCCGCGTGAGGCACCGGGGTGGCCGCGACTGTCAGGGTGTCGGCAGCGTGTGCGGAAAAGGCTGCAACGGCAGCGAACGCGACGAGTAGTTTTTTCATTCAGCTAACTCCTTGTGGGTGCCCGCTTGCGGCGCCCGTTTGGCGCCTGCCAGCGAATGGCCGGCTCATGTCTTGGTTACGTGAACTGTTTATTTGCGTGAGAAGTGTACGACCAGTTTGTCGCCAACGGTTTGCAGCACTTGAACCAGCATCAGCAGCAACACCACCGTCACAACCATCACATCCGTCTGGAAACGCTGGTAACCGAAACGGATCGCCAGGTCGCCCAGACCGCCAGCGCCGACCACACCGGCCATCGCCGTGTAGGACACCAGTGTAATCGCTGTCACCGTAATTGCCGCGAAGATGCCCGGACGGGCTTCCGGCAGCAAGGCGTTGATGATGATCTGACGTGTCGTCGCCCCCATGGCCTGGGTCGCCTCAATGATGCCGCGATCCACTTCACGCAGGGCGGTTTCCACCAGTCGCGCGAAGAACGGCGTGGCACCCACCACCAGCGGTGGAATCGCACCGGCGACACCCAGCGAGGTGCCCGTGATCAACACGGTGAACGGAATCATCACGATCAGCAAAATGATGAATGGCAGCGAACGCAGAATGTTCACCACCAACGACAGCATCGCGTAGACGCCTTTGGCTTCCAGCAACTGGCGCGGGCTGCACAGGAACAACAGCACGCCCAAGGGCAAGCCCAGCAGCACCGTGAACAACAGCGAACCACCGAGCATCAGCAGGGTGTCGCCGGTGGCCAGCCAGATTTCGTACCAGTCGATATTGGAAAAGAAACTCATCAGGACTTCCATCAGCGCAGCACCTCCATGTGGACGTCAGCTGCAGTGAAGTGAGCAAATGCCGCTTCCATATCGCCACCGGTGACGGCCAGGGTCAATTGCCCGTAAGGGACGTCTTTGATGCGATCGATACGACCGGCCAGGATGCTGTAGTCCACGCCCGTTTCCCGAGCGACGGTACCCAGCAACGGCGCGTAAGTCGCTTCGCCCTGAAAGGTCAGACGCACGATGCGCCCCGGTACGTGAGCGAAGTCGTCGCGCTGTTCGCTTTCGTCGATTTGCTCGTCTTCCTGCACGAAGCGCTTGGTAGTCGGGTGCTTGGGATGCAGGAACACCTCGGCCACCGAACCTTGCTCGACGATCTTGCCGGCATCCATCACCGCCACCTGATCGCAGACTCGACGGATCACATCCATCTCGTGGGTGATCAGGACGATGGTCAGTTTCAGTTCGCGGTTGATCTCGGCCAGCAGTTGCAGGACCGACGCCGTGGTTTGCGGGTCCAGGGCACTGGTGGCTTCATCGCACAGCAGGATTTTCGGTTTGGTCGCCAAAGCCCGGGCGATACCGACACGCTGCTTCTGACCACCGGACAATTGCGCCGGGTATTTTTTGGCATGGTCGGACAGGCCGACCCGCGCCAGCAACTCCGTCACGCGCCGGTCGATTTCGCTGCGCGATAGTTCGCCGGCGAGCGTCAGAGGCAGCGCGACGTTGTCGGCCACGGTCTTGGACGCCAGCAGGTTGAAGTGCTGGAAAATCATCCCGACCTGCTGACGGAAACGCCGCAGGCTATTGGCATCCAGCGCGGTGACTTCTTCGCCATCGACAATGATCTTGCCGCCACTGGAGTTCTCCAGGCGATTGATCAAACGCAGCAGGGTACTTTTTCCCGCGCCGGAATGGCCGATCAGGCCAAAGACCTGACCATTCTCAATCGTCAGACTGGTCGGATGCAGGGCGGGAATATCCTTACCGGCGACGCGGTAAGTTTTGTGGACGTTTTGAAACTCGATCACGTAGCGAACCTTGTGGGGCGCGTTAGAAAAGGATCAGCGGTTAGCCGGGCGCGCATTTTAGCCTTTCTGTATAGAGGTTCTTAGCATTTATTTTGCATTCAACCAGCGATTTGGCAATAAGGCGATCAAAGGTAGGGAGCCTAAGGTCAAGGCGATTGCGGCCTGATGCATTTAGAAAAGCAAAAGATCGCAGCCTTCGGCAGCTCCTACACTGGTCGGAGCTGCCGAAGGCTGCGATCTTTTCTTATGGCTTACGCGGACTCAGAACCATTTGCGCCGGAATGTTGCGCAGAATCTGCCTCTCCAGCTTCAGATCAAACTTCGAATCCAGTTTCTTCACCCGTTTGGTCAGCAGCGTGGCCAGCCATGGGTAATCCTGAGTGCGCGGCGCCTGAATGCTCACGTCGCACTGATAATTCACCACATCGGCGGCGATAGCATCAAGTTGGCGACGAAGCTTGCTCATATCGGCGAGGTTCAATGCCACCGTGGTGCTTTCAGCCGTCGGATCGATGACTTTGGCCTGAGGTTTGGCTTCGGCAGCCTTGAGTGCCGCTTCGGCTTTATCCAGTTCAGCCTTGCGCGCATGGACAATGGCGCTGTTGACGCCACCGGTCAGCGCCGGGGCCTTGGGCATCAATACCCGGGCACGGCTTAGCGCCGTGGCCGCCGCATTCACATCACCTTTTTGCAACACGATCTGGCTGCGCAGCAAATAAGCCTCGGCCAATTGCCGCTGGTATTGCTCAAGGGATTGATCGTTGGGTGACTCGGCCTGCAAGGTCGCCAATTGGTCCTCGGCGGTGGCCAGTTCGCTGCTGGCCAGGCTTTGCTCCAGCTGTGCGATAGCCATGGCCCGCGCATCGGGAGCGTCGATGGCTGCCGGTGGCGTGCTTTGGCAAGCGCTCAGGAGCAGCGAAAATGCGACGAGGAGCAGATAACGGGAGGCGAACAGCTTCATTCCTGCGACTCTCTATTTGCGCAAAAAACGAGCAAGTCTACACCCCTCGACGGGGCAGGACAAAACTCAGCAGAAACAGCGCGGCGGCCGCCACTACAATCGACGGGCCTGCCGGGGTGTCCTTGAACCAGGACAGCGCCAACCCACCACACACCGCGAGCATGCCCAGCAGGCTCGCACCTAGTGCCATCTGCTCCGGCGAGCGGGCGTGACGCTGTGCCGCAGCCGCCGGAATAATCAGTAACGAAGTAATCAGCAACACGCCGACGATTTTCATCGCCACCGCGATCACCACCGCGATCAGCAACATCAGGACTAGGCGCAAGGCTGCCACTGGCAAACCTTCTACCTTGGCCAGTTCTTCGTGCACCGTGATCGCGAGCAAGGGTCGCCACAGCGTGACCAGCAATGCCAGCACCGCCGCGCTACCGCCGAGGATCCAGGCCAGATCGGTCGGGCTGATCGCCAGCAAGTCGCCGAACAGATAAGCCATCAGGTCAATCCGCACTTCATGCATGAAGCTTAGTACCACCAGCCCCAGGGAGAGCGTGCTCGGTGCGAGAATTCCCAAAAGCGTGTCGGATGCCAGCGGCTGACGTTGTTGCAGCGTCACCAGCAATACCGCCAGCAACAAGCAGCCTACAGTGACGGCAACGGTCGGGCTGACATCCAGCAGAAAACCCAGCGCCACACCGAGCAGTGCGGCGTGAGACAAGGTGTCGCCGAAATAGGCCATGCGCCGCCAGACCACGAACGAACCCAGCGGGCCCGCGACCAGCGCCAAAGCCAGGCCTGCAAGCAGGGCAAAGAGCAGAAAATCAGCCATGCTTGCAGCTATCTCCATGAACGTGAGTCGACGGGACCGCGCTGACCACCGAGCCATGCAGGTCGTGGGCGTGGTCGTGATGGTGGTGATAAATCGCCAGGCTTTGTGCGTTTTTTCCGAACAGCTCGACGAATGCCGGATCGCCGCTGACCTGCTCGGGATGTCCGGAGCAGCAGACGTGGCGATTCAGGCACACCACCTGGTCGGTGGTACTCATCACCAGATGCAGATCGTGAGAGACCATCAAAACGCCGCAACCATGCCGGTCGCGCAAGCGTGTAATCAGGCTGTAGAGCTCGGCTTGACCGGCCACATCGACGCCTTGCACCGGCTCATCCAGCACCAACAGTTCCGGTTCGCGCAACAAGGCCCGCGCCAGCAGCACCCGCTGCATTTCGCCACCGGACACACTTTGCACCGGACTGTCGATGACCTGTTCGGCGCCGACTTCCTTGAGGGCCGCCAAGGCCCGAGCACGGTCCACGCCCGGCACCAGACGCAAAAAGCGCAGCACCGACAGCGGCAGGGTCGGATCGACATGGAGTTTTTGCGGCATATAACCGACGCGCAACTTCGACTTGCGCCAGACGCGGCCGTTGTCCGGTTTCAACAGGCCGAGCACAGCGCGCACCAGTGTGGTTTTGCCGGCACCATTGGGGCCGATCAAGGTAACGATCTGCCCCGGCTCAACACTCAGCTCGATGTTGTCCAGCACGTTTTGCCCGGCAAAGGTGACAGCTACCTGCTCGAGGCGAATCAGCGCGTTGCTCATCAAGCCCCCTGGCAACCCGAGCAGAGACCGATCACTTCAACGGTCTGGGCCTCGACGATAAATCCGACATCTTTGGCGCTATTGATGATCGCGTCGCTGATGGATTTCTGTTCGAGTTCGATGGCGGCGTGGCATTCGCGGCAGATCAGGAACTGGCCCTGGTGAGCGTGTTCCGGGTGATTGCAGCCGACGAAGGCGTTCAGCGAAGAGATGCGGTGTACCAAGCCGTTTTCCAGCAGGAAATCCAGCGCGCGGTACACGGTGGGAGGCGCGGCGCGGCGGCCGTCCTGCTCACTGAGCACCGCCAGAATATCGTAAGCACCCAGCGGTTTGTGGCTTTGCCATACCAGTTCCAGCACCCGCCGGCGCAAAGCGGTCAGGCGCAACCCCTGACGCGCGCACAATGCATCGGCCTCAGACAATGCGCTATGCACGCAATGAGAGTGGTCGTGGGGACGGCTGGCAATCGGTGTTTTAGGCATGAGCGGCGACGAGTTTTGTGAGAGACGTTATTATGTTACCCGTTCTCGCCTCTTCGAGTGGTCATCGTGTCCCGACTTTTTTCTACGTTTGTCGCATTTGTCGCAAGTTTTTTGCTGATCGGCTCGGCCCAAGCCGAGGTCAAAGTCCTCACCAGCGTCAAACCCCTGCAGTTGATAGCCGCGGCGGTGCAGGACGGCGTAGCGGTTCCGGAAGTCTTGCTGCCGCCCGGCGCCTCGCCCCATAACTACGCCTTGCGCCCTTCCGACGTACGGAAAGTACAGTCGGTGGATCTGGTGTACTGGATCGGCCCGGACATGGAAGGTTTCCTGCCTCGCGTGTTGAAAGGTCGTACGCTGCCCAGCGTCGCGGTGCAGGATGTGCCTGGTCTGAAACTGCGACATTTCGCCGAAGATAACCATTCCCACGCCGAAGAAGCCGACGAGCATGACCACGATCACCGCCCCGGAAGCCTGGATGCACACTTGTGGTTGTCACCGATCAACGCCCGCGTGATCGCCACCAAAATGGCCGCCGATCTGAGCGCCGCCGATCCGGCCAACGCGGCGCGCTACCAGAGCAACCTCAAGACATTCGATGAGCGTCTGGATGCTTTGGACCTGCGCCTGAAGGCCCGTCTGGCGGGTATCGCGGGCAAGCCATATTTCGTGTTCCACGAAGCCTTCGACTACTTCGAAGACGCTTATGGCCTCAAGCACGCCGGCGTGTTCAGTGTCGCTGCCGAAGTGCAACCCGGTGCCCAACACGTGGCAGCGATGCGCACGCGGTTGCAGGAAGTCGGCAAGACCTGCGTGTTCAGCGAACCACCTCTGCGCCCCCGCCTGGCAGAAACCCTGGTGGCCGGGCTGCCAGTGAAGCTGGCGGAGCTGGATGCATTGGGCGGGTACACGCCAGCGACCGCTCAAGGGTATGAGCAGGTATTGGAAAAGCTGGGGAATGATTTGGCGGGGTGTCTGGAGTCGTTGTAACTCCAGCATCGGCGTCGCCTCCATCGCGGGCAAGCCCGCTCCCACAAGGATCATCGCGAATCCTGTGGGAGCGGGCTTGCCCGCGATGCTTTTAAAGCGCGAACGGCAACGGCGTGCTGACCTTCTGCCGCTGCGCCAACCGCAGCTGAAACTCCATCGGATCGTGAATCAACACGTCCTGCCCGGCAAAAGACTCCGCGGCAATCAATCGCGACAACCAGAACCGTACGCACGCCACGCGCAGCATGGTCGGCCATAGCTCGGCTTCGGCTGCGGTGAACGGTCGCAGCGCAGCATAAGCGCCCAGCAATGCCCGTGCCCGAGCGCCATCAAGCTGCCCTTGTTCGTCCGAACACCAATCGTTCAAGGCAATTGCCACGTCATAGAGCATTGGCCCCGAACAGGCGTTGTAGAAGTCGATCAACCCGGTCAGGTGCGTGCCTTCGAACATCGCGTTATCGCGGAACAGGTCCGCGTGGATGTTTGCCCGTGGCAGCGCCAGAATTTTCGCCTTCTGCTGTGTGATTTCATCCAGCGCCCGTTGCAGCAAATCGCTTTGCTCGGCATTCAGGTGCGAAAGCAATTGCGTGCCCTCCTCCAGCATCCAGTCCAGGCCGCGATCGGTTTTGCGTTTGATCATGTTGGCCTGGGTCGCCAGGTGCAGATGAGCCAGCAGCTCGCCGACCTGAGCGCAATGCTGCGCGTTGGCGTCCTTGATGTGCTTGCCCGCCAGACGTGGCTGTAGCAGCGCAGGTTTGCCGGCCAGCTCGCGCAAGGCAACACCGTCGGTGGTGCGCAGGGCATAAGGCACCGGCAGGTTGGCGTCGTGCAGCACGTCGAGCAGCTCGATGAAGAACGGCATCTCTTGCACCGGCCCGCGCTCGACCAGGGTCAGGACAAATTCACCCTGCTCCAGGCTGATAAAGAAATTGGTGTTTTCGCTACCGGCGGCGATCCCCTGGAAATCAAGCAGACGGCCAAGCCCGTAAGGGGCGAGAAAGGTTTCCAGCTCGGGCCGAGCCAGGGGGGTGAACACAGACATGGTTAAAACTGCCAGTACGGGCGCCGCGACTGCCGGCGCCGATTTAAGTTAGGAGCGGTTTACCACTCGAATATTTTCCACGACGGAATCAGCATATCCGGCTGGTCCGAGCGAATGAAGTTACCGTCCGAGCCATCAGCGCGCACCAGGAAATACGGTTTGCCGACTTTCGGGGTCACCTTGATGGCATACAAAAAACCATTTTGCCGATATTCCTGAATGGTTTTATCGCCTTCCGTGCGGATCGTTACATCCGGGTCCGCCGAGGGCGCGTCATCCGCCGCCATGACAGCCAATGGGGTAATTGCAAACAAACCAGCCAGCAACAAGCGATTTAGTGTGCGCATGATAACCTTGTCCCTTTGTCGTCAACGGTCCCGCTATTCTAGCGCCGGACCCGCCGAAAAGGTTGATCCTGCTCATGAGCCAAGCCCCCCTCGTCCTGGTGGACGGTTCTTCTTACCTGTACCGCGCCTTTCATGCGCTGCCACCGCTGACCACCTCCAAAGGCCTGCCGACCGGTGCGGTCAAAGGCGTATTGAACATGCTCAAAAGCCTGCGCAAGCAGTACCCGGACAGCCCGTTCGCCGTGGTATTCGACGCCAAGGGCGGGACGTTCCGCGATGCGATGTTCGCCGAATACAAAGCCAACCGTCCAAGCATGCCCGACGACATGCGGGTCCAGATCGAACCGCTGCACGCCAGCGTCAAGGCCCTGGGCTTTCCATTGCTGTGCGTGGACAACGTTGAAGCGGACGACGTGATCGGCACTTTGGCCCGCAGCAGCGCGGCCGCCGACCGCCCGGTGGTGATCTCCACCGGCGACAAGGACATGGCGCAACTGGTCGACGGGCACATTACCTTGGTCAATACGATGACCGGTAGCGCGCTGGACGTGGAGGGCGTGAAGGAGAAATTCGGCGTCGCTCCCGAGCAGATCATCGATTATCTGGCACTGATGGGCGATTCGTCCGACAACATTCCGGGCGTTCCGGGTATCGGTCCAAAAACCGCTTCCGGTCTGCTGGTCGGCGTGAACGGCGGCCTGACCGAGCTTTATGCGCAGCTCGACATCGTCCCGACCCTGCCGATTCGCGGCGCCAAAACCCTGCCGGCCAAGCTCGAAGAGCATAAGGAGATGGCGTTCCTCTCCTATCAACTGGCAACCATCAAGATCGACGTGCCGCTGGACATCAGTCTCGATGACCTGCAAATGGGCAAGCCGGATCACGACAAGCTCGCCGAGCTCTACACTCTGCTGGAATTCAAAAGCTGGTTCGAAGAGAACCAGCGCGACGCCAAGCGCTCGGGTCAGGACATTGTCGAGGTCGTCCAGGAACAACCGGGCGCCGCCGAAGCGGAGTACGAAACCATCCTCGACCAGAAGCACTTCGAGGCTTGGCTGGACAAGCTCGACAAGGCGCCGTTGATCGCCTTCGTCACCGAAACCAACGGCAGCGATGCGCAACATGCACAACTGGTGGGTCTGTCGTTTTCCGTCGCGGCCAACGAAGCGGCCTACATTCCGCTGACCCATTCCTACATGGGCGTGCCGGAACAACTGGATCGCGACACCGTGCTGCTGGCGTTGAAGCCGCTGCTGGAAAACCCGAACAAACTGAAAGTCGGCCAGCACGCCAAGTTCGAAACCAATATCCTCGCCAACTGCGCCATCGGTGGCGATCAGAGCAACGGGATTATTGTTCAGGGTATTGCCTACGACACCATGCTCGAGTCCTACGTTTTGGACTCGACGGCCACCCGCCACGACATGGACAGCCTGGCGCTCAAATACCTGGGCCAAAGCAAGACCGACATTCAAGAGATTGCGGGCAAAGGCGTCAAACAGCTGAGCTTCGATCAAATCTCTCTAGAGTTGGCCGGTCCCTATGCCGCCGAAGATGCCGACGTCACCTTCCGGTTGCATCTGGCATTACAGGAAAAACTGGCGGCAACGCCAAGCCTGGGCAAAGTGCTCAACGCCATTGAAATGCCGCTGATGCCGGTTCTGGCCCGAATCGAGCGCCAAGGCGCGCTCGTGGACGCCAACCTGCTGGGCATCCAGAGCGTCGAGCTGGGCGAGAAACTGGTCGCCCTTGAGCGCGAAGCCTTTGCCATCGCCGGTGAAGAATTCAACCTCGGCTCGCCGAAGCAACTGGGCGTGATCCTCTACGAAAAGCTCGGTTTGCCCGTACTCAGCAAAACCGCCAAGGGCCAGGCTTCGACTGCCGAAGCGGTGTTGGCCGAGTTGGCCGAACAAGACTACCCGCTGCCCAAGGTGCTGATGCAATACCGCTCGCTGAGCAAGCTCAAGAGCACCTACACCGACCGTTTGCCAGAACAGATCAACGCTCGCACCGGGCGCATTCATACGTCTTACCAGCAAGCCGTCGCCGCCACCGGACGTTTGTCGTCCATCGACCCGAACCTGCAGAACATTCCGATTCGCACTGCCGAAGGTCGTCGGATTCGTCAGGCGTTCGTCGCGCCGAAAGGCTACAAGCTGCTGGCCGCGGACTACTCGCAAATCGAACTGCGGATCATGGCGCATCTGGCCAAGGACGAAGGCTTGCTGCACGCTTTCCGTAACAACCTTGATGTACACCGCGCCACGGCCGCAGAGGTTTTTGGCGTCGAGCTGGACGCGGTTACCAACGATCAGCGTCGTAGTGCGAAAGCCATCAACTTCGGCCTGATCTATGGCATGAGCGCGTTTGGCCTGGCCAAGCAGATCGGCGTTGACCGCAAACAGTCCCAGGCCTACATCGATCGCTACTTCGCCCGTTATCCCGGCGTACTGGAATACATGGAGCGCACGCGCGCCCAGGCTGCCGAGCAAGGCTTCGTCGAAACCATCTTTGGTCGTCGCTTGTACCTGCCGGAAATCAACGCGAAAAACCAGGCATTGCGCAAAGCCGCCGAGCGCACGGCAATCAATGCCCCGATGCAAGGTACCGCGGCGGATATCATCAAGAAAGCCATGGTGGCAGTGGACAACTGGCTGACATCGTCAGGCCTGGACGCCAAAGTCATCCTGCAGGTGCACGATGAATTGGTACTTGAGGTGCGTGAGGACCTGATTGACCAGGTACGAGAGGAGATTCGCGTGCACATGAGCAACGCCGCCCAGCTGGATGTACCGCTTCTGGTCGAAGTGGGCGTCGGTAACAATTGGGATGAAGCCCACTGAGCCAGTGTGCTGCGGCACTTTGCCGCCGCACGCAATGACGAAGGGTTATAGAGCGGGAAATGACGACGATTATTTCCAATGGTTTTTGAAAATACTCTGAACTAAATTCATGCACCGCCACTCAGAGATACTGAATGGCTGGTGAAGCCCTTCGATGCTCCTATGTTGTGTTAAGTGTTGGCAGATATCTGGACCCCGCCCTAGTGGTCCGGAATTTGAACCCCGGAACTTCTTCCTCCCCATACGAAGTCCGGGGTTTTTTTTGCCTGCAGATCTGGAGAGCTTTACTCGCCAGCCTCGGCGCCTTTGTCCGCCAATTCCATCCAGCCCGCCAATACGGTGTAGGCGTCTTCCAGGCCCATGCGCTTGGGTGCCGAAAACAGCTGGATAGTGATCGTATCGCCCCAGCCCTTGCGGATTTCCGCCTGAACCTTGAGCAGCGCGTTTTTCGCCGCGCCGTAGGTCAGCTTGTCTGCCTTGGTCAGCAAAATATGCATCGGCATGCCACTGGCGATCGCCCAATCGAGCATCAGCAGGTCGAAATCGGTCATTGGATGACGGATGTCCATCATCAGAATCAAACCCTTCAAACTCTCACGACCGCCCAGATAGGCTTCCAGGTGACGCTGCCAGTGCAGCTTCAACGGGATCGGCACTTTCGCGTAACCGTAACCCGGCAGGTCGACCAGACGGCGTTCATCGTCTAGCTTGAAGAAGTTCAACAGCTGCGTGCGACCCGGTGTTTTCGAGGTCCGCGCCAGGCTGGCGTGTGTCAGGGTGTTCAACGCGCTGGACTTGCCGGCGTTGGAACGCCCGGCGAAGGCCACTTCGAAGCCTTCGTCGTCGGGGCACTGGTCGACTTTGGCGGCGCTGAGCATGAAGGTGGACTGTTGGCACAGGCCGAGTATGGGATTCTTGAGTTGCATGGGATTTCCGATGTGGGCGGCGCCGGGAATGGACGCGGCAAGCAGTGTCGTTTCCGTTTCAGTGACGCCAGTATATAATGCCGCAGATTTTGTGTGCGCTTTGTCCCAGCGCAGGATGAAGTTCACGAGAGCGATTAACCTTGATTGCGCACTAGAACGCAGCACGCTCTCAACCCTGAAAAGGTCGTTTTATGACGAAATGGCTGCTAGCTGCCGGTGTCTTGATGCCGCTTTACAGCGCTCAGGCTACACAGGATCCGGAAGCGGTGTACAACCGTGTTTGTGGTGCCTGTCATTCCGGCCAACTACCCATGGCGCCCCGCAAGGGCGATCAGGACGCTTGGACGCCGAGGTTGGCGAAAGGTATGGAGACGCTGGTGCAACACGTGACCCAGGGTTTCAAGGCGATGCCGCCGCGTGGTTTGTGCATGGACTGCAGTGCCGAGGATTACCGAGCCATCATCCAGTGGATGAGCGAGTAAACCCGGCCCATAACTCTTTAACCCTTAGCCGTAGTTGGATTAGCTGATGAACAAATTGATCGTGAGTCTGCTGTTGACCGTGGGGATCTCCGGCGTAGCCCATGCTGCAGGTGATGCGACTGCTGGCCAGGCGAAAGCCGCAGTATGTGGCGCCTGTCATGGCCCGGATGGCAACAGCATGGCGCCTAACTTTCCGAAACTGGCAGGTCAGGGCGAGCGTTATCTGAACAAGCAGTTGCACGACATCAAGTCCGGCAAACGCACGGTACTGGAAATGACCGGTCTGCTGACCAACCTGAGTGATCAGGACCTGGCTGATATCTCCGCCTACTTCGCCAGCCAGAAAGGCAGCGTGGGTGCCGCTGACCCGAAAGTCGTGGCTCGCGGTGAAGCGCTGTTCCGTGGCGGTGATCTGGCCAAGGGCCTGCCATCCTGCACCGGGTGCCACTCGCCGAATGGCGCAGGTAACGCAGCTGCCGGTTTCCCACACTTGGGCGGTCAGCATGCTCAGTATGTCGGCAAACAACTGACCGACTTCAGAAAAGAAGAAGGTGGCCGGACCAACGACGGCGATACCAAACCGATGCAGAGCATCGCTAAAAAGCTGAGCGACGAAGATATCGCCGCCGTCTCCAGCTATATTCAAGGCTTGCACTAAGGCCTGTGATCGAGCGTTGTGAATGGTGTAGATCTCTTGCAACGTTAACACTCGATTAATCCGTCGATGCAAACATAAAAAGGGTAGCTTTGGCTGCCCTTTTTTGTGGCCGCTGCCGTTACACTACAAACTCAAGCCCGCCGGAATCTGTCTGAAAACAGGTCGCGCGAGGCGACCCAATTGTCCAGGAGTAAAGCATGCGTAATCTGATCATCAGCGCCGCACTCGTCGCTGCCAGCCTGTTTGGCATGACTGCCCAAGCCGCCGAAGCCCCTGCCGCACCTTACGTAGAATTGGCCAACCCGGTGCCGGTTGCAGAGCCTGGCAAGATCGAAGTGGTCGAGCTGTTCTGGTATGGCTGCCCGCACTGTTATGCCTTCGAACCTGTGATCAACCCTTGGGTTGAAAAACTGCCTGCCGACGTGAACTTTGTGCGCATTCCGGCCATGTTTGGCGGCCCATGGGATGCACACGGCCAGATGTTCCTGACCCTTGAAGCCATGGGTGTCGAAAGCAAGGTTCACGCCGCGGTATTCAACGCGATCCAGAAAGAACACAAAAAACTGACTGACAAAGAAGACATGGCGGACTTCCTGGCGACTCAAGGTGTAGACAAGGACAAGTTCCTGGCCACCTTTGACTCCTTCGCCATCAAGGGCCAGATCAACAAAGCCAAAGAACTTGCCAAGAAATATGAAATTACCGGCGTGCCTACCATGATCGTCAATGGCAAGTATCGCTTTGACATCGGCTCTGCCGGCGGTGCCGAGCAAGCGCTGAAACTGGCCGACCAACTGGTCGCCAAAGAGCGAGCGGCAACCAAGGCCGTCGCCAACTAAGCGCGGCACCTGCCATGCGCCGCTGGGGAACTGAACGCATCGTTGGCCTGCATCATCCGCAGGTCAACGAGCATCACCTGGAATCGACGGGGTTGCCCGTGGACAGTCGTCTGCGTTTGCTCAGTTTCAATATCCAGGTCGGCATCAGTACCGAGCGCTATCGGCACTATCTGACCCGCGGCTGGCAGCATCTGTTGCCCCACACCGGACGTGCCGACAACCTGCAAAAAATCGGCAATCTGCTGGGTGACTTCGATCTGGTCGCCTTGCAGGAAGCCGATGGCGGCAGCCTGCGATCAGGCTACGTCAATCAAGTCGAACACCTGGCCCAGCTCGGCGCCTTCCCTTACTGGTATCAACAACTCAATCGCAATCTCGGACACCTCGGTCAGCACAGCAATGGCGTGCTCAGCCGTTTGCGCCCGTGGGCGATTGAAGATCATCCGCTGCCGGGGCCCAAGGGTCGCGGGGCCATTCTGGTGCGCTTCGGCGAAGGTCCGGAGGCGCTCGTGGTGGTGATGATGCACCTGGCGCTGGGCGCTCGCGCCCGTAGCCTGCAACTGGCCTACATCCGCGAGTTGATCGGCGGTTATAAACACCAGGTGCTGATGGGCGACATGAATACCCATGCCAGTGACTTGCTGCAAAACTCCCCGTTGCGTGATTTGGGCCTGCTCGCGCCGCAACTGGAAGCGACCTTCCCCAGCTGGCGCCCACAGCGTTGCCTGGACCATATTCTGCTTAGCCCCACCCTGACCCTTGAAAAGGTCGAAGTGCTGGCACAGCCCATTTCCGATCACCTGCCGGTCGCGGTAGAAATTCGTCTGCCGGGTTCGCTCACGGCCGATGCATTGCCCGCGTTGAGTCCTGCCTGAATGAGCGAAGAAGCACAGCGCTGGAAAGAGAAATACCTCAAAAGCATCGAACAACAGGAAAAACTGGAGCGTCGATGGGACGCCCGGCTCGACCTGCTGCGTCGTGGTCTGGTGCGCAGCACCCTGGCCGCAGAAGGTACCGATCGCGCCGTTGATCAATGCATGAAGGAAATGCGCGAAGTCGTCCGCACCGATGACATGGACGCCGGCCTGGCTGCCTTGCTGCCGCGCCTGGAAAAAGCCGTGCTCGACTCCGAGCAACGCCGGGAAACCCGGGTCGATCAAGTCAATGCCGCCCTGACGTCGCTGGTCTCTCAGCTGCAAGCATTGCCGCTGCCCCGGGAAGTGAGCCGGCCGCTGAAAAAATTCGCCAAACAGCTGGACGGACGCGTAGGCCAGGCTCGCGAAATACCGTTGCTGCTCAGCGAACTGAGCGGCTTGCAAGGCAAAGCCTTGAACCTGCTGGAGAATCCAGCCGAACCTGATCGTCCGGGTTTGCTGCAGCGCCTGTTCGGCAGGGAAACGGAGGAGACCGCTCCACAGCTCGTCACCGCCGAATCGCAAATGCCTGCGCCGCAACCTGTCGAACCGGTTGCAGCATCGGCCGAGCCCTCACAAGCGATGGCCAATCCCACGCCAGCCACCGATCAATCGCTGCTGCCGACCATAGAAGCCGCCCTGCCCGCCTCTGCACACCCTGAGCCACAGCAAATTCAGGCACCCGTGGCAATGGCGCCTGCGACTGGAGTCGTGGCGTTGGTCCCGCCCGCCCTTGAGCCAGAAGCGATGAGCGGCCAGGCCCCAGAATTACAAGCCCGACCGAATATCGAGCAACCACAAGGGTCGGTTCCAGCGATCGCCCTACCGATCACTCGGCCTCCATCGGCAATCAATCCCGATGAACTGACTCCGGTGACCATCGATCCAGAGCCGTCCGAGCACGATATTCTGTATGCCCTACCGGACTCGCCGGAGCCGTCCTACAGTTCTGTCGCCAAGCATATCGAAGACACCCTGCTGGGTCTTCTCGATGACCTGACGCTGCCCGAGCGCCATCGTCCACAAGCCGAGGCGATGCGTGATCGTCTACAAAATGGTTTGAACTGGTATGAGTTGATACCGATCCTCGACGACCTGGCCACATTGATGCTGGCAATCACCGACAGCGGTCAGCATGAATTCGAAGCGTATCTGCAGCAACTCAACGAACGTCTTGAGTCCTTCCAGAGCAATCTGCAAGCGGCGAGCGACGGCCACGCCGACAACCGCTCGGCCGCGCGGGAAATGGACACGCAGATTCGCGAGCAAGTGGACGGCTTGCAAAACAGCATGCAGGAAGCGGCAGACCTTGATGATCTCAAGCATGTGCTGGAAAACCATCTCGAAGGCCTGCTCGGCACCATGGACCAACACCAGAAGCAGCGTGACGAGCGTGAGCAGGAAGTAGCAGCCCGCCTGCAAAGCCTGGCTGAAAGGGTTGCTCACATGGAGCAGGAAGCACTGGGTTATCGGGAGCATCTCGAAGAGCAGCGCCAGAAGGCGTTGATTGATCCATTGACCGGCCTGCCGAATCGAGCAGCCTGGAGCGAGCGCCTGGAGCATGAAATCGGCCAATGGCAACAACATGGCAATACTCTGTTGCTGGCAATGCTCGACCTCGACCATTTCAAGCGCATTAATGACAACTATGGCCATTTGGCGGGCGACAAAGTACTGAAAATCATCGCCAGCGTGCTACGCAAACGTCTGCGCGGGACGGATTTTATTGCCAGGTTCGGCGGTGAGGAGTTTGTGCTGTTGATGCCAGACACACCACCTATGGCTGGGGCGAAACTGCTGGAAACCTTGCGCGCATCGATCGAAGCCTGCCCGTTCCACTTCAAGGGCGAGCGAGTCACCATCACCATTTCCATGGGACTGACAGCATTCAGGGCTGGGGAACACAGCGATCTGGTGCTTAAAAGAGCCGATCAGGCGCTATATCGTGCGAAAAACACCGGACGAAATCGAGTAGAACTGGGCTGACGGCTAATTGTTCCATTTTGTTTAAAGGAACCTTTTTGCCGTCAGCGCCGTGAGGCAATACGTTACACTGTTGCATTATTGTCTCGCGCGTATTGCCTCCTGCCATGAAATATCTTGTTCTTATTGCGTCGCTGCTTCTATTAGCCGGTTGTGCCAGCGGCCCCCGAATCGATACCAGCCACCCCTCAGCCAATCACGACAGTCGCATTCAATTCGTGGTGATGCATTACACCTCTACATCCCTGGAGAATTCGCTGCAATTGCTGACCCATGGTGAGGTCAGCAGCCATTACCTGATCGGCGACGACAAGCACGCCACTATTTATAAGCTGATGGATGAAAATCTCCGGGCCTGGCACGCTGGCGAAAGCGAATGGCAAGGCCGGACCTGGCTGAACTCCAGTTCCATCGGCATCGAAATCGTCAATCCGGGCTTTGAAGACACTCCAACCGGGCGCCTCTGGTATCCCTACAGCGAAGCCCAGGTTCAGTCGTTGATCTTCCTGCTCAAGGACATCAGCAAGCGCCAAGGCATCAGCCCCCGCCATATCATTGGCCATAGCGACATCGCACCGATGCGCAAACTCGACCCCGGCCCGCTGTTTCCCTGGAAGCGCCTGGCTGCCGAAGGCCTGGGCATCTGGCCGAACGAGCAGGCCGTCGCGCGGCAGCAAGCGCAGTTTTCCGTGCAACTGCCGAGCATCATTTGGTTTCAGGGACAACTTGCCCGCCTGGGCTACGCGACACCGCAGACCGGCGAACTGGATGCAGAGACACGTAATGTGCTGGCAGCCTTCCAGATGCATTTTCGTCCGTCCCGTTTTGACGGCACGCTGGATGCGCAAACCGCCGCGCTTCTTCAGGTGTTGAATCAGACAAAATAATGACGCCCGCCCGACGGTCAGCGCTTTTTCCAAATCAGCAGCTATAACTCATTGGTAATTCTTCGGATATTCCATGATGCCTGCTGCTCGGGAGAGACTGCATAGCTGGTTCTATCGCCCTTTGTTTTTGGCGATGCTGGCGACTGCCTTGAGCGCAACGCTACTGACGGTCGGCAGTTTGTTCGTGGCGATGCATCAGGTCGAAAACAACGAAAGCCAGGAAATGAATGCCCAGGGAGAACGCTTTCTGGTTCGTCTGGAGCAGCTGTTCGGGCAGTTACGCGAAAGCCTCGATGACCTGGAAGCTCAACCGTTACGAGGTTGCGATGACGAAATGATCGCCACTTTGCAGCAGGTCAGCTTCAATTACCGCTTCGTTTACGAAGCCGCTTACATGGATGCTTCACGAATCTGCTCAAATCGCCCTCGCCAAGAGGGACTGTCACTGGTCCGGCCGCCGGATATCAAGGGCCCCACCTACAGTTATTGGCTGAACACCACCACTGAACCTGATGAGAACCGCGCCGCATTGATGCTGGGGCGTGGCAATTTCCGGGTGGCAACATCTCGCGGGCACTTGACCGACATGGTCGATTTGTCGCCGGGCAGCAGCTTGCTGGTGGTACTCGATCACGGCACCCGGGCGATACCGGTACTCGGTGTCGCGCAGGATTGGCCCCCCGCGGAACCCTGGCCCCCGAAAAGCCGCGAGGCGCTGCAAGTCACTCATACCCGCCTGATTTATCGAATGCCCACTCACAACCCCGAATACCAACTGGTACTGATCACACCGCGCACCGGGGTGCATGTGCCGGCGGTATGGTGGTGGTTACTGCCGGCCAGCCTGGCGCTGAGTGCCTGTGTTGGCATTCTGGTGTTTTTGCTGGTACGCCAGCGTCAGTCGCTGGATGCCGAACTGCAAGGCGCGATACGGCGAGGCGAGCTGCAGGTGTTGTATCAACCCATCTTCGACCTCGACAGCCGCAACTGCGTCGGTGCCGAAGCCCTGCTGCGCTGGCGAAGGCCGGACGGCACGCTGACCAGCCCCGATCTGTTCATTCCGATGGCGGAGAACACTGGCCAGATCCGCCAGATAACCGATTTCGTATTGCAGCGCCTGCTGGAACAGCTCGGGCAACTGTTGCGGTCCAATCCGCAGCTGTACATCTCAGTCAATCTGGCGGCCTGCGATGTCATGGTGCCGCGTATCGGCCAAGTGATAGCGCGCCTCCTGAATATGCACCGGGTGGCGGCCAGGCAGATTGCCTTTGAGGTGACCGAGCGTGGATTGGTGGATGTGGTGGTGGCCAGAGAAAACCTGCAAGCCCTGCGTGATGTTGGGCATCAAGTGCTGATCGATGATTTTGGCACCGGCTATTGCAGCCTCGCCTACCTGCAAACCCTGCCGGTGGACTGCTTGAAAATCGACAAGGCCTTTATTGACGCGCTGGGCCATGATGCCGCCAGCAGCGGCGTGGCCCCGCACATCATTCGCATGGCGCAGGCCCTGCAACTCAAAGTGATTGCAGAGGGCATCGAACATGAAGCCCAAGCCGTGTTCCTGAGCAGCGAAGGGGTGAAGTTCGGTCAGGGCTGGCTATTCGCTCATGCACTGAGCGCTGTGCAATTCATCGAACTGATTACCCGT
Organism: Pseudomonas sp. B21-048; assembly: GCF_024748615.1. Lineage (NCBI taxonomy): Bacteria > Pseudomonadati > Pseudomonadota > Gammaproteobacteria > Pseudomonadales > Pseudomonadaceae > Pseudomonas > Pseudomonas sp. B21-048. The sequence goes on along the minus strand of NZ_CP087168.1, from coordinate 56,181 downwards.
GGCCGCCGACTGACCACGCGCCGCCTGGATGACGAACCCTGAGATGGCTGCGGATTATATCGCCAGCGCCATGTAGAACTGCGTGCCCTGCCCCGGCCGCGAATATACCCCCATTCGCCCGCCATGCAGCTGCACGATTTCCTTGCACAGCGCCAGACCAAGCCCGGCACCGCCCTTTTTACGACCCACCTGAACAAAGGGCTCGAAGATCCGTCCCTGCTGGCCATAGGCAATGCCTTCGCCGTTATCCTCGACACTGATAATCATCCGCTCCCCATGGCGCCGGGCCTGCAAACGTATCAGGCCGTCATGGGAGGTATGGCGCAAGGCGTTGTCGATCAGGTTGTCGAGCACCCGCTCCAGTTGCGCCTGATCGGCTTGCAGCCGCGGCAACGGTCCCTGCACTTCCACCAGCAGCTCAATGCCCTTCTCCTGCGCGACGCCGGCAAAACGTATTTGAGCCTGATCCAGCAAGTCTTCGATGGAGCAAGGTGCCAGCACAAGTTTTTGCAGGCCATTCTGATACCGCGAGAAATTCAGCAGGTCGTTGATCAACTGCATCAGACGCTGCATCTCTTCGTTGACGGTATCCAGCAGGTCGGCTTCGCGGGAGTCTTCGGCAAAATGCGTTCGCTCGCGAAACAGGCCGAATGCCATGTGCATTCCGGTAACCGGTGTGCGCAATTCATGGGAGGCGCGCAAGACGAACTCACTGCGCACCCGCTCGAAGGCGCGCTGTTCAGTGACATCATGAAACACCATCACGGCGCCGAGAATATGACCCTGGGTATGGCTGACCGGGGTCAGGCTATACGTCAGCAATCGCGACTCGCCATCGACCTCAATGCTCAGGTCATCTGGTGCTCGTTCCAGGGTGCCGCCGCGCAACACCAGTTGCAGTTGCTCATCCAGTTCGGGACGTTCGAGCGCAGTGCCCAACCCTTGGCCAAGACGATCAGTGTCCCAGCCTAGCTGGCGCTGAGCCACCGGGTTAAGGTGTTCCAGATGACCTTGACGGTCGATAATCAGTAAACCGTCGTCGATGCTGTCGAGCACCGCCTGCAAACGTTGCTGACCGGCGAGCAACTCGTCGATATTGATAGCCTGGTGCTCTCGCAGAGCCTCGGCCATGATGCCGAAACGTCGGGTCAGCTGGTTCATTTCTACAGCGGAGGAAATGGGCAGGGTCACTTCGAAATTGCCTTGGCCAATGTTGTCAGCCGCCGCCGCCAAAGCCTCGATCGGAGCCCCGAAACGTCGTGCAAGCGCATGGGCGGTAATGAAGCCGATAAATAGCACTGCCACTCCGACCAACCCAAGCAATCCGGCAATCAACAACGCTCGCTCTCGAGCCCGCTGCTCAGTTTCGCTGATGTTATCCAGCGCACGCTTCTGTTCGGCGATCAAACCGTTGCGCAGCGCGTTGAATTTTTCCGTCAAATCCCCGCCGTCACTCAGTACCTGTACCGGAACACGGGAAAGATCAAAAACTTGCAGCAAACTCTGATAATCAGCTTTGGCTTTTTTGAAACCATACTCGACACCCTCACTGGATGGCTCATGAGCAATGGCTTCGTCAAGCAATTGGAGGGAATGCTGCCTGGAGGCCTCGAATGCCGCCGGATCAGGATTCTCGCCCAGCACAATGATCAGTTGATCACCCAAGGTCTGACGCAGCTTCAATCCCAGATCCAGCTTGACGAAGCTTTCACGAATGAGGGCTTCTTGAGTCCCTGCCATCTGCATCACGCTGACCAGCCCGAGCAAGAGCCCCAGCAGCGCCACCGTAATCAGCGCGGAAATACTCAGAAACAGCCGGGTGCGCAACGTCATCGCCAGTTTCATCGGGTAGCACTCACAGGTTGTACTGCTTGCGTTTGCGGTACAGAGTCGAAGCGTCGATACCCAAGGTCTTGGCCGCCTGATCCAGCGTGTCGGCCGTGGCGAGGACCGCGCCAATGTGAGCTTTCTCCAACTCATCCAGGCTCAACGCAGCCCCGATGCGCGGCGTATGGTTGCTCGGCGTTTCGGCCATGCCCAAATGGCTGAGTTCGACCCGTTCCTGCGGACAAATAATACTCGCGCGCTCCACCACGTTGCGCAGCTCGCGAATGTTGCCCGGCCAGCGGTAACTGAGCAGTGCTTCGCGAGCCTCGTCGCTGAAACACCGGGCCGGGCGCGAGTATTCCTTGACGAAACGCGCCAGGAATCGGTCAGCCAGGTTCAGAATATCTTCCCTGCGCTCGCGAAGCGGCGGCAAATGCAAGGTGATGACGTTCAGGCGATAGAGCAAGTCTTCACGAAAACGACCATCACGAACCATGTCTTCCAGATTGAGGTTAGTCGCTGCGAGGATTCGCACGTCGGCGCGACGGGTCACCGGGTCGCCCACGCGTTCGTATTCCTTGTCCTGAATGAAACGCAGCAATTTTGGCTGCAAGGTGAGGGGAAAATCGCCGATCTCATCAAGAAACAACGTTCCGCCATCGGCTTGATTAACACGACCCAAGGTGCTTTCGCTGGCCCCGGTGAACGCGCCACGGCTGTGTCCGAAAAGTTCGCTGTCCATTAGCTCTGCCGTCAAGGATGGGCAGTTGACGGTCACGCAGGATTTCTTCTGGCGTTTGCTCCAGCCGTGAATGGCCCGTGACAGCTCACCTTTACCTGTGCCGGATTCGCCGAGAAGCAGAATGTTGGCGTCAGTGCTGGCGACCTGGCGCGCGGTTTCGAGCACCACTTTCATGGCCGGACTGTGGGAATCCAGGCCCTCTTTGGGTTTGCGCACTTCCCCTTCGAGGGCTTCCAGGCGCGCCGAAAGCCGCCGCACTTCCAGCTGCTTGGCGGTGGCCAGACGCAACTGATCGGGGCTGCAAGGTTTGACCAGATAGTCGGCGGCGCCAGCCTGAATCGCATCCACGGCGGTGTCCACGGCCGAGTGAGCAGTGACGATCACCACTCGCATCCAGGGCGCCTGCACACGCATCTGGGCCAACACATCCAGGCCATTGTCTTCACCCAGGCGCAAATCGAGGAAGCACAGATCGAAAACCTGGCGTTGCAACAAAGCCTCGGCCTGAGCCGCGCTGGTCGCGGTGGCCACGCTGTAACCTTCGTCTTCAAGGCAGTAGCGAAAGGTTCGAAGGATGGCAGACTCGTCGTCTACCAGCAGAATGCGGCCTTGATGCTCAGTGGCTGATTCCATGTTCCTACGCTCCTTTAATTGAGACCTGAGTTAAGCCCGGAAAAATCGGGCAAGTTGCATGATTGATTGTGGTCGATTCCAGCCAAACCAGGGGAGCTATCTTCTGGGTATTAAGATAACTCACTGATCTATTAGTCTTTTATTAAACAACCACTCTTCGTCGATTGCCTGCGTCCCTTTCTGACATCCAAGTCCTTCCCTCAATTCCAAAAAAATTGAAAGTTTCCGGCAAGTTCATCGTGCATTACGCACGACTTCAAAAGGGCCATCGTGCAGGATGCGTCTAAAACGGTTTTCACAACTCAAGTAATTTATTGATTTTAATCGGATTAATTCAGCCAATTGAGGTGGCATGCACGCTGCAGGAGTCTGGGTAATCAGAGAGCCAATGTCCGCCAAATGACCCAGCGAGGGAGGACTTCAGGATGAATCGCCAAAGTGCCGCCCCATTGCATATTTCACCACTGCTCATTCAGCAAGGCTTGTTTGTCTTGCTGGGGTTGTTGATTACCTTGGTTGGCGGCCAGCAATTCTTGCGTTGGGAACAGAGCCAGCAGCCAGAGTCGCCGCACCTGTCGATGACACACGCCCCTCAAACCCGCTTTAGCGTCAGTAGCAACCTGGCTGACAGCGATCCGATACGAATGATGGACGTCGACCAGGCCCAGCCTGTCGATGAGACGCTTCGTCAGGAACGCTGGGTGTTTTAACAAACGAACTTGGCGTGCTCCACGCGCCGGGAAACGCAACACCTTTAAATAGAAGCGTAAGGAGAATCACCATGTTGAGCTGGGCAATCACATTCTTGATCATTGCCATCATCGCTGCAGTACTGGGCTTCGGTGGTATCGCGGGCACCGCCACGGGTATCGCCAAGATTCTCTTTGTCGTGTTCCTGGTGATGTTCATTGCTTCCTTCTTCTTTGGCCGCCGCGGTCGAGGCTGACATGAGCATTTCGTTTAAGACACTGGCAGCCGCCCTGCTTCTGGGCGGCAGTGCCACGGTGATGGCGGCCAATGAATTGCTCAATGCCTGACGAGTACTGAGTTCGAAACACGAAAGAGGCCACAGCGCTTCTTCCCACTGCGCTACCCGAGGACGGTAGACGCATGACCAAGGGGCCGGGACGTTCTGACTGCGTCAGGGTCGGAGTGACCTACGGGTACAGGGAGTGCCCGCGTAGGGGCCGGGTCAGGCAAAGCTGCGACGCAAGTTCGCCGGGGTTAGAGCGACTCGACGAACTTGCGGAGAGCTTCAACGTGCAAACGTTGATCTAGAGCATTCAGCTCATCTGTTCTTGCTGCATATTCCCCGCAAAACCGGTTCAGGATGTTTCTTCGTGACCGTATATCGAGAAAGCGCCCAATTTTCCGAGAAGATCATTCGCCCTCAAACGTAGGCCTTTTCCTAAAATTTCGTTTAATTAAGAAACATTGATCTGCGCTGAAATGGCCGGTTCTCGGCACTTATGCCCGCCTGAATGTCGTCTCCGAACCGCTTGTGACGTGGGTTTCAATGGAAAAATCTCATGCCGATTCGGCATAGGGTAGGCGTTTACGGCATTAGACGGCGCTTCCCCGCATCGGAATAGTTGCGCCTTTTTCGCTGCCTGAGAGCTGTAAATGCTCGCTCGCGGGGACCTTATACGGGGGCCGATGCAAGACTTGTTCGCCATTGAGCGTTTCAGTTCATGCATCGGCCTGAGTCAAACGCAAGTAAGGGTAAAGATATGAAGAAGGCAAAGCTTAGCCTCGCCTGGCAGATCCTCATCGGTCTGGTATTGGGGATTGCAATCGGTGCGCTGCTCAACCATTTCAGTGCCGAAAAAGCCTGGTGGATCAGCAACGTCCTGCAACCAGCAGGCGATATCTTTATCCGTCTGATCAAGATGATTGTGATCCCGATCGTGATCTCTTCGCTGATCGTCGGTATTGCAGGTGTCGGCGACGCGAAGAAGCTCGGGCGTATCGGCCTGAAGACCATCATTTACTTCGAGATCGTCACCACCATTGCCATCGTGGTCGGTCTGGTGTTGGCCAACGTGTTCCATCCGGGCACCGGCATCGACATGAGCACCCTGGGTACCGTGGATATTTCCAAGTACCAGGCCACTGCCGCCGAGGTTCAGCATGAACATGCGTTCATCGAAACCATCCTCAACCTGATCCCGTCGAACATCTTCGCGGCCATGGCCCGCGGCGAGATGCTGCCGATCATCTTCTTCTCCGTATTGTTCGGTCTCGGTCTGTCGAGCCTGCAATCGGACCTGCGCGAGCCGCTGGTGAAGATGTTCCAGGGCGTGTCGGAAAGCATGTTCAAAGTCACCCACATGATCATGAACTACGCCCCGATCGGCGTTTTCGCACTGATCGCGGTGACCGTGGCCAACTTCGGCTTCGCCTCTCTGATACCGCTGGCCAAACTGGTGATCCTGGTTTACGTCGCCATCGCCTTCTTCGCCTTCGTGGTGCTGGGCCTGATCGCTCGCCTGTTCGGCTTCTCGGTGATCAAGCTGATGCGCATCTTCAAGGATGAGCTGGTGCTGGCCTACTCCACCGCCAGTTCCGAAACCGTGCTGCCGCGCGTGATCGAGAAGATGGAAGCCTACGGCGCACCGAAAGCCATTTGCAGTTTCGTAGTACCGACCGGCTACTCGTTCAACCTCGACGGTTCGACCCTGTACCAGAGCATCGCGGCGATCTTCATTGCCCAGCTCTACGGCATCGACCTGTCGATCAGCCAGCAATTGCTGCTGGTGCTGACCCTGATGGTCACCTCCAAAGGCATCGCCGGCGTACCGGGTGTGTCCTTCGTGGTACTGCTGGCCACCCTGGGCAGCGTTGGTATTCCGCTGGAAGGCTTGGCGTTCATCGCCGGTGTCGACCGCATCATGGACATGGCCCGTACCGCGCTGAACGTGATTGGTAATGCCTTGGCCGTGCTGGTCATCGCACGTTGGGAAGGTATGTACGACGACGCCAAGGGCGAGCGCTACTGGAACTCCCTGCCGCACTGGCGCTGCAAGGAAAAGCTGCCGGTTGGCGAGATTTCCAACAACTGACGCAAAAACCTGTAGGAGCGGGCTTGCTCGCGAAAGCGGCGGATCAGTCAACAGAGATGTTGAATGTTCCGGCCTCTTCGCGAGCAAGTCGAATCGTCGCACCGCCGCTCCCACATTGGTCTTTTGCTAGCAGTACTAAACAAACCCCGGAGAAATCCGGGGTTTGTCGTTTCTGACTACCCCGCTATCATTCGCCGCAACTTCCGGGGGATTTGACTGATGCTTAATGGCCTGTGGCTTGGCTTCTTCATCGTGGCTGCCGTTTCGGCGCTGGCGCAATGGCTGATCGGCGGTAACGCCGGGATCTTTGCGGCGATGGTGGAGAGCATTTTCGCCATGGCCAAATTGTCGGTCGAGGTCATGGTCCTGCTGTTCGGCACCCTCACCCTCTGGCTGGGTTTTTCTGCGGATTGCCGAAAAGGCAGGGATCGTCGAATGGCTGGCCAAGGCGCTGGGCCCATTGTTCCTGCGCCTGATGCCGGAAGTGCCGGCCGGTCACCCGGCCATCGGCCTGATCACCCTGAACTTCGCCGCCAACGGCCTGGGCCTGGACAACGCCGCCACGCCGATCGGCCTCAAAGCCATGAAGGCGCTGCAAGAGCTCAACCCCAGCGACACCATCGCCAGCAACGCGCAAATCCTCTTCCTGGTACTCAACGCCTCCTCCCTGACCCTGCTGCCGGTGACGATCTTCATGTACCGCGCCCAGCAAGGCGCGCCCGATCCGACCTTGGTGTTCCTGCCGATTCTGCTCGCGACCAGTTGTTCGACCCTGGTCGGTCTGTTGTCGGTGGCGTTCATGCAGCGTCTGCGCCTGTGGGACCCGGTAGTGCTCGCTTACCTCATACCCGGTGCCTTGGCCCTCGGCGCTTTCATGGCGTTGCTGGCGACGCTCTCGGCGACCGCTCTGGCGAGCCTGTCATCGATCCTCGGCAACCTGACGCTGTTCGGGCTGATCATGCTGTTTCTGGTGATCGGCGCATTACGCAAAGTGAAGGTCTACGAGGCGTTCATCGAAGGCGCCAAAGAAGGCTTCGACGTGGCCAAGAACCTGCTGCCGTATCTGGTGGCGATGCTCTGTGCCGTGGGCGTGCTGCGAGCATCCGGAGCGCTGGATTTCGGTCTGGACGGGATTCGGCATCTGGTGGAGTGGGCCGGTTGGGACACGCGTTTCGTCGATGCGCTGCCGACGGCCATGGTCAAACCCTTCTCCGGCAGCGCCGCGCGGGCGATGCTGATTGAAACCATGAAGACCGAAGGGGTAGACAGCTTCCCGGCGCTGGTGGCGGCGACGATTCAGGGCAGTACCGAAACGACCTTCTATGTGTTGGCGGTGTACTTCGGCGCGGTGGGCATTCAGCGTGCACGGCATGCGGTGGGGTGTGCGTTGCTGGCCGAACTTGCCGGCGTTCTCGGCGCGATCGGCGTCTGTTACTGGTTCTTCGGTTAACCAAAAAACCTGTGGGAGCGGTGGCGTCAAGGCCTCAGCGGCGGCGCAACCTTCTGACCTTGCTCCACCGTCCAAGCCACCACCTGCGCCGTCAACTGGTCGCTGGCCAAGCCAAAACCGCTCACCACCGCCGGCACCTTCACATCGCTCAACGGCTGACGCACTTCAAAGCGTCGACTGGCGAGGATTCGCTGGTCATACCCACGCACCAACAACGCATCCAGGCGCACGACCACGCTCGCCGCCGTGCCCTGGTACTCGGTCTGGAACGCTTGCAGGTTGCCGCCCAGTTCCAGGTCTGCCTGGAAATTGCTGTCATCGGTGCTGAGCAACGGCACCCGACCGTCACGCTGGAAACCATCGAACAGACGATTGCGCAACAGCACCGGTGCCGGATCGCTCCAGCGTGAAGCCTTGTAGCTGCTGATCAGATCACCCTGAGGGATTACGGCAATTTTCGGGTTGTTCAAGGCTTCGCTGGTCTGCGGCTTGGCCAGCCGTAACGACCAGCGCTGTGGCGTAGCGCGTTGGGCCGACGCGTCGCTCTGTGCCGACGGCAGTCGATAGACATCGGACGGCTCGGTCTTGGGGAAAATCGAACAGGAAGCGACCAACGCAAAACCGGCGAGGAGGGCGATATGAGGCAGTTTCATGGCGTGAACTCCTTGTTCTTGTCATTGCCCAGCAGATAACCGCTGGGGTTGGCCTCAAGCCGCTGGGAAATGGTTCGCAGCGAACTCAAGGTATCGCGCAGCTCACGCACCGCCGGCGCCAGGCCATTGAGGCCCTGCATGCCGCTGTTGAGGGAATCCTGATTGGCGGAGAGCAACGTGTTGATGGTCGCGCTGCTTTGTTCCAGGGACTTCATGGCTTGCTCGGCACTGCCGAACATCTGCTTGCCCTGATCGTTGAGCAGGCCGTTGGCGTTGCGCATCAACGCGGTGGTCTGTTCCAGGGTGGCGCTGGCCTGCTTGCCAACCGAAGCCAGTTGCTGCATCGCCTGACGAATGTCCCCGCGCTGGTCGGCGATGGTGCCGGTGGTTTGTTCCAGGTTCTCGAGGGTGCTGCTGATACGCGCGACGTTCTCCGAGGAAAACAACTGATTGGCGTTGTGCATCAACACGTTCACGCCCTCCATCAGATCGTTACTGTCATTCATCAACCGGGAAATGGGCGAGGGCGACGCAACGATTGTCGGCAAATTGCCGTCCTTGCCCTTGAGGGTCGGACTTTGCGGCGTGCCGCCGCTGAGCTGGATGATCGAGGTCCCGGTGATCCCGGTCAGCGCCAGCTTGGCCTGGGTGTCTTCTTTGATCGGAGTGTCTCCGCCCAGGCGAATCCGCGCCAACACCCGGCGCGGATCGTTCGGGTCCAGGCGCAGCATCACCACGTCGCCGACCTTGATCCCGCTGTACTGCACCGCGCTGCCCTTGGACAAACCGCTGACCGCCTCGTTGAAGACGATTTCGTAATCCTTGAATTCGGTATCAACGCTGGACTTGGCCAGCCACAGACCGAAGAGCAGGGCGCCTGCCACCACTATGACGGTGAACAGGCCGATCAATACGTGATGGGCTCGGGTTTCCATGTCAGACCTCGTTGAGCTGGTTAGCGGCCGTCAGCGCCGCGCGGCCGCGAGGGCCATGGAAGTATTCATGAATCCACGCATCATCGGTTTCCGACACCTTGTCGATGGCGTCCGCCACCAGCACTTTCTTCTGCGCCAGCACTGCCACCCGGTCAGTGATGGTGTAGAGCGTGTCGAGGTCGTGGGTCACCAGAAACACACTCAGGCCCAAGGCATCGCGCAGGGTCAGGATCAGTTGATCGAAACTCGCGGCGCCAATCGGGTCCAGACCGGCGGTGGGTTCGTCGAGAAACAGGATGTCAGGGTCCAGGGCCAAGGCACGGGCCAGGGCTGCGCGCTTGATCATGCCGCCGGACAATGAAGCAGGGTATTTGTCAGCCGCCGACAACGGTAGCCCGGCCAACGCCATTTTCACTGCCGCCAGATGCTCGGCGTCGGCACGGCTCAGGCCGGCGTGTTCAATCAGGGGCAGGGCGACGTTCTCGGTCACGGTGAGCGAAGAGAACAAGGCACCTTTCTGGAACAACACACCGAACCGCCGTTCGACCAGCGAGCGCTCGTGTTCCGACAGGCTCGGCAAGTTCTTGCCGAAGACCTTCACCAGCCCTTCGCTGGGCTGACGCAGGCCGACAATGCTACGCAGCAGCACCGATTTGCCGCTGCCGGAACCGCCGACCACCGCCAGAATCTCGCCCTTGTACAAGTCCAGGTCGAGGTTCTCGTGCACGCTCTGGCGGCCGAAGCGATTGCACAACCCACGGACTTCGATCACCGCCTCTGAAGGCGCTCGGGGTAAACGACTCACCAGTCCATCTCCATGAAAAACAACGCAGCCACGGCGTCGAGCACGATCACCACGAAAATCGACTGCACCACACTGGACGTGGTGTGCGCGCCGACGGACTCGGCGCTGCCGCTGACCTTGAAGCCCTCGAGGCAGCCGATGGCGGCAATCAGGAACGCAAAAATCGGCGCTTTGACGATCCCCACCAGAAAGTGCTGAACGCCAATGTCCGATTGCAGCAGTGACAGGAACATCGCCGGCGAGATATCCAGCGACAGCGCGCAGACTACGCCACCGCCGACAATCCCTGACACCATCGCCAGAAAGGTCAACATCGGCAACGCCACCAGTAACGCCAGGACGCGAGGTACGACCAGCAACTCCATTGGGTCGAGGCCGAGGGTGCGGATCGCGTCGATTTCTTCATTGGCCTTCATCGAACCGATCTGCGCGGTGAACGCGCTGGCGGTGCGGCCGGCCATCAGGATCGCCGTGAGCAACACGCCGAACTCCCGCAGAAAAGAGAACGCCACTAGGTCCACGGTGAAAATACTCGCGCCAAAACTCGCCAGCACCGTCGCCCCGAGAAACGCCACCACAGCGCCCACCAGAAAGGTCAGCAGGGCGACGATGGGCGCGGCATCGAGACCAGTTTGTTCGATGTGAGCGACCATCGGCGTGAGGCGCCAGCGCTTGGGACGAAACAACCCGCGAGCGATGGTTTCCAGGATCAGGCCGACGAAACCCAACAGTTGCAACGTGTCCTGCCAGACCGCGTCGACCGCGCGGCCGATGCGGGTCAGCAGTTGAATGCCGACGCTGATTTCCGGCTCTTTGATCGGCACACAGAAATCGGTGAGTGAGCAGTACACCGTCTGCAACAAGGCGCGATCGGCGGAAGAAAGGGTGCACTCGGGATGTTCGGCAGATTTGCCCAGACGCTCGGCCCCCAGCAGCTCCACCAGCAATGACGCACCCGCCGTATCGAGCGCGCCGAGGCCATTGAGATCGATGTGGGTGTTGTTGTCGTATTGGCCACGGAGCTTTTCGCTCAGGCGGCTGAGATCGGCATAATGGGCGAGCGTCCAGTCACCCGTGACCCGCAACAGGGCAGGGCTGTGCGAGGTGTCCAGTCGGGCACTGCCAGGCATTGTGCTGCTAGTCATAAGCTCCGTGCTTGTTCGGCTATTACGCAGATCTGACTAATAGCACGAACCGCGTTACTTTTCTTTGACGGGTGTGCTGTCCATGACCTTGAAGCGCAACACGCCGATCAACTGGCCGTCTTCGGTGAGCACCCGGACCTGCCATTTGCCGGCGGGATTACCGGGGAAGTTCTGCTTGTGGGTCCAGGCGCGGTAGCCTTCCTTGCGCCCGCCGTTGATATCCAGCGGGATTCGGTCGACTTCCTTACCGTTGAACATCCAGACGTGATAAATCCGTTCGGCCAGCCCCCGCGGGGCATTGATCGCGGTGTACGCGTATAGCCCACCTCCGCGAATCTGTTCGGCGCTGACTTCTTCCAGACTCTTGCCGGGGGTTCGATCCTGCATTTGGGTGCTGATCGCCACTTCGGTCATCCACAGGGTCGCCGGCGGAACCCACGAGCGCAGCACCCAACCGGCGGCGCCGATGCCGACGGTGATACTGAGGATCGCCAACGCATTGCGCACAGTGCGAATCGGGAAGATCGAGGCCAGGCTCGGGAACGACAGCACCATGGCAATGCCAAGCGCCAGCTTGAAGCTCTGGGCGGTGGTCAGGTGCAGGATGACGGGCAGGGCGGTCAGCAGGGCCGCGAACAGAGTCAGGGTATGCAGCGCCAGGAACGCCCAGCGGCGCGGTGCCAGCCATTTGTAATAGAGCGGGTCGATGATCGAAATCAGCGCCGCCATGCTCAGTAATCCAGTGAAGAACAACTGGCCGCTGTTCCAGGTGGTGGTGATTAAAAAGAACGGCAGGACGAAGAACAGGCTTTCCTGATGGATCATCTGCGTCGCGTAACGCAGCAAGGGCTGGGGTATTTCGCGCTTGAAGACCTTGGCGAACAGCTTGGTGAGGCTGTTTTCCAGCATCAGCCAGACCCAGCTGACCAGCATGATGGTGGTGATCCAGGTCGCCAGCCCCTGTTGACGATCCACCAGCATGAAGCTGCCGACCCCGGAGATGAAACCGCCGAGCGCAATGACCCCGGGATAGCGCTTCATCAATTCGATGATGCGCTGTACGTACAGGGTCAGATTCGGCATTCGGCGATTCACAATAGTCGTGGGGAACATCCTCGACAGGGTACCGCCCGGGAGGCGGTGTGGCGAGGCTTGCGGTCACTTTGATCGAACCCAAAACCCTGTGGCGAGGGAGCTTGCTCCCGCCGGCCGGTCCGCGTTCGGGCGCAGCAGTCGCAATATCGGTGAATGCGGTGTGTCTGATAAACCGGGGTGCGGGGGTGCCGTTTTTCAGGGCCGCTTCGCAGCCCAACGGGACGGTGCGGCGTTCCGACAAGCTCCCTCGCCACAGGGAAATCATTGCTTTGTGCGGTGAACACGCCAACCCAATATTCCAAGCACCATCAACCCAAATCCCCCGACAATCGCCCACATCACCTGGTCATAACTCACCAGCGGCTTCTCGATCCGCAGATACCCCGGTTGCAGCAGCAACTCGCGCATTGCCTTGTTCGCCTCGGGCAGAGTCACGTCTTGCAGCGCCTTGGCCGGGTTGACGAAATGGCCGTCCTCGTAGTCGCCAAGGGCGCTCCAGTAATAGTCCGCCAGGGCGCTGTTGCCTTGCACGGCCCAGGCCTGGCGAGCGATAGCGGCTTGCTTGAGACGGGAGAAGGTGGCGGCGTCGAGGCCGTTCTTGAGCAGATCGGCTTTAAGCTCATCCAGCACCTGTTCAGCAGCCAACACCTCGTCGCGATCAAGGTCGGCGTTCAGGCTCATGAAGCCCACCCCGCCAAATACCTCGCGCTCGGCCGAGGGCCCGTAGGACAATCCATGGGCCAGGCGCAATTGGCGATAGAGCGCCCAGTCCAGATAGTCCTTGAGCAGGTCGAAGGTTTCGTCGTGCTGGTCTTCCAGCACCGGCTCCGGCACCAGCCAATGCAACTTGGCACCGCCGCCGACGAAACCGTTACTCAAATTGCGCTCGTGGGCCGCGCTGGCCTGAATGTCTGGCAGCGGCAGGTGAGCGCTAGGCTCAACCGATTCGAGTGCGCCATAGGCCCGTTCCAGATAGGCCGGCAGCAGGCGGTCGAGATCGCCGACCACGATCAGGGTCATGTTGTTGGGCGCGTACCAGGCCTTGCGCACCTTCTCCAGTTGCTCGCGGGTCAGGTGATCGACTTGCGCGCGCTCGGGGCATTTGAGGCCCAGCTCCACCGCCAACTGATTACTCGCGGTGTGCCCCAGGTCCTGGCGATCCAGCCAGCGTTGCAGGTGCGAGTAATGACCACCGTCTTCGCGCTCGACCACTTGCTTGGCGACGTTGATCGCATTGTCGTCGATACGGGTCTGGGTCAGCAGCGCCAATAACAGGTCGAGGACCTTGCGCTGGTTTTTCGCCGGGGCTTCGATGACGAAAGTCGTGTCGGCATTGCTTGTGTAGGCATTCCACTCACCGCCCAGAGCCTGCATGCGCTCTTCCAGACCGCCTTCGCCGGTGGCGTCGATGCCGCTGAACAGCAAATGTTCGAGCAGGTGCGGCAGCTCCTTGTCGGCACAGCTGAAATCATCCAGGCCTACGCCAACCACCAACCGGATCGCCACATGCCCGCGCTCGGTGCCCGGTTTGAGGACCAATTGCAGGCCGTTTCGCAACGTGTAGCCCTCGACCTGAAAGCGATCCAGGGCAATTGAAGGCAGTGAACCGAGCAACAGACAAGCGAAGAGCAGACAACGCATAACGAGTTTCCGTACGACCAGCGTAAGTTCAACAGACTTCAGGCAACTGTGGACGTTCAGGGTGAATGAGTGATGTCAGTCAAATCGTCGACCGCCAGAGCGCCGGTGTCCGAAGTGCCCAACACCGCATAGGCACTGCTGCAGAACAGCGAATTCAAGCGTCTCATGTCAGCAATCAGTTCCAGATGCAGCGAACTGGTCTCGATACTTTGCACGATCTTACGGTTTAAACGGCTGACATGAGCGTGGGCCAGGCGGCGCTCCTGTGCGCGAAAGCGACGCTTCTCACGCAGTAACTGGCGGGCACTTTCCGGGTCGGAACTGAGGTACACCGACAACCCCAGACGCAGGTTGGCAATCAGCTGACTGTGCAGCCCCGCCAACTCCTCCAGGCCCACCTCGGAAAAAGACCGGCGTTGCGAGGTTTTCTGCTGCTGAACCTTGCGCAGCATGCGTTCGATCAGGTCGCTGGAGAGTTTCAGGTTGATCGCCAGCTCGATGGTTTCCGCCCAGCGCCGACTGTCCTGCTCGCTGAGGTCTTCGCGGGGCATTTGTGCCAGATAGAGTTTGATGGCGCTGTAGAGCGCTTCGACATCATCGGTCAGGCGACGAATTTCCTGGGTGACGGCGGTCTGTTTGCCGCGCAGCACGTCGAGCATGGCTTCGAGCAGGCTGTCGACCAGATCGCCAATACGCAGGGTTTCCCGGGCGGCATTGGCCAGCGCCAGGCTAGGCGTGACCAAGGCGGTCGGGTCGAGATGCCGCGGTTTGGCCGTGCCATTGATGTCCGGCCGCTCTGGCAGCAACCACGCACAGAGCTTGGCCATCGGCCCTACGCTGGGCAACAGGATCAGGCAGCGCGCGGTGTTGTAGAGCAGGTGAAAGCCGATGACCATTTCCTGAGCACTGAAATCGAAGCTGTCGATCCAGTGCACCAACGGGTCGAGCACCGGAATGATCAGCAGCAGGCCGATCAGTTTGTACAACAGGCTGCCAAGCGCCACCTGACGGCCGGCCGCGTTCTGCATGCTGGTGCTGAGGAAAGCGAGAATGCCGCTGCCGATGTTCGCGCCGATCACCAGGCCGATGGCCACTGGCAAACTGATCACGCTGGCACCGGCGAGAGTCGCGGTCAGCAAAACGGCAGCCAGGCTGGAGTAGGAAATCATTGCGAACAGCGCGCCGACCAGAGCATCGAGCAAGATATCGCCGGTCAGGGAGGCGAAGATGACCTTCACCCCTTGCGCCTGAGTGATCGGCGCGGCGGCCTCGACGATCAGTTGCAGCGCCAGAATAATCAGTCCCAGACCAATGCTGACCCGGCCCATCTGCCCGACCCGGGTTTGCTTGCGCGACAGAAAGAAAATCACCCCAAGAAAAATCAGCAGCGGCGACAGCCATGACAAGTCGAGGGTCAGTACCCGCGCCATCAGCGCGGTACCGACGTCGGCGCCGAGCATGGTCGCCAGGGCCGGCGTCAGCGCCATCAGGCCCTGACCGACAAACGAGGTCACGAGCATGGCGGTGGCATTGCTGCTCTGGACCATGGCGGTCACCATGATCCCGGCGACAAACGCCAGCCAGCGCCTGGACATGTTATGGGCGATCACGTGACGCAAGTTGGAACCATAAACCCGAAGGATGCCGGTTCGGACGATGTGCGTGCCCCAGATCAACAAGGTCACGGCTGATAACAAATTGAGCAGGGTGAGCATGCAGGCCCCCTGTGGTGGTAGCGCCCCAGTGGGGCAAGTCAACGGTGCCGCGCGTTTTCTACGTTCTGTACTTAAGCTGTAGTTGGCTAACGGTCTGGACGCCAGCATCGCATAGCTAAAGAGGCGATTGAAACAAAACTGTCATGAAAACAGTTTGCTGCAGACATGACAAAGGGGCCCGAAGGCCCCTTTGTCATAGCAGGGTGTTCAGGTTACTGACCCGGAACATCCTTGCGCAGTTTCACTGGCTCTTGCTGCTTCTTCTTTTTCATCATCGCGGTGCGCATCTTGATGTTGATCGCTTCCACCGCCAACGAGAACGCCATAGCAAAGTAGACGTAGCCTTTTGGCAAGTGCACGTCGAGCGATTCGGCAATCAGCACGGTACCCACCAGCAACAGGAACGACAGCGCCAGCATCTTCAGCGACGGGTGCTTGTCGATGAAGTCGCTGATGGTGCCAGAAGCCCACATCATCACTAGCACTGCAACGACAATCGCCGCGACCATGACCGGTACGTGGGACACCATGCCCACCGCCGTGATCACCGAGTCCAGCGAGAACACGATGTCGATGATCGCGATCTGGATGATGGTGTACAGGAAATTGCCGCCCTTGCCCGAAGGCTCGTCGCCGATTTCATCTTGACCTTCCAGCGCGTGGTACATCTCTTGCGAGCTCTTCCACAGCAGGAACAGACCACCGAAGAACAGGATCAGGTCACGCCCGGAAATACCCTGGCCGAAGACTTCGAACAGGTCTGCGGTGAGGCGCATGACCCAGGTGATCGACAGCAGCAACAGGATCCGCGTGATCATGGCCAGCGCCAGGCCGAAGATCCGGGTGCGCGCCTGCATGTGCTTGGGCATGCGGCTGACCAGGATCGAGATCATGATGATGTTGTCGATGCCCAGGACGATCTCCAGGGCAGTCAGGGTGAAGAAGGCAACCCAGATTTCAGGGTTGGTCAGCCATTCCATGTGTATTCCTTTGAGCGAGTGTTTAAACCACAAAGGGCCCAGGCTTCAAACAACAAAGCCTGGACCCGTCATGGTGAGTCTTGGGCTTATAGAGTGCTGAACAGCGGAAAAATCCCCATCAGCAACGCAGCGACCAGTATGCACAGGCAAACCAGCACTGCCCACTTCAAGGTGAACCGCTGATGGTCACCGAATTCGATACCGGCCAGGGCCACCAACAGGTAGGTCGATGGTACCAGCGGGCTCAGCAAGTGGACGGGCTGACCGACGATCGAGGCACGTGCCATTTCCACCGCGGTTATACCGTAATGACTGGCAGCTTCGGCAAGTACCGGTAACACGCCGTAATAAAATGCATCGTTCGACATGAAGAACGTGAACGGCATGCTCACCAGCGCGGTGATCACGGCCAGGTACGGGCCGAGGAAATCCGGGATGACCGCCAGCAGGCTTTTCGACATGGCATCGACCATACCGGTGCCCGACAGGATACCGGTGAAGATACCCGCGGCAAAGATCAACCCGACCACCGCCAGCACGCTACCGGCATGGGCCGCGACGCGGTCCTTCTGCTGTTGCAGGCATGGGTAGTTGACGATCATCGCGATACTGAACGCCACCATGAACAGCACCGGCAGTGGCAACAGACCGGCGATCAGCGTACCCATGAGCGTCAGGGTCAGCGCGCCGTTGAACCAGATCAGCTTTGGACGACGGGCATCCGGGAACTGCGAAACGCTGATTTCGCTGTGATCGACTTCATCACCGACCAGATGCAATTCACCCAGACGCGCACGCTCGCGTTTACCGTAGAAGTAGGCAATCGCCAGGATCGCCACCACGCCGGCCAGCATTGCCGGGATCATTGGCACAAAGATGTCGGACGGGTCGACATGCAGCGCACTGGCCGCACGAGCCGTCGGACCACCCCAAGGGGTCATGTTCATCACGCCACCGGCGAGGATGATCAGACCGGCCATGATCCGCGGGCTCATGCCGATGCGGCTGTAGAGCGGCAGCATGGCGGCCACGCAGATCATATAAGTGGTCGCGCCGTCACCATCAAGGGAAACGACGAGCGCCAGTACGGCGGTTCCGACCGAAACTTTCAACGGGTCGCCCTTGACCAGTTTGAGGATCTTGCGCACGGCGGGGTCGAACAGGCCGGAGTCGATCATCAGGGCAAAGTAGAGAATGGCGAACATCAGCATCACGCCGGTCGGCGCGAGTTTGGTGATGCCTTCTAGCATCATCGGGCCGATCTTCGGCGAGAAGCCGCCGAACAGGGCGAAGATGATCGGGATGATGATCAGGGCGATCAGCGCGGACAGGCGCTTGGTCATGATCAGGAACATGAACGTGATGACCATGGCGAAGCCAAGGAAAGTCAGCATAGGAATACTCCAGGCGTAGCGCGGCTAGTAAATGGGCGAACCGGATGAGGTCAGCGCAGAACGGGAAGCACGAGGCGTACGGGCGGAGTTGCAGCGAAGAGGCGGATAGGAGAGGACATCAGGATCACCATTGTTGTTGTTAAATGGACCGGGCGGGCGATAAAACACTCGCATTGGCCAACCGGTCTGTTGCCGGCAGTGAGGGCGATCCTAATCGGGGAAGCTTTCAGCCAGCTTTCGCGAGTGAAAGCATTGACCGAATGTACAACCGGTCGTCGGCCGGATTGAGAGTCCGTAAACACGGGTCAGGAGCAAAAGACATGGGCGAACTTCACACCGGCGGTTGCCACTGCGAACAAATGCGCTATCAATTCAGCGGGCCATTGCACGACATCGCTCATTGCCATTGCTCGATTTGCCGACGGGTCAGCGGCGGGATCGTGACCACCTGGATCACGGTGCCCGCCTCAGCATTTAAATGGATGGCGGGTACGCCGTCCCGGTACGAGTCTTCGCCTACTTGCGTGCGATATTTCTGCCGCAACTGCGGGGCGCAACTGGCGCTGGAGACAACGCTCAGCCCCGAGAGCATCGATGTGACTATCGCCACCCTCGACCATCCCGAGCAGGCCCCGGCCGAGCGGCATATCTGGACCGACAGTCGTTTGCCGTGGCTGCATCTGGACGAGCACTTGCCCGGTGAGGCCGAGGAACAACTCTGATCAGAAAATGGACAGGTTCAGCGGCCGAATCGCGCCCATCCAGATCGCGTGTTCGGTGTGGTCGAGCAGATCGTCGCCCGTGTCCGGATGCAGGAATATCACTAATCCCTTGCGGTTGAGCGCCAGCCACGGCAACACCGCGCCGAGGTGTTGCGGCTCGAAAGCCAATTGGCAGCTCCAGTCTGGATGTGGGCCGACCGGGCGCTCGTGCACGCGGCCCATCTTCAGCGGAAACAATTGCGCTGCCTGCTCACACAAGGCCCGTGCCTGCGGGAGGGTGCTGGCGTCGAAATAGACATGGGCGTGGTAGCCCTTGATCTGTCGCATCTGAAACCCCTTTAAACCTGGTCGAACCCACACCATTCCCCGCAGGTCTCACGTTATATAGGCAGGAAGTACGGAGCACAGCCATGAAAAATGCCGAAACCCCGGTGGTGAAGGTGGTGCTTTATGGTGCCATGAGTAGCCTGGGCAGTGCGCTGATGGCTGAAATGCTGCGGCGCAAGCATGAAGTGATCGCGATTATCGATGACTTGAACGCGCTCGCGCCGCGCCCGGGTTTACGCACCAAGGCGGGTGACCTGTTCGATGCCAAGCGGGTCAAGCAAAGCGTGGCCGGCTGTTCGGCGGTGATCTGCCTGCTCGATGCGCCAGGGTTGCCGATGAACAGTGAACACATCGAAAAATCCATAGTGCCCGGCCCGGTCGAGGAGGTGCTGGCGGTGGATGCACTGATCGACGGCATGCAGGCCGCAGGCATTGCCCGCTTGTTTGTGGTGGGCGATTTCGAGGTGCTGGACGACCCGGAAATAGAAGACCCGTTGCAACGCCACGCCGCCGAAGAAATCCGCGAGGCTCTGCAAAGCAGCTCGTTGCACTGGACCTTGGTGAATGCACCACGCCGCGTGCCCGGGCTGACCATCGAGCATTTCAGTCACGTCAGCAGTAGCCTGGAACCGGGTCTGGCCGCAGTGCTGGAACAACTGAACAGGGTAGCCGTAGGAATTGCCGATGAGCTGCACCTGAACCTGCATGTTGGTGAGCATGTGAGTTTTATTGCGACGTCGGAATAGTAAAAATCGTCCGAACCCGTTCACACCGCAATCGAGGGTAACGGAAGACCATTGAGCGATTGCGCACTGCTAGCCTGTTCCGCCATCAACCAATCCACAAACAGCTGAATCAACGCCCCACGCCGTTTGCGCTGGGGCAGGACCACGTAATAGCCCAGCCTGGAAATCACCGTATCGGCAATCGGGCGACACAACAGACCTTGCGCCAACAAGTTATCCACAAGGTGCCGCCATCCGATTGCAACGCCCTGACCGCCAATCGCCGCCTGAATCAGCAAGGTGTAGTTGTCGAAGCGCAGTTGCCCCGGCGCTGGGGCCGAGGTGATCCCCAGCTCGCGAAACACACCGCTCCAGTCGAACCAGTTGCTGCTGTTCTCGCCTCGCAGGTGCAGCAGCGGAAATTCCAGCAAGACCTGAGCCGGCAAGGGCAGGGCACGGTCCTTCAATAGCAGCGGGCTGCATACCGGGAACACCTCTTCGCTGAACAGCCAGTGGCTCTCGCCTTGCTTGAACCGGCCATCGCCGAACAGCACCGCCACATCGATGTCGGTGCGCAGCATGTTGTGGCTGCGTTCGCTGGTAACCAGGCTGACGTCCACTTGAGGGTTGGCGGTATGGAAGCGGTGCAGACGCGGCATCAGCCAGTACGCAGCGAAGGCAAAGTCAGTGGCCACCTGCAACACTTCGTGCTGTTGTTGTGCGCTGATTGCGCTCAATCCTGCATCGATATTCTGCAAACCGAGCTGAACTTGCTCAAACAGAATAGTCCCGGCCTCAGTCAACTCAATACCGCGATAGATACGGTCGAACAACCGTGTCGCAAGCTGTTCCTCCAGTCGTTTGATCTGCTGACTGATGGCCGGTTGCGTGGTGCCGAGCTCCACCGCGGCGGCGGTGAAGCTGCGTTGCCGGGCTGCGGCTTCAAAGGCACGCAGCAGGTCCAGGGACAAATCACCGAGGGCGTCATACATAAGCTGTGCTTATCCTAGTCATTGCCTGGCATGGGCTTTACCACAAAGAGTATGGACTCCATGCTCGATCACAGCACTCTCGCATAAATATCCACTATGGAATGCCGCGATCACATGAAGCGCAAAAATATTCTTTTCATCATGGCCGATCAGATGGCCGCGCCAATGTTGCCGTTCTACGGCCCTTCACCGATCAAACTGCCGAATCTCAGCCGCCTCGCCGCCGAAGGCGTGGTGTTCGACGCCGCATACTGCAACAGCCCACTCTGCGCGCCGTCGCGTTTCACCCTGGTCAGCGGTCAGTTGCCGAGCAAGATCGGCGCCTACGACAACGCGGCCGATTTCCCCGCCGACGTTCCAACCTATGCCCACTACCTGCGTCGCCTCGGTTATCACACCGCGCTATCGGGCAAGATGCATTTCTGCGGCCCGGACCAGTTGCACGGCTATGAAGAACGCCTGACCAGCGACATCTACCCGGCCGATTACGGCTGGTCGGTGAACTGGGATGAGCCCGATGTGCGCCCAACCTGGTACCACAACATGTCATCGGTGCTGCAAGCCGGGCCCTGCGTGCGCACCAATCAGCTGGATTTCGACGAAGAGGTGGTGTTCAAGGCTCAGCAATATTTGTTCGACCACATCCGCGAGGATGGCGATCAGCCGTTCTGCCTGACCGTATCGATGACTCACCCACACGATCCGTACACGATTCCTAAAGCTTTCTGGGATATGTACGACGATGCCGACATCCCTTTGCCCGAAACACCCCCGCAGGATCAACTTGATCCTCACTCCCAGCGTCTGCTCAAGGTCTATGACCTGTGGAACAAGCCGCTGCCTGTGGATAAGATTCGCGACGCGCGTCGCGCCTACTTCGGTGCGTGCAGCTATATCGACAGCAACGTCGGCAAACTCCTGCAAACACTCGAGGAAACCGGCCTTATCGACGACACCATCATTGTGTTCTCCGGGGATCACGGCGACATGCTCGGCGAGCGCGGCCTCTGGTACAAAATGCACTGGTACGAAATGGCTGCCCGTGTACCGCTGTTGATCAGTGCACCAGGGCAATTCGGGGCCGGGCGGGTCAGCGCGGCGGTGTCCACTGCCGATCTGTTGCCGACCTTTGTCGAACTGGCCGGCGGCTCTCTGGAACCGGGTCTGCCGCTGGACGGCCGCTCGCTGGTTTCGCACCTGCAAGGGCAGGGCGGTCACGATGAAGTTTTCGGCGAGTACATGGCCGAAGGCACCATCAGCCCGTTGATGATGATTCGCCGGGGCGCCTACAAATTCATCTACAGCGAAGACGACCCTTGCCTACTCTTCGATGTACATAACGACCCCAAGGAACAGGAAGAACTCAGCCAATCGCCGCAACATCGGCAGCTATTTGATGAGTTTCTCGCCGAAGCGCGGGCCAAATGGGATATCCCGGCGATCCACCAACAGGTGCTCGCCAGTCAGCGACGCCGGCGTTTCGTCGCCGACGCCCTGACCATTGGCAAGCTGAAGAGCTGGGATCACCAGCCGCTGGTGGACGCCAGTCAGCAGTACATGCGCAACCACATCGACCTCGACGATCTGGAACGTAAAGCACGTTATCCACAACCCTGCCAAAACCAATAACGTTAAGGGGAAGTCCATGCAAAGGTTATCCACAGTACTGACGGTCGGGCTTCTGGCTCTGGGCAGCGCCTCGGCTTATGCCGAGCAAAGCTGCGAGACGGTGAAAATGGCCGACCCTGGCTGGAGCGACATTGCTGCAACCAACGCCATCACCGGGTTTCTGCTGGACGGCATGGGCTACAAGGCCAAGGTCGACACGCTGGCAGTACCGATCACCTTTGGCGGTCTGAAGGATGGCCAGGTGGACGTATTCCTCGGTAACTGGATGCCGGCGCAGCAGGGCTTCTACGACAAGTTCGTGGCCAACGGCGACGTTACGCAACTGGCGAAGAACCTCGACGGCACCGAATTCACGCTGGCGGTCCCGGATTACGTTTGGGATGCGGGTGTGCATAACTTTAACGACTTGAACAAGTACGCCGAGCTACACCCAAAAGAAGTCGACAAAAAGATCTATGGCATCGGCTCCGGCGCCCCGGCAAACATTTCGCTGCAAGAGATCATCAAGAAGAATGACTTCGATATGGGCCAGTGGAAGCTGGTCGAATCCAGCGAGCAGGCGATGCTGGCCGAAGTGTCTCGCGCGGTGAAGAAACAGAAGTTCGTGACCTTCCTCGGCTGGACGCCCCACCCGATGAACGTGCAGCTGAAAATGCATTACCTGAAAGGCGGCGAGAAGTACTTCGGCGACACCGGCAGCGTTTATACACTGACCCGCAAAGGTTATGCACAGGCCTGCCCGAACGTCGGCAAACTGCTCACCAACCTGAGTTTTACCCAGGAAATGGAGAACAGCATCATGGCCGAGGCGGTGAACAAAAAGGTCAGCAATGCCGAGGCGGCCAAGGCGTGGATCAAGGCCAATCCGGCGGTGCTGGATAAGTGGCTGGACGGTGTGAAGACCGTGGACGGGAAGGATGCGTTGCCGGCGGTCAAAGCCAAACTTTAACTGCTACCACTTGATCGTTCCCACGCTCCGCGTCACATCCCGAAGCGGACGCAGAGCGTCCATGGCGGCATTCCCACGCAGAGCGTGGGAACGATCAGCGTCGGTCCTGATACTCTTCCGTAAAACCCTGCCCGAGAGGACCCATGGCCTTCCCCAGCCGCCATTCACTCTTCCCCTTCCTGACCTGGTTGCCCCGGCAAACCCGCGCCAGCGTCGGCCGTGACCTGATTGTCGGCCTGAGCGGTGCGATTCTCGCGTTGCCGCAATCCATTGCCTACGCCCTGATCGCCGGTCTCCCACCAGAATACGGGTTGTACGCCGCGATTATCCCAGTGCTGATCGCCTGCCTCTGGGGCTCGTCATGGCATTTGATCTGCGGTCCTACGGCGGCCATTTCCATCGTCCTGTATGCCAGCGTCAGTCCTCTGGCTGTCCCCGCGTCGCAGGACTACGTCACGCTGATCCTGCTTCTGACACTCCTTGCGGGCATTTTCCAGTGGTTGCTGGGTTTGCTGCGTTTCGGCGCTTTGGTGAATTTCGTCTCTCACTCGGTGGTGCTGGGCTTCACCCTTGGCGCAGCGGTGGTGATTGCCATTGGGCAACTGCCGAACTTGCTGGGGCTGGATGTGCCCAATCAGGCCACGGCACTGAACAGCCTGGTGCTGCTGTTCAGTCATCTGAGTGAGGTGGACAAACCCTCGCTGGTACTGGGCCTGGCCACGGTCGTGGTGGGCGTCGTACTGAAACTGCTGGTGCCGCGCTGGCCGACACTGTTGATCGCTCTGGCCCTGAGCGGATTGCTGGTGTGGCTGTGGCCAGCGATGTTCGGTCATGTGCAGTTGGTCAGCGCCTTTGTCGGGCGGCTGCCACCCTTCAGCCCGTTGCCGCTGGATCTGGACCTGGTGTTGCGCCTGCTGCCTAGCGCGGTGGCGGTCGGGATGCTCGGGCTGGTGACGAGCCTGTCGATTGCCCGCTCCTTGTCGGCGCGCTCGCAGCAGTTGCTCGACGCCAATCAAGAAGTCCGCGCCCAAGGCTTCTCGAACATGGTCGGTGCGTTTTTTTCCGGCTCGCTGTCAGCCGGTTCCTTCACCCGCTCGGCCCTGAGCTATGACGCCGGTGCCTGCTCACCGTTGGCGGGCGTTTTTTCAGCAGTATGGGTGGCGTTGTTCGCTATCTTCGGTGCGGTATTGATCGCGCACATTCCGATCCCGGCTATGGCCGGCAGCATTTTGTTGATCGCTTGGGGATTGGTCGACCATCGCGGCATTCGCGCCTTGTTGCGGGTCAGTCGTGCCGAGTTTCTTGTCATGGCGCTGACCTGTGTCGCGACGCTGTTGCTGGAGTTGCAAACGGCGATCTACGCCGGCGTGCTGGCCTCGCTGTTCTTCTACCTCAAACGCACCTCGCAACCTCGGGTGCAGCATTGGCGTGAGGGCGACGAGGACATTCTGCGAGTCGGCGGTTCAATCTTTTTCGGCGCCAGCCATTACCTGCAAGTGCGTTTGCAACGGATGCACGGCGCGCGGGTAGTGATCGAGGCGCAGCAGATCAACTTCATCGACTATTCGGGCGTGGAAATGCTGCACCAGGAGGCGCGACGGCTGCTGCGCCAGGATCGCAGCCTGACCCTGCGGCGGGCACGGCCACAGGTGGTGGAGGAATTGAGAAAGCTCGAAGGCGCGGAGAAATGCCCGATCCGGTTTGAAGATTGAAACACTCCCCTTGAGGCTCGCCACAAATGCCTAGAGCGCGAGCTGGCGACGGAGCTCGGCCAGCACCGGCGCCGTATCCGGGCGCACACCGCGCCACAGATAGAACGCTTCCGCCGCCTGCTCGGCCAACATGCCCAGGCCATCCATCGCCACCGCCGCACCGTGCTCGCTGGCCCAGCGGCAGAACGAGGTCGGGTCTTTGCCGTACATCATGTCGTAGCAAACCGTCTTGCCCGGTTCGATCAAACTGCTGGCAATAGGCGGTACATCACCTGACAGACTGGCGGACGTAGCGTTGATGATCAGGTCCACCGGTTCCAGCAACCAATCGAAACCACTGGCCGACACCGGCCCCAAATCCGCGAACAACTCCGCCAGCAATTCGGCTTTTTCCACCGTGCGGTTGGCAATGATCACCGACGCCGGTTGCTCCGCCAGCAGCGGCTCCAGCGCACCACGCACCGCCCCCCCGGCCCCGAGCAGCAGGATGCGTTTGCCCGTAAGGCTGAATCCGGCGTTGACCGTCAGGTCCCTCACCAGCCCGGCGCCATCGGTGTTGTCACCCAGCAAACTGCCATCGGCCAGTTTGCTCAGAGTATTCACCGCGCCGGCTCGCTGCGCCCGCTTGGTCAAACTGTTCGCCAAACGATAGGCGTCTTCCTTGAACGGCACCGTCACATTCGCCCCACGCCCTTCGCGGAAAAATGCCTGGGCACAGCCGGAAAAATCATCGAGGGGCGCCAGCAAAGTGCTGTAGTCCAGTTTTTGCCCCGTCTGCTCGGCGAACAAACGGTGGATCAGCGGCGACTTGCTGTGGCCAATCGGGTTACCGAATACGACGTAACGATCCATCAGGATTCCTCGTTCAGGCCTTGGCCAACCAATCGCGGTCTTGCAGGAAGTACTCGGTCAGGCGCGCTTCTTCACTGCCCGGCTCGGCCTTCCAGTCGTAGGCCCAGCGCACTTGCGGTGGCAATGACATCAGAATCGATTCGGTACGCCCGCCCGATTGCAGGCCGAACAACGTACCGCGGTCATAGACCAGGTTGAACTCGACGTAACGACCACGGCGAAACTCCTGGAATTCACGCTGTTTGGCCGTGAACGCATCGTTCTTGCGGCGCTGCACGATCGGCAGGTACGCGTCGATGAACGCATCGCCGATGGCGCGCATGAAGGCGAAGCTCGTGTCGAAGTCCCACTCGTTCAAATCATCGAAAAACAAACCGCCGATGCCGCGCGGCTCGTGGCGATGCTTGATGTGGAAATAACTGTCGCACCAGGCTTTGTAGCGCGGGTAGACGTCCGGGCCGAACGGCGCGCAGGCCTGTTCGGCGACGCGGTGCCAGTGCGCGCAGTCTTCTTCATTACCGTAATAAGGGGTCAGGTCGAAGCCGCCACCGAACCACCAGACCGGCTCTTCACCTTCTTTTTCAGCAATGAAAAAGCGCACATTGGCGTGGGACGTCGGTACATGCGGGTTGTGCGGGTGAATCACCAGAGACACGCCCAAGGCTTCGAAGCCTCGGCCGGCCAGTTCTGGCCGATGAGCGCTGGCGGAGGGTGGGAGTCCGCTGCCAAAGACGTGGGAAAAGTTGACGCCGCCCTTTTCGATGACCGCGCCGTTTTCTATCACCCGGGTGCGACCGCCACCACCGGCAGGGCGGGTCCAGGCGTCTTCGACGAAACGTGCGCCGCCGTCTTCGGCTTCCAGGGCAGCGCAAATGCGGTCTTGCAGGTCGAGCAGGTAGGCTTTTACGGCCTCGGTGCGGGTCGTCATGTCATCACCTTGAATCGGGCAAAGCTACGCGGCGCTCCATCGGAGCGGGGGCCGGCGCAAATGGGCCCGTAGCATAACATCGCAGGCGAGCCTGCCGCAGTTGACGAAGATCAAGCTTGGGAGTTCGATAGGGCGCTTGGCGCTACAACTCTAGAAGCCAAGACTTAAGGAGAGAGCAGATGGCAAAACGTATCCAGTTCCGCGCCCATGGCGGCCCCGAAGTGCTCGAATACGTGGACTACCAACCCGCCGAGCCCGGCCCGCTGCAGGTACGCGTGACCAACAAGGCCATCGGCCTGAACTTCATCGACACCTATTACCGCAGTGGCCTTTATGCGCCGCCAACCCTGCCATCGGGCCTGGGCGCCGAGGGCGCGGGCGTGGTCGAAGCAGTCGGAAGCGAAGTCACCCGCTTCAAGATCGGCGATCGCGTGGCATACGGCAGTGGCCCTTTGGGCGCCTACAGCGATGTTCACGTATTGCCGCAAGACAACTTAGTGCACTTGCCGGACGCCATCAGCTTCGAACAAGCCGCCGGCGTGATGCTCAAAGGCCTGACCGTGCAGTACTTGCTGCGTCAGACGTATGAACTCAAGGGTGGCGAAACCATTCTGTTCCACGCTGCGGCCGGCGGCGTTGGTTCCCTCGCCTGCCAATGGGCCAAGGCCTTGGGCGTGAAGCTGATCGGCACGGTCAGCTCAGCGGAGAAAGCTGCCCTGGCGAAGGCCAATGGTGCCTGGGCGACCATCGATTACAGCCATGAAAACGTCGCACAACGCGTGCTGGAGTTGACTGACGGCAAAAAAGTGCCGGTGGTGTACGACGGTGTAGGTAAAGACACCTGGCTGACGTCGCTCGACAGCGTCGCGCCTCGGGGGTTGGTGGTGAGTTTCGGTAATGCTTCAGGCGCAGTGGATGGCGTGAATCTGGGGATTCTCGCGGCAAAGGGTTCGCTGTACGTGACCCGACCGACCCTGGCGACCTACGCCAACAACGCTGAAAACCTGCAAAGTATGGCCGATGAGCTGTTCGAGATGATCATCAGCGGCAAGTTGAAGGTGGACATCAGCCAGCGCTATCCATTGGCTGAAGCGGCCAAAGCGCAGACCGAATTGTCGGCACGGCGCACGACGGGCTCGACTGTTTTGTTGCCTTGAGGACGCCATCGCGGGCAAGCCCGCTCCCACAGGATTTCGGTCGTTCACATTATTCGTAGACTCGGATCTGTGGGAGCGAGGCTTGCCCGCGAAGAACGATGACGCGGTCTAATCCGGGCGCACAACGTGGCCGGTGGCCAGATCGCGAATCACGCTCGGATTCTTCCGCCCACCCAGATTGCCGCCCAGCACCCAATCAACCTGCCCACGGAAATACTGCTCCACGCGAAGCCGCGTCCGCGCCGCCGGCCGTCCCTGAGGGTTGGCCGAGGTTGAAACCAACGGCCCGACCAACGCACACAAATCCCGCACCAGTGGGTGATCGCTAACCCGCAACGCCACCGTTTCATGCACTCCGGTAATCCACTGGGGCAACAGATTCTGATGCGGCACCAGCCAGGTGTTGGGCCCCGGCCAGGTGCTGGCCATGCGGTCCATCCACAATTCAGGGAAGTCTTCGAAGAGGAAGTCGAACTGGCGAATATTGTCGGCCACCAGAATCAGGCCTTTATCCACAGACCGTCCCTTGATCAGCAGCAGACGATCCACCGCCTCTTCGTCCCACGGGTCGCAACCCAGACCCCAGACAGCTTCGGTTGGATAGGCAATGACCGCCCCGGCGCGAACTTCTCGTGCGGCTTGTTGCACACGCCAACTGTTGACCATGAAAAACTCTCCGGAATAAGGCTCTGCGCAGTTTACCGATCTTCCTTATAAAACCTAGTTTACCCGCGCAAACCATCGACCGCTTTCGCAGACCGCACGGCCGTCCATTTCCAATTCCGTCAGCACTGCCAACACTTTCGACAACGCCCAGCCGCTGGTGACCGACAAGGCTTCGCTGGTATGGGGCGCCGCGTGGAGCAATATGAGCAGCGGATGAGCCTCTGTCGGCGCTTCTGTGGATAACGGCAGCCGTTGCCAGCCGCGCAAGGCTTCGAGGATGTGCTCGATGGTTTCCACCAGCACCGCACCGTCGCGGATCAGCTGATGACAACCCTTTGCCCCAGGGTGATGGATCGACCCTGGTATCGCATACACCTCACGCCCCTGTTCCGCCGCCAGCCTCGCGGTGATTAATGAACCACTGGCAATACTCGCCTCGACCACGAGCACGCCGAGGGACAAACCGCTGATGATTCGATTGCGCCGGGGGAAATTGCTGGGGAAAGGGCCGGCGTCCAGCGGGAACTCCGAAAGTACCGCACTTCCCGAAGCGATCATGGCGTCTGCCAGTCGCCGATTGCGCTGTGGATAAAAATTTTCCAGCCCCGTGCCAAGTACACCGACCGTTTGCCCGCCAACGTCCAGAGCCGCCTGATGCGCGGCAGCATCGATACCCAGGGCCAGACCACTGGTGATGACAAAACCGGCGCCAGCCAGAGTGCGCGAAAACGCGGTGGCAGTGTCCATGCCTGGTCGTGAAGCACGACGGCTGCCGACCATCGCCAGCTGTGGTTTTTCCAGAATTCCCGGATCGCCCGCGACGAATAACAGCGGCGGCGCATCACTGATTTGCGCCAGCAATGCGGGGTAGTCAGGTTGGTCCCACATCAGTAAATGCTGGCCCGGGAGCTCTAACCAGGCCAATGCATGACTGGCGCCGTCACGGACTTCAATAGAGCGCCGGGCTTCCGCACAAGCAAGTGGCAGGCCCAACGCACGCCAGGCGCTGGCCGGCGCGCTGATGGCTTTGGAGGCAGAGCCGAAGGCTTCAAGCAATTTCTTGAAACGCGCAGGACCGAGTTCCGGCAAACGGTGCAGGCGTAAACGGGCTTCCAGTTCCGCAGGGGAAACGGACGTACAGGCAGACAGCGACATGGATCATCCTTGATCGTTATAGAGTCCCGTCGAATCGGGAATAAGCTGTGGATAACTCTGTTGGTAACTTGTGAGCAGGCTTACGGATTTCGCACCTTGTCCATCACCGCCAAAGAGCGCGATGCGTTAAGGACCAGCCCGTAGCTGAGCTTGTCGTAAGTGCGAAAGACCATCAGCAAACCGGCCCGCTCGTCGGGAATTTTCAATGGCTGGCCAGTGATCCGGTCACGCACGGTTTCACCGGTTTTCATCACCACCAATACATTGCCTTCGGCCAGGCCATCGCGCTGCCCCTTGTTCAACGTGACGACATCCAGCGCGCCGATCTGGGTGACCCCACGCGGTACATCGATGATCAAGCCGTTGATGTCGGTGGTTGGCGCACTGGGCATGAAGGTCGAATTGATCGAGCGCTCTTCGCCGCTGAACAGTCGGTCGCCGAGTCGCACTTCCTGAGTGGTGCGTTGCAGGGCCAGGGTGGCGACGTCGCCTTCAGTGGCAATGATCTCGCCGCCGCCGATGTCGTCGGCGTTGATCCCCAGAAACTCCTTACTCTGCGGATCGGTGTAGACCTTGCCCTGACGGAAGATGCCGTACACCGGTTGTGCCGGGTCGAAATGGCCACGGGCGAATATTCGATCACCGGTGCCGCTGAGCACCCGTTCGGCATCGCCGGCGACGATGTAGGGCGCCTTGTCGAAATCCTCTGCCTTGTCGACGATGCGATTGCTCAGCAGAAAGCTGTTGATCGATTTCAGCGGAATGCTCGAAATGGCATCGGCCACCGGCGAGCTGCGGATTCGTGGCGAAAGCTTGATGGTGCCCCGGGAAGCGCCGCGATTGAGGGTCAGGCGTGGCTGACCGTTGACATAGACCAGCGACAGCGTATCGCCCGGATAGATGAGATTGGGGTTTTCGATCTGTGGATTGGCCTGCCAAAGCTGCGGCCACTCCCACGGCTCACGCAGGTATTTGGCGGAAATGTCCCAAAGTGTGTCCCCTGCCACCACGGTGTATTGCTGTGGAAAACCTTCCCTGAGTTGCACTTGCCCGTGCGCAAAACCGGCCGAGGCCAGAAGGAGCAGGGCGAGTAGTGATTTCCTCATGCGGTGAATCCCTTTATTATGTACGTTCGCGTGAAACGCCAGAGCCCTCGTGGCTCGCTCCCGGCTCATTATTGAAAAGCCGGAAGCTACGTTCACAACGGTAGC
This sequence comes from Pseudomonas sp. B21-048, assembly GCF_024748615.1. Lineage (NCBI taxonomy): Bacteria > Pseudomonadati > Pseudomonadota > Gammaproteobacteria > Pseudomonadales > Pseudomonadaceae > Pseudomonas > Pseudomonas sp. B21-048. The sequence continues at coordinate 25,079 of NZ_CP087168.1, read as the reverse complement.
CTGCATCCCCGGACTCGCCAGGCCATCGACCCGACTTTACCTCACACGTGCAGCAATTGAGCTTATGGCCATTTTAGACATCCTCGAATTCCCCGACTCACGCCTGCGCACTATCGCCAAACCCGTGGCTGTAGTGGACGACGAAGTGCGTCAGTTGGTCGATGACATGTTTGAAACAATGTATGAAGCGCCAGGCATCGGCCTCGCCGCGACCCAGGTCAACGTGCATAAACGTATCGTCGTGATGGACCTCTCCGAAGACCGCAGCGAGCCACGGGTGTTCATCAACCCTGAGTTCGAAACCCTGACCGACGAGATGGAGCAATACCAGGAAGGCTGCCTGTCGGTGCCGGGCTTCTACGAAAATGTCGACCGCCCGCAGAAGGTCAAGGTCAAGGCCCTGGATCGCGACGGCCAACCGTACGAATTGATCGCCGAAGGGCTGCTCGCGGTATGCGTCCAGCATGAATGCGACCACCTCAACGGCAAATTGTTCGTTGATTACCTGTCCACGCTCAAACGCGACCGGATCAAGAAAAAACTGGAAAAGCTCCATCGCCAGAACGCTTGATGCCCTTCTTTCAAAGGCTTGCTGCGGCAAGCCTTTTTCTTTTCAAGACGCTTTGTAATTGAGAGCTTTCATGACTGAGCCACTGCGCATTGTCTTTGCCGGTACCCCGGAATTCGCCGCCGAACACCTCAAGGCCCTGCTCGACAGTCCTTACGAGATCGTTGCGGTCTACACCCAACCGGACCGTCCGGCGGGCCGTGGGCAGAAGCTGATGCCGAGCCCGGTCAAGCAGTTGGCTCTGGAGCACAACATCCAGGTGTTGCAACCACCAACCCTGCGCAACGAAGACGCTCAGGTTGAACTCGCCGCACTGAAGCCGGATTTGCTGGTAGTGGTCGCCTACGGGCTGATCTTGCCTCAGGTGGTGCTGGATATTCCGCGCCTGGGCTGCATCAACAGCCACGCATCTTTGCTGCCACGCTGGCGCGGTGCGGCGCCGATCCAGCGTGCCGTCGAAGCGGGCGACAGCGAAAGTGGCGTGACCGTCATGCGCATGGAACTGGGCCTCGACACCGGGCCGATGCTGCTCAAGGTCACCACGCCGATCAGCGGTGAAGACACCGGCGGCAGCCTCCACGATCGCCTTGCAGAGATGGGCCCACCGGCCGTGGTTCAGGCGATTGCCGGCCTGGCTGCAGGCACTCTGGAAGGCGAAGTGCAGGACGACAGCCTCGCCACCTACGCACATAAATTGAACAAGGACGAAGCGCGCATCGACTGGAGCCGCCCGGCAGTTGAACTGGAGCGTCTGGTTCGCGCCTTCAACCCATGGCCGATCACCCACAGCACGCTGAACGGCGAAGCGCTGAAAGTGCTGGCTGCGAGCCTGGCCGAAGGGCAGGGCGCACCGGGTGAAATCCTCAGCGCCAGCAAGGACGGCTTGGTCGTCGCCTGCGGTGAACAGGCACTGTGCCTGAGCCGTCTGCAATTGCCCGGCGGCAAGGCGCTGAACTTCAGCGACTTGTTCAACAGCCGTCGTGAGAAATTCGCCGTCGGCACCGTTCTCGGTCAAGCGGCGGACGCTCAATGAATCCACGTCTGGCTGCCGCCAAGGCACTGGCTGCTGTTCTTAACGGAAAAGCCTCACTCAACAGTTCTCTGCCGACGCAAATGGACAAGGTCGAAGACCGTGATCGCGGCTTCACCCAGGACCTGGCGTTCGGCACGGCTCGCTGGCAGCCACGTTTGTCGGCGCTGGCGGCCAAGTTGCTGCAAAAACCGTTCAAGGCGGCCGATGCCGATGTCGAGGCGCTGTTGCTGGTCGGCCTCTACCAACTGCTCTACACCCGGGTTCCGGCCCACGCTGCCATCGGCGAAACCGTCGGTTGCGCCGACAAACTGAAAAAGCCGTGGGCCAAAGCCCTGCTCAACGCCGTGCTGCGCCGCGCCCAGCGGGAAAGCGAAGCGCTGCTGGCCGAGCTGGAGCACGACCCGGTGGTGCGCACCGCTCACCCACGCTGGCTGCAAAAATCCCTCAAAGCTTTCTGGCCTGAGCAGTGGGAAGCCATTTGCGCGGCGAACAACGCTCACCCGCCGATGATTTTGCGGGTCAACCGTCGCCATCACACCCGCGATGCTTATCTCGGGTTGCTGACTGAAGCGGGCATCGCTGCCACGCCGTGTGTTTACAGCCGGGACGGCATCATCCTCGACGCCGCGGCCGACGTGCGCAGCCTGCCGGGTTTCGCCGAAGGCTGGATCAGCGTGCAGGACGAAGCCGCGCAATTGGCCGCCGATCTGCTGGACCTGGCGCCAGGCCAACGGGTGCTGGACGCCTGCTGCGCACCGGGCGGCAAGACCTGCCACATCCTTGAGGCCGAGCCCAAACTGGCCGGCGTGGTAGCTGTAGATCTGGAAGCCAAACGTCTGGTGCGAGTACGGGAAAACCTTGCACGCCTGGGACTGAGCGCCGAACTGATCGCCGCCGACGGCCGCGACACCGCGACTTGGTGGGACGGCAAACCGTTCCAGCGCATCCTGCTGGACGCCCCCTGTTCGGCCACCGGCGTGATCCGTCGTCACCCGGACATCAAACTGACCCGTCAGCCCGACGACATCGCTGCACTGGCGGTGCTTCAGGGCGAGCTGCTTGATGCCATGTGGATAACGTTGGAAGTGGGCGGCATCCTGCTTTACGCCACCTGCTCCACGCTGCCGACCGAAAACACCGAAGTCATCGAAGCATTCCTCGCTCGCACGCCGGGTGCCCGTGAACTGGACCTCGCCACGACGGCCGGCATCAAACAGCCCCATGGTCGCCAGTTGCTGGCCCAGGAAGGCGGCCACGACGGGTTCTACTACGCCAAGCTGATCAAGATCGCCGCCGCGCGCGGTTAACCGGTTTTAAGGGAGTGACTGGATGAAAATCATCATCCTCGGCGCAGGGCAGGTTGGCGGCTCGCTGGCAGAACACTTGGCCAGCGAGGCCAACGACATCACCGTGGTCGACACCGATGGCGAACGCCTGCGCGACCTCGGCGATCGGCTGGACATCCGCACCGTGCAGGGTCGCGGTTCGCTGCCGACCGTACTGCGTCAGGCCGGTGCCGACGACGCCGACATGCTGGTTGCAGTGACCAACAGCGACGAAACCAACATGGTGGCCTGTCAGGTCGCTCACACCTTGTTCCACACGCCAACCAAGATCGCCCGGGTCCGCGAAGCCGCGTACCTGACCCGCGCCGAACTGTTCGATAACGAAGCAATTCCGGTCGACGTGCTGATCAGTCCGGAGCAAGTCGTTACCAACTACATCAAGCGCCTGATCCAGCATCCGGGTGCATTGCAGGTCATCGACTTCGCCGAAGGCAAAGCACAACTGGTGGCCGTGAAGGCCTATTACGGCGGTCCGCTGGTGGGTCAGCAACTGCGGCAGCTGCGCGAACACATGCCGAACGTCGAAACCCGCGTTGCGGCGATTTTCCGTCGTGACCGGCCGATCCTGCCCCAGGGCGATACGGTGATCGAGGCCGACGACGAAGTGTTTTTCATCGCCGCCAAAGCGAATATTCGCGCGGTGATGAGCGAAATGCGCCGTCTCGATGAGAGCTACAAACGCATCGTCATCGCCGGCGGCGGGCAGATTGGCGAGCGGTTGGCCGAGGCCATCGAAAGCCGCTATCAGGTGAAGATCATCGAGATGAACCCGGCCCGCTGCCGCCATCTCTCGGACACCCTCGACAGCACCGTGGTGTTGCAGGGCAGTGCCTCCGACCGCGATTTGCTGATGGAAGAGAACATCGCCGACGCCGACATCTTCCTGGCGCTGACCAACGACGACGAAGCCAACATCATGTCGTCGCTGCTCGCCAAGCGCCTGGGCGCGAAGAAGGTGATGACGATCATCAACAACCCGGCCTACGTCGACTTGATCCAGGGCGGCGACATCGACATCGCCATCAGCCCGCAACTGGCGACCATCGGCACCTTGCTGGCCCACGTGCGGCGCGGCGATATCGTCAGCGTGCACTCATTGCGTCGAGGTGCGGCGGAAGCCATCGAGGCCATCGCTCACGGTGATGCGAAGTCGAGCAAGGTGATCGGCAAAGCCATCGAAAACATCGGCCTGCCGCCGGGGACCACCATTGGCGCGATCATCCGCGACGAAGAAGTGATCATCGCCCACGACGACACCGTGATCGAAACCGGCGACCATGTGATTCTGTTTCTTGTGGATAAGAAGCATATTCGGGATGTGGAAAAGCTGTTCCATGTGGGGTTGAGCTTTTTCTGATGATCGTTCCCACGCTCGGCGTGGGAATGCCTCAACGGACGCTCCGCGTTCGGCTTTGAATGGGACGCAGAGCGTCCCGGACTGCATTTCCACGCGGAGCGTGGGAACGATCACTGACTGAGGAAGCACCGATGATCGAATCCCTGGAAAAAATGCTCGCCAAGGGTGTGGATAACTCGCTGCTGCGCTTCGGCTTGGGCAAGGGTTATCTGGATCTGGGTGAAAATGCCAAAGCCGCAGCGCATTTCCAGCGCTGCGTCGAGTTCGATCCAAAGTATTCGGCGGCCTGGAAGCTATTGGGCAAGGCCCATCTGGCGCTGGCGGATTACGCGGCGGCGCGTCAGGCCTGGGAACAGGGCCTGGAAGCCGCCCGCAACCATGGCGACAAGCAGGCCGAGAAGGAGATGACGGTGTTTCTGAAAAAGCTTGAGCGTCAGATCTGACACAAGGGACCACAGCGTTAGATCATCCAGTGTCTCAATACCAGCGTTCTTCGCCCGGCGGACGCTTCTTGAAGCGCTTCATGCTCCACATGTACTGGCTCGGATAAGCCCGCACGTAGCGTTCGACTACCTGACTCATCGCCGCGCAGGAGGTTTCGGTATCGGTGCTGTACATGGCCTCTGGCGCTGCTTCGAGGATCACTTTGTAACCTGAACCGTCCGGAAGCCGCAGGGCATGCAGGAACACGCCGACCGCTTTGCCGCCGGCCAGCATGTTCGGGACAAATTTGCTGGTCAGGGCCTGAGTGGCGAAGAACGGCACGAAGATCCCGGCGGATTCGGCTGGTTCCGGGTCAGCCGGAATGCCCACTGCACCACCTTTGCGCACTTCCTTGATCACGCTGAGGATGCCTTCCTTGGTGGAAGCAGCCACCCGGTTACCCAATTGCACCCGCTGCTTGCGCAGCAACTCATCCACCGCCTTGAGCTTGGGTGGACGGTAGAAAATGATCGGTTTGCACTGGTTGCAATAGAAGTGGTTCAACACTTCCCAGTTGCCCAGGTGGCTGGTGATGCCGACCACGCCTTTGCCGGACGCCAAAGCCTCTTTCAAAACGTCGAGACCTTCGACTTCACGCACCAGATCAAGGGAACGCTGAGCCGGCCAGATCCACGCGCAAGCGCTCTCGGTCAGGGACTTGCCAATGTCTTTCAGGCTCTGGCCCACCAGACGTTCGCGTTCGGCCGGGTCCATCTGCGGGAAGCACTTGGCGAGGTTAATCCGTACCACGTCGCGGGAACGGTTGGGGGTTTTCCACATGATCCAGCCAATCGCCGAACCCACCGCCTGCACTGCACACCAAGGAAGCAGGGCAAACAGACGCAGAGCGCCTACCAGCAAGGCGCCTTTCAACTTATCCACAGGTCACTCCTGATCTTGTGCTGTGCGCGAGGCGGCTATTCTAACCGCCGTTCGCCAAGGTGGCGTAGCGATCACAATCCCGAGTGTGGTCCATGACCATGCCCGAAGCCTGCATCAACGCGTAACAAATGGTCGGGCCGACGAACGTGAAGCCGGCTTTTTTCAGGCCTTTGCTCATCTCGACGGCGACCGGTGTCACGGCCGGCACTTCACTGCGATCCTTGAAATGATTGATCACAGGCGCTCCGCCGACAAACGACCAGAGAAACGTCACCGGATCTTCCAGCGCCAGCCAGGCTTGGGCATTGCGCCGGGCCGCATTGAGTTTGAGGCGATTGCGGATGATCCCCGGATCGAGCATCAATTCATCGATTTCCGCATCGCTCATCTGTGCCACGCGCTGTACGTCGAAGCCAAACAGCACCTCGCGATAACGCTCTCGTTTGCGCAATACGGTGATCCAGGAAAGCCCGGCCTGGAACCCTTCGAGCAAAAGCAACTCGAACAAACCCTGCGCATCGCGTAGCGGCGTGCCCCACTCCTGATCGTGATAAGCCATGTACAGCGGATCTTCGGTACACCAAAAGCAGCGTGGCATAAGGCTCCAGGGGGCGTGCGCAGGACCGAATCGGGTATACTCCCGCTCTTTAAATCGCAGCCCAAGAAACAGGTGAATTTCGTGAGCCAGCCTACGCCAGCCGTGCGTACCTTCCAAGACTTGATCCTCGCCCTCCAGCAATACTGGGCCGAGCAAGGTTGTGTGGTACTTCAGCCCTACGATATGGAAGTAGGCGCCGGCACTTTCCACACTGCCACGTTCCTGCGCGCCATTGGCCCGGAAACCTGGAACGCCGCTTATGTGCAGCCCAGTCGTCGCCCGACTGACGGCCGCTACGGCGAAAACCCGAACCGTCTGCAGCACTACTACCAGTTCCAGGTAGTCCTGAAGCCGAACCCGGACAACTTCCAGGAACTGTACCTGGGTTCCCTCAAGCACGTGGGCCTCGACCCGCTGGTGCACGACATCCGCTTCGTCGAAGACAACTGGGAGTCGCCAACGCTGGGCGCCTGGGGTCTGGGCTGGGAAGTCTGGCTCAACGGTATGGAAGTGACGCAGTTCACTTACTTCCAGCAAGCGGGCGGCATCGAATGCTACCCGGTGACCGGCGAGATCACTTACGGTCTGGAGCGTCTGGCCATGTACCTGCAAGGCGTGGACTCAGTCTACGACCTGGTCTGGGCTGACGGTCCGTTCGGCAAGGTGACCTACGGCGACGTGTTCCACCAGAACGAAGTGGAGCAGTCGACCTACAACTTCGAACACGCCAACGTCGAGAAGCTGTTCGAGTTGTTCGACTTCTATGAAAGCGAAGCCAAGCGCCTGATCGAACTCGATCAGCCATTGCCGTTGCCGAGCTACGAAATGGTGTTGAAGGCTTCCCACACCTTCAACCTGCTGGATGCGCGCCGGGCGATCTCGGTGACCGCGCGTCAGCAATACATTCTGCGTGTACGCACCCTGGCGCGTTCCGTTGCGCAAGCCTACCTGCTGGCTCGCGCCAAGCTGGGCTTCCCGATGGCGACTCCGGACCTGCGTGATGAAGTACTGGCCAAGCTGGAGGCTGCACAATGAGTGCTCAAGATTTTCTGGTTGAATTGGGCACCGAAGAACTGCCACCCAAAGCCCTGAATACCCTGGCCGAAGCGTTTATGGCCGGTATCGACAAAGGCCTGCAAGCTGCCGGCCTGAACTACGAAACCAAAACCGTCTACGCCGCGCCACGTCGTCTGGCCGTACTGATTACCGCGCTGGCGACCCAGCAGCCAGATCGCAGCATCAACCTCGACGGCCCGCCGCGTCAGGCCGCGTTCGATGCCGAAGGCAACCCGACTCAAGCAGCCCTGGGCTTCGCCAAGAAGTGCGGCGTCGACCTGAGCGAAATCGATCAGAGCGGTCCGAAACTGCGCTACAGCCAAAGCATCGCTGGCAAGCCGACCGCGAGCCTGATGCCTACCATCGTCGAAGATTCCCTGAACGACCTGCCGATCCCCAAGCGCATGCGCTGGGGTGCTCGCAAGGAAGAATTCGTTCGCCCTACCCAGTGGCTGGTGATGCTGCTCGGTGACCACGTCATCGACTGCACCATCCTCGCCCAGAAGGCGGGTCGCGATTCCCGTGGTCACCGCTTCCATCATCCTGAAAGCGTGCGCATCACCTCGCCAGCCAACTACCTGAGCGATCTGCGTGCGGCTTACGTGTTGGCCGACGCCAACGAGCGTCGCGAGCTGATCAGCAAACGTACCGAAGAACTGGCGACGCTGCAGGAAGGGACGGCCATTGTGCCGCCGAGCCTGCTCGACGAAGTGACCGCGCTGGTTGAATGGCCGGTGCCGCTGGTGTGCTCGTTCGAAGAACGGTTCCTCGACGTGCCGCAAGAAGCGCTGATCACCACCATGCAGGACAACCAGAAATATTTCTGCCTGCTGGATGCCGACGGCAAGTTGCTGCCACGTTTCATTACCGTGGCCAACATCGAGAGCAAAGACCCGCAGCAGATCATCGCCGGTAACGAGAAAGTGGTTCGCCCACGCCTGACCGACGCCGAGTTCTTCTTCAAGCAAGACAAGAAGCAAAAACTCGAAGACTTCAATTTGCGTCTGCAGAACGTGGTGTTCCAGGAAAAACTCGGCAGCGTTTACGACAAGGCCGAGCGCGTTTCCAAACTCGCCGCATTCATCGCTCAACGCATTGGCGGCAACGCTGCCTGGGCTTCCCGTGCCGGCCTGCTGTCCAAATGCGACCTGGCGACCGAGATGGTCGGTGAGTTCCCGGAGATGCAAGGTGTCGCCGGTTACTACTACGCCCTCAATGATAGCGAGCCGGAAGAAGTCGCACTGGCGCTGAACGAGCAGTACATGCCGCGCGGTGCCGGCGCTGAACTGCCGACCACCCTGACTGGTGCGGCCGTGGCCATCGCCGACAAGCTCGACACGCTGGTGGGTATTTTCGGTATCGGCATGCTGCCTACCGGGAGCAAAGACCCGTATGCCCTGCGCCGTGCAGCGCTGGGTGTATTGCGCATCCTGATCGACAAGAAGCTCGACCTCGACCTGAACGACGCCGTGGCGTTTGCCGTGAATGCGTTCGGTACCAAGGTCAAGGCTGCCGGCCTGAATGACTCGGTGCTGGAATTCATCTTCGACCGTCTGCGCGCCCGTTATGAAGACGAAGGCGTTGATGTCGGGACTTACCTGTCGGTACGTGCCCTGAAGCCGGGTTCGGCGCTGGACTTCGATCAGCGTGTACAAGCGGTAGAAGCGTTCCGCAAATTGCCGGAAGCCGCTGCCCTGGCCGCCGTGAACAAGCGTGTTTCGAACTTGCTGAGCAAGGTCGAAGGCTCTGTTCCTTCGGTCGTTGAAGCCAAGTACTTCGACAATGCCAACGAGTTCTCGCTGTATTCGGCGATCCAGCAGGCAGACCAGGCTGTTCAGCCAATGGCGGCGGCCCGCCAGTACAGCGAATCGCTGGCGCGTCTGGCCGCCTTGCGCGAGCCGGTGGATGCGTTCTTCGAAGCGGTGATGGTCAACGCTGAAGATGCCAAGGTGCGAGCCAACCGCTATGCGCTGCTGGCGCGTCTGCGTGGTTTGTTCCTCGGCGTCGCCGACATTTCGCTGCTGGGCTAAGGGGCTGCTGTTGAAACTGCTGATTCTCGATCGGGACGGAGTGATCAATTACGACTCCGACGCGTACATCAAGTCGGTGGAGGAGTGGATTCCGCTCCCCGGTTCGATCGAAGCGATCGCGCAGTTGAGCAAGGCCGGCTGGACGGTGGCGGTCGCTACCAACCAGTCAGGCATCGCTCGCGGCTATTACGACATCGCCACCTTGGACGCCATGCACGCTCGCTTGCGCGAGCTGGTGGCGGAGCAGGGCGGCGAAGTCGGGCTGATCGTCTATTGCCCGCACGGGCCAGATGATGGCTGCGATTGCCGCAAGCCCAAACCCGGGATGTTGAAAACCATCGCCGCGCATTACAACGTTTCGCTGACGAATCTATGGTTCGTCGGCGATACTCTCGGTGACCTGGAAGCCGCCAGAGCCGTCGACTGTCAGCCAGTTTTGGTAAAGACAGGGAAAGGCGAAAAGACTCATAGCAAAACCCTGCCGGCGGGCACCTTGATTTTTGACGATCTGGCGGCGATTGCCGCGGAACTTATCCATCACTAAGGCTCTTCTGACAATCCTGGCCAAGGACTGATCGGGAGTGCGTTTGAATAGGCGGGCAATGCCCGCAACGGTAAATGTCGCCATGTCGATACTGCAGGCCATCAGAACCTTCCTCTTTTACCTGCTGCTGGGCACCAGCTCTTTGCTCTGGTGCACCCTGAGCTTTTTTATCGCGCCGTTTCTGCCGTTCAAGGCGCGTTATCGTTTTATCAATGTGTATTGGTGCCGCTGCGCCTTGTGGCTGAGCAACGTCTTTCTGGGCATCCGTTACGAAGTGAAGGGTGCCCAGAATGTGCCTGAGCAGCCCTGCGTGATTCAGTCGAACCACCAGAGCACCTGGGAAACATTCTTTCTCTCGGCCTATTTCTCGCCTCTGAGCCAGGTGCTCAAGCGCGAACTGCTCTACGTTCCATTCTTTGGCTGGGCCATGGCCATGCTGCGACCGATCGCCATCGACCGTGGCAATCCAAAAGCTGCGCTCAAGCACGTAGCGAAGAAGGGCGATGAACTGCTCAAGGACAATGTCTGGGTACTGATCTTCCCGGAAGGAACTCGCGTTCCTTACGGCACCATCGGCAAGTTCTCCCGCGGTGGCACCGCGTTGGCCGTCAATGCGTCATTACCGGTACTGCCGATTGCGCACAATGCCGGCAAATTCTGGCCAAAAACCGGTTGGGCAAAGAAGCAGGGGGTGATCACGGTGATCATCGGCGCACCGATGTACGCCGAGGGTAGCGGGCCACGAGCCATCGCCGACCTGAATGACCGGGTGCAAGCCTGGAACGAACAGATGCAGCGAGAGATGGGCTCACTGCCAGCAGCCCCTGCGGCACCCAGCGCTACTGATCAAGTGACTGTCTGAGTTTCTGTGGATAACCTGTGTACCGTTTTATTGAAAAACGTCGTTTTTAGTTTTTAAGCTTATGATTTACATACATATTTCTTAAGCAAATAAAACGTCGAAAAAGGTGCATAAGTTTATTTCGGACGTAAAAAAACCGGCTGATATAGCCGGTTTTTTTATGCCCGTTGAAGCGTCAGGCTCACTCGCTCAATAGCGGCAACCGGATACTGAACGTCGTGCCTTGGCCCACCACGCTATGACAGGAAATCCTCCCGCCATGGCGATCCATCACGGCCTTGACCATAGACAAACCCAGCCCCAGGCCATCGCTGCCGTGAGCCGAGGTAAAACGCCGATACTGACTGAACAACTCGGGAAGTTCATCGACAGCAATCCCTCGGCCCTGATCGGCGATTTCGCACAGCAGCCAGCCCTCGGCATAACTCACCCGCACCGAGATCCGCGAGCCCGCCGGACTGTACTTGATGGCGTTTTCCAGCAGGTTGAACAGTGCCCGTGTCAGTAGCGATTGATCGGCCAGGACCAGCGCTTCAGCGTCTTCGTCGAGGTCATGCTGCAGTTGAATGTTCTTCAGATGAGCGATGCTCGATGCCTGGTCGAAGGTATCGAGCAACAACATTGCGAACATGCTCGGCTGAAACTGATAGACCTCGGATTCGGCTTTTGCCAACTGCACAAAAGCCTCAGTCAGGTTCAGCGCCTTGCGCACTTGTAACTCAATCTGGCTGAACACTTGTGTGTCGCCGGCCACCTGATGACGCTGAACGTCGAGCAAGGCCAGAATCGCCGAGTGAGGAGCTCTGAGGTCATGGGACAAAAAGCGCAACAATACGGCTCGCTGTTCTTCGGCGTCCCGCTCGACGCTCAAGTCAGTGAGGCTCAGCAGCCAACCAATCACGGAGTCACCCTCGGCCGGCAACAGCGGTGCCCGATCCAGACGCAGGCTGCGTGCCTGGCTATCACGAAACTCCAGCGGCTCCAGGGTCGACAATGCAGACTGAATTCCGCCGGACAACGCCGGATAACCCAGGTCGCTCAGCTGCTCGAGCACGTCCTCGCCCACCAGATCACAGGAAAATACCTCTCGGGCTTTGCGGTTGGCCAGCAGAATACGCCCGCCCGGATCGCTGATCAGCGTCGCCACCGGCAGGTATTCCAGTCCATCGGCAATGAAACGCCGGGTATCGCGGGTCCGGCTCATGGCCTGCTCCAGCGCGACGATTTGCCCTTGCAGCACATCACCGGCTGGCGCTTGGGTACGACGACGTTCGGGAAAGACTTTTGGCTCGCTATCCAGACGCGCCAGTTCCCAGCCGAAATAGGCGAGCACCGCGTTCAGCCTTCGCCAATTCCAGATCAGGTAGCCCAGCATCATACCCAGCAGACTCGCGGCCGGTGACCACCACCAGCCAAGCCGCAACAGTAAGCCCGAACCCAACAGAACGGCCGTCATTGCTCCCAGTGTCAGCCATAGGGCACGACGTGGACGCACCAACAGCAGGCCCAGTAACTCACCAACTATTACCACCGATAGAAACGCCCCCAGGCGCTGATCAACAGCCACGATATTGCGCTGTTGCACCAGCCCGTTGAGGATATTCGCCTGAATCTCGATGCCCGGTGTGGTGCCGATGCTCGCCGATTGCGTCACATAACGGTCCCCCAGGCCTGGAGCGGTTGAGCCGATCAGGATCAAACGATCGCGCAACAACTCGGGCGGGACTTCGCCGCGCAATACCCTGACGTAGGGCACAGTGGGAAAGCCCGCATCGGAACGGATGAAAGGAATCCGTATTTCATGCGTTCGCTGCCAGCCTTGCGCCGATGGCAGGGCCGGGGTACCAGGCATCCGTGCATTTCCCTTGTCAGCAAGGGTTTCTTCGTACAGCAGCCAGGCCAGTTGCGGGCGGGGGTTTTGCGCTGGTCCTTCACTTAAATACACTCTGCGCACAATTCCGTCGGCATCCGCTTCGGCATCGATGTGTCCGACGCCTTTGGCGCAATGGCTCAGCGGAGTCACCGGTTCAATTTCCCCCAAGGGCTCTCCATAACGCTCGACGCCTTCGCGCAGCAGCGGCACGAAAACATTCCCGGCCCGACAGGCCGCCTGGGTCAAAAGCTGATCGTTACCGGGATGGCTATCGGACTCGCTGAAGATCACGTCGAACAGAACGCCTTTGGCGTTCGCGGCGCTGAGCCGATCAAGCAACTGCGCGTGCATGGCCCGCGGCCACGGCCATGGACCGAGCTGCTGCACGCTGTAGTCGTCGATCGTGACAATGAGTATTCGCGGGTCAACTGGCAGCGGGTTCAACCGGCGCAGCTTGTCGTACAGCAGATAGCTCAAGGACAAGCCCTGGCTCATGGACAACAGCGCCGTCAGCGGCAACAGGATCAGACTGACCCACAACCATTCGCGGACCATTCGCCGAAAAAGTCGCTGAGCCTGGGTTGGTTCACGCTCGTCCTTCCTTGGTCGGCTCTTCATCGGTCGTCGACCAGGATGCTATCGGACATGCGTTGTCTTGCCCTCTAACCCATCAAAGAGACAAACACCGCGTGGAAACAATAAGGTCATGGGGTTCATGGATTGGCTTTTATGCTCTTATGAAAATCACGCCAGTAACGCACACAAGTATTTAACGCACGATACCTGACTGGCCGCTCTGGCAGATAGCCATGGGAGCAAAGGACATAAAAGATGACACATCCTTGTGTTAGAACCGAGCAGGCACTCCGTGTATTTCCCCCTGAACTGCAAACCGTCGAAAACCGGCGATCGATGGTCCTGCCAGGTTGACGCTCCCTGCGTCGGGCAAATCCCAATGCCCTTTGTGCCGCTCAGCGACGACGAATTTACCGGCATAAGTAACCTGCTAGCCGATTCACAATATTTGTTCAGAATTGGTCGAAGGCTAAAACATTATCAATATCACCCTGCTTGGGAACTTCGATTCAATCAATCAGCCTAACCTCCCGCCATTTTCACTTAGCACTTACGAGATGAAGGAAACACTCGGCATGCGTGTCGCAATACTGGATGACGAACCCGCCGAACTCCGCCGGGTGGAACAGACACTGCGACAAATCCCTGCCACGGGAGAGCAGGCTTGGACGTTGCACAGTTTCGAGCGGGGAGAGGACTTGCTACGGCAACTTCGAAGGGAGACTTTCGATCTGCTAATCCTCGATTGGCAATTGCCCGATATCAGCGGCCTGTCATTGTTGCGCTGGACTCGCGAACATATGGACGCCCCCCCCGCCGCGATCATGCTTACCAGTCGTGATACTGAAAGCGATATCGTCCAGGCACTGAACGCCGGGGCCGATGATTACGTGAGCAAACCGTTTCGGCCCAATGAGCTGATGGCTCGAGTCAGCGCGGTGCTTCGGCGGCATGGACTGCAACGTGCGGCAACCCCAGAAATACTGACTTTCAATGACCTTGAGTTCGACGACGCCGAACTCACTGTCACCCGCGCGTCCACCCCCATCAGCCTGACCGAACGGGAATACCGTCTCGCTCGTTGCCTGTTTGCCAATCTGGGCCGACCTTTATCCCGTGACTACTTATATGAGCGCTTTTGGACTCATGAGGAAATAGTCTCTTCTCGCCCGTTGGATACTCATATTTATCGTTTGCGCAACAAGTTGGGCCTGACAGCTGATCGTGGTTGGCGATTACTGACGATTTACGGGTATGGGTATCGGCTTGAGAGTGTGACTAACACTAGCGCATGACGACGTTTCGCCGATCAGTAAAAAAGGCCAACACTTAGCGTTGGCCTTTTTCGTTTTAGCGGTTCTGTCGGATGATTCGGCAGCCCTGGCAAATGCTGGCAAAGATGAATAGTTCTGGCACGACCGGTTCAGTCAGGGCGGAACGCGGCTTTGGGGGCTGCATTGATTGTGCTGGAGGACTTACGATAGAGGCCGACTGTCAATCCCATAATGATGATCGCAATTGAAATCAAGTTCGGTATCGAGATGTGTTCGCCGATAATCAGCATCGAACTGCCGATGCCAAATACCGGAATCAACAACGACAGCGGTGCCACTGTGGATACGGGATAAAGCTTCAACAGCGAATTCCATCCCCAATAGGCAAAGTGGGTGGCCAGGTAAACCTGGAAAACGATCGATAGCACAGCCGTGAAGTCGAGACTACTTTGCAGGTTCTCAAAGGGCGCGGCGCCCTGCATGAGCCAAGCGATGAAGAAGAGTGGGATAGGTGGAAACAGACTGGCCCAGACCATGAATGAAAAGATCTCTTTGACACCGGATTTCTTGATAATCACGTTGCCGACGCTCCAAGCGACCGCACTCAGCACAATCAGCAATACTCCAAGTATTGCGTGCTCCCCTTGTTGGGTGGAAATGATGCCCCCTAGCCCGACCAATGCCAGCAGTGCCCCGATAAGCTGAGCACTGCGTAGCTTTTCTTTAAACAGTAACGCCCCCCAACCCATGGTGAAGAACACGCTGAGCTGAATGATCAGCGAAGCAATACCAGGGCTGACACCGATCTGAATGCCATAGTTGATCACACCCCACATCCCTAACCCGAAAATGAAGCCGTAAGCGGCGACATAGCTGAACTTGATGGCGGGGCGCTTGATGAAGAACACCAACGGTATGGCGGCGAGTGCAAAGCGTATCCCGGTTAACACAAAGGGATCGATCGAGCGCAAACCCAGTTTGGTGATTGGGAAGTTCACTCCCCACACTAAGGTGACGAGTATCGCCAGAACCAAATGTTTTTTCTGCATGTCCCTAGCCTCACATTCCAGTCAGTTCAATGCGAACCGTTTCTGCATCAGGTAGTTTTGGAGATGCGATTCTATGGTCAAAAATTTTGGCCTGCTTGTTATAGCAGGTCTATTTTTGTCAAAATCGGGCCATGTCGATCAATCAAACTCTGGATCCTTACGAGCCTGGAAGCCCCGATGCTGTGGTGAGTCTGCGCAAGTATTCTTCGGGTACTGTTTTTGCGCGGCACACGCACAGTCGTGGTCAGTTTGCGTACGCCTCAACGGGCGCGTTAAAGATGTTCACCGATCAGGGGAATTGGGTAGTCCCGCTACCTCGGTGTTTCGGCGCAACCTGAGGGATTCACCGGGGCGTTATCTGGCCAAGTCCAAAGGAGCATCGGTGTTCTGAGCGATTGATCGAGAAGGGGAAACAATCGACCCCTTGGCACGTCGATACGCCGTTTCAACGGAGTGAGAGTCACCAATCTGCGAACCCTGGCCCTAATAGTCGATGGGGGCGAGTTGCCGGCTGGCGAATCGGGCCCGGAGTTCGGCGGCCGTAAGGGTGTGCAGGTCACTCATCATTCTCTTCCTTGGAATGGGCCGGCGGGTTGCAGTGGGGGCGACTATATACACCCCGCTGTGGATCGGCCAACACATGTTCAGCAAAAGCGCTGGGCCGTATTTGTATAGACCTTTGTTTTTGGCGCAGGGAACGACGTCGAAGATATGCCGGGTTATTGGCCAGCGTCGGTTGCCAAGAGTTCAAGCCATTGCTGTGCCGCAACCGACAGCTGTGAGCTCTTGCGCCAGATGACGACGAGTTGCCACTGTAGTTCGGCGCATTCGAGCGGGACGATCTCCACACCGGGTGGGATATGGTGTTGAGCCAATAACCTGGGCAATACCAGCAGGCCTGCGTTCGCAGCCACCAATGACAAACAAAAGGCCAGGCTGTCGCTTTTGGCCGTCTGTAGGCGACTGACGTCCAGAGCAGGGCAGCAGAGCTTGATGCGGTGATTGAGGATAGAGGCACCCTGTAGCTGCACCCATGGGTGATGCGCTAAATCCGGCAGCGTCAGTCGATGGCGGTTGGCGAGTGGGTGGCGAGGCGGCAGGACGACAACGAGTGGTTCCTCACAAATTGGAAGCCAGGCCAGGTCATCGCCCTCTGGTCGCAGACTGATCGCCAGTTCTATCTCGCCCTTGCGAACGGCCTCTTCCAGGGCTTGTCCTCCTTGTTCGCGCAATTGGAGTTCCACTTGGGGAAAGCGTCGCCGAAACTCGGTCAACACGACCGCTACTTGATCGGTACTACCTAAAGGAGGTAGCCCCAGCCGAAGGGCGCCGGTGACGAGGCTATTAAGCAAGCTTACGTCGGTCAGCATTTGCTTGCTGCGGCTCAGTAACCCTTTGGCGTGGTGGAATACCACTTCGCCCGACGGGGTCAAGCTTGATGGCACGCCTGGACGGCTGCGAACCAATAGCGTCGTACCCAGTTCTTCTTCGAGCAATTGAACGGCTTTGCTAAGCGCCGACTGGGTGACGTGAATATTGTGGGATGCCTTCGAGAAGCTGCCATGCTCTGTCACCTCCACGAAATAGCGCAAGTTCTTCAGATCCATCTGTATTCCATTTCCGCATAGAGTTTATAAAAATTGTTCACTCACTCTGGTTGGAGAAATGCTTCTACTATCGCCCCCCCAAAAACGTCCGAATGCCAAGACGGGGAACGTCAAATTAGAAGTAGAGGCCAACCTTGTTCAATGATTGTATTCGGCTTGATCAGACGCTGGTGGAAGCTGCACAGCGCTATCCACAGAGGCCTTCGGTGACGTTGTTAGCCGATCATTTTCGTGACTGGAATATTGAGCAATACTTGGCCGATATTAGTTGCCCGGTCTTGTTGCTGCAGGGAGATCGGGACGAGTACGGAACGCTGGCGCAGCTGAGCGCGATTCAACGGAAAGATACCCGGAGTTGTCACCCAGCATTGCCTGATCGATTGCGGACACTCGCCGCATCTTGATCAGACGGACCACACACTTGATCTGATAGTCGAATTCTTTGACCAGATGATGGGCGCGTTACCCAAAGCCAACTTGGCGTCAGCGTCGTTTTAAGAGGTCCTTCCTTCAACGCTATTTTTCGCGAGGAGCTAACTTCATGAGTACCGCAGTCAGTGAAACCCGCCGTCTAACCGTACCAGATATCAGGGCTTACAAGGGCAAACGTAAGATCGTGTCGTTGACCGCACACAATCGATCGATCGCTGAGATTGTTGACGAATTTGTTGACGTTATCCTGATGGGTGATTCGACCGCGATGGTTGCCTACGGGCAGCCCAACACGCTGGATTTCACATTGGATCAGACGATACAACATAGTCGCGCGGTAGTGCGTGCTACACGCCGCGCGTGTGTGGTGGCTGATCTGCCGTTCGCCTCCTACCAAGAATCACCGGCTCAGGCTTTCCGCAGTGCAGCGCGGTTGATGATGGAGGCGAATATCGCAGCGGTAAAGGTGGAAGGTAGTGCGGTCATGGCGCCCACCGTGCAGTTTCTGGTGGAACGAGGCATTCCAGTGATGGCGCATATCGGGTTGATGCCTCAGTTTGTCAACACCATGGGTGGGTTCCGAGCCCAAGGTATGGACGATCAATCGGCGAACTCTATCCGTGATGCAGCCACGGCGATGGAATCAGCAGGTGCTTTTTGCATCGTGCTGGAGGGGGTAGCAGAGCCGCTAGCCCGAGAGTTAACCGAGGTACTGCACGTGCCAACGATCGGAATCGGGGCCTCGCCCGCTTGCGATGGCCAAGTGCTGGTGATCGAAGATATCCTGGGTCTTGGCGGTGAGTTCGTACCGCGTTTCGCTAAACGTTATGTCGATGCCCATGCTGTAATCCGCGATGCAGTGGGCCTGTACGCATCTGATGTCCGCAATGGCTGCTTTCCTGAACTCTCGCACTGCTTTGGAGTGAAACGCTGACATTAATACTGCTTAACTCAGGTTGACTGGCTCGATGCCTTCAATGACTGGGCAAACGTGTGT
This sequence comes from Pseudomonas sp. B21-048, assembly GCF_024748615.1. Classification (NCBI taxonomy): domain Bacteria; kingdom Pseudomonadati; phylum Pseudomonadota; class Gammaproteobacteria; order Pseudomonadales; family Pseudomonadaceae; genus Pseudomonas; species Pseudomonas sp. B21-048. The sequence goes on along the minus strand of NZ_CP087168.1, from coordinate 6,512 downwards.
GCGGTGAGGAGTTCGCGCTGGTTCTTCCGGCCACCGACTGCGTCGGCTATTTGAAGTTTAAGATCCTTATCCGTCATTCTTGAGCGTTCTGGGTAAGCCCGATTGCACAATTACTCCATGTAACGCCCCTGATGTAGGCGCCTTCCTCGGGCGGCCCCCAGCACCTTGCCTGGCAGAAGGGCAGATACCGAATTTTCGAGCGCACAAAAAAGGCCAATTCAAAGAATTGGCCTTTTTTGTGTTGAGTCCGTCGATCATCTATTTGTGAAAATGATCAACTATTTTGTAAACCTACACTGGATCAGAAGTCCAGGTTGGACACCGCCAAGGCGTTGCTTTCGATGAAGTCACGACGAGGTTCGACCGCATCACCCATCAGGGTGTTGAAGATCTGGTCCGCGCCAATGGCGTCTTCGATGGTCACTTTGAGCATCCGGCGCTGGCTTGGGTCCATGGTGGTTTCCCACAGCTGATCCGGGTTCATTTCACCCAGCCCCTTGTATCGCTGGATAGTGTGACGCTTGGTGCTTTCAGCCATCAGCCATTCAAGTGCTTCCTTGAATTCGGTGACCGGCTTCTTGCGCTCGCCGCGCTGGATGTACGCGCCGTCGTCCAGCAAGGTGCTCAATTGAGCGCCCAACGACACGACAGTCTTGTAATCATTACTGCCGAAGAAATCGCGGTTGAAGGTGATGTAGTTCGACAGGCCGTGGGAGATCAGCTCGACCTCTGGCAGCCAGACGTTACGTTCACGGTCTTCACGCAGGCTGGCTTTGTAAACCAGGCCGGATTTTTCGACGGTGCGCAGGCGAACTTCGAACTGAGCCATCCAATCCTGCATCGCTGCGTGATCCGACAGTTGCTCCATGCTCACCGCTGGCAGGTAGATGAAGTGCTCGGTCAGTTCCTGCGGGTACAGGCGCGACAGACGCTTGAGGGTCTTCATCACCAGGCGGAAGTCATTCACCAGACGCTCAAGCGCTTCGCCGGAGATACCCGGGGCTTCTTCGTTCAGGTGCAGGCTCGCATCTTCCAGGGCCGACTGCGTCATGTACTCTTCCATGGCGTCGTCGTCTTTGATGTATTGCTCTTGCTTGCCTTTCTTGACCTTGTACAGCGGCGGCTGAGCGATGTAGATGTAACCGCGCTCAATCAACTCCGGCAACTGACGGAAGAAGAAGGTCAGCAACAGGGTACGGATGTGCGAACCGTCGACGTCAGCATCGGTCATGATGATGATGTTGTGATAACGCAGCTTGTCGATGTTGTACTCATCGCGGCCAATGCCGCAGCCCAGCGCGGTGATCAAGGTGCCCACTTCTTGCGAAGAGATCATCTTGTCGAAGCGTGCCTTCTCGACGTTCAGGATCTTGCCCTTGAGCGGCAAGATGGCCTGGGTGCGACGGTTGCGTCCCTGCTTGGCGGAGCCGCCAGCAGAGTCACCTTCCACAAGGTACAGTTCGGAGAGGGCAGGGTCTTTTTCCTGGCAGTCAGCCAGTTTGCCCGGCAGGCCGGCGATGTCCAGCGCGCCTTTACGGCGGGTCATCTCACGGGCTTTACGCGCGGCTTCACGAGCACGCGCCGCGTCGATCATCTTGCCGACGACCAACTTGGCTTCGTTCGGGTTCTCCAGCAGGAAGTCGGAGAAGTACTTGCCCATTTCCTGTTCGACCGCGGTCTTCACTTCGGAAGACACCAGCTTGTCTTTGGTCTGGGAGCTGAACTTCGGATCTGGCACCTTGACCGAAATAATCGCGGTCAGGCCTTCGCGGGCATCGTCACCGGTGGTGGCAACTTTGTGCTTCTTCGCCAGACCTTCAGCTTCGATGTAGGTGTTCAGGTTACGCGTCAATGCGGAACGGAAACCCACCAGGTGAGTACCGCCATCGCGCTGAGGAATGTTGTTAGTGAAGCACAACAGGTTCTCGTTGAAGCTGTCGTTCCACTGCAGGGCGATTTCCACGCCGATGCCGTCTTCGCGCTGGATGTTGAAGTGGAACACCTGGTTGACCGCAGTCTTGTTGGTGTTCAGGTATTCAACGAACGCACGCAGACCGCCTTCGTACTTGAACAACTCTTCCTTGCCGCTGCGCTCGTCCTTGAGGACGATACCGACACCGGAGTTGAGGAAGGACAGTTCACGAATCCGCTTGGCCAGGATGTCCCAGCTGAAGTGGATGTTCTTGAAGGTCTCAGCCGATGGCTTGAAATGAATCTGCGTGCCAGTGGTTTCGCTCTCGCCAACGATTTTCATCGGCTCTTGCGGAACACCGTGGACGTAAGTCTGTTCCCAGATCTTGCCGCTACGGCGAACGGTCAGGATCAGTTCTTTGGACAGCGCATTCACAACCGAAACGCCTACACCGTGCAGACCGCCGGATACTTTGTAGGAGTTGTCGTCGAACTTACCGCCGGCGTGCAGCACGGTCATGATGACCTCTGCCGCCGAGACGCCTTCTTCTTTGTGCACGTCTACCGGGATGCCACGACCGTTGTCGCGAACGGTGATGGACTCGTCCGGGTGGATGATGATGCTGATGTCGTCGCAGTGGCCGGCCAAAGCTTCGTCAATCGAGTTATCAACCACCTCGAACACCATGTGGTGCAGACCACTGCCATCGTCGGTGTCACCAATGTACATACCGGGACGTTTGCGTACGGCATCCAGGCCTTTCAGCACTTTAATGCTCGTTGAGTCGTACGTATTTTCTTCGCTCAATGCCTTCACTCCCGATGGTCGTGGGTCTGGGTGATACGGCCCTGTTCCACGTGGAACAGAGCGACTGGCGTTTCCGTCTGCCAGCCTTCCCTCAATAATTCGTGATCTACACAGGTGATAAAAACCTGGCAGCGTAAGTCTTCCAGCAAGCGGCAAAGCGCACGACGGTGGTGCTCGTCCAGTTCGGACGGCAGGTCATCCACCAGATAAATACACTGCCCGCGTCGGGCCTGGCTAACCAGGTGCCCTTGGGCGATCCGCAATGCACAGACCACCAACTTCTGCTGGCCACGAGACAAGATGTCCGCGGCGTTATGTGCGCCCAATCTAAGACGCAAATCAGCGCGTTGTGGTCCGGCCTGGGTATGACCCATTTGCTGATCCCGCTGAAGGGACCCGGCGAGCACTGCACTCAACTCACGGTCTTTGTCCCAACCTCGGTAATAACTGAGCGTTAAGCCCTCAAGCTCAACCAGTTCGCTCAAGGTCTGTTCAAAGACTGGTTTCAAGGCTTTGATATAAACGCGGCGGTATTCATCTATTTCAGCGCTGGCCTGGCACAATTCCCTGTCCCAAACCGCTTGCGAAACGGCGTCAAGTGTACCATGCCGCAGCCAAGAGTTTCTCTGACGCAAGGCCTTCTGCAAGCGCTGCCATGTGGACATGAATCGCGGTTCCACGTGGAACACACCCCAGTCCAGAAACTGTCGGCGAATCTTCGGCGCGCCTTCGAGCAGGCGAAAGCTGTCCGGGTTGATCAGCTGCAACGGCAGAATCTCTGCCAGTTGCGCAGCACTTCGGGCGTTCTGCCCGTCGATGCGGATCTGGAACTCACCCTGCCGGTCGCGAGATATCCCCAGAGCGCTGTGTCCACCCTCGGCCAGTTCGACCTGGCCAAACACCGTACACGCCAATTGCTCGTATTGAATGACGGGTAACAGACGGCTGCTACGAAACGAACGGGCAAGCCCCAGCAGATGAATGGCTTCCAGAACACTGGTTTTGCCGCTGCCGTTGGCGCCGTAAAGAATGTTGATTCGGGGGGAGGGAGAGAAGGTCACCGGGTGCAAATTACGCACCGCGGTGACCGAGACGCGACTTAAGGACATCTAGGTTCTGCTGAACATGATTACAGACGCATCGGCATGACAACGTAGGCCGAGTCGTCGTTGTCGGACTCTTGCACCAGCGCACTGCTGTTGGAGTCGGACAGGATCAAGCGAACCTGCTCGGTGGTCATCACGCCCAGTACGTCGAGCAGATAGCTCACGTTGAAGCCGATTTCCAGAGAGCCGCCGTTGTACTCAACGCCCACTTCTTCTTCCGCTTCTTCCTGCTCCGGGTTGTTCGCCTGAATCTTCAGCTGACCATTGGCCAGTTGCAGACGGATGCCACGGTACTTCTCGTTGGACAGAATCGCGGTACGGCTGAACGCTTCACGCAACGCCTGGCGATCGCCGAGTACCAGCTTGTCACCGCCTTTAGGCAGGACACGCTCGTAGTCAGGGAATTTACCGTCGACCAGTTTTGAGGTGAAGGTGAACTCGCCAGTGGTGGCGCGGATGTGGTGCTGGCCCAGCACGATGCTGACGTTGCCGTCCGGTTCGGTCAGCAGACGCGCCAGTTCCAGAATACCTTTGCGCGGCACGATCACCTGATGACGATCCGGCTGACCGATATCGGCCTGCATCGAGCACATGGCCAGACGGTGACCGTCGGTCGCCACGGCGCGGATGATCCCGGCCGAGACTTCCAGCAGCATGCCGTTGAGGTAGTAACGTACGTCCTGCTGCGCCATGGCGAAGCTGGTGCGTTCAATCAGACGACGCAGTTTGCTTTGCTCAAGGCTGCAGGTCAGCGAGCCTGGGCCTTCTTCCACGGTCGGGAAGTCATTGGCCGGCAGGGTCGACAGGGTGAAGCGGCTACGGCCGGCTTTCACCACAAGCTTCTGCTCGTCGACCTTGATGTCGATCAGCGCATCGTTCGGCAAGCTTTTGCAGATGTCCATCAGCTTGCGCGCAGGCACAGTGATGGAACCCGGGTCCGTAGGCTCTTCGAGTTGCACACGACCGACCAGCTCGACTTCCAGGTCGGTACCGGTCAGCGACAATTGCTGGCCTTCGACAACCAGCAGCACGTTGGAGAGCACCGGCAAGGTCTGTCGGCGCTCGACGACGCCTGCGACCAGTTGCAGGGGTTTCAACAGGGCTTCGCGTTGAATGGTGAAATGCATGGTCTAGTCCCTTGCCTTAATAAGCTGCGCTGGTGTTCATCAAGTAGTCAGTGTACGCAGCAGGTTCTTATAGTCCTCGCGGATGTCCGCGTCGGATTCCTTAAGCTCGTTGATCTTGCGGCAGGCGTGCAAAACAGTCGTGTGGTCGCGGCCACCAAACACATCGCCGATTTCCGGCAGGCTGTGATTGGTCAGTTCCTTGGACAACGCCATGGCGACCTGACGCGGACGTGCTACCGAGCGTGAACGACGCTTGGACAGCAGGTCAGAGATCTTGATCTTGTAATACTCGGCGACGGTGCGCTGAATGTTATCCACAGACACCAGTTTGTCTTGCAGCGCCAACAAGTCTTTCAAAGATTCGCGAATCAGCTCGATGGTGATATCGCGGCCCATGAAGTGCGAGTGGGCGATCACGCGTTTGAGCGCGCCTTCCAGCTCACGAACGTTGGAGCGAATTCGTTGGGCAATGAAGAACGCCGCGTCATGTGGCAGATCGACTTTGGCCTGGTCGGCCTTTTTCATCAGGATCGCCACGCGGGTTTCCAGCTCCGGCGGCTCGACGGCAACCGTCAGGCCCCAGCCGAAACGTGACTTCAGGCGTTCTTCAAGGCCTTCGATTTCTTTCGGATAGCGGTCACTGGTAAGAATGACCTGCTGGCCACCTTCAAGCAGGGCGTTGAAGGTGTGGAAAAACTCTTCCTGGGAGCGTTCCTTACGGGCGAAGAACTGAATGTCATCGATCAGCAACGCATCTACCGAGCGATAGAAGCGCTTGAACTCGTTGATCGCATTCAGCTGCAAGGCCTTGACCATGTCCGCAACGAAACGCTCGGAATGCAGGTACACAACCTTGGCATTCGGATTCTTCTTTAATAGGTGGTTACCCACAGCGTGCATCAAGTGGGTTTTACCCAAGCCGACACCGCCATAAAGGAAGAGCGGGTTGTAGCCGTGCTTGGGGTTGTCCGCCACTTGCCAGGCCGCAGCCCGGGCCAGTTGGTTGGACTTGCCTTCGACGAAGTTCTCGAAGGTAAAGGTGCGGTTCAGGTAGCTGGTGTGCTTAAGCGCGCCTTCGACCTGCACCGTACGCTGTTCGGAACGAACCGGGGCCTGTTGCGAACTGGCGCCAGCCATGGGATCGAAGCTGTCGCGGGACGGCTCTTCACTGACCTCGGCGACTTTTTGTGTCGCACGTTTGGTCAAGACAGCTGCCGGCGCTGGCGCCGGAGCGCTGACAGGCGCTTGAGCAGCTTGAGCCTGGGACGCCGCAGCGGCCAACGGGGCATTGGGTGCCGCACGCGGTGCCGAACTGCGTTTGCTGCCTATTAATAAGGAAAGCGCCGGCGCCAGGCCATTGCCATGCTCATCCAGCAGTTCAAGGACGCGGCCCAGGTACTTTTCATTGACCCAGTCGAGAACAAAACGATTCGGCGCGTAGACACGCAACTCGTCGCCTTCGGCTTCGACCTGTAGTGGACGGATCCAAGTGTTGAATTGTTGGGCAGGCAGCTCATCGCGCAAAAGCTCTACGCACTGCTGCCAAAGTTCCACTGACAC